>NZ_CM174408.1:0-110000 GCF_057834665.1 Pseudomonas sp. GL_135
GTGTCAGTGGAACTTTGGCAGCAATGCGTTGAGCTCTTGCGCGATGAGCTGCCTGCCCAGCAATTCAACACCTGGATCCGCCCGTTACAGGTTGAAGCCGAAGGCGACGAATTGCGCGTGTATGCACCCAACCGATTTGTGCTGGACTGGGTCAATGAGAAGTACCTGGGTCGATTGCTCGAGCTGCTGGGCGAGCACGGTCAGGGAGTCGCGCCGGCGCTTTCCTTATTAATAGGCAGCAAGCGTAGTTCAGCGCCACGTGCAGCCCCGAACGCACCGCTCGCTGCAGCTGCTGCCGCATCTCAGGCCGCTCAGATCGCTACCAACAACGATGCGCCGGTGGCCTCACCGGCGCCGCAGTCCATCGCAACACCTGCTCCGACGATTCAGACCTCCTTGAATGTCGAGGACGAGCCTTCCCGGGCGAGCTTCGATCCAATGGCAGGCGCCAGTTCCCAGCAAGCTCCTGCTCGCGCCGAGCAGCGTAATGTTCAGGTTGAGGGCGCGCTGAAGCACACCAGCTATCTGAACAGGACCTTCACGTTCGAAAACTTTGTTGAAGGTAAATCCAACCAGCTGGCGCGAGCAGCCGCCTGGCAGGTAGCGGACAATCCCAAACACGGTTACAACCCGCTCTTCCTGTATGGCGGCGTGGGCTTGGGTAAAACTCACTTGATGCATGCTGTGGGTAACCACTTGCTCAAGAAGAACCCTAATGCCAAGGTTGTGTATTTGCACTCCGAGCGTTTTGTGGCGGATATGGTCAAGGCGCTTCAGCTCAACGCAATCAATGAGTTCAAGCGCTTCTATCGCTCAGTCGATGCGCTACTGATTGATGACATTCAATTTTTTGCACGCAAAGAGCGGTCCCAGGAAGAGTTTTTCCACACCTTCAACGCGCTTTTGGAGGGGGGGCAGCAGGTTATTCTCACGAGTGACCGCTACCCTAAAGAGATCGAAGGCCTGGAAGAGCGCCTGAAGTCACGTTTCGGTTGGGGCCTGACAGTAGCGGTCGAGCCTCCGGAGCTGGAAACGCGGGTGGCGATTTTGATGAAGAAGGCAGATCAGGCGAAAGTCGATCTCCCTCATGACGCCGCGTTCTTCATTGCTCAGCGCATCCGGTCTAACGTGCGTGAGCTTGAGGGTGCGCTGAAGCGTGTCATCGCTCACTCGCACTTCATGGGCCGAGACATCACCATTGAACTGATCCGTGAATCCTTGAAGGACTTGCTCGCATTGCAAGACAAGCTGGTGAGTGTGGATAACATTCAGCGGACCGTCGCCGAGTACTACAAGATCAAGATCTCCGACTTGCTGTCCAAACGCCGATCGAGGTCTGTCGCAAGACCGCGGCAAGTAGCGATGGCTTTGTCCAAGGAACTGACCAACCACAGTCTTCCGGAAATCGGCGATGTGTTTGGCGGCCGTGACCACACAACGGTGTTGCACGCGTGCCGGAAGATCAACGAATTGAAAGAATCCGATGCGGACATCCGCGAGGACTACAAGAACCTGCTGCGGACATTGACAACGTGACGCTGACGCAGCTTATCAAGGCAAGGGACTAGACCATGCATTTCACCATTCAACGCGAAGCCCTGTTGAAACCCCTGCAACTGGTCGCGGGCGTTGTCGAACGCCGTCAGACCTTGCCGGTTCTTTCGAACGTACTCTTGGTCGTTGAGGGCCAGCAGTTGTCTTTGACCGGTACCGACCTCGAAGTCGAGCTGGTCGGCCGTGTGCAGTTGGAAGAGCCTGCTGAGCCCGGCGAAATCACCGTCCCCGCGCGCAAGCTGATGGACATCTGCAAAAGCATTCCCAATGACGCGCTGATTGACATCAAGCTCGACGAGCAAAAGCTGATTGTCAAAGCGGGTCGCAGCCGCTTTACGCTTTCTACCTTGCCTGCCAATGACTTCCCTACTGTGGAAGAAGGTCCGGGTTCGCTTACGTTCAGCCTTATTCAAAGCAAGCTGCGCCGCTTGATCGAGCGCACCAGCTTTGCCATGGCCCAGCAGGACGTCCGCTACTACCTCAACGGCATGCTGCTTGAGGTCCAGTCGGGCATTCTCCGCGCGGTCGCTACCGATGGGCATCGTCTTGCGATGTGTTCCATGGCTGCAGAGATCGAGCAAGCTGACCGCCACCAGGTGATCGTGCCGCGTAAGGGCATCCTCGAACTCGCGCGACTGCTCACTGAGCAAGACGGTCTGGTCAGCATCGTGCTGGGTCAGCATCACATTCGCGCGACCACGGGTGAGTTCACATTCACATCCAAGCTTGTCGATGGCAAATTCCCTGACTACGAGCGAGTGCTGCCCAAGGGCGGTGACAAGCTAGTCGTCGGTGATCGTCAGGCACTGCGCGAGGCGTTCAGCCGTACGGCAATTCTCTCCAACGAAAAATATCGGGGTATCCGCCTTCAGTTGGCCAACGGCCAGTTGAAGATTCAAGCGAACAACCCGGAGCAGGAAGAAGCCGAGGAAGAAATCAGCGTCGACTACAACGGCAGCTCTCTTGAGATCGGATTTAACGTGAGCTACCTGCTCGACGTCCTGGGTGTCATGACCACGGAGCAAGTCCGTCTGATTCTTTCGGACTCGAACAGCAGCGCTTTGGTGCAGGAGTCAGGCAACGACGACTCGGCCTATGTCGTTATGCCGATGCGCCTGTAACAGCAGTTGATCGATGTCTCTTAGCCGCGTCTCGGTCACCGGAGTGCGCAATCTGCACCCGGTGACCTTCTCCCCATCTCCCCGCATCAACATCCTCTACGGCGCCAACGGCAGCGGCAAAACCAGTGTGCTGGAAGCTATCCATCTCCTTGGCTTGGCGCGCTCTTTTCGTAGCGCGCGATTGCAGCCAGTTATTCAATACGAGCAACCTGCGTGCACGGTCTTCGGCCAGGTTGAACTTGCTGAAGGTGGCCACAGCAGTCTGGGTGTTTCCCGAGAGCGTCAGGGAGACTTCCAGATCCGTATTGATGGGCAGAACGCAAAGAGCGCCGCGCAACTCGCCGAGACGTTACCGCTCCAGCTGATCAACCCGGACAGTTTTCGACTCCTTGAGGGTGCGCCGAAGATCCGTCGTCAGTTTCTGGATTGGGGAGTGTTCCACGTGGAACCTCGTTTCATGTCGACGTGGCAGCGGCTTCAGAAGGCCCTCAGGCAGCGGAACTCGTGGCTTCGCCATGGTACACTTGACGCCGCTTCGCAGGCCGCATGGGACCGTGAACTGTGTCTTGCGAGCGATGAAATCGACGAGTTTCGGCGCGCTTATATCAAAGCCCTGAAGCCTGTGTTCGAGCAGACACTGAGTGAGCTTGTTCAGATCGATGGGCTGACGCTTAGTTACTATCGAGGATGGGACAAAGAGAAAAACCTGAGTGACGTTCTGTCAGCGTCCCTCTACCGTGACCAGCAAATGGGTCACACGCAAGCGGGGCCGCAACGTGCAGATTTGCGCTTGCGACTTGGCGGGCACAACGCGGCGGATATCCTTTCCCGCGGGCAACAGAAGCTCGTGGTCTGTGCCCTTCGTATTGCTCAAGGACATCTAGTCAGTGCGGCCCGTCGGGGCCAATGCATTTATCTCGTCGACGATCTTCCATCGGAACTCGATGAGAATCACCGCGGTGCGCTATGTCGCCTGCTGGAAGAATTACGCTGCCAGGTGTTTATCACCTGCGTAGATCATGAATTGTTGAGGGAAGGCTGGCTGATGGAAACGCCAGTTGCTTTGTTCCACGTGGAACACGGCAATATTACCCAGACCCACGACCACCGGGAGTGAAGGCATGAGCGAAAACCAAACGTACGACTCGACCAGCATCAAAGTGCTGAAAGGGCTCGATGCCGTACGCAAGCGTCCTGGTATGTATATCGGCGACACAGACGATGGCAGCGGCCTCCACCATATGGTGTTTGAGGTTGTGGACAACTCGATCGACGAGGCGTTGGCCGGTCACTGTGACGACATCAGTATCATCATTCACCCGGACGAATCGATCACTGTTCGTGACAACGGTCGTGGCATTCCGGTTGACGTGCATAAAGAAGAAGGCGTTTCAGCGGCCGAAGTCATCATGACTGTATTGCACGCTGGCGGTAAGTTCGACGACAACTCCTACAAGGTGTCAGGCGGTCTGCACGGTGTGGGCGTTTCGGTCGTCAACGCACTTTCCGAGGTTTTAAACCTCACTGTTCGCCGCAGCGGTAAAGTGTGGGAACAGACGTACGTTCATGGTGTTCCACAAGAGCCAATGCAGATCGTTGGTGAAAGTGACACCACGGGTACAGAGATCCACTTCAAGCCCTCCTCCGAAACCTTCAAGAATATTCACTTCAGCTGGGACATCCTCGCCAAGCGCATTCGCGAGTTGTCGTTCCTCAACTCCGGTGTGGGTATCGTTCTTAAGGACGAGCGCAGCGGCAAGGAAGAGCTGTTCAAATATGAAGGCGGTCTGCGGGCGTTCGTTGAATACTTGAACACCAACAAGACACCTGTGAATCAGGTCTTCCACTTCAACATCCAGCGTGAGGATGGCATCGGCGTTGAGATTGCCCTGCAGTGGAATGACAGCTTCAATGAAAACCTGCTGTGCTTCACCAACAACATTCCGCAGCGCGACGGTGGTACCCACCTCGTCGGCTTCCGCTCTGCCCTGACGCGTAACCTGAACAACTACATTGAGCAGGAAGGTTTGGCGAAGAAGCACAAGGTCGCCACCACCGGTGACGATGCGCGTGAAGGCCTGACAGCGATCATCTCCGTCAAGGTTCCTGATCCGAAGTTCAGCTCGCAGACGAAAGACAAGCTGGTGTCTTCAGAAGTGAAGACCGCGGTTGAGCAGGAAATGGGCAAGTACTTTTCTGACTTCCTGCTCGAGAACCCAAACGAAGCCAAAGCCGTTGTCGGCAAGATGATCGATGCGGCACGTGCTCGTGAAGCCGCGCGTAAAGCCCGTGAGATGACTCGCCGCAAAGGTGCGCTGGATATCGCAGGCCTGCCCGGCAAGCTGGCTGACTGCCAGGAAAAGGACCCTGCCCTTTCCGAGCTGTATCTTGTGGAAGGTGACTCTGCTGGCGGTTCCGCCAAGCAGGGACGTAACCGTAAGACTCAGGCCATCCTGCCACTGAAGGGCAAGATCCTGAACGTGGAAAAGGCTCGCTTCGACAAGATGATCTCGTCCCAGGAAGTGGGTACGTTGATCACGGCACTGGGCTGCGGTATTGGCCGTGACGAGTACAACATCGAAAAACTGCGCTATCACAACATCATCATCATGACCGATGCTGACGTCGACGGTTCGCACATCCGTACACTGTTGCTGACATTCTTCTTCCGTCAACTGCCGGAATTGGTAGAGCGTGGCTACATCTACATTGCCCAGCCGCCGCTGTACAAGGTGAAGAAGGGTAAGCAAGAGCAGTACATCAAAGACGACGATGCCATGGAAGAGTACATGACTCAGTCGGCTCTTGAGGATGCAAGCCTGCACCTGAACGAATCGGCGCCTGGCATTTCTGGTGCAGCGCTGGAGAAACTGGTTCACGACTTCCGCATGGTCATGAAGACCCTGAAGCGTCTCTCCCGTCTGTACCCGCAAGAGCTGACCGAGCACTTCGTCTACCTGCCAGCTGTGCCAATGGAGCAGCTGTCTGATCATGCCGCCATGCAAGAGTGGCTGGCGAAGTTTGATGAACGCCTGCGAGTGGGTGAGAAATCCGGCTTGGTCTACAAGGCCAGCTTGCGTGAAGACCGCGAGCGTAACGTATGGCTGCCAGAGGTCGAACTGATCTCCCATGGGTTGTCCAACTACGTGACGTTCAACCGCGATTTCTTCGGCAGCAACGACTACAAGACAGTCACAGCGCTAGGTGCTCAGATCAGCACGCTGCTGGAAGAAGGCGCTTACGTTCAACG
Source organism: Pseudomonas sp. GL_135 (assembly GCF_057834665.1). NCBI lineage: Bacteria > Pseudomonadati > Pseudomonadota > Gammaproteobacteria > Pseudomonadales > Pseudomonadaceae > Pseudomonas > Pseudomonas sp. GL_135. The sequence continues at coordinate 5,926 of NZ_CM174408.1, forward strand.
TGGCGAACGCAAAAAAGCTGTGACGGAGTTCAAGGAAGCACTGGCCTGGTTGATGGCAGAAAGCACCAAGCGTCACACGATTCAGCGCTATAAGGGGCTCGGTGAGATGAACCCCGACCAATTGTGGGAAACCACGATGGACCCAAGTGTCCGACGCATGCTCAAGGTGACGATCGAAGACGCCATCGGCGCTGATCAGATTTTCAACACCTTGATGGGTGATGCAGTAGAACCGCGCCGCGACTTCATCGAAGCCAACGCACTGGCGGTGTCGAACCTGGATTTCTAAGGTTCCGCCGCTAACGAAACAGCCCCAATGATGCGAATCATTGGGGCTGTTTCGTTTGGGGATTCAGCTAACGGTTTTGATTGGATTGATTGCCGACGTGATCCGCCCTCGCCTGCTCAAGCGTTTGCCCCATTCAATACCTCGCAGTTCAATGAAGCGGTGGCTGACCGCAGATATGCCCACGATGATGATCAATAAGCCAAGCAGCAGGAAGTTATCAGCCACTGGGTTGTTGAAAGAAAGCATCGGACCTGGCGAAGCACCGGCGTAGGTGACGATAGCGTGGCCGGTGATTTTCCCCACCAGCAGCATGGCGAGTGTAAAGGCGAATAGCACCATCGCATGGGTCATGTAGATCGAGTAGGAAAGCGTGCCCAGTTTTTCAAAGGGGCCAGCCTTCAACAGGGTGGAGATGACGCCTCCCTCAAACGAGAAAATCAGCATCAGCGCGCAGAAGCTCAACATCAGAATGATCTGTTTGTGATCGGCGTTACTCACCAGCAAGTTCACTGTCAGGCAGATCCCGACCACTTCCAACGCTGTGTGCAGCCAGCGCGGAATGCTCTTGTGATGGATGACCTGATAGATCTGGTAGGTCATCACGCCTGCGAAGAAACAGGACAGGCCTTGCAAGGCGGGCTCCATCAGGAAGGCAAGTCCCAGGGAGAGGCAAGCCGTAGCCGTCAGAGTGATAACCAGAAATATCAGCGTGGCAAAGCGCGGAGTACACACGAGTATTCCCGCGAAGATCATGTAGAGGTAGTACTCGACACTGATACTCCATGCCGGAAAGTTGAAGGACTGCGGATTGAATCCCGGCCACCAGGATTGCAACAGCAGCAGGTTGGGAATGATTTCCTCAGGCGCACGCTGTCCGGTGAAGCTGGGCTGATTGAACGCTATGCCGGCGTGCTCCGCGCCCAGCTTCATAACCTCCAACGCGATGGCGAGCAGAAGTACAAAGACGTGCAAGGGGTACAGTCGAAAGGTGCGAGTGATGAAAAACTGCCTGAACTGGTCCGTCGTTGCCAGACGCTGGCCGTAGGTGTGAACCATGACAAAGCCGCTTAGGACGAAGAAAAAGCTAACCATGTAATGAGCATTTCTAAAGAACGCCCATTCACCGAAACTCTGTGGAATGTGCATGTGATAAACCGCAACGCTTAGCGCGCAGATACCCCGGAAGCCGTCCAGCACCTGGAATCTTTTCATCGCAAACTCCCTGTAGAACCTATGCCGTATGCGTTTAGGTCCTTCCCCAATGCGCAGGTCTTCATGCGGTACCCTTCCCTGCTCTGATCCAACGGGTTTTCAAGCTGTCCAGGCCACCGCTAAAAACCCCGGCAACCCCATGGCGCCACGCCATGGCCGGCTTCTCGATAAGGTGCCAAGAGAATATGGCTGCCATTAACACAAGCGGGAACGCGAGCAGCATCATGCTGACGGGCCCAATACCTTTGAACAGATGGGCCAGGATTTCCTGGATCGGGAATGCATAGATATAAACGCCGTACGAGTAATCACCCAGCTGGTTGTAACGGTCGATCACGGGGCGAGTGGCAAACCCGAGGTAGAAAATCAAATACGCCCAGGCCAGCACAAAGGACTCAAAGAAATACGGCGTGCGCCAGGTGCAGACGGCTAACGCGGCGAAAGGCAGGAAGCCAATAAATCGATGCGGGATATTGTCGCGATATCGGTAGAACGACATACCCAGCACAAACGGCAAACTCCACGTGAAGAAGAACTCGGCACGGTGGAAATCTACGAGCAGCGTGGTGTTCAGCATCAAGGCTTTGAAGGCGACATACAGCGCAGCGTAAATCATTAGAAAGCCCGCGAATTTGCGTCCCTCACTGTAGAACGCGAATGCGCCAAGTCCGCCGACCAGTACGTAGAGCGTGACCTCGTAAAAGAGCGTCCACAGCGACCCGTTGATGCCGGGCCAAGGGTTGTTCTCGAACACGGCAGGCAGCTGGAATTTCATGCTAAAGAGCGTCAGGTTATGGGTCAGATAACCATACGTTTCACCTGAGCTGAAATATTCCGAAGGACTCACTGTCGTAAACAAGGGTCCGATCAGAAACACGCTGAGCAGCAGCACAAGTGTTAGCCCAGGATAGATGCGCAGAAATCGAGCGATGAAAAAGTCCATCGTGCTGGCCGCGCGATCGCGACTCAGGGAGATAAAAAAGCCGGAGACGCAGAAGAATGTGATTACCGCCAGTTCACCCAGAGACAGACCAATCCACTTCGAGAGCGGCTCGATCGCTTCACGGCCGAGTGCAAGAGGGTAACTGTGGGAGATCAGTACCGCCGTAGCGGCCAGCATTCTGATCAGGTTGAAGTTGTTGTTTCTTCTGGACGCCAGGTCACCCAACGTATTCATACAGCCTCCGCGCGAGATCAGGGTCATGTCGGTTCGATCCATTCACCGCTGTGACGCTCACGCCGTCGGGGACGCGCGATATCGAGAGGGTTGGAAATGGTTGTGAGCCTGAACGATACACTGGGGATGATGCACGTCTAATTGGCATCTCTAATCGGGATGCGGATTACCTGCATGCCCTGTCAGCCAATAATTTGGCCCTGAAACTCGAACGATAGATTTTATTAGGCAGGTCAGTGTCGTTGCGCCTTGAACGGCGAATGACAGCGGTAAAAACCTGGACTCCCTCCGATTAAAACGTTGCATCAGGACAGATGTACGACCAAGGAGCCTCAGTCTTATGTCGATTCGCAAATACCAGAAAGTGCTGGCCATCCCTCGAGTGCTGCCTGCCACGTTCTTTATGTTCGTTGCGGGGCTGCCGCTGACTATTATGGGGCTCACGTTGAGCCTGCATGTGCTCAATGAAATGGGCGGCAGCTATTTTGATGCGGGCGTAGTGGGGACCTCGACCGCCTTGGGTTTTGCCGTTGGCTCTCCCCTCCTCGGCCGGATGATTGACCGTCACGGCCTACGCCCGGTGGTGGCGGTATGCGGGACGCTGTCGACCCTCGCCTGGATCCTGCTGCCGATGGTGAGCTACTGGCTGTATGTCCTTCTGGCTTTTGTAGCCGGTCTATTTACGGTGCCGACGGGTTCGCTTGCCAGGCAGTTCGTTGCCAGTCTGGTACCGGAGGATCAGCGCCGGCCTGCCTACTCGCTCAACATGATGCTCATGGAGCTTTCCTTCGTCATCGGGCCCGCCACTGGCATCCTGTTGATCACTACCTATTCGGCGACTGCCACTCTGGCGGGCATTGGCCTCTGGCGCGCGCTCTCCTATGTCGTGCTCTATGTGTTGAACTGGCCGACGCGCAATGTGGACGAAGTCGCTGCAAATCCGGATCGCGTACGTCCCAAACTCCGCACCTGGATGAGCGGCCGTTTGCTGGCGGTAATGTTCGTCAGTGCGGGTGCGTTGTTCGTGTTGTATGGCACCGAGCTGGCACTGATCGCCGTGCTGCGCGCCAGCGATCAACTTGCCTTTACGGGGTATGTCATCGCAGCCATGTCTATTGCCTCCATTGTGGGTGGGTACGTGCATGGGATTGTTCACAGGTCGTGGTCGCAGATGAAACTTGCCTTGGCAATGAGCCTGCTGCTGCTGCCCGTGGTGTTTTTTGATGACGTCTGGTGGTGGCTGATGCTTGCGCTGTTGCCCACCAATTTGCTGTGCACACCGACGCTGGCCGCAGGCTCGGAAGCCGTCGCCAAATTGGCACCTTCCAGCGTGAGAGGTGAAGTAATGGGGTTACACGATTCGGCGTACCGAATAGGGCAGACGCTGTCCGCGCCGATTGTGGGATTCGCGATCGACAGCGTTTCCCCCGCCATGGGATTTGTCGCAGCGGCGTGTGGGGGGATTGTATTGGTGGGGCTAGGGGCGCTCTGCAATCTGCGAATGTCAGCACCGGCCAGAACGGCTTGATTCACAGATCGGTCTTGGCCGCACAGGCTCAAGACCGGTCTTTTCGGGTCATCGGCAGACGTTGAGAAAAAACTTATGCACGTTTTGCCGTTTTAAGCGCCTGAAGAAATAAGCATTTAAATTAACGAGTTAGCAGCGAATTCTTCAAATTCTGATTTATTCGTGCACAGGTTATCCACAATTCACGCCGGTGTTTTCTCGGGTGCGGGTGCGGGTATTGCGGGCGATCCCAAGTCGCGCTGGGTTTGTTCGTTCCACGCTGACACTCGATCGTTAAGCGCAGCGATTGCGCGAGGGCCAGTGCCCTCTGGGTACATCGGTTTGCCAATCACTACTTCGATGGTGCCCGGCTTTTTACCCCAGCCCTCTTTAGGCCAATAGCGGCCGGCATTGTGGGAGATGGGCAGGACGGGCAAGTCCGCGTTAACCGCCAGTGCCGATCCGCTGCGCGAGAACTTTCCGATCTGGCCGTAGGGTACGCGTGTGCCTTCAGGGAAGATCAGCACCCAGACCCGGTCTTTTAGCAACTCGTCGCCTTTCTTTGCCACAACTTTAAGGGCTGCTTTGGGGTTGTTGCGATCGATGGCGATAGGACGCAGCATCGCCATGGCCCAGCCAAAGAATGGCACGTACAACAGCTCCCGCTTGAGCACTTGGCTCAAAGGCTGAAAGTGGGCCGAGAGAAAAAAAGTTTCCCACGTGCTCTGGTGGTTGGAGACGATCACACACGGTGTGTCGGGAATATTTTCCTGGCCGGTGACGTTGACTTTGATGTTGAGGAAAACGCGGGTCAGCCACAAGGCGCAGCGGCACCAGTACACGTTGATGAAGCGATAACGAAGACGGAACGGCAGGAAAGGCGCAATAAAGAAACTCAGCGAGCACCACAGCAGGGCGGTAGTGCCCAGCAGCAGGTAAAAGAAGAAAATCCTGATGGCCTGCACAATCGACATAGCTGCTTTTACCGTTACGGGGCAATTGCCCGAATTGAGCGAGCCGTTGAATAGCCGTTAGCCGTTCAACGGGGCGCTGTTGTGGATTAGTTCTGCGGCAACCGCCGCCAGATCATCGAAAACCAACGTGCCTGCGGGCAATGCACCGCTTCGCGTCTTCCGACCTTTACCGGTCAAGACCAGAACAGGTTGTGAGTCGACGGCCACCGCCGCCTCCAGGTCACCCTTGCTGTCGCCCACAAACCACACGCCGCGTAAATCGACGGCGTAATGGCGGGCAATGACCTTCAGCATTCCCGGTTTTGGCTTCCGGCAGTCGCAGTTGGCGTCCGGGCCGTGGGGGCAATAAACGACCAGTCCGACCTCGCCACCCTCCTCCGCCACGAGTTCACGCAGGCGTGCGTGCATGGCATCGAGCGTTGCGAGATCGTAGTAACCGCGAGCGATGCCGGACTGGTTGGTAGCCACTGCCACCGTCCAGCCTGCTTTGGTCAGTTGCGCAATGGCCTCGATTGAGCCAGGGATCGGAACCCATTCCTCCACCGACTTGATGTAGGCGTCGGAGTCCTGGTTGATCACCCCGTCCCGATCGAGAATCAGCAACTTCATTGGCATCCGCTCCGCTGTCAGCCCAACAACGAGATGTCGGCAACGCCGAGGAACAGATTGCGCAGACGGGCAAGCAAGGCGTACCGGTTGGCTCGCACGCTGGCGTCTTCCGCATTGACCATCACGGCCTCGAAAAACGCATCCACAGGCTCGCGAAGTGCCGCAAGACGGGTCAGCGCTTCGTTGTACTGACGGCTGGCAGACATCGGCGCTACGGCCTGATCTGCTTGCTGAATCGCCGAGTACAGCGAGAATTCGTTGGCGTTATCGAAGTACTTCGGTTCGACGGTCTGGGCGATGTTCCCGTCCGCTTTGCTCAGCAGATTGGAAACGCGCTTGTTCACGGCGGCCAGTGCTGCCGCTTCAGGCAATTTGCGGAAGGCCTGAACAGCCTGAACACGTTGATCGAAGTCCAGCGCCGAAGCAGGCTGCAAGGCACGCACCGACAGGTAAACCGAAACGTCTACGCCTTCGTCTTCATAACGCGCGCGCAGACGGTCGAAGATGAACTCCAAAACCTGCTCCGGCAAACCGGCCGGTTTGATCTTCACACCGAACTGAGCGACGGCGAACTGCACGGTCTTGACCAGATCCAGATCCAGCTTCTTCTCGATCAAGATGCGCAGGATGCCGAGCGCGGCCCGACGCAAGGCGTACGGGTCTTTACTCCCGGTCGGCAGCATGCCAATACCGAAGATACCCACGAGTGTGTCGAGCTTGTCGGCGATGGCGACAGCGGCGCCGGTCAACGTGCCTGGCAATTCAGCGCCAGCGCCGCGCGGCATGTACTGTTCGTTCAACGCCAGTGCGACGTCTTCGGGTTCGCCGTCGGCCAAGGCGTAGTAGTAGCCTGCAACGCCCTGCATCTCGGGGAACTCGCCAACCATTTCGGTCGCCAGATCGCACTTGGACAGCAAGCCTGCACGTGCGGCGCGCTGGGCATCGCCGCCAATGCGTGGCGCGATGAACGCAGCGAGCTTGGAAACGCGCTCGGCTTTGTCGAAAACCGTGCCCAACTGCGCTTGGAACACCACATTCTGCAGGCGCTGGTTGAAGGTCTCCAGCTTCTGCTTCTTGTCCTGCTTAAAGAAGAACTCGGCGTCGGTCAGACGGGGGCGAACAACCTTCTCATTGCCGTGGACGATCTGGGAAGGGTCCTTGCTGTCGATGTTCGCGACAGTAATGAAGCGCGGCAGCAGCTTGCCTTCGGCATCCAGCAGGCAAAAGTACTTCTGGTTGTCCTGCATCGTGGTGATGAGGGCTTCCTGCGGTACTTCAAGGAAACGCTCCTCGAACGAGCACACCAGCGGCACTGGCCACTCGACCAGCGCAGTCACTTCATCGAGCAGTGCTGGCGGCACGATGGCGGTACCTTGGTGTTGCGTGGCGAGCTCTTCGACGCGCTTGCTGATCAACTGACGACGCTCGTTGAAATCTGCAAGCACATAGGCCGCGCGCAAGTCGCTGGCGTAATTGGCTGGGGACGAAATGCGCACGCTGTCCGGATGATGGAAGCGATGGCCACGGGATTCACGACCGGACGTCTGGGCGAGGATGGTGCAGTCGACGACTTGATCACCAAACAGCATGACCAGCCACTGGGTCGGACGTACGAATTCTTCCTTGCGCGCGCCCCAGCGCATGCGCTTCGGGATCGGCAGGTCGTTGAGGGAATCTTCGATGATGGTCGGCAGCAGACTCAACGTTGGCTTGCCAGGAATGCTCTGGCTGTAGCGCAGTTTCGGGCCGCTCTGATCGATTTCGCTCAGGTCCACGCCGCACTTCTTGGCGAAGCCCAAGGCCGCCTGGGTCGGATTGCCATCGGCATCGAACGCGGCCTGGCTTGGCGGGCCGTCCAGATTGACGCTGCGATCCGGCTGCTCGGTGGCGAGTTGACTGATCAGCACGGCCAGGCGACGCGGCGCGGCATAGACCTGCTTGGCGCTGTAAGTCAGACCGGCAGCCTGCAGACCTTTTTCGATACCGGCCATGAACGCATCGGCCAGGGTATTCAATGCTTTGGGTGGCAGTTCTTCAGTGCCCAGTTCAACCAGAAAATCTTGAGCACTCATTGCGCAGCCTCCAGCTTGGCCAACACTTCATCGCGGATATCGGGCGCGGCCATCGGGAAGCCGAGCTTGGCCCGGGCCATCAGGTACGCCTGGGCCACGGAGCGAGCCAGGGTGCGGACGCGCAGAATGTACTGCTGACGCGCCGTCACGGAAATCGCGCGACGGGCATCCAGCAAGTTAAAGGTGTGAGAGGCCTTGAGGACCATTTCGTAGCTCGGCAGTGGCAGCTCGACCTCGATCAGGCGCACGGCTTCGCTCTCATAGAAATCGAACAACTCGAACAGTTTGTCGACGTTGGCGTGCTCGAAGTTGTAAGTCGACTGCTCCACTTCGTTCTGATGGAACACGTCGCCGTAGGTGACTTTGCCGAACGGGCCGTCAGTCCAGACCAGGTCGTAGACCGACTCGACGCCTTGCAGGTACATCGCCAGACGTTCGAGGCCGTAGGTGATTTCGCCGGTGACCGGGTAGCACTCGATACCGCCGACTTGTTGGAAGTACGTGAATTGCGACACTTCCATGCCGTTCAGCCAGATTTCCCAACCCAGGCCCCAGGCGCCGAGGGTTGGGGATTCCCAGTTGTCTTCGACAAAGCGGACGTCGTGCACGAGTGGGTCAAGACCCACGTGCTTCAGCGAGCCAAGGTACAGCTCCTGGAAATTGTCCGGGTTAGGCTTGAGAACGACCTGGAATTGATAGTAGTGCTGCAGGCGATTCGGGTTCTCGCCATAACGGCCATCGGTAGGACGACGGCTCGGTTGTACGTAGGCGGCGTTCCAGGTTTCCGGGCCGATGGCGCGCAGAAACGTAGCGGTGTGGAAAGTGCCGGCGCCCACTTCCATATCGTAGGGCTGAAGTACCACACAACCTTGCTCAGCCCAGTATTGCTGGAGGGCGAGGATCAAGTCTTGGAAGGTACGCACGGCTGGCGTAGGCTGGCTCACGAAATTCACCTGTACTGGGGGGCTGCGATTTAAAGAGCGGGAGTATACCCGATTCGGCCGCGCCTCCACCCTTGGGAGCCCTATGCCACGCTGCTTTTGGTGCAACGAAGATCCGCTTTACATGGACTACCACGATCAAGAGTGGGGTGTGCCGTTGCGCGATGCGCAGATGCTGTTCGAGTTCCTGTTGCTCGAAGGGTTCCAGGCTGGTCTGTCGTGGATCACCATCCTGAAAAAGCGTGAGCGCTACCGTGAAGTGATGTTCGGCTTCGACGTCCAGCGCATCGCGGCGATGACCGATGCTGAAATCGAAGCGCTGATGCTGGAGCCCGGCATTGTGCGTAACGGCCTCAAACTCAACGCTGCCCGCAAGAATGCTCTGGCCTGGTTGCGGCTGGAGGATCCGGTTGCGTTTGTCTGGTCCTTCGTGGGCGGCGAGCCGAAGGTCAATCACTTCAAGGACCGCAGCGAAGTCCCGGCCATTACGCCTGAGGCCGAAGCGATGAGCAAAGCGCTGAAGAAAGCCGGCTTCACCTTCGTCGGCCCGACTATCTGTTACGCCTACATGCAGGCCACCGGCATGGTGATGGACCATACGGTTGATTGCGATCGATACGCCGAGCTGGCGGGTGATGTGGATAATCGGCTCCCATGAATGGTTACAATGGCCGCCTCATGTATTCGGGAGTGATCTGTGGATAAGTTCAAAGGCGCCTTGATGGTTGGGGCACTGCGCCTGTTTGCTTTGTTGCCGTGGCGCGCAGTGCAATGGGTCGGCACCTGCATTGGCTGGCTGATGTGGAAGTTGCCTAACCGGTCTCGCGACGTCGCGCGGATCAACCTGTCCAAGTGCTTCCCCGAACTGAGCCCTGAAGAACTCGAAGCGCTGGTCGGCCGCAGCCTGATGGACATCGGCAAGACCCTCACCGAAAGCGCCTGCGCGTGGATCTGGCCGGCGCAGAAGTCGATCAATCTGGTTCGCGAAGTCGAAGGGCTTCAGGTGTTGAAAGACGCCCTGGCGTCGGGCAAGGGCGTAGTCGGAATCACCAGCCATCTCGGCAACTGGGAAGTGCTCAACCACTTCTATTGCAGCCAGTGCAAACCGATCATTTTCTACCGGCCACCCAAGCTCAAGGCCGTAGACGACCTGCTGCGCAAGCAGCGCGTGCAGTTGGGCAACCGCGTCGCAGCGTCCACCAAGGAAGGCATTCTCAGCGTCATCAAGGAAGTGCGCAAAGGTGGCTCGGTCGGTATTCCGGCGGACCCGGAACCTGCCGAGTCAGCAGGTATATTTGTGCCGTTCTGCGGGACAATGGCGCTGACCAGCAAGTTCGTGCCGAACATGCTGGCGGGCGGCAAGGCGGTAGGCGTTTTCCTTCACGCCATGCGTCTGGAGGATGGTTCTGGCTACAAGGTCGTACTTGAAGCCGCGCCGGACGACATGTACAGCACCGACACCGCAACGTCGGCAGCAGCCATGAGCAAGGTGGTTGAAAAATACGTGCGTGCCTATCCCAGCCAATACATGTGGACCATGAAGCGCTTCAAGAAACGACCGGAAGGCGAGAAGCGCTGGTATTGAGCTTTTAAAAAAAGCTCAGGCCCACCTGAAACAGTCGTTCCACGTCGCGAATGTACTTTTTATCCACAAGGAACATGACCACGTGATCGCCCGATTCGATCACGGTGCTGTCATGGGCGATGATCACCTGATCGGCGCGGGTGATGGCGCCGATGGTCGTGCCGGGCGGCAGGTTGATGTGCATGATGGCTTTGCCAATCACCTTGCTGGATTTGGCATCTCCATGGGCGACGATCTCGATGGCTTCTGCCGCGCCCCGACGCAACGAATGCACACTGACGATATCGCCGCGCCGCACGTGTGCCAGCAACGTGCCAATGGTGGCGAGCTGAGGGCTGACCGCGACATCAATCTCCCCGCCTTGCACCAGATCGACATAGGCCGGGTTGTTGATGATCGTCATCACCTTCTTGGCACCGAGACGTTTGGCCAGCAACGACGACATGATGTTCGCCTCGTCGTCGTTGGTCAGCGCTAGAAACAGGTCGGCATTGTCGATGTTCTCTTCCACGAGCAGGTCACGATCGGAAGAGCTGCCTTGCAGGATCACCGTGTTGTTCAGTGTGTCTGACAGGTGACGGCATCGGGCGGGGTTCATCTCGATGATCTTGACCTGATAGCGGTTCTCGATAGCTTCTGCCAGCCGCTCGCCGATCTGGCCACCCCCGGCAATCACGATGCGCTTGTAGCTTTCATCCAGGCGACGCATCTCGCCCATGACGGCGCGAATATCCGGCTTGGCAGCGATGAAAAAGACCTCGTCGTCAGCCTCGATAACCGTATCGCCTTGGGGAATGATCGGACGGTCTCGACGAAAAATGGCCGCAACTCGCGTGTCGACATTCGGCATGTGCGTGCGCAGTTGACGCAGTTGCTGACCCACCAGAGGCCCGCCGTAGTACGCCTTGACCGCCACCATCTGCACTTTGCCGCCGGCGAAGTCGATGACTTGCAGCGCGCTGGGGTATTCGATGAGCCGCTTGATGTAATGGGTGACCACTTGCTCAGGGCTGATCAGCACGTCGACAGGAATGGCGCCGTTGGCGAACAGGCCTGAGCGGGTCAGGTAAGCCGACTCGCGAACGCGGGCAATCTTGGTCGGCGTCTGGAACAGCGTGTACGCGACCTGGCAGGCGACCATGTTGGTTTCGTCGCTGCTGGTCACGGCCACCAGCATGTCGGCGTCGTCGGCGCCGGCCTGACGCAACACGGTCGGAAACGAACCGCGGCCATGAACGGTGCGGATATCAAGGCGATCACCCAATGCCCGCAGACGATCCTGATCGGTGTCCACAACAGTGATGTCATTGGCTTCGCTGGCCAGATGCTCGGCCAGCGTACCGCCGACCTGCCCTGCGCCGAGAATGATGATCTTCAATCAGTCTCTCCTTGAATGATGATGCCGTCACACCGGGTATTGGTTCTCACGCCGCTGCGATCTTGATCAGTTTGGCGTAGTAAAACCCGTCATGCCCGCCTTCCTGCGCCAGCAACTGACGGCCGTGGCGCTGCGTCAAGCCAGGAGGCGGATTGCCTTGCTGACCGGCAATGTCCAGCTCCCTTGCGCCAGGCGTACGCGCCAGGAATGCGTCAATGACTTCCGTGTTTTCAGTCGGCAGGGTCGAGCACGTGGCATACAGCAAAATTCCGCCCACCTGCAGCGTCGGCCACAGTGCGTCGAGCAATTCGCCCTGCAGCGCGGCGAGGGCGGGAATGTCATCCGCCTGGCGGGTCAGCTTGATGTCGGGGTGGCGGCGAATCACGCCAGTCGCCGAGCAAGGCGCGTCGAGCAGGATTCGCTGGAACGGTTTGCCGTCCCACCATTGATCGGTGGCGCGGGCATCGGCGGCGATGAGCTCGGCACTCAGGCCCAGGCGATCGAGGTTCTCTCTGACCCGCACCATGCGCTTGGCTTCAAGATCCACTGCGACCACGCCCGCCAGGCCCGGTTGTACTTCCAGCAGATGGCAGGTCTTGCCACCCGGTGCGCAACAGGCGTCCAGCACACGTTGACCCGGCGCCAGCTCCAGCAAGTCGGCGGCCAGTTGCGCGGCCTCATCCTGAACGCTGATCCAGCCCTCAGCGAAACCCGGTAGCGAACGAACATCGCCCGGTTCGGTCAGCACAATTCCATCCTGGCTGAACGTGCAAGGCGTCGCGGCGATGCCTGCGTCCAGCAACAGCTGAAGGTACTGCTCGCGGGTTTTGTGCCGGCGGTTGACCCGCAAAATCATCGGCGGGTGGGCATTGTTTGCTGCACAAATCGCTTCCCAATGCTCGGGCCATGCAGCTTTCAGCGCTTTTTGCAGCCAGCGTGGATGAGCCGTGCGCACCACTGGATCGTGTTCCAGCTCCGTCAGCAATCCCTCGCCCTCCCGTTGGGCGCGACGTAGCACAGCATTGAGCAACGCTTTCGCCCACGGTTTTTTCAGCTTCTCGGCACAGCCCACGGTTTCGCCGATAGCAGCATGGGCGGGGATGCGCGAATAGAACAGCTGATACAGACCGACCAGCAATAAAGCCTGCACGTCGTTATCAGCGGTTTTGAATGGTTTCTGCAGCAGCTTGGCCGCAAGCGCAGACAGCCTCGGCTCCCAGCGCGCGGTGCCAAATGCCAGGTCCTGGGTCAGCCCGCGGTCGCGGTCTTCAACCTTGTCCAGTTGTGTAGGCAAAGAGCTGTTCAGCGATGCCTTGCCGCCCAACACGGCAGCCAGAGCCTTGGCGGCGGCCAGACGCGGGTTCATTGCGCATCCACCGCTTGACCGAGGACGGTGCCGACGGCGAACTTCTCGCGGCGGCTATTGAACAGGTCAGCGAAGCCCAGCGGTTTGCCGCCTGGTAGTTGCAGACGGGTCAGACGCAGTGCGCCACTCCCGCACGCGACCAGCAGGCCGTCTTTGCTCGCGTCGATGATGCTGCCGGGCGTGCCCTCCCCGTCGGCGACCTGCGCGGCCAGCACTTTCAGCGCTTCGTCGTTCAGCGTGGTGTGGCAGATCGGCCAAGGGTTGAAGGCGCGTACCAACCTTTCCAGCTCAACCGCCGGACGGGTCCAGTCGATGCGTGCTTCGTCTTTGTTCAGTTTGTGCGCATAGGTGGCGAGGCTGTCGTCCTGCACTTCGCCAACCAGCGTGCCTTCCGCCAACCCGGCGATGGCTTGAATCACTGCGGGTGGACCGAGCTCGGCAAGACGATCGTGCAGCGTGCCGCCGGTGTCGTCGGCCGTTATCGGCGTCGTCACCTTGAGCAACATCGGGCCGGTGTCCAGGCCCGCTTCCATACGCATGACCGTCACGCCGCTCTCGGCATCGCCGGCCTGCACGGCGCGCTGAATCGGCGCAGCACCGCGCCAGCGTGGCAGCAACGAGGCGTGACTGTTGATGCAGCCCAGACGCGGAATGTCCAGCACGGTCTGCGGCAGAATCAGGCCATAAGCGACCACGACCAGCAGATCCGGCTGCAACTCGGCCAGCTCGGCCTGGGCTTCGGGTGCGCGCAAGGTAGGCGGCTGCATTACAGGGATGTTGTGTTGGAGGGCGAGCTGCTTGACCGGGCTCGGCATCAGCTTCTGACCACGACCGGCCGGGCGGTCTGGCTGGGTGTACACCGCAATGACGTCGTGGGGACTGTCGAGCAGGGCTTTCAAATGCTCGGCGGCGAATTCCGGGGTGCCGGCAAACACGATGCGCAGTGGCTCAGTCATGGGCTTCTCTTGAAGTAAGACTGTAGAAACGCGCTTGCCCGCGATCGCGTGGTGTCAGCCAAGATATGCGGCAGAGGACAGGTCGCTATCGCGGGCAATCGCGCTCCTACGGTAGAAAGGAGGATGGCGGGATCAGGCGTTTTGCTTGTGGAGTTTTTCCAGCTTCTTCTTGATCCGGTCGCGCTTGAGATTGGACAGGTAATCGACGAACAGCTTGCCGTTCAAGTGATCGCATTCGTGCTGGATGCACACGGCGAGCAGTCCCTCGGCGATGAATTCGTAGGGCTGGCCATCACGGCCCAGTGCCTTGACCTTGACCCGCTGCGGGCGATCCACGTTTTCGTAGAAACCTGGAACGGAAAGGCATCCCTCCTGGTACTGATCCATCTCGTCGGTGAGCGGCTCGATTTCCGGGTTGATGAACACCCGCGGCTCGCTGCGATCTTCGGAGAGGTCCATCACCACCACGCGCTTGTGTACGTTAACCTGCGTCGCGGCGAGACCGATGCCAGGCGCTTCGTACATGGTTTCAAACATGTCGTCGACCAACTGGCGAATGCCGTCGTCCACTTCAGCCACCGGCTTGGCGATGGTGCGCAGGCGCGAATCGGGAAATTCGAGGATGTTTAGAATGGCCATATACGTAAGGGATGCACTGTAGGGTAAAGTCAAAATCGGCTGCTAGGCTTGGGACGTCACAAGCTGCAGCCCTAGTAAAACCGGAAGTCTCGCAAGACTCAGCGTTTCACGCGAAGCCAACATGATAAAGGGATTCACCGCATGAGGAAATCACTACTCGCCCTGCTGCTGTTGGCCGCGACAGGCCTTGTCCAGGCGCAAGTACAGCTCAGGGATGGCCATCCACAGAGTTACACCGTTGTCGCCGGTGACACACTTTGGGACATTTCCGGGAAATTTCTTAACCAGCCCTGGAAGTGGCCGGAGCTTTGGCGCGCCAATCCACAGGTTCACGACCCTGATCTGATCTACCCCGGCGATACGCTCAACCTGATTTACGTCGATGGTCAGCCACGCATCGTGGTCAATCGCGGCGCGTCCCGGGGCACTATCAAACTCTCCCCGCGTGTGCGCAGCACGCCGATTGCCGACGCGATCCCGACTATCCCGCTGGGCGCAATCAATGCGTTTCTGCTGAACAATCGAATCATTGATAACGCGAGCCAGTTTGAAGCCGCGCCTCATGTCGTGGCCGGCCCCGGCGAGCGGGTGCTCAGTGGCGCGGGTGATCGCATCTATGCCCGCGGGCAGTTCGAACCGAGCCATGTGTCGTACGGCATCTATCGCAAGGGCAAGACCTACGTCGATCCGGTGAGCGGTGTGGTGCTGGGCATCAATGCCGATGACATCGGCAGCGGCCAAATCGTTGCCAGCGAAGGTGACGTGGCGACGTTGCAACTGCAGCGCTCGACCCAGGAAGTACGCCTCGGCGATCGGCTCTTCGTCAGTGAAGAACGCGGAATCAATTCCACCTTTGTCCCTAGTGAGCCCCAGCAACCGATCAGCGGCACTATCATCGATGTGCCCCGGGGCGTGACCCAGATCGGCGAGTTCGACGTGGTGACCATCGACCGTGGCCGACTGGATGGCTTGGCCGAAGGCAACGTGCTGGCCATCTACAAGACCGGCGAAACGGTGCGTGACCGGGTCAACGGTGATCAGGTCAAAATTCCCGACGAGCGCTCAGGGCTGCTGATGGTCTTCCGCACGTACGAGCGACTGAGCTACGGCATGGTGCTGCACGCAACCCGATCTCTGGCGGTTCAGGACAAAGTCCGCAATCCGTAATGCTATGTATCAGCTGCAAATCACTTTTCTCCACCGGCATGCTTCACTTATCAAATTGTTGTTAACAGACTTATCCACAGCTTGATCCACTGATTAAGGTGGGTCTCGGATCAAGGAAGATGACATGCCGTTGTTCGAAAAGGCCGGTCAGTCGCCGGCAGAGCTGGAAGCCCGTTTGCGTTTGCATCGGCTGCCGGAAGTCGGTCCAAAACGTTTCCACACCCTCATCGATGCATTTGGCAGCGCCTCTGCCGCATTGAGTGCGCCGGCTTCAGCGTGGCGATCTCTACGACTGCCGGCGGCCAGTGCCGAGGCGCGTCGCAGTGCCGAAGTGCGCGACGGAGCCAGTGCTGCACTGGCCTGGTTAGAGCGTCCGGGCCAGCATTTGCTGATGTGGGACGACCCTGACTACCCTGCGCTGTTGGCAGAAATCCCGGATCCACCGCCCCTGCTCTTCATCGCCGGAAACCGCGCTTTGCTTGATCGCCCGCAGCTCGGAATGGTGGGCAGTCGACGTGCTTCCAAACCCGGGCTCGACACCGCTGCAGCGTTCGCGAGGAGCCTGGCCGGTGCTGGTTTTGTGATCACCAGCGGGTTGGCGTTGGGTATCGACGGCGCCGCGCATCAAGGTGCGCTGGATGTAAAAGGCGGGACAATCGGGGTGCTTGGCACAGGCATCGAAAAACTTTATCCACAGCGGCATCGCCAGCTTGCAGCGCGCATGATTGCCGATGGCGGCGCAGTGATTTCCGAGCTGCCACTGGACGCAGGTCCCCACGCGAGCAACTTTCCCCGGCGCAATCGAATCATCAGCGGTTTATCCCTGGGCGTGCTGGTGGTCGAGGCGAGTGTCGCCAGTGGATCGCTGATCACGGCACGTCTTGCCGCCGAGCAGGGCCGTGAGGTCTACGCCATTCCCGGCTCGATCCATCATCCGGGCGCCAGGGGTTGTCACCAGTTGATCCGTGAAGGGGCGGTGCTTGTGGAAACCATCGACCACATTCTCGAAGCGCTGCAGGGTTGGAAAAACATTGCGCCGAGCCATGACGTCGTTGATAAGCCGTCGGCGCCGCTCCATCCGCTTCTGGCTCTATTGCACGCAGCGCCTCAAACCGGCGAGGCGCTGGCCCACAACAGCGGCTGGCCTTTGCCGAAAGTTCTGGCAGCGCTGACCGAGCTTGAACTCGACAGCAGCGTGGCCTGTGAAGCCGGGCGATGGTTTGCCCGGGCACGCTGAGGTTAAACTGCCCGCCTGCGTAATTTGGGAGAACGGACGATGGTCAGCAGTTGGCGAGTGCAGCAAGCCGCACGAGAAATTCGGGCCGGGGCGGTGATCGCCTATCCAACCGAAGCGGTGTGGGGGCTGGGCTGTGACCCTTGGGATGCGGAGGCGGTGTATCGCCTGCTGGCAATCAAGGCGCGGCCTGTTGATAAGGGCTTGATCCTGATCGCAGACAACATCCGTCAGTTCGATTTCCTTTTCGAGGACTTCCCTGAGCTGTGGATTGATCGCATGGCCAGCACCTGGCCGGGACCGAATACCTGGCTGGTGCCCCATCAAGGCCTGTTGCCGGACTGGATCACCGGAAAGCATGACACCGTCGCCCTCCGGGTCAGCGATCACCCTATCGTTCGCGAGTTGTGCGCCCTGACAGGCCCCTTGGTGTCGACTTCCGCCAACCCGACCGGCCGCCCCGCTGCCCGCTCACGACTGCGCGTTGAGCAGTATTTTCACGAACAGCTGGACCTGGTCCTGGGTGGCACTCTTGGCGGGCGTCGCAACCCAAGTGTGATCCGGGATCTGGTCACCGCTGAGGTGGTAAGGGCGGGGTAATGCCCTTCCACCGTCTCGCAGGGTGAGATCAAGGCACCAGAATGATCGACCCAACCGTTCTGCGGCCGGACAGTTCGGTATGGGCCTTTGCGGCGTCCTTGAGGGGGAACTTGCGGATGTCGTCGACCTTCACCTTGCCGCTGGCGACCATCTCAAACACCTCATCTGCCATTGCTTGCAAGGCTTCCGGGGTGTTCGCGTAAGAGCCCAACGTCGGGCGGGTGACGTAGAGCGAGCCTTTCTGAGCGAGGACTCCGAGGTTCACCCCGGTCACTGCGCCTGACGCATTGCCGAAGCTGACCAGTAGGCCTCGCAATTCCAGGCAATTAAGGGATGTCTCCCACGTGTCTTTGCCGACACCGTCGTAGACCACTGGCACCTTCTTGCCATCGGTCAATTCCAGTACACGCTGAACGACGTCCTCCTTGCTGTAATCGATCACTTCCCACGCGCCATGCGCTTTGGCGTGCGCGGCCTTTTCTGCCGAGCTGACCGTGCCGATGAGCTTGACGCCCAAGGCGTTGGCCCACTGGCAGGCGATGGAACCCACGCCGCCGGCAGCGGCATGGAACAAAATGGTTTCTTCAGGGCGGATCTCGTAGGTCTGGCGAAACAAGTACTGCACGGTCAGGCCCTTGAGCATAACGGCGGCGCCCTGCTCGAAGCTGATGCCGTCAGGCAGTTTGGCAATGTTCGCGGCCGGCGTCAGGTGAACGTCCCCGTATGCACCCAACGGGCCTGTGCCGTACACCACCCGGTCGCCGACTTTGACGTGGGTGACTTCGCTGCCGACCGCTTCAACCAGCCCCGCGCCTTCGTTGCCCAACCCCGACGGAAATGAAGGCGCCGGGTAAAGGCCGCTGCGAAAGTAGGTTTCGATGAAATTAACGCCAATCGCCTTGTTGCGCACGAGCACGTCTTTCGGACCCGGTGCCGGGGGTTCGAAGTCTACGTACTCGAGCACCTCGGGACCGCCATAAGCCTTGAACTGGATACGTTTTGCCATTTGCTTTCTCCGTCATGGGTCGGAACTGCAGGGGATGACTGTTGATGCGAAAGGGCTCTATCGGACTCCTTCGTCGGCGCTTCGTCAACTGCGGCATCCGCCAGGCCGGTGATATGCTACGGACCGAATTTCGCCGACGGGATTTGCGCAGCGAGGCGTGCTATCAACGCCAAGACTGGCTGAATCCCGCTCCCGACGCACGTTTCAGTTTATGCAGGTACTGCCCATGTCCTTTCGCACCGATGCCGTCAAAGCCTACTTGCTCGATCTTCAGGACCGCATTTGCGCCGCGCTGGAAACCGAAGATGGCAGCGCCCGTTTCGTCGAAGACGCCTGGGAACGGCCTGCAGGCGGTGGCGGACGAACCCGAGTGATCGAGAACGGCCACATCCTCGAAAAGGGCGGGGTCAATTTTTCCCACGTCTTCGGCGCCGGCCTTCCCCCCTCGGCCAGCGCCCATCGACCGGAGCTCGCAGGACGAGGTTTCGAAGCCCTCGGTGTGTCGCTGGTGATGCACCCGCATAACCCACACGTGCCGACTGCCCACGCCAATGTGCGGTTTTTCATCGCAGAGAAAGAGGGCGAAGAGCCGGTGTGGTGGTTTGGCGGCGGCTTTGACCTGACCCCTTATTACGGCGTCGAGGAAGACTGCGTTCATTGGCACCGCGTTGCCGAACAGGCCTGCGCGCCGTTCGGTGCCGACGTCTATCCCCGCTACAAGGCGTGGTGCGATCGCTACTTCCATATCAAGCACCGTAATGAGCCGCGTGGGGTCGGCGGACTGTTTTTCGACGACCTCAACGAGTGGGATTTCGACACCAGCTTCGCGTTCATTCGCGCCATCGGCGACGCGTTCGTCGAGGCGTACCTGCCCATCGTTCAGCGCCGCAAAGACACCCCGTACACGCCTCAGCAACGCGAATTTCAGGAATTCCGCCGTGGGCGTTACGTTGAATTCAATCTGGTGTACGACCGCGGCACCTTGTTCGGCCTGCAATCGGGTGGCCGCACTGAATCGATCCTCATGTCGCTGCCGCCGCAAGTGCGCTGGGCCTATGACTGGAAAGCCGAGCCAGGCAGTGAAGAAGCACGCCTCACCGACTATTTTCTGCAGGATCGCGATTGGCTGGCTGAGGCAGCACAGTGATGGCCGACCAGTATGTTGTCTTCGGCAACCCCATCGCCCACAGCAAGTCGCCGCTGATCCATCGCCTGTTCGCCGAGCAGACCGGTCAGGCCCTCGACTATCAGACCTCGCTCGCGCCACTTGACGGCTTTACCGCGTTCGCCAGGGCGTTTTTCGAGACCGGCCGTGGCGCCAACGTCACCGTGCCCTTCAAGGAAGAAGCGTATCGGATGGCCGATCAGCTGACCGAGCGTGGCCGTCGTGCCGGAGCGGTCAATACCTTGGCCCTTCAAGCGGACGGGAGCCTGCTGGGTGATAACACTGACGGAGCCGGTCTGGTTCGAGACCTGAAAGTGAATCATGGCATCACGCTCAAGGACAAACGCATCCTTGTGCTCGGAGCTGGCGGCGCAGTACGTGGCGCGCTGGAGCCCTTGCTGGCGGAAGATCCCTACGTGCTGGTGGTTGCCAATCGCACGGTAGAAAAGGCTGAACAGCTGGCCCAGGAATTCGCCGACATCGGCCCGGTGCTGCCCGCAGGCTACGACTGGCTGGAGGAACCGGTGGACATCATCATCAACGCCACGTCGGCCAGTCTGTCGGGCGAAGTACCGCCCATTGCGCCCAGCCTGATACAGCCGGGCGCGACCTTTTGCTACGACATGATGTACGCCAAGGAGCCGACTGCGTTTTGCCGCTGGGCCAGGGAGCACAATGCCGGACAGGCAGTGGATGGTTTGGGGATGTTGGTGGAGCAGGCCGCCGAGGCGTTCTACCTGTGGCGTGGCGTGCGACCGGAATCAGCGCCGGTGCTGGCGGAGCTGCGGCGGTTGATGGCGCAGAACGGATAACGCTTGCGCTCATCAAAGCTCACAACACTGCAGTTCTACCCGTTGACGCACAAATTGTGGGAGTGAGCTTGCTCGCGAAGACGCCATTCCAGCCGCCAAGATCTAGCGAATGTACCGACTTCTTCGCGAGCAAGCTCACTTCCACAGTTCAGCTCTCGGCAGGGACTTCAGCGGTGTCGTCCCACCTAATTAGTAAGCTTGCTTGCGACGCTGCACTGAACGTTACAACTTGGCTTTCACCGCTGGCAGCGCATCTTTGTCGTCAATGGTTTTCACGCCGCTCAGCCATTTATCCAGCACCTCCGGGTTGGCTTTCAGCCACGCTTTCACCGCCTCGGTATTGCTGACCTTCTTGTCCACAACGGTCTGCATGATCGAGTTTTCCATGTCCTGGGTGAAGACCAGGTTGGAAAGCAGCTTTGCCACGTTCGGACAGGCGTCGGCGTAGCCTTTGCGGGTCACGGTGTAGACACTGCCGGTATCACCGAAATACTTCTCGCCGCCTTTGAGGTAGTGCATGCCTTTGATCTGCACGTTCATCGGGTGCGGCGTCCAGCCAAGGAACACCACGAATTCCTTCTTCTTCACGTTGCGCTGCACTTCGGCCAGCATCGCCTGCTCGCTGGACTCCACCAACTTCCAGTCACCCAGTTCGAACTCGTTCTTTTTGATGATCTCCTGAATCGACGCATTGGCCGGAGCGCCCGAGCCGATGCCGTAGATCTTCTTGTGGAACTTGTCCGCAAATTTGTTCAGGTCGGCGAAGTCGTGAACGCCCGCGTCATAGACGTAATCGGGAACCGCGAGGGTGAACTCGGTGCCTTCCAGATTCTTCGCGTATTGCGTCACGTCACCCGTGGCGATGAATTTGTCGTAGAAGCCCTGCTGGGCCGGCATCCAGTTGCCCAGAAAGACGTCGAGTTGCCCGTCCTTCAGGCCGCCATAGGCGATCGGTACCGCCAAGGTGTCAATCTTGGTTTTATAGCCCATGCCGTCGAGCAAAAAGCCTGCTGTGGCGTTGGTCGCGGCGATATCGCTCCAGCCTGGATCGGCCATCCGCACGGTGCTGCAGCTAGCGTCGGCGGCATAGGCCACGACGCTGCTCAAGCTCAAAACCCCAACCGCCAGCGTGGTGAATAGCTTATTCATGGTGTGCCCCTTTTTTGGTTTTCTAGGTGTTGGCAGGGTTCAAGGTTGCGGATAACGGGCCTTGCGCTCCAGATCGTCCAGATCAATATGGTTGCGCATGTACTGCTGACTGGCGTCGACCAGCGGCTGGTGATCCCAACTCTTCAGCTTGCCGATCGCCAGCGACTCGGCGACGAAGCGCCGGCGACGCTGGCTGGCGAGCACCTGGTGGTGTATCGCCGGAATGTCCCACTTGGCCTTTGCTTCGGCCAGGAACGCAGCGAACAGGTCGCGATGAGCCTCAGATCGACTCAGCTCTTCCTGCTCCTTCGGATCGTTGCGCACGTCATAAAGCAGACATGGGTCCCGTTCCGAATAAATGAATTTGTACGCGCCGCGACGAATCATCATCAGCGGGCTGTTGGTGCCCTCGGCCATGTACTCGCCAAACACCTCGTCGTGGCCGCCCTCACCCTGGAGATGCGGCAATAGTGAACGGCCATCGAGTGGCAAACCGGCGTCCAGTTGACCATCAGCCAACGCAACAAACGTCGGCAGCAAGTCAGCGGTGGACACGGCGGACTGCACGCGGGCGGCCTTGAACTGCCCCGGAGCGTACACCAGCAGCGGCACCCGCGCCGACATCTCGAACCAGTGCATTTTGTACCAGAGCCCGCGTTCGCCCAGCATGTCGCCATGGTCGCCGGAGAACACAATGATCGTGTCGTCAGCCAGGCCTGTTTCTTCCAGGGTTTTCAGCAGTTTGCCGACGTTGTCATCAATGTAGCTGCATGCGCCGAAATAGGCGCGGCGCGCATCGCGAATCTTTTGCTCGGGCAGCGGCTTGTCCCACAGGTCGTAGACCTTCAGCAGGCGCTGGGAATGCGGATCCTGTTCGGACTGGGCCAACGGCGAGTGGGGCATCGGGATTTCGTCATCGCTGTACAGATTCCAGTAAGACTTGGGAATGGTGTACGGATCGTGGGGATGGGTCATCGACACCGTCAGGCAAAACGGCTGATCGCCGTCTTCGCGGACGTGATCGAACAAATATTGTTGAGCCTTGAACACCACCTCTTCATCGAAATCGAGCTGATTAGTGCGCACGCAAGGTCCGGCTTGCAGCACCGATGACATGTTGTGATACCACGTCGGGCGCACGTCCGGTTCGTCCCAGTTCACGGCCCAGCCGTAGTCGGCCGGATAGATGTCGCTGGTCAGGCGCTCTTCGTAGCCGTGCAATTGATCGGGGCCACAAAAGTGCATCTTGCCGGACAGCGCCGTGCGATAACCAAGTCGACGCAGGTAATGGGCGTAGGTCGGCACATCAGCGGGGAAGTCGGCGGCGTTGTCGTACGCGCCGATTTTGCTCGGCAATTGACCGCTCACCAAGGTAAAACGCGACGGTGCGCACAGCGGACTGTTGCAATAGGCGGCATCGAACACCACGCCTTCAGCGGCGAGGCGACTCAAGTGTGGCATCTTGATCGGAGAAGTGGCGTACATCGGCAACATGGGCGCGGCCATCTGATCGGCCATGATGAAAAGAATATTCTTGCGCTTCATGTGTTCGCGGCATCCATAGTCATTATTTATGCGAAAGTGCTCCGACCGAGGATGGTGCCCATGCCGTCTGCGGTAAAGCCCATGTGAGGCAATGCTTAGGATAAGTGCAGCTTATGTTTGAAGCCCTTGGTGCCATGTCGCTGGATTTGCTTCGCGGTTTTGAAGCCGCCGCACGGCTGCGCAGTTTTACCGCTGCTGCCATCGAGCTCGGCACGACTCAGCCGGCCATCAGCCAACAAATCAAGCGACTGGAAGAGCAATTGGCGACGCGGCTGTTTGATCGCATCTATCGCGGCATTGAACTGACGGACGCCGGGCAGATTCTCTTCAATCACGTACAGACCGGGCTGGAGTCGATGGACGCTGGCCTCAGCGCAATCACCGAGCAGCATCAGCATGAGGTGCTGCAAGTGGCGACCGACTTCGCCTTCGCCGCCTATTGGCTGATGCCGCGGCTGCACCGATTCCACAAGGACAACCCCGACGTCGATGTCAGCCTGGTCACCAGCGAGCGCAGTCACAGCATGCTGCGCGCGGATATCGATGTGGCCGTGTTATTCGGTGACGGGCGATTCAAGCAGGGAGAAAGCCACTGGCTGTTCAGCGAAGAAGTGTTCCCGGTGTGCAGCCCGCAATTGCTGAAGGGGCGCGACCTGCCCCTGCCCACCGAGGCGCTGAAAGACTTCGCATTGCTGCACCTTCGCGGCGAAGGCGGCAGCAACTGGTTCGACTGGAGTGGCGTGTTCCGCGCCCTGAATATCCCCCAGGCACCCGCCCCGGGTCAGCTGCGATTCGACAACTACACGCTGATGATTCAAGCGGCGATCGGCGGCCAGGGCGTGGCCATCGGCTGGCGCCATCTGGTGGACGATTTGCTGGAGCAGGGTTTGCTGTGCCGCCCGATCGAAGCCAGCGCCGTCTCCGGATACGGTTATTACATCGTCCTGCCGCAACGCAAACGGCGCGTGCAGATCGTGCAGCGATTCGTGGACTGGTTAAGAAGTGAACAGGCGTTGAGCGGGGATTTGTTGACGGGTAAGGCACTGCCGTCGATAGCGGTTTAGGGTCTGGTGACAATCTTCGATGCTGGTCTGGCGGCGCAGCGATCCGGGGCCAGCTGGCTGTCATGACGGTGCCGCAGATATAGCTGCCGGGACATAAGTTGTGGGAGCGAGCTTGCTCGCGAATAAGCCAGTACAACCGCTAAGTTTCTAGCGGCTGGAAGGCCCCTTTGGCGAGCAAGCTCACTCCCACTGGTCGTGATACCGAAGCTGCTTTAATTCAACACGCCATCCAGAATTTCATAAACAATCCCGCTGCCGATTGCGATCAGCACTACGTCCGGGCCCAGGCGGCGCCATTCGTAGCCATCGTATTGAGGCAGGTATTGCAGCGAGCGTGGGTTCAGTCGACGGCCATAACCGCGTGGCAGCGGGTGGCCTTTGACGATGTGGACGCCAGGGGGCAGCGGCTGACCGCGACCGATGACTTCACGGTGTTCGCTGATGGTCCGGCGCACCTCGCCGAAGTCGGCAGGAGGACGCCCGCCCCGTTGATTATTGCCACGGTTATCGGGACGCGGTTCGTTGCGATGATCGTTGCCGTTGTTATTGCCGTTACCGCGATCGCCCTGCGGACCGCCTGGCTGGCCGTGGTCCTGATGCTGGCCCGGGCCGTTGTCATCGCCGCCGCGTTGATCCGGTGGTGCAGCCTGAACCAGTGCGCTGGCGCTGAGCATCAACACGCCCAACCCGGCGATCAAACGATTCGAGACTTTCATGTGGCGCGCTCCTGAGCAAATTCGGGCAGCAAAAAGGGGTTCAGGACGTGGCCCTGAACCCCTTCGCTGTACGGCTTAGTGTGCGGCCAGGGACTGAGATTCCTCTGTATCAGAAACTTTACCCTCGGCTACGCGGGCTTTACGCACGCCTTGCGATAACTGCGCGCACAGCCCCAACACGCCGGTCACCGCCTGTTCTGGCGATGGCGCGTTGGCGATCTGGTCAATCAGTGCCGAACCGACGACGACACCTTCGGCCACGCGCGCAATAGCTGCCGCTTGTTCAGCTGTGCGAATCCCGAAGCCGACACTGATTGGCAGATCGGTATGGCGGCGCAGGCGTTGCACGGCGTCTTTCACGTGATCGATCGTCGCTGAACCCGCGCCGGTCACGCCCGCTACCGACACGTAGTAGACGAAGCCGGAGCTGCCGTTGAGCACCGTAGGCAAACGAACATCGTCGGTGGTCGGCGTGGTCAGGCGGATGAAGTCCAGACCTGCATCCTGCGCGGGGTCGCACAACTCGGCGTTGTGCTCCGGCGGCAGGTCCACCACGATCAGCCCGTCGACACCCGACGAATGAGCTTCGGAAATGAAGCGCTCGATGCCGTAGTTGTGGATCGGGTTGTAGTAACCCATCAGCACCAGCGGCGTGACGCTGTCTTCTTCACGAAATTCGCGAACCATCTGCAGCGTCTTAGCCAGGTTTTGCTTGGCGTTAAGCGCGCGAATGTTCGCCAGCTGAATTGCCGGGCCGTCCGCCATCGGGTCAGTGAACGGCATACCGAGTTCGATCACATCGGCACCTGCCTTCGGCAATCCCTTTAGGATCGCGAGCGAGGTGTCGTAGCCCGGGTCGCCTGCCGTGATGAAAGTCACCAGGGCCGCGCGGTTTTGTTCTTTCAGTTCGGCAAAACGCGTTTGCAGGCGGCTCATCAGTGTTTCTCCTGCTGGGACAGATCCAGGTGGTGCATCACGGTTTGCATGTCCTTGTCGCCACGACCGGACAGGTTGACCACCATTAAGTGATCCTTCGGCAGGCTTGGAGCGCGTTTGAACACTTCAGCCAGGGCGTGTGCGGTTTCCAGCGCCGGGATGATGCCTTCGAGACGGCAGCAGCGGTGGAATGCATCCAGCGCCTCATCATCGGTGACGGAGGTGTATTCGACCCGGCCAACGTCGTGCAACCAAGCGTGCTCAGGACCAATGCCTGGATAGTCGAGGCCGGCTGAAATCGAGTGGGCGTCGGTGATCTGGCCATCGTCGTCCTGCAGCAGGAAGGTACGGTTTCCATGCAGCACGCCCGGAACACCGCCGTTCAGGCTGGCGGCATGTTTGCCGGTTTCGATGCCGTGACCCGCAGCTTCCACCCCAATGATGCGCACACTCGTATCGTCGAGGAACGGGTAAAACAGGCCCATGGCATTGGAGCCACCGCCGATGCACGCCACCAGACTGTCCGGCAGACGACCTTCGTGCTCCTGCATCTGCACGCGGGTTTCCTTGCCGATGACGGCCTGGAAATCGCGGACCATCGCCGGGTAAGGATGCGGGCCGGCGACGGTGCCGATCAGATAGAAGGTGCTGTCGACATTGGTGACCCAGTCACGCAGCGCCTCATTCATGGCGTCTTTCAGCGTGCCGGTACCGGAGACCACCGGAATGATCGTGGCGCCCAGCAGCTTCATGCGGAACACGTTGGCTTGCTGACGTTCTATGTCAGTGGTGCCCATGTAGATGACGCACTCCAGGCCAAAGCGTGCCGCCACGGTAGCGGTGGCAACGCCGTGCATGCCGGCGCCGGTCTCGGCGATGATGCGCTTTTTGCCCATGCGCCGCGCCAGCAGGATCTGGCCGATGCAGTTGTTGATCTTGTGCGCGCCGGTGTGGTTGAGCTCTTCGCGCTTCAGGTAAATCTTCGCGCCGCCACAGTACTCGGTCAGGCGCTCGGCAAAATAAAGCGGGTTTGGACGGCCCACATAATCGCGTTGGAAGTAGGCGATATCGTTCAGGAATGATGGATCTTTCTTCGCGATCTCGTACTCGCGGTTCAGATCAAGAATCAGCGGCATCAGCGTTTCAGCGACATAACGGCCGCCGAACCCGCCGAACATGCCGCGGTCGTCCGGGCCGCTGCTGTAGGCATTCTGCGTCTGAGTCTGGGTCATGTGGACCTCCGGGGATGCGAATAGGATGAGCCGTCAGGCAGTGATCACACTCTAACCAGCGCCAGCGACAATGAAAACCGATAAGATCGGCGCAACCTGTCAGGAAAACTCACATATATCATGAGCCGAGACCTCCCGCCCCTTAACGCATTGCGGGCTTTTGAAGCCACCGCCCGGCTGAACAGTGTCAGCCAAGCGGCTGAGCAATTGCACGTGACCCACGGTGCCGTGAGCCGCCAGTTGAAAGTGCTGGAGGAACACTTGGGTGTGAGCCTGTTCAGCAAGGACGGACGTGGCTTGAAACTCACAGATGCAGGCATCCGGTTGCGGGATGCGAGTGCCGAAGCATTTGATCGTCTGCGCGGTGTCTGTGCCGAGCTTAGCCAAGGCAGCGCTGATGCGCCGTTCGTGTTGGGCTGTTCTGGAAGCCTTTTGGCACGCTGGTTCATTCCAAGGCTGGGGCGCCTTAACGCGGATCTTCCCGACCTGCGCCTCCACCTCTCGGCAGGAGAAGGCGATCTTGACCCACGACGCCCGGGCCTGGACGCGCTGCTGATTTTCGCTGAACCGCCATGGCCTGCGGACATGCAGGTCTTCGAGCTTGCCAGCGAGCGCATCGGGCCGGTGATGAGTCCACGTTTCGCCCGGTTCGACGAGCTGCGACACGCCCCGGTCCATGCGCTACTGGGTGAGCCCTTGCTACAGACCACATCGCGGCTGCAAGCCTGGCCGACATGGGCGACGCAAAACGGTATTGGACCCGACGCGCTGAGCTACGGACAGGATTTCGAGCATTTGTATTATTTACTGGAGGCGGCCGTTGCAGGCCTGGGAGTGGCGATCGCGCCGGAGCCACTAGTGGCTGACGACCTGAAGGCCGGACGCCTGGCTGCACCATGGGGTTTCAGTGAAACCCCGGCGCAGCTGGCGTTGTGGGTACCGAAGCGCGCCGCGGATGGACGCGCTCAGCACCTCGCTCGGTGGCTCAAGCAGGAACTCGAGCGATCTGGGCGAGCTTGATCAGCCGCGCTTGCACAGCAGATACGCGGCCAGCAGGCCGATTGCGCCAACAGCGACGCCTGCGGTGGTCCAAGGGTGCTCTTGGGCGTAATCACGGGTCGCGACGCTGGTTTCGCGGGTTTTGACCTTGACGTCTTCGTAGACATCGCTCAACAGGCTGCGCGAATGGCTCAGCGCGTTCTCAGCATTGGCTTTCAGGTTTTTCAGGGTCTTGCGCGACTCGTCGGAAGCGTCGGACTTCAAGCCTTCCAGCGACTTGAGCAGACTCTCGATCTCGGCTTCCATGCTTTGCAACGACGCTTTACGGGATGACGTGAATGCCATGATTTAACTCTCCTGCTGTGATGAGTGGCGTGTGTTGATTCCGACTACAGGGTTTCGAGAAAGTGCAGTGCGTAATGCGAAGTACCGTTTCTTCTGAACTTTTAGACTGCATTTCGGCACAGAGATAGTGAACACAATCACTGCGGCACTGCCACCGCGCAACACCTCTCAGGAGAACTGCCATGTCTGATCATCACACCTACAAAATGCTCGAGCTGGTCGGGTCATCGACCGTGGGCACCGACGACGCGATTCAGAACGCGATTGCCCAGGCTGCCAAGTCCGTAAAACTCATGGAATGGTTTGAAGTGCTGGAAACCCGCGGCCACATCGAAGATGGCAAAGTGGGTCACTTCCAGGTGACCATCAAGGTCGGTTTCCGCATCGACAACAGCTGAGCCGCTGAACTTTTACAGTGGCCGAGTGCCACAACCTTCGCTATACATACCGCGCAGTCGTGACTTTTACGAAGGTTCATGACGCAGGTTCATGTAGTCAGGCCGCCCGATTGGAGCGGCCTTGTTGATCCGAAAATTGCGCCTGACGAGGGGATGTACCGATGAAAAAAGTTCTGTTGGCCATAGGCTTGTTGAGCATTGCGGGCACTACGATGGCCGCCGGCAAGTCGTGTGATGACGTGAAAGCCGACATCGATGCGAAAATTAAAGCCAAAGGCGTTTCGTCCTACACGCTGGAAGCCGTTGAAAAAGGCAGCTCGGCGGACGGCAAAGTCGTCGGCACCTGCGAAGGCGGCAGCATGGAAATCGTTTACAAGCGCGGCTGATACTGGCCCGCTGGCATAAAAAAACCGACGCATTTGGCGTCGGTTTTTTTGTTTATGACAGACAGCTCCAGCGCGTAATCCTGAATCAGCCCTTAGCTGCTTGCGCCAGTATCTCGTAAGAGCGCAGGCGATCGGCGTGTTCGTACATGTCGCAGGTGAAGATCAGCTCGTCAGCGTCAGTCTGCTCAAGCAGCACGTCCAGCTTGGCGCGAATTTTTTCCGGGCCACCAACGACCGCCAGTCCCAGGAAATCCATCACCGCGTCGCGCTCATGGGGCAGCCACAACCCATTCATGCTCTCGACCGGTGGCTTCTGCATCAGGCTCTGCCCCCGCATCAGGCTCAGGATGCGTTGATACACCGACGTCACCAGATAGTCGGCGCGCTCGTCGGTCTCTGCAGCGGCAAGTGGAACGCCGAGCATCACGTAAGGCTTGTCGAGGACCTCCGAAGGCTTGAAGTGGCTGCGGTAGACGCGAATCGCTTCGTGCATGAAACGTGGCGCGAAGTGCGACGCGAATGCGTATGGCAGCCCCCGCTCACCGGCCAGTTGAGCACTAAACAGGCTAGAGCCCAGCAACCAGATCGGAACGTTTGTGTTGGTGCCGGGCACAGCAATGACCCGTTGATGAGGCTGACGCGGCCCGAGGTAGTTGACCAGTTCAGTCACGTCATCCGGGAAATCATCGGCACTGCCGGAGCGCTCGCGACGGAGGGCGCGAGCGGTCATCTGGTCGGAACCCGGCGCGCGACCGAGGCCAAGGTCGATACGCCCCGGGAACAGGCTTTCCAGCGTGCCGAACTGCTCAGCGATCACCAGCGGTGCGTGGTTGGGCAGCATGATCCCGCCCGACCCGACCCTGATGGTCGATGTGCCACCGGCCAGATAGGCCAGCAAAACAGAGGTGGCCGAACTGGCGATGCCGTCCATGTTGTGGTGCTCGGCCACCCAGAAACGGTTGTAGCCCCATTTCTCAACGTGTTGCGCCAGGTCCAAGGCATTGCGCAGCGATTCTGCCGGCCCTTTGTCTTCGCGGACGGGCACCAGATCGAGCGTCGAAATCTTCACATCAGCTAATCGTTTCATAGGCCGTTGTTGATCCTCTTGGGCTTGAAGCGGTGTATCCATCGGGGACATCACGCGAGCAAACCGGCATTAAGACTAAATATTTGCGTTAAGCCATAGAATAAGGGCGTATTTCAGAGTTGCAATGGGCAGCGCGAAATTTCCTACTAATTTGGTCGGAATTAACATCGAGTCGGTCCGCAAAAAAGCACGTGCGGCATACGCGTTGAACTAACTCCCGCCTACACTCCTCAGAACTTTGGTCCGCGTGCGAGCGAAATCGCACTTTTCATGAGGAGACACCATGAGCATCGTCAAGAAAGCATCCGCCCACTGGGAAGGTGACCTGAAGTCGGGTATCGGCAGCATCTCTACTGAAACCGGCGTCCTGCGTGAAGCGCCTTACGGCTTCAAGGCCCGTTTCGAAGGCGGCAAGGGTACCAATCCGGAAGAACTGATCGGCGCAGCCCATGCTGGCTGCTTCTCGATGGCCCTGTCGATGATCCTCGGCAATGCGAACCTGAAAGCCGACAGCATCGACACCACCGCTGACGTCACCCTGGATCAAGTCGACGGCGGTTTCGCAATCACTGCGGTGCACCTGACACTGAAAGCCAAGATCCCTGGCGCCACCCAGGAACAGTTCGAGAAGCTGACCAACGATGCGAAGGAAGGCTGCCCGGTTTCGAAAGTACTGAACGCCAAGATCACGCTCGATGCCACGCTCGTGAGCTGATTCGCGTTACTGTTGCACTCGGTGGCCCGCAATTGCGGGCCATCTTCGTTCTGGACGCGCGAGAACCGGCGTGCGCCCCCACGGTCACATGCAAGGCCGATGCGTATCGCACGGTGTCGAAGGAGTCGATCATGAAACGTATCGCCACAATCCTGATTTTCGGAGCGCTGAGCACCAGCGCTTTCGCTGCACCCAAGCCATGTGAAGAGCTAAAAGCTGAAATCGAAACGAAGATTCAGGCTCAGAGCGTCAGCTCATATACGTTGGAGATCGTGGCCAATCAAGACGTCACCGACCAGAGCATGGTCGTCGGTACTTGCGAAAACGACACGAAAAAAATCATCTACCAGAATAACGGTCGTTAGTCCGGGCGTGAGCTGGAGTATTTCGTAGGCTGTGTGCAAGCCATCTCGTGTGCGCGGCGAGGCCTAGATAACGCGTCACGGGATACAGAAGATGTCACCCTCCTCCGCGAGCACATTGCGCTGCTCGTCCCGCAACTGCGCGTCGATGTCGTTGGTGATATTGCGCACGTCGAGGCGATAGCGGTGGCCGGCCTCGAAGCGGTCGTAGTTGATCGTCACGTAGCAGGTTCGCTCGTTATAGATGTCCATAGACAAACCCATCGCACCCGGCGCGTATTCGTAGTCGTAACGCACTTCCAACTTGTGTTTGCCAGGCGTCACCTGAAAGAAGCGACCGTCGTAGGTGCGCACGCCGTCGAGCTTGTCGGCCATCAGGGTTTTACCGGTGAAGGTATGCAGGTCGACCCACGCTTGCTGGGGATCAACCGCGGGAAGCGGCCCCGCGCATCCGGCCAGAAGACTCAGGGCAATGATGGACAGAGGCAAGCGCATGACGAACTCCGCAATGGGGCAATTGGCGATGATGGTTGCGTCAGAGGCGCGCTGTCCGGCATAACGCTGATGTGTAGGCATCATGAATATCGACGTTAAGGCAGCTGCATGATTCGATCAAAAAAGGCCTGGCTGCAACGTGGCTTGCCGATGCTCGCAACTTTACTCCTTGGCGGCTGTTCCAGTCTTTCCTATTACTCGCAACTGGCCAGCGGCCAGATGGCCCTGCTGCGAGCGCGCGAGCCGGTTGCCGACGTCATCGCTGACCCGAATCGCGACACCAAGTTGCGCGATCACCTCCTCAAGTCGCAGCAGGCTCGTGCGTTCGCGACCGAGCATCTGCACCTGCCGGATAACCGCAGCTACCGCCTTTACGCTGACATCCATCGCCCGTTCGTTGTCTGGAACGTGTTCGCGACCGGCGAATTTTCCCTGGATCCTGTCACCCATTGCTTCCCCATTGCCGGGTGCGTGGCCTATCGCGGCTATTACACTCAAGGCGCCGCGCGCGGAGATGCGGCTGTGCAGAAGCTTGAGGGAAAGGACGTGTATGTCAGCGGCGTGGAGGCGTATTCGACGCTTGGCTGGTTCGATGACCCGATCATGAGTTCGATGATGAACTGGGGCGATGAGCGACTGGCCACGCTGATCTTCCATGAGCTGGCGCACCAGCGGTTTTACGTGAAGGACGACAGCGAGTTCAACGAGTCTTACGCCAGTTTTGTGGAGCAGGAAGGCACCCGCCAGTGGCGCGCGGCGCGCGGTTTACCTGCCGAAGGAGGATCTTCGGAAGCCCGGCGACGTGATCAACTGACCGAACTGGCCCTCGTCACCCGCGATCGGCTGAAGGCGCTGTACGCCGAGCCGCTGAGTCCGCAGGTGATGCGCGAACGCAAGGCCGCGGAGTTCGAGCGTCTGCGCAGCGAGTATCGGCAGTTGCGCGACAGCCAATGGGGCGGCGACACGCGTTTCGACGGCTGGGTGTATGCGCCGATGAACAACGCACGCCTGTTGCCCATCGGTTTGTACGATCAATGGGTGCCGGCGTTTGAAGCGTTGTTCAGGCAGGTCAACGGCGACTGGCCCGCGTTCTATTCGGCGGTGGAAAAGCTGGGCGGATTGCCCAAGGATGAACGCAGGGCGGCGCTGGAACGGCTGGCTAAAAAATCCACGTAATGCCGGCGCCGTTGTGATCGTTCCTACAGATTGAGTGTTCTCAGCTTCTGAGAAACGCCTCATGCAACGCGCCCACCGAATCAAAATGATACGTCGGCGCTTCGGCCTCCAGCTCCTCCCGACTGCCAAACCCATATCCCACCGCCGCCACGTCCAAGCCGTTGCACTTGCCGCCAATCAAATCGTGTTTGCGGTCGCCGATCATCAGCGTCTGCTTCGGGTCGAGCTGCTCTTCGTCCAGCAAGTGCCGGATCAGCTCGACCTTGTCAGTGCGGGTGCCGTCCAGCTCGCTGCCGTAGATCACCTTGAAATGGCGCGCGAAGTCGAAATGCCGAGCGATTTCATGGGCGAACACCCAAGGCTTGGACGTCGCGATGAACAGCGTACGGCCCTGATCCGAGAGCATGTCGAGCAGTTCGAAGATGCCGTCGAACACCAGATTCTCGTACAGGCCCGTCACCTTGAAACGCTCGCGGTAAAAGCCCACCGCGTCCCAGGCCTTCGCTTCGTCGAAATCGTAGGCGCGCATGAATTGCTGCAACAGCGGCGGGCCGATGAAATGCTCAAGCCGGGTGATGTCGGGTTCGTCGATACCCAGCTTGCTCAAGGCAAACTGGATGGACCGGGTGATGCCTTCGCGCGGATCGGTCAGGGTGCCGTCCAGGTCGAACAGAATATTCTGGTAATGCATGGGTGCTCTCAGCAGGGTTTGTCGAAGCCTTCGGCCAGATGCTGGTCTTTCAGCTTCACGTAATTGGTCGCGCTGTAGGGAAAGAAGGCGATCTCTTTTTCGGTGAGCGGGCGCACCTGCTTTACCGGACGCCCGACGTAGAGAAACCCGCTCTCGAGGCGTTTGCCGGGCGGCACCAGACTGCCCGCGCCGATGATCACCTCATTCTCCACCACCGCGCCATCCATGATCGTGGTGCCCATGCCGATCAAAATGCGATTGCCGACGGTACAGCCGTGCAGCATGACCTTGTGGCCGATGGTCACCTCATCGCCGATCAACAGCGGGAAACCGTCGGGGTTGAAAGGGCCGGCGTGGGTGATGTG
Organism: Pseudomonas sp. GL_135; assembly: GCF_057834665.1. Classification (NCBI taxonomy): domain Bacteria; kingdom Pseudomonadati; phylum Pseudomonadota; class Gammaproteobacteria; order Pseudomonadales; family Pseudomonadaceae; genus Pseudomonas; species Pseudomonas sp. GL_135. The sequence goes on from NZ_CM174408.1 coordinate 40,276, forward strand.
CAGCACACTGCCGTCCTGCACGCTGGTGCGCGCACCGATGCGGATGCGGTGCATGTCGCCACGGATGACGGTCAGCGGCCAGACCGAACTGTCGGCGCCGATTTCGACATCGCCGATCACAATCGCCGAATGATCGACAAAGGCCCGCTCGCCAAGGGCCGGGGTGTGGTTCTGGAACGTGCGAATGACCACGATAGGCTCCTTCTCTGGCGCCGATAGCTGCGGTCGGCGCCGATTGTAATTAAGATGCGTGGGTGTTTCTTTTAGCCAAGGTGCCAAACCGTGAGCGCGAACAACCCTCTGTTGCAATCCTACGACCTGCCACCTTTCTCGGCGATTCGCGCCGAGCATGTAAAACCTGCCATCGAACAGATTCTCGCCGACAACCGCGCCGCGATTGCCGACATCCTCGCCAAGCAAGGTTCGCAGCCTACATGGGCTGGCCTGGTGCTGGCGATGGACGAACTCAATGATCGCCTGGGCGCCGCCTGGAGCCCGGTCAGCCATTTGAACGCTGTGTGCAACAGCGCGGAACTGCGCGAGGCCTATGAGTCTTGCCTGCCGGCACTGAGCGCCTATTCGACCGAAATGGGCCAGAACCGCGAACTGTTCCAGGCCTTCGAAGCCTTGGCCAACAGCCCGGAAGCGGCCAATTTCGACGTCGCCCAGAAGACCATTCTTGAACAATCGCTGCGCGATTTCCGCTTGTCTGGCATCGACCTGCCGCCAGAACAGCAAAAACGCTATGCCGAAGTGCAGAGCAAGCTGTCCGAGCTGGGCAGCCAGTTCTCCAACCAGTTGCTCGACGCGACTCAAGCCTGGAGCAAGCACGTCACTGACGAAGCCGTCCTCGCCGGCCTGACCGATTCGGCCAAGGCGCAAATGGCCGCCGCAGCCCAGGCGAAAGACTTGGAAGGCTACCTGATCACGCTCGAATTCCCGAGCTACTACGCTGTCATGACCTACGCCGAAGACCGCGCGCTGCGCGAGGAAGTTTACGCGGCGTATTGCACCCGCGCGTCAGACCAGGGCCCGAACGCAGGCAAAAACGACAACGGCCCGATCATGGAGCAGATTCTCGATCTGCGTCAGGAGCTGGCCAAACTGCTGGGTTTTGCCAGCTTCTCCGAGCTGAGCCTGGCCACCAAAATGGCCGAGTCCAGCGATCAGGTCCTCAGCTTCCTGCGTGATCTGGCCAAGCGCAGCAAGCCGTTTGCCGCTCAGGATCTGCAGCAGTTGAAAGCCTATGCCGCCGAACAAGGCTGCCCGGACCTGCAGAGCTGGGACAGCGGTTTCTATGGCGAGAAGCTGCGCGAACAGCGCTACAGCGTTTCCCAGGAAGCCCTGCGCGCCTACTTCCCGGTCGACAAAGTGCTCACCGGCCTGTTCGCTATCGTACAAAAACTGTACGGCATTGAAATCGCCGAGCAGAAGGGCTTCGATACCTGGCACCCGGACGTCCGCCTGTTCGAAATCAAGGAAAACGGCCAGCACGTCGGGCGCTTCTTCTTCGATCTCTACGCCCGCGCCAACAAGCGTGGCGGTGCGTGGATGGACGGCGCCCGCGATCGTCGTCGCACGGCTGAAGGCACGCTGCAAAGCCCGGTCGCCAACTTGGTCTGTAACTTCACCCCGGCGGTCAGCGGTAAGCCGGCGTTGCTCACCCACGATGAAGTCACCACCCTGTTCCACGAATTCGGACACGGTCTGCACCACCTGCTGACCCGGGTCGAACACGCGGGTGCGTCGGGGATCAATGGCGTTGCCTGGGATGCGGTCGAGCTGCCAAGCCAGTTCATGGAAAACTGGTGCTGGGAGCCGGAAGGTCTGGCGCTGATTTCCGGCCATTACGAAACCGGCGAGCCGCTGCCTCAGGACCTGCTGGAGAAAATGCTCGCCGCGAAGAATTTCCAGTCCGGCCTGATGATGGTCCGCCAACTGGAATTCTCGCTGTTCGACTTCGAATTGCATGCCACCCATGGCGACGGCCGTACCACGCTGCAAGTGCTCGAAGGCGTGCGTGACGAGGTGTCGGTGATGCGTCCGCCTGCGTACAACCGCTTCCCGAACAGCTTCGCGCACATTTTTGCTGGCGGTTACGCGGCGGGCTATTACAGCTACAAGTGGGCCGAAGTGTTGTCTGCGGATGCGTTCTCGAAGTTCGAGGAAGAAGGCGTGTTTAACGAGCAGACCGGCAGGGCGTTCCGTGAGGCCATTCTGGCGCGGGGCGGATCCCAGGCGCCGATGGTGCTGTTCGTCGACTTCCGCGGACGCGAGCCGTCGATTGACGCACTCTTGCGCCATTCGGGCTTGAGTGAGGAAGCGGCAGCATGACCGAGACACCGCGGGTGATTACCAAGAAACGCTTTATCGCCGGGGCGGTCTGCCCGGCGTGCAGCGAGCCTGACAAGTTGACGATGTGGAACGAAGACGACGTGCCGCACCGTGAGTGCGTGCACTGTGGTTATTCCGACACCCTCAACGCGCAGGGGCAATCGATCCCGACAGAACTTGGCACGCGGGTGAACAAGCCTGCGGTGAAGCCGGCCGATCCCAAGGTGCAAGGCGTGCAGTTTTTCCCGAATCCGAAGCTGAAGAAACCGGTTGATCCGAGTTGACGTGATCTCGGATAAAGAAAGGGATACCCGTCGTGGGTATCCCTTTTTTTGTAGCGTTTGTGGATTACTGTGCGCCGCCGATATAACCGAAAGAGATTTTGCCACCGATGGCCCTGGTGTAATTCGTCACTTTGACGTCGCTGTTTGAATAGCTGCTGTTGAAGCTCGGAATGACCACGGGAAGGGTAATGTCGCGCAGAATCTCGACAGTCGTCCGCCCCTCGTTGAAATTGCCTTGAGGATGGCCCGTGAGCGTGAAAGACGCACCCGCTTTGGCTTTGATGATGCGGGCCGACTTGATTTCATCGTTGGAGCAGCCAAAGCTGTTGCTCTTCATCTTCATGGTGTAGCTCGAACTGAAAGGAATCACGCAATCCAGGTTCTGACTGGCGTTAGTGCCCTCGTAAAACGCCACGGATGCGTCCGAAAAGTTGGTGGGTGTCCGGCCAATGACAATGCGCGACGTCTTTCCATCAAGCCCGTTGTTGCGGTTATAAACGGCTTGGTAATTGCTGTTGCTCGCGTCGGATTCGAAGCTCGGAATGACCACACGTTCCCCAATTCCAATGTTGCGCTTCACATCGATGGTGATGTGATCGTCCTGAGTATTGCCACTGCCACTGTCGAACAACTGAATGCGGGTTCCAGTGGCAACACCCGACAAGGACATCGACCTCGCCTCATCGTTTTCACAACCGTTGGCCTTGCGATCAACCACCCCGGTTCTGACAGGGATCACGCAGACAATGTCTTGTGACCGGCTTGCATTTCGACCTTCATGCAAAAAGATGCCGCCATTGTTGAGCGCAGCGGTGTAACGCTCTGCCTCACCGCTCTTGTAATTGTTGATACCAACGTAGTTGGGGCCAACACCACAGTTGTCCTGGCGGCGCTTGAGGTAAGTCAGGTTGTTGTCGTAGCTGGCCGAGTCGAAGACGGTAGAGGTGCCCGGATGAAACTGATTCATGAGGAACAACCGTTTCCATTGCTTGCCCGTCGAGCTGGCAACCTTTTCGGTGTTGAGCGGCAACCCGTCCCAGCGCGTGGGGCAAGACCAGTCGTGAGTCCTTTCAATGCTGCTGGCAACGTTACCCAGCGTGTCCCACTTGTTCTGCACAATCCAATCCTGATCAAACATGACCGTGATCTTTTTTCCCTGAACCCAGTAGTCGCCTGCGACCTCGCGTTTGTCTGTGAGCAGGATCAGGCGGTTATTGCGTGCCGCCATCTGGTTGATCGTCGGCCACTGATTAGCAGCGAAGTTTGCCGGGTCGAATGAAACGCTCGACAGCTCCGGCAAGGTATTGAATACCTCCTGAAGGTGCTCCCGCTTCACGTACGTTTCAAGGAACAACGTAACCACCTCACCTGGATTTTTTTGCAGGAAAGGCAGGAATTCGTTTTTTAAATGTGCGGATAACGGCCCATAGCAGGCAAGTTTCTGGTGGCACACTTTGATACGTTCTTCGGGGCGAGGGTTTGAACCTTCGACGTAGAGATCAAGCATGAAACCCCGGACGCCATCGTTGAGTTGGGCCGGCATTTCCTTCAGGTTTTGGTTGATCTTTTCATAGGAATTGTGGGTGGTGACCCAACTGTATTCATTGAAGGGTTTATCACGCGAATCGAGCGTCGTCGCGTAGGCGTTGAGCGTGCCGATGCTAAAGAGCGTCGCCAGCGCACACGCCGGGTAATTGAATGTCATTGTCGAAATCCTTTTCGATTGGGTGTTTCTGGTAAACGTTGCATGGCTCCATGCCGTGATTGGCATGTACTGAGTAATAGTTTTGTTTTGCGTGAGTGCAAACTTCACGCTGATCAGTTGTATTGCAAGATGCAAAGGTGATGAGCGCTGTTAGATGCCGTGGATTGCCAACGGTGGTCATGCATACCGCTAGTTGATCATGCCCGCTTTGCGCGAAAAGCCTTTGATCGCACAGAGGCTAAACACGCTAGTGCTGCACGCACCCGCGTCCATTGCCGACTTCAGTGCCGCCACATCGACGTTGTCGATGTAGGCAATCCCGCGCTTGAGGCTGTCTTCGTCGCCATAACCACCATGTTCCATCTCATCCAGCGCCGCTTGCTTGCTCCAGCCCTGGGCAACGATGCGGTACATCGCTGCTACCAAACCAGTGCGGTCCAGCCCGTGCTTGCAGTGAATCAGCACCGGCCCGTTTTGCTGCGCGGTCTGGATGGCGCGCAGACTCTCGATGACATCGGCATCGTCGATGTGCACCACCTGCAGCGGAATCTGCACCTGCGCCACGGAGGCATCGGTCAACCATTTACTGTCACTTTCCTTGAGGAAATTGATCACCGTGTGAACGCCAAGCCGCTGCAGAAGCGGCTGTGCTGCGGCGTCCGGCTGTCGACTGCGGTAAAGCGTGGGCGTTATTTGGTAGAGGTTGTAGTGCGGGTCAACGAGTTGCGCCCACTGCGCCGGGCGTGACGATTGCGCGGATGAAGCATCCTCAGCTTGAGCGAGAGACACAGAGGATACGGCCAACAGCAGGAGGAGTTGGGCAGCGAGCGGGCGAAGGCGCATGGAAGACGTACCGTGGAAACCAGCCGTTTATCGATGAGGCAAGTTTTCGCCGCGCAGGGTCAAGGCGCTGTGAGGGGGGTGTCAAAAGATAGTGAAAGCCGTTGATCGGCGCCAGAGTGTTTTTCCGGGGCGGCGCGTTAACGGCATGAGCGTTTCGCGATACTGTATGCATAACCAGTTATCAAGGAGCCGTCATGTCCATTCAGTTGCCCCCACGCGGGCGCGGCACTGCGACCAACCCCCACAACCGCTTCGCCCCCAACCGATCGGTGGCCGAAGACGACGGCTGGTATCAGGAAGTACCGCTGACCCAAGGCACCACCGTCACGCTGGAAACCGCCAAGAGCATCATCGCGCGTAACTCATCGCCCGATATTCCTTTCGACCGCTCGATCAATCCTTACCGAGGATGCGAGCACGGTTGTATTTATTGCTACGCCCGGCCGAGCCACGCCTATTGGGACATGTCACCGGGGCTGGATTTCGAGACCAAATTGATCGCCAAAACCAATGCTGCCGCTCTGCTGGAGCAGCAGCTGTCCAAGCCAGGCTACAGCGTCGCGCCGATCACTTTGGGGGCGAACACCGATCCGTATCAGCCCATCGAGCGCGAATACACATTGAGCCGGGCGACGCTGGAAGTGCTGCTGCGCTATCGCCATCCGGTGACGATCATCACCAAAGGTTCGCTGATTCTTCGGGATCTGGACCTGCTGGCCGAGCTGGCGAAGTTGCGGCTGGTGTCGGTGTTCATCAGCCTCACGACTCTGGACGACGAGCTCAAGCGCATCCTTGAACCCCGGGCTGCCGCGCCCAAGGCCAGGCTGCGGGCGATCCGGGTCTTGCGTGATGCCGGTGTCCCGGTGGGCGTGTTGCTGGCGCCGATGATTCCGATGATCAATGACATGGAGCTGGAGAAGCTAATGGCCGAGGCCAAGGCCGCTGGCGCGTTGAGTGCGAGCTACGTGATGCTGCGCCTGCCGATGGAGGTTGCGCCGCTGTTCGAAGAGTGGCTGCAGGCGCATTATCCGCAAAGGGCCGAGCACGTCATGAGCCTGGTTCGGCAGAGCCGAGGCGGCGAGGTGTATGACAGCCGGTTTGGCTCGCGGATGCGCGGTGAGGGGGTATTCGCTGAGTTGCTGGCGCAGCGTTACAGCCTCGCCATCAAGAAGCATGGCTTGAACCGCCGGGAAAGTTTTCAGCTCGACTGCAGCGCGTTTTGCCCACCCGGCGGTCAGATGTCGCTGCTGTGACTCGGATGGCGTCTTAACTGTGTTCCACCACAACAGCCGCTTGCGGTTTAGATTTTCTAACGCAAGACCCGCGATCTAGAGCCACGCATTCAGTTTCAATTAAGTTTGCGTCGTTAAGGTAAGTCGGAAGTGACCGATTGGTCTTGTAGGAAAAGATACGCAAGAAGACCAGAAAAAAGTGGGTCATCCACAGGATTCGCCGGAAAATCCACTTAAATCCGTCAGAGAGGATGAAACATGAGTGACCAGGATAAGCAGCCTCAGGCTGCGACGACAGGCGTAACGCCTCAGGTGGAAACCGCCGAAATGGCGTTGAAGCAGATCGTTGATGGCTTCAAGCATTTCCGCCATGACGTCTTCCCTCAGCAGGAAGAACTGTTCAAGAAACTCGCCACCGCCCAACATCCCCGGGCCATGTTCATCACCTGCGCGGACTCGCGCATCGTCCCGGAACTCATCACCCAAAGCTCCCCGGGCGACCTGTTCGTCACCCGTAACGTGGGCAATGTCGTCCCGCCGTACGGCCCCATGAATGGCGGCGTTTCTACCGCTATCGAATACGCCGTACTGGCTTTGGGCGTGCAGCACATCATTGTCTGCGGCCACTCCGATTGCGGGGCCATGCGCGCCGTTCTCAACCCCGACACGCTGGAAAAAATGCCGACGGTCAAAGCCTGGCTGCGCCATGCGGAGGTCGCCAAGACCGTTGTGCAGGACAACTGCAATTGCACTGGTGAGCATGAAACCATGCACGTGCTCACCGAAGAAAACGTCATCGCGCAGCTGCAACACTTGCGCACGCACCCCTCCGTGGCGTCCAAGCTGGCCAGCGGTCAGTTGTTCATCCATGGCTGGGTCTACGACATCGAAACCAGCGAAATCCGCGCTTACGATGCCGAGCAGGACTGCTTCCTGGCGCTGGATGGCGACCACCCGGTGCCCATGGCGTCGATCCCCCGCGGGCGATATTGATCGCCGGCTGACCCGCTGCGCCTGAGCGCAGCGGCGTTGGCCCTGACGGTTCCACCTCATACAAGCTCGTAGCGGCCGCACATAGCGCGTGCCGCCGGGCGTCGTCACGTCTGAATTCCGGAGAGTCGTCATGGCTACTACTGATCTGAAAGCGTTGTTACCACGGGAGCTGCTGGCTTCCGTGGTGGTTTTTCTGGTGGCCCTGCCGCTGTGCATGGGGATCGCCATTGCGTCCGGCATGCCGCCGTCCAAGGGTTTGATCACCGGCATCATCGGCGGTCTGGTGGTGGGCTGGCTGGCAGGCTCGCCGCTTCAGGTCAGCGGCCCGGCGGCAGGTCTGGCGGTGCTGGTGTTCGAGCTGGTCCGTGAACACGGCATGGCCATGCTCGGGCCGATTTTGCTGCTCGCCGGTGCGCTGCAGTTGCTGGCCGGTCGCTTGAAGCTCGGCTGCTGGTTTCGCGTCACGGCGCCGGCGGTGGTGTACGGCATGCTGGCGGGCATCGGCGTACTGATCGTGCTTTCCCAGGTCCACGTCATGTTCGACAGCGGGCCCAAGCCTTCCGGGCTGGACAATCTGGTGGCGTTCCCGCAGACCGTTATCGGTGCGATGGGGATGGGCAGTGCCATGCAGGCCGGTCTTCTCGGGCTGGGCACCATCGCCGTCATGTGGCTGTGGGAAAAGCGTCGGCCCCATGCACTGCGGTTCGTGCCAGGCGCGTTGCTCGGCGTCGGTATCGCAACGGTGGTGAGTCTGGTGATGAGCTTGCAGGTCAAGCGCGTCGAGGTTCCGGCTAATCTTGCTGAAGCCATCGACTGGCTGCGCCCTGCAGACCTGTTGAACCTGGCCGACCCTGCCATCCTGATCGCGGCGATTGCCGTGGCCTTCATTGCCAGCGCTGAAACCCTGTTGTCGGCGGCGGCGGTGGATCGCATGCACGACGGTCAGCGATCGGACTTTGATAAAGAGCTCAGCGCCCAAGGCGTGGGCAACATGCTCTGCGGGCTGGTCGGCGCGCTGCCGATGACCGGCGTAATCGTGCGCAGTTCGGCCAACGTGCAGGCCGGTGCGAAGACCCGGCTTTCGGCGATGTTCCACGGTCTGTGGCTGCTGGCGTTCGTGCTGTTGCTGTCCAGCGTGTTGCAGAGCATTCCTGTGGCGAGCCTGGCCGGCGTTCTGGTCTACACCGGTGTGAAGCTGGTGAATGTTCAGGCGCTCAAGGGGCTGGGGCGCTATGGCCGCATGCCAATGTTCATTTATGGCGCGACCGCCAGCGCGATCGTCCTGACCGACTTGCTGACGGGCGTGTTGATCGGCTTCGGCCTGACCCTGGTGAAGCTGGCGCTGAGTGCATCGCGCTTGAAGATCAATCTTGTCGACCTGCCGGCCGAAGGCGAAATGGAGCTCCGCCTTAATGGTTCTGCCACGTTCCTCAAGGTGCCGGCGCTGACGCAAACGCTGGAAACCGTGCCGCCGGGAACCACGCTGCATGTGCCGTTGGGCAACCTGACGTACATCGACCATTCCTGCCTGGAGCTGCTGGAGGAATGGGGACGCGCCAATGCGGCGCAGGGCTCGCGTTTGCTGTTGGAGCAACGGCTGCTCAAGCGTCGCGTGGAGGGAAGGATCCGTACGTCGATCGGAGGAGCAGCTTTGCACTGAGGCGGGTAAAGGGAGTGCGGGCTCAGTCTTTCCCGCGCTCCAGTTCCAGCCCTATGCCCAACTGACGTGACAGGCTGGGCCAGCGTTTCCAAGCCGCATCGGTGTCCGGGCTGGCAAGGCGCTCGCGGTAGGTTTCCACCGACTCCAGGGAGAAACTGTCGTCGTCGAGCATCTCGTCGATGGCGTGATGCACCACTTCGTCCAGCTGGTTGGCGAACGATTCGCCGATCAATTGGTGGGCGATGACGCTGGCCACCGTGGTGTTCATCGGTATCAGCGGCTGGCCGAAATGCTTGATGTACAGATCATTCACTTCCTCCACCAGACGGTGGGCCAGATACGCCTCATCCAGCAGCCCGTCCAGACCTTCGTGGCCCGCCATGATGGCGGGAGGCGCACTGAAGAATTGCTCGGCGATTTTCAGGACCGGCTTGATCTGGCTTTCAATGCCCGCCTGCAACGCGACGTCATGGGCGGCGTCCAGCAGGTCCGGCACCTGACCGATGTAAGCAATGACGAAACGCGTCAGCACGCCTCGCGGGTCTACGTCTGGCAAGTGAATGGACGGGTGCAAATGAGGAAGTTGCGACTCCAACTGGCGCGCTAGCTGACCGGATTGGTTCTCGTGTTCCTGAGCTCGGGTGATCTGCTCGCGCAATGCGGCGGTGTTCATGAATGCTCCATAGGCAGTGAAACCAGGCAGTCATTATAGGGAAGTCCATACCTTAGCCTGCCCACAAATGACGCTAAGACGTAATTGTCATAACAGTTTCATGGTTATGTGCATAATCGCGCGACCGTGGATCACTCATTGTGCTGAAGTCATGACCCGAACCCAGAAAACCGTTTTAATCCTGGCGGCCATCGTGGCGCTGGTGCTTGGCCTGACCGTCTACCGTGTGCTGTCCGGATCGGCTCAGGGCGACCAGACCGCGTTTATCGCTGCGGGGATTATCCTTCTCCCGCAGAGCCGTACCGTGCCGGATCTCTCGCTCACCGATCAGGACGCCCAGCCCCTTTCACTGAGCCAATTGAAGGGCAAATGGACGGTGCTGTTCTTCGGCTACACCTTCTGCCCGGACATCTGCCCGACCACCCTCGCCCAGCTGCGTCAGATCAGAAGCGAGCTGCCCAGTGAGGCCGTCGACAAACTGCGCATTGTGCTGGTCAGCGTCGATCCTGATCGCGACACCCCGCAACAGCTCAAACAGTACCTGGGTTATTTCGACAAGCAGTTCGTCGGCCTGAGGGCGCCGGTGGATACGCTGCAGAAGCTGGCGAATGCCGTGAGCATCCCCTACATCCCGGCTGATACCAGCAAGCCGGGCTACACGGTCGACCACAGCGGCAACCTCGCCCTCCTCGGCCCCGACGGTACCCAACGCGGCTTCATCCGCGCGCCGCTGAACAGCCAGAAGCTGGTGGCGCAGTTGCCGGGGCTGGTGGAGAGGAAGTGAGGAACGATGATCTCGGCGTTGCGCCGAGATCATTGGTGTGGGGGGATCAGAACGCCGGAACAACCGCGCCTTTGTACTTTTCGACGATGAACGCCTTGGTTTCCGGGCTGTGCAGTGCAGCGACCAGTTTCTGGATGGCCGGGGCATCCTTATTGTCTTCGCGAGTGACGAGGATGTTCGCGTAAGGCGACTCCGATCCTTCGATGATCAACGCATCCTTGGTCGGATCAAGCTTGGCGGTCAGGGCGTAATTGGTGTTGATCAGCGCCAGGTCCACCTGCGTCAGCACGCGTGGCAAGGTGGCGGCTTCCAGCTCGCGGAATTTCAGGTTCTTCGGGTTCTGCTGAACGTCGCCTGGCTTGGCGGTGATGCTGTTCGGATCCTTCAGGGTAATCAGGCCGGCCTTGACCAGCAGCAACAGAGCACGGCCCTCGTTGGTGGCGTCATTCGGGATCGCGACATTAGCGCCGTCCGGCAGCTCGGCGAGGCTCTTGAGCTTGTCCGAGTAAGCGCCAAAAGGTTCGATATGAACCTTGGCCACGCTCACGAGATGGGTGCCCTTGCCCTTGTTGAACTCATCCAGATACGGCTGATGCTGGAAGAAATTGGCGTCCATGCGCTTCTGATCGACCTGCACGTTCGGCTGAATGTAATCGTTGAACACCTTCACGTTCAGCGTCACACCTTCCTTCGCCAGCATCGGCTTCACGAACTCGAGAATCTCTGCGTGGGGCACGGCGGAGGCCGCCACGGTCAAGGTCTCGTCAGCATGGGCAGACAGCGCCGCCACAGCAGCGAATACAGCCAACAACTTCTTCATGTCTACTACTCCTGAAATGCACGCGCGGTGGCGTGCATTGGCCGGTCACTGACCGGCGAATTCGGTTAACGGTGTGAAAAGTGCGCGACCAGTCTGTCGCCGACGGTTTGCAGGATCTGCACCAGCACCAGCAGCAATACGACCGTCACAAACATCACATCGTTCTGGAAGCGTTGGTAACCGTAGCGAATCGCCAGATCGCCCAGGCCACCGGCACCGACCGCACCGGCCATGGCCGTGAACGACACCAGCGCAATCGCAGTCACGGTGATCGCCGCGAGGATGCCCGGGCGTGCTTCAGGCAACAGCGCCTTGATCACGATCTGCCGGGTCGTTGCGCCCATGGCCTGAGTGGCCTCAATGATGCCGCGATCCACTTCCCGCAGCGCGGTTTCCACCAGGCGGGCGAAGAACGGGGTGGCGCCTGCGATCAATGGCGGCAGAGTGCCGAGAATTCCCAGCGAGGTGCCGGTGATGATTTCCGTCAGCGGCATCATCACGATCAGCAGGATGATGAACGGCAGCGCCCGCAGCATGTTCACGATCAAGCCCACGGTGGAGTAAACCGGCCTGTTCTCAAGCAACTGACGCGGCGAGGTGAGGAACATCAACACGCCGAGCGGCAAGCCCAGCAGGACGGTGAACGCCAGTGAGACACCGAGCATGATCAGGGTGTCGCCGGTCGCCAGCCAGATTTCGTACCAGTCGACGTTGGAAAACAGGTTGAGAAAAGTGTCCATCAGCGCAGGACCTCCATGTGAACGTCGGCTGCGGTGAAGCGGGCAAACGCGGCGTCCATGTCACCACCGGTGATGGCCAGCGTCAGTTGCCCGTAAGGCGTGTCTTTGATGCGGTCGATACGGCCGGCCAGAATGCTGTAGTCCACTCCGGTTTCCCGCGCGACCGTACCCAGCAATGGCGCGTAGGTCGCTTCGCCCTGAAACGTCAGGCGCACGATGCGGCCCTGAACGTGGGCGAAATCGCTGTTCAGCTGGTTTTCGTCGACCTCTTCGTCTTCCTGCACAAAGCGGCGAGTGGTCGGGTGCTTGGGGTGCAGAAACACATCGGCCACGGCGCCCTGCTCAACGATGACGCCCGCGTCCATGACCGCCACCTGATCACAAACACGACGGATCACGTCCATTTCGTGGGTGATCAAAACGATGGTCAGCTTCAGTTCGCGATTGATCTCGGCCAGCAGCTGCAACACCGATGCCGTGGTTTGCGGGTCGAGGGCGCTGGTGGCCTCGTCGCACAGCAGAATCTTCGGCTTGGTCGCCAGCGCGCGGGCGATGCCGACACGTTGCTTCTGACCGCCGGACAATTGCGCCGGATATTTTTTGGCGTGATCGGACAGACCCACGCGAGCCAGCAATTCGGCCACGCGCTGATCGATCTGCGCGCGGGACATGTCCCCGGCCAGGGTCAGCGGCATGGCGACGTTGTCGGCCACGGTCTTGGACGACAGCAAATTGAAATGCTGGAAAATCATGCCGACCTGACGGCGGAAGCCGCGCAGGCCGTCGGCGTCCAGCGCGGTGACATCGACATCGTCAACCAGGATCTTGCCGCCGCTCGGTGCTTCAAGGCGGTTGATCAGGCGCAGCATGGTGCTCTTGCCGGCGCCGGAGTGGCCGATCAGGCCAAACACCTGGCCATTTTCGATGCGCAGGCTGGTGGGGTGCAGCGCGGGAATTTCCCGATCGGCGACCCGATAGGTTTTGTGGACGTTCTGAAACTCGATCACGGAGCGAACCTTGTGGGGCGCGTTGAAAAATCAGCGTGGAGACTCATGCCTTCATCACGCTGCTGAGCGATGCCATTTCGGCTTCGGCTGGGTAAACCGGGCGCGCATTTTAGCCTGTCGAATCCGGGTTGGGCCCAGCCTTCTTAGCATTTATTTCGCACCGAACCTGCTGAACGGTCATATGGATGGCCGACTGTCAGTCTGATGATGAAAATCGAAGAATCGGAAAAACAAACGGAACGGCTGTTTTCATCATCAGTCACTTACTTAGCGCCTGAATAATGCCTGACTTCGTGTCAGGCATTTCCGCTTACGAGCTCCTGCCGCCGCCACACCCTGGTGCGCAAAAAAGGAGCCGTCCGAACTGAGGAGTTTTGTCTGATGAGTACGAACACCAATCCACCTGTTAGCGCCAACGCCAACAGTGAACTGGCTGGCACTGACACGCTGGACCGTGGCAACACCAACGCCAAGGTCGAAAGTCTTGAAACGTTCCGCTCCGACGCTACCGGCGAGGCTTTGCGCACCAATCAGGGCGTAAAGATCTCCGACAACCAGAACACGCTGAAAGTTGGCTCGCGCGGCCCTTCGCTGCTCGAAGACTTCATCATGCGCGAGAAAATCACGCATTTTGACCACGAACGCATTCCGGAGCGCATCGTCCACGCGCGCGGCACGGCGGCGCACGGTTATTTCCAGACCTACGAGAACCATTCCGCGCTGTCCAAGGCCGAATTCCTGCGCGATCCGGGCAAGAAAACCCCGGTCTTCGTACGTTTTTCCACGGTTCAGGGCCCACGCGGCTCCGGCGATACCGTCCGTGACGTACGCGGTTTCGCAGTCAAGTTCTATACAGGCGAAGGCAACTACGACCTGGTGGGCAACAACATGCCTGTGTTCTTCATCCAGGACGCCATCAAGTTTCCCGATTTCGTACACGCGGTGAAGCCAGAGCCTCATAACGAAATCCCTACCGGTGGCTCGGCTCACGACACGTTCTGGGACTTCGTTTCCCTGGTGCCGGAATCCGCACACATGGTGCTGTGGACCATGTCTGACCGTGCGATCCCGAAAAGCCTGCGCTCCATGCAGGGCTTCGGCATTCACACCTTCCGCATGATCAACACCGAGGGCAAGTCCTCCTTCGTCAAATTCCACTGGAAGCCCAAGTACGGTACCTGCTCCCTGGTGTGGGACGAAGCACAGAAACTGGCGGGCAAGGACACTGACTTCCATCGCCGCGATCTGTGGGAGTCCATCGAGATGGGCGACTACCCGGAATGGGAACTAGGCGTACAGATCGTCGCCGAGGAAGACGAGCACAAGTTCGACTTCGACCTTCTGGACCCGACCAAAATCATCCCGGAAGAGCTGGTGCCGGTAACACCGCTGGGCAAGATGGTGCTTAACCGTAACCCGGACAACTACTTCGCCGAGACCGAGCAGGTTGCGTTCTGCCCAGGCCACATCGTGCCGGGTATCGACTTTTCCAACGATCCGCTGCTGCAAGGTCGGTTGTTTTCCTACACCGATACGCAGATCAGCCGACTGGGTGGGCCGAACTTCCACGAGATCCCGATCAACCGTCCGGTCTCGCCGAACCACAATAACCAGCGTGATGCGCAACACCGCACCACTATCGACAAGGGTCGTGCTTCGTACGAGCCGAACTCGATCGATGGCGGCTGGCCGAAAGAAACCCCTGCCGGTCCGCAGGATGGCGGCTTCGAGACGTATCACGAGCGCGTCTCGGCAGAGAAGGTGCGTGAGCGCAGCCCTTCCTTTGGCGATCACTTCTCCCAAGCCACGCTGTTCTTCAACAGCATGAGCGAGCACGAGAAAGAGCACATCATCGCGGCCTACAGCTTCGAGCTGGGCAAGGTCGAGCGTGAGCACATCCGCGCACGCCAGGTGAACGAGATTCTCGCGAATATCGACCTCACCCTGGCTAAACGTGTGGCTGAAAACCTTGGCTTGCCAGCGCCTACCGCCCCAACTGCCCAAGCGCAAAGCAACGGCAAGTTGACAGTCGATAAGTCGCCGCTGCTGAGCCAGGCAAACTTGCTGCCTGCCGACATTGCCTCGCGCAAAGTTGCCATTTTGGTCGCCAATGGCGTCGATGACAAAGCCGTAGCGGCGATGAAAGCGGCGCTGGAAGCCGAAGGCGCACATGCCAAGGTGTTGGGTCCTACCTCCGCACCGGTTAAGACCGCGAGCGGCGCAACGCTGGCCGTCGATGCTTCGATGGAAGGTTTGCCATCGGTCGCGTTCGACGCTGTGTTCATTCCGGGCGGCGACGCTTCTATCAAAGCGCTGAGCGGCGACGGCGTGGCACTGCACTACGTGCTTGAGGCCTACAAGCATCTCAAAGCAATCGCCTACGCGGGTGACGCACAGAAACTGATCGATCTGCTGCGTCTGGAAGCCGATGCCGGCTTGCTGGCGGTCTCGGACAGCGCTTCCTTCAAGGCGTTTTTCGATGCAATCCAGCAGCACCGCGTCTGGGCTCGTGAGCCAAAAGCGAAGGCAATTCCTGCGTAATTTGCAGGGCTAGCCCGTAACAAAAAAGGCGTTGCCCGCGAGGGCAACGCCTTTTCTTTTGATCAAAAACCGATCAGAGCTGAGCGGGTTTCAACACGATCTTCGCAGGCTCGGTGCGCTCGATTTCACGCTGCATCTGCAGCTCGAAATCCGGGTTGATCTTCGTGACACGTTTTAGTGCGTGCCCCAGCGGTATTGCCAGCTTAACTCGAAGAGGGTTTTCCCTTTGGTTCCTCAGGCAAGCTATCGCTGCTGAAACTCGAAGTGCTCCGCCATTATAGTTATGGCAGTTCTAGTGTTTTTACCCATGAACCCGAGCACTTCGATGAACCATGATAATGATTCCCCTAGTCTACCAACTTTGTCTTCATCAATTGATAGCAAGCAAATTGCCAGTCTGGCCATTAATACTTGGGGATCCCTCAGCTCCCTACTTTCTCCTCGAGAGTCGATGTAGCTCCACCACGCGATGGCTTCAGCTCTACACTGCTCGCTTGTGCACCTTCCAGCGATATAGCCTTCAACAAAGTGCACCGGGTTTCTTTCCCATCCGGCATACTCGATTTCTAAAGAACTCAGGACTTTAATCATGTAAGAAACGTAGTGCCTTTGTGCAGCCAAATTATCTTTGGGCCAAATAATAGAATTAATTGATAGACTCATTCACCAACTCCGAAATAACCCAAAAGGTCGCGACACGAGCCACACGCTTTTTTGGGCGTTTTGTGTCCATCTCCAGACACTCCAATGTTCACTGCTCGACTAGTTCCTCCCGCAGGATCCACTCCAGCGTTTAAAGCCTTATCGAGACAGACTACCTCAGCGCACCCTCCATGCCATTCCTCACGAGCGGAAGCGGGAGTACCCATTAGGGCGCCGGTTACATTTGTATTATGTGGAACCACGTCTCCACTCACACCTGTGAAAACCTTTCCACCGATGAGTAACTCACTCGCCGCCCCCGACTCCTTACCTGCGGCAAACGCTGCATCTGCAGCATCTTCTGCGTACGATAAACCAAGCGGATCTACCCATAGCACTGGGTTAGGCGCGTATTGGTAGAAGTTTAGCCCACCACTGTAGCCAATCGGATCCTTGCTAATAAACCGCCCGACCCTTGGATCATAGTACCGATGCCGGTTGTAGTGCAGGTCGGTTTCGTGGTCGTAGTATTGGCCTTGGAAGCGGATTGGGTTGGTCAGGCCGATCTGGTGAGCGAATTCGGAGCGCTTTTCAGTTGCCTCCCCCCACGCTTTGTATTGCGCGCTCCAGGCGGTGTTGCCGTTTTGGTCGGTTATTTCCTGCGGGGTGCCGAGGTGGTCGCATTGGTACCAGGCGAGTGCGTCGATTGGCAGCGCAACCGGTTTGTAGTTCCACAGCGGATCTTCTTTGAAGTTGTAGCGACCTTCGTATGTCGGCTGGCTGACGAGCCGAATCGTTTCGTGGCGGATGGCCTGGGCCACGGGGACGAAAGTGCCGGGCTCGTGGATGTAATGCACCGTTCGGCCGAGCGCGCCAGCGTAGGGCGGCGGGCTGCTTTCCCAGGCGAGGTTGTCGCCGTCCCAGCCGTACAAGGTGAAGCCGCAGCCCAGCTCGCGTTCTTTTCGCGCGTGTTCGTTCTCGTTCCAGCCGGTGCCGGCTTCGGGGCGTGGGCGGTAGTGGGCTTTGGAGAATTTGTAGAGGCGACGTCCGAGGGGGTCGTAGCCGAAGTCTACGGTAAGGCGCGGATCGCAGAAGTGCACCAGACGATCGAAGAGGTCCCAGTGCAGTTCGCTGCGCAGGCCATTGGTCCAGCGCTCGGTCAGGTTGCCGCGTTCGTCGTATTCGTAGTGGCCGCCTGCGTAGTCGCGCAGGAGGTTGTCCACGAGTTTGTTTTGAGTCGGTTTGGGGTCTAGTGGGCGGCGGACCGGCGCGGCGGTTTCGTTGAGCAGGTTGCTTGCAGGGTCGAAGGCGAAGGTTTCGGTGCCGAGGCGACTGGTGGCGCTTAGCAGGCGGCTTACCGGGTCGTAGCGATAGGAGAGCGGGCCGCGACGGCTGTCATTGATATAGGTAAGTTGGCCTGCGGCGTCGTAGGTGTATGCGCGTTTGATGAGCGTGGATTTATCGTCTGCTCGGCCCAGTAGTTGTTCTTGGAGGCGTCCCGCCGGGTCCCATTGCTGGGTTTGCAGCAGGTTATTGCCTTGGTGCCGGCTGATCTCGCGGTGGAGGTCGTCGCGCTCGTAGCTGAGCAGTTCATGCTCATCGAGCTTCAGGCCGAGCAGATGACCGCTGCCGTAGGTGAGCCAACTGACGCGGTGTCCATCCGGGCGGATGGTGGCGACGCGGTTGTTGAGCGCGTCGTACTCGTGCTGCCAGACCGCAACCAGCGGTTCTATCAGGCTGGTGTAGTGCTGGTGCTCGCGCAGCAGATTGCCGGCCGGGTCGTGAAACCATTGCAGCTTGCTGATCGCGTTGGTCGCCATGACCAGATGGCCATTGCCGTCGTAGGCGAAGGTTTCGCTCTGGGACTGTTCGCCGAGGGTGGCGCGGCGTTCGGTCAGGCGGCCCACGGGGTCGAAGGTCAGAGCAATGCTGCGTTGGACGTTGATAATCTCGGCAAGACGCCCGGTTTCCGGATCGTACTGATAGCGGGTCGAGCGATTGTCGAAGCTGCGCTCTTCCAGCAGGCGCCCAACCGGGTCGTAGTGAAAATGCGCGCTGCGTTCGTTTTCGTTTTCCAACGAAACGAGGCGGCCTAACTTATCCCAGCGGTAGCGCAAGGTCTGCTCGGCGGCGTCGACGCGCTCGGCGATAAAACCGGCGGCGGTGTAACGCCAGGTGGTGCATCGTTCGAGACCATCCGAGTGGGCGAGAAGTCTGCCTTCGGCATCCCGGCTAAAGCGTTCTTCGGTCTTGTCCGGATGTTTGATCAGGACAAGCTGACCGGCTTTGTATTCGTACGTGGTGCTGTGCCCGACCGGATCGGTAAAGCAGATCATTTGGCCGCGTTCGTCGTACTCCCAATTGCTAGTTTTCCCCGAGCAATCGACGTATTTCAGCAACTGGCCCGCAGCGTTGTACTCAAGTTTCTTGGTATTCCCGTTGGCATCCTTGATCGCCGTAGGAAGGCCGAACGAGTTGTAGGCGTATTCGGTAACGTTCTCTAGCGGATCAATCGCCTCGATCAGATTTCCGCGAAGGTCGTAATCCCGTTTCCACAGCCCGCCCTCGCCATCGCTGATCTTGATCAGGTGGCTTTTATCGTCATACGCGTAGTTCATCACGCTGTGATCAGCGCGGGTGTGCTCGGTGAGGTTGCTCAGCTTGTCGTAACGATACCGGTCAGTACTGCCGTCGGTGTGGACGTGGCGGATGATGTTCTTCGCCGCATCGCGGAAGAACCATTCCGAACGCCCATCGGCGTGGTAGATGCGATAGGTGTAACCCAAGCTGTCGTAGTAATGCCGGGTTTCATGGCCCAAAGCATCCGTGACGTAGGTCAGACGGATGTTTTCGTCCCAAGCCAACCGAGTATCAAAGCTGCCGTCATCGGCCCATTCGCGCACGGCTTTCGCGTCAGGGCCTGATCCCTGCCATTGCAAATTCAGCCCACGGTTAGTGCGGTCGGTGTAGCGGGTGATCAGATGGTTCTGATACTGATAACGCCAGGCCGAACCGTTCTCGTCCTGAGCCAGAACAAGATCGCCGAAATCATCGTACTGATACGCGCAGAGTTGGCGTTTGACGTCGCCGTCCCGGACTTCCCAAAGACCCGTCAACCGCCCCTGATCATCAATCAAAGTGCCCAGGCGAAGATGGACTTTGTTGAGATCCTTCTCCGAGTAAGTCACCAATTCGGAGAGCACCAACTGCCCATCATGACGATACTCATGATGCAGCATCACCCCGGCGCCGTTGGGCAACATCTTGTTGATCAGAACAAAGCGCTTGCCCCGCCGAACATAGGTCTCCCTGTGATCCAGGCCACGCATCAGCAATAACCGATCTTTGCTGAGGCGAACGACGGTCAGGTTCTCAATGGCGTTGAAGTGAAAGAGTTTTAACTTGGGAAGAGGAAATTCATGGCTACGCCCATCGGAGTCATGAAACACCAGACCGTCGCCGACGAGATCGAAGCGCGTAGTAAACGGCGTGATCCAGCGTGCGCCGATGATGTCCTGATCGTAGGCATCCAGACTCGAACAATAAGTCCGCGTCCACTCAATCGGAAACGGCCCCGGCAGACTGAAATCGGTATGCCGCACCGACTCCGAACCCATCGCAAAACTAATGCTGTTGCCCGTAGCAGCACAGACACAGTTTATCTTCGGGTTGGGCTGGCCCTTTGCTGGCGTCTCACGCTGAACCTTCTCAAGCTTGCCTTCCCCGGCCCTGCGCTTGGCCTGATTAGTCACCCCAGGCTTGATGTTGAACGATTGACCATGCCCGTTGCGCGCCCGCCAACTGACAACGGCGCCGTCCAACGTTAGCAGCAAAGAACCAAGCGAGTTCTGAGCCCCAGGATCCGCCAGCCCTTTGATCTGGGTCCGAAGCTCCGGCCCCATCGCACGCAACAAATCGGCCTGTTTGACGACCTCTTTTTTAACTGCTTCAGGCACAAGATGTTCAACAGCGCCATTTACCGCACCCTTGCCCGCAGCAGCGCAAACCTCCGCAGCCGCCGCAAAGATGTTGCCAATCGCCGCCTTAGGGTCGTAAGCCCAGAGATCTCCAGCGGCATGAACCAACTGCTCCGCTTCCAGCAAGTCAGCCTTGGCGTTCAGCTCCGGGTTAACCAGCTTCTCCAGACCATCAGCGATCTGAAAAAGTACGCCTTCCCCAAGCTTGCCCGCATCCTCGAGAATTCCGGGAAGCTTGCCCTGCGCCTGGCTCACAAAGTCATCAAGGGGCCCGACGATGGTGGCATTCAGATGCCCGATCAGAACCTCGATCAGCGCATCCCCCAACACCATCTTCCCGGCCTGACGCATCTCCTGACGCACCAGAAACAGGATCGGCCGCAAGGTCATTCGCGCTGCCGCCATGCCCGGCGGAATGGGGATCATGCCGATCAGATTGATGCCCAAACTGACCCAGTCCAGCGGGTCGCGCTTGTCACTGGTCGCCAGCCGGACAATGTCATTCAGCGCATCGACCAGCGCCATGATGTTGCCCACCACCGGCAGCCCGCCGGCCACTGCCTTGATTCGATCGAGCGAAACAACCCCGCCACTGATTTCCTGCAGCCAGGCATCGAAACTGGCCGCACCAAGACCAACGTCTTCAACCTGAATCAGATCAAGCGGAACGATCGCCACTTGCGGTTCGCGTTGCTCGCCACCAACGGGCGGATTTGGGGGGGTCGCCAAGGATGCTCTCCGTGCTTAAAAAACCATCCGAAAAGGCGTGAATGCCAATCCGGGGGCTACGGAGATATCAAGGGCTGTGCCAGCTACAAATTAACCAAACAAAAACAAAAGCTTAAGAAATAAAACGACAGGTTTTAGCGAACGCTAAACCCGAAACCCCATAAAAAGTGCGCAAGAAGTTGCGCACCCCTGCGCAACTTCTTGCACACTCGCCTGCAGGCCACAGAAGACATGGCTTACAGCGCAGAAAGCATCCCGGAACTCACAATCGACTGCGCAACTTCTTGCGCAGTCGATCCCGCGACTTTCCCGTGGGAAGGGAGGCAAGCAAGCGCAAAAAAAGGCGTTACCCGCGAGGGCAACGCCTTTTCTTTTGATCAAAAATCGATCAGAGCTGAGCGGGTTTCAGCACGATCTTCGCAGGCTCGGTGCGCTCGATTTCACGCTGCATCTGCAGCTCGAAATCCGGGTTGATCTTCGTGACACGCTTGGTCAGCAAGGTCGCCAGCCAAGGGTAGTCGTCGGTGCGTGGCACTTGCACGATGACGTCGCAGTTGAAGGCTGTCACGTCTTCAGCGATGTCACTCAGCTGCCGGCGTAGCTGCTTCATGTCTCCAAGCTTCAGCTCGATGGTTGTGCTCTCGGCGCTCGGGTCGATTACCTTCGCCTTGCGCTTGGCTTCGGCAGCCCGCAGATCGGCTTCCGCCTTTTCCAGCTCGGCTTTACGGGCGTGGGCGATGGCACCGTTGACGCCACTGGTCAGCGCCGGAGCCTTTGGCATCAGGGCACGAGCACGGCTGAGCGCGGTGGCGGCAGCGTTCATGTCGCCCTTTTGCAGCACGATCTGGCTGCGACTCAAATAAGCCTCAGCCAATTGGCGCTGGTATTGCTCGAGTCGAGGATCGTCCGGGGATTTGCCTTGCAGCGCGGCGAGTTGATCTTCCGCGGTGGCCAACTCGCTGCTGGCAATGTTCTGTTCCAGCTGCTGATAGGCATCGGGTACAGCCACAGGCGCGGGCTGGTCGACGGGCTTGCTCTGGCAAGCGCTCAACAGAACGGAAAATGCAGCAAGCAGCAGATAACGGGATGCGAACGGCTTCATTCCTGCGATTCTCTATTTGCGCAAAAAACGAGCAAGTCTACACACAAGTGGCTTGCCCCGAAAATAACTGATCACTATCGGTAGGCGGGCAAAGAGTCATTGCACATTGCCGCCATTAGATTATTGCGGAGTATGACTCTACCCGCCACCCAAGGTTCTACCGCTTGGGCAAAAGGAAGCTGAGCAGAAACAGCGCCGCCGCCGCGACCACGATGGACGGGCCTGCAGGGGTGTCTTTGAACCAGGACAACGCCAACCCCGCGCATACCGCGATGACGCCAATGATGCTCGCACCCAGGGCCATTTGCTCCGGCGAACGGGCGTGACGTTGTGCCGCAGCGGCGGGAATGATCAGCAACGAGGTGATCAGCAACACGCCGACGATCTTCATGGCCACCGCGATGACCACGGCGATCAGCAGCATCAACGTCATCCGCAGCGTTGCCACCGGCAGTCCTTCGACCGTCGCCAGCTCTTCATGCACAGTGATCGCCAGCAGCGGCCGCCACAGCGCGCAGATCAACACCAGCACCAACGCGCTGCCTGCGAGGATCCACGCCAGATCGTTCGGGCTGATGGCCAGCAGGTCGCCGAACAGATAGCCCATCAAATCAATGCGCACGTCCCGCATGAAGCTCAGCACCACCAAACCCAACGACAATGTGCTTGGCGCGAGAATCCCCAGCAACGTGTCGGACGCCAGCGGTTGACGTTGCTGCAGGGTTACCAGCAACACTGCGAGCAGCAGGCAGCCCACGGTCACGGCGATCGTCGGGCTGATGTCCAGCAGAAAGCCCAGCGCCACGCCGAGCAACGCGGCGTGCGACAGCGTGTCGCCAAAATAAGCCATGCGCCGCCAGACCACGAAAGACCCCAAAGGGCCTGCCACTACCGCTAACGCAAGGCCTGCGAGCAAGGCGTAAAGAAGAAAATCAGCCATGCTTGCAGCTGTCCCCGTGGTCGTGATTGTGGGTATGAACGTGATCGTGGACGGGCGCCGGCTGGCAGACTTCGCCATGCAGGTCGTGCGCATGATCGTGATGGTGGTGATAGATCGCCAGGCTCGGCGCGTTCAGGCCGAACAGCTCCACGAAGGCAGGATCGTTGCTGACCTGCTCGGGGTGACCGGAGCAGCACACGTGGCGATTGAGGCAGACCACCTGAT
Organism: Pseudomonas sp. GL_135; assembly: GCF_057834665.1. NCBI lineage: Bacteria > Pseudomonadati > Pseudomonadota > Gammaproteobacteria > Pseudomonadales > Pseudomonadaceae > Pseudomonas > Pseudomonas sp. GL_135. The sequence goes on from NZ_CM174408.1 coordinate 63,507, forward strand.
CGGTGGTGCTCATGACCAGATGCAGGTCATGGGAAACCATCAGCACGCCGCACTGATGCCGGTTGCGCAGCTGAGTGATCAGCGCGTACAGCTCGGCCTGCCCGGCCACGTCAACGCCCTGCACCGGCTCGTCGAGCACCAGCAGCTCCGGCTTGCGCAACAGCGCTCGCGCCAGCAACACGCGCTGCATCTCGCCACCGGAAATCCCTTGCAGCGGGCTGTCGATGACCTTTTCGGCGCCGACCTCGACCAGCGCCGCCCGTGCGGTATCGCGATCGACGCCGGGCACCAGACGCAGGAAACGCAGGACCGACAACGGCAGCGTGGCATCAATGTGCAGCTTCTGCGGCATATAACCAACACGCAGCTTCGGCTTGCGCCAGATTTCGCCCGAGTCAGCCTTGAGCAGCCCGAGCACGGCGCGCACCAGCGTGGTCTTGCCCGCCCCGTTGGGGCCGATCAGAGTAACGATTTCACCTGAACTGACGCTCAGCTGGATATGTTCCAGCACGCTCTGGCCGGCGCGGGTCACGCTAACGTCCTTCAGGCGGATCAGTGCATCGCTCATCAGGCGGCCTTGCATCCGGCACACACACCAACGACTTCGACGGTCTGGGCTTCAACGTCAAAGCCGACCTCGTTGGCAGCGTCGACGATGGCGGCGCTGATGGTGGCGTGCTGCAACTCGATCGCGGCATGGCACTCGCGGCAGATCAGGAACTGGCCCTGATGCGCGTGGGTAGGGTGGTTGCAACCGGCGAAGGCGTTCAACGATGCGATGCGGTGCACCAGGCCGTTTTCCAACAGGAAGTCCAGCGCGCGGTACACGGTAGGCGGTGCGGCGCGGCGGCCGTCTTCTTCGCTGAGCACGGCGAGGATGTCATAGGCGCCCAGCGGCTTGTGGCTCTGCCAGACCAGTTCCAGCACGCGACGACGCAGGGCGGTCAGCCGCAGGCCTTTGCCCGCGCACAGCGTGTCGGCTTCAGTGAGCGCACTGTGCACGCAGTGGGAGTGATCGTGGGGGCGACTGGCCAGGGGTGTTTTAGACATGAGCGGCGACGGCCTTTGAGAGAGACGTTATTATGTTACCCGTTCCTGCCCCCATGAGTGGTTATCGTGTCCCGACTTTTTTTACTTTTTGTCGTATTTATTACTGGTTTTTCAACCGTCACTGCCGCCGATGCCAACGTCCGCGTTTTGACCAGCATCAAGCCGCTGCAGCTGATCGCCGCGGCTGTGCAGGACGGAATCGCGGTGCCGGAAGTCCTGCTCCCGCCGGGCGCTTCCCCTCACAACTATGCGCTGCGACCGTCCGACGTACGGCGCGTGCAGGAAGCCGATCTGCTCTACTGGATCGGCCCGAACATGGAGACATTCCTGCCCCGCGTGCTGTCCGGGCGCAGTAAGTCTTCTGTCCCGGTTGAGTCGTTGCCGGGTATGCACCTGCGTCACTTCACGGCCAGCGCCGAGCACCACGATGATGACGAAGACGAGCATGATCACGACCACCGCCCGGGCAGCGTCGATGCGCATTTGTGGCTGTCGTCAATCAATGCGCGGGTGATTGCGGCGAAGATGGCCGCTGACTTGAGCCAGGCCGATCCGGCCAATGCGGCGCGTTACGAGAGCAACGTTCAAGCCTTCGACGCACGCCTTGACGCGCTGGACGCCAAAATCAAACAGCGGGTCGCCGGGATTTCGAGCAAGCAGTATTTCGTGTTCCACGAGGCGTTTGATTATTTCGAAGAGGCGTATGGGTTGAGGCATGCCGGCGTGTTTGCCGTCAGCAGCGAGGTTCAGCCGGGTGCTCAGCACGTCGCCGCCATGCGCGCGCGGTTGACCGAATTCGGCAAGACCTGCGTGTTCAGCGAGCCCCCCCTTCGCCCGCGTCTGGCCGACACGTTGAGTGCAGGTCTGCCGGTCAAGCTGGCCGAGCTTGACGGGTTGGGCGGCTACACACCCGCCACCGCCCAGGGTTATGAGCAATTGCTGAGCAAGCTGGCGGATGATCTGGCGGGGTGTCTGGAAGGTTTGTAAGCTCTGGACCAATGCCTTCGTGAGCAAGCTCACTCCCACATGGACGGTGATGTGTGGGAGTAAATGGGGTGGCGCTCCAACCTTGCTTCTCGACTTTTACAACGCGAACGGCAACGGAATGTGGGTTTCCTGCCGCTGTTCCAGGCGTTTGCGGAATTCGTCCGGATCATGGATCAGCACGTCCTGCCCGGCGAAGGTTTCGGCGGCGATCAGGCGTGACAGCCAGAAGCGCACGCAACCCACGCGCAGCATCGTCGACCACAGCTCGGCTTCGGCGGCGGTGAACGGCCTCAGCGCGGCATAGGCACCCAGAAACGCCCGGGCTCGCGGCCCATCGATGGTGCCATCCTCAAACGAGCACCAGTCATTCACGGCAATCGCCACGTCGTACAGCATCGGCCCGGAACAGGCATTGTAGAAATCGATCACGCCCGTCAGGTGAGTGCCTTCGAACAGCGTGTTGTCGCGGAACAGGTCGGCGTGCAGATTGGCCCGCGGCAGCGCCATGATAGCAGCCTTGCGACGCTGAATTTCCTCAACGGCTTTGGTCAGCAGCGCGCCCTGCGTTTCGTCCAGGTGGGAGATGAAATTACCGCCCTCCTCCAGCATCCAGTCCAGACCACGGTCGGTTTTGCGCTCGATAGTCTCGCTGCGCGTGGCCATGTGCATGTGCGCCATGAATTCGCCGATCTGCACGCAGTGCTGAGTATTGGGCTCAGCCGGGTGCTTGCCGGACAGGCGCGGTTGCAGCAGCGCCGGCTTGCCTTTCAGCTCGCGCAGGGCCTGGCCGTCGGTGGTGCGCAGTGCGTAGGGCACAGGCAGATTGGCGTCGTGGAGGACATCCAGCAATTCAATGAAAAACGGCATCTCCTGAACCGGGCCGCGCTCGACCAGAGTCAGCACGAACTCGCCTTGCTCAAGGCTGACGAAGAAATTGGTGTTTTCACTTCCAGCGGCGATGCCCTGAAAATCACGCAGGGCGCCAAGCCCGTACGGGGCGAGAAAAGCTTCCAGCTCGGGCCGAGCCAGGGGAGTAAAAACGGACATAGAAGACTGCCAGCAAGAGAGTGAATGTAGGGCGTTACCAGCTGAATAGTACCCATTGGGGTATCAGCATGTCCGGTTGATCCGAACGGATGAATTGACCACTTGTGCCGTCGGCGCGCACCAGATAATAAGGCTTGCCGTGTTTGGGCGTGATCTTTACGGCGTACACGAATCCGTTCGCACGATACTCCTTGATGAAGCCGTCGCTGTCCTGACGGATGGTCACATCAGGCTCTGCCGATGGCGCTTCGTCATCCGCCGCGACCGCCAGCCACGGACAGGCAATCAACCCGCCGAGCAGTAACAGGCGATTCAGCGCGCGCATGATAACCTTGTGCCTTTGTCGTCAACGGTCCGCGTATTCTAGCGCCGACCCCGCCGAAAAGGTTGATCTTGCACATGAGTCTTGCGCCCCTCGTCCTGGTGGACGGTTCTTCTTATCTTTACCGCGCGTTCCATGCGCTGCCGCCGCTCATGACCTCCAAAGGCCTGCCCACCGGTGCGGTCAAGGGCGTGCTGAACATGCTCAAAAGCCTGCGCAGGCAATATCCCGAAAGCCCGTTTGCCGTGGTTTTCGATGCCAAGGGCGGAACGTTCCGCGACGCGCTGTACGGCGAGTACAAAGCCAACCGCCCCAGCATGCCGGACGACATGCGGGTGCAAATCGACTTCTTGCACAACTGCGTGCGAGGCCTCGGCTACCCACTGTTGTGCGTTGAAGGCGTTGAGGCCGATGACGTGATCGGCACATTGGCGCGCAGCAGCGCGGCCGCGGATCGTCCGGTGGTTATCTCCACCGGTGACAAAGACATGGCGCAGCTGGTCGATGGCCACATCACCCTAGTCAACACCATGACCGGCAGCGTGCTGGACGTCGCCGGCGTGAAAGAGAAGTTCGGCGTCGGCCCGGAACACATCATCGATTACCTCGCGTTGATGGGCGACAAAGTCGACAACATCCCCGGTGTCCCGGGTGTCGGTGAGAAAACCGCAGCGGGCCTGCTGGTGGGCATCAACGGTGGCCTGAAAGAGCTTTACGCGAACCTCGACAAAGTGGCAACGCTGCCGCTTCGGGGCGCCAAATCCCTGCCAGCCAAGCTCGAAGAACACAAGGAGATGGCATTCCTGTCCTACGAGCTGGCGACCATCAAGATCGACGTACCGCTGGACATCGAACTCGACGCTCTGCACTGCGGCGAGCCTGATCGTGAAGCGCTGATGGCGCTGTACACCGAGCTGGAATTCAAGAGCTGGATCACCGATCTGCAGCGTGACGCCCGCCAGGAAGGTGCTGAAGTCGTCCCTGCTGCCGAGCCGGCGCCGATCATCGAGGCCAAGTACGAGCTCATTCTTGAGCAGACCCAGTTCGATGACTGGCTGAAAAAGCTCGAAGCCGCGCCACTATTCGCCTTCGTGGTGCAGAGCAACGGCACTGACGCCCAGCGCGCGCAGATCGTCGGCCTGTCGTTTGCGATCAAGACCCACGAAGCTTGTTATATCCCGCTCACCCATTCCTATATGGGCGTGCAGCGGCAACTGGACCGCGAAGCGGTGCTGAAAGCGGTCAAGCCCATGCTGGAGGACGCGAGCAAAATCAAGGTCGGCCAGCACGCCAAGTTCGCGATTAACCTGCTGGCCAACTGCGCCATCGATGGCGACCAGAGCCAAGGCATCAACGTGCAGGGCATCAAGTTCGACACGATGCTCGAATCCTACGTGCTCGACTCCACTGCGACGCGTCACGACCGTGACAGCCTGGTCGCCAAGTACCTGGACCACACGCCGGTCAATTTCCAGGACATCGCGGGCAAGGGTGCGAAACAGCTGAGTTTCGACCAGATCGCGCTGGAGCAGGCCGGCACCTATGCGGCTGAAGAGGCTGACCTGACGCTGCGCCTGCACGAGGTGCTGCAGGACAGGCTGGCCAAGACGCCGAGTCTGGCCCCTGTGCTCAACGACATTGAAATGCCGCTTATGCCCGTACTGGCGCGCATCGAGCGTCAAGGCGCGCTGGTCGATGCCAACCTGCTCGGCAATCAGAGCGTCGAGCTGGGCAACAAGATGACCGAGCTTGAGCGCGAAGCGTTCGCCATCGCCGGTGAGGAGTTCAATCTCGGCTCGCCCAAGCAGCTCGGGGTGATTCTCTACGAAAAGCTCGGCATGCCGATTATCAGCAAGACCGCCACCGGCCAGCCGTCCACGGCTGAAGCGGTGCTCGCGGAACTGGCCGAGCAAGAATATCCGCTGCCGAAAGTGCTGATGCAGTACCGCTCGATGAGCAAACTGAAGAGCACGTACACCGATCGCCTCCCGGAGCAGATAAACCCGCGCACCGGGCGAATTCACACCTCCTATCATCAGGCGGTGGCGGTGACCGGCCGTCTGTCCTCCAGCGACCCGAACCTGCAGAACATACCCATCCGCACCGCCGAGGGCCGTCGCATTCGTCAGGCGTTTGTCGCCCCTCAAGGCTACAAGCTGCTGGCGGCGGACTACTCGCAGATCGAGCTGCGGATCATGGCGCATCTGGCCAAGGACGAAGGTTTGCTGCATGCCTTCCGCAACGACCTGGATGTGCATCGGGCGACCGCGGGCGAGGTATTTGGTGTCGAACTGCCGGACGTGACCAACGACATGCGCCGCAGCGCCAAGGCGATCAATTTCGGGCTGATTTACGGCATGAGCGCGTTCGGGCTGGCCAAGCAAATTGGTGTCGATCGCAAGCAGTCCCAGGCGTACGTGGATCGCTATTTCGCGCGCTATCCCGGTGTGCTGGATTACATGGAGCGCACCCGCGCTCAGGCGGCAGAACAAGGATACGTCGAGACCATCTTCGGCCGTCGCCTGTACCTGCCGGACATCAACGCGAAGAACCAGGCGCTGCGCAAAGGTGCCGAACGCATGGCGATCAACGCGCCGATGCAAGGTACGGCGGCTGACATCATCAAGCGGGCGATGGTGGCGGTGAACGGCTGGCTGGATGCGTCAGGTCTGGATGCTCGCGTCATCCTGCAGGTTCACGATGAACTGGTGCTGGAGGTGCGTGAAGATCTGGTCGAGCAGATCAGCAAAGACATCCGCGTGCACATGAGCGGCGCGGCCGAGCTGGATGTTCCGCTGCTGGTCGAAGTGGGTGTCGGGAACAACTGGGACGAGGCCCATTAACAACCTTGACGTTCCGATTCTGCGCAGGATCGGAACCGCTATCCCATTAAATTTCCGCCGGTTTTGAACTTCGGCGGACAAAACCCGGTCTGAGTTTGCGAATGGCTGACGTAGCCATTCATGCTCCTATGTTGTGTTAAGTGTTGGCAGATATCCGGACCCCTCCCGAGAGGTCTGGACTTGTACCCCGAACTTCCCCTCCCCACATGAAGTCCGGGGTTTTTTTTGCCTGCGATTCAGGTCGCCGGTGCCTTGTCTTCCAGTTCCATCCAGTCGGCCAGCACGGTGTAAGCCTCTTCCAGGCCCATGCGCTTGGGTGCCGAGAACAGCTGGATGGTGATTGCGTCACCCCAACCGCGATGTATTTCCGAATGGACTTTGAGCAGCGTGTTTTTCGCCGCGCCAAAGGTCAGCTTGTCGGCTTTGGTCAGCAGAATATGCATCGGCATACCGCTGGCGATCGCCCAGTCAAGCATCAGAAGGTCGAAGTCAGTCATCGGGTGGCGGATGTCCATCATCAGGATCAAGCCCTTCAGACTTTCACGGCCGCCCAGGTAGGCTTCGAGGTGGCGCTGCCAGTGCAGCTTCAGCGGGATCGGCACCTTCGCGTAACCGTAGCCGGGCAAGTCGACCAGACGGCGGTCGTCGTCCAGGCTGAAAAAGTTCAGCAACTGGGTACGGCCGGGGGTTTTTGACGTGCGCGCCAGGCTGGCGTGAGTCAGGGTGTTCAGCGCGCTGGATTTACCGGCGTTGGAGCGGCCGGCGAATGCGACTTCAAAGCCTTCGTCATCCGGGCATTGGTCGACTTTGGCAGCGCTGAGCATGAACTTGGCTTGTTGGCACAGGCCGAGAATAGGGTTCTTGAGTTGCATGGGATATCCGGTGAGGGCGTTGCGACGTGCGCGGCAACGGGGTGTCTTTTTCCGTTCAATGGGCGCGAGTATATAATGCCGCGGATTTTCATGTGTGCCTTGTCCTGCCCCCGCAAGGGTGTTGCCGACGCGAGAACCCGCCTGGCCTGTGCACTGAAACGTCCAAAAACAGGCCGCTTCCTCTCAAGACAGCCCATCATGAGGGCCGCACTTTCAGCCGCATCGGATCAACCCATGAACGCATTTCTGTCGAGCCTGCTGTTGACCCTGAGCCTCAATGGCCTCGTGCAGGCCGCTGACTCGCCAGCGGGCGATCCGGTCGCCGGCCAGGCGAAAACAGCGGTTTGCGGCGCTTGCCATGGCCCTGACGGCAATAGCCTGGTCCCCGTTTTCCCGAAGCTCGCCAGCCAGGGTGAGCGCTATCTGCTCAACCAACTGCACGACATCAAGGACGGCAAACGGGTTGTGTTGGAAATGACTGGCGTGCTCAATCCGCTCACCGATCAGGACTTGGCCGACATCGCCGCTTATTACGCCGGCCAGAAAGGCAGCGTCGGCACTGCCGATCCCGATCTCGTCGCGCTTGGTGAAGCGCTGTTTCGCTTTGGCAAGCTCGATCAGGGCATGCCTGCCTGCACCGGCTGCCACTCTCCAGACGGTGCGGGGATTGCAACGGCAGGTTTTCCGCACCTGAGTGGGCAGCACGCCGACTACATCAAGAAACAGCTCACGGCGTTCCGCGAAGGTGATCGCAGCAACGACGGCGACACGCGGGTCATGCGCACCATTGCCGCGAAACTGAGCAACAAGGATATCGAAGCGCTCGCGGCTTACATTCAAGGCCTCCATTGAGCGTCGGGACCGCGATACTGACGGACACGGTTGGTAAAACAAATGCCGACAGAGCTGCCCGGACGGGCCAAAAAGGGTAGCGAACGGCTGCGCTTTTTTGTGGCCGCAGGCGTTACACTTGCGAACTCATATCACCTCGGCCGGTCGAACTGCGGCCACCGAAGTGACCTTCCATGCCCAGGAGTTAAGCATGCGTAATCTGATTCTCAGCGCCGCTCTGATTTTTACCAGCCTGTTCGGTCTGACCGCTCAAGCAGCAGAGCCCATCGAAGCCGGCAAGCAATACGTTGAGCTGAAAAGCGCTGTTCCTGTTTCCGAGCCGGGCAAGATCGAAGTCGTCGAAATGTTCTGGTATGGCTGCCCGCACTGCTACGCCTTCGAGCCGGTCATCAATCCATGGGTCGAAAAACTTCCCGCTGACGTCCACTTCATCCGCGTTCCCGCCATGTTCGGCGGCCCTTGGGACGCTCACGGCCAGCTATTCATTACCCTCGACACCATGGGCGTAGAGAAGAAGGTCCACACCGCCGTGTTCGACGCCATTCAAAAAGGCGGCAAGCGTCTGACTGACCCGAATGACATGGCCGAATTCGTCGCCACCCAGGGCGTTGACAAGACCAAGTTCCTTGAAACCTTCAATTCGTTCGCTGTGAAGGGCAAGATCGCTCAGTACAAGGAACTGGCCAAGAAGTACGAGATTACTGGCGTCCCAACCATGATCGTCAACGGCAAGTATCGCTTTGACCTCGGCACTGCTGGTGGTCCCGAGCAGGCGTTACAGGTGGCCGATCAGTTGATCGCCAAAGAACGCGCAACGCTGACCGCCAAGTAAGCGCTGACCATGGCGCGCTGGGGAGCTACTGAACGGGTCGTTGCCCGGCACACGCCGAAGGTCAACGAGCATCATCTTCACGAGACAGGCCTGCCGGCCGACGGTCGGCTTCGCCTGCTCAGCTTCAATATCCAGGTCGGCAACAGCACCGAACGCTACCGGCATTACCTGACCAGGGGTTGGCAGCATCTGCTGCCCCACAATGGCAGAGCCGGGAATCTTCAGAAGATCGGCGATCTGCTGCGCGACTATGATCTGGTCGCCTTGCAGGAAGCCGATGGCGGCAGTATGCGCTCGGGCTATATCAACCAGGTTGAACACCTTGCCCAGCTCGGTTCGTTTCCGTACTGGCATCAGCAACTCAATCGCAACCTCGGACGCCTCGCCCAGCACAGCAATGGCGTGCTCAGCCGCTTGCGCCCGTGGGACATCGAAGATCATCCGCTGCCAGGTCCGGCCGGGCGTGGCGCTATTCTCGTTCGCTTCGGCGAAGGTCCGGACGCGCTGGTGGTGGTGGTCATGCACCTGGCACTGGGCGCACGCACTCGCACGCGACAGCTTGCCTACATTCGCGAGCTGATTGGCGGCTATCGCCATCAGGTGCTGATGGGCGACATGAACACCCACGCCAATGACCTGCTGCAAACCTCGCCGCTGCGAGATCTCGGCCTGCTTGCACCGCAGGTCGAGGCCACTTTCCCCAGCTGGCGTCCGCAGCGATGCCTGGACCACATCCTCCTGAGCCCGACCCTGACCCTTGAAAAAGTGCAGGTGCTCGCTCATCCCATTTCCGATCATCTGCCCGTCGCGGTGGAGATTCGCTTGCCGGCCTCATTAATCGGTGACTCGCTGCCGATAACAAGCACATCTCCTCGCGGACCTGTGGAATGACCGACGAAGCGCAGCGCTGGAAAGAAAAGTACCTCAAGAGCATCGAGCAGCAAGACAAACTGGAGCGGCGCTGGAACGCGCGGCTCGACTTGCTGCGTCGAGGCCTTGTGCGCAGCAGCCTGGCGGCCGAAGGCGCCGACAAGGCGGTTGACGCGTGCATGAAGGAAATGCGCGAAATCGTTCGCAAGGACGACATGGACGCAGGCCTTGCCGCTCTGATTCCGCGCCTTGAAAAGGCGGTGCTGGACTCCGAACAGCGTCGCGAACAGCGCGTCGAGCAAATGGGCACGGCGTTGACGTCGCTGGTCGCGCAGTTGCAGGCGTTGCCGCTGCCCAAAGACGTCAGCAAGCCGCTCAAGCGATTCGCCAAGAGTCTTGAAGATCGCATCACTCAAGCCCGTGAGCTGCCGCTGCTATTAAGTGAGTTGAGCGGACTTCAAGGGCAGGCGCTGTCGCAGATCGAACACCCGGATGAAGCGTCGCGCCCGGGTTTTCTCCAGCGATTGTTCGGCAGTCACCGTGAGGCTGACGGCGAGGGTGATGTGCCCCACTCAGTTAGCGAGCCGGGCGGGATTCAAGCTTCTGATGAAGCGCTTCAGCACTCAGCCGCCGTGCCCGAAGCTGTCCCTGAGAACACCGAGCTGGAGGCAGAACTTCGCAGCACCGTCCCGCCCGTTCCCCAGCCTGTCGCCGAAGAGCCCGAGCGCTCCATCCCGACGCCCCACTCCGACGTTGCAGTCCAGCCGGTAATGCCCGAGTCCAAGCCAGAGCCAGAGCCAGAGCCAGAGCCGGCCCAGCCAGACGAAGAACCCGAGGCGCCGCTCCACACCGGTCACGTGCCACAGGCCTCCGCCGACGAGTCTTCTCACGACGAAGCATCCGAGCCTGCGGCTGAAGCCCCCGCTCCGGATCATCAAGAGACTGCTGAAGCAGTTGTTATTGCCGACGACACCGAGATGGTCGCTGAAGACAATGCGCCTGACGAGACCGCTGCAGAAGAAGACAGCCCCTATGCACTGCCCTCTTCGCCCGAGCCCAGTTACAGCTCCGTTGCCGCCCACATCGAAGAAACCCTGCTAGGGCTTCTCGATGAGCTGACGCTGCCCGAACACCATCGTCCGCAAGCCGAAGCCATGCGCGTCCGGCTTGAGCATGGGCTGAACTGGTACGAACTGTTGCCGATCCTCGACGATCTCGCCGTGCTGATGCTCGCCGTCAATGACAGCGGACAGCATGAGTTTGAGGCCTATCTCAAGCAGCTCAATGAGCGCCTTGAGTCGTTTCAGAGTGGCTTGCTGGCAGCCAGCGAAAACCATGCCGATCAGCAATCGGCATCGCGGCAACTGGACCATCAATTGCGCGAACATGTTGGCGACCTGCAAACCAGTGTGCAGCAGGCGTCCGATCTGGACAGCCTGAAGCACGTGCTGGAAAGCCGTCTCGAAGGGCTGATTGGCACCATGGATCATCATCAGCAGCAACGCGATCAGCGCGAACAGGAAGTCGCCACCCGCCTGCAAGCCCTTTCCAGCCGCGTGGCCACGATGGAGCAGGAGGCGCTGGGCTTCCGGGTTCATCTGGAAGAGCAACGACAAAAGGCACTCATCGATACGCTGACAGGCCTGCCCAACCGCGCGGCGTGGAACGAGCGGCTGGAGCATGAGATCGACCAGTTGCAGCGTAAGCGCTCAAGCCTGCTGCTCGGCATTCTCGACCTGGATCACTTCAAGCGCATTAACGACGGCTATGGCCACCTGGCGGGTGACAAGGTTCTGAAGATCATCGCCGGGCAGCTGCGAAAGCGCTTGCGGGCTTCTGACTTCATTGCGCGATTTGGCGGCGAAGAGTTCGTGATTCTGCTTCCGACCACGCCGATGGATGAGGGGTTGGCGCTGCTGGAGCGTCTGCGCGAGGGCATCGAACAGTGCCCGTTTCACTTCAAGGGCGAGCCTGTCACGGTCACGGTGTCCACGGGTATCACGCGGTTCGCTCCGGGGGAGCGCAGCGACGTTGTGCTCAAACGCGCGGATCAGGCGCTGTATCGCGCCAAGCATGAGGGGCGAAACCGCATCGAGCAGGGCTGAACGTTTCGTCTGGTTGGCAGCGTGGGCATGATGCATTTTTGAATGCGCAACGGGCGTTACGTTACACTGTTGCATTATTTGCCTACACGTCGTGCCGCCATGAAGTCTATTTGTGCCCTATTTCTGCTGTTGCTGCTAAGCGCTTGTAGCAGCGGTCCGAAGATCGACACCAGCCACCCTTCTGTGAATTTCGACAGCCGTGTGCAGTTTGTGGTGGTTCATTACACCTCCGCCTCCCTCGACCGGTCACTGGAGCTGCTGACCCACGGTGAAGTGAGCGCGCACTACCTGATCGGCGACGGCCCGGCCACCACCTACAAGCTGGTCGACGAGTCCCAACGCGCGTGGCACGCCGGTGAAAGCGAATGGGACGGGCGCACCTGGCTCAACTCAAGCAGCATCGGCATCGAGATCGTCAATCCGGGCTACCGTGACACGCCGACGGGTCGGCTCTGGTATCCCTACAGCGAGGCGCAGATTCAGGCGCTGATCGTCCTGCTCAAAGACATCGTCAAACGCAATCATATCGAACCGCGCCACGTCATTGGCCACAGTGATATCGCGCCCCTGCGCAAACTTGATCCGGGGCCGTTGTTCCCGTGGAAGCGGCTGGCTCAGGAAGGCCTGGGAATCTGGCCGGATGAGCAGCAGGTTGCACAACGTCAAACCCAGTTGATGGGCGTCGTGCCGAATATTGTGTGGTTCCAGCAACAACTGGCGCTGCTGGGTTATTCGACACCCCAGACCGGAGAGCTGGACATCGCAACACGTCACACGCTGGCTGCGTTCCAAATGCATTTTCGACCACAAAAATTTGACGGTGAGCCGGACCTGCAAAGTGCAGCGATGCTGCAAGTGCTTAACTTAAGGCACTAAATTCCACTAATTGTCAGTTTTTTCCAGACTATTTCTGCGCTTGTTGCTATACCTCAGTGGTTACGCAATCCCACCACCTGGATGACTGTCGATGCTCACGGCGACGCCGCGACTGCGCTCTTTTCTCTACCGTCCATGGATTCTGGCATTAGTGGCCGCGCTGTTAAGCGCGGCCGTCTTGCTGGCGGGCAGCTTTGGGCTGGCGATGCATCAGGCCCGGCAGGACGAACGTGCGCAGATGAATGCACAGGGCGAGCGCTTTCTGGTGCGACTGGAGCAGTTGTTCAGCCAGTTGAGGGCCGGGCTCGATCAGCTTGAAGCGCAGCCCTTGCGTGGCTGCAGCCCAGAGATGATCGAGCAGTTGCGTCAGGTGAACTCACGCTACCGTTTTATCTATGAAGTGGCTTACATCAATGAAGGCCAGTTCTGCTCCAGCTGGACGCGCCAGAGCCTGATAGGCAAGCCGAGGCCACCGGACATTCGCGGCCCTACTTACGATTACTGGCTCAACACCTCCACCCAGCCTGACGACAACCTCGCTTCATTGATGCTCGGGCGCGGGGAGTTTCGTGTATCCACCTCCCGCGGTCACCTGACGGATGTTGTCGACCTGCCGGCGGGCGGCAGCCTGGTAGTGGTGCTGGATCGCGGGTCCAAAGCAGTCCCGGTCCTGGGCCCGCCTCAAACATGGCCGCCTACCCCCGACTGGTCGCCGACCTCCACCGAAACGCTGATGACCACTCAGGACAAACTGGTCTACCGGATGCCGACTCAGAGCCCGGAATACCAATTGGTCCTGATCACGCCGCGCAGTGGTTTGCAACAGAAGGTCACCGGCGCATGGTGGTTGCTGGTCCCGGCCAGCCTGCTGATCTCGCTGTGCCTCGGAATTCTTGTCCTGCAACTGGTGCGTCAGCGTCTGTCCCTGGGCGGCGAGCTGCACGGAGCCCTGCGTCGGGGCGAGTTGAAGGTTTTGTATCAGCCCATTTTCGACCTCAATACCCGGCTGTGCGTGGGGGCTGAGGCCCTGGTGCGCTGGCGACGACCGGACGGCACACTGACCAGCCCTGACCTTTTCATTCCGTTGGCGGAAAACACCGGGCAGATCCGCCAGATCACTGATTTCGTGCTTCAGCAGTTGCTTGAACAGTTGGGCCATCTGTTACGCGCCAATCCGCACCTGTACGTGTCGGTCAATCTGGCAGCGTGCGATGTCATGGCCCCACGCATCGGTCGAGTGACCGCCAAGCTGCTGGCATTGCACCGCGTCGCGCCTCGGCAGATTGCGTTCGAGGTCACTGAGCGCGGCCTCGTGGACGTAGTGGTCGCGCGCAATCATCTCCAGGCGCTGCGAGATCGGGGCCATCAAGTGCTGATTGATGACTTCGGCACCGGTTACTGCAGCCTGGCGTACCTGCAGACGCTGCCGGTGGATTGTCTGAAAATCGACAAGGCTTTCATTGACGCCCTCGGTCACGATGCCGCCAGCAGTGGCGTGGCGCCGCATATCATTCGCATGGCTCATGCGCTGCAACTGCGGGTGATCGCCGAAGGCATCGAGTTTGAGTCGCAGGCGATGCTGCTGAAAAGCGAAGGGGTGATTTACGGCCAGGGCTGGCTGTTCGCCCGGCCGCTGAGCGCGACCAAGTTCACTGAACTGGTGACCGGCGGCAGACGCAGCGCCGGGCGGCGTGCGGATGATGTCGCGTAGCGCACCAGTGCTGTTCTAGAGTGGCAGGGCCATATAGAACTGCGTGCCCTGCCCCGGTCGGGAGTAGACGCCCATTCGCCCGCCGTGCAATTGAACGATCTCCTTGCACAGGGCCAGCCCCAGGCCTGCACCGCCTTTCTTGCGGCCGACCTGCACGAATGGCTCGAAGATCCGGGCTTGCTGGCCGTAGGCAATGCCTTCGCCGTTGTCTTCCACGCTGATGATCAACCGCTCGCCATGACGCCGCGCCTGCAAGCGGATCAGGCCGGATTTCGGGGTGTGGCGCAGGGCGTTATCAAGCAAGTTGTCGAGCACGCGGTCGAGCTGCGCCTTGTCGGCCTGCACCCGTGGCAGTGGCTCTTGGGTTTCCAGCAGCACCATAACGTCCTGATCGTGGGCGGTGTCGGCAAAGCGCTGGCGCGCCGCTTCGAGCAACTCGTTGATGTCACAGGGCTCCAGCGTCAGCTTCTGCAGTCCGTTCTGATACCGCGAGAAGTTGAGCAGGTCGTTGATCAGCTGCATCAGGCGCTGCATTTCTTCGTTGACGGTGTCGAGCAGGTCCTTTTCACGCGAGTCCGGCGGGAAATGCACGCGTTCCTGAAGCAGACCGAAGGCCATGTGCATGCCGGTGACAGGCGTGCGCAACTCGTGAGAAGCGCGCAGCACGAACTCGCTGCGCACGCGTTCGAATGCCCGCTGCTCGGTGACGTCATGCAGCACCATCACGGCGCCGACGATGTGCCCTTTGGTGTGGCTGACCG
The DNA here is from genome assembly GCF_057834665.1 of Pseudomonas sp. GL_135. Classification (NCBI taxonomy): domain Bacteria; kingdom Pseudomonadati; phylum Pseudomonadota; class Gammaproteobacteria; order Pseudomonadales; family Pseudomonadaceae; genus Pseudomonas; species Pseudomonas sp. GL_135. The sequence goes on from NZ_CM174408.1 coordinate 78,635, forward strand.
GGGTGAGGCTGTAGGTGAGCAGGCGGACTTCGCCGTCGATCTCGATGGAGAGGTCATCAGGTGCCCGTTCCAGCGTGCCGCCGCGCAATACCAGATACAGCTGCTCGTCCAGCTCGGGGCGCTGCAATGCTTCGCCAAGCCCTTGGCCCAGGCGACTTTCTTCCCAACCCAACTGCCGTTGCGCGACCGGGTTCAGGTGTTCAAGCCGCCCTTGGCGATCAATCATCAAGAGACCGTCGTCGATACTGTCCAGCACTGCCTGCAACCGCTGCTGGCCAGCGAGCAGTTCATCGACGTTGGTTTTCTGATGCTGGCGCAACGCATCGGCCATCATGCCAAAGCGGTGGGTGAGCAAATTCATTTCGTCCGATGAGGACGTGGGCAACGTTACGTCGAAATCCCCCTGAGCAATCCGGTCCGCCGCCTTGGCCAACTGTTCGATGGGACCGCCGAAACGGCGGGCGATGCCGTGGGCGGTGACGAAGCCGATAACCAGCACCGCCAGCCCCACCAGCCCCAGCAGTGCTGAAACCCAGAGGGCTCGCGACCTTGAGGCGCTCTCGGCCTGACTGATGTTTTCAAGCGCCTGCCGATGAGCGTCGAGCAGGCCATTGCGCAACGTGTTGAACGCCTCTGTCACGGCCTCATCGTCGCGGATCGCCTCACCATGTTCGCTGGATTGCTCGATGGTTTTGACGAACCGGGCGTAGTTCACCCGAGCCGTTTCGAACCCGCTCGGAACGCCGGTCTGCTGGTCATGATCAATGCCCTGATCGAGCAGATTCTGGAACGCTTCCTGATTGCCTTTGATCGCCACCTGATCGGGATTGTCCTGGAGCATCATGACCAATTGGTCGCCCAGATTCTGTCGCAGCTTGAGGCCAATATCGAGGGTGATGAAGTTATGCCGAATCGACGACTCCTGAGATTTTGCCATCTGCATGACGCTGACAAGCCCCAGCACCAAGCCCAGCAGGGCGACGGTGATTAGGGCGGAAATACTCAGGAAGAGTCGGGTGCGCAACTTCATCGCAAACATCATCGGCGCCCTGTCACAGGTTGTACTGCTTGCGTTTTCGGTACAGCGTGGAGGCGTCGATGCCCAGCGTGCGTGCGGCCTGATCCAGCGTATCGCTGGTCGCCAGTACCGCGCCGATGTGGGCTTTCTCCAGCTCGTCAAGGCTCAGCGCTGCGCCCACACGTGGGGCATTGTTGACCGGTTGTTCGGCCATACCCAGATGCGTGATTTCGACTTTTTCCTGCGGGCAGATAATGCTCGCCCGCTCAATGACGTTACGCAGTTCACGGATGTTGCCGGGCCAGCGGTAGTTGAGCAGCGCACTGCGCGCCTGTTCGCTGAAGCCACGCGCCGGGCGGCTGTACTCTTTGACGAAGCGCGCCAGAAAGCGGTCCGCGAGCGTCAGGATGTCTTCGCTTCGTTCGCGCAGCGGCGGCAAGTTCAGGGTGATCACGTTCAGGCGATACAGCAGGTCCTCGCGGAAGCGTCCTTCGCGGACCATGTCTTCGAGGTTCAGGTTGGTCGCCGCCAGAATGCGCACGTCGGCGCGACGGGTGACCGGGTCACCGACGCGTTCGTATTCCTTGTCCTGAATGAAGCGCAGCAGTTTTGGCTGCAGCGTGAGCGGGAAGTCGCCGATTTCATCAAGGAACAACGTACCGCCGTCTGCCTGATTCACCCGACCGAGTGTGCTTTCACTGGCACCGGTGAAGGCGCCACGGCTATGGCCGAACAGTTCGCTTTCCATCAGCTCGGCAGTGAGCGACGGGCAGTTGATGGTCACGCAGGCCTTCTTGGCGCGCTTGCTCCAGCCGTGAATCGCTCGCGCCAATTCACCTTTACCCGTACCGGATTCGCCGAGGATAAGGATGTTCGCGTCAGTGTTGGCAACCTGGCGGGCTGTTTCCAAAATCGCCATCATCGACGGGCTGTGTGAATCCAGGCCGTCTTTTGGTTTGCGTACTTCGCCTTCAAGGGCTTCGAGTCGCGCCGACAATTGGCGGACTTCGAGCTGCTTGGCGGTGGCGAGGCGCAGTTGATCCGGGCTACAGGGCTTGACCAGGTAGTCGGCTGCACCGGCCTGAATCGCGTCCACTGCGGTGTCGACCGCCGAGTGCGCAGTCACAATTACCACTCGCATCCACGGCGCCTGCACGCGCATTTGCGCCAGAACATCCAGCCCGTTGTCCTCACCCAGACGCAAATCCAGGAAACACACGTCGAATACCTGACGCTGCAACAGCGCCTCTGCCTGCGCTGCGCTGTTGGCGGTGGCTACGCTGTAGCCTTCATCTTCCAGGCAGTAACGGAAGGTGCGAAGGATGGCGGATTCATCATCCACGAGCAGAATACGGCCCTGATTCTCAGCGGCTGCTTCCATTTTTCCTACGCTCCTCAATGAATAGTCTGTGTTAGTCCCGGAAACATCGGGCAAGTTGCATGGTTCATTCTGATTGATTCTTTGCGCTGCATGGTAGCGATCTTCTGAAAAACCCGTCGTGTGCTGATCCATGGCAGCTCACTTGCCCTATCCGTCGGCTCGAATCCTCGCGTGAGCAAAATCAGGCCGCGCCGAACATCTGGGCCAAAGACCAGTCTGTCCAGAGGTACCTTTTGCAATTGTCTGGAGATTCCCATGCCCCCGTTGAAGAAGATCGCCCTGGCCATGACCACCGCCAGCCTGCTTGGACTGACCCCCGTCATCGCCCAGGCCGCAGCCGCCGATCTGCCGACCCAACTGGCCGAAGCGCGCCAGGAGGGATCGATCTGGACCGCTTTTGCCCTGAATCGGCATTTGAGTCCTTTCAAGATCAGCGTGGACGTGGAACAAGGCACTGCCATCCTCAAGGGAAAAGTCGAGAACCAGGTCGACAAGGATCTGGCGTCGCAGATAGCGGGCGACATACAGGGGATCAACAAGGTCGACAACCAGCTTGAGATTGACCCGCAGGTCGCTGCCGATCCGGGCACTAAAGCCACTATGGCCCAGCGTTTCGATGACGCGACGCTGACCGCAACCATCAAATCCAAGCTGCTGTGGAACAGCGTGACCGAGGCATTGAACATCGATGTCAGCGCCGCTCAGGGTGTCGTCACCCTCAAAGGGCAGGCGAAAGACGCCGATGCCAAGCAGCTAGCCGGAAGCCTGGCCACCAATACGGACGGCGTCACGGAGGTTAACAACCTGATCAGTGTCAGTGCGCGAGATACACAGGCCATCAAAGAGCAGAGCGAACTTCAGGCTAATGCCGTTCGCGAGGAATTCAGCGATGCATGGATCACCAGCAAAGTGAAATCCAGCCTTATATATAGCCGCACCCTCGATGGCTTGAACATCAAGGTCGACACCAAGAACGGTGTAGTCACGCTGGACGGTGTGGTGGCCAACTACGCCGAGAAGGAACTGGCTGTCGAGATCGCGCGCAACATTCGCGGGGTTAAAGGCGTCGATGCCGACACCCTGCGCGTTACAGCGCGCAGCGCGGGCTAGAGCGTTACTTGGCGGTCGGACAGGGTTTTCAGATCAGTATTTGAACCTGAAATGAATTCGGCCGCTAAGGTGATGTCCGCCCATTCGTGCATTCCGCACGATGACAAATGTTCAATCGTGCAGCTTGCGTGTACGACACTTCTGAATTGTCTATCTAACCCATTGATTTATAAGGATTAAATCGTTCACAAAAAGCTGGCACACAGCGTGCAATATCCCTGATAACAAAGGCCTGAACAGACGGCCGACAAGATTGCCAGGAGTCAGCTGAATGAACGCTCAACATCTCGCCAACAAACTGCGTATCTCTCCTCTGCATTTGCAGCAGGTCTTGTTTGCCAGTCTGGCGCTGATGATTACGCTCATTGTTGTGCAGCAGTTCAATCACTGGAATCAGAATCAGAAAGTGACTCAGGTTCACTACTCCCACGCTCACACCGCACCTTTTGCCAAGGCAAGTGCGCTTAAAGCCTCGGACGTCGCCTTGAGCATGCAAGTTGATGATGCGGCCGCTACTCCTGATGAAGCGCCACGTCAGCAAAGCTGGGTTTTCTGATCCTTCGGGTCGAAGACGCGATCTACCCCGAGGGTCATCCCGACGCCTCGACGTAGCAAAAAATCAATAAACAGTAAGGAGATTCACCATGTTGAGCTGGGCAATCACATTTTTGATCATCGCTATCGTTGCAGCCGTCCTTGGTTTTGGTGGTATCGCAGGTACTGCTACCGGCATTGCCAAGATCCTGTTCGTGGTCTTCCTGGTCATGTTCGTGGTGTCGTTCTTCTTTGGCCGTCGTGGCCGAGGCTGAATATGGGCTTGAAGCATCTCCATGCACTGACACTGGCGCTCCTGGGGAGCGCCAGTGTCTCAGCTATGGCGGCCAACGACGGTCAGTCTCGAGCGAACGAGCTTTTAAGTTCGAATGCTGAGTACCGCGAAACGTGGTCGAGCGTGGTGAAGAAGGAAGAGCGACTGCCCGATTGGGTAATCAATCTGTCCGGCGCCGCGGAGCAGATGAACGCCGTGACTGAGGACGGTGACAAGTATCTTGTAGGGCCGCTCTGCGAAACCCAGGACACTTGCCGCAACAAGCGACTCATCGTGGCGTTTAGTCTGGACAGGTCCCATGCGTACGCCATGTTGGTTGAAGTGCCAGCGGGACTTCCCGCAGACAAATCCCCGACGCGCCATGCGGATTACCGGTTTTTGGGCAAGCCGGACGAAGGCATGCAAGGCCTTCTGAAAGAACAGCTCAAGAAAGATCCTAACTGGTACTGATTTGAATGATGGGAGACCTGTCCCTGACAGACCTTCCTGATAGGCGCGCAGCCCGAAGACGGTGCGCGTATGACTAAGGGGCCGGGGCGTTGCGATCAAGGGAGTGATTGAAGCGTCCTAGGGGTACAGGGAGTACTCCCACATGTGGGCCGGGTCAGGCAAGCCGCATTGCAAGTCCATCGTCCGATAGAGCTTCAACCTTTATCCGGCAGTGGACTTGCGAGGCGCAAATGATCGTTATTTTCTTCAAAGTCTCTGCATCTCAAAAGTCCTACATATCCCCTTCTACGTTTCCTACGACCGTATATCGCCAAAAATTCCCCGTGCAAATGGCTTGTCGGCCATCCATGACCGATCTGTCACTCTGCCATCACGTCTTGCGTAAATCCGCTACAGGCGACGTTTTAGCCACTTCTCAGCATTCGAGCGTCGAGCGAATTCGCCCTTTTTTGGCGCGGTTCACTGTAAGTGATTGATTTGCATCATGCCGATTCGGCATAGGGTAGTCGTTTACGGCATTAGACGATGCAAGTCACCGTGGGAATAGTTGCGCCTTTTTCGCCTGCTCAGAGCTCGGATGCTCGCCTGCGGCCACTTACGAGACAGTCCTGACGGCGACCGCGGTATCACGCTTGCTAGCAAGCGCAATGATGAACGTGTGGTTGGGGGATGTCCCGGCAATGACAACAAGGTAATGACATGAAGAAGGCAAAACTGAGCCTCGCCTGGCAGATCCTCATCGGCCTGGTCCTGGGTATCGCCATTGGCGCCGTCCTGAACCACTTCAGCGCCGAGAAAGCCTGGTGGATCAGCAACATCCTGCAGCCAGCGGGCGACATCTTCATCCGCCTGATCAAAATGATCGTTATCCCGATTGTGATCTCTTCCCTGGTGGTCGGCATCGCAGGCGTCGGCGACGCCAAGAAGCTGGGCCGCATCGGTTTGAAGACCATCCTCTATTTTGAAGTCGTCACCACGATTGCCATCGTAGTGGGCCTGTTGCTGGCCAATGTCTTCCATCCCGGCACCGGCATCGACATGAGCTCGCTGGGCACGGTGGACATCTCGCAGTACGAAAAGACGACCTCCGAAGTGCAGCATGACCATGCCTTCGTCGCGACGATCCTCAACCTCATCCCGTCGAACATCTTTGCGGCCGTTGCCCGTGGCGACATGCTGCCGATCATCTTCTTCTCGGTGTTCTTCGGGCTGGGTCTGTCGAGCCTGAATGCCGACGTGCGTGACCCGCTGGTGAAGGTCTTCCAGGGTGTGTCGGAGACCATGTTCAAGGTCACCCACATGATCATGAATTACGCGCCGATTGGCGTGTTCGCCCTGATCGCCGTGACTGTTGCCAACTTTGGCTTCGCCTCGCTGCTGCCGTTGGCCAAGCTGGTGATTCTGGTGTACGTCGCCATCGCCTTCTTTGCCTTCGTGGTGCTGGGACTTATCGCGCGCCTGTTTGGCTTCTCGGTGCTCAAGCTGATGCGCATCTTCAAAGACGAACTGGTGCTGGCCTACTCCACCGCCAGTTCCGAAACCGTGCTGCCGCGCGTGATCGAGAAGATGGAAGCGTACGGGGCGCCGAAAGCCATCAGCAGCTTCGTGGTGCCGACCGGCTACTCGTTCAACCTCGACGGCTCGACGCTGTACCAAAGCATCGCGGCGCTGTTCATCGCTCAGCTGTACGGCATTGATCTGTCGATCGGCCAGCAGTTGATGCTGGTGCTGACCCTGATGGTGACGTCCAAGGGCATCGCCGGTGTGCCGGGCGTATCGTTTGTCGTGCTGCTGGCAACCTTGGGCAGCGTGGGCATTCCGCTGGAAGGCCTGGCGTTCATTGCTGGCGTCGACCGCATCATGGACATGGCGCGCACCGCGCTGAACGTGATCGGCAACGCGCTTGCGGTGTTGGTGATCTCGCGCTGGGAAGGCATGTACGACGACGCCAAGGGCGAGCGCTACTGGAACTCCCTGCCGCACTGGCGTGGCAAGGACCCTCTGCCGGCGGGTCAATCGACGGTCGAGTAATCACTGTCTGGCGTGAATCATCAAACCCTGGCCCCGGCCGGGGTTTGTTGTTTCTGGCCCCGCCGTTATCATCGCCGCATCTTGCGAGGGGATTTGTATGCTGAACGGCCTATGGCTTGGGTTTTTTGTGGTCGCGGCAATGTCTGCGCTGGCGCAGTGGCTGGTGGGAGGCAATGCCGGCGTTTTTGCCGCCATGGTCGAGAGCATCTTCGCCATGGCCAAGCTGTCGGTGGAAGTCATGGTGCTGTTGTTCGGCACCCTGACCCTGTGGCTGGGCTTTCTCAACATCGCCGAGAAGGCCGGCATCGTCGACTGGCTGGGCAAAGTCCTGGCGCCGCTGTTTCATCGCCTGATGCCTGAAGTGCCGCGCGGCCACCCGGCGCTGGGCCTGATCACCCTCAACTTCGCCGCCAACGCGCTGGGTCTGGATAACGCCGCCACACCCATCGGCCTCAAAGCCATGCGGTCGCTGCAAGAGCTCAATCCCAGCAAGACCATCGCCAGTAACGCGCAGATCCTCTTTCTGGTGCTCAATGCCTCTTCGCTGACGCTGCTGCCAGTGACCATCTTCATGTACCGCGCCCAGCAAGGTGCCGCCGATCCCACCATGGTGTTCTTGCCGATCCTGCTCGCCACCAGCGCCTCGACACTGGTCGGTCTGATGTCGGTCGCCTTTATGCAGCGCCTGAAGTTGTGGGACCCGGTGGTGCTCGCTTATCTGATTCCCGGCGCGTTGCTGCTGGGCGGTTTCATGGCGGTACTGGCCGGGCTGTCCGCCGCTGCGCTGTCGAGTCTGTCGTCGGTGCTGGGCAACGTGACGCTGTTCGGCATCATCATGCTGTTCCTGGTGATTGGCGCGCTGCGCAAGGTCAAGGTGTACGAAACTTTTGTCGAAGGGGCCAAAGAAGGCTTCGACGTCGCCAAGAACCTGCTGCCCTATCTGGTCGCGATGCTCTGCGCCGTGGGCGTGCTGCGAGCGTCGGGCGCGCTGGATCTGATTCTTGAGGGGATTCGACACGGTATTCAATGGCTGGGCATGGACACGCGCTTTGTCGACGCGCTGCCGACTGCGCTGGTCAAGCCGTTCTCCGGCAGCGCGGCGCGGGCGATGCTGATCGAAACCATGAAGACCCAAGGCGTCGACAGCTTCCCGGCCCTCGTCGCGGCGACGATTCAAGGCAGCACCGAAACCACGTTCTACGTCCTGGCGGTGTACTTCGGCGCCGTGGGCATCCAGCGCGCACGACACGCCGTGGGCTGCGCGCTGCTGGCCGAGTTCGCCGGTGTAGTTGCGGCGATTGCTGTCTGTTACTGGTTCTTCGGCGCGGCGGTGTAACGCCTCTCGCCCTGCTCAACGCTCCATTGCAACACTTGGGCGGCCAGCGTATCGCTGGCCTGACCAAATGCCGAGACCACCGCCGGCACCTGCTTGTCAGCCACCGGCTGATGCACTTCAAAGCGCCGGCTCGCCACGATCCGCTGGCGATCGTCGGCCAGCCGCGCATCAAGGCGGATCACCACTTCAATGGCGGTTCCCCGATACTCGCTCTGGAACGCCTGCAACTCCCCGCCCAATTCAAAATCAGCCTGCAGATTACTGTCGTCGGTGCTGATCGACTGCACCCGGCCATCGCGATAAAAGGCGTCGGTCAGGCGGTTTCGCAGCAGAACCGGCGCGGGATCACTCCACCGCGCGCCCTTGTAGCTACTGATGACATTGCCCTCGGGTATGACGGCGATATGCGGACTGTCCAGCGCCTCGCTGGATTTAGGCCGGACTACCCTCAACGACCACGACACGGGCGACGTCCCTTTGCTGGCGGTCGATGCTGTCGGCAAACGGTAGACGTCCGACGGCGCCTGCTCCGGGAGTATCGAACAGGCGCCGAGTGACAGCAGCGTTGCCGTCAACAACAGCCCAGTGACGGACTGACCGAAAAGCCTCATGGCTCGAACTCCTTATTCTTTTCGTTACCCAGCAAGTAGCCGCTCGGGTTGGCATTCAGGCTGCGGGAAATGGTTTTCAACGAGCTGAGGGTTTCACGCAGCTCGCGAATCGCCGGGCCCAGTTCGCCCAAGCCTTGCAGGCCATCATTCACCGAATTCTGATTGTTCTTGAGCAGCGTATTGATGGTCTGGCTGCTCTGTTCGAGGGACTTCATCGCCTGCTGCGCACTGGCGATGGTTTGCCTGCCATCGCTGGTCAGCAACTGGTTAGCGTTGCGCATCAGCGTAGAGGTTTGCTCCAGGGTCGCGCCGGCTTGCTTGCTCAGCAGCGTCATCTGCTTCAAGGCCTGACGAATGTCGTCGCGCTGATCGGAGATCGCGCCCGTGGTCTGCTCCAAGTGTTGCAACGTGCGCGACAGCGTCTCGACGTTCTCGGAAGAAAACATGGCGTTGGCGTTGTGCAGCAGTGCGGTGCTGCCGCTGAGCAGATCATCGCTGTCATTCAGCAGCCGCGAAATGGGCGACGGCGAGGCGATGATCACTGGCAGGTTGCCGCCCTCGCCCTTCAACGCCTCGCTTTGCGGTGTACCGCCACTGAGCTGGATCAGCGAGGTGCCAGTGATGCCGGCCAATGCCAGTTTGGCGAAGGTGTCGCGCTTGATCGGGGTTTCGCCGGCAACGCGGATCTGCGCCAGCACGCGGCGCGGGTCTTGGGGATCGAGGCGCAACTGCACGACGTCACCGACCTTGATCCCGCTGTATTGCACCGGACTGCCGCGAGACAGACCGGTGACCGCCTCGTTGAAGACAACCTGATAGTCCTTGAACGCCGAGTCGACGCTGGATTTGGCCAGCCACAGACCAAACAGCAGCGCGGCAGCGACCACGATGACCGTGAACAGGCCGATCAAAACGTGATGGGCGCGGGTTTCCATCATGAGACCTCGTGTGGGTGGGTGGCCGCCGAATAGGCCGAGCGGCCACGCGGGCCATGAAAGTATTCGTGAATCCAGGCGTCCTTGGTCGCGGACACCCTGTCGATGGTGTCGGCAACCAGCACGCGCTTCTGCGCCAGCACGGCGACGCGGTCGGTGATTGTATAAAGCGTGTCGAGGTCGTGGGTGACCATGAATACGCTCAGTCCCAAGGCGTCGCGCAGGGTCAGGATCAACTGGTCAAACGCGCCGGCGCCAATCGGATCGAGCCCGGCAGTGGGCTCGTCCAGAAACAGGATGTCCGGATCCAGCGCCAGTGCTCGCGCCAGCGCCGCGCGCTTGATCATGCCACCGGAGAGCGACGCGGGGTATTTATGCGCCGCCGACAACGGCAGTCCGGCCAACGCCATTTTGATTCCGGCCAGATGCTCGGCCTCCTCGCGGCTCAGCCCGGCGTGTTCGATCAGCGGCAGCGCAACGTTCTCCGTGATGGTCAGCGAGGAGAACAGCGCGCCTTTCTGAAACAGCACACCGAAACGTCGTTCCACCTGAGAGCGCGCTTTATCGGACAAATTCAGCAAATCCTGACCCAAAACGCGGACACTGCCCGAGGCAGGTCTTTGCAGCCCGACAATGCTGCGCAGCAACACTGACTTGCCTGCGCCGGAGCCGCCCACCACCCCGAGAATTTCCCCGCGATACAGTTCCAGATCGAGGTTCTCATGCACCACTTGCGGGCCAAAGCGATTGCTCAAGCCGCGGACCTCAATCACCGTCTCGACGGGTTGTACGCAACGGCGGGTCACCAGCCGATCTCCATGCAGAACATCGCGACCAGTGCGTCCAGCACGATGACCACAAAAATGGACTGCACCACGCTCGATGTCGTGTGAGCCCCGACGGACTCAGCGCTGCCCTCGACTTTGAAGCCCTCCAGGCAACCGATCGCTGCGATGAAAAACGCGAAGATCGGCGCCTTGGCGATGCCGACGAGAAAGTGCTGCACGCCGATGTCGGCCTGCATCAACGACAGAAACATCGCCGGCGAGATGCCCAGGGACAGAGCGCAGACCACGCCGCCACCGACAATGCCGCAGATCATCGCGAGAAAGGTCAGCATGGGCAGGGAGATGAGTAACGCAAGAACGCGGGGCAACACCAGCAGTTCCGTAGGGCTCAGCCCCAGTGTCTGCAGCGCATCCAGCTCTTCGTTGGCTTTCATCGAGCCGATCTGCGCGGTGAAGGCGCTGGCCGTACGACCGGCCAACAAGATGGCAGTCAGCAGCACGGCGAATTCCCGCAGGAACGAGAAGCCAATCAGGTCTACGGTGAAAATGGTCGCGCCAAAAGCCTTCAGCACCGTGGCGCCGAGAAAGGCCACCACGGCGCCGACCATGAACGTCAGCAGCGCCACAATGGGCGCTGCGTCCAGGCCGATTTGCTCGATGTGGGCAATGACGGAAGTGGTGCGCCAGCGCCTAGGGCGAAACAGCGTGGAGGCGAAGGTCTGCAGTATCAGCCCGATAAAGCCCAACAGTTGCAGCGTGTCCTTCCAGATCACCTCCACTGCCGAACCAATTCGCGACAGCAGCTGCATACCGACCGCCGCTTCAGGCTCTCGGACGGGCTGGCAATAGTCAGCCAGTGCGCTCTGGATGGTTTGCATCAGCGCGCGGCTGGATTCCGGCAGGTTGGGCGCTTGCACGGCCAGCAAACGCAGGCGCTGCACACCGAGCAGCTCCACGAGCAGTGAAGCGCCAGCGGTATCGAGCGCGCCAAGTTGGTCCATGTCCACCAGGGTGGCTGGGCCGAATCCTGTACTTAACGCATCGGTCTGTCGCTTGAGTTCGCGGTAATGGGTGAGCGTCCAGTCTCCGGCAATCCGCAGTTGCACGGGATCGCTCGAAGTGTCCAGTAAGACGCGTCCTGGAACCTTGGGCGCGGAGGAAACCTGGGTGGTCAGTGGGGTCATAGCGACGAGCTTAGTTGGTTTTGGCCGGGGCAGATGAGTTCTCGGCTGGGGCACTGTCTGCGGGTTTTTTCGCCTCGGAATCATCCGGCTTTGCAGCGTCGGTGCCTGGCTTGAGGCCTGCGGGCTTGATCTTGTTGCGAGTGACGGCCGGCTGATCACGCTCGGTAACGTCAAAGCGCAGCACCCCGATCATCTGCCCGTCCTCCGTGAGCACCCTCACCTGCCATTTGCCCAACACATCCGGCGGAAAATTCTGCTTGTGCGTCCAGGCTCGGTAGCCTTCCTCACGACCGCCCTTGATGTCTAGAGCAATCCGCTCTATTTCCTCGCCATTGTGGCGCCACACGTGATAAATCCGCTCGTTCAGACCGCGCGGGGCGTTGATCGACGTGTAGGCGTAAAGCCCGGCGCTGCGCAGTTGGTTGACGCCGATCTCCTGAATGCTCTCGCCGGGGGTGCGATTCTGATTATCGAAGCGGGTGCTGATCGCTGCTTCGGTCAGCCAGAGAGTCGCCGGCGGCACCCAGAATCGCGCCATCCAGCCCGCGCCGCCGATCGCCAGTGTCATGGCCACCACGCCAAGGCCGCGCTGCCAGCTGTTGATCGGATAGCCCGATGCCAGGCTCGGAAATGACAGCAGCATCGCAATGCCCAGCGCCAGTTTGTAACTTTCGGCGGTGGTCAGGTGAACGATGATCGGCAGCGCCGTGAGCAGTGCGGCGAACAGCGTCAGGGTGTGCAGAGCCATGAACAGCCAGCGGCGCGGCGCCAGCCATTTGTAGTACAGCGGGTCGATGATGGAAATCAGGCCTGCCGCCCCGAGCAGCCCGGTGAACGCCAGCTGGCCGCTGTACCACGTGGTGGTGACGAAGAAGAACGGCAGTACGAAAAACAGGCTTTCCTGATGGATCATCTGAGTGCCGTAGCGCAGCAGCGGCTGCGGGATCTCGCGCTTGAACATCTTCGCGAACAGCGCGACCGCGCTGTTTTCCACCATCAGCCAGATCCAGCTCACCAGCAGAATGACCGCAATCCAGGTCGCCAGCTTGGCCTGGCGATCCACCAGAATGAAACTGCCGATGCCTGAGCAAAACCCAAAAAACGCAATCAGCCCGGGGTAGCGCTTGATGAACTCCAGCACACGCTGGACGAGCGAGTGCTGAATGATTGCGTTGATGTCCGGCATCGGTGGGCGTCACTCTTCGTTTATGAAGCTAGGTCTATGAAGTTGTAGATCGTTTGCGTCTGACGGTCCCGCTGAATCCAATACGCTGACTATAGGCGTTACAACGGACGCTTCTTGTAAACCCGCCATCGCCAGACAATCAGCAACGCCACCAGCCCTGTCAGCAAGCATCCGGCCCCATATAGCTCGTCGTAACTGAGCAGTGGCTCCTCAACGCGAAGATACCCGGGTTGCGCCAGCAGTTGACGCATCGCCTGATTGGCCAGATCCAGGCTCACGCCCCGGGTCCGCTTGGCCGGGTCTTGGAAGCGGCCATCGTCGTAATCGTTCAACGCACCCCAGTAATAGTCGGCCAGCGCGCTATTGCCTTGAACCGTCCAGGCTTGCTTGGCGACCGAGGCCTGCTGCAGCCGTGCAAAGGTGGCCGGGTCCATGCCTTCCTTGCGCAGCCGCTGGAGCATCGCGCGCACTGCCGCCGTGGCCGAATCGACGTCTTCGCGGTTGAGATCGGCATTAAGGCTGAGAAAGCCGGTGTCCCCGAACGCTTCGCGATCGGCCCATGGCCCGTAGGAATACCCCTTGTCCAGACGCAGTTCGCTGTACAGCGCCCAGTCCAGATACGCTTTCACCAGATCCCAGGTTTCATCGTGCTGCTCGCCCATGTCCGGCTCAGGGAACAGCAAATGCAGCTTCGCGCCATCGCCCAACGCGCCGCGGATCAGGGTGCGCTCGGGATCGGCCTTTTCGGTCATCGAGCGAAGCGGCGGATGTTCCGTAGGATCCACCGCATTAAGTTGGCCAAAGGTGCGTTCCAGATAGGCCGGCAGCAACTTGTCGAGTTCGCCCACGATGATCAGCGTCATGTTGTTGGAGGCGTACCAGTTGTTGTAGATATTCTCGACTTGCTCCAGCGTGAGGTGATCGACCTCTGCCCGCTCCGGACATTTGAGGCCAAGCTCAACGGCAAGCTGACTGCTGGCACCGTGGCCCAGATCACGCTTGTCCAGCCAGCGTTGCAAATGCGAGTAGTGGCCACCGTCTTCACGGGCGACGATGCGCTTGGCAGTGTCCAGATTGGCCTGATTGATTTGCGTGTGAGTCAGCAGATTGAGGAGCAGATCGAGCACCTTGCGCTGATTCTGCGCCGGCGCCTCGATGACGAAAGTGGTATCGGTGTTGCTGGTGAACGCGTTCCACTCTCCACCCAGCGCCTGCATCTGTTGCTCAAGTCCGCCCTCCCCGCTGTTGTCGATCCCGCTGAATAGCAGGTGCTCCAGCAGGTGCGGCAGCTCTTTGTCTTCGCATTTGAAGTCATCGAAGCCAATACCCACGACCAGGCGAATAGCGACATGACCTTTGTCCGCAGGCTTGAGCAACAACTGCAAACCGTTGGGCAGCACGTAGCCCTCAACCTGCAACCGGTCGAGGGCCATGGAAGAAAGGGATGTCAGAACCAGACAAACGAACAGCAGGCAACGCATAAAAACGGGCTTCCTTGCGGGCCGATATGTGTAACAGACTTCGCAGCGGCGCCTGCGTTCACCACGATTATTCCGGGTTGCCCTCGCTGGACAAGGCGCCTGTGTCAGTGGTTTCAAGGACCACGTAGGCGCTGCTGCAGAACAGCGAGTTCAAGCGTTTCATGTCGGAAATCAGCTCAAGGTGCAGGGAGCTGGTCTCGATACTCTGCACAATCTTGCGTTGCAGTCTGCTGACATGGGCATGGGCCAGGCGCCGCTCCTGTGCCCGAAAACGACGCTTCTCGCGCAACAACTGGCGCGCGCTCTCCGGGTCGCCGCTGAGGAAGACCGACAGGCCAAGACGCAGATTCGCCATCAGTTGCTCGTGCAGCCCGGACAGTTCTTCCAGGCCGACGTCGGAAAACGAACGGCGCTGCGAGGTCTTTTGCTGCTGGACCTTGCGCAGCATGCGCTCGATCAGCCCGCTGGCCAGTTCCAGATTGATCGCCAGTTCGATGATCTCGGCCCAGCGGCGATTGTCCTGATCGCTGAGGTCGTCGCGGGGCATCTGCGCCAGGTATAACTTGATGGCGTTGTAGAGTACCTCGACATCATCGTTGAGCCGACGCACCTCTTGAGTGACCGCCGTCTGGTTGCCACGCAGCACCTCTTGCATGGCATTGAGCATGCTGTCGATGAGATCACCCATGCGCAGGGTTTCGCGCACGGCATTCGCCAGCGCAAGACTCGGCGTGGCCAGTGCGGTCAGGTCCAGATGGCGAGGCTTGGTCTGGCCGTTGATCTCGGCCTGCTGAGGCAGAATCGACGCACACAGGCGTCCCATCGGTCCCACGGTCGGCAGCATGATCAGGCAGCGCAGGGAGTTGTAGATGACATGAAAGCTGATGACCAGGCTCGACGGACTGACATTCAGCGTGTCCATCCACGCCACCAGCGGGGTCAGCACAGGGGTGATCAGCAACAGGCCGATCAGTTTGTACAACAGACTGCCCAAGGCCACCTGCCGCCCGGCGACGTTTTGCATGCTGGTGCTGAGGAACGCCAGCAGACCACTGCCGATGTTGGCGCCGATCACCAGACCGATCGCCACCGGCAGGCTGATGATTTCCGCGCCTGCGAGGGTCGCCGTCAGCAGCACCGCCGCAAGGCTTGAGTAGGAGATCAGCGCGAACATGGCGCCGACCAGTGCGTCGAGCAATAGATCACCCGTCAGTGACGCAAACAGCACCTTGACCCCGGCCGCCTGGGTGATGGGCGCAGCGGCAGTGACAATCAGCTGCAAGGCGAGAATGATCAGGCCCAGGCCAATGCCGACACGACCCAACTGACCCACGCGGGTTTGTTTGCGCGACAGAAAGAAGATCACGCCCAGAAAGATCAGCAGCGGTGATAGCCACGACAGGTCGAATGTCAGGATTCGCGACATCACCGCAGTACCGACGTCGGCACCGAGCATGATGGCCAGCGCGGGCGTCAGCCCCATCAAACCCTGGCCAACGAAGGACGTCACCAGCATCGCCGTGGCGTTACTGCTTTGCACCACCGCGGTGACGAGGATCCCCGCAACGAATGCCAGCGGGCGTTTGGCCATGTTCTGGCCAATGACCCGGCGCAGCTGCGAGCCGTAGACACGCAGAATGCCGGTCCGAACGATGTGTGTGCCCCAGATCAACAGCGCGACGGCAGACAGCAAATCGAGCAGGGTCAGCATATGGAGAGCCCCCTGTAGGTTGCCCATCGGGCAAAGTTAAAGGTCCAGCGTGTAGCGAGCGTAAGCGCATGAGGTGCATCGAACAGCGCGCTCAACTAAAGCTTTAGTCGGCCTGTGGCCTTAATGCCAGCATGGCACAGCGGATTATTTCTTGAAACAAATCTGTCATAAATCAGGTATTTGAAGGTCGCCCGTTGATTCGCACCGATAAAAAACGGGGCACTCAAAGGGCCCCGTTTTCACCACATCCGCGCAGCGGACGTTACTGCCCCGGTACGTCCTTGTGAAGTTTCACAGGGTCCTGCATCTTGCGCTTCTTCGCCATCGACGTGCGCATTTTGATGTTGATCGCCTCAACCGCCAGCGAGAACGCCATGGCGAAGTAGACGTAGCCCTTCGGCACATGCACATCGAACGACTCGGCAATCAGCACGGTGCCGACGACGATCAGGAACGACAGCGCCAGCATTTTCAGCGAAGGGTGCTTCTCGATGAAGTCGCTGATGACGCCCGCGCACAGCATCATGATCAGCACCGCCACGATGATCGCCGCGACCATCACCGGTACGTGGGAAACCATACCCACGGCAGTAATGACCGAGTCCAGCGAGAATACGATGTCGATGATTGCAATCTGAAGGATGGTGTACAGAAACATGCCGCCCTTGCCTTTCGGCTCATCCAGCGATTCTTCCTCGCCTTCCATGCCGTGGTAGATCTCTTGCGAGCTCTTCCACAACAGAAACAGACCACCGAAGAACAGGATCAGGTCACGTCCGGAAATGCCCTGGCCGAGGACCACGAACAGGTCGTCGGTGAGGCGCATGACCCAGGTGATCGACAGCAGCAGCAGAATCCGCGTCACCATCGCCAGCGCCAGGCCGAAGATACGGGTGCGTGGCTGCATCGCCTTAGGCATGCGGCTGACCAGGATCGAGATCATGATGATGTTGTCGATACCCAGCACGATTTCCAGGGCGGTCAGCGTGAAGAAAGCAACCCAGATCTCAGGGTTGGTCAGCCATTCCATTACGTATTCCTTTGAGCGTTTGTCTTCCCTCCGGCACAGTTACGCCAGAGGGAGCGTTGAGTTGCGTTATAGGCTGCTGTAAAGCGGGAAAATTCCCATCAGCAGCGCAGCGATCAGAATGCATACACACACCAGCACGGCCCATTTGAGGGTAAAGCGCTGGTGATCACCGAACTCGATGCCCGCCAGTGCCACCAGCAGATACGTCGACGGCACCAACGGACTCAACAGGTGGACGGGCTGGCCGACGATCGAGGCACGTGCCATCTCCACCGGGCTGATGCCGTAATGCGAAGCGGCTTCGGCCAGCACTGGCAGCACACCATAGTAGAACGCGTCGTTGGACATGAAGAAAGTGAACGGCATGCTGACAACTGCAGTGATCACGGCCAGATAAGGGCCCATCGCTTCAGGAATCACGGCCAGCAGGCTCTTCGACATCGCGTCGACCATTCCGGTGCCGGACAGGATACCGGTAAAGATCCCCGCAGCAAAAATCAGTCCGACCACTGCCAGCACGCTGCCGGCGTGGGCCGCTACACGGTCTTTCTGTGCTTGCAGGCACGGATAGTTGACGATCATCGCGATACTGAATGCGATCATGAACAGCACCGGCAGCGGCAGCAGGCCCATGATCAGCGCCACCATCAGCACCAGCGTCAGTGCGGCGTTGAACCAGATCAGCTTGGGGCGGCGGGCTTCAGGAAACTGCGAAACGCTGATGTCGCTGTGATCGCCCTCGTCACCGGGCAGGTGCAGTTCGCCCAGGCGCGCACGCTCGCGTTTGCCGTAGAAGTAGGCGATCAGCAGAATCGCCACAACGCCTGCCAGCATCGCCGGAATCATTGGCACGAAGATGTCGGATGGATCGACATGCAGGGCACTCGCTGCCCGCGCGGTCGGGCCGCCCCATGGCGTCATGTTCATCACGCCGCCGGCCAGAATGATCAGGCCCGCCATGATGCGCGGGCTCATGCCCAGACGGCTGTACAGCGGCAGCATGGCGGCCACGCAGATCATGTACGTCGTGGCGCCATCACCGTCCAGCGAGACAACCAGCGCCAGCACAGCCGTACCGACCGACACCTTGACCGGGTCGCCTTTCACCAGCTTGAGGATCTTGCGCACGGCCGGGTCGAACAGCCCGGAGTCGATCATCAGTGCGAAATAAAGGATGGCGAACATCAGCATTACGCCTGTTGGCGCTAGCTTGGTGATGCCCGCAAGCATCATTGGGCCGATTTCCGAGGCGAAGCCACCGAACAAGGCAAAAACGATAGGGACAATGATCAAGGCAATCAGCGCGGACAGGCGCTTGCTCATGATCAGGTACATGAAGGCGACGACCATGGCGAAGCCGAGGAAGGTCAACATAGCAATTACTCCAGCGTTACGCGGCGTGGGAACGGACGAGACGAATCGATCAGCTCAAAACGAGCGGCGCGTGGAGTCGGGGATTACGAAGGGGGTACTGCAGGGCACATGCAAGCATCGGAAATCACCTAATTGTTGTTGTAGATGGGCCGGAGAACGTCAAGCGCGTTCGTCCTGGCCGACCGGTCTTTCGCCGGCGGTGAGGTGATGCTAAACGGGGAAGCTTTCAGCCAGCTTTCGTTGCATGTCGCAATTTGACGAGCGGGAGTTTGAGTTATCGACCCCAGGATGCGGTCAGACCCCTACATAACCTGGAGAGTGCTCATGAGTGAATTGCAGACCGGCGGATGCCATTGCGGCAATCTGCGTTACCAGCTCGATGGCCCCGTGGATGACGTCGCCCACTGCCATTGTTCGATTTGTCGCCGCACGTCAGGTGGGATCGTCGTGACGTGGACCAGCGTGCCGGTCGAGGCTTTCAAATGGCTGGCGGGAAGTCCGACTACCTATGATTCAGGCCCGACATGCGTGCGGTATTTCTGCAATAACTGTGGGGCACAGGTCGCGCTGTTCAGCCGGAACAGCCCGGAGACCATGGATGTGACTATTGCCACCCTTGATCATCCGGAGCTGACGCCTGCCGATCGACACATCTGGACCGACAGCCGCCTGCCCTGGCTGCACCTCGACGAGCATCTGCCAGGTGAGTCTGGGGAAACTGCCTGAGTCATTTAGGGGCGCGCAGCGATCAGGGCAGCTCCAGCCCGCCTGCTGCCTTGTGCAGCGCCCGCAGGTGTTCACCGACCTGCTTGAGGTTGTCTTCGGTTGCAGCGATCTCGGCGGCGCGGTCGGGATCGAGCAGCGCCCTCACCTCTTTGTCCAGATCGCCGCTGAGCCGCTGAAGCTGTTTCTGCCGCTGGCTGCTCTCGTCCTCCAAGCGCTTCCACTCGCCTTCCTGCGGCAGACCGTAGCCGCCGCTGCCGAGCAATTCTGCGGGTCGACTCAGGAATCCGCTGTTGGCGAGAATGTCCTGCAGCGTGCCGGTCGCCCTGGAGACGCCGTTGTCCTTCTGCTCCACAGCACTGAGGTAGCGCTGCTTGACCTCATCCTGCGCGAGCAATAACTGACGACGGAGCCCGGCCTGTTCCAGCAGCAGCATTGCCGCGCTGGTGCGTAAATCAGCATTGGCGAAATACGGGCGCCGCTCTTGGGGCGTCAGTGCCAGCCAATCCTCGACCGTGGTCTGCTTGACGCTAGTAGTCTTGCGCAGTACATCGAACATCGCCTGATAACGATCGCGGTACGAGTCGAAGCGGTATCCCATGCGCAGCGCTTTCTTCGGATCGTCCAGCACGCTGGTGTCCGCCAGCCCCCTGCCCTTGAGGACTTCCAGCAGCCCATTGGGCATGATGCTGTCCAACCCGACAAGCCGCGGATCGTTGGTGCCACTGCGCAGCAGCTTCAGGTTTTCCACCGCGCAGTTGTTGGACAGGAACCAGTAATCCCCGTCATAGGCCCAGTGCATCTCGGCAGCGTGCTGAACCAGACCGTTGATCTCCTCTCGGGACAGTTTCAGCGGGACAGAGGCCAGGCCGCGCAGTTCGGTCTTGGTGTACTCATCGATCACCTGACCCAGCGGCAGGACAAACAGGCGCGAGGGATACTTCCCGGTCAAGCCGCTCCAGCTGGACAGCTGAAGGTCGTTGACGAAGGCGCGATACGACAGCACCAGGTGCTGATCCAGATCCAGCCGACAGTCCGGGCCACGCGGCCGACCAGGCTTGCATATCACCAGCCGAAGCATGCTATGGCCCCAACGGCTCGCCAGATTCTGGTTGGCCTCGGCCAGCAGGTAATCGACTTCGTACACACGTTCGGGGTCCAGCTTGCCCAGTGGCTCTCGGGCAAAGTCGTTCCCGGCGTTGAGGTAAGGATAGGACGTCGGGCACTGATCTTTCGTCGCGGGCGCCCAGTCGAACCGAGCTTTGTAATAGTCGTAGAGTGCCGGACGGCGACAGGCGTAGGCCGGATCGAGGAGGAAGTACTCCATGTTCACCGCAACGAACTCCAGCGGGCTGCTGATTTCGTAGATGTCCGGACTGCGCGCGACCTGGCCGTTGCGCTCTTCCCTGTCACCGCGGCGGCCGACGTACTGTGGCCATCCCGCCAGATCCAGAAGGCGGGGATCATCACTTAACGTGAAGCGTCGGTCGGTCTGCCCCCGACAGCTGTCACGCAGGCCAACCTTTCCCACGCTCTTGCCCTGCCGGGTACATGCAACGATCAACTTGCGGTCTTCAGGGGACCAGAGCTGCGCGTGATCATAAATATGGGTCAGCTCATGCAGAACCGTGGCGAGCATTTCTTCGCGCACGGTGCCGTGAGGACGGTTGGTTCGGGTTGTTGCGGCGCTGCCATCGGTCAGGCCGGCGAGCAAGTGCTCATTGAGGTCCAGCCGGTAAGGGCCGTCTGCACGGCCGTAGGCATTGGACGGCATGTCATCCGTCCAATGCACTTCGACCTTTCTATCGAGCTTGCTGACGAAAAGTGGCGGCAGGTGCTCCATCGCTTCGTCGAGCAATGTCTGGCTGGCCTTTTGTTGCGCAGGGCTGAGCCCGTCTGCATGCAACGACAGCCTGAGATCGGCGAAGGCGCCCGTGCAAATCAGCGACAGCGCCGACGTCAGCAGCCAGACAGCGAGGCGTTTCACAGTGCGAGGATGGCCTCGGCGAGGTCCTGGTCACTGGCGTTGCGGGCCTCCGGCAGGCGGTCGCGCAGCGTCATGAAAGCTGCGTCGAGCAGTGCGCCATGGATATCGCCGTTGCTGGCGACATAGCTGGCGGCGTCGTCGCGCGCTTCGAGTACGAGTTTCCAGTTACGTACGGATGAGGTGGTGTCGGAGGTGAAATCGATGCTGCGGCCGAGGGCGCGAACGACGATGTTACTGGTGGCCTTCAGGGTTTGTGCCTGTGCCATATCAGTCAGCAAGAGCAGGCCGAGGGCGGCAGCGATCAACGGGGTACGCATGGAACGTCTCCAAAATACGGAAGTTACAAAAAAGTGACTATTGGACGAGGATTGCCTGCGCCAGTTCAAGGTCGCTTGCATGAAGTTTCGGGCGGGATTGACGCAGGTATGCCAGCGCCGATTCCAGTCGTGCTCCTCGCAGTTGGCCATCACTGGCAACAAACACTGCTGCATCATCCTGGGCGGCAATTATCAACTTGCTATCGAAAGGCCCGGTCGTCACCTGGCTGGTGGCGTATCCGGTTTTGACCAGGCTTTGTGTGGTCACGTCGAACGCCAGAACCTGAGTGGAAATACTCAAGGTGGCGATGACGGCAAGCGCTAGGCGAGACAACGAATGCATGGCTATTCAGGGCTGTTCAGGTTCTGCGAAACGAGTCGCAAGGCTAGCGCAACACCCGGGTCAGAGCTAGTGCAAAGACCCAGGCGTAGGCGGGAGAAACCTGTCGCGATACTGAATCAGATGGCAAGAATCGCCTGCGCGAGTTGCGCGTCCGACGCTTGCAGGCTTGGCGCAACCTCGCGGATGTGTTGCAACGCGCCTTGAAGCTTCACGCCACGGATCTCGCCTTCGCTGGCAACGAAGCTTGCTGCGTCGTCGCGGGCGGCCAGGACAATCTTGTCGTCATGAAAGGAGGACGAGATTTTCGACGTGGCATTGGATGATGCATCCAGCGCACGGACGATGGTGTCGGTTGTAACAACGAAACTGGAAGCCTGGGCCCCGGTAGCGGCAACGATCAGGAAAGCGGCACTCAACAGGCGAACGCGAGACATACAGGCACTCCAAAATAACGGGACTCGAAAACCACTGACGCTTAAATCGGAAGCTCAGCCTTAGCTGTCTCGCGAGTGCGTGGTCAAGGTGGCGCAAGATTAGCTTATAAGCGAGCCCGCTAACCATCCTCGCCTTACGCAAGTAGCCGGCGTGCGGACCATTACTGCTGAAATCGCCTGAAAACATTGGTCTGTATGGGTTTTCGTGAAGAAAATCAAACTGTACTGGTTTTGGTTGCCAAGCTGTACGCTGGCCTGAAACGACAAAACCCGTCAGCAGTGCCCTGCTGACGGGTTTTGTTTGAACAATTCGGGTTGCTGGCGAGAGGCGCTTTGCCTGGGACCAGCAGACGCTACATTAGCGCCAGAACGGCTTGCTCAGCTCTTCGTAACGCTGGGATTCGCTGATACCGGCGTCAGCCAGCAAACGTGCATCCAGACGAGCCAGTTGATGGCGGCTGGACAGACGACGCTGCCAGAGCATCAGGTTGGCGAACATGCGCAGCGGCAAAGAGGCTTGTGCGGTTTTTGCGGTGTCTTCGTAGAACAGTTCGGAACTGACGGTGCGTTCCATGATGCATCTTCCTTCCGCTTGTGGCGGGATTAGAGAGTGACTTGATTGGTGACAATATTCCTCTCATTGCCCTCCTCTCTCTAGACACAGTTCATTTGTATTGTGCTGCTCCAGTTAACTGTTAAACAACACTGTTTTGTTCAGAAGTGGGGCAACTGTACGGGTCTGCACCATAAGTGTGCTTTTTGGATGATTGCGCTGGTCATTTCCCGTTTGGCCTACCCGATATAACCCGTACAGCAGTACAGTTTTTGCAGGATTTGCGTTCAAGCTGCCAACTGTGATGACGAAAGGTTGCCGCCACTGACAAACTGTGTTTTCAGATCGCCAACATGTGTCCCGTTTCTTCGAGGTTAAGGTGCCAGCTGAGTGCATCCCGCAGCACATGCGGGGTGTGGCCGCCAATTGCGCAGGCGCGGCGGAAATAATCATTCAGCGCCTCGCGGTAAGCCGGATGCACGCAGTTGTCGATGATGACCCGCGCACGTTCCCGGGGTGCCAGACCTCGCAAATCGGCCAGTCCTATCTCTGTCACCAGGATGTCCACGTCGTGTTCGGTATGGTCCACATGGCTGACCATGGGCACCACGCTTGAGATCGCCCCGGCCTTGGCGATGGACTTAGTTACGAAAATGGCGAGATGGGCATTCCGTGCAAAGTCGCCTGACCCGCCTATCCCGTTCATCATCCGTGTGCCGCCCACATGGGTGGAGTTGACGTTTCCGTACAAGTCGAACTCCAGAGCGGTGTTGATCCCGATGATGCCCAGGCGGCGGACGACCTCTGGATGGTTCGAAATTTCCTGAGGGCGCAGTAACAGTCTGGATCTGTACTGTTCCAGATTGTCGTAGACCGCAGAGTGCTTGCGCTCGGACAGCGTCATGGAACAGCCCGAGGCAAAATCCAGCTTGCCCGCCTCGAACAGGTCGAACGTCGAATCCTGCAGTACTTCCGAATACATCGTCATGCCGTGAAAGGGTGAATCGATCAACCCTGTCATGACGGCATTGGCGATCGTGCCTACCCCGGCCTGCAGCGGCATCAGCTGATTGGTCAGGCGGTTCAGCCGCACTTCGTTCTTGAAGAACTCAACCAAATGGCCCGCGATAGCCTGAGTGTCGGTGTCTGCCGGCAATACCGACGACGGCGAGTCGGGTTGATTGCTGATCACGATGCCGACGATCTTGGCCGGATCGATCTTCACGGCCTGACTGCCGATTCGGGTATCGGTCTTAAGCACCGGGATCGGCAGCCGCGTCGGCCGGTAAGTGGGTATATAGATGTCATGCAGCCCTTCCAGCTCCAGGGGCTGGGCGAGGTTGATCTCGATGATCACGTGTTCCGCAAGAATGGCGAAGCTCGCCGAGTTGCCGACTGACGTGCTGAGCACCAGGTGCCCTTCTTCGGTGATCGCCACGCATTCAATCACGGCGATATCCACGGCCTTGATCTGACGATTGCGCAGTTGCTCGACGGTGTCCGACAGATGCTGGTCGATGAACATAACGCTGCCGTCGTTGATGGCCTTGCGCAGAGTGCTGTCGACCTGAAAAGGCATGCGGCGGGACAGCACGCCCGCTTCGGTCAGTTGCTTGTCCAGATCGTTGCCCAGGCTTGCGCCCGTCATCAGGCTGATCTTCAGCGGAACTGCTTTGGCGCGTTCAGCCAGCGCCTGGGGCACGGCCTTGGCTTCGCCTGCGCGGGTGAAGCCGCTCATGCCAACGGTCATGCCGTCCTTGATCAAGGAAGCGGCGTCGGCCGCGCTCATTATCTTGCTCATCAGCGAGGGCAGACGGATTCGTTCACGGTGCATGTTGTTTAATCTCATGACAAAGATGCGTGAGCGAAGTCTAGAGATTTGAAGTGTGTTCGTCCCGCTACCAAGGTCGCACTAAGGGCTCTAATTAGCGCCTCTGCGCGAGAAACACTTTTACCCGGGGTGTAAAAAACCCTCGGCCATCACCTGCGCCGAGGGTTGTTTTATCGCGGGTTGCAACCGTTATTCGATCGCTTTGACCATGTCCTCGATGACCTTTTTGGCGTCACCAAACACCATCATGGTTTTGTCCAGATAGAACAGCTCGTTATCCAGGCCGGCATAGCCGCTGGCCATGGAGCGCTTGTTGACGATGATGGTCTTGGCTTTGTACGCCTCAAGAATTGGCATGCCGGCAATTGGCGACTTGGGATCGTTCTTGGCCGCGGGATTGACCACATCGTTGGCGCCTAACACCAGGACGACGTCCGCCTGACCGAATTCGGAGTTGATGTCCTCCATCTCGAACACTTGATCGTAAGGCACCTCGGCTTCCGCCAGCAGCACGTTCATGTGCCCCGGCATCCGGCCGGCCACCGGGTGGATCGCGTACTTCACCGTGACGCCCGCGTGGGTCAGCTTTTCGGTCAGCTCTTTCAGCGCGTGCTGCGCTCGAGCGACCGCCAGCCCGTAACCCGGCACGATGATTACAGTGTCGGCGTTGGTCAGCAGGAAGGTCGCATCGTCAGCTGATCCGGATTTGACCGGGCGGGCTTCCTGGGTGCCACTTGCAGCACCGGTATCCGCAGCGCCACCAAAGCCGCCGCCGATCACGTTGAAGAACGAGCGGTTCATCGCTTTGCACATGATGTACGACAGAATCGCGCCGGAAGAGCCGACCAGAGAGCCGGCGATGATCAGCATCGAGTTGTTCAGCGAGAAGCCAATACCCGCCGCCGCCCAGCCCGAATAACTGTTGAGCATCGACACCACGACCGGCATGTCTGCGCCGCCAATCGGGATAATCAGCAGCACGCCAATCACGAACGCGAGGATCAGCATAATGCTGAACGCGAACAGGCTACCCGTCAGCATGAACGTGATGCCGAACAGCAGCGTCGCCAGACCCAAAATCAGATTGAGCTTGTGCTGACCGGCAAACTGCACCGGTGCGCCCTGGAACAAGCGGAACTTGTATTTGCCAGACAGCTTGCCGAAAGCGATGACGGAGCCGGAGAAGGTGATCGCACCAATCGCTGCGCCAAGGAACAACTCCAGACGATTGCCCGCCGGAATCGGATCACCCAAGTGGTGAACAATGCCCAGCGACTGTGGCTCGACCACGGCAGCAATGGCGATGAATACGGCGGCCAGACCGATCATGCTGTGCATGAAGGCGACCAGTTCCGGCATCTTGGTCATTTCGACGCGCTTTGCCATGATCGAACCGGCAGTGCCGCCGACCAGCAGACCGATCAGGATATAACCAATCCCTGCGCTGGCACCGTCCGTGGACAACGCGGCCAGTTTGAAGACCAGTCCGACCGTAGTTAAAACAGCCAGACCCATGCCGAGCATGCCGAACAGGTTGCCTCGACGCGACGTGGTCGGATGAGACAGGCCCTTCAGCGCCTGGATGAAGCAGATCGCGGAGACGAGGTACAGCAATGTGACGAGGTTCATGCTCATTACTTGGCCACCTCGTCTTTAACCCTGGGCGCTTTCTTTTTGAACATCTCCAGCATGCGCCGGGTGACCAAAAAACCGCCGAAGACGTTAACGGCGGCCAGCGCGACGGCCAGCGTGCCCATGGTTTTGCCCAGTGGCGTTACTGTCAGCGCTGCAGCGAGCATCGCGCCGACGATAACGATGGCCGAGATAGCGTTTGTAACTGCCATCAGGGGCGTGTGCAGCGCAGGCGTCACGTTCCAGACCACGTGATAGCCGACGTAAATGGCGAGCACGAAAATGATCAGGTTGTAGATGCCGGGTGAGATGAACTCTTCCATTATTTTTATCCTCAGCCGTTCTTGCGGATGACGTGGCCATCGCGGCACATAAGGCACGCGGCAACGATGTCGTCTTCGAGGTTGATCTGGAACTGCCCTTCCTGGTTGAAAAGCAGCTTCATGAAGTCCAGCAGGTTGCGGGCATAAAGAGCCGATGCATCCGCCGCAACCATGGCCGGGAGATTCGTGTGGCCGACAATGGTCACGCCGTGCTCGACCACCACCTGATCCGCCACCGTAAGCGGGCAGTTGCCGCCCTGCGCGGCAGCCAGATCAATCACCACCGAACCGGGCTTCATTTGCGCGACTGTTTCAGCGCTCAACAGCACCGGTGCCTTGCGACCAGGGATCAGCGCCGTGGTAATCACGATGTCCGCCTGCCTGGCGCGCTCATGAACGGCCACTGCCTGACGCTGCATCCAGCTGGCTGGCATCGGGCGGGCGTAACCGCCGACGCCCACAGCAGCCTCGCGCTCCTCGTCAGTTTCGTACGGCACGTCAACGAACTTGGCCCCTAGCGACTCGATCTGTTCCTTGACGGCCGGACGCACGTCAGAGGCCTCAATGACTGCACCCAGGCGTTTGGCCGTGGCGATGGCCTGCAGCCCCGCAACGCCCGCGCCAAGAATCAGCACTCGCGCTGCTTTCACCGTACCGGCCGCAGTCATCAGCATCGGCATAAAGCGCGGGTAGTGATGCGCCGCCAACAACACAGCTTTATAGCCGGCGATATTGGCCTGGGAGGAAAGCACGTCAAGGCTTTGCGCGCGCGAGGTGCGTGGCGCAGCTTCGAGGGCAAAGGCGGCGATTCCGCGTTCGGCCAGCTTGGCGATCATGTCGTTATTGAACGGGTTGAGCATCCCGACTACCACGGCGCCGCTTTTTATCAGCGGTAGCTCTGCATCGCCGGGAGCGGAGACCTTGAGGATGAGTTCAGCGCCGAACGCATCGGCGGCGCTGCCGATCAATGCACCTGCTGCCTCGTAAGCACTGTCCGTCACGCTCGCTGCAATGCCCGCGCCGTTCTGAACGGTCACTGTGTGGCCTTGGGCGATGAGCTTTTTGATGGTCTCGGGAGTGGCGGCGACCCGGGTTTCACCAAGCTGGGTTTCGAGGGGGACTCCAATGTGCACGTCAAATCTCCTGCGTGATCTTATTGTCTTAATTAGGCCAGCGCGCTACGGCCCGAGGGCTGGGATTGCGATCACTACGCCCGTTAAAACAGCCGGGCGCGGCATTTTGCAGGGGATGTCAGAGGCCTTCAAGGGTTTCTGTAACTGAACGAAAAATGTACTACAAGTCACCCTGTGACCGATTGACGCACAAAATCACGCAAGTGCCTGATGTACATGATCTTTTATGAAATATGAGCCCGCAGGGGTCTTCCGACGACGAAATTATAAAACGCCCTGAAAACGGCTGGAGAGCCCTATTTGTATGACTATTGGGGCGTTAAGGTCAGAGCTGAGAAGTGTGTCGTCAATGCGACAATTCAGGATATCTGTAGGTTCTGAAGTAGGCGTACTACATTAAGTCTTCAAGACGCAGATGGGTGTTTAAGGCAGCGAGTAAGTGTCGGCCTGCTGAATCAGCCAGTCCCGAAACGCTTTCAGGGACGCCGATTCCGTTTTGCGCTCTGGAATCATCAAGTAATACGCCTTTGAGCTAGAAAGCTGATGGGGGTTGGCAATCACCAGGCGCTTCTCGGCCAGTTCATGCTGAATTAGAAATGGTGGTATGAGCGCCACACCCATGTCGTGCATGGCTGCCTGCGCGAGCATGGAGAATAGCTCGTAACGAGGACCTGTCATGTCGCGGGCCACGCCCATGTCTCGCGAGTTGAACCATTGCCGCCAGGCATAGGGCCGAGTGGTTTGCTGGAGCAGCGGCATCTCGGCCAACTCTTGAGCGCTAATGCTGTGCCGTGCCCCAAGCAGTGCCGGACTGCAGACCGGCATCGGGTTCTCGCCCATCAGTCTGTGAGATTCGGTACCGGACCAATCAGCATCGCCAAAATAAATCGCTGCGTCGAATTCGGTATCCGCGAACAAAAAGGGCCGCGTGCGGTTCGTCAGGTTGACAGTGACGTCAGGGTGTTTCTTTTGAAAATCCTTTAAACGCGGAAGTAGCCATTGCGTGCCGAAGGTAGGCACCACCGCGAGTTCGATCACATTCACGCCCTGGTGACCCATCACTGACAGCGTGTCACGTTCAACGGCGTCGAGTTGCGTTGCAATGCGCCGACTGTAGGAAAGGCCCGCCTCTGTTAGCTTCACACCCCGTCGCGAGCGTCGGAACAGGCCGACATTCAAGAACTCTTCCAGGCTGGCGATCTGTCGGCAGATCGCGCTCTGGGTCAGCGAAAGCTCTTCGGCAGCTTTTGTGAAGCTCTCGTGCCGCGCAGCGGCCTCGAAGCTTACCAGCGCGGTGGTGCTCGGGATTTTACGGCGCATGTACCTTTGCCTCACTCAGAAGAACGGACAGGCTGCTGATTAGCGTGCTTCGGAGTGACAAATTAGCACAAGACGATGCGAAATCGTCGTTTGCTCCCTTGATGGTTCCAGGCCTAGGCTCGCTCCATTACTTTTCCGGCGAGTCCGGAAGCGCATCTTGGTGAGGAGAGAATCATGAGCGGCAAGGCAAGTTTCAGTTGGATCGACCCCCTGTTGCTGGACCAGCAGCTCACCGAAGAAGAGCGCATGGTTCGCGACAGCGCCGAGCAGTTCGCCAGGGACAAGCTAGCGCCGCGTGTACTTGAAGCCTTCCGGCATGAAAAGACAGATCCAGCGATTTTCCGCGAGATGGGTGAGATAGGTCTCCTCGGTGCCACGATCCCGGAGCAGTATGGCGGTAGCGGTCTGAACTACGTGTGTTACGGCTTGATCGCTCGCGAGGTCGAGCGCGTCGATTCAGGTTACCGCTCCATGATGAGCGTGCAGTCCTCCCTGGTCATGGTGCCGATCAACGAATTCGGCACTGAAGCGCAAAAACAGAAGTACCTGCCCAAACTCGCGTCCGGTGAGTGGATTGGCTGCTTCGGCCTCACCGAACCCAATCATGGTTCGGATCCGGGTGCGATGATCACCCGTGCGCGGAGCGTCGAAGGCGGTTACCGCCTGACCGGTAGCAAAATGTGGATCACCAACAGCCCCATCGCCGACGTATTCGTTGTCTGGGGCAAAGATGACGCTGGCGATATCCGCGGCTTTGTACTGGAAAAGGGCTGGCAAGGCCTGACGGCTCCGGCGATTCACGGCAAGGTTGGCCTTCGCGCTTCGATCACCGGCGAGATCGTCATGGACAACGTGTTTGTGCCGGAAGAGAATATTTTCCCGGATGTCCGTGGCCTCAAAGGTCCTTTCACGTGCCTTAACTCCGCCCGCTATGGCATCTCCTGGGGCGCCTTGGGGGCTGCCGAGTTTTGCTGGCACACCGCGCGTCAATACACGCTGGACCGTCAACAGTTTGGCCGTCCGCTTGCAGCTAATCAGCTGATTCAGAAAAAGCTCGCTGACATGCAGACCGAGATCACGCTGGCGCTTCAAGGCTGCCTGCGTCTGGGCCGCATGAAAGACGAGGGCACCGCAGCGGTCGAAATCACCTCCATCATGAAGCGCAACTCTTGCGGCAAGTCCTTGGACATCGCACGTATGGCGCGTGACATGTTGGGTGGTAATGGCATTTCTGATGAGTTCGGCATCGCCAGGCATCTGGTTAACCTGGAAGTGGTCAATACCTACGAAGGCACTCACGACGTCCATGCGCTCATCCTGGGTCGCGCACAGACCGGCATCCAGGCCTTCTACTAAGGAGCCTGCAATGGGCGCGTTATCGCATTTGCGTGTGCTGGACTTGTCTCGGGTGCTCGCGGGCCCGTGGGCAGGGCAGATTCTGGCTGACCTCGGCGCCGAGGTCATCAAGATCGAGCGCCCGGGCAATGGCGACGATACGCGCGCCTGGGGGCCGCCCTTTCTGAAGGATCCGCGTGGAGAAAATACGTCTGAAGCTGCGTACTACCTGTCAGCCAACCGTAATAAGCAGTCCGTCACTATAGACTTCACTCAGCCTGAAGGTCAGAAGTTGGTTCGGGAGCTGGCGGCGAAGTCCGATATTGTCATCGAGAACTTCAAGGTTGGCGGGCTGAAGGCCTATGGTCTGGATTACGAATCGCTGCAGCTGGAGAACCCCAGGCTCATCTATTGCTCCATTACCGGGTTCGGTCAGACTGGGCCATACGCCAAGCGCGCAGGTTACGATTTCATGATCCAGGGGCTCGGCGGGCTAATGAGTCTTACCGGTCGTCCCGAGGGGGAGGATGGCGCGGGACCGGTCAAGGTCGGCGTGGCGCTGACGGATATTCTTACAGGGCTGTATTCGACGTCGGCGATTCTCGCTGCTCTGGCGCATCGGGATCAGGGAGGGCCTGGTCAGCACATCGACATGGCGTTGCTGGATGTGCAGGTCGCCTGCCTGGCGAATCAGGCGATGAACTACCTGACGACGGGCGTATCGCCAAGGCGACTGGGTAATGCGCACCCTAATATCGTGCCCTATCAGGATTTCCCTACTGCCGATGGCGATTTCATCCTCACGGTGGGGAACGACAGCCAGTTCCGCAAATTCGCAGAAGTGGCTGGGCATCCGCAGTGGACTGATGATCCGCGCTTTTCCACGAATAAGCAGCGGGTCGCACATCGTGCCGAGCTGATTCCGTTAATCCGGCAGGCCACCGTGTTCAAAACCACGGCTGAGTGGGTTGCGGCGTTAG
>NZ_CM174408.1:112500-495000 GCF_057834665.1 Pseudomonas sp. GL_135
TCACGCTAACAGTTACAAGCTCGAAATTGGGTCTGTAGCTCAGTTGGTTAGAGCGCACCCCTGATAAGGGTGAGGTCGGCAGTTCGAATCTGCCCAGACCCACCAATTTTGTTATGGGGCCATAGCTCAGCTGGGAGAGCGCCTGCCTTGCACGCAGGAGGTCAACGGTTCGATCCCGTTTGGCTCCACCATAACTGCTTCTGAATTGTGAAAGCTTAGAAATGAGCGCTCCATCCACTGGGATGCTGAGTGTTGATTTCTGGTCTTTTGACTGGATCGTTCTTTAAAAATTTGGGTATGTGATTGAAATATAGACTGGGCACCTCTTTCACTGGTGCGTGTCCAGGCTAAGGTAAAGTTTGTGAAATGCAAACTTTCGGCGAATGTCGTCTTCACAGTATAACCAGATTGCTTGGGGTTATATGGTCAAGTGAAGAAGCGCATACGGTGGATGCCTTGGCAGTCAGAGGCGATGAAAGACGTGGTAGCCTGCGAAAAGCTTCGGGGAGTCGGCAAACAGACTGTGATCCGGAGATGTCTGAATGGGGGAACCCAGCTGTCATAAGACAGTTACCTTACACTGAATACATAGGTGTATGGAGCGAACCAGGGGAACTGAAACATCTAAGTACCCTGAGGAAAAGAAATCAACCGAGATTCCCTTAGTAGTGGCGAGCGAACGGGGACCAGCCCTTAAGTTGATTTGAGATTAGCGGAACGCTCTGGAAAGTGCGGCCATAGTGGGTGATAGCCCTGTACGCGAAAATCTCTTGTCAATGAAATCGAGTAGGACGGGGCACGAGAAACCTTGTCTGAACATGGGGGGACCATCCTCCAAGGCTAAATACTACTGACTGACCGATAGTGAACCAGTACCGTGAGGGAAAGGCGAAAAGAACCGCGGAGAGCGGAGTGAAATAGATCCTGAAACCGTATGCGTACAAGCAGTGGGAGCCCACTTTGTTGGGTGACTGCGTACCTTTTGTATAATGGGTCAGCGACTTATTTTCAGTGGCGAGCTTAACCGAATAGGGGAGGCGTAGCGAAAGCGAGTCTTAATAGGGCGTCTAGTCGCTGGGAATAGACCCGAAACCGGGCGATCTATCCATGGGCAGGTTGAAGGTTGGGTAACACTAACTGGAGGACCGAACCGACTACCGTTGAAAAGTTAGCGGATGACCTGTGGATCGGAGTGAAAGGCTAATCAAGCTCGGAGATAGCTGGTTCTCCTCGAAAGCTATTTAGGTAGCGCCTCATGTATCACTGTAGGGGGTAGAGCACTGTTTCGGCTAGGGGGTCATCCCGACTTACCAAACCGATGCAAACTCCGAATACCTACAAGTGCCGAGCATGGGAGACACACGGCGGGTGCTAACGTCCGTCGTGAAAAGGGAAACAACCCAGACCGTCAGCTAAGGTCCCAAAGTCATGGTTAAGTGGGAAACGATGTGGGAAGGCTTAGACAGCTAGGAGGTTGGCTTAGAAGCAGCCACCCTTTAAAGAAAGCGTAATAGCTCACTAGTCGAGTCGGCCTGCGCGGAAGATGTAACGGGGCTCAAACCATGCACCGAAGCTACGGGTATCACGCAAGTGATGCGGTAGAGGAGCGTTCTGTAAGCCTGTGAAGGTGAGTTGAGAAGCTTGCTGGAGGTATCAGAAGTGCGAATGCTGACATGAGTAACGACAATGGGTGTGAAAAACACCCACGCCGAAAGACCAAGGTTTCCTGCGCAACGTTAATCGACGCAGGGTTAGTCGGTCCCTAAGGCGAGGCTGAAAAGCGTAGTCGATGGAAAACAGGTTAATATTCCTGTACTTCTGGTTATTGCGATGGAGGGACGGAGAAGGCTAGGCCAGCCTGGCGTTGGTTGTCCAGGTTTAAGGTGGTAGGCTGAAATCTTAGGTAAATCCGGGGTTTCAAGGCCGAGAGCTGATGACGAGTGTTCTTTAGAACACGAAGTGGTTGATGCCATGCTTCCAAGAAAAGCTTCTAAGCTTCAGGTAACCAGGAACCGTACCCCAAACCGACACAGGTGGTTGGGTAGAGAATACCAAGGCGCTTGAGAGAACTCGGGTGAAGGAACTAGGCAAAATGGCACCGTAACTTCGGGAGAAGGTGCGCCGGTGAGGGTGAAGGACTTGCTCCGTAAGCTCATGCCGGTCGAAGATACCAGGCCGCTGCGACTGTTTATTAAAAACACAGCACTCTGCAAACACGAAAGTGGACGTATAGGGTGTGACGCCTGCCCGGTGCCGGAAGGTTAATTGATGGGGTTAGCTAACGCGAAGCTCTTGATCGAAGCCCCGGTAAACGGCGGCCGTAACTATAACGGTCCTAAGGTAGCGAAATTCCTTGTCGGGTAAGTTCCGACCTGCACGAATGGCGTAACGATGGCGGCGCTGTCTCCACCCGAGACTCAGTGAAATTGAAATCGCTGTGAAGATGCAGTGTATCCGCGGCTAGACGGAAAGACCCCGTGAACCTTTACTATAGCTTTGCACTGGACTTTGAATTTGCTTGTGTAGGATAGGTGGGAGGCTTTGAAGCGTGGACGCCAGTCTGCGTGGAGCCAACCTTGAAATACCACCCTGGCAACTTTGAGGTTCTAACTCAGGTCCGTTATCCGGATCGAGGACAGTGTATGGTGGGTAGTTTGACTGGGGCGGTCTCCTCCTAAAGAGTAACGGAGGAGTACGAAGGTGCGCTCAGACCGGTCGGAAATCGGTCGTAGAGTATAAAGGCAAAAGCGCGCTTGACTGCGAGACAGACACGTCGAGCAGGTACGAAAGTAGGTCTTAGTGATCCGGTGGTTCTGTATGGAAGGGCCATCGCTCAACGGATAAAAGGTACTCCGGGGATAACAGGCTGATACCGCCCAAGAGTTCATATCGACGGCGGTGTTTGGCACCTCGATGTCGGCTCATCACATCCTGGGGCTGAAGCCGGTCCCAAGGGTATGGCTGTTCGCCATTTAAAGTGGTACGCGAGCTGGGTTTAGAACGTCGTGAGACAGTTCGGTCCCTATCTGCCGTGGACGTTTGAGATTTGAGAGGGGCTGCTCCTAGTACGAGAGGACCGGAGTGGACGAACCTCTGGTGTTCCGGTTGTCACGCCAGTGGCATTGCCGGGTAGCTATGTTCGGAAAAGATAACCGCTGAAAGCATCTAAGCGGGAAACTTGCCTCAAGATGAGATCTCACTGGAACCTTGAGTTCCCTGAAGGGCCGTCGAAGACTACGACGTTGATAGGTTGGGTGTGTAAGCGCTGTGAGGCGTTGAGCTAACCAATACTAATTGCCCGTGAGGCTTGACCATATAACACCCAAGCAATCTGCAGAAAGACAGCAGGTTGCGGTGTGTGAAGACGCATGAAGACGAAAGTTTGCGAACACACAAGCTGTACCTTGATCACATACCCGATTTGCTGAAGCGTTCGAGAGGACGA
Source organism: Pseudomonas sp. GL_135 (assembly GCF_057834665.1). NCBI lineage: Bacteria > Pseudomonadati > Pseudomonadota > Gammaproteobacteria > Pseudomonadales > Pseudomonadaceae > Pseudomonas > Pseudomonas sp. GL_135. The sequence continues at coordinate 115,946 of NZ_CM174408.1, forward strand.
GTCAGTACCCGAATTTCTTGACGACCATAGAGCGTTGGAACCACCTGATCCCATCCCGAACTCAGCAGTGAAACGATGCATCGCCGATGGTAGTGTGGGGTTTCCCCATGTGAGAGTAGGTCATCGTCAAGATTAAATTCCGAAACCCCATTTGCGAAAGCAGATGGGGTTTTGTTTTAAGTGAAGGTCATACATTTTCGCTGGAACGTTACGTCAGTAACGGATCGGCCACAGAATTTCTTGACGACCATAGAGTGCTGGAACCACCTGATCCCATCCCGAACTCAGCAGTGAAACGGTGCATCGCCGATGGTAGTGTGGGGTTTCCCCATGTGAGAGTAGGTCATCGTCAAGATTGAATTCCGAAACCCCAGTCTGCATACGCAGACTGGGGTTTTGTCGTTTAAGCCACCAGCATTAAACCGCCGAAGGCTTCCCCTATGAGCGCATCACAGCTCCGGGTACGTTCTTCATTGCACCATCAGCAAAGCCCTGCAAAAACTCTCTGAAGCCCTCAGCGCTCATCGGGTTGTCATCTGTAGGTTCAGCGATGATGGTCCAGGTTGCAATGCAGCTGGCACTATCCTTGGGCACAACCGTCATTGAGGCCCAGAGCTTGCTGACGCCAAGATTGTTGTAAATAGTTGTCCATGTCATGGACATCGCGTTGTCGTCGCGAGAATTGAGTTGCTCGACAACCACAAGACCACCCTCCTTGAATTTCTTGTAACGGACTGAGCCAGGACCGTTACCGATTACTTCGATGCTCGCAAGCGCCGGAATGAATTGCGTGAACCCACCGAAATCGCCTACGACCTTCCAGACGTCACCCGCTAGGGCGTTTATCGATATCGCAGACACCACCGGTTCTCCAGCGGGATTGGTGATCAGCGTATCGGGCGAAAGGGAGCCGAGGGTGTTGAGCGGCTGAATAGCGTTCATGTTGTTCTCCATAACTTAAGGGGATGTTGCGTTAGGGGTGTATCAGATGAAAGCAATCTCTTTCAGGTACTCGCAGCCCTTGCGCAACAGCGCCGGGGTTTTCGGGGGGTAGCACTCGCCCATTCGTTGAACACCCGCATGGGCGTTCTGATACGCGATCATCGATATGTCTCCGATGTCTTCCTCCAACCCGTCGAGGTAAAAGCCGAGCACGCCGAATAAAGCGTTCTTGCTATCCACCCGTTTCAACTGGGTTTGCCACTCACTGACGCTGACCATTTCGAAATCGCTGCCCGCTTCACGGAACGCGCTCACGTAATTGCCCCAGCTCAACGGCTCCGGGTTATGGAGGTTGAACACTGCGTGGGCTGGTTGATAACGGCTGGCGTGAAAGCCTATGAATCGGGCGAGAAAATCGACAGGCATCAAGTCGAAGCTCATGGAGAAATCCGGGACTTGGCCCAGTTGCATCGAACCCTTGAGCATTAGCATCAGGCGATTCTTGTGCGGCTGGCAGACACCGGTCGTGCTGTTGAATGCGATGTTACCGGGCCGGTAGATGTTCACCCACGCGCCTCGGTCACGGGCTCGCTCCAAGATGCGCTCGGCGACCCACTTGGAGAGGTTGTAGCCGTTCTTGATGTAAATGGGCGGTGTCTCGGCAGCAGGCGCTTCGAGGACGCTACCGTCCGCCCCGACGGCGCTCGAGGCTGAAAGCGTCGACACGAAGTTGAACACCTTCTTGCTGCGCCCTTCGCACAGCTTCAGGCATTCGAAGATCGGCTCGACGTTATCCTTGGCCAGGGTCTCGTAATCCTGGACGTGGTTGACGTTGGCGGCGTTATGCACCAGCGCGCCAAACTCGCGATCAAGCCGCTCATACACCTCGTTGCTCAACCCGAGCTGTGGTTGGGTGACGTCGGCGGCATAAATCCGCACTCGCGCCAGATCCAGATGCTCAAGACGGTTTTCGCGCAGTGCCTGAATAAAGCGATCCTGCGCCGTCATCCCTGCGTTTTCACGTACAAGGCAGGCGACCTCGGTTGCACCCCACGCCAACAGCGCTTCGACGATGTGAACACCGAGAAAACCATTGGCGCCAGTGACGATGACTTTATGAACGTCCCCCATGCGCTCTACAGGCAGTACCGGCAGCTCGAAGGGCGCTGATGCATCCAAAAGTGTTTGCGGGCTGACAGTCCAGGAGGTGGTGCCGTTACTGTCGAGCAGTGACGCCAGATTGGTCAGCGTGGGTGCCTCGATGAAGCGGTTGATCGGAATGCTGCGGCCGAACTGATCGCGAATCCCCAGCAGCATCTGCGATAGCAAAATCGAGTGGCCACCCAGGTTGAAGAAGCTCTCGTCGGTTGATATCTCGCCGGGGGGGAGCTCTAGAAGGTCTGCCCACAGCGTGAGGAGGAGCCTCTCGTTTTCAGTAGCGGGAAAACGACGTGGGGCTTGCTCCAGCATGTTCACTGGCAGCTGCAACAGCGCCTTGCGATCGACCTTGCCATTGCTGGCAAACGGCATGCTCGCCAGCTCTGTGTAGGCGGTCGGCCGCATATAGTCGGGCAACAAAGCGGCGACATGGTCCTTGAGCAAATGCCGAGCCGCGTCGGGTTCTACGCCGTGGGGCTGCGCGAGAAAAGCCAGGATGCGTCGCTGGTCGTCAATCACGACTGCGACTTGGCGGTACAGCTGACTGTCGCGCAGGCAATGTTCGATCTCCTCAGGCTCGACCCTGAATCCCCGGATCTTGACCTGGTTGTCACGTCGCCCGGACAATTCGATACCATCGTCCGTCCATCTGCCGATGTCCCCGGTGCGATAGGCGCGCACGCTTTGGCCGTCACCCAGCGCGACATGCACATAGCGCTCATCGGTGAGCGCAGGGTTGTGGATGTACCCCAGGCACACGCCCGGACCGACGATGTAGAGCTCGCCGGGCGTCTGGTCTGCGACGGGCTGCATATCCTCGTCGAGGATCAACACTTGGCTGTTGGCGATGGGGCGACCCAGGTTGCGGTTGCTGCCGCCGGGTTGAAACCGGCCGGCGGTGATCAACACCGTGGCCTCAGTCGGGCCGTACAGGTTATGGAAGTGACATTGCGCTGCGAGGCGTTCGATCACGAGGGGCTCGCAGACATCACCGCCCGTGCTCAGGTGCTTGAGTTTCAGTGGCCGGTCGATGGGCAGGATGCTCAACAAAGCAGGCGGCAGAAACGCGTGGCTGAGATTCTGATCCAGCAGCTCGAACAGTTGCAGCGGATCACGACGCTGATCATCGTTCGCCACGATCAGCTCCGCGCCGCTGAGGAGGGTGGGGAATATGTCGATGACCGACGAATCAAAACTCAGCGTCGAGAACTGCAGCACCCGGCTGTGCTCGGACAGCTCGACATAGCGTGCATACCAGGCCGTGAAATGGCTTAGGTTACGCTGACTCAGCATCACGCCTTTCGGGTGCCCGGTCGTGCCCGAGGTGTACAGCGCCATGCACGGCGCGTTGATCTCAGGGCACTGTCGCATCAGCGACTGCGGCGTAGGCACAACCTCGATATGACTAATGTCCAGACCGGGCACTACAACACCCGCCAACGGATGACTCCCATCGTGCAGCAGCAACACGGCATTGGCGTTTTCGAGGATGTACTGTTGACGCTGTAGAGGCTGGCTAGGGTCCAACGGCAGGTACACCGCTCCGTTGCCCAAAATGCCAAGGATCCCGGCGAACAGCGCCGCAGATTTCGGCATACAAATGCCGATCACCAACGGTTCATCTGGTGCGTGCGGCAGCATGGCCTGTATCTGCTTCTGGATCGCGACGCTGTGTGCGCGCAGTTGGTCATAGCTGATGCGCTCGCCGTCGATATTCAGCGCAGTGCGCTTGGCGAATTCGCTGAAGCTCCGATCAAGTCGTACTACCAATGGCTGCTCTGCGATGCTCAGCAGTTCGGGGTCGTCGGTGAAGTTGAAGCAATGCTCGAAGGCCAGTCGGTCCAGCCGCAGCAGGCTTTCCTGGCGTTCACTGTGGGGCGGGTCAACGTGCTCGGCGCGGGCGAAATATTCGGTATCACGCGAGAACCGGCTGACCAGCATCGCTACGTTGTCGACCAGCGTCGCGACCGCCGCGTCCCGCAACACGCATCCGTTGCCGGAAGACGTGGCGACCACGGCATAGCGTGCAATCAGGCGCTGCGCTGTAGCCGTCCCGAGCCAGCATACTAATTCCAGCTCAGGCAGTGCCCGCTCACCCACCGGTGTCAGGCTTACCCGGAGCCCAAGATGCACGGCTGCCTCAAATGCGTCCAATCCGGCATGTGGCACGTCGAGTGTTCCGTCTTCAATGAAGACTGACGCGTCCTTCACCTCGCTCAGCTCCAGCGTGGCCTGATCGCGCAGGTGGTGAATCAGATGGCCGTGGGCGTCAAGCTCTGCACTCAGTTCACTCATCGCTTGGCTGTGACCGATGAGCACAATCTCCAAGCGCTTCATTGCAAGGCTCCGACAGGGAGATAGTCGGCAAGGGCGTGCTGCACGCAGGGGGATTCAAGCATCGAGCTGGCGGTGAAGAAACGCATGATGTTGCCCACCAGCGGATGGTGGCGATTGATCGGGAAGCACATCGCCTGCGTCTCGTCCCTCAGCGCTTGTTTGATCGGTTCTGCGACCGGCAGGCTGTTGATCAGAACGAAATCAAAAGACTTCTGGATGTCATTGGTCAAATACTGAGCAATGAATACCGGGAGGACCTGCGCAATAAGCTGCTTGTCCTTTTCTGGAGCTGCATGCCAGTAAATCCTGACCAGACGTGCCCAGAAGCCGGAATGCCGCCCTTCATCGAGCAGATGGTCCGCCATAAGGCCTTTGACTGACTGCTTCACCGTGTCGTCTTTGGCGAACGCGGCCACGTCGTTGGTCACGGTGTTCTCGGCGATCGCCACGCAGATGAGCTCGACTGCGCTGCGCAGGTGGTGAGGCGCCAATGCCAGAGCAGCGGGGATGGCCCGGCTGAGTTCGATTTCCTCCGGCAAGGGGATCGGCTGGATGCCGGTCAATGCGATGGTTTGTTGCATGAAGTCCATTGCCACCAGCGCGTGGTAATCCTCATCGACGACCACGGTCATGGCGTCGTACCGGCAGGCGAAAGGAAAGCGGATCGCGAAGTTGTCTTTGGCGATGCTTCGGGCGGTCTTGTCGACGATTTCGGTCTCGAAAATCACCACGTCGTTGATGAACTTGTACAGGCTCTGCACCAGCGCCAGATCGCGCAGATGGGCGCATTCGCGAGTGAACGTCTCGCTCAGCACCATTGGCTGACGGCTGAGCGGGTAGATCAGTTTTTCGTCGTTTTCGACGATGCGGCGCGGGCGTGTCCGAATCGTCGCGCGGCCTTCCCAGGCATCGACGAATGACAGGTAGTCTTCGGCTTTCATGATGGCGTCCTTGTGTGGAGGGCTGGTCGGTTGCGAACGTGTGCCAGGCTCAAGCGCTGACTTCCCGCACTGGTTCGCGCATGGTCAGGCGCAGGGCATCCCATAGCGCAATGCGGCTCTCGACTGCGGCGATGGCGGCGACATACACCTCGCGCTGATGCCGTTCATTGCCCGCGACCAGCCTGGCCAGCAGGTCTTCGGCCGCCGGACCGTGGTCTTCGGAGTCCACTTCAATGTGGCGTTCCAGGTAGTAGCGAAAGGTCGGTGCCTTATCGGCGGTGATGCCCCAGTCGTCGAGAATCCGCTGGAACATCTGTGGGATAACGCTCTCGCGGCCGTGCAGGAACGCGGCGGCGACGCAATGCGCCGGCGCGTTCAAGGCAATGTCGAGGGTATCGCGGACGAAGTGAGTGGCCGCTCGGCCTGCGCCGACGCTGTTGAGCGCCGTTTTGTAGTGAACGCCTTCGCGCAACAGTCCGACGAACTGCTCGATGCGCGCCGTGCTGGCGCCGATCTCGCGCATGGCGTCCAGATAGAGCTCGAAGTGACTGTAATGATCGTGGCGTCCCGGCCGATCATCCGACTCTTCGCCCAACACGATTTCGTTGATGAGTCGTGCGGCCTTCGGGTCTCGCGGCGGCAGCCAGGGGAGTCGCGTGCATGTCAGTTCCTGCTGCAGCCGTTTGGTCAGTGACATGAAGTCCCAGACCGCGAACACATGCACCTCCATGAACCGCTGCAGAGCGTGCAGTGAATCAATTTCGGAAAAAACAGGGTGCGCGCTGAGCACTGATTTCTTTGCGATAAGTTGCTGTTTTAACAAATCCATTTTTACGTCCTTGATGAGGTTGGGTGCGTCACAAACTCTTCTAATTGCCGCAATTAGCGGTCGTCTTAAGTGCCCGTATAAGAGCGACTGAAATGGACTCCCGTAACTATCTGGCAATAAGGGGCTGCGAACGTTACTTCGTTAATGGTCAACAATCGTGCAGGGTTTAATAAGGCATGCTCACGTGATCTATGCCCTCGCTGACCAGCGTTTGTGGGCGAATGGCCCACAAGCGTTGGCGGCCAGAAAACGTTAGAACAGTTTCAAATGGTTTCGCAAACACTTTTTAATATAATTACTAGTGCATAAAAATCCGACATGAGTGAAGGCAATAAAACTTTTAAATAAAGTTTTATTGGGGCGAGCGCAACCCTTCCGGCTTATTAGAGCCAGAATTGAAATTAATGAACGAATACCTCGTTCAGCGTTGCGCTTTATTGGGCTAATACACTTTTTGAGATTTTTTGGTTTGGGCGACATTTAGGGTTTAACTTCAATGTCTCCGCCCAGGGCAATGCTCCTTTTACCGCTCCATGAGAACTGCCTGTCCTGAACCGGCTGCAGACCGATTCGTTGTTCGAGTTTGCCTGAACACGGCGGTACACCGCGTAACGACGGCCAAGTTTCACGATAGGTGCATTAGCGGCGCTCGGCCCAAGCGTGGCACGGCCGGCTTTTAGTCGTAGGAGAGGTTAGAAGGGGGGCTTAAAGAGTCGATGCAGTGGGAGAGGGCGGCTCAGCCGCCCAGCAAACCGAGGTGCGTATTGATGATGTGCAGCAGACGGTCGCGTTGCGAGCTGAGAAAGTCATGAGTGCCGCGCACTTCGATCAGCTCAAATTCCCGCCGAGTGAACTCACGCCATTTCATCATGCTTGCGGCCGTAGCGACCGGATCATCGCTGCCGTACAGACCGGTCAACGGAATATCGAGGCCCTCGTCCGCGCAGTGTGACCAGATCTCCGACAGCTTTACATCGCTGCGCACGACAGCCTCCAGCAGCTTCAGGCGTTTTTTATCCTGCGCGAAAGTGTTCGGGACCACGCCCAACCTGATTAGCGCCTGAATGAAATCGTCTTGCGGCAGCGTGTGCAAATACGGCCAGGGTTGTCGGCTGTCAGGGCTACGGCAGCCGGAAACGAACAAATGACGTGTCAGACTCGGGTAGTGATTCTGCGCCAGTCTGGCCATTTCATAAGCGACCCGGCCGCCGAAGCTGTGGCCGTAAAACGCATGGGGTTCGCTCAGGTAGGGCTGCAACGCGAGGAAGGTGTCTTGCAGCAAGGGTGCCCACTGATCGTAGGGCGTTTCCTTGAGCCGGCTGCCGTGGCCGGGCAGGCGCAGCGTTACCAGCTCGATGTGATCGGCAAGGCCTTCGGACCAGTCACGAAAGTGCTCCGGATCGCCTCCGACATGAGGGAAGCAAATCAGGCGTGTTCTGACGGGTTGTCCGGAATTGACCACCATCAGCCATTTGTTCTTTTCGGCGTGCACTCAGCTTCCCCGAGCCTTGAAAAGGCGTCATAACCGTGGAGCCGGGTCCTTCGGCGCATACGCCGTCATGAACGGCGTTCGTTGATCCCTTGTGCTTTTTGGCCAATCAGGCAGTGGCGCGCAAGGTCGAGATTAAAAAACAGCAGTGAATGTCACTGGGTGACGGCACGCTTTCGTGAGGCCGTTGCAGGTTTTGCCTCTTCGGCCTTGCGGGCGCTCAAATAAGCATTAATAGCTTCAACACCACGGTTCAAGTGGTGAGTCAGCGCCTCGACCGTAGCATTGACATCACCGGCAGCGGCCATCTCAAGCAGCTCAAGGTGGTCGTGCTGGGACACCTTGCCCAGGTTCATTTGCTTGAGATTGAATCGCAGGAAACGCTCTTCCTCGTTCAAGCCGTCCTCGACCAATTTGAGCAGGCGGGTATTGTGGGCCTTTGAATACAGCACCATGTGGAACTGACGGTTGAGCGTGCCCATGATGCTGTAGTCGGTTTCGACCTCGAGCTGTTCGATGTACCCACGCGCCATGCTGATGTCTTCGGCGGTCAGAAGCGGGATTGATTGTCGCAGGGCCTCGGACTCCAGCAGGATGCGCAACGCATAGGCATCCGTTGCATCCTCGTTGATCAACGGGGCAACGACCGCACCTTTGTGGGTTTCGACACGCAGCAACGATTGAGCTTCCAGCTGCCGCAGCGCCTCGCGGACGGGCATGCGACTGACACCGAAAAGGGTCGCCAGCTCTTGCTGGCGCAAGGCGATTCCTGCCGGAAGACGTCCTTCAAGGATGGCGCTGCGCAGCTTTTCTTCGATGACGGTACGGGCCAGATGCGCAGGCGGCTGCTCATCACCCAGGGTTTCCCGCAGAAATTGCTCTTTCTCAGTCCTGCGCATGCTTGATCTTCTTCAGCTGAACAGTTATTGGATCCAATGGAACACTAGAGACCCATTGTGGCCTTGTCAAACTTTGATACAAGTCTGGCAGGCAGTCTCGGCGCGGCATTCTACAAGGGATTGCGCGTGCAGGTACTGCCATCAATCGGGATTGGGACCGCGATGTCCAGCCTCGCTTACGGACTTCGTTTGCAGCACTTGAGGCTGGCTTCCCAGTCGATCGGTATCAGGTATAACGGCCTGTCACGAAATGCTGCACATCGTTGAAACCTGGCGTGGATGCATGTCCGGGTGTCACAAGGGAGTCGATGAACGCCTCGTCCTCGGCAGTGATGTTCACGCTGAGCGCCTTGGTGTAGCTGTCCCATTGGTCCTCGGTGCGCGGCCCGACAATGGCAGACGTCACGGCCTGATTGTTCAGCACCCAGGCGATAGCGAATTCCACCAGACCCACGCCCTTGGCCTGGGTATACGCCTGCAGTTTCTGAGCGATGTGCAACGACTCGCTGCGCCATTCGGTTTCCAGAATGCGTTTGTCCTGACGGCCGGCGCGGGTGCTGCTGTCCGGCGTTACGTCGGGGGCGTACTTGCCACTCAACACGCCACGCGCCAGCGGGCTGTAGGGCACGACGCCCAAGCCATAGAACTTCGCCGCTGTGATCTGCTCCAGTTCGGCCTGGCGGTTGACGATGTTGTACAGCGGCTGGCTGATCACTGGTTTGTCGACGCCCAGGCGCTGAGCGACGTTAACCACCTCGGCGATACGCCAGCCGCGGAAGTTCGACACGCCCCAGTACCGGATCTTGCCTTCGCGAATCAGATCGCCGATGGCGGACACGGTCACTTCGAGTGGCGTGTTGTGATCTTCCTTGTGCAGGTAATGAATGTCGATGTAGTCGGTATCGAGACGCCGCAGGCTGGCCTCGATTTCATTGAAGATGTGCTTGCGATTCAAACCGCTGGTGTTCGGTGCAGTGTTGCCCGAGCTGCTGCCGACCTTGGTGGCGAGGATCCACTCGCTACGCCGTCTGGCGATGGCCTCGCCAACGATTTCCTCAGACCGGCCGGCGTTGTAGACGTTGGCCGTGTCGATGAAATTGACGCCTTCATCCCAGGCCTTGTCGATGATGCGCAGGGATTCTTCGGTGCCGGTCTGCACGCCAAACATCATTGAGCCCAGTGTCAGCGTTGAAACCTGGAGGCCGGATTGGCCAAGGGTGCGGTATTTCATTGCTCGATATCCTTTTCGTTGGGGAAGTGGAAATCAGGACAGTCTGGGACAGGCTTGCAAGGGGTCTCGTAAAGACCGATCAGACCGACAGCTCTAGGCCGGACATACTCACCTGTTTGGGCAGCGTTTGAAAAGTGACAAATTGACGGAACTGCATGCGGCCGAGCGCAGGGTCAGAGGGAGATGTCAGTGTGAGTGAGCTTCGCGTGTCGCCCGGCCAGAAAGCACAACGTACCGCCCACCACAGTCAGGGACGCGAGGACGTAAAACATGGTTGGCGCGGGGCTATTGATCAATAAGTAGCCACAGATAACCGGGCTTAACGCTCCGCCGAAGGCCGCCAGATTCTGCGCACCCAAGTAACTGCCGCGAAGGTGATCGGGCGCAATGGTGTCGACGAACAGGTATTCGGCGGGGTAGATGATCATCTCGCCCAGCGTAAAGACGAACATCGCAGCGCACCAGGCCAGGGTGGTTTCGGCAAAGCTGAAGCCGACAAGGCCGATCGCGAACAATGCAGTGCCGAGGCAAATCCAGTAGGGCAGCTGCTCGCGCTTGAGGAAACGGCCGATCTGGTACTGCATCACAATGACCGTCAGCGCGTTGCACGCCAATACGGCTGACAAGATTTTCAGTGCCTGCTCCGCCGTGTGCGTGACCAGCAGAAACTGCGACAAGTACAACGTATACCGGCCATGCACGATGGTGCTGAGCAAGCTGCCGCCCGTGAACAGGATCAGCGTGCGATCGTTTTTCAGCGTGACCAGGGTGTCGATAAAGCTGCGCGGTAGGTATTCGGTTTCAGCCACTGTGCGCGGAATGCCGAGCATCAAAAAAAGGCTGCAGAACGCGATGGCGCTGGCGATAAAAAACGGTGCCAGTGGCAGGTGCCCGGCGATGACCACGCCGAGCATCGGGCCGGTCGCGTAGCCAATGTTGGTGAGGGTGTAGCGCAGGGAGAACACCTTTGCGCGCTGCCCGATGGGCAGGTTTTCGCTGATGATTGCTTTGGAGCCGATTAGAAACAGCGCCGAAGCCGTTTCAGTGATGACCAACGTAAGGGTCGTCAGATAGACGTTGCGGGCGAAAGTCAGTAGCGCGAAGCCGACGGCGCTGGACAGCATCGCCAGAATCAGCAATTTGCGCTTCTCCAGCCGGTCAATGACGTAGCCACCGTACAGTCCCAGCAGCGTGGCGATGAACACCGCGATGCCCATCAGCAGTCCGACGTCTTGCTGGTTGAGTCCCAATCTTGTGCTGAGGAACAGCGACAGCAACGGGCTGGTCATGGCTCGGCTCATGACGATGGTCAGCGAGCAGATCATCAACCGGCGGATGACGAGGGAGTAGGTGGCCACTGTCGTTTCTTCCGTCCTTGTTAGAGCCTTGGCGTAATCCTTTGCGGGAGCACCGGTATGGCACTCCCACATGAGCGATCGTTGCTGACCGACCGTCTACTAGTGCCCCTGATTCATCCCGACCTTGGTCACCGCGCCCTGTTCCAGCTCCCACTTCTTGAGGATCTTGCCGTAGGTACCGTCATCCACCATCGCCTGCATCGCCTCGGCGATGGCCGCCGCCAGTTCAGGGTTGGACTTGCTGACGCCCAGGCCGGTGAACTGCTTCGAGATCGCCAGACCAAGCGGCTTGTAGGTGTCCTTCTCCTGGGACATCAGGTATGGAATGGTTTCGCTGCCTTGCATCGCGGCGTCGAGTCGGCCCTGACGCAGTTGCGCGCGTGCATCCGCCGACCCTTCCGAGCCGCTGACGATGATTGCCGGCTTGCCGTTCGCTTCGCAGTTTTCTTTGCTCCAGGCCGCGATTTCCGCCGGCCAGGTGGTACGGCGGCTGGTGCCGACTTTCTTGCCGCACAAATCAACCGGCTCATTCAGGTCAGCATTTTTAGTCAGTGTGTACAACTGTGGGCCGCTGGCGAAGTAGTCAATGAACGTCACAGACTTCTGCCGTTCGACCGTGTCAGTCATGCCCGACAGAATGATATCGAAGCGTTTGGTCGCCAGGCCGCTGACCATCTGCTCGAACGCGGTTTCCTGCCATTTGATCTTGACGCCAAGGCGCTCTGCCAGGGCGTTGCCGAGATCCACATCCAGACCAGTCAGCGCATTGGTGCTGGTGTCTTTGAAATCCATCGGCGGGTAATTCGGGACGATGGCGGCGGTGATTTCGCCCTTCTCCTTGAGGCTGGCGGGCAACGCGGCGAACACCGACGCGGAGGCCATCAGACCGGCGAGCAAGCTGGGGATGAGGATCTTTTTCATGGTCGTTCTCGTTTGTTCTGGTTTAAGTGCGAACGGCAGAAATGAAGCTTTGGGTTCTAGGGTTTTGTGGGCTTATTAGAATGTCTTCCGGGGTGCCGGCCTCCACAATCTGGCCGCCGTCCATGAACACCATCCGGTTGGAAACTTCGCGGGCAAAGCCCAGTTCGTGTGTCACCACGATCATGGTCATGCCGCTGTGCGCCAGGTCACGCATGACCGACAGCACTTCACCCACCAACTCCGGATCAAGGGCAGAAGTGGGTTCGTCGAACAGCATCAGCTTGGGCCGCATCGCCAATGCGCGAGCGATGGCGACCCGCTGTTGCTGGCCGCCGGAGAGCTCGACGGGATAGGAGTGGCGCTTGTCCGCCAGTCCGACGCGGGCCAGTAGCTCGGTGGCTTCTTCGTTCGCCTCTTTGGGCGAGCGCTTGAGCACCTGGATCGGGCCTTCAATTACGTTCTGCAAGGCGGTCATGTGCGGGAAGAGATTGAAGCGCTGAAACACCATGCCGGTGCTCAAACGCTGACGGGCAATCTGAGCATCCGTCAGTTCGTGCAGTTTGTTGCCGACGATGCGGTAGCCCACCAGTTCGCCGTCGACCCATAAACCGCCCTTGTCGATTTTTTCGAGCTGATTAACGCACCTCAGCAGGGTGCTCTTGCCCGAGCCCGAGGGCCCGATGATGCACAGGACTTCACCTTGTTCGACTTCAATGCTGACGTCTTTGAGGGCGTGGAACTGATCGTAGTATTTGTTCAGGCCGACGGCTTTGACGATGTTTCTCATGTTCACTCTCCTGGGCCTGACTTACGAACGCTTGCCGGCGCCGCGGGCAAAACGCAGCTCCAGCCGGCTTTGGCCGAACGACAGGACCGTCACCACTGCCAGGTACCAAATGCCCGCGACGATCAGCAACTCCATGACCCGGGCGTTGGCGTAGTAGATGTTCTGCGCGTTGTGCAGTAATTCGGAATACTGGATGACGCTGGCGAGGCTGGTCATCTTCACCATGCTGATGAATTCGTTGCCAACCGGCGGGATGATTACGCGCATCGCCTGGGGCAGGATCACCCGGCGCAGTGCCTGCAGACGCGGCATGCCGATGGACTTGGCGGCTTCGTACTGACCGGTGTCCACGGACAACAAGCCTGCGCGCACGACCTCAGCGGTGTACGCGCCCTGATTGATGCTCAGGCCCAGCAGTGCGGCAACGAAGGGTGTCATCAGGCTGACCGTGTCGATCTCGAACACGCCGGGAATGCCGATGACCGGGAAGATAAGCGCCAGGTTAAACCACAGCAGCAACTGCAGAATCAACGGCGTGCCGCGAAACAGCCAGGTGTAGGTGATCGCGACGTAACGCAAAATCGGGTTCGCCGACATGCGCATGATGGCCGTGACCACGCCGATCACCACCCCGAGCACCATCGCCAGAATCGACATGACGATCGTGTTCAGCAGTCCCCACAGAATGGCCTCAGAAGTCAGGAACTGGCCGATGTAACTCCACTCGATCTGCCCGTTGGCAAACGCACGGGCCAGGCCGGCGAGTGCAACAATAATCAGGGTCGCGAAGAATATGCGCCCGTAATAGCGGCGTGGGACGTGTTCGTACTGGGTGATGTCGAACGCGTTTTCGGTCTTTCTGCGCTCGGCTTGCAGCTGCTCCGCCTGATTCTGATTCATGTGTCTCTCCGAAGCTGTGTGCAGACCGCGCCTGCCTGATCTGGGCAACCCTACCCAGCCTCCGCCGCAACGCAGGCCCGCCGCTGCAGCATGGAACCGTCCTGGATAGAGGGCAGTTACGAATTTAAAGTCCTGATCAAAGTGTCAGGTTATTTAATGTTGGATCCGCTTTCGGCCTATGTAGCGAAGTGCCGCGTGCGCGGTTGCCAATCAGGTTTTTCTGTGTTCATTATTATCAACCGGGCACGTATTTGTTGTGAGTCAGAGCCTGTTGAATCCAATAGGCGAGGTCAATAAGCATTATGGAAACTCCACTTTCCAATTCTGGAAACGTGCCGCCTAAACCGGGAATACGCCCCCCTCTTACTCTCAGCGGAATGGACTTCAAGCTGTTGCGGGTGTTTCAGGCCGTTGTGGAGGCGGGTGGCTTCAGCGCCGCCCAGAACGAGCTGAACGTGGGCCTTGCAGCCATCAGCAAGCAGATTTCCGACCTCGAAATTCGTATCGGCATGCGCCTCTGTACACGAGGCCGGGAAGGGTTTCATCTCACTGAAGAGGGCAAGCTTGTCTATCAGGCGGCTATCGAACTGTTCGCCTCGGTGGACAGTTTTCGCGACCGGATTAGTTCAGCGCAGAATGAGTTGATTGGCGATTTGAGTGTCGGCGTAATTGATAACACCCTGACCGATAAAAGTTCGCCGCTCATTGCCGCGCTTAGAGTAATGCACGATGAAGCGCCCAAAGTCAGACTGCGACTGCAAGCGTCCCAACTGGATGAAGTCGAGCGCGCAATGGTCGAAGGGCGCGTGAGTCTTGGCATCGTGCCGGTGTATCAGCGGCGCGAAGAGTTTGATTATTTCGAGCTGTACGAAGAGACCTCCCACGCGTATTGCGCAGTGGGTCATCCGCTGTTCGAGGCGGATGAAAGCACCCTGGGCATCGACAGCCTGCGCGCATTCGACATCGTGAATCATCGCTATGCGATCCATCGCGACAAGGCGAGCTTTGTTAATTCGGACAGCCAGTGCGCATCAGCCTCTCAGGTAGAAGCGGTGGCCATGATGATCATGACCGGCCGCTTCATCGGCTTTCTCCCCGAGCACTACACGCGCAATCTGATCCGCGACGGCCTACTCCGCGCCTTGCGCCCCGACCTGATCTTCCTGCGCACGCCCGTCAACCTCATCCTGAGACACAACGCCCCACGAAGCCCGCTGGTCAAGGCGTTCGCTCGGGCGTTAGGGGTGGATTTGAGGGTTGGGGTGTAGCGTAAATGTCACGCAATTGCCGCGAACGTGAGCCCGGTGGCATGCAGCAAACACCGTCCCTGTGGGAGTGAGCTTGCTCGCGAAGCCGCCTTTTCGAGCGCGGGAAATTTGGCAGAAGTGCCAACCTCATCGCGGGCAAGCGCGCTCCTACACCTATAGCGTGATCAGCGGGCAAACCCCGGCAAACCCCAATCTTCCAGCGGAAACTCCGTCAGCGAACCCAATATCAGGTCCGCATGCGCGTACTGGTCGATCGGCATGTGCGAGTCCGGCACGGCCACGGCGTACATCCCTGCAGTCTTGGCAGCGGTCACGCCGAAAGGGGAGTCCTCAAACACAATGCAATCCCTCGGGTCCACGCCCAGGTGGCGCGCTGCAGCCAGGAAGATATCCGGCGCCGGCTTGGCCGCCGTGACTTCGGCGTGATCCGCCGTCACCACGTCTTTGAACAGCTCGAACCAGGCGCGGTGATTGCTCGTCTTCGCGTGGAAATAGTGAAGGGATGAGCTGGTGCCCACCGCGATCGGAATGTTGTGCTCGGCAAGATGCCGCACCAGTGCCTCGGCGCCACGCATCGGCACTGCGTGGGGGAAGCGCTCGTCCAGCATCGGTTGGCGAACGGTCAGGAACTCCTCGGGAGACATCGGCAGCTCGAGCGCGCTGATCACGTATTCGGCGAAATCCTGAGAGCCGCGGCCAATGGAATGCTGCTTCACGGCCCAGTCGAACGTCTTGCCATACCGCTTGGCGATGGTGTCGGTCACCTCGGTATAGATGCCTTCGGTGTCCAGCAGCAGGCCGTCCATGTCGAAGATCACCGCTTTGACCGGACCCTTGGGCTTTTGCACTTCGCTCATCTCATCGATCCCGTTAGCAAATTGGCGTCCAGCCTAACGCTTCGGCGAACGCCGTGGCTAGGCGCAACGGCTGCAAAACGTTCTCGCCAAGTGCTAATCTCGCCGGGCTCTCGGCAGCGCAAGGTGCTGCACGGCCGCTTTGTGTGGCGCCGAAACCCTCCGGGGTCAAGGAAGGCAAGACCTCTCTTCAAGAACGGACATCTTCGAGTCGACACATGAAAAAATCAGTCAACATCGCCGTAGGCGTCATTGTGGTTGCGGGCGTCCTTATCACCGCAGGCGCCTGGTACACCGGAAAACGGCTGGAAGGCGCGCTCAACGACGCCATCCAGCAAGGCAATCAGCAGCTTCAAGCTGCGTTTGTCGGCCATGAAGGCAAGGCGAGTGTTGAGCTCCTTTCTCTGGACCGCCACTTTTTCACCAGCACTGCGCACTACAAGCTGAATATCCAGGACCCCAAATTCAATGACGGTCAGCCGGTCGAGCTGCTGTTTGTCGATAACATCGAGCACGGCCCATTGCCTTGGAGCCGCGTAAAGTCGCTGCAACTGCTGCCGGTAATGGCGGCCAGCAACATGCAGATCGAAAAGAACGCCTTCTCCGAAAAATGGTTTGCCATGACCAACGGCCAGCCGCCGCTGACCGGCCACTTCAGCATGGGCTACGACCGCGCCGCATTGGGCCGTGTTGAGTTGCTGCCGTTTGAATTCACCGATCAGACCGGCGCGTTCAAGTTTTCCGGTTTCACCCTGAATGCCTCGGGCTCGGGTGACGGCCAGAAGCTCGAAGCCAACGGTGTACTGGGCAGCGTCGACGTCACCGCAACTTCCGAAGAAGGCCCTGTGCACCTGACGCTCAAGGACTTCACCTTCAACACCGGTGGGACCAAGGGCAAATCGGGTTTCTACCTGGGTCATACCGACGCGAAAATCGCCTCGGCGACATTCCAGGCGGCGGGCCAACCGGCCATTCAGCTCAAGGACTTCGTCAACACCAGCCTGTTGCAGGAAGTGGAAGGCAACCTGAATGCTCAGGTGACCTATGACGTCGGCAACATCAGCTTCAACGGCAGCGACATCGGCGCCATGCAGATGCTCTGGAAGTTCGGCAATTTCGACATCGCGTCAACCCAGGCGCTGATGAAGATCTATCAGGAGAAAGTTCAGCCTCAAGCCCAGGCCGCCGCAGCGATGGGTGAAACCTACACGCCGCATTTGAGCCCGGCTGATGAGGCGCTGGTGCAGGCAGAGGTCAGCAAACTGCTGAGCGCCAAGCCGCACATCGAGCTGGAGAAGCTTTCGCTGAAAACAGCCAGCGGCGAGAGCCAGTTCAGCCTGACGATGGACCTGGGCAACCCTTCGGCGCTTGATCAGCCGGGTGCGGAATTGCTCAAGCAGTTGCTCACTCAGCTTGACGCCAAACTGGTGCTCTCCAAGCCGATGATCAAGGACCTGGCCGCACTGCGTGCCAAGTCTGCCGGTCTGACCGACCCTGCCGCCATCGCGCAACAGGCGCAGGGCGCAGCGGAATCGGTGGGTGGCATGGCGGTCATGTTGCAAGTGGGCAAGGTCGAGGGCGACAACATCGTCTCCAGCCTGCATTACGCCAACGACGTGGTGGACTTCAACGGCGTGAAGATGCCGGCGCAACAGTTTGCCGCAATGATGATGGGCAAGTTTGTGATGTTCAGCGGCGGGCAGTGAGCCTGGTCCGGCCACCGCTGAGGTGGCCGGGCAACTTGCTTTTACCTGTCGTCACACCGGCGGCTGGCGCGCGATTTCTGTGGGCGCTTCGTGGCCTTCGCGCTCCGGCTGCACGGTGCGCGAGGACATCTCCGCACGCAGCTGAGGCAGGCATTGCGGATATTGCCGGGCAACGAAACTGATCAAGCGCTCGCGCATGTGGCATCGCGCATCCCAACTGCGCGATGAATCCGCCGAGCTCAACAACACCCGCAATTGCATCGCCTTATCGGTGGTGTCCGTGACCTGCAACACGCAGACGCGGCCATCCCAGAGGTGCGGGATTTCCTTGCAGATGCGCTCCGCCTCTTCGCGCAACTCCTCCAGTGGCAACGCGTAATCCACCCACAAAAACACCGAGCCAATCAGGCTCGACGTGCTGCGGGTCCAGTTCTGGAAGGGCTTCTCGATGAAGTACTGCAGCGGAATCACCATCCGCCGTTCATCCCAGATCTTCAGCACCACGTACGTGCCGCTGATCTCCTCGATGCGACCCCACTCACCCTCAACGATCACAACGTCATCCAGGCGAATTGGCTGAGAGATTGCGATCTGCAGCCCTGCGATCAAGTTGCCCAGCACCGGCTTGGCGGCGAAACCGGCGGCCAGTCCTGCGAGCCCTGCCGATGCCAGCAGACTCGTGCCGATCTGTCGCACCGGCGGGAAGCTCATCAGAATCAATCCGGTGCCGAACAACAGCACCAGCACATTCAGGCAGCGCACCAGCACCCGCACTTGGGTCTGGATGCGGCGGGCCTGGAGATTGTCTTCGATGTCCAGCGGGTTTCGGATCGCGACCGCTTCGCCGATGGCCTTCACGCAACTCAGCGCCAGCCAGGTGAACCCGGCCACCACCAGCATGCCGTTCAGATGCCGCACGCCGTTGATCAACATCAGATCATCGGGGGCGGAGGTCCAGACGGTTTGCAGGGCCAGCAGCGGGATCAGCCACAAGGTCGGCGGCTCGGCGCGATGGAGGAGCTGCTGGGCGAAGACGAAGGATTTCGCGACGCGGCGGAGCAAGACCAGCGCAATCCAGCGTCCCAACAGTGCGATGCCGATCGCGACGGCGGCGGCCACGAGGGTGTTGAGCCAGGGCAACGGCAATGCGTTCAGCCAGGCTTCCGGAAGTACGTGTTCCATAGAGGGGTCACCAACAGGACGGTTCAAAGGCAAGAGGTGTGAGCTCCCTCAGCGCTCATTGTTCCCCTGATCAACCCGGCGTCTTAGAAATCGTGACGGGCTGGAATCAGCGAGCCAGAGCGTCCGACACATGTACTCCATGTCGAATGCGCTGGCCAGTCCAGACTAATGGCCGGGCGACGCCTGACTGTCCAGTTCACGCTGCAACCGGGTTCGAAGCCGCCAGCACTGGCTGATCTTCTGCTCTCGCGAATAGTTCGCGCAACGCTC
The DNA here is from genome assembly GCF_057834665.1 of Pseudomonas sp. GL_135. Taxonomy (NCBI): domain Bacteria; kingdom Pseudomonadati; phylum Pseudomonadota; class Gammaproteobacteria; order Pseudomonadales; family Pseudomonadaceae; genus Pseudomonas; species Pseudomonas sp. GL_135. The sequence goes on from NZ_CM174408.1 coordinate 135,018, forward strand.
AGGCAGCACCGCGTTTCTGCACTCCTTGTCCATCAAATCCATTGCCTGCTCGCTGCTGCAATCAAGCTGGCCGGGCAGCGCTTTCGCAACTTGTCCGGAGCTGGAGGTCGGCACCGGCTTCGGTGCCAGCGGGTAGAGACTGAAATAGATCGCAGAGGCCGCGATGACGATGATCGACAGGAATATTTTGCGCGCGTTTACGTGCAGGAATGTCCTCACCGCTTCGCGAATAGGGGCGTAAATCTGCGGGTGGCGATAGGGCGACAGAAAGATCCAGGCCAGCATCAGCAGCGTGTAACACATCCCAGGGGCAAGGCCTTGAGACGAGATCAACATCCCGGTCAGCACCAGCGGCACGCCGTGCCGAATCAGGAGTGCCTGCGACGCCGGCCAATGCAGCCACTCCGGAAGCAGCAGGTCGCTGAGCCATTCATCTGCGTCTTCGATTGCCAGGCACACCGGGCGCCAGCCGCGCATGGCAATCTCGGACAGGAAACTCATGAAAAGCGGGAACAGCAGTAATGTCAGCGCCACTCCCACGCCATCAGAAATGCCTTTCATCATCTGGTCTGGAATCACGTAGAAGGCCGTGAAAAGTACCCAGCCGATCCATATCCAGACAGCCGGGTTCATCGGCTCAACCCGCAAGGTTCGCCAGCTCTGCAGATCCGCCTCGGGGAAGACGTCGAGCATTTCCGGATAGCGATTGTTGATCGTCGAGCACAGGCGCTCGCAGGCAATCCACACGTCCGCGCTGCAGAATCTCGCCAGTCGCAGCCGATCGACCTTGCGCCCCGGCTGGAGCACCAGCCGCGCTGCCTTCTCTTCGACGCTGTCAGTCTTGCCGCCCGCCAGCAGGCGCTGCCAGTGTTCGATGTAGGCGTACTTCTCGCATCGTTCGATCAAATTCCGCCAGATAAACTCCGGCTCGGGAAACACGCCCTTGCGGTCGTCCCAACCAAAAAGCTCGCAGACCCTGTCGAACAGCGCAGCCGTCCAGCCTTTGTGATTGTGCAGAAAGAACATGACCCAGCGCTGCAGCTGATCGCGGCGTTCCAGCGAGGCCAGCCACGGCTGCTGAGCCAGCGCCTGCAACGCCGCAAGAAACTGGCGCTCTTTGCCTTCGGCCAGCGCGCGTTCGAGCCGCGCGCCTTCGCTGTCGAGCAGCCGCTGGGTCAGTTGGATTTCCCGGTCTGCGCTGATGCGTAACGACTGCCAGGGCGTCAGCCACTGCAGCTGGTTGATAGCGGCTTCAAGCAAATCGCCGTTAGACGAATTTGCTTCCAGACACCGATCAAGCACGCGTTGCTGGAAGGGCAAATCGCAGCCTTGTTCCACAGCGCGCTGATGCTGGCGCGGCAGATTTTCTGCGGTGGTCTCTTCCACCAGCACGCGTGCAGCCTGCCGCGCCATGGCTTCGGCATCCGGTGCCGGCTGAACCAGATCGGCCGTAGTGTGCGCTGACGTTACGGTCTCGACCGAGAGCGCCGATGCCTGGCCGATGGTCACCGCAGGCGAGTCGAACTCATCGTCTTCGTCGGCACGATTTCGTGACCAATCGAGCGCTCGCTCGTAGGCTTCCCGCAGGCGCTGAAACGCCTCTGGATCCTCGTCCGGTCGTGTGACCTTCAACAGTTTTGCGTATTGACGTTTGACGGTCCGCTCATCGGCATCGTCGTTCAGGCCCAGCAAAGTCCAAGGGTTCATGGCGCTTACCATTCCCCTCGCTCGAAGCGTTCGACCTGCTCGGTGAGCCGCTTGCGCACCTCGCTGATCTGCCGTTCATCCTGGGTTTCGAGCACGTGCTGAAACTGGCTGGCCCATGCCCCGACCATCTCGCGCGCCTCACCCAGGTACTCCTGATACAGGCGCTCGAGCTTTGCAGTCATGTGCGTGTTCACTTGCTGCTCGCGAGGATGCGTCTTCAACGAGTCGAGGGCTTTAAGGCGCTCCTGAATCTCGGCAGGCGTCAGCACGCCGGGGTTGTTTTCGATCACCAGCGTATGCGCTTCCCCGGTCATCGGAATGCGCACATCCGCTTCGAGAATGCCGTTGTTGTCGTAGGTAAACCGCACGTCCAGGTCGACTTCACCGGCAGGGCGGCGAGGCACCTTGATCTCGAGTTCGCCCAGGGCCACGTTGTCCTTCACCTTGCGGCTCTCGCCCTGAAAGATCCTCACAATGACGAATTGCTGATGATCGCTGAGGGTGCTGACAGTCCTGACCCGGCTCACCGGAACGACGGTATTGCGCTCGATAATCGGCAGGTAATGGCCGCTTTCGAAATGCTCGCCGATGCGTTGGGTCGTCTCGATGCCCAGCGTGTACGGGCACACATCCGTCAGCACCACTTCCTCCAGCGCCGAGTCGCGCGCTTTCAGGGCGGCCTGAATTGCTGCGCCTTGAGCGACCACCTCGTCGGGGTTGAGCGTGATGGACGGGAAGCGGCCGAACAGGCTGGCCGTCAGTTTACGGATCAGCGGCATGCGCGTGGTGCCGCCCACCAGCAGGATTTCATCCAGATCGGCGACACGGATGCGCGCGTCACGCAGGGCTCGTTCGATCGGGGCGCGCAGACGGTCCAGCAGGGGCGCGTAGAGCTCGATCAGTTGCTCCTGGGTCACTGGCTTGCGCCACTCGCGATCGCCATGACGCAGCACGAAATCAACACTCGCTTCCTGCCCCAGCGCTTTACGCACGCGCTCGGCTTCGCGGCGAAGGGATTGCTTCACGGTTAATGCAGGTGGAAATTCACTCTCATGCTTGTGCAGCGCCACGAAATGCTCAAGCAGCACGTTGTCGAAGTCCTCGCCGCCGAGGAAGTTATCCCCGGCGCTGGCGCGCACTTCCATGACACCGTCGAACAGCTCCAGGATCGACACATCGAATGTCCCTCCGCCCAGGTCAAATACCAGAAACGACGTCTCGCCTTCTTTCTGATGCAGCCCGTAGGCCAGCGCTGCCGCAGTCGGTTCATTGATGAGTTTTTCGACCTTCAGGCCCGCCAGCTCGCCGGCCACTTTTGTGGCCTTGCGCTGCGCATCGCTGAAATACGCCGGCACGCTGATTACCGCTTCAGTCACCGGCTCGCCGAACGCCCGCTCGACGTCTGCTTTCAGGCTTTTCAGCACCAGCGCCGACAGCTCTTCCGGGCGATATTTGCGCGCGCCGAGCTTCACTTCATGCGCGCTGCCCATGTGCCGCTTGAACAGCGCCGTGGTTGTGCCCGGATGAGTTTGCAGACGCTCCTGGGCTGCCTTGCCCACCAACACCTGTCCGTCGTCATCCAGCCCGACGACGCTGGGCGTCAGCAGTTCACCCAGCGCATTGCTGACCAGTTGCGTGCCGCCATCGCGCCATACGGCGACCAGACTGTTGGTGGTGCCGAGATCTATGCCGACGATCATGCCGAATATGCTCCTTGCGGGACTGCTGTGTGACTGTCCGAATAAATGAAAATGACGCTCTAGGTAAGGCGTATCGGCGACAGGTGGCGCGGCTTTAGACAGAGCATTGGACGATGACGGGCTGGCAGTGACAGCGGACAGCGCGCGGCGGATACATTAACGGAGCAGGCGAAAGGTCTCACGCACATGCTCGGTGAGCGTTGCCGGGTTTTCCATCGCAGCGAAGTGGCCACCGTGCTCGGCCTCAGCGAAGAATCGAAGGTCGTCGAAACGCGCCTCTGCCCAGCGCCGGGACAGGCGAAGCAGCTCGCCCGGGAACATGCTCACGCCTGCCGGGATGGGTATGGCGCGTGCAGGGCCTTGCTGTTGCATTTCGCGCATTCCTTCCCAATAGAACCGGACCGAGCTGGGTCCCGCATTGGGCAGCCAGTACAGCATGATGTCGTCGATCAACGCATCGACCTCAATGACTCGCTCGGGCTCTGCGCCGCTGTCGGAGGCATCCTGGAACAGCGCGTAAATCCACGCCGCCAGGCCAACGGGCGAATCTGCCAGGCCGAAGCCTATCGACTGCGGCCGGGTGCTTTGCACCTTCATGTAGCCGGACAGCTCTCGCTCATAGCGTTGCGCATCAGCCAGCATGCGTTGCTCTTCAGGGGTGGCCTGCGCGATTTCATTTTCAGTGGGTTGGTACATCACCATATTCAGGTGAATACCGATCAGGCCAGGCGGACGCATGTGCCCAAGGGCGGTGGTCACTGCCGCGCCCCAATCCCCACCCTGGGCGGCCCAGCGCTGGCCATATCCCAAGCGGTCCATCAATTGCGCCCAGGCCGAAGCGGTCTTGCCTACGCCCCAGCCGGGTGAACGTGGTTTATCACTGAAACCAAACCCTGGAAGCGCGGGGATCACCAAATGGAATGCATCGCTGGCGTCGCCGCCATGGGCGGTCGGGTCGGTAAGTGGCCCGACCATCGCCCTGAACTCCAGAATGGAGCCAGGCCAGCCGTGGGTCATCAGCAAGGGCAGGGCGTCAGGGTGAGGCGAGCGTATGTGAAGAAAGTGAATGCCAAGACCGTCGATCTCGGTCCGGCTGCTGTTCCATTGGTTGAGCTGCGCTTCAGTCGCGCGCCAGTCATAACCGTTGCGCCAGCGTTCGACCAGCGCGCGAAGGCGTTCAAGCCGTGGCCCCTGGCTGTTGTCGGAGACGGTTTCCGGGTCAGGCCAGCGGGTTTGCGCCAGGCGCTGGGCCAGATCGTCGAGTTGCGCCTGGGGAATTTGAAGAGGAAACGATTCGATAGGGTGTGTCATTGCTTGATCCCTTGCACATGAGTACGGGCCAATGTGTCACGGACGGATGCCCATTCACGTTGGCCATAACGGTCGTTGTCCAGACTGAGCAGCTTGCCGCGCCCACTCATCATGTCTCGCAGGTACTGCATGCCTTGCCAGGCGGGGAAGGGCTTGTCACTGGCAGGCGTGAGCGCACGCACCATGTAGATCAGGGCGGACAGCGTGCCGATATTCCCCGGGCGCAATGTGCGGTAGCGCTGCCCGGTCAGCGCGGTGAGGATGTTGGCAATCTGCGCGGGGGAGACGCTGTTGCCGGCAATGCGCAGGAAACGCGGCGTGTTGTGATCGAGCGCGGCATCGGCGGTGAATGCGGCTACGTCGTCCTTGGCAGTGAAGTCCAGCAGCTGTTGCGCGTCGCCGAAATGCAGCACTTGGCGGCCGGGGAGCACAATAGGCGCGTCGCCTTCGAGCAGCTCCAGAAAACCACCGTTGAGGATTGAGGTGACGGCGATGTCGGCTGTATCGAGACGGGTGGCGAAGCGTCGGCGAAGGTCCAGGTTGCGGTTCTCCCCAGGACGGGTGCGGGTGTAGTCGAGTGAGTAATCCGAGGGAATAAACCTGGGAACCCCAGCGGCAACAGCGGCCTGCAACAGCCTGCCTTGCTGCTCGATGATTACCGCTTCCAGGCCGTTGAGCGTGGACACCACGCAACCTGAGCCGGCAATGGCACCGCGCAGGCCTTGAGCGTCATCCAGGGAAACGGGCGTGACGGTGACGCCGCTGCTGCGCAGACCCGTCAGCCGGGCTTGTTCAGTGCCTGGCCTAACCAGCGCGATGACATGGGCGCCGCGCTTAACCAGCGCCCGGACTACGCGTTGGCCCAAGTCTCCTGAGGCGCCAGCCACCACAATGGGTAAAGCAGTCGTATGATCCACAAAGCGCCTTCCTGGTCAGTTTAAAAGGGTAAAGGACGGCGCATGCCTGCGTCGATTTAACTGAACGTTACCGTTTAGTTGACGTGCAAACAAGAGGTAGGTAAGTTGCCGGCCATGACGTTGATCACGACCAAATCCAAAGGCGGCAGGCCCAGGCAAAGCCAGGCGGGCGAGGCCGAGCGTCGCTTGCTGGACGCTGCGCTGCAGCGCTTTTTGGCCAAGGGCGTCGAAGGCACCTCATGCGAAGACATCGCCCGGGCGGCCGGCGCCAGCAAAGCCACCCTCTATGCGCGCTATGCCAATAAAGAGGCATTGTTCGAAGCCGTAGTGCGGCGCCACGTCGCTACCTTATTGGCGCCTGCCGAGGCGATTCCCGCGCTTCCGCTCGAAGGCCGCTTGAGGCATGTGGGCCAGGGCATCCTCGAACATGCGCTGCAACCCGATACCCTGGCAATGATGCGACTGGTGATCGCTACTTCCAGTCGGACCCCACTTCTGGCGGCCGAAGTGAACCGCATTGGGTGGGAAGGCGGCTTCACCAGAGTGCGCTCCGCCATCATGGCGGGCCTAGACCAGCCCTCGGATCCTGATGCGCTGGCCCTTCAATTCATCGACTTGGTGTTCGCGCCCCATCAGCTCAGAGCGCTGCTGGGTGGAGACCGGGAGCAGTTGATCCAAGCCATTCCCGAACGAGTGGAATGGGGGCTGAAGTTGGTTCAGGCCGCCGGTTTGCTGGAGTAAGTGCTCCGGGTTCTTGCGATTGCCAGGTGATGAGTCTGAACGGTAGAAGCCTCGCGGAAGTTAAGGTGAGATCAACTAAAAGCGACCCGTGTGAGGACTGATTTGTTCAACGCTCGCGGCACTAAATTTTTAAACTCAAAGTTGCCATGTGCTTAGCAGTACTCACACTGACTAAAAACAGTAGGTGTTTTTCGTGTCTGGCTTAACCTGGTCCATCCACCGAGTGGAGAAGTTCCTAACTCATCAGCCCTGAGAGGCGCGACCCTTGCGCTCCTGACTTGGGCCAGGCATCAGTCCAAACCGCCAGAGCCCATGTGGATCCAACGCCTCAGGTCAGTGTAACCGTCTATCGGACTCACAAAGAAACGGCAAATAATTTGAACTTTTTATGTGTGATAGTTTCGCCGATGCAAGTAGAGCATTAAGTAGAAAAGTGTATGAAAGGAACGATATTTCCCTAAAGTTTAGTTGTGGCGAGCCGAAGTTTAAGGCGGTAGGAATGGCATGGAGTAGCCCTCTCCTATGTGAATACCTATAACTTTCAGAGGGCGCCATGCTAAAGAATATCTTGATCAATATGACCGTCAGGTCAAAGCTCGTACTCGGCTTCACCCTGGTGATCATATTTACTGTCCTTATCGCCCTCACGGGTTGGACAGGAATCTCCTCACTCAGTGAGCGAAGCGAACGCGTGTCTGATATTGCGAAGCTCACAACCCTGACCCGGGACATGCGCATCGCCCGGCTGGTCTACGGACAGAATTCCGACGACGCCAACGCTGCCACTTGGCTAAAAGCCTACGACAACCTGGACGCTCATTTGGCGTATTTGCGCGAGATCCTGGATTCCGAGCTCAATATCCCCCATGTAAAAACCGCGACGGCCGCGATGACGGTCTACAAGGGTTTTTACAACGACATCATCAATGCGACCCGTACTCGCGAAGCGAGTCGAGCCGTGTCTGGCAGCGCCGCCGATGAGGCATTGGAGGTGCTGCTACGTTTAGCCACCCTCTCCAATTCGCCAGAGGGCACGTCCGCACAGCGAGATGCAATCGGGCAAGCACTGACGCTTTTTCAGAAAATGCGCTTTGATGTGCGGGGGTACACCTTCACGCTCAAGCCTGACGCGCAGCAGCTGGCGATCGCTTCAATCGCCGCAGTCATGAACAACGTCCAATCCCTGCAAGCCGCCGGATTTCAACCTGATGCCATCAAGGGCCTCCAGGCTTCACTGAGTAAATACCAGGCCGCCATTGCTCAGTTTTCAGAAGCACAGGTCGCGATCAACCAGGGACAAGCAGGTATCACGAAAAACATCGAAGTCCTGCTGGCCTCCGCCGATCAGTTGGCACAGAACCAGGTCTCGCTGCGTATTGAGGACGTGGGTCAAGCCAACAAGATGTTGATCATATGGCTCAGCATTGCGCTCATCATCAGCGCACTGGCTGCATGGGTCATCACTCGCCTCATCGTGGGTCCGCTTCGCGAAGCGCTGCAATTGGCTGATCGGGTCGCCAACGGCGATCTGACCTACAGCGAAGTAACGCAAAGGCGAGACGAGCTTGGCCTGCTGCAGACCAGCATGCACAGAATGACCACCAACCTGCGGCAATTGATTGGTGGCCTGCGTGATAGCGTCACTCAGATCGCGAGCGCTGCCGAACAGTTGTCGGCGGTGACCGAGCAGACCAGCGCGGGCGTTAACAGCCAGCGAACCGAAACTGATCAGGTCGCCACAGCCATGAATGAAATGGCCGCTACTGTTCAGGAAGTCGCCAGGAACGCAGAGCAGGCGTCAGATGCGGCGGTCAGCGCCTCGAAAGAAGCCCGCGATGGCGACGCAGTTGTGGCCAAGGCAGTGCTCCAGATCGAAAAGCTCGCAACCGAAGTGGGTCATTCGAAAATCGCCATGGATGAGCTCAAGCAAGAGAGCAACAAGATCGGCGGCGTGCTTGACGTGATCAAGGCGGTCGCCGAGCAAACCAACTTGCTGGCACTCAATGCGGCCATTGAAGCCGCGCGGGCTGGCGAAGCCGGACGAGGTTTTGCGGTTGTAGCGGATGAAGTAAGAAGTCTTGCGCAGCGCACCCAGGCGTCGACCGAAGAAATTGCGACGTTGATTGGTGGTCTGCACAGCCGAACCGCACAGGTTGCGACCACCCTGGAAAACAGTCGCCTCTTGACTGACAACAGCGTGGAGCTGGCGCGGGATGCAGGGGCTTCGATCGGCAACATTAGTCGCTCAATTTCAACCATCGAGTCGATGAACCAGCAAATCGCCGCCTCCGCTGAAGAGCAAAGCGCCGTGGCTGAAGAGATAAACCGCAGTGTTCTAAGTGTGAGGGACATCTCCGAACAGACCGCTTCCGCGAGTGAACAGACAGCAGCTTCAAGCGTTGAGCTGGCGCGGTTGGGTGTGCATCTGCAGGGGTTGGTGAGCAAGTTCGTTGTCTAGCCGCCGGGGTAGGTAGATGTAGGATCGTTGCGTAGCCGCGGTCCGATCTTCGCTGACTCAGCGGATGCCAAGCATGTGATTCAGGCGCTGCAAAAAGGCTTCACAAGCACTGTTTACGTCACTGAAGCGCTGCTCTTCGGTGCGCAATCCGCGCTCACTGTAGAAGATCGACCAGCCCCCGTTTTCTTCGACCAGGCAGAGCGCCTCGTCGTTGATTTCGCCGATGGCGTAGCTGTCGGCGGGGGCCTGGATTGTTTTCAACTGTTCGGCCAACTCACGGCGATCCACATTTGCCTCCTTTTTTGACTTCTCTCAAGTGCCCGGAATCGAGATAGGACTGGACTCATTTATCCAGCTCGAACTGCCGCCCGTACGACCCGCATCTACTTGTCCGGATCGCTGGCGCGCAAGTTCTTCCTCTACAAGGACTACCAACTGGACAGCGGTTGCGCGAATGAGGGGTTCAAAGCGCTGAAAAAATACGGTCGACGGCTTCGCTGCAGAAGTAGCCAGGCTGGCCCGCCTGGGGATGCGATTCGCCATCTTTCGAAACCGCAAGAACGTCGGCGAGGACGGTTTCGGGATGAACGGCGCGCGGGAGATCCGGATTGTGCCGGTTATCTCGGGCGCCAAGCGTGCCGGGATTCTGCAAACAGTGTTGGGGGTGTTCTGATCGTGGTTGGCGCCTACTCACAGAATCCGAACCTGATCGCTGCAGGCGTTCCGATGACCGCCGGCGGAGTTATCCAGATCCTAAGCCCACAGGCTTCAGGCCTGCGCCAGAGCGGTTCCCCGGATAACTTGCCGAGCTATGCGTTTGGCAGCGCCAAGAACACCACGGCCAGCGGCAACCCGGTGCCGATCTGTATCGGCCATCGGCGCTGGGGCGGTGCGATTATATCGGCCTCTATCTACGCAGAGGACAAGGTATGAACTACACCTCGAACGAACCGGTGTAGGTAATGTGCTTACCATGCTGAGCCCATTTGCAAACGTAAAGGCTCTCGCACGCTAGGGATAATGAAATTTTTCAAGAGTTTTAGTTGCAGAGTGCAGATTCCTCGTCTACACCGCAGATGGCTGTTCTTTGAGCCGGCGAAGCCAGTGCTTAGGATTTCTGCCACAGCACTGAAAAGTCAAAAAAACTTGAAAAGGGATTTTATAATGCGGTTAGAAGCTGTAACAATCAAAAACTTCTGTTCGTGCGCGTCACTAGAAATAGCTCTTAGCGGATTTAATCCAATAATCGGTTATAACAATTCCGGAAAATCCAATATCTTGAGGGCAATTAGCTGGCTTCTACGCAAATCAGTTCTGAGTGAGCACGCGTTCCACGATGTTGAACAACCCGTCATTGTCGAGGGATGCATTAGCGATGTTAATATTGAACTGCTTCCGGTAAACCAGCAGAGTCAGGTCAATCGCTATATCTCTGAAGGCAGACTGCATTTCAGAAGACGCCAGGACGCTCCTAGCGTTTCTGCGGCGCAAATCAAAGTAGATGTTTTGGACACTACCACCGGCGCATGGGTTGCCAATCCCGTTGGCCTAGACAATGCTATCGGTGTTTTATTTCCCGACCCGCTTTATATAGAGGCCATGGATGATGCCGCGGATGATATCGGTAAATTTGCCGCAAAAAACACTATCGGTTTACTGCTGAAATATTCAATTGAGCAAATTCGTAGGAATAACGCTGCGGCATTACAAACAGTGCTTGCAGATCTTGCAACCCTTGGAGGCCACCTTACGGGCCCAACACGCTTGGCGGAGCTTGGGGTACTTGAATCTGATGCTGGGACGCACATTTCAGAGTTTTTTCCTGGGCTCGGTTTACACCTTGACATAGCCACCCCTTCTTTAGAGGACCTCATAAAAGGCGCTACAGTTTCCCTTTCAGATAGTCATGGACATCAGAGGCCATTTACTTCATTTGGGCACGGAGCCCAACGAACAGTGCAGATGGCTCTTATCAAGCTACTGGCTTCGCACGTGAACCAAAGCAATGGCCGAGGCGCCGTCACTGTTCTGCTGATCGACGAACCTGAGCTTTACTTACACCCGCAAGCAATCGAGCTACTACGGGACTCATTGGAATTACTATCCAATCAAAATTTTCAAGTTATATTTTCTACGCATTCGCCGCTGATGCTTGGAAACACCCACGTGCTTAATACCTCGATGATATATCGAAACCAAGCAGGTCAAACCGTATCCCGTGAGAAGCTTGCTACCGCTGCACAGGCAATAGCCACTCACACTCATCAATCAAACGTCATTTTTTCCATTCAAAACTCCACATACTTATTATTCTCCGAAAAAGTTTTGGTAATTGAAGGAAAAACAGAGGGAATGCTGATACCGGTTATATACAAGGCCGTGACCGGGCGAACATTAGCGCAGGACAAATCTTGTATAATCGAGGGTTCTAGCAGCTCATCCACTTGGCCAATGACTCAGATATTGAGAGGAGTTGGCTACAAACCTAAAGCGCTTGTTGACTTAGATTATGTATTTAAAGTCGCACCACAGCTTGGTTTGATAGTGTCCACGGATCCAGATTTCATTAAGTGCAAAGATTGGTTCTCTACGAATGTCGTGGCTGGAGGTTTTGGTTTAGGAACTGACGGATTCCCTACGAAACGCGGGGTAAACGGCGACATCGTTGCGACCCCTCCTGAGCAGGCATTCACAAGTATGGCTTCCGCTAATGCATCTGAAGTAAAGCGATTAGCTAGAAAACTTCGCGAGCAAGATATTTGGGTGTGGGATAGTGGAGCAATTGAATCTTGCCTCGGGATACAAAAAAATGATTTAGCACGAATGAGCTTTATCACAACGACTCAAGCAACTCAGAGTATTAACCATGCTACCAACCCGCGTGCTCTTGAAGAGCTTGTTGAGTGGTTCCAGACATAAGAAATCACGCTTGGGGAGCTAGAAATAACTGAGGTTTAATCCGGAAGGGTGCAGACTTACGTTCCGGGAGTGCTCGATTTCTGGTGTCTAGGCGTAGAGGTTGAGCGCCTCTCGGACTTATTTAAGGTTTTTCCAAATCGAGCTCGCCTATTCCAATGGTCGACACCGCTTCAGCGTCCAACGGACATGTTGGCGCACGGGATATGATTCAGTTGACGTCTGGCCGATGATAGTCACAAGCTCCGCTCAAGAACGGAGATCAGCGATCAATGCCAGACTCTCCTACGCAGGTGGTCGCAGGGCGCCCATGTCCTCCCCTGCAACAGCCATCAGAAACTGTCTAATGGTCAGCCTGGCCAACGCAAACTCATGCTTACCCTGACTAGCGACCAACGTACGGCATGAGGCGTTGGTGGCCAAGTAATAAACGAACCGCCCTTGGTTCAAGAAAACGTGTGCGGTCGACTGCTTCCACTTATCAAGGATCGTGCCCCGGCCCATCCATGTCATTGGATAGAAATTGCGATCATGCAGCATGATGGACTTTGCATCATTGAAGTCTGTCGAGATTCCGAAGCTGAATGATAGTGACGACGTTCTATCCATATTTAGCAGCCAAAACATCTGATGTTCCAGTTTATAAAATGTCTCTCGAGCCTCCCGCTCCTCCTCGCTAATTGAAGAGTGCTGAAGTTCCAGTACCACGCCTTTACCATCCAACCCAGGGCACAGGACGTCCGCTCGATGGATCTCTTGGGAAATTTGATCCCGCAGGAAGACCTCGCAGAACTCAGGGCGAAAAAGTGCCTTCCAAGCCAAATGCCAAGGGCCCTCGGGTTCGCTCCAAGAGTCGCAGTCCCCTTTTTCATGTCGCCAATGCGCTATTTTGAACTGCGGAATGACCGCTCGAAGGGTACCTCCGCAGCCAGGGCACACAGTAGTTTCGCCCTTCTTCAAAGGCTGCCGCTTCAGTCCATCGACCATTGCAGAGATCATCTCTCACTCCTCCGGCGTTCAAGCATCCAGCGAGTCGCGTTCAAAAGATCGTTTTTATAACCTTTTCAACGCCTTCGATGAGGTCGAGAACCTCACTAGCAGTAGGCTCCGTCGTGTTCTTGTGCCCACATTTGTTTCGAATGTCGCCTAGATACTGGATATGCCGATATTGAGGGAGGTCTATGACCGTAGCTGCCTTCAGGACGTCATTTAGAACGGAAATTGTGCCGGACTTTTTAGCTAGCTTAGAATTATCGCACACTTGCTTGAGATGGCCTTCGAGCACCACGCCAGCAACTGCACCAGCAGCACGTGCGAATCCTGCTTTCAGCAGATCCCGTGCAGTGTCGAGTTCTGAGTCATACAGATCAGCCTGAACTAGGTGTTTGATGTCAAATAGTGAGCTTTCAAAGCGCCGTTTAATAGCGTCGACTATCGCAATCTGTTGCGATAGCAATGGGATAGCTGCTTTCTGGTCAGCTTGGACCTCACCCCTCAGGGTCACGCGAAGTCCTTGGCAAGCATCCTCGATACGATAGTTTTCGAAATCGATTTCTTTTCTAGGCTTGGGTTTTTCATAAAAGCGGCTGAAGTCAGAAACACGATCAGGCAATAACTGCCTTATGAGTGGCAACGCTTCAGAGTACCAATGCTGGTATGCGGCACTGAACGGCTTTAGCCCTTTGATGAACGCGTCCGCTTCCTCCTTGGTGTGATCCTTTTTCAAAGCCTTTAAGAATTCAGCGTAACCATACGCTTCCAAATTCAGAGAGTATTGAACATTGCTGGCTTCCGCTAAGAGGGCGTCCAAATCCTTTCTATATTTATCAAGATTTGATATTGACATCGCAGGTCAGTCTCCTCACTTCGAGCCGCTTGGCTTTTCAATCAAACCTTTGGCCAGCTCACGCACTCGCTCGGCGAAGCCAGGAACTGATTGCAGCGCTTCCTTTACCGTGTTTGATGACACAAGCTCATGCCACGGACTGCCATAGCTAGCAGGCTCGACAAAACGCAACGGCTGCTCTTCGAGGCGCATCAAAGCAGACTTGAGAAGCAAGGCTCCTAACGCGGGATCGACACGTGTCGTTTCCTTTCTATATCCCTCGTAAGCTTTGGAGACCGAAGCCTTGAAGGCATAGTCCTCAGCAAGCCTAAAACGTTGGCCTACTTGTTTTGTGGCTAGCCAGGCAAACCAGATCGGAGCCCCTACGGAAATTACCGAAAGAAGAAGATTTAGAGCTAATGCAGCGTCTGAAGCCCCAGGTGTCTTAATTAGCTCTGCCAAGTTTTGCAACTGAGCTTTTCCTAGAAAGCTACCTAGCGCTAAGGATGCGATCAGGCCGCAGACCCACAAGTACATTGATATGCCTAAACTCTCGGATCTCTCTGCGAATGCTGCTGCCAAGCCTTGGCTGGTATTGGCTGAGTAAGCCTGCTCGGCCTTTTCTAATACGCTTGCTGCCTCCTTTGAGATTTCCTCCATTAGGCCCCTCATGCTCTCGGCTGACTCCCTTGCAGAGAATGCTAGGCCCCTGTCGCGCTCAGCTTCACTCAGGAGCAATTGCATCTGAGTTCTTGCATCGCTCAAGCTAGCCAAATTTTCTGGCAGTTGCTCCGCTGCGTCGTGAGCTGACTCAATCTTTGTAACCATAGCGTCGAGACTATGAGACCTTGAGGCAAGTCGCAGCACTTGGGCCTCGATCGATCTAAGCTGGTTCGATGTTGCCCGGCTAGCCAGTGCCTGATCCGCTTCGTCGACTCTAAAGAGAGGTTTGAGAGCGAGTTCCAATGCGTCCAGTGTCAAAAAAAAGCTAGGACAGGCCGCCGCGGCATTTCCCCAAATCTGGGGAACTGTGTGCGTTCGAAGAAATTGGAGGTTCTCGATGAATTTTTCTAGGCGAAGCTGGTGAATGCCTAGATCCTCTGGCGCATCTTCCTGGAGTCGCACACGTACCGAGTCGACCTTGTCTATCAGATCGTCACGACTAATCGCTGGAAACGTCCAGTTGCTGTGAGCGGCAGCAAACGCTGCGTCCGAAGGAACAGTGGCAGTTATCCCGCCAACAACAAGTTCAAGCTCAGTGATGAGCGCACTGATGACATGATGCATTCCAAACTCCTTTTTGAAAGGTGATCTGGTTGGGAAGATTGCCGCGGCACCACATTTACGCGTCGTTATGACGTTGGCACACTGCCCCGGATTTCTATCTGAAGCCGAGGCAGGTCGTAAACAATTGCATTGATCAGTGGGCTGGCAAAATCGGACACATACTTTTTCGGACAAGCAGCTGCAAGCAGCAAAGCGAGCATGTGAGGACAGGGGGAGGGGAATTGCTGTCACCCTGCTGTCACACTTCAAAATGAAATCAGAGCGACAGCCGAGAAACCTAGGAAAATATGGTGCACCTGACGGGATTCGAACCCATGACCCCTGCCTTCGGAGGGCAGTACTCTATCCAGCTGAGCTACAGGTGCAATGCGGGCGCCATAATACTCATCTGGCCGACGTGCGTCCATGCCGGTGACTCACTGTTCTCAATTTCACACGTTTCGGCACATTGGCGGCTACGCTGATCCGAATTCATACCCACCCCAATCCCCAGCCGTTCTTTTTTTCGAACGCACTATTGTCCTTTAACCCTGTTGTCCCTAGGATTCGTTTGAGATTTCAAACGCCCCGCCCGACCTTTCCTCTATTCTCCAATCAGGGCCGGCGACAGTTATATCCGGCGGCGGCCTCGGTCGAGGCGCCCGCACACAACCATTCGCTCCGCCGCGCGCGGTGCTGTTCAGGAGGCCGCAATGCAGCTCAAAGACTCGAAGTTGTTCCGCCAGCAGGCGTACATCAATGGCGCCTGGGCTGATGCCGACAGTGGCCAGACCATCAAGGTCAACAACCCGTCGACCAACGAGATTCTCGGCACTGTGCCAAAGATGGGCGCTGCTGAAACCCGCCGCGCCATCGAGGCCGCTGACAAGGCGCTGCCGGCCTGGCGTGCGCTGACCGCCAAAGAGCGTGGCGCCAAGCTGCGTCGTTGGTTCGAACTGATGATTGAAAACCAGGACGACCTCGGTCGCCTGATGACCCTGGAGCAGGGCAAGCCGCTGGCCGAGGCCAAAGGCGAAATCACTTACGCGGCTTCCTTTATCGAGTGGTTTTCCGAAGAGGCCAAGCGCGTCTATGGCGACGTGATTCCGGGCCATCAGCCGGACAAGCGCCTGATCGTCCTCAAGCAGCCAATTGGCGTCACTGCGGCGATCACGCCGTGGAACTTCCCGGCCGCCATGATTACCCGCAAGGCCGGCCCGGCGCTGGCGGCAGGCTGCACCATGGTGCTCAAGCCCGCTTCGCAAACCCCTTACTCCGCACTGGCTCTGGCTGAACTGGCCGAGCGCGCTGGCATTCCGGCTGGCGTGTTCAGCGTGGTGACCGGCAGCGCGGGCGACATCGGCAGCGAGCTGACCAGCAACCCGATCGTGCGCAAACTGTCGTTCACCGGCTCGACCGAGATCGGTCGCCAGTTGATGGCTGAATGCGCCCACGACATCAAGAAAGTCTCGCTGGAACTGGGCGGCAACGCACCGTTCATCGTGTTCGACGACGCTGACCTGGATAAGGCCGTTGAAGGCGCAATCATTTCCAAGTACCGCAACAACGGCCAGACCTGCGTGTGCGCCAACCGTATCTACGTGCAGGACGCAGTCTACGACGCTTTCGCCGAGAAGCTGCAGACAGCGGTCGCCAAGCTGAAGGTCGGCGATGGCTTGGCTGAGGGCGTGACCACCGGTCCGCTGATCGACGAAAAAGCCGTGGCCAAGGTCAAGGAACACATCGCTGACGCGTTGAGCAAAGGCGCGAAAGTACTGAGTGGCGGCAACAGCCTGGAAGGCAACTTCTTCGAACCGACTATCCTGGTCAACGTGCCGAAAAACGCCGCCGTGGCCAAAGAAGAAACGTTCGGGCCTCTGGCCCCGCTGTTCCGCTTCAAAGATGAAGCCGAAGTGATCGCCATGGCCAACGACACCGAGTTTGGGCTGGCGTCGTATTTCTACGCGCAAAACCTGAGCCGCGTGTTCCGTGTGGCTGAAGCGCTGGAGTACGGCATGGTGGGCATTAACACTGGCCTGATCTCCAACGAAGTCGCGCCGTTCGGCGGCGTCAAGGCGTCCGGTCTTGGTCGCGAAGGCTCCAAGTACGGCATCGAAGATTATCTGGAAATCAAATATCTCTGCCTCAGCATCTGAACCCGCTGAATGGCAGAGTGAAGTAACTGTTCGACAACCTGCGGGACGCGAGAGCGCCGTTTCGCAGGTTTCAGTGGCACCAACCTATTGGTGGCCGGGAGGCCGCGACAGTCGATCATCGTATGCTGTTGCTGTTGACCCCCGCTGCTTGATCCTTGAACCGCGCCGCCCGATGAGCGGCGAATGAGGAAATGATGAGCAAAACGAACGCATCCCTGATGAAACGCCGCGAAGCTGCTATCCCACGCGGCGTTGGTCAAATTCACCCGATCTTCGCTGAGTCCGCGAAGAACGCCACCGTCACCGACGTTGAAGGCAACGAGTTCATCGACTTCGCCGGCGGCATTGCGGTACTGAACACCGGTCACCTGCACCCGAAAATCGTCGCGGCCGTGCAAGAGCAACTGACCAAGCTGACCCACACCTGCTTCCAGGTGCTGGCTTACGAGCCGTACGTCGAGCTGTGCGAGAAGGTCAACGCCAAGGTACCGGGCGATTTCGCCAAGAAAACCTTTTTGGTCACTACCGGTTCCGAAGCGGTTGAAAACGCCGTCAAGATCGCCCGCGCCGCGACAGGCCGTGCGGGCGTCATCGCCTTCACCGGCGCTTACCACGGCCGCACCATGATGACTCTGGGTCTGACCGGTAAAGTCGTGCCGTACTCGGCCGGCATGGGCCTGATGCCGGGCGGTATCTTCCGCGCCATCTACCCGAACGAGCTGCACGGCGTCAGCGTTGACGATTCCATCGCCAGCATCGAGCGCATCTTCAAGAACGACGCCGAGCCGAAGGACATCGCCGCGATCATCATCGAGCCGGTGCAGGGCGAGGGCGGTTTCTATGTGGCGCCGAAGGCGTTCATGGCGCGTCTGCGCGAACTGTGCGACAAGCACGGCATTCTGCTGATCGCTGACGAAGTGCAGACCGGCGCTGGCCGTACTGGCACTTTCTTCGCCATGGAACAGATGGGCGTCAGCGCCGACCTGACCACCTTTGCCAAATCCATCGCCGGTGGTTTCCCGCTGGCCGGCGTGTGCGGCAAGGCTGAATACATGGACGCCATCGCGCCGGGCGGTCTGGGCGGTACGTATGCCGGCAGCCCGATCGCGTGCGCTGCGGCGCTGGCGGTCATGGAGGTGTTCGAAGAAGAGCACCTGCTTGATCGTTGCAAGGCCGTGGGCGAGCGTCTGGTTACTGGTCTGCGCGCCATCCAGGCCAAGTACCCGGTCATCGGTGAAGTCCGCGCACTGGGCGCCATGATCGCCGTCGAGTGCTTCGAGAATGGCGACACCCACAAACCTAACGCTGCTGCCGTGGCGCAAGTGATTGCCAAGGCCCGTGACAAGGGGCTGATCCTGCTGTCCTGCGGCACCTATGGCAACGTACTGCGCGTGCTGGTCCCGCTGACCTCGCCGGACGAGCAGTTGGATAAAGGCCTGAAGATCATCGAAGAATGCTTCGCTGAAATCGCCTGACTTTATGCCGATGAGCCGCAGGCACATTTGATAAAAATGTGACCGCTCCATCAGGAAAAACCTGCTTCGGCAGGTTTTTTCGTCAGTGAGATCAGAAATTTCTCTCTTGGTTTGTCCCCCTTCTCAGTCTTTGACTAAGGTAAGGAGACTGATGCCGGAGAGTCATGATGACCGTTGTAGAGGCGCTAGCCGTTCCCCGCGTGTTGATCGCTGAAGCGGACCCTTGGGCCCGTGAGATGCTCAACGAATTGGTCCTGGACGTACGTTGCGACGCCCAACTGGATATCTGTTCAAACGGCCGAGAGGCCATCGAGCTGATGAGCGGGTACATCCCGGACCTGGTGATCGCATCCCGTGAGTTACCGGGCGTCGACGGACTGAGCCTGCTTCGCGTGCTACGGCAGTTGCGTCGCCAGCCGCCGGTTCGTTTCATTCTGCTGAGCAGTCGCAGCGACAGCGTCAGTGTCCGCGAGGCCGTGCAGCTGGCGCCCACCGCCTACCTCACCAAACCCCTGAACATGGAAGGCCTGCGCCAACGGCTCGAAACGCTGCTGTTGCAGGATGGCGCGCAGGTTGCCTGTGCGGTGCCGGCGTTGGCGCCGGGTGTCGGGCTGGATGCGTTTCTGGAGAAGCGCCGGGAAGTGGCCGATGGCGGGCCGCTATTCGTTGATGTGACGGCGGCGGTGGCCAGCAGTCGAGGGGCGTCGGGTGTTGACCTGAAGCTGCTGGAAAAGGCGTTGAGCCACGACCCCCACGTTACCGCGCTGTTAATTGCTGCGGCGAGCAGCGCGTCGCAACACCAGGGCAAGCCCGTGCAAACACTGGGTCAGGCGCTTGCCGTGCTGGGTGGCACCCAGAGCGTCAACCTGGTTCAGGGTCTGGCGCTCAAGCGCGGCGCGGTGCTGACGGATGCAGCGTTATTGCTTCACGCCACCGAAATCTGGGAGGTCTCGCAACGCACTGCCGAATGCGCGCGCACGCTGGCGCGCAAGCTGGATCTGGATCATGAGCGCTGTTATTGCGCCGGTTTGCTCAGGGGCCTGGGGGAACTGACGGTGCTGCGCTGTTTGCAGGACTGGCTGATTGCCGGCGGTTCGCTGGATGAGGCAACTGTTCGCCGCGCGCTGGCGCAGTATTCGGCCTCGTTCGGCTCGGCTTTGCGTACGCGCTGGCGGCTGCCGCTGGAGCTGCGCGAGTTGATCGCGGCGGTGTATCAATACAACACCGGCGTTTTTACCCGCGAGATTTTGGCAATGAATGTCGCGGGACAAATGGGTTCACTGGGACTTGAAGACCCGCTGCAGGCGCTGGCAAAAAGCAAATCAGCCCGGCTGCTGAAGATCAGCGAGTCGGATCTGGAAGGGGTGCGTCGCAAGACGGTGGCTTAGCCAGAGGCTGATTTCAGAAAAGCAGGCTTATACCAACACGATCTGATTCTTGCCCTGGCGCTTGGCCTGGTACATCGCAGCGTCAGAGCGGGCGTAAAGCGCTTCAAGGCTCTGGTCCTGTTCGCCGAGGTTGGTCAGCCCCTGACTGGCGGTGATACCGAAGGTTTTGTCATTGCACTGAAAGCTCAGGCGCTGAATCTCACGCTGTAACCGCTCGGCAATCTGCTGGGCCATTTCGGGCGCGCAGCCTGGGAATACGGCGGCAAATTCCTCACCCCCAATTCGCCCGAACAGATCCCCACGGCGCAGCGTCTTGCGCCCGCATTCAGCAATGCGTTGCAGCACCAGATCACCTTCCTGGTGGCCGTAGGTGTCGTTGACCAGCTTGAAATCATCCACGTCCAGCAACAGGAACGCCATCGGCGTACCCTGCAGACGCGCCTGCTCGAACTCGCGTTGAGCGCATTCGAAGAAGTGCCGGCGGTTGCTGCTCTGGGTGAGGACGTCGGTGGTGGCCAGACGCTGCAGCTCGTCTTCGAGGTGCTTCTTCTCGGTGATGTCTTCGGCGATGCCCACCACGATCAGGCGCTGACTGTGCTCGACCTGATGACTGACAAAGCATTTGTCGCTCAGCCAGCGGACCTGGCCGTCAGCACGAATGATCCGGTACTCGCGGTCTTCGATGGAGCCCTTCTCAAGCACTTCGCTCAGGCTGCGCTCGGCATAGTCCAGATCGTCGGGGTAAATGCTGTCGCGCCACTCGCTGTAGTCCGCGAGCAGCAAGCCGGCCGAGCGGCCGAAAATGCGCTCGTAGGCGGGGCTGACATAAATCATGCGTTGCGTCTGCCAGTCGAACGCCCATAACACGGCGTTGACGCTGACCAGCAGAGAACTGAACAGCTGCTCGCGCTCGCTGAGGCGCGCCACTTCGGCCTGGGCATGCATCAGCGCCAGAAGGGTTTCTGCTGCGGCGGGTGTCTCAACGTGGGGAGTCTGGTTGTCCATGAGCACTGCATCTCAGAATAAGGTGCGGCGCATGCCACAACATGTCACACAGCATAGTGCGAAGGTGTTAGTGAGATAGGACTAATGGCACTAAGTTCCGATCGGTGCCACCCAGACGAATGGTCACCGATCAACGGCATCAAGCGTGGTGAGGCCGCAGCGAGTAGGTTTTCAGCTGATCGGCGAAGTCACGCAGCGACTGAATACCGCTGGCTTCGGCCTCGTGGATCCACTCCTTGATGGCCGCCAGCATGTCGTGACCATTGCTGCTGGTCTTCGCCCAGATCTGCTGCAGCGCCAGGCGTTTCTCGTAGATCACTTTCAGTGCTTGGCTGTGCTCCAGCATGGTCTGGATGCGCGCTTGATGCTTGTCTTCCAGCAGGCTTGGCTCTCGGGAGAGAAGGCGTTTGGCACGTCGGAACTGATGACGTACAGAGGCATCGGCTTTCGCCAGTTCCTGCGCGACCAACGGCGCGATGACCAACTTGCGGTACTGGGCCATGATCTGGAACCGGTTGTTCAAGATGGCCATCGCCGTGTCCATGTCCAGATGGCCCTTGCCTTCAACGCGGTGCGCAATCGGCGCGACCCGCTGCACTTTTGCCAGGCGCAGCCAGCTAAACACTTTGATCCACGCCCAGCCCATGTCGAACTCCCAGCGCTTGACCGACAGCTTGGCCGAGTTGGGGTAGGTGTGGTGATTGTTATGCAGCTCTTCACCGCCGATCAAAATGCCCCAGGGCACCAGATTGGTGGCGGCGTCGCGGCATTCGAAGTTGCGATAGCCGACCGCGTGGCCAAGGCCGTTGACCACGCCCGCCGCCCACACCGGAATCCACATCATCTGGATCGCCCAGACGGTGATGCCGATCACGCCGAACAGGGCGAGATCGATCACGCCCATGATCGCGATGCCCAGCAGGGGATAGCGCGAATACAGGTTGCGCTCGATCCAGTCCTCGGGACAGTTTTTGCCGTAGATGCGCAGCGTCTCCGGGTTTTCCGCTTCAGCGCGGTACAGCTCGGCGCCTTTGCGCAGCACGGTTGACAGGCCCTTGATGACCGGACTGTGCGGGTCATCGACGGTTTCGCATTTGGCGTGGTGCTTGCGGTGGATAGCGGTCCACTCGCGGGTGTTCTGCGCCGTGGTGAGCCACAGCCAGAAACGGAAAAAGTGCTTGAGCCCTGCGTTGAGTTCCAGGGAGCGATGCGCTGAATAGCGATGGAGATAGACCGTGACGCCGACGATGGTGACGTGTGTCATCGCCAGGGTGACTGCGACCAATTGCCAGACGGAAAGGTCGAGCAGACCGTTGTTCCACATAGGCTGAGTTGCCCTCGGTTGTAACGCGTGCGATGTACGGATCCGCCTAAACGGACCCTGAGACAGAAGGGCGCATTATCACTTAGCTCACAGATAAAAACAGTCGGTGTTTCAGAGAAGCGTCGCAAGATGTTTCTTGTTCTATAATTTCCGACTTTCGCAAGGTCGTTTCTATTTATGTCGAGCATTACCCGGGATGCGCTACGCACCGCAACGTTGTACGGGGTTGTGTCGATGGTGTGGCTGGCGATCAACGACTACGTGCTGCCGCGGCTGATTGAAGAGCCGACTGTACTGGCACGGGCGCAGCAGACCGGCGCTTACCTCTGGCTGGCCCTTAGCGCACTGCTGATTTATCTGGCTCGCTCGCGACTGCTGGGCTTCATGGGCGTCGCCGAGCTGGCGCGCCGGGATGAGGACATGCAGCGTTTGCGACTGGCAGCGGCCGTGTTCGATACCACGCTGGAAGGCGTGCTGGTCACCGATGCCACAGGCGTGATCGTGCATGTGAATCGCGCCTTCAGCGAGATCACCGGGTACCAGCAGGACGAAGTGCTGGGTTTGCGCCCGAGTACGTTTAAATCAGGGCGCCATGGCCCCGAGTTCTACGAACGCATGTTCAAGACCATTCTCAGCGCCGGGCAGTGGAGCGGCGAGATCTGGAACCGGCGCAAAAGCGGCGAGATCTACCCGCAGTGGCAAAGCATTCGTCCGATCAGGGATGAGCAGGGCGAGATCACTCAATTCGTTGCGGTGTTTTCCGACATTTCTTCGATCAAGCATTCCGAGCGCGAGCTGGCGCATCTGGCCCATTACGACCCGCTGACCGGTCTGCCCAATCGCCTGCTGTTCACCGACCGTGCCGAACAGGCGCACACCCACGCACGTCGCAACAAGCGCAGCCTGGCGCTGTTGCTCGTCGATCTGGACCACTTCAAGCACATCAACGAAAGCCTCGGCCACAGCGCCGGGGACGAAGTGTTGAAAGCTGCTGCCGAGCGCCTCCAAACCCATCTGGAGAAGGGCGTCACGCTGGCGCGGCTGGGCGGCGACGAATTCGCGATTCTGCTCGAAAATGCCCAGCAGGTCGCGCAGTCCGCCGAACTGGCGCAGACCATTCTGGAGGGATTGCGTGAGCCTTTTATGGTCAGTGGACAATCGCTGTTTCTGACGGCCAGCGTCGGCATCAGCATCTTCCCCTACGATGCGCTGACCGCCGAACAGCTGTTGCGTAATGCCGACGCCGCGCTGTCTCAGGCCAAGCATCAGGGGCGTGAAAGCTACGCGATGTACACCGCCGAATTGACTGCCCATGCCCAGCGCCGCGTCGAGTTGGCCGCCGAGCTGCGACAGGCTGTCGAGGAGAACGAACTGCGGGTGTTTTATCAGCCGATTCATAACCTCCACAGCCGTTGTATCGAGGGCGTTGAGGCGTTGGTGCGCTGGCAGCATCCGGCGCGCGGTATGGTCTCGCCCGGTGAATTTATCCCCATCGCCGAGCAAAGCGGACTGATCGCCGACATCGACAACTGGGTATTGACCGAAGCCTGTCGGCAGATGGGGGAGTGGCTTGCAGAAGGCGTGGCGATCTCCTACGTCGCGGTCAACGTGTCCAGTCGATTGTTTGGTCGCGGGGATCTTGATCGTCGGGTGGCCAAGGTGCTGGACGAAACCGGCCTGGCGCCGGAGTTTCTGGAGCTTGAGGTCACCGAAAGCGCGATCATGGACGACCCCGACCAAGCCATCGAACAGATGCACCGACTGCGGGACCTGGGGCTGAAATTGTCTATCGACGATTTCGGCACAGGGTACTCGTCGCTGCTGCGGCTCAAGCGCATGCCGGTGCAGAAACTCAAAATCGATCAGGGGTTTGTGGCCGGATTGCCGGACGACGATGACGACATCGCGATCGTCAACGCCATCATCGCTTTGGCACGGGCCATGGGCATGCGCGTGCTGGCAGAAGGTATCGAGCAGGCCAATCAAGCCGGCTTCCTGCTCAAGCACAACTGTGAACTGGGCCAGGGCTACTGGTTTGCGCGGCCCATGCCGGCGGAACAGATCGACTGGCACCATGCGCCGGTTTTTGTCTCTGCTTAAGACGGCAGCATGGCCGCCGCTTACAGGTCCCATCGCCGCTTTTAAAGCGGCTGGCTGACCACACCCTTCGTAAATGCCTTTTGGTTATATCTGAATTCTTAAATAGTATTTTTAAGAATATCTCTGCGTCTCTAATATCGCGCTCACGCCACAAGCAGCGTTTGCCCCCACGCTGCGGCAAAAATCTTTCAAGGAGCACGAACATGAGCGCATCTCTACGTAGCGTTGACGGCCAGGACGAAGCAAGCATTTTGCGTGAAATTCAAAGCGCGCTGCGTGACCTGCGCTTTGGCGCGGTTGAGATCACGGTGCATAACGCGCAGGTGGTCCAGATCGAGCGCAAGGAGAAATTCCGTCTGCAGAATCCGAGCAACAAGCAGGGTTGAGCCACGCTCCCGCATGACGAACACCGCATGACCTAAAACTAGAAAAAGCCAACAACACCATTTGTCCAGGAGCCTGATTCATGTCCATTCGTCGTTATGCGCTGGCCGCGCTCGCCAGTGCGGTGTTTGCCGGTTCTGCTGTCGCCAAGGATTTCACCCTGCTGAACGTCTCGTACGACCCTACCCGCGAGCTGTATCAGGACTACAACGCCGAATTCATCAACTACTGGAAAAAATCCCACCCGGCCGACACCGTGAAGATCAATCAGTCCCACGGTGGCTCGGGCAAGCAGGGCCGCTCGGTTATCGACGGCTCGCCCGCCGACGTGGTGACCCTGGCGCTCGCCGGCGACATCGACGAAATCGCCAAACTGGGCAAGACCATTCCTGAGAACTGGCAGACCAAGTTGCCGGACGCCAGCACCCCCTACACCTCGACCATCGTGTTCCTGGTGCGCAAGGGCAACCCGAAAGGCATCCATGACTGGGGCGACCTGATCAAGGACGGCGTGTCGGTGATCACGCCCAACCCGAAAACCTCGGGCGGCGCGCGCTGGAATTTCCTGGCTGCTTATGGCTATGGCCTGAAATCCAATGGTAGCGATGAAGCCAAGGCCAAGGAATACATCGGCAAACTGTTCAAGCACGTGCCTGTGCTGGACACCGGTGCGCGAGGCTCGACCATCACTTTCGTCAACAACGGTCAGGGTGATGTGTTGCTGGCGTGGGAAAACGAAGCCTTCCTGGCGCTGAAAGAAGACGGCGGCGCCGACAAGTTCGACATCGTCGTACCTTCGCTGTCGATTCTGGCCGAGCCTCCCGTGGCCGTTGTCGAGAAGAACGCCGAGAAGCACGGCACCACCGAGATCGCCACCGAATACCTCAAGCACCTGTACAGCAAGGAAGGTCAGGAAATCGCGGCGAAAAACTTCTATCGTCCTCGTGACGCAGACGTCGCGGCCAAGTACGAAAAGCAGTTCCCTAAACTGAATCTGCTGACCATCGATAAAGATTTCGGCGGCTGGAAGTCGGCTCAACCCAAGTTCTTCGATGACGGCGGTGTGTTCGATCAGATCTACATCCCGCAGTAACTGCAGCGCCCCACGGAATAAAAGGACCCGGACTCGTTCCGGGTAACGTGTGTAAACCAAGGACTTTTATGTCGCGACGCATATCCCCCGTCATACCCGGCTTCGGGCTGACGCTGGGCTACACATTGGTGTACCTCAGTCTGATTGTGCTGATACCGCTTGCGGTCATGTTCATCCACGCGTCCCAGCTGAGCGCCGTTCAGTTCTGGAACATCGTTACGGCCCCTCGCGTGCTCGCAGCGCTCAGGCTGAGTTTCGGCACCGCGTTTTTCGCGGCGATCATCAACGGCGTCATCGGCACGCTGCTGGCCTGGGTGCTGGTGCGTTACACCTTCCCCGGTCGCAAGATCATCGACGCGATGATCGATCTGCCCTTCGCATTGCCCACCGCCGTGGCCGGTATTGCGCTGACCGCGCTGTATACGCCGAACGGTTTCATCGGCCAGTTCGCTGCCGACATGGGCATCAAAATCGCTTACACCCCGTTCGGCATCACCCTGGCGTTGACCTTCGTCACTCTGCCGTTTGTCGTGCGCACGGTTCAGCCGGTGCTGGCGGACATCCCCCGGGAAGTCGAAGAAGCCGCGGCGTGCCTTGGCGCCAAACCTCTTCAGGTGTTTCGTCACATCCTCGTGCCGGCCTTGTTGCCTGCCTGGCTGACCGGCTTTGCGCTGGCCTTTGCCCGGGGTGTCGGTGAATACGGCTCGGTGATTTTCATCGCCGGCAACATGCCGATGAAGACCGAGATCCTGCCGTTGCTGATCATGGTCAAGCTCGACCAGTACGACTACACCGGCGCCACGGCAATTGGCGTGATGATGCTGCTGGTGTCGTTCGTGCTGTTGCTGCTGATCAATCTGTTGCAGCGACGCATCGAAACCCCTAACTGAGGAGGCGCACCTATGTCTGATTCATCGCTCATTGCTGCGTCCTCCGCCAATGCTGCCCGTCGTGGCAGCGCGGTGTCGCGGCGCATTCTGATCGGCCTTGGCTGGTTGGTCTTCGCGTTCTTCCTGTTGCTGCCGTTGGTGGTGGTGATCGGCCAGGGCTTGAGTAACGGCCTCGGCGGATTCTTCGCGGCCATTCTGGAGCCCGACGCGCTGTCGGCCCTCAAGCTCACCGTGTTCGCGGTGCTGATTTCGGTGCCGCTCAACGTGGTCTTCGGTGTCGCCGCGGCCTGGTGCGTGAGCAAATACTCGTTCCGCGGCAAGGCGATTCTGGTCACGTTGATCGACCTGCCGTTCTCGGTCTCGCCAGTGATCGCCGGTTTGATTTACGTGCTGATGTTCGGCGCCCGTGGCGTGTTCGGCCCATGGCTTCAGGACCACGACATCCAGATCGTCTTCGCCCTGCCGGGCATCGTATTGGCGACCATCTTCGTGACCGTGCCGTTCGTGGCCCGCGAACTGATCCCGCTGATGCAGGAGCAGGGCACCCAGGAAGAAGAAGCCGCGCGCCTGCTGGGCGCCAATGGCTGGCAGATGTTCTGGCACGTAACCGTCCCCAACATCAAATGGGGCCTGATCTACGGCGTGGTGCTGTGTACCGCGCGGGCCATGGGTGAGTTCGGCGCGGTGTCTGTGGTCTCGGGCCACATTCGCGGCGTGACCAACACCTTGCCGCTGCATGTCGAGATTCTCTACAACGAGTACAACCACGTGGCTGCATTTGCCGTGGCGAGCCTGTTATTGATCCTTGCGCTGTTCATCCTGCTGCTCAAGCAGTGGAGCGAAGCGCGCATTAGCCGTCTGCGCAAAAACGCGGCGGAGGAATAATTCATGTCGATCGAAGTCCGTAACGTCAGCAAGAATTTCAACGCCTTCAAGGCCGTCGACGGCATCAGTCTGGATATCCAGAGTGGCGAGCTCGTGGCGCTGTTGGGCCCGTCCGGCTGTGGCAAGACCACGCTGCTGCGCATCATTGCCGGGCTGGAAACGCCGGACAAGGGCAGCATTGTGTTCCACGGCGAGGATGTCTCCGGTCACGACGTGCGTGATCGCAACGTGGGTTTTGTGTTCCAGCACTACGCGCTGTTCCGCCACATGACCGTGTTCGACAATGTCGCCTTCGGCCTGCGTATGAAGCCGAAGAACCAGCGCCCGAACGAGAGCCAGATCGCCGTCAAAGTGCATGAGCTGCTGAACATGGTGCAGTTGGACTGGCTGTCGGATCGTTATCCGGAGCAATTGTCGGGCGGTCAGCGTCAGCGGATTGCCCTGGCCCGTGCGTTGGCGGTTGAGCCCAAGGTATTGCTGCTGGACGAGCCGTTCGGCGCGCTGGATGCCAAGGTGCGCAAGGAGCTGCGTCGCTGGCTGGCGCGGCTGCACGAAGACATCAACCTGACCTCGGTATTCGTGACCCACGACCAGGAAGAAGCGATGGAAGTCGCGGACCGGATCGTGGTGATGAACAAGGGTGTGATCGAGCAGATCGGCTCGCCCGGCGATGTCTACGAGAACCCGGCGAGCGATTTCGTGTATCACTTTCTGGGTGATTCAAACCGCCTGCACCTGGGCGAAGACAGCCACGTGTTGTTCCGCCCCCATGAGGTGTCGCTGTCCCGGCATGAAGTGGAAGGGCATCACGCGGCGGAAGTTCGGGACATCCGTCCGTTGGGCGCCACGACCCGTGTGACGCTGAAAGTCGAAGGACAGCCTGAGCTGATCGAAGCGGAAGTGGTGAAAGACCATGACAGCCTGACCGGACTGGCGCGGGGCGAGACGTTGTTCTTCAAGCCGAAGGTCTGGCAGAAGCGGGAGAGCATCTAGTCCGCTCTCTAATCAAATGGACAGCTCGGCCACCGCGCTGTCTGGGGGTAAATACACATCTTGTGGGAGCGAGCTTGCTCGCGAAGAGGCCATTACCTCCGCTAGATTTTCAGCGGCTGGAATCCAGCCTTCGTGAGCAAGGTGGAGCGCCACCCCGATCACTCCCACATTCCTTCATCCGCAGGGAAATCAGCGATGTCCTTCGACGATCGATCTGATTGGTTGTTAAAACACAGTTCTAAACCGCAGCCTTTTTCAAATCCCGCCGGTGCGTCTTGCCCACTCGCGCCTCGATGGCGTGCTGCAACTTCTTTCTCATTCCCAGCAGAAAAGCCGCTTCGGCGACGACAAACAGCGGGCCGATGATCAGGCCTGTGAGGTCGTCGACAAACGCGGGCTTGCGGCCCTCGTAATAATGGCCCACAAACTGAATCACCCAACCGAGTACGAACAACCCGACGCCTGCGCTGAGCCAGACCATGGTGCTCTGTTGCGCCAGGTTCGCGCCGAGCCACAGACACAGCGCGAGCAGGACACCCATCAGTACGCCGAAGAAGGCATCCAGCCGCAGGTAGAAAAGCGTCGCGGCCAGACTCACCAGCAAGGCGGGGGACACCCAAATCCCGCCGAGGGACCAGCTGGTCCAACCGGGGCGTGACAACAGCACGGCCACCGCAATCACGATCAGGGGAATGCCGACGAAGTGGGTAACGATATTGCGGGTGTCGCGGTGGTAGGCCGCGTACTGGCTGAGGTGATCGACGAGGTTTTTCATTGTTATTCCTCTATGGATGCGTGGATCATGCCGCTGATTTTTTAGGCTGAGCCCGCTGGACGGTTCAGCCTGCAACAAAACGCCGGCTATCAAAAGGAGATTCACATGACGAATGGAACCCAATGGCGCTCATGGTTTATCAACGACCGATGGTTCCGCGATCTGCCTGCGCTGTTGCAGGATAGCTTGCTGATCGGCATGCGGCAGCGCCGGGTGACGCCCGGCAAATCGATCTTCCAGCGCGGCGATCCGGCGCCCGGCCTGTACGCGTTGCTCACGGGCTCGTTGCGCATCAATCCCCTCAAACCGCAGCAAGCGGACATGCCTCCGGCAGAAGGCTATCGGCCCTTCTGGTTTGGCGAAGCCTCGCTATTCGACGACCTGCCCGCGACCCACGATGTGTTCGCCCAGGGCGCGGTCATTCTCCTGCACATGTCCCATGCGCCACTTAAGCAACTGCTGACAGATCACCCGCCGTTGTGGCGCCATTTTCGCGAGCTGCTGGGGCGCAAGCTCGGGCTCGCCGTACCTGCCGTTGAAAACATCACCCTGATGCCCACTGAAGAGCGTGTGGCGTTTCGGCTGCTGATGCTGGCCGAAGCCTATGGCGAGATGGACCGATCCGTGCGCAGCGTGCCCCTCTCCGACATGGCATCCAATCGCTGCCTGGGGCTGAGCGGTGAGGTGGTCGAGCGGGTGTTGGGGCAGTTCGCCGAACGGCAGATCGTGCGCCGCGATCATGACCTGATCCATGTGCTGGACACCGAATGGCTACGCGAGACGGCCCTTCATCGTCTGACCGGCGCAGATGCGTGATGGCATCACCGGTCAGCGGTTCAAGCCCTCGCGATACTGACCGGGCGTCATGCCGGTCCAGCGCTTGAACGCGCGGCTGAAACTGCTGGTGTCCGCGAAGCCGAGCAGATAGGCGACTTCGCTGAGCGAGCAACCCGGGTCGCGCATGTGTTGCAGCGCCAGATTCTGCCGGCACTGATTGAGCAGCAAATCGTAGCGGCAACCCTCGTCGGCCAAATGGCGCTGGAGGCTGCGCAGGCTCAGGTGCAGCGTGTGGGCGATGTGCTCGGCCGACGGTTCGCCTTCCGGCAGTTGGGCCTCGATGGCGCCCCTTACCTTGCGCTCCCAGGTCAGTGCGCTGAGTTGCTCAAGGGTGCGGTTGAGCACAGCCTCGTTATGCTCGGCCAGCTCCGGATTGGCATCGTCCAGATGGCTGTCGAAATCGTCGCAGGCGAAGCTCAGCAGGTTGTCCGCTGCGCCGAAGAACAGCGGCGCACGGAAGACGTCATGCCAGGGCTGCGGGTCTTCAGGCTGTGGCCGCATCAGGTGCACGGCCAGCGGCGCGTAATGACGTCCCAGGCGGTTGCGGCAAGTGCGCACATAGATCGCGGCGAAAGCGTCCATGGCCTCATTGGCCGGCATCGGACTGCCGTCGGGCACGCGGAAGCGAAATTCGTAACGCTCGTCCACACGTTCAAAGCTCATGACCAGCGCGTCGCTGACCACCGGGTGATAACGCACGATGCGCTCGAACACCTCACGCAACGAGCCGCTGGCGACCAGCGCGTAACCGAGCGCATGGAAAGTCGTCGGGCTGACGAACCGTGACACCCGCAAGCCCAGCGCCGGATCGCCGCTGGCTTGCACGGCGAGTTCCCAAAAACGGGTGGTCACCGTCACCGGGTATCGCGCGTTGGGATCATCCATCAGTTGCGGATCCAGGCCCGCAGCCTGG
Source organism: Pseudomonas sp. GL_135 (assembly GCF_057834665.1). Taxonomy (NCBI): domain Bacteria; kingdom Pseudomonadati; phylum Pseudomonadota; class Gammaproteobacteria; order Pseudomonadales; family Pseudomonadaceae; genus Pseudomonas; species Pseudomonas sp. GL_135. The sequence continues at coordinate 166,077 of NZ_CM174408.1, forward strand.
CTCAGCGCGAGACTGTCGAGGCCAAGGGCCTCGAGTTGCTTGCGCAGGGCGCGGGTCCAGCTGGCGAGGATGCTCGGCTCAGGCATACAGGTTGGCGCTTCCGGTCTACAGATTGGCGTTCACGGTCAGGCAGCATCCCGGCTTAAGCGGCACAGTGGTGCCACGTTTTTTCATCCTGAAACCGGAGAATGGAAGCATGCACGACACTTCTGCAAGTGCTGCCGGACTGAATGCACAACAACGATCAGCGCATATTCGCGCGGTGGTGTCCGCCCGTGGCGCCGTGCTGCGAGAACGGTATCCAGTGCTGCGGCACCAGGACGCCATCGGCGCCGGCATTCTGTGTTTTGCACTCGCCGGCATGATCGGCAGCGCGGCGCTCTATCTCGGGGGTTACCTGGCCTGGTGGGCGTGTCTGCTGCTGAACGCGTTCTTCGCTTCGCTGACCCATGAGCTTGAACACGACCTGATCCACAGCATGTATTTCCGCAAGCAGCGAGTGCCCCACAACCTGATGCTGGCGCTGGTCTGGCTGGCGCGTCCGAGCACGATCAACCCCTGGATTCGTCGGCACCTGCACCTCAATCACCACAAGGTGTCCGGGACCGAGGCGGATATGGAAGAGCGCGCTATCACCAATGGCGAGCCGTGGGGCCTGGCGCGGCTGTTGATGGTGGGCGACAACGTCATGTCGTCGCTGATCCGCATGCTGCGGGCGAAAACCTGGGCGCATAAATTCAGCATTCTCAAGCGCACCCTTCGCGTTTATGCGCCGCTGGCGCTGCTCAACTGGGGCGCTTGGTACGTGTTTCTTGGCTTCCATGCCGCCAATGGTATTGCCGGCCTGATGGGCAGCTCGATTGGCTGGTCGGCGAATACGCTGGCGGTCATGCACGTCATCGACGTCGCTGTCGTGGTGCTGGTTGGCCCGAACGTGCTGCGTACCTTCTGTCTGCATTTCGTCAGTTCGAACATGCATTACTACGGCGACGTCGAACTGGGGAATGTCATGCAGCAGACCCAAGTGCTCAATCCGTGGTGGATGTGGCCGATGCAGGCGTTCTGCTTCAACTTCGGCAGCACCCACGGTATTCATCACTTCGTGGTGAAGGAGCCGTTTTACATACGCCAGATGACGGCGCCCGTTGCGCACAAAGTGATGGCCGAAATGGGGGTTCGCTTCAATGATTTCGGCACCTTCGGGCGGGCGAACCGGTTTGAACGGGTCGCCGAGAATGACCCGGTGCTCAAGCCTGCGCGGGGTTAATACCTGGCGACCCATTGCTCCAGTCTCGCCGGCTTGTGGAGAATTTCTTCGGATAAAAATTTCTGTAACAACCGCCCCTTAATCTCTGCTCATCCCCGGCGAGCTGGGGGCAGACAGCGTGATTCTCAGGGTCACCCCTTTAAGGCAGGGGGTGGCCCTCTTTTTTGGGCCGTCCCCTGAAGTTGCGGCATATATTTTCGAGCTATTAATAAATAGCTTCTTATTCTTTTTCGAATATATGTCCGATCCCTATACTCGCCCCCATGAACGCAGCATGCAGGAGGCGAAGGCCATGCATAACGAATCGATCCGTTACCTGATCGTGCCAGGCTGGCAAGGATCTGCCGACGACCATTGGCAAACCCACTGGCAGAACAGCCTGCCCAACAGCGTGCGTGTGCAGCAGGCCGACTGGCTCAAGCCGCGCCGAGAAGATTGGGTGGGTGAGCTGCAACGCGTTATCGCGTCTGACACCACGCCGGTGATTCTCATCGCCCACAGCCTGGGTTGCGTCACCGTCGCCCATTGGGCGCAACTGGCGCCACTGGCGAGTTTGCGTCAGGTGCGCGGCGCCCTGCTGGTGGCCCCCGCCGACGTCGAACGGCCCAATTGCCCGCCTGCCATTCGTAATTTTGCGCCGATTCCCGAGCACCTGCTGCCGTTCCCGACCCAAGTCGTCAGCTCGGACAACGACTCAGCCGTCAGCGCGTTGCGCGCGATGGAAATGGCCCGCAACTGGGGCGCGGAAATCGGCATCCTCAGCGGCGCGGGTCATATCAACGTGAAGTCCGGCCATCAACGCTGGGAACAGGGTTTCGCTTACCTGTACCGGCTGCAAGGGCGCATCGAGCATTTCAACCGCCGCCGCGCATGACCACCGCGTTCGCGCCGGTTGTTGCGCCTGGGACCTCTTTTCTCACGATCACTTTCGCCGCAGTGAACCGACAGGCGCTGCGGCCTTTTTTTTAAAAACGCTTCGGTCAATGGATGGCCGGGGCGGGAGCCTGCCATGAGCCTTTCCGACATTTCGAGCAACCCGCTGTTGACCTTCCCTGATGCTGAAAAAAGCCCGCTGAGCATCCGCGCCAAGGCCTTGGTGTTCATCGATCCGCGATCGCGGCAATTGCGTGAAGAGATGGAGCTGCTGGCGCCGCTGGACTTGCCGGTACTGATCCGCGGCGAATCCGGCACAGGCAAGGAATTGCTGGCGCGTCATATTCACCGTGGCAGCGACCGGGCGGGGTTGTTCGTGTCGGTCAACTGCGGTGCTATCAGCTCGACCTACGCCGACGCCGAGTTGTTCGGGTACGCCGCTGGCGCCCACAGCGGTTCTGCCAGCAGTCGGGCCGGCTGGTTCGGCTCCGCAACGGGCGGCACGCTGTATCTGGATGAGATCGCCGACCTGCCCATGGCCATTCAGATAAAGTTGCTGGCCGCGCTGGAGAACCACGAAGTCACCCGCGTCGGCGCCACGCAGCCCAGCCAGGTCGACGTCAGGCTGGTCGCCGCGACCAGCATCGATCTGCGCCTGGCTGTCGCCGCCGGCAAATTCCATGAGCGGCTTTATCGCTACTTGAACGAAGGGCGCCTCGACCTGCCGGCGTTGCGCGAGCAGCCGGGCAACATCCTGCCGTTGGCCGAGTACTTCCTGGGGATTTACAGCCAGCGCTTCGATTTCGAGATGCCGTTGATCAGCGAAGACGCGCAGCGGGTGCTCGAAGCTCATTACTGGCCGGGCAACACGCGGGAGCTGGAGAACGTCATCCACTTCGCGCTGCTGGTCAGCAGCGGCGCGGAGATCCTGCCCGAGCATTTGAATCTGCCTGTTCGCTGACGACGCTTCGGCCCTGGCGCCAAGCGGTGGGGTGGCAAAATGCTCACTGAGAACGAAAAAGCATAACCGCCTGACTAAAAAGTATTGTCTCGGAATAAAAAATCTCGGTACTGTCGGCACCAGCCGCCACCCTGCCGAGGGTCGATCCCGCGGCAGACCGAAGACAAGTCGCCCACGAGGCGACCCGATTTCTATTAAGGACATCGCATGAAGAAGACGTTTCTGTTCACCGCACTGGCGGCTGCTCTCTCCCTGGGCATCAGCGCTGCACAAGCTGCCGAGAAGCTCGTCGTGGGCGCCACCGCTGTTCCGCACGCCGAGATCCTTGAGCTGATCAAGCCTGAACTGGCCAAAGAAGGCGTGGACCTGCAGATCAAGGTCTTCACTGACTATGTGCAGCCCAACGTGCAACTGAACGAGAAGCGTCTGGACGCCAACTACTTCCAGACCAAGCCTTACCTGGACGGCTTCAACAAAGGCAAGGGCGCCACCCTGGTGACCGGCGTCGGCGTACACGTCGAACCGTTCGGCGGCTACTCGAAGAAGTGGAAGTCCATCGATCAGTTGCCTGAAGGCGCAACCGTTGCCATTCCGAACGAAGGCAGCAACGCCGGTCGCGCCCTGCTGCTGTTGCAGAAGAACGGTTTGATCACCCTGAAAGACCCGACCAACGCCTTGTCGACGCCGAAAGACATCGCTACCAACCCGAAGAAACTGAAATTCCGCGAGCTGGAATCGGCGCTGCTGCCGCGCGCGCTGGATCAGGTTGACCTGGATCTGATCAACACCAACTACGCGCTGGAAGCCAAGCTCAGCCCTAAAAAGGATGCGCTGATTCTGGAAGGTGCCGACTCGCCGTACGTGAACTACCTGGTGACCCGTACCGACAACGCCCATACCGACGCGATCGAGAAGCTGTCCAAGGCGTTGACCAGCCAGCAAGTCAAAGACTTCATCAACAAGAAGTACGACGGCGCGGTATTGCCGGCGTTCTGATGAAGGCCTGAACGCGCGATTGCAGCGCGTTTATTGATAAAAACGCGCTTGCCCGCCGCTGTTCCCGCTCCGCTGACGCATCGTCATCGGGTGCAGGGAGTGGTGCCGGGCAAGCGCGTTTTTTGCGTTCAAAGCTCATGGATCGTCAGCGTTCCTCGGCTTGCAACTGCGCTGATGACGACGATGGCCGACGGCCGTCCCTAGGTCGTTCGGCGCTATGCATATGCTCTAACGATATTTAAAATTCGCTTCTTATAGCTTTAAAGTCCTCCCTCCTCAGCCACACCTTTTGGAGTCGGAGTTCTCATGCCAGCAGCCTCCCACGCTTCTTCCGCGCAAGCGCCCGGTCAGCAGTTCGATGTGCGTCCATTCGCCGAAAAGGTGGGCGCGGAAATCGTCGGTCTGGATCTGTCCCGTCCGCTCAACGACGCTGATTTTGCCCGCGTGCACCAAGCGCATCTCGATTATCACGTTGTCGTTTTTCGCGATCAGCACATCACTCCACAGCAACAGATCGATTTCAGCCGCCGTTTTGGCGTTCTACAGATTCACGTGCTCAAGCAATTCCTGCTCGCCCATCATCCCGAGATTTTGATCGTCTCCAATATTGTCGAGAACGGTCAGCCGGTCGGGCTGGGCGATGCCGGCAAATACTGGCACTCGGACCTGTCCTACAAAGAACTGCCAAGCCTGGGCTCAATGCTCTACGCCCAGGAGCTGCCAAGCGAAGGCGGCGACACCCTGTTCGCGGACATGCACCTGGCCTGGGACACGCTGCCCGAGCATCTGCGCAAAGCCGTGGAAGGGCGCAACGCCGTGCACAGTTACACCTCGCGCTACAGCCATGGGCATAACGCCGATAACTGGCGCCCGACCCTCAGCGCTGAACAGTTGGCCCAGGTCGCGGTGGTCAGCCACCCGATCGTGCGTACCCACCCGGAAAACGGGCGCAAGGCGCTGTTCGTCAGCGAAGGCTTCACGACCCACATCGTCGGCCTGCCGGAAGACGAGAGTCAGGCGATTCTGACTGAGCTGTACGCCCACAGCGTTCGTCCGGAAGGCGTTTACCGCCACAACTGGCAGGAGAACGACATGGTGTTCTGGGACAACCGTTCGCTGATTCATCTGGCCGGTGGCACGCCCGATCACCTGCGCCGTCGCCTGCACCGCACCACCATTCAGGGCGATGCGCCGTTCTGATTCAGGAGAGCTCCATGAACGCTGTTCTGCAAAGCCACACGGCTAGCGATCGCTTGAACGCGCACCAGGCCAATCAGCCCACCGCTGAAGCGCTGCTGCAAGTACAGGGCGTCAGCCTTGAATACCGCACGCCGGAACGCGTGGTGCGGGCCACCCATCAAGTCAGTTTTGAAATCGATCCGGCCGACCGTTTTGTCCTGCTTGGCCCGTCGGGCTGCGGCAAGTCAACGCTGCTCAAAGCCGTGGCCGGGTTCATTCAGCCCAGCGAAGGGCAGATTTGTCTGGCCGGCCAGGAGGTAAAGGAGCCGGGGCCGGACCGGATTGTGGTGTTCCAGGAATTCGACCAGTTGCCGCCATGGAAGACGGTGATCCAGAACGTCATGTTTCCGCTGCTGGCTTCGCGCACCCTTAAGCGTCGCGAAGCCGAGGAGCGTGCGCGGTATTACCTGGAGAAAGTCGGCCTGAGCGCTTTCGCTGACGCTTACCCGCACACCTTGTCCGGCGGCATGAAGGCACGCGTGGCAATTGCCCGGGCGTTAGCGATGCAACCCAAGATCCTGCTTATGGACGAGCCCTTCGCCGCGCTTGATGCGTTGACTCGCCGCAAGATGCAGGAAGAGCTGCTGGAGCTGTGGGAAGAGGTGCGCTTTACGCTGCTGTTCGTGACCCACTCCATCGAGGAAGCGCTGGTGGTGGGCAACCGGATTCTGCTGCTGTCGCCCCATCCTGGCCGCGTGCGCGCCGAGATCAACAGCCATCAGTACAACCTGAAGAGCCTCGGCGGCGTCGAGTTTCAGGCGTCTGCGCAGCGCATTCACCGGCTGCTGTTCGACGAGGGCGAAGCGCCTGCGGTCGAGCCCGATCTGCGGTTTCAGGATGTACGGATTGCCTACTGATCGTAAATCGCTGGTCACCTGTGGGAGCGACCGGGGTGGCGCTCCACCTTGCTCGCGAAGCTGACGTTCAGACGCTGCAGATTGATCGTCTGTGCTGGCCTCTTCGCGAGCAAGCTCACTCCCACAATGCGCGGTCAGCCGAGCTGCTTACTTGAGAGATATACCCATGAGCCTTTCACCCCCTCTGCGGGAAGAATATGAAGTCGTGCTGGAGCCTTTCACTCAGGAAGACCTGGCCCGCGACATTCCCCTCGCGCAACGCATCTGGCAGGTCAGCTGGGTGCGCAAGGCCGTCATCCTCGTCGCCCTGGCAATCATCTGGGAAATCGCCGCGCGCATTCAGGGCAACGACCTGCTGCTGCCAAGCTTTCTGCAAACCGCTTCGGCGTTCATCGACGGCATCGCCAGCGGCGAGTTGCTGAACAAGGTCTGGATTTCCCTGACGGTCCTGATCAAGGGCTACCTGATCGGCATCGTCCTGGCGTTCGGCCTGACCACGCTGGCGGTGTCGACCCAACTGGGCCGCGACCTGTTGGGCACGCTGACGGCGATGTTCAACCCGTTGCCGGCCATCGCGCTGCTGCCGCTGTCGCTGCTGTGGTTTGGCCTGGGTGAGAACAGCTTGATCTTCGTGCTGGTGCACTCCGTGCTCTGGGCGCTGGCATTGAACACGTACGCGGGGTTTCTCGGCGTCTCTGAAACCCAGCGCATGGCCGGGCGCAACTATGGCCTCAAGGGCCTGCGGTTCGTCTGGTACATCCTGATCCCCGCTGCGCTGCCGTCGATTCTCGCAGGCCTGAAGATCGGCTGGGCGTTTGCCTGGCGAACCCTCATCGCCGCTGAACTGGTGTTCGGTGCGTCTTCAGGCAAGGGCGGTCTGGGCTGGTACATCTTCCAGAACCGCAACGAGCTGTACACCGACAAGGTGTTCGCGGGTCTGGCGGCGGTGATCATCATCGGTCTGCTGGTGGAAAACCTGCTGTTCAGCAACGTCGAGCGCCTGACCGTGAAGCGGTGGGGCATGCAGCGCTGATCTGCTTTATCAAACGAACGCTCCGCCTTGTGGCCGCTTGATAGGCAATGAGGCTGTCACCCCTTTCGCCTTCATCGTGAGAAATGTATGAATTTTCCAAAGAGAGTTGCACCGTTCAAGCGCCCGACACTGACCACGCTCGCCGCCGCACTGGGGCTGGCCTTGTTGAGCAACGGCGCTCACGCTGAAGGCAAGATCAGCATCGCCCAGCAGTTCGGTATCGGTTATCTGATTCTGGACGTCGTTCAGCAGCAGAAGCTGATCGAGAAGCACGGCAAGGAGCAGGGCCTGGACATCAAGGTCGACTGGAACAGTATTTCCGGCGCCACCGCGATGAATGAAGCTCTGCTGGCTGGCGCGCTGGACGTGGTGTCGGCGGGCGTGCCGCCGATGCTGACCATCTGGGACCGCACCAAGGGCAAGCAGAACGTTAAGGCAATCGCGTCGCTGGGCTCGATGCCCAATTACCTGCTCAGCAACAACCCGAACGTGAAAACCCTCAACGACTTCACCGACAAGGACCGCATCGCGGTGCCGGCGGCGGGCGTGGGTTTCCAGTCGCGTACGTTGCAGATCGAAACCGCCAAGCTCTTTGGGAACGAGAATTTCAAGAAGTTCGACAACATCTCCGTCAGCCTGCCGCACCCGGACGCCACGTCGGCGCTGATCGCCGGCGGTTCGGAAATCAGCGCGCACTTCTCCAGTCCGCCTTTTCAGTATCAGGAGCTGGAAAACCCCAAGGTGCATAAAGTGCTGAGTTCGTACGATGTGCTGGGTGGCCAGGCGACGTTCAACGTGCTCTACACCACCCAGAAATTCCACGACGAAAACCCGAAGACCTACAAAGCGTTCTATGACGCCCTGGCCGAGGCCGAGAAAATCATCAAAGCCGACAAACCTGCCGCGGCGAAGACCTACATCGATGTCGAGAAATCCAAGCTGCCGTTGCCGCTGGTGGAGAAGATCGTCTCCGATCCTGAAATCGACTTCACCGTCGTGCCCCAGCGCACGTTCATTTACGCCGAAAAACTCCACGAACTCGGTGTGCTGAAAAACAAGGCCGACAGCTGGAAGGATTTCTTCTTCGAAGAAGCCCACGGTGGCGCAGGCAGTTGACTGCCAATTGTGGGACCATCGCGCTCGTCCAGCGGGATTGGCAGTGACCTCGACTGTAGGACCGGCTTTAGCCGGGAAGGCGTCGGTATTGCAGCGCAAAAATCGAGGTTGTCCCCACCTGCCCCTTCCCGGCTGAAGCCGGTCCCACTAAAAAGCATCGCGCTCGTTAAGCGGGATGGGCTGTGACCTCGACTGTAGGACCGGCTTTAGCCGGGAAGGCATCGGTATTGCAGCGCAAAAATCGAGGTTGTCCTCACCTGCCTCTTCCCGGCTGAAGCCGGTCCCACTAAAAAGCATCGCGCTCGTCCAGCGGGATTGGCAGTGACCTCGACTGTAGGACCGGCTTTAGCCGGGAAGGCATCGGTATTGCAGCGCAAAAAATCGAGGTTGTCCCCACCTGCCCCTTCCCGGCTGAAGCCGGTCCCACTAAAAAGCATCGCGCTCGTCCAGTGGGATTGGCTGTGACCTCGACTGTAGGACCGGCTTTAGCCGGGAAGGCGTCGGTATTGCAGCGCAAAAAATCGAGGTTGTCCCCACCTGCCTCTTCCCGGCTGAAGCCGGTCCCACTTAAAAGCATCGCGCTCGTCCAGCGGGACCGGCATTGCTTGCTCGCGAATGCATTGTGTCAGTCACCGCTACGGCATACATTGCGGCAGCGTTTAGCGCACCCATATCGGTGTGCGCCAAGGAACCCTGATGTAAGCTCACAGTCGCATGATCACATCGCTACGGCGTCCGGCGGCGCGGTGTCGCAACGGCATTGGCACAAGGAGCTTGCATGCCCGCCCAACCCCTCTTTTTTCATGGTCGTGTGACCGTCCTCTTCCTCGGTCTGTGCCTGGCCATTCTTGCTGGCTGTGAGAAGGAAAAGCCCCAGGAACCGGTGCGCGCACGCGTGCAGGCGCAGGAGGTCAAGACGGCCGATTTCGCCGCAGACGTGGCGCTGACCGGCGATGTTCAGGCGCGGGTGCAGACGCAACTTTCGTTCCGCGTGGGTGGCAAGATCATTCAGCGCTCGGTTGATGTCGGCGATCGGGTGTCGGCCAAACAAGTGCTGGCCAAGCTCGACCCCAAAGACCTGCAGACCAACGTCGACTCGGCCATTGCTGCCGTCGCCGCCGAGCAGGCCCGCGTGAAGCAAACCTCCGCTGCTTTCGTGCGTCAGGAAAAGCTCTTGCCCAAGGGCTACACCAGCCGCAGTGAGTACGACTCGGCCCAGGCGCAATTGCGCAGCAGCCAGAGCGCGCTCAAAGCCGCCCAGGCGCAACTGGCCAATGCCCGCGAGCAACTGAGTTACACCGCCTTGATCGCCGATGCGCCGGGCATCATTACCGCGCGGCAGGCCGAAGTCGGCCAGGTCGTGCAACCGACGGCACCGATCTTCAGCCTGGCCCGTGACGGCGAACGCGATGCCGTGTTCAACGTTTACGAATCGCTTTTTGTTAACCCGCCTACTGATCAGCCGGTGGAAGTCACGTTACTGGACAACCCCAAGGTCAAGGCCGTCGGTAAAGTTCGCGAAGTCACCCCGGCCGTGTCGGCGCAGACAGGCACGCTGCAAGTGAAAATCGCGCTCGCCTCAATGCCGCCGGGCATGGACCTGGGTTCGGTGGTCAGTGCCGCCCTGAGCGTGCCGGCCAAAACCAGCGTCGAGCTGCCATGGTCCGCATTGACTAAAGGCCTGGGCGATCAGCTCGGCAAGCCAGCGGTGTGGGTGGTCGATGGCAACAACAAGGTCAGCCTGCGCGGCGTCACGGTTGGGCGCTATCTGACAGGCAAGGTGATCATTGTCGACGGTTTGAAGAATGGTGAAAAAGTGGTCGTTGCCGGTAACCAGTTGCTCCACCCGGACATGCAGGTGGAACTCGCCGATGTGTACACCGATCTCTCGAAACAGCCGTCAGGAGCCAAACAATGAAGCGCCTGTCGGGAATCGTGTTGACCGGTCTGCTATTGAGCGCGTGCAGCAAGGAAGAGCCGCCACCGGAACCGGTCCGGCCGGTGCTGTTCATCGAGGTGAAGCCACAGGCGCAGGAAAACCTGGGTCGTTTTGCCGGCAACATTGCCGCGCGCTATGAAAGCACCCTGGGCTTTCGCGTATCGGGACGCATCGCCCAGCGCAGCGTCGATGTCGGTGCACAGGTGAAGAAGGGCGACATGCTCGCCGTGCTCGACCCGACTGACCAACAGAATCAGGTGCGCTCGACCCAGGGCGATCTGGCCCGGGTCGAAGCCCAGCTGATCAACGCCCAGGCCAATGCCCGTCGCCAACAAGAGCTGTTCGATCGCGGTGTTGGCGCCCAGGCCGCGCTGGATGTCGCGGTCACTGACCTGAAAACCACCCAGTCGTCCTACGATCAGGCCAAGGCCGCGATGCAGCAGGCTAAAGACCAGCTTAGCTACAGCGAGTTGCGCGCCGATCACGATGCCGTCGTCACCGAATGGAAAGTCGAGGCCGGCCAGGTAGTCAGCGCAGGTGAGCAGGTGGTGACGCTGGCGCGCCCTGACATCAAGGAGGCAGTCATTGACCTGCCGGCGCAACTGGGTGAGCAACTGCCCAGCGACGTTGTGTTTACAGTCGCCAGCCAGCTGGAGCCGGAGATCAACACCACCGCGACGGTACGCGAACTCGAGCCCCAGGCCGAAAGCACCACCCGCACCCGTCGCGCACGTTTGACCTTGGCGGATACGCCGGCGGCCTTCCGTTTGGGTACGGCGATCAGTGTGACCCTCAGCTCGGCGATCAAGCCGCGCATTGAGCTGCCCGCCACGGCCGTGCAGGAAGTCGACGGCAAGACGCAGATCTGGATCATCGACATGCAAAACCAGACAGTCTCGCCACGCGGGGTCAATATCGTTAGCCGCAGCAATGGCTCGGTGGTTTTGGACGGCGGCGTCAACAACGGCGATCGCGTGGTAACCGCCGGGGTCAACAGCCTCAAGCCGGGGCAGAAAATCAAAGTCGATAAGGAAAGCCCGCGATGAAAGGGACGTTCAACCTCTCCGATTGGGCAATCAAGCATCAGTCTTTCGTTTGGTACCTGATGTTCGTCGGCCTGCTTATGGGCGTGTTTTCCTACATGAATCTGGGCCGCGAAGAAGACCCTTCGTTTACCATCAAGACCATGGTCATACAAACCCGCTGGCCGGGCGCGACCGTGGACGAAACCCTGGAGCAGGTCACCGACCGCATCGAGAAAAAGCTCGAAGAACTCGACTCCCTCGACTATGTGAAGAGCTACACCCGGCCAGGCGAGTCCACGGTCTTCGTTTACCTGCGCGACACCACCAGCGCCGGGGCCATACCCGACATCTGGTATCAGGTGCGCAAGAAGATCGACGACATTCGCGGGCAGTTCCCTCAAGGCCTGCAAGGGCCGGCGTTCAACGACGAGTTCGGTGACGTTTACGGCTCGATCTACGCCTTCACCTCCGACGGCCTGACCCTGCGCCAGTTGCGCGACTACGTGGAGCAAGTGCGCGTCCAGATCCGCGACGTGCCGGGCCTGGGCAAAGTCGAGATGATCGGCGAGCAGGACGAAGTGCTGTACCTGAACTTCTCCACTCGCAAACTGGCGGCTTTGGGCCTTGATCAGCGTCAGGTCGTGCAGAGCCTGCAATCGCAGAACACCGTGACGCCCGCCGGGGTCATCGAAGCCGGGCCTGAGCGAATTTCAGTGCGCACCTCCGGCCAGTTCGCGTCGGAAAAAGACCTCGAGAACGTCAACCTGCGCCTCAACGATCGCTTCTATCGCTTGAGCGATATTGCCGAAATCACGCGTGGCTACGCCGATCCGCCCAAGCCGCTGTTCCGCTTCGACGGCAAGCCCGCCATCGGCCTGGCGATCGCCATGAAGAAGGGCGGCAACGTTCAGGAGTTCGGCAAGCAGCTGCATGAACGCATGAGCGCCGCGACCGCGGACCTGCCGATCGGCGTCGGCGTTCATGTGGTGTCCGATCAGGCGCAGGTGGTCGAGAAGGCCGTTGGCGGTTTCACCAGCGCGCTGTTCGAGGCCGTGGTGATCGTGTTGATCGTGAGCTTCATCAGCCTTGGCATGCGCGCGGGGCTGGTGGTTGCCTGCTCGATCCCGCTGGTGCTGGCGATGGTCTTTGTGTTCATGGAATACAGCGGCATCACCATGCAGCGTATTTCCCTGGGCGCCCTGATCATTGCCCTTGGCTTGTTGGTCGATGACGCGATGATCACGGTGGAGATGATGGTGTCGCGCCTCGAAAAAGGCGACACCAAAGCCCAGGCTGCAACCTATGCCTATACCTCGACGGCCTTCCCGATGCTCACCGGCACGCTGGTGACGGTCGCGGGCTTCGTGCCGATCGGCCTAAACGCCAGTTCGGCAGGGGAATACACCTTCACCCTGTTCGCCGTGATTGCCGTCGCCATGTTGGTCTCGTGGGTCGTTGCCGTGTTGTTTGCGCCGGTGATCGGCGTGCATATTCTCAGCGAGAACGTGAAGAAGCACGACGAGAACGCCAAGCCCGGACGCATCGCCAGAGCCTTCAACGGTTCGATGTTCTGGGCCATGCGTCACCGCTGGCTGACTATCATCATCACGATTTTGCTGTTCGCCACCTCGCTGTTCTGCATGCGCTTCGTGCAGAACCAGTTCTTCCCGTCATCGGACCGCCCGGAGATTCTGGTCGACCTCAATCTGCCGCAGAACGCCTCGATCAACGAGACGCGCCGCGCGGTGGACAAGCTCGAAGCGACCCTCAAGGACGATCCGGACATCGTCAGCTGGAGCACGTACATCGGCGAAGGCGCGGTGCGTTTCTACCTGCCGCTGGATCAGCAGTTGGAAAACCCGTACTACGCGCAGTTGGTGATCGTCAGCAAAGGGCTGGAAGAGCGCGGGGCGTTGACCGAGCGTTTGAAAAAGCGCCTGCGTGATGAATTCGTCGGCATTGGCACTTACGTGCAGGCGCTGGAAATGGGGCCGCCGGTAGGGCGTCCGATTCAGTACCGGGTCAGCGGCGACAACATTGACCAAGTCCGCCAGCACGCTATCGAACTCGCCACTCTGCTCGACAAGAATCAACACATCGGCGAGATGATCTACGACTGGAACGAGCCGGGTAAAGTCCTGCGTATCGACATCAATCAGGACAAGGCGCGGCAGTTGGGATTGTCGTCCGAGGACGTTGCGCAACTGATGAACAGCATCGTGACCGGCTCGGCAGTGACCCAGGTGCGCGACGACATCTACCTGATCAACGTCGTCGGGCGTGCGGTGGATTCCGAGCGCGGGTCGCCGGAAACCCTGCAGAACCTGCAGATCGTCACGCCCCAGGGCACCTCGATCCCGCTGCTGGCCTTCGCCAATGTGCGTTATGAGCTGGAGCAGCCGCTGGTGTGGCGTCGTGATCGCAAACCGACGATCACGCTCAAGGCCGCGGTCCGCGATGAGATGCAGCCGACCGATCTGGTCAAGGAGCTCAAGCCCGAGATCGACAAGTTCGCCGCCGGTTTGCCGGTGGGCTACAAGATCGCTACCGGCGGTACGGTGGAGGAAAGCGGCAAGGCCCAAGGGCCGATCGCCAAGGTCGTGCCGTTGATGATCTTCCTGATGGCGACGTTCCTGATGATCCAGCTGCACAGCGTGCAAAAGATGTTCATCGTCGCCAGTGTGGCGCCGTTGGGGTTGATCGGCGTGGTGCTCGCGCTGGTGCCGACCGGAACGCCCATGGGCTTTGTGGCGATCCTCGGAATTCTTGCACTGATCGGCATCATCATCCGCAACTCGGTGATTCTGGTGACGCAGATCCACGAATACGAGGTGGCCGGTTATCTGCCGTGGGACGCGGTGGCGGAAGCGACTGAACATCGTCGTCGACCGATCCTGCTGACCGCCGCGGCGGCGAGCCTGGGCATGATCCCCATTGCCCGCGAAGTGTTCTGGGGGCCGATGGCCTACGCGATGATCGGCGGGATTATCATCGCGACCTTGCTGACGCTGTTGTTCCTGCCGGCGCTGTACGTGGCCTGGTACAAGATCAAGGAACCGAGTGACGAGGAGCGTCAGAAAGCTGAGCGAGAGAAGGCTGAACAAGAGAAGGCTGAACAAGAGAAGGCGGGCGAGGAGTCTCCAGACCAGCCGTGATTTAGGATCGGTCTGACAGACACTCGTCTGTCCCTGCCTTACTGTGCCCCGCTGAATCGCTTCGCGGGGCTCGGCATGTCTTTTTTCTCAGTACGCTTGTGTGTCTGCCTCTTGTTGAGCTGGCTGCTGCCATTCGGCAGTTCGGCCGAGACGTTGGAAAACGACTTCTGGCGGGTGAACGTTGATCCGCAGACACTCGCGGTCTGCGTCTCGCCAACCGGGCAACCTGCTTTGCAGGCATCAAGCGGGGTCAAAGCGCATCGCGTCAGTGAGCTCAAGGCTTCGCAGGACTCCCTCGCGTGGCAGTGGGACGACGGCGCCTGGCATCTCGAAGTCCGGCTGCAGCAACGTGACCTCTTGCTGACCATCAAGGCCCGGGATGCCGGCGTGCTGGAGTTCCTGAATCAGCCCGGCGAGGCCATGGGCAAAGCGCTGATCTGGCCGATGGCGGAGGGTCATTACGTCCCTCGGGGTAACAACGTCTGGCAACAGTTTCTGGTGGCCCAGGGCGAGATCAACACCACGCAGGACCTGAGCTTGCCGCTGTGGGGAGTGGACCACGGCGCGTTCACCCTGACCTGGCTGTTGACCAACCCGTTCAATAATCGTCTGAGCCTGTATTCGCAGGGTGTCGCGCTGGGGTTGTCCGCCACTCATGAGTTCACGGCGCTGGATGTCAGTGCGCCAATGACCTTTCGCCTGTCTCTGGACGCTCCCGATCCGCTGGCCGGTGCGAGGCGCTATCGGCAGTGGCTCATCGACAATGGCGAATATCAGACGCTCGAAAGCAAGTTCGAGAAAACCCCGGAGGGGCGCAAGCTGCTCGGCGCCGCCCACGTGTATCTGTGGGGCAACGACTTGCTCGCGCCTGGGGACGTTAAATCATGGGAGCGCCTGACTCAGGTACTTGCGTCCGACGAACCACTGGCCGTGCAACTGCGCAAGCGGCTGGATAAACAGGCCTTGATTGCGCTGAGTGGAAGCCATGGGCAGTTGCAACACTGGCAACGGGTCGCCCTGCTGCGCAGTCTCAACAGCGCGCTCAACTCTGTCGCAAGGCAAGCCTGGCAACGTGATGCCCCGCCCGACATGTCGCGGTTGGCCTCGCGTTACAGCGAGCTCCGCGAGGAAGTTGCCCGCCTGTTCGCTGGCGCCCTTGCTGACGACCCCTCAACCTGGGGCGGCGCGCTGTCCGTTAAGGGCGTCAAAGATCTGCAAACATCCGGTTTGTCCCGTCTGTGGCTTGGGCTCGGCGAAGGTTGGGAGGGCGGGCTCTGGCATCCCGAAGCCGTTCGCGCCGCCGTAGAGGCAGGCTATCTGATTGCGCCCTATGACTCCTACGAAACGGCTCTGGCGACACATGAAAACTCGGACTGGGTGACCGCTCATCTGGGCAGCGACGCACATCGTCAATGCGCCATCGTGCTGAAGGACGGCACGTTCAAGGCAGGTTTTCAGCAGTCCGGGCATTACACCGATCCACGTTGTGTCCGGCCGTTGATGCAGGCGCGAATTACGGCTGTCCAGGCCGCCGCCGGTTTCAACAGTTGGTTTCTGGATGCCTACGCCACGGGGATGCTGTTTGACAGCTATCGCCCCGGCGCGACCATGACCCAGATGCAGAACGCCTCCGCCAATGTCAGTGCTTCGCAGTGGGTGGCTGAAGCCCGAGCGCTGCCCTCAGGTTCCGAGGACGGCAATGCTGTCACCGCCGCAGGCATCCTTTTTGCTCACGGCATGCAGACGCCGGTGATCGGCTGGGGTGATTCGGACCTCAGTCAGCACAAGTCCTCCCGCTGGTACCTGGGCAGTTGGTATCCGCCGGAGCAGCCGGACGTGTTCTTCAAGCCGGTGCCGATCAAGGAGCCTTATCGCACCGTTCACTTCAACCCGACGACCCGTCTGCCGCTGTATCAAACCGTATTTCATGGATCAGTCATCACGACTCACCACTGGCTGTTCGACAGCCTGAAACTGGTGAATGTCAGGCAGCACAACGAGCTCGCTCAACTGCTCTATAACGTGCCGCCGCTGTATCACCTGAGCAGCGCGACGCTGGCCGAGCGATTGCCGGTGATGCAGCGACAGGACAGTTTTTTCAGGCCATTGCACGAGCGCCTTGGCAGCCAGGCGATGACGGCATTTAGCTGGCTGACCCATGATCGACTGGTTCAGCAGACCACATTCGCGGACGGAACAAGGCTGGTGGCGAACTTCGATGGCACGCCGCGTGAGGTGGGGACCACCCGGTATGCAGGGCATAGCGTGACGGCGGTTGCGCCTGACGGAGCGGTCAGCGTTTATCACGCAACGGACGAGGGCGGCTGATACGCCCGGTTTTCCGAATATCGCGACCTGCAACAGTCACACCTTGCGCCACACACTCGCCAGCCACGGCTGTTGATCTCTCGGCAATCCCGGCGGTCGGTAGTAATGCTCGACTTCGGTGAACCCGGCCTCGGTCAGTAACGCGCTCCACGATTCGAGATCATGAAATGAGCCGAAGCGCTCGCCTTTCCAGCCTTCCTGATTGTCGCCCCGGGGGTTGGAGCTGAATAGCACGCCGCCGGGCTTGAGTGCGGCGCGCAACTCACGCAGCACCCGAGGCAATTCCTGACGCGGTACGTGGAACAGCGAGGCATTGGCGAAGATGCCGTCGAAGCGTTCTGCGGGCAGATCAATGTCCAGGAAGTTCTGGTGCAGCACGTCGCAGCCGCTATCGGCGCGGGCCATCTCGGCGAAGCGTTCGGAGCCGTCCAGTCCGGTGGCGATGTGGCCCATGGCAGAAAATGTCTGAAGATCACGCCCTGGTCCGCACCCGAAATCGAGAATCTGGAACGGCGCCAGGCCGGTGATATTGCGCAGCAACGCGTCGATATTCTGGCTCACATCATGGTCGCGGGTCCCTTCGCGAAAGCCCTCGGCGACCTCGTTGTAATTGCCGAGGGTAGTGGCGGTGATCTGGGCGAGATCATGTGGGTCGAGTTTCATCGTGCGGCCGTCTGAGCGTGGAAAGCCGCCAATATACCCCCGCTCAGGTTTTGATCAATTGCTCAGCGAGGATCAAATCGACCACCTCGTCGATGGTTTCGATCCGTGCCCAATCTTCAGGCGTTGGCTTCAGTTTGTATTGCCACTTCACCTGCATCATGAAACAGGTGAGATCGTCATCGATGATGTCGAAGTCGCGAATGAAATTGGTGGTGGGCGTGACGTTGTTTCGCGGGATAAAGCCAATGACAGAAACAAAAAGCTCAATCACTTCCTGAGTCAGTTGCGCCCGATCAGCTTTGTTTTGCATTTCTCGCCTCATATGCACACAGACCTATGCTCACCAGATCGAATACTGCCAGCCCTGCGGCCACGAAGGGAATTCCTCTTCCGATAACCCCGAAGACCCTTATTGTGCCGAAGGTGGCCTTTGCCATTCTGGCGGCCGTCGGATGGCGGATGAGTGTGCGGGGGAAAAAGCGCATGCCGATCAGGCTGGCGAGGTTGGTCGTTCTGCTTGAGCCAGCGTGCACCCATGCTCCAACGGCTGTCTTGTTGATGGGAATTCCTGCTGAGGCCGTAATCGCTGACGTGGCGGTCAGGGCGTAATGCTCCTTCGTGCACTCCCAAAGCGTTTCAAACGTGGTTTCGGGTAACGATGAGTTGGTGCGCACGCCGTTAATTACCTCATGCGCGATGGCACCCGTTGTCCACGACTGCGAAGGGAGTATCAACGTGCCTGGGCATGAGGTCATCATCGAGCTTCGCAAATTAAATGCTACCAGGCTGGAAGGCCCAAGATTCACCCCATCTCTCTGCAACTCATGAACGGTGCTGAAAACAGCGTCTGATAGTTCCTTCTCTTGCATCTGCTAGCCTCCCTATGCTTCAACTTTCAAGGTTTGCAAGGCTAGCGGATTTAACTGAAGCAATTCCTTGCTCGAAAATAAATGGAGCTTTCGCACTTTGCCAGGGGAAAAATCCTACTCATTCACCGCTTATTCAGCCGCAATGCCAATCGATCCCCGCCCAACTGAATCACCGCCACCAGGATCACGAGCAACACGATCACGGTGAGCATCACCTGCGTATCAAACCGCTGATAACCGTAGCGATAAGCGATGTCGCCCAGGCCGCCCGCGCCGATGGCACCGGCCATGGCCGACGAATTGATCATCGTCACAATCGTGATGGTAAATCCGCCAACGATGCCCGGCAGCGCTTCGGGCAACAGCACATGCCAGACGATGTGCCAGCGACGGCAGCCCATCGCTTGCGCCGCTTCAATCAAACCGTGGTCCACCTCGCGCAGGCTAACTTCCGCAATACGCGCGAAGAACGGTGTCGCTGCGATGGTCAGCGGCACCACCGCCGCCCACACGCCGTAGGTCGTGCCGACGATCAGCCGCGTGAACGGGATCAGCGCAACCATCAGAATCAGGAACGGCACTGAACGGAAGATATTCACAAACGCGCCCAGTACACGGTTCACATTGGGCGCTTCAAAAATGCCGCCCTTGCCGCTGGTGACCAGGATCACCGCCAGTGGAATGCCCAATATCAATGCGATCAGCGACGACACGCCGACCATCAGGAAGGTGTCGATAACGCCCTGCCAGAGACGATCAAGCCACATAACCCAGTACCTCCGCCTGATGCGCGTGTTTGCGGGCGCGATTTAGCAATTCCTCCGCTGACAGCGGCGAGTGACTCACCGCCAGCAGCAGATGACCCAGCGCACGCCCTTGAATGCGTTCGACGCCGCCGTGCAGCAGACTCACCCGCCCGCCAAATGCATTGAACAGCGCCGACAAATCAGGCTCCTTGCCGTCGCTGCCAGTAAATTGCAGGTCCAGCACAACGCTGACGTGTTGTTCGGATGGCTGGAGCTGCAAGCGCGCCTGCAAATCCTCCGGCAGCGCATGTTGCAGCGGTGCCAGCAGTGTCTTGCTCACCTCATGCTGCGGATTGCCGAATACCTGCCAGACCGGGCCCTGCTCAACCACTTCACCTTTTTCCAGCACCACCACGCGGTCGCAGATTTCTCGAATCACCGCCATCTCGTGGGTGATCAAAATGATCGTCAGGCCCAGGCGCTGATTGATCTCGCGCAGCAGCCCCAGAATCGATTGCGTGGTTTCCGGGTCGAGGGCCGAGGTCGCTTCGTCGCACAGTAGAATCGCCGGATCATGCACCAGCGCCCGGGCAATGCCGACGCGCTGCTTCTGCCCGCCCGACAGCTGTGCCGGATAGGCCTTGTGCTTGCCTTCCAGCCCCACCAACTCCAGCAGCTCGGCGACTTTGCGCTGACGCTGCGCCTTCGGCACGCCCGCGACCTTCAGCGGCAGCTCGACGTTCTGCCACACGGTCTTGGCCGACATCAGATTGAAATGCTGAAAGATCATGCCGATGCGTCGGCGCATCGCCACCAGCGCGTCTTCGTTGAAGTCGCCGATGTCCACCTGATCGATCAGCACGCGGCCGCTGCTGGGTTTCTCCAGACGATTGATGGTGCGGATCAGCGACGATTTGCCTGCGCCGCTTCGGCCGATGATGCCGAACACCTCACCGCGCTGGATATCCAGATCGACGCCCTGAAGCGCCGGCACCGGCCCTTGCGGGTATTCATAGACCTTGCCCAGATTAATGAAGCGCACATGGGCGCGTTGCTTCTCCGGGTGCAGTTCTGCTCGCTCGGCGGCATGGGGAGCCGCAGCACCCTCAAGCGTCAAAGCCCGTTGGGCGGATGCCGTCATGATCAGTTCTTCCAGCCAACCTGATACAGCGAGCCATTGACCTTATCCAGGGAGGCGCGCACGACCGGCGAATGTTGGTAAATGTCGATGAACCTGGCCAGACGCGGGTCATCCTTGTGGTCCGGCCTGATGACGAACTGAATGACGTATTCCGGATGGTCGAGGCCGTCGAACAGGATTGCCGAGCCGGCATCGAAGGTCTTCGACAAACGAATGTAGGCGGGATAGCCCTGCACCAGGTCGGCATCGTCATAGGCGCGCACCAGTTGCACGGCCTCGACCTGAATCAGCTTGATCTTCTTCGGGTTGGCGGTGATGTCGTCTTCGGTCGCCTTGTAGCCCACGCCCGGTTTCAGGGTAATCAAACCGGCTTTGGCGAGTAGTTGCAGGCCGCGGCCACTGTTGATCGGGTCATTGGCGATTGCGACGGTGGCGCCGGTTGGCAGCTCATCGAAGCTTTTGTACTTCTTCGAATACAGCCCGACGTTGTTGATGATGCCCGGCGCGTACGGCACGAGATCGAAGCCGGACGCGGCTTTGGCATTCTCCAGAAACGGAATGTGCTGGAAGTAGTTCACGTCGATGTCGCCGGCGTTGAGGCTGACGTTGGGCGCGATCCAGTCAGTGAATTCCACCAGCTCGACTTTCAGGCCTTGCTTCTCGGCTTCGGCGACGGCGGTTTCCAGCGGGATGGCGAACGCGGCAGTGGTGCCCACTTTGAGCGGTTGATCGGCAGCGTGAGTGACGCCGGCAAACAGGCCCAGGGACAGCGCGAGGGTGAGGAGGGTTTTCGTCATCGAGGGGTAATCCGTGTCAGTGGTCTGGTTGGAATTCTTGGGTGTCTGTGAAGCTGTCTTCGCGAGCGAGCTCGCTCCCACATGGATTGAGCTCGCTCACGCCTGCGATGGGGGGTGCGCCCTGAAGCTCGCCCCGGCGTGCCGTTCCGGCAGTCTTGCGTCACCGTCTTCAAACAGCTTCTCGCGCAAGGTGCCGTGTTCGTACGCGGTCTTGTATGAGCCCCTTCGCTGCAGCTCCGGGATCACCAGATCGATGAAATCCTCGTAGCTCTCCGGAGTGACGATGCGGGTCAGGTTGAAGCCGTCCAGGCCGGTTTCCGCAATCCACGATTCCAGCTCATCGGCCACCTGTTCGGGCGAGCCGATCAGCGTGATGTAACGGCCGCCCAGGGCGTGTTGATCGAGCAGCTTCTGGCGGGTCCAGTCGTTGTTTTTGAGGATCTTCGTCGCTGACTGAATGGCGTTGCCTTTCACGTGCTGGATCGGCTCGTCGATCTCGTAGTCGGCGAAGTCGATGCCGGTGGACGCAGCAAAATGGGCGAGCCCGGCCTCGGCGCTGGCGTAAGTCAGGTACTCCGCATGCTTGGCCCGGGTCGCTTCTTCGGTGGGACCGACGATGACGTTGAGGCCCATGAACACTTTGATGTCATCCGGGTTGCGCCCGGCCGCCATGGCACTGGCGCGGACCTTGTCGACCTGCTCGCGGGTTGCGGGTTTGTTCTGCGCGCTGATGAACACGCACTCCGCGTTGCTGCCAGCAAACTGCAGGCCGCGCTCGGAGCTTCCGGCCTGAAACAACACCGGCGTGCGCTGTGGCGACGGCTCGCACAGGTGATAACCCTCCACCTGATAGAACTCGCCGCTGTGCCGCACATAGTGGACTTTTTCCGGCTGGGCATAGATGCGCGCCTGACGGTCTTCGATCACCGCGTCGTCCTCCCAGCTGCCTTCCCACAGCTTGTACAACACCTCCAGGTATTCATCGGCCTGGTCGTAGCGGCGGTCGTGTTCGATCTGCTCGGTCAGGCCCATCGCGCGCGCGGCGCTGTCCAGATACCCGGTGACGATGTTCCAGCCGACGCGGCCGCGCGTCAGGTGATCCAGCGTCGACATGCGCCGGGCGAACAGGTACGGCGCCTCGTAGGTGAGGTTGGCGGTCAGGCCGAAGCCAAGGTTTTTGGTGACCGCGGCCATGGCCGATACCAGCAGCAGCGGATCATTCACCGGCAACTGAATCGATTCCTTCAGCGTGACGTCCACCGAGTTCTGATAGACGTCATAGACCCCGACGATGTCGGCGATGAACAAGCCGTCAAACAGCCCGCGCTCCAGCAACTGCGCCAGCTCTGTCCAGTATTCCAGGGTCTTGTACTGGGTCGACGTGTCCCGGGGGTGGGTCCAGAAACCGTGGTTGATGTGGCCGATGCAGTTCATGTTGAACGCGTTGAGCAGGATCTTTTTCTTGCTCATCAGATCGTCCCCCGGCGTGGCGGGTTGACGTCATTGAGGTAGTAATTGCCGATGGCGTGGTACTTCCAGCGCACCGGGTCGTGCAACGTGTGGACCCGCGCGTTGCGCCAGTGCCGGTCAAGGCCGTGCTCTGCCAGCGTTGCCTGGGAACCGGCGAGTTCGAACAAGGTGCTACCGGCTTCCAATGAGATCTCGGTGCTGATCGCCCGCGCTTCCGCCACGGCGACCGATGCCTGCGCCAGCCTTTCCGGCGTTGTTTCCGCCTGGGCCCGATCCAGAAATTCCCCCGAACGTTCGAGCAAGGCTTCGGCGGCGTGCAGGCGAATGCCAAGCTTGCCAAAGCTGTGCAGCGTCAGCGGGTCATCAACGGCTTTTTCGATGCCGGAGTCGATCCATGGCCGCGTGCGGGTGCGCACGAAATGCAGCGCGTCTTCAAATGCGGCGCGGGCGATGCCGGTGTCGATGGCGGCATGGAGGATCTGCGCCAAAGGGCCGACGGTGGTTGGGCGCTCGAAGGCAGTTTGAAACGGCACCACGTCATCGGCTTCGACATACACGTTATCGAACACTACTGAGCCGCTGCCCGTGGTGCGCTGGCCGAAGCCGCTCCAGTCGTCGATCACGCTCAGCCCCGCTGCGTTCGCCGGTACGAACGCCAACTGCACGCCGCTGTCATCCACGACCGAGGTCGGTATGCGTTGTGCGTAAAGGGCGCCGGTGGCGTAGAACTTGCGGCCGTTGATGCGCCAGCCGTTGCCGTCGCGACTCAGTCGGGTGGTGCGGTCGTGGGCGGTTTTGGTGCCCAGTTCGGCCAGCGCATTACCGAAGCGTTGACCGGCGAGGACCTCGGCGTACAGCCGTGCCTGCTGCGCCGGGCTGCCGTTGACCCGCAGGACTTCCAGCGCGTAGAAGTGGTTTTGCGGAATCTGCCCTAGCGAAGCGTCCGCCGCAGAGATGATTCGGATGACTTCCGCCAGGGTGATATTGGACACACCGGCGCCACCAAAGGCCTTCGGCACGCTGATGCCCCACAGGCCCGAGCGCGAAAACGCCTCCAGTTCCTGATGGGGAAGCCGCCGTTCACGATCTCGAATGGCACTCTGTTGTCTGAAATTTTCCGCCAACGTGCGCGCGATGCGCAGTGCCTCGGCGTCGTCACGAATGATCGCGGTCACGGCGGTCGCCTGCGTGTCACGCGGCAAGGGTTGAAGGCTCATAGGTGTGCTTCCAGTGGTCTGGTTATATCCAGGAGTGACGGGCAGGCAGGGCGCCATTCAGGTGCCAGGCGCCGACGGCGTGGACCTTCCAGCGCACCGGGTCGTGGAGGGTGTGAACCCGCGCATTGCGCCAGTGACGATCAAGATTGAATTCGGCCAGCGTCGCGCGACTGCCCGACAGCTCGAACAGTTTTTCACTGGCGAGCAGGGCGACCTGTGTCGTCAGCACCTTGGCTTCGGCAACCACGATGGACGCCCGCGCCGCTGAGTGTTCGTCGATGGGGGCGGCGGCAATGTCATCGAGCACGCGACCGGCCTTGCGCAACAGCGCCTCAGCGGCGTGCAGTTCGAGTTTTAGCTTGCCGATGTCGGCGATCACATAGGGATCGTCACTGGCGCGCTCCACATTGGCGTCGATCCATGGCCGCGAACGCTCACGCACAAAACGGATGCTTTCGTCGATGGCTTCCCGGGCAATGCCCGCATCGATGGCCGCCTGGATCAGCTGCGAAACCGCGCCCTGGATGTTCGGTGTCAGCCCTAGCTTCCAGTTATCCACAACCCGCTCGCCACTCACGCGCACGTTTTCCAGCAGCACGCTGCCGCTGGCGGTGGTGCGCTGACCGAAGCCGGACCAGTCGTCGATGATGTACAGCCCCGGCGTCCCGCGTGGCACGAGCACCAGCACCTGCTTGCCGTCGTCATTGATGGCCTTGACCGCGACCCAGTGGGCGAACAACGCGCCGGTCGAGTAGAACTTGCGGCCGTTGAGCAAAAACTGATCACCGTCTGCAGTCAGTCGCGTACGGATATCGAGGGTGTTTTTGGTCCCCCGCTCGGGGCCGCCATTGCCGATGCGTGCGCCGCCGAGAACGCTGGCGAAGAGGGTTTGTTTCTGAGCCTCTGAGGCGCTGCCGATCAGCGAATTGAGAATACCGAAGTGGTTTTGCGGAATCTGGCCCACGGCAGGGTCGGCTGCCGACAGGATGGCGAAGACTTCGGCGAGGGTCACGAATGACACCTGTGGCCCGCCATAGAGCCGCGGTACCGAGATGCCGCCCAGGCCACTGCGGGTAAACAGCTCGATTTGCGACCAGGGCAATTGCCGCTCACGGTCTCGCGTGGCGGCATGGGTGCGCACGACGGCGGCCAATTCATGGGCCGCGGCAATCGCGTCGGCGTCGTCGCGCAATAGGTTGGCGGGAAGCAGGGGAGGAGCCACGTCCAGGGTGTGCTGGACAGAAAGGGCGTTCAGATCAGTCATGGTGGTGACCTTCACGAGCGCGAGCACTGGGGTCGTTGTGCTTGACCATTCGAACCTCGAATCAATACCGCTGTGGCGGCGAGAAAATTGACGATGGTCCGGTGGTCCGGTGCATATACCCTAAGCGTGTATAAAAATTAAATAAACTCACATTTAGGAATAAGCATAGAAGGCTAAATAGCGGCGGCCGTCGCCAGCGCCGTGGCTTGGGTGTAGGTCAGGCATGAGCCGAAAGCCAGGGCCAGAATCATGTACTTGACGATATGTCTGCAGGGCATGGTGGACACCTCGTGAGGGGTTTCACCGCAGGCTAGCAGCCGGTTTTCACGTAGTAAGGAGGGGACCTGTAGGACGCTATTGCAGATGATGTGGGAGGTTTCCTCTCAGTGATTGATCTGTGGTGTCGATCACGATTTCGGCATGTGATTGAAGGCGTGAGCCCAGAGGAGGCGGGCTGCAGACGTGTCGCGGCGCACTGATGCTGCGCCGCGTCAGCGTCCTGAAGAGGGCCGATATCAAGTTTCGGCCCCATCGATCACCTCGGTCGATACCTTGATCAGCCGCGCCGGCGCCCAGCGCGAGTTGTTGCCAACCCGGTCAATCACGCAATAGCTCACCTCCAGATGCGGATCATCGCCCGCCTCGCGCACCAACTCCGCCGGTACGTCCACAACAATAGGCATGCCGACGTCGTCTTGGGTGAGCGCTGGAAGATCCAGACGCATGTCGCCCCAGCGCAGGGTGATTTCATCGTAGGCGTCCATGTTGGGATAAGCGTCGAGAGTGAGCTGCACGCCCTCATCGAAGTGGCGCGCCGTCAAGCCGCCTTGCATGACTGACTCGGCAAACGTCACGGGTGCCAGTCCCTGATTCTCATCACCCTCGCCGCTGACCAATTGACCGCCGGGAGTCTCCAGTTTGACCCATAGCTTGGCACCGGGAGACTTAATGGGTTCGCTGCCTATCTTTGTAACGCGATAGTAGGTTTTAACTTTTCCACTTCGAAGAAAACTTTCAGGTACATGTAGGACGGATGTATGTCCGATGTCAGACTCTGATAGAAGTTTTGATGCGGCATAACAGCCTCCCCAAAACAATTCGATCAAGTCACCGCAGTCCATCTCTGGCCAGGGATCAATGTGTACCTGCAGATCGGCCGCCGCAAGGGCGCCAATCCCGTGCTTGTTCGACTGCGGAAGATACGGGGCCATCAGCTTGAAAGACTGCGTCATTACTGGGGTATGGATCATCTTTAATACTCTTCGAATGTGTGCCTGGGTTAAGGCAAGTCAGGTGGTTAATTCATCGGAACTGCAACGTGAAAACGACTGGCACTAGTACACGCCGGGATGCGCAGGCATGGCAAACATTACAAACGGTGGTAATTAGAGGGTTGCCGTTTTGGAAAGAAAATACACCGAGAGCGATTTCAGCTAATTGTGTTGCGGTGTTTGTGTCAACGGTAATTAAGTCTTTAAAGTGTGTGTAACGCAAATGCAGAAGCTTCCTACACTTGTGCGTTCTTATGGGGAGGGAGGTACGACTGTGGTCCTACCTGAGCCGCCGGGCACGCTGTATTCCACAGCCAGCAAGCTGATGGAAAGTGTCAGCGGCAGTTATTTGTGGGTGAAAAAATGGTCAATCAACGTTGCGGGGAAGTGGAGAGAGTGAGGGCTATTCGTATTGAAAAAATAGATAAATTGATTACGGCTAACCGGCGTCGAAATAGTAGGACTTTTAGTGGGTCAACGCTTTTCTAAATATGAACGTCAAAGAAAACGGCGCCTATTGGCGCCGTTTTAAACACATAACGTGTCGGACTAGTTCCTGCTGCGCTCAAGAAACTGCCTTGTGCGTTCCTCTTTCGGATTGGCGAAAAGGGCTTTCGCCTCGCCCTGTTCAACAATGACCCCCTTGTCGATGAAGATCACCCGGTTGGCGACGTCCCGCGCGAAGCTCATCTCGTGAGTCACGATGACCATCGTGCGTTTCTCCAGGGCCAGGGCGTGAATCGTGTTGAGCACCTCGCCCACCAGCTCGGGATCAAGCGCCGATGTCGGTTCATCGAACAGAATGACTTCGGGCTCCATGGCCAGCGCCCGGGCAATCGCTACGCGTTGCTGCTGACCGCCGGACAGTCGACGCGGATAAGCGTCCTCTTTGCCCGCGAGGCCAACCTTCGCCAATAGCGCGCGGCCCAGCTCAATGGCCTGTTCGCGAGGCATCTTCTTGACCACGGTCGGGCCTTCGATGACGTTTTCCAGCGCGGTGCGGTGGGGGAACAGATTGAAGTTCTGGAAGACGAACCCGACATGCTGGCGCAGCTGCCGGATCAGGCCCTGCTGCTGGCTCAACGGGCGGCTCAAATCGACTTTGATGTCGCCCACGACAATGCTGCCACTCGTAGGCACTTCCAGCAGATTCAGGCAGCGCAACAGGGTGGTTTTGCCCGATCCGCTGGGGCCGATGATTGCCACCACTTCGCCCGGCTCAACCTTCAGGTCAATGCCCTTGAGCACTTCGTTGCCCTTGAATTGCTTGGTCAGTTTTTCAACCGTGATCATGCCTCAGGACTCCACATCGTGGCGGTTGGCCCGTGCTTCCAGGCGATTTTGAAAATGCGCCAGGATGCTGCACAGCACCCAATAGATCACCGCGACGGTGAGGTACATGGTGAAAATCTCCAGCGTCCGCGAGGAGATCAGCTGCGCCTGGCGGAACACTTCCGGCACCTGAATGGTGGCGGCCATCGCCGTGTCCTTGACCAGTGAAATAAAGCTGTTGCCCAAGGGCGGCAACGCGGTGCGTGCAGCTTGCGGCAGAATGGCGCGGCGCATGGTCTGGGCGCGCGTCATGCCAATGCTCGCTGCAGCTTCCCATTGCCCTCGGTCCACCGAACTGATCGCGGCCCGAAGGATTTCGCAGGCATACGCGGCCATGTTCAGCGACAGGCCGATCAGCGCTGCGGTGATCGCATCCAGTTCAATCCCCAGGTCCGGCAGGCCGTAATAGATCATGAACAGCTGGACGAGCAGCGGCGTGCCACGGAAGAACGACACGTAAACCCTGGCAATGGCGCTGATGACCCAGATCTTTGACAAACGCATCAGTGCCAGGCCGAAGCCCAGCACCAATCCGAAAAACATCGACCCCAGGCTCAAGCCCACCGTGTAATACGCGCCCTTGAGCAGGAAGGGCGCGGAGTCCAGCGCGAGCTGAAGGCTCTCTGGGATCATTTGGTCACGTCAGCCTTGAAGTACTTGTCCGACAGCTTGGCGAGGGTGCCGTCGGCGCGCAGCTTGTCGATGGCTTTGTTGATCGCGTCCAGCAATTCAGGCTCACCCTTGCGCAGCGCGACACCGGATTCCTGACGGGAGAACGGTTCGCCGGAAACGGCCAGCTTGTCCTTGGTCTTGGCGACCAGTTCCAGTGCAGCGAGGCGGTCGACGAGGATGGCGTCGATGCGGCCGACACGCAGGTCCTGGTATTTGGTCGGATCATCGTCGTAGGTTTTGACGATGGCATCAGGCACGTTGGCTTTCAGCCACTCTTCGTAGTTGGTGCCCAGGCCGACGCCGACTTTTTTGCCTTTCAGGTCTGCAGCCGTTTTGATCACGCCGACGTCTTTGGTCTGCACCAGCGCCTGAATACCCGACACGGTGTAGGGTTCGGAGAAGTCGTACTTCTTCTTGCGCTCGTCGGAGATGGTCACCTGATTGACCACAACATCCAGACGCTTGGATTCCAGCGCAGCCAGAATGCCAGCCCACGGCGTGGCTTGCAGCTTGACCTTGACGCCCAGTTCCTTGGCCAGTGCTTCGGAGAACTCCACTTCGAAACCGGTCAGCTTGCCGTCTTCACCCACGAAGCTGAAGGGTGGATAAGTGCCTTCCAGGCCGACGTTAAGGGTTCCGTTCTTTTTGATGGTTGCCAGTTGATCGCCAGCGACAGCCTGGCTAACCAGACCCGTGCCCAGCACCAGGCTGAAGGCCGACAACAGAAAGGTGCGGCGGATTGCAGACATGTTCATGAAAGTCCCCTGTTTTAATTGGAATGTCAGGCAAGTATCAGACCCGACGAAGCTACGTTGGCATCACGCGTTTATCCAGCTTTTTCAGTCGCCTGCGGGGCTCTGCACGCCGGCTGGCGGCGATCATAAGACTCGAATCCAGCGATGAAAAATAATAAAAAGCGGATCGCTTATCAGTTTTTCGAATAACTGGCCCGGACCGCCCTGTGAACAGGAGCGCGACCAAGGCCCTATCTCGCCGAGAAGACGTCTGGATATGCAAACAAGGCAGGTGCGCCGCCGGTGTGGAGAAAGACGATAGGACCGTCCTCGAATCGCTGCCGGCCAATGCCGTCGAGCAGGCCGGCCATGGCTTTGCCGGTGTAGACCGGGTCCAGCAGCAACCCTTCATGACTGGCCACCAGCCGGATTGCCGCCAACGTGCCGGCATTTGGCTCGCCGTAGCGGGGGCCAAAGTACTCATCCCACAGCTGCACCTTGAACGCGGCCGGCAATGATTCGCCCAGTAGTTCGACGGTTTGCTCGGCCAGGCGCTGAACTTTGGGCGCCTGGGTTTCTTCCGGGCGCGACACGGTCACGCCAATCACCGGTAACTCGGGCAGCTCCTCTGCAAGGGCCAATGCCAGGCCGCTGTGGGTGCCGGCACTGCCAGACGCGAGCACCACGGCTGCGAATGAGAGGCCGCTTTGCTTGATCTGCTCGGCCAGTTCAAAACCTGCGCGCACATAACCCAATGCGCCGAGGGCATTCGAACCGCCGATCGGCACCAGGTACGGCTTTTTGCCGCTGAGGCGCAGTCGGCTCGCCAGGGCTTGCAGTTGCTCATCGGCGTTGTCGAGGTTCTCGACCAACTCAACCT
The DNA here is from genome assembly GCF_057834665.1 of Pseudomonas sp. GL_135. Classification (NCBI taxonomy): domain Bacteria; kingdom Pseudomonadati; phylum Pseudomonadota; class Gammaproteobacteria; order Pseudomonadales; family Pseudomonadaceae; genus Pseudomonas; species Pseudomonas sp. GL_135. The sequence continues at coordinate 195,922 of NZ_CM174408.1, forward strand.
TGGTATCGAACAAGTCCAGCAACAGGCGATTGCCGTTGCCCAGGTAATTGCTGTCGTCGGTTGCAATCGGGTTTTCCAGCAGCGCCACACAGCCCAGGCCAAGGCGGGCGGCGAGGGCGGCCGTCTGACGCACATGATTGGACTGAATGGCGCCCGCGGTGATTAGCGTGTCGCACCCTTGAGCCAAGGCATCGGCCGCGAGGTATTCGAGCTTGCGCAGCTTGTTGCCGCCCATGGCCAGCGGCGTAATGTCGTCGCGTTTCACATAGACGTCGCGGCCGGCCCAGGTCGAAAGGCGTTCCAGCTTTTCGAAGGGCGTGGGACCGCCGAGCAATTCCAGACGATTAAAACGGGCGAGCTGTTGTTTGATCATGGTGGTGTCGACAGGTCTGCAATTGGGTCGCAGGACTATAGGCAGACGGTTCCTACAGGGCAACCGCCCAGCGTCCTTCATCCTCTGCGCAGAAGCCCCACGAAAATTGTTATTTTTTTGCCGCGAAGGGATGTCGTAGAGTGATTCCACTTCGGCCGTTACAGCCTGACTCGCCGTTGAATTGAGGAGAAATCTGCGTGAGCACTATTCCCGACCTGTCCCCGGAGTCCTGCGCCGAGGGCGTGACCGGCCACTGGCAATTGCAGCGGATTGTGGGCGAATTGCGCGCCGCGCGTGATGACTGGCGTACCAGCAACGGCCGAATCAGCGGCGAGAAGGGCGGCCGCGAGCTGCCTTCCCGTGAGGCGATGCGCGACATTCTCGATGCGTTGTGCGGCGCGCTGTTTCCGATGCGGCTGGGGCCGGTGGACCTGCGCGAAGAGAGCGAGGATTTCTACGTCGGCTACACCCTCGACGTGGCGTTGAACTCGCTGCTCGACCAGGCGCGGCTCGAATTGCGCTACGCCGCCCGGCAGAAAGGCCAGGATGCCAGCTGCGCGGATGTGCATGCGGAGCGGCTGATTCAGGATTTCGCCAGCGCGCTGCCGACCATTCGCCGCATCCTCGACACCGACGTGCTGGCGGCGTACCACGGTGACCCCGCCGCGCGCAGTGTCGATGAAGTGTTGCTGTGCTACCCGGGCATTCTGGCGGTGATTCACCATCGTCTGGCCCACCACCTGTACCACAACGGTTTGCCCCTGCTGGCGCGCATCAGCGCCGAACTGGCCCATTCCGCCACGGGCATCGATATCCATCCCGGTGCGCAGATCGGCCCGAGCTTCTTTATCGATCACGGGACCGGCGTGGTTATCGGCGAGACCGCCATCATCGGCGAGCGCGTGCGCATCTACCAGGCTGTTACGCTGGGTGCCAAACGTTTCCCGTCCGATGAAGACGGGCAATTGCTCAAAGGGCATGCGCGTCATCCGATCGTCGAAGACGACGTGGTGATCTATGCCGGCGCCACGATTCTGGGGCGCATCACCATCGGCAAGGGCTCGACCATCGGCGGCAATGTGTGGCTGACGCGCGGCGTCCCGGCGGGCAGCAACGTCAATCAGGCGAGCCTGCAGCACGAGGATGGTTGTCCGAAGTAGCCCGTCATATCACAAGTTTCGGGGTGCGCACGCTGGCCTCTTCCCGGCTGAAGCCGGTCCCACTGATCGATCGCGTACATCGTGTAGGACCGGCTTTAGCCGGGAAGGCGGCGTGTGTCACTCCGCAATTTATTCAGTGCTTTGAAAACCCTCCCGAACCCACGGAACGAAAGGCTTTCGGCGTCCGTCCTACCCTCGCCTGAGTGAGCGTCACGCCACCGTGCATTAGTCTTTGGCTGTCTTTTCGTGCTTTAATTGAACGTTCAATCAAGTTAAACCGGTGGTTCGCTGCCCGCTGATCTCAGGAGGCCTACCTTTGCCGCATTCACGTTCCATGATCGATCCCCTCGCCCGCGCGGCGGTATTCATATGAATAATTCAAGCGCTCCAAACGGCTCGGCTGTTCGCATGAACGGCCCTGTTTTCTACTTTGCCGCCAGCTTTATCCTGATCTTCGGACTGGTCGTGATCGGCTTCCCGGAAGCCTCGGGCGCCTGGTTGCTCGCCGCACAGAACTGGGCCGCCAACACCGTTGGCTGGTACTACATGCTGGCCATGACCCTGTATCTGCTGTTCGTTGTGGTCACTGCGCTGTCTGGCTACGGCAAGATCAAGCTTGGTGCTGACCACGACGAACCCGAGTTCAGCTACCTGTCCTGGGCCGGCATGCTATTCGCCGCCGGGATCAGCATCACGCTGTTCTTCTTCTGCGTGTCCGAGCCGCTGACCCATATGCTGCAGCCGCCCCAGGGTGAGGGCGGGACCACCCAATCGGCACGTCAGGCCATGCAGCTGCTGTTTCTGCATTGGGGCCTGCACGGTTGGGGCGTGTTCGCCTTCGTCGGCATGGCGCTGGCCTACTTCGCCTATCGCCACAACCTGCCGCTGGCATTGCGTTCAGCGCTGTATCCGCTGATCGGCAAGCGCATCAATGGCCCGATCGGCTACGCCGTCGACGGCTTCGGCATCATCGCCACCATCTTCGGCCTCGGCGCCGACATGGGCTTTGGCGTACTGCACCTGAATTCCGGGCTGGACTACCTGTTCAACGTGCCGCACACCCAGTGGATTCAGGTCGGTTTGATCACCCTGATGATGGGCGCGGCAATCCTCGTAGCCATCGCGGGCGTCGACAAGGGCGTGCGGGTCATGTCCGACATCAACATGCTGCTGGCGTGCGCGCTGCTGCTGTTCGTGTTGTTCGCCGGGCCCACGCAGCACCTGCTCAACACCCTGGTGCAGAACATCGGCGATTACCTCGGCGCATTGCCGGTCAAGAGCTTCGACGTGTATGCGTACGATGGCCCGAGCGACTGGCTGGGCGGCTGGACCGTGTTCTATTGGGCGTGGTGGATTGCCTGGTCACCCTTCGTAGGTCTGTTCATCGCGCGCATCTCCCGTGGTCGCACCATTCGTGAATTCGTCTGCGGCGTGCTGCTGATCCCGCTGGGCTTCACCCTGGCGTGGATGTCGATTTTCGGTAACAGCGCAATCGACCTGGTGCTGAACCACGGCATGGCTGCGTTGGGCCAATCAGCCATCGAAGATCCTTCGATGACGCTGTATCTCATGCTGCAGACGTACCCATGGAGCCGGACGGTCATTGCCGTGACGGTGTTCATCAGCTTCGTGTTCTTTGTAACCTCGGCCGACTCCGGCACCGTGGTGCTTTCGACGCTGTCTGCCAAAGGCGGCAGCCCGGACGAAGACGGCCCGAAATGGCTGCGGGTGTTCTGGGGCGTGATGACTGCTTTGATCACCAGCGGCCTGCTGTTCTCGGGCAGCATCGATGCGCTGAAGTCTGCGGTGGTGCTGACCTCATTGCCGTTCTCGCTGATTCTGCTGCTGATGATGTGGGGGCTGCACAAGGCGTTCTACATGGAGTCCCAGCGCCAGATCGCTCAGCTGTACTCACTGGCACCGGTCTCCGGGTCCCGGCGTGGCGGCTGGCGTCAGCGTCTGACCCAGGCCGTGGCGTTCCCGTCCCGTGATGAGGTTTACCGCTTCCTCGACCAGACCGTGCGCCCGGCGATTGAAGAAGTGACGGCAGTGTTTGTCGAGAAAGGACTGACCGTCGTGACTCAGCCGGATCCGGCCAATGACACAGTGGGCCTGGAAATCGGCCACGGTGAAGAGCGTCCGTTCGTGTACCAGGTGACCATGCGTGGCTACTTCACGCCGTCCTTCGCACGCGGCGGCATGGGCTCGAAACAGCTCAACAACCGCCGGTATTACCGCGCTGAAGTGCACCTGAGCGAGGGCAGTCAGGACTATGACCTGGTGGGCTATACCAAGGAACAGGTCATCAACGACATCCTCGACCAGTACGAGCGCCATATGCAGTTCCTGCACCTGGTGCGTTGAGGCTGGTTGTTTTCCAGGAGCACGCGTGCCCGCGATGGCGTCGTGTCGGTCCCCTAACCGGGACTGACACGAAATCTTCGCGGGCACGCGCGTTTCTGCAGTCTGGTTTTTTACGCCAAGCCACCATTGGCCCGCAGCACCTGCCCATTCACCCAGCCTGAATCCGGGCCGGCAAGAAACGACACGACGCTGGCGATATCGTCCGGCTGTCCCAGGCGTTGCAACGGCGGCATGCTGGCGAAGTGCTGAATTTGCTCCTCGCTCTTGCCGTGCAGGAACAGTTCGGTGGCTACCGGCCCCGGCGCGACCGCATTCACCGTGATATTCCGCCCGCGCAGCTCTTTGGCGAACACATGGGTGAAGGCCTCGACGGCCGCCTTGGTTGCGTTATAGATCGCGTAACCCGGCAGGTTCAGCGCCAGTGCAGTGGTGGAGAAGTTAATGATGCGGCCGCCGTCGTTCATCCGCGCGCCTGCCTCGCGCAAGGTGTTGAAGGTGCCTCGGGTGTTGATGTTGAACGCCTGATCGAACTGCTCATCGCTGGTCTCCGCCAGCGGCAACGCCTTCATAACGCCTGCGTTATTAACCAACACATCCACCTTGCCCAAGTGCGTCTCCGTTTGCTCGAACAACGCGCGGACTTCGTCAGCTTTGGCAACGTCGGCTTTGATCGCGATGGCCTGACCGCCATCGGCATTGAGCTGCGCAACCAGGGCGTCGGCCTCTGCCGCGCTGCTGGCGTAGTTCACGACCACCGCGAAACCGTCGTGGCTCAAGCGCCGGGCGATTTCAGCGCCGATACCACGGGAGGCGCCGGTGACGATGGCGACAGGGCGGGTGATGCGTGGGGTGGATTGCGTCATGGTGAGTCTCCGCTTCATTGAGAATGAGTGCAGCTTCACATGGCAGACCGCGCTGATAAACGCCGCAGAAGCGCATTCATTGTTCTGCAGCAGCGAACAATGCAATGGCCCTGGCTATCTGTCAGCGCTGAAGCGTTGCGTTCGTCCACTCCCTTGAACCCCCTCGCCGCAGAGAAATCCGAGTAATCTCGCAGGTTCGTTTTGTGACCTGACTTCCATACAAGAAAGAGAGGACTGGATGACTTACATCGCTGCCGAGAACCGTTATGAACGCATTCCCTATCGTCGCGTAGGCCGCAGTGGCCTGGTGCTGCCAGCGCTCTCCATGGGTCTGTGGCACAACTTCGGTGACAGCACTCCGATTGACACCCAGCGTGCCATGTTGCGCACGGCCTTCGATCTGGGTATCAATCACTTCGACCTCGCCAATAACTATGGCCCGCCCTATGGCAGTGCCGAAATCAACTTTGGTCGCCTGCTCAAGGAAGACTTCAAGCAGTACCGCGACGAGCTGATCATTTCCAGCAAAGCCGGCTGGGACATGTGGCCGGGGCCTTACGGTCAGGGCGGCGGGTCACGCAAGTACGTGCTCGCCAGCCTCGACCAGAGCCTGCAGCGCATGGGGCTGGACTACGTTGATATTTTCTATTCCCACCGCTTCGACCCGGACACCCCGCTGGAGGAAACCGCGAGCGCACTGGCCACGGCGGTGCAGCAGGGCAAAGCGCTGTATATCGGGATTTCGTCGTATTCGGGTGCCAAAACCCGAGAAATCGCAGGCCTGCTGAAAGAGTGGAAAGTGCCGCTGCTGATTCATCAGCCGGCCTATAACCTGCTCAACCGCTGGGTAGAAAAAGACCTGCTGGACACCACCGAAGAACTCGGCTCGGGTGTTATTGCATTCACTGCGCTGGCCCAAGGGCTGCTCTCGGACAAATACCTGAACGGCATTCCAAAAGACGCACGGGTCAACCGTCCGGGCGGCGGCTCGTTACAGGCAGGGCACTTATCGGAGCAGAACATCGAGCATGTGCGCGCGCTGAACGAGATCGCCAAGCGTCGTGGTCAGAGCCTGGCGCAGATGGCACTGGCCTGGACGCTGCGCGATCCGCGCGTCACCTCCGCGCTGATCGGTGCGAGCCGCCCGGAGCAGATCGTCGAGAACGTCGGCGCCCTCGACAATCTGGAGTTCAGTCAGGAAGAACTGGCCGAGATCGACCGGTTCGCGGTGGAAGGCGGGATCAATCTGTGGGAGAAGCCGTCTTCCGCGGAATAAACGGCTCACTTCGCTGGGGGCGGGCATAGCTCACCGCCCCCAGCGGCGCGCGCCAACCCACCGTCAGGTAAGGCTGGCCTCGATCCGACACCAACTGTGCCGGAGCGCTGGCTGGGCGCCAGGCGATGACGAAGAAGGGCAGTTGAGCCGTCGGGTCGCTGTTCATGGTCGCAGACTGCCTTCTCTGACCAGTGGATCTGTCGAGTTTTCGCGGGTGACTGGCCAGTGGGGCTGTGCAAGCGTGGCAGGCGCTCGGAGCTGAGGATCATCGGGTGCCTGTTGGTGGTACTCGGGATAATGGTGCTGATAGTCCAAGGCTGCCTGCACCAGACATGCATCGCTGAAGCGTGGTCCCCAGAACGCGGCGTTTACCGGCAACGGTCTGGTGATGCCGGTAGTCCCATGGCCGATGGGAAATGTCACCATCGGCCATCCCAATGCATTGGGCAGATCGTAATAGAGCCGTTGATTTTGCAATCCGGAGGGATCGCCCAGTCCCAATCGAAACCCTACATGCGCGCCCAATGGCATGACCACCATGAAATCCACGCCCGCTTCATCCAAAGCGTCTTGCCATAGAGCCATCTGCGCGCGACGTCGCTGCTCCGCTTCTATTCGTACCGAGCACGGCATCTGTTCTATGACAGGGTGGGTGAACGCCGTGCCGTAGTAGCGCAGAAGTGTTTCCCGGTCCTCGTCGGGTCGGCCGGCGACAAAGTCTTCGACGGCTTGCCAGTAATTTGCTTCGTATTGCTGGCAGTAGCTAGTCGCCATTGCGGGCGTGACACGTATATCGAGGTTTTCAATCGTCCATAGGACGGGCCCTACGTAATAAAGACGGTTGGCCTCATCGGCCATGTTCACTCCCTCAAAGTCGAGCACGCTTGCGCCGAGCTGCTGCAACTGCTGTTTGAAGCGCTCAAACGCCAGTCCATAGTCGGAGTCGTAAGTGTGTCCCGGAGGAGCGTCTGAGGCAGACATCCAGTCAGTCTGTGGCACGCCGATCGTAAGTCCCGCCAGTGGGGTTTCTCCCGGACGTGGTGTAGTCGGCATCTGTGGAAATGGCAGCGGCGTATACAGCGTCTGCGGATCGCCAATGGGATCAGGGCCTTGTATCGCGGCAAGGAGATGAGCCGCGTCCTGTACTGAACGTGCCATCGGACCGACCACATCCCAACCTATGCGCAACGGCATCACGCCGCCGGTCGATACGTAGCCCAGCGACGGCTTGATGGCGCTGGCACCGTTGGCAGCGGCCGGAATGATCATGGAGCCGCCGGTCTCCTCCCCCAGTGTTGCGACACACAGCCGAGCGATCGGGGCTATAGCGGATCCGGAGCTGGAGCCACCGGGCACTTTGTCCACATCCCAAGCGTTACACCCGAAATCACCGACGGTGCTGCCTGAGAAGCGTGAGCAAATGGTATGCCCCAGCACGACAGCCCCCGCAGCGCGCAACCGGGCGACGGCGGTGGCATCGCGAAGTGCGAAATTGGTACTGAATTCCGGTGCGCCATTCTTGCTCTCAAGGCCGACGATGCCTATGGAGTCCTTGACGCCAACGGGTATTCCGCAAAGCATCGGTGCGATGCCACGCGGATCGTCCGGATTGTTGATCCATGCGTCAGCGTCTTGTGATTGGGCGAGCGCCTGCTCGCGATCAATACGCACAAAGGCGTTATAGCCGCCATTGTCGTTGTAGGTTTCCAACGGACCATTGAGCCGATCAATTCGCTCAAGATAGGCGAGGGTGATTTGTTGGGACGTCAGTTCACCAGTACGCAGCAATGCGGCCATTTCGACGAGCGAATAGTCGACCAGGCGCGCTTGAGTTTTGATTTGCCGGCGTATAAGTCGTTGGCCGATGCCCCATCGAAGGGCGTATCGCCAGAATCGGTTCACGTGATTGAGCTCCCTGTCTCAGTGGTCGAGACGTCAGGAGCTAATCACTGTTGCGGTACTGCGTAAACTGTCACAAATGACAGTGAGGTCAGCTTTCATCCCCCTCGTCGTCATCCCCGCCATCGATCTTCATGCCCAGCTCCTTGATCTTGCGGGTCAAGGTATTGCGGCCCCATCCCAGCAGCACGGCGGCGTCGCGACGCCGGCCGGCGGTGTGCTTGAGCGCGGTCTCGATCATGATGCGTTCGAACGTCGGTACAGCACTGTCCAGCAGGCTGGATTGGCCACGGGCCAGTGCTTGATCGGCCCATTGGCGCAGCGCTTGTTCCCAGTTGGTCACTGGCGCGGCGTCCTGGGGCAGGCTCAGCAGTTCGGGCGGCAGATCGCTGACATGCACTTCGCGGCCCGACGCCATCACTGTAATCCAGCGGCAGGTGTTTTCCAGCTGACGGACGTTGCCCGGCCACGGCAAATGCTTGAGGTATTCCTCGGTCTCGGCCTTCAGCAGCTTCGGCTCAACTGCCAATTCCTGCGCAGCGCGGCTGAGGAAGTGGCGCGCCAGTGTCGGGATGTCTTCGCGACGGTCGGACATGCGCGGGATGTGGATGCGGATCACGTTCAGGCGGTGGAACAAATCCTCGCGGAACTTGCCGGCCTGAACCAGCGTTTCCAGATTCTGGTGCGTCGCCGCGATGATGCGCACATCGACTTTGACCGGCACGTGGCCGCCGACCCGGTAGAACTCTCCGTCGGCCAGTACGCGCAGCAGTCGGGTTTGGGTGTCGGCCGGCATGTCGCCGATTTCATCGAGAAACAGAGTGCCGCCGTCGGCTTGTTCGAAACGGCCGCGCCGCAGGTTCGCCGCGCCAGTGAACGCGCCTTTTTCGTGGCCGAACAGTTCGGACTCCATCAGATCTTTCGGAATTGCGGCCATGTTCAGTGCAATGAATGGCGACACCGAACGCGGGCTGTGGCGGTGCAGGGCGTGGGCAACCAGCTCTTTACCGGTCCCGGATTCACCGTTGATCAGCACGGTGATGTTGGAGTGGCTCAAGCGGCCAATGGCGCGAAACACTTCCTGCATCGCCGGCGCTTCGCCGATGATTTCCGGCGTGCGGGTCAATGCTGGCGGAACGGCCAGGCCTTGCTGCTCCTGAGCGTGCTGATTGGCGCGCTTGACCAGCGAAACGGCTTCGTCAACGTCGAACGGCTTGGGCAGGTATTCGAACGCCCCACCCTGATAGGACGCCACGGCGCTGTCGAGGTCCGAATGCGCGGTCATGATAATGACCGGCAGGCGCGGATGCTGTTCGCGAATACGTGCCAGCAAATCCAGGCCACTGGCGCCGGGCATGCGGATGTCGGAAATGATCACATCCGGTTGCTGGCGGGCCAGGCGGCTCATCACGCCGTCGGCGCTGTCGAAACTTTGCGTGGTCATGCCCTCTTGTTGCAGGGCTTTCTCCAGTACCCAGCGGATGGAACGGTCGTCATCGACGATCCAGACAGTTTCACTACGGCTCATGTCGACGCTGCTCCTTGTTCCAGCGGCAGGAAGATCGAGAATGTTGTATGGCCAGGGTGGCTATCACACTCGATCAGCCCCTGGTGCTGACTGATGATGTTCTGGGTAATGGCAAGGCCCAGCCCGGTGCCATCCGGGCGGCCACTGACCATGGGATAAAAAATGGTTTCTTGCAGCTCCGGCGGAATGCCGGGGCCGTTGTCGATGATTTCGATCTTGCTGACCAGACGATGGCGCACGTGGCCGATGGTGAACTGGCGCATGGCGCGCGTGCGCAGGCTGATGCGGCCCAGGCGCAGCTCGTTCTGACTGCTGATGGCCTGCATGGCGTTGCGCACGATATTGAGCACGGCCTGGATCATCTGCTCGCGGTCGATCAGCACATCGGGAATGCTCGGGTCGTAGTCGCGCACGATGGTGATGCAACCCTGGCTCTCGGCTTCGACCAGGCTGCACACGCGCTCGAGGACTTCATGCACGTTGGTCATCGCCAGCATCGGCAGCTTGTTCGAGCCGAGCATGCGGTCGACCAGATTACGCAGACGGTCGGCCTCTTCGATGATGACGTTGGTGTAGTCCTTGAGGCTCTCTTCTGGCAGTTCACGTGCCAGCAACTGCGCGGCCCCGCGAATCCCGCCGAGGGGGTTCTTGATTTCATGGGCCAGGCCACGCACCAGCATCTTGGTGGTTTCCTGCTTGGACAGCTGAGCCTCTTCCTTGGTGATCCGCAGCAAGCGATCACGGGGATGGACTTCCAGCAGCAGCATGGTCTCGGCCTGGGAAAGAATCGGCGTGACGGCGTAATCGACCGTCAGCGTCTGGCCGGTCAGCGCGGTCAGCATCGCTTCACGTTTCGTAAACGGGTGCGCCTGTTCCACTGCCTGACGAAGCGAACTGAGCGCTTCTGCAGATTCGGTGAACAGTTCGCTGATGAATTGTCCGTGGCTGCGCTGACCGCTGATGGCCAGCAGCATCTCAGCGGCAGGGTTCATGTACTCCAGACGCAGGTCCGAGTTGAGCAGAATCGTGGCAGTGGTCAGGTTGTCGAGTAACAACCGATGCAACGCATCGCTGATAGTCATGAATCCCGGTGACCTCTTTTGGCTTTATGCACACGGGCTAGGCCGTGGGTGCAGGCTCTGATTGGTCTTTGCCAGCGCTTGGAAACCGCTGAAACCTGTGATGTGCTCGCGCATTCATTACAAAATGCAAAAACCAAACCAAGGCTCCGAAAAGAAGCGCGGATTGAGAAATTGCGAGCGTTTTTCGGAAGACAGGCCCGGCGACAGTGCATGGGTTTCTGAATGCTGAACCAAAATGGGCTTTTTGTGCGCGAGCTTGTCCAGCTCGCGCACCACATTGGAGCATACCTGGTCAGGCAGGATTAACGGAAAAAGGGAAAGAAGCTCGATTTTTCTTCCGGTTTGTCCTTGATGGGGCATTCGGGGCGCACGCCGTAATCATCGGTTCTGCAGGGCTGCGCGAGTCGTTTCTGAGCCAGAGAGATGCGGACCAGATGGAAGGGCTGATTGGGGGTTCGCTCCAGCACTCGCCCGTATTGATCGATGATCTCTACGGACAGCTGGTGAGTACCACGATCAATGTTCGTCAGCGGGAAAACCGGGCTGCGCGTCGGTTCGCCGTAGGGCTTGCTGTCGAGCAGTAACCTGTACAAGTGGTCCGGCTGCAACTCGGGATCATTGCTGACGGTGACGTTCAGATTGCCTTCAATATCGCGGATCGTGCTGTCGGGTTCCGGCGCCAGTATGCGCAGCAACTGATAATGAAAGATCGGACTCGCCGCTGGCTTCGCTTTGGATGCCCGACTGGGCGCCTTCGTAGGCTGATCGACCCGGTTGGTCGGCGCTATCTCGACCTTCTTCGCATTGCGGTGAGGTTGATCGGTAAAGACCCGATTCCCGTTCGCGTCGATGTAGGTATACACCTGGGCCAAAACGGTCTGGCTTACGCTGAACAGCAGGCACAGAGCAACGGCCAACTGGCAGAAGTATTTAAGGCCGGCCGACATGGACTCGCTGCACTGTCAGGTTGACCGTCTCACTTTGCTGGATTGAACGCTGGTTTTCCAGCACTTGAACCGAAAAGCTGTGTTCGCCCCGTTCAAGCTCCATGACCTGCAGCCGCGGAATGTTGGTGGGCTGTCCGTAGGGCGCGCCGTCCACAATCAACTGCAGCAAATGCCCGGGCTGCAAACGAGGCTCTATGGCAACGCCAACAGTAAACGAGCCGTTGTTGGCACGCAGCGCTTCGTCCTCCGGCAGGTCTTTCAGCGCGAGCACCTGATAGGCAGCGGCGCTTTGCTGGTTCTGGTTCTGGTTCTGCGTCGCGGGCAGTGGCGGAGGCGCGGCAGGCACAACGGTCTCGACGCTGTTGAGCGGCGGCAACTCGACAGTTTCGGCTTTGGTACCGTTCGGCGGCTGGTTGCTGTACGCCGTGTTCCCGGAGGCATCGGTGTATTTGTAGATCTGCGCGGCAGCGGGCAGTGCAAACACCAGCAGCAGAAGGGCGAGACATTGACGCATGAACACTCCAGTGCAGCGATCAGGACAACCAACAATGGTGCCGCGCTCAATGCAGGGCGCGGCACAAGATCAGCATAGAGGAATACTGATCGACGGTGTCAGTTGAGAAGCGTATCTGCGTGCCTGCTCACTGGGTTGCCGTGATCCGGCAGAGGTCGCCTGCCGCCCGTTGCAGCGCGGTCACAATGACCGGATCGCTTGCCTGTCGCTGGATTTCCGACTGCACCCAGCCTGAGCACTTGGCATTGCTGCGGTAAGGCTGAAACGCCGAGTAGCTTTGCATCAACACCGGCAGCAGCGTATCCAGCCGACCCCGGATGCCGTCGGTGAGGCCGGATTCGGGCTTCTCCGGGGAGTGGCCGGTATCACGCCACTGCTCGATGCGCGCGTACTGCACCATCTTGTTGGCTTCCATCTGGGCGGTCATGAACTCGCTTACATCATCGGCCGCCAGCTTGAATTCACCCGCCCGAGATTCGGCATTCTGGATCACCTGGCGCTCGCGCTCACTGTCCTGCACCGGCTTGCCGCTGTGCCATTTGCTGCGCGCCACGTCATTGGCGATTTCCAGCCTTTGCTCCATGGCCGCAATAAGCGGCTGGAGTTGCGCGGGAGGCTGCTGGGCGGATGCTGCATTGGGGCATGGCGCAAACAGGGCCATTGCCAGAGCGGTTATGTGAAATGACTTGAGCATGGTTGTCTGTTCTCGCATGAGTGATCGTCGCCCGCAACGGGCCAGGCACAGATTCACCGTTTGGCAGTGTTGCAATGCTGAGCATATTGCCCGGGAAGGTCGGCTCGAATGCGTTACATGTGTATATGTACCACGCAGTAAAAACCAGGCACAAAAAAGGCCTCCCGAAGGAGGCCTCTTGTTCACGCGGCTTACGCCGACGCGACTGGATCAGCAGCTGTAGTACAGCTCGTATTCCAGTGGGTGCACAAAGGTGCGCACTTTGATTTCTTCTTCGGATTTCAACGCGATGTAAGCGTCGATGAAATCGTCGCTGAATACGCCGCCTTTGGTCAGGAACGCACGACCTTTGTCCAGCTCTTCCAAGGCTTCTTTCAGGCTGCCGCACACTTGTGGGATCTCTTTCGCCTCTTCAGGCGGCAGGTCGTACAGGTTTTTGTCAGCCGCATCGCCAGGGTGGATCTTGTTCTGGATGCCGTCCAGGCCAGCCATCAACAGTGCAGCGAAGGCCAGGTACGGGTTGGCTGCAGGGTCCGGGAAACGTGCTTCGATACGACGGCCTTTAGGGCTGTTGACGTAAGGAATACGGATCGAAGCCGAACGGTTGCGAGCCGAATAAGCCAGCATGACCGGCGCTTCGAAACCTGGAACCAGACGCTTGTACGAGTTGGTTGCCGGGTTGGTGAAGCCGTTCAGGGCCTTACCGTGCTTGATGATGCCGCCGATGAAGTACAGAGCGGTGTCGGACAGGCCGGCATAACCTTCGCCAGCGAAGGTGTTCTTGCCATCTTTGGAGATGGACATGTGAACGTGCATGCCCGAACCGTTATCGCCGTACAGAGGCTTTGGCATGAAAGTAGCGGTGCGGCCGTAAGCGTCCGCAACGTTATGCACGACGTACTTCAGGGTCTGAACTTCGTCGGCCTTCTTAACCAGCGTGTTGAATTTCACGCCGATTTCGTTCTGGCCAGCGGTTGCCACTTCGTGGTGGTGAACTTCGACGACCTGGCCCATTTCTTCCAGAGCGTTGCACATTGCGGTGCGGATTTCGTGGTCGTGGTCGAACGGTGGAACCGGGAAGTAGCCGCCTTTGATGCCTGGACGGTGGCCCTTGTTACCGCCTTCGATGTCCGCGTCGGACATCCATGAACCTTGTTCGGAGTAAATCTTGAACATGGAGCCGGAGATATCGGACTTGAACTTCACTTCGTCGAAGATGAAGAATTCTGGCTCAGGGCCGGCGAATACGGTGTCACCGATACCGGTCGACTTCAGGTATTCCTCGGCGCGGTGAGCGATGGCGCGTGGGTCGCGATCGTAACCTTGCATGGTCGAAGGTTCGATGATGTCGCATACCAGGATCAGGGTAGGCTCTTCGGTGAACGGATCCAGCACTGCGGTTTCGTCGTCCGGCAGCAGGATCATGTCGGAGGCTTCGATGCCTTTCCAGCCCGAGATGGAGGAACCGTCGAACATTTTGCCGACTTCGAAGAAGTCGTCTTCCAGCGCATCGCGGGCCGGCATGGTCACGTGGTGCTGAGTGCCTTTGGTGTCCGTGAAGCGCAGATCAATCCACTTAACGTCATGATCTTTGATGAGTTGAACCGACTTCGACATGCTGTCCTCCGGGGTGGATTAGGGCCTGAGTAGTAGTGGGCCCTTCAATTTGGGTGATGCCGGGCGCGATACTCGACCAAGGCAACCTGCCTCACAAGGGAGCAATTTGCATGCCAGTGCCCTGTGTTGGGTTTTCGGCGGGATTACCTGCCTTTAAGCGCGTTAAACGTCGCATATTCGAAAACCGGCGCACTCTTATGGTGCCAGGTAATTGTATACAGGGCCGTTTTGGTGCGCGGACGATTGGCCGTACGATAACTGGTTAAACCTTGAGCAATTTCCGCTATAATCCGCGCCCCCCTTTTTCGACCGGGACCTAGCGCGCTGTTTTCATGAAATTAATCGTCAAAGTCTTCCCAGAAATCACTATCAAAAGCCGGCCTGTGCGAAAGCGCTTCATCAAACAGCTGGCCAAGAACATCCGTACGGTGCTCCGCGATCTGGACCCGGCGTTGGTGGTGGATGGCGTGTGGGACAACCTTGAGGTCGAAACCAGGGTCGAGGATGCCAAAGTCCTGCGCGAGATGACCGAGCGGCTGAGCTGCATGCCCGGCATCACGCACTTTCTGCAGGTTGACCAGTATCCGCTGGGCGACATGGAAGACATCTACGAGAAGTGCAAACTGCACTTCGGCGACGCGCTTCCCGGCAAGATATTCGGGGTTCGCTGCAAGCGGGCAGGCCATCACGACTTCAGCTCCATGGACGTCGAGAAGTACGTCGGTAGTAAATTGCGCCGTGAGTGCAACGCCGCTGGTATCTCGCTGAAGGCGCCGGAAGTCGAAGTCAGAATCGAGATTCGGGACCAGCGTCTGTTCGTGATTCACAGCCAGCACAACGGCATTGGCGGTTATCCGCTGGGTTCGCTTGAACAGACCCTGATCCTGATGTCCGGTGGTTTTGACTCCACCGTGGCGGCCTACCAGATCATGCGTCGTGGCCTGATGAGCCATTTCTGCTTCTTCAATCTGGGCGGACGTGCCCACGAGCTGGGCGTGATGGAAGTCGCGCACTTCATCTGGAAGAAGTACGGCAGTTCCCAGCGGGTGCTGTTCGTCAGCGTACCGTTCGAGGAAGTTCTGGGAGAAATTCTCGGAAAAGTCGATAACAGTCATATGGGCGTAGTATTGAAGCGTATGATGTTGCGCGCTGCGACCAACATTGCCGACCGGCTGGAAATCGACGCGCTGGTCACCGGCGAGGCGATCTCCCAGGTGTCCAGCCAGACGCTGCCCAACCTGTCGGTCATCGATTGCGTGACGGAGAAGCTGGTCCTGCGACCGCTGATCGCCAGTCACAAGCAGGACATCATCGACCTGGCCGATCAGATCGGCACCGGCGATTTTGCCCGGCACATGCCCGAATACTGCGGTGTGATTTCGGTGAACCCGAAGACCGCCGCCAAGCGCAATCGGGTCGAGCACGAAGAAAAATCGTTCGACATGGCCGTGCTCGAGCGTGCGCTCGAAAACGCTCGTCTGGTGCCCATCGACCGCGTGATCGAGGAGTTGGGTCAGGACGTTCAGATTGAAGAAGTCAGTCAGGCGCTGGCCGGGCAAGTGGTCATCGACATCCGTCACCCGGATGAAGCAGAAGACCGCCCGCTGGCGCTGACTGGCGTTGAAGTACAAACGCTGCCGTTCTTTGCATTGAACAGCCGTTTCAAGGAACTGGATGACACGCGCCAGTACCTGCTCTATTGCGACAAAGGCGTCATGAGTCGCCTGCATGCTCATCATCTGCTCAGTGAGGGGCATGCCAATGTGCGCGTTTATCGACCGAGCTAAGTGCCCGGGGCTGTTTGCCTGTGGCTTGCGTCACCGGCCCCCCGACACCAGTCGTCAGCCGTAACGGCTTTCGCCGGCTCCACCGTTCATAGCTGCCTACAATCAGACAGCTGACCGAATCCTCTGATCGAGATACACAAGTGATCGAAAATCTACGCAACATCGCCATCATTGCTCACGTTGACCACGGTAAAACTACCCTCGTCGACAAGCTTCTGCGCCAGTCCGGCACCCTTGAGCGCAACGAGCTCAACGACGAACGCGTGATGGACTCCAACGACCAGGAAAAAGAGCGCGGTATCACCATTCTCGCGAAGAACACCGCGATCAACTGGAATGGCTACCACATCAACATCGTTGACACCCCGGGCCACGCCGACTTCGGTGGTGAAGTAGAGCGCGTGATGTCGATGGTTGACTCCGTTCTGCTGCTGGTCGACGCCCAAGACGGCCCTATGCCGCAAACCCGTTTCGTGACCAAGAAGGCTTTCGAAGCCGGCCTGCGTCCGATCGTGTGCATCAACAAGGTTGACCGTCCAGGCGCGCGTCCGGACTGGGTTCTGGATCAGATCTTCGACCTGTTCGACAACCTCGGTGCCACCGAAGAACAGCTGGACTTCAAAGTCGTCTACGCCTCGGCCCTGAACGGTATTGCCGGTCTGGATCACACCGACATGGCTGAAGACATGACCCCGCTGTACCAGTCGATCGTCGACAACGTCCCTGCGCCAAAGGTTGACCGTGACGGTCCGTTCCAGATGCAGATCTCGGCTCTGGACTACAACAGCTTTCTGGGCGTCATCGGTGTTGGCCGTATCGCTCGTGGCCGCGTCAAGCCGAACACTCCGGTTGTCGCGATCGGCGCTGACGGCAAGCGCCGCAACGGCCGTATCCTGAAACTGATGGGTCACCACGGTCTGCACCGCATCGACGTAGAAGAAGCTGCCGCTGGCGACATCGTCTGCATCAGCGGTATGGACTCGCTGTTCATCTCCGACACTCTGTGCCACCCGGACGCAGTTGAAGCGATGAAGCCGCTGACCGTTGACGAACCGACCGTTTCGATGACCTTCCAGGTCAACGACTCGCCGTTCTGCGGTAAAGAAGGCAAGTTCGTGACCTCCCGTAACATCAAGGAGCGTCTGGACAAAGAGCTGCTGTACAACGTTGCTCTGCGCGTTGAAGAAGGCGACTCGGCTGACAAGTTCAAGGTCTCGGGCCGTGGTGAGCTGCACTTGTCGGTACTGATCGAAACCATGCGTCGCGAAGGCTTCGAAATGGGTGTCGGTCGTCCTGAAGTGATCATCCGTCAGGTAGAGGGCGTGAAGCAGGAACCGTTTGAAAACGTGACCATCGATACCCCGGAAGAATCCCAGGGCAAGGTCATGGAAGAGATGGGTCTGCGTAAAGGCGACCTGACCAACATGGTGCCGGATGGCAAAGGCCGTGTGCGTCTGGAATACAACATCCCTGCTCGTGGCCTGATTGGTTTCCGTAACCAGTTCCTGACCCTGACCAACGGTGCTGGCATCCTGACCTCGATCTTCGACCGCTACGACACCATGAAGTCCGGCGACATGTCCGGCCGTCAGAACGGCGTTCTGGTATCGGTTGAAACCGGTAAGGCACTGACCTACTCCCTGGAAACCCTGCAGGCGCGCGGCAAGCTGTTCGTCGAGCACGGTCAGGAGATCTACAACGGTCAGATCGTTGGCTTGAACAGCCGCGACAACGACATGGGTGTGAACCCAACCAAAGGCAAGAAGCTCGACAACATGCGTGCTTCGGGCAAAGACGAAACCATCGCTCTGGTTCCACCTGTTCGCTTCACTCTGGAACAGGCTCTGGAATTCATCCAGGACGACGAGCTGTGCGAAGTCACCCCTAAGTCGATCCGTCTTCGCAAGAAGATCCTCGACGAAGGCGAGCGTACCCGTGCTGCCAAGAAAGCCAAGGCGTAACTAGCCCCGGCTGAACGAAAACGCCCCCGGTCGAAAGGCCGGGGGCGTTTTTGTTTGTCTGGATTTTGGTTTGGCCGGTGTCGATGCTGTGAGGGCGATGTTGCTGGAACCGGCCCCTTCCCGGCTAAAGCCGGTCCCGCTAAAGTCCGCGCGCCTTTGGTAGGACCGGCTTTAGCCGGGAACGCGTGCGCGAACTCTGTAGGGGCTTAGAACTTCAAGGGCACACGGCCGGAGTTCGAGTTCAGCGTGCCGGTGCTTTCGCGCACGACTTCTTTCGGCTTGTACGCGCAATAACCCGGACGCGGGCCGATCTTCGGGTGGTTGCGGCAGGTGTCGGGGCGTTTGTCATAGATGGTGCACAGCCGGCTCTTGCGATCCAGGTACAGGCAATCGTTGTTGCTCATGCGCTGGAGGGTAAAGATCCCGGATTTCTGATTGAAGCGTTCGACGATCCCGTCCTTCTGCAACCGTTTGGCGATGTTCTTCGGGTTATCCCCCTGTTCGAACTCGTCGACGATGCCGATGCGGATCAGGTCCTTGATCTTCACTTCCACAGGCAGCGTGCAGCAGCTGGAAACGCAGCCTCCGCACATGTAGCTGGAATATTTCTGCCAGGTCTCGATGCGGTCGAGTTCTGCAGCGGCGATCAAGGTGGGTTTCATGCGCGTGTGCTTCCGGGTGTATCGGGCGCGCGATCATACCGGTCCGCGCGCAATTCCCCTACCGCAAAATCGTCGAGGCGACTGTCGGCTGCTGATCGGTAGATCATCGCCGCTGCCCATTTCAGACCAGCACTGTCTTGGCCAATGCCTCGACCTGCTCCTGCCGCTCCGTCTGGTTCAGCTTTGCCCCCGGATTCAGCGACGACCATTGCGGATGCGCCCGCGCCTTGTGCAGCGCCTCCGGCAGCTTGCCTTCGCGCCAGGTCTTGTCCAGCGGGGCAGTCAGTTTGATGCTGTCCATCGCGGCATGGCCGCGCACTTCCAGCGCTTGCAGCAGTTGCCGTTGGCGCAGCGCCAGCAGTCGCAGCACGGCATCGTCAACAGTCAGTTCGCGCTGACCCTTGAATTTGTCCATCAGCCGCCCACCGTAACTTCGCGCTGTTTGCAGGGCGCCGCCGGCAATCGCGCCGACCAGTGCCGCAGCGCCCAGCGTGATGCCGCCGACCAGTAAATCCACGCCAGCACCTGCCGCCGCGCCCGCAGCGATACCGCCACCCACACGTACGCCCAGCAATTTCAGGGTTTCGGGATTGAACAGGTCATCGCCCCAGCGGCCATCCATCAACGGCAGATCGCTGGCCGAGGCGTCTTCGCGACGAAACGCGTAAAGCTTGAGCAGCGACTCGACGCAGCGTTGTTCGCGCTGGCGCACGGCCTTGCGCAGATCATCGATCGCCGCCTGTACCTGACCGGAATCGCTGGCCACACTTCGACGGCAGGCGGCGCAGTCCAGCAACAGTTCGGAGATCAGCCTGGCTGCGCTCTGCTTGCGAGCCTCACGCTGAGTCTGTTGATCTGCAATGAGACGCTCCAGTCTGCCCCGTGAGGTTTCCAGCAGCAGGGCGAGGCTTTCATAGAGACGGCGTTCACCATCTTCGGGCGGGGCGACGCTGTCGAAACGCACCAGCGCATGCAGGCCAAGACGCGCCAGCGCTTCACGCCAGTCCGGCTCGCGCTGCTGCGCACTGCTGACAAAATTGAGCACGGGCAGCAACGGTTTGCCGCAACTGGCGAGCACGGCAAGCTCGTCGCGGTATTTGGCAAGCACCGGCTCTCGCGCGTCGATCACGTACAAGCCGGCGTCCGAGGCGAGCAACTGACGAAGCACCTTGGCTTCCTGCTCGAAACGCTGGCGCGCCTCGCTGCCCTCAAGAAAACGCCCGAGCCGCGCCGGGCCGTCGAGCCGTTCGCCAGGTCTGTCCAGCCGCTCGAGATAGTCGAACAGTGCGATGGCGTCTTCCAGGCCGGGCGTGTCGTACAGCTCCAGCAACGCCTCGCCGTCCACCGACAACCGCGCGCCTTCGACGTGCCGGGTGGTGCTCGGGCGATGGGAGACTTCGCCGAAGCCGACATCGCGGGTCAGCGTGCGCAACAGCGAGGTTTTGCCGACGTTGGTGTGGCCAACCACGGCCAGTTTCAGCGGTCGAATTGCGTCCTTGTCAGTCATGTCCGCTCTCCAGCCAGCTCACTGGCGCGCTGTCGGTCCAGTTCAGTTCGAGCTGCTGCAACGCCGTGTGCCAATCTTCCAGTCGGTCGGCGTCCAGCGCCTGTCCGGTGGGAGCAGGCAACAGCCAGATGCGCGTCGCGGTCGCGCATCGCGCGAGTTCGGCAATCAACGCCAGGCTGCCGCGATCCGGGGAACGACGTGGATCGCAGGCGATGGCAAGGCGCGCAGGCGGGTAGCGTGTCAGTTGGTCGAGCAGTGTGCGCCTTGATTCACGGGAGTCGAGAATGCCGGCGTTGACCACGCTGCCGGGAAGCTCGGGTGGCCACGGCTGCTGATTGTCCAGCTCGATGGCGACCAGCAGCGCGCCCTGGCTTTCGCTCGCCGACGGGCCGGTGGTGACCGCGTGAAGCTCAGGAGGCGCTGCATCGTTGACGCCCAGCCTTTCGCTGCTGGGCATCAAGCGCTCGCGCAGTTCGACGAAACCGGAGTGACTCAGATCCAGTCCCAGCCCCTGTCGACCCACGCGCCAACGCAGGTAACACAGCATCGTCAGCAGCAGGCGCGGCACAATACCGAACACCACCAGCACGCCGACCAGCCATCCGGCCCAGGCCTGACGGGCGTTTTCGATGGCGAGCGCAGTGTCGCCGCTGGCGCGGATCATCGATTCGGTCGGTACGCTGAAGCCCAGCAACGAAGGAATCGCCCCCAGGCCTCGGGTCAGGCTGACAAAGGTGTCGCTGCCCAGAATGGTGGTTTCCCAGACGAAGCCGTAGCGCCGCGTCGCCATCAGTAACAGCAGCAGGGTCAGCGCGCTGAGCAGGGCGATCAACCACAGGCCGTTGACGCAGATGCCCAGCACCCATCGGTTCAGACGCTTGCGTTGTAGCAGCAATATCAACGCCGGCGCGAGCTGCGCCGCCTGGGCATCGCGTGCCAGCTTCTCGCTGAGCCACATCCAGAGGCGACCGAGGCCAGCGGTACTTTCCCCGACGAAGAGCAGGCCCATCGCCCAGCTTGTCAGCAGAATCAGGTTAAGCCCGAGCAGGCTGCCCAGCGCCCAGAACACATTGACGGGCGTCTGTCCGTCGCCCAATGCGGCGAAAGCCAGCCCGGCGCCGCTGACCACCGCGAACACCGCCAGCACGATCAACGCCAGGCGCGCGCCCTGTTTCCAGTGATGCAGCGCCTTGAGCATGCCGTCGCGCTCGGCAAGCCACAGGGCGCGGTGTTTGATCCGGGTTTGCAAGTCGCCCGCAGCGGCGCGTGCGCGGCGATTGGCTTCTTCGTCTTCCAGCGCGCCGGCGTGTTCTTCACGCAGCCGCACGGCTTCGGTCAGCCAGAGTTCATCAAGGGGAGTCAGTGCAGTCACGCGGCGTCTCGT
Organism: Pseudomonas sp. GL_135; assembly: GCF_057834665.1. Taxonomy (NCBI): domain Bacteria; kingdom Pseudomonadati; phylum Pseudomonadota; class Gammaproteobacteria; order Pseudomonadales; family Pseudomonadaceae; genus Pseudomonas; species Pseudomonas sp. GL_135. The sequence continues at coordinate 217,540 of NZ_CM174408.1, forward strand.
CGGTAAAGTCGTGGGTGAGCATAACCGGTGTGGCTGCGATCGCGCAGCGAACAGGTATCGGGCTTGGACCGCGTGGCGAGCGAATGTGCTGGGGGAGGGCGCTCTGATATCCTCGCGTCATGAAAAAACATCTCCCCCTGAGCATGATTGCCGCACTCGCTGAAAACCGGGTCATCGGCGTCGACAATTCCATGCCCTGGCACCTGCCGGGCGATTTCAAATATTTCAAGGCGACCACGCTGGGCAAGCCGATCATCATGGGTCGCAAGACCTGGGATTCTCTGGGCCGTCCGCTGCCGGGCCGGTTGAATCTGGTGGTCACGCGTCAGCAGGATTTGCAGCTTGAAGGCGCGGAAGTGTTTACCTCTCTGGAGGCGGCAGTGGAGCGCGCCGAAGAGTGGGCGGCCGAGCAGGGCGTCAGTGAAGTGATGCTGATCGGCGGCGCACAGCTTTACGGCCAGGCGCTCGAGCATGCTGACCGCCTATACCTTACCCGCGTGGCGCTGAGCCCCGAAGGAGACGCGTGGTTTCCGGAATTCGATCTGGCGCAGTGGAAACTGGTTTCAGACACGCCAAACCCGGCGCTGGATGACAAGCCTGCGTACAGTTTCGAGGTTTGGGAGCGGGCCTGATATCGCTATCGCGAGCAAGCTCACTCCTACAGAGGAATGAGACCAACTGCAGGAGTGAGCAGCTCTAGCCCTGTCACAAAAACGTCGTTTTCATGTCATCTGTCGCGAATGGCGATCTGGGTGACGCCAGCAAGACGGACGCTGTCGCTGACGCATCCAAACAGTCATCGCTTTTTGTTACGGTCCTCCTCGAACCAAAAAGGGGAGGAGATCACCATGAAATTCGTACCAACACTTCTGGCGACTGCGCTGTGTCTCGGCCTGGCCGGACAGGTATTCGCCACCGAGCTCAACCACTGGCCCGCGCCTGCCGCCAAGCAGCTCAACGCCATGATTGCGGCGAACGCCAACAAAGGTAATTTCGCCGTTTTCGACATGGACAACACCAGCTACCGCTACGACCTGGAGGAGTCACTGCTGCCGTTCATGGAAAACAAAGGGCTGATCACCCGCGACACACTCGATCCTTCCCTCAAGCTCATTCCGTTCAAGGACACCGCTGACCATAAGGAAAGCCTGTTCAGCTATTACTACCGGCTTTGCGAAATCGACGACATGGTCTGTTATCCATGGGTCGCGCAAGTGTTTTCCGGCTTCACCCTCAAAGAACTCAAAGGCTACGTCGACGAGCTGATGGCCTCGGGTAAACCCGTACCAAGCACCTATTACGAAGGCGACGTGGTCAAGACCATCGAAGTGCAGCCGCCCAAGGTCTTCACCGGCCAGGCCGAGCTGTACAACAAGCTGATGGAAAACGGCATCGAGGTCTATGTGATGACCGCAGCGTCAGAAGAGCTGGTGCGCATGGTCGCCGCTGATCCTAAATACGGCTACAACGTTAAGCCGCAGAATGTTATCGGCGTGACCACGCTGCTGAAGAACCGCGAGACAGGCGAATTGACGACCGCGCGGAAGCAGATCACCGCCGGCAAGTACGATGAGAAAGCCAACCTCGGTCTTGAGCTGACGCCTTACCTGTGGACCCCGGCGACGTGGATGGCCGGCAAGCAGGCGGCGATCCTGACCTACATCGATCAGTGGAAAAAACCGGTGCTGGTGGGCGGCGACACCCCTACCAGCGACGGTTACATGCTGTTCCACAGCGTCGATGTCAGCAAAGGCGGCGTTCATCTGTGGATCAATCGCAAGGACAAGTACATGACTCAGCTCAACGGCATGATGAAGACCAACGCCGAGGCTCAGGCTAAAGAGGGCTTGCCGGTCACGGCGGACAAGAACTGGGTAATCGTCAAGCCGGACGAGATTCAGTAAGCCGTCTCATCGCGGCACGGTGATTTGCCGTGCCGCGCACTGTCAGGCCCATAACCTGCGGTATGCGCCGTCGGCATCATGTTCGTCCGCTTGCTTCGTGGTGTTAAAGCGCCGACCGCCCCTGGGGTCCGTTCCGTAGCCGGCGATGTACAGCCAATTGCCCTGATTGCTGTAGACGTCGTAATCCACCAGCTGCGCTTCGAACCAGGCGGCCCCGGCGCGCCAATCGCCCTTCAGGTCAAAAATCAGGTAACTGGCGACGATCTGGCGCATTCGGTTGGATAAGTAGCCGGTTGCTGCCAATTCCCGCATGCCAGCGTCAATCAAGGCCTCTCCGGTTTCACCCCGACACCAGCGCGCGAACCCCTGTGGGTTGTGGCCTGGCTCGCTGCCACCTTTCAGGCCGCTGGCGCGGTACAGAAGGCGACCGTATTTCAGATGCAGCAAGCGAAAGTAATCGCGCCACAGCAACTCGAAATAAATCCAGTACGTGCTGTCGTTGGCGCCGTGTTCGGCCTCGAAAGCCTTCAACGCCTGATCAATCTGCGGCGCTGACAGCGAACCCCGTGCAAGCCAGGGCGAAAATTTGGTGGAGTCGTCCACAGCGCTCAAGTTGTTGCGCGTGGCTTTGTAGCTGTTCGCCAGACCCCGACGGTAATACTGCTGCAGATGCTCAATGGCTGCCTGCTCGCCACCGTGGAACGCTTGCTGTTGGTAAGGAAACGCAGAGCGGGAGTCCAAAGCGGGAGGCGCCTGCTGCGTAACCGGCTCGATGCTCAAACCTTTGGGCAGCGCAGGAATTGTCGTTGGCGACGGTATGGCGGGGCGTGCAGAAGTGTGGGCTTTTTCCACAAGGCGCCGAAAGCTGCTGAATACGTCGGGCAGCTCCTCGACCGCCATTGGCAACTCATCCAGCGACAACAGTGTCGACTGCCAGTGATCTTCCACGGTCAGTCCCGCCGCGCGGAGGGCCTGCACCTGGGCTTCCTCTTCTGGCGCCGCGATGCGTTCGCAGATGACCGTATAGACGCCCCATTCGTGGGCCAGGGCGACAAGCTGTTCAACCGGATCACCCTCGATCCGCATCAACCCACTGCCGTGGGCCCGCAACTGCACGGCCAGTGCGCTGACCGCTGATTGTTCGAAATACTGACGATGGGCGCCGATGCGTTCAAAGCCCCATGGCGTTGGGCCCGCCGCCGGCGCGCAGTAAACCGGCAGCAGTGTGTCCGCCTGTTCACACGCGCGAGTGAAGGCAGGGTTGTCAGCAAGTCGAAGGTCCTGGCGGAACCAATAGATCAACGTATTCATGTGAAGGTCTCAGCGTCTATGGATCAAGGCCGTGATCAGTGGGTTTCAGGACGCGGTCCTTTTTCCGGTCGCGTGAAGAGAAGCTAAACAGGATTGCGCTTTTGAGCGATAGTCTTTCAAGTAAATGAATGGAAGGGGCTCAAATGAAACCGTTGTCGCTGTCTTCGTCGCCAAGGTATGTCGCCCTGTTGGGCTATGGTGGATTGCTGCCGTTCGTTGGGCTGCTGTTGCTGATTCTGTTTTCAGTCGAATACCGCCCGTTCTTGACGCAAGCGCTGGTCGCTTACGGGGCAGTGATCCTGAGTTTTGTGGGCGCGCTGCATTGGGGATTCGCCATGACCCTGCAAGGCTTGAATCCCGATCAGTGTCGCGAGCGGTTCATCTGGAGTGTCATCCCGGCACTGATCGCCTGGCCCGCGCTGTTATTGCCGGCACCATTGGGGCTGTTGCTGCTGATTTTCGGTTTCGTCGCGCACTACTGGCAGGACCGCCGTCTGGTGAAAGCCACAACACTGCCCGCCTGGTATCTGCCGATGCGTCTGCGTTTAACGTTGGTCGCCAGTCTTTGCCTGCTGTTGGGCGCGATCACTGTTGCGATTGGCGCCTGAAACCTCCGGTGTCCGGATCTGCTGGAGGCTAAATCGATGGTTCGGCTGGATGTCCGAGCCTTACCTCCTCTAATCGGCAGGCAGACAAAAAAACACCCCGACATGCGGGGTGTTTTTTATGCGGGGTGATGCTTATGGCATCAGCTTGTCGAGCATCGCCTTGTCACGCACAGCACCTTTGTCGGCGCTGGTGGCCAGCAAGGCGTAGGCCTTGAGGGCGGTGGTCACTTTGCGGGGGCGTGACTCAACCGGTTTCCAGCCTTTCTTTTCCTGCTCGGCGCGACGTTCGGCCATTTCAGCGTCGTCGATCAACAGATTGATCGAACGATTCGGAATGTCGATCAACACCTTGTCGCCGTCACGGACCAGACCGATTGCGCCGCCCGCTGCGGCTTCAGGGGAGGCGTGGCCGATGGACAGACCAGAGGTGCCGCCCGAGAAACGCCCGTCGGTCAGCAGCGCGCAGTCTTTGCCCAGGCCTTTGGATTTCAGGTACGACGTCGGGTACAGCATTTCCTGCATGCCCGGGCCGCCCTTCGGACCTTCGTAACGGATGATCACGATGTCGCCGGCCTTCACCTCGTCCGCCAGAATGCCGCGTACCGCGCTGTCCTGACTTTCGAATATCTTGGCGTTGCCTTCGAACACGTGGATCGACTCGTCCACGCCGGCGGTTTTCACCACGCAGCCGTCGAGCGCGATGTTGCCGTACAGCACGGCCAGGCCGCCTTCTTGCGAGTAAGCGTGCTCGACACTGCGGATACAGCCGTTCTCGCGGTCGTCGTCCAGGGTTTCCCAACGGGTCGACTGACTGAAGGCCGTCTGGGTCGGAATACCGGCAGGACCTGCTTTGAAAAAGTGATGCACCGCTTCATCGTCAGTCTGGGTGATGTCCCACTTGGCGATGGCTTCTTCCATGGACTTGCTGTGCACGGTCGGCAAATCAGTGTGCAGCAGGCCGCCACGGGCCAGCGAGCCGAGGATGCTGAAGATGCCGCCGGCGCGGTGAACGTCTTCCATGTGGTACTTCTGGATGTTCGGCGCAACCTTGCACAGCTGCGGCACGCGGCGCGACAGGCGATCGATGTCGCGCAGGTCGAACGGAATCTCGGCTTCCTGGGCCGCGGCCAGCAAATGCAGGATGGTATTGGTCGAACCGCCCATGGCGATGTCGAGGGTCATCGCGTTCTCGAACGCCTTGAAGTTGGCGATGTTGCGCGGCAGCACCGAGTCGTCGTTGTCTTTATAGTAGGTTTTGCACAGGTCGACGATAGTGCGGCCGGCCTGCAGGAACAGCTGTTCGCGGTCGGAGTGGGTCGCCAGCGTCGAGCCGTTGCCCGGCAGCGCAAGGCCCAGCGCTTCGGTCAGGCAGTTCATCGAGTTGGCGGTGAACATCCCGGAGCACGAACCGCAGGTCGGGCAGGCGCTGCGCTCGTATTCAGCGACTTTCTCGTCGGAAGCGGTGGAGTCGGCAGCGATGACCATGGCGTCAACCAGGTCCAGGCCGTGGCTGGCGAGCTTGGTCTTGCCGGCTTCCATCGGGCCGCCGGAAACGAAGATCACCGGGATGTTCAGGCGCAACGCAGCCATCAGCATGCCGGGGGTGATCTTGTCGCAGTTGGAGATGCAGACGATGGCGTCGGCGCAGTGGGCGTTGACCATGTACTCGACCGAGTCGGCGATGATCTCGCGGCTTGGCAGCGAATACAGCATGCCGTCGTGGCCCATGGCGATGCCGTCATCTACCGCAATGGTATTGAACTCTTTGGCGACGCCGCCGGCTTTTTCGATCTCGCGCGCCACCAGCTGGCCCATGTCCTTCAAATGGACGTGGCCCGGAACGAACTGGGTGAACGAGTTGGCGATGGCGATGATCGGTTTCTTGAAATCGTCGTCCTTCATACCCGTGGCACGCCACAAGGCGCGCGCACCGGCCATATTGCGGCCGTGGGTAGACGTTTTCGAGCGGTAATCAGGCATTGGAACACTCCGGCTAATCGGCTGAATGAGGAAGGGAGTGAGCTTCTAGTGACGTCGTGTGCAAAAGGCAGTGACCGGATGCAGCGAAGAAACCGAACGATACGGGATCACCGTACGCCCAGCCTGAGCTCATAAACCCGCCGGGGGATGACTGGCGATGAATAGCGCTGATTCTACACCTGTGAGGGCGGGAGGGAATGGCGGGAAGTGCTGCTGCGGACTCATCGGTCTGATAACACAAATGTATCTGCGGACAAACGCAACTGTGGGAGTGAGCTTGCTCACGAAGGTGGCGGTACATCCGCTAAAGCTTCAGCGGGTGCAACGCCGTCTTCGTGAGCAAGCTCACTCCCACAGGGATCAATCGCCTACAGATCCGCGCGGGATCTGCGGAAATGGGCCATCTCGTTACGCCACAGCCATCAACTGTTCGGCAGCAACCGGCAGGTGATGCTTTTGATGTAGCGCGTTTCGGGGATTGCAGGGTGAACCGGGTGGTCCGGGCCCTGGCCGCCGCGCTCGAGCAGCTGGATGTTGCGGTCCAGATGGCGGGCGCTGGTCAGCAGGACGTTTTGCAGGTCATCTTCCGGCAGGTGCATCGAGCAGGATGCGCTGACCAGAATGCCGTCCTTGCTGAGCAGGCGCATGGCTTGCTCATTCAGGCGGCGGTAGGCGCCTTCGCCGTTTTTCATGTCCTTCTTGCGTTTGATGAACGCAGGCGGGTCGGCGATGATCACGTCGAAACGCTCTTCAGCCGCTTTCAGCTCCTTCAGCGCTTCAAACACGTCGCCTTCGATGCAGGTGACCTTCTCCGCGAAGCCATTCAGTACCGCATTACGCTCCACGCCGTCCAGCGCAAAGGCCGACGCGTCGACGCAGAACACTTCGCTGGCGCCGAACGCACCGGCCTGAATGCCCCAGCCGCCGATGTAACTGAACAGGTCCAGCACACGCTTGCCCTTGGCGTACGGCGCCAGGCGCGCGCGGTTCATGCGGTGGTCATAGAACCAGCCGGTCTTCTGACCTTCCATCACCGGCGCTTCGAACTTCACGCCGTTTTCTTCCAGCGCGACCCACTCCGGCACCAGGCCGAATGCGGTTTCAACGTAGCGGTTCAGCCCTTCGGCGTCGCGTGCGGCGGAGTCGTTCTTGAGCAGAATGCCGCTCGGCTTGATCACCTGAATCAGCGCAGCGAGCACGTCGTCCTTGAGTTGCTCCATGGCCGCTGACGCCAGCTGCACCACCAGAATGTCGCCGAAGCGATCCACCACCAGACCCGGCAACAGATCGGAGTCGCCGTAGACCAGGCGATAGAACGGCTTGTCGAACAGACGCTCGCGCAGCGACAGGCAGACATTCAAGCGATGAACGAGCAGCGACTTGTCCAGTGGCAGCTTGATGTCGCGGGACAGCAGCCGTGCGCAGATCAGGTTCTGCGGGCTCATCGCGACGATACCCAGCGGCTTGCCGCCGGCTGCTTCAAGAACGGCTTGAGCGCCAGGAGCAAAGCCGTTGAGCGGGGTGGCAGCGACGTCGATTTCGTTGCTGTAGACCCACAAATGACCGTTGCGCAAACGGCGATCGGCGTTGGGCTTGAGGCGCAAGCTAGGCAGGGACATGACGTCGCTCCGGAAAAAAGAGCGGGAGTATAGCGCGTCAGCCTGCTGGAGGTCGCGCCGTGCTCAATTACCGTCTGGCTGTCCGTCGGACCCGTTGAATCGTCATACAGTTGTAGACCCATGGCCGCGAGGGGTTAGAATCGTGGCCTGAACCCGAGTGTGAAGTTATGTCCCAAGAGCTTACGTCCGAGCAGATCCAGCAGGCGTTACAAGGCATCAGCGTTCCGCCCCAGCCGCAAATCATGGTGGACTTGCAGATGGAGCAGTACATGCCCGACCCTGACCTGGGTGCCATCGCCCGGCTGATCGCTCAGGATCCGGGGCTCTCCGGGGCGTTGCTGAAAATCGTCAACTCCAGCCATTACGGCCTGAGCAACAAAATCGCTTCGATTCAGCGGGCGGTGAATCTGCTTGGTAGCCGCTCGGTCATCAACCTGATCAACGCGCAATCGATCAAGGGCGAGATGAGCGATGAAACCATTGTCGTGCTCAACCGTTTCTGGGATACCGCTCAGGACGTGGCGATGACCAGTCTGACGCTGGCCAAGCGCATCGGCTCGCAAACCGTGGACGAGTCCTACGCGCTGGGTCTGTTTCATGACTGCGGCGTGCCGCTGATGATCAAGCGTTTTCCCGATTACATGAGCGTCCTCGAAGAAGCGTATGCCAACACCACCGCCGAGTGCCGTGTGGTCGACACCGAGAACAGGCTGCTGAACACCAACCACGCCGTTGTCGGTTATTTCACCGCCAAGTCCTGGCGTTTGCCGGAACATGTCAGCAATGCGATCGCCAATCATCACAATGCGCTGGCGATTTTTCAGGACGACTCGGGTCGCAATGCGCCGCTGAAAAACATGCTCGCTGTGCTGAAAATGGCCGAGCATGTCTGTGAATCTCACCGCGTTCTGGGCAACGAGCCCGTCGATCATGAGTGGAACAGCATTGGTCCGTTGGTGCTCGATTACGTTGGCTTGTCCGACTATGACTTCGAAAACCTCAAAGAAAGCATTCGTGAGCTGAGTGCGCACTGACCCTGCGCGCCTGACCTCATCCTTCATCGAGCGGCCCCATGCCTGAATTACCAGAAGTTGAAACCACTCGCCGGGGCATTGCGCCGCACTTGGTGGGCCAGCGCGTCAGCCGGGTAATCGTGCGTGATCGTCGCTTGCGCTGGCCGATCCCTGAAGACCTCGACGTGCGTTTGTCGGGGCAGAAAATCGTGGCGGTCGAGCGGCGTGCCAAATACCTCCTGATTCAGGCGGAGGTTGGCACCTTGATCAGCCACCTCGGCATGTCGGGCAATCTGCGTCTGGTGGATGCCGGCCTGCCGCCGCTCAAGCACGAGCACGTCGACATCGAACTCGAATCCGGCCTGGCTTTGCGCTACACCGACCCGCGGCGTTTCGGCGCCATGCTCTGGAGTCTCGACCCGCTCAACCACGAGCTGCTCGCCCGCCTCGGGCCGGAGCCGCTGACGGACGTGTTCGACGGGTTGCGTCTGTTCGAGCTGTCACGGGGCAGGGCAATGGCAGTCAAGCCGTTCATCATGGATAACGCGATCGTCGTGGGCGTCGGCAATATCTATGCGACCGAAGCCCTGTTTGCCGCCGGCATTGATCCGCGCCGTGCCGCCGGGAGCGTTTCCAAGGCTCGCTATATAAAGCTGGCGATTGAAATCAAACGCATCCTGGCCGCCGCCATCGAACGGGGCGGTACCACGCTGCGCGATTTCATCGGCGGGGACGGCCAGCCTGGCTACTTCCAGCAGGAACTGTTCGCCTACGGCCGTGGCGAGGAGCCGTGCAAGGTCTGCGGGACCACGCTGCGAGAGGTGAAGCTGGGTCAGCGTGCCAGCGTTTACTGCCCGAAGTGCCAGAAATAATTCCCAACGGCGACAGGAAGTACTGACTGCTGCTTGATCGCCAGGCTTTATCCGACGTCTCCTACAGGGCGTGTATCGTCAATGAGACACGCCGCCCCTTGCGTAAGCCCCCGCCCTGTTTATAGTGAACAGCTCCATCTCTGCCTTAGCCTGAAGGACCATGCCATGAGCCCGTTTCGCATGCTTGCTGCCACGTTGGCCGTGTTCTTCGGCTTGCAATTCACGCCTGCGCTGGCTCAGGACGCGACAGGCAGTGGTGATCCCGTCTACGAAATCGAAAGCCCTCCTGCCTACGCGATGATCGGCGACCTGCTGATTGCGCGCCCGATTCTCATCGTTGCCACCGTCATTGGCGCCGGATTGTTTGTGGTTGCATTGCCGTTTACAGCCACCGGCGGCGGCATTGGCCGTACCGGCAAGGCGCTTGTCGTGGATCCGGGCAAGGCGGCATTTGTCCGCTGCCTCGGTTGCACCGGCGATGGTTACGGCAAGCAGGACTGATCGGCGCAGGCGCGCATCAGCTTCAGCGCGCCATCGGGTTTGAAGATCGTCGACACGCCAATGCCGCGTGGGTCACTGGCCGCTTCAACCCGGGCATTGTTCTTGTGCCACAACAACACCTGCTGATTGCCAAAATCCTTCGCCGTCTCCTTCAGTGCGTAACCGCGCTCGCGCAGGTCGGCCAATTCCTGTTCCGTGAATGTCCCCGGCTCGTACTCGACCACATCCGGTGTGTACTGGTGGTGATAGCGCGGCGTTGATACCCAGCTGGCAATCGGCTTGTCGTCCAGGTACTGCAGCATCGACAGCAGCACCATGCTGGGGATACGGCTGCCGCCCGGCGTGCCGAAGGCGGCGAGCGACTGCGGGCCTTCTATGAAGCTCGGACTCATGCTCGACAGTGGCCGCTTGCCCGGCTCGATGGCATTGGCGTGACCGTCTGCCGCCGCCGAGGCTCCCTGGCCTTTTGGGTCGAGGGCGAAGTCGTCCATTTCGTCGTTGAGGATGATCCCGGTGCCAGGCACGGTAAACGCCGAGCCAAAGGGCAGATTCAGCGAGAGTGTCGCCGTGACGGCGTTGCCTTCGTTGTCCAGTACGGCGAAATGGCTGGTGTTGTCGCCCTCACGCCAGCGCGGGGCGGGTGGCAGGATGTTGTTGGGCGTGGCGCGGTGGGGGTCGATGCTGGTGGTGAGTTGCAGCAAGTAGTCGGGGGAGAGTAGTTGAGCCACCGGATTGGGCACAAAGTCAGGGTCCCCGAGCAACACGCGATCACGGTAAGCGCGGCGCAGTGCCTCGATCACAAAGTGCGCCCGCTGGATTTTCTCTGACTCCCGCCACGGCAGTTGTTGCAGCATGAACAGGCTTTGCGCCAGTGCGATGCCACCTGCCGAGGGCGGCGGCGCGCTGATCAGTTCCCGTTGATCGGCCAGCTGAATGCGCAGAGGCGTGCGAGTTATGACTTCGTACTCTTCGAAATCGTGATAATTCCAGATGCCGCCGGCGCGACGAACGCCACTGACCATCGCCTGCGCCACCAGGCCGCTGTAGAACCCTGCGCGACCATTGTCGGCAAGGTGCTCCAGCGTCTGCGCGAGCTCCGGCTGGGTGATGACGTCACCCAGATTCGGCACGTCGTTGTTGCGCAGGAACAGGCGCGCGCTCTCCTTGTTATTACGCAGTGCGAACAGCCGCCAACTGGCGCGCTCGCGATAAACACTGTCTACCTTAAAACCGCGATACGCGACCCGAATGGCCGGCGCCAGCGAGATCGAAAGCGGCAGTCGGCCGTAGCGTTCAGCCAGTTCGACCAACGCAGCGGGCAGTCCCGGAATCGCGGCCGCCAGAGGTCCGTTCAGGGACAGGTCCGGCTGGAGGATCCCGTTGCGGTGGAACATCTTGGGTCTGGATTTGAGCGGCGCTTTTTCGCGTGCGTCGAGAAACTGATACTGAACGGGGACACCCGATTGGCGCAGCAGGAAAAACCCGCCGCCGCCGAGGCCCGACCCGTAAGGTTCAACCACGGCAAGCGTGGCGCTGATGGCAATGGCGGCATCGAATGCGTTACCGCCGTCGACCAGGATTTCCTGACCGGCTGCCGTCGCGATGGGATGCGGGCTGGCGATGGCGGCCTGATCAGGATGATCGGGGCTGGCCTGAGCCGAACAAACGCACAGCAGAAACACTGCGCCCGACAAAACAGGTATCCGTTCCAGCATAGAGATCATGCGTATCTCGCTCAATTCAACAGGCGTTATAAGCCAGTGTCTTCGGCGAAAGCACGTATGCCGACAGGATATGCGTTCGGTTATGCCTTGCTGGTGATCAGGTTGTACTTGGCCATGAGCTCGTCCTTGCTCTCCACATGGTTTTCATCCAGCGGGATGCAATCCACGGGGCAGACCTGCTGGCACTGCGGTTCGTCATAGTGGCCGACGCATTCGGTGCACAGGTTGGGATTGATCACGTAGATCTCTTCACCCTGGGAAATGGCTTCGTTCGGGCACTCGGGTTCGCAGACGTCGCAGTTAATGCAATCGTCGGTGATGATCAGGGACATGGATACTCCTGCCACGGTCGACACCGAGGCATATCAAAACGAATGCGGCGAATTGTGCCGCATTAGCGCTCGGTATGCACCTTACCTCGACGCAAGGCCTCAGGCTTTGAAGCGTTCGCTCAGCGCCTGGGCCACGGCGGGGTGTACGAACTTGGTGATATCACCGCCTAACGCGGCGATTTCCCGGACTAGCGTAGATGAAATGAACGAATAGCGTTCGGACGGCGTAAGAAAAAGACTTTCGATGTCCGGGGCCAGTTGCTTGTTCATGTTGGCGAGCTGAAATTCGTACTCGAAATCCGACACCGCGCGCAGGCCGCGCAGCAGGATGTTCGCGTTCTGTTCCTGGGCAAAGTGCGCCAGCAGCGTCGAGAATCCTACGACTTCCACGTTGTGCAGGTGTTTGGTCGCTTCGCGAGCAAGCGCAACCCGTTGCTCCAGCGGAAACAGGGGGTTTTTCTTGGGGCTGGCGGCGACGGCAATGACCACTTGATCGAACAGGCGCGAGGCGCGCTCGACCAGATCGCCATGACCCTTGGTGATAGGGTCGAAGGTGCCGGGGTACAACACTCGGTTCATCGCGTCGTCCTGGTCGGAGTTCGTTGGGGACTGGATGGTAACGCAGCGCAGTGGACCGGCCAAGCTGCTGAAGAGTGCAGTGGGGCGTTGCGGTGTGACGCGAGACGATTTCCTGGCTAAAGCCAGTCCCACAGGACGATCGCGCTCAAATAGTGGGACCGGCTTCAGCCGGGAAGAGGCCGGCGTGGGCACCGTCAGATTTGCGGTGTGACGCGAGACGTCTTCCCGGCTAAAGCCAGTCCCACAGGACGATCGCGCTCAAATAGTGGGACCGGCTTCAGCCGGGAAGAGGCCGGTGTGGGCGCCATAAGATTTGCGGTGTGACGCGAGACGCCTTCCTGGCTAAAGCCAACCCCACAGGACGATCGCGTTCAAATAGTGGGACCGGCTTCAGCCGGGAAGAGGCCGGTGTGGGCGCCATAAGATTTGCGGTGTGACGCGAGACGCCTTCCTGGCTAAAGCCAGTTCTACAGGATAATCGCGTTCAAATAGTGGGACCGGCTTCAGCCGGGAAGAGGCCGGCGTGGGCACCGTCAGATTTGCGGTGTGACGCGAGACGCCTTCCCGGCTAGCCGGTCCCACAATGTTCCACAGCCAGCCCCGCTGGCCAAGTGTGTTGGGTCAGTCAGAATTCGCAAGCCCATCAGCGCACGAACAGTCGCTGAATCAGCTTCTGAATTGCCTTTCCATAGGGCGGGTAGAGCAGCCGTGCGGCGTTGAATCGTTGCTTGATCAGCACACCTTTGGCATGGCTGAACGTCAGAAACCCTTCGTGCCCGTGGTAATGGCCCATGCCCGACGCGCCGATGCCGCCGAAAGGCAAGTCGTCCTGGGCGACATGCAGCAGGGTGTCATTCAGGCAGACGCCGCCCGAATGCGTCTGCTCCAGCACGCGTTTCTGTTCATGTCGGTCGTAGCCGAAGTAGTACAGCGCCAGTGGCCTTGGACGCTGATTGATGTAGGCGAACGCGTGCTCGATTTGGTCGTAGGGCACGATCGGCAGCAGCGGGCCGAAGATCTCGTCCTGCATGATTAGCATGTCGTCGCTCACATCCAGAATCAGGCTGAACGGCATTCTACGATCCTGCCCCTCGGCGAACAGCTGAACCACCCGGGCACCCTTGGTTTGCGCGTCGGCGAGATACGAATTCAGCCGTGCGACATGCCGCTGATTGATGATTGCGGTGTAGTCCGGGTTGTCGGCCAGCGTGGGATAAAAACGCGTGACGGCTTCTTTGTAGGATTCAACGAATTCGTCAACGCGATCCCTGGGCACCAGCACGTAGTCGGGCGCGACGCAGGTTTGCCCGGCATTGAGGGCTTTGCCAAAAGCGATGCGTTCGGCGGCGTCCTTAAGCGGGACGTCGCGGGACACGATGGCGGGGGATTTGCCGCCCAGCTCCAGCGTCACAGGCGTGAGGTTTTCCGCCGCCGCGCGCATGACATGCCGCCCGACGCTGGTGGCACCCGTGAACAATAAATGATCAAACGGCAACTTCGAAAAGGCCACGCCGACCTCCGCCTCGCCCAGCACAACCCCGACGTGGTCCTCCGCAAACACTCGTGCCAGCAGGCTTTTTAGCAAGGTGCCGGTGGCGGGCGTGGATTCGCTGAGCTTAAGCATCACACGGTTACCCGCCGCCAACGCGCCCACCAGCGGCCCGATGGCCAGATACAGTGGGTAATTCCACGGCACCACCACGCCAATCACGCCCAATGGCTGGTAAACGACTTTGGCGCTGGCGGGCTGGAACGCCAGGCCGACGCTTCGGCGCGAAGGCCGCATCCATTTCTTCAAGTGACGTTGGGCGTGGCGGATGTTGTGCAGGCAGGGCATCAGCTCGGCGAGGAGCGTTTCATCGGCGCTGCGGTGGCTGAAATCAGCGCTGATCGCATCAATGATCGCCTGACGCTCGGTGCTGAGAAGCGTGTGCAGGCGGTCGAGCCATTGCCTGCGTTCTTGCAGCGTCGGCATCGGATGGCCGCGAATGCGCGACGTTGTTCGTCGAATACCTGCTCCAGGCTGCGGCGAAGGGGAGGGGCATCGTCTGCACAGGGCAGAAGACTGGATTCGACGGGCATCGCAGCGGTCCTGATTGACGTTATGCAGTGCTTTTAGAGTCGTTGCTCTACGAAGTCAAAGGTTCTTGCATTCGCTCGCAGGCGCACGCCAGACTGTCCGGGCTAACAACTGAACTGCCGCCCTGCATCACCTGACACGGAGTCTCAATGCGCACGGATTATCTGGCGTTTTTTCTTTCCCTGTTCCTCTCGCGCCTCGCCGATCAGGTTCTCCTGTTTCTGGTGCCGCTGATTGTGTTCCAGAGCACCAACAGCGCGTCACTGGCAGGGCTGGCGTTCTTCGTCGAGACGTTGCCGCGCTTCCTTGCCTTCCCGATTTGCGGCGCGCTTTGCGACAAATACTCGCCCATCCGGCTGCTGCACATCAGCCAGATATATCGCGCCTTGATCTGCCTGGTCGCCATGGGGCTGTACGGCCTGTTGGGCGGCATCGGCTGGCTGATCGGTCTGTCGGCAATATGCGGCGTCCTGACCACCCAGGGAATCATGGCCCGTGAGGTGGTGATGCCGCACATTTTCCCGGATTACCGCTACGGCAAGACGCTGTCCTACTCTCAGATTGCCGACCAGAGTGGCTTGGTGCTCGGCCCTTTGCTGGCGGCGCTGGCGCTGGAAATCTGCCCGTGGTGGGGGGTCGTCATCGGTGTGGCGCTGGTCTTCATCGCGGCGGATCTGGCCATGCGCGTCTGGCAACGCAACAGCGACGTCACGCTGGAGCGCTTTGATCAACACGCCGACATCTGGACTCAGCCACTGAAAATCGCTTTCGGGCATATTCGCCGGCTGGCCGAGTTGCAGAAGATCATTTTGCTGGCGGTCGGCGTCAACCTGATCGTCGGCGTCACGCTGGCCAGCTCCGCCGCCATGGTGATCGGCTCATTCAGCGAGAGCAAAGATTTTTACGCTGGCCTCCAGGCGGCGGGCGCCTTGCTGACCATCGCGATTCTGTTTGTCCTGGCGCGGATAAGCCTGCCGCTGAAACTGCTCGGTGCGATGTCATACATCGCCTTGCTGCTGGGTGCATTCATTACCGCTACCAGTGCGTCATCCGAGGTCTACCTAGTAGGCTTTCTGCTGATCGTCGGCTTCGACAAGATGTTCAACGTGTACATGCGCAGCATCCGTCAGCGGGTCATCCCGGCGCGCGACTTCGGCAAGACCGTGGGCGTCATCACGCTGCTAAACAACTTGTCGCAACCGTTGGCCGGTCTGCTGGTCGGCGTGCTGACGGCGCCTATCGGGCTGCGCGGCGTCATTTTGATCAACGCGCTGGCGGCGGGCGTGCTCGGGGTGGGTGTGGCAGCGGTGGTACGGCTCAGGCTGGCGACTGCCGTGGAGCGATGAAGTCTGCAACGGGCCCGACGCTTGCGTTAAGATCCGGCACATTCCTGTTACATTTCGACGTTCGAGTTGAACATGGCGCCGCGCATCAAAACCGTACGCATCAACACACGTGAACGCATCGTGCATAGCAGCCTGGACCTGTTCAATCAGCAGGGCGAGCGCAGCGTCAGCACCAACCACATCGCTGCGCACATGGAAATGTCACCCGGCAATCTGTACTACCACTTCCCCAACAAGCAGGCGATCATCGCCGAGTTGTTTACCGAATACGAAACCCTGGTCGACAGCTTTCTGCACCCGCCCAAGGGCCGTCTGCCGGGTGTCGAAGACAAGCGTCATTACTTGATGGCGATTCTCGACGGCATGTGGCGCTACCGTTTTCTGCACCGCGATCTCGAGCACCTGCTTGAAACCGATTCTGAGCTGGCGGTGCGTTACCGACGCTTCTCCCAACACTGCCTGATCAAGGCGATGTCCATTTACAGCGGCTTTGTCGACGCGCAGATTCTGAGCATGGACAAGGTCCAGATCGAATCGCTGACGCTCAATGCGTGGATCATTCTTACGTCCTGGGTACGTTTTCTCTGCACCACGCGGGAAAACGCCGATCACCTGAATGATGACGCGATTCGACGCGGGGTCTATCAGGTGTTGATACTGGAGCTGGCTTACGTCACGCCCCAGGCGCGGGAAGCGGTGAATGCGCTGTGCGCGGAGTTTTATGTGCCATTGGCCAAGGCACTGGAGGACGCTAGCTGAATCGCGCCGGTTATCTCACTCGATCGTCATCACCTTTTTTACTGCCTGCAGGAGTCTGTCATGTCCATCGCGCAATTGATCAGCCCGCAACAATTGTCAGAACGCCTGACCCAGCCCGGGCTTGTGATACTGGATTGTCGTTCGTCGCTGGACGATCTGGACTACGGCCAGCGCAGCTACGCAGAGGGCCATATCGAAGGCGCTTCCTACGCTGACTTGCTCAATGATCTCAGCGGGGCCATCACCAAAGGCGTGACCGGCCGCCACCCGCTGCCGGATCCACAGGCGCTGATCGAGCGCTTGCGGTTCTGGGGTGTGAACAATCAGAGCGATATCGTGCTGTACGACGATGGGCCGGGTGCGTACGCCGCCCGAGCCTGGTGGTTATTGACGTGGCTGGGCAAGCGCGACGGTGTGTATGTGCTCGATGGCGGCCTCAAAGCCTGGCACGCGGCGGGTTTACCGCTGAGTCTTGATCCGCCGCATCAACCCGAAGGTGCGTTTGAAGGCGTGCCGGATGACGCGATGGTGCTGACGGCCGAGCAACTGCTGGCGCGCATCGGCGATCCCTCCATGACGTTGATCGACGCCCGTGCCCCCGCGCGGTTCCGGGGTGAGGTCGAGCCCATCGACCCTATTGCGGGGCACATTCCTGGCGCGCAGTGCGCGGCGTTCACCGACAACCTCGGACCGGATGGCCGCTTTCTTCCGGCAGAGCAACTTAAGCAGCGGTTTGCCGAGGCGTTACAAGGCCGTCCTGCTCATGAGCTCGTCGCCTACTGCGGCTCCGGCGTGACGGCTTGCCACAACCTGTTTGCCTTGGCCCTCGCCGGGTATCCATTGGGGGCACTGTACGCGGGGTCGTGGAGCGAGTGGATCAATGATCCGCAGCGTGGCGTCGCGACCGGGGACTGAGGTGGCGGCGTGTTTGCCTCACATCTGCCCCATCGCCCAGCGCAGCAAGAAAAACACCAGCAGCCCGCCGCCGATGGTCGCCAGAAGATTGCGGCTGATGGCCGCAATGCCAATCGACACGATCCCGGCCAGCAGATAGGGGTTGTCCAGGGACAACTGCCAGTGCGCGCCGTCGGGCAGTAACATGCCTGGGACGACGATGGCCGTCAGCACGGCGGTGGGTACGTAATGCAGGCCTTGGCGCACCAGCGGCGGGAAACGCAGGTTCGGCCAGGCGAACAGGCTGTAGCGCATCAGAAAAGTGATCGCGGCCATGCCCAGAATCAGCCACCCGTACGTCATGGGCGCACCTCGTTCGGGGTCACGTCGTCCTGCCTTTCTGGCTGTCGTCTTTCCAGCAGTACCCCCGCCGCGATGCCACTGAAGGCTGCGGCCATGAGCCCCAGCTTGTAGGGCCACGACCACGTTAACAGGGCAACGGCGCCAGCGACCAACGCGGCGGCGATTTGTGGCTGATTGCGCAGCAGGGGCACGACGATGCCGATGAAGGTCGCCAGCATCGCGAACTCCAGGCCCCAGCTGGCCATGTCGGGAAAAGCCTGACCAAACAGCACGCCCACCAGTGAGCTGCTCACCCAGCAGGCATACAGCGAGCCCGCCACGCCAAGCCAGTACCAATGTGCAAGCGGCGTTCGGCCGTGGACCAGGTAGTGGCGTTGAACGATGGCAAAGGTTTCGTCCGTCAGCCAGAACGCCAGCAATAGTCGCCAGCGTTGTGGCAGCCCCTGAACCTGAGGCTGCAACGTGGCGCTGTACAGCACGTGGCGCAGATTGACGATGAACGTCGTCAATAGAATCACCACCGCGCCGGCCCCGGCGCCCATCAGGCTGATAACGATGAACTGCGCCGATCCTGCGTAAACGAACATCGACATGCCGACCGCCTGCCAAAGCGTCAGGCCGCCCACGCCGGCGAGGGTGCCGAAGATAATGCCGAACGGGGCAATGCCGACCAGCATCGGCAGGCTGTCGCGAAGGCCGCGGACGAAGAATTGATGTCGGGACATGGTTTTTCTCCTTATGTCCCGATGTTATGCGGGTGGCGCATACGTGTCTTGAACGATCGTGCAGGCGTTAGCGGTGTGTCTGCGCGCCATGGATGTCCGTCAGCCACGCCGGAATCCGCTGCTCCAGGTAATACGTCGGCTTTCTAATCGTGCCGCCGACAAAACCCACATGGCCGCCTTTTTTCTGCAGGTCGAACTCGGTGCTGGACGACAGCTCAGAGGCTTCAGGCAGGCTGTGCTTGAACACGAACGGGTCATCAAGGGACTGAATCAGCAGGGTTGGCGTGCGGATGGCGCCGAGGAAGTACCGACTGGAGGCGCGTCGGTAGTAATCATGGGCGTCCACGAATCCATTGAGCGGCGCTGTCACACGCCCGTCGAAATCCCAAAATGTGCGCATGTCTTTCAGCGAACCCAGCGCCGCCAATTCTGCAAGGCCATCGCTGAGACCTTCATGCTGAAAGCGTCTCTGCTTGTCCTTGATGTAGCCGACCATCTCGCGCATGAAGTGCCGCTGGTAAACCCTGGAAAACCCCAGCCCGATCCGGTCGGCGCACTCGTCCAGTCGAAACGGCACCGACACCGCCGCAGCGCCTTGCAGGTGGCTGTTGAGGCCGGTTTCGCCGAGGTGCTTGAGCAAAATGTTGCCGCCGAGGGAATACCCGACAGCGTAAAGCGGCGCCAATGGCCGGGCCTTGCGCAGATGATCGATCACGGCGGCAAGGTCTTCGCTGGCGCCGGAGTGATAGCTGCGGGGCAACAGGTTTGGCTCCCCTGAACAGCCTCGCCAGTTAAGGGCGACACTCGCCCAGCCGCGTTTTTCCATGGCATGTTGCAGCCCGGCGACATAGGGGGAGTTGGACGAGCCCGTCAGACCGTGCAGCACCAGCACGACCGGCACAGTGGCGTCGTGTGGCCCGTGCCAGTCCATGTCGAGGAAATCGCCGTCCTCAAGCCAGACGCGCTCGCGCCGGCGCTCTAGGTGAGTGGTCGGACGCCAGAGCGGTCCCCACAGCGTCTGCAAGTGCGGATTGCCCAGGCCGAACGCCGGGGTAAACCCTGGAAGGTCAGCTCGCGACGGCACTGCGTTCCCACACCGCGTAGTGCACCTGACCGGCCTTCTTCTCACGGTGCAGGCGCCAGTTGGCCGGCATGCCCAGCGTGGAGGGCGCGGTTTCGCTTTCGGTGTAGATCCACGCGTTGTCCGCCAGCCAGTTACGCTCTTCCAGCAGCGTGCACGCAGGCATCAGTAAGTCCTGGTGGAACGGCGGGTCGAGGAACACCACGTCGAAGTGTTCGGCCGGCTGGGTTTCCAGATGGCGAAGGGCGTCGCCTGTCGCGGTTTTGCCAACCGTGCAACGCAGCGTACCGAGGTGCTCGCGCAGGCTGGAAATCGCCATCGAATTGGTGTCCAGCGCCAGGCCCATGCTGGCGCCGCGGGACAGGGCTTCGAGGTACAGCGCGCCACTGCCGGCGAACGGATCCAGAACGCGCGCGCCCTCGATGTACGGCGCCAGCCAGTTGAACAGGGTTTCACGCACACGGTCCGGCGTCGGGCGCAGACCGGGGGCGTCAGGGAAGCTCAGACGCCGACTGCGCCATTCGCCGCCGATGATCCGCAGTTGGCCGAGGCCCGTGTGGATTTTGTGCCCTTTGTGGATACGTGGCGGCTTGGAAGTCGAGGTCATCAGTGCTCCGGAACGCCGAGCGGTTGCTCGGCGGGTTTGTCAGTAGGGGGCGGCAGTGGCTTCTGCGGGACGGTCGGACCTGCAGTCACGATCACCAGCTTGTCAGCGTCCAGATGTTTGTTCATCACGGTCTTGATTTGCTCGACCGTGACGCTCTGGGACTGCGTCATGAAATCTTCGAGGTAGGTCAGCGGCAGATTATAGAAGCCGACCGCGCCCAGTTGCCCAACGATGGCCGCATTGCTGGCAGTCGCCAGCGGAAAGCTGCCGGCCAGTTCGCGCTTGGCATCGTCGAGTTCTTTCTGGGTCGGGCCGTTGGCAAGGAAGTCACGGGTGATGTCCTTGACCAGCTTGAGGGTGTTTTCGCTCAGTTCGGCCCGGGTCTGCAGGCTGATCATGAACGGACCCTGTGCCTGCATCGGCGTGAAGCCTGAAGACACGCCATAGGTCAGGCCGCGTTTTTCCCGCACCTCGGTCATCAGACGGCTGCCGAAACCGCCGCCGCCGAGAATCGAGTTGCCCAGTGACAGGGCCGCGTACTCAGGATCGCCTCGGGTGATGCCCAGTTCAGCCAGCATGAGGTGCGTCTGCTTGGACGGAAACTCGATGTGGGTTTCACTCGGCTTGGGTTCGGTCGGTGCAACGGTTTGTGCCAGCGCCGGACCTTTCGGCAGCGCGGCGGAAACCTGGGTCGCTACCGCTTCGGCCTCTGCGCGTGTCAGGTCGCCAGCCAGCGCGATGACTGCGTTGCCAGCGGCGTAGGCCTTGGCATGAAAGGCCTTCAGCTGAGCCAAAGTCAGAGGTGCGATGCTCTTCGCCGTGCCCATACTTGGGTGCGCGTAAGGATGATCGCCGTACAACCGCTTGAACAGCTCATCGCCTGCCAGCTTGCCCGGGTTCTGCTTTTGATATTCGAAACTTGCCAGTAACTGGTTTTTGATCCGCGCCAGCGAGTCCGCCGGGAACGTCGGTTTGCCCACCACCTCGGAAAACAGTTTCAACGCAGGCTCGCGCTTGTCGGCGGCGCTCAAGCTGCGCAGCGAAGCGATCGCCATGTCGCGATAGGAGCCGTTGCCGAAATCAGCGCCCAGCCCCTCAAAACCTTCGGCGATGGCGCTGACGTTCTTGCCTTTGACGCCCTCGTTGAGCATCGCGTTGGTGACCAGCGCGATGCCGGGGTTGGCGCCGTCCTGGCTGCTGCCCGCCGCGAACAGCAGGCGCATGTCGAACATCGGCAGCTCATGGGCTTCGACAAACAGCACGCGAGCGCCTTCGGCGGTACTCCACGACTGAATGTTCAGCGAACGGCGAGCGGGCGCTTTACCGTCCAGCTCCTTCAGGGACTCCAGCGTGCTGGCGGCCTTGTCGATGGCCTTAGGGGCATCCGCGGCGGTCTCTGCCATCGCCGACGCCGCGCCCAACAGGCCAAACGTCACGGCGAGTGCGAATGAGCAGGCCCGCGTTCGCGCAGAGCGGGATTCGTTGCGCTGGCTCATTGGGCTTTCTCCTCAGGCAAAACATGCGCAACGGCAAGGCGCTCGCGGGTGAAGTAAGTACGGGCGGCTTTCTGGATGTCTTCCGGCGTCACGCTTTGCAGCGCGGCCAGTTCCTTATCGATGAGTTTCCAGGACAGGCCCACCGTTTCGAGTTCGCCAATGGTACTGGCCTGACTGGTAATGGAATCGCGCTCATAGACCAATCCGGCGATCACCTGGGCCCGGACCCGTTCCAGCTCTTCCTTGGCAGGCGGCTTGGTTTTCAGTTCGTCGAGCAGGCGCCAGATGCCGGCTTCAGCGTCGGCGAGGGTTTTCTTCTTCTGCTGATTGGGCGTGGCGCTAATGGTGAACAGGCTGTCGCCGCGGGTGTAGGCGTCGTAGTCGGATGAAGCGCCGGTGACCAGCTCTTCGCCGCGCTCCAGGCGCGTCGGAATGCGCGCGCTGTAGCCGCCGTCAAGCAAGGCCGAAATCAGGCGCAGTGCGTTGACTGACTGTGGATCGGTGGCGGTGGCCAGGCTCGGCACGTTAAAGCCGTACATCAGGCTTGGCATCTGCGTGGCGACATGCACGGTGATCTGGCGCAGACCAGGTTCGGCCAGCTCCAGCGGCTTTTTCGAGGGCGGTACGTCGCGGCGTGGCACCGGGCCGAAGAAGCGCTCAGCCAGGGCTTTCACTTCATCGGGCTTCACGTCACCCACCACCACCAGCGTGGCGTTGTTGGGCACGTACCAGGATTCATACCAGTGGCGCAGTTCCTCGATCTTCATGCGTTCAAGGTCTGCCATCCAGCCAATGGTCGGCGTGTGGTAGCCGCTGGCGGGGTAGGCGATGGCCTTGAAGCGCTCATAGGCCTTGGCGTTCGGCTTGTCATCGGTGCGCAGCCGGCGCTCTTCCTTGATGACTTCGATTTCCCGCGCGAACTCTTCAGGGGGCAGGCGCAGGGTGGCCATGCGGTCGGCTTCCAGTTCGAAGGCAACCGCCAGTCGATCACGGGCCAGCACCTGGTAGTAAGCGGTGTAGTCGTCGCTGGTGAACGCATTCTCTTCCGCGCCCAGGTCGCGCAGGATCAGCGATGCTTCGCCGGGGCCCGCTTTCGAGCTGCCCTTGAACATCATGTGTTCCAGCGCATGGGACAGGCCCGTCTGGCCAGGCGTCTCGTAGCTGGAACCCACCTTGTACCAGACCTGCGAAACCACCACCGGTGCGCGGTGATCTTCACGCACGACCACCTTCAGGCCGTTGTCCAGCGTGAATTCGGTGGTGGGTTGTGGGTCGGCAGCCGATGCGGCGAAGGGCAAACAGATTGTGCTGAGCAGCAGGCCTGCGGCACAGCGGGCAAGAGCATTCATTCGTGATTTGAACCTTGGAGACGGCCTGCTTAGCGTCAGCGGGCGCGGGGGTGTTAGGATAGCGGCCAGTTTGCCTGACGACTATGGCTAAGATGTCCGAGCCGTAAACAGACCTTGTAAGACTTGGCCTGGGTTAGCGTGTAGGAAGGCTTGGCGAGGTCCGATCATTTGACGCGGGCAACCTATGAACAAGCGGACATAAAAGCAGTCTGTTTCGCATACAGAATTTTTCAGAGGCGCCGCTCTGGCGCGTCGTTACCGTGAGATAGCCGTCCTCCATGTTTGGTTCCAACGACGACAAGAAGACCCCAGCCCCGGCTGGCGAGAAGAAAGGCCTGTTCGGATGGCTGCGCAAAAAGCCGCAGGAAGTCACTCCCGAGCCGCCTCAGAATGCCCCCGCTCCAGCGCCAGAGTCCGTGCCCGATCAGGCCCCGGCGGTTGCTGAGCAGCATAACGCCCCGGCCATCCCGGCCGAGCGCGCGCCGCAAAACGCACCGCAACCCTTGCCACAAACCGCTACGATTGAAGCGCTTTCGGCCCCTATCGAAGATCCCTGGCTTCACCTGCCCGTTGCCGAAGAGCCCGTCGCCTTCACCGATGAGCGCGAGCCTCACGTCACGCCGCCCATTCCGGTACACACCGAATCCAACGTGGAATCCGCCGCCGCTTCTGTGGCTGAAGTGCCTGCTCAACCGACGGTCATCGACACAACGTCGTTCGAGGTGGCTCCGTCCATCGAGCCGACCCCGGTCGCACTGCCTGACCCGGTTTCCGGCAATGATCTTCCTTCGCTGACGCCGCCGTTGACGACAGCACCGATGGTTCCAGCCGCGGCCGCTGTGCCCGTTCTTGAAACCAGCGTGCCACCTGTTCCGTTCGAAGGAACAACCGCACCCAAGCAGCCTGGTTTTTTCGCGCGCCTGAAGCAGGGCCTGTCGAAAACCAGCGCCAGCCTGGGCGAAGGCATGGCCAGCCTGTTCCTCGGCAAGAAAGCCATCGACGACGACATGCTCGACGAGCTGGAAACCCGGCTGCTGACCGCGGACGTTGGGGTGGAAGCAACGTCGGCAATCGTGCGCAACCTGACGCAGAAAGTGGCGCGCAAGCAGCTCACTGACAGCGACGCGCTGTACAAATCGCTGCAAAATGAACTGACCGAAATGCTCAAGCCAGTGGAGGCTCCGCTGGTCATCACGGCACAGCACAAGCCGTTCGTGATTCTGGTCGTGGGCGTCAACGGTGCGGGTAAAACCACCACCATCGGCAAGCTCGCCAAGAAGCTCCAGCTTGAAGGCAAAAAAGTCATGCTGGCGGCGGGTGACACCTTCCGCGCTGCAGCCGTTGAGCAGTTGCAGGTCTGGGGTGAGCGCAACAAGATCCCGGTCATCGCGCAGCACACGGGCGCTGATTCGGCTTCGGTGATTTTTGATGCCGTTCAGGCCGCCAAGGCGCGCGGCATCGACGTGTTGATCGCTGACACCGCAGGCCGCTTGCACACCAAAGACAACCTGATGGAAGAGCTGAAGAAGGTTCGCCGCGTGATCGGCAAGCTGGACGCCGACGCGCCGCACGAGGTCCTGCTGGTCCTGGATGCGGGAACGGGTCAGAACGCGATCAACCAGGCCAAACAGTTCAACCAGACAGTCCAGCTGACCGGCCTTGCGTTGACCAAGCTCGACGGCACCGCCAAAGGCGGCGTGATCTTCGCCCTGGCGAAGCAATTTGGCCTGCCGATTCGCTATATCGGCGCGGGTGAAGGCATCGACGATCTGCGCACCTTCGAAGCCGAGCCGTTCGTCCAAGCCCTATTCGCCGAGCGGGAGCGCCCATGATTCGTTTCGAACAGGTCGGTAAACGCTATCCGAACGGACACGTCGGCCTGCATGAGCTGAGCTTTCGAGTACGTCGTGGCGAATTTCTGTTTGTGACCGGTCACTCCGGCGCGGGCAAGAGCACTTTGTTGCGCCTGCTGCTGGCGATGGAGCGTCCCACCACGGGCAAGCTGTTGCTGGCGGGTCAGGACCTGGGTCAGATCAGCACCGCGCAGATTCCGTTTTTGCGTCGGCAAATCGGCGTCGTGTTCCAGAACCACCAATTGCTGTTTGATCGCACGGTGTTCAATAACGTCGCGCTGCCGCTGCAGATCCTCGGCCTGTCCAAGACCGAAGTAGTCAAGCGCGTCGACTCGGCCCTTGAGCGCGTTGCGTTATCGGACAAAGCCGAGCTGTACCCGGGCGATTTGTCCACCGGTCAGCAACAGCGCGTGGGCATCGCCCGCGCCATCGTTCACCGCCCGGCCCTGCTGCTGGCGGACGAACCCACCGGTAACCTCGACCCGCGACTGGCAGCTGAAATCATGGGTGTGTTCGAAGACATCAACCGATTGGGCACCAGCGTGCTGATTGCAAGTCATGACCTCGCATTGATCGCGCGGATGCGCCATCGGATGCTGACGTTGCAACGCGGCCGACTGATCGGCGACGGGGAGGCTGGCGTATGAGTGCCACTCGCAGTCCCAAGGTGTCCGAACGCGTAGCGCCCAAAGCTTCAGACCCGGCGCCGCAAAAGAAAAAGAAACGCGATGACGACGATGGCCCGAGTTTCGGCGAGTTGTTCAACGCCTGGATCGAAGCCCACCGCTCAAGCCTGCTGGACAGCCTGCGCCGTCTCGGCAAGCAGCCCATTGGCAGCTTTTTTACCTGTCTGGTGATGGCCATTGCGCTGAGTTTGCCGATGGGCTTGTCGTTGTTGCTGAGCAATGTCGAGCGTTTGGGCGGATCCTGGCAGCGCGCGGCGCAGATATCCCTGTATCTGCAGCTGGATGCGTCGCCGAGCGAGGGCGAAGGCCTTGTCCGTCAGATCAAGGACATGGGCGGTGTCGCCGATGCCGAGTACATCAGTCGCGATGAGGCGCTGAACGAATTCCAGAAACAGTCCGGGCTGGGCGAGGCGCTCAAGGAACTGCCTGAAAACCCGCTGCCCGGTGTCGTGCTGGTTACACCACTGGAAGTTGACAAAGCCGCGCTGGAAGCATTACGTACACAGCTGGCCGAGTTGCCCAAAGTGCAGCAGGCACAACTGGACCTGGTCTGGGTCGAGCGTTTAGCCGCTATCTTGAAGCTGGGTGATCGGTTCGTGTTTGGCCTGACGGTGTTGCTGGTCGCAGCACTGCTGTTGGTCATCGGTAACACCATTCGTCTGCACATCGAGAACCGTCGCACGGAAATCGAGGTCATCAAATTAGTAGGCGGCACAGACAGCTACGTTCGCCGGCCTTTCCTCTATATGGGCGCGTTGTACGGGCTGGGTGCAGGTGTCTTGTCCTGGGGCGTGCTGGCGTTCGGGCTGGACTGGCTGAACGACGCAGTGGTCAAACTGGCCGGGCTGTACGGCAGTGATTTTGCCCTTGCCGGCGTGCCAGTGTCTGACGGTGTGTCGCTCTTGCTTGGGGCGGTGCTGTTGGGGTATATCGGTGCGTGGATCGCGGTAGCACGCCATTTAAGAGAGTTGGCGCCTCGTTAGTATTGAGTAGCTTCATCGTTAGTAAATTTTGTTTCACCTATTGACTTTTCAGCTCAGGGAACTTGTCTAGCGGTTCCCGGTCAATTTCGCAGTGCTGAACTGCACGAGTTATGTGTCGGAGGTTTTTCGTATGACCAATTCTTTGCAACCTGCGTATGCCTTAGTCCCGGGTGCAAACCTGGAAGCCTATGTGCACACGGTTAACAGCATTCCACTGCTGACGCCCGAGCAGGAGCGTGAACTGGCCGAGAGTCTCTACTATGAGCAGGATTTGGGGGCGGCTCGGCAGATGGTGCTCGCCCACCTGCGATTTGTCGTGCATATCGCACGCAGTTATTCCGGTTATGGACTGGCTCAGGCTGACCTGATTCAGGAAGGTAACGTTGGCCTGATGAAGGCCGTGAAGCGCTTCAACCCCGAGATGGGCGTGCGCTTGGTGTCTTTTGCAGTCCACTGGATCAAGGCCGAAATTCACGAGTTTATTCTGCGCAACTGGCGCATCGTGAAAGTCGCGACCACCAAGGCTCAGCGCAAACTGTTCTTCAACCTGCGCAGCCAGAAGAAGCGTCTGGCCTGGCTGAATAACGAAGAAGTGCATCGCGTTGCCGAAAGTCTGGGCGTTGAGCCCCGAGAAGTGCGCGAGATGGAAAGCCGTCTGACCGGCCACGACATGGCCTTTGACCCGGCGGCAGAAGCCGACGACGACAGCGCTTTCCAGTCGCCGGCCAACTATCTGGAAGACCATCGTTACGATCCGGCGCGTCAGCTGGAAGATTCCGACTGGACTGACAGCTCGACGGCCAACCTGCACGAAGCGCTGAACGTGCTCGACGATCGCAGCCGCGACATTCTGTATCAGCGCTGGCTGGCGGAAGAAAAAGCCACGCTGCACGACTTGGCTGAGAAGTACAACGTCTCTGCCGAGCGTATTCGTCAGCTCGAAAAGAGCGCGATGAACAAGCTGAAACTGTCGATCGCTGCCTGATCGCTGCGCTGAAACGCAAAACGCCCCGAGTTGATCGGGGCGTTTTTGTTTGTGGGGTTCAATTATTTAAGAATTTTGCTAACAATGCCGACGCCCACGGTACGACCGCTTTCGCGGATAGCGAAGCGCAGACCGTCTTCCATCGCGATTGGCTTGATCAGGGTAACGGAAACTTTCACGTATTCACCTGGCATCACCATCTCAACGCCTTCCGGCAGTTCGCAACTACCAGCTACGTCGGTAGTACGGAAATTGAACTGCGGACTGTAGTTTTGGTAGAACGGAGTTTGACGGCCGCCTTCTTCTTTGCTTAGAACGTAGATTTCAGCTTCGAACTGAGTGTGCGGCTTGACGGTGCCCGGCTTGACCAGAACCTGGCCACGCTCAATGTCTTCACGCTTGATATTTCTCAACAGAATGCCGCAGTTCTCGCCAGCACGACCTTCGTCGACCAGCTTACGGAACATTTCAACACCGGTGCAGATGGTGACGGTAGTGTCACGCAGACCAACGATTTCCAGTGGCTCACAAATCCTGACGATACCGCGCTCAATACTACCAATCACAACACTACCGCCACCGGAGATCGAGGATACGTTTTCGATTGGCATCAGAAATGGCTTGTCGACAGCACGCTCTGGCTGAGGAATGTAACTGTCCAGAGTTTCAACCAACTTCTTGACGGCAGTGGTGCCCATCTCGTTGTCGTCTTTGCCTTCCAACGCCATACGGGCAGAGCCGATGATGATTGGTGTGTCGTCCGGGAAGTCGTAAGTGCTCAGCATATCGCGCACGCTCATCTCAACCCGTTCCCGCTGCTCAGCGTCATCTACCAAGTCAGCCTTGTTCAGGAAGACCACGATATATTTAACCCCTACCTGACGGCACAACCGGATGAACTCGCGAGTTTGTGGCGTCGGACCATCAGCAGCAGAACAAACGAGGATAGCGCCGTCCATCGGGTTAGCACTGGTGATCATATACTTCACCCAGTCGGCGTGACTTGGGCAGCCAACATGTTCGTAATGACGCGTTGCGGAGTCAAACTCGATTTGAGCCGTGTTGATGGTGATTCGGTTGATCATCTTTTCTGGTGCGCTGTCGATCTTGTCGAAGTCAACACGAGCCGAACCGAAAACTTCGGAGCAAACGCGAGTCAGAGCAGCGGTCAGCGTGGTTGTACCGTGGTCAACGTCACCAATCGTTCCAGTGTAAACGATGGGCTTATACGAAAGGGTTGACATGATGGCGAGCTCCTGCTCATGAGTGGATCCATGAGCAATACCCTAGACTTGTCGACGCGGGAGCGTCTACTGTCAGTTATGACAGCGCGCCGTATCGCACCATACATCTCCATCCATCCGGGCACATCAATCTAGTGGAGGAATTAAAACTTCCTACTGTGATTCAACCCCATCAAATAGTCCTCCCCACCCAGCTGCCGCATCTGTTGGCGGATCCAGCTTGCGCGACTTGCGACGTAGCTGCTGGGATGGCTGGCGCTCCATTCCCTTGGATTGGGCAGCACGGCGGCGAGATAGCTCGCTTGTTGCGTGGACAGTTGGCTCGCATTCACATGAAAGTGATGCTGCGCAGCAGCCTGAGCGCCGAAAACGCCGTCGTCCCATTCCACGCTGTTCAGGTACACCTCAAGAATGCGTTGCTTGGACCAGAACACCTCGATCAGCCCGGTGAACCAGGCTTCCAGGCCCTTGCGAAAGTAACTGCGCCCCGACCACAGGAACAGGTTTTTCGACACCTGCTGGCTCAGCGTGCTGGCCCCGCGCAGAGAGCCACCGCGTTCGTTATGAACCAGTGCTGCCTGAATGGCGTCGATATCGAAACCCCAGTGCTCGGCGAACTTCTGGTCCTCGCCGGCAATGACGGCGATTTTCAGGTCATCTGAGATGCGGTCCCATGACTCCCAGTCGCGCTGCAGGTCAATGGGCTGACCGTCAAACCAGGATTCAATCTTGCGTTCGACCATCAAAGCGGTAAACGGAGGAGGGACCCAGCGGAAAATCAGCACCAGCACGACACTTGCCGCTGCGAACCAGAGCAGGCCTTTGGCGACACGACGGAGTAGTAATTGCAGCATAGAGATGGCTTGGCCGAACCGGTTGAGCGGGCCATTATACAGACCAAGCGTCATTGAACTTGCCTGGAGTTGTACATGTTACGAACCTTTCTGATGTTGGCCTCCTTCTTCGGATTTACCGGCGTTGCCTTAGGTGCGTTTGCTGCCCACGGCCTGAAAAACCGTCTGACCCCCGAATACCTGGCGGTCTTCCACACCGGCGTGCTCTACCAGCTGATTCATGCGCTGGCGATTTTTGGCGTAGCACTGCTGGCGATGCAGATCCAGGGCCGGCTCGTCACCTATGCCGGCATCTCTTTCACACTGGGCATCATCCTGTTTTCAGGCAGCCTCTACCTGATGACACTGACGGGCGCGACCAAGCTGGGAATCATCACCCCGTTCGGTGGCCTGTTTTTCCTGATCGGCTGGGCGATTCTCGGCTGGACGGCATGGCGCTTGGGACTCGATACGCTTTAATCCCGTCTGGAGCGCTCGTCTGCCGCGGACGCGTTGCAAGCACTCGGCCACGCCGAAGACGAATGGCGTGGCTTTGCCTTGGTCATACCGACCGATCGGGCTAGAATGCTCGCCCCCTAAAATGATGGCTGCCCTCTCGCATGCGCATTCAGTTGAACGGTGAATCCTTTGAGCTGCCCGATGGCGAGACCGTCGCGGGATTGCTGTCGCGTCTGGAGCTGACCGGGCGCCGAGTTGCCGTCGAGCTCAATCTGGACATTGTTGCGCGCAGCCAGCATGCCGCCACGGCGCTGACCGAAGGCGATCAGGTCGAAGTGGTGCACGCCATCGGTGGCGGCTAGCCCCTCGACGCGCTGCGGCCGGGTCCGCAAGCACTGCAAGAACCTCAACCGTAAAGAGGATTTCAGATGAGCAACGTTCGCAGCGACAAGCCGTTCACCGTGGCCGGTCGTACTTTTCAGTCGCGCCTGCTGGTCGGCACTGGCAAGTACACGGACATGGAACAGACCCGTCTGGCCATCGAAGCCTCGGGCGCCGAGATCGTCACCGTTGCAGTGCGCCGGACCAACCTGGGGCAGAACCCGGGTGAACCGAACCTGCTCGACGTGCTGCCGCCGGACCGCTACACCATCCTGCCGAACACAGCGGGTTGCTACGACGCCATCGAAGCCGTACGCACCTGCCGCCTGGCCCGCGAGCTGCTCGATGGCCACAATCTGGTCAAGCTGGAAGTTCTTGCTGACCAGAAAACCCTTTTCCCCAATGTCATTGAAACCCTCAAGGCGGCCGAAACGCTGGTCAAGGACGGCTTCGACGTCATGGTCTACACCAGCGATGACCCGATCATTGCCCGCCAGCTCGCCGAAATCGGTTGCTGCGCAGTGATGCCCCTTGCGGGCCTGATCGGTACTGGCCTGGGGATCTGCAACCCGTACAACCTGCAGATCATCCTCGAAGAATCGAAAGTCCCGGTGCTGGTGGATGCCGGTGTCGGCACTGCATCCGACGCGACCATCGCCATGGAGCTGGGTTGTGAAGCGGTGCTGATGAACTCGGCAATCGCCCACGCGCAACACCCGGTATTGATGGCCGAAGCCATGAAACACGCCATTCTGGCGGGACGCATGGCTTACCTGGCCGGCCGTATGCCCAAGAAACTCTATGCCAGCGCGTCCTCGCCGCTGGATGGTCTGATCAAGTAAGAGCCTGTTGATGATTGATTCGCAAACGCCCGACCCGCTTCCGGACGATGAAGTGATGAATGACGAAAATGCCAAAGCGCCAGACGATGACAGCCATCACCGGCGCATCAAGAGCTTCGTAATGCGCGCCGGTCGAATGACCGAAGGCCAGCAACGCGGCCTGGATCAGGGCAAGGAGCTGTTCGTGCTGCCGCTGGCCGACGCCCCGGTTGATTTCGATCAGGTCTTTGGCCGTTCGGCCCCGCGTACCCTCGAAATCGGTTTCGGCATGGGTCACTCGCTGCTGGAGATGGCCGCTGCGGCGCCAGAGCAGGACTTCATCGGCGTGGAAGTTCACCGTCCGGGTGTCGGCGCCTTGCTCAATGGCGTGCTGACCCAAGGGCTTACCAATCTGCGCGTTTACGATTGCGATGCGATCGAAGTGCTCAACCGCTGCGTGGCCGACAAGAGCCTGGATCGGCTGATGCTGTTCTTCCCGGACCCTTGGCACAAGTCCCGCCATCACAAGCGCCGCATCGTCCAGGCCGAATTTGCCGAGCTGGTGCGTACCAAATTGAAGTCCGGCGGCGTGCTGCACATGGCAACCGACTGGGAACCGTATGCCGAATACATGCTGGAAGTGATGAACGTAGCGCCGGGTTACCGCAACCTGGCAGAAGACGGCAAATGCGTTCCGCGCCCTGCGGAACGTCCGATCACCAAATTCGAGCGCCGTGGCGAACGTCTCGGTCACGGGGTTTGGGACCTGAAGTTCGAGAAGCTGGCCTGATCACTTCTTGACCAGAAGCGGCCCGGTAGCGGCCGCTTTTGAGTTTTTACAGCACATTTCAGCCAACAATTTGCGTTGTATGACGCACCCTTCGATTTCTTCCTAATAAAGCTACAGGGTCTTCGGAATCGTCCGACATCCCTTTTCAGTTCTGATCTTCATAGTCCCCGCCGTTGCATATATCAATATTGATGACGAGGAATGAAGATGAACAAGTTTTGGCAAATGGCTGCAATCGCCACGCTGATTGCGACCACCAGCGGGTGTGTCAGCTACAACGTCAGCCAGCCAAGCGCTTCGCTGTCCGGCGACGTGAAGACTGATCTGAAGGCTGACGTCAAAGTCGGTGAAGCCATCAGCGGCGAGTCGTCCACCAATGTCCTGTTCGGCTGGTTGAATATCGGCGGCGATACGCAGTTTGCCGACGGCGTGACCTACGGCGGTGCGAGCGGCGGTGGCATGGGCCTCCCACTGCCGGACCCGATCTCCTCCACCAAAGCAGCCGCGGCCTTCAAGGCCGTCAAATCGTCCGGTTCCGACCTGATCGTCGCGCCGCGTTACGAAGTCACCGTCAACGATTACTTCATCTTCAAGCAAGTGAACGTGAAAGTGACCGGCAACAAAGGCAGCATCCAGAGCATTCGCTGATGGGCTGATTGCACTCGGCAACAGCGGAGTGTGATTTCTTGAAAGCGCCCCTCCCGCGCCCGCGGGCAGGGGCGCTTTTGCATTTCTGGACGGTTATTTCCGATCAGCCACCACACCGATCAGTACCAGTACCACCAGCAACACCGGCGCCAGGCTGTAGTTGTTGAACTGGCTCAGGCCGCGCACGACCCACGGCGTGGCATAAATCAGTGCAGCGCCACTGCCGACGGTGCAGAGCAACGCCATGATCGGAATGCGCAAGGCGCCGGTAAAGCTGCCGAGGCGGCCTTCGATCCAGCCCTTGATGTCGGTCCCGAACAGAATCAGCAGGCAGCCGACCAAGGCCAAAGCGATCTCCGATAAGTTGCTGCGACTCCAGCGCGACACGGTGGCCAGCAAGTCGAGTACGAATTCCATTCAGTGTCCTTAGTGTTGAGCCTTACAGAAGAAAGTGCTGCAGCAGGTCGTTGAGGAATAACTGGCCGCGAGGGGTCGCCACCAGCCGTAACGGATCGGTCTCCAGCAAGCCGCGTTGTTCCGCCTCAAGACGGGCGCTGGCGAGCGAATCGACGCTTAGACCGGTGCGGCGCTGAAATAATGCAGCGTCCACGCCTTTTGTCAGGCGCAGGGCGTTCATCAAAAATTCAAAGGGCATCTCATCCAGTGGCAGCAGCTTTTCGCCAGCCTGATAGGCCTTGGCCGGATTGAGGTAATCCTTGGGCAGCCGGGTTTTCCAAGTGCGGATGATGCGCCCGTCCGGGTGGCTGAGCTTGCCATGGGCCCCCGCGCCGATTCCGATAAAGTCCCCGAAGCCCCAGTAGTTCAGGTTATGTCGGGCTTCGCGCTCCGGCTGTGCGTAGGCAGACACTTCGTATTGGGCGTAGCCGTTTTCCCGCAGCAGCGTCTGACCGGCCTCTTGAATGTCCCAGAGAATGTCGTCTTCCGGCAGCGTGGGCGGCTGATTCCAGAACACCGTGTTCGGCTCGAGGGTCAGTTGATACCAGGACAGGTGCGTCGGGGCGAGGGCGATCGCCTGACGCAGGTCGCCAAGGGCGTCTTCCTGGGACTGATCCGGCAGACCGTGCATGAGGTCCAGGTTGAAGTTATCGAAACCCGCCTGACGCGCCATCTCCGCCGCGCGCACCGCTTCATCGCCGTTATGGATACGCCCGAGGGCCTTGAGCTTGGCCTCCTGAAAACTCTGGATGCCGATCGAGAGGCGATTGATGCCCAGGCCGCGATAGGCGCTGAATTTCACCTGCTCGAAGGTGCCGGGGTTGGCTTCCAGCGTGATCTCGATGTCCGGCGCGAAACGGATGCGTTGTTCAACGCCGCGCAGCAAACGGCCCAACGCATCGGCGCTGAACAGGCTGGGCGTCCCGCCGCCGAAGAAGATTGTGCTCAGCTCGCGGCCGTAGACGTGGGGCAGGTCCTGGTCGAGATCGGCCAGCAGCGCGTCGACATATTCCTGCTCCGGCAACACCGGGCTCGCCGTGTGGGAGTTGAAATCGCAATAAGGGCATTTGCGCACGCACCACGGAATATGGATGTACAGCGACAGTGGCGGCAGCTCGGTAAGGGAGGGCCGTGGCTCCTCAGAGGAGAAACCGGCCGCGCCCAGAATCAACGGCCGGGTGGTGGAATCCTGAGTCATTGTTGATCAGGGCTCAGCTTCAGACGCTGACGCAGGAGGGCCATGGCGCGGGCGCGGTGGCTGATCTGGTTCTTGTCGGCCGGGGTGAGTTCGGCGCTTGAACAGTTGCGCTCCGGCACCCAGAAAAGCGGGTCATAACCAAAGCCGTGTTCGCCGCTGGCGGCGGTGAGGATGCGGCCGTGCCACAGACCTTCGCAGAGGATCGGCAGCGGGTCGTCGGCGTGGCGCACCAGTGCCAGAACGCAGACGAACTGGGCGCCGCGTTGTTCGGCGGGTACGTCCTTGAGGGCTTCCAGCAATTTGGCGTTGTTCGCCGCATCACCCTGACCGTCGGCGTAACGCGCGGAGTAAATGCCCGGCGCACCGCCCAGGTAGTCCACCGCCAGCCCCGAGTCATCGGCCAGCGCCGGCAGACCGGAAATACGCGCAGCGTTGCGCGCCTTGAGGATGGCGTTCTCGACGAACGACAGCCCGGTTTCTTCGGGCTCCACGGTGCTGAACTCGCCAATCGAGCGCAGCTGAACGCTCGCGCCGAGCATGGCCTGGAGTTCTTTGAGTTTGCCGGCGTTGTGGCTGGCCAATACAAGCTGGGTGAGGGTCATGATGAGTCCGTGAAAATCGGCTGCGTGAAAATCTGCTGCATGAAATCTGCTGATTGAACCTGAGCCGGTTTACGTCGCTGTCTTCGGCTCTTACTTCGGTGCAGACGCTGGCTGGCAGGGCTTCACCTGCCTGAGTCGCTGGTCACACGGCAATCTGGTGGTCCTGCAAGCCCGGGCTGCTGACGCGATAGATGCCGATTTCCCCCAACAGATTAGGCCAAAGCTTGCTGGCCCAGCCGTGCCGATGCTGTTGATCGACTGCCAGCCGATCAATGACCTTGGCCGACCGACCCCGGCACAGTTCTTCGAAATCTTCGAAGGTGCAGAAGTGGATGTTCGGCGTGTTGTACCACGTGTACGGCAGAAACTCGGAAACCGGCATTCGCCCCTTGCTCGCCAGGTACCAGCGGCAACGCCAGTGCCCGAAGTTGGGGAAGGTGATGATGCACTGGCGGCCGACGCGCAGCATTTCGTCGAGGATGCGATCCGGGTAGTGCACGGCTTGAAGCGCCTGGGTCATGACCACGACATCGAAACTGTTGCTGGCAAAGTTGCCCAGCCCTTTGTCCAGATCCTGTTCGATGACATTGACGCCCCGCGCCACGCAACGGGCGATGTTGTCGGCGTCGTTCTCCAGGCCGTAGCCCGTCACTTGCTTGTGCTCCTGCAGCCAGGCCAGCAATTCGCCGTCGCCGCAGCCGAGGTCGAGCACACGGCTGCCTGCCGGTATCCAGTCTTGGATGATTTCCAGGTCGGCTCTCATGGTGTCCTCAGAGTGCAATTCGGTTCATGTAGCTGGAGAAAGCCTGCAAGTAGCGCGGGATCGGGATCAGGAACGCGTCGTGGCCCTGCGGCGCATCGATTTCCAGATAACAGACGTCTTTTTTCGCCGCCATTAGCGCATCGACCAGTTCCCGCGAGCGGGCCGGGGAGAAGCGCCAGTCAGTGGTAAACGACATCACGCAGAACCTGGCGCTGGCGTTGGCGAAGGTGGCGGCAAGGTTGTCGTTGAAGTTGGCGGCCGGATCAAAGTAGTCCAGCGCTTTGGTCATCAGCAGGTAGGTGTTGGCGTCGAAGCGCCCGGAAAACTCCTCGCCCTGATAACGCAGGTAGCTTTCGACCTGGAACTCGACGCTGTGGAAGTCGTAGTTGAGGTTCTCGTTCTTCAGGCCCCGGCCGAATTTCTCACCCATCGAGTCATCGGACAGGTACGTGATGTGCCCGACCATGCGCGCCAGCATCAAGCCGCGCTTGGGAATCACGCCGTGCTCCTGAAACGAGCCGCCGTGGAATTCCGGGTCCGTCAGAATTGCCTGCCGCGCGACTTCGTTGAAGGCGATGTTCTGCGCCGACAGCTTGGGTGCAGAAGCAATCGCCAGACAGTGCCGCACGCGCTCGGGGTAGGTGATCGTCCATTGCAGCGCCTGCATGCCGCCCAAACTGCCGCCGACGATGGCGGCCCAGTGATCCACGCCCAGCCGGTCGGCAAGCCGCGCCTGGCTGTGCACCCAGTCTTCGACCGTCAACACCGGAAAGTCGGCGCCGAAGGGCCTGCCGGTTTCCGGGTTGAGGCTGCTGGGACCGGTGGAGCCATTGCATCCGCCGAGGTTGTTCAGGCTGACGACGAAGAACTTATCGGTGTCGATAGGCTTGCCGGGGCCGATGCAACTGTCCCACCAGCCCGGCTTACGGTCTTCTGCGCTGTGGTAGCCCGCCGCGTGGTGATGACCCGAAAGCGCATGGCAAATCAGTACCGCGTTGCTTTTGGCGGCGTTGAGCTGACCGTAGGTTTCGTAGATGAGATCGTAGGCAGGCAATGAGCGTCCGCAGGCCAAGGCCAGCGGCTCATTAAAATGCGCCGTTTGCGGCGTGACTAGACCGACAGAATCTTTGGGAAAGACCGTGGACATCGACCTGCTCTCGCTGAAATGAGGCGTAAGTCTAAAGATCGCGCGGGGGGGCGGCAACAAAGTAAATGGCTGATTTCGCGGAGGGTGACGCTTTGGATTTTTGCCGGCGCGACATTCATTAGGCGGGAAAAGGGCGACGGCTGCTGGTGCCGTCGCCCCAAGATCAAAAGCTTCCCGGCTGAAGCCGGTCCTGCGATCAGAGTTACCGCATTCTCATTTGCTGCATGCAGCGGCTGTCAGATCAACCGCCACAGCTCTTGCGGCATGCCGGCGTAGGCCGCCAGCGCTGGCATGACGTAGGACTGCAGCACCTGAATCGCGATAAAGGCGAAGATCGGCGAGATGTCCATGCCGCCCAGGTTGGGGATGATGCGACGGAACGGCGCTAGGATCGGTTCGCTGATCTGGTAGGCAAGTTCAGCGGCCGGGTTGTGGCTGCCCGGAGCAATCCACGAAACGATGACCATGATGATCATCGCGACCCAGAAGATTTTCAGCAGCAGCGACGTGATACCGATGATCGACCACATCAACAGGTGCGGGATATCGCCGATGGTGCCGTAGGTCATCATCAGTACAAAGGCCATCAGCAGCGCCTGAATGACGATCGCCAGCAGCAGCGATGACGTGTCGAGCCCGAAGACGCTTGGCACGATGCGCCGGATAGGCTTGAGCAACGGCTGGGTTGCACGAACGGCAAACTGGCAGAGCGGGTTGTAGAAGTTGGCTTTGACCAGCTGCAGCACAAAGCGAAGCAAAACGATGGTCAGGTACAGGCTGATGAGCGTCTGGATGACGAAAATCGTGGCGCCGGTGAGTGCATTCATGAATTGCTCCTTATTTGCCCAGCTGTTCGGCGAGTTCGGCGGAGCGATGTGCAGCGGCGCCCAGCGCCTTCTCCACAATGGCTTCGAAGCCATCGGCCTGGAAAGATTTGATGGCGGCTTCAGTGGTGCCCGCAGGGGATGTCACTCGGCGACGCAGTTCGGCCGCATCGACGTCGCTGCCGGTGGCCATCAATGCCGAGCCCAGCGCGGTTTGCAGGGTGAGTTTGCTAGCCACGTCAGCCGGCAGGCCGAGTTTGACGCCTGCGGCCGTCATGGCTTCGATCAGCAGGAAGAAATACGCCGGGCCGCTGCCTGACACCGCCGTCACCGCGTCGATATGGGCTTCTTCGTCGACCCACAGTGCAATCCCGACCGCCGACAGCAATGTCTCGGCCTGCTCGCGTTGGGCCGGAGTGACGTCCGCCGTGGCGTACAGGCCGCTGACACCTTGGCGCAACAGGGCCGGGGTATTCGGCATGCAGCGCACGAGGGGTTGCTCGCCCAGCCAGGCCCGCATGCTGGCGCAGGTGATCCCTGCGGCGATGGATACGACCAATTGATGAGGCTTGAGTGCCGGCTTCAGCGCTTCGCACACGGCTTTCATCATCTGCGGCTTGACCGCCAGCAGCACCACATCGGCGCCTTCGACGGCCTCGGCGTTGTCGGCGACCACTTTGATGCCGTGTTCTTTTGCCACGCGCTCGCGGGTTTCTGCGCCAGGATCGCTGGCACGGATCAGCTCAGCGTCGACGCCCTGGGCGCGCATGCCACCAATCAGGCTGGCAGCCATGTTGCCGGCGCCGATGAACGCGATACGGGTTTTGCTCATGAACGGTTTCCTGTAGGGCAAAGGTTAAGGCTGCCCATAATTGCGGGCGCCAAAGAGGGCAGTGCCAATCCGCACCCAGGTCGCGCCTTGTGCGATGGCGGCTTCGAGGTCGTGGCTCATGCCCATGGAAAGCGTGTCCAGCGGCAGGCCCAGTTGTGCCTGCAGGGTGCTGACGGCAGCGAACGAAGCGTTCTGTTCGTCGCGATCATCGGTGGGCTCGGGAATGGCCATCAGGCCGCGCAGTTTCAAGTTGGGCAGCACGCTGATGGCTTGGGCCAGTGCGGGCAGGTCTTCAGGGGCGCAGCCTGACTTGCTGGCCTCGCCGCTGACGTTGACCTGAATGCAGATGTTCAGTGGCGGCAGTTCTGGCGGACGCTGTTCAGACAAACGCTGTGCGATTTTCAGACGGTCCACGGAATGCACCCAGGCAAAGTGCTCGGCGATGGCGCGAGTCTTGTTGGACTGGATGGGGCCGATGAAATGCCAGATCAAGGGCAGGTCGCTTAATTCAGCCTGTTTGCCGAGGGCTTCCTGAAGGTAATTCTCGCCGAAATCGCGGAGTCCGGCGTCGTAGGCTTCCCGCAGGTCGCTCGCCGGTTTGGTCTTGCTCACCGCCAACAGGCCGACAGAGGCCGGGTCGCGCTGTACCGCTTGCGCCGCGCTACGAATTCGCTCGGCGAGCGTTGAAATGTTCTCTGCTATCGTGGACATTGATTTGCGCCAGCAGGGCTAAAGTCTGCGGCATTCTATGTGATGAGGAGCTGTATGGATATTACCGAGCTGCTGGCCTTCAGTGCCAAGCAAGGCGCGTCGGACTTGCATCTCTCTGCCGGCCTGCCACCGATGATTCGCGTCGATGGTGATGTGCGGCGGATCAACCTGCCCGCACTGGACCAGAAAGAGGTTCAGGCGCTGATCTACGACATCATGAACGACAGGCAGCGTAAGGACTTCGAGGAAGATCTGGAGACAGACTTCTCCTTCGAAGTGCCAGGCGTTGCGCGCTTTCGGGTCAACGCGTTCAACCAGAATCGCGGCGCCGGCGCGGTGTTCCGGACCATTCCATCCAAGGTCTTGAGCATGGAAGAGCTGGGCATGGGCGAAGTGTTTCGCAAGATTACCGACGTGCCCCGCGGCCTGGTGTTGGTCACCGGTCCGACCGGCTCGGGCAAATCGACCACGCTCGCGGCCATGGTCGATTACCTGAACAGCAACAAGCATCACCACATCCTCACCATTGAAGACCCGATCGAATTCGTCCACGAGTCCAAAAAAAGCCTGATCAACCAGCGCGAAGTCCATCGCGACACCCACGGCTTTGCCGAAGCACTGCGTTCAGCGCTGCGGGAAGACCCTGACGTGATTCTGGTAGGTGAGCTGCGCGACCTTGAGACCATCCGCCTGGCGCTGACGGCGGCAGAAACCGGCCACCTGGTGTTCGGCACGCTGCACACCACGTCCGCTGCCAAGAGCATCGACCGTATCGTCGATGTGTTCCCGGCGCAGGAAAAGTCGATGATCCGCTCAATGCTTTCCGAGTCGCTTCACGCCATCGTGTCTCAGGCGCTGCTGAAGAAGGTCGGCGGAGGCAGGGTCGCGGCCCACGAAATCATGATCGGCACGTCGGCGATCCGTAACCTGATCCGCGAGGACAAGGTGGCGCAGATGTATTCGTCGATTCAGACCGGGGGATCGCTGGGGATGCAGACGCTGGACATGTGCCTGAAGGATCTGATCAGCAAGGGGCTGATCACGCGTGAGAGTGCGCGGGAGAAGGCGAAAACGCCGGATAATTTCTGATCAGGAAGGCAAACGACTGTGGGGAGCGAATCAATTCGCTCCCCACAGTGTTTTCAGGCGGTGTGTGGGATCAGCGCTGAGCGATGCGCACGGTGCCCTTCTGGCTCGGCGGCTGCTTTGGCAGCACACGCTTTGCGACGACGTAATGGCTGTCCCAGTACGGCTTCTTCAGCGTGTCGATCGTCACGGATTTGCCACGGCGTGGCGCGTGAACGAAACGGTCGTTGCCGAGGTAGATGGCAACATGGTTCACCTTGCGGCTCTTGATGTTGAAAAACAGCAAGTCACCCGGTTTCAAATCCTTGCGGTCCACCTTCTGACCGTGACCTTCGGCCATGGCGTTGGACGTGCGCGGCAGATCGACTTCGCTCACGTCGTTGAAGGCATATTTCACCAGCCCGCTGCAGTCGAACCCTTTTGTTGGGCTGGTGCCGCCCCAACGATAAGGTGTACCGATGGCATTAACGGCCCGGTTGACCACAGTGCTGCTCTGTTTGGTACCCATCTGCGCCGTGTTGGCCAGGGCGACAGTGTTCTGCGAAATTTTGCGAGTGCTGCGGGAGGATTTACCCTTAACGGCTTTGGCTCGCTTGCCAGAGGACTCGAGTGGAGTAGCCGTTTGTTCCAGTGCAGCCATTGCAGCCCGTTGAGCGGCAATGTTGCGTGAAACGGATTCCGGCGACTCGGACTTGGCGGTGAAACCGGTGAAGCTCGGTGGAAGCGTTTGCTCACGATTGGTGGCGTGGGCGGCCAGTGGCATAAATAGACAAATAGTCAGCCATGTCTTGAAAAATGGACGCATTAGGCAGGGCTCATG
The DNA here is from genome assembly GCF_057834665.1 of Pseudomonas sp. GL_135. Classification (NCBI taxonomy): domain Bacteria; kingdom Pseudomonadati; phylum Pseudomonadota; class Gammaproteobacteria; order Pseudomonadales; family Pseudomonadaceae; genus Pseudomonas; species Pseudomonas sp. GL_135. The sequence goes on from NZ_CM174408.1 coordinate 258,805, forward strand.
TTGGTCAGCGCGCAACTTTATAACAGCTTTTTGCGAAATTCTGAGCCCCCTTGTCGAACAATTTACTGCCCTTGAAGTCAGTTTTGGCGGCTAAATCGTCATCTTGCTGTGCTGATCACCTTGCAGAACAAGGGTTTGCACGATTGAAAAGAGGTTCAAGCCATACGTCGGACGGCGTCACTAAAGTCACAAAACTTACGCATATTTTTTTCTATTGCAGCAGACGAGGTCAACAATGAACACCTATCAACCCGACGTTCAACGTCCTGATACCCACAGCAAGGTCATGGGCTATTTGCTCTGGATTGTGGGATTTACCGGCGCTCATCGCTTCTATTACGGCAAACCAGTCACGGGCACGATCTGGTTCTTTACGCTGGGGCTGTTGGGCATCGGCTGGCTGATCGACCTGTTCCTGATCCCGGCGATGGATCGGGAAGCGGACCTTCGATTCAACGCAGGTGCGACCGATTACAGCCTCGCCTGGATTCTGCTGACCTTTCTGGGTGTGTTCGGTGTGCACCGGATGTATCAGGGCAAATGGATCACCGGGATCATTTACCTGTTCACCGGAGGTTTGGCGCTGCTGGGCGTGCTGTACGACTTCTGGACGCTGAATGACCAGATCTCGGTGAAGAACGCCCGCCGGTAATCGCGGTTGCTTTGGGCTCGTCCGTGGAAGTGAGAGAGATCATCCCATCATGAGGCGAGTCATCGGTGAAGGCAACGCGCGACACAAAACCTGTGGGAGTGAGCGTGCTCACGAAGGAGCCGGTGCATTCAGCCACTTTCTCTGGGGCTGAAGGTAAGCCTTCGCGAGCAAGCTCGCTCCCACGTGGGCAGTGGTCGACACAAAATTTGGCCTACCCGCTGGACCTGTGGGAGTGAGCTTGCTCACGAAGGAGCCGTTGCATTCAGCCATTTTCTCTGAGGCTGAAAGTGAGCCTTCGCGAGCAAGCTCGCTCCCACGTGGGCAGCGGTCGACTTGAAATTTGGCTTACCCGCTGGACCTGTGGGAGTGAGCGTGCTCACGAAGGAGCCGGTGCATTCAGCCACTTTCTCTGGGGCTGAAGGTAAGCCTTCGCGAGCAAGCTCGCTCCCACGTGGGCAGCGGTCGACTTGAAATTTGGCCTACCCGCTGGACCTGTGGGAGTGAGCGTGCTCAGGAAGGAGCCGGTGCATTCAGCCACTTTCTCTGGGGCTGAAGGTAAGCCTTCGCGAGCAAGCTCGCTCCCACGTGGGCAGTGGTCGACTTGAAATTTGGCCTACCCGCTGGACCTGTGGGAGTGAGCGTGCTCACGAAGGAGCCGGTGCATTCAGCCACTTTCTCTGGGGCTGAAGGTAAGCCTTCGCGAGCAAGCTCGCTCCCACGTGGGCAGTGGTCGACTTGAAATTTGGCCTACCCGCTGGACCTGTGGGAGTGAGCTTGCTCACGAAGGAGCCGTTGCATTCAGCCATTTTCTCTGAGGCTGAATGTAAGCCTTCGCGAGCACGCTCGCTCCCACGTGGGCAGCGGTCGACTTGAAATTTGGCCAAGCCGCTGGACCTGTGGGAGTGAGCTTGCTCACGAAGGAGCCAGTACATTCAGCCACTTTCTCTGGGGCTGAAGGTAAGCCTTCGCGAGCAAGCTCGCTCCCACATAATCAGCGTCTGCCTGAGGTTGGGCATCTCACCCGTTATAGCTAACCCGCCCATCCACAAACGTGTACTTCACGGCGCTCGGCAGACAATGGCCGAGGAACGGGCAGTTTTCGCCTCTCGACAGCCACTTCTCGCCTACAACCGTAGAAGCGGCGGGATCGAACAGCACCACGTCCGCAGGCGAGCCGGCTGTCAGCGTTCCGGCCGGCAGGCGCAGCGCAGCGGCGGGTCCGGAGCTGAGGCGTGCCAGCAGCGTCGGCAGGTCCAGCAGGCCGTCTTCGACCAGCGTCATCGCCAGGGGCAGCAACAACTCTACGCTGCTGATGCCCGGCTCGGTCGCGCCAAACGGGGCCAGTTTTGCGTCACGCTCATGGGGTTGGTGATGACTGGAGATCGCCTGCACCACGCCCGACTTCACCGCTTCACGCAGTGCGTCGCGGTCTGCACGTGTCCGCAGCGGCGGCTGCACGTGGTACAGGCTCGAAAAGCCGGTCAGCGCCTCGTCGGTCAGGATCAACTGATAAAGCGCCACGTCCGCCGTCACCTGCAGGCCACGCGCCTGGGCCTGAGCAATCAGGGCCACCCCGCGCGCGCTGGTCAGCTGCGTGAAATGCGCGCGCACACCGCTTTGCTCGACCAGCAACAGGTCCCGCGCCAGTGCCACCGTTTCCGCCGTTTCCGGAATGCCCGGCAGACCCAGAAACGCAGCCGTCGGGCCGTCGTGGGCCAGGCCTCCTTCAGCAAGGTCGTGGTCCTGGGAGTTGAAAATCACCGTCAGATCGAACGTCGCCGCGTATTCGAGCGCGCGGCACAGCGTGCGATTGCTGCGGAAATTCACCATGCCATTGGTGAAGGCCACGCAGCCCGCGTCGCGCAGGGCAATCAGCTCGGCCAATTGCTCGCCTTCCAGGCCCTTGCTCAACGCACCAATGGGAAAGACCTTGCTGTAGCCGGCTTCGCGGGCGCGGTCTAGGATCAGCTCCGCAACGGCGGAGGTGTCGAGCACCGGTTTGGTCCGCGGCGGGCAGCACAGGCTGGTGACGCCGCCTGCTGCTGCTGCGCGGGTTTCGCTGGCGATGCTGCCCTTGCGGCTGTAACCCGGCTCGCGCAACGACACGTTCAGGTCGACCAGCCCGGGGGCAGCGATCAGGCCGGCGGCGTCGATGGTTTCCATAGGGCTGAAGTCGGCAGGTGCCGCGCCGAGGGCAAGAACCTTTCCCGCTTCAAGATGGATGTCGGTGACTTGATCCAGACCGCTGACAGGGTCGATGACGCGAGCGCCGAGGATGCTGAACTTCACTGGGCGATCTCCTGCTCGAACTGACGTTGTGCGGTTTGGCCACTCATGGCCATGGACAGAACGGCCATGCGCACGGCGATGCCGTAGGTCACCTGATTGAGAATGACCGAATGAGGGCCGTCTGCTACTGCCGATTCGATCTCTACGCCGCGGTTGATCGGGCCCGGATGCATTACGATGGCATCGGGCTTGGCGCCGGCCAGGCGTGCGGTGGTCAGGCCGAACAAGCGGTAGAACTCACCCTCGCTCGGCAGCAGGCCGCCCGACATGCGCTCGCGTTGCAGGCGCAGCATGATCACCACGTCGACGTCCTTCAGGCCCTCGGTCAGATCGGTGTACACGTTCACGCCGTATTGCTCGACGCCCACCGGCAGCAGCGTTTTTGGCGCGACCACGCGGATGTCCGGGCAGCCCAGCGCTTTGAGCGCGATCATGTTCGAGCGCGCGACGCGGGAATGCAGAATATCGCCGACGATCGCCACCGAGAGGTTCTCGAAATTGCCCTTGTGGCGGCGAATCGTCAGCATGTCCAGCATGCCCTGCGTCGGGTGCGCGTGACGGCCGTCGCCACCGTTGATGATCGCCACCTGCGGGCTGACATGTTCGGCGATGAAGTGCGCCGCACCGGAGTCACCGTGGCGCACGACGAACATGTCGGCGGCCATGGCCTCAAGGTTGCGCAGCGTATCGAACAGCGTCTCGCCCTTACTGGTCGAGGAGGTCGACACGTTCAACGTGATGACATCCGCCGACAACCTCTGCGCCGCCAGTTCGAACGTGGTGCGGGTGCGGGTCGAATTCTCGAAGAACACGTTGCACACGGTCTTGCCGCGCAGCAACGGGACCTTCTTCACCGCCCGGGCGCCGACTTCGAGGAACGAGTCGGCGGTGTCGAGGATTTCGGTGAGCAGTTCGCGGGGCAAACCGTCGAGGGAGAGAAAGTGCTGCAGTTGGCCCTGATGGTTCAGTTGCAGCGGGCGCTTGGCGTCGAGAGGCGTCATCGCAAAGGACTCTTAGAGGGCGGCGGAATCGGTGGAAAGGTCTTGCAGTTCAAGCGTCAGCGGCGTTGGCCCGGACAGCTTGACCCGTTCGTTCGGCCCCAGTGACAGGGTCGCGCCCGTCACGTTCGGGCGGATTGGCAGGTCGGCGGCGTCCAGATCCAGCAGCGACACCAGGGTCACGCTGGCCGGGCGGCCGTAATCGAACAGTTCGTTGAGCGCTGCACGAATGGTGCGCCCGCTCATCAGCACGTCATCGATCAGCACCAGGTGCTGGCCTTCGATCTCGAACGGCAGCTCTGACGGTCGCACTTGCGGGTGCAAGCCGTTCTGGCTGAAGTCGTCGCGATAAAAGGAGACGTCCAGCGTGCCCAGCGGGGACTCAATGTTGAGGGCCTCGAGAAGCGCCTGCGCGACCCACACGCCACCGGTGCGAATGCCGATGAAGCGAGGCTCCTGGATGCCGCGTTTGTTCAGGTGCGCGTCGAGATCAATCGCCATCTGGCTGATCAGTTCGGCAGGATTTGGCAGGCTCATGGTTGCTCCTTCAGGTGCCCCGGCGTGCGCTGCACGAACGTCCGGGGTAAATCGAATTCGGTGCAGCGTAGATGGATCAGGTTTCAAACAGCGCGGTATTGGCTTCCAGCCAGCTTTGCAGCAGAAGCGCTGCGGCGATGGCGTCCACGGGGTTATCACGGTAGCTGCCGTGCTGGCCGCGGGAGGCGCGTTCGCCTTTGGCTTCGAAGGTGGTCAGGCGTTCGTCGTGGGTGTAGACCGGCAGGTTGAAGCGGCCGTTGAGCTTGCGTGAAAACTTCTCGGCGCGTGCGCTCATCTCGCTCGGCGTGCCGTCCATATTCAGGGGCAGGCCGACGACGATGGCGTCCGGTTTCCACTCGCTGATCAGCGCCTGAACCTTGTCCCAGTCCGGCACGCCGTTCTGCGCTTTCAATGTGCAGAGTTCGCGGGCCTGCCCGGTGATCACTTGGCCGACCGCCACGCCGATCTGTTTGGTGCCGTAGTCGAACCCCAGCAACAAGCGCAGTGCGGCCATCAGGCGTGGCCCGCCTGGCTGGTCAGCAAGTTGAGGTTGACGCCCAGTTTGGCGGCGGCGGCGTTGAGCCGGTCTTCGCTCTCCACCTCGAACAGGATTGCCGGGTCGAACGCGCAGTTGAGCCAGGCGTTGGCTGCAAACTCGGCGTCCAGCTGGCCTGCGTCCCAACCGGCATAGCCGAGTGTGATCAGATTTTGATCAGGGCCGTAGCCATCTGCGATAGAGAAGAGCACGTCCTGGGAAGTCGAGAGCGAAATGCCACCCAGGTCGACCGTCGCCTGGAAGACCTGACCGGAAGGGTGCAGGACAAAGCCGCGATCGGTTTGCACCGGCCCGCCGAGGTGAATGGCAATATCCCTGCACCGCGCAGGAGGCGGCAATTCGGGACGCAGCTGTTCAAGGACATCTGCCAGCGACAGGCTTTGCGGTCGGTTGATGATCAGGCCCATGGCGCCATTGGCGTTGTGCTCGACGATGTAGGTCAAGGTCTGGGCGAAGTTCTCATCGTGCATGTGGGGCATGGCGATCAGAAACTGGTGTTTGAGGTACGACGGAGAGACGTTTTTCATGAGCCCTAGTGTGGCGTCGCGGGGCTGTTGTGACAACTGGCAGAACCGACTCGCGGGCGGATAAATCGCGACGCAGGTCAGGTTTCCTAGTGCGCGGCATTGGCTGATCAATTACTCGACAGCTTGTCCCCGCGCGCGAATTTCCAGGTGCGGATGATTTCAAGCCGGTCGATATCGGCCAGATCGCCACTGAACGGCGCAAACGGTGCGGCCAGCCGGACAATCTTCTGCGCGGCCTGATCCAGCAGCGGCTGACCCGACGACTCGAGAACCAGTACCTCGTACAGTGAGCCGTCGCGATTGATCGACACCATCATCCGCAGGCTGCCGTAGACCTGCTTGCGGCGCGCTTCGTCCGGGTAATTCAGGTTGCCGATGCGCTCGATCTTCTTGCGCCAGTCTTCTTTGTACCAGGCGCCCTTGTCGCGCATGGTCGAGGCCGCACTCAAGCGGTGGATCTTCGGACGCTTGGCGTACGCCTGCTGCTCATCCGCCAGCTCGGCTTCGAGGCTGGCGATTTCGCTGTTCAGCTGCGTGCTGTCGATGGTCGGTGCGACTTTCTTCTGTTCTTCCGGCTTGACCTCATCGCGCCTGGCGACGGTCTTTTGCGGAGACTGGGCTTTCGTGGCAACAGCGGTCTTCGGCGCGTCCTGCTTGACCACCGGTTTGGCGGCAGGCGGTGGCGTGACCTTATTGATCTGGTTGTCTTGATACGGGGCGATTTCAGTGGTCTTGGGCACCGCTTTCTTGTCGAGGGTGCCGCTGCCCTGCTGGTTTTGCTGGGCGAGGAAGTCAGCGTCCTTGGGCTTGGTGTCACTTCTGAAAGGGGCGAGAGTGATCTCCAGGGTCTGGCTGATCTTTTCCGGTTTGACGTAAGTGAAACCGACGCCAAGGATGACGGCCAGATGCACCAGTGCGGCGATCATCAGGGTAAACCCGAGGCGATCGGCAGGGCGCACGCCAGTGCGGGTCAGGGACAGGGGGAGATCATCGTCGACCGCAGCGTTCATCCACGCTCCGGCAGCACATGTGCCAGCATTACTACTCACCTAGCGCAAAAATTCAGGCCGCGCATGATAACGCAATGTCAGGACTGGCTTGGCGTTTGATGTCACCGGGCCGATTAGTGGGCGGTGCCTTTCATTGTGGGAGTAATCAGCGTCACTCCCACAAGGAGCTGGGTTAAGCGCGCGCCTGCAGCTTCTTCTCAATCACATCCATCAACATGCCGCCAATGTCCGTCCCGAACGCGTTGTCGATCTCGCGGATGCAGGTCGGGCTGGTGACGTTGATTTCGGTCAGGTGCTCGCCAATCACGTCCAGGCCTACAAACAGCAGGCCTTTTTCCCGCAGCGTCGGGCCGATCTCGGCGGCGATCCAGCGATCTCGGTCCGTCAGAGGACGGGCTTCGCCACGACCACCCGCCGCCAGGTTGCCTCGGGTTTCGCCAGCGGCCGGGATGCGCGCCAGGCAATACGGCACGGGTTCGCCGTCAACCATCAGAATGCGCTTGTCGCCGTCTTTGATCGCGGGCAGATAGGCCTGCGCCATGATCTGCTCATGGCCATGCTTGGTCAGGGTTTCGAGAATCACCGACAGGTTCGGGTCACCGACGCGGTGGCGGAAGATCGACGCCCCGCCCATGCCGTCCAGCGGCTTGAGAATGACATCGCCGTGTTTGGCGGCGAACTCACGGATGATGTCCGCACGACGGCTGACCAGCGTGGGCGGCGTGCATTGCGGGAACAGCGTGGCAAACAGCTTCTCGTTGCAGTCACGCAGGCTTTGCGGCTTGTTGACCACCAGCACGCCGGCGCGCTCGGCTTGTTCGAGCAGATAGGTGGAGTAGACGAACTCCATGTCGAACGGCGGATCCTTGCGCATCAGGATCACGTCCAGATCATCCAGACCGCTGTCGACTTCGGCTTCCAGCTCGAACCAGTGAGCCGGGTCGGCGAAGACTTTCAGCGGTTTCATGCGGGCGCGGGCCTGGCCGGCGTCCTGGTACAGGTCGTGCTGCTCCATATAGAACAACGACCAGCCGCGGGCTTGCGCTGCCAGGAGCATGGCCAGCGAGCTGTCCTTTTTATAGGAGATGCGCTCGATGGTGTCCATGACGATTCCCAGGCGAATGCTCATGGGTAATATCCTCTGATCGGTAATGGCCACGACAGGCCGAAAATAGGCGTCAGGGTGGCGCCGCGCCGGCTTTGGGTCAAGGGGCAAGGCTTTATGGATTGACCGTGGAGAGTGTGCTAAAAAGGCTCGGCATCCGGTGTCGCGCCAGCTGTCTCTGGCGCCTCCCGATCATCCCGACCCAAAACCAGATGCCCGGCGGAAGGCAACCCATCTGATTCGCCGCGGCGATGGTAGAGCAGATATGGAACAGCATTCAGCCCCATTGAAAGTGATGGTCATCGACGACTCCCGAACGATTCGTCGCACCGCCGAGACGCTGCTGAAAAACGTCGGCTGTGAAGTAATCACCGCCATCGACGGCTTCGACGCACTGGCCAAGATTGCCGACAATCATCCCAGAATCATTTTCGTCGACATCATGATGCCCAGGCTCGACGGGTATCAGACGTGCGCGTTGATCAAGAACAACCGGGCGTTCAAATCCACGCCGGTGATCATGTTGTCCTCAAGGGACGGGCTCTTCGACAAGGCCAAGGGGCGCATCGTCGGCTCCGATCAGTTTTTGACCAAACCGTTCAGCAAGGAAGAACTGCTCAGTGCGATCAAGGCCCATGTGCCCGGGTTCGTTGCAGTCGAACAACAACTATCTTGATGCCGCCCCCTTCGTGGGGGACGGCTGTTTCTATGGGGAAGCACCATGGCTCGAATTCTGATCGTCGATGACTCGCCGACCGAAATGTACAAGCTGACCGGCATGCTGGAGAAGCACGGCCACCAGGTCCTCAAGGCCGAGAACGGTGCCGACGGTGTGGCGCTGGCCCGTCAGGAAAAACCCGATGCCGTCTTGATGGACATCGTCATGCCGGGCCTCAACGGTTTTCAGGCGACCCGTCAGCTGACCAAAGACGCTGACACCAGCATGATCCCCGTCATCATGATCACCACTAAAGATCAGGAAACCGACAAGGTCTGGGGCAAACGCCAGGGCGCGCGGGATTACCTGACCAAGCCAGTGGACGAAGAAACCCTCATGAAAACCCTGAACGCGGTGCTCGCGGGCTGACCCCCGGCTGACGCTCATGGCTCGGTCACAAACCGCCTTCCAGCTGCTGCTCGATATCGACCAGCGCTGCCGCTCCCTCGCTGCCGGCCTGCCGTTGCAGGAAACCCGACAACAAGGTTGGGGCGGCATTGGCTTCCGCATGGGCGAGCGCCATTACGTGGCGCCCATGGGCGAGGTCGACGAAATCCTTCACGAACCGCGCTGCGCGGTGTTGCCGGGCGCCAAGGCGTGGGTTTGCGGCATCGCCAATCTGCGCGGCCGCTTGTTGCCGATCATGGATCTGTGCGCCTTCTTTGGTCACGAACTTTCACCCCTGCGCAAACACCGGCGCGTGCTGGTCATCGACTTCGAGGGCGTGTTCGTCGGTCTGCTCATCGACGAGGTGTTGGGCATGCAGCATTTCAGCGAGCGGAGCCTGATGCCTGAAGCGGGTCACGACAGCGAACCCCGCGTCGCGCCGTACATACGGGGGCGTTTTGTGCGCGAGCAGGCCTGGCAGGTATTCAGCCCACGTGCGCTGGTGCAGTCGCCTGAGTTTATGGATGTGGCGCTTTGATGTGCGGCGTTGAACAGTGCCTGTCCAGACGGCTAATGCCGTCCCTTAATCGAACATCAGGCGGAGCCCTGAGCAATGAGTAATACCGGCAAGTCACTGGAAGGCGCGCGCAGTCGATCGCAGATCGTCGTGCTGTTCATCTGCCTCATCGTTTTCATCATGCTGCTGTTCGTCAACTTCGCGTATCTCAGCACGCAATCCAACTACGACAAACAATACATAGGCCACGCCGGCGAGCTTCGCGTGCTGTCCCAGCGCATCGCCAAGAACGCCACGGAGGCGGCGGCGGGCAAGGCGGCGGCATTCAAGCTGTTGGCCGACGCGCGCAACGACTTCGACACGCGCTGGCAGTATTTGAAGAAAGGCGACAAGAACACCGGCCTGCCTGCTGCGCCCGCTGCGGTGAGCGATGAGCTGAAAGCGGTACAGAACGACTGGGAGAATCTGCGCAAAAGCACCGACGTGATTCTGGCCCGTGAGCAGACCGTGCTCTCGCTGCATCAGGTCGCGGCAACGCTCGCAGAGACCATCCCGCAATTGCAGATCGAATCGGAAAAGGTCGTCGACATTCTCCTGCAAACCCGTGCGCCCGCGGCTCAAGTGGCCCTCGCACAGCGGCAGTCGCTGCTGGCCGAGCGGATACTGGGTGCGGTGAACACGGTGTTGTCGGGTGACGAAACCGCGGTTCAGGCAGCGGATGCTTTCGGTCGTGATGCCAGCCAGTTCGGGCGTGTGCTCAACGGCATGCTCGAAGGGAATGCCACCCTGAAAATCGCTCAGGTCGAAGACCGCGATGCGCGGGCGCGTCTGGCCGAGATTGCCGAGCTGTTCCAGTTCGTCTCGGGGTCGGTCGACGAAATCCTTGAAACCTCGCCGGAGCTGCTGGAAGTCCGTGAAGCGGCGGGCAGCATCTTCAACCTCTCGCAGACGCTCCTCGACGAAGCCTCGGTGCTGGCCAACAGTTTCGAGCACATGGCCGGTGGGCGCGCGGCGTACAGCTATGGCGGCTACATACTCGGCCTGCTGGCCCTGGCGTCGATCATCCTGATTGGCCTGGTGATGGTGCGCGAAACCAACCGGCAGCTGCGCGAAACCGCTGAGAAGAACGAGCGCAACCAGAACGCGATCATGCGCCTGCTCGACGAGATCGAAAACCTGGCGGACGGCGACCTGACCGTGGCTGCCTCGGTGACCGAGGATTTCACCGGCGCGATTGCCGATTCGATCAACTACTCCATCGATCAACTGCGCGAATTGGTGTCGACCATCAACCTTACCGCCGAGCAAGTGTTCGGCGCCGTGAAAGACACGCAGACCACCGCCACCCAATTGGCCGCGGCGTCCGAGCATCAGGCGTTGCAGATCGCAGCGGCCTCTAACGCCATCCATGACATGGCGACTTCCATCGATCAGGTCTCGGCCAATGCGTCCGAGTCCGTTGCGGTCGCCGAGCGGTCTGTGACCATCGCCAACAAGGGCAACGAGGTGGTGCACAACACCATCACCGGCATGGACAACATCCGCGAGCAGATTCAGGACACGTCAAAACGCATCAAGCGCCTCGGCGAGTCATCCCAGGAGATTGGCGACATCGTCAGCCTGATCGATGACATCGCCGACCAGACCAACATTCTTGCGCTCAACGCCGCGATCCAGGCCTCGATGGCCGGTGATGCCGGACGCGGTTTCGCGGTGGTGGCCGATGAGGTGCAGCGGCTGGCCGAGCGCTCGTCGTCAGCGACCAAGCAGATCGAAACGCTGGTGCGCGCAATTCAGAACGACACCAACGAAGCGGTGATCTCCATGGAGCAGACCACCGCCGAAGTGGTGCGCGGTGCGCGGCTGGCGCAGGACGCCGGTGTCGCGCTGGAAGAAATTGAAGGCGTGTCGAAGATCCTCGCCGCGCTGGTCGAGAGCATCACCAATGCGGCGCAGCAGCAGGCTGAGTTGGGCCAGCAGATTTCGTCGACCATGCTGGTGATCCAGCAGACCACCACGCAGACCACCTCAGGCACGGCGGCGACTGCCCGGAGCATGGGCAATCTGGCGAAGATGGCCAGCGAGATGCGCCGCTCGGTGTCCGGCTTTACGCTGCCGACATCACGGCATTGATGGCCGTTGTGAGCGCCCGTTTGATAGCCCCGTTAATGCACCCGTTATCGCAAATGAAGCAGCGTCAGAACACAGGCAACCGGAGTCACCATGGCTGACCGTCACGATTACGTGGCCCTGGAGTGGGTCAAAGGCGAAATAGCCGAAACCCTCACCCACGCCCGACAGGCACTGGACACTTTCGTCGCCCGCCCCCACGACGCATCGGCGATGGACGTTTGCCTTGACCTTATCCACCAGGTTCATGGCAGCCTGCAGATGATCGAGTTCTACGGCGCCGCGTTGTTCGCCGAGGAGATTGAACAGCTGGCGCTGGCCCTCAAGCAGGGCCACGTCAGCCAGGAAAGCGAAGCGATTCAGCTGCTGAATCTGGCGATGACCCAACTGCCGCTCTACCTGGAGCGTGTGCATTCCGCCCGCCGTGATCTGCCGCTGGTGGTGCTGCCGCTGCTCAATGATCTGCGCAGCGCCCGGGGCGAAAGCCTGTTGTCGGAAACCAGCCTGTTCTCGCCACAATTGCTGTCTATCCCTGCCCTTGATGCCGACGCATTGGCCGAGCGCGACAGCCCGGAGCTGCCCGCGAAGCTGCGCAAACTGCGGCAGACGCTGCAAACCGCGCTGGTCGGGCTGCTTCGCGATCAGGACGTGCAGACTCAACTCGGTTACATGGGCAAAGTGTTCGCACGGCTTGAGGTCTTGTGCGAGGACGCGCCCCTCGAACCGCTTTGGCGCATCGCTTCCGCGCTGGTCGAAACCATGGTCAGCGGTAACTTCACTAACAGCCCGGCGCTGCGCAGCCTGTTCAAGGACGCTGACAAAGAACTGAAACGTCTGCTGGATCAAGGCATCGAGGGGATCAATCAGCCTGCGCCCGACGAACTCCTGAAAAGCCTGTTGTTTTACATCGCCAAGTCCGACAGCGAGGCGCAGAAGATGACGGACCTCAAGGACCAATACGCCCTTGCCGATGCCCTGCCGCACAGCGCTTTGGTTGCTGAAGAACGCGCGCGCATGGCCGGGCCGGACCGCGACGCCATGCGCTCTGTGATCATTGCGCTGTGTGATGAGCTGGTGCGTACCAAGGAGCGGCTCGACGTTTTTGTGCGCGGGGATCGTCAGCACGTCAGTGAGCTGAGTGCGTTGCTGCCGCCGCTGCGGCAGATCGCCGACACCCTGGCGGTGCTGGGCTTTGGGCAGCCGCGCAAAGTCATCATTGATCAGATGACCGTGGTGCAGGGCATGGCCCAAGGGCAGCGCGAGCCCGACGATGCCACCTTGATGGACGTCGCCGGCGCGCTGCTGTACGTCGAATCCACCCTCGCGGGCATGGCCGGAACCGTCAACCAGAGCAGCCCCGAAGAGAGCCGCCTGCCGACCACGGACCTCAGCCAGATTCATCAGCTGGTCATCAAGGAAGCGCGCATCGTCCTTCAGCAGGCCAAGGATGTGATCGACGCCTACGTCGACGGCGAAATGGATCGGGCACGTCTGCTACCGCTGTCGGAGCAATTGGTTCAGGTGCGCGGCGCCCTGGCGATGATTCCGCTGGCGCGGGCATCCGGCCTGCTGGCGGCCTGTAACGACTACATCACCGAGCGCTTGCTGGTCGACGGTGAGAGCCCGGCGGCCTCGCAGCTCGATCACTTGGCGGACGTGATCATCGGCGTCGAGTACTACCTCGAACGCATGGCCGAAGACCCGGAGGCGCCGGGTGAACACGTGCTGGACCTGGCCCAGGAAAGTCTGGCCCGGCTCGGTTACTCGCCGGTCCCCGACGCGCTGGATGTGCCGGTGCTCGAAGAAGTCATCAGCGAAGAAGAACTGCAGGATCTGCACGAGCGGCAGGCCCTGGTCAGCCCGAGCCGCACCCTCGCCGAAGTGCTGGCCAGCCCGCTGTCGGCGGTCAACCCGCCGGCGCGAAACATGCCGGCCAGCCTGTTGCCGCCGCCGAAGGGTGAGCAGGCGATCGATGACGAGTTGCGCGAAGTCTTCCTCGAAGAAACCGACGAGATGCTCGAAGCCCTGCGCGAGTACGTGCCGCGCTGGCTTGCCGATCCCGGCAACCTCTCGGCGCTGGGCGAGATTCGTCGCGCGTTTCACACCCTCAAGGGCAGCGGCCGGATGGTGCGCGCGCTGATTCTGGGCGAGCTGGCATGGTCGGTAGAAAACCTGCTGAACCGCGTTCTGGAACACAGCGTCGAGCCGGATGCACGGGTGCAGCAGTTGCTGACAGACGTACAGACTTTGCTGCCGGACGTGATTCGCGATTTCGCCGAGGACGTTCAGCGTCAGCGTGACGATGTCGACCAACTGGCCGCCCAGGCTCACGCGCTGGCCCAGGGCGAGGCAGGCGACGTCGAGCCTGCGCAACGCCCGGAGGACGAAGAGGGTTTTGACCCGCAGTTGCTGGAGATCTTCCGTCAGGAAGCCCATACCCACCTGAACACGGTGAGCCGCTATCTCGACGCCTCGCAGGACGCTGATGCGCCTGTGTTCAGCAACGATTTGCTGCGCGCGCTGCACACCCTCAAAGGCAGCGCGTACATGGCAGGCGTCCTGCCGATTGCCGAGCTGGCGAGCCCGCTGGATCAACTCGTTCGCGAGTTCAAGACCAACCTGATCGCGGTCGGCCAGGACGAAATCGACCTGCTGCGTGCGGCCGAGCCTTTGTTCCATCAGGGTCTGGCTCAGCTGAATGTCGACCCGCTGATGCCCATCGAAGGCGCTGCCGCCCTAATTCAACAGGCCCAGGAGCTGCTTGACGGACGGCTGGCCGATGCCTTGAGCGACGACAGCAATGGGCTGCGCACGCGGCGTAATCCGCAGTTGATCGCGAGCTTTCTGGCCGAGGGCATGGACATCCTGCTGGACGCCGACAACCTGCTCAAAGACTGGCGTCAGCACCCCGGCCACCGCCAGGAACTGAATGCGCTGCTGGACGAATTGACCATGCTCGGCCACGGCGCACATATGGCCGACCTGCCTCAGGTCGACGAACTCTGCGAAGCGCTGCTCGACTTGTATGGCGCGGTGGAGGAGAGCAGCCTTGCCGTCAGCGAACGGTTCTTCGATGAAGCCGAAAAGGCCCACGAGGCGCTGATCAACATGCTCGATCAGGTCGCCGCCGGACAGGAAGTTCAGCCTTGCCCCGAACGGGTGAGCGCCTTGCGCGGGCTGCTTGCCGAAGCGCTGGACCCCGGCGCGATGGGCGTCATCAAAAGTGATGGCGCTGGGGCGACCCACATCACAGAGATGGAGGAGGTCAGCGAACGCCTCGCTCAACCTGCCAAGCCGTTGAGTGATGATTTTGATCAGGAAATCGTCGAGATCTTTCTTGAAGAGGCGATGGACATTCTCGACATCGCCGGCCCTGCGTTGCAACGCTGGCTTGACGAGCCGGACAACCCGCTGCCGCTGTCATCGTTGCAACGTGACCTGCACACCCTCAAAGGGGGCGCGCGCATGGCCAAAATCGGGCCGGTGGGCGACCTCGGTCACGAGCTGGAATCGCTCTACGAAGGCCTGCTTGACCGACGATGCGGTTACTCGCCGCAACTGGCCGAACTGCTGGTGCACAGCCACGATCACCTGTCGCTGATGCTTGAGCAGTTGCAGCACCGCTCGGCGCTGACCAGTCCCGCGCACCTGATCGAGAAGATCCGCGAGTTTCGTCAGCGCAACTGTTACTTGCTGCCCCATGACGGCGAGACGCGCAATGTCAGCTCGATGATTCACTCGCTGGACGAGCGTGATCCGGAACTGCTGGAAATCTTCCTCGAAGAAGCCGACGACATCATCGAAAGCAGCAGCGCGGCGTTGGTGCGCTGGCAGGCCGATCCGCACAACGCGCTGGAAGTGGAAAACCTGCTGCGTGATCTGCACACGCTCAAGGGCGGCGCGCGCATGGTGGAGATCGCGCCGATTGGCGATCTGGCCCACGAACTGGAGTCGCTGTACGAAGGATTATCGACGGGTGCGCTGAAAAACAGCGCGCTGCTCAACGGCTTGCTGCAAAGCGGCCACGACATGCTCGCCGACATGGTGGATGCCGTTCGGGGTTACGAGCCGCTGCCCAACCCGGCGCTGCTGATCGAGAGCATCGGTCACTACACCTCGTCCGGAACCGCCCGAGACGCTGTCGATACACCTCAGGATGCGCCGGCTCAGGTGCCCGCGCCGGTTGTTGATACGGCGGCGCAGGCCGAGGCCGACGGCGAGCGTACCGGCCCGGAGATGATCAAGGTTCCGGCCGAGCAACTGGAGGACCTGGCCAATCTGGCGGGGGAAACCTCGATATTCCGGGGCCGTGTCGAGCAGCAGGTCAGCGACGCGCAGATCACCCTGATCGAGATGGAAACCACCATCGAGCGGATGCGGGATCAGCTGCGCCGACTCGACATTGAGACCCAGGGCCGTATCCTCAGCCGCGACCACCACGTCGATCGGCGCGGTTATGAAGCATTCGACCCGCTGGAAATGGACCGTCATTCGCAGCTGCAGCAGTTATCCCGCGCGCTGTTCGAGTCCGCGTCCGACCTGATGGACCTCAAGGAAACCCTCGACACCCGCGCCCATGAGGCCGAAACCCTGCTGCAGCAGCAGGCGCGGGTGAACACCCAGCTTCAGGAAAGCCTGATGCGCACGCGCATGGTCCCGTTCGAGCGTATGGTGCCGCGCCTGCGCCGGATCGTTCGTCAGGTGTCGGGCGAGCTGAACAAGAAGGTCAAGTTCGACGTGGTCAACGCCGAGGGCGAGATGGACCGCAACGTGCTCGAACGCATGGTCGCGCCGCTGGAGCACATGCTGCGCAACGCCGTCGATCATGGTCTGGAGAGCGTCGAGGAACGTCTGGCCGTTGGCAAACCCGAGTGGGGGCATATCACGCTGAGTCTGGCCCACGAAGGCGGCGACATCGTTATCGAAATGCGCGACGACGGCGCCGGTGTCGACTTCGAGGCCGTGCGGCGCAAGGCGATCAAGCGCGGCATGATCGGCCCGGACGCCGAACTGAGCGAACACGACATTCTGCAGTTCATCCTGCGGCCAGGATTTTCCACCGCCGAGACCATCACCCAGATTTCCGGGCGCGGTGTCGGCATGGATGTGGTGCATGCCGAGGTCAAGGACCTGGGCGGCTCGATGGTCATTGATTCCAAAGCGGGCGAGGGTGCGCGGTTCCGTGTCCGCCTGCCGTTCTCGGTGTCGGTCAATCGGGCGCTGATGGTTCAGTGCGGCGAAGAACAGTACGCCGTACCGCTAAACAGCATCGAGGGCATCGTGCGCGTGATGCCGAGCGAGCTGGAGTCCTGCTATCACACGGTGCCGCCGCGGTACGAGTACAGCGGACGGAGTTACGAGTTGCGTTATCTGGGCGAATTACTCAATAACGGTCATCCGCCGAAACTGAGCGGCCAGACTCAGGCCCAGCCGCTGCCCGTGCTTCTCGTCCACGTTCACGATCAATGGGTTGCGGTGCAGGTGGACGCGCTGGCCGGCTCGCGGGAAATCGTGGTGAAAAACCTGGGCCCGCAGTTTTCCTCGATTCCGGGCATTGCCGGCGCCACCATTCTGGGGGACGGCCGCGTGGTGCTGATTCTCGACCTGTTTGCCCACATCCGGCGCTTCCACGCCAAGTTGCTCGCGTTGCAGGTCGCCGGTCATGCGCCAGTGCGTTATGTAGAACCCGAACAGGCGCGGCCGTTGCTGGTGATGGTAGTGGATGACTCAGTGACCGTGCGCAAGGTCACCGGCCGCTTGCTGGAGCGCAACGGCATGAACGTGCTGACGGCCAAAGACGGCGTCGATGCCATGGCGCTGCT
Source organism: Pseudomonas sp. GL_135 (assembly GCF_057834665.1). NCBI lineage: Bacteria > Pseudomonadati > Pseudomonadota > Gammaproteobacteria > Pseudomonadales > Pseudomonadaceae > Pseudomonas > Pseudomonas sp. GL_135. The sequence goes on from NZ_CM174408.1 coordinate 276,053, forward strand.
GCAAGAGCACACCCCGGACATCATGCTGCTGGACATCGAAATGCCGCGCATGGACGGCTTTGAAGTCGTCAGCAAGATTCGCGGAGACGACGCCTTGAAACACCTGCCGATCATCATGATCACGTCGCGATCAGGGCAGAAGCACCGCGACCACGCCATGGCGCTTGGGGTGAACGAATACATGAGCAAGCCTTATCAGGAAGCCGCACTGCTGGAAAGCATCGCCCACTGGAGCCACGCCCATGTCTGACACCACCACGCAAACGGCGCGGCTGACCAGCCTGACCGGGTTGCTGATTCCCCTGAGTGACCGGCACCTGTTGTTGCCCAACGTGGCGGTCGCCGAGCTGATCGACTATCAAGACAGCGTCGCCGACCCCGCCGCACCGCAGTGGTACCTGGGCCCCATCAACTGGCGCAACCGCAGTCTGCCGCTGCTCAGCTTCGAAGCCGCCTGCGGCAGCCGCGCCCGCGTTGGAGGCCGCGCCCGCATCGTCGTGCTCAACGCCCTCGGCGGTCGGCCTGACCTGAAATTCATCGCCCTGCTGACCCAAGGCATTCCGCGTTCCTGCAAGCTGGACAGCCAGCTCAGCTACGTCGACGTGCCGCTGGCCGAGCTGGAACTGGCCGCGGTGCAAGTGGGCGAGACCGTGGCGAAAATCCCCGATCTTGTGGCGCTGGAAGAGTGGCTGGTGGAGGCGGGGTTGGTTCAGATGACGCCAAACTTATAAGAGACTTCCCGGCTCTCAAACCCCGCAGATTGCATGCCGAACACAGCCCCCTGTAGGAGTGAGCTTGCTCACGAAGACTGTATTTCAGCCGCTGAAGATTTGGTGGATGTACCGACATCTTCGCGAGCAAGCTCGCTCCCACCAATGCATGCCAGCCGCCGCAGATTGCATGCCGGACACTGCCCTTGTGGGAGTGAGCTTGCTCGCGAAGGCTGTATTTCAGCCGCTGAAGATTTGGTGGATGTACCGATATCTTCGCGAGCAAGCTCGCTTCCACCAATGCATGTCAGCCGCCGCAGATTGCATGGCGGACACGGCCCTTGTGGGAGTGAGCTTGCTCACGAAGGCTGTATTTCAGCCGCTGAAGATTTGGTGGATGTACCGACATCTTCGCGAGCAAGCTCGCTCCCACCAATGCATGCCAGCCGCCGCAGATTGCATGGCGGACACGGCCCTTGTGGGAGTGAGCTTGCTCACGAAAGCTGTATTTCAGCCGCTGAACATTTAGCGGCTGTCCCGGCCTATTCGCGAGCAAGCTCGCTCCCACCAATGCATGTCAGCCGCCGCAGATTGCATGGCGGACACTGCCCTTGTGGGAGTGAGCTTGCTCACGAAAGCTGTATTTCAGCCGCTGAATATTTAGCGGCTGTCCCGGCCTATTCGCGAGCACGCTCGCTCCCACGAATGCATGTCAGCCGCCGCAGATTGCATGGCGGACACTGCCCTTGTGGGAGTGAGCTTGCTCACGAAGGCTGTATTTCAGCCGCTGAAGATTTGGTGGATGTACCGACATCTTCGCGAGCAAGCTCGCTCCCACCAATGCATGCCAGCCGCCGCAGATTGCATGGCGGACACAGCCCTTGTGGGAGTGAGCTTGCTCACGAAGATTGTATTTCAGCTGCTGGAGATTCGGCGACCGTCCCGACCCTTTCGCGAGCAAGCTCGCTCCCACAATTTGATCTCCAGCATGCTCAACTTGTTTCTGTCTGGAGCATCCAAGAACTGCCTGCGGAAGCCGGCTCATATCAGGCTGAAGTATTTCGCTTTTACAGATTCGATATCGGTAAGGTTTCCTGCGTTGGCATCCGCTATACCGTCCGAAATAGCCTGCATCTGGCCCATCTCGGCTTCCAGGTAACGGCTCAGTGCCCTCTGTAAATGGTATTGCCGATTACGCCCAGTGGCGCCGGCCAGCTGATCGAGCGTTTGTACTGTTTCTTCATCGGCTTGAAATGACAGGACAGTCGATGACATGAGATTTCCAGGCGCTTGGAAGGCATACATATCGCCTTCAAAGGTAGGAGTCTGGTTCGGAAAAGGCAATTCAGGTAACTGCGACGTCGCGCTCGGATTTCAGGTTTGTGAAGTGGACAGTTTAATCAGTCGAGAAGGATCAATTGCGGTACATATATATCGCTTTCCTCCCAAATCCCTCCTAGACGACGAGCCGAATAAAATGCATATTCGGCTCATGCAGTGAGCCGAATAAGGTTGCTAATCGGCTCACGCTCTTCCGAGGCGTCCAGTGAAACAGTCAACACAATGGATTTGGCAACACCCCAATTGGCCTTCCTTTTCCTGGGATGTGGAGCCGTTGGCGCCGCTGTTGCGGGCCTGCACCCAGGCGCAGGGTCAGCTATTGGGGATGATTGGCGCTTCAGGCGCCGCCGCGAATGTCGAGCGTGAACTGGACGCTTTGCTGCAGAACCTCATCACCTCATCGGCCATTGAGGGTGAGCAACTCAACGTGGAGTCGGTGCGCTCCTCGCTGGCAAAACGGCTCGGGCTCGCCAGCGATGAACGCGTGACGGCGCGCAGTGAAGGTCTGGCGGAGCTGATGCTGGATGCCACCCAACAATACGACATGCCGTTGACGTCTAAACGGCTGATGCGCTGGCATCAGTTGTTGTTCCCCGAGCCGAGCGCGTTGACGGCATACCCCATCCAGGTCGGGGCGCTCAGAGGGCCTGAGCCCATGCAGGTCGTGTCCGGTCGCATCGACCGGCCCGTGGTGCACTTCGAGGCGCCTGCGCGCGAAGGCCTGGAGCAAAAGCTTGATGACTTCTTTTACTGGTTCAACAGCAGCCGCGTCGATCCAACCCTGGACCCGCTGATCCGCGCGGGCATCGCGCATTTCTGGTTCGTGACGCTGCACCCGTTCGACGATGGCAATGGACGTTTGACCCGCGCAATCACTGATCTGGCAATGGCCCAGGGCGAACACCAGGCCATACGCTTTTACGCCATGTCCGCCAGCATCCTCGCCCGCCGTCAGGACTACTATCGGATTCTGGAAGCGACTCAGCGTGGAGGCCTGAACATCACCGAATGGCTCGTTTGGTTTTTGCAGACGCTGCTCCATACGTTTGAGCAGGCCATCCAGCGCATCAACCGGGTTTTGGCGAAGGCGAGATTCTGGCAAGCCCATCGAGATGACGGGCTATCTCCCGAGCAAATCAAAGTGCTCAACCGTTTGCTGAATGGCGACCTGCTGTCGGAGAAGCCGGACGCAGGTTTTACCGGTGGCATCAGCGCCGCTCAATACCAGGCGGTCGCCAAAGTCAGTAAAGCCACCGCCACCCGGCATCTTCAGGACCTGCTGGAAAAAGGTTGTCTGGCGAAGCTCCCGGGCGGCGGGCGCAGCACCCGCTACCAGATCAATTGGCAGATCTGATCATTACTCTCAGCGTAACGATCCCGCCAGTTACTTGATTGATGCCGCACCTCAACCCCTCCTAATCTGCCCCACGACAGCGAACTCGTGGAGTCAGCATGACCACAACAACGAAACTTGACCCGCGCTGGTCGCGTCGTCGCACTGAAAAGCTGCGACGGCTCGACCTGGTGCGTTCCTTCGCCGATGGCGTTGTACTGCCCACCGACAAGATTGTCGCGGCGCTTGAGGCGCTGATTGCGCCGGGCGATCGCGTGGTGCTTGAAGGCAATAACCAGAAGCAGGCGGATTTCCTGTCCCGCTCACTGGTCAAGGCCGATCCCGGGAAGCTTCACGATCTGCACATGATCATGCCCAGCGTGGGCCGGGCCGAGCATTTGGACCTGTTCGAACGCGGCATCGCCCGTAAGCTGGACTTCTCCTTCGCCGGCACCCAAAGCCTGCGCATCAGCCAGCTGCTGGAAGACGGCCTGCTGGAAATCGGCGCGATTCATACCTACATCGAGCTGTATTCCCGTCTGCTGGTTGACCTGATTCCCAACGTTGTACTCTCGGCCGGCTTCATGGCTGACCGCGCTGGCAACATCTACACCGGCGCCAGCACCGAAGACACGCCCGCCCTGATCGAACCGGCCGCCTTCAGCGACGGCATCGTTATCGTGCAGGTCAACCAGTTGGTGGATGACGTCAGCGACCTGCCGCGCGTGGACATCCCGGCGTCTTGGGTCGACTTCGTGGTCGTCGCCGACAAGCCGTTCTACATCGAGCCGCTGTTCACCCGTGACCCGCGCCACATCAAGCCAGTGCACGTGCTGATGGCGATGATGGCGATTCGCGGGATCTACGAAAAACACAACGTTCAGTCCCTCAACCATGGCATCGGCTTCAACACCGCCGCCATCGAACTGATCCTGCCGACCTACGGCGAATCCTTGGGCCTGAAGGGCAAGATCTGCCGCAACTGGACACTCAACCCGCACCCGACGCTGATCCCTGCCATCGAAAGCGGCTGGGTCGAAAGCGTGCATTGCTTCGGCACCGAACTGGGCATGGAAAACTACATTGCCGCGCGGCCCGACGTGTTCTTCACCGGCCACGATGGTTCCATGCGTTCCAACCGGATGATGTGCCAGCTGGCCGGGCAATACGCCGTTGACCTGTTCATTGGCGCCACGCTGCAAGTCGACGGCGACGGCCATTCCTCGACCGTTACGCGCGGGCGCCTTGCCGGCTTCGGTGGCGCACCGAACATGGGCCACGACCCGCGCGGCCGGCGTCACGCCACGCCCGCCTGGCTGGACATGCGTCAGCAGAGCGGTGACGGGCCAGACGCCTATCTTGAGCGCGGCAAGAAGCTTGTCGTGCAGATGGTCGAGACCTTCCAGGAGGGCGGCAAACCCACCTTCGTCGAGACCCTGGACGCCGTCGAAGTCGCAAAAAAGAGCGGGATGCCGCTGGCGCCGATCATGATCTACGGCGACGACGTGACCCATCTGCTGACCGAAGAAGGCATCGCCTATCTATACAAGGCGCGCACCCTGGAGGAGCGTCAGGCCATGATTGCCGCCGTTGCGGGCGTGACCTCCATCGGCCTGCGTCACAACCCGAAAGACACCGCCCGCATGCGCCGTGAAGGGCTGATCGCGCTGCCTGAGGATTTGGGCATTCGCCGCACCGACGCTAGCCGCGAACTGCTCGCCGCCAAGAGCATCGCCGAGCTGGTGGAGTGGTCCGGCGGTTTGTACAACCCGCCTGCGAAATTCAGGAGCTGGTGATGCGCGCATTCAACGTAGCTTTCGATGCCTTTGATGCAACGCCGAACCCTGCGTCACTGGCAGAGCGCCTGGCCGATCTGGCGGTAGATGCACTGATCGACGAGGCCGACCTGTCGCCGAAACCGGCGCTGGTTGATCGTCGCAGCAGTGGCGCCCATACGGATTTGCACTTGGGGCTGATGCACGCGTCTGCGCTGTCGCTGTGGCCTGCATTCAAGCAGATGGCCGAAGCCGCCGTTGCCATGAGTGAGATCAACCCGGCGCTGCGAGAAACCATTGGCCGACTCGGTCGCGAAGGTGAAGCCGCGATGATGCGCACCACCAACGGAGTGAACACGCACCGTGGCGCGATCTGGGCTCTGGGGTTGCTGGTCACTGCTGCTGCGCTGAATCCCGATGACCTTTCCCCGGAAGGGCTGTGCCAACGCGCGGGCCGTCTGGCACTGATCGAAGACCGTCATCAAACCGCCAGCAAAAGCCAGAGTCACGGCCAAACCGTTGCGCAAAAATACGGCGCAATGGGTGCCCGAGAACAAGCGCAAGCAGGTTTCCCTGCCGTCACTCAAACCGGCTTGCCGCAACTTATCTGCAGCCGCGCCGCCGGGCATGGCGAGCAGAACGCGCGACTCGATGCGCTGCTGGCGATCATGACCACGCTGTCCGATACCTGCGTGCTGTACCGCGCGGGTGAAGAAGGCCTGCATGCCATGCAACACGGCGCGCAGCGGGTGCTGGACGCCGGTGGCAGCGCGACCCTCAGCGGTCGTCGCGCGCTGAACCAGCTCGATCAGCAACTGCTGAGCCTGAACGCTTCTCCCGGCGGCGCTGCCGACTTGCTCGCCGCTTGCCTGTTTATTGATCGCCTGGAGCCTGCGCTCGGCGATGCAACGAGGAACGTCTGATCATGGAAACCCTGTCTTTTGAATTCCCTGCCGGGCAGCCGCCACGGGGTCGCGCTCTGGTGGGTTGTGTCGGTTCAGGTGATCTGGAAGTGCTGCTTGAACCGGGCCAGCCGGGCAAGCTGACGATCCAGGTGCTGACGTCGGTCAACGGCAGTTCGGCGCGTTGGGAAAACCTTTTTCAGCGGATGTTCGACGGCCAGACGCCACCGGCCATGAGCATCGACATCCACGATTTTGGCGCGACACCGGGCGTGGTTCGGCTGCGCCTGGAGCAAGGTTTCGAGGAGGTCGGTCATGACTGACAGCACACGGCTTCTGCAGCAGCACAGTTTTGTCGAGCTCGGCGCCCGGCAACGCGCCCGCGCACTGCTGGATGACGGCAGTTTTCGCGAGCTGATCGATCCCTTCGAGCGCCTCGTATCCCCTTGGCTGGCCAAGCAAGGCGTCGTGCCACAAGCCGACGACGGCGTAGTGATCGCCAAGGGCACGATCGAGGGCAAGCCGGTGGTGATCTGTGCCATCGAAGGCGGCTTTCAAGGCGGCAGCATGGGCGAAGTCGGCGGCGCCAAAATGGCCGGCGCTCTGGAACTGGCCGCTGAGGACAACCGAAAGGGCATTCCCACGGCAGCCGTTCTGTTGCTGGAAACCGGAGGCGTGCGCTTGCAGGAAGCCAATCTCGGGCTGGCGGCCATCGCCGACATTCACGCGGCGATCGTTGATCTGCGTCGTTATCAGCCAGTGATTGGCGTGGTGGCGGGCAGCGTCGGCTGCTTCGGCGGCATGTCGATTGCGGCGGGCTTGTGCAGTTATCTGGTCGTCACTCAGGAAGCGCGTCTCGGCCTGAACGGCCCGCAAGTCATCGAGCAGGAAGCCGGCATCGAAGAATACGATTCACGCGACAGGCCTTTCATTTGGAGCCTGACCGGGGGCGAGCAACGTTTTGCCAGCGGTCTGGTGGACGCCTTTGTCGCCGACGACATCAGCGCCATTCAGCAACAGGTGCAAGGGTTGTTGCACAAAGGCAAGCCTGAGCAGGAGCGCAGCAGTCGATACGCCTGGTTTCTCGAGCGTCTGTCCCAGGTCGACACCGGCCAGCAGATTGAGCCTGCTGCGGTGCGCACTGCCTATCAAGGAGACCGGTCATGAGTGCTTACTCGCTTCGTGGATTGAACTGGTTTAACGCGCTGGCCGCCAACGCCGCTGCACTGGCGGGGCTGCCGGCGTCGGTGAAAGCGGCTGATGGCACGCTGGGTGATCGCCCGGCGCGATTCCTGGCGGTGGTCGCCGATCCAGCTAACCGCTTTCCCCGCGCACAGAACGGCGAAGTCGGACTGCTCGAAGGATGGGGTCTGGCCCAGGCCGTGGATACCGCGATCGAGCTGGATCAGGACAGCGACAACAAGCGGACATTGATCGCCATCATCGACGTGCCGAGTCAGGCCTATGGCCGCCGCGAAGAAGCGCTGGGCATTCACCAGGCACTGGCCGGCGCGGTCGATGCCTATGCTCGGGCGCGTCTGGCCGGGCATACGGTGATTGGGCTATTGGTGGGCAAGGCGATGTCGGGTGCGTTTCTCGCCCACGGCTATCAGGCCAATCGGCTGATTGCCCTGCGCGATCCGGGTGTGATGGTTCACGCGATGGGCAAGGCTTCGGCGGCGCGGGTGACACTGCGCAGCGTCGAAGAACTGGAAAAACTCGCTGCCAGTGTGCCGCCGATGGCCTATGACATCGACAGCTATGCCAGCCTTGGTTTGCTCTGGGAAACCCTGTCGGTCAGTCAGATCGAGCAGCCCACTGCATCGGATCTCACGCGGGTTCAGGACTGTTTGATTGCAGCGATCAAAGACACCCTGGCCGGCGCCAATAACCTGAGTTCACGCCTCGGCGCGCCGAATCGTGAGGCATCGTCGAAAGTCCGCGAGCTGTTGCGGGCGCAGTGGTGATGAGCACTTTGCAGCCGGTGCTGCCCCACGATTTGTTGTGGGGTTTGTCGGCGGCTGCGTTGCCGATCGACGCACCAGCGTGGGCGTGTGAGATCGTTGGCCTGGGTCACCCGGTGGTGGTGCGCCGCGCCCGTGTCGCGGCAGGCCTGGTGGCGGTGGGCATAAGGGGTCAGTCGCGAGATCAGCGCTACGCCACCCACATGAAGCTCGACGAAGTGCAACGGCGCGTGCGGCCTGAAGCGTTGATCGCCATGACGCCTCACGCTGATTGGCCGGCGTTGCGCGCCTTGCAACAGATCCGTCCCGTGATGAATGCGCTCGGCCTGCCCTGGGGAGTGGCGGGTGGCGCCGGTTTCGAACTGGCCAGTGGCGTGCCGGTGCTGCACGCGGACAGCGACCTGGATCTCATTCTGCGTACCCCGGATCTTCTTGATCGCCAGCACGCCGCGCGTTTGGTCGAGCAGCTTGCCGGTGCGGTCTGCCGCATCGACCTTCAGATGCAAACCCCGTTTGGTGCCGTGGCGCTGCGCGAGTGGGCAGGATCGTCTCGCCAGGTGCTGCTCAAAGCCGAAGACGGCGCGCGGCTTGTGGAGAACCCATGGCTGGCGCAGGCGGTTGCGGCATGAGCAGTTTCTGGGCGTTTCCCGGCCAGGGCGCGCAACAGCCGGGCATGCTCCATGGGCTGCCGGAGCACCCCTTGGTTGAACAGTGTCTGGCAGAAGCGAGCGCTGCATTGAGCGAGGACGTCCTGACGCTGGATACGGCCGCCTCCCTGCAATCGACGCGAGCTGTTCAGCTGTGCCTGTTAATCGCGGGCGTCGCGTGCGCCCGGGTGCTGATGGCCGATGGGAACACCCCCGACATGGTCGCAGGTTTGTCCATCGGTGCTTATCCAGCGGCAGTGATCGCGGAGGCTCTGGATTTTTCAGATGCGGTGCGTCTGGTGGCGCTGCGGGGTGAGCTGATGCAAAGCGCTTATCCACAGGGCTACGGCATGACCGCGCTGATCGGGCTGGACCAACCTACGGTCGAAAGCCTGATCGCACGCATTCACAGCGTTGAGACGCCGGTCTATCTGGCCAACATCAACGCTGATACCCAGTTCGTTATTGCTGGCCGAGACGAAGCCATGACGGCCGTCGCTGCGCTCGCAAAAGAGCAGGGCGCTGCGGCGGCCAAGCGGCTGGCGGTCAGCGTGCCGTCCCATTGCGAACTGCTGGCCGAACCGGCACGCGCCCTTGCCGATGCATTCGCACGAGTTTCCGTGAAAGCGCCGACGCTGAAATACCTCAGCGGCAGCACCGCGCGGCCGATGCTCAGTGCCGACAAGGTCCGTGACGATCTGGCGTTCAACATGTGCCGGGTGATCGACTGGCGCAGCACGGTGCAAACCGCCTACGAGCGAGGTGCGCGGCTGCACATCGAGTTGCCGCCAGGCACCGTGCTGACAGGCCTGGCGCGTCGCGTTTTCGAACAAGGATCGGTCGTCGCCTTTCAGGGCGCCCGGCTGGACACGCTCAGCGCGCTGTCGCGAGAGGAGGAACGCCGCCACTCATAAACCGACTGCTGCTTTCGAAGGAACACAAAAACAACAACTTCGACGATGCAATTTGAGGATAAGAACAATGGTGATTTATGGCGTGGCGTTACTCGCAATCTGCACCCTCGCAGGGGTGATTCTCGGTGATCTGCTCGGCGTGCTGCTGGGCGTAAAATCCAACGTGGGCGGCGTGGGGATCGCGATGATCCTGCTGATCTGCGCGCGGCTGTTCATGCAAAAGCGTGGCGGCATGAGCGAAGGCTGCGAAATGGGCGTCGGCTTCTGGGGCGCCATGTACATCCCGGTCGTCGTGGCCATGGCCGCTCAGCAAAACGTCGTGACGGCGCTCAAGGGCGGGCCGATCGCGGTCATCGCGGCGGTGGTGTCGGTGGTGGTCTGCGGCTGCACGATTGCGGTCATCAGTCGCATCAACAAGGGCGAGCCACTGCCCAAAGAAGACGAACTCGCGCATCCGCTGCCGGTGATCGCGCCGACTGTTTCGCCAGCAGGAGGCCGCTGATATGTGGGAGCTCATTCAGAAAGACCTGATCAGTCAGGGCCTGGTCACCGCGTTTGCGGTCGTGGGCGTGGTGATGTGGATTTCAGTGGTGCTGTCCAAGCGCCTGACGTTCGGGCGCATTCATGGTTCGGCCATTGCGATCGTCATCGGCCTGGTGCTGGCGTGGGTCGGCGGCACGATGACCGGCGGCCAGAAAGGGCTGGCGGATCTGGCGTTGTTTTCCGGGATCGGCTTGATGGGCGGGTCGATGCTGCGTGATTTCGCCATCGTCGCCACGGCCTTCGAAGTGCAGGCGACCGAAGCGAAAAAGGCAGGCTGGGTTGGCGCGTTCTCGCTGCTGCTGGGCACCTTGCTGCCGTTCATTGTGGGGTGCTGCGTGGCGTACGCGTTCGGCTATCGCGACGCGGTGAGCATTACCACCATTGGTGCGGGCGCCGTGACCTACATCGTCGGACCGGTGACGGGAGCGGCGTTGGGCGCGACCTCGGATGTCATGGCGCTGTCTATCGCGACCGGTCTGATCAAAGCCATTCTGGTGATGGTCGGCACCCCGATGGCCGCGCGCTGGATGGGGCTGGATAACCCGCGTTCCGCGATGGTCTTCGGCGGTCTGGCCGGCACCGTGAGCGGCGTGACGGCAGGGCTGGCGGCAACGGATCGGCGGCTGGTGCCTTACGGCGCGCTGACGGCGACGTTTCACACCGGGCTGGGTTGTCTGCTGGGGCCGTCGCTACTGTACTTCATCGTGCGCGGGATTCTGGGCTGAGGCTTTGGCATGCGGTGTTCAGCAACATGCTGCCACTGCGCGCCTGATTGCAGATCTACCTGCAAGCGTCGGAATCGCGGGAGCGAGCTTGCTCGCGAAGGGGTTGGAGCATCCACCCAATTGTCAGCGGCTGAAATGCCGCCTTCGTGAGCAAGCTCACTTCCACAGGGGATGTGTTTGATGCAAGAAAGCGCGGTGTCAGAAGACGCCGCAGATGTATCTGCCGACAGCCTGCCGGTGGGAGCGAGCTTGCTCGCGAAGGGGTTGGAGCATCCACCCAATTGTCAGCGGCTGAAATGCCGCCTTCGTGAGCAAGCTCACTCCCATAAGTCCTGCGAACCGGCCGAGATATCAAATTGACGGACGGCTCTGTGGGAGCGAGCTTGCTCGCGAAGGCTTACTGGCAGTCCGCAGAGGAAGTGGCCGGATATCCTGGCCTCTTCGCCCGGATGCAACCAAGCTCAACCCCAGTGGATAGTGGATTGAGCTGAAGCCGGGCTCAGGCGTGCGTCAGCCGGTTCGAGTACATCCGGCATTCCGCCAGCAACGCGAGCAGGTTCGGGTCGCGTTCGCGGGCTTTGAGGAAGACCAGTCCGATGTGCTGCTGCATGCGATATCTCGCTTGCAGCGGCACCAGGCGGACGCGATTTTCGTAGACGGCGGCGATTCGCCCTGGCAGCAATGCGTAACCCACACCCGAGCTGACCATGCTCAGCAGCGTGAAGATGTCGTTGACCTGCATGGCGACCTTCGGTTCGAACCCGGCCTGCTCAAACACCCGCGCGCCATCCCGATGGGTGGCGAAACCCTGGGTCAGGGTAATGAAGGTCGCCTCCCGAAGGTCGCTCAGGTCCACCTCGCTCTGTAGCGCGAAGGGTGAGTCAGCCGGCGTGGCGAGAAAAATATCGTCGGAGAACAGCGGCAGTTGCTCACAATCCGGATCGCTCACACTCTCGTTGAGCGACACCAGAATCGCGTCCACTTCCATGTTCTTCAGCTTGTAGAAGAGGTCGATGTTCGAGCCCAGAATCAGGTCGATGTTGAGTTCGCTGCGACGGATTTTCAGCCCCATGATCAGCTGCGGCACGGTCTTGACCGTCAGTGAATACAGCGCGCCGAGTTTGAAACGTGCCGCCGAAAACCCCGCCGCCTGACGCGTTTGTTCAATGGTGGCGAGCACGTCCTGCACCAGTTTCTGCGCGCGCTCTTCCAGCACATAAGCGCCTTCGAGGGGCGTGAGGTTGCGCCCTTCGTGCTTGAACAGCGGACACCGCAACGCGCTTTCCAGCGAGTGAATCGCCCGGTGCACACTGACCGTGCTCGTCTGCAGCTCTGCCGCCGCGCGCGCCAGATTGCCGGTGCGCATGAACGCCAGAAAGATTTCCAGCTTCTTGAGGGTGAGCTCTTCGTCGATCTGCATCGTGTGGATCCGCGCCGGATTCTTGTTTTGAGAGCGCCCGATTGTGCCGAAGAGATCGGTTGCTGACTGCATTAAATTCTCGATAACACGACACAATGCGTTGTCATTGCGGTTGAGAAGCAGGACGCTTGGCGTGTGTCATGCAATTGAGAGGTAGTTTGCGGATGTACTACGGAGAAAAATTCAACGCCTGGACCCACTTGGTGGGGGCGATTCTGGCGACGATCGGCGCGGTGTGGATGCTGGTTGTCGCGACGATGTCCGGGGATATCTGGAAGATCATCAGCGTCGCGGTCTACGGCGTGGCGCTGGTAATGCTGTACAGCGCGTCGACGGTCTATCACAGCGTTCGCGGCCGGGCCAAAGTGATCATGCAAAAGGTTGATCACTTTTCGATCTATCTGCTCATCGCCGGCAGCTACACGCCGTTTTGTCTGGTGACGCTGCACGGGACCTGGGGCTGGACGTTGTTCGGTATCGTCTGGACGCTGGCGATCATCGGCATCCTTCAGGAAATAAAACCTCGCTCCGAAGCACGGGTGATGTCCATCGTCATTTACGCGGTCATGGGCTGGATTGTGCTGGTCGCGGTCAAGCCGCTGATCGCCGCGCTGGGCATGGCCGGCTTCGTCTGGCTGGCGCTGGGTGGCGTGTTTTACACCGTGGGGATCATTTTCTTCGCGCTCGACACCAAGGTCCGACACTTTCATGGGGTCTGGCACCTGTTTGTGATTGCCGGCAGCCTGCTGCACTTTGTCGCGATTTCGCGTTATGTGCTTTAGGCGTATGGGGCGAGAGTGGCGCTCCGGCTTGCTCGCGAAGATGACGATTCATCTGCTGGATTTTCAGTGGCTGGGATGACGTCTTCGTGAGCAAGCTCACTCCCACAATAGGCGATATCCGACGCATGGCGAGCAATCCATGCGCCGCTTCGGTGCATATCATCTTTCACATCACTGATCATTTTCTGTACACCCCACAGCCTTGTGCACTTTGCGCGCTGCACCAATGCGGATAACTTTCGCACCTGATTGAAGCATTTAATTCATTTATTTTATTTGTTGAATTATTTGATTCGTCATCCTAGTCTGATCCTCGAAACGCCCCCTCTTGTGGTAAGGCGGCCTTCTTGAACTGACTGATCAATCGGGGAGCAAGACATGAATGTGAAAGTACTCTTGAGCATGGCCGTGGCAACCGCCTTTTCCGCATCCACCTGGGCCGCTGACTGGACCGTCGGCGCCAACGTGGGTAACGTGCCGTGGGAGTTTCAGGACGCCAAAGGCGAGATCGTCGGCTTCGAAGTCGATGTGGTGAAAGAAGTCGCCAAACGCGCCGGCAAGTCCGTGGAATTCGTCAACATCCCGTTCAACGGCCTGTTCAGCGCCGTGCAGTCCAAGCGCGCTGACATCGCCATCTCCTCGATCACCATCACCCCCAAGCGCCTTGAATCGGTCGGCTTCGCCCAGCCGTATTACGACAGCGACCAATCCCTGTCGGTGCTCGCCAAATCCGGCATCAACGGCCTGAAAGACATGGACGGCAAGGTGGTCGGCGTCGACACCGGTTCCACCGGCGACATGTGGGTCAACGCCCATCAGGCCGAATACAAGTTCAAGGAAGTCTCACGCTACGAAGGGCTGTCGCCTGCGATGCTCGACCTCGCGTCCGGCCGCATGGACGGCTACATCAGCGACATCCCTGCGGTCCTGTACTACATCAAGGACAAGCCGCAGTACAAAGTCGTCGCGAAAATTCCTACCGGCGAGAAGTACTCGTTGATGCACGCCAAGGGCTGGGCATCGGCCGGTCAGGTCAACGACATCATCAGTACGATGAAAAAAGAAGGCGTGATCGCCGACTTGCACAAGAAGTGGTTCGGTGCCGACGCTGATCCGGAGTCCAGCACCGTCAAAGTGGTCGACGTACTCAAGTAACCCCTGACTGCTCACGCCCGCGTCCGTCACTGCTCGCCACCAAGGAATCGCAATGGAGTTGTTAGAAACGTTCTTCAACTGGAGCGTGTTCGTCGATGCGCTGCCACTGATGCTGCGCGGCCTGGGCGTGACGGTGATGCTCGGCGTGGTCAGCATCATTCTCGGCTTGGTGGGCGGGCTGGTGCTGGCGATGCTGCGGTTGTATGGGTACGCGCCCGTACGGTTTCTGGCGCGGGTGTACATCGACGTGCTGCGCTCGATTCCATTGCTGGTGCTGTTGGTGCTGATCTACTACGCGCTGCCGTTTGTGGGCATTCGCCTATCGTCCTTTGCGGCAGCGACTGCGGCGCTTTCGCTGGTGTCCTGCGCGTATTCGGCGGAGATCTTCCGCTCCGGCATCGAGGCCATTCCGCGCGGGCAGTTCGAAGCCTCGGCATCCCAGGGCATGAGTTTTTTCAACACTATGCGCGACATCATCCTGCCCCAGGCCATGCGCATCGTCATGCCGCCGATGACCAGCAACTGCATCAACGTCATGAAAGACACCGCGTTGGCGTCGGTCGTGGCGATGCCCGATCTTCTGAAACAAGCCACTCAGGCCCAGGCACTGGCGGCCAACCCGACACCGCTGGTGGGCGCGGCGGTCATGTACCTGTTGCTGCTTCTGCCGCTGGTGCAACTGGTCAGCTGGATCGAGCGGCGTAACGGCGCCGGGAGGAAAAGCGCATGAGCAGCGTCATCGAAATGGAAGGCGTGGCCAAATTCTACGGGCCATTCCAGGCCCTGACCGACATCAACCTGACCGTCGATCAAGGCGAAGTGGTGGTCATCCTCGGGCCGTCGGGCTCCGGGAAATCGACACTGATCCGCTGCATCAATCTGCTGGAGGAATATCAGCAGGGCGACATCCGCGTCGGCAGCCAACGCGTTGAAACGGGCCCGAAGCTGGCCGGCATCCGTTGCGAAGTCGGCATGGTCTTCCAGAATTTCAATCTGTACCCGCACCTCACCGTGCTCGCCAATGTGGCGCTGGCGCCAGTGCGGGTGCGTGGCATGTCTCGCCGTGACGCCAACGAACGCGCGCGCCTGTTGCTGGAGAAAGTCGGCATGGGCGCCCACGCGGCGAAATACCCGAGCCAGTTGTCCGGCGGCCAGCAGCAGCGCGTGGCAATCGCCCGGACCATGGCGATGGAGCCACGGGTGATCCTGTTTGACGAGCCCACATCGGCACTCGACCCGGAGATGGTCGGCGAAGTGCTGGACGTCATGCAGAACCTCGCCCGCTACGGCGTGACCATGGTCGTCGTGACCCACGAAATGGGCTTTGCGCGCAAGGTCGCCGACCGGGTGATCTTCATGGAGAACGGCCGAATCATCGAACAGAACAACCCGCACGATTTCTTCACGGCCCCGCAAGAGCCGAGAACCCGCGCGTTTTTGCAGGCCATCCTGCATCACTGATCAGACTCTGGAGCTCATCCCTTGAATGCCTTGGACATCGATTACGTACGCAGCCAGTTTCCCGCCCTCAGCAGCGGCTATGCCTACCTGGACAACGCCGGCGGATCGGCCGTGCTCAAGCCGGTCGCCGAGCGCATCACTGATTACTTGCTCAACAGCGCCGTGCAACTGGGCGCGTCCTACAGCGAGTCGGTGGACGCTGGCGCCCGGGTCATGCAGGCGCGGGAATCGGTCGCGCAACTGATCAACGCGCGCTACCCGGAAGAGTGCGTAATGGGCGGCTCGACCACCCATTTGCTGCAAATCCTCTGCCGCGCCATCGCGCCGTCGATCAATCCCGGCGACGAAATCATCGTCACCAACTGCGACCACGAAGCCAACATCGGGCCGTGGGTGCGGCTGTGCGAAGAGCGCGGCGCGACCTTGCGCGTCTGGGCGGTCAACCCGCAGAGCATGGACCTGGAGCTTGGCGATCTGGACGCACTGCTCAGCGACAAAACACGCTACCTGGCCATGACCCATGCGTCGAACATCCTTGGCAGCGTCAACCCGGTCGCCGAGGTTGCGCGCCGGGTGCACGCGGTGGGCGGCAAGGTGTGCGTCGATGCCGTGGCCTACGCGCCCCATCGGCTGGTCGATGTGCAAGCCAGCGGCGCCGATTATTACGTGTTCAGCTTCTACAAGACCTTCGGCCCACACTTCGCTGTGCTGTGGGGCAAGCGGGAAGCATTGCTGGAACTGCCGAGCCTGAACCACTTTTTCATCGGTCAGGAAATCATTCCCTACAAGCTGCAGCCCGGCAACTTGAACTACGAACTGTCCTACGGCTGCATCGGCATCAGCGATTACCTGATCGACATCGGTCGACGCCTTGGCGCCAGCGGCAGTGAACGCCAGTTGATGCAGGCGGCGTTCGATGCCTTCGAAGTCCAGGAAGACCTGTTGGCCGAAACACTGCTGGCGTTTCTGCGGGAGACGCCGGGCGTACGAATCATCGGAAAATCCCGCGTGACTGACGGTGATCGCGTGCCGACCATCAGCTTTGTGGTGGAGGGCATTCAGTCGGAAGCCATCGTGCGTCGGGTGGACAATCACCGCATGGGCATCCGCTTTGGTGACTTCTACGCTCGCCGCCTGATCGAACAGTTGGGCCTGACCCCATACGGCGGCGTGGTTCGTGTGTCGATTGCGCACTACAACAGCGTCGATGAGCTGAATCGTCTGGTGGAGCACTTGGCCCGGGCGATCACAGAACTGCGTCCCTCCTGACTTTTATCGAGCCTTTTTATGCCTGTACCCCAAACCCTGGCCGAGCTGCGTGCCGCCATCGTCGAACATCAGGAACGCCTGACCGCGCGGCAGCGTGACGCGGCGCATTACCTGAACGAGCACCCCCACGATGTGGCACTGAACACGGTCGCGGCGCTGGCGAAGATCTCCAGCATCCCGTCGTCGGCGTTCATTCGGCTGGCCCAGGCGCTGGGCTTCGGCGGGTTCAGCGATCTGCAGCGCTTGTTCAAGCAGCCGTTGCAGCAGGCCGGGCAGGGCAGTTTCAAAGAGCGCATCCGGCATTACCGTGGCGAGCAACTGCTCGACGATCCCACCGATGTGGGCGCCATGCTCTCGGCGTTCAGTCGCGCGAATATCGTTTCGCTGGAGCACCTGGCCGAAGGCGAGCAGGTCGAGGCCATCGAACGCGCCATCGAGCTGTTGGAACAGGCGCGCACCACCTTCGTGGTCGGCATGCGCCGTTCGTTTCCCATGGCCTCCTACCTGAGTTACGCCCTCAGCCGTGTCGGTCGTCGTGCCGTACACATCAGCGGCCTGGGCGGCAGTTTGCGCGAGCAGGTCGGCGCGCTGCACGGCGATGACGTGCTGGTGGCGGTGAGTTTTCCGCCGTACGCGCAGGAAACCATCGACGCCTGCCAGCAAGCGGTTGCTGCGGGGACGCCCATCGTGGCGATCACTGACAGCATTCTCAGCCCCATCGGACAAACTGCGTCGGTGATGATCGAGGTCAACGACGCCGAGCTGCTGGGCTTTCGCTCGCTAACCGCCGCTTTCTGCATTGCGCAGACCCTGGCCATGGGCCTGGCGTTCCGGACCGGTCAGACCCTCGATGGTCCGGACCACGATGCACTGAAAACCATCGACTGCTGAGCCTTGGCTTGGCGGTCGGCCGACTGATCGAACGTTGCAGGAGTAGGCTTTTATGGCGTCACCCATTCGAGATCTGGTCGGCTACGGCCGGCAGCGCCCCCAAGGCACCTGGCCCAATGGCGCGCGGCTGGCCGTCAACTTTGTCATCAATTACGAAGAAGGCTCGGAGCGCTCCCTGGCCATGGGTGATCCCGACCAGGAGAGCATGACCGAGTGGGGCAGCTATCAGTTTCCCGACGGCGTGCGCAATCTGGCGATGGAGTCGATGTACGAGTACGGCGCCCGCGTTGGCATCTGGCGGATCCTCGACATCCTGCAACAGGCCAGCGTCCCGGCGACCTTTCATGCCTGCGCGGTGGCTTTCGAGCAGAACCCGGATGTGGCAAAGGCCGCCGTCGAATTGGGTCATGAAATCTGCAGCCACGGTTACCGCTGGGAAGAAGTGTTCCGCCTGACCGAGGCCGAGGAACGCGAGCACATTCGTCTGGCGATCGAGTCGTTCGAGCGCACCTGCGGCAAACGTCCGGTGGGCTGGTATTGCCGCTATGGCGCCAGCGTTCATACGCGTCGGCTGGTGGCGGAAGAGGGCGGTTTTCTCTATGACTCCGACGCCTACAACGATGACGTTCCGTATTTCGTCGACGTCGAGGGCAAGCAACATCTGGTGGTGCCGTACACCAGCGACGTCAACGACTTCCGTTACTGGAACTCCCCGGGCTTGTCTCAGGCGTCCGATTTCCTCGAGTACATGAAGGAAAGCTTCGATGTGCTGTACGAAGAATCCGCCAACGGCTTGCGAATGATGTCCATCGGGCTGCACCCGCGCATGGTCGGACGTCCTGGCCGGGTCCGCGCGATCAAGCACTTCATCGAGTACGCCCAGGCCCGCGAAGGCGTCTGGTTCACCACCCGCGAAGAGATCGCCAAGGCCTGGCTGACCCGCGCCTGACGGAGTGAACGACATGCAGGCTTTTGATCTGATCATCCGCAACGCCAATGTGGTGACGGCGGCGGACGGCTTCCTGTGCGACATCGGCGTGCGCGACGGCCGAATTGTCGCGCTGGGCCTGGGCCTGCAAGGTGCCGCAGAGGAAGTCGATGCGCGTGGGCGAATCGTCACGCCCGGCGGGATCGACAGCCATGTGCATCTGGATCAGCCGACCGGCGACGGTTCGGTCATGGCCGATGATTTCGAAAGCGGCACCCGTTCAGCCGCGTGTGGCGGGACGACAACGGTGATTCCCTTTGCCTGCCAGCAGAAGGGACAAAGCCTGCGGGCGGCGGTGGAGGATTACCATCGGCGCGCGGACGGTCGGGCAATCATCGATTACGCGTTTCACCTCATTGTCACCGACCCCACCGACGACGTGCTGCGCCGTGAGCTGCCCGAGCTGATTGCCGAGGGCTACACCTCATTCAAGATCTACATGACCTACGACGCGCTGAAGCTCAACGACCGGGAGATTCTGGAAACCCTGTCGGTGGCGAGGGCCGAAGGCGCGATGGTGATGCTGCACGCTGAAAACAGCGACTGCATCGCCTGGTTGACCGAGCGCCTGCTCGCCGCCGGCCATAGCGCGCCGCGTTATCACGCGACCTCCCGACCAATGCTGGTCGAGCGCGAGGCCACCCACCGGGCCATTGCACTGGCCGAGCTGGTGGATGTGCCGATTCTCATCGTCCATGTGTCGGGGCGTGAGGCCATCGAGCAGATCCGCTGGGCGCAGAGCCACGGCTTGAAGGTCTACGGCGAAACCTGCCCGCAGTATCTGTTTTTGACGGCAGATTCGCTGGGCTGCGATGACAGCTTCGAAGGCGCGAAATGCATCTGCAGCCCGCCGCCGAGAGACGCCGGCAATCAGCAAGTGGTTTGGGACGGCCTGCAGAATGGCTCGTTTGAAGTGTTCTCGTCGGATCACGCGCCGTTTCGCTACGGCGGCCCGGACGGCAAACGTGCCCACGGCGAGACAGCGCCGTTTTCCGAAGTGGCCAATGGCATTCCGGGCGTCGAGACGCGCATGGCGCTGCTCTGGTCGGAAGGTGTGCGCAAGGGGCGAATCAGCCCGCAGGCGTTTGTCGCGCTGACGGCCACCAATGCGGCGCGGTTGTACGGTTTGTACCCGCGCAAGGGCAGCATCGCCATTGGATCGGATGCGGATCTGGTGATCTGGGATGAAGGCTTGGACATCGAGCTGAGCAACGAAATGCTGCACCACAACGTCGATTACACCCCGTACGAGGGGATGCGCTTGAGTGCATGGCCGGCGATGACCTTCGCCAGAGGGGAAAGGGTGTGGGACGGCAGTCCGTTGGGTGAACCGGGGCGCGGAGAATTTCTGCCCTGCGCCCGCCCGGAGCCTGCGAAAGCCCGGCGTCGAGAGTCGGAGTTACCGGAATGATGACTGTCATACGCGTTGTGCATCAATGGCGGCGCGATATTGGCTGACTCACACCATTCCTGTGGGAGCCGAGCTTGCTCGCGAAGAGGCACGAACATCCGCTAAATCTCTGGCGGATGCATGCGACCCCAGTGGGACCGGCTTCAGCCGGGAAGAGGCCGGCCTGCGCGCCACCAAACCTCGCGGCGTGACGCCTGACGCTTTCCCGGCTAAAGCCGGTCCTACACGGGAGAGGCCGGTGTGTGCGCCATCAATTTCGCAGCGTGACGCCTGACGCTTTCCCGGCTAAAGCCGGTCCTACATTTGGTCAGTGCCGTCTGTAACCTAGAAATCCCCCCACAGCTGTTGCGCGATGCTCAGCGCCACCACTGGCGCGGTTTCGGTGCGCAGCACGCGGGGGCCGAGGCGGGCGGCGTGGAAACCGGCGTCCTGCGCCTGAGCCACTTCGGCGTCGTTCAGCCCGCCTTCCGGACCAATCAGAAACGCCAGACTGCCGGGCTTTTCATGGCTGGTCAGGGGTGCGGCCACCGGGTGCAGCACCAGCTTCAAGTCCGCTTCTGTCTGCTTGAGCCAGTCGGCCAGGGTCACGGGAGCATGGATCACCGGCACCACTGAGCGCCCGCACTGTTCACAGGCACTGATTGCGATCTGCTGCCAGTGTGCCTGACGCTTCTCCGCACGCTCATCTTTCAGGCGCACTTCGCAGCGCTCGCTCATGATCGGGGTGATTTGCGTCACGCCCAGCTCGGTGGCTTTCTGAATCGCCCAATCCATCCGCTCACCCCTTGAGAGGCCCTGCCCAAGGTGGATGTGCAACGGCGACTCCGGCTGACCGGCGAAGCTTTCGTTTACCTGCACCCGGACCTGCTTTTTGCCGACTTCCGCCAGCGTGGCGCGAAACTCATGGCCCGAGCCATCGAACAACTGCACCGCGTCGCCTTGAGACATGCGCAACACGCGGCTGATGTAATGGGCCTGGGCCTCTGGCAGTTCGTGCTCACCGACGTTGAGGGTGGCGTCGACGAAAAAGCGGGACAGTCTCATGGTTGTGTCTCTAAAGATTGTGTTGAAGGCAGCACCTGGAGAATGGATTTAAGGGGCTGCTAGCCCGGATCGCGAAAATCAGGATGGAAGTTTTCCCTGACCGCCACACTCACGGCGCTGCGCGTCGCGATGTCGATCCCTTCGGTCGCCACGTCAGCCAGAAAGTCGATCTGCTCCGGCGTGATTACGTAAGGCGGCAGGAAATACACCACGCTGCCCAGCGGACGCAGCAAAGCACCTCGGGTCAGCGCGTGCTCGAACACCTTCAGCCCGCGCCGTTCCTGCCACGGATACGGCGTTTTGCTGGCTTTGTCCTGCACCATCTCGATGGCAATCGCCATCCCGGTCTGCCGCACTTCGGCGACGTTCGGGTGATCGACCAGATGCGCCGTCGCGGTCTTCATGCGCTGGGCCAGCGCCTTGTTGTTTTCGATGACGTTGTCCTGCTCGAAAATATCCAGCGTCGCCAACGCCGCCGCGCACGCCAAGGGGTTGCCGGTGTAGCTGTGGGAGTGCAGAAACGCGCGCAGTGTCGGGTAGTCGTCGTAAAACGCGTCGTACACATCATCGGTGGTGATGCAGGCCGCCAGCGGCAGATAACCGCCGGTCAGCGCCTTGGACAAGCACAGGAAGTCCGGACGGATGCCGGCCTGCTCGCAGGCAAACATGGTCCCGGTGCGACCGAAGCCCACTGCGATCTCGTCATGAATCAGGTGCACGCCATACCGGTCGCAGGCCTCGCGCAGCAGCTTGAGGTAAATCGGGTCGTACATGCGCATGCCGCCGGCGCCCTGAATCAGCGGCTCGATGATCACCGCCGCAACGCCGTCGTGATGCTCGGCCAGGGTCTGCTCCATCACCGCGAACATCGTGCGGGTGTGCTCTTCCCAGCTCACGCCTTCAGGCCGGTGGTAGCAGTCCGGGCTCGGCACTTTGATGGTGTCCATCAACAGCGCCTTGTAGGTTTCGGTGAACAGCGGCACATCGCCCACCGCCATCGCTGCCATGGTTTCGCCGTGATAGCTGTTGGTCAGCGTGACGAAGCGTTTCTTGTCCGGTTTGCCGCGATTGAGCCAATAGTGAAAGCTCATTTTCAGCGCGACTTCGATGCAGGACGAACCATTATCAGCGTAGAAGCAGCGTGTCAGGCCTTCGGGGGTCATCGCCACCAGACGCTCGGACAGTTCGATGACCGGCTGATGACTAAAACCCGCCAGAATCACGTGCTCCAGCTGATCGACCTGATCCTTGATGCGCTGATTGATGCGCGGGTTGGCGTGGCCGAATACGTTGACCCACCACGAGCTGACTGCGTCGAGGTAGCGCTTGCCTTCGAAGTCCTCCAGCCAGACCCCTTCGCCACGCTTGATCGGAATCAGCGGCAGTTTTTCGTGGTCTTTCATCTGGGTGCAGGGGTGCCAAAGGACCTTCAGGTCGCGCTGCATCCACTGGTCGTTAAGGCCCATTACTCTTCTCCACATAGCGGCTCGCATGGCGCGAGGGCAAACAATCGCGCAAGCCTATGCAATGCATGCCAGCGGGACAACCTTTAGCGCGTTCTTTCAATCGCCGCGGACGCCGTTTTCAAGCCTGACGGACATTGCTGGCGGGCGTTTCGCGGCTCGCGTATCCTTCGCGCTCTTCGAAAAATCGGACAACAAAATCCGACAATTCCCCCCGTTTTTCTCCGGAGTTCGCTGAATGCTTTCTGGTTGGCTGCGCGCCTGTGCGTTGGTGATGGTTGGGATGGTCAGCGCTTCAGCGCTTGCCGTGGATAAGCCGCATACGGTGATCGTCGTCGGCGGCGGTCTGGCGGGACTCACGACGGCTTACGAGCTGCAGAGCAAAGGCTGGCAAGTCACCTTGCTGGAAGCCAAACCCAACGTTGGCGGCCGCTCCGGTCTGGCCGGCAGCGAGTGGATTGGCAACGCCAAGGCCCAGCCGGTGCTCAATCAGTACATTGATCGCTTCAAGATCAAGGCCGTGCCCGCGCCGGAATTCGTGCGGACCCCGAGCTACCTGATCGAAGGCGAGTACTTCACCGGCGCCGACCTGGCGACCAAACAGCCAGCGACCGCTGAAGCCATCAAGCGCTACGAAGCGGCAGTGGATGACCTGGCCCGCTCGATCACCGACCCGGACAACCCGGCAGCCAACAGCACGCTGTTTGCACTGGACCAGATCACCGTCGCCAACTGGCTGGACCGTCTGAGCCTGCCACCGACTGCACGCCAGTTGATCAATCAGCAGATTCGTACGCGCTACGACGAACCTTCGCGTCTGTCGCTGCTGTATCTCGCACAACAAACGCGGGTCAATCGCAACGTCGACGACCGCGACCGTCGCGCCGCTCGCCTGCCGGGTGGCAGCGCGGTGCTGGCCGAGGAATTCGTCAAACAGCTGAAAGTCATCAAGACCAATTCGCCGGTGTCGGCCATCAACCAGGACAAGGACGGCGTGACCGTCAAGGTCGGTTCGCTGGGTTACGAAGCCGAGTACGTCGTATTGGCCGTGCCGTTGCGCGCACTGAGCAAGATCCAGATGACCCCGGCCCTGGACGCCCAGCGTCTGGGCGCGATCAAAAGCACCAACTACGGCTGGCATGACCAGATCATGCTCAAATTCAAGACCCCGGTCTGGGACAGCAAGGCGCGCATGTCCGGCGAGATCTACAGCAACACGGGCCTTGGCATGCTGTGGGTCGAGCCTGCGCTGAAGGGCGGCGCTAACGTCGTGATCAACCTGTCCGGCGACAACGCCCGCATCATGCAGGCGTTCGGCGACAAGCAACTGGTGGATCAAGTGCTGATCCGCATGCAGGCGTTCTATCCACAGGCCCGCGGCGCGTTCACCGGTTATGAACTGCGTCGCTCCAGCATCGACCCGTCCAGCGGCGGCGCTTACCTGGCGTTCGGCCCGGGCCAGATCAGCAAATACTGGCGCTTGTGGGAACGACCACTGCAGCGCGTAGCCTTCGCCGGCGAACATACTGACACTTTGTACCCAGGCACCCTGGAAGGCGCATTGCGTTCAGGTCAGCGCGCGGCGATTCAGGTGCAGGGTCTGTCGGAAGGCAAATCGTACGAACCGGTGAAAGCACCGCCACCGAAGGCCCCTGAACCGGCCAAGGAAAGCAGCGGCGGCATTGGCGGCTTCTTCTCCAACATGTTCGGCGGTTCCAAGCCTGAGCCAAAACCGGCCGAGAAAGCGCCAGCACCTGCTCCGGCCCCGGCTCCAGCGCCTGCCCCGGTAACGCCGCCGCCGGCTCCAGTGGTTGAACCGGCCAAGCCTGCGGCTGTGGAACCTGCGAAAAAGGCGCCGGCCAAGAAGGAACCGGCGAAGAAGGAGCCGGTTAAAAAGGCTCCGGCCAAACCGGCAGCTACTCACAAAGCCCCGGCCAAAACCGACGCTGCGAAAAAAGCGCCGGCCAAGGCCACAGAGGATAAGACAACGCCGGCTTTGCCGGGCACCTAAACAGCGATGTAACTTGTGTGGTGTCAGTTCGAGCAATCGCACCTGTGCCCGATGGTGCGGTGCTCGATTCGGAGGTTCAACTGCGTGGTCTCTCTGGGGGGTAGCGACTCAGTTGGAATTCCGATATCGCGGACGGCGCGGGTTTTGCTATGCCTAAACCCAGCGCTCGCAAACTCATAAAATCTAAAAGGATTTCCTTTTAATAATATTTAATTAGTGGCGCCATATCGCCATAGTCGGACAATTCAAAGGAGATGAAATGCGTACTTTATTCGCTTTAGCGCTGGTAACAACGGCATTGGCAGGTTGCTCAAACAATAAGCAAACTGAAGCTTGGCAGGCAGAAGTCCAGCGGACGCTTCCAACTTGCCAGTCTGAAGATGTTTGCCAAGTTAAATGGTCTGCAGCTAGAAGTTGGGTCTTAAGCCATGCAGGTACGAAGATCCAAAATTACGGTGTTGACTACTTCGACACTTACAACCCTATCCCCAATAGCCCTAGACTAGCTGCTCAGGTGTCGAAAGACGCGGTTGGCGCTGGAAAATATGTTATCAAAGCGAAGCTTTGGTGCGACAACATGTTTGGCTGCCAACCAAACGCTTGGCAAGCCCTAGTGGATTTCAATAAATCAGTGAACGCTGCAGCCGGTGAGTGAAGGTCCTGGGTAGTCGAGATAATCGCGCTTAAATTACTCATCATCATTTGAGCACGCAGAATCCTTGGTAAGCAGCCGAGTCAACGTAGGCAGTCTGAAACCACCCGCTGACGTTACTTCCAGTTTTATTAGGCCCTAGCTGGGTGGCTTCGGCGTGGCTGTGTCTCAAAATAAGAAGGCCTTAGTCGCGCGCCGCATCCCTTCACAAACGGCATGCGATCCTGGATCGTACGAAAACATGCATATCAAAGTCCGCGTTGTCGTTGGACCGACGCTTCCTGAGATTCGGCCGATCTTCTCCTTGAAGTTGCTGAGTGCTTAACGTTGACATAATCGGCGTCGACGAAGAATGTCACAAGCCATTTTGATCGTATTTCCTGATCTCTCAGAACAGAATTTTGCGCTTTCTTTCGATAGATAACCCGCTAGTCTTTCCCTCGGCCCTCACAGGATATTCAGCATGCAGCTACGCAACTCTTCTTCTCGCTATGGCTGGGTCAGCATCGTTTTGCATTGGGGTGTGGCGCTGACGGTGTTCGGCATGTTTGCGCTAGGGTTGTGGATGGTAGGGCTGGGCTATTACGACACGTGGCGCAAGGCTGGCCCGGACCTGCACAAGAGCATCGGCATCACGCTGTTCCTGTTCATGCTGATCCGGGTGATCTGGCGCTTCGTCAGCCCGCCGCCAGCAGCGCCTGCCTCCCACAGCCGGTTTGTGAAAACCGCTGCGAAACTGGGCCATGCGTTTCTGTACCTGGACCTGTTTCTGGTGATGTTCGCCGGGTACCTGATTTCCACCGCAGACGGTGTCGGGATTACGGTGTTTGGATTGTTCGAAGTGCCTGCCTTGATCAGCGGACTGCCAGACCAGGCAGACGTAGCAGGCACCGTGCACTTGTACCTGGCCTGGACTTTGGTGATTTTTGCAGGACTCCACGGGCTGGCCGCTTTGAAGCATCACTTCGTTGATCGTGATGCCACCGTTGTACGTATGCTTGGCCGCAAGGCCTGATACTCAATTCAACTAGAAAGGAAGACGACGTATGTTGAAAAAGACACTCGCTGCACTGGCCCTTGGTACCGCGCTGCTGACGGCCGGTCAGGCAATGGCCGCCGATTACACGATCGACAAAGAACAACAACATGCTTTTATCAACTTCAAGATCAGCCACCTGGGCTACAGCTTCATCTACGGCACGTTCAAAGACTGGACCGGCACATTCAGCTTCGACGCCGCCAAGCCTGAAGACAGCAAGATCAGCATCGACGTCAAGACGGCCAGCGTCTTCACCAACCACGCTGAACGTGACAAGCACATCAGCAGCAAGGACTTCCTGGACGTCGCAACTTATCCTGACGCCAAATTCGTCTCCACCAAGGTCAGCAACGTCGGCAAGAACGCCGATGGCAAAACCACGGCTGACGTGACTGGCGACCTGACCCTGCACGGCGTGACCAAGTCGGTTGTGGTCAAGACCACTTTCCTGGGTGAAGGCAAGGATCCATGGGGCGGCTACCGTGCCGGCTTCGAGGGCACGACCTCGATCAAGCGTTCTGATTTCGGCAAGATGATGGACCTGGGTCCGCAGTCCGACACCATGGACCTGGACATCTCGTTCGAAGGCGTCAAAGCCAAGTAAGACCCGTTGTTGTAGTGATAAAGCGCCGACCTTTGGGTCGGCGTTTTTGTGTCAGTGGGACCGGCTTTAGCCGGGAAGAGGCCGGTGTGTGCGCCATCAATTTGCAGCGTAGCGCTTGACGTCTTCCCGGCTAAAGCCAGTCCTACCAGATGTGCGCGGTCAGTGGGACCGGCTTTAGCCGGGAAGAGGCCGGTGTGTGCGCCATCAATTTTGCAGCGTGGCGATTGACGTCTTCCCGGCTAAAGCCAGTCCTACAGATGTGCGCGAGGCTGGTAGGACTGGCTTCAGCCGGGAAGAGGTCCGGGTTTCAAGAACAGGCAGAAACAAAAACGCCCCGAACCAGTCGGGGCGTTTTATTTGCTACTCAACAACCGGCGCTGCTTAACCTTCGCGGTTGCGGGTCAGCAGGGCTGGTTTTTCACCGCGTGGGCGGCTTGGCAGCTGATCAAGTTGTTCAGCCGAAGGGAAGCGATCACCCTTGGACTCTTTGTGCATGATCTTCGGTGCAGGCTGACCGTCGCGAGGGCCGCGAACCGCTGGTTCCTGACGCGCTGGCTGGTCTTCGCGTGCCGGGCGACGTGCACGAGGCTGGTCTTCACGGCGAGCCTGACCATCACGGCCGGAGCCGTTGCGAGGACCGCTGCGTTTGGCCGGAGCGCCGGCGGTGTCGGTGCTGGCGGGAGCGCCGGTGGCCGAACCGCTGCCTGAACCACCGCGTGGACCGCTACGGCCTGGCGCCTGACCACGCGGTGCCGGTGCGGCCCCAGTGGCAGGAGCGCCCGGACGACGGCCGCGGCTCTGGTTCTTGTTCTGGTACGGGCTGACGTAGTCGGCGCGGTTACCGAAGTTGTCCACTTCGTCATCGAGGAATTCGTCGGGTGCGCGATTCGCACCTGACGCTGCCGGCTGCGACTGACGTGACTCGCTCGACGCGGTGCCCTGACGCGGCTTTTGCGGGCGCGCCGGACGTGCCGGGCGCTCGCCCGAAGGTGCGGCCGCTGCCGATGCCGGCTTTTCCTTGCCCTTGTCTTTGCCTTTGTCCTTGCGACCGCCACCACCGCCGCCGCCGTTCGGACCGTCGCCACGCGGGCCACGGGCATTGCGTGGGTTACGCACGTCCGGACGCTCGCGGACTTCCGGCTTCTCGGCTTCAACGGCCGTGATGTCGAAGCCCATCAGATCGCCGTCGGCAATCTTCTGCTTGGTCATGCGCTCGATGCTTTTCAGCAGCTTCTCTTCGTCCGGGGCAACCAGCGAGATCGCCTCGCCGCTACGCCCTGCGCGACCGGTACGACCGATTCGATGCACGTAGTCTTCGTCGACGTTAGGCAGCTCGAAGTTGACCACGTGGGGCAGCTGGTCAATGTCCAGGCCGCGGGCAGCGATGTCGGTCGCGACCATGATGCGGACGGTCCCAGCCTTGAAATCCGCCAACGCTTTGGTGCGCGCGTTCTGGCTTTTGTTACCGTGGATCGCCACAGCGCTGAGGCCGTGTTTGTCCAGGTACTCGGCCAGGCGGTTGGCGCCGTGCTTGGTGCGGGTAAACACCAGCACCTGTTCCCACGCGCCTTGAGTGATCAAGTGCGCCAGAAGCGAACGTTTGTGGTTGGCCGGCAGACGGAAAACGCGCTGTTCGATGCGCTCGACCGTGGTGTTCGGCGGCGTGACTTCGATGCGTTCCGGGTTGTGCAGCAGTTTGCCGGCCAGCGCGGTGATGTCCTGCGAGAACGTTGCCGAGAAGAGCAGGTTCTGACGCTTGGACGGCAAGCGGGCGAGGACTTTCTTCACGTCGTGAACAAAGCCCATGTCGAGCATGCGGTCGGCTTCGTCCAGCACGAGGATTTCAACGTGGGACAGATCGACGCTGCCCTGACCGGCCAGATCGAGCAAACGACCCGGGCAGGAGACCAGTACGTCGACGCCGCGCGCCATGGCCTGGACCTGTGGGTTCATGCCGACACCGCCGAAGATGCAGGTACTGACGAACTTGAGGTTCTTGGCGTAGATCTTGAAGCTGTCGTGGACTTGAGCGGCCAGTTCACGGGTCGGGGTCAGGACCAGGACGCGGGGTTGGCGCGGGCCGTGACGCTGGGATTTGTCCGGATGACCGTTGGGAAACAACCGCTCCAGGATTGGGAGGGCGAAACCACCGGTTTTACCAGTACCTGTCTGGGCGGCGACCATCAGATCGCGGCCTTGCAACACGGCGGGAATGGCCCGCTGTTGCACCGGGGTAGGCTGGGTGTAGCCAGCAGCCTCGATGGCGCTGACTAAAGCCTCGGAGAGACCGAGGGAAGCAAAGGACATGAGTAATCCTGTCTTGAGTTGGGGCCATAGAGGCCCAAATAGGGATGATCTTCCAGGCGCAGACTAAAGGTTCTGCACGTAACGTGAATGCGCTCGACCCTGCTGCGGTCATCGCACACTCCTTGGAAGGTGCAATGGCGTCCGGTCCTGTGGAGGTCTGTAAGTTCAACTCGGGCAGGGGCGCAAAAAGTGCGCTGCTGACGTGTTCGAGAAGTCTTCTGTGAGACCGTGCACCCGGGCGCAAGCCTGGCGGGGACGCCGGAGTATAACAGAGCAATCACAACGCGCTGCTTTCCTGCTGCTCAACGGTTTTATCGACACTTTCCCCCGGTTCTGCAGGCAATGTCGTCAGTGTTTCGCCGGTGTACCGCTCCACCAGTTTTGCGTACGCGGGTTCGCGCTTGAAACGCTTGAGTTCTGCGCTGAAGCGCTGGGCCAGCAAGTCCATGCCGGCATTGGGGCGCAGCGCCAGGTACTGCCCCCGGTGATTGAGCACGGTCGGCAACTGACTGACCTGGCCTTCCAGCTTGAGTCGCTCGATCATCTGTCGACCCAGCAGGCGATCGGTCACCATCAAATCGATGCGGCCGCGAATCAGTTTGCCGAAGTTCGCTTCATGGCTGGGCGCAGGCTCGCGGATGAACGCCGTCGAGCTGTCAAACGCCGGGCTGTATCGATAACCCGGAGAGACGCCGACGGTCAGCCCGTGCAGGTCTTCTACGCCATTGAAGGCATGCGGCCGGGCATTGGCCTGAAACAGCACCCAGTCGATGCTCGATAACGGTTCGTTTGGATACAAAAGGTCAGGCCGTGCTTCGTCCTTGAAGATGTCGAGAACCCCGTCGGCCTCGCCGTCACTGAGCATCATCAGGCAGCGTTTCCACGGGAGAAACTGCCACTCGACGTCGATGCCCAGACGCTCGAAGACAACCGCCGTCGTGTCGTAATCCAGCCCGGAGGCATGGTTGTCGTCCACGATGACGTACGGGGACCAGGGTTCGGTGACGATCCGCAGTTTTTCGCCCAGCGCGCTGAAGCTCAGGCAGGCGAGAAGAGCGGCAATGAATAGTGGGAGGATGGGCGGCATGCGCGCGAGATTACGACGCGAGCAAACTAAATAAAAGCAATGATTCTCAACAAAAACAGAAGGCTGGGCTCAATGACGGGGCTGGCAGGCCTCGGGGTGACGAAGCCTGCCGGTGAAGCCAGCATGGTTTCAATCCGTCTGGATTGAAACCGTTATTGTGCAGAGAGCTTGAGGTTGTTCCACACCGCCAAACTGGGTTCGGCCTGATTCAGCGTGTAGAAATGCAAACCGGGGGCACCACCGTGCAGCAGTCGTTCGCACATCTCGGTGATGACCTGCTCGCCAAACGCCTGAATGCTCACCGTGTCATCGCCGTACGCTTCCAGCTGCTTGCGAACCCAGCGCGGGATCTCCGCACCGCATGCGTCCGAAAAGCGCGCCAGTTTGCTGTAGTTGGTGATCGGCATGATGCCTGGCACGATCGGAATATCCACGCCCATCTTCCGTACGCGCTCGACGAAGTGGAAGTAGCTGTCAGCGTTGAAGAAGTACTGGGTGATCGCACTGTTGGCGCCGGCGTTGGCCTTGCGCACAAAGTTTTTCAGATCGTCTTCGAAGTTGCGCGCCTGTGGGTGCATCTCGGGGTAAGCCGCGACTTCGATGTGAAAGTGATCGCCGGTTTCTTCTCGAATGAAGCTCACCAGGTCATTGGCATAACGCAACTCACCGCTGGCCATGCCCATGCCTGAGGGCAGGTCACCGCGCAGGGCAACGATACGTTTGATGCCGGCTTGCTGGTACTGCGTCAGCAAGCTGCGCAGGTCAGCCTTGCTGTCACCGACACACGACAAGTGCGGAGCGGCCGGGACGTGCACTTCTTTTTCCAGCTGCAGCACGGTGTTGATCGTGCGATCGCGCGTGGAACCCCCGGCACCGTAAGTGCAGGAGAAAAATTCGGGGTTGTAGCTGGCCAGCGTACGCGCCGTGGCAAGCAGTTTTTCATGACCAGCGTCGGTCTTCGTCGGGAAGAATTCGAAACTGTAGCTACGGTCTTGGCTCATGGAGCGAGTCTCCAGCGGCAAGCTACAAGCCATAAGCTGCAAGAGTGGCGGTGCGCCGTATCCTGCAGCTCAAGGCTTGCCACCTGGTGCTGCTAAATGCTTGGACGATTTAAAGCCTGACGCGGCAAGTGCTCACAATGGTGATGCCTTTACTTGCCGCTTGAAGCTTGCCGCTTACTGCTTAGTAGCGATAAGCGTGCGGCTTGAACGGACCTTCGACGGTCACGCCGATGTAGTCGGCCTGGGTCTTGGTCAGCTTGGTCACGACGCCGCCGAAGCCGCGTACCATTTCCAGGGCCACTTCTTCGTCCAGCTTCTTCGGCAACACTTCAACGGTCAGACGCTCGGCTTTCTGAGCAGGGCTCAGGTCAGCGTACTTCTGGTTGAACAGGAAGATCTGTGCCAGCACCTGGTTGGCGAACGAGCCGTCCATGATGCGGCTCGGGTGACCGGTTGCGTTGCCCAGGTTCACCAGACGACCTTCGGCCAGCAGGATCAGGTAGTCGTCGTTCTGCGGGTCAAACTGGCCAGCGCCGGTGCGGTGGATCTTGTGCACTTGCGGCTTCACTTCTTCCCATGCCCAGTTCTTGCGCATGAAAGCCGTGTCGATTTCGTTGTCGAAGTGACCGATGTTGCAGACCACGGCGCGTTTCTTCAGGGCCTTGAGCATGTTGGCGTCGCAGACGTTGACGTTACCGGTAGTGGTAACGATCAGGTCGATCTTGCCCAGCAGTGCTTTGTCGATGCTCGCTTCGGTGCCGTCGTTCTCGCCGTCGATGAAAGGCGAAACCAATTCGAAACCGTCCATGCACGCTTGCATGGCGCAGATCGGGTCGACTTCGGTGACCTTGACGATCATGCCTTCCTGACGCAGCGACTGAGCCGAACCCTTGCCCACGTCACCATAGCCGATGACCAGCGCTTGCTTGCCGGACAACAGGTGGTCGGTACCGCGCTTGATGGCGTCGTTCAGGCTGTGACGGCAGCCGTACTTGTTGTCGTTCTTGCTCTTGGTGACCGAGTCGTTGACGTTGATCGCAGGGATCTTCAGTTCGCCCTTGGCCAGCATGTCCAGCAGGCGGTGAACGCCCGTGGTGGTCTCTTCGGTCACGCCGTGGACGCGGTCCAGGATGGCCGGGTATTTCTTGTGCAGCAGCTCGGTCAGGTCGCCGCCGTCGTCGAGGATCATGTTGGCGTCCCATGGCTGACCGTCCTTGAGGATGGTCTGCTCCAGGCACCACTCGTACTCGGCTTCGGTCTCGCCTTTCCAGGCGAAAACAGGAATGCCGGCAGCAGCAATGGCAGCAGCGGCCTGATCCTGAGTCGAGAAGATGTTGCAGGACGACCAGCGTACTTCGGCACCCAGGGCAACCAGGGTTTCGATCAGCACGGCAGTCTGAATGGTCATGTGGATGCAACCGAGAATCTTCGCGCCCTTGAGCGGTTGTTCGCCAGCGTACTTGCGACGCAGGCCCATCAGGGCTGGCATTTCGGATTCGGCGATGATGGTTTCGCGACGGCCCCAGCCAGCCAGGGACATGTCGGCGACTTTGTAGTCGTTGAAATCGTTGGGCGTCAGTACAGCACTCATAAAGAGTCTCCATTCGTAGGGTGCGAATGGGCGCCGTTGTGCGTTTAAAGCTTGAGCGGCGAGAAGCCTGATCAAACAACGCCCTCTCCGAGCCTGACAGGTCTGACCTGCTGCAGCGCCCCTCGGACAGGTGGCGGGAAAACGGTAACAAGGTGTGATGACCGTTTTTTGAAGCGGTGGCGATTATCTTTCTTTGAGCTGCAAGTGGCAAGCTGCAAGCGGCAAGCGGTAAACAACAGCGGACCTGCTTTTAACTTGCAGCTTCAGGCTTGAAGCTTGAAGCTGGGGCACATCCACCACCGCCTCCCAAACACCCCGGAGCCCCCATGAACTTCCACACCCGCAAATGGGTAAAACCCGAAGACCTCAACCCCAACGGCACGTTGTTCGGCGGCAGCCTGTTGCGCTGGATCGACGAAGAAGCGGCCATCTACGCCATTGTTCAGTTGGGCAATCAGCGCGTCGTGACCAAGTACATTTCCGAGATCAACTTTGTCAGCGCGTCGCGTCAGGGCGACATCATCGAACTGGGGATTACCGCCACCGAATTTGGCCGCACCTCCATCACGCTGACCTGCCAGGTGCGCAACAAGATCACCCGCAAGAGCATTCTCACGGTCGAGAAAATGGTCTTCGTGAACCTGGGCGAAGACGGCCTGCCGGCGCCACACGGCAAGACCGAAATCACCTACGTGAAAGATCAGTTCAAGGAAGAATCGATCAACGAGTGATCGTGCTGCGTGCCTGAAGTTTTGGGTGATCACTGAGCGGTCTATCGTTCTGACGGGGCGCGATCAGGCAGCACACACACAGTCCCTGTGAGAGTGAGCTTGCTCACGAAGACGGCATTTCAGATCCTGAAAATCGAGCGGATGTACTGACCGATTCGCGAGCAAGCTCGCTTCCGCAATGAAATGTGTGCTTCAGCTCTGATGACGCGCCTGCCAATCGCGCAGCCACTGCAGGCCTTCGCTGGTATCGCCTTTCGGACGGTACTCGCAGCCGACCCAGCCGGTGTAGCCCAGGCGGTCGATCTCTTCGAACAGCCACGGGTAATTCACTTCCCCCACGCTCGGCTCATGCCGGTCCGGCACACCCGCGATCTGGATGTGGCCGATGCCGGCGAAGTCACGACGCAGTTTGCTGGTCACGTCGCCCTCGACGATCTGGCAGTGATAGCAGTCGAACTGCACCCGCAGATTGTCAGCGCCGACTTCTTTCAGCACCGCCTGACCCTGATCCTGACGATTGAGGAAGAAGCCCGGAATATCGCGGGTGTTTATCGGCTCGATCAACACCGTCAGCCCGACCTTTGCCGCCTGTTGCGCGGCGAAGCTCAGGTTTTCCAGGTACACCGCGTGATGCTTCTGACGCAGATCTTCACTGTGCAGCAGGCCGGCCATGACGTGAATCCGGTCGTTGCCCAGCACCGCTGCGTAATCCAGCGCTTTCTGAAAGCCGTCGCGAAATTCGCTCTCCCGGCCCGGCAACGATGCAATGCCGCGCTCGCCCTTGGTGAAATCGCCGGGCGGGGCATTGAACAGCGCCTGGGTCAGGCCGAAGTCGTCCAGACGCAGCTTGATTTCCTCGGCCTTGAAGTCATACGGAAACAGGTATTCCACGCCCTTGAAGCCGTCACTCGCCGCAGCCGAGAAACGCGCCAGAAAGTCGTATTGCGGATACATCATGCTGAGGTTGGCAGCGAAGCGAGGCATGGTTATCTCCCAATTGAAGCCGTTAGACGAATGGCCAGAGCAGCAGCGTCATCAAGAACCCGAGGGTGCCCAGAATGGTCACCAGGAAGGTCCAGGTGCGCAGGCCGTCGGCAACGTTGAGGCCCGCCAGTTTGGTGAACATCCAGTAACCGGCGTCGTTGATGTGCGACATCGCCAGACCGCCACCGCCCATGGCCAGACAGAGCAGGGCCATGTGGTTGGCGCTCAGGTTCAGCGTGGCGATCAGCGGGCTGAGAATGCCAGCCGTGGTCACCAGCGCCACTGTGGTCGAGCCCTGTACGGCGCGCAACAGCAGTGTCAGCAGAAAGCCCAGCGCGAGGACCGGCAGGCCGGTGTTGCGCAGCGCTTCGGACACGACGGCGCCGATGCCGGTATCGACCAGCACCTTGCCAAACACGCCGCCTGCGCCCGCAATCAAGATCACCATCGCTACACCGGGCAGTGCCGAGCCCACGACATCGGACACCTGACTGCGGCTCCAGCCACGGCGCGAGCCCAGCAACCAGGCGCACAGCAGCGTGTCGATCAGCAGTGCCACCAGCGGCGCGCCGAGAACGGTCAGCACGTTGCGCAGCATTGAGTCGGCTGGCAACATCGTGGTCGCCAGCGTGCCCAGCAGAATCAAAATGATCGGCAGCAGAATCAGCGCGATGATGATGCCTGCCCCCGGCGCCGGCGCTTTGGGCAGGCGTGCCGCCAGGCTGCTGGCGTTTTCTTCCAGGCCCAGCTCTTTGGTGTGGGTCGCTTCAGACACTCGCGAGTAATCGTTATTGGCCCAAGCCACCAGGTCGTCGTTGGTGACGTGGGAGCCGTACACTTCGCTGCGGATATCGTCGGTCATCGGGTAGACCCTGCGGGTCATGCGCCCGGCGATCAGGTAACCGATCAGGCACAGAATCCCCACCATCGGCAGCCCGAACATCAATACGCGACCCAAGTCCGCGCCCAGCTGGCCGGCGGCTGCAACAGCACCCGGATGCGGTGGCAGGAAGGCGTGTACCGACAACAGCGCAGCGCACATCGGCAGCGCATAAACCAGCAATGGCTTACGAGCAGCGCGGGCGACGCCGTAGGCCAGTGGCATGAGGATGATCACGCCGACTTCGAAGAACACTGGAATACCGACCATGAAACCCGCCACAGTCAGGGCCAGCGGCGTGCGCCGGTTGCCGAAGCGGTTGATCAGGGTCTTGGCCAGCGCCTCGGCGCCGCCGGACAGTTCGATGATGCGGCCGATCATGGCGCCAAGGGCGATGATGATCGCGATGTGGCCGAGGGTTTTGCCCATGCCGCCTTCGATGGTCGCTACCAGATCGCCCGGTTTAACCCCGGCCACCAGCGCCACGATAATGCTGACCAGCATCAGCGCCACGAACGGTTGAAACTTGTATTTCAGGACCAGAAGCAGCAACAGCGCAATGCCGGCTCCGGCGATGATCATGAGCAATAGAGGAGTCATGTTGTGTCCCGTTGTTATTGTTTTCCGGCCAAGCCGGTCCGCCGAAAACCGGCAGGCCGGTTTTCGATCAAAACGCCGTTGGGGTTACCAGTTCACGCCGAACGTCTGGCGCAGTTCTTCCAGGGCCGCTGCGTCCAGCGGTTCAGGTTTGGGGTTGCTCATCAGCCAGAGGCGTGCGGTCTCCTCCAGCTCTTCCAGCGCATAAGAAGCCTTGGCGACCGAGCTTTCCCAGATCACCGGGCCGAGTCGTTCGAGCATCACGCCGCGCACGCTGTTCGCCAGTTTCGCCACTTGTTCAGCGACGTTCGGCGAGCCGGGGCGCTCGTAGGCAATCAAGGGAATGTGCCCGACCTTCATCACCTGATAAGGGGTGATCGGCGGGAGGATGTCTTCGGGTTTCCAGACGCCGGCCAGTGTCAGCGCGACCAGGTGCGTCGAGTGGGTGTGCACCACGCCGCCGACACCGGGATTGCGGTCGTAGACCTGACGATGCAGCGCCAATGTCTTCGACGGCTTATCGCCGGACACCCATTCGCCGGCCAGATTGACCTTGGCGATGGCATCAGGATCGAGGCGCCCCAGGCATGCGTCGGTTGGCGTAATCAGCCAGCCGTCGTCAAGGCGCGCGCTGATGTTGCCTGCGGTGCCGACGGTGTAGCCGCGTCCGAACAGCAGACGGCCGATGGTGCAGATTTCTTCACGCTGCTTGTTTTCGGCGCTCACTGAAGGGCTGGTTACGTTGCTCATTGAGCACCCCCCGCCAGTTGCTTGAGGGCTTTGTCGAAAAAGTCGCGGCCACCGAAATTCCCGGACTTCAGCGCCAGAGCCAGAGGCATCGCACCGCTGCTGATGGTCGCTGGAACACCCGGGTCGATCTGCGCGCCGATCTTCAGTAGGCTCACACCCAAGGCCTGAACCACGGCACCGGAGGTTTCACCGCCAGCGACGACAAAGCGTTTCACGCCCGCGTCCAACAGGCCGCTAGCGATCTGCCCCAGCGCGTCTTCGACCAGCGCGCCAGCACGTTCGACGCCGAGTTTTTGCTGCACAGCTTTGACTTCTTCCGGGCTGCTGGTGGCGTAGATCAGCACGGTTTGCCCGGCATCGCGGGCGAACGCCAGTGCGTCTGCCACCACCGGTTTGCCTTCAGCCAATGCCAATGGATCGATGCGCAGTGCAGGCCGGTTAGCCTCAAGCCAGGCGGCAACCTGGCCGTTGGTAGCCACCGACGCGCTGCCCGCCAATACCACTTCGCCGCCGTCGACGTGCTCAAGCTTCGCCGCATCGATGTCGCGCAGCTTGCCCGCTTTGCGGAAATTGCCCGGCAGGCCCAGCGCCAGACCCGAGCCGCCGGTGAGCAGCGGCAGGTCGGCGCAGGCTTCGCCCAGCGTGTACAAATCAGCGTCAGACAGCGCGTCGGCAATCGCCATGACCACGCCGTCTCCACGTAACTCTTTGATGCGCGCACGCACGCCGTCGACGCCTTTGGCGATGCTGTCATAACGCAGCAGGCCAACTTTCTGCGTGGTTTGCGATTGCAGCACGCGCACCAGATTGGCATCGGTCATCGGCGTCAGCGGGTGGTTTTGCATGCCACATTCGCTGAGCAGTTGGTCCTGCACGAACAGATGGCCGCGGAAAATCGTGCGACCGTTCTCCGGGAACGCCGGGCAAGCCAACGCGAAATCGCTGTTCAGCGCCTTGAGCAGCGCTTCACTGACCTGG
Organism: Pseudomonas sp. GL_135; assembly: GCF_057834665.1. Lineage (NCBI taxonomy): Bacteria > Pseudomonadati > Pseudomonadota > Gammaproteobacteria > Pseudomonadales > Pseudomonadaceae > Pseudomonas > Pseudomonas sp. GL_135. Next base: position 314,003 of record NZ_CM174408.1, read on the forward strand.
CCAATGTTGCCTTTGGCGGTGGAATCAAACGTCGAGCAGTATTTGAAGAAGATCTGCTCGCAGCCCTGCTCACGCAGCCACTGCAGCGCGGCGAGGGATTCTTCCACCGCTTCTGCAGCGGGCGTGGTGCGGGACTTCAGCGCGATGACGATGGCGTCGGCGTCCAGTTCGGACAGGCTCTCGGCGCTCGGGATACCAATGCTCTGCACGGTGCGCATGCCGCCCCGCACCAGCATGTTGGCCAAGTCGGTGGCGCCGGTGAAATCATCGGCGATGCAGCCCAACAGAGGGCGCGGAGTCGTGGTGCTCATCAGCGTCATCTCAGTTGTTTTCAGGCTTGGCGTTCGGCAGTTCGATGCCCGGGAAAATCTTGATCACGGCAGAATCATCCTCGCGACCAAAGCCAGCGGTAGAGGCTTGCATGAACATCTGGTGGGCGGTGGACGACAGCGGCAGCGGGAATTTGCTGGCGCGGGCGGTATCGAGTACCAGACCCAGGTCTTTGACGAAGATGTCCACGGCCGACAACGGCGTGTAGTCCGCCTTGAGAATGTGCGGCACGCGGTTCTCGAACATCCACGAGTTACCGGCGCTGTTGGTGATCACTTCGTACAGCGCATCGGCATCGACGCCTTCGCGCAGGCCCAGGGCCATGGCTTCGGCGCTGGCGGCGATGTGGACGCCGGCCAGCAACTGATTGATGATTTTGACTTTGGAGCCCAGGCCGTGGACGTCGCCCAGGCGATAGACCTTGCCCGCCATGCCGTTGAGGATCGCGTCGGCCTTGGCGTAAGAATCAGCCGGGCCGGAGGTCATCATGGTCATCTCGCCAGCGGCTGCCTTGGCCGCGCCCCCGGAGATCGGCGCGTCGAGGTAGAGCAGGCCTTTTTCGGTGAGGCGTTGACCGAGTTCGATGGCGAAGGTCGGTGCGACCGTGGCGCAACCGATGATCAGACTGCCCGGGCGCAGGGCGGCGACTGCGCCGTTGTCACCGAACAATACGGTTTCGGTCTGCTCGGCGTTGACAACGACGGTGATGATCACGTCGCAGGCCGCCGCCATGCTTGCAGGAGATTCACAGGCAACGCCGCCTTCGCTGGCGAATTGCTCTGTCACGGCCGCGCGTACGTCACAGGCATGAACGTTGAAGCCGCTGCGCAGCAAGGAGCGCGCAATACCCAGGCCCATTGCACCCAGCCCAATGACGCCGACATTCTTGTTATCCATGAATCTCTCCTCGGGTGAGCGCCGAAGTTCATCAGCACTCGAATGGTGTTTGTTCTGATCTGTTAAAGATAGTGAACCTGTGATCGGATAATGTGAAGTGCTTTTTTTAGTTAACAAAAATTAACATTGACGTAGCCGCGCATAAAAAAGCCCTGGCTGGCTGCCAAGGCTTGGGTGCACGGTTTATGGGGTGGGATGTATCTGTCGGTACACAACTGGGGGAGCGAGCTTGCTCGCGAAGCAGCAGGCGCATCCGCCGCATCTTCGGCGGCTGAAATACCGCTTTCGCGAGCAAGCTCACTCCCACAGCAGGGATGTCAGCGTCGGGAGAGCTCGGCCTTACCCACCGACGCCAACATCAACTCAACCCCCAGCCCGCGAATGCTGTCCGCTGCGCCGTGGGCGAGGCGGTCGTCGCTGATGATCGTGTCGAACTGCTCCAGGCCGGCGACCTTGTACATGCCGAACGTGCCGTATTTCGTGCTGGTCGTCAGCAACACCGTGCGCGACGCTGACTGCATCGCCGCCTGCTTGACCTCAACTTTTAGCGCGGACGGCGTCGTGGTACCCCGCTGCAGATCCCACGAACTGGTCGACATGAACGCCACGTCGGTTGCCAATTGCCGCAGCGTCGCCGCTGCCAGCCCGCCGACACAGGATCGGTTCGGGTGATCCAGCAGCCCGCCGGTGTGAATCACATCCACATGGGTCGCATCGGCGAGGGCGTTGACCACGCCAAAATCGTTGGTGACCACGGTCATGCCCGCCAGTGCGACGATGTACGGGACGATTTCCAGCGTGCTGGTGCCGGCGTCCAGGTACACGGTCATCTCAGGGTGCAGCAGGCTGGCGGCCAGTTTCGCCATCGCCTGTTTGTGCGGCAGCTCGACCACGGCCTTGGACTGGTGACTGGGCTCGCTGTGAACCTGGCTGGCGATGCGCACCCCGCCGGTCACCGAATAGGCACGGCCGCTTTGCTCAAGCAGCGCGATGTCGCGGCGGACAGTCATGTGCGAGCAGTCGAACATTTCCATGAGCTGATGCACGCTCAGCACCTGATGCTTGCGCAACTGACGCAGCATCAACTCCCGACGCTGATCGGGAATCATCGGCGCTGCGCCACTGAGGGTGGCGTCTTCTTCGCTGGACATGCAGGCTCCTGGGCAACGAGATACAGCCTGGGTCGGCTGGGTGGCTGGCATCTTAGCCAATCGGGATGGCGGTGGCAGTAACGGCGAACAAACTGCGCGCAGGTTGTTCTCTGCAGGACCGGCTTTAGCCGGGAAGGGGCCGGTGTGTGCGCTATCAAATTTGTGGTGTGGCGGGCGACGCCTTCCCGGCTGAAGCCGGTCCTACGATTGCATGCGTTACCTGTAAGAACCTTTCGGCGGACCGTGGCTCTTAGCCTGTAGATAGGTGTTGGCCGGGATGTTTCTGATGAAGCTCAAATTCTAAAAAAAGGATGTGGTTATGACCGTTGCTTTTTGGTGCGTGTTGATCGTGATTCTGTTGCCGATAGGGTGCGCTGGCGTTGCCAAGTTCAGCAGCGGCAAGTTCAGTGCAAGGCACAATCATGATCCCCGTGACTTTCTCGACCGCCTCGAAGGTCTCCCGCGGCGCGCCCACAACGCGCAGCTCAATAGTTTTGAAGCGATTCCAGGATTTGCTGCCGGTGTGATCATTGCCCACGTTGCCGGCGTGGCGCAGTTGGTGACGATCGACGTACTGGCCGTGCTGTTCGTGACCAGTCGCCTGCTCTACATCATCTTCTATCTGGCGGATCTCGCGGCGTTGCGTTCGCTGGCCTGGATCGTCGGGATGGGTCTGGTGATTGCGCTGTTTGGCGTCTCTGTCTGACCGCTCACTATTTCTAAGTTGACGCGATGTGGCAGCAAACACACTACCTGTGGGAGTGAGCTTGCTCACGAAGAGGCCAGTATAGTCGCTGAATATTTCGGACTGAACGCCACTTCCCGAGCAGCTCACTCCTCCAGAAAGCAGTAATTGCGCTTAATCGTCATCCTCGTCCGGCTTGACGCTCTCCAGCTTCTCCTGCTCTTCCTGCAACTCCTTGCGGGACTCGGCCAGCTTGTCTTTACGCTTGTCGATTTTCTCGGGATCGCCTTTGCTCATGGCCTTGTTCAGATCCGCCTGGCGACGGCTGACTTCGCGCTTGGCATCCAGCACCTTCTGTTCCTGCTGCTTGACCACGTCGACGTCGGTGCAGTTTGCGTTCATTTCGCTGAGGGCTTTTTGCAGCCCGGCCTGTTGATCGGTGTTGCCGGCGGCTTTGGCGCTCTCAATCTGAGTGGTGATGTCCTGACGCTTCGAGGCGCATTCGGACGGCTCCGGCGCTTGTTCGGCCGCAAACACGGGCGCGGCCAGAAACCCGCACGCGGTGAATGCAAAAAGGGATGACAGGAATTTCATGAATACTCCTTGAATACACACAGCCGCACGCTCTACACAATCATGCGGCCCTGAAAATACTAAAAACCGTTGATGCCTTCGTCCTTCAGCTGCCTGCTTAGGGCCTGCACCTGCGGGTCTTGAAAAAATGCATGTAACTGCTTCGCACGTCCGGAGCCAATGCCGGGTTCGGCCTGCCATTCCACGGCGCTTCGCGAGACCAGCGCTGCCCACGAATCACCCAGATCAACACCCGTGGCCGGCGGCAAACCGATGGCTTTGAGCCACACGACAAAGGGCTTATCGCGTGCAGCCTGAAAACTTGCCAGCAGTTTAGCGCCGCTGCGCTCGCCCAGACCGGGAATGTTAGCAAGCTGCGCACTGTCGAGGGTCATCCAGTCCAGCAAACCGTTTAATTGTCCTGCCTGAATCAACTTATCCCAGGTGCCCGGTCCTACGCCGTTAAGCGCCAAGCCCTTCTTCCCTCCCAGCCATTTCAACCGTTCACGGAACTGACTTTCGCAGCCCTCAACGGGCTGCCAGCAACTCAGCGAATGAAAGTCCTCTGCTCGCGGCACATCCAGTGGCGCACGATCAACGCTGCGCGATATCACCTCATCCAGACGCGGAATCGTCAGGCCGGCGAGGCTGATCGCGACCTGATCGCCAGGCCGAATGTCCATTTCCTGCCAGCGCTTAAGCGAGCCAACGCTGATGCGGGCGATCATTCGGTCATCCAGGCGCACCGGTTCGATGTCCAGCACGGGCGTGATCTTGCCACTGCGCCCGACATTGAAATGAACCTTGCGCACCTCGGCCAGCGCCTGCGCAAACGGGTACTTCCAGGCCGCGATCCAGTAAGGCGCTTTCGCCTGCCAGCGCTCGGCCGACGGGCGCTCGCCTTGGCGAATGACCACGCCATCGGTGGCAAACGGGAGCGGCGAACGGTACCAGTGCTCTCGCCAGTTTTTCGCCTGAATGAAACCTTCCAACGGCTCACTGAAGCGCGCGCTGTCCTCGAAACCCATGGCCCTGAGCCCTGCCAATCGCGCGGTCATGTCCGACGGACCTTCTGGCCAGTCCCAGACGAACAGCCCGATATTCGCGCCTTCCTGTTCGCTGATCGCGTGACGCGCCAGCAGCCCGGCCACTTTGCTGCGAGCGTTAAGACTGCCGGCGTCCGCCTGAACGTGATCTGTCAGCTTCCAATACAACTCGCCCTGGAGGATCACGGTCTTTTCCCACGCGAGATGGCGAGGGATCGCCTCGATCTGGTGGGCATGTCCAGTCCAGTCCTGACCGAAAACCCCGTCGCCCCGGCTGATGGCGCTCACCAGTTTGCCGTCGACATACACCAGCGAGACCGCCACGCCGTCTACCTTCGGCTGAATCCATAGATCGCTTCGGCCTTCAAGCCACGCCTGAACGGCAACCTCGCCCGGCAGTTTGGTCAGGCCCGTATGGGGGATGGGATGGGCAACGGTACCGCGCGCGGTTTTCAGCGGGTTCAAGGGCGAGGCTGGCGTCGCGGCGAAACAGCCGCGCAGATCGGCGAGTCGCTGAACGGATTGGTCGTACAGCTCATCGGCCACCAGCGAGACGCCCTGGCGGTGATAACTGTCGTCCCATTGGGTGATCTGGCTTTGCAGCGCGAGGATTTCGCTTCGGGCTTTGGCCGGTGGCCAGTCGGGGCAAGAGGTGGCATTGGCTGTGATGGAAACGAGCGCGATCAAAGCGCAGGTCATCGCGCGGAGGAGGGGCAGCATCGGAGCGTCCTTGCTGGGGGAGGGACTGCAAGGCTAGGTTTTCTCGATGGGCGTTTCATCGCCCCTTGGTTACCGCGTTTGTCTCGCACCGGTACAGCCAGGCGCGGTTTCCCGGCCTAGCTGTATCTTGAGCCGGCTGGTGACGAGTGCAAAATGATGTTTCACCCGGCTACTGGAAGGGACACCGCCATGGACATGTCGACCCTCGCTCTATTCATCCCCGCCTGTTTCGCCCTGAACATGGCGCCGGGCCCGAATAATCTGCTCTCCATCAGCAACGCGTCGCGTTATGGATTTGGCCGCGCCTGCACCGGCGGGCTTGGTAGGTTGCTGGCATTCGCGATCATGATTGCGCTGGCCGCAGTCGGGCTTACAGCGGTGCTGCATACGTCCGAGTGGCTGTTTCATACGATCAAGATTGTGGGGGCGGCGTATCTGTTCTATCTGGCGTTACAACTGTGGCGAGCGCCATGCGAGGCGCACGATGTCGAAGCCGGCGCGCAGGCCGGAGTGCCGAGGCTGGCACGTCAGGAGTTTCTGATCGCCATCGGCAACCCCAAAGCCATTCTCTTGTTCACGGCGTTTCTGCCGCAATTCGTGGACCGTACCGGCGTTATCACCACTCAATTCGCACAACTGGGCGCGCTGTTTCTGGCGCTGGAATGTATCGCTATCGGGCTGTATTGCTGGATGGGGGTGCATGCGCGTCGGCTGTTTGCCAAGTCTAGTGGCAAGCGGTGGTTCAACCGGGCGTGTGCGGGGTTGTTGGCGAGTGCGGCGTCGTTTTTGCTGGTGGCGCGGCGGGGGTAATACGTATTCAGCCCACGGAGGTGGGCTGAATCCAAGTAATCGTCGAAGGCCATGAGATGATCATGACCCCGACGTGGTGCTTGTTGCGGTTACGGCTTGTCTCGCAGTGTTTTCACGGTGTCAGTGAATTCCTTGCCGCCGTCTACTGCGGTGTAGACCATATGAAGCTGGATGCTTTTGACGAGTGCTTTATCACCGTTGACCAATGACCTGACGAACTGCTCGTCAGGAAAGCTTAGCTGCCAGCGCGATATCGCACCCGTGCCCTCGAATGGCAAATACCGGCCATCGTGGAACATCAGTTCATACACCCAATCCCCGGGCCCAAAACCCAATCCGTCATCGGCAGTGCCTGACGATAGGGCGATTTGCTGTTGCGCTCGTAAATTACGTTTAACGCTGGCAGGTGGTTTGGTGGCTAGACCGTAAAGATACTCAGCCCCATCTTTGACAGGCTCGATCAGCGTCGTGCTGTCGGTTTGGGTCAGAACCGCGCTGACCTCTTTCATGGTATCGCCGGCTTCGGCAGCCATTACGAACGAAACCGATACGTGCTTGAGCTGCCGCAGGTAATGGCCAGGATAGCTCCGGTCGAAGTCGGCGGATTTAATGTCGCATGTCAGAGGGGTGCTCTTCAGCCCCTTAAGGATCTTGAGACCTGTATCAGTCTGCGCCTCCCAGATATTGATTGTTTTTCTGATCGTCAAGCGACGCTCATTGCTTTGCAGATACGCATTTTCCATTTCCTGCAAATCGACCAGCAACGACTCGCCCGCCAGCATGCCTTTGTAGGAGTCGATCCATGCGCTGGTCTTAACAAACGCAGGTCGTTTGTAATCGCCGATCTCGTAACGCCAGGCGGCTTCGGCGCTCAGGCACAACGACAAGACGGCGTCATAGGCTGGGGCATAGAGCAGTTCCTGACGGGCGACGAGCCAGTTGTAGATGGGGATGATGGTGAAGCCGGTTGTCATGGCCACGTGGGCTTCTTCGAGGTTTTTGCGATGGGTACGGGCCTCGTCCATAGATAAGGTGGCTGCGTTTAGTTCGATATTGGTCTCCTTCAGCTGCAGGTCGATGGATTTAATATCCAACGCTGCGAGGCCCTGTTCGAATGTCCATCCGTTTGCCCGGCGTTCGTAGCCCGCTTCAACAAGGAGTTTGTCTGCAAGATACTTGGAGGCTTTAGCACCGATTTCGGCCAACTCAGAGAACGTGTCAATGGTTTTTGAAGGTTCATTTCCGCCGACTGCCAAGCCATAGATGTTTGGCACCACGGCCTTGATTGCACTGGCAAGAAGCTTTGGCGGCATTGAAGTGTTTTCCAGTATTGCCGCCGTCCACTGCAGGCCTGTTGCCGCCTCCTCCCTTGCAGACCGCCCAACTTCAATCAGGTTGGTGTAGTGATTCTTCTTGAAAGTCGCTATCTGCTTGCTTATCAATAACGTTTCCTTCTTGGCCTTGACCGAGCTGATTGCCTCCTGCTTAAGTCTTAATGTGAAATCAGAGATTCTGATCTCCTGCTGTTTTAGCAGCACGGAAAGGGAAGTGTTGAACTCATCCTCCATCAGCTTCATGTAATGCCGACCCATGTCCTGAAGTTGCTGCACCGCTGCACGGGCCATGGGGATCAACTGCCTGAACCGGTAGGCCGGTATTTGCATGCGGTCGCTGTTGTAGCTGCTGATGAGATGACCGATGCCTCGTTGGGCGAACCCGAAAGGGTCTGTGCCTTCTGTGCGCCAGTCCATGACCGGCAGCAGCTTTCCGTCCAGCGTCAGGCCGTGGCGTAGATTGAACAGGCGATGTTCGATTATTTTCCGCGTTTCTATAACGCGTTCATTGATCGGCATACGGAATGCCGAGCCTTCCAGTTGGCTCAGTGCGGTAGGCACCCAACGCGACACCGCCGTGCGCTCTGGTAGCGGCCCGATCAGCTTCAGCGCTTTTTGATAGCTTAGCCAGGCGTGATTGAGCGTGCTCGGGGTAAGTTGACGGTAAAAATGGTCGCCCTGGCGCTGCCAGTTTTCCACCATCGAAAGGAACACCGCTTGCCGGTTGTATCGCGACAGAATGAAAGCTCTGGTCGTGGGGTTCACCACCTTTTGCAACTCTGAGGTACCTGTCCCCGCATCCGCGAGGGGACGGGTGTTCCAGAAGGGCGGACGCTGTTTTTCGTCCTTCTGTGTTCTGTAGGGGTCGAACAAATACTGGGTGTACCAACGCTCAGCCTCATCGAATTGTTGTTGTTCGCTCAGGCGAGTGGCTACGAGATTCGGCAAGTGGAGGAACAACTCCCGAAAATAGATGCCGTTGGCGCCGTGAAAATCAACAGACGGGTTGGGAATGGCGTGATCGATTGTGGGTTCTTTGAGCAACTGCGCGTCCCACTCCAACGCCCGTTCTACGCTGCGCGATGCACGGGCAACGAGTTGCTTACCGAACAGGGTGTTGAGCCGAATGGTGTTGGTAGGAAATGTTGGGGATTGATCGGCAACGGCATTCAGATCGAGATATTGGGCCTGTTGCTCGTTCCGCTTGATTGAGATGTCCCATTTTTCGGAGGCTGTCATCTGTTCTAATGACCAAAAGAAGTGAGAATCGCTGACTTCTCGGTTACGTATCAGTGCACGAATGAAGTAGTCCTTCGGTCCCAGAGTTGCTAAGTTGACGTCGCATGAAAGAATAACGTGCCCATTGGCATGGGCAGTCCTGGATTTAAGGTCTACCTCCAGCACCTCGGAGTTAGATTTGGCGCGTTCCGTAAATACGAGACCTAGCGTTACGTGTGCATATGCCTCTGGGTTAACAGTCAGCTGCAGGGGGGCTGAAACTGTTTGTTTGGCAAAGGCGCAGACTATTTTAAAACTGTCGTCAATTAAATTCTCGGCGTTGTCTATTTTAAGCGAGTATGTCCATAGACCAGTCTTGCTGCTTTTTTGAGCTGCCTCTAGAAGCGAAATTTTTTCAACTCCATCGACGAGCAAGGAATATCCCAGCTTGGGAGGGGCTGTCTCACTAGAAACGATGGTCAGTGACACTACATGTGACGGCTTGGAAAAAGGCGAAATGTTGGACTCTTGATAATTGATTGAGGCGCGGGCGCCGCTTATAATCCCCTGCCAGGCTACGTTGCAGGAAAGTAATGTAGGGGTAATTGTTTTATCGAATATTTTTTTCCGATATTCGCTCGTGATCGTCATGCGGTCAGCGGTTTTTTTGTTGAAGCTCACCGTCATCGTGTTGGGAGGGGATGCTTGAAACCAATAATCATTTATTATCGCGCTCAACGGTCCCTTAATACCCGGTAATTCGGCTGCGAGGTGGTCAGCAGTGTTCCATTGCTCATTTGCTATATAACCTATCTCACTTGTTCCTGTGGATTTTATGATGATGCGCTCAATGCCGTAGGGATACTGAATCGCCCTGATGTCGCGATTACAGGAATAAATATCAAGGCTGACTCTCTCTAGGTCTGCTGTGAGGAAGGTTTTTTTATCTATGAGTAAGAGGTCTCGCGACTGAATGAAGTAGTCGCTATCGATCTTTCCGGGACTCATCGCTGTTTCAGAGGGCCTCGCGCAGTCGTACAGCATCACTGTTAACCAGGGATCTTTAGCCCGCTCTCCTTCCACGTTAACCAGCGCAATCAGCCCTGGCTCGTATGTGTCATCTTTGAGGTATGGGTTTGGGATTTTTGTTTTGTTTTTCGCTGAGCTCGATTCGTCGTCCACCATGTCATCAAGCCGCTTGCCATCTTTTGTTCCATCCAGGCTCATCAACTCATTAGGCGGCGACCAAAAGCCGTCACTTTGCTTGTAAATGTACTGAACAGAAAGCTTCTTGAACTTGGTAGGGGTCTGGTTTTGCTTGTCAGAACTGGGCAGGCCCACGGAGCCACGCTCGACCCAAAACACATAAGGCCGCCCCTCGATCATCACCGGGCGGATCGTGTCACAAGTGTGTTTAATGATCTTATTGTCACGTGTTGTCTCTCTGTAGCTGCTTTGTGTGATTTGGCCACCTGGTGCGACGCTAATCTTTTCCCACTCCGTCCAGGCGAGCGGGCTCAAACGTTCTTTGTCATCACGCAGTCCCATGTCTACCGAGCGCCAGTAGTACTCAGGGGGCGACGTGTTGGTTTTGCCAATGAAATGATAAGTGTCGTTTTTAGGATCTACGCCGTCCAGATACCCGCTAACAACCTGCAGGTTGCTGGTCTGTTCAAACTTAGTCAGGTAGCTGGTAATGGCAGTTTGCAGTAGTGCGGGATCAAGCTTGCCTTGGTTGAGCTCGACTTCCAGGGATTGGAATGCGGCGGTTTTATTGGGTCGGTTTGCGTAATAAATTAAATTTTCCGGGTGGTTGATCTGAGTTTTCCAGATTTTCCATAGTCCATATTCACTCATGTACTCTCGCCACACCGTCGAGGCGGCTTCCGGAATAGCGGCATTCACATAGCCGGGTTCCAGACGGGCAAACAGCCTGTGCAAATAATGCTGCAGACTGGCAATATGCTTAATGGCAACGCGGGTAGTGGCAGCTGAGCTGACCAGGATATCTGTCAGAAAATAGTTGGACAGATCATCGAACGAATTAATGCGCGTTTTAGTAGCCTCAGTGGAGGGCGCCCAATGTTCTAGCAGGTAACCCGCCAATGCATCACGCCACTTTTCCTGCAAGAGTGACTGGACCGACGCTGACTCCTTCTCGCTACATGCACCCAGTAACAGTTGTGCGGTATTTCGATACGCATCAAATGCCGAGCTCCTGTCAAGCCTGTACATGTCCAGAACTGAACGGAACGGCAATTTCGTCAAATTGCAAAGGCGCTGCGATCTCAGCACGTAATCAATGTCGCTTAAGGTGCTTTTCAAACCTGATGCCACTTGAGGCTCAATCTTTCCTGGCTCAGGTTCCAAAATTTCCGGGTCATATTTCGTCAGGGTCAGCGGCGATTTATTTCTTTGATATAGCTCCATTTCTTTCCACAGAGTAGGCTTCGTTTCTGGCAGATATTGGCTCGCAAACACTCGCAGAGGCGCCGGGTTATCGCTCATGAATGTTTTGAATTTGTCGTACAGTCCGCGTTCAATGTCAGCCTCTGTGCCTCCGCTCGATGTTCTGTTTTCCAACATGTACATATTAAGCAATTCGGCCATTGCGCCTCTGGGCCTCTGCTCCCAGCGGTAGTAGAGCGCTTTCTCAGCAGGTTTGAGCAACTTTAGGAAGTCATCAAAGGTGGCTACGGCCTTGACTGGCTGTTCGGGCAGCAGATTTTCTTCCAACGGATGTTCTTTCACTTTTTGCAACGAAGACATCAGCGACAAGGCTTCGCTCTGGGACCAGCCCGTCAATTTTCCTAATCGCTGGGACGAAGCGACGATTGCCTCGGTATCGTCGGCGGCTGGAATGTTGCCGAAGAAGGCCAGCGCGTCTTTCTCTTCAAAACCATTTTCTTCACATTTGGACACCCAGTCGTGGTAACGCCCGATCTGGTAGCACAGATCGAGATTCAACACAGGCAGCACTGTTGACGGCACCTTATTATCCAGCGTGGTTTGCTCGAGCGAAAACCATTCGGGTCTATTCAGCAGCGCGCTCAAGCCTGAGGCGCTCAACTTGAAATGCTTGATCACCTGCGCATGGCGAGCGAGATTGCTCCATAGCGCGACATCAAGGCCATTTGCTGTCGCGCCGGGTGGCTCTGGTGGACCGGATTCTGCTTCGAGGATTCCAGCGAGGAGCTCAAAGCGCGAGACGCTCACCCACTGCAGTAATTGCAGAGCATGTTCAGGCTTCAGGGCCAGGACATCGTTCGATTTACCAAACGCTGCGCCAATGATGTGTTTTACCGCATCTTCTTGGGCGATCACTGCGTTTTGTATGAGCGACCCAAGACCATCAGCTATCTCCACCAAATTAGCTTTGGCTATGAGCAGGCCGGAAGTGCTGGCAACTTTGCCTACAATCACCTCGGTCAACTGACTGGCGAGGGGGCCTGAGGTCTCCAGGGCAAACGATTTAATAAGGCCGCTGCTGTCAATGTAAGCGGACAGCGTGTCCAGCCATGAACCCGATATGAGCATTACGCCTGCCCCAGCGGTCTGAGCGAGGCCCGACTCGGTGACCAGTGACGATTTGATTCGCGGGACAGCGTCAAGAACGGTGCGTTGGATGCGTGCATCCAAAGCGAAATACGATTTAAGGCTGGCGGGTATGTTAGTGGGGTAGGGCGTGAGCCAACTCAAAAGCGCGGTCGGCGTGATGCTGTGCTCGCGCAGCCAGTGGTCCAGATTCGCAAGGCCAATCAGTACATCAAGGACGTCGGTCGTCTTTTCATCGCTGGCAATCACCGGTTTGCCAGCCAGTTGTGCCATGACCTGAGGGTTAGCGGCGTCGAGCAGCGCGATCAGGCTGGCGCCCTCGTTCATGCCCAGACGCAGAAGTCGCGGCAATCGAGTAAGACGGTATAACGACGAAAAGACCCCAAGCGTCAGGGCATGCTGTTTCACGCCCAACGTCCGTTTGATCTGGTTCAGATATAGAATTGCCACGTTCTCTTCAAGTGCGAACGCTTTGCAGAGTTCAGCGATCACCGGGTTTGGCGCAGCATTCTCAACGCCCGTGGTCGTGGGTAGTTCAAAGACCCGTGCATCGAGCACCAGCGGCGTATCGATTTCTGCCAGCATGCCTGCCCCTGGGCCATCAAGAACTCTATCGAGAAACGGCTCGGTTTCACCTACGGCATAAGGCGTCACCTCATCTATCAGCGCCGCGAATTGCTCGGCAGTAATCTGATATTCATTTCGCAGGTGTTTGAATACGCCCAATGCCCTGAGGGTGTTTTCCGTAATGGTGAAGTCTTTGGTCTGACCTTCCGCGCGCAGCGCGGCCATGACCAGAAGATCTACTTCCGAGTAGGGCAACTGCAGGGCGTGTTGCAGGTGAATGATTTTGTGGATGCGGCCGAGGTGGTCCGCATTGGCGCCTTTGATTCGCAGTGAGATACCTGCTCCGCTTAACGTGTCTTGCAGCGTAAGGGCGGGGGCAGTGGCGTTATTGATAAAAGCTGCGCCGAAGATGTGCCCCGCGATCGGCACCGCGTTCTTACCGGCTGGCGAGTAGGCGCTTGACTGTTTAACAGCGGTAAATGCCTCCTGGCTCTCGTCTGCTACGCCGGACACAGCGAGCAAATCAACAATGTCTTCCGGCTTCAACCCTGTTTGCCGCGCAAGAAATTCGACATCACTCAATCGTTCCAGCGCGTGCTCCGCAGTGCCTGTCACGCCGTAGCGCTTTAGCAAAAAGTCGGCAACCGTGCTGTCATTTTTTTCCAGCAATAACGCTTGCAGTGAGGGACTGAATCCGGTGGCTTTGCGCATGATATTACGCAGTTGATCGGTTCGTAGGTTTCCGTAAACGAAGTTGGGGTAGGCGTAATCAGTCTGCTGTAACAGATTGAACAGGGAGGACTGTCTAACGCTAAGTACGGCGTTGATTTGTTCAAGGGGATAATGAAAGGGTAACTGCACAGGGTACTGTGCGTTAGCGATTCGCTCTGACAGGACGGTTTTGTCCCCTACGTGGAGTTTTGCCTCACGTGTCATCGCCTCTATGACCAGGGTCAGCGCGGGTATGTGGGTTTCAAGACTGCCTTCATCGAGTACCCTTTCGCCTATATCCGGGCGCCGTGTGGCGAGCCTGATCTGAGTAGCGGCGTCGCCAAGCTTTTCAAGCTCTAGTGCCTGGTGGTAAAGCGCGTGAAGATAGGCAAGCGGGCTATTATTGGCCTCCAATGCATCGGAGGAGCATTTATCGGCGACTTGTTCGGGAAAGAGCTCTCTGAACACGGCTGAAGTGGTTGTGTCGTCCATGATCGTATTCCTGTACACGCGGGATTGGATTGCGGGATCGCAACTAATACTCAGGGTAGACGCGGGTGACGCGATCTGTAGAAATGCCAGACGAAGTGCTATCTGCTAAAGGCTATATGAAACAGTTGATTAGCGACGGCTATCGCCTGTCGCTATAACAGTAATCGCGAATGTGTCTAACTATAGAACTTTCTTGACTCCCAGGTTGCTGGAGTGTAGGGCGGCGTCACTCGTTATAAGGTTATAAATTTTCTGTGATAGAAATCCCCCAGCAAGTTTCGTTTGGGGGATTTCATAGGTCTTCCAGCTAACAGCTGCTTTAAGTCGCTGATGCCAACTGTCAGGTTGGCATAATGGCTTTCACTTTTTCAGTGAATTCCTTGCCTCCATCTACAGCTGTATAAACAAGGTGAATCTGGATGTTTTTTACGAGAGCGGTTTTCTTGTCGGCGCTGATGAGTGACCTCGCAAATTCAGCGTCCGGAAAACTCAGTTCCCAGCGGGAAATGGCACCCGTACCTTCAAATGGTAAGTAACGGCCGTCATGGAACACCAGCTCATACATCCACCCATCCTTCCCTAGTCCCAATCCATCATCAGCGACTTGAGACGACAAGGCGATTTGCTGGTTAGCGCGCAAATTGCGCTTGATTTCCGGCGGCGCTTTTGTCGCGTTGTAGAGATAACCTAGCCCCTCTTCAGTGGGTTCGACCAGCGTTGTGCTGTCTACTTGAGTCAGAATGGCACTGATGTCTTCCAAGTCCATTCCACTACTCGACGTCATGACGAAAGAGATAGAAACGTGCTTGAGTTGACGCAGATAATGACCTGGGTAGTTTTTGTCGAAATCGACAGCCTTGAGCTCTAGGGTAATAGGCGTGGTGGCCAAGCCGCTTAACGTGGCGAGCCATGCAGCATCCGTTTGCTTGCCTTTCATATCGATGGTCTTTTTGATCGTCAGGCGGCGCTCCCGGCTATGCAGATAGGCGTTCTCCATTTCCTGCAGATCGACCATCAGTGACTCGCCGGCCAGCAAGCCCTTGTAAGTATCGTTCCATCCGCCGGTCTTGATAAAGGAAGTGCTTTTGTAGTCACCGATTTCGTAGCGCCAGGCTGCCTCGGCGCTGAGGCAGAGCGAAAGCACTGCGTCATAGGCCGGGGCATACAGCAGTTCCTGGCGAGCGACGAGCCAGTTGTAGACAGGGAGAATGGCCAGGCCGCTGGTCATGTAGGCGTGCGCCTCTATGAGATTCGCTCGGTCTGCCTGCGCCATATCGAGGCTGATAACGGCCGCCTTTATCTCGACGTCAGTTTGTTTAAGTTGCACGTCGAGCAGCTGGATATCCATCTCTGCCAACTTTTGCTCAAACGCCCATTCAGCGGCTCTGCGTTCGTAGGCTGATTCCTCCAGCAAACGCTCAGCTAGATACTTGCTGCCCTTCGCCGCTATTGTTGCAGCCTTTGATCCAGAATCGATAATACTGCTTGGCTCATTCCCACCAACCGCTGCGCCAAAAATGGTTGGCGCCAATGCCTTAATAACACTCGCAACAATCATGGGCGGTAACGAGACGTTCTGAAGAAGCGCTGCTGACCATTGCAGTCCGGAAGCGGCCTCCTCCATCGGCGATCGTCCTACTTCAATCAAGTGGGTGTAATAGTCTTTTCTGAACTCCGCCATTTGCTTGCTGGACTGCAGTGCGGCGCTTTGGGCCTTTGCAAAATTGATCGCTTCCTGCTGAAGCTTGACACTGAACTCGGAAAATTTTATTTCCTGTTCCTTAAGCAGCACAGAGAGCCCAGTGTTTGACTCGTCCTCTACCAGTTTCATGTAATGCCGCCCCATGTCCTGTAATTGCTGCGCTGCCGCGCGAGCCATGGGTGCCAGTTGCCTGAAACGGAACGCTGGGACTGGAGCTCGATCACTGTTGTAGGTGCTCATCACATGATCGACGTTGCGCTGGGTGATGCTGAGACCATCAGTGCCTTCGATTTGCCAGTCGATGGCGGGTAATATCCTGCCGTCAATGGTTAGCCCGTGGCGAAGATTGAACAGTCTTTGCTCCACCGTTTTTCGCGCATTAATAATCCGCTCGTTAATGGGCGTCCGAAATGACCAGCTTTGTATATCCTTGAGCGCGGCAGCAACCCATCGCGATACTGAAACCCGCTCTGGCAGCGGACCGATGAGCTTGAGTGCTTTTTGATAACTCAGCCATGCGTGATTGAGACTGCTGGGCGTAAGCTGCCGATAAAAGTAGTCACCCTGGCGCTGCCAGTTGTCAACCAGCGACAGGAGCACAGCCTGCCGGTAGTACCGCGACAACGTAAATGCTCGTGCCACTGGATCCACTGTTTTTTGCAGCTCAGAGCGACCACTACCGACTTCAGCGAGAGGCCGAGTGTTCCAAAAGGGGTGGGGGTTGTATTTGTCACCCTCTGTTCTATAGGGGTCAAACAGATACCGTGTATACCATTCCTCGGCCTCGTCGAACTGCTGTTGTTCGCTGAGCCGCGTTGCAACTAAGTCTGGAAGGTGTAGGAATAGCTCGCGAAAGTAGGCACCGTTTGCGCCGTGAAAGTCTACCGGCGGCCTTTCAAATTGAGGATCGATGACGGGCTCCTCGATAAGCTGAGCCTCCCACCCAAGCGCCCGCTCGATATTACTCGCTGCTCTGGACAGCAGTTGTTTGCCGAACAATGTATTGAGGCGTATGGTATTGGACTTCAGAGCAATCCCCTCATTGACCGCTTCACGTAAATCGAGATATTGAGCTTGTTCGGCGTTTTCTCTGATGGATATCTCCCAGCCCTCATCCTTACCTAGGTATCTAACGTCATAAGCAGCGCCTGCGTTATTGTCGGGATTTCCCGCTTCACACAGGATGAAGAGGTGCAGGCCAGGGTTGTTCCAGGTGTATTGAGTCCTGAAAGAAGCCTGCCCATTAGCGCTAAATTTCCCATCGCTCAACACCTTGAATTCTTGGTCTTTTGGTCCTTTGGCGTAAAGTATCAATTGGATTTCGCCGCAATACTCTGGTGCGATGAGAGCCTCGATGGGGAACGTCTTTCTGGTCACGTTGCCGGCAACAGAGAATGTAATGACAAAGCTTTTTTCAAACAGATGCTGGGCTTTATCAATGACCAGATTGTAAGTCCATTTGCCTTTGCTGCCGGCTTCGACTGACGCTGGCGTTCCAGATGAGTAGACCGCATTGTCTGCAACGTACGCGATGTATCCTATCCGAGGTGCTTCCGCGCCTTCGCCCGAAATTTCCATCGGGATTGTTATACTCTTATTGATTGTAAAGCTTGTCTCAGGCAAGGATCCAGTTACCGTATAGGTCAGATTCCCTATACGTATCTCTTGCCTAAATCTCCTGACTTCCAGCTTCTTGTCGCCTTCAAGTTTGATGATTGCCTTTGGATACGTTGACTCGATTGTCAAGACGTTAATATTTTCCGGGTCCGCGGTCACGGTGACAAAGCCGTTTGACTCCAGCGTTGTAAAAAAGTATTTCTCAGAATATTCGTTGTATCCATATTTATCATTTTCCGAGTAATAACAAAGCTCAATCTTGGATCCTAACTCCTTGTTAAGTGTGTTGAGATTTTCTGCGAGATCTGGCTGTAATCCTTTACGGACTGCCAAATCTGCTAAATAGGGATCCTTTTTGTTTGGGGCGCCACCTTTAAGCCTATTGAGATTATCCTTCAGGTTGGGGTCGTCTTTGCTGGTTTTGATATAGAGATAGCGCACGTGCTTTAAGTCAATGCGCTCTCTGTTGCGGGCGATTTGCCAGTTTTGATGGTCCGATTCGCGACTGAGGGCAATATATTTTATTGCCTTGTCACCTTCTTTTATAAAATGCGGCGAGGCGATCGCTTCTTTGATGAATGCTCGCATGCCTTCGGCAAAGCGAGGCTGGAAGTCCTTTTTCCTGGAAACTGAAAGCGCGTTCCCATTGTAGGGGTGTTGAATCTTCCTGATGTCAGCGTAGGATTTATATAAAATCTCCGCCAGCGCCTTACTGTCTTTTGGTTCAAGTGACTTCCTATGGATGAGAAGCATATCCCTTGACTCAACGAAATAGTCTACATCAAGCGCGCCGGGTGACGGTATTTTGTCCGTGCCGGTATGAGCACAGTTATACAGCATGACGGTCAGCCATGGATCCTGTGTGCGAGCGCCTTCCGTGTCGACTACCGCGATTAAACCCGGAACGTAGTTATCACCTTTTAAAAAGGTGTCTCGCCCTTTGGCTGATTCTTCGCCATTTTTGGTGCCATCGAGGTATAACATTTCATTAGGCGGCGACCAAAAACCATCACTCTGTTTGTAGATATATTGCACGCTGAGTCTCTTGAAGCTAGACAGTCTGTTTTTCTCAGCGGCCTCTGGCAACTCGACTGAGCCCCATTCTACCCAGAACACATAGGGGCGGCCTTCTATCATGACTGGGCGTATGGCATCGCAGGAAGCTGCCATTAAGAGAGGAGCTTGGCCTGCAGGTGTGGCTAGGGCCGGAGTGGTAGTTGTGGCTGTCGCTGCGGGTGGCGTCAGGTTTGTGCTTTGAGCGATTTGCCCACTGGGGCTTACAGTGATTTTTTCCCATTCTGTCCAAGCTAGCGGGCTCAGTCGCTCCTCGTTGTCACGTAATCCCATGTCGACAGAGCGCCAGTAATACTCGATGGGCGAGGCATTTGTCTTGCCGATGAAGTGGTAGGTATCGGTATGGGGTTGAGTGCCGTCAAGGTAGCCACTCACCACTTGCAAGTTGCTGTTTTTTTCGAATTTAGTTAGATAGCTCGTGAGGGCTGTTTGTAATAAGCTTTTGTCTAGTTTTCCCTGATTAAGCTCATTTTCCAACGTTTTAAATGCTTCGCTCTTGTTTGGACGATTAGCGTAATAAATCAGATTGGCAGGATGGTTAAGCTGTGTCTGCCATGCTCTCCATGAACTGAACTCACCCATGTACTGCCGCCAGGCCGTGGACTGTTCTTCCGGTATTCTTGAACCGAGGTAGCCCGGCTCCAGTCGTGCGAAAACGTTATGAAGGTAGTGCTGCAGACTTGCCATTGCCTGGGTGGCGATATGTGTCTTGACAGCAGAGCCCACCAGAACGTCGGTCAGTAGATAGCTGGAAAGTGCTTCGATGGATGGGATGAATTGCTGTAGAGCACTGCTGGATGCGGCCCAGTGGCCCACTAAAAAACCGGCCAATGCATCGCGCCATTGTTCCTGGAGGCTTGATTCTGACTGTTGCATTTCTTTATCGCAGACATCTGGCAGCAGTTTTTCGATAATACGGTATGCGCTGAATGTAGCGCTATGATCAAGTGCGCTCAGGTCCCACAAATTCTGGCATGACAGTTTAGTCAGTTGGCAAAGATTTTTTAGCCTGATGATGAAGTCAATGTCGGTAATTGTAATGTTCGGCTCCGTCACACTTTGCGATTCCGGTATTGCCGGTACGTACTCGACAAACGACAACTCTCTGTCCTTTGCCTTGTAAATCAATATCTCTTTCCATACTTCCGGTAAAGCGGTGGGCAATATAAGGTCCTTGCTGACTTGCAGTGGTCCTGGGTTTTCGTCTATAAACTTTATAAATTTTTCATAAATCGACTGTGTATTTTTGTCGGTGTATGGCCCTCTTTTCCACAGGTATTGAGATACAAGTTCGCCAAAAGAAGTCCACTCGCGCCAATTTGAACGGTCATATTCGGCCCGCTCAGATTTCGTCAGTGAGTCCAAAAAGTATTGAAAATTTTTGCTTGGTACTGGTTTGGGGCATTCGCCTCTGGAAGCTTCTGCGTAAGTGAGAGCAAGCATCGTCTCGCTTTCAGACCATTCAATTAGGGTGCTTAGGCGTTTGGCAGTTTCCGCTGTACCGATGAGGGATGTGTTGAGCAATAAGTCCTGCGCAACCTGCTCACCCCAACCACTATGTTCGCACTGCTGCACCCAGGCGCGGTACCGGCTGATCTGATAGCAAAGATCGAGGCTCAGCGTGGTCCGTGGTTTGTCTTTTTTATTCGGCACTTGCCGGTTGCTCTTGAGGTCAAACCACTCAGGGTGATCATTCAGGGCTTTGAGTCCTGTCGCGCTGAGTTGCAGCTGCTTGACTACTTGCGCATGACGCTCAAGTTCAGTCCACATCAGGAAGTCGAGACCCTCCAGATTGATTGTATTTCCTGGTAATGCGCTGTCTTCTGTTGCCAGAATATCGTTCAGCACATCAAAGCCGGTTTTGTTTATCCAGCGCAGCAGCTCCACTGCATGTCCAGGCGTTAGCCCAGGGTCACCTCCTCCCGAATTGAACGCCGCCCCCACGACGTGTTTGACCACATCTTCTTGTGCGATCGACGCATTAGTCAGTAGCTGCATGAGCCCGTCTGCGATCTCTACCGTGTCGACTTCGTTTTGAACCAACGGGCCCGTGTTCTTGAGTTTGCCTTTAAGCTCCTGAACCAAGTGTTGCCCGGAATTCACCGAAGAAAGCCACGACTGGTCTTTGACTAGACCTCGGTCATCGACATACGTGGCCAGTGTGCCAAGCCATGTACCGGATGCAGGCGCAACGCCAGGGCCTGCGATCTGGATAATCTGCGATTCGGTGATTAACGAGGCTTTGAGGCGTGGAATGGCACCCTCGATGGTGCGCTGAACGAAACCGCTGATTTTGTACAACGGCTTGTATTGTTCAGGGATTACGGTGGGGAGTTGCGTCAGCCAATTCGAAAGCGTAGTGGCTTTGATCTTGTGCTGGCGTAGCCATTTCTCCAGATTTACCAGAGCCATCAGAACATCCAGGATGTCAGGTTTGGCGTCATCGCCACTAATAGTCGGCGTGCCCGCCAGCTGACTGAAGACCTGTGTGTTGACGTTGCTGATCAAGGCGATCAGGCGTGCTCCTTCACTTGGGCTAACGCGTAGGAGGCGTGGCAACCAGGCCAGGCGATAAAGCGCCGAAACCAAAGTAATCGACAGCGTAGGCTTGTTGAGCCGCAGCGCCATCGTAATCTGCGCCACGTAGAGATTGGCCTGGTGTTCTTCGAGCGCTAATGCACGGCTTAAGCCTGCGATGACAGCGCTAGTTGATGCAGTCTCGCCAGCGGCAGGTGCCAATAATTCGAACACCGTCCCATCGATCTTTAGCCCGCCATCGATTTGCGCTGTCTGGCTTGCGACAGGCCGGTCAAGAACCCGGTCAAGAAACGGCTTGTTGTCATCCACGGAATAAGGCGTAACGGCGTTGATCAGTGCTGCGAACTGCTCGGCCGTAATGCCGTATTCATTCCGCATATGAACAAACACCCCCAACGCCCTGAGCGTATCTGCGGTGAAATGGAAATCCTGGGTCTGTCCTTCCGAGCGCAGCGCCGCCATGACCAAAAGATCCACGTCGGCGAAAGGCAGTTTCAGGGCGTGTTGCAGGTGAATGATTTTGTGGATCCGGCCGAAGTGATCCGCAGTCGCACCTTTGATGCGCAAGTGGATACCTGCACCTCTCATGGTGTCTTCCAACGACAGCGCCGGAGCAGTTGCGTTGTTGATGAACGCCGCGCCAAAAAGATGACCTCCAACAAGCGCCTTGCTCTCAGCCGCAGACACATAAGCGTCTGATTGTTTGACCGTGGTGAAGGCTTCCTTACCGTCATCGGGCACCCCCGAGGTGGCGAGCATGTCCAGAATGTGGTCGGGTCTGAGCCCTGTTTTTTGTCCGAGCAGTTCGACGCTTGTCAGTGCTTCTAAACCTTCGGATACCGTGCCGGTGACACCAAATCGCTGAATTAGAAATTCGTCGCTGCTTGAAGGGCTAGCATCCAGCAGCAATGACTGCAATGCCGGACTGAGCCCGGCCCCCTTGCGCATGGCACTCCTGAGTTCGCTGGTGCGCAAGCTGTCGTGTGTGAAATTAGGAAAGCTGTATTGGCATTGTTGGAGCAAGTCGAACAGCGAGGTGTGCTTGCCATGCAGGTCCGCTTTGATCTGCTCCAGCGGATAGTGAAACGGCAATTGAACAGGGTATTGCGCCTGCGCAATTTCCTCTTCCAGGTCTTTTGAGGCTCCCACGTGAGCTCTGGCCTGACGCGTCATGGCTTCAATGACCAGCGTCAGTGCCGAAACCGGCGTATCGAGGCTGCCTTGATCAAGAACTCGCTCACCGATATCCGGCCTCCTCTCAGCGAGAGTAATCCTGCTTTGGGGATCGCCATTCGCCTCAACACCTAACGCCATCTCATACAGAGCGTGCAGGTAGGCTATGGGACCATTATTGGCCTCAAGTGCATCGGAGGAGCATCTGTCAGCGACTTGTTCGGGAAAAAGTTTGGCATAAGTGGCAGATGTGAGGGTGTCGTCCATGATCGAGTTCCTTTTACGCTGGATGAATTGCGAGATTCGCAGTTACTAATCCAGCGTAGAGACAAGTGCAGGGATCGACCGAAATTGCTGATGAGATGTATTTGAATGAAATGACAAGTGAATCAAAGGGTTGAAGGCCGTTATCGCCGGCCGCGATAACACTGATCGCCAATCGGTTTAGCCCGATACCTTTAAATCCTTTGGCCAGTTATCCGTTTGACTCGAATTAACCGACCAAATAAACAAAAAAGCCCCTGACGACTCACATCGCCAGGGGCTTTTCTCTTGCCGGGTGCCGCTAAGCGCAATGCACCCGTCGGGTATTACAAACCGGCAGCGGCACGCAAGGCGTCGGCGCGGTCGGTTTTTTCCCAGGTGAACGTGGTGAAGGTGTCGTCGCCCACGGTCTTGGTTTGCGGCGTGCGGCCGAAGTGGCCGTAGGCTGCGGTTTCCTGGTACATCGGGTGCAGCAGGTCGAGCATGGTGGTGATCGCGTACGGACGCAGGTCGAAGTGCTCGCGGACCAGTTGGACGATCTTGTCGTCGCTGATCTTGCCGGTGCCGAAGGTATTCAGCGAGATCGACGTCGGCTGTGCAACGCCAATCGCGTAGGAAACCTGAATTTCGCAGCGCTCGGCCAGGCCGGCGGCGACGATGTTCTTGGCAACGTAACGGCCAGCGTACGCAGCCGAACGGTCAACCTTCGATGGATCTTTACCGGAGAACGCGCCGCCGCCGTGACGGGCCATGCCGCCGTAGCTGTCGACGATGATCTTGCGACCGGTCAGACCGCAGTCGCCCACCGGGCCGCCGATGATGAACTGGCCAGTCGGGTTGATGTGGAACTGGGTGTCTTTGTGCAGCAATTCGGCCGGCAGCACGTGCTTGACGATCAGTTCCATCACGCCTTCGCGCAGATCTTTGTACGACACTTCCGGGTTGTGCTGGGTCGA
This sequence comes from Pseudomonas sp. GL_135, assembly GCF_057834665.1. NCBI lineage: Bacteria > Pseudomonadati > Pseudomonadota > Gammaproteobacteria > Pseudomonadales > Pseudomonadaceae > Pseudomonas > Pseudomonas sp. GL_135. The sequence continues at coordinate 337,416 of NZ_CM174408.1, forward strand.
CAGAACAACGGCGTCGATGCCCACCACGATGCCGTTTTCATAGCGGCAAGTGACTTGGGATTTCGCGTCCGGGCGCAACCACGGCAGCAGGCCGGATTTACGGGCTTCGGCCTGGCGGTGCACCAGCTGGTGGGAGAATGCGATCGGCGCAGGCATCAGCTCGGCGGTTTCGTTGCTGGCGTAGCCGAACATCAGGCCCTGATCGCCAGCGCCTTGATCTTCAGGTTTTGCGCGGTCGACGCCCTGGTTGATGTCAGGGGACTGCTTGCCGATGATGTTCATCACGCTGCAGGTGGCACCGTCGAAACCGACGTTGGAGCTGGTGTAGCCGATCTCGCAGATCACGTCACGAACGATCTGCTCCAGGTCGACCCACGCGGTCGTGGTGACTTCGCCGGCAACAATGGCCACACCGGTCTTGACCAGGGTTTCCACGGCGACGCGCGCCTGCTTGTCCTGGGCAATGATGGCGTCCAGCACCGCATCGGAGATCTGGTCGGCGATTTTGTCCGGATGTCCTTCAGACACGGACTCGGAGGTGAAAAGGGAGTATTCGCTCATCTCGACGGATTTCCTGATTAGTACCGATGGTGAGTGTCGCCAGCCGGTCGCTGAAAATGGCGGACCTGGATCTGGAAACCATTACGTAAGCCTATGTACAGGCTTTCCCCGGGGACCAGCCCCGCAGCGATGGCCCAACGGGCCAGATCTTCCTGTTCGAAGCCTAACCAGAGATCGCCACAGGCCTCCTTGGCCCAGCTCTGGTCATGGCTGCACAACTCTGTCACCAGCAGGCTACCGCCCGGTTGCAACAGGTTGGCCAATTGTTTGAGCGCTTCGGCGGGCGCGGCGAAATGGTGCAACACCATATTCAACACCACGCAGTTGCCGGAAATATTAGCGTTGGTCAGTGCATCGGCCAGTTTCAGCTCAACGTTACCCAACGCCCTTTGCGTGCAGATCTTGCGCGCCAGATCGAGCATTTCCGGGCTGTTGTCCAGCCCCGTAACGTGCCGAAAACGCCGCGCCAGATCCGGCAGAAAACCACCATCCCCGGGCCCGACTTCTATTGCCGTGGCATCGGCGGGAAAGCTCAGTTTGTCCAGCAACGACAGCAGGCTGTCGCGGTACTGCGGCAGTCCTGCGATCAGGTCCTGCTGGGCCCGAAATTTCTCGGCCGTGCGTGCGAAGAAATCCTGACTGGCATTGGCCCGCTGCCGATGCACCAGCCCGATCCGGGTCTGTACGTCATCGGGCAGGCGCAGGTTGTCGGCTTCTTCAAGCATCGCTGCGTGCAGCTTGCCGCCGGTGTGTTCGGTGTGGGGCAGGGCGCGTCGATAGAAAATCGCGTTGCCTTCACGCCGCGTCGCCACCAGATCGGCCTGGGCCAGGACCTTGAGGTGATGGCTCATGCCGGACTGACCGATGGCGAAGATCTGCGCCAGCTCCAGCACGCCAAAGGAATCATTCGACAGCGCGCGCAGGACATTCAGCCGCAGCGGATCGCCGCCGGCTTTGCACAGGGCAGCCAGCTCGTCGCATTCATCATGGCTAATGGCAGGCACGCGAAGATTCATAAGGCAGGCAGTCTAGTTATCGACCAAGCCGGTCGCAAGGCCAATATCAAAAAGTTTTGATATTGGTCGATCAGTGGCGACCTCCCGGCGCCGTGATTCTGCCGTTTGCCGTCATGCGTTGGGTGTGGCGTACGAAAACACGTCAGCGGCAGAGGAAAACACCGATGGCGTGTGATCTGTCATTGCCCCCGGAGGGTGCCTGAGGGAAAATGGCCGCCTTTTTCCGGTCCCACTTTTATCTGCCCCAGGAGATCAGCGATGCCAAGCCGTCGTGAGCGAGCCAATGCCATTCGTGCCCTCAGCATGGATGCCGTGCAAAAGGCCAATAGCGGCCACCCGGGTGCCCCGATGGGCATGGCGGATATCGCTGAAGTGCTTTGGCGCGATTATCTGAAGCACAACCCAGCCAATCCGATGTTTGCTGACCGCGACCGGTTCATCCTGTCCAACGGTCACGGCTCGATGCTGATCTACTCGCTGCTGCACCTGACCGGTTACGACCTGTCCATCGAAGACCTGAAAAACTTCCGCCAGCTGCACAGCCGCACCCCGGGTCACCCGGAATATGGCTACACCCCGGGCGTTGAAACCACCACCGGCCCACTGGGTCAGGGTTTCGCCAACGCCGTCGGTTTCGCGGTCGCGGAGAAAACCCTCGCTGCCCAGTTCAACCGTCCAGGCCACAACATCGTTGACCACCACACCTACGTGTTCATGGGTGATGGCTGCATGATGGAAGGCATCTCCCACGAAGTCGCTTCGCTGGCCGGCACGCTGCGCCTGAACAAGCTGGTCGCGTTCTACGACGACAACGGAATTTCCATCGACGGCGAAGTCGAGGGCTGGTTCACCGACGACACCCCGAAGCGCTTTGAATCTTACGGCTGGCTGGTCATCCGCAATGTCGACGGCCATGACGCCGACGAGATCAAAACCGCCATCGATACCGCTCACAAGAGCAACAAGCCGACGCTGATCTGCTGCAAGACCACCATCGGTTTCGGTTCGCCGAACAAGCAGGGCAAGGAAGACTGCCACGGCGCTCCGCTGGGCACTGAAGAAATCGCCCTGACCCGCGCTGCGCTGAAGTGGACTCACGGTCCGTTCGAGATCCCGGCCGACATCTACAGCGAGTGGAATGGCAAGGAAAAAGGCCTGGCCGTTGAAGCCGAGTGGGACCAGCGTTTCGCTGCCTATTCCGCTGCCTTCCCAACCGAAGCCAACGAGCTGATCCGCCGCATGAGCGGTGAATTGCCTGCTGACTTCGCCGAGAAATCCGCCGCGTACGTGGCAGAAGTCAACGCCAAGGGCGAAACCATCGCCAGCCGCAAGGCCAGCCAGAACGCCTTGAGCGCCTTCGGTCCGCTGCTGCCTGAATTCCTCGGCGGCTCCGCTGACCTGGCAGGTTCCAACCTGACCATCTGGAAAGGCTGCCGCAGCATCACCGGCGAAGACGCCACCGGCAACTACCTGCACTACGGCGTGCGTGAGTTCGGCATGGGCGCAATCATGAACGGTATCGCCCTGCACGGCGGTTTCGTGCCATACGGCGCGACGTTCCTGATCTTCATGGAATACGCCCGCAATGCCGTGCGCATGTCCTCGTTGATGAAGAAACGCATCATCTACGTATTTACCCACGACTCCATCGGTCTGGGCGAAGACGGCCCGACTCACCAGCCGATCGAGCAGCTGACCAGCCTGCGCACCACGCCGAACCTGGACTGCTGGCGCCCGGCTGATGCCGTTGAATCCGCCATCGCCTGGAAACACGCCATCGAACGTGATGACGGCCCATCGGCGCTGATTTTCTCTCGTCAAAACCTTCAGCATCAGGCGCGTGATGCCGAGCAGCTGGAAAACATCAACCGCGGTGGCTACGTGCTGCGCGACTGTAACGGCGAGCCGGATCTGATCCTGATCGCCACCGGGTCCGAAGTCGGCCTTGCTGTTCAGGCTTACGACAAGCTGAGCGCGGACGGCAAAAACGTGCGTGTGGTTTCCATGCCGTGCACCAGCGTTTTCGAAACTCAGAGCGCCGAGTACAAGCAGTCGGTTCTGCCGCTGGAAGTCAGCGCGCGCATCGCCATCGAAGCGGCTCACGCCGACTATTGGTACAAATACGTGGGCTTGGAAGGCCGCGTGATCGGCATGACCACGTTCGGCGAGTCGGCACCTGCCAACCTGCTGTTCGAAGAGTTCGGCTTCACGCTGGAGAACGTTCTCTCCACAGCTGAAGAGCTGCTGGAAGACTAAGCACCATTGCGTTGCCCTTGTCGGCGCGTGCCTTGTCCTGCGATCTGCTGCCTGTATCTGGCAACAGATCGCGAGGCGAGCCACGCGCCTGCAGGTTCTCTGTACCACTCAAGATTTTGAGAACCCCATGCCTCAGCCACGCCCTTATAAAGTCGCCCTCAATGGTTACGGTCGTATCGGCCGCTGCGTGCTGCGTGCGCTGTGCGAACGAGGTGCGAAGGCTGGCTTCGAAGTGGTGGCAATCAACGACCTGGCCGACATGGCCAGTCTCGAATACCTCACGCGCTTTGACTCCACCCATGGCCGGTTTCCCGGCGATGTGCGGGTCGAAGGCGATTTTCTGCACATCAACGATCACGTCATCAAAGTGTTTCGCAGCGCGACGCCGGAAGGCATCGACTGGGGCTCGCTCGATGTGGATCTGGTGCTCGAATGCTCCGGCGTCTACAACACACGCGCCGACGGAGAGCGCTTTCTTGCGGCCCGCGCGCCGCGGGTGTTGTTCTCCCAGCCCATGGCCAGCGAAGCCGATGTCGACGCCACCATCGTCTACGGCATCAATCAGGAAACCCTGACGGGCGAGGAGCGGCTGGTGTCTGCCGCGTCGTGCACCACCAATTGCAGCGTGCCGTTGCTCGACCTGCTGAACCGCGAGCTGGGTCTCGAATACGTGACCATCACCACGATTCACTCGGCAATGAATGATCAGCCGGTGATCGACGCCTATCACCATGAGGACCTGCGCCGTACGCGCTCGGCCTTTCAGTCGATTATCCCGGTGTCCACTGGTCTGGCGCGCGGCATCGAGCGCCTGCTTCCGGAACTTGCCGGCCGAATTCAGGCCAAAGCAGTTCGTGTGCCGACGGTGAACGTCTCGTGCCTGGACATCACGCTGCAGGTCGCCCATGACACCGATGCCGTCGAGGTCAACCGTATCCTGCGCGAGGCCGCTACCCGCGGCCCGCTGAAGGGGCTGCTGGCGTACACCGAATTGCCGCATGCCAGTTGCGATTTCAACCACGACCCGCACTCGGCCATCATCGATGCCAGCCAGACGCGGGTTTCGGGCCCTCGGCTGGTGAACCTCCTGGCCTGGTTCGACAACGAGTGGGGCTTTGCCAATCGTATGCTGGATGTCGCCGATCACTACCTGCACACCATTCATAAACAATAGTAAAAACAGGGAATGCCTCATGACCGTGTTGAAGATGACCGACCTCGATCTGCAAGGTAAGCGTGTACTGATCCGCGAAGACCTCAACGTTCCGGTCAAAGATGGCGTGGTGACCAGCGATGCACGCATTCTCGCGTCGTTGCCCACCATCAAACTGGCGCTGGAGAAAGGCGCAGCGGTCATGGTCTGCTCACACCTTGGTCGTCCAACCGAAGGTGAGTTTTCCGCCGAGAACAGCCTGAAGCCGGTCGCGGACTACCTGAGCAAGGCGCTCGGCCGCGAAGTGCCGCTGGTCGCGGAATACCTGGACGGTGTCGACGTCAAAGCGGGCGATATCGTGCTGTTCGAGAACGTGCGCTTCAACAAGGGCGAAAAGAAGAACGCTGACGAGCTGGCGCAGAAGTACGCCGCTCTGTGTGATGTGTTCGTGATGGACGCTTTCGGCACCGCTCACCGTGCAGAAGGCTCGACCCACGGCGTGGCCAAGTTCGCCAAAGTCGCTGCGGCTGGTCCGCTGCTTGCCGCTGAACTTGACGCGTTGGGCAAGGCCCTCGGCAATCCGGCCCAGCCAATGGCGGCCATCGTGGCCGGCTCCAAGGTTTCCACCAAGCTGGACGTGCTTAACAGCCTCAGCGAGAAGTGCAACCAGCTGATTGTTGGCGGTGGCATCGCCAATACCTTCCTGGCGGCGGCCGGTCATCCGGTTGGCAAATCGTTGTACGAGCCGGACCTTCTCGATACCGCTAAAGCAATCGCCGCCAAGGTCAGCGTGCCGTTGCCGGTCGACGTGGTGGTTGCCAAGCAGTTCGCCGCGGATGCCGAAGCCACCGTCAAGCTAATCGCCGATGTGGCCGATGACGACATGATCCTCGACATCGGTCCTCAAACAGCTGCTCACTTCGCCGAATTGCTGAAATCTTCCAAGACTATTCTCTGGAACGGCCCGGTTGGCGTCTTTGAGTTCGATCAGTTCGGCGAAGGCACCAAGACGCTGGCTCACGCCATCGCCGAGAGCTCTGCTTTCTCCATCGCCGGTGGCGGCGATACCTTGGCCGCGATCGATAAATACGGTGTAGGCGACAAGATCTCCTATATCTCTACAGGCGGCGGTGCGTTCCTCGAGTTTGTCGAGGGTAAGGTTCTGCCTGCCGTGGATGTTCTGGAACAACGCACCAAGGCCTGACCGGCCAAGGTGAAGGGGAGTGAAATGGTCAAGCCATTACCGCTGTTGATCATGGCGGGTTTGCTGGTCGGCTGCGCAAGCAAGCCTGAAGCGGAGACGGCATCGACTGCGGCGCCGGGTTTGCTTCAGGTCAGTTGCTACCAGGCGGGCTGGCAGGCGGAAACCGTACCGATCGTTTACAAGCGTGGCGGGCCTGAAGTCTGGGAAAAATACGAATTCATGCCTGCCGTGGGACCAGTCCCCTGTCATTGATTCTTGGTTGACGGTGTGCCGGAATACAGGAACAGCATTGCCCCTGCCGTGATCGACATCAGTCACGCGATGCAGGGGATTCGGGAGTAGTAATGAAAGGCTTGTTAGCCCTTGCGACACTGATGCTGCTGAGCGGTTGCGCCAGCATGAAGGCTTCGGAACCGGCAGCCCCGTGGACCCATTGGGTCTGCGACAGCAAAGCCGAGATTTTCTGGAAGTACGCCGATGCCGCGAAGAAGGAGGTGGATGTACGCCTCAATCAGAGCGAGCAGGTATTCCGTCTGCAAGCGTCGCCCGGAGCTTCCGGCGCGCTTTACAGTAACGGCGTGCTGGCGTTCGACAACAAAGGCAGCGAAGGCCTGGTCTACTGGGACGCTACCAACGATTTGATCGGTCGTGGCTGCAAGGCGCCGTAAAGGGCCGAGCAGTTCGAGCGAGGCTGCACCGGGGCGATGACTGAGCAATCGACCCCTATAATTTGAATAGCCGCCAATACGGCACGCACGATTAACGACCCCACCGGGAGAGAGACAGACAATGGCACTTATCAGCATGCGCCAGATGTTGGACCACGCAGCCGAATTCGGTTACGGCGTTCCTGCATTCAACGTAAATAACCTGGAACAAATGCGCGCCATTATGGAAGCGGCCGACAAGACTGACTCTCCGGTGATCGTTCAGGCTTCGGCCGGTGCGCGCAAATACGCTGGCGCCCCGTTCCTGCGCCACCTGATCCTGGCGGCAATCGAAGAATTCCCGCACATTCCGGTGGTCATGCACCAGGACCACGGCACCAGCCCGGCCATCTGCCAACGTTCCATCCAGCTGGGCTTCAGCTCGGTCATGATGGACGGTTCGCTGCGCGAAGACGGCAAAAGCCCGGCTGACTATGAGTACAACGTTCGCGTGACGCAGGAAACGGTCGCCATGGCGCACGCCTGCGGCGTTTCGGTTGAGGGTGAGCTGGGTGTTCTGGGCTCGCTGGAAACCGGCATGGCCGGTGAAGAAGACGGCGTTGGCGCAGAGGGCATGCTGGATCACAGCCAGATGCTGACTGATCCGGAAGAAGCGGCCGATTTCGTCAAGAAAACCCAGGTGGATGCCTTGGCCATCGCCATCGGCACCAGCCACGGCGCGTACAAGTTCACCAAGCCGCCTACCGGCGACATCCTGGCGATCGAGCGGATCAAAGAGATCCACAAGCGCATCCCGAACACTCACCTGGTGATGCACGGTTCTTCTTCCGTTCCACAGGAATGGCTGAAAATCATCAACGAGTTCGGCGGCGACATCAAAGAAACCTACGGCGTGCCGGTCGAAGAAATCGTTGAAGGCATCAAGCACGGTGTGCGCAAGGTCAACATCGACACCGACCTGCGTCTGGCGTCCACCGGTGCCATCCGCGAGTTCATGGCGAAGAACCCGAGCGAATTTGACCCGCGTAAATACCTGGCGAAAACCGTATCGGCCATGCGCGACGTGTGCATCGCCCGGTACGAAGCATTCGGCACCGCTGGCAACGCCTCGAAGATCAAGCCGATCTCCCTGGAGAAGATGTTCGAGCGTTATGCCAAAGGCGAGCTGAACGCCAAGGTGAACTGATCGTTTTCTGATCGATTTGCTGAAATGAAGAAGCCCGCAGCGATGCGGGCTTTTTTGTGGCTGTGATTCGCTTCTCTACGGGGTGTTTCGCCGGCCGGGCAGGGCGATGATACGCCCGACATACTTTGGCTCCGGCTGATCAAGTTGAGCTTCCGAGAGCAGGCGCAACGCCTGCAGCGACACTGCGCTGAACGGTGCCGACTTCGGCCCATCCGCGAGATCCACATGCAGCAGCATCTGCTCGCTCGCTGCCAGCTCTACATCCTCCTCTGCCTTGTACAGACCGTGGTAAAGCTGCACCCGTTTGCCATCGTGTCCGACGATTTGCGTACGCACCTCCACGGCTTGACCGAGTTTCACCTCGTGCAGGAAATTGATGTGCGCTTCGAGCGTGAACAGCGAGTGGCCGCTGGCATCCCGATCGTCACTGGCGAGGCCGATTCGGTCCATGAAGGCGTCTGTGGCGAAACTGAAGATCAGCAAATAGAAGGCGTCGCGGAGGTGGCCGTTGTAGTCGACCCAATCGGCGAGGACTGGGGTTTTGTAAGTGAGGAGCGCGGGCATGTAATGAGTCCAAAGTTATCCATGATCAACCAGTGAGTTCAAACCTGGCGAGGCTTGCGCAGATCAATCCTCGAACGCCATTCCATGTTTGGCCTTGGTGGTTTTCACCGCTTCAATCACCGCCAGCAGGCAGTCATCGCGATACCGCTCCAGCGCTGCAATGCTGTGGCTGCCCAATTGATCGGAGGTGCCATCGACCACATCGTCAATCAGCTTGTCGGTCAGCTCGGGCGCCGGAAGGTAGGTCCACGGCAACTGCAGCGCCGGGCCGAATTGCGCCATGAAGTGACGCATGCCTGCATCGCCGCCAGCCAGGGTGTAAGTCAGAAAGGTGCCCATGAATGACCAGCGCAAGCCAGCGCCGAAACGGATCGCGTCATCGATTTCGCCGGTGGTCGCGACGCCATCGTTGACCAGGTGCAGCGCCTCACGCCATAGCGCTTCCAGTAAGCGATCCGCAATAAAACCGGGGACTTCTTTGCGGACATGCAGCGGGCGCATGCCCAGCGACTCATAGACCTGAATCGCTGCCTGCACCGCTTCCGGTGCGGTGTTCTTGCCGCCGACCACTTCCACCAGCGGCAGCAGATAAACCGGGTTGAACGGGTGGCCCACCACGCAGCGTTCCGGGTGCGTGGCACTTTCGTAAAACTCCGACGGCAGCAGGCCGGAGGTGCTGGAACCAATGATCGCGTCAGGCTTGGCCGCCGCGCTGATCTTGCTGTGCAGATCCAGCTTGAGGTCAAGGCGCTCCGGGGCGCTTTCCTGGATGAAGTCGGCGTCGCGAACGCACTCTTCGATGGTGTCGACGAAGCGCAGACGTTCTTGGGAGGCGCCCGACGCCAGACCCTTTTGCTCAAGCGCCGGCCAGGCGTTGGCGACGCGTTTGCGCAGTGCTGCTTCGGCTCCGGGCGCCGGGTCCCAGGCCACGACATCCAGGCCATGAGCCAGCGCGCGCGCCACCCAACCGCTGCCGATGACACCGCTGCCCAAGGCTGCGAAGGTTTTAATGGTAGTGATGAAGGTCATGTCGGTGCTCGAATGATTTTTTTGAAGGGTTTCGCAGGACGTGGCAAGACTTGTGCGCCGGATCAAAACCGCTTCTTAAGCCCCATCTTCACGCGGCCCTCGGCCGGGGTCAGGACCCGTGCGCCCAAGCGACTGAGAATTTCGCCGGCGCGCTCGACCAGTGCGCCGTTGCTCGCAAGCACGCCTTTGTCGAGCCAGATGTTGTCCTCCAGACCGACCCGCACGTTGCCGCCGAGCAATACCGCCTGCGCGGCCATCGGCATTTGCATGCGGCCAATACCGAAGGCAGCCCACACCGCGTCGGCGGGCAAGTTGTCGACCATGGCTTTCATCGTGGTGGTGTCCGCCGGCGCCCCCCACGGAATGCCCATGCACAGCTGGAACAGCGGGTTATCGAGCAAGCCTTCTTTCATCATCTGCTTGGCAAACCAAAGATGGCCGGTGTCGAAAATCTCCAGCTCGGCTTTCACCCCCAGCTCTTGAATTCGCCTGGCCCCGGCCCGTAGTTGCGCGGGCGTGGACACGTAAATCGTGTTGCCATCGCCGAAGTTGAGGGTGCCGCAATCCAGCGTGCAGATTTCCGGCAGCAGCGCTTCAACGTGCGCCAGCCGGGTCAGCGGACCGACCAGATCGGTGCCGGGGCCGAATTCGGTCGGACGTTCGCCAGGTCCGATTTCCAGATCGCCGCCCATTCCGGCGGTCAGGTTGACGATGATGTCGATGTCGGCTTCACGGATGCGGTCCATGGTTTCGCGGTACAGCTCGACGTCACGGCTGAACTTGCCGGTCTCGGGGTCGCGCACATGGCAGTGCACGACGGTTGCCCCGGCCTTCGCGGCCTCGACTGCGGCAGCGGCAATCTGCTTGGGCGTGATCGGGACCAGGTGGCTTTTCCCGGTCGTGTCGCCAGCACCGGTCAGTGCGCAGGTGATGATGACGTCATGATTCATGGGAGAGGTTCCTTGCAGGCCAGACAGTGACGCGGACATTGCGGCCCGCTGTTGAGGTGCAAAACTACGCAGCGGCGAGCCTCTCAAAACGCACAGCGGCGACACGGTCTTGCACAGCAGCGACGTGTGCTGTTGCTGCCCATCGGCAAGAGGTGTATTTGATGATCGGGCCCAAGAGGCACGATCATTTCTGAACTCACGTCTCCACCCCAATCGCCCATCTGCTCCGATCCCAAGGAACGCGCCAACGATGTCCCAGGATTTCTACTTTCTGCTCATGCCCGGCTTTTCGATGATGGGCTTCGTGTCGGCGCTGGAGCCGCTGCGCGTCGCCAATCGTTTTGGAGGCGAGCTGTTCCGCTGGCACATCCTGAGCGTCGACGGTGGTCCTGTGATTGCCAGCAACGGCATGTCGGTAAATGCGGACGCCGCGCTTGAGCCGCTGAAAAAGGGTGCGACGCTGTGGGTGATGGGCAGCGTCGATCCATTGAAGTTTTACACCGGAACACTGGAACACTGGCTGCGCCGGTTGGACCTGGAAGGCGTGGTTCTTGGTGCGATCGACACCGGCAGTTTTGTCCTGGCCCAAGCCGGTCTGTTGGAGGGCTATCGCCTGACCCTGCACTGGGAAGCGCTGGACGCCTTCAAGGAAACCTACCCCCGGCTGCAAGCGACGCAGGAGCTGTTCGAGATCGACCGGCGCCGCATTACCTCCGCCGGAGGCACGGCCTCTATCGACATGATGCTCGACCTGATCGGCCAGGCCCATGGACCGGAATTGGCGATCAAGGTGTCCGAGCAGTTCGTCCTCGGGCGCATACGCCAGCGCAAAGACCACCAGCGCATGCAGATCGCCACGCGCTACGGCATCAATAACAAGAAACTGGTACAGGTCATCGGCGTCATGGAGCAGCACACCGAGCCGCCGCTGAGCACGCTGGAACTGGCGGAAGGGATTCAGGTGACGCGGCGTCAGCTGGAGCGGTTGTTTCGTCTGCACCTGAACGACACGCCGAGCAACTTCTACCTCGGCCTGCGGCTGGAAAAAGCCAGGCAACTGCTGCGTCAGAGCGACATGAGCGTGCTGGAGGTCAGCATTGCGTGCGGCTTTGAATCGCCGTCCTATTTCACCCGCAGTTACAGGGCGAGATTTGTGGTGTGCCCGAGGGAGGACCGAGGGCGCACGCGTGAGGTGAAGACTGTTTGATGCTCAATTATGGTGAATTATAGTCGCGACTATAATTCGGTATAAATGACCCGGCGGGCGGCTTTCATCTTCTTCTTCAGGCTCCGGCTCGTTCAGTAGGACCGGCTTCAGCCGGGAATAGGCCCGGTTGAGCACCCTCAGTTTAAGGTGGTGGCGCCTGACGCCTTCCCGGCTAAAGCCGGTCCTACAGTCGGATTTAACCCCGGCCCACCACCGAGCAAGCGATCGGGTGCAGACCTTTCTACTTGGTCTTCATCAGCGCCGAACACGCCGCTTTGTACGCCTCATGCTGATACTTGTTCAGTGCTGCGGGCAATTCAAAGCTGTGCTTCTTCATCTGAGCATTAATCGTCTGAGGCGACAGCAGGATGACCTCGCAGTCTTCCAGCAGCTGAAAGATGGTCTCGATCTTGAACGTCGTAGGGCCGCCGGCGAACTCACCTTTCTTGCTGCGCTTTTTGATCGCGATGTGACCAATGCCGCTATCGCGCACGAAGGCCTCGATCTGGCGGGCGAACGCTTTCACGTTGACGGCTTCATCGTCGTCTTCGAGTGCGATCTTCTTGGTTGGGAGTGGAACGTGTTCGAGCGCGCCAGATGCGCGAGTGGCGACAGCGAAGATGGCCTCGCTGCCTTTGATTTCTACGCCGCAGATGTTCATGTGCCTACCTTGAGCTCGGGAAGGACGTCAGGGTAGCGCATTCGGGATCACTCGGACTGCGCGACGGTATCCAGATACTCCGATCGCTCGTCGCTGGCGCGGGTCAGGCAGTCGTTCTGATCGATGTTGAATTCCTTGGTACCTGGCTTGGCCGGAAACACCTCGACTGCGCAGTCCGCGTCACGCAGTTTTTTCCACGCTTCCTGGGCGGCCTTGAGTTTGGTGGCGAATTCCTCGGCCTGGGCCTTGTTTGCACCGAACTGCGTCTGCACACGCTCAAGCACGTTTTGAACATTCTCGGTCAGCAGCTTCTCCGCCGTGTCGCGGCTGTACACCGAGCACTCCAGAGTCTGTTGGTCCTCTTCGACGCCGTCACAAGGGTTGGCGGCCGGATTGGATGCAGCGTGTGCGCCTGTCGCGAATAGAGCCAGAGCCAGAAACATGGTTTTCATTGGGGCTTTCCGAGTCAGAGATGGATTGGATTCTCGCCCAAGCGCGAGGCAAAGAACAGGTATCAAATGCGGGCTGCAAAAGGCCATGTCGTCCCTTTGTCGTTTCTTGACGCTTTCGGCAATTCCCCTGTCGTTTTTGCACCCGGCTCCTCCGACCCTCAGGCATATGCTGATCCCAAAGCGCCGGCAGACCTTCCGGCCATTAAAGAACCCCAGGGGACCGCCTGATGAGCCCAGCCGAATTACACGCCGACAGCATCGTCATTGACGGGTTGATCATTGCCAAATGGAACCGTGAGCTGTTCGAAGACATGCGCAAAGGTGGCCTGACGATGGCCAACTGCACAGTTTCGGTGTGGGAAGGTTTTCAACAGACCGTCAACAGCATCGCCTCCAGCCAGAAACTGATTCGTGAAAACAGCGACCTGGTGATCCAGGTGCGCAACACGGCCGACATACGCAAAGCCAAGGAACTGGGCAAGACCGGCATCCTGTTCGGCTTCCAGAATGCCCATGCTTACGAGGACCAGATCAGCTACGTCGAGATCTTCAAACAGCTGGGCGTGGGCATCGTGCAGATGTGCTACAACACCCAGAATCTGGTGGGCACCGGCTGCTACGAGCGCGACGGCGGCCTGTCAGGTTTCGGTCGTGAAATCGTCGCGGAGATGAACCGCGTCGGCGTCATGTGCGACCTCTCCCATGTTGGTTCCAAGACCTCCGAGGAAGTCATCCTCGAATCGAAGAAGCCAGTGACCTACTCCCACTGCCTGCCCTCGGGCCTCAAAGAACACCCGCGCAACAAATCCGACGCGGAGCTTAAGTTCATCGCCGATCACGGCGGCTTTGTCGGCGTGACCATGTTCGCGCCGTTCCTGGCCAAGGGCATTGATTCGACCATCGACGATTACGCCGAAGCCATCGAGTACGTGATGAACATCGTCGGCGAAGACGCCATCGGCATCGGCACTGATTTCACCCAGGGCCACGGCCAGGAATTCTTCGAATACCTGACCCACGACAAAGGCTACGCCCGGCGCCTGACCAACTTCGGCAAGATTATCAACCCGCTGGGCATCCGCACCGTCGGCGAATTCCCGAACCTCACCGAAACCCTGCTCAAACGCGGCCACGCCGAGCGCGTGGTGCGCAAGATCATGGGCGAAAACTGGGTTCGCATTCTGGGCGACGTCTGGGGCGAATAAGCCTCCGGCCCCACGCGCCGAGCACTGAATTTTCCCTCTCCCCCTCGCGGAGAGGGCATCCACTCGAATTTTCCGGAGTTAAGTTTCCATGGCCAAGATCGCCCCGCAATTGCCAATCGAAGTCGACAGCGAGACCGGTGTCTGGACCTCCGACGCCCTGCCGATGCTGTACGTGCCGCGGCATTTCTTCGTCAACAACCACATGGGCATCGAAGAAGTGCTGGGCGCCGAGGCGTACGCCGAAATCCTCTACAAGGCCGGCTACAAGTCCGCCTGGCACTGGTGCGAGAAAGAAGCCGAATGCCATGGCATCGAAGGCGTTGCGGTGTTCGAGCACTACATGAATCGTCTGTCCCAGCGCGGTTGGGGCCTGTTCAAGATTCAGGACATCGATCTGGAAAAAGGCACCGCCAGCGTCAAGCTTGAGCACTCGGCCTTCGTTTACGTCTACGGCAAAGTGGGGCGCAAGGTCGATTACATGTTCACCGGCTGGTTTGCCGGCGCCATGGACCAAGTCCTGGAAGCCAGCGGCAGCAAAATCCGCACCGTGGCCGAGCAGGTTTACGGCGGATCCGAAGAAGGCCACGACGACGGCCTGTTTGTCGTCAAGCCGTTGTAAGTCGAGGTTTCCGTCATGGCTTTCGAAGCGATGTTTCAACCGATTCAGATCGGTAAATTGACCATACGCAACCGCGTATTGAGTACCGCGCACGCCGAGGTCTACGCCACCGACGGCGGCATGACCACCGACCGTTACGTGAAGTACTACGAGGAGAAAGCCAAGGGCGGCATCGGTCTGGCCATTTGCGGCGGCTCGTCCAGCGTGGCCATCGACAGCCCGCAGGGCTGGTGGAAATCGGTGAACCTGGCGACCGACAAGATCATTCCGCACTTCCAGAACCTCGCTGACGCCATGCACAAGCACGGCGCCAAGATCATGATCCAGATTACCCACATGGGTCGTCGCTCCCGCTGGGACGGCGATCATTGGCCGACGCTGTTGTCGCCTTCGGGCATTCGCGAGCCGGTACACCGCGCGACCTGCAAGACCATCGAGCCGGAAGAGATCTGGCGGGTGATCGGCAACTACGCCAGCGCGGCGGCGCGTGCCAAGGCTGGCGGTCTGGATGGCGTCGAGCTGTCGGCGGTGCACCAGCACATGATCGACCAGTTCTGGAGCCCACGGGTCAACAAGCGTACTGACGAGTGGGGCGGCAGCTTCGAAAACCGCATGCGTTTTGGCCTGGAAGTGATCAAGGCCGTGCGCAAGGAAGTCGGTCCGGACTTCTGCGTCGGCCTGCGGATCTGCGGCGACGAATTTCACCCGGACGGCCTCAGCCACGAGGACATGAAAGAGATCGCCAAGTACTACGACCAGACCGGCATGATCGATTTTCTCGGCGTCGTGGGCTCGGGGTGCGATACCCATAACACCCTCGCCAACGTTATCCCGAACATGAGTTATCCACCGGAGCCATTTCTGCATCTGGCGGCCGGCATCAAGGAAGTGGTCAAGGCGCCGGTCCTGCACGCGCAGAACATCAAGGACCCGAATCAGGCGACGCGCATCCTCGAAGGCGGCTACGTCGACATGGTCGGCATGACCCGCGCGCACATCGCCGACCCGCACCTGATCACCAAGATCAAAATGGGTCAGGTCGATCAGATCCGTCAGTGCGTCGGTGCCAACTATTGCATCGACCGTCAGTACCAGGGCCTGGACGTGCTGTGCATCCAGAATGCCGCGACGTCTCGCGAATACATGGGCGTGCCGCACATCATCGAAAAGACCACCGGTGTGAAGCGCAAGGTGGTGATCGTCGGGGCAGGGCCTGCGGGGATGGAAGCGGCGCGCGTCTCGGCCGAGCGGGGCCACGACGTGACTCTGTTCGAGAAGAAAGACGCCATCGGCGGCCAGATCACCACGGCATCGAAAGCGCCGCAGCGCGATCAGATCGCCGGCATCACGCGCTGGTATCAGCTGGAGCTGGCGCGCTTGAAAGTCGATCTGCGTCTGGGCACGGCGGCAGATATCGCGACCATCATGGACCTGCGCCCGGACGTGGTGGTGCTGGCGGTCGGCGGTCATCCATTCATTGAGCAGAACGAGCATTGGGGCGCCGCTGAAGGCCTGGTTGTCAGCAGCTGGGACATCCTTGACGGCAAAGTTGCGCCGGGCAAGAACGTGCTGGTCTACGACACCATTTGCGAGTTCACCGGCATGTCCACGGCCGACTTCCTGGCGGACAAAGGCTGTCAGGTCGAGATCGTCACCGACGACATCAAGCCGGGTGTGGCCATCGGCGGCACGTCGTTCCCGACCTACTACCGCAGCATGTACCCGAAGGAAGTAATCATGACCGGCGACATGATGCTGGAAAAGGTCTACCGCGAGGGCGACAAATTAGTGGCCGTGCTGGAGAACGAATACACCGGCGCCAAAGAGGAGCGGGTGATCGATCAGGTGGTGATCGAGAACGGCGTGCGTCCTGACGAGGAGCTTTATTACGGGATGAAGGAAGGGTCGCGCAACAAGGGTCAGATCGACATCGACGCGCTGTTCGCGATTCAGCCGCAGCCTTCATTGAGTCAGTCAGGTGACGGGTATCTGCTCTTTCGCATCGGCGATTGCGTGGCTCAACGCAATACCCATGCGGCGATCTATGACGCACTCAGGCTGTGCAAGGATTTCTAGCGGCCGGCACACAACCCTGTAGGAGTGAGCTTGCTCGCGAAAGCGACGGGTCTGTCGACATACCTGTTGAATGTCGGTCCGGCTTCGCGAGCAAGCTCGCTCCCACAGGACCCAAGTAAGGCATCCCGACCTGTAAGACCCTGAGTCTTTGGGAGCTCCACATGTTAAACACCCTTTTACCCATCCTGCTTTTCGCTGCCCTGGCCCTCGCGGTCCTTGGCGCGCTGCGGCGGGTGAGCCTGTGGCGCAACGGGCGTGCTGCCAAGGTCGATCTGCTCGGCGGATTGCTGGCCATGCCCAAGCGCTACATGGTTGATCTGCACCACGTCGTCGCGCGGGACAAATACATCGCCAACACCCACGTGGCCACGGCCGGCGGCGCGGTGGCGTCGATCGTCCTGGCGATTCTGGTACACGGTTTTGGGTGGCATAACCGGGTCCTCGGTTACTCGCTGCTGCTGGTGTCGGCCGTCATGTTCGTGGGCGCAATCTTCATGTACCTGCGTCGACGCAATCCGCCGAGTCGGCTCTCGAAAGGCCCGTGGATGCGCCTGCCAAAAAGCCTGCTGGCGTTCTCGGGTTCGTTCTTCATCGTCACGCTGCCCGTTGCGGGCGTACTGCCGGTGAACTTCGGGGGCTGGTTGCTGGCGATCATTCTGGGGATTGGCGTGCTCTGGGGCATCTGCGAATTGTTCCTCGGCATGACCTGGGGCGGCCCGATGAAACACGCCTTCGCCGGCGCGTTGCACCTGGCGTGGCACCGGCGCCCCGAGCGCTTCGGCGGTGGCCGCTCCACAGGGTTGAAGCCCCTCGATCTCAGCGACAGAACAGCGCCGCTGGGCGTGGAAAAACCCAAGGACTTCGCCTGGAATCAGTTGCTCGGCTTTGACGCCTGCGTGCAGTGTGGCAAGTGCGAAGCTGCCTGCCCGGCCTTCGCTGCGGGCCAGCCGCTGAACCCGAAAAAGCTGATACAGGACATGGTCGTCGGTCTGGCGGGCGGCACCGATGCCCACTTCGCCGGCAGCCCTTATCCGTCCCTCGACGGCCAGGGCAAACCCATTGGCGAGCACAGCGGCAATCCCCATCAACCCATCGTCAACGGGCTGGTCGACGCCGGCACACTGTGGTCGTGCACGACCTGCCGGGCCTGCGTGGAAGAGTGCCCGATGATGATCGAGCACGTGGACGCGATCGTCGACATGCGCCGGCATCTGACGCTCGAAAAA
This sequence comes from Pseudomonas sp. GL_135, assembly GCF_057834665.1. Classification (NCBI taxonomy): domain Bacteria; kingdom Pseudomonadati; phylum Pseudomonadota; class Gammaproteobacteria; order Pseudomonadales; family Pseudomonadaceae; genus Pseudomonas; species Pseudomonas sp. GL_135. The sequence continues at coordinate 355,449 of NZ_CM174408.1, forward strand.
GGCGCCACCCCCAATAAGGGCGCCGAGGTCCTGGAAAACCTCATCGCGACCGACAACCCGGGTGGCTTCGCGCCGGGCGGACGCATGAACTGGGCGGCCGACCTGAACCTTGACCTCATGAGCCACAAGAAAACCGTGGACGTGCTGTTCTGGGTCGGTGACGGCGCGTTCGACATGCGCAATCAGCGCACCTTGCGCGCCTTCGTCAAAGTACTGAAAGCCGCCAAGGTCGACTTCGCCGTGCTGGGGCTGGAAGAACGCGACAGCGGCGATGTGGCCCGTCGTCTGGGAGATGAGGCGACGTTCCAGATGCTTGCCAGACGCAACATCCAGACGCTGGCGCAGTACGAGTTCAAGCGCATCGTCACCTGCGACCCACACAGCTTTCATGTGCTGAAAAACGAATACGGCGCGTTCGAAGGCCACTACGTCGTACAGCACCACAGCACGTATCTGGCGGAGCTGATCGGCGACGGCGCGTTGAAGCTGGGCCAGCACAAAGGCACCAGCGTCACCTATCACGATCCGTGCTACCTCGGCCGTTACAACGGCGAATACCAGGCGCCGCGCGATGTGCTGCGTGCGCTGGGCATTGAGGTCAAGGAAATGGTCCGATCCGGATTCCGCTCACGTTGCTGCGGCGGCGGCGGCGGCGCGCCGATCACTGACATTCCCGGCAAGCAACGGATTCCGGACATGCGCATGGATGACATCCGCGAGACCGGCGCCGAGCTGGTGGCTGTGGGTTGTCCACAATGCACCGCGATGCTCGAAGGCGTTGTGGAGCCACGGCCCATGATCAAAGACATCGCCGAGCTGGTGGCTGACTCACTGCTGGAAGATACCGCGCCGGTAAAACCGGCGGCGGCCCGACGTGAACCTGCGGAGGCGCATTGATGAGCGACATTATCCGCCGTGATCCACGCGCTGAATGGATCGCACGAAACCGGCTGCATCCGCTGCACGCTGCCATGCAACCGCCGCAATCTAGCTGGATGGGCCCCAACGGTGTGCTGCGTAAAAACGTGCATGGCGTCGGTTTTATCGGTCCCAACGGTCTTAAGCGCGTTGATCGCAGCGGTGCGCAACAGGGCGGCGCGATCAAACGCTCTGTATCTGTGGATGTGCAATTGCCGTTGCATCGGATTGCGACGCCGGCTTTTTATATCGCTGTGGTGCCCGACATGGTCGGCGGCCGTCTGAGCAGCCATGATCGCGACCTGTTGGGCTTGGCCCATGGGCTGGCGGGCAACGAGGGTGCGGTGCTGGCGGTGGTTTTTGGCGAGCACAAAGAGACGGCGTTCGACACCGCTGGGGTCGATCGTCTGTTGATACTGGAAGGGAGCGTGTTCAGTGGTTATTCGCCCGAGCAGCGGGTACAGGGTTTGCGGGCTGTGGATAACCAGTTCGACCCGCATCACTGGTTGCTGCCCGACAGCCGAAACGGCGGGGGAGAGTTGGGACGCCGTTTTGCGGCGAGTTTGGGAGAGCGGCCGTCGACACGCGTCTGGCAAGTGGCTGGCGAACAGTGCATCGGGCGCGCCGGTGCTGGAGCGCAAGACCTGTTGCGCCCCGTGTCACGCCTTATTCTTGCGCAAGCGGAATGTGCCGAACCTGTCAGTGAAACTCGGCATGAAGCGCTGCCTGTGGAGTTATCCACAGCAGTTGTACGCAGCTTACCGCGCATTGAGGACCTTGGCGCGGTGGCGGTCGATCCGGCACTTATCCCCATGTCTGAAGCTGAATTTATCTTCTCGGGTGGTAACGGGGTCAAGGACTGGCCGCTGTTTCACCGCACCGCCGTCGCATTGGGCGCCACTGAGGGCGCATCCCGGGTGGCGGTGGACGATGGCTTCATGATGCGCGATCGCCAGGTGGGCGCGTCCGGCACTTGGGTCACCGCCCGGGTTTACGTGGCGGTCGGAATTTCCGGCGCGATCCAGCATTTACAGGGCATTGGCGCCTGCGACAAGGTGGTGGCCATCAACCTTGACCCGACCTGCGACATGATCAAGCGTGCTGATCTGTCGGTGATCGGAGAGAGTTCGGCCATTCTCGAAGCGCTGATGGAGGCGGTGGACACTTATCGAAATGGGGCGAAGCGCGATGCAGCCTGAAATGGGGAGCTCTGTGGATAAAGGTACGCTGCACGTCATCAGCCTCGTCTCCGTCGGCGCGCACCCGACGTCAGGACGTCCCCGTCGCGCCGAGCAGGATGCCCGCGCGGTTGAACTGGGTTTGCAACTGGCTGGGGATAACTTGCACGTGTTGCATGCGGGTAATGCCGAAGAGCCCGCCTTGCGTGGCTACCTGGGTATGGGCGTGGACGAACTCCATGTGCTTGCCCAGCCGCCAGGCGCGGACGCAGTGCCTGGACTAACGGATTACATTCGTGAGTCGGGCGTGCAACTGGTGCTGACCGGCAGTCAGGCCGAGACGGGCGAAGGGTCCGGCATGCTCCCGTATTTGCTGGCCGAAACGCTCGGCTGGCCGCTGGTGGTGGGCCTGGCCGAGGTCGAGTCCATGAGCAATGGCAGCGCCCAGGTGCTGCAGGCGCTCCCCCGAGGTCAGCGTCGCCGACTCAAGGTCAGATTGCCGTTCCTGGCGACTGTGGATAACGCTGCACCGAAGCCTCGTCAAAGCGCTTACGGCCCGGCGCAACGCGGTCTGCTGGATGTGGAAGAGATTGAAGTAGTCATCGACGAAGTGTTTACCGACGCGGAGTTAACCCCCGCAAAGCCACGGCCAAAGCGCTTGAAGGTCATCAAAGCCAAAAGCGGCGCTGATCGCATGAAGGCCGCCACGGCTAAAGCGACCGGAGGCGGTGGGCAGGTGCTCAAGGGGGTGACTGCTCAGGAGGGGGCTGCGGCGATTTTGAAATTGTTGGTGGAGGAGGGGGTAGTTCGTTGAGCCCCGAAAGGCGCCGCGATGGCGCCTTTTCTCCGTTCACGACTGAGGCGTTTCTCGCTGCATTTTTCGACCCCTGGAATCTGCATCAACAATCACAACGTCGAAAACCTGCTCAATGACCTGACGCGGCCCCTGTTTCAAACTCCATGCGAAGAAAACGAGACACCCGACGAGTAGAGTGAACAAGCCCAAGCCAACGAGGCTCTGCGCAGCCCCCTTCCAGAACCCTGGCCGCGCCATGCGGATATCGTTGGCGGCTCTGGAAGAGTAAAACGCCGCCAACTCGTCCGTTTCGGTACTCAGTGAGGACTCCAGAAAGTTTGTCGCCAGCCGGGTCGCCTGGGTTCGATAGGCTTCAATTTGCGAGCTCCTGTTGCTGATGTCGTGGAATGCAACGAGATCGCAATCTAGCGGATCAGTACCGTTTCTCTCTTTGAACGCGTGGATATACTCGATTTTCTGCCGTTTATACACCGAGTACGCCAGTTGGCCGAGTATGTCGTCCTCATCGTTCACTAACTCGCTGAAGATGTAGTTGTAGCGCTCTTCGGTCATGTGCGGTCATTCCTGCCGGAGCCTGCGGGAGGCCGATCGGAACGCTTCCCTGATTTCTTCCGTGGTCTTGGGTTTGAAGCTGATAATGCCCAATAATTCTTTGGGCAGAGCAAACGAGGCGCCTTGCTTACGTTTGGATAGCCTGTTGTTCGCCTCAATAACGACTTTGTGTGAGAACGGTGTCCAGTGATCCATAAGTGTGCTCCCTCCTGCCGGGTTGATGTGCGATGAGTGTACCGAGCAGTCCGGGGCTTGGATGTCAGACACTTCCTAAACGTACCCACCCAAATGTCTATGGAGACATACCCACAATCGCTGTTGATCCGCCTGTGGATAAACTGTTCGCGTATTGCTCCAGCCCTTTGCTGGCGTCGCTCTCAGCCGGCTGGTTGATTTTTGATCGCTCTATCTAGCGGATTGCTATGGATTTTCTCCACAGGCCAGTCCCGTTGGCGCGTTTTCTTACCCACATTGTCTGTGAGCGTGCGTGTGGATAAGATGTTCGTGATTCGCTGCAGACCTTGTAATTCGTGGCGTCTAGAGCTTTGCTCAAAATTTAACCAATAACAGCCATCTAGAGTTAATCCGCGCTGCTGGTAAGCTCTAACGAGCGCTTTTCACGCTTTTCCACAGCACTTTGCAGACTTACACACATATGCTGTTGGCGCTTCTGTGGATAACATGTTCGCGGTCGGGGTTTAACCCCTGAATCCGGTCGTTTGAGCGATCTGCTCAAAAAATGATCAGGAGTCTTTTTTAGCATTTATCAAAGTGGGGCAAGATCACATGCAGGTTCGGGGAGCGTCACGCAGATTTCCGCGCACACTTCCTAAACGCAGCGCGGGCAAGCGCGCTCCTACAGCTCGAATGTCTGTAGAAGCGCGGTTGCCCGCGACGTTGTGCGCATGAACCCGACTGATAAACCCTACTCGTGGTTAACCGCCACACCTTTCAAATATGAAGCAGGCTCGGCGCCCATGTTTTCCAGCAATTTGGCGCTGTACCAGTCGATGAAGTTCACCACGCCAAATTCGTACGTCTTTGAGTACGGCCCCGGCTGGTAAGCGACGGAGTTGATCCCGCGCTGGTTTTCTTCGGCCAGTCGACGGTCCTGGTCGTTGGTGGCGTCCCAGACCTCACGCAGGCGCGCGACGTCGTAGTCGACGCCTTCGACAGCATCCTTGTGCACCAGCCATTTAGTGGTAACGAGGGTTTCTTGTGCGCTGACCGGCCACACGGTGAATACGATGACGTGGTCGCCCATGCAGTGGTTCCACGAGTGGGGCAGGTGCAGGATGCGCATCGAGCCCAGGTCCGGGTTCTGGATGCGGCCCATCAGTTTTTTGCTGCCTTGCTTGCCATCCATCGTCATCGAGACGGTGCCTTTGAGCAGCGGCATGCGCACGATGCGGTTGCGCAGGCCAAAGCTGGCGTGGGCGAACGGGATCTTTTCGGCTTCCCAGGCGGCGGCGGATGCCGCGACGTGGTCCTTGAAGGCCTGGTCAGCGCGCGGGTCGGTGACGTCGTCCCACTCCAGCAAGGTGTTCAGCAGTTCGGGGTGCGACGCATTGCAGTGGTAGCACTCGCGATTGTTCTCCAGCACCAGCTTCCAATTGGCTTTTTCGACCAGGGTGGTTTGCACCGCCACCTTGGTGTTCTCCATGTCGTACGGTTCCATGTAGTGATTCAGCGTCTGCAGGAACGCGTCGATGGCGGGAGGGTTGCTGGCCATGCTGATGAAAATGTACCCGCCCGCCACTTTGCAATGCACCGGCTTGAGGCCGAACTGCTTCATGTCGAAGTCCGCACCCATTTCGGTACCGGCATACAGCAGGCGACCATCGAGTTCGTAGGTCCACTGGTGGTAAGGACAGACCAGCTTGGCAACCTTGCCTTTTTCCTTGGTGCACAGGCGAGAACCGCGGTGGCGGCAGACGTTGTGGAACGCATTGATCGAGCCGTCCGGTCCGCGCACGACCAGGATCGGGTTCTTGCCGATCTGGAGGGTGAGGAAGTTGCCTTTGGCCGGCACTTCACAGCTCATCCCCGCGATCAGCCACTCTTTCTGAAAGATTTCCTGCATGTCGATTTCAAACAGCCGCTCATCGCTGTAGAAAGGCTGCGGCAGCGAGTAAGTGCGCTCGCGGGTGTGCAGCATCTCGGCAGTCGCCTTGCGCGCAGGTTCCAGCGGATCGCCCAAGCTCAGAGTTGCGGTGACGTCCATCTTTCAAGTCCTCAGGCCGCGCTTGGCGCAGCCTACGAATGTGGCTGATACGGTGGGTGTGTAGCGAATCACGTGAGGCGGCAGAGTTTCTGACGCGCCGGCCGACAGATAAAAATGCTGTAACGAATTGATGGCGAGTGTGGAGCCGGGCGCGACCCGAACCTTATCCATGGGCGACATGGCCGAATCCGTTTCCGACGGCCCGGCCCCTATAGACCGGGGCTGGTCGCCATAAGTATGTGAATGTCGCTGATAGGTAAATAGGCGGGTCGCCCGTTACGCAGAATCGCACCATAAGAGGCCGACCGTCGGCCGTGGAGAGTGAATATGTCCCAGAGTTTCCTCAGCCCGGTCAACACCCAGACGTGGTCCAACGGCCGCCACCTGGTACGGGTCGTCAAAGTGATCCAGGAAACCTGGGACGTGCGCACGTTCTGCTTCATGGCCGACCAGCCGATTCTGTTCTTCTTCAAGCCCGGCCAGTTCGTCACCCTGGAGCTTGAAATCGACGGCGTGCCGATCATGCGCTCCTACACCATCTCCAGTTCGCCTTCGGTGCCGTACAGCTTTTCGATCACCATCAAGCGTGTGCCCGGCGGCAAGGTTTCAAACTGGCTGCACGACACGCTTCACGAAGGCCAGGAGCTGGCGGTGCACGGGCCGGTGGGCCTGTTCAACGCGATCGATTTCCCGAATCCGAAGATTCTCTACCTCAGCGGCGGCGTCGGCATCACGCCGGTCATGTCCATGGCGCGCTGGTACTACGACACCAACGCCAACGTCGACATGGTGTTCGTCCACAGTTCGCGCTCGCCCAAAGACATCATTTACCACCGCGAGCTGGAACAGATGGCGTCGCGAATCAACAATTTCGCTCTGCACATCGTCTGTGAGAAACATGGGTTGGGTGAGCCTTGGGCAGGCTATCGCGGTTATCTGAACCAGAAGATGCTCGAACTGATGGCCCCGGATTTCATGGAGAGAGAGGTGTTCTGCTGCGGGCCGACGCCGTACATGAGTGCGGTCAAGCGGTTGCTTGAGGCCAACGGTTTCAACATGGCGCAGTACCATGAAGAGTCCTTTGGCGCGACGCCGCCGGAAGCCCGCGCCGACGCCGTGGAACAGGCCGAACAGGCCGCCGATGCGCCCGACCTGGATGTCGCTGACTTGCATCAGGTGGAATTCACCGACACCGGCAAGAGCATTCGCGTCGCACCGGGCGAAACCGTACACGCGGCTGCTGCGAAGCTAGGCCTGATGATTCCCAAGGCCTGTGGCATGGGTATCTGCGGGACCTGCAAGGTGATGAAACTGAGCGGGGAGGTGGAGATGGAGCACAACGGTGGCATCACCGATGACGATGTAGACGAAGGCTACATCCTGGCCTGCTGCAGCGTGCCGAAGGGGGATGTGCGGATTGAATATTGAGGCCTGACGCCGGCCTCAACCTCTTACCCGTTTGGAAGAGCCGACTCGGTCTCGAGCGGCTCTTAACCGTGGTTAAACCTTGAAGCGCGCAACCATGCCGTTCAAATCCACAGCCAGACGTGACAGCTCGTTGCTGGCGGCACTGGTCTGATTCGCCCCGGTCGCCGACTGAGTCGACAGGTCACGGATGTTCACCAGGTTGCGGTCCACTTCCCGAGCGACTTGGGCTTGCTCTTCCGCGGCGCTGGCGATGACCAGGTTGCGTTCGTTGATTTCCACCACCGCGCTATTAATGGTATCCAGCGCAAGACCGGCGCCCTTGGCGATGTTCAATGTGGACTCGGCGCGTTCGGTGCTGCTGCGCATGGAGTTCACAGCCTGCTCGGTGCCGCCCTGGATGCTGCCGATCATGCGCTCGATTTCGCTGGTCGACTGCTGGGTGCGGTGGGCGAGGGCGCGGACTTCATCGGCAACCACAGCAAACCCGCGACCCGCTTCACCCGCACGGGCCGCTTCGATGGCAGCGTTAAGGGCCAGCAGGTTGGTCTGGTCCGCCAGACCGCGAATCACATCCAGCACCTTGCCGATGTCACGGGACTCGTCCGCCAGATTGCCGATCAAGGTGGAGGTGCTCTGCACATCGGCGCTCATGCGCTCGATGGCGCCGACGGTTTCCTGCACCAGATCGCGGCCATCGCTGGCGGACGTGGTGGCATTCTTCGACGCTTCCGAGGTGCTCACAGCATTGCGTGCGACTTCTTCTACGGCACTGGTCATCTGGTTGACCGCGGTGGCGGCCTGTTCGATTTCGTTGTTCTGCTGGGACAGGCCACGTGCGCTTTCATCGGTGACAGCGTTCAGCTCTTCGGCTGCCGAAGCAAGCTGTGTGGCCGAACCGGAAATGCGCTGCAGGGTATCGCGCAGCTTGGATTGCATCTTCAGCATCGCGGCCAGTAAACGGCCCGCTTCGTCAGTACCGTCCACCGTGATGGTGCGCGTCAGGTCACCTTCGGCAATATCCTCGGCAGCGTGCAGTGCCGACGCGATAGGTCGGGTAATGCTGTTGGTCAGCAACCAGGCGAACAGCAAGGTCAGCGCAGTGGCAATGATCAGCAGCGTGACGACCATCGTGAACGCGGTCGAGTACTGCTGAGTCGCGTTGGCGCTGGCCTGGTTGAGCTGTTGCGTGTTCATCTCCACCAGCTTGCCGAGCACTACGTTCATCTGGTCCGAGTTGGTCTGCAGGTCGGCGCTGAGCAGGCGGGTCAGTTCGGTCATGTCATTGGCCTGACTCAGCGACTTCATGCGGCTTTCAAGCTGGCGATAGTCGTTCAGCAGCTGCACGTACTGGTCGTAGGCCGACTGTTCCTCTGGTGCGGAAATCAGTTTGACGTAGACGGCGCGGGCATCGTCGATCTGCTTGTTGCGCATGGCCAACAAATCGGTGGTTTTCTGCAGCGTGTCGGGGTCGCGATTGAGCATGAGCCGGTACGACAATACGCGCAGGCGAATGCTGCCCTCGGTCAACTTATCCAGCGCCTTGATGCTCGGCATGCTGTTGGTCGCCATGACCACATTGGCGTTGTTGATCTTGTTCATCTGCGACAAAGCGAAGATGCCCAGAATCAGCATCAGCAGGCCAATGACGGAGAATCCAAGAAAGGCGCGTGGGGCGATATTCAAATTACGTAGGGACATTACGGTTCCAGGAAGGCCGCGATCCATGCGAGGCGAAAGATAAATGTGTCAGAGATGCACGGGTTATCGGACGGCCATATGGGGACTTGATGCCGCTGGTCTGCGCTGTGCGGTTATGTCGCACCCGCTAATCTGACGAACAGCAGGAACAAGATCGCAGAAACGTAGTCAATCAGGGCCGTTATGCGTTTGCGGAATAGAGTTGTAGAGATGCTTGTTGGTCGGTGTAGTGGCTTGGATGCCCTGATTTCACTGGTAGCTAAAGTGACTTTTCTTTATCGTACGCGCCCTTTGAAATTTGCCTGAGATATCAAAATGTTGGAAGCATCCCTAAGCCAGTTGGAAAAGCTCGTCAGTGACCTGGTACAGCACAATCAGGAGCTGCAGAACACGAACGCACAACTCGCCGAAGAGTTGAAACAAGCCCGGGATGACAACGACAGTCTGCAGCTGAGTCTGATGGAGCAGGAAGAGAAGCAAGGCGCGACGGCTGCGCGCATCCAGGCGTTGGTTGATCGTGCCACCAGCGTCAGCGCGGTTGACGCATGATCACTGATCAGGACGGCGCCAAGGTTATTTCGATTCTGGGCAACGACTACACGATCAAGGCACCTGCCGGGCAAGAGCAGACCTTGATGGATGCTGTGTCGATGCTGAGATCGGCATTGTTTGAAACCAAGCGCAGTTACCCGACGCTGATCGGCGACCGCTTGCTGGTGCTGGCGGCGTTGAACCTGTGTTCAAAGCAGATCGAACTCAAGCAACAACATGCCGAAGCGCTGAGCCGTTACGAAGACAAGGTCAGCGCAACGGTCGAAGTGATCGAGAAGGTGATCGCCCAAGGGTGATGTGCCGCCCAGCCCAGCCCATCCGCTGACTGCGGATGGGCGGCAGCCTGCGAGCCACGAGCAAGCTGCTTTCAGCTACCCATCACCAGCCGGATATCCGCAGCCAACTCCCGCACGCGTGCTTCTTCGGTGTCCCACGAGCACATGAAGCGCGCGCCGCCGACGCCGATGAACGTGTAGAAGCGCCAGCCCCGTGCGGTCAGCGCAGCAATGGCCGCTTCCGACAGTTGCAGGAATACGCCGTTGGCCTGCACGGGGAACATCAATTCCACCCCCGGAATATCCTTCACCAGATCCGCCAGCAACTGCGCGCAGCGGTTGGCGTGACGCGCGTGTTTAAGCCAGGCGTCGTTTTCCAGCAAACCGACCCAGGGCGCCGACAGGAAGCGCATCTTCGAGGCGAGTTGACCGGCCTGCTTGCAGCGGTAGTCGAAGTCTTCGGCGAGTTTGTGGTTGAAGAACAGGATCGCCTCGCCTACCGCCATGCCGTTCTTGGTGCCACCGAAGCACAGCACATCAACCCCTGCCTTCCAGGTCAGCTCGGCAGGCGAGCAACCGAGGAAGGCGCAGGCGTTGGCAAAACGAGCGCCGTCCATGTGCAGGTTCAGGCCCAGCTCTTTGCAGGTCTCGCTGATGGCTTTGAGCTCTTGGGGCTGATAGACGCTGCCGACTTCCGTGGCCTGGGTCAACGTGACCACGCGGGGTTTCGGATAGTGGATGTCGGCGCGTTTGAGCGCGACTTCACGAATGGAATCAGGCGTCAGCTTGCCGTTCTCGCTGCGTGCGGTCAGCAGTTTAGAGCCGTTGGAGAAAAATTCCGGGGCGCCGCATTCATCCGTTTCAACGTGGGCCGTTTCCGAGCAGATGACGCTGTGGTAACTCTGGCAGAGCGATGACAGCGCCAGGGAGTTGGCCGCGGTGCCGTTGAAGGCGAAAAACACCTCGCAGTCTGTTTCGAACAACTGACGGAATTGATCGGCCGCGCGCGCTGTCCATTGGTCGTCGCCATAGGCACGCTGGTGCCCGTGGTTGGCTTGTTCCATGGCCGCCCACGCTTCCGGGCAGATTCCCGAATAGTTGTCGCTGGCGAACTGCTGGCTTTGGTCTGACATGGCCGCTTCCCTGTAATCGAAGGCTGCGACTGTAACCAAAGTTGATCGGTTTGGTCATGCATTCTTGCGTCAGAAAATTCAGCCAGACAGCGAAGCAATATGACCGAAACGAAATCAATGACCGCACCCGCGCGTGATCGCGCGCTGGACCTGCTCAAGTGGCTGGCGATGCTGAGCATGGTGATGGATCACCTGCGCTACGTCGGCTGGCACGCCAATTGGCTGTACGTGCCGGGGCGGCTGGCGTTCCCGTGGTTTTGCCTCGCGATTGCCGTCAACGTGGTGCGCAGTGGCCGGCGTGAGGTTGAGCCTTCGGTGAAGTGGAAATACCTGACATGGCTGGCGGTGTTTTCTGTGGTCGCCGAGTTGCCCTACAGGATTTACATGGCCGGGGAGGTCACGACGCTTAATGTGCTGCCGACGCTGGCGCTGGGTTTGCTGGTTGCGCAGGGCGGATTGAGCCGGTCATGGCCGGCGAGGGGCCTGGGTATCGCTGCCCTGGCGATTGGTGTTCTGTTTGGGCCGCACTTGATGTTCGGCATGTATGGGGTTTTGCTGCCGCTGGCGTTTGTGCTCGTGCTGCGTACCTCTTTATGGCTGGCGATTGTGCCGGGGATCGTCTGTTTATTGAGCAACGAGTGGCCGAAGATCATCGACGGCATGCTGTGGGGCGACCCGATTTCCATCGGTGCGCTGGTGGCTTGTCTGCTGGCGCCGTTGTTGGGGCTGGCAATTCTGCACTGGCGCCCGGCATTTGACGTGTGGCCAATGCGGCGGTGGGCGTACCTGATTTATCCGGTGCATTTTTTGCTGCTGTTTGGACTGCGGCAGATCATCGAATGACAGTGATGTGGCAGACAGGTACTCAGCGTGTGCGCCCTTAGTTTTGCGTTGCGACTTCCGACGCCTTCCCGGCTAAAGCCAGTCCCACTATTTAATCGCAGTGATTCAGTGGGACCGGCTTTAGCCGGGAAGAGGCCGGTGTGAGCACCCTCAATTTTCCGGTGTCGCTGTAGACAAACCGCTGTCCCCGCCCGTATCTTCCGCCTCAGGCCACCGCAGTGGCCAGCGTCGCTCGGACGGTTCCGGGCGCTTACGTCTTCAGAGGTTTCCATGGCAGACCAAGGTTCGCCGCGCCGTTTTGCGCGCATTGATCGACTCCCCCCTTACGTGTTCAACATCACCGCCGAGCTGAAAATGGCTGCGCGTCGTCGTGGTGAGGACATCATCGACCTGAGCATGGGCAACCCCGATGGGGCAACGCCGCCGCACATTGTCGAGAAACTGGTCACCGTCGCCCAACGTGAAGACACTCACGGCTACTCGACTTCGCGTGGCATCCCGCGTCTGCGTCGGGCGATTTCCAGCTGGTACAAGAAACGCTACGACGTCGACATCGACCCTGAAGATGAAGCCATCGTCACCATCGGCTCCAAGGAAGGCCTGGCGCACCTGATGCTCGCCACGCTGGATCAGGGCGACACTGTTCTGGTGCCAAACCCCAGTTACCCGATCCACATCTATGGCGCCGTCATCGCCGGCGCCCAAGTGCGCTCCGTGCCACTGGTGCCAGGCGTGGACTTCTTCGCAGAGCTGGAGAAAGCCATTCGCGGCTCGATCCCCAAGCCCAAGATGATGATTCTGGGTTTCCCGTCCAACCCTACCGCTCAATGCGTCGAGCTGGATTTCTTCGAGCGCGTCGTTGCCCTCGCCAAACAGTACGACGTGCTGGTGGTTCACGACCTGGCCTACGCCGACATCGTCTACGACGGCTGGAAAGCCCCGTCGATCATGCAGGTGCCCGGCGCCAAGGACATTGCGGTGGAATTTTTCACCCTGTCCAAGAGTTACAACATGGCGGGCTGGCGGATCGGCTTCATGGTCGGCAATCCGGAATTGGTCAACGCCTTGGCGCGGATCAAGAGCTATCACGACTACGGCACGTTCACGCCGCTGCAAGTGGCCGCCATTGCTGCGCTGGAAGGTGATCAGCAGTGCGTGCTCGACATCGCCGAGCAGTATCGTCAGCGCCGTAACGTACTGGTCAAAGGTCTGCATGAGCTGGGCTGGATGGTCGAGAACCCGAAAGCGTCGATGTACGTCTGGGCGAAGATTCCCGAGGCTTACGCGCACCTTGGGTCGCTGGAGTTCGCCAAGAAACTGCTAGCAGAGGCCAAAGTCTGCGTGTCGCCCGGTGTCGGTTTTGGTGAATACGGCGACGACCACGTTCGCTTTGCGCTTATCGAGAACCAGGACCGGATTCGTCAGGCCGTGCGGGGTATTCGTAGCATGTTACGGACGGATGGGCAGCTTTCTGGGAAAAGCTGACTATATATAGTGTTGCAGGTATTGCCTGATTCCTCAGGCAATACCTGCAATCTCTTCAGTCCGATGTGTGGCTGATCAGGCCGTCGTAATGAGTGAAGATTACGTACGAAGATTCCGTCCCATCATCGGGAAACCAGATTTTCTTATAAAGGACCCTTGCAGGTTGATGTCCGGCCACGATTTCATCACCTTTATTAAGCCCAGCGAAATCAATATCTGTCATAGAGACCTTGATTGGGCTAAATGTTAAGCCTCTCACTTGAACTTCGATTTGTGCCATGGTTATTGCTCCTTTTAGATAGGCCAACCGATGAGTTGGTAAGTTCATATTACGCCTTGAAAACTTGCCCGTGAACTGTCAGAAATGACAGGTTTTACTGCCGTTGGTCGGGGTGCTGTCAGCCAAATATTTATAGTAAATGAGGCTTAAGTTCACTGTATTGGGATAGCAACTTCAACAGATCCTCAGACTGGCTACTGCTCTATTTTTTAAATTCAGTGAGCAACTTTGCGTCAGTGTCGTAACGTGCTGGTCAAAGGTCTGCGTATCGCCCGGTGTCGGTTTTGGTGAATACGGCGACGACCACGTTCGCTTTGCGCTTATCGAGAACCAGGCCCGGATTCGTCAGGCCGTGCGGGGTATTAGCAGCATGTTTCGGGCTGACGGATGGGTTACGCAAAAAAACTGAATACCGTCACTCATGTGCCGAGGTCATGACGGGACCTCGGCACATCCGGTAGCGGCATATGCTTGAGAATCGGTGATGAGGGTAATTCGGCACGTGTGGTGATGCCATAGACGACCGATAGTTTATTGGAACTGCTCTCTACATAGTAATCACCGAGCGCGGCACATCGAATTGCTTCAGCTTCCGTAACAGTTTTTGAGTAGCTGCGCCCTTCAACGGTACGGATGTTGACTGACACTTGGCGGTCATCAGACACTCTGAAAGTTCTGTCCATCACAATGTCTTCTTCAGTAGGACTTACGTAAAAAGTCGTGCCTTTTGGAAGATACAGCGCGAGGTCGGATTCGACGGACTGCGGTGCCGCGATGGGTGGTAGTTCCCATAAATAAATATCGGCGACCACTTCTGCGTCTGGATAGGAAATGATTTTCAGAATGACCGAATAGTACCCGCCGTCCTGATGAACGATGTCCTGAGGGGTTGCATAAAGCCTGGCATCGCCCACTGCAACTGTGGCCGAGAGAACTTCGTCCGAATCCTCGACGTAGACGGCAATCAGCGCCTCAAACTCGTTCAGTTCTCGAATAATCCTCAGCTTGACCGAGCCTTCTATATCTACCGTGTGAAACACGCCCTGAGTCAGAAAGAGCAGCGGCTCGGTAGCGGGCCCCTGCCGACTGACGTGTTTCCCCCTCAGGGTTTTCCACAACTGTGGAGTTAGCGTATGCGACCTTGCGATTGTGCCCATGATCATTCCCTTGAGTGAGTGGCTGGCAGTTAATCCGTTGGCTCAAAAGTAAGGCCGCTGTCGCTATTTGAATACTGTCAGTTTTGACAGTCCCCGTGCCCATTGGTCTGAGGTGTTGTGGCGTGCCGAGGATCCGCGGGAGGCTCAGGGCCGACAGTCTGCTGCGCGCAGAATCGCGCAAATCCCGCTCCCCGTTGACCCATGTCGTAAACGCGCCTTTGTGTGGCGTGCGTAGGCATCTGGGCTGTCAGCGTCAGCCATACCATCGTGGCCAAAGGGCAGTTCAAGGCCCTGTCGATCATTCAGGCGCCGCGCCGCCGCTGGGAGAACCGCGATGTTCAGCAAGCAAGACCAGATCCAGGGTTATGACGATGCACTGTTGGCGGCGATGAGTGCCGAAGAGCAGCGTCAGGAAGACCATATCGAGCTGATCGCCTCGGAGAACTACACCAGCAAGCGCGTGATGCAGGCCCAGGGCAGCGGCCTGACCAACAAATACGCCGAGGGTTACCCCGGCAAGCGTTACTACGGCGGTTGCGAGCATGTCGACAAGGTCGAGCAACTGGCGATCGATCGCGCCAAGCTGCTGTTTGGCGCCGACTACGCAAACGTCCAGCCGCATTCCGGTTCATCGGCCAACAGCGCGGTTTACCTGGCGCTGCTGCAAGCGGGCGACACCTTGCTGGGCATGAGCCTGGCCCATGGCGGTCACCTGACCCACGGTGCCAAAGTGTCTTCATCGGGCAAGCTGTACAACGCCGTTCAATACGGCATCGACGTTGCCACTGGCCTGATCGATTACGACGAAGTCGAGCGACTGGCCGTCGAGCACAAACCGAAGATGATCGTTGCCGGTTTCTCGGCCTACTCCAAAACCCTGGATTTCCCACGCTTTCGTGAGATCGCCGACAAAGTGGGCGCGCTGCTGTTCGTTGACATGGCCCATGTGGCCGGTCTGGTCGCCGCCGGTTTGTACCCGAACCCGCTGCCGTACGCCGACGTGGTCACCACCACCACCCACAAAACCCTGCGCGGTCCCCGTGGCGGGTTGATCCTGGCCAAGGCCAACGAAGAGATCGAGAAAAAGCTCAATTCCGCCGTGTTCCCGGGTGCCCAGGGCGGCCCGCTGATGCACGTGATTGCCGGCAAGGCCGTGTGCTTCAAAGAAGCCATGGAACCCGGTTTCAAAGCCTACCAACAGCAAGTGATCGACAACGCCCAGGCCATGGCGCAGGTGTTCATTGATCGCGGTTACGACGTCGTGTCGGGCGGGACGGATAACCACCTGTTCCTCGTCAGCCTGATCCGTCAGGGCCTGACCGGGAAAGACGCCGATGCGGCGCTGGGTCGAGCGCACATCACCGTTAACAAGAACGCCGTGCCGAATGATCCGCAATCGCCGTTCGTGACGTCGGGCCTGCGCATCGGCACACCCGCTGTGACCACGCGCGGTTTCAAAGTTACCCAGTGCATCACGCTGGCAGGCTGGATCTGCGACATCCTCGACAACCTCGGCGACGCCGATGTCGAGGCCAATGTTGCCGACCAGGTCGCCGCGCTGTGCGCCGATTTCCCGGTTTACCGCTGAGTCAGGAGTCGCACCATGCAGCATTACTCGGGCTTCGGCCTCTTCAAACACTCCCTCAGCCACCACGAAAACTGGCAGCGCATGTGGCGCACGCCCACCCCGAAAAAGGTCTACGACGTCGTGATTGTCGGCGGAGGCGGGCACGGTCTGGCGACGGCGTACTACCTGGCCAAAGAACACGGCATCACCAATGTGGCCGTGGTCGAAAAAGGCTGGTTGGGCGGCGGCAATACCGCGCGTAACACCACCATCGTGCGTTCCAACTATCTATGGGACGAGTCCGCGCACTTATACGAACACGCGATGAAACTGTGGGAAGGCCTGTCTCAGGACATCAACTACAACGTCATGTTTTCCCAGCGCGGCGTTTACAACCTGTGCCACACCCTGCAGGACATGCGTGATTCCGAGCGCCGCGTCAGCGCCAATCGCCTCAACGGCGTCGACGGCGAGTTGCTTAACGGCAAGCAAGTGGCCGACGAGATTCCGTACCTCGACTGCTCGAAAAACACCCGTTACCCGATCATCGGCGCGACCGTGCAGCGTCGCGGCGGTGTGGCGCGTCATGACGCCGTGGCCTGGGGCTATGCCCGCGCCGCCGATGCGTTGGGCGTGGACTTGATTCAGCAGACCGAAGTGACCGGTTTCCGCAAGGAAAACGGCGTGTGCATCGGCGTCGAAACCAACAAGGGCTTCATCGGCGCCAAGCGCGTCGGTGTGGTGACTGCCGGCAACTCTGGCCACATGGCCAAGCTCGCCGGTTTCCGTCTGCCGGTGGAATCTCATCCGCTGCAAGCGCTGGTGTCTGAGCCGATCAAGCCGATTATCGACAGCGTGATCATGTCCAACGCCGTGCACGGCTACATCAGCCAGTCCGACAAGGGCGACCTGGTGATCGGGGCCGGGATCGACAGCTGGATCGGCTATGGCCAGCGCGGCTCGTACCCGGTGATCGAACACACCATTCAGGCCATCGTCGAGATGTTCCCGGTGCTGTCGCGGGTACGCATGAACCGCCAGTGGGGCGGCATCGTCGACACCACCCCGGACGCCTGCCCGATCATTTCCAAGACGCCGGTGCCGAACATGTTCTTCAACTGCGGTTGGGGCACCGGTGGCTTCAAGGCCACCCCTGGCTCGGGCAACGTGTTTGCTGCAAGCCTGGCGAAAGGCGAAATGCACCCGCTGGCCAAGCCCTTCTCAATCGACCGGTTCCACAACGGCGCATTGATCGATGAACACGGCGCTGCAGCCGTAGCCCACTAACAGAGGACTTTTCCCATGTTGCATATCTTCTGTCCTCACTGTGGCGAACTGCGCTCCGAAGAGGAATTCCACGTCTCCGGTCAGGCCCATATCCCGCGTCCGCTGGACCCGGCTGCCTGCACTGACGAAGAGTGGGGCGATTACATGTTCTTCCGCGACAACCCGCGCGGCCTGCACCACGAGCTGTGGATTCACGCAGCGGGCTGCCGTCAGTACTTCAACACCACGCGTGACACCGTGACCTACGAAATTCTCGAAACCTATCCGATCGGCACGCAGCCGCAGTTCGTCAATCCGGCGCCCGCGATCAGAAAGGGGGATCAGGTATGAGCCAGTCCAATCGCCTGCCCAACGGCGGCCGCATCGATCGCAGCAAGGTCCTGAATTTCAACTTCAATGGCCAGACGTACCAAGGCTTCGAAGGCGACACCCTGGCCGCCGCCTTGCTTGCCAACGGCGTCGACATCATTGGTCGCAGCTTCAAGTATTCCCGTCCTCGCGGCATCTTTGCGGCAGGTTCCGAAGAGCCGAATGCCGTGCTGCAGATCGGCGCCACCGAAGCCACGCAGATTCCCAACGTGCGCGCTACGCAACAGGCGCTTTACTCGGGCCTCGTCGCGACCAGCACCAACGGCTGGCCGAGCGTGAATACCGACATGATGGGCATTCTCGGCAAGGTCGGCGGCAAACTGATGCCGCCGGGCTTCTACTACAAAACCTTCATGTACCCGCAATCGTTCTGGATGACCTACGAGAAGTACATCCGCAAGGCCGCAGGCCTGGGGCGTTCGCCGACCGAGCTGGATCCGGACACCTACGACAACATGAACCAGCACTGCGATGTGCTGGTGGTCGGCGCCGGCCCTGCAGGTCTGGCCGCCGCACTGGCCGCTGCGCGCAGCGGTGCTCGGGTCATCCTGGCGGACGAGCAGGAAGAATTCGGCGGCAGCCTGCTGGACAGCCGCGAAAGTCTGGACGGTAAACCGGCAGCGGAATGGGTGGCGACGGTGGTGGCCGAACTCAAAGGCCTGCCCAACGTCACCCTGCTGCCGCGCGCCACGGTGAACGGTTACCACGACCACAATTTCCTGACCATTCATGAGCGCCTGACCGATCACCTCGGCGACCGTGCACCGATTGGTCAGGTGCGGCAGCGCATGCACCGTGTTCGCGCCAAGCGCGTGGTGCTGGCGAGCGGTACCCACGAGCGCCCGCTGGTTTACGGCAACAACGATGTGCCGGGCAACATGCTGGCCGGCGCGGTCTCCACTTACGTGCGCCGTTATGGCGTGGCGCCGGGCAAGAAACTGGTGCTGTCGACCAACAACGATTACGCCTACCGCGTGGCGCTGGACTGGCTAGACGCTGGCTTGCACGTGGTAGCTGTCGCCGATGCGCGTCACAACCCGCGCGGCGCACTGGTGGAAGAAGCCCGCGCCAAAGGCATTCGCATCCTGACCGGCAGCGCCGTCACCGAAGCCCGTGGCACCAAGCGCGTGACCGCAGCCCGGGTTTGCGCCATCGACGTCAGAGCTCACAAGGTCACCAGTCCTGGCGAGTGGCTCGAGTGCGATCTGGTCGCCAGCTCCGGTGGTTACAGCCCGATCGTTCACTTGGCTTCCCACCTCGGCGGCAAGCCGGTCTGGCGCGAAGACATCCTCGGTTTCGTGCCGGGCGAAGCGCCGCAGAAACGTGTCTGCGTCGGCGGTGTGAACGGCGTCTACGCCCTCGGCGACTCACTGGCCGATGGCTTTGAAGGCGGTGTTCGCGCCGCCAGTGAAGCCGGTTTCAAACCGGTCGAAGGCGTACTGCCCAAAGCGTTGAGCCGCGTGGAAGAGCCGACACTGGCGCTGTTTCAAGTGCCGCACGAGAAAGGCACTGCGCGGGCGCCGAAGCAATTCGTCGACCTGCAGAACGACGTCACCGCGGCGGCCATTGAGTTGGCGACCCGCGAGGGTTTCGAGTCCGTCGAGCACGTCAAACGCTACACCGCGCTGGGTTTCGGTACCGATCAGGGCAAGCTTGGCAACGTCAATGGGCTGGCGATTGCCGCCCGTTCGCTGAACGTGTCGATCCCTGAAATGGGCACCACCATGTTCCGCCCGAACTACACGCCGGTGACCTTCGGCGCCATCGCCGGGCGTCACTGCGGTCACGTGTTCGAGCCGGTGCGCTTCACCGCGCTGCACGCCTGGCACGTGAAGAACGGCGCTGAATTCGAAGACGTTGGTCAGTGGAAACGTCCATGGTATTTCCCGAAAGCCGGTGAAGACATCCACGCCGCGGTGCGCCGCGAGTGCAAGGCCGTGCGCGACAGCGTGGGTCTGCTGGACGCATCGACACTGGGCAAGATCGACATTCAAGGCCCGGATGCGCGGGAATTTCTGAACCGCATCTACACCAACGCCTGGACCAAGCTCGATGTAGGCAAGGCGCGTTACGGCCTGATGTGCAAGGAAGACGGCATGGTCTTCGACGACGGTGTCACCGCCTGTATCGCCGACAACCACTTCATCATGACCACCACGACCGGCGGCGCTGCCCGCGTGCTGCAGTGGCTGGAAATCTATCAACAGACGGAGTGGCCGGATCTGAAGGTGTACTTCACGTCCGTCACCGACCACTACGCAACCCTGACACTGTCGGGCCCGAACAGCCGCAAGCTGCTCAGCGAAGTGACCGACATCGACCTGGGCCGTGAAGCGTTTCCGTTCATGACCTGGAAAGAGGGGCTGGTGGCCGGTGTGCCGGCGCGTGTATTCCGGATTTCGTTTACCGGCGAGCTTTCCTACGAAGTGAACATCCAGGCCGACTACGCCATGGGCGTTCTGGAAAAAATCGCCGAAGCCGGCAAACAGTACAACCTGACCCCGTATGGCACTGAAACCATGCACGTCCTGCGGGCGGAGAAGGGCTTCATCATTGTCGGCCAGGACACTGACGGCTCGATGACCCCGGACGATTTGAACATGGGCTGGTGTGTCGGCCGCACCAAGCCGTTCTCGTGGATCGGCCAGCGCGGCATGAACCGTGAGGACTGCGTGCGGGAAGATCGCAAGCAGCTTGTGGGCCTGAAACCGGTTGACCCGAATAAATGGCTGCCGGAAGGCGCGCAACTGGTGTTCGATCCGAAGCAGTCGATCCCGATGAAGATGGTGGGCCACGTGACCTCGAGTTACGCCGCGAACTCGCTGGGCTATTCGTTCGCGATGGGTGTGGTCAAGGGCGGGCTGAAGCGCATGGGCGAGCGGGTGTTTGCGCCCCTGGCGGATGGGTCGGTGATCGAGGCGGAGATCGTGTCCTCGGTGTTCTTCGATCCGAAGGGTGATCAACAGAACGTGGAGTGATTGGTGGGGGCGCGCGGCATGTCTGACATGCTGCGTCGCCTGATCCATTCGCGAGCAAGCTCGCTCCCACAGTGGCCGTTGACGTTGATGGGAATGAGCTTGCTTTCACGATGACCGTTGACTTCATGGGACTGAACTTGCTGCCACGGTGATCATGGACCTTGTGGGAGCGAGCTTGCTTGCGAAGGGGCCATCCCGGACATCGCATATTTTGCACTCACTGAAACAACAGAATTCAACACAGGTGCTCTATGACCACAGCCAACGTTTACCAACAGCGGCCAGCGACCGACGCCAAAGCCGAGTCGCCGCTGTTTCACGCTGACCTTCAGAGCCTGATTGGCAAAGGCCGCAGCAATCCGGGCGTCGTGCTGCGGGAGAAAAAACTGCTTGGCCACCTGACCATCCGTGGCAATGGCCACGATGCGGCGTTCGCGGCGGGTGTGCACAAGGCGCTGGGCATGGAACTGCCGGGCGCGCTGGCGCTGGTCTCAAGCGGCGATAGCTCGATCCAGTGGCTCGGCCCGGATGAGTGGTTGCTGATCGTGCCGACCGGTGAAGAATTCGCCGTCGAGCAGAAGCTGCGCGAGGCGCTAGCCGGTTTGCACATCGCCATCGTCAACGTCAGCGGCGGGCAATCGCTGCTGGAGCTGACCGGCCCGAAGGTGCGCGAAGTGCTGATGAAGTCCACCAGCTACGACGTGCACCCGAGCAACTTCCCGGTGGGCAAGGCCATCGGCACGGTGTTCGCCAAATCGCAGTTGGTGATCCGCCGTACCGGCGAAGACACCTGGGAACTGGTCATCCGCCGCAGCTTCGCCGATTACTGGTGGATGTGGTTGCAGGACGCGAGTGCTGAGTATGGTTTGAGCGTTGCCGCCTGATGCCAGGTTGACCACATGACCTGTGGGAGCGAGCTTGCTTGCGAAGTGGCCGATAGGGGGCACGATTTTGTGTTGTCCCAGAAGCCGTCTTCGTGAGCAAGCTCACTCCCACAGGGGATCTGCGTATGTCCCGCAGAATTGAACCAGTAGGAGCAACACCCCATGAGCCGCGCCCCCGATACCTGGATTCTGACCGCCGACTGCCCTAGCGTGCTGGGCACGGTGGACGCGGTGACGCGTTACCTCTTCGAGCAGGGCTGTTACGTCACCGAGCACCACTCGTTCGATGACCGGCTGTCCAGCCGCTTTTTCATTCGCGTCGAGTTTCGCCAGCCGGAGGGGTTTGACGAGTCGTCCTTCCGTGCAGGCCTTGCCGAGCGTGGCGAATCCTTCGGCATGATCTTCGAGCTCACCGCCCCGAATTACCGCCCCAAAGTGGTGATCATGGTGTCCAAGGCCGACCACTGTCTTAACGATCTGCTCTACCGCCAGCGCATCAATCAGCTGTCGATGGACGTGGTCGCCGTGGTTTCCAATCACCCGGACCTCGAACCGTTGGCGCGCTGGCACGACATTCCCTACTACCATTTCCCCCTCGACCCCAACGACAAACCGGCGCAGGAAGCCAGGGTAATGAAGGTGATCGAAGACACCGGCGCTGAACTGGTGGTGCTTGCCCGCTACATGCAAGTGCTGTCGCCGGAGCTGTGCCGCAAGCTCGATGGCAAGGCGATCAACATTCATCACTCGCTGCTGCCGGGTTTCAAGGGCGCCAAGCCCTATCACCAGGCCTACAACAAGGGTGTGAAACTGGTCGGCGCGACGGCCCATTACATCAACAACGACCTCGACGAAGGGCCGATCATTGCCCAGGGCGTCGAAGTGGTTGACCACAGTCACTACCCCGAAGACCTGATCGCCAAGGGTCGCGACATCGAAGGCCTGACCCTGGCGCGCGCGGTGGGATACCACATCGAGCGACGGGTGTTTCTCAACGCCAACAGGACGGTGGTGCTGTAGGGGGTAGTTGCAAGCTTCAAGCTTCAAGCCGCAAGAGAAGGCGGCGTGCACACTTCTTGCGGCGTGTAGCTTGCCGCTCGAAACCCGATCCACTCTCTTCTACAACAACAAATAAAGAGGTGACATGTATGTCTGGTAATCGTGGTGTGGTGTATCTCGGCGCAGGCAAGGTCGAAGTACAGAAAATCGACTATCCCAAGATGCAGGACCCGCGCGGCAAGAAGATCGAGCACGGGGTGATCTTGCGCGTGGTTTCCACCAACATTTGTGGCTCCGATCAACACATGGTGCGTGGGCGAACGACAGCCCAGGTCGGCCTCGTACTGGGGCACGAAATCACCGGTGAAGTGATCGAGAAGGGCAGCGATGTCGAGAACCTCAAAATCGGCGATCTGGTGTCCGTGCCGTTCAACGTTGCCTGCGGCCGTTGCCGCTCCTGCAAAGAGCAACACACCGGCGTCTGCCTGACCGTCAACCCGGCCCGTGCCGGCGGTGCCTACGGTTACGTCGACATGGGCGACTGGACCGGCGGCCAGGCCGAATACGTGCTCGTGCCCTACGCCGATTTCAACCTGCTCAAGCTTCCCGATCGCGACAAGGCGATGTCGAAGATTCGCGACCTGACCTGTCTTTCCGACATCCTGCCCACCGGTTACCACGGCGCAGTGACTGCCGGCGTTGGCCCGGGCAGCTCGGTGTACATCGCCGGTGCAGGTCCGGTTGGTCTTGCCGCTGCCGCATCAGCACGCTTACTCGGCGCGGCAGTCGTCATCGTCGGTGACGTCAATCCGGTGCGTCTGGCCCACGCCAAGGCCCAGGGTTTCGAGATCGCCGACCTGTCCAAAGACACCCCGCTGCACGAGCAGATCGCCGATCTGCTGGGCGAACCGGAAGTGGACTGCGCCGTCGACGCTGTGGGCTTCGAAGCACGCGGCCACGGCCACTCCGGCGCCAAGGCCGAGGCACCGGCCACCGTACTCAACTCGCTGATGGGCGTGGTGCGCGTCGCCGGCAAAATCGGCATTCCTGGCCTGTATGTGACGGAAGACCCGGGCGCCGTGGACGCTGCCGCCAAGGTCGGCGCGCTGAGCATTCGTTTCGGCCTGGGCTGGGCAAAATCCCACAGCTTCCACACTGGCCAGACACCGGTCATGAAGTACAACCGCCAACTGATGCAGGCGATCATGTGGGACCGCATCAACATCGCCGATGTGGTGGGCGTGGAAGTCATCAGCCTCGACGACGCCCCGCGAGGTTACGGCGAGTTTGACGCTGGCGTGCCGAAGAAATTCGTCATAGATCCACACAAACTGTTCAGCGCCGCATGATTCTCTGAGCTTTACAAAAGGCGACCTTCGGGTCGCTTTTTTTATACCTGACGTAGGCTTCTGGTCCGGCATTTGTAGGGCGTTTCTGAAAATACTTGAGGCGCGTTTGAATTCCGTTCCCGCTGGTTTCAGCTGTCTTTTCTCCGTGCTATTTGTCCGGCCCGTTTTTCAGCTGGCGAGTCATGCATGTTTGTCTGGTGGGTCAGAACCTCGATTTATTTCCTCGTCACAATGCCGCTCTTTGTCCTGCCAGCCACGCTGGCCAGCGCTCACCTGGAGCCCTTTCCGTCGGGCTGGGCCTCGTCGGAGTTGTTCTTTGAAAATCCCAACGACTGCATCTGGGCCGGAATCGCGCCGCCCGTCTGCAAGGCCGGATACCGAGCCGCTTACCGCCAACATGTGCGAGTGGCGCCGACCTACCGTGAGCTGGCGGACTGTGAGGCTGACTTCACGCCGGGTGAGTGTTTCGCTGCCGACGTCTCCCGGCTCTGGTCGCCCTGGTTGTCCGGTTTCGCGATCATCACGCAGGTTCAGCTGACATCCATGGGAGCCAGCCCCGACCCTCAGGTACGCCTCTTCAGCGAGCCGCTTTATCGAGGCGCCGATCATCAGGGCGGCACGCGCTTGATCAGCCTGCGCGAGAAGCTCCGCAACGGTGAGCATTTCGGTAAGGCGTTCATTCGTCATCGGCTCCTGGAGGCAGGCTCGACGGCGGCGGATCAACGGCTGGCGCGGACCTTCGAGCCGCAGCGGCTGTTTTACGTCCGCTAACCCTGACGGCCTGCGTGGAACTTCCCTTCGAGAGGCGGTCCAACGCGTGTTTACCCGGCTACGGCCGGTCCCCCGGCAAACGAGGTTGTTGCGATGAAAGTTTCACTGAAAAACGTACGCGGTGCTGCGCTGGCGAGCCTGATGGCGCTGGCCGCCACACCGGTCTTCGCTTTCAATCTGAATGACGCCGCCAACGCGGTTGCCAATGCTACCGGCGGCCAGCAAAAGGCAACGGCCGCGCCTGAGGCCGCCGGGCTGCTGAACACGCTGGGCACGCAATTGAAGGTCACGCCGGAGCAAGCGGTGGGCGGCACCGGGGCCTTGTTGGGGCTGGCCAAGAACAAACTCGCTGGCAACGACTATTCGCAACTGAGCAAATCAGTGCCCGGCCTTGATCAATTGGCCGGCAACTCGGCCCTGGGCAGCCTGAGTGGTCTGGGCGGACTGTTGGGTAATTCGGGGAGCAGCAGCTCGGCCCTGGATAGCGCGCTGGGCAATGTTCAGAGCATGGGCGACGTGAACAAGGCGTTCAGCGCATTGGGCATGAACAGCAGCATGGTCAGCCAGTTCGTGCCGGTGATCCTGCAATACCTGGGTCAGCAAGGCGCCGGTGGTTCAGCGTTGCAGGCGTTGAGTGGCGTCTGGGGCGCCAAGTAATTGAGTTGCCGCGCCCCTGCAAAAGGGGCGCTTGTTGCCAAGAAGTAATGCTAGGAAATCGCGCCGCGCAACTCGGCGATCCGCGCATCCTTCTCTTCCCACAGCCCGTTGACCCAGTCCTGCACGTACACGCGGAACACCGGGTCATTCTCGTAATCGCCCTGCCACAGCGCCGGGTCGAGTTCGCGGGTCTTGATGTCGACGATCACCCGCGGCACCCGTCCTGAAATCAAGTCCCAGAACCCCGGAATGCGCTCGCTGGGATAAACGACCGTCACATCGAGCACCGCGTCCAGTTGCTCACCCATCGCCGCCAGCACAAATGCGACGCCGCCCGCCTTGGGCTTGAGCAAGTAACGATAGGGCGAAGCCTGCTCGGCTTTCTTGGCCGGGGTAAAGCGCGTCCCCTCCAGGTAATTCACCACCGTCACCGGCTGACGTTTGAACAGTTCGCACGCCTCGCGGGTGATTTCCAGATCCTTACCCTTGAGCTCGGGATGCCTGGCCAGAAACGCTTTCGTGTAGCGCTTCATGAACGGGTAATCGAGCGCCCACCACGCCAGCCCCAGGAACGGCACCCAGATCAGCTCTTTCTTGAGGAAGAATTTGAAGAACGGCGTACGTCGATTCAGCGCCTGCACCAGCGCCGGGATGTCGACCCAGGACTGGTGGTTGCCGATGACCAGGTAGGAAGTGTCGCCACGCAGGCCTTCATCGCCGCAGATTTCCCACTGGGTCGGCAGGCAAATTTTGAAGATCAGCTTGTTGATTTCACACCAGGTCTCGGCGATCCACATCACTGCTGCCGAGCAGTTGTCGCGCATCTCGCTCTGGAACACCAACTTGAGCAGCGCAAAGACCATCAGCGGGCCGATCAGCACCAGCGTGTTGAGCAGAAGCAGCAGCGTGACGGCAATTCCGGTAAGCAGGTGACGCATAAGGCACTCGCGGTCGACAGGGTGGCGCGCAATGATAAGCAGGCCGGGCGGTTGGCGCAAAATCCCTGGCGATACCGACGAATGTTTCACGCCGCTTTCGGTACGCTCGGCATTGCCCTCACCGCGACTGCCCGGTGCTCCAGCCCCGGCGCGAACCATCGGCAAAGTGACGGTCTAAACCGGGCACACGCTTCGCCCATTCATCACGAGGAATCAAATCCGTGAAATCCCTTCTGGCGCTTATGTCTTTGCTGGCGTTGCCTGTCATGGCTGCCGAACCGACGTTGTACGGCCGTTACGAATACATCCAGGTCTCGGAGATCGGCGAGACATTCAAAGCCAAGATGGACACCGGCGCGTTGACGGCATCGCTGTCGGCCAAGGACATCGAACTGTTCAAGCGCGATGGCGATGACTGGGTGCGTTTCCGTCTGGCGACCAAGGACGCCGACAGCAAAGTGTATGAGCACAAGGTTTCGCGCATCAGCCGGATCAAGGGCCGTTCCGAAGGCGACGATGACGAAGAACCGGCGGATCCCACCAAGCGCCCGGTTGTCGATCTTGAGCTGTGCCTGGGCAACGTGAAACGCACCGTGGAGGTCAACCTCGTCGACCGCAGCCACTTCAACTATCCGTTGCTGATCGGCGCCAAGGCCCTGCGTGAATTCGGCGCGGCGGTTAACCCGGCGCGTCGTTATACGGCGGACAGGCCGGATTGCTGATGGGAGATACCCCGTCGTCCAGGCGACGCGCTGTCTTGCAGCAAACACACCCCCTATGGGCGTGAGCTTGCTCACGAAACGGCGATTCAGGCGCCAAAGAATGCAGCGGCCGTCTCCGCGCCCTTCGCGGGGAAGCTCGCTCCCACAGCATCGAGGCGAACTCGAGATTTCGGCCGCGCGGTTGGGCTTATGGGCGTGACCGGGGTGGCGCTCCACATGGCTCACGCAGGCGGCTGAGTCTTCAGCATCGACGGCCGCTGACTGACTTCGCCATACCAGTTTGCCAATCGCGGGTAGCTGCTGCGCCAGCCCAGATTCGGCTGGCGGAAATCCAGATAGCCCACCGCGCAGGCCACGCTGATCGACGCGACGTCGAAATGCGTACTCAATTCAGTGACGGCTTCGGCCTCGAAATAGGCCAGGGTGCGGGCGATTTTTTCTTGTTGGGCGTCGAGCCATTCCGACCAATGTTTCTCCTCTGGCCGCAGGAAGGTCTCGTAGCGGATGAGCAATGCAGCGTCCAACAGGGCATCCGCCAGCGACGCGAGCGTCAATCGCCGCCAGCGCGCCGAGCCTTCCTTGGGGATAAGGGGGTTGCCGACATGTTGTTGGTCCAAGTAGTCGAGAATCACCCGGCTGTCATGGATTACGTTACCGTCGGCCAGGCACAGCGCCGGAATTTTCCCGCACGGATTGTCGCGACAGACTTCAGCGTCGGGGCTGACGGGGGTGAGCGCAACCGCCTTGAGACTCACCCGGCTTGCCTGTCCGGTTTCATGAAGCAAGATCAGCACTTTGCGCGCGAATGGCGAAGC
Organism: Pseudomonas sp. GL_135; assembly: GCF_057834665.1. Taxonomy (NCBI): domain Bacteria; kingdom Pseudomonadati; phylum Pseudomonadota; class Gammaproteobacteria; order Pseudomonadales; family Pseudomonadaceae; genus Pseudomonas; species Pseudomonas sp. GL_135. The sequence continues at coordinate 383,325 of NZ_CM174408.1, forward strand.
GGCGTTGTAATACAGCGTCATGCTGGGCGCAGACATGGGCATTCCTCTGATCGGCCTGGGCCTCCAGACTAGTGAGGGCCGGGACGCTGCGCAATATCCTGAGTGAATGCCGGGCCGATTTGCGAAGGCCCGGACATAAATGTCAGACCGTCGGGACCCCATCTGCCGAATCAGCCGATGCGCTGCCGGACTGCGCCGAAGGTGTGCCGGCCAACAGCGGCTTGGCAACAAACCAGATGATCGTGGCGGCGATGAGATCGAAAGCGGCCAGCGCCACGAACAGTGGGCTGTAGCCTACTTTGGTCACCATGATCCCGAGCACCAGCGTGAACAGTGCCGCGCCGAGAAACCCGAACATGCCACCCAGACCAGTTGCCGTGCCCACTTCGTTCTTGCCGAAGGAGTCCGACGTGATGGCGTACAAGGCGCCCGACAGCGTCTGGTGCGCAAAACCGCCAGCGCACAGCAGCGCGATGGCGACATAGGGGCTGTCCACCAGACCGATGCAGCCAGGTCCGATCATGCACAGCGAGCCCAATACCATCACCATCTTGCGCGACGTCAGCAGCGACACGTTGAAGTGCTTGTAGAAAAACGGACTCAAGTAACCGCCCAACACGCAGCCGATGTCGGCGGCGAGAAACGGCAGCCAGGCAAACATCGCGATTTCCTTGATGTTCATGTGGCGCTCGGTCATCAGGTACAGCGGAATCCAGGCGTTGAAGGTCTGCCATGCCGGCTCCGACAGCATGCGGGCCGAGGCGATTGCGTAGAAATTGCGGGTACCGACGATCTTCTTCCAGCTGGCGTGCTTGGTGGGCGCGTCCTTCAGGTGGGACTCCTGACCCGCAAGAATGTAATCGCGCTCCTCATCGCCCAGAAGACGCTGATTGCGCGGATGCTTGTAGAAGAACAGCCAGCCAGCGCTCCACAGCAGGCCCAGCCCGCCGACGATGATGAACGCGATCTGCCAGCCGCTATGCAGAATCGCCCAGACCACGAGGGGAGGGGCCAGCAACGCACCGATCGACGAACCGATGTTGAACCAGCCGATGGCGACCGAGCGCTCTTTGGCGGGAAACCATTCAGTCGTTGCTTTGATCGCCGCCGGAAAACCTGCCGCTTCAGTAATGCCCAGCAAGCTGCGCAGGAACGCCAGACTCTGCCAGCCGGTGGCCATGGCTGCCGATGCGCACGCCACCGACCAGGCGATAGCGAACACTGCGAAGCCGATTTTGGTGCCAATGGCGTCGATCACATAGCCGGCAACGGGCTGCATGAAGGCATAGCCCATCTGCCACGCGATGACGACGTGCGAGTACTGTTCGGTGGAAATGTTCAGCTCGCTCATCATGGTGGGAGCGGCGACGGAGAGGGTGTTGCGTGCGAGATAGTTGACGATCAGGCCGCCGGTTATCAGCGCGACCATCCACCAACGGATGCCTTTGATTTTCATCGAGTCCACTCTGGGTATTGTTTTTATTTAGCGGCGATCGTTATACGTCGTCGTATGACTGGATTTAGTCAAAGGCACGTTTTGTTGTCAATTGAAATACTGCTGAGCGCTGATTATATTTCTGAATGTAACGGGCTTGTCACGACGCTGATTCGTCAGCGACCGGGCCTGAGCTAAATTGGGGCGTTTGGGTGGGGTGGCCTTGACTCGGCGCATGAACAACGAGGGGACGGCTATTCATGTGTCATATGACGACATCGAACATCGGCCGGGGAGATCCCGCCGATGTTGTGCAGTAGAGGAATGGCTGTGATTAAACCCGCTTGCGCGCCATCAGCCCCTTGCAACTAAGCCAGGCCGGGATCGCCATGCCGATCCACGACAGCACGTCCCACGCGCCGTCGCCCAGCAGCGCCGCAAACAGACCAATCGCTGTCAGCAGTGCAATCCAGCCCGGTTTGGCGAATGTCTTCCAGAATGCAGAGTGTTTTTTGTGTCGGGTCATGCGACTTCCGCCTCTACGGCCACTGCCTTCGCGACGGCGACAGCGGCGCGGCGGCGGACCCACCACAGGTACAAGCCACTGCCGAGGACGAGGATCGTCAGCACATCGAGCGCGGCCCAGAGGATTTTCATCGGCATGCCGCCGTAGTCACCGAAGTGCAGCGGTTGCGACAACAGAAGTGCGTCCATGTACCACGGGCGTCCCAGCGTTGCGGTCACGTGCAGATCCTGAGCGTCGATCAGGACAGGGGTCAGCAGGTGGGAGGTCAGGTGCGTGTCGCCTTTCATGAACACCGCGTAATGATGCTCGCTGGAAAAGCGCGAGCCGGGAAAGGCTATGAAGCTCGGCTCGGCGCCGGGGACGGTGGCCTTCGATATCTCGATCAGTCGGGTGGCTGGCCCGCGCTCGGCGAGAGGCGGGGCGTCTTTGTATGGCGCGATCATGGTCATCAGCGCGTCGGTACGCCATTGCGCGATCACCAGATCGGCGCAGGCATTAAGCACGCCGGTCAGGCCGACGACAATGGCCCAGGTCAAGGTGACGACGCCGATCAGGTTGTGCAGATCAAGCCAGCGCACCCGCGTGGATTTATTCGGCCGCACCGTGGCGAAATCCAGACGGCGCATGAAGGGTGCGTACAGCACGACGCCGGAAACGATCGCCATGACAAACAGCAGGCCCATGAACGCCAGCAACAGTTTGCCCGGCAGCCCCGCGTACATGTCCACATGCAGGCGCAGCATGATCATCATGAAACCGCCATTGGCATTTGGGGTTTCCATCGCTTCGCCGGTGCGCGCGTCGATCATGAAACTGTGGGATTCGTTCGGGTCGCCGCCGGCAGTTTTGCCCATGATGGCGTAGACGCCGTTGGGGTCATCGTCGTCCCAGCCGAAGTACTGCATCACGTCGCCGGGGCGGTGGGCTTCGGCTGAGCGGACGAGTTGTTCGAGGTCGAGATGCGGAGTGCCGGCGGGCATTTCCTTGAATTCCGGCGCATCGCCCGTCAGGTGAGCGATCTCGTGACTGAAGATCAGGGGTAAGCCGGTGATTGCCAGCATCAGCAGGAATGCCGTGCAGATCAGGCTGGTCCACGTGTGGATGAAAGACCAGCGGCGGATGGTTTGGCTTTTCATGTGGAAATCCGGAGTAGGCGAAAGCAACAAAGGCCGCTGTATGGGAGCGGCCCTTGTTTCAGGTAATGAGAGTTTAAACGATTACCATTTGTAGTCTACGCTCGCGAGCACTGTACGGCGGTCGCCGTAATAGCAGTAGAAGCCGTCGCAGGTGGAAATGTATTCCTTGTCGAAAACGTTGTTGGCGTTGACCGACACGCTCACGCCCTTGAACGACGTGCTCATGCGGCCGAGGTCGTAATGCACGGCGGCGTCGTAGACGGTGTAAGCATTGCTGTGGCCGTAGTTGGAGTCGGCGACAAAACCGTAACTTCCTATTGCAATGTTGTCGGTTTCGCCAATGTATCGCGCGCCAAAGCCCAGGCCGAACCCGTCTAGCACGCCGTTGTGCCACGTGTAATCACCCCAGATCGCCGCCTGATTTTCAGGCGTGAGTGGCAGCGGACGATTCTTGTCCAGCGGGTCGGTGACTTTGGTCATCTTGCTGTTGGCGTAGGTGTAGGACGCCGTCACTTTCAGGTTCTCAGTGACATCGCCCACCGCTTCCAGCTCGAAGCCACGCACTTTTGCTTCGCCCAGAGGACGCTGCACGCCAAGGGTATCGCTGAGCACGATGTCGCGACGGGTCAGGTCGTACGCGGCCGCAGTGAAGATGATGTTGCTGCCCGGCGGCTGGTATTTGAGGCCCACTTCGTACTGCTTGCCCGTCCCTGGCTGAAACGCTACGCCATTGGCGCCGCCTTGCTCGGCCTGGAATGACTCGGCGTAGGAAATGTACGGGGTGAAGCCGGAATCGAAGACGTAGCTGAGGGCGGCGTTGCCGGTGAACGCGCTGTCGGTGCGGTCATCGGATTGATCGGTGTTGTAGAACTTCGATTCGGTCTTGAGCAGATCCTGGCGGCCGCCCAGGGTCAGACGCCAGTTATCCAGGGCCAGTTGGTCTTGAATGTAGACGCCGACGTCCTGGGTTTTCTGGTTGTAATCCTGAAATGCGCTGTAGGCGACGTTGCTGAAGTCCTGCCCGTAAATCGGGTTGGCGATGTTGCTGGTCGGCGCGGCGCCGTACTGCCATTTGTAGTTGTGATTCAGACGCTGATAGTCGAGCCCCAGCAGCACAGTGTGTTTGAGAGCGCCCGTGTCGAAGTCGGCTTGCAGGTTGTTGTCCAGCGCGAACTGGGAGATGTCTTCGTTCACGACATTGGCGCCGCGTTGGACGGTGCCATCCCCGCTGACCGAACCGAAGAAGCCACCGGCCGTTATCCCCTGAAAGGACAGGTCGCTCTTGGTGTAGCGAACGTTCTGCTTGAACTGCCAGACGTCGTTCAGGCGATGCTCGAAGGCATAGCCCAGCGCGTAATAGGTTTTGTCGTAGAACTCCCAGTCCGGATCGCCGAGGTTTTCGTGGTACTTCACGCGGCCCACGGCCGACGGGTATTTGGTGCCCTGGATCGGCAAAAACTGGCTGGTGATACCGGTATCGTCACGATTGAACTGGCTGAGGAAAGTCAGCTTGGTGTCCGGGTCGATGTTCCAGGTCAGGCTCGGCGCGATGTTGTAACGCTTGTCATCGATGTGATCCACCGAGGTGCCGCTGTCACGCACGACGCCGCTGACGCGGTACTCGAAATTGTCGGCGTCGTCGATCTTGCCGGTGCTGTCGAAGCTGATCTGCTTGCGATTGTAAGTGCCGACCTGAACCTGCACTTCGTGGCTGGCTTCGGCTTCGGGGCGACGACTGACCATGTCGAGCATGCCGCCCGGCGGGGTCTGACCGTAAACCGAAGACGCCGGCCCACGCAGGAGGGCGATGCGCTCCAGGTCCCAGGTTTCCATCTTCGGCATCACGTAGGCGCCTTTGGGCAGCGGCAAGCCGTCGAGGAATTGGGTGGGTTCGAAACCGCGGACCTTCAGCCATTCGGCCCGGCTGTCGCTGCCGTAACTGCTGGCGACCACGCCCGGCATGTAGCGAACGGCGTCGTCGATGTTCTGTACTGCGCGATCCTGCATCTGCTGTCGGGTCGCGACCGAGATCGAGCGCGGTGCTTCGACCAGTGCAGTATCGGTTTTGGTGCCCGCTGCGGTGCGACTGGCGGCGTATCCCTGCGCCGGCCCCCACGCGCTTTCGAAACTTTCCTGACTGCCTTGAATGCTGGTGGCCGGCAATGCCATCGCCCCTTCAGGCGCAGCCACGAGGGTGTAGGTGCCCGCCGTGGTCAGGTTCAATTGCAAGCCGGTGCCACGCAGCGCCTGCCCCATCGCGCCTGATGCGTCGAATTGACCCTGAACCGGCGCCGACGTGCGGCCCGCTGCCAGTGCCGGATCCAGCGACAGCGCCAGGCCCGCCTGACTGGCAATCTGCGTCAGCGTCGTCGACAACGGCGCGGCCGGCAGATTGTAGGCGCGCACGCTGGACGCCTGTGAGGCGGCCATCAGCGGCGCACTGAGCATCGGTGCGGCAATGGCGACGGCGATAGCCAGGAGACTCGGTCGCAGAAGGGTTTGAAGCGTGCGGGACATGAACGGCACCTCGAAGGAAATGGTTCTCAATGCCTATGTGCCGAACGAGATCTGAAAAGTGATAGGGCCGGGAGAAAATAAGTCGCACTCGCTCGCGGGCCTTTATTTAGAGGGCAGTATTTACAGCGCAGTCGTCGGCTTTTTCTCGCTGCGGACCACCGTCACCCACCACGGCGTACGCGTTTCGATCTGCACGGGCAGGGTGGGCGTCAATGCCTTGAGCGCCAGATCCGTGTTGGTCAGCGGAAAGCTGCCGGTGATGCGAAGGTCCGCAACGTCTTTCGCTACGCCGAGATGGCCCTGGCGATAACGGGCAAGCTCCGCGACCACGTCTCCCAGGCGGGCGTTATCGACCACCAGCATGCCGCGCATCCAGGCGCCGGTACCGGGTGCAAGGGCCAGCATGGGACCGAGGCTGTTGCGATGAATCAGCATCTGCTGGCCTTCATGCAGCACCAGTTCGTGGGTGGAAGCCTGCGGGTGAGCGGCGACGGCTGATTGCAGCACGCTCAACAGCGTGCCATCAGCCTGCCGTTTGACCAGAAACTGCGTGCCCAGGGCGCGCATCTGCCCTTCCGGGGTTTCGACGATGAACGGACGCGCGTCGCTGTGGCTCCCGGTCTCCACGAAGATTTCGCCTTCCTGAAGCACGATCCGTCGCTGTGTGTCATCGAATCGCACGTCCAGCGCGGTGTGTGTGTTGAGCCGGATAAGGGTGTTATCCGACAGGCGAATGGTGCGTTGCTCGCCCGTGGCGGTGCGCAGATCCGCGAGCCAGTAATCCACCGGCAGCAGGCGATCCCCCAAAAACACCGTCAAGCCCAGCGCCAGCGCGAAGCCTGCAACCCCGCGGCCCAGCTTGCGCAACCGCACGCAGATGCCATCACGGGACCGCAAAAGCGCCGAACGTGCCGGGCCGGTGGTGCCGGCGAAACGTTGATCGACCATGCCTAGCTGCATCCAGGCGCGGGCATGCTCCTCGCTGGCGGCGTACCACTTGGCGAACTCTTCGCGCTCGACCTCACTGCCTCGACCGCAATCCAGGCACAGCTGCCAGGCAATGGCGGCGTCCAGCACGGGGGATGAAACAGGTCGGGTGGAAATACGGCTCATGTTGGCTCGCCATACAGCGCGATGTAGCACTGGCGCAAACCCTGCGCCAGATACTGACGCACGCGGGGTACGGAAACGCCGAGCTGTGCGGCGATCTCCGCGTGGGGCATCCCGTCCAGGCGGTTGTACAAAAAGGCGGCGCGCGCTTTGCTGGAGAGCTTGCCCAGCAGGCGATCAATGGCTTTGAGGTCATCAAGAATCAGTTGCTGCTCTTCCAGCGAAGGTTGTTCGCCCTCGGGGATCAGCATCAGCTCGTCCAGATACGCCTGTTCCAGCGCGGCCCGGCGGAAGTGGTCGAACAACAAGCCTTTCGCGATCGAGACCAGAAAGGCCCGGGGCTCGCGGGGTTCAAGCAATTGCTCGCGGCCCAGCAGGCGAATGAACGTGTCCTGGCTCAGGTCTTCGGCGCGATGGGGGCAGGCCACGTTGCGTCGGAGCCAACCCAGCAGCCAGCCGCGGTGGTCGCGATAGAGCGTTCCGACGAGCTGCTGCTGGGGACTTTGAAGTGACGACACGAACGCACCGAGGAGAACAAAGGGGCTAACGAGAATTGTTCGCGATTGTGTCAGAGCCGCCCAATGCTGGCAATTGGTCCTTGTAGGAACAAGCCGAACGGTTGATGTACGAATCGACCATTCGGTTTGTAAGGCGAGACGGGATGCGGAGGCTGGCGCAGAGGATGGATGCTAAAACGAGTGCGACTGCTGCTGCCGTCGCCATTTCGCCACACCTTGCTCAAGCTGTGCGGGGGTTTCTATCCCTTGTCGCCTGGCGTGGCTGAACAGGATCATCGCGAGCTCGGCGGTCACCAGGGCATCGGCGCTGGCGTGATGACGCTCTTCGGCGTGAAGCCCGAAGAATCGCGTCCAGTCGTCCAGGCCTGCCTGACGCAAATTCGCGTTCGGGCAAACGAAGGGCGCGATGTGAGCGACATCGATGAAGGGGTGCAGCAGGCGATAGCCCAGGCTTTCCTTTAATGCACGCCCCAGCATGTGTTCGTCGAACGCCGCGTGAAACGCCAGCAGCGGGCTGTCACCCACGAACGCCATGAAATCCAGCAGTGCTTCGACGGGCTCGCTGCCTGCGGCAATTGCCGTGGGCCCTAGGCCGTGAAGCAACACGCTGGGGCTGAGTTTGTGACCGGTGCGCATCAGCGTGCGCTCGAACTGCTGCCCCAGATCGATTGCGCCGTCTTCGATGACCACGGCACCGATAGACAGCACTTCGTCCCGCTGCAGATTCAGCCCGCTGGTTTCAAGATCGACCACGACCCAGCGTTGCTGGCGCAATGTCTTCCGATCCAACGCGACCGGGCCGGGCAGGGCGCGCAGGCGTATTAGCTGTTCAGGCGAGAGTTCAGGGGCGACGGCGCGTCTGTGTGGCCTCAGCCAGCGGAACAAATTCATGATCAGTCGCTTACAGTTGGTAGCGCACGGTGAGGCTGGTCTGCAGCCGCTGCGCCTGGCGGAACGACTCACGCAGAATGCGTCGGTCCAGATGATTGAGCACATCCGGGTCGATGCGGTTGGAGTACGGCAGATTTTGCCGGTTTTGCTGCTGATGTTGCTGCATGCGGGTTTGCTGGATGAAGTGATAAGCCTCTTCGTACGCCGCACCGTCCAGTGGGTCGATGACCTCTTTGTCGACCAGTTGACGCAGCCTTTCCAGCGTATTGCTGGCCTCGACGCCGTTGGCCAGCGCCAGCAAACGCGCGCCGTCGACAAATGGCGTCAGGCCTTGGGTTTTCAGATCCAGCGTGTCTTTTTCGCTGCCTTTGCGGGCGACCACGAAATCCTTGAAACGGCCCACCGGCGGGCGTTGACGCAGGGCGTTGTCGGCCATCATGCGCTGGAACAACGCGTTGTCTGCCACCTGGGCAAGAATGCTCTGGCGCAATTGATCGCCGCCGTTTTCATCGCCCCAGACCACGCGCAGATCGAAATAGATGGAAGACGACAGCAGGTTCTCCGGCGTGGCTTCGCGAATGAAGGAGCCGAATCGCCGCGCCCATTCGATACGCGACAGGCACAGCTGCGGATTGCTCGCCATGATCCCGCCCTTGCACAGGGCAAATCCGCATACGGCCAGGCTTTGATTGATCCGCTCGGCGATGGGCAGCAGTCGGCCGCGTATTGCGGCAGCCTCGGCAGCATCCCCGGCCTCGAACAGAATGCCGTTGTCCTGATCGGTGTACAGCGTCTGCTCGCGCCGGCCCTCGCTGCCGAAACACAGCCAGCTGAACGCGATGCCGGGATCGCCTTTTTCTTCAAGCGTGAGCTCGATAACGCGACAGACCATGTGGTCGTTGAGCAGCGTGATGATCTGGGTGATCTGCGTGGACGAGGCGCCGTGGGCGAGCATTCGGTCCACCAGCTGGACGATGTCGCCGCGCAGGTTGGCAAGCGAGTCGATGCGCGGCGCGCTGCGGATGGTGCGCGCAAGATGCACCAGGTCCACGCGCTGCAGCGAGAACAGGTCGCGCTCGGACACCACGCCACACAGGCGCTGATCCTTGACCAGGCACACGTGAGCGATATGCCGCTGAGTCATGGCAATGGCTGCGTCAAACGCGCTGGCGTCCGGGCTCAGATAAAACGGCGCCTGAATCATGCTGCGCTCAATGGGTTGGCCGAAGTCGGCGTTGACGTCCGCAACGACCTGACGCAGATCGCGCAACGTGAAGATGCCCAGCGGCGCCTTGGCCTCATCCACGATCACAATGCTGCCGACCTGTTGCTCGTCCATCTGCCGCACGGCCTCGCGCAGCGGCGTATCGGGGGAGCACGTCACCGGATGACGCATCGCCAGTTCACCCAGCCGCGTGTTCAGCGAATATTGGGTGCCGAGTGTTTCCACCGCCTTCTGCTTTACTTGCTGATTCACCTGATCGAGCAGGCTGCTGACGCCGCGCAGAGCGAAGTCGCGGAATTCATTGGAGAGCGCGAACAATTTGATGAAGGCTTGCTTGTTCAGCTGCAGGCAGAAGGTGTCTTCGGCCGCCAGATGTTCGGTCCGCGTGGCGCGTTCGCCGAGCAGCGCGGCAAGGGGAAAGCACTCGCCCGTGGTGATTTCGAACGTGGTCTCGGTGCCGCCTTTTGCCGAGTGGGGACGCTCGCCCACCACGCGGCCTTGTTTGACGATGTAAAAATGTTCTACTGGCCCATCGCTAGGCTTGATGATGCTCTCGTCTGTAGCGTAGAAACGCAGGTGACACTGCTCGACAAGGTAGGCCAGATGGGCGGTTTCCATCTGGTTGAACGGCGGGAATTTTTGCAGAAATTGCATCGTGCCGTGGATGTTCTGCAGAACGGCTGTTTTGCCTGCCTGGGTAAAAGCGTCCGCTTTGCTCATGACCGATACCGCTTGTTTTTATTGACCCCATGGTCGACCGCTTATCGGGCAGTGCCCATTGGACGTAAGTCTTAGGTGACTGCAAAGGCGTTGAATCGCATCGAACCAAGGTGTAATACCGCAGCGATGCAGTGAGCACGAGGCTTTAAGGGCCCGGCATGAAGCCGACAGGATGTGCAGCGTATCAATCGTTTGCGCTGTCAGAATTGAAGTCGACAGGAAGATGAGACGGGTATGTTCGATCACAGTATTTTGAGTGATGAAGAGCGCGAAGCCCTCAATGAGGTAATGCTCGCGCCTGCATCCCAATCGCCACAACGGGTGTTGATCGTCGATGACGACAAGGATGCTCGGGAAGTTCTGGCCGAAATTCTCAGTCTCAATGACATCAGTTGCATCACCGCCGCCGGCGGCACCAGCGCCATGCATTTGCTGCAGACCCGGCCGTCCATTGCGCTGCTGATCACCGATCTGCGCATGGCGCCATGCGACGGGCTGGACCTGATCCGTCGCGTGCGTGAATCGGACCGTGCGGAGTTGCCGATCATTATCGTGTCCGGCGACGCCAATGTGCGCGACGCCATCGACGCCATGCACCTGAGCGTGGTGGATTTTCTGCTCAAGCCGATCAACACCAAGCAGCTGTTGCGTCTGGTGAAGCGGGAACTGGAAATGGCCTGATAACGCCGCCTTCGAGCTGCGTTTTGCCATAAAAAGTTGTGCAATAAAAAAGGCGGTGTCCACTTAACTGGACACCGCCTTTTTGTTTGGGCGCTGATTACGCGCCATGTTTCCCCTTGAACTCCCGACGGCGACGGTGCAGGACCGGCTCGGTGTAGCCATTGGGCTGCCGCGTGCCTTCGATCACCAGCTCGACCGCTGCCTGAAACGCGATGTTGCTGTCGAAGTCCGGCGCCAGCGGGCGATACAGCCCATCGCCTGCGTTCTGACGGTCCACCACCGGCGCCATGCGCTTGAGACTTTCCATCACCTGCTGCTCGCTGACGACACCATGGCGCAGCCAGTTGGCGATGTGCTGGCTGGAAATCCGCAGCGTGGCACGGTCCTCCATCAGGCCGATGTCGTTGATGTCCGGCACCTTCGAGCAGCCTACGCCCTGATCGATCCAGCGCACCACATAACCGAGGATGCCCTGCGAGTTGTTGTCCAGCTCATTTTGAATCTCCTCGGCTGTCCAGTCGGTGTTCGGCGCCAGCGGAATGGTCAGGATGTCGTCGACCGAGGCCGGCGCTCGCTGGGCCAGTTCAGCCTGACGCGCGAACACATCGACCTTGTGGTAATGCAGTGCATGCAGCGCCGCGGCGGTAGGCGACGGAACCCAGGCGGTATTGGCACCGGCCAGTGGGTGGGCGATTTTCTGTTCGAGCATCGCGGCCATCAAGTCAGGCATCGCCCACATGCCTTTGCCGATTTGCGCGCGCCCTTGCAGGCCGCATTTCAAGCCGATATCGACGTTTGAGTTTTCATACGCGCCGATCCACTTTTCAGCCTTCATCTGCGCCTTGCGCACGACAGGCCCCGCTTCCATGGACGTGTGAATCTCGTCGCCGGTGCGGTCCAGGAAGCCCGTGTTGATGAACACCACACGCTCGCTTGCCGCCTGAATGCACGCCTTGAGGTTGATCGTGGTCCGACGCTCTTCGTCCATGATTCCGACTTTCAGCGTATTGCGCGGCAGCTTCAGCACAGCCTCAATGCGCCCGAACAACTCGTTGGTGAAGGCCACTTCTTCCGGGCCGTGCATCTTCGGTTTGACGATGTACACCGAGCCCGTGCGGCTGTTGGCGCGGGAGGTATTGCCCTTGAGGTTGTGGATGGCCGCGAGGCTGGTCAGCAGGCCGTCGAGAATGCCCTCCGGCACTTCGTTGCCCTGATTGTCGAGGATTGCATCGATGGTCATCAGGTGACCGACGTTGCGCACGAACAACAGAGAACGGCCATGCAGCGTGACGGGTTCACCGGTGGGTGAGGTGTAGACGCGGTCGGGGTTCATCGTACGGGTGAAGCTCGTACCGCCTTTGGAGACTTCTTCGGACAGATCGCCCTTCATCAGCCCCAGCCAGTTGCGGTACACCACGACCTTGTCGTCAGCGTCGACAGCTGCGATGGAGTCTTCGCAGTCCATGATGGTGGTCAGCGCCGCTTCCATCAGCACGTCTTTGACGCCGGCCGGGTCGGTCTGGCCGACCGGGCTCGTCGCGTCGATCTGGAGTTCGAAGTGCAGGCCGTTGTGCTTGAACAGCAGCGCGGTCGGCGCCGACGCGTCGCCCTGGAAGCCGATCAGTTGGGCATCATCGTGCAGGCCGGTGTTGCTGCCGCCCTTGAGGCTTACGATCAACATGCCATCGACCAGCTTGTAGCCGGTGGAGTCGACATGGGAGCCCGCCGACAGCGGGGCGGCTTCGTCCAGAAACGCTCGGGCGAAGGCGATGACTTTGTCGCCGCGGACCCGGTTGTAGGTTTTGCCCTTTTCCGCGCCGCCGCTTTCGCTGATGGCGTCGGTGCCGTACAACGCGTCATACAGCGAGCCCCAGCGGGCATTCGAAGCATTGAGCGCAAAGCGTGCGTTCATCACCGGCACCACCAATTGCGGGCCGGCCATGCGAGCGATTTCTTCATCGACGTGTTGTGTGGTGATCTGGAAGTCCGACGGTTCCGGCAGCAGATAGCCTATTTCCAGCAGGAACGCCTTGTAGGCAGCTGCGTCGTGGGCGTTGCCGGCATTGGACTGATGCCAGGCGTCGATACGCGCCTGGAATTCATCTCGTTTGGCGAGCAGGGCTTTGTTCTTGGGCGCGAGCTCGTGGATGAGCGCATCGGCACCGGCCCAGAATGCAGCGGCGTCGAGGCCGGTTCCAGGAATGGCTTCGTTGTTCACGAAATCCAGCAGGACGTTGGCGACCCGCAGGCCACCGACTTGAACGTGTTCAGTCATTGCTTGCCTCACTCTGCTCAGCTATCTGCGCTTCAATCACGAGCGCTTTCTTGTTAAAGCCATCGACGTCACTGCGAGCCCTTCCAGAACATGCCGGTGCGGGCGGCTGGGCGGGGCGGCGGGCACCTGAGGTGAAGCGCGGAAACAGGTTTCGGCCTTGCAGGAACATCGGATCAGGCCTGGATTCGACATCTATGTAGTGAACGCGAAGCGATACTACATGATGAGTTGCGGCATGAAAATCAGACTGAAAGTGCACCGAGCGACCGAACTTGGGCATTCGGTCACGCAGCGGTGTTGGATGTTCTCAAAGATCGTGCAGATTGTTCCAGATAATTATCAGAATCGTACACAAAAATTCCTGCAGCATTGACGCCACTGCACGCCGGGTAGACGTGCCTATACTCCCTGCAATCCATGGGACGTGCTATTAAACAGGTCTCAGTCGCTGCGGATAAAAGGAGTCGTTTGTGGATCATCTTATCGTCACTGTGTCAGCGCCGGACAAGCCAGGCGTGGTCGAGCAGCTCGCGGCATGCATTGCCGATCACGGTGGCAATTGGCTGGAAAGCCGTATGTCACACATGGCCGGGCAGTTCGCCGGGATCCTGCGGGTCAGTGCGCCGGTCGACGCGCATCCGCCCCTGCGCAACGCGCTGGAAGGGCTTTCGGCAAAAGGCATTCGCGTCCTGTTCGCCGAAGTCCTTCCAGAATCCTTGCCGGAGTGGCGGCCCATCACCATGGAGCTGGTGGGCAATGATCGATCCGGGATCGTGCGCGACGTCACTCGCGTGCTGACCGAGCAAGGCGTCAACCTGGAGCATCTGGTGACCAGCGTGGAGCCAGCACCCATGAGCAGCGAAACGCTGTTTCGCGCCCATGCCGAGTTGGGATTGCCGATGGATCTTTCACTGGATGTGCTGCAACAGCGGCTGGAAACCCTGGCGGATGACCTGATGGTGGAACTGCATTTGCCGACGGACGAGTAAACAATGTCGCCGCTGTAGGCTCTGCTCGTTAGAAGGCCTGCAGCGGATTACCCTATTCCATCAGGCTTGGGCGCGTCTGCGCAGGGAGCGCCAGGCGTCGATGCTGTAGATGATCAACCCGGACCAGATGAAGGCGAAGGTTACCAAGGTGGCCGAGGGCATGTGTTCGTCGTACAGCACAACCGCCAGGGCCAGCACGAGCGTCGGCGCGATGTACTGCAAAAAGCCCAGCGTCGCGTAGGGCAAATGCCTGGCTGCGGCGTTGAAACACACCAGCGGCACGAGCGTCACCGGACCGGCCGCCGCCAGCCAGAGTGCCTCGGATGTGGTCCAGAACTCCGGCTGTGCGCTGTGGGCGAGCGGGTTGAAAATCAACCAGCCCACGGCCAGCGGCACCAGAATCCAGGTCTCCACCACCAGCCCGGGCAATGCAGCCACCGGTGCTTTTTTGCGAATCAGGCCGTAGAAGCCGAAGGTGAACGCCAGCGCGAGCGACACCCACGGCAGGCTCCCCACCTGCCAGACCTGCTGAAGCACACCGATCAACGCCAGCATCACTGCGACCCATTGCAAGGGGCGCAGTCTTTCACGCAGCAGCACCATGCCGAGCATCACGTTGATCAGTGGGTTGATGAAATAACCCAGGCTGGCTTCGACCATATGGTTGTTGTTCACGGCCCAGACGTAGATCAGCCAGTTGGCGGCGATCAACGATCCGCTGCAGGCGAGAATCGCGAGGCGTTTAGGATTATCCCGCAGCTCTTGCCACCAGCCGGGATGCTTCCATACCAGCAGCAGAAGCGAGCCGAAGATGGCCGACCAGATCGCCCGATTGACGATGATTTCCAGCGAGGGAACGCTGGCAAGCACCTTGAAGTAGATCGGAAACAGTCCCCAGATGATGTAGGCGCTCAGGCCCAGAATGTACCCGCGACGCGGGTTGGCAGCTTGCATGGGTGGTCCTTCGGCAAGTTTTTTTGTTGTGGTGTCCTGCAGGGGTATTTAGCGTTTTCAGAACAGCTTCAGCGGTTCCTCGTTCAGCGCGGACAACTGCTCGCGCAGCGCCAGTACCTGGTCGCCCCAATAGCGTTCGGTGCCGAACCAGGAAAAGCTGTGGGGGAACGCCGGATCGTCCCAACGACGAGCCAACCAGGCGCTGTAATGCAACAGGCGCAGTGCGCGCAGCGGTTCGATGAGCGCCAGTTCACGGGGATCGAAATCGTGAAACTCGTTGTAGCCGTCCATTAATTCCGACAGCTGACTCAGACAGTCCTGACGATCACCCGCGAGCATCATCCAGACATCCTGCACCGCCGGGCCCATGCGGCAGTCGTCGAGATCGACGATGTGGAAGATGTCGTCGCGGGTCATCATGTTGCCGGGGTGGCAATCGCCGTGCATGCGGATGTTCTGATGGGGCGTGGCGGCGTAGACGTCTTCCACACGCTTGAGCAGGTCTTTGGCAACGGATTCATAGGCCGGCAGCAGGCTGCGCGGAATCACGTTGTTGTCCAGCAGGTAGTTCAGCGAGTTGTGGCCGAAGTTCTGCACACCAAGGGCTTCGCGGTGCTGGAACGGGCGCGTGGCGCCGACGGCGTGAATGCGCCCGAGCAACTGGCCTAGACGGTACAGCTGATCAAGGTTGCCGGGCTCTGGCGCGCGGCCGCCACGACGGGGGAAGAGGGTGAAACGAAAACCGGCGTGCTCGAACAGAGTCTCGCCGTTGTGCACGAGGGGCGCGACGACCGGGATTTCGACGTCGGCGAGTTCGGCGGTAAAGCTGTGTTCTTCGAGAATGGCTTCGTTGGTCCAGCGATCGGGCCGGTAGAACTTGGCAATAAGCGGCTGCTGTTCATCGATGCCGACCTGATAGACGCGGTTCTCGTAGCTGTTGAGCGCGAGAATACGGGCGTCGGTGACAAAGCCGATGCTCTCGACGGCGTCCAGCACCAGGTCAGGTGTAAGTGTTGCGAACGGGTGGGCCATGCTAACTCCTGCGCGCAGCAGGCTGCCGCGTCGGGCCAGTCATGGTAACTCAGGCGTGTTACACCTGACACAGCGCGTTACACCCGTTGCCGTTGATTCAGTGGAATCCCCATCCCGCCGATTGCCTCTTTTGCGGGATGGGGAAGCGCGCTCGTTATGCGCCGATCACGCCGCCATCCTCCCGCGTGATCACCATCACCGATGACCTCGGCTTGCCGTTCGGCAAGTGCTCGGGGAAGGTTGAACCGCCGTTTTCACCAGGGTGCTGAATGCCGACGAACAGGGCTTTCTGATCGGGCGCGAAGCTGATGCCGGTTACTTCACAACCTACTGGCCCGACCATGAACCGGCGGATCTCTCCGCTTGCAGGGTCGGCGCACAGCATCTGGTTATTGCCCATGCCTGCGAAGTCGCCGGCATTGGTGGAGTCGCCATCCGTCAGAATCCACAGCCGCCCGGCCATGTCGAAGCCCAGGCCATCCGGGCTGTTGAACATGTTCTGCGGATTGATGTTGTTTGATCCACCCTGGGGCGTACCGGCATGCACACCCGGGTTGCCGGCGACGACAAACAAGTCCCATGCGAAGTCCATGGCGGCTGCATCTGACCCCGTTTCCAGCCAGCGCAGAATCTGCCCGTACTGGTTTTTCGCCCGGGGGTTCGGACCGCCGACCGGCTGGCCTTCATCGCCGCGCTTGATGTTGTTGGTCAGTGTGCAATAGACCTGGCCGTCCTTGGGGCTGACAACGATCCACTCGGGCCGGTCCATGCGCGTCGCTTTCACCTGACTTGCCGCGAGGCGAGCATGAATCAGCACTTCAGGCTGATTGGCGAAACCACTGGCCGCGTCGATGCCGTTCTTGCCGTGGCTCAATTCAATCCACTTGCCCTGGCCTTTCGGGTGGTCGGGGTTGCTGTCGCCAGCGTCGAACTGCGCCACGTACAGCGTGCCGTGGTCGAGGATGTCGCGGTTGGCCTTCGGGTTCTTGTGATCGACCTTGTCGCGGCTGATGAATTTGTAGATGAACTCGCCGCGCTCATCGTCGCCCATGTACACCACGACGCGGCCGTCCTTTGTCTCCGTCAGCGCAGCGTTTTCGTGTTTGAAGCGGCCCAGGGCGGTGCGTTTGACCGGCGTGGATTTCGGATCGAACGGGTCGATCTCAACCACCCAGCCATGGCGATTGGGTTCGTTGGGGTTTTTCGCGACGTCAAAGCGCGGGTCGTGCAAATGCCAGTTCACTTCCTTGCTGGCAGCCGTCACACCATAGCGCTTGGTCGCGGCGTCGAAGGTCTGCGCGGGATCGCTGCTGCCGAAGCAGTCGGTGAAATTCTCTTCGCAGGTCAGATAGGTGCCCCACGGCGTCTTGCCGTTGGCGCAGTTCTGGAAGGTCCCGAGGACGTTCTTGCCGGTTTTGTCGGAGGCGGTCTTCAACCATTCATGCCCGGCGGCCGGGCCGCTCAGATGAATCGGCGTGTTGCCGTGGATCCGACGGTTGTATTTGGAACCTTGCACGAACGCCCACTGCTGACCGTCGCGCTTGACCTCAATCACCGACACACCTTCGCTGGCCTGGGCCTTGTGCACGTCTTCGGCGGATTGCGGGTCTTTGCCGTGATCGAAGAGGTAGCGGTAATTGGTGTATTCGTTGTTGATCGCCATCAGTGCGCGGCCGGCGGTCTCCGGCTTGTCACCGGGGAAGGTAAACAAGCTCATGCCGTCATTGTTGTCGCCGAATTGCAACTCCTGCATCTTTGCAGTGCCTTTGCCGCTGGGGTCGAAGGCCGGGCCGTTGGATTGCAGCGGCTGGCCCCAACTGATCAGAACCGAGGAGCGATAGCCCGGCGGCAGACTGATGCTGTCGGCGGTGGAAGAGGGGATGCTGTCGAAGCCAAGCAGCGTCCCGTTGGCGGCGCTGACACTGGCGGCCATTACGCTGCGGCTGAGCAGGTTGCCCCCGAGAAACATCGCCGCGCCGCACAGGGCGCCCGCGCTGATGAATCCGCGTCGGGTCAGGCCAACCATGTTTTCGAGGTCGGTGGATTGGTTATCTTTTAATAGCGTCATCACGGGCTCCCTGCGGTTTAGGGCAAAACCCTATGCAGTGCTCATGACGTTATTGTGTCGGTCAGATGACGAGTCGGGCGTCGGTCTTGCGTGCAAGCGGCGCTTATAGCGGCGTGCCGAGCAGAATGTTTGAGGGCGCAAATTGAACCTTAATCTCACCGCCGACCTTGAGCTGCAAGGCGTGCAGCCGGTCCGCGTCGACCAACGCACAGAGAATCTGGTGGCTGGGAAGGACAATTCTGACTTCACTTGGGCCATCCTCGGCGTCGAGAATTTCCTCGATTTGACCGGTGAGGCAATTGTGTCCGGTTGTTTCAGCCTGGTCTGGCGCTATTAATTCCAGCCAGCCGGCCTTGATCAGGGCGAACACATCCGTGCCGACCTCAAGCCCCAGTCGCAATGTGCTGTCGTGAGTGATCTGCGCCTCGATCGACAAACCGCCCGCGAGCTGCAACGTGATCATATCGTTGCGGCCCTGAGAACGAACGCCGCTGACCTGACCATGCAACTGATTGCGCGCGCTGGTGCGCAGCATCAAGCGGCTGAGCAAGGCGAGGTCATTGGACTCCTCCGAGGTTTCCAGCAGTTGGGTTTGCAACGCCTGCAAGCGCTGATAAAGCCGCAGCACCCGCTCGCCTTCGGCCGACAATTTCGCGCCGCCACCCCCTCGACCGCCGACGCTGCGCTCGACCAGCGGTTTCTGCGCCAGGTTGTTCAGCTCATCAATGGCGTCCCATGTCGCCTTGTAGCTCAGCCCTGCGCTCTTTGCTGCACGCGTGATCGAACCCTGCTCGGCAATGTGCTGCAACAGCGCGATGCGATGGGGGCGACGAACCATGTGCTGGGTGAGGGACGGCGGTAGTGACATAGGGGGTCGGATGCGCTGAGAGTGATGAAGCCGGAGTGTAAGGCAAAACGGCTTACGCCCAAATCCCGCGGGTTTCTTAACCTCCCGGCTTTTTAGTCCCCTGGCTTCGGCGTCCTCGCCAGGCAATACACGTCCACCGATCTGGCGCCGGCCTTGAGCAACAGTTCTGCTAGCGCATTTGCCGTGGAGCCGGTGGTGAGGACGTCATCAATCAGCGCGAGGTGCCTGCCGCCAATCGGCGTCGCGTCCTTCAGCGCAAAGGCGGACGCCAGGTTGCGCTTTCTGGCTTTCGCATCCAGGCCCTGCTGCGAGGGTGTTTCCTTTACACGGCCAATCACGCGCTCATCGACGGGTAAGTCCAATCGCGCACCGAGCCAGTTCGCCAGCATCGCCGCTTGATTGAAGCCCCTCTGACGCAAGCGCTTTTTGGCCAGTGGCACCGGGATAAGAACGTCGGGTCGCTGCAGGCCTTCATTGAAGCGGTGCTGCAGGGTCTCGCCCAACAGCTCGGCGAGCAGTCGTCCCAGCGGCCATTTGCCCTGATGCTTGAAGCGTGTGACCAGCGCGTCGATCGGGAAGTCGTAAAGCCACGGAGCGACAACTTCATTGAAGGCCGGAGGCTGGCGATTGCAGGCGCCACAGGTCAGACCGGACATCGGCATGGGCAATGCGCATCGGTCGCACTGGTCAATCAGCCAAGGCAGTTCGCGTTCACAGGCCACGCAGATCGGAGTGGCGGAATCTGTCGCTTCATCGCACAACAAACACGTCTGTGCGTTTTTTAACCAGATGTAAACCTCGTGCCCCTTGCATGGTTGACAGCGCATGTCGCTTCCTTAAATATGCCGAACATCCGTGTTGCGCCTGTGGGCTTTCCGGTTTTGCCGCTGGGCGAAGCCGCCCGGGTCATCGTCCAGAAAACATCAAGGAGCCGCCCATGAGCGCCAGCATCAATGCCAACCTGCGTCACGACTGGAATCTAGCCGAGGTCAAGGCGCTGTTCACACAGCCATTCAATGACCTGCTGTTTCAGGCGCAAACCGTGCACCGCGCTCACTTCGACGCCAACCGCGTGCAAGTCTCGACCCTGCTGTCGATCAAAACCGGCGCCTGCCCGGAAGACTGCAAGTACTGCCCGCAATCGGGCCACTACAACACAGGTCTGGAAAAAGAAAAGCTGATGCAGGTCCAGCAAGTGCTGGAAGAAGCCGCACGCGCCAAGGCCATTGGTTCGACCCGTTTCTGCATGGGTGCGGCGTGGAAACACCCGTCGGCCAAAGACATGCCCTACGTGCTGGAGATGGTCAAAGGCGTCAAGGCCATGGGCCTGGAAACCTGCATGACCCTCGGCAAGCTGGATCAGGACCAGACCCAGGCGCTGGCCGCCGCGGGCCTTGATTACTACAACCACAACCTCGACACCTCGCCGGATTTCTACACCAGCATCATCACCACCCGCACCTACAGCGATCGTCTGCAGACCCTGGCGTACGTGCGTGATTCGGGGATGAAGATCTGCTCCGGCGGCATTCTGGGCATGGGGGAATCCCTGGACGACCGCGCCAATCTGCTGATCCAGCTGGCCAACCTGCCAGAGCACCCGGAATCCGTGCCGATCAACATGCTGGTGAAAGTGGCCGGCACGCCGCTGGAAAACGCCGAGGATATCGATCCGTTCGATTTCATCCGCATGCTGGCCGTCGCGCGCATCCTGATGCCGCAATCCCACGTGCGCCTGTCCGCTGGCCGCGAAGCCATGAACGATCAGATGCAGGCCTTGGCGTTCTTCGCCGGCGCCAACTCGATCTTCTACGGCGACAAACTGCTGACCACCGCCAACCCGCAGTCCGACAAGGACATGCAGCTGTTCTCGCGTCTGGGCATTCAGCCAGAAGCTCGGGAAGAGCACTCGGACGAGGTGCATCAGGCCGCCATCGAACAAGCGCTGATCGAGCAGAAAAGCAGCGAGCTGTTTTACGACGCGGCTGTTTGATGCGCCTTCGATCCTCCGGCCAGAGTGCATTATTGTGGGAGTGAGCTTGCTCGCGAAGGAGCCATGCCAGCCGCTGAAGATTTAGCGGATGTTCCTGACTCTTCGCGAGCAAGCTCGCTCCCACGGGTTCACCTCCAGCCTGACGATAACCGCGTGCTCATTACCCCGCGTCTACCTACGAGGCCTGCATGTCCTTTGATCTGAACGCACGTCTCGCTGCCCGTCGTGCCGAGCACCTTTATCGTCAGCGGCCCTTGCTGCAAAGCCCGCAGGGCCCTGAAGTCATTGTCGACGGCAAGCCGCTGCTGGCGTTCTGCAACAACGATTACATGGGGCTGGCCAATCACCCCGAAGTCATCGCGGCCTGGCAAGCCGGCGCCGAGCACTGGGGCGTCGGCGGTGGTGCTTCGCATTTGGTGATCGGCCACAGCACGCCCCATCACGCCCTCGAAGAAGCCCTCGCCGAGTTCACCGGGCGGCCCCGCACGCTGTTGTTCTCCAATGGCTACATGGCCAACCTCGGCACGGTCACCGCGTTGGTCGGGCAGGGCGATACGGTGCTGGAAGATCGCCTCAATCATGCTTCGTTGCTTGATGCCGGCCTGCTCAGCGGCGCGCGTTTTTCCCGCTATCTGCACAACGACTGCGACAGCCTAGCCAGCCGGTTGGACAAAGCCGTCGGCGACACGCTGGTGGTTACCGACGGCGTGTTCAGCATGGACGGCGACGTCGCTGACCTGCCCGCGCTGGCCAAGGCGGCCAAAGCCAAAAATGCGTGGCTGATGGTCGACGATGCCCATGGTTTCGGCCCACTGGGGGCGAACGGTGCAGGCATCGTCGAGCACTTCGGTCTTGGCATCGATGACGTCCCGGTGCTGATCGGCACGTTGGGCAAGTCCTTCGGCACGGCCGGCGCATTCGTCGCGGGCAGCGAAGAGTTGATCGAAACCCTGATCCAGTTCGCCCGCCCCTACATCTATACCACCAGCCAGCCGCCGGCGCTGGCGTGCGCGACCCTTAAAAGCCTCGAACTGCTGCGCTCCGAACACTGGCGGCGTGAGCACCTGGCAGCACTCATCAAGCAGTTTCGCGCTGGCGCTCAAGCCCTTGGCCTGGCGCTGATGGACAGTTTCACGCCCATCCAGCCAATCTTGATTGGCGACAGCGGACGCGCGTTGCGGCTGTCGCAGTTGCTGCGAGAGCGCGGTGTGATGGTCACCGCTATTCGGCCGCCGACGGTGCCTGCGGGCAGCGCACGTTTACGCGTGACATTGTCCGCCGCCCACAGCGAAGCGCAGGTGCAGCTATTGTTGAATGCACTGGAGCAGTGTTTTCCGCTGCTGGGCGTAGACGAATCTTCGGAGCTGAACCATGCGTGATCAGTTGATCCTGTTGCCCGGTTGGGGCCTTGGTGTTTCTCCTCTGGAACCGCTGGCGGCAGCGCTGCGAGGGCTCGACGAACATTTGCGGGTCGTGATCGAGCCTTTGCCTGACATGGACACCGACAACCTCGACGAATGGCTTGATGAGCTGGATTCGACATTGCCCGACAACGTCTGGTTGGGCGGTTGGTCCCTGGGTGGCATGCTCGCCGCCGAACTGGCGGCGCGCAGGGGCGAGCGCTGCTGTGGGCTGGCGACGTTCGCCAGTAATGTCTGCTTCGTGGCCCGCAGCGAGTGGCCCAACGCGATGCCACAAACGGATTTCGACGCGTTCATTGCCGGTTGCAAGGCCGACCTGGACGCAACGCTCAAGCGCTTCACCCTGTTATGCGTGCAAGGCGCCGAAGAGCCACGGCCGCTGTCGAGACAACTGAAAGCCTGCGCGCCCCACGGCACCAGTGCCGGTTTGATCGAAGGCCTGAAGCTGCTCGAGCAAATGGACACGCGCAAAGCGCTGCAAGGGTTTCGCGGTCCTCAATTGCATCTGTTCGGCGGTCTTGACGCGTTGGTGCCCGCTGAAGCATCGGCGGACTTGCTTTGCCTCCAGCCTGACATCGAAGTCGGCGTGATCGAGCAGGCCAGTCACGCTTTTATTCTGGAAAACCCGCACGGCGTCGCCGCTGCAGTTCATGCGTTTTTACACGAGTCCGGTGATGACTGATCTTTCCCATTGCGCGGTGCTGAAGGCCGTGAAACAGCAACAGGCATCCGGGCAACACACCCTGCCTGACAAGCGTCAGGTGGCGGCGTCCTTCTCGAAGGCCGCGGCGAGTTACGACAGCGTGGCCGACTTGCAGCGCGCCGTCGGCACCGAGCTGATGACGCGACTGCCAGCCTTGGCACCTTCCCGCTGGTTGGACCTGGGCAGCGGCACCGGTTGCTTCAGTCGCGCGCTGACGCAGACGTTTCCTGAGAGCGAGGGCATTGCGCTCGACATCGCCGAAGGCATGCTGCGTTATGCACGCCCGTTAGGGGGCGCCACTCATTACGTGTCAGGCGACGCGGAGCATCTTCCGCTGCGCGATGCGAGCGTCGATCTGATGTTCTCCAGCCTGGCGGTGCAATGGTGCCCGGATTTTTCCGCGGTGCTGAGCGAAGCGCGTCGTGTGCTGAAACCAGGCGGCGTGTTCGCTTTTGCCAGCCTCTGCGTCGGGACGCTGGTTGAACTGCGCGACAGCTGGCAGGCGGTGGACGGCATGGTCCACGTCAACCGCTTCCGCGAGCGCGAGGCGTATCAACGCCTCTGCGCGGACAGTGGTCTGAGCGTGCGCAGCCTCGAAGTCCTGCCCCACGTGCTGCACTATCCCGACGTGCGCAGCCTGACCCACGAGCTCAAGGCATTGGGTGCGCACAACATCAATCCAGGTCGCCCGGGAGGCCTGACCGGCCGCGCGCGAATTCAGGCTTTGATGGAGGCGTACGAAAAGTTTCGTCAGGAAAAAGGCCTGCCCGCCACGTATCAGGTGGTGTACGCCGTCTTGGCGAAGCCTGACATTGATTAAAAAATGATCTATTAGTCAACGTCCGTCAAACGGGCGCTATAGTAAGCAGGCAATAGTTTGAAATATCTGAACGGATGGTCGCCACGATGAGCGCTGCGTATTTCATCACGGGAACCGACACCGACGTTGGCAAGACCACCATCGCCACAGGGCTTCTGTACGCGGCGCGGCAGTCGGGGTTGAGTACGGCGGCGGGCAAGCCCGTGGCTTCAGGGTGCGACGTCAAACCCAAAGGTCTGCGCAACTCGGACGCCGTCGCCCTGCGTGCCCAATGTTCGATCCAACTGACCTACAACGAAGTCAATCCGGTGGCCTTCGAGCCAGCCATTGCGCCCCATCTGGCCGCACGGGAGGCGGGTGTCGCCTTGACCGTGCAATCCTTGCTCGGCCCGATGCAGCATATCCTCGACAAGCAGGCCGACTTCACGCTGATCGAAGGGGCTGGCGGCTGGCGCGTTCCACTGGCCGATCAGGCCAATCTGTCTGACCTGGCCATCGCGCTCAAACTGCCGGTTATTCTGGTAGTGGGCGTGCGGCTGGGCTGTATCAGCCATGCGCTGCTGTCAGCGGAAGCGATCGCCAACGACGGTCTGCAACTGGCGGGCTGGGTGGCGAATATTATCGATCCCAAAACGTCACGGCTTGAGGAAAACCTCGCCACGCTCGCGGAGCGTTTGCCAGCGCCGTGCCTCGGTCGCGTGCCGTTCATGAAGAAGGCGACTTCGGAAATGATCGCCGAGCACCTGCATCTGGAGCTGTTGGACTAGCGAGTAATGAGTCGCAGACTGTGAGGCACGTCACAAGGCTCAATGCCACTAGTCGCTTCGCAGCGTAATCCAGTCGGTTTGCTGCTTTAATCGCTGTGTTCGCTACGAACAGAGGATCGTGCTCATGCAAATCTCACTGAACAACACACTGTACCCAGGCCTCAGCGCAATGCAGGTCGGGCAGGGCCGTGTCGATCAGGCTGCAACCCAGTTGGCCAGTCCCGCCACTGAAGTGTCCGGGCGCAGTCAGTCTTCGGATTTCCAGCTGGAGCGTCTGCGCTCTGTGGACCGTCCGCAACGCTCCGACATGGCCACCAATGTTGTCGAGCTGACCCAAGGCCGTATTCAAGTCCAGGCTGGCGTGAGAGTCGAAAAAGCCAGCGACGAAATGCTTGGCACGCTGATCGATACCTTCGCCTGATTTGCCTCCTATCGTGCGCTGCGGCTCACGTCGCTGCATGACACTCTCCTGAATAACGCCCCATTCACGTGCCCATCCTGCGGGCGCTTCAGCTTTTTTTACCCCGACGTTTTCTAGACTCAACGCTCCGGTCTTAACCGCGTGGCGTCGTCTACGCACGCCTGCGAGTTGCCCGCATCAGGTGATGAAAGGCGCTGGGCGTCGCTTGACAAGGTATAGGCGTAAACGTATGTTTCAAACACCTGTTTGATCGCCGCGTGAACCCAAGCGTCGGCGCCGGGGCAATGCCCCACAGTGACCACACGGTCATCCAATTCCAGGATTCACCAGCAGAGGTTTATCGCTATGCCTGACTACAAGGCCCCCTTGCGTGATATTCGCTTCGTCCGTGACGAGCTGCTCGGCTACGAAGCGCACTATCAGAGTCTGCCAGCATGCCAGGACGCCACGCCTGACATGGTTGACGCCATTCTCGAGGAAGGCGCCAAGTTTTGTGAGCAGGTCCTGGCCCCGCTGAACCGTGTGGGTGACATCGAAGGCTGCACCTGGAGCGAGTCCGGCGTAAAAACGCCGACCGGTTTCAAGGAAGCCTACAAGCAGTTCGTTGAAGGCGGCTGGCCGAGCCTGGCCCACGATGTCGCTCACGGCGGTCAGGGTCTGCCCGAGTCGCTGGGTCTGGCCGTCAGTGAAATGGTTGGCGAAGCCAACTGGTCATGGGGCATGTACCCGGGCCTGTCCCATGGCGCGATGAACACCATCTCCGAGCACGGCACCCCTGAGCAGCAGGACGCCTACCTGACCAAGCTGGTCTCGGGCGAGTGGACCGGCACCATGTGCCTGACCGAACCTCACTGCGGTACCGATCTGGGCATGCTGCGCACCAAGGCCGAGCCTCAGGCTGACGGTTCGTACAAAGTGTCCGGCACCAAGATCTTCATTTCCGCTGGCGAACACGACATGGCCGATAACATCGTCCACATCGTGCTGGCCCGCCTGCCCGACGCGCCTGCCGGCACCAAAGGCATTTCCCTGTTCATCGTGCCGAAATTCGTGCCGGCCGCTGACGGCAGCGTCGGCGAGCGCAACGCTGTGAATTGCGGTTCGCTGGAACACAAGATGGGCATTCACGGCAACGCCACGTGCGTGATGAACTTCGACGGCGCCACCGGTTACCTGATCGGCCCGCCGAACAAAGGCCTGAACTGCATGTTCACCTTCATGAACACCGCGCGTCTGGGCACGGCGCTGCAAGGTCTGGCCCACGCCGAGATCGGTTTCCAGGGCGGCCTGAAATACGCCCGTGAGCGTCTGCAGATGCGTTCGCTGACTGGCCCGAAAGCGCCGGAAAAAGCCGCTGACCCGATCATTGTTCACCCCGACGTACGTCGCATGCTGCTGACCATGAAGGCCTTCGCCGAGGGGACTCGTGCGATGGTGTACTTCACCGCCAAGCAGGTCGACATCGCCAAGTACAGCGACGACGCCGAAGCCAAGAAGCAAGCCGATGGCCTGCTGGCGTTCATGACCCCGATCGCCAAGGCGTTCATGACCGAAGTCGGTTTCGAAGCCGCCAACCACGGCGTCCAGGTCTACGGCGGCCACGGCTTTATTGCCGAGTGGGGCATGGAGCAGAACGTTCGCGACGCGCGTATTGCCATGCTGTACGAAGGCACCACCGGTATTCAGGCGCTCGACCTGCTGGGTCGTAAAGTGCTGATGACTCAGGGCGAGGCGCTTAAGGGCTTCACCAAGATCGTCCACAAGTTCTGTCAGTCGCAGGAAGGCAATGAAGCGATCAGCGAATTCGTGACACCGCTCGCTGCGTTGAACAAAGAATGGGGCGAACTGACCATGAAGGTCGGCATGGCCGCCATGAAAGACCGTGAAGAAGTTGGTGCCGCTTCGGTGGATTACCTGATGTATTCCGGTTACGCCTGCCTGGCGTACTTCTGGGCTGACATGGCTCGTGTGGCAGCCGAGAAACTGGCGGCCGGCACCAGCGAAGAAGCCTTCTACACCGCCAAGCTGCAGACGGCGCGCTTCTACTTCCAGCGCATCCTGCCGCGCACCCGTACCCACGTGGCAACTATGCTGTCGGGCGCCAGCAACCTGATGGACATGAACGAAGAACACTTCGGCCTGGCTTACTAAGTCACCGGAAGCGTTTCCCTCAAGCCGCTTGTCCTCAGGGACAAGCGGCTTTTTTGTGCCTGCCGATCATTGCCCATAGCCATGCACATTCTTCCTCATCCTATGCATGACGCGGCCGATACAGGCACAATGCCATTTAATCAGCGCTCGCATCTTCGGTGAGGAGATAGTCCTTTTGCTGCGCCCCTCTGCCGCACGGCTCAGTCATTTTTTACCCTCTCTGGCCTTGCTGATTGCCGGACTGGCGGCCGCGTACGTGAAAGACCTCAACGTCTTCTTCACCTCACTCTTCAACGTGCTGCCCACTCTGGTGCTGTTGCTGGGTGGTGCGTATTGCGGCGTTTACAAGCGGCAGCGTGAACTGTTCCTGATGATCACGGTGTACATCGCCTATTTCCTGCTCGACACGCAGACCGATTACTACCGCGATAACGGAAAAGTCCGAGAGGACGCTGCCGTGGTGTTTCATCTGTGCTGCCTATTGCTTCCGGTCATGTTTGGCCTGTTTGCCGCGTGGGAAGAGCGGACCCATCTGTTTCAAGACCTTGTCGCTCGACTGGCGGTACTGGTCGCCGTAGGCAGCGTCGCGCTGGGACTCGAACAGAGCTTCCCCGCCGGGCTGCTGGCCTGGCTCGCCGACATCCGCTGGCCGGCACTGCACGGAGACTGGATGAGCCTGATCCAGTTGTCTTACGTGACGTTTTTCATCGCGTTCGCCGTGTTGATCACGCAATACCTCTATAAGCCGCGCCCGCTGCATGCCGCACAACTGGTGGGGTTGCTCGGCATGTTCTGGGCGTTGCCGAAAACCTTCATCTTGCCGTTCACCCTGAACATCATGTGCAGCCAGGTGATGCTGATGATTGCGGCGGCAGTCGCGCACGAGGCCTACCAAATGGCGTTCCGCGACGAGCTGACCGGGCTGCCCGGCCGACGCGCGCTCAATGAGCGGATGCAGCGACTGGGCCGCAATTATGTGCTGGCGATGAGCGATGTCGATCATTTCAAGAAATTCAACGACACCCACGGCCACGACGTCGGAGACCAGGTGCTGCGTCTGGTGGCGAGCAAATTGTCGAAGATCACCAACGGTGGCGGGCGCGCCTATCGCTATGGCGGTGAAGAATTCGCCATCGTGTTTGCCGGCAAAACCCTGGAAGAGTGCATGCCGCATCTCGAAGTCATCCGGGAAACCATCGCCAGCTATCAGATTCAGCTGCGTAATCAGGACAATCGGCCGAATGACGACCTGCAAGGGCGCCAGCGTCGGGCAGGCTCCCAGGCTTCAGCGGTATCGGTGACGGTCAGCATTGGTGTGGCCGAGCGTCTTCCCGAGCATCGCAATCCGGAAGAAGTCCTCAAATCCGCCGATCAGGCACTGTATGCCGCCAAAGGCGCCGGCCGTAACTGCGTCATCAGTCATGCACAAACGAGCAAGCGCGGTGCTGTTCGCATGGCGGCCGCTGGCTAAATCAACCTTTTTTAATCACTAGTCAAACCCACTCGCGGTCGCAAGCGGGCATGGGCCTGACTGTCATTCGGTAGTGACCGAAAAGCAATTAATAGTCACGCGTTGACCCTATGTGTCGCAAATGGTGTTCAGGTACACTCGTTCCACTGACACATCGGCGCCGCAATCTCCATGCTGTGCCGCTCCTCCCCCGAGTTCTTTGCCGCTGAAACGAGGTTTGCCATGGCTGACTACAAAGCGCCCTTGCGCGATATGCGCTTCGTCCTCAATGAAGTGTTCGAAGTCTCCCGACTTTGGGCCACGCTTCCCGAACTGTCTGAAACCGTGGACGCCGAGACCGTCGAGGCGATTCTCGAAGAGGCGGGCAAAGTCACTGGCAGATCCGTCGCACCGCTGAGCCGCGCGGCCGATGAGGAAGGCTGCCACTGGAAAGACACCGTCGTCACCACTCCGGCGGGGTTCGTTCAGGCGTACAAAACGTATGCTGAAGGGGGCTGGGTCGGCGTCGGCGGCAATCCGGAGTTCGGCGGCATGGGCATGCCCAAGGCGGTCTCTGCTCAAGTCGAAGAGATGGTCAACTCCGCGAGCCTCGCGTTCGGGCTGTACCCGATGTTGACGTCCGGCGCGTGCGTCTCGATCGCCACCCACGCCAGCGAAGCATTGAAAACCAAGTACCTGCCGAACATGTACGCCGGGGTATGGGCCGGTTCAATGTGTCTGACCGAAGCTCACGCCGGCACCGACCTCGGGATCATCCGCACGAAAGCGGAGCCGCAGACCGACGGGTCCTACAAGATCAGCGGGACTAAAATCTTCATCACCGGCGGCGAGCACGACCTCACCGAGAACATCATCCATCTGGTCTTGGCCAAGCTCCCGGACGCACCGGCAGGGCCTAAGGGCATTTCGCTGTTCCTCGTGCCGAAAATCATGGTCAACGACGACGGCAGCCTGGGTGAGCGCAACACGGTGTTCTGCGGGTCCATCGAGCACAAGATGGGCATTCAGGCGTCGGCCACCTGTGTGATGAACTTCGATCAGGCCGAGGGCTATCTGATCGGCGAGCCGAATAAAGGCCTCGCGGCGATGTTCACCATGATGAACTACGAGCGACTGGGTGTGGGCATTCAAGGCCTGGCGTCCGGCGAGCGTTCTTATCAGAACGCGATCGAGTACGCCCGCGACCGTCTGCAAAGCCGGGCCCCGACAGGCGCGCAGTCCAAAGAAACCATGGCCGACCCGATCATCGTTCACCCCGATGTGCGCCGCATGCTGTTGACGATGAAGGCGCTGAACGAAGGCGGTCGCGCGTTCTCCACGTACGTAGCCATGCAACTGGACACCGCCAAGTACAGCGAAGACGCCGATGTGCGTCAGCGCGCCGATGCGTTGGTCGCGCTGCTGACCCCGGTCGCCAAAGCCTTCCTCACCGACATGGGCCTGGACACCACTGTGCACGGTCAGCAGGTGTTCGGCGGTCACGGCTACATTCGCGAGTGGGGTCAGGAGCAACTGGTGCGTGATGTGCGCATTACCCAGATCTACGAAGGCACCAACGGCATTCAGGCACTGGACCTGATGGGGCGGAAGATCGTTGCCAGCGGCGGAGCGTATTACAAGCTGTTTTCCGACGAGGTCCGTCAATTCATCGCGTCATCTGACAGTTCGCAGGCCGAGTTCACCAAGCCGTTGGCCGCAGCACTGACCACACTGGACGAATTGACCGACTGGGTGTTGGACCGGGCGCGCAGCAACCCGAATGAAATCGGTGCCGCGTCTGTTGAGTATCTGCATGCGTTCGGATACACGGCCTACGCCTACATGTGGGCGATGATGGCAAAAGCCGCATCGGGCAAAGAGGCTCAGGAAGATTTCTACGCCGGCAAGCTGGGCACTGCACGGTTTTATTTTGCTCGGCTGCTGCCGCGAATTCAGTCACTTTCGGCGTCGGTCACGGCAGGCAGCGAGTCGCTGTATCTGTTGGAGGCGTCACAGTTCTGACACTGCGGAAACCATGTAAGCATTTGCTTACATGACGTGATGGCAATCGGCTCTATCGCTTTAGTGGATCCAAGTTTAATCTACACACATGGACGTCGCGCAGGATGCGCAAACAGATAACAGGGACACGTAAGGGATTGCCTGCCAGGACGGCGGGAAGAAATGGAAGTCATGGGAAACAGTCTGGAAAACCTCGCTTAGGCGGGGTTTTCTTTTTTCTGCGTTTTGAAAAGTGCGATGACATCGGCCGCCTCGCTTGGGGCGCCTGCGGGAAGGTAATGGCTTGAGGACGTGCGCTGCGGAACCCCTGTAGTGGCTAAAGGTCGATTAGCTGTGCGGCCCTCTTCTATTGGGCCACTTAATCAGGAGCTCCACCCATGGACATCATTCGCATCATCATCGCCATCCTGCTGCCACCCCTGGGCGTGTTCCTGCAAGTCGGCTTCGCCGGCGCTTTCTGGCTGAACATCCTGCTGACCCTGCTGGGCTACATCCCGGGGATCATCCATGCGATCTACATTATTGTCAGTCGCAAGTAACCCGATCCGCTGAACACCGCGCTTCCCGTCTCAGGTCAGCTGACATAAAGTCCGACGTCGGACTTTATGATCAGGAAGGTCAGGGATGGACGTTGTTCTGGGATTACTCGCCGCTCTTTTCTGGGGCGGCACAGACTTTCTGGTAGGGCTCAATGCCCGCGCGGTAGGGGTCAAGCGAGCGGTTTATTTCGGTCAGGCACTTGGCTTCCTGATCATGTGCATTCTGTTGTTGTGCTACCCGGCTTTTATCTCCAAATCATTCTCTGCGCCTTGGCACACGTGGCTTCTAGGTGTGCTGGCCTCGGTTTTCACGGTCAGCGGCGCGCTGGCCCTATCCAAAGCGTTCGCGCTCGGCAAAGCTTCAATTGTGGCTCCTCTGGTGACGTCGTACGGCGTCTTCACCACGCTGTTGTCCTGGGCGAGCGGCGAGCAGATATCAATGACACAGCTGCTGTTGATCGCGCTGTGTGTGCTGGGAGTCGTTCTGTCGAGCATCACGGCAGGCGATGATTCCACGGCGAAAAAGCATAACCGGAAAGCGATTGCTTACGCATTGGGCGCTGCCTTGCTGTACGGATCGAGCTTCTGGATGC
Source organism: Pseudomonas sp. GL_135 (assembly GCF_057834665.1). Classification (NCBI taxonomy): domain Bacteria; kingdom Pseudomonadati; phylum Pseudomonadota; class Gammaproteobacteria; order Pseudomonadales; family Pseudomonadaceae; genus Pseudomonas; species Pseudomonas sp. GL_135. The sequence goes on from NZ_CM174408.1 coordinate 415,150, forward strand.
AGGGTCGCTTCACACTGCCTGCATTGGGGCCCGTCACGATGCTCTGGCTGGGATACTTGGTCGGCCTCACCGTTTTGTCGCCGATGATTTTGCGAATGAAAGACGCCCTGAAGCTGCCGCCTGTGCGCGCCGGGGTAACCCTTGTGGCAGCGAGCCTGCTGAACCTGGGTGGATTCTCCGCGTTCTCGTATGGCGTGATGGTGGGATCGGTTTCCGTGGTCACCGTCATCAGCACCCTTTCAGGGGGGATCGCCGCCGTGCTTGGCTTCCTGTTCTTCAAAGAGCGGCTCAGCACCATTCAGGTCTGCGGGGTAGGGCTGGTATTGATCGGCGCCGTGGCGCTGCACGTTTATGGATGAGCCAATCACGGGTTCGCGCGGTTACACATGGCGATGTCGCGGGTTTGACAGTTTACGCACAACCTGTGGGAGCGAGCTTGCTCGCGAAGGGGCCGGTACAACCGCTAAAATTCCAGCGGTTGAAATGCCTTCTTCGTGAGCAAGCTCACTCCCACATGATCGTGTTGGCCAGGTGCTTCAGTGGCTGACGCGCAAAACGTCTGACACATCAACCATCAATTACCTTCCGGTAAAACGCCCACTCGGTTTCCAGTGCGTGGGCGAGATTGGCCGCTTTGCGGAAGCCGTGGCGTTCGTCGGGGTAGAAGTGCCCTTCGGCCGGGATGCCGTTTTCCAGTAATGCATTGAGCATGTCTCGGGTTTGGGCGGGGACGACCACGGCGTCGAGTTCACCCTGGAAGAAAATCACAGGGACCTTGATCTGATCGGCATGCAGCAGCGGCGTGCGCTCCCGATAGCGCGCCATGTCGACGTCGGGGTCGCCGATCAGCCAGTCCAGATAATCCGCTTCGAACTTGTGCGTGGCTTCCGCTAGCGCCAGCGGGTCACTCACCCCATACAGGCTCGCGCCCGCGCGGAACTCATCCTTGAAGGCCAATGCGCACAGCGTCGTATAGCCGCCTGCGCTGCCGCCGCGGATGAATGCGTTTTCCGGATCGATCAAACCCTGATTGCCCAGGTATTCCACCACTGCGCAGGCGTCTTCGACGTCGACAACGCCCCATTCCAGAAACAGCGCCTGACGATACGCTCGGCCGTAACCGGTGCTGCCGCGATAGTTAAGGTCAGCGACGGCAAAGCCCCGTTGGGTCCAGAACTGAATGCGCGGGTCCAGTGAGGGATAGCAGGCGGAGGTCGGGCCGCCGTGGATAAACACCACCAGCGGCGGCTTGTCGTCGCCATTCATGGCCCGATAGAAATACCCGTGGGCTTCGCTGGAGCCGCTCGGATAACGCAGGGTTTGCGGCTGGCTGATACGCTCGACGGGGAGAGGAGGCACGCCGCCGGCCAGCACCTGAACGCGCTTGTCAGCACGGCTGATGGCAATCACCGCAGAAGGGCTGACGGGCGACGCTGCGATGCAATAGAGGTAGTCCGCGTCCACCGCAAGGCTTCTGAAACGGCTGTAATCTCCGCTGAAATCTTCAACTGAACCCTGCGCCGAACGCAAGCCGAGCAGACCTATGCCGTCCTCGAACCAGGCGGCGAGGTAAGCGCCATCACTCAGCGGCGCCCAGGTCGACGCGCCCAGTTGCCACGGCGCCGAAGCGTGATCGGCAGCGGCGGCAGGCAGCGCTTCAAAACCATCCAGCGTCTCAACCCACGGCTGCCAGAATCCGGCGCGGTCGGTCAGGCAATACAGGCGGCCAGCCTCATCAAAGCGGGGTTGCTGCAGCGATTCCAGCCCCAGCCCGCCCGCGAGGCAGTGCGGTCGGCCCCACGCGAGATCGGCCTGGCGTTCGACACTCATCAGTCGCGTAGACGTCCACGGCTGATGGGGCCGCCACCACTCTATCCATACCAGGCGATTGCCATCCGGACTGACGGTGGGCGATGCGTAAAAATCGGCGCCTTCGGCCAGTACGTGGCGGCGGCTGTCGGCGACGTCGAAGGCGACCAGCCGGTGAGTGTCCTTATCCTCCTCAACCGCCAGAATCTGCCCACGCGCGTAGCGGACATCTCCGAAGAGCTTGTCGCCCTGGGTCAGGGGTTGAGGTGTTTGGGAGTCGAAGGGCTGGAGGTAAATCTGCTGGTCCGCTTCGTTGACGAACACCACGGCACCGTCAGTCAGGCAGAACGAACCGCCGCCATATTCATACACCCGGCTGCGCACGCTGAAACCCTCGGGCGTCAGGCAAGCAGTCGCGCCGTGGTGCCAGCGCCAGATGCGCGTCGCGGCATCCTGCGGGCGGAATTCACTCCAGAAAAGCCCCGCAGGGCTGACGCTGAGTTCGGCGAAATCGGTGCCTGCCGCCACAGCCTGGGCGGCAGAAAGAAGGTCAGGACTTGGCGATGAGGCGTGAGTTTCGTTCATTGCGGAAGGCCAGTTGCTCGATGGTCTGGCTAGCATACTCGGCTTCATCACGGGCTTGGGTGATCAAGTGATGCTGCGGCGACTTGCTGCACACCGGGTCCGTATTGCTTGCATCGCCGGTGAGCATGAACGCCTGACAGCGGCAGCCACCGAAGTCTTTTTCCTTCTCGTCGCAGGAGCGGCAAGGCTCTGGCATCCACTCGTAACCGCGAAAGCGATTGAAACCGAACGACTCGTACCAGATGTGCTGCATGGTGTGATCGCGCACGTTGGGAAACTGGATCGGCATCTGCCGCGCGCCATGGCACGGCAGCGCAGTACCATCCGGCGTCACGGTGAGGAACAGATTGCCCCAGCCATTCATGCAGGCTTTCGGACGCTCTTCGTAATAATCCGGGGTGACGAAGATCAACTTCACCGGGTGATTTTCAGCGGCGAGCTTGACCCGGTATTCGTTAGTAATGCGTTCGGCGCGCACGAGTTGGTCTTTGGTCGGCAGCAAGCCCACACGATTCAGGTGTGCCCAGCCGTAGAACTGACAGGTCGCCAGCTCCACGAAGTCCGCTTCCAGCGCCACACACAGCTCGATGATCTTGTCGATCTTGTCGATGTTGTGCCGATGGGTCACGAAGTTGAGGACCATCGGGTAGCCATGCTTTTTCACAGCGCGGGCCATTTCCAGCTTCTGCGCGAAGGCTTTTTTCGAGCCGGCGAGCATGTTGTTCACTTGCTCGTCGCTGGCCTGGAAACTGATCTGGATGTGGTCCAGCCCGGCTTCCTTGAAGTCGATGATCTTCTGCTCGGTCAGGCCGATGCCGGAAGTGATCAGGTTGGTGTAGAAGCCCAGCCGCCGCGCTTCGGCGATCAGCTCCGCCAAGTCCTGGCGCACCAGTGGCTCGCCACCCGAGAAGCCGATCTGCGCCGCGCCCATTTGCCGGGCTTCGGCCATGACCTTGAACCACTGCTCGGTGGTCAACTCCTGCCCCTGCTTGGCAAAGTCCAGCGGGTTTGAGCAATACGGGCATTGCAGCGGGCAGCGATAGGTCAGCTCGGCGAGCAGCCATAGCGGCAGCCCGACCGGGGGCGTGGGCGGAATGTAGACATCAGACTGAGTGTTCACTGAGTCAGGCAAATTCGATCCAGAGCTCTGCACGGGCGACCTCCATGAATTGCTCGACGTCAGTGCCGAGCTCGGGAACGCCGGGGAATTTTTCGTCAAGCAGCGCAATGATCGCGCCAACGCTGCGCTGACCATCGATCAGGCCGCCAATCGCGCTCGCGCTGTCATTGAGCTTGATCATGCCTTCAGGGTAGAGCAGCACGTGACCGTTTTGCGCGGGCTCGAACTGGAAACGATAACCGCGGCGCCAGCTGGGCACCTGCTCGCGATTGAAGCTCATAGGGCGATTCCTTTGTGCCAGACGCGTTGGTCGGTCACGCTGTGATAGGGCGGGCGGTTCAGCTCGTAGGCCATACTCATCGCATCGAGCATGCTCCACAAAATGTCGAGTTTGAACTGCAGAATTTCCAGCATGCGCTCTTGGCCTTCCCGCGTGGTGTAGTGCTGCAGCGTGATCGCCAGACCATGCTCGACGTCGCGGCGGGCCTGGCCCAGGCGGGTGCGGAAGTATTCGTAGCCGGTCGGGTCGATCCACGGATAGTGCTGCGGCCAGCTGTCCAGACGCGACTGATGGATCTGCGGCGCGAACAACTCGGTCAGCGAACTGCTCGCCGCTTCCTGCCAGTTGGCGCGACGGGCGAAGTTGACGTAGGCATCGACGGCAAATCGTACGCCGGGCAGGACCAGTTCCTGCGAGCGCAGCTGGTCAGGATCCAGACCCACGGCCTGACCCAGACGCAGCCAGGCTTCGATACCGCCGTCTTCGCCAGGTGCGCCGTCATGGTCGAGCAAACGCTGAATCCATTCGCGGCGGATTTCCCGGTCCGGGCAGTTGGCCAAGATCGCGGCGTCTTTCAGCGGGATATTCACCTGATAGTAGAACCGATTGGCGACCCAGCCCTGAATCTGCTCGCGGGTCGCGCGCCCTTCGTACATCGCCACATGAAAGGGGTGATAGATGTGGTAATACGCGCCCTTTGCACGTAGGGCCTGTTCGAATTCAGCGGGAGACAGCGGCGTTGCATCGTTCATGTCGGCAGTTCTCGTCAAGAATTTCCGCAGATCCCGTGGGAGTGGGCTTGCCCACGAAGGCGATCTACCTGGGCCGCATCGGCTGGCTGACCTGACACCTTCATGAGCAAACCTGGCCCCACAGTCGGTAATTAGCGTTCTTAAAGCTCAATGCTCATCCCATCGAATGCCACTTCGACGTTCCGGCGCGCCAGTTCAGCGCGCTCGGGCGAGTCTTCGTCGAGGATCGGATTAGTATTGTTGATGTGGATAAGCACCTTGCGCTGTTGCGGCAGTTTTTCCAGCACGTCAAGCATGCCGCCGGGGCCGTTTTGCGCCAGATGACCCATCTCCGTACCCGTGCGGGTGCCGACGCCACGGCGCTGCATTTCGTCGTCATCCCACATCGTGCCGTCGACCAGCAGGCAGTCGGCGCCGCTCATTTTCTCCATGAGGGCATCGTCGACTTTGCCCAGGCCCGGCGCGTAGAACAGTTTGCCGCCGGTACTCAGGTCCTCGACCATCAAGCCGATGTTGTCGCCCGGGTGGGGGTCGAATCGGTGAGGCGAGTAGGGCGGTGCCGCGCTGCGCAGTGGAAATGGGGTAAAGCGCAGGTTCGGACAGGCTGGAATGACAAAGCTGCCTTCCAGCTCGATGCGATTCCAGGTCAGGCCGCCATTCCAGTGTTTGAGCATGTTGAACAGCGGGAAACCCGTGCTCAGGTCCTCGTGGACCATGTCCGTGCACCAGACCTGATGCGGGCAGCCTTCACGCAGGCTCAGCAGCCCGGTGGTGTGGTCGATCTGGCTGTCCATCAGAATGATCGCGCTGATCCCGGTATCGCGCAGGCCACGATTGGGCTGCATCGGGGCGAAACCCTGCAGCTGGGCGCGGATGTCGGGAGAGGCATTGCACAAGATCCAGTTCACACCGTCGTCCGACAGCGCGATGGACGACTGGGTGCGCGCGTGCGCCCGCAAGCTGCCGTCGCGAAAGCCTGCGCAATTGGCGCAGTTGCAGTTCCACTGAGGGAAACCACCGCCGGCGGCGGAACCGAGAATCTGGATGTGCATGTGAACCCCGTAGCGACGGCCGATCGGCCCTGAAATCAGAATCGCGTTAATAAAAAAGCCCCGGCGAACCGAGGCTTCTCACCGCGCAACAATCAACGGCTTGCGAAGTACATGGTGACTTCAAAGCCGATACGCAGATCAGTGTAAGCAGGTTTAGTCCACATAATTGACTCCTTCTGGGTTAGTGCAGCGGTGGGTGACTACATTCGTTAGTGCTCCGGCGAGCGGAGACGTTCAAATGCTTAGGGGGCTATGTTACTAAAATTATCGGCGGCCCAATGATGAAATATCCGATAAAGATCCTTGCACAACGGGCAATGATCGGCTGTTTGCGGACCATGACCTGCGCGGGCTAGAGCGCACTGGCACGGTTTGACAGGCACAGGCGGGCGCCGTCCGGCTGTGCCAGCCGATGGGCGGCTTCGAGCAAAGCGTCCTGCCGAAGATGTGCAAGGGAATGTTGCAGGCGGGTGCAGTAATCAGTGCTGTGGCCTGCCAGGTGCGCTTGCCAGAGGAGTTCGGCTGCTTGCAGGTGCTCCATGTCAGCCGTTTCGAGTTGATCCTGCAGGATTTTTACCTGCGCGGGTAGGTCTGCGGCGTTGATCAATGCCGGCAGACCCTCGATGAAGGTCTCGATGTGCGCGACCAGCTGTTCCGCGCTCGCGCTAGGGGATTGCACGCCAAACAGGAGACCTCCATGCCCGGCGATCTGTCGGAAACCGCTGAAGACGGCGTAGCCCAGTTGCAGCTCGACACGCAGGCGCTGGTAGAACGGGGCCTGCATCAGCTGTGCGAAGAGTCGCCATGTGGCTTCGTCATGGAGAGAATCGGATGGCGCTGGATAGAACATCAGCACCGCAGTTTCGGAAGACTCGGACGGTTCGATTACCCACCGGTTTCCTGTCTCTCGAGGTGTTGCGAGTGCCGAACCATCAGGCAGACCGTGGATGAGCCGGGCAGCGTGGCTCAACACATTGCCCGCTGAGGGTGTAAAGCCCGTGACAAACCCTGTCCAACTGGCCTCAGCCCACACGCGCTGCAGGTCGTGGGCGTGTGGGGTGACTGAATTGTTCAAATAATGATCAGGCAGCGTCTTCAACAGCTGACGGATCGGGATTGCGGCCGGTTCATCAGTTGGCGCACCGTAGCGCGCCAGGGTTTGCGCATCCGGCTGGACGAGCAGACTCAGCGCCTCTTCCAGTACGGCGGGCAACGGTTCCGCCAGGCCTGAGACTTTCAGCTGCCAGAACCTGCCGTAGGCACTGAATGCCAGCGTGACTCCCGCTTGACTGGCTTGGGCCGCCAGTGATCTCAGGCTTTCTTCCAACATTCGCGCAAGCTTGGGCTGCGCAGTAACGAGCGTCCATCGTAGGTACAGCGCGGCCTCGCCGTTTGCTGGCAACGCACTGCTGAATGTCAGCTTGGCCAAGGGCAAGGTCGGCGTAGTGGATGCCGTTGCGGGTTTCAGAAATGGATTGGGCTCAGGCAACCGCCACCCAACGCTGGATGTGCCACACGCCAAGGGCTCGGCTCGCGTCCGTAACAGCGCTGCGGGTGTGAGCTGGCTGAGCAGCGCATCAACCGCCTCTGTCGACAGACACGCCGCATCAGGTTCAGCGCTGTAATACCGCGCCAGCGACAGCGCACCGCTGACGGCCAGACGCCGCTGTTCCAGCCGTGCGTATTCTTCGATCGACTGACGGTAATGGGATTTGAAGAAGGCGAGCCAGCTGAAAACCAGTGCTGGTACGTGCGATGACGCGTCGGCTGCCTTCGCGGCCAATGCGACCTCAATGTCGATGACTGCCTGGCCGCCAAACTCATACATGACCTCGGCCTTCAGCGACTCAATCAAGCCTCGGTCACGCAGCTCCGCCACCAGCCCGCCCCCTTGCGCGTCATTCATCCAGGTGCAGAGAAACGCCGCGGCCTGTTCCTGCCCTGCCGGTAAGCCTTCGCACGCAAACGTCAGATGCATCCGACGCTGATCAGCCTTACCGATCGGCTTCGGTTCATCAGTGAGCAGCGCAGGCGGTCGCTGTTGCTCAACCCGGCTGCCCTGCGCGAAATACTCGCCAAACTGGGTCGCCAACTTATCCAGTTCATCAAACGATTGAGGCCCCGCGAGGCTCAGCGTCATCTGCCCGGCCTGATAAAACCGTCGATAGAACGCCTGCAGCGCATCCTGAAACACCTGACGCGGAACCGGAAGACTGAAGCGATTCCCTGCATGAAACCAACGCAACGGATGCAAGGCCGACAGAGGCTGCAGGCGTTTTAGCAGATCACGAGAGGCATGGTCCCGCGACCAGGCGATGAATTCCGCGTGCAGCACCTCCCGTTCTTGCAGCTGATCGGGAATCGTCATGCGCGGATGGGCGAGCATTTCGCACAGCCGCTCAAGACCGTCGGCGAACACGGCGCGCGGCAGTTCGAAGAAAAAGTCGGTGGTGCGCTCGCGTGTGCTGGCGTTCACTTGCCCGCCGTGGCGCTGCACGAACGCCATCAGCTTTTCGTCAGCCGCAAAGCGCTCGGTGCCGAGAAAGAACAGATGCTCAAGGAAATGCGCAAGCCCCGGCCAGCGGGGCGAAACATCATGACTGCCTGCCGCGACCCGCAACGCCGCAGCGCAACGCTTCAAACGTGGGGCCGAAACCAGCACCACATTCAAGCCGTTGGACAGGGTCAGGGATCGTTGGCTGATGGGGTTGGGCATGGCGCTTGTGATGTTGGATGACTGAGCGGCCATGCTAGCGGATAAAGGGCGTGCAGGTGTGGGACGTGCGCAGTGGCGACGTCGAATGATGACCTTACGGCTTCCCCAGTCCCGAATAAAACCCTGGCCGGCGATCCTTGAAATAGGTATTGATCGTTTGGGATTCACTCATCGCGTCACGGTCCAGATCTGCCATCACCAAGGTCTCATCCTGACCGGCAAGACCGATTTGTCGACCGTCCGGCGCGCAGACACTGCTCAAGCCGCAGTAATGGATATCGCCCTCACTGCCGCAATAATTGGCGTAGACCAGGTAGCACTGGTTTTCGAAGGCACGGGCCCGCACGGTGACTTCCGCGACGAAGTCGTAGGGCGCCATGTTTGCGGTCGGTACCAGAATCAGGTCTGCGCCGGCCAAGGCCAGACGGCGCGTGTTCTCGGGAAACTCGACGTCGTAGCAGATCAGAAATCCGAGCTTCCAGTCCCCAAAAGCCACCACCGGAAAGTGCTCATCGCCTGCGCTAAACATCGCGTTGTCCAGCTCGCCGTACAGATGGGTCTTACGGTAATTGCAGAGCCGAACACCTTGCGCGTCGATCAACTGCACCGCGTTGTATACCTGACCGTCGCCACTCAACTCCGGGTAGCCGTACAGAATCGCGATACCCGTTGCTTGAGCGATCTCGGCAATCCTCAACGCAGCCGGGCCGTCGCTCGCTTGCGCCAACTCCCGCGCGGCCTGGGCACCAATGTTGTACCCGCTGAGAAACATCTCCGGAAGGACCAGCAGCTTCGCCCCCTGCGCCGATGCCTCGACCGCCTGAGCTTCCAGGCGCCGAAGATTGGCGCTGACATCGAGGGGCAACGGCGGGCATTGGTAGAGGGCGACGCGCATTGGAGGCTTCCTTATTCCGGCAAAACGATCGGGCCGATCTCGTGGAACACGTCACCCGGGCCCGGGTTCTCGGCGTGAGTCTTGCCGCCAAAGTGGGTCATGATGCCCCACACCGCGTTCAGCGACGTCTGCACAGCGCCCTCAACCCAGGCCGGCGTCCAGGACACGTCGTCACCGGCGATGAAAATGCCCCGTTGCTCGTCAGGCATGTCCTTCTGCATGAAATGCGCGTACATCCGCTGGTTGTAGCGGTAGTGGCCCGGCAGCGCGCCTTTGAAAGCACCGAGGAAGTGTGGGTCGGATTCCCACGACACGGTGATCGGGTCTCCGATGACGCGTGCGGCGATATCGACCTTCGGGTAGATCTTTTTCAGCGCGCCCAGCGCCAGGCTGACGCGCTTTTCCACGGGGTGAGGGAGCATTTTCAGCGCGTCGCTCATCCACGAGTACGACAGGCAAATCACCCCCGGCTTCTCGACGCCGTTGGAATAGGTGCCATTGTCGAATAGATAGGTGCCACGGGTCAGGCGGTCGGTCAGGGTCATGCTCATCAAGTCGCGGCCGGTCTCCGGGTCTTTGTCCTTCCAGAAAGGCCGGTCGACCATGACGAAGGTTTTCGACGCCTGCATGTAACGCGTGCGGTCCAGTGCCATCCACATCTTCTGGGAAAACAGCGACTCTTCGCACTCGATCTGGGTGGTCAGCAACCACGTCTGGCACGTCGCCAAAACCGCATCGTAATGGCGAACGTCACCCAGATTGTCTGTGACCGCGAACTGGCCGTTGGCGGCGCGGCTGATGCCTTTGACGCCCGTGCGCGGGGCGCCTCGGTGCAGCGTCGACAGGCTGGTGCCCTCGGGCCAATGCACGCAACGCTCGGGGGTGTGGCGCCAGATGCCGATAGGCACTTGCCCGACGCCGCCGACGATCAGGTGCTGGTGATCGTCGCAGTTGGTCATCACCACGCGGAAGATCTCCAACATCGAGTTCGGGAAGTCCGAGTCCCAGCCACCGGTGCCGAAGCCGACCTGACCAAACACTTCGCGGTGATAGAACGACAGTTTGGCGAAGGCTTCCGACGTGGCGACGAAGTCATAGAATGTGCGGTCGTCCCACAGCGGCACCAGCTTGTTCCACAACGCTTTGAGCCGAGGTACATCGCGGTCCCGGATCGCTTGCTGAATGTCGGCAAACTGCGAGCCGGCCTCCAGCGCGTCGGCCCAGGCGTCGGCGACCTCCTGAAACAGCGCAGGCAAGTCCGACAGTTTTTGTGCGTAGTGGGTGCTGCCTTCCAGGTCAATTACTGTGCTGCCGGAGGCAGCCGTCAGCGGGTTGGGGAAGGGCTTGGATTCAAGGCCGAGCTTGTCGACGTAGTGATAAAAGGCGGTGGAGGAGACCGGGAAGCGCATGCCGCCCAGTTCGGCGATGATGCCTTCAGCGCCTTCGAACTGTTGCGAGCGCAAACGGCCGCCCATTTTCGAGGCTTCGTAAACGACGGGTTTGAGCCCCAGCTTCATGAGCTCATAAGCCGCCACCAGCCCCGCGATACCTGCGCCGACGATCGCCACTTCTTTACCGAGGTTTTCCGTCGGAATGCTGCCGAGGCCCGCCGGGTGTTCGATCCAGTCATCGAAGGCGAACGGGAAGTCCGGGCCGAAAATCGTGATCGGTTTTTTTCCGTTGGCGGGGTGGCGATTGTTTTTCATGACTGACCTTGTTCGACTGCGGCGCGAAAGTGGACAAGTCTAGATAACAGTTGGGACGTTATTAAGACGCAGAGTGTTGTCGATGTGTCGAGAATGCCGGCAAAGTGACGAAGCGCTTCGTCATATTGTCAGAAGCGGTCAGTTCAGGACGGCTGCCCGCGGTCGATTTTGCTGCTCAGGATGATCGACGTAGTGGTCTTCTCGACGCCATCGACGCTGCCGATCAAATCAAGCATCTGATCCAGCTGCTCCGGCGAATCCGTGCGCAGCCACGCCACGTAATCGAATTCGCCGCTCACGGCACACAACTGTTGCACCTGCGCCAGCGCGCTCAGCCGCCGCAGCACTTCCTTGCCGGAGCGAGGTTGCACGGTGATCCCGACATAGGCCTGCAGCCCGCCATCCACCAACCGCTGACCCAGACGCACGCCATAGCCGGTGATGACCTTGGCTTTCTCCAGGCGCGCCAGTCGCGAGGTCACGGTGGTGCGCGCAATGCCCAATTGCCGAGCCAGATTGGCGACCGGTTCCCGGGCATTGATTTGCAGCGCGGCGATCAGTTTGCGGTCGATGTCATCGATTGCTGGGGGGCGGGTGTCAGACAAGGGTGTATCTCCTTCGGCAAGCGGGGCATGTTAGGAGATTCCGTGGGGGTTTGGGTGATATTCGAATGCCAAGGCGACGCTAAAGCCCAGGCATTTTGCGTTGCTCGTACGGCAGAGATGGGCGCCAGAAAACCTGCGTCGGTCATGTAGGACTTTTCTGCGCTGTAAGGCTTTTGTCATTCTTCTGTCACCCCCGGCGTGCCTAAATTCTCTTCCCATCCCTTTGAATCCACGCCGGGAGCCTCGTCATGACTCTGGATTTCTCTGAAACCGCCCGCTACATCCAGGCCGATATCCTCGACAGCTTCGACGAAGAACTGGAAATGGAGTACGACGACGCGCGCCTGGATGGCTTGCTGGCCGATCTGGGCGAGGAGGTGCCCAAGGGGATTGATCGCCGCCTGTACTTCCGCGAGCTGCTACGCCTGCAAGGCGAGCTGGTTAAACTGCAGGACTGGGTGGTCAGCCAGAAGCTCAAGGTTGTCGTGCTGTTCGAAGGCCGGGATGCGGCAGGCAAGGGCGGTGCGATCAAGCGCATCACCCAACGACTCAATCCGCGGGTGTGCCGCGTGGCTGCACTGACCGCGCCGAGTGAACGCGAGCGCACGCAGTGGTACTTCCAGCGCTATGTCGCGCACCTGCCCGCCGCCGGCGAAATGGTGCTGTTCGACCGCAGCTGGTACAACCGGGCCGGGGTCGAGCGGGTCATGGGCTTCTGCAATGACGAGGAGTACGAAGAGTTTTTCCGCACCGTCCCCGAGTTCGAAAAAATGCTGGTGCGCTCGGGCATCATCCTGATCAAGTACTGGTTCTCCATCACCGACGACGAGCAATACCGGCGCTTTCTGATGCGCATCCATGACCCGCTGAAACAGTGGAAGCTGTCGCCGATGGACCTTGAGTCCCGCCGTCGCTGGGAGGACTACACCAATGCGAAAGAAGAAATGCTCACCCGTTCCCACACCGATGTCGCGCCGTGGTGGATCGTCGAGGCCGACGACAAGAAGCGGGCGCGCCTGAACTGCATTCATCACCTGCTGGAGCAGATCCCGCGCGGCGATACCGAGACACCGCAAGTGGTGCTGCCGGAACGCGAGTACAACGCCAATTATCTGCGTGCCCCGGTGCCGCGTGAGATGGTCGTTCCGCCGGTTTATTGATCCTCCGCCGGTTTTTGGTCAGAGCGCTGGCGTGGTTCAGATCTTCCACGCCGGCGCTGTTTTCGCCAGACGCTGCTGCAGGCTTTCGAGATTCTGCGTGAACTGGCGGGTCATCAACTGATAACCCAGCACCTCGGTCGAGGCGGTCGGAACGTCAGGCCCGACGGTCAAGCTCTCGGTTGGCCGCTGCAAACGTTCAGTTGCACCGGTCTGCAGCGCGCGCGCCATACCGATCAGCATGCGACGGATTCGCCGTTGCTCCGCCGTCACCCCTGTACTGCCAGTGTCTGCCGGACGCAGGTTCGAAAGAATCTCGAGGATGCTCAGGCACATGCGGTAGTGGCGCTGAATGGCGTCCAGTTCAACGATCGATATCTTTACTTCCTTGGACACCGACGGCATCAGCGAGCGCAGCTGCAACAGCGTCGCGCCCATTCGCGCGGTCAACTTCACGTGCTCGTCTGCGGTGATCGACTGCCCGCTGGCGATGCGGTCGTAAGCCAGCGCACAGTCCCGCAGGCCACTGGCCAGGTTGTAGCGCCACGAATACACGGCATACAACGGCAGCGCGAAGGAAAACGCCAGGGCGAGGGCGATGCCGATCAGGATGTCCACCGTCCGCCACAACCCGTCCGTGATCGGGTTATCACCGTGGCCCGCCACGATAAACAGGGTGATGGCCGACAGCAGCGCCGTGTAACCGCCCTTGCCAATGGCGTGATACGCAAAGAAACCGCAGATCAGTGACATGACCACGTACGTCAGCAATGGCATGCCCAAGTAGCTTTCCTGCGCCACGACTGCCAGGCCCAGTGCCGCGCCTATCAAAGTCCCGTAAGCGCGCTCCACCGACTTCTTGCCGATATTGCCGTGGTGCTGCAACCCGCCAATCACGATCAGCATCGTCACCGACGCCCATTCCCCATGGGGCAGATGAAAACCGGTCGTCAGCAGTATCGACACCAGCAGTCCGACTACGATTCGGCCGGCGTGAATGTAGCGGGCATGGCGATAGCGGCGGTATGGGTCCAGCAGTGGACGCAGTACGCGGCGAAGCCAGGAGGGGAGGGAGGCTGAGTTCATGGGGTTACAGACCATGGGGAAGATGAATATATCCGAAGCCCGGTAAATGCGGCGCGTCACCACCGTCGTGGTTTCATTCACAAAATCATCACATGTGAGATGTTGCATATATCAATGCTTGCGCGTAGGGTGCGTTGCTATCACATGTGATGTTCAGGAAAGACTTCAATGGCTCGGAAAACTTCAACCGACTACATGCGCGAAATGCGCGCTCGGCTGACAGCCGCCGGGTACGTGAAACGAGAGCTGTACGTACTTCCGGAAAACGCGGAGGTATTGAGAGATATCGAAAAGGTACTACGCCAGCCCTACTTGGGTAACCGGATCAAACTGGAGGGATTCATGACTGAGAATACCAATTGGACGATCGACACCCTTCACTCGGCGTTCGCCGAGCTGGACGTGGTCAAGAATAACGACATCAAGCTGACCCTCATTCAAGGTGCCGAGCCGAGTCTGAGCCTGGTGATGAACCAGTTCGGTGGCTTGCCCATCATCATTGCCATCGCGGGCGATCAGATCCTGGTTGATTCCGTACTGGTGTACGCCTCTGAGGTCAAAGACCCAGCCGCTTTCAACGACGCCGTGCTGCGAAGCCGGGAGCTCTTCCCGCTGTCGTCGATCGGCATCGAGACCCTGCCAAACGGCGAAACCTTCTACAACATGTTTGGCGCACTGAGCGCTGCCTCTTCGCTGACGGTCGTCGTCCACGAGGTGCTCACCCTGGCAGAAAACGTGATTCATGCGGCCGACGCCTATGAAGATTTTCTTAAAGTTGATCCACAGTAACCGGGAGACACATCAATGAGCCTTTGGAAAAAAATGGTCACAGCGCTGCGTGGTGGGGCTTCCGAGGTGGGTGAAGCCATCGTCGATGCTCAGGCACTGCGAATCCTCGATCAGGAAATCCGTGACGCCGATGCCTCCATGCTCGCGGCGCGCAACCAGCTGATCCAGATCAAAGCCAAGCACAAGCTCTCGCTGCAGCGCGTCGAAGAGCACGACAAGAACATCGCCAACTGGGAGCAGAAAGCGCTCGCCGCGATGAATAAAGGCGAAGAAGCCCTCGCCCTCGAGTGCGCCGAGAAAGTGGCCGAGCTGACGGCTCTGCGCGATCAAGAAAAACTCGCGGCCGATCAGTTCGGCGTCCACGTGGCGAAATTGACCGCACAGGTCATCAAGGCCGAAAGCCAGATCAAAGGCCTGCGTCAGCAGACCGATATGGCCAAAGCCCGTGACAGCGTGCAAAAGGCGCAGATCAACGCGGCTGCTGCAACGGGCGGCGCCAATGGCCGACTCGAAACCGCAGTGGGTTCGCTGGCTCGTATCAAGCAGCGTCAGGATGAACAGGACGCCAGGCTTGAAGCGGCCGATGAGCTGACCGAGGCTGCCAACGGCGGCGATCTGGAGCGTCGTCTTCAGGATGCCGGGATTGGCTCGAAAACCGGCGGCGCAGCTGACGTTCTCGCCCGCTTGAAAGCACAAAGCCAGAGCGGTAACTCGGGCCAGTAACACCGTAAGAAGGCAGCCGGGTTTCCGTCTGCCTTTTTTTCGGCTTCTTTTTTCGGCTCACCGGTGTGCAGATGAATATCGGAAACGGACTACGGACGATACTGTGCCTTGCCGCTGTGATGATCGTTGTGCAGATGGTTAACTCGCTGACCGCCAACAGCCTGCTGTCTCACGGCCTTGTACCCAGGACCTTATCCGGCCTGCAGGGCATCGTGTTCTCCCCGTTTTTGCATGGATCGGTCTGTCACCTGCTGAGCAATCTTCTGCCTTTTGTGGTGCTGAGCTGGCTGGTCGCAACCGAGGGGCTTCAGCGATACGTGCGCGTGGTGCTGCTCATCGTTGTGCTCGGTGGGCTGATGGTCTGGGTGGTCGGTCGTCCGGTCATCCATGTGGGCGCCAGCGGTCTGATCTTCGGCTTGTGGGCGTATCTGCTGGCCCGGGCGTGGTATCAGCGCAGTCTGGCAAGTTTCGCGATTGCACTGGTGACCCTGCTGGGCTACAGCGGATTGATTTTTGGCTTCATTCCGGTCCCGGGTGTATCGATTGAGTCACACCTGTGTGGCGCGCTTGCCGGTATTGTGACGGCCTGGTTAATGCACTCACGGCGGCTTGTCGAGCGAGGTCCGGCGCAGTGAGTGGCACAACTTTTTACATCGCCTCGGCGCGAATTCAAGGAGATGACACATGAGCTGGATCAAACGCGCGTTAGGCCTGGAGTCGCCCATTCCACCGGCCGGCTCCAACCCCTCCGCCAATGCGGCCCTGGCTAATCCGCTCGGGCTGGCTACCGGTCGTATGCTCGACCTCGATGACTCGCTCAAGCTGATGCTCGACGGCCATTCGGAGCTGGTGGTTCCTGACGAAGAAGTGGTCTGGTCAGTGGGGCAGGTCGATCTGGGGCAATCGGTTCGTCTGGTGCGCTTCTACTTCGAGGACGAAGATTACTGGCTGCAAGTCATGATGAACGGGCCTGCCGCTGAAGACGTCCAGGACATCATCCTGTTCGGCTACAGCAGCGTCGTCACGATCAACAGCGAGGCGGAGCTCAAGCGCCTGGTGGGGCCTGAGTCCAGCGTCGGTCTGCCGGTGTTCGAACATGACGGCTGGGAGTACGGGCGTCAGTGGGGCACGGAAGAAGGCCAGACCGAGCTCACGCCCATGGACGAGCAGGTCGTCAGCCCTGACGGCGCCTACCGCATCAAACACCTGAGCATGTTGTACGCGCGGGACACGGGCCTGGTGGACCGACGCGAGTTTCTATTGCTGTCCGTTGAAGAGGACGAGGAGGGCGTTGTTTCCTTCACCACGTCGGTCGGCGTGACCCTGCAGTCCACTGATTTCACCGTCATTTAAAAGGAAGTAAAAATGCTTGAAGCGCTTCGTATGTCCGTCAGCTTCCAGTCGTTGCTGAGTTTTTTGGTCTACATCATTGTGGCCGGCGGGTTGTTCGCATTGTTTCAGATGGCCTACACGCGTCTGACGCCGCACAAGGAGTTCGCCCAGATTCGTGAGGGC
Source organism: Pseudomonas sp. GL_135 (assembly GCF_057834665.1). Classification (NCBI taxonomy): domain Bacteria; kingdom Pseudomonadati; phylum Pseudomonadota; class Gammaproteobacteria; order Pseudomonadales; family Pseudomonadaceae; genus Pseudomonas; species Pseudomonas sp. GL_135. The sequence continues at coordinate 431,940 of NZ_CM174408.1, forward strand.
AATGTAGCTGCGGCCGTCGCCCTGGGCGGTGCACTCATCGGTTTCGCCCTGCCTGCCAGCAACGTCATCACCTACAGCATCAGCGTACTGGATGTGGTGATTTGGGCAGTCATTGCGGCTGTCGTACAGTTGCTGGCGTTTACCGCGACCAGCATGGTCCTCAAGGATCTTTCCGCACGCATTACCCGAGGCGAGCTTGCTGCGGCGATCTATGCCGCCAGCGTCTCGATCAGTGTCGGTTTTCTCAACTCGGCTTGCATGACGCCGTCGACCTGATCGCCTGTTATCGAAAGGAGTTATCGATGAGACGTAGTTCCCTCAAACTGGTCTTGGCCAGCACCCTGCCGCTGGCAATCAGCGCGTGCAGCAAATCCGACACTGTGGAAGTTTCCGCGCAGCAGACCTACCCGTCGGTACAAGCCTGTGTGGATCAGAAAGTCCCGGTCGATGTCTGCTCGGACGCCTACATGAGCGCGCTGGCGGAGCACCGCCGCGTTGCCCCGACCTACGACGACAAAACAGCCTGTGAAGCAGATTTCGTCCCTGATTACTGCCAGCAGAATGCCGATGGCAAATTCACGCCCAAGCTCGGCGGCTTCCAGCTGGAAGTTTCCGGTGAGCTTCCCAAGTCACAGGTCGACGCAGCGAAAGCCCAGGCCGACCAGTCCGGTGGCGGAGGGGGTGGCTTCGGTTCCGGAGTAAACGGATTCCTGATGGGCATGCTCGTCAGCAACGTGGTCAACGGCTTTACCGGCGGTGGCGGTCGTTACTACTCCCAGCCTATTTATCAGGCGCGAGACTCCCGTGGTGGTTATCAAACGTCCACATTGTCGCGCCAGATCGAGCAGGGCAAAACCTTCGGTAACTCTACCCAAGCGCGAACCAGCTCGACCGGGACTTACAGCAAAAGCACCCTGGGCCGCAATTCATCGGTCTCGTCTTCCGTGTCCCGTGGTGGCTTCGGCAGCCAGGCCACCGCTCGCAGCGGGTGGGGTGGCAAAAGCAGCGGCTCAAGCTTCGGCGGCTAACAGGGACGTTACCCATGAAAAGGATCAGCATTCAGGAGCGTCCTGACTGGCGCCAGACGGCCGAGCGTGAAGGGTTCAATTTTCACACCATCGACGGTGAGCGCTACTGGGATGAGCGGGCCTATTACCAGTTCACCGAAGCGCAGATCACACGTGACATCGAAGCGCCGACCCAGGAACTTCATGCCATGTGCCTGGACGTCGTGGAAAAGGTCGTCGAGAGCGAAGAGCTGCTGACCCGGCTGGCCATTCCGGAGACGTTTTTCGAGCTGGTTCGCACCTCATGGAAGGAAGGCCATCCGCATCTGTATGGCCGGTTTGACTTCAGCTATGACGGCGTGAACCCGGCCAAGCTGCTGGAAGCCAACATGGACACGCCTACGTCAGCCTATGAGGCGGGCGCGTTTCAGCTCATCTGGCTTGAAGAGCAGATCCAGCGCGGCGTATTGCCGGCCCACGCTTCACAGTTCAACTCGATGGCGGAAGACCTGGTCCGGGCTTTCGCGGCAATCAGGGAGGGCGGGCCTTTCTACTTCTCGTGCATGTCAGGCTCGATAGAAGACAGGGGCACGACTGAATTCCTGCGCAAAATGGCGGAACACGCCGGCATCGAAACCCGTCACATCGACATCGAAGACATCGGCCTGAATGCCAACGGCCGATTCGTCGACCTCGAAGGCCGCTGGATCGAGCGCATCTTCAAGCTTCACGCCTGGGAGCATGTTTTCCATGAGCCCCACGGCCAGGCCATCCCGCAATGTGATACGCAGTTCATCGAACCGGCCTGGAAGGCGATTATTTCGAACAAAGGCATCCTGCCGTTGCTATGGGAGTTCAACGAAGGGCATCCCAATCTGCTGCCGTCCTTTGTCGATAAACACCCACAATCCGCAGTACCAAAGGGTTGGGTGCGCAAACCGTACTTTTCCCGCGAAGGCGCCAACATCGAAATCCGCACCCCGACTGATCAAGTCATTTTCGAAGACGGCCCCTACAACGATGCGCCCTACATCCTTCAGGAATTCGCGCCATTGCCTCGTTTTGGCGACAGCTACACGCTGATCGGATCGTGGGTGGTGGGGGATATGGCTTCGGGGATCGGGATTCGTGAAGACGACAGTTTGATCACCAAAGACAGCAGCCGGTTTTTGCCGCATGTGGTGATCGATTGAGGTTGTGATGAGCCCGGCGGAGCGTGCCGCGCAAGAACGAAAAAAGCCGCGCAATGCGCGGCTTTCTATTTGGTGGGCCCACACGGACTCGAACCGTGGACCAAGGGATTATGAGTCCCCTGCTCTAACCAACTGAGCTATAGGCCCTCAGTAGGCCGCGGATTATAACGACGGTTTACGCGCTGTGCCATCCGAAACGTCTGAAACGGTTGTACGAAGAAATGTCGCACAGAATTGCTCCGCGCGCAGGGGCAGGCTGACGAGGTAGCCCTGAATTTGTTCGCAGCCTTCGTCTGCCAGGAATTGCTGTTGCTCAAGCGTCTCGACGCCCTCTGCGATGACTGTCAGCTGCATGCTGCGACCCAGCGCAATGATGGCGCGGACAATCGCCGCATCGTGGGGGTCATCAGGCAAGCCGCGCACGAACGATTGGTCGATCTTGAGGATGTCCAGCGGCAGGCGCTTGAGATAACTGAGCGATGAGTAGCCGGTGCCGAAGTCGTCGATTGCCAGTTGTACGCCGAGTGTTTTCAGGCGATGCAGGACGGAAAGCGCCTCTTCGGTCTGCGACATGATGAAGTTTTCAGTGATTTCCAGTTGTAGACAGCCAGGTTGTAACTGGTGCTGGAGCAGCAGTCGTTCGATCTTGTTGACCAGATTGGGCTGACGCAATTGAGCGCCGGCAAGGTTTACCGACAGCGGGCCAAACACATCGTAGCGCTGGTTCCACTCGTGCAATTGCTGGCAGGCCGTATCGAGCACCCACTCGCCGATCTGCAGGATCATGCCGTTTTCTTCTGCGAGCGGGATGAACCGCTCGGGTGGGACGTCGCCGAAAGTGGGGTGGAACCAGCGTATCAGCGCTTCGGCGCCGACTAGCCGGTGTGTCAGCAAACTGATTTTGGGTTGGTAGGAAAGGGTGAACTCGTTCCGCTCGATAGCGCGCCGCAGCTCCTGTTCCAGAGCAATCCTCTCGCTGGCCTGAGCGGTCAGATCGCGGGTGTAGTGCTCGACCCGGTTGCGCCCCTTGGCCTTCGAGCGGTACATCGCCGCGTCGGCATTCTTGATCAGCGTGGCGACGTCCGCGCCGTCTGTGGGAAACAGCGCGCTCCCGATGCTGGTGCTCATGAAGAACTCGTGATCGCCCGCCTGAAACGGCGCCGAAAAACTGTTGAGCAGCTTGGTGGCGACGACTTCGGCGTCGGTCGGATTTTGCAGGCCCGGCAACAGGATGATGAATTCATCGCCACCGAGCCGCGCGACGGTGTCGATGTCGCGCAGGTTCTCCTTCAGGCGCACCGCAATGCTTTTTAATAGCAGGTCACCAACGGGGTGGCCGAGGCTGTCATTGATGTGCTTGAAGCGATCCAGGTCCAGAAACAACACCGCGCCGAGGCTGAAGGCCGCTCTTGAGTGGGTCAGCGCGGCGTGCAGTCGGCTTTCAAACAGCGTCCGGTTTGGCAGGCCGGTCAAAGGGTCGTGGTGCGCCTGGTAGTCGAGGCGGGCCTGAGCCTGCTTCAGGCTGGAGATATCAGCGAACACCGCAACGAAGTGGGTGATGAATTTGTCTCGATTGCGCACGGCACTGATGGTCAGCCAGCTCGGGTAGATCTCGCCGTTCTTGCGCCGGTTGCTGATCTCGCCCTGCCAATGACCCTCTGCTGTCAGTTGGTACCACATGGCGGCGTAGAACGCGCTGTCGTGAAGTCCGGATGCCAGCAATCGCGGCGTGTCGCCGAGCGCTTCCTGTTCGCTGTAGCCGGTGATCTCGCTGAAGGCCCGGTTGACTGCGTTGATCCGCTGCCGGGTGTCGGTGATCAATACGCCTTCCGCTGTGCTTTCGAATACCGTCGCGGCCAGTTGCAGCTTTTCCTGCATCTGATGGCGGTCGGTGATGTCACGCGCGATGGTGAGCATGCAGTCCTCACCGGCAATCGGCAGTGGCCGCGCGGAAATCTCGCACAGGCGGATCTGACCATCCCTGCGACGGATGTGGCTGGTAAAGTCCTTCACAAAGCCGTCGCGCCTCAACTGATCGAGCAGTTGCTGTCGCTCGTTCAGATCTACCCAGATGCCCAGGTCAAGGGTGGTACGGTCCAGCGACAGCGAGCTGTGATACCCGGTGATGCGGCTGAAACCGTCGTTCACCTCCACGAGCAATCCGTCGTTTTGCCGTGTAATCAGCAGGCCGTCTGGCGAAGAGTGAAACGCCTTGGCAAATTTCTCTTCGGACATCTGCAGCTGTTGCTGGGCCTCCTTGAGCGGCGTGATGTCCCTCACCACCAGAACCACTGCGGCAGTGGAGTCCAGATCAAAGGGCTCGGCTGACAGAAGGCCAGTGAACAGGCGGCCATCACTGCGCCGAAACGGCATTTCAAGGTTGCGGATGCTGCCCTTCTGGAGGCGTTGCAGCAGACTGTGGCCAATGTCGGGAATACCCCAGATATTCAACTCGGAAGGAACGCGCCCTACGACGTCGGCCGGGCTGACGCCAATTTGCTCTGCAAATGCCGGATTGGCCTCCAGAAAGCAGCCATCAGAAAGGCGCGCGATGACCAGCATGTCAGGGCATTGCGCGAACACCGAGGCGAATTTCCCTTCCGACAGGCGCAGCGCCTCTTCGGTTTGCTTGGCTTCGCTGATGTCGATCATCAGCCCGCGCATCACGGGTTCCTGGCCATAGCCGATCATGCTCACAATGTCGCGGATCCAGACCACCCTGCCGTCGGCACTCAGGACTCGATAGTCGACGCTGTGATCATTACCTTCCGCCACCTCGCGGTCGCAGTAGGTCTGTGCGTAGTCGACGTCCTCCGGATGAACGATGCTCCGCCAGAATCCGGGCCTCCGCCACTGGTGCAGCGGGTAACCCAACAAATCCTGAGCGTGGGGTGAGACGTAGTTGTAGGAGTAGTCGTGGATATTGGCTTCCCACGCGATGGCCGAAAGGCTTTCGATCATCCCGCGATAGTGGTATTCGCTGCTGCGCAGCTCCTGCTCAAGGGCAATTCGGCGAGAGATTTCCGAGCTGAGGCGACGGTTGATCCGCACCACAATGGCCAGCACCGTTATCAGAACCAGCAGCCCGGGCAATCCGATCAGCAAAAACTCATGCCAGAGCTTGCTGCGCTCGCTGGAGTGAGTGACCGCCTGCGATAGGGGTGGAGGATCGTCCAGTCCGCCAAAATGCTCAGGTTGGAGACGTTGATCGATACCTGCGAATTGGTCGCTGATCAAGTCAGTGGGCAGATGCAGGCTTACGCCGGGTGCACTCCCAGGTTCAGCATCCTCGCCGGGCAGCCACTCTTGATGGATCGCTTGCCTGTTTTGGCCATCGCCAAGCACCGTCTGGGCGCTGATTGCAGCGGGGGCGAGCAAGCACAAGAGAGCAATGGCCGGCATCCAGATCATGGCAGCCTCGTGATTCATGGATGAGAATCAATCGAGTGTAGCCGCGCTGGACAACAGTGGCACTCTGCCGGAAATTTATTCCTTAAAACGCAAAACCCCCAGCAATGCCGGGGGTTTTGGTACGACGTGTCGCTTACTCGTCGAGGAACGAACGCAGGTGTTCGCTTCGCGTCGGGTGACGCAGTTTGCGCAGCGCCTTGGCTTCTATCTGACGGATACGCTCACGGGTAACATCGAACTGCTTACCGACTTCCTCAAGGGTGTGGTCGGTGTTCATGTCGATACCGAAACGCATACGCAGTACCTTGGCTTCGCGGGCGGTGAGGCCCGACAGCACTTCGCGCGTCGCTTCTTTCAAGCTCTCTACCGTGGCGACATCGATTGGCGACTGCATGGTCGAGTCTTCGATGAAGTCACCCAGGTGCGAGTCTTCGTCGTCACCGATCGGGGTTTCCATGGAGATCGGCTCTTTAGCGATCTTCAATACCTTGCGGATCTTGTCCTCAGGCATTTCCATGCGTTCGCCCAGCTCTTCCGGCGTCGGTTCGCGACCCATTTCCTGCAACATCTGACGGGAAATACGGTTGAGCTTGTTGATCGTCTCGATCATGTGCACCGGAATACGGATGGTGCGTGCCTGGTCAGCGATCGAGCGAGTGATCGCCTGACGAATCCACCAGGTGGCGTACGTCGAGAACTTGTAACCACGACGGTATTCGAACTTGTCCACCGCCTTCATCAAACCGATGTTGCCTTCCTGGATCAGATCGAGGAATTGCAGGCCACGGTTGGTGTACTTTTTGGCGATCGAGATCACCAGACGCAGGTTGGCTTCAACCATTTCTTTCTTCGCGCGGCGGGCCTTGGCCTCACCGATCGACATCCGACGGTTGATGTCCTTGATTTCCAGGATGGTCAGGCCGGTTTCTTCTTCCAGCGCGGTCAGCTTTTGCTGGCAACGCTGAATGTCGGCCTGAAGACGACCAATGGCTTCAGCGTATTTGCTTTTGCCTTTGGCCAGCCCATCGGTCCAGCTCTGGTCAACTTCGTTGCCCGGGAACTGGCGCAGGAAGTCAGCGCGCGGCATGCGTGCGTCACGAACACACAGCTGCATGATGGCACGCTCTTGTGCACGCAGACGCTCCAGGGCACCGCGAACACGCTCAACCAGGCCTTCAAACTGTTTTGGAACCAGCTTGATCGGCATGAACAGCTCGGCCAGAGCCAGCAGTTCAGCGTTGGCCTGCTTGCTGCCGCGGCCGTGCTTTTTCAGCGCCTTGAGGGCAATGGCCATCTGGTCTGAAACGGCGCCGAAGCGCTGGGCGGCGATGACTGGGTCCGGGCCGCTTTCGACCTCGTCCTCTTCATCGTCGGAAGCGTCTTCCTCTTCGTCGTCAGCACCTTCAACCTTTTCGGCCTTGGGATCGACTGGCGGCGGGACTTCGGCTGGCGGCGCTATGCCGTCGTCCGGGTCGATATAACCGCTCAGGACGTCGGACAGACGACCGCCTTCGGTGGTGACGCGGGTGTACTCGGAGAGAATGTGCTCAACCGTGCCAGGGAAGTGCGCGATGGCGCCCATCACTTCACGGATGCCTTCTTCGATACGCTTGGCGATTTCGATTTCGCCTTCACGTGTCAGAAGCTCGACGGTACCCATTTCACGCATATACATGCGCACTGGGTCAGTCGTGCGACCGATGTCGGTCTCGACCGCAGCCAACGCAGCAGCGGCTTCTTCAGCGGCTGCCTCGTCGGTGTCGGCGTCGGCCAACATAAGGGCGTCCGCATCCGGAGCACTCTCGTGTACGGGGATCCCCATGTCGTTGATCATGCGGATGATGTCTTCCACCTGCTCTGGATCTGAAATATCCTCAGGCAGGTGGTCGTTGACCTCTGCGTAAGTCAGATACTTCTGCTCACGACCCAGGGTGATCAACTCTTTGATACGAGACTGCTGTTGCGCTTTTCCGGACATAACACCCTATCCACTGAAGGTCTTGGCGGGCAAAAAACAAGCCGGGGATTATACCCGAGCTATGACCTCACACGCCAGTTGAGGTCGGGGTTTGTGCAGGAACTTTGCGATTTAACAGGTTGAGCAGCTGAACTTTTTCTTCCGCGCTCAGACCTGACTGCCGTTCCTTCCTGATCAATTGCTCCAGATGTCGCTCGCGTTGGCGGGCAGACAAGCTAGTTATAGTGTCGAAAAACTGTTGTTCAAGGTTATCGGCCGAGATCAGCCATTCCTTTTCCGCCAGTTGACGCAACAATCGTCCTTGATCGGTGCCATGCCAGCGGGCAATCAATTGCATGGTGCGCAGCTTCGGGTTTTTCTGTGTGGCGTCAATCAGTGCCACCAGAAGCTGCGAATACACGTTTTCTTCATCGGCGAACGTACTTGCGTTGGCAACCTGCGCTGACAGTTCAGGGTGATGCAGCAAGGTTCTGAGTGCTGTCAGCGCCGGCGGCTCAACCGTCGCCGGTGTGCGTGGCCCGCGAGGCTCAAAATCAGGACGCTTGCCGTTCTTGTCCCATTTCTTGCCTTTTTCCCACGGCTTCTTGTCCCATTTCTTCTGCTGACCGCCCGGCGCGTTCGGTGTCCATTCCTGCTGCGCCTGGTAATCGTGCTGCTGATAATCGCCGTAATCCGGCACGGCCTCGTAATCGAAGCCCGGATCGTAGCTGGGCTGAGCTTCAACCGGAGCGGACTGCATCAACTGGTTGACCGCGGCGGTGTCCAGCCCGGTGATCTCTTTCAGTCGTCGGCGCATCAGCTCGCGCAAATTGGCGCCCGGCACTTTTTCGATCAGCGGCGCGGCCAGTGTCACCATGTGCGCCTTGCCTTCCAGGGAGCGCGGATCGGCCTCCTTGGTCAGTTGCTCGAAAAAATAGTCAGCCAGCGGTTGTGCGTGCTGGTTGATTCTCGCCTTGAACGCGTCAGTGCCTTCGGCGCGCACCAAGGTGTCGGGATCCTCCCCTTCGGGCAGGAACAGAAACCTGGCGCGCCGGCCGTCCTGCAAGCCGGGAATCGTCGCTTCCAGTGCGCGCCAGGCAGCATTTCGGCCAGCCTGGTCACCATCGAAGCAGAACAGCACGTTCGGCACCACACGAAACAGCCGTTTCAAATGCTCTTCGCTGGTCGCCGTACCCAGCGTCGCCACAGCATTGCGCAAGCCCTGTTGGGCCAGTGCAATGACGTCCATGTAGCCTTCGACGACGATAATCTCGTCCAGGTTACGGTTAAATTTGCGAGCTTCGAATAAACCGTACAACTCCTGACCCTTATGAAACACCGGGGTTTCAGGAGAGTTCAGGTATTTGGGCTTGTCGTCGCCCAATACCCGCCCGCCAAATGCGATCACACGGCCGCGACTGTCGCGAATCGGGAACATCACCCGGTCGCGGAAGCGGTCGTAGCGTTTGCCGGTTTCGGCGTTTTCGATCAGCAAGCCGGCATCGATCATCGCCTTCTGCTGAAGAGTGTCGCTGCTAAGGTGCTTGTAGAGGTTGTCCCAGCCAGGAGGGGCGAAGCCCAGTCCGAAGTCGCGGGCAATCTCACCTGACAGGCCACGGCCTTTCAGGTATTCCACCGCAGATTTTCGCGTTGGATGGCTCTTCAGCGCGGCCCGGTAAAAATCGGCGGCGGCTGTTAATAGAGGGTAGAGCGGCGAATCGGTAGGCTGTCGGGGCTTTTGCCCTTTGACGCCTTGTTCGCGAGGGACTTCCATCCCGGCCGCTTTGGCCAGGTCCTCGACGGCCTGGGGAAAATCCAGGTTGTCGTGGTCCATGATGAAGCCGAGGGCATTGCCACCCGCGCCACAGCCGAAGCAGTAATAGAACTGTTTGTCCGGGCTGACGCTGAACGACGGTGTCTTCTCTTTATGGAAAGGACAACAGGCGCTGAAGTTCTTGCCGGTCTTTTTTAATTGAACGCGTGAGCTGACAACATCGACGATGTCGGTGCGGTTCAGGAGGTCGTCAATAAAACCTTGGGGAATCAGTCCGGCCATGGCGTTCTCATCATCAGGCGCCCCGCCAGAAAGATCGTGGCGAATCCAAACCGTAACGACGGTTGCTTGGTCAGTGTAGACGGGTCAACGCGGCCTGAATCAGGCTGGAAGAAATCGACGGGGTTTGTCTCGGTCGCATCTGCGACGTCAACAGCCTCTGTCTTGTGTCGCTTGATCGGTGTTGCTTGAGGCTAGAACTGCAACTGCCGACAGCCCGGCTTTGAAGGCCGGGCAAGGCAGAAGCTTGCGTCAGACGTCTGTATTAATACAGACGAACGGCGCGGCGCTGTTCGCGCTGTACTTTCTTGGCGTGACGCTTAACAGCAGCTGCTGCTTTACGCTTACGCTCAGAAGTCGGCTTCTCGTAAAATTCGCGGCTACGAACTTCAGCCAGAACACCGGCTTTTTCGCAGGAGCGCTTGAAACGACGCAGAGCTACGTCGAAGGGTTCGTTCTCTTTAACTTTGACGGCTGGCATCCAGAGCTACCTTCATTCATTACCGGGGTCAACGCTTACTGCAACGCTTGCACTAAGTACGTCGGTTTTTAAGGGTTGCGGATGTTAACCCCTTGCTTCGCGGAATGCAAAGCCTCTGATCGAAAAGCACTGGTCGCAGGCATGAGCGGCGACTATTATGCGCGCCTTCGAATTCAGCCCCAACAAGGCGTACCCCATGCTAGTACTGGGAATGGAAACTTCCTGCGATGAGACCGGTGTCGCGCTGTACGACAGCGAACGCGGGCTGCTTGCCGACGCATTATTCAGCCAGATCGACCTGCACCGCGTCTACGGTGGGGTGGTCCCGGAGCTTGCCTCCCGTGACCACGTAAAACGCATGCTGCCCTTGATTCGTCAGGTGTTGGCCGAGGCCGACTGTGCCGTGACCGAGATCGATGCCATCGCTTATACCGCTGGCCCAGGGCTGGTCGGGGCCCTGCTGGTGGGTGCCTCCTGCGCACAGGCGCTGGCCTTTGCGTGGGACATCCCGGCTCTGGGTGTTCACCACATGGAAGGGCATTTGCTGGCCCCCATGCTGGAAGAAAATCCCCCTGAGTTTCCGTTCGTCGCTTTGTTGGTTTCCGGTGGCCATACGCAGCTTGTTCGCGTCGATGGTATTGGTCTCTACGAGTTGCTGGGCGAAACCCTGGACGACGCCGCCGGCGAAGCGTTCGACAAAACCGCGAAGATGATGGGCCTGAATTACCCCGGCGGTCCGGAGATTTCCCGTCTGGCGCAATCCGGTGTGGCCGGGCGCTTTATCTTTCCGCGTCCGATGACGGATCGCCCCGGGCTGGATTTCAGCTTCAGCGGCTTGAAGACGTTCTCCTTGAACACTTGGCAGCAGTGCCAAAGTACCGGGGACGACAGCGAGCAAACCCGTTGCGACATCTCGCTGGCCTTCCAGCAGGCGGTGGTGGACACTTTGACCATCAAGTGCAAACGGGCGCTGAAGCAGACCGGGCTCAAGCGTCTGGTCATCGCCGGCGGCGTGAGCGCGAACAAGGCGTTGCGTCTGTCCTTGGAACAGATGCTCGATGGCCTGGGCGGAAATGTTTATTACGCCCGGCCTGAGTTCTGCACCGACAACGGCGCGATGATCGCTTTTGCCGGCTGCCAGCGTTTGCAGGCGGGGCAGAGGGAAAGTTTGAGCATTACCGTGCAGGCGCGCTGGCCGATGGAGCAGTTACCCGGTCTTTGATGGCCAATCGGTTCGAGCGCCTGGTGGGGGCTGTGGCAGGGCGTAGCTTCAGAAATGCCGTTCGCGCCCGGCAAACAGGTCGCGTAGATTGCCCCGATGGCGCCAGACGATGAGCAGCGTTAACACGCTCATCGGCAGTAACGCGTGGGGCTCCTGCCATGCGAGCAGCGGCAGCGTCAGCGGCGTGGCGATCAACGAGGCCAACGAGCTGGTGCGAGTGAGGTAGAACGTCAGCAGCCAGGCGCCGATGGCGAGCAGGGCAGCTGGCGGGTATAAGGCCAGCAACATGCCGGCGGCCGTGGCCACGCCCTTGCCGCCACGAAAACGGAAGTACAGCGGGAACAGATGCCCCAGCACTGCGCACAGTCCGATCCAGGCTTGCAGTCGTGGGTCGAGGTCCAATCCTCTGGCGATCAGCACCGGGATCATGCCTTTGCAGACGTCGCCGATCAGCGTCAGTACCGCAAGTTTCTTGCCGGCCAGGCGCAGCATATTGGTCGCGCCGGCGTTGCCCGAGCCACTGGCGCGCGGGTCCGGGCGACCGGTTATGCGGCTGATCAGGATGGCGAAGGACAGTGAGCCGAGCAGGTAGGCGAGGACCGCCAGTAACCAAAACATGCTAACCATTCCGGGCGAGGTTGCCTTGATTCTAACGGCGCATCGCGCCCTTGTCGTGCAACGGAGAGACAGGCTTGGACAGAGTTTTCATTGAAGGTCTGGAGGTCGATACCGTCATCGGCGCCTACGACTGGGAACGTGGCATTCGCCAGTGCCTGCGCCTGGACCTGAGTTTTGCCTGGGACAATCGGCCTGCAGCTGCAGGCGACGACCTGAGCAAAGCGCTCGATTATGCCAGTGTGTCCGCACGGATTCAGGCGTTCGCCGAAGCCTCTCAATTCCAGCTGGTTGAAACCTTCGCCGAGCGACTCGCCGAAGTGCTGATGAGCGAGTTCAATATTCCCTGGCTGCACCTCAAATTGACCAAGCCGGGAGCCGTGCCAGCGGCGAAGGGCGTTGGGGTGGAGATCGAGCGCGGATGTCGCTGACACGGATTTTTCTGGGACTGGGCAGCAATATCGAGCGGGAGCGCCATCTTTGCGCAGGCCTTGACGCTCTTGCCGAATTCCTCACCGACATGACCCTCTCGCCGGTGTTTGAAAGTCACCCGGTGGGGATCAAGAGCGGGCCGTTTTTCAATCTGGTGGTGTCGGCACTGACAGATCTGCCGCTGACCGAACTGGACCGCCGCCTCAAGTTCATTGAAGCCGATAACGGCCGCTATGCCCCTGATCGCAAGGGGCTGCCGCTGGATATTGACGTCCTGCTGTATGACGAACAGGTCGGCAACTTCGATGGCCTGATTCTGCCACGCGCCGAAATCCTCAAAAATGCGTTCGTGCTGTGGCCCTTGTCGCTGATCGCGCCGCAGCGTCTGCACCCTGAGGTCGGTGTGTCGTTTGCCCAGCTATGGGCTGAAGCGAACATCGATCAGAAGCTCTGGCCGGTTGCCTTCGAATGGCGCGGCGAGCAGCTTACCCCGGCCATCCTGCTTCCTGCGGTCTAACAGGCGTCCGACATTCAGCTCGACGGCGCCGCGGCCAACTCAGCGGCTCAAAGCTGATACGACGCCTTGTACACCTTCAGCGTATCCAGCCGCTCTCGCTTGAGCGCTTCGCCTAATTGCTGGCCCTGAAAACCTTTCTCCAATAGTGGCTGAACCGCCACTTGCCGCGCCGCTTCGGCAGCACCGCGCAGATACTCCGCTTGCGGATAGGTGCGCTCCTCAAATCCTTTGCGGCCTCGGGCGTCCATTTCGCAGGCGGCGATGAATTCCTCGAAGCGTTGCGGTCGGCGATAGACGTCAAAGCTCTGCAGCAGATCCAGCAATGTCGACGGCTTCAGCTCCAGCGCGCGATGGCCGTGGGTGTGATATTCGCCCACCAGCAGCGCCAACTCCTGACAGTCCCTTGGCACTTTGAAGCGCTGGTTGACCGCCTTGATCGCTTTGAGCCCTTTATGCTCGTGGGCGATGTGGCGCGGCCATTCCTCCTGCGGCGTGAGCCCTTTGCCCAGGTCGTGCAGCAGGCAGGCCCAGCGCACGCTGAGTGGCTGGCGATGCAGGGCAGATTGATGCAACACGCTGAGGACATGCACGCCTGTGTCGATTTCGGGGTGATGGGCTTCCGGCTGAGGCACGCCAAACAGCGCGTCGACTTCCGGCATCAGCACCTTCAGGGCGCCGCATTCACGCAGGACCTCGATGAACACCTGCGGCTCTTTTTCCATCAGTGCCCGGGAGATTTCCTTCCAGCTGCGTTCCGGTGTCAGCGCTTCCAGTTCACCCGAGCTACTCAGCTGACGCATCAGTTCGAGGGTTTCCGAGGCGATGGTAAAACCGTCGGGGGCATAGCGCGCGGCGAAACGGGCCACGCGCAAGACACGCAGAGGATCTTCGGCGAACGCGGGGGAAACGTGACGCAATACTCGGGCTTCGAGATCTTGCTGGCCGTGGTAAGGATCGGTCAGTTGGCCGTTCCTGTCCTCCGCAATTGCATTAATCGTCAGGTCGCGGCGGATCAGATCCTGTTCAAGGGTGACATCCGGATGGGCGTGAAAAACAAAGCCGCCGTAGCCTTTGCCGGTCTTGCGCTCGGTGCGGGCCAGCGCGTATTCCTCACCGGTCAACGGATGCAAGAAGACCGGAAAATCCGTTCCCACTGGGCGATAGCCTTTGACCAGCATCTCTTCGGTCGAGGCACCCACTACTACCCAGTCGATGTCAGTGACCGGTTTGCCAAGCAGGCGATCGCGCACTGCGCCGCCAACTTTATAAATCTGCATAAAAAAGCCTCCGTGAGCGCGACAGGATAAACCTTAAGTCGCAATCGCGGAGGCTGGAAACGCTCAGGGTCTATAAGTGGACGACCGCCAGGTCCAGCCGGGGATATTCACTGTCAGCGTGTTCGCTTCTCGGTGGCACATGGTGGACTTTCATCACCTGGTCACCTTGCAGCGTTTCCAGATGGATATCAAAACCCCACAGCCGATGCAGGTGCTTCAGCACTTCGTCCGTGGAGTCGCCGAGAGGTTTGCGGTCGTGCTGTTGATGACGCAGGGTCAGGGAGCGATCACCGCGCCGGTCAATGCTGTAGATCTGCACGTTGGGCTCGCGGTTGCCGAGGTTGTATTGCGCGGCGAGGGTTTCACGAATCACCTTGTAGCCGGTTTCATCGTGGATGGCGGGCACGAGGAGATCATCCTTCTGATCATCGTCGAGGATGCTGAACAGCTTCAGGTCTCGGATCACCTTGGGCGACAGGTACTGCAGGATGAAGCTCTCGTCCTTGAAGCTGCTCATCGCAAATTTCACCGCCGTCAGCCAGTCGGTGCCGGCCAGATCAGGAAACCACTGGCGGTCCTCTTCGGTCGGGTGCTCGCACATCCGCCGGATGTCCTGATACATGGCAAAGCCCAGGGTGTAGGGATTGATACCACTGTAGTAGGGACTGTCGAAACCCGGCTGGTAGACAACGCTGGTATGAGAGGTCAGGAATTCCAGCATGAAGCCGTCAGTCACCAGCCCCTCGTCGTACAGATCATTCATAAGCGTGTAATGCCAGAACGTGGCCCAGCCCTCGTTCATCACCTGGGTCTGACGCTGCGGGTAAAAATACTGGGCGATCTTGCGCACGATGCGCACGACTTCACGCTGCCAGGGCTCCAGCAACGGTGCGTGTTTTTCGATGAAGTAAAGGATGTTTTCCTGAGGCTCGGCGGGGAAGCGTGAGAAATCCTCTTTGTCGTTCTTGCTGGCGCTTTTCGGAATCGTGCGCCACAGGTCGTTGATCTGCTTCTGCAGATGCTCCTCCCGATCCTTCATGCGGCGGCGTTCTTCTTCTGCCGAAATCGGGTAGGGCCGCTTGTAGCGATCGACGCCGTAGTTCATCAGCGCGTGGCACGAGTCGAGCAGATCCTCGACCGCATCGATCCCGTGGCGCTCTTCGCATTGCATGATGTACTGCTTAGCGAAGACCAGGTAATCGATGATCGAACTGGCGTCGGTCCAGGTGCGGAACAGGTAGTTGCCCTTGAAAAAGCTGTTATGCCCGTAGCAGGCGTGGGCCACAACGAGCGCCTGCATGCAGATGGTGTTCTCTTCCATCAGATAGGCGATGCACGGGTCGGAGTTGATGACGATCTCGTAGGCCAGACCCATCTGTCCGCGCGAATAGGATTTTTCCGTACTGAGGAAGTGTTTGCCGTAGGACCAATGGTGATAACCCAGCGGCATGCCGACAGACGCGTAGGCGTCCATCATTTGCTCGGCGGTGATCACCTCAATCTGGTTGGGGTAAGTGTCCAGCGCATAACGTTCGGCGATGCGGCTGATTTCCCGGTCGTAGGCCTGGATCAGTTCGAACGTCCACTCTGAACCCGTGGAGAGGGGTTGGCGCTTCTGCTCTCTAGCGGTCATGTCACTAACCTGCGCTGGAAGAGTTCACGGAACACCGGATAGATATCACCGGCAGAGACCAGCTGCTGCTGGGCGAACGTGTCGGCGAAGGCTTCACCGATGCGCTCGTATTCGAACCACAGCGCCTGATGTTCGCGCGGGGTGATTTCGACGTAGGTGTAGTACTGGACGAAAGGCATGATCTGTTTGATCAGGATGTCCCGGCAAATAGGCGAGTCATCGTTCCAGTTGTCGCCGTCCGAGGCCTGGGCTGCGTAGATATTCCATTCGTTGGTGGGGTAGCGTTCGGCCATGATCTCCTGCATCAGCTTCAATGCACTCGAAACGATGGTGCCGCCGGTTTCCCGTGAATAGAAAAACTCCTCTTCGTCGACCTCGCGCGCGCTGGTGTGGTGGCGGATGAAGACGACTTCGATCTTGTCGTAGTTACGCTTGAGAAACAGATACAGCAGGATGAAGAAGCGCTTGGCGATGTCCTTGGTCGCCTGGGTCATCGACCCGGAAACGTCCATCAGACAGAACATCACGGCTTTGGAACTGGGGTTCGGCTGTTTGACCAGCAGGTTGTACTTGAGGTCGAAGGTGTCCAGATACGGGACGCGACGGATGCGCGCCTGAAGTTTTGCGGCCTCGATTTCCAGTTCCTGGATGTCGCCGAAGTTGTCGGGCTCCTCGATCCTGAGGCGTTCCAGTTCAGCCTGCACTTGCCGCAGCTTGGCCCTGCTGCTGCCGGACAGCGCGATACGCCGCGCATGGGCCGAGCGCAATGTGCGGATGATGTTGATGCGTGACGGGTTGCCTTCGTTGCTGATCCCCGCGCGAACGGTCTTGAAGGTGTCAGTGCCGCTCAGGTTGCGCTTGACCAGATTGGGCAGCTCCAAGTCCTCGAACATGAATTCGAGGAACTCTTCTTGGGTGATCTGGAATACGAACTCATCCATGCCTTCGCCGGAGTTGCCCGCCTTGCCAGGCCCTTTTCCACCACCGCCTCCTTGCGGACGGGCGATGTGCTCACCGGTGGTGAACTCCTTGTTACCCGGGTGAACCACCGTCTGCTTGCCGCCGCGACCATGGTGCAGGACCGGCTCGTCGATATCCCGCCCCGGAATACTGATCTGTTCGCCGTGCTCCATGTCAGTAATGGAGCGCCGGCTGACGGCTTCTTCTACTGCTTTCTTGATGTGGTCACGGTAACGGCGAAGAAAGCGCTGCCTATTTACCGTGCTCTTGTTCTTGCCATTGAGACGTCGGTCGATCACATAGCTCATAGGCCCCTCCGGGGAGCTTCAAGTTGTGAGCCGCAAGCTGCAAGTAGAGGCGGTTGACGCGCTTTCTTCCTACAGCTTGTAGCTTGACGCTTGCAGCTGCCTTACTGCGATTTCCGGACCCGTAGGTACCATTCGGAAAGAAGCCTTACCTGCTTATCGGTGTAGCCCCGCTCGACCATTCGTGTGACAAAGTCGTTGTGCTTTTGCTGATCCTCTTTGCTGGCCTTGGCGTTGAAACTGATGACCGGCAGCAAGTCCTCGGTGTTCGAGAACATTTTCTTCTCGATCACCACCCGCAGCTTCTCGTAGCTCAGCCAGGTTGGGTTCTTGCCGTTGTTGTTGGCGCGGGCACGCAGCACGAAGTTGACGATCTCGTTGCGGAAG
Source organism: Pseudomonas sp. GL_135 (assembly GCF_057834665.1). Lineage (NCBI taxonomy): Bacteria > Pseudomonadati > Pseudomonadota > Gammaproteobacteria > Pseudomonadales > Pseudomonadaceae > Pseudomonas > Pseudomonas sp. GL_135. The sequence continues at coordinate 449,390 of NZ_CM174408.1, forward strand.
TCTTTCGGGTTGCTGATGCCAGCCGGTTTCTCGATTTTCTCCAGCTCCTCGTTCAACGCCACCCGGTTGAGGATCTCGCCGGTTTCCGGATCGCGGTACTCCTGGTCCTGAATCCAGAAGTCGGCGTACAGCACGTAGCGGTCAAAGATGTTCTGGCCGTATTCGCTGTAGGACTCGAGGTAGGCGGTCTGGATTTCCTTGCCGATGAACTCGATGTAGCGCGGCGCCAAGTATTCCTTGATGAAACGCAGATACCGCTCGCGGGTTTCGGCCTGAAATTGCTCCTGCTCGATCTGCTGCTCCAGCACGTACAGCAAGTGAACCGGGTTGGCGGCGATCTCATGGGGATCGAAGTTAAAGACCTTCGACAGGATCTTGAACGCAAACCGTGTAGAGAGGCCGTTCATGCCTTCGTCGACGCCGGCGCTGTCGCGGTATTCCTGAATCGACTTGGCTTTCGGGTCGGTGTCCTTGAGGTTCTCGCCGTCGTAGACCCTCATCTTCGAATAGATGTTGGAGTTGTCCGGCTCTTTAAGCCGCGACAGGACGGTGAACTGCGCAAGCATTTTCAGGGTGTCCGGGGCGCAGTGGGCTTTGGACAGGGAGCTGTTGAACAGCAATTTGTCGTAAATCTTGATTTCGTCATTGACCCGCAGGCAGTACGGCACCTTGACGATGTAGATCCGGTCGATGAAGGCTTCGTTATTCTTGTTGTTGCGGAAGCTGTGCCATTCCGATTCGTTGGAGTGGGCCAGCAAAATCCCGGTAAACGGGATCGCGCCCAGACCTTCGGTACTGTTGTAGTTACCTTCCTGGGTGGCGGTCAGCAGCGGGTGAAGCACCTTGATCGGGGCCTTGAACATCTCGACGAATTCCATCAGGCCCTGGTTGGCCCGGCACAGCGCGCCCGAATAGCTGTAAGCGTCGGCATCGTTCTGTGGGTACTCCTCGAGCTTGCGGATATCGACCTTACCCACCAGCGCCGAAATGTCCTGGTTGTTCTCGTCACCGGGCTCGGTTTTGGCGACGGCGATCTGATTGAGGATGGAAGGGTAAAGCTTAACCACTTTGAACTGGCTGATGTCGCCACCGAACTCGGCCAGTCGTTTGGTCGCCCATGGCGACATGATGGTGTTCAGGTACCGGCGCGGGATGCCGTAGTCCTCTTCGAGGATCGTCCCGTCTTCGGTGGGTTTGAACAGGCCCAAAGGGGATTCGAAAACCGGGGACCCTTTGATGGCGTAGAACGGTACTTTTTCAACCAGCGATTTGAGTTTTTCAGCCAGGGACGATTTACCACCGCCAACAGGGCCGAGCAGGTAAAGGATCTGTTTCTTCTCTTCAAGGCCCTGGGCGGCGTGGCGGAAGTACGAGACGATTTGCTCGATGCAGTCTTCCATGCCGTGGAATTCTTCGAACGCGGGATAGCGCCGAATGACCTTGTTGGAGAAGATTCTGGACAGCCTGGAATTGGTCGACGTGTCGAACAACTCAGGCTCACCGATGGCCATTAGCAGACGTTCTGCGGCGGAAGCGTATGCGCTGCGATCGGTTTTGCAGAGCTCGAGATACTCCTGTAGCGAGAGCTCTTCCTGCCGTGTCGATTCAAAGCGTTGTTGGAAGTGGCTAAAAATACTCATGACGTCACCTCGCTCGATACGTGGAGCCGGCGGCGGATCGTCAGTTGATGCTGGATGGAAGCCGATCACGCAGCTGCCATTACCCCCCAAACACCATAAAAGTAGCGACCGATGACCCACGCGCCGGTGTACCGGCTCTCCCCTGATTCGGATGGCCTGAGGCTAAGAGTAGTTCGGATTCGGGCACAGAAAGAAGCAATGGGGATGAACAGGGCATACCCGTTCGTCAGATGGGGGCGCGAGCCCGCGTAGGACGCGGGATAGCGGCCAGCAAAAATATTTTTCGATCAGCCTTGCGCGGTTTCGTCTGGAAATTTGGTTTTCCACAACTCGAATCCGCCATCCATGCTGTAGACCTCGGAGAAGCCTTGGCCTACAAGATAGGCCGCTGCGCTCTGGCTGGAGTTGCCGTGGTAGCAGAGAACGACCAGCGGTTTGTCCAGATCGGCCTGGCGGATGAAGTCGGCGATGGAATGGTTGTCGAGGTGATGCGATTCCGGAATGTGCTGGGTCGCGTAGGTTTGCGCGTCACGCACGTCCACCAGCACGGCGCCTTGTTCGCGCAGGGCGTGGACTTGTTCGGGTGAAATGCGTTTGAAGTCAGTCATGGCTCGGGCTCCTGGGCCGTCGGGTCCTCGAACGGTCGAGAACGTAGGGAGAGTTTATTGCTGCAGCGGCGTCGGCTCGCTGACAGGGGATGCCTCGGGGGTGGGTGCTTTTGCGTTGCCGCGCTCGTCGCATTCGCAGCGAATCAGCGCGCGGGTGTCGACGTTGAGCAGGGTCATTGCGCCGCCCCAGACACAGCCCGTGTCCAGTGCATACACGCCAGGCTCATCACATCGGCCTTCAAGTGCGGCCCAGTGGCCGAAAATGATACCCGTGCCTTTGGTTTTGCGCTCTTTGTGCTTGAACCACGGCGCGTAACCCGCCGGCGCACTGTCGAGTCCTTCCTTGCTTTTGAGATCGAGCTTGCCGTCGCTGGTGCAAAAACGCATGCGCGTGAAGTAATTGGTGATGACCCGCAGCCGAGTGACGCCTTGCAGGTCTTTGTCCCACTTGGCAGGTTCGTTGCCATACATGCCGTCGAGAAACGGCTCGAAGCGATTGTCATCGCGCAATGCCTCTTCCACTTCTTCAGCGCAGCGCAGCGCCTTTTTCAGCGTCCATTGCGGCGGAATTCCGGCATGCACCAGTGCAATGTCGCGTTCGGCGTCGTAATGCATCAGCTTCTGTTGGCGCAACCAGTCGAGCAGCACGACCGCGTCGGGCGCTTCGAGGATTTCCCGCAGCGTGTCGCCTTTCTTCAGGCGCTCGATGTTGCGACCGGCCGCCAGCAAGTGCAGGTCATGATTGCCCAGCACGCAGACGATGGAGTCGCGCATGGCGTAGAGATAACGCAGGGTTTCCAATGACTGCGGGCCTCGGTTGACGAGGTCGCCAACCAGCCAGAGCGTGTCTTTGCCAGGCTCGAATGCCACGCGTTCGAGCAGGCACTTCAGCGGCTCAAGGCAGCCCTGCAGGTCACCGACTGCGTAAACCGCCATCAGTGAAGCGCCCCCGGTACGGCCAGACGGAATGGCGCGATGACAGCATCAAAGCGCTTGCCGTCTTCTGCGAGCATTTGATAAGTGCCCTGCATATTGCCCACCTTGGTGGTCATCACGGTGCCGCTGGTGTAAGTGTGACTTTGCCCAGGCTGGATCAGCGGTTGCTGACCTACGACGCCGTCACCGCGAACCTCTTCAACCTGACCGTCGCCGTCGGTGATGACCCAATGGCGCGACAGCAACTTGGCTGGCAGCTCGCCGTTGTTGTGCACGGTGATGGTGTAAGCGAAGGCAAAGCGGTTGTGCTCAGGCTGTGATTGTTCTGCTAGGAAACGGGTCTCGACGCTGACGTCGACCTGGTAACGAGAATCAGACATGCAAGAGGCCTTAAAAGCGAAAGCGGAGAAGCCGGAAGTGGTCCGGTTGAAAGTCAGTCTAGGACATGTAACGGATAAGCAAGCACTGAGGCTTTGACCGGACATGTCCCCAGAAGGTCAGGCGGCGACAGGCTTTTCGCTGAGCATGTCGGCCAGGCGAACAAACGCCGCGAGGTCCAGTTGTTCCGGACGCAGGCTGCCATCGACACCGGCTTCGGTTATTTCTTCGCTGGTCAGCAGGGCTTTCAGCGTGTTGCGCAGTGTCTTGCGGCGCTGGTTGAAGGCTTCGCGGACGACGCGTTCGAGCACGCGGTGATCCTTGGCCGGGTGCGGCAGGGTTTCATGGGGCACCAGGCGAACGATGGCCGAATCCACTTTCGGCGGCGGATTGAATGCCCCCGGGCCGACGTTGAACAGGTGCTCCACGCGGCAGTGGTACTGAACCATGATCGACAGGCGACCCCAATCACCGCCGCCAGGGCCTGCCGCCAGACGCTCGACCACTTCTTTCTGCAGCATGAAGTGCATGTCGCGGATCAGGTAGGCGTTCTGCAGCAGGTGGAAAATCAACGGCGTCGAGATGTTGTACGGCAGGTTGCCGACGACACGCAGGCTATTGGGTGCGGCGTTCAGGCTGGTGAAGTCGAACTTCAGCGCGTCACCCTGATGCAGGCTGAAATTCGGCTTGCTGCCGAACTGATGCATGAGGATCGGCACGAGGTCTTTGTCGAGCTCCACGACGTCCAGCTGCGCGCCGCTGCTCAGCAGACCTTGGGTCAGGGCACCTTGCCCCGGGCCGATTTCCAGCATGCGGTCTTCGGCCTTGGCACGAATGGAGCGCAGGATCTTGTCGATCACGCCGGCATCGTGCAGGAAGTTCTGGCCAAAACGCTTGCGCGCCTTGTGTTGGAATTGCTCGTTCATGAATGGGTCTCGGCCATCTGATAGGCGGTTTCCAGAGCGACCCTGAGGCTGCCGGTGTCGATCTTGCCGGTGCCCGCCAGATCCAGCGCCGTGCCGTGATCCACGGAGGTGCGAATGATCGGCAGGCCCAGCGTGATGTTGACGGCGGCGCCGAAGCCTTTGTACTTCAGCACGGGCAGGCCTTGGTCGTGGTACATCGCCAGCACCGCGTCGCAGTGCTCCAGATATTTGGGGGTAAAGAGCGTGTCGGCGGGCAGCGGGCCATATAAGTCCAGCCCCTCGCTGCGCAGACGCGCCAGAGTAGGTTCAATGATGTCGATTTCTTCGCGGCCCAGGTGGCCACTCTCGCCGGCATGCGGGTTTAGGCCACAGACCAGAATCCGCGGGCGGGGGATGCCGAATTTGTTGACCAGATCCGCGTGCAGGATGCGCGTCACACGCTCCAGCCGCTCAGCAGTGATCGCGTCGGCGACGTCACGCAGGGGCAGGTGAGTGGTCACCAGCGCCACGCGCAGATCACCGGTCGCCAGCATCATCACCACTTGTTCGGTATGGGTCAGCTCCGCAAGGAACTCGGTATGGCCGGAAAATGCGATGCCACTGTCGTTGATCACGCCCTTGTGCACCGGCGCTGTGATCATCCCGGCGAAGTGGCCGTCCATGCAGCCCTGGCCGGCTCGGGTCAGGGTCTCGAGCACGAAACCGCCGTTGGCTTTGTCGAGCTTGCCGGCAATGACCGGCGCCTGAACCGGCGTGTCCCAGACATACAGACTGTCAGCGGGGGCGCGGACGTCAGGCCATGCGGCGGGTGTGACGGGAATCAGGCTAACGGCCACGCCCAGCTGCGCGGCCCGCTCGGTAAGCAGGTCACAGCTGGTAATGGCAATCAGGGGATGGGGCTGGGACTGCGCGGCGAGCAACAGGCAAAGGTCAGGACCAATGCCGGCCGGCTCGCCGGGTGTCAGGGCGAAACGCTGGGGTTTCACTTGGCCGCCTGATCAGCTCCGGGGAGCTTGATCTCGACGTAGGCTTCATCACGGATCTGACGCAGCCAGGTTTGCAGTTCTTCGTCGTATTTGCGGTTACGCAGTACGGTCATTGCCTGTTGTTCACGCGCCTGACTGGTGCTGTCAGTCGAACGACGGCCGAGGACTTCCAGAACGTGCCAGCCAAATTGGGTCTCGAACGGCTTGGAGACGACACCCTGAGGTGTCTCGTTCATGACGTCGCGGAACTCCGGAACCAGCGAGCGCGGGTCAACCCAGTTCATGTCGCCGCCGTTAAGCGCCGAACCCGGGTCTTCGGAAAAGCTCTTCGCCAGTTCGCCGAAGTCTTCGCCATTCTGGATGCGGTCGTAGATACGTTGCGCCAGCAGCTTGGTCTCGGCTGGGCTACGGATTTCACTTGGCTTGATCAGGATGTGACGAACGTGAACCTCGTCGCGCATCTGGGTCTGAGTCTCGCCGCCGCGTTTTTCCAGCAGTTTGAGGATGATGAAACCGCCCGGTGTACGCGCAGGAGGGGTGACCTCGCCCGGACGCATGGACGACAGCATGTCGCCGAACGGAGGCGGTAGCTGAGCGGCTTTACGCCAGCCCATGTCACCACCGTCCAGCGCACTTTCACTGGCCGACGATGCGATCGCCATCTGCTCGAAGTTCGCACCCTGTTGCAGCTTGCCGTAGAGGTCCTTGGCTTTGGCTGCAGCAGCTTGAATCTGATCCGACGTCGCACTGTCCGGCGTCGGGATCAAAATGTTGGCCAGGTGGAACTCTTCAGAGAACTGAGCTTTGCCCAGATCGGAAGCCAGGAAGTTCTTCACTTCTTGCTCCGAGACCTGAATGCGCTCGGCAACCCGGCGCTGACGCACACGGCTGATGATCATTTCCCGGCGGATCTGCTCACGTGCGCTGGTGTAGGACAGCCCGTCGTGGGTCAGTGCAGCCTTGAACTGGTCAACACTCATGTTGTTGCGTTGAGCAATGGTGGCAACTGCCTGGTTCAGCTCTTCATCGCTGATGCGAATGCCGGAGCGTTCGCCGATCTGGATCTGCAGGTTTTCCAGGATCAGACGATCCAGAACCTGTGACTCCAGTGCGCTGGCAGGCGGAACGCCTTGCCCGCGCTTGGCGATGGTTTGCTGAACCTCACGGGTGCGCTGGTCGAGCTGGCTTTGCATGACCACGTCGTTGTCGACGATGGCAACTACCTTGTCGATGGTGCGCACTTCAGCGTGCGCAACAGAACCGATAAGCAGCGCGCCCAGCATCAGCGGGCGCAGACAATCAGAAAGCTTGGTCTTCACGTTCACGATAACCTTGGATGCCTTTGTCGAGGAAGCTTTCAACTTTTTGGCCAACGACGCCGCCAAGTCCCTTCAACACGATTTGTAGGAAGACGCCGCGGTCGCCTTTTTCGTTCTGCGCAACCTCTTGGGTCGTTTCGTCGTAATCAACCCAGTAACGGTTGATCAGACGCAACTTCCAGCAGCAGTTGTCATATTCAAAACCACCGAAGGCTTCGAGGGTACGGTCGCGGTTGTAGTCGAACTGCCAGCGCGCGATGGCGCTCCACTGCGGCACAACCGGCCAGATAACCGAGAAGTCATGCTGCTGGATCTTGTAGTAGTCCTTGATGACTGAGCCGTCCGGAAGGACCGCGTCGCCGCCTCCAATGGTCCAGCGCCCGGTCGTCTGATCGTAGCGAATCTGGTCGTTACGATAGCGATAGCCGGCGTTGATGATCTTGCCCGGCTCGTCTTCAGGCTGGTAGTGGAGCATTGCACTGCCGGAGCGAGTGCTGCGGCTGTCCGGGTCCCAGTTGAAGTCCGACGTTGCACGCCAGTCACGGTTGAAGCGGTATTCGTATTCCAGTGCATACGGCGACACGTCGGACTGAGCATCTTTGCGGTCTTCGAAGGAAATGCCAGGGAGTTGCACCTTGCGATCGGCAAAGTACACCGCCTGACCAATGCTCACGCGCTGACGTTCGAAACCGTTGTCTTCGATCCAGCGGTTGGTCACGCCCAGCGACAGTTTGTTCTCGTCGCCGATTCGGTCGGAGCCGACGAAGCGGTTGTCGCGGAACAGCGAGCTGTAGTTGAAGGTGGTTTCGCCACTGTCGAAGATCGGAATATCGCTCTGATCTTTGTTCGGGACATAAAGGTAGTAAGCACGAGGCTCCAGCGTCTGACGGTAGTTTTTACCGAACCAGTTGGTGTTGCGATCGAAGTACAAGCCGCTGTCGACGCTGAAGATCGGAACACTGCGGTTTTCGCTGCTGCGATAAGTCTCGTCGGCCAGCAACGTTCGTTTGCCCTGCGCGTCCAGGTCAAGATCGTACTGGGTGTAAACGTATTTAAGCTTAGGCGTTACAAAACCGTAACTCGCCGTCAGCGGCAGGCTTACCGACGGAGCCAGGTTCAGACGATCGCCGTTTGCACGGGCAAGGCCGCTGACGTTGGAATCCAGTCGAGGTTGAGTAACGTCGTCCTCATTGGTATAGCCGCCCGTTCTCAAGTCGCGATCAAACCGAACCAACTCAGTCTCGTAATCGAACTTGAAGCCGGCAGGCTTAAACGGCAGCGAACCGTTCACCGTGAGCTGAGGCAGGCGACCGTAAGGCGTGATCTGAGTCACGGTGGTCAGTTGATACTGCTGGGCATTCAGCGTCGCGGTATAGCTGTCACCACGGTAGTAAAGCGCACCTTGCTGGTTCAGGTAGTCGCTAGTGCTCACACCTTCCTGACCGCTTTTCAGATCCTTGAAGTAATAAGGATCACTGACCTTGGTGTAGTCGATCTTGCTGGTCAGACGCGAGTCCAGACCACTGCGATCCTGCCAGTTGATCAACCAGCGAGTGTCTTTGTAGTCCGACTGGTCTTTGCGATCATCATCGTCGTCATTCAAGTAAGCCGCACCGAACTGACCTTCGCTGCTCTTGGTCAGGTAGCGGAACTCGCCTTCCAGCAACATGCCGCGCTTGGCCATGTAGGTCGGGTACAACGTGGCGTCGTAGTTCGGCGCCAGGTTGAAATAGTACGGAGTGAGCAACGAGAAGCCCGTGTCGGTGCTCGTGCCGATGGTCGGCGGCAGGAAGCCGGACTGGCGACGGTCGTCGATCGGGAAATAGATGTAAGGCGTGTACAGGATCGGGATGTCATGAACGCGCAGTGTGGCGTTGGTGGCTGTACCGAAACCGGTGGCCGGGTTCAGGGTGATGTTGTTGCCCTTGACCGTCCACGCGTTGCTGTTCGGCTCGCACGTGGTGTACGTGCCGTCCTTCAAGCGGATGATCGCGTTCTCGGCACGACGAGCGTACAGCGCGTTACCGCGAACGTTGCTCTTGTGCAGCACGTATTCGGCGTTGTCGACTTTGGCTTCGCCGGTGTCGAGCTGAACTTCAGCATGGTCGCCGACGATCAGGGCGCCGTTGTCGCGCAGACGGACATCGCCGTTCAGCTCGCCACGGTTCTCGGCCTGATGCAGGCTGGCTTCGTCAGCCTCGACCTGCATGCTGCCCTGACGCAGGACAACGTCACCTGCCAGGGTCGCAACCTGTTCTTCCTGCTGATAACGCGAAGCCTTGGCGCCGATGAAAGTCGGTGCGTCGCTCTTCGGCGTCTTGTCGTCCATGCCCGGACGGATCGGTTCGACATAGGCGCCCGAGCAATACGGACCGGTCTCAGCCAGTTGGGCTGCGGTCAGCTTCTCGCGCGGCACCCAGTCCAGGTGGCTGTAATCGGCGCTGCGCGACTTCAGGCCACGGCCCTTGGCCTCGGTGACCAACATCGTTTTGGGCACGACTTCGCCATCGGAGGTGGTGGTCGTCTGAGCGCCATCTGCCGTGCTGCTGTTGGACGAAACACTGTTGGCGTCGTGCACGGGGCGCGGAGGCAACTGGGCTGCGTTGGTTTTCGGGGAGCAATCCCATGCACCTGTTGCAGACACCGAGCAGTCATACTGTTCGGCGGCAACCACGTACGGGACGGCCAAGGGTTGCATCGCCAGCAGACTGCCGGTTACGAGCAACGGAAATTTTTTACGAAACGCGGGGGATTTCAATGCCATCTTATTAGTCCGGGCTTCCTGCGCGCCATCTGCCCGCGGGGGGGCCGCACGCCTCTCGATGGGCTGAAAAAGATGTCGGATAATAAAGCATGACCCGCTTGACGGCTAGCGCCGTCGGAGACCCTTGCAATGCCAGATCAAGATGTACGCCTGCAACACCTGAAAGTTTGGCTCGATGAGCAGCTCCCGCGTTTATTTGAGGCCCAGGGCTGGGGCCCGATACCCCCGGCCACGTTGACTGCTGCCAGCAGCGACGCCAGTTTCCGACGTTACTTCCGCTGGGAGGGGGAGGGCCGCACTTTTATTGTCATGGATGCTCCGCCCCCACAGGAAAACTGCAAACCCTTCGTGGATATCGCTCATTTATTGAGCGGGCCGGGCATTAATGTTCCGAAAATTTATGCCGAAGACCTGAATCAGGGCTTCCTTTTGTTGAATGACCTGGGTCGTCAGACTTATCTGGATGTGATCGACGAGCAAAATGCCGATCAGCTGTTCAGTGACGCAATCGACGCATTGCTCGCCTACCAGCAACTCCCGATGGATGCGCCGTTGCCAAGTTATGACGTGGCACTGCTGCGCCGCGAGCTGGAGCTGTTTCCCGAGTGGTACGTGAAGCATCATCTGGGCGTGGCGTTTGACCAGGCGCAGCAGGCCAGTTGGCAGGCCGTCAGCGATCTGCTGATCGAAAGCGCGCTGGCCCAGCCGAGGGTGCTGGTGCACCGCGATTACATGCCGCGCAACCTGATGCTCAGCGAACCGAACCCTGGCGTACTGGATTTTCAGGACGCGGTATACGGCCCGGTCACCTACGACATTACGTGCCTGTTAAAGGATGCGTTCCTGAGCTGGCCGGAGGAGCGCGTAGCGGACTGGCTCAAGCTGTATTGGAGCAAGGCCGCTGCGGCGGGCATCCCGGTGCAGGAAGAATTCGATGAATTCCGTCGTGCCAGTGATTTGATGGGCGTGCAGCGGCATTTGAAGGTGATCGGTATTTTCGCCCGCATTTGCCACCGTGACGGCAAACCACGCTACGTCGCGGATGTACCACGCTTCTTCTCTTATATAGAGGCGGTGTTGGCGCGACGCCCCGAGCTGGTTGAGTTGAGCAATCTGTTGACCAGCCTTGGCCATACAATACCGACACAGGCAAATCCGGCATCTGCTGGGTAATGGATGGACTGAAATTGAAGAGGGACTGCACTTGATGATTGTCTTGATGAGGGCCGCATGAAAGCGATGATTCTGGCGGCGGGTAAAGGCGAGCGCCTGCGCCCGTTGACCCTGCACACGCCCAAACCGCTGGTGCGTGCCGGCGGCGTTCCACTGATTGAGTATCACCTGCGCGCGATCAAATCGGCCGGCGTTGAAGACGTTGTGATCAACCATGCGTGGTTGGGCCAGCAGATCGAAGATTATCTGGGCGACGGTCGTCAGTGGGGCCTGAAAATCCGCTACTCCCCTGAAGGCGAACCCCTGGAGACGGGTGGTGGGATCTTCCGTGCGCTGCCGCTGCTGGGCGACGAGCCTTTTCTAGTCGTCAACGGTGATATCTGGGTCGACTTCGATTTCAGCTCATTGATGAAACCGCTCAAGGGGCTTGCGCACCTGGTGCTGGTGGACAACCCGCCGCATCACCCTGGCGGGGATTTCGCGCTGATCAACGGGCAGGTGCATGACGACGCAGCTCAGCCGCGCCTGACCTACAGCGGCATTGCGGTGCTGCATCCGCAACTCTTCGCGGGCTGCACCGAAGGCGCGTTCAAGCTGGCGCCCCTGTTGCGTGACGCCATGGCGAAAGGCCTGGTTACAGGCGAACGTTTCGGCGGCCGCTGGGTGGATGTCGGTACCCATGAGCGTCTGGCCGAAGTCGAGCAGATCCTTGCGGTGAAATCCTAAATGCTGTGGCCATTCACGGTGGTCGGCGGCGGCGTCGGCTATCTGATTGCCAGCATTCCCGGCGCCATGCTCGGCGCACTTCTTGGGCAGGCGCTTGATCGGCGACTGCATTTCCGCAGCTGGGCGGAGATGCGCGAGCGTGCCAATGGCCGCAGCGTGCCGCAGGATGACGAGCTTATTTTCATCATGCTGGGGCGTCTGGCGAAGAGCGACGGTCGGGTGGTCGACGGGCACATTCAGCAGGCGCGCGTTGAGATGCGCCGGCTGGACCTCGGCGAGGCGGCGCAACGACGGGCAATCCAGGCGTTTAATCGGGGTAAGGACGGGCGCGACAATTTGCGTGTCCACCTCACGCGCCTTAAAACACAGCCCCACGCCGCAGAAGGTCTGTTGCGTGCCTGTTGGCGCATGGCGTGGGCGGATGGCAGGGCGTCGCGCACCGAGCGTGAACTGATTGTGCTGTGGGGCAAATGGCTGGGCTGGACGGCGGACAAGGTCGAAGGCTTGTCATCGACCGAAGACGAGCAGCGTTCGCGGGGCGCGCCCGCCAGCAGTGGCGGCGAGTTTCAGGACGCGCTCCGTTTGCTGGGTGTGAAAGCCGATGCCGAGCCGGCGCAGATCAAGAGGGCCTATCGTCGCTTGCTGAGTCGTCATCACCCGGACAAGATCGCCGGCAGTGGCGCTAACCAGATCCAGGTTCGTGATGCCACCGAGAAAACCCGCGAGCTGCATCATGCCTACGCGGTGATTCGCGATCGACGCGGGTTTCGCTGACGCTTTTGTTTCGTTGATGCTGCCCTGAGCGCAGGCAGCATCGCAGGCGATCAGGGTTACTTCGCTGCATCCCCTTCCAACCATCCCCGAACCCGACGAAACAGTTGGTCCTGTTCCATCGCCGGGTTGCCGGGAATGGCGCTCAGTGCGACTTGGGTGAACCGCGCGTTTTTGCTTCGCTTGCTCGCGTCCAGGCGGTCTTGTGCCTGCTGACGTGGCACCGGACGATCCTTATTGACGAAGTCGGCCGTCGGGACTTTCAGTGTGGGCAGCAACTCCATCAGCGATGGCGTTTCCTTGCCCGTGTCCACGGCCGTGACCATTACCAGCCGTTGAACAGCCGGCGAGGGCCTCTCGCTCATGTAACGCGCTGCCCAATAAGCGCCTTTGCCGTGGCCGAGGAGGACGATGCTGCGGGCCTTGTTCTGCTGGGCAAACGCCACAGCGCTGTCGATCCTGGCGAAGATTTTCTCGGCGTTTGCCTTGGCGATCTCGGCCTGGGCGGCGGCCTGTTCGGCAGCCGCTGCAGCGTCCGCTTCAGCGGTGGCCGCAGGGTCGGGGGCTTTTGCCGCCGCGTCCTTTGCTTTATCGCCGTCACCCGCCGCCGCTGGTGCATCCACCGCGCGGGCGAAAATACCGTCATTGTGAGCGTCCGGCATGCTCAAACTGAGGCTGGACCAACCGACGTCCGGCAACTTGCGTCGCAACGGTGCCACCGCCGTCGGCCAGTCTGCTGATTCATCGGCGCCTGGCACGATGATCACCGCGCCTTTGGGCTCGTCGACGTTCGCCGGTTTCCATAGGGCCAGAAAGGCCTCGTCGCCCGCCTGCAACTGTTGTTGCTCGACTTGCGGCACCTGACGCTCCAGCGCCAGGGTGTCTTCTTCAGTGCGCGACGGCAGTGCGGTCCGCTCGACCGGCGCTTCAGCAGGCTTGGCGTCTTTATCCGGCGTCGGGTCCGCAGCCACCACGAGCGGCGAGCAAGGTAGTATCAGCGTCAGGCACAGCGCAGGAAATAGTGCGCGAAGGGTGTAGGACATCGAGTATTCCAAAGGCCGGAAACAATTCCAGCAGACTAATGGGTTGATGGCGGTTTGTCAGGCCAGGCAATCGGCTATACAGCGAGTGCCATACACAGCGCATGATCGGCACAGGATTCATGGACATGGAGACGACAGTTTGAGAATCCACGCGCGGTGCCTTCGGGTTATCGGCGATACCGGCGCGCTCTTGATCGGCCTGATGCTGATCGCGTTGCCGATGTCGCACCATGCCGCCGCCTCGCCCACGCAGGCCGACCCCTTGAGTCGCGAACAGCGGGACTGGCTGACCCAGCGCGGGCAATTGCGCGTCGGCCTCGTCCTTCAAACGCCTTACGCCCAGCTTGATCGTCGTGCGCAGCAGTTGTCGGGCGCGAACGTCGACCTTATCAATCTCATGGCAAAGACCCTTCAGGTGGAGCTGCTGTGGCGCAGCTATGCCGATCAGGCCGAGCTCGAAAAAGCCCTTGTCGACGGCCAGATCGACTTTGCGCCCGGCCTGACCCAGACGCCCGCCGGCTTGCGCCTGTGGCTGTATTCCGATCCGTACATGCGCGTGCCGCAACTGATCGTCGGCGAACGTGATGGCACCGGTGCGGTGGATCTGGAAAAGCTCGACAGCCAGGCGCGCGTCGCCGTACGCATGCCCAGCGCCACCGCTGACTACCTGCGCAGCAACTACACCCACCTTAATCTCCAAGGCGTACCGCTGGAGCGTCAGGCTTTGCAGCTCTTGCTCAGTCAGCAGGCACGTTACGCCGTCATCGATGAGGCACAGCTCAGCCGTCTGTCCCGTGAGGCAGAGTTTGCCGGGCTCGCCGTGGTGGGCGACATCGGCTTTCCGCAATTGCTGCGCGTGGCTTCCAGACGTGACACGCCGCAGCTCGCCGAGATAATCAGCCAGGCATTAAACGCCATTCCGGCCCGGGATCTCGAACAGTTGCATACGCAATGGCTGCAGCCCAAATACCCGCAGATCAGCGAGTCGCCGGAGCTGTGGAAGAACATCGCGCTGCTGCTGTTGGTCCTGCTTCTGGCCAGCGCGGCGATTGTTTACTGGCAGCGCAAGCAACAGCAGCAACTGGAGAAACAGCTGCTTGGCGCGCGGGATGACATCGCCAGGCGCCTGGCCGGCGAAGAGGCATTGGGGCTGGCGCAGTTCTCCATCGATCAGAGCACCGTCGGCATTCTCTGGGTCAATTGGGACAGCCATGTGCGCTACGCCAATCAGGCCGCCGAAACCATGCTGGGTTATGCGCCGGGTGGGGTGGTGGACCGGCCGCTGATTGATTTCGAACCGGGGCTGAACATGGATCGCTGGCTCAATCTGTGGAAAACCGCGCGCTCCACCGAGGAAGGGCCGCAGAACTACGAAAGCAATTGCGTGCGTGCCGATGGCAGCATCCTGCCTGCCGATGTGTCACTGAGTTTCCTGCGCTTTCGCGATTCCGAGTACTTGGTGGTGTTCATCACCGACGTGACCGAACGGCGTCGATCTCTCGCCGCTCTGCAGGAAAGTGAGGCGCGCTTGCAGGTGCTCGCCGAGCAGTTGCGCGAGCTGTCGGCGCACCTGGAAACCGTGCGCGAAGAAGAAAAGGCGCGTATTGCCCGGGAAGTCCACGATGAACTGGGTCAGATGCTGACCGTGCTCAAGCTGGAAACATCCATGTGCGAACTGGCTTACGCCGATCTCGACCCTGGCCTGCGGGATCGCTTGAACAGCATGAAGCGCCTGATTGCCCAGTTGTTCCAGTTGGTGAGGGACGTGGCGACCGCGTTGCGGCCACCGATTCTCGATGCAGGCATTGCCTCGGCCATCGAGTGGCAGGCCCGACGCTTTGAAGCGCGCACCCAGATCCCCTGCCTGGTGCAGGTGCCGGACAATTTGCCCAGCCTGCCGGACGCAACGGCCATCGGGCTGTTTCGCATTCTTCAGGAGTCGCTGACCAACGTCATGCGTCACGCCGAAGCGCATACGGTCGAGCTGAGCCTGACGCTGAACGACGGCGTCCTGTGCATGCGCATCGCCGATGACGGCAAGGGCTTCGATCTGCGCGCCGAACGCCCGGCATCGTTCGGGCTGGTGGGCATGCGCGAGCGGGTGCTGATCATGGGCGGGCAATTGCATCTGGACACCTTGCCCGGTGAAGGCACAACCTTGCGCATCCACATTCCGCTGGACCCGGTCGCTGAGGAGCACGTGCATTGATTCGCGTATTGGTTGCCGAAGACCACACGATTGTCCGCGAGGGCATCAAACAACTGATCGGCCTGGCGAAGGATCTGCAAGTGGTCGGGGAGGCCAGCAATGGCGAGCAGTTGCTGGAGGCTTTGCGCCACATCCCGTGCGAGGTCGTGCTGCTGGACATTTCCATGCCGGGCGTCAACGGTCTGGAGGCGATCCCGCGAATTCGCGCGTTGAACAATCCGCCTGCGATTCTCGTGCTGTCGATGCACGATGAAGCGCAAATGGCCGCGCGGGCCTTGAAGGTCGGCGCCGCTGGGTATGCCACAAAGGACAGCGATCCTGCGTTGCTGCTGACAGCGATCCGGCGCGTGGCTGCGGGTGGGCGTTACATCGATCCGGACTTGGCCGATCGGATGGTGTTTGAGGTCGGGCTGACGGATAGCCGGCCTTTGCACTCGTTGTTGTCCGAACGCGAGTTTTCAGTGTTCGAGCGCCTGGCCCAGGGCGCCAACGTCAACGACATTGCCCAGCAACTGGCTTTAAGCAGCAAAACCATCAGCACCCACAAGGCGCGCCTGATGCAGAAGCTGAAAATCAATTCGCTGGCCGAGCTGGTGAAGTATGCGATGGAGCACAAGTTGGTCTGAGGCGAAGTCTAAAAACGACCTCCTCTGGCGCTTGTGCTGATGTCTTCGCGGCCAGACGCGCCCCTGCAAAATGACCGCAATCCCCCGTGGGAGCGAGCTTGCTCGCGAAAGCGTCGGTAACGGCAATAAATCCCTCGGATAAGTCATACCTGTCCCCGCCATCTTTGTAGGGCAATCCCTACCCGAAACCTTCCATCCCGCCTAGGTCATTCTCTCTCACGCCCCGATTTGCGCGGCCTTCAGGCTCATCTAGGCTTGATCCCCACGGTGGATCAAACAAAGGTGTGGGCAATGAGCAACGTCGATTCAAGCGCTGGGGCAAGTGATGTTCTGGTCAGCTTTCGCGGTGTGCAAAAGAGCTACGACGGCGAAGCCCTGATCGTCAAAGACCTCAACCTGGATATCTGCAAAGGCGAATTCCTCACCCTGCTCGGGCCCTCCGGCTCCGGCAAAACCACTAGCCTGATGATGCTCGCCGGCTTCGAGACGCCTACTGCTGGAGAGATCCTGCTGGCGGGCCGTTCGATCAACAACGTGCCGCCGCACAAGCGCGACATCGGCATGGTGTTCCAGAACTACGCGCTGTTTCCGCACATGACGGTCGCCGAGAACCTCGCGTTTCCGCTGTCGGTGCGCGGCATGAGCAAGACCGACGTTGCCGAAAAGGTCAAACGCGCCCTCGACATGGTGCAGCTCGGCACCTTCGCCCATCGTTACCCTGCGCAGTTGTCGGGTGGTCAGCAACAACGTGTCGCGCTGGCCCGGGCGTTGGTGTTCGAGCCGCAGCTGGTGCTGATGGACGAACCCCTCGGCGCGCTCGACAAACAACTGCGCGAACACATGCAGATGGAGATCAAGCACCTGCACCAGCGCCTGGGCGTGACCGTCGTTTACGTCACCCACGATCAGGGCGAAGCGCTGACCATGTCCGACCGCGTCGCGGTGTTCCATCAGGGCGAGATCCAGCAGATCGCCCCGCCGCGCACCCTTTATGAGGAACCGAAAAATACCTTTGTCGCCAACTTCATTGGTGAGAACAACCGCATCAGCGGCACGTTGCTCAGCCAGAGCGGCGACCGCTGCGTAGTGGGCCTGCCGCGCGGCGAAAAAGTCGAAGCGCTGGCGATCAACGTCGGCGCCACGGGGAGTCCGGTCACTCTGTCGATTCGTCCCGAGCGCGTAAACCTCAACGGCCGCAGTGAAAGTTGCGTCAACCGCTTCTCTGGCCGTGTTGCCGAATTCATCTACCTGGGCGACCACGTGCGCGTGCGCCTGGAAGTCGCCGGCAAAACCGATTTCTTCGTCAAACAGCCCATCGCCGAGCTGGATCCGGCCCTGAGCGTTGGCGATGTTGTGCCCATTGGATGGCAGGTTGAGCACGCGCGCGCGCTGGACCCGTTGCTGGATGCGCATTGATACGCCCGTATTACGCGTCAACCGAAGAAACCAGAGGCGAGCCAAATCGCCCCATCGCTTAACCAACATTGTTCGTGGAGAGAAAAACTGATGCTCAAGACATTGAAGCTCACCGCCTTATCGGTCGGCATGATGTGCGCCGCGCAAACCATGGCAGCGGACCTGACGGTCATTTCCTTCGGTGGCGCGAACAAGGCGGCCCAGGAAAAGGCCTTCTACGCGCCGTGGGAAAAAGCCGGCAACGGCAAGATCATCGCTGGCGAATACAACGGTGAAATGGCCAAGGTCAAAGCCATGGTCGATACCAAGAGCGTGACGTGGGATCTGGTGGAAGTGGAATCGCCCGAGCTGTCCCGTGGCTGTGACGAAGACATGTTCGAGTCGCTGGCATCGGTCGATCTCGGCAACAAAGACAACTACGTCAAAGGCGCAATCTCTGAATGCGGCGTGGGCTTTTTCGTCTGGTCGACCGTGCTGGCCTATAACGCCGACAAGCTGAAATCCGCACCGACCGGCTGGGCTGATTTCTGGGACACCGAGAAATTCCCGGGCAAGCGTGGCCTGCGCAAGGGCGCCAAATACACCCTGGAATTCGCCTTGATGGCTGACGGTGTTGCGCCGAAAGACGTCTACAAAGTGCTGGGTACCAAGGAAGGCCAGGACCGCGCCTTCAAAATGCTCGACAAGCTCAAGCCAAGCATTCAGTGGTGGGAAGCGGGCGCACAGCCGCCGCAGTACCTGCAATCGGGCGACGTCGTGATGAGCTCGGCCTACAACGGTCGTATCGCTGCCGTGCAGAAAGAGAGCAACCTGAAAGTGGTCTGGACCGGCGGCGTGTATGACTTCGACGCGTGGGCCATCCCGAAGGGCGCGAAAAACGCCGAAGAGGCGAAGAAATTCATCGCTTATTCACTCAAGCCAGAGCAACAAAAAATCTACTCCGAAAACATCGCTTACGGTCCGGCCAACACGGGCGCCGTCCCGTTGCTGAGCGCGGAGACCTTGAAAAACATGCCGACCACCCCTGAGAACATCAAGGACCAAGTGCAGATCGACGTGAAGTTCTGGGCTGACTTCGGCGAGTCGCTGGAACAGCGATTCAACTCCTGGGCGGCGAAATAAGATCGCAGCCCTGTAAGCGTTCCGTTGTGAGTTAGATCCGGGTGCGTCGTCTGAACTGGCTGAAAGCAGGGCAGGGGACGCGCTCTTTGTTAAAAGATTTCGGAGTTCACTATGGCCAACGCCGTGCCCCTGACTGAAGGCGCCAGCCCGACCCTGAAGCAACGCCTGGCCCGTGCCGAGCGCGTCAATCGCTGGAAGGCTCAGGCGTTGATCGCGCCATTGGTGATCTTCCTGCTGCTGGTGTTTCTCGTGCCGATTGCGGCGCTGCTCTACAAAAGCGTCAGTAACCCGGAAGTGGTGGGTGGCATGCCGCTCACTGTGGTGGAAGTGGCGAAATGGGACGGCAAGGGGCTGCCGCCGGAAGTGGTGTACAAAGCCGCGAGCCAGGACCTGGCCGAAGCGCGCAAGAATCAGACGCTGGGCGATCTGTCCAAACGCTTGAACCAGGAGTTGGCGGGCTACCGCAGTCTGTTGGCAAAAACCGCCCGCGCCATGCCATTCAAGGAAGAGCCGGCTTCTTATAAAGAAGCGCTGGAAGCCATTGATGAACGCTGGGGCGACCCCGCGTACTGGCAGGCGATCCGCCGCAACACCTCAAGCTTCACCCCCTATTATTTACTGGCCGCTGTCGACCACCGCATCGATGACCTCGGTGAAGTGGCGCCCGCGACGCCCGACCAGGCAATTTACCTCGACATCTTCGCCCGCACTTTCTGGATGGGCCTGGTGATCACCGTGATCTGCCTGCTGCTGGCGTATCCGCTGGCGTACCTGTTGGCCAACCTGCCTGCACGGCAGAGCAATTTACTGATGATCCTGGTCCTCTTGCCCTTCTGGACGTCGATCCTGGTGCGCGTCGCTGCGTGGATCGTGTTGCTGCAATCAAGCGGCCTGATCAATGGCGCGCTGATGGCCATGGGCATTATCGATAAACCGCTGGAACTGGTGTTCAACCGGGTCGGCGTCTACATCTCGATGGTACACATCATGCTGCCGTTCATGATTCTGCCCATCTACAGCGTGATGAAAGGCATCTCGCCGACCTACATGCGCGCCGCGATCTCTCTGGGTTGCAACCCGTTTGCGAGCTTCTGGCGCGTGTACTTCCCACAGACCTACGCCGGTGTGGGCGCGGGCTGTCTGTTGGTGTTCATCCTTGCCATCGGCTACTACATCACCCCGGCGCTGCTCGGCAGCCCGAACGATCAGATGGTCAGTTATTTCGTGGCGTTCTACACCAACACCAGCATCAACTGGGGCATGGCGACGGCGCTGGGCGGGTTGCTGCTGCTGGCGACCGTCGTGCTGTACCTGATCTATAACTGGCTGGTCGGCGCCAGCCGCCTGCGTCTGAGCTGAGGAGAACGACCATGTTGAGCCCTTATTCCTCGCCCATCGAGCGGGTCTGGCATTACACGCTGCGCACGCTGTGCGGGTTGATTCTGTTGTTTCTGGTGCTGCCGGTATTGGTGATCGTGCCGCTGTCGTTCAACTCCGGCAGCTTTCTGGTCTACCCGCTGCAGGGCTTTTCGCTGCACTGGTATCAGGACTTTTTCGGTTCGGCGGAGTGGATGCGCGCGCTGAAGAACAGCCTGATCGTCGCGCCAGCTGCCACGGTGCTGGCGATGGGGTTCGGGACGTTGGCGGCGATCGGTCTGACCCGCAGCAACTTTCCCGGCAAGGCACTGGTGATGGCGCTGGTGATTTCGCCGATGGTGGTGCCGGTGGTGATTGTCGGGGTGGCGAGCTACCTGTTTTTCGCGCCACTGGGTCTGGGCAACAGTTACATCTCGCTGATCCTGGTCCACGCCGTGTTGGGTGTGCCGTTCGTGATCATCACCGTGTCGGCCACCTTGCAGGGTTTCAACTACAACCTGGTGCGTGCAGCGGCCAGCCTGGGCGCTTCGCCAACCACCGCTTTTCGGCGTGTGACCCTGCCGCTGATTGCGCCGGGGGTGATCTCCGGAGCGCTGTTTGCCTTCGCGACCTCGTTCGATGAAGTAGTGGTGACGCTGTTCCTCGCCGGTCCAGGCCAGGCAACCTTGCCGCGGCAGATGTTCAGCGGCATCCGCGAAAACCTCAGCCCGACGATTGCCGCCGCCGCCACCTTGCTCATCGGTTTCTCGGTGGTGCTCTTGCTGGTGCTGGAATGGCTGCGCGGCCGCAGCGAGAAATTGCGCACGGCGGTGGAGTGATCAACACCCATTGAGGCACTGGCTGTAACGCGAATGGTAGGACCGGCTTCAGCCGGGAAAGCGTCAGGTGCAACGCCGCAACATTAATAGCGCACACCGAGGGCGCTTCCCACACCACAAAACTGACGTATCCCGCGATCCGGTCTATGTTTCACTCAACGCACGCTGACCCTGCCTTGTAAAAGAGCCACGTCTCCAACAACAACGTAAAGGACGAGCCCGATGAGTGTTTCTGCCTTCAAAATCGCCAACAAACTGATCACCGGCCCCGCCGCGATTGAGCAGTTGTCGGCCGAGCTGACCCGGCTCAACGTCCAAAACCCGCTGATCGTCACCGACGCGATATTGGTTAAATCCGGCACGGTCGACCTCGCACTGGCGCAATTGGGCGGCCGTCGGTATGGCCTGTTTGATCAGGTCAAACCCGAGCCGGAAATCTCCATCGTCGAGCACTGCACCCGTGCCTACCGGGAGGGCGGTCACGACGGCCTGATCGGTGTGGGTGGCGGCAGTGCCATCGACATCGCCAAGGGCGTCGCCGCGTTCGCCAGCCACGAAGGGCCGCTGGCCGAGTTGTTCGGCGTTGATCTGGTCAAGCGCAAAGGCCCGCCGCTGATTGCCATCCCGACCACCGCCGGCACCGGTTCGGAAGTCACCAACGTCGCGATCTTCTCGGACAAGGAGGCCCAGCTGAAAAAAGGCATCGTCAGCGATTACCTGTTGCCCGACGTCGCGCTGGTCAGCCCGTTGATGACCCTGACCTGTCCGCGCAGTGTCACGGCAGCCAGCGGAGTCGATGCGCTGGTGCATGCCATCGAGTCCTACCTTTCAGTCAATGCCTCGCCGATCACCGACGCCATCGCATTGGGCGCCATCAAACTGATCGTCAAGGCGCTGCCCAAGGCCTACGCCAATCCTTCGAATTTGCAGGCGCGAGAAGACATGGCCACCGCCAGCCTCATGGCCGGCATGGCGTTCGGCAATGCCGGGGTTGGCGCGGTACATGCGTTGGCGTATCCGCTGGGAGGGCGTTTCAACATTGCCCACGGCGTCAGCAATGCGCTGTTGCTGCCGTATGTGATGGAGTGGAACAAGCTGGCCTGCGTCGAACGGATGCGCGACATTGCCGACGCGATGGGCGTCCGTGTCGCGCACCTGAGCGACAAGGACGCCGCCGACCTCGCCGTGAAAGCCATGGCCGACTTGTGCGCAGCGGTGGAGATTCCGTCTGGCCTGCGCAGCTTCAATGTGCCCGAAGACGCCATTCCGGCGATGGCCGATGAGGCCAGCAAGATCGAGCGCCTGATGCGCAACAATCCACGGAAGCTGACCGCCACCGACATCGAGAAAATCTACCGCGCGGCGTATTGATCAGGCTGGCCAGTGATCATGCTGGCCAAGCCACGAACCTCAACTGCGACGACGGGCCAGCAACCAGCCCACGGTCAGCGTCAGGCCGGCGAGCACTATTAACGTAGTGCGCGGGCGTTGCTGGGTGAAGGTTGCAACTTCGTCCAGCAGATCGCCGTAACGCTCCTGCAATTCACCCGCCGCCTGACGTGCCTTGCCTTCCATTTGCGTGCGCTCGTCACCGGTCAGGTTGCCGAAGACGTCTTGGGCCTTGCCAGCTGCCTGTTCCAGTACGCCTTTCACTTGTTCGCTTTTCATATCTTGGCTCCGGGAAATGGGTATCCGTGATGCATATCTCGCTGACCCAACTGCGTCAGCCACACCCATAGCGTAGGTTCCGGACAGCACCCCCTGAAGGTGACTATGCACCAGACGCACTGGCGCATTTGCACCACTCAGCGTTTGCCTTTGCCCTGATTGGCGAACAGGTTTCGCTCCCTCGCCCAGACGATGGCTTCCGCCCGGCTGTGCACGTCCAGCTTGGAATACACCGTCGCGACGTGGTTGCGAATGGTGTTGAGCGCCAGGTTCAACCGTGCAGCGATCTCTTTGTCCGCCAGCCCCTCACAGATCAAACTCAGCACATCTCGCTCGCGAGCGGTCAGGTCGGTGAATGAAGCGCTGGGCATCTGTCGACTGTTGACCCGCTTGGCATTGGCCAGCTTTTCGATCAGCGTCTGGCTGAACCACGAAGCGTCCTGCATCACCGTTTCGATGGCCTCGACCAGCTCAAGCTCGGATCGCTTGCGCTCGGTAATGTCCATCAGTACGAAGAGGTAGCAAGCGTTGTCCTGAATCGTCACGGTGTCAGCGGCCAGTACGCAGTCCAGCGACTCGCTGCCTTTCTTGCGGACTTTCAGGTCGAGCCCGTCGACGCGGCCGGTGGTTTCCAGGACGTTGAACAGCCCGTCCATCACAGCGCCGTCTTCGATGAAACCCAGCTCGGCGACGGTCCGGCCGATCAGCTCCTGCGGGGTGTAACCCAGGGTGCTGACAAACGCTTCGTTGGCTTCGACGATCTGTTGTCGATCCGCCGTACACACCAGCGTGGGAACCGGTGTCAGCTTGAACGCCTTGGCAAACCGCTCCTCGCTCTGGCGCAGAGCGGTTTCGGCTTTGCGTCTGGGCTCAAGGTCGGTGAACGAAAACAGCATGCAGTCCTCTTCGTTCATGTCCAGCGGCTGCCCGGCGACGATGACCAATTTGGTACCGCCCTCCGGCAGCTTCAGCTCGGCCTGCATCTGCGGGATGGTCGCGCCCTGATTCAGACGCTCGATGGCGAGGTCCTTGCGTTCGGCGTTTTCCAGCACGTCCACTTCGTACACCGAGCGGCCAATAACGCTCTCTCTCGAATGCCCGGTCATCTCCAGAAAGCCCTGATTGACCTTGATGAAGCGCAGATCGCTCAGGCGGCAGATCACCGCGGGAGCAGGGTTGGCGTTGAAGGTCTTTTCGAAACGCTGCTCGGCGCCGGCCCACTCCGTGGCGTCGGCCAGGATCAGCACCAGCGATTCGGGCGTGCCGGTGCTGTCTTCGAGCACCATGCTGCGCACGCGATGCACCCAGCTGCGCTCGTCTTCTTCACCTTCACCGATCTTGCTGACCTCGATGAGCACGTCGCTGAACACCTCACCTGCCGCCACGCGGCTGATCGGATATTGATCGACGTCCAAAGGATGGTTGTTGCGATAGCGCAGGGAGAACTTCTCGCGATAGGCCTCGCCGTTGGCGCCCAGGTCGCTGATCTCTTCGACGCCATGCATCAGCAGCGCCGCTTCGTTGGCCCAGATGATGGTCTGATCGACCTCCACCAGCATCACCCCGTCCGACAGACCCGAGATGATCTGCTGCAACTGGCGGCGGTTGGTTTCTCTGGCGAGGATGGCCTGTGACATGCTTGCTCTCCTGACGTCTCAATGCGGTCGGGCTTCGGTCAGCCGGGCGCTCCACGCTATCCGACCGGCTGGCAAAGCCTTAGTGCTGAAGCTTAGTGCAGCCGGGTCCGCGAGGGTCGGTGCGAATGCACCAGACGAAGCGGTGCAAATGCGCCATCACATCCCTCAACGCGCTGATCAAACTGGTTTCACGTCTTACAAGACGCGGTGAGTCCGCCCTCGCAGGCTCGCCCATATCAACGCAGGGGGTGCATTTGCACTGACATGTCGGTTGCACGAGTGATGTGCACCCCCTGCACCGGAGGAAATTTTCATGGCTTCGACCTACGCAACATCTGCCGTTCTGGGCAACGCCTCGCCATTCCGTGTGTCATGGGGATCGGTGTTTGCCGGTGCGGCAATCACGCTGGTGACGTACCTGGTGCTCAGCGTGCTTGGCACGGCGATCGGCGCCGGCGCGCTTGATCCGATGGCCCAGGGCAACCCGCTCAGCGGTTTTGGTAAGGGCGCCGGCGCCTGGTTGTTCATCAGTACCTTGGTGGCCATTGCCGCCGGTGCCTGGGTGTCGGGCCGTACCGCGCCGGACCGTGGTGGTCTGCATGGTTTGCTCAGCTGGACGGTCAGCACGTTGCTGACCACCTGGCTCCTCGCGTCGCTGGCCGGCTCGCTCGTCGGCACTGCCGGCAACATCGCCGGCAAGGGTATCTCCCTGGCGGCCGACGGCGTTGCCGCTGCCGCACCGGGTGTGGGCCAGAGCATCAAGCAACAGCTGGATAAGAACGGCATCAGCCTGGATTGGGACAGCCTGAAATCACAGCTGGACACCACCCTGAAGCAGTCCGGCAAGCCAGAGCTCGACCCTTCGAAGCTGGATCAGAAAGCTGACGTGGCTGGCGCCGATGCCAAGCAGACAGCAGAACAGGCGTCTACCGATCCAGCCCAGGCGGGCGATCAGTTGAAGCAGTGGTTTGATCGCGTTCAGAAAGCCGGCGAACCGGCCTTGAACGCCGCCGACAAAGACGCGCTGGTCAACATCGTTGCGGCCCGCACCGGCAAGAGCAAAGCCGAGGCGCAGCAGATCGTCGACAACTATGCCCAGGCCTATCAGCAAGCCGCGGCCAAAGTGGCGGAGCTCAAGCAACAAGCTGAGCAACAGGCCCGTGAAGCGGCGGATGTTGCGGCCAAGCAGGTCGCCAAGGCGGCGTGGGGCACGTTCTTCATGCTGATCATCGGCGCGGCGTTGAGCTTTGGTCTGGCCCGTTTCGCCCTGAGCTCACGTCCTCGTCTGCTGGTCGAGACCGTGTAAGGTTTCAGTCGTCACCTGTTGACGTTGAATCCTGAATCAAGCCTGGGCCCGGTGCGCACTTCTGTCGCACTGGGCCTAGTGCGGTTCACGCCGCCTGCATCAAGCCTCTTGACTCACTCGCGTGCGACCCAACGCACGTTTCAAACTCTTGGAGTACAATGCGCGCCACCGTGATTTCGCTCATAAAAGGTGCGTCATGCAGCCCTTCGCTATTGCTCCTTCGATTCTGTCCGCCGATTTCGCCCGTCTGGGAGAGGAAGTCGACAACGTGCTGGCCGCTGGCGCCGACATCGTCCACTTCGACGTCATGGACAACCACTACGTCCCCAACCTGACAATAGGACCGATGGTCTGCGCGGCATTGCGCAAATACGGCATCACCGCGCCCATCGATGTTCATCTGATGGTCAGCCCGGTGGATCGCATCATCGGCGACTTCATCGAAGCCGGGGCCACCTACATCACCTTCCACCCGGAAGCGACCCAGCACATCGACCGTTCCCTGCAGCTGATTCGCGAAGGTGGCTGCAAGGCGGGTCTGGTGTTCAACCCGGCGACTCCGCTGAACCTGCTCGAATACGTCATGGACAAGGTCGACATGATCCTGCTCATGAGCGTCAACCCGGGCTTCGGCGGTCAGAAATTCATCCCCGGCACGATCAACAAGCTGCGCGAGGCCCGCGCGCTCATTGACGCGTCCGGTCGCGACATCCGTCTGGAGATCGACGGCGGCGTTAACGTCAATAACATCCGTGAGATCGCCGCAGCCGGTGCCGACACGTTCGTCGCGGGCTCGGCCATTTTCAATGCCCCTGATTACCGCGAAGTCATTGCGAAGATGCACGCAGAACTGGCGTTGGCCCGTTGACCAGCGGCTTCGAGCAGCTGTTTCCGGGCCGTCTGCCCAAGCTGATCATGTTCGACCTCGACGGCACACTGATCGACTCGGTGCCGGATCTGGCGGCAGCTGTGGATAAAACCCTGATCCAGCTTGGCCGGCCGCCGGCAGGAATCGAACGGGTACGTGACTGGATCGGCAACGGTGTTCGCGTGCTGGTACGCCGCGCGTTGGCGAACGGCATGGATTACACCGCCGTGGATGAAGAGTCCACAGAGGCTGCGCTGGCGATTTTCATGGAGGCCTACAGCGGCAGCCACGCCCTGACCAAGGTCTACCCCGGCGTGCGCGAAACCCTGAAGTGGCTGCAGAAGATGGGCGTCGAGATGGCGCTGATCACCAACAAGCCGGAACGCTTTGTCGCGCCCTTGCTGGATGACCTCAAGCTCGGCCGGTTCTTTCGCTGGATCGTGGGTGGCGACACGCTGCCGCAGCAGAAGCCCGATCCGGCGGCGCTGTTCTTCGTCATGAAAATGGCGGGCGTACCGGGCTCGCAGTCACTGTTCGTGGGTGACTCGCGCAACGACGTGCTGGCGGCGAAAGCGGCGGGTGTCGCCTGTGTGGCATTGAGCTACGGCTATAACCACGGCCGCCCGATCGCGGAAGAGTCCCCGGCACTGGTCATCGACGATTTGCGCAGGCTGATTCCGGGCAGTTCTGCCGGTTGCTTAGCGCAGGGCGCTGAGATAACGTTGCCCGACATCAAGTCCCCCTCCTTTAGAGAATCCATCGTGGTGGTCACTCGCAAACTCTGGATGAAAGTCATCAAGGCCCTGGCCCGCTGGCGTTGGCGCGCCTGACTTGAATCTGGCCGGAGCCCCGGCGCGTTTGCATCCCTGACCGTTTTCCCTCAGACCACGAGGCTGATATGACCCGCGAAGAATTCTTGCGTTTGGCCGCTGAAGGCTACAACCGCATTCCCCTTGCCTACGAAACCCTGGCTGACTTCGACACGCCGCTGTCGATCTATCTGAAGCTTGCTGACGAGCCCAATTCCTACCTGCTCGAGTCTGTGCAGGGCGGGGAGAAGTGGGGGCGTTACTCGATCATCGGACTGCCGTGCCGCACGGTCATGCGTGTGCATGACCACACCGTCAGCATCACCCACGACGGTGTTGAGATCGAGCGCCTGGAAGCCGAAGACCCGCTGGACTTCGTCGAGACCTTCAAGGCCCGCTACAACGTCCCGACCATCGCCGGTCTGCCACGCTTCAACGGCGGTCTGGTGGGGTATTTCGGTTATGACTGCGTGCGTTATGTAGAGCCGCGTCTGGGCGCATGCCCGAATCCTGATCCACTGGGCGTGCCGGATATTCTGTTGATGGTGTCGGATGCCGTCGTGGTGTTCGATAACCTGGCCGGCAAGATGCACGCGATCGTGCTGGTCGATCCGGCTCAGCCTGAAGCCTATGAAGGTGGCCTGGCGCGACTCGAAGCGTTGATGGAGAAACTGCGTCAGCCGATCACGCCCCGCCGTGGTCTGGACCTGACCCGTCCGCAGGCGGCGGACCCGGTGTTCCGTTCCAGCTTCACCCAGTCGGATTATGAAAAAGCCGTCGACACGATCAAGGAATACATCCTCGCGGGCGACTGCATGCAGGTCGTGCCGTCGCAGCGCATGTCCATCGACTTCAAGGCCGCACCGATCGACCTGTACCGCGCGTTGCGGTGTTTCAATCCGACGCCTTATATGTACTTCTTCAACTTCGGCGACTTCCACGTCGTCGGCAGTTCGCCGGAAGTGCTGGTACGGGTCGAAGACAACTTGATCACCGTACGCCCGATTGCCGGGACGCGTCCTCGCGGCGCCACCGAGGAAGAAGACTACGCGCTGGAAGTCGATTTGCTGTCTGACGACAAAGAGATCGCCGAGCACCTGATGCTCATCGATCTGGGACGCAACGACACCGGGCGGGTTTCGGAAGTCGGTTCGGTGAAGCTCACCGAGAAGATGGTCATCGAGCGTTATTCGAACGTGATGCACATCGTGTCCAACGTTACCGGTCAGCTGAAAAACGGCCTGACGGCGATGGACGCGCTGCGGGCTATCTTGCCGGCGGGCACATTGTCGGGCGCGCCGAAGATTCGCGCGATGGAAATCATCGACGAGCTGGAGCCGGTCAAGCGTGGTGTGTACGGCGGCGCAGTGGGTTACTTCGCCTGGAACGGCAACATGGACACCGCGATTGCCATCCGCACCGCGGTGATCAAAAACGGCGAACTGCACGTGCAGGCCGGCGGCGGGATTGTTGCGGATTCTGTGCCGGCGCTGGAGTGGGAAGAAACCCTCAACAAGCGCCGCGCGATGTTCCGCGCGGTGGCGCTGGCGCAGCAAACGCCTGAGGCTTGATGGTTGGTCTGCTCATGAAAACGGCGCCAGGGGCGCCGTTTTTTATGCCGAACACAAATCCGTTGTAGGAGTGAGCTTGCTCGCGAAGGCTGATTCCGCGCCGCTCAATCTTTAGCGTGCTCAACGAAACCTTCGCGAGCAGGTGGAGCGCCACACGGGGCGCTCCGACATGTTTTAAGTGCGTCAGAAATCCAGACTCACTGCCAGATTCACCCCTTGCTGCGTCACGTCATCATTCTTGCGCCAGTTATAGCCGGCACGCAGCGTCAGGTCGGGCGCCAGCTTCTGGCTCACGCCCAGGCTTGCGCGATTCAAGCTGCGCTGTGGGTCATAGCCTTTCAGATCGAAGTCCACCCCCGGCACGCTGTTCAGCGCGATGGTCACGTCCTGCTGATCGGTGTCGAACTCGCGTTCATGGGCCACTTCACCAAACACCTGGGTCTGCGGTGTGACGTCGAATTTGCCTTGCAGCCCCGCGCCCAGCCGCTTCGACTTGCGCGTCTGGTCGTCGTAATTAAGTGCCGTCGCGCGAGCACTGTTCTCCGAGTAACCATCAACGTTGACGTGGGAATAGTCGGCGCTGATGAACGGCGAGAAATGCCAGCGACTGCTCGGCTCGGCCAGATCGAAGCCCACGCGCCCACTTACTGCCCACAGATCGCCTTTGGTGTCGCCTTTCTCTGCGCCTTCGCTGATGCCCAGTGCGAACTTGCGCTTGAGGTTGTCGTAGTCGAGCTTTCCACCCGAAGCGGCCAGGTCCGCCCACCAGTGTTGCGCCTGATATTGCACGAACGCGGTCGCGATATAGCTGTTGAGTTTGTAGTCCGAGTCCTTGGCACCGGCTTCGAGGGTTTGCCGGTAAGCGCCCGCCACCAGGCCTGCTCTCCAGTCCTCAGCGAAACGATAGCTGCCGCCCACCGTGAGGTTGTAGCCACGACCGTCTCCGCTTGCTGAATTGCCTTGCGCGTCGAAATCCATTTTCTGACCGCCACCGGCGACGATGGCGCGCCATTCACCGACGTTCTGCCAGTTGCCCCAGTCCGCCAGCCACTGACTGCGCAGTTCATCCTGCTGCGCGCGCAACGTGCCGTTGGCCATTTCCGGCAGCAGGGTGATTTCCCATGGTGCGGACAGAACCGAATACCCGTAGTCGGCAATCAATCGCTGGCCCGCAACGGTCGGATGCACGCCGTCGTTGAACAGCAGCTTGGTCGGATCTGGCGTCAGGCCGCCAATCCCGAAAACGCTGTTGGCGGTGCAGTTGTTGCCGTTGAAACAGGTGCCGATCAAGTTCTGATCGGCCGCCAACCCGTAGCGCGCCGGATCGGTCAGAACATCACGTATGAGCCCCGGCACATTGAGCGGAATGACCTCGGCATCGATTTGCCCCAGGCGGTTGACCAACTGCTGGTTGAACACCCCGCTCAGTAACGTCGACGGCACCTGCAACGGCGTGCCGAATACCGCAGGTGTACGGCCGATGTCCGGCAGCAGCCAAACCATGATGTAACGGGCGCCGGCCTGGGACAGGATTTGTGCGCCGTTGGCCAGGTTGTTTGCCGCGTTGACGGCCTGTCCGGCACTCAGCACTCGGCCCTGAAGGAAGTCGTTGCCGCCCCCGGTCAGGTAATAGAGGGCGTTCGGGTCAGCCCGCGAGCTGTTTTCAACCAGATAACCGGGTCGCGTCCGGAACACCGTGGTCACGCCCGTCGCCGCGTCGGTATTGGCAACCTGTGATTGCGTGGTGATCGCCGCGAGAATCTGATCGGTCCGATCGCCGCCCACGGCCCAGTTGTTGCCGTCTGCCAGCCCTTGCGCCGCGCGAACGGGGGACGTCGACGCCTG
This sequence comes from Pseudomonas sp. GL_135, assembly GCF_057834665.1. NCBI lineage: Bacteria > Pseudomonadati > Pseudomonadota > Gammaproteobacteria > Pseudomonadales > Pseudomonadaceae > Pseudomonas > Pseudomonas sp. GL_135. The sequence goes on from NZ_CM174408.1 coordinate 479,932, forward strand.
CAGATCCCCGGGCGCCACGCCTAGCATTCCGCCCAGCAACGTCGATGAGTTCAGACCGAATGCCTCGCCGCTGCCGTTCAGGTACGTTGGGCCGGTGCGGTTGGTGAAGCGCAAGGTGGCGCCCGGTGGTCCGCCCGCATCGGGAAACTGCCCGGCGTCGGCGAGGCTGTCGCCGAACACGATCATCGTGGAGTAGGGGGAAGAGGCGGCCAGGGCCGAGGAGCAGGCGAGCGAGAGCAGGCAAGCCGCGAACGGCCAGCGCAGTGTGGCTTTGAGCATGGGGGCATCCCTTATTGTTTTCAGTGCTGTACGAGAAGGTAGCAGCCGCGACACAAATCGCCCACGATGCCGTGGCATTCACGGCGAATATTCTGTACTGGCCTACAAGCTGCGATCTGCATCTTGCAGGCGCCCGGTTCCTGCCAATCGGCCGCTGGGCCGGGCCATACGGGCACTGCGATATTGCGCGCCCTGCGGCGGTACGCTACTGTGCGGCAACGTATGAACGAGACCTTTCCTGTGTCGATTGTCAGCAGCTTCTTGATGCGTGTTATCAAGGGCCACGCCCGTTGGCGTTGGCGCGCCTGACTATTTCCCCCGCCGGCCCTGCCGGATCTGTATTGATATGCCTTCTGATGCCTCGGTTTGCAGTGCCTCGCCGGAACCCGTCCTGCGACCTCTCTGCGTGCAACTGCGGTCAGAAACCAGAAGGCCACGTTAGAAGTCAGTAATTCAAAAGGTTAAGCACCATGCTGCTGATGATCGATAACTACGACTCCTTCACCTACAACGTCGTGCAGTACCTGGGCGAGCTGGGTGCCGACGTCAAAGTGATTCGCAATGACGAAATGACCGTCGCCGAGATCCAAGCCCTGAACCCCGAACGCATTGTCGTCTCCCCCGGGCCGTGCACGCCCAATGAAGCGGGCGTGTCCATTGACGTGATCAAACACTTCGCGGGCAAGCTGCCCGTGCTCGGCGTCTGCCTGGGCCATCAGTCGATTGGTCAGGCGTTTGGCGGTGACGTGGTGCGTGCGCGCCAGGTCATGCACGGCAAGACCAGCGAGCTGATTCACGAGGACAAAGGCGTTTTCGAAGGTCTCAAGCATCCGCTGACCGTGACCCGCTATCACTCGCTGGTGGTCAAGCGCGAGACGCTCCCCGACTGTCTCGAGCTGACCGCATGGACCCAGCGCGAAGACGGCTCTGTCGATGAAATCATGGGCTTGCGTCACAAAACCCTGAACGTTGAGGGCGTACAGTTTCACCCTGAATCGATTCTTTCCGAGCAGGGCCACGAGCTGTTCGCCAACTTCCTCAAGCAGACCGGCGGCACCCGTCAGGGTTAAGGACTTCGACATGGCAATGGATATCAAAACGGCGCTGGGCCGGGTTGTGAATCAACTGGACCTGAGCACCGATGAAATGCGCGACGTCATGCGCGAGATCATGACCGGCCAGTGCACCCAGGCGCAGATCGGCGCATTTCTGATGGGCATGCGCATGAAGAGTGAAAGCATCGACGAGATTGTCGGTGCGGTGTCGGTCATGCGCGAGCTGGCGGATCAGGTCCAACTCAAAACCCTCGACGGCGTGGTCGACATCGTCGGCACCGGCGGCGATGGCGCGAACATCTTCAACGTATCGACCGCTGCTTCGTTCGTGATCGCGGCGGCCGGTTGCACAGTCGCCAAGCACGGCAATCGCGCAGTCTCCGGCAAGAGTGGCAGCGCTGACTTACTGGAAGCCGCAGGCGTTTACCTGAACCTGACCCCGGTGCAAGTGGCGCGCTGCATCGACAGCGTCGGCATCGGTTTCATGTTCGCGCAAACCCATCACGGCGCGATGAAACACGCCGCCGGACCACGCAAGGAACTGGGCCTGCGCACACTGTTCAACATGCTCGGTCCACTGACTAACCCGGCTGGCGTCAAACATCAGGTGGTCGGCGTGTTCAGTCAGGCGCTGTGCAGGCCATTGGCCGAGGTGCTGCTGCGCATGGGCAGCAAACATGTGTTGGTCGTGCACTCTCAGGATGGCCTGGACGAATTCAGCATCGCCGCGCCGACGTTTGTCGCGGAACTGAAGAACGGCGAAGTGACCGAATACTGGGTGCAGCCGGAAGATCTGGGCATGAAGAGCCAGAGCCTGTTCGGCCTGGTGGTCGACAGCCCGGCGCAATCGCTGGAATTGATTCGCGACGCGTTGGGTCGGCGCAAATCCGAGCACGGCCAGAAAGCCGCTGAAATGATCGTGCTCAACGCCGGCGCCGCGCTTTACGCGGCTGACCATGCGTCGTCATTGAGAGAAGGCGTGGCCTTGGCCCACGACGCATTGCACACGGGCCTGGCCCGCGAGAAGCTGGAAGAACTGGGTGCCTTTACCGCGGTATTCAAGCAGGAGAATGAAGAATGAATGTGCCGACGGTGTTGGAAAAGATTCTGGCCCGAAAGGTCGAGGAAATCGCTGCGCGTCGAGCCAGCGTCAGCCTCGCCGAGTTGGAAACTCTGGCGAAAGTAGCCGATGCGCCGCGTGGGTTCGCTCAAGCGATGATTGCTCAGGCCAAGCGCAAGCAGCCGGCCGTCATTGCAGAAATCAAGAAGGCTTCGCCGAGCAAAGGCGTGATCCGCGAAAACTTCCAGCCGGCGGAAATCGCCAAGAGCTACGAAGCCGGCGGGGCTACCTGCCTGTCTGTGCTCACTGACATTGATTTCTTCCAGGGCGCTGACGAGTATCTGAAGCAAGCCCGGGCGACGTGCTCTCTGCCGGTGATCCGCAAGGACTTCATGATCGACCCGTACCAGATCGTCGAAGCGCGGGCGTTGGGCGCCGATTGCATTCTCCTGATTGTTTCGGCACTGGACGACGTCAAGATGGCCGAGCTGGCCTCGGTTGCCAAGGGTGTCGGCCTCGACGTGCTGGTTGAAGTCCACGATGGCGACGAGCTGGAGCGAGCACTTAAAACTCTCGACACCCCGCTGGTGGGCGTCAACAACCGCAACTTGCACACGTTCGATGTCAGTCTGGAAACCACGCTTGATCTGCTGCCACGTATTCCCCGTGATCGTCTGGTCATCACTGAAAGCGGGATCCTCAACCGCGCCGATGTCGAGCTGATGGAGATCAACGACGTCTATTCCTTTCTCGTTGGCGAGGCGTTCATGCGCGCCGAGAAGCCGGGCGTGGAACTGCAGCGGCTGTTTTTCCCGGAGAAAGGCACGGCGATCAAGTCCGGCGGGCTGGACTGATCTATCGTTCTAGGCCAGAAAGCCATCGCCACTTGCGTCAGGAGGCAGCATGACCCTTCAGCTTTTGGACACCTGCGTTGAAGCCGGCCTCAAGGCTGAGCAGGATCTGCTGGCATCGGTGTGTGATGGGTACGCCGACAGTGGTTTGCTGTTCTGGCGGCCTACGGATCGCGCGTTGGTCATGCCGCGGCGGTTGAGCCGTCTTCCCGGCTTCACTGAAGCCAGCGAAACGCTCGCCGACAGTGGATGGCCTGTGCTGTTGCGTGAAAGTGGCGGCGAGCCCGTGCCGCAATCGCCTTCGACGGTGAATGTGGCGCTTGTGTATGTGCAGCCGGACACCGACCTGGATCGCGACCGCATCGAAAACGCTTACATGCGCCTGTGTCAGCCGATCCTGGATGCGCTGATTGAATTGGGTGGCAATGCATCCTTGGGCGAAGTCGAAGGTGCCTTCTGCGATGGCCGTTTCAACGTCAACCTCAACGCTCGCAAGATGGTCGGTACGGCGCAGCGCTGGCGGCAGAGTCAGGGTGGCAAGCGGCCGGTGGTGTTGGCTCATGCTGCGATGCTACTGGATGACGAACGCGTGGCAATGGTGAATGCGGTCAATCGTTTTAACGAGACGTGCGAGCTGGAGCAGCGCTGCAAAGCAGAGAGCCATATCGCCTTGCACGAACTGTTCGAAGTGCCGGATTTTCTTCACCGCCTGAGCGAACGCTACACGCGACTGCTCGCCGGGATCTGATTCAGCTGCGGGCATCGGTCACGTCGTTAGCGGGTACCGAACACAACCATGGTTTTGCCCCGAACATGAACCAGGTTCTGCTCTTCGAGCGCCTTGAGCACGCGACCGACCATCTCCCGCGAACACCCCACGATACGGCCAATCTCCTGGCGAGTGATCTTGATCTGCATGCCATCGGGGTGAGTCATCGCGTCAGGCTGCTTGCACAGATCGAGCAGGCTGCGGGCAACGCGGCCAGTGACGTCCAGAAACGCAAGATCGCCAACCTTGCGCGTGGTATTGCGCAGCCGCTCGGCGATCTGCGCACCGATGGCATACATCAATTCGGGATCATGCTGACTGAGCTCGCGGAATTTGGCGTAGCTGATCTCGGCCACTTCGCATTCGGTTTTGGCGCGCACCCAGGCGCTGCGCTGTGCACCGGCGGCCGTCTGCTGAAAAAGCCCCAGTTCGCCGAAGAAATCCCCGGTATTGAGGTAGGCCACTATCATCTCGCGGCCTTCGTTATCTTCGATCAGGATCGTCACCGAGCCCTTTAGGATCAAGTACAGCGAGTCCGATTCCTCGCCTGCGCAAATGATGTTGCTCTTCGCCGGGCATTTTCGCCGCTGGGAATGGGGCAGCAGTTTGTCGGCGATTTTCATCTTGTTCGGAGGCGGCACGGCGAGCATGGCTGTATCCCGTAAAAAACTGCGCCCTGAGGCATTCTTAGAGGTATCGGCAGTATTTCCGATTTGATGCAGTTCAAGACCGGCAATTAGCCATTTTTTCAGATATTTCCTACATTTCCCTCGTTTTCGGGCATGCCCGGTCCACTCAGCGACAGTAAAGCCCTGTGCTAAGCTGGCCGCCATTTTTCAAGCATTGGAGTCCGGTGATGAAGGCGCGTATTCAATGGGCGGGTGAGGCAATGTTCCTCGGTGAGTCCGGCAGCGGCCACGTGGTCGTGATGGACGGCCCGCCAGAAAGCGGCGGTCGCAATCTGGGTGTTCGCCCGATGGAAATGGTGCTGATCGGTTTGGGTGGCTGCAGCAACTACGACGTGGTCAGCATCCTCAAGAAAGCCCGCCAGCCTATCGAGAGCTGCGAGGCGTTTCTGGAAGCCGAGCGCGCCAACGAAGATCCCAAGGTCTTCACCAAGATCCATCTGCACTTCGTGGTTAAAGGGCGCGGCCTGAAAGAAACGCAGGTCAAGCGAGCGATCGAGCTATCGGCCGAGAAATACTGCTCGGCGTCGATCATGCTGGGTAATGCAGGCGTCGAAATCACCCACGATTACGAGATCATCGAACTGGGCTGAGCAACGCTCAATTTTCACAAAAGCGGTGCAGGCTATGGCATGCGACTTCTGACGTCTGCATAATGCGCCCCTTTTTCAGGGCGCGACCGCCGGATAGCCGGCTCGCCTCCGACCAGACAACCAAAATCGCCAACGCGAAGAGGTGTTAACCGTCCTACGCAGCTGAGCCGGGCTCAGTTGACGGGCATGCTTGATCACGCGGCCAGCGCCGCACCCATATAGAGAGTTTTTAACGGTGAAAAGCAAACTCAAGCTCCACGGGTTCAATAACCTGACCAAGACCTTGAGCTTCAACATCTATGACATCTGCTATGCGGAAACCCCGCAGGACCAGCAGGCCTACGTCGAGTACATCAACAGTGTGTACGACGCCGAACGCCTGACGCGGATTCTCACCGATGTCGTCGATATCATTGGCGCGAACATCCTGAACATCGCGCGTCAGGATTACGACCCACAAGGCGCCAGTGTGACCATTCTGATCTCCGAGCAGCCGGTCACGCCGACCGACAGCCAGATCGAAGAATCGCCGGGTCCGCTGCCGGAAACCATCCTTGCGCACCTGGACAAGAGCCACATCACGGTTCACACCTATCCGGAAATTCACCCCGTTGACGGCATCGCCACCTTCCGTGTGGACATCGACGTGTCGACCTGTGGCGTGATCTCGCCGTTGAAAGCGCTGAACTACCTGATCCACAAGTTCGAGTCCGACATCGTGACCGTCGATTATCGCGTGCGCGGTTTCACCCGTGACGTCGAAGGCAAGAAGCACTTCATCGACCACGAGATCAACTCGATCCAGAATTACCTTTCCGACGACACGCGCGACAGCTACCAGATGACTGACGTCAACGTGTACCAGGAGAACCTGTTCCATACCAAAATGCTGCTCAAGCAATTCGAACTGGACAACTACCTGTTCGGCGACGCCACCAGCAATCTCTCCGCTGAGCAGCGCGAGCAGGTCACTGGCCGCGTGAAGCACGAGATGCTCGAAATCTTCTACGGCCGCAACATGCCGGTCTAAGGTTTCAGCGATAAAAAAGGCGCCTCTTCAGGCGCCTTTCTTGTTTCCGGCCTCCAGCGATTGCCTTGCCCCGTAAGAGAAGCCGGTCGCCGCGGATCCGATCAGATCCTGTAGGTGGTCTTGGTCATGACTTTGGCGATCAGGCTCATGCCGAATTTCACTGGCGCCGGGAAGCGGAAACCGCCTGCCTCGATCGCGCTTTCCGCGTGATGCTCCTCGTCGGCGCGCATCTGTTCGAGAATCGCCCGGGACTTCTCGTCCTCGACCGGCAATTGCTCCAGATGCTCGTTCAAATGCTTGCACACCTGATCCTCCGTCGCGGCAACGAAGCCCAGGCTGATTCGATCGCTGATCAGGCCAGCCACCGCGCCAATACCAAACGAAGCTCCGTAGAACAGCGGGTTGAGCACACTGGTGTGACTGCCCAACTGGTGAATGCGTTGCTCGCACCACACAAGGTGGTCGATCTCTTCCTCGGCGGCGTGCTCCATGGCTTTGCGTACCTGAGGCAGTTTCGCAGTAAGCGCCTGCCCCTGATACAACGCCTGAGCACAGACTTCGCCAGTGTGGTTGATGCGCATGAGCCCGGCTACGTGCCGGGTGTCGGACTCATTCATCTTGACGTCGGGTTGAACGATGGCAGGCGAGGGACGGTGGGCGTGCGCGCTGACGGGCAGCAGCGTCTTCATCGCAGCGTCGGCCTGAAGCAGAAAGCGGTCGATAGGGGAATAGTGACGTTCGGTAGCCATGGGCGCCTCCGGGTAAATCCACGGTGGCCAGTCTACCTCAAACGATGTAACCGGGCTTGTCCGGCATCAGCCCGCCGAGGCGCAGAGCACGCCTGCGACGGGGCGACGAAGCATGAATGGAATGACTCAGCCCGGCGGCCAGTTCATCTGGCGCTGACCCAGCACGTGCATATGAATGTGATAGACGGTCTGCCCGCCTTTTTCGTTGGTGTTCATGACCACTCGGAAGCCATCCTCGCAACCCAGCTCTTTCGCCAGGCGCTGCGCTGTGAACAGGATATGGCCCAGCAGGCCCTTATCGTCTTCAGTCACGTCGTTGAGGGTGGCGATCGGCTTCTTCGGAATGACCAGAAAATGCACTGGCGCCTGTGGGGCGATGTCGTGAAAAGCCAGTACCTGATCATCTTCATAGATGATCTTCGCCGGAATTTCCCGGTTGATGATCTTGGTGAACAAAGTATCCACAGCCTTCTTGCTCCGTTTCGAGGGGGATGAAGGCAGTGTACTGAGCGTCCCGGGTCACGCCCAGACGTTTGTTGCGATGTGCTGCGTCAGACTGACGTACGAGATTTGAGAATCGAGCCCCAGAGTTTTCGCGTCATCCAGCGACCGGCGAAGCGCGGAAGGCGTGTCAGCAGCCTGTTACGCCAACCAGGAATGATCACCGCACGGTTCTTGTCCAGCGCGCGAACCGTGTACAGCGCAACTTCCTCGGCGGTCATGTGTTTGTCGTGGGTGAACTTGCCGGCGTCCAGCTGTGCGGTGCGGAAAAACGCTGTTCGCGTCGGCCCGGGGCACAACACCGAAATCTTCACGCCAGTTTTGTGCAGTTCCTCGCGAAGCCCTTCGGAAAAATGCAGTACATACGCTTTGCTCGCGGCGTAGGTGCTCATCCACGGCCCAGGCTGAAAGCCCATGATCGACGCAACGTTGAGGATCTGGCCGCCGCCTTGCACCGCCATCAGGTTGCCGACTGTGTGACAGAGGCGCGTCAACGCGAGCACATTAAGGTCGAGCAGGTCCTGCTCCTGCGCCCACTCTTGGGCTAGAAACGGCCCGCTGTTGCCAATACCCGCGCAGTTGACCAGCAAATCGATACTTCGCGAGCCTTCCTCAAGTTCAAGCAGAAAGCCCGAGAGGCGCAGTGGCTCACCCAGATCGCAGGCGCGGAACAGCACCTCGACACCAAAGCGTTGGGTGAACTCGATTGCGATGCTCTCAAGCATCTCCCGGTGCCTGGCCACCAGAATAAGGTTGCGACCCCGGCGGGCGAGGGCTTCGGCCATCGCCAGGCCAATACCGCTGGATGCCCCTGTGACCATGGCGTAACGGGTCATGCAATTCTCCAGTGTTTGCAGCTCGTAGTAAGACAGCGTCCTTGCTGCCAGATAGTTATTGGTCGTCGTTGCTGTCGGACGAGTCACCAATATCTACAGGATCAACGGGAACGACCGGTTGTTCCGTGTCATCGTCGTACGGCAGCGCTTCCTCGTATTCGCTGGTGGTGGCTTCGACCTGCTCTTGAACAGTCTCCATGCCACCCATCATCGCGACGATAAACACCAGCGCAAGCACCGCAAGCCACAGGATGGCGAGGACCTTGACGCGCGGTGTGTTACCTGGCGGCGGCGGACCATACCTATTCGGGCCCGTGCTGCCGGGGACGGCCATCATTACGATCGGAAAGAAGCTGCCCACTACCGGTACCAGATTCAGCAACAGCAACCAGGCTGACCACCCGGCATCGTGCAACCGCTGGGCGCCGATCTGGATGCTGACAACCACGAACGCGACGAGGGCAACGGTGCCGAGCAGTCCGCCCGCCACCAGCGAAACGCTTAGAACGCCGACGCACAGGGCGGCGACCAGCAGGCCAACTGCAACCAGCGCCAGGCTCCACGCCAGATAGCGCAAGCGGCCGATTCGGCCCTGAATGGAGAACACCTTCAATTCGCCCACGGCGGGCCAGTCTTGTGCAACCGGCGTGCGCGGCGGTGCGTAGGGCGATGCTGCAGGTTCGAAAGCCGGACGCTGGGGAACGTCTTCCACCACTTCATCAAGGCTCAGTGACACTGGCTCCTCAACCTCGATACGGCCTTCGACGCCTGCATCGTTCAGCGCCGCGAGATAGCGCTGCGCGTCGTCCCGCGTCAAGCTGCGCTTGATGGTCACGGGTTTCCCGGTGAAGAGACGATCAACGCCGGACACGTCGGTCTTGAACAGCTGCGCCAGGTTCAGGCGTGCAGTTTCCAGCTCAACCCCTGTTCGCAACTGTCCCTCGAAAACGATCTTAAAGTGCTCCGACATGCCGGCTTCCTTGTCTTGAGTTCATATGATGTGAGCGATGCGCGTCAGAACGGTTTGACGACAACCAGAATGACCACCGCCAGCAAGATCAACACGGGTACTTCGTTGAACCAGCGATAAAACACATGGCTGCGGCCTGGTTCTCCACGGGCGAAGCGTTTGACCTGCGCGCCGCAGACGTGGTGATAGCCAATCAGCAGGACGACGAGGGTGAGCTTGGCGTGCAACCAGCCTTGCTGCAGGAAACCCGGTGCGAGGACGATCAGCCAGATCCCGAATATCAGGGTAGCGATCATCGCGGGCATCATGATCCCCCGGTACAACTTGCGCTCCATGGTGCAGAAACGCTCGCGGCTTACGGCGTCTTCGCTCATGGCGTGATAGACGAACAATCGCGGCAGATAGAACAGGGCGGCGAACCAGCACACCATCGCGACGATATGCAGCGCTTTGATCCAGAGATAGAGCATTTTGGTTTTTTTCCAGGGACACGGTGCCAAATAGTAGTGGCATCGGCGCCCGTACGTCACGTTCGCGGTTGTCCCATTGGCGATCGGCCCATATGATCAGCGGCTTTCCAGTGGTTTCGTTGAGGGGCAGGTTATGGTCAAGGTCGGTATCGTCGGCGGCACGGGTTACACCGGCGTCGAGTTGCTGCGTCTTCTGGCGCAACATCCAGAGGCTGAAGTGGTTGCGATCACCTCGCGCTCCGAGGCAGGTCTGCCTGTCGCTGACATGTATCCGAACCTGCGCGGTCACTATGACGGTCTGGCATTCAGCGTGCCGGATGTCAAAGTGCTTGGCGCATGCGACGTGGTGTTCTTCGCCACGCCTCACGGAGTCGCACATGCGCTGGCGGGCGAATTGCTCGCCGCCGGCACTAAGGTCATCGACCTCTCCGCCGACTTCCGTCTGCAGGATCCGGTCGAGTGGGCCAAGTGGTACAACCAGCCCCACGGCGCGCCGGAACTGCTCGACGAGGCGGTGTACGGCCTGCCGGAAGTCAATCGCGAGCACATCAAGGGCGCACGCCTGATTGCGGTACCGGGTTGCTATCCGACCGCAACCCAGCTGGGTTTTCTTCCACTGCTCGAAGCGGGCCTGGCCGATCCGTCGCGTTTGATCGCCGACTGTAAGTCGGGCGTCAGTGGTGCAGGACGCGGCGCCAGTGTGGGCTCGCTGTATTCCGAAACCAGCGAGAGCTTCAAGGCCTATGCCGTAAAAGGGCATCGCCATCTTCCCGAAATCACCCAAGGGCTGCGTCGTGCTGCAGGTGGCGATGTCGGGCTAACGTTCGTGCCGCACCTGACGCCGATGATCCGTGGTATTCACGCCACGTTGTACGCGACCGTCGTTGACAGGTCGGTCGATCTGCAGGCGTTGTTCGAAAAGCGTTATGCCAATGAGCCATTCGTCGACGTGATGCCGGTCGGCAGCCATCCGGAAACCCGGAGCGTACGCGGCGCGAACGTTTGTCGCATGGCGGTGCATCGTCCGCAGGATGGCGATCTGGTGGTGGTGCTGTCGGTCATCGACAATCTGGTCAAAGGCGCTTCGGGCCAGGCCGTGCAGAACATGAACATCATGTTTGGCCTTGATGAGCGCCTGGGCCTGTCCCACGCGGGGATGCTGCCTTAACGGCGTCAAGTCGAGCGCCTCAAGTTGTAAGCCGATAGCTGGCTGTTTCTCGCAGCTTGTCGCTTGCGGCTTGTGGCTGCCGTGACAATAGTTGACCAATTTTCTAGGAGAAGCGGATAATGCGCGACATTACGCATTATGACGGCTTAGCGCCGGGAGATTTTGAGCATGAGCGTTGAATCCTTTACCCCTGTGGCTTTGGAATTCACCCACGGTGCCGCGCACAAGGTGAAAACCCTGGTCGACGAAGAGGGCAATGATCGCCTGAAGCTCCGCGTCTTCGTGACCGGTGGCGGTTGTTCCGGCTTCCAGTACGGCTTCACTTTTGATGAAGACGTCGCCGAAGATGACACGATCGTCGAGCGCGAGGGCGTCAGCCTTGTGGTCGACCCTATGAGCTTCCAGTACCTGGCAGGTGCGGAGGTGGATTATCAGGAGGGTCTGGAAGGCTCTCGCTTCGTGATCAAGAACCCCAACGCCGCGACTACTTGTGGCTGTGGCTCTTCGTTTTCGATCTGATCCAGTCGGTACAGACAAAAACGCCGCGCATTTGCGCGGCGTTTTGCATTTCGGGCGTTGCGCTTAAGCCGGGTAGATGGCACCCAGAACACGCAAGCCTTTGGCCCCCGTGACGCTCGGACGATTGGCGGGCACGCTTTCCAGTGCGCAGTGCGCGAGCCAGGCGAATGCCATCGCCTCGACCCAATCAGGATCGACGCCGAACTCCGCCGTGCTCGTGACCTTTGTTGCCGGCAGCAGCGCTGCCAGTCGATCCATCAAGGCCTTGTTGTGAGCGCCGCCGCCGCAGATCAGCAGTTCTTTGGTCTGCGCCTGTGCCGATTGCAGCGACTCGGTAATGCTCAATGCGGTGACTTCCAGCAGTGTCGCCTGCACATCTTCCGGTCTCAGCGTGGGCATCTGGAACAGGTGGTGGTGAACCCAGCCAAGGTTGAACACTTCACGGCCGGTGCTCTTGGGACCCTTGGTCTGAAAGAACTGATCACTGAGCATGGACTTGAGCAGCGCATCATTGACTGTCCCGCTCGCGCCCCAAGCGCCATCGCGGTCATAGCTCACGCCGCGCTGTGCTTGAATCCAGGCGTCGAGCAACACATTGCCCGGGCCCGAGTCGAAGCCGGAAACCGGTTTGTCTATTTCGATCAGGCTGAGGTTGCTGAACCCACCCACGTTGAGCACGGCGCGGTAGTCCTTGTTATCGTCGAACAGCGCTTCGTGGAATGCCGGAACCAGCGGCGCGCCTTGGCCACCTGCAGCGATATCGCGCTTGCGAAAGTCGCTGACCACGGTGATTCCCGTCAGCTCGGCCAGGAGGGCAGGGTTGCCAATCTGGATGGTGAAGCCGCGAGCCGGCTCGTGACGAATCGTCTGACCGTGACTGCCGATGGCGCGGATCTCACCGGCTGAAACATTCTGCTGATCCAGCAGGGCCAGTACGCCTTGAGCCGCGAGGTGAACCCATTTCTGCTCGGCAATGCCGGCGCGTGCCAGCTCGTCCGGGCCGCTGGCACAGAGCCCAAGCAGTTCGGCGCGAAGATCGTCCGGCATGGGAATGTAGTAGGTGCCGAGCAGACGTGGTCGGTCATCCTGTTCTACCAGCGCGAAGTCGAGTCCATCCAGACTGCTTCCGGACATTACACCTACATATAAAGTCATGGGTCAGCGCTTACTCGAGGCCAGCATGGTGGCCTTTTCCTGGTCCATGCGAGCCATCAAAGGTTGGCTCTCCTGCATAAACCGCTGTTTTTCGGACTTGGCGATCGGATCAGCCATCGGCAGCTTCTGCCCCAATGGATCGACATGAACGCCGTTTACCTGGAATTCGTAATGAACATGAGGACCCGTCGACAGCCCGGTGGTTCCAATATAGCCAATGACTTGTCCCTGCTTGACGCTGGATCCCGACTGGATGCCCTTGGCAAAACCTTGCATGTGGCCGTACAGCGTCCGGTACGTTTCACCGTGCTGGATGATCACGGTATTGCCATAGCCGCCGCGCCGCCCGGCAAGAATGACTTTGCCATCGCCGGTCGCCTTGATTGGCGTGCCACGAGGTGCAGCGTAGTCGATGCCTTGGTGGGCGCGAATCTTGTTCAGGATCGGGTGTTTGCGACCGGATGAGAACAGCGAGCTAATGCGGGCGAATTCGACTGGCGTGCGGATGAACGCCTTACGCATGCTGTTGCCGTCTGCGGTGTAATAATTGGTATTACCCTGCTTGTTCGTATAACGCACAGCGGTGTAAGTCTTGCCGCGGTTTACGAAGCGCGCCGAAAGAATATTGCCCGTACTGACCGTCTTGCCGTTGACGACCTTCTGCTCGTAGATCACATCGAATTCGTCACCCTTGCGGATATCCTGGGTGAAGTCGACGTCGTAGCCGAAGATGTTTGCCATCTCCATGGTCATGGTGTGGCTCAGGCCTGCACGCTGGGCGGATTGCGACAGCGAGTTGTTGATCATGCCATGCACATAGGCAGTGCGGACGTTGGGTTTACTCACGTCACGGGTAAATGTGTAGCCCTTGTCTGTACGAGACAAGCTGATGCTTTCTGTCTCGCTCAGCTTGCTGTGCAGTTGCTTGAGGTTGCCTTCAGGCGACAGTTCGAACTGCAGCACCTGGCCATTTTTCAACTGGCTGAACTGCTTGGCTTGCTTGTCGCTGGCAATCACGTCATGCACTGCCGTCGCGGGCAGACCGACTTTGCTGAACAATGTCGACAGCGTATCGCCCTTCGATACCACCACTTCCCGGTGGGTCGGGCCCTTGGCAGTAGCGATCTCTTTCGGCGCGGCCTTGGTGTCGTTGGAGGTCTTGGCTGTTTCGGCCGGCTCAGCCGCATCACCTTCGATCTGAGCGAACGGAGAATCTACCGGCGCGTCTGTGGCTTGAGTCTGTTCTTGAGCGTCTTGTTCTTGCTCGATCTGATCGGCAGGTGTGTCGAGTTCCAGAGTAAGGTTTGTTCGTTTGGCTTCGACGTCGCTGGATGGAAATACAAGGAGAGCCAGGCTAAGCAGCGCGGCGATACCGCTGGCTGCGAGCAGGTGGCTCTTCGGATAAAGCGGTGGCGCTTTAGGCGGAGTGTCGGTCATAGGTAATTTTGACTTTGAAAAAGATGAAATGGAAAAGATGAATGACATGATGAAGATGAAATAACTGTATAAAATATAACCAAATCTCGCCTGAGGCAAGCTTGTGATCGGCTTGCTCCGCGATTCGTCATGCTCCTATTGTCAGAACTTGTATTTGGGCGCTGATCTTGTATGGTTGTTTCCCTTTGAAATAAGGCATTACGGGGCGGTTATGAAGTCGGTTGAAGAGCAGCTAGCGCTGATCAAGCGTGGTGCAGATGAACTCCTGGTCGAGGCCGAGCTGATCACAAAGCTCAAGCGTGGGCAGCCACTTCGCATCAAGGCCGGTTTTGATCCAACCGCGCCCGACCTGCACCTTGGACACACGGTGCTTATTAACAAGCTGCGCCAATTCCAGGATCTAGGGCATCAGGTGATTTTCCTGATCGGCGACTTCACCGGCATGATTGGCGATCCGAGCGGCAAGAGTGCTACCCGCCCCCCGCTTACGCGCGAGCAAGTGCTCGACTACGCCGAGACCTATAAAGCACAGGTCTTCAAGATTCTGGATCCGGCCAAGACCGAGGTGGCATTCAATTCCACCTGGATGGATCAACTCAGTCCTGCAGACTTCATCCGGCTCTCTTCCCAATACACCGTAGCGCGCATGCTGGAGCGCGATGACTTCGACAAGCGTTACAAGTCGAACCAGTCGATTGCCATCCACGAATTCCTCTATCCGCTTGTGCAGGGTTACGACTCGGTAGCTTTGCGCGCAGACGTCGAGCTGGGCGGCACCGATCAGAAATTCAACTTGCTGATGGGGCGTGAGCTGCAGCGTGCTTATGGTCAGGAAGCTCAGTGTGTTCTGACGATGCCGTTGTTGGAAGGATTGGACGGCGTCAAGAAGATGTCCAAGTCGCTGGGTAACTACGTAGGTATCCAGGAAGCGCCCGGCATTA
>NZ_CM174408.1:497500-752500 GCF_057834665.1 Pseudomonas sp. GL_135
TGGATCACCTCCTTAATCGAAGACTCAGCTTCTTCGCAAGTTCCCACACGAATTGCTTGATTCATTGAAGAAGACGATAGAAGCAGCTTTAAGCTCCAAGCTGATAGCTCACGCTAACAGTTACAAGCTCGAAATTGGGTCTGTAGCTCAGTTGGTTAGAGCGCACCCCTGATAAGGGTGAGGTCGGCAGTTCGAATCTGCCCAGACCCACCAATTTTGTTATGGGGCCATAGCTCAGCTGGGAGAGCGCCTGCCTTGCACGCAGGAGGTCAACGGTTCGATCCCGTTTGGCTCCACCATAACTGCTTCTGAATTGTGAAAGCTTAGAAATGAGCGCTCCATCCACTGGGATGATGAGTGTTGATTTCTGGTCTTTTGACTGGATCGTTCTTTAAAAATTTGGGTATGTGATTGAAATATAGACTGGGCACCTCTTTCACTGGTGCGTGTCCAGGCTAAGGTAAAGTTTGTGAAATGCAAACTTTCGGCGAATGTCGTCTTCACAGTATAACCAGATTGCTTGGGGTTATATGGTCAAGTGAAGAAGCGCATACGGTGGATGCCTTGGCAGTCAGAGGCGATGAAAGACGTGGTAGCCTGCGAAAAGCTTCGGGGAGTCGGCAAACAGACTGTGATCCGGAGATGTCTGAATGGGGGAACCCAGCTGTCATAAGACAGTTACCTTACACTGAATACATAGGTGTATGGAGCGAACCAGGGGAACTGAAACATCTAAGTACCCTGAGGAAAAGAAATCAACCGAGATTCCCTTAGTAGTGGCGAGCGAACGGGGACCAGCCCTTAAGTTGATTTGAGATTAGCGGAACGCTCTGGAAAGTGCGGCCATAGTGGGTGATAGCCCTGTACGCGAAAATCTCTTGTCAATGAAATCGAGTAGGACGGGGCACGAGAAACCTTGTCTGAACATGGGGGGACCATCCTCCAAGGCTAAATACTACTGACTGACCGATAGTGAACCAGTACCGTGAGGGAAAGGCGAAAAGAACCGCGGAGAGCGGAGTGAAATAGATCCTGAAACCGTATGCGTACAAGCAGTGGGAGCCCACTTTGTTGGGTGACTGCGTACCTTTTGTATAATGGGTCAGCGACTTATTTTCAGTGGCGAGCTTAACCGAATAGGGGAGGCGTAGCGAAAGCGAGTCTTAATAGGGCGTCTAGTCGCTGGGAATAGACCCGAAACCGGGCGATCTATCCATGGGCAGGTTGAAGGTTGGGTAACACTAACTGGAGGACCGAACCGACTACCGTTGAAAAGTTAGCGGATGACCTGTGGATCGGAGTGAAAGGCTAATCAAGCTCGGAGATAGCTGGTTCTCCTCGAAAGCTATTTAGGTAGCGCCTCATGTATCACTGTAGGGGGTAGAGCACTGTTTCGGCTAGGGGGTCATCCCGACTTACCAAACCGATGCAAACTCCGAATACCTACAAGTGCCGAGCATGGGAGACACACGGCGGGTGCTAACGTCCGTCGTGAAAAGGGAAACAACCCAGACCGTCAGCTAAGGTCCCAAAGTCATGGTTAAGTGGGAAACGATGTGGGAAGGCTTAGACAGCTAGGAGGTTGGCTTAGAAGCAGCCACCCTTTAAAGAAAGCGTAATAGCTCACTAGTCGAGTCGGCCTGCGCGGAAGATGTAACGGGGCTCAAACCATGCACCGAAGCTACGGGTATCACGCAAGTGATGCGGTAGAGGAGCGTTCTGTAAGCCTGTGAAGGTGAGTTGAGAAGCTTGCTGGAGGTATCAGAAGTGCGAATGCTGACATGAGTAACGACAATGGGTGTGAAAAACACCCACGCCGAAAGACCAAGGTTTCCTGCGCAACGTTAATCGACGCAGGGTTAGTCGGTCCCTAAGGCGAGGCTGAAAAGCGTAGTCGATGGAAAACAGGTTAATATTCCTGTACTTCTGGTTATTGCGATGGAGGGACGGAGAAGGCTAGGCCAGCCTGGCGTTGGTTGTCCAGGTTTAAGGTGGTAGGCTGAAATCTTAGGTAAATCCGGGGTTTCAAGGCCGAGAGCTGATGACGAGTGTTCTTTAGAACACGAAGTGGTTGATGCCATGCTTCCAAGAAAAGCTTCTAAGCTTCAGGTAACCAGGAACCGTACCCCAAACCGACACAGGTGGTTGGGTAGAGAATACCAAGGCGCTTGAGAGAACTCGGGTGAAGGAACTAGGCAAAATGGCACCGTAACTTCGGGAGAAGGTGCGCCGGTGAGGGTGAAGGACTTGCTCCGTAAGCTCATGCCGGTCGAAGATACCAGGCCGCTGCGACTGTTTATTAAAAACACAGCACTCTGCA
The DNA here is from genome assembly GCF_057834665.1 of Pseudomonas sp. GL_135. Lineage (NCBI taxonomy): Bacteria > Pseudomonadati > Pseudomonadota > Gammaproteobacteria > Pseudomonadales > Pseudomonadaceae > Pseudomonas > Pseudomonas sp. GL_135. Next base: position 499,821 of record NZ_CM174408.1, read on the forward strand.
AACACGAAAGTGGACGTATAGGGTGTGACGCCTGCCCGGTGCCGGAAGGTTAATTGATGGGGTTAGCTAACGCGAAGCTCTTGATCGAAGCCCCGGTAAACGGCGGCCGTAACTATAACGGTCCTAAGGTAGCGAAATTCCTTGTCGGGTAAGTTCCGACCTGCACGAATGGCGTAACGATGGCGGCGCTGTCTCCACCCGAGACTCAGTGAAATTGAAATCGCTGTGAAGATGCAGTGTATCCGCGGCTAGACGGAAAGACCCCGTGAACCTTTACTATAGCTTTGCACTGGACTTTGAATTTGCTTGTGTAGGATAGGTGGGAGGCTTTGAAGCGTGGACGCCAGTCTGCGTGGAGCCAACCTTGAAATACCACCCTGGCAACTTTGAGGTTCTAACTCAGGTCCGTTATCCGGATCGAGGACAGTGTATGGTGGGTAGTTTGACTGGGGCGGTCTCCTCCTAAAGAGTAACGGAGGAGTACGAAGGTGCGCTCAGACCGGTCGGAAATCGGTCGTAGAGTATAAAGGCAAAAGCGCGCTTGACTGCGAGACAGACACGTCGAGCAGGTACGAAAGTAGGTCTTAGTGATCCGGTGGTTCTGTATGGAAGGGCCATCGCTCAACGGATAAAAGGTACTCCGGGGATAACAGGCTGATACCGCCCAAGAGTTCATATCGACGGCGGTGTTTGGCACCTCGATGTCGGCTCATCACATCCTGGGGCTGAAGCCGGTCCCAAGGGTATGGCTGTTCGCCATTTAAAGTGGTACGCGAGCTGGGTTTAGAACGTCGTGAGACAGTTCGGTCCCTATCTGCCGTGGACGTTTGAGATTTGAGAGGGGCTGCTCCTAGTACGAGAGGACCGGAGTGGACGAACCTCTGGTGTTCCGGTTGTCACGCCAGTGGCATTGCCGGGTAGCTATGTTCGGAAAAGATAACCGCTGAAAGCATCTAAGCGGGAAACTTGCCTCAAGATGAGATCTCACTGGAACCTTGAGTTCCCTGAAGGGCCGTCGAAGACTACGACGTTGATAGGTTGGGTGTGTAAGCGCTGTGAGGCGTTGAGCTAACCAATACTAATTGCCCGTGAGGCTTGACCATATAACACCCAAGCAATCTGCAGAAAGACAGCAGGTTGCGGTGTGTGAAGACGCATGAAGACGAAAGTTTGCGAACACACAAGCTGTACCTTGATCACATACCCGATTTGCTGAAGCGTTCGAGAGGACGAGTCAGTACCCGAATTTCTTGACGACCATAGAGCGTTGGAACCACCTGATCCCATCCCGAACTCAGCAGTGAAACGATGCATCGCCGATGGTAGTGTGGGGTTTCCCCATGTGAGAGTAGGTCATCGTCAAGATTAAATTCCGAAACCCCATTTGCGAAAGCAGATGGGGTTTTGTTTTGTGCGCGGAAAACTATCGATCACTTCTCACAATTAATCAGTCCTCTAGCTGCGTTGCTGACGGCTTGGGCCTTGAAACTTACGCTTGCGTGAGTCGCCTGTATGGCTATCATGCGCGTCTTACTGCCAGGCGCTCCCACTCATGCATACATTGCTAAAGCTACTTGGAGACGGGGCATTTCACTCCGGTGAGGATCTGGGGCTTGCGCTGGGGGTCAGCCGGAGTGCGGTCTGGAAGAAGTTGCAGCAGGTCCAGGCTGACCTCGGGATAGAAATTTACAAGGTGCGCGGTCGTGGCTACCGGTTGGCCTCGCCGCTGTCATTGTTGGATGATGAGGCTTTGCGTCGTGAGCATATGGGGTTGGGCTGGGCGTGCAGGATTCACGAAACGATCGACTCAACTAATGCTGAAGCCATGCGAGTGGCCAATTCAGACGCTGAACTTCCTTGCTTGGTTCTCGCAGAGCAGCAGACAGCTGGCCGTGGCAGGCGTGGCCGTCATTGGGTAAGTCCTTTCGCTGAAAATCTCTATTACAGCCTCGCCTTGCGTATGGATGGCGGGACGCGTCGCCTGGATGGTCTGAGTCTTCTAGTAGGACTTGCTGTGGTAGATACGCTGAGAGAGCTCGGTATTGATACTGCGGGGCTGAAATGGCCCAATGACATTCTGGTCGGCGGTAAGAAACTTGCTGGAGTGCTGCTTGAGCTAACCGGCGATCCTGCCAATGTGTGTCATGTGGTAATTGGTGTTGGCATCAACGTCAATATGCGTGAATCCATTAATGTAGACCAGGCTTGGACTTCATTGGCTCTGGAGCTCGGGCTTGTCCAGGACCGGAACAAGGTTGCTTGCGCGCTAAGTCGGAATCTCAGAGCATATCTCGCTGGTCATCAGGAAAAGGGCTTCGCGGCCTACCGGAGAGATTGGGAGGAGAAGCACTTGTGGCAAGGGCTTGTGGTCGCTCTTACTGCGGGCGCGACGATCACTCAGGGTGTTGTCCTGGGAGTTGGTGACGACGGGGCGCTAAGGCTGAAGGTAGGTGGCCGGGAGGAGCACTTCAGCGGGGGGGAGGTAAGTCTGAGGCTTCAGCAGAATTAGGTAGAAATCAGGGTTAATAGGTAGGCATGCATCCGAATGCATATCGATTATGAGGTGGGTATGCCTTGGGCATTTTTGTTGTTGCTCATGTTGAACGGGCTTTATTTTGTCTGGCATCAGCAGGATGCGCCGCTGCGCCCCAAAGAAGTCGAGCCGCTGCTCACTCATCGAGCATACGGCCAGGATATTCGGCTGCTTAGCGAGTCGGCATTAAATTGTGCTAACGCGCGCATCGCCGCAGACCAAGAGAAATGCCTATACCTAGGCGGCACCCCCAAGCAGGCTGAAATTACGCTTCTCGAGCAGCGCCTTGTTGCATTGGATATTGACACTCACTTGGGTGAGCGCCTGGATCATCAAGGCGGCGGGTATTGGCTGAAGATTGTGCCTGCGAGTAGGCGGCTGGTGAGCGATGTGCTAGTCGCCGAGCTCCGCAGGGATTTTCCCACGCTAAAAAATGAAATAATGTCATGTGAGGCATTGCAACCATAGAATAGTTTGAATAGAATGGCGCCCGCTTCGCAGTGCAGATCAACTGATAGGTGCTGATGCGGCGACGGTCAATGCTCGTAACCTCAAGTTTTTATTGAGAAAAAGATTGACAGAAGGGTGGCATGATATAGAATGCTGCCTCGCTTAGGAGGGGTTCCCGAGCGGCCAAAGGGATCAGACTGTAAATCTGACGTCTACGACTTCGAAGGTTCGAATCCTTCCCCCTCCACCATATTTTGAGCGTAAGCAGCAAGGCTCAGCGGGTATAGTTTAGTGGTAGAACCTCAGCCTTCCAAGCTGATGATGCGGGTTCGATTCCCGCTACCCGCTCCAAGTTTTCTGGTTGTGCAATGTGTTTTGCTCTTGTAGCTCAGTTGGTAGAGCACACCCTTGGTAAGGGTGAGGTCAGCGGTTCAAATCCGCTCAAGAGCTCCATTACTAAGGCAGATATGTGAGTATCTGCCTTTGTTTTAGGTGCTACGAATGCCATGGTTTTCAAGCTCTTGGTGAGGTAGTGCTGCAGTGAATCGGCCTGCACGATAGTAGTTGTCGAGTTGCTGTTGAAATCTTCCTGTCAGGTCCGCATAATGGTCGGCCTGATTTTGCTTTTAGGTCAGTAGCTCAATTGGCAGAGCGACGGTCTCCAAAACCGTAGGTTGGGGGTTCGATTCCCTCCTGACCTGCCAGATTCTCCAAAGTATCTGGCTTTCTTTTCACAGGATTTTAGTAGATGAATCCAAAGGCTGAAGCCCAAGACTCCCGTTTTGATCTCGTGAAGTGGCTTGTCGTAGTGCTTCTGGTGGTCGTGGGTGTCGTTGGAAATCAATACTACTCCGCGCAACCAATCCTGTATCGCGTTCTTGCCCTGCTTGTGATCGCCGCCGTGGCAGCCTATGTGGCTTTGCAGACTGGGCGGGGCAAGGCTTTCTTTGTTTTGGCCAAGGAAGCTCGCGCTGAGATTCGTAAAGTCGTGTGGCCTACGCGTCAAGAGACTACCCAGACCACTTTGATCGTGGTTGCAGTGGTTCTCGTTATGGCGCTGCTGTTGTGGGGTTTAGATTCCCTGCTCGGCTGGCTTGTTTCCTTGATTGTCGGCTAAGGGTGTCCCGTGGCTAAGCGTTGGTACGTAGTGCATGCCTACTCGGGTTACGAGAAGCATGTCATGCGCTCACTGGTTGAGCGTGTAAAGCTTGCAGGCATGGAAGATGGCTTCGGCGAAATTCTGGTCCCTACTGAAGAAGTAGTGGAAATGCGTAACGGCCAGAAACGCAAAAGCGAACGCAAATTCTTCCCTGGCTATGTGCTTGTCCAGATGGACATGAACGAGGGTACCTGGCACTTGGTCAAGGACACTCCTCGTGTCATGGGTTTCATTGGTGGTACGGCAGACAAGCCGGCCCCTATTACCGATAAAGAAGCTGAGGCAATTCTGCGTCGCGTTGCCGATGGCAGCGACAAGCCGAAGCCAAAGACTCTGTTCGAGCCGGGCGAAGTCGTCCGTGTTACAGATGGTCCGTTTGCTGATTTCAACGGTACCGTCGAAGAGGTCAATTACGAGAAGAGCCGGATCCAAGTGGCGGTGCTCATTTTCGGACGCTCCACTCCGGTGGAGCTGGAGTTCAGTCAGGTCGAAAAGGCGTAACTGAGCTCAGAATCCCATACCCCGCAGCCCTGGGCTGTGGGGTTTTTTCGTCACCGGGATAAACGCGCAAGTAACCGGGGAGCCTTTCGAGGCGCTAGAACCCGTAATTGGAGTGCCTCATGGCCAAGAAGATTACCGCTTACATCAAGCTTCAAGTGAAAGCCGCTCAGGCTAACCCAAGCCCGCCTGTTGGTCCTGCACTGGGTCAGCACGGCGTGAATATCATGGAATTCTGCAAAGCGTTCAACGCCCGTACTCAGGGTATTGAGCCAGGTCTGCCGACTCCTGTGATCATCACCGTTTACAGTGACCGCAGCTTCACCTTTGAAACCAAAAGCACCCCGGCTTCGGTACTGCTGAAAAAAGCAGCTGGCTTGACCAGCGGCTCGGCTCGTCCGAACACCGTAAAAGTTGGCACTGTAACCCGTGCCCAGCTGGAAGAAATCGCCAAGGCAAAAAATGCCGACTTGACCGCTGCTGATATGGACGCCGCCGTGCGCACCATCGCCGGTTCTGCTCGTAGCATGGGCCTTAACGTGGAGGGTGTGTAAATGGCTAAGCTGACTAAGCGCCAAAAAGCCATCGCTTCGAAAGTCGAAGCTGGCAAATCTTATAACTTCAACGAAGCCGCTGCTCTGCTGGCTGAGTTGTCGACTGTAAAGTTCAGTGAGTCTGTGGACGTTGCTGTGAACCTCGGTGTTGATCCTCGTAAATCCGACCAGGTCGTACGTAGCGCTACCGTGCTGCCGCACGGGACTGGCAAGACCGTTCGTGTCGCAGTATTTACTCAGGGTCCAGCTGCTGAAGCTGCTCTGGCTGCCGGCGCTGATCGCGTTGGTATGGACGACTTGGCTGCTGAAATGAAGGGCGGCGATCTGAACTATGACGTCGTTATTGCATCCCCGGATGCCATGCGTGTTGTTGGTCAGTTGGGTCAGATCCTCGGCCCGCGCGGCCTGATGCCTAACCCTAAAGTCGGTACCGTTACTCCAGACGTAGCCACTGCCGTGAAAAACGCCAAGGCTGGTCAGGTTCGTTATCGCACCGACAAAAACGGCATTATCCACACCTCCGTTGGCAAGGTCGGCTTTGATGCAGACAAGCTGCGTGAGAACGTTGAAGCGCTGATCGCCGATCTGAAGCGTATCAAGCCTGCTTCCTCGAAAGGTATCTACGTTAAGCGCGTAACACTGAGCACCACTATGGGCCCAGGCTTGGTCATCGACCAGGGTTCGTTGGACGCGTAAGACTGGCATGGCGCGGGTAACCGTACCATTGCGAAAATTGGGGTCCCTGCCTGGCGGGGGCTATCCAAGACCGTAGGCGGCGAAAGCCTTAAACCTCAAGCCTACGCAGATGGTGCTCCCGGTTCCTTACCGAATCAGACACCAAAACGACATCCGACTCAGGTCAGATGAAACGGTAACAAGCAGGAGTTAAACCCGTGGCAATTAAACTCGAAGACAAGAAGGCCATCGTCGCTGAAGTCAACGAGGCTGCCAAAAACGCTCTGTCTGCTGTTGTGGCTGATGCCCGCGGTGTGACAGTAGGCGCGATGACCGGACTCCGTAAAGAGGCTCGTGAAGCTGGCGTATACGTGCGTGTCGTACGTAACACCCTGCTTAAGCGCGCCGTTGCTGACACTGAGTACAGTGTCCTCAACGACGTGTTCACCGGCCCGACCTTGATCGCGTTCTCCAATGAACACCCAGGCGCTGCTGCCCGTTTGTTCAAAGAGTTCGCTAAAGGTCAGGATAAGTTCGAGATCAAGGCAGCTGCGTTCGAGGGCAAGTTCCTCGCACCTAATCAGATCGACGTACTGGCAACATTGCCGACCCGCAACGAAGCGATTTCGCAGCTGATGAGCGTTATTCAAGGCGCTACCAGCAAGCTCGCTCGTACTCTGGCGGCCGTCCGCGAACAGAAAGAAGCCGCTGCAGCCTAAGGGCAGGCACTTCCTCTCGCGCATTTTTGTTTATTTCGATGGTCGCGTAGGCCGTCCCCCAATTCAGGAATTAGAGTCATGTCTATCTCTCAAGACGATATCCTCAACGCCGTAGCTGAAATGTCCGTTCTGCAGGTTGTAGAGCTGATCAAAGCATTCGAAGAAAAATTCGGTGTTAGCGCTGCTGCTGCTTCCGCTGGCCCAGCTGCTGCTGCTGCCGTTGTTGAAGAGCAAACCGAATTCAACGTCATGCTGCTGGAAGCTGGCGAGAAGAAAGTTAACGTCATTAAAGCAGTTCGTGAACTGACCGGTCTGGGCCTGAAAGAAGCCAAGGCAGTCGTTGACGGCGCTCCAGCAATGGTCCTGGAAGCAGTGGCTAAAGACGCTGCTGACAAAGCCAAGGCTACCCTGGAAGAAGCAGGCGCTAAAGTCGAGCTGAAGTAAGCATCGACTTTGCGTTTCCAGCCCAAGCGTTAAGCGAAAGGCTGATGGCTGGTGGCTTCTGCCACCGGCCTTTTTCCGTTGTTGGCAGCTGATTTGGTTAGCGCTGATTACGTGATCTACCCACCTTGAACGGTGGCGCGAACCATGGGGTTCGCAAGATTTTTCTGGCTGCTCCCGTCGGGAGGAGCCAAACAAGCAGGTGACCAAGCTGGGGAACGCTGATGGCTTACTCATATACTGAGAAAAAACGTATCCGCAAGGACTTTAGCAAGTTGCCGGACGTCATGGATGTGCCTTACCTCCTGGCCATCCAGCTGGATTCGTATCGTGAATTCTTGCAAGCGGGAGCGACTAAAGATCAGTTCCGCGACGTGGGCCTGCATGCGGCCTTCAAATCTGTTTTCCCGATCATCAGCTACTCCGGCAATGCTGCTTTGGAGTATGTGGGTTATCGTCTGGGCGAACCGGCTTTTGATGTCAAGGAATGCGTGCTCCGCGGTGTGACGTACGCCGTACCTTTGCGGGTAAAAGTACGCCTGATCATTTTCGACAAAGAATCGTCGAATAAAGCGATCAAGGACATCAAAGAGCAAGAAGTCTACATGGGTGAAATCCCCCTGATGACTGAGAACGGTACCTTCGTTATCAACGGTACCGAACGAGTGATCGTTTCCCAGCTGCACCGTTCTCCGGGCGTGTTCTTTGACCACGACCGCGGCAAGACGCACAGTTCTGGCAAACTGTTGTACTCGGCTCGCATCATTCCTTACCGTGGTTCGTGGCTGGACTTCGAATTCGATCCGAAGGATTGTGTCTTCGTACGTATCGACCGTCGCCGCAAACTCCCTGCATCGGTTCTGCTCCGTGCGCTGGGTTACACCACAGAAGAAGTGCTGGATGCCTTCTACACCACCAACGTATTCCACGTTCAGGGCGAGAACCTGAATCTGGAGTTGGTGCCTCAGCGCCTGCGTGGCGAAATTGCCGTTCTGGACATTCTGGACGACAAGGGCAAGGTGATTGTTGAGCAAGGCCGTCGTATCACGGCTCGCCACATCAACCAGCTCGAAAAAGCGAACATCAAGACCCTTGAAGTTCCGCTCGACTACGTCATCGGTCGCACCAGCGCCAAGGCGATTGTGCATCCTGCGACCGGTGAAATCATTGCCGAGTGCAATACCGAGCTGAACACCGAGATCCTGGCAAAAATTGCCAAGGCTCAGGTTGTCCGTATCGAGACGCTGTACACGAACGACATCGACTGCGGTCCTTTCATCTCCGACACCCTGAAGATCGACTCGACCGGCAATCAGCTTGAAGCCCTGGTCGAAATCTATCGGATGATGCGTCCTGGCGAGCCACCTACCAAGGATGCCGCCGAGACCTTGTTCAACAACCTATTCTTCAGCCCAGAGCGCTACGATCTGTCGGCTGTAGGTCGGATGAAGTTCAACCGTCGTATCGGTCGTACCGAGATCGAAGGTTCGGGCGTCCTGCACAAAGACGACATCGTTGCAGTGCTGAAGACCCTGGTCGACATCCGTAATGGTAAAGGCATCGTCGATGACATCGATCACCTCGGTAACCGTCGCGTTCGTTGCGTAGGCGAGATGGCCGAGAACCAGTTCCGTGTAGGTCTGGTGCGTGTTGAGCGTGCGGTTAAAGAGCGTCTGTCGATGGCGGAAAGCGAAGGCCTGATGCCTCAGGACCTGATCAACGCCAAGCCGGTTGCGGCAGCGGTGAAAGAGTTCTTCGGCTCCAGCCAGCTTTCCCAGTTCATGGACCAGAACAACCCGCTGTCCGAGATCACTCACAAGCGTCGCGTCTCTGCACTCGGCCCTGGTGGTCTGACGCGTGAGCGTGCTGGCTTTGAAGTTCGTGACGTACACCCGACTCACTACGGTCGTGTATGCCCGATTGAAACGCCGGAAGGTCCGAACATTGGTCTGATCAACTCCTTGGCGGCATACGCGCGCACCAACCAGTACGGCTTCCTCGAAAGCCCGTACCGCGTGGTTAAAGACGCTCTGGTAACAGACGAAATCGTTTTCCTCTCAGCGATTGAGGAGGCGGATCACGTCATTGCCCAGGCTTCTGCCGCGATGAACGACAAGAAGATCCTGATCGACGAGCTGGTTGCCGTTCGTCACTTGAACGAGTTCACCGTCAAGGCGCCGGAAGACGTCACCCTGATGGATGTTTCGCCGAAGCAGGTTGTATCGGTCGCAGCATCGCTGATCCCGTTCCTTGAGCACGACGACGCCAACCGTGCGTTGATGGGTTCGAACATGCAGCGTCAAGCTGTTCCAACACTGCGCGCTGACAAGCCGCTTGTTGGTACCGGCATGGAGCGCAACGTCGCACGTGACTCCGGCGTTTGCGTCGTGGCTCGTCGTGGCGGCGTGATCGACTCGGTAGATGCCAGCCGTATCGTGGTTCGTGTCGCAGATGACGAAGTCGAGACAGGCGAAGCCGGTGTCGACATCTACAACCTGACCAAATACACGCGTTCGAACCAGAACACCTGCATCAACCAGCGTCCGCTGGTGAGCAAGGGTGATCGCGTTCAGCGCAGTGACATCATGGCTGACGGCCCGTCCACCGATATGGGTGAGCTGGCGTTGGGCCAGAACATGCGCATCGCGTTCATGGCGTGGAACGGCTTCAACTTCGAAGACTCCATCTGCCTTTCCGAGCGTGTTGTCCAGGAAGACCGCTTCACCACGATCCACATTCAGGAACTGACCTGTGTGGCGCGTGATACCAAGCTCGGGCCTGAAGAGATCACTGCTGACATCCCTAACGTGGGTGAAGCGGCACTGAACAAGCTGGACGAAGCCGGTATCGTTTATGTTGGTGCGGAAGTAGGCGCTGGCGACATTCTGGTAGGTAAGGTCACTCCTAAGGGCGAGACCCAGCTGACTCCGGAAGAGAAGCTGCTGCGCGCAATCTTCGGTGAGAAAGCCAGCGACGTTAAAGACACCTCCTTGCGCGTACCTACTGGTACCAAAGGCACCGTCATTGACGTTCAGGTCTTCACTCGTGATGGCGTTGAGCGTGATGCTCGTGCGCTGTCCATCGAGAAGAGCCAGCTCGACGAGATCCGCAAGGATCTGAACGAAGAGTTCCGCATTGTTGAAGGCGCAACCTTCGAGCGTCTACGTTCTGCGCTGGTAGGTCGTACCGCTGAAGGTGGTGCCGGCCTGAAAAAAGGGCAGGAAATCACCAACGAAGTTCTGGACGGTCTGGAACACGGTCAGTGGTTCAAGCTGCGCATGGTCGAAGATGCGCTGAACGAGCAGCTCGAGAAAGCTCAGGCGTACATTGTTGATCGCCGCCGTCTGCTGGACGACAAGTTCGAAGACAAGAAGCGCAAGCTGCAGCAGGGCGATGACCTTGCTCCAGGCGTGCTGAAGATCGTCAAGGTCTACCTTGCGATCCGCCGCCGCATCCAGCCGGGCGACAAGATGGCCGGTCGTCACGGTAACAAAGGTGTGGTCTCCGTGATCATGCCGGTTGAAGACATGCCGCACGATGCCAACGGTACGCCGGTAGATATCGTCCTCAACCCGTTGGGTGTACCTTCGCGTATGAACGTTGGTCAGATTCTCGAAACCCACCTGGGCCTCGCGGCTAAAGGGTTGGGCGAGAAGATCAACCGCATGCTTGAAGAGCAGCGTAAAGTTGTTGAGCTGCGCAAGTTCCTGAACGAGATCTACAACGAGATTGGCGGCCGTCAGGAAAATCTTGATGACCTGTCTGATCAGGAAATTCTGGATCTGGCGAAGAACCTGCGTGGCGGCGTTCCGATGGCTACCCCGGTATTCGACGGGGCCAAGGAATCCGAAATCAAGGCAATGCTCCGCCTGGCGGACATGCCGGACAGTGGCCAGATGCAGCTGTTTGACGGCCGTACCGGTAACAAGTTTGAGCGTCCGGTCACCGTTGGCTACATGTACATGCTGAAGCTGAACCACTTGGTGGACGACAAGATGCACGCGCGTTCCACTGGTTCGTACAGCCTGGTTACCCAGCAGCCGCTGGGTGGTAAGGCTCAGTTCGGTGGTCAGCGTTTCGGGGAGATGGAAGTCTGGGCGCTGGAAGCATATGGCGCGGCGTACACTCTGCAAGAAATGCTCACAGTGAAGTCGGACGACGTGAACGGCCGTACCAAGATGTACAAGAACATCGTGGACGGCGATCACCGTATGGAGCCGGGCATGCCCGAGTCCTTCAACGTGTTGATCAAAGAAATCCGTTCGCTCGGTATCGATATCGATCTGGAAACCGAATAACACGTGACGCGAATCGAGGGTGGGTCGGTATGACTGCCCTCTGCTCCGCCAGGAGGAAAGGCCTTGAAAGACCTACTGAATTTGCTGAAAAACCAGGGTCAAGTCGAAGAGTTCGACGCCATCCGTATCGGATTGGCATCGCCTGAGATGATCCGTTCGTGGTCGTTCGGTGAAGTTAAAAAACCGGAAACCATCAACTACCGTACGTTCAAACCCGAGCGTGATGGCCTGTTCTGCGCCAAAATCTTTGGCCCGGTCAAGGATTACGAGTGCCTGTGCGGTAAGTACAAGCGCTTGAAGCATCGTGGCGTCATCTGCGAGAAGTGTGGCGTTGAAGTCGCACTGGCCAAAGTCCGTCGTGAGCGCATGGCTCACATTGAACTGGCATCGCCGGTCGCTCACATCTGGTTCCTGAAGTCGCTGCCGTCCCGTATCGGCTTGCTGATGGACATGACCCTGCGTGATATCGAACGCGTTCTCTACTTCGAGAGCTATGTCGTTATCGATCCGGGCATGACCACGCTCGAAAAAGGCCAACTGCTGAACGACGAGCAGTACTTCGAAGCCCTCGAAGAGTTCGGTGATGACTTCGACGCCCGTATGGGTGCCGAGGCTGTCCGTGAGCTGCTGCACGCTATTGATCTGGAACACGAGATTGGCCGTCTGCGCGAAGAGATTCCGCAAACCAACTCCGAAACCAAAATCAAGAAGCTGTCCAAGCGCCTGAAGCTGATGGAAGCCTTCCAGGGTTCCGGCAACCTTCCAGAGTGGATGGTGTTGACCGTTCTGCCGGTTCTGCCGCCAGACCTGCGTCCACTCGTTCCACTGGACGGTGGTCGTTTTGCGACCTCTGACCTCAACGATCTCTATCGTCGGGTGATCAACCGTAACAACCGTTTGAAGCGCCTCCTTGATCTGTCTGCTCCTGACATCATCGTGCGTAACGAAAAGCGCATGCTGCAGGAAGCTGTCGATGCGCTGCTCGATAACGGTCGTCGCGGTCGTGCCATCACGGGTTCGAACAAGCGTCCTCTGAAGTCCCTGGCTGACATGATCAAGGGTAAGCAGGGTCGTTTCCGTCAGAACTTGCTCGGTAAGCGTGTTGACTACTCGGGCCGTTCGGTAATTACCGTAGGTCCGACCCTGCGTCTGCACCAATGCGGTCTGCCGAAGAAGATGGCACTGGAGCTGTTCAAGCCGTTCATTTTCGGCAAGCTCGAAATGCGTGGTCTCGCAACCACCATCAAAGCTGCCAAGAAAATGGTTGAGCGCGAGCTGCCAGAAGTCTGGGACGTTCTCGCCGAAGTGATTCGCGAACACCCAGTGCTTCTGAACCGTGCGCCGACGCTTCACCGTCTGGGCATTCAGGCGTTTGAGCCGGTTCTCATTGAAGGTAAAGCGATCCAGCTGCACCCGCTGGTCTGTGCGGCATACAACGCCGACTTCGACGGTGACCAGATGGCCGTTCACGTGCCGCTGACGCTGGAAGCTCAGCTCGAAGCCCGTGCGCTGATGATGTCGACAAACAACATTCTGTCCCCGGCTAACGGTGAACCAATCATCGTTCCTTCGCAGGACGTTGTATTGGGTCTGTACTACATGACTCGTGAAGCGATCAACGCCAAAGGCGAAGGTCGTGTGTTCGCGGATCTGCAGGAAGTTGACCGTGTGTTCCGTGCCGGCGAAGCCGCACTGCATGCGAAAGTAAAAGTGCGCATCAACGAAACGGTCAATGATCGTGACGGTGGCAGCGTCAAGAATACTCGTATCGTCGACACGACCGTTGGCCGTGCGTTGCTGTTCCAGGTGGTTCCGGCCGGCCTGTCATACGACGTCGTCAACCAGCCGATGAAGAAAAAGGCGATCTCCAAGCTGATCAACCAGTGCTATCGCGTGGTTGGCCTGAAAGAGACCGTTATCTTCGCTGACCAGCTGATGTACACCGGTTTTGCTTATTCGACGATCTCGGGTGTTTCCATCGGCGTTAACGACTTCGTTATCCCTGATGAAAAAGCTCGCATCATCGACGCAGCAACCGATGAAGTGAAAGAGATCGAAAGTCAGTACGCCTCAGGCCTGGTTACCCAGGGCGAGAAGTACAACAAGGTGATCGACCTCTGGTCCAAGGCCAACGACGAAGTCTCGAAAGCGATGATGTCGAACCTCTCGAAAGAGAAGGTTGTCGACCGTCACGGTGAGACCGTTGACCAGGAATCCTTCAACTCGATGTACATGATGGCCGACTCTGGTGCGCGGGGTTCCGCTGCACAGATTCGTCAGCTGGCAGGTATGCGTGGTCTGATGGCCAAGCCGGATGGCTCGATCATCGAGACGCCGATCACTGCGAACTTCCGTGAAGGTCTGAGCGTACTTCAGTACTTCATCTCGACTCACGGTGCTCGTAAGGGTCTTGCGGATACCGCGTTGAAAACTGCGAACTCCGGTTACCTGACTCGTCGTCTGGTAGACGTTGCACAAGATCTGGTCGTTACCGAGGTTGACTGCGGTACCGAGCACGGTCTGGTCATGACACCGCACATTGAAGGCGGTGATGTCGTCGAGCCGTTGGGCGAGCGCGTATTGGGTCGAGTGATCGCCCGTGACGTATTCAAGCCTGGCACTGAAGACGTTATCGTTCCAGGCGGCACGCTGGTTGACGAGAAGTGGGTTGAATTCATCGAGCTGAACAGCATCGACGAAGTCATCGTGCGCTCCCCAATCAGCTGCGAAACCCGTTTCGGTATCTGCGCCAAGTGTTATGGCCGAGATCTGGCACGCGGTCACCAGGTGAACATCGGTGAAGCTGTCGGTGTTATCGCTGCACAGTCGATCGGTGAGCCGGGTACCCAGCTGACCATGCGTACATTCCACATCGGTGGTGCGGCAAGCCGTACTTCTGCTGCGGACAGTGTTCAGGTGAAGAACGGCGGTATCGTTCGTCTGCACAACCTGAAGCACGTTGAGCGTCTTGATGGCCACCTGGTCGCGGTTTCGCGTTCCGGTGAGCTGGCAATTGCCGACGAATTCGGGCGTGAGCGCGAGCGTTACAAGCTGCCGTATGGTGCCGTGATTCTGGTGAAGGAAGGTGACAAGGTCGACGCAGGGTCCATCGTGGCCAAGTGGGATCCGCACACTCACCCAATCGTCACCGAGATGAAAGGTACCGTGACCTACGTGGGCATGGAGGAAGGTATTACGATCAAGCGCCAGACCGATGAATTGACCGGTCTGACCAACATCGAAGTACTGGATGCCAAGGATCGTCCTGCAGCAGGCAAAGACATTCGTCCTGCGGTCAAGATGGTTGGTGTGGATGGCAAGGATCTGTTGCTGCCAGGTACTGACGTACCTGCTCAATACTTCCTGCCCGCTAACGCCCTCGTCGGTGTTGCGGATGGTGTGCAAGTGGGTGTCGGTGATGTTATCGCCCGTATCCCGCAAGAGACGTCCAAGACCCGTGACATCACCGGTGGTCTGCCGCGTGTTGCCGACTTGTTCGAAGCGCGTCGCCCTAAGGAAGCATCGATCCTGGCTGAGGTCAGCGGTACGATCGCGTTCGGTAAAGAGACCAAAGGAAAGCGCCGTCTGGTTATCACGCCAAACGATGGTACCGATCCGTACGAAGAGCTGATTCCAAAGTGGCGTCACCTCAACGTCTTCGAAGGTGAGCAGGTAAGCCGTGGTGAGGTTATCTCCGACGGTCCTAGCGATCCGCACGATATCCTGCGTCTGCTGGGTGTCAGCGCTCTGGCGAAATACATCGTCAACGAGATTCAAGACGTTTACCGTCTGCAAGGCGTGAAGATCAACGACAAGCACATCGAGACGATCCTTCGTCAAATGCTGCGTAAAGTCGAGATTGCTGAGTCGGGCGACTCGAGCTTCATCAAGGGTGACCAGATGGAGTTGACGCACGTACTGGTTGAAAACGAGCGCCTGGCGGCCGACGAGAAATTTGTTTCGAAATTTACTCGTGTGTTGCTTGGTATCACCAAGGCCTCCCTGTCCACCGAATCGTTCATCTCGGCGGCCTCCTTCCAGGAGACCACTCGCGTACTAACCGAGGCGGCGGTTACCGGCAAGCGCGATTATCTGCGCGGCCTGAAAGAAAACGTGGTCGTCGGTCGTCTGATCCCAGCAGGTACCGGTCTGGCATATCACAGCGAGCGCAAGCGTCGTCGTGAAGCCGACAAGCCAATGCGTGTAAGTGCGAGCGAAGTTGAAGCCGCGCTGACCGAAGCGTTGAACTCAAGCAGTAATTGAGAGTAAGGCCCCGGTTTTCATTGTCATTGGTCACACCCGGTTTTGATGGGTTGGCAGTGGCTGTGGACATCGGGGCTTTGCCTTGACTGGGGGCAGGATCCTCTTTAGACTCTTGTACCCCTAAATCTGGCGGGACGTATGTCCTGCCATTTTGCTTTTCTTGTAAGACAATAGCGTCGCAAGACAACAGTGGAGCTAGTAGATGGCAACTATCAACCAGCTGGTACGTCAGCCGCGTAAGCGTATCGTCGAGAAATCCGACGTGCCTGCGCTGCAGAACTGCCCGCAGCGTCGTGGTGTGTGCACTCGCGTGTACACAACTACGCCGAAAAAACCTAACTCGGCATTGCGTAAAGTCTGCCGTGTGCGTCTGACCAACGGTTTCGAGGTTTCCTCGTACATCGGCGGTGAAGGCCACAACCTGCAAGAGCACAGCGTCGTACTGATTCGCGGCGGCCGTGTAAAAGACTTGCCAGGTGTTCGTTACCACACCGTTCGCGGTTCGCTGGATACCTCCGGTGTCAAAGGTCGTAACCAGGGTCGTTCGAAGTACGGTACCAAGAAGCCTAAGTAGTAGCGGCTTTTTGTAAAAACTGAATCATCTTATTTTCTGAGTCGATAAGAGTAAGGTCGGAGGCGCCAGTAGGTGCTGATTCCGAGCGAACCTGAAGACCGTTTGAGGGCTTATCCATGCCAAGAAGACGCGTAGCAGCCAAGCGCGAAGTGCTTGACGATCCAAAATACGGCAGCCAGATTCTGGCCAAGTTCATGAACCACGTTATGGAAAGCGGCAAGAAAGCCGTTGCCGAGCGTATCGTTTATGGCGCGCTGGAAAAGGTTAAAGAACGCAAGAACTCCGATCCCCTGGAAATCTTCGAGAAAGCTCTCGACGCCATCGCTCCGCTGGTCGAAGTGAAGTCGCGCCGTGTAGGCGGTGCTACTTACCAGGTTCCGGTCGAAGTTCGCCCGTCCCGTCGTAATGCTCTGGCAATGCGTTGGCTGGTAGACTTCGCGCGCAAGCGCGGTGAGAAGTCTATGGCTCTGCGTTTGGCTGGCGAACTGTTGGACGCCGCCGAAGGTAAAGGTGCTGCGGTCAAGAAGCGTGAAGACGTGCACCGTATGGCTGAAGCCAACAAAGCTTTCTCGCACTACCGCTTCTAATTTCAGCGTCACTAATTTTGCGAGGGCTTTATGGCTCGTACTACACCGATCAACCGTTACCGTAACATTGGTATCGTTGCTCACGTGGATGCTGGTAAAACCACCACCACCGAGCGCGTCCTTTTTTACACCGGTAAAAGCCACAAGATGGGCGAGGTGCATGATGGCGCCGCGACCACTGACTGGATGGTTCAGGAGCAGGAGCGTGGTATTACCATTACTTCTGCTGCTATTACTGCCTTTTGGCAGGGTTCCGAGAAGCAGCACAAAGACCAGTATCGCTTCAACGTGATTGACACTCCGGGCCACGTAGACTTCACCATTGAAGTTGAACGTTCCCTGCGTGTACTCGACGGTGCGGTCGTGGTTTTCTGTGGTACCTCGGGCGTAGAACCTCAGTCCGAAACCGTATGGCGTCAGGCCAACAAGTACGGTGTTCCACGTATCGTTTACGTGAACAAAATGGACCGTGCCGGCGCAAACTTTCTGCGCGTAATTGCTCAGATCAAGCAGCGTCTGGGTCACACCCCGGTGCCGATTCAGTTGGCTATCGGTGCTGAAGACAACTTCCAGGGTCAGATCGATCTGATGTCCATGGAAGCGGTCTACTGGAACGATGCTGACAAGGGCATGGTCCCAGTTCGCAAGCCTATCCCTGCCGAGTTGCAGGAACTGGCTAACGAATGGCGCAGCAACATGGTCGAGGCTGCTGCCGAAGCCAACGAAGAACTGATGAACAAGTACCTTGAGGGTGAAGAACTCACCAACGAGGAAATCAAGGCTGCTCTGCGTCAGCGTACTATTGCTGGTGAGATCGTCCTTGCTGTTTGCGGTTCTTCCTTCAAGAACAAGGGTGTTCCCCTGGTTCTCGACGCTGTGATCGACTACCTGCCGGCTCCAGTCGACATTCCTGCTATCAAGGGTTCCAATCCTGATAACGAGGAAGAAGAAATGGAGCGTCATGCGGACGACAATGAGCCTTTCTCGGCTCTGGCGTTCAAGATCGCTACTGACCCATTCGTGGGTACCTTGACGTTCGTCCGGGTTTACTCGGGCGTGTTGGCATCCGGCGACGGCGTGATCAACTCGGTCAAGGGCAAGAAAGAGCGCGTGGGTCGTATGGTGCAAATGCACGCAAACGCTCGCGAAGAGATCAAGGAAGTGCGCGCTGGCGACATCGCGGCCCTGATCGGCATGAAGGACGTCACCACCGGTGAAACCTTGTGCAACGCTGACAAGCCAATCATCCTGGTTCGGATGGACTTCCCGGAGCCGGTTATCTCGGTTGCCGTTGAGCCTAAAACCAAGGATGACCAGGAAAAAATGGGTATCGCACTGGGCAAGCTTGCTCAGGAAGACCCGTCTTTCCGCGTCAAAACTGATGAAGAGACTGGTCAAACGATCATCTCTGGCATGGGCGAGCTGCACCTGGACATCCTGGTTGACCGGATGCGCCGTGAGTTCAACGTCGAAGCCAACATCGGTAAGCCTCAGGTTTCGTATCGTGAGCGCATCACGAAGAACTGTGAAATCGAAGGCAAGTTCGTTCGCCAGTCCGGCGGTCGTGGTCAGTTCGGCCACTGCTGGATCCGTTTTGCACCTGCTGACGAAGGTCAGGAAGGTCTGCAATTCGTGAACGAAGTAGTGGGTGGTGTGGTTCCTAAGGAATACATCCCGGCTATCCAGAAGGGCATTGAAGAGCAGATGAAGAACGGCGTTGTTGCCGGCTATCCGCTGATCGGCCTGAAGGCTACCGTGTTTGATGGTTCTTACCACGACGTCGACTCGAACGAGATGGCGTTTAAGGTGGCTGCATCCATGGCGACCAAGCAACTGGCCCAAAAGGGCGGCGGTGAGTTGCTTGAGCCGATCATGGCTGTAGAGGTTGTTACGCCTGAAGACTATATGGGTGATGTCATGGGCGACCTTAACCGTCGTCGCGGCATGATTCTGGGTATGGAGGATACGGTCTCCGGTAAAGTAATTCGTGCCGAGGTTCCGTTGGGTGAGATGTTCGGTTATGCGACCGACGTTCGCTCCATGTCTCAGGGTCGCGCAAGCTACTCTATGGAATTCAAAAAATACAATACAGCTCCGTCGCACATCGTCGAAACTGTAACCAAAAAACAAGGCTGATTCAGCGCCTTTAGGCTAGGAGTTATTTGTCGTGGCTAAAGAAAAATTTGATCGTTCCCTTCCGCACGTCAACGTTGGCACCATCGGTCACGTTGACCACGGTAAAACCACGCTGACCGCTGCTCTGACTCGCGTCTGCTCCGAAGTTTTCGGTTCGGCTCGTGTTGACTTCGACAAGATCGACAGCGCACCAGAAGAGAAGGCTCGCGGTATCACCATCAACACTGCTCACGTTGAGTACAACTCGGCCGTGCGTCACTACGCACACGTTGACTGCCCAGGTCACGCCGACTACGTGAAGAACATGATCACCGGTGCTGCCCAAATGGACGGCGCTATCCTGGTTTGTTCGGCTGCTGATGGTCCGATGCCACAAACTCGTGAGCACATCCTGCTGTCCCGTCAGGTTGGCGTTCCGTACATCGTGGTCTTCCTGAACAAGGCTGACCTGGTAGACGACGCTGAGCTGCTGGAACTGGTTGAGATGGAAGTGCGCGATCTGCTGAGCACTTACGACTTCCCGGGCGACGACACTCCAATCATCATCGGCTCCGCCCGTATGGCGTTGGAAGGCAAAGACGACAACGAGATGGGCACCACTGCCGTCAAGAAGTTGGTTGAAACTCTGGACAGCTACATTCCTCAGCCAGAGCGTGCTGTCGACAAGCCGTTCCTGATGCCAATCGAAGACGTATTCTCGATCTCCGGTCGCGGTACTGTTGTGACTGGTCGTGTTGAACGCGGTATCGTCAAGGTTCAAGATCCACTGGAAATCGTTGGTCTGCGTGACACTACCGTCACCACCTGCACCGGTGTTGAAATGTTCCGTAAGCTGCTCGACGAAGGTCGTGCTGGCGAGAACTGTGGCGTTCTGTTGCGCGGCACCAAGCGTGACGACGTTGAGCGTGGCCAGGTTCTGGTCAAGCCAGGTACCGTCAAGCCGCACACTCAGTTCGAAGCTGAAATCTACGTTCTGAGCAAAGAAGAAGGCGGTCGTCACACTCCTTTCTTCAAAGGCTACCGTCCGCAGTTCTATTTCCGTACTACCGACGTAACTGGTAGCTGCGAACTGCCGGAAGGCGTTGAGATGGTTATGCCGGGTGATAACGTTAAAGTTTCCGTTACCCTGATCAAGCCAATCGCAATGGAAGACGGTCTGCGTTTCGCTATCCGTGAAGGCGGTCGTACCGTCGGCGCTGGCGTCGTAGCCAAAATCATCGCGTAAGCGATGATCTTCAAAAGAGCCCCCGCTTGCGGGGGCTTTTTTTTATTGGGTTGACACTCTGTTAGCTCGTCTATAGAATTGCGCCTCCTTTAAACGGGCGTATTGCGCTCGGTGGGAAGTAGCCTGGAGTCTGAAATCCAATGCAAAATCAGCAAATCCGTATCAGGTTGAAGGCTTTTGACCATCGCCTGATAGACCAATCCACCCAGGAAATCGTGGAAACCGCGAAACGTACTGGTGCTCAAGTGCGTGGTCCGATTCCACTCCCTACCCGTAAAGAGCGGTTCACTGTTCTGGTTTCTCCGCACGTCAACAAAGACGCGCGCGACCAGTACGAGATCCGTACTCATAAGCGTGTTCTGGACATCGTCCAGCCAACGGATAAAACCGTTGATGCGCTGATGAAGCTTGATCTTGCGGCAGGTGTGGAAGTACAGATCAGCCTCGGCTAAGACTCGGGTCTTAGTCGTGTAACGCTCTGAAATGGGCGGCCATAGCGGGTGAAAGCCCCGTACACTCATGAGGTTTACAACATGACTATTGGTGTAGTCGGTCGTAAATGCGGTATGACCCGTATTTTCACCGAAGAAGGTGTCTCCATTCCGGTCACGGTCATTGAGATCGAGCCGAATCGCGTCACCCAGTTCAAAACCGAAGAAGTCGATGGCTATCGTGCGGTGCAAGTCACTGTCGGCGTGCGTCGTGCTTCCCGTGTGACTGCTGCTCAGGCAGGTCACTTCGCTAAAGCGAACGTTGCCGCTGGTCGTACCGTCTTGGAATTCCGTCTTGAAGAAGGCGAATACAAGGCTGGCGACCTGATCAATGCAGAAATCTTTGCTGCTGGCCAGATGGTAGATGTTACCGGTCAGTCCAAGGGTAAAGGCTTCCAAGGTACTATCAAGCGCCACAATTTCCGTGGTCAAGATAATACTCACGGTAACTCCGTGTCCCACCGCGTCCCGGGCTCTATCGGCCAGTGCCAGACTCCTGGTCGTGTATTCAAGGGCAAAAAAATGTCCGGTCATATGGGCGCTGAGCGCGTGACCGTGCAGTCCCTGGAAGTAGTGCGCGTGGACGCTGAACGCAATCTGTTGTTGGTCAAGGGTGCTGTTCCTGGCGCTACTGGCGGCAATGTGGTTGTACGTCCAGCAGCCAAGGCTCGCGGTTAAGGGGAAGCTGACATGCAATTAAATGTAAATGACGCTCAAGCGATCGAAGTTTCCGAACTGACATTTGGCGGCGAATTCAACGAGACGCTGGTTCACCAGGCAGTCGTGGCCTACATGGCTGGCGGTCGTCAGGGCAGCAAGCAGCAAAAGACCCGTTCTGACGTATCCGGTGGCGGTAAGCGCCCTTGGCGTCAAAAGGGTACTGGTCGTGCTCGTGCCGGTACTATCCGTAGCCCGATCTGGCGCGGCGGCGGTACCACTTTCGCAGCACGCCCTCAGGATCACTCTCAGAAGCTCAACAAGAAGATGTACCGCGCTGCACTGCGCTCCATCCTTGCTGAACTGGTTCGTACTGATCGTCTGGTCGTGGTTCAGGATTTCGCTGTTGAATCGCCGAAAACCAAAGATCTGCTGGGCAAGCTGAACGACATGAGCCTGACCGACGTTTTGATCGTGTCGGACGCTGTTGATCAGAACCTGTACCTGGCTGCTCGTAACCTGCCGCACGTTGACGTGCGTGATGTTCAAGGTTCCGATCCAGTTAGTCTGATCGCATACGACAAAGTGTTGATCACTGTGTCGGCCGTGAAGAAATTCGAGGAGCTGCTGGGATGAACCAGGAACGCGTATTTAAAGTTCTGCTTGGCCCGCACGTTTCCGAGAAGGCTACGGTTCTGGCAGACAAAAAAGGTCAGTTCGTTTTCAAGGTTGCTACTGATGCAACCAAGCTGGAAATCAAGAAG
Organism: Pseudomonas sp. GL_135; assembly: GCF_057834665.1. Lineage (NCBI taxonomy): Bacteria > Pseudomonadati > Pseudomonadota > Gammaproteobacteria > Pseudomonadales > Pseudomonadaceae > Pseudomonas > Pseudomonas sp. GL_135. The sequence continues at coordinate 521,845 of NZ_CM174408.1, forward strand.
GCCGTCGAAAGCCTGTTCAGCGTGAAAGTAGAGCGTGTCACTACCCTGAATGTCATGGGTAAGACCAAGCGCACTGCTCGCGGTCTGGGCAAGCGTAATGACTGGAAGAAGGCGGTTATCTCCCTTCAGCCAGGCCAAGATCTCGATTTCAGCAGCAGTGCTGAGTAAGGAAGGGGTGCATCATGGCAATCGTTAAATGCAAACCGACTTCCCCTGGCCGCCGTTTTGTGGTCAAGGTGGTCAACCAGGAGCTGCATAAAGGCGCTCCTCACGCACCGCTGCTCGAGAAAAAATCGAAGACTGGTGGTCGTAACAACAATGGCCGCATCACTACTCGTCACATCGGTGGTGGTCATAAGCAGCATTATCGTCTGGTCGATTTCCGTCGCAACGACAAGGATGGCATCTCTGCCACCGTCGAGCGCATTGAATACGATCCAAACCGTACTGCTCACATCGCACTGCTGCTGTACGCAGACGGCGAGCGTCGTTACATCATCGCGCCTAAAGGCGTGAGTGCTGGCGACCAGCTGATCGCGGGCGCTTTGGCTCCAATCAAGCCAGGCAACGCTCTGCAGTTGCGTAACATCCCAGTGGGTTCCACCGTTCACGGCATCGAACTGAAGCCGGGTAAAGGTGCTCAGATCGCTCGTTCTGCTGGTGCGTCTGCACAGCTGATCGCTCGTGAAGGTGTCTACGTGACTCTGCGTCTTCGCTCCGGTGAGATGCGTAAAGTTCTGGCTGAATGCCGTGCGACTCTGGGTGAGGTCTCGAACTCCGAGCACAGCCTGCGTTCGCTGGGTAAAGCTGGTGCCAAACGCTGGCGTGGCGTTCGCCCAACCGTTCGTGGTGTTGCCATGAACCCGGTTGACCACCCACATGGTGGTGGTGAAGGTCGTACCTCTGGTGGTCGTCATCCGGTATCGCCGTGGGGCTTCCCGACTAAGGGCGCGAAGACTCGTGGTAATAAGCGTACCGACAAAATGATCGTCCGTCGTCGCAAGTAAATAGAGGGATACGACAGTGCCACGTTCTCTGAAAAAAGGTCCTTTTATTGATCTTCACCTACTGAAGAAGATCGAAGTGGCGGCGGAAAAGAACGATCGCAAACCAGTTAAGACCTGGTCGCGCCGTTCTATGATCCTGCCACAAATGGTCGGTTTGACCATTGCTGTGCATAACGGTCGTCAGCATGTTCCTGTTCTCGTGAACGAAGACATGGTCGGCCACAAACTAGGCGAGTTTGCCGGTACCCGCACTTATCGTGGGCACGTGGCAGACAAGAAAGCCAAGCGTTAAGGGGTAAGGAACGATGGAAGTAGCCGCTAAGTTGTCGGGCGCTCGAATCTCCGCCCAGAAAGCCCGCTTGGTCGCCGACCAGATCCGCGGGAAGAAGGTGGGCGAGGCGCTCAACCTGTTGGCTTTCAGCAGTAAGAAAGCCGCCGAGATCATCAAGAAAGTGCTGGAGTCGGCCGTAGCCAACGCCGAGCATAACGAAGGCGCAGACGTTGATGACCTCAAGGTCTCCACAGTTTTCGTCAACGAAGGGCGTTCGCTGAAGCGCATCATGCCACGTGCCAAAGGCCGTGCTGATCGCATCGTCAAGCGGTCTTGCCATATCACTGTCAAGGTTGCTGACAAGTAACGGAGTCGAAGAGATGGGTCAGAAAGTACATCCCATTGGCATTCGCCTGGGAATCGTCAAGGAGCACACCTCCGTCTGGTACGCAGACGGTCGGACTTATGCGGACTATTTGTTCGCTGATCTGAAGGTGCGAGAGTATCTCCAAGACAAACTAAAAAGCGCGTCCGTAAGCCGTATCGATATCCATCGTCCGGCGCAGACTGCACGCATCACCATCCACACCGCTCGTCCAGGTATCGTTATCGGGAAGAAAGGTGAAGATGTTGAGAAGCTGCGTCAGGACCTGACCAAGCAAATGGGTGTGCCTGTGCACATCAATATCGAAGAGATCCGTAAGCCGGAGCTCGACGGTATGCTGGTTGCGCAGAGCGTAGCTCAGCAGCTGGAGCGTCGCGTAATGTTCCGTCGCGCTATGAAGCGCGCAGTGCAGAACGCCATGCGCATTGGTGCCAAAGGCATCAAAATCCAAGTGAGCGGTCGTCTCGGCGGTGCTGAAATTGCACGTACTGAATGGTATCGCGAAGGTCGTGTGCCTTTGCACACCCTGCGTGCCGACATCGACTATGCCAACTACGAAGCTCACACCACTTACGGTGTGATCGGTGTAAAGGTTTGGATCTTCAAAGGCGAAGTAATTGGTGGTCGCCAAGAAGAGCTGAAACCGCAAGCACCAGCGCCTCGTAAAAAAGCTGCTAAGTAAGGGGTACGCCAAATGTTGCAACCTAAGCGTACGAAGTTCCGCAAGCAGATGACCGGCCACAACCGTGGTCTGGCATTGCGCGGTAGCAAAGTCAGCTTCGGCGAGTTCGCGCTGAAGTCTGTCGCTCGTGGTCGTCTCACCGCTCGTCAGATCGAGTCAGCGCGTCGTGCACTGACCCGTCACGTTAAACGTGGCGGCAAGATCTGGATCCGTGTATTCCCGGACAAGCCTGTCACCAAAAAGCCTCTCGAAGTTCGGATGGGTAAAGGTAAGGGTAACGTGGAGTACTGGGTTGCCCAGATTCAGCCAGGCAAAGTCCTGTATGAAATCGAGGGTGTTTCCGAAGAGTTGGCGCGTGAGGCTTTCGCCCTGGCTGCTGCAAAGCTGCCGCTCGCCACCTCCTTTGTTAAGCGGACGGTGATGTGATGAAAGCGAATGAACTTCGTGAAAAATCAGCACAGCAACTGAACGAGCAACTGCTCGGCTTGCTGCGCGACCAGTTCAATCTGCGCATGCAGAAAGCAACTGGCCAGTTGGGGCAGTCTCACCTGCTCTCGCAAGTTAAGCGTGACATCGCTCGCGTGAAGACTGTGCTCAACCAGCAGGCAGGTAAGTAATCATGGCTGAAGCCGAAAAAACCGTCCGTACGCTGACTGGCCGTGTCGTCAGCGACAAGATGGACAAGACCATCACCGTACTGATCGAGCGTCGCGTCAAGCACCCAATCTACGGTAAATACGTTAAGCGTTCGACTAAGCTGCACGCGCACGACGAAACCAATCAGTGCCACATCGGCGACAAAGTCACTATTCGTGAAACTCGTCCGATGGCCAAGACCAAATCTTGGGCGCTGGTTGATGTTCTCGAACGCGCTGTGGAAGTCTAAGGGCTAGGGGTCGGAGAAATTATATGATTCAGACTCAATCCATGCTCGATGTGGCCGATAACAGCGGCGCACGCCGCGTTATGTGCATCAAGGTGCTTGGTGGCTCTCATCGTCGTTACGCTGGTATCGGTGACATCATCAAAGTGACCGTCAAGGAAGCAATTCCGCGCGGTAAGGTGAAAAAAGGCCAAGTGATGACTGCAGTAGTAGTCCGCACTCGCCACGGTGTTCGTCGCGCAGACGGCTCCATCATCCGCTTTGACGGCAACGCTGCTGTTCTGTTGAACAACAAGCAAGAGCCGATCGGCACCCGTATCTTTGGGCCAGTGACCCGTGAGCTTCGTACTGAGAAGTTCATGAAGATCGTCTCGCTCGCCCCAGAAGTGCTGTAAGGAGATCCGACATGCAAAAGATTCGTCGTGACGACGAGATCATCGTGATCGCCGGCAAAGACAAAGGTAAGCGCGGTAAGGTGCTCAAGGTTCTCGCTGACGACCGTCTGGTCGTTGGTGGGATCAACCTGGTGAAGCGTCATACCAAGCCAAACCCGATGTCGGGCGTACAGGGCGGTATCGTCGAGAAAGAAGCGCCACTGCACGCTTCTAACGTCGCCATTTTCAACGGCGCAACCAACAAAGCTGACCGCGTTGGTTTCAAAGTTGAAGACGGCAAGAAAATTCGTGTCTTCAAGTCGACCCAAAAAGCGGTTGATGCTTGAACACTGCTAGGTAGAAGACCATGGCACGACTAAAAGAGATTTACTGGAAAGAAATCGCACCGAAGCTTAAGGAAGAACTTAAGCTTTCGAACGTGATGGAAGTTCCACGCGTTACCAAGATCACCCTGAACATGGGTCTGGGCGAAGCGATCGGTGACAAGAAAGTCATCGAGCACGCAGTTGCAGACCTGGAAAAAATCACCGGCCAAAAAGTCGTTGTGACGTACGCTCGCAAATCTATCGCAGGCTTTAAAGTCCGTGAAGGTTGGCCGATCGGTGTCAAAGTGACTCTTCGCCGTGAGCGTATGTATGAATTCCTGGATCGTCTGCTGTCGATCTCCCTGCCTCGGGTTCGCGACTTCCGCGGCCTGAATGCCAAGTCCTTCGATGGTCGTGGTAACTACAGCATGGGCGTTAAAGAGCAGATCATTTTCCCGGAAATCGATTACGACAAGATCGATGCCCTGCGCGGTCTGGACATTACCCTGACCACCACTGCTCGTACGGACGAAGAAGGTCGCGCATTGCTGCGTGCTTTCAAGTTCCCGTTCCGCAACTGATTGGAGTAGGACCATGGCCAAGAAGAGCATGAAAAACCGTGAGCTGAAGCGTCAGCTCACCGTTGCCAAGTACGCTACCAAGCGTGCTGCGCTGAAAGCGATCATCGTGGATCTGAACGCAAGTCCAGAAGCACGCTGGGAAGCTACGGTCGCCCTGCAGAAGCAACCACGTGACGCAAGTGCCTCGCGCATGCGTAACCGTTGCCGCCTGACAGGTCGTCCGCACGGCGTGTACCGCAAGTTCGGCCTCGGCCGTAACATGCTGCGTCAAGCAGCAATGCGTGGCGACGTACCAGGTCTGGTTAAAGCCAGCTGGTAAGCTGTTATTCACGCACTGCGTCCGTTGGGTTCACCTTGAATCCATGGGCGCAGAGCCTGAATTTGAATCAAGCCCCTTTTGGGGCTTGATTCATTTCTGGGGTGCGCCTAGAATTGCCGGCTCGCCAGAGCCCGTGCTTGCACGTGCCCGAAATTTTGAGGCGATAGGTTGTAGCCGTAAGGCTCATTTTTTTTGTATCAGGAGCGTCTAGCCCATGAGTATGCAGGACCCGTTAGCGGACATGCTAACTCGTATCCGTAATGCCCAGATGGCTGAAAAGCCCGTCGTAAGCATGCCATCCTCCACGTTGAAGGTGGCTGTAGCCAAAGTCCTGAAGGACGAAGGTTACATTGCGGGTTATCAGATCAGCAGCGAAACCAAGCCGTTGCTATCCATCGAGCTGAAGTACTTTGAAGGCCGTCCGGTCATCGAAGAAGTGAAGCGCGTTAGCCGTCCAGGCCTGCGTCAGTACAAGTCCGTCGATGAGTTGCCAAAAGTTCGTGGCGGCCTCGGTGTGTCTATCGTCTCCACCAACAAAGGTGTGATGACGGATCGTGCTGCGCGCGCTGCCGGTGTCGGCGGCGAAGTGCTTTGCACTGTGTTCTAAGGGGGGATAAGCATGTCACGCGTAGCTAAGAACCCCGTTAAGTTGCCAGCAGGCGTCGAAGTTAAACTCGTCGGCCAGCAGCTTTCGGTGAAGGGTGCCAAGGGTACTCTAGACCTGAACATTCATTCGGCCGTTGAAATTGTTGAAGAGGCTGGTGAGCTGCGTTTCGCTGCTCGCAATGGCGATCAACAAACTCGCGCAATGGCTGGTACCACTCGTGCGTTGGTAAACAACATGGTCCAGGGCGTAAGCCAAGGCTTCGAGCGCAAGCTCCAGCTGGTCGGTGTTGGTTACAAAGCGCAAGCAAAAGGCACGGTGCTGAACCTGGCCCTTGGCTTCTCGCACCCAGTGGACTACGAATTGCCGGAAGGCATCACCGCTGAGACTCCCAACCAAACCGATATCGTCATCCGCGGTATCGACAAGCAGTTGGTTGGTCAAGTGGCCGCTGAGATCCGCGACTTCCGCCGTCCAGAGCCGTACAAAGGCAAAGGCGTGCGTTACGCGGACGAAGTCGTCCGTCGTAAAGAAGCCAAGAAGAAGTAGGGCATAGCAAATGACCGTCAAAAAAGTTACCCGACTGCGTCGCGCTCGCAAAGCACGCCTGAAAATGCACGAACTCGAAGTCGTGCGTCTCTGCGTGTACCGCTCTTCGCAGCACATTTATGCCCAGGTCATCTCGGCCGACGGCAGCAAAGTCCTGGCAAACGCCTCGACTTTGGACAAAGAACTGCGTGATGGCGCCACTGGCAACATCGACGCGGCCACTAAAGTTGGCCAGCTGATCGCTGAGCGTGCGAAAGCCGCCGGTGTATCGCAAGTGGCTTTTGATCGTTCTGGCTTCAAGTACCACGGTCGCGTTAAGGCGCTGGCTGATGCTGCTCGTGAAGGCGGGCTGGAGTTCTAAGTTATGTCAAATAACGACCAAAAACGCGACGAAGGCTACATCGAGAAGCTGGTACAAGTTAATCGCGTAGCAAAAACCGTAAAAGGCGGCCGTATCTTCACCTTCACCGCGTTGACCGTGGTTGGTGATGGTAAAGGGCGCGTTGGCTTCGGCCGTGGCAAGTCACGTGAAGTGCCTGCCGCGATCCAGAAGGCAATGGAAGCTGCTCGCCGCAACATGATCCAGGTTGATCTGAACGGCACTACGCTGCAGTACGCTATCAAGTCCGCTCATGGGGCTTCGAAGGTTTACATGCAGCCTGCGTCGGAAGGTACTGGCATCATCGCTGGCGGTGCAATGCGCGCCGTCCTCGAAGTTGCTGGCGTCCACAACGTTCTGGCCAAGTGCTACGGTTCGACTAACCCGGTCAACGTTGTTCACGCAACGTTCAAGGGTTTGAAAACCATGCAGTCCCCTGAGTCCATCGCTGCTAAACGCGGCCTGAACGTTCAGGAGATCTTCTGATCATGGCTACCGTTAAAGTAACGCTGATCAAAAGCATGACCGGCCGCATCCCTAACCACAAATTGTGCGTTAAGGGTTTGGGTCTGCGTCGCATCGGTCACACTGTAGAAGTCGTTGATACCCCGGAAAACCGTGGGATGATCAACAAGGCTTACTACATGCTGCGCGTCGAGGGTTAATCGATGAAACTCAATGATCTGAGTCCAGCGCCGGGTTCCCGTCGCGAAAAGCATCGTCCGGGCCGTGGTATCGGTAGCGGTTTGGGTAAGACCGGTGGCCGTGGCCACAAAGGTCAGACCTCCCGCTCTGGTGGCACCATCGCTCCGGGCTTCGAAGGCGGCCAACAGCCGTTGCATCGTCGTCTGCCTAAGTTCGGCTTCGTCTCTTTGAAAGCTATGGATCGTGCTGAAGTTCGCACCTCCGAGCTGGCTAAAGTTGAAGGCGTCGTCACTGTGCAGTCCCTGAAGGATGCCAACGTGATCAACCAAAACGTACAGCGTGTGAAAATCATGCTGTCCGGTGAGGTTACTCGCGCAGTCACCCTCAAAGGTATCGCAGCCACCAAAGGTGCGCGTGCGGCTATCGAAGCAGCTGGCGGCAAGTTCGAGGAATAAATGGCTAAGCAAGGTGCTCTCTCAGCGCTAGGCAAAAGCGGCGGGTTGTCCGAACTTTGGGCTCGTCTGCGTTTCTTGTTCCTGGCGATTATCGTCTATCGGATCGGTGCGCATATCCCAGTTCCGGGTATCAACCCTGACCGACTGGCGGACCTGTTTCGACAGAATGAGGGGACCATTCTTAGCTTGTTCAACATGTTTTCCGGCGGTGCGCTGGAGCGCATGAGCATTTTTGCACTGGGGATCATGCCGTATATCTCGGCATCGATCATCATGCAGCTCATGACCGCAGTCAGCCCACAGCTGGAGCAGTTGAAGAAGGAAGGTGAGGCTGGTCGTCGTAAGATCAGCCAGTACACCCGCTATGGCACCGTCGTCCTGGCCCTGGTTCAAGCCATTGGCATGTCCATTGGTTTGGCCGGTCAGGGCGTTGCGTTCTCAGCAGATATCGGCTTCCACTTCGTTGCAGTTACCACGTTTGTTGCTGGTGCACTGTTCATGATGTGGCTGGGCGAGCAGATCACTGAGCGCGGTGTTGGCAACGGTATCTCGATGTTGATTTTTTCGGGTATCGTCGCCGGTCTTCCGAGGGCGATCGGGCAGTCTTTCGAGTCTGCACGTCAAGGTGATATCAATATCTTCGCTTTGGTCGCCATCGGTTTGCTGGCAGTAGCGATCATTGGTTTCGTGGTGTTCATCGAGCGTGGTCAGCGTCGTATTGCTGTTCACTACGCCAAGCGTCAGCAGGGCCGCAAGGTCTTCGCAGCGCAGACGAGCCACTTGCCTTTGAAAGTGAACATGGCGGGCGTAATTCCTGCCATCTTCGCGAGCAGCATCTTGCTGTTTCCGGCTTCGCTGGGTGCCTGGTTCGGTCAGTCTGAGGGTATGGGCTGGTTGCAGGACATCTCGCAGTCGATCGCACCTGGTCAGCCGTTGAATATTCTGCTGTTTAGTGCAGGGATTATTTTCTTCTGCTTCTTCTATACGGCGTTGATGTTCAATCCGAAAGACGTAGCGGAAAACCTGAAAAAGTCCGGTGCCTTTATTCCGGGCATTCGTCCTGGTGAGCAGTCTGCACGCTATATTGATGGCGTTCTGACTCGTCTGACCATGTTCGGTGCTCTCTATATGATGGCCGTGTGCCTGCTTCCTCAGTTTCTCGTGGTTGCTGCAAACGTGCCGTTTTACCTTGGCGGGACCTCGTTGCTGATCGTGGTCGTGGTTGTGATGGACTTTATGTCTCAAGTGCAATCGCACCTCGTTTCGCACCAGTATGAATCCCTGATGAAGAAAGCCAACCTGAAGGGCTACGGCAGCGGCATGCTGCGCTGAAGCACCCATAAGGTTCGAGGAGTTGGTGATGAAAGTTCGTGCATCGGTGAAAAAGCTGTGCCGCAACTGCAAGATTATTCGCCGCGAAGGTGTTGTTCGAGTAATTTGCAGCGCGGAACCACGTCACAAGCAGCGCCAAGGCTAAATGTGATCTGTGCTAAAAGCCCAGCAGCTAGTGCGCTGCTGGGTTGATTATTTGTTATTACAGCGATATTATCTCGCGCCCTATTTCTTGGCTTCCGGGGCGTAGGTAGCTGTCAATTGGAGTCCCACTGAATGGCCCGTATTGCAGGCGTTAACATTCCAGATAACAAGCATACTGTTATCTCGCTGACCTACATCTATGGTGTTGGTCGCACAACTGCACACAAAATCTGTGCTACTACCGGGGTTAACCCGGCGGTAAAGATCAAAGATCTGAGCGACGAGCAGATTGAACAGCTGCGTGGCGAAGTCGCGAAGTTCACCACTGAAGGTGATCTGCGTCGCGAAATCAACATGAAAATCAAGCGCTTGATGGACCTCGGTTGCTATCGCGGTCTGCGTCATCGTCGTGGTCTTCCAGTGCGCGGTCAGCGTACCAAGACTAACGCGCGTACCCGTAAAGGTCCGCGTAAGCCGATCCGCAAGTAATCGCCCCAGCGAATCGACAGGAATTAAATCATGGCAAAACCTGCTGCTCGTCCTCGTAAAAAAGTTAAAAAGACAGTGGTTGATGGCATCGCCCACATCCATGCATCTTTTAACAACACAATCGTGACCATCACCGACCGTCAAGGTAACGCTCTTTCCTGGGCAACCTCCGGTGGTTCGGGTTTCCGCGGTTCTCGCAAGTCCACGCCGTTTGCTGCTCAAGTAGCTGCTGAACGTGCTGGTCAAGCTGCGCTGGAATACGGCCTGAAAAACCTCGACGTCAACGTCAAAGGTCCAGGTCCAGGTCGTGAATCTGCTGTCCGTGCTTTGAACGGCTGCGGCTACAAGATCGCCAGCATCACCGACGTGACGCCAATCCCGCATAACGGGTGCCGTCCGCCGAAGAAGCGCCGCGTGTAATCCAGGAGATTGTAAAGAATGGCTCGTTACATTGGTCCAAAATGCAAACTCGCTCGTCGTGAAGGCACCGATCTCTTTCTGAAGAGCGGCGTGCGCGCGATCGAATCGAAGTGCAACATCGAAGCAGCACCTGGTATCCACGGCCAGCGCCGCGGTCGCCAGTCCGACTACGGCACCCAACTGCGTGAAAAGCAGAAAGTCCGTCGTATTTATGGCGTTCTCGAGCGTCAGTTCAGCGGTTACTACAAAGAAGCTGCCGGCAAGAAAGGCGCAACTGGTGAGAACCTGCTGCAACTGCTCGAATGCCGTCTGGACAACGTTGTATACCGCATGGGCTTCGGTTCGACTCGTGCCGAATCGCGTCAGCTGGTATCGCACAAGTCGGTAAGCGTAAACGGCAAAACCGTGAACGTTCCGTCCTACCAGGTCCGTGCTGGTGACGTAGTGGCAATTCGCGAAAAAGCGAAGAACCAACTGCGTATTGTCCAGGCTCTCGATCTGTGTGCCCAACGTGGCCGCGTAGAATGGGTAGAAGTAGACACTGAGAAAAAATCTGGCGTCTTCAAAAGCGTCCCAGCCCGCAGTGATCTGTCCGCCGACATCAACGAAAGCCTGATTGTCGAGCTCTACTCCAAGTAAGGGCTAGAAAATAGGTGCATCCATGCAGATTTCGGTAAATGAGTTCCTGACACCCCGCCACATTGATGTGCAGGTTGTCAGTCCGACCCGCGCCAAAATCACTCTCGAGCCTCTCGAGCGTGGTTTCGGCCATACCCTGGGCAACGCGCTGCGCCGCATCCTGTTGTCCTCCATGCCCGGCTGTGCAGTAGTCGAGGCCGAGATTGACGGTGTACTCCATGAGTACAGCGCCATCGAAGGCGTACAGGAAGATGTCATTGAAATCCTGTTGAACCTTAAAGGTCTGGCTATCAAGCTGCACGGTCGAGACGAAGTTACGCTGACCTTGTCGAAGAAGGGTTCGGGGGTGGTTACCGCTGCCGATATTCAGCTGGATCATGATGTCGAGATCGTTAACCCCGATCACGTAATCGCTAACCTGGCGTCTAACGGCGCCCTGAACATGAAGCTCGTTGTAGCTCGTGGTCGCGGTTATGAACCAGCAGACTCGCGTCAGAGCGATGAAGACGAAAGCCGCAGCATTGGTCGCTTGCAGCTCGATTCTTCGTTCAGCCCGGTTCGTCGCATTGCATACGTGGTTGAAAACGCCCGTGTCGAGCAACGTACCAACCTGGACAAGCTGGTTATCGATCTGGAAACCAACGGTACTCTGGATCCTGAAGAGGCTATCCGTCGTGCAGCAACCATCCTGCAACAGCAGTTGGCTGCGTTCGTCGACCTCAAAGGTGACAGCGAACCCGTTGTAGTCGAACAGGAAGACGAGATCGATCCGATCCTGCTTCGTCCGGTTGACGATTTGGAACTGACCGTACGTTCGGCCAACTGCCTTAAGGCGGAGAACATTTACTACATCGGCGACCTGATTCAGCGCACCGAAGTAGAACTGTTGAAGACTCCGAACCTGGGCAAGAAATCCTTGACCGAGATCAAGGACGTTCTGGCTTCTCGTGGTCTCTCCCTCGGCATGCGCCTCGACAACTGGCCGCCTGCAAGTCTTAAGAAGGACGACAAGGCGACTGCCTGATCGTCGTAATCACCGAACGTAGTGTTTGGTAAGGAATGAACCATGCGTCATCGTAAAAGTGGACGTCACCTGAGCCGTACCAGCTCTCACCGTAAGGCCATGTTCCAAAACATGGCGGTGTCGCTGTTCGAGCACGAGCTGATCAAAACTACCCTGCCGAAAGCCAAAGAACTGCGTCGCGTTGCTGAGCCGCTGATCACTTTGGCCAAGATTGACAGTGTTGCTAACCGTCGTCTGGCATTTGACCGTACCCGTTCGAAAGAAATGGTCGGCAAACTGTTCAACGATCTGGGCAAGCGTTACGCAACTCGTGAGGGTGGCTACCTGCGCATCCTCAAGTGTGGCTTCCGCGCTGGCGACAACGCGCCAATGGCGTACGTCGAACTGGTTGATCGTCCTGTCGGTGGCTCTGTAGAAGCCGCTGAATAAGACATCAGTCATTACAAAAAACCGGGCCTAGTGCCCGGTTTTTTGTTGTCTGCGACAAAGCCCCTCGGATGGCAGGACTTCGCTCAATCAGCGGTGATTCTAAGTGATAAACGGAAGCCTCCTCATTTACCGGCGTTTTCGCTACCAAATGTCCGAATTTCGCGGGGTTTCCACGTTTATTTGCTATCTCTTGGGGTGACCAACCAGGCTGGTTGGTTCAAACTAACGCCTTTCACCAAGAGATGGACGGCGATGCAAGGCCACCCGGATGTAATTGATTACCTCAACACGCTGCTGACAGGCGAGCTCGCTGCCCGCGACCAGTATTTTGTCCACTCGCGGATGTACGAAGATTGGGGTTTCAGCAAGCTGTACGAACGTATCAACCACGAGATGGAAGAAGAGGCTCAACACGCTGACGCGTTGATGCGCCGGATTCTGATGCTCGAAGGCACCCCACGCATGCGTCCTGACGACTTGGATGTAGGCACCACGGTCCCCGAGATGCTCGCCAGCGACCTTCGTCTGGAATACAAGGTGCGAGCCGCGCTGTGCAAAGGCATCGCGCTCTGTGAGCAGCACAGGGATTACGTAAGCCGTGACATCCTCCGCATTCAACTCGCCGACACGGAAGAAGATCACACCTATTGGCTTGAAAAACAGCTGGGGCTGATCAAATCCATCGGCCTCGAGAATTATCTCCAGTCGCAGTTCTGAGAACTGAAACCGCCGCTGTAAAAAAAGCCCCTGCCGCAGATCGCGACAGGGGCTTTTTATTAGGACGAGGCAATCAAGCGCGATCGCGCTCAAGAAGCGGCTTCAGATAGTGCCCGGTGTAGGACTGTTTCATGTCCGCCACCTGCTCTGGCGTACCGGTCGCGATGATCTGTCCGCCTTTCGAACCCCCTTCGGGGCCTAGGTCGACCAGCCAGTCGGCTGTCTTGATCACATCCAGGTTGTGCTCGATAACAACAACCGTGTTGCCGTGGTCGCGAAGTCGATGCAAGACGTCCAGCAGTTGCTGAATATCCGCGAAGTGCAGGCCGGTGGTGGGCTCATCGAGGATGTACAGGGTTTTGCCGGTGTCTCGCTTGGACAGCTCGCGCGACAGCTTCACCCGCTGCGCTTCACCACCCGAAAGCGTAGTCGCTGACTGGCCCAGCTTGATATAGGACAGACCCACATCCATTAGCGTCTGCAATTTCCGGGCGAGGGCAGGCACGGCGTCGAAAAATGCCCTCGCTTCCTCAATCGTCATCTCCAGGACCTCGTGGACGCTTTTGCCCTTGTACCTAACCTCGAGCGTCTCACGGTTGTATCGCTTGCTCTTGCACACATCGCAAGGCACATAGATATCAGGCAGGAAATGCATCTCGACCTTGATCAGGCCGTCACCCTGGCACGCCTCACAACGACCGCCCTTGACGTTGAAGGAGAATCGGCCAGGTCCGTAACCTCGGGATCTTGATTCAGGCACGCCAGCGAACAACTCACGGATCGGCGTAAACAGCCCGGTGTACGTCGCAGGGTTGGATCGCGGCGTACGTCCAATAGGGCTCTGGTCAATATCAACGACTTTGTCCAGGTGCTGCAGGCCGTCAATGCTGTCGTGTGCCGACGCCTCTAGCGTTGTTGCTCCATTGAGTGCAGTGGCACTGAGCGGGAACAGGGTGTTGTTGATCAGCGTCGACTTCCCGGAGCCCGACACGCCTGTCACGCAGGTCAGCAAGCCAATCGGTATTTCCAGATCGACATTGCGCAGGTTGTTGCCGCGCGCGCCTTTGAGTTTGAGCGACAGTTTCTTGTTACGAGGCGTTCGCTTGGCAGGCACGGCGATCTTCACCCGGCCCGACAGGTATTTGCCCGTGAGCGAATCCGGATGATCCATCACCTCCTGTGGCGTGCCCTCCGCAACTATCTGGCCGCCATGCACGCCTGCACCCGGACCGATGTCGACCACATAGTCGGCCAGTCGAATAGCGTCCTCGTCGTGCTCAACCACGATCACCGTATTGCCGATGTCTCGCAGGTGCCGCAACGTGTCGAGCAGCCGATCGTTATCGCGCTGATGCAGGCCAATTGAGGGCTCATCGAGGATGTACATCACGCCGACGAGGCCGGCACCGATCTGGCTGGCCAGACGAATCCGTTGCGCCTCACCGCCAGAGAGCGTGTCGGCGCTGCGGTCCAGTGTCAGGTAGTCCAGCCCGACGTTGACGAGGAACTGGAGGCGCTCGCGAATCTCCTTGAGAATCTTGTCAGCGATTTCACCACGGCGACCCGTGAGCTTAAGCTCACCAAAATAATGCGTAGCGTCGCCGATCGGCATATTGGTAACGGCGGGCAGTGTCTTCTCGCCGACCCAGACGTGACGAGCTTCACGGCGCAACCGCGTGCCACGGCATTCGGGACAAGGCTGCGTACTGAGAAACTTCGCCAATTCCTCTCGAACCGTAGTCGATTCGGTTTCGCGATAGCGGCGCTCCAGGTTGGGAACGATGCCTTCGAACGGGTGGGCACGTTTGACGATGTCGCCACGGTCGTTCAAGTAACGGAAGTCGACACTGTCCTTGCCGCTGCCGCCCAGCAGGACCTTCTGCAAATCGGCAGGCAGTTCCTTGAACGGCACCTCGAGGCTGAAGGCGTAATGCTTCGCCAACGAGCCGAGCATCTGGAAGTAATAAACGTTTCGCCTGTCCCAGCCACGAATCGCGCCTTCTGCCAGCGTCAGTTCGCCATTGACCAGACGCTTGGTGTCGAAGAATTGCTTCACGCCCAGGCCGTCGCAGGTCGGGCATGCGCCGGCCGGATTGTTGAACGAGAACAGCTTTGGCTCCAGCTCGCTGATCGCGTGTCCGCAGATCGGGCAAGCGAAGCGGGCGGAGAAAATGATCTCTTCGCCTGGCTCATCGTCCATCGGCGCGACCAGCGCAATGCCGTCTGCCAGCTTTAGCGCGGTTTCGAAGGATTCGGCCAGACGCTGTTGCAGGTCCGAGCGCACCTTGAAGCGGTCAACCACGACATCAATCGAGTGCTTCTTCTGTTTATCAAGTTTTGGCAGTTCGTCCAGCTCGCACAGCCGACCATTCACCCGAGCGCGCACGAAACCCTGAGCGCGAAGCTCTTCGAAGACTGCCAGGTGCTCGCCTTTACGCTCCCGTACCACGGGGGCAAGCAGCATCAGCTTGGCGCCTTCGGGCTGCGCCAGGACCAGGTCGACCATCTGGCTGACAGTTTGCGCCTCCAGAGGAATGTCGTGATCCGGGCAACGCGGCTGACCGACACGCGCATACAGCAGACGCAGGTAGTCGTAAATCTCGGTGATGGTGCCCACGGTCGAGCGTGGGTTGTGGGACGTGGACTTCTGCTCGATGGAAATGGCGGGCGACAGACCTTCGATCGTATCGACGTCCGGCTTCTCCATCATCGACAGGAACTGACGCGCGTAGGCGGACAGCGATTCGACGTAGCGACGCTGGCCCTCGGCATAGAGCGTATCGAACGCGAGGGACGATTTTCCTGAGCCGGACAATCCGGTGATAACGATCAGCTTGTCGCGTGGAAGGGTCAGGTCGATGTTCTTCAGGTTGTGGGTTCGAGCCCCACGAATCAAGATCTTGTCCAAAGCTGGCCTCGCACGGCGGGCGTGTAAAACGTGGAAGTATACGGGCAAATACTGGATGGATACACACTATTGAAGCTGGGGCTGCCTCACCCGGAAAAAAGAAACTTCCTGCGATGCGCGGCAAACCGTCGTATGTGCTCTCAACGATGGGACTGGTAGAATCGCCGCCGGTTCATACGAGGTTCCTTCATGCACGATTCTCACAGCGAGCGCATGAGCGGCAGCGAAACCCGCGCCGCGGGCGGTCTGGCGTTGGTGTTCGCCTTCCGTATGCTTGGCATGTTCATGGTGCTGCCCGTACTCGCCACTTACGGAATGGACCTGGCTGGCGCAAGTCCGGCACTCATCGGTCTGGCCATCGGCGCGTACGGCCTGACACAAGCGGTGTTGCAGATTCCGTTTGGCATCATCTCTGATCGCATCGGCCGTCGCCCCGTCATTTATCTGGGCCTGATCGTGTTTGCGCTCGGCAGCGTGCTGGCGGCCCAGTCCACCTCCATCTGGGGCGTCATCGCCGGTCGCGTCTTGCAAGGCGCGGGTGCTATTTCCGCTGCGGTCATGGCGTTGCTGTCCGATTTGACCCGCGAGCAGCACCGCACCAAAGCCATGGCCATGATTGGCATGACGATTGGCGTGTCCTTCGCCGTTGCGATGGTGGTCGGCCCCATTCTGACCAGTGCGTTCGGCTTGTCAGGCCTGTTTCTGGCGACGGGCGCGATGGCGCTGGTCGGCGTGGCGATCGTTGCCTTCTTCGTGCCCAAGTCCACGGTTACCCTGCAGCACCGCGAGTCCGGTCTGGCGCGACAGGCGTTGGGGGCGACGCTTCGTCATCCTGACCTGTTGCGTCTGGATCTGGGTATCTTCGCGTTGCACGCCATGCTGATGTCCAGTTTCGTGGCGTTGCCATTGGCGCTGGTCGAAAAAGCAGGCCTGCCCAAAGAGCAGCACTGGTGGGTCTATTTGACTGCGCTGCTGATTTCTTTCTTCGCGATGATCCCTTTCATCATCTACGGCGAAAAGAAGCGTCAGATGAAGCGGGTTTTGCTCGGCGCCGTGCTGGTGCTGATGCTCACTGAGCTATTCTTCTGGGAGTTCGGCGACACGCTGAGAGCGCTGGTCATCGGCACGGTGGTCTTCTTTACCGCATTCAATTTGCTCGAAGCGTCGTTGCCGTCGCTCATCAGCAAAGTTTCACCGGCGGGCGGGAAGGGCACGGCGATGGGGATTTATTCCACCAGTCAGTTCCTGGGTTCTGCTGCCGGGGGCATCTTGGGAGGATGGCTTTTCCAGCACGGCGGACTGAACGTGGTGTTCCTGGGAGGCGCCGGGCTGGCCGCCATCTGGCTCGCGTTTGCTGTTACCATGCGCGAACCTCCCTACGTAACCAGCCTTCGCTTGCCGTTGTCGCCCGAGGCTCAACGCGACACAGGCCTTGCTGATCGCGTGTTGGCCGTACGCGGAGTAACAGATGCAGTAGTGGTTGCTGACGAGGCTGCCATCTATATCAAATTTGACAAAGAACTGTTGGATCGGGCGTCTTTCGACGAAGTGGTCAATCCAGCGTCGGAAACGTGTGAAGCCTAGGAGAACGTTATGGCCCGTGGGGTTAACAAAGTCATATTGGTCGGCACATGCGGCCAGGATCCCGAAGTCCGCTACATGCCTAACGGTAATGCCGTGACCAACCTGAGTCTGGCGACGAGCGAGCAGTGGACCGACAAGCAAACCGGTCAGAAGGTCGAGAAGACCGAATGGCACCGTGTTTCGATGTTCGGCAAGGTTGCCGAGATCGCCGGCGAGTACCTGCGCAAGGGTTCGCAGGTCTACATCGAAGGCAAGCTGCAGACCCGCGAGTGGGAAAAAGACGGCATCAAGCGTTACACGACTGAAATCGTCGTCGACATGCAAGGCACCATGCAGTTGCTCGGTGGCCGTCCTCAAGGCGATGGCGCTCCTCAGGGCCAGGGTGGTGGCGGTTATCAGAACAACCAGAACTCCGCGCCGCGTCCGCAGCAGCAGGCCCGCCCGCAGCAGTCCGCTCCTCAGCCACAGCGTGAATCGCGTCCTGCGCCTCAACAAGCGCCGCAGCCAGCGCCTGATTTCGACAGCTTCGATGATGACATTCCGTTCTAAGCTGCGCATGACCCAATCGCGATAACGCTGCAAACAAAAGCCCCCGTACAGCTCAGCTGTCGGGGGCTTTGTTTTGGGTATCGTTCGGGGACTACAGACCCAGATCCGACAACCCGGGATGGTCATCAGGGCGGCGGCCCAGCGGCCAGTGAAACTTGCGATCCGCCTCTTTGATGGGCATGTCATTGATGCAAGCGAAGCGTCGCGCCATTAGGCCGTCTTCATTGAATTCCCAGTTTTCATTGCCATACGAGCGGAACCAGTTGCCGGAGTCATCGTGCCATTCGTACGCGTAACGCACCGCGATGCGGTTGTCGGTGAATGCCCACAGCTCTTTGATCAGGCGGTAGTCGAGCTCTTTATTCCACTTGCGGATCAGAAACTGCTTAGCCTCTTCACGGTTCCTGGCGAAATCGGCGCGGTTGCGCCATTGGGTGTCGAGTGTGTAGGCCAGCGACACCTTTTCAGCGTCCCGGCTGTTCCAGCCATCCTCAGCCAGGCGAACCTTCTCGATGGCGGATTCGCGGGTGAAAGGGGGAAGTGGCGGGCGAGTCTGGGCATTGGACGACATGGTGGACCTCCAGGCGGTGATGATTCGGTGGTGGGTAGGACGTTTAAGGCTAGGAACTGGAACGCAAACGCTGCTCCAGCATCAGTTGCGCAACCGCCTTGGCGTTTTCAGCAGCACTGTGGTCACCCATGACGCGGGCGACGGTGATCGCGCCGTCCATGAGGATGAGTAACTGCTTGGCCAAGGCGTGCGGATCGGCAATCCCAAGCTGTTCGCAGAGCTCCAGTGTGTAGTCCAGCAGCTTTTGTTTATGCAGTTTGGCAATCAGACGGATGGGGTCTTGCGGGTCGCCCACTTCACCTGCCGTGTTGATAAACGCGCAGCCGCGAAAGCCTTCGGACTCGAACCAGCCTTTGAGCACATCAAACATATTCAGGATGCGCGCTTCAGGGGTGTCAGCCTTGTCGGACTCAGTCCGGAACCAGTCCATCCAGCGCACGTCACGGGCGTTGAGTGCAGCGGCGGCCACATCGTCTTTGGTGGCGAAATAGCGATAGATGCTTTTCCTCGCGACGCCCGACGTCTTTACCAGAAGGTCCATGCCGGTGGCCTGGATGCCGTTTTGGTAAATGAGCTGCTCGGCAGTCGCGAGGATTTTCTCGCGGGTGGGGTTCATTGATGTATTCATGACGCAAAAGGTAGAACGTCCGTTCTCCTGCGTCAAGCCACTCATTCAAAAACAGGCTCAACGCACCTGATCGGACTCCGGCAGCGCACGTTTCAAATCCTCTGCGCTGGGTGAGGCCTTGGCCAGCGTAACGGGGATGGATTTGGCCGCAGGCACCTTGCTGCGTTCAGCGTGGTGCCACAACGGAACGAGTGGGTTGCACTCGGGGTAGTACGCTGCGCAGCAGTTTTCGGGGATGTCGTAAGCGATGATCTGCAGAGGCCCTACCGAACGCGTGACCTGCGGCTCAATCGCCGTGGTCACGTTAACCCAGTCTCCCGCTTTGAAGCCCATTCGGAGGACGTCGTTGCGGTTCATGAAGATGATCGCGCGGGTGCCGCTAACGCCCCGGAAGCGATCTTCGTAGCCGTAGATCGTGGTGTTGAACTGGTCGTTGCTGCGCAGCGTCATCAGCTGCAGCACGTCGCGACGCGTGTGGTTCGGGTACACATCATCGTCTTCTTCCAGCAGCTCGGGCGTGATGAACATTGCGCGGCCGCTCTCGGTTTTCCATTCACGCTTCGCTGCGGCAATGGGGCGATGAAAGCCACCGGTTTCCCACATGCGGGTTTCCATGTCGTGGAAAATTTCAGGGTAGACCTGAGCGATGCCCTGACGAATCAGTGCGTAATCGCGACGCCAGGCGTCCCAATCGATTTGGGTGGTACCGGGTAACGTTGCCTTGGCGATGCCCGCGAGGATGGCGATTTCGGCGCGGAGATGGGCGCTGGCCGGTTCGCTATTACCCTGCCAGGCCCGCACGCAGCCGGTACTGTCTTCAGTGGTGTAAACCTGCTCGACGCCGTCTTGCACATCCTTTTCGATGCGCCCGAGGCAGGGCAGTATCCACGCGTGTTTCCCCGGAACCAGATGCGTGCGGTTCAGCTTCGTGGCGATCTGAACGTTCAGGTCCAATGTATTCCAGGCCGGCTCCATGCGGGACGTGTCGGGGATCGCGCGCAGAAAATTCCCGCCGAGCCCGATGAATCCGCGCACGCTCCCGTCCAGAAGTCCTTCGCAGGTCTCGACGGTGTTCAGGCCTTTTTTCGACGGGATCGAGAAGCCATACAGTGCCTCAATCTTATCCACAGGAATTTTTTTCGGGTCTTCGGTAATGCCGACCGTGCGCTGCCCCTGCACGTTGGAGTGACCGCGCACCGGGCAGATCCCGGCACCGCGCTTGCCAATGTTGCCGCGTAGCAGGAGCAGGTTCACCAGCATCTGCACGTTGGTCACGCCGCGCCGGTGTTGGGTGATGCCCATGCCGTAAACCAGCATTACGCGCTCGTGTCGGGCGTACACCGTCGCCACTGCCTCCAGCGCGCTACGGCTGAGTCCTGCCTGACGCTCGATGGTTTCCCACGGTGTTTCAAGCACGCAGTTGCAGAACTCGGCAAACCCTTCAGTGTGCTGCGCGATAAACGCCTGATCGATGATCCCGGGCTGACCCTTTGCCAGCGCCGCCTCGTCCATCTCAAACAGCGATTTGGCAATGCCCAGCACCACCGCCGTGTCGCCGCCGATTGCCAACTGATGGTATTGGGTGCTGATGACCGTCGACTTCGGCCCGAGCATTTCCACGGGGGACTGCGGATTGACGAAGCGTTCGAGGCCGCGCTCGCGGATCGGGTTGAACGTGATGATCGGTACATCGCGCTGCCGGGCTTCACGCAACTGATGCAGCATCCTCGGGCTGTTGCTGCCCACGTTCTGGCCGAAAAACAGGATGCAATCGGTGTGCTCGAAGTCATCCAGCGTCACGGTGCCTACCGGTACGCCGATGCTTTCCTGCAAACCCACCGACGTGCTCTCGTGGCACATGTTCGAGCTGTCGGGCAAATTGTTGTTGCCGTAGGCACGGGCGATGAGCTGGTACATGAACGACGTTTCCAGGGAGGCCCGGCCCGACGCATAAAAGACCACGCTCTCCGGCGTCATGCTTTTCAGCTGCGCGCCAATGTCACGGTAGGCTTCTTCCCACGTAGTTTCCTGATAACGATCGCTCGCGGCGTTGTACCGCATGGGGTGCGTGAGGCGACCCTGTTGCTCAAGGTCGTAATCGGGCCACTGGCGCAATTCGGCGAGCGTGTGACGGGCGAAAAAGGCCGGATCGGTTTTCCGCGACGTCAGCTCCCAAGCCGTGGCCTTCGCGCCGTTTTCACAGAACTCGAGGCTGTGGGGTTTGCCGGGCTTGGCCCATGCACAGCTGACACAGGCAAACCCGCCCGGCTTGTTTTGCTTGATCAGCGGAAGACCAGCACGAATCGGCGCCTGCTCGCGCCAGAGGATCTCCATCACCGACTTAGCCGAGCCCCAACCGCCGGCGGCCGAGGTGTATGGGCGGAAGTGGGCTTTTGGGTGGATGAGCGTCATGAAGGGGGGCCTCGGCGGAGCGGGGCACTGGAGACAGTCGCCCTCGTTAAGGCTACGACGAAGCAGCTCGGCAAAGGTTCGTTACATTTGCCGGCAGGCGGACCGCCAACGGCCGACATGACGATTGCGTGTCGGAACGAACTTGCCGGGTGAAATCCGATCAGTTCCTGAGGGCCGTTTTTTCCACGGTTCCCTGACCGAAGGAGTGACTCGCGTTTTGCCGAATTTCAAACCCTTTCTGTTGCTTTGCCTGCTGTTGAGCATCTGCAGCGTCAATATTCAAGCCGCCGACGCCCCCGCCGCGACGACTGCTACCGCTTCCGAACCCGCCGACCCGGCACCGGAGGATCCCGCCAAAGCGGAAATTCTGGTCAAAGGCGGCTTACTGGGTGCCATCAGCACCAGCATCGACAGCGTGCAGGACAAACTCGACGTGGATGGCCACCTGCTCGATTCATGGCGTCTGCGCGCAGACCGCGCCGCCGACGAGATCGACGCGTTGGTCAATAAACCGCAATCGCGCTCAGCGTGGCGGATCGCCGGCGACTTCGTGATGCTGTCCCTGGTGTGGGCGGGTGCGTTCCTGCTGCTCAACCGCATCGGGGCGTTTCTCGTGACCCGGTTATCACGGCATCGGCTGTTGATCCGGCGCGAACGCGTGGGCGGGGTGCTCGGCTACGTGCTGCCGTACATGGTGCCCGCGCTCATCTGTCTGCCGCTGACGCTGTACGTCAGTCACTTCCTGCCGACCTCGGTGGGGCGCGCGCTGGCGCTGTGTCTGGCGTACTCGACCAGCAGCGGGATTTTCTCCACCTCGGTGTTGTTGTCGCTGATTGTGCTGTTCAACTCGGGCCATAAACGGCCAGCGGTGCGCATCATTCGTCATTACGCGCCGCACCCGTTGTTCATCATCGGCTTTCTCGCGGCGTTGAGCGACGCGCTGACCAGTCCGCAGATTGCCCGGCTGTTCGGCGGCAACGTGACCACCACCATCGCCGCGTTCACCGGGCTGATGGCGTCAGTCATCTTCGGCATGGTTGTCATCCGCATGCGCCGGCCGATCGCGCATCTGATCCGCAACCGTTCCCTCGGCGCCCGGCTGGCCCGGCCAGCGGTGCAACAGACGCTGAAGATCTTCTCCAGCCTGTGGCATTTGCCGATTCTGCTGATGATTCTGGTCTCGGCCGTGAATCTCATCGGCGCCGGCGAAGGCAGTCAGGAAGCCCTGCGTTGCGCGTTGCTGACGACGGTATTGTTAATTGGTGCGGTGTTTCTCAGCACCTTGTTTCAGCACATGTTCAAGCCCACCGAGGTGCGGACCAATAGTGTTTACAAGGAGCGTTTGCTGAGCCTGTTGCACGCGGTCATGCGTATTGCGCTGGCGATCGGCTTCATCGAGCTGCTGGGGCGGATCTGGGGGTTTTCGCTGCTCGAATTCGCCCAACGCAATGCGCTGGGCAAAGTGATCAGCGATTCGCTGAGCAGCATCGGTTTGATTTTGCTGGTGACCTGGCTGCTGTGGGTGGTGATGGACACGGCGATTCAGGAGGCACTGAAGCCGCCGGCCAATGGACGTTCCGGGCGTCAGCCGAGCACGCGGGTAAAGACCATTCTGCCGCTGCTGCGCAACGCGATGAAGATCATCCTGGTGGTGATCTGCACCATCACGACCATGGCCAACCTGGGCATCAACGTCGCGCCGCTGCTGGCCGGTGCCGGGGTGGTCGGTCTGGCGATCGGCTTCGGTTCCCAGCAGTTGGTGCAGGACGTCATTACCGGGCTGTTCATCATCATCGAGGACACCATCTCCATTGGCGACTGGGTGGTGCTGGATTCAGGCCATGCCGGTACGGTCGAGAGCCTGACCATCCGCACCCTGCGTCTGCGCGACGGCAAGGGCTTCGTGCATTCGGTGCCGTTCGGGCAGATCAAGGCCGTCACCAACCAGTCCCGACAATTCGCCTACGCGTTCTTCTCGTTCCAGTTCACCTATGACACGGACGTTGACGCGGCGACCTCGCTGATTCGTGAAGCGGGCCAGTCGATCAGCGACGACTTGCTTCTGGCGAGCAAACTGCAGGGGCCACTGGAGGTGTTCGGGCTGGACCGCATGGACATGAACGGCATCGTCATCACGGCGCAGTTCCGTACGTCATCGGGTGGGCAATACGCGGTCAGTCGTGCGTTCAACGATCGACTCAAGCGACTTGTGGATAAGTCGGCGGAGGTGCGCTTCGCCCAAACTTATCCACAACTGGTGATGAGCCCGCACAATCGTCAGGCACCTGAAGGGGAAGAGGGCGCCGAGCAACAAGCGCTGCCCGGCAAGACATCGGTGGTGAACAAGGACGGGTCAGAAAGCCCTGTCTGAGACCGGGCCACGGCCGAGTCGAGCGTCGTAACACGCCCGACTCGGCTGCGCTTATCTGAACAGCCGATCGCGTACCTGCAACATTAACGACTCATCCACCTCGCCCCAGTACTGCGGCTTACCGGCGATAATGGCGGCGATGGGGATGCCGTCGCGGTAGACCAGTCTGTTGCCGACAATCGCCGGGACTTTCGCACCGGGCAGCAGCGTCCCGGCGAGGTTGAGCGGGTCGACCCCGCTGACGGCAATCAAGCTGCCGTCCAGCGGGCGGTTGCGGACTTCGCGTAACAACGGGATGGCTTCGGGCAGCGCGAATTGCTCACCGGCCAGGCCGGCAACGAAGCGCCCGCCGCGAATTTCTCCGCGAGCTTCAAGCCGATGGAACGTGCGCAGCAACTCGCGCCAGGTCGGCAGCCAGTCCGCCTCGCGCTCCAGCAGGCGCCAGAACACCACGCCGTATCGGCGTAGCAAGGTCATGGCTACGTGCTCCAGTGTGTCGCTGTCGATCCGTTGCGACGCGCCTTCTTCCTTCGCCGGCGCGCGACGCAACAACGCCCAGCGCCCGGCATCGTCCATGCCGCCAATGAAGGCTCCACGGTTGCGTCGACTGGTGTGGCTGCTGCGTTTGCTCGCCGGGGTGATCAGCGCGCGCAGCCCGGCGAAGCTGTCGGCATTGACCAGCCCTGCGCCGACCAATTCCTGCAGCGCCGTTTCCAGTTCAGCCCGCAGCAAGTGAGCTTCGGAGGTCAGCTCATCGAAAAACATCGCGCCCTGGCTCGACAACACTTCATGAACCTTCTGCGCGCGCAGTGATAACTCGGTCGGCGCCGGCTGCTCGGTCAGCCCGGTCCACAGGCGAACCTGAGGTCGGGGCAGCAGCACAATCGGCGTACTGCGCAATGCGGCGCTGCCAACCTTGCTGCGACTGGTCAGACGCATCCACACCAGCTTGCCGGAGCGACACAGATCATCCAGCCAGATCGATGAATAATCCTTCAAACGTGCCGGCAGCAGATCACTGTCCCAGGCGCCTGCCGCCGACGAGAAACCCTCCAACTGCGCGACGACTTCCGGCAGCGCGGCTTTGCCCTGGCTTTGGGTCGTGGCAGACAGATGCTGCCAGTCGAACAGGAATCGAGTGAAGTCTTGCAGCGACACAGGCTCGATTTCCCGGCGCAGGCGCTTGACCGTGTAACGGTGGATGCGCGACAGCAGATGCCGCTCGCACCATTCTTCCTCGCGGGCGTCAGGGTTGAACTGGCCGCGCAACACGTAACCTTCGTTCTCCAGCTGCGCCAGCGCCTGAGCGACCTCGCTCTGTGTCAGCGCCAACGGCTCGGCAATGGCCGGGACGGTGAGCGGGCCGAAACCGCTCAGCCGCGCACGCACGATTTCAACGCGCGCTTCGTCCTCGTTCCACGCTTCGTCGAACCCGGCCAAGGCGGCCAACGGCGGGTGCATTTCCGCAGCGGGGTAGAGCGCCTGCAAACAGGTCAGCCGCTCCAGCGGAATCCACAACGCCTGTTCCGGGGTGACCTGCAAGCGCGTGCCACGACCCGAGCGGGCTAGGCTTTCCAGCCATTTCATCCAGTCGCCGTGCTCGCGGGCCTCCACGCCGGTGATGCAGCCCAGGCTCATGAGCGCCTCGTGCATCTCATCCACGTTTTGCGGCTGCGGCCAGGCTTCATCTGCCACCGCTTTGATCGCCTCGACATCCAGCGCGCCGAGATCGTCGGTGGATTCCGGGTCGCTCCAGCGCCGATTGAGCACCGCCTGGGTGCGACGTTCTTCCAGCGGCGCGTTGTCGAGAAACGCATACGGCTTGGCGTTGAGGATTTCCGCCGCCAGCGGCGAGGGCGCGGGCAGATCGCGACTGACCAGACGCACCTCGCCGTTCTCCATGCGCCGCAGCAGTTTCAGCCAGCTCTCGGCGTCCATGGCTTCGTGCAGGCAGTCGTCCAGGGTCTGCTCGATCAGCGGATGCTCCGGCACCTCTCGCTCGCCCACCAGATTTTCCAGGCAGGCGATCTGGTCCGGAAACACCGTGGCGATCAGGTCATCGCTCTTGATCCGCTGCAGCTGCGGCGCCACTTTTCGCCCGCCGGTGTAACGCGGCAGGGCCAATGCGACACCGGCGTTCCAGCGCCAGCGCACGCCGAACAACGGCGCATCCAGCACTGCTTGAATCAGTAAATGTTCGGCAGTGGCGGCGTTGAGATAACGCCAGACTTCATCAAGCGCAAAACTATGCGTCGTGGACAGCGACAGCACGATGGCGTCCTCGCTGGCGGCGGCCTGTAATTCGAAATTGAAGGTGCGGCAGAAGCGCTTGCGCAGCGCCAAGCCCCACGCGCGATTGACCCGGCTGCCAAACGGGGAATGAATCACCAGTTGCGTGCCGCCGGACTGATCGAAAAAGCGCTCGATGACCAGCGTGTCCTGTGACGGCAGCGCGCCCAGGGCCGAGTGCGCGCGGGCGAGGTATTCAATGATCTGTTCGGCGCTGGCCAGATCCAGCCCCAGGCTTTTCATCAGCCAGTCCGTGCAGGCCTGAAGATTGCCGGGGTGGGCGCTGAGCTGCTGGTCGATGTCGGCCTGCAGGCGTGCGACGGCGAAAGACAATTCATCGCTGCGCCCCGGCGCCTCACCCATCCAGAACGGAATGTTCGGCGGCATTCCGTGGGCGTCCTCGACCCGCACGCGGCCGGACTCAATCCGCAGAATCCGGTAGGACGTGTTGCCCAGCTGGAAGATGTCCCCCGCCACGCTTTCCACAGCGAAGTCTTCGTTGACGGTGCCGATGTTCAGCGCCTGAGGTTCGAGGACCACGCTGTAATCGGCATTGTCCGGAATCGTGCCGCCGCTGGTGACCGCTGTGAGTTTGCTGCCGCGCCGGCCACGCAACGTGCGGGTCACCGCGTCGCGATGCAGGTACGCCGCGCGCACGCCCTGCCGCCCGCTGTAACCTTCGGCGAGCATGCTCAACAGCGCCTGATAATGGGCTTCGTCGACCTCGGCGTAGGGCGAAGCCTTGCGGAACAGCGCGAGCAGGTCCTGCTCCTGCCACTCCTGACAGCTAACCTCGGCGATGATCTGCTGCGCCAGCACATCCAGCGGCGCCTTGGGAATGACCAGCGTGTCGAGCTCGCCGCGCCGCACGCAATCCAGCAGCGCCGCGCACTCGATCAGATCGTCCCGGGACACAGCAAACAGCCGTCCCTTGGGCGTGCCGCCGACGTGGTGACCGGAACGGCCGACCCGCTGCAAAAAAGACGCGATGGAGCGGGGCGAGCTGATCTGGCAGACCAGATCGACGTCACCGATATCAATCCCCAGCTCCAGCGAGGCCGTGGCGATCAACACCTGCAGATCACCGCGCTTGAGGCGCTGCTCGGCGTCGAGCCGTTGCTCTTTTGCCATGCTGCCGTGATGCGCCGCTACCGCCTCTTTGCCCAGTCGCTCGCTCAGATGCCGCGCCATGCGCTCGGCCAGGCGCCGGGTGTTGACGAAGATGAGAGTGGTGCGGTGTTCGCGCGCCAGCACCGCGAGCCGGTCGTAGACCAGTTGCCAGACGTCACTGGACATCACGGCGCTCAGGGCCACCGGCGGCACTTCGATGGCCAGATCGCGAGGTCGCGCGTGGCCGATGTCGACGATGGCGCACGGACGACTGACCGGATCGCTGCCAACCAGAAAACGTGATACGCGCTCGATGGGTTTTTGCGTCGCCGACAGCCCGATGCGCAGCAGCGGTTTTGCGCACAGCGCCTGTAAACGCTCCAGCGTCAGGGCGAGATGACTGCCGCGCTTGCCGGCCGCAATCGCGTGAATTTCGTCGACGATGACGGTCTGGGTGCTCGCAAGCATGCGTCGGCCCGAGTCGGACCCCAGCAGCACGTAAAGCGATTCCGGCGTCGTGACCAAAATGTTCGGCGCGGTTTTGCGCATGGCCGTGCGTTCTTTCTGCGGCGTGTCACCGGTGCGCACAGCGGTGGTGATACGCAGCCCGGGCAGACCTTGCTGAATCAATTGATCGGTGATGCCCGCCAGCGGGTTTTGCAGATTGATCTGGATGTCGTTGGACAGCGCTTTCAGGGGCGAGACGTACACCACGAAGGTCTCGTCCGGCAGCTCGCCGCCCCGCTCCAGCCCTTGATGGACCAGATCATCGATGACCGCCAGAAAGGCGGTCAGGGTTTTACCGGAGCCGGTGGGCGCGGCGATCAACGTGGACTCGCGGCGTTTGATCAGCGGCCACGCCTGTGCTTGGGCCGCGGTAATGGCGGGGAACGTGGAGCAAAACCATGCGCTGACCGCCGGATGAAAGGCGTCGAGCACCGGGTCGGGGGGCTGGAGAAGGTTCATCGCTAATTAATGCGGCCGCAGGCAGGGAGATGCAAGAGGCAGATACCGGGCCGAGTGATCGGCGGCGCGCCTTGAAAGCTTCACGCAGTCCAGCGCGCCCGAGGCTGTTGGGACTTGCCCGTCGACGTGTTATGTTTGCGGACGTTTTTCACCTATTTTTAATCGACCTGAAGACTGAGCCTGCTGACTCTATGCGAATGCGCCTTATGCTATTGGGCGGCGGGAATGCCCTCGGGCAGGCGTTGATTCGTCTGGGTGCCGAGGAGAACATTGGATTCCTCGCGCCGCGTCCACCGCAAGACGGTTGGGATGCGGCAAGCCTGACGCAACTGCTCGATGACACCCGCCCGGATGCCTTGATCAATCTCGCTTACTACTTCGACTGGTTTCAGGCGGAGCGGGTAAGCGCGGACAGGCTGGATAATCAGGAACGCTCCATCGAGCGTCTCGCTGAACTGTGCCAGCACCACAATATTGTCCTCGTTCAACCGTCCAGCTACCGCGTGTTTGACGGTTCGCGAGCGACGGCGTACAGCGAAAAAGACGAGCCCGTGCCGCTGGGTTCCCGTGGTCAGGCCTTGTGGCGTATCGAGCAAAGCGTGCGCGCCACCTGCCCGCAGCATGTGCTGCTGCGTTTCGGCTGGTTGCTCGACGACAGCGCCGAAGGCGTGCTCGGGCGTTTTCTCAGCCGCGCCGAATCCCCCGGTGAACTGCTGCTGGCAGACGACCGCCGTGGCAATCCGACCCCGGTCGACGATGCCGCGAGGGTGATCATTTCGGTGCTCAAACAGCTCGATTGCGCCGCGCCGCTGTGGGGCACTTACCACTACGCCGGCCACGAAGCGACCACGCCACTGGCGTTTGGTCAGGCCGTGTTGACCGAAGCCCGTCTGCTGCGCCCGCTGGCGATCGAAACGCCGACTGCGCAAGCCCACGCCGCGCGTCCGGATGCCAGCGAAGAGCCGCAGAATGCCGTGCTCGCCTGCAAGAAAATCCTCCACACTTTCGGTATCAAGCCACGCGCCTGGCGTGCTGGCTTGCCCAACCTACTGGACCGCTATTACCGCCATGTCTGATGCTCCTGTCCTCATCACCGGCGGCGCCGGTTTCATCGGTTCGCACCTCACCGACGCGCTGCTCGCCAAAGGCTACGCGGTGCGCATTCTCGACGACCTTTCCACCGGCAAGCGCAGCAACCTGCCGCTGGATAATCCGCGCGTTGAGTTGATCGAAGGTGATGTGGCAGACGCCGCGCTGGTGGCCCGGGCGGCGGTGGGTTGTCAGGCTGTTGCGCATCTGGCTGCCGTCGCGTCGGTGCAGGCCTCGGTGGATGATCCGGTGAAGACTCACCAGAGCAATTTCATCGGCACGCTGAATGTCTGCGAAGCCATGCGCCAGGCCGGTATCAAACGCGTGGTGTTTGCTTCAAGCGCTGCGGTGTACGGCAACAACGGGGAAGGCGAGCCCATCACCGAAGACACCCCCAAAGCACCGCTGACCCCCTACGCGTCAGACAAACTGGCCGGTGAGCATTACTTCGATTTCTATCGCCGCCAGCACGGCTTCGAGCCTGTCGTATTCCGCTTCTTCAACATCTTCGGCCCGCGCCAGGATCCTTCATCGCCATACTCCGGCGTGATCAGCATCTTCGCGGAGCGTGCGGTAAACGGCCTGCCGATTGCCGTGTTCGGTGATGGCGAGCAGACCCGCGACTTCTTCTACGTCGAGGACCTGGTTGACCTGGTCGTGCAGGGGATCGAGATGCCGACGGTGGCAGAGGGCGCGGTCAATGTCGGCCTGAACGCCACCATCTCGCTGAATGAATTGCTGGGAGCCCTTGCCGAGGTGGTCGGCGATCTGCCGCCAGTGAGTTACCTGCCGGCACGATCAGGGGACATCAAGCATTCCCGGGCGAGCAATCAGCGTTTGCTTGAACGCTTTAAAGTGCCTGAGCCGACGCCGCTGAAGGTCGGGCTGGCGCGACTGCTGGGGCGTTGAATCCCGCGCAGCAAAAAGGCACCGATGAGGTGCCTTTTTTGTGCTTGCTCGTCCGGGCGCAAGCGCTTCGAACTTCTAGCGCTTAGAACTTGTAACCCACCCCGACCATGTACACCCACGGATCGACGTCCACGTTCACTTTGGTCCGGCCGACACCCAATGCAGACGGGCCGTCCAGCGTGGCTTGGGTGTCGATGTCCACGTACCAGACGGCGGCGTTGACCATAATCTTGTCCGTCAGCATGTAGTCCGCGCCGATCTGTCCGGCCCAGCCCCAGGAGTTCTTGATGTGCAGGTTGTTCATGCCCTGGCCTTTGCGTTCGCTGCTCAGGTTTTCGTCGTAGAACCAGGTGTAGTTCACGCCGACACCGGCATAGGGCTGGAATTTCGAGGTCGCGTCCATCGGGTAGTACTGCAGCGACAGGGTAGGCGGCAGCTGTTTCACGTCCGCCAGCTTGCCATCCAGACCCGGCCCAAGACCTTTGACCGCAACGGTGTGCTGAAAGGGCGTTGCCGCCAGCAGCTCAAGGCCCACGTGATCGGTGAGCATGTAGGCGAAGGCCAGCCCCAGTTGAGTGTCGCTGTCCAGCGTCGCTTTGGTGCCCGGGACTTTGGTGCCGTCCAGCTTCAGGTTCCCGCTTTCTTCGTTGGGCGCCGTGGTGGCGGCACCGGCGCGAATAATAAAATCACCGGCCTGGTGGGCGTGAGCAGCGAGGGGGACACCGAGTGCAAGCGCGAGCAGGGGCACGCTGAGCAGGGACTTGTGCATAGGGGCTCCGTAAGGGCATAAAAAGTTATGGCCTATGTTACGAAGCGTCTAGTCCGCGGTTTTTGACCTGGCTCAATGAAAACGTTAATTAAGGCGGCTCAAGATCATAGGGTCGACGCCCGTGTCGGCGTAAACACAGCCTGTGGGAGTGAGCTTGCTCACGAAGACGGCGGTCCAGGCGCTAGAAGTGCAGCGATTCTCTTGTCCCCTTCGCGAGCAAGCGCGCTCCCACGAGGACTGCGCGTGTCCGTCAATGCGCCTTCTGCTAACGACCCTTACTGCTCATCCGGCATTTCGTAGACCAGAATCTTGTTTGCTTCCATCTGGTAACCGGCATCGGCCAACTCGCTGGTCGACGGTTTCACCTGCATCGGGCCTTCGATCCAGTAGGGTTGGTACAGCTCATCCACCTTGACGCCCAGTTCGCTGGTCACGTGGACGATCTGATTCGGCGGCGGTGGAGGCACATGAATGCAGGCGCCGAAATACGGGACCAACAGAAACTCCGTCACCCGGCCTTCCTCGCTGACTTCCAACGGCACGATGTAACCCGGCAGCCGCACTTGCTGGCCGTCCAGCGACTTGACCACCGGCGCATGGGGCGCCAATTGATGAGCGGCGGGCGCGGACTCGACTGACAGCGTATCCGCCATGCTCGACAGATTGTGCATCGGCGTGGTGATCAGCTTCACCGGCGGCGCGTCGGGCGGGATCATCTCCTGCCACGTCAGCACTCGCAGGTCCTGCGCCCACAACGGCGTCGCGACGAGCATCATCAACAGCATCCAACCCGTCCGCATCACAACGACCTCATAATCGAATCGACAACCCGTCTGCCAGCGACTGACGATAGGCTCGCCATGCGGGCACGGTGCCCATCAATACGGCAGCGCCGAGAATGCCTGCCAGTAGCGTCCACTCGTACGTGCTGGGCAGGGACAGCGGCAGGTACAAACCGTAATTGGCCTGCACGTAACCCTGCGCGGAGGCGATGCCGATGTAAAGCAGCGCCAGCCCGCAAACTGAACCTCCTAGCGCCAGGGCGAAGGCTTCCAGCACCAGCAGACTGGCGATGTGCCAAGGCCGTGCGCCCACCGAGCGCAGGATCGCCATCTCCCGACGCCGCTCGTTGAGGCTGGTGAGAATCGCCGTCAACATGCCGATCAGCCCGGTCAGTACGACAAACAGCGAAATCACGAACAGCGCTTTTTCAGCCGTGCCCATGAGGCTCCACAGCTCCTGCAGCGCCACCCCGGGGAGGATCGCCAGCATCGGCTCGCCGCGGAACTCGTTGATGTCGCGCTGCACGGCGAAGGTCGCAATCTTGCTGTTCAGCCCAAGCATGAACGCGGTGATGGCGGTGGGCGTGAGGTCCATGTTACGGGCCTGGTCGGCGCTGATACGCCCGGCGCCTTGGGCGGGCACGCCGTTGTGCCAGTCGATGTGAATCGCTTCCATACCGCCGAGGCTAATGTGCAGCGTGCGGTCCACCGGCGTGCCCGTGCGTTTGAGAATGCCGACGACGGTGAACGGTTTGTCGTCATGCTTGACCAGACTCACCGTCGCCACGCCATGGGCCAGCACCAGTTTGTCGCCCAGCTTGTAATGCAGCGCGTCGGCCACTTCCGCGCCGAGCACCACTTCGAACGGGTCGGTGGCGAACGGTCGGCCGTCGGCCAGCTCCAGGTGTTGCTGACGACCGTACTGGTAATGCTCGAAATACGATTCGTTGGTGCCCATCACGCGATAGCCGCGATGGCTGTCCCCGAGGGAAATCGGGATCGCCCACTTCACCTGCTTGCTGTTGGCGAAGTGCTCGAAACTGTCCCAGCGAATGTTGTTGGTGGCGTTGCCGATGCGGAACACCGAGTAGAGCAGCAGGTTGACCGAGCCCGAGCGCGCGCCGACGATCAGGTCCGTCCCGCTGATGGTGCTGGCGAAACTGGCGCGTGCTTCGGTGCGCACCCGCTCTACTGCCAGCAGCAGGCAAACGGAAAGGGCAATGGCGAATGCGGTGAGGAAGGCAGTAAAGCGGCGGTTGGCGAGGCTGGCCAGCGCCAGACGAAGAAGATACATCTCAAACCTCTGCAGCGGCGGCGGCGCGATTGAGTTCGGCCAGCGACAGGTTGCGATCGAACAGCGGCGCCAGGCTCTGATCATGACTGACGAACAACAGGCTCGCGCCGGCCTCGCGGCATTCGGTGAACAGCAACTGGATGAACGCTTCGCGGGCGTCGGCATCCAGCGCCGACGTGGGTTCGTCGGCGATGACCAGTTCCGGCTGGCCGATCAGGGCGCGAGCGGCAGCAACCCGTTGCTGCTGACCGATGGACAGCGAGTCGGCGCGGCGGCTGAGCATTTCAGGGTCTTTCAAGCCCAGGTGAGCGAGCAGCGTTTCAGCCGCTTTGTCGACGCTGCCGTGGCGTTGGGTTGCCCGCTGCGTGCGTAATTTGGAAAAACGGCACGGCAGCTCGACGTTCTCGCGCACCGACAAAAACGGCAGCAGGTTGAACTGCTGAAAGATGTAGCCCGTGTGATCGACACGAAAGCGGTCCCGCGCCCCGGCCGAGAGCTGCGTCAGCTCCTGACCGAGCAGGCGAACGCTGCCGCGACTGGGGCGCTGCACGCCGCCCAGCAGACCCAGTAGCGTGGTTTTGCCGCTGCCACTGGGGCCTTTGAGGAACAGTGTCTCGCCAGCATCGAGGCGAAACGCCGGAATGTCCAGCAGCTGCGGATGCCCCGGCCAGCTGAAGCCGAGTTCGGACAGTTCAATGAGCGCTTGAGTCATGACCACACGTGCGTCTGAAAGTGATCGACCGGGAGGCCCGGCCGTTGAAGAAACGGTGCTGGTTAAAACTTGACCACCGGATTGCTCGGACGCACTTCAGCGCCCATCTGGCGTTTCGGTGTCACCAGTTGCACCTGAATGGTCTGGGTGGCCGGGAAGCTTTTGAACAGTTGGGTCAGATCAAGCTTGTTGAGCACGTTCGGCGCGCTGCAGGTGAATTGATAGTGGCCGTGGATTTCGCTGTGCTCGTGTTCAGCGGCGTCGCCATCGGCGTGGTCGTGATCGTCGTCATCCTTGTCGCCGAACAGCGTGCTTTCAACCCGCTGCTTGGTGGCGGTGCACCCGGCCGCTTCCGGAAGACTGAACAGCGCGTGGGGCTTGAGCAGGGTTTCCTTGGCCAGAGCAAGCGTCATCTTGTCTGCGTCAGTGGTTGCCGGGTGCTCGAAGCCGACGATGTTCATTGCAGGGGTGTCGAGTTCCAGTTCCAGCGTGCGACCGTCCAGCGCCATATCCAGCCGCGCGACACCGTGCACATGCGCGCCGAGACTGCCGTGCTCATGATCGTGGTCATGTTCATCGGCCGCTTGAGCAGCGGCGAGGGGCATCAAGGCGAAGGGCAGGGCGAGCAGCAAACGACGCATGGGGGGAGCTCCGAGGGCAAGGATGAAAGTTGTTATGTGATCTTATAACAATGTGTTGCGTCGTTTCTTAACTTTTTCAATCAGCTTTGTAGGTGCGTGGGCTGTCAGGGATCGCGTGCAGGTCGCCAATTCCTGTGGGACCATGCCGGTCCGCCCAATAAAGGACACACCCCATGCTGCGAATCCGTGGAACCGTCGGCGATCTGCCGGTGGATCTGACTGTGGAAATGGACGACGCCGACTGGGCCCGGCTGGGCATCCAGCTGGGCGCGCAGGTGCAGGAAACGTCTGCGCCCGCTGGTACGCCCGTCAAGCCTGCGGCCAGTCGCAACGATGCTGTCTGGGATATCGCTCAAGCACTGCTGCGCAAGGCAGGTCATCTGACCGGGCCGGATCTGCTCGGTCAGCTGGAAGGTCTGTCGGGCAGCACCGCTGCGGGCAAACGCCTCATGGTGCGCATGCGTCACAGCGCCAACGTGAAAGTGGAAAGCCAGGGCGACACGCCGGTGTACCACTGGATTGAGTGATACACACGGGCGTTTTGGACCCGTGCAGGACGGGCTTTAGCCGGGAAGGCTAGTAAAGCGCCGCAAACAACCGACGACGATAGGTCGTGACCAACGGGTGATCATTCCCCAGCAGGTCAAACACCTGCAGCAGCGTCTTGTGCGGTTGGCCTTCGTTATAGCTGCGGTTGCGGATGAACAGCTTGAGCAGTCCTTCCAGCGCGGCTTCGTATTGCTGGCGGGACAATTGCTGGATCGCCAACTGGTGCGCAGCTTCATCGTCCTGCGGGTTCTGCGCCAGGCGCGACTTCAAGTCAGCGACGTCAGGCAACGCGGCGGCTTCAGCCAAAAACGTCAATTGCGCCTTTGCCCCGGCCAGCGCGGCTTTGTGCTCATCGCTCTTCACCGCGTCCAGCACCGTGCGCGCTTCTGTCAGCTCGCCGCGTTCGGCCAGGCAGCGCGCATACAGAATCAGCGCGGCGGCGTTGGTGTTGTCCTCGGCGAGGATGGTCTGCAGGACCGCTTCGGCTTCGGCAAAATGGCTCTCGGCGAACATCGCCTGCGCGGTTTTCAGCGGGTCGGCGGCGGCTGGCGGCGGCATCTGCACATGGGGCTCAAGCAGCGCGCGGATTTGCGATTCAGGCTGGGCGCCGGAGAAGCCATCGACCGGCTGGCCGTCCTTGAACAGCACCACGGTGGGCAGGCTGCGAATACCGAAGCGCGCCACGATGTCCTGTTCAGCGTCGCAGTCGACCTTGGCCAGCAGCAATTCGCCCTGATAACTCTCGGCAATCTGTTGCAGCAGCGGCATCAGCACCTTGCACGGCGCACACCACTCAGCCCAGAAATCCACCAGCACGGGTTTGTGAAAGGAATTTTCGATGACCATCTGATCGAAAGTGGCGGTGGTCGCATCGAAGATATACGGCGTGTCCTGGCTCATCGCGGGTCTCGAAAAAAGGCTTGATGGCGCGAACTATAAAGGGCTGGGGGGATTGTCGGAAGCGGGGTTGATGCCTGTCGCTAAATTGCAGGCGCGAAGCAAGTCATGACCGGGTCGCATGATAAAGACTCACCCTGCGAAACTCCCACGGCTCGGCCAGATCCGGCAGCGTCAGCGCCTCCAGAATTCCCAACCGCGTATAAAGTGGGTGCTGAAAATCCCGCACCCGGGAATCAGCCACCAACGCCTGTTTCCCACGACTGAGAAACTGATCCAGCAGCGGAAGGTTGGCGCGGTCGTACAGCACGTCCGCCACCAGGATCAGGTCGAAACGATCTTCCTCGGCAAAGAAGTCGCCCGAATATTCAAGTGTCACGCCATTCAACTCGGCGTTGGCCCGGCAGGCCTCGATCGCCAGCGGATCGAGATCGCAGGCAACTACTTCAAAGGCGCCGGCTTTCATCGCCGCAATACCTGCGACACCCGAGCCTGCGCCAAAATCCAGCACCCGCTTGCCCGCGACCCAGTGCGGCTGCTCGGCGAGAAAGCGCGCCAGCGCCAGGCCACTGGCCCAGCAGAAACTCCAGTAAGGCGGGTCTTCAAGAATGCGCCGGGTTTCCTCAGGGCTGAACGCGCGATCCATATTGTTCGCGTCGATCAGCCACAACTTCAGGTCCGTCCCCGGCAGCGCTTCGGCGACCAGTTGCGCATCGCCCAGCAGCTCGCTCAGTGCGGCTTGCAGGTGAAGCGGAGCGATCACGGCGCGGGAGCGAATTGCAGCTGACCCAGCGCCTGAGTGGTGGGTTGAGTGATCAGCACGGACGGCAGATGCAGAATCAACTGACCCGACTTGCTGGCACGACCGCGCAATTCGACACGCGCGCCGACCGGGAAAGCTTCCGGATTGAAGCGCAGCTGGAACGGCAGCGACTGGTTGTTGCCCATCAGTTTGGTGCTGGTCAGCAGCTTCTGCGGGCGATTGCGATCGTCGATCACCAGCAGCGCCAGCTCGACTTCTGCGCCGGCCGGCACGCCCAGCAACTGGCCGCTCAGTTCGCGCTGGAATGGCTGCAACGGACCTGGCCCTTCCGGCAGCGTGATGGCGTTAGGGGCAGGCTTGGCGGGCGCGGCAGGTTTCGGCGCCTCGGCCGTGCTGCAGGCAGCGAGCAAGGCCACAAGGCTGATTACAGCAAGCGTACGTAGCGTCATGAACAGCTCCAGAAAAAGCAGAAGGCGGGCGAGATAGGTGCGGGATGGCGCAGTATCGCTGAGTGCAGCGGGTTTCACCGCACTGAATGCGCGTCTATATACCTTAAAGCCCCGGACTTGTCTTGCCAGCGAGATGCGCTACCATGGCCCTCCCTTTTTTTGTTGCCTGCCACCATGCACTGTCCCTTTTGCGGTGCCAACGACACCAAAGTCATTGACTCGCGCCTCGTTGCTGAAGGCGATCAGGTTCGCCGCCGCCGCGAATGTGTCGCCTGCGAAGAACGCTTCACGACATTCGAAACCGCTGAACTGGTTCTGCCCCGGCTGATCAAGCAGGACGGCAGTCGTCAGCCCTTCGACGAAGAGAAGCTGCGTGCCGGCATGCAGCGTGCGCTGGAAAAGCGCCCGGTCAGCGTCGAGCGGCTGGAAGCGGCCCTGGCCCATATCAAAAGCAAGCTGCGCGCGACCGGCGAGCGCGAGGTCAAATCGCTGATCGTCGGTGAGTTGGTGATGGGCGAACTGCAAAAACTCGATGAAGTGGCTTACATCCGCTTTGCCTCTGTTTATCGGCGGTTTCAGGACCTCAACGAATTCCGCGAAGAAATCGACCGGCTGGCCCGCGAGCCGGTCAAAGAGTGAGCATGACCTCCACAGAGCAAAGCGTGCTCGACGCAGCCTATATGGCGCGGGCGCTGGAACTGGCGCGCAAGGGCGTCTACTCGACGCACCCCAACCCGCGTGTCGGCTGCGTGATCGTGCGTGATGGCGCCATCGTCGGCGAAGGCTGGCACGTGCGCGCCGGTGAACCCCACGCCGAGGTGCATGCCCTGCGCCAGGCGGGCGACAAGGCCAAGGACGCGACCGCTTACGTCACCCTCGAGCCCTGCAGTCATCATGGCCGCACCCCGCCGTGCGCCGACGCGCTGGTCAACGCCGGTGTGGCGCGTGTGGTGGCCGCGATGCAAGACCCCAATCCCGACGTCGCCGGCCGTGGCCTGTTGCGCCTCATGGGCGCGGGAATTGCGGTACAGAGCGGCGTGCTCGAAAGCGAAGCGCGGGCGCTGAACAAAGGTTTTCTCAAACGCATGGAACACGGCCTGCCCTACGTGCGGGTGAAGCTGGCGATGAGCCTCGACGGGCGCACGGCCATGGCCAGCGGGGAAAGCCAGTGGATCACCGGCCCCGAAGCGCGCTCGGCTGTGCAGCGCCTGCGAGCCCAGTCGAGTGTGGTGCTGACCGGCGCCGATACCGTGCTGGCCGACAACGCGCGACTCACCGTTCGGCCTGACGAATTGGGCCTGAACGCCGAACTCACCGCATTGTCCGCGACCCGACCGCCGTTGCGCGTGTTGATCGACGGGCGTTTGCGGGTGCCCCTTGATGCGCCTTTCTTTAAAGCGGGCAATGCGCTGGTAGTGACTTGCGCGGCAGCCTCAGCCCGCGAGCGCTACCACGACGAAGGCCACGAAATGCTGGCGCTGCCGAGCAGTGGCGGACACGTCGACCTGCGCAAACTGCTGATAGAACTGGCCGCCCGCGGCGTCAACGACGTGCTGGTCGAGGCCGGCCCTAAACTCGCCGGCGCGTTTACCCGGTTGGGCCTGGTGGATGAATACCAGATCTTCGTGGCGGGCAAGTTCATGGGCTCGTCGGCGCGACCGTTGCTGGACCTGCCGCTGGCGCAAATGAGCGAAGCGCTCGAACTCAAGATTGTCGAAATGCGCGCGGTCGGCAATGACTGGCGAGTCATTGCGATACCCGCGTCGCACCCCGGCGTATAATTCCGGCTTCCGCGCTCAGCGCTGGCCCTGTTTTCCAGGAGCACCCATGTTTACCGGCATCATCGAATCCATCGGCAGCATCCGCGCCATCACTCCGAAAGGCGGCGACGTCCGCGTTTACGTAGAGACCGGCAAGCTCGACCTTTCCGACGTCAAACTGGGCGACAGCATCGCGGTCAACGGCGTCTGCCTGACCGCCGTTGAACTGCCGGGCGACGGCTTCTGGGCTGACGTCAGCCGCGAGACCCTGAACGTCACCGCGTTCGTCGATCTGAAGACCGGCAGCCGGGTCAATCTGGAAAAAGCCCTGACCCCGACCACCCGCCTGGGCGGCCATCTGGTCAGCGGCCACGTCGACGGAGTCGGCGAAGTAGTGTCCCGCGAGGAAAACGCCCGTGCGATCCAGTTCCGCCTGCGCGCCCCCCGCGAGCTGGCCAAGTACATCTCCCACAAAGGCTCAATCACCATCGACGGCACCAGCCTGACCGTGAATGCGGTCAACGGTGCCGAGTTCGAGCTGACCATCGTGCCGCACACGCTCGCCGAAACCATCATGGGCGACTACCGCCCGGGCCGTAAGATCAACCTGGAAGTCGACCTGCTGGCGCGTTACCTCGAGCGTTTGCTGCTCGGTGACAAAGCGGCCGATCCGACGCCGGCCCAGGGCGGCAACATCAGCGAAAGCTTTCTGGCCGCCAACGGCTACCTCAAATCCTGAATTGAAGGGGGTGCCGCGTGGCGCTCAACAGCATCGAAGAACTGGTTGAAGACATTCGCCAAGGCAAGATGGTCATCCTCATGGATGACGAAGACCGCGAGAACGAAGGCGATCTGATCATGGCCTCCGAGTGCGTCAAGGCCGAGCACATCAACTTCATGGCCCGTTACGCCCGCGGCCTGATCTGCATGCCGATGACCCGCGAGCGCTGCGAAACCCTGAAACTGCCGCTGATGGCGCCGCGCAATGGCTCGGGCTTCGGCACCAAGTTCACCGTGTCCATCGAAGCCGCCGAAGGCGTGACCACCGGGATTTCCGCCGCCGACCGCGCGCGCACCGTTCAGGCGGCTGCGGCCAAGGACGCGAAAGCCGAAGACATCGTCAGCCCGGGCCACATCTTCCCGCTGATGGCCCAGGCCGGCGGCACGCTGTCCCGCGCAGGCCATACGGAAGCGGCGTGCGATCTGGCGCGCATGGCCGGTTTCGAACCGACCGGCGTGATCTGCGAAGTCATGAACGACGACGGCACCATGTCCCGTCGTACTGAGCTGGAAGCTTTCGCGGCCGAGCACAACATCAAGATCGGCACCATCGCCGACCTGATCCATTACCGGATGATCCACGAACGTACCGTTCAGCGGATTGCCGAGCAGCCTCTCGACAGCGAACTGGGCCATTTCAATCTGGTGACCTATCGCGATTCCGTCGAGGGTGACGTGCACCTGGCGCTGACGCTGGGCAAGATCTGCGCGGAAGAAGCCACGCTGGTTCGCGTGCACAACATGGACCCGCTGCGCGACTTGCTGATGGTCAAACAGCCCGGCCGCTGGAGCCTGCGCGCTGCCATGAAGACCGTGGCCGAGGCCGGCAGCGGTGTCGTGCTGCTGCTCGGTCACCCGCTCGACGGCGACACGGTTCTGGCCCATGTGCGTGAAACCGCCGGCGGCACACCGATCAAGACCCCAACCACTTACAGCACCGTCGGTGCCGGTTCGCAGATCCTTCGTGACCTCGGCGTGCGCAAAATGCGCCTGATGAGTTCGCCAATGAAGTTCAATGCGATATCCGGTTTCGATCTGGAAGTTGTAGAATACGTGCCCTCCGAATAAAGACCGGCAGGTGACAGGTCCCGACAGCGCTTAGCCGTTGGTGGTTTTGTCCCTGCAGTCGCCCGATTCGTGGCCTAAAATCCCTGAAAGCGCGCGCCCGATGCGCGCTTTCATGCTCTTTAATACGAGAACACGAGACTCAGCCGAATGACCCTGAAGACCATCGAAGGTACCTTCATCGCCCCCCAAGGTCGCTATGCCCTGGTGGTTGGCCGCTTCAACAGCTTCGTCGTCGAAAGCCTTGTCAGCGGCGCCGTTGATGCCCTGGTTCGCCATGGCGTGAGCGAAAGCGACATCACCATCATCCGCGCACCGGGCGCGTTCGAAATCCCGCTGGTTGTGCAGAAGGTCGCTCAACGCAGCGAATTCGCCGCCATCATCGCGCTCGGCGCCGTCATCCGTGGCGGCACCCCGCACTTCGAATACGTCGCTGGCGAATGCACCAAGGGCCTGTCCCAGGTGTCCATGGAGTTCGGTGTGCCGGTCGCATTTGGCGTCCTGACCGTCGATTCCATCGAGCAGGCGATCGAGCGTTCCGGCACCAAGGCCGGCAACAAAGGCGCTGAAGCTGCCCTGTCCGCCATCGAGATGGTCAGCCTGTTGGCGCAGTTGGAGGCCAAGTGATTAACGACGAAAGCGATCAGTTCAACCCGCGTGATCCACGTGCGGCCGATGCTGGCAAACCATCGAAAAGCGAGAAGCGCCGTGCGGCTCGCCAGATGGCCATGCAGGCCCTGTACCAGCGCCATATGGCTGGCCAGTCGCTGAACGAGATCGAAGCACAGTTTCGCGTCGACAACGATTTCACCTCCGTTGATGCGAGCTATTTCCACGACATCCTCCACGGTGTCCCGGCCAATCAGGACAAGATCGACGCGGCGCTGGCCCCTTGTCTGGACCTGACCATCGAAGAGCTGGACCCGGTTGAGCTGGCGGTATTGCGCCTGTCGACCTGGGAACTGCTGGAGCGCATCGACGTGCCGTACCGCGTGGTCATCAACGAAGGCATCGAGCTGGCGAAAGTCTACGGTTCGACCGACGGCCACAAGTTCGTCAACGGCGTGCTCGACAAGCTGGCTCCGCGTTTGCGCGAAGTCGAAGTGAAGGCGCACAAGCGCTGAGGCTTCTGGGTTTCTCCAGAACCTGAGCGTTTCCGCCATGGGCGAGTTCGAGCTGATCCGCAATTACTTTGCCGCTGCGCCCTGCGCGCAGCCCGGCGAGGGCGTTGCCTTGGGGATCGGCGACGACTGCGCTCTGTTGTCGGTGGCCGCTGGCGAGCAACTCGCCATTTCCACTGACACGCTGGTCGCCGGGGTGCACTTCCCCGACGTCTGCGATCCTTTCCTGCTCGGTCAGCGCGCTCTCGGCGTGTCGGCCAGCGACCTGGCCGCCATGGGCGCCAGCCCCCTCGCATTTACCCTTGCCCTGACCCTGCCGCAGGTTTCCGCCGAGTGGGTGGAAGCGTTCGCCCGCGGTTTGAACACCATGGCCCAGGGCTATGGCCTGCGCCTGATTGGCGGTGACACGACACGCGGGCCTCTGAGCCTGACCCTCACCGTCTTTGGCACCGTCCCGACCGGACAGGCCCTGACTCGAAGCGGCGCGCGGCCTGGCGATTTGCTGTGCGTAGGGGGTCCCTTGGGCGACGCGGCCGGGGCGCTGCCGTTGGTGTTGAACCAGCGCAGCACCGAGGCGTCTACCACTCAGGCCTTGCTGGCGCGTTACTGGTCGCCGCAGCCGCAGTTCGAACTGGGCATCGCGTTGCGCGGCAAGGCCAGCGCGGCGCTGGACATCTCCGACGGACTGCTCGCCGATTGCGGACACATCGCCACGTCATCGGGCGTACGCTTGCTCGTTGAGCGCGACCAAGTGCCAATGTCTGACGCGCTGCTGAGGTTTCTCGGGCCTGATGCGGCGTTGAATGCCGCGCTCAGTGGGGGCGATGACTACAGACTGGCCTTCACGTTGCCGCCATCATGGCTGGCTGAACTTCAGGCTGCTGGCTTGCCTGTTTTCGCTCTGGGTCGGGTGGTCGAAGGCCACGGCGTGGCGCTGATCGACGCACTTGGGCAGGACGTCACCCCGTCGACTCGGGGCTATCAACACTTTCAGGAGACACGGTGACAGATCATCCTAATCAGGTCCCGGCGGAAAACGTTCCTCCGTCGGTATGGACCAATCCGTGGCATTTCCTGGCCTTCGGTTTCGGCTCCGGCACATTGCCCAAAGCGCCCGGCACCTGGGGCTCAATGGTCGCCGTGCCGTTTATCCCGCTGTGGCAAATGCTGCCGGACTGGGGCTATTGGCTGGTCCTTGGCCTGACCATCCTGTTCGGCTTCTGGCTGTGCGGCAAGGTGGCGGACGACCTGCGCGTTCACGACCATGAAGGCATCGTCTGGGACGAAATGGTCGGGATGTGGATTACTTTGTGGCTGGTACCCGAAGGCTGGGGCTGGCTGCTGGTGGGCTTTCTGGTGTTCCGCTTTTTCGACATTCTCAAGCCCTGGCCCATTCATTGGATCGACAAGCATGTACACGGCGGCGTCGGCATCATGCTCGATGATGTCCTGGCCGGTGTGTTCGCATGGCTGGCGATGCAAGGGCTGGTCTGGCTGTGGGCCGTGATGTAGGGGCTACGCTCATGAGGCGTTCAGGTGGGGGATGGCTGCTCGCTGTTTGGTTGCTGATGACAAGCGTCTGGGCGACTGCCGATGCGGAAACCCCCGCACTGATGCCCGACAAGCCCTCCGACATCCTGCTGGTGAGCGAGCACTGGATTGGGTACACCGAAACCGATGGCACCGGTCTGGGTTGGGATCTGATGCGTGAGATCTTCGAGCCGGCCGGCGTGAAGGTGGAGCAACGCATCGAGCCTTATACCCGCGCGGTCGGGCTGGTGCAGCGCGGCGAGGCCGATGCGTGGATTGCCGCCTACAAGGATGAGGTCGAGGGCACGCTCTACTCGAAGTGGAACTACGACACCGACGAGATTTACACGCTGGGTCTGGCCTCCAAGCCGCTTCCTTCTCTGCAGACGGTGGGCAAATACCGTTTGGCCTGGGTGCGTGGCTACGAGTATCAGCACTATCTGCCCAACGTGACGCACTTCAACGAGGTCGCCCGGCGCGATCACATTCTGCCGATGCTCGAATACGGGCGCGCGGATCTGTATATCGATGCCAAACCGGAAATGGACTTCGTGCTTGCCCAGAGCAACGATCCTCAGCGTTATCGACTGACCTATCTCACCTCCATTCCTTTGTATCTCAGCTTCGCAGACAACCCACGAGGGCGCGCGCTGCGCGATCTATTTGATGCGCGCATGAGCAAACTGTTGCCCAGCGGCAGGCTTCGGCCAATCTTTGCGCGCTGGAAGCATCCATATCCGTTCGATTCAGACGATGCTCAGCCCCGCGCTGGCGTCAGCCACTGATCAAACGTGTTGATCTGATTGGCCAACAATTCAGCCTAAGCGTCTGCCGGAACCTGCTGTTACAATGTTGCGAATTTCCAGCCCTCATACTGATCAGGAGCACCCGGTGCCCGTCGTATTTGTCGCGGCTTCCAAGCTGCCTACCCCCTTTGCCACTTTCAAGATGAACGGCTTTCTCGAGCAGGAAAACGGTCGCGAGCATGTCGTGCTGACCCTCGGCGATGTGTCGGATGGCGCCCCGGTGCTCGGTCGTGTGCATTCCGAATGCCTGACCGGTG
This sequence comes from Pseudomonas sp. GL_135, assembly GCF_057834665.1. Classification (NCBI taxonomy): domain Bacteria; kingdom Pseudomonadati; phylum Pseudomonadota; class Gammaproteobacteria; order Pseudomonadales; family Pseudomonadaceae; genus Pseudomonas; species Pseudomonas sp. GL_135. Next base: position 566,060 of record NZ_CM174408.1, read on the forward strand.
ATGCGCTGTTTAGTCAGCGCTGTGATTGCGGTTCCCAACTTGAAGCGGCGTTGCGCGCCATCGCCGCTGAAGGCCGTGGCGTGCTGTTGTACCTGCGCCAGGAAGGTCGCGGCATTGGGCTGATGAACAAGATTCGCGCCTATGAATTGCAAGACGGCGGTGCCGATACCGTTGAAGCCAACGAGCGTCTGGGCTTTGCCGCTGACCAGCGTGATTACGCCATTTGCCTGCCGATGCTGGAACATCTGGGCATCAAGTCCCTGCGGCTGATGACCAATAATCCGCGCAAGGTCAAAGCGCTCACCGACATGGGCATCACCGTCGCCGAGCGCGTGCCGCTGCACACCGGCCACAATCCGCACAACAAGCTCTATCTGGCGACCAAGGCCGGCAAGCTGGGTCACATGATGGGCAACGAGCATCAGAGCGAAGTCGATCCGGCGTGACACTCGGCAGTCTCTGCTATTGCCCGACATGACCTGGAGACGCTTGATGCGCCCACTGATTGGCTGCCTGCTGTTGCTGATCGCCTTTCAGGCCAGCGCTGCCCAGCGGGTGGTCAGCCTCGCACCCTCTCTTACCGAAATCGTTATCGAACTGGATGCCGCCGATTTGCTGGTCGGCATCCTCGATGGCGGCCCGCGTCCGGTGAGGGTCACCGGCCTGCCTTCGGTGGGTCGATACGGGCAGCTCGACATCGAGCGCCTGCTCAGTTTGCAGCCTGATCTTCTGCTGCTGTGGCCCGGCAGCGTCAGCGCGGCCCAGCGCGATCAACTCAAGCGCCTGAACATTCCCACCTACACCGCCGAGCCTCACACGCTGAAAGAACTGGCTGATCAGATCGAGCAGATGGGCGAGCGCCTTGGCCGCGCTGACCGTGGACGACAGGCAGCGAACGATTTCCGTCAGCGATTGGCCGGATTGCGTGAGCGTTATCGCCGCGATGTCCCGCTGAAAGTCTTTTACCAAGTGTGGGATCAGCCGCTTTACACCGTAGGCGGCGGGCAGATCATCAGCGATGCACTGACCGTCTGCGGCGCACACAACGTGTTTGAAGACCTGACGCTGCCAGCGCCGCAGGTGAGTATCGAATCAGTGCTGCAGCGTGACCCGGATGTGATTTTGGCCAGCGACGCTGCGTTGTTGCCGGCATGGAAAACCTGGTCGCAGTTGATGGCCGTGAAAGCCGGTCGCCTGTTTGCCGTGCCCGATAAAGGCTTAGAACGGGCAAGCGGACAGATGGTGGGCGCGGTGGCAAAGTTGTGCCGCGTGATGGCGCCAGATCGCTAGATCAGGCGGATGCAAATCTACAGCTCCGGCGTCCAGGTCACGCCAAACATCCACGTCCGACCCTCTTCGCGATAGCCGTAATTGCTGCCATCGAAGCTGTACAGCGTGCGGCTGTAGCGTTTGTCCAGAGCGTTATCCAGCTTGAACTCCAGCTTCACTTCGTCGCTGGCTTTCCAGCTGCTGCGCAAACCGAACAGCGAGTAGCCGCCGATATGCTGGGTGTTGGCCTCGTCGTTGTAGCTGTCACTGACGGCCTGCCAGCTGGCACCGACGCCTAGGCGATCAAACTGCCGATCAAGATCGAGATTCAAAGTGCGGCGAGCGCGACGGTTGAGCGTATGGCCGGTGTCTCGGTCACGTGGGTCGATGACCGACGCGCCGAGCTTGCCGGTCCAGCCGAACAACTGCTGCTCAAGGGATGCTTCGAAACCATTGATCCGTGCCGAGCCGATATTTTCAGGGCGAAAGTCGCTGTCGAGAGCAATCGCGTCCTGCAGGTCCGTGCGATAGAGCGAGGCCTCAAGGCGAGAGGTTTCGCTCAGGCGACTGCGCCATTGCAACTCGTAGGTTTTCGAATGCTCTGGTTTGAGATTCGGGTTGCTGAAGTCCGGGTAATACAGGTCATTGAATGTCGGCGCGCGGAAGCCCTCGCTGTAGGACAGCAGCACATCGTTGGCGTCATTGAGCGGCACGGTGAGCGTGCCGCTCCAGGTGTTCTGACTGCCGAACTGCTCATTCTGATCGTGGCGCATGCCCAGCTCGGTCGAAAAGTGCTCACCTTTGAAACGATGCTGAATGAACGCCGCGCGGTTCCAGCGGCTGTCCTCGTCGAACGCCGTGCTGCTGTTGACGCGGTCTTCGTACCAGTCGCCGCCCAGCATTAGGCTGTTGCGCTCGTCCAGGGTCAGATCGTTCTGCCAATTGACCGAGTCGCGGTAGGTGTTGAACACGTAGTGATCGTCGCTCAACTTATCCAGCGTCTTCTCGCGGTTTTCGCTATGGCCGAGCTCCAGGCGGGTTTTCCAGGTCTGGTTGATGCGGGCATCGACGTAGGTGCCGAGGCTGCTCAGGTCAAACTTGCTGTACTGCTGCTGCCCCACGGTATCGAACGTGACCGGTTCGAACAGGCCGAACGGATTGTCGAACTCGGTCTTGCCCCGATTATCCAGAGCGTTGAAGCCGACCTCCACGTCGTCGCTGAGCCAGTGGCTGAGGTTGAGGCTCAGGGATTTATTGCGGTAGGCGTCGTGGTCGTCATCGCTGGCGAAGGACGGGCCAGTGCGGTCGATGCCTGCCGTTTGATCCAGGCTGGTGCTGAGGTTGAAGTGCGTCTGCTGATCGCCGCCCGACAGGCCGAGGCTCTGCTGCTGCGTACCTCGATTGCCGAAACCCGTATGCAGGCGTGCCTGAAGGCCTTGCTCGGCGCCCCGTCGGGTGAAGATCTGGATCACGCCGCCAATGGCGTCAGCGCCGTAGATGACCGAACGTGACCCGCGCAGCACTTCCACGCGCTCGATCTGCTCGACGTCGAGGTATTGCAGGTTACTGTCCGCCGACGTGGCATTGGCAATACGCTGGCCATCGACCAGCACCAGACTCTGCGCGGCCTTGGTCCCGCGAATGAAAATTCCCGGCAGACTCCCGCGACCGCCGCTGGGCGCGACTTGCACGCCGGGCACGCGACTCAACAGGTCGGTGACGCTACTCGGTTGCAGCCGCTCGATGTCGGCGCGGGTGAACACAGTGTTCGCCGCGCTACTGGCGTCACGTTGCTCAACCTGGCGATTGGCGCTGATCAGCACGTTGTCCAGCTTCAAGGCGCTTTCGCGATCAGGCTGATCGGCAAAGGCCTGCGTGGCGGGGATGAGGGAGAAGGCGAGGGCGAGGCGGGAAAGGGTCATTTTTTGTACAACCAGGCTGTCTGACACACATGGCCCCAGTGGGAGCGAGCTTGCTCGCGAATGCTGGGTTACAGGCGATGAGGATACGTTGAACGGGCAGACGTCTTCGTGAGCAAGCTCACTCCCACAGGATTCGCGTTTGTTAGCCGATTGCGGTGTACAACCACAACAGGACAGTCTCACGCCTCCCATCAACCGGACAATGCCAGAGATGGGCCTGCTGACAAATTAACTGTGGGAGCGGGCTTGCTCGCGAATGCTGGGTTACAGGCGATGAGGATACGTTGAACGGGCAGACGTCTTCGTGAGCAAGCGCACTCCCACAGGATTCGCGTTTGTCAGCCGATTGCAGTGTACAACCACAACAGGACAGTCTCACGCCTCCCATGAACCGGACAATGCCAGAGATGGGCCTGCTGAAAAATTAACTGTGGGAGCGAGCTTGCTCGCGAATGCTGAGGGTCAGGCGATGAAGATGTATCGAAGGCACGAATGTCTTCATGAGCAAGCTCATTCCCACAAGTTCGAGGAGTGGCACAGCGATTCGGCGCCACTCCGGTCGAGCCTGCAAGTGCCTACATCTTCAGCAGGCGCTGGTTGATCGACGCTTCGATCCCGGCGGCATCCAGCCCGCACTCTGCCAGCATCTGCGCCGGTTTTGCGTGCTCGACGTACACATCCGGCAGGCCCAGGTGCAGCACTGACTTGAGAATGTTCTCCCGCGCCAGGAACTCGCTGACCGCCGCGCCTGCGCCACCCATGATGGCGTTTTCTTCGATCGTCACGAGCAAGTCGTGGCTGCTGGCCATTTTGCGCACCAGTGCCTCATCCAGCGGTTTGACGAAGCGCATGTCGACCACGGTCGCGTCGAGCTTCTCCGCCACGATCAGCGCTTCGGTCAACTGCACGCCGAACACCAGCATGGCAACTTTGCTGCCTTGACGACGAACCACGCCCTTGCCGATTTCCAGCGGTTCGAGACTGCTCTCGATCACCGCATCGGGGCCGTTGCCGCGTGGGTAACGCACGGCAGCGGGGCCTTTGAACAGGTGACCGGTGGTCAGCATCTTGCGCAACTCGTTTTCATCGCTCGGCGTCATGATCAGCATGCCGGGGATGCAACGCAGGTACGACAGATCGAAACTGCCGGCGTGGGTCGGGCCGTCCTCGCCCACCAGACCCGCGCGGTCGATGGCGAACAGCACGTCCAGATTCTGCACGGCGACGTCATGAATCAGCTGGTCGTAACCGCGTTGCAGGAACGTCGAATAGATCGCCACGACTGGCTTGGCGCCTTCGCAGGCCATGCCCGCTGCCAGCGTCACCGCGTGCTGCTCGGCGATGGCAACGTCGAAATAGCGCTCCGGGTAACGTTCGCTGAATGCCACCAGATCCGAGCCTTCTTTCATGGCGGGCGTGATGCCGACCAGACGCTCGTCCGCTTCAGCCATGTCGCACAGCCACTGGCCGAATACGCCGGAATACTTGGGACCGTCGGCTTTCTTGGGCACGACCGGTGCGTTCAGCGGATCGAGCTTGGTGATTGCGTGATAGCCGATCGGGTCGACTTCAGCCGGTGCAAAACCTTTGCCTTTCTTGGTTACCACGTGCAGGAACTGCGGACCCTTGAGGTCACGCATGTTGCGCAGGGTGGCGATCAGGATAGGCAGGTCGTGGCCGTCGATCGGGCCGATGTAGTTCCAGCCGAGTTCTTCGAACAGCGTGCCGGGCACCAGCATGCCTTTGGCGTATTCCTCGGTACGACGGGCGATTTCCCACGCGCCGGGCAACCGCGACAGCACTTTCTTGCTGCCCTCGCGCATGCTCGCGTACGTGCGGCTTGAGAGGATTTTCGCCAGATAATTCGACAGCCCGCCAACGTTGCGCGAGATCGACATGTCGTTGTCGTTGAGGATCACCAGCATGTCGGCGTTCACTTCGGGCGCGTGGTTCAGCGCCTCGAAGGCCATGCCGGCGGTCAGTGCGCCGTCGCCGATCACGGCAATGGATTTACGCTCACTGCCTTGCAGCCGGGAGGCGATCGCCATGCCCAGCGCGGCGCTGATGGAGGTGCTGGAGTGACCGACGCCGAAGGTGTCGTATTCGCTCTCGCCGCGACGCGGAAATGCCGCCACACCGCCTTTCTGGCGCAAGGTCGACATCTGCTCGCGACGACCGGTGAGGATCTTGTGCGGGTACGCCTGATGACCGACGTCCCAGACCAGCCGGTCGTCGGGGGTATCGAAGACGTAGTGCAAGGCCACGGTCAGTTCGATGACGCCGAGGCCGGCGCCAAAGTGGCCGCCGGTCTGGCCAACGGTGTAGAGCAGCTCCAGGCGCAGTTCGTCCGCCAGGGCTTCAAGCTCTGCTTCACCTAAGCGGCGCAGGCCGTCCGGCGTCACTGCCTTGTCGAGCAGGGGCGTGGACGGGCGCTCGCGGGGAATCTCTTTGAACGTCGTGGGCATCAGGCGAATCGTTATAAGTAAAAGAGGCGGCAGTTTACCTGATGCATTGCCGGCTGCGCACGATGTGCAGCAATGCGATGTTCAGGGGTAACGTTTACCGGCGAAATCGGGCAGCGGCAGCAAGGGCCGCCTGCACCCGATAATTGCTATGACCTGCGCTTAGTTGCGGCGTTCGACGATATAACGCGCCAGGGCCCGCAAGGGTTCGGCGGCCGCGTCGAACGGTCGCAGCGCCACGAGGGCCTGGTCGCGCAACTCAAGTGCGTAATGTTTGGCTTCTTCCAGGCCGAGCAGCGCGGGGTAGGTCGGCTTGTCACGAGCGATGTCGGCGCCCTGACGTTTGCCCAGCGTGGCGGTATCGCTCTCGACATCGAGAATGTCGTCCTGCACCTGAAACGCCAGGCCGATGGCGCGGGCGTAGATCTGCAGCGAATCAAGCTGGACCTGGGTTGCATTGCCGCTGGCCAGGGCGCCGAGCCTGACGCTGGCTTCGATCAGTGCGCCGGTCTTGTGCCGGTGCATGAATTCAAGCGCCTTCTGGTCGAGCTTGAGTCCGACCGAGCCGAGATCAATAGCCTGCCCGCCGACCATGCCGGCAGGGCCGGATGCACGGGCGAGGGTGGCGACCATTTTCAGCCGGGTGTCGGCGTTTTGCGGGGTCAGTGCGTTGTCGCTCAGCACGCTGAACGCCAGGGTCTGCAGGCCGTCGCCAGCGAGGATCGCGCAGGCCTCGTCAAAGGCTTTGTGGGTCGTGGGCAGGCCACGACGCAAATCGTCGTCGTCCATGGCCGGCAGGTCGTCGTGCACCAGCGAATACGCGTGAATCAGCTCCACCGCGCAGGCTGCGCCGCTGGCGTGCTCGGCGTTGCCGCCCAAGGCTTCGCAGGCGGCGTAAACCAGCAGCGGGCGCACGCGCTTGCCGCCATTGGTGACGCTGTAGCGCATAGCGGCGTAAAGGCGGGTTAATTCAGGGGCGGGCGCATCGAACAGAGTCTCCAGCGCCGCATTGACGCGAGCCTGGCTGAGTGCCTGATACGCCGCGATCATTCCGGCTGTTCCGCGTCGAACGGCTCTTCGGCGAGCTCGCCGTCGCGCTCCAGCAAGACCTGCACTTTCTGCTCGGCCTGGGCCAGCGCGCTCTGGCACTCGCGGGTCAGGCGGATGCCTTGTTCGAAGGCGGTCAGTGAGTCTTCCAGCGACAGCTCACCGTTCTCCAGACGCTCGACGAGCGTTTGCAAATCCGTGAGGGACTGTTCGAAATCCAGTGCAGCTTTCTTGCGGGCCATGGCGGCTATCCCGGTAGACGTTAAACCGGCGCGACACTAGCAGAGCGCAGGCATCGGGGCAAATGAGAAGGGGGGACACAGGTGACGGCTTGCCGTGCATCACTCCCACAGGAATTGCATCTGCCTCGCGGTGGTTGGCCACAGATGATGGACATGTGGGAGTCGAGCTTGCTCGCGAAGGAGGCCGAACATCCGCTAAATCTTCAGCGGCTGTAATACCGTCTACGCGAGCACGCTCACTCCTACTGCGCTTTCGCGCGACTGACTAAGCCTGCTTGATCAACGAGTCGGCGCAGGCGCGGCATCGATCTTTACCCGCAGCAGGCTGTAGGGCTTTTCGCGCAGATCCTTGCCGTTGTGGAAACCGGCCTGGCGCTGCAACTGGTTGGCGATGAAATACAGGTAGCCATCCGGCCCGACCGACAGGGTGTCCGGCCATAGCACGCGAGGGTCGTGAACGATGGTCTGCCAGTTGCCGTCGGCCAGGCGTTTGCGGATGCCGTTGTGCTCGTAGTCGCCGGCGTAGACCGCGCCATCGGCGTCTGATTCCAGACCGTCCGAGGCACCTTTTTCGCCGAGGTCTTTAACCGCAGCGTTCAGTTGCGCCTCGCTCACGCTGGCATCGCGCAGCATCTCGGTGGGTACGGCAAACAGGTGGCGGCTGGAAAGCGCGCTGAAGTACAGCGTCTTGCCGTCAGCGGAGAGCGCGATGCCATCAGACGCAACACCCATGGTTTTCGGCTTGCCGTCCGGGCCTTTGCTGACCAGCGCGGCCTGGCCTTCGACCACCGGCTTGAACTCAGGGTCGACCGAAGTCGATTTCGCGCCGCTCAAGCGACGGGTCGCCTTGCCGCTGGCGATGTCCATGACGATGATCGCGCCGGGCCCGGAGACCGATGAATCCGTGACATAGACCGTGCCTTCCTTGCCGCTGCGAAAATCAAAGCGCATGTCGTTGACGTAGGTGCTCGGCAGGATGACGTTGGCCGGGAAGACCAGCGTCTTGACCACTTTGTTACTGGCCAGATCAACCGCCACCAGCTTGGCGCCGCCGGCTTTTGGTGCGGCGAAATTCGGCGCAGCGGTGTCCAGCAGCCAGACGCGGCCCTGACCGTCGGCGACCACGCTCTGCACGCTGATCAGCCCTTTGGCCGGGTCTTTGGGGTCTTCTTTGTTGATGGCTGCATCGGGATAGGCGACAACCTTGCCGTCGCGAATTTCGCCCACGGTAAACGGCACGTCGTCGCCCCAGTGCGGATAGTTGACGAAGATGCGCCCGGTTTCCGTCACGGTCACCCCGGTGGGCATGGCGTCGTGGAAGGTGAACACCTGCTCAAGCTGACCGATGGTTTTCTCCGCCGGTGCATTGGCGGGTAGTGCGGTGGCGGTCGTGGCTGCGATGCCGGTCTGGCTGATCAAAGCGACTGACAGGGCCAGCGCTGACAACATCATGTTCTGTTTCATGGACACAAACGGCTCCCGGCCTGCCGCAGCAGGCCCTTCAAAAAATGGACAGGGTTAGAAACCTTCGAGAACGATCTTGCCCTTGGCCTTGCCGCTCTCGATCACGGCGTGGGCGCGGCGCAGGTTCTCGGCGTTGATCGCGCCGAAGTGCTCACCGAGGGTGGTCTTCAGCACGCCCTGGTCAATCAGGTCTGCGACGCGATTGAGCAGCTCATGCTGGGCGATCATGTCCGGGGTTTCGTAGAGCGAGCGGGTGAACATCAGTTCCCAGTGCAGCGACAGCGCCTTGCGTTTCATCGGCACGACGTCCAGGGATTTCGGGTCATCGATCAGCGCCAGCTGGCCTTGTGGCTTCAGGGCTTCGATCAGCTGCGTGAAGTACGAATCGGTGTGGGTCAGGCTGGCGACATGACTCACCTGGCCGACGCCGATCTGATTCAGTTGCTCGACCAGCGGCTGGCTGTGATCGATGACGTGATGAGCGCCCAGGCTTTCGACCCATTCGCGGGTTTCCAGACGCGACGCTGTACCGATGACGGTCAGTTTGGTCAGTTGGCGGGCCAGTTGCACCAGAATCGACCCGACGCCGCCACCGGCACCGATGATCAACAGGCTGTCACCTTCGCCGCCGCCTTCCTCAACGCCCAAACGGTCAAACAGCAACTCCCAAGCGGTGATCGAGGTCAGCGGCAGCGCGGCGGCGTGGGCGTTGTCGAGGCTCTTGGGCTTGTGCCCGACGATGCGCTCGTCGACGAGGTGGAATTCGCTGTAGCTGCCAGGACGGGCGATGGAGCCGGCATAGAACACTTCGTCCCCTGCTTTGAACAGCGTGACGTCGCTGCCCGTTTCACGCACAACCCCGACGGCGTCCCAGCCGACCACTTTGGGTTCGGTGGCAGCAGAGCCGGCGCGGATTTTGGTGTCGACCGGGTTCACCGAAATCGCTTTGACGTCCACCAGCAAATCGCGAGGGCCGGGCGTTGGTTTGGGCAGTTCCATGTCGAGCAGCGCGTTGGGGTCTTCGATGGGCAGACCGTGTTGGGTGAAGGCGACGGCTTTCATGGCTTCTCTCTAATCAATGAACAGAAGGTGGCTTAAACGTTGGACCCATCTTGTTCTTGTTCGTCATGCTGAAAAACCAGCAGAATCCGGCAACACTTTCACGGCTGGAGTGAAAATGATCCGTATCGACGACCTGACCCTCTTCGTCCGCACTGCTGCGCTCGGCAGTTTCTCCAATGCTGCGCGGGAGGTGGATCTGTTGCCGGGGCAAGTTGCGGCGGCCATCAAGCGCCTCGAACGGGAATTGGATATTCGGCTGTTTGCCCGTTCCACGCGCAGCCTGCGCCTCACCGCCGAAGGCGAGCAGTACCTGCCGACCGCCCAGACGGTGCTCGATGCGTTACGGGATGGCCGGGAAAAGCTGCGGCGGGAAAGTGCCGAGCTGCAAGGCACGCTGCAGGTGGCGGCGCCTTCGGATCTGGGGCGAAACATGCTGCTGCCCTGGCTGACGGATTTCCGCAGTCAACACCCGGCGCTGAATCTGCGTCTGTTCATCTCCGATCAAGTGGCCGATCTGTTTCGCGATCCGGTGGACGTCGCCATCCGATACGGCGTTATCGAAGACGCCAACTACATCGCGTTGGCCCTGGCGCCGTGGAATCGCCGGGTGTTGGTGGCGTCGCCGGAGTATCTGGCGCGCAAGGGCCGGCCCATGGTCTCGGACGACTTGCTGCGGCACGAGTGTTTGCTGTTCACCCTGGCGGGGCGGGTGTACGACAAGTGGCGGCTCGGTGGTCGGGTGTTCTCGGTGTCAGGCCCGTTGCTTACCGATGACGCGGATCTGGTAAGGCGTTGGGCGGTGGCGGGGCAGGGTGTGGCGTACAAGTCGTGGCTGGATGTCTGCGAGGACGTGCACGCCGGGCGGCTGGAGCTGTTGCTGCCGGATTACCCGGGCGAGCCGACTCCACTCAACCTGATCTGCCCGCACCGCAAACAGTTTTCCCCGGCGGTGCAGCAGTTGCATTCACTGTTGAATAACCGCTTCGCCGGAATGGAGAAGGGGTTGCCGGCGTTGTTGTGAGGATGAATTGTGATCGTTCCCACGCAGAGCGTGGGAACGATCAAGCGCAATCATTGTGGGAGTGAGCTTGCTCACGAAGACGGCATTTCAACCGCTGAAGAATTGGCGGATTTACTGGCCTCTTCGCGAGCAAGCTCACTCCCACAAGTCATATGCCGGGCGACACATCTGCGGTGTCAATGGGAATGCCGCGGCTCGCCACTTCGTGCAATCACCCGCAAATGCAACGTCGCCGGCTCCAGGCATCCGCCAGTAGACAGTTGCCCCACCAACTGCCGATACAGCTCCTGCCACGGGGTTTGCGAGGCGGGCATTTTCGGTTCGAACAGCGCGCGGCGCGCGGCCATTTCCTCGTCGCTGACCAGCACGTTGACGCTGCGGTTGTTCAGATCCACGCGTAGCCGGTCGTTGGTTTTCAACAGGGCCAGCCCGCCGCCCACCGCCGCTTCCGGCGACATATTGAGGATCGAAGGGCTGGCCGACGTGCCGCTCTGCCGGCCATCGCCCAGGCACGGCAACGAGTCGATGCCCTGTTTGATCAGCGCAGACGGCGGCGCCATGTTCACCACTTCGGCGCTGCCGGGATAACCGACCGTACCGGCGCCACGGATCACCAGAATGCAGCGCTCGTCGATTTCCAGCGAAGGGTCGTTGATCCGCGCGTGATAATCCTCCGGGCCCTCGAACACAATGGCGCGCGCCTCGAAGCTGTTCTCCGCGCCCGGCTCGGACAGATAGGTCTTGCGGAAGGCCTCGCCGACCACCGACATCTTCATGATCGCGCTGTCGAAAAAGTTGCCGCTCAGCACGATGAAGCCGGCGCGGTGCTTGAGCGGGTCTTCGTACGGACGGATCACGTCGGCGTCGTGGGCGACGGCGTTGCGCACGATGTCACCAATGGTTTTGCCGGAGACCGTGCCGCAGTCTTCGTGCAGCTTGCCGGCCTTCTGCAACTCGTGCATCACCGCTGGCACGCCGCCTGCGCGGTGGAAGCCTTCGCCCAGGTACTTCCCGGCGGGCATGCAGTTGACCAGCAACGGCACGTCTTCGCCGATGCGCTGCCAGTCGTCGAGGCTCAACTCGACGCCCATGTGCCGGGCGATGGCGATCAGGTGCGGCGGGCAGTTGCTCGAAGCACCCAGGGCCGAGGCCACCGCGATCGCGTTTTCAAAGGCTTCGCGGGTCATGATTTGCGAAGGACGCACGTCTTGGCGGACCAGATCGCAGATGCGCTTACCGGTCATGTAGGCCATCTGCCCGCGCTCGCGGTACGCCGCCGGAATACTCGCGCAGCCGGGCAGCGACATGCCCAGTGCCTCCGCCAGCGCGTTCATCGAAAGCGCGGTGCCCATGGTGTTGCAGTGGCCCACCGAGGGTGACGCCGCCGTGGTCATTTCCATGAAGCCTTCGTAATTAATCTCGCCGGCCGCCATTAAATTCCGCGCGTGCCACAGCACCGTGCCGGAACCGATCAATTCGCCCTTGTGACGACCGTCGAGCATCGGCCCGCCGGACAACACGATGGCCGGCAGGTCGGTGGTCGCCGCCGCCATCAGGCAAGCTGGCGTGGTTTTGTCGCAGCCGGTGGTCAGGACAACGCCGTCCAGCGGGTAGCCGTGAAGAATTTCCACCAGCCCGAGGTACGCCAGATTGCGGTCCAGGGCAGCGGTCGGGCGGCGCGTCTGCTCAGCCATCGGATGCACCGGAAATTCCATCGGAATACCGCCCGCATCGCGAATGCCGGCTTTGACCCGCTGGGCGAGCTCCAGGTGATGACGGTTGCAGGGCGCCAGATCAGAACCCGTCTGGGCGATGCCGATGATCGGTCGGCCCGATTGCAGCTCTTCGCGGGTCAGGCCGTAGTTCATGTAGCGCTCGACGTACAGCGCCGTCATGTCAGCGTGTTCCGGATCATCGAACCATTGCTGGCTGCGAAGGGGGCGTTTCGGCGTGTCGGACATGGTTCGGGTCTCTCTTGGAATTAGGTGTGCTGCGTAAGGTGTTCAGCGTTACAACAAACCGCGCACGGCGAGGTTGCGCAGCAGCGCGCCGACGCCGAACGTCCACGGCGCCGCGTCGCTGCTGTGGGTCACCTCATTGTGCAGGCCGCCGAACAGGCTACTGCTGATACTGACCTGATCGCCCAACTTGTGGGTAAAACCTCCGCCAGCATGGTCGCGGTCGGCGGTCGGGGCGAAGAGGGTGCCGAGAAACAGCAGGAAACCATCCGGGTATTGGTGGTTGGCATTGAGCGCCTGGCCAGCGATGTCGGCCGGATCACGGCTGATCTGCGACATGGAGCTTGAGCCTTTCATGACATAACCGTCATTGCCTTTTACCTGCAGATCGACCACGCAGTTGCGCACGTCATCCAGGGAGAAGGTCTCGTCGAACAGCCGAATGAACGGGCCGATCGAGCACGAGGCGTTGTTGTCCTTGGCCTTGCTCAGCAGCAGCGCGCTGCGGCCTTCGAAGTCCCGCAGGTTGACGTCGTTGCCCAGTGTCGCGCCGTGGATCTGCCCGCGGCTGTTTACTGCCAGCACCACTTCCGGCTCGGGGTTGTTCCACTCTGATTTCGGATGAATGCCCACCTGGCTGCCACTGCCCACCGCTGCCAGCACCGGCGCTTTGGTGAAAATCTCGGCGTCCGGCCCGATGCCGACCTCAAGGTATTGCGACCACATGCCTTGCTCGATCAGCAGCGCCTTGAGTGTGCTGGCTTGTTCGGAGCCCGGTTTGATGTTGCGCAGGTTGTCGCCGATCGCGTTCTGCACGATGGCGCGTACGCTTTCCGCCTTGGCCGGATCGCCTGCCGCCTGCTCCTCGATCACCCGCTCGATCATGCTTGCGGCGAAGGTCACCCCTGCGGCCTTGATCACTTGCAAGTCCGCTGGCGCCAGCAGGTACGGTTTGTTGGGATCAGGCGTCGCGGTCGAATTCGCCAGCAATTCTTCGAGGCTGGCGACGCGCGTGCCCTGGGCTTCGCGTGCCGCAGCCACCGGCGATTCCAGCTCCAGCAAGTTGCTCAACGTGGCGAAGCTCGACGAAAGATCGAACACTCCATCACTGCGCAACACCACGGGCGACGGGCCGCCGACTTTACCGGGCACCCAGGCGCGGCCGATCAGCGTGCCATTCAGGCCGTCGGCGGGGAGGGTGTTTTCGGGAGTGAGCTGAATCGGCATGGTGAAGTCCTCAACGCTTTTTATGGTTTATCAGCGACCCTAATCAGCACCGGCGATAAACTCCAATGACATCTGCTTAATAATCGATAACACTGGGTTATCGCTCCTTGAGGCCGCGCCCATGTCGGATATTTCCTTCTCAACAGTCTGCAACTGGCTCAAGTTCAAGCATCTGGTGCTTATCGAAACCCTTGCGCGGACCCGCAACATGCACGCGGCGGCGCAACACATGAACCTCAGCCAGCCGGCGGTGAGCAAAATGCTGCGTGAGATCGAGCGCCTCTTGGGCTTCGATGTGTTTGAGCGTCTGCCGCGCAACATGCCGCCGACCGCCCTCGGTGAGCACGTGGTGCGCTATGCGCAGATCGCCCTGAACGACGCGAGCAAGTTCGTTGATCAGATCAGCAGCCTGCGGGAAGGCGGGCATGGTTTTCTCAAAGTAGGAGCGATTTTCGCGGCGACTGCGGTGGTGCTGCCGGAAGCCATCGTGCAATTGAAAGCTCGCTGGCCGCTGCTGTCGATCGAAGTGGTGGAGCAGACCAGCGATCACCTGATGGAAATGCTCGACGACAAGAAGCTTGATCTCGCAGTGGCGCGCTACACCAACGAAAACCAGCAGCAGGTGTACGACTTTCAGGCTCTGGCGCCGGAGCCATTCTGCATGGTCGTTAACAGTCGACATCCGCTGACCGAACTGGCGCAGACGCCGCTGCAAGCACTTGGAAACTGGCCATGGATTCTGTATCCACTGGGCACTCCGATTCGCGCACGGATGGAGCAGGCCTTCGCCAAGGCCGGCATCCCCACCCCGAAGAACACCATCGACACCATCTCGATGCAGACCTTCCTGCAAGTCCTGCAGGCAGGGCCGATGATCGCGATGTTGCCCGCGTCCATGGCGCAGCCGCACCTGGATTCGGGCCTGCTGAAAGTGCTGAACACGCCGCTGAAACTGGCGCCTCAGGACTACGGAATTCTTACTCGCCGCGGCGAGCCGTTGCTGGGGGCGGCGTCGGAGTTCGCCGAAATCCTGCTGGCGAATGCACGGCTGGCGCATCAATAAGCGATAACCCGGCGTTATCAATCAATGGAAACAAGTCATTATCCTAATCAATACCCTTGTCAGTAACATCGGCCCGTGTTTCGACCCTCCATAACAACAATACAGGCGCGTCCGAGTGCCTGGAGGTCCCACCATGGAAACCGTTTTCCAGCGCCTGCCCGAGTCCTCGGGTCCCGGGCACGCCAGCTTTGAAGACCGCACCTACCGCAAAGTCATCCTGCGCATCCTTCCCGTCCTGCTCCTGTGTTACATGGCGGCCTATCTGGACCGCGTGAACATCGGCTTCGCCAAGCTGGACATGCTCAACGATCTGCAATTCAGCAATACCATCTATGCCCTCGGCGCGAGCATGTTCTTCTGGGGCTATTTTATCTTTGAAGTACCCAGCAACTTGCTGCTGCATCGCTTCGGCGCGCGGTTCTGGATCGCCCGGATCATGCTCACCTGGGCCATCGTGTCCATGGCCGTCGCGTTTACTGTGCCGCTGGCGAAGTTTTTCCATATCGAGTCGGAAACCATGTTCTACGTGCTGCGCTTCTTGCTCGGCATCTGTGAGGCAGGCTTCTTTCCCGGCGTTATCCTTTACCTCAACTACTGGTTTCCTACCCGTCGGCAAAGCCGGGTGATGGCAGGTTTCCTCATGGCAATGCCCATCAGTCTGACGCTGGGCGGTGTGATTTCCGGCTGGTTAATGACCCGAATGCAGGGCGTCAACGGCATGGCCGGCTGGCAGTGGCTGCTGATCATCGAAGGGCTGCCTTCGGTGGTCATGGCCTTTGTGGTGCTGGCGTTCATGGCCAATAACATCGACGCGGCCAAATGGCTGTCGCCCCAGGAAAAGGCCATGCTCAAGGCCAATCTGGAGACCGACAGCAAAGGCAAGGCGACGAGTCTGCGCGAGGTGTTTTTCAACGGACGCGTGTGGCTGCTGGTGCTGATCCTGCTGACCTTCAACACCGGGTTCTACGGGCTCGCGTTCTGGATGCCATCGATTATCAAAAGCGCCGGCGTCTCCAACCCGATGGACATCGGTCTGCTGACGGCCATCCCCTACGGCATCGCCGTGATCGCCATGACCCTCAACGCGCGGCACTCCAACAAGACCGGCGAGCGCCGCTGGCACGCAGCGATTCCGGCGATCATCGGCGGCATCGGCCTGATCCTCAGCGCCTACTTCGCCAGCAACGTGGTGCTGTCGATCATCTTCCTCAGCGTGTCCGCCTCCGGCGTGCTGAGCCTGATGCCGATCTACTGGACCCTGCCGGGCACCGTGCTGTCTGGCGTCGCGGCCGCTGCGGGGATCGGCATGATCAACGCCATCGGCAACCTGTCAGGCTTCACCGGTTCGATGATCACCGCCGTGGCCGAGAACCTCACCGGCAACATCAACAACGGCACCTACGTGCTGGGCGCCTGTTTGTTCATCAGCGCCGGACTGATTCTGTCCATCCCGCGGGCGATGTTGGGCAATCACAAGGCCGAATCGCCTGCGCGAGGCGAGGTGCTTTCTCACGCTTAAATGAGGTTAAGCGAACGGCGCTTTTCCCTGTGGGATATTCCTCTGGTCCAGACGCCAAGGTTTCGCGCAGTAAACGCGGTACCTGTGGGAGTCGAGCTTGCTCGCGAAGACGGTATTCCAGCCGCCGAATATTCAGCGGATGTTCCTGCCTCTTCGCGAGCAAGCTCGCTCCCACATGAACGGGTGCCAGCACTAATACCGCGCCCCGGTCACCCATATCTTTGTTGCCTGCCATCGCCAGCCGCGATGGCAGGCTCGTCATTGCCTGATATACGCCGCTCACGGTCCCTCCTAGCATCGGTCGCACATGACCTCGCCGTCGGCGAAATGGAGAAGACCCTGTGAGAAATTTCCGGATTGGCCAGATCGTCCCCAGCTCCAACACCACCATGGAAACCGAGATTCCGGCGATGCTGACGTCGCGGTACTCCCTGTTCCCAGACGAGCGCTTCACCTTCCATTCCTCCCGCATGCGCATGATGAAAGTCAGCCCCGAAGAGCTGAAAAAGATGGACGTCGACAGCGACCGTTGCGCGCTGGAATTGAGCGATGCCCGGGTCGATGTCATGGCGTACGCCTGCCTGGTGGCAATCATGTGCCAGGGCGCCGGTTACCACAAAGTGTCGCAGGATCGTCTGAGTAAAACCGTTGCCAGCAATGCGTCCGACGCACCCGTGCTCAGCTCGGCCGGGGCGTTGATCGACAGCCTGCTTATGCTCGACTACAAGAAAATATCCATCATCACGCCCTACATAAAGCCACTCACCCAACAGGTCATCGACTACATCGAAGCGGCCGGCATCGAAGTGGTGGATGCCATCAGCCTGGAAGTCTCCGACAACCTGCAAGTCGGGCGCCTCGACCCAATGGATCTGGTTTCCCACGCCAACCGGCTCAACATCGGGCAAGCTGATGGAGTGGTGCTGTCGTGCTGCGTGCAGATGCCATCGTTGCCCGCCATCCAGGTCGTACAGGATCGTCTCGATAAGCCGGTGCTGTCCGCCTCCGTGGCGACTGTCTACCAGATGCTCAAAACCCTCGGCCTAAAAGCGCAGGTTCCGAACGCCGGCCATCTGTTGTCGGGCGCGTTCTGAGGCGATGTCTGACGGGGTACTATGGCGGCCACTCAGGCCAGCACGCCCGGTACCCCACATGAAACTCGACCCTGTCTCGCTGCGCCTCTTCGTCAGCGTCGTCGAAGAAGGCACTATCGCTGCCGCTGCCAAGCGCGAACACATCGCGGCGGCGGCCGTCAGCAAGCGGCTCAGCGAACTGGAAGAGCTGCTCGATTCCCGGCTGCTCACCCGCACCAACAAAGGCATCACGCCCACCGACGCGGGGCTGTCGCTGTTGTTCATGGCCCGCAGCGCGCTGAACAATCTCAACGACATCGTCCTGCAGATGCGCGACTATTCCAACGGCACGCGCGGCTCGGTGCACGTGCTGGCGAACATATCTGCCATCACCCAATTCATGCCCGGCTTGATCAAGTCGTTCATGGCGCTTTACCCGCTGATCAACATCGTCCTCGAAGAACACCAAAGCCTGGCGATCACCAAAGCCGTCGCCGAAAACCGCGCCGAGATCGGCATCTTCACGCGCCTGCCCCACGGCGCGGACATCGAAGTCTTTCCGTTTCGCACCGACCGCCTCGTATTGATCGTGCCCAACGACCACCCGCTGGCAGGCCGCGAGTCCGTACGCTTCAGCGACACCCTCGACCATGAATACGTCGCCCTGCGCAGCGGTACCCACTTGAATTTCCAACTGATCAAAGCCGCCAACGACCTCGGCCGCTCCCTCAGAATCCGCATGGAAGTCGCCAGCTACGATGCTTTGAGCCTGATGGTTCAGGCAGGCGTCGGCATTGGCATCATGCCCGAGGGCAGCGCAGGGATTTACCGAATGGACGGTGCGAAAGTGGTTCAGCTGGAAGAGGAATGGGCCAGTCGCGAACTCAACATTTGCGTGAGGTCGAGGGACGGGTTGTCGGTGGCGGGGGCGTTGTTTTTGCGGCATGTGTTGGCGGGATGAGGATTATCGCCGGTATATTCAAGCATCGCCGAAGGGATCTACAGGTGCGGTGAACCGCCTGGCTCTGTCCCCTTGATGCGTCACGCAGGCTGGTGAGGGGCTGCCTGACACTGATCTCATCCGCCAGCAGCTGGATACCCGACAACAAGGAACGTTTACATGGTTAATTGGCCTGCCGTAACAGCTGTCTTCTCGGTCTACTGTGCCGGCGTGATCATCCCCGGCCCCAACTTCGTGGCGGTCGCGCACAAAGCGGTTTCTGCGGCAACGGCGCACGCACTGATGCTGGTGGCGGGCATCGTGGTGGTGAATCTGTTCTGGGCGACCTGCGCCATCCTGGGCATTGGCGCAGTGTTTTCGCTGTTGCCGTGGCTGGCGTTCGTCGTCAAATGCCTCGGCGCGGGCTACCTCGTCTGGTTCGGGATGCGCCTGATTTTCGCCTCCGGCAAACCTCCCACCCTCAACCCCCGGGCCGGCCAGATGCCCAGCCTGCGAAGCGCATTTAAACAGGGCGTCGCGACCAACATTGCGAACCCCAAGTCAGTCGCGTTTTACGCCGCAATCTTCTCCGCTGCCGCGCCGAGCCATGTCGAGTTTGAAACCTTCGCGGCGATGCTGGCGATGGTCGGCCTCGTGTCGTCTGCCTGGTATGCACTGATCGCGACCGCGCTTTCACGGCCGCGGATTGCCGGTGCGTATGCCAGCAAGAAGAAGGCGATTGATCGGGTGTGTGGGGCGGTGATTGTGATGCTTGGAGTTAGGCAGATGATTCGATGAAGATGCGCTTTCGGCTTTCCCGGCTAATGCCAGTCCCACTGAATGCACGCTGTCAGTAGGACCGGCTTTAGCCGGGAAGTGGCCCGTCCGGACACCAAAAAGCTACCGACAGCCGATTCGTCTTTTCCGCCTGTTGGCGCGTCGAGCCCAGCGTCGGTATCCTCAACCATCGCCGAATGGACCACCCATACCCATGCTGATCTTTGATTGCACCCAAGACGCCGCTGATTTTTTCTCGAAGAAAGTGAAGGGCAAAATCATCAGCGCCGTGCAGCCCGCCGCCGCTGCCCAATTGCTAGAAGCGGACAGCACAGCCCACGAGCGAGTGGATCGCTGGCAGCTGCACGTCACCAAATTTGGCAGGATCCACGTCCTTGTCGCCATGAAAGTCGACACGCGCTACGCGATGATGTTCGTCGGCCTGAAACGCAACGACGTGCAGGGTTTTCTGGCGCAGTTCACCGCTCGGTATCTTGTTGAATTGCTCGTACTGGCGGGAAACGTTCTCGGGGAAATTCCGCCTCAGGCTGAGCTCCAGCGTCATGTAGACGTGTGGGAAGAAAGCTTCCAGCCCGTGCATTTCTTCAAGCGTAGCGATCGGAGTGTTCAAGCCCATATCAATTCAGTGCTCGACATGGCGGCTCGACGCGAATACGTCGGCCCAGGGCTGCCAATTGGGGAGCAAGACCTCATCGATTTCGACGGTGTGGCCAACCGATTCTACCGATCGATCAGAGGATCGGATTACATCATCCCGGCTGAGCTTGAGCTGAAGCAGGTTTATCCAAGTTTGGGGATGGTGATGACGGAAGTGGAGATGGCGGAGGCGTACAAGAACTGGAATGCATCGAGGTGAGCGGAAATCTGAGTCTGAGGATCGATGGCTCGAAAATCAGGCGCTGCGCGGAGACTGCGCATTTCGCGCAACCAAACAAACATCAGAAACAGCTTCAGACCATGATGCAGCCAGTGTAAGGAAGCACAGATGAACAGACTTGAACGGATCAGAGGCTGCCTGCTCGGCGGCGCGGTGGGCGATGCACTGGGTGCGCCGGTCGAATTTCTCAAATGGAACGCCATCCACGCGACATTCGGTGCGCGTGGCATCGTCGATTTCGCCCCGGCTTACGGCCGCGTGGGCGCCATCACCGACGACACGCAAATGATGCTATTCACCGCTGAAGGCCTGCTGCGCGCTCATGTACGCGGCATCTCCCGCGGTATTTGCCACATACCCGGCGTCATTCACCATGCGTTGCTGCGTTGGTTGATGACCCAGGATTACTCGCCTGCCATCACAAGCGTCAGCCTGGATGGCTGGCTGGTGAAGGAGCGCGAGTTGTGGTCCCGTCGCGCGCCCGGCCTCACCTGTCTAAGCGCATTGAAGGCCAGCACCGAATTTGGCGCTTTCGCCCAAAACGACAGCAAAGGCTGCGGCGCCGTCATGCGCGTCGCGCCGTGCGCTTTCTTCCCTAGCGCTTTCGACAACGCCGCTGACTCCGGCCGTCTGACCCACGGTCACCCAACGGGCTACATGGCAGGCGGTCTTTTCGCTGACATCCTCCAGCGCATCGTCGACCGTCAGGACAGCCTCGAAGACGCCATCGCCAACAGCCTGTCAGAGCACGGCCAGAAACCCGGCATGGAAGAAACACGTGCGCTGGTCGAACGCGCGCTCTTCTTCAGCTACGAAGGCCACCGCCCAACCCCCGAGCGGATCGAGGAATTGGGCGGCGGATGGATCGCGGAAGAAGCCTTGGCGATTGGCATCTGGTGCGCACTCACTGCGACATCGTTCGAAGACGGCGTGATCAACGCCGTGAACCACAGCGGAGACAGTGACAGCACCGGGCTGATTGCCGGGCATTTGCTGGGTATTCAGCACGGCGTGGAGGCGATCCCGGATCGCTGGCTTGCGCCGCTTGAATTGCGGGAAGTGATTGAAGCGGTGGCGGAGGATATCGAGCGGGTACCGAGGGTGTTTACGGGGTATGGCGGGGAGTTTGATGATGAGATTTGGGAGCGGTATCCGGGGGGCTAATCCTTTAGATGCCTTATGCATCGAGGGTTGTCGAGTCATCGCTCCAGCAGCGAGCTTTTTGCTTGATGCTGGGAACTTGCCGTTGCATCTCAGTATTCTACGAAATAGTCGCTATCCAGCTGCCTCACTTCGTAAACCTGTCTCACGCTACAGCCGAGATTGTTTTCGACCATCAGTCTGGCGAGCTCCGGGCCGTCGATCAGCACTACCTTTATATCCAGGCTCATTGCCGCGTTACGAGCACCGTCCGAAAAGTCCGACGTGGTGATGAACACACCTTTGCGAGCGCGCTGGCGGGTGAGGGCGCCAATGAACTTGTCGATCTCCGGGCGGTGTACGGTGTTGGTCCAGCGCTTGGCTTGCAGGTAAATGACGTCCAGCCCTAGCTTGTCCTCCTTGATGATGCCGTCAATGCCGTCATCGTTAGTTTGCTGCGTTGCTTGACCCGCTTCCTTGCGTGAGCCGCCATATCCCATTGCAATCATGAGGTCGACCACCAGTTGCTCGAAAAAGGTCGGCGACGCTGCCCGTACTTGGGCCAGCAGATCATCGGCCAGTGATTGCGTTAAAGCCTGATGTGCTGCGGCCAGTTGCTCATCAGGGGTGGCTTGTTCGACCGGATCACCCTGCAAGATTGGCCGGGTACTGTCGGCGGGACTCGAGGTATGAAACGCTGCAAATTCGGGAAATTGTTTGAGCCAACTCACGGTAATGCGTGCCGGCCCGTTGCGCAGCGTCTCTCGACCGCGTTCCGTGATCTGCACCATGCCTTTGGTAGGAATGCTCAAAAGACCGGCTTTGTTCAAATAAGTCCGTCCCCAGCCGACCCGGTTGTTCATCACCGTTTGCTTGCCCGAAGGCAAGCGTTCGCTGCGCTCGTCTTCAGTGAGTTGGAAATCACCAGCGATGCGCTCGCGCAGTTCGCCCAACGCTAGCGGGACACCATCCGCAACGGCCGCTAGTATCGGGCGCATGACACTTTGAAAATCCGGGATGGGCATCGATGACTTCCTTTTCAGTTGGCTAGCCTGAGCTGTGCATTGCAGCGCAGTTGTTCGTAACGAGGTAGCGCGTTTACCCCTTACACGTTGCTGCAACATGATGGCCGGCTTTGTAGAACTTAGCCATGGAAGCCTCGGGCTAAAATGACTACGGCCACAGCTAATATCTGTGGCCTTGAGGTTTTAACTCATGGCGGGATTCCGGCTGACAAATGTCCTCAGCCCTAGCACTGAGGAGGCGTGATACCTATCAAATGATGGCAACTGGGCTGTGTACTCGATGCGCCTCATCTGACTTGCTCCTTCCCGCGAACTACTAAGAAATCCTTAGCGGCTGGTTGCTCCGACGGTACGGATGCTGCGCAAATACATGTCCGCCGGACCAAGCAGGGGACGCTACGCAGTTAATCCTCAAGCCGACGGGAACGCTTGCGAGACAGCATTGTAAGCTGATGTTGGCACGCTGCCCTGGGGCGTCGGCTCTAGTCCGCGTTCGCCTAATCTACCTCCCCCCAACCAACCGCCGCGCAATCTCATCCGTCTCCATCACCGATATCTCCTGCACTTCCCCAAACTCCGTCCCCCCGCCCGGCAACGTCCCCGCCACATGAAAGTGCACGTGCCCGATCGCCTGCCCCGCCGGCACGCCGTTGTTCTGCCAAACCGCAATCCCCGTTTTCGCGTACGCCTTTTCAATCAGCCTCGCCGCATTGCGCACTTCAACCGCCACCGCCGCCACTTCCTCATCGGTCATCTCCAACAGCGAAGGCACGTGCCTCAGCGGCAGCACCAGCAAGTGCGGGTGACCCCGTTGTTCTCGGGTCACGAAGGTCGCGGTTTGTGGGGTGCAGGAGAGAATGGTGTAGGGCCTTTCGCCCCTGAGGTATGCGCAGAAAGCGCAATCGGGATTGTCCGGGAGGTCGAGGCTGGTTTCCGGGGTCATGATGACCTCAATGACGAAAGGAACGACTGCAGTTCCAGTCGATCGAGTTTTCGGTAGTCGTCGGGGCGGACGACGATGCGCAGTTCGTCGCAGACCTTCGCGTTGCGTGAAGCGAACATGAACGAGAGCAGGGTGAAGCGGATGGCGTCCTGGGCGGGCAGCACGCTGGACAGTCGCGCCTGCCCGCCGCCGATGACCGGGATCGAGATGGTGCCGCCGTTGCCGCGCCGGGACACTTCGGCCCAGAGCGCAAGCAACCCTTTCCACACCTTGTCCGGGGTCGAGCGCGCGACGTTCTGGGCGTCCATTTCGCAGTAGGCCAGGAAGAAGATCAGCCGGTGCGCATGCTTGAGCGTGGCGATGGCGCCGACGCCGTATTGCACTTGTTTGCCCGGTTTGTTGAGCGTACCGACGCAGGGCGTGTTGACCAGCGCGTCGTCCAGATGACGATCAAGTTCTTTCAGGTCGCCGCCGTAAAGGACCTGTAAGGCCTGTCCCTGCAGGCTGGAGGTGGCAATGATGTTCGGCGTTTCCGTGTCGAAGGTGTCGTTGGTACCGATCACCAGATGGCCGTCTTCCTTGAGAAGGTCGCCGGGCACGATGGTGATCCGTGTTTTCGGCGCGTTGTACTCCTCGGCAATCGGGCGCGGCCAGGCTTTGAACTGCGCGGCGGAAACTGACACCACGATGATTGCTATCAGGATGCCGACACCTTCCATCGCATGGCTGCCGGGGTAAATGACGTTGAAGGTCTGCATGATCGTCGACAGCCCGCCGACACAGGCGAACAATGCCACCAGGAAGTGGCGCCAGAAGCGCCACGTTTGCATGTCCTGAAGAATGGTCATCACATGCCCAACTCGTCGTAGATTCTGCCTAGATACCGATGGGGACCCTGCATCTCGCTCTTCGCGTAGCCGTCGACGTAGTTGTCCAGCGCGTACTGAATGATTTTCGGCTGGAAAGAAACCGAGACGCTGAAGTGTTTTTGATCAATGAGCGGCTGAGGAATGTTGTCCATGACGATGTTTCTGCTCTGGCAGAGATTCGCGATGACGATGGGAAGATCCAGTTCGAGAATCACCTCGATTTCATAAGCAAGAAAGGAATCCCCGTCGCCGCCTTTGCGACGGCCATCTTCGCTGCCCAGTAAGATAACTTGCTTGGTGTTGTTGAGGCGTTCGCGCAGGCGGCGTTTGATAGTTTCTGGCGAACTGCTGTCCCGCGCCTCGAACAGGTCATGGGCATTGAAAAAGTCGAAGTCGATTTTCTCGTTCTGCTTCCAGGCTTTCATCAGCCAATAATGCTTGATGTCTTCACTGGCGAACGCGATGTAGGTTTTGTTGCGGTAACTCATGATGAACTTCCTGTAGTGAAAACGAAGAGGGTTGTTTGCTTCATCGGTTAAGGCGCTCAGTCCATTGATTGCCGATTGACGCGCGCGCAGAGGCGCCGCGTGGGTTAGCGGTGCGAGGTATTCATGGGAAGTTAAAAAGCCGGCTTGTGGCCGGCTTCTCGGTGACGGGTTTGGTTAGTTTTTGGCTAACCGCACCCGTCCGCAAAAGTGCGCGCTGCGAGGAGGCGCTTGTCAGGTAGACCGGGCAGGTCAGAGAGACGGTGCCAGGTCGATCACCCATCCGCGTGTGGCCGACGGGTGCTGAAACGAAGGCGTGCAGGATACCCATGTTGTTTGCGTCTGCCCAGTTCTGAAACACGCTCATTCCGTGCCTCGCCGTATCGTTGCCGGATGGCGGCGGTTGTTGAGCGTCGACCACCAGAAGATCCACCCCAGAATATGAATGTGCTGGGCCTGCACCTGTTCGGCGCTGAAGATCTCGTCCGGGTATTCGGCGCAATTGTGGCTGCGCAAGCGCAAGCCGCCGCCCGGCAGGCGATACAGGTATTTCACCCGCAGCATGCCGTCGTGTTCGAGGGCGTACATTTCACCATCGATGATCTGCACGCGCCCGCGATCGATGCCGATCAGCGAACCGTCCTGGATTTTGTCCGCCATGCTGTTACCGACCATCGCCACGCAGATGGCGTTGTGCAGTTCCACGTCCATGGTTTCGAGCACGCGCCGGGACAGGCGCACTTTGTGGTTATGGATTTCGCCCACCGCCGTGCGGCCGGAGCTTTGCGTCTGCAATTCGGTGTAGACCGGCATTTCCAGTTCTTCGCGCACGCTTCGCTCGGCCCGCGGTTGAGCGTCTGGCGTCTGGGCAGCCAAGCGGTCTTGTCCAGGGTGCTTCGGGCCCTCGCCGCTGCGCAGCCAACGCGCGTTGACGCTCAGCAGTTCAGCGACTTCTTCAATACGGGCCATGGGGATGCCGCGCTTGAACCAGTTGTTCACGTGTTGCGGCGTAACTTTTCGGTTGGCGGCAAAGTCCGTTGCCGAGAGATGGCACTCTCGCAGAAGGCCGCGCAGTCGATCACCTGATGTATTCATGGGCCGAAGTTTACGGCGGGTTGAAGCGCGTTTAAATGAACGAAGTGTTCAAATGAGCACACCGTCATGCTTGAACGTGAATGTAAGGATTACAACGTTCGGCTGTTTTTGTAGGCCGATTCGCTCACTGTTTTCTTATGCATCAACAATGGTTGAAACCGATGTCATTCATGCACGTGAGCAATTAACGGCACGGAGGCCTGACTAAAGGGGGCGCCAGAGAAGTTTGAATCGGGCGGTGTTGTTCAAAGAAGAAAATCAACCCACGCGATTAAACACGCTGTGTGTGCAGTGTGAGTTTTAAACATGTGTGCAATGAAAGAGGGCGAAAAAAAAGGAGGGATGTACGGGGCGAGGGGTATTCAGAACGCAGAAGGCGGGGACATGCAGGTAAAACGTGGCCCCGTCGAAGCGGCGAGCGCTTCGGCGGGACACAACCGGATCAGCCCTTGTAGGCCGCGACCGATTTGGTGATCGCTTCGCGAGCGGCGTCAGCGCCAGCCCAGCCTTCGATCTTCACCCATTTGCCTTTTTCGAGGTCTTTGTAGTTCGCGAAGAAGTGCTCGATCTGCTGGATCAGCAGAGGCGGCAGATCGGTGTATTCCTTCACGTCCACGTACAGCTGGGACAGCTTGTCGTGGGGGACAGCGATGATTTTGGCATCGCCGCCGCCGTCGTCGGTCATGTTCAGCACGCCGACCGGACGGGCGCGGATCACGGAACCCGGGGTGACCGGATAAGGCGTCACCACCAGCACGTCGAGGGGGTCGCCGTCGTCAGCCAGGGTGTTGGGGATGAAACCGTAGTTGGCCGGGTAGAACATCGGGGTGGCCATGAAACGGTCAACGAAAAGGCAGTCGCTTTCTTTGTCGATTTCGTACTTGATCGGCGCGTGGTTGGCCGGGATCTCGATTGCGACGTAGATGTCATTCGGCAGGTCTTTACCGGCCGGAATCTTGCTGTAGCTCATTGGGCTTTGCCCCCTTGGTTGACCATTCAGAATCTGGCATGCAACGCCAAAAAGTGGCCGGATTATAGGCACATTCCTGAAGCGTTGCCATGCGTGACGGCGGGCTTCAGGCGTCGTGTTGAGCCTGATAGACCGGGTTGTCGCGCTGAAGTGCCGTTAGCCGCGCCAACGGATCCTGCCGATAGAACGCTTTCAGTTGCCCGTAGACGGCGGGATAGGCCTCGACGAGCAAATCCGGCGCGCTGAAGAAGTATTCGCTGATGACTGCAAAGAACTCGGCGGGGTTTTCCGCAGCGTAGGGGTCGATGGCGGTCTCGGCATCCGGGTCGGCGTCGAGTTGCCGGTTGAGATCGTCGTACGCGCTCTGCATGGTGCTGGCCCAGTCACTGACGCGCATGTCCGGGTGCAGCGGCGGCAGACCGTTCGCCTCGCCGTTAAGCATGTCCAGCTTGTGCGCCAGTTCGTGGATCACCAGGTTGTAGGCTTCCCATCCTCCGCTCGTCAGCACACCCGGCCAGGCCAGAATCACCGGGCCCTGGGACCACGCCTCACCGCTGTGCTCGCCGTCCCATTCGTGTTCGATGCCGCTGGCGTCGCGATGGCGTTGCGGGCTGATGAAATCGTCGCCGTAGAGGATGATTTCGTGAAAACCCTGATACCAGTTCAGATCGCCCAAGGCGAGTAATGGCAGTTGGGCCTGAGCGGCCAGAAACAGACGCGATTCATCATCCAGCTCGACGCCTTCCAGTGCGGTCAGGTGTTTGGCCTGCAGGAACAGCACGCAGCTCTCGAGCAGGTAACGGTCCTCTTCAGCGCTCAGCCCGTCGAGGATCGGCAGGCGCTGGCGCACGCGTTCCCACATCTGCGGATCGACCGGATGGCGCGCCAGCGTGCGCCGTTTGCGCCATTCCCGGAACGACCACATGGATTCAGCGCGCCTCGGCGGAGCGACCTGTGCGGCTGCGAATCAGGCCGATGATCATCGGCAGCAGCGAGATCAGGATGATCGCCAGCACCAATAGCGTCAGGTTCTTCTTGATGAACGGGATGTTGCCGAAGAAGAAGCCCAGCGTGACTAGCCCGCCGACCCACAGCACCGAGCCCAACACGCTGAAGCCGAGAAAGCGCAGGTAAGGCATGCGGCCTAGACCGGCCACGAACGGGGCGAAAGTGCGGATGATTGGCAGGAAGCGCGCGAGGGTGACGGTCTTGCCGCCGTGGCGACCGTAGAATTCCTGGGTTTTGGTCAGGTAATCGCGACGGAAGATTTTCGAATTCGGGTTGCTGAACAGCTTGTCGCCGGCGGTGCGGCCGACGATGTAGTTGGTGCTGTCGCCGAGTACCGCCGCTGCCATCAACAGGCACGCCAGCAACACCGGGTCCATGCCGCCGCCAGCCGCCACGGCGCCCGCGATGAACAGCAGCGAATCGCCTGGCAGAAAAGGCATGACCACCAGGCCGGTTTCGCAAAAGATCACCATGAACAGAATCGCGTAAACCCAGGTGCCGTATTGGGTCACAAGCAGGTCGAGGTAAACGTCAAGGTGAAGAATCAGATCAAGCGGATTGAAATCCATGTAGGCACCTGGTTTTGAGACCCGATCCGGGTCGTGCGGGGCGAAGAGGGGAAATGTGCGCGGCATTATAGAGGCAAGCAACGCAATGTGGCGCTCGACATGCCGTCTTCGTGAGCAAGCTCACTCCCACAGGGGTGGCGTCTTTAGCTCACCATTGCGGCGTCCGGACGGCGGCGTGTCCCATTGAACGCCCATCGCTACCCACAAAAACGGCCTCCGAAGAGGCCGTTGCTTGTCGCCCGATTACGCTAAATCAAAAGAAGCCCAGTGGATTGATGTCGTAGCTCACCAGCAGGTTCTTGGTCTGCTGATAGTGCTCGAGCGCAACTTTGTGGGTTTCGCGGCCGACGCCGGATTTCTTGTAACCGCCGAACGCCGCATGGGCCGGGTACAGGTGGTAGCAGTTGGTCCACACGCGACCGGCCTTGATCGCCCGGCCCACGCGGTAGGCGCGGTTGATGTCGCGGGTCCAGACGCCGGCACCCAGGCCGAACTCGGTGTCGTTGGCGATGGCCAGGGCTTCCGCTTCGTCCTTGAAGGTGGTCACGCTGACCACCGGGCCGAAGATTTCTTCCTGGAAGACGCGCATCTTGTTGTTGCCTTTCAGCAGCGTCGGCTGGATGTAATAACCGGTCGCCAGCGAGCCTTCGAGCTTCTCGACCTTGCCGCCGGTCAGCAGCTCGGCGCCTTCGCCCTGGGCAATTTCGAGGTACGAAAGAATCTTGTCGAACTGCTGCTGCGACGCCTGCGCACCGACCATGGTGTCGGTGTCCAGCGGATCGCCGCGCTGGATCTTCAGCACCTTCTTCATCACCACTTCCATGAACTGCGGGTAAATCGACTCCTGAACCAGGCAGCGGGACGGGCAGGTGCAGACTTCGCCCTGGTTGAAGAACGCCAGCACCACGCCTTCAGCGGCTTTGTCGATGAACTCCGGCTCGGCCTGCATAATGTCTTCGAAGAAAATGTTCGGCGACTTGCCGCCCAGTTCCACGGTGGACGGGATGATGCTGTCAGCCGCCAGTTTCATGATGTGTGAACCCACCGGCGTCGAACCGGTGAAAGCGATCTTGGCAATACGCTTGCTGCTGGCCAGCGCTTCACCGGCCTCGCGGCCATAACCCTGCACAACGTTGAGCACGCCTTTGGGCAGCAGATCGCCGATCAGCTCCATCAGCACGGTGATGCCCAGCGGCGTTTGCTCGGCCGGCTTGAGCACGATGCAGTTACCGGCGGCAAGGGCGGGCGCGAGTTTCCAGGCGGCCATCAACAGCGGGAAGTTCCAGGGGATGATCTGCCCGACCACGCCCAGCGGCTCGTGAATGTGATACGCCACGGTGTTGCCGTCGATCTCTGCAGCGGAGCCCTCCTGGGCACGCAGCACGCCGGCGAAATAACGGAAGTGATCGACGGCGAGGGGGATGTCCGCGTTGAGGGTTTCGCGCACGGCTTTGCCGTTGTCCCAGGTCTCGGTGACGGCCAGCAATTCCAGGTTCTGTTCGATGCGGTCAGCGATTTTCAGCAGGGTCAGCGAGCGTTCCTGCACCGAGGTTTTACCCCACGCATCGGCCGCGGCATGGGCGGCGTCGAGGGCTTTGTCGATGTCTTCGGCGGTGGAGCGAGGGAATTCTGCGATCAGCTTGCCGGTGATCGGCGAAATGTTTTCGAAGTATTGGCCTTTGACCGGCGGCACGAATTCGCCACCGATGTAGTTGCCATACTGGGTCTTGAAGGTAACGATTGAGCCTTCAGTACCGGGGTGGGCATAACGCATGGTGAATATCTCCTTGCTCTTGTGATTGTCTGGGGATAACGCGTTGCGGCGCATGACTAGGTCGCATGGCTAGAGCGTAGAGCAAAGCGCGGGCCACTGCCGTCCGGTCCCCGGTTTATCGGGGGTTTGTCGATGAATCCTGTGGTCATGCCCGAGTGGTGTATCAACGGCGGGGCGGCAAGGGTGACACTTTGTACCCTTTGCGTGACAGCTTGGCGGACCCCGCCTTTCGCAGCATTGCAATGAATCCGGGCCAGGAGGATGCTGAGTCGCAAATCCTCCGCAGAGCCCCGGCTCAGGATGAAGAATAAAAATGCACAGCAATCACCTGACGCGCCACGCCGAACAAGTGCTGACCGTTACCCAAGGCAAAACGCCCCATCAATACGGCCCCGGCGCCGACCCTTCCATTGCCCGTTCATGGTTGCGGTGCCTGGAGGATTATCATCTCGATCCTGCGCAAGCCATGGCGCCTACCGTGCTTGAACATGCGCGGGTGCTGGAGAGTCGCGAGCAGTTGCAGCAGGTCCTGACCATCGCGGGCGACGAGATGAACAGCCTGCACAGTCAGCTTGCCGGCGGCAGTGCGGTGCTGCTGACCGATGCCCGCGGGATCATCCTCAATTGCGTGACCGAGCCCGGGGACCGGCGGATTTTCGAGCGTGCGGGCCTCTGGCTGGGCGCCGACTGGAGCGAGGCGCGAGAGGGCACCAACGGCATCGGCACCTGCCTGGTCGAGCGTCAGTCGGTGACGATCCATCGCGACGAGCATTTTCGCGGCCGCCACACCGGGCTGACCTGTTCCGCGAGCCCGGTGTTCGATCCCCATGGCGATCTGCTTGCGGTGCTGGACGTTTCTTCGGCTCGGCACGACGTGTCCCGGCAGAGCCAGTTTCACACCATGGCGCTGGTGAATCTGACGGCGAAGATGATCGAAAGCAGTTATTTCCTGCGCCATTTCAATGACCAGTGGCTGCTGCGTTTTCACCTTCAGGCCAGCGCGGTTGGTCTGTTCAGCGAAGGGCTGCTGGCGTTTGATGGCGAAGGTCGCGTGAGTGCGCTGAACCAGAGCGCGCTGAATCTGCTCGGCTTGAGCCGTGACGAACTGGTCGGGCAGGGCGTGGAATCGTTGTTTGACTGCTCGCTGGATGAACTGCTGAGCCGTGCTTCGCCGGACGCCGCTGCCAGCTGGCCGCTGCGCACCCGTGACGGGCGTGGATTCTTCGCCGTGCTGCGTGGGCAATCCCGTGCCGAGCTGAAGGGACTTGTTACTCCGGTGGTCAGCAAGTTGGCGGTGCCGCTCCCTTCGAACGACATCTGCCTGGGCGACGCGTCGCTGCAAACTGATTTCCGTCGCGCGCTGAAGGTTTTCGAGCGCGACGTGCCGTTGCTGATCAACGGCGAAACCGGCTCTGGGAAGGAAGCGTTTGCCAAGGCGGTGCATCAGGCGAGTCAACGCTCCGCCAAGCCGTTCGTGGCGCTGAACTGCGCGGCCATTCCGGAAAGCCTGATCGAGAGCGAGCTGTTCGGTTATCGCGGCGGCAGCTTTACCGGCGCGCGCAAGGAAGGCATGCGCGGCAAGTTGCAACAGGCCGATGGCGGCACGTTGTTTCTGGATGAGATCGGCGACATGCCGGTGGCCTTGCAGACACGGTTATTGCGCGTGCTGGAAGATCGGTTGGTAGTGCCGATTGGCGGAGAGCCACAAGCGGTGGATGTCCGACTGATCAGCGCGACCCACCGGAATCTGCTGGAGCGGGTGGAGGACGGCAGCTTTCGCGAAGATCTGTTTTATCGGCTTAACGGCCTGGAAATCGCTTTGCCGCCATTGAGAGATCGGAGTGATAAGGCTCAGTTGCTGGCGTTTCTGCTGGAGCAGGAGGCGGATGGGCTTTCGATTGTCATTGAGGCGAAGGCCAGGCAGGCGCTGCTGGACTTTAACTGGCCCGGCAACGTGCGGCAGATGCGCAACGTGCTGCGTACGCTGGCGGCGCTGTGTGATGAAGGGCGGATTAGTTTTGATGATCTGCCGGTGGCGATTCGGCAGGGCAGTGCGCAGACCAAGCCCGACGTTTGCCATTCACCGCTGGAAGACGCCGAACGCGAAGCGCTCATCGCTACTCTGGAAACCCAACGCTGGCACATGACCCACGCCGCTCGGGAGCTGGGGGTGAGCCGGAATACGCTGTACAGAAAACTGCGCAAGCATGGGATCAACCGCTGAGGTCATGGGTGGATGAAGCCGGTGTGAATGCTCGCAATTCTGTGGTGTGACGCCCGACGCCTTCCCGGCTAAAGCCGGTCCCACCAGGGGGTTGCGGTGAGTCAGTGGGATCGCGGTCAGCCTGTAGAACCGGCTTCAGCCGGGAAGAGGTCAGTGTGCGCGCCATCAATTCTGCTGTGTGCACGCGTTCTCTTAGTGGCACCGGCTTCAGCCGGGAAGAGGCCGGTGTGCGCGCCATCAATTCTGCAGTGTGCGATCTGACGTCTTCCCGGCTGAAGCCGGTTCTACAGGGGGATCGCGGTCAATTAGTGGGACCGGCTTTAGCCGGGAAGGCGCTAGGCGTCACACCGCAGGGGGCACTGTCTGAAACGTGGACAGATTAATTTACGGTGAAGCGTTGTAAATAAATCAGTCCCCTTCAACCAGTCTGATCGAGCACCCTCAATTCCCCCGTGCGCATCCACTGCCTTCTACGCTAACCTGCGGCCCATGTTCTAAGAGGTCGGTCATGCACATTCATATTCTGGGTATCTGCGGCACGTTCATGGGTTCGCTGGCGGTGCTCGCCAAGGATCTGGGCCATAAAGTCACGGGCTCCGATGCCAACGTCTACCCGCCGATGAGCACGCAGCTCGAAGCGCAGGGCATTCAGTTGATGCAGGGTTACGACCCTTCGCACCTCGAACCGGCGCCGGATCTGGTGGTGGTCGGCAACGCCATGTCGCGCGGCAATCCCGCGGTCGAATATGTCCTGAACAAGGGCCTGCCCTATGTTTCCGGGCCGCAATGGCTGGCCGATCACGTTCTTCGCGGTCGCTGGGTACTCGCCGTGGCAGGCACCCATGGCAAAACCACCACCAGCAGCATGCTCGCCTGGGTGCTGGAACACGCTGGCATGGCCCCTGGCTTCCTGATCGGTGGCGTGCCGCAGAACTTCGATGTCTCGGCGCGCCTGGGCGATACGCCGTTTTTCGTCGTCGAGGCGGATGAATACGACAGCGCCTTCTTCGACAAGCGCTCCAAGTTCGTCCACTACGGCCCGCGCACCGCCATCCTCAATAACCTGGAATTCGATCACGCCGACATCTTCCCGGATCTCCCGGCCATCGAACGTCAGTTCCACCACCTCGTGCGCACCATCCCGAGCGAAGGCCTGGTCATTCACCCGACCACCGAGCCCGCGCTTGAGCGCGTGATTCAAATGGGCTGCTGGACGCCGGTGCAAACCACGGGCGAGGGCGGTCAATGGCAAGCGAACCTGCTCAGCGAAGACGGCTCGAGGTTCGAAGTGCTGTTTGAAGGTGCGGTCCAAGGCGTCGTTGACTGGGGCATGACCGGTCAGCACAACGTGGCGAATGCCTTGGCCACCCTCGCCGCCGCCCGCCACGTTGGCGTCGTGCCGCAGCAAGGCGTCGAAGCGCTGAGTGCGTTCAAGAGCGTGAAGCGGCGCATGGAAAAGGTCGCCGAAGTGCGCGGCATCACCATTTACGATGACTTCGCCCACCACCCGACCGCCATCGCCACCACGCTGGACGGTCTGCGCAAGAAGGTCGGCGATGCGCCAATCATCGCCATCGTCGAGCCCCGCTCCAACTCCATGAAGCTCGGCGCCCACCGCGACGGTCTGCCGGAAAGCGTGGTGCAGGCCGATCAGGTGGTCTGGTATGCACCGGCCAACCTGGGTTGGGATCTGGCGGCGACCGCTGCGGAGTGCACCATTCCCTCTTTGGTATGCGACAGCCTCGACGGCATCATCGAGCTTGTGAAAAATCAGGCTGAGCCCGGCACCCACGTGGTGATCATGAGCAACGGCGGCTTCGGCGGCCTGCACGGTAAACTCGCCGAGGCGCTGCAATGAGCGGCCCGGAACGCATCACCCTGGCGATGACCGGCGCGTCCGGCGCGCAATACGGCCTGCGCCTGCTGGACTGCCTGGTGCGCGAAGACCGCGAAGTGCATTTCCTCATTTCCAAAGCCGCGCAGTTGGTAATGGCCACCGAAACCGACGTCAATCTGCCGCCCAAACCGCAGATGATGCAGGCGTTTCTCAACGAATACACCGGCGCGACCGCAGGCCAGATTCGGGTGTACGGCAAGGAAGACTGGATGTCGCCGGTGGCGTCCGGTTCAGGCTCGCCGAGTGCGATGGTGGTGGTGCCGTGTTCGACCGGCACCTTGTCGGCAATCGCCACGGGCGCCTGCAACAACCTGATCGAGCGTGCCGCAGACGTAACGTTGAAGGAGCGTCGACAGCTGATTCTGGTGCCCCGCGAGGCCCCGTTTTCCAGCATCCATCTGGAGAACATGCTCAAGCTGTCGAACATGGGCGCGGTGATTCTGCCGGCGTCGCCTGGTTTTTATCACCAGCCGCAGACGATCGACGATCTGGTGGATTTCGTCGTGGCGCGGATTCTTAATCTGCTCAACGTCCCGCAGGACATGCTGCCGCGTTGGGGCGAGCATCATTTTGGCGCTGATGAATAAGCTGGTTGTCATTGCCCTCGGCCTGTTGCTGACGACGGGCTGCTCCACCGTGCGTACTCTTGATGCCAATCAGCCCGGCGCGCCGGTGGTTTACGCCGGCACGCGACTGGATCTGTACGCCATCGAAGGCGGATGCTGCGAGAAGGATCGCTTCGGCACCGAGGCGCCGAAATACCCGATGCTCGACCTGCCCGGCAGCGCGCTGCTCGACACGCTGCTGCTGCCGCTGTCGATTTTGACCGCGCTGGGTGTGGGGTTTCAGGCTACGGGCGGGATGTAATTCCGCTACCGGATACCTGCTGTGACGGATTGATTGGCAGTGATGGCCTCTTCGTGAGCAAGCTCACTCCCACAATGTGATGCGGTGTCGGGGCTGAACGCATCCATGTGGGAGCGAGCTTGCTCGCGAAAACGGTCTATGTTCTGTCGGAGATTCGTCGGATGTGATGGCCTCTCCGCGAGCAAGCTCACTCCCACAATGTGATGCGGTGTCGGGGCTGAACGCATTCCATGTGGGAGCGAGCTTGCTCGCGAAGGCGGAGTTTCAGGCGCTAAAGATTTAGCGGATGTCTCGGCCTCTTCGCGAGCAATCTCACTCCCACAGTAAGCTCTCTCCAGCAGCAATTCCGCGCATGCAGGAAGATCGCGCGATCAGCGTTATTTCCCCAACCGCCGCAAATCATCCGACTCAACCACCCGCACGCCGTCCTGCTCTTCCAGCGCCAGACGCCATAGCGCGCGGGCGAGGTTGCAGGCTTCGATGCCGCCGTATTTGCCGGGAATCAGCTTGGCAATCGGCGCGGCCAGTTGCTCCACGAACCGTTGATCCTGCCGCTCGCCAATCAACAATGACGGCTGGGCGATGGTCAGTTGCGGCCAGCCCTGAAGCTTCAGGGCTTCTTCCATCTCGCCTTTGACGCGGCTGTAAAAGATGCTCGATTGCGGATCGGCGTTCACGGCGCTGATCACCAGCAGGTGGCGCGCGCCCAACTCGCGGGCACGTTTGCCGAACGCCACGACCATGTCCAGATCGACGGCCCGGAACGCCTCCTGCGAGCCAGCCTGTTTAATGGTGGTGCCCAGGCAGCAGAAGGCGATGTCGATGGGGCCTTCAAGTGCGGGCAGCAAGCTTTGAAGATCGCCTACGGGGTTTTCCAGGCGCGGATGTTCAGCCAGAGGACGACGGCTGGGGGCGAGAACGCGGGTGACAGTGGGTTCGTTGAGCAGGCGGTCGAGCAAGTGCTCGCCAGTCAATCCGGTAGCTCCGGCAAGCAAAATGTGCTGAGGCGTCAAGTACATGATCTTTCTCCCTTGATACGCCACAAGCATAGGCGCTGTACCGGAACAGACTGCGGGCGGAGCGGGAGGGTTTCACAAAAACACATGAAATGTTCATTCGACCCCGCGTTTCCACCTGATCCCTCAGCGTCGAACGGTATTCAGCGCGCGCTCCGCCTGACTTTTACGCAACTGCCGCCAATGGGCGACCACGCCTTTCGGCGCCCACATCTGCGGCTCGGAGGCTTCGAAGCTTTCGTCCGTCTCGCGCTGGGCGACGATGTCGCGCGCTTCGTTGAACGCCTGCACCAGATCGTCGGTTTCCACCAGCGCCTTGCCGAACAGCGCCTCGCCGAAGTAGGTGAAATCCGCCTCCTCGGAACAGCCAAAGGAAACCCTATCCTCACGTGAGGCAGTGATCACCATCGTCCGCTCGTCCTTGATCGCCGGAATGAACCCGCCTGAATAGCAGGCGGAAATCACCACCACCTTGTCGCGATTCTTCAGCGGCGCCAGCACGCCGGCCATTTCATTGGCGGGCAGGTCGGACAGCTCCAGACGCGGCTGATCCAGCACCAGCTCGTGTTCATGGGTGCCGTGGCTGGTCAGGTAAATGAAGATCAAATCTTCCGGGCCACTGCGCTTGGCCAGCGTTTGCACGGCGCGGCTGATGGTCTCGCGCGTCGCCAGCGGGCGATCGCCCATGTGGTCGCGGTGGTTGACCAGCGTGATCTGGCCGAACGCACCGAAGCGCGTCGCGAGCAGCTTGTTGACGTAATCGGCCTCGCGCAGGAAAACGCTCTGTTTGCCATCACCACCGACGACGAGGCTGTAGAGCTCGATGGCCGGCGTGGAGGCGGGCACGGCGGCGAGGGCTTTCTCGACGAGGGCGCCCTGGGCGAGCAAGCCGATTTCCAGCGGATCCGGCAGCAGCTTGCCGGCGGCGTCGCGCACCCGCTGGCCGTTGGACCACGTGCCGCTCTGGACTTCGCCGTCCGCGGTGGTCAGCACGCCGCTGCCTTGGTAGTTGTCGTTCTCGAACTGCCCGATGTACATGCTCCCGTCCGGCAGCTTTAGGCTGCCTGCGCCCGAGAAGCGCCAGTTTTTGAACTCGCCCTGATAGCGCGTGCCGTCGGTGCCGATCAACTCGCCCTTGCCCGTGAACGCGCCGTCCTTGAACTGCCCCGACCAGACATCGCCATCGGCGTTTTCGTAGCGACCGCGACCATTGAGTTGGTTGTTATGGAAGCCGCCGACGTACTGATCGCCATCGGCGCTGTTGAAATTGCCCGTGCCTTCAAGCTGGCCGTCGACAAACTTGCCGCTGAACTGGTTGCCCGCCGAATCGTTGCGCTGGCCTTCCCCATTGGGTTTGCCGTGGGCGAACTGGCCCTGGTACTCGCTGCCGTCGTCCAGTTCCAGATGACCGGCGCCGTCATACAGATCGGCCTTGAACTCGCCGCGATAACTCATGCCGTGCTCTTTCAGCGTGCCTTCGCCGTCGCGCCGCCCCAGCTTGTAGCCGCCGACGTAGCTGCCAGCGCTGGTCGTCAGCGAGCCCTGACCGTGGAAAAGCCCGTCCTGAAAACCGCCGCGGTACACGTCACCGTTGCTGGCGTGCCACTCGCCCTGGCCGTTCCACTGCCCGCTCTTGAATTCCCCGGCGTACCAGCTGCCATTGGGGTAATCGATCCGGCCTTTGCCCTGCAACACGCCGTTGATCACGTCGCCGCGATAGCGTCCGCCGTCGGGCAGGCGAGCGTCAGGGGGCAACAGCGATTCGCCGTCGCCGCAAGCGGTAAGAAGGAAGGTCAGGGCCAAAGGAGCAAACGCGCGCATGGTAAATCCCGAAAAAAAGATGTTTCGGCGTGATCTGATCGCGTACGTGTATCGAGTCGCTCACACAGCCGCAGCGAGTATGCCGCAGCGAGGAACGCTCATGAAACAGTCTGTTACGACTGTTTCATGTTTCGGGACGGTTTGCGGAAGCTTTATGAAGAGGCGGCGGGGGTTATACGAAGCACAGCGAAAGCGGTTCAGCCACGAACGCGGGCTTGTCCTGGCCTTCGATTTCAAGCGTTGCCGTGGCTTTGAGCAGCCATTGGCCGGGCTTCTTTTCGGTGACCTGCGCCAGCGTGACTTTTAGACGAACGCGCGAATCCACTTTTACCGGCTGAATGAATCGCACGCTGTCCAGGCCGTAGTTGATCGCCATCTGCATGCCTTCGGGCACCACCATCAAGGACTCCATCAGCTTGGGGATCAGCGACAGCGACAGAAAGCCATGGGCGATGGTCGATCCGAACGGGGTTTGGGCTGCTTTGACCGGATCGACGTGGATGAATTGAAAGTCGCCGGTCGCTTCAGCAAACAGATTGATACGCGCCTGATCGATGGTCAGCCAGTCGGAACATCCCAGGTCCTTGCCTTCATAGCTTTTGAGTGCTGCAACGGGTACGTGGGGCATCGCTACTCTCCTTGTGGGTGATTGTTCTGGCGCGCGATCTTCACCGGCGCGGTGGCGTCGGCGCTGTTATTGCTTGGCATTGAAGATCAGCACGCCCGCCTGCGCGGGTCAACGTCCCCTCAAGTGGCGAATACCACCCCATAGGCAGCGCGGGTGGCGTGCCTATAATGTCGCCGCGAATCTGCTGGAGTTTTCTATGTTGCTAAGAGGCCTGACCTGGCTTGTGCTGTTCCAACTGATCGGAACCGCGCTCAATCACCTGTTTCTCTCGATCCTGCCCGGCCCGATCATCGGGCTGGTGCTGCTGATGATTTACCTGATGACCCGGGGCGAAGTCAGCGAACCCATCAGCCTGGCCGCCAGCAGTCTGCTGCGATACCTGCCGCTGCTGTTGGTGCCGCCCGCCGTGGGTGTGATGGTGTACGCCGACCAGATCGCCGAGGACTTCTGGGCGATCGTCGGCTCGCTGGTGATTTCCCTGATGGTCTCGCTGACCTTCGCCGGCTGGCTGATGCAGAAACTCATCGACCGTCAGGCCAGTCGCCGGGAGCCATCATGAGTCTGGACTGGCATGGCGCCTGGCTCTCGGTGATTCATCATCCCTTGCTCGGCATCGCCATTACATTGGGCGCCTATCAACTGGTGCTGGCCGGCTACGAGAAAACCCGCTGGGTATTTTTGCAACCGGTGCTCATATCGATGCTGGTGGTCATTGGCGTGCTGGTGGGCTGCGGGCTGTCCTACGTGGAGTACCGCAAAAGCACCGAGATCCTCAGCATTCTGTTGGGCCCGGCGACGGTCGCGCTGGCCGTGCCGCTTTATCTGAATCTGCGGCGCATCCGGCAGCTGTTCTGGCCGGTATTGACTACGCTGGTGGTGGGTGGCGTGCTGGCGACAGGGCTGTGCGTCGGGCTGGGTTGGGTGCTCGGCGCCGATCACATGATCCTGATGACCATGGCGCCCAAGTCTGTAACCTCGCCGATCGCCATGCTGGTGGCCGAGCAAATTGGTGGTGTGGCGGCGCTGGCTGCGGTGTTTGTGTTGATAACCGGGGTGATCGGCGGCATATTCGGCCCCGGTCTGCTGACTCTGGCGGGGGTTAATAGCCCGGAAGCCAGGGGCATGGCCCTGGGGCTGACGGCCCACGCGGTGGGTACGTCGGCTGCCCTGCAGGAAAGTGAGGAATGCGGCGCCTTCGCGGCGCTGGCGATGAGTTTGATGGGTGTCGCCACGGCCTTGTTCCTGCCGTTGGCGGTGTCTCTGGTTGCTTGAGGATGGGTTTATGTCGTTGCCGCTGTTTCCACTGAACGCCGTGCTGTTCCCGGGCTGCGTGCTTGATCTGCAGATTTTCGAGGCGCGCTACCTCGACATGATTGGCCGCTGCATGAAGCAGGGCGAAGGTTTTGGCGTGGTCTGCATCACTGAAGGCAGTGAGACAGGCGACGTACCGGATGGCTTTTCGATGATCGGCTGCGAAGCGCGGGTCACCGATTTCCAGAAGCAGGACAACGGCCTGCTCGGCATTCGCGTGGTGGGCGCCCGACGTTTTCGGGTAAAGGACTTCAGCACCCAGCGCGATAACCTGCTGGTCGGCGATGTCGAGTGGCTCGACGATCCTCAGGAACAGCCGCTGCAGGAGGAGGACGACGATTTGGTCGCGTTACTCGCCGCGTTGGCCGAGCACCCGATGGTGGCCGCGCTGAACATGGGGCTCACCGCCAGCGGTCAGCATTCGCTGGCCAATCAACTGGCCTACCTGTTGCCTTTCACTGAAGAAGACAAGATCGAGTTGCTGGAGATCGAAGACGCTGAACAGCGGCTCGACGCGATTCAGGACCTGCTCGACGAGATGCAGGGCGACATGCAGGCCTGATTGCGTTTTTGATCGCGTTGGCGCGGCCCGGATCGTTAACCACCGGGTCGCGCCTAAGTTGCTTCAGTACTGATAGCGGATCAAACCGTGCGGGAACGAGTGCAGCCCGAACCCGCCGAACAGCGCCACCATCGCCGGCAGCACCAGCCACCACACCTTGATCGGCAGGGCCTCCAGCGGCTTTTTGTTCTGCACGAAAGCAAGGCTCGCCGCACAGGTGAAAAACGCCAGCAGCATTCCCGCCGTGATATCCGTTGGCCAATGCACGCCCAGATACACCCGTGACATGGCGATCGCCAGCGCCGGAATCCCGCCCAGCAGCAGCCACGTCAGCCGCAGCCGTACGGGTTGACCCCGACCGGCAAGCACCGCCAGCGACATGAACAGCGCAAACGAGGCAGACGCATGCCCGCTCGGCATGCTGTAAGTCCCCAGGGCCTCGGTCAGTACCTCCGGTCGTGCGCGGGCGAAGGTGTATTTCATGCTTTGATTGATCAGCGCCGCGCCAAGGGTGGTGCCTATCACGAAGATCGCATGGCGCCATTGCCGCGTGGCCACGAGCAGGATGGTCAGCAGGGCGGCCGCGCAGAACTGAGTCCGGAAATCCCCCAGGCCCGTCACCATGACCACGAAGTTCTCCGCTGCAGCGCTTCGGCTGGCCTGGACCACGGTCATGATGCCCTGATCGAAATCGGCCAGATATGGCCAACCCAGAAACACACTTGCCAGCAGCACGAAGCATGTCAGGGCGATAACTTTGGTCGCGTAGGACTTTTGCCGCAGGCTGCTCTGCACGCTGATGCCCAGCAGGATCGCCAGCCCGCCGCCCACCACGGCAGCCTGGGGCCAGAAGTTTTCCGGCAGCGGCAGCCGAATGGCAGCGCCGGTCGCCCAGCCCGGCAGAATGTAGGCCACGGACCAACCGGCGGCGGCGATCAGGCTGACGCCCGCAAAGCGCACGAACGGCATGTCGCACATCCCGGCCACCATCGGCAGCATCGGGCGCAGCGGTCCGATAAAGCGGCCGACCAACAGGCTGGCGATGCCGTAGCGCTGGAAGTAGGTCTCGGCGCCGCCGATCCATTCCGGGTGATTACGCAGGCCCGGCAGTTGACGAATCCTCTGATGAAACCGTCGACCCAGAAAGTACGACACCAGGTCGCCCAGTATCCCGCCGAGGAACCCCAGCAGCAGCGCCTCACTCAGCGGGAGTATGCCGCTGCCAGCCAGTGCGGCGATGGCGAACAGCACAACGGTGCCGGGGACGACGATGCCGGCGATGGCCAGGCACTCGATGAACGCGACGATGAAAATCGCCGCACCGAGCCAAGAGGGATTGGCGCTTAGCCAAGAGGTGATGCTATCGAGCCACGCGCCCATGGGTTCAGTTTCCTTGCTCGATGAAAATATAGTCGCGTCCTTCGACTTGCCCGCGTCTGACCGGGTTCCGTGTGCAGAAACGGGCATAGGCGGCGTCAACGAACCGGTACATCAGGTGCTCGTCGCGTCCGGCGGGAATGCCGAGACGCGTCGTTTGAATAATCCGCGGAGGCCGCTGACCCACGTCCTCGACAAAAAGCTGTTCTTCATCAAAACGCTTGGCATCCCACATCGGCACTTTCAGGCCCAGCGCTTTGCACAGCAACGTCTGCCCGGCACACAGTCGCTCGGGCGTGCGCACGTTTCCGCTGGCGTCGGGATTGTTGAGCAGCATGCGGGCGAGGGCGTTCTCATCGGACACCGCATCGACCCACGGATAGGCCGATTTGATCAACACGGCGTTGCCCGGGCCCTCCGCACTGAAGTTCAGCGAATCACCGCCGCGGGCGTAATACATATAAATGTGCCCGCCTTCCAGAAACAAAGCCTTACGTTTTTCCGTATAGCCGAGGGACGAATGACTGCCCTTTTCAGCCACGTAATACGCCTCCGTCTCGATAATCCGCGCCGACAACCACAAATCTCCGACCTTGTGACGGATCACCTTGCCGAGCAAATCCCGGGCGAGGGTTTGTGCATCGCGATTAAAAAAACTGTCCGGCAGAGCGCGTGGCGATTGGTCAGGCATAAACAACGGCAGTCAGAGAATGGACCGCGATCATATCAACATCGGCCTTAATTGGAGCTGAATGGGTGAGAGCGGCCGCGAAGTCGGGGACAGATTAATTTACGGTGAAGCGTTGTGCATAAATCAGTCTCCTACCAATGTCAGCGCCCACACGGACGCCTTCCCGGCTAAAGCCGGTCCCACTAAAAGCACCGCGTACACCCTCTGGAATCGCCTCGACTGTAGGACCGGCTTCAGCCGGGAAGCCCTTGATCTGCTTTTGATGTGCTTTTGATCTCCGTACACGAAGCGTCCAGACACCGCCAATCGCGACTTGGGTGCAGGCTGAACGCAGGTCTCGCGCAGTGGGCCGAGCCGCATGGATGCGGCGAGAGCGCCGTCAGGACATGGATGTCCGTTCGGCGCGGGCCCACGGAGCGAGACCGGAGTGAAGGAACCCGACGAAGTCGGGCCCAACCAGGAGCAAAGCGTTTTTGGTAACTTTTGGGGCGCTCTTGCCAAAAGTGACCCGCCGTAAGGGCGGAACCATAATCTGCGGCACCCGAGATAACGGATATACACCCAACCGCTGCGGACCATTAAAAAGAAGAAAACTCCCTTATTCCGACCATCCGCCCGTCGCCGCTGTCGTTCAGCACGCCCGACAGCTATAATCCGCCGCTTTCCCATTTGCCAAGCCATCCGAGACCATGACTGAGTCCGTTCTTGACTACATGACCCGCCTGGGTCGCGCCGCCCGCGAAGCCTCCCGCGTGATCGGCCGTGCCAGCACCGCACAGAAGAACCGCGCCCTCGCAGCCACCGCTGCCGCGCTGGACGCTTCCCGTGCCGAGCTGACCGCCGCCAACGAACAAGACCTCGCTGCCGGCCGCGCCAATGGACTCGAACCCGCTCTGCTCGAACGCCTCTCCCTGACCCCGGCCCGCATCGACAGCATGATCGCCGGCCTGCGCCAGGTCGCCAGCCTGCCTGACCCCATCGGCACCCTGCGCGACATGAACTTCCAGCCCTCCGGCATTCAGGTCGGCAAAATGCGCGTGCCACTGGGGGTCGTCGGCATCATCTATGAGTCGCGCCCCAAC
This sequence comes from Pseudomonas sp. GL_135, assembly GCF_057834665.1. Classification (NCBI taxonomy): domain Bacteria; kingdom Pseudomonadati; phylum Pseudomonadota; class Gammaproteobacteria; order Pseudomonadales; family Pseudomonadaceae; genus Pseudomonas; species Pseudomonas sp. GL_135. Next base: position 609,358 of record NZ_CM174408.1, read on the forward strand.
GTAACCATCGACGCCGCTAGCCTCTGCCTCAAATCCGGTAACGCCACCATCCTGCGTGGCGGCTCCGAAGCCATACATTCCAACCGCGCCATCGCCGCCTGCATCCAGCGCGGCCTCCACGAAGCCGGCTTGCCTGCCGCCGTCGTGCAAGTCGTCGAAACCACCGACCGCGCCGCCGTGGGTGCGTTGATCACCATGCCGGAGTACGTGGACGTCATCGTTCCCCGTGGCGGCAAAGGCCTGATCGAACGCGTCAGTCGCGACGCCAGAGTCCCGGTCATCAAACACCTGGACGGCATCTGCCACGTCTACGTCAGTGCCCACGCCGACCTGGCCGCTGCCCAGCGCATCAGCTTCAACGCCAAGACCTACCGTTATGGCATCTGCGGCGCGATGGAAACCCTGCTGGTCGACCAAACCATTGCCGCAGATTTCCTGCCGCCCATGGCCGCCCAGTTCCGCGAAAAAGGCGTCGAACTGCGCGGTTGCGAGCGCACCCGCGACCTGATCGACGTCTTGCCGGCTACCGAAGAAGACTGGCACACCGAGTACCTTGCGCCGATCCTTTCGATCCGCATCGTGACCGGTCTGGATCAGGCCATCGAACACATCAATCATTACGGCTCGCATCACAGCGACGCCATCATCTCCGACTCGCAAGCCCAGACTCGCCGCTTCATGGCTGAAGTCGACTCGAGTTCGGTGATGGTCAACGCGCCCACCAGCTTTGCCGACGGTTTCGAATATGGCCTGGGCGCGGAAATCGGCATTTCCACCGACAAGATTCACGCGCGCGGTCCCGTGGGGCTTGAGGGCCTGACCTGCGAGAAATACATCGTTGTCGGCGATGGCACACAGTTACGCGGGCAGGGGCCGGCCTGACTTGGCCGACATCGGTCAGCCCTCAGGCAGCGGCGCGCAGGCAGTGGCCGATCCAGTCGCAGTTCCGTTGAGCACTGCGCGGGTGGCCAGGCGCATTGGCATACTCGGCGGCACGTTCGACCCGGTGCACATTGGCCATTTGCGTGGCGCACTGGAAGTCGCCGAGCAGCTGAAACTCGATGAGTTGCGTCTGACGCCCAGCGCCCGACCGCCTCATCGCGACACGCCGAGCGTTTCGGCGCAGGACCGTCTGGCGATGGTCCGATGCGCGGTCGCCGGCGTGCCGCCATTGACGGTGGATGATCGCGAGCTGTTGCGCGACAAGCCGTCGTACACGATCGACACGCTGGAGTCGTTGCGCGCGGAACTGGCGGCCGATGACCAGCTATTTTTATTGCTGGGTTGGGACGCCTTTTGCGGGCTGCCTTCCTGGCATCGGTGGGAAGAGTTGCTGGAGCACTGCCATATCGTGGTGCTGCAACGCCCGGACGCCGACAGCGAGTCCCCGGATGCGATGCGCAATCTGCTCGCGGGACGTGCCGTCAGTGATCCGAAGGCCCTTAAAGGGCCCGGCGGAAAGATTACGTTCGTCTGGCAGACGCCGCTTTCGGTGTCTGCCACCCAGATCCGTCAACTGCTGGCCAGCGGTAAGTCGGTACGTTTTCTGGTGCCAGACGCGGTACTGGCCTATATCGATACGCACGGGCTGTACCGTGCGTCGAACTGAAGGTGTGTTGCTACGCAGCCAAGTGCGCGAAGAAACGCCCAAACATACGAGTTGAAAGAGTTTTTTATGACTGACAAACGCGCTGTAAACCCAATCATCGAAGTCATCAGGGCTGCCCTGGAAGACGTCAAAGCCCAGGATATTCAGGTGCTGGACGTTCGTGACAAGCAAAGCATCACCGACTACATGGTCATCGCGACCGGTACCTCAAACCGCCAGATCAACGCGATGCTCGACAAGGTCCGCGAAGAAGTCAAAAAGCAGGGCCTCAAGCCGCTGGGCGAAGAAGGCAAGGGCGACAGCGACTGGGTGCTGCTGGACCTGGACATCGCCATCGTTCACATGATGACCGCCTCCGCTCGCCAGTTTTACGACCTCGAGCGTCTGTGGGCCGGTGCCGAGCAGAGCCGTTCGGCCAGCGCTGCACACCACAGCCCGGAAAACGCTCACGAGCATTTCGACAAGCTGAACAAAGACCAGGCCTAAGGCTTCGTCGTGCGTTTGCGTCTGATCGCCGTCGGTTCCCGCATGCCCAAGTGGGTGGAAGAGGGTTGGCATGAATATGCCAAGCGTCTGCCATCCGAACTGGCGCTGGACCTGGTGGAAATTCCGCTCAACACCCGTGGCAAGAACGCCGACGTGGCACGCCTCATCCGTCAGGAAGGCGAGGCCATGCTGGCGAAAGTGCAGCCGGGCGAGCGGATCGTCACGCTTGAAGTGCATGGCAAGCCATGGAGCACCGAGCAGCTGGCGGGCGAGCTTGATCGCTGGCGTCTGGATTCGCGCACGGTCAACCTGATGGTCGGCGGTCCGGAAGGGCTGGCGCCGGAAGTCTGTGCCCGGGCCGAGCAGCGTTGGTCGTTGTCGCCGCTGACGTTGCCGCACCCGTTGGTGCGCATCCTCATCGGTGAGCAGATTTATCGTGCCTGGACCGTGCTGTCCGGTCACCCTTATCACAAGTAGCGCCGCTGCCTTCACTGTGAACCTGCCCTAAATGTCTCAGCCGATTCGCCTGAAAGACCACGAAAAGGACGCACGCCTGGTGCGCAGCCGAGTCGTGGTCGGTGCAGTCGCGGTGGTCGTGCTGATCTGCGTGCTGATCGCGCGGCTGTATTTCCTGCAGGTCATCCAGTACGAGTACCACTCGACGCTGTCCGAGAACAATCGCGTTCACGTGCAGCCGATCCCGCCGAGTCGCGGATTGATCTACGACCGTAACGGCGTGGTCATCGCCGACAACCGGCCAAGCTTCAGCCTGAGCATGACCCGCGAACGTTCCGGCGAATGGACGCAAGTGCTGGACACAATCGTCCAGGTGCTTGAATTGACGCCTGACGACCGGATCATCTTCGAAAAACGCATGAAGCAGGGCCGTCGGCCGTTCGAACCGGTGCCCATCCTGTTCGAGCTGACTGAAGAGCAAATCGCCCGCATCGCCGTTAATCAGTTCCGCCTGCCGGGCGTTGAAGTGGTGGCGCAGCTGGTTCGCCACTATCCCCAGGGCGAGCACTTCGCGCACTCGGTGGGTTACATGGGCCGGATCAACGAGAAAGAGCTGAAAAGCCTCGATCCGGTGAATTACAGCGGCACCCATCACATGGGCAAAACCGGTATCGAGCGTTTTTACGAACCCGAGCTGCACGGTCAGGTCGGCTACGAAGAAGTCGAAACCAACGCCCGCGGCCGTGTACTGCGCGTGCTCAAACGGACCGATCCGGTGCCCGGCAAGGACATCGTCCTGAGCCTCGACATCCAGTTGCAGGAAGCCGCCGAGGCCGCGCTGGCCGGGCGTCGTGGAGCGGTGGTGGCGCTGGACCCAAGCACCGGCGAGGTGCTGGCGATGGTCAGCCAGCCGAGCTTCGATCCGAACCTGTTTGTCACCGGCATCAGCTTCAAGGCCTACTCCGAGCTGCGCGATTCGGTCGACCGCCCGCTGTTCAACCGTATCCTGCGGGGCTTGTATCCACCGGGTTCGACCATCAAGCCCGCCGTGGCGATTGCCGGTCTCGACACTGGCGTGATTACGGCGAGTACGCGGGTCTTCGACCCCGGCTATTACATGCTGCCGAACTACGATCACAAGTACCGTAACTGGAACCGCACCGGCGACGGCTGGGTGGATCTGGACACGGCGATCATGCGCTCCAACGACACCTACTTTTACGATCTGGCCCACAAGGTCGGGATCGATCGGCTGTCGGCGTACCTGAACAAGTTCGGCATCGGCCAGAAAGTCTCGCTGGACATGTTCGAAGAATCCCCCGGCCTGATGCCGTCTCGTGACTGGAAGCGCGTCACCCGGCGTCAGGCGTGGTTCCCGGGCGAAACACTGATTCTGGGGATCGGTCAGGGCTACATGCAGGCCACCCCGCTGCAGTTGGCCCAGGCCACCGCCCTGGTGGCGAACAAGGGCAAGTGGAACCGTCCGCACCTGGCCAAGACCGTCGAAGGGCAGAAGCCGGTGGACGAAAATCCGATGCCGGACATTGTCCTGCGCGACCCCTCTGACTGGGGCAAGGTCAACCACGGCATGCAGCAAGTCATGCACGGCGCCCGCGGCACTGCGCGCAAGGCGGCGATTGGTGCGCAGTACCGCATCGCTGGCAAGAGCGGTACAGCCCAGGTCGTCGCCATTCGGCAGGGTGAAAAGTACGACCGCTCGAAAGTCCAGGAGCGCCACCGCGACCACGCCTTGTTCGTCGGCTTCGCGCCGGCCGACAGCCCGAAGATCGTCGTTGCGGTGATGATTGAAAACGGCGAGTCCGGGTCGGGTGTTGCCGCGCCGGTGGTGCGACAGGTCATGGACGCCTGGCTGCTCGATCCCCAAGGCCACCTGAAACCCGAATACGCCAGCAATGCACAGCCTCCGGAGACCGCGGCCCGTGAAGAGTAATTTCGACCGCATCCTGTCCAGCGAAGATGTGATGCGCCGTCGCGCCACGTTCCTGCAGAAAATTCACGTCGACGGCCCATTGCTGATCCTGCTGCTGACGCTGGCAGCGGGCAGTCTGTTCGTGCTGTATTCAGCCAGCGGCAAGAGCTGGGACCTGCTGATCAAACAAGCGACCTCCTTCGGCATCGGCCTGGTGTCGATGTTCGTCATCGCCCAGCTCGAACCCCGATTCATGGCCCGCTGGGTGCCCGCCGCCTACGTGATCGGCGTTTTGCTGCTGGTGGCGGTGGACGTCATGGGTCACAACGCCATGGGCGCCACGCGCTGGATCAACATTCCCGGGGTTATCCGCTTTCAGCCCTCGGAATTCATGAAGATCATCATGCCGGCGACCATCGCCTGGTACCTGTCCAAGCGCACGCTGCCGCCGCACCTCAAGCATGTGGCGGTGAGCCTCGGGCTGATTGGTCTGCCGTTCATTCTGATCGTGCGTCAGCCGGACCTCGGCACCTCGCTACTGATTCTGGCGTCCGGCACCTTCGTACTGTTCATGGCCGGCCTGCGCTGGCGCTGGATCATCAGCGTGGTGGCGGCAGCGGTCCCGGTGGCGGTCGGCATGTGGTTCTTCTTCATGCACGACTACCAGAAGCAGCGGATCCTGACCTTCCTCGACCCGGAGAGCGATCCGCTCGGCACCGGCTGGAATATCATTCAGTCCAAGGCGGCGATCGGTTCGGGCGGCGTGTTCGGCAAAGGCTGGCTGATGGGCACGCAGTCGCACCTGGACTTTCTGCCGGAAAGCCACACCGACTTCATTATTGCGGTGCTCGGTGAGGAATTCGGACTCGTGGGAATCTGCGCGCTGCTGCTGATCTACCTGTTACTGATCGGCCGTGGGCTGGTCATCACTGCCCAGGCACAGACGCTCTACGGCAAGCTGCTCGCGGGCAGCCTGACCATGACCTTTTTTGTTTACGTTTTCGTCAATATCGGTATGGTCAGCGGTCTGCTGCCGGTCGTAGGCGTGCCGTTGCCCTTCATTAGCTACGGCGGAACTTCGCTGGTGACGCTGCTGTCAGCGTTTGGTGTTTTGATGTCGATCCACACGCATCGCAAATGGATCGCTCAGGTTTGATTAAGGTGAAGAACTCAATGCAAGTAGTGCGTGGCTGGGCTGCTCGATATGCGCCGCTGGTCGGTCTGATGGGCATCTTCGGCTCAGTGCAGGAATCACTTGCCGGTGACTATGACGGCTCTCCTCAAGTCGCCCATTTCGTCAGCGAAATGACCCGCGATTATGGTTTTGCGGGCGAGCAACTGATAGATGTGTTCCGCGATGTGCAGCGCAAGCAGGCGATTCTCGATGCCATTTCAAGGCCCGCCGAGCGCGTCAAGCCGTGGAAGGATTATCGACCGATGTTCCTCACCGACGCGCGCGTTGCCCGGGGCGTCGACTTCTGGCGTCAGCACGAGGCCGCCCTGGCGCGCGCCGAGCAAGAGTACGGCGTACCGGCCCAGGTGATCGTTTCGATTATCGGGGTAGAAACGTTTTTCGGCCGCAATACCGGTAATTACCGGGTGATGGACGCGTTATCGACGCTGGCGTTCGACTATCCTCCGCGGGCTGATTTCTTCCGCAAGGAGCTGCGTGAGTTCCTGCTGCTGTCCCGCGATCAGCAGGTCGACCCGCTGACGCTCAAAGGCTCGTACGCCGGGGCCATGGGGCTGCCTCAGTTCATGCCGAGCAGCTTTCGCGCCTACGCCGTGGATTTTGACGGCGACGGCCACATCAATATCTGGAACGACCCGGATGATGCGATCGGCAGCGTGGCCAGCTATTTCCAGCGTCACGGCTGGGTGGCCGGCCAGCCGGTTGTGAGCCGCGCGGACGTGCGCGGTGACCGTGTCGACGAGGGGTTGAGCCCTGGCATTGATCCTGTGAAAAACGTTGGGGAGTTGCGAGCGTTGGGCTGGGCGAGTCATGATGCGCTGCGCGACGACATGCCGGTCACGGCGTTTCGCCTCGATGGGGACAAAGGCCCTGAATACTGGATGGGTTTAAAGAATTTTTACGCAATCACGCGATACAACCGCAGCGTGATGTACGCCATGGCCGTGCATCAGCTGTCTGAAATGCTTGTTCAAGCCCGGGACGTCAAGTAATGCGGTCACTGCCGATGCAACAACCATTGAAACTGATGGCCTTCACGGCGCTGACTTTGCTGATCGTCAGTTGCTCAACCAGCCGCCCGACGACCTCGACGCAGCGGCAGCAGGGCAACGTGATCCGCGCGCAGCCGGGGCTGGACATCAATAGGGCGCACAAAGACGGCGCGCCCTGGTGGGACGTTGACGTTTCGCGCATCCCCGACGCCATTCCGACCCTGCACACCGGCCCGTACAAAGCCAACCCGTACACCGTGCTGGGCAAGACCTATTTCCCGCTCAGCGATTCCAAGACCTATTCCCAGACGGGAACGGCGTCCTGGTACGGCACCAAATTCCACGGCCAGAACACCGCCAACGGCGAGGTCTATGACCTGTACGGCATGAGCGCGGCGCACAAGACGCTGCCGCTGCCCAGCTACGTTCGCGTGACCAATCTGGACAACAACCGCACGGTGATCCTGCGGGTCAACGATCGCGGCCCGTTCTATTCCGATCGCATCATCGACTTGTCCTACGCGGCGGCGAAGAAACTCGGTTATGCCGAAACCGGCACGGCCCGTGTAAAAGTCGAAGGTATCGATCCTTCTCAGTACTGGGCTCAGCGCGGCAAACCGGCGCCGCTGATGCTGGATCAGCCGCAAGTGGCGAGCAACACGCCGCCACGTCAGCCTCAACCGGGCGCTCCGGTGATCACCGCATCTGCGGGCACGATCGAGCAATGGACGCCGCCGCCGCAGCAGCACGCCGCTCCGGTCACGCCCGTGCCGATCGACGCAAAAAAAAACGCTTCCGGACAAGCGTCTGGGCTGTTTCTCCAAGTGGGAGCCTTCGCCAACCCGGACGCTGCGGAACTCCTGAGATCGAAATTGAGCGGGATGGTCCGAGCGCCGGTGTTCGTGAGTTCGATCGCACGCAATCAACAGACGCTCTATCGCGTGCGGATGGGACCGGTCGACACGCCGGGTGAAGCCCAGCAACTGCAAAACAGCGTAAGGTCGGCCAACCTCGGCTCGCCAAGCGTCGTCACGTCGGACCAGTAACGCTTTTATCAGCGATACCCGCCCCGGGAACGGAGGCGATTTCGCTGCCTGACCGACGACGTGCCGACCGGGTTCGTCGTTGTCAGCAGCTTTTCACGGCATGTTCTGTAGAATGTGAGCCCGTTTGCCGGGGTAGCCCGGCACCCGCTTTGCCCGCAAGGGCATGTTTGCCCATTAGCATTTTCGAGAGACGGATGAACATCACCAGCTTTGCAAAACGCCTTTGCCTGCTTATCCCGCTATTCACCGCGCCTGCCGTGTTTGCGGCAGAACAGATGACGCCATCGCCACCGCAACTGGCTGCCAAGGCTTATGTGCTGATGGACGCCAACAGCGGCAATGTTCTGGTCGAAAACAATGGCGACCAGCGCCTGCCACCGGCCAGTCTGACCAAGCTGATGACCGCCTACATCGCCACGCTGGAAATCCGTCGCGGCCAGATCGGCGAAAACGACCCTGTGACCGTCAGCGAAAACGCCTGGCGCACCGGCGGCTCGCGGATGTTCATCAAGGTGGGCAGCCAGGTCACCGTCAGCGACCTGCTGCACGGCATCATCATTCAGTCGGGTAACGACGCCAGCGTTGCGCTTTCCGAGCACATCGCCGGCAGCGAAGACGCCTTCGCCGACCTGATGAACAAGACCGCTGCCGACCTGGGCATGGTCAACAGCCACTTCATGAACCCGACAGGCCTGCCGAATCCTGATCACTACGCCACCGCCCATGACATGGCCCTGCTGGCCCGCGCGATCATCCACGAAGACCCGGCTCACTACGCGATCTACTCGCAGAAAGAGTTCTTCTGGAACGGCATCAAGCAGCCAAACCGCAACCTGCTGCTGTGGCGTGACAAGACCGTCGACGGTCTGAAAACCGGTCACACCGAGGAAGCCGGCTACTGCATGGTGTCCTCGGCCGTCCGTGATGGCATGCGTCTGATTGCCGTGGTGTTCGGCACCAACAGCGAGCAAGCGCGTGCTGCCGAAACCCAGAAGCTGCTGACCTACGGTTTCCGCTTCTTCGAAACCCAGACCTTCTATCAGAAAGGCACCGAGCTGGCTCAAGCGCCGGTCTGGAAGGGCACCGAGCGTCAAGTCAAAGCCGGTCTGGCAGAAGACCTGACCATGACCATGCCTAAAGGTGAGCTGAAGAAGCTGGCCGCCAGCATGACCATGAATCCACAGCTGGTTGCTCCGATCGCCAAAGGCGACGTTATCGGCAAGGTTGAGGTCAAGCTGGACGACAAGGTCGTGCACAGCGCCAACCTGATCGCCCTCGACGCCGTCGAGGAGGGTGGCATCTTCCGCCGCCTGTGGGATAGCATCCGCTTGTTCTTCTACGGTCTGTTCAACTGATCAACGAATGATCAAAGCTGACCGTTGCTCCGTACGCCCCCGTCGCTGATCGCGCCGGGGGCCTGTCCGTTTTCCGGCTTACGAGGCCGTTACTGCCATGACAGATTCCGAAGTAAAAGCGCCAAAAATCGAATTTCCCTGCGCCGACTATCCGATCAAGATCATCGGCGACACGGGCGTGGGCTTCAAAGACAGAGTCATTGAGATTCTTGAGAAACACGCGACTGTTGACATGAAAACCCTGGCCGAGCGCCAGAGCAGCAACGGCAAATACACCACCGTTCAGCTGCATATCATTGCCACCGGGCAAGACCAGCTTTACGACATCAACAGCGAATTGCGGGCCACCGGCTTCGTGCACATGGTGCTGTGATGGGCGCGGTTCTGGGCTTTCGTGAACTCGGGCTGACCGACTACGAGCCCACCTGGCAGGCCATGAAACGCTTTACCGATGGTCGCGACCGCGACACCGCCGATGAGGTCTGGCTTGTGCAGCATCCGCCCGTGTTCACTCAGGGCCAGTCTGGCAAGCCCGAGCATTTGTTGCTGCCGGGGGATATCCCGGTGGTACAGGTCGATCGCGGCGGCCAAGTGACTTATCATGGCCCCGGCCAACTGGTCGCTTACTTGCTGCTGGACGTGCGCCGTCTGGGCTTTGGCGTTCGCGACCTGGTCACGCGGATCGAGCACAGCCTGATCGACCTGCTGGCCAGTTACGGCGTAGACGCAGCCGCCAAGGCTGACGCGCCGGGTGTGTACGTCGATAGCGCCAAGATCGCCTCACTGGGGCTGCGCATCCGCAATGGCTGTTCGTTTCACGGCCTTGCGTTGAACGTCGATATGGATCTGGACCCTTTTAAACGGATTAATCCCTGCGGGTATGCGGGGCTGGCGATGACCCAGCTGCGCGAACAGGCAGGTCCGATTGAATTTGCCGAGGTTAGTGCCCGGCTGCGTGCGCAGCTCGTCAACCACCTCGACTACGCTGAGCAGACGACCCTAACGGGCGGAATGGATTGATATGACTACCGCGTATGAGGCAGCTGACACTGTCGTGAATACAGAGAATGCCGTACAGACCCTGATCCCGACAGTGAGCGTGGCCACGCCTGAGCGTGTGGCCCGTCCGAAAGTGGAGGCGGGCGTGAAGCTGCGCGGCGCGGAAAAAGTCGCGCGCATCCCGGTGAAGATCATCCCGACGGTCGATCTGCCGAAGAAGCCGGACTGGATTCGCGTGCGCATCCCGGTCTCGCCGGAAGTCGACCGTATCAAAGCGCTGCTGCGCAAGCACAAGCTGCACAGCGTGTGCGAAGAGGCATCTTGCCCGAACCTGGGCGAGTGCTTCTCTGGCGGCACCGCGACCTTCATGATCATGGGTGACATCTGCACCCGTCGCTGCCCATTCTGCGACGTCGGTCATGGACGTCCGAAAGCGCTGGACACCGATGAGCCGAAGAACCTGGCCGTCGCCATCGCTGACCTGAAACTCAAATACGTCGTGATCACCTCCGTTGACCGTGACGACCTGCGCGACGGCGGTGCTCAGCACTTTGCCGACTGCATCCGCGAGATTCGCCTGCTGTCGCCAAACGTGCAGCTGGAGACGCTGGTCCCGGATTACCGTGGCCGCATGGACATCGCGCTGGAAATCACCGCCGCGACGCCGCCAGACGTCTTCAACCACAACCTCGAAACCGTGCCGCGCCTGTACAAGGCTGCGCGCCCGGGTTCGGATTACCAGTGGTCGTTGACCTTGCTCAAGCGCTTCAAGGAAATGGTCCCCCACGTGCCGACCAAATCCGGGCTGATGCTGGGGCTGGGCGAGACTGACGAAGAAGTCATCGAAGTCATGCAGCGCATGCGCGAGCACAACATCGACATGCTGACCCTGGGCCAGTACCTGCAACCGTCGCGCAACCATTTGCCGGTGCAGCGCTTCGTGCACCCGGACGTCTTCGACTGGTTCGCCGAAGAAGGCTACAAAATGGGCTTCAAGAACGTCGCCTCCGGCCCGCTGGTCCGCTCCTCGTACCACGCGGACGAACAAGCCAAGCTGGTCAAGTCATTGCTTACAGCAGGCTGATCACAGCGTCGTAAATGCAAAAAAAACGGGCCGGATAGAAATATCCGGCCCGTTTTGTTGTGTTGCGTTTGATTCTGCGCAGTTACGGCTGGCGCAACTGCTGCAGTAACTCCTGGGTCGGATACCCGTCCGCCGGCCAGCCAAAGGATTGCTGCGCGCTGCGAATCGCCTTACGCGTGTTGGCGCCGATGATCCCGTCCGGCGCGCCTGCGTCGTACTGTCGGGCCGACAGCAGCGTCTGCAACTCAATGCGCTCGGAGCGGCTCAACGGGCGATCGCCGCGCGGCCAGCTGCCCTGCACATAACCGCCGCCATTGAAGCGCTCGGACAGCAAGCCGATGGCCAGTGCATAGGACGACGAGTTGTTGTACTTGAGGATGGCGCGGAAGTTATCCATCACCAGAAACGCAGGACCTTTGTAGCCTGCGGGCAGCAGTAAGGCGGCTTGCTGCTGCAGCACGTTGGCCGGCAGCGCAGAACCGTTCGGCAGCTTCAGCCCCAGCTGTTGCCATTCGCTAATGGGTTTACGGGTTGAAGCGTCGGCCAGTGCGTAATCGAAACCTTGAGCCAATTGCACTTCGAAGCCCCAAGGCTGGCCTTTCTGCCAGCCGGAGCTTTGCAGGTAATGTGCAGTGGAAGCGAGCGCATCGCTGGGAGAGTTCCAGATATCACGGCGCCCGTCGCCGTCGAAGTCCACTGCGTGGGTGTTGTAGGTCGTCGGAATGAACTGCGTCTGGCCCATGGCGCCGGCCCACGAGCCGAGCATGCTCGGCGCATCGATATCGCCGTGCTGAATGATCTGCAGGGCGGCAATCAACTGGTCCTGGGCGAACTGTGGTCGGCGTCCCTCGTAGGCCAGCGTCGCCAGTGAGCGAATCACCGACTGAGTGCCCTGGAACTGGCCGAAGCTGCTCTCCATGCCCCACACGGCGACCAGTGCCTGCCGATCAACGCCATAACGCTGCTCGATGGCGCTCAGCGCGTCGGCGTATTGGTTGAGCAGGGCCTGACCCTTGCGCACGCGCACGGCAGACATGGCGCCGTCGAGGTATTCCCACACCGGGCGACTGAATTCCGGCTGACTGCGATCGGCCTTGACCACGCTCATGTCGGGCGTGATGCCAGCAAAGGCGTTATCGAACACCTCCGGGCGCACACCGGCGTTCAGCGCCAGAGTACGGAATTGGCTCTGCCACTCACTGAAAGTCATTGCGGGCTGTATTTCAAAGTTGCCGTCGTCAGGCTGCGCAACAGCGCCTGAGGGCGCGGGCAGACTTTTGAGGACTTGCGCCGCGGGTGCGGCCTGGAGCGGGGTGGCAACGGCAGCGGTAGGCTGCTCGGCACAGGCAACCAGCGCAAAGAGGCTGGAGGCGGCGATCAACTGGCGAAGGTGCCAGCGACGGGGAAAGCTTGGGGGCATTCTGGGGTCCACAGGGCTAAACCGGAAGGTGCAGACCTTAACATGCCGGCCCTGCTGGTGGGGCGTCAGTCAGTAACCTGAAGTTTTCAAGCCGCCCTAACGGAAGAAGCCTCCCAGCTTTTAGACTGGAAGGCTTCGCGGCGGTAACTGCCTTTGCCTTTGCCGGGTTGTTCCTGACGGCTGCGGAACAGTGGCTGGGCGATGATGGATTTGGCCTTGTTCGGCCGCTTTTTGGCTTTGCTCATGGCGTTCTCGCTCAAGTGGTGGGATGGAGCAGCGGGGATATTCTGCCAGTTCGGCGCCGCTGTCCAATTAACCTGAGCTATCGAACCGTTACCGTTTATTCCGCCGGCAATGCCAACCGTTGCCCTGCCATCAGCAGCGTCAGTCGACTCAGGCTGCTCCAGACCGAGCCTTGCGCCTGGCCTTTGATTTGCGCGTCGATGTGTTGCGCGTCCATCAACAGCTGACCCCAGCGTCGCGCGGAGTGGCGTTGCAGGGCCTTGCTCATCAACGGCTTGCGCTTGTCCCAGATGGGCGGCCGCGCCTGGCTGAAGGCTTTGTCCAGCGGGATGCCCTGACTGAACTGCAACGCCAGATTGGCCAGCACACGAAGCTCGCGAGAAAGCGCCCAGAGAATGACCGGAGGTTCGACGCCCTCGCCGCGCAGGCCTTCGAGCATTCGCAGCGCATGCGCCGCTTCGCCATTGAGGATCGCGTCGGTCAGCCCGAAGACATCGAAGCGCGCGCTGTCGGCCACCGCAGCCTGCACCGTCTCGACCGTAATCTGGCCTTCATCGGCCATGAGCTTGAGCTTTTCGATTTCCTGCGCAGCCGCCAGCAAATTGCCTTCCACCCGCGCGGCGATCAGTTCGATGGCGTCCGGCGTGGCTGCGAGGCCGGCCTGTGACAGGCGCTGACGAATCCATTGCGGCAACTGGCTGGCGTCCACCGGCCAGATCTGCACGAACTGGGTTTGTGGCCCTTCGACCAGCGCCTTGCCCCATTTGGTTTTCTGCGCCGAGCCGTCGAGCTTGGGCAGGCTGATCAGCAGCAGCGTGTCCTCGGCAGGACGGCCGCAGTACTCCAGCAATGCGGCAGCACCCTTGTCGCCGGGTTTGCCGGACGGCAGGCGCAACTCCAGCAGTCTGCGCTCGGCGAACAGCGACATGCTTGCGCCCGCCTGGAGCAGGGTGCCCCAGTCGAAGCTCGAGTCGGCGCTGAACACCTGACGCTCGTCATAGCCTTGCTGACGCGCAGCCGCACGGATGGCGTCGCACGCCTCCTGACATTGCAGCGGGTCATCGCCGCTGACGATGTAGACGGGCGCAAGGGTGCCTTGCAGGTGTTTGGAAAGCTGGGCGGGGGCGAGTTTCATGGGTCAGAAATGATCAGGGCCGGCGAACCGGCCCCGATGCCGTCACTTGGACGGGATTTCGATAGGCGACTGTTGTGGCGTCTCGTCGCGAATGCGTTGAGCAGCGGCTTCGGCGTCAGCCTGGGCGCGGGCGGCGGCGTCGGCTTTAGCTTGCAGCTCGTCGAGGCGCTGAGGTGTCAGTTGCTGCAGACGGGCCAGCACTTTTTGCACGAGGTCGCTTTGCATTTCCTTACGGATCTGCGCGGCTTCCTGGTCAGAGCCGATCAGGTTGTTGCCGTCATGGACGAAGACTTTCTGCGACTGCACGGAGTCATCGAGCAGCAGAACATCTTTGCTGCCGTGAATTTCGTACTTCAGCACGGTGGTCAGCTCGTATTCGGCGGAGCGGCCGGAACCTGCGTAGCTGGCTGTGCGCTGGGTCTCGTCTTCACGGGCAATGAACAGCTTGTACTGCGCGCCGGTGTAGACGTGCACGCCGCTGCTGGTCAGGGTCTGACGCAGCTGGGTGACGACGTCGCCGTAAGCATCGCGCGCGCTCACGTCCAGTTCCTTGATCGACAGGGCGTTGGTGCCGGTGCCGCGCAGCTGGAAACCGCAGGCGCTCAGCAGAACCGCGAGTCCCATTACCAGCAGATTGCGTTTGATCATCTTGTTGCTCCCTTGAATCCGTTAGAACCCGGCATCCCGGGTTCTTGAAATTGATGCGGCGCCTGCAGGCAGGCGCCCGATTGCGTCAGCTGGCGACGATGTTAACCAGTTTGCCCGGCACCACGATCACTTTGCGGATCGTCAGGCCGTCGATGAAGCGCAGGACGTTTTCGTTGATCCGTGCGGCAGCCTCGACTTCTTCGCGGGTGGCGCTGGCCGGCATCTCGATGTGGCCACGCAGCTTGCCATTGACCTGAATCACCAATTGCAACGTGTCCTGCACCAGTGCCGAGTCATCGACCACAGGCCAGCCGGCGTCGATGATCGGACCGGAGTGGCCCAGCGCAGCCCACAGTTCGTGGCTGATGTGCGGGGTGATCGGCGCCAGCAACAGCGCGACCGTCTCCAGACCTTCCTGCAACAGCGCGCGGTCCTGAGCCGAAACCTGCGGCGCTTTTTCCAGCACGTTCATCAGCGTCATCACTTGCGCGATGGCGGTGTTGAATTTGTGATGCTGCCCAACGTCTTGGCCGGCCTGCTTGATGGCCAGGTGAATCGAGCGGCGAATGGCCTTCTGGTCGTCGTTCAACGCGGTCTTGTCGAGTGCGCTTGCAGCGCCCGCCGTCACGTGGGCCTGAGCCAGACGCCAGACGCGCTTGAGGAAGCGGTGCGAGCCTTCCACACCAGAGTCAGACCATTCCAGGCTCATGTCGGGCGGCGAGGCGAACATCATGAACAGGCGGCAGGTGTCGGCGCCGTACTGGTCGATCATCGACTGAGGGTCGACGCCGTTGTTCTTCGATTTGGCCATCTTTTCGATGCCGCCGATTTCAACCGGCTGGCCGTCGGCAATCAGCTTGGCGCCGATGATCTTGGCTTTGCTGTCGCGTTCGAACTCGACGTCTGCCGGGTTGAACCAGGTTTTGCTGCCGTTGGCTTCCAGACGGTAGAACGTCTCGGCCACGACCATGCCCTGGGTCAACAGGTTCTTGAACGGCTCGTTGGAGCTGACCAGGCCTTCGTCGCGCATCAGCTTGTGGAAGAAGCGCGCGTACAGCAGGTGCAGGATCGCGTGTTCGATACCGCCAATGTACTGATCAACCGGTAGCCAGTGATTCGCGGCCTTCGGGTCGACCATGCCGCCTTCGTAATGAGGCGAGGCGTAGCGGGCGAAATACCACGAGGACTCGACGAAGGTGTCCATGGTGTCGGTTTCGCGCTTGGCCGGTGCGCCGCAGGTCGGGCAACTGCACTCGTAAAACTCGGGCATGCGCGCCAGCGGTGAGCCCGCGCCATCCGGTACCACGTCTTCAGGCAGCTTGACCGGCAGTTGATCTTCCGGGACAGGCACGTCGCCGCACGTGTCGCAGTGAATGATCGGGATCGGGCAGCCCCAGTAGCGCTGGCGGCTGATGCCCCAGTCGCGCAGGCGGAACTGGGTGCGGGACTTGCCGAGCTCTTTCTTGAGCAGCGCGGCTTCCATGGCGTCGAATGCGCCGGCGAAGTCCAGGCCGTCGAATTCACCGGAGTTGATCAAATGACCGTGCTCGCCGTATGCGTCCTGCCACGGTGCAGGGGTTTCATCGCCCGCACTGGTGCGCACAACGGCTTTGATGGGCAGGCTGTACTTGGTCGCGAATTCAAAATCACGTTCGTCATGGGCAGGAACCGCCATGACCGCGCCGTCGCCGTAATGCATCAGCACATAGTTGGCGACCCACACCGGCAGCTTCTCGCCGGTCAGCGGGTGCTCGACGAACAGCGAGGTCGGCAGGCCTTTCTTTTCCTGGGTGGCGACGTCGGCTTCGGCAACGCTGCCGCTTTTGCATTCGTTGATAAATGCTTGCAGCTCGGGATTATTCTGCGCAGCCAAAGTCGCCAGCGGGTGCTCGGCGGCAACGGCCACGTAGGTCGCGCCCATCAATGTGTCGGGGCGGGTGGTGAAGACTTTCAGGGTGCCGACTTCGCCGATGGACGCCTGGTCGTACGGAAACTGCACTTCCATGCCGCGGGATTTGCCGATCCAGTTGCGCTGCATGGTCTTGACCTGTTCAGGCCAGCCCGGCAACTCGTCGAGGCTCTCCAGCAGCTCATCCGCGTAGGCGGTGATCTTGAAGTAGTACATCGGGATTTCGCGTTTTTCGATCACCGCGCCCGAGCGCCATCCGCGCCCGTCGATGACTTGCTCGTTGGCCAGGACGGTCTGGTCGACCGGGTCCCAGTTCACGGTACCGTTCTTGCGGTAGATCACGCCTTTTTCGAACAGGCGAGTAAACAGCCATTGTTCCCAGCGGTAGTAATCGGGTTTGCAGGTAGTGATTTCGCGGGACCAGTCGATCGCCAGACCCAGGCTCTTGAGCTGGTTCTTCATGTAGGCGATGTTTTCGTAGGTCCACTTGGCAGGGGCGACGTTGTTCTTCATCGCGGCGTTTTCCGCCGGCATGCCGAATGCGTCCCAGCCCATGGGCTGCAGCACGTTCTTGCCCTGCATGCGCTGATAACGGGCGATCACGTCGCCGATGGTGTAGTTGCGCACGTGACCCATGTGTAGCTTGCCGCTGGGGTAAGGGAACATCGACAGGCAGTAAAAGGTGTCCTTGCCTGGCTGTTCACTGACTTCAAAAGACTTTTGCTCGTCCCAGAAGGTCTGGGCGGCGGCTTCGATTTCGCGGGGCTGGTAGAGTTCGTGCATGGCTACTTTTGGCTGAAATGAGTGACCCTTGACCGCTTCTCGGCGTGACCGGATCAGGAGGCCTTCGCATGCCAGACGAGGCCGTCCGCATTGCGATGCATCCCTGCCCGGTTGGGCGGAAGTGGATTTACAGGAAGCGCCGTAGCATACATGAGGCTACCAAGCCGAGGGAAACCCTGATTGCGTGCTCAAGACTCGGCATCTGCGGCATCCGCCGTTGGTCGCGGCATCGCGCCGGTTTTTGCAGCGGCGCTAAGCTCACTGACGGGGGTAAGTGTTTATCTTCAGTGAGGTGAACGGATGGCAGAGCTGCAGCATGAAGTAGAGCAACCTGATGTGTATGACCGTTTGATCGATCGTCTGGGCCTGGCTCTGGACACGGCAAAAACAGCGGTGCGGCTTCGGAACGAATCCCCCGCCGAGCTTGAGTTGCGTGGCTTGAGTCACGCCGAGTTTCAGCTGATCGAGGCTTATCTGGGCAGAACCGAAGTCGCTCTCAAAGAAGATTTTCCGATCGTCACGAGGGCACGTTCCAGCACCTCACGGGAGCCTTCCGAGCCGATGCGAGCGCCCCATCCCCACGCCAATGTCATCTGGCTCAAGGATCAGCGCCGAGCCAAAGTGTCGGCAAAGTTGAGTCGCTACAGTTCCACCAAACATTTCAAGCGTTAACTTCTGCGGGGGCTGACCCCGGCCAATCGAGCATTGCTGCTTAGCGTCATTGCTTCTAGGCTTCGGGCATCTTTGGAGATGCCCGATGCCCTTTCGTTACTTCATTAAAAACCTGCTGCTGCCTCCGGGCCTGTTCCTGCTGATATTAGTGCTTGCCTGGTGGTTGAGAAATCGCCGGCCAGTGTTGGCGCGGGTGCTGTTTGTGATGGGCGTTGGCGGGATGGCCGCGATGAGTCTGCCAATCGTGGTGGAGTGGTCGGCGAAGGGTATCGAGCGCATTCCGCCGCTGCCGCAGAGCGAGTGGGCAACGCTGGCGCAGCGGGCAGACGCGATCGTGATTCTAGGGTCAGGCCGTGAGCGCAACGACCCGAGCTGGGGCACTGACATCCCGACGGGCGTTGCGCTGGAGCGCATGCGATACGCCGCGCGTCTGTCGAAGGCGTCCGGTTTGCCGATTCTTACCACCGGCGGGCTGCATTACGGTGAGCCGCCGAGCGAGGCGGCGATCATGGCCGATTCTCTGCGCGACGACTTTGGCGTGAGTGTCCGTTGGCAAGAAGGTGAAAGCCGCACGACCTGGGAAAACGCCAACATGACCGCCGCGATGTTATTGCCCCAAGGCATCAAACGCGTGGTGGTGGTGACCCAGGCGTGGCACATGCCGCGTTCGGTCTGGAGTTTCGAGAAGGCCGGATTCACCGTGGTCCCGGCGCCTGTGGGATTCCTCAGCGTGGACAACGCCCGCCCGTTCGGTGGCTGGACGCCGGAGGCGAGGGCAGTGTGGCAGAACGGGCAACTGATCAACGAAGCGGCGGGGTTGGTGGGATATAGGCTGTTTTACCGGTGACAGAATTGCCTTGGCGTCGTGGAAGATCCACGGTGGCGCAGCAGGCGCGGTCCATGTGGGAGCGAGCTTGCTCGCGAAGAGGTCCGATCATCCGGAAATTTTCGGTGGCTGAAATGCCTTCTTCGTGAGCAAGCTCACTCCCACAGGGTTGCGTTCGCTGCGCGACGGTGCTGTGTCAGGACGCCGTGACCTCTATTGCAGAGAGCCAGCAACTGGCTCACACCGCCTTCGCCATCCTGCCGGCAAAAAATGCCCAGCCGATCAGCAGCAGCGACAGAACAATCAACGGCCACGAGCGCCAGTGCAGGTACGGCGTGAGGTTTTGCATCGGTGTCACTTCGCCGTACATCACCGCGCGTTCGAATTGCGGCACGGTGGTGGTGATTTTGCCAAACGGGTCGATCAGCGCGCTGACGCCGTTGTTGGTGGCGCGGATCATCCAGCGGCCGGCTTCCAGTGCGCGCATCTGCGCCATCTGCAAATGCTGCAGCGGGCCGATGGAGGTGCCGAACCAGGTATCGTTGCTGACCGTCAGCAGCAGATCGCTTTGCGCCGCCAGCCCTGCGGCGAACTCCGGATACACCACTTCATAACAAATGAACGGCGCGATTTCATAGCCCTTCGCCTGCAGCAGCGCTTGCCCGGACGGCCCGCGGGCAAAGTCGGACATTGGCAGATTGAAAAAACCGATCAGCCCGCGTAACAGGTCCTGCAGCGGCACGTACTCACCAAACGGCACCAGCTTCTGTTTCAGGTAAGTCCCATCGCCTTCGCCGGTGACGGTAATGGCGTTGTAGTAACGGTATTCCCCATGGGTGCCTTTCTCACGCAGCGGCACGCCGGTGATCAGCGCCGAATCCCGGTCGGCCGCAAACTTGCCCATCACCGACAGGTAACCTTCGACCGACTCCTTCAGAACAGGCACCGCTGTTTCCGGCCAGATGATCAGGTCAGCTTTTTTCGAGGTGAACGTCATGTCACGGTACAGCGCGAGTTGCGCGTTCAGCGCCGCCGGGTCCCACTTCATGCTCTGCTCGACGTTGCCCTGCATGGCCGCGACGGTCAGTGGCTGACCGGAAGGCTCGGTCCAGGCGTGATTTTTAAGCGCCAGCCCGGCGACCCAGGGTGCCAGCAGCAACACGATGCCAGCCGCCAGCTTTGGCGCGCGCGTCCGCAAGCGGGGCAAGTTGCACAGCAAAGCGGCGCTCAGCGCGAGCACGAAGGAGATCAGCCACATGCCGCCCACTGGCGCGAGGCCTTTGAGGGGACCGTCCAGTTGGCTGTAGCCGGAATAGAGCCAGGGGAAACCGGTGAGGAACCAGCCGCGAAACATTTCCTGGCCGAACCACAGCGCCGCGAAGGCCAGTGAATCGGCGAGCGGGGCTTCGTTGCGGCGGATCCAGCGGGCCCAGATCCAGGCCGGAAGGGCGAAGAAGAACGCCACCGACGCACAGAAAAGCACCATCAGGAACACGGCAAGCCAGACCGGCGCCTCGCCGTAGGTGTGGATGCTGACGTAAATCCAGCTGGTGCCGCCGCCGAACAGGCCAAACCCGTAGGACCAGCCGCGCCAGAGGGCCTGACGGGGTGTGAGGTCTCGCAGGCCGAGATAGAAAACCACCAGCGCGACAATTGCCAGTGGCCAGATATCGAACGGTGCCAGGGCCAGGGTAATCAACGCGCCGGCCACCATGGCCAGCAGGTTACCGGGCCAGCCGGGGCGGGTGATCCAGCGCATTTACATTCCTTAAAGCGGGTAGGGCGTTACGTGCGGTTGATCGGGCTCAGGCGCAGCAAGTGAATACGACGGCTGTCGGCATTCAGGATGCGGAAACGGTACGCGCCGATTTCGGTGATTTCATTACGCTTGGGCAGATGCCCGAACGCATTCATCACCAGACCGCCCACGGTGTCGAATTCGTCATCGGAGAACCCGCTGTCGAAGAACTCGTTGAAGCTCTCGATCGGGGTCAGCGCCTTGACCAGGAAGTCGCCACTGGGCAGCGGCTTGATGTAGCTGTCTTCCTCGACGTCGTGCTCGTCTTCGATGTCGCCGACGATTTGCTCAAGCACGTCTTCGATGGTCACCAGACCCGCCACGCCGCCGTATTCGTCGATGACGATGGCCATGTGATTGTGGTTGGCGCGGAATTCCCGCAACAGCACGTTCAGGCGCTTGGACTCAGGGACGAAGGTCGCCGGGCGCAGCAGGCTTTTCACGTCGCCGCTGCCACCGTCTTCCTTGAGAATCAGCGGCAGCAGGTCCTTGGCGAGCAATACACCCAGCACGTCATCGTGGCTTTCGCCGATGACCGGGTAGCGCGAATGCGCCGAGTCGATCACGGCTGGCAGAAACTCGCGTGGGGTCTGGCTGGCCTTGATGCTGATCATCTGCGAACGCGGCACCATGATGTCGCGGACCTGCAGGTCCGCGACCTGGATGGCACCTTCGACGATGGCCAGCGCTTCACTGTCCAGCAGCTTGTTCTGATGGGCTTCGCGCAGCAGCTCCAGCAGCTCCTGACGGTTTTTCGGCTCATGGGCAAATGCCTGGGTCAGTTTGCCCAACCATGACTTTTGCCCGTTGCTCGATCGGTCTTCGCTCATAGCCCTTACTCGTGGTCCTTGGCTGATGTTTCTAAATGGGGTGTGTCGGAATGCGGGGTGTTGACGGTTTCGTCGTCGGCGTAAGGATCCGGATAGCCAAGCTCTGCAAGCAACTCCCGTTCCAGCGCTTCCATCTCTTCGGCTTCGTCATCATCGATGTGATCGTAGCCCAACAGATGCAGACAGCCGTGAATGACCAGATGCGCCCAATGGGCGTCCGGTGACTTGCCTTGTTCAGCGGCTTCACGGGTGACGACAGGCACACAGATGACCAGATCGCCCAACAGCGGAATGTCCAGCATCTCGTCGGGGACGTCGGCAGGAAACGACAGCACGTTGGTGGCGTAATCCTTGTGCCTCCACGTGTTGTTCAGCTCTCGGCCTTCGGCTTCGTCGACGAGGCGAACGGTCAGTTCGGAGTCAGCCGAGCGCTGGCGCAGGCCCATTTCACACCAGAGGCGGAACTGAGCTTCGCTTGGGGCGCTGGCTTCGCTCGCACGTTGCAGATCCAGCTCAAGCATCGCGGCGAGTGTCCCGTGAAGCCTGGGGAACGGCCGGGTTGTCGTTGCGTTCTTCGTAGCGCTCGTACGCTTCGACGATGCGCTGCACCAGCGGATGGCGCACGACGTCCTTGGGCTTGAAGTGGGTGAAGCTGATGCCCGGCACGTCCTTGAGCACGTCGATGACGTGGTTCAGCCCGGATTTCGTGCCCTTGGGCAGATCGATCTGGGTGACGTCACCGGTGATCACGGCCGTGGAGCCGAAACCGATACGGGTCAGGAACATTTTCATCTGCTCGACGGTGGTGTTCTGACTCTCGTCGAGAATGATGAAGCTGTTATTAAGGGTGCGACCGCGCATATAAGCCAGCGGCGCGACTTCGATCACCTGCTTCTCGATCAGCTTGGCGACGTATTCGAAGCCGAGCATTTCGTACAGCGCGTCATACAGCGGGCGCAGGTACGGGTCGATTTTCTGGGACAGATCACCGGGCAGGAAGCCGAGCTTTTCGCCCGCTTCTACGGCAGGACGCACCAGCAGGATGCGGCGGATGGTTTCGCGCTCAAGCGCATCCACCGCAGCGGCCACCGCCAGATAGGTCTTGCCGGTACCGGCCGGACCGATGCCGAAGTTGATGTCGTTGGCGAGGATTTCCTTCACGTACCGCTGCTGATTCAAGCCACGCGGGCGAATCATGCCTTTCTTGGTACGCAAAGCGACGCCGACTTCGGCAGCAGGGTGGTTGTCCAGCTCTTCGACGCCGGACTCCTGCAGGAACAGATGAACCATGTCCGGGGACAGTTCGGTCGCTTTCGTTTCCCGATACAGCCGGCGCAGCAGGTTTTCTGCCGAGGTGGTTTGTTTGCGCTCGCCGATCATCTCGAACTGGGCTCCGCGATTGCGGATCTCGATGTTCAGGCGCTGTTCGATCAAGCGCAGGTGCTCGTCGAATTGCCCGCACAGATTGGCGAAGCGGTGAGCCTCGATAGGTTCGAGGCTGAAGCGATGTGGTTCGATAGGTGCGTTCAAAGTGGTTTTGGGCCGCCCGACGGCAATGTGAAGTGACGTGAAGGATAACCCCTGCAGGCAGTGTCCGGAAGGGTTCACTCACGAATGGATAAATGAGGTGCGCAGACACCCGGCAGGGTGCCCTCTAACAGACAGCCTGCCGGACTTGCGAACTGAATCGCGCGCCGGTGCAGCCGACGTATGGCTGCTGTCCGGCACCTGATTCAGCGCCCGGGCCTGCGCACAAACACTCATGCGTGGCGATTACATTGGGGCGCTTTGGCTTATTGCAACAACGACCCGCGCAGCGAGTGAGGTTGGGCGCTGTCGATATAGACATCAGCGAACTGGCCGATCAGCCGGGGGTTGTCGCAGCGGAAATTGACGATGCGGTTGTTCTCGGTACGGCCCTGCAGTTCGCCGGGGTCCTTCTTCGAGTAATCGGTGACCAGAATGCGCTGCACTGTGCCGGCCATCTTGCGGCTGATGTCCAGGCCCTGACGGTTGATCAGGTCCTGCAGCTGCTTGAGACGCTCTTTCTTCACCTCTTCTGAAGTGTCGTCGGCCAGATCGGCCGCGGGTGTGCCGGGGCGCGCGCTGTAAACGAAGGAGTAGGAGAAATCCATGCCGACGTCTTCCACCAACTTCATGGTTTGCAGGTGATCCTTCTCGGTTTCGCCCGGGAAGCCGACGATGAAGTCGGAGCTGATGCAGATGTCCGGCACCGCCGCGCGCAACTTGCGCAGGCGTGACTTGTACTCGAGTACGGTGTGATTACGCTTCATCGCCGCGAGAATCCGGTCGGAACCTGATTGCACGGGCAAGTGCAGATGCTTCACCAGCTCCGGGACTTCCGCGTGGGCCTGTATCAGGCTGTCGGAGAATTCCAGCGGGTGCGAGGTGGTGTAGCGAATGCGGTCGATGCCGTCGATGGCGGCAACCACCCGGATCAGTTCGGCCAGATCAGCAAGGCGTCCGTCGTGGGTCGTGCCACGGTAGCCGTTGACGTTCTGGCCCAGCAGGGTCACTTCACGCACGCCGTTCTCGGCCAGATGAAGCACCTCGTTGATGACGTCGTCGAACGGCCGGCTGACTTCTTCGCCACGGGTGTACGGCACCACGCAGAACGTGCAGTACTTGCTGCAACCTTCCATCACCGACACATAAGCGCTCGGGCCATCGACACGCGGCTCGGGCAAATGGTCGAATTTTTCGATTTCGGGGAACGAGACGTCGACCTGGGGCAGGCGAGTGATGCGCGCCGCGTCGATCATTTCCGGCAGACGGTGCAGGGTCTGCGGGCCGAACACCACGTCGACGTACGGCGCGCGATCGCGGATGGCCGCGCCTTCCTGACTCGCCACGCAGCCACCGACGGCGATGACCATTTCCGGATTTGCCAGCTTCAATTCGCGCCAGCGGCCAAGCTGGGAGTACACCCGGTCCTGCGCCCGCTCGCGAATCGAGCAGGTGTTGAGCAGGATGACGTCAGCGTCTTCCGCCCGTGCGGTGACTTCCAGTGCTTGATGTTCGCCCAGCAGATCGACCATGCGCGAGCTGTCGTACTCGTTCATCTGGCAACCGTGGGTTTCGATGTAAAGCTTCTTGGCCATGCGGGGGTTCATCAGGTGATTCAAAGAACCGCGCATTATAGGGATGCGGGCCCCGGCTTCCTAGCGTCGTCTAACCAGCGGCATGCTATAGTTCGCGCCCTTTTCAAAACGCTGATCACTGCCTGCCTGTTATGACCAAACGCGAAGCTCCAATCTACAAGGTGATTTTTCTCAACCAGGGACAGGTGTTCGAGATGTACGCCAAACAGATCTATCAGAGCGATCTGTGGGGTTTTCTGGAAGTGGAAGAATTCGTCTTCGGCGAGCGCACCACCGTTGTGGTCGACCCTAGCGAAGAGAAACTCAAAGCGCAGTTCGACGGCGTTGTGCGCAGCTTTGTGCCGATGCACTCGATCGTGCGGATCGATGAAGTGGAGCGGATGGGCACCGCGAAGATTTCCGAAGCGCGTCAGACCGGCAACGTCATGCCGTTTCCGATGCCGATGCCGGACAAGTAATCCCGGTTAAGGCTTGGCGCTGTCGTCAGGGAAGGGCGCAAACGGTGTGCGTCCTTCAGCGGTCTGCAGCTCCAGCAGGTATTTGCGGAAGATCTGCCCGAGCACTTGGGTGGCCACTTCCAGATCTTCGCGCTTCATCTGCGCGGACACTTCATCCGCCTGATCCAGCGCATCTTCCGAACCGTTGACCGCCGCCATCTTCAGCACGATGTACGCCTGAATGTTATTGGCCTGCACCCCTTCGCCACGAAAGAACATCAAGCCCAGTTGGTACTGCGCCTGAGCATGTCCTTGCAACGAAGCTTTTTCGAAATAGTTGAGCGCCTGGGGCAGATCGCGCGGCGCACCTTTGCCCTCGTAGTAGAACTCCCCTAACTCGTATTGCGCCTGCGCATCCCCATCCTGAGCCGCCTGCTGACAAGCGGACAACGCTGCTGGCAGGTTGTCTGGCTGGGTATTGAGGGTGCAACGACCCACCGCCGGGATCAACAACGAGTTGCCACCTGCATTTGCCAGCAGGGGATGAAGAAGCAACAGGCAGCCCAATGCAAGGGCGCGGCCGGTGCGATTCATGGAAGTCGACTTACCTCTGAAAAAGGTGCGGGCATGCCCGTCCAGCGAAACGTGCTGGCTGCGCATTATGAAATAAGCGGGGGCAACCTTACAAAGTCTTTACTGATTTTCTGCTGCGCGGGCTTGATTACCCTGAATTCAGGGAGGTTGAGCAGGCTGCAGGTAGGCGGGCGGACTCCGTTCCGCCCGCTAAGCCCATCATTTCAGTTGAGCGAAGGCCTTTTCGGCCGCATCCAGCGTCTGCTGCAACTCCGCGTCGCCGTGGGCGATTGAGGTGAAGCCCGCTTCGAACGCGCTCGGCGCCAGGTACACGCCGCCTTCCAGCATCAGGTGGAAGAACTGCTTGAAGCGATTGGCGTCGCTGGTCATTACGTCCTGGAAGGTGACGATTTCTTTGGCGTCGCTGAAGTACAGGCCGAACATGCCGCCCGCCTGTGTGGTCACGAACGGGATGCCGGCGGCGTCGGCGCGCTGTTGCAGGCCTTCCAGCAGGCGCGTGGTGAAGGCGCTCAGTTCGTCGTGGAAACCCGGACGGCTGATCAGGCGCAGCGTTGTCAGGCCCGCTGCCATCGCCAGCGGATTACCCGACAGCGTGCCGGCCTGATACACCGGGCCCAGCGGCGCGATGTGCGACATGATTTCGCGCTTGCCGCCGAAACAGCCGACCGGCATGCCGCCGCCGATGATCTTGCCGAACGTGCTCAGGTCCGGCTTCACGCCGTAATAGGCCTGCGCCCCGCCGAGGGCGACGCGGAAACCGGTCATCACTTCATCAAAAATCAGCACCACGCCGTGCTCGTCGCAGGCCTCGCGCAGACCTTGCAGGAAACCCGGCGCAGGCGGCACGCAGTTCATGTTGCCGGCCACCGGCTCGACGATGATGCACGCCACTTCCTGGCCGACGTCAGCCAGCATCGTCTTGACCGCTTCGATGTCGTTGAACGGCAGGGTCAGCGTGTGCTTGGCGAACGCCGCCGGGACGCCGGGCGAACTCGGCACGCCCAGGGTCAGCGCGCCCGAGCCGGCTTTCACCAGCAGGCTGTCGGAGTGGCCGTGGTAGCAGCCTTCGAATTTGATAATGCTGTCCCGGCCGGTAAAACCTCGGGCCAGGCGGATCGCGCTCATGGTCGCTTCGGTGCCGGAGCTGACCATGCGTACCATTTCCATCGACGGCACGATCGAGCAGACCAGATCGGCCATCTCGGTTTCCATCGCAGTCGGCGCGCCGTACGACAGCCCGTGCTCCAACTGCTTGCGCACGGCATCCAGCACGTCCGGATGGCTGTGACCCAGAATCATCGGGCCCCACGAGCCGACGTAATCGACATAGCGCTTGTCGTCTTCGTCGGTGACGTACGCGCCCACCGCGTGTTTGAAGAACAGCGGCGTGCCACCGACGCTTTTGAAGGCGCGGACCGGCGAGTTGACGCCGCCGGGGATGTGTTTCTGGGCGTTGGCGAAGAGGGTTTCAGAACGGGACATGATGAGGTCTCTGTTTGAATCGGAAATGAATGAGTGCGTAACCGGCGTGATCAAGAATCAGGCGGGCTTGAACAAATCGTTGAAGGCGCGGGCGCGGCGGGTGACTTCCTGGGTGGTTTCCGCGCCGAAGAGCCCGTGCACGACGGCCAGCAGATCGGCGCCGTGGGCCACCAGCGGCGCGGCGTTTTCCAGGGTGATGCCGCCGATCACCGCAATCGGCAGATTGATGCGTTTGCGCGCCTGAGTAAGCAGGTCGAGGCTGCAGGTGGGCGCGCCGGGTTTGGTCTGGGAATTGAAGAAGCGTCCGAAGGCAACATAGGTGGCGCCGTCGGCCTTGGCCTTGTCGGCGAGCTCCAATTGCGCGTGGCAGGTCGCCCCGACAATGGCTTTGTGACCGAGCAGGGCGCGGGCGTCCGGCAGTGAGCCGTCGGTTTGCCCAAGGTGCACGCCAACGCCCAGGCGCGCGGCCACTTCGGCGTCGTCGTTGATGATCAGGCGGGTCTTGTAGCGCTCGCACAGCTTGAGCAGCGCCGAGGCCTCACGCAGGCGGCGGGTCTCGTCACCGGATTTGTCGCGGTATTGCAGCAGGGTCAAACCGCCATCGAGGGCGGCTTCGACGTAAGACAGGAATTTGCCGGCCAACAGCTGGCTGTCGGTCACGGCATACAAGCCACGTAATCTCATCAAGGTGCCTCTTTTTCGTGGCGTTACGAGCAGAAATCCAGCGGCAGGCGTCGCGGAACGAACTGTCCCCGGCCCAGCTGTTCGGCATCGCGCAGCGTGCGCCAAGTGTAGTCCAGCGCGATTTGCACAGCGCCCATCAGGTCCTGACCCAGCGCCAGTCTTCCCGCCAGCGCGCTGGCCAGTGTGCAGCCGGAGCCGTGATAACTGCCCGGCAGGCGCTGGCAGGTAAAGGTGCGTGACTGCCCGCCGCGGATGTACAGACGGTTGTGAACTTCGTGCTCATCGCCATGACCGCCGGTGATCAACAAGTGCTCACAGAACGGCAGCAGCTTCTCGGCACACTCGTCGGCAGTGCCTTCGGGGAGCTCGGCGAGGATGCGCGCTTCCGGCAGGTTGGGCGTGGCGATGGTAGCGAGGGGCAGCAGACGCTCGCGCATGGCATAACCCACCTCGTCCTTGCCCAGCCGACCACCGCCACCGGCACGCAACACCGGATCGCAGACCATCGGCAGATGCGGATGAGCGGCCAGCAGTTCGACGATAGTGTCGACCATCTCCAGCGAGCCCAACATCCCCAGCTTCACCGCCGCGACGGTGGAATCGTTGAGCACGGCATTGGCTTGCGCCAGCACCCACTCGCGATCCAGCACCCGAAAGTCAGTGACATTCACGGTGTCCTGAACGGTCAGGGCGGTGACAGCGGGAGCGGCGTGGCAACCCTGGGCGAGCAGGGCTTCGATATCTGCCTGCAAGCCGGCGCCGCCACTGGGGTCGTGGCCGGAGAGACAGAGGACAACAGGGCGGGAGCTATAGATATTCATGGTGCGCGAGCTTACCACTAAAGTTTTTGCCGGTCCCACTGAGTGCGCGCCGTGCTTTTGGTAGGACCGGCTTCAGCCGGGAATGGGCCAGTGCGTACGCCATCAATTTTGCGGTGAGACATCCGGCGCCTTCCGGCTAAAGCCGGTCCCACTGGGTGCATTGCGATCAGCCTGTACTGCTTGGCAATTTTCTGGCCAAAGCCAGTCCTGCAGGTGAACGAACCCGTCTCACCCAATGCACAGATTTAGATGGTGTCATCGAGCTATCAATCGCTATCCTGTGGCGCTTGATCTGTTCCGCCAAAAGAGTAAATGCAAGTGCGTTGCCCGCTGACCCCCTCGACCGATACAACGGTCGCTCGCAGAATTGTGAAGCCGACCCACGACTCCACGGCGGCTCACGCCCGTCATCAGCGACGAGGGGGTGTCCCATGCGTCTGGTGCTGATCACGCTCCTCTGCCTGTTGCCGATGTTCGCCAGCGCCGTCGATTTCGATGAGAACACCCGCAGTCTGGCATTAGGGCGCCACACCCAGGTGTTCGAAGACCCCACCGGCGATGCCACCATCCAGCAAGTCTCGTCCCCCGAGGGCGCCGCGCGTTTTCGCCCCCTCGTCGGTCCGTCGCTCAACGCCGGGTACTCGCGCTCCGCTTTCTGGCTCAAGGTGCGACTGACCTATCGTCCCGCCAACCCAATCGCATCCGCCGACTGGTTACTGGAACTCGCCTATCCGCCCATGGACCACGTTGATCTGTACCTCGGCGACGGCGATGCGCGCCCCAGCCTAGCTTGGCAAACCGGCGACATGCTGCCGTTTGCCAGTCGGCAGATTAAACAGAACAACTACGTGTTCGATCTCAACCTGAACGCCCACGAAACCAAGACCGTTTACCTGCGCGTCGCCAGTCACGGCTCGGTGCAGGCGCCGCTCAATCTGTGGGCCAGTCACGCTTATATAGAAGAGCAGCCGTCGCGCCTGTACATCCTCGGCATGATCTACGGCGTGCTGGCAGTGATGCTGGTCTACAACCTGTTCATCTACCTCAGCGTGCGTGACACCGCGTATCTGCATTACATCCTCTACATCAGCTTCTTCGGCCTGTATCAGGTGTCGGTTAACGGCGCGGCGATCGAGTATTTCTGGCCGAACAACCCGTGGTGGGCCAATACCTCAACGACATTTCTGATTGCCGCCGCGATCCTGTTTGCCAGCCAGTTCACACGAAGATTCCTGCAGACGCCGAGCCTCGGTCGCTGGCTGGATGTGCCGCTTCTGGTGATGATGGTCTGCGCCGCGGTGATCATGGCGCTCGCGTTGAGCATGGATTACGGTGTCGCGCTGCGCCTGGTGACCGGGCTGGTCTTGCTGTTCACGCCGGTCGTGCTGTTGATCGGGGTGGCGGCGTGGTTCAAGGGGCGGCGGGTCGCGCGGTATTTCATTATTGGCTGGTCGGCGTTCCTCATCGGCGGGGTGGTCAACGCGACCATGCTCCTCGGGCATCTGCCCAACAACTTCTGGACCATGTACGCCAGCCAGATCGGCTCGGTGATCGAGGTGGCGTTACTGTCGCTGGCGCTGGCCGACCGCATCAACGCCATGCGCGAGCGCGAGGCGCAGATCATGGCGGAATCGCGGCAGGGGCTTGAGACCCTCAACCAGCAACTGGCGGTGAGTAACCGATTGAAAGACGAGTTTCTCGCCACGCTGACCCATGAGCTGCGCACGCCCATGAACGGCGTGATCGGTTCGCTGGAATTGATGCAGATGGACGCGGCGCAGAGCGAGATCGAGCTGTATCGCCAGACCGCCGCCGATTCCGCGCAAAACATGATGGGCATCGTCAATGGCATTCTCACACTGACTGAACTGCAAGCGGGCCGCATCACCGTGCGCAACGAGCCGTTCAGCCTGCGTCATGTGCTGTTTCAGCTTCGCAGCGGCTTCGAACCGCTGGCCCGCAACAAGGCGCTGGCGCTGAGTGTTGAGCTGGACGAGACGCTGCCGGACAGCCTCGAAGGTGACGGCGTGAAGTTGCGCCAGTGCCTGGAGTGTCTGCTGGACAACGCGATCAAGTTCACCAAGACCGGGTCCATTAGAGTCCGCGTCAATGGCCAGCGCGCAGACGCTGAACACGTGCGGCTGGTGATCGACGTCATCGACACCGGCATCGGCTTCAGCCGTCTTGATGAAGAAACGCTGTACGCCAATTTCTTCCAGGTGGACGGCTCGACGACGCGGGAATACGGCGGGCTGGGCATCGGCCTGGCGATTTGCCGACAATTGATTGAATTGCAGGGCGGGCGCCTGAGCCATCAGTCCGAGCCGGGTAATGGCAGCCAGTTCCGCCTGAGCCTGGATGTGAAGGTTGCCGCGTTCCCCTTGTAGGAGCGCCACCCCGGTCACTCCTACAGTTGATTTGCGAGGCCATGCGTCGACAAGGCAAAACCGCCGTGATTTCGTCTTCTATGGCGCTGTCGCCGGGGCGGGGTGCGTGATTCACTAGGTCAACTGCACGCCCGCCGCGTGCTGCCCGGACCGGAGTCGCCTCATGGACCAGCGCATCAACCTGCATCAGTTCGCCGAAACCCACGAGGTCACCAATCAGCCGCCGTCCCTGGACGGCACCAACCTGTACCGCATCGACCTGCCGCTGCAAGAGTGGTCGCGGCGCTTCGGTGCCGGCTGGGCCCAGGACCGAATCGACGCCTATGGCGCATTGGCCGGCGGCCCGCTGATGGAAGCGGGCTTCCTCGCCAACCAGAACAAGCCGGTGTTTGCCAGCCATGATCGCTACGGCCATCGAATCGATCTCGTGGAATTTCATCCCGCCTATCACCAACTGATGCAGACGGCGGTAGAGCACGGCATCCCGTCGCTGCCGTGGACCGACCCCCGCGAAGGCGCCCATGTTGCCCGCGCGGCGATGAGCTATTTGCACACCCAGGCCGAAGCGGGCAGCGGTTGTCCGCTGACCATGACCTTCGCCAGCGTGCCAGCGCTGCGCCTGCAACCGGACCTGGCCGAGACCTGGCTGCCGAAGATCCTCGCCACCCACTACGACCCGCGCAACGTCGGCATCGCGCACAAGGCCGGCGCCACCATCGGCATGGCCATGACCGAGAAACAGGGCGGCACCGACGTGCGTGCCAACACCACCCGGGCCTATCCCGTGGGCCAGCCTGGACCGGGTCAGGCCTATGAACTGGTCGGGCACAAGTGGTTTTGTTCTGCGCCCATGTGCGACGCCTTCCTCACCCTGGCGCAGACCGACAAGGGCCTGACCTGTTTCCTGCTGCCGCGCCATCGCCCGGACGACACCCGCAACGCGTTCTACATACAGCGACTGAAGAACAAGCTGGGCAATTGGTCCAACGCCTCCAGCGAAGTGGAATTCCGCGGCGCCCTGGCATGGATGGTGGGCGAGGAGGGGCGCGGTGTGCCGACCATCATCGAAATGGTGGGCATGACCCGCTTCGATTGCATGACCGGTTCCAGCGCACTGATGCGTCAGGCCCTGACCCAGGCCGCGCACCATTGCGCCCACCGCAGCGTCAGCGGTCGCTTGCTCAGCGAACAGCCACTCATGCAAAACGTGCTCGCCGATCTGGCGCTGGAAAGCGAAGCGGCCCTCGCCTTGAGCCTGCGCATGGGGCGCTCGCTGGAGCGTCTGGATGACGGCCACGAAGCCCGTTTCGCACGGCTGGTGACTGCGGTGGGCAAATACTGGATCTGCAAGCGCGCGCCGGCAATGATCAACGAAGCGGCGGAATGCATGGGCGGCGCAGGGTATGTGGAGGACACCATCCTGCCGCGCCTATATCGTGAGGCACCGGTCAATTCGACGTGGGAAGGTTCCGGCAATGTGCAATGCCTGGACGTCCTGCGCGCGTTGTCCAAGGAGCCCGGCGTGCTGGACGCGCTGTTCGACGAGCTTGGCGACGGCCATGGCGACAAGCGTCTGGCCGCGCATATTCACGGCTTGAAAGAGGCGTTTCAGGACACCGGCGACATTCAGTACCGCGCCCGGCAACTCACAGAAGACATCGCCGTCGCGCTGCAGGCAAAACTGCTGCTGGAAGCGGGCAATGCCGTGGTCAGCGACGGGTTTATCGCTGGACGTTTGGAACGGCCGGGGCGTGTCTACGGCGCCTTGCCGCGCGGGGTGGATGTTCAGGCGCTGGTCGCGCGGTCATCGCCGCAGGTCTGACGCGTTCATTGCTGCGTCGGCCGCAGGCAACTCGTGCCTTCGTCATCTGTTGCAGGCAAGATACGCGCTTGCAAGATCAGAAGGATATGCATCGTGACCGAAGCTTTCATTGTCGTAGAAACTGCCGAACACGCCGTTGACCGGCTCGCTGAGCTGCACGCACGGGCAACCACCGCCTTGAGCCAGGCGCTCAAGCGCTACCTGAAAGACCGCGTCGAACCGGATGCCGCCGAGCGTCTGACGTTCCGCTACCCCGAACTGCGCCTGACCTACCACTGCCAGGGCGAAGTGCCGCTGACCACGCGTGCGTACGCCAAGGTTCAACTGCCGGGCACCTACAGCGTCACCGTCACCCACCCGGCGGCGTTCCGCAAATACCTGCTCGAACAACTTGTGCCGTTGATGAACGACTTCACCGTGACGGTGGAAGTGGGCGTCAGCGAGCAGAACATCCCTTACCCGTACGTGGTCGAGCAGGGCGATGAGCTGGCCGGGACCGGCGTCACCGCTGCGACCCTGGCCCGCGTCTTCCCGAGCACCGATTTGTCGGCGGCCACTGATGGCATCGCCGATGGCCTGTACGACTGGGCCAACACCGATCCGCTGCCGCTCGCACTGTTCGACGCCGCGCGTGTGGATTTCTCGCTGCGCCGTCTGGTGCATTACACCGGCAGCGACTGGCGCCATGTTCAGCCGTGGATCCTGCTGACCAACTACCACCGCTACGTCGACCAGTTCATCGTGCATGGCCTGGAAAAACTGCGCGACGACCCGCGCTTCGTGAAGATGGTCCTGCCGGGCAACGTCATTGTCGACAAAAGCATGGATTACGGCGAAGCCCAGGCCATTGTCTCCGGCGTGGTCTGGCATCGTTATCAGATGCCGGCGTATCACCTGATCGCCGAAGACGGCCATGGCGTGACCTTGGTCAACATCGGCGTCGGCCCGTCCAACGCCAAGAACATCACCGATCACCTGGCCGTCCTGCGTCCCCATTGCTGGCTGATGATCGGTCACTGCGGTGGCCTGCGTCAGTCGCAGACCATCGGCGACTACGTGCTCGCCCACGCCTACATGCGTCGCGACGGTATCCTTGATCGCGTGCTGCCGCCGAACATCCCGATTCCGGCGCTGGCCGAAGTGCAAATGGCGTTGCAAGAATCAGCCGCGCAAGTCACCGGCGAACGCGGCGACGATTTGAAGAAGCGTCTGCGCACCGGCACGGTCCTGACCTACGACGACCGCAACTGGGAACTGCGCTGGGCGCAGGAACGGCCGCTGATCAACCTGTCCCGCGCTGTTGCGGTGGACATGGAAAGCGGCACCATTGCCGCCCAGGGTTATCGCCTGCGGGTGCCCTACGGGACCTTGCTCTGCGTCTCGGACAAGCCGCTGCACAGTGAAATCAAGCTGCCGGGCTCGGCCAACGCGTTTTATGAGCGGGCGGTCACCCAGCATTTGAAGATCGGTATCGCCGCGCTGGACCTGATGCGCACGCAGCTCAACTCGCTGCATTCGCGCAAGCTGCGCAGCTTCGACGAGCCGCCATTCCGTTAAGGCGCTAGGCGTTCAACGAAAGGGCCACTAAAGTGGCTCTTTCTGTTTCTGTCATTTTTTCACCGGTTTCCCATGCCCCGCAATCAACGTCCCGATTCCCGCCGTCCTTCGCCTGATCGTACGGGCGCGCCCCGGCGTGTCGCCAAAGCCCCGCCCGCCGAGCCTCGGCTGATTCTGTTCAACAAGCCTTTTGATGTGCTGACCCAGTTCAGTGATGGCGAAGGCCGGGCGACGCTCAAGGACTTCATCGACGTCCCCGGCATCTACCCGGCCGGCCGCCTGGACCGAGACAGCGAAGGTTTGCTGCTGCTGACCAACGACGGCCAACTGCAAGCGCGCATCGCCGACCCCAGGCACAAGCTGGCAAAAACCTACTGGGTGCAGGTGGAGGGCGAGCCCACTGAAGAGCAGTTGACGCGGTTGCGCAATGGCGTGGAGCTTAACGACGGCCCGACCTTGCCGGCACAAGCGCGGCAACTGGACGAGCCGGAACTGTGGCCGCGCAACCCGCCGGTTCGGTTTCGTAAAAGCGTGCCGACCAGCTGGCTGGAGCTGGTCATCAAGGAAGGCCGCAACCGCCAGGTGCGCCGGATGACTGCGGCGGTGGGGCTGCCGACGTTGCGCTTGGTGCGCGTGCGGATTGGCGACTGGAGCCTGGAAGGGCTCGATCAGGGTCAATGGCGGGAAGTGCCGGCGAAGCTTTGATTTAGAGCGGCTGCTCCAGGTAGGCGATCACCACGCTTTTGATCGCAAACGCCAAAATCCCCAGGCCCAGAACGCTGAACAGCAGAATGGTGCCTAAGCGCCCGGCTTTGGATTTTTTTGCCAGATCCCAGACGATGAAACCCATAAATCCGACCAGGGCGGTGATCAACAGGGTCATCATCCATTCTTCAAACAATGCGGGATCCATGGGGTGCTCCTGTCGGATGCAGTTCAGCCGCGCAAATGCACCAGCGGCAATTCGGTGCTCGCCAGTACCTGATTGAGCACGAAGCTGGAGCGCACGCTGGTCACGCCGTCGATACGGGTTAGATGGCCCAGCAGAAATTTCTGATAGTGATCCATGTCCGGGACGACAACCTTTAACTGGTAGTCGGCGTCGATACCGGTCACCAAGCTGCACTCCAGCACCTGCGGCAGGTTGCGAATGTGCTGCTCGAAATTCTCGAAGCGGTCGGGTGTGTGGCGGTCCATCCCGATCAGCACGTAGGCGGTCAGGCTTAGGCCCAGCTTCTTGCGGTCCAGCAGCGCAACCTGACCCACGATATAACCGTCGTCTTCCAGCTGCTTCACGCGGCGCGAGCAGGGTGACGGCGACAGGCCAATGCGCTCGGCCAGCTCCTGATTGGAGATGCGCGCGTCCTTCTGCAATTCGGCCAAAATACTCAAGTCATATCTGTCGAGCTTGCTCATGTCAGGCGCCTTAATGGAATCGATTGCGCAGGATTATTCATCTGAAGTGAATTATTGCGCAAGTCATGTTTTCATCAGCAACATTCGCAATCCTGTGCCGGCTGGCAAAGCCTATTCTTTAACCAGAATCACTGCCCGGACACAGCGTCCAGCGCGGCCCGCCGAATCAGGCCAGCCGCGGCCTCCAGCCCGACAGGGTTGACCAGGCCACCGGGCTACGCACTGTCCAGAAGACGATGCGAGGTGAGCCGACGTCAAAAGCGTTGAGCCAGGACGAAGCATTCCAGAGAGGGCCGTTGAGCCCTCTTTTTTTGTGCCTGAATTTCCGTATGGGCCGGAGTGCACGCTTCTACAGTTTCATCCGCCACGCTGATAGAGTGCGGCGAACGGCGCATCCGACCCGCAGTCCTATCCCATAGGTATCCGCGCCGTAGTGAGGAAAGCATGAACATGCGCATCTGGCGTT
The DNA here is from genome assembly GCF_057834665.1 of Pseudomonas sp. GL_135. Lineage (NCBI taxonomy): Bacteria > Pseudomonadati > Pseudomonadota > Gammaproteobacteria > Pseudomonadales > Pseudomonadaceae > Pseudomonas > Pseudomonas sp. GL_135. Next base: position 645,559 of record NZ_CM174408.1, read on the forward strand.
TGGCAGGTGTCAGTCTCTTGGCCTTGAGCATCAGTGCTCAGGTGTTCGCCGACGACAATAATCAACAGCAGCAACAGCAGCAACAGCAGCAGCAACAGCAGCAGCGCCAACAGCAACAACGCGGCTTCGAGATGCAGCGGCAGCAGCAAGAGAACCAGCGCGGTTTTGCCGACGATCAGCAGCGTCAGCAGCAGCAACAACGCCAGCAGCAGGCGCAGCAACAACAGCAGCAGCGCCAGCAGGAACAGCTGCAGCAAAATCGGCAGATTCAGCAGAACCAGCAAGAGCGCGCCAATCAGCAGCGCCAGCAGCAGGAACGCGAGCGCAACCTGCGCGACGATCAGCGCCAACAGCAGCAGCAACAGCAGCAACAGCAGCAACAGCGCCAGCAAATGCAGGACCAGCAGCGCCGTCAGCAAGAGCAGCAGCAACAACAGCGTCAGTTGCAGGATCGTCAGGGTGGCCTGCCTATTCAGGGTCGGCCGGACACTGTCGTGCAGACGCAAGAGCCACGTCAGGGCTTTTACCGCGACCAGCCCCGAGACAACCGCTGGCGCGACGGCGACCGTCGTCCCGATAACGGCAACTGGCAGGCCGGCCGCCCTGGTGGTCATGGCGACGGCTGGGGGTCGGGCCCGCGCTATCGGCCGGGTTACGAGATTGATCGCATGCCGGGCGGCTATTCGCGGGTGCCTTATCGCGGCGGCGATTACTTCTACTCAGGCGGTTACTGGTATCGCCCACAGGGCCCACGTTATGTGGTCGTCCAGCCCCCACGAGGTGTTCGTGTCCGCTACCTGCCTGACTACGCGCAACAGGTCTGGCTTGGCAGCGCGCTGTTCTTCGTCGCCGCCGGCACTTATTACACCTACGAGCAGAACACCCAGGAGTACGTAGTCGCCGAGCCTCCGCAGAATGTTGAGCCGGTGTATTCACCTCAACAACCGCAGCCCGTTCAGCAGGCCGCGAATCCCTACGACGTTGTCGCGTATCCGCCCGAAGGCAAGCAGCAACAGGAGGTCGAACAGGACCGCTACGACTGCTACCGCTACGCCGTCCAGCAAAGCAATTTCGACCCGGCGGGCGCAGCGTATCAACCAGCACCGGAAGTGCTGGGCGTGTACCGTCAGGCAATGGCCAGTTGTTATGCGGGGCGCGGGTATAGCGTTCAGCAGTAGGGGCGGGAGTGTGTAGCGGTAAGCGCATGTTGCTTTAGTGGGATCGGCTTCAGCCGGGAGGAGGCCGGTTTGGGCGCCATCAGATTTGCAACGTGACGCCTGACGCTTTCCCGGCTAAAGCCGGTCCCACTAGATGCACGCGGTCAGTGGGACCGGCTTCAGCCGGGAATAGGCCTGCAGCAACACCCTCAATTTCGTGGCGTGACGCCTGGCGCTTTCCCGGCTAAAGCCGATCCCACTAAGAGCACGCGATGTGTCGGTAGGACCGGCTTCAGCCGGGAAGAGGCCTGCACCAGCACCCTCAATTTCGTGGCGTGACGCCTGGCGCTTTCCCGGCTAAAGCCGGTCCCACGAGATGCACTCGGTCAGTAGGACCGGCTTCAGCCCGGAAGACGCTGGATTGACCACCATCAGATTTGCAGCGTGACGCCTGACGCTTTCCCGGCTCAGGCCGATCCCACTAGATGCACGCGGTCAGTAGGACCGGATTCAGCCGGGAAGACGCCGGATTGAGCACCCTCAGATTTGCGGTGTGACGCCTGACGCTTTCCCGGCTAAAGCCAGTCCCACTAAGAGCACGCGGTGTGTCAGTAGGACCGGCTTCAGCCGGGAAGAGGACTGCACCAGCACTCTCAATTTCGTGGCGTGACGCCTGACGCTTTCCCGGCCAAAGCCGATCCCACTAAGAGCACGCGGTGTGTCAGTAGGACCGGCTTCAGCCGGGAAGAGGCCTGCACCAGCACCCTCAATTTCGTGGCGTGACGCCTGGCGCTTTCCCGGCTAAAGCCGATCCCACTAAGAGCACGCGTTGTGTCAGTAGGACCGGCTTCAGCCGGGAAGAGGCCTGCACCCACATCCTCAATTTCGTGGCGTGACGCCTGACGCTTCCCCGGCCAAAGCCGGTCCCACTAGACGCACGCGGTCAGTGGGACCGGCTTCAGCCGGGAAGACGCCGGATTGAGCGTCCTCATATTTGCCGCGTGACATCTGACGCCTTCAATTCAAAACCGGTCCATCTTCGCGACCCACCACTTCCTGTGGATCCGCGTGCACCAGCACTTCGGCCTTGGGGAATTCGTCCTGAATTGCCGCCTCCACCCGCTCGCACAAGTCGTGCGCCACTGACAGCGTCAGCGTGCCCGGCAGCTCCAGGTGCAACTGCACAAACCAGTGATTCCCCGAGATCCGCGTGCGCAGGTCGTGGGCGCCCAGTACGCCGGTTACGCCCTCGGCCAGTTCGAGCATTTTGGCGCTGACATCCACAGGCAATTCAGCGTCCATCAGCACCGACACCGTCTCCCGGGCAATGGAAATCGCGCTCCACAAAATGTAGAACGCGATCGCCAGACCAAAATAGGCGTCCAGCTGCGAGTAGCCGTAATAGGCGAGCCCCAGCGCCAGCATGATGCTGAAATTGAGCAGCAGGTCTGAACGGTAGTGCAGGGAGTCCGCCCGGATCGCCGCCGAACCGGTTGCCTTCACCACGCGGTGCTGCAACATCAGCAAGGCGATCGTCAGACCAATCGACAACACCATCACCAGCAAACCCAAACCCGGATCGCCGAGGGGCTGCGGGTGCTGGATGCGGTCGACCGCCTGAAAACCGATCAGGAGCGCGCTCACGGCAATGAACAACGCCTGGGCCATGCCCGACAGCGCCTCGGCCTTGCCGTGGCCATAGCGATGATCATCGTCCGCGGGACGCAGCGCGTAATGCACAGCCAGCAGATTGAGAAATGAGGCGGCGCCATCGAGCAACGAGTCCGTCAGCCCGGCCAACAGACTCACCGACCCGCTTAGCCACCACGCAACCGCCTTGGCAACGATCAGAGTGCTCGCCACCGCAAGCGATGCACGGGTTGCCAGACGCAATAAGCGGGCGTGTTCGGGGCTGGTGCTCATGGCGCTTCCTTAAATCACAAAATCTCAAGCGGACGGGACGAGGCCCAGAGCAGCAAGCTGCTGCACGCTGCCTTTGTGCTGGATCAGGCGGGGATCATCCAGCGGCAATGTGCGGCCGAGCTCTGTTTGAATGATGGCTTGCAGCTTGAGGTTGTCGACCGTGCCGTCAGCGCGCACTGCCGGTTCAAGTTTCTGCGGATCGATCTGCGCCTGATTGCCGCTTGGCAGATAGATCGCGCCAGTGGCGAAGTCGACACCGAAGGCGATCACGCCGGGGATGATGTAGAACAACAGGCCGATGGCGTCGAGTATCACAATAGCCGGGTCCATCCGGCCGCTGCCCTGAATCTGGCCGCGACGATCCGGGTAGAAAATACTGCCGCACGCGGTCAGTTGCGTCAGCAGCGTGGCAACCAGAACACCGCCAATCAAACGGGATGGAATGCGCATGGGGATCTCCTCATAAGAAGTCGCAACTATACAAGGCAAATGCCTAATCAATAAGAGTATCCGTGGGGGAAGACAGTTCGTTGGCAGGGTGAACAAAGCCGCAGCAGCTCGCCGTATAATCGTCGCCTTGTTTCCGGAGCTCTCATGAATTCTCTGCCCATCGATGCCGTTCTCCCCGCCTTGCGCCAGGCCCTTGCCAACCGGGACGAGGCCGTGCTCGAAGCGCCGCCGGGCGCGGGCAAGACCACCCGCGTGCCGCTGGCGCTGTTGGGGGAGTCGTGGCTCGCGGGGCAGACGATCCTGATGCTTGAGCCCCGGCGCCTGGCGGCTCGTGCTGCTGCTGAAAGATTGGCGAGCGAGTTGGGGGAGGGCGTTGGCGAAACGGTGGGTTACCGGATTCGGCTGGACAGCAAGGTCGGCCCTAATACCCGCATCGAAGTGGTCACCGAAGGCATTCTCACCCGGCGCCTGCAGGAAGACCCTTCGCTGGAAGGTGTCGGGCTGCTGATTTTCGACGAATTTCATGAAAGAAGCCTCGACGCTGATCTCGCGTTGGCCTTGAGCCTCAACGGCCGCGCGCTGTTTCGTGACGAGCAGCCGCTGAAGATCTTGCTGATGTCGGCGACGCTTGAAGGTGCGCGGCTGTCGAGCTTGCTTAATGATGCGCCGGTTATCAGCAGCGAAGGGCGCATGTTCCCGGTGTCGATGCAGTGGGGGCGGCCGTTTCAGCCGGGGGAATTCATCGAGCCGCGGGTGGTGCAAACCGTGCTCGACGCGCTTGGTAACGAGTCCGGCAGCGTGCTGGTTTTCCTGCCGGGCCAGGCCGAGATCCGTCGGGTCAATCAACAGTTGGTCGATGCCATTGGCGATCGCAGCGACGTGCTGCTGTGCCCGCTGCACGGCGAGCTCGACCTGAACGCCCAGCGCGCGGCGATTGAACCTGCGCCCAAGGGCAAACGCAAAGTCGTGCTGGCCACCAATATCGCCGAGACCAGCCTGACCATTGATGGTGTGCGGGTGGTCATCGACGCCGGGCTGGCGCGGGTGCCGCGTTTCGATCCCGGCAGCGGCATGACGCGCCTCGACACGCAACGCATCTCCCGGGCCAGCGCCACTCAGCGGGCGGGTCGGGCAGGACGGCTTGAGCCGGGCGTGTGTTATCGATTGTGGTCCGAGGCGCAGCACGATCAGTTGGCGGCCTACGGTGCTGCGGAAATCCTTCAGGCTGACCTGGCCGGCCTGGCGCTGCAATTGGCGCGTTGGGGTGTCGAACCAACCCAACTGACCTGGCTGGACCTGCCGCCCGCTGCTGCTTATTCCCAGGCCCAGGACCTGCTGGCGCGGCTAGGCGCTCTCACGCGCAAGCCGGGTGAAGACTGGAAACTCACGCCCCACGGCCAGTCGATGGCGGAGGTGCCTGCGCATCCACGCATCGCTCACTTGCTGTTGCGCGGTCATGAACTGGGTCTGGGTCCGCTGGCCTGCGACGTTGCCGCGTTGCTCGGTGAACGGGACATTCTGCGCGGCGCCGGTGCCGACCTCCAGAGCCGACTCACGTTGCTGGCTGGGTCAGAACGCGCAGCGAAAGGCTCGCAAGGCGGCGTGCAGCGGGCGCGGCAATTGTCGCGGCAATATCGGGGGTATCTGAGGGGCACAGCCCGGAAGCCGGTCGTCGACCCTGATCACCCGCGCTGGCTTGGCGCGCTGCTGGCGCTGGCCTATCCCGACCGCGTCGCGCAGCAACGCCGTGCTGGCGGCGCGGAGTATCGACTCGCCAACGGTCGCGCTGCCCTATTCGCCGAGCCAGACGCGTTGATGAAGCAGCCGTGGCTGGTGGTGGCTGATCTGGGCAGCCGTCAGGGCCAGCGCGAAGAGCGGATCTATCTGGCCGCCGAGTTCGATCCCGACCTGTTCGACTCGGTGCTCGCCGAACAGGTGACCGCGTTCGATCAACTGGACTGGGACGAGCGTGAGGGCGTGTTCCGCGCCGAACGTCAGCGCAAGGCCGGGGAGCTCATCATCAGCCGCGAGCCGCTCACCGGACTGGACGATTCGGCGCGGGGGCAGGCGCTGCTGGCGCTGGTGCGGCGCAAAGGGCTGGAGTTACTGCCGTGGACGCCGGAGCTGCGTCAGTGGCAGGCGCGCGTTGGTCTGTTGCGTCAGATGGATCTCCAAACGCAGAGCGAAAGCGAGTGGCCGGATGTGAGCAACGATGCGCTGCTGGAGACGCTGGACCGCTGGCTGCTGCCGTACCTGGGCAAGGTCACGCGACTGAGCCACTTCGGCAATCTCGACCTGTCATCGATCCTGCACAATCTGCTGCCCTGGCCTTTGCCCCAGCGGCTGGAAGAACTGGCGCCGCACCACCTGACCGTGCCATCGGGTTCATCGGTGCGCCTGGATTACAGCGAGTCCCCGCCCATTCTGGCGGTGCGCCTGCAAGAACTCTTCGGCCTGGCCGACACCCCGCGCATCGCCAACGGCCGGCAGATCGTCAAGCTGCACCTGCTGTCCCCCGCACGCCGCCCGGTGCAAGTCACCCAGGACCTCGCCAACTTCTGGCGCAGCACCTATGCCGAGGTGAAGAAGGATCTGAAGGGCCGGTATCCGAAGCACTATTGGCCGGACGATCCGTTGATCGCCGAACCGACCGCGCGGGTGAAGCCAAGGAAATGATTTCTGGGGTCGAGGCGGCGCACACATTTTTAGCTTATTTGGTCTCAAGGATGAACGGGGTTACAAGACTCAAGTTCTTTAGCGGATCAATCGGACCAATCAAGGACTGTTATATGCCTGGCGTCGATGCAAAGTCTTTCGACAACTCGTTATTAACTTTTTGAATGTGGGGTAATGGCGCTAGGCAGGAAAGTGGCGTCATGTTTCCGATCACTGACCAAATAACTTTTTTGTCAGTCGGTCGGGCCAATTAAAGTTGATCGTTGGCGCCAATAAATAGAGAACTTATATTTGCTGTATTGACTGGCAAAGCGCGATAGCTCGTATATAACTAGCGAGAGCTCCATTCTGTTGGGAGCTTATAACAGCCAGCATCCGAGGCCCTGGCCTCAGGGCCTTCCGATCATTCGTTTGCTGCAACGGCATACGCACTGCACGTTCTCCCCTGATATTGAAGCTGATGCCGCAGCACAGATGTTTCGGGCCATTCTCGATGATCAACGCTCTCCGTTCTTTGGCGACCCTGCCATGGGTCGCAACGCGCAAACCATCATAAAGCTGAAATAAAGGTGATTTTTCATGCACGCACGTAAAACACTTCTGTCCCTCGCAGTCCTCGCTGCACTATCGGGGGCCGCCGTGGCGGACTCCAGCACCGTCAATACCACCCAGGACGGCACAAGTAACAGTTTGAATGCCGAGCAGCAAGGCGCGACCCAGTCAAAGGTCAACATTGATCAGACGGGAACCCGGAACAGCACAGGCGTACGCCAGAGTGCGACCTACAGCACTCTGAGCATCAAACAGGATGGTTTCTCCAACTTCACTTCGGCCAAGCAGGCCGGAAACAATAATACGGCAAGCGTGACGCAGAAGGGCGGCGGGAGTTCGCTGCCTCAAGTCGCTGAGCTAGACCAGTCCGGCAGCTACAGTACCGCCACTATCGCCCAGGATGGCAATAACCGCACAAGCGCCAGCATTACTCAAGGCGGCGGCAGTAATAACACAGCGAGTCTTTATCAGGCACATAACAGTACTATCGTCGGGGGCGGCATTACTCAGTCCGGTAGCTACAACGTTGGTAACCTTACCCAACAAAACAACAACAATACGGTGACCGGTTCTGTTACACAGTCGGGCAACGGCAACACCGGTACCATTTCGCAGCAGTACAACTCGAATCGGGTATCGGCCATTCTGCAGCAGGACGGCAACAGCAACAGTGGTTCTATTCAGCAGACCAGCAATCAGTTGAGCTCCGCCAGTATGTTGCAGAGCGGTAACTTCAACACCGCCAGCCTGTATCAGACCGGCAGCGGCATGAAAGGTGATTTCCAGCAGCGCGGTAACAACAACTATTCGTCCAGCACCCAGACCGGCACCTTTAACGAAGAAACCCTGCTACAGAGCGGCAACAACAACCGCGCCGTGGTCAGCCAGACCGGCCTGGGCGGCGCTTTGTCTGGCACCACCAACCTGGTCGCTGTCACTCAGACCGGCAACAACATGGTCGCCAACGTCAGCCAGACGGGCGGCAGCGGCAACTCGGCCACGATCTACCAGCATTAAGATGCCTTACCCCGCCGATGGACCGGCGGGGGAATTTTTCCGCACAGGGGGAGCAGTCAGGAAGGTCAGGTTCGCGGCGAGGTCAAAACTGCGCCTGGGATTTGCCCGCGCGTTTGGCGCGATAGAGGGCTTTGTCCGCCATGCCCAGCGCGTCCGCAAAGTCCCCCTCGGTCCACACTGCCCCGCCAATGCTGCAACCAATCCTGATTTCCTTGCCGGCCAGTATGACCGGCTCGGCAATCTTTTTGATGATGCGCTGAGCAGCGCCTTGCACGCTGGCCAATGATTCGCCGGTCTTCAATCGCAGCAGCAGCACAAATTCGTCACCGCCGTGGCGTACTGCAATGTCGCCATCGCGCACGGTACTGGAAAGGCGCAGGCCGACTGAATGAAGCAGGGCGTCCCCCACCGCATGGCCGAAACGGTCATTCACCGGTTTGAACCCATCGAGGTCCAGGCATAGCACGCCGAAAGCAGGCGGCGGCCCGGGCTCGTCTTGCACACTCTTGACGTAGTTTTCCAACGCAGCACGGTTGGGCAGACCTGTGACCGTGTCGCGGTAGGCGACGCCCTTGATAAGCGCCAACTGACCCTTCTTTTGAGTCAGGCTCTCGACCAGATGTCGAATGACCATGCTCAGCTTTTCAACCTCAAGGCTGCCTTTTATGAGCGGAATGGCGACGTCATCGCCTTCGGACAGGCGCATTGCGGCATCGGTGATCTGGTTGAGGGGACGGGTGATAACGCCGGCCACGAACCATCCCAACACCGCGAAGGCGATGGACAACAAGCTGCCCCACAGCAAGATTTCCGCCCGCAGCCCGTTTGCCTCGGCAAAAGCCACCTCTGCTGGCTGACGCGTCACAACGGTCCAGCCCAGCCCGGGGTAACCATCGATACCGGCGCTTTCGGCAGCGCCCACCACATATGTTCTGCCGTCCTGCCACTCGCGCACCGTCCAGCGGGCCTCGCTGTTATGGTCGATGCCGGCCTCACTGGGCTTGCCGATGAGCTGTTTGGGGCCGAGCAAGACGATGCCGTCTTTGCTCACGACCAGAAACTCCAGCCCCGGAAGGCTTTTCTTCAGCGGCTCGAACATGGTCCGCCCAATTTCTGCCGCCCACTGCCATGAGAGGTGGCTGGCCAACACGCCGATGAAGTTTCCAGCCTTGTCCTTTACCGGCATGCTGATATCGACAAACTTCATCGTCTCGCCCGATGGGTTGGGCAAGAGCTTGGCGAGCATGACGGCTTCATGCACGTCACCTACAAAGGTTTTGTCCTGCCCCTCGATGAATACGGGCCTGTGCGCGATGCTGAGACCCTCAAGCAAACGGCCCGTGGACGCGACCACCGTGCCCTGGGTGTCGGTGAGGCCGATCCATGAATAACTCGGGAACTGAGCGTTGAGGTGATTAAGCAGGCTTCGCGCTTCGGCGACGTTTGCGGGGTTGCGCAGTGCCTCCAGATCACTCAGCACGCTGAGCTCCTTGGCGCGGCTGTGCATGTCACGATCAAGTCGATCGATCATCGAGGCCGCATATTCCGCCAGCTGATGTCCGGTCTGCTCTTTGTGTCTGGATATGGCGGACGCGCCAATCACACTGCCGAAGATGCAAGTGATGACCAGCACGGCGAGCGCGACAACCACTGCGAACTTCGCCCGCAGGCTTTGAAAGGGGAGCAGCTGCATGATAGTTCGCCAGTGGGAGTCAAACGCCTTCGGTCCCTGGCATTCTTGAAAAAGCTATCGGCGATCACTAGGGTTTCTTAAGCATTTACTCGCCCGGCATGGTCACTTGCAATCGCGCAATCACCGGCATGTGATCAGAAATCAATAACGTGTCCGCCTGCCTCACCCTCGCTTCGATCCGCTGCAGCTTCGGGCTGTAGAACAGAAAATCCTGCGTCCGGTCCGGGCCGCTGATGCGGGGGTCGTTGGGGAAGCGGGTGTACCACTTGCGACGATCCTCACCGGTCACGTCTTCATTGCTCGGGATCATCGGGAAGCTTTCCCACAAGCCACGCAGCTCGCTCTCTGCCGAATACGGCGCGCGCTGTTCGGCGGGCAGCCGCTGATATTGCCCCTGCGGTAGCAGATTGAAATCCCCGCCACTTATCCACAGCGTGCCGTTCTGTTCGAAGGCTTGCTGCAACTCAAGAACCGCCGCGACTTGGCGCTGTTGCACGTCGCCGCCTGATTGGGCATCGCTTAGCTGTGTATTGGTCACCGCCAGACGTCGGCCATCGCTCAACGGCAGGTAGCTGACGAGCATTGCAGGCCGAGGTTGAAACAGACGGCTAATGAAGAGCCCGGAAGGCGAGGGCAGTTGCAGGCGTTCGGCGCTGTCCAGTTGATAGCGGCTCAGTGTCGCCAGTTTGCGGCCGACACTGCCGAAAATGTGGCGATCCGGCACGAAGTCGGACTTCCAGTAAAACGCTTCGCTGCTGCAGGGGTAGAGGTCGGCGACACGGGCCTGGAGCAGGGCGAGCTGGTTGCCGTAGTCGGTGTTCTTCGCGCCGTCGTCGACTTCCTGCAGCAACACGATGTCCGGTTGCTCATCGCGAATGACCCGCGCCACTTCATCAAGGTTGAAGGCCAGGTCTTCCGGCGTCGGGCGCTCGTCCGGGCCAGTGCCGTCGGGCAGGTCGTACCAGAAGACATAGCGCTTGCCGGCCAGGTGTTGAATGTTCCAGGTCATCACTTTCAGCGTCTGACCGGGCGCCAATACCGGTGGCTTTCCGTCCTTCGCGTTGCAAGACACCGCCGCCCTCTCCTGTCGGGCGGGGTGCCAGGTCATGTCATAGAGCAATACCGCGAACAGCCCGGCACCCACCGTGAGGTAAAGCAGATACCGCATCGGGCGTGCCATCTATTCAGGCCGACCGGGCGGGTGGGTCGATGAGCATGAACAACCGGAACATCACCACGCTGATAAACAACTGCAGGAAGCTGGAAACACTGTTCACCGCAATCGACAGCATCGGGCTTTGCTGGTCCGGCAGCACGTAATAACTCAGCGCCTCAAGCAGCGACAGCGGGATGTAAACGCACAGCACGCAGGCGAAAATCCGCATGACGTGGCCCTGGGTCATTCTGAAGCTTTCGCGCATCGCTTCCAGCGGCCCCATCCCGCGCAACACCAGCAGATATTCGGACAGCACCAGTTTGATCATCACCCACACGCCCGGCAGGATGAACAGCGACATGCCGGCCATGATCAGCAGCGTGCTCAGCGCCGTCAGCACTGCGAAGGTGGGCCACAAGCGCAACGCAACGGCCCACAGGTTGGATTTGACCGGCTCTTCGCCACGGGTTTTGGCGTCCATAAAAAGAATGAGCGCGCCGGTGTACAGCGGGTAGAAAAGCAACCCGATCAACAGTGGCGCGGCCCCGGTGCTTTGGCCGAAACCGATGAGCTGTTTAGCCAGGGCCTCCAGCACCACCAGTGGCAGGCACAGCGTAAGAATGCTGCCGAAGTTGCGTCGGAAGAAATAAAACGAGTCTTGCAGAATGGTCAGCGGATTCATGAACGGATCACAAGGATAAGCAGGCCGACACTGTAACGTAGAGCTGTAAAACGGGCCAACCGGAGGCGTCGGACCGTCCTTCTTAACTTTTTGTACATCCTATTGAAACGCCCTTGAACAGCCCCATTACTGGATGTGTCCGGACAATGGCCCAGAACAGAATTCCTACGGCAATCTAACGAGGTCGCCATGAACAGCGAAGAACAAACCCTGATCGACGGCTTGTTTGGCAAGCTCAAACAAGCAGAAACCGAATCGGCCCCCCGTGATGCGCAGGCCGAAGCGCTGATCAAGGAGCACCTGACTCGCCAGCCTGCCGCGCCTTATTACATGGCGCAGTCGATTCTGGTGCAGGAAGTCGCAATCAAGCAGCTGGAGGCTCAAAGCCGGCAGCGCGACGAGCAGATTCAACAACTGCGGGCTGAACTGGAACGGGCCAAATCCGGCGCACCCGCGCAGTCCGGCAATGGCGGTGGCTTTCTGTCGAGCATCTTTGGCGGCGGTTCCCGCGAGCCACAGGCTCAGCAGCCGGCTTCGTCGTTCTCCCGTCCTTCCAGTCCGCAGCCTTCCTCGGGCGGCTGGCGTGAAAGTGGTCCGGCGAGCGCACCGCAGCAAAACTATGCTCAACCACAGCAAAATTACGCCCAGCCGCAACAGGCACCGGCTGCACCGGTCGGCAGTGGTTTCCTCGGCGGTGCGCTGAAAACCGCAGCGGGCGTGGCCGGCGGCGTGATGCTGGCGGAAGGCATCAGCAGCCTGTTCCACCACAACAGCCAACCGCAGGAAATCGTCGAGATCATCCAGGAACAGCCGGCCCAGCCTGCTGCCGAGCATGATCAGGGCGGCAGCGGCGGTTGGGGTGACGACCAGCAGCGCGTGACGGGTAATGACAGTACCGGCAATGACGCCTGGGGCAGTGATTCCAATGGCTTCGCCGATACCGATTACGGCAGCGACACCAGTGGTGGCATGTTTGACGACGACGATTCGTTCGTCTGAGACCCCCTAACTAATGCCCTCTCTGTGGGAGTGACCGGGGTGGCGTTCCACCGTGCTCACGAAGACGACGAATCAGACGCTAAATATCCAGCGTGTGCCCCGGCCCTTTCGCGAGCAAGCTCGCTCCCACAGTTAATTCCAGCGTGGCCCGTGCATCTGCAGCGTTGCTGACTAGCGGGCCTTCGCACCCAATCCTTCAATCCCTTCCCCAAACTGGCATACTGAGCGCCGGTCCGGTTTTCGGGCCCTTGTCGCTTGTCAGCGCATCGAGGAATTTGGGTGAGAAGAATCGCGGTCTTCGCCGACGTACAGAATCTCTATTACACAGTGCGTCAGGCTCACGGTTGCCACTTCAATTACGCCGCCCTGTGGGCTGACATCAGCCAGCGCGGGCAGATCGTCGAGGCTTATGCGTATGCCATCGACCGCGGCGACAGCAAGCAGCAGCAATTCCAGCAGATCCTGCGCAACCTCGGTTTCACCGTCAAACTCAAGCCCTACATCCAGCGCAGCGACGGCTCGGCCAAAGGCGACTGGGACGTGGGCATCACCATCGACATCATGGACGTGGCGCCGAATGTCGATGAGGTTGTGCTGGCCTCGGGCGATGGCGATTTTGACCTCCTGCTGGAGCGCATCATCAGCAAGCACGGTGTCGAAGCGATTGCCTACGGCGTGCCCGGGTTGACCGCCAATTCGTTGATCCGCGCGGCCAGTCGTTATGTGCCAATCGAGGGCGGGTTGCTGCTCAAGACCTGATGCACCGCCTCGGTGCAGGAGCGTCTGTGTCGCCTATGCAACTGACGACGAATGACTTGTGGGAGTGAGCTTGCTCACGAAGAGGCAGGTATGCGCACCAGAACTTCCGTGGCTGAAATGCACTATTCGCGAGCAAGCTCGCTCCCACAGGAATTGAGTTTGCTGCAGAACAGTGTGATGTCTGAACATCACGCGTTTTCCGAAAAAAATCGTCACTGTTAAGGCCACCTCCATGCAAGAACGTATCGCCGTCATCGACTTCGAAACCACTGGCATTTCCCCCAGCAGCTACTGCCGCGCCACGGAAATCGCTGTGGTGATCGTGGAGCAGGGCGTTATGGTCGAGCGCTATCAAAGCCTGATGAACGCTGGCGTGCGCATCCCGTCTTTCATTGAGTCCCTGACCGGCATCAGCAACAGCATGCTGCGCACCGCGCCCCCGGCTGAACGGGTCATGAACGAAGTCGCCGAGTTCGTCGGCCTGACACCCCTGGTGGCGCATAACGCCTCATTCGACCAGAAGTTCTGGGATTTCGAGCTGTCGCGCATCAAGCGCAATCGCGTGCAAAGCTTCGCCTGCTCGATGCTGCTGGCGCGACGTCTTCTGCCCCATGCGCCGAACCACAAGCTCGGCACCCTCACCAGCTGGGCCGGCTTGCCCCACACCGGCAAGGCTCACCGGGCCATGGCCGATGCCGAAATGGCCGCCAACCTCACGCTGCACCTGGGTCACCAACTGCGCGACACGCACGGCCTTGCCGGCGTTTCCCACCAGTTGCTGTGCAGCCTGCAAAAAGTCCCGGCGAAGAAAATTGCGGATGCGATCAGCAAGCACCGGGGGCTGGCGGCGGGTCGGTAGGGCGGCGGATGAACGCGTGCTGTCAGTAGGACCGATTTCAGCCGGGAAGAGGCCCGCGTGTTCGATATCAAATTTGCAGCGTGACAACCGACGCCTTCCCGGCCAAAGCCAGTCCTACTGGATGAACGCGTGCCCTTAGTGGGACCGGCTTCAGCCGGGAAGAGGCCAGCGTGCTCGACATCAAATTTGCAGCGTGACAACCGACGCCTTCCCGGCTAAAGCCAGTCCTACGGGTGTACGCGTTCATAAGGACTGGCTTCAGCCAGCCGCACTAAACCCCCGCTTCAGCCCCCGAGAAAGTGTACGGGTCGAATAAACCTCATTTGTAACTGACGCCAGCGGCCCTGACATTTCTAGAATCAGTCCCACAATAAACGACTGTACTAGAGCCCTTCATGCCTGCCGCCCGCCGTTTTCCCCTGCTGCTCATCGGGGCCTTTTTCGCGCTTTATGTGATCTGGGGCTCAACCTATCTCGCCATCCGCATCGGTATTGAAACCTGGCCTCCACTGATGATGGCCGGGGTGCGTTTCACCATCGCCGGCTCCATCCTGTTTGCCTTCATGCGCTTTCGTGGCGCGCCGATGCCCACCTGGAAACAGTGGAAGGCCGCAGGGATGATCGGCTTTCTGCTGCTCGCCTGCGGCAACGGCGGCGTCACCTTGGCGGAACATGCAGGCGTTGCTTCAGGTGTCGCTGCACTGGCGGTGGCCTCAGTGCCGCTGTTCACTTTGTTGTTCGGCCTGTTCTGGGGCCATCGCAACACCGGTCTGGAATGGGCCGGCATCCTGCTCGGTCTCGTCGGCATTTCCTTGCTCAACCTCGGCTCGAACCTGCAGGCCAGCCCCATGGGCGCCGCGCTGGTGATCTTCGCCGCCGCGACCTGGGCGTTCGGTTCGGTGTGGAGCCGCTACCTGCCATTGCCCGCCGGACCGATGGCCAGCGCCTGCGAAATGCTGGTGGCCGGCGCCGTGCTGTTGCTTGGCAGCTTCATCAGCGGCGAGCGCATGACCCAGTCTCCCGGCCTGTCCGGCTGGCTGGTCATGGCCTATCTGGTGGTGTTCGGCTCCATCGTCGCGTTCAGCTCCTACATGTACCTGCTGAAGAACGTGCGGCCCGCCGCCGCGACCAGCTATTGCTACGTCAACCCGGCGGTGGCGGTGTTGCTGGGCGTGTTGTTCGCCGGCGAACACATCGGCTGGGCGGAAGGTGCGGCGATGGCGGTCATCATCAGCGCCGTCGTGCTCATCGGCCTGCCGCAGTGGCGCAAGCAGAAACCGGTGTAGAAAGGGTAAACTGCGCGCCATTGTCTTCTACAGACTCTTGTGCGCTGACCTTTTTCCAACGGTACTGAAATGACATTCGCCTCCCTCGGCCTGATCGAACCCCTGCTGCGTGCCCTCGAAACACTGGGCTACCAGACTCCCACCCCCGTTCAGGCCCAGGCGATTCCGCCCGTGCTCGAAGGCCGCGACCTCATGGCCGCCGCCCAGACCGGCACCGGCAAGACCGCAGGCTTCGCGCTGCCATTGCTGCAACGCCTGACCATGGAAGGCCCGAAGGTCGCCGCCAACTCCGTGCGCGCGCTGGTGCTGGTGCCGACCCGCGAACTGGCCGAGCAGGTTCACGAAGCCATCGCGCAATACGCCGAGCACCTGCCGCTCACCACTTACGCGGCGTACGGCGGCGTCAGCATCAACCCGCAGATGATGAAACTGCGCCGAGGCGTTGACGTGCTGGTCGCCACGCCGGGCCGCCTGCTCGACCTGTATCGCCAGAACGCGGTGAAGTTCTCGCAGTTGCAGACCCTGATCCTCGACGAAGCCGATCGCATGCTCGACCTTGGCTTCTCCGAAGAACTGCGCGATATCTACGCCGCGCTGCCGAAACGCCGCCAGACGCTGCTGTTCTCCGCGACCTTCTCCGATGCGATCCGTGCGCTGGCCGGGCAGATGCTCGACAACCCGCTGACCATCGAAGTCAGCCCGCGCAACGTGGCGGCGTCGTCGGTCAAGCAGTGGATCGTCACCGTCGACAAAAAGCGCAAGAGCGAGCTGTTCATTCATCTGCTCAAGAAGCATCGCTGGGGTCAGGTGCTGGTCTTCGCGAAAACCCGCGTCGGCGTCGACCAATTGGTAGAGCGCCTGCAAGGCCTGAGCCTCAACGCAGACGGCATTCACGGCGACAAACCCCAGGCCACTCGCCAGCGCGCGCTGGATCGCTTCAAGAGCGGCGACGTGCAGATCCTTGTTGCGACCGATGTGGCGGCTCGCGGCCTGGACATCGACGACCTCCCGACCGTGGTCAACCTCGACCTGCCGATCGTTGCCGAAGACTACATCCACCGGATTGGCCGCACCGGTCGCGCCGGCCAGACCGGGGAAGCGATTTCCCTGGTGTGCGCCGACGAAGTCGACCTGCTCAGCGCCATCGAAATGCTGACCCGTCAGACGCTGCAACGCCGCGAAGAACCAGATTTCATCCCGGAACACCGCGTGCCGGCCACCGACGCGACCGGGCAGATTCTGAAAAAGCCGAAAAAGCCAAAGAAACCCAAAACCAGCGGCGGAGGTGGAAAACGCAATCTGGGCAAATGGGTCGATAGCGGCGAAGCAGCGGCAGACGTGCCGACGGTCAAGCCAGTGCGGAAGGTGCCGGTGTTTAATACCGGGCCGCGTAAGCGCAAGCCTTAAGGCGCCTTGAACACCCTGTAGTAATAATGGACGTTGCCGTTAAAATGCGGTCTGTTCATTTCGTTGATCGTCGGTACCTGTTTTCGGACCTATCCGACAGTTGATTCGCACAAGAGGCTGACCATTTCTGGCACCCTCGCTTCCATGGACCCGGCAGCGCGCAAAGTTGCCAACAATCAGGGTATGAATTTCGCGTGAAGATCTTAGTTACTGGCGGCGCAGGCTTCATCGGCTCAGCAGTCGTACGGCACATCATTGCCAACACCACCGATTCGGTCGTCAACGTCGACAAGCTGACTTACGCGGGTAACCTTGAGTCGCTGCAAACAGTTGACCAGAACGGGCGCTATGCCTTCGAACACGTCGACATCTGCAATCGCGAAGACCTTGATCGTGTGTTCCGCGAACATCAGCCGGATGCCGTGATGCACCTGGCGGCCGAGTCCCATGTTGACCGCTCCATCAGCGGGCCGTCCGAGTTCATTCAGACCAACATCATCGGCACTTACGTGTTGCTCGAAGCCGCACGCGGTTATTGGTCAGCGCTGGACGAGAGCCGTAAATCTGCTTTCCGCTTTCACCACATTTCAACCGACGAAGTGTACGGCGATCTCCATGGGCCGGAAGACCTCTTCACCGAAACCACCCCGTATCAGCCAAGCTCGCCGTACTCGGCCAGCAAGGCGAGCTCTGACCACCTCGTCCGCGCTTGGGCGCGCACTTATGGCTTGCCGACGCTGGTCACCAACTGCTCGAACAACTACGGGCCGTTCCACTTCCCCGAGAAACTGATCCCGTTGGTCATTCTCAACGCGCTGGAAGGCAAGCCGCTGCCGATCTATGGCAAAGGCGATCAGATCCGCGACTGGCTGTTTGTCGAAGATCACGCCCGTGCGCTCTACAAAGTCGTTACTGAAGGCGAAGTGGGCGAGACCTACAACATCGGTGGTCACAACGAGAAACAGAACATCGAAGTCGTGCGCACTGTTTGTGCATTGCTCGACGAATTGCGTCCTGATTCAGCGTTCCGTCCCCACGTTGAGCTGCTGACGTATGTTCAGGACCGTCCGGGCCACGATCTGCGCTATGCGATCGACGCCAGCAAAATTCAGCGTGAGCTAGGCTGGGTTCCCGAAGAAACCTTCGAATCCGGCATCCGCAAGACCGTGCAGTGGTACCTCGATAATCCTGAGTGGGTTTCGCACGTTAAAAGCGGCAGCTATCAACAGTGGATCGACAAGAATTACGCAGAGCGCGAAGACAAAGAATGAAAATCCTCCTGCTCGGTAAAAACGGCCAGGTCGGCTGGGAGCTGCAACGCGCCTTGAGTGTGTTGGGCGAAGTGATTGCACTTGATCGCCATCCGGCCGCCACTCCCTACGGCACGCTGGTAGGCGATTTATCTGACCTCGCCGGTCTGCGCGAAGCCATCCGTAGCGTGTCGCCGCAGGTCATCGTCAATGCGGCTGCTTACACCGCAGTGGATAAAGCCGAAAGCGAGCGCGAACTGGCACACACCATCAACGCGATGGCGAGCCAGGCGATGGCCGAAGAAGCCAAGCGTCTCGACGCGCTGCTGGTGCACTACTCGACCGACTACGTGTTCGACGGCAGTGGCATGAAGCCGTGGAAAGAGACGGACGCCGTCGCGCCGGTCAATTACTACGGCGCCACCAAGCTGGAAGGCGAGCAGTTGATTGCCGCTTCGGGCTGCAAGCACCTGATATTCCGCACCAGCTGGGTGTATGCGGCGCGTGGCAACAATTTCGCGAAAACCATGCTGCGCCTGGCCAAAGACCGCACCTCGTTAAACGTGATCGCCGATCAGATCGGGGTGCCGACTGGCGCTGATCTGCTGGCGGACGTGGCGGTGGCCGCGCTTCAGAAAGCGCTGGTCAACCCTGAGCTGTGCGGCATTTACCACCTCGCTCCTGCCGGCGAGACCACTTGGCACGCCTACGCAAGCTATGTCATCGACTTCGCGCGCGCTCATGGCGAGGTACTGGCGGTCGAGACGATCAGCCCGATCGCAACCACCGAATACCCTACACCCGCTAGTCGTCCGTTGAATTCGCGCCTTGCGACGGACAAGCTACGCGAGACCTTTTCTCTACACTTGCCGGATTGGCAAAGTGGCGTAACCCGCATGCTTATGGAAGCTCTGAACAAATGAACAAGACCAATCGTAAAGGAATCATTCTGGCCGGCGGTTCGGGCACTCGCCTGCACCCGCTGACGCTGGGCGTTTCCAAGCAGATGCTTCCGATCTACGACAAGCCAATGATTTTCTACCCGTTGTCGGTGCTCATGCTGGCCGGCATGCGCGAAATTTTGATCATTTCGACGCCCGACGATTTGCCGAGCTTCCGCAAGTTGCTCGGCGATGGCAGTCAATACGGCATCGAACTGACCTACGCCGAACAGCCTAGCCCGGATGGCCTCGCCCAAGCCTTTATCATTGGCGAAGAGTTCATCGGCAAAGACCCTTGCTGCCTGATCCTGGGCGACAACATCTTTTACGGCCAACACTTCTCGGACAACCTGCGCGCCGCCGGCGAGCAGACCGAAGGCGCGACTGTGTTCGGCTACCACGTCAACGATCCGGAGCGTTTTGGGGTGGTTGAGTTCGACAAGGACGGCCGCGCACTGAGCATCGAAGAAAAGCCAGCAGCGCCGAAATCAAGCTATGCGGTGACCGGTCTGTATTTCTACGACAACCAGGTTGTCGAGATCGCGAAAAACATCAAACCGTCCGAGCGGGGCGAGCTTGAAATTACCGACGTTAATCGTGTCTACCTTGAGCAAAAGAGCCTGACTGTACAAATGCTGGGTCGCGGCTTCGCCTGGTTGGACACTGGTACCCACGAATCGCTGCTGGAGGCCAGCCACTTCGTCCACACCATCGAACAGCGCCAAGGCTGGAAAGTCGCATGCCTCGAAGAGATCGGTTACACCAACGGCTGGATCACCAAAGAGCAGGTCGCTTCCCAAGCTGAAAAGCTGAAGAAAACCGGGTACGGACAGTACTTGCAAAAGATGCTTGACCACGGCAACGCGTGATAGACCTTTGAACGAATAGGCTGCCAACAGCATGTCTTTTGAGTTACCCGAAGTCGCTGTGCTGTTGGCTGCCTATAACGGCATGTCGTGGATAGAGGAGCAGATTGCCTCTATCCTCGCGCAGACCAATGTGCACGTCAGCATCTACGTCAGCGTCGACCCCTCGACCGATGGTACCGAAGGCTGGTGCGCCGAGTACGCGGCGACTCACCCGAACGTAACGTTGCTCCCTTCTGCAGGCCCATTCAAGGGCGCTGCACGCAACTTCTTCCGCCTGATACGCGATGTCGATTTGAGTGAGTTCGACTTCGTATCCTTCTCCGACCAAGACGATATCTGGTATCCCGACAAGCTTGAGCGTGCGGTTGCAAAACTGCGTTCGGACGATGTTGACGGTTACTCCAGTAACGTCGTCGCCTTCTGGCCCGATGGGCGAAGAATGCTTGTCGACAAAGCCCAGCCTCAGGTGCAATGGGATCACCTCTTCGAAGCAGCGGGGCCGGGATGCACGTATGTGCTCAAGCCTGGGCTCGCAGCGGGGTTCAAGAAGCTGATCGTGGATGAGTGGGAGAGGGTGCAGGACGTCGCGTTGCATGACTGGTTTTGTTATGCGTACGCGCGCAGTCATGGGTTTACGTGGTTTATCGATCCAGTGCCTGGGATGGATTATCGGCAGCATGCGGATAATCAGGTTGGGGTGAATGCTGGATTCAGCACAGCAATCGCCCGCGCGAAGAAAGCCCTGAACGGTTGGTGGTTCGCTCAGGTGTCAATAGTTGGATCGCTTCTAGATAGTCACCCCGATGGTGCGCCACATACCAGTTCACGACTATGGCTGGCGTTGACCGCCCGCAAGTGTCGCCGCCGTCGCCGCGACCAGATCGCCTTCACGCTGGCATGTGTCGGATCAATTGTGGCTGGAAGTAGATTTAAATCCTGAGGTCCTCATCGGAAGAGAAAACCAGCCATGATGATTGATGTGCCCGGAATACGAGTCATTTGTTCATATGGGGCCAAGGGACGTGCGGGGTCCAACCGCGGCAGTCGGTACCGAATCTTGTTTTGCCTTTGGTGGAACTTAGCTGCAAATCAGGTCGAGGAATATGTATGAGGCGCGTGGTGATCATCGGCGCGGGATTCAGTGGCACTGTAGCTGCGGTTGAATTCATGAGACATGCTCCGCAAGGAGCAGAATTAATACTGGTAAATCGTTCTGGCAAAATGGCGCGCGGTTTAGCATACGGGACGAGTAGCCCACACCATCTATTAAACGTGCCTGCTGGCAATATGTCCGCACTGCAGGATGATCCAGACTCTTTTTTGCGTTTCTGCCGTCGCTTAGACACTGAAACTCACTCCGGCAGTTTCGTCTCTCGTTCGCTATACGGTGTGTATTTGGAGGAGCTCCTGGCCGTTGCTGAGTCGCAAAGCGCAGGTCGTGTCACCTGTCGGCGCGTAGCGGGTAACGTGCTCTCGGTTGAAAAGAAGGGGAGCGACGTCTTGTTGGAAATGGCTTGCGGAGCAAAAATCCTGGCTGATCATGTCATTCTG
This sequence comes from Pseudomonas sp. GL_135, assembly GCF_057834665.1. NCBI lineage: Bacteria > Pseudomonadati > Pseudomonadota > Gammaproteobacteria > Pseudomonadales > Pseudomonadaceae > Pseudomonas > Pseudomonas sp. GL_135. The sequence goes on from NZ_CM174408.1 coordinate 666,786, forward strand.
GCGCTGGGAAATTTTGCCCCCTCAAATCCACTGGCTGTAAATCCACAATCATTTTCGCCATTTTATATCGCAGACCCGTGGTTGAATCACTTGGAGCTTGCCCATAAGGATGCTCCCAGGGTCCTGCTCATTGGGACGGGACTGACGGCTGTCGATGTATTATTGTCCATCAAACGCTCCCTGCCGTCCGCGCAAGTTTTTATGGTCTCACGCCGCGGGCTGCACCCAAAAGCCCACAGGGACCAGCTCCCAGCTGATGGCTTTACGACGGATGTCCAGAGTTTAATTCTGAATGCTGCGCCTACTGTTCGGACGTATTTAAGGATCGTACGGAACTGTATAAGTATCTCGTCAGAGCATTGGAGGGAGGTAATTACGGCTCTCAGAAATATCACTCCAGAATTGTGGTCGCGTTTGCCGTTAATCGAGCGTAGGCGTTTCCTGCGACACCTCCAGGTATATTGGGACTCACATAGGCACAGAATTGCGCCTGAAACGTCTCGCATTTTCGAAGCTGGTATACAGGATTCTAGTGTTGAACTCATCGCGGGTAGAGTTACCGCAGTGGAGATCAAAGGGGATATCTGTGAGGTCGACGTGGCGCGGCGTGGCTCTGAGCGCGTTTATCGGGTGGCGGTCAACAAGATAATCAATTGCACTGGACCTTGCACTAGCCTCTCTAGAATAGAAGATGAGTTGATGCGAAGTCTTGTCAGCGCCGATATTATTTCCTCAGATGAGCTTGGGCTAGGGATTAATGTATCACCTGGCTATGAAGTGCTGAGCAGTCAGGGCATTGCGACGCCATGGCTTAGTTATGTTGGGCCGATGCTCAAAGCTACATACTGGGAAGCGACAGCCGTACCTGAGTTGCGGGTCCATGCTAAAGCGCTGGTAATTGAAGTCATGCGCAGGTTATCCGCTGCGCCCTAAGAGCAAAGCGACTTCTCAGTCGGCACCTGCTATAGGGCTACTGCCGTCTCTTAAGGAGGCGCCAGGGCCCTAATGCCTGCTTGAACGACAGGCGCCAACTGTAAGCCTTCGGAACTCAAGCGCTGAGCGCGAACTGCCACAAGCGGCTATGGGACTGAAGCTCTATGCCGCGAGGCGTTAAAATACCACTTTTCAAATAGCATGTACGACACATAGGAAGCAAAAAGGGTAAGCACAAAAGTCGTCAAAAATGCAAATACGGCACCCCCAAGCGACGCGGGCCATGGAGTTAGCTTGTATAGCACAAGGGACGCGATGACCGAATGATACAAATATAGCGAATAGGATAGCGTGCCCAGCTTTCTCATAGCGGGGAGCATAAGGAACGAGCCAAGGGCAGAGGTTCGCCATACCAGTCTAACAAGCAGTACTGCGGCGCACGCCAGGAATAGGGAATAATAACTTTGGTAGCTAATGACTCCTAAAGCCTTTATGACTCCGCAGCTTAGGTAAGCAATGACCGCAATCGAGAGGGGGATTTTGGATGCGAATGCTTTGAGGGATGATTCAGATAAAATCCCGATGAGTCCCCCCACAAACAGAGCTTCGAACCGGATGAGCGAAGGCGGTATGCAGAACAGAATTGCTAGCAAAATTACGAACTTTATGGAGGTTTTAGCTGTATCACCTGGTACCAGTGCCAATATAGGTATTATCACGTAGAAAGCGAATTCGTATCCGAGCGACCAAGATACGTGATTATAGGGCATCACCCCCAGCGCCGGAAAAGCATTTAAAAAAATCAGGTTGCCCAGGAAGTCCATGATTTTCCACGGCCATCCAAATACTTGCACCACAATTAGGGTGGTGATGAGTAGCGAGACGAGAAATGCAGGATAGATGCGCTTAACTCTGGCGAGTACGAAGCTCGAATAGGAAAAGCCTGGTTTCTGGATCAGCCTTGTCATCAAAAAGCCGCTGATGATGAAAAAGATATCTACTCCATGGTTTCCGTCCGCTAAATAATATAGCGCCTTAAGCGTTCTTGAATCGGAGGAGTAGCTAAACTCAAGTGGATTTATTTTAAAATATTCGAGAACAATTCCTGAGAGGACATGCTCAACGAATACAATGAGCGCAGCGTAAAATCTCACTCCTTCTAAGCAGGGGTATGCTAACGGCCTAACAAGCGAGACAGTGCTTTTTTCCATGCTATATGTGGCCTGTTCTGGGTTGTTTTTATTAGCCATGCTGAAGGAAGCTAGCCGAAGCTACCTAGTTTTTAGGCTTTTTCCCACGACCCCGTATCTGGTAAGTTTTGAAGTGTGATGAGTGTGATTGCTCAAGTCCAGACTTTTGTTAAGCCGTGCCGACCGGACTTATAGTTGAGCACATCATCCATCGCTAATGAGCACAGTGCCCCAATACCGTGCGCGGACAGGTGGCGAGTGAGGGTTTTCAGCGAAGCCTCTTTTGATCTGATGGTAGTCACTGCGGCCCTTGATCGGCCCCAGGCATGGGCGCGACGGTTTTACCAGGCCGTCAGGCGCTTGGCACTAGGACTGCCAGTACTGCCTTAAAGTGGGTTACCATGGCAGCTTTTCGAGCGGGCGCTGCTGGCCGACAAAACATCATCGAATCCATTTACGAAAGGGCTGCCACTCGGTGGACCCATCCCTGGCTCTGATCTCCATGTCGATTGTGAGTTCTTGATCGATCAAAGGTATGAAACGGCGAAAACCATGACAATGACAGACTTGAAAATTGCGGTAATCATCCCTTGCTACAAGGTCAAGGCACATATCCTCGGTGTTATCGCCGAGATTGGAAGCGAGGTGACTAAAATCTACGCGGTCGACGACTGTTGTCCAGAGCAATCTGGCAGTTTCGTCGAAGAACACTGCACAGATCCTCGAGTAGTCGTCGTCCGCAACGAACAAAATCAGGGAGTGGGCGGTGCCGTTATGGCTGGCTATCAGGCTGCCATCGCCGACGGCATGGACATATTTGTGAAAATTGACGGCGATGGGCAAATGGACCCTCGTTTGCTCCCTGAATTTGTCGCCCCCATCATTCACGGTGAGGCAGACTACACCAAGGGGAACAGGTTCTTCGACCTCGAGGAAATCCGTCAGATGCCCAAGATCCGTCTGTTCGGTAACGCCGCGCTGTCGTTTTTAACTAAGCTTTCTTCGGGCTATTGGGATCTTTTTGACCCGACCAATGGCTATACCGCAATCCATCGAGATGTTGCGCGCCATCTACCTTTCAACAAAATCAGCCGGCGTTATTTTTTTGAAACTGACATGCTTTTCCGTCTGAATACATTGCGAGCAGTTGCCGTAGATATTCCGATGGATGCTAAATACGCAGATGAGGTCAGCAACCTCAAGATATCTAAAATCGTTGGCGAGTTTTTCGTCAAGCACATGCGGAATCTGGCCAAGCGCATTTTCTATAGTTATTACCTGCGTGACATGTCGCTCGCCTCGTTAGAGCTGCCTTTGGGGTTGATTTTGGTGATCGTAGGTTCAGTGTTCGGATTCTCTCATTGGGCGTCGTCCCTGAGTTCAGGTGTACCTACGCCAGCCGGAACAGTGATGCTTTCGGCGCTGCCAATTATCTTGGGTACCCAGTTCATCCTCGCATTTATCGGACACGATGTTCAGGCAGTACCTAAGCGAGCATTCCATTTGTTGCGCAAAAACAAATCCGTCAACGAGCTGAAAGTAAAATGATTTATTTCGTAGCGCTTATATGCGTCCTTGGTATTGCTGCTGGGCAGATTCTCTTCAAATTGAGCGCCTCTACTCTGCAACGCACTGGAAGCTTCTTTGATATAGCTACCCTTACCACACTGTTTTCGGCTTTTGCGCTGTACGGCATTACAACGATTGCCTGGGTGTGGGTGCTGCAGAAGATCGAGCTTGGGAAAGTTTATCCGCTAATGGCGTTGGCGTTTGTGATCGTGCCAATTGGGAGTCATCTGTTCTTCGGCGAAAAATTTCAGCCTCAGTACTTCATTGGTGTCGCAGTCATCATCTTAGGGATCATCATCACAGTTAAGGCCTGATAGACACTAAGGCTTTGGTGGGGCGAGATGCTCAAGAGGCTCTATTAAAATTCGCGCCGTTGACATTAAGAATGTCAATCGGCGCGAATTAGTAGCCCCTACTAAAAACGCTTTATTGGGCCGCTCACAGGAGCAGGCCCGTCATCGTTTCCAATAAGTTATTCGTCCCCCCATGAGCAATACCATGAAAAGCATCATGACCAGTGGTATTGCACCAAATAGATACCTGAAGTCTGCGGCGATGGCTGTTGGCAGGTAAGATGCGTACATCAAAGCGGTAGCCGCAGCGATGAGTGCACTGATAAGCAGTAGCCGACGTGGCAGGCGGGCGTAGACACCAATCACCACCGCTAGGACCAGAGCGCCTAACCAAAAAAAGTGACGGTATATAGGCCAAGTAAAATATTGCACCGCAATATCGTAGATAAGTTGACTCCGCTGATCGCGTCCTTCACCGATACCTACTTGTTTAAGATAGCTCGGGTTTCCTTCCACTCCGATGTGGATAGGAAGCGTGCCCTCCAATCCATATAGACCTATCAGCTTTCCAAAAGCCGACAACCGGTGCTCTGCGTAAGCCCCTGGATTTTGTTTAAGCATCGCCCACCACGCATCACTCAACTCGCTGTTCGGCAGCCGGCCAACCCAAGCTTGAGTAAACGGGGTACGGTCCAAGGTGTCCACCCGTTCCGGTGTGTAGATCTGACGGATGGCTGTAAGCTGCTCTGGAGTAATTGGGAATGCGTAATCGCTTGCCTGTCGGTCTGAGTCACTTACCATGCCTGCGAGATCGAAAATCATTAAATTACGAAACCCGACAGAGGTCGCGACCTTCACGGGTGGTTTGATAGCTACGTCAACTCTTTTTTGGAGTACCGTAACGCTTACTAAGAATGCGGCGATGACCCCGGCAATCACGTAAAACTTCTGGTTCCGAGAATTGCTTGGCCACAAAGCTACAATCACCGCCAGCAAGATGCAGGGGACCATAAAGATACCCTGCTGGCGGGTGATCATTCCCGCTGCCAGAACTGCGATGGCCCCTAGTGCGCAGGCATAGCGTTTGTAAATGCCACCTGTACTCGCTGCAAGCGTTAGAGCACATCCTGAAGTGAGAAGTGACGCGAACAGCACATCCTTCCAGACGATGCCTGCGTACAGGAATATGATCGGATTCAGCACGATCACTATTGCAAGGATTATTCGCCAGTAAGGGAGGTGGTCCCGCCCTTGGTCTTGGCCCATATTGCCCACCGAAACGGCAGTCAAGGCAAAGCTGCCGTAAAGCAGAACAGCGTTTATCAGCACCAAAAGCGAAGTTGCAACAGAGCCGCCCCCGAGCCACCTCATCAGCGCAGACATGAAGGGCGGGTTGTAGCTGATAGACTGCCCAATTGACGCTTCATAGAGCTGAACGCTGGTGTCCATAGAGACCTGTCCAGGAGCCTGAAGCGCGATGCAAGTGCAGGCTGCAACTCCGGCGATAACCGAAATCAATATACCTGCCTGCGACTTCGAGACGACCGGCCATCGATAGCTCTGTTGATCCTCCGACGCTTGGTGGTGTACGGCTGCTGAAGGCACCTCAGGCGTCATTTCGAAACTCGCTTCACGATTCCCGCGACCCCTTCAGTCCGAAGTACTTCCCATGCTCGCTTTGCTAGCTTGACGCCGTGGCGCGGGTCATCAATGGCATTAGCAAAGTGGTCGCGTACTCGGCTTGAGCTGAACACAGCGGCGGTTCCACCCGCTTGATAGCCTGGGGTTAATGCGCTGGTCAAGCGCACCATTTCTGCTGGAGCAGCATTTTTGTCAAACAACAAAGGGAATTCGATACGGCCTTGGGATTCCCACCATCCTTTATAGCCACCTTCCTGAGTCAAGAAAGGGTTCGGGAAAGCCTGCTGTAGATCAAGTCGCTCTCGGTAGATCAACCGTGCCGGCTTCGGAATTACCGTGCCGTCGTCAAATCGCGAAAATGCCCAGACGACTTTGCTCAGCGGGTCTTTGCCCAGCTCGGCGATGGTGCGGGTATACCACTCAATGAGCGCATGTACTGTCTCCTGTCCGCCCGCGTTCTTGCGAGCCATCGTACGATGATCACCGCTATCGAAACCTGTGAAGTGATAGAAGCCCAAAGGTTGCCCATCCACCATCACACTATCTGGTAGCTCGCCCGTAATTTTGCGCGTAGTGGCGTTCCATGGTGCAACGTTCAAGCGCGACGTGCGCATAATGCAAACGCCTTCAAAGAAAGCAGGTGCCAAGTCGATCCAGCGTTGATCGGTGAACAAGCCGTTATGAATTTCGGCGCGGCAGAAGTAATACAGACGATCAGACCACCAGCGGGCGAATTGCTTGCCTACCTCTGTTGGCGCTACGGCCAGGAAACCCAAATTATAAATGCCGTGTTTTAGGCTCGAGATCTCATTGTCCATAATCGCTGCCAGGGACGGTTCTGGCTCAATTTGATGGGGGGTGAGGGCGATATTTGAATGGCCCAGTGCCTCAATCACATCGGTCAAAGGCGAAAAGAGAACAGTATCTGGGTCCATATAAATAACACCCGCGCAGTCCTCGCGGTCCAGCAGTCGAGCTAGCAGAAAAGGCTTGATTGCGGTGGAGAGTTCAACGATTGTGTGACAAAACGCCCATCCTGTTGCGTTTGGAATATCCAGACTGCTCAGTGGGTGAATCTCATCGAAAGGCTCCGCGGACAGATCAAGACCTGCCGGAATTTCATCGGACAAAGCCAAGTGGACGACCCACTCAGGGTGGAATTTTTTGATCGACTCAATCAGCGCGCGAACTTTGGGGATGTAGTTACAAGCGGCGCTCGTGTAAACGTGTATTTTTTTCAAGAGATAACCTTCATTGTTAACGGATGCATGGAGCGATCAAAAGCGATAATTTCTTCAAGTAGCCCTGGTCCATCTTGACGTGCCGAAACGTGTCCTGAAGGTTGGCTACGGACGATGTCAGCCTGAGCACCAAGGTCCAGACAGATCATTGGTAGATTCATTGAGATGATCTCGTGCGCAACAAACGAGAAAGTTTCGGGGCAAATCGATGGCAGCAGGGCAATATTGATTTTGTGCTTCTCGACGATCTTGGGCAGATCGTCTTGCTTGTACGGGCCGGTCTGCGTTACTACCTCTGGCGGACACCATGCGTCCACACTGCCAACAACGACAATGCGTACACCGGCGCCCGCAGCGGCGATCGCCTTGGCGAGGTCTGCAACCACCCCTGCTCCCTTGTGATGGGATATGGATCCGATGACACCGATTGTAAGAACGGGCTCTTCCGCGCGGCTGTTTCGTACCGTTCGAAGCGGCGGAACTTCATGGGGAATCAGTGTAGCCCTCGCGGCCACCTCCGGATACGCACGGCCTAAAAGTCGTCTGGTCGAATCGGAAAAACACCGTATCTCGTCCGCAGCGTTGAATAGGTCTCCCCAAACGCCTCGCCAGTTGGTAATTGACCTCTCACCCGTAAGGGAAACAAAGCCGTCGCCGTGGTAGGGCAGGCATGACTCGCATTGGCTGATCGACGGGACGCCACAATAAACCCCAGTGCTGTCCAGCAAGAAATTTGAAGGGCAGACCAGAAAATAATCGTGCATCGCAACGATCAGCTCAGACTTGTACCTTGCCTTTACATTCAGAACGAGCTGCTGAATGAGCGCGGGATTCGGAAATGACACTGCGCAATTAAAAAACAGCTTCACCGACTTGGCGGGTTTAAGCAGCGCTATAAGCGACTCTAATGGCTGCAATGCCGAGGCGAAGCTGCCGGCCACGTCACGAACTTCTATGAATGGCTCCATTGATGCCACCTTGAAGCTAAGAAGCACAACGGTGTCGCCTGCCTCGACCCACTGCTTCACCAAGCGCTCGCGAAACAGGTTAGCCCCCCCTCCCATTGAGTGGTCAATCACGAGACGGCAGTGCTTCCCTCTTAACCGCTGTGAGACACTTTGATCATCAGGCTCGCCCAGGCGAGGGTTGCTCCTGCCGTATCTTATGGCTTTCTGCACTAACTGGGTTAGCTTGCCTTGCCTTACGTACCCCCAAGCGCGCCTCAATAGGTAGCGGCTTTCCGCTACCCCTGCCCTTGGAGCGGCTTGGCTGATGGCAGTGTGGAGGTCATTGCGAACCACTCTGCCATCTGTAAGCTGAAATACCAGATCCGCATTTTCGGGAGGTACCCCGCTCCAGCCCGCCATCAACATGAAACCCGACTGGCCAGCTTGGGCATGATGAGGAAAGACAATGGCAACCTCTTCCCTGACTCGGCCAGTTGAAACGTCGACGGATTCAATGCGTCCGTCGGCATATTTAAGTTCCAAGGTGGCATGTGAAATGGTGCCCGCTTTATCAAGCGCCCAGCCGTAGCCGAACAAGCCGTATGGATGAAGTGCGATGTGATCGATTTGGCACATCAACGTATCATGCAGATCGCTCTGGTGCTGATCTTGGGCTGCTACTCCGCTAGTCACTTAGATGTCTCGTCCTTATTTGTGTCGCTGTCCGCCTCGTCAGTAGCGGGTACGACGTAGCCTTTGATGACCGCAGCATGGGTGAACTCTTTCTCCAGCCGTTCTATGGTCGCTTGTCGAGTTAACGCAAGGTTTTCTGCAAACGCTAGCCCATCGCTGGTGAGCTTCAATTGCGGTTCTAATTCGCCTATCCGCTCTAATCTTTCGAACGCAAGCTTTTCAGCATAGGCGAGAGCATCAAGTGTCCGCTTTAATTGCGACTCCTGCGAGGTTAGCTCTGCCAAGCGTTTCAGCGCTAGCTCTTCAGTAACCTGTAGTGCATCGCTAAGTTCGATTAAACGGGAGTCCATTACAGTGAGCTGGCGGTCCGTTGCAAAAAAGTTCTGAACAGCTTGCAGCGTTGGTTTGATCTCGACTTCAAACGATCTTTTTATGCTTAGCCATTCCGGACTCTGCAAAGCGATATTAGGAGACATGCCGTTGCTCGCCACAGAGCGCCAAAACGTGTACGCGCTAATGATCAACGGGTGCATTAGCGGTTTCGCGGTGCCCTTACCGTTCGCTAACCCCGGAGAGATGAAATCTGAGGCAAAACTTTCAACCAAGTTTTCGCTGACGGAAATCCCGATCCATTTTGCCAAGCCTCGCATGACCTCGGCAGGAGCATGCAGAAGGTCAGAAAAATCTATTAAATGCGAATCCGATTGCTCCTGGAGATAATCCAAGCTGCCAAGCAGATGATTGAACCAGAGCCAGCCGGCCCGCTCGACCGCTATCCCATCACGTCTATTCAATGAGAGCGCGACTTCTGCAGGATCGCGTAGCATCAGCAACAGGCTAGGCGTCAGCCCGCGAGACCTGAATGTCTCAGACCAGAAAGCCGAAAGCAGGCACATTCTGGGGTCTTTGAAACCCCAGACGCGAGTATCGCCAAAAACCTCGTCAACCAAGTCGTAGGCTGCAGTCCTTTGGGGGGCCCAGCGCGAGGCAGCGCTATCGGGGAATGGGTAAGCGGAATCCCAGCGGAGCCCGGCCATATCCAACAGCCGAGTGTTGAATTCGACGAATTTCTTCTCTTCAAAATAACCTTTCGGGTTCCATTCGTCCCCTCGATAGAGAGAGGTCCCCATCACCACTCCAAGCTGCTGAAGGCCCGCAGCAATGGCACTCGTGCCGCTTCTATGCATGCCCAGCACCAGTACGACTTTGCTGTCCGCTCCGGCATTATCGCTCTTTGTCGAATCGTCTTCCATTTACCAAATCGCTTTCTAAAAAGTCTTTGTGAGATGCCTGAGATCTATCGTTGGAGCCATGATGCCCACTGATTGATGACGGCTGAGGGTGCTCCGCGCGGAAAGCCCCTCCATGTTGCCGCGCTCAACAAAGCGCAGACGTCAGCATTGCGACATCTTGCCATTCCTAGAAAATCGCCTGAGTGATGAGTTTATGCCACGTTTTGCCGCGACGTCCTAGCTATCCGAGTAGCGGCGCGACACAGAACGTACTCCGCCCGCGGCACCTAACCTCCAACCCCGCGCGATGGCCGGTGCCTGTTCTCTGTAGCGATGAGCTACTTGAAGTTCTGGCCTTTCCTCGTGCGGCACGATACTGGATAGAGCTTGTTGTTGCCACTTGTCAGAGCGCTCTATGCCCTAATCCGTCGCTGCCGGAGCCAAATCCGGACTGAGTTCGGCGCACATCCCGGCGCTTCCTTCTTTAGCGCTTACCGGTGGTACCCCATGAAGCCTGAATATTGTGGGCTGTATTTTTCAAGCTTTACACCTGCTAAACGTTTGGGGCGGGTTTGGTCAGCGTGCCGTGGCGCTCGCCCCAGGGCTGATCCGGCCACAGCGCCCACGCCTTGGCATCCTGCGTAGCCAGTGCATCCGACTTCTGTGTGTACAAATGTTGCTAGGGTGCATTGCAAATGATGGGTAAATACAAAAGTGTTGATGCTGTCATCAACCTTCCGGGCAGTCGCATACATCTCGTTGTGTTATCGAATAACGCCCATGCTCCGCCATCCAGGCGATTGTGGTGATTCGATCGCCTCCACCAGCTACGCGAAGGCTCGGCCATCCGCATGGTGATACGAGCAGATGCCTGTGTATGCTAGGATCGGAGTTTGACGGGCTGAAGTTCAGCCCCTTCCACAATGACGCAGCTTTTTCAGCGCACATGTAGGCCACATCGAGCGGACGTTGACGGAGAGAGATTTTGAGTAATACGAGTTTTTATGAGACTGCAGTTAATCAGCAGCTCAGATCTGCGTTGAAAAAGCAGCGTCCAGTTGTAATATGGCTGACTGGGCTTAGCGGGGCTGGTAAATCCACTATTGCGAATGCGTTGGAAACTGAGCTGCTTGCACTTGGCAAACATACCTATCTTCTAGATGGAGATAACGTACGTACCGGATTGTGTGGTGATCTTGGCTTCAGTGATCAGGACCGCAAGGAAAATATCCGTCGCATTGCTCAAGTCGCTAATCTGTTCACGGATGCCGGACTGATAGTCATAGTTGCGTTCATCTCGCCTTTCCGCGACGACAGAAGACTGGCGCGGGAGATCATCGGGTCGGATAAGTTTGTCGAGGTATTCATTGATACGCCCCTCGCTGAATGTGAACGACGGGATCCCAAGGGGCTGTATGTCAAAGCGCGTTCAGGGTTGATCAAGAACTTCACGGGGCTGGACTCTGTGTACGAACCGCCGGTCGCGCCAGATATGAGGATAAATACAGTTGATTATAGCGTCCAGGACGCGGTCAACGATATCTTGCTCGGCTTGGATCGTTACCTCGCCCCTTAGAAAGTATTATTGGTCCGTGTTGTAAGGAGCAATACGGGAGGTACTTACAAAGGCTCTTATAAGCACCTCATGTTGAGGGGTAGGTAGCCGATTCAGAAGAAGCACGGGTACCGAGCGCTACCAATGGGACAGTGTCTTGTCTATCGGGCTGACCAGTCCATAGTGACTTCTTTAATCTGCCTTCAGTTCCAGTTCGGGCATTTCCCTCATCGAATGACGGATGCCTGACTCGATAACTTCGACTACGATCACATCTGGCTTAAATTGTTCAACGAGGTCCTTTCGAAAAAAACCGTCCTGTACATGAGCTGTTATGATTGTCTCAAATTGTTCTTTCAGCATTGGCAGTAACTCCGATGCAAACGAGTCTCTGAGTAGTAAAAGCGTTTTACCCGTGTTTGCATCGGTATGGAGTACTTGTGGTGCAACCCAACTATGGTCGTTACTTAGAAAGGTAGTCTTCTTTGGATCATGCGTTATGGCCGTGGCAAAGGTTACCCGATCATGGGCGACAAAGTCATCGATGCCCAGCATCAAAGAAAGGTTTCTGGGTACGCCGCCAATGCCGCCATGCACTGGCTGAAATGCAGTGATCGGCAGTGGCGCTAGCGATGGTAGGTCTTTTGCTATTCTGCTCATTAAAGCTTCATAGCCGATATACGCCCCTAGGCCCGTCCAATGAGTGTCGTATTCGTCATATAGTTTTTGCTGGCTCTTTTGATCAAGAATGGCAGGCCGTGGATCAATCACCTGGTCATACCCGGCGGCTTGAGCAGCGGCAATAATGTCGTCCACTTCAGTTCTAACTCGCTCGCTGGGCATCCACGCAGGTCTGTATTCGGGATAAATATCTTCTTTGATTGGGCCTAACAAAAAATAGAACTTGGCGCCATTGCGTTGTGAATACCTAATGCGCTGGCTCAGACCTTGTACCCAGTTATCAATACCCTCTTTCTCTAACTTCTGGTGCCCGGCCGCAAGCGCAAGATGTCCGCCATCGTCGTAAAATAACCATCCATCTTTTCCAACGATTACTTTGTTCGAGCCCGAGTATCCAAGTTTATACCTCAAATAATTTATCCCGGAGATAAGGTACGTACGCACAGGAAATTGATCTATGACAAACGAGTCAAGCTTACTTGGTATGGATGACCAATCATCTAAGCTAGTAGGAAAGCGAGGGGCGGTTGATAAAACTCGGTTCTCCGCAATCGTCGGCTTACTGATTTTTAGATACGGAAATAAGTGAACCGCAAGGATTATAGCCGCGAAAGACAGGGTGAGTGGCCACCAGTTTCGTGAGGGGCTAACAACCAAATTTTTATCTGCAGTCCGAGCAGTGGGTTGGTCCATGATGCAGCCTCAGAATCGGAAATATAGAAACGGATTAAGTGTGTTTCCTGAAAGCAGAAACATACAAACCACTAACCCTGTTATCAAAAGATAAGTTGGGATCGCGTGAACGCTCAAGACCTGCGACCCCCCGCCGCCGGGCAGCGCGGTGCCCTTAACTGAATCAAATCGCAAGAGGTTGCATAATGCAGGGATCACCGGAAAGGACACCACCATGCCTATAGCCATAGCGGCAATTGTCTCAGGCGTCATCCATGCCATAACGGGTTGCCAAGTGACATCTCGCCCTTCAACACCAACGAGGGCTTTAATGACTGCCCATGCTTGGCCGAAGTCTTCGGCCCTAAAGAATACCCACCCTGTCATCACCACCGCTAGCGTATAGATTCGGGCAAATACAGCGGGTATGCCATCTAACAGCTGTTTCAAGAATACTCGTTCGAGCACCACAAATAACCCGTGGAACAGGCCCCAGACTATGAATGTCCACGCCGCGCCATGCCACAGCCCCGTGACGAAGAAGACAATAACAAGGTTGCGTATTGTCGATGCTTCACCCCCGCGACTTCCTCCCAGAGGGATATAAATGTAATCCCTAAACCAGAATGAGAGCGACATATGCCAACGACGCCAAAACTCGGTAATCGATTTGGAAGAATAGGGGTAGTCAAAGTTCTTAGGGAATCTAAATCCGAGCATGAACGCCAACCCGATCGCCATGTTGGAGTAGCCGCAAAAATCGAAATAGATTTGTAGGGTGTAAGCGAGTGTTCCTAGCCATGCTGCTGCTGTTGTAATACTACCCGGGTCCAAACCAAATAAATGGTCGGCCGCAGGTGCTACTGAGTTAGCGATCATGACTTTCTGGCACAGTCCGATGATAAAGAACTGAATTCCTAACCCGATTTTGTCTGGTCCGACCCTGCGATTGATAAGCTCGCTGTTGATATCAGTGTATCTTACGATGGGGCCGGCTACCAAGTGCGGGAACATCATCACGTACGTTGAAAGCCGTACCAGGCTTTTCTCGGACTCTATTGTTCTGCGGTTGACCTCAATAAGATAAGAAATAAGCTGGAAGATAAAAAATGAAATGCCGAGGGGCAGATGTATGCCAAGATGAACTGACTCCATCTGCAATGCACCAGTAACAATGTTAACTAGGAACTGGCTGTACTTAAAGACTGCGAGCACGCCTATGTTTACGCTTACAAATGTGAACAGCAGCCACTTACGTCTGCGACCTTCCGAGCAGTCTATCTGCTTTCCAGCCCAAAAGTTGATGAGCAGCAGGCCTATTAGCAGGAATAGATATAGGCCTTCCCCCCAGACGTAGAAAATAGCGCTTCCCGTCAATAATACTGCATTGCGAGCGCCGGTCAGGTAGTAGGCAATCAGAAATACAGGCAAAAAATAAAAGATAAATACAACGGAGCTAAAGACCATTTTACTAGGCATTCCATGTCAGAAGTCTTCGCGACTTTACCATGGGCACGGTTGTATAAACTACTATTTTGCTGCGCCATGGGTATAAGGTTTGTCGGCTGGGGATGTTGAGTGAAAAAATTCGCTCAGAGACGTCTAGTGCGGGCGTCTAGATATCGTCGGCCTGACGCTTCAGCCCTGATAACCAAAGCCTGGCGAGGGAGTTTAGGCCTCACTTCGGTAGGGTAGCCTCATTCATATCGGCAATCTCACGGCGATAGACATCACCAAGGCAAGCCGGGACTCGATGCTCCGGCTACCTCATAGTCCATAGGAGTATTAGGAAAAATCCTTTACGGTGGACACACAGTCAAAATCGACTACTCCCGTCGCAGTATCATTTTCTGCAGGGCTAACCTTGAAAAGGTAGGCGTCGATAATACGATGCAGATAAGTGTCTTCCTCTCCGATCAAGCCTGTAACGCCTGCGTTCAAAAAATAAGTGCCGATGTTCAGCTTGCAATTGAACTGAAATTCCACGTCTATTTCCTGGCCTGCAGCGGCATGTACTATTCCGCCGCCCACGGGGCTGGATGCAGCTCCTCCCAGCTCGAACCCAGACGTCGTCTTTATCATCATCCCGAATCGGACGTTGCTTACGCTTTTGCTAAACCTGACTTTGTATCGATAAAAGTAATGTTCACCGCGGGTCAGGGTGTTGGCCGGTTTGTTGGCTCGGGTGTAGATTGCCGGCTCCAAGATGAGGGCTCCATTGCTCTCATAGGATACGGTGCTCTGAGGTTTCAAGTTGGGATCAAAGAAGTCATTGCTCGATGCAGCTTCGACAGTTTCCGGTTCTGCCTGAGCGTCGGCCGACTGCTGGTCATCCGATAGATCAGCGAGTTGTAACCGAATTTCGTTTTTGATTTTCTCGCGCTTTTCTGCCGATGCATAGATCAACCTCTGGTACCGGCTCACGATCGCCTTGGGCTGACCTATTGCCAATACCTCGCCACTGTCCAACAGTACTGCTCTGTCGCAGAACTCGATCACCGTTCCGCCGGAATGGGAAACGAACAGTATCGTGGCACCGCGCTGCTTGAGGGCTTCAATCTTTGCATAGCATTTGCGCTGGAACAGTTCGTCACCAACAGCCAATGCTTCGTCAATTATAAGTATTTGCGCGTCAACGTTAATGGCGACTGCGAACGCCAGTCGCACCATCATCCCGCTTGAGTAAGTTTTAACGGGCTGGTCAATGAAGTCGCCAATCTCGGCAAAGGACTCAATGTCATGAAAACGGCGTTTGGTTTCTTCCTGGCTTAGCCCCAGAACGGCGGCATTCATGAAGACGTTTTCTCGACCACTGAACTCAGGATTGAAGCCTGAGCCTAATTCCAGCAGCGCAGCAATTCGCCCGTTGGTAGTGATTGCCCCGGAAGTTGGATTCAACGTTCCGCAGATCAGCTGCAGGAGAGTCGACTTGCCACTCCCGTTGCGCCCGACTATCCCGACGGTTTCTCCTCGTTTGACCGAAAATGAAGCGGCTTTGAGCGCCCAGAACTCGCGGAAGTACTTTTTTTCTCCCATGGAGAACATCTGCAAAAGTCGATCGCGTGGTGTGTCATAAATATGAAAGCACTTAGACAGCGACTCAATTTCAATTGCATGTTCAGAGGACATCGGCGAACCCTTTACGACTTTTTTGGAACCAGGCAAAGCCTAGCCAGAACACGATTATAGAAATGCCATAGGAGATCAGCAGTTGATCTACTTCCGGAGGTGTGCCCATAAACAAAACTCTTCGCACGTCTTCGATGATCGGCGTTAGCGGGTTCAACATCAGATAGCCGCGGTAAGATTCAGGCAGCGCGCTGGCGGGATAGAAGATTGGGCTCATAAACATCAGCACGGAGGTCAGAACGCCCACAATCTGCCCGACGTCACGCAGGAATACCCCAAGCGAGGCGAGGAACCAACCGAGCCCCATTGACAGCATCATCAATGGCAACACCACCACAGGCAGGTATAGCCCGGTCAAATGCGGTGTGCCGAACAAAACCATGTAAGCAACGAGCCAAACTGTGAGGCTCACAACAAAATGAAACAGCGCCGAACCCAGTGTCACCCATGGCAGGATCTCCAGAGGAAACACCACTTTTTTGACATAATTTGAGTTGTTCAGGATCAGGCTGGGCGCACGTGTTAAGCATTCTGAGAAAAGCCCGAAGATCATCAGGCCTGCGAAGAGCATGAGAGCGAACTCGGTTTTGGAGGTGCTATCTACGCTCCAGCGTGCTTTGAAAACCACGCTAAACACGAAGGTATAGATGGCGAGCATCACGATCGGATTGAAGAGCGACCAAAGCATTCCGAGCATTGAGCCTTTGTAGCGCCCGATGACTTCGCGCTTGACCATCGCCGTAATCAGGGCCCGGTGCCGCCAGACGCTGGCAATCAGCGCTTTGGGCGTTGGTGAAAAAGTCTGCATTTATTTCAGAGTCCCTTGCACGTGTGTTCCTTCAATGTCGAGATCGGTAAACAGCTCGAGGAGTCTCAGAGGCGTGACCCGATCAGTTACGAGATACGTGCATAGCCCGGCTTAAGCCCGAACATTTTACCTGCGCGCGCTCTGTTGGAAGGCAATTAGCGGTCCTCGCCAGGTTGGCTTAGGTGAACACCTCAGCCTCTTGCAAGCTTGCTGCCGTCTGATCCTTGGCGGAGAGAGCAGGCTGCTCACTGATCGGCCATTCAATGGCAACGGTGGGATCGTTCCAGGCCAGGCTGCGTTCGTGCTCGGGGGCCCAGTAGTCGGTTGTCTTATAAAGGAACTCGGCGCTCTCCGATAACACGATGAACCCGTGGGCAAACCCCTCCGGTACCCACATTTGTTTCTTGTTCTCGGCGCTCAGGTGGGCGCCCACCCATTTGCCGAATGTGGCGGAACTCTTGCGCAGGTCGACAGCGACGTCGAAGACTTCGCCGTGGCTCACGCGTACCAGTTTTCCCTGCGATTGCTGGATCTGGTAGTGCAAGCCGCGCAGGACGCCTTTTACAGAGCGGGAGTGGTTGTCTTGCACGAAGGACACGGAGCGCCCTACCACCTCTTCGAACACCTTTTGATTGAAACTTTCGAAGAAAAAGCCGCGATCATCACCAAAAACTTTAGGCTCGAAAACGATGACGTCGGGAATGGCAAGGCGTGTAGCGTTCATGCGTGTTTGTCTCCGATCACTGTACCGGTTGGCAAAGTGCTTCATCAGGTGAAGGACTTGCTCCGTAGAGTTTAAAAAACGCTGTTGATTTGGCTTCGCGAAACACCAGACTGGCGAGGTAGGGCTGGTTTAGCTTCGGCTGCGGGCAGTGAAGGCAAAGGCCGACACATTAACATAAGCCGACCTACAGAACATTCTGCCCGGCCGTGCGGGCAAACATTTGCGAGTGAGGGGCTTGCCTGCTGTTTATTCGTCCGCCTACCGGCGGAAGGGCACTGTCTAATGCCTCAACGCTGATTCATATTCTCCCGAGGGAAGCAGCGAGGAGCAGGCTCACGCGACCTGCAAACGTCTGCCGATAAACCCCTGAACGATGCAGTTCGCAAAGCCTCTTCGCCAGATTCGTGCAGCGGCCCGCATCGAAATGCTGAAGCACGCGACGGGTGTCATCGGTCATCTGAGCAGACATGGCTTTCAGAATCTGAAGGTTGATGTCATTCCACTCGACGAAGCGGCCCGACAGCATCTTGCGGATGCGAGTGATACGGTCCGTGAGGCTCGCATTCGCCCCGATCAGATTGCCGCCATGCTGGCGGTAGTCGAGCGTAGGTTCAGCGTCGTAGATCGCCTGCCCACCACACGCGGTGACGATGATGTAAGTCAACCAGTCATGAGCGACGATCGTCGCGTCGTCTGGCACGCGAAGCAGCAGGTCTCGCGCAGCGTTGTTGACTAGCATGGTGTTGGCGCCTGCGAGGCTCTGAACCAGCGCATTCCTGAACGAAGGTGGTCGCGAGAACAGAGGAGAAAAACCGATGATCTTGCCAGTCGCGTCGATGAGTCGAGTTCTTGAGCAATACAGGGCTGGGGTCTGCTCGGCAAATACATCGAGGCGCTCGACGCTTCTTTCCAGCTTGTCGCTGAGCCAGACGTCGTCTTGATCGCTAAAGGCGTAGTAGCGTGACTGGACCTCCGGCCGTTTCAGCAAGGATATGAAATTTTTGCCGAATCCCTGGCAAGGCCCATTGAAGATCACCAGCTTGTGCTCGCCCCATTGACGCTGGTATTCAGCAAGGATGCCGAGCGTCGTGTCAGTGGAGGAATCGTCGGATACGTAAAGCGTCCAGCTCTGCAAGGACTGGCTTGCAATGGATTCGAGTTGCCCACGTAGGTACTCTGCACCATTGTAGGTACACATCAGAATCGCGACATCGGCACGGTCAGAGTCCAGCCCTGCGCACTGACCCTCGTCCTTACCCGTAAGCTGACTAATCAAGAATTTCTTCACCGCTAAAAGCTCGGCATATTAACGTCTGAGGCCCTCTGCGTCAGCCTCGAATGACGGTCGACAGCTCGTCGGATCGGCAGCCCGGCAACGAATAACACCGGTAGTCCAGTGTCGAGATACCAGGAAAAGAATCTGAACGCGGAACGCAACGTCGGTTGACGGCTCTTATGCTGCCGGCCTTAACCGTTGCCGCACGTCCACGGCTTCGCCGCCCTCTATCTTCAGCCATGGATTCTATGAATCGTTCACACGAAAATAACCTGCAAGCGGCGCTCAAGGCTTGTCGAGGGAGTTTCCTCTCGGTCGGGTTCTTCAGTCTGTTCGTCAACACCTTGATGCTGGTTCCGACCTTTTACATGATTCAGGTCTCGGGACGGGTGGTGCCGAGCAGCAGCACGTCCACGCTGATCATGCTCACCCTCATTCTTACCATCCTGATGCTCACGCTGGGGTCGCTGGAGTGGGTGCGGTCGCGCATCATGGTGCGCATCAGCAACCGGCTGGATGTTTTGCTCAGTCGCGATGTCTACCGCGCCAGTTTTCGGAAAGCGCTGAACAGTGGCGGCATGGACGCGTCGGCGCAGTCCCTCAATGACCTGACCTCGCTGCGGCAATTTCTCACCGGCAACGGGCTGTTTGCGTTCTTCGATGCGCCGTGGCTTCCGGTGTATACCGCGGTGATGTTTCTGTTTCACCCCTGGTTTGGATGGATGACGGTGATCTCGGCGGTGGTGCTGGTGACGCTGGCGTACGTCAATCATCGCTACACCGGCGGCGCCCTGGCAGAGGCCAACAAGCAAAGCCTTACCGCCAATCTGCACACCACCAAAAGCCTGCGCAACGCTGAAGTCATCGAGTCGATGGGCATGCTCGACACCCTGATGGGTCGCTGGGCGGTTCGGCAGCGGCGTGTGCTGGTGCTGCAGTCCGGGGCCAGCGACAAGAGCGGCGTGATCACTTCGATTTCCAAGACATTCCGGGCCTGGGCCCAGTCGATGATGCTGGCGGCAGGCGCCTACCTGGTGATTACCCACGAGATCAATCCTGGCTTGATGATGGCGGGTTCCATCCTGCTGGGCCGTGCACTGGCGCCGATCGATCAGATGATCGGCAGCTGGAAAGGCTTCGTCTCAGCGCGCGTGCAGTACCAGCGTTTGAATGAAACCCTGGACAAGCTCAACGCCGAACCCGAGCGCATGTCGTTGCCGGATCCGGAAGGGCACCTGCAGGTCGAAGGCCTGTTCGTCGCGCCGCCGGGTGCGAAAGCGGCGGTGATCAAAAACATCAGTTTCGTGACGCCCGCTGGCAGCATCGTCGGCATCGTCGGGCCCAGTGCAGCAGGCAAGTCGACGCTGGCGCGGGCGTTGCTCGGCATCTGGCCGCCTCAGCACGGTGTGGTGAGGCTCGACGGCGCTGACATCAGTGCGTGGGACAAGCAAAAGCTCGGTCCGCACCTGGGCTATCTGCCTCAGGACATCGAGCTGTTCGAAGGCAGCATCAGCGATAACATCGCCCGCTTCGGCAAGATCGAACCCGATAAAGTCGTGCTGGCGGCGCGCACGGCCGGCGTCCACGAAATGATCCTGCAGTTGCCCGACGGCTACGACACGGTGATCGGCAGCGAGGGCCTCAACCTCTCGGGCGGGCAGCGCCAGCGTATCGGTCTGGCGCGTGCGGTGTACGGCAGCCCACGGTTGATCGTGCTGGATGAGCCCAACTCCAACCTCGATGAGGTCGGTGAGCGTGCGCTGGGTGTTGCGCTGCAGAAGATGAAAGAGACCGGCGCGACGGTGTTCATCATTTCCCACCGCCCTAACGTGCTGTCACGGCTTGACCGGATCATGGTCCTGAACAGCGGCACCCTGACGATGTACGGCCCGCGTGATCAAGTGATCGCCGAACTGGCTCAGCAACAGGCCAAAGCTCAAGCCCAGGCACAGGCCCAGGCGGAGGGTCAGACCCCGCCCCGGGTTGCTCCGGCATCGACCGGCGCCATTCAGCCCAGCGCCTGACAGGAATTCGTGAATGACCAGTAACGCGATAACCGTGCTCGACGAGCATTCTGAAGACATGCCCACTTCCGACCGTGGCATCCGCCGGGTCGGGATGGCGATTGTCCTGGTGACCTTCGGATTGTTTGGCACCTGGGCAGCGTTCGCCCCGCTGGGCAACGCCGTCTACGGTTCCGGGGTTGTCACCGTGCAGAGCTACCGCAAAACCGTCCAGCACCTCGAGGGCGGCATCGTCAAAGAACTGCTCGCCCGTGAGGGCGACACGGTGCACAAGGGCGATCCGTTGATCATCCTTGATGATGGTCAGCTCAGCTCGGAGTACGAATCCACCCGCAACCAGCTCATCACCGCCCGCGCCAAAGAAGCGCGTCTTCGCGCCGAGCGTGACGATCAGCCGGCGATTCCGGCGTTGAAAATCGATGGCGTTGAAAGCGATCGCGCCCGTGAGGCCATCGATGGTGAGGCTCAGGTTTTCCGGTCGCGGCACGACGCGCGCCTGGGTGAGATATCGGTGCAGAAAGAGCGCATCGGCCAGTTGAAGCAGCAGATCATTGGCCTCAACGACATGATCGCCACCAAGGTCAGTCTCGAAAAGTCCTACACCGGTGAAATCACCGAGCTGAAGGACCTGCTGCGTCAGGGCTTCGTTGACAAGCAGCGCCTGCTTGAGCAGGAACGCAAGCTGGACATGCTCAAGTCTGAGGTCGCTGACCACCAGTCGACCATCACCAAGACGCGTCTGCAGATCAACGAAACCGAGATGCAGATCGTTCAGACCAATCAGAAATTCAGCTCCGACGTAGCCAAGGATCTGAGTGATGTACAAGCCCAGGTCTTCGACTTGCAAGAGAAAGCCAGCGCGCTCAAGGACAGGCTGTCTCGCATCGTCATCCGCGCGCCGGAAGACGGCATGGTGCTGGACATGAAAGTACACACCATCGGCGGGGTCGTCAGCGCCGGGACACCGTTGCTGGACATCGTGCCGGAGTCTTCGGACCTGGTGGTCGAGGCCCATGTGTCGACCAACGACATCGACCGCATCACCCTCGGCAAGCTCACCGACATCCGCTTCAGCGCCTTCAACGCTGCGACCACGCCGGTGATTCAGGGGCAGGTCACGCGCATCTCGGCTGACCGACTGACGGACGAGAAAACCAACGAGGGCTATTACCTGGTGCGCGTGAAGGTGACTGACGAAGGCTTGAAGCGGTTGGGTGATCGCAAGTTGCAGCCGGGCATGCCCGCCGAAGTGCTGATCAATGCCGGCGAACGCACCATGCTGCAGTACCTGCTCAAGCCTGCGCGCAACATGTTCGCCAAATCGATGATCGAGGAATGACCGTGGTCCGTATGCTTCCCGGTCTGCTTTTCGGTCTGTTCGCGCTAAACGCCAGTGCCGCGCAACCCGCCGCCCCACAGCAGGTCAGCGCTTCGACCTATTCGCTGGACCTGATGACGCTGTACAAAGAGTCGCGGCTTGAAGACCCGCGCATTCTTTCGGCCTACGCCCATGCACGCTCTGCCAAGCAGCAGGAGCGCGAAGCGTTCGGTGGTTTGCTGCCCCAGGTGTCGGCGAGCAGCAACATCAACCGGATTCTGCGCAAGGACGAGCAGTCGCGGGATATCTACGACAACAAAAGCTATTCTTTGAACCTGAGCCAGTTCATCTACAACAAGGAAGCGTGGGAGCGGTATCAGAAAGCCAAGAGCGTGACGTTGCAAAAGAGCTCGCAGTCCGAGGATTCTCAGGCCGAAGCCACCGTCGATCTGGCCAAGCGTTATTTCGCGGCGCTGGCCGCCGACGATGCGCTGGAGCTGGTATCGGCCGAGCGTCGCGCGACTCAGGGCAGTCTTGATCGCGTCAATGCCCTGTACGCCAGGCAGATGGCCAAAATCACCGACATGCTGGACCTCAAAGCCCGGGTCGATTTGCTGATTGCCCAGGAAATTGAAGCGCGCAATCAGGTGCGTCTGTCTCGGGAAGGGTTGTCGGAAATCGTCGGCCGGCCGATCAATGATCGCTTGAGCCGAATCCGTAACGACATCGCGCTGGAAGCGCCGACGCTGCCGCTGGACGCCTGGATTGCCCAGGCGCTCGACAGCAACCCTCGACTCAAAGCCTATGAAAGCAATCTCGCCGCGGCCGATGCGGCGGTACGTGAAGGGAAGGGCGGGCATTACCCCTCGCTGAGTTTCAACCTCGGTGCTTCGCAAAGTGATGTCGGTTACGACAACACGCTGACCCCGCGCAGTGACAGCTACGTCGCCACCATTGGTTTGAAAGTGCCGATCTACAGCGGCGGCTCGACGTCCGCGCGGGTGAGCGGGCTGTATGACGAGCAGTACGCGGCCGAGCAGGACCTTGAGGGCGTTCGCCGGCAAGTGGTGAAGGAAACCACCAACGCGTATCTGACGGCTCAATCCGCTGTGGACAAGATTCGGGCGGGGCAGAATGCGTTGTCTTCAGCCAAGCAGTCGAGCATCGCGGCGCAGAAGGCGTTCACCTATGGCGTGGTCAACGCCGTCGACGTGCTGACCGCTGTGCAGAATGAGTTCAAGGCCAGGGGCGACTTGCTGAAATCCCAGTACGACTTCATCACCAACCTGTTCATTCTCAATCGCTGGGCCGGCAAGCTCTCGCAAGAAAGCGTTGCCAGCGTGAACGTCTGGCTGGGCGGGGATGATTCGGAAGCGCTGAAGGACCTGAATAATTCAGGCCCCAAGTAAACGGGGAAAACGCACGCCTGTTGGTGTGGCACAGGCAGTTTTTAGCCTAGCGCCAGCGTTTGACTGGCAACCTGGCAGCCATGAAATCAAGGGGCGCGAGTCTGTCATGAGTCGCGTTTGCGGGCATTTGCTTCTGCGCATGATCTCACCGCGCCATTGCGTTTCCGTGCCCAACCCCTCACCATCGCCTTTCGTTATCCATGGCCTGATGGACTAGACAAATTGGCAGCACGCTCGGCTCAAAAGCGCCCTGGATTATGGTTGCTTCTGGCGCTTGCACTGACGTGCACGGCGTGTGTCGGCTATCTGCGCGCAGACTGGGATTTCTCCCTGATCAGCCGTCGTGCCGAAGCGTTGTATGGGCCTTTGGGCGCGGGCAAGCAACGCATCGATGCCTGGCAGAACCTGCTGGCGACCGAGAAGCAGGTCAGCGAGCTCGACAAGCTGAAGGTCGTGAACCTGTTCTTCAACAAGCAGATGCGCTACGCCGAGGACATCGACCTGTGGCACGAGGTCGATTACTGGGCGACCCCGGTCGAGTCGCTGATCAAGGGCGCGGGGGATTGTGAGGATTATGCGATCGCCAAGTATTTCAGCCTGCGCCGCCTGGGTGTGCCCAGCGAGAAGCTGCTGATCACTTACGTCAAGGCGCTGCGCCTGAACCGCGCGCACATGGTGCTGACCTATTATTCGAGCCCGAACGCCATGCCGCTGGTGCTCGACAGCCTGATCGACGACATCAAACCTGCCAGCCAACGAACGGACCTGTTGCCGGTGTATGCCTTCAACGCTGAAGGACTGTGGCTGCCTGGCGCGCAGGGCAACAAGAAAGTGAGCGACACCAAACGTCTGTCCCGGTGGCAGGACGTGCTGAAAAAAATGACTGCAGAAGGCTTCCCCACCGAGCCCGAGAATTAGGAGTACTGATGTCTCTGTTCAAACAGCTGTTGATCGCGATCTGTCTGTTCATGGTGGTTGCCTTTGCGGGGAGTTTTGTCGTCAGCCTGGAAAGCTCGCGGGCGCAGTACGTCAATCAGTTGCGTTCCCACGCCCAGGACGCCGCGACCTCGCTGGCGCTGTCGCTGACGTCCAATATCGACGACCCGGCGATGGTCGAGCTGATGGTGGCGTCGATCTTCGACAGCGGTTACTACGCGAGCATCCGGGTGGTGGACCTGGCGAGTGGCGACGCGATCGTCGAGCGCAGTGCGACGCCGGACAATCAGGGTGTGCCGCAGTGGTTCATCAACGCGATCGGGCTTGAGCCCGCAGGCGGCGAGGCGATTGTCAGCCGTGGCTGGCAGCAGACGGCGCGGGTCGAGGTGGTGAGCCACCCGATGTTCGCGTTGGCCAAGTTGTGGCAGAGCGCGCTGGGCAGCCTGGGGTGGTTGCTGGTGTGCGGCGTGGTCAGTGCGATTCTGGGCGCGATGTTGTTGCGCCGGCAGCTCAAGCCGCTGGATTACATGGTGGCGCAGTCCCAGGCGATTGGTCGTCGCGAGTTCCTCGTTCTGCCTGAGCTGCCGCGCACGCCGGAGCTGCGCCGGGTGGTGCAGGCGATGAACCAGATGGTCGAGAAGCTCAAGGCGCTGTTTCAGGAAAGCACCGAGCGCAGTGAGAAGCTGCGTATCGAGTCGTATCAGGACAGCCTGACCGGGCTGTCCAACCGCCGTTATTTCGACATGCAGCTCAACGCCCACGTCAGCCATCTGGAAGACGGTCGGGCGGGGTATTTGATGATGTTGCGCGTCAACGACCTGTCCGGTCTGAACCAGCGTCTGGGCGGCAAGCGCACCGATGCCTTGCTGGTGGCGGTGGCCGAGCAGTTGGTGCGCCACTGCGAAAAGTACCCGGAAACCCGCAACCTCATCAGCCGCAGCCGTGGCGGTGAGTTCGCCGTGCTGGCGCCGGGCATGGTTCACGATGAGGCCGTGCAGCTGGTGCAGAACCTTGACGCGGCGCTGCAGAGCCTGGAGGCCACTGGCGCCTCCGATGTCTCGCCGGTCGCGCACATGGGGCTGGCGCCGTACAGCCCGGGCGATGCGTCGATGACCCTTCTGGGGTTGGCCGATCAGGCGTTGTCCCAGGCTGAAAGCGGCGGCGAGCAATCGTGGTATTGCATCGAACGTGGCGCGATTGGCGATCTGGGTGAAGATCAGCACGCGTGGCACAGAACGCTGGATCATGCGCTGGAGCACGGGCGTTTTCAGTTGTTCTTTCAGCCGGTGGTCGCGTCTGGCAATGGGGCGACCGTGATGCACTACAAAGTCCTGTCGAGGCTGGTCGATGCCGACGGCGTGACGATTCCGGCGGGGCGGTTTCTGCCGTGGCTGGAGCGCTTTGGCTGGTCGAGCCGTCTGGATTTGCTGATGCTGAGGGAGGTGCTGGCGCATCTGGGCACTCACAACGAGCGGTTGGCGCTGAACCTGTCGGCGGCCACGCTTAACGATGCGACGGCGATGAACGAGGTGTTCGCGGCGCTACGTCAGCATCCCAAGCTGGGCCCGCGCCTGACGCTGGAGATCGGCGAGGAGCAAGTGCCCGAGCAAGCGGTGCTGGAGAAACTGACCCGCCGTCTGCAGGAAGCTGGCTATTCCCTGGCGCTGCAGCGCTTTGGTGGGCGTTTCAGCATGATCGGCAACCTGGCGCATCTGGGGCTGGCGTATCTGAAAATCGATGGCAGCTACATCCGCACCATCGACCAGGAGAGTCACAAGCGTTTGTTCATCGAAGCGGTCCAGCGCGCGGCCCACAGCATCGACCTGCCGCTGATCGCCGAGCGTGTCGAGACCGAAGGTGAACACCGGGTGATTCTGGAAATGGGGATCGAAGGGGTGCAAGGGCGGCTGTTCGGCGACCCTGCGCCGTGGAAGTAATCGATTAAGCAGCTCGTCCGCTGTTTTAACTCGATATCGATGGCTGACGCGCCATGTGTAGGCCTGCTGGCCCGCGAAGGCGGTGTGTCAGACGGCATCGATGTCACAGACCCGACGCCTTCGCGACCGTCGTAACCTCCGATTGCTCCTACAGTGGATTTGCGTGCGACGCGGATTTGGGTGCGGATACGAAAATGGTAGGAGTGAGCTCGCTCGCGAAGGCGGTGTGTCAGACGGCATCGATGTCACAGACCCGCCGCTTCGCGACCGTCGTAACCTCCGATTGCTCCCACAGTGGATTTGCGTGCGACGCGGATTTTGAGACGGGCACATAAACCCGTTCGACGCGGATCTGGATGTGGATATGGAAATGGTAGGAGTGAGCTCGCTCGCGAAGGCGGTGTGTCAGACGGCATTGATGTCACAGACCCGCCGCTTCGCGACCGTCGTAACCTCCGATTGCTCCCACAGGGGATTTGCGTTCGACACGGATTTTGGGTGTGAGTACAAAAATTGTGGGAGCGAGCTTGCTCGCGAAGACGTAGGCACATCCGCCACATCTCCAGCGCCTAAGATGCCGTCTTCGTGAGCAAGCTCACTCCCACACGTGCACCCTTTGTTGGGGGATAGCAGGCTGTCAGAAACAAGCATCAGGGTTTGCCGCGCGACAGCGAGTCGTTGCAAAACGGTGCGTACGAAAGGAGAGGCCTTCAGATCAGCCGTTGTTCATCATCATTGATCAAGTCGCTCAGGCCGCCCAGTGTTTCCCGGGCCTGGGTACGATCCATCAATTTTGCCTGTGCGGCGGGGGGGAGGTCGGTGATGTTGAGGATACCTTTACTGGTCAGGACCTGAATCAGGTCGTCCAGTACCCGGATCATGTCCATGTCGCTGGACTTGAGCTGGATCAGGCTCTTCTCGACCACTTCGTTGGCAAACCAGGCTTGCACCTGATGGTCATCGGGCGGCAGTTGCTCGCTCGCTTCGGCAAAGGCCGTTGCTTCCACGCGAACTAGCGTGCCATCGGCATCGCGCTGAACGTAAAACATGGCTCATTCCTCAGGGACTAACCGGGCTGGCAACCGTCAGGGACGGGTGCCAGCACAGTACAACAGCTCTCGCGACTCAGCTATCAGTGGTGATCGACTTTGATGGTCGGATCCGCACCGCTCACCAGCGAGTTGACCATGGCATTGCTCCAGGTCACGCCCTCCACCTTGATGTGCACATCGGCCGTGGTCGCCGCGGCAGCCGCAGAGACATTCGACGCGAACTGCCCGGTGGTGCTGACCTGCAGAATGGTGTCATGGCCATCGTTGCTGACCTGCAGGTACTTGCTGAGGGTGTCGGTGTCTTCACCTTGCAGCAGGTCACGCAGGTCAATGCGGTCGCCAGCGTCCTTGTTGAAGTCCTTGATCACGTCAACGCCACCGCTGTTGGTGTCGCCGGCTTTCCAGGTAAACGTGTCCGCACCGGCGCCGCCGAAGAGGATGTCGTTGCCTTTGCCGCCGACGAGCACGTCATTGCCACCCTGACCGAACAGGATGTCATTGCCATTGCCGCCCAGCAGGGTGTCGTTGCCGTCCAGCAATGTCGACGACTTGTTGGAGGTGTTGGCGAGGTCGGCAACGGCACCGAGGTGGTTGGTCACGAACGAGTGCAGCGTTGTGCCATCGATCTTCGAGACATCGACGTGCAAGGTGTCGGCAGCGAACGCCTTCAGGGCGGTGATGCCTTCCTTGGTGCCGTAGCTGATCGTGTCGCCGAACAGGATGTCATTGCCTTCGCCACCGTTGAGGGTGTCGCTGCCTGGCGCGGTCGGTTTCTGGCTGCCCAGTACCGCTTGTGCCAGATCGTCCGCATCAACGTTGGTTTGCGCGTGGCCGTCGCTGTCGTAGTGATTGAGCGTGCTCGTCTTGACCGACGAGTTAAGGCCAATCGCTTCGATGGTGGGCGACTGCTTCAGCAGCAGGGCGTAGCCCGTATCCGCTTCAGCCAGCACAACGCTGCTGCCGTTCATCTCCGGAGAGGTCAGGCTGTATTCCTGACCGCCCTTGCCGTCGTCGTGGAGAGCGAGGGTGCCTACCGACTTGCCGGTCGTGCTATTGGCGTAACTGTAAACATGACCCTCGGCGTCGATGGCGACCTTGCCATTCACCGAGTACGTGCTGCCCAGATGCCAGCTATCAAGCGCAGTCGCGAGCAGGATGGCCGTACCGTTCACCGTCCCTAGCACCGTGCTGGTGTTCTGGTAAACGTTCGGCTCGCCGTCGGTGATGAAGTAGGTGCGGTTCTCGCCCGTCGGGTTAGTGCTGTTCAGGCTGGCAAACCAGTTCGCCGTAGACTTGAACGCATCTTCGTAGTTGGTCGTACCGCCTGACTTCATGCCTGCCAGGGCCGTGTTCAGGGTAGCCAGCGCTGCGGCCTTGTTAGACATGTCCACCGAGACGGTCGAGCGCACGTTGGTGTCGAAATCCACCAGCAATACGTTGATTTTGCCCGCGTTGGCGGTCTGGGCGCTGCTCGCCAGTTTCTGGAAGACCGACTGCAATTGTGTCTTGGCGGTGTCGAGGGTACTGCCCATGCTGCCCGAGCTGTCGACGATAAAGGCGATGTTGTAGTTCTTGCCCTGCACGATGGTCGTGCCGCTGACGTCGCCGACGATGATATCCGCACCGGTGGTGCCCGTGATCACGGTTGGGTCAGTGCCGGGCAGGCCTTCAATCGGGGTGTAGGTCTGAGGCTCGACAGTCACGGTGATGACTTTAGTGGCGGTGGCGCTCTCTACCGCCGTGTCCACGCCTGGCACCTTCGCTTCGGTCGCCTTGGCGGTGACGGTCAGGTCGAACTTGCCAACGAAGTAGTCACGCGTGGTGACGCTCAGTGTCGACAGGTCGAAATTGCTGACATCGACCGAACCCTTATCGCTGGTCACGGTGGCGGTGTGGCCCGCTGCGTCGGTCAGGATCGAGCCTGCCGGTGCGCCGCTGACGGTAACGACGTGAGTCTCGGAACCGTCGAGGCTGTCACCGAACACTACTGTGACCGGGCTCAGCTTGATCGCGCTGCCTTCGGTGCCGTGGTTCAGCTCGTAACCGGTGTAGTAACCCTCACCGCTGCCAACCGTGCCTTCGTGCAGCGGCGAGACGTTCAGGCCGGAAGCCTTGAGGTCATCGACCGTTGCGAACAGCAGCACGTTGCTGCCGTTCAGGGCCACGGTCTGGGTGGCGTTGGTGCTGAGGTTCTTGTCGGTCAGGCTGACGTTGTAGCTGCCCGGGCCGGCCTGGTTGTAGTGGTAGATGTCCAGGGTGTAGTAGCCGGACTCGGTGGGCGTAAAGCCCGCACTCTGGATCTTGCCGCCCGCGCCCCATGTGGCGTTGGCTGCGGTCTGGCCACCGACGGTGATCAGCAGGCTGTCGTCTGCGGTACCGGAGAAGGTGTAGGTGTGGCCGGCTTCCATGTACATCAGGCCGGACAGCTTGGTGCCGGTGCCGGTGGCGACTGCGGCGGAGGATTCCTGCGCGCCGGTGGCGACGCCGTGAGTGGTCGGGGCAACGGTGGTGTTGAAGCCGGCCTTGATGGTCGCTTCGTTGGCGCCGTTGCCGTCGGTGCCCATATTTTTCAGCGTACCGACATAAACGTCTTTCACCAGACCGGTCGACTGAACGACGCCGCTACCCAGCGTCACCAGCGGTTGGTCGGCGACAGGCGCCACGCTGATGGTGCCAGTGGCTGGCGTGGAGTCTGCCTTGCCCTGGTTGTCCACTGCCTTGTAGGTGAACGACGTGCTGCCCGCCCAGTCAGCCGCTGGCTTGAAGTACACCGTTGCAGCGTTGCCAACTGCGGCAATGTTGCTCAGGCTGGTCAGCGCGACCTTGCCCGCAGCATCGGCGTAGAAGGTGCCGTGTGCCGCCATGTCGACCAGGTTGAAGTGATCGACATTGCCGTCAACGTCGGTGCCGGTCAGCTTGACCGCGATGGTGGTGTCTTCGTTGCCCGCTGCCGACGCTGCCTTGGTAATCGGCGCGTCGTTCACGGCAATGACGTTGACCTGGCTGTCGTGAACGACGGTCTGGTTGTTGGTGCCGTTGGCATCCACGTCGGTGACAGCGATGGTCACGCCGCGTGGCGCGGTGCTTGGGTTATCGCTGCTGTTGGCGTAGGTGATCGACTTGATCACGGTTTCGTAAGCGTCTATCGACGCCTTGCCGGTCAGATTGATGTAGATGGTGCCGTCGGCGTCATTGGTCAGGGTGTACTTGATGCCCTGGCCGGCATCACCGCTGTTGCTGTCCTTGTAGTACGGGGACACGATCAGGTCTTCGCCCTTGATGCCGGTCAGCGTGATTTTCGCGCTGCTCAGCTGGGTGCTGTCGACGTCGGCGATGCTGAAGTCTTTAACGAGGGCAATCGGTGCGCCATTTTCGGTGTAGGTGATGCTGCCGAAATTGACCACAGGCGCGTCGTTGACCGGCGTCACCGTGATGGTGCCGTTTGCCGGAGTGGTGGACGTCAGGCCCTGGTTGTCGACGGCGGTGTAGGTGAACGGCGCGCTGCCGTTCCAGTTCGCGTCCGGCTTGAAGTAGATCGTTGCGCCATTGTTGGTGGCGGTGATGTTGGTCAAGTTGGTCAGCGGCTGAGTACCCGCGGCGTCGGAATAGAACGTGCCGTTGGCAGGCGGGTTGACCAGGTTGAAGTGGTCAATGGTGCCGTCGACATCAGCGCCAGTCAGCTTGACGGCGATAGGGGTGTCTTCGTTGCCCTTGCCTGTGGCGTTGTCGACGATAGGCGCGTCGTTCACGGCGATGACGTTGATCTTACTGTCGTGAACAACGGTCTGGTTGTTGGTGCCGTTGGCATCCACGTCGGTGACAGCGATGGTCACGCCACGTGGCGTGGTGCTCGGGTTGTTGCTGTTGTCGGCGTAGGTGATCGACTTGATCAGGGTTTCGTAGCTGGTGATCGACGCCTTGCCGGTCAGGTCGATGACGATGTTGCCGTTGGCGTCGTTGCTGAGCTTGTAGCTGATACCCAGATCGGTTGTGCCGGTGGTGCCGTCGGTGCCGGCTTTGTAGTACTGGGAAGCGATTAGGTCTTCGCCCTTGATGCCGGTCAGCGTGATTTTCGCGCTGCTCAGCTCAGTGCTGTCGACGTCGGTAATGCTGAAGCCTTTGACAATCGGCGTCGCTGCACCGTTTTCGGTGTAGGTGATGCTGCCGAAGTTGACCACAGGCGCGTCGTTGACGGGCGTTACGGTGATGGTGCCGGTTGCCGGGGTGGTGGAAGCCGTGCCCTGGTTGTCGACGGCGGTATACGTGAACGGCGTGCTGCCGTTCCAGTTCGCGTCCGGCTTGAAGTAGATCGTTGCGCCGTTGTTGCTGGCGGTGATGTTGGTCAAGTTGGTCAGCGGCTGGGTGCCTGCAGCGTCGGAGTAGAACGTGCCATTGGCAGGCGGGTTGACCAGGTTGAAGTGGTCAATGGTGCCGTCGACATCAGCGCCAGTCAGCTTGACGGCGATGGTGGTGTCTTCGTTGCCCTTGCCTGTGGTCGTGTCGACAACAGGCGCATCGTTGACTGACGAGACGTTGACGGTCAGCGACTTAATCGAGGTGGCCGAGTCGTTGTTGGCGCTTTCGGTCGACGTCGAGCTCACTTGCAGGTTGAACGAGCCGTTGAAGTCTTTCGGCGGCGTGATGGTCAGGGTGCTCAGGTTCCAGCCGGTGAGGTAAGCCTCGCCATCGCCGCCTTCAGACACAGGGAGGGAGGTGTAGCTGTGGCCGTTGCCATCGCTCAGCACCGCGCCCACTGGAATGCCGCCCACAATGACGGGGCCGAGGGACTCGGAACCGTCGGTGTCCACCAGTGCAGCGCTCAGGTCCAGCTTGATGGCGCTGTCTTCAGCGCCCTGAGCGTTGGTAACAGTAACGGTTGGTGCATCGGCCACCGGCGTGACGTTGATCGTGCCAGTTGCCGTGTTGCCGGCTGGCAGGTTCTGGTTGTCGACAGCGGTGTAGGTGAAGGTGGTGTCACCGGCCCAGTTCGCGTCCGGCTTGAAGTAGATCGTCGCGCCGTTGTTGCTGGCGGTGATGTTGGTCAAGTTGGTCAGCGGCTGGGTGCCTGCGGCGTCGGAGTAGAACGTGCCATGTGCAGGCGTATTGACCAGGTTGAAGTGGTCAATGGTGCCGTCGACGTCAGAACCGGTCAGCTTGACGGCAATGGTGGTGTCTTCGTTGCCCTTGCCTGTGGCGTTGTCGACGATAGGCGCATCGTTCACGGCGATGACGTTGATCTTGCTGTCGTGAACAACGGTCTGGTTATTGGTGCCGTTGGCATCCACGTCGGTCACAGTGATGGTCACGCCGCGTGGCGTGGTGCTCGGGTTGCTGCTGTCGTCGGCGTAGGTGATCGACTTGATCAGGGTTTCGTAAGTGGCTATCGACGCCTTGCCGGTCAGATTGATGTAGATGGTGCCGTCAGCGTCGTTGGTCAGGGTGTACTTGATGCCCAGACCGGTTTCGGCGCTGTTGCTGTCCTTGTAGTACGGGGACACGATCAGGTCTTCGGCCTGAATGCCGGTCAGCGTGATTTTCGCGCTGCTCAGCTGAGTGCTGTCGACGTCAGTGATGCTGAAGTTGTTGACCAGCGCTACCGCGGCACCTTTTTCGGTGTAGGTGGTGCTGTCGAAATTCACCACAGGCGCGTCGTTGACAGGCGTAACCGTGAGGGTGCCGGCTGCCGGAGTCGACGCCAGGCCCTGGTTGTCGACGGCGGTGTAGGTGAACGGCGTGCTGCCGTTCCAGTTCGCGTCCGGCTTGAAGTAGATCGTTGCGCCGTTGTTGCTGGCGGTGATGTTGGTCAAGTTGGTCAGCGGCTGGGTGCCTGCGGCGTCGGAGTAGAACGTGCCATGTGCAGGCGTATTGACCAGGTTGAAGTGGTCAATGGTGCCGTCGACGTCAGAGCCGGTCAGCTTGACGGCAATGGTGGTGTCTTCGCTGCCCTTGCCTGTGGTCGTGTCGACAACAGGCGCATCGTTGACTGGCGAGACGTTGACGGTCAGCGACTTAATCGAGGTGGCCGAGTCCTTGTTGGCGCTTTCGGTCGATGTCGAGCTCACTTGCAGGTTGAACGAGCCGTTGAAGTCTTTCGGCGGCGTGATAGTCAGGTTGCTCAGATTCCAGCCGGTGAGGTAAGCCTCGCCATCGCCGCCTTCAGACACAGGGATGGAGGTGTAGCTGTGGCCGTTGCCATCGCTCAACACCGCGCCCACTGGAATGCCGCCCACAATGACGGGGCCGAGGGACTCGGAACCGTCGGTGTCCACCAGGGCAGCGCTCAGGTCCAGCTTGATGGCGCTGTCTTCAGCGCCCTGGGCGTTGGTGACGGTAACGGTTGGTGCATCGGCCACCGGCGTGACGTTGATGATGCCGTTGGCCGGTGAGCCCGCTGCCAGATTCTGATTGTCGACAGCGGTGTAGGTGAAGCTGGTGTCACCGGCCCAGTTGGCGTCCGGCTTGAAGTAGATCGTCGCGCTGTTGTTGCTGGCGGCAATGTTGCTGAGGCTGGTCAGCTCCTGGGTCCCGGCGGCATCGGCGTAGAACTTGCCGTGCTCGGCCAGGGTGACCAGGTTGAAGTGATCAATCTTGCCGTCGACGTCAGCGCCGGTCAGCTTGACCGCGATCGCCGTGTCTTCGTTGCCCTGGCCCTGAGCCGCGCTCACGGTCGGCGCATCGTTGACCGGCGTGACGTTAATGACACCGGTGGCGCTGCCCGACAAGTTGTTGGTGCCGTTGGCATCCACGTCGGTCACTTCGATGGTCACGCCGCGCGGTGTGGTGCTCGGGTTATCACTGCTGTTGGCGTAGGTGATCGAGTTGATCACCGTCGTGTAGTCGGCGACCGACGCGTTGCCGGTCAGATCAATCACGATGTTGCCGTTGGCGTCGTTGCTCAGCGTGTACTTGATGCCAAAGGCGGCATCGCCGCTGTTGGCGTCCTTGTAGTACTGGGAAACGATCAAGTCTTCAGCCTGAATACCGGTCAGCGTGATTTTTGCGCTGCTCAGCTGGGTGCTGTCGATGTCGCCGATCTGCAGGTTGCCGACCAATGGCTGAGGTGCGCCGTTCTCGACGTAGTCAGGGTTGGTGAAGGTGACGGTTGGCGCGTCGTTAACCGGCCCGACGGTCACGGTCAGAGACTGCGTCGTGGTGGCCGAATCCTTGTTGGCGCCCTCGGTCGATGTCGAGCTCACTTTCAGGATGATCTCGCCGTTGAAGTCTTTCGGCGGAGTGATCGTCAGGTTGTTCAGGTCCCAACCGTCGATGTAGACAGCGCCGTCACCGGTCGGAATCGAGGTGTAGCTGTGGCCATTGCCGTCGCTCAGTACGGCGTTGACCGGAATGCCCGACACAACAAGCGGGCCCAGGGATTCGGAACCGTCGGTGTCGACCAGCGCGGTGCTCAGGGTCAGCTTGATCGCGGTGTCTTCAGCGCCTTGGGCGTTGGCAACGGTCACGATTGGCGCGTCGGCTACTGGCGTAACGTTGATGATGCCGTTCGCTGGTGCGCCGGCTGGCTGGCCCTGATTGTCGACAGCGGTATAAGTAAAGCTGGTGTCGCCTGCCCAGTTGGCGTTCGGCTTGAAGTAGATCGTCGCGCCGTTGGCGGTAGCCGCGATGTTGCTGAGACTGCTCAGCGCCTGGGTACCGGCAGCATCGGCGTAGAACGTGCCGTTGGCTGCCAGGCTGACCAGGTTGAAGTGATCGATGGTGCCGTCGACGTCAGCGCCGGTCAGCTTGACCGCGATGGTGGTGTCTTCGTCGCCGTTGCCCGATGCATTGATGACGGTCGGCGCGTCGTTGACCGGGGTGATGGCGACTTCGCCGGTGGCGCTGCCCGTCAGGTTGTTAGTGCCATGGGTGTCCACGTCAGTCACTTCGATCGTCACGCCGCGTGGGGTGGTAATCGGAGCGTCACTGTTGTTGGCGTACGTGATCGAGTTGATAAGCGTGGTGTAGTCGGCGATCGACGCGTTGCCGCTCAACTGAATGACAACGTTGCCGTTGGCGTCGTTGCCCAGCGTGTAGCTGATGCCCGAAGCCGTGGTGCCGCTGTTGCCGCCCTGGAAGGACGGCGAAGCGATCAGGTCTTCGGCCTGAACACCGGTCACGGTGATCTTCGCGCCGCTCAACTGGCCGCCGTCGACGTCGCCGATCTGCAGGTTGCTGACCAGTGCCTGAGGCGCGCCGTTTTCGACGTAATCAGTGCCGGTGAACGAGACGGTTGGGGCGTCATTGACGGCGACGACGTGCACGATGCTGGTTGCCGGTACGGAATCATTCTGGCCGTCGTTGACGGTCACAGTAATGGTGCGGTCCGCGACACTCGGGTCTTCGCTGCTGTTCTGGAAGGTGATCGACTTGATCACGGCTTCGTACTCGGCAGCAGTGGCGGCGCCGGTCAGGGTCAGTACGATCTGGCCGTTGACGGTGGCGGTGCTGACCGCGATGTTCGCATTCGGGCTGCCCACTACTAATGTGTCGGCGTCCTGAGGGTTGATCAGGGTGACGCGCGCGCTTTGCAGGTTCGGGCTGTCGGCATCCGTGATGGTCAACTGGTTGGCGATCGATACGCCAGCCTGGCCTTCGGTGAAGGTGGTTTCGCTGTTGGTGCCGTTACCGCCGCCGTTCGGATCGACAACCGGCAGTGCGTCGTTGTCGATGATGGTGGTGGTGACGCTGCCATTGGTCGGGCTGACAGCGACGTTCTCGAAGTTGCCGCCGCTGATGGCGCCAATCGCGACGGTGACGTTTTCAACGCCTTCCGGGATCGTGTCATTCAGTGTGTTCAGGTCGAAGGTGACGCTGCTGCTATTAGCAGGGATCTTCACGCTGACCACTTGCGTGTAGTCGGTGCCGTCGGTCGCGGTGCCGCTGTAGGTCAGGTTGATCGTGACTTCGGTCTGCGCCGGATTGCTCAACGTAATGGTGTACGTGGCGGCCTGGCCTTCAACCACCGACTGGGTGCCGGAGATGCTGGCGAAGGTGGTGTCGATGGTGTCGGTGATGGTGGTCACCGCCGGAGTCGGGTCGGTCGTCACGACCAGGCCACCACCGCCGGTGGTGCCAGTGATGGTGGTGCTAATGACGGACGGGTCGATGTACGGCGTGTTGTTGTCAGCCACTTGAACAGTGGTGGAGCCCGAAGTGTCGCCGCCACGAATGACAATGGTCGACCCGTTGGAAAGGGTGATCGTCAGGTCTGAAGTCGGGGCCTGAGTGACGTTTGCCGTGTAAACCAGCGCGCCGCCGGCTTCGGTCAGCGTCTGGGTGGCGGTCAGTGTCAGGGTGCCCGTCGGCGCGACAGGGGTCCCGTTGCCGTTGCCATTGCCATTGTCGATGGCAAGGCCATTAACCAGCGTAGGTGGAGGCGTGGCAGTGGTGCCCAGGCCGTTGGTCGGGAAGCCGATGGTCGGATTCACCACGCCCGCGGTCTCGCTGAGCATCACAACGCTGTGGCCGCCGCCTGCGTTGCCGCCATCACCTGGCGCAGCCTGCGGACCTGCCGCAGTGGCTTCGAGGTCCTTGGTCGGGTCGGCGCCGGCCGCGATGGCCTGCTGCAGTTCCGCAACCGAAGGTGCCGCTTGCGCGGTGGCTTCAGCAAGGTTGGTGGTGGAAGCGGGTGCGTCGGCGCTCCATTGGCTGTCACGACCGATGTCCAGTTGACGGCCATCAGCAAGCTGCAGCGTGACTGCGCCTCCCGGGCCTGTCAGAACCTGCTCGCCGGTGAACAGCCGGTCACCCTCGATCAGCACACGACGAATCCCTTCCGGGGAAACTGCGACTACCTGGCCAACAATGCTTTTGACGATGGCAACAACACTGCTCATGGGGGTGACTCTCCGAAATTACCGTTCAGTGGGTATCCATCATGCCGACCGGCTTAACAGAGCCGCTTCATATTGGAATACGTAAAGATTCGCATTTGATTCGATGACAGATAACAACTTAGGGAACTAATTAAGTTGCACGTTATCTGGCGTCAATTTATTTACAGCAGGTCGGCACCGGAATTAACTTTCTGCCAAAGTATTGACCTATTCGGCGACATCCTAAACAATCGCATCCGTAATGTCACATTGATATTTGATGAGATCGCGTATTTCTGCAGTGTGATCGCAAGCGCCCTTCAGAACACTCTCGAAACGATCACTTCAATGGCCATTTTTACGATGCGGCAGTGTGTATTGCTGCATTTTGAACAAGTACGTTCTCGGGAAACCACCAAAATGCGTAAGCACCTTTTCACTGCTGTACCCCTTATCCTTTGTGCCGGTTTCGTTCAGGCACAGACGCTACAGTCCGCCATGCAGAAAGCCATGGACGAGCATCCCGAGGTGCAGGCCGGCATTAATGCCCGTATCGCGCAGGACTACGCGCTTCGTGCTGCAAAAGGCGGCTACCTGCCGCGTGTCGACGTCACGGCGGGCTACGGCCGGGCCGGTTCCGATACGCCAAGCACCCGTGCCTCGACCGGCCGCCACGACTACCAGACGCTGGACCGCGGTGAAGCGCAAATCCGCCTTCAGCAGATGCTGTTTGATGGCTTCGCAACAAGTAACGAAGTTGCGCGTCAACAAGCCACCGCCAATTCCCGGGGCTATTCGCTGTTGAATACCACCGAACGTACGGCGTTGACTGTTGCACAGGTCTATCTGGATGTACTGACCCAACGTGAAATGGTTCGGCTGGCAGAAGAGAACCTGAAGAGCCACGAACGTATTTACGATCAAATCAAACTTCGCACTTCCCGCGGTGTCGGGCGTATGGCGGATATGGACCAGGCCGATGCCCGTCTGGCACAGGCTCGTAACAACCTGATCACCGAACAGACCAACTTGGCCGACGCTCAGACCAACTACCTGAGTGCCGTTGGTCTGGAAGCTGACCAGCTGGAAGCGCCGTCGCCGTTCGCCATGATGCCCGCCGATCTGAACGAAGCCCGCCGCCAGATGCTTGAGAACAGCCCGGTGCTGCGCTCGGCCGAAGCCGACATCGTTGCCGCTGAAAAGCAGTACAGCTCGGCGCAGTCCAATTATTACCCGCGTTTCGATGCAGAACTGGGCCGCAATGCCGATAACAACATTGGCGGCGACGAAGGCCACAACAATGGCTGGGAAGCCATGGTGCGCATGCGCTTCAACCTGTACGCCGGTGGCAGCAACAAGGCTGACCTGCAGTCCAAGTCGTACCTGTCGAGCCAGGCTTTGGACATCCGCAACAACGCGCTGCGTCAGTTGAACGAAGAACTGGGCCTGGCCTGGAACGCCTACAACAACGCCAACGCCCAGGTGCCAATTGCTCAGCAGTACGTCGAGCGTGCCAACAGCGTTCGTACCTCTTACCAGCAGCA
The DNA here is from genome assembly GCF_057834665.1 of Pseudomonas sp. GL_135. Taxonomy (NCBI): domain Bacteria; kingdom Pseudomonadati; phylum Pseudomonadota; class Gammaproteobacteria; order Pseudomonadales; family Pseudomonadaceae; genus Pseudomonas; species Pseudomonas sp. GL_135. Next base: position 705,402 of record NZ_CM174408.1, read on the forward strand.
ATTCAGTCTGGGAGAGCGTACCCTGCTCGACCTTCTCGACAGCGAGAACGAGTTGTTCACCGCGCAACAGCGTTTGGTGCAACTGAAGAACCTGCAGACGTACACCCAATACCGCATCAAGGCGGACATGGGCACGCTGCTGAAAAGCCAGGGCGTTGTGGCGCCAATGGCATCGGTTGTGCAGAACGACGTCAAACCGACCGTTCAGCTGCCGGGCATGAACTGATTCTTGACGGAGTCAGCTTCTTTTAACCGTTAAGAAAGAGAGTGTCAGCGTGGACTTGGAATTACCTTCGGCTCAATTAGGTCATGATCCACGCAGCCAGCACGACGATCCGCTACTCGACGGGCTGCTGACACTCTGTGCCCTGCATCACAAACCCGCGAGCCGGGCCATGCTGACCACCGGTCTGCCATTGCCCGACCAGCGCTTGAGCCCGGATCTGCTGCCTCGCGCCGCAGCCCGGGCCGGTTTGCAAGGGCGTCTGCTGCAACGCAAGCTCACCCAGATTCCCGAGATCGCATTGCCCGCCTTGCTGCTGCTGAAAGAAGGGCGCTCTGCCGTTCTGCTCGGTTGGGAGGGCGAATCGGCCCGCCTGCTGATCAGCGAAAGCAATGGCGGCGAAGTGCTGATCGAAACCGAAGCGCTGGCGCAGGATTACAGCGGCCGGGTTTTTTTCGCACAACCGCAACACAAATTTGACGTAACCCAGGGCTCGCTCATCCCGCGCGCTCGTTCCTGGTTCAAGGACACCCTCAAGCTGTCTCGCTGGCTTTACGTCGACGCGATCGCTGCCAGCTTCGTGATCAACCTGATCGCTCTGGCTACCCCTCTTTTCGTGATGAACGTCTACGACCGTGTCGTGCCCAACCAGGCCACCGCAACCTTGTGGGTGCTGGCGACCGGTATCTGTGGTGCGTTCCTGTTTGACCTATTGCTCAAGGGCCTGCGCAGTCTGTGCCTGGACCTGGCCGGCAAGAAAACCGACCTGATCATTTCCGCCACGCTGTTCGAGCGAATCGTCGGCATGGCGATGAAGTTTCGTCCGGCGCGGGTGGGCAGCTACGCCCAGAACATCCATGAGTTTCAGGGCATGCGTGACTTCCTCACGTCGCTGACCCTGACCAGCCTCATTGATCTGCCGTTCACGCTGATCATCCTGCTGGTGATTGCGCTGCTGGGCGGGCATCTGGTTTGGATTCCGATCATCGCCTTCCCGCTGGCGCTGAGCATCGGCCACTTCCTGCAAAAGCCGCTGACGTCCACCCTTGAGCGCACCATGGCATTGGGTGCCGAGCGTCAGTCGAGCCTGATCGAAACCCTCGCCGGCCTCGATGCGGTGAAGGTCAACAACGCCGAAAGCGAGCGTCAGTACCAGTGGGAACACACCATTGGTACGCTCAGCCGCCTGGAATTGCGCGTCAAGGTCCTTTCCGGTCTGGCCATGAACATCACGCTGCTGATTCAGCAACTGGCGGGCGTGGCAATGATCTGTTTCGGCGTTTACATGATCATGGACGGCGTCCTCAGCATGGGCGGCCTCGTGGCGTGCTACATGCTCAGCGGTCGCGCCCTCGGCCCGTTGGCGCAATTGTCCGGCCTGCTGACCCGTTATCAGCAAGCCAAAGTGACCATGGTGTCGGTCGATCAGATGATGGAGCTGCCTCAGGAACGCAATTTCGATGAGCGTCCGCTCAGCCGTCAGGTCCTGCAAGGCGCCATGGAATTCCGCAACCTTGAGTTCACTTACCCGAACCAGCAGAACCTGGCGCTGCGTAACATCAATCTGGTGATCCGCCCGGGCGAGAAGGTCGGCATCATCGGCCGTAGCGGTTCGGGCAAAAGCTCCCTGGCCAAACTGCTGGTCGGTTTGTATCAGCCGGACGAAGGCTCGCTGCTGGTGGATGGCGTCGACATTCGCCAGATCGACGTCAGCGAAGTGCGCCACAACATCGGCTACGTCGCTCAGGACATTCAACTGTTGTCGGGCACGCTGCGCGACAACCTGATTTCCGGCGCGCGCTACGTGGATGACGAAATGGTGCTGCAGGCCGCCGAACTGGCGGGCGTGCATGAGTTTGCCAGTCTGCATCCCCAGGGCTACGAGCTGCAGGTGGGTGAGCGCGGGCAGAATCTGTCCGGTGGTCAGCGGCAGAACGTCGCCCTGGCGCGGGCCTTGTTGCTCGATCCGCCGATTCTGTTGCTCGACGAACCCACCAGCGCCATGGACAACACCGGCGAAGAACGTTTGAAGCAGCGCCTGCATGGCGTTATCGAGAAAAAGACCGTGATTCTTGTGACACACCGAGCTTCGTTGCTCAGCCTGGTTGATCGCCTGATAGTCATCGACCGCGGCCAGATCGTGGCCGACGGCCCGAAAGCCGCCGTTATGGAAGCGTTGAAGAAGGGGCAGATCAGTGTTGCTTAAGTCAGGTCAAAACTCCGGTGGCGGCATCTTCGGCTACTTCAAAGGCTCGCCTTCGCTGGAAGGCCAGGCACTCCCGGAAGTCAAAAAGGCACTGGTCGACGATGCTCCGCGCATCGTGCGGCTGACCATCTGGGCGGTGATCCTGTTCTTCGTCTTCTTGCTGGTCTGGGCCAACTACGCCGTGATCGATGAAGTGACAAAGGGCGAGGGCAAGGCGATTCCGTCGACCAAGATCCAGAAGATCCAGAACCTGGAAGGCGGCATCGTCGCGCAGATCTACGCCCACGACGGCCAGATCGTCGACGCCGGCGCCCCGCTGATTCGTCTCGATGACACGCGCTTTGCGTCCAACGTCGGCGAGACCGAAGCGGATCGTCTGGCGATGCAACTGCGCGTTGAGCGTCTGAGCGCCGAGGTCGATGATCGTCCCCTGAATATCAGCGCCGAAGCGCGCAAGCTGGTGCCGAATCAGGCGTCCAACGAAGAGTCTTTGTACAAGAGCCGTCGTCAGCAACTGGTCGACGAGATCGGTGGCTTGCAGCAGCAGTTGATTCAGCGTCAGCAGGAATTGCGTGAGTTCGCCTCCAAGCAGGAGCAGTACCGCAGCAGCCTGGGGCTGTTGCGCCAGGAGATCGGCATGTCGGAGCCGTTGGTGTCTCAGGGCGCGGTGTCGCCGGTGGACATCCTGCGGCTGAAGCGTTCCGAGGTGGAAACACGCGGGCAGCTGGACGGCACTACGCTGGCGATCCCTCGGGCACAAGCGGCGATTGCCGAAGTGCAGCGCAAGATCGACGAAACCCGTGGCAAATTCCGCAGCGATGCGCTGACCCAACTGAATGAAGCGCGCACCAACCTTTCGAAAGCGCAGTCGACGGCCAAGGGCCTTGAAGACCGCGTCAACCGTACGATGGTGACATCGCCGGTGCGCGGCGTGGTCAAGCAGATGCTGGTCAATACCGTGGGCGGCGTTATTCAGCCGGGCAGCGACATTGCCGAAGTCGTCCCGCTGGATGACACCCTGTTGGTGGAAGCGCGCATTCGTCCGCAAGACATCGCCTTCCTGCACCCGGGTCAGGAAGCGATGATCAAGTTTACGGCCTATGACTACACGATCTATGGCGGGCTGAAAGGCAAGCTGGAACAGATCGGCGCCGACACCATTCAGGACGAAGAGAAGAAGAACACCTTTTACGTGATCAAACTGCGCACCGACCGCAGCCACCTTGGCACTGATGAGCACCCGCTGCTCATCATCCCCGGCATGGTCGCCTCGGTGGACATCATCACCGGCAAGAAAACCATCCTGAGCTACCTGCTCAAACCCGTGCTGAAAGCCCGCGCCGAGGCATTGCACGAGCGTTGATGGTCGTAATCTTGTAGGACCGGCTTTAGCCGGGAATGCGTCGGGTCTCACACCGGAAATCTATGGTGTTCACACTGGCCGCTTCCCGGCTGAAGCCGGTCCTACAGAAAATCAGCCAAGCCGGGTCCCGCATGAGAGCATCCGCAGGCGCCATCACCTCCCGCGTTTGCTATCGATCCTCACCAATCGCCCACCTTCGAACCTCAAATACTGGTACATCCCGTTGCTCGGGCCGTAGATCCATTCCTGGACCTGCACCTGATCCACCTGACGGTAGTGATTGACGGTTTCCTTGTAGCCGATGATGTCCTGGCTGACCGGTTGGCCGCACTTCTGCTGCACTTCAAACATTCGGTCGCCCACGCTGATCAACTGGCTGCCACAACGCAATGTATCCGCCTGAACACCGCCAACCAGCGCGGTCACACCGAGCACCAAAGCCATCCTCGTTATTGCATTCTTCAAAATCATTACTCGCTGTCGAGGTGCAGGGGGCTGATGACGCGGCCGTCTTTTTCTGGCTGGCCGAGGGTGGTGTCGACGAAATACACCCGCTCGTCTGCCAGTTGGCCCTTGTCGACCAGATAGTCCTTGATGCTTCCGGCCCGCGCCTGGCCAAGCTGACGCAGCAGCAGCGCGCTCGAACTCCAAGATTTGAGCACCGCCTCGCGCAGCTTGTTCTGACGCTCTTCCTTGCCCAGATTCACCCACTCGGCTGGCGGCTGTTGCTTCAGACGTGTGCGATAAATGCCCTCGAGCATCGGCGCTTTCTCATCAGCAGGCACGGCCAGATCGCTCGGCTGCGCAGGCACTTTGTCGCCGCGGCGCTGGAGAATCTTGTAGTACGTGCTCTGGTATTCGCGCTCCAGTCGTTGCTGGGCAATCAACGGCCCGTCGCTCGCTTCAGCGCTGGTGCCTTCAATCTCCAGACGCAACGCCGGCCGCGCTTTCAATCCTGCCGCCAGCTTGTCCAGCGAAGCCATTGCCTCAGGGCTCAACTCATCAGCCCCCGGCGCGAAGGCCACCGTGCCCAAATCCTCCGACCCGCCACCGCCGCTGATCAAGCCGCCGATGAATTTGAACGGCGCCGCCGCGGCCTTCACCACCAGATTGCGCAGGGTCTGCCAGACAATCGGCATGACGCTGAACTGCGGATTGTTGAGGTCGCCCGTTACGGGCAACTCGATGGAAATCTTGCCATCGGTGTCCTTCAGCAGGGCAATCGCCAGTTTCAACGGAAGATTCACCGCGTCCGGGCTGTCGACCTTTTCACCCAGTTGCAGCTGCTCGACGACCACTTTGTTCTCGGCCTTGAGCTGGCCCTTGGTGATCAGGTAATGCAGATCCAGATTCAGACGCCCCTTGCGAATACGGTAACCGGCGAACTTGCCGGAGTAGGGCGTCAACGTGGTCAGTTCCACGCGCTTGAAGCTGGTGGCGATGTCCAGGCTCGCCATCGGGTTGAACGGATTCAGCGCGCCCTTGATGGTCACCGGCGCATACCGATCAACCTTGCCGTTGATGTTCACCGTCGCCGGTTTGTCCTGGCGGTTATCCAGCGTGCCGATCTTGCCGTTGAGCTGCTGAACGGCGGTGGCGAAATTCGGCGTCAGGCTGAAGTCGGCGAAGTTGGCCGAGCCATTGGTGATGTTGACCTCGCCAATGCGAATGCCCATGGGCTTTTCGCTGCTGGCGGCAGCCTTGGCTTTCGGCGCGGCAGGCGCCTGATCAGCGGGCTGTGGAATCAGAAGGTCGTCGATATTGGTCGAGCGATCATCGGCGATCATGAAGCGCGCATACGGCTGATCAATGTTGACCGAGGCAATCGTCAGGCTGTCGCCCAACTGGAAATTCAGCCCGTCGACATTCAGCCGCTGCCACTTCACGAAGTCTCGCGATTTGAGCGTGTCGAGGGTGTGCAGCTGGTCAACCTGCGCCTTGCCGGTAATGCCCAGCGCCAAGGGCTCGGTGCTTTCCAGGTCCACCGCCAGATCGCTGTTGAGCATGCCGCTGCGCACTTCCAGGCGAATGAAAGGTGTGACGTAGGACTGCGCGACACGCAAGTCGATATCGCGGGTGGTGACATTAAGGTTGGCGCGAACCGGCGCCAGATTCACCTCGCCGTCTGCGGTCAGCTTGCCTTGCTTGCCCACGCCGGTGTCGAGCTTGAGTTTGAAGGGCGACTTGTTGAGGCTGTCGAAGCCGGTCAGGTCCAGATTCAACGGGCCGACGTCAATGGCGACAGGCTCTTTCGGCACTTTGTCAGCGAGATGAATGCGGTAGTCGCGCAGCTGCGTATCGCGCAGCAACACCTGCCAGGGTTTGCTCGGCGCCGCCGGCTTGGCGCTGGCCGTCGCTTCAGTGCCGGTGGCGGTGGCGGGCTGTTGCTTCTCAGCCTCGACTTTCTTGGACTGGGATTGGGTTTGGGCCTTGGACGGCTGGCTGGCGAACAATTTTTGCCAGTCCAGCTCACCGTCCGACTCCCGCGTCGCCCAGGTTTCCAGGCCTTCGCTGCGAATCTTGCCGACGTTCACCAACTGCTTGGCCAGATCGATGGACGTCTCGCTCACGCTCAGTTTTTTCAGGCGAGCCAGCGGTCGGCCGTCTGGGGCATCAATGGCAAAGGGCGCGACGCTCAGGGACGTGTTGTCCAGCAGCAGCTCGGTTTCCTTGGCCAGACTGAGTTTGTAATGGGTGTTGAAGTTGAGCACACCGTCTTTGAGCACCAGCGGCAATGCATCGCGAACGTAGGGCCACCAGACTTTCATCTTGCCGTCGGTGACTTTGAGCGTGCCTTCCGATGCGATCGGCACCAGGCTGATACGCCCGACCCAGTCGATTTGACCGCCTTCAGGCCCGGCGGCGACCAGCGTCATGTCGGCGTTGTCTTCCGGCAGCGTGCTGAGGTTTTTCAGCTCGAAATTCAGCGCGTCGTAGAGAAACTCGATGGGCTCGCTGGGGCGCATGTCCTGAAAATGCACGTAACCGTCGGCCAGCTTGATCTCGCCGATACGCAGCGGAAATGGCTTGCTTGGAGGTTCGTCGGGTTTTGCGGGTTCGCTGGTGGGCAGCTTGAACAGCCCGGCGAGGTTGAGCGCGCCGTCCTTGGCGAACAGCAGCTCGGTCTTGGGTTTATCGAGTTCGACGGCCTTGAGGTGCAAGGCCTTGGTCCACAGGCTGTCGATTTGCAGATTGGCGTAAAGCCGTGCGAAACCGATTTGCTCCTTGCCCGGCACCCCGATATTCAGGCCCCAAAGGGTGACTTCCAGGCTGTAGGGATTGAGTTCGAGGCGGTCCAGCCTGGCCGGCACTGTGCTGTAATTGGCCAGCTGTTGATTGATGATTCGCAATGCAACGCCTGGCAGGATCAGAAACCCCAGCACGCTGTAGATGGCGAAGACGGCCAGCAGGGCGCCGATGGCGCGTTTCAATCCTTTGGGCATGTAGGTCGCCGACTCTCTCGATGGGAGGTCCTTGGAGTATGGCACGCCAATCTGGTTCCGAATCCAGTCGCTTCAATCCTTGTGGGAAATTTCCTTACGCGCGTTTGAGCATCACAGCTGCAAGATCAATGTCTTGAGCGGGGGCTGTTGATCCTGTGACGGAAAGTCGGCGCCCGGGGTCAGCACCTGGCAGTCGCGTACAGGTCGGCCAATCTTGCTCGCGCAACGCAGCACTTGCTCGCGCCAGTCGTCCAGGCTGACCTTCGCCAGGTTGTTGCAGCAGATCAACACGCCATCTTCGGCGGTGGTCAGCAGCGCGGGTTTCAGCAGGCTTTGGTAATCGCGCAGCAGGTCAACCGTGCCGAAGGCGCTCTTGGCCCAGGCCGGAGGATCCAGCAGGACCAGATCATACTGGCGCTGCTCGAGGCGGACATAACTCGGCAGTTTGTGGCCGCGGCGAGAAGCGATGGGCAGCCCGGCCAGTTGGCGAATGGCCGGGAAATAATCGGACTGGACGAACTGCATCGTCGGCAGCTGCGGATTGAGCAGGCCGTTCTCGCGCCCGACGGCCAGGTTGCCCTCGGCGAAATCCAGGTTGCACACCTCGCGCGCGCCACCCGCCGCTGCGCTCAGGCCGACGCCGCAGGTATAGGCGAACAGGTTGAGCACGCTCTTGCCGGCGGCATGTTGCTTGACCCAGCCCCGGGCGTTGCGCAGGTCGAGAAACAGCAGCGGATCCTGCCCGGCATGACGGCCGCGCACCCGGTAATTCAGGCCCCATTCATGGCCGACCAGATCGGCGAGCGCTGCGTCGTCGGCTTTGTAGATCGGGTCTGTGCGGTCGACGCGCGAGTTGCCCTGAGAGCGGTCGTTGTAGACCAGCAAAAGCTCCAGACCCAGCCGTGCATTGACGGCGGTATGCAGCGCCAGCAGCGAGTCAAGGTCCAGGCTGTTGTGGAAACTCTGCACCAGCAACTGCGGGCCATAGCGGTCGACCGTCAGCCCGCTTGCGCCCTCCTGGCTGCCGTGGAACAGGCGATAGCAATCGGTGCCTTGGGCGTGCAGTTCCGCGAGCAGGGGTTGACGATTATCGAGGGCGACGCTGAGCGCCTGATTCAACGAAGACATGCTCGGCCTTAGGCAGGGATGAGGCGCGGCAGTTTAGCAGTTCGATTTCATACGGTCTGCTTTGGCCGACCTTGGCAGCACTGCAGATCTCCCTGCTACCACACCAATTGTGGGAGCGAGCTTGCTCGCGAAAGGGCCGGGACATCCGCCACATCTTTAGCGCCTGAAATGCCGTCTTCGCGAGCGAGCTCACTCCCGCAAATGCCGCCACATACCGCACCGCTGCCGCCTTTCCTGAACCTTTCCTGAACCTCCCCTGAAGACATCCGCAATAACCCTTACACCCCACGTACTGGCGATTTACTCTCATAAAACCCGGGCGTATTCTTCGCCCGTTTTCAACCAATGCGGAGACCCACAGTGGGTACTTGTTCGAGTGACAGACGTCAGCCGGTGATAACGACCGGCCAATCCTCGGCCCGATAACGCGCAGTCTTTTCACTGCCGCTATCTCGCCGACAACGTGAGAAGCGGCAGTGCCAGCGGACTCTGATCAGAGCCCGCTTCCCTGTCCTTTCCCTGACGCCCAATCCTGCGTGATGACCGACGCGTCCGTCGTTCGTCTGCGCATCGGACGCGCGTGGCATTTTTGCTGCGCGGGCCAGCCTGCGGTGCCTGCTCATCAATGAGCGCGGCGCCTGAGGCTTGCCGTACCTGCTCAAGGTTCCTGTGCTTTCAGCTCCAGCAGCCTTCAGTCCAGGGGACATAACCATGAAGTACACCCTCCTGAAAGAATTCCTCGCCGACTTCGTCCGCACTCGCAAACTCGGCCGGCACTTTCGTCGGCTGGCGACGCTCGACAGCGTGACCGACGCCACCGTCAGCCGCGAAGTGCCGCCCACCCTTGCGCAAACCCTGACCCGGGGCGCCAGCAGCGATGTGCCTGAATTGCTCGCACGCCTGTGCAGCCACGCCGACGGTCTCACCGAAACCGAAGCGCACGAGCTGCGCGAGCAACACGGCCTCAACGAAGTTGAGCACGAACAGCCGCTGCCATGGTGGGTGCACCTGTGGCACTGCTACAAAAACCCGTTCAACCTGCTGCTAACCCTGCTGGCGTTCATCTCGTGGCTCACCGAGGACATGAAAGCCGCCACGGTGATTTTCTCCATGGTCGTGCTCTCCACGCTGCTGCGTTTCTGGCAGGAGGCGCGCTCCAATCAGGCTGCCGACGCGCTGAAGGCGATGGTCAGCAACACCGCGACCGTCATGCGTCGCGCCGACAGCACGTTCGACATTGCCGATAGCGCCAGGCAAAAACGCATCGAGCTGCCGATCAAGCAACTGGTGCTAGGCGACCTCATTGTGCTGTCTGCCGGCGACATGATCCCTGCGGACTGCCGCGTGCTCAGTGCGAAGGACCTGTTCGTCAGCCAGGCCGCGATGACCGGCGAATCCATGCCGGTGGAGAAATTCGCGCGGCGTCAGGACGTCGACACAAGCAACCCGCTGGACCTGGAAAACATCCTGTTCATGGGCACCAATGTGGTGTCCGGCGCGGCGACGGGCGTCGTTCTTGCGACGGGTAACAACACCTATTTCGGCGCGCTGGCGCAGCGGGTCAGCGCCACCGACCGCGCGCCGACCTCGTTTCAGGCCGGGGTCAATAAAGTCAGCTGGCTGCTGATCCGCTTCATGTTTGTGATGGCGCCGCTGGTGCTGTTCATCAACGGCTTCACCAAGGGCGACTGGATGGAGGCGTTGCTGTTCGCGCTGTCCATCGCTGTCGGCCTGACGCCGGAAATGCTGCCGATGATCGTCACCTCGACGCTGGCCAAGGGCGCGGTGTTTCTGTCGCGCAAGAAAGTCATCGTCAAACGCCTCGACGCCATCCAGAACTTCGGCGCCATGGACGTGCTGTGCACCGACAAGACCGGCACGCTGACTCAGGACAAGATTTTTCTCGCACGCCATGTCGACGTCTGGGGCGACGAGTCCGACGACGTTCTCGAAATGGCCTACCTCAACAGCTACTACCAGACCGGCCTGAAAAATCTGCTGGACGTCGCCGTGCTGGAGCACGTCGAGATTCACCGCGAGCTGCAAGTCGGCACCGCGTTCACCAAGGTCGATGAGGTCCCGTTCGACTTCAATCGCCGGCGCATGTCGGTGGTGGTGCAACAGCAGCGCGAGCCGCATCTGCTGATCTGCAAAGGTGCGCTGGAGGAGGTGCTGAGCGTGTGCAGTCGCGTGCGCCACGGCGATGCCGAAGAAGCGCTGACGCCTGAACTGCTCGAGCGCATTCTGAACGTCACCGCCGCGTTCAACGAAGAAGGCCTGCGCGTTGTGGCGGTGGCGGCGCGCGCCATGGAAGCCGGTCGTGACACCTACGGTCTAGCTGACGAAAGCGACCTGACCCTGATCGGTTATGTGGCGTTTCTCGATCCACCGAAGGAAAGCACGGCGCCTGCACTCAAGGCGCTGGCCGAGCATGGCGTGGCGGTAAAAGTGCTCACCGGCGACAACGAGCGCGTCACCGCGAAGATCTGTCGCGAAGTCGGTCTGGAACGTCAGGGCCTGCTACTGGGCGGTGATATCGAACGGATGAGCGACGCTGAGCTGGCGGTCGCGGTCGAGACCACCAACGTGTTCGCCAAACTGACGCCTTCCCACAAGGAGCGCATCGTGCGGCTGCTAAAGGCCAACGGGCACGTGGTGGGTTTCATGGGCGACGGCATCAACGACGCGCCGGCGCTGCGCACGGCCGACATCGGTATTTCCGTGGACAGCGCGGTGGACATCGCCAAGGAAGCCGCCGATATCATTCTGCTGGAGAAGAGTCTGATGGTGCTGGAGGAGGGCGTGCTGGAGGGGCGCCGGACTTTCGCCAACATGCTCAAGTACATCAAGATGACGGCCAGCTCGAACTTCGGCAACGTGTTCTCGGTGCTGGTCGCCAGTGCGTTCATTCCGTTTCTGCCGATGCTGCCGATGCACCTGCTGGTGCAGAACCTGCTGTACGACATTTCTCAGATCGCTATTCCATTCGATAACGTCGATGAGGAATTGCTGAAAAAACCTCAGCGCTGGCAGCCCGCAGATGTAGGACGCTTCATGCTGTTCTTCGGGCCGATCAGCTCGATCTTCGACATCACCACGTTCGCGGTCATGTGGTACGTGTTCGGCGCCAACACGCCTGAGCATCAGACGCTGTTTCAGTCGGGGTGGTTTGTCGTGGGCCTGCTGACGCAGACGCTGATCGTGCACATGATCCGCACGCCGAAAATCCCTTTCCTGCAAAGCCGCGCGGCAATGCCGTTGATGGTGATGACCGGAGTGATCATGGCCGTGGGCATCTTCCTGCCGATGGGCCCGCTGGCGCACTACTTCAAACTCCAGGCGCTGCCCCCGCTGTACTTCGCCATCCTGCCGCTGATCCTGATCGGATACGTGGCGTTGACCCAGGCGGTGAAGGGCTTCTATGTGCGCAAGTTTGGGTGGCAATGATTGCAGGTGACGCCGGTCCCACTGACTGACCACGTGCTTTTAGTGGGACTGGCTTTAGCCGGGAAGGCGTCGGACGTCACACCGCGAAACTGGGGTGTTCGCACCGGCTCTTCCCGGCTGAAGCCTGTCCCACTGACTGACCGCGTGCTTTTAGTGGGACTGGCTTTAGCCGGGAAGGCGTCAGTGGTCACACCGCGAATTCAGGGTGTTCGCACCGGCCTGTTGCCGGCTGAAGCCGGTCCCACTGACTGACCGCGTGCTTTTGTGGGACAGGCTTTAGCCGGGAAGGCGTCAGTGGTCACACCGCGAATTCAGGGTGTTCGCACCGGTCTCTTCCCGGCTGAAGCCGGTCCCACTGACTGACCGCGTGCTTTTGTGGGACAGGCTTTAGCCGGGAAGGCGTCAGTGGTCACACTGCGAATTCAGGGTGTTCGCACCGGTCTCTTCCCGGCTGAAGCCGGTCCCACTGACTGACCGCGTGTTTTTAGTGGGACTGGCTTTAGCCGGGAAGGCGTCGGACGTCACACCGCGAAACTGGGGTGTTCGCACCGGCTCTTCCCGGCTGAAGCCGGTCCCACTGACTGACCGCGTGCTTTTAGTGGGACCGGCTTTAGCCGGGAAGGCGTCAGTGGTCACACCGCGAATTCAGGGTGTTCGCACCGGTCTCTTCCCGGCTGAAGCCGGTCCCACTGACTGACCGCGTGCTTTTGTGGGACAGGCTTGAGCCGGGAAGGCGTCAGTGGTCACACCGCGAATTCAGGGTGTTCGCACCGGTCTCTTCCCGGCTGAAGCCGGTCCCACTGACTGACCGCGTGCTTTTGTGGGACAGGCTTTAGCCGGGAAGGCGTCAGTGGTCACACCGCGAAACTGGGGTGTTCGTACCGGCCTCTTCCCGGCTGAAGCCTGTCCCACTGACTGACCACGTGCTTTTAGTGGGACTGGCTTTAGCCGGGAAGGCGTCAGTGGTCACACCGCGAAATTCAGGGTGTTCGCACCGGCCTGTTGCCGGCTGAAGCCGGTCCCACTGACTGACCGCGTGCTTTTGTGGGACAGGCTTTAGCCGGGAAGGCGTCAGTGGTCACACCGCGAAACTGGGGTGTTCGCACCGGCCTCTTCCCGGCTGAAGCCGGTCGCGCTGAGTGGCCGCGTGCTTTCAGTGGGACTAGTCCTACACCTGCGTCTCGGCCAGGCCCTTATGACCGGGCCAATGCCAGCGCCACGCCTTGTCCGCCACCAATGCACAGCGTCGCCAATCCCTTCTTCGCGTCGCGTTTGATCATTTCGTGGAGCAGGGTCACCAGCACGCGGCAGCCCGACGCGCCGATCGGGTGGCCGATGGCGATAGCGCCGCCGTTTACGTTGACCTTGTCCATGTCCCAGCCCAGCTCTTTGCCAACTGACAAGGACTGTGCGGCGAAGGCTTCGTTGGCTTCGATCAAATCCAGCGCCTCCAGCGACCAACCCGCCTTGTCCAGACAGCGGCGGGTGGCGCTCACCGGGCCGATGCCCATGATTGCCGGGTCTACGCCGGCATTCGCGTAAGCGGCAATCCGCGCCAGAACTGGCAAGCCCAGTTCTTCTGCTTTCCGGGCACTCATCAGAATGACCGCGGCCGCGCCGTCGTTCAACGATGACGCATTACCTGCCGTGACCGAGCCGTCCTTTTTGAAGGCTGGCTTGAGCTTGCCCAGGGATTCAGCGGTGGTGCCCGAACGCGGCTGCTCATCAGTGGCGAAAGACAGCGGGTCGCCCTTGCGCTGGGGAATCAGGATCGGGGTGATTTCATCCACGAAGCGCCCGGCCTCGATGGCAGCGGCGGCTTTCTGTTGCGACGCCGCCGCAAATGCATCCTGTGCCTCACGGCTGATGGCGTATTTATCGGCCAGGTTCTCGGCCGTGATGCCCATGTGGTAATCGTTGAACGCATCCCACAGGCCATCGCTGATCATCGTGTCGACCATCGTCGCATGGCCCATGCGTAAGCCGGTTCGCGCGCCCGGCATCACATAGTTGGACAGGCTCATGCTTTCCTGGCCGCCAGCAATGATCACCTCAGCATCGCCGCAACGAATCGCCTGCGTGCCCAGATGCAGCGCCTTGAGGCCCGAGCCGCAGACCTTGTTCAGCGTCATGGCCGGCACTGTGAACGGCAAACCCGCCTTGATCGCCGCCTGGCGTGCAGGGTTCTGGCCTGCGCCCGCGGTGAGCACCTGACCCATGATCACCTCATCGACCAGCGCATTGTCCAGACCCGTCTGTGCCAGCAGTTGACGGATGACGGCAGCGCCGAGATCCACTGCGGGAATATTCGCCAAAGAACCCTGGAAACTGCCCACCGCGGTGCGGGTAGCGGCAACGATTACAACGTCTTGCATGGTGCGAATCCTCAGTGGTGTAGGACATGGCGCCGGACCGGATGTAAAGAGGTTGAACAGAGAGGGCAGGCAGCCGCATCAAGGGGAAGCATGGTTGCATGAATGACGATGATAATTTAAGCCCTTTGTCGCCTGAACCCCATCCCAACGGTGCGCAGGCCACCGCCATCCCGCGACCGATTGCGGATCCTTCCTACAGAAACATATGACAGGGTATGTCGCTAGTTCCCACGCAAATCCGGGAAGGGGCTGATTTTCGTTGAAGGTGAAGGCAGTGACAATCGCCGGCCATTTCAGCGTCCACGTCCCAGGAGACCCTCTTTTGCCTAACAACAATCATGGCGATCAAAGCGGCGACAACAGCCTGAACGTAGGCGTCGGCGATTTCCGTGGCGCCAACGTAAACATCAGTCACAACGAGCGTTCCACGTTCACCCCTGAGCAATTGCACATTAAGCGCCATTCGGCATTTGGCGGCCGAAGCGTCGACAGCAGCAACGTCTCTGTCTTTGGAGGCATCACGGGTGTCGCCAGTCTGATCGGGCTGTACTTCACCCTGTTCCAGCCGCCATTGGGCGGGCAGAGCTCGTGGTCAACGTTCTTCATGTTTTCATTCATCGTTGCCGTCATGGCCGTTGCCATGTCAGCCGTGCTGCGTCGACGCAAATTCGAGCATTTCTTCGGCTCGCGGCACTATATCGAAATCAGCCAGGCTGGACGGCTGCGGGTGAATCGCCTCACCGCGCAATGCCCCTGGTGTGGCTCATTGATGCATCTGCGCCGCGTCGGCCCCAAGGAAGGGGCGCGTGACGACCAATTCATCTGCGTGCGCAATCCGGCGCAGCACACCATTCAGCTTGATCCGACGGTGCTTCCCGACATAGAAGACTGAAGAGCCTGAATGCACGAAACCCGCTGCCTCGTGGGAGAGGGCAGCGGGTTTCGCGTGTGTTGCAGAAAGGCAGATCAGCCGCGGTGACGACCGCGGAAATAGTTGATCAGGCCTTGAGTCGAAGCGTCTTCAGCAATCGTTTCGTCGGTGCCGACGAGGCGGCTGTAAACGCCTTTCCCCAGCTCTTTCCCCAGCTCAACACCCCATTGGTCGAAGGCATTCGTGCCCCAGACCACGCTTTGCACGAACACCTTGTGCTCGTACATCGCGACCAGTGCGCCCAGGCGGCGAGGGCTTATGCGCTCCACGACAATGGTGTTGCTCGGACGATTGCCCGGAATGACCTTGTGCGGCGCGACACGCTGCACTTCCTCTTCCGGTACGCCCTTGGCGCGCAGTTCGGCTTCCGCTTCGGGGCGGGTTTTACCCTGCATCAACGCCTGGCTCTGGGACAGGCAGTTGGCGTACAGCCACTGGTGGTGGTCGGACACCGGGTTGAAGCTGACGATCGGCACGATGAAGTCGGCCGGGATCATTTGCGTGCCTTGGTGCAGCAACTGGTGGTAAGCATGCTGACCGTTCGCGCCAACGCCACCCCAGATGACCGGGCCCGTGTCGGTTTTGACGGGCACGCCGTCCTGGCGAACGCTCTTGCCGTTGGATTCCATGTCCAACTGCTGCAAGTGCTTGGTGATGTTGCGCAGGTAGTGGTCGTACGGCAGGATCGCGTGACTTTGCGCGCCCCAGAAGTTGCCATACCAGATACCCAGCAAGCCCAGCAGCACCGGCATGTTCTCTTCGAACTCGGCGTTCTGGAAGTGCTGATCCATGGTGTAGGCGCCGGACAGCAGCTCCTTGAAGTTCGACATGCCGATCGCCAGCGCAATCGGCAGGCCGATGGCCGACCACAGCGAATAGCGGCCACCGACCCAGTCCCACATCGGGAAGATGTTTTCTTCACGAATCCCAAACGCAACCGCCGCGGCGTTGTTGCTCGACACGGCGATGAAGTGGCGATACAGCTCGGCTTCGGACCCGCCCTGGGCGAGGTACCAGGCGCGGGCAGCGGTGGCGTTCTTCAGGGTTTCAAGGGTGGTGAACGTCTTCGACGAAACAATGAACAGCGTGGTTTCGGCGCGCAGCTTCTGAGTCAGCTCGTGCAGCTCGGTGCCGTCGATGTTCGCCAGGTAATGGCAACGAACGCCTTTCTGTGCGTAGGACAGCAGCGCCTCGGACACCAGCTCAGGACCGAGGAACGAGCCGCCGATGCCGATATTGACCACATCGGTGATCGGCTTTTCGGTGTAGCCGCGCCACAGACCGTCGTGGATGCGCCCGACCAGATCAGTAATCTGGTTCAGCACCTTGTGCACTTCCGGCATCACGTTGACGCCGTTGACCAACAGCTTGTCGCCCACAGGGCGACGCAGCGCGGTGTGCAGCGCAGGGCGGCCTTCCGAAGCGTTGACCAGTTCGCCGTCGTACTGCGCCTTGATGGCTTCTTTCAAACCGACTTCATTGGCCAGGTTGACCAGCAACTGGCGGGTCTCGGCGGTAATGAGGTTCTTCGAGTAGTCGAGAAACAGACCGGCACTGCTGAGCGTGAATTCATCGAAACGCTTCGGGTCTGCGTTGAACGCGTCGCGCATGCTGAAATTCTGCATCGCTTCGCGGTGATCGTTGAGCGCCTGCCAGGCGGGCAGGGTAGTGACGTCATGAGGAGTGCGGTAGTACGCCATCGCTGCGGGTTTCCTTGTACTTGAACTGCCTTTTGGACACTGAAAAGCAGGATTGGACATGAATTCGTGGGCGGATCAGAGACTAGTCCCCGGAAACGCCGATGTCTGCGCCCTGCTTTACCTTTGCTCGGTACTTTTTCTCACAGAGTAGAGCTGCTGGTCTGACACGAACTGTATCGGTATGGCATTGCGGGTGTGGCTAAGTTCATCGCCAGCACCCTGCGAAGGCCAGGCCTGCGCTGCGCAATCGGTTTCGCGCCCTGAGCATAGGCGCAGATGGTCATCCGATCACGTGACTTTTGCTTTAAACGAGACCCGGCGCATCCATCAGCCGGGTGGGCAGGTTATTCCTTGACCAGATGCAGGTTGTCGATCAGGCGCGTCTTGCCCATGAACGCCGCGCCCAGCACCACCAGATCACGATCATCCGGGGTCGCAGGCCGCAGGCTCACTGCATGGCGAATCTCCAGGTAATCAGGCCGGAAGCCCGCTGCTTCGAGGTCTTTCACACCATCGCTGATCAGCTGCTGATGATCCTGCTCGCCATTCTGCAATGCCGTGCCGATCCGTTTGATCACGCGGTACAACGCCGGCGCTGCAGCGCGCTGGTCATCAGTCAGGTAGCCATTGCGCGACGACAGGGCCAGGCCATCGGCGGCACGCACGGTGGGCTCGCCGATGATTTGAATGGGCATGTTCAGGTCGCGCACCAGTGCGTTGACGACGGCCAGTTGCTGGAAATCCTTCTGACCAAAAATCGCGATGTCCGGCTGCACCATGTTGAACAGCTTGCTGACCACCGTCGATACGCCGTCGAAGTGACCAGGACGGCTGCCGCCACACAGACCTTCGGACACCACCGGGACGCGCACGATGGTCTGGTCAGCCATGCCATGGGGATACATTTCTTCGACCGTCGGCGTAAACAGCAAGTGGCAACCGGCCTGAAGCAATTGCTCCTGATCGGCAGCCAGAGTACGGGGATACGACGCCAGGTCTTCGTTGGGACCAAACTGCAGCGGGTTGACGAAGATGCTGGCGATTACAAAATCAGCGCGTTGAACGGCTTTGGTGACCAACGCGATATGGCCGCTGTGCAGGTTGCCCATGGTGGGCACCAGGGCGATGCGTTTGCCTTCGCTGCGAGCGCGAGCGACGACGGCGCGCAGTTCGCGAACGGTTTTAACTGTGTTCATGCCGAGAATCCGTGTTCTGGAGCGGGGAAGCTGACGTCCTTGACCGCGCTAACGTAAGCGGCGATCGCCGACTGAATGTCCGGCTGACCGGCCATGAAATTCTTCACGAACTTGGGCACGCGGCCGGTAATCGATAGCCCAAGCATGTCATGGAGCACCAGCACCTGACCGTCGGTGGCGCTGCCGGCGCCGATACCGATTACCGGAATCTTCACGGCGTGGGTGATTTCCTGGGCCAGTTCGCTCGGCACGCATTCCAGCAGAATCATCGCGGCGCCGGCCTGCTCAAGGGTAATCGCGTCGGCCCGCATCTGCCGCGCCTGCGACTCCTGACGCCCCTGCACTTTATAGCCGCCCAACACGTTGACCGCCTGAGGCGTCAAACCCATGTGTGCACAGACGGGCACGCCGCGTTCGGCGAGCAGCCGGATCGAGTCGGCGAGCCACGCTGCGCCTTCGATCTTGACCATGTGTGCGCCTGCCTGCATCAGCGTGGCGCTGTTGGCGAAGGTCTGCTCGGGCGTGGCGTAGGACATGAACGGCAAATCCACCAGAATCAGCGCGCCCTGATTGCCGCGTTTGACGCCGGCCACGTGGTACGCCATTTCAGCGGTGGTGACGGGCAGCGTGCTGTCGTGGCCTTGAAGGACCATGCCCAGCGAGTCGCCGACCAGCAGCACTTCCACACCGGCCTGGCTGGCGGTGTGGGCAAAAGTCGCGTCGTAGCAGGTCAGCATGGTGATTTTTTCACCTTTCTGCTTCAGGGCCAGCAGGGACGTAACGGTGATATCGGGCATGGAAAGTCCTCATTCAGGCGCTGTGAATACTGCGGCGAGCAACGCGTGATTCATCTTGGGAGGCAGGCACATCGTCGTTTCGCGATGTTTGCAACGGCCTGATCCGCGCCTTGTGGCCGGTCGTCCGGCTTTGGGACGCTTATCTTCGTGAGGAGGGGGCGGGAAGTCAATTCCGGGTGTTGCCGGTTTCAACGTGCCTGCAGAGCGGCGTCAGTTCGCCAATCGTTCCAGGCCTTCGAACGGGCATCGGGCCAGCAAATCATTCAGCGCGCGGCCATCTGCGAGGGTGATCCCCGGCGCCAGTTCGGCCAGTGGGTACAGCACAAACGCGCGCTCCTGGATCTGGTAATGCGGCACCTTCAGGCGCGGCTCATCGATGAGGCGATCGCCGAACAGCAAGATGTCGAGGTCCAGCGTGCGCGGCCCCCAGCGTTCGAGGCGCTCGCGGCCCTGATCGTTTTCGATGCCTTGCAAGGCATCGAGCAGTGCCAGCGGGGGGAGCGAGGTATCGAGCGCAGCGACTGCATTGGTGTAACGCGGCTGACCCGGCAACAGCGAGTCGCTGACATAAAAAGAGGAAACGCCTGACAGGCTGCTCTGCGGCAACAGGCCCATAGCCTTGATCGCTTCGCGCAACTGTTCGGCGGGGTCGGCCAGGTTGCTACCCAGGCCGACGTAAACGCGCTCGATCATTGGCTGTTATTCCGCCCCGTCGACGCCGGCGCGTTTGCGCTTGCCGCTGCTGCTGCGACGACGTTTACGCGGGCCCTGGCCGGTGGCGTCGGGCTTGCTGCCCAGGTCACGAATCATGTCACGGCGTCCGGAATCGTTGGCGTCCTGATAATCCGTCCACCATTCACCCAGGCCGTCGGTTTCTTCGCCAGCCAATTCGCGCAGCAGAAGGAAGTCATAGCCGGCACGGAAGCGCGGGTTTTCCAGCAGCAGATCGGCGCGTTTGCCCGAGCGGCGCGGCAGACGTTCCTGCATGTCCCAGATTTCGCGGATCGGCATGGTGAAGCGTTTCGGGATTGCAATCCGCTGGCACTGTTCGGTGATCAGTTCGTGAGCCGCTTCCTGCATGGCCGGAATCGGCGGCATGCCGCGCTCTTGCAGACGCAGCACACGGGCGGGCAGGGCAGGCCACAACAATGCGGCAAACAGGAACGCCGGCGTGACCGGCTTGTTCTGCTTGATGCGCAGATCGGTGTTGGCCAACGCTTCGCTGATCAGCGTGTGGGTGTAGGTCGGGTTGTATTCCAGTGCTTTGGAACTGGCCGGGAACAGCGGCTCGAACAGTTCGAGATCGACGAGCATCTCGAACGTCGCCTCGGCGTAACCCGAGAGGAACAGCTTCAGCACTTCTTCAAACAGGCGCGCCGACGGGATGTCGCGCAGCATCGGCGCTAAAGGGCGAATCGGCGTGGCGCTGTGCTTCTCGATACCGAAATCCAGCTTGGCGGCGAAACGCACGGCCCGCAGCATGCGCACCGGGTCTTCCTTGTAACGCTGCTGTGGATCACCGATCAGGCGAATCAGGCGATTGCGGATGTCGTGTACGCCGTTGGCATAATCGAGAACGCGCTCGGTGACCGGATCGTAATACAGGGCATTGATCGTGAAGTCGCGACGCTGTGCATCGTCTTCAAGGGTGCCGTAAACGTTGTCACGCAGAATGCGCCCGCTCTCGTTGCGCGAAGACTGGTTGCTGTCTTCGTCTTCGTCGTCGATTGGATGATTGGCGCGGAAGGTCGCGACTTCAATGATTTCACGGCCGAAATGGATGTGAACCAGCTTGAAGCGGCGGCCGATGATACGGGCGTTGCGAAACTCGGCGCGGATCTGCTCGGGCGTGGCGCTGGTGGCGACGTCGAAATCCTTAGGCGTGATGCCGAGCATCATGTCTCGGACGCAACCGCCCACCAGATAGGCCTGGTAGCCGGCGGTCTGCAGGCGCTCGACGATGTTCACCGCATAGCGGCTGAATTGATTGCGTTGCAACGAGTGCTGGCTGCTACTGAGCACCTCAGGCGTTGTGCGCACGTGTTGCTGCGGCTTGCGCAGTGGGGAACGGAATGACTGGAACAGCTTCTTCAGCATGGGAGGCACTGTTTGAAGGAATATTCGGCCAATTTCGAAGAGTGACCGCACGATGGGCGGGGATTCTAGCATTTAGTCGGGGGATGGTGTAGGAGGCAGCGCGATGGGTGCGTTCGGGTATTGAATGCGCTGCGTGGCGCGGGTGTCGAGCGGGAGGGGTTTAGTGCGGATGCTACTGGGGGAGCCGAAGCTCCCCCAAAGTGCGTGCTCTTATTTTTATTGTCTGATGGGCTTTTTATTTTTGTTGACCGCCCAATTCACGGCTTTCGCCTGTGAAACCTCCCAATCGGGAGTCAAGAGCAAACGGATTGCTTTGGTCGCTGTGCGGCAGTGATCTATCGATCCAACCAGTTCAGGCTCTACCTAAGGGCAGTTTTTGTTGTTCTCGGCCTGGTTGCGGGACAAGTCCCAAATGCAACGCCTCTCCAAAAGAATCAGTTAGCTGCGCCTCCGCCGTGTTGTTCTTGTTATGCGTGAGTCGATTCGTCTTGTTTTTATTATGTTGATGTTTCGGGTGACTGATTTTTGTTGTTCTTGTACGAATACCTATAGCAGTACCTGTGCCAACTTTTGCAAAAATCGCTACAGGCCCCTGAATCCAAGGGTGTGGCAAATTGACGCTATTCGGTGCGGACGAAAAAAAACCGGGGGTTCGTTACCGTACGCCCCGGTTTTGTTACGTCACCTTTTAAGAGGTAACAGTTTTTTCACATTGCCCGTAACCCGCGTGCCAGAGCCTGCGCGACTTGCTCAGGTTTCGCTAGCCACTCCGGTCTTGCGTCGGGGGATGCCGAGGCGCTGCCGACGCTCCCACAGGCACTTGCGACTGACGCCGAGCTTGCGAGCGAGTTCTGTTTCGGTCATGTGGTCCTGATGTTCCAGAACGAAATGCTGGAAATAGTCCTCCAGCGACAAGTCTTCCGTCGGCTCGCCAGCCGTTGAACTCGACGAGCCTGACGTCTGTGGTGCAAGGCCGATGAACTCGTTGACGTCGGGGTCGCTCAGCTCGATATCGATGCCTAGCAGCTCTGCGGAGATGTCCGGGCTTTCGCACAGGATTACCGCGCGCTCGACCGCGTTCTCCAGTTCCCTCACGTTGCCTGGCCACGAATAGTGTCGGATCGCGTGCTCCGCATCTGGCGCAAACCGCAGGTCGTTACGCCCGGCCTTGAGGCTTTGCCGCGCCAGAAACGCATTGGCGATTTCGTTAACGTCCGCGCCGCGTTCACGCAATGCGGGCAGCTTTAACGCGATCACGTGCAGGCGGTAGTACAAGTCTTCGCGGAACTGCCCGACCTTGGCCAGGCTCTTGAGGTCGCGGTGAGTCGCTGCGATCAGGCGCACGTCGACTTTCTGCGATTGCACCGAGCCCACGCGGCGAATTTCGCCTTCTTGCAAGACGCGCAGAAGCCTCGCCTGAGCTTCCAGCGGTAGCTCGCCGATCTCGTCGAGGAAGAGGGTGCCACCGTCTGCTGCCTCAACCAGACCAGCACGCCCCGCGCTGGCGCCGGTGAACGCGCCTTTCTCGTGGCCGAACAGCTCGGATTCGATGAGAGATTCCGGGATCGCTGCGCAGTTGACCGAAATCATCGGGGCCTTGGCGCGACGGGACAGATTGTGCAGCGCGCGCGCCACCAATTCCTTGCCCGTACCGGACTCGCCTTGGATCAGCACGTTGGAGTCAGTCGGCGCGACTTTGCGGATCTTGCTGTACATGTCCTGCATTGGCGGGCAGGAGCCGATGATGCCGATCTCGCCGTTGCTGTTGTCCGGACCAGATTTGTCACCGATCACGGCCTTTGCGGTGGCGGCGCGTTCCGCCTGCATGCTTTGCAGCGTCTGCCGATCACGCAGGATACGCGAGACGGCCTGAAGCATTTCGTCGTGGTCGAAGGGTTTGGCGATGTAATCCACCGCGCCCATTTTCATCGAATCCACGGCCGAGCGCAGGCTGGCGTAACTGGTCATGATCAGCACCGGCTTGCCCTGGCCGAGCTTGATAAGCTCTGTGCCAGGTGCGCCGGGCAGGCGTAAGTCGCTGACGATCAGGTCAAACGAGGGGATGCTGAAACGTTCCTGAGCTTCCTGCACGGACCCGGCTTCGCTGACCTGGTACTGATTACGTTCCAGCAGTCGGCGCAGGGCGGAGCGGATGATGGTTTCGTCTTCCACGATCAAAATGTGAGGCATTGATTCGGTTCTCTCGACGGTCTCAGTTCACGGCGGACGTCGCTTCGACATGTCGCGGTAAGGTCACCCGAATCCGGGTTCCGCGTTGGTGCTCGGGGTCAGCCGGGCTGTCGATGGTGATTTGTCCATAATGCTCTTCAACGATGGAATAGACCAGCGCGAGGCCCAGTCCTGTCCCTTCGCCCGGATCCTTGGTGGTGAAGAAAGGTTCGAACAAGCGGTCCATGATGGCTTTCGGAATGCCGCTGCCTTCGTCTTCGACGATCAGGTCGACCGTGTGTTCGGAGGCCTCGCTTTTCACCCGGACTGCACTGCCGGCGGGCGATGCATCGCGGGCGTTGGACAGCAGATTGATCAACACCTGCGCCAGCCGTTGGGGATCGCCATCGACCCAGTGGTTAGGGTTGCACAGGTTATAGAATTGCACTTCGAAATTACGGCGGTTCAGCGCCAGCAGACCAATGGCATCCTGCGCCACCTCTGCCAGGCATACGGGTTCGTCGGCATGCTGGTGCCCGCCAGCGTGGGCGAAGCTCATCAGCGACTGCACGATGCGCGAGACACGTTTGGTCTGTTCGATGATCTGGCTGCTGATTTCCGTCAGCTCGGCGTCTTCTTCCCGTTCTTCGCGCAGGTTCTGCGCCAGGCAGGCAATGCCGGTGATCGGGTTGCCGATTTCGTGGGCAACGCCGGCGGCCAGTCGGCCGATGCTCGCAAGCCGTTCGGAGTGCACCAGTTTGTCTTCGAGCATCTGCGTGTCCGTCAGGTCTTCAACCAGAATCACCAGCCCGCTGTTGCCCGGCGCGAGCGGTTCGTCGATGGCGGCCTTGTGCAGGTTGAGCCAGCGAGTCTGCCCGTCCAGGCCCAGGCGCTGTTTGTGCAAGTGCTCGTCAGGGACGTTGATGAACCCCAGCAGCAGCTGCTTCCAGGGATCGACGATGGTCTCGAGCCGTGATCCGACGACGCGCTGAGCGCCGATGCCGGTCAACTCCTCCATGGCCTTGTTCCACATCAGGATCTCTTGATCCTTGGCCAGGGAGCACACACCCATCGGCAGCTCTTGAAGGGTCTGGCGGTGATAACGGCGCAGGGCGTCGAGCTCGGCAGCCAGGCCGGTGAGCCGGGAGTGGTAATCCTCGAGCCGGCTTTCAATGAAGTGAATGTCCTCGGTGACATAGTTCTCGCTGCCGGACTTGTACGGCAGAAACGTCTCGACCATGTCCTGAGCAACACTTGGCCCCATCAGCCCGGAGAGGTTGGCCTCGATACGGTCGCGTAAACGCCGCAGCGCATATGGCCGGCGCTCGTCGAACGGCAGGTAAAGATCCCGCAGCGCCTGTTCGACTTCCTTCTGCGCGGCCTTTGCGCCCAAGGGTTTGGCCAGCTGGGTCGCAAACTCCTGGGGAGAGGCTGCGTGCAGTTCACGGCGCTGAGGGCGGCGAACGTTGTCCACCGCGCAGGCCTCGGCCGCACTCGCCTCTTCGGGACTGGGATTGCTGAACAGCGAAATCAGGGTGAAAACCAGCACGTTGGCCGCTAGAGAGGCAATTGCCGCCATATGCCAGCTGGTGTCATCCAGCACGTAAATCATGTTCAGCAGCGGGATGTAGAACCCTTGAAAGTCGCCGATCAGCGGCAGCAACATGCTGAAAGTCCAGACCGCGATGCCGGCGATCAGCCCCGCCATGAAACCCCGACGGTTGGCAGCCGGCCAGTACAGAACGGACAGCACACCGGGCAGAAATTGCAACGTCGCTACGAACGCAACGATGCCCAGATTCGCGAGATTCTGCTTGGCGCCAAGCAGCAGATAAAAGCCAAAACCGGCCATGATGATCGCGACGATCAGGCCGCGCCGGGTCCACTTCAGCCAGCGATAGATATTGCCTTCGGCTGGCGGCTGATAAAGCGGCAGCACCAGGTGGTTCAGCGCCATGCCGGACAGCGCCAGGGTGGTGACGATGATCAGCCCGCTTGCCGCGGAAAGCCCGCCGATATAGCCAAGCAGGGCCAGGGTCTTGCTGTGGGCGGCGATGCCAATACCCAGCGTGAAGTACTCGGGGCTGGTGGTGGCGCCCAGTTTCAAACCGGCCCACAGCACCAGGGGTACCGCCAGGCTCATCAGGAGCAGAAACAGTGGCAGACCCCAACTGGCGCTGACCAGCGAGCGCGGATTGAGGTTTTCGGTAAAGGTCATGTGATACATGTGCGGCATCACGATGGCCGAGGCAAAGAACACCAGCAACAGCGTCCGCCAAGGGCCTTCCTGCAGTGGCGTGTGCAACGCCGCCAGTGCGCTCTGGTTCTGCAGCAGCCATTGCTCAAGGCTCTGCGGTCCGTCGAACACGCCATACAGCGCGTACAGACCGATGCCGCCGATGGCGACCAGTTTGATGACCGACTCGAAGGCAATGGCGAACACCAGCCCTTCGTGTTTTTCCCGCGTGGCGATGTGACGCGACCCGAAGAAGATTGTGAACAGCGTGATCAGCACGCAGAACGCGAAGGCCACGTAGTTGCGCACAGGCTCCCGGGTAAGAATGCCGATGGAGTCGGCGACGGCCTGGATCTGCAGCGCCAGCAATGGCAACACACCGATCAGCATGAAGATCGTCGTCAATGCCCCCGCCCAGGTGCTGCGAAAGCGGAACGCGAACAGATCGGCCAGGGACGAGAGCTGGTAGGTGCGAGTGATTTTGAGAATGGGGTAAAGCAGAACGGGGGCGAGCAGGAAAGCGCCGGACACACCCAGGTAACTCGACAGAAAGCCGTAGCCGTATTCGTAGGCCAGACCGACGGTGCCGTAAAACGCCCACGCACTGGCGTAGACGCCAAGTGACAGTGTGTAGGTCAGCGGGTGACGAATGATCCAGCGCGGGATCAGGCCACGTTCGCTGATCCAGGCGACGCCGAACAGCACCGTCAGGTAGGCGGCACTGACCAGAATCATCTGGGTCAGGCTAAAGCTCATCGGCATCTCGTTGGCTCTGCAGAATGAAGGTCACTACGATCAGGATCAGCCACAGCATGTACGGCCTGTACCAGGCGCCCGTCGCGTCGATCCACCAGTCCATGATGGCCGGGGAGAACAGATAGATGCCCACCACCAGTAGCAGGACCAATCGATAAATGTACATTTGGCCTCCCAGGTTGACTGACCAGAAGATGACGGAGCGGCATGGTAACGGATGGCGATGGGGCTGCAAGCGACGTTTCCGCCAGCTTTGTGCTGCCCAATATGAATCGGCCGCGGGCGCTCAGTCTATTCGAGCTTCCTCGATAGCGCCGAGGTGAGGTATCGAATCGGCATTCCAGTGCGCAATGGCCCAGTCCAGCACCGCTCGGGGTGTCGCGTCGTTCAGTTCACCCGGCGTCTTTTGCCCCAGGGCACGTAAACCCCGGAGCAGCAGCGGCGTGGCCTGATCAGGCGGCAGCGGCGGCGAACGGTAGGATTTCCCCAGCTTATGACCGTCGGGTTGGGTGATCAGCGGCACGTGAAGGTAACGTGGTTGCGGCAGGCCCAGCAGTTCTTGCAGGTACAGCTGACGTGGCGTGGAGTCGAGCAGATCGGCGCCGCGTACGATGTCAGTCACGCCCTGCCAGCCGTCGTCCAGGACAACCGCCAGTTGGTAGGCGTAGAAGCCGTCCCGCCGCCGAATGATGAAATCCCCCGCGTCGCGCCCCAAGTGTTGACGAAACTCGCCCTGAACCCGGTCTTCGAAGCGGTATTCCAGCTCAGGCACCCGAATCCGGATGGCCGCGTCTTCGGGTGAGTGCCCGGCGTTGCGGCAAAAGCCCGGGTAAATGCCGTTGTAGTCTTCCAGTTGCTTGCGCGAACAGGTGCACGCGTAAGCAAGCCCGTGGTTGAACCACCGATTGATGATCTCCTGATAAGCCTCATGCCGGTCGCTTTGCCTCACCAGTTCGCCGTCCCATTCGAATCCGTAGGCTTCGAGCGTCTGGAGTATGCCCGCCTGGGCACCCTGAACTTCGCGGGGAGGGTCGAGATCCTCCATGCGCATCAGCCATTTCCCGCCGACCGAGCGGGCGTCGAGGTAGGAGGCCAGCGCTGCGACCAGAGAGCCGAAGTGCAGATAACCGCTGGGGGTCGGCGCAAAGCGCCCTATATAGGAAGGGTTTTTCATGGGCGCTGATGGTACTGGAAATAAAACGTACGAAATACCGGACGACTGGCCGTGCTGTGTGGGAAAACGCAACTCATCCGTGTAGCGCCTTCCTGCCGGCACCGTTGTCCGCTCGGTAGATCGGTACAGGCAAAACAAAAAAAGGACGCCGAGGCGTCCTTTTCTACTGGATCAACAGGATCATTTACCGACCTGTTTTTCTTTGATTTCAGCGAGGCTTTTGCAGTCAACGCACATGTCGGCCGTTGGACGGGCCTCGAGGCGCTTGATACCGATCTCAACGCCGCACGATTCGCACCAGCCGTATTCCTTGTCTTGAATCAGCTGCAGCGTCTTGTCGATCTTCTTGATCAACTTGCGCTCACGATCGCGGGCGCGCAGTTCCAGCGCGAATTCTTCTTCCTGGCTTGCACGGTCGGCAGGGTCAGGGAAGTTAGCCGCCTCGTCCTTCATGTGAACAACCGTGCGGTCAACTTCTACCATCAGATCCTGCTTCCACTGGGACAGGATTTTGGTGAAGTGCTTGCGCATGGGTTCGCCCATGTATTCCTCGCCCTTCGTCGCGACGTAGGGTTCGAAACCACTGATTGCCGGGGTGCTCTTTTGCTTTTCTTCGGTGGGCATGAACGGACCGCCTCTCACTCTTCTAAGCCATTACACAGGTTAAGATCCATCGCCGACACCTGCCGGCCCTGCGGCTGCAAGCGGGCGAACTTACCAGATCGAATCGGAGCGCGCTACTCCCGGTTGTCGAGGATGGCCTGCAACACGCACCCGAACTATGACCACAGCCTGAGCGCCCGGTTTTATCTATTTTTGCAGTGCGCCGAGTTTGGTGCGTGTGGCGCAAGTCCCCGGTTTGCCGGCCTGTCGATTGCAAGTTGCTGCTGCCCAGGCGGATAAACGCTGTAGCCTGCTCGGGCGGATGGGTAGAATCGGCGATTCCTCGCCACCCCTCACCAAAGGAAGGCCCATGCCACAGCCCTACAGTGCGCGCAGCCGCGCCATAGAACCCTTTCATGTGATGGCGCTGCTGGCGCGGGCGAATGAACTGCAAGCGGCGGGGCATGACGTCATCCACCTTGAGATTGGCGAGCCGGATTTCACCACGGCCGAGCCGATCATCAAGGCCGGTCAGGCGGCGTTGGCCGCTGGCAAGACCCGATACACGGCGGCCCGTGGTCTGCCGGAATTGCGCGAGGCGATCTCGGGTTTTTACGCTCAGCGTTATGGCGTGAACGTCGATCCGGGCCGGATTCTGATCACGCCGGGCGGTTCCGGTGCGTTGCTGCTGGCGGCGAGTCTGCTGGTCGATCCCGGTAAACACTGGCTACTGGCCGATCCGGGTTACCCCTGCAACCGGCATTTTCTGCGTCTGGTGGAGGGCGCCGCTCAACTGGTGCCCGTGGGTCCGGACGTGCGTTATCAGCTGACGGCCGATCTGGTCGCTCAACACTGGAACGAGGACAGCGTCGGTGCGCTGGTGGCGTCTCCGGCCAATCCGACCGGGACGCTGCTGCACCGCGACGAGCTGGCCGCGCTGTCGGCGTCGCTCAAGGCGCGGGATGGGCACCTTGTGGTTGACGAGATTTACCACGGTTTGACCTACGGCACCGACGCGAGCAGCGTGCTGGAAGTCGACAATGACGCCTTCGTGCTGAATAGTTTTTCCAAGTATTTCGGCATGACCGGTTGGCGACTCGGTTGGCTGGTTGCCCCCGAGGCGGCGATCGGCGATCTGGAAAAGCTGGCGCAGAATCTCTACATCAGCGCGCCGAGCATGGCGCAAAGTGCGGCGCTTGCCTGTTTCGAGCCGCAAACCCTGGAGATCCTCGAACAACGTCGAGCCGAGTTTGCCCGCCGTCGCGACTTCCTACTTCCGGCGCTGCGCGAGTTGGGCTTTAACATTGCCGTGGAACCCGAAGGCGCCTTCTATCTATACGCGGACATCAGCGCGTTCGGCGGCGACGCGTTCGCGTTCTGCCATCACTTTCTGGAAACCGAGCACGTCGCATTCACACCCGGGCTGGATTTCGGTCGCTACCGCGCCAGCCATCACGTGCGATTCGCCTACACCCAGAGCTTGCCTCGGCTTCAGGAAGCGGTCGAGCGAATAGGTCGTGGCCTGCGGAGCTGGCAAGGCTGATGCGTTTCTCTCCTCCACTTGAAGAGGGCCGGCTGATTCAGCGCTACAAGCGCTTCCTTGCCGACATCGAGACCGCCAGCGGCGAGCTCCTGACGATTCACTGTCCCAATACGGGCTCTATGTTCAATTGCATGATGCCGGGTGGTCGCGTCTGGTTCAGCAGGTCCAATGACCCCAAGCGCAAGCTTCCGGGCACCTGGGAAATCACCGAAACGCCACAGGGGCGGCTCGCCTGCGTCAACACCGCGCGCGCCAACAAGCTGGTCGAAGAGGCGCTTTGGAACGGCGTGATCACGGAGCTGGCGGGGTTTACGGCGCTTAAGCGCGAAGTCGCCTACGGTCAGGAAAACAGCCGCGTTGACTTCCGTCTGGATTACCCCGATGGCCCGCTATACCTGGAAGTCAAAAGCGTGACCCTGGGTTTTGATGACAGCCGGGTCGCTGCGTTTCCCGATGCGGTCACTCAGCGCGGCGCGAAGCACCTGCGTGAATTGGCAGCGTTGGCCAGGGAGGGCGTGCGCGCAGTGTTGCTCTATTGCGTGAACCTGACAGGGATCGATGCCGTGCGACCCGCCGCCGAAATCGACGCCGCCTATGCCTCAGCCTTGCTTGAGGCGGCTGCGGCAGGGGTCGAAGTCCTGGCGTATGGCGTGGAGCTGACCCCTGACGGAGTGCGCATTGATCGACCGCTTGAGATTCATCTCTCGGAAACGCGCCCGCTCAGTCCGGTGCCACTGGGTTGATCCAGATGCCCTGAGCGTCTTCGCCGCAGTCGATAGCCCTCAGGAATTTGCCCTCGCAAGGGCCGGCGACGCACTCGCCGTTCTCGATCAAGAACAGCGCACCGTGAGTGGCGCACTGGATCAGACTGGCGCTGGCATCGAGAAACTCATTGGGCTGCCATTCCAGCGCCACCCCTCGATGGGGACACCGGTTGGCGTACACATACACCTGACCCCCTCGCCGGACGGCCAGAATCTTAAGCGCATCGACATCGAACCCGAGGCTTTTGCCTTCAATCAGCGTAGCGCTGTCGCACAGGTATTTCAGCATGGTCTCCTTGGCGCTTGACGCTCAAATGCAAATAATTATCAAATGCCTGGCCGTAGCGGGCTGCGCATTCTGCCAGCAGTCAAACCCGCCAGTCGATGAGCGAGATCCCGCCAGTCGCGCCTTGAAGTGATCGACTGAGGCTTCCTTTATAGAGGACCCACCGCTTATGCGCTTCACCTCCCGATTGATCGCGATCGTCACGGGGCTTTTTATCGCCCACCTGGCTTCCGCCGCTTCACCCGAGCCGCAGCGGTGGGTCAGTGCCGGCGGCGCCTTGACGGAGTGGATAGTTGCTCTGGGCGGAGAGTCGCGTCTGGTGGGCGTGGACAGCACGAGCCAGCACCCGCGGTCGGTCAAATCGCTGCCGGGCATCGGTTACCAGCGACAGTTGTCGGCTGAAGGCATCCTCACGTTGCGTCCGAACGTTCTGATAGGCACCGAAGAAATGGGCCCGCCGCCAGTTATCCAGCAACTGCGCACGGCCGGCGTGCAGGTCGAGGTGTTGTCGGCCAGTGCAGAGCTGCCCGCGCTCCAGGCCAGTCTTGAAAGACTCGGCGCATTACTGGGAAAGGAGGGCGAGGCGCGTCGGTTGAGCGACCAATACATCTATCGGCTTGCGACGGAGCATCAGCGAGTGACGCAACTGAAGCGTGCCGCGCCGGGTGTTCTGTTGCTGGTGAGCCACGCGGGGAGCGCGCCGATGGTGGCTGGCGCAGGCACTGTCGGCGACTGGCTGATCACCCAGGCTGGCGGCCGCAACCTGGCTACCCACACTGGCTACAAGGTGTTTTCCACTGAGGCAATGAGCGGGCTGAACCCTGAAGTGCTCGTTGTCAGCGATCGTGCTCAAAACGGCGTCCAGCCCCGCGAGGCGTTGCTGCGTGAAAATCCGCTCCTGAGGGCAACCAAGGCCTTGCGGGATAACCGCGTCGTCGAGATTGATCCGACCTTACTGGTAGGCGGTCTTGGCCCACGATTACCGGACGCAGTCAGATCACTGGCAGACGCGTTTTATCCTGGCGCTGCACCAAGCAGCGCCAGAGTCTCGAACGCCCAATGAGGCTTGATCTCGCCCCCAGAGCGCTGTTCATCACGCTAGGCTTTGCCTGTTTACTGGCGATATGGCTGTCCCTCGCGCTCGGCCCGGTCAGTCTGCCGATGATGGATACCTTGCGCGCGGTTCTTCATCTGGTGGGCGTGCCCATGGCGGAAGACAACTTGCAGCAGGCGGAACTGATCGTGGGCCAGATCCGCCTGCCTCGTACGCTGCTTGGACTGGCAGTCGGTGCAGTGCTGGCCTTGTCTGGCGTGGCGATGCAGGGTCTGTTTCGCAACCCTCTCGCCGATCCCGGTCTGGTTGGCGTTTCCAGTGGTGCGGCATTGGGTGCGGCAGTGGCCATCGTCGCCGGAGCGTCCCTTGGCGGACTGCCCGAGCCGTTCCAGCCTTATCTGCTGTCCATCTGCGCCTTCGCCGGTGGGCTTGGGGTGACCGCAATCGTCTATCGGCTCGGACGCCGCGACGGTCACACCAGCGTCAGTACGATGCTGCTGGCCGGTGTGGCGATGACTGCGCTGGCCGGTTCGATCATCGGCCTGTTCACGTATCTGGCCGATGATGCGAGCCTGCGGACGCTGACGTTCTGGAATCTGGGCACGCTCAACGGTGCCAGCTATGCCCGGCTTTGGCCTCTGTTGCTGGTTTGCGTGGCCGTGATCCTCTGGTTGCCGCGCCGAGCGAAGGCGCTTAACGCGTTGCTGCTTGGAGAATCGGAAGCGCGTCACTTGGGCATCGAGGTCGAACGCCTCAAGCGCGAGCTGATTCTTTGCATCGCACTCGGCGTGGGGGCAGCCGTCGCGGCGGCCGGGCTCATCGGTTTCATTGGCCTGATTGTGCCGCACCTGGTGCGACTGCTGACGGGGCCAGACCACCGCATCGTTCTTCCCGCATCAGCACTGGCGGGCGCATCGTTGTTGCTCTTCGCAGACATTTTCGCCCGATTGGTAATGGCCCCGGCGGAATTGCCGATAGGGATTGTCACCGTATTCATCGGCGCGCCGTTCTTTCTTTTCCTGCTCGTTCGAGGGCGTGCCTGATGTTAATCGGCAAAGACATCGGCATTGTTCGTGATGGCAAACAGGTGCTCGACAGCATCGATTTGACAATGGCGCCCGGTCAGATGCTTGGCGTGCTGGGCCCCAACGGGGCTGGCAAAAGTACACTGTTGGCTGCTCTGTGCGGCGAGCTTGCCCCGACCCGCGGCCAGGTATTTCTGGACGATATTCCCCTGAATCAATGGCGTGGTCCGGAGCGGGCTCGGCGCCTGGCCGTACTGCCGCAGGCCTCGACATTGAGTTTCGCGTTCAAGGTCGAGGAAGTGGTTGCGATGGGCCGCTTGCCCCATGAAAGCGGTCAGCAACGTGACGCTGAAATTATCCAGCATGCCCTTGAGGCCGCCGATGCAATGCACCTGCTCGGCCGCAGCTATCTGACGTTATCGGGGGGCGAGCGTCAGCGGGTCCATCTGGCGCGGGCGCTGGCTCAGGTGTGGCCGGGTGAGGAGGGGCAGGTTCTGTTGCTGGACGAGCCCACCTCGGCGCTCGACCCATTGCATCAACACACCACGCTGTTGGCCGTTCGCGCGTTCGCCGACCGTGGCGGCGCGGTGATGGTGATCCTGCATGATTTGAATCTGGCGGCCCGTTATTGCGATCGCTTGTTGTTGCTGAGTCAAGGTCTAACGTATTTATCCGGCACGCCACAGCAAGTGCTGACGCCTGAAGCGCTGATGTCGGTATTTGGCCTGGATGTTCTGGTACAACCCCATCCCGAGCGTGGGCACCCTCTGGTGATCACTCGCTGAAGTGACTTGGTTATCGACCGGCATCAGTTCCTTTTTTCGATGCGGCAGCCCCATTTCCAATGCCCGTGCAGGCAACGTCCTTCGGACAATTCTTGTAATCACGTAGGCCTGCTCTTTTGCGTCGTTGTGAGCGTTCAGGCACAGCCATTCTCGATTATCGTCGCCTCAGACAAAGGCATTGAGGGTGGGTAATGAACGACATAAATGCGGCGATTGACGTGCATGAGGTCGATGCGTCATTGGCGCAACTGGCTATTGGTCTGATGGAGTTGGCTTCATTGAATGCTGACGACACGCCGGAAAAGATTGTTGCCTTGTGTCATAGAGCACTGACGCCGGTCGGGCAGGTTGCCGCCGTCTGCGTCACGCCCAGGTTCGCAGGACTGGCGCGGCGCACACTCGACAGCCTTCATGCGCGCGAGATCAAAGTCGTGGCAGCGGTTAACTTTCCGAGCGGTTCGGCTTCTGTCAGTTCAGCCGAGCTGGAAACCCAGGCGGCGATTCTTGCGGGGGCCGACGAAATTGATCTGGTTTACCCTTTTTATGCGTTGCTTGGCGGGGACAGGCAGATTGGCGCTGAGATCATCAATGCCTGCAAAACCAGGTGCGGTCGGGCAGCGTTGACCGTCACGCTGGAAACCGGCGTGCTGCGTGATCCGCAGGTTATTCACGGCGCAAGCTGTGTGGCGATTGAGGAGGGCGCCAACTTTCTCAAAACCAGCACCGGCAAACACATCCTGAATGCAACGCCCCAGGCCAGTCGCATTTTGATCGCGGCCATCGCTGACTCAGGCGCGCATGTGGGGATCAATGTTTCCGGCAATGTACGAACGCTCGATGAAGCGCGGGTGCATATGGATTTGGTCAAAGCGCGATTTGGGCCGCGCTGGCGTGAGCAGGGGAGATTGCGGCTCGGGGCTACCAGCCTGCTGGATGATCTGCTGATCCGCTTGGGCGTAGGCGCGTAAATCACGGGCAAAAAAAGACCCGGCAAGAGCCGGGTCAAAAACCGTGATTAGCCTGATGAGGAGATAATCTGAGAGTCCGAACCAAGGAGCCTTTCAGTTTATCGGCCAGTCTCGCGACCGGATGTGATAATCATAGTGATTCTCATTTGTAAGTCAACAGTGTTCTGCAGACTATTTGCTGTGCACGTTCAGCGTTCCCCGATTGCCCCAGGGCATGCGTTCCTCAATTCGGTGTCCAGGGAGTCTTTGTATTCCTGAGACAGCTCGCTCCAAGGGCGATTCGACAACGCACCTTCGAGTGAATACAGCAGCGCTTTGGATGCTCGGAAGCCCCTGACCTGGACGGCCCGGTAGGCCTGGATTGCGCCAAGACGGCGCAGGTCGGCGATAGTGTGAATACCCGCAGCGTGAAGCCATTGAACCGAGGTCTTTCCCAGGTTCTTCATCCCCAATAACTCATCGTCCATGATTACAGCCCTTTCCAGTCATTCCATGTAATAACTTCTCCGTAGGCTCGACACAAACTGAAAAGGCGAGCCATGCCCTTGAGCGTAGACGCCCTCGAATTGCTCCGCAGAAAATCTCAGTGGAATGCGGCACGCGCCGCCGAACGGTAGGGTCAACTGAGGAGGGAAGGCGAGCGCGGGCCCGGCACGGCGTCGCATGCGGGGCGAGAAGTCAGGGCGGGGGTTAGTGGGGTGATGACGTCAGCGGGTGCGATAACGCAGGCGCGTACCGAAATTGACCGACATGAGGATTTCGTCAGCACTTAGCTCTGGCGGGAAGTACGCCCCGGATATCTGCGCGTGGGCGATGCTTGCACCCTCGAGCCTGGTTGTCCGGAAATCAACGCCACGCAGGTCCGCAGATCTGAAGTAGGCGTCACTGAAATCGACCTCTTCAGCGTTGAGTTCACGCAGGTCCAGACCGCGAAAATCTCCTCCAGACAGATCAACAGGGCCCTGTTTGGGCCGTTCGAGGTTGAAGGCGGTCACGTCGTCGTTTCGCAATAGCGCGAACAGGGGCGAGTCAAGGTGCTTGGGCTGGTTCATTTGACGTCTCCTTTGTTGGAATTCTGACGCCACTATAATGCCACCAGTGTCGAGCCGTGAAGCGGTATCCTTCACGACTCGACCACTGGTGGGGCGGGAAGTCAGAGCCCCGGCAGGTGCTGACGAATGTCGGCGACCAGCTTGTCCAGATCGCCGGAGACGTTGGTCTCGACGTGCCGACTGCGCAGTATCTCGTCGGCAGTCAACGCTTCGCGACTGGCCAGCTGCATTTCGATGACTTCCATGGTTGCGTCGGATGGGTCCTGATTTTGCGCTCGACGCTGGGCCAGCCAACCTTCGATAACGGCTTTGGGCGCGGCGCAATCAATGATCAGAAACGGACTGCCCATCGCCTCGGCAATCTGCGCGGCCGCCTGACGTTGCGCGAGCTTCAAATAGGTTGCATCAATGACCACCGGCAAGCCTGCGCGGAGCACGACACCCGCCAGCTCATTCAGACGTTGATACGTGGCCGCGCTGACGTCGGCGGAATACAGATCTTTATGGTCGGCGAATGCACGCTTGCGCTCGACATCTGAACGCAGGCGGATTGCACCCAGGGCTTCGACCAACCTCATCGCGACCTGACTTTTGCCGACCGCCGAAACGCCATGGGTGATGGCCAGGAAGTTGGACGGAATCGCGCTGTAGCTTTCGGCCAGGTTGGCGTAGTTGCGGTACTGGCGCAGTGTGGCGGCGCGCTGCACCTGATCGGCGTTGGCATTCAGGCTGAACAGCGCCACTTTGGCACGGACCATCGCGCGGTAGGCTTTGTAAAAATTAAGCAGTTGCAGGCCTTCGTAGTCGCCGGTCAGTTCCAGGTACTGGCTGACGAGTCGGCGCGACAGGCTCTTCAGGCCGCGATCCTCAAGGTCCATGGCCAGGAAGCCGATGTCCGCATAGACATCCGTCATGCGGAACGGCTCGTTGAATTCGATGCAGTCGAAAATCACGACCTTGCCATCGATCAGCGTTGCATTGCCCAAGTGGATGTCGCCATGGCATTCCCGGACAAAGCCGTCGAGCTTGCGCTGGTTCATCAGAGGCTTGAGGCGCTCGAAACTGGTGTTGGCCCACGCTTCCAGCGCTTCCAGCTGGATGAGGTCAGATTTTTCGCTGAGGAAAGGCAGAATCTGCTCAAAGTTCTGCGTGACTGGCGCCATGGCACTCTCAGCGCTGCCGAGCGGATTTTCCATCGGCACCTTGGGCGACTTGAGATGAAACTCGGCGATCTGCCGGGCCATGTCGTCGATATGCGCCGTGGTCAACTCGCCTTTGGCTTGCAAGGTGCTGAGCAATCCGTCCTGCGGGAACTGGCGCATTTTCAGCACGTACTCGATCGCTTCGCCTTCACCATTCAACTGCGGCGCTTCGATGCTGCCGGTGATGGGCAGCACTTCCAGGTACAGATTGTCTGTCAGGCGCTGGTTCAGCATCAGCTCCTGCTCACAGAAATGCTGGCGCGCCGGCAGGCTGGTGAAGTCCAGAAAGCCGAAATTGACCGGCTTCTTCATCTTGTAAGCGTATGGGCCGGTGAGCAATACCCAGGAAATATGCGTCTCGATGACCTGAAATTCTTCGACCGGGTGAGGAAACAGGGCGGGGTTTTGCAACGCGGCTATCAGTGTCTGGCTCACGGACGATCCTTGAAAGGTGATAAGTCGATAGAGAAGTAGCGAAAGGCGGCCATTATGGCCGCTGGAGACAATGCTGCAAACCGCTTAAAGGGCGGTCTGTCGGGGGCTTTGAAAGTGCGTATAATCCGCCGCCATGACCCGATCCCGCTCCCCGAAAAAATCCCCCAAACCCACCAACAGCCGCCTGCGCAGCCTGTTGGGCTGGGCCCTGAAACTCAGTCTTGTCGGGCTGGTGATCCTTGGCTGCTTCGCCGTTTACCTGGATTCCATCGTCCAGGAAAAATTCTCCGGCAAGCGCTGGACCATTCCGGCCAAGGTCTATGCACGGCCACTGGAGCTGTTCGTCGGCCAGAAGCTTTCACGCGATGACTTCCTTCTGGAGCTCGATGCGCTGGGCTATCGCCGCGAAGGCGTGGCCAATGGGCCGGGCGCTGCTGCGGTCAATGGCAACACCGTTGACCTCAATACCCGTGGTTTCCAGTTTTATGAAGGCGCTGATCCGGCGCAGCAGATCCATGTGCGCTTCTCCGGCGATTACGTCGCTGAACTGACCGCCGCCAACGGTGCCAAGCTGGCTGTCGCACGGCTGGAGCCCTTGATGATCGGCGGCTTGTATCCGAAGAATCTCGAAGACCGGATTCTGATCAAACTCGATCAGGCGCCGCCTTATTTGCTCGACACGCTCGTCACCGTCGAAGACCGCGATTTCTACCATCACTTCGGCGTATCCCCGAAGGGGATCGTGCGCGCTTTCTGGATCAACGCATCCGCTGGGCAGATGCGCCAGGGCGGATCGACGCTGACTCAGCAACTGGTCAAGAACTTCTACCTGACCAACGAGCGCAGCATCACCCGCAAGCTGACCGAAGCGATGATGGCTGTTTTGCTGGAGATCCATTACAGCAAGCAGGAGATTCTCGAGGCCTACCTCAACGAAGTGTTCGTGGGCCAGGACGGTCAGCGTGCGGTCCACGGCTTCGGTCTGGCGAGTCAGTATTTCTTCAGCCAGCCGCTGTCGGAGCTGAAGCTGCATCAGGTCGCCTTGCTGGTCGGTCTGGTCAAAGGGCCTTCGTATTACAACCCGCGCCGCAATCCTGAGCGTGCGTTGGAACGGCGTAATCTTGTCCTCGATCTGCTCGAGCAGCAGGGTATCGCCACGCCGGAAGTGGTTGCGGCGGCGAAGAAAATGCCGCTGGGCGTGACCAAAACCGGTTCACTGGCCGACAGTTCGTTTCCGGACTTCCTTGACCTGGTCAAACGCCAGTTGCGTCAGGACTACCGCGACGAAGACTTGACCGAAGAGGGCCTGCGGATCTTCACTAGCTTTGATCCGATTCTTCAGATGAAATCCGAAGCCGCCGTGCGCGAAAGCTTCGCCAAAATCTCGGGCCGCAAAGGCGCCGACGAGATGGAAACGGCTATGGTCGTGACCAACCCGGAAACCGGCGAAGTCCAGGCGCTGATTGGTAGTCGACAAGCGGGCTTTGCGGGGTTCAATCGAGCGCTGGATGCTGTACGGCCGATTGGGTCGTTGGTCAAGCCGGCCATCTACCTCACCGCTCTCGAACGCCCGCAACAATACACCCTGACCAGTTGGATTCCGGACGAGCCCTTCCAGGTGAAAGGCGCCGACGGCCAGATCTGGAAACCCCAGAACTACGATCACAAAGCCCACGGCAACATTTTCCTGTACCAGGGCCTGGCGCACTCCTACAACCTGTCCAGCGCCAAGCTGGGTCTGGACCTGGGCATACCCAACGTCTTCAAAACCCTGACCAAACTGGGCGTGACCCGCGAGTGGCCTGCTTTCCCGTCGATGCTCCTGGGTGCTGGCGCTCTGACGCCGATCGAAGTGGCGACGATGTACCAGACTATCGCCAGTGGCGGCTTCAACACGCCGTTGCGCGGGATCCGCAGCGTACTGACCGCCGAAGGGGAGCCGCTCAAGCGCTACCCTTTCCAGATTCAGCAACGTTTTGACCCGGGCTCGATCTATCTCTTGCAGAACGCCATGCAGCGGGTGATGCGCGAAGGCACGGGTAAGTCGGTGTACAACGTGCTGCCAGGCACGCTGAATCTGGCGGGTAAATCGGGCACCACCAACGATTCGCGCGACAGCTGGTTTGCCGGTTTCAGTCAGGACTTGCTGGCAATCGTCTGGATGGGACGCGACGACAACGGCAAGACGCCGTTTACTGGGGCCACCGGCGCATTGCAGATCTGGACCAGCTTCATGAAGAAGGCCGATCCGCTGCCACTGGACATGGCGATGCCCGATAACGTCGTACAGGCCTGGGTCAATGCCAGTACTGGCGAAGGCACCGACGCCAGCTGCCCGAACGCCGTACAGATGCCGTATATTCGCGGCAGTGAGCCGCAACCCGGCCCGACCTGCGGGGGGGCTACAGCGCCTGCCGATTCGGTAATGGACTGGGTCAAGGGCTGGTTGAATTAAGCCTGGTTGAATCAAGCAAAGAGGATGTGACGTGAACAAGTGGTGGATTCCGGCTGTAACGGCTCTGGCTTTGCTCAACGGTTGTGCGTCCCAGACGCGCAGTGCAATTCCGGTGGTAGATTCAGGGTCACGCGTTTCGAATGGCGAACGCGTTTCGTCGACACGCAGCAACACCTACCGCGCGCCGGTGCAGGCGCCAGCGCAGTCGCAAACGATTCAGGAAGATTCCGGTGTCACGGTCATGGTGCCCGGCGGCGCCAATGCCAGTGGTGCACCTATTTCCACATTCGTGCCACCCACCACGGCGCCGATCAGCACGGCACCGGTTAATCAGGCCCCGGTAAACAACCCCTACACACCGCCGGCGGCCACCAGCAATACCTACAACATGCCAGCGTCGGCGCCGACTGGCATTCCGTCTGCGTCCGGCGGCGGGTTGTCAGAAGACGAGCAACTGGATGGGCCCGTGCTGGCGCTGCTGACAACCGCTCAGCAACAGCAATCCGGCGGCGATCTCAACGGCGCATCATCGAGCCTTGAGCGTGCGCAACGTGTTGCTCCCCGTGAGCCGCAGGTCCTTTACCGTCTGGCGCAAGTACGCCTGGCTCAGGGCGATGCGCCTCAGGCTGAGCAATTGGCCCGTCGCGCTCTGACCTACGCCAACGGTCGCGCCAGCCTTCAAGCAAGTCTTTGGGGATTGATTGCCCAATCGCGTGAGAAGCAGGGTGACGCTGCCGGTGCAGCGCTGGCACGGCAGAAAGCCAATGGATAAACGCTTTCCGAAAATCGCCGACCAGTTGCTGTTGATCGAGCGCGAATTGCGCGTGCTGGGATGGTGGAAGGACGTGCCGCCCAGCGATGAGTCGCTGTCCAGCCGTGAGCCCTTCTGTGTCGACACGCTGGATTTTGACCAGTGGCTGCAATGGATCTTCCTGCCGCGCATGAAGATCATCCTCGAGCAGGACATGCCGTTGCCTACGGCATCTGGCATCCTGGAAATGGCGGAGATGCTCTACGCCAGCCGTATACGTGAAGCGCGCAACCTCCTGGCGCTGCTGAAGGACTTCGATCGGTTGATCACCGAGGCTGTTTGACTCCTAGTTGCATTGATCGTCGAGGTATTTTTTGACCTCGGCGATGCGTGCCTGCCGCTCTTCTTCCGTGAACCGCCTTAGCTCGCCATCCACCTCCTGTCGTACCCGCGGATTGTTCTGCAGTTGCGCGAGGCTGGTTCGCTGTTCGTCGCACGCCTCTTTGCGCTTGGCCTCCTGAGCCGCAACCTGCTTCTTGACTTTGGCATCGACTGCTTCCTGCTCCCGAGCTCCATCTTGATTCTGCGGCGGCGGGGCAGGGGGCGCGGCGACAGGGCTCCCTGTATTGATTTCCTGTGCGGTCTGCCCGGCAGGCGGCTGGGCGTCGAAATGCGTTACGCCCTGAGCGTCGACCCATTTGTATATCTGCGCGGCCTGTCCGACCGCCGGGGCGACGGCAAGTGTCAGCGTCGCCGCAAGAATCATCCAGCGCATTCCCGGTTCCTTACTTCTGTGGCAATGGCCGGAAACCTATCACAAGCGGGACGCCACGACCTCATTCGGTGCCTTTTGGCGGGCGGCGGACGAAGAAAGCGCATCGATGACTTGACTTGAGAGGGGCGAATCCCAACAATCCAAAGCTCGCTGTAGAAGGACTGCCAGAAGCAGACCGTCTCGGTAGATCATGAGGCGCACACCCGCGCCGACCCGTAACACCCGCAACGCGTTACCTCGCGCTGGGTGGGAAGACCCCGAAACACTTAAAGGGGCGATCCCAATACTTGCTCAGTCAGTGCTGACGTAGTCGGCGACCACCGTCGCTCATGCTCTGCTTTGCAGTAAACCTATTAAGACCCGTCTCCTCGCTTGTGTGGACGGTATTCTGGCGTTTTAGAGGTGAACAACGTGGAGCTTTTATCTGGCGCTGAAATGGTCGTCCGCTTTTTGCGTGACGAAGGCGTAGAGCACATCTACGGGTACCCTGGCGGTGCCCTCCTGCATATATACGACGCGCTGTTCAAAGAACCGGCTGTGAGCCACATCCTCGTTCGTCACGAACAGGCGGCGACTCACATGGCTGACGGCTACGCCCGCGCCACCGGCAAGGCAGGCGTTGTGCTGGTGACTTCAGGTCCCGGCGCAACCAACGCCATTACGGGTATCGCGACCGCCTACATGGATTCGATTCCGATGGTGGTGCTGTCCGGCCAGGTTCCTAGCAACATGGTCGGTACCGACGCGTTCCAGGAAACCGACATGATCGGTATCTCCCGGCCGATCGTGAAGCATAGCTTCATGATCAAGCACCCGTCGGAAATCCCGGAAGTCCTGAAAAAGGCGTTTTATCTCGCTCAATCCGGTCGTCCTGGTCCTGTCGTTGTCGATATTCCGAAAGACATGACCAACCCGGCGGAAAAGTTCGAATACATTTTCCCCAAGAAAGCCAAGCTGCGTTCCTACAGCCCGGCGGTCCGTGGCCACTCTGGGCAAATCCGCAAGGCCGTGGAAATGCTGGTGGCGGCCAAACGTCCGGTCATCTACGCCGGCGGCGGCGTGATCATGGGCAACGGTTCGGCGCCATTGACCGAACTGGCGCAGCAATTGAACGCCCCGGTCACCAACACGCTGATGGGGTTGGGTGCCTATCCGGGCACTGATCGCCAGTTCGTCGGCATGTTGGGCATGCATGGTAGCTACACCGCCAATCTGGCGATGCACCACGCCGACGTGATTCTTGCGGTCGGCGCGCGTTTCGATGATCGCGTGATCAATGGCCCGGCGAAGTTCTGCCCGAACGCTAAAATCATTCACGTCGACATCGACCCTGCATCCATCTCCAAGACCATCAAGGCCGACGTGCCCATTGTCGGGCCGGTCGAGAGCGTGCTGACCGAAATGGTTGCGACCCTTAAAGAGCTTGCCGAAACCCCTAACAAGGATTCGGTCGAGACGTGGTGGAAGCAGATCGAAGAATGGCGCGCCGGCGGCGACCTGTTTCCGTACAACCGTGGCGACGGAACCGTCATCAAGCCGCAGACCGTGATCGAGACGCTGTGTGAAGTGACCAAAGGCGATGCCTACGTCACCTCCGACGTGGGTCAGCACCAGATGTTCGCGGCTCAGTACTATCGCTTCAACAAACCCAATCGCTGGATCAACTCCGGCGGTCTCGGCACGATGGGCTTTGGCCTGCCTGCCGCGATGGGCGTTGCGCTGAGTTTCCCGAATGACAATGTCGCCTGCGTCACCGGCGAAGGCAGCATTCAGATGAACATTCAGGAACTGTCGACCTGCCTGCAGTACAACCTGCCGGTGAAGATCATCCTGCTCAACAACGGCGTGCTCGGCATGGTCCGTCAGTGGCAAGACATGAGTTACAGCGGCCGTCACTCGCATTCCTACATGGAGTCGCTGCCTGACTTCGTCAAATTGGTCGAGGCATACGGTCATGTCGGCATGCGCATCACCGACCTGAAAGACTTGAAGCCGATGATGGAAGAAGCGTTCGCCATGAAGGATCGCCTGGTATTCCTTGATATCAAGGTCGATGTCGGCGAGCACGTCTATCCGATGCAGATCAGAGACGGGTCCATGCGCGACATGTGGCTGAGCAAGACGGAGCGGACATAACCATGCGCCACATTATTTCGCTATTGCTGGAAAACGAACCGGGTGCGCTGTCTCGTGTGGTTGGCCTGTTTTCCCAGCGCAACTACAACATCGAAAGCCTGACAGTGGCGCCAACCGAGGACCCGACCCTGTCGCGTCTGACGCTGACCACTGTTGGTCATGATGAAGTGATCGAGCAAATCACCAAGAACCTCAACAAGCTGGTCGAAGTAGTCAAGCTGGTCGACCTGTCGGAAAGCGCCCACATCGAGCGCGAGCTGATGCTGATCAAGGTGAAGGCCACCGGCGCACAGCGTGCCGAGATCAAGCGCACCACCGACATTTTCCGCGGCCAGATCGTGGATGTTTCCAGCAGCGTCTATACCGTGCAGTTGACCGGGACAAGCGACAAGCTGGACA
Source organism: Pseudomonas sp. GL_135 (assembly GCF_057834665.1). Classification (NCBI taxonomy): domain Bacteria; kingdom Pseudomonadati; phylum Pseudomonadota; class Gammaproteobacteria; order Pseudomonadales; family Pseudomonadaceae; genus Pseudomonas; species Pseudomonas sp. GL_135. Next base: position 748,876 of record NZ_CM174408.1, read on the forward strand.
GCTTCATCCAGGCGATTGGCACCACGGCCATTCTGGAAACCGTACGCAGCGGCGTTACCGGCATAGCCCGCGGCGACAAAGTGCTGAGCATCTAACCTAATTTTGCAAATGGCCTTGCGGCCACGTTATCAGGGGAATTTCATGAAAGTTTATTACGACAAAGACTGCGACCTTTCGATCATCCAGGGCAAAAAAGTTGCCATCATCGGTTACGGTTCCCAGGGCCACGCTCAAGCGTGCAACCTGAAAGACTCCGGCGTTGATGTCACTGTTGGCCTGCGCAAGGGTTCGGCTACTGTCGCCAAAGCTGAAGCTCACGGCCTGAAAGTGACCGACGTGGCTTCCGCTGTCGCCGCTGCAGATCTGGTCATGATCCTGACCCCGGACGAATTCCAGTCTCAGCTGTACAAGAACGAAATCGAGCCGAACATCAAGAAGGGCGCAACACTGGCCTTCTCCCACGGCTTCGCGATTCACTACAACCAGGTTGTCCCGCGCGCCGACCTCGACGTGATCATGATCGCGCCAAAGGCACCGGGCCACACCGTGCGCACCGAGTTCGTCAAAGGCGGTGGCATCCCTGACCTGATCGCCGTTTACCAGGACGCCTCTGGCAACGCCAAGAACGTCGCTCTGTCGTACGCTTCGGGTGTTGGCGGCGGCCGTACCGGTATCATCGAAACCACGTTCAAGGACGAGACCGAAACCGACCTGTTCGGCGAGCAAGCCGTTCTGTGTGGCGGTACCGTTGAGCTGGTCAAGGCCGGTTTCGAGACTTTGGTTGAAGCCGGTTATGCGCCGGAAATGGCCTACTTCGAATGCCTGCACGAACTGAAGCTGATCGTTGACCTCATGTACGAAGGCGGTATCGCCAACATGAACTACTCGATCTCCAACAACGCCGAATACGGCGAGTACGTGACCGGCCCGGAAGTCATCAATGCCGAATCCCGTCAGGCCATGCGCAACGCTCTGAAGCGCATCCAGGACGGCGAGTACGCGAAGATGTTCATCGCCGAGGGTGCCAGCGGCTACCCGTCGATGACCGCCAAGCGTCGTAACAACAAGGCGCATGGCCTGGAAATCATCGGTGAGCAACTGCGCTCGATGATGCCTTGGATCGCGAAGAACAAGATCGTCGACCAAGCCAAGAACTAAGATCGCAGATCAGCTTCTTGCATGAACAAACGCGGCCTTCGGGTCGCGTTTTTTCGTTATGGGGGCTCATCTGGTATAAAGCTGCATCGTTTGTCGGCCGACCGGCCACAAGCATTTGTCGAAATTATTCAGCTGCAAGGTATTGTCCATGAGCGAACGTCCCGAAGAGCCGAACAAGGCTTCTGACGCCGAAAGCCTGCTACCGATCGATGAACACATTGAAGAGGGCCATGACGACGAGGGGCGCAAGGTGCGCCATCGCGGCATCTACCTGCTGCCCAATCTGTTCACCACCGCCAACCTGTTCGCCGGCTTCTACGCAATCATCAGCGCCATGAGTGCGCAAAGTGCGCTGAGTGCGGGTGATCAGGCGAGCGCGAGCAAATACTTCGCGTTTTCCGCCATCGCCATCTTCGTTGCCATGGTGCTGGATGGTCTGGATGGCCGCGTCGCGCGGATGACCAACACCCAAAGCGCATTCGGTGCAGAGTACGACTCGCTGTCCGACATGGTTGCTTTCGGCGTGGCGCCAGCACTGTTGGCGTTTGGCTGGGCGCTGGGTGACATGGGCAAGGTCGGCTGGATGGTCGCCTTCATCTATGTGGCGGGTGCGGCGTTGCGTCTGGCCCGCTTCAATACCCAAGTGGGCAAGGCCGACAAGCGCTACTTCATCGGCCTGGCAAGTCCCGCCGCCGCGGGCGTTGTAGCAGGCACCGTTTGGGCATTCAGCGATTACGGCATTCAGGGCTCGAAACTGTCGTTCCTGGTCGCGTTATTGGTTGCAGCCGCCGGCATGCTGATGGTCAGCAACATCAAATACAACAGCTTCAAGGAGTTGGATCTCAAGGGACGCGTGCCATTCGTTGCCATCCTGGCGGTGGTTCTGGTATTTGCCGTGGTGTTCAGTGATCCGCCGCGTATTCTGCTGCTGATATTCCTCGGCTATGCAGCATCTGGCCCCATCCAATACCTGCTGCGTCTACGTCGCCAGAGGTAGTTAGTCAGCCTGCATTTCCCGCATACTCCGCAGCTATAGATGCTTCAGTTCTCCATAGCTGCGGAGTCATCATGCTGATCAAGATCCCTTCTACATCCGATTGCACAGAGTCGGATGTCACGCCCGAACCCATTTATCTCTCCCGTCGCGCATTGCTCGGCAGCTCACTTGCAGGGCTTGCCATAAGCGCGATGCCTGGTTGGGCCCAAGCCGAAGAAGCTTCGCGCTACGCCGACGTCGAAGCCGGCGCTGCTCCTGACTGGTTCAAAGGAAAATTGCCTGCGACCAGGTGGCAAGCCGTCACCGTCAAGGACGAGACGATCACTCCGTTCAAAGATGCGACTCACTACAACAACTTTTACGAGTTCGGGACCGACAAGGGCGACCCGGCGCAAAACGCAGGGTCTTTGAAAACCGAGCCCTGGAGCGTAGTCATTGACGGGGAAGTGGCCAAGCCTGGTCGCTACGCACTCGAAGACTTCATGAAGCCCTATCAACTGGAAGAGCGTATCTATCGCCTGCGCTGCGTAGAGGCGTGGTCGATGGTGATCCCTTGGCTGGGTTTCCCGATCTCCGAGCTGCTCAAGCAGGTCGAGCCGACGGCGAATGCCAAATACATCCGCTTCGAAACGCTGCAGGACCCGAAGACCATGCCTGGCCAGCGCTCCGGCTTCGCGTTGATTGACTGGCCTTATGTAGAGGGGCTGCGCCTGGATGAGGCGATGAACCCGCTCGCGATACTGGCGGTGGGTATGTATGGGCGGGAGCTGCCCAATCAGAACGGCGCGCCCTTGCGTCTGGTAGTGCCTTGGAAATACGGCTTTAAAAGCGTGAAGTCCATCGTGCGCATCAGTCTGACAAGCGAGCAGCCGAAGACTACATGGCAAAGCATTGCGGCAAGCGAGTACGGTTTCTACGCCAACGTGAACCCGACTGTTGATCACCCACGCTGGACCCAAGCACACGAGCGGCGCCTGCCCAGCGGGCTGTTCAGCCCGAATATTCGCCAGACCGAGATGTTTAACGGGTATGGGGAGCAGGTTGCTTCTCTCTATGCGGGTCTGGATCTACGGAAAAACTATTGATGCGCTTCATCTACTGGCGAGTGTCGGTGTTCATCGCTGCAGCGTTAGTGCCCATGTATTGGCTCTATCAGGCGTGGATTTTTGCCTTGGGGCCTGATCCGGGGAAGGTGCTGGTCGATCGCCTCGGGCTGGGAACGCTTGTGCTGCTTTTGATCACCTTGGCAATGACCCCATTACAGCGCACGACGGGCTGGCCCGGATGGGTCGCGGTGCGTCGGCAACTGGGGCTGTGGTGTTTTACCTATGTGTCGCTGCACATGCTGGGCTATGGCTTCTTTATTCTGGGTTTCGACTGGGCGCAACTGGGCGTGGAGTTGGTCAAGCGGCCCTACATCATTGTCGGTGCGCTAGGTTTTCTGGGCCTCTTGTCGCTAGCCGTGACGTC
>NZ_CM174408.1:755000-3840000 GCF_057834665.1 Pseudomonas sp. GL_135
AGAGCGCCTGCCTTGCACGCAGGAGGTCAACGGTTCGATCCCGTTTGGCTCCACCATAACTGCTTCTGAATTGTGAAAGCTTAGAAATGAGCGCTCCATCCACTGGGATGCTGAGTGTTGATTTCTGGTCTTTTGACTGGATCGTTCTTTAAAAATTTGGGTATGTGATTGAAATATAGACTGGGCACCTCTTTCACTGGTGCGTGTCCAGGCTAAGGTAAAGTTTGTGAAATGCAAACTTTCGGCGAATGTCGTCTTCACAGTATAACCAGATTGCTTGGGGTTATATGGTCAAGTGAAGAAGCGCATACGGTGGATGCCTTGGCAGTCAGAGGCGATGAAAGACGTGGTAGCCTGCGAAAAGCTTCGGGGAGTCGGCAAACAGACTGTGATCCGGAGATGTCTGAATGGGGGAACCCAGCTGTCATAAGACAGTTACCTTACACTGAATACATAGGTGTATGGAGCGAACCAGGGGAACTGAAACATCTAAGTACCCTGAGGAAAAGAAATCAACCGAGATTCCCTTAGTAGTGGCGAGCGAACGGGGACCAGCCCTTAAGTTGATTTGAGATTAGCGGAACGCTCTGGAAAGTGCGGCCATAGTGGGTGATAGCCCTGTACGCGAAAATCTCTTGTCAATGAAATCGAGTAGGACGGGGCACGAGAAACCTTGTCTGAACATGGGGGGACCATCCTCCAAGGCTAAATACTACTGACTGACCGATAGTGAACCAGTACCGTGAGGGAAAGGCGAAAAGAACCGCGGAGAGCGGAGTGAAATAGATCCTGAAACCGTATGCGTACAAGCAGTGGGAGCCCACTTTGTTGGGTGACTGCGTACCTTTTGTATAATGGGTCAGCGACTTATTTTCAGTGGCGAGCTTAACCGAATAGGGGAGGCGTAGCGAAAGCGAGTCTTAATAGGGCGTCTAGTCGCTGGGAATAGACCCGAAACCGGGCGATCTATCCATGGGCAGGTTGAAGGTTGGGTAACACTAACTGGAGGACCGAACCGACTACCGTTGAAAAGTTAGCGGATGACCTGTGGATCGGAGTGAAAGGCTAATCAAGCTCGGAGATAGCTGGTTCTCCTCGAAAGCTATTTAGGTAGCGCCTCATGTATCACTGTAGGGGGTAGAGCACTGTTTCGGCTAGGGGGTCATCCCGACTTACCAAACCGATGCAAACTCCGAATACCTACAAGTGCCGAGCATGGGAGACACACGGCGGGTGCTAACGTCCGTCGTGAAAAGGGAAACAACCCAGACCGTCAGCTAAGGTCCCAAAGTCATGGTTAAGTGGGAAACGATGTGGGAAGGCTTAGACAGCTAGGAGGTTGGCTTAGAAGCAGCCACCCTTTAAAGAAAGCGTAATAGCTCACTAGTCGAGTCGGCCTGCGCGGAAGATGTAACGGGGCTCAAACCATGCACCGAAGCTACGGGTATCACGCAAGTGATGCGGTAGAGGAGCGTTCTGTAAGCCTGTGAAGGTGAGTTGAGAAGCTTGCTGGAGGTATCAGAAGTGCGAATGCTGACATGAGTAACGACAATGGGTGTGAAAAACACCCACGCCGAAAGACCAAGGTTTCCTGCGCAACGTTAATCGACGCAGGGTTAGTCGGTCCCTAAGGCGAGGCTGAAAAGCGTAGTCGATGGAAAACAGGTTAATATTCCTGTACTTCTGGTTATTGCGATGGAGGGACGGAGAAGGCTAGGCCAGCCTGGCGTTGGTTGTCCAGGTTTAAGGTGGTAGGCTGAAATCTTAGGTAAATCCGGGGTTTCAAGGCCGAGAGCTGATGACGAGTGTTCTTTAGAACACGAAGTGGTTGATGCCATGCTTCCAAGAAAAGCTTCTAAGCTTCAGGTAACCAGGAACCGTACCCCAAACCGACACAGGTGGTTGGGTAGAGAATACCAAGGCGCTTGAGAGAACTCGGGTGAAGGAACTAGGCAAAATGGCACCGTAACTTCGGGAGAAGGTGCGCCGGTGAGGGTGAAGGACTTGCTCCGTAAGCTCATGCCGGTCGAAGATACCAGGCCGCTGCGACTGTTTATTAAAAACACAGCACTCTGCAAACACGAAAGTGGACGTATAGGGTGTGACGCCTGCCCGGTGCCGGAAGGTTAATTGATGGGGTTAGCTAACGCGAAGCTCTTGATCGAAGCCCCGGTAAACGGCGGCCGTAACTATAACGGTCCTAAGGTAGCGAAATTCCTTGTCGGGTAAGTTCCGACCTGCACGAATGGCGTAACGATGGCGGCGCTGTCTCCACCCGAGACTCAGTGAAATTGAAATCGCTGTGAAGATGCAGTGTATCCGCGGCTAGACGGAAAGACCCCGTGAACCTTTACTATAGCTTTGCACTGGACTTTGAATTTGCTTGTGTAGGATAGGTGGGAGGCTTTGAAGCGTGGACGCCAGTCTGCGTGGAGCCAACCTTGAAATACCACCCTGGCAACTTTGAGGTTCTAACTCAGGTCCGTTATCCGGATCGAGGACAGTGTATGGTGGGTAGTTTGACTGGGGCGGTCTCCTCCTAAAGAGTAACGGAGGAGTACGAAGGTGCGCTCAGACCGGTCGGAAATCGGTCGTAGAGTATAAAGGCAAAAGCGCGCTTGACTGCGAGACAGACACGTCGAGCAGGTACGAAAGTAGGTCTTAGTGATCCGGTGGTTCTGTATGGAAGGGCCATCGCTCAACGGATAAAAGGTACTCCGGGGATAACAGGCTGATACCGCCCAAGAGTTCATATCGACGGCGGTGTTTGGCACCTCGATGTCGGCTCATCACATCCTGGGGCTGAAGCCGGTCCCAAGGGTATGGCTGTTCGCCATTTAAAGTGGTACGCGAGCTGGGTTTAGAACGTCGTGAGACAGTTCGGTCCCTATCTGCCGTGGACGTTTGAGATTTGAGAGGGGCTGCTCCTAGTACGAGAGGACCGGAGTGGACGAACCTCTGGTGTTCCGGTTGTCACGCCAGTGGCATTGCCGGGTAGCTATGTTCGGAAAAGATAACCGCTGAAAGCATCTAAGCGGGAAACTTGCCTCAAGATGAGATCTCACTGGAACCTTGAGTTCCCTGAAGGGCCGTCGAAGACTACGACGTTGATAGGTTGGGTGTGTAAGCGCTGTGAGGCGTTGAGCTAACCAATACTAATTGCCCGTGAGGCTTGACCATATAACACCCAAGCAATCTGCAGAAAGACAGCAGGTTGCGGTGTGTGAAGACGCATGAAGACGAAAGTTTGCGAACACACAAGCTGTACCTTGATCACATACCCGATTTGCTGAAGCGTTCGAGAGGACGAGTCAGTACCCGAATTTCTTGACGACCATAGAGCGTTGGAACCACCTGATCCCATCCCGAACTCAGCAGTGAAACGATGCATCGCCGATGGTAGTGTGGGGTTTCCCCATGTGAGAGTAGGTCATCGTCAAGATTAAATTCCGAAACCCCATCTGCGAAAGCAGATGGGGTTTTGTTTTTGCGCGCGGAAAAGTTCTTTACCCAGTCAACAGCAATAGCAACAGCAACAGCAACAGCAACAGCAACAGCAACAGCAACAGCAACAGCAACAGCCAATAGCCAATAGCCAATAGCCGCTCAATCAGCGCCCATAAAAAAGCCCCGCATCACTGCGGGGCTTTCAACTTCCAAGCGACTTGCTTACTCGCTTAGCGTTTCAACTGCTAGGGTCGCGTCTACCGCAGTAACCACATCACGACGTTGAATGTACTTCCAGTCTGCTTCGTCGATGTAGATCCCGGCAGGCCCACTGCCGCCCTCCAGGTCAATCGCCACATGCGCCGACACTTGAGGCTTAACGCTCGCCAGGATAGGCACAAAGCCCAGCTGCAGGCTGGTTTCCAGCAGCGCCGCTTGATTCCTTTCATCAATGTCAGCGGCCTCGTCGAGGTAGTAGGGCAGACGAATCCGACCGGCCTGCTCGCGGTCCATGAGGTGCAGCAAGAGGTACATGTTGGTCAGTGCCTTGATAGTCATGGTCGTGCCGTTGGACGCCGCGCCATCGATGTCGGTGTGGATAACCGGCTGGCTGTTTACTTTGGTGATCTCGAACGCAAGTTCGAACAAGTCTTTCAGACCGAGCTGGTTGTGGTTAGCCGCAACCAGGCGTGCCAGATACTCCTTAGCCTCCTCGTTCTTGTTGTCCTGCTCGGCGCTCTGGCTCAGATCGAATACCGATAGGGTCTCGCCCTCTTCGTACTGACCGGCGCTGTGGATGATCTGGTCGATATGCTTGAGCGCTTCTTTATTCGGCGCGAGCACAATGCGGAAGCTCTCCAGGTTGGAAACCTGCCGGCGGTTGATCTCCCGGTTAAACAGCGCCAGTTGGTGCTCGAGGCTGTCGTAGTCACTGCGGATGTTGCGCAGCGTGCGAGCGATGTCGGTCACAGCAGCACGGCGTGCCTTGCCCAGGGTAAGGGCTTCATCAGTGCGATGCGCATAGGCGTTGATCAGCAATTGCAGACGCCGCTCCATGTCGTCTTCGCTGTCGAACTTCGCGACGCCTTTTAACCGAACCTGGGCGTAGAGCGCCTCAATCTGACCATCGCAGCGCAAGAGGCCCTGCCAACTGTCCTGATAATCATTGAGCAGCGGCAGCAGGTTCTCCAGCGAATCATCCACCGGCTCCATGAACGGCGTGCCAAAGGGCAGGTCGGTCGGGAGCAACTGACGACGACGCAGCGCGTCATCCAGCGTGCGTTGCTTGGACTCGAGATCGCCGATCTGACGACCGACCAGTTGCAGCTTGGCCGACAGTTGCTGAACGCGCTCAGTGAAAGCATCACTGGCGCGCTTGAGTTCGTCTTGCGCCGCTTCCATCTGGGCCAACTGTTCAAGATTTTCGCATTCTTCGGCGCTCAAGGTTTGAGCGCGGCGGAAGTCCTCGAGCGCCTTCTGCGCATCCAGCACCTGTTGGTACAACGCTTCCGTCTGGGTCTTGCTGGCCGCGCGGTCAGCTGCGACGGCTTGCTGCGTCTTCAGTTGCTTGAGCTCTTTCTCCAAGCGCTCCTTCTGATCACGCAGCGCGGCGCGATCGGCCAGCGCTTGCAGGGCAGGGGGCTCGATGTTCGACAGATTGACGGTCAGGCCGGGCACTTCGAAGCGCTCGCCTTTGAACCCATCGAGAATCGCTTCGAGGGACTTAACCCATGCATCGCCATCATCCAGCGCGATGCCTTGCTCGCCCAGCGGCAAGCTGAACAGCGCGCTATTGAACAGCCGCATCAGGCGCTCGACATCAGGCTGCGAAAACTCTTCGCGCAGGCGGGCATAGCTGTTGTTGTCCGCATGATCAAGCTGTTGCTTCACTGACTTCAGGCGTTTTTCCAGATCGCGCAGGCGCTCATCCAGATCCTCGGCGCTGAATTGACGCGACTGCGCGAGCGCTCCGGCCAGTTCATCGTGAGCGTCTTTTGCAGCCAGTAATTGCTGTTCCAGAACTCTCACATCGTCGACCAGCGCAAAACGGTTCTTCAGGACTGCCAGTTCGCCGATCCAGCGCTGGATGTTGCTGATCTCGCGCTCCAGGCGCATCAATTCTTGCGTGCCGCCACGCTGATCGTTCTGCAGCGAATCCTGTTCGTTACGGTAGTGCTCGCTCTGAATGACCAGCTCTTCTTTGCGCGCATTGGAATAGTCCTGCCATGTGCCCAGCAACGAGTCGAGCAACGGCGACAGGCGATGCAGCTTGCCGCGCAGGATGTCGCGCTGTCTGACGCCGTTGGCCAGTGCTTCGACCAGCGGGCCGGCGAGCACCAGTGCGTTGTAGTCCTGCTCCATGCGTCGTACGTCGCGGAACGCTTCTTCGCACGCCGCTATGTAATCGACGCTGCCGGAGCGCAGGCTGTGCTCAAACGCGTCGAGAAACAGCTGCTTCAATTTGGCAGCGGTGATCTCGCGCATGTGCAGCAGGTTGATGAACAGCGCGCGGAAGGTCTTCAGGCTCTGTTCACTGGTCGAGCGCAGGGGAATCAGCGTGAGGTCCAACGGAATCGACGTGTGGCCACCGACGAGCAAGCGGCGCAGTTCATCGGGCTTCAGCTCATAGGCTTTCAGGCCCTGGCTCTCCAGATTGGCAAACAGCTCCTTCTGGCGCAGGCAGGTATCGTCTTTCTGGTAGTGGGCCAGATCCAGTTTGCCGGCATAGGCGAAGAACTGATGACCGAATCCGCCTCCCGGACCACGACCCACCACGCCGATGACATGGGGACCGTGGGGCAGGGAGACTTCGACGAGGATGTAGCTGGTGTCGGACGCGAAATAGAAGCGTCGCGATTGATCCAGGCTGTATTTGCCGAAGCTCATGTCCGACATGCGCGCCAGAATCGGGAACTGCAGAGCGTTGATCGACGCACTCTTGCCCAGGTTGTTTGCGCCGTAGACCGAGAGTGGATGCTCCAGTGGAAACAGCCCGAGGCTGTAACCAGCGGTGTTCAGCAGCGCAAAGCGGCGTATGCCGTAGCGTTCCTGGCTCATGCTTCATGCTCCTGTTCTTCAGCGATCGCCCGGGCTAGCGCTTGCTCTTCGGTTTCTGCGGATTCATCGAATTCGGTGAGGTCCAGCGGGTCGTCGGTTTCCAGCAATCGCTCATCGCTGTCTTCGTCGATCAACACCGGGGCCGGCAACGGCAGAGCGCTGTGAAGGCTGGCCGCCAGATCTCGGTCTTGCTGCACGGACAGGCAGACGTCAAGGAAGCGATGCATTGGCGGCAGGAAGCGATAGATGCCGACTTCTTCTGCGGCGAATCCCAGCTGGGTCATGCGGCGCATGATTTTTTCTTCCAACTCTTCCTGGGTCTGGACTTCAGCTTGCAGGAACAGATCGCGGTACTTTTCCAGTAGCGAGGGCAGTTCGTCGCGGCCCAGGCTGCCGCCATCAAGCACGGCGACCGGGTCGCGGCCCTGGTCCGCCAAATGCTCGACGAGGATGAATGTGAACAGGGCCAGACGTTGCGCCGTCTTGTTGACCTGCGCGGCCGCCAGATCAGGCACGAAGTAGTAAAAACCGCGGGTGTCGCAGACCAGTTCGAAGCCCAGGGCCTTGAACAGGCCGCGATACTGGTCTTGGAGATTGGACAGCTGCGCGTACAGTTCGGGGTCGCGTCGGCTGACGTGATAACCCTTGAACAGCTCGCGGAAGATCGGCGCCAGTTGGGTCATTTCGGATAGATCAAGATGCATGGGCGGTGCCCTCGGAATTCTCTGGGGTGGCGTCTTTGCTCGAGAGCAGGGCGAAGGAGCGCAGGCTGACGCGGTGCTCCCGGGTCAGGTATTCGCCGCGCTCAAGGCGTTCGCGCTTGAAGCGTTTGTCCCGTGACAGGCGCGAAAACCAGTACAGCAATTCATCAGTTGCGCCGGTGGGCTCCTGCTCCAGCAGCCAGACCATCAGATCCGGCATTGGCAGGGCGTCTTCGCAGCGCTCGATCATCTCTTTGACCGTACGCGGTGCGCGAGGCGGCTCGCCATTTCGGGTGATATTGGCCTTGGGGAACCGCGCGGGCTTGGGTTCGAATCGCGCCAGCGCATACACGTACGCCTCAACCTGATTGGCACTGCCGAGGAAGGTGCTTTGCGGGCGGGTGAACATTGGCATCGCTGCCTGCGGCACGGCGTCGAGACCTCGTCGACGAATCGCCGAAAGCGCGAGTGCCGCACCACGAGTCACGGCATTATGGCGACGCGCCTCTTCACGCAGCGGGAGCAACAGCTCACGGGCATGACGCAAGGTCAGTTGCGCGCTGGTCTGCATTTCGAGGATGCGCGCGTGGGTACGCAGCAGCATGTCGTCGTCAACGAGGTGGCCGAGACGTTGCTGGTCCGTGAGCATGCGCAGCAGCACGTTCTCTACCTTGCGCACGCCCTGTTCGAAGGCGCCATCGGCGTTCACCAGCTGGATCATCGGCTCGACGTATTCATCCCAGGTTGCCAGCACTTCCGCGTAACGCTGACGCAGTGGAATCTGCCTGTCACTGGTCTTGGCGCGTTCGGCCACGGACACAAGGGCCTGTTCGTCATTGGCGAGCTTCTTGAGGACATCGCGCACGCGCATGTCGAGCAGGCGCAGTTGCCGCGCCAGGTCACTGGCGTCGCGGGCGTCGAAGGCTTCCTGGATGTAGCCAGCCAGCCGTTCGAGGTGGCGCAGGTACGCTTCGATTTCCAGGCACAGGCCCAAGCGATGCTCGCGCCGCAGGTACGACAGGAAATCGTGGATCTGCGCATTCAGCTCGAAACGGTTCGGGCTCTTCGCCACCGGTACCAGAATGTCGAGCCGAATCCAGACGTCCAGCAGAGTGGTAATGTCCTGGGGCGTGCTCTCCAGTTGCTGGGCCGCCAGCTGCAAGCGCAGTTCGCTCAGGCTCAGAGTGCCCTGGTCGAAGTGCTCGCAGAGTGGCTCGAGAAGCGCCCAGTGTTCGGCAAGGGCGCGCAGGACGCGCTTAGGTTCGATCATCGGATGGTCGCTGACTGGCCAATAAAAGCGGCGATTGTACTGCATCGCCGGGCTCGTTTTTCACCCTCAGTCGATCAACAGCGGCGGGAAGCGGTGAAGGCCTGTAGAATCTCCCGCCTGACTTTATCCACAGGTAGCTGACCTTTGCTCAATGAGCCTCGTCGTCGCGCTTATCTGACCGCCATGCAGGTGGTCAGCTGGCTGCCGCGCACCGAATTGCCTTTCGCCGCGCCGTCGCGTCCCGAACTGCTTGCGCCCGTGCCGCAGCTTGAGGAAGCGCCTGCGCCGGTTATTCAGGCGGATACGCCTCGCGCACCGGATGGCGATTCGCCCTCCGTCGTGCCGACACCCGTTGCGCGTACCGTCGAGCGGCCAAAGATCGAAATCCCTCGCCCCTCCAGCGCGCCCAAGCCGAAGCCAGTGCAGGAAGAAGAGGTGGCACCGGCTGTGGTGAAAGCGCCGGTTGTGCCGCCGCCGCGTTTTGCCCTGCAACTCCTGCGCGCCGGAAGTTGCCTGCTGCTGGTCGAGTTGGTGACTGGTGAGCCATTTCAGAGCCGCGACCCTTCCTATCTGTTGCTCAAGGACATGCTCCGCGCCGCCGGCCTGCCGGACAGCCCGCAGATCATCGGCGAGCCTGTGCGCTGGCCGCTCCTTGTGCGTGGGCAGATGGACCAGGGACCGGAAGCGGCGCGTGATTTCGTCCAGGGTTTTCTGTACGCCCGCGTCGAAGAACAGCCCTGCACCTGCCTGTGGCTGATCGGGCTTCCGGCGTTGCGTTTTGCGGCTGAAACCGACGCCGAATCCTACAATCTTGAACTTCAGGTCGACGGCCTGGGGTTAGCCTGGGCGCTGCCGGGTCTGGAGCTGTTGATGGACGAGCCGCAGCGCAAGGCCGACGTATGGCGCTCCATGCGTCAATTGATGGGCCGTTGGAAGACCGTAGATGAATGACGCAGTAACGTTTCGCCGCATGACCGAAGCCGACCTGGACGCTGTCCTGAAAATCGAATACGCCGCCTTCAGCCATCCCTGGACGCGGGGCATTTACATGGATGCGCTGAAATCATACGAGGTCTGGCTGATGTTCGAAGGCAGTCAGCAAGTGGGGCACGGCGTGATCAATGTGATCATTGATGAAGCGCACTTGCTCAACATCACCGTCAAGCCGGAGAGTCAGGGCCGTGGCCTGGGTTTGGTGCTGCTGGAACAGCTGATGAAGCGCGCCTACGAAATGAATGGCCGGGAGTGTTTTCTCGAATTGCGCGACAGCAACCGGTCGGCTTATCGCTTGTACGAGCGCTACGGATTCAACGAAATAGGCAGGCGTCGGGACTACTACCCGGCAGTGGGCGGGCGTGAGGATGCCATTGTCATGGCGTGCACACTGTTTGAATAATCCCGGGCCATAGTGGGGCGAACCAGGTTCGCTCCCACAAAGCGCCAGCCGCCGATCAGAAGCCAGGCTTACCGTCCAGCGGATCAAGAATGGCCATTTCTTCTTCGTCCAAACCATCCCCGCCGCCAATGTCATCTTCATCGACAATGCTCAGGTCCAGATCAGCCGGGCCGTCTTCGCCGGCTTCACGAGGCGAACGCGCTCCGTCTTCCCGGATCAGCGTTTCAGGACTCATGTCATCGTCGGTCGGGTTGTGATCTTCGGTGGAAGCACCGGTCAGCCCGGCTTCACGTACGCGTTCATCAGGGATCAACGTGTCGAGCTCATCTTCAGGGATGACGTCACCAATGCGCCCGCTGGGCTCATTGTTGTCGTTGAAGTTGAGCTCTTCCATAGATCCCATGCGGTCTTCGTTGTCATCGATGGGCTCGGGTTGAGTGGCATCGAATGGACGGCGTGAATCGTTCATGGCAAATCCTCAATAATGTCGGGCCTAATGGGTGGACCGGACGCCATGGCGGAAATTCCATCCGCTTCCTGATCGGTCGTTGCTGATCGGGCCATCTTCCTGCGTGACCCGAAGCGCCGAGCTCCAGTCATAGCTGAGCATCATTTCCGAGGCATCAACGCATGAACGAACTACAAGACTTGATCGACAACAACGAACGTTGGGCTGCCGCCATCAAGGAAGAAGACCCTGAGTTCTTTGCCAAGCTGGCGCGCCAGCAGACGCCGGAATTCCTCTGGATCGGTTGTTCGGACGCCCGTGTCCCCGCCAATGAAATCGTCGGCATGTTGCCGGGCGATCTGTTCGTGCACCGCAACGTGGCCAACGTTGTGCTGCACACCGACCTTAATTGCCTGTCGGTGATTCAGTACGCCGTCGATGTGCTCAAGGTCAAACACATCCTCGTCACCGGTCACTACGGTTGCGGCGGCGTGCGCGCTTCGATGCAGGATCGCCAGTTCGGCTTGATTGACGGCTGGCTGCGCACCATTCGCGATCTGTACTACGAAAACCGTGAGTTGCTGGCCAAGCTGCCGACTGAGGAAGAACAGGTCGACCGGCTCTGCGAGCTGAACGTGATTCAGCAGGTCGCCAACGTCGGCCATACCAGCATTGTGCAGAACGCCTGGCACCGCGGGCAAAAGTTGTCGGTCCACGGTTGCATCTATGGCATCAAGGACGGGCGCTGGAAGAGTCTGAACACGACCATCAGCGGCCCGGAGCAATTGCCGCCGCAGTATCGGTTGCGTCCGCAGGGGGAGTGATCGGGTAGGGCGATCGTTCATCCCATGGTAGGAGTGAGCTTGCTCGCGATAGCGTTAGTCCAGGCTCACCTATGTGAGCTGAAGACAACGCGAGCGAGCTCACTCCTACAGGATCGTGCCTACAGGATCGGGGTGTTAGAGCTGAGCTTTGTTCATTTCCGGCAGCGGCTTCTGCAGCTGCTTGATCTGCCGCGACACCTCGCCCGTGCGGCATTTCGTTGCGGCCTGATCCGGCGTCAACTTGCGCACCGTGGTGAAGAACAACTTGCAGGTCTCAACCTTGTTGGTCACCTGCCAGTTCGTGGCGCACTGGCTCAACAGCGCCGCCGGGTCAGTTGTCGGTTTCTGGCCCATGCCGGCCTGCCAGCACGCCGCGCTCAGGTCCTGGCCCATGACCTTCAAACCCGCTTCATCGGCCTTGGCTTCGTCCCCGCCGTAGTTGCTCTTGTCCGCCGCATTCCAGATATAACTCGGGTGATTTGAACCTAGCACCGCGACGCTTTGCCCGCTAGCCGGGCTGATGCTTGCCAGGCCCAGTACCGGGACCGTGACGTTGTACTGCTGCTTGAGCCAGGCACGTACCGGCGCACCGAACGCGACCATCGGCAGCGATGTGCCCGCCGTGCTTTGGGTGAGCTGCTTCACCATGCTCGTCTGGTAATCGGTGAAATAGCTGTAGACGTTCTCGAGGTCCTTGCCGGCGTTCGACGGCGCAGCGATGGGCGCGATGTCGATGATGGTCTGATAGGCAGGCGTCTGTTCCTTGGGGATGCCGTTATCCGTGAGCAGCTCGGACCAGCGATCGGTGGTGGCCGAGAACAGATAGTCCTGAGCCTGAGTCAGCGAATAGTCCGGCGGAAAATGCAGCAGCTCGACGCTCTTGCGGTTTTCCAGCGCCATGCCCAGCGGCAAAAACAGATACCAGTTGTAGGCGAATTTGTTATCGGCGTTGAGTTTGCTCGCGCCGGCGTAGGCCAGGTCGCCTGCGTCGAGCAGCGCTGAAAGTGGTTTGTCGTAGCCGTCCGGCACGCCGGTGATGTTGGCGTAGATCAGGTCGTTGTCGTTGTGCACCGCCACTTTGGCCGAGGCGTAGCCGTCACGCTGCACGCTTTGCGTGAGGTAGTGCTCGACGGTCTGTTCCAGCGTCCAGTTTCGGAAACAGATGACATTGCAGTTGTTCGGGTAGGCAAACAGGTGTGTGACGCGTTCCTTGCTCCCCAGTTTGACGTTGACGTCGGCCTGAGCGGCAAGGCTCAGCGTCAATGCGGAGAGCGCGATGCTCAATACGGCGTTTTTTTTCATGCTCATGTCCTTGTTGGCGTAGACACCCCTCTGCGTGGGTGGTGTTTCGATGATGAAACACCTGGGCATGACTGGGAATGGGCAAGGCTGGCTTCGGGCCATTTTTTTACTGGCGCGCGCGTCAAAGCACGAACCGCTGAACCATCGTGTTCAGGTCAGTTGCCAGCATCGACAGCGCATTGCTCGCCACCGTGGTTTGCTGAGCGCCCGACGCCGACTGCGTCGACAGGTCACGAATGCTGCTGAGGTTGCGATCGACTTCGTTAGCCACTTGCGCCTGTTGTTCGGCGGCGCTGGCGATCAGCGTGTTCCGGTCGCTTATGGTCGAGGTTGCGCTGATGATGACAGTCAGCGCGTGACCGGTTGCAGCGGCCTGCTCCAGGGTGAGATTGGCCTGAGCCGCAGTGACGCGTAAGGTTTGCGCGGTCTCCTGAGTGCTTTTCTGCACATCGTTGATCAGCGTCTCGATCTCGGTGGTCGACGCGCTGGTCCGTTGGGCAAGAGAGCGCACTTCATCGGCGACCACGGCGAAACCGCGGCCTGCTTCGCCCGCCCGTGCGGCCTCGATGGCGGCATTCAGTGCAAGCAGGTTGGTCTGGTTGGCAATCGCGCGGATGACTTCGAGAATCTTGCTGATGCTCAGCGTGCGCTCGGCAAGACCGTCGGCCTGGTGCGAGGAATCGAGAACGTTGTCGGTCAGCTCCTTGATCGAATCAATGGTGCCGGTCAGGCGCAGACGCCCTTCGGCGGCCGCTTCGTTGGACGCCTTCGATTCGCTCGACGTGCTGCTGGCATTGTCGGCAACTTCTCCGGCAGCCTGACTCATCTGGTTCACGGCAACGGCCGCCTGCTCGATCTCATCGTTTTGCAGTTGCAGATTCTTGGCGCTGGCTTCAGCAATCGTGCCCATTTCGTGGACCGACTGACTCAACTGGCCCGCTGCGGCGTAAATCTGATCGATCGTGCCATGCAGATTCGCGCGCATCAGACCGAGGGTTTTCAGCAGTTGAGCCGTTTCGTCCTTGCCTTCCGGAATCGGCTGCGGGCTCAGATCGCCTTGAGCAATGGTGCTGGCGATATGCAGCGCCTGCCGCAAAGGGCGAATGATGCTCAGGCTGAGTCGCCACGCCAGCAGCAACGTCAGCACCAGCGCCACCACGATGGCGCTGACGGCGATGATTCGGGTTTGCTGGAACCGTGCGCCGGCCGCGTCGACGGTGCCCGACACACTTTGCTTGTTCAGCTCGCGCAGCAACTGCACCTGCATGTCCATCAGGTCACCCTGCAGGCTCAGCGTGGTGTTGAGCAGCATGCGCGCGTCGTCGAGTTTGCGTTGTTCGATCAGCGCGATTTCGTCGTGCAGCCCTGGCATGAAAGCGCCATAAGCCTCTTGCAAGGCTTTGATGGAATCTCGCTCAGTGCTGTCGGTGGCGTGGGCGAGATAATCGACGAAGCCTTTCTCAACCTCATTCTTCAGCTGCTCGACATTGATCTTGCTGGTCACCATCGCGCCGGGATCGTCGGCATTGGCAATCAGCCGGGCACTCTCGCCGCGCAACTTGATCAGGTCGATGGCGATTGCGTCTGCCATGGCAATGCTGGGCAGCGACCCACTCTCAACCGCTTCGCCCTGATCGCGGATGCTCTGCATCTGCAGCAGGCAGAACACACCGAGCGCCACCAGCAGCAACGCGGTCACGCCGAAACACAGCACCAACCGCTGAGTAATTCTGAAGCGACGCAGGAAAGCGGGCCTGGAAGACGGACGGACTACACGACGCAATAACCTTTTCACTGCCACCCATCCCATCGACGAAAACACCGGAGTGATGGTTATAGAGGTGTTCCGTGATGTCTTTATGACACTGCCGGGATTGTTTCGGAATTGTTGCGGTACGGTCAGATGATGCGACTGAAAATGATGTCAGCGGGTAGTTGGGTGGGCAATGTCAACGCTGTTTGTGGGACAGGTCTCTGCGAGTCTCGGCGGCCTTGTTGAGTTATTTTCTGTACATACAATAATTCAATGCAGATAATCTTCGACTTCGCAAAACGCGACATCACCCTTCTTAAGCGTGGCCTCGACTTTGGGGATGCCGGCTTGGTATTCGCCGGCAGACATTTGACCAGCGAAGATTGCCGGCAGGATTACGGGGAGACCCGCTACATCACGGTCGGTGTGTTGTCAGAACGTATGGTGGTCCTGGTCTGGACACCGCGCGGCGCGGCTCGCCGTATCATTTCCATGAGAAAAGCCAATGAGCGCGAACAAAACCTCTACCGGCATCGACTGGGTTGATCCAGACGATGCACCCGAATTGTCCGATGCATACTTCGATCAGGCTGATGAATACGTGGGTGATCAGTTGGTCAAGCGTGGCCGACCACGTGCTGTGGTTGTGCGAGAGCGGATTACCATTCGCTTGGAGCACGATGTGGTGGAGCAATTCCGGGCGTCAGGACCGGGCTGGCAGACGCGAATGAATGCCGCGCTGGTAGACTGGCTGAAAACCCATGAGCCGTCCGAAATAGCGCTATGACCTTCCAGGCCCCCTAAGCACCAATCTCTTCCATAAACTCCCGCAAGAACCGCTCCGCACGGGCATGCCTGACCTGCGCCATTTGGCGCCCCGTGGCCGTTTGAAAGCCCTGCGCCAAAGTGAATATCTTGGTGGTGAAGTGATCGACGGCGAAGCGTTTGTCGTCCAGGCCTCGCTGTTGCGCCTGCGGGTCGGCCGGGTCGTAGAGGTGGCTGCCCATGCGCCCGGACACGTAGAACAGCCGCGCCACACCGACCATGCCGAGGGCGTCGAGACGGTCGGCATCCTGCAGGATCTTTGCTTCCAGCGAGGTGGGCGTGATGTCGGCCGAATAGCTGTGGGACTCGATGGCGTGGGCGACGGCCTGGGTGCGCTCTTCGTCCCAGCCCATCTGCGCGAGCAATTCCGTCGCTTTTGCGGCGGCCAGACGCGAGGCGCTTGAGCGAAAAGGCGAGTTCTTTTCCACTGAAACGCAGTCGTGGAGCAGGGTGGCGGCGAGCAGGACCTGATGATCGCCGCCTTCTTATCGCGAATAGCGCAGACGTTGCTCCAGACCCGGTGCAGGTGAGAAACGTCGTGGGAGCCGTCGAGCCGCTCCGCCACGGTGTGGGGAATCAGCAGGTCGGCGAGGGACTGAAAAGGCGCGAAGGAGAGGGCGGTCATGGATCATCCTGTCGATGTCGGCGAACGGAGCGCCAGCATACCGATTGACCCACTTCCGCGCTGCCGGTTCGCTCAGGCGGTTCGCGGATCTCTGCCACGCACGTTGCGCGGCAGAGATCAGTGAGCCGTCGCGACGCTACATCACTGGCCCTTCATTGCCGCCGTCAGCTTGTCCACGTTATAGCGAAACATCGCCACGTAGGTCGCCGCCGGGCCGTCGGCCGGTGACAGCGATTCCACATACAGCTCGCCGCCCGGGTGCGCGCCGCTGGCTTTAGCGATCTGCTGCACCAGCCGCGGGTCGCCAGAGTTTTCGAAGAAGTAGGCGCTGACGTGCTCCTGCTTGATCTGATTGATCAGCTTGCCGACGTCAGCCGCCGATGCTTCGGTTTCAGTGGAAAAGCCCAGTGGCGAGAGAAAGGTCACGCCATAGGCATCACCGAAATAGCCGAAGGCGTCGTGGGACGTCAGCACCTTGCGTTGTGCGACCGGTATGGCGCTGATCTGCGCGCGGGCGTAGGTGTCCATGTCCTGCAGTTGGGCAATGTATTTCTCACCGTTGGCTTGGTAATCGGCAGCATTTTCAGGGTCAGCTTTCTGCAGGGCCTTGATGATGTTTCTGACGTAAACGACGCCGTTTACCGCGCTGTTCCAGGCATGGGGGTCGGTAATCTTTTTGCCGTCTTCTTCCATGCTGCGGGTCATGATGCCGTCGGATAGCACGATCGGCTGGCCTTTGTAGCCGGAAGCAGTGATCAGCCGATCCAGCCAGCCCTCCAGATGCAGGCCGCTGACAAACACCACATCGGCTTTCTTCAGCGCCTGGGCGTCATTGGGGGTGGGCTCGTAGACGTGCGGATCGCCGTTGGGTCCGATGAGTGAGGTCACGTGCACGTGATCGCCGCCGACGTTGTGCACCATGTCGGCGATGACGGTGAACGATGCGACGGTCTCCAGGGTTTTTGCCTGGGCGAAGTTGGCCAGGCCCGACAACGCCAGCGCGGCGGTCAGAAGCGTGAAACGTTTCATGGTGGTTTCCTTGCGGTAAGAGAACGATCAGCCGGACAGATGAACCCTCGGGAACAGCCGGCGTACAAAACCGCTGCGTCCAAAGAACAGTGAGAACCCGTAAAAGGCGCTGGCGGTGAGCACGATGGCCGGGCCCGAAGCGACGCTGGCGTGGTAGGAGACGATCAGGCCGATGAAGCCCGAGAGCGTCGCCACCACGGTCGAAATCACGATCATGCCGGTGAGCGAGCGCGCCCAGAACCGCGCAACCGTGGCGGGCAGCATCATCATGCCGACGGCCATCAACGTGCCCAACGCCTGAAACCCCGCCACCAGATTGAGCACCACCAGCAGCAGAAACAGCACGTGATACAGCGACCCGCGACCACCCACGGCGCGCAGGAAACCCGGGTCGAAGCATTCCAGGATCAACGGGCGATAGATCAGCGCGAGCAGAATCAAGGTGAACGAAGCAATGCCGCCGACCATGAAAATCGCCTGATCGTCGATGGCCAGAATGGTACCGAACAGCACGTGAAGCAGGTCCACGTTGGAGCCATGCAGAGAAACGATCAACACGCCGGCAGCAAGGGACGTCAGGTAAAAACTGGCGAAGCTGGCGTCTTCACGCAGCGTCGTATAGCGGCTAACCAACCCTGAAAGCAACGCCACGGCGAGACCTGCGATCAGGCCGCCAAACCCCATCGCTGGCAGTGACAACCCGGCAAACAGAAAACCCACGGCAGCCCCCGGCAGCACCGCGTGGCTCATGGCGTCGCCCACCAGACTCATGCGCCGCAGCATCAGCAGCACGCCCACCGGGCCGGAGCCGATGCCCAGCGCCAGGCACGCCACCAGGGCACGGCGCATGAAACCGAAATCGACGAAGGGCTGGATCAACAGGCTATAGAGCGTCACAGCGTTCGCTCCGTATCGGCGTCGCAGGGCAGCGCGTCAGGGTTCCAGTGCTCGGCCATGTTCTTGGCGCGGCGTAGGTTGTCGTCGTTGAGGATGTCGGCGGTGTCGCCCCAGGCAATGATTTCCCGGGCCAGCAACAGTGTGCTCGGAAAATGTTGGCGCACTTGCTCGATGTCATGCAGCACCGCGATGACAGTTCGGCCCTGGCCGTGCCACGTGCTGATTAACTGCAACAAGTCCCGCGTGGTCCGTGCATCGATGGCCGTGAACGGCTCGTCGAGCAAAATCACCGAGGCGTCCTGCAATAACAGCCGGGCGAACAGCACGCGCTGAAACTGACCCGACGACAACGAGCTGATGCTGCGTTGCTCGAACCCCGCCAAACCCACGGCACCCAACGCCTCCTGGGCCTGTTGAGCGTGTTTTCGTGTGGCGCCTCGGAACGCGCCGATGCTGCGCCAGGCGCCCATCATTACGGTGTCGACGACGCTGAGCGGAAAGCTGCGGTCGATTTCGGCGGCCTGGGGCAGGTAACCGATGTGCCGCGTTGCCAACTGATTACGCTCGACGCGCCCGACGGCGGGTTTGAGCGTGCCGGCGATGGCTTTGATCAGCGTGGATTTGCCGGCGCCGTTGGGACCGACGATTGCCGTCAGGCTGCCCGCCGCGAATCGGCCGTTGGCGTGATGCACTGCGGGACGGCGCTCATAGGTCAGTGTCAGATCATGGAGGTCGATGGCGGCACTCATGGAATTGCCACCGCCCAGGCAACGCCGATCCACAGCAGGACCAGCACGGCGAGGGAAATCATCACGCGTTTGCCAGCCGATTGAGCCAGTGCGGACGTTGCCAGGGAAGGGGAAAGCCGGGAATCGCGTTTCACAGAAAGGACTGCCTGAAATACTTTGTTATAGTATTACATCACCTTTGGCTTCCTCTGCAAAGCGCGATTTGGGCGAAGTTCAGGGAGGCGACAGTTTCTTTCTGCCAGCGAAGCTCAGCGTTTCCCCGGCGCGATAAACCCTGTAGTTTTCGATCACTTTTTTCGCAGCCAGGATGATTTTCATGACCGCTTCTCATCGGCGTCCCGTACCCCTCGCCAAATGCTATCGCCTGCTCAACCACGGCCCGACCGTGCTGATCAGCGCAGCCCACGACGGTCAACGCAACATCATGGCAGCGGCGTGGGCAATGCCGCTGGACTTCCAGCCGCCGAAAGTCACGGTCGTGCTGGATAAGTCTGTCTGGACGCGGCAGTTGCTTGAGGCCTCCGGCGCGTTTGTGATCAACGTGCCGACCCTCAGCCAGATCGATATCGTCGAAACGGTCGGCTCCACCTCGGGGCTGGACATCTCCCAGGAGCAGGGCCTGGATAAATTCAAGGCGTATGGCCTGCAGACCTTCGCGGGCACCCACGTTGAAGCTCCGCTGCTGGAAGGCTGCGCGGGCTGGCTGGAGTGTCGATTGATTCCCGAGCCGCACAACCAGAGCGCCCACGATTTGTTCATCGGCGAAGTGGTCGCGGCGTGGGCGGATGAGCGCGTGTTCTCCGACGGGCACTGGCATTTCGAGGGGCATGACGCGCTGCGCACCCTCCACCATGTGGCGGGCGGGCATTTTCTGGTGATCGGCAATGGGGTGGACGGCAAGGTGCTGCAGCGATCTGCTGACTGACTGTGGCGCGTCTGCTATGACCGCGCCCCTGATCGAAGGGGGCGCGGTGAAGCAGGCTCAGCCGCCGGACGTGGAAGCAGCTCAGTCCTTCGACAGTTCGCCGTTCACAAGACGCCAGGTCTTCAACGGATTGCTGGCTTTCAACGCAGTTGGCAGCAGCGAGTCCGGCACGTTCTGGTAACAAACAGGACGCAGGAAGCGATCAATAGCGGTCGCGCCCACCGAGGTGCTGCGGCTGTCGGAAGTGGCCGGGAACGGTCCGCCATGGACCATCGAATAACTCACTTCGACACCTGTCGGGAAGTCGTTGAACAGAATCCGTCCCGCCTTGCGCTCCAGGATCGGCATCAGCGACTGGGCGGTTGCCTCGTCGCCGTCGTCAAACTGCAGCGTCACGGTCAGTTGACCATCGAAGCTGGCAGCGACCTTCTGCAGATCGGCGACGTCGGAGCAGACGATCAGCAGCGCGCTTGGGCCGAAGTTTTCATCCTCCAGCGCGGGGTTGGCGAGGAAGGTGGCCGAGTCGGTCCGGAAGAAGGCCGCGCGGGCCTGGAATGAACCTTCGGCCTCCTGACCCTCTGCTACCAGCGTCACGCCTGATGCGCTGTGCAGGTTATTCAGACCGTTGCAGTAAGCGCCGTGGATGTTCGGCGTCAGCATGGTGGTCGGTAGCTTCTCGGACAGTGCCTTGGCCGATGCCGACACGAACGTCTCCAGCGCGTCGCTTTCCAGTGCAAGCAGAATGCCGGGGTTGGTGCAGAACTGCCCCGCACCCATGACCAGCGATTCAACAAAACCCTTGGCGATGGTTTCGGCGCGGGCCAGTAAAGCAGCGGGAAGCAGGAACACCGGGTTGATGCTGCTCATCTCGGCATACACGGGAATCGGGACCGGACGCGCTTGCGCCGCCGCCACCAGCGCCAGGCCGCCACGGCGAGAGCCAGTGAAGCCCACGGCTTGAATCAGGGGGTGACTGACCAGCGCCTGGCCGACGGAAATGTCCTTGTCGATCAGTAGCGAGAACACGCCTTCAGGCATGCCAGTGTCGCGCGCTGCTTTTTGAATCACACGGCCCACCAGTTCGCTGGTGCCCAGGTGAGCCGGGTGCGCCTTTACGATAACCGGGCAACCGGCCGCCAGCGCGGAAGCGGTATCGCCGCCGGCCACGGAGAAGGCGAGGGGGAAGTTGCTGGCGCCGAACACCGCCACCGGGCCGAGGCCAATGCGCCGCAGACGCAGGTCGGCACGCGGAAGTGGCTGGCGCTCCGGCATTGCAGTATCGACCACGGCGCCGTGCCAGCGCCCATCCCGCAGCAGGGTCGCAAATAGTTTCAGCTGATTGACCGTGCGCATCCGCTCGCCTTCAAGGCGGGGCTTGGGCAGGCCGCTTTCGATGTGAACGCGTTCGGTGAGCACATCGCCCAGGTCCAGAAGGCCTTGGGCGATGGCTTCGAGGAAGCTGGCGCGTTGGTCGTCACTCAGTTGCCGGTAGCTGTCGAATGACGCTTCGGCCAGTTCGCACGCAGCGTTGACATCATCCAGCGTGCTGGCGCCAAACGACGGTGTCAGAGGTTCACCCGTGGCGGCAGCGAGGGCGAACACCTCTCCGGCCTGACCCCGCACAGCGCGTTGTCCGATGATCGTTTCACCAAGAATCTGCATTGCTCAACACCTCTCGAGGGGCGGCGACCGTCAGTTGGCACCGCTGTGGCCAGCCCTTGAGGTTACATCATGGCGCTACGATCGCCACCCATCCGCGTGTTGAGCTTACGGCCAAGCTTATTGCTGAGCGGCGCTGAACCCTTCGAACGCTGTCTGCTGTTGGATCGCGCTGACAATGTTCTTGCGCGTGGCCGGCTGCTGGTTGCCATCCTTGTCCACGAACACTTCGCTCTGCAGCTCGGCTTCATCGCCTTCACCGATGAACGAGAACCCCAGGAATTCATAGGCTTCGCGGTCAGCGTTGGCTTTCGAGCGCGGCGTGCGCAGAGGCAGGGTGACGCTGATGCCGTCCTTACTGATAACGAACACCTCGGCTTCCTTCTTCGGTCGTGCCGCTTTGCTCTTGCCGCCGCTCGGGTTGCTGACCGCTTGATGCGTCTGGTTCAGCACCTTCAACGCCAGGCTGTAGACGAGTTCCTGGAAACTCGGGTCGTCCTTGTAGCTGGAGAGAATCCGGCTGATCGGAAATTTCGCGCTCAGGTCTTCGAGGGCGGCCATGTCGGCGGCTTCGGCGTCCTTGAGCTGTTTAAGCTGACCCATCAGTTCGTAGGCCTGGTCATCATCGAATCGGTCATGGGCGGCGCGTATGGCCAGGCGCAGATCGCGAATCTGGTCGCTTTCCTTGGCGCTCTGGAAGGCGTCGAGCACCATCTCGCTGATGGTTTTGGCCTGGGGCACATGTTGTGAAAGGTTGATGGCTTCTTCGTAGGCTTGCTTCGACGACACGGCGTTTGCCACCGGATCGGTATGGGAATCAGACATTGAACATCCACTGCTTCGTTAACTGGGGTTGAGGCGCGAAAAGCTCGGGGCGTTTCGAGGGGCGTAATCTATTGGACGAGGGCGCTGTTGTCACGGATTGCTGCTCGCGCCCGGACCGCAGGGCAACATCCAGGCATCCCGCCCCATGCGCGCTACGCTATGAGTTCATCGACCCACAGGCATCAGGCCATGCGAAAAATCTGGGCGCGCTACATCGATTGGCTGGAAAACGACCTCAGCACGCAAATCTTCGACAACATCAAAAACCTGCTGGTGTGCGCGCTGTTGTTCGCGGCGGGCACCAGTGCGTTGAGGGCTGATTACCACCAGTTCATCGGCGTGCTGGTGTCTGGCGCTACCGGATGGGGGCTGATTGGCGTGTCCGCCGTGCTGATGTTCCTGAACGTCAGCGACGGCATTCGCCGCCTCGGCAAGTTGCGCTATCACGTGGCGATTCAGATTCTGGTGTCGCTGGTGTACTTGCTGATCGCTGCCCGATTGGTGGAAGTAGTCTGGGCGTTTCGGGCTGCTTGAGGTGGGTTTCTGCGAATGAACCGGGGGCGAGGCGGTATTGCATGTAGCCTGGAAGGCCAACATCCGGACCTAAAAAAGCCCGGCGCTTGCCGGGCTAGTCTTAAACGCAGGTCCCGCCTTTGTGGTGTGACCCCGTTCCGCCAGAGGGGTGCGTGCCTTTCGGACACGCCGACGCGGAGAGAGAAACGATTGAAAGCAGAGCGACCAGTCCAGCGATAGCTATCTTCTTCATATTGCCTCCGTGCACTGCGAGATGCAGTACAGGGGTATCGGCGATTTGGGCTCCCACATTAGCCACGGAACGCCAGAAACAACAAAGCCCGCACAAGGCGGGCTTTGTTGAGGTACTTGGTGGCTACACAGGGACTTGAACCCCGGACCCCAGCATTATGAATGCTATGCTCTAACCAACTGAGCTATGTAGCCAAGTGGCGCGCATTATTCGCTCAGATCGGATATGTGTCAAGCGTCCCTTCGAAAAAATTTATCCACGTGATCAATCGGTTAGCCTCCCGGCCCTTCAACCTTTCTTCATCCCTGCACGTCGGTGACAGTTTTACTCCCCACGCTGAGTGCTTTTGCCCCACTTTCGCGCATGCACCCTGCACTGTCCTCGATCAGGTGCCCGGTTTGATGGCTTCGTGCTATCGGTCCGGTTCTTGCTTATGCCTGCCGCATCGCTGCCGCTATAGATAAAAGCGGCCGCAGATCTCGATAAGCCCAACCCCGCTCTTTGCATCGAAGATGGGCGGTTATCGTTTTCTAAACATAGACATGGCATTTTGCCGGTAAGAATGTAAGGCAGCGCTGTGATCATCATGGGTCAAGCAGCGGTCTGTCGGTGAGGAGTAGTCGGCTATGCAGAGTCTTTTGTCGCCAGGCATCCGCCTGCTCGGACGTCTCGGGTTCGCGCGCAAGTTTCAGGTGCTCTTCTTTCTGTTCATCTTGCCGCTCGCGGGCAGCCTGTGGATGATCGGCCAGGATTACCGCAGCAAGCTTGCGGTGATTTCCCAGGAACAAGCTGGCGTGCGCCAACTGATGGCGCTCGATGCGCTGGATGTGCAGCTGACGGCCCAGCGCAACCGCGCCGCGCGCTGGAAGGCCGTCGACATTCTTCGGGATCCGACACCGGCCGCGAAGGCTGCCATGAACGCGCTGGATGCTGCCAACCCTGAGTTGACCCGAACCCTGGCGTCCCTTGGCGATGAGCTCAAGGCGCAGAACGCCAGTGGCGACATCATGACTCGTTATCAGGCGCTGCAAGCCTCAGTCAAAGGGATGGATTCAGATTCCCTGCGTACAGTCGGCTGGTGGCCGGATGGCTATGATCGCTTCACGTCCGCGCTCACGGCGCTGCAGAGTCTGCGTGAACAGATCGCCATGGACAGCGGGTTGATCCTCGATCCCTGGCTTGAAACCTACTTGCTGATGCAAATCGCCACGCAGCAGGCGCCGGACCTTGTCGAGCGGGTAGGGCGCATGGCAAGTATCGGCCAGTCGTCGATCGCGTCCGGTCAGTTCTCATTGCAGAGCCGTCTTCAGATGCGCGACCTGCGCAGTCGCATCGGCGACGCCCGCGATCAGTTGGTCAAAGCAGTAGGCTCGCTAAAAGCCAAGGCTTACCCGGGCATGGAGGTCTGGACGCGTCAGTATGAAGACAGTCTTCAGCGCCTTGATACCGAGCTGAAAGTGCTCGACGACGGTGTGTTCGGCGGCAGCATCAAGCTCGACCCGGCCGCTTTCGAACGCAGCGTCGATAACGTCAGCGACGGACTGGCGGCCCTGCGCAAGCAGTCACTGTCGTCACTCACCAGTCGGCTCGATTATTACCATGAACAAGCCACTCAGCAGTTC
This sequence comes from Pseudomonas sp. GL_135, assembly GCF_057834665.1. Classification (NCBI taxonomy): domain Bacteria; kingdom Pseudomonadati; phylum Pseudomonadota; class Gammaproteobacteria; order Pseudomonadales; family Pseudomonadaceae; genus Pseudomonas; species Pseudomonas sp. GL_135. The sequence goes on from NZ_CM174408.1 coordinate 779,121, forward strand.
GTGCCGGTGGCCGCGATTTTCAGCATTCTCGCGCTCGCGGCGCTGTATCTCTTCATGTGCCTCCAGGCGTCAATTCAACGCAGCGCCAAGGGCATTACGACCTTGGCCGAGTCCCTGCGCGACGGCAATTTGTGCGTTGAGGTCGCCGTTGAAGGGCGTGACGAACTGGCAGTCATCAGCACCGCACTCAACGTTGCGGTGGTGCAACTGCGCACCAGTCTGTTGGGCGTCAATCACGAAACCCAGCAGCTGGGCTCTGCGGTGCTGACCCTCAACGCGCAATCCGGCAGCACGCTCAACGAAGTCGAAGATCAACAGCAGCAGATCAGCCAGATTGCGGCGGCGGCCACCGAGCTGGCCGCGACGTCCATGGGCGTCGCCCGCAGCTGTGAAGCAGCGTCCGGCAGCGCCCAGGCCACCCGACGCATCGCCGAGGACAGCAGTCGCGACAGCCAACGCACCACGGCGAGCATTCAGCAGCTGAACCAGAAGCTGACCGACACCGCCAACGCGCTGGGCAAGGTCAGTGAGCAGGGGCAACAGATCCAGTCCGTGGTAGACACCATTCGCGGCATTGCCGAACAGACCAATTTGCTGGCGCTTAACGCTGCGATAGAAGCAGCACGTGCGGGCGAACAAGGGCGCGGTTTCGCCGTGGTTGCCGACGAAGTGCGCAGCTTGTCGCAGCGGACCCAGGCCTCAACTGCACAAATTGCCGGGACCGTGGACAGTTTGCGCTCGACCGTCAGCCAGGCCGTCAGCCTGATGGAAGCGGCGTGTGGTCAGGCGGTGAGTGACGCGCAGTCAGTGACCGGGCTGGGCGAGCGGCTGGAAGAAATTGCCAGCGCGGTGCAGATCGTCACTGACACGCTGGCGCAGATCGCCACGGCGGTTGAAGAGCAGGCCGCGACGGCGGATGAGGTGAGTGGCAACATCCAGCAGGTGGATCAGGCTGCGGGCCGTTTGCTGGAAGGCGCGCGTGCGGTCAATCAGGCTGCGGACACCCTGACCAAAGGCAGCCGGGCCTTGAGCGACAACACCGCGAGATTCCAGCTGGGGTAAGCCGCGCATACAAGGCATGAGTGCGAATGACGTTCACGTCCTCATACGCGCGCGTGCGGCGTGGGTTGAAAGACGAAAGCATGGCGACGTATAAGATTCGTCGCCTTCTCTTCGTATTTCGATACCCATAGCCGTAGGGGATTTTTCCATGACCGATAGCAGTGCCGCAGGTGCGGCGGTTTATTCGCCCCTTACGTTGGCGTTGTACGACGCCTGGGTGCTGGGCATTTCCAATCGGTATGCCTGGCGCTGCCCGACCGATGAGGTGCTGTTGCCGTTCTTCCGCGCCACTGTTCGTGCGCACCATCTGGATATTGGCGTCGGCACGGGTTACTACCTGGCGAAAGCCAAGTTGCCACCGAGCACCCAAATCACCTTGATGGACCTCAACCCAAGCAGCCTCGCTGCCGCCAAGCGCAGGATCGGCCGGCCAGACACGCGCACCCTTCAGCATGACGTGATGACGCCGATCCCCGGTAACGAACGCTTCGACTCGATATCACTGTTCTATCTGCTGCATTGCCTGCCAGGCCCGCTGAACGCCAAGGCGGCGATTTTCGCTCACCTCAAGCACAATCTGACCCCGGACGGCGTATTGTTTGGCGCGACTATTCTGGGGGATGAAGCGGGGCACAACGGCTTTGGCCGCAAGCTGATGGCGGTGTACAACAAGAAAGGCATCTTCGGAAACAGCCACGACACCCAGGCCGGTTTCGAAGCGCATTTGCGCATGCATTTTCGCGATGTGACGCTCAGGCGCGAAGGCGTCGTTCTGCTGTTCCGCGCAGCGCAGCCGATTGTCTGAGCCGCACCGAGGCAGGCGAGCGTTACTGACAGAGACAAAGCGCTGAAAGCACAAAGCCCGCGATCACCGAGTGATGCGCGGGCTTTGGTGTTCAGCGGGGGCCGTGAAGGCCCTCGATCGCGTTAGACGTTGAAACGGAAGTGCAGAACGTCGCCGTCCTTGACGATGTAGTCCTTGCCTTCCAGGCGCCATTTGCCCGCTTCCTTGGCACCGGCCTCACCCTTGTACTGGATGAAATCGTTGTAAGCGACGCATTCGGCGCGGATAAAGCCCTTCTCGAAATCGGTGTGGATCACGCCGGCAGCCTGTGGCGCGGTAGCGCCGACACGGACGGTCCACGCACGAACTTCTTCAACACCGGCAGTGAAGTAGGTCTGCAGATGCAGCATTTCGTAGCCGGCACGGATCACGCGGTTCAGACCAGGCTCTTCAAGGCCCAGGGCCTCCAGGAACATGTCCTTTTCTTCGCCATCTTCGAGTTCGGCGATCTCCGCCTCGATCTTGTTGCAGACCGGCACCAGCATTGCGCCTTCTTCTTCGGCGATGGCGCGAACCACGTCCAGGTGCGGGTTGTTCTCGAAGCCGTCTTCAGCAACGTTGGCGATGTACATGACCGGTTTGGTGGTCAGCAGATGGAAGCCCTTGATCACGGCTTTCTCATCGGCGCTCATGCTCTTCATCAGGCTGCGGGCAGGTTTGCCCAGTGTGAAGTGAGCAATGAGTTGTTCCAGCAGGCCTTTCTGGACCACTGCGTCCTTGTCACCGCCCTTGGCGTTGCGCGTGACTTTCTGCAGTTGCTTCTCGCAGCTGTCGAGGTCAGCGAAAATCAGTTCCAGATCGATGATCTCGATGTCGCGCTTCGGGTCGACGCTGTTGGAAACGTGAATCACGTTCTCGTCTTCGAAGCAGCGCACAACGTGGGCGATGGCGTCAGTCTCGCGAATGTTGGCGAGGAACTTGTTGCCCAGGCCTTCACCTTTGGAGGCACCGGCTACCAGCCCGGCGATGTCCACGAATTCCATCGTGGTCGGTAGAATACGCTTCGGGTTGACGATATCGGCCAGGGCCTGCAGGCGCGGGTCCGGCATGGGCACGATGCCGGTGTTCGGTTCGATGGTGCAGAAGGGAAAGTTCTCCGCCGCGATACCGGACTTGGTCAGGGCGTTGAACAGGGTGGACTTGCCGACGTTGGGCAGGCCGACGATGCCGCAGTTGAATCCCATGGTGTTTCCCCTCGAGTGATGTCAGGCCTTCTGGCTGTGCAGGACGCGCATCGCCTTGGCGAAGTCGCCAGCGAGTACATCCGGCAGCACGCCGAGGGCAAAGTCGATGCTGGCATCCAGCTTTTCCTGCTCGGCGCGTGGCGCTCGACCCAGGACGAAATTGGACACCAGACTGGCGTCGCCCGGGTGGCCGATGCCAAGCCGCAGGCGGTGGAAGCCGTTCTGGTTGCCGAGCTGCGCAATGATGTCGCGCAACCCGTTATGCCCGCCGTGCCCGCCACCCAGTTTGAGTTTGGCGACGCCCGGAGGCAGGTCGAGTTCGTCGTGGGCCACCAGAATGGCTTGCGGAGGAATCCGGAAGAAACCCGCCAGAGCCGCGACGGACTGGCCGCTGCGGTTCATGTACGTGGTAGGAATCAGCAGACGAACGTCTTGGCCCTGATGACTGAACTTAGCCGTCAGGCCGAAATATTTGCGGTCAGCGGTCAGATTGACACGCTGGGCGCTGGCAATGCGCTCAACGAAAAGAGCCCCTGCGTTATGCCGGGTCTGTTCGTATTCGGGGCCTGGATTTCCCAGGCCGACGATCAGTTGGATGGCGGTCACGTCAGGGGCTCTTCCTTGGGTCGAGTGTGATGATGGCGAGCATCATCACGGGTTCAACCGGCTAGCGAGTAATAATTACTCTGCTTCGCCTTCTGCGGTGCCTTCTTCTTCGTCCTGGACGATGCGAGGGGCGTGGACGTTAGCGATGTCCAGGTCCTTGCCGTGCGCCAGAGCAACGAATTCAACACCTTTAGGTGCTTTAACGTCGGACAGGTGAACGTTGTCGCCGATTTCCAGCGCGCCCAGGTCAACTTCGATGAACTCAGGCAGGTCTTTCGGCAGGCAGGTCACTTCCAGCTCGGTAGTGGTGTGCGAGATCTCGCCGCCTTTCTTGACCGGTGCTTCTTCGTTGATGAAGTGCACTGGAACGATAGCGGTCAGTTTCTGGCCAGCCACGACGCGGATGAAGTCAGCGTGCATGATGAACTGCTTGGCCGGGTGACGCTGCATGGCCTTGATCAGTACGTTCTGCTTGGCGCCATCGACATTCAGCTCGATAACGTGGCTGAAAGCAGCTTCGTTTTCGAACAGCTTGGCAATTTCCTTGGCTTCGATGGTGATCGAAACAGCTTCCTTGCCACCACCGTAGACAACGGCTGGGACTTGGGCGGCGAGACGACGCAGGCGGCGGCTCGCACCTTTCCCCAGGTCAGTACGCGCTTGGGCGTTCAGAGTAAATTCGTTCATTTTGTATCTCCAATATAGCCATGACCGAGCGGCGTTTGCGACCAGCGCCAGACACGGTATGGGCAAAAAAGCCCCGCCCCGGCATTTGGTGTCGGGGCGGGGCGCTTTTCGTCAACGGATGGTTCGGCAGGGCAGGGCCCTTATCGGAACATCGCGCTGATCGATTCTTCATTGCTGATGCGACGCATCGCCTCAGCGACGACCGGTGCGATATCCAGTTGACGGATACGGTCACAGGCCTGTGCTGCAGCGGACAACGGGATGGTGTTCGTCACCACCAGTTCGTCCAGCACGGAATTTTCGATGTTCTCGATTGCACGGCCCGACAGAACGGGGTGTGTGCAATACGCGAAGACCTTGGCAGCGCCGTGTTCTTTCAGCGCCTTGGCCGCGTGGCACAGGGTGCCGGCGGTATCGACCATGTCGTCGACGAGAATACAGGTACGGCCTTCGACATCACCGATGATGTGCATCACTTCGGAGTGGTTGGCCTTCTCGCGACGCTTGTCGATGATGCCCAGATCGACGCCCAGGGATTTGGCAACAGCACGTGCACGCACGACGCCGCCGATATCCGGGGAGACAATCATCAGGTTTTCGAAGCGTTGGTCTTCGATGTCATCCACCAGAACCGGGGAGCCGTAGATGTTATCTACCGGAATATCGAAGAAGCCTTGAATCTGGTCAGCGTGCAGGTCGACAGTCAGCACACGGTCGATACCGACGACGGTGAGCATGTCCGCAACCACTTTAGCGCTGATAGCCACACGGGCGGAACGCGGACGGCGATCCTGGCGGGCATAACCAAAGTAAGGAATTACAGCAGTGATACGAGTGGCCGAGGAACGACGGAAGGCATCAGCCATCACGACGAGTTCCATCAGGTTATCGTTGGTCGGAGCGCAGGTCGGCTGGATAATGAAGACGTCTTTACCGCGAACGTTTTCATTGATCTCAGCGGTAATCTCACCGTCGGAGAACTTTCCAACAGAGATGTCACCGAGAGGGATATGCAGCTGACGTACGACACGCCGAGCCAGATCGGGGTTGGCGTTCCCCGTAAAGACCATCATCTTGGACACGCGCAGTACCTGGAGGCTTAGGGTATGCCTGGATGACTATAGGAAAATGGCAGGGGCGGCTGGATTCGAACCAACGCATGGCAGGATCAAAACCTGCTGCCTTACCGCTTGGCGACGCCCCTGTATCTGTTGCACGAGTGCCTGGCACTCGGTTCCTTTTAGAGCAGTGCCTGTAACTTCCGGTGCAACATCGAGATGTTTGCGCCTTTTGCTACAAACCCTGTAAGGGTCCCTGTAAGAAGGGCCGAGACTTTATCAGCTTCAGCTTTGCTTGGGAAGGCCCCAAACACACAACTTCCAGTTCCGGTTAATTTTGCTTCGGTAAATTTACCTAACAAATTCAAAGCGTTACCAACTTCTGGATATCGCCTCGTTACAACCGGTAAGCAGTCGTTTCGACTGTTTCCCTTGGGAACGGGGCGCACTTTAATGGGCGGAGTGTCACGTGTCAACAGCGGATCTGAAAAAATTTCTGCTGTACTTACAGATACTTGCGGCACTAGCACCAGATACCAAGGTTCTTCGGGGGTGACGGGGGTCAGTATCTCGCCGATTCCCTCAGCAAAAGCAGCGTGTCCACGCACGAAAACCGGCACGTCTGCCCCAAGCTTGAGGCCCAGCCCCGCCAGCCGATCCTCATCCCAGCCAAGTTGCCAGAGATAATTCAGGCCGAGCAATGTGGTTGCCGCATCCGAGCTTCCGCCGCCAATGCCGCCACCCATGGGCAAGATTTTTTTCAGCCAGATATCAACGCCGAACGGAGAACCGGATGCTTCCTTTAGCGCACGAGCCGCTCTGACGATCAGATTGCTGTCGTGAGGGACGTCGGCGATTTCCGTCTGCAGCCGCACTTCGCCGTCGTCGCGAAGCGCGAAACTGAGTTCGTCGCCGTAATCGAGAAACTGAAACAGCGTCTGCAGTTCGTGATAACCGTCGGCGCGGCGTCCGGTGATGTGCAGCATCAGATTCAGCTTGGCAGGGGCGGGCAGTGTCAGGCGTGCTTGCGACATGCTCATTGCCCCAGTTTGCGTGGTTGCCAGTCCTTGATAACCAGCGTGACGTCCAAATCCTGCCCGTGCAGCTTCATGCGTTCAGGCAACCAGAAACCGTTCTGCTGGGTATAGCTCAGGTATTCGATCTGCCAGCCGTCCTGTTCGAGGCTGGACAAGCGACTGTCACCGTCAAGGGTCAGGCTGCTTTTGCTGTCGGGGGCGGGAAGGCCGCGTACCCACCAGACCAGATGCGACACCGGCAGTTTCCAGCCGAGCTGATCCTTGAGCAGGGTTTCCGGATCCGGCGCGTCATAGCGGCCCTGATTAGCGACTTCCAGCGACACAGCGCCAGGGCGACCGGTCAGGCGGGCAGCACCGCGACCCAGCGGACCGGACAGGCGAATGTCGTAGTAATCCTGGCGTTGCAGCCAGAACAGCGTGCCGCTGCCGGAATCCTTTGGCGCGCGGATGCCGACCTTGCCGTTGATCTGCCAGCCGTCGAGGCTGCTCAGTTGTTCTTTGTTCACACGCCATTGATTGGCGTCGCCCTTGCCTTGTACGGCTTCGCGGGAGGACATGCCGGCACAACCGGCGAGCAGGGCGATCAGACTGAATACGAGTACGTGGCGCAGTTGCATAAATTCAAAGGGTCTCGGCGCCGGTCAGGCGTTTGATGGTGCTGCGCAGGACCGGGCTGTCAGGTTGTTGTTCAAGGGCCTTGCCCCACACTTTTCGGGCTTCACGCTGCTCACCTTTGGCCCACAGGACTTCGCCCAGGTGCGCGGCGACCTCGTGATCCGGAAAGCGCTCCAGCGCCTGGCGCAGCAGGCGCTCAGCTTCGTCCAGATTGCCCAGGCGGTAGTTGACCCAGCCGAGGCTGTCGAGCACCGCTGGGTCTTCCGGGTTGAGCTGATGCGCGCGTTCGATCAGCTCCTTGGCTTCGGCGTAGCGCGTCGTTCGGTCAGAGAGCGTATAGCCCAGAGCGTTCAGCGCCATGGCGTTGTTCGGTTCGCGCTTGAGAATGGCCCGCAGGTCGCTCTCCATCTGCTTCAGATCGTTGCGTTTCTCGGCCAGCATCGAACGGGTGTAGAGCAGATTCAGATCGTCCGGGTACTGCTTGAGCGCCTGGCTCAATACCTGCCAGCCGCGATCGCTCTGGTTGTTATTGGTCAGGGTCTCGGCTTCGACCAGATACAGCTGAATGGCGTAATCGGGTTGATCGGCACGTGCCTGAGCCAGCCGCTTCGACGCCTCGGCAGTGTTGCCATTGCTCATGAGGATGTCGGCCTGACGCAGCTGTGCTGGCAGGAAGTCGCTGCCGGCACCCACCTGAGCGTATTCGCTGAGCGCGGTTTGCGGATCGTTGCGCTCTTCGTAAATGCGGCCGAGGTTTACATGGGCCGAGTCGACGTGACTGCCGCGCGCAACGAGGTCTTCGAGATAACCCTGCGCTTCATCCCATGCCTTGTTTTCAAGGCACACGAGGGCAAGCGAATAACGCAGCTCGTCGTCATCCGGGTACTGCTGAACCAGGCTGGAAAACTGCACTTTGGCGTCTTCCATGCGGTTCTGCTCCACCAGCATGCGCGCGTAGGTCAGGCGCAGACGCTTGTCGTCCGGGTATTTCTTGATGCTTTTTTCCAGCAGCGGGATCGCTTCCTTGCCGCGGTCCATGCTTTGCAGCAAGCGAGCGCGGAGCAGAATCGGCGCCACTTCGCCTTCACCCGGCGGGTTGTCTTCGAGCAGTTTCAGCGAGGCGGCACTGTCGCCTTCCTGTTGAAGCAACAGCGCCTTGCCGAAGATTAGCTGACCATTTTTCGGGTACTTCATCAGCAGCCGATCGAAGCTGGTGATCAACCCCTTGCGCGTACTGGAATCGGTTTCCGATGCCGACAGCGCGAGGAAGTCAAAATGCGTGTCGCCCTGGCCCTGAAGGACTTTCTCCATATAGCGCATTGAGTCGTCGTAGCGCCCGGCGCGCGCCAGCTGGATGGCTGCCGCGCGCTGTGCCTCGAGATTGCCTGGGTCGTTTTTCGCCCAGATCATCGACGTGTCGAGAGCGGCCTGATCGGCGCCCAGGTACTCGGCGATGCGGAAGGCGCGTTCGGAAATCCCCGGATCCTGGGTCTGGATCGCCTGGGTCACGTAGTTGTCCAGCGCGATGTCAAAGCGGTTGCGCTGGCCGGCAAGCTCGGCGGTCAACAGGCTGACGACGGTGTCCTGAGTAAACGAGCCGTACACCTGAGGTTTGGCCTCGGGCGCGGGCGGCGCTTCTTTCGCCGGAACGGACGGCTCCGTAGAAACGGAGGCCGTAGACTGACAGCCACTCAGAGCGACAAGGGCAAGGAACAGCGCGGAGGATTTATTCATATAGAAGAGGGGCGGCTTACCTGCGGTTTGGAAGCATCATGACACAAGGCCGGGAGCAAACCCACAGCCCGCGCGAAATCTGGATACGCTCGATCTACAGCCTGAGCGCGGACATTTTGTCGCAGGCCAGAGCCGGTGATACGCAACCTGTATAGGGACAATAGTGCGCTGCGGACGTTCTGAATGTATTGCGGTGGTTGTCCTGAATCTACCGAAGTAGGACAATTGTCGGCTTCACGTCACCATCTGCGACCTTAATGGCCTTTCTTGCTCTGGGTATCAACCATAAGACTGCATCAGTCGATGTCCGCGAGCGCGTGGCATTTACGCCTGAACAGCTGGTTGAGGCGCTGCAGCAGCTCTGTCGTCTGACTCGCAGCCGTGAAGCCGCCATTCTCTCCACCTGCAATCGCAGCGAACTGTACATCGAACAGGATCAACTGACCGCCGACGTCGTCTTGCGCTGGCTGGCGGATTATCACCACCTGAATGTCGATGAACTTCGCGCCAGTGCCTATGTGCATGAGGACGACGCAGCGGTGCGTCACATGATGCGCGTGGCGTCGGGCCTGGATTCGCTGGTACTGGGCGAGCCGCAGATCCTCGGCCAGATGAAATCGGCCTATGCCGTTGCCCGGGAGGCTGGCACGGTCGGCCCCTTGCTCGGGCGGCTGTTTCAGGCCACCTTCAGCGCTGCCAAACAGGTCCGCACCGACACGGCCATCGGCGAGAACCCGGTGTCCGTCGCCTTTGCGGCCGTCAGCCTGGCCAAGCAGATTTTCAGCGACCTGCAGCGCAGTCAGGCGCTGTTGATAGGCGCGGGGGAGACCATCACCCTGGTCGCGCGCCACCTCCATGATCTTGGGGTCAAGCGTATCGTCGTTGCCAACCGCACGCTCGAACGCGCGAACATTCTCGCCGAGCAGTTCGGTGCCCATGCTGTGCTGCTGGCTGACATCCCGGCCGAGCTGGTTAACAGCGACATCGTCATCAGCTCAACGGCCAGTCAGTTGCCGATTCTGGGCAAAGGCGCCGTTGAAAGCGCGCTGAAGCTGCGTAAGCACAAGCCGATCTTCATGGTCGACATCGCCGTGCCGCGCGATATCGAACCCGAAGTTGGAGAGCTGGACGACGTCTACCTCTACACCGTGGACGATCTGCACGAAGTCGTCGCAGAAAACCTCAAGAGTCGCCAGGGCGCGGCGCAGGCGGCCGAAGAGCTGGTCAGCGTGGGCGTCGACGACTTCATGTCGCGCTTGCGCGAGCTGGCGGCGGTTGACGTGCTCAAGGCGTATCGTCAGCAGAGCGAACGCCTGCGTGACGAAGAATTGCAGAAGGCCCAGCGCATGCTCGCCAATGGCAGCAACGCCGAGGATGTATTGATGGCGCTGGCACGTGGCCTGACGAACAAAATGATGCACGCTCCCAGTGTGCAACTCAAAAAGCTCTCCGCTGAAGGCCGCGTTGATGCGCTGGCCATGGCCCAGGAACTCTTTGCCCTCAACGAGGGCTTCACGGATAAATCCCCGCGATGAAAGCTTCACTGCTTAATAAGCTGGACGTGCTCAGCGACCGTTTCGAGGAATTGACCGCGCTGCTTGGCGATGGCGAAGTCATCTCCGACCAAACCAAATTTCGCGCGTATTCCCGTGAGTACGCCGAAGTCGAGCCTGTGATCCAGGTGTACCGGCAACTGCAGAAAGTACAGGCCGACCTCGAAGGCGCGCAGGCGCTGCTCAAGGACAGCGACCCCGACATGCGTGAAATGGCCGTCGAGGAAGTGCGCGAAGCCAAGGATCAGTTACTCGTGCTTGAGGCTGACCTGCAGAAAATGCTGCTGCCCAAAGACCCGAACGATGGCCGCAATGTGTTTCTGGAAATCCGCGCCGGCACCGGTGGCGACGAAGCCGCTATCTTTGCCGGCGACCTGTTTCGCATGTATTCCCGCTACGCCGAGCGACGTGGCTGGCGTGTCGAGATTCTGTCCGAGAACATCGGCGAGCATGGCGGCTACAAGGAAGTCATTGCGCGGGTCGAAGGCGAGCACGTCTACGGCAAGCTGAAATTCGAGTCGGGCGTGCATCGCGTTCAGCGAGTGCCGGAAACCGAATCCCAAGGACGCATTCACACGTCTGCGTGTACGGTAGCGGTGTTGCCAGAGCCTGACGAACAGCAGACCATCGAGATCAACCCGTCAGACTTGCGCGTTGATACCTATCGCTCTTCCGGCGCCGGTGGTCAGCACGTCAACAAGACCGATTCGGCCATCCGTATTACGCACTTGCCGTCCGGCATCGTGGTGGAATGCCAGGAAGAACGTTCGCAGCACAAAAACCGTGCGCGGGCGATGTCCTGGCTGTCGGCCAAGCTCAACGATCAGCAGACCGCTGCGGCGGCCAACGCCATCGCCAGCGAGCGCAAGTTGCTGGTAGGTTCCGGGGATCGCTCGGAACGCATTCGTACGTACAATTTCCCACAGGGGCGAGTCACGGATCACCGCGTGAACCTGACGCTCTATTCCCTTGATGAAGTTCTGGCCGGCGGGGTCGATGCAGTGATAGAACCGTTACTTGCCGAGTATCAGGCAGATCAACTTGCGGCACTGGGTGATTAAATGACCATCATCGCCAGCTTGTTAAGAAGCGCCGAGTTGCCGGATTCTCCGACAGCGCGTCTGGATGCAGAATTGTTGCTGGCCGCTGCCCTGGGCAAGCCGCGCAGTTTTCTGCACACCTGGCCCGAGCGTATTGTCAGCACCGAAGCGGCGCACGCTTTCGACGGCTATCTCAAGCGTCGTCGAACCGGTGAACCCGTCGCGTACATCCTGGGCCTGCAAGGGTTCTGGAACATCGACCTGGAAGTCGCGCCCCATACGCTCATCCCGCGGCCCGAAACCGAGATGCTGGTGGAAACCGCGCTGGAGCTTTTACCCGGTGCGATTCCTCACACACTGCTCGATCTCGGCACTGGCACCGGTGCCATCGCGCTGTCGCTGGCCAAGGATCGTCCGCAGTGGAGCGTCACGGCGGTGGATCGCGTCGCAGACGCGGTCGAGCTTGCCGAACGCAACCGCCAGCGCCTGCATCTGGATAACGCCAAGGTCTTGCATAGTCACTGGTTCAGTGCCGTCGAGGGGCAGCGTTTCGACCTGATCCTGAGCAACCCCCCGTACATAGCCTCCGACGACCCTCATCTAGTCGAAGGTGACGTGCGCTTCGAGCCAAGCAGCGCGTTGGTCTCCGGCGCCGATGGCCTGGACGATTTGCGCCTGATCGTGTCGCAAGCGCCCGCACACCTTGAAGCCGGCGGCTGGCTGTTGCTGGAGCATGGTTACGATCAAGGCGCGGCGGTGCGCGAGCTGTTGCTTGAGCACGGATTCGAAGAGATCAAGACCCGCCGCGACCTGGGCGACCACGAGCGCATTACCTTCGGGCGAGTGCCGTGCTGACGGACGAGGAACTGCTGCGCTACAGCCGGCAGATCCTTCTGCAACAGGTCGACATCGACGGCCAGCTGCGCCTCAAACAGAGCCGCGTTCTGATTGTCGGCCTCGGGGGACTGGGTTCGCCTGTAGCGTTGTATCTGGCGGCGGCCGGCGTCGGAGCATTGCATCTGGCTGATTTCGACAGTGTCGATCTGACCAACCTGCAACGCCAGATCATTCACGACACCCCGAGCGTGGGCTTAAGCAAAGTAGACTCAGCCATCACCCGGCTCACTGCCATCAACCCGCAGATAACACTGGTGGCCCATCGCGCGGCGCTTGATGCCGACTCACTGGCGGCAGCCGTGGTCGGGGTCGATCTGGTGCTGGACTGCTCGGACAATTTCTCGACGCGCGAGGCGGTCAATGCGGCCTGCGTCGCCGCCTGCAAACCGCTGGTCAGCGGCGCTGCAATTCGCCTGGAAGCGCAACTGTCGGTGTTTGACCCGCGTCGTGCCGAAAGCCCCTGTTACCACTGCCTGTACGGGCACGGCAGCGAAACCGAATTGACCTGCAGCGAGGCCGGCGTGATCGGTCCTTTGGTGGGACTGGTGGGCAGTTTGCAGGCTCTCGAAGCCCTGAAGCTGCTGGCCGGATTCGGCGAGCCGATGGTCGGGCGACTGCTGCTGATCGATGCATTGAGCACGCGATTCCGCGAATTGAAAGTCAAACGCGATCCGGGCTGCAGCGTGTGCGGTACCGGGCTTGGAGCTGCCGTCGAGCATGAATAGAGACAGCGATGCGCCGGTGGCGGTGTTTGATTCCGGCGTCGGCGGGTTGTCGGTGCTGGCGGAAATACGGCAGTTGCTGCCACGGGAATCCCTGCTCTATGTCGCCGACTGCGGCCACATCCCCTATGGCGAGAAAACCCCCGAATTCATTCGCGAACGTTGCGCAACGATTGCCGAGTTCTTCCACCGTCAGCGCGCCAAGGCGCTGGTCATTGCCTGCAATACGGCAACGGTGGCCGGCATCGCTGACTTGCGCGTCCGCTACCCTGACTGGCCGCTGGTGGGCATGGAGCCTGCGGTCAAACCAGCCGCTGCGGCGACGCGGACCGGTGTCGTCGGCGTGCTGGCAACTACGGGCACCCTGCAGAGCGCTAAATTCGCTGCATTGCTTGATCGCTTCGCAGCAGATGTGCAAGTCATCACGCAGCCCTGCCCGGGACTGGTGGAGTTGATCGAAACGGGCGACCTGGTCAGCCCGACGATTCGGCAACTGCTGCAGAGTTACGTCGCGCCATTACTCGCCGCAGGCTGCGACACCATCATTCTGGGCTGCACGCATTACCCGTTTCTCAAGCCATTGCTGCGGGAAATGATCCCTGCGTCCATCACGCTGATCGACACCGGCGCCGCTGTAGCCCGGCAGTTGCAGCGCTTATTGGGTGAGCGTGAGCTGCTGGCGAGCGGTCATCCTCGGACTGCCCAGTTCTGGACGACCGGCGATCCAGAAGATTTCAGAAACGTCCTACGCGTGCTTTGTAACAACTCCGACAATGTGCGAAGCTTCGTTTCGTGAAAAAAACGTGAATCGCTTCGTCTGTGGGTGAACTAAAGTTCAGCTGCCGGCTTCTACAGCACTTCTGTCGATATAAAAAATTTCTAACTGCTTTCGAAAATAGGATGTTTCAGATGAAGCGACTGTTTTGTTTGGCTGCGATTGCGGCTGCTCTTTTGGGGCAAAGCGCAATGGCTCAAGCTGATGGGGTCGAGTTTTCCGTAGGACAAACTGGCGAATCCACCATGACTTATCGTCTAGGTGCGCAGTTTGATTGGGATAAAAGCTGGTGGCAAACCGGTGTCGGTCGCCTGACCGGCTATTGGAGCGGCGCCTATACATACTGGGAAGGCGACAAGAACTCCAGCAACAACAGCCTGTCGTTCTCCCCGGTATTCGTTTATGAGTTCTCGGGTGAAAGCGTCAAGCCTTACATCGAAGCGGGTATCGGCGCCGCTGTGTTCCAGCGCACCGAAGTGGAAGGTAACAAGCTGGGCAGCGCGTTCCAGTTTGAAGACCGTTTGGGTTTTGGTCTGCGCTTTGCCGGTGGACATGAAGTCGGCCTGCGCGCCACTCACTACTCCAACGGCGGCATGACCACCAACAACGACGGTATCGAAAGCTACGCGATCCACTACACGATGCCGTTCTAAGCGCTCGAGTGTTTCATTGCAGGAGCGGGCTTGACCGCAATTGCAACGTACCCTGCGCTTCTTCTCGGCTGAAGCCGGTCCAACCGACGCAGCACATGGTAGGACTGGCTTTAACCGGGAAGGTCAGCCAACGCGGCTGACTCAGGCAAACAGCAATCACAGATACGCCGTGGCAATCCCCTCTCGCTCGGCAATACACTCTGGCGCACCCATTTCGAATTCCCTGCAAATCAACGGCCGACGGTCGTAGATCGTGCACATCATCGTGTCGCGATCCAGTGCCGCGCACCAGCCATCGTCCAGGCGCAGCATGACTTCGCCTCCCCAGTCATCGGTGTCGATGTACCGCTCGGGCACGCCGGTGTCGGTGATCAGCATGACTTCCAGCTGGCAGCAGCAGGCCGCGCAGGTGGAACACGTGATTGCGGGTTCGGCAGGGAGTTGAAGCGAAGGGATAACGGTCGTCATGGGCCGCAGTTTAAATCACCGCGCAGCGGACCGCGAACCGGCGTGACGAATGCTCACCCATTCTCCTGCGTCTCCGCCTGCCGTTGGGGCAGCGACTTGAACGCTTGCAGGGCGCGCTCGCGGCTGGCTTTCAAATCAACGATGGGCGCGGGATAACCCTCAGCGCTGAACAGGCCGCCCAGTGCGGCGGGGTTATGAATGTCGCGCTTGTTCAGCTCGGCCAGTTCAGGCACCCACTGTTTGATGAATCGGCCCTCAGGGTCGAAGCGCTCCGACTGACTTTGCGGATTGAAGATCCGGAAGTAAGGCGACGCATCGGTGCCGGTTGATGAACTCCACTGCCAGCCGCCGTTGTTCGAGGCGAGATCGCCGTCGATCAGGTGCTGCATGAAGAAGCGCTCACCTTCACGCCAGTCGATCAGCAGATTCTTGGTCAGGAACATGGCCGAAATCATCCGCAGGCGATTGTGCATCCAGCCTGTCTCACGCAGCTGACGCATGGCGGCGTCGACAATCGGCAGGCCGGTTCGGCCCTGCTGCCAGGCCTCGAGATCCTCGGGCGAGTTGCGCCATTTCAGCGCTTCGGTTTCCGGGCGGAAGGCGCGATGACGGGAGACACGGGGGAAGCCCACCAGCACGTGCTTGTAAAACTCACGCCAGAGCAGTTCGTTGATCCAGGTGACTGAGCCCGAGTTACCGGTCTCGAACTCGCCATTGTTGCTGCGCAGTGCCGAATGCAGGCACTGGCGCGGAGAAATCACGCCGGCAGCCAGGTACGCAGACAACTGGCTGGTCCCGGGCTTGGCGGGGAAGTCGCGCTCTTGATCGTAGTAATGCACTTGCTCGTCGGTGAAGTTTTGCAGGCGATCACGCGCCTCATCTTCGCCGGCCGGCCAGAGCGAACGCAGGGTATCAGTCGGTGCGGCGAAACCCTTGACTGCATCCGGCACGACATCGCTTTTGACAGACAGCTTCTGCTGCGCCCTGGGCAGCGCAACCAGCGCCGGCATCGAGTAATGCAAACGGGCGTAGCAGACCTTGCGGAATTGCGTGAAAACCTTGAAATACCCGCCGCTCTTGGTGAGCACGCTGCCAGGCTGAAAGAACAGCTGGTCGAGGTGGCGATGAAACAGAACGCCGGCGCCATCGAGTGCCTTTTCAACGTCACAATCACGTTTGGTCTCGTTGATGCCGTACTCGTCGTTGACGTGCACGCTGTCGATCCCGTGTTGCTGACACAAGCCAAGCAACGCCTTGGGCGCCCGCGACCACGTGTCCGCATGGACGATCAGCAAAGGGACATTGAGCGCCGCAAGTGCCTTGCTCAATTCGCGAAGGTTGCGCAGCCAGAAATCGACTTTGCATGGGGCATCGTCATGGCTTTGCCACTGGCCCGGACTGATCATGTACACGGCAAGCGTCGGGCCCTGCTCCATGGCAGCGCTCAGCGCCGTGTTGTCATGCACACGCAGATCGCTGCGCAGCCATATCAATTGCATAGTTATTCCTTAGAGGAGCCCTAGCCGCTGCAAAGTGGCCTGGGCGGTCAAAGGGTCTTCAGCCAGCGAGAGGCCGGAGACTTCACCCTCGGCGGCGGATAATTCCGTCGAATGAATGCGCACTGCGGGCCCGACGATCAGCTTCGGGCACTCGATGTTGTGCAGCAGGCGGGGCAGTTGGCCGACGTTCAGAGACTTGCTGGAGTACAACAGCACTGCGCGCGGCTTGAGGTACTCGCAGGCCAGGGCGAGCTCGCCTGCCGGCAAAGGCCAGTCGAACACTTCCACAGGGCAATCGGCACTGCTGAGCAGCCACGCGGTCAGCCACAGATGCGGCTCGAGCGGCAGATCGGACTGGTTGACCAGCAGCAAGGGCGCGCCGCTGACCTGACGGTTGTTGTGGTACAGCCGGGCGCCAAACTTGCTGCGCAGCCACGAATAGAAAAACACCCGCTCCAGCTGCGCGCCGAACTGGCCTTGCCAGCGCTGCTCAAGTGACGCCAGCAGCGGCAGTAACAATTGTTCACAGAGCGTGCGCGGCGGGTACAACGACATGGCGCGGTTGAGTGAATCGTCCAGGCGCCGCTCGGCCAGGGCGCCGATGGCTTCCTGAAGGGTCTGGCGAAGAATGTCCCAGTCGTTCTCGACATTCGGCGGTGCCGCCTGCTGGTCGTCGATCAGCTGCTTGACCTGACTGACCGACACGCCACGGTTAAGCCAAGTGAGAATGGTCAGCACGCGGTCCACATGCTCATTGCTGTAAAGACGATGTCCCTTGGGCGTGCGGTGCGGAACGATAAGACCGTATCGGCGTTCCCAGGCGCGCAGGGTCACTGCGTTTACGCCGGTCAGTCGGGCAATTTCGCGAATCGGCAGCCAGCCGTTTTCAAAAGCGTTCGCGGCGTCCTGCGGGTCGCCTTCCGGCGGTTCTTGCTCGGTAGTGGTCATGTTCAAATCGCGTTGCGCAGACTGAGGTTTTCCGGATGTGGCTGCAGATAAACCTGCAGCGCAATGTACGGATCGGGGTGTCGGCGGAAATGATGTTTGAGCAGCGTCAGCGGCACGACCAGAGGCACGATGCCCTGGTGGTACTGATTGATGACGCCCTGAATTTCTTTCTTGTCGGAAGCGCTGAGGGTCTGGCGCAGATAACCGCACAGATGCTGCAGCACGTTGGTGTGGGTACGTCGGGTGGCCGGTTTCTTCAGCGCGCTCATCAGTTGACTGAAATAGCGCGGGGCGATTTCAGCCGGGTCGTTTCGGCCCATGGTGCCCAGTAGATTCCCCAGCGTTTTGTACTGAACCGGATCGTTGGCCATAAGCTGGTATTTATAGCGGGCATGAAACTCGGTCAACGAGCGTCGAGTGATGCCGCTCTTCAGCAGCGTCTGCCAGGCGGCGTAGGCAAACACGCGGGTGATGAAATTCTCCCGCAGAACCGGGTCGTTCAAACGACCGTCTTCTTCGACCGGCAGATCAGGGTGACGCGCGCAGAACGCCTGGGCATAGATGCCGCGTCCACCTGTTTCGAACGGCACGCCGTTATCGCGGTAAACCTTGACGCGTTCCAGGCCACACGACGGCGATTTCTGCATGAAGATGTAGCCGCAGATATCGCTCATCTCCTTGGCCATGTGCTCGCCATAGTCAGCCAGTTGCTCAGTCACATCCATCGAGTGATGAACCGTACCAACCGCCCGAGGATGATCCGTGTCACCCACCAAACGAATGGCTTCGCGAGGGATGCCCATACCAATGGCGACCTCGGGGCAAGCTGGCACGAAATCGAAATATTCGGTGAGGGCGCGGGTCAGAAGGTGTGATTCCTTGTGCCCGCCATTGAACCTGACCTCCACACCCATCAGGCAGGCACTGACGCCCAGCTTGGGTTTGGAGACTTGCTCTGATGAGTGACCGAGTACTGCAGACATGACAACCCCTCGAAGAACTTCTTATACAGATCCTTTGGTCTGTACAACTTTGCTCATCATAGGTTTGTGGTTCTGCAAGTCAAATAATTTGTACAAGATCTGAGGCATGAAGCGACAAGTGCTGCGTTTCAGGCGCAGCAAGAGGACGGTTCGGTAATTTGCGTATGGTTTACTTCCAGCCCATTTGCCAGGTCTGGTCATTCTGCAACGTCTGCCAAGCCAGCTTCTGAGTGCGCTTGGTCATCACTGCCTGCAGTTCGATCTCCAGGACCGTGCCTTCTTCATCACAGAACAGCTCGGTGACCAGAAAGTGTTTTTCACGATTTTGGGGGGCTGCTGCCGTCCATTTTGACAGCAGCAGCTTACGCGGATTGAGTCGATTCATTTGAGGTGTTCCAGCAAACGCCGCGCGGCTTCCTGACCGCTTAGCCATGCCCCCTCGACCCGGCCCGACAGGCACCAGTCGCCGCAGACATACAGACCCAGATCGGGGTCGGACAACGCGCCGACTTCGCGCCCGCCAGCAGGCCTTGCGTACAGCCAGCGGTGGGCGAGGGTGAACGCCGGGGCCGGCATCGCGCAATTCATCAACTCGGCGAACGCGCCGTGCAACTGATCGATGACCTCTTCCTTTGGCATGTCGACATGCTGGCGGCTCCAGGCGCTGGTGGCGTGCAGAATCCAGGTGTCCATCTGGCTGTCGCGCCCGGGTTTGCTGCGATTGCGGGCCAGCCAGTCGATAGCGCTGTCTTGCACGAAGCAGCCTTCGAGTGGCGTGTCCAGCGGAGTGTCGAAGGCCAGCGCAACGGCCCAGGTCGGCTCCATTTTCACGCCTGCGACGACGCTCGCCAGTTTGGGGGCGTCGGCCAGCAGGGTCGTGGCCTGAGGCGCGGGGATGGCGATCACGACCTGACTGAACGGGCCATGGCTCTGGCCGTCGGCGTCCAGCAGATTCCAGTGTTGTTCGCCACGAAAGACTTCGGTGATGCGGCAGGAAAAGGTCACCGGCATGTCGCCGAGCATGGCCCGGGTGATTGCACTCATGCGCGGCGCGCCGACCCAGCGCACTTGCTCGTCGGGCGACAGGCTGAGTTTTCCACCGTGATAGTTATAGAGCAGCGGCTTCCACTCGGCCACGTGGCCCTCGGCTTGCCACTGCTGCACGGCGGCGGCGAAACGACGATCCCGGGCGGTGAAGTACTGCGCGCCCATGTCCAGTGCGCCAGCATCGCTGCGTTTGCTGGACATCCGGCCGCCACTGCCGCGGCTCTTGTCGAAAAGGTGGATGCTATGCCCGGCAGCTTGCAACGCCTGGGCGGCGGAGAGTCCGGCGATGCCGGTACCGATGATTGCGATGGGGACAGTCATAGGGGCCTCGTTACCTTGTCTGCACAGACTACGCCTCAGGCAAAAGCTGTACAATGCCGTTTTTCGGTATAAGTTGTCGCCCTGCACACGCAGGACGCGGACCTTTCCAAGGGCTCGCTGACAAGTCTGACGCTTTGCTTCAATCGTTCAACTGCACGATCGGGCTGTCCTAAAGAACAGCGAGGGAGTGGATCACGCCAAGGTGACCTAGAGTTGAGTGATCACTCCGCACACGAGCTCATGGCTTGTGAAGAAATAGACTCCGCAATTGCGATGAACGCCACGTAAGGAACTCAGTCATGCACATCTTGCTGACCGGCGGTACAGGCTTGATAGGGCGTCGTTTGTGTAAGCACTGGCTCGCACAGGGCCATCAATTGACGGTCTTGAGTCGCAAACCCGATGACGTGGCGCGGCTCTGCGGCGCCAATGTTCGCGGAATTGCTCACTTCGATGACATTGGCACTCAACACGTCGATGCGGTGGTCAACTTGGCCGGCGCGCCCATCGCCGACCGCCCCTGGACACGCAAACGCAAAATACTGCTGTGGGACAGCCGCATTACCCTGACCGAACAACTCGTCACGTGGCTTGAGCGCCGCGAGCAGAAACCTGACGTACTGATTTCCGGCTCGGCGGTGGGCTGGTATGGCGACGGCGGGGAGCGCGAGCTCGACGAAAATGCGCAACCGGTCAGTGAAGATTTCGCCAGTCGCCTGTGCATTGCCTGGGAAGAGACCGCGCAACGTGCCGAAACCTTGGGCATTCGCGTGGTGCTGGTGCGCACCGGTCTGGTGTTGGCCGATGAAGGCGGCATGCTGCAACGACTGTTGCCGCCGTTCAAGCTGGGCATGGGCGGGCCGATCGGCAACGGACGCCAATGGATGCCATGGGTTCACATCGAGGATCAAATCGCCCTGATTGATTTTCTGATGAGTCGGGACCATGCCCGAGGTCCTTATAATGCCTGCGCGCCATCACCTGTTCGCAACCGGGATTTTGCCAAGACCCTTGCGTCCGTGCTGCACCGCCCGTCATTCATGCCGATGCCGGCCGTTGCGCTCCGAGTACTGCTGGGCGAGCTGTCGATCCTGCTGCTGGGCGGTCAGCGCGCCCGGCCAGACCGTCTCCAGGAGGCGGGTTTCACTTTCCGATTCACTGATCTGCGTGCGGCCCTGGAAAACCTTCTGGGCCGCCACTGACATCAAGGTGTTGCATGACCGATCACGCTTTATTGCTGGTTAACCTGGGTTCGCCAGCGTCCACGTCGGTTGCCGACGTGCGCCGCTACCTCAATCAGTTTCTGATGGACCCTTACGTTATTGACGTGCCGTGGCCAGTGCGTCGCCTGATCGTCTCGCTGATTCTGATCAAGCGCCCGGAGCAGTCGGCCCACGCTTACGCCTCGATCTGGTGGGACGAGGGTTCGCCGCTGGTGGTGCTGAGCAAACGACTTCAGCAGGCCATGGTCAAGGAATGGAAACACGGGCCGGTCGAGCTGGCGATGCGCTACGGCGAGCCTTCGATTGAGACCGTGCTCACCCGCCTGGCAGCCCAGGGCATTAAAAAGGTCACCCTGGCGCCGCTGTATCCGCAGTTCGCCGACAGCACCGTGACCACGGTCATCGAAGAAGCCAAACGCGTAGTGCGTGACAAAAAGCTGAACTTCGACTTTTCGTTGTTGAAGCCGTTCTTCAATCAACAGGAATACCTCGACGCCCTGGTGGCGAGCGTGCGGCCGCATCTGCAGCAGGATTACGATCACCTGCTGCTGAGTTTTCACGGCCTGCCCGAGCGTCACATCACCAAGCTCGACCCGACGGGCAATCACTGTTTCAAGAGCGGCAACTGCTGCGAGACGGCGTCTCCCGAAGTTCTGGCGGTCTGCTACCGCGCGCAGTGCATGCGTTCGTCGGCAGAGTTCGCCAAGCTGATGGGGATTCCCGATGGCAAATGGTCGGTGTCGTTTCAGTCACGTCTGGGCCGCGCCAAATGGATCGAACCCTACACCGAGCCGCACCTGGCCGAGCTCGCGGCTCAAGGCGTGAAGAAGCTGCTGGTCATGTGCCCGGCGTTTGTCGCGGACTGCATCGAAACGCTGGAAGAGATTGGCGACCGCGGTGCCGAGCAATTCAGGGAAGCGGGGGGCGAGGAGCTGGTGCTGATTCCATGCCTGAACGACGACCCGAACTGGGCGAAGGCGCTGAACACATTGTGCGAAAAGGCCCCAGCGATGTTGGTGGAATAACCCGAGCCTAGCTTTAACGTAGATCCCCGTGGGAGCGAGCTTGCTCGCGAATGCGTCTGTTCAAGCGGCATTGATGAACCTGATGCGCCGCCTTCGTGAGCAAGCTCACTCCCATAGTTTCGATGTACGCCGCAAATCTAAGCCACTCCTACAGAATCCCAAAAAAAGGGGCATCACGTGAGTGATGCCCCTTTTCATAACGCTTCAGAACTACGGCAACTGATCATCCAGGTGCTTGTTCTTCCACGCGTCATTCCCCGGCAGGATCAGGTTCAGCACAATCGCGGTCACGGCGCAGAGCGCGATGCCTTTCATGCCGAAATCATCAGGGCCGTTGCCGGTGCCGATCAGCACGCCGCCAATGCCGAACACCAGCGTGACGGACACGATCACCAGATTGCGCGCTTCAGCCAGGTCGACCTTGTGGCGGATCAGCGTGTTCATGCCCACCGCAGCAATCGAGCCGAACAGCAGGCACAGAATCCCGCCCATGACCGGCACCGGAATGCTCTGCAGCAACGCGCCGAACTTGCCGATGAAGGCCAGGGTAATGGCGAAAATCGCCGCCCAGGTCATGATCTTCGGGTTGTAGTTTTTCGTCAGCATCACCGCGCCGGTGACTTCGGCGTAGGTGGTGTTGGGCGGGCCACCAAACGCGCCGGCCACGGTGGTTGCAATGCCGTCACCCAGTAGCGTGCGATGCAGGCCAGGCTTTTTCAGGTAATCACGGCCTGTCACGCTGCCGACCGCTATCACGCCGCCGATGTGCTCGATGGCCGGGGCCAGTGCCACCGGAACGATGAACAGTATCGCCTGCCAGTTGAATTCCGGCGCCGTGAAGTGCGGCAAGGCCAGCCAGGGCGCTGCAGCAATTTTCGCCACATCGACCACGCCGAAATAGAACGACAACGCAAAACCCACCAGCACGCCCGAGATGATCGGCACCAGGCGGAAGATGCCTTTGCCGAATACCGCAACAATCAACGTCGTCAGCAGCGCCGCCATCGAAATGATGATGGCGGTGTTGTACGGGATCAGTTCTGCTGCGCCATCACCCGTCCGGCCCATCGCCATGTTGGCGGCAATGGGTGCCATCGCCAGACCAATGGAAATGATCACCGGGCCAATGACCACCGGCGGCAGCAGGCGGTCGATGAAGCCGGTGCCTTTGATCTTCACGGCCAAACCCAGGAAGGTGTAGACGAAGCCCGCTGCCATGACGCCGCCCATGGTCGCCGCCAGGCCGAACTGGCCCTTGGCGAGAATGATCGGGGTGATGAAGGCAAAGCTGGACGCGAGGAAGACCGGCACCTGACGGCCTGTCACCACCTGAAAACAAAGGGTGCCCAAGCCTGCCGTGAACAACGCGACGTTGGGATCGAGGCCGGTGATCAGCGGCATTAATACCAGTGCGCCAAATGCCACGAACAGCATCTGCGCGCCCGAGAGGATCGTGCGCCAGAGTGGGTCGTTGAACTCATCCGACTTCATCAGGCGTCCTTCTGCTTGGTGCCAAAAATCTTGTCACCGGCATCGCCCAGGCCCGGGATGATGTAGCCGTGTTCGTTCAGTTGTTGATCGATGGACGCGGTGTAAATGTTGACGTCCGGGTGGGCCTGCTCGACGGTGGCGATGCCTTCCGGCGCGGCAACCAGCACCATCGCGCGAATGTCGCGGCAACCGGCTTTTTTCAGCAGGTCGATGGTGGCGACCATGGAGGCGCCGGTGGCGAGCATCGGGTCGATGATCAGCGCCAGACGCTGGTCGATCTCGGGGGCGAGTTTTTCCAGGTACGTGTGGGCTTCGAGGGTTTCCTCATTGCGTGCGACGCCCACGGCACTGACCTTGGCGCCGGGGATCAGGCTGAGCACACCTTCAAGCATGCCGATGCCCGCCCGCAGGATTGGCACCACGGTAATCTTCTTGCCGGCGATCTTCTCGACCTGAACCGTGCCGGCCCATCCCTGGATGTCGTAGGTTTCCAGCGGCAGATCCTTGGTCGCTTCGTACGTCAGCAGCGCGCCGACTTCTTGAGCCAGTTCACGAAAATTCTTGGTGCTGATATCGGCACGGCGCATCAGGCCGAGCTTGTGGCGGATCAGCGGATGGCGGATCTCACGAATGGGCATAGGGGGAAGGCTCCAGCGGGCGGGCAAAAAAAACGGCTTAGATTAATCTATTCAGCTGTAACTTGTCCTGACGGTTAGGTTCGCGCGCCGAGATTTATGGAACGGCAGTGCAACGTTAGTCCAGAAACACTTGCCCTGATGTCGGCGGATGCGTACCTTTGCCCGCTTTTCCTTACACAGCCCCCTTGGAGAGCGTCATGTCCGCTGATCTCGAGCATATCCGTCAAGTCATGCGCGAGGCTGACTGCCTTTACAATGAGGCCGAAGTCGAAGCCTCCATCGCCCGCGTCGGCGAGCAAATCAATGGCGTGCTGGCCGACCGTAACCCGGTGGTGTTTTGCGTCATGAACGGTGGCCTGATCTTCGCCGGCAAGCTGCTCACTCATCTGAACTTCCCCCTGGAAGCGTCCTACCTGCACGCCACCCGCTATCGCAACGAAACCAGCGGTGGCGACCTGTTCTGGAAAGCCAAGCCTGAAGTCTCGTTCATCGACCGCGATGTGCTGATCATTGACGACATCCTCGACGAAGGCCACACCCTCGGCGCGATCATCGACTTCTGCAAACACGCCGGCGCGCGCGCTGTACACACCGCCGTGCTGATCGACAAGGACCACGACCGCAAGGCGCGGCCTGACCTGAAAGCCGATTTCGTTGGCCTGCCGTGCATCGATCGCTACATCTTCGGTTACGGCATGGACTACAAAGGCTACTGGCGCAACGCGGCCGGGATCTATGCCGTAAAGGGCATGTAAGGCAAGCATCATCATGTTGTGGGAGTGAGCTTGCTCGTGAATGCGTCGGGTCACTCGCCATCGGTGCTAACTGACTCACCGCATTCCCGAGCAAGCTCGCCCCCACAGATGCCTCGTCCATTGACGATTTCGGATGCTGCCGGGGTTTACTAACGCCCGAGGGGAGTGGAAGATCGCCAGGTCTTGCATGCTAGAGTGCCCCCCACTTTTTCGGGAGGCGCCCATGCCGTTATCTGTTCGAAGTACCGCTGCGTTGATGTTGCTGTTGACGCTGCCACTCCCCGCACTCGCCGAACCCATGCACGCGCAATACTTGCCGCCGGACGAATTGTCCGTGCGCGAGGGCGAACCCGAGCAGCAGCAATTGCTGCAGATCACTGAGTATTCGGTGGTGGTGGGCAGCCAGCGTCAGTCCAATCAGCAACCGATCCCTGTCACCTCGCCGCTGATCCTGCGCCTGAAAGGCAAGCCCATGAACAAGGGCGCGACGATTGCCGACGTGCTGATTCACTTCGACGGCGAAAGCAAAAGCCTGAAGAAACCGACTTACGACGAGCCTTCGCGCACGCTGACGCTCTACTACCCGGCGACGCAATACCGGGTGTTCGTGGATTTGCTGCGTAATGAAAAGGTCTACTGCCAGTTCCTCAGCTATGCCAACGGTCACGTCTGGGCTGACCTGCACACCGGCAGCGTACGCGCGCGTTGAGCCCGCGACCGGGCGGGGGGTAAACTGCCCGCCCGTGAAATGTCCCGCAAGTCAGTTGGAGTCAGCAATGCGTAAAGATAAGAAGCAGGTGATTGGCGATGAAATCGGCGACGCCCAGATCAAGCTGTTCCTGGATTTCGAACCGGTCGATGCCACGTCGCCGTCGCTGCACAAGCTGATCAAGGCCTACCGTGGCCTGCGCATCGATGACTTCGGTCGTTTTCTGACGTTCTTCAAGGAAGCCGGTTACGACCTCGACGGCAAAGACGAACACGGCAATGACTTCGTTACCCTGATCAGGGATCAACGCAACGCCGATGAATACATCGAATTGATCGAGAAGGCGAAAGGCTGAATCGCGCAATTTCCGGGCGCCATCCTTCGGCGCCCGATGCTCCCCTCCTACGAAACCAGCCGCCTCCCGCGCCGTAACCACGCAATCGAAAGACCCTTCCTACTGCATGCCTCGGCGTTTACGACTACCGAAAGCGGCACGCTGAATCATACTCAGCCCTGTGACGACGTTCACAGAACCGCGAGCAGGACGCTCGCATTGATGACTGAAAGGGAGTTCATGACATGAAAAACGTAAAGACTTGCTTTACCCGCACCATCGCCGCCATCGCAATGCTGGTCGCAGCAGCATCCGCTCAGGCGGCTTACCCCAAAAAAATTCAGCTCAACATGGAAATGTGGAATCAGACAGGCATCGACCTCGCGCTGGTATGGGCCAGCTGGGCCAAACCCAATGCCGATTACACCGGTTATGGCTTTGCGGCTGACGACCCCACTGCGTCCGTGTCCATCCCGCTGAAGAACCCGCGCAATGACTCTGCGAGTTTCCGCGTAAGCGGGGAGGGCAAAATATGCGAGTTCAGGGCAGCCCACGCGGTCACGTTCAGTTGGGTCTCGATTACCCCAGCGCCGGAGAAATCCGCAACCGGCAGATCAATCGGGACCGTACCGGCAGAGTGCACTGCGTCGGTGACCAAAGGCACAAACTCGATGCAGGCGTATTCCGTCCGATTCGTGATGAAGTGATGCTGAAGCTGCGAAACTGCTTTCCGGCCCAGGCCGGTACCTGAGTGCAAAAAGAAAACCCCGCCTGATAGGGCGGGGTTTTCCAGTACAGCTTCTTTGGAGCAACCCGTCGATCAGGCGAAAGTGGCTGCTTCGCTGTTCGGCACCAGGTCCAGGCTGGCATCGCTCTGAGCACTGACGCGCTGATAAAGCTGCGCATCGGTTTCCAGTGCTTTTTCGCGAGCCGGGAAGATCTCGTTCAGCTTGGTGGCCCACTCGGTGCGGGCTTTGTCCGGGAAGCAACGCTCGATCAGGTCCAGCATGATCGAAACCGTCACCGAAGCGCCCGGCGAGGCGCCCAACAGTGCGGCAAGGGAACCGTCCTTCGCCGACACCAGCTCAGTCCCGAACTGCAAAACGCCGCCTTTTTTCGGGTCCTTTTTGATGATCTGTACGCGTTGACCGGCCACTTCCAGACGCCAGTCTTCGGCTTTCGCCTCAGGGTAGAAACGGCGCAGTGCATCAAGCCGCTGTTCCATCGACTGCCGCACTTCGCTAATCAGGTACTTGGTCAGGTCCATGTTGTCGCGGGCCACCGCCAGCATCGGCGCGATGTTGGCCGCTCGGATCGACAGCGGCAGGTCCAGCAGCGAACCGTGCTTGAGGAACTTGGTGGTAAAGCCGGCGTAAGGACCGAACAGCAGGGACTTTTTGCCGTCGACGACGCGGGTGTCCAGGTGCGGCACCGACATCGGTGGCGAACCCACCGCTGCCTGGCTGTACACCTTGGCCTGATGGCGCTTGACCACTTCAGGGTTGTCGCAACGCAGCCACTGACCGCTCACCGGGAAGCCGCCGAAGCCTTTGCCTTCTTCGATGCCGGACATCTGCAGCAACGGCAGTGCCGCGCCACCTGCGCCCAGGAACACGAATTTGGCGTCGATGTCGCGGGTGCTGCCGTTGTTTACGTCCTTGATGGTAACGGTCCAGCCGTCACCCTTGCGGCTCAGGTCGGTCACGCGTTTGCAGTATTTGACCTGCGCATCGGGCGCCGCTGCCAGGTGCTTGAGCAGCATGTTGGTCAAGTTGCCGAAGTTGACGTCGGTGCCATGCATAACCCGGGTCGCGGCGATGGGCTCATCGGCGGGACGGCCGGGCATCATCAGCGGCATCCATTCAGCCAGTTTGCTTTTGTCTTCGGTGTATTCCATCGAGGAGAAAGCATGGTGGGTGCGCAGCGCTTCGTAACGCTTCTTCAGGTACGCCATGCCTTTTTCGCCCTGAACGAAGCTCAGGTGCGGAACCGGCGTGATGAACGAACGGGAGGAGCCGAACGTGCCTTTGCGCGCCAGGTAGGCCCAGAACTGCCTGGAGACCTCGAACTGGGTGTTGATGTGAATCGCTTTTTTGGTGTCGATCGAGCCATCAGCCGCTTCCGGCGTGTAGTTCAGTTCGCACAGCCCGGCGTGGCCGGTGCCTGCGTTGTTCCAGGGGTTGGAGCTCTCTGCCGCACCGGAATCCATCAGCTCGACGACTTCAATCTTGAGGTTCGGGTCCAGCTCTTTGAGCAGCACGGCGAGGGTGGCACTCATGATGCCCGCCCCGACCAGCACTACGTCGACTGCTTCGTTATGCGCCATTAACGCGTCTCCAAAATCTGCAGCACCAAATTGACGGCATGCGTTCCCGTGGTCAGTCGCCTGGTTCGGGCGGCGCGGTGTTCGCGCAGTGCCTCGTTCAACCCGGCCGGGATCCATGTCCGATTCTTCGCAATTTTTTGCATCTTCAGCGGACGCCACCGAACGAGCCTGGTTGATGCTTTTATAAGGCAAGCATGAACGCATTTTTCGGCCCGTACAGCCATTCGACTATCGTCAAGACGTCCGGTTGTGCAACCAAATCCGTAGCGGACAGGCTTCAGGCTCTTTTGACGGAGACTGCGTTGCGGTCGGTCCTTTGCAAGGGGGCTGGGTCAGACGCTAACGGTGCATTTACAAACGCGAAACTATTCATTTGCTTGCCACACTCTTGTGAAGTTGTGAAAACCCGTTTTTTTCACGCTCTTTTGGAGACGCGAACCTCAAAAAGGGCTGCGCGATGGCAGCTCTGCAGATCAGGTTCATACGCGATGTGAGGCAAGAACTGGCGAAGGACGTTCGGATTAATCGACGATCCGGCGTCTGCGCTGCGGCCACATCGGGCTGCACATGTCTGTGTGGAAGGCTCTCTGTGGGCGATACGGAGGAGTCGATAGTGGCTATCGACGATGCTGCGAGGCCCGATCAGGAGACGTCCTTATAATCGGGGGAAGATTATAGCGATGAATCGGGCAGAAATGATCCAGGAAAAATGACTTTTATTCGCCTTTCGGTCAGATGCTGAGCATATGCCGGGCGGTAATCGCACGTGACCGGGAAGTCACGCGGGCGCTGGAGGGGAGTGGGCGCTGCAGCCAGCACAGGTTTGCTTCGTGGACTTCGACCCAGCCCTGACCGCAAGGCGTTTCAGCGCAGTGCTTGAACGCCAGGCAGATGCCCTGCTGGTCCAGACGTGCATAGTGACGATGACGGCGGCGCAACGAGAACAACGACCAAAGAAAGTCCATGGCAGGACTCCTTGCTGGAGAGTTGAAAAAAGTATGGCCGGCGGGCATGACATCGCTGTGACGTTGCGATTGCGCAATTGTGTTGATTTCGAGCGGATGAGCCATCGCGCCGCCGCGCCGGAACCGGGGCGATGGCACTCTGTCGTATCTTTACCCTAGTGAGCGGCCTTGGGAGGTCGCTATACTGCGGCACATTTTGTGCCTTGGCCCATGGAGAAATGAGCATGTTGCGTCGCGTTCTGTTCGGTTTGCTTGCCGCTGGCAGTCTGACCCTGGCGGGCTGTGCCCACAGCCCGCAATCCCTCACCCCGGAACCCAAGCTGAACGCTCAACTCGCACCGGTCGGTCACGGTCAGCAAGTGGTCGTTCGCGTGGTTGACGGTCGTCAGTCGCAGACGCTGGGCACCCGCGGTGGCCTATACCCGGAAACCAGTTCGATCACCGTCAACGGTCAGCAGTTGTTGCCAAGGTTGCAGGCTCAGGCTGAGGCGGGCGTGCGGTTGCTCGGTTTCACGCCCGTGCCGAACGGTAGTGGTCCGCAGTTGACCGTTACCCTGGCCGACCTGAAGTACCAATCGCCGAAAGAAGGCCTGTACGTCACCGAAGCCAACATCAGCTCCACGTTCCGCGCTGACGTTCAGAATGGCGGTCGTAACTACAGCGGCCGTTACGCGGCTTCGATGGATCAACGTTTTGGCATGGCGCCGAATGAAGAGACCAACACCAAGCTGATCAGCGACGTACTCAGCGACGCGCTGACTCGCCTGTTCCAGGATCAGACGATTGGCCGCACCCTGGGCCAGTAAGCTTAACGCCTGGTTCTGATGTGCAAAAAAGCCCCGGTTTCGCGAGAAGCCGGGGCTTTTTTCATTCAGCGGGGTCGCTCGGGATTCGCAATGCCGGGGGGTCAAGCCGCCTGATAGAAATCCAGAAAACTGAAACCGGTCTGCAGATCCATTTCCGGCAGATCGTTATGCGCATGACCGCCGAGCGCGCAGTACACCAGCCAGTGCCTGTCCTGGACGTTGAACGCCAGTGCGTCGATCAATGCTTCCTGTTCGTCGCTGGGGGAGATGAGGTAAAGGCGGTCCTGGTTGTGGGCGTGAAGCATGACGCTCTCCGTGGCGGTGGGTCGGTTTGGGGTCCCACACAGTGCCCGGTTCAGGTGACGTTAAGGTGACAGCGACTAGTGTGAGCGGCAGATCCAAACAGAGTTTGCGGCGCCCATTGATCCGGCGTCATCGAGGCACCATGTCGCTTATCCATCACGCCCCCGGTCTCGCCATCAACCTCTGCGCCTTGCTTGCCGCCGGCCCCGGCATCTGGCTGCTGCACACCACACGCACTCGGGAGCAGCGAGAGATGGCGCACCTGCACCACCTCACTGAACAAGCCCCGATCGACGAACCCGTGCACCTGATGGACGTGCCCACCATTCGCATGATCCGTCTTAGTTACCGGTTCGGCACCGCCTGCCTGGCGTTCGCGCTCTTGCTGTCGTGGGTGAGCACGAAGCTGTGATCGCTTAGAACGCCAGCGTCACTCGCGCATTCAACGTCTGATCCGACGCATCGTTGCTCACCTGTCCGTTGTAACTCAGCCCGACGCTCAGCGTGTCGCTCAACCCCAGATCGACACCCGCGCCAAGGACCGCTGCGCTGCGTGCGATGGGCGCGCCCGAGAGTTCGAAGGTGTCGCCGCCGCTGAAGGCCGCGCGGCTCTCTGGCGTCACGTCGCCATAGGCCCGACGCCAGCCCAGTGTCGCGTTGGGTTTGATCGCGACGCTGCCCGCATTCAAGCGAGTGGCGGCACGCAGGCCGACGGTGCTGAAGGTGATGTTGTTGTCCTGAGACTTGTTCTCCAGCCTGATCGCGTTGCTGTTCTCATCGAAGGAGTCCGTGTCCAGTCGCACATGGGCGAGGTTGGCGAAGGGTTCAAGCTGCGCGTTGCCCAGCTCGATGGCGTAACCCAGTTCGCCAAATACCTGATTGGTCGCCGCGTTGTAATCTTCCTTGAAACGCTCGGAAGCACCCGGCAAGTCCAGCGTGCGCTTGGCCGTCAGCTCGTGCCAAGTGCGTACCGCGCCGAGGCGCAGACCCAGTTGGCCCCACTTGGCGCCCGCATAGACGCCCAGATGGTAGTTGTCGCTGTCAGTGGAGCCGGAGGCATGGCGCAGGTCGAAGCTGCTGTTGCTGAAACCGGCCAGCGCACCCACGCGCCAGGTCTCGTCGAGCGGCACGTCAGCGCCGAACAGCACGCCGCTGGTGTGCGTGTCGAGGCCCGACACATCACCGGTGCTGTCGGTTTTGCCGGTCGCACCGATGGCTTGAGTCCACACCACGCCACGGGAATCATCTCCGGCGAGGGTTTGCGTCGTGCTGCCCAGTGCCGCTGCCGACTGCGCTTGCTGCAGGCGATCATTGACGGCGTTGCGCACCAGGCGACTGTCTTCGATCAGCGCGGACTGGGTCGAGGCGTGCAGCTCGTTGGACAGCGCCTTGAACGTGGCCTGCGCGGTCGACGCGTCGTCCTGCACCACCTGACGCCAGAGCGCGTTGCCAGCGCCCGCGCTGTCCAACCCTTGGGCGACGGCTCGGGCATTACGGGTCGTCGCCAGGCTGGCGAAGGTTTGTGCGTTACGATCCAGCGTCAGCCCGACATCGGTCGCCGTGTAGTTCAGCGTCGGGGTGAGGAAGGCGTAGTTGGTTTGCACGTTGGCAAACGCACCAGTGACGCCACCGGCTGCCGAGAGAATCGAGTAACGGCTTGCGGCCAGCCAGTTACCGCCTTCAACCAGCGAAAGCGTACTGTTGTTGAGCGTCGCGCGGCCGCTGGCGACGATACGATCGGCATTGCCGTTGGCGTCCGATTCGACCTGGTAGACCGAGCCCTGAGCAAGGTTGACGTCGCCGTTGACGTTCAGTTGCCCGACCGAGTTACCCGGTGCAACCACCCCGCCCTGAGCGACATTGATGCCGCCAACGGTGCCGTTGCCACCTAGCGTTGCGCCTTGCTGCACGCTGACGATGGAGTTGCCCAGGTTGCCATTGACCGCCAGCCGACCCGCTTGCACCGTTGTTGCGCCGGACAGGCTGTTGTTGCCGGTCAGGTTCAGCGAGCCGACGCCACGTTTGATCAACGCACCGTTGCCCGTGAGGGTGTTGGCGAGGGTGTCGTTGGTCGATTGATCGACGACCAGCGTCCCGTTGTCGGTGATCGTTCCGCTGCCGAATGCCTTGGCATGGCCGGTCAGCACGCCACCGTTGATCACCGTGCCGCCCGAGTAAGTGTTGTTACCGGTCAGCATCAGGTTGCCGCTGCCGTTCTTGATCAGCCCGCCGCTGCCGCTGATGTCGTTGCGCCAGGCATCAACGGCGTTATAGCCGCCGAGGCTGGCGTTCATGTTGACCGTCACGTTGGAATTAAACGCCGCGTAACCATCCCCCGCTGCGAACAGGTTCAGACGGCCGTAGCCGCCTGACTGATCGATCACCGCATAGCCGGACGAAATCTCGGTGGTCGCCAGTATCTCGCGGCGCTGACTGGCATCCAGGTACGGGAAGCGGGTTTCCAGCAACACTTCGGCGTTGGTCGGCACCACGGCGGCCAGGTTGGTCGGCCCAACCGGATCGAAGCCGTAGGTCATGCGCGAGGTGAACAGCGCCTTGTCCTGAGCGTGTTGAGACGTGCGATCGGTGGCCGGGTCGATGGTCGCCATGCAGTTATTGACGTCACCGCCGCACTGCGCCGTGAAATAGCTCAGTGCCTGTGCGCGAGCATCGGCGCGCAGTTGGGCGTTGGCCGGGTTGGAGAGGTTGTCGATGGCGAAATACGTCGCGGTGATGCGCCCGCCCATCACGTCGAACGGCGAATGCATGCCGGCTTCAATGCGGTTGTCGCCAATCTCCGAGGCCCGCAGCATCAACTCGCTGAAACGCTCGGGAATGGCGTACGCCAGTGCGTATGAAGACAGGTACGCCGCATTGGTATGGCCGCTGGGGAAACCCGAGTCGCTGGCGGGCGTGGTGCTTTGCGCCGGGCGCAGGGAGGGCGCAACCACAAAAGCCAGACTCTGACCGTCCAGACTCTGCCGCCATGGTCGCGGATATAAGTAGTGGGATTTGGCCGGCGTGGTCGAGGCGTCGTTGCGTACAGCGCTGACCAGGTCTACGACTTTGCCCAGCGCCGAAGACGAACTGCCTGCGCCGTTGCCTTTGTCGTCGTATTTGACGGTTTTGTTGCTGTCGTCGAACTGCGTGATGGTCGTGAAGGCGCCGGCACCTGCCTTGTAGGCGGCGCTCAACGAGCCGAGGCCGCTGATGGCGCTGTAGCTCTGATCTCGGCGGTCATCGAAGTAGGCGGCGGTTTCCTGGGCGAGGGTCCGGGTGTTGGCGCGGTCGACCACGATTTGCAGGTTGCGCCTTAGCAGACTCTGACCCAGGGCGGTCGGTGTGCCCGTGTCCCAGGTCGCGCCGGTTGTCCACAAGGTGTCGAATCCGGAAAGGAGGTCAACGCCGTTGAGGGTGTCGTCTCCCGCACGGCTCGCCGCCTGAACCGACACGGCGAGCATTGAAAGTGCCAGGGAGGACACCATGACACGGGCAACCTGATTGCTGGATCGCATAGCGTACGCCTTCACTCGTTTGGATAGGCGACGACCTTAACGAGCGAGTCTTACGCTTGAGTGTTTCAGCAGTGACACATTTGTGAAGGCCGGTTTTGGCAACAACGGAGGGCGCACAAGAAAAAACGGCGCCTCGAGAGCGCCGTTTTCGTTGACGAGACGGGGGCCTTAAAGCGGCAATCCAGCCTTCACCCGGTACTGATTGCGTACCGGCATGGCGTATTGCTGAATCAGAAACGGACGGTGCTCGGCGGGGCAGCCATTGAGTCGGCGCTGCCATTCATCCTCCGCACGTTCCAGCTCGTCCGTCGGGAACACCTCGGCGGCCTTCGGCACCTTGAGTTCGGGCTCGGCGTCGGCCCACTGCGCATACGCCAGGTAATGCACCGGGAACAGTCGATAGCCGCCGAGGATCTGTCGGTCCATCTCGATAGCCAGTAATTTGGTGTCCTCGAACAGCTCGGTGATCGGCGGGGCAAAGTTCACGTGCACGCGGCCTTTGTAGCCGGTGATCCCCAACGCGATGCTGACATCGTCCTCGCCCGGCACTTTGGTGTAACTGCCGGTGGTGGCGCGGATGTACAGCTCCCGCGCCTTGGCGTGATCGCACGGGTCGTATTCATAGCTGATCGAGACTGGCGTCAGGTTCAACGATTGGATGACTTCGCCAAACGGCTCGTCCTTGCGGCTCATGTGGAACATCTTGAGGATGGCCGATTCAGTGCGGTCGTCGCCGTCTTTGGCGCGGCCTTCGGCCTGGGCGATCCAGATCGACTGGCAGTCATTGCGGATGGAGTGGTTGATGTACGCCGACAGCAACTGGTAGGCCGCCATCTTCTCCCGTCGCCCGATGATCGAGCGGTGCACGATGAAGCTTTTGTTCAGGCGCATCAGGTCGCTGACAAAAGGCTTCTGCAGCAGGTTATCGCCAATGGCAATGCGTGGCGTCGGCAGACCCGCGTGATAGACCGCGTAATTGACGAAGGCCGGGTCCATCACGATGTCGCGGTGATTGGCCAGAAACAGGTACGCCACCCCGGACTTGAACTGCTCGACGCCGGTGTAGGTCACACCGTCAGTGGCGCGTTCGATGGTGTGATCGACGTAATGTTCGACCTTGTCCTGCAGGGCCGCGACAGTGTCGATACCGGCGAACTGGCGACGCAGCTTGCGCGCGATGGCCGGCTGCAGAATCCAGCCGAGGGAGCCGGCCAGACGCGGAAATCGGAAATGCGTGAGGATCGCGAGGAACGCCTTGTCACCCAGCAGCCGATCAAGCACGGCTTTTACTTCGGTGTCGTCGTATGGTCGGATGGCATCGAATTCGCCCATCATGCTCTCTTGTCGGAAACGGCTAAGGTAAAGGAGGTCGAGTCCGGTGCAGCAGCGAGTCACGACACCGCAGGCGTGGTGCCTGGGCGGCGGCCGCTCGATAAAGCGGCTTCGCTGAAGATGTCGACTCAGGCTGATGCCCGGATGCTGAGGAATAAAGCTCGACCGGCAAACAAGTCGGCGATTATACGCAAAACTGGGCCCGGAGACTGCGATGCAGGAAATACAGGATTACGACTGCCCTTATTGCGGCGAACCGGTGGAGGCGGTGCTGGATATTTCCGGCGGCGATCAGACCTACATTGAGGACTGCCCCGTCTGCTGCCGGCCGATCATCTTCAGTCTGCAGACCGATGGGGAAGAGTGGACGCTGGACGTCCGCAGCGAGAACGAGTGATGCGCAAAATTTACGAGCCCGAACACCTGATGGAAGGCGAACTGCTGCAGTCCATGCTGGCCAGCGAAGGCATCGAGTCCCACATCACCGGGCGTCATCTGTTGGGCGCTGTTGGGGATTTGCCGGCGTTCGGGTTGCTGGGCCTGACGGTCGAGGATGACCAGGCCGAGCGGGCGCGTCTGTTGATCACCGAGTACAATGCCGCCTTTCCGCTGCCCGGTGACGAGCCAGACAGCTACCCCGATGTGTTGCTGTGCTGAATCCGGTTCGCGCGCGCCTCATTCGCTTTCAAAAAGAGTTGTGCTGAACCCATGTGTGGACGCTATGCCCTGTTTCGTTGGTCGCCTGCCTTTGCGGCCCTGCCCGGATTCCCGAGCGACCAGCAAGCGCAGTGGAATATTTCTCCTGCCGCTTCTGTGTTGATGGTTCGGGCTGCACCGGGCGAGGTCGAGCAGGGTGGTGAGCGCGGACGCGAAGTGGCGCGGGCGCGTTGGGGGCTGACGCCGCCCTGGCTGACCGACATGTCGCGCACGCCGGCCCATGCCCGCGCTGAAACCGTGGCCGAGCAGCCGATGTTCAAGCAGGCCTTTCGCGAACGACGCTGCCTGCTGCCCGCCAACGGTTTTTATGAATGGCGTGGCAGCGTCCGCAAGCGGCCGTTCTGGCTGACGCCGGCGGAAGGATCGACGCTGTATTTCGCGGCGATCTGGGAGGCCTATCCCGTCGAAGGCCACACCTACCTGAGCGTTGCCGTGGTCACGCAGTCGGCAATGAACCAGCGTCGACCGTTGATCCTCGACGAAGAAGGGCAGCGCGCCTGGCTTGATCCGGACTGCCCGCTGATCACCTTGCAGGCCTTGCTCGCCGCCCCGCAGACGCAACTGCGCGAAAGGCCTCTGGCCAATCTGGTGAATGATCCGAAGCTCAACGCACCGGAATGCCTGACCCCGTTGTAATCCGCTCTGGCCCGTTTAAATCGTCATTCCGTTATTTCGCTGCTGTTACACAGGCGCGATTTGCTTGCGGCTTTTTACATGGCAGACGGCTGGCATCTGGTGCTCAGCCTGCGTATTGCCTAGGATGGCGCGATTGTTTCAATGGAGATACGAGATGCGCAGGATTTTTGCTCTTTGTGGCGTGACGGCAGCGTTGCTGGTTGCCGGGTGTCAGGCGGTCAATACCACCACCGGCGATTCGGTGGGTGTCGAGCGCAAGCAATACATGTTCAGCATGCTGTCGACTGATGAAGTCAACCAGATGTACGCCCAGTCTTATCAACAGACGGTCAGTGAAGCGTCATCCAAAGGCGTGCTCGACAATAGCAGCGCCGAGGGCAAGCGCGTTCAGGCCATCGCCAAGCGACTGATCGCCCAGGCGCCGAAATTGCGGCCCGACGCGGCGCAGTGGCAGTGGGACGTCAACCTAATCAAGAGCGACGAGCTGAACGCCAACTGCGGTCCTGGCGGCAAGATCATCGTGTACAGCGGCCTGATCGATACGCTGAAACTCAGCGATGACGAACTGGCAGCGGTCATGGGGCACGAAATCGCTCACGCGCTGCGCGAACACGGTCGTGAAGCGATGTCCAAGGCCTACGGTGTGCAGATGGCCAAGCAGGGTGCCGGTGCCTTGTTGGGATTGGGGCAGGACAGTCTGGCGTTGGCCGACACCGTGGTCGATTACAGCCTGACGCTGCCGAATAGCCGCGCCAATGAAAACGAGGCGGATTTGCTGGGCCTCGAACTGGCGGCTCGCGCGGGTTACAACCCGAATGCCGCGATCACGCTGTGGCAGAAGATGGAAGCCCAAGGCGGCGGGTCGCAGCCAGAATTCATGAGCACCCACCCGGCCTCGTCCAACCGGATCGCCTCATTGCAGGCAGCGATCCCGAAAGTGATGCCGTTGTATCAGCAGGCACCGAAGGGCTGATCAGCGCCTGATCCCGGTAGCAGACACGGTCATGTGGGAGCGAGCTTGCTCGCGAAGAGGTCGGGACATCCGCTGCATCTTCAGCGACTGGAATGCCGTCTTCGTGAGCAAGCTCACTCCTACAGGGGTTATCGTTAGCGCCTACACCCAGCCGCTGATCTGCATCGCCTTGTACACCGCAACGATCGCCAGAACGAAAAACGCCCCCGCTGCCAGACGACGGATCAGCGTCAGTGGCAGTTTTTCCGCAGCGAAATTCCCCGCCAGCACCACCGGCACATTGGCCAGCAACATACCCAGCGTTGTGCCGATAATCACCAGCCACAAGTTGGAATACTGCGCCGCCAGCATGACCGTGGCGATCTGCGTCTTGTCGCCGATTTCCGCGATGAAAAATGCGATCAGCGTGGTCAGGAAGGGGCCGAACTTGCGCCCGGTATTGGCTTCGTCGTCGTCCAGCTTGTCCGGAACCAGCGTCCACAGCGCGGTGGCGGTAAAGCTCGCTGCAAGAATCCAGTGCAGGACGGAATCCGAGAGGTAGCTGCTGAACCATGCGCCGACGGCCCCGGCCGCGGCATGGTTGGCCAGCGTGGCTGCGACAATCCCGGCAATGATGGGCCATGGCTTGCGGAAGCGAGCGGCGAGAACGAGTGCGAGGAGTTGGGTCTTGTCACCGATTTCAGCCAGTGCGACGACAGCGGTGGGGACCAACAGGGATTCCAGCATCAGGGTTTTCCTAAGGGGCGGGTCAACACGGCTATGACACGTACAACCTCCCCGCCCCGGGTCAGGATGTTCGTGTCATAGGTCTTGTCAAACCACCGATCCGTCTGAGCGGATCTGGGGTCGCACGCACCATGGTCTGAGGACCAAGTATGTTGATGCGTGCCGGACGAGCATGGCGCTCGTGGGAGACTACTCCCCTAGGACGGAGCGGATTCTGCCTAGCCGTTTGCCGTTCGGCAAGCGCTAATTATCACGCACGTTTCGCGCGGTAAATCCGGAAACCCTGGCCCTCGGCCATGATTGCGCACGGTCCGAGATGCGACTCGATGATCGGCTGATAGCGCAGAAAGCTGTTGGCTACCAGCCGTAGTTCGCCGCCTTTTCTCAGATGTTCTCGTGCTTTTTTCAGCAGGTTTTCGGTCGCGGCGTAATCGGTATGAACGCCGGTATGGAATGGGGGATTGGTCAGAATCACGTCCAGGTCGTTCGGCGCGGCGTCAATTCCATTGCCGGTCATGACGTCGGCTTCAAGGCCATTGGCCGCCAGGGTCAGCCGGCTGCTCGCGGTGGCAAACGCATCGACATCCAGCATCGTCACATGTGTTTCGGGATAACGACGTTTCACCGCTGCACCGAGAACCCCCGCGCCGCAGCCAAAATCCAGCAAATGCCCGGCGGGAAGCCGGTCAATGTTTTCCAGCAACAGAGCCGAACCTCGGTCGAGACGGCCGTGGCTGAACACGCCTGGCAGACTCACCACCTTCAACGTGCCGCCTTCGACTTCGATGTCGAAACGTTTGGCCAGGCTGTCGAGTTCAACGGCTTGCGGAGGCGTTTCGACGGTGACTTGCCAGAGCTGGCAATGGCGGGCGCTGTCCAGTTTGCGCGTACGCCCGAACGGGCTCAGCTGGCGGGCCGCGGCTTCAATGCCACCGCGTTTTTCGCCCACCAGAAACAGCTCACGTCCGGCCAGGCGGGAAGCGAGCGCGTTAATGAGGTAATCAGCGAGGTCGCGGGCCTTGGGCAAAAACAGGACCGCAGCGTCAAAGGGTTCCGCCGGTGCTTCGGTGCCGAAGTGCACGCGCTCGGGAAAACGCGCTCCAAGGGTATCGAAGTCGCCAGCGTGCCAGCTCCAGCCACGTGCATTGGGCAGCGTGCTTAGCAGGTCGTCGGCGGGGAGGCCGGTCAGCAACAAGGAGCCCTGAAACAAATCGGCCTGCCGGAGTAACACTTCACTGCGCGGGTCCATCATCGGCTCCTCGAAAAAAAGGGCGAAGTTTAACAGGCCTGCCACGCCGCGCACGTGCCCTGTGCGGCGGATCGGCGGGCGCTGCGAAGCGCTGCGTGTCAGCTCACGACCCGGACCGGCTTGCCTTCATAAAACGCCAAAGCGTTTTCGTTGATCTGGCCGACGATGCGCTGCCGCGCCTCCTGGCTGCCCCATGCGCTGTGGGGCGTGACGATCAATCGCGGAATATCGCCCGACAGCAGCGGATTACCGTTGACCGGTGGCTCGACCGTCAACACGTCAGTGGCAGCGCCGCCGAGATGGCCGTTGCGCAGGGCATCGGCCAATGCCTGCTCATTGATCAAGCCACCGCGCGCGGTGTTCACGATGAAGGCTTTGGGCTTGAGCAGGCTCAACTCGTGGGCGCCAATCATGTCCCGCGTATGCTCGTTGAGCGGGCAATGAAGGGTGAGGGCGTCGACCTGGGGCAGCAGCTCATTCAGTGGCACGCGATCAGGGCGGGCAGGACGACCGGGAATCTGACCCGACAGCACGCGCATACCGAAGGCTTCAGCCAGCTTCGCGACGGCGCCCCCCAGTTCGCCATGGCCCAGTAGCCCCAGTGTCTTGCCTTCCAGCTCGACGATGGGGAAGTCCAGCAAGCAGAACTGCTTCGATTTTTGCCACTGGCCCAGATGAATGGCCTGTTGATAATCCGGCAAGCGGGTGGCCATTGCCAGCAGCAACATCAGCGTGTGCTGGGCCACGGAAGGCGTGCCGTAGCCCTGACAATTGCTGACCACCACGCCATGTTTACGCGCGGCGTCGAGGTCGACATTGTTGACGCCGGTGGCGGTCACCAGCACCAGTTTCAGATTCGGGCAGGCGGCGAACGTGTCGGCATTGATCATGATCTTGTTGGAAATGGCCACATCGGCGTCCTTCAAACGCTCGGCCACCTGATCGGTTGTGGTGCTGCCATGAAGCACCAGTTCGGTGAAGGTTTCACGCCACGGCGCGAGGTCGAGATCCCCCAGATCCAGAGAGGAGTGATCCAGGAAAACTGCTCGGCGTTGACTGGGCATCAGCTGTACCTTTTGCTCGGTGGGTGGGAGGCGTAATGTGACGAGCCTACCAGAGCCTGCCGCTCGCCATAACGCCTGGAGAACTTCAATGTACTGGCCCGAATTTTTAACCGTTGCCCTGATTCACCTGTTGGCCGTCGCCAGCCCCGGTCCGGATTTCGCGGTCGTCGTGCGCGAGAGCGTGACCCACGGGCGCAAGGCCGGCACCTACACCGCCATGGGCGTGGGCACCGCGATATTCCTGCACGTCGGCTATTCGCTGCTGGGGATTGGCTTGATCGTTTCGCAGTCCATCGTGCTGTTCAACGCCCTGAAATGGGCTGCGGCGGCTTACCTGATTTACATCGGCATCAAAGCACTGCGCGCCAAACCTGCCAGCGCTTCGGATGCGCCCGTGGACATCGCCAAAGGCGTACGCACCGCGCGCGGCGCCTTCACGGCGGGGTTCGTCACCAACGGGCTCAACCCCAAGGCAACGCTGTTTTTCCTGTCACTGTTCACCGTCGTGATCAACCCGCACACGCCGATGCTGGTTCAGGCGGGCTATGGGGTTTACCTGGCATTCGCGACCGGCGCGTGGTTCTGCCTGGTAGCACGCCTGTTCAGCCAGCCTCGGGTCCGCGCGGGTTTTGCGCGGATGGGGCACTGGTTTGATCGGGCGATGGGTGGCGTGCTGGTTGCGCTGGGTTTGAAGCTGGCGTTGACGGAAATGCATTGATTGAGCGTTACAGAAAGCAAATGGAGGCGGGCGGCGTGACGAGAAGTATTGGCGGTGTCCGAGGCATTCGCCCCGGACCACGAACCGCGTATCGCCGTGCGCACATTCCGCGCCAGACGACGCCCATGTAGGAGTGAGCTTGCTCGCGATCGGCTGCGCAGCAGCCGTCAAACAGGGCGCCTCGGTTATACCTGACACACCATATGCGCTGGTTAACTGCCGCTGCGCGCCAGATCGCGAGCAAGCTCACTCCTACAGTTTCGATCCGCGTCGTTCCCGAGCCTGTGATTTTCGCGTTGGTAAACAGTGCCGGGAGTGCATCGTTTCCGACGCACAATTCATCCCTTCGGCTGATCCGATCGACGCGCCAAGCCCCTACAGTGCATATTTTCAAGCCCCCGCACCTGCACCGTGAAAAGGGATTCCTATGCTGCACACCCGCGTGATTCCGCCCGCCGAAGGGGCGTACCCGTACCCTCTGTTGATCAAACGACTGCTGCTGTCAGGCGTGCGCTACGAAAAAAACCGTGAAATCGTTTACCGGGACCATTCGCGCTACTCATATCAAATGCTCAATGAGCGCATCTGCCGGCTGGCCGGTGCGTTGACCGCAGCGGGGGTGAAAGCGGGGGACACCGTCGCGGTGATGGATTGGGACAGTCACCGTTACCTGGAATGCATGTTCGCCATTCCGATGATTGGCGCAGTGATCCACACCATCAACGTGCGGCTGTCGCCCGAGCAGATTCTGTTCACCATGAACCACGCCGAAGACAAGGTCGTGCTCGTCAACAGCGAATTCGTGCCCCTCTACAACGCTATCGGCGGGCAACTGACGACCGTGGAAAAAACACTGTTACTGACCGACACCGATGGCGCTAACGCCGACCTGCCCAACCTCGTCGGCGAGTACGAAGCATTGTTGGCCGCCGCGAGTCCGCACTATCAGTTCGAGGATTTCGACGAGAACTCGGTGGCGACCACGTTCTACACCACCGGCACCACGGGCAACCCCAAGGGGGTGTATTTCACCCATCGCCAGCTCGTGCTGCACACCATGGCCGTCGCGACAATCATGGGCAGCGTCGAAGGCATGCTCGGCGGTGACAAGGTCTACATGCCGATCACGCCGATGTTCCACGTTCATGCGTGGGGCGTGCCGTATGCCGCGACCATGCTGGGCGCGAAACAGGTGTATCCCGGTCGTTACGACCCCGAGTTGCTGGTAGAGCTCTGGCAAAAAGAGAAGGTCACGTTTTCCCACTGCGTGCCCACCATCATGCAAATGGTCCTCAACGCCAAAGCCGCCCAGAACATGGACTTCACCGGCTGGCACATCATCATCGGCGGCAGCTCACTCAATCGTTCGCTATACGAGGCTGCCAAGGCCAAGGGCATTCAGCTGTCTGCGGCCTACGGCATGTCCGAGACCGGGCCATTGGTGTCGGTTGCGCACCTGAACGACGACCTGATGGCCGCCAGTGAAGACGAACGCACCGCGTACCGAATCAAGGCGGGCGCGCCGGGTGTGCTGGTCGAGGCGGCGATTGTCGATGGCGAAGGCAACTTTCTCCCGTCGGATGGTGAGACCCAGGGCGAGCTGGTATTGCGCGCACCTTGGCTGAGCGAAGGCTATTACCGCGAGCCGGAGAAGGGCGCCGAACTGTGGGCCGGCGGCTGGCTGCACACAGGCGACGTGGCGACGCTGGACAGCTTGGGCGGGATCGACATTCGTGACCGGATCAAAGACGTCATCAAGACCGGCGGCGAGTGGGTGTCGTCGCTGCAACTGGAGGACCTCTGCAGCCGCCATCCCGGTGTGCGCGAAGTGGCCGTCGTGGGCATCGCCGATCCGCAGTGGGGCGAGCGCCCGTTTGCGTTATTGGTCGCCCGCGAGGGCCACGTCCTGGATGCGAAGATCCTGAAGGAACATCTCAAGCCGTTTGTGGAACAGGGGCACATTAACAAGTGGGCGATTCCGAGCCAGATCGCCCTTGTTACCGAAATTCCCAAGACCAGTGTCGGCAAGCTCGACAAGAAGCAGATCCGCCAGAGCATCCTCGAATGGCAGGGCAGCAACAGCGCTTTCCTCTCTACGCTCTGACGCTTTCCTTCGCGGCCATTTTATCGGTTGATTACGGTCAAAATGTGCCGCGAAGGCTCTACTCCGCCGTCTTCCTTGCCAATTCCTCTTTTTCAGCCATGCTCCCCCTGCGTTGTGATTGGCCACTCTGGAGTCGGCGTGCCAGAGGTGTCGGCGCTATAAATCACACTTTAGAGGGATCAAGCAGCAGCACCTGCTGGCTATAGTCGGCAGTAGGTCGTTACCGGAGAAAAGCGCCCTGATCGTTTCGCAGTTGTTTGGCTGCCCGATCGGCGCTGACACACAGGCGCTGCGGCCCGTCCGC
The DNA here is from genome assembly GCF_057834665.1 of Pseudomonas sp. GL_135. Taxonomy (NCBI): domain Bacteria; kingdom Pseudomonadati; phylum Pseudomonadota; class Gammaproteobacteria; order Pseudomonadales; family Pseudomonadaceae; genus Pseudomonas; species Pseudomonas sp. GL_135. The sequence goes on from NZ_CM174408.1 coordinate 822,767, forward strand.
CTGAGTCGTTTCTGGAAGCACCCACTGCCATAAAAATAAAAGCACATGGAGTAGCGTCGATGACATCAGCTAACCAGTTCTGGCGCCGGGCTAAATTGCCTCTGGCCGTCAGCCTTGCTTCCACGCTCGCCGGTCCTGCATTCGGCGTCAGTTTCAATATCGGAGAAATCGAAGGCAACTTCGACTCGTCGCTCTCGGTGGGGGCGAGCTGGTCCACCGAGAATGCCAACAAAAACCTGATCGGCTCCAACAACGGCGGTCACGGTCTTTCGCAAACCTCCGACGACGGTCACTTGAACTTCAAAAGCGGCGAAACCTTTTCGAAGATCTTCAAGGGTATCCACGATCTTGAACTGAAGTACGGCGACACCGGCGTGTTCCTGCGGGGCAAATACTGGTACGACTTCGAGCTCAAGGACGAAGGCCGCGACTTCAAGGACATCAGCGATTCCGGCCGCAAGGAAGGCGCCAAATCCTCGGGTTTCGAGCTGCTCGACGCTTTCGTTTATCACAACTATTCCATTGCCGACGAGCCGGGTTCGGTGCGTCTGGGCAAGCAAGTCGTCAGTTGGGGTGAAAGTACCTTCATCCAGGGCGGCATCAACAGCATCAACCCGGTCGACGTGTCCGCGTTCCGTCGCCCTGGCTCGGAAATCAAGGAAGGCCTGATTCCGGTCAACATGTTCTACCTGTCGCAAAGCCTGACGGAAAACCTGTCTGCAGAAGGCTTTTACCAGCTGGAGTGGGATCAGACCGTCGTCGACAACTGCGGCACCTTCTTCTCGCAACCCGACGTCATCGCGGACGGCTGCAACAGCAACCTTGCCGTGCTGCGCACCCGCGACAGCCTCAATTCGGCTCTGCCAGCCGCGTTGCGTGGTCCCGTTCAAAGAACACTGGCCGCCCGCGGCGTGAGTTTCGGCAACCCTGACGAGGGTGCCGTGGTTGCCCGCGGCCCTGATCGCGATGCCCGGGACAGTGGTCAGTATGGCTTGGCCATGCACTATAACTTCGAGCCGCTGGACACTGAGTTTGGCGCCTATTACATGAACTACCACAGCCGTCTGCCGATCTTCAGCGGCAAAGGCGGGCCGGCAAGCGCCTACAGTGCAGCGGGTCTGGTGGGCGGTCTGGCGGCCAATGGCGTTCCCCGGGGCGTTGCGGCGGCACTCGCGCCCACACTGTTGCCCGTCGTGGTCGCCGGCAACTCCAGTTACTACGTTGAATACCCGGAAGACATCCACCTGTTCGGCCTGAGCTTCTCCACCACCTTGCCCACCGGCACGGCGTGGAGTGGTGAACTCAGCTATCGCCCCAACGCTCCGGTGCAGTTAAACACCACCGACATTCTGTATTCCGGCCTGTCGCCGCTGAACTCGAACGTGTCCCTGCTGCAGGGCGCGCCCGGTCAGGACCAGAAAGGCTACCGCCGCAAGGAAATCAGCCAGGCGCAAACGACGTTTACGCACTTCTTCGATCAAGTGATGGGCGCCGAACGGCTGACCGTGGTGGGTGAGGTGGGCTGGACCCACGTTGGCGGTCTGGAGAGCACATCCAAACTGCGTTACGGCCGCGACCCGAGCTACGGCCCTGGCCCGCTGCCGGGTGGTCAATGCCAGACCCTCAACGCCAGTACCCTGGGCACCGCCGCGCAGAACAACCTCAGCCGCTACTGCGAAAACGAAGGCTTCACCACCACCGATTCGTGGGGTTATCGCGCCCGCGCCATCTGGGACTACAACAACGTCTTCGCCGGTGTGAACCTGCGCCCGAGCGTGGCCTGGTCCCACGACGTCGACGGCTACTCGCCGGGCCCTGGCGGCAACTTCGAGGAAGGTCGCAAGGCCGTGAGCCTGGGCCTCGACGCCGAGTACCAGAACACCTACACCGCCAACCTTTCCTACACCAACTTCTTCGACGGCAAGTACACCACCGTGGACGACCGCGACTTCGTGGCGCTCAGCTTCGGCATGAACTTCTAAGGACAATAATGAAAATGAAAATCACGAAGGGTCTGTTGCAGGTAGGCGTACTGGGTCTGTCGTTGTTGGCGACCAGCGTGATGGCGGCGGTGTCCGATGCCGAAGCCGCCAAGCTGGGCACCACGCTGACGCCGATGGGCGCGGAAAAAGCCGGCAACGCTGCCAACACCATCCCGGCCTGGAGCCCGATGCCGGTCAATGCCGGCGCCGTCGACGACAAAGGTTTCCTGGCCAATCCGTACGCCAGCGAAAAAGCGCAGTTCACCATCACTGCGCAGAACGTGGATCAGTACAAGGAGAAGCTTGCGCCGGGCCAATACGCGATGTTCAAGCGTTACCCGGACACCTACAAGATGCCGGTGTACCCGTCCCACCGTGGCGCTACCGTTCCCGCTGAGGTGTTCGCTGCGATCAAGAACAACGCCACCAAGACCAAACTGGTCGGCGGCGGCAACGGTCTGGAGAATTTCGAGACCGCTGTGCCGTTTCCGATTCCGAAGGACGGCCTCGAGGTGATCTGGAACCACATCACCCGTTATCGCGGCGGCAGCGTCTCGCGCCTGGTCACTCAGGCCACGCCGCTAACCAACGGCTCGTTCAACCCGGTGTATTTCCACGACGAGTTCGTCTTCCGCGACAAGATGAAAGATTTCGATCCGAAGAATCCGGGCAACATCCTGTTCTACTTCAAGCAGGAAGTGACGGCGCCGGCGCGTCTGGCGGGCTCGGTGTTGCTGGTGCACGAGACCCTCGATCAGGTCAAAGAGCCGCGTGCGGCGTGGGTTTACAACGCCGGGCAGCGTCGCGTACGCCGTGCTCCGCAAGTGTCCTATGACGGGCCGGGCACTGCCGCCGACGGCCTGCGCACCTCCGACAACCTCGATATGTTCAACGGTGCGCCAGACCGCTACGACTGGAAACTGATCGGCAAACAAGAGATGTACATCGCGTCCGACAGTTACAAGCTCGACGATCCGAAGTTGAAATACGCCGACATCATCAAGGCCGGCCACATCAATCAGGACCTGGCGCGTTATGAACTGCGTCGCGTCTGGCACGTGACCGCCACCTTGAAAGAAGGCCAGCGCCACATCTACGCCAAACGTGACTTCTTCATCGACGAAGACACCTGGCAGGCCGCGGTCATCGATCACTACGACGGCCGTGGTCAACTGTGGCGCGTGGCGGAAGCCCACGCCGAAAACTACTACGACAAACAAGTGCCGTGGTACGCCCTGGAAGCCCTGTACGACTTGCAATCAGGTCGCTACCTGGCGCTGGGCATGAAGAACGAAGAGAAGAGGGCGTATGACTTCGGCTTCACCGCCACTGCCAGCGACTTCTCGCCCAACGCCCTGCGCCAGGATGGCGTGCGCTAACGGCTGATCGAATGAGCGGAGAGCGTGCAATGTTGATCACAGCTACAGCGCACTGAAGTCCTTCGCTGTTTCACCCTATGGCTGAACCCCATAGCGCAGAAAGGAAACACCCCGAGTGGTCGGGGTGTTTTTTTTTGCCTGAGCTGACAGGTTCTCGCTGTCAGGCAACCTGCGCAGCGTTCCTTTGCCACATGCCGAGTCTCCCGACGGCCGTGAATGTACCTCTCCAGACATATAAACCAACATTCCCCCTGTTGATGGGATACGTTTTCTTACAGTCTTTCGTCTAACAATGTTCAAAAGGCTTCCCATAGCCGCTAGTCTCCCGACATCTGAACGCCGAACAACAAGCACTCCAACAAGAGCCGGCCATGACTGATCTGTCGCGTTTGCAAGGATTCGCAAATCACGCAGTCACTGCGTTGGAAGGCCGTTTCTTCCGTCCGCCACTGCCTGAAGGTTACGTATCGAGGCCTCGATTGTGCGAGCGGCTGAGTGCGGGTCTGTCGGGGCGCCTTTTGTTGATCAGTGCGCCGGCCGGTTTCGGCAAAAGCTCATTGGCGGTGGAGTTCTGCGAGAGCCTGCCCGATCAGTGGCAGAACCTCTGGCTGGGGCTGAGCCACCGGGACAGCGACCCCGGCCGGTTTCTCGAACGTTTGCTCTGCGGTCTCCAGCAATTTTTTCCTCAACTCGGCGGCCAGGCGCTCGGCCTTCTGAAGATGCGTCAGCGTCACCAGCCCTTTGCCTTCGAAGAGTGGCTGGACGGTTTGCTGGACGAGCTGGCGATGCACCTGATGTTGAGCAAACCGCTGTTGCTGGTGCTCGACGACTATCACCTGGTGCAGGGCCCCGTGCTGGATCGCTGCCTGCAGTTTCTCCTCAATCATCTGCCTGCGGGCATGAACATCATGGTCACCAGCCGGCAGAGGCCGAACTGGCACCTCGCGCGGTTGCGGCTGTCCCGTCAATTGCTGGAATTGTCCGAGCAGGATCTGCGTCTGACCGACGACGAGTCGCTGGCGGTGCTGGATCCGCAGCGCAATTCCTTGAGCGATGAGGCACTGCGGGCCTTGCTGCAACGCAGTGAAGGCTGGGTGGCCGGCCTGCGGTTCTGGCTGCTGGCGGCCAACGAAGCGGGCAGTAACGCGCTGACCCAGGGGCTCAACGGCGGGGAAGGGCTGATCCGTGATTACCTCCTCGAAGAAGTCATTGATTGTCTGCCGGCCGACGTTCAGGCCTTTCTCTATGAAACCGCCTGCCTGGAGCGCTTCAGCGGTGCTCTGTGCAACGCCGCGCGTGACAGTCACGACAGCGACGACATGCTGGAGTACCTGCAAGCCCATCAGGTGTTCCTGGTTCCGCTGGACGAGCAGGGTCGCTGGTTTCGCTATCACCACTTGTTCTCTGACCTGCTGCGCGCGCGGGCCGGGGCCAGCGTGACGCCGCAACAACGGCGGGTGCATCTGAACGCTTGCCGCTGGTTCAGCGACCAGGGTCTGCTAGACGAAGCCATTGAACAGGCGTTGCGGGCCGGGCACCTGGATGTGGCGGCCAATCTGGTGCAAAACCTTTCCGAGGAACAACTCCTCGCCGAGCAAAACGTCGGCATGCTGCTGCGCTGGAAAATGGACTTGCCCGACAGCCTGCTGGTCAGCACGCCGCGTCTGATCGTGCTGTACGCCTGGGCCCTGGGTCTGGCGTGTCAACTGGATGCCGCCGAGGAGCTGGGCAATCACCTCAGTCGATTCCTGCCGGCCCCTTCCGCGACCGCGCAAAATTCGATGCTGGCGCAGTGGCTGGCGCTGAGCGGGATCATCGCCCGGGGCCGTGGCGACAGTGAAACGGCCCGGCGTTATTGCAGCGAGGCGTTGGTCAGTCTGCCGCCCAAACGCTACGGCCAGCGTTTGTTGTGCCTGTCGACGCTGGCAAATCTGGCCATCGCTGACGGTGATTTGTGGCGCGCCCGGGCGCTGAACCGTGATGCCCTTGAGTTGGCGCAGCGCGTCGCCAATCCGTTGTTCGAAGCGCTGGCGCATTACGACCGCGCTCGCACGCTGCAGGCCCGTGGTGAAACCCTTCGCTCAATGGAGGAGGTGCGCCAGGGCTTGAGACGTTTGAACGGCCTGTCTTCACAAAAGCTCTATGCGGTCCGCGCGCGGCTGACGTTGTACGAAGGTTATCTGCTGGTGCAGTTTCTTCAACCGGAGGCAGGGCGCGAGCGCTTGAATGCCGGGCTGGCCGAGGCGCGCGCCTGCCGCGACATCAGCGTGCTGATCGGCCACTGCGTGATTGCCGGGATGGAGGGGCGCGAAGGACGCTACGCCGAGGCCTTCGCCGAACTGGCCGAGGCCGAGCGGCTGATGCACATCTGGGACGTGCCGCCGGTGTATTATCTGGCAATGATCACCCTCGCCAAATGCGAACTGTGGCTGGCCCTGGGCCGTATCGATCTGGCCGACGCCTGGCTGCTGCGGCTTGGGCAGACCTATGGCGGCAACCAACCTGCGGCCGCCCCCGAATGCTCGCCGCAACTTCCTCAGCAGATCGAAACGCTGCGGGCGGGTCTCGACCACATTCAGGGCCGCACCGAAGAGGCGATGGCTCGGCTGCGCGGTCTGGTGGAGTACGCCCAGCGGATCGGTGCAGGACTGCTCGGCCTTAATGCGCTGAGTCAGCACATCCTGTTGTTGCTCGACACATCCCGCGTGCCCGAGGCCGATGAGCTTTTTCAACAAAGCCTCCAAGTCGCCACGGGCGGTGCGGTTTTACCCTTCCAGCGCCTGATCCGTGGCCATCCCGACTGGCTGCGCGAGCAACTGCATAAACGACCCTCATGCCGACTGGTTGATTACCTGCTCCAGCAACTTCCTGAAGCTGCGCCCGGTCAGGGACTGCCTTGCCTGCGCGTCACCAGTGAGCCGCCCGCCTGTAACAGCGGCGACCACCTCAGTGCCCGCGAACTCAGCGTGCTGCAGCTGATCGCGCACGGTTGCTCCAATCAGGAGATCAGTGAGCGCTTGTTCATTTCTCTGCATACCGTCAAAACCCACGCCAGCCACATCAACGGCAAACTTGGCGTCGAACGACGCACCCAGGCGGTGGCCCGCGCGCAAGAGCTGGGACTGCTAGGCTAACTGATCGGTATTCAAATACCGGCTCTTCATTAGAAACTTCAATTTTAGGCATTTAATTGCCTTTTATTCGCTCTAGCCCTAAGGTTTAGGCATTAAATTGCCGAGCACCCTGTGATGCAGCTAACCCTCCAACTCTATCTGTCGGGACGATGGCACGACGCGATGGGCCTGCCATGAACGACGAAATACGCCAGCGCGGCATCATCCTCGACGAGCTTCGGAATCAATTGTTGGACGGGACCGTGACGATGGGTGCTGCCGTCAAGCGGCTGCGAACCGAGATCACAGGATTGCGCCAGGAACAGTTCGCAAGCATGTGCAAAATCTCGCTGCGCACGCTGCGCCAGATCGAGCAGGACGAGGGTAATCCAACGGTGCAGACCCTCAATGCCGTGTTCAGGCCCTTTGGTATGCAGGTCGGCATTATTCCGTTGCGACGCAGGCCAGTGTCGGCCAGCCTTTAAGCGGTCATCGCGCCGATCAGCCCGACGGCAGGTTCAAGCCGCGGGCTGACCGGCCCACATGCTGGCGACGTCCAGCAGGCCCCAATCTTCAGCCAGCTCAAATTTCAGGATGCCGTCTCCCACAGTGGTGCAGGCGAGGTTGATGACGTGCGGCTCAAAGGGCATCCGGGTTCGGGTGGACAGGAAAACTTTCACTTTTGGGTGCAACAGAGACTTTTCATCCTGTTCGACAACCACCCCCAAGCGTTCACTCTTCAGTCGGACCAACGCGCCAACGGGGTAGATGCCGACGGTTTTGACGAAGTGCTGAAACACCTTCACATCGAAGTGACCTTTCCAGGACGCCATTTCGCGAACGGAATGCGCGGCGTCCCAACCCTTCTTGTAGGGGCGGTCTGACGTCACCGCGTCATATACGTCGCAAATAGCACCCATTTTCGCCAGCAGGCTGATCTCGTCGCCTTTCAGCCCGTGGGGATAACCGCTCCCGTCGACTTTTTCATGGTGATGCAGGCACACGTCCATCACCAGCCGGGTCACTCGCTCGCAGCCTTGGAGGATTTCCAGACCGGCCTGCGGATGATGCTTCATGACCTCATATTCTTCGTAGGTCAGGCGATCGGGTTTATTGAGAATGGCCGAGTCGATCATCATTTTGCCGACGTCATGCATCAGCCCGGCAACGCCAGCTTCACGCACCTGATCCTCATTCAGATCCATCTGCCGAGCGAGCGCGACCATCAATGCACACACGGCCACCGAATGCATGTAGGTGTACTCATCGGTCGTCTTCAGGCGCGACAGGCTGATGAGTGCGTGGGGATGGCGCATCACGGACGTAGAGATTTCCTCGACCAACAGGTCGACGTCTTCGGTATTCATCGCCCGACCCATCCGGGCATCGCTGAACATGGTCATCACTGCCGCTTTCGCGCGGCCGCAGATCAGGCGTGCACGGGCCAGCTCCAGCTCAAGGCTGCAAGGCGCGGTTTCGGCAGCGTCAAAACACTCGGGGGGAGTCTCTTCGGCAGGCGAGCGGTCGACGGAGTTTTTGCCAAGGCGAGTGTCGATCCAGACTTCACGGGTCGACGCCTGAATGTGCCGCAGTACGGCGGCGTCACTGAGCTCGCGTTCGACGTTCGCGGCCCAGAACGGATCGTTGATCCGCGGGCGGCAGAATTCGTGGATGTACATGCCGAGCGTGAGGTCGGAAACGGGGATTTTTCTTAGCATAGAGTCAGCTCTTGCGCGTGGATACAGCGCTGCCTTGCCTGAAAGTGAGAGCGATTTTTATAGTTTGCTTCATCACTGCGCTTTCCTGTGGTTGCGCAAGGCCAGTATAGGAAAGCTTCCGAGAAATGAAACTGCCTTAAATTTTGTGGGCTTTGCTGGCTGACGGATGAATAGCGATATTAATCAGTGGCTTGAGCAAGTTAGCTAAATGATTCGGGGCAATTTGAGTGGCGTAAATACGATGAACAGTATGTTGATGCTGCACATAAATATTTGCTTTTGTTATTAAAGAAATACTGCCGTTGGCCGTGCACAGGCGGTTCAGCCAGCGTTAAGGAATTTTTGACGGCGACCATGCTCTAATTGCCCAAATCGTCGGCCTTTATGTTTGGCCGTAGAAAAGCAAAACAGGAGCTCTCCTTGATGTTGACCTTTCGCCGTTTGATCATCGCTGCCACCGCATTGACTGTGCTTTCCGGCTGCGCAACGCAGAATCCATACGACAATCAGGGGCAGGCGCAGAACTCCGGCGGCATGAGCAAGACCGCCAAGTACGGCGGCCTGGGTGCTTTGGCCGGCGCCGTCGCCGGCGCTGCCATCGATCACAACAACCGAGGCAAAGGTGCGCTGATTGGCGCTGCCGTGGCGGGTGCCGCCTCAGCGGGTTACGGTTACTACGCTGACAAGCAGGAAGCCGCGTTGCGCGCGAGCATGGCCAACACTGGCGTTGAAGTTCAACGTCAGGGCGACAACATCAAACTGGTGATGCCAGGCAACATCACGTTTGCCACTGATTCGTCGGCCATCGCCAGCAGCTTCTACTCGCCGCTGAACAACCTGGCCGGTTCGTTGAAGCAATACAACCAGAACATGATCGAAATCGTCGGCTACACCGACAGCACCGGCAGCCGTCAGCACAACATGGACCTGTCGCAGCAGCGCGCCCAGAGCGTGGCGACCTACCTGACCTCGCAGGGTGTTGATGCCGCTCACTTGTCGGTGCGTGGTGCCGGCCCTGATTCACCCATCGCCAGCAACGCCGACGTCAACGGCCGCGCCCTGAATCGCCGTGTTGAGGTCAATCTCAAGCCGATTCCTGGCCAGCAGTACCAACAACAGCAGTAACCGCATGACGTGAAGATAAAACCCCGGCCAGTGAGCCGGGGTTTTTCGTTGAGGCCTACGAGCACTCAGCCCGGGTACCGCTCATGCATCTGCGCGAGCAACGCGTCCTTGTCTTCCCACAGCCGGTTGATCCACTGCTGAAACTCGAGGCGATAGGCATCATCCTGGTCGTAGCTTTTGCCAATGAACTGCGGCGGAATCTGCACTTCTTCGAAATGCGCGACCACTTCGCGAACGTTCCCGCAGAGCAAGTCCCAATACCCTGGGCGTCCGGCCGGATAATGAATGGTCACGTTGACGATGGACTCCAACTGCTCGCCCATGGCGTCCAGCACGAAGGCAATGCCACCTGCCTTGGGCTTCAACAGGTAACGGAATGGCGAGTTCTGCTGCGCATGTTTGGTTTCGGTGAAGCGCGTGCCTTCAACGAAATTGAAAATGCCCACCGGGTTGTTGCGAAACTTCGCACAAGTGCGTCGGGTGGTGGCGAGGTCCTTGCCTTTCTTTTCCGGGTGCTTGGCCAGATAAGCCTTGCTGTAGCGCTTCATGAACGGAAAGCCCAGCGCCCACCAGGCGAGGCCAATCACCGGCACCCAGATCAGCTCCTGCTTGAGGAAAAACTTCAGCGGGCGGATGCGCCGGTTCAGCACGTACTGCAGCACCATGATGTCGACCCAGCTCTGGTGATTGCTCGTCACCAGATAAGAATGCTGATAGTCCAGGCTTTCCAGCCCGCTCAAATGCCAGCGGGTGTGACCGAGCAGGTCCATCCAGGCGTTGTTATTGCTGATCCACGCTTCGTGGATATGGCTCATCAGCCAGTCGGTGACCTTCTGCGCGGCCGGGAAGGGCAGGCACAGTTTGAAGATGGCAACGACGAAAAGAGGCGTGCAGCAGAGAATCGTGTTGAGCGCCAACAGCAACGAGGCGATGACGCCGCGCAAAGGGGCGGGCAGGAAATCCATCTGAATCGAACTCCGGGGTCAGTCAGCCGCCGGTGGGTCCCGGCGGGGTTATTGTGGGCAAGCGATATTGCAGCGCAATGTTAGTGCGGCAAGGTGGCCGCCTGAATCGCCGTCAGGGCAATGGTATAGACGATGTCGTCGACCTGAGCGCCGCGCGGCAGGTCATTGACCGGCTTGCGCAGGCCTTGCAGCATCGGGCCGAGGCTTACGCAGTCCGCACTGCGCTGCACCGCTTTGTAGGTCGTATTGCCGGTGTTGAGATCCGGAAACACGAACACGTTGGCGCGACCTGCCACCGGGCTGTCCGGTGCCAGTTGCCGGGCGACGTGCTCGTTGGCGGCGGCATCGTATTGCAACGGCCCGTCGATCAGCAGACCGCGCTGGGTCTCGCGCGCCAGTTGGGTAGCTTCGCGGACCTTTTCCACTTCCTCACCGCTGGCCGAGTTGCCGCTGGAATAGCTGATCATCGCCACCCGCGGTGACAGGCCGAACGCCACGGCCGAGTCCGCGCTCTGCACCGCGATCTCCGCCAGCTCGGTGGCGGTCGGGTGCGGGTTCATGATGCAGTCGCCGTACACCAGCACCTGCTCCGGAAACAGCATGAAAAACACCGATGAAACGAGGGTACAGCCTGGTGCCGTCTTGATCAGCTGCAGCGCAGGCCGAATGGTGTTGGCGGTCGAATGGATCACCCCCGACACCAGCCCGTCCACTTCGTCGAGGGCCAGCATCATGGTGCCGATCACCACCGGGTCTTCCAGTTGCTGCTCGGCCATCGGCGCATTCAGGTTTTTGCTGCGGCGCAGATCGACCATCGGGGCGACGTAGCGCTCGCGGATCTGGTCCGGATCGAGAATCTCCAGCCCCGGCGGCAGCTCGATGCCGTGGGCGCGCGCCACGGCATTCACGTCCTCGGGCTTGGCCAGCAGCACGCAACGGGCAATGCCGCGGGCCTGGCAAATCGCCGCCGCCTGGACGGTCAACGGCTCGGCGCCTTCGGGCAGCACAATGCGTTTGTTTGCCGCCTGGGCGCGCTGGATCAGTTGATAACGGAACACTGCTGGCGAAAGGCGCATCTCGCGGGGCGTACCGCAGCGCTGATGCAGCCAGTTGGCGTCAAGGTGACTGGCGACGAAATCGGTGATGATCTCCGCACGTTCGCGGTCATCGATAGGGATTTCCTTGTTCAGCTGGTTGAGTTGCGTCGCGGTGTCGTACGAGCCGGTACTCACCGACAGCACGGGCAACCCGGCCTGCAGCGCGCCTCGGCACAGGTCCATGATGCGCGGATCGGGCAGGGTGTCGCTGGTCAGCAGCAGCCCGGCCAACGGCACGCCGTTGAGGGTCGCCAGGCTCACGGCCAGAATGATGTCATCGCGATCGCCCGGTGTAACGACTAGCACGCCCGGCTTGAGTAACTGCAGGGTGTTGAGCACCGTGCGGGCGCAGATGATGATCTTCGACATGCGCCGCTGTTCGTAGTCGCCAGCATTGATCACTTGCGCACCGAGCAGATCCGCCACGTCGCGGGTGCGCGGGGCGTTCAGGTCGGCCTGAAACGGAATGCAGCCGAGCAGGCGGAAATCACCGCTGCGCAACAGCGGCGAGTGTTCCTTGAGCCGCGCCGAAAACACTTCCATGCTCTCGTCGGTGCGTACTTTGTTGAGGATCACGCCGAGCACTTTCGGGTCCTTTGGGCCGCCGAACATCTGCGCCTGCAGCTCGACACGGCCGGAAAGCTCGGTCAGCACTTCGTTTTCCGGTGCGGATACGAGAATGACTTCCGCATCCAGTGCCTTGGCCATGTGCAGATTGACCCGGGCGGCATAGCTGGCGCTGCGTGTCGGGACCATGCCCTCGACGATCAGCACGTCGCGGCCAATCGATGCCTCTTGATACAGGTTGATGATTTCTTCAAGCAACTCGTCGAGCTGGCCTTCGCCGAGCATACGTTCAACGTGAGCCAGCCCCAGCGGCTTGGGCGGCTTGAGGCCGTGGGTGCGCGCGATCAGTTCAGTTGAACGCTCCGGGCCCAGATCCCCGGGATGCGGCTGAGCAATCGGCTTGAAAAAACCGACCTTGAGCCCGGCGCGCTCCAGGGTGCGCACCAGCCCCAGGCTGATGGACGTCAGGCCCACACCAAAATCTGTGGGCGCGATAAAGAAAGTCTGCATGCGGGCTTCTCGAAGATGAGCAGTGCAAGGGTCGTGGCGCTATGAATTCAGCCATCGGACCGGATAAATCAGGACGCTGTTCAGTCGCAGCGTCTCAACGGGGCCCAAGGTTATCGTTATCTGACCCCGACGCGCACCAGCCGCATTGAAAGGACTGGCCGATTTTTGCCTGGCGCTGCGCCGGATCCAGTACCCAGGCGCGGGATTGCCAAGGCGGGTCGTGGCGCAAATGCTGGGTGTGCCCGCAGGACAGCTCAACCACCCAGTGACCGTCCAGGTCCTGAACAAAGCCGGTAATGATCGAGCGGGGAGAGGGGGCTTTCGGGGATTCCAATCGGGGCCGTCCGTCTGAGTTGCGTTCGCTTTCGCGCGAGTGCTTGGTTAGACTTGGCCGCTCATATCTATTTGCAAAAGGTCTCGCCCCATGCCGATCGCCGCCAATAAGGCTGTCTCCATCGACTATACCCTGACCAATGACGCTGGTGAGGTCATCGACAGTTCTGCCGGCGGCGCGCCGCTGGTTTACCTGCAAGGTGCAGGCAATATCATCCCGGGTCTGGAAAAGGCGCTGGATGGCAAGGAAGTCGGCGACGAACTGAAAGTGGCCATCGAGCCTGAAGATGCGTACGGCGAATACTCCGCCGAACTGGTCAGCACCCTCAATCGCAGCATGTTCGAAGGTGTCGACGAGCTGGAAGTCGGCATGCAGTTTCACGCTTCCGCCCCGGATGGCCAGATGCAGATCGTGACCATCCGCGATCTGGACGGCGACGACGTCACTGTCGACGGTAACCACCCGCTGGCTGGTCAACGATTGAACTTCGACGTGAAGATCGTTGCCATCCGTGATGCCAGCGAAGAAGAAATGGCCCACGGTCACGTGCACGGCGAAGGTGGTCATCACCACTGATTGTCCTGCTAAGCTGAGTGAGCTGGCCAGGCGTCCTAGCGGTCTTGTGAAAACATCTGTTTTTGCGGTCTGACAGGGCGCTTTTTGCGGCCTAGGGTTTCCAGGGGAGTTTTCATGAGTGTATTTCACGAGCTGAAGTTGAAGGCTCTGGATGGTCAGGAGCTGCCCCTCGCCCCGCTCAAGGGCAAAGTGGTTCTGGTGGTCAACGTCGCGTCAAAGTGTGGCCTCACGCCGCAATACGCTGCGCTGGAAACCCTTTATCAGAAATACAAAGATCAGAGCTTCAGCGTCCTTGGGCTGCCGTGCAATCAGTTCGCTGGTCAGGAGCCTGGTAGTCAGGAAGAGATTCAGACGTTCTGTTCGCTCAACTACGGCGTGACCTTTCCGCTGGGCGACAAGCTTGAAGTCAATGGACCGCACCGCCATCGGCTGTATCAGATGCTCGCGGGCGAAGGCGCCGAGTTTCCTGGCGACATCACCTGGAATTTCGAGAAGTTCCTCGTCGGAAAGGACGGCCGCGTTCTGGCACGCTTCTCACCCAGTACGCTTCCGGATGACGCCAAAGTGGTGAGTGCGATCGAGAAGGCACTGCCCTAGCATTTCAATTCGCTGTCCTTCTTCTGAGCCTTAATCACTCCAGTCAATAGTGCTTCGTATCCCCTGCGCTTCGGCTCATTCTGTATGACCTTCATCATATTTCCAGAATGCCGAGGACGCCTGCATGCCTGTTCAAGCCTTGTTCAAACCCTTCCACTTGGGCAGCCTCGAGTTGCCAACGCGCATCGTCATGGCGCCGATGACCCGCTCGTTTTCACCGGGCGGTGTACCCAATTCCAAAGTCATCGAGTACTACCGTCGTCGTGCGTCTGCGGGCGTTGGCTTGATCATCACCGAAGGCACCACAGTCGGGCACAAGGCCTCAAATGGCTACCCCAACGTGCCACAGTTCTTTGGCGAAGCGGCACTGGAAGGCTGGCGCAAGGTGGTGGAAGCGGTTCACGAAGAAGGCGGCAAGATCGTGCCGCAACTCTGGCACGTGGGCGCTGTGCGCCGTCTGGGCACAGAGCCCGACGGTACGGTGCCGGCCTATGGCCCGACCGAGAAGCTAAAAGACGGCAACGTCGTGGTTCACGGCATGAGCAAGCAAGACATCAACGAGGTCATTGCAGCGTTCGCCCAGGCGGCGAAAGACGCGAAAGCCATCGGCATGGACGGCGTCGAGATCCATGGCGCCCATGGCTATCTGGTTGATCAGTTCTTCTGGGAAGGCACCAATCAGCGTACCGACGAGTATGGCGGCGACCTCGCGCACCGTTCACGCTTTGCCATCGAACTGATTGAGGCCGTGCGGGAAGCAGTAGGTCCGGACTACCCGATCATTTTTCGTTACTCGCAGTGGAAACAGCAGGATTACAGCGCGCGTCTGGTGCAAACGGTGGAAGAGCTCGACGCGTTCCTCAAACCGCTGTCCGAGGCGGGCGTCGACATTTTCCACTGCTCGACGCGGCGATTCTGGGAGCCTGAGTTTGAAGGATCTGACCTGAACCTGGCCGGATGGACGCGCAGGCTCACCGGTAAACCGACCATCACGGTCGGCAGCGTCGGACTTGACGGAGAGTTTTTGCAATTCATGGTCAACACCGACAAAGTCGCCCAGCCCGCGAGCCTGGAAAACCTGCTCAAGCGCTTGGGCAACGAGGAGTTCGATCTGGTCGCAGTCGGTCGCGCCCTGCTGGTCGACCCGGACTGGGCGTTGAAAGTGAAGGAAGGCCGCGAGCACGACATTTTGCCGTTCAGCCGTGAGGCGCTGACCCGACTGGAGTGAAGCCCAGTTGCGCCTGCCCGGTCTTCATCGTTAAGAAATCACCGGGTACTACACCCTATTGTGGGAGATTTCCGTCGTCCTGACGCCGCCCTGTCGCGCAGCAAACACCGTCCGTGTGGGAGTGAGCTTGCTCGCGAAGACGGCATTCCAGTCGCTGAGGATTTAGCGGATGATCTTGCCTCTTCGTGAGCAAGCTCACTCCCACATACGCAGCGTTCGAGACAGTGTGAAACTATTCGTGAGCGACTACACCCCCAGCACAACCCCATCCCGCGTCTCGCTCGCAGCGCGCAGGTAAGTCTCGAATGAGTCGATGATCCCGGCCCATCCCTGACGACTCGCGTGCTGCCGGGCATTCAGCCTGACCCGACGCAAGGTTTCCTCATCTTCCAGCATCCACCGCGCGGCATCGATGAAGCCTTCCTCATCCCCCGGCATCGCGACCGCGCCGTTATGGCCGTGACGAATATGCTGGGCAGCCGCCGCTTCGTCATAGGCGATCACCCCCAGCCCTGATGCCAAGGCTTCCAGCACCACGTTGCCGAAGGTTTCAGTCAGGCTCGGAAACAGAAACAAATCACTCGACGCATAATGCGCCGCCAGCGCATCCCCGCGCTGGGTGCCGCAGAAGATAGCGTTCGGGAGCTGACGCTGCAGAGTGGGCCGGACAGGTCCATCGCCGACAATCACCAGCCGCAGGTTTTTCTCGGGATAGGTGCTGACCAAGCCGTCAAAGGTGGTCTTCAGCAGGCCGAGGTTTTTCTCCGCCGCCAGCCGTCCGACATGCAGAACCGCCGTATCGCCTGGTTCAAGACCCCAACTCTCACGCAGCGCACTTGAGCGCTTCGACGGGTGAAACAATTGGCAGTCAACACCCCGCGACAACAGTTCCAGTCGCTCGAAGCCTCGGCGTTCGAGTTCGGTTTTCTGCGTGAAGCTGGGCACGAGGGTGGCGTTTGAGCGGTTATGAAACCAGCGCAGGTAAGTCGTTAGCAGGCGCGTGATGAAGCTCAGCCCGTACTGCCGCGTGTACTGCTGAAAGTTGGTGTGAAACCCGCTGACGATGGCAATCCCCAGTCGCCGCGCGGCACGCAGCGCCGAAAGACCAAGCGGTCCTTCTGTCGCGATATACAGCACATCCGGGCGATTGCGCTGCCAGCGGCGCAGCAGCTTGTGCATAGATGACTGCCCCCACTGCAGCCCGGGATATCCCGGAATCGGCCAGCCGCGGCACAGCATCAAATCTTCCTCGGCCGCGCGCATTTCATCGTCGCTCTGCCGCGGCCGAATCACCTCAACCCGATGCCCCCGCAGGCGCAGCCCGTCGCACAAACGGCTGAGCGTATTGGCCACGCCGTTTATTTCAGGTGCATACGTCTCGGTGATCAGGGTAATGCGCAGGGATTTACTCATGAGATCAGTTTCTGAGCGGGTCATTGCGCTTGTGTGGCGGTTGAGTGATGGATTTGTGACTGCACATGGCTTGCTGGGATTTGGCAGTAGCCTCGTCCGAACCTGACCGGTTTTTACGGGCACTTGCCCCGATCAGGTTCGAGCATGACTGCGCAGACGAAGGATGCATTATCCGCCAACGGTGAAGGGCACAAGCCGCGACTCACCGATGCGCTCGAAGGCAGCCGGTTCTGGCACGTAGTGGGTCTGCACCGGGTTCAGGCTGGTCATTTGCAGGTGCGAACGGGGGGCAGCGGGCTTGGCAAGGTTCGCAGATTCAGCCTTGAGGGTTTGTGAAACGAACGGCTGAGTCGCCTGCGCCAGTGCTTGCATGAACGCAGGGGCGTGGGGTTCAGGCTTCTTCTGTCGGTCCATCACAAACGACGCAAGATGAGCAGTGGTTTTAAGCGGTGTCGATTCCATGGGCATATGACTCCTGCTGATGAATACGCCGGGCGCTTGAACGCGGCGGCAAATGCTCGCCCGGAGTGGGCATGTCCATGGTTAAACAGGAAGGGTGTGGGACGTGGCGAATACCGTCGTAGGAACCGTCCTGATTTTCCCGAGGTTGATTAAAAGAGTGTTTCCGCCTTTAGCATGCGTCGCCTCAACTTCTGGAGGAAACGCTGTGTCCGAACAATTCAACACGCCACCTGCTGCCGATTTGACGGATTTGCCTACGAGCGGTCCGCCGTTTTATACGGTATCGCTGGTCAAGTTGACGGTGATGATGTTTATCACTTGCGGGTTGTACGGGCTTTACTGGTATTACAAAAACTGGTCGCGATACAAAGCATATTCGGCGAAGCCGATCTGGCCGGTTCTGCGCACCATTTTCGGACTGATTTATGTGCCGTCCATGTTTGGCAAGGTCGACGCCTTGCTGAAGGAGAAAGGGCAGCGGGGGATGCCTTATTGGGGCACGCTTGCGGCAGGCATGATTCTTCTGGCACTCGCCCCGTCACTTGTCGTGTTCGTCCACAACATCGCAACAAGCTCGAAAGGCGTCGCTTCGGCAGGCCTTGGACTTATCCCGTTAGGGATATCCGTCATTTCGACGTTCGCACAGTTCCTGATCATGCTCAGAGTGCAGTCGTTCATTAACCAGCTAAACCGAGACGCCGAAGGAAGTTGCAAGTGTGGTTCCACCTTCGGCGAAGGCGTATGGGCGATGCTGGGCTTAATGTGCTGGGTCGTTGTGATAATCATCGTTGTCATGATTGAAGCTATCAGAATGTATTTTTCCAGCCGTGGCCTGTAGCCGTATGAACGAGTGGATGCACTGATAGAACCTGCGTCTTACACAAAAAAGGCCTCAATCGAGGCTTTTTCTCGGCATCAGCGAATCCGCTCTGCCAGCGTCTCCGCGCCACGCTCCCTCACCCAGAATAACGTCGCCCCGGCCACCGCCGCCGGCATCATCAGGATGTTGACCACCGGTATCAGCAGCACCAGATACACAATCCCGCCGAAGCTCATGCTCTGCCACCGCTTGGCGCGCAGCCAGGCGAGCATGTCTTGCCAGCTCATCTTGTGGTTGTCGGCGGGGTAGTCGATGTACTGGATGGCCATCATCCACACCCCAAATATTAGCCACAGCGGCGCGGCGACGAGGTTCACCACGGGAATCCACGAAAGGATGAACAGGCCCACGGCACGCGGGAGGAAATAGCCCAGTTTGCGCATCTCCCGGCTCAAAGTGCGCGGGACCATTTCCACCAGCTCGCCCCAACTGAACGCGGGAAAATCATCCGTCCCGCGCAGGACCACTTCTACCTTTTCAGCGAGAAAGCCATTAAACGGCGCGGCGATGATGTTAGCGATCATGGTGAAGGTGAAGAAAACCATTAGCGCCACAAGCACCACGAACAACGGCCACAGAATGTAGTTGAGAAAGCTGAGCCAGCCGGGGAGGGTGGGTATGAAGGAGTCGACCCACAACCTGAATTCGTGGCCGGCGAAGTAGATCATGGCGCTGAACAGCACCAGATTGATCGCCAGCGGCAGCAGGACGAACAGGCGCAGGCCAGGGCTCAGGACCAGTTTCAGCCCTTCGCGCAGGTATTGCGGGCCAGACAGGACGGGTGCAGGCATGTGTGCCTCCAGGCAGTGATATCGCGCCGACCATACCGGCTTTGCCGCGGGGGCGGAAGCGCAGCAGGAGGGGCGACACTCGCTGAAACAATCGTGCAGCGGTGAAGTCTATGCAGGACTGCATGCGCAAAGTGGAGGTTGAGGATAGGGCTGGCCTATGAGCTGGATTGTGAAACGATATTTCCTTAATCTTCTCCGCCCCGATAAGCTTGCGGCCAACTTTCACCGTTGCTGTGCCCCGAGTGGCAGCTTCTCGTTTTCAGGATTGTCGTGCGCCCTGTGTAGCCACAAGCCCCCGTCAGTCCCAACCCTCTCAACCGGTACGCCGGTTCAGACCCAGTGACTCCGACCACGCGTAACGATGGCCGGTCAATAGGAGTGTGTCATGTCTGATGTACGTCATTCGCGAGTGATTATTCTCGGCTCCGGCCCTGCCGGTTACAGCGCTGCAGTCTATGCCGCGCGCGCCAACCTCAAGCCGTTGCTGATCACCGGGATGCAGGCGGGTGGTCAGTTGACCACCACTACCGAAGTCGACAACTGGCCGGGCGACCCCCATGGCCTGACCGGCCCGGCATTGATGGAGCGTATGCGTGAACACGCCGAGCGTTTCGAGACCGAGATCGTGTTCGATCACATCAATGCGGTCGATCTGGCCGGTAAGCCCTTCAGCCTGAAAGGCGACAACGCGACTTACACCTGCGACGCGCTGATCATCGCCACCGGCGCCAGCGCCCGTTATCTCGGTCTGCCGTCCGAAGAAGCGTTCATGGGCAAGGGCGTGTCGGCCTGCGCGACCTGCGACGGTTTCTTCTATCGCAACAAGCCGGTCGCCGTGGTCGGCGGCGGCAACACTGCCGTCGAGGAAGCCCTGTATCTGGCCAACATCGCCAGTAAGGTCACCTTGGTTCACCGTCGCGATACCTTCCGCGCCGAGAAGATCCTCATCGATAAGCTGCATGCACGTGTCGCCGAGGGCAAGATCGAGCTCAAGCTCAACGCCACCCTGGACGAAGTGCTGGGCGACAACATGGGCGTGACTGGTGCGCGCTTGAAGAACAACGACGGCAGCTATTCCGAAGTGACCGTCGACGGCGTGTTCATCGCCATCGGCCACACGCCGAATACCAGCCTGTTTGACGGTCAGCTGGCGTTGAAAGACGGCTACATGGTCGTTCAAGGCGGTCGCGAAGGTAATGCGACGGCCACCAGCGTTGACGGTGTTTTTGCTGCCGGCGACGTGGCGGATCACGTCTACCGTCAGGCCATCACCTCGGCTGGTGCAGGCTGCATGGCTGCACTGGACGTCGAGCGCTACCTGGACGGCCTGGCGAACGTTTCGTTCTGACCTGATCTTAAGCTGCAAAAAAACCGGCTCATTGAGCCGGTTTTTTTATGTTTGCCGAGCAGGCGCTCATCGAACCTGAAAACGCCGCGGATGTTCTGCCGACGCACGAACTGTGGGAGCGAGCTTGCTCGCGAAGAGGTCCTGGCATCCGCTAAACCTTCGGCGCCCGACATGCCGCTTTCGTGAGCAAGCTCACTCCCACATGAATGTGTTTACTGCACGAGAAGCCCGGTGTGTGCGTGGTCGGGTTGTCCTACAGACTTAAGCTCGCACTCAGACCTTGGGCTTGAGCGGCTCGGCGGAAAACTTAACGCCGGCCAGACCGTTCGCGATCAGCGCCCGGATGTTGCCGTGGTCAGAGCCTTCCGGCGTCTCCAGCACTGAGCGGTAGTGCTCGCCAAAAGCCAGCAGCGCTTCTTCGTCGCTCAGGCCTTCCAGCAGCGCCAGGCCGAGGGTCTTGCACGAACCTTCGTTCTGGCCAGCGGTGTTTTCCACCGGGCCGTTGCTGAACGCCTGGGGCTGATACTCGTAATGCGCGGCGATGAAGGCCAGCGTGTCGGCGAACAGATGATTGCCGCTGGCGAGGCTGGCGCGCAGGGCGCTCAGGTCAGTCATGCTTCGGTGCCTTGACGAACGCGGCTTGCTGCTCGGCGCTGGCTTCTTTCTGGTACGTGGATTTCCACTCGCTGTACGGCATGCCGTAAACCACTTCGCGGGCGTCATCGAGCGTTATGTCGATGTGCTTCTCGTCGGCCTCGGCCTTGTACCACTTGGACAGACAGTTGCGACAGAAACCGGCGAGGTTCATCAGGTCGATGTTCTGCACGTCCTTGCGGCTGTCCAGATGCGCAACCAGACGGCGGAAAGCGGCGGCTTCAAGTTCAAGACGTTGTTGCTCGGTCATGGTGTGCTCTGTTGGAAGTAAAAGATGGGCGGATGATAAGAGTGGCAGTCAGGCCGGGCAAGCGCGCGCCCGCAAAGGCGAGCGCAGGAATCAGCGCGCTGCCGCCAGGGTGATCGACACCGATTCGGCAAACCGCAGCGCGTGGGGCTTATCCACTTCGACCTCGGCGTATTGCACTTCTTCATGGGTCATCACCAGGTCGAGCACTTCCTGGGTCAGGCGCTCAAGCAGGGCAAAGCGGTTGCTTTCGACGTGCTGGATGATGGCCTTGGTGATGGTCCGGTAGTTCAACGCGTGATCAATGTCGTTGTCGCGCACCGCTTCCTGCGCCGCGTACAGGATCGTCAGGTTGATCAGCACGTCCTGCTTGTTGAGGATTTCGGCCTCGTTGATGCCGATAAACGTCCGCAGGCACAGGTCTTTGACCCTGAT
The DNA here is from genome assembly GCF_057834665.1 of Pseudomonas sp. GL_135. NCBI lineage: Bacteria > Pseudomonadati > Pseudomonadota > Gammaproteobacteria > Pseudomonadales > Pseudomonadaceae > Pseudomonas > Pseudomonas sp. GL_135. The sequence continues at coordinate 844,188 of NZ_CM174408.1, forward strand.
GCGTGCGGTACCGGGTTCGAGTCTTGCCATGGACTACTTGCTCCGTCCGATCAATTGCAGAAATTCCATGCGGGTCGTGGTGGACTCGCGGAAGGCGCCGAGCATCACCGAGGTGTTCATGGTGGAGTTCTGCTTTTCAACGCCGCGCATCATCATGCACATGTGTTGAGCCTCAATGACCACGGCCACGCCTGCGGCCTTGGTCACGCCCTGAATCGCGTCGGCGATCTGCCGCGTTAGATTTTCCTGAATCTGCAGGCGCCGCGCGTACATGTCGACGATGCGTGCGATCTTCGACAGGCCCAGAACTTTTCCGGTGGGAATGTAGGCCACGTGAGCCTTGCCAATGAAGGGCAGCAGGTGATGCTCGCACAGCGAATACAGCTCGATGTCCTTGACGATCACCATCTCGTCGCTCGCGGAGGCAAACAGCGCGCCGTTGACGATCTCGTCCAGCGTCTGCTCGTAGCCATGACACAGGTATTGCATCGCCTTGGCGGCGCGCTTGGGCGTATCCAGCAGGCCTTCGCGTTCAGGATCTTCACCCAGGCCGACAAGGATCTCACGGTAATGCTGTGGCAGTGACAGGGTCATCTATGTTTCCTCGGGGCGGCTTACTTGACGTGCCGTCCGCCGTTTACGGTCAGAGTGGTGCCGGTGATGTAGGAGGTATCCATCAGATAGCGCAGGCTCTGGTAGATCACCTCGGCGCCAGGTTCGATGCCCAGTGCCGACTTTTCCAGCGTGCGTGCGCGGTATGCCGCGTCGTCATCGGGTTGAAACATCAGCATGGCCGGGGCAATGCCGTTGACCTTGATATGGGGCGCAAATCTGGCGGCGAAGGACAGGGTCAGATTTTCCAGGCCTGCCTTGCTGGCGCTGTAAGCGATGTGCTTGCTGCTGCCCTTGCGCGTGACGTCGTCGCTGATGTGAATAATGTCGGCCGTCTCCGAGCGCCGCAACAGCTCGGCGCAATGCAGATTGATGAGGTAGGGCGTCAGCATGTGGACATTGAACATTTGCATGAACACATCCGACTCCTCCCCCGGCGTTTCGGCCAGCCAGTCGGACGCGTTGTGCACGATGGCCCTCAGGCTGCCAGTCTGCTCCTTGAGTCGGGCGATGAAATCCAGAACGCTCGTCTCTGACGAAAAATCAGCCTGAAGCACCACCGCGCCCAGCGCCTTTAGACGCTGCATGCCCGGCCGCTCGCTGCGGTAGGTGATGATCACCGGCTGGCCTTCCGCCAATAGACGCTCGGCGCAATACAGGCCAACGCGCTGGCTGGCACCAGTGATCAAGACAGGGGCAGGGGAGCAGGCCATGGTCGTCACGCATTCATCAACGGGGAGAGAGGTCGGGCGAGTCGGTGCTGAATGGCGAGCAGTGAAGGCTCGCGTGCACCATCGAAAACGACCGTGGGGCAAAGTTACCCCAACGGTCGGTTCTTGTACAACACCGGCAGGGCTGTACATGTTTTTGAATTGGCGCCATGTCGGGCGCTGCCAGGCAGTTCGGCGGCGCCCTGATCGGGAAAGCGCTTGTGGATGAGCGCTAGCGGGTAGACGCCGGCTCCGTTCCGCTGACCTGTGCAGGCGTGCTGCTGTGCAGCCACCCCGCCAGAAGATGGGTCGACAGCGGAATAAACCAGAACACCATCAGCGGTGTGAGGATCAACGTGCTGATCATGATGCGCGGGAACAGATCCAGCTGACTGAGCAGCGGTCCCAGCACGAAATTGAAGAGCAGTGACACCGGGAAGAACGCCAGCCAGATGGCAACGGCTTGCTTCCAGCGCGGCGGGCGCTGACCAACGGCGCCAAACCAGCCGTCGATACCGCTTACGCGGTGCACGGAATTCTTGGCAAACAGGCCGCTGCCGCGCACCAGCCAGGAGCGTCGGGAGGCGGAATGCTCCCAGGCGTGCATGGTAGCTTCATCGGCAAAGCGGAAAATAATCTGGAATTCGTCATCCCCAGGCGGCGGAGCAAGCACGCCGGACCCTAGATAGCCGGGGAAGTCGGTAGCGAGCTGTTCGCCTTCATGCAGCCAGGCAATCAGTTCCTGATAGCGGCCATGGGCGACGCGACGGGCAACCATCAGCGTGACGGGTGAGGTAGACATTGTGTATCTCCGATAAACAAGTGAGCTTCCCGGGTAGGGAAATCACATGACGCGGCGCCGGGGTGGTGGCGATGCGGCAGCTTCACTGGAAAAAGCAAGCAAGGATTATTCCTGAATCCTGCAATAAAGCCAGAGGTGTTTATCGGACAAAGAGGGTGTCGTAGAGGATCGCCTGATCAGACAATCCTAGAGGTGCATCGAAGGGTGAATCTTGCGGTGTTCCTGAAGAATGTACTGACGCAGACGCTCAGTGTCTTCTTTACTGTTCTGACTCAACCGATACGCTGCCAGGCCATGCTGAGTCAGACGTTCGAAGGTCCCGCGCAACGAAATCGGCGCATGGCCCTCCGGACAGAACCAGGCGGCAAAGGACTTCGGCGGCTTGGTCTGCTTGCGTATTTCCAGGAGGATGCCTTTGAAGGACACTTCATGCACCCACAGCGCGGTGGGCGAACCTTTTTCAGTTTGCAGCGGCATCGGCTCAGGCAGTATCAAGCGCCATGGACGAATGCGCGGGCCTTCTTCGAAGATGCTCGGCGCACCCAGCTCCAGGTGCAGCGCATGAAATTCGTCTTCCACCAGATGCAGCGGGAAAGTCATTTGCTGATTATCGAACTGGGCCTGAATCGTGACTTGCTCATGGGCCGCCAGACGGGTCAGCAGATCCTGGATTTGCACGCCGCCGTTCACCACCAGGCTGCTGGACTTGTCGCCCAGATTCAGCGTGGGGTTGTGCTGCATCTTCTGAATGAACTCCAGTTCATCAGGCGTGAGGATGTTGTCGCGCTGCATGGCCAGGCTCGATTAACCGGTTATTGAAGGAGCAGACAGATCGTTCGCAGGTAGGTTGCGGCCGTTCGTCAGTTGCAGGATGTTACCCCTTCAGGATTTCATTCTCCAGCCGAGGTTGCGCCCGTTCGGCGTTTAACTCGACGCCTTTTCCGCCGGCCGGATCGTCACGGCGTCCGGACGGGTTCGACTACCAATCTGAAAGTAGTAGAAGTACTCAATTGAGACAGGAATGTTCCAGCATCGTTGAACCTTATTTTGCATAAACGCCGTGCTCGTCGATCCGCTTCGCGTTTGGCAGCACAAGGTCAGGAGTCCAAGACATCGCGCCGCGCTGAGGCATAATGCCGCACGATTTTACCCGTCACAGGATGAACCCATGAAAGTCGCGATTATTGCGGGCTCGGTGTATGGCTCGGCTGAAGAGGTTGCCCGCCACGCCCAACAGCTTATTAAGGATGCAGGGCACGAAGTATTTTTCAATCCACGCGCCACCCTTGCCGATTTGCAAACCTTTGCGCCGGAAGCCCTGCTGGCAGTGAGTTCGACCACTGGGATGGGCGAGCTGCCGGACAACATTCAGCCGCTCTATCACCAGATCCGCGACGTGCTGCCCGCTGCCTGGCGCGGATTGCCGGGTGGCGTCATTGCATTGGGCGACGCGAGTTACGGCGATACGTTTTGCGCGGGCGGCGAGTTGATGCGTGAGCTCTTTGCCGAGCTGGGGATTCGCGAGGTGCAGGAGATGCTGCGTCTGGACGCCAGCGAAACCGTGACCCCGGAAAGCGATGCCGAGCCGTGGCTGGCGGAGTTCATCGGACAGCTGAACGCCTGAGCGGCGAGCCTGTTGCTCATGGGCAGCCCGGCGCAATGGCCAGCCATCAATGCTTCAGGTGCTGGCCTGGCAATGGCCAAGCCATCCCTCAGCGTTATCGACCACCATTCAGCGTGCCCCGTGTTGATTGTGACCGTGCATCGGGTCGGCGAGACTCGATGACCATTACGCCCGCGTCTGCTGCTGACGCCCTGATGAATCCAGGGCAGCGGCAGCAGCGCCGGCTTCATCATCGGGGAGAGCAACATGAGCGAGTCCGTGCGTTTTGAAGACAAAGTGGTGATCGTCACCGGGGCGGGCGGCGGGTTGGGAAGAGCCCATGCGTTGTTGTTCGCCCGGCACGGCGCGCGGGTGATCGTCAACGACCTCGGCGGTTCGGCCCACGGCGAAGGCGCCAATGCATCGGCAGCGGATCGAGTGGTTGCGGAAATTCGTGAAGCGGGCGGCGAGGCGGTTGCCAATCATGACTCGGTCACCGATGGCGACAAGATCGTTCAGAACGCTCTCGATGCTTTCGGCCGCGTCGACGTCGTGGTCAACAACGCCGGCATTCTCCGCGACAAAAGCTTCGCCAAGATGGAAGACGCCGACTGGGACCTGGTTTACCGCGTGCATGTCGAAGGCGCCTACAAAGTCACCCGTGCTGCCTGGCCCCACCTGCGGGACCAGAACTATGGCCGCATCATCTTCACCTCGTCCACTTCCGGCATTTACGGCAACTTCGGTCAGGCCAACTACGGCATGGCCAAGCTCGGGCTGTACGGTTTGACGCGCACGCTCGCCGTTGAAGGGCGCAAAAACAACATCCTGGTTAACGCCATCGCCCCCACCGGCGGAACACGGATGACCGAAGGTTTGATTCCAGCCAGTGTGTTCGATCTGCTCAAGCCCGAGTTGGTCAGCCCGCTGGTGGTGTACCTGGGCAGCCAGCAGTGCCAGGACAGCGCCGGCCTGTATGAAGTGGGTGGCGGCTGGATCGGCAAAGTCCGCTGGGAGCGCAGCCTGGGCGCCGGCTTCAACCCTCATGCAGGCTTCTCGCCGGAAGACGTCGCTGCGCAGTGGCAGACCATCAGTGACTTCAGCGACGCTGTGCACCCCGCCGACAATGTCGAAGCGCTCAAGGAAATGATGGCGAATTTGCAGAAATTCGCCTGACCTCTCTGTGCTCACATAACGGCCAGTCCGGGCGATCGGATTGGCCGTTTTTGTAGGAAAGTTATTTGCCACGACGTAGGAACGGTCTCTGAATGAGGCAATGATTCCGTCTTCACTTGTTCAGCCTAAACCCCGCCCCGAGTCGCCCGACATTTCCTGAGGATCAACCGATTTTCAGGAGGTTTTATGATTGGCAATTTGAGCAAAGTGCAAGAGCGGCTGAGTGTGTATGTGGCTGCTCCCTACAAACGCTTCGAGGCCAACTCCGGGCTAAGTATCGAGGAGCAGGCGGTCAAACAAAAGGTCCGACAGTACTGGGCAGATGAGAGTCTTTCCAACATCAAAAAACTACAAGGGTTGAATCTTGATCTGGCTGGCTTCGACCCTACCCGGACGAACAACAAACAGTTGAGGGAGATCGGTGCGGTGTTGGCGGAGCGCGGATTTATCGATGAAGGGCTTGTTGATGCGATGTCCAGCATCGATATCGAATTCGACGCTGATGGAAAGGAAATCAACATGGAGCGCGAAGTGAATGCTTATGCCTTTTTTGAGAAGGAGTTGGGCGCGCTTCATGACCTGATGAACCGGGAAAATGATGTGGCCAAAAGTGGCCTGGTGGAATTAAAAACGGTCATTTCCGTCGTGATGGCGCTTGCTGAGTATGCGAACACGCCACGCGAACCTTCGCTGGTAAACATCCGCGCCTGAAGCATTTCTTTGCGTGCGGCCCGTTCACGCAAAAAAAACCGCTGCAATCGCAGCGGCCAAATAAGACGTTGAATCCAGGAGCTTCAAAACACAACGTCGGTGACGAGAGTTGAGCGCTTCCCCAAGCCGTTCAAGGGCCAGTGGTTGCTCAGAGGCTGCGAAGGATAAAGGGCCTGAGGAACTCGAAACAGCTCGCGTTGTGACAAGCAGTGTTACCGCCACAGCAACAGTAGGAACGCGCAACGAGTGCCAAACAATCGCTCCTTTTTCCTGCGTCATTGATCGGCTGGTCGCGCTCATCGCTATCAATAGTTATTCCATCGGTCTGCGATTCAGCGGGTTAGATGACAGCTCTTTCGGACCGCCCACGTATTTCACACTTTGGCTGGATGCCTCTGTGGCGCGGGCGGTCATTATGGAGCTGTAAAGATGACTGATCATTTTAAAAAACACACCGGCCCGACGGCGGGTTCGCTGCTCGATCACGCCGATAAAGAGGGCGAGCTTTCGGCATTGATGGTCGCGCATTTTCGGGAGGCACCGACTGTGCATCAGGCGGCGAGGCAACTGCTGGCCAACGCACTGGTTAGAGTTACGCGATTTCCCAACCCTGACGCGCTGTTCATTCATACGAACAATGCAGGCGGGCTCGATCCCGCACCGCTCTCACTGACCCAAGTCCTGCTGCGCGCATTTGTTGGAGACACCACTCACCTCGATGATCAACAAGCAGCGTTGTCGACGCGAAGAGACTCCGCGCACACTGCATATGCACCGGCAGGTCTGGACATCGGCGCGATCAGGGAAATGTTGCCCGATCTGCTGAAAAGGCTGCCCGGATTTTTCAAGTTCAGTCTTGATCAGTACTGGGCAGTTGACGAGCAGACTTTTACCCGGATTCCCGGCGAAGACGCGGTCCGCGGCACGCGCGAGGAAGTCTTCGAAACCCTGCAGTCGTGGGTGCTTGGCCACGCCATCGGTTTGGCCGTCGGCACTCACGAGCTCACCCCTCAGGAAGAAGAGCGGCTGCTACGCATTGTCGACTCTCCCGACTGCATGGGCCGTTATGCACTGTCGTTGCGGACATCGGATGGCTCGGTGCTGCCACTGATCGGCACCTGCGTAGCGACTGCCGAAGACGTCGATGTCATGCCGCTGGATTCAATTGGCCCCGATGCCATCGTCTATCTCTTCAGCCCGTCTGGCGGGGTGGAGAAGTTCGCAACGCTGGACGCGATGGAAGTCGAGTTCAAGCAGCGCCTGGCGCAGACCGACTCGCGGGATCTGATTCTGGGTTGTCTCTCGCTCGAACACCAGATGCTGCTCAACGACACCCCGGCGGAGGCTTTGGAGCTTGATTATTCACTGATGAACGAAAAGCCAGCGCCGCGATTTATCAAGAGTCTTCGGGAAAAACAGCTGCACGATATCGACCACTTGCTTGCTCACGCACCTTTAAGCAATGGCGACCCGGATGCACTGTTGCAGATGTTCGACGACGTTAGCCGTCTCGACGACCTGGAGCAGGCTCTGAATGCTCGCTACATGGATCTGCTGGCATTCGTGCATGAGCGGCGCCTGCCGCAATGGCTGCGGTTCGCTGCGCCGCCAGATCGTCAGCGCTACGACACACTCGCCGCTGAGCAGTCGTTGTGTGAAACGCGAATGCAGGCGCAACTGGTTGGCATCGAGACGCCCGAAATCTTTGCGCGGAAAGAGATCGCGGCTTATCTGATGAAGCATCTGGGTTACACGCTTGACCCGTCCAGCGTGACGATCCATCTGCCCGATGAGATGCAGTTCGCAGATGCGCCGCTGGAGACTGTTTACACAAACACTCTATTGGGCTTTGCCCTCGACGGCATGCCGGACACGGACTTGAATCTGGCCCCGAGTATCGAGGTCGATGCCGCTTACGCCCATGTACGCCTGGACTTCGATTTCGTGTGCCGCCTGGTGCGAGAACTCAATGTGAAGCAGCGTTACGGAAGCGAAGTGGAACGTCGCTACCGCGACCAAACCGCAGTGGATGCCATGAGCGCAATGCGCGCCAGCAATATCGCATTGAGTGCCTGGGCGGCGAAACTGCAAGGTCATCTTTCTGATCGCGGTCTGGCATTGATTGAGCAAGTGCAGTCGAACCTTCTCGGCAGCCCAGCGATAAAGGTAGGTGCTCTGTACCTCAAAGGTGGCAATCGGCGTTTGGAAGATGTGGTCGTCATTCGTGAGATCAACGGCGACGACGAGTTCTATGTGCTGTATGCACCGGGTCAGCCAAATGGGCGCGAGATGTTTGACTTCGACACGTGGCGCAAGCTGTCCCTCGAAGTCGGCAGCTGGACCGGTAATGCGCGCGGCGCGCAGTATCTCCTCGACCAGACCGTCGTCAAGGCAGACCAGCACATCGTTCCGTACATTGAAAGCATTCAGCTGATGCCTTCGCAATGGTCTACGGACAGCCTCCAGTTCCTTGCCGTCAACGGCGCCTCGTTCACCGACGCGCTATCGGGCCTGAGCCGCTACAAGGTCGATCAAATGCTGGCGCGCAATCAGATTGTCGCCAGTGGGCGGATGCAGCATTTCACCGAGCAGCACCGGATGGCGCAGGTGGTGTTGACCCATCGGATTGCAGCACTGAACAAAGCCTACGATGCTTTCGGCATCACGCCTTGGCGCCAGGCTGCCCGTGGTGAATGCGAGCGCTTGATCGACAGGCACCTGAAGGCGTCCGGGGTGCCGGGCCGCATCGACCCGGACACTGTGTTTTTTGATGTGGAGGGTAACGCTGGCGAGGGTGAACCGGACTTTGGCCGCTACACCACGCTCAAGTGCCTGACGGACCTGTTCATGGTCGGCTACTCGGAAGAGGAATACGATTTTGATCCCGATGCTGCCGTGTATTCGTCGATTGGCCAGGATGTCTCCGCGCTTACGGGTGCTTTCGTTGACCAGATGATCCGCGGTTCCAACTATGCCGATGAATACATCAAAAAACTGCGCCAGCACACGTGGGGTCTGACCAATTCCCCGCCGCCCAGGGTTCGCGCCCTGTTCGCGCGCAAAACCCACTGTGAACTGCGCCGTGATGCGTTGATTGAGTACGCCGCAGGCCGGCTTGACGCTGATCAGTACAACTGGGTTGTGCGGATGGTCTCAAGCCTCGACAGCAGTATCGTCGGGCACAGGACGAAAGCGCCGGGGACACTCCATCTGCTGATCATGGCGTACAAAACCTTCCCCAATATCTACGTTTTCAAGCCGGATAAAGCCAACGCTCGCCTGGGAACACTGGTCTATACACCCGGTGCGCCCGATGGCTATTTGTTCCGCCAGGAGGATGACGTTGTTCGCTCTGTGTCCCGCCCCGGCATGAGCCGTTATTACTATGATCAGGTGCATTACAGCGCTCAGCGCATCATCGGTACCTTGATGCAAAAGCTTGAGGTGTCGCCCCTCGTCGACGGCAAGCCCTACAAGGTTTCTCACTCGGCGCCGGTGACACTGGAGAGTTTGCATGGGGTCGCGGTGCAGCTTTTGATCTTGGACATTGACGCCCAGACTGAGAGCGTCAACGAACGGCGCATGCTCAACACCTATAACTTCGTCCGTAAATACGGCGGCTATCTGGCAAATCTCCACCCGATAACCAAAGCGGTATGGACGGGGCTGCATGCCGGTGTCGACCTTTTTCGGGGAATCTTTGCCTATCAGGAAGGCGACCGTGCCCGCGCGAGGGACTATTTCCTGCAGGCTGCAATGGGAGCCTTTAAAACCGCCAAGCTAGTCCGCAAGATCCGCAAGGCCGAGAAAGTGAAGCGCCTGGGCAAGGCGGCAAAACGGTCGTCTGGCAGTGTGCCGCAGTTTCGATAATCAGTGCAAAGCGCCCACCCCGGGCAGTTGAACCAGACGTTGAGTGAGCCGCACCCGTTGAACCGGGTCCTCACTCAACATCAACGCATGCTCCAGGTCGAAACGTTCGGCCTGTGGGCAATCCAGATGCTGGTACAGGCTGGCACGAGCGAGGTAATCGCTGGTGTTGGCCTGGCCCAGTTCCATTACGCGGGTCGCGTCCTTGAGCGCCGCGATCAGGTCGTCATTCAACTGATGCAGGTAACGCAGGTTGCGTGACAAACGCTGCAGCATCGCCGCAGGCGTCGCCGTTTGCATGTGCTCGGCCTTGAGCTGCATCTGCGCACCAAACTGGCGCAGCAACAATTCACGACAGTCCTTTGGGTAGAGTCTGCGCCCGCCGCAAGGGTCCAGCGAATGGTCGGCACCGGGCACGCGCAACAAAAAATGCCCGGGGAAATTAACGCCTTCGAGTGGGATCTCCAGACGTCTGGCAATTTCCAGGGCGACCATCGCCAGCCCTAGCGGTTGGCCCCGACGACGTTCAAGGACTTTATGGATCAGAGCAGCCTGGGGTTTGGGCTGAGCGGCATCGTCCTGCTGAAATCCCAACGTCGCCAGTTGCCGCAGCAAGGGCTGGGCAAGCTCTGCGGCCGGTAACGACGCAAGCGCCGCACTGACGCTGCGTTCCAGAGCGTTCAGCTGGTCGCGGACAGCCTGGAAATCAACCTGGCCGTCGTGCTCTGTGGCGATCCACGCAGCGGCTTCAAAGGTAGACGGCGGGGTCCGTTCTAGACAGGCAATGCATTGCTGGCGCGGATTCATCGACTTCTCCGGCAGGATAAGACGGCTGAGAAGAGTTAACGGATGGCTCTGTTTTAGCCCTGGCCGCCGCCTTCGTCCAGCGTTGATTGATCGGGCGTGGCCAACGGCAGTCCGTCGTCCGGATCCTCCCGGGCCAGCCTTCTTTTTTTCAATCAGCGCCTATACTCGCCAGTACGAAAAAGGGGGAGCAGTGCCCATGTTCGCTCTCATGCAAAGCTCACACGTGCAATCACTGCACATGATAGTTGAGCCGCGCACCGGCCTGAAGGCGGTGATCGCGATCCACAGCAGCCGCAAAGGCCCGGCGATGGGAGGCTGTCGCTACCTCTCCTATCCAAACGAAGAGAGTGCTATCGAGGATGCCATTCAGCTGGCAAGGAACATGAGCTACAAAGCCGTACTCGCCGGGCTGTCACTGGGCGGTGGGACGGCGGTGATCATGCGTCCGGCCCACGTGCCTGATCGTGCCGCCTTGTTCGAGGCGTTCGGGCAATTCGTGCAGACCCTCGACGGCCGTTACGTCACGGCCATGGACAGCGGCACTTCCAGGGAAGACATGGACTGCATTGCCCAATACACCCAGCATGTCACCAGCACCACGGCGGTAGGCGACCCATCAGCGCATACCGCCTTGGGTTTATACGCCGGCATTAGGACTACGGCCATGGCGAGATTGGGCAGCGACAATCTGGAAGGTTTGCGCGTGGCGATTCAGGGGTTGGGCCATGTGGGTTACGCGCTCGCGGAACAGTTGCATGCGGCGGGCGCCGAGTTGTTGGTGGCTGATCTGGACAGCGGCAAGGTGCAACTCGCCATGGAGCAGTTGGGGGCCAAGCCGATCGCTTGCGAAGCGTTGCTCAGCACGCCTTGCGATATTCTTGCCCCGTGCGGGCTGGGCGGTGTGCTCAACAGCCACAGTGTCACCAAGTTGCGGTGCGCCGCAGTGGCGGGTGGCGCCAATAACCAACTGAGCTGCGCCGCCATTGCCGACCAACTGGAAGCCCGCGGCATTCTTTATGCCCCGGATTATGTGATCAATTCAGGCGGTCTGATTTATGTGGCGCTGCATCATCAGGGGCAGAGCCCGGGCACCATTACCGCGCATCTTTCTCAGATCGGCACGCGGCTGACCGAGGTGTTCGCCCATGCGCAAGCCGAAAAGCGCTCACCCGCACGGGTTGCAGATGAGCTGGCCGAGCGGCTGCTGGACATGGACTGATTCGTTTCGTGACAACTCCGCATTCAACTGGCTGAAGCTGACGTCGCGGGTCTGATCACTCTGCCTGCTCAGCCGCAGGTGCCAGCTCGTTGAGGGCCAGGGCGTTGCTCTTGAAAGCGGCCGCGAAGACGGCACGGTTTTTCGCCATGAAAATGCTGGCGTCTTCTGCATGTTTTTCGGAGAGGCCATCGACGTTTTTCATCAGCACGTCGGTGAGCAGTTCGGCCAGTTCCAGCATCTGATCATGGGCATCGGCGAGTTTGCGGTCCACGAACGTAGTCTCCAAATCACGGGTACTGCGGTAAAGGGTTTCAACAGCCATTGTTGGCCTCGTCGTCATTTCCAGAGTTGTAAGGGATCAGCCCGGGCGCTCAACGCTTGTGGCCGACAGATGATGCAAAGACAGCGTACTCCGTCTTTTTACTGTGTATTTATACAGTGCGCAGCATAGGTGAATCGTCGCAGCTTGGGTAGGGGGTGCGCGCTCACTTTTTTGTCGGGCGCCACCTTGCGACATCTGGTCACGTTCTCAACCTTAGCCGATGGCCCTATTAATGCTTGCCTACAGCCATGCGCGCACGAGCAAATCGTCAGGCGCGCGTAGCATCATCCGGTCCGGGTTACTCAAGGAAGTACATCGTGAACATCAACGTGGCCATAGCCCTGCGTCGACCGCTCCACCGCTGTGCTCAATCGCAGCGTTAGTTATGAACAGTTTTGGTTTGGTCAGGGGAGGTGAGGGATGGGTGGTGTGAGATGGGCAGATCGAATGCGGGCCAAGCTTCATGGCGGCGCCAATAGCCTGGGCAATCTGGCCGTTGAGGCGTTTCATTACCTGGCGCTGTTCGGCATCGGCGCGGTGACTGCCTATGCCGCGATAAAAGCCTTCATCGGCATGCTCGGGCAAGAATACATCGCCGTGGATGATATTTTGCTGTTGTTCATCTATCTCGAACTAGGTGCGATGGTCGGGATTTATTTCAAGACCAACCACATGCCCCTGCGGTTCTTGCTCTATATCGGGGTGACCGCGTTGATCCGCTTGCTGATCAGTGACGTATCCCATCACAAGGCGCCGGATCTGGGGATTATTTATGTGTGTGGCGGCGTGCTTTTGCTGGCTTTTTCGATTCTGGTCGTGAGGTATTCCTCGTCGAGGTATCCGTCGGTGCAGGAGAAGGTGGAGTAAGCCGATTCACTTGGTCACCACCAAGCCAGTGAGCAACCCCATAAAAAATGCCCCGTCTCAGCGGGGCATTTTCATGTGCGAAGAACAGTCAGTTCACCCACACCCCAACATGGTAATGCCAGCCATCGCCTCGGCTTTCCCAGTACGGATGTTGATAGCGATAGCCCGGCCGTACCGCTTCCCAATGGCCGTGTTCGGCGACGTAGCGGTTGCCGTTCCAGCGCCAGTAGCCGCGGGACCAGATGTAGCCTGGACGCGGAGCCGGTTCTTCTTCGATAACGCGCACGGGCGGCGCTTGCGGGGCGACGACTTCGACGTATTCGGCGCGGGGCGCGGGTCGGTCGACCACTCGGCGCTCGTGCACCACTCTTTCTTCCACGCAGCCGGTCGCGAGCGCCAGCGCGCCAATCAGCGCTATGTATCGTAGAGACATATCGTCACCTCAGACTTGTCCAGACTCTGCTGCTCGCCGTTTTTTGTTCAGACGGGGCAGCCGGCTTGCTACAGGTTTGTTGTAACAGGTGCTTTCTGTCTGGGGGCTGAATCGGCGGGAGTTACAGGGGCGTTGGCGATCGTCGGCAGGTGGCAGGGCGCATCAAGAATGATGCCCCGAAGAGGCTGCGCTGGCGAGGCGATGGATATCACCTCACTCCATGCGTATCAGAAATCAGATGCCGGCTGCCGACTGCGAACGGCTCAGGAAACTGGATCGGGCAGGCGGCGGCGAAAGTTGCTTAAGGTCACCGTCGGTCATGGCTGCCAGGATTTTGATGGCGCTGTGGCCCTGTTCGATGGCGATGCCGAACTGGATACTTTCGATCAAGCGACGCAGGCGCTTGGGCGAATTGCGTTGCTCAGCACTGAGCAAGCGTTTGGCGACCACACCTGATTCATTCGACAGCGTCAGCATGATGGTCCCGTCGAGGCCCTGGATACTCAGGTTGACCCGATAATCGGGATGGAAGGCGTCGGTGATCAGTTGAAAAGGGTTATCCATGGCCTGTTACCTGTTAACGATCTGCATAAGTTGACTGGGGGTGAATCCCTTTAGTTCTCGAAGCCGATCAACGGTTGATGATTCCTGCCCTGGCCGCGCTCGCTGAAGTCACGGTGGTATCCATAAGTGTTCCGTTGAAAGGTCGTCTCATTGAGCGAGTCACTGCGCGGGGGGCCAATAAGCTCGCGCCGCGCAGGTGAGTTGTAAGCTCGACGATACAAAGCTTGCAGGGTTTGGGCCACAAGGGACGAAAGGTGTAAATGCTCCCAATGGGCGGACCGCGAGGCGCTGAGTTGCCAACAAGGTCACGGTTCCGACGTCCATCGTGTACTGGCCAATCGCTTGGGTGTTTACAACCCGGCACCATTTGCGCGCTTCATGCGTTGTTAGTGTGCACCGGGTTGGCAAATGAACTGGCGGCTGTGTTTAGCGGAGCTAATCACTCTTGCGCTCGCCGCTGGATGGCCGCACAAAAAAAAGAGGCGGGCCCGTTTCCAGGCCCGCCCCTCGTTCAGCAGTTCAGTGTTTCAAGGCTGCCGCATCAGCCGTGCAACGCGTCATCCTTCTCGAGAAATTCTTCTTCGAGCAGCGCGTCAGCACTGACCGGCTCGTCGTCCAGATCGCTTTCAATTACCGGAGCCGCACCGCGTTTGTTGCCGCGCAGTTTTCCGAAAAGATGTTCCAGCGCGTGGTCGAGTTTGACCGCTGCGCCATCCACTGCCTGATCAATCGAATCGGCCTTGTGGGTCACGGAAATAGGTTGGTGTCCTTTTGGCCGGGCTTCCATCTGGCAACGGATGTCATGCGGGCCGGGCTTGTCGCCGTTTTCGTCGTTGATGTGGACCTCAACGCGGGTCAGATCCTCTTCGTATCGTTCGAGCGTAGTTTCAACCGTGGTTCGTACCCACTCCTCCAGACGGACGCTGTTTTCGATGTGGTTATCGCTGTTGACCTGGATTTGCATAGTTCTTCCCTTACTTTGGCTTGCTCGGGAGAGTCTGGACGAGGTGTTTTTCGTCTGCCCTCATTCACAGTGTTGGCGCCGATCCACGAACAATTCAACCCCTTGGAACCGAGAATATATTTCGCGAATGCGGGAACTCGACCGGCAAGTCCATTTTTGCTGGGCCACGTCTTTTCACGGTCGGGTTTCAGCCGCTGCAGATTTGTTGCGAGATTCGTCGGACATCTTTTGCGCATGAGAATATTTATCATTAATATCGCGCCTCGCATCATTCCCACTGCCGTGCCTGAACCATGATCGATCCACCTCCATCCTTGAACTCAGCGTGCCAGGACCTCGACCACGAGGCTCCGAAGGCTGCACGCGCACGGTTTCTGGAAGTGTTTCTGTCCCAGCGTCCGCAAATGGAGGCGCTGGTCAGCCGAAGAGTGGGTTGCCGGGCGACGGCAGCGGATCTGGTGCAGGACCTGTTCCTCAGGTTCTGGAGGCGCCCGCTGGTCCAGGTCGAAGAGCTCAACACTTATCTGCTGCGCTGTGCTGGCAATATCGCCATTGACCATCTGCGCAATGAAGGCACCCGTGCCCGGCTCAGCGACGAGATGCTGCCTGACGCGCATCGGCCCGACACTGACGAACCCCAGGCGGCGCTGGAGGCGAGCAATGATCTGCGCCACATCGAAACGGCGTTGCGCGCATTGCCGGAGAAAACCCGGCAGATCTTCCTGCTCAATCGTATCCACGGACGCAAATATGCCGAAATCGCCAAGGCCATGGGGCTTTCGCAGAGTGCCGTGGAGAAACACATGATGCGGGCCCTGCAGGCCTGCAAGGCGAGCGTTAACCAGGACGTCGCTTGGGTTGTACCCCCTGTCGGGAAATCCGGAGGGGGTCGTCGATGAACGCCTTCCCCGATCCGAAAACTCATTCAAATGCCGATCCCGACACCATGGCCCTGAGCTGGCTCAGTGTGCTGCATAACCAGCCGACGATCGCCGATCAGGCGCGTTTCAGCCGCTGGCTGCACGCCGACCCGGCCCATGCCCAGGCTTACGCTCAGGCTCAGGTGCTATGGGAACTCAGTGAAGAGCCTGCCACCACACTGGCCAGCGAAGACGCCGTCGCGCTCGACGCCTTGCTGCGGAAAATGGACGCACCCCCGCCGCAACGCTTGCCGGGCTGGGGAGCGGCGCTGGCGATGGCGGCGTGTCTGCTGCTAATGGTGAGCGTCGCGACGGGCTGGAATCCTCAGCGCTGGGCAGAGGATTTGAACGCCGATTATGTGTCGGCGCCGGGGCAGGTCCGAACGTTGATCCTGGCAGACGGGTCGCAGGTCACGATGGACGCCGACAGCGCCATCGCCGTGCATTTCGGCGACGGAGAACGGCATGTCGAGCTGCGCCGTGGCGCCGCATTCTTTCAGGTTATCCACAACGGCGAGCCGTTCGTGGTCGACGGCGGGCGCGGTGAAACGCGGGTGCTGGGCACACAGTTCGAGGTGCGACTGCAACCTGCCGGCGCGCAAGTCACCGTGCTGTCGGGCCGCGTTGGCGTGAAGGCAGACGCCGATGCGCCGCAGCTGATCCTGACGGCAGGTCAGCAGGCCCGTTATGACCGCGAACGCGTCACTGATCCGCAGCCCGTCGACACTGAAAGCCAATTGGCCTGGCGTCAGGGTTGGCTCAATTATTCCCGTACGCCCCTCGCCGATGTGATTAACGACCTTAACCGCTATTACCCGGGGCGAATCATGTTGCTTAACGATGAGCTGGCCGCGAAGACCGTCAGCGGCAGTTTCCCCAGCCGCGACCCGCAGGCCGTGCTGGCAGCTCTGAAGTCCGTCCTTGGTTTTGAGCAGTTCGAAGCCCTCGGGCGGGTCATTGTGATCCGTAGATCGCACGCGAGCGGTTGAGGTGTTTCGTATTCAAACGGGATTGATTGATGTGAAAAGGTGGTGTGGCGTTTCGGTGGTAGCGGTCTGGAGCGCATGCGCCCAGGCAGCCGTGCCGGCCTACGACTTTTCGATCCCGGCCAAACCGCTGCCTCAAGCACTGAGGGATTTCAGTCGGGTCACGGGGCAGGGCGTGATTTACACCCAGGATGCGCCCTACGCGGTCGATGCTCCTGCGTTGATCGGCTCATTCAGTGCGGAACAGGCATTACGCCTGCTCTTGAGTACGTCCGCCCTCACATTCCGCCGCGCCACCGACGACACCTTTACGCTGCAGTCCCCGCCAGCCGAGGGCGCGGTCACCCTTGGCGCGACGCAGATCGCCTCCACTCGCAGCACCGTTTACAGCTATCAGCCGCCCGCCGTGGCATCAGTGATGCGCAGCACAACCCCGTCGCTGGAAAGCCCGCAGGCGGTGAGTACCGTTCCTGCGCAGGTGCTGAGCGATCAGGCGCCGCGCAACCTCGACGATGCGCTGGCCAACGTGAGCGGCGTGACCCAGGGTAATACCCTCGGCAGCACCCAGGACACGTTGATGAAGCGCGGTTTTGGCGACAATCGTGACGGGTCGATCATGCGCGATGGCATGCCGGTGGTGCAGGGCCGCAACCTGAATGCCACGGCCGAACGCGTCGAAGTCCTCAAAGGGCCGGCGTCGCTGTTGTATGGCATTCAGGACCCGGGCGGGGTCATCAATGTGGTCAGCAAGCGCCCGCAGTTGCCGTCGGCCAACGCCCTGACGGCCCGAGGTTCAAGTTACGGTTCAGGCAAGAACGGCAGCGGCGCAGCGTTCGATAGCACCGGCGCCATTGATGGCGCTGAAGGGGCGTCGACCGGTCTGGCGTACCGCCTGATCGTTGACCACGAGGACGAAGATTACTGGCGCAATTACGGCGTGCACCGTGAATCGTTAGTGGCGCCGTCCCTTGCCTGGTATGGCGATGACACCGAAGTGCTTGCGTCCTACGAGCACCGGGAATTTCTCTCGCCGTTTGATCGCGGCACGGCAATCGACCCGCGCACCAACCGTCCGTTGAACATCCCCGCGACCCGCCGTCTGGACGAGCCCTTCAACAACATGGAAGGGCGCTCGGATCTGTATCGATTCGAGGTCGATCACAGCTTCGATGACACCTGGAAAGCCCACCTCGGTTACAGCTACAACCGTGAGACCTACGACGCCAGTCAGGTGCGGGTGACCGCCGTCAATCCGGCCACCGGCACACTGACCCGCTCCATCGACGGTACCGGCAACGCCCTCAGCACCGATCGCTTCACCACCCTGACCCTGAATGGCGATACCTCATTGGCCGGCATGCGGCATGAACTGCTGATCGGCGTCGACGACGAATACCGCAAAGTCGCGCGCGGTGAACTGATCCGCCAGAAAAGCCAAAGCACGTTCAGCTACGTGAATCCGGTGTATGGCCGGGAAGCGGAGGGCACTCAGGTCAGTGCGGCGGACAGCCATCAGCTCGACATCCTGCGCAGCGACTCGGTGTTTGCTCAGGACTCCGTGCACCTCAGCGATCGCTGGATTTTCGTCGCGGGCGCGCGTTATCAAGTGTTTGATCAACAGGCTGGTAAAGGCTCGCCGTTCACGCGAAACACCGATTTGAACGGGCAGAAGTGGATTCCCCGAGCCGGCCTTGTTTACCGCTACAGCGATGAGCTGTCGGTGTATGGGAGTTACACCGAGGCATTCAAGCCCAACTCCAGCATCGCCACGCTGGCGGGCGGCACCGTTCTGGATTCGGCGACGCTGCCCGAAGAATCAAAAGCGTGGGAGCTGGGCGCCAAGTGGGATTCTTCCGATGGCATAAGTGCGACACTGGCGCTGTTCGACATCAGAAAACGCAACGTGCTGGTGGCGAATTTTGACTCGGTGACAGCGAACACCGTGTACACCACGGCGGGTCAGGTGCGCTCGCGGGGGGTAGAACTTGACGTGAGCGGGCAGCTGTCAGAACGCTGGAGCCTGATTGGCGGTTACGCCTTCACCGACGCCTGGGTGGTTGAAGACCCGACCCTGAAAGGCAACCGCTTGCAGAACGTACCCCGGCACAGCGGGTCGGTTTCGGCGGTGTACGACTTTGGCGCCGTGCTGGGCGCGGATCGGCTGCGCGCGGGAGCAGGTGCCCATTATGTGGGCGAACGCGCGGGCAATCCGGACAATGATTTTGAGCTGCCCGGTTACACCGTCGCCGATGCCTTCGCGACTTACGAAACCCGTCTGGACGGGCAAAAAGTGAAGTTTCAGCTGAACGTGAAGAACCTGTTTGATCGCACCTATTACAGTTCGGCGGTGAGCCGTTACTTCGTGTCGCTGGGGGATTCGCGGCAGGTGGTCATGGCGACGACGCTGGAGTTTTAACGCGCCTCAAACGCAGCCCGGTACTCGCCCGCCGTTGCGCCGACTGACTGTTTGAAGCGGTTGCTGAAATGGCTGGCGCTGGCGAAGCCGCATTCAAGCGCAATCTCGCCCAACGGCTTGCGCGGTGAGCGCAGCAGTTCCCGTGCCCGGTTGAGGCGCCGGGCGAGCAGGTATTGATGGGGCGGCAGGCCGAAGCTTTCGCGGAACATCCGCGCGAAGTGGTATTCCGACAGCGCGCACATGCCCGCCAACTGGCCGAGGCTCAAGGGATCGGCAAGATTCTGCTCGATAAACTCCACCAACTGACGGCGCAAGTGTGGGGCCAACCCGCCCTTCAATCGCAACCCTTCGCGCAGTCCTACTTGGCGCAGGACCATGTGATCGAGCAGTTCATGGGCCAGGCTGCTGGTGAGCATGCGTTCGCCCGGCTCGCACCAGTCCATGCGGATCAGACGATGAAAGCGCTCGGCCTGCAGCGGATCGTCCAGAAACGTGTGCTCCTGCAACGCCAGCTGGCGCGGCTCGCGATCCAGCAGCGTGACGCAATTGAGGGCGAACTGTTCGGGGCTGATGTACAGATGCGCCAGACGGATTTCACCGTTTACTACCCAGGAAGATTGATGGCCGGCGGGCAGCGTGCAGATCTTGTCGGGAGCGCCTTTTCGGTCTGGCTGATCGCGGCGGAAGGTTCCGGTGCCGCCGTCGATGTAACACGACAGCGTGTGGTGCGTCGGCGCGTGATAGTTCTGTGCGTCATGGCGGTTGTTCCACAGGGCCGCCATCACTCCGTCGCCCAAGGGCGCGCACTTTTCCAGCTGCGCGTGGGGCGAGCTGTTCAGGGATTGAAAAACCTGGATGGTTTCGAGTGACGACATAGGGGCTCCTCTACGCCTCGCATCCTACTCCGAGCGCTGCCGCCTGCCAGCGGCGTGACGATCAAATGCGCAAGTTTCTGCAAGTGGGCGCCTCGGCGCGCCGCCAGACTGAGGCTTCACTGGGGAGCCTGACATGAACATCACGTTGTATCTGCTGACCGTTTTGATCTGGGGCACGACCTGGATTGCCTTGAAACTGCAAGTGGGCGAAGTCGCCATTCCAGTGTCGATCGTCTACCGCTTCGGCCTTGCGGCGCTGATCATCTTCGCGTTGTTGCTGGCGACCGGGAAACTGCAGAAGGTCAATCGTCGCGGCCAGCTCATCTGCCTGGCGCAAGGGCTGTGCCTGTTCTGCGTCAACTTCACGTGCTTCTACACCGCCAGCCAGTGGATCCCGACCGGTCTGGTGGCAGTGGTGTTTTCCACCGCGACACTGTGGAACGCCCTCAACGCCCGGATATTTTTCAAACAGAAAATCGCGCGCAACGTCGTGTTGGGCGGGACGCTGGGGCTGATGGGTCTGGCGTGCCTGTTCTGGCCGGAGTTGGCCGGGCACAGCGCCAGCCGCGAGACCTTGATCGGCCTGGCACTGACCCTGCTGGGCACGCTGTGTTTCTCGGCGGGCAACATGCTTTCCAGCCTGCAACAGAAGGCCGGTCTGCGTCCGCTGACCACCAACGCCTACGGCATGCTGTATGGCGCAACGATGCTGTGCGTGTATTGCGTGCTGAGCGGTACGCCGTTCGGTTTTGAGTGGAACGCGCGGTACATCGGCTCGTTGCTGTATCTGGTGGTGCCGGGGTCGGTGATTGGCTTTACGGCTTACCTCACCCTGGTCGGCCGCATGGGGCCGGAGCGCGCGGCGTATTGCACGGTGCTGTTTCCGGTGGTGGCGTTGAATGTGTCGGCGTTTGCCGAAGGCTACCAATGGACCGCCCCGGCGTTGATGGGGCTCATGCTAGTGATGGCCGGGAATGTGCTGGTGTTCAGGAAACCGAGGGTGGTTACGCCGGTGGGTGCGAAACTGGCCTGAGAGGCTGGCTGGCGCGGAGCGCCGGGAGCGGCATCCCCACGGGGGCCGTGTGAACGATCACGGACGGGCCTGAGAGCGTTGATCGTTCCCGCGCTCTGCGGGGGAATGCAGCCTGTGACGCTCCGCGTCATCCCCGCTGAAATGGCGCGGAGCGCCGGGAGCGCCATTCCCACGGGGACCGTGGGAATGATCATCAGAGCTGTGACACTCAGCCCTTCCACACCTGCGCATTCACCAAATCCTGCGGTTTCTCGCCGAGCAGCGCGGCGCGCAGGTTTGTGTAGGCGCGGTCGGCCATGGCCTGGCGGGTTTCGTCAGTCGCCGAACCGATGTGGGGCAGCGTCACCGCGTTGCTCAGGGCGAACAGCGGCGATTCAGACAGCGGCTCTTTCTCGTACACATCCAGCCCGGCGCCACGAATGGTGCCGTCCTGCAGCGCCTTGATCAGCGCCGGTTCGTCGACGATCGGGCCGCGGGCGATGTTTACCAGAATGGCGCTCTTTTTCATCAGTGACAGTTCGCGCGTGCTGATCATGTGCTGGGTCTTTTCGCTGAGCGGCACCACCAGACAGACGAAATCCGACTCGGCCAGCAGTTGGTCCAGCGTACGAAATTGCGCACCCAGTTCCTGCTCGAGGGCGGTCTTGCGGCTGTTGCCGCTGTACAGGATCGGCATGTTGAAACCCAGACGACCCCGTCGCGCGACCGCCGCGCCGATGTTCCCCATCCCCACGATGCCCAGCGTTTTGCCGTAGACATCGGTACCGAAATGCGGCGCCTCGATGCTGCGCTTCCAGTTGCCGGCCTTGGTGTAGGCGTCCAGTTCGGCGACGCGGCGGGCGCTGCTCATGATCAGCGAGAAGCCCAGATCGGCGGTGCTTTCCGTCAGCACGTCGGGGGTGTTGGTCAGCATGATGCCGCGTTCGGTGAGGTAGCCGACGTCGTAGTTGTCGTAGCCGACCGAAATGCTCGACACCACCTCCAGCTGCTTCGCGCTCTCCAACTGCTCGCGGCCCAGCGTGCGACCGGCGCCGATCATGCCGTGGCTGTGGGGCAGGGCTTCGTTGAACTGCTCGTTCAGATCACCCTTTTTCGGATCGGGGATGATCACGTTGAAGTCTTGCTGCAGGCGCTCGGCCATTTCCGGGGACACGCGGCTGAAGGCAAGGACGGTCTTTTTCATCGGATAGCTTCTCTCGGCAGGTCAGAAGGGCAATGCGTAGCACGCTAACATTCTTGCCGAGGGATTGGCAGGGTCACCGCCGTTGCGCGTGGATGATGACTAAACCGTCTCCGGCAACACATGGGTCTGAAGGTCCGCTTCATGGGCGGCCATGATTTCCGGCAGCGAGCCGCGCAGGTACTCGACCCAGGTTTTGATCTTCGCATCCAGGTACTGCCGCGACGGGTAGATCGCGTACAGGTTCAGCTCGTGGGACCGGTACTGCGGCAATACCCGCACCAGCGAGCCATTGCGCAAACCTTCGATCGCCGAGTAGATCGGCAGAATCCCGATGCCCATGCCGCTGCTGATCGCCGCCTGCATGGCGTCGGCCGAATTCACCAGAAACGGCGAGTTGCCGATGGTCACGGTTTCCTGACCTTCGGGGCCGTCGAAGGCCCATTTTTCCAGGGGGAACACCGGGCTGACCAGGCGCAGGCAGGCGTGATTGAGCAAGTCGGCCGGCCGGTGCGCCATGCCGAACGCCTTGATGTAGGCGGGCGAGGCGCAAACGATACTGTAGGTGATGCCCAGTCGCTGGGACACGAAGCCCGAGTCCGGCAGCTCGCTGGCGAGCACGATGGACACGTCGTACCCCTCTTCGAGCAGGTCGGGGACGCGGTTGGTCATGGTCAGGTCGAACGACACGTCCGGGTGATTGCGCCGATAGCGGGCAATCGCGTCGATAACGTAATGCTGGCCTACGCCGGTCATTGAATGGACTTTCAATTGTCCGGAAGGGCGCGCATGGGCGTCGCTCGCTTCGGCTTCTGCTTCTTCCACGTAGCCGAGGATCTGCTCGCAACGCAGCAGGTAACGCTTGCCCGCTTCGGTCAGGGCGATGCGTCGCGTGGTGCGGTTGAGGAGTCGGGTTTGCAGGTGGGCTTCGAGGTTGGAGACTGCGCGCGAAACGTTTGCGGTGGTGGTGTCCAGTTGAGCGGCGGCAGCGGTGAAGCTGCCCGCCTGCGCCACGCAAGTGAAGGCGC
Source organism: Pseudomonas sp. GL_135 (assembly GCF_057834665.1). Lineage (NCBI taxonomy): Bacteria > Pseudomonadati > Pseudomonadota > Gammaproteobacteria > Pseudomonadales > Pseudomonadaceae > Pseudomonas > Pseudomonas sp. GL_135. The sequence continues at coordinate 867,283 of NZ_CM174408.1, forward strand.
GCATGTTTTGCAGAGTGTCCATTGGCCGTTCTCAGGTGAGATAGCAAATTGTGACATGAAGTAACTGATCCATGTCAGCCATACCAAAGGATTATCTCCTGTTCGGTAACAAAGATTCGCAGAAGTCCCGGCTTATCGCCGGACTAGACGCCCCCTAGAATCGCCGCATCATCGATTCCCCCTCCATTAGGTAATTGCAGCAGTGCCGCGTCGTCTCGTCAGAGGGCTCAAGCCCCTCAGTGTGTGGGCTTTAACGTTACTCATCAGCGGCTGCATCGGAACTGGCGGAATCGCCCCACAAGGCACAGCGTTGTCGCCCGACGTGCTGGCCACCGACGACGCCATCAAGGCGGCCGACAAAGACGCCCACTGGCCGGCCGGTCAGTGGTGGCGCGCCTATGGCGACGACCAACTCAATCGCTGGATCGAACTGGCCGCGCTGGGCAGCCCCAGCCTGGCGATCGCCGCTGCGCGCGTGCGTCAGGCCAAGGCCATGGCGGGCATCGCGGAGTCGGCGGAATCCCTGCACATCTCCGGCGACAGCACCTTGAAACGGCACAACTGGCCGACGGATCAGTTCTACGGCCCGGGCGAGCTGTCGAACACCAGCACGTGGGATAACAACGCCTCGCTGGGCCTGAGTTATTCCCTTGATCTGTGGGGCCAGGAAAGCAATCACTCCGAACAGGCGCTGGACATGGCGCACATGAGTGCGGCCCAGGAGCGTCAGGCACAGCTGGAATTGCAGGACAACATCGTCCGCGCGTACATCCAGCTGTCGCTCACCTACGCCCAGCGCGATATCGCCGAAGCGACCCTCGCGCAACAGCAGCAGATCGTTGAACTGGCCCAGCGTCGCCTGAAAGGCGGCATCGGCACCCATTTCGAAGTCAGCCAGGCGCAAACCCCTTTGCCTGAAACCCAACGTCAGATTGACGCGCTGGATGAGGCCATTGCCCTGAGCCGCAATCAGATCGCCGCGCTGGCGGGCAAAGGCCCGGGCGAGGGCGCGAGTTTGCAGCGTCCGACGCTGTCGTTGAACGCGGCGTTGAAGTTGCCGTCGGCGCTGCCCGCCGAATTGCTGGGGCAGCGCCCGGATGTGGTCGCCAGTCGCTGGCGGGTGGCGGCGCAAGCGCGGGGCATTGATGTGGCCCATGCCGGGTTTTATCCGAACGTCGATCTGATGGGCAGCCTGGGTTACATGGCCACTGGCGGCGGCATGCTGGAATTCCTCGCCGGCAAGAAATTCAACTACAGCGTGGGCCCGGCGATCACCTTGCCGATCTTCGACGGCGGGCGTTTGCGTTCGGAACTGGACGTGGCGTCGGCGGGCTATGACGAAGCCGTCGCGCAGTACAACCAGACCCTGGTGATGGCGCTGAAGAGCATTTCCGATCAGCTGATTCGTCGCGAATCGATGGACAAGCAGCAAGCGTTCGCCGATCAATCGGTGGCCGCCGCGCAGAAAACCTACGACATCGCGATGGTTGCCTATACACGCGGCCTGACCGATTACCTCAATGTGCTCAACGCGCAGACGCTGTTGTTCCATCAGCAGCAGGTCCAGCAACACGTCCAGGCCGAACGCCTGACGGTGCACGCGCAATTGGTGGTGGCGCTGGGCGGCGGCTTGATGGCCGGCAATGACTCGCCTGCGCCGGAAAAGACCGCTGCCCCGAAAACGCCGGTGTCACTGGCGGTGTTTGATAAATGATGCGCTTCGGCAGGGCCTGGCGATGAACGCCGCTTTTAACTGGCTCAAATCCCTCGAATGGCGGCGCGGCCTTAATGATTGGGCGCGCAGCGATGGCGTGACGTGGATCTACATCGCCAAGGTGCTGACTGCGGCATTTTTGACCTATTGGATCGCCATGCGCCTGGAACTGCCGCAGCCGCGTACAGCCATGATCACCGTGTTCATCGTCATGCAGCCCCAGAGCGGTCAGGTGTTCGCCAAGAGTTTTTACCGCCTGCTTGGCACCGTCGCTGGTTCTGTGGTGATGGTCACGCTGATGGCGCTGTTCGCGCAAAACAGCGAGCTGTTCCTCGGCAGTCTGGCGATCTGGGTCGGCTTCTGCTGCGCCGGGGCCGCGCGCTATCGCAACTTCCGTGCCTATGGTTTTGTGCTGGCTGGCTACACCGCCGCAATGACCGGGTTGCCAGCGCTTGCTCACCCCGACACCTCGTTCATGGCAGCAATGTGGCGTGTCCTGGAAATTTCTCTGGGCATCGTCTGTTCGACATTGGTCAGCGCCGCGATCCTGCCGCAAAGCGCCGGCGCAGCGATGCGCAACACCTTGTACCAGCGCTTCGGGACCTTCGCCCAGTTCGTCATCACCGGCCTGCGCGGCGAGAGCGATCCGGCGTCGTTCGAAGCCAGCAATGTGCGCTTCATCGCCGATGCCGTCGGGCTCGAAGGCCTGCGCGCGGTCACGGTGTTCGAAGACCCGCACATGCGCCGCCGCAACGGTCGATTGAATCGCCTGAACAGCGAGTTCATGACCATCACCACGCGCTTCAACGCCTTGCATCAGTTGCTTGAGCGCTTGCGTCGGCGCGGCGTGACGCCGGCGGTGCAGGCCATCGAGCCCGGCCTGAAGTCGCTGACTGGATTGCTGGAGCCTTTCGCCGGGCGCGCGCTGACCAACGCCGACGCCGCGCTGCTCGCCAATCGGTTGAGCGTGTACAAGGCCGATTTGCCAGAACACGTGCGCAGCCTGCGCGCCGCGTTCGTCAAGACCGAGCCCGGCGATGAGGACCTGCTGGATTTCCACACCGCTTACGAGTTGCTGTATCGCTTCGTCGACGACATGCACGACTACGCCCAGACCCACGCGTCCCTGGCCGATCACCGCCATGTGCGGGAAAAGTGGGTCGAGCCGTTCGTGTCCACCACCAGTTGGCTGTCGTCGCTGGCGTCCGGCGTGCGCGCGACGTTCATCCTCGCGGTCATGTCGGTTTACTGGGTGGCCACGGCCTGGCCGAGCGGTGCGTCGATGACCCTCGTGTCCGCCGCCACGGTGGCGCTTTCCGCGACCACGCCGAACCCGAGGCGTATGTCGTTTCAGATGGCGTGCGGGACATTCCTGGGCGCCGTGCTGGGTTTTTTCATCACCTTTTTCGTGCTGCCGCGCATCGATGGTTTTCCGCTGTTGTGCATGGTGCTGGCGCCGGTGTTCGTGCTCGGCACCTTCCTGACCACACGGCCGCAGTGGGTCGGCTACGGACTGGGGCTATTGATTTTCTTCAGCATCGGTTCGGCGCCGGACAACCTCACGGTCTACAACCCCTATGCGTTCATCAATGACTACATCGCCATGGTCCTCGGCATGCTGCTGTGCGCGGCAGCGGGGGCGATCATTCTGCCGCCGAACAGTCGCTGGTTGTGGCAGCGGCTGGAAGGCAATCTACGCCAGCAAGTGAGTTTCGCCATCAGCGCGCCGCTGCGCGGGATTCGCTCCAGCTTCGAAAGCCGCACCCGTGACCTGATGCATCAGGCCTATGGCCTGGCCGCCGGCAAACCCGAGGTGCAGCGCAACCTGCTGCGCTGGATGTTCGTGGTACTGGAGATCGGCCACGCGATCATCGAGTTACGCCGCGAGCAGGACATCCTGCCGGTACACCCCAGCTACGCCGAATCGCAACCCTGGCGGCAGGCGATTCGCGCCATGGGCCGCTCGCTGATTCGTCTGTTCATCCAGCCTGATCGCCACAACCTGGCGCGCAGCCTGTCGGCCGTCGATCACGCCATCGTCTGCGTGCAGAGCACCGACGAGCCCTTCGCGCCGCACTTCGACACCTCGGCGTTGCGCCGGGTGAAAAGCTACCTGCACTTCATCCGCACCTGCCTGCTGGACCCGCAATCGCCGCTGGCAGGCGCCACTTCAGAGCAGGCATCTGTGGCCTCGCCGCAAGGACAACTCAATGCCTCGTGAACTCGCCTTCCACGGCGTTTACATGCCGACCGTGACCGTCATGTTTCTGGTGGCCATGGTGCTTTCCTGGGCGCTGGACCGCTTCATGTCCGGGCTCGACTTGTACCGTTTTTTCTGGCATCCGGCGCTGCTGCGTCTGAGCCTGTTCAGCTGCATTTTCGGCGCCATGGCGCTCACTGTTTACCGTTGAGGCACGTTGGTTGAGATGAAAAAGCTCTTCAGTCTGATCGCGACTTTGTTGATTCTGGCCCTGGCCATCTGGATCGGCCGGCTGCTGTGGATTCACTACATGGACACGCCGTGGACCCGCGACGGCCGGGTGCGCGCCGACGTGATCAACGTCGCTGCCGATGTCAGCGGTGTGGTGATGGATGTGCCGGTGAAGGACAACCAGCCGGTGAGAAAAGGTGACCTGCTGATGCAGATCGACCCTGAGCATTATCAGCTGGCGGTGAAGCAGGCCGAGGCGATGGTGGCGTCGCGCAAGGCGACGTGGGAGATGCGCAAGGTCAACGCCAATCGACGCAAAGACATGGACGCCCTGGTGATCTCCGCCGAGAGCCGCGAAGACGCCAGCAACGTCGCCACCTCTGCCCAGGCGGATTATCAACTGGCGGTCGCGCAGCTCGAAGCCGCGCAGTTGAACCTGCAGCGCACCAAGGTGCTGGCAGCGGTGGACGGCTACGTCACCAACCTCAACGTGCATCGCGGCGACTACGCGCGCATCGGCGAAGCGAAGATGGCCGTCGTCGACAGGAATTCGTTCTGGGTGTACGGCTTCTTCGAGGAGACCAAGTTGCCCCACGTCAGAGTTGGCGATCCGGCGGACATGCAGTTGATGAGCGGCGAAGTGATGAAGGGCCACGTCGAGAGCATCGCCCGCGCCATCTATGATCGTGACAATCCGGAGAGCCGCGAGCTGATTGCCGACGTCAACCCGACCTTCAACTGGGTGCGCCTGGCCCAGCGCGTGCCGGTACGCATTCATCTGGACCACGTGCCGGAAGGCGTTGTGCTGGCGGCGGGGATCACCTGCACGGTGATTGTGAATCCTGAGCAGGAAGGTTCGTTGCAGTAGCGCCTGGGATACATGGAGGCTGAACGTAAGCCTTCGCGAGCAAGGTGGCGCACCACCCCGGTTGCTCTCACAGGATCGGGGTGGACTCGGCATCTCTTACTAGCTCACAGCTTCGAGTGGACGCAGGACTTGTGGGAGCGAGCTTGCTCGCGAAGACTTCAGCCCGACAGCTAAAAATGCTGCGGATGTACTGGCCCCTTCGCGAGCAAGCTCGCTCCCACAAGTCTTGCATCGACCTCAGGTTAGTACGCGCCTGAGTGGGCTTGCTGTGGCAGCTAAGCCTTCTTATCCAGCTTGAATCGCTTGCTCAGAATCCATTCGAGCAGTGCCTTGGGCAGCAAATGTTCCATGAGTGGCAGCGCGCGGCTGCCGTTGCCGGATCGCAGCAAGCGCGGGGGATGACGGCGTTGCACGGCGGTAAGCACGTCGCGGGCGAACTCGGCGGCGGGTGTCGGATTGCCCTGTGACGCATTGGCTCTGGCGCGGATGCCTTCACGCCACGGCCACCACGGCGAATGTTCGTAAATCACCTGCTCGGCCTCGTGGCTGGCGTTTTGCGCGAATCGGGTGTCGATAGCGCCTGGCTGCACTTCCATCACGCGGATGCCGAAAGGCGCCAGTTCCATGCGCAGCGCATCGGTCATGGCATGGACGGCGGACTTGGACGCGCAATACGCACCCGCGAACGGCGTCACCAGCACGCCCGACACGCTGCCGATATTGACCACCAATCCCTTGTTGCGGCGCAGCGAAGGAAACAGCGCGCGCGTCACGCCGACCACGGAAAATACGTTGGTTTCGAATTGCCTGCGCAGGGCCTCGACACCGCCATCCAGCAGCGGGCCTATGCCGCCGTAGCCTGCGTTGTTGATCAGCACGTCGAGCCCTTTGCCCTGTTGATCCAGCTCGGAGACGAGTCGATCAATCGCAGCGTTGTCATTGACGTCCAGCGTGACAGCGCGAAAACCTGCAGCGGTCAGTGCTTCCACATCCGCCGGCTTGCGTGCGGTTGTCCAGACTTCATGGCCTGCCGCTTTGAAGGCATCCGCCATGGCGCGGCCGATGCCGCTGGAACACCCGGTGATCAACACCACAGACATGGTTCAGTCCTTGAAAAAAGAGAGGAGCGGCGCTCAGCCGGAGAAGGTGCCTTGCAAGCGTTCGGCACGAAACTCCAGGGTTTGCGGCCGATAACCCGGACGCAGCGGCGGCATCGGCAAGCAATCTTGCCACTGGCTGCCAGGCAACAAATCGCCCGGCCCGCGATACCGCGGCGCGGTGTAGGTGTCCTCGGCCAGGTTGACGGTATCGCCCGGCGCGTAGGCCGCGATTTTCCAGCGCAGTTCAGTCAGCGAAACCTTATTGCCGTTATCGATCAGTACCAGCAACGGGCGACCTGTCGGGCATTGCTGCGGCATATAGTTCACGCGCAGTTGCAGACGCTCCAGGCGCTGCTCATCGCGGCTGTCTTCCCAGACCACAAACGCGGCCACCACGCCCAATCCGACCGCTGCTGCCAAGGAAACGGGCAGGGCTCTGGAGGGGTAGCGCAAAAGCAGGACCAGCCAGGTGAACAGGAGTACGGCGCCGAAAATCATCGTGTCGATCTCGCGATTGCAGATGCGGGCATCGTACCGAAAGGGGAGGGGGTTGGGCTAATGGATATGGCTCAACCCGAACCGCCCAGCGCAACCGTCCAGCCGGACCGGCGGTCAGTCAGAAGTCCGGAGCCACACTAGTCTTACGGTATTCCTGCAACGGATTGCACTGGTCATGGCTCATTCCTGCCCGCTACATACCCATACTCCGACACTCACGGTAATAGAGCCGCGCAGGCTGCCGGTTCGTACGGTGTCCTTTTATCGGGCTCAAACGGATGTGCCCATGACCGCGCGGGTTGACCGCCTTGGCTATGACCCCGCAGGAAGGCAAACGGCGCGTTGGGACCCACGACTATGGGCTGCCGCCGATCTGGCATCGGACGCGACGAGCAATGTGAGTGTGGTGTTCTCGCTCAGCGGGGAGCGGCTGCTTTACGAGAGCGTCGATGCGGGGTGGCGCCTTCAATCAGTGGGGGAAGGTGGGCAGCGTGACGGGGGCTGGGACGGACGCGGAATGGTTCAGCGGGTCGACTACGACCAGCAGCTGCGGCCGATCGCCTTATTTGAAAAACAGTGCGTACGGGACGGTACGGCACGAACCTGCGTCGAGCGCTTGAGCTATGGAGGGCCTGATGACCATCACGCCAACCAATGCAATCAACTAGTCAGGCATTACGATCCGGCCGGCTCGCTGTGCAATACGTCGTTCGATATAAACCGGAATTCGCGCTCGCAGGTGCGGCGTTTTCTCAATGATCCGAACATGTCCAGTTGGCCTGACTCCGACGAAGCTTGCGACCAGCTTCTGGAACCCGGAGACGGCGCCGGGATGGCCTGGCGATTCGCTCCCACAGGCGAAATGTTCGAACAACGCGATGCCATGGGAAACACCCGGTTTTTTGCCCAGACGGTCGCCGGGCTGCTCAAGCAAACCCGCTTGCAGCTAGCCGGCCTGCCAGCGGAAACGCTGGTGGGCGATATTCAATACGACGCTTTCAATCACGCGGTTTCAGAAACAGCCGGAAATGGCGTCGTCACCTCTTCGGCGTATTCAACACAAAACGCTCGTCTGGTGAACGTTCAGTCGACGCTTCCCGGTGGCGAAAGACTGCAGGATCTGCATTACGCCTACGATCCGGTCGGCAACGTGATCAGCATTGAAGATGCTTCGCTCCCTCAAAGCCATTTCATCAATCAGCTCACCAAGCCCATCAGCACATTCACGTACGACACGCTGTATCAGCTTGTCGAGGCCACCGGTCGGGAGCTGGCGTCGGTCAATCGAGGCCCGGATTGTGCAGTGTTTCAATCGCCGATCGACCCCTCCCGACTGACGAATTACCGGCAGAACTACGAATACGATGCGGGCGGCAATTTGCTCAAGCGCAGTCACGTTGGCGTGCAAATTCATTCGCAAAGGCTGGCGGCGGCCCAAGGTAGCAACCGGTGTCTGGCTCAACTGACTGACACGCCGCCAACTGACGCCGAGATTGCTGCCGCATTCGATGCCAACGGTAATTTGCAGCGGCTGGAGCCCGGGCAAAACATTGAGTGGAACCCGCGTAACCAGTTGCGCAGGGTAACCCTGGTGGCCAGGCCCTCGGGACTGGATGACCGTGAGGTTTACGTCTATGACGCAACCGGCCTGCGTGTGCGCAAGATTCGGACTGTTCAGGCTAAAAACGTCGTCCATTTGAACGACGTACGTTATCTGCCGGGCCTGGAAATCCGCACCAATAGCGCGACTGGCGAAACGCTGCACGTCATCACCGCTCCTGGCGGACGCAACGCGGTGCGGGTTTTGCACTGGGTAGAGGGCAAGCCGGAGACGATAGACAACGATCAGATGCGTTACACGCTGAGTGATCACTTGGGGTCAAGCCTGGTGGAGCTGGATCAGCAATGCCTGTTGATCAGTCAGGAAAGTTATTACCCCTTTGGAGGCACAGCCTGGTGGGCCGGCCGATGCCAAATTGAAGCGCACTACAAAACCGTGCGTTATTCAGGAAAAGAACGGGACGCGACCGGGCTTTACTACTATGGCCTGCGGTATTACGCACCGTGGCTGATGCGCTGGATCAATCCGGATCCGACGGGTGAACAAGGCGGGGTCAATCTGTTTTGCTTTTGCAGTAACTCACCGATCCGCTATCGCGACTCCCAAGGCGCAGCCCCTTACGATGTTCCCCAGGTCGTGGTGGTCGCCGCAGGAATGGGGGATTTCAGCCCTGGACAGCTGGCGAAAATGAGGCAGGCGCTGGACGCTGCACGTTATCTGGTGGCTGGAACGCGTGATCAACTTCGCGAAGTGTCACCCAGCCAGGATGTAGTCAAAGCGTTCGACGCGACGTTTGGTGAACTGCCGGCACCTATTCGCGCTGAAACGAAAGAGGCCGTAGCAGAAAGCCTCGACAGTTATTTGAACCTCTTAACAGCATTCGGTGAGCCGCACGCGGATCTTGAGATCGAGCTTTTTGACGGTCCATCCATGCTTATGGGACGTACTTCATTTGCGGGAGAGTTCCAGGATGTTGTCCAGAGCTTTGGCGTTTCACGCCCCCATCTTGAACAGGATCATGTGCTTGAAGTTGCCTGGACGTTGATCCATGAAACTACCCATGCAGTCAATTTCACCGTTGATACCCATTATTACAAGCACCCGAAACTTGAGGCCGATGCTACCACTAAGGCTGTGCGAGCCTGGAGCAAACAAATAAGAAAATCCTTGTCGCGAGTTGTCAAATCAGGTCCTTCCGAGAGGCGTGGCACTGCTCCTGTTTACGAGACCAGCATGCAAGGGTTAACAGATGATGCGGCTAACCGGCATCAACGCAGGGCCACCTTTGTGGGCAATGGAGGCGTGAGATCCTCGCTGTTACAGATGAATGCAGACACTTTTCCCGCATTGGTCAACGCAACCCGGTTTCCTGAAAGATGGTTGCGCAAGCAGGACTGACAAATGCAGATCAAGACCGGAGTCGCTCGACGCGCGCTCCGAGCAGTCATGTCAGGCCGGTGCAGCGGATCATCACTGGATGGGCGTGGAAATCGACGGCGGGTTAAGTACGATCAGTTGCTGCGCTCACGGGCGATATTCGAAGGCGACGGCACTGACGCGTCGTGCATCGAACGCCTGAGTTACGGCGGACCTCTTGCCGCAGGATGCGCGCTGTTGAATCCGGTATATGCGTATGCGGCCTGCCAACCGTCATAGCACGCGCGCTGATTCGTCGCGCACAGGATTCGAGCATGCCTGACATAGGCACCTGCAACAGTCTCTGTTAGAAAAAAGCCGGTGCGATAAGTGGCGGCGCAGCGCGGCTTTAATAGGGCTAATTACGTCTATCGTTTTTTATTAGACTACCGTATAGGCTTCCGAAAAAGCTGTCTCGGACACAATGGGCTCAGAGCCAGCGCCATTGACCAAGTAATAGAGGTTGGCGCGTACTTTAACTTTTTCGCCGCTCTTGAAAAAACTCACGAGCTCGACCTTCTTATCAATAACCTTACCAGGGAGATAGGGCGCCCGGCCAGCATCAGGCCCAGCGTCTCTCTCATTTCTGAAAGAAAAATCAATTTGATACGGACTTGAAATTTCTAATTTAGTTAAATCAAAAAAAACGGTTACAGGTTTGCCAATGACTATCTTTCCTTCCGTTAGGGAAGGGGTCGGAAGAATAGCCGTCGAGTCGAATGGAAATTCGTTCTTTGAATCGGATGAATGTTTCATGATCATTCCTTGAAAGTGAAGGGTAAATACTGCACCGCCACACTAAAACAATCCATTCATCCTGAGTACTGTCATCAATGACAGTAGGTCATAACATGTCGCAATAAGAATTTTCAATAAAGGCGGATTCGGAAATAAACCCGGAGCAAAGCGTTCATCGGGGTTGTGCTGCTTTCCTACGATTAAAAAAGCCCCCGAAAACCCTCTGCGGATGGGGAATACGCAGAGGATTGACGGGGGCTAGTACTACGGGGTGAAGCGGTATTAACGCGCGATGGTCTGGGTCTTCACGCCGGCTTCGATGCCTGGGGTGGAGCGGCCGTAGACGTCTTCGAAACGTTCGATGTCATCTTCGCCCAGGTAGCTGCCCGACTGGACTTCGATGATTTCCAACGGGATCTTGCCTGGGTTGCGCAGGCGGTGAACCGAGGCGATCGGGATGTAGGTCGACTGGTTCTCGGTCAGCAGGAACACGTTGTCGTCGCAGGTGACCTGAGCGGTACCCGATACAACAATCCAGTGCTCAGCGCGGTGGTGGTGCATCTGCAGCGACAGGCTGGCGCCCGGCTTGACGGAGATGCGCTTGACCTGGAAACGGCCGCCCATGTCCACGGAGTCGTACGAGCCCCACGGGCGATAGACTTCGAGGTGGTTCTGGGTTTCGCTGCGGCCTTGCTCGTTCAGCGTGTTGACCAGTTGCTTGACGCCCTGAACCTTGTCTTTGTGCACGATCATCATGGCGTCTTTGGTTTCGACGACAACGATGTTGTCCAGGCCGATCACGGTCACCAGTTTGCCGTTGCCCTGGATCATGCAGTTGCGGCTGTCCTGAATAACGACATCGCCTTTGGCAACGTTGCCGTTCTCGTCTTTGGCGTGCACGTCCCACAGGGACGACCAGCAGCCGACATCGCTCCAGCCCGCATCAAGCGGTACGACGCACGCGCGCTGGGTTTTTTCCATGACGGCGTAGTCGATGGAGTTGTCCGGGCAGCAGGCAAAGCTTGCCTCGTCCAGGGAGATGCTGTCGCCTTCGTGTTTGCTGCGCTCAAGGGTCAGCAGGCAGTTGTCGTAGATGTCCGGATCGTGCTTTTTCAGCTCTTCCAGATAACGGCTGGCGCGGAACAGGAACATGCCGCTGTTCCAGTAGTAACCGCCGGCCTGGACGAATTCCTGGGCGCGTTGTTCATCAGGCTTTTCAACGAACTGCTGCACGCGGCTGACGCCTTCTGGCAGCAGGGCATCGGCGGTGGACTTAATGTAGCCGTAGCCGGTTTCAGGCTTGGTCGCCGGAATACCGAACAGCACCATTTCGCCGCGTTCTGCAGCGACGGTGGCCAGGGCCAGTGCACGTTGCAGGGCTTTCTGATCGTCGATCACGTGGTCGGCTGGCAGTACCAGCATCAGCTCGTCGCGACCTTCATTGGCCAGCATCATCGCGGCGATGGCGACAGCAGGCGCGGTGTTGCGACCAAACGGTTCCATGATCACGGCCTGAGTTTCCAGACCCAATGCACCGAGCTGCTCGGTGACGATGAAGCGATGGTCCTTGTTGCACACCACAACCGGGTGCTGCATGCCGTCAAACTGCAGACGCTCGACGGTCTGTTGGAACAGGGTGTGTTCGCCGGTCAGCGCCAGGAACTGTTTTGGAAACTGTTTACGCGAAAGAGGCCAGAGTCGGGAACCGCTACCACCTGACAAGATCACTGGAATCATTTTGTTTCTCCGTTAAGCAAAAATCGTTCGAATGGGCTGTAGGTCTTTTCGGTCTTTCTGGTTTTTGTCTTGCATCGCCCGGCGTCCTCCTGGCTGTCTGCTTGCTCCGCAGTGCCTGACGCCGAACGCTTAATCCCGTAAATCCGTGGCAGCGCGCTTGCGATCAAGCGCGCGCCTGAGGCCTCTCGGCCAGATTCAACTGTGTGTTACTGAGTGCCCGTCGGACGCTTGACCCAGACTGGCGACAGGCTGCTGCCGCTGCCAGTGACATACAGAACGGCAGCTTCACCGCGCTCCAGTGCAACCGGCTTCAGGTCGGCGACTTTCTTCTCGCCGTCAAACAGCGCGAAGCTGACTTTGACCGGGTTGATTTCACGCTCGCCGGTGCCCTTGGCAGACACAGCCTTGACCACGTCGGTCTTGCCATCAGCCGTTTTCAGGGTCAGCGCCTTGTCGCTCAGGTTCTGGACGCGAACCAGGGACTTCTGCTTGTTCTTGAACGGCGGCTCTTCTACCAGCTGCGGCGCGCCCGAGGTATTGTTGACGATGGTGTAGTAGTGATCGCTGGCCAGTTTCACCGGCAGCGACTGGCTGCCGACTTTGGCGGTGTAGTCGCCCTGTGGCATGAAGCCGAAGTCACTGCTGGCCAATGGGCCGATTTCGTTGAGGCTGGTGTTGCCAACGCTGGCGGAGATTTCGCTGCTGCTGGCGTTGTAAACACGCACGAAGGTCGAGCCTTTTGGTGCGGTCGGGCCATACAGGGCGGCGTCGCCACCGGCGAATGCGGAAAGGGAGACGAAGCCCAGGCTCGCGGCCAGTACGCAGGTTTTCAGCAGGTTGGTTTTGCTCGAACGAACTGGCATTGGGTTCTGCGAAGTCATAGTCAAAGAGTCCTCTCAGTTTTGCGCCCGGGTGGGCGACTTGGAGTTGTTGGCGTTGTCCGCCAGATTCTGTTGGGGGTCACGGGCCTTTTTGAGTTCAGCGATCCACTGTGGGTCGAACTCGGTCAGGTCGTTGTGAGCGGGCAGGTAGCGTTCCGGGAATTCCCAGATCAGCACCTGCGGCGGGCTGCTCTTGAAGGCGTCGGTCTGCAGATACTTGAGCATCGGCAGGATCGGGCCATGGCCGTCTTCGGCGTAATTCACGACGTCTGCGTGCAGGGCCTGTTTCAGCGCACCGGCGAAGTTCCAGTTGGGGTTGGCGCTGTAGCTGGTGCCGACCAGACCCACCGCAACCGAATTGTCTGCGAACAGGGCATCACCGCTTTCGGCGTCAGCCTGGGCCGGGTTGGTGCTGCGCTGCTGCAGGTCATCCGGCTTGGGCAGCAGGTTGGTGAACAGCGGGTCCAGCGGCAGGAAGTTGGTCAGATCGCCCTTGTAGGGTTCGGTCGACTTGGCTTCGGTGACGAAGTTCTGCGGTTCAACGTTCAGCGGCGCTTGCTTGCTGATCACGTCACCCAACTGCTGGGCGACAATTTCGGCGCCCATTGGCGTCCAGTGAGTGTCGGTGCGCAGGAATACCTGGCCCTTCTCCTTGGCGCCCTGCAGCGGCGTCAGCAGATCAGGGGCGAGGATGCCAGCCTGATTCACCTGAGCATGAAACTGCTGATACAGATCGGTGTGCAGCGTGGCCGGTTTGTTGTCACCGACGTGCTCCGGGTATAGACGGGTCTTGGCCGGGATAATCGCCAGTACCAATTGCGTGCCTTGCTTTTTCAGGGTGTCACGCACGCCCTGAATGATCGCCAGGTTGTCGGCTTCGTTCTGCTCGCTGTTGGCAACGGCGTCGAACTCTTCGTCGGTGTACAGCCACTGGTCTTTGCCCAGGATCACGCCCGGACGACCTTCGTTGAACACCTTGTAGTCCAGCGCCGCCCAGAGGTTGGTGCCCAGGCGCTTGATCGGGAATTCTTCGTCGTAATGGGTTTCCACCGCTTTGGTCCAGTGGCCATTGAGCACGGTGGTTTCTTTCGACGTCGAGAAACCGATGAAGCTGCGCAGCGACCACAGGCCCAGCACCAGCAGAATTGCCAGGAACAGGAAGATGTAGAGGAAACGTAATGAACGGGTCATGTCAGGCTCCTCAGAACTGGAAGTAAAGGAACGGCGAAAAACTGGCCGCCGAGAGTTTCAGTATTGAGGCAACGAACATCAGCAGGATCAGGGCGCGCATGGCATAGCGCGACCAGTCGACGGTCCAGTAGGCAGGCTGAACCTGCGCTTCGGTGCCGACGATGTAACCCGGTTGATGAATGCTGCCTGGCTTGTCGCCCGGCACGGCCTTGATCAGGCCTGGCTCGGCAGCGGCAGGGCCATCGGCCTGCACGGCTTTGTCAGTCGGCTTGGCCGGGGCGCGGTTGCGGTAGAAGTCACGCAGGCCGAAGAAGGCCAGAGTGATGTACGCCACGACCAGGGTTGCCACTTGCAGGCCGGTGAGGCTGGCACGGTTGAGTTCCGACAGACCGAGATCGCCGAAGCTGAACATGGCGCCATACATACGAGCGGCAACGTGCAGGTTTTCCGAGCGGAAGATGACCCAGCCCATGACCACCAGCAGGAAGGTGAACGCCCAGCGAACGACGTTGAACGTGCGCGGTGCCGTGTTCAGGCCGATGGCCTTCTCGATCGCCAGCCACACACCGTGCCAGGCACCCCAGACGATGTAAGTGATGTTGGCGCCGTGCCACAAACCGCCCAGCAACATGGTCAGGAACAGGTTGCGGTAGGTCGCGACCTTGCCGCCACGGTTGCCGCCCAGCGTGATGTACAGATAGTCACGCAGCCAGGTCGAGAGGCTGATGTGCCAGCGACGCCAGAACTCGGTGATCGACTGACTGATGTAAGGCTGTTTGAAGTTTTCCATGAAGCGGAAACCCATCATCAGACCCAGGCCGATGGCCATGTCGCTGTAGCCGGAGAAGTCGAAGTACAACTGAGCGGTGTACGCCAGCGCGCCAAGCCATGCGTCACCCGTCGTCGGATTCTGGAGGGCGAAGCAATGATCGGCGACCACTGCCAGCGTGTCGGCAATGAAGACTTTCTTGATGAAACCCTGCATGAACCGCGTGCAGCCTTCGGAGAACTTGTCGAGGGTGTGCGTGCGGTTGTTGAACTGATCAACCAGGTCGCGGAAGCGCAATACCGGCCCTGCAATCAGGTGCGGGAAGATCGCCACGAACGCTGCGAAGTCGATAAGGTTGCGCGTTGCCGGCGTGTCGCCACGGTAGACGTCGATGATGTAGCTGATGGACTCGAAGATGTAGAACGAGATACCGATCGGCAGCAACACATGGGTGAGGATGAACGGCTCAAGGCCGATCGACGTCATCATTGCGTTGATGCTGTCCACGCCGAAGTTGGCGTACTTGAAGTAGCCAAGAATGCCCAGGTCGACCACCACGCCGAGCAGCAGCCAGCGCTGTGCGGGTTTGGTTCTGACCCCGGCGGCGCCTACGCGCAGGCCGATCCAGTAGTTCCACAGCGTCACACCTGCGAACAGTGCCAGGAAATCCACTCGCCACCACGCGTAGAACACGTAGCTGGCGACCAGCAGCAGCAGGTTGCGATAGCGTTGCCCGCTCAGGTAGTACAAGCCGAGAAACACCGGCAAGAACAGGAACAGGAACACGTTGGATGAGAAAACCATCCTTTATCTCTCCATTTGTCCAACATCAAGGGCCGGAGCCCCCCCAAACCCCCCACGAAAAGTGGAGGGGTGAAACATGTTCGGTTTAACCCGGAACTACCCTGTGGGAGCGAGCCTACTCGCAAATAAATGGGTGCCTCTCATGGCCCCTTCGCGATCAAGCTCGCTCCCACTTCAGCCTCTGCTGCTCTTACGAACCACCCTTGTCGCCCTTGTCACCCTTGTCGTGCGTTGGGTCATAAGTGCGGGTCAGGTCGCCGCCGAGGCGGAAGTTCTTGAACGGTTGCATCTTGTGTTTCTGCTCAAGGACATCCGGGCCGCAGTCGTACAGCGAGCAGTACGGTTCAAGCCAGGCGAATTTCATGTCGGTTTTCAGGTCCGTCATGTCCTGCTTTTCGCCATCGCGGGCGGCGAATTCACTGCCTGAGTTCTTCACGCCAGCCAGCACTCGATCACCCAGACGCTTGAGGGCGCCGTTGTTTTCCTGACGCAGATCGACACCGTTGGCCTGGGCGAAACTCGCGATCATGGCCAAAGGCGGAAGTGCGTAGTTGTGGTACGCCAGCGCACGCTGTTTGCGCTTGAGCTCGTTCGGCAGGAACCCTTGCGGATCGACCTGATTGGCGCCGATCTTGAATTCCTTCACCGCCCAATCGAACAGGTCCTGGCGATTGGTCGCGACTGCCGTGGACATCACGGCCCAGGCCGCCCAGTACGAGTGGTTGTTAGTCTTGTCGAGCGGCAGATTGTTCCAGTCGCTGACGACGTGATCCGCCAGTTTGCTGAACCAGGCTTCAATCACCTGCGCTTCCTGCTGGCGGGTGGCCAAAGGATGCGATTCGGAGAACTTCAGGCGCAGGTAGGCGGACGACATGCTGCCCAGTGCCCATTTGCGCATCGACTTGCCGGTGTGGTTGAAGTCGGTGGATTCCAGCGCATCGGCTTTGGCCCAGGTGGTCAGCATGTTGAGCGCGCAATCGAGCTGCTCCGGACGACCGTCGCGCATGTACTGCATCACCACTTTGCTGGTGGCGCGCTCCATGCTCGTGATGTCTTTGGTCGCGTCACGGAAGGCCTGGTCCGAAACCATGTTCAGCGTGGCGCGGGCCTTGTCCGAGCCTTCGTATTTGCTGCGAAACTGCAGCGGGCCGGTATAGGGTTGCGGGATCGAGTCACAGCTGAACTTGCCCTGGCCCGTCTTGAATTTCTCGACACCTTCGTAGTAGCCCTGCGGCGGCACGAGTGTCGATGCAGCGCTGGCGCCTGTGGCGAACAGCGCCGAAGACATCATCGCCAGCGACAGAAGGGTAGGGAGCATCAGTTTTGGAGTGTGCATAAGAGCCTCATAACCCGGCTTGCGCGGTTTGATGCGCGACATTCGGGAACACGTTGCGTTTGCATACTTTCGCTTCGACCTGCTGTGGCGCAGTGCCCGCTTCGGGACCCTGCACTTCCAGTGCGAGCAATTGCTGGTCAGCCCAGTCCTTGTCGTCGCGCAGTTCGAAGGAGAAGCGCCCGTCGGTTTCAGATGTTTCAGGTTTTTCGATCTTCAAGTCTTCGTGGCGACCGTTCATGTACCAGAGGCGCGCCTGAAGGGTTTTCACTGAGTTGTCGGCGAACTTGATGTCGATCTGATTACTGCCGTTGCGCACATCCTTGATGCCGTTTTTGCCGTTGACCAGCAACTCGTTGATCCCTGGTTTAAGGGTGGTGCTGGCGCTCATGACCGCCGGTTTGCCTTCACAGCCGTTGTCCAGCAGCGACATCATCTGGCGATAGATGGTCTCCTGGTCCAGGCGGTAAAGCGGCGAAAATTCCCAGATGAGAATCTTCGGTGGGTGTTTCTGGAAGTCTTCGCTGCCCAGGTACTGCAGCATCGAACCTTCAAGGCCGCCGCCCGGGAAGGCGACGTTCAGCACATCAGCACCAATGTATTCCTGCAAAAAGCCGGAGAAGTTGTAGTTCTTCCCGCTGTGACTGGTACCGACCAGGGTGATTTCCGGATTGCCGGAGTCACCAAACAGGTCGCCGTCGGCGGCTTCGCCTTTGGGTTCCGTCTCGAACTGGTCCATGTACTGGATGGCATAGCTCGTGCCGCACAATTGACCGGCCATATTGTGAAGAGTGCCCTTCTTGCCCATGCGACCTGACAGGTGGGTCTCGAATTCACGGCGCGGAATGCCTGCAAAGGCCTGCATCTTCTTCACGGAGTCAGCGACAATTTTTGCTGTGCGCTGAGCGCCGTACGGCGTCCAGTGCTGGTCACCGCGGAAATAGAAATCGTGGGCCTGTTGCTCGTTGGTCAACGGCGACAGGTCCGGCACGGTGTAGCCCATTTTTGCGAAACGGCCGAGCATGGCCTGGTAGTTGCGCAGCGCTCTGTTGTAGTCGAACTTGTCACGTTCAGCCGGGAACAGCTTGTTGCGATCAACCAGCCCGCGGGTCGGCTGATACACGACCACCAGCTCTACACCCTTGCTCTTGAAGGCATCGTGGAGCATTTGCATGCGGCGATAGCCTTCAGGCGTGGTGTCGAATTCGGTGCGAAGATCTTCACGGGTCCGGAACAGCCAGTCGCCCTGCGCCTGGACCAGGGTGGTGAAGTTTTGCTGATAACGGCTGACGTAGTTCTTCTCGTCATGTGCCTCAGGGCACAGGCTGCAGCAAGGCTCGGCCGTGAAGCTCGGGGCAGTGGTGTCCGCTGCATACGCGCCATTGCTGGCGGCGAACAGTGCAGCGGTCAGGCCCGAGAGGCTGAGCAGTTTGATCAAATGTGCGTGCATAGAAATATCTTCCTCAGTCCCGGAGTTGTTTCTGGCTTTCGACCGGGTCGATCAACACGGCTTTCTGTTGGCGCACCAGCAGATCGAGGATTTCGTCCTGACGTTCGCCCAGTACACCGTTGAAGCTGATCCCGCTGGATTTGGTCGGTGCAAGCATCGAGACCTTGTACAGCTCGACACTCAGAGGCGAGTCGATGGACAGGGGGCCTGAACCGTTGGAGGTCAGTTCGCCACCGACAAGTACCAGCGAGACTTCAGCATCGAACGGGTCGAGCTTGATGTCGCGGTCAGTGTCCGACAGGTCCTTGATGTGGCCGTAGACGCCCATCAAACCGTTACCGATGGCCAGGTTGTCGTACAGCTTGATGTTGGTGCTGTTGCGAACCCGGATGCCGTGACGCTTGTTGGCGAACACACGATTGCCCCACAGCAGGTTGTCGGCACTTTCATACAGGGTGATGCCGTCGGTGTGGTTGCGGTAAATCTCGTTGTATGCCACCAGATTGTTCACGCTGTTACGGTCAAGGACGATGCCGGACAGGTGGTTGTCGTAGGTTTTGTTGTTGATGATGAAGCTGTCGTTCACCTCACGGGATACGATGATCCCGTGCTTTTTCTTGGTCCCGTACACCGTGTTTTCGGCAATGATCAGACCGTGGGAACGGTCATGGGGGTCGATGCCGTAAATGATGTTGTCGTGGTAGGTGCTGCCCTTCACCACGAAGTCACGGGTTTCATAGCAGTAGAAGCCGTACCACATGTCCGAGAAGTCAGAATTGACGATCCAGCCGGTTGGCTCGGCGCGGTTCATCTGAGCCTTCATGTTCGGCGTGTACTGGGAAATGCTGATGCCGTACGACTTGCTGTTGTTGTAACCCAGGCTCGCCACTTTGGTGTTGAACATGTAGGTCTGGGTACCGCCCCAGGACAGCAGGAACGGACGGAATTCCTTCGGCGCCTTGAACGTCGACGGCCCGTTGGACTTCTCGCTCCAGCCGGTCAGTTTGGTGTCCGACATGAACAGCAGGTTGTCGTTGACCAGAAACGCACCGGCGTCCTGAGACAGGCGCAGCTCGGTGGTTTTCTTGTCGACTTCGAAGATGCCGTTCTTGCCGACGACGATCGGCAGACGTGCCAAGTAGACGCCCGGCGAGGTTTCGCTCAAGTACTGTTTAGGCACCTTTTTGGCGAGGTCCTGCAACGTCATGTAGCCGTCTTCGATGAAGATTGCCTGTGGGATGCCGTGCTGACGGGCTACCCATTCGGCCATCTTGTTGTCACCGCCGATGAATTCCTTGAGCGAGTCTTCCTGCATCATGCGTTTGATCGCAACCTTGCCCGGCTTGCTGCGCACGATCTTCTTCTGCATGGCCTGCTGGGTGTACCCCGAGAGGTCAGGCAGTTTTGGTTTGTCCATCAACAGCGGCTCGATGGGCGGGCTGCTGATGGTGTAGGTCTTGGCCTGATGCAGGCCTTTGACCACTTCAACCTTGTTGTCGGCCGGATGCGCCGCCGGGGCGGGCACCGGCAGCGGGCTATTGGCCATGGCCGCAGTGCTGGCGAGCAGCAAGGCGCTACTCAGCACAGCGCTTTCCAGCAGGGCATACGGCCATGCCCGGTAACGCAATCTGCTTGCTTGACTGTTCATCTCATTGCACTCCTATCGCGGCTTGCATCAGAAGCGCCAGATGACGTCGACGATGGCGCGGTGCATGTAATCGTCCACACCGCTGTGATACGCATCGCCCGGTTTGAACACGCCCGCACGCAGACGAATCAGCGCCGATGGCTCGTCGAACGATTGGCTTACCGCAGCCGGCAGCAGGCCTTGCTTGAAGTACTTGGTGACGACAAGGTCCATTTCCTGGCCCAGGTCCTTGCGACCGTCTTCCAGCGGCAATGAAGCAAAAGTACTGACGCCATCGGAGTCGACATTTTCCTGAGCAGGGTTCACACCCGCGCCGCCGATGCCCGAATGGCCGTCGACACGACGGAACTTGTGGTAGATCAGCGAGGCGTCGTATTCGTCCTGCATCTGCCAGGAGGCGAACAGCGAGCCGGACTCTACGTTGGCCATTTCGCCCTGGAACGCTTCACCGAAGCGATGCACGCGCGAGCGGGTACCGGTCCAGTTCGAGCGGTTGCTTTCCAGACCGTTCTGCTCGTAGTTCTTGCTGGCGCGGGAGTAGGCGCCGCCCACCTGCCACATCGGGTCCAGACGGAAACGCAGGCCCAGGTCGGTCGCCCAGCCGTTGACGTTTTGGTTGTTCTTCTCACCGGCCACGTACTGATCGCCAACAGGGTCGTAAGTGGTGCCGATGCGGTCACGATCGCCGGTCAGCCAGGTCAGGCTGCCCCAATAGTTGACGGTGTTCAGGTTGCGGTAGTTGTACGCGTCGCTGTTGGCCTGCAGACCCAGCCAGGTCAGGTCGCCACGGGTGGTCTTGTCCAGATCGTCGATGGCTTCACCCTGACTTTTCAGGCTGCCGCCGTCATGACTGTGGTGAGCACGAATGCCTGCCCATTGTCCTGGCGTCCACTGGTACTCCACGTCGCCATAGAGGTGCGAGCGATCTTTGTCTCGCGCCGACAGTTCGGTCAGGTCGGTACGGTATTCACTGAAACGCTGTGCGGCACCCACTTCTGCCTTGAGCAGGGTGGTGTCGAAGGTCCAGTTCACCGCTTCGATGTTGACGTCGTGCCACTGGCCATCGTCATTACGCAGGCGCTGACGACCGACTTTGAGTATCTCGCCAGGGTAGGGCGTGAAACCGCTATAGCCGATCCAGAACTCACGCAGCGCAGCATAACTGTCGTCAACCTTGCGGCTATTCGAAGTGCTGCGCGAACGCTGAGCGCTCTGACCGTTTGAGTCAGTGACCTGCTGATCCAGCGGGTCGGTCTGAATGGTGTCGGTCGCGGTGACGACCTGGCCCATCGCGTAACCGCTCCAGTTGCCCCACTCGCCATACGCCCACGGGCGCAGATCCAGACCGACACCGTTGACGTCGCCACCGCTGCGGGTGCCGAGGTCACGGTCGTCTTCCATCTGGCCCGTCGCTTTGACTTCGATGCCGAAATTCTGAGTGTCGGTCAGGGCCGCCAGTGTCGGCGTGGCCCAGATCAGGGAGAAGCCCAGACCGAATCCGGCCGCCATCAGAGGGTTCAACTTAAGCTTCATAGAGGTGCGTCCCCGCCGTCTTTTTCTTCTTGCAGTGTCTGCAAGGCCAACGCGTTTTGAGCGGTTGTGCCGCGGACCTGCTGTTCTCGCTGGAGAAGGCTTTGCGCCTGGGCGCGCTTCTCAGGCGGCAATTGTTCGTTCAGTTGTTGCGCAAGATCCGTCGCTTGCGGCGTGCCTTGAGCCAGTGCCAGTTGGCCGAAGACCCATGCGTTGACCGGATCAGGCTTGATACCTTTGCCTTGCGAGAACAACTGCGCGAGGGCGAAGTCGGCGCTGTTCTGGCCACCGCGTGCGGAGGTCAGCAGCTGGTCAACAGCTTTCTGCGGGTCTGGATGGCCCAGATAACCCCGACGATAAAGCTGACCCAGGTAGTAATGCGCGGAGATTTGCGTCGCAGCCGCCTTGGTCAGGTGCTCTTCGGCTTTCTTCGCATCCGGCAAGACCAGCTTGCCTTCGTAATACAGCTTGCCCAGCAGCAGCTCGGCGCGCGGTTGATCCGCAGCACGGCCGTTGTCCAGGTATTCCATCATCTTGTTGACGTCACCCAGTTCGGGGAAGTCGTACAGCAATTGCGCCAGACTGACCCACGAAGCGGGGTAACCGGGGGCAACTTTCTCCAGCAGCGATTGCGCGGTCTTTTCGTCCGGCTTGCCGAGGGTCGAATCCGCCAGCACGCGAGCGACGCTGTCGACCCGCATGGCAGGTACGCTGCCCATGGCGTAGCCGCTTTGCATCTGCTCGATCAGCGCAGCCTGTTTGTCGGCTTCGCCGCGCTTCTGGTAGACCGTCGCCAGCTCGGTGTAGCAAACGTCAGTGGTGCGCAGCGCTTGCTTGCAGATGCTTTCGACTTCACCCAGATGCTGGTCGTAGGTCCCTTGGGTGCGATACAGCAGCACCTGGGCCAGACCCGCTTCCGGATAACCGCCAGCGCGCCATTCGTTGATCTTCTGCTGCGCGTTCACGTTAGGGAACGTGTGCGGGTATTGCAGATAGAGCATCGCCAAGGGGATCAGCGTGCCGGCTTCGCCATTGGCGAAGGCCTTCTTCAACAAGCCCTCGGCTTCACGTTGCTCGGCTTCGGTGGAGTTCGGCTTGACCGCCAGCAACTTGCCCAGGCGCGATTGCGCCCGGGGCGAAGTGGCCGCTGCAGCGCGATACGTCGCCTCGGCCTGCTTGATCAGCTCCGGATCGCGGGTACCCACCTGGATATCCGCGAGGCCGACCTGTGCATCGCTATAGCCCAGGTCCGCCAGTTGCCGATAGTTTTGCTCCGCCATCGCGGTGTCGCCGCGTTTCAGGGCTTCGTTTGCCAGGCGCTGATCGGGCAGGCCGGCACAGCCGCCCAAACCGATAGCGATCGCCAGGCTCAACAATGTAGGGGCTGACAAGCTTCGTAGTGGGCTAGCCATGTTTAGAAACCTGCCGCCGTGGCTTTATCGATCAACCAGTTCAGCGACGGGCCTCGAGTGCTCACCACTTCAACCGGGCGACCTGCCAGGCTGCTATTGATGGCTTCGTCAGGCTGGATCTGAACGCGGATATCGGAAGACAGGTCAGCAGGGCTCAGGGCCGTAGCGCTGACGATCTTGCCGCTGTGATCGCCGTCTTCGCCAGCGACCTGGAAGGTCACGCGAGCGCCCGGCTGTACATCGGCGAACTGACGGTAGGTAAAGCGAGCATCGACATTGGCGGCGACGTTGCGCGGGACCATCTGGAAGATCACCTGACCTTTGCTTGCGTACTGACCGTCGGCGACCAGTTGCTTGGCCACGACGCAATCGCACGGGCTGGTCATGGTGCCGGCCAGTTGACGACCGAACAGCTCTTCGATTTTGGCCGGCTGCATTTCATCCGGGTCCAGGTTGCCTTTCAACATGTCCAGCATGCTGGTGTTGAAGGTCGCCAGCGGAGCACCTTTCGCGACGTTGCCGTTCGGAGCGACCAGGCTGGTCACGGTGCCTTCGCGGGGCATCGTTACATCCAGGCTCGGCACGCTGACCAGGCCAGACGTGGAGTGGCTGACGAAATACATGCCGTAGACCGATTTGGCGACGAAGCCGAAAGCAATCAAACCGACGGCGAAGATACCGACGCTGAAGGTCACGGCGCGCAGACGACCGAACGCGCTCAGGCCGCTGCCGCTGTCCTTGGATTTGCGTGCCTTGGTGAAGTTGTCGCGCTGCAGGGTCGCAAGCACTTCACCCATGCTGATGAGATCGCCCGACAGGTGCGACGTGATCAGGTGACGCAGGGTCGAGATGTCCTGGGTTTCGAGATTCTGGAACTGGCAGCCGACACGGCCGGTGCTCGAATCGATCGTGCGGACCTGCAGGGCAACGTCCATTGCCAGACCGAGGTTATCGATCAGGAACTGCAGGCGACCCTTGATGACCTCACCGACGCTTGGGCGCAGGTTGGCAGGAGCAACAAAGCTCAGACCGCCTGCAGAAAGGTCTTCGACACGCACCAGCGGAGCGTTCGGCTGACCATTGAGCAGTCGCAGTTTGGCCGGGATCTTGACCCGTGCGTGCTGACGCTGGGCTTCGGATTCATGTACGACATTGGCATTCACGGCTGTATTCATGGTGGTAATTCCTGATTAATCGAGTTGATCCATTGTTTCGGTCAGAGGCCCGGTCAGACCATTGTCAGCAGCACGGCAACGAAGATGCTGCCAGCCGAGAAAGTCATGGTCCGCGACGACCAGGTGTTGAACCAACCCTGGAAGCTGGCCATGTCGCGGCTCAGTTTTGTGTCCTGGCGGGTCCAGGACTGTCGGTCGAGACGGAAGAAGACGTAGATCTTCATCAGTGCGCCGACGATCTGGTTGTAATAGAGAATCATCGGATAGGCAGGGCCGATCTTGTGTCCGCTGCACGACAGCAGGAGCGTCAGGATCAGGCGGGTGATGCCGATCCACAGCAGGTACGCCAGCAGGTATTCGATACCGAATTTCAGGCTTGCCAGCATGGCGACAGTCAGGCCGAGGATCGACGTCCACATCGACACGCGCTGATCGAACAGCACGATGCTGGTGAAGACGCCGAGACGACCAACGCCAAGACCCAATGCGCGGGAGTTCTGCCGAAGGTTGTTGCCGTACCAGCGGTACATCAGCTTGCGGCTGGCCTTCAGGAAGCTTTTTTCCGGCGGGTGCTCAACCGTGTTGATCGCGGCATCCGGCACGTAGAACGTGTCGTAGCCCAGGCGCATCAGGCTGAACCAGCTGGACTTGTCGTCGCCGGTCAGGAACTTGAAGCGGCCCAGACGCCAGTGCTGCAGCGAGTCGCTTTCCACGTCGGCGATAAATGCCGGGTCCGTCACCACGGTGGCGCGGAACACCGACATACGGCCGGTCATGGTCAGCACGCGCTTGGACAGCGCCATCGAGCACATGTTGATGTGGCGCTGAGCGAAACGCAGCTTGTGCCACTCGCTCATGATGTAGCCGCCACGTACTTCACAGAACTCGTTGGTGGTCAGGCCGCCGACGTTGCCGAACAGCTGGAACCACGGCACGGTTTTCTGCACCACGCCCTCAGCCAGAACGGTGTCGCCGTCGATCACCGCAACAACGGCGCGGTCGTCCGGCATGTGGCGGGAGATGGCGCGGAAACCGAACGCCAGACCGTCACGCTTGCCGGTACCGGCGATGCGCACGAAGTCGAGCTTGACGTGCTCCGGCGGGTTGTACTTGGCCCACAGTGCCTTGACCAGCAGCTCGTCGGACATTTCCACCAGGGAGCACACGATGGTGGTCGGGAAGCCGCAGTTGATGGCTTCGCGGATCACCGAGCTGTACACCTGAGCGGTGGTCAGCGCATCGATACGAAAGCTGGTGACCATCAGGAACACGTGGGACGGATCGGCTGCCTTGCCCAGCTTGCGCACTTTACGGCGCAGGTGCGGGTAGACGATGTACAGGAAGATCATGCCGCGCACGAAGTGCGTTGCGCCCATCGAGTAGCGCCAGATGCCGACGATACCGATCAGGAAAATGAAATCTTTGGAATGCGAGTCAAACAGCGATGCAGGCAGCGCCATGGCAATGGCAGCCAGCAAAGTTAGATAAAACAGCCAACCTGCGGCCTGGAGGAAGCCGTGCTTCAGCCTTTGCATAGTGTGTATCCCTAAGTCAGTTGCAACCTCAAGCCGCAAGCTTCAAACCTCCCGTCGCAGGCGCTGACGCCCGGGACGGGAGGGATGAAGCCTGAAACTTGCAGCTCGTGGCTTGCAGCTCGCTGTGTGTTACCAGCAGATACCTTCGATTTGACCGTTTTCGGTGGTGGTGCCTTTCATGAAGCCCACCAGGTCAATCACACGCTTGCCGGCTGGCGCGTTGTTGGCGAGTGCACGGAAGCGCTCGTCGCGGTTACCCAGGATGATCACGTCGGAGTTGTTGATGACCGCGTCGAAGTCCGAGTTCAGCAGGGACGAAACGTGCGGGATCTTGGACTCGATGTAGTCTTTGTTGGCGCCGTGGACGCGAGCGTATTCGACGTTGCTGTCGAAGATGCTCAGGTCGTAGCCCTTGCCGATCAGCATTTCTGCCAGCTCGACCAGTGGGCTTTCGCGCAGGTCATCGGTGCCGGCCTTAAAGCTCAGACCCAGCAGGGCAACCTTGCGAGTGTTGCTGGCAGCAACGATGTCGAAAGCGTTCTGAACCTGGGAAACGTTGCTGCGCATCAGGGAGTTGAGCAGGGGAGCTTCAACGTCCAGGGTGCTGGCGCGGTAGGTCAGGGCGCGTACGTCCTTCGGCAGGCAGGAGCCGCCGAAAGCGAAGCCTGGGCGCATGTAGTACTGCGACAGGTTCAGAGCCTTGTCCTGGCAGACCACGTCCATCACTTCACGGCCGTCGACACCGACTGCCTTGGCGATGTTGCCGATTTCGTTGGCGAAGGTGACCTTGGTCGCGTGCCATACGTTGCAGGTGTACTTGATCATCTCGGCAACGGCGATGTCCTTGCGGATGATCGGTGCGTCGAGTTCTTCGTACAGGGACTGCAGAACGTCGCCGGACGCTGTGTCGAATTCGCCGATGACGGTCATCGGAGGATGGTCGTAGTCGGCGATCGCGGTGCTTTCACGCAGGAATTCAGGGTTGACCGCTACGCCGAAGTCGACGCCGGCTTTCTTGCCCGAGCAGTCTTCGAGGATAGGGATAACAACGTTTGCGACGGTGCCCGGCAGAACGGTGCTGCGCACGACGATGGTGTGACGGGTGCTCTTGTCACGCAGTACGAAGCCGATTTCGCGGCAGACCGACTCAATGAAGTCCAGCTCCAGATCGCCGTTCTTCTTGCTTGGCGTGCCGACGCAGATCATCGAAAGATCAGTGTCGCGAATGGCTTCGGAGAAATCGGTGGTGCCGCGCAGCTTGCCGGTCTTGATGCCGGTTTCCAGCAACTCGCCCAGACCTGGCTCAACGATTGGTGACTTGCCTTTGTTGATCAGGTCGATCTTGGCGGCGGAGATGTCAACGCCAACAACATCATGACCACGCGCCGAGAGGCAGCCTGCGCAGACTGCACCGACATAGCCCAAACCAAAGATGCTGATACGCATAGTAATCTCCTCGATGTTTACGCCATTAGTTGGCCGAATATAAAAACTGTCTTACAACTTTTTTTGCGCACTCGTACGCGCGGCAATGAATGTCGCGTGACAAGCACAGGCAGAATTAAGGGGTGAGTTACCTATATGAAAGGCAAACCCGAATGTTACAGATCAAAAGTGTCGAGTAGCCCATACATATTTATATAGGTTCCCGATCTGGGATGTGGCAGGCACTCCAGCGGATGGTTTGCGCGTCATGCTCAGGCGTTCCAGGACAAGGCTTTTGGCCGTCTCCCGATGAATCAGCCCCGATTCACGACTGCGGGCACCCGAATGGTGCTAGCTCAATTCACTTCAACTAGTTTGGTGCGTGACTCCTTGTACGTACCACTTGACCCATGGGTCTAACTTCGTTGAGAAGCAACTTCCAGATCTGTCCATGTGCCATGTAAGAGATGTCCTACATGGGGGACGAGAATTGTTACGGGATGTAGGAGCGTGGGCATTCCCCATAAGTTCCGGGCCGCTCGTCCTCTTTTTGAGATTTTTCGTAACACTGAGCGGTTTCGGACAGGTTCCGCCGTGCTGGCGATGATGGTCCGAGCCTTAGTTTGCAGGGCTTTCGTCGGTATCAAGCCTGGAGTGCCTCTCGTTCAAACGACGGGGCGAAAATCTGCAAAAAAAGTTGTTAAATTTTTGAGAAAAAAAGAACGCGTTAAATTTTGACTTTAAGTTGGCGCCAATTAGCCGGCAGCACTACCGTTCGTCCGCGCAACCGGTCGGTTATGAACTAAGTTAGTGTGGGAATTCGCGAACAACGTCACTGTTTTTCTTTGCTTCCGGTTGGATGGATGGACACATTCGAATGATGGGGTCACAGCATGCACACTAAAGTGGTGACACTTGTGTCTTGGGAAGTGCACCGAAGAAGGGATTGAATGCCGTCGCGTTGCCCGCCATGAAGTGGAAACGGGCGACGCTGACTGGCGAACGTTCAGGGCGGTGAAGCTCAGGCGTCTTGCTCATCCCGCAGGAAAATAAGCTTGCCTGGAGAGGACTGCTCTTTGCTGTAGCGATAGCCGTGGGCATCGAACTGCATCAGGTCCTGGGGCTTCCTGATGCGCTCGGAAATCACGAAGCGAGCCATCATGCCCCGGGCCTTCTTGGCGTAGAAGCTGATGATCTTGTACTGACCGTTTTTCTGGTCGCGGAACTCGGTTTCGATCACCCGGGCATCGAGTGCCGGCCGCTTGACCGCTGAAAAATATTCGTTCGACGCCAGGTTGAGCAGCACGTCGTCGCCTTGTTCTTTCAGCGCCTCGTTGAGCCATTCGCTGATGCGGTCGCCCCAGAATGCGTAAAGATCCTTGCCCCTTGCGTTCGCCAGCTTTGTACCCATTTCCAGCCGATACGGTTGCATCAGGTCCAGAGGACGCAGCAGCCCATAAAGCCCGGACAACATACGCAGGTGCTTCTGGGCGTAAGTGAGGTCAGCTGCGCTAAGGGTGTCGGCGTCGAGACCGGTGTACACGTCGCCCTTGAAGGCCAGCAGCGCCTGTTTGGCGTTTTCAGGCGTAAACGCCGGATTCCAGCTGCCGAAGCGGGCGGCATTGAGGCCGGAGAGCTTGTCGGACAGGTGCATCAGCTCACCGATCTGTGCTGGCGTCAGGTCACGCAATTGGCTGATGAGCTCCTGGGAGTGATCCAGAAATTGCGGCTGGGTGTAGCGCTTGGTAGTAGGCGGCGTTTCGAAGTCGAGGGTTTTGGCTGGGGAAATCACCATCAGCATGGGCAGGGCTCCTTTGATCGTCGGGCGATTCTAGGGGTTGCGTGCTTATCACTCCAGCTATGGTGTCGATAGGCGCCATCCTGCGGAAGCGGTGCCGGAATCCGGCATTCTGGTCTGAGGCAAATCCGCTATAGTGCCTCGCCGGTTTTCGGCCTCTTTATCAAGGATTGGGAGCACGTCGTGTTGCGCATGCTGGTATTGATTGGAGCCTGTTTATTGGGGCTCAACGCACAGGCGGCCACGGGCGAAATTGCGATGCTGGATCGCGCAGTCTGGCCGGAGGCACTGGAAACGCCGCAGCTGTTCGACGTCGCTTCGCGCGCGCAAATTCTCAGCTTCGCCCATCAGTTGCTGGAGAGCGAAAGCCTCAGCGACGCCCAGCTGAGTGCGCGCCTGGGCCTGCGCCAGATCAACCTGCCGACGGTGAACCTGATCCGCACACGCTTATGGACGCGCCTGTTCGAGAACTGGACCTTCGCTGAAAAAACCTGCGGAGCCGACGCGTCCTTCTGTGTACTGGTTGATGACGTACCGATGCTGCGCCAGCGTGCCGCCGAGTACAAAGTGGCCGATGATTCCTTTTATGCGCAGTGGGCCGCGCCGGCCGATGCCTTCAACCAGCGCTATCTCAACGAACTGTTGCGCATGGCCGCCTTGTTCCCGCAGACCAGCAGCGAGATCGAGCGCTACAACTCCGACGAGCTCAGCGGCGAAGAAATGCCGGACCGGACCTTCCTGCTCAATTTCGAGAGTGGTCCGACCGTCGCCGATGGCGCCACCGACTGGCTGGCTGATTTCATGCGCCAGCAGAAAATCACCGCGACCTTCTTCGTTCTGGGCAAAAGCCTGCAGAGTCGTCTGGACAGCACCTCGGCTCAGGCGCTGCAAAACGTCTACCGGCAGCAATGCGTCGGCCTGCAAGGCTGGGAGTTCAGGTCCCATGCCCACTGGCGCGACTGGCAAGACTCCATAGAGCGCACCGCCGCACTGGTCCAACAGGTGCTGCCGGACAATTTCGTGCCGCTGTTTCGCCCGCCTTACGGCCATCGTCGTGCCGACAGCGCGTCGTTCTTCCGGGATCAGCAGCTGCGTGTTTCGCTGTGGAACATCGATTCCCAGGACAGCACCGGACGCATCAGCGCTGAGCAGGCTGCCAATCGGGTGCTTACGCTGATGCTGCTGTGGCGGCGCGGGAACGTGGTGTTCCATGACAGCACGGACAAGGCGCAGCAGGCGGTGCCGTGGCTGATGGCCAATACCGCGCAAAGCGGCGTGATGTGGGAGGACTGCCATATCTATCCGCAGCAGTTGGCGGACGAAGAAGATGAGGATGACGAGGCTGACGCGCCGGACGATGACGCCGTAGAGGAGCCAGCCGAGCAGCCGGGTGCAGCGGTTGAGCAGACAGTGCCGCCAGTGAAAGAAGGGGAATGACGAGGGGGAGGTGGGAAATTTCTGAGGATTTGTCCCGGACCGGACTTCCGACTTTAAACGCGGCTGACCCATCCGCCAAGGCCTAATGTGCCCCTTGAGAAATAAACCTCAAAAAGCGCCGAAACGCGTTTTTATGTCATCGGTTTTGCGGTATTACGACAACAGACCGCCGAACCCTGCAACACAGGTGGCGTCATCCCAGACCCACTTTGCGCAATTTTCTCCTGCCTCAAGGGGAAAGCCTCGGCGGCCTTTTCGTGGCGCAGCATCGCTGTGTGTTGCGTCACTTGGCTACTACAAAGGTGAGCGAGTATGGATGACCACGGACGCACCCCTTCCTCTAACCAGCCAATCCTCTACGTGCTCGATACCAACGTATTGATCCATGATCCAAATGCGCTTCTGAATTTCGAAGAACATCACGTTGCACTCCCCATGACCGTCCTGGAAGAACTGGACAAGCTCAAGGCGGGCAAGCACTCGGTGGCTGCTGAATGTCGGCAGGCGATCCGGTTGATTGACAAGACACTCGGCGAAGCGACCCCGGAGGAGGTCGAAAAAGGCGTACCGATCGATCGCGGTACAGGCGTTTTCAAGGGTTACCTGTCCATCCTCATGAACAAGCGGCAAGAGCCCAACCGGGTCCTGCCTGACAACCTCAATGACAACATCATCATCAATCAGCTGATCGACCTGCATGCGCGGAAAAAGGACACGCGCATCGTACTGGTCACCAAAGACATCAACATGCGCCTCAAGGCGCGGGCCTGCGGCATCGAGGCCGAGGATTACAGCACCGACCAACTGGTTGACGACGTGTCGATGCTGTCCCGCGGTTATCACAACATGACCGGCTCTTTCTGGGACCGGGTGAGCAAAGTCGATACCCGTCAGGATCACGGCCGTACCTGGCACAAAGTGCAGATGATCGAGCAGATTCCGTCTGTGCACATCAACGAGTTCATCATTGATGAGCAAGGCTTCGTCGGTTGGGTCAAGGGCGTCAAGCCTGACGAGCTGCTGTTGCTGGACATGCATCAAGAGCCGCTGCTGCACCAGGAAGCGTGGGGGCTGAAACCGCGCGACATTTATCAAGGGCTGGCGCTGTTCGCGCTGCTCGATCCGGATATTCATCTGGTCAACCTGTCCGGCGCGGCCGGTTCGGGCAAGACCATTCTCGCCCTGGCCGCTGCCATCGAGCAGACCATGGTCAGCAAGCGTTATCGCCGTATCATTGCCACCCGTAGCGTGCAGGGGCTCGACCAGGAGATCGGCTTTCTGCCCGGTACCGAAGCGGAAAAGATGGAACCATGGCTTGGCGCGATCACCGACAACCTGGAAGCGCTGCACATGGATGACGAAAACACCCATGGCAGTGTCGATTACATCCTCAGCAAGGTGCCGCTGCAGTTTAAATCCCTCAACTACATTCGCGGTCGAAGCTTCCAGCAGAGCCTGATCCTGATCGATGAATGCCAGAACCTCACACCGCACCAGATGAAAACCATCATTACCCGTGCAGGCGCTGGTTCCAAGGTGGTCTGCCTGGGTAACCTGGCACAGATCGACACGCCTTATCTGTCGGCCACCAGCTCGGGGCTGACTTACCTGACGGAGCGTTTCAAGGACTTCCCCAACGGCGTGCACATCAGTCTGCAAGGTGTTCCACGCTCGATCCTGGCCGAATATGCGGAGAGCCATTTGTAAACTGACATCAGCCTCAAGCCTCTAGCCTCTAGCCTCTAGCCGCAAGCTGCTAGCCGGCGTCCACTAACGGTCGTCAGCTTGTAGCTTGTAGCTTGTAGCTTGCAGCTTGTGGCTTCTAGCCCTAACTCCCTACAATCCCCGCTCCTGTTCAGGAGTCATCCCGTGCTCACTCATCTCGATTCCCAAGGTCGCGCCCACATGGTCGACGTCACTGAAAAAGACGTGACGTTCCGTGAAGCCGTGGCCGAAGCGCGCGTGCGCATGCTGCCCGAAACCCTGCAAATGATCGTCGCAGGCGGACATCCCAAAGGGGATGTATTTGCCGTCGCGCGCATCGCCGGCATTCAGGCCGCGAAAAAAACCAGCGATCTGATTCCCCTTTGCCATCCGCTGATGCTCACGGGCGTGAAGGTCGAACTCACCGCAGAAAGCCCAAACACCGTGCATATCCTTGCCCGCTGCAAACTCTCCGGCCAGACCGGGGTGGAAATGGAAGCGCTGACCGCCGCGAGCATCGCGGCCCTGACCATCTACGACATGTGTAAGGCGGTTGACCGCGGCATGACCATCGAACACGTCCGGTTGCTTGAAAAGCTCGGTGGCAAAAGCGGACATTTCATCGCTGATGAGCAGGTGAGCGCCCAATGACCATTCACGTACACGTCCAATATTTTGCGCGTTTTCGCGAAACCCTCGGCACCGAGAGCGAGAACCTCGAAGGCGCATTCGCCACCGTCGACGCGGTGCGCCAGCATCTGCTTGAGCGTGGCGGTGTGTGGGAGGTGCTGAGCGAGAGAGGCATCATGTGTGCCCGCAACCAAGAGCTGTGCCCGCTGGACACGGCTGTCGAGCCGGGCGATGAAGTGGCGTTTTTCCCGACCGTCACCGGGGGCTGATATGAGCGTGCGAGTGCAACCCGATGCGTTCGATCCGGGGGCTGAAGTCAATGCCATGCACGACGCCAACGTCGGCGTGGGTGCGGTGGTCAGCTTTGTCGGCTACGTGCGGGACTTCAACGATGGACGTGACGTGGCGGGGATGTTCCTTGAACACTATCCCGGCATGACCGAGAAAGCGCTGCTCAAGATCGTCAGTGAAGCGCAGCAGCGCTGGCCGTTGCTCAAGCTGGAAGTGATTCATCGGGTGGGCGAGTTGGCGCCGGGTGAGCCTATCGTGTTCGTCGCGGCCGCCAGCGCCCACCGCCAGGCCGCGTTCGAGGCCTGCGATTTCGTCATGGACTACCTGAAAACCCGCGCGCCGTTCTGGAAGAAGGAAAACACTTCAGAAGGGCCGCGCTGGGTTGAGGGTCGCGACAGCGATCACAAGGCTGCGGATCGCTGGAAGTAACCCGCGACTCATCATGTGGGAGCGAGCTTGCTCGCGAAGAGGCCGGGGCAGCTGAATCGGTAGTGACCCGACTGCAGCCTTCGTGAGCAAGCTCACTCCCACAGGGTGCCAGGCACGCCACCGCGCTTGGAATTTCCAGTGATTCGCAGTCAGCGCGGACAACGCGCCAAGTGACTTACTCCGCCGCAGGAATCGCCCGCTGCACACGCACCACCGGCCGCAACAACACGGTTGGCGGCGTTTCGCAGCTGATCTTGCGACCCAGCTTCTCTTCAATCGACGGCAGCTGATACGAGTCGTCTTCACCGGCGAAGCTGATCGACACGCCATCAGCGCCTGCACGACCGGTCCGTCCGATGCGGTGTACGTAGTCGTCCGGTACTTCCGGCAGAGTGAAGTTGATCACGTGGCTGATGCCGTCGATGTGAATCCCGCGACCCGCCACGTCAGTGGCCACCAGCACGCGAATCTTGCCTTCGCGAAAGCCTTCGAGCGTCTTGATGCGCTTGTGCTGCGGCACGTCGCCTGACAACTGCGCGGCATTGATGCCGTCTCGCACCAGACGCTCTTCGATGCGTCGCACTTCATCCTTGCGGTTGGCGAAGACCATCACCCGCTCCCAGCCGTGATCATTGATCAGGTTGAACAGCAGCTTGTACTTGTCGGCGCCGGCGACGGCATAGATGTGTTGCTCGACCGTGTCGCTGGCGACGTTCAGCGATTCGATCTCGACGATCGCAGGATCCGTCGTCCACTGCTTGGCCAGGTTCATCACGTCTTCAGTGAAGGTGGCGGAGAACAGCAGCGTCTGACGCTCGCCCTTGTGCGGGGTCTGGCGAATGATCGAGCGGACCTGAGGGATGAAGCCCATGTCGAGCATGCGGTCGGCTTCGTCCAGCACCATGACTTCGACCATGTCCAGGTGCACTTCGCCGCGCTGGGCGAAGTCCAGCAACCGGCCAGGCGTGGCGACCAGGATGTCGCAGTGGCGGGCTTCGAGGTGTTTAAGCTGCTTGTCGAAATCCATGCCGCCGACGAACGTCATCACGTTGAGGTCGGTGTACTTGGTCAGCGCCTCGGCGTCCTTGGCGATCTGCACCACCAGCTCACGGGTCGGCGCAATGATCAGCGCACGGGGCTCACCCATGTAGCGCTCCTTCGGCGGAGGCGTCTGGGTCAACTGGGTAATGATGGAAATCAGGAACGCGGCGGTCTTGCCAGTGCCGGTCTGGGCGCGGCCGATGGCATCGCGGCCTTTGAGGGTGTAACCCAGAACGCCCGCCTGGATGGGCGTGCAGTACGGGAAGCCCAGGTCCTGGATGGCGTGCATCAATTCAGGGGCGAGGGGGAAATCGTGGAAACGGGTTTTGCCTTCCTGGGGTTCGACGACGAAGTCTTCGGGTTTCCAGGGAATAACGACAGGCTTGGGTGCACGTTCGCGGCGCGGGCGTTCCGCCCTGGTGGGCGAAGTGACGGGCGGTGCAGTGACTGCCGAATGCTCTGGCATTGGCACGTGCACTTCTGCTGCTGACGGTTCCCGCGAGACGCTTTCGGTCTGGCGCTGGGGGACGGGAAGGGGAGCAGCAGGTGCGAGCGGCTCAGCCTCGCTTTTTCCGAACATCTTTTTAAGTGCTTTGAGCACGGTCATCTCATCGATTGATTTAGGAATGTACGCCGGGGAGTGTAAAGCAAGAACCCGGCGCGGCGTAGTGTCCTAGCAAATCCGCAACGTAATTGGAAGGATCAAATGAGTGGACTAGCG
Organism: Pseudomonas sp. GL_135; assembly: GCF_057834665.1. Classification (NCBI taxonomy): domain Bacteria; kingdom Pseudomonadati; phylum Pseudomonadota; class Gammaproteobacteria; order Pseudomonadales; family Pseudomonadaceae; genus Pseudomonas; species Pseudomonas sp. GL_135. The sequence continues at coordinate 902,550 of NZ_CM174408.1, forward strand.
AAGCTTATCCGCGAGCCAGACACCTATGTCGGAAATTTCCTGCGGTAACACTTCGTGCTCCATTGGGTATTCCTGCCATGTCACGGTGACGCCTTGGGCCTTCAGATGCTCGTAAGCCGCTCGCCCCATGGCATGCAACACCACCGGGTCATTGCTGCCGTGCAAGCAATAGGCCGGGATGCGTTGCTGGCTGGCGGACAGGCTCATTTCGTCGCTGAACGTCGGTGCATAAGTGGACAGCGCGAGCACGCCACCGAGGGGGCCTTCCCAACGCAGGAAGGCAGTGTGCAACACCACGGCGCCGCCTTGGGAAAACCCCGCCAGGAAGATTCGGGCCGGGTCGATGCCGCTGTCACGTTGCTGTTCGATCAGCTTGATGACGTCTTGCGCCGAGCCTTCCAGCTCGCCGCTGTCTATGGCGCGGGCCGGGCTCATGGCCTTGATGTCATACCAGCTGGGCATCGCGTAGCCACCGTTAATGGTGACGGCACGGGTCGGCGCCTGGGGCAGGATGAAACGCGTGGTCTTCAGCGCCTTCTGCAGCATCTCGGCGACTGGCAGAAAATCATAGCGGTCAGCGCCCAGGCCATGCAGCCAGATCACGCAGGCATCGACTGCCAATTCCGGCTCGATGATCAACGGTTCAGTCATGTGTGCTCCATTAGTGTGCGACGCCTCTGGCGCAGCGCTTTAAGGCGGTGCGTCGGGTCGTGTGCGGATGTAGGAAAGATGTCGCAAGGTTACAAGTTTTGATCTTGACCTGTCGCTAATTCGACATTGCCAGCATGGTGGTACGGGCTTTGCTACACAACCCGCGGAGTGAAGGCGCTCACCTCGGGCGGTAACACTAATAGGCTATCAAGCAGACAGCCGAGTGTTGCGTCAGGGGCAGCATGGAATCATCGAGCAGGATTCCGGGCACGATTCGCTTTGAACCTCGGGGTTCAAGGACATCATGGGGCTTCAGTCTGCAGGGCTCGCAACAGGCCGAACACGGGATGACCAGATGCCTGGCGCCGGTGGCGGCCAACGGGTTCAACGTCGCCTGACCCAAAAACAAGCCAACACGGGTCATGAATGCCTCACAAGGGTGCGACGGGGCTAAGGCTCCTACACAACAAAGAGCAAACTGGAGGTTTGAATGAAGATGTTGAAATCCACCCTGGCTGTAGTGGCCGCCGCTGCAGCGCTCGGCCTGACCGGGTTCGCTCAAGCGGGTGCCAAGCTGGACGCCATTCAGAAGAAGGGCTTTATTCAGTGCGGCGTCAGTGACGGTCTGCCAGGCTTCTCGGTTCCAGACGCAAGCGGCAAGATCCAGGGCATCGACGCCGACTTCTGCCGCGCTGTGGCTGCCGCGGTGTTTGGCGACGCGACCAAGGTCAAGTTCAGCCAGCTGAACGCCAAAGAGCGCTTCACCGCGCTGCAGTCCGGCGAAATCGACATCCTGTCGCGTAACACCACCTGGACCAGCTCCCGTGATGCGAGCATGGGCCTGGTCTTCCCGGGCTTCGTCACTTATTACGACGGCGTTGGCTTCCTGGCCAACAGCAAGCTGGGCGTGAAAAGTGCCAAGGAACTGGACGGCGCGACCATCTGTATTCAGGCCGGTACCACCACTGAGCTGAACGTGTCGGACTACTTCCGCGCCAACAACCTCAAGTACACCCCGATCACGTTCGACACCTCCGACGAAAGCGCCAAGTCGCTGGAATCCGGTCGTTGCGACGTACTGACCTCCGACAAGTCCCAGCTCTACGCACAGCGCTCCAAGCTGGCCTCGCCGAAGGACTACGTCGTTCTGCCTGAAACCATCTCCAAAGAACCGCTGGGTCCTGTTGTCGCACGTGGCGATGAAGATTGGACCACCGTTGTTCGCTGGGTGGGCTACGCGCTGCTGAACGCGGAAGAAGCAGGCGTGACGTCGAAAAACGTTGAAGCCGAAGCCAAGTCCACCAAGAACCCGGACGTCGCTCGTCTGCTGGGTGCCGACGGTGAGTACGGCGGTCAGCTGAAACTGAAGAAAGACTGGGTCGTGCAGATCGTCAAGCAAGTCGGTAACTACGGCGAAATCTTCGAGAAGAACCTGGGCGCAGCCACTCCTCTGGAGATCGCTCGCGGTCAGAACGCTCTGTGGAACGCTGGCGGCATTCAATACGCACCACCTGTGCGTTGATTGACCTGCGCCCGGCTGCGTGAATTGCAGCCGGGCGCTTTGTTGCATTTCTTCCGGGGCACTCCATGCAAAATCAAATCAGCGCACCCAAGCAGAGGCTCAGCCTCAGCGACCCTAAAGTGCGTGCGTGGCTATTTCAGATAATTACGGTTGTCGCCGTAGTCGCGATGGGTTGGTATCTGTTCGATAACACCCAGACCAACCTGCAACACCGGGGTATCACCTCAGGTTTCGGTTTCCTTGAAAACAGTGCCGGCTTCGGCATCGCGCAGCACCTGATTCCGTTTACGGAGTCGGACACCTACGCGCGGGTTTTCCTGATCGGATTGCTCAACACGCTGCTGGTGACATTCATCGGCGTGGTCCTTGCGACCCTGCTGGGATTCATCGTCGGCGTCGCGCGTCTGTCCAACAACTGGATCATCAACAAGCTGGCGACGGTTTACGTTGAAGTCTTCCGTAACATTCCACCGCTGCTGCAGATCCTGTTCTGGTATTTCGCGGTGTTCCTGACCCTGCCAGGGCCGCGGGCTGCCCACGGCTTTCTCGGCTCGTTCTTCGTCAGCAGCCGTGGCCTGAACATGCCGGCCGCGATTGCTACCGATGCGGCATGGCCGTTCGTGATCAGCGTAGTGCTGGCCATTGTTGCCATCGTGTTCATGACGCGTTGGGCGAACAAGCGCTTCGAAGCCACGGGCGTACCGTTCCACAAGTTCTGGGCAGGCCTTGCGCTGTTCATCGTGATCCCGGCGCTCTGCGCGCTGATCTTCGGTGCACCGGTGCATTGGGAGGTTCCTGAACTGAAAGGCTTCAACTTTGTCGGCGGCTGGGTACTGATCCCTGAACTGCTGGCGCTGACATTGGCCCTGACAGTTTATACGGCGGCGTTTATCGCCGAGATCGTACGCTCGGGCATCAAGTCGGTGAGTCACGGCCAGACCGAAGCGGCACGTTCGCTGGGCCTGCGTCCAGGGCCGACGCTGCGTAAGGTCATCATTCCCCAGGCGCTGCGAGTGATCATCCCGCCATTGACCAGCCAATACTTGAACCTGGCGAAGAACTCGTCGCTGGCCGCCGGTATCGGTTACCCGGAAATGGTTTCGCTGTTCGCCGGTACCGTGCTCAACCAGACCGGTCAGGCCATCGAAGTCATTGCCATCACCATGAGCGTGTACCTGGCGATCAGTATCAGCATTTCCCTGCTGATGAACTGGTACAACAAGCGCATTGCGCTGATCGAGCGGTGAGGAAACGCGCATGACATCCCATACTTTCAAACCCGACATGCCGCCGCCGAGCAAAGTCTTCGGCCCCGTGGCATGGATGCGCCAGAACCTGTTCTCGAGCTGGATCAACACGCTGTTGACCCTGTTCGCGATCTACCTGATCTGGCTGGTTGTTCCACCGTTGCTGAGTTGGGCCATCTTCGATGCCAACTGGGTCGGCACGACGCGCGAAGACTGCACAAAGGCGGGCGCCTGCTGGGTGTTCATCGAACAGCGCTTCGGCCAGTTCATGTACGGCTATTACCCGCAGGCGCTGCGCTGGCGGGTGGATCTGACCGTCTGGCTGGCGATCATCGGCGTTGCGCCGCTGTTCATCAAAGTGATGCCGCGCAAGGCGATCTACGGCCTGTCGTTCCTGTTCATCTACCCGATCATCGCCTACTTCCTGCTGCATGGCGGCGTATTCGGCCTGGACCAGGTCGCCACCAATCAGTGGGGCGGCTTGATGCTGACCCTGGTGATCGCCACGGTGGGTATCGCCGGCGCGTTGCCGCTGGGCGTGGTGCTGGCACTGGGACGTCGCTCCGAGATGCCGGCCATTCGCGTCTTATGCGTGACGTTCATCGAGTTCTGGCGGGGCGTTCCTTTAATCACGGTGCTGTTCATGTCGTCGGTGATGCTGCCGCTGTTCCTGCCTGAAGGCATGAACTTCGACAAACTGCTGCGCGCACTGATCGGCGTGATTCTGTTCCAGTCGGCGTATGTGGCCGAGGTGGTTCGGGGCGGCATGCAGGCCATTCCAAAAGGTCAGTACGAAGCGGCTGCCGCCATGGGCCTCGGCTACTGGCGCCGCATGGGCCTGGTGATTCTCCCGCAGGCCCTGAAGATGGTCATTCCGGGTCTGGTCAACACCGTGATCGCGTTGTTCAAGGACACCAGCCTTGTGATCATCATCGGCCTGTTCGACCTCCTCAACAGCGTCAAACAAGCTGCCGCCGACCCCAAGTGGCTCGGCATGGCGACCGAGGGTTACGTGTTCGCGGCCCTGGTGTTCTGGATCTTCTGTTTCGGCATGTCCCGCTACTCCATGCATTTGGAGCGTAAGTTGGACACAGGCCACAAGCGTTAGGAGTTTTGTGATGAGTGAAGCTATCAGTAAGCCTCTGGGCGCCGAAGGCATGATCCGGATGGAAGGCGTACATAAGTGGTACGGCCAGTTCCACGTGTTGAAAGACATCAACCTGAACGTGCGTCAGGGCGAGCGCATTGTGTTGTGCGGCCCGTCGGGTTCGGGCAAGTCGACGACCATCCGTTGCCTCAACCGTCTGGAGGAGCACCAGCAGGGTCGCATCGTGGTCGATGGCACCGAGCTGACGTCGGACCTGAAGCAGATCGAGACGATTCGTCGCGAAGTCGGCATGGTGTTTCAGCACTTCAACCTGTTCCCGCACCTGACCATCCTGCAGAACTGCACGCTGGCGCCGATGTGGGTGCGCAAGATGCCCAAGCGCAAGGCCGAAGAAATCGCCATGCATTATTTGGAGCGCGTGCGTATTCCCGAGCAGGCGCATAAATATCCGGGCCAGCTCTCCGGCGGTCAGCAACAGCGTGTGGCGATTGCCCGCGCGCTGTGCATGAAGCCGAAGATCATGCTGTTCGACGAGCCGACCTCGGCCCTCGATCCGGAAATGGTGAAAGAGGTGCTCGACACCATGGTCGGCTTGGCGGAAGAGGGCATGACCATGCTCTGCGTGACTCACGAGATGGGTTTCGCCCGGACCGTCGCCAACCGCGTGATCTTCATGGACAAAGGCGAGATCGTCGAACAAGCCGCGCCGAACGACTTCTTCGATAATCCGCAAAGCGACCGTACAAGGCTGTTCCTCAGCCAGATCCTGCATTGAGTCAGTAGCAGCAATACAAAGAGCCCGGGCCCTGTGCCCGGGTTTTTTATGGCCGGTCGCCTGACGTCTGCCGCAAAACTGTACCCAATTCTCGTAAAACTTGTGTTCTCTGCCGATCTCCAACAGGATTACTCCTTTGCGCAATGCGCTGTTACATCCTCCTGCCCCCACGAGAATCCCATGACGACCAAGGCGCCGACGGCGAGCAGTTCCCGTTCCAATGCTTCGACTCCCCATGAAATTGACAAACTGCTGATCGACGCGGAAGCGGATGACGAGCAGGTGCAGCAGCATCATCCCGTGCTCAAGCGCCCATGGTTCCTGTTGTTGGGCCTGGTGCTGGTGGCGCTGAATCTGCGTCCGGCGTTGTCGAGCATGGCGCCGTTGTTGAGTGAGGTGTCACGAAGCCTGGGACTTTCTGCGGCCACGGCCGGGTTGCTCACCACGCTGCCGGTGTTGTGCCTGGGCCTGTTCGCGCCCCTTGCGCCGATCCTTGCGCGGCGATTCGGCAGTGAGCGCGTGGTACTCGGCATTCTGCTGACCTTGGCCTGCGGCATCATTCTGCGCAGCTCGTTGGGCGAGTTCGGTCTGTTCGCCGGCAGCATCATGGCTGGCGCCAGCATCGGCATCATCGGGGTTCTGCTTCCCGGCATCGTCAAGCGTGACTTCGCCAGGCAGGCCGGTGCCATGACGGGCGTTTACACCATGGCGCTGTGCCTGGGCGCCGCCGTTGCGGCCGGCTCCACGGTGCCGTTGAGCGAGGCGCTGGGTAACGGCGACGGCCGCGACTGGACACTGGGCCTGGGTTTCTGGATCGTCCCGGCGATTCTTGCTGCAATCTTCTGGTGGCCGCAGACGCGTCAACGTCATGGCCAGCACCAGGTGGCTTATCGGGTACGCGGTTTGCGCCGCGATCCTCTGGCCTGGCAAGTCACCCTTTATATGGGCCTGCAATCGTCACTGGCCTACATCGTGTTCGGCTGGCTGCCGTCGATCCTCATCGGGCGAGGACTGACTGCCGTTGACGCCGGCCTGCTGTTGTCCGGTTCGATCATGGTGCAATTGGTCAGCTCGCTGACCGCGCCGTGGCTGGCCACTCGCGGCAAGGATCAGCGCATCGCTATTGTGCTGGTGATGCTGCTGACACTGGCCGGTCTGTTCGGCTGCCTGTATGCGCCACTTGAACAGTTGTGGGGCTGGGCCGTGGTGCTCGGCGTGGGGCAGGGCGGCACGTTCAGCCTGGCATTGACCCTGATCGTGTTGCGCTCGCGGGACTCCCATGTCGCCGCCAACCTGTCGAGCATGGCTCAAGGCTTCGGCTACACCCTCGCGTCGCTCGGGCCTTTCGCGGTCGGCGTCGTGCATGACTGGACCGGCAACTGGGACTCGGTGGGCTGGATCTTCGGGATCATCGGCATCGCCGCTATCATCGCTGGTCTGGGCGCCGGGCGTGCGCTGTACGTGGGCGTGACCAGCGAGAAAGTCTGAGGGGAAGCATTTGTGATGCGAATGCCCGTGGCAAAACGCGGTGGGGCCGCTTATCGTGCAGGCATCCTATATCCATGGACGGCGTTCCCATGAGCGAGACCTTTACCAGCGAACACAACAGCGCGGTCATCACGCGCTTCTACGAGGCGTTCAGCCGCCTCGACGCCGAGGCGATGGCTGCGTGCTACAGCGAGGACGTGGTGTTCTCCGACCCGGTGTTTGGCGAGTTGCACGGGCGGGATGCAGGCGACATGTGGCGCATGCTGACCTCCCGGGCCCGTGACTTCTCGGTGGTGTTCGATCACGTTCGTGCCGATGCCACGACTGGCGCGGCGCACTGGGTCGCGACCTACCTGTTCAGCCAGACCGGCCGCACGGTGGTCAACGACATTCAGGCGCGGTTTGTGTTTCGCGACGGCAAGATCTGCGAGCACCACGATCAGTTTGATCTATGGCGCTGGTCGCGTCAGGCGCTCGGCACAAAGGGCGTATTACTGGGCTGGACGGCGCTTGTGCAAAACGCCATCCGTGCGCAGGGCCAGAAAGGGCTGAACGCTTTTCAGGCCAGTCGCTGACGTTTGATAGAGTCCGTTCCCCTCGCTACTGGTCCACGGTCCCGCATGTCTGAAGCCGAAATCGCCACCGCACCTGTGTCCGAAGCCGTGCCGGTCAAATCCTGGTTCGTGTACTTGGTGCGCGCGGCCAACGGTTCTTTGTACTGCGGCATCAGCAATGATCCGCAGCGCCGGTTCGCCCAACATCAAGCCGGCAAAGGCGCGCGCTTTTTCAGCTCGAGCCCCGCGGTGGCGCTGGTGTATGTCGAAGCTTGTCGCGACAAGGGGGATGCCCTGCGGCAGGAAAGGCTGATCAAAAAGCTGCGTAAAAGCGCCAAGGAATACCTCGCCGCCAGCTACATCCAGCCGAGTGATGCTGCGCCATCAGGCCGAGCGGGTATGCCGTAAGCGCGCAGGAGGCTAAGCTGGGGCTTTATCCCTGCGGATGGCCCGAAGCATGTCTGAGTTGATTCTTCATCACTATCCAACGTCACTGTTCGCCGAGAAAGCCCGCCTGATGCTGGGCTTCAAAGGCCTGTCATGGCGCTCGGTCAACATCCCGTCGATCATGCCCAAGCCCGACCTCATGGCCCTCACCGGCGGCTATCGCAAAACCCCGGTTCTGCAAGTGGGCGCCGACATCTACTGCGACACCGCGTTGATCGCCCGGCGTCTTGAGCAGGAAAAATCGTCTCCCACGTTCTATCCCGAAGGTCAGGAGTTCACGGCGGCCAGCCTCGCGGCGTGGGCGGATTCGGTGCTGTTCCTGCATGCGGTCAGCCTGGTGTTTCAGCCGGCATCCCTTGCTGTGCGTTTCGCCAAAGTCCCGCCTGAGGCCGTGAAGGCATTCGTTGCCGACCGTGCCACACTGTTCAACGGCGGCAGCGCCAATCGCGTGCCGCTGGAAGTGGCTCAGCATCAATGGCCGACGCTGATGGCGCGTCTGGAAACCCAGCTTGAGCGCAACGGTGATTTCCTCCTGGGTGCGCCCTCGATTGCCGACTTCTCGGTGGCTCACACCTTGTGGTTCCTCAAACAAACCCCTGTGACGTCCCCGCTCGTCGACGCCTATCCGGCGGTGTTGAGTTGGTACGAGCGCGTTATTGCGTTCAGCCATGGCGCGCCGAGTGAATTGAGCTCGAGCGACGCCGTTGAGATCGCTCGCGCTGCTACTCCGGCGCCGGTGCCCGATGAAGATTTCACCGACCCCAACGGTTTCACCATCGGCCAGCAGGTCACCGTGTCCGCAGTGGATTACGGCGTTGACGCAGTGGCGGGCGAGCTGATTTTCAGCGGGCGCGAAGCGATCATCCTGCGTCGCGAAGATGAACGCGCAGGCACCGTGCATGTGCACTTCCCGCGTTTCGGTTTTCAAATCAAGACGATTTGACAAGTTGATAGAGAAGTAAGCCCGGCGCAATGCCGGGCTTTATCGCGGCGCCGAATAATCGCTGTGTTTTAATTGCCTATCAATCTGACGGATTAACGCACGACGGTCGTAACTGTCAGTTGTGACAGTTGTTAAAAAAAACACTCGGTTTACTCTCTTCTTTCAACGTGAACAAAACTCGTCCGGTCCTTGAGAACGTCGGTGCCCCCTTGTGCCGTCGATATTCTCAATGTTCAGTGATGTCGGACGGTTTATTCCAGGACGGGAGAGCATGTCATGGTCAAGGCCAATACGTTCGGTGTATCGCTACTTGTTATTGCAATGCAAAGCGCTGATGTTTATGCGGCCAGTTGCGCTGATACGGCCAAGGCACTGACGCGTCAGTATTACGATACGCGAGACAACTGCGGCAAAGCCTCGTCACCTGCGTTTTTGTGCAACGGGGTTATCTTCAGGGCGACCATTCCGTCGGACGACTACAATTCATGGGACCCGAGCCCGGCCTCGGTCAAAAGTGGCGGTACATCCTTCTCTTACCTGCGCAAGGACGCCAAGTTTTCCCGGCTCGTCCGCTATGAAAACAATGGCTACGTGCTCTTTCCGATTCAGGCGCTGCCGACTGACAAAAGCCCCTATAACGTGCTGTGCTCGTTCCCGATGGATGGCGGCACTGATTCGCGGGTCGACAAGGGCTGTGGCTCCTCTCCGGTGGCGACCGCGCCAGGCAAAGGCGCTGAGTGCTTTTCTCAAAAGATCGAGACCGGTCGCCAATGGGCAGAGCAGTACAAGACGCAGACCAAGGGCGACAATCGCAATGAGTGCGGCTTTGATGTTCGCGATCCACTGGACCGGCACGCAACTGACAACTTCAATGCAAGTCTGAGCGCCATGCGTGAAATGGGAAAGACGTCGTTCAATAAACAGAATGAACTCAGGCTGGCTACCTGGAGCGCTGAAACGCCTGATAAAGACTTGCCGATTCAGGCTTTTTTCTATTTGCCCGAACCTGGGGGCGGCAAGGACGATGCCCGGTTTGATCAACAACGTTATTACTCACAAACGGGTATCTGGGTGCCGATTATCGCAATGACACTTCCGGACTCCCCGTCTAAAGATGCAACGTTTGCCTGCGACGCCGATGATCAGGCCGTCTCCGAATCGGGCAAGACAATCAATCGCTATATCAAGTCCGCCACGTGGGCACTGCGCCCTGACCCGGGCACGGGAGAAGAGGAGTGGTCGCTGTCGGTCGTGCTGACCGAATTGGGCAAGAAGCAAACAGGCTCTTCAGGCTCTGACACGGTGTATGCCGAACTGGTCCGCAAGTATAAAAACGATTTTCAATGGAAACAAAATGATGGCGGTGGCATGCGCCGTCAGTTGGTATGCCACTTCAGCATTGCGCGCAATAAGGATGAATTCAATCTGGAGCCGTTCCGCCCCGATCTCTCTGAAGAGAAAGCCGAGGCGGCGGGTTGCAATCCGGTGTGACCCCCAGCAGCTGAGCGTCAGGTGTCACTTCAGCGCAGCGAGAATCTGCTCTTCGCTAAACCCCCTGATCAACGTGCCATTCACGTCGATCAGGGGAATGCCGCGGCCACCCAGGGCCTCATAGGCCTTGCGCCCGGCGGCGTCTTTCTCGATATCGAACTCGGTATAGCGGATGCCCTGGCTGTCGAGAAAACGCCGTGTCTGTTTGCAGTAGCCGCACCAGTCGGTGGCGTATAACGTCACTTGCGCGTTGGCCTGCGCATGCTCCGATAGAGTGGAGGAAGGGTGGACCAGGTTTTCGATCTTGCCCCAGTTCTGGTAAACGACTACCACCAGCATGATGAGCAAGAACTTCTTCACGGTACGAACGAACATTCGGGTCTTGGCTCCTCGGCAGGGATCAGCGGCGTTTAAGTTGATCGGTCAACTGAGTGGGCAGCCCCTTGATGATCAGCGTGCCTTTCTCCTCGTCGTACTCGATCTTGTCGCCCAGCAGGTGCGCCTCAAAGCTGATCGACAGACCTTCTGCGCGGCCGGTGAAGCGACGGAACTGACTGAGGGTACGCTTATCCGCAGGAATCTCGGGCGACAGGCCGTAATCCTTGTTGCGGATGTGATCGTAGAAGGCCCGCGGGCGGTCCTCGTCGATCAGGCCTGACAATTCTTCCAGGGCGATGGGCTCGCCCATTTTGCTCTGGCTGCTGGCGTAGTCGACCAGCGCCTTGGTCTTCTCGCGAGTGGATTCTTCCGGCAGGTCTTCGCTCTCGACGAAGTCACTGAAGGCCTTGAGCAGGGTGCGGGTCTCGCCCGGCCCGTCGACGCCTTCCTGGCAGCCGATGAAGTCGCGGAAGTACTCGGAAACCTTCTTGCCGTTCTTGCCCTTGATGAACGAGATGTACTGCTTAGAGGCCTTGTTGTTCTGCCACTCGGAAATATTGATCCGGGCCGCGAGGTGCAGTTGGCCAAGGTCCAGATGCCGGGATGGCGTTACGTCCAGGGCTTCGTTCACGGCCACGCCTTCGCTGTGGTGCAGCAGTGCGATCGCCAGGTATTCAGTCATGCCCTGCTGATAGTGAGCGAACAACACGTGGCCGCCGACCGACAGGTTCGACTCTTCCATCAGCTTCTGCAGATGCTCGACCGCAATGCGGCTGAACTGGGTGAAATCCTTGCCCTGATCGAGATACTCCTTCAGCCAGCCACTGAACGGGTGCGCGCCGGACTCGGCATGAAACAGCCCCCAGGCCTTGCCCTGCTTGGCGTTATAGCTTTCGTTGAGGTCTGCCAGCATGTTCTCGATGGCCTGCGACTCGGCAAGTTCGGAGTCCCGGGCGTGGAGCACGGCGGGCGTGCCGTCGGGTTTTTTGTCGATCAGGTGGACGATGGCGTGACGGATCGGCATGGATTTCTCGGCTGCTGAAGGGAAACTGAACGGGACCAGACCAGGCCCGTGCGAAAGTCGGCAAGTGTACCGCAGACGGGCCTGGGAACGCTCTGGAAGGGCCGAAAACGCTGACCTGCGCCCATTAATATGACTTTTTTACGCCTCTCGGGCGATAAAGCTGACCAAATGGGTAGGTAGGGGCGGATATTTGCGTTGCGCTGTGCTAGTTTTGCCCGGTCCTGAGCGCCCAAGCGCGCCAGGCGTGCAGTTTGTGGGCGTTCGGCCGAACCAAAGGCCGTTTACAGTATCTACATTTCGCGTCTGTACCACACTCTGCAAACCATTCGAATTTGATAGGGAAGGAACACCACCATGGCTCTGACTAAAGACCAATTGATCGCCGATATCGCAGAAGCAATCGACGCGCCTAAAACCACCGCGCGCAACGCTCTCGACCAATTGGGTCAAATCGTCGCTGACCAACTGGAAAACGGCAGTGAAATCACTCTGCCAGGCATCGGCAAACTGAAAGTCACCGAGCGTCCAGCACGCACCGGCCGCAACCCTTCGACTGGCGCAGCCATCGAAATCGCTGCCAAGAAAGTGGTCAAGTTCGTACCCGCCAAAGTGCTGACTGACTCGGTCAACAAGTAAGCGAAAACGCTGCTTGGATGAGGAACCGTGTGACGGAGTGATCCGGACACGGTTTTTTTGTGCCCGCTATTTCTTGAAAGGGTTGCACCCGGCCGCTTTGGCCGCCGCTTCGGAAACCACCGGGCGGAAGGGCTCCAGGTTCCAGTCAGTGCGTTGCGGATAGTTGCGCACGATGCAGGCGATTTGTTGCTTCATGCTGCCCGCGTCTGTTTCTTCGTCCCGCCACTGCGGGTCTGAACCGCGCAAGTCGTAGAGCTCCTGATAGACCTCTTGCTGTTGACTCGCTTGTACTTTTTTCCCGAGCTCCGTCAGCACGACATTCAGGGTCCACTCTGTTTTCCCGGTGCCTGGGTCCAGGCGCTGTTCCCAGTTGCTCTTTGCGATGAATTTCGCGCTTATGTTGCTGTTGAGGTTAAGCGAAACCCCTTGATCGGCGGCGCTGTAGGTGAATCGTTGCTCCGGCGCCCGTGTGAAATCGACTTTCAGGATAGGTACTGCGTAGCCTTGCCCATAGAGTTTTCGTTGGAAGGTGCGCGCATTGGCCAGGCCGTCCTGCTGCACCGCGGCTTTGCCGTTGTCGCCTCGGACGGGGTAGTTGAAAGCGCTTTTACCTTGGTAAATAAACGCATCGATGTCATCCATGATGTCGCTGCCGCCGGCGGCATTCTTGAGCATGAATTCGTTGAAGAAGTCCTTGCGCGAATAAGGGTCGGCGTTGGTGGTGGTCACTCTGGCTTCATGGGCCTGGATCATCGCGTCCCACTGCGCAGGCACTTCGGCGTTCCACGAGCACTGCGTCGTCTGAATAGGCTGTCGGGCGCCGCCCTGATATTTCTGTTTCCACTGCTCGGCCGTGTTGACGTTCTGATCGGCACAGGTGCCGTAGGCCCATTGAGCGTTCTTGTTCACTGTCGTAGGTTGGGCAGGGGGCACGAAGGTGGCGTCATTGAAGGGCCCGCAGCCGTACCACTTGCGATCCGGTCCTGTGTAACCATCGAACGTGTAGATACAGGCCCAGCCCTCCTGCTTGACCGGGAGCTGTAGCGCGAGTCCGTCCGTTGGCGTCCTGAGGATGAAGCCGGCAGGGTGAACCAGGACTGTTGTGCTCAGGTCACGGCGTATCCACGTGTAGGACGTTGCGCCGGTTTGCAGCGCGTAGGGGCTGTAGTCCCAGGGATTGAAATTGCCGTCATTGACCATGCGCAAGGTGATGCCGCTGCAGTAGTAATGGCCCCGGGCGGCGCCGGTGTCCGGCTCTGTGCAGTGGTTGTCGATGCGGTTGTAACTGGCGTTGATGCGCCGGACCGTTTCGACCGGATCGAGATTCGTCTTCAATTCAACTGCCCAGGACGGGCAGTTCCAGACCATCAATACGCAGATAACACAGGCTATAGCGCGCATGGCTGACCTCCTTGTGCTCGGACACGCGACGAGGAGTCAGCTTATGAACGGGGAGGTTGGCCGTCTACTGGCAGAAATGACACTGCCGTTTGGGGCTCAGGGCTTGCGTGCGATCCAGCGCTCCTCCCGCCAGGCGTGCTGACGAGCGCTGTCGTGAAAGGTCCAGGCCACGAAGCGGCTCTGTTTCTGACCCTGGCCCATCTCCACCGTATGGCTTTCAACAGCACCGGCTTTTTTCAGCGCGCTCTGGATGAGAGGCAGGTTCGACGCTTTGGACACCAGCGTGCTGAACCACAACACCTGGGCCGCCACCTGAGCACTTTCATTGATCAACTGCGTCACGAAGCGCGCCTCGCCACCTTCGCACCACAGCTCAGCCGCCTGGCCACCGAAATTCAGCACCGGCAATTTGCGTTTGGGGTCTGCCTTGCCGAGGGCTCGCCATTTGCGCTGGCTGCCGCTTAACGCTTCCTCAGCCGAGGCGTGGAAGGGCGGGTTACATACGCTGATGTCGAAGCGCTCATCGGGCTGCAGCAGGTGGGTCAGGATGTGTTTAGGGTTGGTCTGCTCCCGGAAGCTGATGCTCTTGCTCAAGCCGTTCGCTTTGACGATGGTCGCCGCCGAGGCGAGGGCGATCTTGTCGATGTCAGAGCCCAAAAACGACCAGCCGTATTCGCCCTGACCGATCAGTGGGTAGATGCAGTTGGCGCCCGTGCCAATGTCCAGCACCGTAACGGATGCGCCGCGAGGAATGACGCCGTCGTTGCGCTCCGCCAGCAGGTCCGCCAGAAAGTGCAGATAATCGGCGCGCCCAGGGATTGGCGGGCACAGGTAGTCCGCGGGAATATCCCAATGGGCAATGCCGTAGAACGCCTTGAGCAACGCGCGATTAAACACTCGCACGGCAGCCGGGTTGGCGAAGTCGATGCTTTCCTTGCCATAGGGATTGAGGATCACAAACGTGCCCAGTTCGGGGCTGCTTTTGATCAGGCGCGGAAAGTCGTAATGACCCTGATGGCGGTTGCGCGGGTGCAGGGTGGCTTTCTCACGCGGCGCGGCAGGCTTGGCCTGTTGGGCAGGTTTGGCTTTCTTGCGTGGGGAGCTGCGCTGGGGCTTGGGGGCGTCGGTGCTGGTCATCGGTGATGCATTCTCGTGAAAGCACAACCCCTGTAGACGTGAGCTTGCTCGCGATAACCGTGTATCAGTCAACGGTTGGGTTGCTGATATACCGCTATCGCGAGCACGCTCACGCCTACAGGGGTCATGGTCGTCAACCGGCCTGCGATTCAGGCCGGCTGATTTGATCGGATTACAGACTCGCGATCCGCGCGTGCTGCTCTGCCAGCTTGCCCAGCGCCTGTTCGGCTTCGGCCATCTTCGCGCGTTCCTTGGCGATGACTTCAGGCGGCGCCTTGTCGACGAACGCGGCATTGGACAGCTTTCCGCCAACCCGCTGAACTTCGCCCTGCAGACGCTGGATTTCCTTGTCCAGACGCGCCAGTTCGGCATCTTTGTCGATCAATCCGGCCATCGGCACCAGCACTTCCATCTCACCAACCAGCGCGGTCGCGGACAGCGGTGCTTCGGCGCCGGCTTCCAGCACGGTGAACGATTCGAGCTTGGCCAGCTTCTTCAGCAGGTGCTCGTTCTCGTTCAGGCGGCGCTGGTCTTCGGCGCTGACGTTCTTGAGGAACAACTGCAGCGGCTTGCCCGGGCCGATGTTCATCTCGCCGCGGATGTTGCGCACGCCGAGCATCAGGCTCTTGAGCCATTCGATGTCGCCTTCGGCCGCGACGTCGATGCGCGCATCATTCGCCACCGGCCACGGTTGCAGCATGATGGTCTTGCCTTCAACGCCGGCCAGCGGCGCGAGGCGCTGCCAGATTTCTTCGGTGATGAATGGCATGAACGGATGCGCCAGACGCAGTGCGACTTCCAGCACACGCACCAGCGTGCGACGGGTGCCACGCTGACGCTCGACCGGCGCCGTCTCGTCCCACAAAACCGGCTTGGACAGCTCCAGGTACCAGTCGCAATACTGGTTCCAGATGAACTCATACAGCGCCTGCGCCGCGAGGTCGAAACGGAACTGATCCAGCTGACGGGTCACTTCGGCTTCAGTGCGTTGCAGCTGCGAGATGATCCAGCGATCCGGCAGCGAGAGCTCGAACGCTTCGCCGTTCTGACCGCAGTCTTCGCCCTTGTCGAGCACGTAGCGCGCGGCGTTCCAGATCTTGTTGCAGAAGTTGCGATAGCCCTCGACGCGGCCCATGTCGAACTTGATGTCACGGCCGGTGGACGCCAGCGAGCAGAACGTGAAGCGCAGGGCATCGGTGCCGTAGCTGGCGATGCCGTCGGCGAACTCGTCGCGGGTCTGCTTCTCGATCTTCTTCGCCAGCTTGGGCTGCATCATGCCGGAGGTGCGTTTCTGCACCAGGGCTTCGAGCTCGATGCCGTCGATGATGTCCAGCGGATCAAGGACGTTGCCCTTGGACTTGGACATCTTCTGGCCCTGGCCATCACGCACCAGACCGTGCACATACACGGTCTTGAACGGCACCTGCGCCGTACCGTCTTCGTTCTTCACCAGGTGCATGGTGAGCATGATCATCCGGGCAACCCAGAAGAAAATGATGTCGAAACCGGTGACCAATACGTCGGTCGGGTGGAAGGTTTTCAGGAAGTCGGTCTGTTCAGGCCAGCCCAGGGTGGAGAACGTCCACAGGCCGGAGCTGAACCAAGTGTCGAGCACGTCGTTGTCCTGCTGCAGGGCAACATCGGGACCCAGGTTGTGCTTGGCGCGGACTTCGGCTTCGTCGCGGCCGACGTAGACCTTCCCGGACTCGTCGTACCAGGCCGGAATGCGGTGGCCCCACCAGAGCTGACGGCTGATGCACCAGTCCTGAATGTCACGCATCCAGGAGAAGTACATGTTCTCGTATTGCTTGGGCACGAAGGCGATACGGCCGTCTTCAACGGCGGCGATGGCCGGTTCAGCCAGCGGCTTGGTCGACACGTACCACTGATCCGTCAGCCACGGCTCGATGATGGTCCCGGAGCGGTCGCCCTTCGGTACTTTCAAACCGTGGTCGTCAACGCTGACCAACAGACCCGCGGCGTCGAACGCAGCCACGATCTGCTTGCGCGCCTCGAAGCGGTCGAGGCCGGCGTATTCGGCAGGGAGGGTGCCGTCGACCGTGTCGTTCAGCGTGCCGTCGAGGTTGAACACCTGGGCTGCGGGCAGAACGGCAGCGTTCTTGTCGAAGATGTTCAGCAGCGGCAGGTTGTGGCGCTTGCCGACGTCGTAGTCGTTGAAGTCGTGGGCCGGGGTGATCTTCACGCAGCCGGTGCCGAATTCAGGGTCGCAGTAGTCGTCCGCGATGATCTGGATGCGACGGCCTACCAGCGGCAGCTCGACGAACTTGCCGATCAGCGCCTGGTAGCGCTCATCGTTCGGGTTCACGGCGACGGCGGCGTCGCCAAGCATGGTTTCCGGACGGGTCGTGGCAACGATCAGGTAATCCAGACCTTCAGCGGTCTTGGCACCATCGGCCAGCGGGTAGCGCAGGTTCCACAGATGGCCTTTCTCGTCGTGGTTTTCCACTTCGAGGTCAGAGATGGCGGTGTGCAGCTTGGTGTCCCAGTTGACCAGACGTTTGCCACGGTAAATCAGGCCGTCTTCATGCAGTCGCACGAACGCCTCTTTAACCGCTTCGGACAAGCCGTCGTCCATCGTGAAGCGCTCACGGCTCCAGTCGACCGACGAGCCCAGGCGACGGATCTGGCGGCTGATGTTGCCACCGGACTGATCCTTCCATTCCCAGACTTTTTCGAGAAATTTGTCGCGACCCAGATCGTGACGGCTCTGACCCAAGGCCTCGAGCTGACGCTCCACCAGCATCTGCGTGGCGATACCGGCGTGGTCGGTGCCTGGCTGCCACAGGGTGTTGCGACCCTGCATGCGGCGGAAGCGGATCAGGGCATCCATGATCGCGTTGTTGAAACCGTGGCCCATGTGCAGGCTGCCGGTGACGTTCGGCGGCGGAATCATGATGGTGTACGAGTCGCCCGCGCCTTGCGGAGCGAAATAGTTTTCGGACTCCCAGGTCTGGTACCAGGAAGTTTCGATGGCGTGCGGCTGGTAGGTCTTGTCCATGCGAGGCGGGAACCTGATCTGCTTTGAGTCGGAAAAGCCGACGAGTATAGCTTTTCAAGGCGGCGTCAAGCTACAAGCGCTAGGTCAGGTGCTACGAGCGGTGATGCCCGGAATCGTCGCGGGCATCTGTAGGACTGCGCTTACCCGCGATCCCGGATCGAAAAGCGAACGGGTTCAGCTGGTGTATTGACTCAGCAGCCGTTCCATCCGCGCATCCAGACGGCGTTTGATCTCGTTCTCGATGTGCGGGGCGAAGTCGTCGATCACGTCCTGCATGATCAACTGCGCAGCGGCCCGTAGTTCGGCATCCAGGTGCAGCAGCGCGTCAGCGTTCGGCGCCTTGGCGCTCGACGCGCTCGATGCGCTCGACGCGCTCGACGCGCTCGATGCGTTGGCCGCGGGTGCGGCAGGGGTAACAGCCGCAACCGGCTCGGGCGTGAGCAGGGGAATGTCATTGAGGTTGGCTTCGTGCTCATCGAGCGTCACGACCTGGCCGGTGACCACGTCAAACAGCAGCGGGATCTGCTCGTCGCTGTTCACGGACTCGGTCAGCAGGGGCGGCTGGGCCGGATCATCGCCCAACAGCTGGCGAATCGACTCGAGGTCATCCAGCAGGTGCGCTGAATCTTTCAGGTGTTTTGAATTATCCATCGTGTGCTCAAAGACGCTGCAGCTTGTGATCCTGCAGAGGATAGCCCTGTTCGCGGTAGAAGCGAAAACTCTCGCGCGCCGCGAGGCGGATGGCTGGATCCTCGACAACGATCTCGGCGACACGCGCGAATCGTTTGAAGAATTCCGGGATGCGCAGGTCGAGATTGACCAGCAGATCCTGATGTTGGCCGGGGTCGCTGCCGATACCCAGCGCCACGGGAGCGTCCTGGTCGTCTTCGACCGATCCATGGGGTACGAACGCTTCGCCCCGGAAGCGCCACAGTCGGGCGTCCAGTTCCTCGCGCTGTCCGGCATCGCTGCAATGCAGGTACACCCGATGGCCGAGGCGCCAGGCCTTGTCGGTGAGTTTGCAGGCGAAGTCCAGGCGCGCGACGGGGTCGGCACTCGGCAGAATGTAGAAGTCGACTTGGGTCATGGGTGATTCCAGAACGCTGAACGCGCCGACCGGGGAGGCCGGCGCGTTTGCAGCGGCTTAAACGCCAGCGCGGTCGATCAGGTATTGGGTCAGCAGCGGAACCGGACGGCCCGTTGCGCCCTTGTCCTTGCCGCCGCTCAGCCATGCCGTACCGGCGATGTCCAGGTGCGCCCACTCGTAGGCTTTGGCAAAGCGCGAGAGGAAACAGGCAGCGGTGATGGTGCCGGCTTTCGGGCCGCCGATGTTGGCGATGTCGGCAAACGGGCTGTCCAGCTGCTCTTGATACTCATCGAACAACGGCAGCTGCCAGGCACGGTCGTCGGCGCGTTTGCCGGCTTCGAGCACCTGGTTGATCAACGCGTCGCTGTTGCCCAGCAAGCCCGAAGTGTGACCGCCCAGCGCGACGACACAAGCGCCTGTCAGGGTCGCGATGTCGATAACAGCCTGTGGCTTGAAGCGTTCGGCGTAGGTCAGCGCGTCGCACAGCACCAGACGGCCTTCGGCGTCGGTGTTGAGGATCTCGACGGTCTGGCCGCTCATGGTCTTGACGATGTCGCCCGGACGCGTGGCGTTGCCGCTCGGCATGTTTTCAGCCGCCGCAACGATGCACACCAGGTTGATCGGCAGTTGCAGTTCGAGTACGGCGTTCAGGGTGCCGAATACGCTCGCCGCGCCGCACATGTCGAATTTCATTTCGTCCATGCCCAGGCCCGGCTTGAGGCTGATGCCGCCCGTGTCGAAAGTGATGCCCTTGCCGACCAGCACGAAAGGCTTTTCGCTTTTCTTGCCGTTGGAATACTGCATGACGATCAGGCGTGGCGGCTGAGCGCTGCCTTGACCGACCGCGAGGAACGAACCCATGCCCAACTTTTCGATGTCTTTCTCGTCGAAGATTTCGACCTTGAGGCCCTTGTTGGCTTTGCCCATCGCCTTGGCCTGCTCGCCCAGATAAGTCGGATGGCAGATGTTCGGCGGCATGTTGCCCAGGTCGCGGGTCACGGCCATGCCGGCAGCGATGGCCTGTGCATGCTTGGCCGCGCGCTCGACGTCGGCGACGTTGGCTTTCGCGGTCAGCAGGGTGACTTTTTTCAGGGCGCGAGGATCGACTTTCTGGCTCTTGAACCGATCGAAAACGTATTCGCCGTCGGCCAGCGTCTCGACCAACAGGCGGTTCTTGCCATAAACGTCGCGATTCTTGACGTTCAGTTGATCAAGGTCGAAGCCGGCATCAACGCCGCCCAGGCTTTTCAGGGTGCTGAGCGCGCCGCTGATGATCTTGCGGAACTGGCGATCGTTCAATTCCGGCTCTTTACCCGAACCCACCAGTAATACGCGCTCGGCTTTCAGGTTGGGCAGGCTGTGCAACAACAGGCTCTGGCCGATCTTGCCGGACAGGTCGCCGCGCTTGAGCACAGCGCTGATGGCGCCGCCGCTCAGGGTGTCGAGGGTGCTTGCGGTGTCGCTCAGCGTGCGGCCTTCACCGACGGCGACCACCAGCGTGGCGGTCTTCAAGGTTTCTGCACTGACGCTTTTAACAACCAATTCCATGTCGGGGTCCCCGAATAAACTGTGAGTTATCGCACTTGAGCACACGGCTCGGCAGCGGCGCAGAAGTATTTACACCGGCATGCCTGCGGCAAGGCCCGCAGTTTGACCCTGCGAGCCAATGGATGACAACCCCGTCCGGGTGCGCGCGTGTGCCGGTTGCAGAAGTATCCCGCGCGCGCAGTGACAGACACACCCAATCACAGGATAATGCCGCATATTTTTTTGGTGGTACGCCGTCGCGCGCATCATGGCTGATTCATTTCATTGTCATGCCGCCTTAGCGTGACAACCCTGGAGTGTCTGGTTTGATTGTCTTCCGTTACCTGTCCCGAGAAGTGCTGGTTACCCTGAGCGCTGTCAGTGCTGTGCTGCTGGTAATCATCATGAGTGGCCGTTTCATCAAGTACCTGGCCCAGGCGGCATCGGGCGCACTCGATCCGGGTGTCCTGTTTCTGATCATGGGTTTCCGTCTGCCGGGCTTCCTGCAACTGATTCTCCCTCTGGGGCTGTTCCTCGGGATTCTCCTGGCGTACGGCCGGTTGTACCTCGAAAGTGAGATGACCGTACTGGCCGCCACCGGCATGAGCCAGCAACGTCTGCTGCTGATCACCCTCGCGCCGGCTGCGCTGGTTTCACTGCTGGTGGCCTGGCTCAGCTTCAGCCTCGCGCCCCAGGGCGCTACGCAGTTCCAGCTGCTGATCAACAAGCAGGACGCGATGACTGAATTCGACACGCTGGTGCCGGGTCGCTTCCAGCTCCTGCGTGACGGCAGCCGCGTGACTTACACCGAGACCATGAGCGACGACCGCATCAACCTGGGCGGCGTGTTCATCTCCGAGAAGAAGCTCGACGAGAAGAAAGACCACGGCATCACCGTGCTGGTCGCGGAAAAAGGCCGGCAGGAAATCAAACCCGACGGCACGCGTTACCTGATTCTCGACAACGGCTATCGCTACGACGGCAATCCCGGTCAGGCCGATTACCGCGCGATCAAATACGACACCTACGGTGCCTTGCTGCCCAAGCCGGACATCAGCGATGAAGTCACTGACCGTGATGCCATCTCCACCAGCGAGCTGCTGACCGGCGAAGACAGCCTGCGCAACCGGGCCGAGCTGCAATGGCGGGTTTCGCTGCCGATTCTGGTGTTCATCGTGACGCTGATGGCGGTGCCACTGGCACGGGTCAACCCGCGTCAGGGCCGCTTCCTCAAGCTCCTTCCGGCAATTCTTCTTTATATGGCTTACCTCACCATCCTGATTGCCGCGCGCGGCGCGCTGGAGAAGGGCAAGATCCCGATGGGCCTCGGCCTGTGGTGGGTGCATGCGCTGTTTCTGTCCATCGGACTGGGGTTGCTCTACTGGGAGCCTCTGCGCCTGAAGCTTGCGAGTCGCCGCAGCGTGTCGGGGGTGGCTCATGGTTAAGCTCGATCGGTACATCGGCAAAAGCGTGTTCATGGCGATCCTTGCGGTACTGGGGATCATCCTCGGGCTGGCCTCGCTGTTCGCCTTCATCGACGAAATGGCTGACATCAGCGACACCTACACCTTCTGGGACGCTGGCAGTTTCGTGTTGATGACCGCGCCGCGTCGTCTCTACGACATGCTGCCGATGGCCGCGCTGATCGGTTGCCTGATCGGTCTTGGCGCACTGGCGAGCAGCAGCGAACTGACCATCATGCGCGCCGCCGGTGTGTCGATCGGCCGTATCGTCTGGGCGGTCATGAAGCCCATGCTGGTGCTGATGGTGGCGGGTCTGTTGATCGGCGAGTATGTCGCGCCGGTGACCGAAGCCTCGGCCCAGGCCGCGCGTTCCCTCGCTCAAGGCACCGGCGACGCGCAGAGCGCCAAGCACGGTCTGTGGCACCGTCAAGGTGAGGAGTTCATCCACATCAACACGGTGCAACCGAACGGCCTGCTGTATGGCGTCACCCGTTACCATTTCGATGACCAGCGCCACATGCTGACATCAAGCTTCGCCAGGCAAGCCAACTTCATGACCGATTACTGGTTGTTGAAGGACGTTACCACCACAGTGTTCCACGACGGTCGCACCGAAGTGGTCACCGCCCCTGAAGAGCGCTGGAACGTGGCGTTGAGCCCGCAGTTGCTGAGCACGGTGGTGCTGCCGCCTGAGTCACTGTCGATGACCGGGCTTTATGGCTATGCGCGTTATCTCGCCGATCAGGGGTTGAACAACGGTCGTTACTGGCTGGCGTTCTACACCAAGATCCTCCAGCCGCTGGTGACGGTCGCGCTGGTGCTGATGGCGATTTCCTTCATCTTCGGGCCTTTACGCTCGGTGACGCTGGGCCAACGCGTGTTCACGGGCGTGCTCGTGGGCTTCACCTTCCGTATCGCTCAGGATCTCTTGGGGCCGTCGAGCCTTGTGTTCGGCTTCTCGCCACTTTTCGCCGTGCTGGTGCCGGCGGGCGTGTGCGCCCTGGCGGGTATATGGTTGCTGCGCCGCGCGGGCTGATACCTGCTGCGCGATGAAAAGCCGACCCCTGGGTCGGCTTTTTTGTGGGGTAAAGGGTGCTGTCGCACAGCAAACACAATCCCTGTGGGAGTGAGCTTGCTCGCGAAGACGGCGTTACTGTCGATGAGCATCCAGCGAATGTGCCGGCCCCTTCGCGAGCAAGCTCGCTCCCACATTTCGGTCATCTGCCGGAGCATTGGCGACGCCATGTCCGACAAGCGTGCCTTCCGCAGCAACCGGCGTGTGTCTTAATTTCGCTTCCACTCCCGGGGTACTCGCACCAGCTGCGTTTCGGAATACAGGTCATGCCAGCAGCGTTTCTGTTTGTCGAACAGGCTCCAGAAGAAACCCAGCCCGACACACAGCCATGAGGCGATTGCCACGACGAACCGCAGCAGCGCTTGCCACAGGCTGATAGCAGTTCCGTCGGCGTTCTGCACGCGTATTCCCCAGACCTGCATGCCCAGGGTCTGGCCCGCGCGGGTCCAGAAATGGGCGAAGAAACCGAACAGCGTGATCAGCAGAATCGAGGACAGCAGGGGATCGGCATCAAGCGCGCCGGACTCGGACAGCTGGCGCAGTCTGGCTTCGCCGACAAACCCCATCCAGACCAGTTTGTAGAGAAACGCAGTGACCATCAGCAGTGCTACGCATAACAGCGCGTCGTAGCTGATCGCAGCCAGGCGCCGGCCCAATCCCGCGGCGGGGAAGTCGCCCTGGGGGTGTAAAACGTGTCGGATCATGGCGGCGCTCGTTAAATCGGAGGCGGGCAGTTTACGGAATCGCAGGCACAAAAAAGCCCCTGATGTTGGCCATCAGGGGCTCTTTGCGTCGGCTGATCAGGCCTCGGCTTGTACTTCGTCAGCCTGCATGCCTTTTTGGCCCTGCACTGCGACGAACGTCACTTTCTGGCCTTCTTTCAGGCTTTTGAAGCCGTTGCCTTGAATAGCGCGGAAGTGGACGAACAGATCCGGACCGCTTTCAGGCGTGATAAAACCAAAACCCTTCTCATCGTTAAACCACTTAACGGTGCCGCTCTGACGTGTAGACATTTTCTTATTCCTTGACGCATTAAATTAATGACAGTCTCTTTCACGCGAAAGAGTACTGGGGCTGGTTGCAGGAAGAAGAAACGTAGAGCGGGATGTAGCATTGCTTTTGGCGCTACTGCCCGGGTCACGATCCCAGCGACCCATGCAAACACAGTCGAGAAACTCTACGCTAACTCTCGCCGAAAAAACAAGCCCCGCTCGGGCCAGCATTCATAGGGGTTTTTGGCTTTTTGAAAACATTAACCACGTTCGCAAGATCGATAGTTTTTAATGTTTAGAGGGTTATCGAAGTTCAATATTTTGACAGTTTGGATGCACTTAACCCTGGCGCCAGACTGCAGCATCCGCACAGTTTAATGCACTGTTGCGGTGCCGCATTTTTTGACGGTGTTACTTAACCGCGGAAGTAACGTGCCGGAACGAATGGCATTTTCGTCACCTGCATAGGGACTTTCTTGCCGCGGACGATTGCCCAGACAGCTGTTCCCAGCGCAGTGAAACCCGCATCGACATAACCCATGGCCAACGGCGCACTCAGCGTCGGGCCAAAACCGCCGCTGCAGACAGTCCCGATGGTCTTTCCATCGGCATCGACGATTTCAGCGCCTTCTCGCACGGGTGTGCGTTCCTGTGGCAGCAGGCCGACACGTTTACGCGCCGCACCGCTTTGGTGCTGGGCAAAGATCTTGTCGGCACCGGGGAAGCCGCCTGCACGTGCACCATCGGCACGACGAACCTTGGAAATCGCCCACAGCAGGCTGGCTTCGATCGGCGTGGTGTCGGTGTTCATGTCGTGGCCGTAGAGGCACAGGCCGGCTTCCAGTCGCAGCGAGTCGCGTGCGCCCAGGCCAATCGGCGCCACTTCGGGCTCCGCGAGCAGTCGACGCGCCAGGGCTTCTGCCTGATCTGCCGGCACTGAAATCTCGTAGCCGTCTTCACCGGTGTAGCCCGAGCGGCTGACATAGCAGTCGATGCCGTCGATCTTCGTCGAGGTGTAGTGCATGAAGGTCATCTGTTCAACTTCCGGCGCCAGCCGCGACAGTGCGGTGACGGCCTGCGGACCTTGCAGCGCGAGCAATGCGCGTTCGTTGAACAGCGGCGTTATCTCGCACTGATGGCCGATGTGCTGCTGCAGGTGCGCCAGGTCTTCATTCTTGCAGGCGGCGTTCACCACCAGCATGAGTTGATCGTTACCCAGATTGGCGACCATCAGGTCGTCGAGAATGCCACCGGTTTCATTGGTGAACATCGCGTAACGCTGCATGCCGACCGGCAGATCGATGATGTCCACTGGCACCAGGGTTTCAAGCGCTTTCGCTGCATTCGCGCCGCTCAAGAGGATCTGACCCATGTGCGAAACGTCGAACAGGCCGGCCTGATCCCGGGTGTGCAGGTGTTCTTTCATGACGCCAGCAGGGTACTGAACGGGCATGTCGTAGCCGGCGAACTCGACCATTTTCGCGCCCAGTTCACGGTGCAGGGCGTTGAGCGGGGTCTTCAGCAATTCGGTGGTCATGGGGTCACTCCTTGAAAGCGGTTCCGGCTTCCCCGCCCAGGGCAGGGAAGTCTGTGAATAGGGGCTGAGATCAGCACTCGATGATGTTCACGGCCAGCCCGCCACGGGCTGTTTCCTTGTATTTGCTTTTCATGTCGGCGCCGGTCTGGCGCATGGTGCGGATCACTTTATCCAGCGAGACAAAATGCTGGCCGTCGCCGCGCAAGGCCATGCGGACCGCGTTGATGGCCTTCACCGAACCCATGGCGTTGCGTTCAATGCATGGCACTTGAACCAGGCCTCCAATCGGGTCGCAGGTCAGACCGAGGTTGTGTTCCATGCCGATTTCAGCAGCGTTTTCCACTTGTTGAACGTTGCCGCCCAACACTTCGCACAGCGCACCGGCGGCCATGGAGCAGGCCACGCCGACTTCGCCCTGACAGCCGACTTCGGCGCCTGAGATCGACGCGTTCTCTTTATAGAGAATGCCGATGGCCGCCGCCGTGAGCAGGAAACGCACGACCCCGTCCTCGTTCGCCCCGGTGATGAAGCGTGTGTAGTAATGCAGCACGGCCGGGATGATCCCTGCTGCGCCGTTGGTGGGCGCGGTGACCACACGGCCGCCGTTGGCGTTTTCTTCATTGACCGCCAACGCGTATAGATTGACCCAGTCGAGCACCGACAACGCATCGCGCAGCGCGGCTTCCGGGTTTTTGCACAACTGGCGATGCAGTGCCGCCGCACGCCGTTTGACCTTCAGGCCACCCGGCAAAATGCCTTCGTTGCGGCAACCCGCTTCGACGCAGTCCTGCATGACCTGCCAGATGTGCAACAGGCCCTGACGGGTTTCGGCTTCGGGGCGCCACGCGGCTTCGTTCGCCAGCATGATCTGGCTGATGGAAAGACCGCTGGCGGTGCAATGCAGCATCAGATCCCGTGCGGTTTTGAAGGGATACACCAGAGGCGTCTGGTCTTCCACGATGCGATCCGCGCCAGCCGCGTCCTCATCGACCACGAAGCCGCCGCCAACGGAGTAGTACTCGCGGCTGCGGACCTGTATGCCAGAGGCGTCGAAGGCACGGAAAATCATGCCGTTGGGGTGGTAGGCCAAGGGCTTGCGAATCATCGCCAGGTGATGCTTTTCGATGAATTCGATGCTGTGCTGGCCGAGCAGGTTCAGGCGTTCACTGCTGCGTATCTGCTGCAGGCGAGCATCAACGGTTTCGGTGTCGACGGTGTCCGGGTGCTCACCTTCAAGGCCCAGTAAAACAGCCTTGTCGCTGCCGTGGCCTTTGCCGGTAGCACCGAGGGAACCGTAGAGCTCGACTTTGACGCAGATGATGGTTTCCAGCAGGCCATCGCGCTGCAAGCCTTCGGCAAAACGCGCCGCCGCTCGCATCGGGCCCACCGTGTGGGAACTGGAGGGACCAATGCCGATCTTGAACAGGTCAAATACGCTCAGCGACATGATGGGGTTCCGGGAAGTGAAGCAGTAACAAGCAGCATGCTACAAGCCGCAAGTAAAAGCTGATCGGCTTTCACTTGTAGCTTGCGGCTTGAAGCTCGTGGCTGGGTTAAGCGTAGTCTTCGATCGACGGGCAGGCGCAGACCAGATTGCGGTCGCCGAACACGTTGTCGACGCGACCGACCGGCGGCCAGTATTTGCCTTCGATCAACGACGCCACCGGGTAAACAGCCTGCTCGCGGCTGTACGGGTGGCTCCATTCGCCCACCAGTTCAGCGGCGGTGTGCGGCGCGTTTTTCAGCGGGTTGTCGTCCTTGTCCAGCACGCCGCTTTCGACCGCGCGGATTTCTTCGCGGATCTTGATCATCGCGTCGCAGAAGCGGTCCAGCTCCTCTTTCGATTCGCTTTCGGTCGGCTCGATCATCAACGTCCCCGCGACCGGGAAAGACATGGTCGGTGCGTGGAAACCGAAGTCGATCAGACGCTTGGCGACGTCATCAACGCTGATGCCGCTGGTTTCTTTCAGGGGGCGCAGGTCGAGAATGCATTCGTGGGCGACCAGGCCGTTGCTGCCGGTGTAGAGCACGGGGTAGTGCTCTTCCAGGCGACGGGAGATGTAGTTGGCATTGAGGATCGCCAACTGCGAGGCGCGCTTGAGGCCTTCGCCGCCCATCATGCGGATGTACATCCAGGTGATCGGCAAAATGCTCGCGCTGCCGAACGGCGCCGCGCAGACCGCGCCTTCCTTGCGTTCCATTCGGGCGTGACCCGGCATGAACGCCGCCAGGTGTGATTTGACGCCGATCGGGCCAACGCCCGGGCCGCCGCCGCCGTGGGGGATGCAGAAGGTTTTGTGCAGATTGAGGTGCGACACGTCGCCGCCGAACTTGCCCGGTGCGCAGAGGCCGACCATGGCGTTCATGTTGGCGCCGTCGATGTACACCTGGCCGCCGTTGTCATGAACGATGCCGCAGATTTCGCGGATGCCTTCTTCGAACACGCCGTGGGTCGACGGGTAGGTGATCATCAGGGCAGCGAGGTGTTCGCGGTGCTCGATGGCCTTGGCGCGCAGGTCTTCGATGTCGACGTTGCCGCGTGCATCGCAGGCGGTCACGACCACGCGCATGCCGGCCATGTTGGCGGTCGCCGGGTTGGTGCCGTGGGCAGAGGACGGAATCAGGCAGATGTCGCGACGCTCATCGCCACGGCTCTGGTGGTAAGCGCGGATCGCCAGCAGACCGGCATACTCGCCCTGGGAGCCAGCGTTCGGCTGCAGGGAGATCGCGTCGTAACCGGTGGCGGCACAGAGCATCGCTTCCAGTTCGTCGGTCAGTTGCTGATAACCGGCGCTTTGTTCGGCCGGGGCGAAAGGGTGCAGGTTGCCGAATTCAGCCCAGGTCACCGGGATCATTTCGCTGGCGGCGTTGAGTTTCATGGTGCACGAGCCCAGCGGGATCATCGTGCGGTCCAGCGCCAGATCTTTGTCCGCCAGGCGACGCAGGTAGCGCATCAGCTCGGTTTCGGAGTGGTAACGGTTGAACACCGGGTGGCTGAGGATCGCCGACTGGCGCTTCAGCTCGGCAGGCAGGCGCGCTTCGACGCTGTCTGCCAGCGCGGCGAAATCAGGCAGGGCCTGGCCTTCTGCCGCGAAGAGGGACCACAGCACTTCGACGTCGGCTTGCTTTGTAGTTTCGTCCAGGGAAACGCCCAGACGCTCAGCGTCTACTTCACGCAGGTTGATTTCGTGTGCGCGGGCCTTGGCGTGCAGATCGGCCGTTTTGGCGCCGGTGTTCAGGGTGATGCTGTCAAAGAAGAACGACTGCTCGGCCTTCTGGCCCAGCTGGCTCAGGCCCTCGGCGAAAATCGCGGTCAGGTGATGCACGCGATTGGCGATGCGGATCAGGCCGCACGGACCGTGGTACACGGCGTACATGCTGGCGATGTTGGCGAGCAGCACCTGCGCGGTGCAGATGTTGCTGGTGGCCTTCTCGCGACGAATGTGTTGCTCGCGGGTTTGCATGGCCAGACGCAGGGCGGTTTTGCCGAAGCGGTCAATGGACACACCGACCAGTCGCCCGGGCATGTCGCGCTTGTAGGCGTCGCGGGTGGAGAAGTAGGCCGCGTGCGGACCACCGAAACCCAGCGGCACGCCGAAGCGTTGCGCGCTGCCGATGGCCACGTCTGCGCCAAACTCGCCCGGTGGGGTGAGCAGGGTCAGGGCCAGCAGGTCGGCTGCCACGGCGACCAAGGCATTGGCGGCATGGAAGCGCTCGACCAGTTCGCGGTAGTCGAACACGTCGCCATTGCTGGCAGGGTATTGCAGCAGCGCGCCGAAGAACGCGCTGACATCGGTCAGTTGAGACTCATCCGCGACGACCACTTCAATGCCCAGCGGCTCGGCGCGGGTTTGCAGCACATCGAGGGTTTGCGGGTGGCAATGGGCGGAGGCGAAGAACTTGTTGCTGCTCTTGTTCTTGCTCAGGCGTTTGCAGAAGGTCATGGCTTCGGCGGCGGCGGTGGCTTCGTCGAGCAGTGAGGCGTTGGCGATCGGCAGGCCGGTCAGGTCGCTGATCAGGGTCTGGAAGTTCAGCAGCGACTCCAGACGGCCTTGGGAAATCTCCGGCTGATACGGTGTGTAAGCGGTGTACCAGGCCGGGTTTTCCAGCAGGTTGCGCAGAATCGGCGCTGGGGTGTGGGTGTTGTAGTAACCCTGGCCGATGTAGGTTTTAAACAGCTGATTCTTGCCGGCGATGGCTTTGATGTCGGCCAGTGCGTCGGCTTCGCTTTGCCCGGCGGACAGGCCGAGAACGCTGGTGCCTTTGATGGATTCAGGGATGACGCTGGCGGTCAGCGCGTCGAGGGAGTCATAGCCCAGGGTGGTGAGCATGGCTTTTTCATCAGCGGCACGCGGGCCGATGTGGCGGGCGATGAACTCGTTGGCGGTGCTCAATTCAATACGGTCAGTCATTGCGCGCTCCTCAGGCTTCGGCGTTGGCTTTGATCAGACGATCATAGGCGTCTTGAGTCAGCAGTTGGCCGACAGCATCGGGATTGGAAGGAATAAAGCGAAAGAACCAGCCTTGGCCGAGCGGGTCTTCGTTGACCAGTTCGGGGTTGGCGTCCAGCGCGGGATTGGTTTCGACAACTTCACCGTCCAGGGGCATGTACACGCCGCTGGCAGCTTTGACCGATTCGACGGTGGCAGCTTCAGCACCTTTGTCGTAGGCCTGCAGCTCCGGCAGTTGCACGAAAACCACGTCACCCAGTGCGTCCTGCGCGAAGGCGGTGATGCCGACTGTGACGCTGCCGTCAGTTTCGGCGCGCAGCCACTCGTGGTCTTCGGTAAAACGCAACTCGCTCATGAACTCTCCCCAGATGGTAAATCGCCCGTTATGCCCG
Organism: Pseudomonas sp. GL_135; assembly: GCF_057834665.1. Lineage (NCBI taxonomy): Bacteria > Pseudomonadati > Pseudomonadota > Gammaproteobacteria > Pseudomonadales > Pseudomonadaceae > Pseudomonas > Pseudomonas sp. GL_135. Next base: position 932,895 of record NZ_CM174408.1, read on the forward strand.
GGCGTGATGGGGGAGTGCATAGCAAGTTTGCGGCCAAGGTCGGGAGGGGCGCGTAAACGTTGGGCGGTGGCGGTTTAAATGGTTTGGAATTCGACACTTGCTGGAACGAAATCGATACGCAGCTTTGAGGCTTGAGCAGGATTTCGCCACAGCGGCGTTATAAGCCGCTGAGTGTGTGCTCTGGAATGCTTTCAATACAGTGTTGCGGTATCGTTACGGCAGTAATGCGCTGAATTTCATGCAGGTACACGGATTGGTGGGAGCGAGCATGCTCGCAAATAGCCCAGCTCTCGCGCTAGATCTTCAGCGGCTGGAATATTGCCTTCGTGAGCAAGCTCACTCCCACACGTTTCGCGGAACGGCTGAGATTCCAAGCCGAACCCCATCCTGTGGGAGCGGGCTTGCTCGCGAAGAGGCAGTTACATTCGCTGAGTTTTAAGCGGGACACTGTCTTCGCGAGCAAGCTCCCTCCCATCTTCCTTGGGCTCTTTAGCCTTTCCCCGGAATCCCGTACTTGCGCAGCCGGTGCGCGATTGCGGTGTGGGATGTCTGTAGCCGCGCGGCCAGTTGCCGGGTCGATGGGTATTGGCTGTAGAGCTTCTCCAGCAGGGACCTCTCAAAATCCTCGACCGCACCTTCGAGGCTTTCTACTTCGCCATCACTGCCCCTCGCTACCGACGTGCCGGCAATGTCGAGGTCGCCGATGTCGACCAGCGAACTGTCGCAGATGGCCGCCGCGCGGAAGATCACGTTCTGCAACTGGCGCACGTTGCCCGGCCAGCGATTGCCAAGGAGGGCAGGGTAGGTGGTCGGGGCGAGGCGGCAGACCGGTCGCTGAATCTGCGTGCAGGCCTGCTCCATGAAATAGCGCGCCAGCATCAGGATGTCCTGACCGCGTTCACGCAGCGGTGGCACGTCCAGATTAAGCACGTTCAGGCGATAGAACAGGTCTTCGCGAAAGGTGCCCTCGGCGACCATTTTCTCCAGGTCGCGGTGGGTGGCGCTCAAGATGCGCACGTTGACCTGCACTTCCTTGTCGCCGCCAACACGCCGAAAGCTGCCGTCATTGAGAAAGCGCAGCAGTTTGGCCTGCAGATACGGCGACATCTCGCCGATCTCGTCGAGAAACACGGTGCCTTTGTTGGCAAGCTCCATCAGCCCCGGTTTGCCGCCCCGCTGCGCACCGGTGAAGGCGCCGGGGGCGTAACCGAACAGTTCGCTTTCGGCGAGGTTCTCCGGCAATGCCGCACAGTTCAGGGCGAGAAAAGGCGCTCCGTTGCGCGCGCTGACGGCATGGCAGGCCCGCGCCACCAATTCCTTGCCCGTACCGGTTTCGCCCTGAATCAGCAGTGGCGCATCCAGTGCCGCGACCCGTTGCGCCCGCGCCTTGAGGGTGCGTATAGGCGCAGAATCGCCCAGCAACGCGTCGAAGCCTTCAGCGTGATCGTGGTGCAGTGCTGACAGGCGCTCACCGATTCGGCTCGGTTGATAAAGGGTCAGCAATGCGCCCGCGTCGGTGATCGGCGTCGCGTCGAGCAGCAAGGCCTCTCCGTTCAGCGTGACTTCCCGCAGTGGGAGGCGAAAGCCGTTTTCCAGCAGCGCCGATTGCAGGCCCGCATCGGAAAACAGCTCGCCAATCGACTCGCCCGCCGGTTCCCGGCCGTACAGCGCAACCAGCGCCGGGTTTGCCAGCAACACATGGCCGGCACTGTCGAGGGCGAGCACCGGGTCGGTCATCGCTGCCAGCAAGGCGTCAAGCTGCAGGTGACGGCGCTGACCGGGAAGAATGTCGACCACCGTGATCGCTTCCACGCCGCGCACGCGAAACAGCCGGTCCTTGAGTTCTTCAAGCACGTCATGGCTCAGCGTAGGCGCGTCGATATAGACGTTGGGCGGCACCATTTCCACTGCATCGAGGTTCAGGTTGCGCGCGCCGAGAATGGCCAGCACTTCCTGGGTGATGCCGACGCGATCAATGAACGTGACGTGAATGCGCATGGGGAAGGAAAGGGTTCGCGGGAGTGAGGGGGGCGATTATGCCAGTAATCTCATTAGCCATCCCGAGACCCTGAAAGCGCGCTGGCTATTCCAGATGCTCCGGCTTTACCGGGTCACCGGATTTCATGTCGAGCTTGTGACGGATGTCTTCGAACATCTGGTCGTATTCACCGTGCATCGCGTGCAGGTCAGTGGTTTTTGGCAGGCCATGCTTTTCGAGTCTGCGGGACGCTTCGCTGGCGAAGTTGTAGGCTTTGTCCTTGGGCAGTTCGAACGTTTCATTGACCGGCTGGCCACTGACGTCGCCTTCCAGGGTGAACTGCATGCCCGGCCCCGAGTCGATCTGGCTGACTTCGTAGCGGATGTGAAGGTCGTAGCCGACGTCGTGGGGTTGCACTGCGGGGTGGACGATGTGCAGATGGCCTGGCTCGAACATGGCGGTGGCTCCTGGGAAGGTGAATGGACCTAAAGGGACAGACCCATAGGACCGCCTCGGGTTCAGGTTCATATGCCGAGTGCTATCGGTCAAACCGGCTTCAGCCGGGAAAGCGTCAGACGTCACGCCTCAGAATAGAGGGTGTTCAAACCGGCCTCTTACCGGATAAAGCCGGTCCTACACCTCGCTTTTTTCCGGTTGAAGGCGCGAAGGCTCGGGCCGTGACCAGATCCACAGATTGACCAGCACCATGCCGGCCACCGCGAAGTAGATCCACCAATTGTGTTTCAGCAACACCAGCATCATGACCGCGCAGATCAGCATGGTGACCGTGGCGCTGATTTTGGCCCTGCGCGCAATCATCTTGCCGTTCCGCCAGTTGCTCAACATCGGTCCGAACAACCGGTGGTTTTCCAGCCAGGCGCTTAAACGCGGCGAGCTACGAGTGGCCGCCCAAGCCGCCAGCAGAATGAATTCGGTGGTGGGCAGGCCAGGAATGAAAATCGCGATGATGCCGATGGTCAGGCTCACGTAGGCGAGAATGCCAAACAGGATGCGGGACAGTTTGCTGCCAGGTGGAGTACGGGTCATGGTCTCGGTAATGCAGAGTGAGCAGGTGCTGCGGGATTTTCACGTCCCGCAAAGGCGCTCAGCTTATCAGTGCCGGGCGCAAAAGGCCCGGCGTCAGGCGGGTTCGGCTTGAGACGTTGTTGCATAGGTGTGTTGCAGCAGAACGTTGAAGCGTTCGAAGGCCGCCACTGCGCCACGGTCTATCTCACGCTCTTGTTCGGCGTTGAACGGCAGATCGTCAATGATCCGGATAAAGCGTTTCCAGCCTTCGGCGCGACCGCCCGCCGGTTCGCCCAGATGTCGGGCGCCGAAGGTCTCGCTGAGGTTCAAGTCCACGGCGCGCTTGATCAAAAACGCTGCGCCCAGCTTCGAGCCTTCCGACACGAACAGCCAGCCCAGCGCCTCGGCAAGGCTGGGCCCATTGACGGCGCCGGCGACCGGAGCAGGGATGGCAGCCTGAAGATCAATCAGATCGGCTTTGGCTTGTTCGGCGCGGCATCGATCCGGCAGGTCGGCAATCAGCTCGATCAACTGCGGGTGCGTGTACAGCGTTTTCAGCTCTTCCTGAAACAGGTATTGGGCGCTGAGGAATCGGCTGTAGCTGGCCAGTGTTTCGAACGGCGCGTTGGCCTTCACTGCCTTGTCCAGTTGTTCATGGGGGGCATGGGTGATCTGGTTCAGTCGTTGCGAGCGACGAATCGAGTTGTCGGTCATGGGGTCTTCCTTGGAAATGAGGCGTTTGTTAACAAGACGAACGAGCGTCGCAGGCGCGTAAAAAGCCACGTTCCTGCGACGGGGATCGGTCAGATGTCCCACACCACGTTCACGGCGAAATTGCGGCCGGGCTGGGTCAGACGGTCGAGGTTGGCGGGAGCAGTGGCGCCTGCTTCGCCGACGTTGTCGTAGCCGCGCACGTCGTCCCACAGCCAGTATTTTTTGTCCGCGAGGTTGTACAGGCCACCGCTGACCGTGACGTCGTTGGTGACTTTGTAATAGCCCGTCAGATCGACGAGGCCAAAGCCCGGCGTCTTGAACCGGGTGGCACCGTCGGGGGCGTAGTAGTTGCTGGTGTCGACCCGCGTCTTGCGCTTGACCAGCGTCCAGTTCAGCACGCCGCCGTAGTTGTTCTGGTCATAACCCAGCCCGACTACGCCGGTGAGCGGATTGATGCTATTGAGGGGCTGGCCGGTGTCGTTGTTGCGGCCGTACAGATAGGCCAGCGAGCCTCGGGTGTAGAGGCCTTCGGGTGCGCCGAAGCTGTCCAGGTTCAAGCGACCCTTGAGCTCGACGCCCTTGATCGTGGCGTGCTTGATGTTGTTGGACTGGAAGGTCGTGGTGGTGGCGTTGGCTGGAATCACTGCGTCCTCATTAATGAAGTCGCGATACGTGTTGTAGAACACCGCCAGATCAAACGTGCCTTCGTCGAAGTGACCGCGCAGCCCGGTTTCGTAGCTCTTGCTGGTCTCCGGGTTCAGGTCGGGATTGGGCTCGACGGCGTAATTGCCCCGGGTGTTTTCGAAGCGGCCATACATGGCTTTGGCGCTCGGCGTGCGGAAACCCTCGGCGTATTGGCCGTACCAGGTGTAGGCGTCGTTGAACGCATAGGTCAGCCCCAGCTTGGGTAACAGGCGATGCCATTTTTTCGTGCTGTCGTCGAACTCGCTCTTGTTTTTCAGGTTGACGCTTTTGAGGAATGAATCTGTGGCGTTTGGTTCTAGCGTGGTGTAGTCGTAGCGGGCGCCGGGCATGAAGGTCCAGTCGCCCCACTTGATCTGATCCTGAGCGAACAGCGCGTAGGTGGTGATCGTCGGGTTCGGGAAGTCATTGGTGGGTGCCACGATGTCGTTCGCGCTGGCACTGACTGCGCCGAGGGTGCGGCAGGTCCCGACGACCGACGCACAGGTGGCTGATCCTGTCCGCAGTCCTGTCACCTTCTGTTGCTTGAGGGTCGTGCCGTACGTCAGCAAGTGCTGGGTGTCGCCAAGGTCGAACGCTTTATCCAGCTGTGCGTCGAGGATCCACTGGCGTTCCTTGTAGTGGGTGTCGCGGGTGCGCCAGACATCTCGCAAAACCGCCCCGCTTCTGGGGTTAGAGGGAAGATACCTTTCAAGCGTATTTTGATCGGTCTTGGCAATCTGGTAGTTCACGCTCCACTTGGCGTTGTCAGCCAACACGCTGTCCAGCGCAAAGCTGTTTTCCAGGCCAAACCGCTCTCGGGTGATAACGTCGTTTCCTTCGCGTGAACCGTAGTAGCCGAAGCCAACACCGGCATTGAAAGGCCCACCCACCACACTCTTCTGATTCGTATGCGTGTCGTCCTTGTACTTCTCGTACGTGAACGCCAGACGATCATTGTTGCCGTAGTTCCAACCCAGCTTGGCCAGCACATTCGTTGCGCGTGCGTCTTCCGGGTTGGCCGCCGTCCGGGACAGCCCTGTGCCGCCATGCTCACCGTAGGACTCGGTCTCGTGGCCGTTACGTTGACTGACGTGCAGCAAACCGTCGACATCTCCCACGCGTCCGGCAACCGTGGATGAATTCAGCCAGCTGTTGTCCGCCGAGCTGTAGCCGGTTTTCAGGCGGGCGCCGACGTCCTTGCCCGGCTTGATGATGTCCTCGGGGTCGAGGGTGTAATAGCTCACGGCACCGCCGATGGCGCTGCTCCCATACAGCGCCGACGCAGGCCCGCGCAGGATCTCGACGCGCTTGATGATCTCCGGATCAACGTAATTGCGATGGGTGTTGGCGAAAGGACCCTGGAAGAAGTTGTCCGGCACTTCGACGCCATCTACCTGCGTCAGGATCCGATCGCCGTCGATGCCGCGAATGTTGTAGCCGCTGGTGCCCGCACGTTGGCCGGCCCCGCCCACGGAGACCCCCGGCTCGTCGCGTACCAGGTCGCGGATGCTGTTGACGTTGCGCCGATCCAGCGTTGCGCGGTCCTGCACGGTCACTGTACCGGGCACCGATTCCACCGACTGCGCGTGACGTGTGGCACTGACCGTAATCTGCTCGATTTCCAGCGCATTGCCCTGTTCCGCAGCAGCAATGGCGGGACTGTGCAGAGTTGCGGCGATAACGGCGATCGTCAGCAACGAAAGCCCCAGGGGGTGGGTGGGTGTCGGCGAGGCGGGCGGCGCGGGGTTGAAACTGGACAGCATGGATAGCGCTCCCTGTCGTGCGGGTCGTCATAGTTGTTGCGAGATGATTCAAATAGGAATCAGTTGCATTGGCTATGACTAGACGTACGGGCCGCGGCTATCGCGTAAAAATAATTTCGGTCAGTTTCAGATCTTCAGGTTTAACGCAATGGCACTGCAGTTTTGTCGGTACATCAACCGGCGCTATGTTTTCTTCCGCGCCGCCAGCACCGCAGCTGCATCGAATACCGGTTGCGAGTGCCACACGGCCTCGGCGCTGGCAAACGCTTCGCGGTGGGCGGGATCGGCGTCGAGCCATTCCAGAAAGCGCGCGTGTGTTGCAACATCGGCGATTTCCAGCTCGATCAGCCAGGTCAGGGCCTGGTCCATCGTCTCGGCAGCGCGCACTGCATTGGCCTTAGCGCGGCGGGGTGATTGAGCGTCCGTCAAGCAGCGTCCTCGGGTCCACGGTTTGGCCGGCAGTGTAGCGTCACTCTGTAGCACCAGCTGACGATTCTTGCCGGCGAAGCTCAGTGATCCAGACGCGCGGCCACACTCAGGCAAACCGTCATGATCAGCTTCAATTCTTTTTGCACGGTGCTGGTGGACACGCCCAGTTGCTCGGCGATTTCCAGATAACTCGCGCCGTGAAGTCGACTGAGGTTAAAGATTTTCTGCTGCCGCGGCGACAGGGTTTCCAGGCTTGCGCTAAGACTTTCCAGCAGACGGTTGGCGTGGGCGGCATCCTCCAGTGAGGTGTCGGGGGCGACGACATTATGGATATCGCTGAGGGGCGCATCGTCAATGATGGTGCGCGCGTGAACGCGCCTTGCGCGCAGATGATCCAGGGCCAGATTGCGCGCGGTCTGGAAGACGAAGGGTTCGAGGTGTTCGATGGCCCGCTCGGCGAGTGCACGGGTGACCCGCAGGTAGGTTTCCTGGAGCAGGTCTTCGGCGGTGGTGTGGCTACGGACCATGCGCTGAAGCGTGCGCAACAGCATGGTTCGCCGGGCTAGAAAGACAGCATTGAAGTGCGACTGAGTCACGGGGACACCCGACCAGAATTCAGCAGATGATAATGCTTATCATCTAGAGGTCAGGTCAAGGCAGGGATTTGCACAGATTGTAAAGGCGTTGTCCGGGGACGGTAGCCATTACTGAAGGAGGGAGTTTGATCGCGAAGAGCTTGGAAAGTCCGCTGACTCTTCAGCGGCGTGCATTCCTTCTTCGCGAGCAAGCTCGCTCCTACACAGGATGATCCCGTTACTTACTTACTCGGCGTTCATCAACGCCAGGCAGTTATCCAGCATGCGGTTGGAGAAGCCCCATTCGTTGTCGTACCACGCCAGCACCTTCAGCAGGCGACCGCTGACCTTGGTGTGGTTCGCGTCGAAGATGGACGACAGCGGGTTGTGATTGAAGTCGTGGGAAACCAGCGGCAGGGTGTTGTAGCCGAGGATTTTCGAATGCTGAGCCGCTTCTTTCATGATCGCGTTGACCTCTTCGGCCGTCGCATCGCGCTTGAGCTGAATGGTCAGGTCCACCAGCGAAACGTTGATCACCGGCACACGCACGGCCATGCCGGTCAGCTTGCCCGCCAGTTCCGGCAGCACCAGGCCGACCGCTTCAGCAGCGCCCGTCTTGCTCGGAATCATCGACTGGGTAGCCGAACGCGCGCGGTACGGGTCAGTGTGGTAGACGTCGATCAGGTTCTGGTCGTTGGTGTAGGCGTGGATGGTGGTCATCAGACCGCTCTCGATGCCCAACTCACGGTTCAACACCTGGGCAACCGGCGCCAGGCAGTTGGTGGTGCAGGAGGCGTTGGAAATGACCTGATGGGACTGGCGCAGCACGTCATGGTTGACGCCGTAGACGATCGTCGCATCGGCGCCTTTGGCCGGAGCCGAGATAATCACTTTTTTGGCGCCGGCAGTGATGTGGGCAGCAGCCTTGGTGCGGTCGGTGAACAGACCGGTGCATTCGAACACCACGTCGATGTTCAGGGATTTCCACGGCAGCTCGGCCGGGTTGCGAATGGCGCTGACCGAAATTCGGTCACCATTGACGGTCAGACTTTCCTGATCGTGCTCGACGGTACCGTCGAACGGCCCGTGCACCGTGTCGAATTTCAGCAGGTGGGCGTTGATCTCGCTGTCGCCCAAGTCGTTGATGGCGACGACTTGCAGGTCCTGACGGTAGCCTTGGGTATAGAGTGCGCGTAGGACGTTGCGGCCGATTCGGCCAAAGCCATTGATTGCGATGCGGAGAGTCATACACCCGTCCTCAGGAATTTGTTGTTGGAATTACAAGATTATTCTCATAAAAATAGAAAACAACCCCTTTTAGTGGCAGTATTTTGTTTTATCTACAAATAGAAACCCGTCTGGCCGTCACAACTGGCTGAAAATCAAGCGCTTGCCGCCGCTCTCGTCTGAGCCCGGAATGATCGCAGCCTGGTGAAAGCGCCTGAACGAGTGACCACATCGCTAGCCTGGAGTCCATGACATGCATCCCCGCGTCCTTGAGGTAACCGAACGGCTGATTGCTCGCAGCCGTGAAACCCGTCAACGCTACCTGCAATTGATCCGGGGTGCGGCGAGCGACGGGCCGATGCGCGGCAAGCTGCAATGTGCCAACTTCGCCCACGGCGTTGCGGCATGTGGTCCCGAAGACAAGAACAGCCTGCGCATGATGAATGCGGCCAACATCGCCATTGTCTCTTCCTACAACGACATGCTCTCGGCCCACCAGCCGTACGAACACTTCCCCGAACAGATCAAAAAAGCGCTGCGCGAAATCGGCTCGGTGGGGCAGTTTGCCGGTGGCGTTCCGGCCATGTGCGACGGCGTCACCCAAGGTGAGCCTGGCATGGAGCTGAGTATCGCCAGCCGAGAAGTCATTGCGATGGCAACAGCGGTGGCGTTGTCCCACAACATGTTCGACGGCGCGCTGATGTTGGGCATCTGCGACAAGATCGTTCCGGGTCTGCTGATGGGCTCGCTGCGCTTCGGTCATTTGCCGACGATTTTTGTGCCGGGCGGGCCGATGGTGTCGGGCATCTCCAACAAAGAGAAAGCCGACGTGCGTCAGCGCTACGCCGAAGGCAAGGCGACGCGCGAAGAGCTGCTGGATTCGGAAATGAAGTCCTACCACGGTCCGGGCACCTGCACGTTCTACGGCACGGCGAACACCAACCAGCTGATCATGGAAGTCATGGGTCTGCATCTTCCGGGTGCCTCTTTCGTCAATCCCTACACACCGCTACGCGATGCCCTGACACGCGAGGCGGCGTTCCAGGTCACGCGTCTGACCAAACAAAGCGGCGACTTCATCCCTCTCGGAGAGATTGTGGACGAACGTTCGCTGGTCAACTCGATTGTTGCCCTGCACGCGACGGGCGGTTCCACCAACCACACCCTGCACATGCCGGCGATTGCCCAGTGCGCGGGCATTCAGCTGACCTGGCAGGACATGGCCGACCTGTCGGAAGTCGTACCGACCCTGTCCCACGTCTACCCGAACGGCAAAGCCGACATCAACCACTTCCAGGCCGCCGGCGGCATGTCCTTCCTGATTCGTGAACTGCTCGACGCGGGCCTGATGCACGAAGACGTCAACACAGTGATGGGCCGTGGTCTGCGTCGCTACACCCAGGAGCCGTTCCTTGAAGAAGGCACACTGGTGTGGCGCGATGGCCCAATCGAAAGCCTCGACGAAAACGTCCTGCGCCCCATCGCGCGTCCGTTCTCGGCTGAGGGTGGCCTGCGGGTCATGGAAGGCAACCTGGGGCGTGGCGTGATGAAAGTTTCTGCCGTTGCGCTGGAGCATCAGATCGTCGAAGCGCCCGCAAAAGTATTCGAAGACCAGCAGGATCTCGCCGACGCCTTCAAGGCCGGTGAGCTGGAATGCGATTTTGTGGCGGTCATGCGCTTCCAGGGGCCGCGCTCCAACGGCATGCCGGAGCTGCACAAGATGACGCCGTTTCTGGGCGTGCTGCAGGACCGTGGCTTCAAAGTGGCGCTGATTACTGACGGGCGCATGTCCGGCGCCTCCGGGAAAATCCCGGCGGCGATCCACGTTTGCCCCGAGGCCTCCGACGGCGGACCGCTGGCGTTGGTGCGTGATGGGGATCTCATTCGTGTCGATGGCGTGAAAGGAACGTTGCAAGTTCTGGTCGAACCGGCAGAATTGGCCGCCAGAGAGCCGGCGATCGGTCGCTTGTCCCATAACGTGGGCAGCGGCCGCGAACTGTTCGGCTTCATGCGTATGGCCTTCAGCTCGGCAGAGAAGGGCGCCAGCGCCTTTACTTCGAATCTGGAGACGCTCAAGTGACATTGGCGATGGTGGGTGATATCGGCGGCACAAATGCGCGGTTTGCCATTTGGGAAGACGAGCAGTTGCATTCGATCCGCGTGTTCGCGACGGTCGATTACGCCAGTCCTGAAAAGGCCCTGACGGTCTATTTGCAGGACCTGGAATTGCAGCGCGGTGATGTCACCTCCATCTGCCTCGCCGTGGCCGGGCCGGTGACCGGCGACGATTTTCACTTCACCAACAGCCACTGGAAGATCAACCGGCAGGCATTCTGCGCCGAGCTGAAGATCGACCACCTGATCTTGGTCAACGACTTCACCGCCATGGCGCTGGGCATGACCCGCCTGAAGGACGACGAGTACCTGACCGTGCGTCATGGCAAGGGCGATCCTCGCGGCGCGCGGGTGGTGATCGGGCCTGGAACCGGGCTCGGTGTCGGTACGTTGATCCGCAGCGGCGAAGCGCGTTGGACTGCGGTGCCGGGCGAGGGCGGTCACGTTGATCTGCCGATCGGTACCCCTCGCGAAGCCCTGCTGTGGATGCGGTTGATGGCGACCCATGAGCATGTCAGCGCCGAGACCATTCTGAGTGGCGCCGGACTGTTGCTGCTGTATCAAGTCAGCTGCGGGCTGGACGAGATCGAGCCGGAACTCAAATCCCCGGCGGCCATCACTTCGGCGGCGCTCAAGGGCGATCCGGTCGCCAGCGCGGTGCTCGAGCAGTTCTGCGTGTTCCTCGGTCGCGTGGCGGGCAATAACGTACTGACTGTCGGCGGACGCGGCGGCGTGTATATTGCCGGTGGCGTGATCCCGCGCTTCGTTGATTTCTTCATGCAGAGCGGCTTCAACAAGGCGTTCGCCGAGAAGGGCTTGATGAAGGATTACTTCAATGACGTGCCGGTCTGGCTGGTCACTGCCGAATACCCTGGCCTGATGGGCGCGGGCGTAGCGCTGGATCAATATGCGGCGAGCGCTAGCGGCAAGCTATAAGCTGCAAGCTGCAAGCTGCAAGCTGCAAGTTGCAAGCAAAGACCGCGTACGTCTCGCTGGCCGCTTTGAGCTTGAAGCTTGAAGCTGCCTTACCCACCATTGCTCACAAGGACGACCATGTGAACGCTGTCAGTAAATCGATTCTGGTGGTCGACGATGACGAGGAGATTTGCGAGTTGCTGCAAGCCTACCTGAGCCGATCCGGTTTTCAGGTGCGCACGGTCGGCGATGGGGCGGAGTTTCGTCAGGCGTTCAACGAAGAGGCCAGCGACCTGCTGATTCTCGACGTCATGCTCCCCGATGAAGACGGCTTCAGCCTGTGTCGCTGGGTCAGGCAGCATCCGCGTCAGCCGCATATTCCCATCATCATGCTCACCGCCAGCTCCGACGAGGCTGATCGCGTCATTGGTCTGGAGCTCGGCGCCGATGACTACATGGCCAAACCCTTCAGCCCCCGTGAGCTTCAGGCCCGGATCAAAGCCCTGTTGCGCCGTGCCCAATTCGGCCAGGAACGCAGCGGCGGTGAAGTGCTGGTGTTCGATGAATGGCGGCTGGACATGGTCAGTCATCGTCTGTTTCACAACGACGGCGAGGAGGTGATTTTGTCCGGCGCCGATTTCGCGCTGCTCAAGCTGTTCCTCGACAACCCCCAACAGATTCTCGATCGCGACACCATCGGCAACGCCACCCGTGGCCGTGAGCTGATGCCGCTGGAGCGCATCGTCGACATGGCGGTGAGCCGCCTGCGTCAGCGTTTGCGTGACACCGGCAAGGCGCCGCGATTGATCCGCACCGTGCGAGGCAGCGGTTATCTGCTGGCAGCCAATGTGCTGCCGCAAGCCGGCAACGGCTACTAGCCCTTGATGGTGGTCGACAGGAAACGTCGCTTGCCGGTGCCTCGCTCGCTGCTCGGGCGCATGTTGCTGCTGACCTTGCTCGCCGTGCTGCTGGCGCAAACCCTGTCCAGCCTGATCTGGCTCTCGCAATTGCGCGCGACGCAAATGGAAGGCCTGGTCACCAGTGCCCGCAGCCTGGGTTTTTCCATGGCGGCAAGCGTGAGTTACTTCCGCTCGCTGCCTGTCGCGTTTCGGCCGCTGGTACTCGATCAACTGCGCAGCATGGGCGGCACGCGTTTCTTCGTTTCACTTAATGACCGCCCGCTGGAAATGCAGGTGCTTGAGCCCACCGTGCGCAAGACAGCGGTCATCGATGTGGTCGGTCAGGTGTTGCGGCAGAACCTTGGCGCCGACCCGGATATCCTCGTGCGCTTCGTGCGTCCCGAAGACCTGCGCATTTTCAACAGCGGCCTCAGGCTCGATGAGCTGCCACGCTCGTGGGCTCATTACGCGCTGACCCTCGAACCGGTGAATCCGCCCGTGCTGGTGACGCAGATCGAGCTGTCGCCTGGCGAATGGCTGTACATCGCCTCGCTGCTGCCTGAGCCCTACACCATGCTCGAAGCCGAAGGTCTGCCTTCTCAGCAGGTCTGGTTCATTGCGCTGACCAGTCTCTTTCTGCTGGTCTTCATCGGCCTGCTGGTGCACTGGCAGAGCGGCCCGCTCAAGCGTCTGGCTCATGCTGCGCGGGATCTGTCGCTGGGTGCCGACGTCGAGCCGGTGGTGGAGGGCGGCGGCAGTGAAGTGGTGGAGGTGACGCGGGCGTTCAACACCATGCGCGATCGCATCAGCCGTTACCTGACCGAGCGCGGCCAGTTGTTCAGCGCGATTTCTCACGACTTGCGCACGCCGATCACCCGCTTGCGGCTACGCGTTGAACTGCTCGAAGACGAACAGATGCAGGCTAAATTCACCCGTGACCTGGACGAGTTGGAGCTGCTGGTAAAAGGCGCGTTGCAGTGCGTGAAGGACACCGATATTCACGAGAATATCGAGCCGGTTGACCTCAACCACGCGCTGGATTGCCTGATCGAACCCTATCTCGCCCCTGATGGCGCGGGCCGTGTCACGTTGCAGGGCAAGGCGATGTCGATGTACTACGGCAAGCCTCTGGCGCTGCGTCGCTGCATGGGCAACCTGATCGATAACGCGATCAAGTACGGCGACCGCGCGCACCTGTTCGTCGAAGACGACGCCGACGCGTTCATTCTGCACGTCGAAGACGAAGGCCCGGGCGTACCGGAACAGCGGCTGGAGCAGGTCTTCGAGCCGCACTTCCGGCTGGCCGGCAAACACCAGCAGGGCTACGGACTAGGGCTCGGAATTGCGCGCAACATTGCCCATAGCCATGGCGGCGAAGTAACGTTGCGGAACATGCGCGAAGGCGGGTTGCGGGTCACGCTGTATCTGCCGCGTGGTGTGGAGTAATTCGGCCCCTTTCTTGAATGTCACAGCTCTGTGACATTTGCGCATCCCTTCGTTACCGTCCGCTCTAACCCCTTGGTTAGAATCCACGCAGCGCAAGCGCCACGACTTGCTCATGCATAACAACAAGAAAGGTCAGATATGAATTCGATTTCCCGTCTCGCTGCACTTATTTCCCTCGCCTCGTTGTTCCCTCTGAGCGCCATGGCGGCTGATGCCAAAGGCACCGTCGAAGTTGTGCACTGGTGGACGTCCGGTGGCGAAAAAGCCGCTGTCGATGTGCTCCGCGCGCAAGTTGAAAAAGACGGTTTCACCTGGAAAGACGGCGCTGTCGCAGGCGGCGGCGGTGCAACTGCAATGACCGTGCTAAAGAGCCGCGCCGTTGCTGGCAACCCGCCTGGCGTTGCCCAAATCAAAGGCCCGGACATTCAGGAATGGGCGTCCACTGGCCTGCTTGATACCGATGTGCTGAAAAACGTCTCCAAAGAGGAGAAGTGGGACAGCCTGCTGGACAAGAAAGTCTCCGATACCGTGAAGTACGACGGTGATTACGTGGCCGTGCCGGTGAACATCCACCGCGTCAACTGGCTGTGGATCAACCCGGAAGTCTTCAAGAAAGCCGGTATCGAAAAAGCCCCTACCACCCTCGAAGAATTCTACGCAGCGGGCGACAAGCTCAAAGCGGCAGGCTTCATCCCTCTGGCCCACGGTGGCCAACCCTGGCAGGACAGCACCGTTTTTGAAGCCGTCGTTCTCTCTGTCATGGGCGCCGATGGTTACAAGAAGGCACTGGTCGACCTCGACAACGCTGCGCTGACCGGCCCTGAAATGGTCAAGTCGCTGACCGAGCTGAAGAAGGTCGCCACCTACATGGATGCCGACGGCAAAGGCCAGGACTGGAACCTGGAAGCCGCCAAAGTCATCAACGGCAAGGCCGGCATGCAGATCATGGGTGACTGGGCCAAGAGCGAATGGACCGCCGCCAAGAAAGTCGCCGGCAAGGACTACGAGTGCGTAGCGTTCCCGGGCACCGACAAGGCGTTCACCTATAACATCGACTCCCTGGCTGTTTTCAAGCAGAAGGATGCGGGTACTGCTGCGGGTCAGCAGGACATCGCCAAGGTCGTGCTGGGTGAAAACTTCCAGAAAGTCTTCAGCATCAACAAAGGCTCGATCCCTGTTCGCAACGACATGCTGGCTGACATGGGCAAGTACGGTTTCGACTCGTGCGCCCAGACCGCTGCCAAGGACTTCCTGGCTGACGCCAAAACCGGCGGCCTGCAACCAAGCATGGCGCACAACATGGCCACCACACTGGCCGTGCAAGGCGCGTTCTTTGACGTCGTGACCAACTTCATCAACGACCCGAAAGCCGATCCGGCCGACGCGGCGAAGAAGCTGGGCGCTGCGATCAAGTCTGCCAAATAAAGGCCAGCGACTAGCGGCAAGCTGCAAGTCTCAAGCTGATCGATGATTGGCTTCTGACTTGCAGCTTGAGGCTTGCGACTTGCGGCCGCTTTCACTTCTTATTGGATTTTCACCATGAGTTCTGTTGCTGTGTTCAGCAAAGCCTCGCCGTTCGATGCACTGCAGCGCTGGCTACCCAAACTGGTGCTGGCGCCCAGCATGTTCATCGTATTGGTGGGCTTCTACGGCTATATCCTGTGGACGTTCGTTCTGTCGTTCACTAACTCGACTTTCCTGCCGACCTACAAATTTGTGGGTCTGGCGCAATACGCGCGGTTGTTCGACAACGACCGCTGGTGGGTAGCCAGCAAAAACCTCGCGGTGTTCGGTGGCATGTTCATCGGCATCAGCATGGTGGTTGGCGTGCTGCTGGCAGTCTTTCTGGATCAGCGCATCCGCCGCGAAGGTTTCATCCGCACCATCTACCTGTACCCGATGGCGCTCTCGATGATCGTCACCGGTACGGCCTGGAAATGGTTGCTCAACCCGGGCATGGGCCTGGACAAACTGCTGCGTGACTGGGGCTGGGAAGGCTTTCGCCTGGACTGGCTGATCGACCCGGACCGCGTTGTGTACTGCTTGGTGATCGCTGCGGTATGGCAGGCGTCAGGCTTCATCATGGCGATGTTCCTGGCGGGCCTTCGCGGTGTCGATCAGTCGATCATCCGTGCTGCGCAGATCGACGGCGCGAGCATGCCGAAAATCTACTGGAAGGTCGTGCTGCCAAGCCTGCGTCCGGTGTTCTTCAGTGCGGTCATGATCCTGGCGCACATCGCCATCAAGAGCTTCGACCTGGTAGCAGCCATGACGGCCGGTGGCCCGGGCTACTCGTCCGACTTGCCCGCGATGTTCATGTACTCGTTCACCTTCAGCCGTGGCCAGATGGGCATGGGTTCCGCCAGTGCGATTCTGATGCTCGGCGCAATTCTCGCCATCCTTGTGCCTTATCTGTATTCCGAGCTGAGGGCCAAGCGCAATGACTAGTCTCGTCAACAAGCCTGCCCTCAGCCTGAGCCGCGTCGCCATATATGCGGTGCTGATCGTGGCGGTGTTCATTTATCTGGTGCCGTTGGTGGTCATGCTGCTGACCAGCTTCAAGTCGCCGGAAGACATCGGCAGCGGCAACCTGCTCAGCTGGCCGACCGAAGTGACCGCCATCGGCTGGATCAAAGCCTGGGCGACGGTGAAGGGCTACTTCTGGAACTCGTTCCTGATCACCGTTCCCGCGGTGCTGATCTCTACCACCATTGGTGCGCTGAACGGCTACGTACTGTCGATGTGGCGCTTCCGCGGTTCGCAGTTGTTCTTTGGTCTGCTGCTGTTCGGTTGCTTTCTGCCGTTCCAGACCGTCCTGCTGCCGGCGTCTTTCACCCTCGGCAAAATGGGCCTGGCCAGCACCACCACAGGTCTCGTGTTCGTCCACGTCGTTTACGGTCTGGCGTTCACCACGCTGTTCTTCCGTAACTATTACGTGAGTATTCCGGACGCTCTGGTGAAAGCGGCACGATTGGACGGTGCGGGCTTCTTCACCATCTTCCGTCGGATCATTCTGCCGATGTCGACGCCGATCATCATGGTCTGCCTGATCTGGCAGTTCACCCAGATCTGGAACGACTTCCTGTTCGGCGTGGTGTTCTCCAGTGGTGATTCGCAGCCGATCACGGTCGCGCTGAACAACCTGGTCAACACCAGCACCGGCGTCAAGGAATACAACGTTGATATGGCGGCGGCGATGATCGCCGGTCTGCCGACCCTGCTGGTCTACGTGGTCGCAGGCAAGTATTTCGTGCGCGGGCTCACGGCCGGCGCAGTCAAGGGGTAATCATGGCAACGCTTGAACTACGCAATGTAAACAAGACTTACGGGGCCGGTCTGCCGGACACCCTGAAGAACATCGAGCTCTCGATCAAAGAAGGCGAGTTCCTGATTCTGGTCGGTCCTTCGGGCTGCGGTAAGTCGACCCTGATGAACTGCATCGCTGGCCTGGAAAACATTACCGGCGGCGCGATCATGATTGGTGATCAGGACGTCAGCGGCATGAGCCCGAAGGATCGTGACATCGCAATGGTGTTCCAGTCCTACGCGCTGTATCCGACCATGAGCGTGCGCGAAAACATCGAGTTCGGGCTGAAGATTCGCAAGATGAATCAGGCTGATATCGACGCCGAAGTGGCGCGGGTCGCCAAGCTGCTGCAGATCGAGCACCTGCTCAACCGCAAGCCGGGGCAATTGTCCGGTGGTCAGCAACAGCGTGTGGCCATGGGCCGGGCACTGGCCCGTCGTCCGAAGATCTACCTGTTCGACGAGCCGCTTTCCAACCTCGACGCCAAGCTTCGCGTCGAGATGCGGACCGAAATGAAACTGATGCACCAGCGCTTGAAGACCACCACGGTCTACGTGACCCACGACCAGATCGAAGCGATGACCCTGGGCGACAAGGTGGCGGTCATGAAGGACGGCATCATTCAGCAGTTCGGCACGCCCAAGCAGATCTACAACGACCCGGCCAACCTGTTCGTGGCGAGCTTCATCGGCTCGCCGCCCATGAATTTCATCCCGCTGCGTCTGCAACGCAAGGACGGTCGCCTCGTCGCGTTGCTCGACAGCGGTCAGGCCCGTTGCGAACTGCCGATGAGCATGAACGACGCCGGCCTTGAAGACCGTGAGGTGATTCTGGGCCTGCGTCCCGAGCAGATTGTGCTAGCGTCCGGTGATGCTGCAGGTCTGCCGACCATTCGCGCCGAAGTCCAGGTGACGGAGCCGACTGGCCCGGATACGCTGGTATTCGTTACCCTCAACGAGAGCAAGGTCTGCTGCCGTCTGGCTCCGGATATTGCACCTGCTGTGGGCGAGACCTTGACGCTGCAGTTCGATCCGGCGAAGGTTCTGCTGTTCGACGCCAAAACCGGCGAGCGCCTTGGCGTGTTGGCACCGAGTCAGTCGGTGGAGAACATGGGGAATGTCACGCGGCTCAACCGCAACTGATCCCGACGTGCAGGAGCACTGCACAAACGAGCACCTGTGGCGGGTGGATGTCTGCCGTACAAAACCCGTCATGCACACGATGTACGTGGTTACAACGCTGTTCAAAAGCTAATAACAATAAAACGAGGATCCAAGGGATGAAAAAGGTACGTAACAAGTCGCTTAACCAGTTTCAGCTGATCGGTGGGTTGTCTGTCCTGAGCGCGTTGACGATTTCCGGAACGGCGTCTGCAATGGAGCCTTTCAAGGCCAGCGAGCACATGACCGGTGACTGGGGTGGTCTGCGTCAAGAGCTGTATGACAAGGGTTACGACTTCCCGATCGAGTATGTAGGCGAAGCCGCCTCCAACCTCAACGGTGGTTACAACGACGACAGAACCGGCCGCTACAGCGACCAGTTTGCGTTTGGCGTTCAGATGGACCTGCAAAAAATCCTCGGCTGGCACGACGCAGAGTTCAAGCTCGCGATCACCGAGCGTAGTGGCAACAACATTTCCAACGACCGTATCGGCGATCCGCGTGCCGGCACGCTCAGCTCCTCCCAGGAAGTCTGGGGCCGTGGCCAGACCTGGCGTCTGACCCAGATGTGGGTCAAGCAGAAGTACTTCGACGGCAAACTGGACATCAAGGTCGGCCGTTTCGGCGAAGGCGAAGACTTCAACAGCTTCCCTTGCGACTTCCAGAACCTGTCGTTCTGCGGCTCGCAAGTCGGTAACTACGTAAACACCTGGTACAACTGGCCGGTCAGCCAGTGGGCTGCACGCGTGAAGTACAACATCACGCCTGAGTTGTTCGCCCAGATCGGTGTCTACGAGCAGAACCCTTCGTACCTCGAAACCGGCAACAGCTTCAAGCTCAGCGGCAGCGGCTCCAAAGGCACCGTCGTACCGGTTGAAGTGGTGTGGTCGCCAAGCGTCAACTCGCTGCCAGGCGAATACCGTCTGGGCTACTACGTGAGCAATCCGAGCGCCGACGATCTCTACGAGAACGAAAACGGCCAGCCTCAGGCGACTGCTGGCGGTGACTTCAAGTCTCACAAAGACAAGCACGGCTGGTGGGTCGTGGCTCAGCAACAGCTGACCGCGCACAACGGCGACGCATCCCGTGGTCTGAGCATTTTCGCCAACGCGACTGTGCATGACAAAGCCACCAACTTCGTCGACAACTACCAGCAGGTCGGCTTCGTTTACAAAGGCCCGTTCGATGCACGTCCGAAGGATGACATCGGTATCGGCGTCGCGCGTATCCACGTGAACGATGATGCTCAGGACAACCGTCGCCTGGTCAACGCCGTCAACGGTATCGAAGACTACGACAACCCAGGCTATCTGCCGATCCAGAAGACCGAATACAACTCGGAAATCTACTACGGCGTGCACGTAACCGACTGGCTGACCGTGCGTCCCAACCTGCAGTACGTGAAGAGCCCGGGCGGTGTGGACGACGTTCAGAACGCACTGGTTGCCGGTATCAAGATTCAGTCGAAGTTCTAAGTTAAAGCGGACGCTCCTCCGCGCTCCACAAACGATCAAGGGTCGTGTGTGCTTTACGGGCAGCCTGGCTGCCCGTTTTTTTTCCGCTATTTATTCCGCAGCAATGGCTCCGTGTTCGGAGCATTTTTTCTCGCGTGACGAGTGACCGCAATCTGGAGTGCTACCACGATGCCCTTCAGGGATTCCGGCTCAACCGAGCATCCTCTTCAGCGTTTTTTCACTTCGGTGCGACCGCAACCGACTTTTCAGTGGGAACGCTACCAACAGCGCGATGTGCTGGTGATCAACCATGCCCAGTGCCAGGCCGTGTTCAGTCGGCAGGGCGCTCAACTCCTGCATTTCGAACCTGCCGGGCAGAAGCCGTGGTTGTGGTGTGCTGCCCATTGGCCTCTGGTCGGTGCGATCCGCGGCGGCGTGCCGGTCAGTTGGCCCTGGGTCGGGCGTCATCCGGGGGAGAGTGGCTGGCCGGCGAATGGCTGGGGCCGGCTGCTCGACTGGAAACTGGTTGAAAGCCATGAGCACGCGCTGGGAGTGACCTTGCGCTGGCAGCTCAGATTGTGGGACTGGCAGGCCGAGCTCTTCGCTGAGCTGGGGCAGGCGATGGACCTGCGCCTTGAAACGCGTCACGACGACAGCGAGCCTTGCCACTTCGGCCATGGCTTGCACGCCTATTGGCGCATCAGCGACGTGGCAGATGTTGCGCTCCAAGGGCTCGACGGTGCCCACGGCTACGATGAACTCAGCCGCAGCGCCTGCGAGCAGCGGGGCGAGCTACGGGTCCAGGGCAGTTGTCAGCGGGTATTCGAGCATGCCGGACTGCTTGAGCTACAGGATGACACCTGGCAGCGGCGTCTGTGCATCGACACCGGAGACAGCGACAGCACGGTGGTCTGGCATCCCGGCAGCCGACCCTTGCTCGGTGTGGGTGGCGATGAAGCCATGGGCTTCTTGCGTATCGAGGCGGCGTCAGGTGTTGATGATTGCCTCAGCCTGGCGCCCGGGCAGCACGCCAGTCTGAGCCTGCAGGCCACTCTGGTTCACTGAGTGTCGAGGCGGGGATCGCCTCCCAGTGAGGCGTTCCCTCAATTCAACTCATCGTCCGCGGGATACCGGCTCGCGTTCAGGCTTTCCTTGATCTTGCGCAGGTGTGGCTGGAAGTCGACGCCCCGACGCAGGGTCATGCCCGTTGCCAGCACATCCAGCACCGTCAGCTGGACGATCCTCGACGTCATGGGCATATAGATGTCGGTGTCTTCGGGCAGCGGGATGTTCAGGCTCAGCGTGCTGGCCTTTGCCAGCGGCGAGTCGGCGGCGGTGAGGCCCAGCACTGACGCGCCGTTCTCCCGGGCGATCCGCGCCACTTCCACCAGCTCGCGGGTGCGCCCAGTGTAGGAAATGATCACAAACAGCTCGCCGGTGTGCGCCACCGAGGCCAGCATGCGCTGCACCAGCACGTCGGCATGGGCCGTGACCGCGAGATTGAAGCGGAAGAATTTGTGCTGCGCGTCCAATGCCACAGGCGCCGAAGCCCCGAGGCCGAAGAAGTGGATCTGCCGCGCCTGAATCAACAAGTCGACCGCTTTGCTGATCAGGTTGGGATCAAGCACCTGGCACACGCTGTCGAGGGACGCGATGGCACTGCCGAAAATCTTGCGGGTGTAGGCTTCCGGGTTGTCATCGGCTTCCACCGCGCGGCTGACGTAGGCGGCGCCGCTGGCCAGGCTCTGGGCCAGCTGAAGTTTCAGCTCCGGATAGCCGCTGACATCGAATGAGCGGCAGAAGCGGTTGACCGTCGGTTCACTGACTTTCGCAGCCTGTGCCAGCGCAGCGATGCTGAAACGGGTGGCCTGCTGCGGATTGCTCAGAATCGCCTCGGCGACCTTGCGCTCGGCCTTGTTCAGCTCTTCCAGGCGACTCTGGATCTGCTCCAGAAGATTGCGTACGCGGTCCATTGTTTGTCCTTCTGATGAAACGGCGACAGGCCGGTGGACAGGCCTTTATTTGAAGAGTGGGAATTTGGCCTTTAGCCTGTCGCAAAGGTGGCCTATCGTACTGAGGGCCTGTGGTGATCACCACTCTAATGTGATTCTGGTGGGGATGTTGTGGTTATTACTACATTCGGCCTTGAGTAACGCCTTTAAAAAAGGTATTTGTAGCTTAACTTGATAAAAGAACCAACATTATGCTCTCGATTACGGTTGAACCGTGCACTTTTGCGTTGTTTGGCGCCTTGGGTGACCTGGCGGTACGCAAACTGTTTCCTGCGTTGTATCAGCTTGACCGAGCTGGACTGCTGCATGCCGAGACCCGAATTATTGCGTTGGCCCGTGAGCCCGGCACTCCTGAGGAGCACTTGGCCTACATCGATAAAAGCCTGCGTCGCTTTGTTCCCGAGGCGCAGCTTGAGACCGAACACGTGGAGCGTTTTCAGGCCCGCCTGAGTTACCTGCACGTCGACTTTCTCAAGGGCGAGGATTACGTCGCGCTCGCCGAAGCCGTGGGCGACGCGCCGACCATGATTGCCTACTTCGCGACCCCGGCGTCGGTCTATGGCGCCATCTGCGAAAACCTCGCGCTGGTTGGCCTGACCGATCGCACCCGCGCCGTGCTGGAAAAACCCATTGGCCACGACCTCGCGTCGTCGCGCCGGGTGAACGATGCCGTTGCCAAGTTCCTGCCTGAAACCCGTATCTACCGGATCGACCACTACCTGGGCAAGGACACGGTGCAGAACCTCATTGCCCTGCGGTTTGCCAACAGCCTGTTCGAGACGCAGTGGAACCAGAACCACATTTCTCACGTGGAAATCACCGTGGCGGAAAAGGTCGGCATCGAAGGGCGTTGGGGCTATTTCGACCAGGCCGGTCAGCTGCGCGACATGATCCAGAATCACTTGCTGCAGCTGCTGTGCCTGATCGCGATGGACCCGCCCAGCGACCTGTCCGCCGACAGCATCCGTGACGAGAAGGTGAAAGTGCTCAAGGCACTGGCGCCGTTCACCCCGGAGCGTCTCGCCACACAGGTGGTGCGTGGTCAGTACATCGCCGGCTACAGCGAGGGCAAGCCGGTGCCGGGCTATCTGGAGGAAGAAAACTCCAATACCCAGAGCGACACGGAAACCTTCGTCGCCATTCGTGCCGACATCCGTAACTGGCGCTGGTCAGGCGTGCCGTTCTACCTGCGTACCGGCAAGCGCATGCCGCAAAAGCTCTCGCAGATCGTGATCCACTTCAAAGAGCCGCCGCATTACATCTTCGCCCCAGAGCAGCGCTTGCAGATCAGCAACCGACTGATTATCCGCCTGCAGCCCGATGAAGGCATCTCGCTGCAAGTGATGACCAAGGATCAGGGCCTGGACAAGGGCATGCAGCTGCGCAGCAACCCTTTGCAACTGAGCTTCTCCGACGCCTACCGCAGCGCCCGCGTGCCGGACGCCTACGAGCGGTTGTTGCTGGAGGTCATGCGTGGCAATCAGAACCTGTTTGTCCGCAAAGACGAAATTGAATACGCCTGGCAATGGTGTGACCAGTTGATCGCTGGCTGGAAAAAGGCGGGCGATGCGCCCAAGCCTTACCCGGCCGGTTCCTGGGGGCCGATGAGCTCCATTGCTCTTATTACGCGTGACGGGAGGTCCTGGTATGGCGATATGTGAACTTGAATTTCCGGCGGGCCTGAAGGCCCACGAATTCGATAGCCCCGAAGTTTTGGCGAACGCGCTGGCTGATCAGGTGGCCGAGCGACTGACGGCTGCGATTTCCAGCAACCCCCACGGCACGGCCACGTTGGTGGTGTCGGGCGGCAAAAGTCCGGTGGCGTTTTTCAAGGCGCTGGCGCAGAAGCCGCTCGAGTGGTCGAAAGTCTGCGTGAGCCTGGCCGACGAGCGTTGGGTACCGACCGAGCACGCCGACAGCAACGAAGGCCTGCTCAAGCGTTTCCTGCTTCAGGGCCCGGCGGCCGAGGCGCGGTTCTTTAGCCTGTACCGTGCGACCACGACAGTGGATGAAGCCGCGGCTGCAACGGACGAAGCGCTCAAGGCGCTGCCGAACATCGACGTGCTCATTCTGGGGATGGGGGACGACGGCCACACCGCGTCGCTGTTCCCCGACAGTCCGCATCTGAAGGAAGCGCTGGACCTCAATAGCGAGCGTCGTTGCCTGCCCATGCTCGCGCCGACCGTCCCGCATCAGCGCCTGACCCTGACACGTCCGGTCCTGGCATCGGCAGCGACCACCATTCTGTCCGTTTCCGGCCAGGCCAAACTCGACACACTGCGCGCTGCACTGGCAGGCGATGACCTTGCCGAAATGCCGGTGCGCGCGTTCCTCAACCCGTCTCTAGAGATCTACTGGTGCCCATAAGCAAAGGATCAGCCGCCATGAAAAATACCCAAGTGAAACAGCCGTTGAATAGCATGGCGAGCAAGATTGCCCAGATCGACGCACTCTGCGCAAAAGCGAAGATTCTGCCGGTCATTACCATTGCCCGTGAACAGGATGTTCTGCCGCTGGCCGATGCCCTGGCCGCTGGCGGTCTGAATGCGCTGGAAATCACCCTGCGTTCGGAGTTCGGCCTCAAAGCCATTCGCATGCTGCGTGACGCGCGCCCTGAGCTGAGCGTTGGCGCCGGCACCATCCTTGACCGCCATATGCTCAAAGCGGCCGAGGAAGCGGGTTCACAGTTCATCGTCACCCCCGGCAGCACCCAGGATCTGCTGGAAGCCGCCGCGCTGAGCGAATTGCCGCTGCTGCCAGGCATCAGTAGCGCTTCGGAAATCATGATCGGTTACGCGCTGGGTTATCGCCGCTTCAAGCTGTTTCCGGCGGAAATCAGTGGCGGTGTGGGTGCCATCAAGGCGCTTGGCGGCCCCTTCCCGGAAGTGCGCTTTTGCCCAACCGGCGGCGTCAGTGCGGCCAACTTGAAAAGCTATATGGCGCTGCCCAACGTGATGTGCGTTGGCGGCACCTGGATGATCGATAACGCGTGGGTGAAGAACGGCGACTGGCAGCGGATTACCGACGCCACTGCCGAAGCCATCGCGTTGTTCGACTGAGTCAGGATTTGCCGGTCAGGCGCAGGCTCCGACAGCTTTCGTTCAAGTGGAGGCTGTTTAACTGCTGAGCATGATCCGTTTATGGCGCCCTGTCGGGGCGTTGCTGCAGAAGTCGTTGTTGCATGGCTTTTTTACGGTGTTCCTTGGTCGGGAACGCCTTTTTTTTGCGCTTTTTATACGCGATACATATGTACCGCACAGGCGGTGGCAGGAGCGCTTATCTTTGCCGCTCCTTTGTAGTTCGTTTCTCGATGGATTTACGGCGCCTCCGTCATGGAGGCGCCGTCTTTTTTTCTACGGGCTTATCGAAGGCGCTGATCCCGGTGCCGCCTATCGAGGCAGACCTCAAGCCAGCGCGCGGAGTGCTGCTACCAGCTGTTCAACGTCTTTTGCCGACGTGGTGAATCCCGGCGTGATGCGGATGCACGTCCCACAGGCCGAGCCTTCCCGCGTCACTGCAAAAATGCCGTGCTCATCGAGCAGTCGCTTGACCATGAGTTCCTGATCCGCGTGACGGCTGAACCGGAAAGACGTGATGCCGCAATAGAGCCGAGGGTCGTCCGGGGTTAACACGTCGATGCCATCGATGCTGCGCGCTTGAGTCACCCACAGGTCTCGCAGGTAGGCCAAACGTGCGCCTTTGGCCGGTGCGCCGCCCATGGCGCGATGCTCGGCGAAGACTTTGGGCAGGGTCATCAATGCCGGAATATTCGGCGTCCCGTAAGGCACGCGCCCAAGGATGTCGTCCGCACCATAGCGCTCGTCTGCCATGTCGGGATCGATGGCGCTCAGGCGGTCCTGCTTCACATAAATGAAGCCCAGGCTCAGCGGCGCGCCAATCCATTTCTGCAGGTTGAAGCCGGCGAACGACACGCCAAGGTCAGCCAGTTCGAAATCCAGCAGGCCCAAGGCATGGGCGCCATCCAGAATGACTTCGATGCCGTGGGCTTTGGCGAGCTCGGCGATGGCCTTCACCGGCATTACCAGCCCGGTCCGGTGGGTGACGTAAGTCAGCGCCACCAGCTTGAGCCGTGGATGTGCGGCAAAGGCGTCGCGGTAAGTTTGCAGCAGCGCATCATGGCTCGCAGGGTGCTGATGAGTGACCTCAATCACTTCCACGCCACGGTTTTTCGCCAGCCAGCGCATGCCGGTCTGTACGCTGTTGTAATCCAGGTCGCTGACCAGCACCTGGTCGCCTGCCGCGAGCCCGTTGTAGTTGCGAATCAGCGCTTGCACC
Organism: Pseudomonas sp. GL_135; assembly: GCF_057834665.1. NCBI lineage: Bacteria > Pseudomonadati > Pseudomonadota > Gammaproteobacteria > Pseudomonadales > Pseudomonadaceae > Pseudomonas > Pseudomonas sp. GL_135. Next base: position 958,895 of record NZ_CM174408.1, read on the forward strand.
GACTCCGAGGCGGAACGGGTGAGGGCGACTTCGCGGACGGGTACGTTCAGCAGATCGGCAAGGTCGGCGCGAATGATCTCGCTGTCGTCGGTATCGAACTTCTGCCGCACGTAGACCGAGTTGCTGCGATTGACGTAAGAGAGGTTCTGCTCGTAATCCTTGAGTGCCGCGCGGGTCATGCGGCCAAAATAGCCGTATTCGAAATTGACCGGCCCAGGCTCCACGTCGTACTGCGCCGCGACCTGCTGCCAGAACCCTTCGTCCCGAGCCTGTTCATCCGCCAAATCCGTTATTGCGTATGCAGTGCTGTTCATCACGCGGCTCGCTTTTATCAATGGACGTTTAGTTGAAGCGTATGGGGGCTTTTGAGGGACCTGGACGCAAAGGCTCGCGAGGTCGGGTGCGCAAGGGGTCCAGCAGTGCCGAGAGACCGTTGTGATCAATCTCGTGCATGAGCGCCAGCAGGCTGCCCAGTTCCCCGGCGGGAAACCCCTGGCGGGCGAACCAGTTCAGGTAGTCCCCAGGCAGATCTGCCAGCAACCGACCCTGATACTTGCCGAACGGCATGTCGCGCGTGACCAACAGCTTGAGTTTCTCTGGATTCATTCAAAAACCGCTTATCCGTTCGAGTGAACCTGAAAGATACGTGCATTCTGCAATTGCTCAAACACACAGATCATGCATAAAGCGCGGAACAACTGTCGCTTGATATTGTTAACTGATTGAAAAATATAGGTATTTAATGCTGTGGAAAGCTGGCATGCACAATGCAATATCCCCTCTATCGAATGTTTCATTAACTCAACCTTTGATAAACCTGCCAGAAAGGAACCGCAAAATGTCGGATATCAACAAAGAAGCCATCTCTGTTCTGAATGACTTGATCGAGACCAGCATTGACGGTGAGAAAGGTTTTCACACTGCCGCTGAAGATGCCAAGAACCCGGAAATCAAGGCTTACCTGCTTTCGCGTTCCTCCGGCTGCAAGACTTCGGTTGCCGAATTGCAAGCTGAGGTCCGCGCATTGGGCGGCGATCCAGAAGACTCCTCCAGCATCGCGGGCGGCGCACACCGTCTGTGGGTCAACCTGAAAAGCGCTCTGAGCGGCAAGAACGACGAAGCGGTCCTGAACGAAGTCGAAAGCGGCGAAGACCACGCCCTGAAGGCTTACAAAAAAGCTGCTCAGGAAGCGACCGAGAAGAACCTGCCAGTCAACGTTACGAGCCTGATCCAGCGTCAGCTGCAGGGCGTGCAAGCGAACCACGACAAGGTCAAAGCCCTGCGTGACACCGTTCGTGCTGCCAACAAGTAATTTGCAGCAGGTTCGAAAAAACGCCAGCCAGTCTGGCGTTTTTTTATGTCTGCAGTTCGGCGGAAGGCGGGTCGTACGCTCCGACTTCTACCCGATTTCTGCCATTTCTTTTGGCGCGATACAGAGCCCGGTCAGCGGCTTGAAACAAAGCCCCGGGCAAGTCGTGGGTCACCGGCAGATGCGTGGCGACGCCGATGCTCACGGTGATGGGCGCTGTGTCATTGGCGAACGGCGGCAGCGCTTCGATTGCCAGACGCAGCTTTTCTGCGATAACGCAGGCACCTGCCTTGTCGGTCTCTGGTAGCACTACCATGAATTCCTCACCGCCGTAGCGCGCGGCCAGGTCACCCGGCCTGCGAATGCTGGCAGCCAGTGTCTGAGCAACACTGCGCAAGGCGACGTCGCCGCCATGATGCCCATGGCGGTCATTGAACGCCTTGAAGTGGTCTACGTCGATCATCAGGAGCGCCAAAGGTCGCCCTGAACGTATCCCGCGCGCCCATTCCTGCGCGAGCGCCTGATCCAGCCTGCGGCGATTAGCCAAACCCGTCAGCCCATCCGTGGACGCCAGACCAGCCAGTTCGCGCTCGGCGTTCTGGCGCAACCGCAGTTGGCGGCCCAACAGCCACGACAGCGAAAGGATGCCGATACACAGCAGACCGGTGGCGCCCGCCACCAGCAGGGCATTGCGCTTCCACACGGCGTAGACATCATCCTGCGATTGAGCGACCACGACGATCAACGGCAAATCCCCGACCCGTGAGAACGTGTACAGCCGCTTGGCGCCGTCGAGTTCGGACACGGCGGCAAAGCTGCCGTTGACCTCGTCCAGAATGCGTTTGAAATTGGGACGCATACTGAAGTTCTGGCCGACAAAGGTGCGATTGTTTTCATCGGGTTGGCGGGCGAGCAGCACGCCATCTGCGCTGAGCAAGTTGACGGTGCTGGTGGGGCCGATGTCCAGCGTGCGAAACAGCTGGTTGAAATACGACAGGCGCATTGATGCACTGGCGATGCCGATGAACTGGCCGGTGTCGGAGGGGAGACGCCGACTGAAACTGATGCACAGGTCCTTGAAGCCCCAGCGCGACAGGAACGGTCCGTCTACCACCAGCGCCAGCGAGCTGCTCTCCCGGTGTTTTTGAAAGCCTGGCCGATCGGAAAAGTTGTCCAGTCGAGGCGTTAGAGAAGTGGAATCGGCAACGATGCGCCCGGTTTCATCGAGCAGCACCAGATCGCCCTTGTAGGGCGCCGCCGTAGCCCGGTCGAACAGCACCAACTGCCGTAACTCCGGCGAAATCGTCATGACATCGGGTCGTCGCCATGCAGCGATCAGGCCCTGAAGAGAGGTGTCGTACAGCTCGGCGTTACGCTGCACATCCGCATCGATCAACTGCACCACGTTGTTCGCCGAGCGCACGGCGGCTTCGTTGGCGGTGCCCAGCTCCCGAAACAACAACCAAGTGACGATGGCCAGGATGGCTCCCACCGCCAGGGCGCTGCCCAGCATCAGCATCTTCTCGGACCCTGATCTGATCCCTCGCGCTAATGGAGGCATGGCTGTCAGTGGCATCGATCATCTCTGACGGGGAAGGAAAGCGTCGTGCAGCGGTAAGGCTTATTCGCCTTCGTCGAACTTGTTGTTGATCAGTTCTACCAACCCGGCCAGGGCGGCATCGGCTTCGTCACCTTCGGTGGCCAGGTGGATCAGGGTGCCTTTCCCGGCAGCCAGCATCATGACGGCCATGATGCTTTTGCCATCGACCATGGTCTCCGGCGTGCGACCGACCCTGATCTGGCAAGGGTACTTGCCGGCGACACCCACGAATTTGGCGGCGGCCCGGGCGTGCAGACCCAGCTTGTTGGTGATGGTGATTTCTAGAGCGGGCATCGCGAGGGAGGTCCTTTCAGCTTAGGTCGCGGTGGCGGACCTGAACATTCTTGAGCGATTGCTGCAGCACCTGACCCAGACGTTCAGTCAGGTAGACAGAGCGGTGATGTCCGCCGGTGCAGCCAATGGCAATAGTGACGTAGGCGCGGTTGCTGGCGGCGAAGCGCGGCAACCACTTATTGAGGTACGAAAAGATGTCCTGGAACATTTCCTCGACGTCCGGTTGAGCGGCCAGGTAATCGGCCACCGGCTTGTCGAGGCCCGACTGCTCACGCAGTTCGGGCTTCCAGTACGGGTTCGGCAGGCAGCGCACGTCGAACACCAGATCGGCATCCACGGGCATGCCACGCTTGAAGCCAAAGGATTCGATGAGGAAGGCAGTGCCCGGCTCGGGTTTGTTCAGCAGGCGCAACTTGAGGATGTCGCGCAACTGATAGAGATTAAGGTGCGTGGTGTCGACCGTCAGGTCAGCCAGATCGATGATCGGACCCAGCAGGGTTTTCTCGTCACGGATCGCTTCGGCCAGCGAGCGCGTCGCCGTGCTCAGCGGATGACGGCGACGGGTCTCGGAAAAGCGCTTGAGAAGGGTAGGTTCATCGGCATCGAGGAACAGCACGTCGCACTGGATGTGCCGGGCGCGAACCTCGGCGAGCATGCGCGGGAATCGCGTCAGGTGACTGGGCAGGTTGCGTGCGTCGATCGAGACCGCCAGCAGGGGCTCAGCCAGTTCGCTGTTGATCAGCGCGCGTTCGGCCAGCTCCGGCAGCAGGCCGGCAGGCAGGTTGTCGACGCAGTAGAAACCGCTGTCTTCAAGGACATCGAGGGCTGTGCTCTTGCCGGAGCCGGAGCGGCCGCTGACGATGATCATGCGCATGGTCAGTGACCGTTCTGGACGTCGAGCACGACGTTGTAGAGCTCTTCAGCGGTTTTGGCACCGCGCAGCCGCTTACGCACATCCTCACGGTCGAGCATGCTGGCGATCTGGCGGAGCAATTCAAGGTGAGCATCGGTGGCCGCTTCCGGGACAAGCAGCACAAACAGCAGGTCAACCGGAGCGCCGTCGATGGCGTCGAAATCGATGGGCTTTTCCAGATGCAGTACGGCGCTGACAGGCGTTGAACAGCCCTTCAGCCGACAGTGGGGAATGGCGATGCCGTTACCGAATCCGGTGGAACCGAGCTTTTCACGGGCAATGAGGCTTTCAAACACCTCCTGCTCATCCAGATCAGGCACTTGCGTGCCGATCATTTTGGCGATGTTCTGGAGTACAGCTTTTTTGCTGCCGCCTGGCACGTTCACGAGTGAACGGCCAGGGGTCAGGATATTTTCAAGTCGGATCATGGGTGGGGAGTGTCAGCGAGCAGTCGCGCCTTGCAGCAGACTTTGCTGTTTTTCCTTATGTTTTTTGAGTTGGCGGTCAAGCTTGTCGGCAAGCAGGTCAATGGCTGCATACATGTCGTCGTGTTCGGCGTTGGCAACCACTTCAGCGCCAGGAACGTGCAGGGTGGCTTCGATTTTCTGCTTGAGCTTCTCGACCTCCATGGTGACCTGCACATTCGTGATCTTGTCAAAGTGGCGTTCCAATCGGGCGAGTTTCTCGCCGATGTAGGTACGCAGAGGTTCAGTCACTTCCAGCTGGTGTCCACTGATGTTGACTTGCATACAGCTTCTCCTTCGTTGCCAGTGCATTAAGAGGCAGGCGTAATGCCTGCCACTGGAACGCTTTGACGTGTGACCTTTACATCAGTCGCTTGCGTTCGCTGGACGGCGAGATCCCGAGGGATTCGCGGTACTTGGCGACTGTGCGACGGGCCACTTGAATGCCTTGTGCTTCCAGTAAACCAGCGATCTTGCTGTCACTCAACGGCTTTTTCTGATTTTCCGCGGCGACCAGTTTTTTGATGATCGCGCGAATCGCCGTGGACGAGCACTCGCCGCCTTCGGAGGTGCTGACGTGGCTGGAAAAGAAATATTTGAGTTCGTAAATCCCGCGCGGCGTGTGCATGAACTTCTGCGTGGTCACCCGGGAAATCGTCGATTCGTGCATGCCAACCGCTTCAGCAATGTCATGCAGAACCAGCGGCTTCATGGCCTCGTCCCCGTACTCCAGAAAGCCGCGCTGGTGTTCGACGATCTGCGTGGCCACCTTCATCAGCGTCTCGTTGCGGCTCTGCAGGCTCTTGATGAACCAGCGCGCCTCTTGCAGCTGATTGCGCATGAACGTGTTGTCGGCACTGGTATCGGCTCGACGCACAAAGCCTGCATATTGCGGATTGACCCGCAGGCGCGGCACGGATTCCTGGTTCAGCTCCACCAACCAGCGCTCGTTGTCCTTGCGCACGATGACGTCAGGTACGACGTATTCGGGTTCGCTGGATTCGATCTGCGAGCCGGGGCGCGGGTTGAGACTCTGGACCAGCTCGATGACCTGGCGCAGGTCGTCTTCCTTGAGCTTCATGCGGCGCATCAGTTGCGCGTAGTCGCGGCTGCCCAACAGATCGATGTACTCGCTGACCAGCTTCTGCGCTTCTGCCAGCCACTTGGTTTTGGCCGGCAACTGGCGAAGTTGCAGCAGCAGGCATTCGCTCAGGTTGCGAGCGCCGATGCCCGCAGGCTCGAACTGCTGGATGCGGTGCAGAACGGCTTCGATTTCGTCCAGCTCGATATCGAGCTCGGGATCGAACGCGTCGAGCAATTCGTCGAGTGTTTCGTCGAGGTAGCCCTGGTTGTTGATGCAATCGATCAGGGTCACGGCGATCAGGCGATCGGTGTCCGACATCGGCGCCAGATTGAGCTGCCAGAGCAGGTGGCTTTGCAGGCTCTCGCCAACGGAGGTGCGGGTGGTGAAATCCCACTCGTCATCATCATTGCTGGGCAGGCTGCTGGCGCTGGTCTGATAGACGTCTTCCCACGCCGTGTCGACCGGCAGTTCGTTGGGGATGCGCTCGTTCCAGTCACCCTCATCCAGATTGTCGACGGTAGGCGCAGACTCCTGATAAGTGGGTTCCTGAACGTCAGCGTTGGGCTTTTGCTCTACGTTATCGGCCAAGGGGTCGGCGTTGTCGAAATCGTCGCCTTCCTCCTGCCGTTCCAGCATCGGGTTCGACTCCAGCGCCTCCTGAATCTCCTGTTGGAGATCCAGCGTCGACAACTGAAGCAAGCGGATTGCCTGTTGCAGCTGAGGTGTCATCGTCAGCTGCTGGCCCATTCTCAAGACTAGCGAAGGTTTCATGGCAGGGCTTAACACCTTATTCGCCGGCGCACTGCGCGCCATTTACTACCAGGGCGCCGATGGCGCCAACTTAAGCAAATTATATGCCTGAAGCTGGAGGGTTTGCCTAGAGTGTGATGACAATTAAAAAACGAGGTCGGCGATGGCATCCGTTACGGGAGGGCGCACGACCTCATGTCATCACTGCGGTTACAGGCGGAACTCGTGACCCAGATACACTTCCTTGACCAACTGGTTGGCCAGGATGGACTCGGCGTCGCCTTCGGCAATCAGCTGGCCATCGTTGACGATGTAGGCGGTTTCGCAGATATCCAGCGTTTCACGCACGTTGTGGTCAGTGATCAGCACGCCGATCCCTTTGGCCTTGAGGTGGTGAATGATCTGCTTGATGTCGCCTACCGAAATAGGGTCAACACCGGCAAACGGTTCGTCGAGCAGAATGAATTTCGGCGAAGTGGCGAGGGCGCGTGCAATTTCCACACGGCGACGTTCCCCGCCCGACAGGCTCATACCCAGGTTGTCGCGGATGTGGGTAATGTGAAATTCCTGCAGCAGGCTTTCCAGCTCTTTGCGGCGGGCCGCGCGATCAAGCTCCTTGCGAGTCTCAAGGATCGCCATGATGTTGTCCGAGACGGAAAGCTTGCGAAAGATCGACGCTTCCTGTGGCAGGTAGCCAATACCGGCCCGGGCGCGGCCATGCATCGGCTGGTGGCTGACATCCTGGTCGTCGATCAGCACGCGACCCTGATCCGCCTGAACCAGGCCGACGATCATGTAGAAGCAGGTGGTCTTGCCGGCGCCGTTGGGGCCGAGCAGGCCAACGATCTGGCCGCTCTCGATGGACAGGCTGACGTCACGTACCACCTGGCGGCTTTTATAGGCCTTGGCCAGGTGTTGGGCTTTCAGCGTTGCCATTACTGGGCCTTCTGCTGGTCGGTTTTCTTTTTCGGCTGGATGACCATGTCGATGCGAGGGCGTGGTGCGGTGACCTTGGTGCCGTTGGCGCGGCCGGCGTTCACGACCTGCTTGACGGTGTCATAGACAATTTTCTCGCCTTCGGACGTGTTGCCATCGTTGACCACTTTGGCTTTGTCGATCAGCACGATGCGGTTCTGCGCCGCGAAGTATTGAATAGTGACACCCCAGGCCTGAACGATCGGCTTGTCCACCGATGGCTTCTGCTCGTAGTAGGCCAGGTTGCCCACGGACGTGAACACGTCCACGTCGCCTTGCGGCGTGCGGGTGATGGTCACAGTGTTGCCGGTGATCTTCATCGTGCCCTGGGTGATGATGACATTGCCTTTGTACGTGGCGATGCCTTGCTTGTCGTCCAGCTGCGCGTCATCCGACTGGATGTGGATGGGTTGATCGCGATCCGTCGGCAGAGACCAGGCGCTCGCGCTTCCCAGTGCTGCGCCCAGGCCGAGCAAAAAAGGAAGGGTTTTAACGAGCCTCATACTGTCCTCTTACGTTGGATAGCAGGTTCATCCTGCTTTCTTTCAGATACGCTTTCATACCCGTGCCGGTCGTTACACCGCCAAGGCCGTCGATTCTAACGGGTTGGGCAGTCTCCGCATATTGCTTCTGCGGGAATACAGTCATGCGGCTGCTTGTGATGATAGTGGTGCGGTTCTTTTCGTCGGTGCGGTTGATGCGCACCGAGTCGATCAGCTCGACGTGATCACCGCCCGGCGACACTTCGGCGCGAACGCTCTGTACGTGCCACGGGAAGGTCGAACCTCGATACATCTGCAGCACCGGCGTGGTCATCAGGGTGACGTCGGTGGCTTTGAGGTGCTCGACCTTGTCGGCGGTCATGTCGTACTGCATGGTCCCGTCGGGCAGGTACTGAATGCTGTGGGCGTTGGTCGCATAGTAATCGACAGCGCTTTCATCCACGGCAGCCTTGGGTTGATCGAGGAAGCTCTCCGGACTGATGTTCCAGTAGCCGACCGCTGCCAGCAGCAGTGCCAGCACGCCGAACAGCAGAAATGTTCGAAACTTTTTGCTCAGCATAAATGCACTTCTATAGGTAGGCGGCGTGAGCCGCTTCGAGGTTGCCCTGAGCTTTCAGGATCAACTCGCAGAATTCGCGGGCAGCGCCTTCGCCGCCACGTGCCTGGGTGGTGCCGTGGGCATGCTCGCGGACGAAGCCGGCAGCGTTGGCAACGGCCATGCCCAGACCGACCCGGCGAATGACCGGCAGATCAGGCAAATCGTCACCCAGATACGCGACCTGTTCGTAGCTTAGATTCAGTTGCTGCAAAAGCTCATCGAGAACCACGAGTTTGTCTTCTCGGCCCTGATAAAGATGTGCGATGCCGAGGTTCTTCGCCCGCCGCTCAACCACGGGGGTCTTGCGTCCGCTGATGATGGCGGTGGTAACGCCCGAGTTGATGAGCATCTTGATGCCCTGGCCATCGAGCGTGTTGAACGTCTTGAATTCGCTGCCGTCTTCGAGGAAATACAGGCGCCCGTCGGTGAGCACGCCATCGACATCGAAGATCGCCAGTTTGATGTTCTTGCCGCGTTGCATCAGGTCATTCATATCGGCGCTCATTTACATGACTCCTGCGCGGAGCAGGTCTTGAAGGTTGAACGCGCCAACAGGGCGATCGTTCTCGTCGACCACGATGAGTGCGCCGATCTTGTTGTCTTCCATGATTTTCAAGGCTTCGGCCGCAAGCATCTCCGGGCGCACGGTCTTGCCATGGACGGTCATCACTTCATCGATGCTGGCCTGGCGGATGTCGATCGGGCGATCCAGGGTGCGACGCAAATCACCGTCCGTGAAGATACCGGCAAGGCGGCCATCGCTCTCGATGATGGCGGTCATGCCCAGCCCCTTGCGGGTCATTTCCATCAGAGAATCGCGAAGCGGCGTGCCCCGCGCAACCTGCGGGAGGTCGACGCCAGTGTGCATGACATGCTCGACCTTCAACAGCAGCCGACGACCCAGCGCACCGCCCGGGTGGGAAAAAGCGAAGTCTTCGGCGGTGAAGCCTCTGGCGTCCAGCAGCGCAACGGCCAGGGCGTCGCCCATGACCAGCGCCGCCGTGGTGGAGGAGGTGGGCGCCAGATTCAGCGGGCAGGCTTCTTTTTCGACCCGCGCATTGAGGTTGACGTCTGCGGCCTTGGCCAGCGTTGACTCCGGGTTGCCGGTCAGGCTGATCATCTTGATGCCCAGGCGCTTGATCAGCGGAAGCAGCGTGACGATTTCAGCCGTCGTTCCCGAATTGGACAGGGCCAGAATGATGTCGGCGCTGGTGATCATGCCCATGTCGCCGTGGCTGGCCTCAGCCGGGTGCACAAAAAACGAAGGGGTGCCGGTGCTGGCAAGGGTGGCGGCGATCTTCTTGCCGATATGCCCGGACTTACCCATGCCGACCACGACTACGCGGCCCTGGCTGCCCAGGATCATGTCGCACGCGCTGACGAAATCGGCATTGATGTGCGCAAGCAAACCTTCCACTGCTTCTATTTCAAGGCGGATGGTGCTCTGTGCCGATTCAATCAGATTGCGCGCAGTGGACATATCGGAAGGGGTCGCTTGGTGAAAAGCCGGGGATTATAGCGGCAATGTTCAAAAGCCTCACGCTTCATCGGTGCTGTTTGTTTAATGAAGGGACACGTCCTTCAGCAACTGCGTGATAAAGGCTGACGAAGGATAAGAAAATTCCACACCGTCCTTAATACCCTTCTTTGTTTGCGACTTGACACGTTGGAGCTTGGGCGGCGTGCGACAGCGGTGGTATAGTCCGCCGCTTGTTCGGCCCCTCCAAAAGTGTGTCGTTCGTCAAGAACGCGGCATCTGAGAGACAGGTTGCATCGCAAGGAGTTTAGATGAGTGCCGATAACGCCTACGCGGTCGAGCTGAAGGGCGTTTCCTTCAAGCGCGGTGCGCGCAGCATCTTCAATAATGTGGACATCCGCATCCCCCGGGGCAAAGTCACCGGCATCATGGGGCCGTCGGGCAGTGGTAAAACCACCCTGCTGCGATTGATGGGCGCACAACTGCGTCCGAGCGCAGGTGAAGTCTGGGTCAATGGCCAGAACTTGCCGAAGCTTTCGCGCAGCGATCTTTTCGATGCGCGCAAGCAAATGGGCGTGCTCTTTCAGAGCGGCGCGCTGTTCACCGACCTCGACGTTTTCGAAAACGTGGCGTTCCCGCTGCGGGTTCACACCAAGCTGCCTGAAGACATGATCCGCGACATCGTCCTGCTGAAACTGCAGGCGGTCGGGCTTCGTGGCGCCGTCGACCTGATGCCCGACGAATTGTCGGGTGGCATGAAGCGCCGTGTTGCGCTGGCGCGTGCCATCGCGCTGGACCCCCAGATCCTCATGTATGACGAACCCTTCGTCGGCCAGGACCCGATCGCCATGGGCGTGCTGGTTCGTTTGATCCGGCTGCTCAATGATGCGCTGGGCATCACCAGTATTGTGGTGTCCCACGACCTCGCCGAGACCGCCAGCATCGCCGACTACCTCTATGTCGTTGGTGACGGTCAGGTGCTGGGGCAGGGCACGCCGCAGGAACTGATGGAGTCGGATAACCCTCGTATACGTCAGTTCATGACGGGTGATCCCGACGGGCCGGTGCCTTTCCATTATCCGGCGCCGGATTATCGCGACGATCTTTTGGGGAAGCGCTGATGCGCAGAAAGTCTTTAATGGATCGCGTACGCCTGATGGGGCGTTCGGCGATCGATATAGTTGCAGTGCTGGGTCGTTCAGGGATTTTTCTGGTTCATGCGTTGCTTGGGCGCGGCGGAATCGGCGGCGGTTTTCAGCTGCTGGTTCGTCAGCTGCACTCTGTGGGCGTCATGTCCCTGGCCATCATTGTCGTGTCCGGCGTGTTCATCGGCATGGTACTGGCGTTGCAAGGCTTCAGCATTCTTGCCAAGTATGGCTCTGAACAGGCTGTGGGGCAGATGGTTGCCCTGACGCTGCTGCGTGAATTAGGGCCGGTCGTTACTGCTCTATTGTTCGCCGGTCGTGCAGGCTCTGCTCTGACCGCTGAAATCGGCAACATGAAATCCACCGAGCAGCTGTCCAGCCTTGAGATGATCGGCGTTGACCCGCTCAAATACATCGTTGCGCCGCGTCTGTGGGCCGGCTTCATCTCACTGCCGGTACTGGCACTGATTTTCAGTGTGGTGGGCATTTGGGGTGGTTCGTGGGTGGCGGTCGACTGGCTGGGCGTCTACGAAGGCTCCTTCTGGGCCAACATGCAGAACAGCGTTTCGTTTTCCGATGATGTACTCAACGGTGTCATCAAGAGCGTCGTGTTCGCTTTTGTCGTCACCTGGATTGCCGTGTTCCAGGGCTACGACTGCGAGCCCACGTCCGAAGGGATCAGTCGCGCCACGACCAAGACCGTGGTCTACGCCTCGTTGGCCGTACTGGGCCTGGATTTTATTATGACCGCCTTGATGTTTGGAGACTTCTGATGCAAAACCGCACCCTCGAAACCGGTGTAGGCCTGTTTCTGCTGGCCGGGATCCTGGCTTTGCTCCTGCTCGCCCTGCGCGTCAGCGGTCTGAGCGCCAGCGCCACCAACGACAGTTATAAACTTTATGCAAATTTCGACAATATCGCCGGTTTGACTGTCAGAGCGAAAGTGACCATGGCCGGTGTGACCATCGGCAAGGTCACTGCAATCGATCTGGATCACGATACCTTCACCGGTCGTGTGACGATGGAAGTGGACAAGCGGGTCAACAACCTGCCTTCGGACTCCACCGCTTCTATCCTGACCGCAGGCCTGCTGGGTGAAAAATACGTCGGCATCAGTGTCGGTGGCGATGACCAGCTGTTGAAAGACGGCGGCGTCATCCATGACACCCAGTCCTCGTTGGTACTCGAAGACCTGATCGGTAAATTCCTGCTCAATTCAGTGGGCAAAGACGCCAAATGAGGAGTTTTTTCATGATCTCGATTCTGCGCCGTGGCCTTCTGGTGCTACTGGCCGCCCTGCCTTTGTTCGCTAACGCAGCAGCGTCCGATTCCGCTCACGATCTTGTTGATCGCACCACCAAACAATTGTTGGCCGATCTGTCCGCCAACAAGGAAACCTACAAGTCCAATCCCCAAGCCTTTTACGATGCCCTTAACGGCATCGTTGGCCCTGTCATCGACGCTGACGGCATCTCCAAAAGCATCATGACCGTGAAGTATTCGCGCAACGCCACCCCGGCGCAGATGCAACGCTTCCAGGATAACTTCAAGCGCAGCCTGATCCAGTTCTATGGCAACGCGCTGCTCGAGTACAACAATCAGGGCATCACGGTTTCTCCGGCCAAGCAGGAAGCGGCTGATCGCACGTCCGTTGACATGTCCGTGAAGGGCAACAACGGCGCGGTCTACCCTGTTTCCTACACCCTCGTGAAACTCGGCGGTGAATGGAAGGTGCGGAACGTGATCATCAACGGCATCAACATCGGCAAGCTGTTCCGCGATCAGTTCGCTGACGCCATGCAGCGCAACGGTAACAACCTGGACAAAACCATTGACGGTTGGGCTGGCGAAGTCGCCAAGGCCAAGGAGACCTCCGAAGCCTCCAGCGACAAGGTCGTCAAATGAGTCAAGCGTCTGTCATTGCCGCTGGCGCCGGAGAGCTGATGCTCTCCGGCGTGATCGACTATCGGACCGGCCCGGCCTTGCGTGAGCAGGGTGCGGCGCTGATCAAGTCAAATACCGCAGCGACCCTGACACTGGATTGCTCCGGCGTCGAAAAGTCCAGCAGTGTCGGCCTGGCTTTGCTTCTTGCGTTCATGCGTGATGCGCAGGCCGCGGGCAAGTCAGTCACCGTCCGCGCGTTGCCTGAAGACATGCAGGAAATCGCCAAAGTCTCTGAGCTGACCGAGCTGTTGCAGCATCACTAATTGCTTTCATCGATCAAGCCCCTCGTCCGGCCCCTGCAAAGTAGGGTTCGCAACGAGAGGGCTTTTTTGTATGATGGCCGACCCGCGCGCGTAGGGCGCCGATAGAGGTTAAGCATGCAGGCCGTAGAAGTTAAAAGCTTCCTGGAAGCTAAGTTGCCAGATATCCAGGTCGAAGTTGAGGGCGAAGGCTGCAATTTCCAGCTGAACGTAATCAGCGATGAACTGGCCGCACTGAGCCCGGTCAAGCGCCAGCAGCAGATCTACACGCATTTGAACCCATGGATCGCCGATGGCAGCATCCACGCGGTCACCATGAAATTTTTCAGCCGCGCTGCATGGGCCGAGCGCACCTGAGCCAACACGGCGTCGAGATTCCAATGGATAAACTGATTATTACTGGCGGCATTCGTCTTGACGGCGAAATCCGCATCTCCGGGGCGAAAAACTCTGCCCTGCCGATTCTCGCAGCCACGCTGCTGGCTGATGGTCCTGTGACCGTCGCCAACCTGCCGCACCTGCACGACATCACTACCATGATCGAGCTGTTCGGTCGCATGGGCATCGAGCCGATCATCGACGAGAAGCTCAGCGTCGAAATCGACCCGCGCACCATCAAGACCCTGGTCGCTCCGTACGAGCTGGTGAAAACCATGCGTGCGTCGATCCTCGTGCTGGGCCCGATGGTTGCCCGTTTCGGTGAAGCCGAAGTGGCGCTGCCTGGCGGTTGCGCCATTGGTTCACGTCCGGTCGATCTGCACATCCGTGGTCTGGAAGCCATGGGCGCGGTCATCGACGTCGAAGGCGGCTACATCAAGGCCAAGGCGCCGGAAGGCGGCCTGCGTGGCGCGAACTTCTTCTTCGACACCGTCAGCGTGACCGGTACCGAGAACATCATGATGGCTGCTGCACTGGCCAACGGCCGCAGCGTCCTGCAAAACGCCGCCCGTGAGCCTGAAGTCGTCGATCTGGCGAACTTCATCAACGCCATGGGCGGTAAAGTCTCTGGCGCCGGCACCGACACCATCACCATCGATGGCGTCAAACGCCTGGGTTCGGCGACCTATCGCGTCATGCCCGACCGTATCGAAACCGGCACCTATCTGGTGGCGGCGGCGGCAACCGGCGGCCGTGTGAAACTCAAGGACACCGACCCGACGATTCTCGAAGCCGTACTCGAGAAGCTTCGTGAATCCGGCGCCGAGATCACCACCGGCAAGGATTGGATCGAGCTGAACATGCACGGCAAACGTCCGAAAGCGGTCAACGTGCGCACTGCGCCGTACCCGGCCTTCCCGACCGACATGCAGGCGCAGTTCATCTCGCTGAACGCCATCGCCGAAGGCACCGGTGCGGTCATCGAGACCATCTTCGAAAACCGCTTCATGCACGTGTATGAAATGCACCGCATGGGCGCGCAGATTCAGGTCGAAGGCAACACCGCGATCGTCACCGGCTGCACCAAGCTCAAGGGCGCGCCAGTCATGGCGACCGACCTGCGTGCTTCGGCAAGCCTGGTCATTTCGGCGCTGGTTGCCGAAGGCGACACGCTGATCGACCGTATCTACCACATCGACCGTGGTTACGAGTGCATCGAAGAAAAACTGCAGATGCTGGGCGCGAAGATCCGTCGCGTTCCGGGCTAGTCAGCTGCTGCGCGTTCGCCCGGGTCAATGTCATCGACGCGGGCGACGTGTCTGGCCATCGCGCCAAGACTTTCTGATTCGTTTCACTCCGGCTCCTTGAGCCGGAGGTTGCCGGGCGCCAGTCGCGACCCGGCACGCGCTGCTGATAAGGACTGACGTTTCCCATGTTGACCATCGCACTGTCCAAGGGCCGTATCCTCGACGACACTTTGCCGCTGCTCGCTGCTGCGGGCATCGTGCCGACCGAGAATCCGGACAAGAGCCGCAAGCTGATCATCCCCACGACCCAGGCCGACGTGCGCTTGCTGATTGTGCGGGCCACCGACGTGCCGACCTATGTCGAGCATGGCGCTGCGGATCTCGGCGTCGCAGGCAAGGACGTGCTGATGGAGTACGGGGGTCAGGGGCTGTATGAGCCGCTTGACCTGCAAATCGCCCAGTGCAAGCTGATGACCGCAGGCGCAGTTGGCGCCGTCGAACCCAAGGGTCGGCTGCGCGTTGCAACCAAGTTCGTCAATGTTGCCAAGCGCTACTACGCCGAACAGGGCCGTCAGGTCGACATCATCAAGCTGTATGGCTCCATGGAGCTCGCGCCGCTGGTGGGTCTGGCCGACAAGATCATCGACGTCGTCGACACCGGCAACACGCTGCGTGCCAACGGTCTCGAACCCCAGGACATGATTGCCCACATCAGTTCGCGTCTGGTAGTGAATAAGGCATCCATGAAAATGCAGCACGCCCGCATTCAGTCGCTGATCGACACCCTGCGCACTGCCGTGGAGTCGCGACACCGCGGTTGACTGTTTCGCGTGACCCTCAACGGGATCACGCCCAGCTATCCGTGTCATAGCCAAATTTCTCAGGTGCCCGCGCGGATGGCTTGCTAGCTTAGGCATCTGCCTATCCTTGCAACTGAAATCGCCACCTGAGAAATCGCCATCATTGAGGCCCACGCTATGACCACTCCCAACGCTATTCGCCGACTCAACGCTGCCGATCCGGACTTTGCCCGTCATCTGGATCATCTGCTGAGCTGGGAAAGTGTGTCTGACGACTCGGTCAATGAGCGTGTGCTGGACATCATCAAGAACGTGCGTGAGCGCGGCGATGCGGCGCTGGTGGAGTACACCCGCCGTTTCGACGGCCTGGACGTCGCGTCGATGGCGGACCTGATCCTGCCGCGCGAGCGTCTGGAGCTGGCACTGACCCGCATCACGCCCGCCCAGCGCCAGGCCCTCGAGAAAGCAGCTGACCGTGTGCGCAGTTACCACGAGCGGCAGAAGCAGGATTCCTGGAGCTACACCGAAGCTGACGGCACCGTGCTCGGCCAGAAGGTCACTCCGCTGGATCGCGCCGGGCTTTACGTCCCGGGCGGTAAAGCGTCTTACCCGTCTTCGGTGTTGATGAACGCCATTCCGGCCAAAGTCGCCGGCGTGGGCGAGGTGGTCATGGTCGTACCAACCCCGCGCGGTGAGCTCAACGAGCTGGTACTGGCGGCGGCCTGCATCGCCGGCGTCGATCGCGTGTTCACCATCGGCGGCGCGCAGGCAGTTGCGGCGCTGGCGTATGGCACTGAAAGCGTCCCGAAAGTGGACAAGGTTGTGGGCCCGGGCAACATCTATGTGGCCACTGCCAAGCGTCACGTCTTTGGTCAGGTGGGCATCGACATGATCGCCGGCCCGTCGGAGATTCTGGTGGTGTGCGACGGCCAGACCGATCCGGACTGGATCGCCATGGACCTGTTCTCCCAGGCCGAGCACGATGAAGACGCCCAGGCGATTTTGGTCAGCCCGGATGCGGAATTCCTTGATCGCGTCGCGGCCAGCATCGCCAGATTGATGCCGACGATGGAGCGCGCGGAAATCATTCAGACCTCGATCAATGGCCGCGGCGCCTTGATCAAAGTCGCCGACATGACTCAGGCCATTGAAGTCGCCAACCGGATTGCGCCGGAGCACCTGGAGTTGTCGGTGGCAGATCCTGAGGCCTGGCTGCCGCAGATTCGCCACGCCGGCGCGGTCTTCATGGGCCGCCACACGTCCGAAGCGCTGGGTGACTACTGCGCCGGTCCCAACCATGTGCTGCCAACATCGGGCACCGCGCGGTTCTCATCGCCCTTGGGCGTGTACGATTTCCAGAAACGCTCATCGATCATTTTCTGCTCGGAGCAGGGCGCGTCCGAGCTGGGCAAAACGGCCTCGGTGCTGGCACGTGGCGAGTCATTGACCGCCCACGCCCGCAGCGCCGAATACCGCATCGTCGACACCGAACAAGAGGGCAACTGAACATGAGCAAATTCTGGAGTCCCTTCGTCAACGACCTGGTGCCGTATGTGCCGGGCGAGCAGCCCAAGCTGACCAAGCTGGTGAAGCTCAACACCAATGAAAACCCCTATGGCCCGTCGCCCAAGGCGATCGATGCCATGCGTGCTGCAATCAGTGACGAACTGCGTCTATACCCCGACCCAAACAGCGATCTGCTGAAGCAGGCGGTGGCGCGTTATTACGGCGTAGACGCCAGTCGCGTGTTCCTCGGCAACGGTTCGGACGAAGTACTGGCCCACGCTTATAACGCGTTTTTCCGGCAGGATAAGCCGCTGCTGTTTCCGGACATCAGCTACAGCTTCTATCCGGTGTACTGCGGCCTGTATGGCGTCGATTACCAAGCCGTGCCGCTGGACGAGCAGTTTCAGATTCGCGTCGAAGATTACGCTCGCCCCAATGGCGGGATCATTTTCCCGAACCCCAACGCACCCACCGGCTGCCTGTTGGCCCTCGATGCCGTTGAGCAAATCCTCAAAAACAGCCCGGATTCAGTGGTGATCGTCGACGAAGCGTATATCGACTTCGGCGGCGAGACCGCGATCAGTCTGGTGGATCGCTACCCGAACCTGCTGGTCACTCAAACGCTGTCCAAATCGCGCTCACTCGCCGGGCTGCGGGTGGGCCTTGCGGTGGGGCATCCGGACCTGATCGAAGCGCTGGAACGGGTCAAGAACAGCTTCAACTCGTATCCCCTGGACCGAATGGCCATTGTCGGCGCAGCAGCGGCATTCGATGACTGTGAGTATTTCGAGCACACCTGCCAGCGCGTCATTGCCAGCCGTGAAGCGCTTGTCGAGCAGTTGGAGGGCAAGGGCTTTGAAGTACTGCCCTCGGCGGCGAACTTCATTTTCGCCCGCCACCCTCAGCATGACGCGGCCGGTCTGGCGGCAAAGGTGCGCGAGCAGGGTGTGATCGTGCGCCACTTCAAGCAGGCGCGCATCGCGCAGTTCCTGCGCATCACCATCGGCACGCCTGAACAGAACCAGGCGCTAGTGGATGCGTTGGGGGATTTGTCGAACTGAGTTGACGGTTGCCTAACGGCAACCGATCAATTCTCTGCCGCAGGCGCCGTTGTCTGCGGTGGGCGCACGCCCACCTCGGCGTTCAGTTTCAGTTCCTTGCCGTTGCGCATGACCTCAATGGCGATCTTGTCAGTCGGCTTGGTGCGGGCCACCTGATTCATTGAACGACGGCCATCACCTGCCGGCTCGCCGTTGATGCTCAAGATCACGTCACCCAGTTGCAAGCCTGCCTTCTGCGCCGGGCCGTCGCGAAAAATCCCGGCGACCACGATGCCCGGACGATCCTTAAGCCCGAACGATTCAGACAGCTCCTCGGTCAGCGGCTGTACCTCGATGCCCAACCAGCCGCGAATCACCTGACCGTGCTCGATGATCGACTTCATCACCTCCAGGGCCAACTTGGTCGGGATCGCAAAACCGATGCCTTGGGAGCCGCCGGACTTGGAAAAGATCGCCGTGTTGATCCCTGTCAGGTTGCCGTTGGCGTCCACCAGCGCGCCGCCCGAGTTACCCGGGTTGATCGCCGCGTCGGTCTGAATGAAATCTTCGTAGGTATTGAGGCCCAGTTGGTTGCGTCCGGTGGCACTGATGATGCCCATGGTCACGGTCTGGCCAACGCCGAACGGGTTACCGATGGCCAATGCAACGTCGCCGATGCGGATGGCATCAGAACGGCCGAGGGTAATGGAGGGCAGGTTCTTCAGATCGATCTTCAGGACCGCAAGGTCGGTCTCGGGGTCGCTGCCGACGACTTTGGCAATCGTCTCGCGGCCATCCTTGAGCGCCACGACAATCTGGTCCGCACCAGAGGTCACGTGGTTGTTGGTCAGCAGGTAGCCTTCCGGGCTCATGATCACGGCCGATCCCAGGCTCGACTGCATGCGCTTTTGTTTAGGCAGGTTGTCGCCGAAGAAACGACGGAACTGCGGGTCGTCGAACAGCGGATGGTTGGGTTTATTGTTGTTATTGACCATCTTGGTCGTGTACAGATTGGCCACGGCGGGGGCGGCGCTGCTGACGGCGTCCGCGTACGACACCGGGCCTTGTTGCACGAAGGTCTGCTGCGGCGCTTGTTGCAGGTTCACGTCCTGGCTTGGAAGCCCGACCCACTCGGGGTAGCGCTGGATAATCAATAAAGCGATAAGCACACCAGCGAGCAAGGGCCAGCCGAGAAAACGCAGCGCTTTAAACATTGAGCGGAGTCCTGAAGGTAGAAGCGCCTAGCTGCGCCATAATGGCCGGCATTATACGAGGACCGACACGGTCTGGACTGCATATTTAGGAGACTTTTATGGCGGTTGCCTTGAGCACCCTGGTTGAAGAAGCGGACCGTTATCTCGGGAGCGCGCGGATTCAGGATTATTGCCCCAACGGCCTGCAGGTCGAGGGTCGGCCGCAGGTCAGCCGAATCGTCTCCGGCGTCACCGCCAGTCAGGCGCTGCTGGACGCGGCGGTGGAGGCCAATGCCGATCTGGTGCTGGTTCATCACGGCTATTTCTGGAAGGGCGAGAATCCCTGCATCACCGGCATGAAACAGCGCCGGCTGAAGACGCTGCTCAAGCACGACATCAGCCTGCTGTCCTATCACTTGCCCCTCGACCTTCATGCCGACGTGGGCAATAACGTTCAATTGGCCCAGCAGTTGGAGATCACCGTTGAAGGGCCGCTGGACCCGGACAATCCGCGCATCGTCGGGTTGGTCGGCTCACTCAGCGAGGCCATGACACCGCGGGACTTCGCCCGTCGTGTGCAGAGTGCGTTGGGGCGCGAGCCGCTGCTGATTGAGGGCGATGGCATGATTCGCCGGGTCGGCTGGTGCACCGGCGGCGGGCAGGGCTACATCGATCAAGCCGTGCTGGCCGGCGTGGACCTGTATTTGAGCGGCGAGGCGTCCGAGCAGACCTTTCACAGCGCGCGGGAAAACGGTATCAGCTTCATCGCCGCCGGCCATCACGCCACCGAGCGGTATGGTGTGCAGGCCTTGGGCGATTATCTGGCGCGGCGCTTTGCCCTGGAGCATCTGTTCATCGACTGCCCGAACCCGATCTAGCGAGTTCGGAGGTCCGAAGCCTGAGCTATATGGTTAGATCGTTTCGATCTATCCCCGGCGCTGAATAGAATCAGGCCCCATGATAAAGTGCCTCGCTCGATAGAGCCCGCAGGCTCTCCATACATGTACGTTATCCCGTGAGTAACCATGGTCGACAAACTGACGCATCTGAAACAGCTGGAGGCGGAAAGCATCCACATCATCCGCGAGGTCGCTGCCGAGTTTGATAACCCGGTGATGCTGTACTCCGTCGGTAAAGACTCTGCCGTGATGCTGCATCTGGCGCGCAAGGCCTTCTTTCCGGGCAAGCTGCCGTTCCCGGTGATGCACGTCGACACCCGCTGGAAATTCCAGGAGATGTACCGCTTCCGCGACAAGATGGTCGAGGAGATGGGCCTGGACCTGATCGTGCACGTGAACCCGGAAGGTGTCGCGCAGGGTATCAACCCGCTGACCCACGGCAGCTCGAAGCACACCGATATCATGAAAACCCAGGGCCTCAAACAGGCCCTCGACAAGCACGGCTTCGATGCCGCGTTCGGCGGCGCGCGTCGTGACGAAGAGAAATCCCGCGCCAAGGAGCGCGTGTATTCCTTCCGTGACACCAAGCACCGCTGGGACCCCAAAAACCAGCGTCCCGAGCTGTGGAATGTTTACAACGGCAACGTCAACAAAGGCGAGTCGATCCGCGTGTTCCCGCTCTCCAACTGGACCGAGCTGGACATCTGGCAGTACATCTACCTCGAAGGCATCCCGATCGTCCCGCTGTATTTCGCTGCCGAGCGCGAAGTCATCGAGATGAACGGCACCTGGATCATGATCGACGACGACCGCCTGCGTAATCACCTGTCCGACGAGGACAAGAAGCGCATCGTCAAGAAGAAGGTCCGCTTCCGCACATTGGGCGACTACCCGTTGACGGGCGCTGTCGAGTCCGAGGCCACCAGCCTCACCGACATCATTCAGGAAATGCTCCTGACGCGAACTTCCGAGCGCCAGGGCCGGGTCATCGACCACGATGGCGCCGGCTCGATGGAAGAGAAGAAGCGCCAAGGCTACTTCTAGCGGCAAGCAGCAAGTTGGAAGCTTCAAGCCGAAAAGCTGAAGCTCACTTGAACCGGAAGAATTTTGACTAGCTGTATGCCGACGAGCTTGCCGCTTGAAGCTTACAGCTTGGAGCTTGAACCCAATGAGCCATCAATCTGAATTGATCAGCGAGGACATCCTCGCCTATCTGGGCCAGCACGAACGCAAGGAAATGCTGCGCTTCCTGACCTGTGGCAACGTCGACGACGGCAAGAGCACGTTGATCGGGCGTCTGCTGCACGACTCCAAGATGATCTACGAAGATCACTTGGAAGCCATCACCCGTGATTCGAAAAAATCCGGCACCACGGGCGATGAAGTCGATCTGGCGCTGCTGGTCGACGGCCTGCAGGCCGAGCGCGAGCAGGGCATCACCATCGATGTCGCGTACCGTTACTTCTCCACCGCCAAGCGCAAATTCATCATCGCCGACACCCCCGGCCATGAGCAGTACACCCGCAACATGGCCACCGGTGCGTCCACCTGTGACCTGGCGATCATTCTGGTCGACGCCCGCTACGGCGTGCAGACCCAGACCAAGCGCCACAGCTACATCGCCTCGTTGCTGGGCATCAAGCACATCGTGGTCGCCATCAACAAGATGGACCTCAACGGCTTCGACGAGAAAGTCTTCGAGCAGATCAAGGCTGATTATTTGGCGTTCGCCGACCGCATTGCGCTGAAGCCGACCACCATGGAATTCGTGCCGATGTCAGCCCTCAAGGGCGACAACGTGGTCAACCGCAGCGAGCGTTCGCCGTGGTACACCGGCAAGTCGCTGATGGAGATTCTCGAAACCGTCGAGATCGCCAACGACCGCAATTTCACCGACCTGCGTTTCCCGGTGCAGTACGTCAACCGTCCTAACCTGAACTTCCGCGGTTTCGCCGGCACCCTGGCGAGCGGCATCGTGCACAAGGGCGATGAAGTGGTTGTGCTGCCGTCCGGCAAGAGCAGCCGCGTGAAATCCATCGTCACCTTCGAAGGCGAGCTGGAGCACGCGGGCCCGGGTCAGGCCGTGACGCTGACCATGGAAGACGAGATCGACATCTCCCGTGGCGACCTGTTGGTGCATGCCGACAACGTCCCGCAGGTGGCCGACGCCTTCGACGCCATGCTGGTGTGGATGGCCGAAGAGCCGATGCTGCCGGGCAAGAAATACGACATCAAACGCGCCACGTCCTACGTGCCGGGTTCGATTGCCAGCATCACCCACCGTGTTGACGTGAACACGCTGGAAGAAGGCCCTGCCAGTTCGCTGCAGCTGAATGAAATCGGTCGCGTGAAGATCGCACTGGACGCGCCGATCGCCCTCGACGGCTACGACAGCAACCGCACGACGGGGGCGTTCATCGTCATCGACCGTTTGACCAACGGCACCGTGGCGGCCGGCATGATCATCGCCAAACCGGTGGTTGCGGGTGGCGGCAGTCATCACGGCGCGCCGGCCCACGTGTCCGCAGAAGAGCGCGCTCAGCGCTTCGGCCAGAAGCCGGCGACCGTGCTGTTCAGCGGTCTGTCGGGTGCAGGCAAGAGCACGCTGGCGTATGCCGTAGAGCGCAAGCTTTTCGACATGGGCCGTGGGGTGTTCGTTCTTGATGGCCAGAATCTGCGTCACGACGTCAACAAGGGCTTGCCGCAAGATCGCGCCGGTCGCACCGAGAACTGGCGTCGTGCCGCCCACGTTGCCCGTCAGTTCAACGAAGCGGGCCTGCTGACCCTCGCGGCGTTCGTCGCGCCGGACGCGGGCGGTCGGCAGAATGCCAAGGCGCTGATCGGCGATGATCGATTGATCACCGTGTACGTTCAGGCGTCGCCACAGGTCTGTCGCGAGCGTGATCCGCAAGGGCTCTATGCCGCCGACAAGGACAACATCCCGGGTGAATCCTTCCCGTATGACGTCCCGCTGGACGCCGATCTGGTCATCGACACGCAGTCGCTGAATGTCGAAGAAAGCGTCAAGCAAGTGCTGGATCTGCTGCGGACCCGTGGCGTGATCTAAATACCGCTTGCCCTACAAGAAGCCCGCCAGCGATGGCGGGTTTTTTGTTTCCGGCCCATTGCGGATCACGGCCAACCACTCGCCACAAAAAAGCCCGCCCCTGATCACCTCAGGGGCGGGCTTTCTGTGAAACGTGTTGGCTACTTCTTCAAACCGTAATGCTCATCCAGCATGCCTGGGGAATCAGCCGACTTGGGCGCGTAGTCCTTCGGCGGTTCAGCGGCGGTGCGTGGTGGCGTCAGGCGGTCGCGGTGTGGATGGAGCGCGTCAGGGTGCAGCGCGGCGAGCAGTCGTTGACGGGTGATGTCGTCGGTGGCCAGACGGTTGGCGCCTTCGGCCAGATGCTCCTGAACATCGTGGTAGCTTTGCGACAGCTTCTGCACCAGATTGGCCGTGCTGTTGAAGTGGGTGATCACCTCGTTCTGATACGTATCGAAACGCTCCTGAACGTCATCCAGCTGGCGCTGAGTCCCGTTAGGCACGGCATTGGGCAGCGCGCGCGCCACGAAGAAACCGATGATTACACCAACCACCAGGGCGATGGTCGGCAGCAACCAAACTAAGAGCGAGTAATCCACGAGTCCTTCCTCTATAAACGGCTTTGCTTTACGTTAACGGCTCGAACCTGCGCTGTATAGCGGCGACGCGTCGCCAGCCTGCCAGCCACAGACAATCAGCTAGACGAGTCGACCCAATTGAAGGTCACGGAGTTCATTCTTGCTCATGCGTGAGACCCCTGTATTCATCGACGGCCCGGTGGGCCCACTCGAAGCGTTGTACCTCGATCTGGACGAGGCCAAAGGCATCGCGCTGATATGCCATCCTAACCCGGTTCAGGGCGGCACCATGCTCAATAAAGTGATTTCGACACTGCAGCGCACTGCGCGCGATGCCGGCCTGATCACCCTGCGCTTCAACTATCGTGGCGTTGGCGCCAGCGCCGGCAGCTCGGACATGGGGGAGGGCGAAGTCGACGACGCACAGGCTGCCGCGACGTGGCTGCGGGATAAACATCCCGATCTGCCCATGACCTTGTTCGGTTTTTCCTTCGGTGGTTTCGTGGCGGCTACCCTGGGCGGGCGTCTTGAGGCTGAAGGCGAAACCCTGAAGCATCTGTTCATGGTTGCGCCTGCCGTGATGCGCATCGCCAACGTGGACGCATTGCCGCAGAAGGGCGCGCTGACGCTCATTCAGCCGGAAACCGACGAAGTCGTTGACCCACAACGTGTGTACGCGTGGTCTGACACGCTTCAGCGCCCCCATGAGCTGCTGAAAGTGGCAGAATGCGGGCACTTTTTTCACGGCAAGCTGACCGATCTCAAGGATCTGATTCTGCCGCGCCTTTCGAATTGATCGCAGCACCCAAAATAAGCGACTCGCCATGACCACTCGTATCCTCACCGGTATCACCACCACCGGCACACCGCATCTTGGCAACTACGCCGGTGCCATCCGCCCGGCCATCGTTGCCAGCCGCCAAAGCGATGCCGACTCTTTCTACTTCCTGGCTGACTACCACGCGCTGATCAAATGCGATGACCCGCTGCGCATTCAGCGCTCGCGTCTGGAAATCGCCGCGACCTGGCTCGCGGCAGGGCTGGACGTCGAGCGCGTCACGTTCTATCGCCAGTCCGACATTCCGGAAATCCCCGAGCTGACCTGGCTGTTGACCTGCGTGGCCGGCAAGGGCCTGCTCAACCGCGCCCACGCCTACAAGGCCTCGGTGGACAAGAACGTAGAAGCCGGTGAAGACCCGGACGCCGGCATCACCATGGGCCTGTTCAGCTACCCGGTGCTGATGGCCGCCGACATCCTGATGTTCAACGCCCATCAAGTGCCGGTCGGTCGCGATCAGATCCAGCACGTCGAAATGGCGCGCGACATCGGTCAGCGCTTCAATCACCTGTTCGGCAACGGCAAAGAGTTCTTCGTGATGCCCGAAGCACTGATCGAAGAGAGCGTCGCGACCCTGCCTGGCCTGGACGGCCGCAAGATGTCGAAGAGCTACGACAACACCGTGCCGCTGTTCACCAGTGCCAAAGACATGAAGGAAGCAATTTCCCGCATCGTCACTGACTCGCGCCTGCCGGGGGAAGCCAAGGATCCGGAGACGTCGCACCTGTTCACGCTGTACCAGGCATTCGCCAGCAAAGAGCAAGGCGACGAGTTCCGCGCCGACCTGTTGCAGGGATTGGGTTGGGGCGATGCCAAACAGCGCCTGTTTCAGTTGCTGGACGCCGAATTGGGCGAAGCGCGCGAGCATTACCATCGCCTGATCGAGCGCCCCGCTGATCTGGAAGACATCCTGCAGGCAGGCGCCGAGAAGGCCCGTCGTGTGGCCACGCCGTTTCTCGGCGAGCTGCGCGAGGCGGTCGGCCTGCGTTCATTCCGCACATTCCGCACCGCCGCGCAAACCGCCACAGCGACCAAGAAGAAAGCCGGCAAAGGCCCACGCTTCGTTAGCTTCCGTGAAGACGACGGCAGTTTCCGCTTCCGGCTGCTGGCGGCCGATGGCGAGCAACTGCTGCTGTCGCGCAATTTCGCAGACGGCAAAGCCGCCGGTGCGGTGACCAAAGCGTTACAGCAGGGCGGTGAGCTGGACATCCGGCCCGAAGGCGATGCCTTCACCCTGTGGCTGAATGATGCGTGTGTCGCCGACAGCCCGACGTTCGCCGATGCCGCCGCCCGTGACGCCGCGATCGAGAGCCTGAAACTGGCGCTCGCGCCACAACAGGATTAATTGCCATTCCAATGGGCCATCGCTACAGTGACGGCCCGTTTTTGCTCCCTTGCAAGCGACTATGACCCCTCTAGAACGATACCAAGCTGACCTCAAGCGTCCGGACTTTTTCCACGACGCCGCGCAAGAGAATGCAGTGCGCCATCTGCAGCGTCTGTACGACGATCTGGTCGCCGCCCATGACCGCAAGCCGGGATTGCTGGGCAAGCTGTTCGGCAAGAAAGAAGTCCCGATTGTGAAGGGGCTGTATTTCTGGGGCGGTGTCGGCCGGGGCAAGACCTACCTGGTCGACACCTTCTTCGAAGCGCTGCCGTTTGAAGACAAGACGCGCACGCATTTCCACCGCTTCATGAAGCGTGTGCATGAGGAGATGAAAAACCTCAAGGGCGAAAAGAACCCGCTGACCCTGATCGCCAAGCAGTTTTCCGAAGAAGCGCGGGTGATCTGTTTCGACGAATTTTTCGTGTCGGACATCACCGATGCGATGATCCTCGGGACGCTTATGGAAGAGTTGTTCAAGAATGGCGTGACCCTGGTCGCGACCTCGAACATCGTTCCCGACGGTCTCTACAAGGACGGTTTGCAGCGTGCGCGTTTCCTGCCGGCGATCGCGCTGATCAAGCAGAACACCGAGATCGTCAACGTCGACAGCGGTGTCGATTATCGCCTGCGCCATCTGGAGCAAGCCGAGCTGTTCCACTTCCCGCTGAACGAGGCGGCGGAGGAGAGTCTGCGCAAGAGCTTCCGTGCGCTGACCCCTGAATGCACCAAGGCCATCGAGAACGATGTGCTGATCATCGAGAATCGGCAGATCAAGGCGATCCGTACCTGCGACGACGTGGCGTGGTTCGACTTCCGCGAGCTGTGCGACGGGCCGCGTAGCCAGAACGACTACATCGAACTGGGCAAGATCTTCCATGCGGTGCTGCTCAGCGGCGTCGAGCAGATGAGCGTGACCACCGACGACATCGCGCGTCGATTCATCAACATGGTCGACGAGTTCTACGATCGCAACGTCAAGTTGATCATCTCGGCGGAAGTCGAATTGAAAGACCTGTACACCGGCGGCCGCTTGAACTTCGAATTCCAGCGCACGCTCAGCCGATTGCTGGAAATGCAGTCCCACGAATTCCTGTCGCGGGCGCATAAACCCTAGGCGGGAGCTGCAAGCTTCAAGCGGAAAGCTGCAAGAGGAGATCTCGCTCACTTGCAGCTTGAAGCTTGAAGCTGCTGTCAGGCCGCCTGCTGAAACTGCTGCCGATACTGGTTCGGAGACAGGTCGGTGTGTTGACGGAACAGCCGCGCGAAGAAGCTGGCATCGTCGTAGCCGACTTCATAGCTGATGGTCTTGATGCTCTTGCGAGAGCCCGACAGCAAGCCCTTCGCGGTTTCGATGCGCAGGCGTTGCAGGTAATGCAGCGGCTTGTCGCCCGTTGCGGTCTGGAAGCGGCGCATGAAGTTGCGGATGCTCATGCCATGCTCGCGAGCCACATCCTCGAAACGGAATTTGTCGGCGAAGTGTTCTTCGAGCCAGTGCTGAATCTGCAGGATGATCACGTCCTGGTGCAGCTTCTGCCCGCCGAAACCAATCCGTCCCGGGGCGTAGCTGCGTTGCACTTCGTAGAGAATGTCGCGGGCGACGGTCTGCGCGACATGGGCGCCGCAGAAGCGCTCGATCAGGTAGATATAAAGATCACACGCTGAAATCGTGCCGCCTGCGCAATACAGGTTATCGGCGTCGGTCAGGTGCTTTTCCTGATTGAGCAGCACGTTCGGAAAACGCTCAGCAAACTCGTTGAAAAACCGCCAGTAGGTGGTCGCTTCCTTGCCGTCGAGCAGCCCCGCATCCCCAAGCCAGAACACGCCGCTGGCCTCGCCGCAGAGCACGGCGCCGCGCGCATGTTGCTCACGCAGCCACGGCAGGATTTGCGGATAGCGCTCACGCAGGGTGTCGAAATCTTCGACGAAAGCGGGAAGGATGATGATGTCGCTGTGTTCTAGCACGCCGTCTACAGGGATGACGACGTCGCTGAAGCTGCGCACTTCCTTGCCGTCCGGGCTGACCAGTCGGGTTTCGAAGGCCGGCTTGAAGCCCTGTCCCAACTGCTTGCCATAGCGCAGGCTGGCGAGGTGAAAGAAGTCTTTGGCTTGCATGAGCGTGGAGGCAAAAATTCCATCGATCGCAAGAATGCTGACACGCCGCAACGGCGTGATGGATTGGATAGACATAGTCTTTTGTTCTTATATGGGAAAGTGGTCAAGCAACGGCGTGATCGTCTTATTTTTTGTCGGATGTGTCCAGTGTCGCCGTCATCCGGCTGCGCCTACGCTCTGTTGACGTTTTGTCCGACAATCCTTCGCGTCAGGTGCAGCCATGCTTCCCAGAACACTCTTCAGCTCAGAGCACGAGCTTTTCCGAAACAGCGTGCGCAAGTTCTTCGAGCAGCACGCGGCGCCGTTTCATGCCCAGTGGGAGAAGCAGGGCCACATCGACCGCACGCTGTGGAATCGGGCGGGGGAGCAGGGCATGTTGTGTTCGCACTTGCCGGAAGAGTACGGCGGCATGGGCGCGGATTTTCTCTACACCACCGTGGTGATCGAAGAAATTTCCCGACTCGGCCTGACCGGTATCGGTTTTTCCCTTCATTCGGACATCGTCGCGCCCTACATCCTGCACTACGGCAGCGAGGCGCTGAAGCTCAAATATCTGCCCAAACTGGTCTCCGGGGAGCTGGTCACCGCCATTGCGATGACCGAGCCAGGCGCAGGTTCTGACCTGCAAGGGGTCAAGACCACTGCGGTGCTGGACGGGGACGAGTACGTCATTAATGGCTCGAAGACTTTCATCACCAACGGATTTCTTGCTGATCTGGCGATTGTCGTCGCCAAGACCGATCCCAAGGCGGGCGCGAAGGGCACCAGTCTGTTTGTCGTGGAGGCGGGCACGCCGGGCTTCGCGAAAGGCAAGCGACTGGAGAAGGTCGGCATGAAGGCGCAGGACACGTCGGAATTGTTCTTCCAGGACGTCAGAGTGCCCAGGGAGAATCTGCTCGGTCAGGCCGGGATGGGGTTTGCGTATCTGATGCAGGAGCTCCCGCAGGAGCGCCTGACGGTGGCCATCGGCGCCATAGCTTCTGCCGAAGCCGCCTTGCAATGGACACTCGAGTACACGCGGGAACGGAAGGCGTTTGGCAAGGCGATCATCGACTTCCAGAACACCCGTTTCAAACTGGCTGAAATCGCTACCGAAGTTCAGATTGGTCGTACGTTCATTGATCGATGCCTGGAGTTGCATCTGGAAGGAAAGCTGGATGTGCCGACGGCGGCCATGGCGAAATACTGGTCGACCGACCTGCAATGCAAGGTGCTGGATGAATGCGTCCAGTTGCATGGCGGCTACGGCTTCATGTGGGAATACCCGATCGCCCGGGCGTGGGCCGATGCGCGGGTGCAGCGGATCTATGCCGGGACCAATGAAATCATGAAAGAGATCATTGCCCGGTCTCTGTAATCCTGTGCTGAACCCAGAGGGGCCTTGTAAAGACCCTCTGCGGTTCCACAGTCAATCAGCGATCACGCAATGACCGATCAAGGCGCAGGATTCGGTTGATCCTTGTGAATCGCTTCAATGCCCGCCAGCACTTCATCCGACAGCACCAGTTCCGCGCTCGCCACGTTGCTTTCCAGCTGCTCCAGCGTGGTCGCACCGATGATGTTGCTGGTAACGAAGCTGCGGCTGGTGACGAACGCCAACGCCATTTGCGCCGGATCAAGACCGTGCTCGCGGGCCAGCGCAACGTAGCGCGCACAGGCTGCTTCCGATTGCGGATTGAAATAGCGCGTGAAGCGGCTGTACAGGCTCAAACGGCCCTTGGCAGGGCGAGCGCCGTCTGCGTATTTGCCGGACAACATGCCGAACGCCATGGGCGAATAGGCCAGCAGGCCGCATTGCTCGCGAATCGCCACTTCCGCCAGACCCACTTCGAAGCTGCGGTTGAGCAGGTTGTAGGGGTTCTGAATCGACACCGGACGCGTCAAACCATGGGCATCCGACTCGGCGAGAAACTTCATGGTGCCCCACGGCGTTTCGTTCGACAGACCCACGTGGCGGATCTTGCCGGCCTTGACCTGCTCGTCCAGCGCTTCGAGCACTTCCAGCAGCGGGGTGAACTGTTCCTCACTGTGGTTGTAACCCAGCTTGCCGAAGAAATTGGTGCTGCGCTCAGGCCAGTGCAGTTGATACAGATCGAGGTAATCGGTCTGCAGGCGTTTGAGGCTGGCATCCAGCGCCGCGACGATGTGATCGCGGTTGAATTTCAGCTGACCGTCACGGATGTAGTCGATGCCGTTGCCGGGACCGGCGATTTTGCTGGCGAGAATCCAGTCAGCGCGGTCGCCGCTCTGTTTGAACCAGTTGCCGATGATGGTTTCGGTGCTGGCGTAGGTTTCTTTCTTAGGTGGCACCGGATACATCTCGGCGGTGTCGATGAAATTGATGCCGGCAGCCTTGGCCCGTTCGATCTGCGCGAAGGCCTCGGACTGGCTGTTCTGCTCACCCCAGGTCATCGTGCCGAGGCAGATTGCGCTGACATTGAGGTCGGTTCTGCCCAGTTGGCGGTAGTCCATTTGGCTCTCCTGTTTAAAAGAGCCATAAAAGCAGGTTGAAATTTTTTTCGCAATCTGCATAATTCCGCTCCTCTTTGTCGCTGGAGTGATGCCCCGCGACAAAAGAAACCGCTGCGATCGAACGCGCTGACCCGAGCCCCCTATAGCGTTCGTGCCCGGCGGCCTTTGACTTGTCAAAGACCGTACTAATGAGTATGCTCCGCCGTCTATTTTTCAGGGCGGCCTTTGAGGCTATAAAGAATGAAAACTTTTACCGCTAAACCGGAAACAGTAAAGCGCGACTGGTTCGTCGTCGACGCTGCTGGTCAGACCCTGGGTCGTCTGGCCACTGAAATCGCGAGCCGTCTGCGTGGCAAGCACAAGCCGGAATACACTCCGCACGTTGACACTGGCGACTACATCGTCGTGATCAATGCTGAGCAGATCCGTGTGACCGGTGCCAAGACCACCGACAAGATCTACTACTCTCACTCCGGTTTCCCGGGCGGGATCAAGTCGATCAACTTTGAAAAGCTGATCGCCAAAGCTCCTGAGCGCGTGATCGAGACCGCGGTCAAAGGCATGCTGCCTAAGAACCCGCTGGGTCGCGACATGTATCGTAAGCTGAAAGTCTATGCGGGCGCTGCACACCCTCATACTGCTCAGCAGCCCCAAGAACTGAAGTTTTAACGGAATAGTTCATTATGTCGGCGACTCAAAATTACGGCACTGGCCGTCGCAAGACCGCAACCGCTCGCGTTTTCCTGCGTCCGGGTACCGGTAACATCTCCATCAACAACCGTTCCCTGGACTCGTTCTTCGGTCGCGAAACTGCCCGCATGGTAGTTCGTCAGCCGCTGGAACTGACTCAGACTGTCGAGAAATTCGACATCTACGTCACTGTCATCGGCGGTGGTGTGAGTGGTCAAGCTGGCGCAATCCGCCACGGTATCACCCGCGCTCTGATGCAATACGACGAAACCCTGCGCGGCGCTCTGCGCAAAGCAGGCTTCGTCACTCGCGATGCTCGCGAAGTTGAACGTAAGAAAGTCGGTCTGCGTAAAGCGCGTAAGCGTCCGCAGTACTCGAAGCGTTAATTCGCTTCCGTTCAAAAAGAACGCTCAGTTTC
Organism: Pseudomonas sp. GL_135; assembly: GCF_057834665.1. NCBI lineage: Bacteria > Pseudomonadati > Pseudomonadota > Gammaproteobacteria > Pseudomonadales > Pseudomonadaceae > Pseudomonas > Pseudomonas sp. GL_135. The sequence continues at coordinate 990,815 of NZ_CM174408.1, forward strand.
TATACGAAGCTGGGCGTTTTTTTATGGCTGTCTTTTATTGATTCCGCAGGCGTTGGCCAAGGAGATCTCGGATGCTGACGGGAGAGGGTGCCATGGGCAATGGCGGCGTAAACACGGGTCGGCGTCGTTTCCTTGTAGCTGCCACGTCTGTAGTAGGCGCAGCAGGAGCGGTCGGCGCCGCCGTGCCGTTCGTTGGCTCATGGTTCCCGAGCGCCAAAGCCAAGGCTGCGGGAGCCCCTGTCAAAGTCAACATCAGCAAGATCGAGCCCGGCCAGCAGATGATCGCCGAGTGGCGCGGTCAGCCGGTGTTGATTGTCCGTCGTACGCCCGAGATCCTTTCCGGTCTGGGCCAGCTCACGAGCCGGCTCTCCGATCCCGAATCAAAGGATTCTACCCAGCCTGGCTACGTCGATCCGGTGGTCCGTTCCATCCGGCCGGAAATCCTGGTGTTGGTCGGCATCTGTACCCATCTCGGCTGCTCGCCCACGTTTCGCCCCGAAGTCGCCCCCGCTGACTTGGGCAAGGACTGGGTCGGTGGATATTTTTGCCCTTGTCATGGCTCCAGGTATGACCTTGCCGGACGCGTGTACAAGGCGCAGCCGGCACCGCTGAATCTGCCAGTGCCGCCGCATTCCTACGAGTCGGACTCAGTTATCGTCATTGGTCTGGATCAGGAGGAGGCGTAATGAGCAGGCTCATGGGCTGGATCAATGCGCGCTTTCCTGCGACCTCAATGTGGGAAAACCACCTGAGCAAGTACTACGTGCCCAGGAACCTCAATTTCTTTTACATTTTCGGTGTTTTGGCGCTGCTGGTGCTGGTCAACCAGGTCCTCACGGGCATCTGGCTGACGATGAGTTACACGCCTACGGCCGAGGGGGCCTTTGCCTCGGTCGAGTCCATCATGCGTGACGTTGAATACGGCTCGATCCTGCGGCTGTTGCATTCGACAGGCGCGTCGGCGTTCTTCATCGTCATCTACCTGCATATGTTCCGCGGGCTGCTGTACGGCTCGTATCAGAAGCCGCGGGAGCTGGTCTGGGTCTTCGGCATGCTGATTTATCTGGCGCTGATGGCCGAGGCGTTCACAGGCTACCTGCTGCCGTGGGGGCAAATGTCGTACTGGGGCGCCCAGGTGATCATTTCCCTGTTCGGCGCCATCCCCTTTATCGGCAACGACCTTGCGCAGTGGATTCGCGGCGATTACCTGATTTCAGGAATCACCCTCAATCGCTTCTTCGCGCTGCATGTCGTGGCGCTGCCAATCGTGGTGCTCGGGCTCGTGGTGCTGCATATCCTGGCGCTGCATGAAGTGGGCTCCAACAACCCTGATGGCGTCGACATCAAGAAGTACAAGGATGAGAACGGCAATCCTCTGGATGGCATTCCCTTTCACCCGTACTACACGGTCAAGGATTTGCTTGGCGTCGTGGTGTTTCTGTTTATCTTCTGCTCAGTGGTTTTTTTCTTTCCGGAGATGGGCGGTTACTTCCTCGAGAAATCCAACTTCGAGCAGGCCAACGCCTTAAAGACCCCGGAGCACATTGCGCCGGTCTGGTACTTCACGCCGTTCTACGCGATCTTGCGCGCCATCCCGGACAAGCTCCTCGGCGTGATGGCCATGGGCGCAGCCATCGCCGTGCTGTTCGTGCTGCCGTGGCTTGACCGCAGCCCGGTCAAATCGATGCGCTACAAGGGCTGGCTGAGCCGGGTATGGCTGCTGTTGTTTTGCGGGTCCTTCGTGACCCTCGGGGTGCTGGGCGTATTGCCGCCGAGCCCCGGGCGGGCATTGCTGTCGCAGGCCTGCACCTTCCTGTACTTCGCGTACTTCATCCTGATGCCGTTCTACACGCGCATGGAGCGGACGAAGCCGGTGCCGGACAGGGTGACGAGCTGATGAAGCGGCTGCTCGCTGTCTTGCTCATTGCCCTGTTGCCGGCGTTGTCATTCGCCACTGAGCACGCTGCGGACCTGGAGAGCGTCGACATCGACGTGTCTGACAAGGCCGCTCTGCAGGATGGTGCGCGCACGTTCGTCAATTACTGCATGGGTTGCCACAGCGCCAAGTTCCAACGGTACGAGCGCGTTGCGGACGATCTCGGTATCTCCCACGCGCTGATGCTGGAAAAGCTGGCGCCTGCCGGGGCAAAGATCGGCGATCACATGACCATCGGCATGCAGCCGGCAGACGCGAAAACATGGTTCGGCGCAGCACCGCCCGATCTGACCCTCGTCGCGCGGGTACGCGGGACGGACTGGCTCTATGGCTACCTGCGTTCGTTCTACGAGGACCCAACGCGGCCCTGGGGCGTGAACAACACCGTCGTCCCCAACGTGGCCATGCCCAATGTGCTGGAAGGGCTTCAGGGGCGTCAGAGGCTCGGCTGCAGGGAGGTTCAGCGGCGCGGGATGGAAGAAGAACATGCAGACATGCCCCTTACCGACAAAGCCTGCGATCAACTGGTCGCCGTCCCCAACACCGGCACGCTGACCGAAGCGCAGTTCAACGAGAAGATAAAGAATCTCGTCACCTTCCTCGCCTATTCGGCCAACCCGGACAAGCTGCGGCACCAGCGCATCGGCACCTACGTGCTGCTTTACCTCGCCGTGCTGCTCATCCTGGCCTACCTGCTCAAGCGCGAATTCTGGAAAGACATCAATTGAGCAGCCGTCTGATTCGCGGGTCTGCGCCGCTTGCAGCTGCACTGTTTCAGGTAATGAGGGGAGAGCAGGTATAGTGGCGGGCTGAAGATTGCAGAATCTACCTTGAGTAAATGAGCTATCTTGTCGCCCGCGTTGAACACCCGATCATCGTGGACGTCGCCGAAAGCGCCCTCGCGGCGCATCCGTATTTCTGCTTTTTGAATATCTACAAGCGAGGAGGACCGCCATGGGCGTGACCAATCGGTTGGCCTGTTACTCCGACCCCGCCGACCACTATTCCCATCGCGTGCGCATTGTGCTCGCCGAGAAAGGTGTCAGCGCCGAGATCATTGAAGTTGTCGAGGGCCGTCATCCGCCCAAATTGATCGAGGTGAATCCGTACGGCAGCGTGCCGACCCTGGTTGATCGTGACCTGGCGTTGTACGAGTCGACGGTGGTAATGGAATACCTGGACGAACGTTACCCCCATCCGCCGCTGCTCCCGGTCTATCCGGTAGCGCGTGCCAACAGCCGCTTGCTGATCCACAGGATTCAGCGCGACTGGTGCGGCCTGGTGGATCTGATTCTGGACCCGCGCAGCAAAGAAGCTGCACGTGTTCAGGCGCGCAAGGAACTGCGTGAAAGTTTGACCGGCGTGTCGCCGTTGTTCGCGGACAAGCCTTTTTTCCTGAGCGACGAGCAAAGTCTGGTCGACTGCTGTCTATTGCCCATACTCTGGCGCCTGCCGATTCTGGGTATCGAATTGCCGCGGCCCGCCAAGCCGCTGCTTGACTATATGGAGCGCCAATTTGCGCGTGAGGCATTTCAGGCAAGTCTGTCTGGTGTCGAACGCGACATGCGCTAAGGCCTTAGGAGCCGTTTGATGAACTCCAGTCGCCCTTATCTGATCCGCGCTTTGTATGAGTGGATCGTGGATAACGATTGCACACCGCACGTACTCGTCAATGCCGAGTTTCCCGCGGTGCAAGTCCCGCAAGGCTTTGCCAATGACGGGCAGATCGTTCTGAACATTTCACCGAGCGCCGTTCGCCATTTGCACATGGACAACGATGCGGTGAGTTTCGAAGGCCGCTTCGGTGGCGTTCCCCACAGCCTGTACGTGCCCATTGCCGCCATCATGGGCATTTATGCCCGCGAGAACGGCCAGGGCATGGTCTTCGATCTGGAGCCTGCTGTGGACGAAGACGAAGATCTGGACGTCGAAGACGACATGCCGCCACCGAACGACGAGCCGCCACGCCCTACGGGCCGGCCGAGTCTGAAAGTGGTCAAGTAAGTCGCTTCTGCAATAACAAAAAAGGCGATCCCGAGGGATCGCCTTTTTTGTGCGCGCCGAGTAGCGGTTGCCCATTCATACCAGGTTCGTAAGCGGCCAGCGAACACACCTTCAGAGATCCGGAGTTAAACGTGATGGTGTCCGCCTATTAATGCCGCATCAGTGGATGGATTGATGGCTGCCTGATCCGCCCAAGGCATATTCCCTGTGCGCGTGCATGGCACCGGGAATTCCCGCTTGCACTTAGACATCCCGTTTAAGCGCCTCCTGCTTGCTAAAAGCTCGCAGGCAGAGGCTGACTATCACCACCACAAGGCAATAGACGATACCCTTGGGCGCGTCCAGAACGCCGTCATCGAAAACAACTATGGCGGAAATGAGTGCAAAAACCACGGTGCTACTCAACCAGGCTTCGCGGAAAAATTTCCTCTGCTGTTCATTCATGATCAGTTCTTAGTCCTTTAAGTGGATACGGCGCGAGCCATGCAATGTGGCCGGCGCCTATGAGGTGCTGTCAACGTAGTATATGTATTGCCCAGATGTAACAGCATGGGTCTGTACTGCATGGTGTGTGGCATGCTCGGCTTGCTTTCCGGGAGGGGCTTGTATGAATGAGGGGTGATATCCACGTCAATCACCTTCAGGGTTCGTCACGCCATAGCCGTGCATAAAAAAGCCCTCACTTAGAGGGCTTTAGATGGTTCTGGTGCATCTGGGCATTAAAAACCTAGCTGGCGTTTTAGCGCGAGCAAATTGGCTCTTGTCAAACAATCAGTCGATGTACTCAAACAGCTTCACGATTTTCTGCACGCCGCCGACGCCTTGCACCAGGTTGGTGGCGCGGGTGGCTTCTGCCTGGGTCAGCAGGCCCAGCAGGTAGACGATGCCGTTTTCAGTCACGACCTTGATGCGCGAGCCCGGGATGGCGCTGTCGGTGAGCATCTCGGTTTTGATCTTGCTCGTCAGCCAGGCGTCATTGCTGCGCGCCAGCATCGAGGACGGGCCGGTGACCTGTAGCTCGTTGTTGACCTTCTTGACCTTCTGCACCTGGCTGGCGGTTTGCTCGGCCAGTTGCTTGAGGTCGGCGCGCGGTGTCTGGCCCGCCAACAGCACGATGCCGTTGAAGCTGGTCACGACGATGTGCGAGGCGTTGTCCAGATCAGGGTTGGCCTTGGCGATGTTGACCGAAACCTTGGTCTCGATCAGCGAGTCGTCGATCTTGCTGCCGAAGGTGCGTGTACCGCGGTCGTCATCGATTGGCGCTTCGCGGCTGGCGTTGATCACCGAGCTGCATCCGCTGATGCCCAGGCAGAGCGTCAGGGCCAGCAGGCTAAGACGTTTGGATATCATTCTTCACTCCCGAACAGTTGGCTGTCGATCAAGTCGCAAAGGCAGTGGATCGCCAGCAGGTGGACTTCCTGGATACGTGCGGTGACTTTTGCCGGGACGCGGATTTCGACGTCCTCCGGCAACAGCAACGACGCAACGTCGCCGCCATCGCGACCGGTCAAGGCTACGACAATCATTTCACGATCATGTGCGGCCTGGATGGCCTGAATAATGTTCGCCGAATTGCCGCTGGTGGAAATCGCCAGCAGCACATCGCCCGGCTGACCCAGCGCACGAATCTGTTTGGAGAAGATTTCGTTGTAGCTGTAGTCGTTGGCGATGGAGGTGATGGTGGACGTGTCGGTCGTCAACGCGATGGCCGGCAGGCTCGGTCGTTCGCGTTCGAAACGGTTGAGCAGCTCCGAGGAAAAGTGCTGCGCATCGCCAGCCGAACCGCCGTTACCGCAGGCGAGCATCTTGCCCTCATTGAGCAGGGCGTTGACCATCACTTGGCTGGCTTGCTCGATGTGGGGTGCAACAACATCCATCGCCTGTTGCTTGGTGTCGATGCTGGCCTGAAAAAGCTGGCGAATTCGGGATTGCATGTCCATCTATGAAAACCTTAATAGGGGCGGCTGGTCGGGGCGGCGTCCGATAAGTCATCGGCGTCCCGGCACAAAACTGTGCAGCCCGCAAAGCAAAGAGCAAAAGAGCCAGTGTGGTTCGTTGGGTGGTAAGGGATAAAGCGCAATACGGTTCCCGGCTAAAGCCGGTCCTACAGGGCTTGATGCGCCTCCAGTGGGACCGGCTTTAGCCGGGAAGGCGGCCGATCTTACGCTGCAAACCCCACGGAATCATCGCGTTTTCAGCAATCGAACGCATTTGTCAGCCAATTCAGCACCGGTGATGTGCCAGGGTCGCCATTGATCGCGACGACGTCGAAGCGACACGGTGAATCGGCCCAGCGTACCTCGCTTTGCAGAAAGGATTGAGCCGCCAGCGTGAGCTTTTTCTGCTTGCGAAAATCGACGCTTTCCAGTGCGCCACCCCAACCGGCGTGGCGACGATACCGAACTTCGACGAATACTACTGTATCGCCGTCGAGCATGACCAGATCAAGCTCGCCGCGTTTGCATGACCAGTTGCGGGTAATCAGCTGCAATCCATGCTGTTGCAGGTGACGCAGGGCGTAGGCTTCGGCCTCGCGCCCTGCCGTTTGACGGGTGGTGCCTGAGGTCAAGGCGCGGTGTCCGGCAGGCGCTGGACCTTGCCATCCACAAACTCTGCCCATGGCAGCTGACGCTCGATGCGTTGACCCTGACCGATCGCCAGGCTGCCGGACAAGCCGTCGATGCGGCTGTCAGGCAGGGTTTTCAGCTGAGTCAATCGTGGCGCCAGACGGTACGCGTCGATGCCCATGGCGTAGAGACGGCCCAGGCTGCCGGCAGCTTGTGGCCACTGAGCGGTCACTTGTTGGCGCAGCGGGTCGTTTGCGTTCAACAGCCAAGGGGTTTCGCAGAAGCGCACACCGTTCAGGTCGTTGTACATCGCCGGGTCGCCGCTGTTGGTGAACAGGTGCGAAGTGGCGTAAACCGGAACATCACCGGCGTACTGGAAGACCATGGTTGGCTTGATCTGTTGAGCCTGTTGAGGCGTTGCAGCGAGGAACATGAAGTCCACGTCCTGGCGGCGGGAAGGCTGAGCGGCCATCTGCGTGCCAGTGGCGCTTTGCACTCGCTGGGCGCGGCCTTCGCTGTTGCGCAGCTGGAACAGATCGGCAACCTGTTGAGCGAGTGCGACCGGCTGATCGATGCGTTCAGCACCCAGCAAGGTGCCGCCCTTGGCCTGCCAGCTTTGACGGAAGGCCTCCAGCACGCGATCACCCCATTCGCCCTTCGGCACCATGGCCACCGCACTGCGCTTGCCATCGGCCCAGGCACGGCGCGCTACTTCGCGGGCTTCGTCTTCAGCGGCCAGACCGAACTGGAACAGCTCCGCAGGGCCTTGAGTGACTGAATCGCTGTAATTCAGCGCCAGCGTAGTAATCGGCAACTGCGGACGTGCGCTCAACTGTTTAACCAGTGGTTTCTCAAGCGGACCGACCACCAGCTGCACGCCGGCCGCCTTGGCTTGCGCATAGAAGGCGTCCATCGACGTCACGCGGGAGCTGTCGAACACTTCGATCGCCGGTGGCTTCTCGCCGGCCTGCTGGGCTTGATAGTTGGCGGCCATGAAGCCGTCACGCAGAGCGCGCGATACCGCGGCGAGAGGACCGTCTTGCGGCAGCAGCAACGCGATCTTGGTCAACGGCTGGCTCTTCAGGTCACGCAATTGCGCGAGGGCGGTCGGCAGCTGACGCGCCGCAGGGTGCTGCGGGTTCTGCGCCTTCCAGTTGTCGATGGCCGCCTGTTGCTGTTCCAGTGTGCCGGCACCCTTGACCGCGCGGGCCAGGCTCAGCCAGCCGCCCATGTCATCGTTGGCCGAGCTTTGCAGCTGCTCGGGTGGCAACGCGGCAACCAGCGTCCAGATGGCGTCGTTGTTGGCGTTCAGGGCATCGCCTTGCAGCAGCGGGCCCATGAAGACGCGCTCGCTTGCAGCGGCGAGGGTCTGGCCGTCTGCTTCAAAAGCACGGGCGCGCACAGTGTGAGCACGGGTTTGCAGATCAACCGGCATTTCGCCCAGATGCTGCATGCTCGGGTGGTTGAGAGCGGTCAACGCGGCTTTCGGCTGGCTGCGACCCAATGCCAGTTCGGCAGACAGGGTGTTGGCGTAGATTTGTTTGTCGGTCTTGAGCTGGTCCATTTGCACCTGCTCGAGGATGCTCGCGGCGCGGCTCGGGTTGTTCTGGCGGGCTGCCAGATCGGCCGCCGTCAGTTTCAACAGTGCGGCCTGATCAGGCGACTTGGCCGCTGCGGCCTGTTCGAGCAATTGTTCGATGCTGGCATCGGGGGAGCGAGGCAGTTCGCCAAGGCTGGAGGAGGGCGAACCGGCACAGGCAGCCAGGAGGGCGGCAAGGCAGAGGGCAGAGAACAGCCGCAGGCAAGCGATCATGTGTATGTTCCTGATACTCGAGCAAATTAGCGTGGAAGTGTACCCAAGCACTGGCCGGGGCGCGACGTTGAAGGTGTTAAAGCGTTGATATCGGTCGTCTCCGGGCACGTCAGTGGACCTGAGTCGCAAGGTCGCGGAGTCGCTGTCGTGATGCCGCGGTTCGAGTTGCTTTTCTGGCCTTACGGGGTGCGACGTCCTGTTTTGTCGGCCGCAGCCTGTACAATGCAGGCTTTTACACAACATGAGGTGTGCGCTTTGACTGCTCCGGGTGCTTCGAATTCCACTACAGGCGCGCTTTATGTGGTGGCCACGCCGATTGGCAACCTGGATGACATGAGCGCCCGTGCCTTGAAGGTGCTGCGCGATGTCTCGCTGATCGCGGCGGAGGATACCCGGCACTCGTTACGGCTGATGCAGCATTTCGGTATCCCCACGCCGTTGGCGGCATGCCATGAGCACAACGAGCGCGAGGAGGGCAGCCGCTTTATCACACGCTTGCTGGCGGGCGATAACGTTGCGCTGATTTCCGATGCCGGCACGCCGCTCATTTCCGATCCTGGCTACCATCTGGTGCGGCAGGCCCGGGCAGCAGGTATTCAAGTGATCCCGGTCCCGGGCGCCTGCGCCTTGATCGCGGCGCTGTCTGCGGCGGGCCTGCCTTCAGACCGCTTCATCTTCGAAGGCTTCTTGCCGGCCAAATCCGTGGGTCGCAAGGCGCGGCTCGAACTCGTCAAGGAAGAACCCCGCACGCTGATCTTCTATGAAGCGCCCCATCGCATTCTTGAGTGCCTTCAGGACATGAAAGAAATCTTCGGCCCGGACCGTCCCGCGGTGCTCGGTCGCGAATTAACCAAAACGTTCGAAACCCTCAAGGGACTGCCGCTGTCCGAGTTGCGTGCCTTCGTTGAAGGGGACAGCAATCAGCAGCGCGGTGAGTGCGTGGTGCTCGTAGCGGGCTGGAGTGAGCCGGAGGGCGAGGATGCGATTGGCGCCGAAGCGAGGCGGGTGCTGGATCTGCTGCTGGAAGAAATGCCCCTCAAGCGTGCCGCCGCACTGGCTGCGGAGATCACAGGCGTACGCAAGAACCTGCTTTATCAGGTGGCGCTGGATAAACAGAAGGGCGTGTGACGGGATGTCGCGGGTGGCTCTGCAAATGGCGCGAGAGCCGATTAAAGCTTGTTCTCGAGCCGTCCTCCCATTAACCTTGGCGGCGGAGAGTCGATTGGACAGTCGCTGCCTTTCATTGTTCTGCAATGAAGGGGGGAGGAAAGTCCGGGCTCCATAGGGCGGAGTGCCAGGTAACGCCTGGGGGGCGCGAGCCTACGGAAAGTGCCACAGAAAATAACCGCCTAAGCACTTCGGTGCCGGTAAGGGTGAAAAGGTGCGGTAAGAGCGCACCGCACGTCTGGCAACAGGTCGTGGCTAGGTAAACCCCACTCGGAGCAAGACCAAATAGGGTTCCAAGGCGTGGCCCGCGCTGGAACCGGGTAGGTTGCTAAAGATGTCCAGTGATGGCCATCGTAGAGGAATGACTGTCCTCGACAGAACCCGGCTTACAGATCGACTCTCCACCTTCTTTTCTTCCCCTCGTTTGTACGATTTATCCCCTCCGGTAATACCAAAAAAATCTTAAACCTCACAAATCACTTTAACTTCGTACGCCATCCTTTTGTTCGTCCTAGGAAATATCCGTAGGACCGATCCGAAATCCGCCACATCTTCTTCGTAAGTGCTCCTAAATATCCGTCCTGTAAGGGTTTTCCTCGTGAAGTCGCCTTGACGGTGTGGTGGGCGCATTCCTATAGTGTGCGCGAGTGGCGGAAAGTGGCGTGAAGTGGGTTTTTTGAGCTCAAAAAGATAATATTTGGAGATCGCGCCGTGTTTCGTGGTGCAAACGCAATCAATCTCGACGCAAAGGGCCGTCTCGCTATGCCGAGCCGGTACCGTGACGAGTTGGATTCGCGTAGCGCAGGGCAGCTGATCGTCACCATTGATACCGTCGACCCGTGCTTGTGCATCTATCCGCTTCCGGAATGGGAGCTGATTGAGGCCAAGTTGCGCGAGCTCGCCACATTCCGTGAAGAAAACCGTCGTCTGCAGCGGCTGTTGATCGGTAACGCAGTGGATCTGGAGCTGGACGGCAGTGGGCGTTTCCTGGTGCCGCCACGTTTGCGTGAGTACGCCAAGCTCGATAAGCGAGTGATGCTGGTAGGCCAGCTCAACAAGTTTCAACTGTGGGATGAGGACGCCTGGAACGCACTTGCTGATGCGGACCTTGCGGCCATTCAAAAACCGGGTGCGATGCCCGATGAACTGCGTGATTTGATCCTGTGACTACGAATAGCGGCTTTACCCACATCACCGTACTGCTCGAAGAAGCCGTCGAGGCTCTCGCGGTGCGCGCCGATGGCTGCTATCTGGATGGCACGTTCGGTCGTGGCGGACATAGCCGCCTTATATTGCAGAACCTGGGGCCGGAGGGTCGGCTTCTCGGATTCGATAAAGATCCCCAAGCGATTGCCACCGGGCAAACGCTGGCGGCCGAAGACGGCCGCTTTGTCATTGTGCAGCGCAGCTTTGCTGAACTGGGCGCCGAAGCTCAAGAACGCGGGTTGGCGGGCAAGGTCAGCGGCATTCTGCTGGATCTCGGTGTGTCGTCGCCACAACTGGACGACCCCGAGCGCGGCTTCAGCTTCATGAACGATGGCCCCCTCGACATGCGCATGGACCCGTCCCGCGGCATCAGCGCAGCCGAGTTCGTCAACACTGCGCCCGCCGAAGAGATCGCCCGCGTTTTCAAGGAATACGGCGAAGAGCGTTTCTCCCGCCGCATGGCCGGTGCTGTCGTGGCCCGCCGCGAGACTCAGCCGTTCGAGCGCACCGGCGATCTCGCCGAAGTGCTGAAAGTGGCCAACCCGGCGTGGGAGAAGGGCAAGAACCCGGCGACTCGTGCATTTCAGGGCTTGCGCATTCACGTCAACAACGAGCTGGGCGATCTGGAGGCAGGCCTTGAGGCTGCGCTGGAGGCCCTTGAAGTGGGTGGCCGTCTGGTGGTCATCAGCTTTCACTCGCTGGAAGACCGCATCGTTAAATTGTTCATGCGCAAACTGGTGAAGGGCGAAGCCGACAACCTGCCGCGCAACCTGCCGATCCGTCATCAGGCGTTCGAGCCGCGTATCAAATTGATCGGCAAGGCGCAGTTTGCGTCCGATGATGAAACCCGCGCCAATCCGCGTTCGCGCAGCGCCGTCATGCGCGTCGCGGAGAAACTCCGATGAGCCGCGGCTTCTTCAAGCCCCTGCCGGGCGGCAGCTTCTTTATGCTGATGCTGTTTATCGCCGTGCTGGTGTCGGCGATCGGTGTGGCGTACAGCGCGCACTGGAACCGTCAGTTGCTCAACTCCCTTTACGGTGAACTCAGCGTGCGCGACAAGGCGCAGGCCGAGTGGGGCCGCCTGATTCTTGAACAAAGCACCTGGACCGCCCACAGCCGTATCGAAGCCCTGGCCACCGATCAGCTGAAAATGCGCATTCCGAACGCCGCCGATATCCGGATGGTGTCGCCATGATGAAACTTGAAGGGGCGCTCTACCCGTGGCGGTTCCGTGTCGTGGTCGGTCTGCTGTCGGTCATGGTTATCGCGATCTGCTATCGCATTGTCGACCTGCAAGTCATTGACCATCGCTTCCTGATCGAACAGGGCGATGCGCGCAGCCTGCGTACCGTTTCGATTCCTGCCCACCGTGGTCTGATCACCGACCGCAATGGTGAGCCCCTTGCCGTCAGTACGCCGGTCACTACCATTTGGGCGAACCCGTCCGAAATGCAGGCCGACAAGACCAAGTGGGGTCAACTCGCGCAGGCGCTGGGGCAGGACCCCAAGGCACTGACGGATCGCCTCAACGAGCAGGCAAGCAAAGAATTCATCTATCTGGTCCGTGGCCTGACCCCGGAACAGGGTCAGTCGGTGCTCGATCTGAAAGTCCCGGGCGTTTACGGCAAGGAAGAATTCCGCCGCTTCTACCCGGCGGGTGATGTCACTGCGCACATGGTCGGCTTTACCGACCTCGATGATCACGGTCGTGAAGGCGTAGAGCTGGCGTATGAAGACTGGCTCGCCGGCGTCCCCGGCAAGCGGCAGGTCATCAAGGACCGGCGCGGCAGGATGATCAAAGACCTGCAAGTGAAGAAAAACGCCAAGGCCGGCAAGACCTTGGCTTTGTCTATTGATCTGCGCCTGCAATACCTGGCGACCCGCGAGCTGCGTAACGCGATTCAGGAAAACGACGCCAAGGCCGGCAGCCTGGTGATCATGGACGTGAAGACCGGCGAAGTGCTGGCGATGGTCAACCAGCCGACTTACAACCCGAATAACCGTCGCACCATGGTGCCGGCCGCGATGCGCAACCGCGCGATCATCGATGTGTTCGAGCCGGGTTCGACCATGAAGCCGATCTCCATGACCGCTGCATTGGAAAGCGGCCGCTGGAAGCCGAGCGACAAGGTCGAGGTATACCCGGGTACGTTGCAGATCGGTAAATACACCATCCGTGACGTCACCAAAACCGAAGGCCCGATCCTCGACCTGACCGGCATCCTGATCAACTCCAGTAACGTCGGCATGAGTAAAGTCGCGTTCGATGTGGGTGGCGAAGCGATTTTCCGCGCCATGCAGCGTGTGGGCCTGGGTCAATACACCGGCCTCGGCTTCCCGGGTGAGCGCGTCGGCAACCTGCCGAACTACCGCGAGTGGCGCAAGGCTGAAACCGCAACGCTGTCGTACGGCTACGGCCTGTCGGTCACAGCGTTGCAGTTGGTGCACGCTTATGCGGCATTGGCCAACAACGGCAAGATCGTGCCGCTGACCATTCTCAAGACCGATAATCCAGCCGAATCGGTTCAGGCCATTCCGGAAGCGACGGCCAAGACCGTGCAGGGCATGTTGCAGCAAGTGATCGAAGACCCGCGCGGCGTTTACCGTGCGCGCGTTCCGTCGTATCACGTGGCGGGCAAGTCCGGTACCGCGCGGAAAACGTCCGTGGGCACCAAGGGCTACGCCGAAAATTCCTACCGTTCGCTGTTCGCCGGTTTCGGCCCGATGAGCAACCCGCGTTACGCGGTCGTTGTGGTCATCGATGAGCCGAGCAAAGGCGGCTACTTCGGTGGTCTGGTTTCCGCTCCAGTGTTCAGCAAGGTGATGTCGGGCACGCTGCGCTTGATGAACGTGCGCCCGGACAACCTCGCACCGGTTCCGCCTGAGCAACAAGCCAATGCCGTGCCCGCCGTCGCTCCAGTCAAGGGAGGGCGTGGCTGATGTCTTTGAATTTGAGCAAGCTGTTTGCGCAATGCAATCGTGATCTGCTGATTCGCGAACTGACCCTCGACAGCCGCAAAGTGCGTCCGGGCGATCTGTTTCTGGCGATTCCGGGCCTTAAGTTCGACGGCCGCGAGCACATCACTGACGCCATCGCCCATGGCGCCGCAGCCATCGCTTATGAAGCCGAAGGCGCCAAGGTGCTGCCGATCACTGACATTCCGATGATTCCGGTCAAAGGCCTGGCAGCACAGCTTTCCGACATCGCCGGGCGCTTCTATGGCGACCCGAGCCGCAACCTGAACCTGATCGGCGTGACCGGCACAAACGGCAAAACCAGCGTGACTCAGTTGGTGGCGCAGGCGTTGGACACGCTTGGGCAGCACTGCGGCATCATCGGCACGCTGGGCACCGGCTTCTACAGCGAGCTGAAAAGCGGCATTCACACCACGCCGGATCCGATCTCTGTGCAGTCGACCCTGTACGACCTGAAAAGGGCCGGGGCCAAAGCGGTTGCCATGGAAGTCTCATCCCACGGGCTGGATCAGGGGCGGGTGACCGCGCTGGCTTTCGACGTGGCGGTGATGACCAATCTGTCCCGTGACCATCTCGATTACCACGGCACCATGGAGGCGTACGCGGCCGCCAAGGCCAAGCTGTTCGCCTGGAATGACCTGCGCTGCCGTGTGGTCAATCTCGACGACGCGTTCGGTCGCCAGCTCGCTGCGGCGCCGCACTCTTCACGGCTGATTACCTACAGCCTGGAAAACAGCAGCGGTTACCTGTTCTGCCGCGATGCGCATTTCGATGACGACGGCGTTCGCGCGACCCTGGTGACGCCACAGGGCAGCCATGCGTTGCGCAGCAGCCTGCTGGGCCGTTTCAACCTGAGCAATGTGCTGGCTGCGGTCGGCGCGTTGATGGGCCTTGATTATCCGCTCGACGACATCTTGAAAGTGCTGCCGACGCTGGAAGGCCCTGCTGGCCGGATGCAGCGTCTGGGCGGAGGTTCACGTCCGCTGGTGGTGGTCGATTACGCCCACACCCCTGACGCGCTTGAAAAAGTGCTCGCGGCGTTGCGTCCCCATGCAAAAGGTCAACTGACCTGCCTGTTCGGCTGCGGCGGCGATCGCGATCGCGGCAAGCGCCCGCTGATGGCGGAAGTGGTCGAGCGTCTGGCCGACAAAGTGCTGGTCACCGACGACAACCCGCGCAGCGAAGACCCGTCCCGTATTTTCGATGACATCCGCACCGGATTCGTCTCGGCTAACGCAGTGGACTTCGTTACCGGGCGTGGTCAGGCCATCGCGCAAATCGTTGCACAGGCGTCCGCCGCCGATGTGATCGTGCTGGCCGGCAAGGGCCACGAGGATTACCAGGAAATCAACGGAGAACGTCAGCCGTTTTCCGATCTTGAAGAAGCCACCAAAGCGCTCGACGCCTGGGAGGCCGCACATGCTTAAGCCGCTCTCGTTCAGCGAACTGCTCGTGCCGCTCGACGCGCGTCGTGTGGGCCATGACTGCAGTTTTTCCGGTGTCAGCATCGACAGCCGTGCGATCACGCCCGGCCAATTGTTCGTGGCGCTGACCGGCCCGCGTTTTGACGGGCACGACTACCTCGATCAAGTAGCCGCCAAAGGGGCGGTCGGCGCGTTGGTCGAGCGCGAGGTCCCGGGCAGTTCGCTGCCGCAGTTGATCGTCATCGACACCCGCAAAGCCCTCGCGCAACTCGGCGCGCTGAACCGCAATGCCTTTATAGACAAGCCGGTCGCTGCGATCACCGGCTCCAGCGGCAAGACCACCGTGAAGGAAATGCTTGCGAGCATCCTGCGCACGCGCGGTCCTGTGCTGGCGACGCGCGGCAACCTGAACAATGAACTGGGCGTGCCGTTGACGCTGCTGGAACTGGCGCCGGAATTCGATGCAGCTGTCATCGAACTGGGCGCGTCCCGTGTGGGCGAGATCGCTTTCACGGTCAGCCTCACCAAACCCCACGTCTCCGTCCTGACCAATGCCGGGACCGCTCATGTGGGCGAGTTTGGTGGTCCGGAAAAGATCGTTGAAGCCAAGGGCGAGATCATCGAAGGTCTGGACGCTCGCGGTACTGCGGTGCTTAACCTTGACGACAAGGCGTTCGATATCTGGGTGGCTCGCGCCGGCTCGCGCAAGGTGTTGAGCTTCGCGCTCAACAACAGCCGTGCTGACTTCTACGCCAGCGACCTGGGCATCGATGCGCGCGGTTGCCCGTCGTTTACGCTAAACACCCCGAACGGCTCCGCGCCGGTGCAGTTGAACCTGCTCGGCACCCACAACGTTGCCAATGCATTGGCCGCGGCCGCTGCTGCCCACGCGCTGGATGTATCGCTGGCAGGCCTCGTCACCGGGCTCGACAACGTACAGCCCGTCAAAGGCCGCACCGTCGCGCAACTCGCGCCGAGCGGCATGCGCGTCATTGATGACACTTACAACGCCAACCCCACCTCCGTGGCTGCCGCGACCGACATCCTCACCGGTTTCCCGGGCCGCAAGGTTCTGGTGCTGGGCGATATCGGTGAGCTGGGCGCCTGGGCGGAGCAGGGCCATCGCGATGTCGGCGAATACGCAGTCGGCAAAGTCGACGCGCTGTATGCCGTCGGTCCGTTGATGGCCCATGCGGTCAAGGCTTTCGGGCAGGATGCCCGCCATTTTGAAACTCAGGCCGAGCTGATCGAAGCGCTCGGCGCCGAGCACGATAAAAACACCACCATTTTGATTAAAGGTTCACGCAGCGCTGCGATGGAAAACGTCGTAGCGGCCTTATGCGGAACACGCCTGGAGAAACATTAATGCTGCTGCTGCTGGCCGAGTATCTGCAACAGTTCTACAAAGGCTTTGCGGTCTTTCAGTACCTGACCCTGCGCGGGATCCTTGGCGTGCTCACTGCATTGTCACTTTCCCTGTGCCTGGGCCCGTGGATGATCCGCGCCCTGCAGAGCAAGCAGATCGGTCAATCCGTGCGCAACGATGGACCTCAATCGCACCTGTCCAAGTCCGGCACGCCGACTATGGGTGGCGCGCTGATTCTGTCTGCAATCGGCATCGCGACTTTGTTGTGGGCCGACCTGAGCAACCGCTACGTGTGGGTCGTGCTGATCGTCACGTTGCTGTTTGGCGCCATCGGCTGGGTCGACGACTACCGCAAAGTGATCGAGAAGAACTCGCGAGGCCTGCCGAGCCGCTGGAAATACTTCTGGCAGTCGGTGTTCGGCCTGGGCGCGGCGATCTTTCTTTATATGACTGCGCAATCGCCAGTGGAAACCACGCTGCTGGTTCCGATGCTCAAAGACTTCAGCATCCCGATGGGCATTGGCTTCGTCGTGCTGACCTACTTCGTCATCGTCGGCTCCAGCAACGCCGTGAACCTGACCGATGGCCTCGACGGCCTGGCGATCATGCCCACGGTGATGGTCGGTGGCGCGCTGGGGATCTTCTGCTACCTGTCGGGTAACGTGAAGTTCGCGGAATACCTGCTGATCCCTTACGTGCCGGGCGCGGGCGAACTGATTGTGTTCTGCGGCGCGCTGATCGGTGCGGGTCTGGGCTTCCTCTGGTTCAACACCTACCCGGCTCAAGTCTTCATGGGCGACGTCGGTGCACTGGCACTGGGCGCGGCATTAGGCACCATAGCGGTCATCGTCCGTCAGGAAATCGTCCTGTTCATCATGGGCGGCGTTTTCGTAATGGAAACCCTGTCAGTCGTCATTCAGGTCGCATCGTTTAAGTTGACCGGCCGCCGCGTTTTCCGCATGGCGCCCATCCATCACCACTTTGAACTCAAGGGCTGGCCCGAGCCGCGTGTGATCGTCCGTTTCTGGATCATCACCGTGATTCTG
Source organism: Pseudomonas sp. GL_135 (assembly GCF_057834665.1). Lineage (NCBI taxonomy): Bacteria > Pseudomonadati > Pseudomonadota > Gammaproteobacteria > Pseudomonadales > Pseudomonadaceae > Pseudomonas > Pseudomonas sp. GL_135. Next base: position 1,008,320 of record NZ_CM174408.1, read on the forward strand.
GTGTTGGTCGGCCTTGCCACGTTGAAACTGAGGTAGAACGAGTGTCACTGATCGCTTCTGACCACTTCCGCATCGTTGTCGGCCTCGGCAAGAGCGGCATGTCCCTGGTTCGCTTCCTGGCGAACCGGGGCGTGTCGTTTGCTGTCGCCGATACGCGGGAGCACCCGCCAGAACTCGCGACGTTGCGCCGTGATTACCCGCAGGTCGAAGTGCGCTGTGGTGCGCTGGACGTTGAATTCCTGTGCCGCGCCGATGAGCTGTATGTCAGCCCCGGTCTGGCATTGGCCACCCCGGCCCTGCAGCAAGCGGCGATGCGCGGCGTGAAGTTGTCCGGCGACATCGAGCTGTTCGCTCGCAATGCCAAGGCGCCGATCGTGGCCATCAGCGGATCGAACGCGAAAAGCACGGTCACCACGCTGGTGGGCGAGATGGCTGCGGCAGCAGGCAAGCGTGTTGCTGTGGGCGGCAACCTCGGCACGCCGGCGCTGGATCTGCTCAGCGATGACGTGGAGCTGTATGTGATGGAGCTGTCGAGCTTCCAGCTGGAAACCACCGATCAGCTCGGCGCTGAAGTGGCGACCGTGCTGAACATCAGCGAAGACCACATGGACCGCTACACAGGCCTTCCGGCTTATCACCTGGCCAAGCACCGGATTTTCCGTGGCGCGCGGCAGGTGGTGGTCAATCGTCAGGACGCGTTGACCCGCCCGTTGATAGGTGAAGGCGTGCCGTGCTGGACCTTCGGTTTGAACAAGCCCGACAGAAACGGCTTCGGCTTGCGCGAAGAGAACGGCGAGAAATATCTGGCCTTCCAGTTCGACAACCTGCTGCCGGTCCGCGCGCTGAAAATCCGTGGCGGCCACAATCAGGCCAACGCCCTTGCTGCGCTGGCGCTGGGTCATGCGGTGGGTCTGCCGTTCGACGCCATGCTTGCCAGCCTCAAGACATTTGCAGGTCTCGTTCATCGCTGCCAGTGGCTGCGTGAGCTCAACGGCGTGAATTACTACGACGACTCCAAAGCGACCAACGTCGGTGCGGCACTGGCAGCGATCGAAGGCCTTGGCGCCGACATCGACGGCAAGCTGGTGCTGATTGCCGGCGGCGATGGCAAGGGCGCGGATTTCACCCCGCTCAAAGCCCCGGTTGCCGCCCATTGCCGCGCCGTGGTCCTGCTGGGCCGCGATGCGGATTTGCTCGCCGCCACCTTCGGCGATTCGGTGCCTCTGGTACGCGTCACTACATTGGAAGAAGCCGTGCAACGTGCTGCTGATATCGCTCAGGAAGGGGACGCCGTATTGCTGTCGCCCGCCTGCGCAAGCCTGGACATGTTCAAGAATTTCGAAGAGCGCGGACAACTGTTCGCCCGGGCCGTGGGGGACTTGTCATGATTTTTGGCGTGATCAAGCCGTACCCGTCGCCGATCATCAGCGGCCGTGGCGTTGACGTCGATTTCCCGATGCTCGCCGGTTGCCTCGCGTTGCTGGGCCTGGGCCTGGTGATGATCACTTCCGCGTCGTCGGAAGTGGCCGCCGTTCAGTCAGGCAACGCGCTGTACATGATGACCCGTCACCTGATCTATCTGGTGCTGGGCCTGATCGCCTGCGTCGCGACCATGATGGTGCCGGTCGCCACCTGGCAGCGTCTGGGCTGGCTGATGCTGATCGGCGCGTTCGGTCTGCTGATCGCGGTGATCGTGCCCGGCATCGGGCGCGAGGTGAACGGTTCGATGCGCTGGATCGGCTTCGGCATGTTCAACGTGCAGCCGTCGGAAATCGCCAAAGTCTTCGTGGTGATCTTCCTTGCCGGTTACCTGATTCGTCGCCAGCAGGAAGTGCGCGAGAGCTGGATGGGCTTCTTCAAGCCGTTCATCGTGCTGCTGCCCATGGCGGGTCTGCTGCTGATGGAGCCGGACTTCGGCGCCACGGTCGTGATGATGGGCGCAGCGGCGGCAATGCTGTTTCTCGGCGGCGTGGGCCTGTTCCGTTTCAGCCTGATGGTCGCGTTGGCGGTCGGTGCAGTGTTCGTGCTGGTTCAGGCTCAGCCTTACCGGATGGCGCGTCTGATTACCTTCACTGACCCGTGGTCCGATCAGTTCGGTTCCGGCTACCAGCTGACCCAGGCGCTGATCGCCTTCGGGCGCGGTGAATGGTTCGGCGTCGGCCTGGGCAACAGCGTGCAGAAGCAGTTCTACCTGCCGGAAGCCCACACTGACTTCGTGTTCTCGGTACTCGCCGAAGAGCTGGGCGTGGTGGGTTCGCTGGCCACGGTCGGGCTGTTTGTCTTCGTGAGTATCCGTGCGATGTACATCGGCATGTGGGCCGAGCGCGCCAAACAGTTCTTCGCCGCGTACACCGCCTACGGCTTGGCCTTCCTGTGGATTGGTCAGTTCCTGATCAACATCGGCGTGAACGTTGGTTTGCTGCCGACCAAGGGCCTGACCCTGCCATTCCTCAGCTACGGCGGCAGTTCGTTGATCATCTGCTGCGCGAGTCTGGGGCTGTTGCTGCGCATCGAATGGGAATCGCGCAACAACATGGGCAGTGAAGAAGCCGAGTTCCAGGAAAGCGACTTTGCCGAGGAGCCGACCCATGGCCGTCGGTAACGTTTTGATCATGGCGGGCGGCACCGGCGGACACGTCTTCCCGGCGCTGGCGTGCGCCCGTGAGTTCCAGGCCCGCGGTTACACCGTGCATTGGCTCGGGACGCCGCGCGGTATCGAAAACGAGCTGGTGCCCGCGGCTGGTTTGAAGCTGCATTTGATCAACGTCACCGGTTTGCGTGGCAAGGGGCGACTGTCGTTGCTCAAGGCGCCGTTCATGTTGATCAAGGCGTTGTTGCAGGCGCGCAAGGTCGTGCGTGAGCTGTCGCCGGTCTGCGTTGTTGGCTTCGGCGGCTACGTGACAGGCCCTGGCGGTCTGGCGGCGAAACTCGCTGGCGTGCCGCTGATTATCCACGAGCAAAACGCCGTCGCGGGCACGGCCAATCGCAGCTTGGCGTCCTTCGCCGCGCGGGTCTGCGAAGCGTTCCCGCAGACGTTCGCCGCATCGGCCAAGCGTCGCACCACCGGTAATCCGGTGCGCGCCGAGCTGTTTTTCGAGACGCCGCGCCAGACCCTGATCGGTCGCCGGCCGCGTTTGCTGGTGTTGGGCGGAAGCCTGGGCGCCGAGCCGCTGAACAAATTGCTGCCGGAAGCCCTGGCGCAAGTGCCTGCCGACATGCGCCCTGAAGTGTTTCACCAGGCCGGCAAGCATCACGATGAAGTGACCGCCGAGCGTTACCGCGCCGCCGGTGTCGAGGCGCAGGTCGCCCCGTTCATCAAAGACATGGCCCAAGCCTATGGCTGGGCGGATCTGGTGGTCTGCCGCGCAGGTGCGCTGACCGTCAGTGAACTGGCTGCTGCCGGGCTGCCGTCGTTGCTGGTGCCTTTGCCCCACGCGATCGACGATCACCAGTCGCGCAACGCCGAATATCTGGCTCGCGAGGGCGCTGCCTTCGTCATGCCGCAAGCGACAACTGGCGCCGCCGAAATGGCCGCTCGCCTGAAAGAGGTTTTGATGCAACCCGAACAATTGAACCGCATGGCCGTCACCGCTCGCCAATTGGCAAAGCCTGATGCCACCAACACCGTCGTCGACATCTGCCTGGAGGTGGCCCATGGTTGAGAATCAACGCGCCATGCCACAGCCGGAAATGCGCCGCATCCGTCGTATCCACTTTGTGGGCATCGGCGGCGTGGGGATGTGCGGTATTGCCGAAGTGTTGCTGAACCTGGGCTATGACGTGTCCGGTTCCGACCTCAAGGCTTCGCCGGTGACCGAGCGTCTCGAATCTTTCGGCGCGCAGATCTTTATCGGCCATCGCGCAGAAAACGCTTCGACGGCGGACGTGCTGGTGGTGTCCAGCGCAGTGAACACCTCCAACCCGGAAGTGGCCACTGCTCTTGAACGTCGCATTCCCGTGGTGCCGCGCGCTGAAATGCTGGCCGAGCTGATGCGCTATCGCCATGGCATTGCAGTCGCCGGTACCCACGGCAAAACCACAACCACCAGCCTGATCGCCTCGGTGTTCGCGGCCGGTGGCCTTGATCCGACCTTCGTGATCGGCGGGCGTCTGAACGCTGCCGGCACCAACGCGCAGCTCGGCACCAGCCGTTACCTGATCGCCGAAGCCGACGAAAGCGACGCGAGCTTCCTGCACCTGCAGCCGCTGGTGGCCGTGGTCACCAACATCGACGCCGACCACATGGCGACCTACGAAGGCGACTTCAACAAGCTGAAGAAGACCTTCGTCGAATTCCTCCATAACCTGCCGTTCTACGGTCTGGCCGTGGTTTGCATCGACGATCCGGTGGTGCGCGACATCCTGCCTTCGGTCAAGCGTCCGATCATGACCTACGGCTTCGATGACGCCGCCGACGTGCGCGCGATCAACGTGCGTCAGGACGGCATGCACACGCACTTCACCGTGCTGCGTCGTGACCGCGAGCCGCTGGACGTGTCGGTCAACATGCCGGGCAAGCACAACGTGCTGAACTCGCTGGCAACCATCGCCATCGCCACTGACGAGGGCGTCTCTGACGAAGCCATCATTCAGGGGCTGTCGGGCTTCCAGGGTGTCGGTCGTCGTTTCCAGGTCTACGGCGAGCTGCCGGTGGAAGGCGGCAACGTGATGCTGGTCGACGACTACGGTCATCACCCGCGCGAAGTGGCTGCCGTGATCAATGCCGTGCGCGGTGGCTGGCCGGACCGTCGTCTGGTCATGGTCTACCAGCCGCACCGTTACAGCCGCACTCGCGATCTGTACGACGATTTCGTGCAGGTGCTCAACGAGGCCAACGTGCTGCTGCTGATGGAAGTCTATCCCGCCGGTGAAGAACCGATTCCGGGTGCGGACAGCCGTCAGCTGGCCCATAGCATTCGTCAGCGCGGTCAGCTTGATCCGATCTACATCGAGCGTGGCGTCGAGCTGGCCCCGCTGGTCAAACCGCTGCTGCGCGCCGGCGACATTCTGCTGTGCCAGGGCGCCGGCGACATTGGCGGGCTCGCACCGCAATTGCTGAAGAGCCCGCTGTTCACCGGCGCCATCGTGGCCTCAACCGAAGGTAAGCTGAAATGACAGCCGCCCTGCAGTCCGCCCTGTTCTCGACGCTGGAGCCGAAACGCTTCGGGCGTGTCGCCGTGCTGTTTGGCGGCAAGAGCGCAGAGCGGGAGGTTTCCCTGAAATCCGGCAGCGCAGTGCTTGAAGCCCTGCAAAGCGCAGGCGTCGATGCGTTCGGTATCGATGTGGGCGAGGATTTCCTGCAGCGGCTGGTCAGCGAAACAATCGACCGCGCGTTCATCGTGCTGCACGGTCGCGGTGGCGAAGACGGCACCATGCAGGGTCTGCTGGAATGCCTGGAAATCCCCTACACCGGCAGCGGCGTGCTCGCGTCGGCGCTGGCGATGGACAAGCTGCGCACCAAGCAGGTCTGGCAGAGTCTCGGCTTGCCGACGCCCCGCCATGCCGTGCTGAGCAGCGAAGCGGATTGTATTTCTGCGGCGACGGAACTGAGCTTTCCTTTGATCGTCAAACCCGCCCATGAAGGTTCCAGCATCGGTATGGCCAAGGTGACTGGCGTCGACGAATTGATCGCCGCCTGGAACGCCGCCCGTACCTACGATTCGCAAGTGTTGGTTGAACAATGGATCGAAGGTCCGGAGTTCACCATCGCCTCTCTGCGTGGGCAGGTATTGCCTCCCATCGGTCTGGGTACTCCCCACAGTTTTTACGACTACGACGCCAAATACCTGGCTTCCGATACCCAGTACCGGATTCCATGCGGCCTCGATGCAGCCAAAGAAGATGAACTCAAGGCACTCACGGCTCGGGCCTGTGAAGCGGTCGGCATTGCCGGCTGGGCGCGCACCGATGTCATGCAGGACGCCGACGGCAAATTCTGGTTGCTGGAAGTGAACACCGTTCCCGGCATGACCGATCACAGTCTTGTGCCCATGGCTGCACGTGCGGCCGGGCTCGATTTCCAACAGTTGGTGTTAGCGATTCTGGCCGACAGCGTCCAGGTGGAAGGGTAGATCATGCACGGCGCAACGGTTCGTCATCAGCAATCCGCTACCGGCCGCAACAAGCCGGTGCCGCGGGGTGCCAGCCGCATGGTCGCCAAGGAGCCAATGTCGTCGCGCCTGTCGCGACCGAACTTCGGTTTCCTGCGCAGTCTGATGTGGCCGGTATTGTTGGTCGTGTTGGGGTTCGGGACGTACGAAGCCGCCCAGCGTCTGTTGCCGTACGCCGACCGTCCGATCTCGCGGATCAACGTTCAGGGCGACCTGAGCTACATCAGCCAGCAGGCCGTGCAGCAGCGAATCGCGCCGTACGTGGCGACGAGTTTTTTCAACGTCGACCTGGCCGGCATGCGCACAGAGCTTGAGCAAATGCCGTGGATTGCCCACGCCGAGGTTCGCCGCGTCTGGCCGGATCAGGTGGTGATCCGGCTGGAAGAACAACTACCGGTTGCGCGCTGGGGCGATCAATCCCTGCTGAACAACCAGGGTCAGGCATTCACTCCGCGTGAACTGGCCAACTACGAACACCTTCCGCAGTTGTTCGGGCCGCAACGGGCTCAACAGCAGGTGATGCAGCAGTACCAGGTCCTGAGCCAGATGTTGCGCCCATTGGGGTTCTCCATCGCTCGCCTGGAACTGCGCGAGCGAGGCAGCTGGTTTCTGACCACCGGCGCAGGCAATGCAGGCCCTGGCCTGGAACTGCTGCTGGGACGAGGCAACCTGCTTGAAAAGATGCGCCGCTTTATCGCCATCTACGACAAGACACTGAAAGACCAGATCACGAACATTGCGCGAGTCGACCTTCGTTACAACAACGGCCTGGCCGTTGGTTGGCGCGAGCAGGCAGCAGCGCCAACGACGGACAAACCCGCCGTCGCGAAGAATTGATAAGAGGCAGGACCCATGGCAAACGTGCAAAGCGGCAAAATGATCGTCGGATTGGATATCGGCACCTCCAAGGTGGTGGCGCTGGTAGGCGAAGTCGCGGCTGATGGCACGCTGGAAATCGTCGGTATCGGCACTCACCCGTCCCGCGGCCTGAAGAAGGGCGTGGTGGTGAATATCGAATCCACCGTGCAATCGATCCAGCGCGCTGTAGAAGAAGCGCAGTTGATGGCCGGTTGCCGGATCCACTCGGCGTTCGTCGGCGTTGCAGGCAACCACATCCGCAGCCTGAACTCCCACGGCATCGTGGCGATTCGCGACCGCGAAGTGAGCTCGGCCGACCTTGAACGCGTGCTCGACGCTGCCCAGGCCGTGGCGATCCCGGCTGACCAGCGCGTGCTGCACACCTTGCCACAGGACTACGTCATCGATAACCAGGAAGGCGTTCGCGAGCCACTTGGCATGTCGGGCGTGCGTCTGGAGGCCAAGGTTCACGTGGTGACTTGCGCGGTGAACGCGGCGCAGAACATCGAAAAATGCGTGCGCCGCTGCGGCCTCGAAGTCGACGACATCATCCTTGAGCAACTGGCCTCGGCTTACTCGGTGCTGACCGACGACGAGAAAGAACTGGGCGTGTGCCTGGTGGACATCGGCGGCGGCACCACCGACATCGCGATCTTCACCGAAGGCGCGATCCGCCACACCGCCGTGATCCCCATTGCTGGCGACCAGGTCACCAACGACATCGCCATGGCGCTGCGTACACCGACCCAGTACGCCGAAGAGATCAAGATCCGTTACGCCTGCGCCCTGGCCAAACTGGCCGGTGCCGGCGAGACCATCAAAGTGCCAAGCGTCGGCGACCGTCCGCCTCGTGAACTGTCCCGTCAGGCCCTCGCCGAAGTGGTCGAGCCGCGCTATGACGAGCTGTTCACCCTGATTCAGGCCGAACTGCGTCGCAGCGGCTACGAAGACCTGATCCCGGCCGGCATCGTGCTGACCGGTGGCACCTCGAAAATGGAAGGCGCGGTCGAACTGGCCGAAGAAATCTTCCACATGCCGGTCCGCCTCGGCGTGCCGCACAGCGTCAAAGGGCTCGCGGACGTTGTTCGCAACCCGATCTACTCAACCGGCGTCGGCCTGTTGCTGTACGGACTGCAAAAGCAGTCTGACGGCATCTCGCTGTCCGGCCTTTCCGGCTCCGGTAGCAGTTATAGCGATGAACCGAAGGCCCCAGTGTTAGAGCGTCTGAAGCGCTGGGTTCAGGGGAATTTCTAAGATTCAAAAAGTGGTAGGCAGGCAACAGGCGACATAAAACTAGAGAACTGAAGGAGAGGGAACATGTTCGAGCTCGTAGACAACATCCCACAAAGCCCGGTAATTAAAGTTATCGGCGTTGGTGGTGGCGGCGGCAACGCAGTCAATCACATGGTCAAGAGCAACATCGAAGGCGTCGAGTTCATCTGCGCCAACACCGATGCTCAGGCACTGAAAAACATTGGCGCACGTACCATTCTGCAATTGGGTACCGGCGTGACCAAAGGCCTGGGCGCAGGTGCGAATCCTGAAGTCGGCCGTCAGGCTGCACTGGAAGACCGCGAGCGCATCGCTGAAGTGCTGCAAGGCACCAACATGGTCTTCATCACCACTGGCATGGGCGGCGGTACCGGTACTGGTGCTGCACCGATCATTGCCGAAGTGGCCAAGGAAATGGGCATTCTGACCGTTGCGGTCGTGACGCGTCCGTTCCCGTTCGAAGGCCGCAAGCGCATGCAGATCGCTGATGAAGGCATCCGCGCGCTGTCCGAAAGCGTCGACTCGTTGATCACCATTCCCAACGAGAAACTGCTGACCATCCTCGGTAAAGACGCCAGCCTGCTGTCGGCTTTCGCCAAGGCTGACGATGTACTGGCCGGTGCCGTTCGCGGTATCTCCGACATCATAAAGCGCCCAGGCATGATCAACGTCGACTTCGCCGACGTACGCACCGTGATGTCCGAAATGGGCATGGCGATGATGGGCACTGGCTGCGCCAGCGGTCCGAACCGTGCGCGTGAAGCCACTGAAGCGGCGATCCGCAACCCGTTGCTGGAAGACGTGAACCTGCAAGGCGCTCGCGGCATTCTGGTCAACATCACTGCCGGTCCTGACCTGTCTCTGGGTGAGTACTCCGACGTGGGTAGCATCATCGAAGCGTTCGCCTCCGAGCACGCCATGGTCAAGGTCGGTACGGTTATCGATCCGGACATGCGCGACGAGCTGCACGTGACTGTTGTTGCTACTGGCCTGGGTGCAAAAATCGAGAAGCCTGTGAAGGTCATCGACAACACCATGCAGACCGCTCAAGCCGCACCTGCGCAGCAACATGCCGCACGCCAGGAGCTGCCTTCGGTCAACTACCGCGATCTGGACCGTCCAACCGTGATGCGCAATCAGGCACATGCGGGCGCAACAGCCGCCGCGAAGATGAACCCGCAAGACGATCTGGATTACCTGGACATTCCAGCGTTCCTGCGTCGTCAGGCTGATTAATGGGTTCTATCAGGGGTATAAGGGTGATTGGTGTTCAGCAAAGGCGGGGTCTGCTATCATCGCCAGCCTTTGTTGATACTAATTCGCGATACGCGCTGAAGCGGCCAATGCCATGATTAAACAACGCACCCTGAAAAATATTATCCGTGCCACAGGTATCGGCCTGCACTCTGGTGAGAAGGTTTACCTGACCCTCAAACCAGCGCCTGTGAACGCTGGCATTGTGTTTTTCCGTACCGACCTTGAGCCGGTAGTCCAGATCAACGCTCACGCGTTGAATGTGGGTGACACCACGCTTTCCACGACGCTGTTCAATGGCGACGTGAAGGTCGATACGGTCGAGCACTTGCTGTCGGCCATGGCCGGCCTTGGCATCGATAACGCCTACGTTGAGCTTTCTGCCTCCGAAGTTCCAATCATGGATGGCAGCGCAGGTCCCTTCGTATTCCTGATTCAATCGGCTGGCCTGGAAGAACAGGACGCACCGAAGAAATTCATCCGCATACTTAAAGAAGTGTGCGTAGAAGAAGACGGCAAGTCCGCCAAGTTCTTACCGTTTGAAGGTTTCAAAGTGGGGTTCGAGATCGATTTCGATCACCCTTATCTGAAGAACCGCACTCAAACCGCTTGCGTGGATTTTTCCAGCACTTCGTTTGTTAAAGAAGTAAGCCGTGCGCGGACATTCGGTTTCATGAAAGACATCGAATACCTGCGCAAGCACAACCTGGCCCTTGGCGGGAGCGTTGAAAACGCGATCGTCGTGGACAAGGACGGCGTGTTGAACGAAGACGGTCTTCGTTATGAAGACGAGTTCGTGAAGCACAAGATTCTGGATGCCATCGGTGACCTGTATCTGTTGGGCAACAGTCTGATCGGCGAGTATCAGGGCTTCAAGTCTGGACACGGTCTGAACAATCGTTTGCTTCGTGCGTTGATCGCTCAGGAAGACGCTTGGGAAGTTGTGACCTTCGAAGATGCCAGCACCGCACCGATCTCTTACATGCGCCCCGTTGCGGCGGTGTAAACAGTCTCTTCTTCCTAGTTTTTGATGTTTTCAGGCCACCTTCGGGTGGCCTTTTTTATGGATTGTCGATTGGATAGCGTGCATATCCGTTTTTTGTGTGTACTGGAATTATGGTTCCGCCCTTACGGCGGGTCACTTTTGGCAAGAGCGCCCCAAAAGTAACCAAAAACGCTTTGCTCCTGGTTTGGCCCGACTTCGTCGGGTTCCTTCACTCCGGTCTCGCTCCGTGGGCCCGCGCCGAACGGGCATCCATGCCGTGACGGCGCTCTCGCCGCATCCATGCGGCTCGACCCACTGCGCGAGACCTGCGTTCAGCCTGCACCCAAGTCGCGTTCTGCGGTGTCTGAACCCTTTGCGTATGAAGATCAAGATCAAAAGCAGATCAAAAGCGCGTTTAAAGCAGATCAAAAGCTTCCCGGCTGAGGCCGGTCCTACGAGGCGCCGTCGATCCCACTGGGTGTACTCGGAGTTCATGTAGGACCGGCTTTAGCCGGGAAGAGGCCGGTGCGAGCGCCGGCATTCTCGGAGCTTATGATCCCCCAGCCTCTTTCGGCGCCGCATGGGCCGCCAGCCGTTCTAGCGCAGCACGCAGTTTCGGGTCGGTGATGCCTTCGGCCGTTGCCGAGATGGTTTCGGCCGCTGCAACGGAAAGATCGCGCGTATGGCCCGTCTCACTTCGGTGCGTTCTCGCGGGCTGTACCTTCAGGTGCAGCCGGGTGAGGTTGGCGAATTCCTTGAACGCCACCAGTTGCCGTTGCAAACGCTTCTGTTGATAGCGCAGTCGAGTGGCCCAGTGCCCGTCGGTGACGATGAGCAGCAGGGTGCCTTCGCGCCACGACGCCACGTGACAGTGCTCGCGCGCTGCGGGTTGTAGCTGGCTTTCCAGCAGACGCTGCAAGTGCGCGAGGCGTTGGGCGTGGTTGAAGATGGCTTTGAGCGGCCGGGCTTCGCGCAGAAGAACAGCCGGTGCGCGCGCCGGTAGGGGACGAAATGCCATGATAGGGTTGCCTTGTGTTGCCAGTGCGGGATCTTAGCAGAATCGGCTGAAGCACCCTCAGGTCAGCCGTTTCGGGTGCAAGCGCGCTGCGCGATCATGAAAAAACATTAATAAAACTTCTGGCCTTCATGGGTTGAAGTCACGGGAAATGACCCTATTGTACTTCTGCCCCGTAACATTGCTGTGCCAGCATCGTGGAATAACGCCACTTTCCTCACCACCATTTCCGGGTAGAATGCTCGTTCGCATGCGGCCATCAGGGCTGCTCGGGCGACTCACGGGGCCGCCCTCCATCCCTATGTGTGGAAGATCCTTTCGATATGTTTGCACCTTTGTTAAAAAAACTTTTCGGAAGCAAAAACGAGCGCGAAGTGAAGCGCATGCTCAAGACGGTCCAGGTCGTCAACAGCTTCGAAGAGCAAATGCTCGCCCTCTCGGACGAACAGCTGCGCGCCAAGACCGATGAGTTAAAGGCCCGCATAGCCAAAGGTGAGACCCTCGACCAGCTCTTGCCCGAAGCCTTCGCGGTCTGCCGCGAGGCGGGTAAACGCATCATGGGCATGCGTCACTTCGACGTACAGCTGATCGGCGGCATGACACTGCACGAAGGCATGATCGCCGAGATGCGTACCGGTGAGGGTAAAACCCTCGTCGCGACCCTCGCGGTCTACCTCAACGCACTGTCCGGCAAGGGCGTGCACGTGGTCACGGTGAACGACTACCTGGCCCGTCGTGACGCCAACTGGATGCGCCCGCTGTATGAATTCCTCGGTCTGACCGTAGGCGTGGTTACGCCTTTCCAGCCGCCGGAAGAGAAGCGCGCCGCCTACGCCTCCGACATCACCTACGGCACCAACAACGAATTCGGTTTCGACTATCTGCGCGACAACATGGCATTCAGCCTGGAAGACAAATTCCAGCGTGAACTGAATTTCGCCGTGATCGACGAAGTGGACTCGATCCTCATCGACGAAGCCCGTACGCCGCTGATCATCTCCGGCCAGGCCGAAGACAGCTCCAAGCTCTACACCGAGATCAACAAGCTGATCCCCAAGCTCGAGCAGCACATCGAGGAAGTGGAAGGCCAGGTCACCCAGCAGGGTCACTACTCCATCGACGAGAAGTCCCGTCAGGTGGAGCTGAACGAGTCCGGTCACCAGTTCATCGAAGAGATGCTCACTGAAGTCGGCTTGCTGGCTGAAGGCGAGAGCCTGTATTCCGCGCACAATCTGGGTCTGCTGACCCACGTTTATGCCGGTCTGCGTGCCCATAAGCTGTTCCACCGCAACGTCGAATACATCGTTCAAGACGGCCAGATCCTGCTGGTTGACGAACATACCGGCCGTACCATGCCGGGTCGTCGTCTGTCCGAAGGCCTGCACCAGGCCATCGAAGCAAAGGAAGGCCTGAACATCCAGGCCGAGAGCCAGACCCTGGCCTCGACCACCTTCCAGAACTACTTCCGTCTCTACAACAAGCTGTCCGGCATGACCGGTACGGCGGACACCGAAGCGTTCGAATTCCACCAGATCTACGCGCTGGCGGTGATGGTCATCCCGCCGAACAAGCCGTTGGCGCGTAAGGACTTCAACGACCTCGTCTACCTGACCGCCGAAGAGAAGTACGCGGCGATCATCACCGACATCAAGGCCTGTCTGGCCGAGCAACGTCCGGTGCTGGTGGGTACGGCGACGATCGAAACGTCGGAGCACATGTCCCGCCTGCTGGTGCAGGAAGGCATCGAACACAAGGTTCTGAACGCCAAGTTCCATGAAAAAGAAGCTGAAATCATTGCCCAGGCCGGTCGTCCGGGCGCGCTGACCATCGCCACCAACATGGCCGGTCGCGGTACCGACATTTTGCTGGGCGGTAACTGGGAAGTTGAAGTTGCCAGCCTGGAAGACCCGACCCCAGAGCAGATCGCGCAGATCAAGGCCGACTGGCAGAAGCGCCATCAGCAGGTGATCGAAGCGGGCGGTTTGCATGTTATTGCGTCCGAGCGCCACGAATCCCGCCGTATCGACAACCAGCTGCGTGGTCGTGCCGGTCGTCAGGGTGACACGGGTTCGAGCCGTTTCTACCTGTCGCTTGAAGACAGCCTGATGCGCATCTTCGCCTCTGACCGGGTGAAGAACTTCATGAAGGCGCTGGGCATGCAGTCCGGTGAAGCGATCGAGCACCGCATGGTGACCAACGCGATCGAAAAAGCGCAGCGCAAAGTCGAAGGCCGCAACTTCGACATCCGCAAGCAACTGCTCGAGTTCGACGATGTTTCCAACGAACAGCGGAAAGTGATCTACCACATGCGTAACAGCCTGCTGGCTGCGACCAACATTGGTGACACCATTGCCGAGTTCCGCGAAGAAGTTCTCGACGCCACCATCTCCGCGCACATCCCGCCGCAGTCGTTGCCTGAGCAGTGGAACGTGGCCGGTCTGGAAGCCGCGCTGAACAGCGATTTCGGCGTGAAGCTGCCGATCCAGCAGTGGCTCGACGAAGACGATCACCTGAACGAAGACACCCTGCGTCCGAAGTTGATGGAAGCCATTCTGGCGGCCTACAACGAGAAAGAAGACCAGGCCAGTGCCGAGGCCCTGCGCACGTTCGAGAAGCAGATTCTCCTGCGCGTACTGGACGACCTGTGGAAAGACCACCTGTCGACCATGGATCACCTGCGTCACGGCATTCACCTGCGCGGTTACGCTCAGAAGAACCCGAAGCAGGAATACAAGCGCGAGTCGTTTGCCTTGTTCCAGGAGCTGCTCGATTCGATCAAGCGCGACGCCATCCGCGTGCTGTCCCACGTTCAGGTTCGCCGCGAAGATCCGGCCGAGGAAGAGGCGCGTCTGCGTCGGGAAGCCGAGGAACTGGCCCAGCGCATGCAGTTCCAGCACGCCGAAGCACCAGGCCTGGAGCAGCCGGACCTGCTCGCTGAAGACGGAGAAGACGTCGCGGTAGCCGCTGCTGCCGCACTGTCGCCGGTTCGTAACGACCAGAAGCTGGGTCGCAACGAATTGTGCTGGTGTGGTTCGGGCAAGAAATTCAAGCACTGTCACGGTCAGATCAGCTGAATCGCCGACCGCGACAGGCTGTAGCTGAACTGTAAAATCACGCCGCGACCGGCTCTGCCGTCGCGGCGTTTTTCAATCAATCGAGCCGTGTCGGCAAGGCCGCGCGGTGTGACTGTCTTTCAAGGAGCGCACTTCATGGCTGTTGGTCTTGGTCCTTTGCCGACGCTGCACCCGGTTCCCGGTTTTGAACTTGGCATCGCTTCCGCCGGCATCAAGCGCCCGGGGCGCAAAGATGTCGTGGTCATGCGCTGCGCCGAAGGCTCCAGCGTCGCGGGTGTGTTTACACTGAACGCCTTTTGCGCGGCGCCGGTGATCGTCGCCAAACAGCGCGTGCAGGGCACCGTGCGTTATTTGCTGACCAACACCGGCAATGCCAACGCGGGCACGGGTGAACCTGGGCTGGCCGCCGCCGAGCGGACCTGCGCGAAGCTGGCCGAGATCACCGGGGTGGAAGCCAGCGCCGTGCTGCCGTTTTCCACGGGCGTGATCGGCGAGCCATTGCCTGTCGAGAAGATCGAAGGCGCGCTGCAGGCGGCGCTGGATGATTTGTCCGTCGACAACTGGG
Organism: Pseudomonas sp. GL_135; assembly: GCF_057834665.1. Lineage (NCBI taxonomy): Bacteria > Pseudomonadati > Pseudomonadota > Gammaproteobacteria > Pseudomonadales > Pseudomonadaceae > Pseudomonas > Pseudomonas sp. GL_135. The sequence goes on from NZ_CM174408.1 coordinate 1,023,453, forward strand.
CTGCAGCGGCCACCGGCATCATGACCACCGACACGCTGCCGAAGGGCGCGAGCCGCCAGTTCGTGCTTGATGGCGTCACCATCACCGTGACTGGCATCAGCAAAGGCGCGGGCATGATTCGTCCGAACATGGCGACCATGCTCGGTTACATCGCCACCGACGCCAAGGTGGCGCCGGGCGTGCTGCAGGATCTGATTCGCGACGGCGCCAACAAGTCGTTCAACCGCATCACCATCGATGGCGATACATCGACCAATGACTGCTGCATGCTGATCGCCACTGGCCAGGCCGATTTGCCCGCGGTAACCGAGGCCAAGGGCCCGCTGTTCGAAGCATTGAAAAAGGCCGTATTCGAGGTGTGCATGGACGTCGCGCAAGCTATCGTCCGTGACGGCGAGGGCGCCACCAAGTTCGTGACCGTTGGAGTGAACGGCGGCGGCAATCATCAGGAATGCCTGGACGTGGGTTACACCGTCGCGCATTCGCCGCTGATCAAAACCGCGCTGTTCGCCTCGGACCCGAACTGGGGCCGGATCCTGGCGGCCGTGGGTCGCGCAGGCGTGCCGAACCTCGACGTCAGCAAAATCGACGTGTTTCTGGGGGACGTCTGCATCGCCAGCAAAGGCGCTCGGGCCAGCACCTACACTGAGGAGCAAGGCTCGCTGGTGATGGCGCAGGAAGAAATCACCATCCGCATCGAGCTGGGCCGTGGCGATTGCAGCGAAACCATCTGGACCACTGACCTGTCGCACGAGTACGTGAAGATCAACGCGGAATACCGCACCTGAGTGACGAGCGAGTCCATCGGTTTCAACGGAGCCAAGACATGAGCCTGCACCTGATCATCGGCGACAAACGTTATTCCTCCTGGTCGCTGCGCCCGTGGCTGGCGCTTGCGCTGACCGGCGAGGCGTTCACCGATCAGGTGATTCGCCTGAATCAGGCTGACACCACGCGCCTGATTCTGGAGCATTCGCCGACCGGTAAAGTGCCGGCGCTGAAGTGCGAGCACGGCACCATCGTCGACTCATTGGCGATTTGTGAGTATCTGGCGGAGCGTTTTCCGAATGCAGGCTTGTGGCCGGCGGATATCGCCGCCCGCGCTCAGGCCCGCTCGGCGTGCGCGCAAATGCACAGCGGCTTTGTCGGACTGCGCTCGCGCTTGCCGATGGATTTGCGTCAGGACGAGGCGCTGGAAGTGATTGCCGTCGAAGCTCAGGCAGACATCGACCGCATGGTTGCGCTGTGGCGTGAATGCCGCGCGGTGTCGGGTGTGAGCGAGGGTTTCCTGTTCGGCACGCCGGGCATCGTCGATGCGTTCTTCGCACCGGTCGCCGTGCGCTTTCGTACCTATCACGTCGAGCTGCCGGCGGACGCGGCAGCCTACGTTGAAACGATTTATCAGTGGCCTGAGTTCAAACGCTGGCAGAAAGCGGGTCTGGAGGAAGGTTGAACGTGAAACGCATCCATGTGGCCGCGGCGGTTATCCGTGGCACCGACGGCAAGATCCTCATCGCCCGACGCGCCGACAAGCAGCATCAGGGCGGTCTGTGGGAGTTTCCCGGCGGCAAGGTTGAACCGGATGAATCGGTCGAGGCCGCGTTGTCCCGCGAGTTGCTTGAAGAGCTCGGCATCGTCGTGACGGCGGCGCGTCCGCTGATCAAGATCAAGCACGACTACCCGGACAAACAAGTGTTGCTGGACGTCTGGGAAGTCTCGTCGTTCACCGGCGAACCCCATGGTGTTGAAGGCCAACCCCTTGCGTGGGTATCGCAACGGGAACTGGCCGAGTATGAATTTCCGGCGGCGAATCGGCCAATTGTGGCCGCTGCGCGTTTGCCGGGTGAGTACCTGATCACCCCGGACGATCTGGATACCCCAGAGCTGCTGCGCGGCATACGCACGGCGGTGGCTGGCGGCATCAAGCTGGTTCAGCTTCGCGCGCCGAACATGTACGACCCGAAATACCGTGACGTCGCGGTTGACGCGGTCGGGCTGTGCGCGGGCAAGGCGCAGTTGATGCTCAAGGGGCCGAGGGAATGGCTGGGGGACTTTCCGGCGGCGGGCTGGCACCTGACCAGCGAACAGTTGCGCAAATACGCCAGCAAGGGCCGTCCGTTTCCTGAAGACCGCTGGCTGGCGGCCTCGTGTCACGACGCCGAAGAGTTGAGTCTGGCCGAGCAGATGGGCGTGGATTTCGTCACCCTCTCGCCGGTGCTGCCGACGCAAAGCCATCCGGACGCCCAGCCGCTGGGTTGGGAAAAGGCCCGTGAGTTGATCGAGGGCTTTAGCAAGCCGGTTTATCTGCTCGGCGGGGTAGGGCCGACGGACCGTCAGCACGCGTGGGAATGTGGCGCGCAGGGTGTGGCCGGAATTCGCGCGTTCTGGCCGCAGGGCTAAAAGCTGTTCCGATCTGAGTTCGAGAACAAAGGTTGCTACACCGCAGATTCAACGGCGAATGAAGCCCCTGTGGGAGCGAGTTTGCTCGCGAAGCTTTATCAGTCGCCGCATCTCTAGCGGCTGAAACGCAGTCTTCGCGAGCAAGCTCACTCCCACAGGATTTGCGCTTGCCAGCTGAGTTGCGGTGTATCAGGACAGCAGCACGTCAGGACAGTAGCCCCTCAGCACCGCAGCACTGTCTCACCAATCACTGCGGCTTCTTCGCAGGCTCCCACAAAATCTCCGCCACGCCCTCACGCCGGGCAATGATCCGCGCCGCGACAAACAGCAAATCCGACAGCCGATTGATGTAGGCCAGACCAACCCCGGCCAGTGGCTCGACCGCGTTGAGGTGCTGACAACTCCGCTCCGCCGTGCGCGCAAGGCTCCGGCAAACGTGGGCCTGGGCGATCAGCGTCGAGCCGCCCGGCAAGATGAAATTCTCCAGCGGCCCCAGCTCTTCATTCCAATGATCGATCGCCGTTTCCAGACGCTCGATCTCTGCTGCATTCAGCGCCTTGTATTCCGGCATCGCCAGTTCGCCGCCCAGGTCGAACAAGCGATGCTGACACGGCGCCAACACGTCGATAACTTCCTGCAACGCCGGATGAGTCGCCACCGATACCTTAAGCCCCGCCAGCAGCACGCCGACCTGGCTGTTCAGTGAGTCGACTTCCCCAATGGCCTCGACCCGCGGATGATCCTTCGGCACTCGGCGACCATCGCCCAGGCCCGTTTCGCCGGTGTCACCCGTGCGCGTGTAAATTTTCGACAAGCGAAATCCCATGGCTCTACTCCCGGTCGTTCTGACCAATGACCTGTGGTGCAGGCATATCTATCGAATTGTCCACCAGCGGCAGACGCAAGGTGAAACAGGTGCCTTGGCCGAGGGTGGAATGCACTTCCATCTGGCCCTTGTGATTGTTGGTGATGATGAAATACGACACCGACAGCCCGAGGCCCGTGCCCTGGCCGATTTCCTTGGTCGTGAAAAACGGCTCGAAGGTGCGCTTGCGCACGCTTTCCGGCATGCCGATGCCGTTGTCCTCGACCTGAATTTCCGCCCACGGCGGGTTCAGGCGCGTGCGCAAAATGATGCGCCCCGGCTCGCCGGGATTTTCGCGCTGATGGATGGCCTGAGCGGCGTTCTTCAGCAGATTGAGCAGCACCTGTTCCAGCTCGTTGGCCGTCGCAGGCACCGGGCCCAGATCAGGATCGAACTGGCGAATGATATTCTGGCCCTTGAAGTCAAAACCGATGGTCAGGTCAAAGTCGTTGCTGGCGATCTCCACCGCTTGATCAATCAGTGCCGGCAGATCACAGGGCGCCAACTGACGGTTGCTGCGGCGGCTGAAGCTGAGCATGTGGCTGACGATCTTAGCCGCCCGCGCTCCGGCTGACTGGATGCCGTCCAGCAACTGCGGTACTTCGCGCGCGATCAGGTATTGATTCACCGCCGCCAGCTCGATGCCTTCCTGCTGGGCCTGCTCGAGATTCTTCGGCAAATCGGGCGACAGCCGACGGCGGATGTTCTGCACGTTGTGCATGATCGCCCCGAGGGGGTTGTTGATTTCATGGGCCATGCCGGCGGCGAGCCCACCCACCGAGAGCATTTTCTCCGACTGAACCATCATTTCCTCCAGCGACAGGCGCTGGGTGATGTCATCGATGCGGATCACCGCGCCACGGCCGGCATCGCCGGTCAGGGGATAGAAGGTGAGGGCGTAATGGCGCGACTCGTCGCCTTTGACCCAAGTCACGCGCTCGATTTTGGTGACGGTGTGGCGTTCGACGGTCTGTTTGATCTGCGGCAAAAACGCGCGCATCGGCGGGAACGCCGAGTAAATCGGCTGGTTCAGCGCTTCGTCCAGTGGCGTACCGGACAGGGCGCCGGCCTCCTGATTCCACTGGGTAACGTACAGCTGCTCGTCCAGGGCGATCAGCGCCGACGGCATGGAGTCGATGATGCTGTTGAGGTAGTTCTGAAAGCCCGTGAGCTTCTTCTCGATCTTGCTGCGCACCTGAACTTCAAGCTCCAGCTTGCGGTTGGTGTGGCGGGTTTCTTCCGCCAGACCCTGCGCCTGATCGTAAGCGTCCTGGGATTCATCGCGGGCGCGTCTGAGCTGCTGCTCACGGGCTTCCATGCGCGAGAGCATGGTGTTGAACGCCTCGGCCAGCGAACCGATTTCGTCCTTGTTGCCGGGCGTCGCCCGCAGCGCGTAGTTCTCCTCGCGGGTAACCCGCCGCGACAGGTCTTCAAGCTGGTAGATCGGCTCGGTGATAAAGCGCCGAATCTGCCGGGCCACGCCGGCCCACAGCAGGATGCTGAAAATCAGGATGCCAAGGCTGGCGGTCAGCGTGCCGGTGTAGAACGCCGTCGGCAATTCGCTGCTGGCGACCAGCAACAGATGGCCCTGCGCTTGTCCGGCTTTGGGAATGGGGATGACCTGAGTGTTGCGAAACTCGGTAATGCGCCAGCTCTCAAGATCCCGGTAGTGGTCGGGCATGCGCAGCTTGTTGCCCTGCTGCATCTGCGCCAGACGCGTACCGCTGCTGTCGTACACCGCCGCCGCCCGTAACGGGCCGTAGTTTTTCAGTTCACTGAGCAACGTCTGGGCGTTGGAGGTCGAAGACAGAGCGTGCTCGGACAGGCCGGGATTGCTGATCAGCCGACCGATCGTCTGCAAAGCTTGGGGCGCCATCGCTTCCTGGGAAATGTAATAGGCGGCGCTGATAAACGTCAGGTTGGCGACCACCAGCACTGTGGTGAGCAGTACGAGCAGGGCGGCCAGGAGCTTTTGACCGACCGGCAGGTTTTCGAGGCGCTGGCGCAATGGCATGGGGCAGGTCACCGGAATGAGGAGCGGGCAGGTTAGCGCTGTTCAGCCGTTGAGCAAACCGTCAGTCGCTGGGCAGGCCGCGGGCGTTGAGGTGTTCGATCAGGCGCAGGCGTAACTGGTTCAGCATCGGCGCAGGACAATCGAGGGCAGCCGCCGTGGCGCAGACATGCCCGAGCAAGTAGCGGATCTCGGTGCGACGGCCTTGGACAACGTCCTGATACATCGAGGAATAATTACCGGCGGTGGCGGCAATCACCTGCTGCACCTGATCCAGCAACCCTTCAGCCGCGCCGGGCTGACCACAGCCGTGCAATACGTGTCCGAGCTCAACGCACAGCGCCGTCACTTCGTCCTCATAAGCCTGCAGCTCGCCGTTGCGGCATTGGTGTAACACGGTCAGCGGGTTGATCGCGCAGTTGAGCGCGAGTTTGCGCCAGAGGCGTTCGGCGATGTCGGCGGTCCATCGATGAGGGATGCCTGCCTGCTTGAGGTCTTCCAGCCAGGCCGGCGCCGCGCCGTGCGGTGTGTCGCCCAGCCAGTTGGAGCCCTGTCCGGCAAATACCACGCTCCAGTCTTCATCGCGGTAGGCGCCTTCGGTGCTGGAGACAAAAATGCAGCGTGCCTCAGGAATCATCGCGGCCACGGCGTCCTGGCTGCCGAGACCATTTTGCAGGAGCAAGACATCAGCCCTGTCGGTCAGGCGATGGGCGACGGCTGCAACCGCGCATTCAGCGTCGTAGGCCTTGCACGCCAGCAACAGACGCTCGATGGGCTCGCCTGCGCTGGCGGTCTGTGCCGGGATGGCAAACCGCTGACGCTCGCCGTTTTCGTAAAGTGCCAGACCCGCTTGCGCGTTATAGGCCGCCAGTCGGGCCTCGTCGCGCAAGATCAACCGCACGGGCAGACCCGCCCGGGCCAGTCGAGTGGCCCACAGACTGCCCAAGCTGCCTGCGCCCAGAACGTGCCAGCACACGGATTTCAAAATAAATGACGCCCGGCGACGAAGATCTCAGTGCGCGGGGAAAACGAAATCAACATTGCAGGCTCACATGAACGTGGGAAAAGTCTCGTTATAATAACCGGGCTTTCATACCGTCAAGTCAGGCGTGCTCCATCCACATGTTGAGCCGCGCCGTATCAATTGGAGAATCTACATGCCCTCGTTCGACGTAGTGTCCGAACTGGATAAACACGAAGTCACGAATGCCGTCGACAACGCGATCAAGGAGCTGGACCGCCGCTACGACCTCAAAGGCAAAGGCAGCTTCGAGTTCACGGAAAAAGACCTGCTGATCAAGATGACCGCCGAAGAAGGCTTTCAGCTCGAAGCCATGATCGAGATCCTCAAGCTGGCCCTGGTCAAGCGCAAGATCGATGTGCAGTGCCTGGAACTGAAAGATCCCTTCGCGTCCGGCAAGGTCATGAAGCAGGAAGCCACCCTCAAGGAAGGCATCGACAAGGAGCTGGCGAAGAAGATCGTCGCTCACATCAAGGAAGCCAAGCTCAAGGTTCAGGCTGCCATTCAGGGTGAGCAAGTGCGCGTCACCGGCAAGAAGCGTGACGACCTGCAAGAAGCGATCGCTGCGCTGCGTGGTCACGAGTTCGGCATGCCGCTGCAATTCAACAACTTCCGCGACTGATCGCCCCGCGATTTGCCCTGCGATTTCATGCTGGCTCAGGAACCCGAGGGGTTCCTGTGCGTCCGAATGCAGGTCTCGCTGAAATAACGGGCCCACTCGGCGCCGTTGCTTCAGCCTTCCATGTCGCGACCCCGAGGAGAAATAGATGGACTTGGATTTAAACGGCCAGGTAGACCATCTGGTGAAAGCGTCTCAGGCCTGGATCCCGATGGTCATGCAATACGGCAGCAAAGTGCTGCTGGCAGTGGTCGTCCTGCTGGTCGGCTGGTGGCTGATCAATAGACTGACGTCCCGCGTGGGTGCGCTGTTGGCGCTGCGCCACGTCGACCTGGCGTTGCAGGGTTTCATCAGCAGCATCACCAACATCATTCTGAAGATCCTGCTGATCGTCAGTGTCGCCTCGATGATTGGGGTAGAAACCACTTCATTCGTTGCCGCGATCGGTGCGGCGGGTCTGGCGATCGGCCTGGCGTTGCAAGGCAGTCTGGCGAACTTCGCCGGGGGCGTTCTGATTCTGCTGTTCCGTCCATTCCGCATTGGCGACTGGATCGAAGCCCAAGGTGTATCCGGCACCGTGGACGGGATTCAGATCTTCCACACCGTGCTGCGCACCGGCGACAACAAAACGGTGATCCTGCCCAACGGCAACCTGTCCAACGGGATCATTACCAACACCAACCGCCAGCCAACGCGCAAGATCACCTTCGACGTGGGCATCGACTACGACGCCGACCTCAAGCAGGCGCTGCAAGTGTTGATGGACATGGCGGACGATCCGCGCATCTTGCAGGATCCGGCGCCACAGGCGGTGGTCGCGGCATTGGGCGACAGCTCGATTACCGTGTCCCTGCGCGTGTGGACCAAGACCGGTGACTTCGGTGACGTGTCGAACCGCTTCAACGCGGAAATTCGCGACCGTCTGCGCGCGGCCAACATCGACATCCCGTTCCCGCAGCGGGTGATTCGTGTGGTGCAGGACGAGCAGCCCACGAAGGCGTAACGCTCGATCGCAGAAAGCAAAAAGCCCCGGCTCGTGAGAGTGCGGGGCTTTTTGTTGAGTGGGCCACGGGAGCGTGCTCGTCAAACATGGCGACACTGCGGATCGTGAACGCGGACGACAACTTGTGGGAGCGAGCTTGCTCGCGAAGGGGCCGGAGCATCCGAAGCATCTTTAGCGGTCGGGCTAAAGTCTTCGTGAGCAAGCTCACTCCCACATTTACGGAGTATCCTGCGCGATCGCACATGGTCCGGACGATAAGCGCTGCCTAGAGCACCGAATCTGCAGGCTTGGCCGGCTCTTCGGCTTCTGCCGCTTCTTCCCGCGCTTCTCGGCGTGCTTCCTGCGCCCAGTGCAGGGCGATCATGAACAAGGTCGGCACGCCCATCAGCGCGGTCGCCAGGAAGAAGTTGTGGTACCCCAGCTTCTCCACCATGACCCCGGAATAGCCGCCGATCAGACGCGGCAACAGCAGCATGATCGAGCTGAGCAGCGCGTATTGGGTGGCCGAAAACTTGAGGTTGGTCAGGCTCGACAGGTAGGCCACGAACGCCGATGTCGCGAGCCCCGAGCTGAAGTTGTCCAGCGAGATCGTGACGATCAGCATCTTCAGGTTCGGGCCCATGTCGGCCAGCATCAGGAACAGCAGGTTGGTGGCTGCCGACGTGATACCGCCGATGAACAGGATCGGCAGAATGCCGAAACGCACGATGGCCAGTCCGCCAAACGCCGCGCCGGCCAGGGTCATGACCAGACCGAAGATCTTGCTGACGCTGGCAATCTGATCCTTGGTGAAGCCCTGGTCGATGTAAAACACGTTCGCCATTACGCCCATGACCGTGTCGGACATGCGATACGTGGCGATCAGCCCCAGCAGCAGAAAGGCCTGCCAGCGATAACGCAGAATGAAATCGTTGATCGGCGTCAGCACCGGCGCCAGGCCGCGGCGGCCCATGGACGACAGGCAGGCCACGGTCAGCAGCGTGTAAAGGATCGCACGCAAAAAGGCGCGGTCTTCCATCAGCAGGTCTTTCCAGGTGGTGCCCTGAAACAGCACGCTGGCGAAGTCGGTGTTGTACAGCTGGGTGAACATCGCTGGCACCGAGACCAGCAGAATGATCAGCACGAACACCGAGGCCAGCTGATGAGCGAAGCCATAACGCACGGCCGACAGCTGCGTGCGGATCGGCACGGACGGTTCACGCATGATCAGGCTGGTGATCAGCGCGGGCACCATGAGCAAGCCGAACAGCACATAGGTGCCGGCCCAGGCCGAGTGTTTGTAGGCAAAGCCGGTCGAACCGAAGCCTTCGGCGAAGTACAGCGCGCCGGCAGTGGCGAGGAGGGCGGCGACGCGGTAACCCGCCATGTAGCTGGCGGCAAGGGTCGCTTGCTGGCTGTCGCTGGCGATTTCCAGGCGGTAGGCGTCGATGGCGATGTCTTGGGTCGCCGAGGAGAACGCGACCAGCACGGCAATCGCGATCAGCCACGACAGGTGCTGCTGCGGATCACAGAAGCCCATGCCGATCAGGCCCAGGGTCACCAGCGATTGCGAGAGCACCAGCCACGAGCGCCGTCGGCCGAGCCGGCCCAACAAAGGCAGGCTCCATTGATCGAGCAGCGGCGACCAGACCCACTTAAAGGCATAGGCCAGACCGATCAGACTGGCGTAGCCAATGGTTTCACGCGCGACGCCGGCTTCACGCAGCCAGACCGACAGCGTGGAAAACACCAACATGTAGGGCATGCCCGCGGCAAAGCCGAGCAACAGGAGCACAAACGTAGAGGGGCTGGCATATGCGGCGAGCGCGGCGCGCCAGGTTTTGCGGGGCATGGGCTGGAATCTGCCTCAGGTTACGTAAACAAAGCGCGCACTCTAACCGTTGTGCTCTGTCGGGCGCCAGCCATGACGCTGCATATCCACACGATTGTTACGGATGGTCACGCCCTCGGCCCGCAACCGTGCGCGTTGCTCCTCGCCCGACACGGTTCCGGGGGCCAGGCTGATGCGCCCGCCAGCGCCGATTACGCGATGCCAGGGCAAACTGCTGCCGTCCGGCAATTGACTCAGCGCTCTGCCAACGAAGCGTGCCGCTCGTCCCAAACCGGCCAGCTCGGCCAGTTGGCCATAACTGACCACTTTGCCTTCCGGTACTTGATGCAACGTAAGGTATAACGCCGTGCGCCGTGCCTCTGCGGGAGAGAGACCGTTCGGGTCGCCGTGCGCGGGAGATTGTTCGATCACGCATTCGTTCCTGTAAAAGGGATGAACGGGAATTTTCGATAAGGAACTTGGGAAATTTCCTACTGTCAGTGTTACCTGTGTCGGCGGTCTGCCGATTGCCACCACGTTATCCATCCGGATAATGCCCGATTTCCCGCGAACCAGAGCCTTGTCGTTGCTTATGTTGTCCAGAACCCTGTTGTGCGTTGCGTTTGCCAGTGCCTCTACTCCATTGCTCGCTGACACCGTCTGGTTGAAGAACGGTGACAAGCTGACGGGGACTATCAAGGTCTTCGACGGCGGCAAGCTGCTGCTCAATACCAAATATGCAGGCGACATCCCGCTGGACTGGAAGGAAATCAAGACGCTGGAAAGTGACCAGCACCTTCTGGTAAAGCAGGACGCCACTACAGGCGAGATCTCCAAATCGCTACAGCCGGCCGAAGACGGCAAGGTTACCCTGGCCAACGGCGATGCGCCGAAGACGGTTGAGCTGGCAAGCATTCAGCAGATCATGAAGCCCAAGCCGGTGGTCACCGATCTGGTGTGGAAGGGCAATATCGATGCCGCGCTCGACTTCCAGCGCGCCGAGAACGACACCGACGATTACAACATCGCCTTCAAAACCTCCGCGACCCACGGCCAGTGGCGCCACAACGCCAAGGGCGAGTACAACCGCGAGTCGCAGGACAGCCTGACCACCACCAACAACTGGGACGCCGAGTACTCGGTCGACAGGTTCTTTACGGACAAATGGTTCTGGGACGGTCGCATTACCTACAAGCGTGACACCATTGAAGACCTGGCCCGTCAGCGCACGGTCGGTACCGGTCCGGGCTACCAGTTCTGGGACGACGAACTGGGCGCATTCAAAGTCGGCGCGCTGCTTAACCGCACCGATTTCGAATACTCCAACGGCGAGAAGGACAACTTCTACTCCGTGTCCGGCACCTGGGACTACAACCGTTACCTGATCGGCAAGAAGGTCGAGTTCTTCACCAACGGTGAAGTCGGCAAGCCTATCAGCGGCGTAGCTGACTATAGCCTCGAGACGGAAGTGGGCCTGCGCTACAAAGTCACCGAATGGGCGTCGCTCAATCTCAAAGCCGAGAAGGACATCATCAGCGGTTCCGACAATGGCGATCTGGACAAGACCCGCTATACCGCCGGTTTCGGTGTGGCCTGGTAACGTCTTCTCTATAACGGCTGCGCGCGCATAAACGGCATCCCGATTCGCGCGCCGGCCGGTTTCATCTTCCACGCGTATTCTTTTACGCGAACCCTCCGTAAAATCGTCACTCCCGCTCAATCTGGCACCTTCCACCGATAACGCTTATCGTGTGGCATGCGTCGCCGTCAGCTGCTTCGCGTCCCTCAATGCCTTCGTTTTACTCTTCAGGAGCCCCATATGAGCGCCAGCGCCAACCGGCAAGCCCGTACCTTGCTGCTCAAGGAATACCGTGGCGTGTTGTCGACCCATTCCAAGTCGATGCCCGGTTACCCGTTTGGCTCGGTGGTGCCCTACTGTCTGGACGATCAAGGCCGTCCGCTGATCCTTATCAGCCGCATCGCACAGCACACCCACAACCTGCAACTCGACGCCAAGTGCTCTTTATTGGTGGGCGAGCGCGGTGCTGAGGATGTGCAAGCGGTGGGGCGCGTCACGCTGATGGCCGAGGCTGAAAAAATCATCGACCACGCCCAGGTTGAAGCCGCCGCTCAGCGTTACTATCGTTATTTCCCGGAATCCGAGAGTTACCACAGCGCCCACGATTTCGATTTCTGGGTGCTGAAGCCGGTGCGCTATCGCTTCATCGGCGGGTTCGGCGCGATCCACTGGCTGGACGACGCAGCGCTGGCCAATCCCTTCGCTGGCGCTGCCGAGATCAGCATGGTCGAGCACATGAATGCCGACCACGCGAAAGCCATCACTCACTACGTCGAACTGGCCGGTTTACCGAAGACTGAACTCGCTACGCTGGTGGGCATCGACAGCGAGGGCATGCACCTGCGGGTGGGCCACGGTCTGTACTGGCTGGCCTTCGCAGAGCCCTGTAATACGCCGACACAAGTCCGCCAAGCCTTGACTCAGCTGGCTCACGCTGAAAAATGGCCCACACTTGAACAGGCCGAGGCTTGAATTAACGACTTTGCGACGTCACGTAAGGTCTACTGGAAGCCTTCTTCCGTCTAGGAACTCACTTTGATGCGCGTTTTTCTTCTGCTTCTATTGCTTTTTCCGGTGCTCGAATTGTTCGTGCTGGTGAAAGTCGGGATGTCGATCGGCTTTCTGCCGACCTTCCTGCTGGTCGTTGCCGGGTCGATGCTCGGTGTTTTCGTGGTGCGGATCGCCGGTGTGGCCACCGCGTTGAGCGCCCGGCAGAGTCTGGCCCGTGGCGAACTGCCCGCTCAGCAGATGCTCGACGGTTTGATGATGACCATCGGCGGTGGCTTGCTCGTGCTGCCTGGCTTCATCAGTGACGTGCTGGGCATGCTTTTCCTGATGCCTTTTACCCGTCGCCTGATCGTCGGCAAGGTGCGCAACCGTGCCGAGGCCCAGGCCGCGCGCCAGCGTGCGTTTGCCGAAAATATGCACGCGGCAAATTCGGCGGGTCCCATGCACCCCGGGGCTGCCCGTCCTGAAGCACGTCGCCCTGAAGTCATCGAGGGTGAGGTGATCGAAGGCGAATACGAGCCGCTGGATAAAAAGTAATTCAGCGCCAACACGACACGGCACCTGCAGGTGCCGTGTTCGTTTTCGCGACCGCCATTCATGCAAAAAATTTCTACGGTCAGCCTTGAATTCGGCTTGCTCGCCCTTATGTATGGGTCACCGCAAGGTTTCTGGCGCGTTTCGTCAGACCGTATTCTGCGGTTCGCTCGCGAACCGTAACCGGCAAGCCCGGATGTTTTAACCCGCCGGTGTCCGCACCGGGCGTTTAAAAACCATAATTAGGAGATCGACAATGAAGCTTCGTCCTCTGCATGACCGCGTCGTAATCCGTCGCAGCGAAGAAGAAACAAAAACTGCTGGCGGTATCGTGCTGCCTGGTTCGGCTGCTGAAAAACCTAACCGTGGCGAAATCCTCGCTGTCGGTAACGGTCGCATCCTGGACAACGGCGAAGTACGCGCGCTGGCCGTGAAAGTGGGTGACAAAGTGGTGTTTGGCCCTTACTCCGGCAGCAACACTGTGAAAGTAGACGGCGAAGACCTGCTGGTGATGAGCGAGAACGAAATCCTCGCGGTCGTCGAAGGCTGAGTTGATACCCCATTTCCCGTTACTACAAAGTATTTAAGGAATAACGATCATGGCTGCTAAAGAAGTTAAGTTCGGCGATGCTGGCCGTAAAAAAATGCTGGCTGGTGTCAACGTCCTGGCCGACGCAGTAAAAGCAACCCTGGGCCCAAAAGGCCGTAACGTCATCATCGAAAAAAGCTTCGGCGCTCCGCTGATCACCAAAGACGGTGTGTCCGTAGCCAAAGAAATCGAGCTGAAAGACCGTTTCGAAAACATGGGCGCGCAGCTGGTCAAAGACGTTGCTTCCCGTGCAAACGATGACGCTGGCGACGGCACCACCACGGCTACCGTTCTGGCTCAAGCCATCGTCAACGAAGGCCTGAAAGCCGTCGCTGCCGGCATGAACCCGATGGACCTGAAGCGCGGCATCGACAAGGCGACCATCGCCATTGTTGCTGAGCTGAAGAAGCTGTCCAAGCCTTGCACCGACTCCAAGGCCATTGCCCAGGTTGGTACCATCTCGGCGAACTCCGACAACTCGATCGGCGACATCATTGCTGAAGCAATGGACCGTGTAACCAAAGACGGCGTTATCACCGTTGAAGAAGGTTCGGGTCTGGAAAACGAGCTGTCTGTTGTTGAAGGCATGCAGTTTGACCGTGGTTACCTGTCCCCGTACTTCATCAACAAGCCGGACACCATGGTTGCCGAGCTGGACAGCCCGCTGTTGCTGCTGGTTGACAAGAAGATCTCCAACATCCGCGAAATGCTGCCTGTTCTGGAAGCCGTTGCGAAAGCTGGCCGTCCTCTGCTGATCGTCGCTGAAGACGTTGAAGGCGAAGCGCTGGCGACTCTGGTCGTGAACAACATGCGCGGCATCGTTAAAGTTGCAGCGGTCAAAGCCCCTGGCTTCGGCGACCGTCGCAAGGCCATGCTGCAGGACATCGCTGTTCTGACGGGCGGTACCGTTATCTCGGAAGAGATCGGCCTGAGCCTGGAAACCGCTACCCTGGAACACCTGGGTAACGCCAAGCGCGTTGTGCTGAACAAAGAAAACACCACAATCATCGACGGTGCCGGCGTTCGTGGCGACATCGACGGTCGTATCGCGCAGATCCGTCAGCAGATCGGCGACACGTCTTCGGACTACGACAAAGAGAAGCTGCAAGAGCGTCTGGCCAAGCTGTCGGGCGGCGTTGCAGTGATCAAGGTCGGTGCTGGTTCCGAAGTTGAAATGAAAGAGAAGAAAGCCCGCGTTGAAGACGCCCTGCACGCAACCCGTGCAGCCGTTGAAGAAGGCGTGGTGCCTGGCGGTGGTGTTGCGCTGGTTCGTTCGCTGCAGGCGATTTCCGAACTGCGTGGCGACAATGCTGATCAGAACGTCGGTATCGCGCTGCTGCGCCGTGCTGTTGAAGCACCTCTGCGTCAGATCGTGGCTAACTCGGGCGACGAGCCTAGCGTTGTGGTCGACAAGGTCAAGCAGGGTACCGGTAACTACGGTTACAACGCTGCGAGCGGCGAGTACGGCGACATGATCGAGATGGGTATTCTCGATCCGGCCAAGGTGACTCGCTCTGCTCTGCAGGCTGCTTCGTCGATCGCCAGTCTGATGATCACCACTGAGGCGATGATTGCTGATGTGGCTGACGAGAAGGCTGCGGGTGGCGGTATGCCAGACATGGGCGGCATGGGTGGTATGGGCGGCATGATGTAAGCCAGCCGTACCCCGATGTAGAAAAAACCCCGCTTAGGCGGGGTTTTTTTATGGGCGGCGCTAAATGACTCCCTCCGCGAGTGACCTTTGACAAGCCTCAGGATCAAGAGCGTCTGCCTAGGGGCAGACATTTCGCCTCCGGCGAGTTACTTGGAAAAGCACCCCCCTCTTGGTTTTAAAGAGCAGCCAAGGGTGCTTGCTCCTGGTTGGGCCCGACTTCGTCGGGTTCCTTCACTCCGGTCTCGCTCCGTGGGCCCGCGCCGAACGGGCATCTATGCCCTGACGGCGCTCTCGCCGCATCCCTGCGGCTCGGCCCACTGCGCGAGACCTGCGTTCAGCCTGCACCCAAGTCGCGTATGGCGGTGTTTGGACCTTTTGTGTATGAAAATCAAAAGCGGATCAAGAGCAGATCAAAGACAGATGCAGATCAAAGGCTTCCCGGCTAAAGCCGGTCCTACAGGCAGAGGCAATCCCACGGGATGCACGCGGTCTCCTTGTAGGACCGGCTTTAGCCGGGAAGAGGCCAGCTTGGACACCATCAATTTTGCAGTCTAACGCTCGATCGTTCCGACGCTCTGCGTGGGCATGCAGGCCGTGACGCTCTGCGTCACTTTGGAAGCGATTACCCCGAAACCACTTCCCCTCTCACCGCCACATCCTTCTTCGCCGGTCGGTACAGCACGACGTAGTACGCCCCCAAACAAAGCAGCCAGCAGAACACCGCTGTCCAGATGTTGTGGGAGAAGAAGTGCGCCCCTTGAAGCATTCGGCCGATGGAGAAGACGGTGCCCAGTCCCGCCGCGAAGATCAGGCCGGCTTTGGCCAGGCGGGGTTTGCGGTCGCGGAAGACGAAGAACAGGGCGAAGAGTGTGAAGCCGGTAGCGGCATGACCGCCGGGCCAGCAGCGGCCGGGTTTGTCGGTGGGGGGGCGGGGGCTGAGGAGTTCGCTGTAGGTTTCCTGGCCGCCGAACTCTTTCAGGCTCCACGGGCATTGCACCGATGTCACGACTTTCACCGGCGTGACGAAGCTGGTGGATAACGCCATCGACAGCACCATGCAGCCCAGTTCACGTTTCCACGGCTTCAGCACACTGACGAAGAACGAGGCGATGAAGCTGACGAAGGACAACACGCCTATGGCGATAACGGCCTGTTTGGCGCGGTCATGCAGCACGTCCTCAAGAAAGAAGCTGTGCCGCCCGATGAACTCGCCCGCTACCGGGTCGTAGGCCAGTTTGGCGATGTCCATGTCCAGCGAGGTTAATTCCAGCAATACCAGAACGATCGCGGTCACTGCCGGGATGCCCAGGTAAACCCAGAAATTGATCGGACGTGAGGCAGGCCGTTCAAGTGCGTGTGACATGGCGAATCCCGTGTAGTGGGCGAGGGGAGAGCGGGGGCGTATTGAGCCAGAGCGGTGCGAAGTCTGAGCAGAATGCTGTCGCGGCGCCGTGAACCGCGAGTGAAAAAAACGTTATGCACGGCGGTGCTGGCCCTCGAGCGCGCATCGCCGTAAGCTGCCGCCAACTCAGACCTTGTTGAGCGGCATCCCACGCCGTGTCCCGGGTCTCGCCACACCGCATAGGGAGACACGCGCCATGAGAATTCTGCTGGTTGAAGACAACCGCGACATCCTGGCAAACCTCGCCGATTACCTCGGTTTGAAAGGTTATACCGTTGACTGCGCGCAAGACGGTCTGTCCGGCCTGCACCTGGCGGCCACCGAGCATTACGACTTGATCGTGCTCGATATCATGCTGCCCGGCATCGACGGCTACACCCTGTGCAAGCGCCTGCGTGAAGACGCACGTCGCGACACCCCGGTGATCATGCTCACGGCACGCGACCAGCTTGACGACCGGCTCCAGGGGTTTCGCTCCGGCGCCGACGACTACCTGCTCAAGCCGTTCGCGCTATCGGAACTGGCGGCGCGTATTGAAGCGGTGCTGCGGCGTGCCCAGGGTGGCGGGCGCCGTACCTTGCAGGTCGCCGATCTGATCTACGACCTCGACACGCTGGAAGTGACCCGTGAAGGGCGCCTGCTCAAACTCAACCCGGTTGGGCTCAAACTGCTCGCAGTGTTGATGCAGAAGAGTCCTCACGTACTGCGTCGTGAAGTGCTGGAAGAAGCGCTGTGGGGCGATGATTGCCCGGACAGCGACAGCTTGCGCAGCCATGTTCACCAGTTGCGCCAAGTCATCGACAAACCATTCGCCAAACCACTGTTGCAGACCGTCCATGGTGTCGGATACCGCCTCGCCGAGGGGCGTGATGGAGTTTAAGCAGAGCCTCGCCCAACGGATCATCATTGCCTTTGCGCTGATGAGCGCGTTGGTTGCCGGGTGCTTCGCGATGGGCATTGTCGCGACGGTGCACCTGGTCGAAGAAAAGCTGATTTCGGCAGGACTGGGCGGCGACCTGACGCGCCTGCTGCTGATGGACAGCGTCAACGACTGGAACCACCGCCCGGAGCCGGATCAGCTGTTTTACTTCAGCGGCGGTCCGGGGGATTTCGAGCTGCCAAAGGACCTGCGGCATCTGGAGCCGGGCTTTCACGAAGTGTTTCGCGGGCCTTTGTCGTACCACGCCATGGTTGAGATCGTCGACGGTCGCCACTATGTATTGCTCCAGGATCAAAGCGATTTCGAAGAGCGTGAGCGCGTGCTGTTCGCCGTGGTGCTGGTGGGCTTTGTGCTGGCATTGGCGTTGGCGATTTTCCTTGGCTGGATACTGGCACGTCGGGTGATGGCGCCAGTGGTCCGTCTGGCCCGGCAGGTGCGTCATCGCGATCAGTTGCTCGGCCTCGCGCCGCCCTTGGCCCCCGACTACGCCGCCGACGAAGTAGGTGAGCTGGCGGTGGCTTTTGACGCCACGCTGGGCCGTCTCCGTGACGCGCTGACCCGCGAGCGGATGTTCACCAGTGATGTCAGCCACGAACTGCGCACGCCGTTGATGGTGCTGGCGAGTTCCTGTGAGCTGCTGCTGGAAAACCCGGCGCTAGATCAACGCGCACGGGCCCAGGTCGAGCGCGTGGCGCGGGCGTGCGAAGAAATGCGCGATCTGGTGCAGACCTTCCTGATGCTCGCCCGCACCCAGCGCGATGACTTGGCGCTTTATCCGCAGCTGACCCTGCACGGCGCTGCCCAACAGCTGATCAGCCTGTGGCGCGAACCGATCGAACGCAAAGGCCTGACCCTGGAATACTTGCCCGGTGAGCCTTCCGAAACGGCTTATAACGCGACCTTTCTCTACGCCGTGATGGGCAATCTGCTGCGCAACGCGCTGCACTACACCGAGACCGGCTTTATCCGCCTGACGCTGCGCGAAGGCGGGTTCATGGTTGAGGATTCCGGCGTGGGCATTCCGGAAGAAAAACGTGAGGCGATGTTTCAGCCATTCGTGCGCGGCACCGAGCAACGGGGCGAAGGTCTGGGCCTGGGACTGTCGTTGGTGCAGCGCATCTGCGAAAACCAAGGGTGGTCGGTCAGCCTGGACACCATGGAGCCAAACGGCTGCAGGTTCAGCGTAGACATGGGTTTGCGCCCTGGCAAAGAGCCCATGCGGTTGCCGTCGACAAATGTACAGCCTGTGTAAAGGTGCTGAAATGAACCGGGACATGGCCGTATGCTGGCCCTAAGTCCTTGAATAATCTCGTAACATTTGTTCACTTTTTCGGACGCTTTTTTCACATTCATCTGACCTGAGCGTGACGCTTCGCTGCTTAGTTTGGCCCTCTTATTAAAGGAGAGGCAGCCATGAGCAAGCGGATCGAGCTGGATTTTTCACGCAAATACGACGACGAACACGCTAAAAGGTATCTACGCAAACATAACGATGGACTCGCAAGACGCTTGTCGGATCGCCGGGATAAACAACTGGCGCGTCGCGCGCTGGCGTTGGCGGGCGAACCGGGCCTGGTGCTGGACCTGCCCTGTGGCGCCGGACGTTTCTGGCCGGTACTGGCCGAAAAAGCCAACCGGGTGATTATCGGGGCGGACAATTCGGCGTCGATGGTCAAGATCGCCTGCGAGTCGCAACCTGCGGAAATCGTCAAACGCGTCCAGCCATTGCAGACCTCGGCCTTTGCGATCGAGATGCCGGACAACGCTGTCGACAGCATCTTCTGCATGCGCCTGATGCACCACATCGGCAAGGCTGAAGACCGCGCCGTGTTGCTGAAAGAGTTTCACCGGGTGAGCCGGGATAGCGTGATCGTGTCGCTCTGGGTGGATGGCAATTTCAAGGCCTGGAAGCGCAGACACGCTGAAAAATCAAGGCCGCAACGTGATTACCAGAACCGCTTCGTGCTGCCGGTTGCGACCGTGGAAGCCGAATTTGAACAGGCAGGGTTTCGGATTCAGGAGCGCCTGGATTTCCTGCCGATGTACGCCATGTGGCGTGTGTATCTATTACGTAAGAGGTAACAGGATGGCCGTGGATTTCGCAACAGAGTTAGCCGTTCCCGCCAAGGACCGCTTCGCCTATTTCTGGAACACGCGAGGCGAATGGGTCGAAGAACCCAACGTGCGCCGTGGCGGTGAAAGTGGCGTGCAGCGTGTCGTCTCGGAAAACGGTCGGCTGCTGTATGTGAAGCGCCAGACAGGCCATATCTACCGCAGCTGGTTGCACCCTTTCGGTCGCCCGACCGTTCTGCGTGAGCGCGATGCCCTCGAAGGCCTCCGCCAGCTCGACGTCAATGTGCCGCGCATGGTGTTCTGCGGTGCCGAGCGTGACGAGAACAACGAGTGGCGAGCGTTGCTGGTCACAGCCTCGCTGGACGGCTTCGACGAGTTCGAAAACTGGCTGCGTGCAGGCGGTCGCGAACAATACGGCGAAGTGGTGTACGAGCAGATGCTTCAGGAAATCGCCAACAACCTGGCCCGCATGCACAAGGGTCGCTGGCAGCACAGCTGCATCTACATCAAGCACGTCTTTGTTCGCGTTGTAGGCGAGGGCGCCAACGCCAAGGCTGAGGTCGCGCTGCTGGATCTCGAGAAGTGCCGTCAGCGCCTGACGTCTTATGCCGCCGCTCAGCACGACATGAAACAGCTTCGTCGCCATTCGTCGTTTCAGCCTGCGGACTGGAGCAAGCTGGTCTATTTTTACGAGACCGCGTTTGGCAGGCCCATCAAAGGTTTACAGCGATGAAGTTAGAAATGGCGCGAGGTTTGTTTTTGGTTGGGGCGTTGGGGGTGACTTCCATCGCTTTGGCTGCCTGGGATCAGCCCGGTCCGAAGATTTTGAGTGCAGTGCATGGCGAAGGCCATTGCCCGCTGCCACGAGTGGCCAAGATGTCTGACACGGCCCGACCTGATCACGATCTACTTTTGTTGATGTTCGGCCTGGCCCAGGGGAGTGGACCGCAAGGCTGACTCCTTCCTGTTGCGTTAACCAAAAGGCCCCGAAAAAATCAGGGCCTTTTTTGTGCGCGTGTGGTTATTTTCTTATGTCAGGTACCGGCAGTCCTGTCGGGACTTGCATGGTCGTTGTGGTCTGGCTGCGCCTCATCGCGCCGCGCCAGCAGCGTATACACGCACGGTAATACAAAAAGCGTGAACAATGTCCCCACCGACATCCCTGTGGCAATCACCAGGCCAATGTCGAAGCGGCTGACCGCCCCCGCGCCGGTCGCCAGGATCAGCGGCACCATGCCGAACACCATCGCTGCCGTGGTCATCAGTACGGGCCGCAAGCGAATTGCCGCCGCTTCTTCGACCGCTTCCCGCGCCGTCAGGCCCTTGTCGCGGCGTAGCTGGTTGGCGAATTCGACGATCAGAATGCCGTGTTTGCTGATCAAGCCGATCAGCGTGACCAGACCCACCTGGGTATAGATATTCAGCGACGAGATGCCGAGGAACAGCGGAATCAGCGCGCCGCAGATCGACAGCGGCACCGTGACCAGAATCACCAGCGGATCGCGGAAGCTCTCGAACTGTGCCGCGAGCACCAGAAAAATGATCGCCAGGGCCAGTCCGAACGTGACCCACAACGCATTGCCTTCCTGCACGTACTGGCGAGATGCGCCGGCGTAGTCGTAGGCGAAACCTGGTGGTGATTCTTCGATCGTGATCTGTCTCACCAACTCGATCGCTTCAGCCTGACTCACCAGCGGGAAACCGGAGATGATTGCCGAGTTGAGCTGCTGGAACTGATTGAGCTGCCGCGGCCTGGCCCGATCGCTGACAGTAATCAGCGTCGACAACGGCAGCATCTTGCCGTCGGCGTTCTTGACGTAGTAATTCGAGAGCCAGGCCGGGTTGTCTCGGTAGGCCCGTTCAACCTGCGCGATCACCTTGTAGCTGCGCCCGTCGATGGTAAAGCGGTTGATTTCCGCCTCCCCGAGCAACGTCGCCAGGCTGCCGCCAAGGTCCTGCATCGACACGCCCATCTGCGCGGCTTTGGCGCGGTCGATGTCGACCACCACTTCGGGCTTGTCGAACGCCAGGTCAACGTCCAGAAACGCGAACTTGCCCGAGTCGGCGGCGCGTTTCTTGATGCGATCCGTCACCTCCAGCAGCGCGGCGTAGTCACCCGGTGTATTGATGACGAACTGAAACGGCAGCCCTTCGCCGGTGCCGGGCAACGACGGCAGGTTGAAGCCGAAGATCTGCAGCCCGGTAATACCGTTGAGCTTGGCTTGCACTTCGGGCAACAGCTCCATTTGCGTGCGGCTGCGCTCGTCCCATGGCTTGAGCAAGAACCCGCCGACGCCGGTCTGCACGCCATTGAAACCGTTGATCTGGAACGAGGAGTAATACTCCGGGAACGCTTTGAAAATGCTGATGAACTGGTCGGTGTATGTGTTCATGTAGTCGAGGTTGGTCGGCTGCGGCGCCGTCGCCATCATGAAGATGATGCCCTGGTCCTCGTCCGGCGCCAGTTGCGACTGGCTGAGCTTTAGAAACACCGGAATCAGACAGAGCACCAGTACGGCGAACACGATGACCACCGGCCGCGTATTCAGCGTGCCGTGAAGGACGCGCTGGTAGCGGACCTTCAGGCTTTCGAAGGCGTGATCAAGCTTGTGCGCCAGGCCGCTGGGATTCTCTTCCCGGCGCAGGAGCACGGCACACATCATCGGCGACAGGGTCAGCGCGACGATCCCGGAAATCACCACCGCACCCGCCAGCGTCAGCGCGAACTCCTTGAACAGCGCCCCGGTCAGTCCCTCCAGAAAACCGATGGGTGCATACACCGCTGCCAGGGTGATGGTCATCGATACCACGGGCATGGCGATCTCGCGAGCGCCCTCGATGGCTGCATCGAAGGGCGTCTTGCCTTCCTCGATGTGCCGGTGAATGTTCTCCACCACCACGATGGCGTCGTCGACCACCAAGCCGATGGCCAGCACCATCGCCAGCAGCGTCAGCAAATTGATCGAATACCCCATCAGTTGCATGAAAAACAGCACGCCGATCATCGACAGCGGGATGGTGATTACCGGGATCAGCACCGAACGCAGGGCGCCCAGGAACAGGAACACCACGACGATGACGATGAGCACCGCTTCGATCAGGGTTTTCACCACTTCATGGATCGAGGCCTGAATGAACAGCGTGGCGTCGTAGGCGATGGACGCTTTGAGGCTCGGCGGTAATTGGGCTTCCAGCTCTGGCAGGATGCGCCGCACTTCCTTGATCACGTCCAGCGGGTTCGAGCTGGGCGTGCCCTTGATGCCGATGTACACCGACGGCGTGCCGTCGAACGAGCTGACCGTGTCGTAGTTTTCGGCGCCCATCTCTACCCGGGCCACATCACCCAGCAGTACGCGGCTGTCGCCCATGGTCTTAAGCGGAATCGCCGCGAAGGTCTCAGGGGATTTCAGGTCGGTGCTGGCGTTGACGCTGGTGACCACGTACTCGCCCTTCACCTCACCCGCCGCGGACAGGAAGTTGTACTTGCGCACCGCTTCGGTGACGTCGTTGGCGGTCAGGCCGAAACCGGCGAGTTTGACCGGGTCGAGCCACAGGCGCATGGCGAACACCTGATTGCCCAGAATCTCCGCTTCGGCCATGCCTGGCAGCGTCGCCAGCTTTGGCTGAATGACCCGGGACAGGTAATCGGTGATCTGGGGGTTGCTCAGCTCGGCGCTGTAGAAGCTGATGTACATCAGCGCGGAGGCGTCGGCGGCCTCCTTGCTCAGGACCGGGTCTTCAGCGTCCTGGGGCAGCTTGTTCTTGACCTCGTTGGCCTTGGCGAGCAGCTCGGTGTAGAGGCGGTCGCTGTTGGAGCCGATGCGTGCATAGATGGAAATGACCGAGAAGTTCTGCCGGCTGACCGAGGTCATGTAGTCGATGCCTTCGGCGCTCGCCAGACTTTGCTGCAGCGGCTGGGTGATATAGCCCTGAATGGTTTCGGCGTTGGCGCCAGGGTAGGCCGTGGTCACGGTGATCAGCGCGTTTTCCATCTGCGGGTACTGGCGGATGGTCAGCTTGCTGAACGCCTGAAAACCCAGCAGCACGATCAACAGGCTGATCACGCTGGCAAGCACCGGGCGACGGATGAACGGGTCTGTAAAGGCCATGATCGATTCCTTGATCAGTCCGCTTTGGGCTGGCTGTTCTGCGCTGCCGGGGTGGCGTGCGACGGAGTTGCCGGGTCGACCACGATGGCGACGGCGGCGCCGTTATCCAGTTTGAGCTGGCCGCCGGTGACGACCTGTTCGCCGGCTTTCAATCCTTTGCTGATGATCACCAGGCCGCCGCGACGCTCGCCGGTTTCGACGAAGCGCCGCTCGACCATGAGCTGAGGCTCACCCTTGCTGTTGTTTTCCGGCTGGCCGTCGGCGGTCTTTTTCGGCACGACGACGTACACCGAATTGCCGTACAGCGTGTAAGTGATGGTGCTTTCCGGCAGCACCAATTGCGGCGTGTCCTGCCCGAGCAGCACCTGCAGGCTGGTGAACATACCGGGCAGCAGCTGGCTGTCGGGGTTGGGCAGGGTGGCGCGAATCAGCACATTGCGGGTGGTGTCTTCGACCTTGGGGTTGATGGCGCTGATGCGTGCAGTGAAGACGCGTTCGGGGTAGGCCGCGACGCTCACCTGCACCTCTTGGCCGAGGGCCAGTTTCGGCAGCATCTGCTCCGGCACGAAGAAGTCGGCGTACAGACTGGTCAAGTCCTGAAGGGTGGCGATCACTGTGCCGCTGGCAAGGTAGTCGCCGACGTCGACCTGACGAATGCCGATGGTGCCGCTGAAGGGCGCGAGGATGCGCTTCTTAGCCAGGGAGGCGTTCAGTTGTGCGACGGTGGCAGCGGCTTTCTTCTGCGTGGCGGCGAGCTTGTCGAAGTCGCCGCGGGAGATGGCGGATTCGCCCACCAGTTTGCTGCCGCGGCCGTATTCCACCTGTGCCAGACCGAGGTCTGCTTCGGCGGTGCCGAGCAGGGCCTTTTCCACATCGCTGTCGAGCTGCAGGAGCGGCTGACCCACCTTGACCTTCTGGCCGGATTCGAACTGCACGGCCTTGACCGTGCCCGCGATTTCCAGCGACAGGTCCACGCCCTGGAAGGCCTTGAGCGTGCCGATGGCCGGCAGACGATTCTGCCACCCGCGCGTCTCGGCAACCGCCACCGCGACGTTGATCGGCGGCTTCGGCGCCGTGAATTGCTGGATCTGCTGATAGACCGAAAACGCTTTGTACCCGCCCAGGGCCAGGACCACGATCAGGACAATACCCAACATGATCAACATGCGGCGACGCAACATATTCCACTTCCTTGGAAAACCGACGAATCAGGCGAGCACGTTAGTCGTGTCGGGGTTTAGTTGCCAGTGGCGGTGATGGATTTTGGGATCAGCGAGCAAGGTCCCTGTAGGAGTGAGCTTGCTCGCGAAGACGGTATTTCAGGCTCTGAAGATTTAGCGGATGTTCCATCGTCTTCGCGAGCAAGCTCGCTCCCACAGTTCACCTGTCGGCAGATACCTCTGCAGCGTGGTCATATTTCGATGAGCGGGCTTGCCAGGGAAGAGGCCCGCGCGGCCGCTGCATTTCTCCGATCAAACCAAATGCAAATGGTTGTCCCACAACCCCGCTGGCAGCTCCAGCGGTTTAGCAACCAGCACTGTCTCGCGGCAATCATAGAATCGGCAGCGGCCCTGGCCTGAGGTGACGACGAAGCCGTCCGCCACGGCGCCCACCCCGGCGCAATCAGGCAGCGGTGCGTCGAGCTTCAGCGCGCCGCTGTCCAGGTCCCAGATTAAGAAGCGGTTGCCCCTCGGCGCGGTCAGCGCCACCAGCCGCAGGTCGTTATGAATGGCAACGCTGGCGGTGTAATGCGCCATCGCCTGCAGCTGTTGCTCGGCCACCGGGAACGCCTGAAATGGCTGCCCTGGCCGCTTGATGGCGAGCAGCTCGGCGGACTCGTGGGAAGGCCCCATGAACTGCTGCCCCGCCACGATGGTGCCGTCGCTGGCGATCGCCATATGGCGCACGCTGTTCATCTGCTGCGACAACGACTCTTTGCTCAGCAGCGTGCCGTCGCGCTGCATCAGCACCAAGCTCGGTTCCATGGCGTCGAGGTTCATTTCGACGCGGCTCTCGGCCTCGGTGCGAATGCCGCCGTTGGCGACTGCGAGGGTCTCGCCATCCGGCATCCATGACACTTGGTGAGGGCCTACGCCGTGGGTAGAAATTTCCCCGGTGCGTTGCAGCCGCTCATCAACGAATCGATACACGCCCAACAGCCCTCGGCCCGGTTCTGTCGTGTCGTTTTCGGTGGCGTACAGCCATTCGCCTTCTTTGTGAATGACCGCGTGGCCGTAGAAGTGTCGGTGGGGTTGCGAGGTGATGGTTTGCAGCAGACGACCGTCGCGCAGGTCGATCAGGTAACTCTCGGTCCCCGGCCGGCGCGCGACGAACAGCGCGATCGGCAGGTTCGGGTGATTGATGATGTCGTGACAGCGCTGGGCAACGGCGGTGGCAAACACTTGCGTGCCATCGACGCGATAACCCACAGCGAAGTGCTGGCCGTTGCCGTCGTCCCGCGCGGACAACAACAGCGGGCTCTCGCCTTTTTTGGTGAATAGCGTCCAGCCGCCAAAGGTGACGGCACTGAGCAGCAGGCTGCCCAGACCCAGAGCCTGACGTCGCAACATATCAGTCACCATCATTGGCGTTGAAGCCCAGTTGAATGCCCAGCGCCTTCGCCAACTCGCCTTCGTGCAGGCGATGGACCACGTTGAGGCTGTCGTAGAAAGCGTTGAGCTGCTGGCGGCCTGCTTCGGTGGCCAGCAGATCCCCGAGCGGCGGTTTCAGCGCGGCCAACTGTCGATTGCTCTCGGCGTAGGCAGCGTCGATCTTGTCGGCCAGAGGCTTCTGCTCCTTGGGCAACAGCCCGCGCAAACCCTTGTTGTCGACGCCGGCCCAAACAGTCTGCGCACTGGCCAGACTTGCCTGCAAGCTGCTGAGCGACGCCTTGCTGCGCCACGCTTCCGCCTGAAACGGCTGCGGCACGCCCTTGGTGCCACGGCCCAGCGGCGTGCCTAGCTTTTTCTTCAACGAGTCCAGCGCGGTCACTTGCACGCGCAGCAACTCGGCAATGGCTTCGTGGGAATCGGCGTAGCGCTGGTTGGGAAACTTGCTCAGCTGAGCGAGCATGCCGTCGTTGCTGTTCCAGCTGTTGAGGATGTCTTCGGCCAACGCCTTCTGACGCTCGCCGATGGCCATCAGCAGCGGGCAGTAGCGAGCTTTCTGCTCGGCGTTGGCCATGTCGATGTCGGCGTCGAACAGGATGTATTCATAGGCCGACAGCCCCTGAACCACGACGCTGGATTTGGCCAGGGCGTCAGCGCTGATCTGCGGCTGTGCGGTGAGCAGTTGCTCCACTTGACGGCCAACGAGGTTTTTCTTGTCCGGCCAGAACTGAATCTGCCAGGCGCGATTGCCTTCGGCCAGCGGCCCGATGAGCAGCGGTTGCAGCTCGGCCCAGGCTTTTTGCGCGTGGAGGAAGTCGGCGCGGGCGGTGTCCAGGTCGGATTTGCCCTGGCAGTAGGACAGCGCGCTGATCGCCAGTTGCCGGTCGGCATCGACCCACCGGCTGTAAGTCGGAAGGATGACCTGACTGGCGATGGCGGCAGACGTCACGGCTTGCGGGTCCGACGGCGCGCACGCGCCCAGTGCCAGTGCGGCGAGGCTGGTGAGCAACAACTTGGGGCGGAACATGCCCGACTCCTTATCTTCAGAAATACGTTAGAGAGAATTCAAGAACGCCAGCAGGGCCGCGCGTTGTTCCGCGTCGAAGGCCAGCACCTGACGCTGCGCGGGGAGCGCTTCGCCGCCATGCCAGAGCACGGCCTCCATCAGGTTACGGGCGCGCCCGTCGTGCAGAAACTGCGTGTGGCCGCTGACAGTCTGGGTCAGGCCGATGCCCCACAACGGCGGGGTGCGCCACTGCTGGCCGCTGGCCTGAAATTCGCTCAGATTGTCGGCCAGGCCTTCGCCCATGTCATGCAGCAACAGATCGGTGTAAGGACGGATGACCTGATTCGCCAGCTCGGGCTCGGCGGCGTCGGCGGAAGTGGTGAATTGTGGCGTGTGGCACTGCTGGCAGCCGGCCTTGAAGAACAGACTCTTGCCCGCCAGCACCTGCGGCTCAGCCACATTGCGACGCACCGGAACGCCGAGGTTGCGGGTGTAGAAGGTTATCAAGCGCAGGATGTTGTCGCTGACCTCCGGCTCACCGTTCGGACCATTGCCATTGGGCGCAGCCAGGCATGCGCTCTGTGACGGTGTGCAGTCGTCGACCGGCATCAGAGTGGACGTCAGGCCCATGTCACCCGCCAGTGCGTGGGCATTTTGCTGCTTGATGCTCGGCTGCGAGGCTTTCCAGCCGAAACGGCCGAGGACGGATTTCTGCTGTTCGTCGTCCCAGACCCAGTTGGGTTTACCGGTGATGCCGGTGCCCTTTTCATCGTTCGGGTTGGCGTTGGCCAGAATCGCCGCCTGTGGAATGGCTTCCAGAAGGCCCAGACCAATCATCGGCGGGGCAATGCGTGCAGAGGCTCGCGTCTGCGGGTGCATCGGGCCGTAACCGGGTTGGGTGATCTGCAGGGTAGGGCGGCGCAGATGCACCGGAGTGCCGTCGCGAAAATGCACGGTCATGGAATCGTAATCGACCCGAACCTTGCCCTCGGGCGTGACGCCGGGGATGGCCATGTCCTGGAGTTGCTTGCCGTAAACAGGCTCGGGGATAAGGCCCAGCCGCTTGATGTCCTGGGCGAACGCCGGATCGTCGGGAATCGACAGGCGCACCAGCATTGACACGGCGTTGTCGGCGCCGGGCTCGGGCGGGTGACCACGGCCGTCCTTGATGTGGCAGTTCTGGCAGGCGTTGGTGTTGAACAACGGACCCAGGCCGTCGCGGGCAGTGGTAGTCGACGGCGCAATCACCCAGGGGTTGCGGAAGAAGCTGTTGCCGACGCTGAAGTCCAGCCGCCGGACAGGCGACAGGTTGGCTGAAGGCAGGGAAAACGCATTGCGATCGCTTTTGTTGACGGTGGTGGCGCCGCCAGAGCGCGACTCGCCCGGCTCGGCGGCGGTGAAACGCGGGGCGTCATCGCACCCACTCATGGCGAGCGCCATCAGCAGGAGAAACGAAGGACGGAACCACGCAGTCATACAGGTCCTGCAAAGGGGGGAAATCGGGGCGAGCAAGCTTACCAGCCCCGAGTTTGATGAATAAGAGGGATTAGCGTTTGCAGGCCCTCTCGTAACGTGTTGTTACCAAATCATCCGCGCGTGATGGGCCCGCAAAACTTATGCGCCGGCGATCTCCAGCGCCGGGTTTTCCACAAGCAGTTGCATGAGACGCCGCTCGCCCTCGACCACCTTGAATGACCGGTAATCGCCGATGCCGTCGAGCTGCCGCTCGCGCTCGCGGATCGCCAGCTCCTTGGCCCTCTCGTAACCGTAGTGCTCGACCCTGAACGACTTGGTGACGCTGCTGCCGTTGCGCAGTGTGGTCCGCGCCACCCAATAGGCGATGCCGGTATAGCAGCGGTAATGCACCCCCGGATAGCCGCTGGTGTTGGTGGCGATGATGCGCTGGCGGATGTCGCGGCTGAGCTTGGGCAGGTGAGCCAGCAGCAATTGGTCACGGCACGCGTCGGCGGCTTTTCGTGCCGGATCACGGCCGCCATAGCGGGAGAAGGAAAACAGTCGGTTGAAGGTTCTGCCGTCGCGGTAGATCGTCACCTTCCAGGCACGCGGCCCCTTGACGCCGACCAGCAGGTGGATACCGTAATCGTTGGCTTTGAGCTTGCTGACGCGGCGCCTTTTATTGTTTCTCTTGGGCACTTTCTGTCTCCTCCTGGATAGGGTGGGGTCAAGGAAGTGCGCATGATCGGCGGCGGGGGAGGCGTGTTCAATCCGACAAGGACCGAACAGGAAATGCCCTACAAAGCTTACAGACCGGTCCCCGGATAAGGCCCGTTTTGGTGGTGTTTGAAGCGTCGATTGACGAAAAAAATGCCGGCCCGTGGTCGGGGTCGGCATTCGTTTGCAACGGGACCGACTTCAGCCGGGAAGGCGCGGCCTTGCCGATTTGAAGCGGACGTGAAGCGGATCAGAACTCGTGGTCGGCGTTGTCCGGGTTCAGATCAGTGATGCCCAACTTGCCGGCCGCTTGCTCAATGGCCCCGGTCTGTTTGACCAGCGCGGCGATGGCGTCGCGCACGACCTGGTTGCCTGCCGTATTGCCCGCCGCGATGAGCTGGTCGAAATGCTCGCCCTTGTTGGCGTGGTCGACGATGACCTGCAGCTTTGCCTGGGTCGCGTCAAGGTCGGCGCGCACGGTCTGGTCGGTTGCGGCGTCGGCGGTGGCGACCAGCGAGGACAGGCTCGCGCCGCTCACTTTGCTGCCGTCGACGCGGGTGTATCCACCCAGGTAGACGTTGCGGATGCCCAGGCCATTGTAGAAGTGCGAGTTGTGGGTGTTGTCGCTGAAGCAATCGTGCTCGTCTTCGCTGGAGTTGGCCTCCAACGCGACTTTCATGCGCTCGCCCGCCAGTTCACCGAGCGACAGGCTGCCCATGCCGAACAGCATTTTGCGCAGCCCGCTCTCGGCGGACTCAGCTTCCAGCGTGGCCCGATAATTGTCGGCGACGCCCGGTTTCCAGTTGTTGACCATTTCTTCGAGGTCGCTGACCAACAGATCGGTGGCGGCTTTTAGATAAGCGCGACGGCGATCGTTGTGGCCGCCGGTGCCGCCCTGGCCTTCGATGTAGTCGCTGGCCGGACGCTCGCCGGCGCCCGGATGGGTGCCATGCAGGTCCTGGCCCCAGAGCAGGAATTCGATGGCGTGATAACCGGTGGCCACGTTTGCTTCCGAACCACCGAGCTCGTTCAGGCTGGCGAGTTTTTCAGGGGTGATTTCGCTGACGTCGACTTTGTCCTCGCCCACTTGCACTGATTTGTTGGCGATGATGTTGGCGGTAGCACCCGGATTGCCCAGTGCGTGCTGGTAATCCTTGGCGACATAATCGATCAGGCCTTCATCCAGCGGCCATGCGTTCACCTGACCTTCCCAGTCGTCGATGATGGTGTTGCCGAAGCGGAATACTTCGCTCTGCATGTACGGCACGCGCGCTGCTATCCAGGCTGCGCGCGCTGCTTTCAGGGTCTGGTCATTGGGTGTGGCGAGGAAAGCGTCGACTGCCGTGCTGAGCTTTTTGGCAGTGGATTCGGCGTCGCTGAAAACGGCAAATACGATATTGGCGTAGTTGGCGACCACTGCTCTGGTGGCGGTTTCGTTGGGCTGGGCGGGCGCAGCGGCGGAGGTCGGCCCTGGAGCCGGGGCAGCGGCTGCGGCAGGTGCAGGGGCAGGCGCCGCAGCGGCGGGCTTGTCCTTGCCTTGATCACAACCGGCCAGAGCAATAGCGACAGCCAGCAGACTTGCGGTTGCCAGGGGCATACGAATCATGACGGAATCCTGCATCGAGAAGAGGTGTAAAAGGTGGCGAACGCCAAAAAATGTTGCGCCATAATGCGAAAGATTTGCATTCGGTGTAAAGGCCATTAGCCCAGGCAGGCGGGGGGAGATATTTCAAGCTGTTTCAAGAAAGGGGCCGGCCGGGCCCACGTGTGAATGGCGGTGATCGGCGCAACGGCTGCTTTTGTGCCGGGAGGCACGTGTGTTACAGCGCCTCGCTGTGGGTCCGTTGCGCCTGCTTCAGGTAAACCAGTAGCTCCCGCGCTGGCAGAGGCTTGCTGTAGAAGTAGCCCTGACCTTCGTGACAACCCTCGGAAATGATGTAGGCCTCTTGCTCGGCGGTCTCGACGCCTTCGGCGATCACCTGCATGCCCAGACTTTTGCCGAGCTGAATGATGGCGCGCACGATCGTCGCGTCGTCATCGTCGTCGAGCAGGTCCTGCACGAAGCTCTTGTCGATCTTGATCTTGTCCAGCGGCAGGCTTTTCAGGTAACTCAGCGATGAATAACCGGTCCCAAAGTCATCGATGGCGATCAGCGCCCCGGAGCGGCGCAGGCTCAACAGGTGCTGCGCGGCGGTGGTGATGTCTTCCATCAGACCGGTTTCCGTGACTTCCAGCTCCAGACTGCGGGGTGGCAGGCGGTAGATCTGCAGCAAGTTGTTCACCACCCGCGGCAGTTCGGCGTGGTGCAGTTGCACCGTGGACAGGTTCACCGCCATGCGCAGGTCTGTGAAGCCCTGATCGTGCCATTCGCGCAGCTGTTTGCAGGCTTGATCCAGTACCCATTCACCAATTGCGATGATGGTGCCGTTCTGCTCGGCCAACGGAATGAACTGATCCGGCGGCACGAAGCCATGCTCCGGGTGAATCCAGCGGATCAGCGCCTCGACCCCCACCACGCTGTGGTCGCGATAGCTGATCTGCGGCTGATAGACCAAGTGAAACTGCTCGCGGGCCAAGGCTTCACGCAGGTCTTTTTCCAGCTCGCGACGACGACGCATCTCGCTGTCGACGCTGGCGATATAAAACTGGTAGCGGTTACGCGAGCGTGTCTTGGCCAGCGTCATGGTCTGTTCGGCTTTCTGCAGCAGCTTCTCGGTGCTGTCGCCATCTTCGGGGAACAGCGTGATGCCGATGGTGGCGCGCAGACGAATCTCCTGCTGATCGACGGCGAAGGGCGCTTCCAGGTCGTCGAGAA
This sequence comes from Pseudomonas sp. GL_135, assembly GCF_057834665.1. Lineage (NCBI taxonomy): Bacteria > Pseudomonadati > Pseudomonadota > Gammaproteobacteria > Pseudomonadales > Pseudomonadaceae > Pseudomonas > Pseudomonas sp. GL_135. The sequence goes on from NZ_CM174408.1 coordinate 1,055,672, forward strand.
TATTCTGCGCCAGCTCGGCGGCTTCGTAAGGCTGTTCGATATCGGCCTGAACCAGCGCGAACTGGTCGCCGCCCAGACGGGCGAGGGCGCCGAGGCGGCCGCTGTGGCTGCGCAGGCGATCGGCGAGGGCGAGCAGCAACTGATCGCCGGCCTGATAACTGAATTGTTCGTTGATGCCTTTGAAGTCATCCAGCCCGACGCACAACACCGCGACGCGATGCTGCACTTTTCCGGAGTCGACGAGGATTTTGTCCAGTTGCTTCTGCAGTTGCAGCCGGTTCGGCAGACCGGTGAGGAAATCGTACTGCGCCATCCGCAGCAGGCTGGATTCAGCCTCGTGGCGCAAATTGGTGTTGCGCTCGATGGACGCCAACAGTTGGTTGGCGGTGTTGACCCAGACCCCCAGTTCGTTTTTTTCATGGCCTTTGAGCAACGGCAACTGGTGTTCGCTGGGGCGGTCGGGGTTGATGCTGGTCAGGTGCTCGATGATTCTCGACAGCGGTTTGGTCAGTAGCCAGTGGTAAACCAGGTACAGCACCAGACCCATCGCCAGCGCGCGCAACACGCCGGAAATGAAAATGATCATCGAATTGGTGAGGAAGGTTTCGCCGTAGGTGGCGGTGTCGAGGGTGATGCGCAGGTCGCCGTAATATTCGCTGTACGGGCTGCGGCCGACCAGTTGCGTGGTGAAACTGCGTTCCTGGCCCAGGATCAGATCGGTCAGCCAGCGGGTGGGCGTGGTTTCGAGGTCTCGGGATTTCTCGGCGAGCACCGTCTCGTTGGGATGACCGATGGACGCCATCCGCACGGCCTTGTCCTGAAACAGCCCTTCGATGACCTGCATCCCCATTTCCCGGTCCAGGCTATAAACGGCCTGAGTCGACGGATCGCGGAACATGTCGAGGATACGCGCCGCATCCGAGGCAACGGCCTGGCGGGTTTTGTAAGCGTCGTAGACGATCTGTGCGCAACTGAGCACGACCCCCACGATCAGCGCGGACAGCAGCACAACGCGAAGCAGCTTCACCGACAGGCTGTGTTTGAGTTCCAGCTTCAAATGGCCATTCCTTTATCCATGCTGATAGCGGGCTGACTGCGTGCAGGCACTGGCAATACAGGCATTCGGATCAGGCGCTCCCGGCTTGCGCATGACCCGATCAATCGGAGAAAACAGTTGATAGGCGGACCACTCAGGCTATCCGTACTGTGTCGGTCATACGCGGGGAAAACTTGAGCCCAGCCGTTTGAATCAGCACGAAATTTGATATTAGTCCGCTATCGCTTCCAGACAATACATAAACGACAAACAGAAGGCGAAAAAAAACCCGGACGTGCCGGGCTTTTTTTATTCGAGCATTCAAGCGTTCATCAGGCGGTGAAGCTTTTGCCTTCGAACTGCTCGGCAACGAACTTCCAGTTGACCAGGTTCCAGAACGCCTCGACGTACTTCGGACGCAGGTTACGGTAGTCGATGTAGTAAGCGTGTTCCCAGACATCGCAGGTCAGCAGCGGGGTGTCGCCGCTGGTGATCGGGTTGCCGGCGCCGATGGTGCTGGCCAGTGCCAGGGAACCGTCAGCTTTCTTCACCAGCCAGCCCCAGCCAGAGCCGAAGGTGCCGATGGAGGTCTTGCTGAATTCTTCCTTGAACTTGTCGAACGAGCCGAACGCGGCGTTGATTGCGTCCGCCAGAGCGCCAGTCGGTTGGCCGCCGGCGTTTGGCGCCAGGCAGTTCCAGTAGAACGTGTGGTTCCAGACTTGAGCGGCGTTGTTGAAGATACCGCCCGAGGAAGTCTTGACGATTTCTTCCAGAGTCTTGCCTTCGAACTCGGTGCCTGGCACCAGGTTGTTCAGGTTCACGACATAGGTGTTGTGGTGCTTGTCGTGGTGGTATTCCAGAGTTTCCTTGGAGATGTGCGGTGCCAGAGCGTCATGTGCGTACGGCAGCGGAGGCAATTCAAAAGCCATGGTAATTCTCCTAATCAGGTCAGTTGCGGTTTGCGCAAGGCCGATCACGGGCGGCCAGACAGAACTTACGCCGGCGAGTTTGTACTCTTTGCAGCGCAGGGGCTGGATCATAGCACCGGCCCCTGACCTTAACCACGCAACAACTGTGTGGGATAGAGGTTCCAGAGCGTTGCGCTGAAATGCGCTTCGGCGAGACGAATATTCACGCCGTTCTGATCAATTGCACCGCCACGCTGAACATCATCACCGCGACCATCAGGTCCAGCAGACGCCAGGTTGTCGGGCGGGCGAGCCATGGGGCCAGCCAGGCGGCGCCAATTGCCAGCGTTGAAAACCACAACACCGAAGCGCTGGCTGCCCCGGCCACATAGGCGCCGGGCACCGCTTGCTGGGCACCGAGGGAGCCGATCAGCAGCACCGTGTCGAGATAAACGTGCGGGTTCAGCAAGGTCACCGTCAACGCGGTGAGCAATACCGCGCGGCGTGACCGCTGGCCGTCGGCATCGCGCTGAGCAAGACTCTGCGGCGACAATGCACGGCGCAGGGCCATGGTGCCGTACCACAGCAGAAACACCACGCCGCCCCAGCGCGCCACCGCCAGCAGCGTCGGGTTGTGGGCCAGCACATTGGCCAACCCGAACACACCGGCGGCCACCAGTACGGCATCGCACACGATGCACAGCAGGGCCACGGAAAGGTGGTGTTCGCGACGCAGACTTTGCGCCAGCACATAGGCGTTCTGAGTGCCGATGGCCATGATCAGCCCGAGAGAAACCAGCAGGCCGTTGAGGTAACTTTGCCACATGATGTCGGGCCTCGATCAGTTCAGGAATGGGCGTGATCAGGCGCTCGTGGCCAGTGCGCGCAGGGTGGTCATGGCCTTCAGCGCGTCGTCCTTACCCACGAAAAGATGGTCGTGGTAAAAGCCGGCGACCACGTTGCAACTGATGCCTGCCTGGCCCAGTGCGCTCGCGAAGGCCGCGGTCAGTCCGACTGCCGCGAGCGAGGAGTGAACGGTCAGGGTGATCCAGGCCATGACGTAATCGCAGTCAAGGCCCAAACGCTGCGCCTGATTGCGTTCGAGGATGACGGTCAGGCCTTCGCGTTCGCGAAAGCTCCCGACCAGCTCGATGCCTTCCACGCGGCTGCCGTCAGCCACGGTGCAGAACACGTATTCACCGTCGTTCAGTTCAGGGTTCATGCTGCGCAACAGCGCGCCGAGGGAGGTTTCGCCAGTCATTGATATCTCGCCATTACTAAAGGACGCATCAGTCAGTGGTGGCGATTGTCGGTTGAACGCGAGTATAAGAAAAACCAATAACGCTCATTCCCCATTAGGGAAACTGATGTTCGACTACAAGTTACTTTCCGCGTTGGCGGCCGTGATCGAGCAGGCCGGTTTCGAACGCGCCGCTCAGGTGCTCGGCCTTTCCCAATCAGCCGTGTCCCAGCGCATCAAGCTTTTGGAGGCGCGGGTCGGCCAGCCGGTGTTGGTTCGTGCAACCCCGCCGAGCCCAACGGAGATAGGCCGGCTGTTGCTCAACCATGTCCAACAGGTGCGCTTACTGGAACGCGACCTGCAGAGCGTGGTGCCGGCCCTGGACGAAGGCGGCATGCCTGAACGTTTGCGCATCGCGCTGAACGCCGACAGCCTGGCGACCTGGTGGGCCCTCGCGGTAGGAGACTTTTGTGCCGAGCATCGACTCCTCACCGACCTCGTCGTCGAGGATCAGGATGTCGGCCTCAAACGCATGCGCGCCGGTGAAGTGGCCGCATGTCTGTGCGGCAGTGAACGGCCGGTGGCGGGGGCGCGGAGTTTATTACTCGGCGCCATGCGTTATCGGGCGTTGGCCAGCCCTGACTTTATTGATCGGCATTTCCCGCAGGGTGTCACGCCTCAAGCGGTCGCCCGATCGCCCGCGCTGGTGTTCGGCCCGGATGATTTCCTGCAGCATCGCTACCTCGCTTCGCTGGGTGTCGAAGGCGGTTTCGAGCATCATTTGTGTCCGTCGTCCGAAGGTTTCACGCGCATGGTCGAAGCCGGAATGGGGTGGGGACTGGTGCCGGAATTGCAGGTCCGTGGACAATTGGCGAGTGGTTTGTTGGTCGAGTTGCTGCCCGATCACTGCATTGATGTGCCCTTGTACTGGCATCATTGGCGCAACGGCGGCCGGTTGTTGACGGAGCTGACGGACCATCTGGCGAAAAAAGCCGGGCAGTGGCTGGTGCCGTTGGAGTCTGAGTGAACGTCAGTAGTCGACGCAGCAGATTGTAGGATCGGTCGCGGCATAGCCGCGGCGATCACAGGCAAAAGAAGATGAAACGGAGCAGGCAATGAAAATTCTGGTCACCGGCGCAGGCGGCTTCATCGGCGGACGCTTCGCGCGTTTCGCGCTGGAGCAAGGTCTGAGCGTCCGGGTCAACGGCCGTCGCGCTGAGGGTGTCGAGCATCTGGTGCGGCGCGGGGCCGAGTTCATCCAGGGCGATCTTTCCGATCCGGAGCTTGTTCATGCGCTGTGTGACGACGTCGAAGCCGTGGTCCATTGCGCGGGGGCGGTGGGTACATGGGGGCGACGTCAGGACTTCCATCAGGGCAACGTTCAGGTCACCGAAAACGTCGTTGAAGCCTGCCTGAAACAGAGAGTCCGGCGGTTGGTGCATCTGTCCTCGCCCTCGATCTATTTCGATGGCCGATCGCACCTCGATATCCGTGAGGAACAAGTGCCCAAGCGCTTCGGCAATCACTACGCCGCGACCAAATACCTGGCCGAACAGAAGGTGTTTGGTGCCGAAGAGTTCGGTCTGGAAGTCATCGCCCTGCGCCCACGTTTTGTGACGGGTGCGGGTGACACGAGCATTTTCCCGCGACTGCTGCAGATGCAGCAGAAGAAGCGCTTGTCGATCATCGGCAACGGCTTGAACAAGGTTGATTTCACCAGCATTCAGAACCTCAATGAGGCGCTGCTCAGCAGTCTGCTGGCCGCCGGCTCAGCGCTGGGCAAGGCTTACAACATCAGCAACGGCGCGCCCGTCCCGCTTTGGGACGTGGTCAATTACGTCATGCGCCAGATGGAGTTGCCACCGGTGAGACGCTATCGGTCTTACGGCTTGGCGTACTCCGCGGCGGCCATGAACGAGGCGGCGTGCCTGATCTGGCCGGGGCAACCTGAACCGACGCTGTCGCGCATCGGGATGCAGGTGATGAGCAGGGATTTCACGCTTGATATCAATCGCGCCAGGCATTATCTGGATTACCAGCCTGACGTCAGCGTGTGGACTGCCCTCGACGAGTTCTGCGGTTGGTGGAAAGCCCAGCACGGCGGCGCGTTATAAAAGGCGTCAACATCCGTGGTTATACTGCGAGCCATTCAGATTCAGCGGTTTTTTCAAAGGTAAACCCATGCGCAAAGATCCCTATGACGACGTCGATGACGTCCCGAGCCTCAGCGCCAAAGACGATGACGATGATTTTCTGCCGCCGCCGGGTGCCCGCGAGCGCACGACGGTGTACTCGCGCGACACGCCAGTGGTGAAGGTGAAGGCGCCCGGCACCGGCGCGTTGTGGGCGTTGATCTGCGTGCTGTTTATCGCTTTTTGCGGCCTGGGCTGGTGGAGTTTTCAGCAGGTGTCGTTGATGGAGCAGCAGCTGGTTGCAACGCAGGAAAGCTTTGCGAGGATCAGTGAGGAGGCGGCGGGGCGCTTGCAGGATATTTCCGGGAAGGTGGTCGCCACCGAGTCGATGGCGAGCAGCAGCGAGGCGTTGAAGGCACAGATCAAGCAGTTGCAGGATCAGTTGGCGGATCAGAGCAAGCAGCAGCAGGGTGTGGCGGGTTTGCAGGGCGGGCTGGACAAGCGGCTGGAGCAGATCAGTACGCAGAGCGCGCAGCAGCAGGCAACCAACCAGCAGTTGCAGGACCAGCTCAAGGCCGTGACGACGGAGCTGGCAGCGTTGAAAGCGGCGGTGCCGGATGGCAAGTCGATTCAGACTGAGCAGGAGCGGCTGGAGACGCAACTGAAGGGTTTGAATGCAGATGTGGCGAATCTGAAGAAAGCGAACGGCAGTCAGGCGATCGAGCAGCTTGAGCAGGATATGGTGGTGGTGAAGAGCGAGTTGGAAAATCGTCCAGCGGCGGCTGCTTCGTCAGGGGCGAGTCTGCAGGAGTTCGATGCGTTTCGTGCGCAGATGACGCGGACGATCAATACGTTGCAGAGTCAGATTCAGACGTTGTCGCAACAGATCAACGCTCGACCTTGAAGCACCCCCTCCCGACGACGGCGCCTGTTGTGATGTTGTCGGGGGGGACTGACACAAAGTGAAGTCGAGGAGTGAATGCTTAACTCCAACCTGTAGGCTATTTCCGATTTTGATATTTTTTAGGATTTTGAATGGCGTTTATTTTTATTTGAATTATGGTTCTGTTCAGTAACTCGCAAGACAGTGAAGCGCTTCAATGACGAAGCTCTTTTGAAGAACGATACAACTCCAACGGGGTGTTTCGTTACAGCAATCAAGGATGACTCAAATGAATGGATTCAAGACTAAACACGGCCAAGGCCGCTCGATCGGTAAAAGCATCGTCAGCGGTGCGGGCCTTGCCCGAAGTGCTGCAAAGCCGCCCAGCATCAAACCCGGCATCAAGCCTCCGGTGACGAAGCCGCCGGTCATCAAGCCGCCTGTTACAAAGCCTCCGATCGTCAAGCCACCCGTTACAAAGCCACCGGTTATCAAACCACCTGTGACAACTCCGCCCTCAATTAAACCGCCGGTCATCCGACCGCCTGTTGTAAAGCCAGTGAAACCACCACAGTCGGCGGTTAAACCCCGTCCGCCGAAGCCTGTCACTGCGGGACCGGTCAAGCCACCCGCGTCGTTGGTGCTGCCGCCCAAGCCGCTGATCCCGCCTCGTCTGGCTGAAGTGCTGTCGGTGGTTGATACGATTACCGGTGTCATTTCGTTGTTGTATCCGTTGGGTACCTATCTGCTGCCAAGCGGAGACAGACAGTTGCCGGACGGCCGCGTAGCCGACGCCGGAGGCGAGTACGTCACGGATGCCGATGGCAACGTCCAATATCTGGACGGGACCATTATGTACGCAGACGGGACGATCAAGTTTCCGGACGGCACCTACCAATATACCGACGGCAGTTATATGTACCCTGATGGCACCGTTGGTTATCCGGACGGTACCTGGCGGTTCCCGGATGGCACTGTGACGGATTCGGAAGGCAATGTGTTGGCTACTGATTATCCGGAGCTATAAGTTAAAACGTTAGTTGCTAAAAAAGCCCCGGCTCTTTCGAGTCGGGGCTTTTTTACTATCGTTGTATTACTTTATGAGCGGTGCGCTTACAGCGTTGGGTAATCCAGATAACCCTCAGCGCCTTTCGCATAGAAAGTTTCTGGATGCGGCTCGTTCAGCGGAGCATCCTTGGCCAGACGCGCCGGCAGGTCAGGGTTGGCAATGAACGGCACGCCAAACGCCACTGCATCTGCCTTGCCGCTCGCCAGCCACTCGTTGGCGCTTTCTTTGGTGAACTTCTCGTTGGCGATGAACACGCCGCCGAAGGCTTCTTTCAGGCGCGGGCCGAGGCTGTCGTCGAGTTCGCGTTCGCGGGCGCAGATGAAGGCGATGCCGCGTTTGCCGAGTTCGTTGGCGACGTAGGTGAAGGTCTCGGCCAGGTTGGCGTCGCCCATGTCGTGGGCATCAGCGCGGGGTGCCAGGTGTACGCCGACACGGCCAGCGCCCCAGACTTCAACGGCGGCGTCGGTCACTTCCAACAGCAGACGTGCGCGATTTTCCAGCGAGCCGCCGTAGGCATCGGTGCGGGTGTTGGTGCTGGTTTGCAGGAACTGGTCGAGCAGGTAACCGTTGGCGCCGTGGATCTCTACGCCGTCAAAGCCGGCGGCCTTGGCGTTCTCTGCACCGGCACGGTAGGCGTCGACGATTTCTTCGATTTCCGCCAGTTCCAGCGCGCGCGGGGTGACGTAGTCAGACAGCGGACGCACCAGGCTCACGTGGCCTTTTGGCTGGATGGCGCTCGGCGCGACCGGGGTTTCGCCATTCAGGTAAGTCGGGTGGGAAACGCGACCCACGTGCCACAGTTGCAGCACGATCTTGCCCCCCGCCGCGTGCACGGCTTTGGTGACGTTGGCCCAGCCGCGTACTTGGTCGTTGGACCAGATGCCCGGGGTGTCAGGGTAGCCAACGCCCATTGGCATGACCGAAGTGGCTTCGCTGATGATCAGGCCGGCCGAGGCGCGTTGAACGTAATACTCCGCCATCATCGCGTTGGGCACGCGGCCTTCGTCGGCGCGGCAGCGGGTCAGCGGCGCCATGACGATACGGTTGGCCAGTTCCAGGTCACCCATCTTGATCGGGTCAAAAATCGTGGTCATCGTGAAATCCTTAGTGCAATCGGTAAAAGGTGGATCCGCAGGTTTCAAATTCGGGGAATCAGTTCGTCACAGGGGCCATTTCGACATCGCTGCGCTGACGGAAATTGATCAGCGTCACCAGCAGGGCCAGCACCGCCAGTACGCCGGCGGCCAGCGGCACGGTGGTCAGGCCGAAGCCATGGGCGATGACGCTGCCGCCGACCCATGCGCCCAGCGCGTTGCCGACGTTGAAGGCGCCGATGTTCAGGGTCGACACCAGATTGGGCGCGGCCTTACCGAAGGTCACCACGTTGATCTGCAGGGCAGGCACGGCGGCAAACGCGGCGGTGGCCCAGAGGAACAGGGTGATTTCAGCCGGGATCAGCGCCGTGCTGGTCCAGCTCAGGACCGTTGAGATCACCGCCATGGCAATGAACACGCCGATGAGCGTGGCGGCGAGTCGACGGTCAGCCAGCTTGCCGCCGATGATGTTGCCCAGCGTCAGGCCGAGGCCAATGAGCATCAGCGTCCAGGTCACCCCGAGCGGCGAAACACCCGTGACTTCGCCCAGCAATGGCGCGACGTAGGTGAACAGCGCGAACACGGAGGCGGCGAACAGCGCGGTCATGCTCAACGACAGCCAGATACCTACGCCTTTGAGCGCAGCCAGTTCGGCGCGCATGTCGAGTTTTTCCTCATCGCGTTTGCTCGGCAGGAAGCGAATCAAGCCAATGAACGCGATGACGCCGATCACCGTGACCGCGAAGAAGGTCGAGCGCCAGCCGGCCTGTTGTCCCAGCGCGGTGCCCAGTGGCACGCCGAGGACGTTCGCCAGGGTGAGGCCGGTGAACATCAGCGCGACGGCCGATGCCCGACGATTGGCCGGAACCAGGCCCGCCGCCACCACCGAACCGATGCCGAAGAATGCGCCGTGGCACAGCGCGGTGACCACGCGGGCGAACATCAGGATGTTGTAATCCGCCGCCAGCGCGCAGAGCAGGTTGCCGATGATAAAAATCCCCATCAGCGTGACCAGTGCACCTTTGCGCGGCAGTTTGGCGGTGGCCATCGCCATGAACGGCGCGCCGATCGCGACCCCCAGGGCGTAACCGGTGACCAGCCAGCCGGCGCCGGGGATGCTGACGCCCAGGTCGCGTGCGACGTCGGGGAGCAGGCCCATGATGACGAACTCGGTCGTCCCGATGGCGAAGGCGCTCAGGGCCAGAATGAGTAATGAGAGGGGCACGTTGCGTCTCCTGAAAGGCGGGTGTGTAGCGCAGGGCTCAGAGCCGCTGCGCCAGTTGCTGCACGAACGCCTGAATGACGTCTTCGTTGCGCTTGAAAAAATGCCACTGGCCGTGTTTTTGGCTAGTGATCAACCCGGCGCGCTGAAGCGTTGCCAGATGGGCCGAAACGGTCGACTGCGACAACCCCGCGCGCTGGTCGATCTGGCCGGCACAGACGCCGCCATCAATGGTGTGACGCTGATCGCGGAAGGTCGCAACCGGGTCTTTGAGCCAGTCCAGAATCTGCCGGCGAACCGGGTGGGCGAGGGCTTTGATGATGTCGTCAATGTCGATGTCGGTAGGCATGTCGTTCTCAGTGCAGGTGCGCTGTGTCGCGATGGGGCGAACCTTATATCTATAAATCGCGATATACAAATATGATTAGGTGCTTAGCAGAGGTCGAATCGTTATATCGGGTTATAACGATATGAGCTTGGCCTGATACCTCGGTGGGCCTTCACCGGCAATCGCGCTTTACACGCGCAGGGAATGTCGCGACTGTACGAACGTCATTGCGCATGAGTCCCCGCACATTCGGCGGAGTCAGGCGCAGAAAAAAGGCTCGCAGCAATAGGCAACAAGCATGAATTACCTCGCACACCTGCACCTCGGCGGGCAGGCGCCGGCGCAATTGCTGGGCAGCCTGTACGGCGACTTCGTCAAAGGGCTGCTGCCCGGACGTTTCCCGGCGGACATCGAAAGCGCGATTCGTCTGCATCGGCGCATTGATGCCTTCACCGATTCTCACCCGCTGACCAAGCAAGCACTGGGGCGCTTCCCCGATGGCCGTCGGCGCTATGCCGGCATCGCACTGGATGTGTTTTTCGACCATTGCCTGGCGCGGGACTGGCACGTGTATTCCGACGAGCCACTGGATACCTTCACCGCAAGGGTCTACCGCGTGCTGGCGGAAGAGCCCGCATTGCCGGAGCGTCTGGGGCTGATCGCGCCGCGCATGGCAGCGCAGGACTGGCTAGGTTCGTACCGGGAATTTTCGGTGGTGGGCGATGCGCTGGCCGGCATCTCGCGACGTTTGTCACGGCCTGAAGGGCTGGCCGGGGTTTACCAGGAGTTGCACGCGCTGTATCGACCGCTGAGTGACGACTTCAGCGCGTTTTACCCTGAGCTTCAGGCGTTTGCTCAAGCGGCTTTGGCGGCGGAACGTAAGATCGCCGGTTGAACCGCCTCGCCGAACAGCGCGACCTGCACCGCCTGCTGGGCTTCGAACGCCAGCGCCGCGCGTTCTTTCCCCTGGGAAGCGATGGGCGAGAGCAGCTGGATGTGCACCTCACTCACCTCATTGGCAAACAATCGACGCAGGTGCGAGAGCAAGTCGTCGTCGCCAATGAAGGGCGCGATCTGATCCGGCTGGCCGTCACGCACATATTGAATGGCAACAGGCTGCACCGGCACGCCGGTTTCAATCGCACTCGACAGCAGGCGGCCATGGAACGTGCGCAAGCTGCGGCCGTCGGTGGTGGTGCCCTCGGGGAAGATCACCAGCGAATGCCTGCCGAGCAAATGCTGCCCCATCTGCTTTTGAATCAGCTTGCTGTCCCCCGAGCCCCTGCGGATGAACAGTGTCCCGGCTTTCAACGCCAGCCAGCCCGCCACCGGCCAAGTGCGCACTTCGGCTTTCGACAGAAAGGACAGCGGCGCCAGCATTCCCAACAGAGGGATGTCGGTCCACGACACATGATTGCTCACCCACAACATTGGCTCGCTCGGCAGCTTGCCGCTGACCTTCACGCGGAACGGCAGCGCGGCACTCAGGCGCGCCATGAACCAGGCGGTCCAGCGCTGGCGACGGGCCATGGAGTTGCCGATGCGCAGGCGTTCCATCAGGGCAAAGGTGCCGGCGATGCTCAGGCCCAGCGCAATGACCCAAAGCACCCGCACCACGCGCGCATGACTGCGCCACGTGCTCATCACACCGCTGCCTTGAAGTGGCGAGCGTAGCGTGGGCACAAGTCGTCGCGCTTGAGCAGGATGAAGACATCGGCGACCTGGAAGTCTTCGTCCCAGCACGGTTCGCCGCAGATCTTCGCGCCCAGGCGCATGTAGGCCTTGAGCAGCGGCGGCATCTCGCAGATCACGTTGTTGGGCAGGTCCAGCGTCGGCAGCGGATTCTTCGGTTCGGCGCGCAGGTGCTCGGTGCACAGATAACGTTCGCGCAGGCGTTGCATGATCGCGTGGGCCTGAATGCCGCCGTCCTGCATCGGGATGCTGGCGCAGCCCATCAGGTAGCTGTAACCGCCTTCGTTGAGGATCTCGGCCAGTTCGCTCCACAGCACGGCGATGGTGCCGCCGTTGCGATAGGCCGGGTCGACGCAGGTCCGACCCAGTTCCAGAATCGGGCCCTGCAGGTGGCGCAGGCCGTGCAGGCTGAATTCTTCTTCGCTGTAGAAGTTGCCCAAGGTGTTGGCGGCTTTGTGATCCAGCAAACGGGTGGTGGCGACCAGACGACCGCTGCTCAGGTCGCGCACGCCGATGTGCATGCAGTGAACGTCGTAATCATCGATATCCAGGCCCAGCTCGGCGCCCTTGAGCCTGGCGTTGAACTCGCCGCTGAACACACTGAAGCGCAACGCCTGTGCTTCCTGCAGGGCCTTATCACCGATCAGGCGTTCTGCCTGCAGGCGACGTTCGGTTCGGGTGTCTCGAATGCTGGCGATCTGAGTCATGCGGCGTCTCCGTAATCCCGCCTTCGTCCAGGCGAGTCGACTGATTGTTCGAGCATTGCTGTCCGAATTCAGGCTAGGGAGGGGCCGTGTCACGACCATTAAGCTTTGGTGATGGTTGCGTGACAGGAGGTTTGGGTTCCCGGCGCTGTCATAGTTGACTGCTAGGGTTGATCTCATCCGAGCCCGAGCCCCCTCCATGACCCGCTTGCTTTTCACCCTCGCGCTGTTGCTCATCAGCTGTTCAATCGCCGCTGAAACCTGGCCCGCGCCGGAGTGGTCCCAGCGCCTGCTCATTCGAAAAGACGCTGTATCCGCCCTTGAGTCCTACGCCTTCTCGACCCGTGACGAAACCACCCGCCAAGGTGTGCGCACGGACGCGCTGCTGATCATTCACGACGGCGAAGTGGTGTATGAACGTTATGGCGGCGTGACCCGAGCCGACACCCCGCACCTGACCTGGTCGATCAGCAAAAGCATTTTGGCGAGCGTGCTGGGCGTCGCTTTTGCTGAAGGCCGTTTCAAACTTGAAGACCCCGTCGCCAGGTTCTACCCGCCATTCAGTGCGCATCCCGATATCAAACTTCAGGACCTTCTGCACTGGGCTTCAGGGCTGGACTGGCAGGAGGATTACGAATACGCGCCGCTAAACTCGTCGGTCGTCGCGATGCTCTACACCCGAGGCAGCGGGGACATGGCGCGGTACACCGCCGAGCACCGCGTCGCCAGTGCGCCGGGCACCTCATACCGCTATTCCAGTGGCGACAGCACCGTCCTCGCCGCCGCCCTCAAAAGCATGGTCGGTGACAGCGCTTACGCCAATTACCCGTGGACCGCCTTGTTCGACCCGCTGGGCATCACCAGCGCCACGTGGGAGCGCGACGCCGCCGGCACTTTTGTCGGGTCGTCCTACGCGTACATGACGGCCCGCGATCTGGCGCGCATCGGCCTTTTGATGGAACGCGGCGGGCGCTGGCAGGACCACCAGGTGCTGCCCAGGGCCTGGGTTGATTTCAACCTGACGCCGTTCAAATCCCTGACGCCGACTCCAACCGATGAAGCCCCCGGCGGTCACTGGTGGCTGAACAAGACTGCCGATGGCAAGCCCGGTCCGTGGCGCGACGCACCTTCCGACACCTTTGCCGCCCTCGGCCATTGGGGGCAGGCGCTGTACGTGATCCCCAGCGCGAAGCTGGCGATCGTTCGCTACGCCGACGATCGCGACGGCACTTATGACCACAACCAGTTGCTCAAGCTGGCGCTGAAGGCCGTGGAGGGTGATCAATGAACGCTCGTAAAGCATTCATCCGACGCCGCCCGTTCAGCAGTGTCGGCCTATTGGTGCTGCTGGTCATCGCCGGCCTGATCTGGAACTGGCGCATTCAACTGCAGGTGTTCCCCAGCATCATCAGCGCCTACACCGCCAAGGAATACTGCTCGTGCCGCTTCGTCATGAACAACCCGGCGGAGTACTGCCACAGCTACGTCAAACAGTGGCTGCCCAGCACGATCAACGAGGATGCCCTGAACAAGCGCATCACCGCGACAGGGCTGGGCCGCGAAAGCGAAGCCCGCTGGGAAGGTGCACGCCAGGGCTGCCGGTTGTCATCGCCGGTGCCGTAGAACGTTGAAGTTTGCCTGCGGTCAGACAGCCGGATAGGGTTGCGTATCGCACCCTCTGGAGTCTGCATGTCCATTCGCATTCCATCCTCGCTGGCCCGCCCGGCAAGCGCTGCCCAAACCTGCCTGCTGACCGCCATGGCGAGCCGCCCATGAAGGGCGCGATTTTCCCATGGCGTGAAGAGAACCAGTTCAACCTGCTGATCGACGGCCCTGCTTTTTTTCCGCGCATGATCGCCGCGATCGAGGGCGCGCAGCAGCAGATCGAGCTCGAACTGTATCTGGTCGAAGCCGGCGCCTGTGCCGAAGCGATCGTGCAGGCGCTGGTCAGTGCGGCGAGACGTGGCGTCATCGTGCGCTGTCTGTTCGACGGCTTCGGCTCGGCGGCGTTCACGATCGGCTTGCGCAAGCGCCTGACCGACGCTGGCGTGATCCTGCGTTTCTATAACCGGGTGCATTGGCGACGCGGCTTTCGAAACCTCTACCGCGACCATCGCAAATTGCTGCTGGTCGACAAAGAACTGGCGGTAGTGGGCGGAACGGGGGTTACCGACGAGTTCTGGCGCCCGGACCTGAACAGCAGTGAGTGGCATGAGGTGATGGTCGAGATTCGCGGCCCGCTGGTAATCGACTGGCAAGCGCTGTTTGACCGCCAGTTTCACGCCAACCCTCGGCGGCGAGCGTGGCGGCCCGCGGAAAATTTCGGTCTGCCGCGCTTGCCCAAGGCACCCGTCAGCGGGAATGGACTGGGGCGCGTGGCCTATGCCGATTCCCGTCAGCATCGGGATATCGTGCAGTCTCTGGTGCGCGCGCTGAACACCAGCAAGACGCGCATCTGGCTGGCGACGCCGTATTTTCTGCCGACCTGGAAAGTCCGCCGCGCGTTGCGTCGTGCGGCCTCTCGGGGCGTCGACGTGCGCTTGTTGCTGACCGGGCCGCGCACCGATCACCCCTCGGTTCGCTACGCCGGCCACCGTTATTACCCCCGCCTGTTGCGCGCGGGGGTGAAAATCTTCGAGTACCAGCCGTGCTTCCTGCACTTGAAAATGGTGCTGGTGGACGACTGGGTCAGCGTGGGCTCCTGCAACTTCGATCACTGGAACCTGCGCTTCAATCTCGAGGCCAACCTTGAAGCCCTGGACCCCGCGCTCACCTTGGCTGTCGCCAGCAGCTTCGAACAAGACTTCACCGCCAGTAATCTGGTCAGCCTCGACGACTGGAAAGCCCGGCCGCTGTGGCGCCGCGTGCAACAGCGCGTTTGGGGCTGGGTGGATCGACTGGTCGTCAACGCGCTGGATCGGCGGGGCTAGAAAGATTCAGCTGCGTTTTCTTTTACCGATGGAATGTCAGGAAGTTTCCTATCGGTCTGGCTGGTTTGACGCCGCTTCTGCCTAGTCTCAGCGTGTGGACCTGCAACAGGTGCTCGCCATCAGGGTCCAGCACGCCAAGCGTTGACGAATCGCCACCGTCGAGATTCCAGGATGAGGCGGCGGGTAGGCCTTCTTCATTTTTAGGGTTCAGTCTGTCCAGTCCAGCCATGACGGTTGCCCATTCAAGCATCGTGAAACCAGGCTCATCGGTTTTTCTAGGAAAGGTGCCTCGGCCCTGGTTAAGCGCGATAGCCAGACGAGTTCTGCTGGTGGCGTTTTCTGCAAGGCTGATCGCTGAGCGCGCATTGGGGTCGCTGGCATGACCCAAAGCGCCCACGTGGGCCGTTTCTTCGCCATAGATGTGTTTTGTTTGAAGGCTGTCTCTGCGTGAAAACTCCATGATGCCTCTCGTTGTCAGTTTGGGGGCCACATGGATGAATGAACCGTCTCCTAGCTGCAGTTTTGAATAAGCTGAACTGTAGTCTTCAGGCGGGTCGATATAAGGCTTATGACGGCCGTCGATGAAGTTCCTTCCAACTGAGGCGTATTCCAGGTTTGGAGTTTGAGAGGATGATGCTGAATGTCCTGATATGGGTTGCCTGGCTCCCATATTGAAATATCCACCGTTTACGTAGGCCGTCGGCATCGAACCGCTTGCGGTTTTGATTTCATCACCTGAGGCCCTACTCAGCTTTATGACCGCATCGCCCCCTGATACCTTGCCCTTAAGACTGCTGCTCAGAGACAGGTAGGTGAGTTCGCGTGGCGCTGCCGCTTCGCGATCAAGCTCAATGCCGACTTTTGCGAATACAGCGTTGTCACCTTTAATCGATACGCCGATAACTCCTTTAGTCAGTGTTTTAACGTTAATGGGCGATTCAACAATGGGCGATTCAAGAATGGGCGATTTAAATCTCCTGTATTGACGCTGGATCTTGACTGCGGCCTGAGTTTGAGTTACGTCCATACCCACCAGCCCGTTGGTATCGAACTTACTCGCGGGCGAGTTGCTGACGAAGCAGTAAAGATTCAGCCCATCGGCACTGCCTTGCGGATCTGGGTTTATCCAACGCTGTAACCACGGTGCGTAATAACGCATGCCGTAGTAATAGAGCCCTGTGGCATCGCGCTCTTTGCCGCTGTAGCGAACGGTTCGGTATTTGGCTTCAATGGCGCTACGCGCGGTCCACCAGGCGGTGCCGCCGAACGGGTAATAACCTTCCCGGGTAATGACGCCACCCTGATCGTCCAGCTCCAGCGTGCTGGAGCCCAGATGATCACTCAACTCATAACGCACCTGATTGTCATCGATCCCATCGGGCTTGTTGGCCGTCCAGTGCAAAATCCGTACGCTGCTGCCTCCTGCCTGAACCGTTGCCACTTCCAGAATCTCACCACCCGGCTGGTTGCGGATTTCCAGCCCATCGAGGTAGCGGACCTCCGACACCAGCGTTCGGCCACTTGCTTGCGCCTTGGTGATCTTGCGCAAGCGCTGGCCCCCGCTGTCATAAATATAGTGTTCGTCATCGTTTGCTCCGGCCTCCCGGCGCACGGTGGTGACCAACCGCAGCTGGTTGCGCACGTCCCATTCCAGGGGCTGGCCGCGAACCAGTTCCTGCAGATTGCCATTTGAGTCGAATCCGGATGCAAAGTCCGCGTCGGTTTCATCGTGGGGGAGGCTGCGGTTGCTGTCGGGTGCCACGTCCATTTTGCGCGTGAAGGCTTGCCCACCCGCATGATGCATTTCCAGCAGGTTGCCCCCTGCGTCGTAGCGGTAAGTCTGGGAGTAATTGGCCAGGTTATTAGGGTCCGGAATCGGGATGATCGCGTCGGGCAATGCGGGGCCGTGACTGGCGCCGGTCGAGACCTCACGCCCACTGGCTTCTATCAGTTGATAAAGAGTGTTGTAACGGTAGTGACTGACGGGCTCAATCTTCTGGTTGTTAGCAAAACGGGTCGGCTGGCTGGCGTCCTCAGCGTGAACGACATTGCCCGCTGGATCGTATTGATACTTCAAGTCCGACAGCAGCGTGCCATTGGCTTTTTTAGCGGTCATTCGAGCTGTACGTCCACTTGCCGGCTCGTAGGTGATTTCGCGGATGACCCCGTTACCGAAAGTTTGCGCCAAGACCTGGCCGCTGGCGCTGTAAGCGATTGCGCTGACCAGGCGCTGAGGCGCCGATGTGCCCGCCAGTTCTATCCTGGATTCCCGAAGCTGACCGCTGACGCCATAGGATGATGTGCGCCGATTGCCCGCCGGGTCTGTCTGTTGGACGGCCTCCGCCAGCGCATCGACAACGGCCGAGCTGAAATACCCTTCGCCGGCTTCGAGCAGCAGATCGCGTTCAATGACGCTTTCTGGCCAGTCCGGTAATTGCAGGCTGAGCAGCAGTCGCCGATTTGTCAGCAGTAAGCCGCCCGCCAACCCGAACTCACACCCCAGCACTGTGCCTGCCGGATCGTCATGACGTATCAGTTGACCGCATTGATTGTGGTGCGCCGATTCCGTCGAACTGTCGCCATAGGTGAAGCGTTCGACAATCGCGGGCTCGCCATCCGCCGGTTTTTCAGTGAATGACGCGGGACGAAACATCGGGTCGTAATCGACGTGAACACTGCTCCCTCTGGCGTCCCAACTGTCCAGTAACTGGCCGGCAGCTCCGCTCAGTGTCAGCTTCCACCCCGCGTCGACGCTCTGCTGCAGAAGTGCTACGCCGGATAGCGAGTGAATGCTAGTGGTGTTGAGCGGCGATGCCGTGCCCGCGAAGCGCGGATCCTGATCGGCAACGTGCCGACCCGCTTCATCCCAGCGATGTCGCGTGATGCGTGGCTCGGCGACCTCCCCTTCGACTGCTCGGCAATAGGCGATATGCCGCACCAACAAGGCACGCGGGTCGACGACCTGTAATTGTGGGGTTTTACTGTGCAGGTTCATGAAGGCGACCTCCTTTCTACGGGTGAGTTGCAGGCGCTAATTGAGTCAGCATCGAATCGCTGTACCCCCTTGAGCCTGGTTCGTGGCGCATCATCCATGTCTGCGGCCGCCGGGCCGGCTGGCGGTCAATCAGGCCTGAGCATTCGACTCAGGCCTGCTGCTACAGATCTGAAAATCCGATGTTGCTGACGTTTCGGGCTGCACGGATGGCGAGCATCTCCTCTTCTGTATCGTTCTCGTCCTCGCTGATGCTGTACCAGGTCAGATAAGTCTGGCGTCGCATGAAATCAGCCGCTGTGTAGGTCACGGTCGGGCGCCCAAGCGGGTCGTAATGTTGCTTGTCGCAGTAACCGTAGTCTCGGATGGACTGGTCGTTTACGTAGCGGTGCGTGTTGGCGAAGTAGGGTCTGTAAATCCGGATCGGCAGGCCCTTGGTGTTGTATTCCACCCGTTCGCTGACCCGCCAGCGAGGTGAGGCGGGTACAACAACCGGCCCGACTTTCCCCTCTTTCTCGTTTCCGGTAACGGGATCAACTGTGGGTTTGCTTTTCGCGACTTCCAGATTTCCAGTGTCGGGATCGACCTTATAGGCGTCACCGTCCTCCACCCGTTGGCGGGTTTGCAGAACGCGACCGAAGCCGTCGTAGGACACCAGTGATAGACGAATCTGCCGTTCCGGGTCATCCGGATATCGGTCAGCTACCAGCGTGGCGGTGTGCACAGGTTGATGCTGTGAAGACCGGTCCATCCAGCTGAAAGCGTCGTAGCAGTGATAAGTGGCGCGCCGGCCCAGGGTTAGAGGCGCCGAGGCGATAGCTTCGCCAGGTGTTACCGGATAAGGCAGTGTTCCGATGGGGTCAAACCCCACCTTGACGCCCAGCTCGGTGCCATAAAAGCTGGTGGCACGCAGTTGACCAAAGGCGTCGTAAGCCGCCTCCTGAGTGTTTTGGTTCGGGTCGACGAGGCGGACGGGCTGCAAGGTCCGGTACTCATAGGTGGCTGTGGTTTTACAACCTGTCGGGTCCGTCATGCTCGTAACCAGCATCCAATAGGCGTCGTACTCCACAGTGCTCCAGCCATGGCTGCTCGTCGGCTTGAACGCTGTGACATGGTAAAAAGCCGCCGCTGGGGCGTAAGTATTGAAGCCGCGTCTGACCGACCACAGGTTCAGCCCGTCATCGGGTAGAAAACTCGGCATCCGTTCATATTTGAGCGCGACCAGGCGCTCGATCAGTTTCTCGGGCGCCATCACGCGGTCGTAAGCGCTCAGCGCGTGATCATCCAGCTCGGCCAGTTCGACGGCATCGGGAAGCGCCACGAACGTGGCCTCTTTTCCTGTGCAGTCTACGTAGCGCTGCAAGGAGAGTGCAGTCAGCGTGCGTGGCAGCCCGTTGAATTTGCCTGAGGGATCGATGAAGGCCTCGTAACTGATGTCCTCCACCGAGAACGCTGTGGCGGGGGCGAGCATGGCGTTGCTGCGCTGCCGGTAAGGCAGGCCCAATCGCCAACCTTGTGGTGCCTCAAGATGAATCGGCTCAACACGCTGCTCCTGAAAATAAAAGGTCTGTTGGGCATCATCATGGGAGGCCTGCCACCAGGTCTGCTGGTACTCGTCGTCGAAGGGAGTGTCGTCGCCGAATGTCTTGCGCCGGGCGCAGTTGACCGAGGCGACGTGTATCAGTGTGCCGAACGTGTCCCAGGCCAGGCTCACTGTTCGATCGCACTGCGGATCGTCCGCTTGGCGTTCGTATCGATAACTGATTGACTCAAGCGCCAGCGGCAGCATGCGCGCATACGGCTGGAACGGGCTGAGCGGTGCCAGTTGCCTGACTAGGTAGCGCGAGCTTTGCACCGAATACGGCACTGATTGCGTGGCGGCGCCGTCGATGCCGAATACCTCAACGCGCAACACGCTGCCAGCCAGCGCGCGGGCCATTTCCCGGCCGGTGGCGTCATCGATCTTGTCGATGATTCTGTCGACTGATCCATCGAACTCGGTCAGCAAATGAGCACCGAGCACCTGCGCGTCGGGATCGCTTGTGTTGTAGTCGTCAGGTTCACGTTGCGGGTAGCGGCCGGTATGAAACCAGGTCTTGATCATGACAGGCGCGGTGAAACCCTCATTTTTGTCCGGAGCGGCGGGCGCGTCGGTGTCGGTTTGGATCAACAAGCCGAAACCGCGGAATTCTCGCTCGCTGCCCTCGTAAAAGCCTTGGCGGTACTGGAATTTCTGGGTCAAAAGGTTTTGCGTGATCTCGTCGAACTGGGTCTGCCTGACCACCACATGCACTGGAAACGGCAGCTCGGGTACTGGCGCTTCGGCGCATGCGAGCAGCTCGTGTTTTTCGTCCAGCCACTCCTGCGCGGAACTGCGGTAAAACACTTCGCTGAGCGCGCCCATGTTATTGATGCTGCGCTGCAGCAAATAGGGTTTGAGATAAGGCTTCAATGGCGCCGTGCGTTCCGAATAGTCAAAGCACCAGTGGCGCGGCTTCATGTGCGGTGTGGTCAGTACCAAGCTAGAGCAGCCCAAGCCCCGAAGATCCGTCATGCTGACCTGACAGAACCGGTCGTAGCGCACACCGTCCGGCCAGTTTTGCACGTGGGCTTCATTCAGCCCATTGCCCCCGCGGTTCATGAAAATGCTGAAATGATCGGGCTCCAGATACAAAAGGTCCGCGGCCCCGGAGCCGTCCAGGTCGGCCAGTCTGATTCTCCCCGCATCAAACGCTTCATGGCTGAAGGGCAGGGCGGCGAACAGTTTGCCGCTGCCGAAACGCCCGGCGCCCAGATTGGGCCAGAACCAGATGGCGTCGTGCCGGATACGAATCAGATGCTGTTGCCCGGTGCCCAGAATGTCGCAGAAGGCCACCAGCTCATCAGGGCTGTTGCTCAGCAGCGGAAGACTGTCGTCATCGTGCGGGACATCGATTCCGGGGCCGAAACCGCCAGCCCGTTTGTTGGCATAGAGACGCACGCTGCGTGGGCCGATCAATGCCAGATCGCTCAGACCGCCGCCGATCAGGTCAGCCAATTGCCCTTGCGGGTGAAAAAATTCGGGAGGAAAGGCGCCGAACGTCGCGAACCTGGACCAACTGCGATCAGGGTTCAGGGTGAAAAATCCCGCCATGCCCGGCTGTGCCACCAACCAATCCAGCCGACCGTCGCCGGTGAGATCGACAAGGGATTGGCGGACAGGTTTTGTAGCGTCGGCTGCAGGGATGTCCTGCAGCCATTGCCAAGGGCCGTATTGGATGGCGTCCGGGTCTTCCGATGTTTCGTCCCGCAACGGCTCACGGTAGTACCAGGCCTTGTCCTGTTGATACAGCACGCCGGGGAGGCCGTCGCCATACAAGTCCACGAGCTGGTAGTGCTGACCGTCATTCAAGCCCGGTAGGTCATCGAACGGATGGAAGCCGCCGATGCTGACGTCGAACTCGCCCCACTCGAATACGACCGGAGGGCGCGGCTGCAGGTAATCCTTGTTCGCATCAAGAGGATCAGCTGCCACACCTTGCAAATGAGCTTCCCGCAGCATGTTGTAGCCCAAGCCCAGCGTCTGATATTTCAGCAGCAGGCGGGTGATCAGCCGTGGTTCCTCGCCCAGCCCCTCGTCGGGGAAGTGGTGAAACATCAATACCTGCTGGCACAGACGCAGGTTGCCCAGCTCGAAACCGTACGCAAAGCTTGAGTGCGGATCGGAACGCACCGGCCAGGCGTGCTCGTCGGTATAGGCTGGAATCCCTGCCGCGTCTGTATTGCGCTCGCCGTAATCAAACAGCAGGTCGAAATGCCAGTTGAGGCTCTCCAGCTGCTCCGGCTTCCACAGATACAGATCCGGCGATTGCGCTTTATTGCCATAGCGCACACGCCATAGGTAGCACTGGGCAATGTAGTCCCGCGGCGAATCATCAGCCAGGCCCACTTCGTCTTCGGCCTTGTACTCGTAAAGGATGTGCTCGCCCAGCGCATTCATCGTTTCTTCCAGCAACCACTCGGCAACGTGGTCGGGATTAGCCGGGTCGGTACGGCGCGATCCGGGGTTCTTGCCGTAAAAAGCCAGGCTGCCATCGGCGCCATGAATCAGCCAGAAACCTGGGTCGCCAAGATCAATGCGCCAGTGTTCAATGCGATCAAACGCGCCTTCGACCCGGGCGAAATAACGGATGACCTGATACGTCTCGTCCAGCTCCAGTTCGAGATACTTGCTGACGGTCTCGAACACCAGCGAGCCATCGTCGGAACGTTCAGGCAGCCAGACTTCGCCGCTCGGGCCAAGGATTACATCGTCATCGGTGTAAGTCGGCACGCCTTTGCTGGCGCGCCGGGCCACGCAGCCAACGTTAAGTCCCCAGCCCATGCCAAACAGACCATTGCCCGCGGTGCTCTGGTAACCCAAAGCTAACGCAGGCGCATAACCCCGGCCCGCTGTAATGGGCAATGAGATACCAAATGACGCCGAACCACTGACGCCCACCGCGCCCCAGCCCTTGCCGATGCTCTGAATCGCGCCGCCGCCCTTGGGCAAGGATGGTGCTGAAATGCCGGGTTGTTGCGCCTGGGTCTCCATGACAGTGATCTCCCTGAGAACAGTGACTCAGCGTTTCACTGCGACATCGTCCTGTCACCTGTCATAAATACCAGCAGAGGCCTTATTCACTGGATTTGTCAGGCAAATCAATTGCCTCGCATCGTTCGTCGGGTTAGACCGAATTGCGATAGTCATTAACGCCATTGCTGATAAGAGGCTCGTACTGACGCTGTTGGACCAGCAAAAATAAACCCGGCCAATGCCGGGTTTATTCATGCAACGCAGCTGTTACTGCACTTCCACCGCCAGGCTTTCACTGATCTTCTTCTGCCAGATGGCGGGACCTGTGATGTGCACCGACTCGCCCTTGCTGTCGACCGCAACCGTCACCGGCATGTCCTTGACCTCGAACTCGTAGATCGCTTCCATGCCCAGTTCCGGGAACGCCAGCACTTGCGACTTCTTGATCGCCTGGGCGACAAGGTAAGCAGCGCCGCCGACGGCCATTAGGTAAACCGCTTTGTTGTCCTTGATCGCTTCGATGGCGGTCGGGCCGCGCTCGGATTTACCGATCATGCCCAACAGGCCAGTCTGCTCGAGGATCTGGCGGGTGAACTTGTCCATACGCGTCGCCGTGGTCGGACCGGCCGGGCCCACCACTTCGTCACCGACCGGATCGACCGGTCCGACGTAATAGATGAAGCGACCCTTGAGGTCCACGGGCAGGGTTTCGCCCTTGTTCAGCATCTCGACCATGCGCTTGTGCGCCGCGTCGCGACCGGTGAGCATCTTGCCGTTGAGCAGGACGGTTTCGCCCGGCTTCCAACTCTGCACGTCTTCCGGCGTCAGCGTGTCGAGGTTGACGCGGCGCGCTGACGGACCGGCTTCCCAGACGATCTCCGGGTAAGCGTCCAATGGCGGTGCTTCCAGGGAAGCCGGGCCGGAGCCGTCGAGCACGAAGTGGGCGTGACGGGTGGCGGCGCAATTGGGGATCATGCACACCGGCAAGGACGCTGCGTGGGTCGGGTAATCCATGATCTTGACGTCGAGCACGGTGGTCAGACCGCCGAGGCCCTGGGCGCCGATGCCCAGCTGGTTGACCTTCTCGAAAAGCTCCAGCCGCATTTCTTCCAGACGGTTCGACGGGCCGCGCGCCTTGAGCTCGTGGATGTCGATGGATTCCATCAGGACTTCCTTGGCCATCACCGCAGCTTTCTCGGCGGTACCGCCGATGCCGATGCCGAGCATGCCCGGTGGGCACCAGCCCGCGCCCATGGTCGGCACGGTTTTCAGCACCCAGTCGACGATCGAGTCGGATGGGTTGAGCATCGCCATCTTCGACTTGTTTTCCGAACCGCCGCCCTTGGCCGCCACGTCCACTTCCACGGTGTTGCCCGGGACAATGGAGTAGTGGATGACCGCCGGTGTGTTGTCCTTGGTGTTCTTGCGGGCGCCGGCCGGATCGGCGAGGATCGAGGCGCGCAAGACGTTTTCCGGCAGGTTGTAGGCGCGACGCACGCCTTCGTTGATCATGTCGTCCAGGCCCATGGTGGCGCCATCCCAGCGCACGTCCATGCCGACGCGGACGAACACGGTGACGATGCCGGTGTCCTGGCAGATCGGCCGATGACCGGTGGCACACATGCGCGAATTGATCAGAATCTGGGCCATGGAGTCGCGTGCGGCGGGCGACTCTTCACGGAGGTAGGCCTCGTGCATGGCTTGAATGAAGTCAACGGGGTGGTAATAAGAAATGAACTGCAAGGCGTCGGCGACACTCTGGATCAGGTCATCTTGCTTGATCACGGTCATGGGGCGCGCTCCTCTGATTGGCGGGAACATTCGAATTGCGGGTGGCGACGATACCGCCTAGGCCGGACGAAAGCATCTTGATCAGGCGTCAGACAGCCGGGCAACACCTCGGCGGGTCAGGGTAAAAAAGGCGCGGCAGTATAACCCGAGGTCGATTAAGGTACATCTGCCAACGACTAAGCCATGGTCGAAAGCGCCCACGGCATGCGCACTGAATCATCCATGAAACAGATTGCTACGGCCGTCTGGAAACACAGGAATTTGAATAGTCATTTTTTGGCGCACGCACTACAGTGGCAAGCTGCCTGCATTATCGCGCACGGCGCAGGCATGTTTTGATCTGTTGCCTGAAAAGTATCACAGGTCATCTTGCCGGTACGGGACGGACCCTTAATACCCATGATGAGTCAACGAGTGACTGCCCAAACCATCCAGCGTTTGCTGTTGAAACGTTTCGCGCTCGCTACCGGCACCTACGTGCTGGGGCTGATGCTCGTATGGATGGCGTATTTTACCGGCTACTACAACGCCACTTTCTTCGGGATCTGGTGCACGAGCGTACTCGTGCTCTTCTGCCAGGCCGCGCTGAGCCTGGTATTTTTCGGCGGTTACAACCGACGTTTCAAAGACCCCAGTCTCACCGAATTCCAGGTGCTGCTGGGTCTGGCCTGGCAGACGTTTCTCATCAGCCACATGGAAGCCTCCCGCGGCACCTTTCTGGTCATTTACGTGCTGGTGCTGATGTTCGGATTGTTTCACCTGCGCCCCAGTATTTTCGCCCGCTGCGCCCTGTTTGCCCTGTTGGGGTTTGCCGGCGTCAACCTGTGGGACGCCAGTCGCGGACGGCTTGCGGATCCGGGGCTGGCGGCGATTCAAACCTGCGCGCTGTTCATCGTCTTCTCTTGGCTGTGCCTGTTCGCAAGGTTCGTGCAGAACTCGCGCAACCGCATGCACCAGCGGCGGATTACCTTACAGGCGCATCAGGAAACCCTGCGCGGCATGATGCTGCAGCTTGAAGAACTGGCGTCCACCGACGAACTGACCAACCTCTGTAATCGCCGGCACTTCCTGCGCATTGCCACCCGTGAGCTCGAGCTCATGGACGGCAATTACACCGCCGGCCTGGCGCTCATTGATCTTGATCACTTCAAGCGGGTCAACGATATTCATGGCCACGCGACGGGGGACCGGGTGCTGCAGATGTTCGGCAAAACCGCCGCCGAGTGCTTACGCTCCGACGACATCCTCGCGCGCTATGGCGGTGAAGAGTTCGTCCTGCTGATCCCGCGCTGTACCCGTGCACAACTGGTCGAATGTTGCGAGCGCATTCGGCTCGCCTTCACCCATGTCACGCTGCCCGAACTTCCGGAGCTGGACCTGAGTTTGTCGATCGGCATGACGGTGATCGAGCGCGGCGATCACATGGACCGTGCCCTGCAACGTGCCGACCAGTCGCTGTATCGCGCCAAGCACCAGGGCCGCAACCGTTGCCACGGCGCCTGGGATTACGCCGATGCCTGAGTTGCGTGTGGGCGATCGGCACTGGTCGGTGGCGCCTGCGGCCAATTTGCTGGATGCCCTCAACGATGCCGGATTGTCCGTCCCC
The DNA here is from genome assembly GCF_057834665.1 of Pseudomonas sp. GL_135. NCBI lineage: Bacteria > Pseudomonadati > Pseudomonadota > Gammaproteobacteria > Pseudomonadales > Pseudomonadaceae > Pseudomonas > Pseudomonas sp. GL_135. Next base: position 1,081,854 of record NZ_CM174408.1, read on the forward strand.
TACAGCTGCCGCGCCGGCAGTTGCCACGCGTGCATGGTCCGTTGCGTCATCGGCGATCCGCTGGACGCCGCACCCGATGCACTGGATGCCGACAAGCGCGCCCAAGGCTGGCGGCTGTCGTGCCAGTGCCGGGTAACGAGCGATCTGACTGTTGAGATCTTCGATCCCCTGCGCGATGGCTTGCCGGCAACCGTCGTCGGGGCTGACTGGCTAAGCCCGTCGGTGTTGCGTCTGCGACTGAACCCCGAACGCCCGTTGCGCTACCGCGCCGGCCAGCATCTGGTGCTCTGGACGGCAAGCGGCGTGGCGCGGCCTTATTCCTTGGCGAGCGTGCCGGGGGACGATCCCTTTCTGGAATTTCACATCGATTGCCAGCGTCAGGGCGCCTTTGCCGACGTCGCCCGTACACTGCAACCAGGCGATCCGATCCGCCTCGGCGAACTGCAGGGCGGCGCGCTGCAATACGAGCCTGACTGGCAGGACCGGCCGTTGCTGCTGCTGGCGGCGGGCACCGGATTGGCGCCGTTGTGGGGTGTGCTGCGGGAGGCGCTGCGGCAGGGCCATCAGGGTCAAATTCGCCTGCTGCATCTGGCGCGCGAGCCTCAAGAGCATTATCTGAGTCACGCGTTGAGTGAGCTGGGGAACCAGCATTCGAACCTGCACATGGAGCTGATCGAGCAGGAAAACTTTACGGCCGAGCTGAGTGCGTTACGCGTAACGTCTCGTCAGACCGTTGCGCTGGTATGCGGGTCGCCCGCCAGCGTCGAGGCGTTTTCGAAACGGCTGTTTATCGCAGGACTGCCGCGCAGCCAGTTGCTCGCGGACGTGTTTGTGGAGAAGGGCTGACGGCCTGTACGTTGAAGACATGAAAAAGCCCCGCACTCTCACGAGGCGGGGCTTTTTCGTGTTGCAGTGACGCTTAAACCATTGGGTCGCCGACGTGCAGGATCTTCATGCCGTTGGTGCCGCCGATGGTGTGGTAGCTGTCGCCCTTGGTCAGGATGACCCAGTCGCCTTGCTCGACCAGGCCGCGCTTGACCAGTTCGTCCACAGCGGACTGGCTGACCTGACCGGGCGGCAGTGCGGCCGGGTCGAACGGAATGGTGTACACGCCACGGAACATCGCCGCGCGCGCCTGAGTGCCGCGGTGCGGGGAGAACGCGTAGATCGGCACAGAGGAGCGAATGCGCGACATGATCAGCGGGGTGTAGCCGCTCTCGGTCAACGCGATGATCGCTTTCACGCCAGGGAAGTGGTTGGCGGTGTACATGGCCGCCAGCGCAATGCTCTCGTCACAACGGGTGAACGAGTGACCGACGCGGTGGCTGGAGGTCTTGCCAGTCGGATGACGCTCGGCACCGACGCAGATACGCGCCATCGCTTCCACGGCTTCGACCGGGTACGAACCGGCGGCGCTTTCGGCAGACAGCATCACGGCGTCGGTGTAGTCGAGCACGGCGTTCGCCACGTCAGACACTTCAGCGCGGGTTGGCATCGGGCTGGAAATCATCGATTCCATCATCTGCGTGGCAACGATCACCGCCTTGTTATGACGACGTGCGTGCAGGATGATTTTCTTCTGGACGCCCACCAGCTCGGCGTCGCCGATTTCCACGCCCAGGTCGCCACGGGCAACCATGACCGCGTCACTGGCGCGGATCAGCGCATCGAGGGTTTCGTCGTCAGCAACGGCTTCGGCGCGTTCGATCTTCGCCACCAGCCAGGCCGTGCCGCCGGACTCGTCACGCAGCTTGCGCGCGTATTCCATGTCGGCGGCATCACGCGGGAACGAAACGGCCAGGTAATCCAGGTCCATTTCGGCAGCGAGCTTGATGTCCTGCTTGTCTTTTTCAGTCAGCGCCGGCGCGGTGAGGCCGCCGCCGCGACGGTTGATGCCTTTGTGATCCGACAGCGGGCCGCCGATGGTCACGGTGCAATGCAGTGCATCGGCGGTCTGTGTATCAACGCGCATGACCACGCGTCCGTCGTCCAGCAGCAGCTCGTCGCCGACGCCACAGTCCTTGACCAGATCGGGGTAATCGATACCGACGATGTCCTGGTTACCGTCGGTCAGAGGATGGCTGGTGGAGAAGATGAACTTGTCACCTACCTTCAGCTCGATCTTCTTGTTGACGAATTTGGCGATGCGGATTTTCGGGCCTTGAAGGTCACCCAGTAACGCAACGAACCGGCCGTTCTTGGCGGCGATGTCGCGGATCAGCTTCGCGCGAGCCTTGTGCTCGTCGGGCGTGCCGTGGGAGAAGTTCAGACGGGCAACGTCCAGGCCAGCAAGAATCAGCTTCTCGATGACTTCTGGCGAATTACTGGCAGGGCCCAGTGTGGCTACGATTTTGGTGCGGCGAACGGTCATGCACAAACTCCTTAAATGAAGCGCAGCGAGAGGCTACTACTGTATTGCTCTGTAGTCATTGTTCCTTTGCACTACCTGACCCCCTGATCGCTGGGCAATCGGCAGGCCGGCGGCACTCAAATCGGCCTTGAAGAAATCTCGGAATACGCCGATACAAGGGCTGAGCACAGGAGACTCTCATGCGAATCGTGATGATATTAGTGGCGCTGCTTGCCTTGGGTGGCTGCACCCGCTGGGCAATGAACAGCCATTTGAACAACGCCAACCGCGCCTACGCCCAAGGCGACTGCGACGCGGTGATGTACAACCTGTCGAAAGTCGACCGAGAGAGCCGTTCGCGTCGTTACGTACAGCCCGAAGTGTCGATGTTGCGTGGCCAGTGCCTGGAACGCCAGAAGTTCTACATGGATGCGGTGCAGACCTACCAGTACATCATCACTCAGTTCCCGGAAAGCGAATATGCGTTCCGCGCCAAGGCCCGTCTGGACACTCTGCATCAGCTGGGCAATGACAACCTGGCGCCGCCCGCCACCCCGCGTGCTGCTTCACGCTAGTTACACCCGAGTGGATATACGGTCACGTTTCCGGGTGGATATCGGGAAAACGTGAGCTAGGCTGCAATGAGTAGGGACCTAAGTGTTTTGACGAAGGTGACAGCGCCACTGATCCGAAAGCGGGGCGATAGGTGTGGTTAGCGCAAATCGGCCGCTCGTATCAGTGACTTTTGCCAGTGCCGGATGAGTCAGATGTCGTCATCGGTTTTTCCGCTGATGGATTCTGGCGACACGGGTCTGGCAGTTTCGTGCAACCGAATCCCAAAGCACTAGCGCGGCCATGCTCAATGGTCATCTCAGGGCGAGTGTCCGAATGCTTAATGAAAGACGAATAGAACGTCACCAACTGCCTTACTACCTGCAAGTGTTCAACCGGTACACCGATAAACCGTTGGGTTGCCTTGGTAACGTGTCTGAACAAGGCCTGATGCTGATCAGCGATCTGCCCATTCTGGTGGGGGCTGATTTTCAGCTGCGCCTGAAAGTGCCTGACGGGAAGAACGGCCTGTACAACATTGATATCGACGCCAGCTGCCTGTGGTGTCAGGAAGACGAAACCCCGCGCGTGTTCGATTCCGGCTTCCGGCTGCAAGCGGCGCCGGCGGAATACTTTGTCCTCATTCAGGCTTTGCAGCACTACTTCAGTTTCTATCCGCTGGAAGCGTCCGCCTGAAGGCAGGCACCCTACAAGGCCCCGGCCTTTTTCCAGCTCATGTATCGGCTGACCAACTCCGGGCCCAGCTCACTGGGGCGCACATCCAGCACCGGGATGCCATGGGCGACTAAACGCTCATGCAGCCCGCTCCGGGCGTTCAGCAGGTCGACCGTACCGCAATAATCCACGGCCTGTTGCCAGGTCTGCACCGGCGTTTGGCGCAGATCGTCGAGCACAACTTCGCGCAAACTGGCTATCAGCACGCGATGATGGCGACTCAGCTGTTTGACCGCTTCCAGTAACTGCTCGTCATCCTCGTCCCGCAGATTAGTCACCAAGACCACCAACGCCCGGCGTTTCTGCCGCGCAAGGATGTTTCGCATCGCTACCGCGTAATCCGCAGGTCGCTGGGTCGCGTTGACGTTGTAGAGGTGATTCAACAGCACGTTCAACTGGCCCGCGCCTTTGACGGGTGGCAAATGCCGGTCCTGTTCGCCCGCAAAGGTTGAAAGCCCGACTGCGTCGCCCTGACGCAAGGCCACATAGCTCAGCAGCAGGCAGGCGTTGAGCCCGTGGTCGAAGTGCGTCAGATCGCCGTCCTGGCTGCGCATGCGTCGGCCACAGTCGAGCATGAACAGGATTTGCTGATCGCGCTCATCCTGATATTCCCGTGCAATGGGCGCGCGATGCCTGGCCGTGGCCTTCCAGTCGATCTGACGCAGGCTGTCGCCTTCACGAAATTCACGCAGCTGGTGAAATTCCCGGCCCAGCCCCCGGCGCGGCTGTTGGCGAATGCCGATCTGCCTGAGCCAGTTCTCGACGCCCAGCAGCTGTCCGTCGTGCAACCGGGCGAAATCCGGGTACACCCGGACGGTGTCATGGTTGGGTACATGCCGCCGGGATGACCAAAGGCGCAACGGGCTGCGCATGAGGATCTCGGTCTGTTCGAAGGTGAAATCCCCGCGACTGGCCGGCCGCAGCCGGTAAGTCAGCTGCGTCGTGCGCTGTGGGCGCAGCGCGACTTTCTGGGGCAGATGTTCGGTTTCGTAGCGGGCGTCCGGCTCGGTAGGGCCATGATCAAAGAGGGTCATGTGCAGTGCGCGGGGGGAATCGTGTTCCAGCTCGACCTGCACCTCGCTCCAGCGCCCCATTCCCAGACTGCCGGCCAAGCGCCGCTTGACCCGAGGGGAGGGCAGACGCCACAGCCATGCCGCATCCAACGCAGCGACGGCAGTCATCACCCCTAGCAGGGTCCAGAAAACCCCGTCCAGTCGGGCAACCGGACCGCGCCCCAATGCCTGCAGAATGCCGAGCAGCACCGACACGCTCAGCAGAACGGCCAGCCACCAGAGCATCCGTGTCGACGGCTTGAGCAGTTGCTTCATCGACGCGGCGCCGCCACCTGATCCAGCATTTGCTTGAGCACTTGATCCACCGACAAGCCTTCGATGTCCAGCTCCGGCGCAAGCCTCACCCGATGACGCAGCACTGCCAGGGCGCAGCCCTTGACGTCGTCAGGTACGACGAACTCGCCGCCGCGCAACAGCGCCCGCGCGCGGGCTCCCCGAATCAGTGCGATAGACGCACGCGGCCCCGCGCCGAGTGTCAGGCCCGGCCACGTGCGAGTGGCGCGAGCAAGCCGCACGGCATAATCGAGGACCTGTTCATCCACCGGCAGATCGCCGGCGATGCGTTGCAGCGCCAGCACATCCTTTGCCTGCATCAAGGTGCGCAAGGGCTGGACGTCGAGCATGTCAGAGCGGGTCGAACGCGTGACCTGACGGACCATCTCCAGCTCCTGATCGGCCTGGGGATAATCCATGCGCACTTTGAGCATGAAGCGGTCGAGCTCGGCTTCGGGCAATGGGTAAGTGCCTTCCTGTTCAATCGGGTTCTGCGTCGCCAGCACCATGAACGGTTGCGGCACCGGTAACGCACGGCCCTCCAGCGTGACCTGACGTTCCTGCATCGCCTCAAGCAGCGCGGCCTGGGTTTTGGCCGGTGCGCGGTTGATCTCGTCCGCGAGCAGCAGATGCGTAAACAACGGCCCCTTGCGCAGTTTGAACTGCTCGCTCTGCATGTCGTACACGGCATGGCCGGTGACGTCGCTGGGCATCAGGTCAGGGGTGAACTGAATCCGCGCGAACTCGCCGCCGAAACACCGGGCCAGCGCCCGCACCAACAGCGTCTTGCCAAGCCCGGGGACACCTTCGAGCAGGACATGGCCACCGCCGATCAGTGCGGTCAGTACATCATCGATCACGGTGTCCTGACCGATGACCGCTTTTTGCAGCTCGTGCCGCACTGCCTGTGCCAGATGAATCGCGCGCTGGCGCTGCTGCGCCGGGTGGCTGCCCGAGGCGGTGGCCGGTTCGGTGTGCGTAGGGTCCACAGCCGGGGTTTCAGGAGTGGGGAGGTGATGGGACGCGTGACTTGGCTCGGTCGGTTGATCGCTCATAAGGCATTCCTGATGGTTTGCAGGTACGCAACCTGACGGGTGAATTCGCTGCTGGACAGGCGCTGCTCCGGCCGCGGGCGCAATGCCTGACCGATGCTGCTGGTGGACTGACGCGTCATGCGCGCCAGCGTTTGCCATTGTTCGGTGACGGCCAGGGTTTCGAAGCCGGGGTGGCGCTGCCGGGCGCGGCGCAGGATGTCCTGCTGCAAGGCGCGCAACGCGGCATGCTGACCTTCTCGGCGGAGCATGAAGTCGGCGTTTGCGCGCAGGTGTTCGCTGAGCTGACGGCGACCGCGCGGCGGGATGGGCAACATCGGGCCGTAGCGCATGCCTGCGTGCCACAGCGTTGCAACGAGGCACAGCGCCAAGGCGAGCAGCGCCTGGGGAAAGTATTTCCAGAGCAGCCCAAACAGGTTGTCGTGTTCAGTGCGCAGCACCATCGTGACAGTGCTGTCCTGGCTCAGGTACCAGAGCAGCCAGGCATTGTCGTATTCACCGATGGCTTGGGTTTTCCAAAGATCGGCGTCGGTGACGACAGTGATCAATCCGGAGCCGTACACCATTTGCAGCAGGTGCGTGGCGTCAGCGCTGTTGGCCCATGACTGTGCATGATCCTCCGGGTCATCGAGATGGAAGGCCGGGTCGAAGCTCATGTAGGCCGGATCGTTTTCGTTTTGCACAAACAGCCGGGTCAACTCGGGCCACGGCGTTTCCGGGCCTTGAATGTCCGGCGTGCTCAACGGGATGACCGGCTTGAGCTGTTCGCGCTGTCGTTCGCGATCCTGCTCTTGCAGATCCTGGGTGAGAAATTGATGAATCTGCAATTGATCCAGCAACAGGTCGCCACTGCTCCCCTTGGCGGGGTCCCACAACTGTTCGGCAACAAACAGAAGGCGGCCGCCTGATCGGGTCCAGGCCAGCAAGCGCTTGACCTCGGACGGCGTCATCCTTTCGCGGAAATCCAGCAGCATCAGCGTTTGCGGCTGGTTACGGAGGTCAGGGAGCGTGGTGAGCGTTTCAACGGTCTTCACCTGAATGTTTCGTTGACGCAGGAACGTCTGCGCGGCGAGATAAGGATTGGCCAGCGCTTCAGGCGAAGGTCCCTGGTCCACGGTGTCCTCATAACGTTCGAGCCGCTTCAGCACAGGCACACTGGCGATGACGATGCTTGCCAGCATCAGCGCAACGACCAGCCCGATGATCCAGCGCCGGCTCATGTGCGTGCTTCCTGCGCGAACAACTTCCGCCAGCTTGAACACAGCGCCTGTCGTGCATGATCCGGCGGCACCTGGTGCCCGTACGCGAGATTTTGCCAGTGGCGCGTCAGTTCATGACTGAAGTCATCGAGGAATGGCTGCTTGAGCTCGGCAATGCGTGCCAATATCTGGCCCTCGGTGTCCGCGCTTTTCAGCGGCAACTGGTAATCCGTCAACAGTCGGCTCAGCAGTGCGCGGTAAAGCAGACTCAAAGCTTCTCGGGGTGACTGCTGCCACAGCCTCTCCGCTGCACCCGCGACATCCGTTGGCAGCGTTTCAGCGCGAACTTGCAAGCCGAAGAGTTGGTGGGGGATGTCTCGGGGGGCAATTGCCTTGCGGGGGCTTTTATCCACGAAGGTGGCGAACCAGGCCCGATAGCGCCAGATTACCCACGCGACCGTGAGGCCGAGCAGGGTCCATAACGTTGCGCCAAACACCGTCGACAGGGTTTTGCCCAGGTTGAGCGCGCCGACGACCAGTCGCGCCACCCAATTTGGTGTCTCGGTTGACTTGGCATCATGGCTGGCATCGTGTTTAGGTTGGGCGATGCGCCACCCTGAGACCGGTTTGGGATTTTTGAACGGGGGTTGCTCAAGCACTGAATGGATGGTGTTTTGTGACGCCTGGCTGGTCAGCGGCTGATTGAGCAGGCGAGGTGAGTCGGGCGGTGCCACGTCCTCGTCAGTCTGCGGGTTGTCCAGCGGCGGCAGCGGGCAGCTATTGCCCGACTCGCTGGGTATTTCGTCCGCCATTGACGGGGCTGCCATCAACGGGTTTGCCGCCGACTCTGCCATAGCGGAAGACGGCAACAGCGTCAGCGCAAGTACGCCGCCGAATAACAACGCCACTGCACTGCCCAGAACACGCTCGCGCAGCTTGCGGAAACGTAGTTCGATGTCCCACGCCTCCAGTGCAGTTCGACGATTGAGGTAGAGCGAAAACCCGCAGGACACGTAAACCGGTCCCCACACGATCAACACCAGCGCATAAAACCCGTTGGTCAGATGCTCAAGCCAGTTCCACTCACCTTCAATGTCCAGCAAGCTGCGCCACGACCAGTCGGCTTCGATCTGCGGCGGAATCATGGCGTAGAACAACACCATCAGGCCGATCCAGAAGGTCATTTCAAGGGTGCTGCCCAGTGCGGTCAGCAGACGCGCCGCCCGGGAATCCTTCTGGCCAAGTACGGCAATGCGCTGCGCCCGCGGTAACCCGTCAAGTCCCTCCAGTTGCTGCACCGGCTGGTAGAAGCTGCGGCTGAGGCTCAGACGCCGCCAGCTCAGGGTCGCGATCATCTGCGGTTTGAATGCGGACGGAAAACTTTTCAGCGCCTGCTTGAGCGAAGGTGTCGAGCCGAACAGAGCCTGGGACAGAATCAACAGCGGCAGCCGTTCGTATGCCGGCTTCAGCCACCAGAACACCAGGACTGACACCGACGGGTAATCCCACAGCAGCAGGGTCAGGAGCGCGAAGACTGGCAAGGTAACGATGGCCCAGCTGGTCATCAGCAAGGCGCGATGCCGTTGCGCCAGAAGGACGCCCAGATCGATGGCTTCCCAGGGCGTACGTGGACGTATCGCTACGCTGGCGTCAGTCAGGCGCATGGGGCGTGCGTCCGGCAAGCGTCAGGTAGGCCCCGACCAACAGCCATAAAGAAGCGCCCACCCCATATTTGGCCGTCGCTGGCGGCCAGCTCATCGACGACCAGTACGCTTCAATGAATGCGGCGATGAGCAGGAACATCGCGACCCCGCCAATCAGTCGTACGCTGATTTGGGCAGCCTGGCGAAGCGCCTCGCCTCGGCGCAGGCGGCCGGGAGCGACCAGCGCCCATCCGAGTTTTAGCCCCGCCGCACCCGCCAGCGTGATGCCGGTCAGCTCGAAGGCGCTGTGCCCGACCACGAACGGCCAGAAGGTTGAGCCCATGCCTGCGTCGGTCAGATGGCCCGCAACCGCGCCAATCATCAGCCCGTTGAAGAACAGAAAGAACAGACTGCCGACGCCGAAGAACAGGCCACTGGCGAAGGTCTGGAAAGCGATGCCGATGTTGTGCATGACGTAGTAACCGAACATCAGCCAGTCAGTGCTGGATGCGCGCTCGGCCGTTTGCCCGATGCGCCGTGCGGCGGGCTCGTACATGGCGTGCATCTCGGCGACATCGGCGGGGCTGACGACGCTGTAGACCAGATCCGGATAGCCGTAAACCAACAGCGCCATGAACGTCAGGCTGCCAAAAAACAGCAGGCCGGCGAGGGCGACCCATCGCCATTGAGCACGCACCAGCCGCGGAAAGTCCGCCAGCACAAAACTCAGCAACTGCGCAGTGAATTGACTTCGGTGGCGATACAACTGCTGGTGGCCGCGCATCGCAAGCTGTTGCAGGTGCTCGACCAGATGACTGGCGTAGCCACGGTCAATCGCCAACGAAAGGTGTTGGCAGATCTGACGGTATTCCCGGCTGAAGCCGGCACCGGATTCACTTTTACGGCGACTCCCTTCCAGCACCTCAAGGCGTGTTGCAAAGCGTTGCCAGTCTTCTGCATGGCGTTTTTCGAACAGGCTCTGCTTCATGGCGAGCCGGCCAGGCTGCGCGCAATGCCATTCAATTGCCGGACGGGATAGTGAGGATCTTGCGAGGTAGATAATTGCAACGGCTGCGTGACGATGGCAGCAAGCTCTTGAGCCCTCGCCGAAGAAAGTGTGCCTTGCCGCTCGGCAAAGGCTTGTATGGCGCGCTGTTCCTCCAATAAGAGGGGCAGCGGCGGACTCATCGCTGTGGCTTCAGCCAGCGGCGGTCGTTGAGGAGGTAAATCTCGATAGATCACCAGCGTGCCGGCCGCGAGATCCCCAAGGCGTTTGAACAGCGGGTGCTGCAGGCAGGTGAACGCGCCAACGCAGTAGCCGAAGGGCAGCATGTCTACGAAGCGCAGCAAGTTGCGCAGCACTGAAGCCGACCAGCCGATTGGCGTGCCGTCATCGTGAATGACCCGCAGCCCCATGATCTGCTTCCCCGGCGTGCGTCCCTGATGCAGCACCTCGAAAAGCACCATATAGCCCCAGGTTCCGAGAAACAGCGCGAGCATGAACAGCCCGGTGCCGAAGTCGCCCAACGCTCCCAGCACGAAAAACAGCGCACCCAGGAGTGCGCCGCGAATCATCAGGTCGATGCCGAAAGCAATTGACCGGGACAGCAACCCGGCGGGGCGCAGGATAAGGTCTATGCCCTCAGGCGTTTCCATGCGAACACGAGTGTCCAGCAGGGCAAGCGGTGCAGCAATTCCTGGCTCTGCATGGGAAAGGGACATAAAGAAAGGCGCGCCGGTGAAAGAGGTTTGATGCTAGCCACGCCGGAGCGGCTAAGCAACAGGATGATTCTGGTCGAAGTGTGGGAATAGTCCTGTTACAACTTGCTGGCCACAGACAGCCGCCACTTTCGCACAAACTGTGTCGCAGTATCCCAGGCCGTAGGGTTTATTGACTGGCGTCAGACGCGGAGGGGCGTCTGTTAAACTCGTCCGGTCTTTTGTTCAGGATCAGCCCGTGACTTCCAGCATCTTCTGGTACGACTACGAAACCACCGGGATCAATCCACGCAACGACCGGCCGCTGCAAGTGGCGGGCATTCGTACGGACGATCAACTCAACGAGATCGGTGAACCGATCAACCTCTATTGTCAGCCCAGCGATGACATCCTGCCCCACCCGGCGGCGTGCCTGGTGACAGGCATTACGCCTGACCGGCTCGCGGAAAAAGGCTTGTGTGAAGCAGACTTCATGACCCGGCTGCACGCGGAGATGTCTCTGCCGGGCACGTGCAGCGCGGGTTACAACACGTTGCGTTTTGACGATGAGATGACCCGCTACAGTCTTTATCGCAACTTCTTCGATCCCTATGCACGGGAATGGCAGGGCGGCAACAGCCGCTGGGATTTGATCGATGTGGTGCGCACGGCTTATGCGTTACGCCCCGAGGGCATTGTCTGGCCGGAAGAAGAGGGCCGGGTCACCCTGAAACTCGAGCGGCTGACGGCGGCCAACGGGATCGACCATGGCCATGCCCACGACGCGCTCTCCGATGTCCGTGCAACCATCGCGCTGGCGCGTCTGGTCCGCGATAAACAACCCAAACTTTACGATTATCTTTTCGGCTTGCGCTTCAAGCACAAGGTCCAGGATCAGATTCGGTTGATGCAGCCGCTTGTGCATATATCGGGTCGATTTTCCGCGGCGCGAAGTTATGTGAGCGTCGTACTCCCGCTGGCCTGGCATCCGGTTAACCGAAATGCATTGATTGTCTGTGACCTGTTCCATGACCACAGCCCGTTGCTGGAGGAAGACGGAGAGACCTTGCGTCAGCGTCTATATACCCGCCGCGAAGATCTGCTCGAAGGCCAGTTACCGGTTCCGCTCAAATTGCTGCATGTTAATAAATGCCCGGTCATTGCCCCGCTGAGCGTGCTTCGCGAGGAGGACCGTCAGCGTCTGCAACTGGACATGAGTGTTTATAAAACGCGCGTGGCCGCTTTGAATGAAGGGCAGGCGATCTGGCAGGACAAGTTGATGAGCGTGTATGCCAACGACAACTTCGCTGCCAGTGAGGATCCGGAACAGCAGTTGTACGATGGCTTCATCAATGATCGGGATCGTCGTCTCTGCGAGCAGGTGCGAATTGCCGAGCCCCAGCAACTGGCTACCGATGGCTGGCCGTTCGATGATCCCCGATTGCCTGAATTGCTATTCCGGTACCGCGCCCGCAACTTCGCCGAAACCCTCAATGTTGCCGAGCAACAGCGCTGGTTGGCGTTTTGTCAGTTGCGCCTGAGCGATCCTCAGGCCGGCGCGCCCAATACGTTCAAGGCATTCAGCCGTGCGCTCATCGAACTCTCGCTGAAGGCCACCCCCGAGCAACTCAAAGTACTCGCCCAGTGGCAGGAATACTCTCTGGTGTTGAAACAGCGCCTGGGGCTTTAAGCGAAGAGGAGTAAACGGCAGGGAATAAAAAACGCCAGCATAAGCTGGCGTCTTCTTGGGTCGAACATTTCTGCGCGACGGCTGACTCTACACCCGGTAATTAACCCAGCAGAGTTGCCCAGCCTTCAACCTCGTCGCCACCCCACTTGGCTTTCCACTCTTTCAGCGTCTTGTGGTTGCCGCCTTTGGTCTCGATGATTTCACCGTTGTGCGGGTTCTTGTATTGCTTGACCTTGCGAGCGCGTTTGGTGCCAACCGGCTTTACAGCAGCGCCACGTGGAGCCTTCATTTTCGAATCGGGATCCAGCAGGGCGATGATGTCGCGCAGGGATTTCTGATACTCGCCCATCAACGTGCGCAGTTTGCCTTCGAACTCAAGTTCTTTCTGCAGTTTGTCGTCTTGTTGCAGATTTTGCAGGCGTGCTTGCAATTCTTTGATGGCTTCTTCTGTTGCGCGGTATTCGTTGATCAGTGACATGGGGGGTACCTATGTTGTGATGGGCATGATGCGATGGCGCATAATAATCAGAGTGTTTGCGCAAGTAAACATTTAAGAAAAGTTTTGTCCGTAGCATTTTGAAATAGCCGCAGACTTATCCTCGATTCAGATACACATGTCGCGTTATACAACGCCAATGACCTTACCGTTTTTAGTGAAGTATCTGGCGTCGAGTTTCTGCCGCCGATGGCCCTGTAGGGTACTTAAGCATTGACCTCGGCAGGGTGCGCTTTTTTGCCGCCTGAAATGAGTGTCATACAGGTACTGCACAGTCCATCGCTAATCGCTAGAATGGCGGCCTTTGCGAAGTTCTGGAGTTTTTCACATGCGCACTTTTCGTCTGGTGATTGCTTGCCCGGACCGTGTCGGTATCGTTGCCAAGGTCAGTAACTTTCTGGCATCACACAACGGCTGGATTACTGAAGCGAGCCATCACTCTGACAACCTCAGCGGCTGGTTTTTCATGCGCCATGAAATCCGCGCCGATTCTCTGCCTTTCGACCTCGAAGGCTTTCGCCAAGCCTTCGCACCCATCGCCGAAGAGTTTTCGATGGACTGGCGGATTACCGACTCTGCGCAGAAAAAACGCGTCGTGCTCATGGCAAGCCGGGAGTCCCATTGCCTGGCCGACCTGTTGCACCGCTGGCACAGCGATGAACTGCACTGTGAAATCGCCTGCGTGATTTCCAACCACCAGGACCTGCGCAGCATGGTCGAGTGGCACAACATTCCGTATTACCACGTGCCGGTTGATCCAAAAGACAAAGAGCCGGCGTTCGCCGAAGTCTCGCGTCTGGTCAAACAACATGAAGCCGACGTTGTTGTGCTGGCGCGTTACATGCAGATCCTGCCACCGCAACTGTGCCGGGAATACGCGCACCAGGTCATCAACATTCACCACAGCTTCCTGCCTTCGTTTGTCGGCGCCAAGCCATATCACCAGGCGTCGCTGCGGGGCGTGAAACTGATCGGCGCTACTTGCCACTACGTCACCGAAGAACTGGACGCCGGTCCTATCATCGAGCAGGACGTGGTGCGCGTCAGCCATCGCGACAGCATTGAAAACATGGTGCGTTTCGGTCGCGACGTGGAAAAGATGGTGCTTGCTCGCGGCCTGCGCGCGCACCTGGAAGACCGCGTGCTGGTGCATGACAACAAGACAGTGGTCTTTGATTAAGAAGTGATCAGCCGGTTTTAATGTGCCGCTGAAGTTTCAGCGGTCCACTTCAACATGATTGTTTGCGAGCAATCAGGCTTCTATGGCGAGACAGGCAGAACAACATGACCGACCCCCTCGACAGAGCCACTTCCAAAGCCCCGCCGACCCTTGGCGAGGGATGCCTGAGCCGTTATGACGTCGACGCAATGTCGCCGGAGGACGGAACGGACTTCGAGGGGGCCGAAGCATTATGGAAAGAGCTGACATCCGCCAGACCGGAAGACGAATCAGACGGTCTTGATCCGCAGTAACTTGTTCAACAGGGGGCGCCCGACCATCAACAGAAACACCGGACCGCCTGCGACCAGATAGAAATAGTAGGTGACGATCCGCCAGATAAGGATCGCCGCCGCGGCCGTCGACTTGCCCACCATCGGCGCCAACAAGGCCGCCGACGTCAACTCCGCCGCCCCGGCACCGCCCGGCGACAGGCTGAACTGCCCAGCGCTCAATGACAGCATCTGCACCAGGAACGTCCACGCCCAGTCGATGTTCACGCCCAGCCCTTGCAGCGCCAGGTACAACACGCTGTAACGCAAACTCCAGTGCACGCAGGTCAACGCAAACACCTGCAGCAGGATGCGATGGGGCATCTTCCAGGTTTCAGCCAGGGCGTCGCGAAAGTGCAGCAGCTTGCGCGCCCAGCGAATACGCGTGGTGTTCTTGCGTTTCAGGCGCTTGAGCACCCGGCCGTTGAACAGAATGATGCGTCGGTGATACCGCGCGAAGCCCGCGCACGCACAAAGCCCGGCACCGATCAGGAGAGCGCTGGCAATGAGCATCCATTCCAGATTTTCGCTGAGCTGGTGGAACACTGCGTAAATCAGGATGCCGATCAGCGCGAGCAGGAAAAACACCAGATCCATCAGCTGGTCAGTGGCGAAGGCCGCTGTGCTTTTCGCCGGGCCGATGCCACTGCGCGAGAGCAGTGCAACGAGGGTCAACGGGGCGCCGCTGCCCCCGGGCGTCGCGCAGTAGGCGAACTCCGTGGCCATCACCACCGCGAGGCTTTTGCGCATGCCGAGCCCGCTGGCCGCGTCGCCAAGCAGCAGGCGCAGGCGCATCGTGTTCATGCACCAGCCCACCAGCACCATGACAAACATGCCGATCAGGAGCATCACCGGGAAGTTACGCAGGCGATGAAACATGTCTGCGCCGCCCATAAAGAACGGAATCAGCAGGGCGAGTATCAGCGCTGCGGCGAGCCAGCCAAGTCGCCTCACGCCGCGGACCTTGCGGCATTCAGTCCCTGTAACCAGGCAAATTTGCTCGTCGGCGTACGGCCGTCGCTGAGCAAGCGCTCAAGGGCTTGCAGCCAGTAACGACGGGAAAAATTGTGGCGCATGTCTACGGGGTGCAGACCCAGACGAATAGTTGCGGCGTTGTGCAATTGAGCCTCACGGTGGTTGCTGACGATTTTCGATACGCCCCGGCGCCAGGCGCTGCGAGCGCTCCAGACGATGCCGGGTGCATCGATCTCGGAAAAGTCCGGCAGACGATACAAGTGTTGGGCATCACTTGTGTAGTCCAACGGCAATTTTCGAAGGGCATCACGTGTGCCTTTGCTCATCAGCCAGGCCGGCGCAACGAATCCGTGCAACGGCCAGTCGTTGCGCCGGAACACTTCCATGCCGGCTTCCAGTCGCTGCATCGCCTGCTGCTCGTTGAGGGTGTAGAACTCGCCTTCCCAGGTGTAGATGCGCCGCATGAAAAAGTCCTGCGGCGTGCGCGGCGCGGGGCTGTCGTCGCAATGGTAATAACCGTGCAGCGCCAGTTCATCGCCACGTGCAAGACGGTCGTGCATCACCCGCTGGAAGTCCGGGTTGGCGTCGATGGCGTTCTGCTTGTGAAAGTCCGGCACCACCAGCCAGGTAATGGGCACATTTCCCAGTGCATCGACGGCTTCTACAAACGGACGATAATCCGGCCAGGTTTGGGGTGCCACGTCATGGAGCACCAGCATCAGGCTGCGCTGGGTGATTGCAGGGATCTCACCCATGGGCATAGACCGGCTGATGGGCGCCGAGGACTGCCTGATAATGCCCGAGTAAACCGGCGACCACGGTGTCCCACGCGTAGTGCGTCTCCACATGAAGCCGCGCCTGTGCGCCTCGGCGTGCCGGGTTCTCTGCAAACAGTTGGCGCACCGCTGACGCCATGGCCAGCGGATGATTGGGTTCGCACAACAGGCCGCAATGCGCGGGGATGATTTCGCGGAACGCCCCGGCATCTACTGCGACCACTGGAATTCCGCTGGCCATGGCTTCGATCACCACCAGGCCGAAGGTTTCCTGATCCCCGGCATGCACCAGCGCATCAGCACTCGCCAGCAGCCGCGCGACTTCGGCGGTCGGGCGGAATTTATCCACAACCGTCACATTCGCTGGCACGCCGGTCGGCATATGAGAGCCCACTAGCACCAAGTGGTAATTCGCACCCAGCGCTTTCATGCAGTCCAGCAGAACCGTCAGGTTTTTTTCTTTTGAACCTCGTCCGGCGAAGATAAGCAGGTGTGTTTCTTCCGACAGGCCCAACTCGGCCTTGAGACCGGGGTCTTGCCGCGAAGGATGAAACGTCTGCAGATCAACCCCCAACGGCTGCACATGCACATTCATCACACCCAGACGGATCAGCTTGTCGGCCATCGCCGCGCTCGGCGCGAGCACCCGGTCGAAGTTGCCGTAGAGCTTGCTCACGTAATTCTCGGCGTTGGCGCCCAGCCAGGTGCCGATGCGGTTGCGCACCAGCAGCGGCAGGTCGGAGTGGTAGAAGCCAATGACCGGCACGTCCAGCTGGCGTCGGGCGTCCAGTGCCGCCCATGCGGTCAGATAAGGGTCGCCGACTTCGATCAGGTCCGGTCGCAGGCTTCGCAGGGCCTCTCGCCAGGGACCCACGCGCAGCGGAAAGCGGTAGCCGTTGCCAAAGGGCACAGGTGGCGCCGGCACACGGTATACGCCGTCCTCATTACTGCGTTGCGGTCCGGGAATCAGCAGGCTGTGTCGCACGCCCGGGTATTGCGCGAGGCGACGGTGTTTGGCGTCCAGATACGTGCGCACGCCACCGCTGGCAGGGGCGTAGAACATGGTCATGTCAGCGATATGCACAGTAAGGCTCCGTCCGGTGGTCGGTACTTGCGGTTGACCATCCACAGATACAGATGTTCGGTTGCAGATCATCGCACCTATGACCATGGGTGGGCGCCGCAGCGCTTGCGCTAGAGTAGAGAAGTGGCCTTGGGGCTGATCTGCGGTGGCGGTCCATTCGGACCGTTGCCGCAGTGCCCTCGGGATTATCAAACGCGACGCTTGGGTGAACCGATGGCTGACTCACAACAGATTCTTATTGGCGCTGACCTGAAGGGCCAGCCGATCGGGCAGGCGATGCGTCTGGCCAATCGTCACGGACTGGTGGCCGGCGCGACGGGCACCGGGAAAACCGTCACGCTGCAGCGCTTGGCGGAAGTGTTCAGCGATGCCGGCGTGGCGGTGTTCGCGGCCGACATCAAGGGGGATCTCTGCGGGCTCGGCGCTGCTGGCGAACCTCAAGGCAAGATCGCCGAGCGCATTGCCGGTATGCCCTGGCTGCACCATATACCTCAGGGCTATCCGGTGACCCTGTGGGATGTGCACGGTGAAACGGGCCATCCGTTGCGCACGACCTTGTCGGAAATGGGGCCGCTGCTGTTGGGAAGTCTGCTGGAATTGACGGACAGCCAGCAGTCGGCACTCTACGCCGCGTTCAAGGTGGCGGATCGGGAAGGGCTGTTGTTGCTGGACATCAAGGACCTCAAGGCGCTGCTCAATCATCTGCGCGACAACCCCGAAGTACTCGGCGACGACAGCGCGCTGATGACCACGGGGTCGAGTCAGGCGCTGCTGCGTCGGCTGGCCGTCCTTGAGCAGCAGGGCGCCGAGGCCTTGTTCGGTGAGCCGGCGCTGCAACTGGAAGACATTCTGCAGCCTGCAAGCGACGGCCGCGGGCAGATTCATTTGCTGGATGCCAGCCGGCTGGTGCACGAGTCGCCGAAGGTCTACGCCACCTTCCTGCTGTGGCTGCTGGCCGAGCTGTTCGAGCAATTGCCCGAGCGCGGCGACGCCGATAAACCTTTGCTGGCGCTGTTCTTCGACGAAGCGCATTTGCTGTTTGCGGATACGCCGAAGGCGCTGCAGGAGCGGCTGGAGCAAGTGGTGCGGCTGATTCGCTCGAAAGGCGTCGGCGTGTATTTTGTCACTCAGTCTCCCGGGGATCTGCCGGACACGATTCTGGCCCAGCTCGGTTTGCGCATTCAGCATGGCCTGCGCGCGTTCACCAGCAAGGAGCAACGATCGCTGAAAGCCGTTGCGGATGGTTTCCGCCCCAATCCCGAGTTCGATGCGCTTTCGGTGCTGACCGAACTGGGTATCGGTGAGGCGCTGGTGGGCACCCTGCAGGACAAGGGTACGCCTGAAATGGTTCAGCGGGTGTTGGTCGCCCCGCCGCAATCGCGCATCGGGCCGTTGACCCAGGCCGAGCGCGCGGCCCTGATGGCCCGGTCGCCACTGGCCGGTCGTTACGACAAACCCGTGGACCGCGAATCAGCTTACGAAATGCTGCTGGCGCGCAAAGGCGCTTCGACGGACCCCGGGCAAAAACTGCCCGCCGAGGAGAAGTCAGAAGGCGGCTTTGCCGACATGGCTGGTGGTTTTCTGGGTGGACTGGCAGGGCAGGCGGTCAAGAGTGCGATGCGTCAGGCCGCAACCCAGATCGGTCGCGAGCTGGTGCGGGGATTGATGGGCTCGTTGCTGGGCGGTGGCAAAAAACGCCGTTGAAACGTTCGCCCACACACTCACCCCGAAGACCACCTCGCTGATCTCGCACCCACAAAAAAGCCCATTCAATGAATGGGCTTCTTCAGATCATGCCGTGCAGTCAGGTCAGGCCAGCGCTTTGGACGCCAACCAGAACAACCCTGCCGACAGCGCGACCGTGGCTGGCAGGGTCAACACCCACGCCAGCAGAATGTTACGTACGGTGCCGCCTTGCAGGCCGCTTTTGTTCGCCACCATGGTCCCGGCCACGCCGGACGACAGGATGTGAGTGGTCGAAACCGGCAGGCTGAACACGTTGGCCAGCGCAATGGCGCTCGCGGTGGTGATCTGAGCGGACATGCCCTGCGCGTAGGTCATGCCTTGCTTGCCGATCTTCTCGCCGATGGTCAGCACCACACGTTTCCAGCCGACCATGGTGCCAATGCCCAGCGCCAGAGCAACGGCGAAGATCACCCAGAACGGCGCGTATTCAGTGGTGGCGGTCAGGTCCTTGCGCAGCTTCTCCAGATCGGATTTTTCACGGGCATCCAGCGCCGGCAGCTTGCCGACCTTGCGTGCCGTGTCGTCCAGACACAGCAGGTAACGACGCACTTCGATGCGACGCTCCGGTGCGAGGCTGTGGTAGTCATTGACGCCCTTGAGGTTGTTCAACAGCGCATCAATGGTCGGCTCGGTCTGCTCAGGGTTGCAGCTGAAGCGCTCAGGCAAGTCGCCCGCCGCTGATTTACCCAGTGCCAGGTACTCGCCCAGCGTCGCGTTGTTGCGCTGGTAAAACTGGCTCAGGTGCTGGGTCGCGTCGCGGGTGCGTTCGATCTGGTAAGTGGTGGTGCTCAGGTCCAGCACGAACTGCGCCGGGACGATACCGATGAGCACCAGCATGATCAGACCAATGCCTTTCTGGCCATCATTGGAACCGTGCACGAAGCTCACCGCCATCGCGGAAATCACCAGAACCAGGCGATTCCAGAATGGAGGGTGTTTTTTGTCATCGAGCTTGCGGCGTTGTTCCGGGGTCTTGTGCATCTTGGAAAGCGGGCGCCAGGCTTTGAGACCCAACAACACCAGACCTGCCACGATGAAACCGGCCAGTGGCGAAAACACCAGCGAGGCGCCGATGTCGATCGCTTTCTGCCAGTTAACGCCTTCGCCCAGCGGGATGTTGTTGATCAGCGCATTGGCCAGACCGACACCCAGAATCGAACCAATCAACGTGTGCGAACTGGACGCGGGGATACCGAAGTACCAGGTGCCGAGGTTCCAGGTGATGGCCGCAGCCAGCAGCGAGAACACCATGGCCAGACCATGACCGGTGTTGACGTTGATCAATAACTCGACCGGCAGCAGATGGACGATGGCATAGGCCACGCCGACGCCACCCAGGAGCACCCCGAGGAAATTGAACACGCCCGAGAAAAAGACTGCCAGATGGGGCGGCATGGCCTTGGTGTAAATGACTGTCGCCACCGCGTTGGCGGTGTCATGAAAGCCATTGATGAACTCGAAGGTGAGGACAAACGCCAGGGCGAGCAACAGGCTCACAATTACCCAAGCATCCAGTCCGCTGAATAGATCGATCATGGAAGGTTTTCTGACCCGGTCTTAAGGGGGCGGGATTATGACAGAAAAAAAACTGCGCGATAGGCGCGCGGATCATTGGTAGCAAACGGCAACCCAATTTCTGTCTCATCAGCCCGTTGACTTCCTGTCCGGAAGGACGGTGCGAAGCACCCCTGAATCAGGGTCGAATCTATTAAGCCCGGTCTTTCAAGCAATAGCGGGTTCGCCGTCGGCTGCCAGGGTCAGCGGCAGGCAAGCCACCTGCTCAAGGCTCTTCCTTGAGTTCTTCTTCCATCTTTTGCAGTTCTTGCTTGAAAGCCTGATCGAGCAGGCTCGCGCGTTTGCGCCACGGCTTGCGTTCTGGCTCGGGCTGAGCGGCGTATGTTGTGACTTCGCCGCCGTAGACTTCCTTGTAACGTTGTTCCTGGCGCTCTAATTCTGCGCGCAGTTCATCTTTGGTCACGTTAATACCTGATCGGTTGAGTTTAATTCCGGTGCTGACGCCGAGTCTGAAAGTGTCGGGCCTGACGATCGCACTGTATCGGATCAGGAATAACCATCGGGCAGGAGCGCTGCGCAAGATGATTCACACTTCAAACAGGGGCGGCTACGTACACCGGAATGACAAAACTGTCGTAGCAACATTCTTTATTGATTGTCTGCAGGATGGCAAATGACCGTGGTATTGGCCTGCCGCCGCTGAACATTGCGATCGAATCGGGCAATGCCTGCGTGAGTTTGGATCCATGCCGAATGGGCGGGGGGATTAAACCACGCGATAGCGTTCCGGAGCTTCAATGGCGGTCACTATCGCGAAGATGCGCAGGCGAGTCAACTGTCGAGAGTGTCGCAGTCGAGCAATGGAGGATTTATACCTTTTTTATGTACGAAGGTTCCTAAGTTGCACACTCGGTTTTACGTCAGAACTTTGTGAGTCAAATGTTTAACGCGACAGGCAGTTTTCTGGCGACGTAAATTCTCGGGTATGAAGATGCGAATAGCAGAGGTGTATTTATTCGGTTACAGATAACGCGGAGGGGGGAAACAAAACGGCCTTGCGATTAGCAAGGCCGTGCCCGGGACTTCTCAGTGGGTACCTGACCAGTAATCCAAAGAAGCCTCATGGCAGGGTGAAAGGTATAAGCAACGGTGCGGCTGGTCAATTGCGATTATCGCCCACTCGTTCGATAATCGCCCAAAGCTCACTTGCCGTGGCTCTGAAAACAGGCGAGAGTGGCGGTCTACAAGGCTTCCGCGGCCACGACGAACGGTGCCAGCATGAACGACCAATTGCGTAATTCTTTCACGTCACTTGCGCCGCCGATTGTTGCGTCCCCTGCTAAAAGGATTCAGGCGCTCACCGGTGATCCGGACTTCATGACCTCGCTGGCGCGGGGGTTGGCCGTCATTCATGCGTTTCAAGAGCGCAAGCGGCACCTGACCATCGCCCAGATCAGCCACCGCACGGAAATCCCCAGGGCTGCGGTTCGTCGTTGCCTGCACACACTCATCAAACTGGGTTACGCCACCACGGACGGGCGAACGTACTCGCTGCTGCCTAAAGTGCTGACGCTCGGCCATGCATATCTGTCGTCCACACCCCTCGCGGTTTCGTCGCAGCCGTATCTGGACCGCATGAGTGATCAGCTGCACGAAGCCTGCAACATGGCCACGCTGGAAGGCGACGACATTCTTTACATTGCGCGCTCGGCCACGACTCAGCGACTGATTTCCGTGGATCTGGCGGTAGGCGGGCGTTTACCGGCTTACTGCACGTCCATGGGCAGGATTCTGCTGGCAGCGCTGGACGATGTGTCGTTGCAGGAATACCTCGACCACGTGGATCTGCAACCCAAAACCAGTCGCACCTTGCGCACCCCCGAGGCCCTGCTCGAATGCCTGCAGCAAGTGCGGCAGCAGGGCTGGTGCATTGTCGATCAGGAACTGGAGCAGGGTTTGCGTTCCATTGCGGTGCCGGTCTACGACGCATCGGGTCAGGTCCTGGCGGCGCTGAATGTCAGCACCAGCGCGGGGCGGGTCACGCGCAACGAACTTGAGCAGAAGTTTCTGCCGATCATGCTGGATGCCAGCCGTGACCTCAGCACGCAGTTGTTTACTTGACGGCTATAAAGCAGTGAGACCGTAGCTGGCTCCGGTCTCCACTAACCGTTCGGTGATCGAACACTTAGTCGATTATCGGATTGTCCCGTCCTTTGCCCAGGCATAACCTCATTCTCGACGCCAAGCCCTCAATGGCATGGCAACCGAGTGTGAACCTGGAGCACCCCATGGCTGCAATTCTTTCCCTCCACGAGGCTGTGAAGCAGTTCGTCAACGATGGCGATACCGTTGCACTGGAAGGCTTCACCCATTTGATTCCTACAGCGGCTGGCCATGAACTCATCCGTCAGAAGAAGAAAGATCTGACGCTGGTGCGCATGACTCCCGATCTGATCTATGACCAGTTGATCGGCGCAGGCTGTGCGAGACGTCTGATTTTCTCGTGGGGCGGTAACCCCGGGGTTGGCTCGTTGCATCGGCTTCGTGATGCCGTCGAACGGCAATGGCCGCAGCCCATGGAGATTGAAGAACACAGCCACGCCGATCTCGCCAACGCCTATGTGGCGGGCGCGTCCGGTTTGCCGTTCGCGGTGCTGCGCGCCTACGCCGGTTCCGATCTGCCGAAGGTCAATCCGCTGATCAAATCAGTCACCTGTCCGTTCACCGGAGAAGTGCTGGCCGCAGTGCTGGCAGTGCACCCCGACGTTACCGTGATCCACGCGCAGAAAGCCGACCGCAAAGGCAACGTGCTGCTGTGGGGCATTCTCGGGGTTCAGAAAGAGGCAGCGTTGGCGGCCAGGCGCTGCATCGTCACGGTCGAGGAAATTGTCGACGACCTCAAGGCGCCGATGAACGCCTGCGTGCTCCCAACCTGGGCGCTGAGTGCGGTTTGCGTCGTGCCGGGCGGGGCGCATCCTTCCTACGCCCACGGCTACTACGAGCGCGACAACCGTTTCTATCAGGCGTGGGACGCCATCGCCCGCGACCGTGAGGCGTTTACCGCCTGGATCGACGAATACATCCATGGCACCCGTGACTTCAGTGAGTTCAAGCACAAGCTGGCCCACGCGGCGGAGGCTCACCAATGACTTATTCCACCAGCGAAATGATGACCGTCGCCGCCGCGCGCCGGTTGAAAAACGGCGCCGTGTGCTTTGTCGGCATCGGCCTGCCCTCGAAAGCGGCCAATCTGGCGCGCCTCACTTCCTCACCTGACGTCGTACTGATTTACGAATCAGGGCCCATCGGCGCCAAGCCAGACGTGCTGCCGCTGTCCATCGGTGACGGCGAACTGGCGGAAACCGCTGACACCGTGGTGTCCACCAGCGAGATATTTCGTTACTGGCTGCAGGGCGGGCGTGTCGATGTCGGTTTTCTCGGCGCGGCTCAGGTCGACCGTTTCGGCAACATCAACACCACAGTCGTCGGCGATTATCACCACCCGAAAGTGCGTCTGCCGGGCGCGGGGGGCGCGCCGGAAATCGCAGGCTCGGCCAAGGAGGTGCTGATCATCCTCAAGCAGTCGCCACGGACATTCGTCAACACGCTGGACTTCCTGACCTCGGTTGGCCACGGCGAAGGCGGCGACTCCCGCAAGCGCCTCGGGCTGCCGGGCGCCGGGCCGGTCGGCATCATCACTGACCTGTGCATCATGGAACCGGAAGAGGGCACTCACGAATTCGTCGTGACCACGCTGCACCCCGGCGTGACCCGCGAGCAGGTGATTGCCGCCACTGGTTGGGACCTGCGCTTTGCCGACACGGTCGTGCAATCCGACGCGCCTACCGCGTACGAACTGACCGCGTTGCGTGATCTGGAGGCGCGGACCGCTGCCGCCCATGGCCAGGCCCCGGGAGAAGCATGATGCGCGACGTATTTATCTGCGATGCAATTCGCACTCCCATTGGCCGTTTTGGCGGCGCCCTGGCGACCGTTCGTGCGGATGATCTGGCAGCGTTGCCCATAAAAGCC
Organism: Pseudomonas sp. GL_135; assembly: GCF_057834665.1. Lineage (NCBI taxonomy): Bacteria > Pseudomonadati > Pseudomonadota > Gammaproteobacteria > Pseudomonadales > Pseudomonadaceae > Pseudomonas > Pseudomonas sp. GL_135. The sequence continues at coordinate 1,106,234 of NZ_CM174408.1, forward strand.
CTGATGGCGCGCAATCCGTCGGTCAACTGGAATGAGCTGGACGAAGTGTTCCTCGGCTGCGCCAATCAGGCGGGTGAAGACAACCGCAACGTCGCCCGCATGGCCGCGCTGTTGGCGGGTTTGCCGGCCAGCGTGCCGGGCGTGACCCTCAATCGCTTGTGTGCTTCCGGCCTGGACGCGGTGGGTTCAGCGTTCCGCGCCATTGCCTGCGGCGAGATGGAGCTGGCCATTGCCGGCGGCGTCGAGTCCATGTCCCGCGCCCCGTTCGTGATGGGCAAGGCCGACACGGCATTCGGACGCGGCCAGAAGCTGGAAGACACCACCTTGGGCTGGCGTTTTGTCAATCCGCAGATGAAGGACCAGTACGGCGTTGAGACCATGCCGCAGACCGGCGACAACGTCGCTGAGGATTTCGGCATCTCTCGGGAGGATCAGGACGCCTTTGCCCTGCGCAGCCAGCAGCGTACGGCGGCGGCTCAGGCTTCGGGCTTTTTCGCCGAGGAAATCGTGCCCGTGCGCGTCGCCCACAAAAAGGGCGAGGCCATCGTCGACACCGACGAGCATCCTCGTGCCGACACCAGCCTTGAAGCGCTCGCCAAGCTGAAGCCGGTCAACGGGGCTGGCAAAACCGTCACAGCGGGCAACGCGGCAGGCCTGAATGACGGCGCGGCGGCGATGATTCTGGCGTCCGCCGACGCCGTCAAAAAACACGGCCTCACGCCGCGCGCTCGCGTACTGGGGATGGCCAGTGCCGGCGTTGAGCCTCGCGTCATGGGCATCGGCCCGGTCCCGGCGGTGCGCAAGCTGGTGGCACGGCTGGGTCTGGCTGTCAGTGATTTCGACGTCATCGAGCTCAACGAAGCGTTTGCCAGCCAGGGCCTGGCGGTCTTGCGTGAATTGGGCATCGCTGACGATTCACCCAAGGTGAACCCAAACGGAGGCTCGATTTCCCTGGGGCATCCGCTGGGCATGAGCGGCGCGCGGCTGGTGTTGACGGCGTTGCATCAACTGGAGAAAACCGGCGGCAGCAAAGCGCTGGCCACGATGTGCGTCGGCGTGGGGCAGGGGCTGGCCCTCGCAATAGAGCGCTAGACGACATTTTTGCAACTCAGCCACCCGAGTCATCGGTTGCCTCCGCGAAAGGGGCAACTTGCTGACTCGGGTGGTTGTCCTTGTGATGTCGAAACGTTACTGCTTAAGTCTAAATGTTGCAGGTTATGTCTTAGACTGGCTGACCTTACTAACACCTGGGGAGATAATAATGACAACGACTCACTACACCGGAGAAGAGCGGCGCAAGCGGATCTTCGCCATCGTCGGGGCCTCATCGGGCAACCTCGTCGAATGGTTCGACTTCTACGTCTACGCCTTCTGCGCCATCTACTTCGCCCCTGCGTTTTTTCCTTCCGATGACCCAACCGTTCAACTGCTCAACACCGCGGGCGTATTCGCCGCAGGCTTCCTGATGCGCCCCATCGGCGGCTGGCTGTTCGGTCGCGTGGCCGACAAACATGGCCGCAAGAACTCGATGATGATTTCCGTGCTGATGATGTGCGCGGGATCGCTGGTCATCGCCTGTCTGCCCACCTATGCAACCATCGGTGCCTGGGCGCCGTTTCTGCTGCTGATGGCGCGCTTGTTCCAGGGCCTGTCGGTGGGCGGCGAATACGGCACCACGGCCACCTACATGAGCGAAGTCGCGTTGCGGGGGCAGCGCGGGTTTTTCGCTTCGTTTCAGTACGTGACGCTGATTGGCGGCCAGTTGTTGGCCGTGCTGACCGTGGTCATCCTGCAGCAGTTTCTCAGTGCCGATGAGCTCAAAGCCTACGGCTGGCGCATCCCGTTCGTGGTCGGTGCGGTGGCGGCGGTGATTTCGCTGGTGCTGCGCCGGTCGCTGAAAGAAACCACCACCGCCGAAGTCCGTCAGAACAAGGACGCGGGCAGCATGTCTGCGTTGTTCCGCGATCACAAAGCGGCGTTCATCACCGTGCTGGGCTACACCGCCGGTGGCTCGCTGATTTTCTATACCTTCACCACGTACATGCAGAAGTACCTGGTGAACACCGTGCACATGGACGCCAAGGTCGCGAGCTACATCATGACCGGCGCGCTATTCCTGTACATGTGTATGCAGCCGGTGTTCGGCATGCTCGCCGACAAAATCGGCCGTCGCGCTTCGATGCTGTGGTTCGGCGGGCTGGGCACGCTGTGCACGGTGCCGCTGCTGCTGACGCTGAAAACCACCACCAGTCCTATCATGGCCTTCGTGCTGATCACCCTGGCCCTGGCGATCGTCAGTTTCTACACCTCGATCAGCGGGCTGGTGAAAGCCGAGATGTTCCCGGTTCAGGTTCGGGCGCTGGGCGTCGGCCTGGCCTATGCCGTGGCCAACGCGATCTTCGGCGGCTCGGCGGAATACGTGGCCCTGGGCCTGAAGAACATGGGCATGGAAAACACGTTCTACTGGTACGTGACCGCGATGATGGCGATTGCTTTCCTGTTCAGCCTGCGACTGCCGAAGAAGCCTGCTTACCTGCACGAAGATCACTGATCCCGGATGTTGAAGCGCGCGTCCTTGCAGGGCGCGTGCTGTCTATATTGATCCCACTCATTCCACGTGTTTCACGGAGCGACTGCCATGGCGTTCGTACAACTCGAAGACGGTGAGCTGCATTATCAAATCGACGGCCCGGAGTCTGCGCCGGTGCTGGTGCTGTCCAACTCGCTCGGCACTGACCTGCATATGTGGGACGCGCAGATCCCGGCGCTGAGCAAGTCATTCCGCGTCGTGCGTTACGACACCCGTGGCCACGGCCAGTCCCTTGTCACCCAAGGGCCTTACACCATCGAACAGCTAGGCCGAGACGTGCTGGCGCTGCTTGATACGTTGAAGGTCGACCGCGCGCATTTCTGCGGATTGTCCATGGGAGGCCTCATCGGGCAGTGGCTGGGCATTCACGCCAACGACCGGCTGCACAAGCTGATTCTGTGCAACACCGCCGCGAAGATCGGTGATTCGGAGACGTGGGCGCCGCGCATCGCCCAGGTGGAGAAGGGCGGTGAGCGGGCCATGAAAGAAATGGGCGCTGGCGCCGTAGGGCGTTGGTTCACCCCTGACTTTGCCAGCCAGCACGCCGACAAGGTCACGCCCATCACCGACGTGCTGGCGGCAACTTCTCCGCTGGGGTACGCCGCCTGCTGCGCGGCTGTCCGGGATGCCGACCTGCACAAGGAAGTCGGTTCGATCACCGTGCCCACGCTGATCATCTGCGGCAGCCATGACGCCGTCACCACGGTGGCGGACGGGCACTTTCTGCAGAACCACATCCACGGCAGCGAACTCTCCGACTATTACGCCGCGCACCTGTCCAGCGTTGAACTGGGTGAAGTCTTTGCACTGCGTGTGACGGAGTTTTTGTTGGCGTGAGGTCTGCTTGCTGGGGGGGGGGGCGAGCCGTAAAACAGGCCCCGTCGGAGATCACGTGTTGTCCGGCAACTGCGGTCGCGCGGCAGACACCGTACTTGTGGGAGTGAGCTTGCTCACGAAAGCGTCATTCCAGCCACTGAGATGTAGTGGATTTGCCGGCCTCTTCGCGAGCAAGCTCGCTCCCACATGTGTCCTGTGGATAGCCTGGGAAAACGGTCAAAAAAAACCCACCAATCGGTGGGTTTTTTCATACGCGGTCTATCAGAACAAGCGGGTGGACGGCACATCGCCCGCGGTTGGCTGACGCTCGCCGGTCGGGGTCTGTTCGTACCAGCCACCGCCCAGAGCGCGGTACAGATTGACCTCGCTGTTCAGCTGCGACAGACGATCGGTGATCAACGACTGCTGCGCGCTGAACAACTGGCGCTGGGCGTCGAGGAAGGTCAGGTTGCTGTCGATCCCGATGCGATAGCGACGCTCGGCCAGACGGTAGTAGTCCTGGTTGGCGTTGACGAAATCGGTCTGCGCCTTGAGCTGATCGGTGTAGGTCTTGCGCGCGGCCAGACCGTCGGAGACTTCCTGGAACGCCGTCTGAATCGCCTTCTCGTAGTTGGCGACGCCGATGTCTTTCTGGATCTTCGAGTAGTCCAGGCTCGCGCGCAAACTGCCCGCGTTGAAGATCGGCAGATTGATCGACGGCTCGAACAGCCACGTCCCCGAACCGCCCTTGAACAGACCGCTCAGGTCGCCGCTCGCCGTACCGGCACTGGCCGTGAGGCTGATGCTCGGGAAGAACGCGGCACGTGCCGCGCCGATGTTGGCGTTGGCGGCTTTCAGGCTGTATTCGGCCTGAAGAATGTCCGGACGACGCTGCAGCAATTCCGACGGCAGACCCGCTGGCATTTCATTGAGCATGTCAGCGCTCAACGGTTTCGAGGCGGGCAGGTTGGCCGGCAGACTGGTGCCCAACAGCAGCACCAGATTGTTTTCGTCCTGGGCGACCAGTCGCTGATACTGAGCCAGCTTGACGCGGGCGCTCTCGACGGAGGTGCGCGACTGCGCCAGGTCCAGCGCCGAGGCCACACCCACTTCGCTGCTGCGAGAGGTCAGACGCAAGCTTTCTTCGAAGGCGCCCAACGTGTCCTGGGTCAGCTTCAACAGCTCTTTGTCCGCTTCCCACGTCAGATAGGCGTTGGCCACGTTGGCGACCAGACTGATCTGCGTGCTGCGACGGCCTTCTTCACCGGCGAAGTAGGTTTGCAGCGCCTGCTCACTGAGGCTGCGCACTCGTCCGAACAGATCCAGCTCATAGGAACTGATGCCCAGACCCACCGAATACTGACTGGTGATACCGGACTCGCCCGTTTGCGACAGGTCGCCCGGAACGCGCTGACGCGTGCCGGTGCCTGAGGCTGCGACAGCCGGAAACAGGTCCGCACGTTGAATGCGGTACTGCGCGCGGTAGGCGTCGATGTTCAGCGCGGCGACGCGCAGGTCACGGTTGTTCTGCAGCGACGTCTGAATCAACTGCTGCAGTGCCGGATCATGGAAAAACTGACGCCAGCCTTGCTCAGCCGCCGCCTGATTCGCCGCCTGGGCCGGCGAGTAGGCCGGACCTTGCGGGAACTGAGCCGGCACCGGAGCGGCGGGCTGCTTGTAATCGGGGATCAACGAGCAGCCGCCGAGAATGAACGCGGTGACCGCCAGCGAGATCAGGGACTTGCTCATTGGCCAGCCTCATCGTGTGGAGTGTGTTTCTGTTTGCCTTTGAACAGCGAGGATATCGAAACGAAGAACAACGGTACCCAGAAGATCGCCAGGATAACCGCGGTGATCATACCGCCGATTACGCCCGTACCGATCGAATGCTGGCTACCGGCACCGGCGCCCGAGGAAATCGCCAGCGGAACCACACCGAGAATGAACGCCATGGACGTCATCACGATGGGCCGCAGACGCATCCGGCAGGCTTCGATGGTTGCATCGACGATGCCCTTGCCCTGTTCATGCAGCTCCTTGGCGAACTCGACGATCAGAATGGCGTTTTTCGCTGCCAGACCCACCGTCACCAAGAGACCTACCTGGAAGAACACGTCGTTGGACAGACCGCGCAGGCTCGTCGCGACCAGCGCACCGATAACCCCAAGCGGGATGACCAGCAACACCGCGATCGGAATCGACCAGCTTTCATACAACGCCGCCAGACACAGGAACACGATCAGAATGGACAGTGCATACAGCGCGGGCGCCTGGGAACCGGACAGACGCTCTTCATAGGACAGACCCGTCCAGGACAGACCCACGCCGGCCGGCAACTTCTTCGCCAACTGTTCGACCTCGGCCATCGCCTCACCGGTGCTGTAACCCGGCGCCGGAGTACCCAGCACTTCCTCGGCCGGTACACCGTTGTAACGGGACAGCTTCGGCGAACCGAACACCCACTCGCCGGTGGCGAACGAGGCAAACGGCACCATCTCGCCAGCGGTGTTGCGCACGTACCACTTCTTCAAGTCTTCCGGCTTCATCCGCGCACTGGCATCGCCCTGCACGTACACCTTCTTGACCCGACCGCGGTCGATGAAGTCGTTGACGTAGTTGCCACCCATCGCGATGGACAGGGTGGTGTTGATGTCCGACAGGCTCAGGCCCAGGGCCTGCGCACGCTCGTCATCGATGACCAGTTGATACTGCGGCTCATCGTTCAGACCGTTTGGACGCACGCCCGCCAGAATCTTGCTCTGTGCCGCCATGCCCAGCAATTGATTACGCGCTTCCATCAGCTTGGCGTGGCCCACGCCGCCCTGATCCTGCAAGTACACGTCGAAACCGGTGGCGTTACCCAGTTCCAGTACCGCAGGCGGTACGACCGCAAAAGTCATTGCGTCGCGGAAACCGAAGAAGTGCTGCTGCGCGCGCTTTGCCAGTTCGAACACGCTGTTGGACGCATCACGATCGCCCCACGGTTTCAGCATGATGAACGCCAGACCGGAGCTCTGACCGCGACCGGCAAAGTTGAAGCCGTTAACGGTGAACACCGAGTTGACCGCGCCGGATTCCTCTTCCAGCAGGTACTTACGCATGTTGTCGATGACGGTCTGCGTACGTTCAGCCGAGGAGCCTGGAGGCGTCTGCACCTGCGCGAAAATCACGCCCTGGTCTTCTTCCGGCAGGAACGCGCTCGGAATGCGGGTGAACATCCAGATGGTGCCGCAGACGATCAGCGCGTAAACGATAAAGGCCGGAATCTTGTGCTTGAGCATGTTGCCGACGCCGCGCTCGTAGCTCACTACGCTGCGGTCGAAGGTACGGTTGAACCAGCCAAAGAATCCACGTTTCGGCTGCCCGTGCTTCTCGTGATCGATTGGCTTGAGCAGGGTGGAGCACAACGCCGGGGTGAAGATCAGCGCGACCAGTACCGAAAGCGCCATCGCCGAAACGATGGTGATCGAGAACTGCCGGTAGATCACACCCGTGGAGCCGCCGAAGAACGCCATTGGCAGCAGAACCGCACACAGGACGAGTGCGATACCGACCAGTGCGCCCTGGATCTGCTCCATAGATTTGATCGTGGCATCCCGCGGCGAAAGTTTGTCCTCCGCCATCACCCGCTCGACGTTTTCCACCACAACGATGGCATCGTCCACCAGCAAGCCGATGGCAAGGATCACCCCGAACATGGTCAGCGTGTTGATGGTGAAACCGGCAGCGGCAAGGATCCCGAACGTACCCAGCAATACCACCGGCACGGTCATCGTGGTGATGATGGTGGCGCGGAAGTTCTGCAGGAACAGGTACATCACCAGGAACACCAGGATGATCGCTTCACCCAGGGTGTGAACCACGCCGGTGATGGATTCCTGAACCACGGGAGTGGTGTCGTACGGGTAAACCACTTTCATGCCAGGCGGAAAGAACGGCTCCAGCTGGGAGATCGTGGCGCGGATCGCCTTGGCGGTGTCCAGCGCGTTGGCGCCGGTTGCCAGCTTGATCGCCAGACCGGAAGCCGGTTTGCCGTTGAACTGCGCATCAATACTGTAGTTCTCGCCACCCAGACCGACTTTGGCGACGTCTTTCAGGCGAACCTGCGAACCATCCTGATTGACCTTCAGCAGAATGTTGCCGAACTGCTCGGCGGTCTGCAGACGGGTTTTACCGATGATCGTGGCGTTCAGCTGCTGACCCTTGAGCGCAGGCAGACCGCCGATCTGGCCAGAAGACACCTGAACGTTCTGGGCAGTGATGGCCGTCTTGACGTCTACCGGGGTCAGCTGAAAGTTGTTCAGCTTGGCCGGATCGAGCCAGATACGCATGGCGTACTGGGCACCGAAGACCTGGAAGTCACCCACACCGGAGGTACGGGAGATCGGGTCCTGCATGTTCGAGACGATGTAGTTGGACAAGTCTTCCTTGCCCATGCTGCCGTCTTCGGACACCAGACCGACGACCATCAGGAAGTTCTTCACCGCCTTGGTCACGCGGATACCCTGTTGCTGCACTTCTTGCGGCAGCAGCGGGGTGGCCAGGTTGAGCTTGTTCTGCACCTGAACCTGAGCGATGTCCGGGTTGGTACCCTGGTTGAACGTCGCGGTGATGGTCATGCTGCCGTCGGAGTTACTTTCCGACGACACATAACGCAGGTTGTCGATGCCGTTGAGCTGCTGCTCGATCACCTGAACCACGGTGTCCTGCACGGTTTGCGCGTTGGCGCCCGGGTAGGTCACGGCGATCGCGATGGCCGGCGGCGCAATGGCCGGGTATTGGTTGATCGGTAGCTTGAGGATCGACAGCGTCCCCACCAGCATGATCACGAGGGCAATTACCCACGCGAAGATCGGCCGGTCGATAAAAAATTTCGACATGAATTACTCCCCTTTGCTGCCTGCGGCTTTATCAGTTGCCGGGGCAGTTGCCGGGTTCGGTGCCGGGTTAGCTGCGTTGACGTTGGTGGCTTCGGCCACTTTCACTTCAGCGCCTGGCTTGACGTATTGCAGCCCTTCGGTAATCACGCGATCACCTGCGTTCAGGCCCTTTTCAACCAGCCAGTCGCTGCCGATGGTGCGGTTGGCAACCAGCGTGCGGGACTCGACCTTGTTGTCGGCGTTCACCACCAATGCGGTTGGCGTGCCTTTCAGGTCACGGGTAATGCCTTGCTGTGGAACCAGGATCGCGTTCTCGGCCACGCCCGATTGCAGTCGTGCATGCACGAACATGCCCGGCAACAGGGTGTGATCCGGGTTCGGGAACACGGCGCGCAGCGTCACGGAACCGGTGGTCTGGTCGACCGACACTTCGGAGAACTCAAGCTTGCCTTCGATGGGGTAGAGGCTGCCGTCTTCCAGCACCAGCTTGACCTTCGCGGAGTTCTCGCCGGCTTTCTGCAGCTTGCCGCTTTCCAGTTCGCGACGCAGCTTGAGCATCTCGGCCGAAGACTGGATCACGTCGACGTAAATCGGGTCGAGCTGCTGAATGGTGGCCATCGCATCGGCCTGACCGTTGCTGACCAGCGCACCTTCTGTCACCAGGGAGCGACCAATACGGCCGGAGATGGGCGCATAGACCTTGGTGTAGCGCAGGTTGATCTCTGCTGTCTGCACTGCCGCCTTCGCTTCACGAGCCGAACCCACCGCCGTGTCGTATTCCTGACGGCTGACGGCTTGCTCGTTGATCAGCTGCTTATAGCGGCCAGCGAGGGAGTTGGAGGATTCGTAGGTCGCCTTGGCGCTGTCCAGGGTGGCCTGGTAAATCGCCGGGTCGATTTGATAGAGCTGCTGACCGGCTTTGACATCCGCACCTTCAGTAAACAGGCGCTTGAGGATGATGCCGTTCACTTGCGGACGCACTTCGGCGATACGGAACGCGGTGGTCCGACCGGGAAGTTCAGAGGTGAGGGTGTAGGCCTGGGTTTTCAGAGTAACGACGCCGACCTGAGGGGGCGGTGGTGCTGCGGCCGCTTCTTCCTTCTTGCTGCATCCGGAGAGCAGCGATGCCAGGGCGACGGCAGTGACCAGTACGGTAACAGCTGGCTTGAATTGCATGAAGATCCTCGGGTCAGGAGCCTGAACTCATGGGTAGTGGAAAGAGGGCGGGAAAGGATTCCAGCTAGATAAGTAGGATGCTAATGAATATACTTACATTCACGGTTGTTTGTAAACACCCGCGAGTGCGACACTCCAACGCACCGAGGGTATCGATTGTAGGTCCGGGACAAGGCATTACAAAGGCCGCCCGACGTGCTGTGCAGGCCACTCGACCAGAGCGCCTGAGGCATTTTCATTGAGGTTTTTACTGCCATGGTTCGACGCACGAAAGAAGAAGCCCAGGAAACGCGCAAGCAGATCCTCGAAGCTGCCGAGCAGGCTTTCTACGATCGAGGAGTCTCCCGCACGACGCTCGCCGACATTGCGGCCTTGGCTGGCGTGACCCGCGGCGCGATCTATTGGCATTTCAGCAACAAGGCCGATCTGGTCCAGGCCATGCTCGACAGCCTGCATGAGCCTCTGGAAGAGATGGCGAGGGCGAGCGAAAGCGAAGATGAAGTAGACCCGCTGGGATGGACGCGCAAGCTTCTCATTCATTTGTTTCAGCAAGTTGCCAACGATCCTAAAACCCGCCGCATCAATGAAATTCTGTTTCATAAATTCGAATTTACCGACGAAATGTGTGACATGCGGCAACAACGGCAATTCGTCTGGCTTGACGCCAACGAGCGGATTGCGCTGGCACTCAGTAATGCTTCCCGGCAAGGCCAGCTCCCTGCTGACCTCAATCCGCAACGCGCTGCGATCTGCCTGCATGCCTATATCCACGGCATCATCGGCCAGTGGCTGCTGGTGCCGGAAAGCTTCCCGCTGCATGACGACGCCGAGCGTCTGGTCGATAGCATTCTCGACATGCTCCGCTTCAGTCCGGCGTTACGCGATACCACGTCGGGCTAAATGGCGTTTGGCCTGTATCTATACCGCGCCTGACCTTCGCTGAAAAGGCGGTTTACCTTCGCTTTACTCAGCGAAACCGGTGATTCAGCGCTCATTCAGGTCCGGGTACTCATTGAAGTGCCGAATGCTGCCCTATCGCAATCTCCCGTCTACGCTTGCCCCATAACCAATAAGAGTGGGGGCGAAGCGATGGCAGTCGTGTCAAAAAACGCATTAAGAAGGCTCCTGATGGGTGTGCTCGCTGCCTTGTGCATCGGGCAAGGCTGGGCAGCAGGCGACGAAGCCGAGGAAGCTGCAGCGGCCAGGGCGCTGCTGGAAAAAGCCGTTGCCCGGTATCGCGTTCAGGGAGACAAAGCGCTGGCCGAGTACAGCCGCCAGGGCGAGTTCGTCGATGGCGAGCGTTATGTGTTCGTCACCGATACCAAGGGCATCATGCTTGCAAGTGGCGGGCCATCGGTCGCGTTGATCGGCCGTGACGTGTCGTCCGTGCTTGATCCTGAACTGCAGAAAACCTTCAGGCAGGTTCTGCTAACCCCGGAAAGCGCTGGCGTTCAACAGGCCGAATATCGCTGGCAGAACTGGCGCGACGGCAAGGTCGAGCGCAAGCGGGTGTATTTCCAGCGCATCGGCGATCGGGTGTTGGCTGTCGGCTATTACTTGCCCCGTGCTTCGCCGGAGCAAGCCAGGGCGTTGCTCGACAAGGCGTCACGGGCGCTGGAAGAGGATAAAGACGGCACCCTCCGTGCGATCAATGACCTCAAGGGTGGATTTCTGCAAGACGATCTGTATGTTTTCGTGGTGAACGTTGAGACCAGACGCTACGTGGCCCACGGCACCAACCTGCGGCTGGTGAATACCGACTTCAGCAAGGTCAAGGATCCGGAAGGCAAACCGGTTGGCATTCCAATGCTCGAGCTGATCAAGAAGCAGCCCGAAGGCGAGTACGAATACCGCTGGCGCAATCCGGTCACCAGCAAGATCGAACATAAGCACGCTTACGTGCGCAAGGTCGGTGAATTCCTGGTGGCGGTGGGTTACTACAGCGGCTGATCGCTCTGTCAGGCTCGTTTATCGGTCCTTGTCGTCTCTCCCGCGCAGCAGGTTATCGGGCATCGCCAGCGCAGCTGACAGACCCAGTAGCGACACCGCCGCGCTGGCCATCAACAGATGCTGGAAGGTCATCGACAGTTGCCCGCGCAGCAATTCAAGGGCCGGGCCGCTGGCGGCATGCAGACTGTCCATCAGCACATTGCCCGAGCCCTCGCCCGGGATCGAACCGCCGCCAACCTGGGCGATGCCGGAACCGGCGAGCATTGCCAGCAGCAGTGCCGACATGGTCGCAACACCGACTGCGCCGCCCAGTGAACGAAACAGGTTGGTCGTGCTGGTCGCAACGCCCATGTCTTTGACCTCCACCGAGTTCTGTGTGCCCACCAGCGACGTCGGGAATTGCATGCCGCTGGCAATGCCGGTCAGAACCATGAACAGGCTGGTCAGAATGACCGACTGAGGCGGCGTGAGGGCGATGCCGAGGATTGCCAGCGGCATCAACGCTGCGCCAGTGAGGATGATTGGCTTGTAGCGCCCCGTCAGCGATGTGCGGCGGCCGCCGAAGTACGCGCCTACGGGCATGCCGATGGCCAGTGGCATCAGGTGCAACGCCGCGCTGTCGGCACCTGCGCCGGTGACGGTCTGAAAACGCAGCGGCAGCAGTACGATCAGCGAGATGGCCTGAAAGCTGGTGAAGAAAATAGTGCACCAGCAGAGCACTGCGCTGCGATTGGCGAACAGGTGCATGGGCAGTAATGGTTCGCGGGTGCGCCGTTCGTACAACACAAAAATCACCAGCGCGAGCAGCGCGACCGACAATTGCATGACCACCGAATCATCGCGCCAGCCGTGGCCCTGACCGATTTCGGTAATCCCCAGTAGCAAGGCGGTCAGGCCGATGATCATCAACACCGTACCCAGGTAGTCGATCACCGGTTTGCGTTGAGGGATCGGCAGGCCAACCAGCGTTTTGCGCGCGACCCACCATGCCGCCAGCCCCAGTGGCAGGTTGATGATGAACACCCATCGCCACGACAAGTACTCGGTCATGAAGCCGCCGAGCACCGGCCCGGCCACGCTCGCCGCTGCGTACATCCCGCTGAAGTAACCCTGATAGCGACCGCGCTCCCGGGGCGGGACGATGTCGCCGATGATCGCCTGGCTCACGGAAACCATGCCGCCGGCGCCGATGCCTTGCAGCACTCGCGCCAGCACCAGTTGTTCCATGCTCTGGGCCATGGCGCAGAACAGCGAGGCCAGGGTAAACGTCGCCAGCCCGAACAGCATCAAGCGGCGCCGACCGTATAAGTCCCCCAGCTTGCCGTAAATCGGCACGGCCACGGTCAACGCGACCATGTAGGCGGAAATCACCCAGGCGAGCAGGTCGAAATCCTGGAATTGGGCGGAGATGGCCGGCATCGAGACCGCAACAATGGTCTGATCCAGCGCACTGAGGAAGACGGCCATCATCAGCGCAAACAGAATGCTGCGGATGTCCGGACGGGGTTGATTGAGACTCGTCACAGAAGGGACTCGACTGGCAGATTGACCCGCTGAACACCCGCAGGAATTTGTGCCAAGTCTAGTCCGTTAGCTTGCTAATCGATAGCAGGCTGCGGGGTTTTTAAGCGTCGGATTGACCGGCGTTTGCCGTCAACGCAGGGCGCTGAACGTCGCATCCGTAGGGACGCAATGCCCCATCGTGCAGACCACCGCCATGCGGGGCGTTTGCCGCATTTGTTCGATTCGGTAAGCACCTGCGGCATACAGGCTCAATACGGCAGTAACGGCGACGACATAAACACACTGTCTTTTTATTGTGGTTCTCATGACATTTGCCTCGATCCGGTAGGACATCTGGTTCAGAGCGGACACTGTCAGTGTAGGTCGCTAACGGCGAGTTGGCCGGGCGAGGGGGATTGAATGTTTGTATCAGGCGGGCCATGGAGGAAGAGCGAGCATTGCGCCGCTCAGCCAATGCGCCTTTCTGCCGCCTGCAGCGACAACCAGTCCAGCAGATCCTGCAGTGGGGAAGGGATGCTGGCGCCTCTGGGATGCACGACGTAATACGCCGCGCCGGTCCGCACTCTCAGCTCGAACGGCATGACCAGCCGCTGGGCGCTCAGGTCTTCGCCGATCAGCGACCAGTCGCCGATGGCAATGCCGGACCCTTGAGACGCGACAGTCATCGCCAGGTCCATCGTGTCGAAGTGCTGGCCCTGCTCGACATTGCTCAGCTTCGCCCCGGCGGCCTTCAGCCACAGCGTCCAGTCCCGCTCGTCGAGGGTGGGGTGCAAGAGCATGTGCCGTTCCAGATCGGCGAGGCGGGAGAGGGGATTGCTGAATGGCAGTGATGGCGAGCACACCGGCGTGAGTTGTTCATCGAACAGGTGCTGCACGTGGGTGAAATCACCCGGGCGTGCGCCGAACACCACGGCGGCATCGAAATCCTCCCGGCGAAAATCCACGGTGTGGGCGCTGGTCGTGGTCAGTTGCACCGGCACATCAGGCCGCTCTTTCTGCCACTGCATCAGGCGCGGCAACAACCAGCGGCTGATGCAGGTCGGCGCCTTGATCCGCAGCGCCTTTGGTTTGGCATCGACCTGATCCAGCGCTTCTTCGATCAGGCTGAACACCTGTTCCATGCGCGGCAGCAGTTCGCGGCCCTGGGCGGTCAGGCTCAAGCCTCGGGCCTGGCGTTGGAACAGGCGATAGCCCAAATGGGCTTCCAGGCCGGAGATCTGCCGGCTGACCGCGCCTTGGGTGATGTGCAGCGCCTCGGCAGCCCGGGTGAAATTGCAGCACTTGGCGGTGATCAGGAACGTGTGCAGGGCCGGTAGGGGAGGAAGGCGTTTCATCGGCAGGATGAGCCATGATCTGAGGACATGGCTAAGCATGACATTTTTTGCGTTGTGGTCGATACGGTCGCGCCGCTTCAATGGTCGCCTACTGATCCTGGCAAATGGCGGGCAGCGTCGGGCAAGACTTAACAAGGGGCAGATACATGGCGACGTGCGGGGAAGTGCTGGTCAGGTTGCTGGAAGGTTATGGGGTCGAGCGGGTGTTCGGGATTCCGGGCGTGCACACGGTCGAGCTTTACCGGGGACTGGCGGGTTCGCCGATAACCCACATCACTCCGCGTCATGAGCAGGGTGCAGGCTTTATGGCGGACGGTTATGCGCGCACGCGAGGCAAGCCCGGCGTGTGCTTCATCATTACGGGCCCCGGCATGACCAACATCACCACGGCGATGGGGCAGGCCTATGGGGACTCGATCCCGATGCTGGTGATTTCCAGCGTACAGTCACGCAGCCAGTTGGGCGGCGGTCGCGGCAAGCTGCATGAGCTGCCGTCCCAGAGTGCACTGGTCGCAGGCGTCGCGGCGTTCTCCCACACCCTTATGTCAGCGGCTGAATTGCCGTCGGTGCTGGCCCGGGCCTTTGCGGTGTTTCAAGCGGCGCGGCCGCGCCCCGTGCATATCGAGATCCCGCTGGACGTGCTGGTGGAAAATGCCGACGCCCTGGTGCATAGCCAACCCGCATCGGTGACCCGCGCGGGGCCGGCGCCTGCAGCGATTCGGCAGATGGCGACTTTGTTGGCCACGGCGCAACGGCCGTTGATTCTGGCCGGAGGCGGCGCCATTGACGCCGCCCCGGCGCTGATGCGTCTGGCGGAACGGCTGGACGCGCCGGTCGCGCTGACCATTAACGCCAAAGGCATGCTGCCGAGCGCTCACCCACTTTTGATCGGCTCGACGCAATCCCTCGACGCCACCCGTGAGGTCATTGAAAACGCCGACGTGGTGCTGGCCATCGGTACTGAACTGGCCGAGACCGATTACGACATCACCTTTCAGGGCCACTTCAAGATACCGGGCGCGTTGCTGCGCATCGACATCGACCCTGATCAGACCGTGCGCAACTTCCCGCCGACCCTCGGGCTGGTGTCCGACGCTCAATACGCTGCCGAGGCCTTGATGGACGCGTTGGCCAACGAAGTGCTGGCGCCACGCAGCGGAGATTGGGGGCATGCGCGAGTCGCTGCGCTGAGGAAGCGTCTTGAGGCGGGCTGGGACGACGCCACCCGTGCCCGGACCCTGTTCCTGAGGACGGTGCTCGAAGCACTGCCGGAGGCCGTGATCGTGGGCGACTCTACCCAGCCCGTCTACACCGGCAACCTGACACTCGACCTCGACAAGCCTCGCCGCTGGTTCAACTCCTCCACCGGTTACGGAACACTTGGCTACGCCTTGCCCGCCGCCGTGGGTGCATGGCTGGGCATTCAAGATGCGGGAGCATCCAACCCGGTGGTGTGTCTTATTGGCGACGGCGGCCTGCAGTTCACTCTTTCCGAACTGGCGAGTGCGGTGGAGGCGCGGACGCCCATCGTCGTGCTGTTGTGGAATAACCAGGGCTACGAAGAAATCAAAAAGTACATGGTCAACCGCGCCATTGAACCCATCGGCGTCGACATCTACACGCCTGATTTCATCGGTGTGGTCCAAGCACTGGGATGCGTCGCCGAAGCGGTCGTCAACCTTGAGCAACTGACGTCGGCCTTGAACTCAGCCGGCCAGCGTGACGGCCCGACCTTGATCGAGGTCGACCAAAAGCGCTGGATGAGCAGCCTCGGCTGATGTTTCACATCAACTGATCAGGGCGTTTCAGACCGTGCTGCGCAGGCGTGCCAGGTCCCGCAACGGTGGCGCGCCGAACAGGCGGCTATATTCGCGGCTGAACTGCGAAGCGCTTTCGTAGCCGACCCGGTAACCGGCGGCCGACGCTTCCAGGCCGTCCGCCAGCATCAATCGCCGGGCCTCCTGCAGTCGCAGCTGTTTCTGGTATTGCAGCGGGCTCATGGCGGTGACGGACTTGAAACGGTGGTGCAGCGTCGAGACGCTCAGGTTCACCTCCTTCGCCAGATCTTCAATCCGCAGCGGCTCCTGGAAATGGTCGTTGAGCCATTTGATCGCTTGGGTGACGCGATGGGTCTGGCAGTTGGAGATGGCGATTTCGTACAGCCGGTGCCCTTCGCTCCCACGCAGGAGTCGGTAAAGAATCTCCCGGTTGATCAGCGGTGCGAGCATGGGAATGTCTTTCGGCGTGTCCAGCAGGCGGATCAGGCGGATGACGGCGTCGAGCAGCTGTGAGTCGATCCGCTCGACGTACATGCCGCGCCCGCTGTGACGCGTCGGCACGCTCATCGGTCCGGCCTCGGCGATCAGCGCGTTGATTTCCACCGGGTCGATTTCCAGGCGCAGGGCCAGATGCGGCTCTTCCGGCGTCGCGTAAATCACCTTGCCGCTGATGGGCAACGCCACCGACAGCACCAGGTAATTGAGCGGGTCGTAGGTGTACAGCTCGCCGCCCAGCGTCACGTCCTTACGGCCCTGAGCCATGATGCACAGCGCCGGTTGTACCAAGCCGGGCACCGATTGCGACGGCCGATCGTGGCGAACCATGAACAGCGACTTGATCACCGTCTGGAAACTGCCATCGGCCGGGGCATGCCGGCGGATCAGTTCTGCCAGCTCGGCGCGCTGTTGCGTCATCTGCGCACTCAGCTCGGCGACAGGTCGAGCATCCGGGGCGGACGGCGCAAGAGCGTATAGCGACATGGGGAATTCCTCTGACAGGGCATTGATGCAGCACAGCTTATTTTTGGGCAAGCGCAAGCGTTAGGCGAATCCTGCCGGATGCTTGCCTGATTCTGTTACCGAGGTGTTGCGTTGCCATGAATGGGCCCTGTTCGTTTGAGATCATTGCTCGAAAGTCCATGGTAATCACGTGGCGCAGCGTCGAGGTCGGCTCTTGCTGTGAAGCTGTCGGCGCAGAATCAGGCAATAACGGGGCAGTAATCGGCTACCGTTGGGCGTGCTTTCGCCCCTAACCTTCACTTTCAGCCGCAGCCTGCTTCCCGGATACACGGTCCCGGAGCACGGCTCGTCCGCTAAAGACACGCACGCAAAAAAGAAGGAGCGCCGAGCATGCCAAACACTTCAGTCGTGAGCCATTGGGTCTCCGTCCGCGCCCGCCCCGGACACAGTACGCAACTGGGCGCCCGCTTGAGCAGCCTGATCAGCCCGTCCGCTGCGGCGTCGGGTTGCCTGCACTTTGCGCTGCAGAAATCCCTGACCGACGAAAATCTATGGGTCATCACCGGCACTTGGGCCGATCCCTCCGCGATGAACGACTGGTTCGCCGCCCCCGAGCTCAACCTTTTTTCCGAACTGGTGACCGAGATGCTGGTGACGAGCCTGGATTTTCAAACGTTTGCCACCGTGACGACGGTTCAGGCACAGACGGATCATGTCTCTGTTGATGCTCGCCTGGCGGGCTAGTGGGTTCAGTGGCTGGTGCTCACGGCGCTCAGCCTATAAGGGCCTGCAAAGAAAACCTTTCGAGAGTTAGAACGCCTGCGTTTAAAATCCCGGCCTCATTTTCAAGGCAAGGCGTCGAACCATGGCACGCAAAGAATTCCAGCATCACGAAGCCGTTTCTGCAGCTGTTCCCGGTGACGACGGCTACAGCGCCGCCATTGCCGTCAAGGCCAGGGTCATGGGCGGCGCGCCGACTTTTCACCGCGTGCTGGCCGAGCAGAAATTCCCTACCGCGCTCGCCGCTGACGACGCCGCTGTGAAAGAGCTGGAGCGGCTCGCCGACGTCACGCAAGAGGGCGAACTGGTATTCGCCCGGGATTGATCAGACTTTCGGCCGGTACATCTTGAACAGCGACTCTGCGCTCAGCTGAAAATAGTCGGCCGGGCCGCCGCCGCGCAGGATGGGCTCGCCGGCTGCGGTGTCATACACACCTTCCTTCAGCAGCCGCTTGGCAATGTGCACGGCCACCACTTCCCCCAGAATCAGCCAGCTCGGCACGACTTCCTTGTCGGCGCGTTGCAGCTGGATGATCTGCGTCACTTTGCATTCGAACGAAACCGGCGTCTCTTTGACCCTCGGGACGGAAACGATGCGCGACGGTTCTGCCGTCAGGCCCGCGAGTTCGAACTCGCTGACGTCCGCCGGCACTGCCGCGCAACTCATGTTCATCTGCTCGGCCAGACTGCGCGTGGCAAGATTCCAGACGAATTCGCCGGTCTGTTCGATATTGTTCAGGCTGTCTTTGCGGCCGATGCTGCAGAACCCGATGATCGGCGGCACATAGTTGAACGCGTTAAAGAAACTGTAGGGCGCCAGGTTCAGCTTGCCTTCTGCGTCTTGGGACGAGATCCAGCCTATCGGGCGTGGGCCCACGATGGCGTTGAACGGGTCGTGGGGCAGTCCGTGACCCTTGGACGGTTCGTAGAAATGAATATCGTCTGACATGGTGTGTTCCTGAATAGTGTTGTGCCGGCGTATCGGCCACGGTGTGCGCGTGCACGGGGTGCGGGCCGACATAGTGCAAGGCATTGAATGAGGATTCCAGCAGCCTCCAAACCCCGGACAAAAAAAAGCCCGACGCGCGTCGGGCTACAAAGGGAGTTCAGGAGGTGGAACATGAAGCGGTTGGACGTGAAGCAGTCAACGTGATGCGGGCAACTTAGCTGACGCGGTTGGCACCGACGTGATCAGCGCCGTCTGCGGCCAGACGGTTGGCGCCGACGTGATCAGCACCATCTGCGGCCTGGCGATTGGCACCTACGTGGTCAGCGCCGTCAGCGGCCAGACGATTGGCGCCAACATGGTCAGAACCGTCGGAGGCCTGACGGTAAGAACCGGTGTGCGATGCGTTGGTATGAGAAGAACCGCCTTCTGCTACTACAGTGCCGTTAAATGCAGAGTGCTGTTCGGACACAGGCAGAGCGAATGCGCTCGATGCCAGAATTGACAGACTAAGACCAAAGATAATATTTGAAGTTTTCATGAGTGTTGCTCCAGTAAGTTCAATAATTTTTTCAACTTGGGAATGGAGCCAATGTTACGCGCGTGCAGATTAAGTTGAAGTTAACGCTATTGCTATCGACCATCGCTAAAAATGATAGTTGGCTGGAGTGCCCGGTTTTAAGGCGTTGTCGGGAGATTTGCGCTGGGATGGGGCAATTTTCACGAGCAGCGGCGAATTTGCCTGTTGACTAGAATGGTAAATATTGCTAGCGCGTGAGCGGCTAGAAGGGGCCAAGGGATGACATCGAATGGAATCGCGGCGAGTGCAACCTGCTTCGTTGCTGCAAGATTCCGGCATGCGCCCAGTCACACCAAGGTTTCAGGTTTTGTAGAGGAGAAAAATTAAGCCCGGCATAAAGCCGGGCTGAGAGAAAGACAGGGGCGAATCAGCTCAGGCGATTTGCACCAACATGGTCGGCACCGTCAGCAGCGAGGCGGTTGGCACCTACGTGGTCGGCACCGTCGGCAGCGAGGCGGTTGGCGCCTACGTGGTCCGAGCCATCAGCGGCCTGACGGTTGGCACCAACATAATCGGCACCGTCAGCAGCGAGGCGGTTGGCGCCTACGTGGTCCGAGCCATCAGCGGCCTGACGATTGGCACCTACATGATCGGCACCGTCAGCAGCAACGCGCCCGATGTTAGTGTGGGACGAGCCGTTTTCTGCAACAACCGCAGCATTAACAGCGTGGTGCGCATCAACGGATGGAAGTGCAAAGGCGCTGCTTGCAAGAATGGAGAAAGCGAGGCCGAAGATCAGTTTGTTAGTTTTCATGATAGTTGCTCCAGATCGATTTAATTAGTGGGTCACTCGGTATGGAGTGAACTTTACTCGCCTCAGAATTATTAAGAAGTCAATCGCATTGGTAGCGATCATCGCTGAAATTGATACTGCCAAAAGCGAGTGTTATTCATGCACTTAGCGGCGCCTTGTAACGCAAAAGGGCAGCTCACGTGAGTGAGCTGCCCTTGTTTTTCTGTCTTGAAGCGCTGGTCGAAGCGGCTCGCAGCCGGGTCAAATCAATCGGTTTCGATCCGTGAGTGCTTGCGGGTGTCCTTCATGAACACATACACCAGCAGCGACACCGCGATGCAGGCGGTGACGTACCAGTAGTAACCGGTTTCCATGCCGATGCTCTTGAACCACAGCGCGATGTATTCGGCCGTACCCCCGAAAATCGACACTGTCAGCGCATACGGCAGGCCGACGCCCAGGGCGCGGATCTCGGTCGGGAACAGTTCGGCTTTCACCACGGCGTTGATCGAGGTGTACCCGCTGACGATGATCAGTGCGGCCATGATCAGGAAGAACGCGCCCCACCAGCTTTGGATGGTGTGGAGGGTGGTGAGGATCGGCACGGTACACAAGGTGCCCAGCACGCCAAAGGCAATCAGGATCGGGCGGCGACCGATCTTGTCAGATAGCGCGCCGATCACCGGTTGCAACAGCATGAACAGGAAAAGCGTGGCGGCAGAAATCGTCGTCGAATCGGTGATGCTCATGCCCACCGTGTTCACCAGATACTTCTGCATGTAAGTGGTGTAGGTATAGAAGGCCAGCGTGCCACCCATGGTCAGGCCGACCACGGTCATTAGCTCTTTAGGATGGCGCATCAGTGTGCGCATGAGGCTTTCTTTGGGTTTGTCTTTCTTGCGGTTGAACGACTCGGTCTCTTCCATGCCGCGACGCAGGAACAACGCCACCACCGCGCACAATGCGCCGATGGCAAACGGGATGCGCCAGCCCCAGGCGTGCAGCTGTTCAGTGGTCAGCGTTTGTTGCAGCACGATCAGCACCGCCAGCGCGATGAGCTGGCCGGAGATCAGCGTCACGTACTGAAAGCTTGAGAAGAAGCCCCGGCGCTCCTTGGTCGCCATCTCGCTGAGATAGGTCGCCGAGGTGCCATATTCGCCACCGACCGACAGGCCCTGCAGCAGGCGGGCGAAGACCAGCATGATTGGGGCGCCGACGCCGATGGTTTCGTAACCGGGGGTGAGGGCGATGATCAGCGAACCGAAACACATCAGCAGCACCGACGCCATCAGTGCGGCCTTGCGGCCTTTGCGATCTGCATAGAGGCCCATCAGCCAGCCGCCGATAGGGCGCATCAAGAAGCCCACGGCGAAGATCGCGGCGGTGTTGAGGAGCTGGGCGGTGGTGTCGCCCTTGGGGAAGAAGACTTTGGCGAAGTAGAGGGAGAAGGCGGCGTAGACGTACCAGTCGTACCACTCAACCATGTTGCCGACCGAACCGCTGAAAATGGATTTCAGGCGACTTCCGGTGGTTTTCTCGGCGGCTGGCGTGGCAGCCGTTCCGTGGGAGGCAGAATTGGGGATGGCCATGGGATTTCCTGCAAGTCATTGTTGTTAGAAGGAACGCATCGAGGCGGTCTGACAACAGTGATAGCAGGAGCTGTGCCAAAGGCTGAAAGGCCCGGAATAGAAGGGTTATCGCGGCGAGGGTAAGCGGAAATCCGCTTGTTGTCTGAAACCCATGAGCGAAAATCCGCTCATTGCCAGAAAGCTGTTCCCGGCTGAAGCCGGTCCTACCAACGCGCTGCGATCATTCTGTAGGACCGGCTTCAGCCGGGAATGCGTCGGGTGTCACGCTGCAAAATCGAGGGTGTTCGAGTTGGCCTCTTCCCGGCTGAAGCCGGTCCTACTAACGCGCTGCGATCATTCTGTAGGACTGGCTTTAGCCGAGAATGCGTCGGGTGTCACGCTGCAAAATCGACGGTGTCCGTGCTGGCCTCTTCCCGGCTGAAGCCGGTCCCACTGACGCGCTGCGATCATTCTGTAGGACTGGCTTTAGCCGGGAATGCGTCGGGTGTCACGCTGCAAAATCGAGGGTGTCCGTGCTGGCCTCTTCCCGGCTGAAGCCGGTCCCACTGACGCGCTGCGATCATTCTGTAGGACTGGCTTTAGCCGGGAAAACGTCGGGTGTCACACTGCAAAATCGAGGGTGTCCGTGCTGGCCTCTTCCCGGCTGAAGCCGGTCCCACTGACGCGCTGCGATCATCCTGTAGGACTGGCTTCAGCCGGGAAAGCGTCGGGTGTCACGCTGCAAAATCGAGGGTGTCCGTGCTGGCCTGTTCCCGGCTGAAGCCGGTCCCACTGACGCGCTGCGATCATCCTGTAGGACTGGCTTCAGCCGGGAATGCGTCGGTGGTTACACCACAAATGTGATGGCAATCAAGCGGGCCTCTTCCCGGCTGAAGCCGGTCCTACACAGATTACATCCGGTCAGCTCAACTCTGTGTATTACCTTCGACCAGAAAGTCCTCGCGCACCAAGCCGTGCCGCTGCATCTTTTCATTCAGCGTGCGGCGGGGCAGTTGCAGTTCGTGCATGACCGCTTTGATGTCGCCTCTATGCCGTCGCAACGCCGAACGAACGCAATGGGCTTCGAACGCTTCTTGCTGCGCCACGAGAGACTGACCTACCGTGCTGCCTTCCGCGGCGGGACCGTCCAACCCCAGGACCTGGCGCTCGGCCGCATTCGCCAGCTCGCGCACGTTCCCTGGCCAGTCGTGGCTGAGCAGATGGCTCAGCTGTTCACCGCTCAAAACCGGCGCGCTGCGACCCAGGCGCTCTGCCGCATTTCGCGAGAAATGGCTGAATAGCATCGGGATGTCTTCTCGCCGCTCGCGCAGCGGCGGAAGGCGCAATTCCGCGATATTCAGCCGATACGCCAGGTCCTCGCGGAAACGCCCGGCCCTGGCTTCGTCCAGCAGGTCAGGCTTGGTCGCGGCAATGATGCGCAAATCAACATCGATGCTCTGGTTCGAGCCCAGGCGTTCGATTCGCCGTTCCTGAATTACCCGCAGCAGCTTGACCTGCTGCGCCAGCGGCATGCTTTCGATTTCGTCGAGGAACACCGTGCCACCGTGGGCGTACTCCAGCTTGCCGATTCGCTTGCCCTGAGCGCCGGTGAACGCGCCGCTT
Source organism: Pseudomonas sp. GL_135 (assembly GCF_057834665.1). Lineage (NCBI taxonomy): Bacteria > Pseudomonadati > Pseudomonadota > Gammaproteobacteria > Pseudomonadales > Pseudomonadaceae > Pseudomonas > Pseudomonas sp. GL_135. The sequence continues at coordinate 1,129,472 of NZ_CM174408.1, forward strand.
TCGTGTCCGAACAGCTCGGCTTCGAACAGCTGCTCCGGGATCGCCGCGCAGTTGACCGCAACGAAAGGTTTGTCGGCCCGCGGGCCGAAGTCATGCAGGCAACGCGCGACCATTTCCTTGCCGCTGCCGGTCTCGCCGCGAATCAGCACATTGACCGGCAGTTGCGAGAGGTCCAGCACCTGCCGCCTTAAAGTCTGCATCGTCGGCGACATGCCCAGCAGCGTCGCATCGAGACGCGAGCGGTTATCCGCGCGCTCGTGCAACGCGCGGTTTTCCAGCACCAGCGCGCGCTTCTCCAGTGCCCGCCGCAAACTGCCGAGCAGGGTTTCGGGGCTGAACGGCTTCTCGAGAAAGTCATAGGCGCCGTCGCGCATGGCGTCCACGGCCATGGGCACGTCACCGTGGCCGGTCAGCAATATCACCGGCAAATCACGGTCTCGCAGCTGCAACGCTGCCAGCAATTGCAAACCATCCATGCCGGGCATGCGCACATCGCTGAGGATGACGCCGGGGAAGTGATCCGGCAGCTGCGCCAGGCATTCCACAGCACGGCTGAACAGGCGCACCTCGAACCCGGACAGCGTGAGCCATTGCTGCACCGCTTCGCGAATAGGCGCCTCGTCGTCCACCACGATTACCGCGTTCAGCATGGGGCGTCGGCCTCCGGGGCCTGGGTCAGACAGAAGAAAAACCGCGCGCCGTTGTTGACGTTTTCGGCGCTGAGCCGGCCGCCCAGCTCATGCACGATGGCAAACGAAACCGCGAGCCCCAGCCCCAGGCCGTCGCCCACCGGCTTGGTGGTGAAAAACGGATCGAAGACGTTGGCCAGGTGTTCTTGGGCAATTCCGCCGCCACTGTCGATGACGGAAAGGCACCAGTGCCCGCCGGTTGCATCGATGCGGATCTCCAGGCGCTTGAGAGGTTTATCGCCCATCGCGTCGAGGGCGTTGCGCATCAGGTTGATCAGCACCTGTTCAAGCCGAATCGCGTCGCCGCGCACCCACGCCGGACGCGTCAGGTCGAGCACGCAACTGACACGTTCTTCCCGAATACGTGCGTCCAGCAACAGCAGCGCCTGGTCGACAACGGTGGCCAGATCAAGGCGTTCGCGCAGGCCGCTGGGGCTTTTGCGGGCAAAGGTTTTCAGGTGCCCGGTGAGCGCGGCCATGCGCGTCAGTTGCTGGTCCAGCAGGCTCAACGCTTTGTGCGCATCGTCGACGCGGCCATGCTCCAGCAGCAGGCGCAGGGTCGCGAGTTGCATGCGCTGCGCCGTCAGCGGCTGGTTGATTTCGTGGGCGAGGGCGGCGGACATCTGACCGAGCGCCGCCAGTTTGGTCGACTGCACCAGACCGTCCTGCGCCGTGTGCAGATCCCGCGTGCGTTCTTCAACCAAACGTTCAAGCTCTTCGCGACTGCGCTGGCGTACCCGGGCGAGGCGCCAGCGCTGATACAGAAACAACCCGAGGAACACCAGCGTCAGCCAGATGCCTGCTGCCGCCAGACCCGCATTGCGCACATCTTCACTGGCAGGCTGGGGTTTGCGCAGCAGGTGCAAGGTCCAGCCCTCGGTCGGCAAGGGCATCGACTGCCACAAAAAATCGGCCTGCTCGTTGGGGGCGTCGACGCGGCTGAGATGGCTGTTCTCGCCGAACGTTCGCAGCGACGCCTGATGCAAGGGCGTCAGCGGCTGCTTGTCGTACTGACGCGTGCTCGCCAGCTCTGCGTGGTCCTGCTCGGTCAGCGGGTGTAAAGCGCGGTACCGCCAGCCCGGCTGATTGGCGATGAAGACGATGCCCTTCGCGTCACTGACCAGCAGCAGGTCATCGTTTTGCGCCCAGGTGTGCTCCAGATCCGGAAACTCCAGCTTGACCACCATGGCCCCAATGAACTGCCCGGCCTCGTCCCGTACGGCGTTCGACAGGAAGTAACCCGGAATGCCGCTGGTCACGCCGACGGCATAAAAACGCCCGACACCGGTGGTGCGGGTTTGCGTGAAGTAGGGGCGGAAGCCGTAGTTGTGGCCCACATAACTGCTCGGCAGACGCCAGTTGCTGGCGCCGACGGCAAGGCCTTTGCGGTCGAGCAGTTCAAGGGTGGAGGATTGGGCGGCGCCGTTGATCTGCTCCAGTTTGAGATTGAGCGCCTGGGTGGTGTCGGCGCTGACCGGTCCGGCCAGTGCCGCCCGCAGTTGCGGATCGAGGGCCAGAACGGCTGGCAACGCGCGGTAGCGCTCGATCAGGGTTTGCAGCGTATTGGCATAGAGCGCCAGCCGATCCCTGGATTGTTCAGCGTCATCTTCCAGGGAATGGCGCTGAGCCTGGTGCATCGCCAGCGTCGCCGCTATGACGGCACCGGCGAGGATCAGCAACACATAGAGCACAAGGCGGACGGAACGGGGCATGGGCATGACCTCCTTTCAGTGGCTGGCGCATTCGCCCCGGATTCCTGCCTTACAGCAAGTTAAACGTCGTCTCTTTCACGTTCTCCGAATCCAGGCCGATCATCAGCTTGAACTCGCCAGCCTCGGCTGCGTACTTCAGCGACGGGTTGAAGAACTTCAGGTCTTCTTCGGTCAGGGTGAAGCTCACGGACTTCTCCTCACCCGGTTTCAGCATGACTTTCTGGAAGTTCTTCAGCTCCTTCACAGGACGGCTGATGGAAGCGGCTACGTCGCGCAGGTACAGCTGAACCACGGTCTCACCGGCGACCTTGCCGGTGTTCTTGACCATGACGCTGGCGGTCAGCTTGTCCTTGCGGGTCATCTTGTTGATCGACAGGGTAATGTCCGACACGCTGAACTGGGTGTAGCTCAGGCCGTAACCGAACGGGAACAGCGGGCTGGTCAGCTCTTCGAAATAGTTCGAGGTGTAGTTCGAATCGTTCGGGCGATACGGACGGCCGGTGTTCAGGTGGTTGTAGTACGCCGGCACCTGACCCACGGAACGCGGGAAGGTCATCGGCAGTTTGCCGGACGGGTTGTAGTCGCCGAACAGCACGTCGGCCAAAGCGTTGCCGCCCTCGGTGCCGAGGAACCAGCTTTCCACCATGGCGTCGGCCAGCTCGTTTTCTTCACCCAGCGCCAGCGGGCGGCCATTCATCAGCACCAGCACCAGCGGTTTGCCCGTGGCCTTGAGCGCGCGGATCAGCTCACGTTGACGGCCCGGGATCACCAGGTCGACCCGGCTCGCCGCTTCGTGGGACATGTTGCGCGACTCACCGACCACCGCCACGACGACGTCAGCCTGCTGCGCGGCCTTGACCGCTTCGTCGATCATCTCCTGCTCGGGACGCGGGTCGATGGCGATCTGGTCGTCCATCTTGTTCAGGTAGGTAATGGCGTGCTGGTTGTCGGTGATGTTGGAGCCCAGTGCATAAACCAGCTTGGCCTTGTCGCCGACCGCCGCCGCAATGCCGTCATAGGCGTTGACGGTCTGACGTGCCAGCCCGGCCGCTGACCAACTGCCCATCATGTCCATCGAGCTCTTGGCCAGCGGACCGATCACAGCGATGGTGCCTTGCTTCTTCAGTGGCAGGGTATCGTTCTGGTTCTTCAGCAGCACGACGCTCTTGCGCGCAACGTCGCGGGCTTCGGCACGGTGCAGACGGTTTTCGGCGTTGCGGTCGGCCGGGTCGTCCACTGCCGCGCCGATGCGTAGGTACGGGTTGGCGAACAGGCCCATTTCCCACTTGGCGCCGAGCACCTCACGCACGGCATTGTCGACTTCTTTCTCCGACACTTCGCCGCTCTTCACCAGGCCCGGCAGTTCTTCGCCGTAGGCCTTGTCGTTCATGCTCAGGTCGACGCCGGCCTTGATCGCCAGTTTGGCGGCTTCGCGGAAGTCTTTCGCCACGCCGTGGTCGATCAGCTCCTTGATTGCGCCGTGGTCGCTGACGGTCACGCCCTTGAACCCCCAATCCCTGCGCAAGACATCCTGCAGCAGCCAGGCGTTGGACGTGGAAGGCACGCCATTGATGGAGTTGAGCGCGATCATCACGCCGCCTGCGCCGGCATCAATCGATGCGCGATACGGTGGCAGATAATCCTGCTGCATGCGCACCGGGCTCATGTCGACGGTGTTGTAGTCACGACCGCCTTCGACGGCGCCATACAGGGCGAAGTGTTTGACCACCGCCATGATGCTGTTGGGCGCCTGCATGCTGGTGCCCTGGAATGCGCGGGTCATGGTGGCGGAAATACGCGACACCAGATAAGTGTCTTCGCCGAAGCCTTCGGAGCTGCGGCCCCAGCGCGCGTCACGGGTGATATCGACCATCGGCGCGAAGGTCATGTCGACGCCGTCGGCGGCGGCTTCGATCGCCGACACGCGACCGGTGCGGGTGATGGCGTTCATGTCCCAGCTGGACGCCAGGCCCAGGCTGATCGGAAATACCGTGCGCTGGCCGTGGACAACGTCGAAGGCGAAGAACATCGGAATCTTGTTGCGGCTGTGACCGGCGGCATCCTGCATGGCGCGGTTGTCCGGCAGCACGACAGAGTTGAACGTGCCGCCGATGCGGCCTGCGGTGATTTCCTTGAGGATTTCCGGCTTCGGCATCTCCGGGCCGATGCTGATCAGGCGCAGCTGACCGATCTTCTCGTCGAGGGTCATTTGCTTCATCAGATTGGCGATGAAGGCATTCTTGGCTTGCAGGGTAGAGGGCGCCCCGACGCCGGTGGTGGCGTTTTCGGCCCAGGCGGACTGACTGACCAGGCCGATGACGAGACTCAGGAAACACAGCTTATTCATGAATGGTTTTCTCAAGGCGTTGCCGGCAACTCGCGCGTAATACCGGTCAGCCATTGTTATAGGTGTCGAACCTTTGGTTTTTATTGTCATCAGGACGGCAACGTCGCTGAACTCCTGTCTCATATGAGCATCAGTAGCGCAACGAGTTTTATCTGATTGTGGCCCGGCAATCCAGAGCCCTGACAACGTGATGGGGCGCGATTATGCCGGGGATCGTCCGGTTTGGCTAAAGTCATGACTGACAGGACTAACTATTGATGAGTACAGGGAGCACGCACGCCATGCAAACAGAGCGTTATGACCACAGCCGGGGCAGTCGTTACAAATTGTCACTGGCGTTGATGATGCTGCTGACGACACTGTTGTCCGGCTGCGGAATCAACAACATTCCGACCTACGACGAGCAGGTGAAGGCCGCCTGGGCTCAAGTGCAGAACCAGTATCAGCGCCGCGCCGACTTGATCCCCAACCTCGTGGAAACGGTGAAGGGCTACGCCAAGCAAGAGCAGGACACCCTGACCGCCGTTATTGAGGCGCGGGCCAAGGCGACGTCGATTCAGGTGGACGCCAGCACCCTGAATGATCCGGCCAAACTCAAGCAGTTCCAGGATGCGCAGGGTCAGCTGACCGGTGCATTGAGCCGTTTGATGGTGGTCTCGGAGCGGTATCCGGATCTCAAATCCAACCAGAACTTCCTCGCGCTGCAATCCCAGCTTGAAGGCACGGAAAACCGCATTGCGGTGGCCCGTCGCGATTTCATCACGGCGGTCGAGCGTTATAACACCGAGATCCGCACCTTCCCGGGCCGTCTGTGGCATACCGTGATGTACAGCGATCTGCCGGTGCGTCCGAACTTCGAAGCCACTGCCGCTGACGCTGACAAAGCGCCACAAGTGAAGTTCTGATGGGACGCGCGCGCCGGGGAGTGATGGTCGCGTTACTGGCGATGTCGGTGGGTGTGTTTACCCAGTGGGCGCAAGCCGACCTCACGTTTCCGCCGCTGACCGGGCGTGTCGTCGACAGCGCCGGGATGATCGATGGCCCGAGCAAAGAGCATCTCGACCAGATGCTGCGCGCGCACGAAGAACTGACCACCGAGCAAGTGGTGGTGGTCACGCTGCCTGACCTGCAGGGCTCGACCATCGAGGACTACGGCTATCAGCTCGGTCGTCACTGGGGCATCGGCCAGAAGGGCAAGGACAACGGCGCTCTGTTGGTGGTCGCCCGGGACGAGCGCAAGGTGCGCATCGAAGTGGGTTACGGCCTGGAAGATCGTCTGACGGATGCGCAGTCATCGGTGATCATCAATCAGGTCATCACGCCGGCGTTCCGCCAGGGCGATTTTGTGGGCGGTATCACCAAAGGCACCGAGGCGATGGTCCAGGTACTCGGCGGCGATCCCCTTGCCGAACCCGCAGTCGGCGCCACCGGCAGCGCAGCGGCGAGCGAGAACGAAGGCGTAGACTGGAAAGTGACCTTGCTGTTTCTGGTGCTGTTCGTGGTCATCAGTTACATCAGCGCACGTTCCGCGCGAGGCCGTTCCATCGGCTCCGGGGGCGGCGGGTTTGGCGGGTTTGGTTCCGGCGGCTCTGGCGGCTTCGGCTCAGGCGGCTCGGGCTCGGGCGGTACGCGCGGTGGCGGTGGTGGTTTTGGCGGGGGCGGTGCCTCCGGTGGCTGGTAGTCGTTCGCTCAGGAAGGGTTTACGTGCATGACATTGCTCAATAAAGACGAACAGCAGCGGGTTGCCCACGCCATCGAAACCGTCGAGCGTCAGACCGACGCGGAACTGGTGACGGTGCTGGCAACCAGTGCAGACGACTACACCTACGTGCCGCTGATCTGGGCCGGGGTCATCGCGCTGCTCGTGCCGGGGCTGATCAATCTGCTGACCGGCTGGCTCAACGCTAATCATCTGCTGCTGGTGCAGGTCATCACGTTCATTGTGGTGGCGCTGCTGTGCCGGTTGCCTGGCGTCACCACGCGGCTGGTGCCTGTTCGCGTGCGGCACTGGCGGGCGGGTAATCTCGCCCGTCGGCAGTTTCTCGAACAGAATCTTCATGCCACCGCCAATGGCACCGGCGTGCTGATTTTCGTCAGCGAGGCCGAGCGCTACGTCGAAATCATCGTCGACGATGGCATCGCCCGACGCGTCGATAACGAAGTCTGGCGCGCGATGGTCGAGACCTTTACCCGGCAAGTGAAGGATGGCCGGATTCTGGAGGGGTTTGTCGGGTGCATCCGTTCGTGCGGCGATGTGCTGAGCGAGCAGGTGCCCGTGACCCAGGCGCGCAACGAGTTGCCAAACCGGTTGGTGGTGTTGGGGTGACTCGGTCTATTGCCGCAGAGATTTGACGCGGAGCGTGGGGACGATCATCCGTAGGTGTCCGACCGAGTGCTGATCGTTCCCGCGCTCTGCGTGGGAATGCCTGTTCCGACGCTTCGCGTCATTTAATTGCACCTACTGCTTACGACCCGCCTAAAATAGCGCCTCGCATTTCCGCTCCCGAGGCGCTTTCCGATGTCCGTTACCGCACCCGCCACTGTTCCTGCGCAGGACCACCGCGCTCAGTTCCTGAGTTTGCTGGACACCTGCCTGACGCAAAATTCGCTGATCAAACTGGTGCTGGCCAAGTACGTCGGAAGTGAAGCGGAATTGCAGCGGGTCATCATCAAGCCCGTCACGGTGAAGGATCAGCCTTGCCTGTCCTTCGTCTACCGCTACAAGACCCGCGACATCACCAAGAATCACCCCTTGGCCGAGGCGCAGACGCTGATTGCCAGCCTGCTGGCCGCGTCGTTCAAGAACGCTCATCTGCTGTCGCTCACCGATGAAGTGCAGCTGGAATTCAGCAAGAAGGGCAAAACCACGCTGTTCCGCAACAAGGCCCAGCAAGAACGCGAAGCCCCAACCGCCGAGCATGACCGCGAGAAGAAACGTTATCTGGAACTGAGCCGGCCGTTCCTGACCGATTTGGGCGTGACCAACAAGCAACACGAGCTGATCCCGGCGATGTCGCGCAAGTGGAAGCAGATCAACAAGTTCATCGAAGTGTTTTCCCACGCGCTGGCGACCTCGCCGATCAAGCTGGACAAGCCGGTGACGGTTGCGGATTTCGGATCGGGCAAGGGCTATCTCACCTTCGCCATCCACGATTACCTGCGCAACACCTTGCAGGCCGAAGGCAACGTCACCGGCGTCGAGTTGCGCGAAGACATGGTCACGCTGTGCAACAACGCTGCCGCGCGGCTTGAGCATCCGGGGCTGGTGTTCAAGTGCGGTGACGTGCGCTCGGTGGCGCCCAGCGAACTGGACGTGATGATCGCCTTGCACGCCTGCGACATCGCCACCGATTACGCGATTCACACCGGCATCCGCTCGGGCGCCTCGATCATCATGTGCTCGCCGTGCTGCCACAAACAGATCCGCCTGCAGATCCAGAGCCCGACGCTGCTCAAGCCGATGCTGCAATACGGTTTGCACATGGGCCAGCAGGCCGAGATGGTCACCGATGCCTTGCGCGCGCTGCTGCTGGAAGCCTGCGGCTATGAAACCAAGGTTTTCGAGTTCATCTCGCTGGAGCACACCAACAAGAACAAGATGATCCTGGCGGTCAAGCGCGCCACCCCGGCGGACCCTGCTGAATTGCTGGCGAAGATTCAGGAGCTGAAAGTGTTCTACGGCATTCAGGAGCAGTGCCTGGAGCGCTTGCTCCAGGCGGATGGCCTGCTCGGCTAAATGCGAGCGGCGGCGACGGGCTTGGGTGCAATCACCGCCGTTTTGCGTCCGATGGCCAGCACGACCACAACACCGGCGGCGAAGATCCAGGTCGTCGGGTCAATGTGCTCGCCGAAAAACAGCGCCGAGAAGGCCATGGTGAAGAACAGCTGCACCAACTGAATCTGGCTGACCCGCGCGATGCCGCCCATGCCCAGCCCGGCGTACCAGGCGAAGAATCCGATAAATTGCGAGAACAGCGACACGTAGCCGAAGGCCCACCAGGTGCCGGGCGAGATCGGGCCCTGGTGCTGCCACGCCAGGTAGCTGACGGGCAGGACCAACACCGGGATTGAAATCACCAACGCCCAGCAGATCACCTGCCAGCCACCCATCTCCCTGGCCAGGCGGCCACCTTCGGCATAACCCAGCCCGCCAATCGCCACCGCGGCGACCATCAGCACATCACCGGCCTGAAGATTGCCGGCGCCGCTGATCAGAGCGTAACCCAGCACCAGAACGCTGCCCATGGCCGCGCAAGCCCAGAAGGCTTTGGACGGGCGCTCGTGGGAAAGCCATGCGGCGTAGATGGCGACCAGCAGCGGTTGCAGGCCATTGACCAGTGCGCCGTGGGAGGCAGGCAGGGTTTTCATGGCCCAGGCCGAGAGCACCGGGAACCCGACGATCACCCCAAGCGCGACCACCATCAAGGCCTTGAACTGAGCCCGGGTCGGCCATTTTTCCCTGCGCCACAGCAGCAACGCCGCCGCCGGCACCGCCGCAAACAAGGCGCGGCCCAGCCCGTTGAGCAAGGGATGAATTTCCTGCACCACGATGCGGGTCATGGGCAGCGTCAGACTGAAGATCACCACGCCGATCAGTCCGAGGGCCATGCCGGTATTTTCACGAGAGGACATAGAGGGTCTTGCCTTGTTCTTGTGGGTGCGAAACGCACGGGTATTCAGCCACAGAACCTGGGTGGCGGCCCTTTACAGATTCGCGCTGAATCGTCCGTACACTTCAAAAGCTTCCCGGCTGAAGCCGGTCCTACTAACCGACCGCGATGCTTTTGTAGGACCGGCTTCAGCCGGGAATCGGTCAAGGGTGGAACTGCCGTTTTCGAGGATTTTCCTGGCGAGCACTCTATCGCCTCAAATGTTGGTGCAGAAGTTGAATGCAACGTTCCTGCAACAGTTTGAAGGTCAAATTGATGCCGTCGAATTCAGCCAGGAGAACCATCGTGTCGGGTATCGGAAAATGGGCGTTGCAGGGTGTCGTGGTATTCCTTTTCGCATGGCTGGCGACGGTGGCCGCTCAATGGTCAGGCAGCGTTGTCCACACCACAAGCAGTGATCGGCTTGCCGCCCTCAGCAGCATGCGCCTGACCACCGAATCGGTCGCCACCAGCGTCAGCAAACACAATCAGAGTGGGGCAGTGATGGTGGGGGCGTTGTCGGAAGGTAACGAGTAAAGGCCAGCGGCTGGGAAGATTCGAAGCGGTGAGCGACTGGAGGACCGGACCTCGCAGGGTCCGGTTTTTGTTTTTGTCAGCAGAGTTTGTCCTGGGGAAAAAATTTCTCTAGTATCCCGCCATGGCTACCGTACATAACAATCGCAACTGGAAGATCAAAATCTATCCAGACGACCATGCCCCGCCCCATTTCCACGTCCAGACGCCTGGCGGGGAGTCGCTCGTGCAAATTGATGGCTTAAGGGTCTTAGGCAAGGGCGCTGAGGGCAAGGCGCTGAAAGAAGCGCTGCAGTGGGCCAGGAATCATATACGGGACTTGTGGCGTATCTGGTATGAGCAGAATCGGAGGACTTGAGACATGACCAGCAAATTACGCATCGTCGCTGCGCAGCCTGTCGCGAACAGCCGCTCGTTGATCCTCGATTGGAACAACGGCAAGCGTCATACCGTTGATTTGTCGGCCTACATCGACCAATTTGAAGCGCTGGCGCCGCTGAAGGATAAAACGCTATTCAGTCACGTGACTGTGGGTGATTGGGGGTTCGACGTCGCATGGGGGGACATCGAGCTGGCTGCGTCGACGCTTCATCGCCTGGCTTTGGAGCAGGCCGGTGAAGTCATGCCGACGCGGGACTTCAAACAGTGGATGGCGAAGAACAACCTCTCGCTCTCGGCAGCGGCCCTCGAGCTAGGCTTTACGCGTCGAACCATTACTGCTTACAGCAGCGGTGCTGCACTTATCCCCAAGCACGTGGCATTGGCCTGTCGGGGTTGGGAATATGAGCACTCGCCGCGCTAACCCTCAGCTCTTCTTCAACTCCAACGCTTCCTTCAATCGCGCCACCGGCACGGCAAGCGCCGGGTCGCCCAGCGGGTGGGTAGTGGCGTTGAAGAATGTCAGCTCGATGTTCTGCCCTTCAAACAATTCGCTGTAGCGGCGTTTCTGGTGCTGGATGAACGCGTCACTGCGTGGCAGCACCGAGATGGCGATACGCTCCGGGCGGGCCTGGAGAATGGCGTTGAGGATGTGTCGATCCTGCTTGCCCAGCGAGTGGCCGAAGACGCACAGCGCGCCCTGATGCTGCGCCAGTTGAGCGTGGCAAAACGACAGATAGTCCGAACCGCGGATGATCTTCATCTTGTCGTCACTGCGGCCTTCGCAGACAAACAGCGGCACATCCTCCAGCGCGTTGATCGCGAAACTGCCCAGCAGCGTGCTCTCCGAAGACAGCAACTTGCGCGCCGTGCCATCGAAGTTCTTCACCAGGTGCATGCCGCCATGCAGGTACAAAATGCGCGTTGCGTGGCTGCCGGTGCGGTGCAGGTTGAACATCGCGTCGTCGTCGAACAGGTCATCGAACGGCTGTGCGCCATGCATTGCCGCCCAGTACGCCAGCAGGTCGTAGTTGGTGGAGTACACCGTCTGGTACTGGCTCAAGGCTTCGCTGATCCTGGCAATGGTGGCCGCTTCCATCAGGCGCCACGGAATGTGGGCCGAGCGGATGCCATGAATCAGGGCTTCCTTGATCGCGAAATAGCGGTTGCGTGGCGATGACGAACCGATCGTCAGCGCCGCGTTGACCCGCATCGCGACTTTCAGGCCGCTGAGTACGGGCTCGAAATTCTCCGTTTCCATGGATTTGAACAGCGCCAGCTCGGTGGCGCTCAAGGGTTTGTTGCGCGTGGTCTGCGCCAGCTCGAACAGCGAGTCGTAGGCGAAGTTCTTCCACACGGCAAGACTGGCGCCGTTGCCCAGCAGCAATCCCGAGCAGGGATTAACGGCTTGCAGCGTGTTCCAGTCGGCCAGTTCGGCATCAAAATCCGTGAATTCCATCATCTCGCTTCGCTTTCAGGTGAGCAGGTACTGACCGGACGCCAGAACGGAGGGGACTTATAGAAACCCAGGTCGGCATTGTCAACGCGGCATCCCGGCTTCGAACAATTTGAGGAGGGTGCCGCTGGTCTCGGTAACGTCTATAGAGTGAATGACGGGTGTAAGGTTTAATCCGACAACCCACAACACTCTCTTGAATGAGGGGGAGATCACCATGCACACCGGCATGCTCAGCAAAACGCACTTCAACGGCTACGATGTGATCAACGTGAACAACGGGCCTTGGCGGGTCTGCACCCACCACGATCGATTAGGCTCGTTCTCCACGCGCGAAGAAGCCATGGCTTATGCAGCCTCCTTGCCGGCCTATCAAGAGCGGACGGCGTTAGCACCTGCCGCCAAAGCGCACTAATGATGCGGCTCGTCCTGACTTGAGCTCCGGTTTTGCCCGAGCTCAGATCAGGCGGATGGCAACGGGTGTACTGCACTATCCGTTTGCGAAGTTTCATGCAACCTGCACGATCCCGTCGTTCTTGAATCGATCCAACTTGTTGTTTAAGCAAGCTTTTTAGCAACGCGCTGTTTCGGCACGCTCGATGCAATTCTAGTCATGAACCTGCAGGATCGGCACTTAGATCGATCCGCCAACCGTGATCCAGAGGAAAAGACTATGAACGCCATTGAACTGTTAAAAGCCGACCATGAACGCGTAAAAGCCATCTTGACCCAACTGAGCGAGTCCACCGAGCGCGGCGTTAAAAAGCGCACTGACTTGCTGGCCAAACTGGAGATGGAAATCACTATCCACACCAAGATCGAGGAAGAAATTCTCTATCCGGCGTTTAAAGAAGCGGGCGGCAAAGAACAGGACATCATGTACTACGAAGCCAAGGAAGAGCACCGCACTGTCGACGCCCTTGTGCTCCCTGACCTCAAGCAAACCGACCCTGCCACCCCGGAGTTTTCCGGTCGTGTGAAAGTGGTCAAAGAGCTGTTGGAGCACCACATCGAGGAAGAAGAGGAAGAGATGTTCCCCCAGGCTGAAAAGTTGCTGGGCAAGAAGAAGCTGGAAGAGCTTGGTGCGCAGATGGAAGCGATGCGGGCTGAATACAAGAAGTCCCTGTCGTCGCCGAGCATTGCGGCGTAAGCGTTGATGGACAGAAAAAGCCCGGAATTTTCCGGGCTTTTTTGTGGGTGAAAGTTTTAGTCCGGTTTACTGGTGCAGCGCACTTACTTGCCTCATCCCGGCTGAAGCCGGTCCTACATTTGGATTGCATACATTCAGCTGGACTGGCGGTGGCCCCCGTTGTGGGACCGGCTTTAGCCGGGAAAGCGTCAGCCGTCACGCTGGAAAATCGCTGGCGAACACTTGCCTCTTCCCGGCTGAAGCCGGCCCCACAAAAACGCGAGCTTTGTATACCTGTGTATCCAGACCCCTTGCCGATACGTGCTCACTGAAAACTCGCCCTCAGCGACACACCGCAGATACGTGCAGCGCATTCAATGGTTCACAGCGAAGCGCGGGGCCTGGCTTTGGCTATCACGGTCAAGCCCCGACCATGAATGCATACTGAGGAAGTACCCCATGAACAGAATCAACGCGTCATTGCTGTTAAGCGTTTTTACGGCGGGCGCCCTGGCGCTGGGCGTTGCCGATGCGGCTCAGGCTGCACCGGTCAAAAACATCGTGCTGGTGCACGGGGCCTTTGTGAATGGGTCAGGTTGGAAACCGGTTTACGAGATCCTGCGCAAGGACGGCTACAACGTCTCGATCGCTGAACACCCGCTGACGTCGTTCGCCGATGACGTGACGGCGGTGAAGCGCATTGTTGATCAGCAGGACGGCCCGACGATTCTGGTCGGCCACAGTTATGGCGGCGCGATCATCACGGATGTCGGCAATGACGCCCACGTCGTGGGCTTGGTGTACATCGCCGCCCACGCGCTGGATCAGGGTGAAACCGAGGCGCAGAACGGCAAGCTCTACCCCAACGCCACCAAGGCGGTGAAGAAAACCGCCGACGGCTTTCTGTCCCTCGACCCTGCGCTATACCCGGCGGACTTCGCGGCTGACCTGCCCAAGGCTCAGGCTGAGTTCGAGGCCATTTCCCAGGAACCGACCGCGGCATCGGTGTTCACCACCCCCGCTGGCGTGCCCGCGTGGAAAACCAAACCGAGCTGGTACGCAGTGGCCGGCGCAGACCGGATCATCAACCCGGACCTTGAGCGCATGTACGCCAAGCGGGCCAACAGCCACACCATCGAGATCAAAGGCGCCAGTCACTCGGTGTACCAGTCCCGTCCCCAAGAGGTGGCCGCGTTGATCGAACAGGCCGCCACCCATGCGGCGGATTGACGTATCGCTTTCACAACCGACTTGTAACCCCTGCAACGTCGAAGGTTGCCTGGGGAATCAGGCCACTTCGACAACACCTGAGCCGGCGATCAGATCCAACGGCATCGGTTGCAATTGCCCCACCATGGGTTTGGCAAACAGATAGCCCTGCATCAGCTCGACACCCAGTTCCAAAAGGGCGTCGCGCTCTTCGCGGGTTTCGATACCTTCGGCCACGACCGTGATGCCAAGCCGCTTGGACACCAACACGATCCCTTCAACAATCGCCTGGCGTACAGTGTCCCGGTCGATGTCACGGGTGAGTGCCATGTCGATTTTCAGGACCTGTGGCTGAAACATCGCCAGCATGTTCAGGCCGGAATAACCTGATCCGAAGTCATCGATAGCGGTGGTAAAACCTTGCCGCGCGTACTCTTCGAAAATCGACTTGAGATGATTCGGGTCTTCGACGCGCTCGCCTTCTGTGACTTCGAACATGAGCCGGTCCACCGGGAAGTCGAACGTCCGGGACGCTTCAAGGGTTGCACGAATGCAGGTTTCCGCCCGGTACACCGCCTTGGGCAGGAAGTTGATACTCAGCTTGCAGTCTGGAATCGCAGGCAGGCCCAACTGGGTAGCGAGCTCAATGGCCCTGACCCGGCACGCCTGATCGAAACGGTATCGGTTGCCGTCGTTGACCTGACCCAGAATGAACGCTGCCGACTCGCCATTGACGCCACGTACCAGCGCCTCATACGCAAAAGGCGCGCCCGTGATGACGTTAAAAATAGGCTGGAAAGCCATGGTGAAGTCGAATCCCAGCCCTTCAAGATTTCGACATTCAGCGCAACCAATGGATTCGAAGGTTGCCAAGGGGATATGTTGCATGATCGTCACTGCCTTGAGGTTTCGTCGGTCGATGCATGGATTTCGAGCGACAGGTTTCTCTGTATCGGCGGCTGGCTTGAAATCTGTGGTGCGGATTTGCAGCAGGGGATTAGCGGTAACGAAAATCGGTGCCTGAGAGGGGGGAGGTCTGGCCCGGTCTTTGAAATCGAGGGCAAGAACCAAGGTTGATTCAGAGGGGGGAGGGCGGCTGGAAGGCCCGTAAACACTGGGGGAGATGGAGCGGGTAGAGGGAATCGAACCCTCAACTAAAGCTTGGGAAGCTTTCGTTTTACCACTAAACTATACCCGCTTTTAAATCGACGCCTTTGGCGCGGCTGACTTTGTACCAGATGCTGCGCTTTAATTGAAGCGTTAAATGCCACGCCGACCCAATGCCATCTCGTCCACCCCTGATTCGCTGTCCAATAGCGCTCATCAGGGTCTGCAGCAGACCCTTCCTTCCCCGTCTTCTGCTCTTGCATTGCCCAGTCCAATCACACCGCAAACGCCTGTTGCAACTGACCCGTTCTGTAATGAACGCGGCGGGGTTCAGGCGTGGGCGTCAGAAACCCGTGCAGCGCCTCTTTCGATGCCAGGCACGCGGCCTTGTTCTCCATGTCGAGAAAGTGCCCGGCATCCTGAAGGGTGCTGAAATGGCAGTCGCGAATGTAGTGGGCGAAGTGCCGGGCGTCGGCAGCCGAGGTGTATTCGTCCCACGCGCCGTTCATGAACAGCACCGGCACATTGATGCGCTTGGCCGCTTTCATCTGCGGATGATTGCTCGCGTCCAGCACATGATCAATGTGGTGATGCATTTGCGCGTACTCATGCGCATCCAGGGAGCTGACGTGCTTGTGGTTGTAGCGCTTGAACAGCGAGGGCAGGTGTTTGCCCAGGGTGCTGTTGAGCAACTCCCCGACGCCATGGCGGTTGTAAGTGCCGAAGTGTTGCCGGCCGCGCTCGAGGTAGTCGCGCAGAGGGTCGCTGATGACGGGGGAGAACGAGCTGATGACTGCCTTTTCGATGCGTTTGGGCCGGTGGGCCAGGGCGACCAGCGCCGCCGCGCCGCCCCATGAGAACGACATCAGGAGTTCGGCGTTGAAATGGTCGATGAGCTCCAGCAGCAGTTGGCCTTCAAGCTCTTTGGTCAGCGGGCGTTCATGGGCATTGTGGGGTTTTGATTTGCCAGCGTAAGGCGGGTCATACAGCACAACGTTGAATTGCGGATGCAGGTTGCGCACGGTCTGGGCGAAGGAGGTGGTCGTGGCGAGCGAGCCGTTAACCAGAATGATGGTCTTCTCGGCGGCGTCTGCGCGGTAGAGCTCCGTGTAAACCCGGAACTGGCCCTGGATATCCAGCACAGCGATTTCTGGCTTCATCTCCATGTCTCCTGACGAAAAAACGGGGTGCTCAGAGACACGTTGCACGGGTTTCGTGACAGGTAGGCAATGTGACGCAGGTTTCAGATCAACGCGACTTCGTCGGCACTCAGCGCCCTGTATTGTCCAGGCGCCAGTGCGGAGTCGAGCACCAGTGGCCCCATGCTTTCGCGGTGCAGCCGGGTCACCTTGTTGTTGAAGTGGCCGAACATGCGTTTGACCTGGTGGTAGCGCCCTTCGATGATGCTCAACCGGGCGCGATGACTGTCCAGGATCGTCAGCTCGGCGGGCTGTGTCGTCAGGTCTTCAAACGCGAAATAAAATCCTTCAGCAAATTTTTCGACGTAGTTCGCGCCGATGTCGTCTTCGGTCTCGACGCAATAGACCTTCGCCAGCTTGGTGGTTGGCTGCGTCAGACGGCGCGACCAGTGGCCGTCATTGGTAATGAGCATGAGCCCGGACGTGTTGAAATCCAGACGGCCGGCGATGTGAAGATCGTCCTTGTCGGGTTCATCCAGCAGGTCGAGCACGGTGGGGTGCTGCGGATCGACGGTTGCGCTGACGCAACCCGGAGGTTTGTGCAGCATGAAATACCGGGCGGGTTTACCGTGCTGAAGGACTTCTTCATCGAGCCGCACCTGGCTGAATTCGCGGACCTCATGCAGCGGGTTTTTTACCGGCAACCCGTCGACCTGCACGCGGCCTGCGATCAGCGCCAGTCGTACCTCTTTGCGGCTGAAGCGCGGCAGGTTGCTGAGGAAACGGTCAAGACGCATCGCGACGCTTCGCCTCGACGCCTGCGCATTGCGGGCAAAGACATGCCTGTCCACGGACCTCTTCGGGTAGCGCTGCCAATACCGCCGGGTCGATCTCGGCGGTAAAACACCAGCAGGCCTGGTCCACTGTGCGCGGATCAGCCAGGGTGCAGCGGTTACTGGCGCCGCAAACAGGGCAAATGCTGGTGTCGATGATGTGAGTGTCCATGCAGGGCGCAGTCTTTGAAGGTCGCCAATGCTAGCGCGCCGCCTTGTCTCACGCCATGAGCATGTGCTGTCGCGCAACGGGCCTACGGGGTGATCGGCGATGGGCCCCTGGGTGCCACAAAAGAGGGAGAGCGCCCCAGCATCGATCCCACGGCAGGACAGCGGCAATGCACCAGCAGGATGTTGTCGTAATGAATACCTTGTCGATGCAGTTCACCGAACAGGTCCTGCAGGGTCGGGTTGGCCATACCGAACCGGTTGCGCACGGTCAGCACATCCATGGGCGTTGCAGGGAGTGGGCTCGGTAACGGAGGTTGGTGACTGTTGCGCACGACCTGGCTGATGTCCCGATAACTCTCGTAGTGCTCGCTCTGAAATTTCGCCAGCGTGTAGTTCTTGATGCGCCCCGGCAACGAAGTACCGGCCATCAGCGTGTCCCGGGCCAGCATGTCGGGAAAAGGCCCGACGCCCGGACCGGGCATAGGCTGCGCCGTGTTCAACGTTGCGTAAGGCCGGACCGACTGGCTGGCGATCCGGTGCAGCATCGGGTCGACCAGCTCGTGACCGTGAGGGGCGTAGGTTCGCAGTTCGGTGCCGTTGGGAATGGCCGTCGTGCGCGTCCACGGCAAGTAGTAGCCGTGGCTGCTCACGACCAGCGTGCGGGCCTGGGTCCGGTCCGATGTCCACAGCAGAAATTTGCGCCCCAGCTTCCACACCTGAACCGCTGAAGTGCCGAATTCGGCGTTGCCTGCAACGCTCCACGTCTTCATCAGGCCTGTCCCATTGAAGAATGGCTTGAGCAGCGTCTTGCGCGGGTGGGTCGCCCTGCGCAGCCAGTCGCCGAAACCACGGGCCGGCAGCGCAATCTTCATTCGAGTCAGCCCTCGGCCCAGTGCTGCGCTGGGCGCGGTGAGCTTACCGAACGCCTGCAAAAGACGTGGCGTGGCCGGCGCCATGTGCAACAGCCCCAGGGACAGAATGGCGAACATCGCCTGGCGCCGTTCTGCCTGACGGTCGCCGGGAAGGTTGGCGGCCTGAATCCCCAGCGCAACACTTGCCGCGCTGGCCGTCAGTGCCGCAATCGAGGCCGCCGGCAGCACGAGCGCCATCGGAGCCAACAACAGATGCAAGCGATCGAGGTGTTGAATCCACGTGTTGAGCGCCTGCTCGCGGTCGGTCACGATGCTGTCCTCGGCGTCGTACTGGCTGTTAAGACGCAGGCCCTCACAGATGAATCCCACGGGCGAGCCGGACACTTCCTGCTCGCTTAGATGATGTTGTCGGGCGGCATGGGTGTCCGGGCTGTATAGCGGCTCGGTCCAGGGACGCAGGATCGACACCGGTTCGGCCGGCGAGCGGACCCCGCCCCACAGCTCGAGGACATAACCGAGCCTGGCGTGAAAACGGCGCGGCATGTAATTGAGCACGGCCTCGCGCCAGGCAGGGTTGGCGGCTGCAGCAGTCAAATGATCGATGAGCTGCTGACGATTGCTGAATGGCACGAAGGGCGTGGACTGCCCGGCCTGATACAGCACGCCGTCGTCTCGGCCGGGAGTGGTGATTATCAGCAAGCCGACGCAGGGAGGGCAGTCAGCACTGAGGGGCAGGCCGTTGCTCACGTAAAAGCCCGCAGCGCTCCAGCGGACGGGAGCTGACCTCAAAAGCCGCGTCTCGGGCAGATGCCCCTGCTGAGCCTGCTCGACGGCATCGATGACCCGCTGGAAACTGTCCCCGGGCAGTTCACCGCTTTTCAAGGCCAGCAGCGCCTGGCTAACGAACGTCGACCAGAGCCCGCGCTCGACGTCAGCGCGTTGCTGTTGCCAGAACCGGTCAAGTTGGCGTTGCATCACTTCGAGAAAGTCGATGCCCTGAATGTATTCCTCGACGCCAATCGCGCTGATGTTCAGCTCCGCCTCGGGCGACCATGTCCCCTTGCCGCTGGGGTCGGCATAGACGACCCAGCGACCGCCTTCGTCATCGTACCCCTGAGGCTGAAGCGCCCTGAACCGGCTTATCAGTGCCTGAGCCAGGGTGACGGGCGCTTCATCCGGCGTGACGATCACGTTGCCTGCCGCAATCCGCGGATGACCCCAGGGCGTCCTCGATGTGCCGGGCAAGTAGCGGATGAACACCCGCTGCGGGTCCGTGATCAGCGTGTGCATTTGCTTCAACGGTCCCGGCTTGAGCCGGGGACACATCTGCCTCAGCCACTGGCCCATGAGCCGGTTCGCAACCCCGAGGGGCGTAGGGATTCGCGTCAGCAGTGGCTCATGGTGCTGCCAGTAATCGAGGGCGCTGACCAATGCCATCGCTGGCTCGATGGGCATGAGAGCGCAGTGGTCGTCGTCGATAAATGCGGCAGGTGATTCAACCGCATCGATGCCGCTCAGTCGTGCAGCGCAAAAGCGTTGCTGGGCGACGCGCAGTTGGGTGAACACGCCGTCCGAAGGCGCCGCCAGCGTGAGGAGGGTGTGCACGCCATTGAGGGAGAGATTCAGCCGATGCCAGGCCGATGCGTTGATCGCCTCCAGCACCTTGTCCGCCTTCCAGGGCGCGTCATCGCTGATGTACTCATGGCAAAGGGGCGCGCTGCCCAGCACATGGACATAGCAATGCCCCGTGGTGTTGGAACGTACATGGAAGATACCGGGGATGATCTCGCCGTTCAGCGCCAGCCCGTGCACGACCGAGCGTGCCGGCGGCCTGGGCGACTGCAGGTCCTGGAGACTTGGCGGGAAACGAGTAAGGCCCAGCGCATCCAGCGCCAGTAGATGGCCGTCGTTATCGATCCGCTTGCGCGACTGCAGACGGGTCAGACCGTCTAGAAACGCCAGCCTGGCGAGCATCTCCCATGTGTCGCCGTGTTGCTCCCAGAACTCGCGCTGCATCTGCTCGTGTTCCAGCGTCCATCGCGCTTCAATGAGGAGCTCGAAAAACGCCGAGACGGTCAGGGCGGGCGTCGAGGCCGACAGCGGGCGATCAGCCTCGGCGCAGCGTTTAAGGGCGAGAAATCCGAGCGGGTTCAGGGTCTCCCGGCCCAGCTCGCGTAAGGTCAGGCGCAGCTCGAACCGCTCCCGACCGTCGGTTTCAACGGCTGGCTCCAGCGCGGTGCTGAAACTCATGTGCAGCTCATCAAGGTCAATGGGTGCGCCAAATCTGGCCTGCAGCGTTTCCTCCAGCCGCTGGTCCAGATGGTGGACGATCGAGGGCGGAAACTCGAGATCCAGTTGCCAGGCTTTCAGTACCCAGACCGACCCGTACAACAATTCGGCAACCGGACTGATGGCCTGGCGCATCAATCTTTTGTGGTTCAGCGCGTGAGGTTCGGCGGGCGCTGCCGCGGTGGGCTTCAGGGATTCTGCCGGTCGCATGTCCTCCGCGAACGGCGAAACGCTGAACGCGCTGCCATGGGGCAGGGTGTCGTTGGAAAGGAGATCAAGGCCGCTCGCGGAATCGGAGCTGCTGGGGTCGTTCATGGAAAATCGCGCCACGTGGAAAGGTGCCCACTATGGCGCGATGACGGGATGCAATGGCGGTAACTATGTAGTGCGTATGCGCCCTTGTTTTATGCATAGCGAAAGCTTCAGGCGGTAAGCCTCAAGCTGCAATGACCAATAGCGCCAATCAGTCGACGTCCAGCACGACAACCCGTTGCCCGGCGCGCACCGCCGAGCCGGGTTGCACGCGGACGTCGCTGACCACACCGGCATGGGGTGCCAGCAGCGGGATTTCCATTTTCATCGACTCCAGAATCACCAGCGTTTCCCCCGCTTCGACGCGCTGACCGACGCTGACCTGCACCTGCCAGAGATTGCCGGCAATGTGGCTGTCGATGCTGGTCTGCCCGTTTTGCAGCGGGGCTTCTTCCGTGGCTTCGGCCACCGCTTCGTCGCTCTCGAACGAGGCCTGGCCGTTGGCGATCCAGCGCTCGCGCTCGGCGCTGAACGCACTCTGCTGCTGAGTGCGGAATGCTGCGATGCTCTGCGCTTCATCGGCCAGAAAGGCTTGGTACTCGGTCAGATTGAGCGTGCTGTGCTCGATCTGCAGTGGGTATCGACCGAGGGGGAAATCGCGGCGGATGGTCAGCAACTCGTCGGCACTGACAGGATAGAAACGGATCTGGTCGAAAAACCGCAGCAGCCACGGCTTGCCATCGAACGCCGCCACCGCGCGATAGCGGTTCCACATCTGCAACGTGCGGCCCACGAACTGATAACCGCCGGGGCCTTCCATGCCGTAGACGCACATGTACGCGCCGCCGATGCCGACCGAGTTTTCAGCGGTCCAGGTGCGCGCCGGGTTGTATTTGGTGGTGACCAGTCGATGCCGGGGATCCAGCGGCGTGGCGACCGGCGCGCCGAGGTAGACGTCGCCCAGTCCCATGACCAGATAGCTGGCGTCGAAGACGGTGCGGTGCACCTCGTCGAGGTTCGGCAGGTCGTTGATGCGGCGGATGAATTCCAGGTTGCTCGGGCACCACGGCGCGTCCTTGCGCACGGTGGTCATGTACTTTTCGATGGCCAGCTGGCAGGCCGGATCATCCCACGACAGCGGCAGATAAACGATGCGCGACGGCACCTCCAGATTCTTGCTGGCGCAGACGCCGTCCCACTCGCCGGCGACCCACTTGAGCAGCGTGTTCAGCGGCAGTTGCTCGGGCTGGTAATGCACCTGCAGCGAACGAATGCCGGGCGTCAGGTCGATCACGCCGTTGAGTTGCTTGCGTTCCAGCGCCTGCATCAGCGCATGGCCCCGGAAGCGCAGCACCAGGTCCAGTTCCGCCGCGCCGATTTCCAGCAACAGATGGGTGTCGCCAGAAAGTCGAGCAACGAGGCGGGTGTCGTCCTTGCCGATGTCGAGCACAACAGGCGAGGTCAACACTGCCCCTTTTGGGAAGACAGCAGGAGAGGTCGACGCTGCCCCTTTTGGAAGCACAGCAGGCGAGGTCGACGCTACACCCTGTGGGAGCGAGCTTGCTCGCGAATGCGATGCCCCAGCCGCCACATATCCATCGGATGTACCGGTCTCTTTATGAGCAACCTCAGTCCCACCAAATGCGTGACGGGCCGCTTCGACGCTCACCGGATAAAACCGCACCTTGTCCCCGGCCTTGAGCTGCCCCAACTGCCAAAGATCCGCCTCGATGATCGTCACCGGGCAGACAAAACCGCCCAGGCTCGGCCCGTCCGGCCCAAGAATCACCGGCATGTCCCCGGTGAAATCCACCGCGCCGATGGCGTACGGATTGTCGTGAATGTTCGACGGGTGCAGACCCGCTTCGCCGCCGTCGGCACGCACCCATTCCGGCTTCGGCCCGATCAGGCGCACGCCCGTGCGGCTGGAGTTGAAATGCACTTCCCAGTCGGTGGCGAAGAAGGTCTCGATGTAGCGCTCAGTGAAATATTCCGGCGCGGCGTGGGGGCCGTAGATCACCCGAATGTCTCGCACTGCCGGCAACTCGGCGATCTGCGCTGGCGCCAACTGTTCACCTGCGCGGCGGTCCACCAACGGCGCAACATGTAGCACGTCCCCTGCGCGCAACGCTCGTCCGCCATGCCCGCCAAACTGGCCCAGGGTGAAAGTGCTCTTGCTGCCCAGATAATCCGGAACATCCAGCCCACCCCGCACGCACAGATAACTGCGGGCACCGGCGCCAGCGATGGTGCCGAGGGCCAGCGTCGAGCCTGCTGAAACGAGCAAAGACTGATTCATCGGCTGCACGTCGCCATTCAGCGTCAGCGAAATGACCGCGCCCGTCACGGCGATGACCGCATCGGTATTAAAGCGCAGCGTCGGCCCGGTCATGGTGATTTCCAGCGCGGCGCAGCCTTCAGCGTTACCGACCAGAGCATTGCCCAGGCGCAACGATCGGCTGTCCATCGGTCCGGACGGCGGCACGCCCACTGCCCAGTAACCCAGACGCCCCGGGTAATCCTGAACGCTGGTCTGGGTCCCGCCGCTTAGTACCTCGAACGTGTCGGCGCGATAGCTCAGCCCCTCAAGGCACCGCGTCCACGGCTGACCGCTGGCGAATGGCACGTCCGCGATGATCTGCCGCAAGTAGTCGCGATTGGTCTCGATGCCGTAAAG
This sequence comes from Pseudomonas sp. GL_135, assembly GCF_057834665.1. Lineage (NCBI taxonomy): Bacteria > Pseudomonadati > Pseudomonadota > Gammaproteobacteria > Pseudomonadales > Pseudomonadaceae > Pseudomonas > Pseudomonas sp. GL_135. The sequence continues at coordinate 1,152,915 of NZ_CM174408.1, forward strand.
CCGCGTTTCACTAAGGGCTTGGGCCAGACCGTCGCTGGCGGACGCCCTGTCCGGCGCCCAACTAATAACTTTGGCGATCATCGGATCGAAGAACGGCGGAATTTCACACCCGGCCTCAACCCACGTGTCGATGCGCAGGTGTTTGCCGTCGGCGGCGGGAAAGTGCACCGAGGTCAGCAACCCCGGGCTCGGTTGAAAATCCCGGCCCGGGTCTTCGGCGTACAGACGCGCCTGAATCGCATGGCCGACAGGCTGTAAACCCGCGCGCAATTCAACCAGCGGCGGCAGATCGCCGGCCGCGAGCTGAATCATCCAGCTCACTAGGTCCATGCCCCAGACCTGCTCGGTCACGCCATGCTCGACCTGCAAACGAGTGTTCACTTCCAGAAAGTAGAAACGCTGATCGTCGCTGTCGAAGACGAACTCAACCGTGCCGGCGCTGCGATAGTTGACCGCTTTCGCCAGTTTGATCGCCGCAGCGCACAGTTCATCGGCCATGCCGTCGGGTAGGTTCGGCGCGGGGGTTTCTTCGAGGACTTTTTGATTGCGACGCTGCACCGAGCAGTCGCGCACGCCGAGGGCGATCACCTCGCCACGACCGTCGCCGAACACCTGCACTTCCAGATGGCGGGCACGCTGGATGTACTTCTCGATGAACACGCCGGCGTCGCTGAAGTTGTTCTGGCCCAGTCGCTTGACGGCCTCGAACGACTCGCTCAGTTCGCTGGCGCTGCGGCACACGCGGATGCCGATGCCGCCGCCGCCCGCCGTGCTTTTCAGCATCACCGGGTAGCCGATGGTTTCAGCAGCGCTTAATGCGGCGTCCACGCTGTCCAGCAATTCGGTGCCTTCCAGCATCGGCACGCCGTGCTGTTTCGCGAGGGCGCGGGCGGTGTGCTTGAGGCCGAAGACCCGCAATTGCTCAGGTGTCGGGCCGACAAAGGCGATGCCGGCGTCTTCACAGGCCTGGGCAAAGGCCGCGTTTTCGGACAAGAAGCCGTAACCCGGATGAATGGCTTTGGCACCGGTGGCTTGAGCGATGGCGAGAATCTTGTCCATCGCCAGGTACGTACCGGCGGCGCCACCTTCGCCGAGGCTGTGGGCTTCGTCGGCTTGCAGGATGTGCAGACTGGCAGCGTCCGCTTCGGCGTACACCGCGACGCCGCCGACCTGCAGGTCGCGGAGGGTGCGCAGGATGCGGCAGGCAATGGCGCCGCGGTTGGCAATCAGCAGTTTGTCGAACATGGCATAGACCCCGGGGACCGATAGCGATCAACCCCACACTGGGTAGCGGGCCGTCCCGCTGTGGTACGCGTTGCACGAAGGCCGTCCCTCGCGCCGAAGCCTTGAAGCCCTGAACACTTGAATCTGTGGTCAGCGGTCAGTCCCAGACAAGCAGTTCTGCCGGGGTCGGGTTGTAGCCGTTGCACGGGTTGTTCAGTTGCGGGCAGTTGGAAATCAGCACGATCACGTCCATCTCGGCGCGCAGTTCGACGTACTTGCCGGCGCCGGAAATGCCGTCCTCGAAGGTCAGCCCGCCGTCCGCCGTGACCGGGACGTTCATAAAAAAATTGATGTTCGGGCTAATGTCACGCTTGCCCAGCCGGCCGTCATGGATGCAGGCGCGCAGGAAGCTGTCGCGACAGCTGTGCATGTGCTTTTTTTCCAGCGCATAACGCACGGTGTTGCTCTCCTGGGCGCAGGCGCCCCCGAGGGTATCGTGGCGCCCGCAGGTGTCTTCGACGATGGTCAGCATCGGCTTGCCCAGGTTCGAATAAAGGACGCTGCCCTTGCTCAGGTAAACGTTGTTCTGGCGGCGCAGCGTGCGTTGCACGTCATAGCGTTCGCGGGGGTTGGCGAGGCTGTAGAACAGCGTGTCGACCGCCTGATTGCCTTCGAGATCGAGCAGGCGCAGGGTTTGCCCGGCCTTGAGTTCGGTCAACGATGGCTCGCCCGCCGGGATGTGGGTGATGGAAACGGGGGCGTTCGTGTGGCGATGAGAGTGTGCGGTGCTCATGGCAAGCCTCCTCAGGCGAACAGGCGATCAGTGTTGATGAAGCCGCGCACGTTTTCTTCGCGGGACGTGCGGCAGTGCTCGGCGACGCTGGGGTCAGCCCTCATCCAGCTCAGCTTGACCGGCTGCGGTGCGTACTCGGGGTTTGGGTCCATCGGGTGTTGCAGGGCGGTCATGACGACCAGCGTGTCCATCGGCGCGTACAGCTCGATGCTGTCACCCGCCTTCGAATTGCCGGGGACGAAGGTCAGTGCGCCGTGATCGTCGACGTTGACCCGGCTGAACAGGTTTAGCGTCATCAACAGGTCGGAAAGCCCCAGGCCCCACTTGCCCATCTCCACCAGCAAGTTGTCAGCGCCGTTGCGGAAGAAGCCGTTGCGCAATTCCTGGTAGCGGCCCTGGCCGTATTTCTCTGTGACCTCTTCGGCGCAGAGCACGCCGCCGATGCTGTCGCTCCAGCCGCAGGTGTCAGCGGTGATCGCGGCCAGTACCCGACCCATGTCCGAATACAGGCAGTGGCCGGTGGTGAGCTTGGCGGTGTGCTGGCACTTGAGGCTGTCGGGCAGGTTCAGGCGCTCGGTTTTTTCATGGGCGTTGAACATCGTCAGGCTGACGTTGGCGTTGCCGTTCAGATCGGTCAGACGCAGCAGTTCGCCACGTTTGAGCACGAACGACAGGTGGCCACCGCCGGGTAGCAGCTCTTCGGCGAACACGGGAAACAGCGGGGTTGATTCATTCATGGGCAATGTCCTTCAAGCCGTTTTCAGCGAATCGAGCGCCACGCGGGCGGCGCGACGATCGCTGTTCAGGGGAATGTCGTAAGTGATGCGCGCGCCATAGGCGCCGGGGGCGTGGGGGTCGATGCGGACCTTGTCGAACACCAGCAGTCGGGTGCCGAGGTTGAACCCCTCGGACAGGTCATGGGTGACCATGAACACCGTCAGTTTCGTCTCCCGCCACAGCTCCAGCAGCAGCGCGTGCATGTCCTTGCGGATACCGGGATCGAGCGCGCCGAACGGCTCGTCGAGCAGCAGAACCCGGGGCTTCATGATCAGCGCCTGGGCGATGGCCAGACGCTGTTGCATGCCGCCCGACAGTTGCGTCGGGTACTTGTCCAGCGCGTGATCAAGGCCGACCTTGTGCAACAGCGCCGCCGCCTGTTCGCGGGCGTCACGTTTGGCGGCGCCGAACAGCCACCCGAGCAACCCCGAGCGCGGCAATTCAAGGCCCAGGGCAACGTTGTCCAGCACCGACAAGTGCGGGAACACCGAATAGCGCTGGAACACTACGCCACGGGTCGAATCCGGTTCCTTCTCCAGCGGCTGACCGTCCAGCAGAATCGTGCCTTTGCTGGCGACTTCCTGGCCGAGCAGCAGGCGCAGGAACGTCGATTTGCCGCAGCCCGACGCGCCCACCAGGGTGCAGAACTCGCCTTCGGCAACGCTCAGGTTCAGGCTCTCGAGCACCACCTGATCGCCATATTGCTGCCAGACGTTTTTGACCGAAATAAAGCTCATGGGCGCGCGCCCTCGTACCACGGGAATGCCTTGCGCGTGAGCGCTTTCAGGCCCCAGTCCATCAGCCAGGCGAGGAGGGTGATCCACACCACGTAGGGCAGAATCATGTCCATCGCCAGATAGCGTCGCACCAGAAAGATCCGGTAACCCAGACCGTCAGTGGAGGCGATGGCTTCGGCCGCGATCAGAAACAGCCACGCCGACCCCAGCACCAGCCGCAGCGAGATCAACAGGCGCGGCAGCAATTGCGGCAGCACCACCCGCAGGATCAGCGTCCAGGTCGAGGCGCCCAGGGTCTGCGCCTTGATCAGCAGCTCGACCGGAATCTCCCGGGCGCGCTGCTCCAGGTCCCGCGCAAGCACCGGCGTGATGCCGATGACGATGAGCATCACCTTCGACAGCTCGCCCAGACCAAAGACGATGAACAGGATCGGCAGAATCGCCAGCGGCGGCACCATCGACAGCACGGTCAGCAGCGGCGACAGCGGCGCGCTGAACAGCGGCAGCACCCCCGAGGCGATGCCCAAGCACAACCCGACCACGGCGCTGATCGCCAGCCCGATTGCCAGTCGCTTGAGACTGGCCCCGGTGTCCTGCCAGACGATGTATTCGCCGGTGCGTTGATCGGGCACGACCGCCACCCGTTTGATCGCATCGGTCATCTGCACGGCGCTGGGCAGCAGCTTGTCGTTGGGGTTTTCCGTCAGCCGTGTCGCCGAGCCCGTGAAATAGGCGAACAGCAACAGGGCGAACGGCAGGAGCACCAGGATCAGGCGACTGGCGCGATCCGGGCGGCGGTTTATCAAACGCATGGCAAAGACCTTTGGTTTTTACAGCGTGCCGTCGGCAGCCATCTGCACGTAGCTCGTGTCGAAGTGCAGCTTGAGGTAGGCCTTGTCGCCTTCGGTGACGCTGTTGGCGAAGGTCATGCCGACGGCGCTGGCGTCTTTGGCGCCTTCGCCGAGCAGGCCGTGGTCGAAGGAGAAATCGGCGACCTTGCGCATGGTGGCCGGCAGTTGTTTGCTGGTCGCAAACTCCAGCGCTTCTTTAGGCGTGGCGAACAGCTTGGTTGTGTCCAGTTGCGACTGGAAGCCGGCCAGATCGGTGCCCGACGCCTGGGCCATGTGCTCCAGCGCGGCTTTGGATTCGGCGGATTTGGTGTTCATCAGCGCCACCACTTCAAACCACGCGCCGGTCAGGGCTTTGCCCAGTGCCGGGTTGTCTTTCAGGGTCTGGGTGTTGACCACCATCATGTCCATGATCTCGCCAGGGATCTTGCTGGAGTCGAACACCTCGGTGACGCCGGGCTTGGCCTTGATCTCCGAAAGCATCGGGTTCCAGGTGGTGACGGCCTTGACCTCGCTGGTGTTGAAAGCAGCGGCGATGTCGGCGTCGGAGGTGTTGACGACTTTCAGGTCTTTTTCGGTCAGGTCCACCGAGTCGAGGGCGCGGGCGAGCAGGTAGTGGGACACCGACAGCTCGACCAGATTGACGTCCATGCCCTTGAGGTCGGTGACTTTCTTGCCGTCGCCCTTTATGACGATGCCGTCGTTGCCGTTGGAGAAATCGCTGACCACCAGCGCGGTGCTTTCAACGCCTCCGGCGGCAGGGATGGTGAGGGCGTCCATGTTGGTCATGGTGCAACCGTCGAACTGGCCGGCGGTGTACTGATTGATGGATTCGACGTAGTCGTTGAGCTGGGTGACCTTGATGTTGATGCCGTATTTCTTGGCCCACTTGTCGACGATGCCTTGAGTCCCTGCGTATTCCCATGGCATCCAGCCGGCATAAATGGTCCAGCAGACGTCGAAATCTTTCTTCGGGGCGGCGGTGGCCGAAAGGCTCAATGCGGCGAAGACGCCGGCGGTGAGCAGGCTGAACAGACGGGACTTTTGCATGGGGTGTCTCCAGTAGCGAAAAGGGCGGTCAGGAGTACGGCGACACCACTGGTGTCCTGTCTCCCGGGCTTTTATCCCGCCGTGTAACCTCTACTGGAGGTCGCCAACTCTCGGACCAGCCACTCGCTTGAGGCGAGCCGGAACCCTAGTCGGCTATTGCAAATTGTGGTGCCGCGAACCTGAGATGACTCCTGCACAAGCTCCCTCAAGCGAGAGTTGTGCCAAGTTGCGCAAACCCTTGTGGCGCCTGAGCCGCGCGGGCACAGGTCGTTTGACGAAGGGCAAGACGTGCACTGATGCAGGGCGCCGTCTGGCGGCTGGGGACCGCGGTGGGGCACTCGCTCATGATTCAAGAGTCTGAGTTAGCGTTCTCGGCAGTTTCGGGGACGCCGACCAGCGCCGCTGGTTCGAGCTCTACCGCGGTCCGGGAGGCCGCCATGTATCGACGATTGCTTACCGCTTTGATGACGTTGTCCCTGGCAGGTTGTTACGGAGGTTATTACGAATCAGAAAGCTACACGCAGCCGATCTATAGCAGTGGCTACAGCAGCGGTTACGTGTACGAGAGTTACCGTCCGGTCGCTCCGGTGTATTCCGCAGGGGCGGTGTATTACTCCTCGCCGCGTTATTACTCGGCGCCTCGCTACTATGCGCCCCCTCCACGTTATTACGCTCCGCCACCCCGTTATTACGGGCCTGGCTACGGACGCCCCGGTTATGGACGCCCTGACTACGGCGGCCGCCCCGGTTATGGTGGCGGCAATTGGAATGGCGGCGGGTACCACGGCGGGGGTGGCTACAACGGCGGCGGTTATCACGGCGGCGGCAATGGTTATCGCCCTCCGCCTCCAGGTCCGCGACCCGGTGGCGGAAATGGCCCCGGCCCCGGTGGTGGCTGGCATGGCAATCCCGGAGGTGGCGGTGGCGGCGGTCCACGTCCCGGCTTTGGGCCTGGCGGAGGTGGCCACCGGGGAGACGGCGGTTTCGGTCGTGGTGGTCAAGGCGGACCGGGCGGACGAGGCGGCGGCAATCGCTGAGTAACGCAAAAACGGCGCTCCGAGGAGCGCCGTTTTTTATGAGATGAATCTCACGGTTGAGGTGTACCACCCGACGCCTTCCCCGCTAAAGCCAGTCCTATAGGGGAAACGCATTCCAATAGTGGGACCGGCTTCAGCCGGGAAGTGGCCCGTCCATTCACCCTCATGTGTGCGGTGCAGCACCTGACGCCTTCCCGGCTGAAGCCAGTCCTACAGAGGATACGTATTCCGATAGTGGGACCGGCTTCAGCCGGGAAGAGGACAGCGCAGGCACCATCAGTTTTGCAGTGTGACGTACGACGCCTTCCCGGCTAAAGCCAGTCCCACTAAATGCGTGCGTTTCGTCAGTAACATGAACGAACGCCCAATCTCAGTACTCCGACAAATCCGCCAGCGGGTGCCGTCCTTCCCAGGCCTTCTCGAAGTGCGCGTCCACCACCGCCAGCGGAATCGTGGCGATGTCCTGCCAATGCCAGTGAGGCTTTTGGTCCTTATCGATCAGCCGAGCGCGAACACCCTCGGCGAACTCGGGATGTCGGCAGCAATTGAGCACCATGGTGTATTCCATCTGGAACACCTCGGCCAGCGACAGATGTCGCGCTCGCTCAATCTGCTCCCACACCAGATGCGCGGTCATCGGGCATCCGTCGGTCAGGGTTTTCGCCGCCTTTGCCACTAACAGGTCATCGCCATTCAGGCGATGTTTCAACGCACTCCAGGCACTCGGTGCGTCGGCCACGTCCAGCAACTCATCAAGGCTCTCGCGCCGAGGCAGCCATTGCGCGGCGGGCATCTGATCCACCGCCTCCAGTTGCAGCGCCCGGAACAGGCTGGTCAGTTGCACCTTCGTCTGTTCCTGCCAGTTGAGTTGCAGCAGCCGGTCAATCATTTCCTCCTGCTGATCGTCCAGCAGAAAGCGATCAGCGAGCCCGAGATCCAGCGCGTCACGGCCATTGATGTGCGCGCCGGTCAATCCGAGAAACAGCCCCAACTTGCCCGGCAGTCGCGACAGGAACCAACTGGCGCCCACGTCAGGAAACAGGCCGATGCTGATCTCCGGCATCGCCAGACGGCTGCTTGGCGTGACGACGCGGATGTTCGCCCCCTGCAGAAGGCCCATGCCGCCGCCCAGCACATAGCCGTGGCCCCAGCAGATCAGCGGTTTGGGATAGGTGTGCAGCGTGTAATCCAGTCGATATTCCGCGGCGAAAAACTGCGCAGCCAGGGGCGGGACCGTGCCCGGCTGACCGCGCCCGGCCTCGACCAGCGCTCGCACGTCGCCACCGGCGCAGAAGGCTTTTTCACCATTGCCGCGCAGCACTACGCAGACGATTTGCGGGTCGCTGGCCCATTCATTCAGGCGGTCCTGCAACGCGAGAATCATCGGCAGCGACAGGGCATTGAGGGATTTTTCCGCATCCAGCGTGGCGATGCCCAGGCGGGCGCCGTCCGTTGCGGTGAGCTCTTCAAATTGCAGATTCATCGTGACCTCTTGTCAGTGGTACGGGGATCTATCGAGAGTTGTGAGTCCCCTTGGCGCCCGGAAGTTGCAAACCGGCGGCTGTGAACGAGTGTAGGAACATCCGACGGCGCCGCGCTGGAAATAATCAGCCACAGTCCCTAAAGTTGCGCATTGTTTCTGCCGGATCACACCATGACAAACGACGACCGCATCAAACTGGAGGCTAGCTGGAAGCAGGCCCTGCGCGACGAGTTCGAGAAGCCTTACATGGGCGAGCTGCGCGACTTTCTGCGTCAGGAGCATGCGGCGGGCAAGGAAATCTACCCGCCGGGGCCGCTGATCTTCAATGCGCTGAACTCGACGCCGCTGGATAACGTGAAAGTGGTCATCCTCGGACAGGACCCTTACCACGGCCCCAATCAGGCCCACGGCCTCTGCTTCTCGGTGCAACCAGGCGTGCCGGCGCCGCCTTCGCTGGTCAACATCTACAAAGAACTCAAGCGTGACCTCAACATCGACATCCCCAATCACGGCTATCTGCAATCCTGGGCCGATCAGGGCGTGCTGATGCTCAACACCACGCTCACTGTCGAGCGCGCCAACGCCGCGTCCCATGCCGGCAAAGGCTGGCAGCACTTCACCGACAAGATCATCGAAACTGTCAGCGCCCATCAGCCGCACCTGGTGTTCCTGCTGTGGGGCGCCCATGCGCAGAGCAAGAAAAAACTGATCGATGCCTCCAAGCACCTGATCCTGACCGCCGTGCACCCGTCGCCGCTGTCGGCCTACAAGGGGTTTCTCGGCTGCGGGCATTTTGGTCTGGCGAACAAGTTTCTGGAGCAGAACGGCCTGGCGCCGATTGAGTGGCGACTGCCGCCTGTTGCCTAGCGCGGGATTACGCCAGGAGGGACGCGGACCCTGTGGGAGTGAGCTTGCTCACGAAGACGGAGTTTCAACCGCTGAAAATTTGGCGGATGTACTGGGTTCTTCGCGAGCAAGCTCGCTCCCACCAGGTGTGTGTCGGCAGGCAGCTCTGCGGTAGTGTCATGTTTGATGAGTGCGAGGCCTCAACCCAGCCGTCGATCCCAATACCGAAACAACGGCTCGGCCAGGAACAACACAAACAACAACCGCATCACTTGCATCGCCGTCACCAGCGGGACCGACAGTTGCAGCACCTCCGCCGTCAGGCTCATTTCGGCAATCCCGCCCGGCATCATCCCCAGCGTCAATGAGCGCAAATCCAGATGAGTCAGCGTGCTCAAGCCCAGTGCGCACAACGCCGCGATGCTCATGGTCAGCGCTGTCCCCAGCAACGTGCGGCCAATGAACGACGGCGCGCGACGAAAGAACGCGCGGTTGAAGTGGCAGCCCAGACCGCTGCCGATCAGCCACTGCCCCAATTGACTGCCACCCTGGGGCAGGCCGATGTGCAAATCGAAACTGACACTGATGACCGCGCTGATCAGCAACGGCCCGAATAACCACGGATTAGGCTGTTTCAACCGCTCCCAGCCCCAGGCCACCAACGCGCCCAGCGGAAACAGCAGCATCAGCCACCGCCAATCCACCACCGTCGCGTGGGAAGGCGGGCCGCCGTCGCCCATCAGGTATTTGAAGATCGCCGGCACGCATAGCACCACCGCCAGCACCCGCAGACTCTGCCCGGCGGCGACGTTACTGAGAATCGCGCCGTTGCGTGCGCCGAGGTTGACCATCTCGCCCGAACCGCCGGGCATGCTGGAAAAGAACGCCGTGGCGCGGTCTTCGCCGGTGCGCAGCATCAGCCACACGCCGACCACGCTGGAAACGCTGGTCACCAGTGCGCCGATAAAGATCAGGCCGAAGTGGGAGAGGACTTGTTCGATGACGACGGGGGTGAAGTGCAGGCCGATGCCGATGCCGACCACCCATTGGCCGCATTTGCGGCCGCCGGGGATTTCAGCCAGCTGCCAGGGCGTGAGGCAGCGGACCAGGATGATCGCCAGTAACGAGCCGACCATCCAGGGCAGTGGCCAGCCGACCTGACTGGCGAGAAATCCCCCCAGCAGGCCGACCAGCGGCGTACCCCACCATGTGCTGAATGGCCGGTCAGACATCGGCCAGCGCGCGACGCTGTCTGGAGCGCTTGCGCCAGATGCGGATCAGCGGGAACACCAGCATGAATGCCGTCACTACCCACATGCCCAGGGTGATCGGGCTGGACCACAGAATCTCCAGCCCGCCATTGGAAATCGACAACGCACGGCGCAGGTTCTGCTCCATCAGGCCGCCGAGGATGAACCCCAGCAGAATCGGCGACAGCGGGAAATCCAGCTTGCGCAGGATGTAGCCGAAGATGCCGATGCCGACCATCAGGAACAGGTCGAAGGTGGTGGCATGCACCGCGTAGACGCCGATCCCGGTGATGATCGCGATCACCGGCACCAGTGCCCAGTTCGGCACCGACAGGATGCGGGTGAAGATGCGGATCATCGGGATGTTGAGGATCACCAGCATGATGTTGGCGACGAACAACGACGCGATCAGGCCCCAGACGATGTCCGGTTGCTGTTGAAACAGCAGCGGCCCCGGCGTGATGTTGTACAGCGACAGGGCGCCGATCATCACCGCCGTGGTACCCGAACCCGGCACGCCCAGGGTCAGCATTGGCACCAGCGCGCCGCAGGCGGTCGCGCCAATGGCGGTCTCCGGTGCGGCCAGACCGCGCATGTCGCCCTGTCCGAACTTGCCACTTGCGCCGGCGATGCGTTTCTCGGACATGTAAGTCACGGCGCTGGCCAGCGTCGCGCCCGCACCGGGCAACACGCCCATGATGAAGCCCATCAGACCGCAACGGATATTCACCCAAAAGACCGAACTGGCCTCCTTGAAGTTGAACATCATGCGCCCGGTGGCTTTCACCGCCTCCTGGCCGCGGTGGGTTTTCTCCAGCAGCAACAGAATTTCACTGATCGAGAACAGACCCAGCACCAGCACGACGAACTGAATGCCGTCAGCCAGATGGATGTTGTCTCCGGTGAAACGGTACACGCCGCTATTTGCGTCGATACCGATGCTCGACAGAAACAGCCCGATCAGTGCGGCGACAAAGGTCTTCAGCGGCCGATCACCGGCCATGCCACCCAGGCAGACAATGGCGAACACCATCAGCACGAAGTATTCCGCCGGGCCGAAGGCAATTGCCCATTTCGCCAGCAGCGGCGCGAACATGACCATCCCGCAGGTGGCGATGAACGCGCCAATGAACGAACTCCACGCCGACAGCGACAACGCCACGCCGGCCATGCCCTGACGCGCCATCGGGTAGCCGTCCAGCGCGGTCATCACGGTCGATGCTTCGCCCGGAATGTTGAGCAGAATGGAGCTGATGCGGCCGCCGTATTCGCAGCCCAGGTACACCGCCGCCAGCAGAATCAACGCCGACTCCGGCGGCAGGCCCAACGCGAATGCAATGGGGATCAACAGCGCCACGCCATTGATCGGGCCCAGCCCGGGCAGCAGGCCGACGACGGTGCCGATCAGCGTGCCGGACAGGGCGGTGATCAAGTTGTAAGGGGTCAGCGCGACGCCGAAGCCCTGGCCGAGATAGCCGAGAGTGTCCATATCAATTCTCCAGAACGTCGAGCAGGCCGAGGGGCAGGGGCACATCCATCACTTTGTCGAACAGCACGTACAGCGCGATGCTCATGAAGATGATGATCACGACACTCGGCAGCCAGCGGCCGCCATATAGACGCGCCATGGGAATCCCGATCAGAATGCTGCTCAGCACAAAGCCCAACGGCTCGAACAGCCCGGCGAACACCAGCAGCAGCACAGTGCAGATGCCGATCTTGATGAGTGTGGGACGGTCCAGCGCCGGCTCTTCCTCGGAGTGCACGATCGGCGTCGGACGAATCGCCATGTACAGCAGCGAAATGCCCATCAGCGCCAGCATCAGCAGCGGAAAGGCGCGGGGGCCTACGGGTTCGTAGGAAAAGGGCGCCTGATAAGGCCAGGCCATCATTGCCAGTCCTATACAGACCAGCAGCAGCACGACGGCGAAAATGCGTTGTATCACCATGGAAAACTCCCGGATCACGCCACCGCGCAGGCGGCGCGATCCTCAGTCAATCGAAGACCGGTCGATGCAGTTCAATCACTGAATCAGGCCGAATTCCTTGGCCAGCGTCTTGTACTCGGCGACGCGGGTTTTCACATACTTGTCCAACTCTTCACCGGTCATGGCGAACGGGAACAGCTCACGCTGATCGCGCAGCTTGGCGAAGTCTTCCGAGGCCAGCAGCTTGTCGAAGGCCGCTTTCCACCAGTTGTAGTCCTCGTCCGAGACCTTTGGCCCCAGATAGAAACCGCGCACCACCGGCCAGACGATGTCGTAGCCCTGTTCTTTGGCGGTCGGGATGTTCTTCATTTCCGGCTCGTCCAGACGCTCTTCGGAGAACACCGCCAGCAGGCGCATGTCGCCGCTGAGGATGTGCGGCATGGAGTCGGAAATGTCGGTGGAGCCCACTTGAATGTGGCCGCCGAGCAGGGCAGTGGCGATTTCACCGCCGCCTTCCAGGGCGACGTAACGCAGTTCGCGCGGGTTGATGCCGGCAGCCTTGGCAATCAGCGCGGTCTGCATCCAGTCCTGGCTGCCCACGGTGCCGCCGGAGCCGATGACCACTTTGCCCGGGTCGGCTTTCAGGGCTTTGACGAGATCGTCGAGGTTCTTGTAGGGCGAATCAGCCTTGACCGCGATCGCGCCGTAGCTGGTGCCGACGGCGGCGAGCCAGCGCACGGCGTTCTCGTCGAAACGGCCGAACTTGCCTTGGGCCAGGTTCAACAACGAACCGCTGGACCAGGCCACGAGTGTGCCGGCGTCGGCCGGGCGCTGAGCGACCACCGCGTTGTACGCCACGGCGCCGACGCCGCCCGGCATGTAGGTGACGCGCATCGGTTTGGAGAGAATCTTCTCGTTGATCAGCGCGCTTTGCGCCAGCTTGCAGGTCAGGTCGAATCCGCCGCCGGGCGAGGCCGGCGCGATGCATTCAGGACGATTGGGCTCGGCGGCCCACAATTGGGTGGCCATCAGCAGGCAGCTGGCGGCAACGCTGATATGGCGCAACGATAGGTTCATGGTCCGTCTCCAGAGGAGTTGTTGTTTTAATGGGGCAGGCAGTCGTACGTTCGTCAGGCAGTCGTCTCGCGACCTCGCGAAAAGGTCGGCCGAAAAGATGCGGACGTGACGAAACACCGCGCAACAGGGCTGCGAGGTGAACAGTAAACACAACGGGATTCAGGCGGCACGAGGGCCGAGGGTTGCAGTGAGGGCATCACTGATGACTCCGATATTGTTTTTATTGTTGAAAACGCATCAAGGCGTTTTTCGTCACGACCCTGGCATCAGCAGCGTCACGCGGGACGCAATCGTGACAAGTCGTGACGGGATCCTAATCAGCGAAGCTTTCATCAACCTTTCAACTACCTTTCAGAAAGCGTTCAGCTCATCCGCTTCCAGATCGGAGGGTGGCTTTCCCGCGCACCGGGCCTTCCCTGACGGCGGCGCGCCTGTAAACTCCGCCCATAAAATGCTCACTCGGGAGAAGTCGATGCGTGTCCTGCTCGTCGAAGATCATCTGCAACTGGCTGAAAGTGTCGCGCTGGCACTCAAGAGCAGCGGCCTGACCGTTGACGTTCTGCACGACGGCGTTGCAGCTGATCTGGCCCTGAGCAGCGAAGACTATGCCGCGGTGGTGCTCGATGTCGGCCTGCCGCGCATGGACGGTTTCGAGGTGCTGGCACGTCTGCGGGCGCGGGGCAAGAACACTCCGGTGCTGATGCTGACTGCCCGCAGCGACGTCAAGGACAGGGTCCACGGCCTGAACCTCGGCGCCGATGACTACCTGGCCAAACCCTTTGAACTGTCGGAGCTGGAAGCTCGGGTCAAGGCGTTGTTGCGCCGTAGCGTGCTCGGTGGCGAACGCCAGCAACGCTGCGGCGAGCTGGTCTACGACCTCGACACCCGAAGGTTCACACTCGGTGAAGAACTGCTCACCCTGACCTCCCGAGAACAATCGGTGCTCGAATCCCTGATCGCCCGGCCCGGTCGGGTCATGAGCAAGGAACAACTGGCCGCGCAAGTGTTTGGTCTGGACGAAGAGGCCAGCGCCGACGCCATCGAAATCTATGTGCACCGCCTGCGCAAGAAGCTGGACGGGCACCCGATCGCGATCGTGACGTTCCGGGGCCTGGGTTACCTGCTGGAAAGCCGGGATGCTTAATCCGTTTCCCGCAGCCGAAAACAGCCTGCGGTGGCGCTTGCTGTGGAACCTGGGATTGCTGCTGGTGGTGCTGATGATCGCCAGCGGCATGAGCGCCTACTGGAACGGGCGCGAAGCGGCAGACACCGCCTACGATCGCACCTTGCTCGCCTCGGCGCGGACCATCGCCGCCGGGTTGTCGGAACACGACGGCACCCTCAGCGCCGACGTGCCCTATGTGGCCCTGGACACCTTCGCCTACGACAGCGCCGGGCGCATTTACTACCAGGTCAACGACATCGATCAAAAGCTCATTTCGGGCTACGAAAACATCCCCGCGCCGCCGCCGGGCACGCCGCGCACCGACGCTTATCCGGCCCTCGCCAAGTTCTACAGCGGCCGTTATCAGGGCCAGGACGTGCGCGTGGTCAGCCTGCTCAAGGCCGTCAGCGAACCGAACATGAACGGCATGGCCGAGATTCGCGTCGCCGAAACCGAAGAGGCCCGGGTGGACATGGCCCAGGCGCTGATGGCCGATACGCTGCTGCGGCTGGGCATGCTGGGCGGCGGCGCGTTGCTGCTGGTCTGGTTCACGGTCAGCGCCGCATTGCGACCCCTGGATCGCCTGCGCACGGCGGTGGAAGAACGCCAGCCTGACGATTTGCGCTCGCTGCCGCTGGTCGAGGTTCAGCACGAGTTGCGCCCGCTGGTCAGCTCGCTTAACCACTTCACCGAAAGGCTGCGCATGCAGTTCGAGCGTCAGGCGCAATTTATTGCCGACGCTGCCCATGAGTTGCGAACGCCGCTGGCGGCATTGAAAGCGCGACTGGAGCTGGGTCTGCGAGACCACGAGCCTGCGGCATGGCGCAACACCCTCGAAAGCGCCGCCTCCGGTACCGACAAGCTGACCCATCTGGCCAACCAGTTGTTGTCGCTGGCGCGCATCGAGAATGGCGCGCGGGCCATCGCCGAAGGTGGGGCGCAGTTGCTCGACCTCAGCCAACTGGCCCGTGAACTGGGCATGGCCATGGCGCCGCTGGCCCACGCCCGGGGTGTGGCATTGGCGCTGGAAGCCGACGAGCCGGTGTGGATGCGGGGTGAGCCCACATTACTCAACGAGCTGCTGAGCAATCTGGTGGACAACGCCCTGGCCCACACCCCGGCGGGCGGCAATGTGATTCTGCGTGTCCATGCCCCCTGCGTGCTGGAAGTCGAGGACGACGGCCCCGGCATCCCGGCCCACGAGCGTGACCGGGTGTTCGAGCGCTTCTACCGGCGCAACCAGCAGAGCAAGGGTTCGGGCCTGGGGTTGGCGATTGTGGGAGAAATCTGCAGGGCACATTTGGCGCGCATCACCTTGCACGACGGCGCACAACGGGGCCTCAAAGTAAGGGTGAGCTTTATGGTGCCGGAGTCGGGGCTGGTGGGGCTGGTTTGACCGGGCAAGCCGTAGCGATCAGTACAGCAGCGTCATCGCCTCGTTCATCTCATTGATAAGCCCGCCGTCGGCCATGTTCAGGCCCAGCTGCGCTACCGCCGGCACGGACTTGAAGCTCAGGTTCGGGTACGGCGTGCCGTTCATTTCATGAATATGAATCGTCGCGACCTGCACCAGGTCAACGTAGTCAGCCTGACCCGAGACACGGCTGAAACTCTGGAATTCCCGAGGCACGATCGCCAGGGCGTCCGGGAAATCCCATGACCGCAGCAGCTTCTCACCGATGATCGGATGAATGCGTTCGATGACGTGATTGAGGCTGACAGGGTCGGAAAGCAACTCGTAGTTGTCCTCGGCGTAGGTCAGGATCGGCAGCACACCAATGAGGTGAATGAGCCCGGCCAGCGTGGCCTTGTCGGCCTTCAGTCGTGTGCTGCGGTAGCTCAGGACATTACAGACCCCGGCTACCTGCATGCTGAGTTTCCAGATGTCGCGCATCTTGGCTTCGATGACGGCAGACTTGGCGTGAAACATCTGCTCCACCACCAGCCCGATGGCCAGGTTACTGCTGTAATTCACGCCCAGACGTCGAACTGCGGTCAGCACGTCGCTGACTTCGAAGTTGGGCCGCAGCAGGGGGCTGTTGACGACTTTGATCAGTCGGGCGGAAAGCGCCGTGTCGCTGCCGATGACTTTGCTCAGCGCAGCAATGGAAATTTCCGAGTCTTCCGCCGCCAGGCGGATCCTCAGCGCGACTTCCGGGAGAGTTGGCAGAAACAGAGCATCCTTGTCGATCGCCTTGATCAGATCCCTCTGCACTTCGTCAGCCATGCTACTCATATTGGATCTCTGGACATTGCATTCCGGCCAACGGCCGTCCAATCGAGGGGACGGCGCTGGTAACTACGCTGACGTCTCGCACATGCTTCAACCGGGTTCAACGCTGGGTTTCGAGCTTCGCGTCGAGGGTGTATGGCAAATCGTTTAATTGCAGGGCCTCGCCATCTGCCGCACCAAGGTGGATCCGGCCATCTTCCGCCGCATCCGCCTGCAAGACCGCCAGCACCTCGATCCCGACATCAGACCAGGCCGCGATCACAACGTTGCCTACCGCGCTTGAATGAACCGGCGAAAACAGCCCCGCACCCGGTTCAGGCAATTCAGTGCCGGTCATGGTCAGGCGGTACAGCCGGCGTTTCAGCTTGCCGAGGTATTGCATGCGCGCCACGATTTCCTGGCCGGTGTAGCAACCTTTCTTGAAGCTCACCCCGCCCACGGCTTGCAGGTTGATCATCTGCGGGATGAATTCTTCGCGGGTCTGCCCGAACACCTGGCCGATACCGGCGCGGATCTGCCCGAGCAGCCAGTCGTTGAGGGGCGCTTCCGGCACGTGGGCGATCAGGCGGCTGCGCACGTCATCGGCCTGTTCGGCACGTACCCACAATTCGGCGCGGGCAGGGGAGACGCGAATGGCAATCAGGTCATTGCCGCGGACGACCGAGTCGGTCTCGTGCGCAAGATCAAGGCCGAGGCTGACCAGCGCGCCGTCGCCGTCTTGCAGGCCGAATCGCACCCAGGACGCGCTTTCGTCGGTCAATTTGGATTTGGAGAAGACGGCGTACTTCTTCAGGTCCAGCAATTGCGCGTCGATCAGCTCGCTGGCCATTGCCAGCAATACGCCGTCGCCTTCAAGCAGGATGCGAAAGCTCGACTGCATGCGGCCTTTCTGCGTGCAGCGCGCCCCGAGGGTAGCCCTGGCTTCGCTGAGGTAGTCAATGTTGCAAGTCAATTGGCCTTGCAGGAATTTGCCGGCATCCACGCCGCGAACGGCGAGCACACCTTCATGGGACAGGGGGCAGAAAAATGCTGGAACGGCCATGAGTCATCGCAGGGTAGAAGTCTGGGGCACCATCATAGTGCCGCGTGTCGCTAATGGGTATACGCAAAAAGCTGCGACTAACTGCAAGTACGCCCCGAGACGATGCGCCTGTATACTCGCCGGCAAATTCGAGGAGCCCTCCATGGTCGAAGATGTTGAACTCAATCGCCTCTTTTGGCACAGCCGTCGCGGCATGCTCGAGCTGGACGTGTTGCTGGTGCCATTCGTCAAAGAAGTATATCCGACGCTCAACCAGGTCGATCGAGACCTCTATGTCCGCCTGCTGACCTGCGAAGACCAGGACATGTTCGGCTGGTTCATGCAGCGCGCGGAGTCTGAAGACCCGGAGCTGCAGCGCATGGTTCGGATGATTCTGGACCGTGTCCAGCCGAAGTGATCGTTTCGAATGCCGTTGGCAAGCCTCCCGGGCGCTGCTGACGGCGTACCTCGTCACGCAAATCGTTGCGCTGACGTCGATAGTCCTTCTGTCAGTGCCCCTGTGGGCCAAAGCTATCGGCATCCTGCTGTGCGCTTTGCATGCATCACGTCGTCTTCGCCCATCCATTTTGCTTGATCAGCCGCAGTCATCCACGGGGCTGCGGCGTGACAGCAGCGGTTGGGCGTTGTGGAGCGAGGAGGGCGGCTGGCAACCGGTGCAGCTACGCCCGGACAGCCTGGCGCTGCCGCACATGGTCGTGCTGCGTTTCAGGGTGCCGACGGGCCACTGGCTGAGCCGTCTGTGGGTGCGAAGCCTGTGCATCCCGGCAGACGCCATGACGCCAGACAGCCACCGACGCCTGCGTTTACGGCTTAAGTTCAGCCGGCGAAGGTGGGCGGCACCAGAATAGTGTCCAGCGCTTCGGGCAACATGTCCGGGTAATCCAGCGTGTAGTGCAGCCCTCGGCTCTCCTTGCGCGCCATCGCCGACGCAATCATCAGCTCTGCGACCTGGGCCAGGTTGCGCAGCTCGATCAGATCGCGGCTCACCTTGTAGTTGCTGTAAAACTCGTCGATCTCGTCCAGCAACAGCCGCACCCGATGCTGGGCGCGCTGCAGACGCTTGTTGGTACGCACAATCCCCACGTAGTCCCACATGAACCGACGCAGCTCATCCCAGTTGTGGGCAATGATCACGTCTTCGTCGGAATCGGTCACTTGACTCGAATCCCATGCCGGCAGGTTTTGCGGCTGCGGGACGTGCTCGAGCTGAGTCAAGATATCCGCCGCTGCCGAGCGGGCGTACACGAAGCATTCCAGCAGGGAGTTGCTGGCCATGCGATTGGCACCGTGCAGGCCGGTGAAACTGGTCTCGCCGATGGCGTACAGCCCGGGCACGTCGGTGCGGCCCTGCTGATCAACCACAACACCACCACAGGTGTAGTGGGCGGCCGGGACCACGGGAATCGGTTGACGCGTGATGTCGATGCCGAACGTGAGGCAGCGTTCGTACACGGTTGGGAAGTGCCCTTTGATGAAGTCTTCGGGCTTGTGGCTGATGTCCAGAAACACGCAGTCGGCGCCCAGGCGTTTCATCTCGTGGTCAATGGCGCGGGCAACGATGTCGCGGGGCGCCAGCTCGGCCCGTGGGTCAAAACGCTGCATGAAGCGCTCGCCATTGGGCAGTTTCAGGTAGGCGCCTTCGCCGCGCAGCGCCTCGGTGATCAGAAAGCTCTTGGCTTGCGGGTGATACAGGCACGTGGGGTGGAACTGGTTGAATTCCAGGTTGCCCACGCGGCAGCCCGAGCGCCAGGCCATCGCGATGCCGTCGCCGCAAGCGCCGTCGGGATTGCTGGTGTACAGATAAACTTTAGCCGCGCCGCCGGACGCCAGAATGGTGAAGCGCGCGCTGTGGGTGTCGACTTCGCCCGTCGAACGATCCAGCACATAGGCGCCCAGGCAACGCTGACCTTCCAGGCCCAGCCGCGATTCGGTGATGAGATCGACCGCCACGCGCTGGTCCAGCAGTTCGATATTGGGACGGGACCTGGCCTGCGCCAGCAATGTGCGGAAGATCGCCGCGCCGGTGGCATCGGCGGCGTGAATGATCCGGCGGTGGCTATGCCCGCCCTCGCGCGTCAGGTGGAACTCGAAGCCGCCGTCTACCACGGTGGATGGATCATCCCGGGTAAACGGAACGCCCAAGTCGATCAGCCACTGGATGGCCTCGCGGCTGTGCTCCACTGTAAAGCGGACCGCGTCTTCTCTGCACAGGCCGCCGCCCGCATTGAGGGTGTCTTCGACGTGGGACTGAACGGTGTCTGCGTCATCCAGCACCGCCGCAACGCCACCCTGGGCCCAGAAGGTCGAGCCGTTCGCCAGATCGCCTTTGCTGAGAACCGCCACGCGCAGATGCCCGGGCAATGTCAGTGCAAGGCTCAAACCGGCTGCACCGGAGCCTATTACCAATACGTCGTGCTGGAAATGCTGACTCATCTCGGTCCCGGCGTCTAAATGGCCACTAGTATAAGCAAGGGTGGAACGGCACAATAGCCGCGCTTTATGGCAAGGTTAGATCGCGGTGGTAGCGAAGTGTGCGCCACCCTGCGACGTCCTGCACCCCGTTTGATGGATGCGATCTTTCCTACAGCTTCATTCGGATTGAGTCCTACAACTGATGGGACGCGGGTCCTACGCCCAAAGGTGAACGATGGGAACTTTTCATGAACCCGTACGTTCAATAGTGGGTTGCCCATAAAGGAACAGCGTCGACGTTACGCGTTGGGGGTTCAAGCCAATGCGAGCGCTTATGACGACAAGATTATTTACGCAGCCGACCTGGTTCGAGCGGCGTTTTTCGCGCGGGCAGCAGACGCCCGCCGGAAACTTGCTTGAAGGGGGGAGAACTTTTGCTTAAAGCCCGAGTCTATGTTTGCAAGCCTGCGAAAGAGCCGATGCGATGCTCCTTTAAGCTTTATGAGGAGTGTTCATGCTAACCCAGGAAGAAGATCAGCAGCTGGTTGAACGCGTTCAGCGCGGCGACAAGCGAGCCTTTGATCTGCTAGTGGTGAAATATC
Organism: Pseudomonas sp. GL_135; assembly: GCF_057834665.1. NCBI lineage: Bacteria > Pseudomonadati > Pseudomonadota > Gammaproteobacteria > Pseudomonadales > Pseudomonadaceae > Pseudomonas > Pseudomonas sp. GL_135. The sequence continues at coordinate 1,173,419 of NZ_CM174408.1, forward strand.
AGCACAAGATTCTTGGGTTGATCGTGAGATTCGTTCACGACACCCACGAAGCCCAGGATGTTGCGCAAGAGGCCTTTATCAAAGCCTACCGCGCACTTGGTAACTTCCGCGGCGACAGTGCGTTCTATACGTGGCTGTACCGTATCGCCATCAACACGGCGAAGAACTATCTGGTGTCGCGAGGTCGGCGGCCGCCGGACAGCGATGTCAGATCCGAAGATGCGGAGTTCTATGACGGCGATCACGGCCTCAAGGATATCGAGTCGCCGGAGCGGGCATTATTGCGGGATGAGATCGAGGGCACCGTCCACCGAACTATCCAGCTACTGCCAGAAGATTTGCGTACAGCTTTAACTTTGCGTGAGTTCGACGGTCTGAGTTACGAAGACATTGCCAGTGTCATGCAATGTCCCGTTGGTACCGTGCGCTCTCGCATTTTTCGCGCTCGGGAAGCCATCGACAAAGCCTTGCAACCTCTGTTGCAGGAAACCTGAGACAGCGGCGATAGCCACAAGAGAGGAACCGCCATGAGTCGTGAAGCCCTGCAGGAATCGCTGTCCGCGGTGATGGATAACGAAGCGGACGAATTGGAACTGCGTCGAGTGCTTAGCGCTATTGAAGATGCGGATACACGTGCCACCTGGTCCCGTTATCAGATTGCCCGTGCAGCCATGCATAAAGAACTACTGATCCCTCATCTGGATATTTCGGCCGCCGTTGCTGCCGGGATCGCTGATGAAGTCAGCCCGCTCAAGGCCGGTCGCGGTCCTTGGCGCACGCTGGGTCGTCTGGCCGTTGCCGCCTCGGTGACCGTTGCCGTCCTGGCAGGCGTACGTTTGTATAACCAGGATGAAATCGCAGGGGCGCAACTGGCCCAGCAGACTCAGCCGACCAACGTTGCCATGCCGCAGGCCAAAGGCCCGGCGGTACTGGCAGGTTACACCGAAGGCGAACAGTCTCCGGGTCCAATGGCAAGCGGTGTGCTGCAGAACCAGGCTGGCTGGCATGACCAGCGTCTGCCAGGTTACCTGCGCCAGCATGCCCAGCAAGCAGCCATGAAAGGTGCCGAAGGCGCTCTGCCATTCGCCCGCGCTGCAAGCCTGGAAAACCGTTAAGGAGGATCATGCGCGCCATCCCTCTACTGCCGCTTTTGCTGGGCGGATGGCTGGTCCTTCCAGCTCATGCCGATGACGCGCAAGATCAGTTGAAACGTCTTGCGCAGGCTGAGCAGCAGCAAAGCTACACCGGAACATTCGTCTACGAACGTAACGGCAGCTTCTCCACTCACCGAATCTGGCAGCGGGTTGCCGACGGCAAGGTTCGGGAGCATCTCCTTCAACTGGATGGCACTCCTCAAGAGGTGCTGCGCGTCAATGGGGTTACCCAGTGCGCCAGCGGTACCCTCGAAGAGGGCGCCTCCAGTGTTCCGGACTCTGCGGCCCGAGCTTTTGATGCTGCCAGGTTATCTTCCTGGTATGACATCAAGTCGGCAGGCACCTCGCGTGTCGCCGGACGCCTGGCCAATGTCGTCACACTGACCCCTCGCGATCAGCACCGTTACGGTATCGAACTGCACCTCGACAGTGAAACCGGCTTGCCGTTGAAATCTTTGTTGCTCAGCGACAAGGGCCAACTGCTCGAGCGTTTTCAATTCACCGACCTCAATACCTCCCAGTCACTCACCGACCAGATGCTCTCGCCCAGTGCTGACTGCAAGCCGCTCGAAATGGTCAAATCGAAGCCTGATGCTCCTAAGCAAAAGGTGGCATGGCGTTCCAATTGGCTGCCACCGGGTTTTGACCTGAGCAGCGCTGCGGCACGCAAGGATCCTGACTCGAAGGATCTTGTGACGAGTCTGATGTATGACGATGGCCTCGCACGCTTCTCTGTGTTTGTTGAGCCGGTCAACGGCGCGGCGGTGACGGATATTCGCACTCAGTTGGGCCCGACCGTTGCCGTCTCCCGTCGCGTCTCGACGGCGAAAGGGGATGCCATGGTGACGGTGGTGGGCGAGATCCCGATCGGGACGGCCGAGCGCATCGCGTTGTCCATGCGAGACGACGCTGCGGCTACGAGTAAAAACTGATTTACACACCGGTGATGCCCACGATGAAAAAGGTTTCATCCGGTCGGTTCACGTTCACAAGCCTTTAAATATGGGCTTCACTGGTACTGATGAAATGTTTAGTGCGCTTTGTCGGTTGCAATTGGATGTGTTTTTTTCTATAGGTCACAGCTTCGCAGCTGTGGCCTTTGTTGTTTCAGGGTCCAGGAAACTGGAGCAGATACAGGTGCTGCAGGAGACTGCAGCGCACAGATGCTTCGCGAGCCTGCGGGCTCGTACCGCTTAACCATGCTCGTTGTAAACGGGAGCCATATGTCGATACCACGCTTGAAACCTTACCTGGCCTGGATGGCCGCTGTGCTGATGCTTGGACAGGTCATCACCGCTCAGGCCGAAGCCTTGCCGGACTTCACCTCTCTGGTGGAGCAGGCTTCCCCCGCCGTCGTCAACATCAGTACGCGGCAGAAGTTGCCGGACCGCTCGGTTGCCCAGGGTCAGATGCCTGATCTGGAAGGCCTGCCACCGATGCTGCGCGAATTTCTCGAGCGCAGCACGCCGCCCGGCTCCCGCCCGCCAGGAGGGGGCAAGGGCGATCGTCAGCGTGAGGCGCAGTCATTAGGCTCGGGCTTCATCATCTCCGCTGATGGTTTCATCCTGACCAACAACCACGTCATTGATGGCGCCGACGAAATCCTCGTGCGTCTTTCGGATCGCAGCGAGATGAAAGCCAAGCTGATCGGCACCGATCCACGTACCGACGTTGCGGTGCTGAAGATCGATGGCAAGGACCTTCCCACCGTCAAGCTGGGTAACTCCGATAAGCTGAAAGTCGGTGAGTGGGTGCTGGCGATTGGCTCGCCATTCGGCTTCGACCACTCGGTGACCAAAGGCATTGTCAGCGCCAAGGGCCGCAGCCTGCCAAATGACACGTATGTGCCGTTCATCCAGACGGACGTCGCGATCAATCCGGGTAACTCGGGCGGTCCGCTGTTCAACATGGCGGGCGAAGTGGTGGGTATCAACTCGCAGATCTTCACCCGCTCCGGTGGCTTCATGGGCCTGTCGTTCGCGATCCCGATCGACGTGGCGATGGACGTTGCCAACCAGCTCAAAGCCAGTGGCAAGGTCAACCGTGGCTGGCTGGGTGTCGTGATTCAGGAAGTCAACAAAGACCTGGCCGAGTCGTTTGGTCTGGACAAGCCGGCCGGTGCGCTGGTGGCTCAAGTCCTTGAAGACGGTCCGGCCGCCAAGGGTGGTTTGCAGGTAGGCGACGTGATCCTGAGCGCCAACGGCACGCCGATCGTTATGTCCGCTGACCTGCCGCACCTGATCGGCAACCTGAAGGACGGCAGCAAGGCCGAACTCGAAGTGATTCGCGACGGCAAGCGTCAGAAACTCACCGTGACCGTGGGCGCGTTGCCTGCCGAAGGTGAAGAAATGGGCGCAGCCGACACTGGTGTCGAGCGCAGCAGCAACCGTCTGGGCGTTTCGGTGGTTGATCTGACCGCTGAGCAGATGAAATCGCTGGATCTCAAGGGCGGCGTCGTCATCAAGGAAGTTCAGGACGGTCCTGCTTCGCTCATCGGTTTGCAGGCGGGTGATGTCATCACTCACCTGAATAATCAGGCGATCACTTCGTCCAAGCAGTTCACTGAAGTGGCCAAGGGCCTGCCGAAGAATCGCTCGGTCTCCATGCGCGTTCTGCGTCAGGGCCGCGCGACATTCATCACGTTCAAGCTGGCGGAATAATCCGTCAGGCACAGCGAAAAGGAGCGGTCAGACCGCTCCTTTTTTTGTGCCCTCTCGAGGCATGGCGCGCAGGCTCTGCGCGTGAACGTGACGCCTGATCGTTCCTTCAGGTACAATTCCCGGCTATTTTTGGCGGGCAGTCTGCCTGCGACCTTTTTCGAGTGTTGATCCGTGAGTGATTTGAGTCATATCCGCAATTTCTCCATCATCGCCCACATTGACCATGGCAAGTCGACGCTGGCCGACCGTTTCATCCAGATGTGCGGCGGCCTGACCGAGCGCGAGATGGAAGCTCAGGTCCTCGATTCCATGGACTTGGAGCGTGAGCGCGGGATTACGATCAAAGCCCACAGCGTCACGCTTTATTACAAGGCGAAGGACGGCATCACCTACCAGCTCAACTTCATTGATACCCCAGGGCACGTTGACTTCACCTACGAAGTCAGCCGCTCGCTGGCGGCATGTGAGGGCGCGTTGCTGGTGGTCGATGCCGGTCAGGGCGTAGAAGCCCAATCCGTCGCCAACTGCTACACCGCTATCGAGCAGGGCCTGGAAGTCATGCCGGTCCTGAACAAGATCGATTTGCCTCAGGCCGACCCGGACCGCGTCAAGGAAGAAATCGAAAAGATCATCGGCATCGATGCCACTGATGCCGTGGTCTGTAGCGCCAAGACCGGCCTGGGCGTTGACGAGGTGCTCGAGCGTCTGGTCCATACCATTCCGGCGCCGACCGGCAACATCGAAGACCCGCTGCAAGCGCTGATCATCGATTCGTGGTTCGACAACTACCTGGGCGTCGTCTCTCTGGTGCGTGTGCGTCACGGCCGGGTCAAGAAGGGCGACAAGATTCTGGTCAAGTCGACCGGCAAGATGCACCTGGTCGACAGCGTGGGCGTGTTCAACCCCAAGCACAGCGCCACCGCTGATCTGAAAGCCGGCGAAGTGGGCTTCATCATCGCAGGCATCAAGGACATTCACGGCGCGCCAGTGGGCGACACCCTGACCCTGAGCACCACGCCGGACGTTCCGGTGCTGCCCGGCTTCAAGCGTATTCAGCCGCAGGTCTACGCCGGTCTGTTCCCGGTCAGCTCCGATGACTTCGAAGATTTCCGCGATGCGCTGCAGAAGCTGACGCTGAATGACTCTTCCCTGCAATATCTGCCGGAGAGCTCCGACGCGCTGGGCTTCGGTTTCCGCTGCGGCTTCCTCGGCATGCTGCACATGGAGATCATCCAGGAGCGCCTTGAGCGCGAGTACGACCTGGACCTGATCACCACCGCGCCGACGGTAATCTTCGAGCTGCTGCTGAAGACCGGTGAAACCATTTACGTCGACAACCCGTCGAAATTGCCAGACCTGTCCACGATCGAGGACATGCGTGAGCCGATCGTGCGGGCGAACATTCTTGTGCCTCAAGAGCACCTGGGCAACGTCATTACGCTGTGTATCGAGAAACGTGGTATTCAGCACGACATGCTGTTCCTCGGTACGCAGGTGCAAGTGACCTACGACTTGCCGATGAACGAAGTGGTCCTGGATTTCTTCGACCGACTGAAGTCGACCAGCCGTGGTTACGCGTCGCTGGACTACCATTTCGATCGTTATCAGTCGGCCAACCTGGTTCGCCTGGACGTGATGATCAACGGTGAAAAGGTCGACGCTCTGGCGTTGATCGTGCATCGTGACAACGCCGCCTACAAAGGCCGCGCGTTGACTGAAAAGATGAAAGAACTGATTCCTCGTCAGATGTTCGACGTGGCAATCCAGGCAGCCATTGGCGGCCAGATTATCGCGCGTACAACCGTCAAGGCGCTCAGAAAGAACGTACTGGCCAAATGTTATGGCGGCGACGTCAGCCGTAAGCGCAAGCTGCTCGAGAAGCAGAAGGCCGGTAAGAAACGCATGAAGCAGGTTGGCAACGTGGAAATTCCACAGGAAGCCTTCCTTGCAGTGCTCAGGTTGGAATAGTCAGGCCCTATGTCACTCAATTTCCCGCTGTTGCTGGTCGTCGCCGTGTTTGTCTGCGGTTTGCTGGCCCTGTTCGATCTGATCATATTGGCGCCGCGTCGCCGCAACGCGATAGCGAACTATCAAGGCAGCGTGAGCCAGCCTGATGTCGCGGTCGTGGACCGGTTGAACAAGGAGCCGTTCCTCGTCGAATACGGCAAGTCGTTCTTTCCGGTGTTGTTCATCGTTCTGGTGCTTCGCTCGTTTCTGGTTGAACCGTTCCAGATCCCGTCGGGCTCGATGAAGCCAACGCTGGACGTGGGCGATTTCATCCTGGTGAACAAGTTCTCATACGGCATCCGCTTGCCGGTGATCGACCTGAAGGTCATCCCGGTCGGCGATCCGCAGCGTGGCGACGTGATGGTGTTCCGCTACCCGAGCGACCCCACGGTCAACTACATCAAGCGCGTCGTCGGCCTGCCAGGGGATGTGATTCGCTACACCAACGACAAGCAGTTGTTCATCAACGGGCAACTGGTGGCCAAGCAGCTGATCGGTTCCGAGCCGGGCACGCTGGGCAGCGCAGAGCTTTACAACGAGAAGCTGGGCGAGGTGGAACACCAGATCCGACAGGAAATGAGCCGCTACCGCGCGCCGCCTGATCACGAGTGGACCGTGCCTGCCGCGCACTATTTCATGATGGGCGACAACCGCGACAACTCGAACGACAGCCGTTACTGGGATGACCCCAATATTCCCAAGGACGAGCTGGGCATGGTCCCCGACAAGAACATCGTCGGCAAGGCGTTCGCGGTCTGGATGAGCTGGCCCGAACCCAAGCTCAGCCACTTTCCGAACTTCTCGCGAGTCGGTCTGATCAAGTAATCGATGCGGCGCTGCCACTGGCAGCGCCGTATGTCATTCAGGGCCATGTTGCGTGGCTGATCTCGCAGGTGACAGGGAAGGGCTACTCTTGAAAGCAACCATGACGTCTGCCGGTCCGCAAAAGGGCCTGTCGTTCATCGGCTGGCTGGTGCTGCTGGCGATTCTGGCCTTTGTCGGAAGCACCGCCGCCAAGATCGTGCCGCATTACATGGACTACCTGTCGATGAAGAAAATCATCGAAACTGCCGGCACCGATCGCACGGCAGACATCACCAACGCCGGTGACCTTTACGCCTACGTGGCCAAAGGCATGCAGGTCAATAACATTCGGGATTTGGATTTGAACAAGGCGTTAACTGTGACGACGGAGAACAACAGGTTCCTCGCCCATTTGAACTACGAAAAACGTGAGCCACTGATCCAGAACCTCGATCTGGTGGTCAAGTTCGACCACGAATTCAGCGTGGGTAAACCGTGAGCGTTTCATTGAGTCGCCTGGAGCGTCAGCTCGGCTATACCTTCAAGGATCAGGAACTGATGATCCTGGCCCTGACCCACCGCAGCTTTGCCGGGCGAAACAACGAACGTCTGGAATTCCTCGGTGATGCCATTCTCAACTTCGTCGCCGGTGAAGCGCTTTTCGAGCGTTTCCCCCAGGCACGGGAAGGTCAGTTGTCCCGCCTGCGCGCTCGCTTGGTAAAAGGCGAGACCCTCGCGCTGCTGGCCCGTGGATTCGACCTGGGTGAGTACTTGCGCCTGGGCTCGGGTGAGCTGAAGAGCGGCGGCTTCCGACGTGAGTCGATTCTGGCCGACGCACTGGAAGCCCTGATCGGCGCGATCTACCTCGACGCCGGCATGGACATGGCAAGGGATCGCGTGCTCGCCTGGCTGGCCAGCGAGTTCGACACCCTGACGCTGGTCGACACCAACAAAGACCCGAAAACACGGCTGCAGGAATTCCTTCAGTCACGCGCCTGTGATCTGCCCCGCTATGAAGTGGTGGATATCCAGGGCGAGCCGCATTGCCGAATCTTCTTCGTCGAATGCGAGATCTCTTTATTGAATGAAAAAAGCCGGGGACAAGGCGTTAGCCGTCGCATTGCCGAACAGGTAGCAGCGGCCGCAGCCCTTATCGCCCTGGGTGTGGAGAATGGCAATGACTGATTCACCTGCAACACGCTGTGGCTATGTCGCCATCGTTGGCCGGCCAAACGTGGGCAAGTCGACGTTGCTGAACCACATCCTCGGCCAGAAACTGGCGATCACGTCGCGCAAGCCGCAGACGACCCGTCACAACATGCTCGGCATCAAGACTGAAGGCGCCGTGCAGGCGGTCTACGTCGATACACCCGGCATGCACAAAAACAGCGACAAAGCGCTTAACCGCTATATGAACAAAACCGCGTCGGCAGCGTTGAAAGACGTCGATGTGGTGATCTTCGTGGTTGATCGCACCAAGTGGACCGAAGAAGACCAGATGGTCCTCGAGCGCGTCCAGTACGTGACCGGCCCGTTGATCGTGGCGCTGAACAAGACTGACCGCATCGAAGACAAGGGCGCGCTGATGCCGCATTTGTCCTGGCTGCAGGAGCAACTGCCGAACGCCCAGATCATCCCGATCTCGGCGCAGCAGGGGCATAACCTGGAAGCGCTGGAGAAAGTCATCGCCGATCAGTTGCCGGAGAATGAGCACTTCTTCCCGGAAGATCAGATCACCGACCGCAGCAGCCGTTTTCTGGCGGCAGAGCTGGTCCGCGAGAAGATCATGCGTCAGCTCGGTGCCGAGCTGCCTTATCAGATCACCGTCGAGATCGAGCAATTCAAGCAGCAGGGCAAGACGCTGCATATCCACGCGCTGATTCTGGTCGAGCGGGACGGGCAGAAGAAAATCATCATTGGCGACAAGGGCGAGCGAATCAAGCGCATCGGCTCGGATGCGCGCCGTGACATGGAAGTGCTGTTCGATTCCAAAGTCATGCTCAATCTGTGGGTCAAGGTCAAAGGCGGCTGGTCCGATGACGAGCGTGCGTTGCGTTCGCTGGGATACGGCGACTTGTAAGACGGCGGCATCGCTGGTCTGTAGGGACTGCCCTGTCGGCCAGATCCACGCTGCACATGCAATCCTGTGGGAGTGAGCTTGCTCACGAAGACGGCATTTCAGTCGCTGAAGATTTAGCGCATGAACCTGTGTCTTCGCGAGCGAGCTCGCTCCCACAGTCGTTTCAGATGGCCCGTTCTGCCGTGTTCTTTCATCGAGATAGCCATGTCACAGCCCCCTCCCGTCGGTCAGCTCGCCTATGTGTTGCACAGCCGTGCGTATCGTGAAAACAGCGCACTGGTTGATTTCATCACCCCGCAGGGTCGCTTGCGTGCAGTGTTGCGCAGCGCTCGGGGGAAGGCGGGGACGATGGCGCGGCCGTTCGTGCCGCTGGAAGTCGAGTTTCGCGGGCGGGGCGAGTTGAAGAACGTAGGGCGGATGGAAGGCTCCGGCGTCGCCACGTGGCTGGAAGGCGAGGCGCTGTTCAGCGGTCTGTACCTCAATGAGTTGCTGATTCGTCTGCTACCCGCCGAAGACCCCCACCCGAGCGTGTTCGAACATTACGCCGCGACGCTTGTCGCTTTGGCCGAAGGGCGCGCGCTCGAACCGTTGCTGCGTTCATTCGAGTGGCGGCTGCTGGACGATCTCGGTTACGGCTTCGCGCTGGATGCAGATGTGAACGGCGAGCCACTGGCGAGGGATGGCATGTACCGGCTTCAAGTGGATGCTGGCCTTGAGCGGGTTTACCTGTTTCAGCCGGGATTGTTTCAGGGCGCCGAATTGCAGGCGATGTCTGAGGCGGACTGGAGTTCGCCAGGCGCGTTGTCGGCGGCCAAGCGTCTGATGCGCCAGGCCCTGGCCGTGCATCTGGGCGGGCGGCCGCTGGTCAGCCGTGAATTGTTTCGCAAACTCTAGCGTCCTGCCGCGCAAACCTAGAAAATCCTTCCTCGCGTGCGCAATCAGCCGCCACTGGCTGGCACCGCCACAGTAATCAGGAGAACCCCGTGACCCACAGCACTCGCATTCTGCTCGGCGTGAACATCGACCACGTTGCTACCCTGCGCCAGGCCCGGGGCACGCGCTATCCCGATCCGGTCAAGGCCGCCCTGGATGCTGAAGAAGCAGGCGCCGACGGCATCACCGTGCATTTGCGTGAGGACCGTCGGCACATTCAGGAACGCGATGTGTTGCTGCTGAAAGAGGTGCTGCAAACGCGCATGAATTTCGAGATGGGCGTCACCGAAGCGATGATGGCGTTCGCCGAGCGCATTCGGCCCGCGCATATCTGCCTGGTGCCGGAAACCCGTCAGGAACTGACCACTGAAGGCGGGCTGGATGTTGCCGGTCAGGAAGCGCGCATTAAGGCAGCAGTTGAGCGGTTGTCGGCTATCGGCAGCGAAGTGTCGTTGTTCATCGACGCCGATGAGCGACAGATAGCAGCGTCCGCCCGGGTTGGCGCGCCGGCCATCGAACTGCACACAGGCCGTTATGCCGATGCCGAAACCCCGGCGGCTGTGGCCGAAGAACTCAAGCGTATTGCCGATGGTGTCGCCTTCGGTTTGGCCCAGGGCCTGATCGTCAACGCCGGCCATGGTTTGCACTATCACAACGTTGAAGCCGTCGCGGCGATCAAGGGGATCAACGAGCTGAACATCGGCCACGCGCTGGTGGCCCATGCGCTGTTTGTCGGCTTCAAGTCGGCAGTGTCGGAGATGAAGGCGTTGATTCTGGCGGCGGCGGATTCTGCTCATGGCAAGTGACAGATAGGGGATTGCGCATCGTCTTGACACTCCGCTTTCGTGCAGCAGACACAAACTTTGTGGGAGCGAGCTTGCTCGCGAAGAGGCCGGCACTCTCACTCACTATGTCGGCAGACAGAATGCCTTCGCGAGCAAGCTCGCTCCCACGGGTGATTTGTCCGCACTGACATCTGCGGTGTTGTCATGCTCAATGAGCGCGCGCAATAGCGCTTTTGTCGGGTTACGGCTTGCGCCCCACAATTACCGCACGCCGGGGCGCTGGCAGTCCTTCCACGGTTTTGCTGTGATCGGCCGGATCGAGGAAATCGCTCAACGACTGAAAGCGCATCCAGTCGGTGCCACGTTGTTCTTCAACCGTGGTGGTGCTGACGTCGACGCAGCGCACATCGACGAAGCCCGCGCGGCGCAGCCACAGTTCCAGCGCGGGCACTGACGGCAGAAACCACACGTTGCGCATCTGTGAGTAGCGGTCTTCCGGCACCAGCACCTGATTCGCGTCGCCTTCCACCACCATGGTTTCCAGCACCAGTTCGCCGCCTTTGACCAGGCAATCCTTCAGCGCCAGCAGGTGATCGATCGGCGATTTGCGGTGGTAGAGCACGCCCATGGAAAACACCGTGTCGAAACCCTCCAGCCGCGCCGGCAGATCTTCCAGGGTGAACGGCAGGTGCCACGCTGGCAGATTGGGCAGGTAACGCTGCATGGCCTGGAACTGGCAGAAGAACAGCCAGTTGGGATCGACACCAATGACGCTGTCAGCACCGGCGCCCAGCATGCGCCACTGGTAATAGCCGTTGCCGCAACCGACATCCAGAACGCGCTTGCCTTTCAGATCAAGGTGCGGCGACACCCGCGACCATTTCCAGTCCGAGCGCCATTCGGTGTCGACGTGTACGCCGAATACATCAAAAGGGCCTTTGCGCCACGGCGACAAGCCCATCAGCGCGGCGCGGGTCTGCTCGCGGGTGGCGTCATCGCAGTCGGCGTCGAGGATGAAATCGTTCTTGAGCTCGATGCGGCTTGGGGTCAGATCAGGCAAGGCATTCAGCGCGCCTTGCCAGCGTTCCAGGTCGCCATGACCCTTTTCCATCTTCGCGTCGAGTTGCGCCTGCAGGCCTTGGGCCCAGGCATACAGTGGCGTGCCCGCCAGACGGCGGACCAGGGGAGCGAGATCAATCATGGCAGAGCAATCAACGAGGCGAAATTAAGGCACTGGAACCAGGGCACGACTTTGCTGAATCCGGCAGCCAGCAAGCGTTCGCGGTGCTGCTCAAGGCTGTCGGGTTTCATCACGTTTTCGATGGCGCTGCGTTTCTGCGCGATCTCCAGCTCGCTGTAACCGTTGGCGCGTTTGAAGGCGACGTGCAGATCGGTGAGCAGCGCGTGCTCTTCGGTGTCATCAAAGCGCAGCTTCTCTGACACGATCAGCGCGCCGCCGGGCAGCAGCGACTGGCGGATACGCGTCAGCAGAGCGAGGCGTTGTTCCGGCGCGATGAACTGCAGGGTGAAGTTCAGGGCGACCACCGAGGCGGGCTGAAACTCGAGATTCAAAATATCGCCGTCGATCACCTCCACCGGCAGCAGCTCCTGGTACATCGAGTCCTGAGCGTTGAGATATTCGCGGCAGCGTTCGACCATGGCCGTCGAGTTGTCGATGGCGATCACCCGGCAATCTTCAGTGCGCACATGCCGACGCAACGCCTGAGTGACGGCGCCCAATGAGCTGCCCAGGTCATAGAGCACGCTATGGGGCTGGGCGAACTGCGCCGCGAGCACGCCGAGGTTTTCGACGATGGTCGGGTAGCCCGGCACCGAGCGCTTGATCATGTCCGGGAACACCCGCACCACGTCTTCGTTGAAGGCGAAGTCGGGCACCTGGGGCAGCGGCTGGGCGAATAGGCGGTCGGGTTCTGGGCTCACGGCGATTCCGGGGGACAAGGCGAAAAGTGCGGCATTTTAGCCAATTCCTTCCCTCGGCTGGAACCTCATCTCATCGCTGGTTTGCTGACGTCTGCGTCGTGGGTAAAAAAGCCGCGCCGGTTGCCCGTGTGCGGCTTGGAGGCGAGCCTTGTAATCAGTACTTCCAGCTCACCGACGCGGTGAAGTTGCGTGGATCGCCGAAGTTGCTCTGGTTGTAGCGCAGGCTCTGTTGGTATTTCTCGTTGGTGAGGTTGTTGAGATTGAGCTGGGTGCTCCAGTGTTGATCGATGTCGTAGCGGGTCATCAGGCCGATGAGCGCGTAGGCATCCTGGCGGGCGGCCGGCGAGTCGTCGTTCTGAGTCTTGCTCTGCCAGCTCAGGCTGCCGCCGACCTTGACCTTCGGTGCCATCGGCAACTGGTAGGTCATCGACGACGTCAAGGCGTGGCGCGGGATGAACTTGCGCGCACGGCTGTCGTTGTCGTCTGTGATGTAAACGTAAGTGTACCCGCCGTTGACTTGCAGGCCTGGCGCCACTTCGCCCGACGCCTCCAGCTCCACGCCGCTGCTGTCGTAGGACATCGCCTCGTACACGTAGCCGCCCAGGCTGGCGTCATAGGTCGAACTGCCCGGCACGTTGTCTTGCTTGGCATGGAACACCGCTGCGCTCACGTTGAGCTTCTTGTCCATCAACTGTCCCTTGATGCCTGCCTCGTAGCTTTTGCCTTCAAGGGGATCGAGCACCCGGCCTTGGGTGTCGAGGTAGTACTGCGGATTGAAGACTTCGGTGTAACTGGCGTACAGCGCGTATTCGGGCGTCAGGTCGTAGACCATACCGGCATACGGCGTGACCTTGCCGTGAATGCGCACCTCCCGCGCGGAGCCGTAGTTGTCGCCATTGCTGTCCGCGCTGAGCATGCGCGCGCCGGTGATCAGGTGCAGGTCGTCGGTCAGGCTGAAGCGCGCGCCGGCGTAAACGCTTTTCTGGCGATCGGTGTAGTTCGACGTCGCAGCAGGTAACGCGGCAGCGTAAGTCGGACGCGGCAGGTAGCCATGCAGCGCATCTTCAAGGGTCACAGGCGAGTAGTTGAGGGCGTCACCGTACTGCGAGGATTCGCGATTGCGCTGGCGTGCAGCGTTCGCCCCCAGCGTGAGTTGATGTTCGCGACCGCCCAACGTGAACGGCCCGCTCAGCGAGTAATCACCACTGAGTTCGAGGTTCTTGTCTTTGTACTTGGAGCCCAGCCCGGTGTAACCGGTGGGTGAGGTGCTGTCGCCGTACATGTAGAACATCTCGGTGTCTTCGCGGTGCTCGGCGCCGGCGACCGTCAGCTTCGACTTCCAGTCGTTGGCGAAGGTGTGCTCCCACTCGGCAAACGCACGTTGCGTGTGAACGTCCCAATGCACCCACGGCTGGGAAATATTGGAATGGATGCTGCTGTAATGAATGGCGTTGCCATTGCCGTCGACCAACGGCAGTGCGCCCCAGCTTGAGCCATTGGCGTTGGTTTTCTGGTCCTCGTAACCAAGGGTCAGCGTGTCGCTGTCGCTCAGGTCGAATGCCAGCAGACCGCTGAAGATGTTCTTCTCGCGGGCGTAACGATCAAGGTATGAGTTGCCGTTTTCGTTGGCGTAGATGACGCGCCCCCGCACGTTGCCCGAGTCGGTCAGGGGGCCGGAGACGTCGATGTCCACCCGGCGTTTGTCCCAGGAACCGGCGGTTACGTCGATCTTTGCCTGGGGATCGTAAGTCGGGCGTTTGCGGATGAAGTTGACCGTGGCCGAGGGGTTGCCGGCCCCGGACATCAAGCCGTTGGCGCCGTGTACGATATCGACCTGCTCGTAGGGCGCCAGGTCGATGTCGCCCACCAGCAAACCATTGGTCATCGGCATGGCCGTGCCGTCGTACTGGAAGTTGTTGATGTCGAAACCGCGCGCGGTGAAGTAGGTGCGGTCTGTTTCGACTTTCTGCACGTTGACGCCGGGGGTGCTGGTCAACACATCGCGGATGCTGTTGAGCTTGAAGTCATCCATTTGCTCGCGCTTGATGTTGGTCACGCCCTGGGGCGTTTCCTGGTTGGTCAGGTCCAGCCGAGTGGTGGTGCTGCTGGGTTTGCCCTGGTAGCCCTGCGGGTTGCCGGTGTCGCCGTAGGTGGCGGTTGACGTCACGTCAGTGGCCGGCAGGCTGAGCGCTGTCTCTTCGGCATTCGCTGTGTTGAGCACGCTCAGGGCAATTAACGAAAGGGCCTTTGGGCAAAAGGGGATCGAGTGACGCATGGCGGGCAACGCTCCGGCGAATGTAACAAATGATGATGGTTCTCAATTATCGGGAAGTTACAATTGAGAATCAATGTCATTTATTCCTTGCGTTGCTGTTGGCTGCAACGCTGGCCATGATCGCGTGTCCTTCACCCCGCAGCATTAAAGCTTTCACTTCGGCAGTCGAAACACCTTAATTCGCAACCCATTTCATTACTGGCACAGGGAACCGTGGCATGCATGCGTTCAAGGCGTTGTACGAGTCCGTCGAGAGGCAGTTTTTCGACTCTTTGACCAAGAAGTTGTCGAGCCTGTTTCTGATGGTGGTGGTGAGCGCCGTGGTGTACTGGGTGGCCGTGAGCATCCGCGCCGACGTGCTGCTGCAGTTGCGCAGCGCGCAGTTGCCGGCGGGGACGCTAAGCATGATCGAGGGCAAGCTCGATGTGCTAAGCAATGCCATTCTGGCCAGCACGCTGTTCACCCTGTGTCTGGTCAGCTTCATGGTCTGGTATTTCCGGCACTTGATCGTGCGGCCGGTGACCCAGATGACCCTGGCGCTGGAAGGTATTGCCAATGGCGAGGGCGACCTGTCCAAGGACTTGCCGCTGCTGACCCACGATGAAATCCGCGTGCTGGCAAGCACCTGCAACCGGTTTCTTGCCAAGCAGCGGGAGATCATCAGCAGCGTTCAGGCGTTAACCGTGAACATTGCCGTGGAGTCTGCGCGGTCGTTGAAAAACATCAGCGACTCCAGCGACAGCGCGACCCATCAGGCACGCTTCGCCAAGGAAGTCATGCAGCAGAGTAACGACGCAGTGGGGCGGATTGCCGAGGTGTCCCGGCAGACCCAGGGCATTTCCGGGACCACCGCGCAGAACCTCAGCATGGCCCGTGATTCCTACACTGAACTGCTGGAAGTGACCGGCAACATCAGTGAGATTTCCAGCAGCCTGAATGAGTTCGGCACGCTGGTTTCGGCGCTGAACCAACGTTCGTCGAGCATCAAATCCATCGTCGGATTGATTCAACAGATCTCTTCCCAGACCAACCTTTTGGCGCTCAACGCGGCGATCGAGGCGGCGCGTGCAGGGGAGAGCGGGCGTGGTTTCGCGGTGGTTGCCGACGAAGTCCGGACCCTGGCCCAGAACGTCAGCCGCGCCACCGAGGACATTTCCCAGAACATCGACGCCATGTTGCTGGAAGTCAGTTCGACCCACGAGCAAACCACGCAGATCAGCCACAGCGCCCGGGAGACGCAGAAAGTGGTCGAGCGCGCGTCAGGGCATTTCGAAAGCATGATTGGCGACTTCGAATCCACCCACACCAAGCTGGAGGACATTGCCTCGCACATCCAGCAGTTCGCCGACAGCAACACCGGCATCAACGACCGCGTGACGCAGATTCATGCGGACAGCCAGTCGATTGACCAGCGCATGCAGCATTCCGCAACCGCCACCCGCGATCTGTCGGGCGTGGCGGAAAAGGTCCAGGCGCTGCTGGGACGGTTTGTTCTCGGGCACGGCGCGCTGGACGCTGGCATTACACGCGCCAGTCATTGCCGCGACCGGCTCCAGGTACGCCTGGCCGCGCTGCAACGTGAGGGCGTCAACCTGTTCGATCAGAACTACAAACTGATTCCCGGTACCGACCCCAAGCAATACACGACCAGCTACACCGAACGCTTCGCGCAGATCTGTCAGGAAGAGTGTGACGCGCTCACTAAAGGCACGCGGGGCGGAAAGGTCACCTTCATCGTCGACAGCAAGGGTTACTGCCCGGTGAACAACAGCTGGGTGTCGAAAAAACCGACGGGCGACCGGGCTATTGACCTGCCGGTGTGCCGCAACAAGCGCATGTTCGCCGACCCCATCGGCCTGCGCGCAGCCGCTAACCAACAGCGCTTCCTGCTGCAAACCTACCTGCGCGATACCGGCGAAATCATGACCGAGATCGACGTGCCGTTCTTCTTCGAAGGCCGTCATTGGGGCAACTTGCGCATGGGCTTCGATGCTGCGCAGTTACTGGCCGAATGACAGAGGCTCACGCCAGTGCTCAGCGACTGAATAGCCCTTCGCCGGCACGGACGTTCCTGCGGGGGCGGGCGCGGCATCAGTTGGCGATCAGTTCACCGTAATGACGCAATCGAAAGTGCGTTCCGGCGCCACTTCCGGCGCCCAGGGCTGCTGGTAGACCATCATGAGGTGACCCGAGCCCGGATTGGCCGCTCGGTAGCGCCAGACCGACTGACCGCCTTCACCTACCAGCCCGACATCTTTAGAAGCATTGAACACCTCAGGCCCGAGGCTGCTCAGGACGGACGGCGCAGGATTTTGCATCAGCCAGCGGTACCCGGTCGTGGGATTGCTGGGCAGCATCAGCATGAGGGTCTGGCCGGTTTTGAGGGTGAGGGGGCATTCTTGCTGATCGTCCAGGGAGACAATCTGTTTCGGCGCTTGGGCGCAAGCGGCAAGCAAGCTGAAGCTGAGCGGGACGAGCAGGCGGGCAGGGGTCATGAAGGCTCCGGTCGTAGGCAACGTTTGCGCAGGATAACCGAAGATGGATGTGTTGAAACCTTGCCGCTCCGTCTACGCCGCGAGACCGGGGATCAGCCTGCATCACGCCGCGACGGGTCGCTGCCGGGTCAACGGGTATCGTTCAGAGAACGAATTGAGAGATGTACCTGGAAATTTCGACGATGGAGGTCTTCCCGGTGAATTCGAACTTCACCTTGCCCAGAGCGGAGAAGTAAATTTCGAGTTCGGAATCGAGGTCGAAGGTCCCGGAGGTTTCCACCGAGTAGGCCACGATGTTTTTATACGGCAGTGAAGTGAAGTCCTTCTTGCTGCCGGTAATGCCTTGCACGTTGACGGAAATGATCCGCTTGGTTGTGAAGACAACACCGTCGCGCATCGACTTGTAGGCATCGATGACGGTTTCATCATCAAGCAGCAGCGCAGCCACACGCTCAGCGTATTCGTTGTTCTGCTTGAGTTTGAAAAAGCCTTTGTTGTTGAAGTCGAGCATGTTGCATTCCTTGTCTGTGATGCCCACTTCCACAGGTCACGAATTGCCCCCGTGGAAGTGATGCTGGCCCCGTCCTAAAACAATATCTTCGCCACATCCGCAAAACGTTTGGCGAAGTGCGCGGTGATGCCCTCTTTCAGGTAATCCGGCAGTTCTTCGAAGTTGCCACGGTTGGCTTCCGGCAGGATCAGCTCGTAAATCTTCTGCCGACGCGCCGCAATCACTTTCTCCCGCACACCGCCGATAGGCAGTACGTGCCCGGTCAGGGTCAGTTCACCGGTCATCGCAACGCCCTTTTTCGGCGCCTGGTTACGCGCCAGGGACAGCAGCGCGCTGGCCATGGTCACACCGGCACTTGGCCCGTCTTTCGGCGTCGCCCCTTCAGGCACGTGCAGGTGAACGAAGGCTTCGTCGAAGAAGCTTTTATCGCCGCCAAACTTCGCCAGATTGGAGCTGACGTAGCTGTAGGCGATTTCGGCGGATTCCTTCATCACGTCGCCCAACTGGCCGGTAAGCTTGAAGCCGCGGTTGAGCGTATGAATGCGCGTCGCTTCGATGGGCAGCGTCGCGCCACCCATGCTGGTCCAGGCCAGACCGGTGATCACGCCGGTGCCCGACAGCACTTGTTCGTTGCGGAAGACCGCCATGCCCAGCGAGGCCTCCAGCTCTTTCGGGCCGATCTTGACCACGGTGTCCGGGTTGTCCAGCAGCTTGACGACGGCCTTGCGCACCAGTTTGCCGAGCTGTTTTTCCAGCTGCCGCACACCGGCTTCTCGCGCATACCCTTCAATGACCGCGCGCAATGCACTGTCGCTGATCATCAGGCTGTTTTTCGACACGCCGGCCTTGGCCAGTTGCTTGGGCCACAGATGGCGCTTGGCGATGGCGAGCTTTTCTTCAGTGATGTAGCCGGACAGGCGAATCACTTCCATCCGGTCCAGCAGCGGGCCAGGGATCGAGTCCAGGGTGTTCGCGGTGCAAATGAACAGCACCTTCGAGAGATCAAGCCGCAGGTCCAGATAGTGGTCGAGGAATTCGACGTTCTGTTCCGGGTCCAGGGTTTCGAGCAGCGCCGAGGCCGGGTCGCCCTGGAAGCTCTGGCCCATCTTGTCGATCTCGTCGAGCATGATGACCGGGTTCATCACTTCCACGTCTTTCAGCGCCTGCACCAGCTTGCCCGGTTGGGCGCCGATGTAAGTGCGACGGTGACCCTTGATTTCGGCCTCGTCGCGCATGCCGCCGACGCTGAAACGGTAGAACGGACGGCCCAGGGATTCTGCGATCGATTTGCCGACGCTGGTTTTACCCACCCCCGGCGGGCCGACCAGCAGCACAATGGAGCCGGAGATTTCGCCTTTGTAGGCGCCGACGGCGAGAAATTCGAGGATGCGGCTCTTGATATCGTCGAGGCCGGCGTGGTGCTGATCCAGCACTTTGCGCGCGTGTTTCAGGTCGAGCTTGTCGTCACCATACACGCCCCACGGCACTGAGCTTGCCCAGTCCAGATAGTTGCGAGTGACGGCGTATTCCGGCGAACCGGTTTCCAGCACCGACAGCTTGTTGATCTCTTCGTCGATGCGCTTGCGCGCCTGTGCCGGAAGGGTTTTGCCCACCAAACGCTCTTCGAACTGTTCGATGTCAGCGCTGCGATCGTCCTTGGTCAGACCCAGTTCCTGCTGGATGACCTTGAGCTGTTCCTTGAGGAAGAACTCGCGCTGATGCTCGCCGATCTTGCGGTTCACTTCGGCGGAGATCTCTTTCTGCAGGCGCGCGACTTCCACTTCCTTGCGCAGCATCGGCAGGACTTTTTCCATGCGCTTGAGCACGGGCACGCAATCGAGCACCTGCTGCAGCTCGACGCCAGTGGCGGAGGTCAGGGCGGCGGCGAAGTCGGTCAGCGGCGAAGGGTCGTTGGGGCTGAAGCGGTTGAGGTAGTTCTTCAACTCTTCGCTGTACAGCGGGTTGAGGGGCAGCAGCTCCTTGATCGCATTGATCAGCGCCATGCCGTAGGCCTTGACCTCGTCGGTCGGCTCGTTGGGCTGGTGCGGGTATTCGACCTCCACCAGAAACGGCGGGCGATGGTGCTTGAGCCAGGTCTTGATGCGCACGCGGCTCAGGCCCTGGGCGACGAACTGCAGCTTGCCGTTTTCGCGGCTGGCGTGGTGCACCTTGACCAGCGTGCCGTACTCGGGCAATGCCTTGGTGTCGAAATGACGCGGGTCGTCGGGCGGGGTGTCCATGAAAAACAGCGCCAGCGAGTGGTGATCAGATTTGCTGACCAGCTCCAGCGTTTCGGCCCAGGGCTCTTCATTGACGATGACCGGCAGCACCTGCGCGGGGAAGAAAGGACGGTTGTGGATCGGGATGATGTACACCTGATCCGGCAGGTTCTGGCCGGGGAGGGCGAGGCTCTTTCCGCCAGAGCCGAGGATTTCGTGCTCGTGATCGTCGTCGGGGTGCGGCTGGTTGGCGTCGGACTGCTGGTCGCTCATGGGGCACCTGCATAAATGGAGATGAGCCTTAGATGGGGCGGATGGCCTCAGGTTTCAATAGCGTCGGTCGATAGCAATGACTAGGCAGGCCGATTTGAAAGCATGTATGGCGTTGCGCCAGTCCGTGACCTCCAATAGGTGGTGGCCATGTGCTTTGCCGGAAGTTCGCCTGATATCGCCGACCTCCGATCCGTGGGCTACGCTGGAATTCATCGCCAAGTAGGCTCTTTTTGCGGGCCTCGCTGTCTGGAACACCTGTCATGCGCCATGTCTTTATTTCATTGTTGCTGGTTGTAACCGCTCTGTATGGCACCTTCGCCCATGCGGCCGGCCTGACCGCCGAGGTCGTCGATGCCCAGGGCACGCCGCTTCGCGACGCGGTGCTCACCCTGCGCGGCGCCACTGCGCCCCCTGCCGTGTCGCTGAAAGCCGACATGGACCAGCGTGATGTGCAATTTGCCCCCCACGTGCTGGCGGTGCGCACCGGCACAGAGATCAGTTTTCCCAATAGCGATCACATTCGCCATCAGGTGTATTCATTCTCGACGCCTAAACGCTTCGAGCTGCGGCTGTATGGCGGTACGCCGTCGGACCCTGTGCTGTTCGACAAGTCGGGCGTGGTCGTGCTCGGCTGCAACGTGCACGACAATATGCTCGGGTATGTGTACGTCACCGACGACGGCTGGTTCGGCGTAAGCAACGACAAAGGCTCCCTGAGCCTGGATCAAGTACCCGCCGGTCGCTACGCCGTCACCCTCTGGCATCCGGAAGCCCCCGACATGTTGCCGGTGTCCGGTGGCGACATCGACATTCCGGCCGGCGGCCTCAAACAGCAGTTCAGCATCGCTGTGCAGCCCAGTGGTGATGCCACCCCCGACGCACCGCCGTCCAGCGCGTTCGGCGATGCCTTCCATAAAGCGGCTTACGAATGAGGCTGCGCATCAGCTTTCAGGCGCGAATTGCCGGCGTGTTGATCATGCTGCTGCTGATCGTCGTCTTTGCGGTGTTTATCGCGGTGAAAGCCGCGACCCAGGACGCCGTGCGCAAACAGGCGCAAGCGCAGCTCGAGGTCGGCACCCGGGTGTTTGAAGGCTTGCTGGAAATGCGCGGCAAGCGGCTGCGCGACGCTGTGCAATTACTGTCCACCGATTTCGGCTTCCGGGATGCCGTGGCATCAACGGACTCGGCGACCATTCGTTCGGTGTTGCTCAACCACGGCGCCCGAATCAACGCCAATGACATGTTTCTGCTGGGCATGGACGGCACGGTGATGGCCAGCACCGTCGCGCAGATCCCCGAAGGCTCGCCGTTTCCGTACATCCAGGCGTTGCGTGAGCTCAAGGGCAAGAATCAGTCGATGCTGATCGTGCCGTTGCAAGGCCAGCCTCACTTGCTGGTGGACAGCACCGTGCTCGCACCGCTGCCGATCGCCCGCGTGGTGATGGGTTTCAGCATGGACGGTGATCTGGCTCAGGAACTGCGCTCGTTGAGCGGTTTGCAGGTGTCGTTTCTGTCGATCGTGCAAAAGCAGCCGGGTCAGATGATCAGCACCCAGCCTGCGCCGTTGTTTGACAGCCTGCGCAGCGTGATGATGAATCCGCCCAGCGACGAGATGCAGATGACCGAGCATCAGAGCCAGAGTTTTCTGAGCAAAACCCTGCGACTGGGGAGCATCAGCGGCAGCGACGGCGAGGTCGTGGCCCTGCTGCAAAGCCCCCTGGATCAGGCCATGCAGGCGTTCGCGCCGCTGGACAAGACGCTGTTCTGGATCACCGTCGTCGCCCTGGCCGGTTCGCTGGTGGGCGCGTTGTTGCTGGCGCGCAGCCTGTCGCGACCGGTGAGTGCCCTGGCCCAGGCGGCGCGGCGTATCGGCGAAGGTGATTACGCTACGCCCGTGGTGCTCGATCGCAGGGACGAACTGGGCCTGCTCGCCAGCGCCATCAATTCGATGCAGAGCGGGATCGCCGAGCGTGAGCTGCAACTGGCGCACAACGCCCTGCATGATCCGCTCACCGGTCTGCCCAATCGCGCGCTGGTCATGGAGCGCCTGGGCAGTGCGGTCGTTGCTCAGCGGCCAGTGGCCCTGCTTTATCTGGGCATCGATAACTTCCGCGCGATCAGCGCCAACGTCGGGCTCGAAGGCATTGAGCAACTGCTGCGAATCATCAGCGCGCAGCTGCAATTGCCGCTGCGTCCCGGCGATACGGTGGCGCGGCTCTCCGATAACGAATTTCTGTTGCTGGTGCAAAACGCTGAAACCGACAGCGCCGTCGCGGTGGCTGACCGGCTGCAGGGTTTGCTGATCAAGCCGCAGCGCATCGGCGAGCAGGACATCGCGATGGATGCCTGCATCGGCATCGCGGCCTATCCGGCCAACGGCGATTCGGCAACCGAGCTGCTCAGACGTGCGTCCATCGCCCGGCAGGATGCGGCGCAGTTGCCGGGACGTCTGCAGGTCTATGTGGACGGTCGGGATGTGGCTCACTTGCGCCAGATTAGCCTGATCCGCGACCTGCGTCTGGCGGCGCGCAACGGCGAACTTTCACTGCATTACCAGCCCAAACTGGACATTCGCAACGGCCGGGTCACCCAGGCTGAAGCCTTGCTGCGCTGGCAGCACCCGCAATTCGGCTCGGTATCGCCGGCTGAGTTCATCGTGCTCGCAGAACGCACCGGCAGCATTCAGATTCTCACCAACTGGGTGATCGAAGAAGCGCTGCGCCAATTGGCCGAATGGGCCCAGCGCGGTCTGATTCTGCAGGTCTCGGTGAATATCTCGGCGGACGACCTGTTGGACCGCAATCTGGCTGACCGCGTATCTGCGCTGCTCAAGCTGTACCGCGTGCCGGCCGAACAGCTGATTTTCGAGATCACCGAAAGCGCGATCATGCGCGAGCCCGAGCAATCGCTGAAAGTGCTCAATCGCCTGCGCGAATTCGGCATCAGCCTGTCGGTGGATGATTTCGGTACCGGTTATTCCTCGCTGGCGCACCTTAAGCGGCTACCGGTGCAGGAACTGAAGATCGATCAGTCCTTCGTGCGCGATCTGGATGAAACCAGTGAAGACGCCGTGATCGTGCGCTCGACCATCGAGATGAGCCACAACCTCGGTCTGAAGGTGGTTGCCGAGGGGGTCGAATACGACCATAGCCTGCGCTTGCTGGAGCGCTGGCAGTGCGACACCGCGCAGGGTTACCTGATCAGCCGGCCGCTGAGTGCGATCGCATTCGAAGCCTGGATCGCGCAGTCCCAGCTCCCCCCACGCATGACGGTGCATTGATGGAACAACGATCTATGGCACGAGGCCTTTCGACGTATTTGAACCCCGTGGTCCTGGCGAGCGTGGTTGGAGCCTGCGCGACGTGGCTGGCGCCAGCCGCTGAGGCCGAACAGGGGCGACTGATTGCCACGGGTGGCGCCAGCAGCATCGAAGGCGGCGCAGGCGGCGGGATCATTCCCTGGGCCATGCTGGCCGGGTATGACGAGCAGGGCGAGTGGGGCGGCAACGCGTTCGCCACCCACGTCGACTTGCCGGACTACACCCTGGATGTGGTCGGCGCTGCGGCGTCCTATGGTAATCGCGTCGAGATTTCCTACGCCCACCAGCGCTTCGATCTGGGCTCCCTGGTCAGCAAGCTCAATCTTCCGGAAGACAACCTCACCCAGGACATTTTTGGCGTGAAGGTTCGCCTGTTTGGCGACCTGATTTACGATCAGTTGCCACAGGTCTCGGCGGGGCTGGAATACAAACACCAGAACGATTTCCTCATCCCCAGCCTCGTGGGCGCCAAGCGGGATTCGGATGTCGAGGGCTACGTCACGGCGAGCCGTCTGTTCATGGGCGCGGCCTTTGGCTACAACGTGGTGGTCAACGCTGGTCTGCGTTACAGCCGTGCCAATGAAACCGGATTGATGGGCTTCGGCGGCGACCGACGGGATACCCGCAGCGTGCTGAAAGAGGGCGGCGCAGCCATCTTGTTCAACCCGCACTGGGCGGTGGGCATGGACTACCGCGAGAAGCCCGATAACCTCTCATTCACCGGAGAAAGCGACTGGGCGGATTTCTTCGTCGGCTGGTTCCCCAACAAGCATGTTTCCGTGGTGCTGGCCTACGCCCGGCTCGGTGAAATCGCCACGCTGGACAACCAGAACGGCACCTACCTTTCCGTGCAGGGGAGTTTCTGATGGGGCGGTCGTTGTGGCTGATCGTCGGGCTCAGTCTGTCGCTGCTGGTGGGTTGCGCCCAACAGCCTGCCAGGGACGACAGCCTTTATCAGGACCTGGGCCAGCGCGCCGGGATTCAGAAAATCGTCGAAGGCATGCTGCTGCACATCGCGAAGGATGACCGCATCTATAAATACTTCGCCAAGGTCGACATCGTCCGGGTGCGCGACAAACTGGTGGAGCGGTTCTGCGTCGAGGCAGGCGGGCCGTGCACGTATACAGGTGACTCCCTGGAAGAAGTGCACAAGGGCATGAACCTCAGCCGCAGCGATTTCAATGCGCTGGTCGAGAACCTCATTGATGCGATGAACGAGCAGCACATTCCGGTCACGACGCAGAACCGCTTCATTGCCCGGCTGGCGCCCCAGCGTGGGGAGGTAATCGAGAAGTAGGGAGGTGAGTCAAAGGGGACAGATTAATTTACGGTGAAGCGTTGTGAATAAATCAGTCCCCTTTAGCGAGTCCTTTAGCGCGTCTCTCGAGTCGCCTTCACGCTAAACCACTTTTCAGTGCGCAGAAAAAAAGGCGGTCACCTTTCGGGACCGCCTTTTCTGTTACTGCACGACGCTAATCAGTGACGCGGATCAGTCCGGCAGTTTGTAGGCGATCACGTAATCGCCCTGTTTGGTGCCCAGCGAACCATGACCGCCTGCAACGACCAGCACGTATTGCTTGCCGTCCTTGCCGGTGTAGGTCATCGGCGTGGTCTGGGCGCCTGCTGGCAGGCGGCCTTCCCACAGCTGCTTGCCGTTACGAACGTCGTAGGCGCGCAGGTATTGGTCGAGCGTTGCGCTGAGGAACGACACACCGCTGGCGGTGATGAACGTGCCGCCCAGGCTTGGAACGCCCATGGTCAACGGGATCGGAACCGGCGAGCTGTCACGCACGGTGCCGTTTTTGTGCTTCCAGATGGTCTGGTGGTTGGTCAGATCGACCGCCGCCACGTAACCCCATGCTGGCGCCTGGCAAGGCAGACCCATTGGCGACAGCAGTGCTTCGAGGATCACACCGTAAGGTGCGCCCTTGTTCGGCTGCACGCCTTCGGTTTCGCTCTTGCGACCCGGGCCGCCTGCGACTTCAGCCGCCGGCACCAGTTTGGAACGGAACGCCATGTAGCTCGGGTTCACGAAAGCAATCTGACGCACAGGGTCAACCGAAATGCCGCCCCAGTCGAACACGCCGAAGTTGCCTGGATAAACCAGCGAACCTTGCAGCGATGGCGGGGTGAACGGGCCTTCATAACGCAGGGATTTGAAGTCGATGCGGCAGAGCATCTGATCAAACGGCGTCACGCCCCACATGTCGCGCTCTTTCAGCGGCGGCGGCATGAAGTTCAGGTCGGACTTCGGCTGGGTAGGCGAGGTGTGATCACCGGCGACCGCGCCCTGAGGTACAGGGATTTCGTTGATCGGCACGATGGGCTGACCGTTGCTGCGGTCCAGCACGTAGATGCTGCCCTGCTTGGTCGAAGCCAGAACAGCAGGCTTCACGCCGTCAGCGGTTTTCATGTCCATCAGCGTTGGCTGACCGCCGACGTCCATGTCCCACAGGTCATGGTGAGTGAACTGGAAATGCCATTTCACGTGACCGGTGGCGATGTCCAGCGCGACCAGACCGGCGCTGAATTTCTCCGAGGCCTCGGTGCGGTTACCGCCCCACTGGTCAGGCATCTGATTGCCCATTGGCAAGTAGAGCATGCCCAGCTTCTCGTCGACGCTGAACATCGACCACATGTTGGGCGAGTTGCGGGTGTAGGTCTTGCCCTCGGCGATCGGCGTGGTGTCGTCCGGGTTGCCGCTGTCCCAGTTCCAGACCAGACGGCCGGTGTGCACGTCGAAGGCACGGATCACGCCCGACGGCTCGTCGGTGGAAACGTTGTCGGTGACGTGACCGCCAATAACCACGAGGTCTTTGGTCACTGCCGGTGGCGACGTCGAGTAGTAACCGCCCGGTGCGTATGTGCCGATGTTGGCGCTCAGGTCGATGGAGCCGTTGGTGCCGAAGTCTTCACACATTTTGCCGGTGTCGGCGTTCAGTGCGATCAGACGGGTGTCGGCAGTCGGCAGGAAGATGCGACGCGGGCAGCTATTGGCGGCAGTGGCAGCGGCCGGAGTGGCCGGGCTTTGCGCAGGCGCCGCAGCATCGGACGGAGCAGTGGCAGCATAGGCGGCGTCATCGTGATACGACACGCCACGGCAGGTCATGTGCGCCCAACCCTTGAAGTTGGCTGCTTTGCCGCTGCTGATCTTCGGATCAAAGCGCCAGATTTCCTTGCCGGTGTCCGGGTCCAGTGCAATGACCTGGCTGTGCGGCGTGCAGACGTAGAGCATGCCGTTGACTTTCAGCGGGGTGTTTTCGGCCGTGGTTTCACCCGGATCCTTCGGACCCGGAATGTCGCCCGTGCGATAGGTCCACGCTGGCACCAGCTTGCTGACGTTGTCCGGGGTGATCTGCGACAGCGGCGAATAGCGATCGCCGAAAGCGGTACGACCGTAGGACTGCCAGTCGCCATCCGGCATGGCCGGCGCAGCACTGGTGGTACCGGCGGTTTCGCGGTCCAGCTCGCCTTTGATTTCGCCCGGGTGGGTGAACTGGCTGGCCAGCGCGGCGATGCCCGCCACAATCACGGCGGCGCCCAGTGCGCGAGTACCGGCATCGCCGACCTGGCCACGAAGTACCGGACGACGAAACCATGGCAGCAGCATCACGATACCCAGGGCAAACCAGAGTGCCAGACGCGGCACCAGTTGCCACCAATCCAGGCCCACCTCCCACAGCGCCCAGACGGTACTGGCGAACAACACCAGTGCGTACAGGCCGAATGCCGCGCTGCGACCCATCATCAGCAGGACGCCGGTGATGGCGAAGCCGATGCCGGCCAGCAGGTAGTAAAGCGACCCGCCCAGCGTCAGCAGTTTGATGCCGCCGACCAGCAAGGCCAGACCCATTATCAGAATCACCAGCCCGAGCAAGCTCGGAAGCAGGCGACCCTTACCGAAAGCACCCTCAGTGCTCATAAGTGTTGTACTCCGTAACGATGTGATGGTTAACGCGTGTTGGCGTGAAGGCTTGGCGGTTAAGCCATGCCTTCAATGCCGATGCCTGGAGACAGACGGACGAGCGGAGCTGATCAGAACGAGGACTGGATTTTCAGCCCCGCGACCAGCGCGTCATCGACCTGATTCACGCCGCCCGGATGACGGATGAATTGCAGGTTCGGGCGCACGGTCAGCCAGTTGGCGACGTGCACGCCGTAGTAGATTTCGGCGTTGTATTCGGTGTCTTGCACGGGCAGGAACGCCGGGTCGTTGTAATCCGAGACGCCTGCGGCCTGATTACGCAGGTTGATGTTCTTGCGGTACGCCGGGTTGACGTGGATGCGGCTGATGCCGACGCCGATGTCATCCTCGGGCCGCGCGTCGAACGGGCCTTTGTACGTCGCGCCCAGGGCAACAAAGTTGTCGATCATGTTGGTTTTCTTGTCGTGCAGCGTGCCGTTCGCGAACAGGCTCAGGCCGCGGCTGTCGTCGCTCGACTCGCTGGTAACTTGCTGACGCAGGGTCAGCCACATGCCGTGTTTGCTGGACGACGAGGCGTAGTCATCGCCGCTCTGGGCGGCGTATCGACCGTTGCTGTCTTTGTAGACGTCGCTGCTGTCGGCGGTGCTGTAGTAGTAACCGGCGCGGTATTCGCCCGGCAGGCCGTTGACCTTCGGCGACCAGACGACTTCGACCGGCAATACCGCGCCCTTTGTGCCGCTGCCGCTGAGTTTGAAGGCGTTATCGTTTTCCAGGTTCGACGGGTTCTGCTCGAACGCACCGACCTGCACGAACAGTTCGGGGTTCAGCTGGTATTTGACGCGCATCGCCCACTGGCTGATCGGCCAGTTGTACCAGATGCCGCCGCCCCAGTTGCCGACCTGCGAACCGCACAGCGCCAGGTTCTGGAAGTCGCACGGGAAGGTGTTGAAGTCTTCGCCTTCGTTGAACCGGCCGACCTTCACGCTGAGTTTCTGGTCGAGAAATTTCTGCTGATACCAGAGGTCGGTCAGGCGCGTGACGTTGCCCCGGCCCCAGACTTCCTGGGACGACGAAATGGTGCCGGTGCGCGGGTCGCCCACGCGGTCATTGCTGATGTTGTCACCGTTGCGATTGGTCAGGGTCAGCTGAAATTCCGCGTCGTGCCAGCCGAGGATCTTCTGCAGGTCCATGTGCGCGCCAAGGGCGACCTGGTCGCTGTAACGGGTGGCCTTGTCATGGTTGTAACCGCCGTGCAGGTTGGAGCCCACTTCGACGACTGAGTCGAGCTTGAAGTCGTAGCCTTGTTCGGAAAGCTCGCTGCGCTTGCCGCCCCAGTCACCCAGCATCCACGGCGACGTGCTGTCGAACGCCGGCGCGGCGTGGGCGCAGGTCGCGAAGCCCAGTGCCGCCAGGCTTAGCGTGCCGGCATGACGAAGGGCTCGGGACGATTGGCAGGTCGGGGTGCAGAACGGGCGTTTCAGATGACTGGGCATAAGGCGTAAGGTCTTTTTGAGTTATTCGAGAGCAAAAGGCGATGCCGCTCGCAACACTTTGGAGGCGCGTTGCAAGGTCTTAACAAAGGACGAATTAACCGTTTCAGCGTTTAGGGCGGCGATGATAGGACGCTAACGATTTTTTAAAAAGTCAAAATTGCGACATGGATCGTTGCGATCGGCGTAACAGTGGCGGGGAGTCCGGGTAGCGCTGTCCATCGTCTGGCCCGGGTGTCTGCTTTGTAAGAGAGCAGGTTGAGGTCCCGCCGACCCTTACAGAGGGAGCGTGGATGGGCGTTTAGACGGGGTCTCCAGATTGTAGGATTCTGCGGCTTGGCGGCTCGCGCGACCCAAATGTAGGACTGGCTTTAGCCGGGAAGAGACGGGTTCAAACACCGTAGATGTACGGCGTGGCGGATGACGCTTTCCCGGCTGAAGCCGGTCCCACTAAGACCCTGCGTCGTGCCAGCAAGAGTGGCTGAATGCATGCGATCTAATTGTGGGACCGGCTTTAGCCGGGAAGAGGCCGGTTCGAAAACCGTAGATTTACGGCATGGCGGCTGGCGCTTTCCCGGCTGAAGCCGGTCCTACCCAGTGAGGGGCCCGTTGGGGCCGCTCAAGTTGCGGCGTCACCGTTCAGGTGGCCGCTCTAAAATGTCGTCCGGAGCCCGACCTCGACACTACGGCCTTCAGCCGGGGCGATGTCGCGCAGAATGGAGCTGGCGTAACGCACGGTCTGATTGGTGAGGTTCTCGCCGCTGACGAACGCCAGCCACTGACTGCCACCCACCTTGAACGTGTAGCCGGCACTGGCGCCCAGCGTGGTGTACCCGTCGGTGCCGGTTTCGTTATCCGGCACCCGCCGTTGCGAAGCAGCGTGTTCGAGGTCGATCCTCGCTTGCCACTTGTCCAGTTCCCACAACAATCCGCTGTTGAGCCGCAAAGGGGCGATGCGCGGCAGGGCTTCTCCGGTATCCAGGTTTTTGGCACGGGTGTAATCGCCGGACAGCTCCAGGGCGAAATTGCCATACCGGGTTTCGCCGAGCTTCCAGTGATCCTTGGCCTCGAAACCGGCAAACCGTGCGCGCACGCCTGAGTAGGTGTATTCGGGGATGCCTTCAGGGTCCTCAGCGCCTTCATCGTTCAAGGTCCGGCCGCTGCCCAGCAGTCCGATGTAGTTGGAGAAGTGGCTGTAAAACACGCCGACACTTCCTACATGGATACCGTTGTCGAAGCGCAGCGCCAGATCGCTGGAAACGGCTTTCTCTTTGGACAGGTCGGCATCCCCGACTTCGTACGTGCCGGTGGCGACGTGAGCGCCATTGGCATAGAGCTCATAGAACGTCGGCGCCCGCTCGGTGTAGCCAAGGGTCGCCGCCAGCGACCAGATCGGCGTCAGCGTGTATACGGCACCGGACGAAACGCTCCCTGCAGTAAAGCTGCTTGAGCTGTTGGCGTTGGTGAATCGCTCGTTGCCCCCGCCGTCCGGGTCTACGGTGGTGTGTTCAATGCGGCCACCCAGGCTGAGCTTCAGGCGGTCAGTGGCCTGCAGCTCTTCCAGAATGAACAAGGCACCGGCGTCAGTATCGGTCTGCGGGACGAAGGCCTCTTCGCCAAGGGCTGAAAACTCGCTGCGCGTCACTTGGGCGCCGACGATGCCTTCAACCGGGCCGATGGGCTGATGCCGGGCCTCGACGCGGGCTTCGTAGCCCTTGTTCTTGAACGTGGTGCCGACTTCGCCGTCTTCGATCTCCATGTGCTTGTAATCGGTATAACCGGCGTCGAGTTTGACCGAGCTGAACGGGCCGGAGAGATTGCGGATCTCGGAGGCAAATGCGTAGTGGTCCTGCTTCATGCGGATGCGCACGCCTTGCTCGGCGGGCGATCCGTAATTGGCGTCGTAATTGCTGTAGGAAAGCCCGGCGTAACCGTCGTCCCAGGTGTAGGAGCCTCCGACCGCGCCTCCGTCCTGTCTCCCATCGCTGTTGCCGAGGCGGTGTTTTCTGTCGCTGTCTTGCGGATCCCGCGCGCGCTCATCGGCGGTGCGGGCATAGCCCGGGATCTTCAGGTCGTTGAACTCCCGCGCGTTGGCGTCCAGGTGCAACGCAAAGGTGCCATTGCCCGCTTCCAGCTTGCCCGCGCTGCTGCGGGTTGTGTCGGCCCCGCCATAACGCAACTCACCCGCGCCCTGGATGCCCTCGATGGCTTCGGTGGGGATGCGGTTGTCGAACGTGTTGACCACGCCGCCGATGGCGCTGCCCCCGTAAAGCAGCGCTGCAGGGCCGCGCACGATTTCAATGCGGTCGACGTTGACCGGATCCAGCGGCACCGCGTGATCGTAAGACAACGAGGAGGCATCCAGCGCGCCGACTCCGTTTCGCAGAAGCCGGATGCGATCGCCGTCCAGTCCCCGAATGATCGGCCTGCTCGCGCCCGGTCCGAAATAGGAGGATGAGACGCCGGGCTGTTTGTTCAACGTCTCGCCCAGGCTGCCTTTCTGTTGCAGGGTCAGCGCATCGCCGGTCAGTACAGTGCTTGGCGAGGCAAGTTGATCGCTCCCCAGCGGGTTGGCAGTGATGACTTGCGGCTCCACCTCGATGGCGTACGCAGGTGAGGTGATCAGCAATGCGGCAGCAAGCGGCGTCAGGCGCCACGGACGGATTTGTGAGGGACGGGACATGCGACGTTTCCTTGGACAACGATTCAAAATGTGCGATATGTTAGTGTTATAACATAACAATAAAAAAGCAATCATTTTGAAATCGGTCGCCCTCGTCGGCTGCTTGCAGTCTTCACACTGACTACGGCGTCCGTTAAGGTGCGCAGCTCGCGAAACCTCTTCCAACCAGCCCGTCCCCTCAGCGTCCATAGGCCCGCCATGACCACACCCAACACTAATCCGCTGCACGGCGTGACGCTGGAGCAGATCCTCATCGCGCTGGTCGAGCATTACGAGTGGTCGGGCCTGGCCGAACGGATCGACATTCGCTGCTTCAAGAGCGACCCGAGCATCAAGTCCAGCCTGACGTTTTTGCGCAAAACGCCTTGGGCGCGGGAGAAGGTTGAAGGGCTGTACATCAAGCTGGCGCGCACCAAGCGGCCTTGACTTGACCTGAATCGCCGATTGCCAAGGACTGATCCGAATGCCCAGCCCCACGTTGCAGCTGTCCCCAGGCGGGCGCCGCTTTGTCATCACGGCCGCCATGCTCGGCTGGTTCGGGCTTGCGGTGCAGCTCTATCTGATTCTCTGGGGGCGATGGATCGACCACGCCAGTCTTCTCGGCGGGCTGGTGCGGTTTTGCAGCTTCTTCACCGTGGTGACAAACACGCTGGTGGCAGTGGCGCTGAGCTGTGCGGTCATCGACCGGCATTCAGCGGGGTATCGGTTTTTCCGTTCCCCCGTGGTCTGCGCGGGGATCACCACCAGCATTGTTCTGGTGAGCCTTGCCTACAACCTGCTGCTGCGCCATCTGTGGACACCCCAAGGCTGGCAGTGGATCGCCGATGAATTGCTGCACGACATCATGCCGTTGCTGTTCCTGGCCTACTGGTTGTTCTTCGTCCCCAAAGGCCTGTTGAAACCTCGGCATGTGCTGATGTGGATGCTGTATCCCGTCGTGTACTTCGGCTATTTGCTGCTGCGCGGAAATGCCTTCGGCGACTACCTCTATCCATTTCTCGATATCGGCACGTTGGGAGTGGCCAAGGCGCTGACCAATGCGCTGGGCGTGCTGGCAGGTTTTGTGGTCATTGGGTCAGTCGTTTATGGGATAGACAAGGTTTTGGGCCGTAGAGGGCAGTCGTAACCTGTATGGATGACGCGCCCCGAATCTGGGGCGCTGGCAGTACTCAATCATCCCGAGGATCTCGTACACCTCACTCCTCGTCCGAACCGTCCGCGCGCCAGTATCCGGCAGCTTTTACAGTCGCTTCGTCCAGCTTGAAGTCATCCAGCAGCACGCGCCGCACCTTGCGTGACAGGGACGATTCGGTCGCTACCCAGGCATACAGGCTGCCTGGGGGCAGGGTCAATTGGCGCGTTACATCAAGCAGATCCTGCTCGCCACGCACCACCCAGATGACCTCGATCTGCGCCTCGCTGGTCAGCGCCTGGCGCTCCGCTGCGTCATCGATTTCGACCACCACCAGCGCACGCCGACCGACTGGCAATGCATCCAGCCGACGACCGATGGCGGGGAGGGCGGTCTCGTCGCCGATCAGCAGGTAGCTGTCGAACATGTCCGGCACGATCATCGAACCCCGGGGCCCGGCGATATTCAGCGTTTGTCCGACCTCAGCCTGGGCCGCCCAGGTCGCCGCTGGACCGTCGCCATGCAGCACGAAGTCGATGTCCAGCTCGCCGGTCTGCGGGTCGTAGCGCCGCGGGGTGTAATCGCGCATCGCCGGACGTGGGCTTTCAGCGTTTTGCAACGGCGCCTCGCTGTCCAGCGCTGCCTGCTCTTCGGGCGTGGTGGCGAACAACAGTTTGACGTGGTCGTCCGTGCCCAGACTGATGAACCCTGCCAACTCCGGCCCGTGCAAGGTGATGCGGCGCATGCGCGGGGTGATGTCGGTCACCCTCAACACTGCCAGCTTGCGACGTTTGATCTCGTGGCTGACGCGGTGAATCCCCTGTGGTGCATTCATTCCGATGTCTCCGAAGCAGTTTGTTGGCCGTCGACGATGGCTTTCGCGGTGTCGTTCAGCAGGTCGCGAACCCGCAGGATTTCCTCAGGGTTCCAGCGGCCGTGGTGCATCTGCAAGGCATGACGCAGGTTGTGCACGGCCTCGTGAATTTCCGGCGGACGATCGTGGCCGCGCAGCGAGCGCTTGCTGACGTCAATGCGCATTTTCACGCCATCCAGCGCGACGGCCTGTTCAGTCAGGAACTGCTGACCGGCGTCGGTGATGCGGTAGCGTTTCTTGCCACCATCGGCATCGCCCTCGATCAACTCGCTTTCTTCCAAAAAGGTCAGTGTCGGATAAATCACGCCAGGGCTCGGGCTGTAGGCGCCGTCGAACAGCGCTTCGATCTGGCGAATCAGGTCATACCCGTGGCAGGGCTGATCGGCGATCAGCGCCAACAGCAGCAGTTTCAGGTCGCCCGGCGCAAATACTCGCGGGCCGCGGCCGCCGCGTTCACGGCCGGTACGTTTCTCAAAACCATCGCGGCCGTCACCGTGCTCGCCGAAGTGAGGGCGGTGATGGTGGGGGTGATCGTGTGAGTGGTCTTTCATTTTTTTCATCTCTTGGTACAAGTTAGATATACCTTAAGATATATCTTATTGTCTCCACAAGACGCGTTAAGACGAACGGTTGTTGTCCGGTTTCTGGGTGATGCACTCGATGACTTCAATGAAAACCGGCTACAGACGCGTTGCCACCTGCGTCGGGACGGGCGCCTTGCACTGTGTGAAAGTGCCCGGTTCCAGGTAGGGATTAAGAATCGGCGCCATGCCTTTGAGCACTTGCACCGGAAGGGCGGAGGTGAATTTGAAGCTCTCGGCAGCGCGTCCCGGGACGTACGCCGTCAGGGTGCCGTAATGGTTGTCGCCGATGAAAAACACGAAGGTCGCGGTGCGATTGATCGCTTTGGACGCCAGGATTCGCCCGCCTGCGCCGACGCTTTCGATGCGGTTGTCGCCGGTGCCGGTCTTACCGCCCATGGCCAGCCCGCTGCCAGCTTGAGTTTTGAAGCTACCTGACACGCGCCGCGCCGTGCCGGCGTCCACCACCTGGGAAAGCGCCTCGCGCATGGCCGCAGCGACTTCTGATGGCAGCACGCGTTTTCCCAGCTCGGGGTTGTTCACCAGTTGTGTTTCGTAAGGGGTCTGCGCCGCGAAATGCAGGCTGTCGATGCGCAACACCGGCAGGCGAATGCCATCGTTTTGAATGATGCCGATGAGTTCGGCGAGCGCGGCGGGTCGGTCACCGGAACTGCCAATCGCAGTCGCCAGCGACGGCACCAGATGATCGAACGGGTACCCCAGCCGTTGCCAGCGCTGATGGATGTCGAGAAACGCTTCGATCTCCAGCATCGTGCGAATGCGGCTGTCGCGAGCACTCTTGTGCCGGCTCTTGAACAGCCAGCTGTAGACTTCCTGCCGCTCGAAACGGCTGGCCGCGACGGCATCCTTGAACTTGGCGTCCGGGTTCTGCAGCAGATACCCCACCAGCCACAGATCCAGCGGGTGAACGCGGGCAACGTAGCCCTGATCCGGCAGATCGAACTTGCCGGGGCCGTAGGCGAAATAGAGTTCATCCAGACGCTTCTCGGTCAGCGCCGTTTTGCTTTTTTCCCCGGCCATGTGCGCCCGGACGAATGCATTGAAAGCGCTTTGCGTGGCATCCGGCAGCAGGTAGCGGTGCACGGCGGCCAGTCGGCTCGCCGCGGGATGCACCCCATCGAGAAAGGTGTCGAGCCGGTCCTGGGTGGATTTGTTTTTGTAACGCTTCCAGAAGCGCAACAGAAATGACTTGCCCTCGCGGTCAGCGAACTCGGCCAGGTATTCCTGACGCCTCGGGTCGCTGTCGTCCTTGAGCAACACCGCGCTGTTGTTGGGCCCCTGATAAGTGGTGTAGCGCACCAGATCGCGCATCAGGCGAATGAACGGCAAGTTGATCGACTCCCGCAGAGCTTCGCGAAGGGTCGGGTTTCGGGCGTTATCCTCTCGGCGAAAATTGTTGAAATGATGCAGGCCTCCGCCGGTGAAAAAGCTTTCGCCGGGGCTGGCCGAATACTGACGATCGAGCGCGGCAGCGAGCATCTTCGAGAGGTCACGATCGGTGTTCTGAATCAGGTAATCCATAGCCCAGCGGCTGAGACTGTCTGACTCTTCAACGGGGGCTTTCTTCAAGGCGCCAGTGGGCTGATCGGCGTACTTGTCGTGCAGCTCGGCAATGATCTGCAAGTAGGTTGTCAGCACGCGCATTTTCGCCGTCGAGCCCAGCTCCAGCTTGCTGCCCTCGTTAATATCGAACGGCTGATCCGTGCTGTCGGTCTGCACACGCACTCGCGAGCCATCAGGATCGCGCTCGAACAGGGTGAAGCTGTAACGCACCGCCTGGGTGCTCGCCGGAGTGAGCAGGTGCTCGCCGATCAAGCCCATCTGACCGGCAAATTCGGGTTTGGCGAGGTCCCGCAGGTACTGACCGACGCTGACCTGCAGGTCATTTTGCAGCGTGCTGGTGGCTGACAGATCCAGACGATCGAGGTCGTACAGCGAACGATTGAGCATATTCGACAGCCGCGTGCGGGCGACGGTGATGCCTTTGTTGCTCTCAATCGGCTGCACCGTCGGCTGCTGCACCCAGTCGCGATACGTCACGCTGGCCGCCAGTGCGGCGTCGGCCAGCGGTTGATCGATGACATTGTTCTGTGCGAGCACGCGCAGATGGCTGTCAGTCAGATCCGCGAGTTCCTTGCGCCCCTTCGCCAGGAAGTGTGAGGGCCTGCGCTGAGCAATCACCAACGACAGGACTTCACGCAGCGCCAATCCCTGCGCCGCGAGGGTGTTTTCGTCCTGCGTCTTTGCGATCAGAAGCTGATTGGTCCGGTCGAAGTCCGCGCCGTACCAGACCCGCAAACCTTCGGCCATGCCGTGGACTTCGCCATGACCGGGGACCGCTGACAGCGGCACGCTGTTGAGGTAATCGCGCACCACCCGCTGCCGCGCCTCGAGGGTCTGCTGGCCCGGCTGATAGGCGCGAACGCTGGCGGACACCATCTGACGAATCTTCTCGCTGCCCGACAGCGTCAGGCCGTCCGGCGAGTGCCGGTACTTCTCCAATTGAGTCGCCAGTGTGCTGCCACCGGCCGACTGCCCCGGCAACCCCACCATTTTTCCCACCTGAGAAAGCGCCGCCTTGAAGAACCTTGGCCAGTCCACTGCCGGATTGGCCAGCGGGCGCTGTTCATCCAGCAGGTCGCGGTTCTCGATGAACAGCAGGCTGTTGACCAGCACGGGCGGGATGGCGGCGAAGGTCGGGTACAGCTGCTGCGGGTAGGTGTATTGATAGAGAGGCTCGGCGCGACAGTCAGAAATGGTCAGGCCGGATTGAATCTTCTCCTGATACGGCACGAAGAAACCGCGCTTGGCGTAGGACATTAGATCGGGAGAGAAACGCGCCTGTGCGCTGATCAGGTAGTCACGCTTGAGCAAGCGCGGCAGGAATTCGTCGAGGGCAGAATAGCCCAGACGTTTGTCAAAGGGCCCGTCACCAGGGTACACAATAGCATCACTGGGGCCGGCCTCGACGGTGTAGCTCAGGCCTTGGGCCAGTTGACTGAATTCCTGGGCCTGCAAACGCGAGCTGCGCACTTCGGTCGAGACCACAAATCCCAGAATCACCGCTGCGACCAGCACCGCCGCCAGCAAAAAACGCCACACGTAACGTCGTGGGCGAGCATGGCCTGGCACTGATCCGTTCCCCTGACTGTCAGCCTTGACCGCAGCCTTCTTCGTATCGGAATGCCAAAAAGCGCCCATATCGTAAGCCCGGTCCAGCCTGCACATCGCACTTGGTACAAGCGTAGACGCTGGTGGGCGCGGAGGGGATTTTGTGCGCTGGGGCGTAAGACTTTTCCGATGTGCAACCTGAGTCCCCCATCATGATGGACCCGCCGACCGAAAAGTTTGGGGGCTTTGAACGGTTTGAAGCGTGATGAGATGCCGGTCCTTAAAACGGCGGTGATGTCCCCATCAAACCTTCACCACCCGCGTCGCCTTCGGGCTTCCCAACCGCTTGTTCAACTCCAGCCAGTTCGACAACAGCAGCATCAACCCCAGGCCTAGCAGCGCGGTGATCACGCGCATTTGCCAGACATCGTCCGCCAGCGCGTTCGCCATGTCGGCGAGCGGGGCGAGTAGCACGCCCAGGCAGAAGATCTCCAGCGAATAGCGACCCATCCGGCAGGTCTGCTGGACAGGCCAGTTGTCGAGCCAGGTTACCGACGTCGGCAGTACCTTTGCGACGACATAAACCAGCGCAAGGAAATGCAGCAAGCGCACCGGCGACAGGTCGGTCTTGCTGATCGGATAGATCAGTTGGGTCAACGCTGAAGGCAGAAGCGCGTCATGCACGTCGGGAAATTTCCACAGCACGGTGATGACGCCGGCCATCACCAGGTAGGTCGCCGCTACAAGAAACAGCGGCTGTTGCCAAAGCGGGCGAGCGCTGGGTTTTGCGGTCAGCTCGCGTTGGGTGTGCAAGGCAAAGGCCCCGCCGAGCACGAAGATCAACTGCCAGGCGACCGGGTTGAAATACCAGTAACCGCCACCTTCGTAGGCGGGCAGGTTCCAGCCGAGCAGCGGCACCATCATGTACAGCGCAATCGACAGGCCGATCGCCAGCGCCGCGTTGCGCAGCATGATCGGCAGAATGATCGGAAGAGCGCCCATCAGCAGAATGTACAGCGGCAGCGGGTCGGTGAGGTTGGGCTTGAACCTCAGCAACAATTCATCGGCCAGCGCCTGCTGCGGGTTGCCGACGAAATACTCCAGCCCCATCTCCCGCACCATGTCGCGGGTTTCGACGTGGTTGTTGGCGACGAAAACGATGCCCATCAGCAGCGTCAGCAAAAAGATGTGCGCGACGTACAACACCCATGTGCGCCGCAGGATACGCAGGCACGCCACGACATAACCGTCACGCTGCGCCACCCGGCCGTAAGCGAGGACTGCGGCGTAGCCGGCGAGAAACACGAACACCTCGGCGGCGTCGCTGAAACCAAAATTGCGCAGCGTCAGTTGCGCGAACGGGTTGGCCGGCACGTGATC
The DNA here is from genome assembly GCF_057834665.1 of Pseudomonas sp. GL_135. Taxonomy (NCBI): domain Bacteria; kingdom Pseudomonadati; phylum Pseudomonadota; class Gammaproteobacteria; order Pseudomonadales; family Pseudomonadaceae; genus Pseudomonas; species Pseudomonas sp. GL_135. The sequence goes on from NZ_CM174408.1 coordinate 1,212,072, forward strand.
CCAAAAAATGAAAATCAGCGCCAGACCCCGAAAGAAGTCGATGCGATGGTCGCGTCCGTTCGTCATGACGGTGGGCCTTGCAAAGGTGTTTAAAGAAGAGGGGCCAGTGGCGGCCGTGGTTCCTTGCCGTCAGCAGGGTCTGATCGGCGGCGCGCAGGGTGGCGGGTTTGCGGGGTAAAAGCAAAGGGTGGGTGTTGCAGGATGTCTCGCTTGCTTGCCTCTTCGCGTTTGATTTTTCATCACCAGTGCATCCTCTGAGTTCCGTGGACATGATTTTACGGAAGGGGCGTCTGGTGAAGGTATCTCTGAGTGGGCGGGCGCATGTTCAAAGGTTTGGACAGCGGAAGCAGATTCTTTAGAGCGTGAACAGAGACGCGACAGCGAGAAAGCCGTCGCGCTGGGTGTGCGTTTCAGCGACTAGCGTCGGCCAGGCCATCCTCAATGAAGCGCACGGAGCTTTCCATTGCCTGCTGACCTTCCGGCAGCATGGTGGCGTAGAAGTGCCAGGCGTGGAACATCGCGGGCCATACCTCCAGGCTGACGCGAACGCGGTTATCCGCGAGGTGAGTTGCAAGTCGCATCGCATCGCTCAACATCAACTCGTTCTCCCCGATCTGCACCAAAATGGGTGGGAGACCGGTGACGTCTGCAAACACAGGAGAAGCCAGAGGATGATTGGCCAGCGTATCTCCCAGGAACGCTCTAGCGAGGATATCCAGGACAGGCTTGGAGTTCAGCGGATCCAGACCTTCCCGATTGCTCATGGAAGCCCCGGTGTGTTCAAGGTTCGCCCAAGGCGAGATGGAGGAGCCAACCGCAGGCAGTGGAAGCCCTTTCGATTTCGCAGCCACCATCACGCTGACAACCATCGCGCCACCGGCTGACTCGCCAGACAACGCGATCTTGTTAGCTGGGATCTTCTGCTCAAGCAGCCACTCGTAGGCGCGCAGTGTGTCGTCAATAGAGGCTGGGAACTTGTGCTCAGGGGCAAGGCGGTAGTCCGGCATGTACACACGAGCGCCGAGCATTTTTGCGTAGTTGCCGCCGATGCCGCGGTAGCCGTCTGGACGGCCAACAATGTACGCACCACCGTGGATGTACATGATGACTGCGTCGGTTTTGATCTCATCAGGGGTAACCAGTGTGCCCGGTACGCCACCCATGTCGACTGCTTCGAATTTGACGCCAGCAGGCGCAGGATTTTGCGCGAGCATTTTTGCGTAAGAGTCGCGGATGTCGCTCATTTTCGTAGTGGTATCGATTCCCTTAAGAACGGGTACTAGATCGCTCAGGCTGTTGGCCCAGGTTTGGACGGCTGCTTGTACTTTAGTGTTCATAATGACCTCAATTGATCGCTGGGAGTGGATTAGCTAATTGAGATACTATGCTTAGTATTGGGGAATAGGGTTCCCCATAACAGGCGCTAAGCCGCCCGAACGTTGACGCTCAGAGGTCTCCATGGAACTCCATAACCTGAACGACATTGCCGCCTTTGTAAGCTCCGTAAATGCTGGCAGCTTCACTGCGGCGGCGAAGCAGCTGGGGCTCACTCGTTCGGCGGTGGGGAAGTCGATAGTTAGGCTTGAGGCTCGTTTGCAAGTACGCCTGCTCAATCGCACTACTCGTAGCTTGAGCATGACGGACGACGGCCAGGTTCTTTATGAGCGGTGTGTGGGTGTTCTCCAGGATCTGGACGATGTGGAGGACGCCTTGGCGTTTCGTCGCTCGACACCCAGTGGACGGCTGCGGATGAGCCTGCCGGTTGCATTGGGCAGGCTCCATGTTCTCCAGCACATCGAATGCTGCCTGAAAGATTGGCCCTCGTTGAGCGTGGATATCACTTTTTCGGACAGGTTGGTCGACCTGATCGATGAAGGATTTGATCTGGCCATGCGTATCGGGCCGCCCAAGGAGGACTCTCGGTTACTCACACGTACAGTGGCCTACCAACAAATGATCACCTGTGCTTCACCAAAGTATCTGGCTGAGCATCCACAGCCCCAAAGGCCCGACGACCTTTCAGAGCACCAGTGTTTGCATTTTGTGAGCGGTGGAAGACTGCTTCCCTGGAATTTTCGAGTCAATGATCGCTCTCTGTCCGTCACCCATGGTGGAAGGCTGCAGATGGACAGTGCTGAGTCACTGCACCAGTCAGCTGTCGCTGGCTTGGGTATTGCGACCCTGCCTTCGTACGTGGTTAACGACGATTTACGCAACGGCAAGCTTGTCCAACTGCTGGCGAATTACGCAGAGGCGGCGGAGCCTATTCGGGTGATCTATCCGAGCAAACGTCACCTCTCTCCGAAAATCCGTCTCTTTATCGATAAGCTTGTGGAGACTTGGTCGCCTTGTCCTCCATGGGATCAGTATCTGACGGACGACCTTCGTCCTGTCTGACCGTTAGCTAATCCCACGTGCAGGCTCGATGCCAGGCTCCCTCGAAAGGCATTTTTCCGTATCGGCTTAGGTAAGCAGCCGCCGGAAACGAATTTTTCAAGAAGCGGCATAGCGATACGACGAGCGGCACATCAGGTTGCTAATAACACGCGCCCCTTTTTTACGCGCAGATCCCCAACTCAACCGCAGATTACAGAGCTTCCGGCATCAGCATCGGCTTGCGGTCCAGTGTCTCGCTGATCATTCGATAGATGTCTTCCTTGCCATCGTCGCTGCAGCAACGGATCTCGTGAAGCACTTCGCGCTCTTTGGGAGACAGCCCGATGTAGTTCCATTCGCACGCCTGGCGCATGAACACGTCGTGGTCGTTGACGGGCATGACGTCGTCAGCGGCTTCATGAAAAGCCTCCACGATCGTTTCGATCAGGCTGACGAGCTCCTTGGATTCAGGCTTGCCGTCGGTCGCCTGGACCAGACGCTGCAGATGATTCAACGCGCTGCGTGCGTCGATCAGCTTCATGTGTGCGGGGACGCTCATTTCGTAACGATCGATCAAGTGCATGGCACTACCTCCTGGTGTTGTTGTTCATTCCGTTCCCGTTGAGGACCGGGCTGGGTCGTCAGGGCGCGAACGTTAGCGGCAGGGGAGGCGTCGGAAAAGGCGAAAGTTGTAACCGTTACAAAATGGGTTCCGGTTGAACTATCTCGAATTGATACTGTATAACGTATTACATGATTGTTTACATTCTGGAGAAAGACGATGAAAGCCGACATCCATCCCGACTACCGTCAGGTCCTGTTCCACGACACCGCAGCCGATGTATTTTTTCTGATCGGCTCCACGGTTGACACCGACCGCACGCACACTCACACCGATGGCAATTCCTACCCTTACGTTGCCCTCGACGTGTCCAGCGCGTCGCATCCCATGTACACCGGTCAACAGCGCAAAACCACCACCGAAGGCCGTATCGCCGGCTTTAACAAGCGTTTCGCCACCTTTGGCTCCGGCGCCAAGAAAGAAGAATGACAGCAGTACCTCCCGCGCTCCGGGCATCGCCAGTCGATCACCCGGGCGCGGGATTTTTTTTGCCGTTTTTTCACGGTATTCCGTCTTGCAGGCCACCTTGGCACTGGACTATCGGGCAAAATTGCTTTTAGCTCTGCGGCCTGAAATTCAGGAGCATCCCCCTTTGAAAAAGTCAGTCGCCATCGTTTTCGGTGGGCAATCCTCCGAGCATGAAGTGTCGTTGCAATCGGCGCGCAACGTGATCAACGCGATTGATCGCAACAACTTCTCCATCACCCTGATCGGTGTCGACAAGCAGGCCCATTGGCTGCGCTTCGACGAGCAGGATTACCTGCAGAACCCCACCGATCCGGCGCATATCAAACTCAGTGAATCCGGCCGCCTGCTTTCGCTGATGCCTGGCGCCAGCGGGCCGCAGTTCGTGGAAGTGCAGACCGGCGCAAAGGTGCCGCGCATCGATGTGGTGTTCCCGCTGATCCACGGCAGTTTCGGGGAGGACGGCTGCCTGCAAGGCATGTTGCGCTTGCTGGACATTCCGTTCGTGGGCCCGGATGTGCTGAGCTCTGCGGCGTGCATGGACAAAGACGTGACCAAGCGGTTGCTGCGCGATGCGGGTATTTCGGTCGCGCCCTTCGTGGTCCTTCAGCGTGGCGAGACGGTGGATTTTGTCAGCGTCTCTGCGCAGCTGGGCCTGCCGCTTTTCGTCAAGCCGGCGTGCCAGGGGTCGTCGGTCGGCGTGAGCAAAGTCACCGACGAAGCCGGTTACGCCGCCGCCCTGAAACTGGCTTTCGACTACGACAACAAGGTGCTGATCGAGCAGGGCATCGTCGGTCGTGAAGTAGAATGCGCCGTGCTGGGCAACCACGAACCGAAGGTCAGCGTGTGTGGTGAGGTCGTCGCCAATGACGAGTTCTACGCCTACGACACCAAGTACCTGAATGACGGTCAGGCCCGCATCGCCATCCCTGCGCAAATGTCCGAGGATATGAGCGAGGCCGTGCGTGAAGTGGCGCTGCAGGCCTATCGCGTGCTGGGCTGCGCCGGCCTGGCGCGGGTGGATTTCTTTGTCACCGAGGCACGGGAAATCATCATCAACGAGGTCAACACGCTCCCCGGTTTTACCTCCATCAGCATGTACCCGAAACTCTGGCAGGCCAGCGGATTGAGCTACGCCGAGCTGATCGACCGCTTGATCACGCTGGCGCTGGAGCGGGCTGAAGAAACCCGCGCGCTGAAAACCGAGGTGGTGCTGTGACGGTGAAAACGCTCCGCATCGCCGCCGCGCTGCTGACCCGCGCCGATGGCAAGACACTGCTGGTGCGCAAACGCGGGACCGAGGCGTTCATGCAGCCGGGCGGCAAGATCGACGCCGGTGAGTCGGCGCTTGATGCGCTGGCCCGTGAGCTGAACGAGGAATTGGGACTGGTCATCGCGCCTGAACACGCGCGATTTTTGGGTGAGTTTTCGGCGGTGGCGGCGAACGAACCGGGCTTCGAAGTGAACTGCCAGCTGTATGGCGTTCAGGTTGAGGACCCGGTCAGTCCCGCGGCCGAGATCGAAGAGGCCATCTGGGTCGACGGCGGGAACATTGACCAGTTGCACTTGGCGCCGCTGACCCGGGATTCGATACTGCCGCTGTACCGACGCCTGCAAAACGCCTGATCTGCAGGGGGCCGCATTGCATGGGGTAAGCAGCGTGGCGCGTTAACGCACCGCACTCACCCCGTCCAGTGTCGAAAACGACGTGTCCTTCGCCGTCAGCAGGAAGTCTCGCATGTAGGGCGCGTCCAGCATGTCTGCACGAATGGCTGCGTACAGCGTGGCGAACAATCCTTTTTCCCCCAGCCGCTTGCCCTTCACGTACCCGCGTGAGCTGTATTCATGCAGCGCCCAGTGGGGCATCCCACATACCCCGCGGCCGCTGGCCACCAGTTGCATCATCATCACCGTCAGCTCGGACGTGCGCACCTGCGCCGGTTCGATGTCGGCCGGCTCGAGAAAGCGCGTGAAAATGTCCAGGCGGTCGCGCTCGACGGGGTAGGTGATCAGGGTTTCATTGATCAGGTCTTCCGGCACCACATAAGGCCTGGCCGCCAGCGGATGCTGGTTGGCGACTGCGAGCATGGCCTCGTAGGTGAACAGCGGCACATAGGTAATGCCTGCCAGTTCCAGCGGGTCCGAGGTCACCACCAGATCCAGATCGCCACGGGCCAGGGCGGGCAGGGGCGCGAAAGCGAAGCCCGACGCCAGATCAAGCTCCACCTCCGGCCACGCATCGCGGAACTGATCGATCGTCGGCATCAGCCACTGAAAGCAACTGTGGCATTCGATCGCCATGTGCAGGCGTCCGGCGACACCGCCGGCGAGCCGCGAGATATCCCGCTCGGCGTGACGCAGCTGCGGCAGCACCGAGTCGGCCAGTTGCAACAGGCGCAAGCCCGCGCTGGTGAACCGCACTGGTTTGGTCTTGCGCACGAACAGCGGCATGCCCATGCGTTCTTCCAGTTCCTTGAACTGGTGGGACAGCGCCGACTGCGTCAGATGCAGGCGGTCGGCCGCGTCGACGAGGCTGTCTGCTTCGCGTAAGGCGTGCAGGGTTTTCAGGTGACGAATTTCCAGCACCGAAAGCGCTCCATGAGTAAATTTTGTGATCAACACGAATTTAATGAGTTTGTCTCATGTAAGGAGAAGTGTCGACAATGGCGCCATCGTTTGAAGGAAGCAGTCAGCATGGGCCAGGTCAACAACACTCATTTTCCTCACATCGGCGTGGCCATGGGCTTCAAGCAGATCCTCGAAACCCTGGGTGACGGCGTTGAGGTGGACGCAGTGCCAACGTTCACCCAGGACCAACGCTTTAACCTGAATTGGGCGCCGCTGTTCAATGAGGTCGATGAAGCCCGCGCGCAGGGCCAAACGATCCGGCCGGAAATCATCGGGCCGCTGACCTACCTCTGGCTGGGGCAGGCGGAGGGCGAAGGCTTCGACAAGCTTGACTTGCTTGACCGTCTGCTGCCGGTGTACGGCGAGATCCTGGGTCGGCTGGCGGGCAAGGGCGTCGAGTGGGTGCAGATCGACGAGCCCATTCTGACCCTCGATTTGCCGCAGGACTGGAAGAACGCCTTCGAGCGCGCTTACCACGCCCTGCAATATTCGCCGCTCAAGAAGCTGCTCGCGGTGTCTTGCGGCGGTCTCGGGCTGGGCAGCAACCTTGGCCTTGCGGTGTGTTTGCCTGTGCAAGGCCTGCATGTCGATGTGCTGAGTGCCACGGAGCAAATGCCTCTGGTGCTGGACCGCCTGCCGATCTACAAGGTGCTGTCGCTGGGTGTGGCAAGGGAACTGGACGCAGCCGGCGTGAACGCTGAGGCCGCGCTTGAGGTGGTGAAGGAAGCGCAATTGCGTTTTGCCGACAACCTATGGGTCGCAGATTCGATCAGCTCGCAGGCAACAGCGGCCGCGTGAATGCAGGTCGAGATGACCGTTTTGCTACCGCTCAGCCCTCTTCATCAAACTGTCACGCAACTGTGGCAGCGCGCTTGAGAAAACTTCATCAGACTCGCGGCCTACTGGGGTTCTGTGTGTCGGTGTTTTTCCATGCGGGTTTTACTTTTTCTGGCTGCGCTCTTGTGCAGCCTGCCGTCTTTTGCGGCCTCTCGATGCGATGTTGATGTTCCCACGCAAGTGGCCGAGCTCGATGACGTGCACCTGGCGTATCAGAGCATCGGTCGTGATTCCGATCCGGCGCTGTTGCTGGTCATGGGCCTCGGTGGACAGCTGATCCATTGGCCGGATGAAGTGGTCGTCGCGCTGTGTCAGCAGGGCTTTCGCGTCATTCGCTACGACAACCGGGACGTGGGTTTGTCGACCTGGGTCCAGGCGCCGCCGAGTTCCAACCTCACCTATGAAGTGCTGCGCTACAAAATCGGCCTGCCGGTCTCGGCACCGTACTCGCTCACCGACATGGCTCAGGATGCGCTGGGCCTGATGGACGCGCTGCACGTTCAGCAGTTTCACGTGTTGGGCGCGAGCATGGGCGGCATGATCGCGCAGCATCTGGCGGACATGGCGCCCAGGCGCGTGGAGAGTCTGACGTTGATCATGACCAGCTCCGGCGCGCCCGGCCTGCCGATGCCCAGCCCGGCGTTGTTGCAACTGCTGGCCCGTCGCGGCGCGCCGGACCGGCAGACTGCCCTTGAGCAACAGGCTGATCTTCTGGCGGCGCTGGGCAGCCCGGAGGTCAAGGATGATCGGCAGATGCTGCTGCATCAGGCGGCGGTATCCTACGACCGGGCGTTCAATCCTGAAGGCGTGAAACGGCAGATTCTGGCGATCCTCGCCGAACCCAGCCGAGTCGAACTGTTGAACCGCCTGAGGGTGCCTACACTGGTCGTGCACGGCACGGCGGATCCGCTATTGCCAGTGATGCACGGGATTCATGTGGCAGCACACATTCAGGGCAGTCAACTGAAGCTCATTCCCGGCCTGGCCCACCGTTTTCAGGAAGCCTTCAAAGCCCCGTTGCTGGCGGCCGTGTTGCCCTATTTGCGCGAGCATCGTGAGGACGCTTCCCACGTCGCCCAGCTCTGATGCAGCGGCGGGCTTGACCCGCCTGTTGAGGACAGTCGCGCCGGTGTAGGGTTTGAGCGCCGGCGTGATGGGCGTATCGTGGCGCTTTCCCTCCCTTGCACGAGGCTGCCATGAGCACTCCGCTGAAAATCGACTTCATCTCCGACGTGTCCTGCCCCTGGTGCATCGTCGGCCTGCGCGCGCTGGACCAGGCGCTTGAGCACCTGGGCGATGAAGTCCAGGCCGACATCCACTTCCAACCCTTCGAACTCAACCCGCAGATGCCGCCGGAAGGCCAGGATATCTTCGAGCACATCGCCGAAAAGTACGGCTCCACGCGGGAACAATTCAAGGCCAACGCTGAGAACATTCGTGAGCGCGGCGCTGAGCTCGGGTTCGTTTTCAAGCAGGGCGAGCGACGCATCTTCAACACATTCGATGCCCATCGACTGTTGCACTGGGCCGAGCTGGAAGGCAAGCAGCATGCGCTGAAAGACGCGCTGTTCACCGCGTACTTCAGCCAGCATGCCAACGTATCCAGCCACCAAGTGCTGGCAGATATTGCGCAGAAAGTCGGGCTGGACCGGGTGCGCGCCGAGGCCTTGCTGGCCAGCGACCAGTACGCCAGCGAAGTTCGCGAACTGGAACAATTGTGGGTGTCGCGGGGCGTGAGTTCGGTACCGACCATCGTTTTTAACGACCAGTACGCCGTTTCCGGTGGGCAACCGGTTGACGTGTTCGTCAGCGCCATTCGTCAGATCGTGGGCGAAGAATCGAGCGTGGTTGACCCTGTCAGCTGACTCCTGTCAGCAACCCTGAAGCGCATTGCGAAGGCGGTTATCCGGGGTGTCTGGACCCCGGATGACGGTTAACGGCGGTGCGCTATCTACTGTCATGTGTTGTTACGCATCGCTCGTTGCATTCCAAAAAACACTTGCTCCTCACAGCCACTTTCGGATATCAATTTGTACATGATTAGACAGGTTCGATTCGACAAGAAAAAACGCGTAGTGGATGAGCTGGCCCGACGCATCGAAAGCGGCCAGATGGGCTCGGGCGAATTGTTGCCCGGCGAGAATCTGCTTGCACAGGAATTCAACGTCAGCCGGGGCACGCTGCGCGAAGCGCTGTCCGAACTCAAGCGACGCAACTACATCGCCACGCAAACCGGCGTCGGCTCGATCGTGACCTACGACGGCATCTCGCTGGATCAGCGCGCCGGGTGGGCTCAGGCCCTGGCCGACACCGGTGCCAGGGTCAGCACCGAGATTTTGCGTCTGGTGGCGGTGCAGCGGCCTGATCTGGCGGGCCGGTTTGGTACCGCCGAGTTCATCGCACTGGACCGCCGTCGCACGGCAGGCGATGGCAGCGTCGTGTCGTTGGAGCGCGTGCTGATCCCGGCCTGCGACGGCCTGGAAAATCTGCCCCGCGACGGGCTGATCGAAGACTCGCTGACAGTCACGCTGGCCGCCCACGGCTATGTCGGGGATCGCGGCGATCAGTGGATCGGTGCCGAGCCCCTGAGCAACGACGACGCGGCGCTGATGTTGCGCCAGCCGGGCTCGGTGTTCCTCAAGGCGACGCGCACCACGTTTGATCGCCGCGAACGTTTCATGGAGCACGTGGAAAGTCTTCTGGACCCCGTGCATTTTCGTCTGCATCTGGCTTTTGGATCGTCCACATGACCGCACTGATCGACACTCGCGACCGAGGCTTGGGCGCTTTCTACGGACTGGCGCTGGGCGACGCCCTGGGCATGCCGACGCAATCCCTGAGTCGCGAGCAAATCAGGCAGCGATTCGACCGCATTACTACGTTGCAGGCCGCCGGTGCCGATCAGCCCATCGCGCCGAACATGCCTGCCGGTTCTATCACCGATGACACCGAACAGGCGGTGCTGGTCGCCGAACTGCTGGTCGCCGGAAGAGGGCGCATCGAGCCTTCGGACCTGGCGCAACACCTGATCGACTGGGAGGCGGTCATGCAGGCCAAGGGTTCGCAAGACTTGCTGGGCCCCTCGACCAAGCGCGCCATCGAGATGATTCTGGCCGGGCACAGTCCTGAAGAAGCCGGGCGTTTCGGCACCACCAACGGCGCCGCGATGCGCATTACGCCGGTGGGCATTGCCTTCGACGTACGCGATGAAGCGCGCTTCGTCGAGGCGGTGAAACAGGCCTGCCAGGTCACCCACAACACCAACCTCGGCATCTCCAGCGCAGCGGCGGTGGCGGCGGTGGTCTCGGCGGGCATCAGCGGCGCCAGTCTCGGCGACGCCCTCGACGTCGGCGCGCGCATTGCCCAGGAGGCCGAGCGTTACGGCTACTGGATCGCCGGCGGCCGCATCGCCGCCCGAATCCGATGGGCCAAACAGCTGTGCGCCGGATGCAGCAATGAACAACTTCCCGAATTGATTTATGACGTGATCGGCACGTCCGTCGCCTCCCAGGAATCGGTAGTCGCGGCCTTCGCCCTCGCTCATCAAGTGGCTCGCGGGCAGGTATCGGCATTCGATGCGCTGTGCATGGCCGCCAGCCTGGGCGGCGACACCGACACTATTGCCGCCATTCTCGGGGCGATGCTCGGCGCCTGTGAAGGCATGGGCGCCTGGCCTGCACCGCTGATCAAACAGATCCAGACCGTCAACGCGCTCGACCTTCATCCCGTGGTCGAGCAGTTGCTGTCCCTGCGCGGGGTCTGATCCGACCAACGCCAGCCCGTATAAAGAACAAGACCTACCTCGCGGCTCTATGCAGCGGCGAGCCAGGGTTTTTGCAGCCTGCAAAAGCCCACGCTGACACGGATGTCGTTTGCTTTGCGCACTGCCCACAACCAGAACAAATGGCACAGGAGCATTCACATGACGTCATCCAACGCCGCTCAAGGCGCAGGTCAGCTTGAAACACGCGGCATCGAGCCGGTTCCGGAAAACGAATGCAACGGTCACCCGCTGCAGCTTTTCTGGGTGTGGTTCGCGGCCAACATCAGCATCCTCGGTCTGCCGTTGGGGGCGACGCTCGTGGCCTTTCGCGGGCTGTCGATCGGGCAGGCGATCATCGTCGCCATCCTCGGCGCGGCCGGTTCGTTTGCGGTGGTCGGGGTCATTTCCATTGCCGGCCGACGGGGCAGGGCGCCGAGTCTTACGCTGTCCCGGGCGATTTTCGGGGTGCGCGGGAATATTGGTCCGACTATCGTCTCGCTGATGTCGCGTCTGGGCTGGGAAACCGTGAACACCACGACCGCCGCGTTCGTACTGCTGTCGCTGTGCTCGATCCTCTTCGCCACGCCGGTGGAGGCCAAGAGCGCGCCGGGCCTGACCCTCGTGTTCATCGCCATTTTCGTGCTGATGACACTGACCGTTTCTGGCCTGGGCCACGCCACCTTGCTGGTCATCCAGAAATGGGCGACGTACATCTTCGGCGCGTTGAACGTCATCGTCGGCGGCTTCCTGATCGCGCACATCGACTGGGCCGCCGTCTTCAATGCCGCGCCTGCACCGGTGAGCGCGATGATCATCGGCATCGGCACCATGGCGGCGGGCACCGGCATCGGCTGGGCCAACGCGGGCGCCGACATGTCGCGCTATCAGCATCGCAGCGTCAAGGCCACGCGGCTGGTGGCGTCGGCCGCTTTCGGCGCCGGCATCCCGCTGGTGTTGCTGATCACCTTGGGCGGCCTGCTGTCGGTGGGCAATGACCACCTGGCGTCGGCCACCGATCCGATCATCGCGATTCGCGAGCTGCTGCCGACCTGGATGGCGGTGCCGTACCTGATCACGGCGTTCGGCGGGCTGCTGCTCTCCAATAATCTGTCGGTGTACTCGGCGGGCCTGACCACGCTGACCCTGGGCCTGAGGATCAAGCGCGTGCACGCAGTGATTGTCGACATCGTGGCGATCTTCGCCGGTTCGATTTACTTCATGCTGATCGCCGACAGTTTTTACGGCCCGTTCATCACGTTCATTTCCATGCTCGCCGTTCCGATCACTGCGTGGGTGGGGATCTTCATCGTCGACCTCATGCATCGCCACTACTACTCACCGGCTGATTTGATGGACGTCTCGCCGCGCAGCGCCTATTGGTATCGCGGCGGCATCGAGTGGCGTGCGCTGGGTGCATGGGCCCTGGCCATCGTGCTCGGTTACAGTTTCACCACCGTCGCAACCACACCGGAGAATGTGCTGTTCAAGGGCTTGCTGTCCGACTCGTGGTTCGGCCATAACGGCCTGGGCTGGATCGTCACGTTCGTGGTGGCGGGCGGTCTGTATGCTTTGCTCGGCGGCGCCCGTGACCGTCGCGTTGTCGCCGAAGAGGTTGTTCATGCCCGCTAGATTGCTCTACACCGGCCAGGTCGTGGTCGATCTGGTCATGGCGCTGGACGCCTTGCCTCGTTCCGGCGGCGATGTGCTCGCCCGTTCGGCGGCCTTTGAAACCGGCGGAGGCTTCAACGTGATGGCCGCCGCGCGCCGCAACGGTCTGCCAACGGTGTATCTCGGTCGCCACGGTGCGGGGCGTTTCGGCGATCTGGCGCGGCAGGCCATGGCGACAGAGGGCATCGACATCGCGACTGCGGCCTCGACGGGCCAGGACACCGGCCTGTCGGTGGCGCTCATAGAGCCCTCAGCCGAGCGCTCGTTCATTTCCTACGTTGGTGCCGAGGGCGGTTTGTCGGCTGACGATCTGGGTAGCGTCAATGTACAGCCTGAGGATTACGTGTTCGTCAGCGGCTACAGCTTGCTGCACGAAGGCAAGGTGTCGACGCTGCTGGACTGGCTCGCGCGGTTGCCGGCAGGGGCGGGCGTAGTGTTCGATCCGGGGCCGCTGATTGATTCGCCGGAGGCCTCTGGCATGCAGGCGGTGTTGCCATTGATCACGCTGTGGACGAGCAATGCGGAAGAGGCGCTGCGCTTCACCGGGTGCGAGACGATCGAAGCGGGTATGGAGAGGCTGGCGCACTGGCTGCGCGACGACGCGTTATTGGTGGTGCGTGATGGACCGAACGGCTGCTGGATTCGTCAGGGTTCCGAGACCCGACACGTGCGCGGCTTCCCGGTCACGGCCATCGACACCAATGGCGCCGGCGATGCCCATGCAGGCGTGCTGCTGGCCGGGCTGGCGTCAGGGCTGACAGCTGCTCAAGCGGCACTGCGCGCCAATGCGGCCGCAGCCATCGCCGTCACCCTCTGGGGACCGGCGACTGCACCGACGGCGGCAGAGGTGGATGCATGGGTTGCCGGTGTCTGATTCTAAGATTTCCTGTCGTCCAGACACCGCGTTATCGCGTTGCCAGCACCGATCATGTGGGAGTGACCGGGGTGGCGCTCCACCTTGCTCACGAAGGCGGTATTTCAGCCGCTGAAGATTCAGAGGATGTACGCGGATCCTGTGGGAGTGAGCTTGCTCACGAAGAGGTCATTACAACCGCTGCATATGGGGTGGATGTACCGGCCCCTTCGCGAGCAAGCTCGCTCCCACGGTTCGTGCATCTGCGGGAAGATCGGAATTGTCGGCACGTTAGATGACAGCAGTTGGGGGTGAGCCCACGCAGTCACCCCAACCCGTATTTCTTCACCTTGTCGAACAACGTGGTCTTGGCCATGCCCAGCTCCTGGCTGGCCTGACTCAGATTCCCGCCGCTGCGCTGCAACGCCTCGCCCAGCAGGTTCTTCTCGAACGCCTCCACGGCTTCGGCGAAATCCAGGCGCTGGGTGGCGACTTCCGCACCGGCCGTTTTGAATGCCGGCAGGCCTAACGCGTAACGCTCGGCGACATTGCGCAGCTCACGCACATTGCCCGGCCAGTCATGGGCCAGCAATGCCGAGCGGGTCTGCGCATCCAGCTGTGGCGCTTCACGGTCAAAGCGCAGCGACGACTGCTGCAGAAAATGTTCGAACAACTGCAGGATGTCTTCGCGACGCTCTCGCAAGGGCGGCAGTTCGAGGGTTACCACGTTGAGCCGGTAATACAGGTCGCTGCGAAACTGGCCCGCTTTACTCAGCGCATTGAGCTCCGACTTGGTCGCCGCAATCACCCGGCAGTCCACCGCCACACTCTGGTTTGAACCCAGTCGCTCCAGCGTGCGCTCCTGCAATACCCGCAGCAGTTTGATCTGCAGGTTGATCGGCATACTTTCCACTTCGTCGAGAAACAGCGTGCCGTCGTGCGCGTGTTCGATCTTGCCAATGCGACGTTTGCCGGCGCCGGTGAAAGCGTTCGCCTCGTGACCGAAGATTTCGCTCTCGAACAGGCTTTCTGGCAGGCCGCCGCAGTTAAGTGCTACGAACTGATGGTCATGGCGGCGGCTGAAGTCATGCAGGCAACGGGCGACCAGTTCCTTGCCGGTGCCGGTTTCGCCTTCGATCAGCACATTGGCCGAGGTGTCCGCGACGTTGGCGATCAGCGCGCGCAGGGTTTGCATCGCTTGGGAGCGACCAATGATTTTGCCCTCGAGGGAGTCGCGCTCGGCCAGTTGCCGACGCAATGACCATACCTCCCGGGCCAGCCCACGTTGCTCCAGCGCGCGGCGCGCAACCTCGACCAGGCGCTCGGGAGAGAAGGGCTTTTCCATGAAATCGTAAGCGCCATCGCGCATCGCGCCGACCGCCATCGACACGTCGCCGTGACCGGTGATCAGCACCACGGGCAGGGTTCGATCGCGTTCTTTCAGGCGCTTGAGCAGCTCAAGCCCGTCCATGCCCGGCAGGCGAATGTCACTGATGACGATGCCGGCGAAGTTTTCACTGACCAACCCCAGCGCTTCTTCCGCACTGCCCACACCCTGGCTGTGTATGTCTTCCAGCGCCAGCGCCTGTTGGCAGCCGAGCAGGACATGCGGGTCGTCTTCGACGATAAGTACCGTCAGATCAGTGTTCATGGTGTATTCCAGTGCGTACCCGCGAAGCGGTGTGTCAGGTTTTTGAACAGGGTCACTGCCCCGGTGCTTTCGCGAGCAAATAGGCTCCGAAAACGTCCGGCAATGCGTTGATCTCTCATACACCCGCCGCCCCGCGATCAACCAGAGGCAACACCAGCACGAACATCGTGCCCCCCTCGGCCGGGTCTTCAGCGTTGAGCGTGCCGCCTGCCGCCGCAGCGAGGCTGGCGGACAGCGTCAGGCCCAACCCCAGTCCCTGTTCGCCGGGCTTGGTGGTAAAGAAGGGCTCGAATAAATGCTTGCGCGCTTCGGCGTCGATGCCGTGGCCGTTGTCCCGCACGCGCAACCGGTAGCGGCCCTCGAACACGTCGCCTTCCAGCCACAGAATCGGCAGCGGCTGCGCCTGCATGGCGTCCAGCGCGTTGCCGATAAGGTTGACCAGAATCTGCTCAAGCCGGGTCTGGTCAATCGCCAGTTCGACATCGTCGATCTGCTGATGCAGCTCCAGTGACGCATTGTCCAGGCGCGCCGCCAGCAATTGAAGCGCAGCGTCGACCGCTTTGCTCAGCGACGCCTGGCCCTTGTCTTCCCCACGTCGGGCGAAGGCGCGCAGGCTGGCAGTGATGCGGCCCATGCGATCCACCAGATCGTTGATGGTGCGCAGGTTCGCACTCGCCGTGTCCAGCGCACCCCGTTCGAGAAACCGAACGGTGTTGCCCGACAACGTACGCAGTGCGGCAAGTGGCTGATTCAGCTCGTGGGCGATGCTGGTGGACATCTGGCCGATGGCGGCGAGCTTGCCGGCCTGGATCAGTTCATCCTGCGCCTGGCGCAGGGTTTCTTCGGCCTGGCGGCGTTCGCGAATCTGCCCCTTCAGGCGTTCGTTGCTGGCGCGCAGGTCGGCGGTGCGGTCGGTGATGCGCCGTTCCAGTTCGTTGTTCGCCTGCTCCAGCGCCTCACGGGCGGCGAGGCGGGTGGAAATCACCTTGCGCCGCTCGTTCCAGGCAATCAGCAGAAACGCCACCAGCGCGCAGGCGACGGCGACGAGCATTCCTTGATTGGCGGCTTCCCGGCGCAGGTCTTCCAGCGGCGTCAGCAGGGTCAGGTGCCACGGCGTGTCAGCCAGTTCGCGGGTCTGCGCCAGATAACTCACCACCGTGTGCTCATGGTCGACGCTGGTGTTGGCGGGAAAGGTCAGCTTCTCGACCCCATCGGCGATCGATTCACGTTCCAGCGGCACCAACTCGTTGAGCGGCCACCAGTAATATTGCAGGCTGCGCGCCAGCCGCTCCTTGATCTCGGCGGTCAGCGGCCGGACTGATTTCAGCCGTCGCGCCGGGTCGCTGGAAAGGATAATGATGCCGTTCTCGTCGCTGACAAACGCCTCAAGTCGCGCGCGCTGCCAGCGTTCTTCCAGTGCTTCCAGGCGGACCTTGATCACCGCGACGCCGATGATCTTGCCTTTCTCTTCCAGGCCGTGGGCCAGGTAATAACCCGGTTCGCCGGTGGTGCTGCCGATGCCGTAAAAACGCCCGGGCAGACCGCGAATCGCGTCCTGATAATAAGCGCGGAAGGACAGGTCCTCACCGAGGTAACTGTCGGCATCACGCCAGTTGCTGGTCGCCAGCACCCGGCCGGTGGTGTCCAGCACATAGATGGCCCGACTGCGGCTGCGCCGGTTCAGGCCCTCGAGGTAATCGTTGACCTTGGAACGCAGCTCCGCAGACGGGTTGTTGAGCAGGTCGGAAACGTTGGATTCCAGCTCCAGCACGCTGGGCAGGTAGTTGTATTTGTTGATCTCGCTCTCGACGGTGCGCGCGTGCAGCTCCAGCTGACGCTGACCGTTTTCACCCAGCGCCTTGATGGCGTTTTTCTCGCTGTACAAATAGGTGACGTAACCCAGCGCAATCATCAGCAGGATGATCAGCGGCGGCACGAACAGATGGCGAATCAGTCGGGGTTTCACGGCGAGTGATGGCGGCGCGGCGCGGTAGAGAGGGGGGTCGCATTTCATCACAGTCGTCCTGGACCGACCAGCCGCCCGTTGCATCAGGGATGAACGAGCGGCCGGTGGTTTTTACGCCCTCTAAGGGCTAATGCTTTTAGTGCTGCAGGATTTTGTTGAGGAATTGCTGAGCCCGCTCGGAGCGCGCGTTGACGTCGCCGAAAAACTCTTCCTTCTCGCAGTCTTCGACGATCTGGCCCTTGTCCATGAAGATCACCCGATCCGCCACTTTGCGGGCGAAGCCCATTTCGTGGGTCACGCACATCATGGTCATGCCTTCGTGGGCCAGTTGCACCATCACGTCGAGCACTTCGTTGACCATTTCAGGGTCGAGCGCGGAGGTTGGTTCGTCGAACAGCATCACCACCGGGTCCATCGCCAGCGCGCGGGCAATCGCCACACGCTGTTGCTGGCCGCCTGACAGTTGCCCCGGGTGCTTGTGGGCATGGGCCGACAAGCCGACACGTTCGAGCAGTTGCAGGCCTTTTTTCGTGGCCTCTTCCTTGCTGCGGCCCAGCACCTTGATCTGCGCGATGGTCAGGTTTTCAGTGATGGTCAGGTGCGGAAACAGCTCGAAATGCTGGAACACCATGCCGACACGGGAGCGCAATTTCGGCAGATTGGTTTTCGGGTCAGCGATCGAGGTGCCATCGACCACGATGTCGCCTTTTTGAAAGGGCTCCAGCGCGTTGACGCATTTGATCAGCGTGGACTTGCCCGAGCCCGACGGGCCGCAGACCACGATCACTTCGCCTTTTTTGACCTCCGTGCTGCAATCGGTCAGCACCTGGAAGTCCCCATACCACTTGTTGATATTTTTGATGGAAATCATACGGCTAACCTTTTTTGCATGAACTTGACCAGGCGCGACGCGGCGAAGCTGATCGTGAAGTACACCAGACCGGCGACAATCAGAAACTCGTTGGAGCGGCCGATGATGTCGCCGCTGGAGCGTGCCGAGTTGAGGAAGTCGACCAGACCGACCGTGTAGACCAGCGAGGTGTCCTGAAACAGGATGATGCTCTGCTGCAACAGCAACGGGGTCATCTTGCGGAACGCCTGGGGCAGGATGATCAGGCGCATCATCTGGCCGTAGGTCATGCCCAATGCTTGAGCAGCTCCCATCTGACCGCGGGAAATCGACTGCACACCGGCCCGCACGATTTCACAGAAGTAGGCCGCCTCGAACATCATGAACGCCACGACGCAGGAGGTGAACGCGCCGATCGGCGTGTCTTCGCCGGTGATCCAGCGCAGCACGAACGGCACCGCCAGGTAGAACCAGGTGATGACCAGCAGCAGCGGGATAGACCGGAAGTAGTTGACGTAGGCGCCAGCAACACGTGACGCCAGCTTGTTCGACGACAACCGCATCAGCGCCAGAATCGTGCCGATGATGATGCCGCCCACAATGCCCATGGCCATCAATTGCAAGGTCATGAGCATGCCGTTCCACATGCCCGGGATGGCGGGAATCACTCCAGAGAAGTCCATTATTTACCTCCCACGGAGATGAGGCCCGGCACTGCGACTTTCTTCTCGACCAGACGCATGAGCAGCATCAGGCTCATGTTCAGCGTGAAGTAGATCAGCGTGGCCAGGGTGAAGGCTTCAAACAGGTTCGCGGAAAACTCGGCGGTCTGTTTGGTTTGCGCGAGCAACTCCATCAGGCCGATCAGCGACGCCACGGACGAGTTCTTGAACACGTTGAGGAATTCGGAGGTAAGCGGTGGAATGATGATCCGGTACGCCTGGGGCAGCAGCACGTTCCAGTAGATCTGCGGCAGCTTGAAACCCATGGCGCGGGCGGCGGATTCCTGCCCCACCGGCAGCGCCTGAATACCGGTGCGCACCTGTTCGCAGACACGTGCGGCGGTGAACAGGCCCAGGCACACGACAACGCTCAGGAACGCCGAGGTGGTCGGATTGAGGTCTTGCTTGTACCACTCCTGCAGATTCTCAGGCAGCAGATCCGGCACCAGGAAGTACCAGATGAACAGCTGCACCAGCAGTGGCACGTTACGGAAAATTTCCACGTAAATCGCGGCGATGGAAGACACGATGCGGTTTGGCACCGTGCGCATGACCCCGAGCACCGAGCCCAGGAATAACGCAATGATCCAGGCTGCGACGGCAATGGCGATGGTCCAGCCCAGCCCGGTGATGTACCAGTCCAGATAGGTCTCGCTGCCGACGCCCGTGGACTTGAAGAACACGCCCCAGTCCCAGTTGTAATTCATCAGGGTCTCCCCCTTATTGATCGTTATGCACGCACACGCCAGGTAGCGGCTTCCGAAGACGCAGGGCGTCTCCGGAAGTCAGGCTTTTCACGGTTTCAAGATGGTGGAGCGAAGGACTCAGGCCTTCTTGTCCCGCGCCGGCTTGTCATTCGGATTGGCGATCAGCGCTTTGAACTCTTCGCTCATCGGGAACATCAGGTTCAAGCCTTTTGGTGGAATCGGCTGGGTGAACCACTTGTCGTAGATCTTGTTGATCTCGCCCGATTTGTAGGTCGCAACGATGGCGTCATCCACGGCTTTCTTGAACGCTGGGTCTTCCTTGCGAACCATGCAGCCGTAGATTTCGTAGGACTGAGGAGTGCCGGTAACGGCCCAGTCGGTCGGCTTCTTGGCCTTGGCCATTTCGCCGGCGAGCAGGGCATCGTCCATCATGAAGGCGACGGCGCGGCCCGATTCCAGCATCTGGAACGACTCGCCGTGGTCTTTGGCAGAGATGACGTTCATGCCCATCTGCTTGTCGGCGTTCATCGCCTTGAGGATGCGCTCGGACGTGGTGCCCGCCGTGGTCACGACGTTCTTGCCTTTGAGGTCGTCGAAGTCTTTGTAGGACGAGTCAGCCTTGCTCAGCAGACGGGTGCCGATTTCGAAGATGCCGACGGAGAAGTCGACTTGCTGGGCGCGCTCGGCGTTATTGGTGGTCGAACCGCATTCAACGTCGACGGTGCCGTTCTGCACCAGCGGGATACGGGTCTGGGAAGTGACCAGGTTGTACTTGACCTTCAGGTCAGGCATGTCCAGGTCTTTTTTGATTGCTTCAACGATCTTCAGCTGGATGTCAGCGGAGTAGCCCACTGGCACGCCGGAAGCGTCAGCGATGTAGGAAAAAGGAATGGAGGAGTCGCGGTGACCGAGGGTAATGGTGCCGGACTCTTTGATTTTCTTCAGAGTGCCGGTCAGTTCGGCGGCGAAAACAGGGGTGGTGATCAAAGCGGCAGCAATGGCTGCGCCCAGGATATGGGGAACGATGCGCATCTGGTTTTCCTCGACATTGTTTTTTTTATTGGACCGGTGTTGGACGGCCCTATCGTTTCAGAGCGCTTCAACGGCGGCCCAGTCAGGCGACACGCTACATCGAAGCAATCGTGCAAGAGTGTAGAGCATGAGTCGTGCCAGAGAGGTGACCGACGCTAAGGGCGTGAAAGTGTTGGTTATTTATGGAGGAAGGGATCGAGCGTGGCGGGCCGGCCGTCCGGGATTCCGAATCGGATGGGGCAGTGTGTTCGGGAATCCGAATGATAAAGGCGGGGTGGCGCGTGTTGCGACTTATGGTTTTGCGGTGTGCTGTCTGACGCTTTCCCGGCTAAAGCCGGTCCCACAGGATCGCGATGATTCCGCCGGACCGGTTCTGGCCGGTCCCTCCGGATCGTGGTGCTTCCGTAGGACTGGCTTTAACCGGGAATTGGGGCTGGCAATTTATGCGTGGATCTTTGGTGCGGGCACTGGCCATTCAAGCCGCTCGATAGAACCGTTGCTGCCTGCCACTTTGTCCAGGTACGCCTGAACCTTCTGGTGCTCTTCATCAGTGGTGAACAAACCCAGCTTGGTCCGGCGCCACAGAATGTCTTCGGCCTTGGTCGCCCATTCTTCGCTGCACAGGTAATCCACTTCGCGGCTGTACAGACCGCCGCCCAAGTGTTCGCCCATTTCGCTGAGACTTTGAACGCCCTCGACGATGCGCCAGCTGCGTGAGCCATAAGTAATCGACCAGCGCTTGGCGATATCCGCTGGCAGCCAGCTGCAACGCTGCTCCAGTTGCGCCGCCAGCAACGCTGGCGTGGTCATGCTTTCACCGCCCGGCAGGCTGGCTTTTGCGGTCCAGCTTGGCTTCATCTGCGGGAAGAACGGCGCCAGTTGCTGCATCGCCGATTCCGCCAGCTTCCGATAAGTCGTCAGCTTGCCGCCGAATACGGAAAGAATCGGCGCTTCTTGAGCACCGCCCGACAGCGACAAGGTGTAGTCGCGGGTGATCGCCGACGGGTTGTCCGACTCGTCATTGCACAGCGGACGCACGCCTGACCACGTGCTCAGAATGTCGGCGCGGCTGAGTTGCTTCTTGAAGTGATCGTTGACGATTTTCAGCAGGTAATCGGTCTCGCCTTCGGTGATCGCTACTTTGCCGGGATCGTCAGAATATTCGCGGTCGGTCGTACCGATGATGGTGAAGCGTTCCAGGTACGGAATGGCGAACACGATTCGCTGATCTTCGTTCTGCAGAATGAACGCGTTTTCGCCTTCATACAGCTTCGGCACGATCAAGTGGCTGCCCTGAATGAGGCGAATGCCGTACTGCGATTCGAGCTTCAGGTCTTCACGAATGAACTTGGCGACCCATGGACCGGCTGCGTTGACCAGCGCCTTGGCGCGAATGGAAAACAGGCTGCCGTCCGCACGCTCCATGTTCATGTGCCACACGCCGCCGCTGCGATGGGCGCCCAGGCAGCGGGTCTGGGTATGAATGTGCGCGCCTTTTTCACGGGCGGCCATGGCGTTGAGGACCACCAGACGAGCATCGTCGACCCAGCAATCGGAGTATTCAAAACCCTTGGTGATCGAGCTGTTCAGTGGGCTGTCGGCGCCAAAGCGAATGGTCTTCGACGCTGCCAGCTTCTCGCGTTTACCAAGGTGGTCATACAAGAACAGCCCGGCGCGGATCATCCACGCAGGGCGCAGGTGCGGGCGGTGAGGCAGCACGAAACGCATCGGCTTGACGATGTGCGGCGCTTTTTCGAGCAGCACCTCACGTTCTGCCAGCGCTTCGCGAACCAGACGGAATTCATAGTGTTCCAGGTAACGCAGGCCACCGTGGATCAGCTTGCTGCTGGCTGAAGAGGTGTGGCTGGCGAGGTCGTCCTTCTCGCAGAGAAAGACCGAAAGGCCCCGGCCCGATGCGTCTGCCGCAATGCCGACACCATTGATGCCACCACCGATCACGGCAACGTCGTAGACCTCGGAAAGGGGTGGGGTCGGCAAAGTGGACTGGGCCATCGGGGCCTCCTGAGTGTTCGATCGCGTTCGAATTCTGCGCCACAGGGAGGGCGAATTCGAACATTTATGTTCATTTCCGAAAATAGTAGCGCAATAACGCGAACGCAGCCACTGAGTATTCATTGAAAATACTGATGGGAGAGATGAGAAAGGAACAAAAGCGAACATCCAGGTGAAGCGAGCGCGGTCACTGCGCTCGTTCATGGATCGAGGGTTAAACGACTTCCAGCCGAATCTTGTTCTGCGTCAGCAGTTGCGCCAACGCAGGCACGGGCGTCTGGTCCGTCACAAGGCAGTCGATCAGCGTGATCGGCCCCAGTCGAACCATCGCGTTACGACCGAACTTGCTGGAGTCCGCTGCCAGAATGACCTGACGCGCGTTGGCGATGATCGCCTGAGAAACGCGCACTTCCTGATAATCGAAATCCAGCAGACTGCCGTCCTCATCGATTCCGCTGATGCCCACAAGGGCGAAATCGACCTTGAACTGCGTGATGAAATCCACGCTTGCCTGACCGACCACGCCGCCATCCCGGCGCACATTACCGCCCGCCAGCAGCACTTCGAAATCATCCTTGCCGCTGAGAATCGACGCCACGTGAAGATTGTTGGTGATGATCTTCAGGTGATTGTGATTAAGCAGCGCGCGGGCGATGGATTCGGTGGTGGTGCCGATGTTGATGAACAGCGACGCGTGGTCCGGGATCTGCGCGGCAATGGCCTCGGCGATGCGTTGCTTCTCATCGCGCATCTGATCGGCACGCATGGCGTAGGCCGTGTTTTCAATGCTGGAGTCGTAGGCCGCGCCACCGTGGTAGCGACGCAGGAGGTTCATTTCCGCGAGCTGATTGATGTCACGGCGGATGGTTTGCGGGGTCACGACGAACAGCTGCGCCATTTCCTCGATGCTGACGTAGCCGCGCTCACGGACCAGCTCGAGGATCTGCTGTTGACGGGGTGGCAGATTCATTTTTTATCCTTCGGGCACGGGCGCCCATGATGCCGCAGGCAGCCATTACCTGTCAGCCGCAAAAAATGCCTCTGCCCCTTCGTTCAGGATCGCGCTTATTCGACCTCTTCGTGGGGTTCCCAGTCGCGGGTGCGGTCCACCGCCTTGCGCCAGCCGGCGTAGAGTTTTTCCTTCTCGGCGTCATCGCATTGCGGCTCGAACTTGCGCTCGATGACGGCTTTGCCCCTCAGTTCGTCCAGTCCGCTCCAGAACCCGATCGCCAGGCCAGCCAGATACGCTGCGCCCAATGCGGTGGTTTCGCGCATCTTCGGACGCTCCACCGGCGTGCCGAGAATGTCGGCCTGGAATTGCATGAGGAAGTTGTTCGCCACTGCGCCGCCGTCAACGCGCAGCGCCTTGAGCGGCTCGCCGGCATCCTGTTGCATGGCGTCAAGCACGTCACGGGTCTGGTAGGCGATGGACTCCAGTGCGGCACGAATGATGTGGTCGACCTTCACGCCACGGGTGAGGCCGAACAAGGCGCCCCGTGCGTACGGGTCCCAGTAGGGTGCGCCCAGACCGGTGAACGCAGGCACCAGATAGACGCCATTGCTGTTCTTCACTTTGGTGGCGAAGTATTCGGTGTCCATGGAATCGTTGACGATTTTCAGCTCGTCGCGCAGCCACTGCACGGTGGAGCCGCCATTGAACACCGCGCCCTCCAGCGCATACGCCACTTCACCGCGCGGACCGCAGCCGATGGTGGTGAGCATGCCGTGGCTGGATTTCACGGCTTTTTTGCCCGTGTTCATCAGCAGGAAGCAGCCCGTGCCGTAGGTGTTCTTCGCCTGACCCGGTTCAACGCACATCTGGCCGAACAGCGCCGATTGCTGATCACCGGCGATCCCGGCGATGGGAATGCCGCTTTTGCTGTGGCCATAGACTTCGGATGACGACTTGACCTCCGGCAACATCTCCCGGGGCACGTCGAGCACGTCGAGCATGCGCTGATCCCACTCCAGGGTATGGATGTTGAACATCATCGTGCGCGAGGCGTTGGTGTAGTCGGTAACGTGGACCTTGCCGCCGGTAAATTTCCAGATCAGCCAGCTATCGACGGTGCCGAACAGCAACTCACCACGACGGGCGCGCTCGCGGCTCCCCTCAACGTGGTCAAGAATCCACTTCAGTTTGCTGCCGGAAAAGTACGGGTCGATGACCAGACCGGTGGTGTCCCGGATGTAGTCTTCCAGACCGTCACGCTTGAGCTGCTGGCAGATCTCGGTGCTGCGACGGCATTGCCAGACCACGGCGTTGTAGATAGGCCGGCCGGTGTCTTTCTCCCACACCACCGTGGTTTCACGCTGATTGGTAATACCGATCGCGGCGATCTGATTGTGGTGCAGGTTGGCCTGGGCCAGAACTTTGGTCATGCACGCCGTCTGGGTCGCGAAAATCTCCATCGGATCGTGCTCGACCCAACCAGGCTGGGGGTAATGCTGAACGAACTCGCTCTGGGCGCTGCTCACCACGTTGGCGTCACGGTCAAAAATGATGGCGCGAGAACTGGTGGTGCCTTGATCCAGAGCGATGATGTAATTCTTGTTTTCGTTGTCGGTCATGGTGAATGCCTGATAGTAAAACGAGTGTCCGGAAACTGCCGTCCGTATGAATGCCTGCGCGAATTGCCTTTGCGCACTGAATACCGGGATGGCACCAAGGAAGCAAGCTGGATATTCGTATTCGAAAAAATATAGACGTAAACGAACCTTGTCAAAGGTCGAAAGCGAACGTTATCGATGAATGTTCCGAGCCGCCGATATTAGTGGATAAGTCGTGCTCAAACGCAGGCATTTCGATAACCAATGGCCTAAAGTATCGGCAGCAAACAAGAAAGTGTCTGGCTGTCTGGAGTGCTGCATGACCCCTGCATTGGATTTACTGAAAAAGGTTCGCGCCGAACATCGCGTCCACAGTTATGAGCACGACCCCAAAGCCGCTTCCTATGGCCTGGAAGCGGCAGAAAAGCTCGATCTGGCCCCCGCTCAGGTGTTCAAGACGCTGCTGGCCAGCACCGAAAAAGGCGAGCTGCTGGTGGCTGTAGTTCCCGTCGTGGGCTCGCTGGATTTAAAAGCCCTTGCCCACGCCGCAGGCGCCAAGAAGGCTGAGATGGCTGATCCGACGGCTGCCCAACGGGCCACTGGCTACCTACTGGGCGGAATCAGCCCGCTGGGGCAGAAGAAAAGGCTGCGTACTTTCATCGATGAGTCCGCTCAACCGTTCGCGACGATTTTTGTCAGCGCAGGTCGGCGCGGGCTTGAAGTCGAACTGCCCGCCGCTGTGCTTGCACAACACACCAGTGCGACCTTTGCCCGGATAGGCCGGGAATGATTCGTAGGGCTTGTCAGAAATGCCTGACCCTTTCATGCGGTGAAACTGACCGCAGACCCGCTGCGCCCGAACCGGGTTGCCGCGCCTATTCACTCGGGGATGCCTTCCATGCAGCTTGAATTCCATCAGGTCGACGCCTTCACCGACCGCGCCTTCGCAGGCAACCCGGCGATGGTCTACCGCCTCGACGCCTGGCTTTCCGATCAACTGATGCAGCAAATTGCTGCAGAGCACAATTTGTCGGAGACCGCGTTTCTGGTCCGCGAACCCCCGGGCTGGCATATCCGCTGGTTTACCCCGACCCATGAAGTACCACTGTGCGGGCACGCGACCCTGGCCAGCGCGTTTGTGTTGTTCGAGAAGTACGCCGAGAAGGCCGAAGTCATCCACTTCACTGGCAAATCCGGGCCGTTGAGTGTGAGCCGTGAAAACAGCCGTCTGGTTCTGGACTTCCCCTCGATGCCGCCTGCGGAGCAGGGCGTGACGGTGGAAATCGAGCGTGCCCTCGGCATGGAAGTTGTCGACGTGCTGAGCGCTGCGGAATTGCTCGTGGTGCTGGAGTCCGAGCAGGCTGTTCGCGATTGCAAGCCCGACTTCGCCGCCATCGCGCGTTTGCCGTGGCCTGGTGTGATCGTGACCGCCAAGGGTGACGGCGAACGCTACGATTTTGTCTCGCGCTACTTTGCGCCGAGCATCGGCGTCAATGAAGACCCGGTCACGGGCTCGACGCACTGCAGCCTGATTCCCTACTGGTCGGCCCGTCTCAACAAATTCAGCCTGACGGGTTATCAGGCGTCTGCGCGGGGAGGGGAGCTGTTCTGCCGGCTGGAAGGTGAACGCGTGAAGATCGGCGGGCACGCGACGCTGGTGGCCAGCGGCGCGTTGATACTGAGCTAATAGATATTCGCCTGAGAGCGCCTGACCGAGAATGACAGGCCGTCAGACCGCCACGTCACGATGCACGGGAACGCTCCGATGCACCGGCACGCTGCCCGACGTTGGAAACAGTACCAGATGCTCGGCCGAGACTTCGAAGCCGACCTGATCCCCGGCGCGCAGATCCACGTGGCTGGGGAACAACGCTTCCAGCTGTGTACCGGTCGACAACTGCAGGCGATACAGGGTGGCCGCGCCCTGAAACGTCAGGCTCGCAACGCGGGCCTTGATCGGGCTGTCGGGCGCATAAATGAGGTCATCAGGGCGCAGCAGCACCTCCATCGGCGTCCCCTTCGCGCCGGCATAGGCTCGATTGCCCCGCAGAACCCCCAACTCGGTCTGCACCGATTCGGCGTCGATCAGTTGCCCGCGAATGAAATACCCCTGACCGACGAAGCTGGCGACATAAGGCGTCGCCGGCTCGTGATACAGGTTGTAGGGCGTGTCCCACTGCTCCAGCCGACCGTCCTTGAACACGCCGACGTGATCGCTTACGGCAAAGGCTTCTTCCTGGTCGTGGGTGACCAGAATCGCGCTGGTGCCACGGGCTTTGAGGATGTCGCGCACTTCGTGGCTCAGGCGCCGGCGCAGCTCGCCATCCAGATTTGAGAACGGTTCATCGAGCAGCAACAACTGCGGCTCGGGGGCGAGCGCACGGGCCAGCGCCACACGTTGCTGCTGTCCACCGGAAAGCTCATGGGGATGACGGGTGCCCAGCGCGCCGAGATTGACCAGCTCCAGCATCTCCTGAACCACCTGCTTCTGGCGCGGATGGTTGCGGATGCCGAAGGCAATATTGTCGGCGACCGTGAGGTGCGGGAACAGGGCGTAGTCCTGAAAGACCATGCCGATCCGGCGCTTCTCCGGGGCCAGGGTAAACCCGGCCCGTGAAATGACTTCGCCTGCCAGCGTGATCTCGCCCTCGTGCACCGGCTCGAAACCGGCGATGGCGCGCAGGGTGGTGGTTTTGCCGCAGCCGGACGAACCCAGCAGGCAACCGATGTCGCCTGCATTCAGGTGCAAATTGAGTTTTTGCACCACCCGTTGGTCCTGATAACCACAGGCCAGGTTATGCAGGGTCAGCAGAAGGGGCTGACTCATGGAGTGGTCAAGGCAGGGGCGACGAGGAATTCGAGCAGGGCTTTCTGCGCATGCAGCCGGTTCTCCGCCTGATCCCACGCCACCGAGCGCGGGTCATCAAGCAAGTCTTCGCTGATTTCTTCGCCACGGTGCGCCGGCAGGCAGTGCATGAAAATCACGTCGCCAGCCGCACGGTCGAGCATCGCGCGAGTGACCTGGAACGGCTTGAACAGGGCCAGACGCCTGGCGGCTTCTTCTTCCTGGCCCATGGACGTCCACACATCGGTGGAGACCAGATGCGCACCTTTTACCGCTTCTTGGGGATCACGGGTCAGGGTCACGCGATCGCCCGCCAGGGCCAGGTACTGCGCACTGGGTTCGTAGCCTTCCGGGCAGGCGACCCGCAAATTAAAGTCGAACTGAATGGCTGCTTCTATATAGCTGTTGCACATGTTGTTGCCATCGCCGATCCATGCAACGGTCTTGCCCTGAATGGAGCCGCGGTGCTCAAGGAACGTTTGCATGTCGGCCAGCAGTTGGCAGGGATGAAGGTCATCGGAGAGGCCGTTGATCACCGGCACGCGGGAATGGGCGGCAAACTCGGTGAGGTTGCTGTGGGCGAACGTACGAATCATCACGGCGTCGACCATCCGCGACATGACCCGCGCGCCATCGGCAATCGGCTCGCCACGGCCCAGCTGGGTGTCTCTGGGCGAGAGAAAGATGGCCTGGCCGCCGAGCTGGATCATCCCGGCTTCGAACGAAACACGTGTCCGTGTCGAGGATTTCTCGAAGATCATCGCCAGGATGCGGCCCTTCAACGGTTCGAAGAGCACGCCTCGATTTCGCAGATCTTTCAGCTCAATGCCGCGACGAATCACCCCGACCAGCTCAGCGGGGGTGTAGTCCATCATCGAGAGAAAGTGCCTTGCGCTCATCATTAACTACCTTGTCTGCAACAGACCGCAGATCCTCAAAGCCAGGTTTTTCTGAAAAACGGGCGAGACCTGCGGCGAAAGCCGCACGGGGCGACGAATAGGGAAGGCGCGAGGGTATAAGAAAATGTCGCCTGATGCCAAGGGCCGCCGTGACGGAAAATCCTCGTCGGACGTTCGGTAGCCTGAAAGCGGCGCTCACAGGACGCTTTTCATGTAACGAAGTGCTACAGTCATGTTTCTGCGCAGGCCATTCGCCATCGCATTAGTCCCGATAAGGCTGGCCGCTTGTGACGCCTTTTGGCGTCCCCGCAACTGCTGTCTGATCTGTAATAGTCGCAAACCACTGTGCAGCCTTATGCGACATGCTTCACGCCGCGGAAACCCGGACGTTTCTTAAACCATCGGCGTGGGTTATAAAGGCCGCTTATGTCCTCCAGAAGAGGTGGGGAATGGATTCAAAAGAGCAACAACTGACGGAACTGCTCGGGCTGACCGCTCGAACCCTTACGCACCTCACGGCGTCCATGACGTCGATGTCGTTCGAGCTGATGCGCAGCGAAGACGAGGTCACGCGCTCTGCGGGACGCCGGATGATCGATCGTATGGCAACCATCAGCGCCGGACTCGACGAACACTGGCGGCTGATCGGCGAACTCACCGGCATTCAGGTGTCTCAAGAGCAGATCGAAACGGTTCATGAAGTGCAGATGCAGCGCAAGGTCGTCACGCCCATCGGTGGCTCTGCTTCCTGAGCAACGTTCCTTCTATCAGGTGAGCTATCGGCTCGCCTGATGCCGCCCGATTCACGGCACTGACATTTCTGGCGCATCACCCCCACAAGTCCCATAGTTTTGTACCCGCGATCAGGTTGATCGCCCTATAAAAACTTGAGGCTGGCGATGACCAAGACTCTGCACCACCGTGCCTGTCACCTGTGCGAGGCGATTTGCGGCCTCACCCTCGAAACCACCCTGCAGGACGATGCCACCCTCCTGATCACCTCAATCAAGGGCGATGCGCAGGACACGTTCAGTCGCGGGCATATCTGTCCCAAGGCCGTCGCGCTGCAGGATATCCAGAACGACCCCGATCGCCTTCGCCAGCCCATGCAGCGCATTGGCAACGACTGGCAGCCGATCAAGTGGCAGGATGCGTTTGACCTGGTCGCAGAGCGCCTGGCCGACATTCAGGCGCGTCACGGGCAGAACGCGGTGGCGGTGTATCAAGGCAATCCCAGCGTGCATAACTATGGGCTGATGACCCACAGCAATTATTTTCTCGGGCTGCTGAAAACCCGTAACCGCTATTCCGCAACGTCCGTGGACCAACTGCCGCACCACCTGACGAGTCATTTGATGTACGGCCACGGCCTGCTGCTGCCCATCGCCGACATTGACCACACCGATTTCATGCTCATCCTCGGCGGCAATCCACTGGCGTCCAACGGCAGCATCATGACCGTGCCGGATGTCGAGAAGCGTCTGAAAGCGATTCAGGCCCGCGGCGGTAAAGTCGTCGTGGTCGATCCGCGCCGCAGCGAGACCGCCGCTATTGCCGATCAGCACCTGTTCATCCGTCCCGGGGGCGATGCGGCGTTCCTGTTCGGCTTGCTGCACACCCTGTTTGCCGAAGGCCTGACCCGCGAAAGCCATCTTGCCGTTGATGGCCTGGAGGACGTTCGCGCGGCCGTCAGCGAGATGAACGCCGACGCCATGAGTCCTCGATGCGGGGTGCCTGCCGAGCAAATCAGGCAGCTCGCGCGGGACTTTGCCGCTGCCAAAAGCGGTGTGTGTTACGGGCGTATGGGTATTTCCACCCAGGCGTTCGGGACGCTATGCCACTGGCTGGTGCAACTGATCAATCTGGTCACCGGCAATCTGGACCGTGCAGGCGGTGCGCTGTGTACCGAGCCGGCGCTGGACTTGGTGGCGTCGACCTCCGGCGGCAGCTTCAATCGCTGGCAGAGCCGCGTCTCGCAACTGCCGGAGTACGGCGGCGAGCTGCCGGTTTCTGCGCTGGCCGAAGAAATGCTGACCCCGGGGGAGGGGCAGATCAAGGCGCTGATTACGGTCGCGGGCAACCCGGTACTGTCGACGCCTAACGGGCGTCAGCTCGACACTGCGCTCGAGGGGCTGGAATTCATGGTCAGCGTCGACTTGTACATCAACGAGACCACGCGGCACGCGGACCTCATCCTGCCGTCGACGTCCGCGCTGGAAAACGACCACTACGACACTACGTTCAATATGTTCGCCGTGCGCAACGTTACCCGTTTCAACCGCGCGATCCTCGCCAAACCCGAGGGCGCGCTGCACGACTGGGAAATCTTTGTCGGCCTCGCCCAGGCGTTTGCGCTGAAAACCGGCCGCGACCTCAAACCGACGATGCCGCCGGCGCAGATGGTCGATCGCGGTTTGCGCGCCGGGTTGTACGGTGATGCGTCCCCGCTGAAGCTGTCGCTGGAGACGCTGGCGCAGTATCCCCATGGTCTGGACCTCGGGCCGCTCAAGCCCAACCTCGCTGCGCGGCTGAAGACCGTGAACCACAGGGTGCAGGCCGCGCCGCCAGTTATTCTGGCAGACCTGGCCCGTTTTGCCGCGCAGCCTGAGGCGCAGGCCGATGGCCTCATGCTCATCGGCAGGCGTCATGTGCGCAGCAATAATTCATGGATGCACAACTTCCATCGCTTGGTGAAGGGCAAGCCGCGGCATCAGTTGTTGATGCACCCCGACGACTTGCTCAGCCGAGGGTTGATGGACGGTCAGCGGGTCAGGGTCAGCTCGCGGGTCGGCGTAATCGAGGTCGAAGTCATGGGCAGCGTCGACATGATGCGTGGGGTCGTCAGCCTCCCCCATGGCTGGGGCCACGGTCGTCCGGGCGTGAAGATGGACATCGCGACGGCCCAGCCCGGTGAGAGCGCGAATGACCTGACTGACGAGCGGGCGCTGGACGGGATTTCCGGGAACGCGGTGTTGAACGGGGTGCCGGTTACGGTTGCGGCGGCATAACGGTCATTGGGGCGTTCAAGGCCAAGACCGAGCGTTATGCTCGGGAATCGTTTAGAATGCGCCACCGTGTCGACACATACAGTCGTAAAGTTTAGCCGAGGTGCTCCATGGATATTATCGAAACGATTAAAGACCAGATTGCCAGCAACACCGTTCTGCTCTACATGAAAGGCGCTCCGAATGCCCCGCAGTGCGGCTTCTCGGCCAAGGCTTCTCAGGCACTGATGGCGTGTGGCGAAAAGTTCGCGTACGTCGATATCCTGCAGAACCCGGAAATCCGCGCCAACCTGCCGAAGTACGCCAACTGGCCGACTTTCCCGCAGCTGTGGGTCGGTGGTGAGCTGGTCGGCGGTAGCGACATCATCACTGAAATGCAGGCTGACGGTTCCCTGCAGGAACTGGTGAAAGCCGCTGTTGCGAAAAACGCCACTGCCTGATTTTCGGCGGTCGTAAAAAAGCCCCGCTCTCTGCCGAGACGCGGGGCTTTTTATTGGGCGGTGTTAGGGGCTGGAATCAGCCCTCTTCGCCCATCTGCGATTGCAGGTAGTTCTCGATGCCGACCTTGTCGATCAGGCCCAGCTGGGTTTCCAGCCAGTCGATGTGTTCTTCTTCCGATTCCAGAATGTCTTCCAGCATCTCGCGGCTGCCGAAGTCACCCACGGTTTCGCAGTGCGCGATCGCGGCTTTAAGGTCGGCGTGGCCCTTGCGCTCGATGCGCAGGTCACACTCGAGCATTTCCTTGGTGTGTTCGCCGATCAGGATCTTGCCCAGGTCCTGGAGGTTCGGGAGGCCTTCCAGAAACAGGATGCGCTTGATCAGTTTGTCAGCGTGTTTCATCTCGTCGATGGATTCGTGGTACTCGTGTTTGCCCAACTTGTTCAGGCCCCAGTCCTCATACATGCGCGCATGCAGGAAGTATTGATTGATCGCGACCAGCTCGTTACCGAGGATCTTGTTGAGATGCTGGATGACTGTGATGTCGCCTTTCATGATCGGGTCCTGTCGAAGGTATAGGTAATACAGGCGGCAAGTCTGAGCCCCCTCTATAACTCTGTCAAACCTAAGTTATTGAATAATAAGTGAAAATAAATAGGAATAAGAATGTTTGTGTTCCGCATCTTGTTGCTAAGCGATTGAATTAAAGGCATAAAAAAACCGGACACTGTCCGGTTTTGTTTGAAAGCGGTTATTCAGGCAGCTGAAAATTCTGCGGGATAGGCGAGGGCGGCATGGCTGGTTTGCAGCTCGGTGAGGGTTTCACGCACCACTTCCTTCGCCAGGCAGGCACATTTCCCACACTTGCTGGCGACACCCAGAGTCTCGCGGACGTCACGATAGCTGCAGCATCCTTCCATGATTGCTTCACGGATTTGTCCGTCGGTAACACCTTGGCAGAGGCAGACATACATATAAGAAACCGTCGCTGAGTGATTGGCTCAATGCGAGGGATACTAATGTTAATGAGAATGCTTGTCAAAACTACTCAGGCTTTTTTATGTGACTGTCGATGAGTGGTTAGGTGGGTTTCAGGCGTAGGAGGTTTGTGTGTATATCCATTTTCGGCGGTGGTGCTGATTATGGTTCCGCCCTTACGGCGGGTCACTTTTTCCAAGAGCCCGGATTGCCGGCCCAGAAAAAGTAACCAAAAAGGCCCTGCTCCTGGTTGGGTTCCTCCTTCGTCGGAATGCCTTCACTCCGGTCTCGCTCCGTGGGCCCGCGCCGAACGGACATCCATGTCCTGACGGCGCTCTCGCCGCATCCATGCGGCTCGACCCACTCCGCGAGACCTGCGTTCAGCCTGCACCCAAGTCGCGTTCTGCGGTGACTGAGCCTTTTGCGTAAGAAGATCAAGAGCAGATCAGAAGCAGTACAAGAGCTTCCCGGCTGAAGCCGATCCAACGGGTCGTACGCGACGTGCTTTTTAGTGGGACCGGCTTCAGCCGGGAAGGGGCCAGTCGGGACGCTGAACGTCGTTTGATCGTTCCCGCGCTCTGCGTGGGCATGCATCCTGTGACGCTCCGCGTCACCTGTAGCCGTTCCCGCTGAATGCACGCGCTGCTTTTACTGGGACCGGCTTTAGCCGGGAAGGGGCCAGTCCGGGCACTGACGGAGTTTGAGCCGATCACTGCCTTTCGATCTCCGTCCCATAAAAAAACCGGCCACTTAGGCCGGTTCATTCATTCATTGCACAGCAACATCGACTCAGTCGTTGAAGTCGTGCCAGCCGCCCATTTCTTTCCAGCGGTTGACGATGCCGCAGAACAGCTCGGCGGTTTTCTCGGTGTCGTAACGGGCCGAATGGGCCTCGCGACCGTCGAAATCAATGTCCGCCGACTGGCAGGCTTTGGCCAAAACAGTCTGACCGTACGCCAGGCCCGCCAGCGTCGCGGTGTCGAAGCTGGAGAACGGGTGGAACGGATTGCGCTTCATGTCCAGTCGCGCAACCGCTGCGTTGAGAAAGCCGAGGTCGAAGCTGGCATTGTGACCGACCAGAATGGCGCGCTTGCAGCCGTTGGCCTTCAGTGCCTTGCGGATGCCGCGGAAGATGTCCGTCAGCGCCGTTTCTTCACTCACGGCCATGCGCAGCGGGTGATCCAGTTTGATGCCGGTGAACTCCAGCGCCGCCGCTTCAACATTGGCGCCTTCGAAGGGCTCAACACGGAAGAAATACGTGTGGTCCGGAAAGACAAAGCCTTTCTCGTCCATGCCAATGGTCGTGGCTGCGATTTCCAGCAACGCATCGGTGGCGCAGTTGAATCCGCCTGTTTCTACGTCAACGACCACAGGCAGGTAACCGCGAAAACGGGCAGCCATCGGGTGCCGGGACCCTGTACCGCCACCGGAGCCTTCTTGCTCGTCTTCATAATGTTCTTCACTCACGCGTGTTGCTCCAGCAGACGCCAGCGCAGTCTTTCACCGGCGCGCAGCGGGATGACAGAAAGCTCGCCAAACGGCAGGCTGGCGGGGGCCGTCCACTCGTCACGAACCAGGGTAATAGTGTCGGTATTGGTCGGCAGGCCATAGAACGCCGGGCCGTGCAGACTGGCAAAACCTTCCAGCTTGTCCAGCGCATTGCGTGATTCAAATGCCTCGGCGTAAAGCTCGATGGCGGCAAACGCGGTATAGCAGCCGGCGCAACCGCACGCCGCTTCTTTCGCGTGCTGCGCATGGGGCGCGGAGTCCGTGCCGAGGAAGAACTTGCTGTTGCCGCTGGTGGCGGCATCCAGCAGGGCGACCTGGTGGGTATTGCGCTTGAGAATCGGCAGGCAGTAGAAGTGAGGGCGAATGCCGCCCACCAGCATATGGTTGCGGTTGTACAGCAAATGGTGGGCAGTGATGGTTGCGCCCACATTGGCCGACGCTTCATTGACGAACTGCACGGCGTCTGCGGTAGTGATGTGTTCGAACACCACTTTCAGCGTCGGAAAACGCTCGACGACACGACGCATGTGCTCGTCGATAAAAATCTTTTCGCGGTCGAACACGTCGATGTCGCCGCGGGTCACTTCGCCGTGGATGAGCAGCGGCATGCCCACTTCGGCCATCGCCTCAAGCACCGGGAATATCTTGTCGACGCTGGTCACGCCCGAATCGGAATTAGTGGTGGCGCCTGCCGGGTACAACTTGGCGGCGTAGACGAAACCACTGGCCTTCGCGGCGCGAATTTCTTCGGGCTGCGTCAGGTCGGTGAGGTAAAGCACCATCAGCGGCTCGAAACGGCTGCCTTGCGGGCGCGCGGCGAGGATGCGCTGACGATAGGCGTCTGCTTGCTCTGCGTTGCGTACCGGCGGCACGAGGTTCGGCATGATGATCGCGCGGCCAAAAGTGCGCGCTACGTCGGCGACGGTGTGAGGCAAAACAGCGCCATCTCGAAGATGGATGTGCCAGTCGTCGGGGCGCAGGAGGGTCAGGCGTTCGGACATTGGGGATTCCAGGCGGGTCAAACTCGCTGGGAATGCTACCGGAAAAGACTCCTCCAGGCACTCGCTATCAAGTTTTGCGGGAAGTTACCGATAGCCACGTGTAAGTCATAAATCTTGTTACACGTGAATTTAGTGGAGCCTCCCGTGCGCCAGCGATATCTAGCCCTGCTCAGCGCGTTTGCCAGCCTGCCGGCCATGGCGCTCACTTTCCAGACGCGTCTGGAGAATATTGAGTGGAAGGTGGAAGGCGATCAGTTCGAATGCAGACTGACTCAACCTATCGCCGATTTCGGTGCGGGCGAGTTCGTGCGGCGCGCGGGCGAACAGCCGACGTTTCGCTTGAAAGCAAATGGCTACAGTCTGGCATCCGGGTCGGCCATGTTGATTGCCGCGGCGGCGCCGTGGCAGCCGGGGCGCAGCGATCTCAATCTTGGCGCGGTAAAAGTCAGCAGCGGCGAGATTCCTTTCAATACCAATCAGGCCCAGGCCACGCGGTTGATCGCGGGCCTGATGGAAGGGCGCAGTCCGGTGATTCGTCACTCACTGCGTGATGGCGGGGGCGCCATGGAAGTCCGTCTGCTGCCGGTCAAATTCAGCAAGGCCTACGGCGATTTTCAAGTGTGTACGGCGAAGCTGTTGCCGATGAATTTCGAACAGGTGCGGCAATCCGAGATCGGCTTCCCCGGCGGCGGCATCGAGTTGGATGCCTCCGCCAAGCGCAAGCTGGACACCGTGCTGGCTTATATGAAAGCCGATCCGACGGTCAATCACGTCGAACTGGACGGTCACTCCGATAACAGCGGCAACCGGTTGACCAACCGCGATCTGTCGCGGCGCCGTGCGCTGTCGGTCATGGACTACCTTAAAGCCCAGGGCATCCCGGAAGAACAGATCACCTTGCGCTTCCACGGCGAGCAGTACCCGCTGGCGCCTAACACCAACAACGCCAACCGCGCGCGCAACCGCCGAGTGAATATCCACCTGGAGCGTGTGGCGCAGCAGACTCCAGCCGTGCCGCCGGCTGCTGCACCTGCTCCGATACCGGCCCCGGTGCCTGCGCCTGCCGCAACCCCAACCCCTGGCGCTGCGCCTGTTACAGCGGCAAGTGCGGCCCCCGCCAAGGCCTCTTGACCAAGGGCGGTAAAGTCGTCTGACTGACAGAATCTGTCGCTTTGCCGTCAGAAGCTGTCGCGACACTGTAAATTCCCGCGCGTGATCGGTAGACTCGTCGGTTTTCCGTACAACGCGTTGGAGTGATGGCATGGCGGACGTAAACAAGGTAGTTCTCGCGTATTCCGGTGGCCTGGATACTTCGGTAATCCTCAAGTGGCTGCAAGATACGTACAACTGCGAGGTGGTGACCTTCACCGCTGACCTGGGTCAGGGCGAAGAAGTCGAGCCAGCACGCGCCAAGGCGCAAGCCATGGGCGTCAAGGAAATCTACATCGACGACCTGCGCGAAGAATTCGTGCGTGATTTCGTGTTCCCGATGTTCCGCGCCAACACCGTCTACGAAGGCGAGTACCTGCTGGGTACTTCCATCGCGCGTCCCCTGATCGCCAAGCGCCTCATCGAAATCGCCAACGAAACTGGCGCTGACGCCATTTCTCACGGCGCCACCGGCAAAGGCAACGACCAGGTCCGCTTCGAGCTGGGTGCTTATGCGCTCAAGCCTGGTGTGAAAGTCATTGCGCCATGGCGTGAGTGGGACCTGCTGTCCCGCGAGAAGCTGATGGACTACGCCGAGAAGCACGCCATCCCGATCGAGCGTCACGGCAAGAAAAAATCACCGTACTCCATGGACGCCAACCTGCTGCACATCTCTTATGAGGGTGGCGTGCTGGAAGACACCTGGACCGAGCACGAAGAAGACATGTGGCGGTGGACAGTGTCGCCGGAAAACGCGCCGGACAAGCCGCAGTACCTGGAACTGACCTACCGCAACGGCGACATCGTGGCACTGGACGGCGTTGAAATGACTCCGGCCACCGTACTCGCCACCTTGAACCGCATTGGCGGCGAGCACGGCATCGGTCGTCTGGACATCGTCGAAAACCGCTACGTCGGTATGAAATCCCGCGGCTGCTACGAGACCCCGGGCGGCACTATCATGCTGCGTGGTCACCGTGCGATCGAATCGATCACCCTGGACCGCGAAGTCGCTCACCTGAAAGACGAGCTGATGCCCAAGTACGCCAGCCTGATCTACACCGGTTACTGGTGGAGCCCTGAGCGTCTGATGCTGCAGCAAATGATCGATGCGTCGCAGGCCCACGTGAATGGCGTCGTGCGCTTGAAGCTTTATAAGGGCAATGTAATCGTGACCGGTCGCAAGTCCGACGAGTCGCTGTTCGATGCCAACATCGCGACGTTCGAAGAAGACGGCGGCGCGTATAACCAGGCAGACGCTGCTGGCTTCATCAAGCTCAACGCGCTGCGCATGCGTATTGCGGCGAACAAGGGCCGCAAGTTGTTCTGATCGCTGTCGTGACTGGAGTGCAGCCCTTGTTTCGGGGCTGCACTCATTAAGCGTCCACCCGTGTGTCGTTGGTGGTTCACCTGCAAACCTTCCTGATCCCTACTTCGGCCGATTATTTGCCGCGCTTACGGACGGTGAAATACGCCCTCTCGCTTTCCATTACGCCTGAGTCATGTTGGTAAATCGGTCTCGTCGTCGATGATTTTCTCAGCCATTTCCCCCTGGGAAGTTGTTCGAAACTCAAAACGATAGGCTTTGCCGATGTCCCAGATATCGCGTATCCCGACGCCCAATAGTTGAGCGATTTCCGGAACGGTATAGCCCAAAGCCGAGTAATGCATGGCATGTCCGGCAGTAGCATCGTTTATCGTGGCGGGCTCTCTTTGCCGAGACGTACGTGACCGGCGAACAGGTTGGCAATAGCGGATCTTCAGGCCGTTCTCGCTCGCCAGGCGCTTGATGTCCTTCTGGTTCATGCGCAGCGAGTACTGCAACGCGGCAACCCCGGCTCCCTTGGCCACAAGCCCCTTGAGCAGATCGACCTTGGTGCACAGTTCCGCCTCCGGGTCGGCCTCCCGGGTTTGTCTGGATGCCTCGCTCTCCCGTGACTCACCTTCTGCGATGACGTTGATCACGCCGCCCTGGGAAACGTACTGCTCAACCGCCTCCGCCAGTTTGATAGGGTCACTGCTTGCGCCAATGGAGTATTTTATTTTCTTGGTCATGGTAGGTTCCTTTGAACATATCAACTAAACAGCCTTTACTGCCGGGACGTTCATGCTTAACAGCGTTTAAATACTGAATGGCTTATTCATGCCGATGAGTGGCCTGCGCCCGGCCTTCTGCCTAATGAAGCATCAGCCTTTATATGCGCAATAATTTTATATCGTGATAAGTGCCACTAATTAACGGCGGATTGAACCTTTCGCTCATCAAAAAGTAACGACTGGTAATAGATTTGGCAAGTAAAAATCTTAAAAATCTCTGGTTTGCTTTTTAAGCGCTTAA
This sequence comes from Pseudomonas sp. GL_135, assembly GCF_057834665.1. Classification (NCBI taxonomy): domain Bacteria; kingdom Pseudomonadati; phylum Pseudomonadota; class Gammaproteobacteria; order Pseudomonadales; family Pseudomonadaceae; genus Pseudomonas; species Pseudomonas sp. GL_135. Next base: position 1,250,937 of record NZ_CM174408.1, read on the forward strand.
CGTAATTTTCTCGGCGGTAATAATAATCCGTTAGTTATGTAGTATTTTTCTGGAATGGCTTGAGGGTGCTGGAAGTTGTGGGCTGAATAGTATTACGTGAGAGGCGGGGCAGCCCCGTTGTTCCAAAGGCGTGGTGTAATGCAATCGCTGTTTGCTAAGTGGTACTGAACCGGCGACGGTTAAGTGGCGTAACTTTGTCCCATTCCTGATCCCGTGAGCACGGAGTGACGGGTTGAAAGTTAATCCTGGTTGTTCGGAAATTTCTGAACGCGTCGTAGGTCCTTTCGAGCTTTTAATATGTAATCAAACTCGTCAAGCACCCGTCTGTCATTTAACGAGGTGTGTACGTTCGCCAAGGCTGTTCATGGCCTGCAATATTTTATGATTTTTGTTTGCTGGCACCCCGGGCAGATGGGCATATGCTGAGGCCATAACGCTCGGGGTAAAGAGTTGTACGCCATGGGCCCGAGGCAAAATGTTAAAGAGGAACCTGTTATCGCGAGCGTCACGGTAAGCCATGGGTTTGCGCCTGTTCAAACCGGGCGGCGGCGCCAGCAGGTCGTCGATAGACCTTAGGACAACTCGACGCATCAACCGCCATTTATATAGCGATAAATGCTCAGCGAATTCAGGCTTCAAAAATTATCACTTGCGGTCTTGGACATTATGCGGTCACGTACCGAGACTGGATTGACCATCGTTAAAAATAGTGCGGATAGGGCAGGTTTTGTAGGATTTTTCTGTTGGTTGAGTGAGAAAGGTCTTTGCCTGCTGATCTGCAGGGAGGAGCGCCATGCAAAGCACTAAACGACTAAGCTATTGTGCGGGCTCTGAAAATTCGAACAGCGAAGAATGGACTGCTCATGAATAAAGTGTTGATCGTGGATGATCACCCTGTCATTAGGCTCGCCGTGCGCATGTTGATGGAACGCCATGGCTACGAAGTCATTGCCGAGACGGACAACGGCGTGGATGCGTTACAACTGGCGCGGGAGCACCTGCCGGACATTGTCATTCTGGACATCGGCATCCCCAAGCTCGACGGTCTGGAGGTCATCGCCCGATTGTCGGCCATGACGCTGGCCTTCAAAGTGCTGATCCTTACCTCTCAAGCGCCAGGGCATTTTTCAATGCGCTGCATGCAGGCAGGTGCGGCGGGGTATGTCTGCAAGCAGCAGGATCTGACCGAATTGCTCAGCGCCATCAAGGCCGTGTTGTCCGGTTACAGTTATTTCCCCAACCAGGCACTGCATACGGTGCGCTCCAGTCTCGGCAATGCCAGCGAGGCGGAGATGGTGGATCGTTTATCGGGAAGGGAAATGATGGTGTTGCAGCAGTTGGCCCGTGGCAAGACCAACAAGGAGATTGCCGACGGCATGTTTCTAAGCAACAAGACCGTCAGCACCTACAAAACGCGTCTGTTGCTCAAGCTCAATGCGCATTCGCTGGTGGACCTCATCGAGCTCGCGCAACGTAACGGGCTGGTTTGATGGCCGTGGAACCTTGTCGTATTGAGGTGCGTTATCGGCTTGATTTTTTTGCCCAGCCTCTCAGCAGGAGAGGCCTTCAGGCAAGCGTGGCGAGGCACAGTCAGAAATCGAAATCGTAGTCTGCAAGCTGCCTCTGCAACCGACGCTCTTCGAGCAGGTTATCGATGGTGCGGCGCTTGCCAAGATTGGTCTTGGCGGTCTCTACCGGTACGGCTGGGACTTCCTCCGGCTCTTCGATCACGAAGTCGTCGTCGACTTCGATGGTGTCTTTTTCATCGCTCATGATGCAGCCTCAGGCGTGAACAGTCGTTGGCGCCTCTTATAGCGACAAACCTCGCTTGGGTAAAAAAGATTTTTTTAATCGATCAAAGCCCGGAGACGCTATCGTTCAATCGTCAGAGGTCTTGGCCTTGTACTCGCAAAGGTCCTCGATTCTGCAACTGCCACACCTGGGCTTGCGCGCAACACACACATAACGTCCGTGAAGGATCAGCCAGTGATGCGCATCCATGAGGTAATCCCTGGGCACGAATTTCATCAGTTTGTTTTCAACTTCCACCACATTCTTCCCGGGCGCGATGCCGGTGCGGTTGCTGACCCGGAAGATATGCGTGTCGACCGCCATTGCCAACTGGCGAAACGCCGTGTTCAAGACGACGTTGGCGGTCTTGCGGCCTACGCCGGGCAGTGCTTCAAGGGCCTCTCGGTTTTGCGGCACTTCCCCTCCGTGCCGTTCAATCAGCAGACGGCACGTTTCGATCACGTTTCGCGCCTTGCTGTTGTAAAGGCCAATGGTCCTGATATATGCAGACAAACCCTCGACACCCAACGCGTAAATCGCCTGAGGCGTATTGGCGACGGGGTAGAGACGCGCCGTAGCCTTGTTGACGCTGACATCTGTGGCTTGCGCCGAGAGAATCACGGCGATCAGGAGCTCGAATGGCGTGGTGTAGGCCAGTTCCGTTTTTGGATCGGGATTGTCTTCGTGCAGGCGACGAAAGATCTCAAGGCGTTTGACGGCGTTCATGGGGTAGGCGTTTCCTGAGAAGACGGTGCCGAGAGCGCCAGTTCCTGCAACTGGGCGAGCGCATGCTCTGCCTCGTCGAGGCCGCGCTGCAACTGCACGAGTTGTGCGGCTTGTTCGGCAATCGGCGGGTGACCAAAGGCCTTCAACGATTTCAGCAATTGGGCTCTGCTCATCGCGACTTGGGCGCGGGCCCGTTTCAACGCCGCGTCACCGCCAGTGGAAGGGCTGGAACGAAGCCGCGCCAGTGCGGCCTGCGCCGGGTCTGGCTGGATAACAGTGGGGGTGGCAGATCGCAACTGGCGAGTCTGGCGCTCGACCTGGCGTCGCTGTTCATCGCGCTGCAGGCGAGCCGAGCGCGCGTCAAAGCGTTGCCGTGCCCGACCGCGTTTGACGGCTCTGACTAGTTGTTGCGCTTCATCCATCGCGCAATCACCAATAAACGGCACTGAGGTCGTCGGCAGCGGCAGCATGTCGATGCAGTCGACCGGACAGGGCGCAACGCACAGGTCGCATCCGGTGCATTCCTCAATGATGACGGTGTGCATCAGTTTGGCAGCGCCGACGATCGCGTCCACGGGACAGGCCTGGATGCATTTGGTGCAACCGATGCACTCGGCCTCTCGAATAAACGCAACCTGCGCCGGCGCGATGCCCCGTTCGATGTCCAGTTGCAGCACCGGCACGTTCAGCAGTCGAGCCAGTGCCGCGATGGTCTCGTCGCCACCGGGTGGACACTTGTTGATGGCTTCGCCGCTCGCAATGCCTTCGGCGTAGGGTTGGCAGCCTGGATGGCCACACTTTCCGCATTGGGTTTGCGGCAGCAGGGCGTCGATGCGCTGAATCAGGCTCATGCTTGGACCAGATCGACGACCCGGGCGGGCCGTCGATAACGTGCAGAATGTGACGGTTGGGGTCGGGTTACTTGATGCGCTGACCGGGGATGGCGCCGCTGTCAGGGCTCAGCAGGTAAATTTCTTCACCGCCAGGACCTGCGGCCATCACCATGCCTTCGGAAATACCAAAACGCATTTTCCGCGGCTTCAGGTTGGCGATCATCATGGTCAATCGACCCTCCAGCTCCGCCGGGTTCGGGTAAGCGCTCTTGATGCCGGAGAAGACGTTGCGCTTCTCGTCGCCGATGTCCAGCGTCAGGCGCAGCAGCTTGTCGGCGCCTTCAACGTGCTCGGCTTTCTCGATCAGCGCGACACGCAGGTCAATGGCCGCGAAGGCGTCGAAGTCGATCTCAGGGGAGAGCGGGTCTTTCGTCAGCTCGCCATTGCCCTGCGGCGCCGCACCTGTGTCGGTGGCGCTGGCGGCCAGGTCTTCTTTCGATGCGTGCGTCATGGCTTCCACTTTTACGGGGTCGATACGGGTCATCAGCGGCTGGAACGGGTTGAGCTGATGATTGCTCAACAGCGTCTGGTGATCATTCCAGGTCAATGGCGGAACGTTGAGGAACTGCTCGGCGTCTGCGGCCAGGTTCGGCAGCACAGGCTTGAGGAAGATCACCAACTGGCGGAACAGATTGATGCCCAGGGCGCAGATCGCCTGAACCTCGTCTTGTTTACCTTCCTGCTTGGCCAGCGACCAGGGCGCCTTGTCGGCGATCCAGGCGTTGGCGCGGTCCGCCAGCGCCATGATTTCGCGCATCGCACGGGCAAAGTCACGCGCCTCGTAGGCATCGGCAATGCTTGGCGCTGCGGCATGAAAAGCGTCGGTCAATTCGGGCTCGGCATTGCCGGCCACCAGCAAGCCTGCGTTGCCTTTCTGAATGAACCCCGCGCAACGGCTGGCGATGTTTACCACCTTGCCGATCAGGTCAGAGTTAACCTTCTGCACAAAGTCTTCAAGGTTCAGGTCGAGATCGTCGACGCCACGGCCCAGTTTGGCCGCGTAGTAGTAACGCAGGTATTCCGGCGACAGGTGCTCAAGGTACGTGCGTGCCTTGATGAAGGTGCCGCGGGATTTCGACATCTTCTGGCCGTTGACGGTCAGGTAGCCGTGCACGTTGATGCCTGTAGGCTTGCGGAATCCCGAACCTTCGAGCATTGCCGGCCAGAACAGCGCATGGAAGTTGACGATGTCTTTGCCGATGAAGTGGTAAAGCTCGGTGGTCGAGTCCTTGCGCCAGAACGCATCGAAGTCCAGTTCCGGACGGCGCGCACAGAGGTTCTTGAAGCTCGCCATGTAGCCGATGGGAGCATCCAGCCACACGTAGAAATATTTGCCCGGCTCGTCGGGGATTTCGAAGCCGAAATACGGCGCATCGCGGGAGATGTCCCACTGCTGCAGGCCGGAATCGAGCCATTCGGCGATTTTGTTCGCCACGGCGTCCTGCAGCGTGCCGCTTCGCGTCCAGCTTTTCAGCATGGCGTCGAACGCGGGCAGGTCGAAGAAGAAATGCTTGGAGTCCCGAAGCACCGGCGTCGCACCGGAAATCGCGGACTTGGGATCTTTCAGATCAGTCGGGGCGTAGGTCGCGCCGCACTTTTCGCAGTTGTCGCCGTACTGATCCTCGGTACCGCATTTCGGGCAGGTGCCTTTGATGAAGCGGTCGGCCAGGAACATCTTCTTTTCCGGGTCGAAATATTGCGTCACGGAGCGCGTGGCGATGTGGCCGGCGTCGCGAAGGCGTTTGTAGATCTCGCTCGACAGCTCACGATTTTCTTCGGCATGGGTCGAGTGGAAGTTGTCGAAATCCACCAGGAAGTCAGCGAAGTCGGCACTGTGCTCGGCCTGCACGTTGGCGATCAACTGCTCGGGCGTGATGCCTTCTTTCTCGGCGCGCAGCATGATGGCCGAGCCATGGGCGTCATCCGCGCACACGTAAATGCACTGATTGCCACGGTGCTTTTGAAAGCGCACCCACATGTCGGTCTGGATGTACTCGAGCATGTGGCCAAGGTGAATGGAACCATTGGCATAGGGCAGGGCGCTGGTGACGAGAATCTTGCGTGGCTCGGACATTGGGCTCGGCTACTTGAAGTGAAACGGAGGTCGGCCACTATAAAGGCCTGAGCGTTTTTTTTCATCCCGCGCTGCATGTCGGAATCTGCCGATGTGCTTGAAAGGAAACGTCGTTGCGTTCTTTATCGGGCATACAAGGTAGGATGGCCGCCTGTTTTAGTCAGTCTTTATAGGGAGTCACCCATGAGCGCTGTCAATCGCGCAACGGTGGAAGCCGTCCTTCGCCAGTACACCGATCCTTACTTGAATCAGGACCCGGTCAGCGCCGGGTGTGTCCGCGCCATCGAGATCGACGGCGACCGCGTGAGTGTCCAGCTGGAACTGGGCTACGCGGCCGCGCTGTTCAAGAACGGCTGGGCGCAGATGCTGCAGATGGCGATTGAAGGACTGGATGGCGTCGCATCGGCCAGCGTCCAGATCACTTCCGTGATTAACCCTCACAAAGCCCTCGGCCAGATCCCCGGCCTGGCCAACGTGAAGAACATCGTTGCCGTTGCGTCGGGCAAGGGTGGCGTCGGTAAATCCACAACGGCGGCCAACCTGGCGTTGGCGCTTTCCCGGGAAGGCGCGCGGGTGGGCATTCTCGATGCCGATATCTACGGCCCGAGCCAGGGCGTCATGTTCGGCATCGCCGAAGGCACCCGTCCGAAGATCAAGGACCAGAAGTGGTTCGTGCCGATCGAGGCCCATGGCATCGAAGTGATGTCCATGGCTTTTCTGACCGACGACAACACACCGATGGTCTGGAGAGGGCCGATGGTGTCGGGTGCGCTGCTGCAACTGGTGACCCAGACCGCCTGGAATGATCTGGATTATCTGGTCATCGATATGCCGCCCGGCACCGGCGATATCCAGCTCACCCTCGCGCAGAAGGTCCCGGTTGCAGGCGCAGTCATTGTTACAACCCCGCAGGACCTCGCGTTGCTGGACGCGAAGAAAGGCGTGGAGATGTTCCGCAAGGTCAACATCCCGGTGCTGGGCGTCGTTGAGAACATGGCCGTGCACATCTGCTCGAACTGCGGGCACGCCGAGCATTTGTTTGGCGAAGGTGGGGGGGAGAAGTTGGCCACGCAGTACGGCGTTGAGCTCTTGGCCTCGCTGCCGTTGTCCATGCTGATTCGCGAGCAGGCCGATGGCGGTAAGCCCACGGCGATTGCCGAGCCGGAGAGTCAGATTGCAATGGTGTATCAAGAACTGGCGCGTCATGTCGGCGCACGAATCGTGCTGCAGGAAGCCGCGACTGCAGAGATGCCGAACATCTCCGTGAGCGACGATTGATGCGCTAAGACAGAAGCCTGAAGACGCGATGTGCCGGATGCTCGGCATGTCGCGGTGATGAGATTTAAGGTAGAGGGAGCCGGTAGGGCGAGCGGAAATGCTTATTTGACAGGCATAAAAAAACCCCGCTTTTAAGGGCGGGGTCTTTTAAGCGAATCAGGACAAGTTAGATAACTTGAACTTCTTCAGCTTGCATGCCTTTCTGACCGCGGGTAGCGATGAAAGAGACCTGTTGGCCTTCTTTCAGGCTTTTGAAGCCGTCAGATTGGATAGCTTTGAAGTGAACGAACAGGTCGTCACCGGATTGTGGAGTGATGAAGCCGAAGCCTTTTTCATCGTTGAACCACTTAACGGTACCAGTTTGGCGATTAGACATGGTGTATCTCCTTGGACAAAGTTAACTGCGACTCAGGAAGTGCCCTGGCCGAGACTGAGTGCAAAGAGCAGGAAAAATTCTTGGAGATGGTTGGATCGAAATTCAACATCGTGTAGATATTCTCAGTGACACAAGCAACACAGTGGAGCCACCTTACCCCTTTTTCTCGGATGTGCAAAGGGGCTGCTTACGATTTTTTCTTGAGGTGGCTCAACGCCTTTAATGCGCCGGGTGCGCAATCTTTGAACCCGGGGCGTTCGACCGGTAAGATGCCGGACATCTTTTTCACCTCGCTATTCAGGACACCGCCATGAGCATCAAATCGGACAAGTGGATTCGCCGCATGGCGCAGGAACACGGCATGATCGAGCCGTTCGTGGAGCGTCAGGTGCGCGGCGAAGGCGCTGATCGAGTGATCTCTTTCGGCGTCTCCAGCTATGGCTACGACGTGCGTTGCGCGGACGAATTCAAGGTCTTCACCAACATCAATTCGGCCACTGTGGACCCGAAAAACTTCGATGAAAAAAGTTTTGTCGACGTTAAAAGCGATGTCTGCATCATCCCGCCGAACTCGTTTGCACTGGCGCGCACCGTCGAATATTTCCGCATCCCGCGCAACGTGCTGACTATCTGTCTGGGCAAGAGCACCTACGCCCGCTGCGGCATCATCGTCAACGTAACGCCGCTTGAGCCTGAATGGGAAGGCCACGTAACGCTGGAGTTCTCCAACACCACCACGCTGCCGGCGAAAATCTACGCTAACGAAGGCGTTGCACAGATGCTGTTTCTGGAATCCGACGAAGAGTGCGAGGTGTCCTACAAGGACCGTGGTGGCAAGTATCAAGGCCAACGCGGCGTGACGCTGCCCCGTACGTAATCACGCCATTTGTCTGCCACTCACTGAATTTGTCTCGAAATCCGCACTCTACTGACTGAACTGTTTCCATCCGCACCATGCGGATGGGGCCAACGCTCAGGAGTGCCCTATGAAGAGACACATCAACACCAGCAGCAATCAAACTGACCCGAGTCCCAATCAGGTTGGGTTGCTGGCTTGGTCGCTGTTAGCGCATCCACATCTTGATAACATGGTCGCCGGGGGCATTCCCGGGCAGCCAGACCCAGACAGTCCAAACGAATACCCTCAACCTGACGAAGGTGGCGTGCCGACGATCCCGGACGAGCCGCCACCCGCGCCGGTTGCCTGATTCATGTCCCGTCGGTGCCTGGCATCGGCGGGAGCACCTCCCTCACCATTCAAAACGCCTCCCACACCGCTCCATCCCCCACGACATAGATCTTGCTGTTTTCAGCCCGATCAATATTCATCCCTCCCGTAAACGCGCCGAACGCTGGCAGCAGGCTTACCCGTGGCAACACGTAGAAGCACGGCAGCCGTAATCGCTGACGTCCTCGTCCGTATAGTCGATAAGCCGGATGCACATGCCCCGCCAGAACGTGAAAGTCTGGGTGGGGATCAGGTTCGTGCTGCAGCGCATACGGCCCCAGAAACATGGGTTCCTCGACGACCTCCATGCGCAGCTCCGGTGGCGGGTCGCCTGCACGCTTGTCGTGGTTCCCCCGAATCAAGGTGATCGCCAGGTCATGGTGTCTGTCACGCCATGCCTGAATCGCCGCCAGGGTGCCAGCCGCGTGGGATTCCGGAGCGTGCAAAAAATCCCCCAGAAAGATTAGCCGGTCGCAGTCATAGCTCGCCAGCAGAGCATCCAGGCGCTGAAGGTTGGCATCCGTGGTGCCATGGGGCACTGGCTGGCCCAACCGCCGGTAGGCAGCGGCCTTGCCGAAGTGGGCGTCGGCGATCAACAGCGCGCGCTCTGCCGGGTAATAAATCGCTTTATCTGCCAGCAACCACAATTCCGCACCTGCCAGCTGAATCGACAGATATGGCCTCACGTCATGACCTCAGGCCCGGCGGCTTTTTCGAGGTCGCTGACCATGCGCGCGATACGGTCAGAAAGTTTTTCAGTGCTGAGGCTTTCGCGCATGCGTTCTACCAGCAGCGGGAAGGCCATCGGGGTGGGGCGTTTGATCACGTGCAAATCCAGGGTCCGGTTGTTGATGCGGCTGAGGGTCTGTTCGAGCCGGGCTACATCGAGTTCTTGCCGCAGCACTTCTTCCTGCGCCTGGGTCAGCAACAGGTTGCTTGCGTCGTACTGTTTGAACACTTCGAAGAATAGTCCGCTTGAGGCTTGCAGTTGTCGATTGCTCTTCGGAGCGCCGGGGTAGCCGGAGAACACCAGCCCGGCGATCCGGGCAATCTCGCGAAAGCGGCGCAGTGCAAGTTCGCCGGCGTTCAGGCTGGCGATGATATCGGCGAGCAGCTCGTCTTCGGAAAACAGCTGAGTCGTCAGGCGCTCATTCCAGTCGATCGGGGTGGCGCTGAGCAGCTCGAAGCCGTAGTCGTTCACAGCGATCGAGAAGGTCAGCGGCGTGTCACGGCTCAGCCGCCACGCCAGCAGGCTCGCCAACCCCAAGTGCACATGCCGCCCGGCGAAGGGGTAGAGAAACAAATGCCAGCCTTCCCGGGATTTAAGAACTTCCGCCAGCAGCGTGTCCTTGCGCGGCAACGCTGACCATTGCCGTTGCACTTCCAGCAGCGGGCTGACGATGTGCATCTCGGGGCTGCTGAAATCACCTCGCGCTGCCGCATCGAATTTCTCGACAACGGCGTCGGCCAGTTCGTTTGAGAGCGGCATCCGTCCGCCATTCCAGCGTGGGACGGCGGCTTTTTTGCCCGTAGCCTTTTTCACGTACGCGGTCATGTTCTCCACGCGCACCAGTTCCAGCAAACGGCCGCTGAACAAAAAGCCGTCTCCTGGTTTCAGTCGGGCGATGAAACCTTCTTCGACGCTGCCGAGGGATCCGCCTCCGCCGCCCTTGCTCCAATATTTCACGTTAATGCTGGCGTCGCTGACGATGGTGCCCACGCTCATGCGGTGGCGGCGGGCGAGGCGTGCATCAGGGACGCGCCAGATACCGTCTTCGTCCGGCTCGACGCGACGATAATCCGGGTACGCTGTCAGCGACAGGCCGCCATAGCGCACGAACGCCAGCGCCCATTCCCATTCTTCGTCGGTCAGATCGCGGTAGGCCCATGCGGTGCGAACTTCGGCTAATAGCGCGTCGGGGGTAAAGCCGCCACCGAGCGCCATGCTCACCAGATGTTGTACGAGGACATCCAGCGGCTTGTGGGGTGATTCCCGGGGTTCGATCAGACGCGCGTTGACGGCGTCGCGGGCCGCGGCAGCCTCGACCAGTTCCAGGCTATGGGTCGGCACCAGCGTGACCCGAGACGGCCGGCCTGGCGCGTGACCCGAACGTCCCGCACGCTGCATCAACCGCGCGACGCCCTTGGCCGAGCCGATCTGCAACACTCGCTCGACCGGCAGAAAATCTACGCCCAAGTCGAGGCTGGAGGTGCAGACCACGGCTTTCAGGTGGCCTTCTTTCAGCGCGCGTTCAACCCAGTCGCGGACTTCGCGGGACAGCGAGCCGTGATGCAGCGCGATCAGCCCGGCCCAGTCCGGCCGCGCTTCCAGCAGCGCCTGATACCAGACTTCCGACTGCGCGCGGGTATTGGTGAACAGCAGGCAACTGGAACTGCTGTCCACTTCGGCCAGCACTTGAGGCAGCATGCGCAACCCCATGTGACCGGCCCAGGGGAAGCGCTCGATGGACGGCGGCAGGAGCGTGTCGACGATCAATTCCTTGACCACTTTGCCGTGAACAGTGGTGCCGTGATCGCCCACCAGCACCTGTTGCGCGTGATCTTGATTGCCGAGGGTCGCGGAAAGGCCCCAGATGACCAGCTCGGGATTCCATTGGCGCAGCCTGGCCAGCGCCAGTTGCAATTGAATCCCGCGCTTGTTGCCGATCAACTCGTGCCATTCGTCGACGACGACCATTTTCAGCGTCGACATCGTCGCCTGGGCGTCGGCGCGGGTCAGCAGCAACGTCAGGCTCTCTGGCGTGGTGATCAGCGCGGAGGGCAGGCGGCGGCCCTGCCTGGCGCGTTCGCTGCTGCTGGTGTCACCGGTGCGCAGGCCGACGCTCCACGGGATCTGCAAATCCTGCAACGGACCTTCCAGCGCCCGGGCGGTGTCCGCGGCGAGGGCGCGCATGGGGGTAATCCACAGCACGCTGAGGGGCGCGGCGACGGGTTTGCGCTTGCGCGGCTTCAGCTCGGTCGGTTCAGGTGCAGGCCGGGCGAACTGGTTGAGGGCGGCAAACCACACCGAGTAGGTCTTGCCCGCGCCGGTGCTGGCGTGCAACAGACCCGACTCGCCCCGTGCCACGGCGGCCCAGACTTCTTTCTGGAAGGGAAAGGGTTTCCAGCCACGCTCGGCGAACCAGCGCTTGGCGAAATTGACAGCTTTTGGCATGCGCAGGCTCTGGGAGGGGTTAAGTCAGAGACCGCTGGGAGGGTGGATTAGTTTGATGGGATGTCCGTTTGGATTGGTTTGAGTGACTCGTTTTTTCCCTTGGACCGCGTTGTCGACTGTGAGGACAAATCCTGTGGGAGCGAGCTTGCTCGCGAATGCGGTGGGTCAGCAGCAAGGAAGCTGACTGACAGAATGCCTTCGCGAGCAAGCTCGCTCTCACAGGTTACGCGTGCGCTGAACCAGAGTGGGGTGTCAGCCCCGTATCTCTACAGCAAGTGACTATTTCAAATTTCCACTCAGAAACTGCTGCAAGCGCTCGCTCTTCGGGCTGCCCAGCACGTCGTCCGGGTGGCCCATTTCTTCGATCTGGCCCTGGTGCAGGAATACCACTTGATTGGCGACCTTGCGGGCGAAACCCATTTCGTGGGTCACGAGAATCATGGTCCGGCCTTCTTCGGCGAGGCCTTGAATGACCTTCAATACCTCACCAACCAGTTCAGGGTCGAGCGCCGAAGTGGGCTCGTCGAACAGCATGATTTCCGGCTCCATCGCCAGGGCGCGGGCGATGGCCACGCGCTGCTGCTGGCCGCCGGACAGGAATGCGGGGTATTGATCGGCGACGCGCGCGGGAAGCCCGACCTTGTCCAGGTATTTGCGCGCGCGGGCCTCAGCTTCGACCTTCGATACGCCCAACACCCGGCGCGGGGCCATGGTGATGTTTTCCAGCACCGTCATGTGGCTCCACAGGTTGAAGTGCTGAAACACCATCGCCAGCCGCGTGCGAATCCGCTGCAGCTCGGCCGGATCGGCGACGCGCATGCCGCCGGTGTCGCTGACCATGCGCACAGGCTGGCCGTCCAGGCTCATGGCGCCGTCATTGGGTTGCTCGAGAAAATTGATGCAGCGCAGGAACGTGCTCTTGCCCGAGCCGCTGGCGCCGATCAGGCAAATCACGTCGCCGACGCTGGCCTTGAGCGACACCCCTTTGAGCACCTCGTGGTCACCGTAGCTTTTATGCAGGCCATCGATGGTCAGTTTGTACATGAAGGGCAGTCCTCAAGGAGAAAGTAAGTAGCCGCTGCGGTAGGCTTCGGTGCCGGCAACATGGGCGATGACCATGCCGGCGGTCGCCATGCGTCGCAATGAGCGGGCGTACATAAGGCCCGCGTTGGCTGTGTGGATGGGGGTCACTGTGTCGCTGATCGGGTCGATGACCTCAGCGATCAACTGCCCCGCCTCGACGTATTCGCCGGGCAGTGTGCAGAACACCAGCAGACCGCCGACCGGCGTGGCGACAGGTTCGACGCCCGCCAGCGGTGTCGCCGGGTAAATCAGTTCAGGAGGCACAACCGGCTCGCCGACAATGGCGCCGCGGTGCATCAGGTAGCTGATGATTGCCTGACAATCGCGGCTGGCCAGGGCGTGATTGACGTCCCCCTGACCACGCAACTCCAGGGTCACGGAGAAACTGCCCAGCGGAATCGGGAAGCGTTTGGCAAAACGCTGCTGCAGTTGCCACCAGACCAGCGTGAAGCATTCGTCGAACGACTGCCCGCCGGAATCGGTTGCCAGCAGGCTCGCCTGTGCGCCGAGGTAACGCGACAGCGGCTCGACCTGGGGCCAGGCCTCAGGCGTGGTGTACAGGTGCTCGACGGATTCGAAATCACAGTGCAGGTCCAGCACCACGTCGGCGTCACAGGCCAGCCGTTGCAACGTGAGGCGCTGGGACTCCAGCTGGGTGCTGCCGACGCAGTTATTCAGTGCGGCGAGCAAGGTTTTGCGAATCAGCGTGACGTTGTCTTCGGGGTCATCGGTCAGCAGCGCTTCGACTTCATCGCCCACCTGCTGACCGAGGTCGACGAAGCGGCGGTTGAAGTTCTGCCCGCTCTCTAGCTCGTAGCGGCCCAGCGGCATGTCCATCAGAACCTGCTCCAGACCGACGGGGTTGGCCACGGGAACGACCACGACTTCGCCGAGCAGCTGACCGGCGTTTTCGAGTTCGGCCAGCCGTTGCTTCAAATACCAGGACACCAGCATGCCCGGCAGCTCGTCGGCGTGCAGGGACGACTGGATGTAAACCTTACAGGCGCCGGTTTCCGGGCCGTAGTGAAAGCTGTGGATCTGCCGCGCGGTGCCGGGCACCGGGGCCAGCAGATCATGGGTCTGGTGTCGCATGCAGGGTTCCTAGTGAGTCGGGCCGAGGAAGGCCAGCCAGCGGCGTTCAGCCAGTCGGAACAGGCCCACCAGAATGAACGTGACCGTGAGATAGATCAGCGCCGCGATGCCGAACGACTGGAAGGTCAGGAAGGTGGCCGAGTTGGCGTCGCGCGCGACCTTGAGGACGTCCGGCACAGTGGCGGTGAAGGCCACGGTGGTCGAGTGCAGCATCAGGATCACTTCGTTGCTGTAATAAGGAAGCGAACGGCGCAATGCCGACGGCATGACCACATAGGCGTACAAGCGCCAGCCGGTCAGGCCGTAAGCCTTGGCCGCCTCGACTTCACCGTGGTTCATGCTGCGAATCGCACCGGCGAAGATTTCGGTGGTGTAGGCACAGGTGTTCAGGGCGAAGGCGAGAATCGTGCAGTTCATCGCGTCACGGAAGAACGCGCCGAGCATGGGCTGCTCACGCACGGCCGCGATGCTGTAAATCCCGGTGTAGCAAATCAGTAACTGGATATACAGCGGCGTTCCACGGAACAGGTAGGTGTAGAACTGCACTGGCCAGCGCACCAGCGGATTGCGCGACACGCGGGCGATGGACAGCGGAATCGACACGATAAAGCCGATGGCGATGGAGGCACTGAGCAGCCACATCGTCATGGCCAGGCCGGTGATGTTCTGGCCGTCCGTATAAAGGAAGGCGCGCCAATACTCTTGCAGTAATTCGATCATCGTTGCGCCTCCCGGCTGCCAGCGGCATACCGCCGTTCGGCCCAGCGCAGGGCGAAGTTGGACACGCTGGTGATGACCAGATAGATCAGGGCGGCGAGTACCAGGAAATAGAACAGCTGATACGTGCTTTTACCCGCGTCCTGCGCGGCCTTGACCAGATCGGCCAGACCAATGATCGACACCAGCGCCGTGGCTTTGAGCACCACTTGCCAGTTGTTGCCAATGCCGGGCAGGGCGAAGCGCATCATCTGCGGGAACACCACCAGGCGAAATCGTTGCGAACGGCTGAGTCCATAGGCCGTAGCGGCTTCGACTTGACCGCGCGGTACGGCGAGAATCGCGCCGCGGAAGGTCTCGGTGAAATACGCGCCATAGATGAAGCCCAACGTGATGACGCCGGCAGAGAAAGGGTCGATCTCGATGTAGTCCCATTCCATCGCTTCGGTGAGCGTGGTCAGCCAGGTTTGCAGGCTGTAGAAGATCAGCAGCATCAGCACCAGGTCAGGTACGCCACGGATCAGCGTGGTATAGATCTGGGCCGGAACGCGCAGCACGGCGGCTTTCGAGAGTTTGGCACTGGCGCCCAGCAGGCCGAGTGCAATGGCCAGCAGCAGCGACAGTACCGATAATTTGACGGTCATCCAGGTGCCTTGCAGCAACAGCGGGCCGAAGCCTTTCAGGCTGAGTGCCGAGAGTCCCAGGTTTTGCAGGAGAGTTTCGAACATGTGCAACCTATACAGTCAATAAAAACGCCCGTGAACTTCAGCGGCCGATTCTGGCTGAAATTCACGGGCGTCTGTTTGCTTATTTACCGCTGTACAGATTCAGATCGCCGAAGTGCTTCTTCTGGATCTCGGCGTACTTGCCGTCATCGTGCAACGCTTTGATACCCTTGTCCAAGAGCGCTTTGAGCTCCTTGTCACCTTTGGAAATGCCGATGGCTGTCTTGGCCGGCAGCAGGGGATCGTCGATTGGCTGGCTGACTTCGTAATCACCGCCCTGTGGCGATTTCAGGAAGCCCAGTTCGGCTTGCAGCATGTCTTGAACCGATGCGTCCAGACGACCCGAAACGAGGTCGGCATACACTTGGTCCTGGTTGGCGTAGGCCTGGGTCTTCACGCCAGCCTTGTCCAGGATGGCCTTGGCGTAGGCTTCCTGGATGGTGCCTTGCTCGTAACCGACTGTTTTGCCTTTAAGCGACGCAGTGTCAGCACTCAAGCCCGAGCCTTTTTTGTAGACCAGCGAGGTAGGGCCGGAGAACAGTTCGTTGGAGAAGTCGATGACTTTCTCGCGAGCGGGCGTCACGGTCATGGAGGAGATCACGCCGTCGAACTTCTTGGCTTTCAGGCCTGGAATCATGCCGTCGAAATCGCTTTCGACCCACTTGCACTTGACCTTCAGTTCAGCACAGATCGCGTTGCCCAAGTCGATATCGAAGCCCACCAGGCTGCCGTCAGCGGCTTTGGATTCGAAGGGCGCGTAGGAAGGATCGACGCCGAAACGCAGCTCCTTGTACTCCTTGGCCATTGCGTTACCGGCGGCCAGACAGATGGCGAGTGCGGAAAGGGTCAGCCATGCTTTTTTCATCGTTCAGTCCTTAAAACCAAATTGAGCGTTGGGAACACGCGAAGGCTTGCTACCGGCAAAAGCCAGACCGCAAATAGACAGCAATTTCCGAACCAAACAAACGAACGCGCGTTTTAAATGTACGGAGTTGTCGCAATGATGACTCAGCGCCATCTTTTGTCTTTTTTTGAGGTCTCGCAGGCACCGGCAGAGTAGCGGTATCCCGTTGAGAGTGGGCGAAAAAGTTGCAGCCCATGAAAGGGCCAGCGATGGTTTTTGCGGCGTGGGGGAGATTCGAAACGCTTGGCCAAGCCTGCCGTGAGATCCGTGACGTTTCAAAGCGCCCTAACTCAGTGCATATAGGGCGGGCGATCATCAGGCCTGCGCACCGCGACGGTGCTCAGGCCAGCAGGTCCTGCAGCGTCGCCAGGCTGTCGGCTTCGGCGACAGGTTTGTCGAGGCGCCACCGCAGCATCCTCGGAAACCGGACGGCGATGCCGCTCTTGTGCCTTTTAGAGAGTGCAATGCCTTCAAAGCCCAACTCGAATACCAGGGTTGGGGTAACACTTCGGACCGGGCCGAATTTGTCGACCGTGGTCTTGCGGATGATTGCATCCACTTTTCGCATCTCTTCGTCGGTCAGCCCCGAATACGCTTTGGCGAAGGGCACCAATGTCCGTTCGCTGGATTCCGGCGGGCCGTCCCAGACCGCGAACGTGTAGTCGCTGTAGAGACTGGCGCGGCGGCCGTGACCGCGCTGGGCGTAGATCAACACGGCGTCGACGCTGAACGGGTCCATTTTCCACTTCCACCAGACGCCCATGTCCTTGGTGCGTCCAACGCCGTACAGCGAGTCCCGCGCCTTGAGCATCATCCCCTCCACGCCAAGGCTGCGGGACGCCTCGCGCTGCCGGCCGAGGTCAAGCCAGTCAGTGCCGGTCAGTACCGGAGAGGGCATCAGCACCGGGCTTTGGGCGTCGCCGATGACCTTTTCCAGCTGCGCGCGCCGTTCGTGTTGCGGGCGGCTGCGCCAGTCGTGACCTTCCCATTCCAGCAGGTCATACGCCAGCACGACGACCGGTACATCCTCCAGAATCTTCTTGCCCAGGGTTTTTCGGCCGATGCGCTGTTGCAGCAGGGCAAAGGGCTGCACTGACGGTGTCGCTTCGCCGGGGGTGCCGGGCGCAGGGGTGTCGAGGGCAAACTCGCCGTCCTCGGGATTCTCAGGGGTTGCGGCTTTCCAGACCACGATCTCGCCGTCGATCACCGTGCCGTCGGGCAGGCATTGGATAAGGCTGTGCAGCTCCGGGAAGCGATCCGTGACCAGTTCTTCACCTCGCGACCAGATCCACAGGCGACCTTCGCGCTTGACCACTTGGGCGCGGATGCCGTCCCACTTCCATTCCACCTGCCAGTTTTCGGCGGCGCCCAGCAGGTTCTCGAACTGATCGACGGGTTGCTGCAGCGCGTGGGCAAGGAAGAAGGGGTAAGGCTGGCCGCCGCGTTGCGCGTGTTCGTCGGCCGATTCTTCGGCGATGAGTTTTAGATAGCCCTCGGCGCTGGGGCGATGGGAAAGATCGGTGTAGCCCACGAGCCGCTGGGCCACGCGCTTGCTGTCGATATCGGCCAGCGCGGCGAGGGCGCGTGTCACCAGCAGCTTCGAGACACCGACCCGGAAACTGCCGGTGATCAGCTTCAGACAGACCATCAGGCTTTGCGGGTCCAGCTGTGACCAGAATGTTGGCAGGCGCTCGAGTAATTCTTCCGGAGGCAGACCACGCAGGGGCAGCAGATGATTTTCCATCCAGCTGGCCAGGCCTTCTTCGGAGCTGTTCTCGGCTTTCGGGAGTAGCAGCGACAGGGTTTCTGCCAAATCGCCGACCGCCTGGTAACTCTCCTCGAACAGCCATTCCGGCAAGCCGGACAGCAGTAATGCCTGCTCACGCAACATCCGCGTCGGCACCAGTTGCCGTGGGCGTCCGCCGGCCAGGAAGTACACCGCCCACGCGGCGTCTTCAGGTGCTGCGGTGCTGAAATAGGCTTGCATGGCCGCCAGCTTGGCGTTGCTGGAGGTGGTGGCGTCCAGGTCGGAATACAGCTCGGCGAAGGCCTTCATGAGGAGGCCTCGCCTGTCGATGCGGATTCGGATGCTGGCTCGGTCTTGACCGCTGCGTCGTCTTCCTCGTCGCCGTATTCAGTGCTGAAACCCTGGGCGTCGAGGCCGAGTTCCCGCAGATAGCGCACCAGCACGGCCACCGAGCCGTGGGTGACCATGACCCGCTCGGCGCCGGTGTTTTCGATGGCCCAGAGCAAGCCCGGCCAGTCAGCGTGGTCGGAGAGGGCGAAGCCGCGATCGACACCACGCCGACGCCGGGTGCCGCGCAGCATCATCCAGCCGCTGGCGAAGGCGTCGCTGAACTCGCCAAAACGGCGCATCCAGGTGCTGCCGCCGGCGGAGGGCGGTGCGACGATCAGGGCGCTGCGCAAGGCGGGGTCGGTTTTTTTGAAGTCGCCGGCATAGTGGGTTTCCGGGATGCGTACGCCGGCTTCACGGTAGACGCGGTTCAGCGGTTCGACGGCGCCATGGACGAGGATCGGGCCGATGCTGGGGTCGATGCCGTGGAGGATGCGTTGGGCTTTGCCGAATGAGTAGGCGAACAGGACGCTGGCTTTGCCGGCGGCGGCGTTGGCGCGCCACCATTCGTTGACGCCGGCGAAGATTTCCGCTTGGGGCTGCCAGCGGTAGATCGGCAGGCCGAAGGTGGATTCGGTGATGAAGGTGTGGCAGCGCACGGGTTCGAAGGGTTCGCAGGTGCCGTCGGGTTCGACTTTGTAGTCGCCAGAGGCAACCCAGACCTCGCCCTGGTATTCGAGGCGGACCTGGGCGGAACCGAGGACGTGGCCCGCCGGGTGGAGGCTGAGTTTGACGCCGTGGTGGGTGATGCTTTCACCATAGGCGAGGGTCTGGAGGTTGATGTCCTGGCCCAGTCGGGAGCGCAGTATGCCTTCGCCGGGCGCGGCGGCGAGGTAGTGTTCATTGCCGGTGCGGGCGTGGTCGCCGTGGGCGTGGGTGATGACGGAGCGTTCGACCGGGCGCCACGGATCGATGTAGAAATCACCGGGCGGGCAGTAGAGGCCTTCGGGGCGGGCAATGACGAGATCCATGGTTTGACCGGGTTTGGGGACTTGTCAGGTAGAGCGGTGGCGGGGCTTAGAAGTTCGGGGTTTTGAAGCAAGATCAGGATCAGGATCAAGATCAAGATCAAGATCAAGATCAGGGTCAAGAGCGTCGGCCTAACGGCTCGACTGTTTCGCCTTCGGCGAGTTACTTGGAAAAGCACCCCAAGTAACCAAGGGTGCTTGCTCCTGGTTTGGCCCTCCTTCGTCGGGTTCCCTCACTCCGGTCTCGCTCCGTGGGCCCGCCGCCATCCGCCATCCATGGCGGGGGGCGGCTCTCGCGGCATCCATGCCGCTCGGCCCACGGAGCGAGACCTGCGTTCAGCCTGCACCCAAGTCGCGATTTGTGGTGTTTGAGCCTTTTGCGTATGAAGATCAAAAGCGCGTCCAAGCAGATCAAAAGCTTCCCGGCTAAAGCCGGTCCCACTGAGGGTACGCGGTGTGCTATTTAGTGGGACCGGCTTCAGCCAGGAAGGGGCCGGTTTGGACGCCATCAATCTTGGATGCGCGCATCGCTTTTAGTGGGACCGGCTTCAGCCGGGAAGAGGCCATTTCAGGCGCCACTTCTTCCCAGGCATCAACCACCTGATCGTTCCCACGCTCTGCGTGGGAATGCATCCCGCGACGCTCCGCGTCATCATGGATGGCTCGACCATTACTTCCCGGGCGTCAGTGTCAGGCGCTGCTTGCCGTAGGCTTTTTCGAAGTTTTCCGGTTGCATCGGCACGGACATGTAGAGGCCTTTCATCCAGGGTTCGATGCCGTTGGCGTTGTACGGGCTGGCCGGGTTGCCGGATTGGCCGGCGGCGTTTTGCGCCATCATCGGTTCCTGCTGGGCGAAGTCGACGATGATGCGCATGGCCGGGACGACGGCGGCGTTGAAGTCCTGGCCCCAGTGGAAGCCCGACGCGTTGAGCGTAGTGTGGTCGCCGCCGGTGGCGATCGGGCCTTTGAGCACGCTCGCCTTGTTGCCGCCCAGCGCGGCGGTAAGTTGGGCGCTTTGGGCGGTCCAGGTGATCTGGTGCAGTTTGCCCCACTGCCAGGCTTTGTGATCGGGGCCGAGTTGGGCTTCACCGACGCTGATTGCAGCGGCCAGGCTGCGGGCGAGGATGGCGGGTTTGTCTTCTTTCTGCGGGGTTTTCACGTCGTCCCAATACGGACTGTCTTCACGGCCCAGCAGGTGATCGGCCTGGGGCGAGTAGGACAGGTCCGCGCTTTGCACCAGCGCTTTCCAGGCTGGGCTGGTTTCCGGGCCGAGTTCGTCGAGGAAGGTCTGGCGGGCGCTTTCTTGCAGGAACAGTTCGTAAATCGCCGCATCGGCCGAACCCGGCGACAGTCTGCCGTCGAACGCCATCAGGCGGGTGAACGCTTCGCGGGCTTTGTCGCGGTCTGGCGCGGGCAAGGCGTCGATGGCCTGTTTCAAAGGCGCTGACATGCCGGGCGCGGAGAACATTTTCTTCAGTTTGGCGGCGAAGGTCGTGGTCTGGTCGTATTGCATGGCGACGGTGCTGCGGGTGTCCTGCTTGCCGGCATTGGCCAGTTCGGCGATGCGTTCGGCGCGCTCCGGGTAGTCCCAGGAATTGGACAGCTGCATGCCATAGCCTTTCGGTACGGTGCGCTGGTTGGCGGTGGCGATCCAGCCTTGCTGCGAATCCTGATCGTACGGATGCAGCATCGCGTCGGCGTAGCCGTCCCAGTCAAATCGGCCGTCCCAGCCCGGCGAAGGAATCAGGCCGAGCCCGTCACGGCGGTTCGGGTATTTGCCGGTCACTTGCCAACCGGTGTTCGAGGCATCGGCAAACACCATGTTCAGGGTAATGGCGCGGATCTCCCGGGTAGTGTCGAAAGCTCGCTGCACGTTCTGCGCCCGGGTCAGATCGAAGAGGGCGTCGAGGGTTTTGTCATCCTTGGCGTCCGGCGTCTGCAGGGCGATGCCCAAGCCGCTGGCCAGTTGCGCGGAACTCGCGTTGAGCAGTGGGCCGTGACGTGTTTCGTACGCGGGCTCGCGCACCGGGCTCTGGCCTTTGACGAAGTAGGTTTCTTCATGGGCGCCTGCCGCGATCCATTTGCCGTCGGCCATGACCATCAGGCGATTGTTTTCGCGCTTGAGCTTTTCCAGGAACAGGTCCTGGTTGTCGCCCATTGCTGGTCCCATGCCCCAGGCCAGTTTGCCGTTGAAACCGGACAAGACCAGTGGCAATCCCGCAACGGTCGCGCCGGCGGCCTGGTATTTCGGCGAGCGGATCTGCACGAAATTCCACATTGACGGAAGGGTCGGCGCCAGTTGACTGTCGGTGGCCAGCAGGCTCTTGCCGGCACGGGCGCGCTGGGGCGAGATCACCCAGTTGTTCGACGCCGAAACGCCCAGCAGATTGAGGTCGGAAAGCTGCAGCGCCGCTTTGTCCAGATCGCTGAGGCCCGGCAGTTGGCTGCCCAGATTCAGGCCTTTGAGCTTGTCGGCTTCAGCAAAAGGCAACGCTTCGTCGGGATAGGTCGGCAGCAGCCAGGCCAGCTTGTCCGCGCCGACTTTCTGCGCCAGCACCAGCGAGGAAATCTCCTCCTGCAGGTTCACCGACAGGCTGAAGTTGAGCAGGCTGAAGATCAGCGCCGAGTCTTCCGGCTTCCAGTATTCAGGCTTGTAACCCGAGTCGGCGAGGTCAGCCGGCAGTTTGTCGCGGTAGCGGAAGAGGTAGGCGTTAACGCCGCGCGCGTACACCTCGAAGAAGCGTTTCAGGCGCGGCGACGAGGCGGCATACAACTGGCCGGCGGTCTGTTTGAGGTTGGCGGCGCGCATCATGCGGTCGAGATCGAGGGCGCCCGGCCCGGCGATTTCCGACAGCCGGCCCTGGGCCAGCAAGCGCATTTGCATCATTTGAGTGATGCGGTCTGTCGCGTGAACATACCCGAGGGTGAACAGTGCGTCATGGAATGTGCTGCTTTCAATCAGCGGCATGCCCAGATTGTTGCGGCGAATCGAGACGTTCTGCGCCAGCCCCTTAATGGCAAACACCCCGCTGGCAGGCGGCAGGCTGTCGCGGTCTTCACCGCCCAGCTGGCAACCGGCCAGGCTCAATAGTCCAATCATGGCAGCGGCCGCGCTCATGCGCGTTTTCAACGTCGAAAGGGCTGGCGAGGCCATGATGTAGCTCCTGCGGGGGTGGGCGTAGAAAAGGCGCTACGTTAGAGAGCAGGCGGGCGTCACGCAAGCAGGGGGAGGGAGTTTATTTTCGGGTTTCAGAGGGGATATCAGCGCGTCCCCCTGAACCCTGTCGACCCTGGGATTACGGCTTCGGCGGATTGATCTTGTCGGCCAGCGCATAGGCGCGCTTCACCGCGTCGCGATTGGCGACCGTCTCGAACCAACGCTTCAGGTGCGGGAAGTTATCCAGGTTCTGCTCCTGGAACGTGTGCGGCACGATCCACGGGTAGATCGCCATGTCTGCGATGCCGTAGTCCTCGCCCGCAACGAAGGAGCGATCGGCCAGACGCTCGTTCAGCACGCCGTACAAGCGCGCAGTCTCGTCAACGTAGCGCTTGATCGCGTAGGGAATCTTCTCTTTGGCGAACCGGTTGAAGTGGTGATTCTGACCAGCCATCGGGCCCAGGCCGCCCATTTGCCAGAACAGCCATTGCAGGGTTTCCTGGCGGCCGCGCAGGTCCTTCGCAATGAACCGGCCGGTCTTCTCGGCCAGGTACAGCAGGATAGCGCCGGACTCGAACAGGTTCAGCGGTTCACCGCCGTCAGCAGGTTCGTGGTCGACGATGGCCGGAATCTTGTTGTTGGGGGAAATCTTCAGAAAATCGGCTTCGAACTGTTCGTTCGCCCCGATGTTGACCGGGAAAATCTTGTACGGCAGGCCCGCTTCTTCGAGGAAAATCGAGACTTTGTGGCCGTTGGGGGTGGTCCAGTAGTGCAGATCGATCATTGCGCGCTCCAGGTGAAGTCATCACGACTGCCATTAAGGCTGCACCTGTTTTACGCCTTCAAACGTCCATCGCACAAATGAAAACGGCCTGAAGATTCAGGCCGTAGAAAGGGCAGGGTGCGTTACGCGCCGTGGCACTTCTTGAATTTTTTCTCGCTGCCGCAAGGGCAAGGATCGTTGCGGCCGACGTCCTTGAGCGTGTTGCGTACCGGCTCTTGAGGCGCGTGGCCGCAATGCGGGCCGTGCACATGGCCGTGGTCATGATGGTGATCGTGGTGGTCGTGATCGTGGTCACAGTCGGGACCGTGCACGTGAGCTTGCTGGTTCATGGGGTTACTCCGGAATCAAATCGCCGGGGATTATGTCGCCATTGCGCCCGATGCGCACGCTGTGCCCGAATAAAAATCCGGTCTTGAGCTTGCCTTCCAACCGGTAATGCACCGGCTGATTGGCTTTTCCAAGCACCTTGGAGATGTCCTTGAGGTGTTCCCACAGATTGGTACGGATCGGCACGGAAAAGTTTTTGTGGCTGTTGGCTTTGACGATGAACCAGTCGCTGTAGACACCTTCGCTGAGCAGCATGTCGTTGAGCAGGATCTTGTAGCGCAGGCCGCGGACCAACAGGCTGGAGTCGTTGGGGTTGTCGACCCTGAAGCGCAGTTTGAAGTCCTGACGCAGCAACTTGGCCTTGACCACCTCGACCTTCAGCAGCTTGACGTCGGGGTCTTCGAAGCCGCCGGTTATCCAGGTCGAGCAGCCCGACAGCGCAAGGAGCGCGAAGAGGCCTGCGATTTTGAGGACGCGTGCTGCAAACATCATGGGTCGCTCCCTTATGTCCGGTCTGATAGGCCCGGTCTGACCGCCACTGCACGTGACTCGCCGTTCTCCACAGCCTGCGCCATACTCGCGCCATGTGTCGAAGGAGTATTGACCATGAAGCTCTACGAAATCGTATTTTCCGGCCAATTGGTCCCCGGCGCGCAGCCGGATCTGGTCAAGGCCAACATGGTAAAGCTGTTTCAGGCGGACGCCCAACGCATCGCGTTGCTGTTCTCCGGCCGTCGGCTGGTCCTGAAAAACAACCTCGATGAGGCGGCGGCGGAAAAGTACCGCTCGACCCTTGAACGCGCCGGGGCCATGGCCCAGGTCGTGCCTATGGCGCCAGTCGTTCAGGCTCCGGTGGTGGCGGCCCCGGGCCTGGTTGAGGTGGAAGAGGTCGAACTGGCGCCGCCCCCGGACGAGCCGAGCTGGACGCGCAAGCCATCAAACCTGACCGCGCCGCGCAACGACGCGACGCCGACGCGCAAGGCCAGCGTCAAACCGCGGGACGTTTATATGGCAGCGTTTGTGGATGTGGAGGCGCCTGACTACACGCTCTCGGAGCCGGGCCAGGACGTGCAGGATCCGAAAATGCCGGTGCGTGCGCCGCAGCTCGACCTGTCTGGGTTGAGTCTGGCACCGGCGGGCGCCGATCTGGGTCAGGACAAGCCGGTTGAGCATGCGCTGGTACCGGACGTTTCCCACATCAGACTGGCCTGACGACTGCCTGTCTCTGAGTGGTCGCTGGCGTTGCCGCGGTGAACGTCAGCTTAGATAAGCCGAACAGCACTTCTTGAATTTCTGTTGGCTGCCGCAGGGGCAGGCATCATTACGACCGGCTTTGAGCGACACCGTTGGGTCGATGAAATACCAGCGCCCGTCATGCTGCACGAACGCCGAGCGCTCGCGATGACGGTGCTCGCCGTCGGTATCGTGCCAGCGGGCGGTGAAGGTCACGAATGCATGTTCAGGCTGACCGCCGATCAACTCGGCGCCCTCGACTTCCAGACCCAGCCAGGTGCTCTGGGCACTCCACTGGCTGATCGCATCACGATCCAGTTCGGCATTTTGTGCCGGCAGCGTGGTGTCCAGCAGATAATCCACCAACCCCAGTACATAGGCGCTGTAGCGCGAACGCATCAGCGCTTCGGCGCACGGTGCGGGCTGGCCGGCGTGATAGCGGCCGCAGCAACCGTCGAGAAGATTGCCGCTGCCGCAAGGGCATGTTGCGCTGCTCATGATGCGTCCCTCACCACCAATACTTGCCGTAATTCTCCGGATTGGCCCAGAACCTCGCGTTCAGCCAGTCCGGCACCTGTTTGTATTCACGCAGATCGTAGGTGAACAGCGTGAGCACTTGTTCATCCCGGGAAAACCGTTCGCTGGCCTGGAGTGCCAGGGAGTAGAAATCGGGGAGCTGCCAGCCGCAGGCATCGAGATCCGCCAGCACGGCGATCCGGCTGGCATTGAGGTTGCGAATGCCGCCCAACAACTCCAGCCCCGCACGTTTGGGCATGTGCTCAAGGCAGCCCACCACCAGCGCCAGATCAAAGCGCTGCCCGGCCAGGTCGGGCGGTAGCTGACCGGGCCCCGCTTGGGCCAGCTCGGTCTGCGGATGCGCTTCGCAAAAAGCCTGCAACGCCGGAAACCCCTCGGCACCCACCAGCAGCAAACGCTTCGGCGCACAAAGGTCGAGCAGGGCGGCCAGGGCCTGTTGCGGCGTACGGCTGGAGAAGCGGTCGGTCATTGGAGTTCCTCGGTCAGGCGGGCAAGGTTAGCGCGCTGGACTTCAATGGCCTAGTGCTTGAGCTTCCTCATTTTCGCGAGCTGACAACGCGCCCGGGGGGATAGCAGAGGGGTATTGCACTCAGTGCCGTCCGAATTCTTGGGTTCGAATCCCGCAAAAGCCCTGAAATCAGGGTGGCGAACGGCCCCACACCCGTCTTTACTGCACTTCAATCGGTTTTAGCCGATTCCAAAGGAGAAGAACGGTATGAGCATGATTCGGACAGCGTTACCTCTGATTTTGGTGACCAGTGTATTGACGGGCTGTGCGGGCTTGCAAAAGACCGACTGGCCTCTGTGTGCGGCCGGTGGCGCACTGAGCGGCGCAGCGATCGGCGCCTTCCAGTCCGCCTCGGTTGCGGCAGGCTTCGGTGCTGCGGTGGGCGTCATGGCTGGCGCGTATTGCTGGGTCCATGGGGATGGCGATGATGACGGCGACGGCGTCCTCAACAGCAGGGACAAATGCCCGGACACACCTAAAGGCACACCGGTTGATGCCACTGGTTGCCCGATCGTGACTCCGGCGCCTGAACCGATGGCCGCTCCGGTGGTGCTGCCGAAAGAAGAGATCATCACCATCCGTGACGTGCACTTCGAGTTCAATAAAGCCACCCTGACACCGGGTGACAAACAACAACTGGACATGGTCGCGACCAAACTCAAAACCGAAGCCCCGAACGTCCAGCTCCATGTCAGCGGTCACACCGACAGCGTGGGCGGCGATGCCTACAACCAGAAACTGTCGCAAAAACGTGCGCAATCGGTGACTGACTACCTCGTCAGCGCCGGCATCCCGCGCGCTTCGTTCGCGTCCGTCGAAGGTGACGGCGAAGCCCGCCCCGTCGCCGACAACAAAACCGCCGACGGCCGAGCCCTGAACCGCCGCGTCGAGATCAAAATCAACCGTTGAGACAAGGTTGAAGCTTTAAAGGAAGCCCCGGTTTGAAAGCCGGGGTTTTTCTATTTCTGGCATTTAGTTTTCATGTTCAAAACAACCATTGTCCAGACCGGCCCCTTCCCGGCTAAAGCCGGTCCCACTAGCAGCTGCGCGTGCATTCAGTGGGACCGGCTTCAGTCGGGAAGCCGTTGCCGTTGCTTTTGATCTTCGTGCGCACAAGGTTCAAACACCGCAGAACGCGACTTGGGCCCACGGAGCGTCGTCGGAGTGAAGGAACCCCGAGGCACGAGGGGCCAAACCAGGAGCAAGCACCCTTGGCTACTTGGGGTGCTTTTCCAAGTAACTCGCCGAAGGCGAAATGTCTGCCCCTAGGCAGACCTCATCTCAGCACCACCCGAGATAACGGATATTCACCCAATCCAAGCCGTCAAACACCAGAAACTTTAAAGCCTGCCTCTGGCATAGTCCCCCGCCTCACCGTACTGTGCGCAAACCGTTTTCACCGCACAAAACCAAAAACAGCAGAGGCACCACATGAGTGTGATTTGGGGAACAGGGAAAGTACTGACAACAGCATTCTGGCTACTGGTAATCACCAGCCTGACCATCGCCATGCCACACCCCTTCGACCTGTTATTCAAACTGGCAGGCGGCCTCTTGCTGCTCGTCCACCTCATCGAACTGATCGGCTACAACGCCAGCCTGCGCGGCCGTCCCCATCCCATGCGCGATCGTCTCCAGATTCTGCTCTTCGGCCTCTTTCACCTGAACACATTCAAACGCCCACTGGCGGAGGTACACCATGCGTAACGCGATGCTGATGACGGCAGGCCTGCTGTCCGCCCTGACCAGCCCCTGGATCATGGCCCAGACCATCTCCGTCGAAACCCACTCGCTCATGCGCCTGCCCTCCAAAACCAGCGTATTGCAACTGGATCGACTCGAAGTCGCCGACTACGGCACCCTGCTGATCCCGGCCGGGCTCACCGAAGTCAAAGTCGGCCAACTCGTCATGGGCCACGAATCACGCATCGCCATCGTCCCCAGCGCCGAACCGTTCAGCCTGCAAGTCAAACAGGGCGACCTCGGCAGTGGCGCCGAAATCACCGCGCGGGGCGCCCCGGGCACCTTCGAAAAAGCGCCAACCCCAGGCCGCAACCTCAACGTGAGGATTGAACAACTCAACGCTGACCAACTCTTCGTCGACGCCCGTGGCGGCGCGGGCTCACCCGGGTACGTCGGCCTCGACGGCGGCAACGGCATCGATCCGGGCTGCACCTGGGGTTCCGCCAGTCGCGGGATCGACGGCGACAATGGCGGCAACGGCCGTGATGGCGCGCCGGGTGCGCTTGTTCGTCTTGAGCTGCCAGCGACTTTCGGCAATGAACGCATCAAGGTCAACGTTCAGGGCGGCGCCGGTGGGATTGGCGGCGACGGTGGTCGCGGCGGCAAAGGCGGCGCGTCCAAAGGCTGCGTGGTCTATCGCGCGGACGGCGCCAGGTCCGGCAAGAACGGTGACAAAGGGCAGTCCGGTGCCGCAGGGCCAACGGGCGCTATCGTGGTTCGCAACTTATAAGCCCGATAACCCACAGGCGTTATTTACCGTCCAGACGGCTCTCATTGGTGGAGCCGACACGGTTCATGCGGGAGTGAGCTTGCACGAAGACGGCCGCTTAGCCGCCGGATATCCAGCGGGTGGACCGCCTTTTCGTGAGCAGCTCTTCCCACC
The DNA here is from genome assembly GCF_057834665.1 of Pseudomonas sp. GL_135. Lineage (NCBI taxonomy): Bacteria > Pseudomonadati > Pseudomonadota > Gammaproteobacteria > Pseudomonadales > Pseudomonadaceae > Pseudomonas > Pseudomonas sp. GL_135. The sequence goes on from NZ_CM174408.1 coordinate 1,279,273, forward strand.
TCTAAAACATGGGCCTCATGGCAGCGATTGCCACTACGGCCACCCCAACCATCAGATTGATCCCCACCAGACGTCGCATTCCAGCCAGCGCCGCAGCGCCGTCAGCCCATTGCTCGGCAAGCACAGCCTTGCGCAATTGCGGCAGGTTCAACGTCGAAACCCGCAGAAACAACGCCACCATCACCACATACAGCCCCATCATTACTTGCACATAACGGGGCGCAGTCTGGAAGCCGCTGAAGTTGACATTGATCATGCCAATGCCAGTCACCGGCAGCATGATCACCGCGCACCAGACCCAGACGAAGAAACGCGGCAACACCTGCAGCCACAGCTTCAAACGGGCCGGGCCCTCCAGAGCGACGGTGACCGCCGGTCGAAGAATCATCCAGGCGAAAAACATACCTCCTACCCACACAATCGCTGCCAGCACATGCAAGGCGTAGACAAAGGCTACAGGTGACATCAAGAACTCCGATCTGCGCAGAAAGAATTAGCGCGGTATGATAGCCGCCCGCTGCGACTACTGAAGATATATCCAGCGGTTTTCGTGTTTTCATTCAGCACCCGTGACGCCGAGCCAACGACCCAGCCCATGATCAGCACCGAACTCAAATCCCAGATTCAGGGCGCCTACTCGCGTTTCCTCGAAGCCAAGAGCCTCAAGCCTCGTTACGGCCAGCGCCTGATGATCGCTGAAGTGGCGAAGGTACTGGGCGACGTCGATACCGACGAAGAAGGCCGCCGTTCGGGTGATCCCGCCGTGGTAGCGGTCGAGGCGGGGACCGGCACCGGCAAAACCGTTGCCTACGCCATCGCAGCCATTCCGACCGCCAAGGCCGCGGGCAAGCGCCTGGTCATCGCCACTGCGACCGTCGCGCTGCAGGAGCAGATCGTTTACAAAGACCTGCCCGACCTGATGCGCAACAGCGGCTTGAATTTCACGTTCGCGCTGGCCAAGGGCCGCGGCCGCTACATGTGCCTGTCCAAACTCGACATGCTGCTGCAGGAAGGCGACGCCCAGAGCGCGACCGCGCAGCTGTTCGAAGAAGAAGGCTTCAAGATCGAAGTGGATGAGGCCAGCCAGAAGCTTTTTACCACCATGATCGAAAAGCTTGCCGGTAACAAATGGGACGGCGATCGCGACAGCTGGCCCCAGGAGCTGGCCGATCAGGACTGGGCGCGCCTGACCACCGATCACAGCCAGTGCACCAACCGCCATTGCCCGAACTTTCAGCAGTGTGCCTTCTACAAAGCCCGCGAGGGCATGGGCAAAGTCGACGTCATCGTCACCAACCACGACATGGTCCTCGCCGATCTCGCGCTGGGCGGCGGTGCAGTCCTGCCCGATCCCCGCGACACCCTGTATGTGTTCGACGAAGGCCACCACCTGCCAGACAAGGCGATCGGCCACTTCGCCCATTTCAGTCGCCTGCGCTCCACCGCCGACTGGCTGGAGCAAACCGCCAAAAACCTCACCAAATTGCTCGCCCAGCACCCGCTGCCGGGCGATCTGGGCAAGTTGATCGAGCAGGTGCCCGAGCTGGCACGGGAGATCAAAACCCAGCAGCAATTCATGTTCACCGCCTGCGAGCAATTGGCTGACTTCAAGCAAGGCGAAGACATGGAAGGCCGCGAGCGTCCGCGCCATCGCTTCGTCGGCGGTGTGGTCCCCGAACACATGCGCGAGATGGGCATTGAGCTGAAAAAAGGCTTCGCCCGGCTCGACGATCTGTTCACGCGCCTGACCGAGCTGCTTAAAGAAGGCATGGACGGCGAGGTCAACATCGGCATCGCCAGCCATCAGGCGGAAGAGTGGTATCCGTTGTTCGGCAGCTTGCTGGCCCGCGCCCACGGCAACTGGGAGTTGTGGACCGCCTTCACCGCTGAAGACCCGGAAAACAGCCCGCCCATGGCGCGTTGGTTGACCCTGGCCGACAGCGGTTCGCTGTTCGACATCGAGGTCAACGCCAGCCCGATCCTGGCCGCCGAAATGCTGCGCCGCAACCTGTGGAACGTGGCTTACGGCGCGCTGGTGACTTCGGCTACGTTGACCGCGCTGGGCAAGTTCGACCGCTTCCGCATGCGCGCCGGGCTGCCGAAAGACGCTGTTACCGCCGTGGTGCCCAGTCCGTTCCACCATGCTGACGCGGGCGTGTTGCGCGTGCCGGACCTCAAAGCCGACCCTCGCAACGCGGCCGAACACACGGCCGCCATCATCCGTGAACTCCCAAATCTGGTCGAAGGCTCCAAAGGCACGCTGGTGCTGTTCTCGTCCCGCAAGCAGATGCAGGAAGTGTTCGACGGGCTGGAACGTGACTGGCGCAAGCGGGTGTTCATCCAGGGCAACCTGTCGAAACAAGAAACCCTCAACAAGCACAAGGCGCGGGTCGACGGTGGCGATGAAAGCGTTCTGTTCGGGCTGGCGAGCTTCGCCGAAGGGGTCGATCTTCCGGGGGCGTATTGCGAGCACGTGGTGATTGCCAAGATTCCCTTCGCCGTGCCGGATGATCCGGTCGAAGCTGCGCTCGCCGAATGGATCGAAGCGCGAGGCGGTAATCCGTTCATGGAAATCGCCGTTCCCGACGCCTCGTTGCGCCTGATCCAGGCCTGCGGTCGTCTGCTGCGCACCGAGCAGGACCGCGGCATCATCACGTTGCTGGATCGCCGGGTCGTGACCCAGCGCTATGGCAAAGCCATCCTCAACGCCCTGCCGCCATTCCGGCGCGAAATTTCCTGAGTCCGTGTTGCAAATGAAACACGGTTGACCGGGTCTTAACACTCGGTCCGCCCGGAGGCGCGCAACCTCGTCGTGCTCCGGGCCTCAGACGATCAAGGAGCTTCAGATCACATGATTCGCCGTTCACTGTCCGCCCTCCTTGCCACGCTGTGCGCCGGTATGGCCCACGCCGCGCCTGATGTGCAGCAAACGCTGTTCAATTTCGTCCGGCCCGCCGACGTGGTCAAGGTCACGACTCAGGATGCCGGGTTTCCCCAAGCCAACGCCGAGCAGACCGCCGAGGGCGAAGTATTGCGCCGCGTGGTTTTCAATCCGGTCGCCAAACCCAGCCTGCGACTGACCCCGCAGACCGGCGTCTGGGACTGGAGCCACGACAGCGCCATGACCTTGCGGCTGCAGAGCGCGATGGACTGGGCATTGACGGTGTACGTGCAGATCGAAAGCCGCGACGGCAAAATCCTCACCAGCCGCATCGACCTGCCGGCCGGGCCGGCGCAAACCCTGGTGCTGCCGCTCAAGGCCAGCTCGCCACTGAGCCAGGGCATGCGCGCCGGCCCTCCGATGCCGTGGATATACGAAGGGCAGCGCGTGTTGCTGGCGAACACCGAGGGTGAGCTGAACAGCGCTGAGGTGTCATCGGTCACCGTGTCGATGTCTCAACCCAATGTGGCGCAGTCCGTCCTGATCGAGAAGTTCGGCGTGCAAGAGGGCGACGCGCTGCAAACCGCCGCCTACAGCAACCTGGTTGATGGCTACGGTCAGTTCACCCGGGGCAAGTGGCCGGAGAAGGTCACCAGTGACGATCAGCTCAAGACGTTGACGGCCAAGGAACAGCAACAACTGCAAGGCTGGCTGAAAGACCGTCCGGCCCACGACAAATACGGCGGCTTGCTCAACGGACCGGCGTTCGAAGCGAAGGGCTTTTTCCGCACCGAGAAGCGCGACGAGCGCTGGTACTTGGTGACGCCCGAAGGGCACCCTTTTTACTCACTGGGGGTAAACGCTGTCGCCGCTGACGACAGCCAGACCTACGTCGAAGGCCGCGAAGCCCTGTTCACCGGCCTGCCTGGCAGCGACGATCCGCTCGCCGCGTTCTACGGCAAGGGCGATGACAACCGCGAGACGGGCGCCAACCGTAACCGACAGTTCGATCAGGGCCGCTGGTTCGATTTCTATGGGGCCAACCTGCAGCGCACGTACGGTGTGCCGAAGTGCGTGGAAGTCTCAAAGCCTGCCGATCCGGCTGACGACGAAGACGCAAGCACAGCCGCGACGGCCTCCACTGCCGACAGCGCTGCCGGGCAGACCGCGCCAGCGCCTCAGCCCGAAAAGCCCGCCGCGCCTGCGCCTGCTGTTGAATGCAAACCGGTGATCGTGGACAGCAGACGCTGGGTCGACCACACCTTGCAACGCTTGCAGGCCTGGGGTTTCAACACCGTCGGCAACTGGAGCGAGCCCGCGCTGCAAAACCTCGAAAGCAGCAAGAAGGAGCGCGTGCCCTACACACTGCCGCTGTCCATTGTTGGCGACTACGTGAGCATCAGCACCGGCCTGGACTGGTGGGGCGGCATGCCGGATCCGTTCGATCCGCGCTTCGCCATGGCCACCGAGCGGGCCGTCGCCATCGCTGCGCGCGATCATCGGGATGACCCGTATCTGATCGGCTACTTCGCCGATAACGAACTGGCCTGGGCTGCGCCGGGCAACGATCCGAAGGATCGCTACGCATTGGCCTACGGCACCCTAAAGTTGACCACCGATGTGCCGGCCAAGCGCGCATTCCTCAAGCAGTTGCGCGATAAATACCGCAATGAAGAAGGGCTGTCCAAAGCGTGGGGCATCAATCTATCGGCCTGGGAGTTGATGGAGGACCCGGGCTTCGAGCCGCCGCTGCCGAGCGCAGAGCACCCGGAGATCGAAAACGACTTCCGGTATTTCCAGCGTGTGTTCGCCGAGACCTATTTCAAGACCATTTCCGACGCGCTCAAGTGGCATGCGCCGAACCATCTGCTGCTCGGTGGCCGCTTTGGCGTCACCAGCCCCGAAGCGGTTGAAGCCTGCGCCAAGTTCTGCGACGTGCTGAGCTTCAACTCATACACCCTCAAACCCCAGGACGGCGTGGACTTCGCGAAACTGCGCGTGCTCGACAAGCCTGTGATGGTCACCGAGTTTCATTTCGGCTCCCGTGATCGCGGGCCGTTCTGGGGCGGGGTGCTCGAAGTGCCACGTGAGGAAGATCGTGGGCCGGCTTACGCCAACTTCCTGAAAAGCGCGCTGGCCGAGCCCTCCATCGTCGGCGTGCACTGGTTCCAGTACCTGGATCAGCCTGTCACGGGCCGCTTGCTCGACGGCGAAAACGGCCATCTCGGGCTGGTGGGCATCACCGACGTGCCGTACCAGGGCTTTGTTGAGGCAGTGCGCAAGGCCAATGGACAGGTCGTGGATGTGATCGGCAAGCGCCCTTAACCGGGCGGTTCCCAAAGCGATCATTCGCTGGAACAATGTTCGCCATTTTTGCAGCCCGACCGGAGAGCCAGACCGTGCAGATTCAAGGCCATTTCGAGCTTCAGTTTGAGGCCGTACGCGAGGCGTTCGCGGCGCTGTTCGACGATCCGCAGGAGCGTGGCGCTGCGCTGTGCGTGCAGATTGGCGGCGAGACGGTGCTGGATCTGTGGGCGGGCACGGCAGACAAGGATGGCGGCGAGGTCTGGCACAGCGACACCATCGCCAATCTGTTCTCCTGCACCAAGACCTTTACCGCGGTCACGGCCCTGCAATTAGTGGGCGAGGGCAAGCTGAGTCTGGATGAGCCCGTCGCGCGTCTTTGGCCCGAGTTTTCTGCCAACGGCAAACAGTCCATCACATTGCGGCAGTTGCTCTGCCATCAGGCCGGGCTCCCGGCGATCCGGGAAATATTGCCGGCCGAAGCGCTTTACGACTGGCAGACCATGACAAGTGCGTTGGCTGCCGAGGAGCCCTGGTGGACGCCGGGGCAGGGCCACGGCTATGCCGCCATCACCTACGGCTGGCTGGTGGGCGAGATAATTCGCCGTGCCGACGGGCGTGGCCCGGGCGAATCCATTGCGGCGCGTATTTCACGGCCATTGGGCCTGGATTTCCATGTCGGTCTCGCTGATGAAGAGTTTCACCGCGTCGCCCACATCGCCAGAGGCAAGGGCAATACCGGCGATGAGTCCGCACAGCGGCTGCTGCAAACCACGATGCGCGAACCCGCTTCCATGACCGCCAGGGCGTTCACCAACCCGCCGTCGATCATGACCAGCACCAACAAGCCGGAATGGCGGCGCATGCAGCAACCTGCCGCCAATGGCCATGGCAACGCACGCAGTCTGGCCGGTTTCTACAGCGGCTTGCTGGATGGCAGCCTGCTGGACGGCGACTTGCTCAACGAACTCACCCGCGAGCACAGCATCGGCCAGGACAAGACGCTGCTCACCCAGACGCGCTTCGGTCTGGGCTGCATGCTCGATCAACCCGCGGTGCCTAACGCAACATTTGGCCTGGGTGCCAAGTCGTTCGGCCATCCCGGCGCAGGCGGCTCGGTAGGTTTCGCTGATCCCGAGCGCGATGTCGCGTTCGGTTTCGTGACGAATACCCTCGGTCCTTACGTGCTGATGGATCCACGCGCTCAGCGTCTCGTGCGCGAGCTTGGTGAGTGTTTGCAATAACTATCGTCGTTAAGTGCTTGTTCTACCGACTGTCAGTTAAATCTGGATAACCGAACCGTAGGGCGGTTTCTTTTTCCAAAACGGTCTTTATGCGTGTTATATGAGCGCTGCTTCGTTCATTTTCTGATCAATTATTCATGTGGGTCACCCATGTCAGCTAACAAAAGCCTCGCATTCGCCATCTGCCTCGCCGTCACCGGCTGTGCGCAAACCCCTCAGGACCAATCGGCCAGCAATGACCACTGGTGGTCGTTCGGCTCAGGCAAAGGCGCCGATGCTGCGCCTGCAGCCCCGGCGCCAACCCCCGCGGCTGCGCAAGTGGCAAAAGCCCAGGCCGAGACCGGCACGCGCTGGTACTGGCCGTTTGATTCTGACCACGGCGAGACCCAGAAGAAACCGGAAGTTGCCGCCACTCAACCGGCTGCAGCCCCGGCGGTTGCTCAGGCCGGCGACGCCAACAAATGGTGGTGGCCGTTCGGCGCAACCGAAGCCAAAAAAGACGCAGCGCCAGCTGTTCCCAAAGTCGACCCTAAAGTGACCCAAGCCTGGCTGGATCTGAATGAGCCGAAAGTCCGCGAAGCGATCAAGGACAGCCAGTTCCAGCTTGAGCGCCGTGACGACATTCTCGTGGTGACCGCGCCGGTCGACAGTACTTTCAATCCGAAACGTCCGGAAATGCTCCTGCCGACCAACCTCGGCCCGATCAGCCGCATGGCCAAGATCGTTGAAGTCGACCCGCGCGCCGCTGTTCTGGTGTTGGGTCACGGTGATGTCGCCGGCGATGCCGATCTCAAGATCAGCCAGCAGCGCGCACAATCGGTCGCGGCAATTTTCCGCCTCAGCGGCCTGCAGCGTAACCGCCTGAGCCTGCGTGGCATGGGCGCCGACATGCCCCGTGCAGCCAGCGACAGCGCGCCGGGTCGCGCATTGAACCGCCGCGTGGAAATCATCCTGACCCCGCAAGACACCATGGTTGCCCAGATGGCCAAGTACAACTTGCCGCCGGCGCCAACCCTGCTGGCCGTGCAAACTGCCAACGCGCCGGCTCCGGCACCGGTTGCCGCACCGACCAAGGCGGCTGCGCCTGTCAAATCGGCCGCACCGGTCAAGAAGGCCGCTGCCACCAAGGCTTCTGCCGCCAAAGCGCCTGCGGCCAAAAAAGCGCCGGTGAAGAAAGCTGCGCCAGCGAAAGCCAAGGCAGCGCCTGCGAAAGCAGCCGCCAAAAAACCTGCCCCGGATGCTCAAGCCAGCAACTGAGGTTAAGATCGGGAATCTGTTCACGAATCTCGATTAAGGAAGGCAGTGATGAGCCAGCGTTTGGCCGATATGCGTCGTAACTATGCCCGCGAAGGGTTGACCGAAGCCCAGGCTCCGGAAGAACCCTTCGCACTGTTTCATCACTGGTTCAACGAAGCGGTCCAGACCGAGCAAGCGCCGGTGGAGGCCAACGCCATGACGCTGGCGACTGTCGATGCCGACGGCCGCCCGCATTGCCGGGTCCTGCTGCTCAAAGGCCTGGACGCTCAGGGGTTCACGTTCTTTTCGAACTACGAAAGCGCCAAAGGCCAGCAGTTGAACGCACGTCCTTTTGCCGCCATGACGTTCTTCTGGCCCACGCTGGAACGTCAGGTGCGCATCGAGGGCCGCGTGGCCAAAGTCAGCCACGAAGAATCCGACGCCTATTTCCAGGTACGCCCCCTCGGTAGCCGCCTGGGTGCCTGGGCATCGCCGCAAAGCCAGGTGATCGCCGACCGTGAAGAACTCGAAGGTTTGCTCAAAGCCACCGAGGCGCGTTTCATGGACACCCAGCCTGACTGTCCCGATCACTGGGGCGGTTATCGTCTGGTACCGGATCGCATCGAATTCTGGCAGGGACGTCCAAGCCGTCTGCACGACCGCCTGAACTATCGACGGGTTGAAAGTGAATGGCAGCGAGAGCGCCTGGCCCCCTGATTGCTGGCTTTTCGGACTGGCTGATTGTCAGCCTCGGGGCTCTGTCACACTTTTCTTTGAATCAATTTCCGGCGCCGTCGTCCACTGCTGTAGACGTCGGCGGGTTGCTGTATCACGCCTGAATAAACGTAAATTATCGGTACAGGACCGTGACATCGATTGGCGTCGCAGAGTCTAATGGCTACCTGTTCCTCTGGAGATACTGTTATGCGTAAGTCTGTTCTGTTGGTTGCTTCGTTCACCGCCATGGCGCTGACGCTGGGCGGCTGTACTTCAAGCCTCACCGGCGACTCGTACTCGCGCGACGAAGCTCGTCAGGTGCAGACCGTACGCCTGGGCACTATCGAATCGCTGCGTCCGGTGAAGATTGAAGGCACCAAAACCCCGATCGGCGCTGGCGCCGGTGCCATTGTCGGCGGCGTGGGTGGCAGCGCCATCGGTGGCGGCCGCGGCAGCATCGTGACGGCCGTGATCGGTGCGGTCGCCGGTGGTTTGCTGGGTTCGGCAGCGGAAGGCGGCCTGACCCGTGCTCAAGGCGTCGAGATCACCGTGCGTGAAGACGACGGCACCATGCGTGCTTATGTGCAGGAAGTTCAGGAAAACGAGATCTTCCGTGTGGGTGAGCGTGTCCGCATCATGACCGTCAACGGTACCAGCCGCGTCAGCCACTAAACCGCGCTGGATGGCCTGAAGCCTGGTGTAAAAGCCCGCTTGCAAAAACGCCCCGATCATTCGGGGCGTTTTGCATTTCAGTACGCTGTCTCAGCTACAGGCTTTGCGCTGTGGCGGCTTATTCAGTGATGCCCAGGATATTTCGGGCCAGCGCTTCAGCGATGCGAATCCCGTCGACGCCGGCCGACAGGATGCCGCCCGCATAGCCCGCGCCTTCGCCAGCCGGGAACAGGCCTTTGACGTTGAGGCTCTGCAGGTCTTCGCCACGGGTGATGCGCAGGGGCGAGGAGGTGCGGGTCTCGATGCCGGTGAGGATCGCATCGTGCTGCGAAAAGCCCCTGATCTGCTTCTCGAACGCGGGCAGCGCCTCACGAATGGCTTCGATGGCAAAGGCGGGTAATGCGTCGGCAAGGTCGGTCAGCTTGACGCCCGGCTTGTAGGAAGGTTCTACGCCGCCCAACGCCGTCGACGCTTTGCCCGCGATGAAATCACCCACCAGTTGCGCCGGGGCTTCGTAGGTTTCGCCGCCCATGAGGTAGGCGTGGGACTCCAGTCGCTCCTGCAGTTCGATGCCGGCCAGCGGGCTGCCCGGATAATCCTGCTCCGGCGTAATGCCGACGACGATGCCGGAGTTGGCGTTGCGCTCGTTGCGCGAGTACTGGCTCATGCCGTTGGTGACCACGCGGTTGGGCTCGGAAGTCGCCGCCACCACCGTGCCACCGGGGCACATGCAGAAGCTGTACACCGAACGGCCGTTCTTGGCGTGGTGCACCAGTTTGTAATCGGCAGCGCCAAGCTTCGGGTGACCGGCGTATTTACCCAGTCGGGCGCGGTCGATCAAGCCTTGTGGGTGCTCGATGCGGAAGCCGACCGAAAACGGTTTGGCCTCCATGAACACGCCGCGGCCGTGGAGCATGCGGAAGGTGTCGCGGGCGCTGTGGCCCAGCGCCAGAATCACGTGCCGAGAGTCGATGCGCTCGCCGCTGTCGAGCAGGACGCCCTGCATCTGGCCGTCTTCGATCAGCACATCGGTGACGCGTTGCTGGAAGCGTACTTCGCCGCCCAGCGCTTCGATCTGATGACGCATGTTCTCGACAACGCCGGTCAGCCGGAAGGTGCCAATGTGCGGCTTGCTGACGTAGAGAATCTCTTCCGGCGCGCCGGCTTTGACGAACTCGTGCAAGACCTTGCGACCGATGAATTTCGGGTCTTTGATCTGGCTGTAGAGCTTGCCGTCGGAAAACGTCCCCGCGCCGCCCTCGCCGAACTGTACGTTGGATTCAGGGTTGAGCACGTTCTTGCGCCACAGCCCCCACGTGTCCTTGGTGCGCTGACGGACTTCGGTGCCGCGCTCGAGGATGATCGGTTTGAAGCCCATCTGCGCCAGCAGCAGGCCGGCAAAGATCCCGCAGGGGCCGAAACCTACCACCAACGGACGCTGGCTCAGATCGGCGGGGGCGTGGCCAACCACTTTGTAACTGACGTCCGGGGCCGGGCCGATGTGTTTGTCGTGACTCAGGCGCTGGAGCAGGGCAGCTTCGTCGCGCACCTGGAAGTCGATGGTGTAAATGAACTGCAGCTCGGTGGATTTCTTGCGCGCATCGTAGCTGCGCTTGAACAGAGTGAAATCCAGAAGCTCGTCGCTGCCGATGCCCAGGCGTTGCAGAAGTGCGGGGCGCAGTTCGTCGTCCGCGTGGTCCAGCGGCAGTTTGAATTCGGTGATTCGTAACATTGAAAGATCCGGTTTCGGGCCGCAGGATCGGCCCGGCAGCACTACAAGAGCGCGCGATTATAAGCCACATTGGGCAGGGAGCGGTGGCCCGAGCGACGACATCCGCCGCGCAGCCGCCGTTTAGCTTTGCACCGAGTCAGTTGGGAAAGCTTGATCTCAAGGCTGATGGAGAATAGGTGGGAGCGAGCTTGCTCGCGAAAGCGTCTTGTCAGTCGGCGCAGTGAGCGCCTGACCTACCGCATTCGCGAGCAAGCTCACTCCCACAAGTGTTGCGCCTGTCCAGATTCAGGTTTGAAATTTCAGGTTCAGCGTAAGGCTATCAATCGTTACGCATCGCCCCGAAGTACGCGCAGCCGCGCTGAACCTGGCCGTTGACTCGCAACTCGGCGGTCAGGTGCTGCACCGAGCCGTTCGACGGGTCCACACAGCGCAGCGGCGCAACGTAGAGCTCGACGTGTTGATTGTTGGCGTCGGTGATCAGGTTGAAGCGGCCCTCGGGCATCTGCTCTTCCATGTACGGCACGGCGAACGGCTCTTTGCCTTCGCGCTCCAGCACCAGACCCTTGCCGCTGGCGTTGAGGTTCCATTTCGGACCGTTGCCGCTGGCATGAATCGTCAGGCGCTTGAAGTTGGGGTCCTCGCAGGCCCCGCTCGGGCGTTCGACGCGGTAGAGCTGATAGATGTCCGCCTGGCCGTCACTGCCCTGGGCCTTGCTCGCGACGAAGTTGCCGCGTACATCGGCGAACGCCTTGCCGTTCTTGTCCACCACCGAGGCGGCTTCCTGCAAGATGCCAGTGTTGCCCTTGTCAGTTACTGCATAGCGGCGCTGTTCGTTGCACGGGGCGAAGAACAGTTTGCCGCCGTCACCGCTGAGGGTGCCCTGCATGCGGATCATGCCGGCCGTCGACACCTTGCTGTCATTGGACGACATGGGCATCAACTGGCAGCCGGCGAACAGAGGCAACAGGGCGAACATCAGGGCAGAGCGAGCAGCGGACATGGGGCGGTCTCCAGACAAGTGCCGCCACGTTACTCAGCCTGCTCGCGCATCACAAGGGGCGATTAACCCACGTGATAGGTCTGTCCGGTTTGTAGCCCTTCGACACTTTTTGCGTACGCCAAGGCTACATCCGCTGCGGGGACCGGCTTGAAGCCGCGGAAGTACGGCGCGTAACTGCCCATGGCTTCGACCAGCACAGTGGGGCTGACCGAATTGACCCGCATGCCGCGCGGCATCTCGATGGCGGCGGCGCGCACGAAGGCGTCGATGGCGCCGTTGACCAGGCTGGCAGACGCCCCGGTGCGAATCGGGTCGACGCTGAGGATGCCGGTGGTGAAGGTGAAGGACGCGCCGTCGTTGGCGAATTCCCGGCCGATCAACAGCAGATTGACCTGACCCATCAGCTTGTCCCGCAGGCCCAGGGCACAGGAGTCGGCGGTCATCTCGCCCAGCGGGGCGAAGGTGACATTGCCCGCCGCGCAAATCAATGCGTCGAAAGGGCCTGTCCGTTCGAATAGTTTGCGGATCGAGTCGCTGTCACTAATATCGACGTGCTCGTCTGCGCCGGTTCTGCCGATGCGAACGATCTCGTGGCGTGGCGCCAACTCTTTCTCGATCGCCGAGCCGATGGTGCCGCTGGCGCCAATCAATAGAATTTTCATGATGCTGTTTTCCCCTGGTATGGATCAGGCGCTCAGTGTGAGTCGCCTTTTCCCACCGATACAGGGGCTAAACGGCAATCCCGGTTTGTCAGAAAGGAAACAATCATGAGCGAAATGGACGACCTGGCCGCGTTCGCGATGCTGGTGGAGGCCAATAGCTTCACCCTGGCCGCGCAATGGCTGGACACCAGTACCAGCCAACTGTCCAAGCGCATCAGCAAACTGGAAAAAAACTTCGGCGTGACGCTGCTCCATCGCACCACCCGCAGCCTGACGCTGACCTCGGCAGGCGCCATTCTGCTGCCGGAGGCCCGCGCGCTGCTGGCCCAGCGCGACCGCGTTCGCGACGCCATGGCCTACCTGAGCGAAAGCCTGATCGGCACCGTGCGCCTGACCGTGCCGGTGTCCTTGGGCGAAACCTTCTTTGAAGGCCTGCTCACCGAATTCGCCCAGACCTACCCCGACGTGCAGGTCGAGCTAGACCTCAACAACCACTTCCGCGACATGCGCCGGGACGGCTTTGACCTGGGCATACGCTCCAGCGTGGGCATCGATGAGCGTCTGGTGGCCAAGCCGTTGCTGTCGTTACAGGAACTGACCTGCGCCAGCCCGGCCTACCTCGCCAGACACGGTACTCCACACACCCCGGAAGAACTGCGGGTTCATCGATGCCTGCTCAACAGCCACCACACCGGCCGCGAATCCTGGGCTTACCACCAGAAACACGACCTGACCCGCGTCAACGTCCGTGGCACCTTCGCCAGCAACCACTACGGCCTCCTGAAAAAAGCCGCACTGGTCGGCGCCGGCATCGCCCGCCTGCCGTCGTACATGGTTCATGAGGAATTGAAAGAAGGGCGGCTGCACTGGTTGCTGCGCGATTACCAGACGCCGGTCTCCTCGTTGTATCTGGTCCACCCCTTCGAAGGACGGCTGCCGAGGCGGGTTCAAGTCATGGCGGATTATTTGAGCGAATGGTTCGAGCGCAGCACGGCGGCGCTGGAAAAGCTCTGAGAGCGCAGGGGATTGGCTTTGTTGTTGGGGCGAGAACATAGCTGACGCGGAGCGTCAGGGGATGCATTCCCACGCGGAGCGAGGGAACGATCATCAACAGGTCGAGCGGGGGAGATCAGGCAGGTTTTAACATTCAAAAATGATGGCGCAGCCACTGGCCTCTTCCCGGCTAAAGCCGGTCCCACAAAAAGCAATGCATGCAGTCAGTAGACCCGGCTGCGACCTGTAAACCCGGCGGCGCCCCTGTAGGATCGGCTTCAGCCGGGAAGCCCTTGATCTGCTTTAAGAGCGCTTTTGATCTTCAAACACAAGATGCCCAGACACCGCAAAACGCGACTTGGGTGCAGGCTGAACGCAGGTCTCGCGCAGTGGGCCGAGCCGCAGGGATGCGGCGAGAGCGCCGTCAGGACATGGATGTCCGTTCGGCGCGGGCCCACGGAGCGGGACCGGAGTGAAGGAACCCGACGAAGTCGGGCCCAACCAGGAGCAGGCACCCTTGGCTGCTCTTTAAAACCAAGAGGGGGGTGCTTTTCCAAGTAACTCGCCGAAGGCGAAACAGTCTGCCCCCAGGCAGACGCCCTTGATCTTGCTTAAGATTCACCCGCCCAGATAAGCATCCCGCACTTTCGGATCAACCAGCAACTCCGCCCCCGACCCCTGCATCACCACCCGGCCATTCTCCAGAACATACGCACGATCAGCGATCTTCAACGCCTGATTCGCATTCTGCTCCACCAGAAACACCGTCACCCCATCCCGCCGCAACTGCTCAACAATCTCGAAAATCTGCTGAATAATAATCGGCGCCAGACCCAGCGAAGGCTCATCCAGCAACAACAGCTTCGGCTTGCTCATCAAGGCACGCCCGATCGCCAGCATCTGCTGCTCGCCGCCAGACATCGTCCCGCCGCGCTGATTGAAACGCTCCTTCAGACGCGGGAACAACTCAAGCACCTTATCCATCTGCACCTGATAATCAGCCTTGTCGGTAAAGAACCCGCCCATCGACAGATTCTCCTCCACCGTCAGGCGCGCGAACACACGACGGCCCTCCGGCACCACCGCAATACTCTTGCGCATGATCACCGACGACTCCAGACCGACCAGCTCTTCACCCATATAACGGATGCTGCCACTGTGTGCGCGCGGCGAACCGCACAGCGTCATCAACAGCGTCGATTTGCCCGCGCCATTGGCGCCGATCAGCGTGACAATCTCACCCTGCTGCACATCGATGCTGACACCGTGCAATGCCTGGATCTTGCCGTAGAACGTGGAAACGTTATCGAACTGCAGCATTTACGCTTCCCCCAGATAGGCTTTGATCACTTCAGGATTGTCACGGATCTGCTCGGGCGTGCCATCGGCCAGCGGCGTGCCCTGATTGATCACCACGATGTGGTCGGAAATGCTCATGACCAGCTTCATGTCGTGCTCGATCAGCAACACCGTCGCGTTGTGCTCGTTGCGCAACACGCCGATCAACGCTTTCAAGTCTTCGGTTTCTTTAGGATTCAGACCGGCCGCCGGCTCGTCGAGCATCAGAATGCGCGGGCGCGTCATCATGCAGCGGGCGATTTCCAGGCGGCGTTGCTGACCGTAGGCCAGCGTGCCGGCAGGACGGTTGGCGAATTCCTTCAGGTCAACCGCTTCCAGCCAGTGCTCGGCATATTCCATCGCCTCACGCTCGCTCTTGCGGTACGCCGGGGTCTTGAACAGGCCGGACAGGAAATTGGTGTTGAGGTGGCGATGCTGGGCCACCAGCAGGTTTTCCACCGCCGTCATTTCCTTGAACAGGCGCACGTTCTGAAACGTACGCACCACGCCTTTGCGGGCGATTTCATGGCCGGCCAGGCCCTGAATCGGCTCGCCGTCCAGCAGAATCGTGCCGGATGTGGGCTTGTAGAAACCGGTCAGGCAGTTGAACACGGTGGTCTTGCCGGCGCCGTTCGGGCCGATCATCGACACAACCTGTTTCTCGTTAACGGTCAGACCGACGCCGTTGACGGCCAGCAGACCGCCAAAGCGCATGCACAAGCCGGACGCTTGCAGAAGTGGACGGCTCATCAGCGCTCCCCCTTGAGTTTCATGACGGGACGCTGCATCGGCAGGAAGCCCTGAGGACGCCAGATCATCATCAGCACCATCAAGGCGCCGAAGCCGAGCATCCGGTATTCGCTGAATTCGCGAAGCAGTTCAGGCAACAGAATCATCACCACGGCGGCGAGGATCACGCCCAGTTGCGAGCCCATGCCGCCCAGGACCACGATGGCGAGGATGATCGCCGACTCCAGGAAGGTGAACGACTCCGGTGTAATCAAACCCTGACGCGCGGCGAAGAAGCTGCCGGCGAAACCGGCGAACGCAGCACCGAGGGTGAAGGCCGACAGCTTGATGATGGTCGGATTCAGACCCAGCGCGCGGCAGGCGATTTCGTCTTCACGCAGGGCTTCCCAGGCGCGGCCGATGGGCATGCGCAGCAACCGGTTGATCACGAACAGCGCCAACAGCGCCAGCAGCAGGGCGATCAGGTAGAGAAAGATCACCTTATTGATGGAGTTGTAGGGCAGGCCGAAGTATTCGTGGAACGTCTGCATGCCTTCGGCAGCCTTGCGCTCGAAGGTCAGGCCGAACAGCGTTGGTTTTTCGATGTTGCTGATACCGTTCGGGCCGCCGGTGATGTCGGTCAGGTTACGCAGGAACAGGCGAATGATTTCACCGAAACCCAGCGTCACGATCGCCAGATAGTCACCACGCAAGCGCAGGACCGGGAAGCCGAGCAGAAAGCCGAACGTCGCCGACGCCAGCCCCGCCAGCGGCAGGCAGATCCAGAAACCGAAGCCGAAGTAGTGCTGCAGCAGGGCGTAGGTGTACGCGCCCACGGCGTAAAAGCCGACGTAGCCCAGGTCGAGCAGACCCGCCAGACCGACGACGATGTTCAGGCCCAGGCCGAGCATCACGTAAATCAGGATCAAGGTCGCGATGTCCACTGCGCCGCGGGAACCGAAGAACGGCCACACCAGCGCAGCGATCACCAGCGCGCCCAGGAACCAGCGTTGGGTCGACGGCAGGGTCAGAAAGCTGCTGGTTTTGTCGGACATCAGCTGTTTCTGCGGACGCGAACGCCACATGGCGCTGATCTGTTCGTTGAACAGCACGCGCAGGAACATCAGAAACGCCGCGGCGAAGATCACCAGCACGGTGGTGGTGCTGGCGCCGACTACCGCGAGATTGATCCCGACGATGTCCAGTTTGAGCCCGAGGATCGGGTAAGCGACGGCCAGCACCAGCACTGCGCTGAAGAGGGCCGATTTGAGATTCCTGGTCATACTTTTTCAACCTCCGGACGGCCGAGCAGGCCTGTTGGCCGGAACAACAACACCAATACGAGAAGACCGAACGCCACCACATCCTTGTATTGGTCACCGAAGATATCGGCGCCAAAGGCTTCGGCGATGCCCAGCACCAGACCGCCGAGCATCGCGCCCGGGATACTGCCGATGCCGCCCAGTACCGCAGCGGTGAAGGCTTTGATGCCGACGAGGAAACCGGCGTTCGGGTTGATCACGCCGTACTGCATGCTCAGCAGGACCGCAGCGACGGCCGCCAGGGCAGCGCCGATGACAAAGGTCAGGGCAATGATGTTGTTGGTGTTGATCCCCAGCAGGTTGGCCATCTTGATGTCTTCGGCACAGGCACGGCAGGCGCGACCCAGGCGAGAGCGGGAGATGAACCAGGTCAGACCGAGCATGGCCACCAGCGTAACGACGAAGATGAGGATCTGCATGTAGGAGATCACCACTTCATGGGTGCTGCCGGGGCCGAAAACGAAGTTGCCGGGAATGAGGTTGGGGATCGATTTGTCTTTTGAGTCCTGCGACAACAGCACGGTGTTCTGCAGGAAAATCGACATACCGATGGCGGAAATCAGAGGGATCAAACGGTTGCTGCCGCGCAACGGACGATAGGCAACTCGCTCGATGGCGTAACCGTAGGCGCTGGTCACCACAATACTGGCGACGAAGGCTGCGGTAATCAGCAGGGGCAGGCTGTCCAGGCCAAGCATGGTCAGACCGGCCAGAGCGATAAACGCCACATACGACCCGATCATGTACACCTCGCCATGGGCGAAGTTGATCATGCCGATGATGCCGTAAACCATGGTGTAGCCGATGGCAATCAAGGCGTAAGTGCTGCCAATGGTCATCCCATTAACCAGCTGTTGAAGAAAGTGATAGAGATCTATCGGCATTGCTGAGTGCTCCTAAAAACCTGCCTGGTGTTTCACTGGTGAAGTTTTTTTCCCGCTCGCGCGTCGTGATCTACGTCCGCGTCCGGCACGAGCCCAGTGGGTCACTGGTGCGGTTTCAAGATGTTCAGGGATCGGAATTCTTGTGAAATTCGCTGCCCAGCTAAAACAAAGCCCACTGCGGTTGCAGTGGGCTTCGGGTAAGCATGAAGGCTGCGTTATTTCACAGGGGCTTCAGTCTTGGTGCCATCTTTGTGCCAGGTGTAAACGACGAATTTGAAGTCTTTCAAGTCACCCTTGGCGTCGAACGACAGATCACCGGTAGGGGTTTTGAAGGTACCGGCGTGAATGGCTGCAGCCACTTTGGTGGTGTCTTCTGACTTGGCGGTCTTGATGGCGTCGGCGATCACTTCCACAGCGGCATAGGCCGGGAACACGAACGGACCGCTTGGGTCTTCTTTCTTCGCCTTGAACGCGGCAACCAGTTCATTGTTGGCCGGGTCCTGATCGAAGGATTTCGGCAGGGTGACCAGCAGACCTTCAGATGCATCCTGAGCGATCTGCGAGATGGACGCGTTGCCCACGCCTTCCGGACCCATGAAGCCGGCTTTCAGGCCTTTTTCCTGTGCCTGACGCAGAATCAGACCCAGTTCAGGGTGGTAGCCGCCGTAGTAGACGAAGTCGACGTTGGCTTGCTTCATCTTGGCGATCAGCGAGGAGAAGTCCTTGTCGCCGGCATTGATGCCTTCGAACAGGGCGACTTTCACGCCGTCTTTTTCCAGGGTCTGCTTGACGGCGGTGGCGATGCCTTCACCGTATTGCTGTTTGTCGTGGATGACCGCAACGATCTTCGGCTTGACCTGCTTGGCGATGTAGTCGCCAGCGGCCGGGCCCTGGGCGCTGTCCAGGCCGATGGTGCGGAAGATCATTTTGTAACCGCGGGCGGTGATTTCCGGGCTGGTGGCCGCCGGGGTCACCATGATGATGCCTTCGTCTTCGTAGATGTCCGAAGCAGGCTGAGTGGAGCTGGAGCAGAGGTGGCCAACCACGAACTTGACGCCGTCGTTAACCACTTTGTTGGCGATGGCGACCGCTTGTTTCGGGTCACAGGCATCATCGTAATCAACCGCTTCAAGCTTCTTGCCATCAACGCCGCCTTTGGCGTTGATCTGGTCGATGGCCATCTTGGCGCCACTGAACTGCATGTCGCCGTACTGGGCCACTGCACCGGTTTTAGGGCCGGCGATGCCGATCTTGATGGTGTCAGCTGCAAACGAGTGACTGGCAACCCCCGCCAGAACCAGTGCGGCAAACAGCTTGGAAATCTGATTAATACCCTTAGTCATGATGCTCCACTCTTGCGTTGTCGTTTTTATAATCCTGACGGCCAAAGCTGCAGGACCGGATTGAATCTCCAGGCCGCACCCCAGCAACTGTACCGGAACAGTTTAGAGCGCCGGTCGAGCGCTTGAATAGCTGGCTGCGGGGGCCAAAACCTGTGGATGTCGCTTAATCGACAGAAAGATACACAATCAGGCGGCTGGTTTCGTCTTCTCGGACGAGCAACCGGACGGCTAGCGCGAACTTCCCTGCAATCAATCACTTGAATCCGGGTTTGTCGGTATGAAAGGCGGCGCTATCATTGCGCCGATTTCCAATACGGTGAAAACCCATGACGCAAGAACCTAGCACCCTCTATGCCAAGCTGCTTGGCGAAACCGCTTCGATTACCTGGAAAGAATTGCAACCATTCTTTGCGAAGGGTGCCCTGTTGTGGGTCGAGCCGACGCTGGATTTGATCGCCGTGGCAGAGGCATTTGCCGAGAACCGCGAGGCGCAGGTGGCGGCGTGGCTCAAGAGCGGGGACGTCGGCAAGGTCTCTGAATCAAAGGCTCTGGATCTTTTCGAGCGCGATCCGCCGCTGTGGGCCGTCGTCGTCGCACCCTGGGTGTTGATCCATGAAAGGGCGTGATGCAGTCCGCTGCTCAAAATTGGTGCGTCAAGTGATGGCAAAGTGGGTAGGGCGGTAACTGCCAGTGTGTTGCCGGTAGCGGAATATCTCACTGACCGCGCGCTTCACGTGAGAGTCACGGTCGGACTGAGGCATGCCTTACATGGGCCGGTATCAGCGGGGCGAATGTTCACAGACAGAGTGCCATGGGGTGACTAGATTTCAGGCAAACCGGAGCGTCAGCCGGGACAGCCTCCTATAACAAGAAAGAGATCGCCCCATGGACCACTCTATTCAGGCAAGGAACGCTTGGCGCGTTCTGTTTCTGCTGTTTCTGGCCAACCTGTTCAATTTCTTCGACCGCACGATCCCCGCGATCATCATTGAACCCATCCGCAAGGAATGGTCGCTGAGCGATTTTCAGCTCGGCATCATCGGCACCGCCTTCACGCTGGTGTACGCCGTGGCCGGTCTTCCGCTGGGGCGCATGGCTGACAACGGCTCGCGGCGCAAATTGATGGGTTGGGGCCTGGCGGTATGGAGTGGGCTGACGGCGGTGAATGGCCTGGTCGGCAGTTTTTGGGGGTTTTTGCTGGTGCGCATGGGCGTGGGCATTGGTGAGGCCAGCTATGCGCCAGCGGCCAACTCGTTGATCGGCGACCTGTTCCCCGCCCACCGCCGCGCCCGGGCCATGGGCATCTTTATGCTGGGATTGCCCCTGGGGCTGCTGCTGGCGTTCTTCACCATCGGCGCGATGGTGCAGGCGTTCGGCAGCTGGCGCGCGCCGTTCTTCATCGCTGCGGTGCCGGGGCTGGTGCTGGCGGTGTTCATGTTCTTCATCCGCGAGCCAGTCCGGGGCGCCGCTGAAAGCGTGGCCATTTCCCAGGAGAAAATCGACCGGCCGATCCGCCGCGTGCTGTCGATTCCTACGTTCCGCTGGCTGGTGCTCGCCGGTCTGGCGTTCAACTTCGCCACCTACGCGTGCAACTCGTTCATGGTGCCGATGCTGCAGCGCTACTTTCTGCTGCCTTTGCAGGAAGCCGCGATGGCCACCGGCCTTATCGTCGGCGTGACCGGGCTCGTAGGACTGACCCTCGGCGGCTGGGTGGCGGACAAGCTGCATCAACGCTGGAGCAACGGCCGCCTGATGTTTGCCGCTCTGAGCATGGTGGTCGCAACACTGTGTACCGGTTACGCGCTGCACGCCGGGCGTATCGAGATCGGCGTGTTCGTCGGTGTATTCAGCCTGGGCTGGCTGTTTTCCTACAACTTCTACACCTGTGTCTACACCGCCATTCAGGACGTGGTGCAGCCCCGGCTCCGCGCCACGGCCATGGCGTTGTTCTTTGCCGGTCTGTATCTGCTGGGCGGCGGGCTGGGGCCCGTGGTGGTGGGGCTGCTGTCGGACCATTTCGCTCACTCGGCGATGTACACCGCGCAGGTCGAACAGATGACCGAACCGTTCAAGGCGGTGGGGCTGCACGATGCGATGTACCTGATACCGGTGGCGCTGTTTTTCGCGCTGGTGTTTCTGGTGAAGGCGTCGACGTGTTTCAGCGCCGATGCGCAGCGGATGCGCGAGGGAATGGTGGCGGATGAGCCGGTGGGGCAGTGGGTGAAACCGTCGGTGGCGTGATCCTCTAATGACTCCCACAGTCTAGCGGTGGACTCGAGATCTAAGTCACGCCGCAGAACATGTGGGAGTGAGCTTGCTCACGAAGGGGTCGGAACGTTCAGCCATTTTCTTGAGTGACTGAAAGTAGGTCTTCGCGAGCAAGCTCGCTCCCACGGGACAGCGGCCGACTCAGGGTCTTTTACCACCCCAAGGAGCGTTACTGCACTTACCCCGCCACCAGCACCCGAATGGCTTCGAGGCGCAGCGCAGCTTTTTCCAGCATCGCCAGGCCTTGTTCACGTTGTTCGCGCAACGCAACCAGTTCGCTGTCGCGGACCGTCGGGTTGACTGCTTGCAACGCGGTAAGACGCGCCAGTTCTTCTTCAGTGTCCGCCGCCAGACGTCGCTGTGCTTCCGCGACACGTTCAGCGTGCTTCGGTGCGATCTTGCTTTCAGCAGCGTTGATCTGCGGGTTGAGCACGTCGCGCTGGGCCTGAATGAACTTGTTGGCGCTGGCCCGGGGCACGCTTTCCAGCTGATCGTTCAGGGTGGTGAAGGACACGCGGCCCGACAGGTCGTTGCCGTTGCCATCCAGCAGGCAGCGCAATGCGGCCGGGGGCAGGTAGCGGCCCAGTTGCAGTGAACGCGGCGCGACCACTTCACTGACGTAGAGCAATTCCAGCAACACGGTGCCGGGCTTCAGCGCCTTGTTTTTGATCAGCGCCACGGCGGTGTTGCCCATCGAGCCGGACAGCACCAGATCCATGCCGCCCTGCACCATCGGGTGTTCCCAGGTAATGAACTGCATGTCCTCGCGGGCCAGCGCCTGATTACGGTCGTAGGTGATGGTCACGCCTTCGTCGTCGCCCAGCGGGAAGCTGGCGTCGAGCATCTTCTCGCTCGGCCGCAGGATCAGCGCGTTCTCCGAGTGGTCTTCACTGTCGATGCCGAACGCGTCGAACAGGGTTTCCATGTAGATCGGCAGGGTGAACTGGTCGTCCTGCTCAAGGATGGCTTCCACCAACGCCTCGCCTTCGCCCGCACCGCCGGAATTGAGCTCCAGCAGACGGTCGCGGCCGGTGTGCAGTTCGCTCTCCAGACGTTCGCGCTCAGTGCGGGCCTCGGTCACCAGGGCCTGCCAGTCATCCTCGTCACCGCCATCCAGCTGCGGCAACAGGCGCGGACCGAACGTATGTTGCAGCGCGTTGCCGGTCGGGCAGGTGTTGAGGAATGCGTTGAGCGCTTCGTGATACCACTGGAACAGCCGCTCTTGCGGGCTGGTTTCCAGATACGGTACGTGCAGCTCGATGATGTGCTTCTGGCCGATCCGGTCCAGACGGCCGATACGCTGCTCCAGCAGGTCCGGGTGCGCAGGCAGGTCGAACAGCACCAAGTGATGGGAAAACTGGAAGTTGCGGCCTTCACTGCCGATTTCCGAGCAGATCAGCACCTGGGCGCCGAACTCTTCGTCGGCGAAATATGCCGCCGCGCGGTCACGCTCAAGGATGTTCATGCCTTCGTGGAAGACTGTCGCCGGGATGCCGGAACGTACGCGCAGGGCGTCTTCCAGGTCCATCGCGGTTTCGGCGTGGGCGCAGATGACCAGCACCTTCACGCGCTTGAGCATTTTCAGGGTGTCGATCAGCCAGTCAACGCGCGGATCGAAACGCCACCAGCGTTCTTCTTCAGTGCTCTCGCCGTTGGCCTGGAAGCTGACTTCCGGGTACAGGTCGGCGTGTTCGCCAATCGGCAGCTCCAGGTATTCGGCCGGGCAGGGCAGGGGATACGGGTGCAGTTTGCGCTCCGGGAACCCTTGCACGGCGGCGCGGGTGTTGCGGAACAGCACGCGGCCGGTGCCGTGACGGTCAAGCAGCTCACGGATCAGGCGGGCACTGGCTTCGGCGTCGCCGGCGGCCACCGCGGTCAGCAGTGCCTCGGCTTCGGCGCCGAGGAAACCACGGATGGTCTCGTTGGCCTTGGGCGACAGCGTGCCCTTGTCCAGAAGTTCCTGAACGGCTTCGGCCACCGGGCGATAGTTTTCGCTCTCGGCGCGGAAGGCGTGCAGGTCATGAAAACGGTTCGGGTCCAGCAGGCGCAGACGGGCGAAGTGGCTGTCCTGGCCGAGCTGCTCGGGCGTTGCGGTCAGCAGCAGCACGCCGGGAATGACCTCGGCCAGTTGCTCGACCAGCGAGTATTCACGGCTGGCCTTTTCTTCGTGCCAGACCAGGTGGTGGGCCTCGTCGACCACCAGCAGGTCCCAGCCCGCCGCGAACAATGCGTCCTGGGCCTTCTCGTCCTCAACCAGCCATTCCAGCGACACCAGCGCCAGTTGCGTGTCTTCGAACGGGTTGCTGGCATCGCTTTCGATGAAGCGTTCCGCGTCGAACAGCGCGACCTGCAGGTTGAAGCGGCGGCGCATTTCCACCAGCCACTGGTGCTGCAGGTTTTCCGGCACCAGGATCAGCACACGGTTGGCGCGGCCCGACAGCAACTGGCGGTGGATGACCAGACCGGCTTCGATGGTTTTACCCAGCCCCACTTCGTCCGCCAGCAATACGCGCGGCGCTATACGGTCAGCGACTTCGCGAGCGATGTGCAACTGGTGCGCGATCGGTTGCGCGCGCACACCGCCCAGGCCCCACAGCGAGGATTGCAGCTGGCGGCTGGTGTGTTCGAGGGTGTGATAACGCAGGGAGAACCACGGCAG
Source organism: Pseudomonas sp. GL_135 (assembly GCF_057834665.1). Taxonomy (NCBI): domain Bacteria; kingdom Pseudomonadati; phylum Pseudomonadota; class Gammaproteobacteria; order Pseudomonadales; family Pseudomonadaceae; genus Pseudomonas; species Pseudomonas sp. GL_135. Next base: position 1,303,257 of record NZ_CM174408.1, read on the forward strand.
GGGATCGATCTGCCCGGCGAACAGGCGGTCGGTGGCCAGGCGGAACTGAATGAAGTTCGACAGCTGGGTTTCCGGCAGCGTCACCGGCTGGTTCTGCGCGTTGAGGCCGTGATAGACCAGCAGGCCGTCGACGTCGTCGACTTCGCGGACGGTCATCTTCCAGTTTTCGAAGTGGGTGATGGTGTCACCCGGCGAGAAGCGCACTCGCGTCAGCGGCGCATTGCGCAAAGCATACTGGCGCGTGTCGCCAGTGGCCGGATAGAGCACGGTCAACAAGCGGCCGTCCTGAGCCAGAACGGTGCCCAAACCCAGCTCGGCTTCGCTGTCGCTAATCCAGCGTTGCCCCGGTTGATACTGCTGCGACATGCTGCCTGACTCCCGCCTTGAAAAAGCCGACTATGTTAACGGAACAAGGCGCCCAGGCCAAAGCCACATTGTAAAAACGCCCGGATAGAGTGGGTCGCGCGCCTGAGGCGGGCACTTGCTGGGAAAAACATAGTCGAAACTCGCGCTTGAATCGGCTCAAGTCGACGAACCGTCAGCCGACAGCTTGATAACAGGAGACCATTACCATGCTGCCACCGCTGATCCCACTGAGCGCGGCCCCCGTGACTTCGCAGCTGGACCCGGTCAAACCCAACCCGGACATCCCGCCGGTAACGCCGATTCAAAAGAGTTCGAGCGAAACCAACATCGACATGGGCGAACGTGACCGCGAGCAGGCCGAAGTGCTGCTGCGCAAAGAACAACGCCGCCATCAACGCCGCCGCAGCGACCGGCGCGTGGTTGACCGCCATCCCGATCTCGAAGAGGGCCCGGCCATCCCCGGGGACTTCCTCAATGCCGACGACACCGTGCCGGTGGTGCCGATCATCGACGACGAGCCGCGCCAGGGTTTGTGGGTCGACCTGAAAGTCTGAGGCGCTGGTCAGCGCCGCTTCGATTGCGCATTATTGGCGGCAACGGGCATCCACGAGCGATACGCCATGAGCAATGACGAAAAACTGGTAGACCTGAGCGCCGAACGCGCCAAGCGTGTTCACGACCTCAATGACAAACGCCTGAACGAAGTGCGAAGCGCGTTCGAGCAGGCCATGCCGCTGGGCAAGGGCAAGAAGAAAGCCAAGAGCAAACCGAAAAAACGTTGACCCCCGCCTTTCGTTCATCCCCCGTCTGCCGGCTGCTTATCCACGCCGGCATTGACCTGAGTCAATCCCTCCCGTCACCCCACTGGTTACTCTGCGCCCATCAAAGGTTTAGGCAGAGGGCACGCGCATGTTTCTCGACCACGCAGTGATAGCCGGCGTCATGACGGTGGGGCTGACGATGGTGATTTATTCAAGCGTCGGACTGGTTATCTGGAGAGACTCACCCCGGCGCGGCAGACGCTGAGTTTTCTATAAAAGAGCACGCAAGGCATTTTGGGCAACTTCGGTTGCCCTTTTTTTTGCGTGCTGTTTGCTCATGTGCGGTGGGGTCATGTTTGCTGAGAGCCGGCTCAACCCACGGTGATGGGCGGCAGCTCGGCCAGGGTCACGGTCTGCAGCTTGCGTGGCGCGAGGATTTCGGCCTCGCCATCCACCACCAGCTCATCGTTCTGATTGAAGACGCGGGTGGCGATGCGTACGCGGAACTTCGGCAGTTTCTCGAGGATTTCCAGGCGTACGGTCAAGGTGTCGCCGATCTTCACCGGCTTCTGAAAGGTCATCTGCTGGCCCAGGTAAATCGTGCCCGGACCAGGCAGTTCGCAAGCCACCGCCGCGCTGATCAACGCGCCGCTGAACATGCCGTGGGCGATACGATCCTTGAACATGCTCTTGGCCGCGAACTCGGCGTCCAGGTGCACCGGGTTGCGGTCGCCTGACATCTCGGCGAACAGCTGGATGTGACGCTCTTCGACGGTTTTGCTGTAGCTGGCGGTCTGGCCGACTTCGAGGGCTTCGTACGGCGTGTTGGTGACTTGGGTCATGGGGTGTCCTGTGACAGTTAGGAAAGGTGATTCACTGACGTCATTCGCTGCGGCGCGGCCTTGGCTGCTTCAGCGCCTGTTCCAGCCAGGCGAGCAGGTCCCGGGTGACTTCTTCACGATTGGTCTCGATGAGAATCTCGTGGCGCGCCTGCGGATAGACTTTCAGCGTAACAAACGGGTGGTCGGTGCCGCTCAAAGCGTCGGCCAGATGCGTGAGACGCTTGCCATCACTCACCGGATCACATTCGCCACCGATAATCAGGATTGGCAGCCCGGGATCGATCTGCGCCAGGTTCGAACGCTTGCTGATCTGTTGCAGGCCGCCGAGCAAGTCCATCCACAACTGATTGGTGCAACGAAAGCCGCACAGCGGGTCGTTGCTGTAGGCATCGACCTCGGCCGGATCACGGTTGAGCCAGTCGTAGCAGGTGCGGGCAGGTTTGAAGCGTTTGTTGAACGCGCCGAACGACAGGTGCTCGATCAACGCGCTGCGCCCTGTCGGCCCTTGCCGCCAGCGTTCAATGCGGGCGACCAGCGCCGCCGAGCGATAAAAAGTGACGGGGTGGTAATTCGAGCCGCTGAGGATCGCGCCCTGCAAACTGGCGCTGTGGTGCAGCAAATACCCCTGGGCGATGTAACTGCCCATGCTGTGACCGAGCAGGAACACCGGCACCCCCGGATGGCGCACCGCAACCGACGCTTTGAGGGTGGCAAGATCGCCGACCACTTTGTTCCAGCCATCCTGATCGGCGTAATGGCCCTGGGTGCCATAGGAAGCGGAATGGCCGTGGCCACGCTGATCGGCGCCATACAGGGCGAAACCTGCCCGCATCAATGCCATGCCCAGTCTGTCATAGCGCCCGCCGTGCTCAGCCATTCCATGGGAAAGCAGGATCACCGCTCGGGCATTGCCCATCGGCCTCCAGGCATGCACATAGAGGCGACTGTGATCTTGAGCGTCCAGCCAAAAAGCTTCGTGTTCCATCGCGGTTCCCTGGCCCCTGTAAAAAGTTGTCTCAAAAAACGCAGTGGCGAGCGCTTCGCTTGAGTGTATAGCGGTAGGCGGATGGCAGGCTGGTTACCGGCAAGATTCACACCGGTGATGACGTGCCGACGACTATTTGCCTTCTATGCCATAGCTGCTAACGTCCGGCAAACGCCCGTTTAAATACCACGGGGCCAGCACACTCAGGTAAGAGGATAAAAACAACATGCAACCTGACTTCTGGAACGACAAGCGCCCCGCTGGCGTTCTTTCTGAGGTGGACCTTCAGGCGTACACATCGGTGGTCGAGGTCTTTGAGCGCAGTTGCCGCCAATACGCCGATCGGCCGGCTTACAGCAACATGGGCGTCACCCTGAGCTACGCAGAGCTTGACCGCCATTCAGCAGCGTTCGCCGGTTACCTGCAACAGCAGACCGACCTCAACCCCGGCGACCGTATCGCCGTGCAGATGCCCAACCTGATCCAGTACCCCATCGCCGTGTTCGGTGCCATGCGCGCCGGCCTCATCGTCGTCAACACCAACCCGCTGTACACCGCCCGGGAAATGCGCCATCAGTTCAAGGATTCCGGCGCGCGCGCACTGGTCTACCTCAACGTCTTCGGCAAGAACGTGCAGGAAGTGCTGCCGGACACTGACATTGAATACCTCATTGAAGTAAAGATGGGCGACATGCAGTCGGCGGCCAAAGGCTGGCTGATCAACACAGCGGTAGAAAAGCTCAAGAAGCTGGTGCCCGCGTACCACTTGCCCCAGGCGATTGCGTTCAAACGTGTGCTCAAACTCGGCAAGGGTGATCGTCTGCAACCCGTGCCGCTGGCCCTGGATGATGTCGCCGTTCTGCAATACACCGGTGGCACCACCGGTTCGCCGAAAGGCGCGATGCTGACCCACGGCAATCTGGTCGCCAACATGCAGCAGGTCTATGCCTGCATGCTGCAGCACGGGCCGGACGGGCAGCCGATCTTCAAGCAGGGCAGCGAAATCATGGTGGCGCCGCTGCCGCTTTATCACATCTATGCGTTCACCTGTAATTGCATGTGCATGATGGTCAGCGGCAATCACAACGTGCTGATTACCAACCCGCGGGACATTGGCGGCTTCATCAAGGAGCTGAAGAAGTGGAAGTTCTCCGCGATGCTCGGCCTCAACACGCTGTTCGTGGCCCTCATGGACCATCCCGAATTCAAGCACCTGGATTTCTCCACCCTGCGTCTGACCAACTCCGGCGGCACCGCGCTGGTCAAAGCCACGGCCGAACGCTGGCTGGAGCTGACTGGCTGCCCGATCGTCGAAGGCTATGGCCTGACCGAAACCTCTCCCGTCGCCACCGCCAACCCCTATGGCAATCAGTCCAGGCTGGGCACGGTGGGCATGCCGGTGCCAGGCACCACAGCAAAGGTCATCAGTGACGACGGGGTCGAATTGCCCGTGGGTGAGCGCGGCGAGCTGTGCCTCAAGGGGCCGCAGATCATGCTCGGTTACTGGAACAAACCGGAGGCCACCGCCGAAGTGCTGGACCGCGAAGGCTGGCTGAAAACCGGCGACGTCGCGGTGATCGACCCGGACGGGTTCATTCGCATTGTCGATCGCAAGAAAGATTTGATCATCGTCTCGGGCTTCAATGTCTACCCGAACGAGATCGAGGACGTGGTTTCACGGCATCCGAAAGTGGCGAACTGTGCGGTGATCGGCGTTCCCGACGACCGTTCGGGCGAAGCTGTGAAGCTGTTCGTGGTGCCGAGGGATGCAACGCTGACCAGCGAGGAGTTGAAGGCATACTGCAAGGAGAACTTCACCGGCTACAAGATTCCCAAGCTCATTGTGCTGCGTGAGTCCTTGCCGATGACGCCGGTAGGAAAAATCCTGCGGCGGGAGCTGCGGGATATCGCCTGATCGTTCGGCGATTGCTCATCAGCTTCCAACCCCGGAAAAACGGCGTGTCCATCACGCCGTTTTTTTTGCCTGGTGATTTGCGGCTCGATTGAATCGGAACGCGTAAATGAACATCGACGTAAGGCATTTCCGACATTTAGGTTCATTGCTCTAAACGTGACCGTGGCCTATTCAAGAGTCATCGATGTGACTGGAGAGCCCGCTTTTGGCTCTAGGCGGCCTTTGGCAAAGCTGATACGCTCGCCCCGCTTTTTGTGCCATCGGCCAACAAAAAGCAGTGACTACACAATTCCAAACACAAGAAATCATCGCACCAAGCGGTGTGTAGAAACGCTGTCGCTGAGGAGTCGGCTTTTATGTTCGAAAACTTCTGGAAGGATAAGTATCCGACAGGTATCGCCGCCGATATCGATCCGGATCAGTATCCGAACGTACAGGCCGTATTGAAACAGTCCTGCGAGCGTTTCGCCAACAAACCTGCGTTCAGCAACCTGGGCAAGACCCTCACCTACGGCGAAATGTACGCGCTGTCCGGTGCATTCGCTGCGTATCTGCAACAGCACACCGACCTGCAACCCGGCGACCGCATCGCCGTGCAGCTGCCCAACGTGCTGCAGTACCCGGTCGCGGTGTTCGGCGCCATTCGTGCCGGGCTCATCGTGGTCAACACCAACCCGCTGTACACCGCGCGGGAGATGGAACATCAATTCAACGACTCCGGCGCCAAGGCGCTGGTCTGCCTGGCGAACATGGCGCACCTGGCCGAAAAGGTCGTGCCCAAGACCGGCGTCAAGCACATCATCGTCACCGAAGTCGCCGACCTGCTGCCGCCGCTCAAGCGCCTGCTGGTCAACAGCGTCATCAAGTACGTGAAGAAGATGGTCCCGCCGTTTCACCTGCCCAAGGCGATCAAATTCAACGACGTGCTGGCCAAGGGTCGCGGTCAGCGGGTGCAGGATGTTTCGCCGAACGGCGACGATGTCGCGGTGCTGCAATACACCGGTGGCACCACGGGCGTGGCCAAAGGGGCGATGCTGACCCACCGCAACCTGATTGCCAACATGCTGCAGTGTCGGGCGCTGATGGCGGCCAACCTTAATGAAGGCACCGAGGTGCTGATCACGCCGTTGCCGCTGTATCACATCTATGCTTTCACCTTTCACTGCATGGCGATGATGCTGAGCGGCAACCACAACGTGCTGATCAGCAACCCGCGTGATCTGTCGGCGATGGTGAAAGAGTTGTCGAAGTGGAAGTTTTCCGGTTTTGTCGGGCTCAACACGCTGTTCGTCGCGCTGTGCAACAACGCCGACTTCCGCCACCTGGATTTCTCTTCACTGAAGCTCACCCTGTCAGGCGGCATGGCCCTGCAAACCGCTGCCGCCGAGCGCTGGAAAGAAGTGACCGGCTGCTCGATCTGCGAAGGTTACGGCATGACAGAAACCAGCCCGGTGGCGTCGGTGAACCCGTTCCAGAAGATCCAGATGGGCACCATCGGCATTCCCGTGCCCTCGACGCTGTGCAAGACCATCAACGACGCTGGCGAAGAGCTGCCGTTGGGCGAAGTGGGCGAGCTGTGCATCAAGGGCCCGCAGGTGATGAAGGGCTACTGGCAGAACCAGGCCGCCACCGACGACATGCTGGATGCCGACGGTTGGTTGAAGACCGGCGACATCGCGATCATCCAGCCGGATGGCTACATGCGCATTGTTGATCGCAAGAAAGACATGATTCTGGTCTCCGGCTTCAACGTGTACCCGAACGAACTGGAAGACGTGCTGGCAACTTTGCCGGGCGTGCTGCAGTGCGCGGCCATCGGCATTCCGGACGAGAAATCCGGCGAGGCGATTAAACTGTTCGTGGTGTGCAAACCCGGCACGACCCTGAGCAAGGATCAGGTCATGGAGCACATGCGCGCCAACGTCACCGCTTATAAAGTGCCGCGCAGCGTGGAATTCCGCGACGCCCTGCCGACCACCAACGTCGGCAAGATCCTGCGCCGCGAACTGCGTGACGAAGAGCTGAAAAAGCTGGCGCTGAAAAAACCCGCGTAAGTCAGCCGTTACACCCACAGATCCCGGCACCGTGGTCGGCCTAACGGCCTCGGGTTTCGCCTTCGGCGAGTTACTTGGAAAAGCACCCCAAGTAACCAAAGGTGCTTGCTCTCGGTTTGGCCCCGACTTCGTCGGGGTTCCTTCACTCCGGTCTCGCTCCGTGGGCCCGCGCCGAACGGACATCCATGTCCTGACGGCGCTCTCGCCGCATCCATGCGGCTCGGCCCACTGCGCGAGACCTGCGTTCAGCCTGCACCCAAGTCGCGATTTGTGGTGTTTGAGCCTTTTGCGTTGAAGATCAAAAGCAGATCACAAGCTTCCCGGCTAAAGCCGGTCCCACAGACCTACTGCGCACCCCCTGTAGGACTGGCTTTAGCCGGGAAGAGGCCCGCATGACCGCCATTAATTTTTTGGCATACACCCTCCATGTGGAGGCCGTCACCGACCTCGTGGCAGCGACCGGGGTGGCGCTCCACATTGCTCGCGAGGACTCACACCCTGCCCGTGAATGCCTTTGCGCCATAGACCTGCATCCGCCCCACCAAATCTGCGACAATCCGCGCCCTGCATTCAGATAGAAAGATTCCGCGCCCTGATGACCGACGATTCGACCTCCATCGACCAACTCTTCAAAAACCTCGACCACGCGATGATCAGCGATCGTCATCGCTTGCGCCGGCAATTGCATGAGCTGCGCAAGAAACCGGACGAGACGAAGCTGGCGCAGTGGGTCGAGCGCGTGCAGGCATCGTGTGCCCGTGTAGTCAGTCGCGCGCAAAGCGTGCCCGCCATGCGCTACGACGAAAACCTGCCGATCGCCGCCAAGCGTGACGAGATCAAGAAAGCGATTCTTGAACATCAGGTCTTGATCATCGCCGGCGAAACCGGCTCGGGCAAAACCACGCAGCTGCCAAAAATCTGTCTGGAAATCGGTCGCGGTCAGCACGGCCTGATCGGCCACACCCAGCCACGTCGTATTGCAGCACGCAGCGTAGGCAGTCGGGTCGCCGAGGAAGTCGGCACGCCTCTGGGCGGACTGGTGGGTTATCAGGTGCGCTTCGAAGATCAGAGCGACGAAAACACACTGATCAAGCTGATGACCGACGGCATCCTGCTCGCCGAAACCCAGCACGACCGCTTTCTTGAGCGCTACGACACGATCATCGTCGACGAAGCCCACGAACGCAGCCTTAACATCGACTTCCTGCTCGGTTACCTGAAAACCCTGCTGCCCCGTCGTCCGGATCTGAAGGTCATCATCACCTCGGCGACTATCGACCTTGAGCGCTTCTCCGAGCATTTCGACAAAGCGCCGGTCATCGAAGTCTCGGGCCGGACTTTCCCGGTGGAGACCTGGTACCGGCCGATGACCGCTCAGCAGGACGAAGAAGGTAACAGCGTCGAGGAAGACCTGACGGTCGATCAGGCGATTCTCGCCGCGCTGGACGAGCTGGCCGCCTTCGAACGCAGCGAGCGCAAATCCCCCGGCGATGTGCTGGTGTTTCTGCCCGGCGAGCGAGAGATTCGCGACGCCGCTGAAATGCTGCGCAAGGCGCAACTCAGACACACCGAAATCCTGCCGCTGTACGCGCGTTTGTCGCCGGCCGAACAGCAACGAATCTTCCAGTCCCACCCGGGCCGTCGCGTGGTGCTGGCGACCAACGTCGCGGAGACCTCGCTGACCGTGCCGGGCATCCGCTACGTCATCGACACCGGCACCGCACGCATCAGCCGCTACAGCTACCGCGCCAAAGTGCAGCGCCTGCCCATCGAAGCGATCTCCCAGGCCAGCGCCAACCAGCGCAAGGGCCGTTGCGGCCGAGTCGAGCCGGGCCTGTGCGTGCGCCTGTACAGCGAAGAGGATTTTCTCTCGCGGCCTGAATTCACCGATCCGGAAATTCTGCGCACCAACCTCGCGGCGGTCATCCTGCAGATGCTCCACCTGCGACTGGGCCAGATCACCGATTTCCCGTTCATCGAGCCGCCGGACGGCAAGGCAATCAGCGACGGTTTCAACCTGTTGCAAGAGCTGTCGGCGGTCGACCGCGAGAACAACCTGACGCCGATGGGCCGTCAATTGGCGCGCTTGCCGGTGGACCCGCGCATGGGCCGCATGTTGCTGGAAGCGGCGAAGCAGGGCAGCTTGCAGGAAGTGCTGATCGTCGCCAGCGCGATGTCGATTCAGGACCCCCGCGAACGTCCGCCGGAGCGTCAGCAGGCCGCCGATCAAGCCCACGCCCAGTGGAAAGATCAGGACTCCGACTTCGCCGGGCTGGTCAATCTGTGGCGTGGTTTCGAAGAACAGCGCCAGGCCCTGACCGCCAGTCCGCTGCGCAACTGGTGCCGGCGCAACTTCCTCAATTACCTGCGCCTGCGTGAATGGCGTGACTCCCATCGCCAATTGAGTTTGATCTGTCGCGACCTTCAACTGACGGTCAACAAAGAGCCGGCCGATTTCCCTAAATTCCACAAGGCGGTGCTCTCGGGCCTGCTCAGCCAGATCGGTCAGAAGACTGAAGATGGCGACTACCTGGGCGCGCGTCAGCGGCGGTTCTGGGTGCATCCGTCGTCGGGACTGGGTCGCAAGCGCCCGCAGTGGATCATGGCCGCTGAGTTGGTGGAAACCACCAAGCTGTATGCGCGCATGGTGGCGAAGATCGAACCGGACTGGATCGAACCCCTCGCCGGCCACCTGATCAAGAAAAACCACTTCGAGCCCCATTGGGAAAAGAAGCGCGGCCAGGTCGTCGCCTTCGAGCAGATCACCCTGTTCGGCCTCATCGTCGTTGGCCGTCGGCCGGTGCATTTCGGGCCGATCGATCCAGTGGTGTCCCGCGAGTTCTTCATTCGCGAAGGGCTGGTGCGCGGCGAAATCCAGTCCCGGGCCAAATGCCTCGCCGCCAACGCCAGGTTGCTGGAACAGCTCGACGAACTGGAAGCGAAGGCGCGTCGGCGCGACATTCTGGCCGACGAAGAAACCCTGTACCGCTATTACGACGAACGCTTGCCGGCGGAGATCCACCAGACCGCGACGTTCGACGCGTGGTACCGGATGGAAAGCCAGAAAAACCCCCAGCTGCTGATCATGCGCGAGGAAGATGTGCTCGCCCGGGAAGCCAGCGAGGTCACGGCCAACCAATACCCGGACACTTTGCGCCTGGGCGAACTGACGTTGTCGCTGACCTATCACTTCGAACCGAACCACCCGCGCGACGGCGTGACCCTTCGGGTGCCGGCGCCGCTGTTGCTGTCGTTGCCCGCCGAGCGCCTGGAGTGGCTGGTGCCGGGGCTGCTGGAGACCAAGTGCGTGGCGCTGGTGCGCAATCTGCCCAAGGCGCTGCGTAAGAATTTCGTGCCGGTGCCGGACTTCGTCAAAGCCGCGTTGCAGCGCATGGTCTTCGCCGAAGGCTCGCTGCCTCAGGCACTGGGCCGCGAGTTGTTGCGCATGACCGGCGTGCGGGTGACTGACGAAGCCTGGGCCGAGGCGGCGCAGCAGGTAGAAAGCCACCTGAAAATGAACCTTGAAGTGGTCGATGCCAACGGCAAGTTCCTCGGTGAGGGCCGTGAGCTGGATGAGCTGACCGCCCGTTTCGCCGAAGCTGGACAAGCCGCGTTGGCGGTGCCGCAATCGGCGAAAGGCCAGCAGCCGGTCGAGGCCAAGGGCTTTGCCGCAGTGGCCGAGAAGACTCAGCAGAAGATCGCTGGGCTGTCGATGACGGTGTATCCGGCGCTGGTGGAAGAGGGAGGTACGGTCAAGGAAGGGCGTTTCTCGACCCAGGCCGAGGCCGAATACCAGCACCGTCGAGCCCTGCAACGGCTGTTGTTACAGCAACTGGCCGAGCCAACCAAGTTCCTGCGCAGCAAGCTGCCGGGCCAGACCGAGTTGGCTTTGCTGTATCGCGATCTGGGTCGGGTCGATGGGCTGATCGAAGACATTCTGCTGGCGAGCCTCGACAGCTGCATCCTTGAGGGTGAAGCGACGTTGCCGCGAGACGGTGCCGGCTTGCTGTCTTTGGCCGAGCGCAAGCGTGGCGGTCTGACCGAGCATGCCGAGCGGCTGGCGAAGCTGACGCTGGAAATCCTCAAGCTCTGGCACGGCCTGCAAAAGCGCTTCAAGGGCAAGATCGATCTGGCCCAGGCCGTGGCGCTGAACGACATCAAGGGCCAGCTGAGCAAGCTGGTTTATCCCGGTTTCGTCCGCGAGACGCCGGCGGTGTGGCTCAAGGAACTGCCGCGTTACCTCAAGGCCATCGAAATGCGCCTCGAGAAACTCGGCAGCCAGGCGCAGAAGGACCGGGTCTGGAGCATCGAACTGGGCAATCTCTGGGCGCAGTACCAGACCCGCGCCGACAAACATGCCCAGGAAGGCAAGCGCGACCCGGAGCTGGTGGTGTATCGCTGGTGGCTGGAGGAATACCGCGTGTCGCTGTTTGCCCAGCAACTGGGCACCAAAGTGCCGATCTCGGACAAACGCCTGAACAAGCAGTGGACCCAGGTCGAGGGGTGATCCCCTCGGCCCGCAGTCCCGATTACATTACCCGATAGCGCGAAATGGCGGCCGTTATGGCAAACTTCGCGGCTAAACTTCATAGCGTCATAAACATCCGTCGTCCGCCAAGCGGGTTACTGCCTCGTTGCATTGGGACTTTCGTCCCAGAACCACCGACGCCCTGCTTGTGCTGGCTGTTCAGCTGCTGCCGTCAATGAGCTGCTTTTATCTCGAGAGGAACGACCGTGTACGAAGTCGTGATCAGTGGCACCGGGCTTTTCACCCCCGCCAACAGTATTTCCAACGATGAGCTGGTGCAGTCTTTCAATACCTACGTTGCCCAGTTCAACGCCGAAAATGCCGCCGCGATCGACGCGGGCGAGATTCAGGCACTGACGGAATCCAGCGCGGCGTTCATCGAGAAAGCCAGCGGCATCAAAAGCCGTTACGTGATGGACAAGGACGGCATTCTCGACCCCCAGCGCATGAAGCCTCGCCTGCCCGAGCGCTCGAATGACGAATGGTCGATTCTCTGCGAGATGGGCGTTGCCGCGGCCAAACAGGCCCTCCAGCGTGCCGGCAAGACCGCGGCCGACATCGACGGCGTGATCGTCGCCTGCTCAAACCTGCAACGTGCTTACCCGGCGATCTCCATCGAAATCCAGGCGGCGCTGGGCGTTCAGGGCTTCGGCTTTGACATGAACGTGGCGTGCTCATCGGCCACGTTCGGCATTCAGACGGCGTGCAACAGCGTCAAGCTGGGCCAGGCCCGCGCGCTGTTGGTCATCAGCCCTGAAATCTGCACGGCTCACCTCAATTTCCGCGACCGTGACAGCCACTTCATCTTCGGCGATGCGGCCACGGCGGTGGTGGTTGAGCGTGCTGATCTGGCAACCTCGCCGCACCAGTTCGACATCGTCGGCACCAAGCTGCTGACGACGTTCTCCAATAACATCCGCAACAACTTCGGCTTCCTCAACCGCGCGGCGGAAGAGGGCGAAGGCAAGGCGGACAAGCTGTTCGTGCAGGAAGGCCGCAAGGTGTTCCGCGACGTCTGCCCGATGGTCGCCGAGCTGGTGGCTGCACACCTGGACGAGAACCAGCTGAACGTCGGCGACGTGCAACGCTTCTGGCTGCATCAGGCCAACCTGAGCATGAACCACCTGATCGTGAAGAAACTGCTGGGCCGCGACGCCACCGTGGAAGAAGCCCCGGTGATCCTCGACCGATACGCCAACACCAGCTCCGCCGGCTCGGTGATCGCCTTTCACGAACACCAGGACGACTTGCCAAGCGGCGCGCTGGGCGTGCTCAGCTCGTTCGGCGCGGGCTATTCGATTGGTAGCGTGATTTTGCGCAAGAAATAACGCTCGTACACGTGACTGTGTAGCGCCAACGAAAAAAGCCCGGCGCTGCTCTGTCGGAACGGATGAGGGGGATCCGACAGGGCAACGGCGGGCATGAGGTCCAGCGACTTCAAGCGGCAGCAGCACGCCGCTTGAAGCTTTCAGCTTGTAACTTGCAGCTTATAGCTGCCTTCCTTAAAACTTCGCCAGCACGTCCAGTTGCAGCGTATTCGCATCCTGATCACGCGGCAGAGCAGAGGTCGCGAAGTCCGCTTTGGTCAGGAAGTACGTTGCACCGACGGCGAAGTTCTTGTCGATGTCGTAGGAAATCGCCAGCTTGTGACCGCGCGAACCAGTGGTGCCGTTGGCGAAGTCGGAGTCAGTGAAGGCACCCACCACAGCGTTACGCTGTGTATCGCGGTAGTTGTAGTCCAGACCGAAACCGAACACCTTGGTTTTCACACCGGCCAGCCAGGCGGTGTCTTCGTCGCTGTTGGTGGCGCTGTTGACTACGTATTGACCGTACAGGCCAACCGGTACTGCAAAGCCGGTCAGGTCCAGTTGACCGAAGCCTTCGTACAGACGGAAGTCAGTGGTGTTGTTGCCGTTGATGCTCAGGCCACAGAACGTCGTGCTGGTGCTGGCAGCAGCCGGATTACAGTCATTGGAGTTCTCGTAGTTGTAGACCGAACCGCCGACCGTCATTTTCACGTTGTCGGTGATCGCGACACGCGTGCCCAACTGGGCAGCGTTCAGGCGCAGGTCGTTCTTGAACTGCGTACCTTCGCCGCTGATGTTGTCTTTGAGGGTGTAGGTACCGGCGCTGCCGAACAGCTCGAACGCTTTGTTGATCGGCAGGCTGTAAGTCGCGGCCAGACCTTCAGGGTTGATGTCGTTGTCCCAGATCACGTCGCCTTCGCTGACCCATGGCTGAGCCATTTTGCCGCCGATGACGTGCAGGTTCTTGATGTTGGTCGGGTGGTAATCGATGAAGCCCTGATCCAGCCACAGGTCTTTCTTGGTGAAGTAGTCGTTCTGATCAACGTTTGTCGAGTTGGCCTTGTTGTCGCCACCGGTGGCGATGCGGATACCGGTGCTGACCTGCGGGTTGATCTCGCTGTAGGCACCGAGGCGCACACGGATACGCTGACGGTTTTTGTCCTGGCTGTTGTTCTGGTCGTCGATCTTGACCGTCTCTTGCCGAACGCGAACGTCGCCCTTGAATTGAGTCTTCGCCGCCCATGCCACTTTCTGCTCGAAGGCAGACAGTTCGGAGGACTTGGCAGCGGTGGCGGCGGCGATCTGGTCGGACGTCGCTTTCTGGGCCTGTTGCTGAGCCAGTTGGTCTTTGGTCAGCTCGGTTTGCAGTTCGGCGTACTGGGCAGGTGAAATCGAGCCGTTGGCCTTGAGCATGTCGAGCAGTTTCGCGTCGACTGCGGCGCTGGCCGGAACGCTCATGGCCAGCAGCACACCACCACACAGGGCTGCCGCAGTTTTCGTGGAAGCAAGACGCATATCAATCTCCGTAATCGAGAAGGGATGACCGAATCATCCAGGGATCAACCGACCAAAGGCGGGCGGGAAAAAATCGGAAGTCTTAGAACCTCTGGCTCTAAAAACAGGCGCCAGTATTGCCAGCGTTTATGACGAAACGGTGGCGAAGTGATGTCATGTCGATGACATGTGAAAATTTTGTCGAAGCCGCGGGCTAGAGCGGCGGATCGAGTAAATTCACGTGCAGGCCCTGTTAATAAGTGATACTGCGCAAACGTTAGCGACCACCGGACTGGACCAGGAGTGGCGAGATGTCGTTACACCGTTTGGATAAACTGTCGGACCTGGCGCCTGAACAGTGGGACGCCCTGATACCGGGCGATTCACCGTTTCTGCGCCATGCGTTTCTCAGTTCGCTGGAAGACAGCGGCAGCCTCGGACCGCGTTCCGGCTGGCGGGCCGAGCACTTGCTGCATTACGAGGGCGAGCAGCTGATCGCTGCGCTGCCGGCGTACCGCAAGTGGCACTCTTACGGCGAATACGTCTTCGATCACGCCTGGGCGGACGCCTGTCGTCGCGCCGGGCTGGCCTATTACCCCAAGCTGCTGGTAGCAGTGCCGTTCAGCCCGGTAAGCGGGCCTCGGCTGCTGGCGAAGACACCCGAAGACGGCCGCGAACTGCTCGCCTGCCTGCCGGGCTATGCCCAGGGCGAGGAGCTGTCCAGCGTTCACGTCAACTTCACCGATCCGGTTGCCGACGCCTTGCTCGCCGAACAACCAGGCTGGCTGCAACGCATTGGCTGCCAGTATCACTGGCAGAATCGCGGCTATCGGGATTTTCAGGACTTTCTCGATGCCTTGAGCTCACGCAAGCGCAAGCAGATGCGCAAGGAGCGGGAGCAAGTGGCGGGGCAGGGCTTTGACTTCGACTGGCTCGAAGGGCACGAGCTGAGCGAGGCGCATTGGGATTTTGTTTACGCCTGTTATTCCAATACCTACGAAGTACGTGGGCAAACGCCGTACCTCACGCGGGAATTCTTCAGCCTTGTGGCAGAGCGCATGCCCGACGCAATTCGCGTGGTGCTGGCACGGCAAGGTTCGCGGCCGGTGGCGATGGCGTTCAGCCTGATTGGCGGGGACAGTTTTTACGGACGCTACTGGGGCTGTCTGGCCGAGTTCGATCGGCTGCACTTCGAGACCTGTTTCTATCAGGGCATGGATTACGCGATCGCCCACGGCTTCAAGCGCTTCGACGCGGGCGCCCAAGGTGAGCACAAGTTGATCCGCGGCTTCGAGCCGGTGATCACCCACTCGTGGCATTACCTGGCGCATCCGGGGTTGAGAGAGGCGGTGGCGGATTTCCTGACTCAGGAACGGGCGGGGATTCTGGCGTACGCCGACGAGGCCCGCGGGGCGTTGCCCTATCGGCAGGTGTAGCTCGATCTGTTTGGGTCCGATCAAGCGAGAGCAGCTTTGTTGGCTTCGCCCTGACACCGATGTCTCGTGGCAAGCTCAGCCCTTGTAGGAGTGAGCTTGCTCACGAAGGCGGCACCGGAACCTCCCGGGACATTCGCCGTGGGCCTATCTCTTCAAGGGTCAATCCACCCCGACAAACCCGCCCGTCTGATGCGCCCACAGCCGCGCATACAAACCTTTGTGGGCCAATAGCTCGCCATGGGTTCCGCTTTCAGCGATCACGCCGTTTTCCAGCACGATCAGGCGGTCCATCCGCGCGATGGTCGACAACCGGTGAGCAATAGCGATCACCGTCTTGCCCTGCATCAGCGTTTCCAGACTCTCCTGAATCGCCGCTTCCACTTCCGAATCCAGCGCGGACGTCGCTTCGTCCATGATCAGGATCGGCGCGTCCTTGAGCAGCACGCGGGTGATGGCGATGCGCTGACGCTGACCACCGGACAGCTTCACGCCGCGCTCGCCCACATGGGCATCCAGCCCGGTGCGGCCTTCAGAGTCCGTGAGCAGCGGGATGAACTCGTCGGCGCGGGCCTTGCGCATGGCTTCCCACAGCTCGGCGTCGGTCGCATCGGGTTTGCCATACAGCAGGTTGTCGCGGATCGAGCGGTGCAACAGCGACGTGTCCTGGGTGATCATGCCAATGTGTGAGCGCAGGCTTTCCTGAGCGACGTGGGAAATGTCCTGATCGTCGATCAGGATCCGCCCGCCTTGTACGTCATACAGGCGTAGGAGGAGGTTAACCAAAGTCGATTTACCCGCGCCCGACGGCCCGATCAACCCGATTTTCTCGCCCGGCTTGATGTCCAGGTTCAGGCCATGAATCACGCCTTTGCCCTTGCCGTACTGGAAGTTGAGGTTCTCAAATTTCACTTCACCACGGCTGACGGCCAGCTTCGGTGCAGCGTCCCGGTCGGTGATGCCTACCGGTTGCGCGATGCTCTGCAGACCGTCCTGCACCATGCCGATGTTTTCGAAGATGCCGTTGACCACCCACATGATCCAGCCGGACATGTTGACGATCCGAATCGCCAGACCGGTCGCCAGCGCGATCGCACCCACGGAAATCAGCGACTGGGTCCACAGCCACAACGCCAGGCCCGTGGTGGTGACAATCAGAATGCCGTTGAGCGTGGTGATCACGGAGTCCATTTCGGTGATCACGCGGCCGGCGAGCTGGGTCTTCTCGGTTTGTTCGCTGATGGCCTCGCGGGCGTACTGCTGCTCCGAATTGGTGTGGGCGAAGAGCTTGAGCGTGGCGATGTTGGTGTAGCCATCGACGATGCGGCCCATCAGTTTGGAACGCGCATCGGAGGAGATCACCGAGCGCGCTTTAACCCGCGGCACGAAGTACCGGAGGGCAAGGATGAACGCGATGATCCAGCTCAGCAGCGGGATCATCAGGCGCCAGTCGGCCTCGGCGAACAGCACCAGCGCGCTGATCGAATAGATCAGCACGTGCCACAACGCGTCCACTGACTGCACCGCCGAGTCGCGCAGCGCGTTGCCGGTCTGGACAATGCGTTGGGCGATGCGACCAGCGAAGTCGTTCTGGAAGAAATTCAGGCTCTGCTTGAGCACGTAACTGTGGTTCTGCCAGTTGATCATGCTGGTCATGCCGGGGCTGATGGTCTGATGCACCAGTAAGTCGTGCAGCGCAACGAAGATCGGCCGCAGCACCAGCGCGACGATGACCATCCACGTCAGCTCGAACGCATGTTCCTGGAAGAAATTCGGGTTGGGCGTGCCCTGGGCCAGGTCGATGATGCGACTCAAATAGCTGAACAGCGAGACTTCGATCAGCGCGCCGATCAGTCCGACCACCAGCAGCGCAGCAAAGCTGGGCCACACCTGACGCAGGTAATACAGGTAGAACGATGTGACGGTGTTGGGCGGGGCGGCGGAAGGGGCTTCGCGGAAAATATCGATCAGCTGTTCAAAACGGCGATAGAGCATTGGCAATGACGCCCACGCTTGAGCGGGCTCTCCTTTCAATGGGGTGATAGGCAGCGGCTTGAGAGCAGCTCAATGGCAGTCTTCGGTTCAGACCACAGCAAAACGCGATTGCTCACGCTGATTCAAAGGCCTTGCCCCTAAAATGCAAAAGCCGGGCAGGCGCCCGGCTTTTGCCCTTGCGACAGGCTTAGTTCACGCGCTTGGCCGTCTTGATGTAGATCGGGTCCACCGGCACGTTCTGCATGCCGCCTTTGTTGGCGGTCTGCACGTTGACGATCTGGTCAACGACGTCCATGCCTTTCACGACCTTGCCGAACACCGCATAACCGTAGTCGCGGGCGCCGTGGTCGAGCATTGCGTTGTCAACGACGTTGATGAAGAACTGGCTGGTGGCCGAGTTAACGTCCGAAGTCCGCGCCATCGCGACAGTGCCGCGCACGTTGTGCAGGCCGTTATCGGCTTCGTTCTTGATCGGGTCGTTGGTGGATTTCTGCTGCATCTGCGCCGTAAAGCCGCCGCCTTGCACCATGAAGCCCGGGATCACCCGGTGGAAGATAGTGTTGTTGTAGAAGCTGCTGTCGACGTACTTGAGGAAGTTCTGAGTGCTGACGGGCGCCTTGTCCTGGTTCAGCTCGATTTCCACATCGCCGAAGCTGGTGGTCAGCACAACGTGAGGCGCCGGAGCGGCCATCAGATTGCCAGCGAACAACACGGCAGCGGCGGAGAGGGCGATTTTCTTCAGCATGGGCAGAGTCCTGAAATTGATGTCGACTGCGAAAAAACAGGACGTAAGGGAAGCACGTTTGCGGGGATTTGGACAGTGGGGGCATGCCCCGCCCTGTTTTAGTGGGACCGGCTTCAGCCGGGAAGGGGCCGGTTTAATCACCCCCAAACCTGCGGTGTAACGCCCGACGCCTTCCCGGCTAAAGCCGGTCCCACAGGGTAATGCGGTGCATTCGTAGGACCGGCTTCAGCCGGGAAGAGGCCAGCATGATCACCCTCAAATTTGCGGTGTGACCCCTGACGCTTTCCCGGCTAAAGCCAGTCCCACAGGGTAATGCGGTGCATTCGTAGGACCGGCTTCAGCCGGGAAGAGGCCAGCGTGATCACCCTCAAATTTGCGGTGTGACTCCTGACGCTTTCCCGGCTAAAGCCAGTCCTACAGTAGACTGAGGGGACTGATTTATTTACAGCGCTTCACCGTAAATTAATCTGTCCCCGGATAGAGCCTATTCAAAGCATCTGCTGCGGCGCCGGGAAGGGCGCATCCAGCGGCGCGGTGTCGAAACTCTGAATCAGCTCAATCAGAATCTGCGTCGCAGGCCCGAGCGGTTTGTCCTTGCTGGAGTACAGATAGAACGTCGGATGCCGACTGCCGCCTTTATCAAGAGGCAGAATCTTCAGCACGCCCTCCCGGATTTCCCGCTCGATGATGTGGCGCGGCAACCAGGCAAACCCCAACCCGCTGCTGACAAACGCAGCTGCCGTCGCAAGGCTGCCAACTGTCCAGCGCTGTTCGGCACCGAGCCAGCCGACATCGCGCGGTTGATTGCGACCGGAGTCACGAATCACCACCTGTAACTGGCTTTCCAGGTCCTGGAAATTCAACTCACGCTGTAGTTGATGCAAGGCATGGCCAGGGTGGGCCACGGCGACGAACTCGACCTTGCTCATCTCATGACCCAGATACCCCGGAATGCTGAAGCCGCTGATGGCGAGATCGGCTACGCCTTCCAGCAACACTTCCTCCACGCCCGACAGCACTTCCTCACGCAGTCGCACCCGACATCCGCGGCTCTGTGGCATGAAGGCTGTCAGCGCCCGCACCAGTCGCGCGTTCGGGTAAGCGGCGTCGACCACCAGCCGCACCTCGGCTTCCCAACCCTGTTCCATGTGATGGGCCAGGTCTTCCAGCTGGCTGGCGTTCTTCACCAGTTGCCGCGAACGTCGCAACAAGACCTCGCCGGCCTCGGTCAGCACGGCCTTGCGGCCATCGATGCGCAACAGCGGAACGCCCAGCTGGTCCTGCATCCTGGCAACGGTGTAGCTGACCGACGACTGCGAGCGGTGCAGCGCTTCGGCAGCCTGAGCAAAGCCGCCATGGTCGACAACGGCTTGCAGCGTGCGCCATTGATCAAGGGTCACGCGGGGCGCTTTCATCTCTCGCTCCTGTTGTCCTAAGCTGGCGGTCCCTGAATGGAGACTGCCCCATGAAAAGAATCTGGTGTGTGCTGCTGGCGATGCTGCCGCTGAGCGCGTTTGCCTACCCGATCGACGTCGAGAAAGACATCAAGGGCGTGCAGGTGGACTACAACAGTCATGACGTCGCCTACGACATCGGCAACATCACCCTGAACAACTTTGGCGACGTTCCCGCCAAGTGCAGCGTGGTCTTTCGCAACGGGCCGGAGGCCCCACGCACGCGCCGGGTCCAGGTCGCGCCGAAGAGCAGCACCGAAGTTACCGCGAAATTCACCCGCGACATCGTCAAGCTGCGCATCTCCCTGAGCTGCGAGCCTCTGTAACCCGCGCATCAGCGTCGACGGAGCGTACTTCGGCTTCGTCGATAAAACAAATTCTTAGATGGGTTCTCGGCGATTGGCAGCTTCTTTGATCGAGACAGCTGCCGCTGACCGGCCAGGGAAATGAACGTTCTCTCGCGGGAGCGACCTCCCACACATCGCTTAATCGCCCGTTAATCCCGTCGCCTGATGATGCTCGTGTTCATCGACACTCCATTGGCACTCGTTCGCTCCTGAGTGCATTGCCCGATCGACCTGCAGGACTGCGCCGGGTCGATCGGGTTTTTTCTTTCCGGGTCCGGGATCGCTGCCAACGGTGGCCCGGCTGACCTGTTCAATAGACACGCCACGGCCAACCGGCTAAGGTCGCCGCCTTCAAAAAAGGGGCGACCATGGGCTATCTACTTTTCGTGACGCTGATTCAGGCGTTTTCCTTCAGCCTGATTGGCGTTTATCTGGCCGGGCACGTCGACAGCTACTTTGCCGTGCTGCTACGCGTGGTGCTGGCCGGCCTGGTCTTTATTCCACTGACGCGCTGGCGTCGTGTAGAGCCTCCCTTCATGCGCGGCATGCTGCTGATCGGCGCGCTTCAGTTCGGCGTCACCTACGTCTGCCTGTACCTGAGCTTCCGCGTGTTGACGGTCCCCGAGGTGCTGCTGTTTACCATCCTCACGCCGCTCCACGTCACGCTGATCGAAGACGCTCTCAATCGGCGCTTCAATCCGTGGGGCCTGCTGGCGGCGTTGGTCGCGGTGCTCGGCGCGGTGATCATCCGTTACGACCGGGTCGATCCGAACTTCCTCGGCGGCTTCCTGTTGCTGCAACTGGCCAACTTCACCTACGCAGCGGGGCAGGTGCTGTACAAACAC
This sequence comes from Pseudomonas sp. GL_135, assembly GCF_057834665.1. Lineage (NCBI taxonomy): Bacteria > Pseudomonadati > Pseudomonadota > Gammaproteobacteria > Pseudomonadales > Pseudomonadaceae > Pseudomonas > Pseudomonas sp. GL_135. Next base: position 1,324,328 of record NZ_CM174408.1, read on the forward strand.
CTGGTGGCCCGTCACCCCAGCGATCTGCCGCACTACCGCCGCTTTGGCTATTTCTACCTCGGCGCCCTGGCTGTGGCCTTGCCGGCGTTTCTACTGTTTGGCAACCCGCAGCATCTGCCGGATGCGCCTCAACAGTGGGTGGTGTTGCTGTTCCTCGGCCTGTGTTCCACCGCGCTCGGCATGTACTGGTGGAACAAAGGCGCTTGCCTGGTCAACGGCGCCACGCTGGCGGTGATGAATAACCTGCATGTGCCGGTGGGGCTGCTGATCAATCTGTTGATCTGGGGACAGAACGAGGACCTGGGCAAGCTGTTTTTGGGCGGTCTGGTGATTGTTTCGTCGGTGTGGATCAGTCGCCGCGGTATTGCTCAACGCCGGGCTGTTCTCTGAAACAGCCGGGTTAGACGCCCGCGTTAACGACATCAGCGAGAGTGATGTTAGATATCTGCATGCTTGGTTTTTCATGTTGGGATCAACCGAATAGATTGGCCCCAACGAAACGACTTAACCAACTTACCAGCAACTACGCGGAGATCTACATCATGAAAAAGTCCATCGCCTTCGGTTTCGCCTTGTCCATCCTGGCCGCCGGTTCTGCATTCGCCAGCCCTGAGCACATTAACCAACGTGCCATCGTCGACGCTTCCACTGCTACCGTTCTGGACAGCAAAGTCGCCAGCAAAGAGGCGGTCAAGCCTTTCGCTACCCAGACTTCGGGCACTGTGACCGTCGCTGAAAACCGTAAAGAGTTCGGTTCGAGCTACCAGCGTGAACGTTAATTCCTTGGGTGTTTGAATGCCCAAACATAAAAGCCCGGCAGACGCCGGGTTTTTTGTGGTTTGAATTAAAGTGCGTCGGGTTTACTCCGTTTTTATGCTCAGCTGATAACAACTTACCTTCAAACGTCATTAGATGTTGTGCATTCGCAAGAAGGGAACAAGTGCTGCCGCTACTTGTTCTGGAGCATCTTCTGGCTGCAAATGCCCACCCCGCGTTGGGCTGCCGGTCACGTTGGTTGCCCAGCGCCGCCAGATGTCGATGGGTGTCGGGCGGTTATCAGCGTGATCGGCATCCGGCCATAGCACCAGCACCGGGCACCGCAGCTTTCGCCCTGCCGCGAAGTCTGCTTCGTCCAGCGCAAGATCCTCATCCAGCGCAGACCGGTAATCTTCAATCATGGCCAGACGCACCGAAGGTCTGCGAAATGCCGCCCGGTAAGCTTCCATGGCCGCCGCGTCGATCACCTCTCGCCCCTCAGTCATCTTTTCCAGCGCGAAATCAATGAATGCATCCGGGTCAGCAGCCAGCAAGCGCTCGGGCAGGTCCGCCTGCTGAGCGAGCAAAAACCAGTGGAAGGCCTTGTAGGCGCCGCGAAAATCCATTGAGGCCAGCGCGTCCAGCGTCGGCACCACCGCGAGGGAGGCGAATGCGGTGATCCGCTCAGGGTGATCAAGGGCCATGCGATATCCGACCCTTGCCCCTCGGTCGTGGCCGGCCACAGAGAATCGCTTATGTCCCAGCTTCTCCATGAGTGCCACCAGTGCGTTCCCGACGCGGCGCTTCGTCCATCGAGGTGTTGTTTGCCTGATCAGGCTCGAGCCGTACCCTGGGAGGTCCGGGGTGATCACCGTATGAGTCAGCGCCAGCGCTGGTGCAATTCGCCGCCAGGCGATGTGGGTTTGCGGGTAGCCGTGGAGCAGGAGCACTGGTGGGCCATTACCCCCAATGACACCGGCGAAGCGAACTCCGCCTGCTTCCATGTCGAGTGACCGGAAGTCACTAAAGAAAGGTGTGGAGGTTGCACGTCTCAGCTCGGACATCAGCCAGCCTCTTAGTCTGCTTTCAGTGGCCCTGACCAGCGGTCACAGATGTGTCCATGAACTGAACCAAATCCCGATTGAAGCGCGTGGCTTCTTCCAGAAACGGCGCATGGCCCGAGTTTTCGTACAGCTTCGTCTGAATGCGAGGGTTCAACTGCCTGGCGCGGACGATGCTGGGCTGAACCTGAACCAGCTCATCCTTTTCGCCATACACCATCAGGACCGGCACGCGTGCCTTGGGCAGTCCTTCCGCCACGGCAACGGTCATCGAGGGCGTGGCGCGGGTCATCGGCCAGGAAGCCATGGCAGCATTGGATAACAGCAGCTCGAACGTGGCCGAGTCTGGCCGGGTGTTGAAGCAGAGCGACAGAAAAGTGCGCACGGCGTCCAGATGTGTTTCCAGATCATCGGACGCCAGGCCTGCATAGACATCAGGGTGAGAAGTGATCAGCGCGGCGTTAAGTTCGATGACGCCGTCGACGTACATCACCCCGCCAATATCAGCGTCCCCATACGCGGCGAGGTAGTTCGACATGACCACGCCGCCCAATGACCAGCCGACCAATACCGGCTTCCTGGTGCCGGTTGCCTTGAGCACCGCGGCCAAGTCATCGGCATATCGGCGCCCGTCGGTATAGGCGTCGGCATGTTCCGGCTTGTCGGAAAGACCATGACCACGCAGGTCGTAGGTGATCATGCGATAGCGTTGCAGTTCGGCACTGCTCGTTTGTTTCTCCCAGTTGAGTCGACTGCCCAACAGTCCATGAATGAAGACAATGGCAGGGCCCTGTGGATTGCCTGACTCTTGCACCGCCAGCTTGATGCCATCCGGCGCAGTCACGGTGTAGCTCCGGTCTGCGGCCAGGGTCAGCGAGGACAGGCCTCCCAAAAGGAGGACCGCGCAGGTGCTGCGCAGCATTCGGGTAAATCGAAGGTAGTTCATGGGGACTGCTTCCTGACTTCAAGGTGGGAAGCAAAGTCTAGGCAGGCTCGTTGGGACGTTCTATGATCCAGAACGCTTATTATTTGATTATACGTCCTGACTTGGTTCCCTCTTTATGCATCCTTCTTCCAACGCCCTAGTGGGTGAATTGCTGTCAGGTATGCGCTTGTTCGGCGTGCAGTTCCGCAGAATGGAAGTTCCAGTCTCTCAGGGCATTGGCTTCAGCAACGAAGTGGGCCGGGCGCAATTTCATTTTGCAGGGCGCGGGCCGCTTTGGCTGCGCAGCCCAGGCGGCCATCTTCATCGGCTCGACACGGGGGATGCCGTGCTCCTTCCCCATGGAGGGCCCCATGGGGTATTGGCCTCTGAAAATACCCGCGCCGCCGAGGTGAAGCCCTTTGCTCTGGACGCTTTGGCGAGGGATGACGGCGGTGAGAAGTCCCTTGTTGATCAGAAGCGAGAAGGCCGCGCGCCGATTCTCTTCAGTTGCTGCATGACGCTGGAGCTCGGTGGCATGCAACCGCTCGTAACGGCCATGCCAGAGGTGTTGCAGGTGAGTACCCTGCTTGAGTCATCACCCGAGATCCGCCCCATGCTTGAGGCGATGGAGCGTGAGTCGCTGACCCTCCAGGCGGGGCACATGGGAATCCTGGCGCGTCTGGCCGAAGTGGTCGCCGCCCTGATCGTACGAGGCTGGGTGGCTGGCGGATGCGGCGGCGCCTCGGGCTGGTTGAGCGCGTTACAGGATCCCCGACTCAGCATGGCGCTGGTCATGATGCACAAACAGCCTGGCCACCATTGGACAGTGGCATCGCTTGCAAAGGAAGCCGGGCAATCCCGCTCGGTGTTTGCTCAGCGGTTTTTCCTTGCAACCGGCGTCACTCCGCTTCGATACCTGACGGACTTGAGAATGCGTCTGGCGGTTCTCCGGTTGAGTCGCGAACGTCAACCGGTTGAAACCGTCGCCAGCGAACTGGGTTACGGATCATTGGCCGCGTTCAGCCGCGCGTTCAAACGGTCGGTGGGCATGTCCCCAGGGGCGGTGCGGGTCAGAAACGGCGCGGCGTTGTGACTCACTGCCAACTGCATATCCAAGACCTGCCTCTGGGATGGTTATGGATCGGGAGCACAGCACCAACCCCCGGGTGGGGTAAATGCCCCCAATGAAGACAATACCGCTTCATTGGCGAATATACCTGAGCCATCAGGATCCACCGAAGCTGGCAACAGAACCTGGCCTATGTTCGCGGGCAGTGTCGAGCACTCGATTTTCCAGGGCGCTTCACCCGCGCGATGCTGGCCGAACGAGAGCTCGCAAGCCAACAGGGGGACGCTTTGTTCGCGGCTTCCGGATTGGCTGAGCAACTCTCTTAAATCGGTACCCGATGGCAGTGGCTCAGGACGGCTCGCGGCGAACAGAAAGTAGTCCCCCGCCAACAGCAAACAGCCCTGACGCGCCGGGTCATCTATCCCCTGCAACCATTGCCCACGGCATGCGCCAATCGATCGAGGCAGTCGATCCCATATTTCGTAGTAGCTGTCATCCAGCGCTGTTTCGATGAGGCAATCGCTGGTTTCAAAGCGGATGCGTCCAATGTCTTCGTCGCCGTTGACCGGCTGATAGTCCATTTTGCGATGCCATTGGCAAATGTCGGCGTCGACCTGAGTGACCCCGGCAAAGCCTTGCTGCTCGCTCATCGCCACGTGCTGAGCGTCGCTGAGGTCGTCAAGCGCCAAGCCTGGCAGCGGAGTGTTAGGGATTCGCAGGTCTGCGAACAGTCGTGGTGTCTGTAGCCAATACACTGCCGTTTCGCTGTCCGTGTGCCCTGAGCGACGCTGGATCAATCGCCGCTTCCAGACCCCGAGGTAAGCGTTGGGGACTTGACTCATAAATGTTCCGATCCGCGCAGAGGGATTTTGACTGGCGTTGGCGCTTCGGGCCGTGACGCTAATGGCAATTGCACACTCTCATTCGACGACATCTTCGCCAACCCCATCCGCAAATCCGCGCCACTCGGCTGTTGATAAACGCCCAGCCCGAACTCCGGCAGCACGGCCAGCAGGTAATCGAAAATATCCCCCTGAATCCGCTCGTAGTCCCCCCAGCTCGTGGTGCGGGTAAAACAGTAGATTTCCAGCGGAACCCCTTGGGCCGTGGCTTCCATCTGGCGGACCATGCAGGTCATGTCCGGGTGAATGTCGGCGTGGCTTTTCAGGTACGCCAGCGCGTAGGCGCGGAACGTGCCGATGTTGGTGATGCGACGGCGATTGGCTGACATCTCGGCGACGTTGCCCTGTGCCTCGTTCCACGCCCTGAGCTCGGCTTTTTTGCGGCCCATGTAGTCCGTCAGAAGACGAACCTGGGTCAGCTTCAGTTCTTCTTCATCGGAGACGAACCGCACGCCGCTGGCGTCAATGAACAGGCTGCGCTTGATCCTGCGCCCGCCGGATTGCTGCATCCCGCGCCAGTTTTTGAACGACTCGGACATCAACCGCCAGGTCGGGATCGACACGATGGTCTTGTCGAAGTTCTGCACCTTGACGGTGTGCAGGGTGATGTCCACCACGTCCCCGTCAGCGCCGACTTGTGGCATTTCGATCCAGTCGCCGACCCGCAGCATGTCGTTGCTGGTCAACTGCACGCTGGCAACGAAGGACAGCAGGGTGTCTTTGTAGACGAGCAGAATCACCGCCGACATCGCGCCGAGCCCGGATAGCAGCAATAACGGTGATCGATCGATCAATGTGGCAACGATGATGATCCCCGCGAATACGTACAGGATCATTTTCGTCAGCTGCACGTAGCCCTTGATCGAGCGAGTGCGGGCGTGTTCGGTGCGCGCGTAGATGTCCAGCAGCGCGTTGAGCAGCGCGCCGACGGTCAGCATGAGAAAGAGGATGGTGAACGCCAGCGCAATGTTGCCGAGCACGTGATTGGCGGCAGTGCTGAGGTTCGGGACCAGATTCAGCCCGAATTGAATGACCACCGAGGGCGTGACCTGGGCCAGTCGGTGAAAGACTTTGTTGTGCAGAAAATCGTTGAGCCAGAACAGTGATGGCTGGCGGCTCAGGGCTTTCATGGCGTAGAGGATCATCCATCGCGCCAGACGCCCGAGCGCGAAAGCGGCGACGAGGAGTAACAGCAATCCGGTGATCGTGCGCAGCATTGGCTGGTTTTCCAGCAGCGTCCAGATTTCCTGGGCGCGTAGCCAAAGCGAATGGGTGTCCATGGGCGCTGGATCTCCTGATCAGAAATGGGGGGCGCGATTAGAGCATTGATAGGGAAGCGAGGGCAGGGTAGGCCAAATCCGGTAACAAAATAGGCCCTTTGAGCTAAAGAGACTCGGCGAATCAGGCGTAAACCGGTACCCTATGCGACTGTTTTTTTGTATTACGCCGAGGTAACACCCGTGTTCTCCCAATTCGCCCTGCACGAACGCCTGCTAAAAGCCGTGGCCGAACTCAATTTCGTCGAGCCTACGCCTGTGCAAACAGCGGCCATTCCGCTGGCGCTGGAAGGACACGATCTACGGGTGACGGCGCAGACCGGCAGCGGCAAGACTGCCGCGTTCGTATTACCGATGCTCAATCGCCTGATGGGCCCGGCCAAGGTTCGCGTCGACATCCGCGCCGTGATCCTGCTGCCGACCCGCGAGCTGGCCCAGCAGACGCTCAAGGAAGTGGAGCGTTTCTCCCAGTTCACGTTCATCAAGGCCGGCCTGATCACCGGCGGCGAAGACTTCAAGGTCCAGGCGGCGATGCTGCGCAAGGTTCCGGACATCCTGATCGGTACGCCGGGCCGCCTGCTGGAGCAACTCAACGCCGGCAACCTCGACCTCAAGCAGGTTGAACTGCTGGTCCTCGACGAAGCCGACCGCATGCTCGACATGGGCTTTGCCGAAGACGTCGAGCGTCTGGCCGGCGAATGCGCCAATCGTCAGCAGACCATGCTGTTCTCGGCCACCACCGGTGGTTCGGGCCTGCGCGAAATGATCGGCAAAGTCCTGAAAGACCCGCAGCACCTGCAGGTCAACAGTGTCAGCGAACTGGCCCCGGGCACCCGTCAGCAGATCATCACCGCCGACCACAACGTGCACAAAGAGCAGGTCCTCAACTGGCTGCTGGCCAACGAGACCTACCAGAAAGCCATTATCTTCACCAACACGCGGGCCATGGCCGACCGCATTTACGGCCGCCTCGTGGCGCTCGAGTACAAAGCGTTCGTGCTGCACGGCGACAAAGACCAGAAGGACCGCAAGCTGGCGATCGATCGTCTGAAGCAGGGCGGCGTGAAGATTCTGGTGGCGACCGATGTCGCGGCCCGTGGTCTGGACGTCGACGGCCTGGACATGGTCATCAACTTCGACATGCCGCGCACCGGTGACGACTACGTTCACCGCATTGGCCGCACCGGCCGTGCCGGTGGCGAAGGGCTGGCGATCTCGCTGATCACCCACGGTGACTGGAACTTGATGTCCAGCATCGAGCGCTACCTGAAGCAGAAGTTCGAGCGCCGCACGATCAAGGAAGTCAAAGGCACCTACACCGGGCCGAAGAAGGTCAAGGCGTCAGGCAAGGCTGTTGGCGTGAAGAAGAAAAAAACCGATGGCAAAGGTGACAAGAAGGGCGACAAAAAGAAAGCCGTCGCCAAGGGCCCGACCAAACGCAAATCGGTAAATCGTCCGAAGGCCGAGCCTTTGGTCAGCCAGGACGGGATGGCGCCGCTGAAAAAGCGCGTCACGCGTCCGCCCGTCGCCGAATAACCCCCTCCTGCTTCCCGGCCAGCCCGCTGAACGGCTGGCCCTCCACTGGGTCACAACCACTGAGCATCAAGCCCGATGACCGGACGTCACGGGTATTGCCCTGTTGGCCCACTGGAGGTTAAAACATGTCTAAACGATACGACTGGGACCTGATCGAGCGTCTGCTGCACCACGTACAAAACAGCGTTGCAATCGAGGATGCATCAGAAACCCATGCCGCAGAGTTGAGAGCGCTGTTGCTCGAACGCGGGTTCATTGCCGCCCACACCAGCGGTGCAGGTGGGAGTGGCGAAGGCGCTACCCTCACCGCAAACGGCGCGAGCCTGCTGGCGATGATCGACAGCAGCATTCCGGGCAATGACCATCCGCGTCAGGTGCTGGATGAACAGGCCGATGCGCTGGATCCGGCCACTTTTGACGAAGTGGCCTCAAAGGCGCAAATCGCCTGATCCCGAAAGCGTCCTGATCAGGACGCTTTTTTCATGCTCTTGTAGCAACTCAAATCCGTGAAGTCCTTGCGCACGTCGGCGATCTTCGCCAGCAACTTCTGCCGTTGATCCGCCGTACTCTGCGCCATCAGGTCTGCAATGAGGGAAATCGCTGCCTGCTCGGTATGGTCGTAGGTCGCGCGGTACTCAGGTGTCCAGAAGGTCTGACGATCCTGCAACAGACTGGCGATCTTCTGATCGAAATCGGGGGCCTTGCGCTGTTTCACCGCCGCCAGCAACAGCGACTGCCAATGCGCGCGGTTGTCGATCCATAACCGATTCTGCTCGCCCAGCGACGTCGACCACTGCATCACTCGCGCCTGCTGCGCGGCATTCAGCTTGCCCATCCACGGCGTCAACCGTTTCTCCATGCGTTGAGCGCGTTCACTGATCTGCTTGTCCAGCGGCTGGTCGACGTACTCGTCCTCATGCTTGCGCAGGTCCTTGGCGAACGCGGCTTGCATCTCGCCCACTTGCTGATCGTCCAGCTGACGCAGCAGCTCGACCGCCGACGGCGTGATTTCTTTGGAGAGGGTGGCGATGGCTTGCCGCGCTTCGGCGGTGCGTGCCTTGAGCTGCTCTTGATTGACCTGGTTGTTTTCGACCATCCCTTGCAGACGGTCAAGCCAGTCGAGGTAACCGGGGATCTGGGTGGTGCAGTGCCAGCTCAAATGCTCCTTCAAGCGCTCGTCGAGCCAGTCTTTCTGCGACGCGTTCATGTCCAGGTAGTCGTTGAGCGACCAGGGGATGATGAAGTCCAGATGCCGATACGTCAGTCCGATCTGACTGCACCCTGCCAGCAGCGTCAGGCTCAGCCATAGCGAAATAAAGGTCTTCAACACAATGCCCATGACAGCTCCTTGCCGGTTCGTCTCCCCGTTATAGAGCAAGTCAGGTCATGGCGGTTCAACCCATCAGAAAAACGAGCGCACAACCTTGAGCGTGACCGTGCTTTCGCACTGCGTGTTGTGCCCGCTGTAAGCGCTGCAATCGGCGCCGGTCAGGCTCGAACCGCTGTACATCAGGTTCATGTCCATGCCCAGCACGGGGCGCGACACGTTGAAGGACCAGTCGCTGTAGGCATTGACCACGCCGCCGCCGTCGATGATCGAAGGCGAGTCAAGCTGGTGATTGCCGTACTGCATGCGCAGGTCCAGGCCCAGCGGAATCATGCTGCCCAGGTCGAGGAACAGGGTGCTGTCCTGCCGGCCGGCGTCAGTGCTGAAAGCGGTGCCGATGCGGCTGTCGAAAATGCGGAAACCGGCGTAAAGCTCATGACTGTCGAGCTGAGCGGTGTTTGGGTAGCTGTAGCGAATGACACCCAGTTCATAGCCGAGGGTTTTGTCGAAGGGCTTCTTGAACCCCATGTAGGAATCGACTTCCAGCGAAGTATCGGGCGCTAGCCCGGTGCTGGGGGACCATTGCCCGAAGTAGAAGCCGCTGTCGTGGGTCAGGTCGAGTCCGCCATGGAATTTGGAATCGGCACCGCTCGGCGTCACCAGGCCCTGGGCCATGGTGCGGCTGGGCGTGGTGCCGAGCTTCAGGCTGAAGTCGCCCAGCTCCCGCTCGATGACTTGAGCGCTGGCGGCGTGATGCATGAGAGCGGCGCAGGCAAACACCGCACCGGTCCAACGGTTGAAACAGCGAGCATAAGGCATGCTTCACTCCTTTCAGGTTTCAGAGGAGTGGGTCGAAGGTATCTGTGCTGGCAGCGAATGGCCCGACAAGAACCGCGATCTAGAGCGTCGCAAGGATACCGCCGATTGGCGATATCTCGCGACCATTGGTCGATTCGATGCAGATGGGCTGAATGTAGCGATCAGTTCCCGGGGGAAATCAGCTGATTGACGACGATCAACGCTTGGGGGAAAGAGGGGTAACCACTGGTGGCGACATCGAGCTTTTCGTACCTGGCACGGCAGGCGCGGGCCTTTTGCTGATCTTCCTTTCCAGCCCGTTGTGCCTGTAAGGCGATGGCCAGCGGATAGTTGCGATCGGCCGAGTCATCGAGCTTGGCATCAACCTGTTTCGCGCTGGCGTTCTGACGCAAGAGCAGTATCGCCTGGTAAAACTCCGCTTCGCCGGATGTGTCCTCGCGCGCTGCCCGCTCAAGCAGCGCGCTGGCAAGCTCGTCGTTTTCGGCGCGGCGCTCGTTGATCAGCAGCTTGGCCTGGAGCATGTCGTTCTGATACAGCAGATAGTCGGCCCGGCATGCGCTGCCTGCCACCGAGGTGTCGCAACCGTGGGTCGCACAGCCGGTCAGCCCGAGGCTAAGCAGGGCGCCGATGATCATCCGTTTGTTCATAGCGGTTTCCGCAGAGACGTCAGCAGATCAGGGTATCGTCCGTTCTTTCCCATGACCCATGCATAGCAGCATCAATGAGCGGTCATGTGACGAGAGTAAAGCAGAGCTTTGTGCAGCGAGGGAGCGATAGACCTGGCGCTTTGTGATCAAAGCGCCTGGATGTCGACCGCGGAGGCGGGAGAAAATTTACTTTTTGCCGAGGGAGATCTGTTTGGATGGGCCGAAGGTCTGGCCGCTGACACCTTTGGCGATCTGCTGGATCTCGCCACCGGATTTCAGGAAAGCTGCAATTTGTGCGTTGATCGAATCGCTGGTCTCAACGGCAGGAGCTGGCTTGGCTTTCGAGTTGGATGCTTTTACACGCATGGCTGCAATTGACCTATATAAATTTAATACGGCCGGCCATCCTATCGGAATTGGCCGGAAATTGCTTGGGTATTATCGGACGAGGGGAGGGCTGCTCATCGCGATGAGCAGCGGAAACATTTCCTGAGATGAGCCGCTAAATGACTGTTTTAATTGCGATGTTCAACATGGCTTTCTCTTAAATCGAGCCAGCGTTCAAGGCGGCAACGACGCTCAGCGACCTGACGAATGGCTTGCGTCCGGCATCCTCTGCGCAGAGTCGTTCACCAACCCGTTGATTTTCAAGGTCGCGAGCTGACGTCAGTGGCCAATCCGGAATGCCCGTCCGAATTCGGGTAGAATGCCGCCCACGTAACGAGGGTATCTGCACATGGCTTTAGTCGGGCGCTACAACAGTTTGCAAGTGGTGAAACACACCAACTTCGGTTTATATCTGGACGGGGCACAAGACGGCGAAATTTTGCTGCCCAATCGATATATCCCCAAAGATATTCCCAGCGAAGATGAAGACTGGCTCAACGTCTTTATTTATCTGGACAGCGATGACAAGTTAATCGCCACCACCGAGAAGCCCAAGGTTCAGGTGGGTGAATTTGCCAGTCTCAAAGTGGTTGAAGTCAACAGCATTGGCATCTTTCTGGATTGGGGCCTGCCCAAGGATTTGCTGCTGCCGTACTCGGAAGAAAAGCAGCCGCTGAAAGCCGGTGATTACTGCGTGGTGCATGTCTACCTCGACAAACACACCCGCCGCATCACCGCGACCACGCGTCTGGATCGCTATCTGGACAAGGCGCCGGCGAACTATTCAGTCGGGCAGGAAGTGGACTTGCTGGTCGCCGAAGAGACCGCGATGGGTTTCAAGGCAATCATCAACAACAAGCACTGGGGCCTGATTCACAAGAATGAGGTGTTCAAGTTCCTGCGTTCGGGCAAACAGGAAAAAGGCTTCATCAAGGAAGTGCGCAGCGACGGCAACATCAGCCTGAGTCTGCAGCCGGTGGGCGAACAGCTTGCCAGCAGCCTCAACGCGCAAATCCTTGGCAAATTGCGCGACAACAACGGGGTGCTGCCTGTCAGTGACAAGAGCGATCCACAGGTCATCAGCAATCTGTTCGGCGTCAGCAAAGGAAACTTCAAGAAAGCGATCGGTGCACTGTACAAACAGGGCCAGATCGTCATTCACGCCGACCGTATCGAACTGGTCTGACGTGATACTCGGCTGCAGCGCGGGTTAATCTGCGCTGCGGCCTTCTGATTAGCCTTGCCAGATCACTTCTGTACGAAACTGGCGAAGCTCAGATTCGCGCCGTTCGGGCGCATGTCCTTCAAATACGAATCCTTGTCCGCCGAAAGCTCCAGGCTCACGGTGGACTTGCGCTTGCCTTCATTGCGAACCACCACTGCGTCTTTTTGATCGCGCAGGAACTTGGTCGTCACCTTCAGGTGAATCAACTCATCGGTGCTGGGCGTGTGCAGAAGCAAATGCAGCCACTCGTACTGACCCACCGCCAGACGGCTCATGGGCAAATCAAACCACCAGATATTGCGCTTGGGGTCGAGCACGGCGAAGTGCGTGTTGTTGGTGCCGAGCACGGCGCCGCCGAGCTGTTCATTACGGCGCGCAATGGCTTGCTGCTTATCGAGTTTCATAACATTCCTGGATCACGGTCTCGTCAACCTGGCCCGACGCCCTGAGCGCCGCCGGTTCGGTCGCGCATTCTCCGGGGTTCTCAGGGAAACATAAAGGCAAAATTCGCGAGCTCCAACAGGGACGCTGAGCGTCCCGGGATGCGTGACCACGCAGAGCGTGGGAACGATCAAAATGTCAGCGCCTCGACTGTCCTCTTCCCGGCTGAAGCCGGTCCCACTAAAACCACCGAGTGCCTGTAGGACCGGCTTCAGCCGGGAAGCTCTTGACCTGCTTAACGCACCCTCGCGAAATAATTGAACCTCTGATTCACCGCTCCGGTCAGTTCTAGTGTCGAGTTAATGACATCCTATTTCCACCCTGGAGTGAATCCTATGAGCAGCACCGGCGATAAAGTCAAAGGCATGGCCAACGAAGCGGTAGGTAACGTCAAGCAGGGCGTCGGCAAAGTGACTGACAACGACAAACTGCGTGCCGAAGGCAAAGCGCAAGAAATCAAAGGCGAAGCGCAACAAACCGTTGGCGACGCAAAAGACGCTGTGAAAAAAGGCGTCGACAAGGTCTGAATCCCTTGCGCCCGGAGCCCGCATGCTCCCGGCGACCAGAGTCGCAACACCGTAACGGCCATCCTTTGATGGCCGTTATCATTTGCGTCGCCGACCGCCTGAAACACATCAAATGTAGCCAATACCCCGGGCGCCCTGTAAAAAGCCTGCCCGTTCGGGCAACCGACGGAATTTCAACGCAATTGCCCGCTCGTATGCATACCGCTTGTAGAAACGCCTGAATCAATAACCGTGCTTCGGCTACATCTGTGTCGCGAAGGAGACGCCATGATATTCCCGGACTTGCGCCAGCTCAGCATCAAGACAGTGTTGGTCAGAACGGTCAAAGAGTTTCTCGATGACGAGATGTCGACCTACGCCTCGGCACTGGCCTACCAGATGCTGTTTTCGCTGTTCCCGTTCCTGCTCTTCCTTATCGCCCTGATCGGTTTCCTGCACCTGCCGGACTTTTTCAGCTGGTTGCGACTGCAGTCCGAGCTGGTTCTGCCGCCCCAGGCCCTCGATCAGGTGAACCCGGTCATTGACCAGTTGCAACAGTCCAAGGGCGGTCTGCTGTCAATCGGTATCGTCATCGCGCTGTGGACCGCGTCGGCCGGCGTGCGGCTGATGATGAGCGCCATGAATGCCGCGTATGACGTGGTCGAAGCGCGTCCGGCCTGGAAGCGCATCCCGCTCTCGGTGTTCTACACCATTGGCATCGCCGGGATGTTGCTCACGGTTGCGGCGCTGATGGTCACCGGCCCGCAGGTCATGAACTGGCTCGCCGCGCAGATTGGCATGGAAGATTTCATCGTCACACTGTGGACGATTCTGCGCTGGCCGCTGATTATCCTGCTGCTGATGGTGGCGGTGGCGATCATGTATTACGTGATGCCCGACGTTAAGCAGAGCTTCCGCTTCATTACCCCAGGCTCAGTGCTTGCAGTTGTGGTGTGGATCGTCGCTTCGCTGGGCTTTGCCTATTACGTGAAGACATTCGCTGACTACAACGCGATGTACGGCAGCATCGGCGCGATCATCGTGCTGCTGCTGTATTTCTACATCTCCGCAGCGGTGTTGTTGCTGGGCGCTGAGATGAACGCTGTCATCGAGCACATGTCAGCCGAAGGCAAAGAAAAAGGTGAGAAGGAAGAGGGCGAGCGCGATGGGATGGCCGATTTCAATACGGTCCACCTCAAGCAGCACGTTTCCAGACTCGGCCGCGATCATACCCATGACCAAGACTACACCCCAACGCCACCGGTGCTGAAAACCGACAAATTCTGATCACGCTCAAGGCACACGGCGCCTGCTTTTGGCGCCGTTGCCCGTTGCAGAGGGCCCGCAATGATTCGCGAAATTCTGAAAATGGGTGACGAGCGCTTGCTGCGCATTGCGCCACCTGTCCCGGAGTCGATGTTCGGCTCCCGTGAGCTGAAGACGCTTATCGAAGACATGTTCGAAACCATGGAAAGCGTCGGCGGTGTCGGCCTGGCTGCGCCCCAGATTGGCATTGATCTGCAACTGGTGATCTTCGGTTTTGAGAGCAGCGATCGCTACCCGGATGCAGAGGCCGTTCCCCAGACCATCCTGCTCAATCCGCTGATCACGCCGCTGGAGCAAACCCTGGAAGAGGGCTGGGAAGGCTGTCTGTCCGTCCCGGGCCTGCGTGGTGTGGTGGACCGCTACGAGCACATTCGCTACGAGGGTTTCGACCCGGACGGCAAGCTTATCCAAAGGGAAGCCCGCGGGTTTCATGCGCGGGTCGTTCAGCATGAGTGCGATCACCTGATCGGCCGCCTGTACCCGTCACGCATTACCGACTTCAGCCGCTTCGGCTTTATCGAAGTGCTGTTCCCGGGAATGGACCCGAACGCGGACGAATAACGGCTTCGGAATTCAACGAAATCTCTAGGGCAGCTGATTATCTGTGTGGGAGTGAGCTTGCTCACGAAAAGGCCGGTACATCCGCCCGATATCCACCGGTTCGAACCTCCTATTCGCGAGCAAGCTCGCTCCCACAGGTTATGCAACGGCCGCGAGAGCTGGTCTGTTCCTTTGGCGTTGGTGTCAACGCCACGATGACATAGAAAGTTCTAGCGTCGGCCAGCTCATTATTTCTCTGGCTTGATGAACCGCAGGGTCATGCGATCGGATTCGCCGATCGCCAGATACTTCGCCTTGTCCTGTTCTCCCTTGACCAACGCCGGCGGCAGTGTCCAGACCCCGTCAGGATAGTCTTTGGTGTCCTTGGGGTTGGCATTGATTTCGCTCTCGGCCGCCAGCTTGAAACCCGCCTTCTGCGCCAGTTTCACCACATAGTCCGTCGGCAGATAGCCGTTTTTTTCGTTGTCCTTGGCGGTGGTGCCGGGTTTGGCCCGGTGGTCGACCACGCCGAGCGTCCCGCCCGGCTTCAATACTTCGTAAAACGCCTTGAATGTCGCCGCTTCGTTGCCGGCATCGACCCAATTGTGCACGTTGCGGAAGGTGAGCACGGTGTCGGCCGAGCCTGGCTTGCCGAAGACCGGCGCCTCGGGCGCATAAGCCACGACCTCGACCTCGCTGTAATGGGCAGGGTCGGCGGCGTATTTTTGCTTCAGGCTGTCGGCGGATTTCTTCGCGTAATCGCTGATGGCGGGGTCGACGATGGCAGCAACGTAATGCCCCTTGTCTTTGAGCAGTGGCGCCAACAGTTCGCTGTACCAGCCATTGCCCGGTGTGATTTCGATGACCGTCTGATCAGGGCGCAGGCCGAAGAATTTCAGCGTCTGCTCGGGGTGCCGGTATTGATCGCGTGCGGCATTTTGCGGGACTCGCCAGTCGCCGCTGAGGACGCTCGCGAACTGCGCGTGAGTCACTGTGGATTCAGGCGCAGCGCTCGCCGTCGCCAAGCCTGTCGCCGAAAGTGCCGCGAGAGAGAGAACCATAAGCGCCGGTTTCATGTGCATCCTGCTCAACCAAGAAATGATCGGCGAGGCTAGCACGCAAGGCCGGGCCTGCGATGGCACGTTTGGTTTGGTTTACCGCAGGAAAAGTTCTAAGCCTGTCAGCCGGTCAATCAGCGCTGCGCACAAGCGAGATCAACGGCTTGGTCTGTCGATAACGCGCCAGCCGTGGGGCCAGTTCCTGCGGCAAGTCCTCAACCTCAACGAAGCCGATCCGCTGATAAAACCCGCTCAACGCTGGCTCACAGAACAGCCAGACGCTCCCTTCAACCGATATCAACGCTGCCGCGATCAACCCTGCTGCGACACCGCGCCCGCGCTCGGCCGGCGCAACGAACAACCCGGTCAACCAGTGCCCACCCGCAACAGGCGTCAGGCACAAGGCGCCAACAATGTCCGGCTGGCGCGCCACCCATATCTGCGCCTCGCCTCTGGCACGCATGGGCGAGCGATGGGCGCGGTAAAACTTCTCCAGCAACGGACGCTGCAGGTCGGGGAGGGGCAAGAACTGAATGTCGGGCATGTGCGCTGGGCGTCGAATCAAGGTCGGCTTGGGCGCATCGTTCTACCCTCATAACCAATCGATCTACAAGTTTTTCCTGCGTCGTTGCACAACCGGTTATCAGCCCGAATGCAGGAACCGGCAATGCCCAACTACCTGGACGACGCGCAGCGCGAAGAGATCAAGCGTCTGCGTGCAAGCTTTACTGGCCGTACGGAATGGCCGACCTGGTTGCTGCTGATCGGTGTGTTCACAGGCTGGCCGACGTTGCTGGTTGCCAGTCCGCACCTGGGCGTGTGGCCGACAACGCTGTTGATGATCCCGCTGCTGGTGCTGTGGATGTCGGTGCAACACGAGGTGCTGCACGGCCACCCGACCCGTTCGTTGCGCCTGAACAAGCTGCTCGGTTACGCGCCCTTTGCGGTGTGGTATCCGTACACGCTGTATCGCGACACCCATATGCAGCATCACTGCGATGAAGACCTGACCGTTCCCGGTCGCGATCCGGAAAGCCGCTACTTGAGCCAGCTGGACTGGAAGCAGACCGGCACGCTGATGCGTGTGTTGCGGTGGCTCGACAAGACGCCGCCGGGGCGTCTGGTGTTTGGTGTGCCGTTGGCGTTGAGCAGCCTGATCGTTGGCGAGACCCGGCGACTGCTGCGTGGCGAGCGTCAGGCCTGGGCGATGTGGTCGACCCACGGTGGAGTGCTGGTGCTGATGTTTTTATTCATTGAGCATTACAGCGCGATCTCGGCCGTGCATTACGTGATCTTCTGCAGCGTACCGGCGCTGGCGGTGTCGATGGTTCGCTCTTATTACGAGCACCGCCCTGGCGAGTATTCCCAGGAGCGCACGGTGATCAACGAAGCCTCCTGGCCATGGGCCTGGCTGTTCCTGAACCTGAACCTGCATCTCGTGCACCACGACTTGCCCGGCTTGTCGTGGTATCACATGCCGGTCGTGTATCGGGCGCGGCGCGAGCAGTGGCTGGCACGCAGCGGCGGATTTCTGGTGGCCGGTTACGCGGAACTCTTTCGTCGCCACAGCTTCAATCCTATCGACAGCCCGCAACATCCCCATGTTTGAAATCCCAGGTCTGATGAGGAACACCTAACATGCCCCAAGGCTTCGCCGAACTGCTGATGTACGTCGCGCCGCCGCGCGTTCAGCAGGCGCAAGAGCAGTGGCTGAAACGAACAGTGGAAATCCTTGGCGTGGAGCGTCTCGATGCGCAGACTTTGGACCTGAAAGCGCTGTGGCTGTCGCCGCACTTGCTGCTGGCCCAAACCTGCGGTTATCCGCTGATGACGGAATTGCAGGGCAAGGTGCAGGTGGTCGGGCGGCCTGTTTATCAGTTGCCCCACAGCGCCGATGGCAACCATTGCAGCCTGATGGTCGCCCGTGAGGACGATCCGCGTCAGGCCCTCGTCGAGTTCAGAGGCAGTCATGGCCTGCTGAATTCGCGGGATTCCAATTCCGGCATGAACCTGTTCCGCCACGCCCTGGCGCCGCTTCAACAGAATGGGGTGTTTTTTGCTGATGTCACGCTCACCGGCGGTCATCGCGCCAGTATTGCGGCGATCAAGGCGGGGGATGGTGATCTGGCCGCCATCGACAGCGTGACCTTCGACTATCTGGCCCGCGACGGCAGCGAGGAAGTCGCCGGTTTGAAGGTGATTGCTCGTACGGCGGAGGGGCCGTGCCTGCCCTACATCACGCGGCTCGGCGCCGATGCCGATGCCATCCGCGCGGCGATGAATCAAGCGCTGATCGAATTCCCCGATGTCGCCCACGTGTTGGCGGTCAGCGAGGTGTTGCCCGCTAGCGTCGAGGATTACCAGGTGCTGCTCGATTACCAGCAGCAGGCAATAGCGCGCGGCCTCGCCTCACTTCAGTTATTCCCTGATCGTCTATAAGAATCACTTTTAAGTATTTTTACTGCATAACCGCGCTTGCTAGCATGGCCTCTCGGAAAGTCCCGATGATAAAAATTTCAGGGCAGGGGATGTCTTATGGCTGGCGCCGACGTTACGCATCGCCACTACCTCAGCGAACTCTTTGTGCAGCACCACTCCTGGCTATGCCTGCGACTGCGTCGGCTGGTCGACTCCGAGCAGAGCGCCGAAGATGTTGCCTCCGAAACCTTCCTGCAATTGTTGGCCTCGCCCAACGTCGTGCCCATCCGGGACCCGCGCGCGCTGCTGACCACCATCGCCCAGCGGCTGGTGTATGAGCGCTGGCGGCGGCGTGATCAGGAGCGCGATTATCTGGAGGGCTTGGCCCTGGAAGACGCTGTTCCTTTTGCGTCGGCAGAAAGCCACGCCGCCACGCTGCAAATCCTTGATCGTCTGGATCGACGCCTTGACCGCCTGCCTGCAAAGATCAAATCAACCTTTGTGCTCTCGCGCCGCGGCGGGCTGACCTATCCTGAAATTGCCGCGCAGCTGGGCATTTCCCGGCGTTCGGTGAGCGACTACATGGATCAGGCTGAAACCTGTTGCCGCCGCGCTTGTCTGGAATAAAGCGTGTGCTGTGCCCAACCAACTGTGCCAAACCGATTGAGCTCCTCCCATCCCCGAGCGACGAGAGACATCCATGACACCAATCAAAAAACTGCTGGGCGGCTCGCTGCTGGCACTGGCTGCCCTGACGGGCTCGGCGTACGGCGCAGAAAAAACCGCGCCGATTCATTTCGGTGACATCACGTGGGAGAGCGGCAGCCTGATTACCGAAATCCTGCGCACCATCGTGGAAAAAGGCTACGGCTATCCCACCGACACACTGCCCGGCAGCACGGTGAGTCTGGAAGCGGCGCTGGCCAAGAACGACATTCAGGTGATCGGCGAAGAGTGGGCCGGTCGCAGCCCGGCGTGGGTCAAGGCCGAGGCCGAGGGCAAGGTCCACGGCCTGGGCAACATCGTCAAAGGCGCGACAGAAGGCTGGTGGGTGCCGGAGTTCGTGATCAAGGGCGACCCGGAGCGCGGCATCAAACCGCTGGCGCCGGACCTGAAATCGGTATCCGACCTGCCCAAATACAAGGACGTGTTCAAGGACCCGGAATCTCCGGACAAGGGCCGCTTCCTCAACAGCCCGACCGGCTGGACGTCGGAGATCGTCAACACCCAGAAGCTCAAGGCCTACAAGCTCAACGACAGCTACGTGAACTTCCGTACCGGTTCCGGCGCGGCGCTGGATGCTGAAGTCGCATCGTCCATCCGTCGCGGCAAGCCGGTGTTGTTCTACTACTGGTCACCGACGCCGCTGCTGGGTCGCTTCAAGCTGATCAAGCTGGAAGAGCCGCCATTCAACGAAGCCGCGTGGAAAACCCTATCCGACGCCAGCAATCCCAACCCCATCGGCTCCAGCTCCCTCGCTGCCCACTTGGCCATCGGCGTGTCAGAACCGTTCCGTCAGCAGTACCCGGATCTGGTGAGCTTCTTCGAGAAGGTGGACCTGCCCATCGATCAGTTGAACAAAACGTTGGGCGAGATGAGCGAGAAGCGCCAGGAACCGAGTGTCGTCGCGAAAAGCTTCCTGAAGGATCACCCGGACGTCTGGACCGCCTGGGTGCCGGCCGAGGTTGCCAGCAAGGTGAAGGCGGGCCTGTAAGCGCTTTCTCTTCAAACCGTGGGGCAAGCGGGCTGCCGCTTGTCCCACAGGCAATCCCGTTCATGCACGAGTGACACTTCTTGAACCCCTCATTCCTTCCCCTGCATACCGAACGCCTGATCCTGCGCGAGCTCACCCCTGACGACACTCCGGCGCTGGCGCAAATGCTGGGCGATGCCGAAGTGATGCGCCATTCGGTGGCGGGGGTGTTATCGGAAAAGGCGACGGGCGAGTTCATTGACTGGTGCCGGATGTCCTACCGTGAACGCAGCTTTGGTCCCTGGGCGGTGGTGGAGAAATCCACCTCAACCCTGGCAGGCTTCTGCGGTCTCAATGCCGAGCGTGTGGATGAGAAGGACGAGGTCGAGATTGGTTACCGGCTCGCAACCGGGTTCTGGGGGAAAGGCCTGGGCACCGAAGCAGCTCGCAGTGCGATGTCTTACGGCTTTGAACAGCTGGGCTTGTCATCGCTGATCGCCATTGTCCAGCCGACTAATCTCGCGTCGGTCAATGTGATCAAGAAACTCGGTTTCGGCGGGTTCGTCCACAGCCAGTATCACCGACAGGGCGTGAGGATTTACCGCATGACCGCGCAGCAATGGGCCTCTGTCGTCTAATGTAAGTGTCCGGTTTAACCAAGATCCCTGTAGGACCGGCTTCAGCCGGGAAGACGTCAGGCGGCGCAATGCAGAACTCATCGTGTACACACTGGCCTCTTCCCGGCTAAAGCCGGTCCCACAAGGTACCCATTGCTCGGCCGCAAATCGCTCACCGATGGATATCTCGCCCCTCAACTGTTAGCGTCCAACAGACAATCAAAGCGTTGATCACCGATAAAAAGTCGCCGGGAGAGGACATGGGATATTGCAGATCGACAGCAATGACGATGATGAAGGCGTCACTCGGGCTAACGCTGTTGGGCGTGATGGCCCTGCATAACGTGACATTGGCCGGCGAAACCGCACCCGCACCTGTGGCCGGGGATTCCGCGCTGACCTTCGTACAGGATCGGCATCTGGGCGAGAGTCTGGGCTGGCTGGGTTATCAGGTCGCTTCCCACACAGTCACCTTCGCCACGATTGTTGAGACCGTCGGCCGCACCAAGGCCCAGGAAATCGTGCAGGACGAGTTGCAAAGCCTGCAGCCGCAGTATCAGCAGGAATGGGACCGCAACCTCGCGGCCGCCTACGCCGCATCCTTCAGCCCTGAAGAGCTGAAGGCACTGGACGCTGCAGACCCGGCGCCAGATGTCGCCAACAAATTCCGCAACAAGCAGCGCGACGTTGGCGCTGACATGAAGGACCGATCCAGCGAGCTGCTCAAGGTTTACGTGTCCACCGCGCTGGACAACGCGCTGAAAAAAGCCAAGCCTTGAGCGCGCGTTTTTAGAAGCGTTTTTTCGATCATCCCCCGTCACAAAGGAAAGGAGAGACCATGGACCCGTTCATGCAAGCGGCCATTGATGAGGCGCAGAAGGGCCTGGACGAAGGCGGTATTCCGATCGGCTCGGTCATCGTCCACGACGGCAAGATCATCGGCCGTGGTCACAATCGTCGCGTCCAGGAAGGCAGCGCTATCAAGCACGGCGAAATGGACGCCTTCGAAAACGCCGGCCGCCAGCCCGCCCGCGTTTACCGCGAAGCCACGCTCTACACGACCCTGTCGCCCTGCGCGATGTGCAGCGGCGCGATCCTGCTGTATGGCATCCGCAAAATCATCGTCGGCGAACATGAGACGTTTATCGGTGAGGAAGAATTGCTCAAGTCCCGTGGCGTGGAAGTGAATGTGCTGCACGACGAGACCTGCGTCAGACTGATGAAGCAATTTATCGCGGACAAGCCGGAGCTGTGGAATGAGGATATTGGCGAGTAGTCAGGGGCAGGCCTGATTTGGATCAGGCGACAAACACCATCCATGTGGGGGTGACCGGGGTGGCCCTCACCTTGCTCTCAAAGATAGGCCGGGTCATCTGGCCAGATCACTGCAAGTAAGCCTTCGCGAGCAAGCTCGCTCCCACAAGACTGTGGCTGACATGAGATCTCGACCCGCGCATAAAACTTGTGGGACTGAGCTTGCTCACGAATGCGGTGGGTCAGGCGAGAAGGGGTAGCCCAGGCAGACCGCTTTCGTGAGAAAGGTGGAATGCCACCCCGGTCACTCCCATGGTTTGTGCGTAGGCAGATCCATCGAATGCCTCCAGGCCCCGCCCGCGATTCACACCACCAACGTCAACCACGCCGACACCAGAAACAGCACCGCCATCACCTGATTGAAGCGCTTCATGCTGTTCGCTGAGCGGCAGAATTTCGCGGCGCTGACGCCCAGCCAGGCCCAGGCGCTCATGCACGGGATCGACACCAGGAAGAACGCCAGCGACAGCCACATCACCCTCAGCATGCGGTCGGCGTCGGTGCCCGCAAAGACGCTGACCACGGCCAGCGCCATCATCCAGGTTTTCGGGTTGACCAGTTGCAGGCTCGCCGCGCCCCACAGGCCCAGGCTCGGACCGCTGCGGGTTTGCGTTGGGTCGACTGCTTCGGCGGGCGCGCTGAAGATCTGCCACGCCAGCCAGGTCAACCAGCCGATGCCGATCCATGACATCAGCGTTTGTACCTGTTGATGACGGGCCAGCACATCCCCCAGCCCGGTGCCGACCATCAGCACCAGTAATGCCGCGCCGGCGCAGGCGCCCAGTACGATGGGTAGCGTCCGCAGCAGGCCGTAGCGCGAGCTGTTGGTCAGTACCAGAATGTTGGTCGGCCCGGGCGTGATGGACGCGACGAAAGCGAACAGCAGAAAGGGCAGGAGGGTTTGCATAAGGCCACTCGGCGGTCATTGATCGTGGAGCAATGATCGGCGCGCAGTCGGCGGTCAGTCTGGAACGTTTGAGCAACGTCGGCGGTAGTCGGCCGGGGTCATGCGATAGGCGCGCTGGAACCAGCGGCCCAGATGGCTTTGGTCGGCAAAACCCAACGCAGCCGCGACGCTGACAGGCGCCTCGCCCCGCGCCAGCAGATGCCGGGCGCGGGTCAGGCGCAGCTGGATCAGGTAGGCATGGGGCGCCAGGCCGAAGGCAGCCTTGAACGCGCGGCTCAGGCGGAAACGGTCCACGCCGGTCACCTGCGCCAGATCGTCCAGGCCGATGTCCTGATGCAAGTGGCTGTGCAGGTAATCCCGCGCTCGCTGGGCCACCAGCGGAAGGCGCGGATCGGGAGTGATCAGGGTGCGCCAGCGCAGGTGGCTGGTCAGGTTGGCGAGCAGGTGATCCAGCGCGGTCTGGCGGACGATGCGCAGTTCGTCGTGGTGCATCGCTTCGAAGGCGTTGGCGGTAGCGATGGCGAGCCGCGGATCTTCCGCCAGCGTCGCGGCGAAGCTCAGTTGGGCGTTGTCCGGCGCTTCTTCAAACTGCGCGCGCAATTCCCGGTCCAGCCAGCGCGGGTCCAGGTACAACGTGCGGTAAGTGAAGCCGCCCGCTTCCGGGGCGGTGCCGTCGTGGATGTCGCCCGGTTCGAGCAGAAACACCTTGCCCGGCGTGCTGTTGTGCTGCTGCCGACGGCAATTGAATTGCTGCAGACCCTGTTCGGTGATGCCCACCAGATAACTGTCGTGCCAGTGCGGATCGTAGGCATGGCCCTCGAAATGCGCGCGCACGGTCTCGATGCCGGACGTGGCGTCCTGCTTGAGCTCGATCCAGTTGCGGTCGGACATCGCGGTGCCTCTGAAAGGGCTGGTTTTGATAGGCGGTCGGTCAATCCTGAATACGTTACCGCGCCGCTTACGGCAGGTCTGGAAGAATCGTGCAGCGGGCGACGAAGTGTCGGCGCGTGTGAAGGCCCGGCGGGTCGCCGACTACTCTTGTTACAAAGCGAAAGGTCCTACACGTTGCTCATCCACCGTGACAGCGCGAACCTACGCGCTCGATCGCCATCAAAGACCGGAATCGTTACCCATCCCACAGAAGGTAAATGATGAACCCTTTTCCGCGACGCCTTGCCGTCGTCCTGCTCGGCGGGCTCCTGTCGGCCGGGCTGGCACAGGCCGATGATCACACCGCGCACTCGCCGCCGCTTATAGCGGCCGCCGGTTACCCGAGCCGCTCGATCAACGTTCCCGACAACGGCGCCGTGCGCCGCGCCAACCCCAACAGCCGTCAGGGCACCGAGTCCATCGCGCCGCGTGTCGGTGGCCCGAATCTCGGACCGACTCAGCCACGTCCGCCCACCCTTGAAAACGGTGGCATCGGCAACGGTTACCCAACCCGGCAACAACCCTCTCGACCTTCCGGGGATACCGACCGCCGCAGCAACTGA
Organism: Pseudomonas sp. GL_135; assembly: GCF_057834665.1. Classification (NCBI taxonomy): domain Bacteria; kingdom Pseudomonadati; phylum Pseudomonadota; class Gammaproteobacteria; order Pseudomonadales; family Pseudomonadaceae; genus Pseudomonas; species Pseudomonas sp. GL_135. The sequence continues at coordinate 1,348,572 of NZ_CM174408.1, forward strand.
AACCACTGCCAGCCTCTCTTCCATTTCAGAAGGAATTGCCTATGTTGCGCGCCACCCCTTTTCACAAGCTCGCCCTCCGCAAAACCTTGCTCGCGACCCTCTGTGCCTCCGCGTTATTGGGCCTCTCCGTGCAGGCCACTGCCGCGACTTACGAGAGCGAGAGCGGCACGCTGACCGTCGATGAGGTCGTCGGCGGTTTGCAGCATCCGTGGGCGGTTGCGTTTCTGCCGAACGCCCAAGGCATGCTGGTCACCGAGCGCACGGGCAACCTGCGTCGGGTGATGCCTGACGGCAAGTTGTCGGCGCCGATCTCCGGCGTGCCGAAGGTCTGGGTGCAAGGGCAGGGCGGTTTGCTGGACGTTGAGTTGTCGCCCGATTTCGCCAAGGACCGCATGGTCTACCTGACCTACTCCGAGGCCGCCAGCGATGGTAAAACCGGCGGCACGGCGGCGGGGCGCGCAAGGCTGTCGGAGGACATGACCAAGCTGGAAGGCTTTACGCGCATCTTCCAGCAGCAGCCGAAACTGTCGGTAGGCAACCACTTCGGCTCGCGCATCGTCTTTGATCGCGACGGCTACATGTTCATCGCCCTGGGCGAAAACAACGATCGCGCCACGGCTCAGGACCTCGACAAACTGCAGGGCAAGGTCGTGCGCCTGTACCCCGACGGCACCGTGCCCAAGGACAACCCCTTTGTCGGCCAGAAGAACGTGCGCCCGGAAATCTGGAGCTACGGTCACCGTAACCAACAGGGCGCCGCACTCAACCCCTGGACCGGCACGTTGTGGACCAACGAGCACGGCCCGCGTGGTGGCGACGAAATCAACATCATTGAACGCGCCGCCAATTACGGCTGGCCGATCTCGACCTTCGGCATCGACTACAGCGGCGAGCCCATTGCCGAGTCCAAGGGCAAGATCGTCGAGGGCGTGAAAAACCCCTTCCACGTGTGGGAGAAGTCCCCAGGCATCAGCGGCATGGCGTTCTACGACTCGAGTATGTTCAAGGCGTGGGACCACAACGTCTTCATCGGCGCCCTGGCGTCCGACGAGCTGATTCGTCTGGAGCTCAAGGACGACAAGGTGGTTCACGAAGAGCGCCTGCTCGGCGAGCTCAAGTCCCGCATCCGCGATGTGCGACAAGGGCCGGATGGGTATGTGTATGTGCTGACGGATGAGGACAACGGGAAATTGTTGAAGGTGGGTCTGAAGGTGGAGCAGTAGGCCTGCCCTGAAGTTGCTGCCTAAAACGATGACTGACGTTATCGAGTAGGACCGGCTTCAGCCGGGAAGGGGCCGGTACATTCGACGCGTTTGTTTCGCCAATGCGGCAGTCTTCCCGGCTGAAGCCGGTCCTACAAAAGCTTGTTACTTCGACATCGCTATGTCGGCCTGAAAGGGACTGTGGGACCGGCTTCAGCCGGGAAGGGGTCGGCACATTCGACGCGTTTGTTTCGTCAGTGCCACAGCCTTCCCGGCTGAAGCCGGTCCTACAAAAGCTCGTCTCATTCGAAATTGCTATGTCGGCCAGAAAGGGACTGTAGGACCGGCTTCAGCCGGGAAGCGGCTGGTAAATTCGACGCATCTCTCTCATCAGTGCCGCAGTCTTCCCGGCTGAAGCCGGTCATACAAAAGTCACCTGCACACCGAATTCCACACCAATCCCGGTTGTAAAAATCCCGCGCAGAACGTAAAAGAAGCGCCGCCGAACTGGCCTGCGTTTCCCGTCGCCCGACTGCCCATCACCAGGAATTCACCCTCGATGATCACCTCGTCCCGTCCCGCTGCCGGCTTCACCCGTCGGCTGTTGCCGCTGAGTATCGCTTTCGCTTCGCCGTGGCTGGCGGCCCAGGAAGCCGAGCCGGTGACGCTGGATGCGTTGCGGGTGACCGGGGAGCAGGAGTCGATTTATCAGGCGAGCAGCGCGTCGGTTGGCGGGTTCAGTGAAGCGCCGCTGCGCGATACGCCGGCGTCGATTTCGGTGTTCACCGCCGAGCGGCTGAAGGACCAGCAGGCCAAGCTGCTCAGCGATGTCCTGCGCAACGACGCGTCGGTGGGCGACAGCTATGCGCCGGTGGGCTATTACGAGAATTTCGTCGTGCGCGGTTTCTCGCTCAATGCGGCCAACAGCTACCGCATCAACGGGCGGAGCATCACCGGCGAGCAGAATGTGGCGCTGGAAAACAAGGAACAGGTCGAGCTGCTTAAGGGGCTTTCGGGCCTGCAGAGTGGCGTGTCGGAGCCTGCGGGCGTGATCAATTACAAGACCAAGCGCCCGGAAGACGTGCGCTCGGTGACGGTCTCGACCAACGAGCACGGCGAGCGCTACATCGCCACGGACGTCGGCGGCTGGTTCGGCAGCGAGAAGCAGTTCGGCCTGCGCGCCAACGTTGCCCACGAGGACATCCGCTCTTACGTCAAACACGCCAATGGCCAGCGGGATTTCGCCTCTCTGGCCTTCGACTGGAACATCAACGACCAGTCCACCCTGCAGCTCGACGTCGAATACCAGACCAAAGAACAGCGCTCGGTGCCGGGCTATCAGCTGCTGGGCGGCACCGAGCTGCCCCATGACGCCTCACCGCGAAAACTGTTGGGCTATCAAAGCGGCTCGAATCCGGTGGGCATCGACTCGCTGAACATGACCGGTCGCTACGAATACCGCCACAGCGACGACTGGAAAGCCAGCCTCAGCGCGTCACGCAGCCGCGTGGTCATCGACGATTACAGCGCTTTCGCCTACGGCTGCTATTACCAGAGCGACTGTCCTGCCGAGCCGCTGACCGGGCACTTTACGCCGAGCGGCGGCTACGATATCTACGACTTCCGCAGCCCGGACGACACGCGGCGCAACGATGAAGTCGAAGCGTCGATGACCGGCCTGTTCGACACCGGCTGGCTCAAGCATGAGCTGACCTTCGGCAGCAGCGCGTTCCGGCGCACGGTCGACACCCGGCCGTATTTCAGCGAATACGTCGGCTCCGGCAACATCCACGAGACGCCGGACACCTTCGCGCCGTCGGACCTGCCCGTGGGCCACACCGAGCGCCGCCTGGACAGCCGCCAGTACGGGCTTTTTGCCACCGACCGCATCAGCCTCAACGAGCGCTGGCAGACAGTGATCGGCGGGCGTGAAGTGAAGCTCGATGAAAAGGCCTACAACGAGGACGGCAGCGACAACCGTCACACCGAGCGGTCGATCTTCCTGCCCCAGGCTGCGCTGATCTACAAGCCGATCGACAACGTTTCGCTGTACACGAGCTACAGCAAAGGCTTGTCCCTGGGCGGCACGGCGTCGGTGTTCGACAGCAATGTCGGGGAAATCCTCGCGCCGACGATCTCTCGTCAATTGGAAGCCGGGGTCAAATACGACTGGCGCCGCATGAGCTTCACCGCAGCGGTGTTTCAAACCCGCCAGGCGTATCAATATTCGAAACCCCAGGACGACGGCAGCCTGACGTTCGTCCAGCAGGGCCAGCAGAAAAACACCGGCGTCGAGTTTAGCGCCAACGGCTACGTGACCTCGCAGTTGCAGATGTCGGCCAGCGTCGCGGCCATTCGCGCGCGGGTGGAAGACAGCGGCACCGCGGCGTATGAGGATCATCAGGCGATCAACGTGCCCAAATTCCGCGGCAGCCTCTCAGCCGATTACGCACTGCCGATTCAAGGGCTGGCGCTGTTGGGCGGCGTGCAATACAGCGCCAGCAAATACGCCAACCGCGAAGGCTCGGTGAAAGTCGATGACTACGCTGTGTTTAACGCGGGTAGCCGCTACAGCACCAAAATCGAGGGCTACGACACCGTCTTGCGCCTGACCGTCGACAACCTGTTCGACAAGCGCTACTGGCGCGACGCGGGCGAATACCTGGGGGACGATTACCTGTTCCTCGGCGCACCGCGCACGGCGCGTGTGTCGGCGACGGTGAATTTTTAAATCAGCCGCTGAAACGCGTCAGCCGTCAGCGATCCGCCCGCAAGCCGTCAGCTTTGTTATCCTGCGCGCCTTTGTCGCACCCGCGTGCGTTTCAACCTGTGATTTGGGGTCTTTCATGACAGCCATTCTTCGACCACGCCCACAACCCATCAGCCGGGGAGACTACAAAACCCTTGGCCTGGCGGCACTGGGCGGGGCGCTGGAAATCTACGATTTCATCATCTTCGTGTTTTTCGCCCTGACGCTCAGTCAGCTGTTCTTCCCGCCGGAAATGCCCGAGTGGCTGCGCTTGCTGCAAAGCTTTGGCATCTTCGTCACCGGCTACCTGGCGCGCCCGCTGGGCGGCATTCTGATGGCGCACTTCGCCGACAAGCTGGGTCGCAAGCGCGTGTTCAGCCTCAGCATTCTGATGATGGCGCTGCCCTGTCTGCTGATCGGCGTGATGCCGACCTATGCCGACATCGGCTACTGGGCACCCCTGGTTCTGCTGGCGCTGCGCATCCTTCAGGGGGCGGCCGTCGGCGGCGAAGTGCCGAGCGCCTGGGTGTTCGTCGCCGAGCACGCGCCGAAAGGCCATCGCGGTTATGCGCTGGGCGTTCTGCAAGCCGGACTGACCTTTGGTTACCTGATCGGTGCGCTGACCGCGACCTGGCTGGCGAAAGTGTTCAGCCACGCGGAAATCCTCGATTACGCCTGGCGCATCCCGTTTCTGATGGGCGGCGTGTTCGGCGTTATCGGTGTGTGGCTGCGACGCTGGCTGAGCGAAACGCCGGTGTTCATGGCGATGCATGCGCAACGCGAGGGCATGACTGAACTGCCGCTTCGCGCTGTCCTACGCCAGCACCGGCAATCTCTGCTGCCGGCGGCGTTGCTGACCTGCGTGCTGACGTCCGCCGTCGTGACCCTGGTGGTCATCACGCCTACGGTGATGCAGCAGCGCTTCGGCATGAGTCCCAGCGACACGTTCGCCCTGAGCAGCGTCGGCATCGTCTTCCTCAACATTGGCTGCGTGCTGGCCGGCATGCTGGTCGATCGCATTGGCGCCTGGCGTGGCGTAGTGCTTTACAGCCTGTTGCTGCCCGTCGGCGTCGGCGTGCTTTACGCCAGTCTGGTCAGTCACTGGTTGCCGTTGAGCATCGCTTACGCGTTGGCCGGCCTGGCCTGTGGCATTGTCGGCGTCGTGCCTTCGGTGATGGTCGGACTGTTCCCGGCGAACATTCGCGTCTCCGGCATCTCGCTGACCTACAACATCAGCTACGCCCTGTGGGCAAGCACCACGCCGCTGGCGTTGATCGCCTTGATGCCCTGGAGCCCGTGGGTGTGCGTCGGTTATTGCGTGATCATGGGCGCGGTTGGTCTGGTGACGGCCATGTTCTTTGGCCTGCGAAAGGGCATGCAGGTCGATGATCCGCGGGTGGCGCGAGCTGGAAATTGAGAGGGCAGGGGCGTCGCAATGGCGCCCATGTCGAGTCAGTGGTGCGAATTTCAAATCCGTGCCATTCCAAACGAGATTGATCCCCTGATTTTGTAACAGATGATTGTAATTATCATTTGCAGCGTTTATTGTCCCTGTCTATACAACTGACCCGCTTTTATATATCCACACGGCCTTTACTTGGTCGTGTTCGAATAGTTTGTCTGTGTGTTTGTGTAGGGATGCTTCGCAAATATCTGTAGGAAAGTTTACTTGTTATTGTTCGGTTATTAACCGGGCTTGACTGTGTAAATGATTAAAGCGTTAAAAACCTGAATATCAATATAAACAATGTCACGGCCCAGGCAGATGTCATGCCGGGGTCGGCAAGTCGCAGAGACGGTTGAGGGCGAATGTTGGAAGAAGAACGCAAGCGTAAGCGATTAAATAAAGCCACTCCCCGAGAGCAGGAAGTCCTGCTTCTCTTGCTGGAGGGGCATACCAACAAGGACATCGCGCAACGACTGGGGATCAGTGATTACACGGCCCGCGACCACGTTTCGGCATTGCTGCGAAAGAACGAGGTGAAGAATCGGGCACAGCTCATTGCGCTGCACATCACGGCGCCTAGAAAGAAAAAACTGTCCACACCCCTACATCTGACGGATTGTTCCGTTGACCGGTAAGTGCATAATCAACCCAATTTGATAGCCACACTTATAACCCTTCGTCATCGAGATTTGCTGCGGTGGCGTTTGTTCGTAATGCGCGATTTTTTTCAATAATGACTTCGCTGTCAGTGCTTTCATTTCTTCAATAAAAAGTGCTCGTCAAGGCGCACCCACAATAATGATCAATAATAAGGATGGAACCGATGACCATTCAAGTCGCAACGTCTGAGCCTTTGAAACAACAGCCCATCGAGGCACACCACAGTTCGGACGTCTCCGCTGCGTTTCAGCAATTGGTCGATGAGCAAAGCCAACTGTCCCGAGACCAGTTGAGCGAGCTGCACAAGCAATGGCTCGGACCCCACGGCATCTTTGCCACCTTCAGTGCAGAGGTCGAGCGACTGGGACGTCAGGCCCCTGCGCTGGATGACCTCTGCAGCCTTGGCAGCGCGGAGCGTACGAACGAGGCCGAGCGCGCGGTGGCCTTCGCGCTGGCGCAGAGCAATCGCCGGCGCGCGGCCAACAACCCGTTCGGCTTACGTTCGCGTCAGGACCTGTGCTGCGTGGTATTTGACGAGACCGGTGCATACACCCTGGCAGAGCGTTACGCCGCGTATGAAGCCATGCGCCAGAGCGACTCGGATTTCTTCATCAAACTGATCGCCACCACCCGCGGTGTCACGGAGCGGCGGATCGTCTTTCGCGGGTTGCTCGAGCACTACGACCGCCTGCTGCCGATCGAAAAAAGCATCTACCCCGAGGCCTACCGCGACGTGCAGCAAACGCATCTGGATCGGGAAGAAGGGCTGTATGGGCCGCTGATATTGGGCGACAGCCTTGCTGCAATATTTGAAACAGTCACGCCTAAAGAGCTGCTCAATCAGATTCATAATTCGGCAGAAATGGTTCCATGATCTACGGTCTCGCCAGACGGGATAAGCGTGCTGTGGTCTGCTAAACCCCATGCCGTCAATCCCCAGTCGAGGGCGGACTTCAGTGGAGTATTTGTGATGAGCATTTCAATTCCAGAAAAGATCAATGTTCAGTCCGCTTCCTCGTTGGCTATCACTCAACCTGAAATCAAGGAGGCTTTGAGCGCTTCACCCCAAGGCGCGCAGCAAATACCCGAGTCACCTGTCACTATCAGCGGAAGGGGACTGATGATGTCCCGACTCTTCAAGGGGCATGCGGTTGAGCCCGCGACAGTGGCATACGATCCAAACTTATCGACGTTATTCCCTACACTGTTCCTGTTACCAGAAGATCGGAATCTACTCTCTGCGGTTTATGAATTCGCAAATGTAGAAGGCGCCGACCTTGCCTACGTGGACGATCTGGCTTGGTCTATTGCTTATTACCGGAAATCGGACAATGGACGCGAGATCATCCCGCAGCGGCCTCTCAAACGGTTTGATACCGAAGGCCACGAGGTGTCTTACTCGTTCAATGAGGAAAGTGCCAACACTGCCCATCGCATATTGAATGGAAGTGCTTTCAGCACGACAGCCATTGATCGCGGCTTTCTGCGTTTTGCATTGGACGTCGATTACAGCCCGTTTAGCAGCCTGAATTTTCATTTCCTCGAGCAGATCGTCAACAAATTTTCTGAAAATGGAAATGTGGTTGCTGACTTTGGCCGGCAATTCCACCATTTTTCATTTGATCAAAAAAACTGGATCCGGAACATTTCTGAGGAGGTATACGATCTCTCTGGCAGCGTGCCGTTCTTGAAGGGTACGAAGCCTGATAGCAGTGATGCGCCCGCAGCGGATAAGGCATGTGCTGACACTGATTCGCGTACCCAGCCTGAACGCTCCATTCGCGAGATCATCACTGCCTATCTGAAGGAAACTGCTGTCCCTACGCTGTTCGAAACGTTGAGGCGCATGAAGCGCTGAATTCACCCCAGCGCCGCGCCCTCGTGCGCACACACCTTGGTGGACGGCCGCGCCGGCGTGACCCGATTGCGCCCGGCGCTTTTTGCGTCGTACAGCGCCATGTCCGCTTCGTGCAGCCACTGGGCGGCGTCGGTCTGGTGCGCGCCGTGCGCCGCAACGCCGATGCTCAGACTCAGTTTCAAATCGGGAAGGGCCGAGTGAGCGTGGTCGTGGACCGTGCGGCGCAGGCGTTCGAGTATCTCGGTGGCCTGGGCCAGAGTGGTGTCGGGCAAGATGACGCAGAATTCGTCGCCGCCGTAACGGCCGGCCAGATCGGTCTGCCGCAGGCTGGCGCACAGCGTATTGCTGAGTTGCTTGAGGACGTTGTCGCCGGTGATGTGGCCGTAGGTGTCGTTGATGGTTTTGAAGTGGTCGATGTCGATCAACGCCACGCTGCATTGGCGGTTGAGGGTCTGGCACCTATCGAATTCGAGCGCCAGTCGATCCTTCCACGCGCCGTGGTTCATCAGGCCTGTGAGGCTGTCGGTGGTGCTGAGTTTTTCCAGCGCTTTCTTGCTTCTGGACAGCTGCACGGCGACGCGATAACAGACCAGCCCGATCGCCATCGGGTAGATCACCAGCATGGGCAGGCAGGCGAATAGTTGCAGCTGAGTGACGTGGGGGAACAATGCCGGCATGAAGAGGGTGTACGCCGCCAGCGCGCCCGCGATCTGCGCCAGCGAACCCAACACAAACAGACGCAAGCCCCCGGCTGCGATGTTGTTCATCGCCATCATCGACAGCACCGTCACGGTGGGCAGCGGACTGATTCCCATCGCTCCCGCCCAGAAGCCACCGCCCAGCGAGTCGTAAATCAGGTTGCGGCGCTCGGCGGCATAGGGCTGAGGGGAACGCCTGGCGAGGAGGAAAGCCATGTGCGGCCAGCCGTAACCGTGGGCGATCATGGCGATCCATACCCAGGTTGGCGGATGGGAAGGGTACAGCGCCGCCGCCACCGCGAAGAAGCCAATGCCCAGGCCGATGCTGCGCGGCAGGTACATGCGTCTGGCGAAGGAAAGACCTTTTTGGACCGAAGTGTTCATAGCGCTTCACCGGGTTATAACGCAGCATCCCGACTGATACATCGGTCACGACCAACGACGCCGAGTGTCGCTCGCCAATGGGATGCTGGGAAGAGCCCTTAGCCACTATTGGTTAAATAATTCGCACCGGCTGTCGCGAGGAGGCGGGAATGCTGGTGCCCTTGGGCGAGCGCAGGGGATCGTCTGTCATGGCCCGTTTTCCGGCCATCTGTGTATAGACCGGTCTGCGTAGGCTGGCTGAAATAAGCGGGCAATTCGGCGCGGTCCGGATGTGCATTCCGTCACGCCGGCAGGAGCCTACGATGCCCGAACTCTCAAACCTCATCGCTTTTTCCCTCATCGCCCTCGGTATGGTGCTGACGCCAGGGCCGAACATGATTTACGTCATTTCGCGATCCATCTCACAAGGACGCAGGGCGGGTCTGATCTCCCTCGGCGGCGTGGCAGCCGGTTTCATCTTTTATATGCTCTGCGCGGCGTTCGGCATCACCGGTTTGGTGATGGCGGTTCCCTATGCCTACGACACGCTGCGCATGGCCGGTGCAGCGTATCTGCTGTACTTGGCCTGGCAGGCCGTGAGACCGGGCGGTCGCTCGCCGTTTCAGGTGAAGGATTTGCCGCACGACAGCAACCGGCAGCTGTTCCTCATGGGCCTGATGACCAACCTGTTGAATCCCAAAGTCGCGGTGCTTTACCTGTCGCTGCTGCCGCAGTTCATCACCGTCGGCGACGGCGCCAGCGTGCTCGGCCAGTCATTGGTTTTGGGCAGCGCGCAGATTGTGGTCAGCCTGAGCGTGAACGCAATGGTCGCCATGGCGGCGGGCTCCATTGCGATGTTTCTGACGCAGAAGCCGGGGTGGGCGGCAGTGCAGCGCTGGTTGATGGGCACGGTGTTGTTCGGGTTCGCGGTGCGGATGGCCGTTGGGGGGCGGCGGTGATGGTGCGGTAATGTTTCGCTGAGAACTTGGCAAACGCTTGCCAGACGCTCTCCGATTCGCGAGATTAAGGCCCCCGATTCGTTAGCATCATCACAAGGGACGTCTGATGCCTGTTTCTCCCTCTGTTCTGCGTATCACCTGCCTCGCCGCGCTGATCGCGCCCTTCACCCTGCACGCCGATAACGCGGTCCATGTGCTGACAGGCACCTTGGGCAAAGCGCCCATCGTCGTCGAGCTGGATCTCACCAGCGCTGAGGACGTGTCGGGCCGGTATTTCTATGAGAAGTACCACAAGGACCTGCCGCTTTCCGGCACCTCCAAGGGTAATGATCTGACGCTCACTGAAGGCCTGAGCTACAACGACGAAGCCAAGTTGCCGAAGCTCGTCCTTCATAAAAATCCGGATGCGAGCTGGACCGGGGACTGGAGCAGCAAGGGCAAGTCCTACAAGGTGCAATTGGCCGAACAGGCCATCAACGCGCCGGATGCTTCCGCCGAACCGGGTTGGCAGGACATCTACAAACAGTCGGCGTATGACTACCTGCGACTCACGCACCTGACGCTCAAGGCGGATAAAAAAGCCACGTTCATGGGGCACGCGCTGCAATGGTGGGTCGAGCCGGAATCGGGCGTCTCGATGTTTGAAATCACGTCGGGTTACACGCCGGAGCAGGCCGCACGTATCAATCAGCAGCTGCGCTCGCGCTTGTGGCAGGAGGTTGTCACCTACAACCAGTGCATGCTCAATGCCAGTCGCAACGGCGGTGATTTTGCCCAGACGGTCACGCCGCGCGTGCTGACGCCTGGCATCGTGAGCCTGAGCGTCTTCACCGAATACGATTGTGGCGGCGCGCACCCGGACTTCGGCGACTCACCGCTCAATCTGGATGCCAGCACGGGGAAGGCCTTAACGCTGGAAGATGTGATGTGGGTCGGTAAGGGCGCGCCGTTTCATTACGAACGTGATGAAGAAGGCGGCACGAGTTTCGACACGTATTCCGACTACCGCGGCAAAGCCTTCGCCCCGTGGCTCGTTGGCCAGCTAAAAGCGGCGCACCCTGCAGATATGGTGAAGCCTGCTACCGAAGACGACTGCGACTACACGGACCCATCGGTCTGGGAGTTTCCTACTTGGTACTTCACCGAAAAAGGCATCGTTTTCGGACCGTCTTTCGCACGTGTTGCGCGCTCGTGTGAAGGTCCGGAATGGTCGGTTTTGCCTTACAGCGTGATCAAAGCGCATCCGGGCGGGACGAAACTGACGCTCCCGGAATGATCAGGCCTTCGTGATCGATTGATGATCTGACATTGCTGCTTTTCCGGCTGCAACCGCTGCCGAAAAAGCAGCAACCCTCACTTCCCGCCGGTCACACCCTTCACCACCTCGGCGTGGGCCTTGGCATCCTTCGCCAGGGAAATCACGTTCACCATCGCCGTGCGTTTGCCGTAGGCCGCTGTAATCGTAGTGCTCAACACCCGGCCGCCGTCTACGCTGCCTGAGATGTCCAGCTGACGCATGCCGAGGCCTTTTCGCACGATCTTCTTCTCACCCAGCTTCTTGAAGTCCTTATAGCTGGACTGCTGCTGTTGCAGCGTGTCGGCGATGATGCCGTCGAGGGTTTGCTTGTCGTTGGCGCCGACCTTCTGGTCATTGGGCAGCGGCGCTTCGGTGATGATGACCACGCGCTTGGCCGGCTTGTTCATGTACAGCGAGCCGGTGACGCCGGCGGCCCTGGCCTTGGCATCAATCTCTTCCATCGGGCCTTTGACGTAGTCCTTCGGCAGGGTGAACGCGAATTTGCCGCCGAGCATCGCGACTTTTTGCCCGGAAGGTTTCGGCGCAGGTTTGGCTTTGGTCGCCGCCTGCGCGCCGACCATACCCAGGCATGACGCCAGCGCGGTGCAGACCAGCAGGGTTCTTAAACTGAACAAGCGCATTCCGACCACTCCTGGGGATGATTCCTACATAGGTCCGGCATTTTGCCTGAGGGTGATGGCAGGGTGATAGTCGCGATGGCCATGGTGTCTGTGGGACTCGCAAATGCCGGTCCCGCAGCGTACACGCGGTACATTGTGGGACTGGCTTCAGCCGGGAAGAGGCCCGTATGTACAACACAAGATGTGCAGCGTGACGCCCGACGTCTTCCCGGCTAAAGCCAGTCCCACAGGGTATGCGGCATGTCCAATTCCCCGGGCGTACGCGGTGTATCTGTAGGACTGGCTTCAGCCGGGAAGAGGCCGGGATGTACAACACAAGATGTGCAGCTTGACGCCTGACGTCTTCCCGGCTAAAGCCAGTCCCACAGGTTATGCGGCATGTCCAATTCCTTTGGTGTACGCGGTGTTTAGTGGGACCGGCTTCAGCCGGGAAGGGGCCGGTATGTACGGCACAAGATTTTCAGCGAGACACCCGACGCCTTCCCGGCTAAAGCCGGTCCCACAGGGTATGCGGCGTGAGCCAATTCCCTGGGTGTACGCGGTGTTTAGTAGGACCGGCTTCAGCCGGGAAAGCGTCCGTCCTGGCACCGCAGATTCCATCCGCGCATTGGCTTTCCAGGCCAAAGGTGTACATTGAATTCAAAATACAATAAGCACAGGAGACAGACATGACCCATGCCACTGATCGCACCTTGCAAGTCCCTTTCGCCGGGCCCACGTTGTTGGGCACGCCACTTCTCAACAAAGGCACGGCGTTCAGTCTCGATGAGCGTGAAGCCCTGGCCCTGCAGGGACTGCTTCCCGAACGCGTCGAAACCATCGAACAACAGGCGAGCCGCGCCTATCACCAGTACCAGGCCTGCGCGACCGATCTGGACAAACACATCCTCCTGCGCTCGATTCAGGACTCCAACGAAACACTGTTCTACCGCGTCGTCGACGACCATCTCGACGAGATGCTGCCGATCATCTACACCCCCACCGTCGGCAAGGTCTGCCAGGAATTTTCCCGCATCTACCGCAGCCATCGCGGCTTGTTTATCAGCATCGCCGACAAGGACCGCATCGACGAAATCCTCAACAACGTCACTAAAGACAACGTCAAAGTCATCGTCGTCAGTGATTGCGAGCGCATTCTCGGCCTCGGCGATCAGGGCGTCGGCGGCATGGGCATTCCCATCGGCAAGTTGTCGCTTTACACCGCATGCGGTGGCATCAGCCCGGCCTACACGCTGCCGGTGGTGCTCGATGTGGGCACCAACAACCCGGCGCTGCTGGCGGATCCGCTGTATTTCGGCCGTGGCCAGGAGCGTGTGCGCGGCGCCGAATATGATGCGTTCGTGCAGGCATTCGTCGAAGGCGTCCAGCGCCGCTGGCCGGAAGCCATTCTGCAGTTCGAGGACTTCGCGCTGACCAATGCAATGCCGTTGCTCGCGCGCTTTCGCGATCAACTCTGCTGCTTCAACGATGACATCCAAGGCACTGCGGCTGTCACCGTCGGCACCTTGCTGGCCGCCTGCAAGATGAAGGGCCAGCGCTTGTCCGATCAGACCGTCGCGTTCGTAGGCGCCGGGTCAGCGGGTTGTGGGATCGCCGAGCAGATCATCGCCGCCATGCAGCTCGAAGGCTTGTCCGAAGCCCAGGCGCGCAGCCAGGTGTTTCTGCTCAACAGCAAAGGGCTGCTGACCGACCGCCAGCCCGGCCTCTACGATTTCCAACAGCGCCTCGCCCACTCCAGCGACTCACTCAACGACTGGGATTTCAGCGCCCACTGGCCCTCGCTGCTGGAGGTGGTCAGCAACGCCAAACCCACGGTGCTGATTGGCGTGTCAGGGAAGGCAGGACTGTTCACCCAGCAGATTGTCGAGACCATGCACAGCCACTGTCCGCAGCCGATCATCATGCCGCTGTCCAACCCGACCTCGCAGATCGAAGCGCACCCCAAGGACATTCTGCAATGGACCGACGGGCAGGCGCTGGTGGCGACGGGCAGTCCGTTTCTGCCCATTGAGGTGCTGGGCAAAACCTTTCCCATCGCGCAGTGCAATAACTCCTACATCTTCCCCGGCGTTGGCCTCGGCGCTATCGCGAGTAAAGCCACCCGCGTCACCGACGGCATGCTGATGGCGTCGGCCCAGGCACTGGCTGAATGCGCAGCGGCAGGGCAGATGTTGCCGCCGTTGCGGGATGTTCAGTCTGTCAGCAAGCGCATCGCCTTTGCCGTCGGCATGGCGGCCCAGCACGACAGTGTGGCGCCACCGCAATCGGAAGAAGAATTGTCAGCGGCCATCGAGAAAGACTTCTGGCAGCCGGTTTACCGGTCCTACGTCCGCCGTCCTGATTAAACCCGAGGGACAAAAAGAACCCGCCAAACCGGCGGGTTTTTTTATGACACTGAAGTCCCGTGTCAGGACAGAGTGAGGGAGACCGGCGGCAACCCGTCGATCTGTCCCAGCACCTCAGCCATGCCTTGGGCGAAGTGCATGCCGGTGTAAGAGCCCGTGGTTATCACGAAGTCCGCGGGCAATGGCAGACCGTTGAGGGTGTGATCGTTGACCAGCCACGGCAACAACCGGCGCGGGTCGCCCGCAGGATTGGCGACTTTCGAAGGCACGATGCTCTCGCCATTTACCGTGAAGGCCAGCGTCGGCTCAACGAAGGAAAAAGACGCATCGTAAGGTACGAAATCACCCACCACTAATGCGCCATGGTTAAGCAGATCGGCCAGTTGCGTCATCGGCTCGATCTTCGGCCACGCCGCAAACCGGCTGGACACCACCTCGATGGACGCCGCCATTTCGCCGATGCCGGCCATGACCTCGTCGTCGCTGTACGCCTCGTCCCGCGGGCTAAAGGTGCGGTTGAAGCGGAAGGCGATTTCCAGCTCCAGACCCACCGGCGGGTAGACGCTACGGTCCAGCGTGCCGGTCGATGGAAACAGGCAGTCGCGGGGCAGGGGCGAGCCCTGAATAGGCCCGTCCGCAGACTTCGAACCGATCTTCCATCCGCCCGCTTCAACCCCACGCAAGCGCAGAATTTTCTGTTGCGTGAGGTAGGCCGCGTCGCGGTCAGGCGGGTTCAGCTCGAAATCCAGCTCGCCCAACAGGTCATGTTTGTTCTGGGCATCGACGATCAGCTGCGCCAGGCGCGAGGGTTGGGTGTCAGTGTCCAAAAAGGGTCCTCCATTCAGGTTGCTCGCGTGGGAACGCCGCCCGAAGGCGGCTTCCGTTGTCGCTTTACTTACTGATCACCGGCGCGGGTTCAACACTCGGGGCCAGCGGCGCAGCAGGTGTGCCGTATTCAAACTTGTTCTGCGGCTTCATGCGGAACGACAGCACGACGCCAATCGCCAGCAGAATAATGCTGACCAGAAATGGCAGCTGCCAGTTGCCAAACTTGTCGATCAACAGACCGGCGGCCACCGGGCTGACGATGGCAGCCATGGCCGATCCGGTGTTCATCATGCCGCTCGCGGTGCCGCAATGGTCCGGCGCGATGTCCATCGGAATCGCCCACATCGGGCCGATGGTCATCTCGGAGAAGAAAAACCCGATCGCCAGGCAGGCCAGGGAAATGTGCATGTCCTTGGTGAACATCAGCGGCACCAGCGACAACAGCGTCAGGCCCAGGCAAACGGCAACCATCAGGCTGCGCGCCTTGTTCAGATCCTTGGTGCGCGCATAAATACGGTCGCTGACGATACCGCCCAAGGTGTCGCCGACCACGCCACCGAAGAAAACGGTGGAAGCGAAAATCGCCGTGCCTTTCAAGTCCAGGCCCATGTTCATGAAGTACATCGGCACCCAGCTCAGCAGCAGCCACAGCGTCCAGCCATAGCAGAAGTAAACGATCGTGACCGGGGCCATGCGCTTGAACAGGCGACCCCACGGCAGCACGACGCTTGACTTCACTTTCGGCGGCGGCAGGGTGTCCAGTTCCTGTTTCGAGATGCGCGGGTGGTCTTTCGGGCGCTCGGTGAACACCACCATCCACAGGATGACCCAGACGAAGCTGGTGGCTGCGCAGACATAAAACGATTCGCGCCAGCCGTACGTGGCCATGACCGCGATCATCGCTGCCGGCGCCAATGCGTTGCCGAGGCGGGCGAAGGCGTGGGTGATGCCCTGGGCGAAGCCGCGTTTTTCCTTGGGGATCCAGCGAGACATTGCCGCTGTTGCTGCGGGGAAGGTTGCCCCCTCACCGAGGCCAAGGAGGATCCGCGCGACGATCAGCGAAACGAAGCCGCCCGCCAGCCCGGTCAGCACCGTGGCGCTGGCCCAGATCAGCCCGCACACCACCAGCGTTCGCTTGGCACCGAATCGGTCGCTGATCCAGCCGCCGATGATTTGAAAGATCAGGTAGGGGTACGCGAAGGCAGAGAAGACGATGCCGATCTCGGTCTTGGTCAGATTGAATTCTTTACCGAAACCGACCGCGGCGGTGCTGACATTGACGCGGTCCAGGTACGTAATGAAATACATGGCGCACAGCATGAACAGCACCACCGTGGTGGGGCGCAGACGTAAAAACTTCATGTGCTATCTCCAGTTTCTTATTGTGTTCGCTGACAACGCGATGATTCGGGATAGTGAGATGTGTCAAAAAAGCTGCGGGTGTGCCGCAGCCAGGTGTGGCGTTAGTCGCGTCGCAGCGGCACCGATTGCCCTCCCAGGTAATCCATGGCGGCCAGAACGCCGCTGGACTGCAGTTTTACGCCGGCCATCTGCAGGCCCATTTCGCAGCCGGTGAGGGTGGCCATCAGCATCAAGTCGTTGCAGTCGCCCAGGTGGCCAATCCGGAACATGCGGCCTTTCATCTTGCCCAGGCCGGTACCGAGGGACATGTCGAAGCGCTCGTAAATGGTCTTGCGCACCTGATCGGCATCGATGCCCTCGGGCGTCATCACGCCGGTGAGCACGGGGCTGTAAACGCTCGGGTCGGCGCACTGGATTTCCAGGCCCCAGGCGGTCACGGCGGTGCGGCAGGCCTTCGCCAGACGGTTGTGACGGATGAACACGTTGTCCAGGCCTTCGCCGAGGATCATGTCCAGCGCTTCGGACAATCCATACAACAAGTTGGTATTCGGCGTGTACGGCCAGTAACCGGTCTTGTTCATCTCGATGATCTCGTCCCACGCCCAGAAACTGCGGGGCAGACCGGCACTTTTGCTGGCCTCGATGGCTTTGGGCGACAAGGCGTTGAAGCTGATGCCGGGCGGCAGCATCAGGCCCTTCTGCGAGCCGGAAACGGTCACGTCCACGCCCCACTCGTCATGACGATAGTCGGCGGACGCCAAGCCGGAGATGGTGTCGACCAGCAGCAGGGCAGGGTGGCCCGCCGCATCAATGGCCTTGCGCACCGACGCGATGTCCGAGGTGACGCCAGTGCTGGTCTCGTTGTGCACGACGCAGACCGCCTTGATGCGATGCCCGCCGTCAGCGCGCAGGTGGTCTTCGATCATTTGCGCATCGACGCCACCGCGCCAGCCTTCAATGCCGGGGCGACCGATGAACTGCGGCTTGAGGCCGAGGCTCAGCGCCATCTTCTGCCACAACGTTGCGAAATGGCCGGTCTCGAACATCAACACTTCGTCGCCCGAACTCAGCGTATTGCACAGCGCCGCCTCCCAGGCACCGGTGCCCGACGCCGGATAAATCACCACCGGATGCACGGTCTTGAAGATCTGCTTGATGCCTTCCAGCACCTTGAGCCCCAGCTCGCCGAACTCCGGGCCACGGTGATCAATGGTGGGGTAACTCATCGCGCGAAGGATGCGGTCTGGCACCGGGCTGGGCCCTGGAATCTGAAGGAAGTGGCGACCGGCAGGGTGGAAATCGAGCTTTAGCATCGGTGACTCCTGATTTTTTATAATTTTGTATTTTGAATTCAAAATTAACCTAGCACAGGGTGATGCTGTGTCAAACGGCCTAATTACGCTAATCTTCCCGGCGAACTGGAGCATTTTCGAATAAGGACTCGATGCCAGAGCGGGTCCGATAAGGATTTTGTATGCAAAATTTTGACGAACTATCCGATCAACCGGGCCAGCAACCGGCCGCGCGACTGATTCCCAAGGTCGAACGCCAGCGCCTCCATGACATCGTCATCGATCACCTGCGCGGCTTTATCACCGAAGGCGTGCTTGCCCCGGGCACCAAGCTCAACGAGCGCGAGCTGTGCGAAACCCTCGGCATCTCCCGCACGCCGTTGCGCGAAGCGTTAAAGGTCTTGGCCGTGGAAGGGCTGATCGAAATCAACCCGAACCGTGGCGCCAGCGTCGCGCGCATGTCGGAGCTGGAGATCCGCGAAACCTTCGAACTGATGAGCGGCATCGAAGCCTTCGCCGGAGAGCTGGCCTGTGAGCGGATTACTGCTCAGGAAATCGAAGACATCAAGGCGCTGCACTACGCCATGGTGGTCAGCAAAAACCAGAACGACCTGCCGGGTTACTACCAGCGCAACCGCGCCATCCACGACCTGATCAACCTGGCCGCGCGCAACTCGGCGCTGCGGCAGGTCTACCTGTCGCTGAACCGGCGCATCCACGCATTACGCTTTCTGTCCAACCATCAGGCGCCGAAATGGGATCGCGCGCTGCACGACCACGAAGAAATGATCGAGGCCCTGCAAGCCCGGGACGGCAAGCGCTTGAGCAGCATCCTGCGCCACCACCTGCTGGAAAAACGCGATGCCCTGATGCTGCTGGTCAGGGATGAATCCGAGCACCCGGATTCCATTCGTCGTTGATGCGTCATTAAGGAAGCTGCCGACCATGCCCCGTGATCTCGATGCCTTGCTGGCCGCTTGTGCCGACCGATTGCCGCAACTGGAAACCCAGCGCCTGATGCTCTACGCCGGCGCCAACCTCCCCAGCGCCCGCGCCATCGCCGCCTACAACCCTGCGCTCAGCGCCTACCCGGCCATGGGCCCGACCGGTTACAAAGAACAGCCGGACACCGAACTGGTCAGCGAGCTCGAGACCTTCACCCGCCAGGCCGCCATGACCCTGTTCGGCGCGGCATGGGCGGAAGTCCGGTTGGCCAGCTGCACGCTGGCCAACCTGGCCATCTTCCACGCCTACTGCCGACCCGGCGACAAAGTGCTGGCACCTGCCGCCGAGCACGGTGGGCACCTGAGCCAGCGCCGAGGGGGCACCCCTGAATTAGCGGGTCTGGTGGTTGAAGACCTGCCGTTCGACCGCCGCAACTGCCAGCTGGACGCAGCGCGCGCGGCGGAGATGATCACCCGAACCCGCCCCAGGCTCGTCGTGCTCGGACGCAGCATCATGATCAAGGCCGACGACATCGCCCCGGTGGTCAGCGCAGCCCGCGCGGTCGGCGCCAAAACACTGTTCGACGCCTCCCACGTGCTCGGCCTGATCACCGGCTGCACGTACCCCAACCCGTTCAACGCCGGCGTCGACCTCATCACCAGCTCCACCTACAAAACCCTGCCCGGCCGGCCGCAAGGTTTGGTGCTCGGCCGCGACCCGGAAGACGCGATCGCTTTGCGCGAGGTGCTCGATACCCGGATGCTTGCTAACTACGACGCGGGCCGGCTGCCGTCCTTGGCGGTCACCCTCACAGAAGCCCAGGCCAGTGGCCGCGAATACGCCGCCAGCATTGTCAGCAACAGCGCGGCGCTGCATCGCGCGCTGGTCGATGTTGGGTTGCCTGTCATCGGGGCTAATGACGGGGAAACGCACACCCATCAATTGCTGCTGCCGCTGTCACTTGATGCTGATCCTCGCGCGGTGATGCACGCGTTGGAGGCGCAGGGGATTCTGATCGGGACGTGTGTTGATCCTTCCCGTGGGGGGTATCAGGCATTGCGGTTGGGGACGCAATTCATCACGCGGCAAGGGATGGACGCGCTGGATATGGTGGATGTGGCGCGACTGCTGGGTGATGTTTTGCACGTTGGGGCTTGCGGTCGGCTGCATGCTCGGCCGGTTGCTGATATGGCGCAGATGGCAGGGCGGATTCAGCAAATCCTGAGCAAAAAAAAGCCGCTGGGGAGCGGCTGAAGTTTGGAGCTTGGAGGCACCACGTCGGGAGCAACGACGCAGCGAACGACAGAAACAAAATGCTAAAAGCTGATCGGGCGTTTGACGTTCTCCGGCTTGGGTGTGGATTTCCATCGTTCCTGCGCTAGGCGGATTTGATGGGGTGAAGCCACTTTAGGAACGATGGGCGGCGGGGGCAAATGAAACCCGGGTAACTATTTGTTAGCGAAAATGTTATGTGCGGGGAGGGGGTGGGGCGGGAACTTTCAGGCCTTCGCGGCACGGCGCTCTGTATGAGGGCGGCCCGATAGTTCCTGCCAGGCACACATCCACTGTAGGAGCGCGCTTGCCCGCGAGAGTCGTGTCAGCACCTGATTCGTCACTGATACGCCGCCATCTCATGACGCCGCCAGAGTGTTTGCGCGGGGGGCTTGTTGGTGCGAAGCACGTCATGGGTTGGCTGACGTGCTCATCTGGTCTTGCGGCGTTACTTCACCGTCATCGGCGCGAAAATCGGCCGGATCCCGCGGCATTTCGGATAAGCCACACAACCCCAGAAATTCCCGCCAGCGTTGGCGCCGGTTCTTGCGACACGTATCACCATGGTTTTGCGGCAGTGCGGGCACAGAGGCGCTGGGGGTAGGGCAGCAGGTTCAGTCTCGGCTTCACGTGTGACGGGTGGCGTCGCGGTTGGAGCGGGCGCTTGAACGGGAATTGGAGCTGGAGCGGGACTTGGCGTAACCACCACCTCCGGCTCAACGATGGCTGGCTCGACACGCTCGGGCACCACCTCGACGCTCGGCTTTGGACCAGGCTTCTTCGCCTCGGCGATCCACTGCTTCAGCACTGTGCCGTCGACCAGTTGCACGTTGCGCCCCGCGGCAAAATCCCTCGCCGGTTTAGTGAACGTCCCACTGGTGACTACGAAACCACCGACAGCGCCCTCAGCTGCCATCGCGCCATACAACTCCCGCACCACCGGCACACCGACCTGCACCGAACGCCATTGCTTGCACTGCACCACGTACGTCTCGCCGTCCTTGCGCGCGATCAGATCGATCCCGCCGTCCGGGCCGTTTTGGCCTGTTTCTCGTACTGAGTAGCCGCGACGACGCAAGGCTTCGCCCACCAGTAATTCGAACTCGTGCCAGGTGATGCTCAGCAGAGGGTTGCCTTTGGTGGTGGCCGCCGATTCAAGGAGGTTACGGCGTTTTCGGCGGCCGATGATTGAGGCGATGGCACCGGCGGTGAAGATGAATGGCAGCAGATACTGGCCGATCATTGCCCCGGTGTGCGCCACGGTGCTGAAGACCACTGACTGCAAATGTTGAGGATCGGAGTAGACGGGCATCGGCGCGGTCGCTACCGAGTGCAAGTAAACGCCTGAGCTGATCGCGATCAGTGCGCTGAGCCACCAGGGTAGTTTGCTGGCGATCTGAAACAGGTCTTCGAAGAGGGAGGTTTTCTTGGCCATGTCCTTGGTCTTTTCTTTAGTCCGTTGAAGTGGAGATTTCGTGAGCGCTGCACGATCTGTAGGGGTGAGCTTGCTCGCGATGCGGTGAGGCGGATATCGATATATCGGCTGGCTGCGCCGCTGCGATAGGCCTACCTTTTTGTCGCTCGCTCGCATGAAGTCCGGGTGAAGTTTGGTCGATTCAGTTCGAAAACAGTGGGGTCACCCGCCTAATCTTCTCGCGTCAATCTGAGCACCTTCTCATACAACGACGCGGTGAACGTCTCCCTGTCGGTTGAATGATGGCAGCGGCGATGACAATTTGGGCAGAGTGCGACTGCGTTGCTAATCCGATCCGAACCTTGATCAGCCAGATGCTTCACATGATGAACTTCAAGGAATGGGACCCCGTTCATAAGAAACGGAGCTGACTCGCCACATCCTTCACAGATGCCTTGGGCCTGCTGACGTACCCACGCTCTTACCGCCGGATCGCGAACAAACATCGCTCTAGACGAGGCTGATTGTTGGGGCTTCGCAATACCTTCCGGAGGATTCTTAATCGTGCGCTTTTCAAGCTGAGTCGCTCGCCGTTCAAGCGTCGCGTCATCAGCGGTAGGCTCGAGGTCTTCAGGATTAGGCCTGTTGTCCCACTCGGTAAGCCTCTCGCGAATGATCTTTTCGACATTAGCGCCAGCGTGACCTGCGGGCTTGTAGCCAACGATGCTGGGACGGCCCATCTGACTCAAAACCGCTGAGATGTTTTGCATTCTGTACTCGACGGCGCTGGCATTGCGTCCCGCCAGCGGCCCTGCGCGTAGGGTGCGGTTCTCATGGGCTTTGTTGATTTTCTGGCCACTCTGCTCGCGTTCTAGCATGTCAAGATACGCATCGACTGACGCTTGAATCTCGGCATCAGTCCATCTGAGACTGCCGTTCTTAATTTCCATGCGACCGCCGAAGGCTCTAAACCCTCGAACGATACTGAATAGCCATTATCTACGTCTAGGAAATTTCCTACAAAAGACAGCTGCTTTTCCTGCGCTAGCGATCGTTCCCACGCTCTGCGTGGTAATGCAGCCCAGGACGCTCCGCGTCCTTCAGCACCAGCGCTGCACCTCGATCAGCCCCGACTCACCGTGATAATCCCGCGCACTCGAATATCTCCATTGCTCCCCGAAGTCCACATACCCCCGCTTTACCGGGTTCTGGTGTATGTAGTCGAGCTTCTGCTGCATGACACTCTCGCTGGAGACCATCTCCGCGTGCACGCCTTCCTGCCAGACCTGATAGACGCGGTCGACCTTATGCGCGCGCTTAGCGAATCGAAGGCGTTGGAGGGTGCTCTCAGCATGGGCGAGTTGAAGGTAGTCGATGATGTTTCGCGCCGTGTAAGACTTGAAGCCAGCTACGGATTTTGCGAGGTCTGGTGATTGGGCAAGCTAGTGAAGGTGATTTTCTAAAACGACATATCCATAGAGCTGCAGACCTTGATTCGCTTGTTGAAAGCGCCACGTGTTAAGCACGATATCGACCAAGGCCGGGCGGGTGAAGAGCGGCAGCCATTCAACGATGGTGCAGGTCAGGAAATGGGGTTTGTCGATTTCCGTAATCGTGTAGCGGCTTCGGCCCATGGATTCGTCCTTTAATCTGAGATGAGGGCGGAGCGTCGGAGGCTAATGGAAGCGGGCGGTTGGTAGAACCGGGTTGGTGTTGCTGGGTGCTTCAGATTGGTTAGTTAGCTCCAGCGCGATGGACGCGGAGCGTCGAGGGCTGCATTCCCACGCGGAGCGTGGGAACGATCAGGTAGGAATTCTCGAGTGCCTGCTCGGCGTTCAGCAAATAAAAAGGGCCGCCATTTCTGGCAGCCCTTTCGTGTGCAGCTTACTGAGTCGGGATCAAATCAATCCCAGCTAAGCGCCCCACCAGTCTGATACTCAATAACCCGCGTCTCAAAGAAGTTCTTCTCTTTCTTCAAGTCCATGATCTCGCTCATCCATGGGAACGGGTTAGTGGTCCCTGGATACTCTTCCTTTAGACCAATCTGGCTCAAACGACGGTTCGCGATGAACTTGAGGTAGTCCTCCATCATCGCTGCGTTCATGCCCAGTACGCCGCGGGGCATGGTGTCGCGGGCGTATTCGATTTCCAGTTGTGTCCCTTGCAGGATCATCTGGGTTGCTTCTTCTTTCATTTCGGCATCCCACAGGTGTGGGTTTTCGATTTTGATCTGGTTGATCACGTCGATGCCGAAGTTCAGGTGCATGGACTCGTCACGCAGGATGTACTGGAACTGCTCTGCGACGCCGGTCATCTTGTTGCGGCGACCCATGGAGAGGATCTGGGTGAAGCCGCAGTAGAAGAAGATGCCTTCCAGAACGCAGTAGTAGGCGATCAGGTTGCGCAGCAGTTCTTTGTCGGTTTCGACGGTGCCGGTTTCGAACTTCGGATCGGAGATCGAACGGGTGTACTTGAGGCCCCAGGCTGCCTTTTTGGCGACCGACGGGATCTCGTGGTACATGTTGAAGATTTCGCCTTCGTCCATGCCCAGCGATTCGATGCAGTACTGGTAGGCGTGGGTGTGGATCGCTTCCTCGAAGGCCTGGCGCAGGATGTACTGGCGGCATTCAGGGTTGGTAATGAGGCGATACACGGCCAGCACGAGGTTGTTGGCAACCAGGGAGTCGGCGGTGGAGAAGAAGCCCAGGTTGCGCAGGACGATGCGGCGCTCGTCGTCGGTCAGGCCTTCCGGGTCTTTCCAGAGGGCGATGTCCGTGGTCATGTTGACCTCTTGCGGCATCCAGTGGTTGGCGCAGCCGTCGAGGTATTTCTGCCAGGCCCAGTCGTACTTGAAAGGCACGAGCTGGTTGAGGTCGGCGCGGCAGTTGATCATGCGTTTTTCGTCGACCGCGACGCGGGCGGCGGAGCCTTCGAGTTCGGCAAGACCTTCAGCGACGTCCAGTTTGTCCAGCGCAGCTTTGGCGCGGGCAATGGCGTCGGAGTCGTTTGCGCTGACGGCGCGGGCTTCAAGCGCAGCAGCACCACCGGCGCTGTCGAGTTTGTCCATCGCGGCTTCGGAAGCATGGCCGGCGTTGGCGCCTTTGGCGGGTTCAGCGGCGTCTTCTTTGTCGAATTCGTCCCAGCTCAGCATGGTGAGGAGGCTCCTGCTAGAGGACCGTTTTTACGCGGCCTGTGGATTTGAGTAATTGGTTTGCTGCTGTTGTGACACGGGTCACGCCATACAGCGGTCGAGAGAGGCTCTCTGAAAATCTAGGTATTCGGTGTTCCGGTTGACGTTGTCAGGCGCTAGGCCTGTCACCCGGGAGAGGAGCAAAACGCTGACGCGGCAAACGCACGGTGACCATAGAAATCCGGTCGGCTTTGGGTGCGCAGGTGGTCATGGCGTTGTCCTTGATTGGGGGGCGCGAGTATACGGAAATTTGCTCCGTACGTCTTTGCTGCGACCCTTTTGTCTGTCATTTCAGCGACTGCTCGGATTGGCGAATCAGTGCTGGATTGTTCTTGACCTGTCAACGATTCGATGCTTCTGAATCGCCTATCTAGTGGTCTGTGGCGTAAGAATACACACGATATGGTATTGGAGGGAATGAGTATTTCGACATGTGAGCGCGTTCGTGACGCAGGTCAGTGTGCGACAAACGACCTCAACCTTGGAGAGCCCCGTGATACGTGAGCTTCGGCCGAAGACCCTCCGATAAGGCGCTCAATGGAGTCATCGCCGACCTGACAAATGGTGTCGGCATCTGCGCTCCGAAGACGGGGGATGCTTATTCAGGCGAAGCGCCAATCGCCCCCCCAACACACCGCTCAAACACCCGCACCAACCCCTCATAATCACACCCCACCGCCTCCACATTCGCCCGTATCCATTCCTCCGCCTCCACCGGCCACCAGCTGATCTCAAACCCCGCATTCACGATGAGGTGTTCAAACAGAATCCGTTGCGCCCGCCCATTCCCTTCTCGAAACGGATGAACCACGTTCAAATCCCCAAACAGCTCCGCGCTCGCCGCAATCAAAGCTCCACGATCCAGCTCCTGAAACCAGTTCGCGTCGGCCAGCACCTTGAACAGCTTGTTGGCCTCGGGCTCGATGCGGTGGGTCACGCAGAAGTGGGTCTGGTCTTTGGAGATGTCGACGGTGCGCAGTTCGCCCGCCCAGTCATAGAGATCGGCGAACAGCTGGCGATGGATGGCTTGCAGGTAGCGCAGGTCGTAAGGAGGAGGGGAGAAGTCAATGGCTTCGGCGGCGACTTCGGAAAGGTCGCGCTCGGCTTGCGCCAGGGTTTCTGCGTCGGTGAGGTCGAGGCGGTTGCGCAGCACGGTGCTGCCGGGCGGACAGTAGGGGTCCTGTCCGACGCCGTATTTGTCGACCATCAGGCCTGTTTTTTGCGGTAGCTGGTGAGCAGCTCTTCCCGTGAGGGCAGGCGGCGTTCGGAGTCGGCGGGCGAGCTCTCGTAACCTTCCAGACGCAGGCTGGCGGCGTAGTTGGAGCGGCGCGTTTTGGCGCAGTAGGCTTTTTTGGACTCTAGCGAGGCAGCTGGCATGGGCATTTTCCTGGCTGGGAATGAGGGGAGTGTAACGCAAGAAGGCCCCGCGCCCTAGGGGACGCGGAGCCTTCAATCAGGGCGTCACCCGAAGGTGACGCTTAACGCGGTGTTACTGGCAGGCTTCGCAATCCGGCTCGTCGATCGCGCAGGCTTTTGGCACTGGCGCTGGACCGGCCGGCGCGGCTTCGGCTGGACGCGGGGCGGTGATCGCCGAGTCGTCCGGGCCGTGGCCACCGCTGGAAACGGCGTTCAGCTTGCCGGTGTTGATGGTCGACTTCTCGGTGCTGGTCGCGGCCAGGGCACGGAGGTAGTAAGTGGTTTTCAGACCACGGTACCAGGCCATGCGGTAGGTCACGTCCAGCTTCTTGCCCGAGGCGCCGGCGATGTACAGGTTCAGCGACTGGGCCTGGTCGATCCACTTCTGACGACGGCTGGCCGCGTCAACGATCCACTTGGTGTCCACTTCGAAGGCGGTCGCGTACAGGTCTTTCAACTCCTGCGGGATGCGCTCGATCTGCTGCACCGAACCGTCGTAGTACTTCAGGTCGTTGATCATGACCGAGTCCCACAGGTCGCGGGCTTTCAGGTCGCGGACCAGGTACGGGTTGATCACGGTGAATTCGCCCGACAGGTTCGATTTCACGTACAGATTCTGGTAAGTCGGTTCGATCGACTGCGACACGCCAGTGATGTTGGCGATGGTCGCGGTCGGTGCGATGGCCATGATGTTCGAGTTACGAATACCTTTCTGAACGCGAGCACGAACTGGCGCCCAGTCCAGGCTTTCGTTCAGGTCGACGTCGATGTACTTCTGGCCACGTTGCTCGATCAGGATCTGTTGCGAATCCAGCGGCAGGATGCCTTTGGACCACAGCGAACCCTGGAACGTCTCGTAGGCACCGCGCTCGTCCGCCAGATCGCAGGAAGCCTGGATCGCGTAGTAGCTGACGGCTTCCATCGAGCGGTCGGCGAATTCGACGGCAGCGTCGGAACCGTAAGGAATGTGCTGCAGGTACAGCGCGTCCTGGAAGCCCATGATGCCCAGACCGACCGGACGGTGACGGAAGTTGGAGTTCTTCGCTTGCGGCACCGAGTAGTAGTTGATGTCGATCACGTTATCGAGCATGCGCACGGCCACGTCGATGGTGCGCTTGAGCTTGTCGGTGTCCAGCTTGCCGTCGACGATGTGGTTCGGCAGGTTGATCGAGCCCAGGTTGCAGACCGCGATCTCGTCCTTGTTGGTGTTCAGGGTGATCTCGGTGCACAGGTTCGAGCTGTGAACCACGCCGACGTGCTGCTGCGGCGAACGCAGGTTGCACGGGTCCTTGAACGTCAGCCATGGATGGCCGGTTTCGAAGAGCATGGACAGCATTTTGCGCCACAGGTCTTTGGCCTGAATGGTCTTGAACAGCTTGACCTTGCCCGGGTACTCGGTCAGCGCTTCGTAGTACTCGTAGCGCTCTTCAAAGGCTTTACCGGTCAGGTCGTGCAGATCAGGCACTTCGGACGGCGAGAACAGGGTCCATTTACCGTCGTCGAAGACACGCTTCATGAACAGGTCAGGGATCCAGTTGGCGGTGTTCATGTCGTGGGTACGACGACGATCATCACCGGTGTTCTTGCGCAGCTCGATGAACTCTTCAATGTCCATGTGCCAGGTTTCCAGGTACGCACAGACAGCGCCTTTGCGCTTGCCGCCCTGGTTCACTGCTACAGCGGTGTCGTTGACCACTTTGAGGAACGGCACGACGCCCTGGGATTTGCCGTTGGTGCCCTTGATGTAAGAGCCCAGCGCGCGAACCGGGGTCCAGTCGTTGCCCAGACCGCCTGCGAATTTGGACAGCATGGCGTTGTCGTGGATGGCGTGGTAAATGCCCGACAGGTCATCCGGAACGGTGGTCAGGTAGCAGCTCGACAGCTGTGGACGCAGGGTACCGGCGTTGAACAGTGTCGGGGTCGAGGCCATGTAGTCGAAGGACGACAACAGGTTGTAGAACTCGATGGCACGGTCTTCGCGGGCTTTCTCTTCGATCGCCAGGCCCATGGCCACACGCATGAAGAAGATCTGCGGCAGTTCGAAACGGATACCGTCCTTGTGGATGAAGTAACGGTCGTACAGGGTTTGCAGGCCCAGGTAGGTGAACTGCTGGTCGCGCTCGTGGTTGATCGCCTTGCCCAGTTTTTCCAGGTCAAATTCGGCCAGCACAGGGTTCAGCAGTTCGAACTGGATGCCTTTCTCGATGTAAGCCGGCAGTGCCTTGGCGTACAGGTCGACCATTTCGTGGTGGGTGGCGCTTTCGGCGACACCGAGGAAACCCAGGCCTTCGGCACGCAGGGTGTCCATCAGCAGGCGGGCGGTGACGAACGAGTAGTTCGGCTCACGCTCAACCAGAGTACGCGCGGTCATGACCAGTGCGGTGTTGACGTCGGTCAGCGCAACGCCGTCGTACAGGTTCTTCAGGGTTTCGGTCTGGATCAGGTCGGCATCGACCTCGGCCAGGCCTTCGCACGCTTCGGTAACGATGGTGTTCAGGCGGCCCATGTCCAGCGGCGCGAGGCTGCCGTCTTTGGCGGTGATGCGAATCGACGGGTGCGCCTGCACAGGAGTTTCGCCAGCGGTGCGACCGGCACGCTCCTTGGAGCGCTCGTTGCGGTAGATCACGTAGTCGCGGGCAACTTTCTGCTCGCCGGCGCGCATCAGCGCCAGTTCGACCTGATCCTGGATTTCTTCGATGTGGATGGTGCCGCCCGACGGCATGCGGCGCTTGAAGGTCGCGGAGACCTGTTCGGTCAGGCGCGCAACGGTGTCGTGGATACGCGACGATGCGGCAGCAGTGCCGCCTTCAACTGCGAGAAAGGCCTTGGTGATGGCGACGGTGATCTTGTCATCGGTGTACGCAACGACGGTGCCGTTACGCTTGATCACACGCAGCTGACCCGGCGCGGTGGCGGACAGGTCCTGCTGGGTCGCACCTGTCTGCGGCGCGGTGGCCTGCGGATTCTCGCGAGTTGTGTCGGTTTGCATGGGTGTCTCCACGTTCTTTAAGTTTGTTTGGGCGCAAAATGCACGCCCACCGTTTCGTCTTGCGGCAGTGGACTGACAAATGTCAGGCCATGACTTCAGGACGAATGGGAAGGTGGATTACCCTCCCTGGCGTTGAAGTCGAAAAGGGTGCCGGACTTGAGCCCGTCACCCGAAAAACTGTTGCAGAATGCGCATCTGATGTTGCAACTCGTATGCCGCTGCGCGCAGATCCCAAGGCTGGGTGGTCTGCCGTTCGCGCTGGCGGGGTAGAGCGGTAGATTCGGGGGTTATTCAGCCCTTCGTACACACGTAATGCGCGAGAAAAAAACCTTGAAATCGCGCACCGACTTGTGTTTGAGATTTAGGCGAAAACCCCACATGTAGGGTCTCCGCCGTCGAAGGGCTACAAGATATGCGTTTCGGACACTTACTGCAACGCATGAGCTGTGGATAAAGCTGTGTGTAATTTGTGTGTGAAACAGGGAAATCCCGTGTAGGCCGCATGGCGTCTGGGATGAGCGCTTTGTCGGCGGCCAAAATCATTTTTTCGGGAATTTTGCGGGCGTGAAGGCCATCGCAAAAGCCCGTTGGGCAAGCACTTTTAATAAGAAAAAACAAGGAGCCTCACCGTGCAGCCACAACCCTGGCAGGTGCTGATCGTCGAGGATGACCAGCGGCTGGCCGAACTCACCCGCGACTACCTCGAAAACAACGGCCTGCGCGTGAGCCTGGAAGGGGACGGCGCGCGGGCGGCCCGGCGCATCATCGACGAGCAGCCGGATCTGGTGATCCTCGACCTCATGCTCCCCGGCGAAGACGGCCTGAGCATCTGTCGCAAGGTGCGCAGCCACTATGACGGCCCGATACTGATGCTCACTGCACGCACCGATGACAGCGACCAGATTCAGGGCCTGGACATGGGCGCCGACGATTACGTCGGCAAACCGGTGCATCCCCGGGTGCTGCTCGCGCGCATCCATGCGTTATTACGGCGCAGCGAAACCGTCGACAGCCCGGTCCAGCAACAGCACCGTCTGGAATTCGGCGCGCTGGTGGTGGACAACACCTTGCGTGAAGCCTGGCTCAACGACCAGAGCGTCGAGCTGACCAGCGCCGAATTCGACCTGTTGTGGCTGTTGGTCGCCAACGCCGGGCGCATTCTCTCTCGCGAAGAAATCTTTACGGCCCTGCGCGGCGTTGGCTATGACGGCCAGGACCGCTCCATCGACGTGCGCATCTCGAAAATCCGCCCGCGCATCGGTGACGACCCCGACCACCCGCGCCTGATCAAGACCGTGCGCAACAAGGGTTACCTGTTTGTGCCCCACGCCGCCGCGCAACTGCCTTCCCTCAAGCGCGGCGGCTGACCGATGCATTCCATCTTCCTGCGAATTTATGGCGGCATGCTCGGCGTTCTGGTGCTGGTGGCGTTGCTGGGCGTGCTGACCCTGCATCTGGTCAACGCCGTGCGCGCCGATCAGTACCGCGAACAACTGGCCCACGGCACTTTCACGCTGATGGCCGACAATCTGCGCGGCATGAATGACATTGAACGCACCCGCGCCCTCGCCGTGTGGGAACGCTTGCTGGGCATTCCGCTGACGCTGGAAACCGCCGAGCACGCGCATCTGGATGGCAGCGCCCGCAGCCGGTTGAGTCGCGGGCAAGTAGTGGTCGAGCAGACCGGCCCCCATGCCGCGCGGGTGTTTCGGGAGGTCGAGCCGGCGCTGTCGGGCAATCCGTCCAGCGGCTTGCTGCTGACCGGCGAGGTGCGGCAGATCAGCGAGCAGTTGGCTCGCGCGACGATCTTTCTGCTGCTCGACGAGCTGGTGCGTCTGCCGGTCGATGAGCAGCCGGCGCGGCTGGAAGCCTTGCACCATACCAAGGGGTTCGGCTTCGACATGCAGCTGATCCGGCTGGAAAAACTGGATGTCGATGACGACCAGCGTCGGCGCATCGACGAGGGCGACACGGTGATGGCGCTGGGCAAGGGCGGCGATTCGATCCGCGTGCTGTCCGGCGTCGGCGAAACCCCGTGGGTGCTGGAGATCGGCCCGCTGTTTCAGATGAACCCCTATCCGCCGGAGCTGCTGATCCTCATCACCTTTCTCGGTCTGTGCCTGATCGGCCTTGTCGTGTACCTGCTGGTGCGTCGGCTTGAGCACCGGTTGCGCGGCCTGGAAGCGGCGGCCACGCAGATCGCCCAGGGCAGCCTGGAAACCCGCGTGCCCGCAGCCGGCGCGGACTCGGTCGGGCGGCTGGCGTCGGCGTTCAACGGCATGGCCGAGCACCTGCAGCGCTCGCTGATGATCCAGCGCGAATTGGTCCGCGCGGTGTCCCACGAGCTGCGCACGCCGGTGGCGCGGTTGCGTTTCGGGCTGGAGATGATCAACGACGCCACGACCCCGGAAGCGCGGCATAAATACATGGTCGGCATGGACAGCGATATCCAGGACCTCGACAAGCTGGTCGACGAGATGCTCACCTACGCGCGCCTGGAGCAAGGCGCGCCGACCCTGAGTTTCCAGCGCATCGACCTCGACGCCCTGATCGATCAGGTGATTGCCGAACTGGCGCCGCTGCGGCCGCACATCAGCGTCAGGCGCGGAGAATGCGTTGATGCGCTGCATCCTATTGGTTCCGACGAGACGCATTGGGTTGAGGCCGAACCGCGGTACTTGCACCGTGCGCTGCAGAATCTGGTGAGCAACGCCATGCGCCACGCCGAGTCGGAAGTGCGCATTGGCTATCAGTTGAGTGAAGAGCGCTGTCGCATCGACGTCGACGATGACGGCCCCGGCGTGCCGGAAAGTGCCTGGGAGCGGATCTTCACGCCGTTCATGCGCCTGGACGACAGCCGCACCCGGGCGTCGGGCGGCCACGGGCTGGGGTTGTCGATCGTGCGCCGCATCATCCACTGGCATGGCGGGCGTGCGCTGATCGGGCGCAGTCAAACCCTGGGCGGCGCGTGCTTCAGCCTGGCCTGGCCCCGCCAGCAGGGGGAGGCGTGATGTTTGACGGTGCCTTGGCCGGGTTTGCCCGCACGGTGGTGGTTGATCAAAAGCGGCCTGTGTCGCCATTGACCGAGCTGTTGCGGGATGAGGGTCTGGATCGCCTGCTGCTGAAGGTGTATGGGCCGGAACTGATGAAGGACCAGTTGCCGGTACTGGTCTCGCAATGGATGAAGTACTACGCCATGCAGCTGATTCCGCCGGTGGTGGTGGCGAGTCTGGCCCATGGCGCGGGGTGGCCGCTGGAGCTGGACCGCCTGAGTTTCGCCCTGCACGAACGGGGCTATCTGGATGGGGTGCGGTTTCACGGGGACGTTATGGAGGTGTCGGTTTCGGATAATCCGTTCGAGCGGTTTGCGCCGCTGTTGGGGAATCTTCAAGAGGTGATCGACCGCTTGAGTGCCTACGGTGATGTGCCGGCGGCCGTGCTGTGGGGCACCGCCGGGGATTATCTGGAAACCTGCTTGCGGCAGCTGTCCGCGTCGGGCGACGTTTCTTTTAGTGCTGGGTATGGCTTGTTGCGTGAACGGCTGAGGCCGGATGGGCGGCGCAATCCGCTGTTCAATGCCGTTAGCTATATAGAGCAGGACGGGCAGACGGTTCGGCAGCGGCGCACGTGCTGCCTAAGTTATCGGGTGGAGTGGGTGGGGCGGTGTGAGCATTGCCCGTTGGGTATGGCGGCCAGAAAATCAGTGGATCAACGGGCCCCTTCGTGAGCAAGCTCACTCCCACAATGTACTCCGCCGCATAGGAGGTTGATGTCAGCCCCGAATCGCCACCAGACTCAGCAGCTGCCCATCCTGCACGCTGAACTGCGCGTCCAGCTCTTTGCCGTTGTGCCATTCCTCCGACAGATCAATCTTCAGCCGCAGCCGCGCGCTGCCGTCTTCTGACCATTCCAGCAACTCGGCGTCTTCGAAATAGAAGCGCTTGAGCACGATGGGGTAGAGCGCCTTGAACAGGCTTTCTTTCAAGGAGAAGGTCAGGGTGACGACCTTGGCAGCTTGATGTTCGGGCCCGGCGTTCAGGCGCTGCATTTCCGCGGGGGTCAGAATCTCGCCGGCCAGGCGCACGGCGCGCTCGTTGCTCATCAACTGTTCGACGTCCAGCCCCAATCCGCGCCAGTCCGTTTTGCGCGCAACGATCGCGGCGGCCCAACCGGTGCTGTGGGTGATCGAGCCGGTGACGTCCGCAGGCCAGATCGGCGCGCGGTCCTCGCCGATCAGCGGGACATGGGAACGGCCGTCCAACCGGCTCATCGCCTCCCGCGCGCACAAACGACCGGCGAGAAATTCCGTCTGCCGCTTGGCCACCGACCGTTGAATGGAGGCGGGCGGCTCGATGAAACAGCGCTGAAAGTCGCCGTCGATGAGCTTCTGCGGATCGAACCGACTGCTCACCAACACCACGTCCGCCAGCCCATGGGGCAAGGGCCAGTGAGCGGTGAGGGCAGGGCAGCAGTCGGGCAGTGTCGGGGATCGAGTCATGCCCGGCATTCTGCCGGAACCGCGGTGTTGGGCGCAAAACCGGTTTGCTTTGAATCCCCAATCCACAGTCATGCACAGACCCTCTGTGTGGCCAACGCAAAATCCAGGGGGGGACACAGAACCTGTGGGAGTCAGCTTGCTGACGAATGCGGTGGGTTAGGCAAAGTTGATGGCACAGGCAGACCGCCTTCGCGAGCAAGCTCGCTCCCACAATGGATCGGCGCTGCCCCGGATTTCAGCGTCATGCACAGAACTGCATTCCAGTGAATGCAAAACCCAAGGCAAGCACAAAACCTGCGGGAGTCAGCTTGCTGACGAATGGGTGGCTCAGACAAAGTTGATGGCCGAGGCAGACCGCCTTCGCGAGCTAGCTCACTCCTACAGGAGATGTGTGTTGCCCCGAGACTTCAGCGTCATGCACAGAACCTGTGGTAGTCAGCTTGCTGACGAATGCGGTGGGTCAGGCAAAGTTGATGACACAGGCAGACCGCCTTCGCGAGCAAGCTCGCTCCCACA
The DNA here is from genome assembly GCF_057834665.1 of Pseudomonas sp. GL_135. NCBI lineage: Bacteria > Pseudomonadati > Pseudomonadota > Gammaproteobacteria > Pseudomonadales > Pseudomonadaceae > Pseudomonas > Pseudomonas sp. GL_135. The sequence continues at coordinate 1,382,513 of NZ_CM174408.1, forward strand.
ATGGATCGGCGCTGCCCCGGATTTCAGCGTCATGCACAAAACTGCATTCCAGTGAATGCAAAACCCAAGGCACGCACAGAACCTGTGGGAGTCAGCTTGCTGACGAATGCGGTGGGTCAGTACATGTTCAGGAGGGGTTCAGCGCTGGCTGGGTATGCTCCAAACCGTACCCAACAAGGCGCCTGGCGCCGGAGGACCTGCTCATGCTGACGTTCAACAAGCTCTTTCTGGCGCTGGCGTTTCTCGGCAGCAGCGCGGCGGCGCAAGCGGCTGATGGCAACGCGGACGTGTCCCGCACCGATTTCGGCAAGAACACCGAACGCGCCGACCGCCTCAACGGCCTGCGCCGCAGCCTTGCCAGCAGCACCCAGGTCGGCAATTGGAGCCAGACGTTGAGCCAGCAGCCTGCTGATGATCCCTACGCAGTCGGCTACGGAAATCTCACAGCCCGCGTCAACGGTGTGAGCCTGCAAACGGCGAACCTGCCGACCGCTTACGATCCGCAGATGTCCTTGCCGAGTACGACTAGACTGTTCGACACCCGCTTACCGGTCCGCACACTGCAGCAACCGCCCTCGCTGAGCTTGAGCGAGAGTGAGCACACCTATTTACCCGTCCACTACGTTTTATAAGCCGGTTTTATAAGCCGCCAGCCTGTTTTTCGCGGTGTCTGAATTGCACAATCGCTGCCGGGCTCGTCACACTGCACGCGCTCGGCAGCGCCTCGTTGAGACTCTTGAAACGAGAGGTATGCCTTTGCCTGGGAGAGCGTCATGAAATTGCTGGTTGTCGAAGATGAAGCCCTGCTGCGTCACCACCTGCAGACCCGTCTGACCGAAAGCGGTCACGTCGTCGAAGCGGTGGGCAACGCCGAGGAAGCGCTGTATCAGGCGGGCCAGTTCAACCACGATCTGGCGGTCATCGACCTGGGCCTGCCGGGTGTGGGCGGTCTTGACCTGATCCGTCAGCTGCGCGTGCAGAACAAGGCGTTCCCGATCCTCATCCTGACCGCGCGCGGCAACTGGCAGGACAAGGTCGAAGGCCTGGCCGCCGGCGCCGACGACTACGTGGTCAAGCCGTTCCAGTTCGAAGAACTCGAAGCGCGCCTCAACGCCTTGCTGCGACGCTCCAGTGGTTTCACCCACTCGACCATCGTCGCCGGGCCGCTGAGCCTGGACCTCAACCGCAAGCAGGCGTCGCTGGACGAACAGCCCCTGGCGCTGACCGCCTACGAATACCGGATTCTCGAATACCTCATGCGCCACCACCAGCAAGTGGTCCCCAAAGAGCGCCTGATGGAGCAGCTCTACCCCGATGACGACGAGCGCGATCCGAACGTGATCGAAGTGCTGGTCGGTCGGCTGCGGCGCAAGCTCGAAGCGCCCGCCGGGTTCAAGCCGATCGACACCGTGCGCGGCCTGGGCTACCTGTTCACCGAGCGCTGTACATGATTCGTTCGCTGCGCCTGCGTCTGATGCTGGGCGCCGCGACCCTCGCCGTCATTTTCATGCTGCTGATGCTGCCGGCGCTGCAAAGCGCCTTCAGCCTGGCGCTGGAAAGCTCCATCGAAAAACGCCTGGCGTCGGACGTCACCACACTGATCTCTGCCGCCCGTGTCGAAGACGACCACCTGCTGATGCCGTCGTTATTGCCCGGCGAACAGTTCGCCCTGCCCGACAGCCGCTTGCTCGGCTACATCTACAACCGCGCCGGCAAACTGGTGTGGCGCTCCCGGGCCACCGAAGACGAAGCCATCGACTACCAGCCCCGCTACGACGGCCGCGGCAACGAATTCGCGAAGATCCGCCAACCCAACGGCGACGAGTTTTTCGTCTACGACGTCGAAATCAAACTGCTCGGCGGGCGCAATGCCGCCTTCAGCATCGTCGCGCTGCAACCGGTGCGCGAATACCAGGAAACCATCTCCGGCCTGCGCCAGAAACTCTACCTGGGCTTCGGCGGCGCGCTGCTGGTTCTGTTGATTCTGCTGTGGGGCGGGCTGACCTGGGGCCTGCGGGCGCTGCGGGGCATGAGTCAGGAGCTCGATCAGGTCGAGGCCGGCTCGCGGGAAAGCCTCAGCGAAGAACACCCCAGCGAACTGCTGCGCCTGACCGACTCGCTCAACCGCCTGCTGAGCAGCGAACGCGAACAGCGCATTCGTTACCGCGACTCACTCGACGATCTCGCCCACAGCCTGAAAACCCCACTGGCCGTGTTGCAGGGCGTCAGCGAGCAAATCGCCAAACGACCGGAAGACCTGGAGCAGGCGCGGATTCTGCAATCGCAGATCGAGCGCATGAGCCAGCAGATCAGTTATCAACTGCAGCGCGCCAGCCTGCGTAAAAGCGGGCTGGTGCGCTATCACGTGTCCTTGAAGCCTGTGGTGCAGAGCCTGTGCAACACGCTGGAAAAGGTCTACCGCGACAAGCGCGTCAACGTCGTGCTCGACCTGCCAGACAATTGCCAGGTGCAAATGGAGGAGGGCGCGTTGCTGGAAATGCTCGGCAACCTGCTGGAAAACGCCTACCGCCTGTGCCTCGGCGAGGTGCGCGTGAGCTGGCGGTCATCGATGATGGGCGACGAGCTGTGCATTGAAGACGACGGCCCGGGTGTTCCGGAAAGCCAGCGCGCACGGATTCTCGAACGCGGCGAGCGACTGGACACGCAGAACCCGGGGCAGGGCATCGGTCTGGCGGTGGTCAAGGACATCATCGAAAGCTACGGCGCGCAGCTGACCCTGGGTGACTCGGAACTGGGCGGCGCGGCGTTCCGAATTACGTTCGCGATTTAGGCTCACTCCTGATCCGTCATTCGAGGCGGATACCCGCCAGTGTGGCGGATGATTTGCCGCCAAACGGCGGAAAACCGCCACCGCCTTCACCCCGACGGGTCTCTTGTTAACCAGATGGTTCACGTAATCCGTGGCTCTCGCCTCATTTAGCAATACTGGCACGGTGCTTGCGATGCACTGGGCAGAGGTCTGCCGCGCGCAGCTCGACAAAAACAAATCCCTCCGAGCAGGAGGGTTCGCACTTTAGGCGTCTCTGCAACCGGAATGCTGCAGACCGATGCTCTTGAGGAAACTGCAATGACGACTCGTCAGCCCATCTATAAATCCCTGTACGCCCAGGTGATCGTCGCGATCATCGTCGGTATCGCCCTCGGCCACTGGTATCCCGAAACTGCCGTAACCCTCAAACCGCTGGGTGACGGGTTCATCAAACTGATCAAAATGGTCATTGCGCCGATCATCTTCTGCACCGTCGTCAGCGGCATCGCTGGCATGCAGAGCATGAAATCCGTGGGCAAGACCGGCGGCTACGCGCTGCTCTACTTCGAAATCGTTTCGACCATCTCGCTGATCATCGGCCTGATCGTGGTCAACGTCGTCCAGCCGGGCGCCGGCATGAACATCGACGTGTCCACCCTGGACGCCTCCAAAGTCGCGGCCTACGTGACCGCCGGTAAAGACCAGAGCATCGTCGGCTTCATCCTCAACGTTATCCCGAACACCATCGTCGGCGCGTTCGCCAACGGCGACATTCTGCAAGTGCTGATGTTCTCGGTGATCTTCGGTTTCGCCCTGCATCGCCTGGGCGCCTACGGCAAGCCGATTCTGGACTTCATCGATCGTTTCGCCCACGTCATGTTCAACATCATCAACATGATCATGAAGCTCGCCCCGATCGGCGCGCTGGGTGCCATGGCCTTCACCATCGGCGCTTATGGCGTGAGCTCGCTGGTGCAACTGGGTCAGCTGATGCTGTGCTTCTACATCACTTGCCTGCTGTTCGTGCTGCTGGTGCTGGGCTCCATCGCCAAAGCTCACGGCTTCAGCATCCTCAAGCTGATCAAGTACATCCGCGAAGAGCTGCTGATCGTGCTGGGTACGTCGTCGTCCGAGTCGGCGCTGCCACGCATGCTGATCAAGATGGAGCGTCTGGGCGCGAAGAAATCCGTCGTGGGTCTGGTGATCCCGACCGGCTACTCGTTCAACCTCGACGGTACTTCGATCTACCTGACCATGGCCGCAGTGTTCATCGCTCAAGCCACCAACACCCACATGGACATCACCCATCAGGTCACCCTGTTGCTGGTGCTGCTGCTGTCGTCCAAAGGTGCGGCTGGCGTGACCGGTTCGGGCTTCATCGTGCTGGCCGCGACGCTGTCGGCCGTAGGCCATCTGCCGGTGGCCGGTCTGGCGCTGATCCTGGGTATCGACCGCTTCATGTCCGAAGCCCGCGCCCTGACCAACCTGTGCGGTAACGCTGTGGCAACCCTGGTTGTGGCCAAGTGGGTCGGTGAGCTGGACGTTCCGCAAATGGAAGCTGAGCTGGCTTCCGGCGGTCGTGCCATCGACAACACCGCGCCGACTGACGACCTGGGTGTGGCCGAAACGGCGCCAACCCCTGTTGTACGTTCGTAAGCTGCGTTCGTAACACGCGTCAGCGGTAAGGGTTGTTGAAAAAGCCTGTCTTCGGACAGGCTTTTTTTATGGGCGGATCGCACCTACTCTGAGCCCTTTGCCGGCCATCTGAGAACGCCCCATGCACGGTCCGCTGTCATCGCTAAAAGTTCTCGATTTCTCGACGCTGCTGCCCGGGCCATTCGCTTCGCTGCTGCTGGCGGATATGGGCGCCGAGGTGCTGCGCATCGAGTCGCCCACCCGCCCGGACCTGCTGCGGGAGTTGCCGCCCCACGACCACGGCGTTTCAGCCAGCCACGCTTACCTCAATCGCAACAAGCGCAGCCTGGCGCTGGACCTCAAGCAGGCCCGGGCCATCGAGGTGGTCAAGCGGCTAGTGGCGGATTACGACATCGTCCTGGAGCAGTTTCGGCCCGGTGTGATGGACCGACTGGGGATTGGCTATGAGGCGTTGAAAGCGATCAATCCGCGGCTGATCTACGTCGCCATCACCGGTTACGGGCAGACCGGGCCCTACCGCGATCGCGCCGGCCACGACATCAATTACATGGCAGTGGCCGGGCTGGCCAGCCACACCGGGCGCCAAGACAGCGGCCCGTTGCCCTTGGGCGTGCAGGTCGCGGACGTCGCCGGCGGCTCGCTGCACGGGGTCATCGGTTTGCTCGCGGCGGTGGTCGCGCGCCATCAAACCGGGCAAGGCCAGTACGTCGACGTCAGCATGACCGATTGCGCGTTCAGCCTGAATGCCCTGGCCGGCGCGGGGTATCTGGCGGCCGGCATCGAGCCGGAGCGGGAGACGCAGATGCTCAACGGCGGCAGCTTCTACGATTACTACCGCAGTCGCGACGGCCGATGGTTTTCGGTGGGGGGCCTGGAGCCGGCGTTTCTCCACGGGATGTGTGCCGCGCTGGGACGACCGGAACTGGCGAGGCTTGGGCTCTCGTTTGCCGCCGAACAACAGGCCTCGCTCAGGCGTGAGCTGGAAATCGAGTTCGAGCGCCGCAGTTCTGATCAGCTGGAAGCGCTGTTCGCCGGGATCGATGCCTGTGTCGAGCCGGTGCTGAGTTTCTCCGAAGCCACCCAGCACCCGCAGATTCAGGCGCGAGAGATGCTGGCGCAGGTGCCTCGCGGTGACGGCAGCGCTCAGGTGCAGATGGCCTGCCCGGTGAAGTTTTCAAAACGACTGCCCGCGCCCCGGCATGTCGGCGTGGCCGTCGGCGCGCATTCCGCGCAGGTGCTGGCCGAAGCGGGGTTCACCGCGCAGGAGATTGAGTCGATGGGTGAGGCGGGGGTGTTTGGGTGAAATTTTAGGGCAGGGTCAATAGAATGCCTCGGCCTCTCGTGCGCAACCTCAGTGGATTTAACAAGATCCCGAGTCCAGCCCAATCCTGTGGGAGCGAGCTTGCTCGCGAAGACTTACTTGCAGCCACTTAAGAAAATTGCTGACTGCCCTGGCCTCTTCGTGAGCAAGCTCACTCCCACAAGTCCAGCGGTGTTACCAAGATCCCAAGTCCAGCCCAATCCTGTGGGATCGAGCTCGCTCGCGAAGACTTACTTGCAGCCACTTGAGAAAATTGCTGACTGCCCTGGCCTCTTCGTGAGCAAGCTCACTCCCACAAGTCCAGCGGTGTTACCAAGATCCCGAGTCCAGCCCAATCCTGTGGGAGCGAGCTTGCTCGCGAAGACTTACTTGCAGCCACTTGAGAAAATTGCTGACTGCCCTGGCCTCTTCGTGAGCAAGCTCACTCCCACAAGTCCAGCGGCGTTACCAAGATCCGAGTCCACCCCGGTCACTTCCACTCTGACCGCGTGTGGCATTGGATATCATTTGAACGTCCGCACGGAAGCTGGCAATCACTCCACCCGCGTCTCGCCGCTGAACACCAGAATCTCCCGGCAGCGCTTGCACAGATAGCGCCGGCCTTTGCGTACCAGCTTGTGGCGCTGGGCGGTGAAGGGGAAATCGCTTTCCGGGCACGGGCAGCGGTAGATATAGCGGGTCACGCTGCGGCGCTGGATTTCGTAGGTGTGGCAGCGGTTGGGCGGCAGCTCGTAGACGCCGCGCATGATCAGTTGCCATTCCTCGCCATGGGGCTGAATGGTGTCGCCGAACAATTGATGAGCGACCAGGTGCGCGACCTCGTGAGGGACGGTCTGGCGCAGGAAGTCTTCGCTGTTTTCGAGGTACAGCTGCGGATTGAAGCGCAGCAGGTTCTCGTGCAGATGCGCCACCCCAGCCTTCTGGCCGCGCAGTTTGACGCTCACGACCGGACGTTTGAAAGGGCGCTTGAAGAAATCTTCGGCTTGCTGGTAGCAGGATTCGACGCGGGTGTTGAGTGGTTCGAGCATGCTTCATCGGTCTCCAGAGGAGGCGAGTATGCCGCAAGCTTCTGTACCGCCAAAACCCGAAGCGCCGAATGGTCACCCGGTCTTAACTGATAAATTCCGGACCGATCCCGACGCCCCACAGCACCACCGTAAACGCCATGATCGCCACCAACACCACCAGCCCGACCGCCAGCACCGAGCTTGAGAACATGAAACCGTCGTCCGGGTGTACGCCCATGAACACCGGCAAGCCGACGTACAGCAGGTACACCGTGTAGCAGACTGCCGCCAGCCCGACCATCATCCCCAGCCACATATGCGGGTACAGCGCCGCCAGCCCGCCGAGGAACAGCGGCGTCGCCGTGTAGGTCGCGAAGGCCACGCAGCGGCCAAGGCTGGGCGTGGCGTTATAGGTGCGCGCCATCCAGTGGATGAAGCCGCCCATGATGCCGACGCCGGCAAGCATGGCGATGTACGACATCAGCGCCATCCACACTGCGCTGTCGCTGGTCAGCATGACCGGCGTCCGGTCGCCGATCTGCCAGCCCACCTGCGTCGTGCCGATGTACGCCGACACCGCCGGAATCGCCGCCAGGATCAGCGTATGGGTAAGGTACAGGTGGCCGATGCTTTCTTCATCCTCACTGCGTATCTGTTGCCATTCCTGATCGGGGTGGGTGAACAGCCCCAATACGTGATGGATCATGTCCGTTACTCCCGTGAAGTGTGCCGCCGCTCCCGACAAAGCGCCTGACCGCCAGATGCCGTTAGGACAAGGTCGCAGTCGATCATGGGAAATGATTGCGACCTTTCAAGTCAGTATAGAAAGCTGAGCACCCTAAAACCGGATGCGTTAGAGCGATTGAGGTGTTCAAGGGTCTTGTTAATAGCGATTGGCGATCAATGGGCATAGATCATCAGGGATGGTATTCACCCGCGACAGGCATTACCCCGGTCGGTCTTTTTGCGTAAAATGCCGACCCCTTTCCCCACGTCTCTTCCCACCACAGCGAGCGGATACCAGCGCCATGGGCACCCTTTCAGTCAATCAGAACAAACTGCAGAAGCGTCTGCGTCGACTCGCGGGCGAAGCGGTGGCCGACTACAACATGATTGAAGAGGGCGACAAGGTGATGGTCTGCCTGTCCGGCGGCAAGGACAGTTACACCCTGCTGGATGTGCTGCTGCATTTGCAGAAAGTCGCGCCGATCAAGTTCGACATCGTCGCGGTGAACATGGACCAGAAGCAGCCGGGCTTTCCCGAGCACGTGCTGCCGGCGTACCTGGAACAACTGGGCGTCGAGTACCACATCGTCGAGAAGGACACCTACTCGGTGGTCAAGGAACTGGTGCCCGAAGGCCGGACCACCTGCTCGCTGTGTTCGCGCCTGCGTCGCGGCACGCTGTACACGTTTGCCGATGAAATCGGCGCGACCAAGATGGCCCTCGGTCACCACCGAGACGACATCGTCGAGACGTTTTTCCTGAACATGTTCTTCCAGGGCAGCATCAAGGCCATGCCGCCCAAGCTGCGCGCCGATGATGGCCGCAACGTGGTGATCCGACCGCTGGCGTACTGCGCCGAGAAGGACATTCAAGCGTATTCGGACATCAAGCAGTTCCCGATCATCCCGTGCAACCTGTGCGGTTCCCAGGAAAACCTGCAGCGTCAGGTGGTCAAGGAAATGCTCCAGGAATGGGACCGTAAGACCCCGGGCCGCTCCGACATGATTTTCCGCAGCCTGCAGAACGTCCAACCGTCGCAACTGGCGGACCGCAACCTGTTCGATTTCACCAACCTGCGCATCGACGAAACCGCCGCCTCGCGGTTTGTGAATGTGGTGAATGTGTAAGGCTCGATGCGCGTTGAACCTGTTAAACCGCATTCCCGGCTAAAGCCGGTCCCACTAAACCGCGTTGAAACCGTGGAATCGCCTTCCCGGCTGAAACCCGGTCTCCGGCCGAATGCACGACCCTGTGGGACCGGCTTCAGCCGGGAAGAGGCCGGTTCGAGCGCCATAGATCTGCGATCCAAACACGCGGATCGGTTCAACCCAAAACCAAGGGCATCACAGCCCCACATCCGGCAGCACCGGCTTGTTCGCCAACGCCGTCTTCATCAATTTCTCCACATATTCCCGATCACTGTCCGGCAGCGCCAGACGCGGTGGGCGGGTGAGGGCGCTGCCGCGTTCCATGATGGCTTCGCACAGCTTGATGCACTGCACCAGGTCCGGACGCGCATCCAAGTGCAGCAGCGGCATGAACCACTCATACAGCGCCATCGCTTCGGCAAAGCGCCCGGCCTTGGCCAGTCGGAACAACGTCTCGCCCTCTTTGGGGAAGGCGTTGGACATCCCCGACACCCAACCCACCGCGCCCACGGCGACGCTTTCCACCAACACGTCATCAAGCCCGGCAAACAGCACGAAGCGATCGCCGACTTCATTGCGCACGTCGATGAAGCGGTTGGTGTTGCCCGATGAATCCTTGAAACACACGATGGTGTCGCAGTCCGCCAACGAGATGAGGATGTCCGGCGTGACGTCGTTCTTGTAGATCGGCGGGTTGTTGTAAACCATCATCGGCAGGTCGGTGGCAGCGGCCACGGTGCGGAAGTGTGTGGCGGTCTCGAAAGGTTTGGCCGAGTACACCAGCGCCGGCATCAGCATGATTCCGTCGGCACCGGCTTTCTGCACTTCTTTGGCGACCGCACTGGCGTTGGCGCTGGTGAACTCGGCGATGCCGGAAATGACCGGTACCCGCCCGGCCGAGGCGTCTTTGGCGGCTTCCACCAGGCTGATCTTTTCAGCGACGCTCAACGAGGTGTTTTCCCCAACGGTGCCGCAGATCACCAGCCCGGACACGCCATCGCGCACCAGGTTGGAAATGACCTTGTGAGTGGCCTCAAGGTTAAGGGAAAAATCGTCGTTGAATTGCGTGGTAACGGCAGGGAAGACCCCGCTCCAGGATACGGACTGGCTCATGATTGACTCCTGATTGAGTGAATGTATTTCGTATACGGTTGGATTTGAGCGGGCTACGCCCGGTTATTCAGTGGTCCAGATTGCTGCCTGATTCTCAAGTGATCACCGTTCCTGTGGGAGTGAACTTGCTCACGAAGACTGCATTTCAGGCGCTAGATACCTGGGGGATGTTCCGGCCTATTCGCGAGCAAGCTCGCTCCCACAGGATCTGTATTCATCCAGAAAAATGCTCCAGAACCTCCGCTGTCTCGCAGCAGACCCAATCCTTGGGGGAGTGAGCTTGCTCACGAAGGCGGCGTTTCAGCTGGTAGAGGTCTGGAGGATGTCCTGACCTATTCGCTCGCTCCCACAGCTTTTGCATTCATCCAGCCAAATCGGCTGTGCATCCATTCCCAAACCGACGCAGCATTTACAGCTTCAACCCCACCGGCCAGGTGTCACTCAACTTGTACCCCTCCGGCCACGGATCGCTCGGGTCGAGCATGTGCTGGTGCGTCCCGGTGATCCACGCCCGCCCGGACAGGCTCGGAATGATGGCCTTGCGACCGGCCACTTCGGTCTCGCGCTGGATCTTGCAGTGAAACTCCGAACCGATAATCGAACGCCCGATAAACCGGTCGCCCACCTTCAGCTGACCCTTGGCATGCAACACCGCCAGCCGCGCGGAACAGCCGGTGCCACAGGGCGAGCGGTCGATCTTGCCCGGGCGAATCACCACCGCGTTCGCCGCATGGGCCACGCCGCCGTCAAAGTTGACCGGCGCGGCGATCTGGCAAAACGAAATGTGATTCCAGTCCTTGTTCAACGGATGGCTGAACCCCAGTTGCTCGTTGGCCGCCTTGGTGATTTTCAGGCCGGTGTCCACCAGGTCTTTCGCCTCATCGGCAGTCAATGCAAAGCCCAGCTTCACCGAATCGACGATGGCAAAACTGTCTCCGCCATAGGCGGTATCGACCTGAACCGAACCCAGCCCCGGCACCTCGATCCACACGTCCAGCTGATCGGCGAAAGAAGGGTGGTTGTGCACCTCGACGCTCGTCACCTTGCCATCGCGGCACTGGGCAATCGCCTCGATCAAGCCGCCCGGCGCCTCCAGAATCAGCCGGGTTTCCGGCTCGGTCATCGGCAGAATCCCGCTGTCCAGCAGCACCGTCGCCACGCACAGGGAATTGGAGCCCGACATTGGCGGTACGTCGGCCGGCTCCATGATGATCCAGCCCATCTGCGCCTTCGGGTGCTTGGGCGGCACCAGCAGATTGACGTGACGGAACACCCCGCCGCGAGGTTCGTTGAGCATGAAATTGCGCAGCACGTTGTCCTGCTCGATCCAGCGCGACTGCTCCCAGATCGTGTCCCCGGGCGGCGGCGCAACCCCGCCGACAATCACATCGCCCACCTCACCTTCGGCGTGACAACTGACCACATGAATCACTTTCGTTGAGCGCATGACCTAAGGCCCTCCTGAGCAGGATCTAGTTGATTGATCGCAAAAAATCCGCCGTCTCCGGCCTTTGCGGGTGACCGATCACCTGATCCGGCGTGCCGATCTCGTGCACCAGGCCGTTGCGGAAAAACGCCACGCGGTCGGACACGTCACGGGCGAAGCGGATTTCGTGGGTCACCAGAATCATCGTCATGCCGTCCTCGGCCAGCATGCGCATGGTGTCCAGCACCTCGCCCACCAGTTGCGGATCGAGGGCCGACGTGGCCTCGTCGAACAGCATGTAATCCGGCGACATCGCCAGCGCCCGGGCAATCGCCATGCGCTGTTGCTGACCGCCCGACAATTTGCCGGGAAATACCTTGAGCTTGTCGCCCAGCCCGACATGGGTCAGCTGCTTGACCGCCAGCGCCTCGGCTTCGGCCTTGCTTTTGCCCAGCACGGTGCGCGGGGCGAGCATGACGTTTTCCAGCACCGTCAGATGGGGAAAGGCGTTCCACTGCTGAAAGACGATGCCGATCTTCTGCCGCAGCTTGTTGATGTCCGTGCCCCTGGCATGCACCTCGGTGCCGTCGACGCGAATGCTGCCGCTCTTGATCGATTCCAGGCCGTTGATGCACATCAGCAGCGTCGACTTGCCCGAGCCCGAACCGCCGATAATCGACACCACTTCGCCCTTGTTCACCTGCAGGCTCACGCCCTTGATGACTTCAAGCTCGCCGAAGGATTTGTGCACGTTGTCGATCTCAATCATTTTCCTGCCACCTCGTTTCCAGCCGGGCGCCTAACCGGGCGACCACCAGACTCATGACGTAATAAATCAGGCCGGCGATGCACAGCACCAACAGCGGCTCCTGAATGCGCGTGACGATGGTTTGCGAGGCGCGCAGCAGTTCGACGATGCCGATCCACATCACCAGCGCGGTGTCTTTCATCACCCCGAGCAGCAGGTTGATCCAGCCGGGAAACGCCACGCGGGTGGCCATCGGCATGACGATCTGGCGAAGGTCCTGCCAGTACGTCAGGCCCAGGGAACGGCTGGCGCGGCGCAGGCTGAGCGGCACCGACAGCACGCCGCTGCGCACGATCTCCGTGCAGTACGCGGTCACGTACAACCCCAACACCACACAGGCGACGGCGAAGGCGCTCCAGTTGAGGCCGACGATGCTTTTCAGCGCATTGAACAGCACGAACTGAATCAGCAATGGCACGCTGCGAAATACGTCCAGCAGCCAGGCCAGCGGAATCGTGCTGCGCGGCAGGAGGGCGCGGGCCATGCCGCAGACCACTCCGGCCAGCGTGCCGATGAACATCGACACCACCGTCAGCAAAATCGTGACCCAGGCGCCTTGCAGCATGAATTGCAGATCGTTCCAGGTGAACGTGCTCTCGAACATGCCCATCTCCTCAGTACCGGAACAGCCGCCAGGACAGCAGCCGCGCAACGGCCACAATCAGCTTGGCGATCAGGTAATAGAGCACCGCCGCAATGGCGAAGAATTCAAAGGTGCGGAAGGTCTTGACGTTGTAATCCTGAGTCACGCCGGTGAGGTCGTTGTTGAGGCCGACGATCACGCCCATCGAGGTCATCAGCACGGCCCAGACCATCTGGTTGGTCAGCGGATAGAAAACGATGCGCAGCAACTGCGGAATGACGATCAGCCGATAGGCCTGGGGGGCACTCATGCCCAGCGACCGGGCAGCGCGCAATTGGGTGTCGGGTACGGCCTTCAGACCGCCACGGAAGTTCTCCGCCAGATAGCCCGCGTTGTTGATGGTGATGCCGGCGAGTAACGCGGCCCACGAGCTGATGTGCAGGCCGAACGAGCCCAGGCCGAAATACAGGATGTACACCTGAAACAGCGACGGCGTGTTGCGCGCGATGGAAATCCAGGTCGCGGCGAACCCCCGGAACAGGCGGTTCTTGCCTTGGCGCATGAACACCAGAAACAGCGCGATGGTGACGCCGAGGATCATCGACAGCGCGGCGGTTTCGAAGGTGACCCACGCGCCTGCGAGCATGTCGGGCAGGGCTTTGAACGCTGCGCGCCAGTGGAAGTTGTAATCAAACATTTGCGCTGACCTCCGCCTGGTGCACCGCCATCAACCAGCCCGGCAGGCGCCCGCTGGCAACGCCGGTGATTGCGCTGTCGACGCACTCGGCCAGGCTGGCGAAATGCACGCGACGCCCCACCAGTCCGGGGGCGTAGTGCGCGTATTTGCCGGAGTTGGTCATCAGGTTGCGCGCGGTCGGCGGGATGACGGGCTCGCCGAGCATGCACCAGCAGGTGTCGGTGACGAACTGCACGCCGAAGTTTTCGAGCGTCTCGACATAGCCGGCCTGTTGCGCGCGTTCCAGGGTGGCGCGACCGCAGGTAATCACGATCGCCACGTTCTCGTGTTTGCGCTGGCTGCTACACAGGTGCGCCAGCGTCGCGCATTCGCTTAGGGAAAAATGCGGATTGCCCAAGGTCACGGCGTCCACTTCCGGTGTTTGTGCGCTGTTCAGCTCGCGCCAGCTGCGCAGCAAATCCGCCGGGCTGACCCTCAGGGATTTCTCCGGCGCGTGCCCGCCCAGCGCCAGTTCGGCGGTGGTGGCTTCGGGTGTCACGCCGGCGATATGAAACATCGGCGCAGCAGACGTGGTGGCGAACGCAGCGCCGAAGGCCTTGAGGTCATCCAGTGTCGGCGCCTTGTTTTCCAGGCCGCAGATCACCGGGATCGAGGCGCCGCAGAGCAACCCGACGTGATAACCGAGCAGCGGGTAGAAACTGTCGTCGAGGCCGTCCAGTGCGGGGACATCGATGCGCAAAGTCGCCAGCCGTTGCTGGGTCAGGTGGCAGCCGATCTTCGGTGCGCGGCCGGTGAGGGCGATGCAGATGTCGAGGTAATCGGGGTACTTCAAGGTGCGCGCGCCGATCACGCTGTTGGCGTACACCACGGCGTTGGACTCGGCCCAGACGATTTGCTCCCCCAGCTCCGGGGCGCTGTCCAGCAGATACGGCGCGCAGGTAAAACTCACCCGCGCGCCCATCTCCAGATACGCATCGCCCAGCTGACTGGCCGGCTCGCCGAGGGCCGGATCAACGCCCAGTTCGCGCCAGCGTCGCTCGTCCACGGAGATTGAATTGAGCGTGGTCGGCACGCGGACCCTGGCGGCCCATGCCACCAGTTGCCGGGCGAACCGCAGACTGGCCGGCCCTGTGTAAATACAGCCGTCGATGTGCGCCTGGGTAATGTCCAGCAGTTCGGTCGCGCCTTGCAGCTCGGCCATGCGCAGAATGATGCCCATCGCCACTTGCGCGGCTTTGCCGTAGGCGCCGTCGAGAAAGCCCTGGTCGGTTTCGGTGAGTGAAATCTGGCTGAGCGGGCGATGAGGTGTCGGGCTTTGTTGGTCGCGAGAAAGTGGCGGCGGAGGGCTGGAAAAGCCGCTCACGCGGTCATCCTCGACCCGCACGAAAGCGGTGTTCCGCAGCGCCGCAAAACCCGCTTCTCCGAGGCTGATCACCGGAATCGAATGGCCGAACATTTGCTCGGCGATCAGCACGCCGAGGGTGAGGATGTCTTCGACGCGTTCGAAGACCAGTGCGGCCGGTGCGTGGCCGTTGAGGATCAGTTCCAGCAACACGCTGCTGCCGGTGCACGAGCCGCGCCCGCTGGGAATGGCCAGCACCCGGCCGCTGATGAACTGGCCGCTGAGGGGGTGATGCCGGTCGATGACTTCACCGGTAAACGGCTCGACCCCGCCCCAGAAACTCAGGCCCACGTCGGCATACAGCAATTCGCCCTGGGCGCTGCCGGTGACGAGACAGCGCCCGCTCAACGAGACTTCAGACATCGTGGGCTCCTGAGTGAGTGAACCGGTTCCGGGGCTTACGCCGATTGATGATTGTTCCCACGCTCCGCGTGGTAACACCACCTCGGAGGCTCCGCGTCGCCTGTTCTGACGCAGAGCGTCAGGGGCTACATTCCCACGCAGAGCGTGGGAACGATCAATCACTTGCGTGCGCCAACTCAGTAATAGACGCCCGGCACGGTCAGATCCACCGGCTTGCCGCCCACCCACTTTTCATACAGCTCGGCATAGCGTCCCGAGCGCACTTGCTGGTTCACGAACAGGTTCAGGTAATGAATCAGCCCGTACTCGTTACGCTTCGCGGCAAGAGAAACATAGTCGATGGTATAGGGCGCGTTACCGGCAATCTTCAGGCCTTTGTACTTGCCGGATTTGATCGAGGCGGCGGCGACGGTGTTGGTCACCACCGACGCTTTGATGTGGCCCTGGGCGACGGCGAGGATGGTGTCGTTCTGGGTCTGGTACGCGCGGAAACTGCCGCTGCCCCATTTCTTCTGATCCTTCTCCAGCGCAATCGCCTCGAACGTGCCGCTGGTGTTGCCGACATCCTTGCCCTTGAGGTCGTCGTAGCTGTTGATGCCGGCGTCGTCGCGGGTCAGCACCACCATCTGGAACGCGAAATAGGGGATGGTCATGCCCACGGTTTTCGCCCGCTCCAGGGTGTCCGAGGTCGACGCCACGATCACGTCGGCGCGCCCTGAAACCAACGCAGGAATGCGGTCCGGAAACGGCGTTTCCACCACCTCGGCAGTCACGCCCAGCACCTTCGCCAGGTCGTTGCAGTAATCGACGTCAAATCCGACCGGGTTGTTCTTGTCGTCACGGGACCCCATCGGCGGGAAGTCCAGGGTCACCGCGCAGCGCAGCTTGCCCGAGTCGATGATGTCATCGAGCTTGTCGGCCAGCGCGGTGTTGATAAAAGAAGAGCTCATGACGGCGAAGAGGGCGACGGCGACAGCTTGGTTTTTCATAGAAGCCTCGGTGCGTGCAAAGTGAGAAACGGCCGGATAAGTAATTTCGTATACGATATTTAATATGCATGCAGCGTGCCTGTTTTGCCAGCATGCCGGGCAGGGCTCTGGATCAGCGGGCCGGGGGTTGGATGGGTGTTTCAGGAGCGCGGGGCGGTGTTACATAAAGGAGCAGGAATGCGCGGCGTGCTTCATTGATGCACGTTGCAGTGCGGTAGTCGCCACATTCCGCCGCACCGCGGTAAATCACCGGGACCGCGGTCACTGTAGGCCTGGCTTTAGCCGGGAAGACGTCAGTCGCCACACCCGAGATTTATGGTGTTCACACTGGCCTCTTCCCGGCTAAGGCCGGTCCCACAAAAAGCTCTGCGATCATCCAGGGAGGATGGCAGCGAATTCAAATGCGCTTTTGCGAACCCCGGTACTCACTCGGCGAAGCCCCGGTCAGTGCCTTGAACTGGCGACTGAACGCGCTGTGATCGGTGTACCCGCAGCGCAGGGCGATCTCGGTGATCGACAGGTCTTCCTGCAACAACCGTGAGGCCTCACCCAGCCGCGCTTTGTGAATCATCTGCCGTGGGGTCAGCTGGAAGATGCGTTTGCAGTGCCGCTCCAGCTGGGCAATGGACAGCCCGGCAATGGCCGTCAGTTGCTCAAGGGTGATGGGCCGCGCGAAGTGTTCGCGAATGTACGCGTCGACCTCGACCAGTTTTTGATATGCCGGGTGGGTCGTCTGCAGGATTTGCAGATCCCGGGAAATACCTGCCAGCCCGATGATTGCGCCCTGATGATCACGCAGTGCGATCTTGTGGGTCAGGCACCAGATCGGCTGATTGCCGTAATACAGGTGCAGCTCCAGCTGATCGCTGAGTTGCCTGCCATCGGCCAGCACACGGCGGTCCTGAGCGGTGTACAGCGGACCGAAGCGCGCGGGGAACACTTCCTCGGCGGTCAGCCCGACGATCTGGCTTTTCTCCTTGAAACCGCAGCGCTGCACCAGCGTCTGGTTGACCAGTGCGTAGCGCGCCTGGGCGTCTTTGACGAAGAACACCACCCCGGGAATGGTATCGAACAGCGGCGCGACCAACGCCAGGCTGGCAAGCAGTTGGTCGAGGTCGTGCAAGGGCGCTGTGGGGATGAGGTCAATCATGTTCGGGGGCGGGAGGGCCGGGCGGAAGATGGGATCGATCATGCGGGATGTTGGGTGCGTCGGCTAGTCGGGGGGCGACTGATCCGCCGTATCAATAAATCAGTCCTCTTGGAACAGCGCTCTGAGTGCCGATATCCTTGCAGACGAAGAAACTGTGGGAGCGAGCTTGCTCGCGAAGGGGCCGGGACATCCGCTGGATATTCCGCGTTCGAAACACCGTCTTTGTGAGCAAGGTGGAGCGCCACCCCGTTCACTCACGCAATTTGATAAATCAGGCGCTTTAAACAGGGGCACCCTCGTCCAGACACGCCAGCGTCGAAATCCGCGCCGGGCTGAAGGGCGGGCGCAACAACGGGGGTTCCCAGCCGAACAACGTCTGCGCCGCCGTTGCACAGACGCGCCCCTGACACGCGCCCATGCCGCAACGGGTGGCGAGTTTGGCCCCGGTCCAACTGCTATGTTCGGCAAGGTCCGCGTAACGCACGTCCTCACAGCGGCACACTATCGTTTCCGGCATCGCCAGGTGTTTCAGAGCAGGATTCAGGCGGAACGCCTTATTCAACCGATCCGCAAAACCCTGCCAGCGCTGCCGCTCAGCCCACAAGCCTCGCGCCTTGTCCCGTTCCCCCACCGCCACCAGCCCGGCAATTCGCCCTTCGACCAGCGCCAGTTCGCTGCCGCCGAAACCGGTGCATTCCCCCGCGGCGAAGTGATCGGCCAGACTGCTCGCCTGCCACTCATCCACCACGATGGCCTGATCCCGCACGGTGCAGCCCAGTGCCTGGGCGATCTCGATGTTGGGCACCAGACTGAAACCGCAGGCCAGACGCTCGCAGGCCAGCTCTTCAACGGTGTCGCCCACCAGAACGCGAACGCCTTCCAGGCGATCCGTGCCCAGCGCCGCCAGCACATGGGCCGAGGTTCGATAGGCGGCACTGGCCAGCGTGATCGCCTGAATCGCCTTGTTCGGCCAGCGCCACAACCCGGCGGCAAATCCGGCGACGGCGCTCAAGGGCGCCTGCTCGGCAACGCGCACGACTTCGGCGCCGTGCTTCTGCGCGGTCGCCGACGACGCCAGCAACAGCGGGCCGGTTCCGGCAATCACGATGCGTTCGTCTGTCACCTGCAAGCCGCCTTTTATCAGCGCCTGCAAACCGCCGGCGCCAGTGACCCCCGGCAGCGTCCAGCCGGGGAAGGGCAGCAGCCGCTCCCGCGCGCCGGTGCACAGAATCAGTGTGTCGTAACTCAATACCCAGCCGCGCTCGGCGTCTTCCAGCAGCAAGCGTTTCGCCCCGGCCAGCGCGACCACTTTGCAGCCGCTGTGCAGACGAATGTTGCTGAAACCCTGCAACTGCCCGCGCATATCCCGAGCCTGTTTCGGCACCTGAGCATGTGGGCCGTCGCGCCAGATCTGCCCGCCCGGCAGCGGGTTGTCGTCGAGCAGGACGATGCTCAGCCCGCGAGGCGCCGCAGCCAGGGCCGCCGCCATGCCCGCCGGACCTGCGCCGATGATCAGCAGATCGACATGCTCGGTCGTTGTCGCGGTCACGGCCACGGTCATGGTTGGGTCTCGACGCGCATGCCGTCGCGGCAGATCGTCTGGCAGGCCAATCGGCGCAGGCCGTCGATGCTCACCCGGCATTCCTGACAAATCCCCATGCCACACAAGGGCGCGCGGCGCTGGCCGCTGACCGATGTGCGGCTGCAGCGATCGCCGCTCGACATCAACGCGACGGCCACAGTGGTGCCTTGGACGAAGCGAAAGGGCTGACCATCAATGCTCAATTCAGGCATGGGCGCGGGCTCCGATAAAGCGTTGCGGCAGATACGGTTCAAGGTCGAGGGGCGGCCGAGTGCGCAGCATTTGCGCGGCCAGCAAGCGGGCGGTGCCGGTTGCGGTGGTGACGCCGAGGCCTTCGTGCCCGACCGCCAGCCACAGCCCGGGTTGATGCGGGTGCTCGCCGATCAGCGGCTGACCGTCGGGGCTGGCGGAGCGAAAGCCGGTCCAGCTGCGAAGGCCGTTCATCTCGCCCAGGCTTGGGAGGAAATCCATCGCCCGACGCAGCATCCGCCCGAGCATGGCCGCGTCGACCTCCGGGTTGTGGTTGTCGAACTGCCGCGATGAGCCGATGAACAATTGGCCAGTCGGGCGCTGCTGCACATTGAACGCCACCGACGGGCCGTTGCCCTTGTGGGCGCTGGTCACGTAGCCCAGTTCGACCAACGTGTGGGTGATCTGCGCGGGGTAACGGTCGGTGATCAGCAGGTGGCCTTTCTTCGCTTGCAGCGGTAAATCGGGACAGAGTTCGCGGGCGTAGATGCCGCTGGCCAGCACGACCGCCGGGGCTTGCAGCCATTCACCACTCGCCAGCCGAACACGGTTGCCCTGGACTTCCACGACTTCTGCCTGACGCTGAACCACCCGTGAAGACTGGCGCTGCAACAGCCAGCGCGCGGCATTGGGCGCGTACAGAATGCCGTCGCCACTGACTTTCAATGCGCCGAGCAGGCCGGATCGCAATGACGGTTCAACCCGTGCCAGTTCGGCGCCGGACAGCAACTCGCAGGCCAGACCGTATTCGTTCAGCGCCGCATGTTTGCGCTCGGCTTCTTCCATTTCTTCTTCATTACAAGCCAGCCACAGAGTGCCGTTGGTGCGTATCGCGCAGTCGTCGGGCATCTGCGAAGCCAGCTCGCGCCACGCCCTGACCGAATATTCCCCCAGCGCCAACTCGGCGGCACTGTGGTCCAGCACCACCAGGTGACCCATGCCCGCAGCGGTGGCGGCGGGGCGCTGACAGTCCAGCACCAGCACGTGCAGGCCCTGAGACGCCAGCTCGTCCGCACACGCCGCGCCGATGATGCCGCCGCCGATAACAATCACATCAGCGGCATGGCCTTGTAGGGTGGACGCGTCGGTCACGGGCGAATG
This sequence comes from Pseudomonas sp. GL_135, assembly GCF_057834665.1. Classification (NCBI taxonomy): domain Bacteria; kingdom Pseudomonadati; phylum Pseudomonadota; class Gammaproteobacteria; order Pseudomonadales; family Pseudomonadaceae; genus Pseudomonas; species Pseudomonas sp. GL_135. Next base: position 1,402,604 of record NZ_CM174408.1, read on the forward strand.
CCCCAAGCGAAGGGGTCTTCGTCGTCCAGCAGCAAGGTGGCTTCGGCGCTGATGTAGGCGCGGCCACGGATGGTGGGCACGATGCGGTCGCCCGTTTGCCGCTCGCCGTGCTCCCACACAAAGCTGCCTTCGAACTGGCTGCCAATCACGCTGGCCTGCTGCCACAGGGTGCCGGGCTGAAGTTTGCCGTCCGCCGCCAGGCACGCCAGTTTGGCGCTGGTGCCGGTGCCGCAAGGCGAGCGGTCGTAGGCTTTGCCGGGGCAGAGGACGAAGTTGCGGCTGTCGGCGTGATCGTCGTCGGCGAACAGCTCGATGTGATCGATGACGCCGCCGTCTTCGCCGCGAATGCCCTGGCTTTCCAGCGCCTGACGGACCTTCCAGGTGTAATCGGTGAGGGCGTCGAGGTTATCGGCGGCGACGTTCAGGCCATGGTCGGCGATCAGGAAAAACCAGTTGCCGCCCCAGGCGATGTCGCCGGTCACGTTGCCGAGTTCAGGCACCTCGACGACGAAGTTCTTGCGATAGCGGTAGGAAGGGACGTTGTCGACGCTGACGGAGCAGTCTTCGTGCAGCGTGGCCTGAACCGTGCCGACCGGGGTTTCGATGCGATGCACGCCGGGGCCGATCTTGCCCAGATGCGCCAGTGAGACCACCAGCCCGATGGTGCCGTGGCCGCACATGCCCAGGTAGCCGCTGTTGTTGAAAAAAATCACCCCGGCGCACGCCTCCGGATCGACCGGCTCGCACAACAGCGCGCCGACCAGCACATCGCTGCCGCGGGGTTCGAGCACGGTCGCCGCCCGCCAGTCATCGAACTGCTCAGCCAGACGCTGACGCCGCTCGGCCATGCTGCCCCGCCCAAGATCGGGAAACCCGTCGAGCACCAGCCGAGTCGGCTCGCCGCCGGTATGAGAATCGAGGATCTGGATGCGTTTCATGTATTCCCCTGTCGGACTGAGTCTGGAACTGGCTACGACGATTGCTAGTGGGACCGCGTACACCCGATGGAACTGGCTACGACGATCCCTAGTAGGACCGGCTTCAGCCGGGAAGACGTCGGTGGCGACATCCGAGATTTATGGTGTTCACACTGGCCTCTTCCCGGCTAAAGCCAGTCCCACTATTGGACCGCGTACACCCGATGTAACTGGCTACGACGATCCCTGGTAGGACCGGCTTCAGCCGGGAAGGCGTCGGTCGTCCCGCTGCAAGATTTGTGGTGTTCACACTGGCCTCTTCCCCGCTAAAGCCAGTCCCACTAAAAGCGCTGCGTACACCCGCTTTAACTGACTACGACAATCTCTAGTGGGACCGGCTCCAGCCGGGAAGGCGTCGGTCGCCACGCTGCAAATTCTGTGGTGCCAGTGCTGGCCTCTTCCCGGCTAAAGCCAGTCCTACGAAGAGCATTGCGAACACCCCGATGTCACTGGCGACGACTATCCCTGTGGGACCGGCTTCAGCCGGGAAGACGTCGGTCGCCACGCTGCAAATTCTGTGGTGCCAGCGCTGGCCTCTTCCCGGCTAAAGCCAGTCCCACTATTGGACCGCGTACACCCCGACGTCACTGGCGACGACTATCCCTGTGGGACCGGCTTCAGCCGGGAAGGCGTCGGTCGCCACACCCGAGACTTATGGTGATCACACTGGCCTCTTCCCGGCTAAAGCCAGTCCTACGAAGAGCACTGCGTACACCCCGATGTCACTGGCGACGACTATCCCTGTGGGACCGGCTTCAGCCGGGAAGGCGTCGGTCGCCACGCTGCAAATTCTGTGGTGCCAGTGCTGGCCTCTTCCCGGCTAGAGCCAGTCCTACGAAGAGCATTGCGTACACCCCGATGTCACTGGCGACGACTATCCCTGTGGGACCGGCTTCAGCCGAGAAGGCGTCGGTCGCCACGCTGCAAATTCTGTGGTGCCAGTGCTGGCCTCTTCCCGGCTAAAGCCAGTCCCACTAAAAGCACTGCGTACACCCCGATGTCACTGGCGACGACTATCCCTGTGGGACCGGCTTCAGCCGGGAAGGCGTCGGTCCCCACGCTGCAAATTCTGTGGTGCCAATGCTGGCCTCTTCCCGGCTAAAGCCAGTCCTACGAAGAGCACTGCGTACACCCCGACGTCACTGGCTACCACGGTCCCTGTGGGACCGGCTTCAGCCGGGAAGACGTCGGCCGTCGCACCCGAGATTCATGGCGTTCACACTGACCTCCTCCCGGCTAAAGCCGGTCCTACAGATCGCGGCGCGGAGCAACTTCACTATTGAGGCAAGAGTGCCGCGAACGACGTCCAGGGTCTTGACCGATTTCACCCTTCTCTATGACGAAATCGGCACAGGGACCTGTCGCTCAAATCTCGCTGAGCACGGCGTGGGGCAGGTGGGCGTAGAGGGTTCGGCAGACGCCGATGATGTGGTGTTCGATCAGTTCGGCGGCTTTGTCCACGTCACGATCGGCACAGGCCTTGAGGATCTCGCGATGTTCCAGGTCGGCGCGCTCCTTGCCTTCGTCGAAACTCATCTGCACCCGCAGGTAGCGTTCGACCTTGTCGTGGATCGAGCGAATCATGTTCAGCAAAAACGGCCGCTGCGCCGCTTCATACAAACAGGTGTGAAACGCCCAGTTCAGCTCGGCCCAGCGCCCGATGTCGTCGTCGCGCATGAACTCGTCACAGATGGCCCGGGCCCGATCCAACTGGGCAGCGGTCATGCGCGGCACGGCGAGGCGGATGGCTTGCACTTCCAGCAGCACCCGCACTTCAAAGATCTGCGCCAGTTCCGGCTCGGAAATCCGCGTGACCACGGCGCCCTTGTTGCGCTGGAACTGCACCAGCCCCTCGGCTTCCAGTCGCTTGAGCGCCTCACGCACGGGGATCTTGCTGACGTTGAACACGCGGGCGATGTCGTCCTGACGAATCGGCTCGTCCTCGGCGAACTGGCCGGAGATGATCGACTCGCGCAGGTATTTGGAAATTACCTCGGACGCGGAGGGCGCGACACCGAGGTTGGGGGCGTCAGGAAGAAGGAAAGGCACGCGAATGACTCAGCAGTAGGGGCGGCGAATATTGTATACGACGTCCGATTTGTTACGCGCTGTGTCTTTTCACTCCGCCGGCGAAACGATCAATGGTTGGCGGTGTAAGACAACATCATCGACAGCTGGCACATCGGCCGTCCGCTCTCGGCATGCCATTGGTTGAACGCCGCCTGCACCGCCGCCTGATCGCGCTGGCTGCTGGGCACGCGGTCGACAATCTTCTGCGCGTTGAGCGCAGCGACCACATCATGGCTGGGGATGAAGGTGTCCTTGCCGACCATGCGCAAAAAGCGCGGCGACGACAGTCCGCCCATCTGATTGCCGTGTTTGAACAGGTAACGCCACAGCCCGACGATATCGGTCACTGGCCATTCCGCGATGAAATTGCCGAAGCTGCCGTGTTCGTGGGCGATGTCGAGGATCAACTGCGCGTTGCGCGGCACGCTCTTGAGCTTGCCGAGGTGACGGATGATCCGCGCGTCCTGCATCAGGCGTTCAAGGTGATCGCCGCCCATCAGCGTGACCTTTTCCGGATCGAAGCCGAAGAAGGCCTGCTCGAAGGCCGGCCATTTGGCGTCCACCAGGCTGTGCTTGAGGCCGGCACGAAATACCCGCAGGGCCATGGTCGACAGGTAACGGTCGTCGCTGAGGGCTTTCAGTTTTTTCGGCGTGGCGGGGGTGGGCAGATGCGCCTCGAGGGCGGCGACGGAACCAAAGCGGTTGAGACAGTACTCATGGAGCCATTTGTAGTCTTGCATGCCCTCTCCAAAACAAAATTCATGTGCGCGATCGCTGGTTTAGCGCATTCCGAGTACAGACCCGGCGCCCCGGCAAGGGGGCTCTGTGTTTGACCCGGTTTGAGCGAGGGGTTCCAGCAATCGTGCGCGAGCAACGCCTTGGGCGATTAGCCCTTGGACGGGTCGAGCAACAGCGCGGTTTTCGCCAGCCGCTGACCCAGCGAACGGCACAGGGTGGTTTCGTGCTCATCCAGCGCGCGCTTGCCATCGGCACCGGCGTGATGACTGGCGCCATACGGCGTGCCGCCGCCACGGGTTTCGATCAACGCCGCTTCGCTGTAGGGCAGGCCGCTGATCAGCATGCCGTGGTGCAGCAGGGGCAGCAGCATCGACAACAACGTGGTTTCCTGGCCGCCGTGCAGGCTCGCGGTGGAGGTGAACACGCTGGCCGGTTTGCCCACCAGTGCGCCGGTCAGCCACAGGTTGCTGGTGCCGTCGAGGAAGTACTTCAGCGGCGCGGCCATGTTGCCGAAGCGGGTCGGGCTGCCCAAAGCGAGGCCCGCGCAGTTTTTCAGGTCATCCAGAGTGGCGTACAGGGCGCCGGCGTCCGGAATGCTCGGTGCAACCGCTTCGCAATCGGTAGACACCGCTGGCACTGTGCGCAGACGCGCTTCCATGCCGGTCATCTCCACTCCACGGGCGATCTGCCGCGCCATCTCTGCAGTCGCGCCGTTACGGCTGTAAAACAGAATCAGAATGTAGGGCGCGCTCATGGCAGGATCTCCAGAATGTTTTCCGGCGGACGGCCAATCACGGCCTTGTCGCCGACGACGAGAATCGGGCGTTCGATCAACTTGGGATGGGCCGCCATGGCGGCGATCAGTTGTTCGTCGCTCAGGCTGGTATCAGCGAGGTTCAGGGTTTTGTACTCGTCTTCACCTTTGCGCAGCAGCGCGCGGGCGCCGATGCCGAGCTTGCCCAGCAGGTCGCGCAGTTGTGCGGCGTCGGGCGGGGTCTCGAGGTAATGAATGATGGTCGGCGTCAGGCCGCGGGCTTCAAGCAATTCCAGCGTGCCACGGGATTTGGTGCAACGCGGGTTGTGATAAAGCGTGAGATCGGTCATTTGCGGGTCGCATCTTGCCTGAGGTGGCGGCTATTCTACCTGCGTCACGGTAACGACCGGTAACACGCGGCGAGCGATGCACCATCGGCGTAGCGTGCATCTGGAAAAAAAGAGCACCTAGAAGGAAACAGCATCATGGCAAGGCGATTGGCAGCGGCGGCAGCACTGATTGGAAGTCTGTTGCTCAGCGGGTGCGGCGTGGACCTCGGCACCGACCAGAATGGCGAGAAAGTCGCCAGCAGCCGCGTCGACAAGCACTGGCTGGTGGTCAATTACTGGGCCGAATGGTGCGGCCCGTGCCGGACCGAAATCCCCGAACTGAACACCCTGTCCGAGCAGGTCAAAGGGCAGAACGTCAGCGTGTTCGGCGTCAATTTCGACAACCTCCAGGGTGAAGACCTGAAGAGCGCCAGCAAGGCGCTGGGCATCACCTTCACCGTACTGGCACAAGACCCGGCCGAACAATACGACCTGCCGAAAAGCGAAGCCCTGCCGGTGACCTACATCATCGACGACAAAGGCAAAGTGCGTGAGCAGTTGATGGGCGAACAGACTGCGGCGGGCGTGATGCAGAAGTTGGCGGAGTTGAAAGGGAAGGGCTGAAGCAGATCATTGGGCAGTCAGCGTAGATGTTAAACGGCACTGCTCGCTGATCAACGCTCATCGGCCAGCAGTGCCCAGCGCTCGTGATCGCACCAGACCCCGGCGATCTGCAGGTATTTCGGGGAGAACCCCTCTTTCCGAAATCCGAGACGTTTGACCAGCGCGATTGAACGCACATTTTCAGGTTGAATATTGGCCTCGAGACGGTGAAGACCCAACTCTTCAAAGGCATACCTCGTCGTCAGTTCCACCGCCTGTGACATCCTTCCCGTCCCGGCAAACGAGACCATGCCCCAGTAGCTGAGATACGCGTTCTGAAATCCTTTATAGAAAATCTGGCTTAGGTTGGTCACTCCAACGATCTGCCCCGATTCTCTATCGCGAGCCACGAGCCCAACGCTGGCGCTTGTGGTTTGGGCTGAGTACCACTCCTCGAATCCTGCAGTGGTTGTGAAGGGCTGTACCCAGCGGCCGTGGTGGTCCCGGCTTTCCTGATTTGCGTGGAGAAGCTCGTCGAGATCGGTGCGTGTCACGCGGGCGAGTTTAACGTTGGACATTTCCATAATATCTGTTCGTTTCCTACTTTCCTGATCGCTTCTCTGGCTCACCGACGCCCATTCCCAACAGCCTGTGTCCGGCGAACCTTGTGATTTCATGATGAAGACGAAACCGCACTGAGTCCAATCAGGCTGCGGAGTTGGTGTCCGCAAGCGGGCTATAGCAGGCTGTCACGAGCGTCCGCTATCGACCCTAAGCGGTCAGTCAACCGTTTAGCCCACTTAGTCGTCATCAAGTAATCCATCCTTAATTTGCTTATCAATGTGTCTTACCGTTTCGTCAATCAGAACAATTAAAGCACTCACATCGCCCATAAGAATTTTCAAAGGTTTGTTCGTTGTGTCTTTGCCATTTCTGTGAATAATATCGTGGCGATTATCTATCGCTTTTTTAAGTTCCGGCAGGCGGTCACTAGGGAAAGTTGTTGCAAGCACAGAGTTGTACAGCGCTGGGATGCGAGACAAGTTGTGAAAGCTCATTTTGTCGATTTCAGAAGTGATCGTCTCATTTATTGAGGTCGTTTTTTCATATATTTCAGAAAGTGTAAATTTTTCTTTTTTGAAGAAGTCATGATTTTTTATGAATCGCTTCTTAATAGCCTCCCTAGTTAATACCTGTTTTTTCAACGTATCAGAAAGATAAGTTTCCATAGCTGTTATAGTTGCGGCGTATAGAAGTCTCGCTAATGTTTCATTCTGAGGCGCAAGATTCATTAAACTTTGGATATCTATTAACGAACCAGAAAACACTTCATAGAATCGCGTAAAGTCTCGATGGTACTCAATCAGGTCATCAAACGCCTCAGTCCACCCCCCTTCAACCAATTCTGTTACGTCCAAGATGCAATATGTATTTTCCGGCGTTATTTCTAGGAGCGCAACTGCATAACCTTCCTCAGTTCTACAAGGAAAATCAAAATCTCCACATGTTGGATGGTTTGTGAAGTATAAATCGACACCCATCATGAATTGCAAAAGTTTTCGTAACTCTTTATCGAAATTGCCCAGTTCAACGTTCGTAATGCTTCGCCCATTTTCTTTTATTATTCGTAAGCAGATGAGCCATTGCTTTATAGTGGAATTTTTGACTGCATCATAAAATGGCTCTACTCTGCTTGGAGCAAGCTCTAACATCTCATCTAGGTCAGACATCAGCTGAAAGTGCTGTTCTTTGAACTCTTGTTCTAATGCTGCATAGTTGTAGCCTGCTAGATCCAGCCTTCTGCGGAGGGTCTCTATTGGCATTTTGTACTTATAGGTGCTTATGATTGCGTCAGGAGGTAAGTGAGATTCATGCTCAAGCTCATGTACTCCGAAATTTTCAATTACGCGTTCGGATTTACGAAAATACCATTCGTGAAAGTAATTTTGAGTCTCAAGAATCGCCATCCCGTCGAGCGAGATACCAGACCAACTTGACATTAGCGCCTCGAATATTCAGCAAAAATACTATTTAGGGGTCAAGCAAGCAGTTCGTCAAGCAACTCCTCCTCGTTGGGCAATCGACCGCGTCTGACGATGGCAGTAACCGTATCAGTGGCAAGGCCCCAAGCTTCTATCCAGTCTGAAACTCCGGATTGAATTTAGCGCCATGGGCTTTCTTGCTACGCAGATTGTAAGCCCGTCTCACTCGACTGTGATATTCACGTCGGTCTGTTCCAATGGAATTCAGATGCGCCATGTAAAGTGCCATCCGGAACGACACTTCTATAGTGACTAACGGGAAAATAGATTCAAGAGCAGTCCAAATGTGTAGCATTGATTGCGCTCGTGATGACAGCTTAGGCGCCCCGATCATTGCGGACTATAGTGCGAGCAAAGAGGGAGTCCTCGCCGTAATACGCGACAATTCCTCAGCGAATTTTCCAGCCTCATATAATGACTTAACTGACACACTGCGCTTGTCATTAATCGTCTGACAGTCGAAAGACAGCTCTAAAGCCCAAACTTCAACAACATCTTGATCTGATTTAAACCCGGTCCGCAATCAATCAGGGAGCTTATCTAGGCCCAATCCGCTATCACGGGTATTGATTCCGGAATATGAATTTATCGAGTGCGTGGATATGAGGGGTGAAAGAAATGGTGACATTCCATCCTTATATAAAGCAATCTGTATAGCTCGAAATTTCCGTTGCGCTTCCTCCATTAATTCTACATCTGAGATACAAATCCAAGTCTGCAATGGCCGAGAATATATCTACTGCTTGGTAAGGCAGATGCAGTTTGTGTTTCGTAGCCAGAGTGGCGAGATCGAAGGTCGATGTTCTCCACTTTCGTGTCGACAAAGTGACGTGACCAGTATTAATTTCAGACTCTTCAAAGCCAGGCACCAAGAATAGCATAGGAAAATAGTAAGATTTTTTCTCTGCCATGACTAATCAGGTAATTTAAGCCACATCTATTTTTGCAAAGTGGTGTCCGAGATTACCGCGATAGTCCTGTTTCATGAATACACAAAAAGCGCATATCGTTGCAGATTTACGATAAGCGAGCATCGTGAGCGTATGCATCTTGCCAAAGGTGGCTCCTGATGGTCGTGGGCTCTCAGACGAATCCTATCGATTCCGACCGGCCGCTATGGGTCGGAAGCAGCCGGTCGTGGCTGACCGCTTTCGACCCAAAGCAGACCTCCGCAGCGGCCTGCTCTCGGACCACAGTAAACATCCTGGCTTAGATGCTCTCAACCGATACCCCCGCTCTTGCAACCAGCGTACCCTTCGGTCATCCCGAATGACCGAGGTTAATAGCAGATGACCGAACAGCTTTGCATAGTTTTTATTCCGACGCTTTCGGCGGCTTTGAAACGCGCGGAGGCAGACAAAGGCTCTCCACTTTCAGAGTCCGAGGTACTTGAGATCCGTGATCATGCGACGTGTGTTGCAGTTCCATTCGACGTCGCCCTACAGATGGAGAGCGAACGTGGCAACCGGGTTTTAGTTGCCGAGGACTGCTGGAATGAGTGGCAGCGCTTACGTCTCTCATTGGCAACGTAATCCCGCTTACCCGCCCCGATCCTTGGTCATACAATCCAGATTTCACTTGCCCATTGATGCCGAAACGATGGGCTGCCTCTGGCCGAAAGCGACTAATCCCATCAGACAGCAGTCGGCCAGAAGAAGACACTCAACGCCCTGACTGATCACGCAGCGCATCCAGAAGCAAACGAAAAGCCGGTTTGTGTTGGCGCCGGCTTGGGTAGTAGAGGTGATACCCGGTGACGGTGCCAGTCCAGTCCTCCATCAGCCGCACCAGGCGACCTTGTGCCAGATCCTGCTCGACCAGATGCTCCGGGAAGTAGCCCAGTCCGGCACCCGCCCTGACAAAATCACGCATGAGCCAGATGTTGTTACTCACCAGATGCCCGTCGGCGCGTACTTTGATTTCTCTCCCGTTTTTTGCGAAAGGCCACGCCCACAACCCTCCCGAGGTCGGCTGACGCAGGTTGATACAGGCGTGCTCGGTCAAATCCTGTGGCGTCAGGGGTTTAGCACGGTGTTCCAGATAGGCGGGGGCGGCCACTAGTGCCAGGCGAAAATCCCGGCCGATGGGCATGCTGATCATGTCCTGAGCCAGCTGCGCCCCCAGGCGGATACCGGCATCTAACCGCTCTGCAACGATATCGACCAAGGCGTAGCTGTCGTTGATTTCGACCTTGATGCCCGGATAGTCGGTCATCAATTGCAGCGCAGCCGGGGCAAGGACCAGATGAGTTGCGTGTTCCATGGAGGTGATGCGCAAGTTACCCGCCGGCGTGCCGCTGAGTTCGCTCAGCTCGTTGAGCCCTGACTCGATCCCGTCAAAATGCGGCCCGATGCTGTCGATCAGGCGCGCGCCGGCTTCGGTCGGCGCGACGCTTCGGGTACTGCGGGTCAGCAATTGCGCACCCAGGCGCGATTCCAGTTTGGTGATGGTGCGGCTCAGCGCAGGCTGGGACACGCCAAGCTGCGCCGCCGCTTTGGTGAAACTGCCTTCCCGGGCGACCCGCAGGAGGGCCAGGAGGTCGGTGACGTTGTCGCGCACGATTGATGCTCTGCGGTTATAGGTCCATTCCAACCATACCATCTAATCATTTGTAGCCATGATGGCTAGAGTGTCGCATTCGCTTTGCGGCGCTTTCAGGAATCATCTTTTCCATGAGTAAACAAACATTCGATGTGATCATTTTTGGCGCCACGGGCTACACCGGTCGGCTGGTCGCTGAATACTTATTCACTCAATACGGCGTCGACGGCCCTGTTAAATGGGCCATCGCCGGTCGCAGCCTGAGCAAGCTGGAAGCCATTCGGGACCGTTGGGCAAACGCCGCAGCGCTGCCGCTGATCGTGGCCGATGCCCAAGACCGGGCGTCCGTGCGCGACATGGTTGCCGCGACCCGGGTCGTGATCACCACCGCAGGACCGTTTTCGGTCTATGGCTCGGACCTAGTGGCCGCCTGCGCCGAGTTGGGGACGGACTACGTTGACCTCTCAGGGGAGATCCCCTGGATTGCCCGGATGATCGGCAGCCATCAGGCCCAAGCTCAGGCATCGGGCGCGCGACTGGTGTTCTCCTGTGGTTTCGATTCGGTGCCGTTCGACCTCGGCGTATGGTTCACCCAGCAGCAGGTCATGAAGAAGTTCGCTCGCTACGCGCCTCGGATCAGGGGCCGCGTGCGCAGCATGCAAGGCGTGCTGTCCGGTGGCACGTTCCTGAGTGTCGATGCTGTGGTGGCAGCGGCAGCGCAGGATCCTGCTCTCGGTGAACTGGTGGCCGATCCCTTTGCCTACACACCAGGATTCAAAGGCGTCGAGCAACCTGATGACCAGACCCCCTACAGGGATGAACTGGCTCAGACCTGGGTCGGGCCTTTCATCATGTCGGGCATCAATTCCAAGGCGGTGCATCGCACAAACTTGCTGGAAGGGCACCTGTGGGGCACGTCGTTTCAGTACGACGAAATGCTGATGCTCAAGGCACAACCGAGCGAAGACGATGAGCCTGGCCTGGCGGGCTTCTCTTTTAACGAGGGCGGTCATCCGCAACCGGGGCAAGGGCCGACGCAGAAGGAGCTTGAGGCAGGCTTTTATGATGTGCTGTTCATCGCTGAACTGGCAGACGGTCAGGTGCTCAAGGCATCCGTGAGTTGCGACGAGGATCCGGGCTACCTGTCGACATCCAAGATGTTGGCCGAGTCAGCGATGGCGTTGGCGTTCGATGTGACACGTGAGGAGACCCCGGGCGGTTGCTGGACGCCCGCGGCGGCGTTGAATGAGGCGTTGATCAAGCGCCTGACTGAAAAAGCCGGACTGAGGTTTACCGTCGAGGGTTGATTCGATGGGCCGCTAAAAAGGCTGAATGTCTTTGACGTTCAGCTTTCAGAGTCTTTAGCTCTCTCAACAATTAGCCTAGTCAACAAAAGGTGTCCCATGAATGTGCCAAACCGCATGAACTACATCGAGATCACCGAACCTGGTGGCCCCGACGTATTAAAGATAATGCAGGCTGATGTCCCAACGCCGGGTGAGCACGAGTTGCTGATCCGGGTTCACGCCGCCGGCATCAATCGTCCTGATGTCATACAGCGTTCGGGCAAATACCCGATGAAACCCGGCATGACCCCAGTGCCCGGGCTGGAAGTGGCCGGTGAGGTCGTTGGGGTTGGCGCAAAGGTGGCCGACTTCAAGCTGGGCGACAAGGTGTGTGCGCTGACCAATGGCGGCGGTTACGCCGAATACTGCGTTGTGGCGGCCACCCAATCATTACCGGTCCCCGACGGCGTCGACATGATCCAGGCTGCGGCCATTCCGGAAACCTTCTTCACCGTGTGGGCCAATCTTTTCGAGCTGGGCCGTGCCCGAGAGGGCTGCACCGTGTTGATCCATGGCGGCACCAGCGGCATCGGCACGACCGCGCTGATGCTGTGCAAGGCCCTGGGGATCAAGGCATTCGCAACGGCTGGCAGCCAGGAAAAGTGCGACCGAATCCGCGCGCTGGGTGGCGAAGCGATCAATTACCGCGAGGTGGACTTCGCTCAAGAGATCGCCCGGCTAACCCACGAGAAGGGCGTGGACGTGATTCTCGACATCATGGGCGGGAGCTATTTCGAGAACAACGTGGCGTCACTTGCACGACGCGGTCGACTGGTCATTATCGGTTTTCTGGGCGGCAGCTCTGTCAAGGACTTCAACCTGCTGGCGTTGATGGAAAAGCAAGGCTCGGTGACCGGGTCGATGATGCGTTCGCGCAGCGCGGAGGAAAAAGCCGAGATTGCTCGCGCCATACGGGCCAATGTCTGGCCGTTGCTCAGCCAAGGCGAATGCCTGCCGATCATTGACCGTGTTTTCCCTCTCGCCGACGCCGCACAAGCGCATCAGCGAATGGAACAGGGCGACCATGTCGGCAAAATCGTGCTGAAGGTGTTGTGAATTGAAACGCCCGGCGCGTGTCAGTGACTGCCCGCCGGGCGCTGTTCATGTTTGTTTGAGGGGCCGCGGGTGTGGGTGGCGAGCGGCTGCTTCTGACCGGTTTAAGCCGCTTTGGGGCGGAGACAGCCGGTCGTGGCTGACCGCTTTCAACCTATTCTGTTGAAAAAGTCGTACATGGTTTTCACGGCAGCAAAGTACGCGCCTGAGATTGAAGTCTTGAATCACCGCGTAGATGTTCAGATCCGGATTTCACGTAGCAGCGTGCTAAACGGGCGTCTTCATCGATCGGTCCGCTGGCGGTTTGAGAAACCGACTATTTTCAACAGAATAGACCCGAAGCTGCCCCGCACGGAGAGCAGGAATAGGCCGGAGCTGTCTGACGCTGCGCTCCCCTGCGACACTTACGCTCGCTCCATACAGCACCATTGTCTCGCGTACGTGAGTTGTACCTAAGGTGCTCGTGCTGGTACCCCTCAGCTATCTTTCGCCCTTTGCCAGCCTAGTAACTGGCGGAAAGTCAATTCACGACCATAATTGCCATCACAAAGCCTTCACCGCCGTTCAAGCGTTCAAGGAAAAAATATGATTTCCAAGCTCGTTTCGACCTGCCTCATCTGCTTGTCCCTCTCAGGATGCAACTACTTAACGTATTACAAAGAACTGGAAGCTGATAAGCGTCTTGCTATTGTTACCGAAAAGCAAGAGTTCAATGGGACGACGGCATACACAAGAAAAATTACCTGCTCCGAACCCAGTCCCGATGCTCTAACAGCTCTTGCCGCAAGTCTTAGCGGGGAAACTAAAGCCGGGGTTAACGTGGCAGCCGCTTATTCTGAGAACGCTGCAAGTATAGGGTTAAGAACTCAATCAATTCAATTGTTGCGCGATCAGCTTTACAGTATCTGTCAAGCATATGCTAATGAAGGTCTTTCTTCTTATAGCTACCAAACATTGCTCGCAAAGAACCAACAAAATACAATCGCATTAATGGCTATCGAGCAATTAACCGGCGTCATAAAGTCTCCCAATGTAAAGATCACGACACGCGCAGAGTCTTACGCCTCAGGCTTAGTTACCAAACAAAATAAAGTTACCGAAATGGAGGCTGAGCTGGCTGATCAGGACGACAAAAAGTCAGAGAAATCTCAAGAGCTGACAAAAACAATTTATGCGCTTAAGAAAGACCTCAAAGATGCCCAGCGAAGCCAGTCCAACGCTAGCGGCGACGTACACGTTGAGCAAGCAGAAATACCCGAGTCCGTGGGGCAAACTCAGACGAACATTACAACCATCACTGATGCAATTCTGAAACTCGTAGCAACCACAAATGCCAGCCTTGAAAATGTAAACTCTATGTTTGTTTGCACGGACATCCTTCAAACTTCCGGTTTTAGAGGAAAGTCACAAAATGCAGCTAAAGATATGTATACACCATTAGAAAAAGCATGTGAGGACTACGTCAATCAACGGCTGAAAACGGAAATATCTCGCTTAGAGATTGAAGCCAAGGTCTACGCCACGGCGAACCCAACAAAAGTATTAGCTAAACCGGACGAGTTTACTAAAGCGATTGAAGCAGTAACTACGCCAGCCAGAACAACATCCGAGGATAAATAATTTTACGGCCTCAATCGCTATGGGACTATCAAATTCAGCGATGACCATGTGATGATTTCTTTCACCGTCCGCTTCTGGCCGATTGCTACCTGTAGAGAGGGGCTGCTATGGGTCGGAGGTGGTCGTTAACGGGCGGCGGCAACCAACTCGCAGCGGTCTTTAGACCGTTTCCTAAATGGGAGTTTGGCCTGCCGCCAGATCATTCTGGGCGGCGGCCCTTGCTGCGCGCAGTCTCTGCCGCTTACGCTGGACCCAACTGGCCGAGCATCCAGCATACAGCTGCGAAGCTATGGACAGGATCGCCTATAGGAGTCGCCGTGGAACACTTCGTACCATTCGTGATTGAAACCTGTGAGATGGAAGGTTCGTCGAACAACAAGGGCTACCCTCTGGTCCCGGATTTAGAACGACCTTTTCACTCTTTCAGAATCCAGGACCCATTCGGACTGAGAAATGCCGTCGTACCCGTGTTTCGGCGAGACGTTACGGGAAGCATCTATGGGCTGGGCACCGCGTTCAACATCAATGAATTTGGCACCTTCCTCACCGCCCATCATGTCATCGACTTTATCGACTACGATAAAAACAGCAGCCCGATCCTTTTCCTGGGCATGCACGCCTTGGTATATGGCAAAGCCATCATTCCTCCCGCCTGTTTTGTGCCTACCACAGGCGCTCATTTTCCTACTATGGATTCCGAAAACCCCTTCGGCTTTTTGTTAGGGAAGCCGGAGCGCAAAGTCGCCATGGACCTCGCGGTAATGCAGGCTTCCCCACTTGGCCCGGGCGTTCGCGCCCCCCAAACGTTGAAGGTGCGCGTAAACAACTGGAAGCCCAAGGTAGGTGAGTTGGTCCTCGCTATTGGGTACCCCGAGCTGAACCTTTCCGAGTTGAACGAGGACTCGCAGCGGATGCTCCTTTCAGAAGGGATGTACGGCACGTATGGCAAAATTCTTGAGGTGTTTCCTAATGGCGTAGGCACCTCCACCCCTAGCCCAGTTTTTGTCGTTGACTCCGATTGGCCCCCCGGCATGAGCGGAGGTCCCGTTTTCAACCAAGCAGGAGAAGTCGTTGGTATCGTCAGCCGCTCGGTCCGAGCCGAACAAGACCTCCCTGGCCGTGGGTTCGCGGTAGATCTGGGTAGAAGCCACGAAATCCAGGTGTTTGCACCTAGCCTTGATGAGCCCGGCTGGCAGGTGTGTTGGGGCGTGTTTCTTGAAGTGGGGAGCGATCCGGTTAGCGTATACGCCAACGAACAGGACGCCACTTTAGCGGGTGATACTCTGGCCCAACCCTTCAGCATCATAAAAATTGCGCACAAAATCGGCTCTAAAAATTATATAGGGGCATAAACAGCAGCTGTTATTCGGGGATTAAGCACAGGGCCTTTAGTGTAGGGCCCTTTGGCGTTTTAGAGCGCCTCTCATGCGCAGCAAAGCTGGAAGATATGCGCTAGAGGAAGCGTAAGCCTAGCTAATCAAGACTGCTTGATAGGCCCAAGTACCTACAGCGCAACATCATTGAGCGCATGTACGGCTGACTGAAAGAGGCCGCAGGATCGTGACTCGCTTCGACAAGCTCGCTAAGAGCTATGCCCGCCATGGTCTCGCTGGCTTGTTCCATGCGGTGTTTGCTACATTTTTTTCATACAGAGCCTAGGTGTACTCTCGCCAGGATATGTTGTTTGCATTGACGCATGTGCTGACGGTGAACACGCAACGTGCTGGCCAGTGACCCAGTCTGAACGCTGCACTCACGTCAGAG
Source organism: Pseudomonas sp. GL_135 (assembly GCF_057834665.1). Taxonomy (NCBI): domain Bacteria; kingdom Pseudomonadati; phylum Pseudomonadota; class Gammaproteobacteria; order Pseudomonadales; family Pseudomonadaceae; genus Pseudomonas; species Pseudomonas sp. GL_135. The sequence goes on from NZ_CM174408.1 coordinate 1,418,441, forward strand.
TGAGATGTGTGGAGGTGTGGTTTGCGAATCCATTTCAGGCCGTTTGATCTCTGTGGTGCGGGACAGCTTTGGGTCGATCAGCGACGGCCTGAGGTCAACCGTCGCTATGCATAGTCAAACCTCGGTCTGTCCCGCCATTTCCAAGGCATCATCGACCTCGATCCCCAAATATCGAACGGTGCTCTCCAGCTTTGTTTGGCCGAGCAGCAGTTGAACGCCCTTAGCGCGGGCGCTACCGGTGCAAGAAGGACTTCATCTTGTTGCCATACAAAAATATTGTGGCGTACTCGGTGCAGACTTCCGGGACGTTTGATCTGGATTCGGAGCTGGAGTTTTATTTTTCGTCGTTGGGGAAAGTGAAGTTTGAATTCACCGGGAAGACTTCGATTGTTGAAATCTCGCGGTTGATTTCCAAGCAGCTGCTGGGCTGATCGGCGGGCAAAAAAAGACCTTAGAGTGCCAAGGTCATATTTTCTGCCTACACGATTCAACTGGTGCACTGTGGGAGCGGGCTTGCTCGCGAAGAGGCCCGCCCCCACACCATCAAGCCACAGGACTTTTGATTGCTAGTTTGGCGCTGCATTCATCCATATTGTGCTTTGGAAGCTTCGAGGAAGCCAAAAGTTCATCTAAACAACGCTGCGCTAAATTATTAGATATATCTAACTCCTCAGCGATTAATTTGTGAATTGATTTTGGCCATTGTGCAACAGGTCCAGAAGGAGAAGCTTTATGCACTGAAGCAAGCATGGCAGGAGTCACAGTCACTCTAACCCACTCCCTCAAAAGCTCCCTCTCTTTCTCAATCCTGCCATAAATCTCAAGAACCTTAACGGCCGATGTAACGTCAGACACCTCATATTCTATTTGGCAGAAACTCAACAACCATCTGAAAAAAGCAACACTATAAGACGACTTGTTATTTGCATCCGCATGAAACATATAAAGCAACCTCATTAGGCCACACAAGCGTCCAGCCAACATCAGTGTCCTGCGCGCCACAACCTCAGAAGGCTTTCTTTTATGTATCGCTATACACGCCTGCTGTATCATTTCAAACTCATGATAAAGTGCCTGCAGAGCACTGCCACTGCCCAACTCTAAAAACTTACCCTGATTCAAGTTAAAAAATAGATACTTATTAATAATTTCGAACCGTGACGCCAAGTCTTTAGTAATATCTTTTAAAGCCACTTCATCTTCAGAATCGAGCGCGCTCAGAAGCGCAACTCTTAAATCATAGAATCTTATTGAGTAATCATTTATCCTGCGCTGCGCATCACTAGTATATAAAAGATACAATACTGACTGCTGACGCTCAGATGCTATTTTTCCGACGAATATAGCTACGACCGACAAGCCAAGAAGTACATCTAGGGAGGCGACTACGCGACCAAACCCAATGGGTGAAATATCCCCATACCCCAACGAAGTCGCCGTCACAAGAGAAAAGTAAACAGCGCCTGAATAACTTATTTCCTTCACATTTAATGTTTGGCAGTCCGGACCGAAGCAATAGTATGCGGCAGATACAGCCAGCACAATCATGGCAAAAGCGAACAAGTCAAAGTAAGAGGCTCTTTCCACTACGCGACCAAAAAAAGTAGTATGAGCACTTTTCTGGTGCGGACTCTCTAGCGCTGTAAAGTCAATCGAAGGTTTCAGCTCTTTTAAATTTTTCAATTACAACCTCATTGACGATTGAAATTTTTGTCTCAATTTCTCAGATCTCAACTTCGTGCCAAGCCTCGCCATTCGATGGCGAAGGTAAGACGAATGCATACAAATAATCCAGCTCAACAAAATATATTAATTTTCTTCGGCGCTGTTAAATCGAGCGCGCTCAAACTGCCACGATAATTTCGGTTGCGAGTGAATTTTCTTATGATCGCCACATTTGGAAAATTGCCGAGAACGCCCAGCCGATTCAAAAGTCACCACAAAGAAAATCAATGGCGTACTGACCTCGGCCCAAAGCATTGACATTTTCTCGATGGCGTCGCTTAATTTCTTCCTAGTTCTATAGGACACAAAGTTCGAAAATGCAGCGCTTTCACGTGCTTTCAGCAGCTTTTCAATTTCGTTGCCTTTGTCGTTATGAGATTGCACCCACTCCCACTCGACGTTGGACAGGAGGGGCTGGTCGGGGTATTTCAAAACAGCATCGGTGCGCCCGCCTTGTTCGAGGTAGGAATGTGTACCGAGCAGCTTGGCGCATTGGCGTATAACCACCCCGATATCGATGGTACAACCGGCGCGGTTGGTAAGATCATTGTCGATGTTTACCGGGAAGTCCTGATAGCAAATGCAATTGAAGGGAGTGATGAAATCGCGCTCGATACGCTTCATTTTCGCATCCTGGAGAAATTAACGAGCTGTTTGCGAGTAGCAAAGAGCCACCACCTTAAAGTAATCCGTAGCGGCTGACACCTGACTCTGTCGATTTACAGAGGAAATACTGCAAAAGCGGGTTACATTTTTCACGCATTCCATCGATTTCTGCCGTTCGTGACGGGCAGTAATCGACCCAAAGCAGCCCCAACCTCATCAAAGCGCCGAATCCAAAAACCAGTTCAGCGTCTCTAACCTCCCACGCAATCAGCAGCGCACGCTTACCGCACCAGAACTTCCCACAGATCAAAGCAGTCACATCGCTAGTCCCGACGAGTGATGCGTATGAGCCTCTTAGAGCAGGAAATGCAGGACCGTGAATACCCCGTGGCCGAGGACATGGCGCTGCAGCGCAAAGTCTGGAAGTTCCAGAGGGTTGGCTGGTATGTGCTGACGGCGGTTGTCATCCTGACGTTGCTTGGCCTGTTTTCCCGAGGCCCGCTCAGCACAGTCGAAGCGGTGAGTGAGCAGGGTGATCTGACGGTGGAATACGAGCGTTTCCACCGAGGCGGCGGAACCAATCCCATGGTCGTTCAGGCAACGGGGCAGCCGGGCAAAGAGGTCACGCTGTCCATTGGCAAGCCGATGCTGGATGGCTTCAGCATCGAGTCTATCCAGCCGCAGCCGGTCAGCTCCATGGGCAGTCCTGATGGTTTGAGCCTTACGTTCCCGACCGACAAGAGCGGTCACGTCACACTCTTTATTTCATGGCGCAGCAACGGCATCGGGCTGTTTAAAAGTCGGATCGGTATCGTTGGCGGCGGCCACATTCCCGTCACTCAGTTCATCTACCCATAGGTGCTCAATGGACGCCGTACTACGCGCGGGTGCGATTTATCTGGCACTAATGGTGCTCTTCAAGATTTCTGGCCGACGATCGTTGGGGGAGCTGACGTCGTTTGATTTCGTGCTGCTGATGGTCATTGGCGAAGCCACCCAACAAGCACTGCTGGGCGATGACTTCTCCGTGACCAATGCGATTCTGGTCATCGTGACCTTGATGGTGATCGACATCGGGCTTTCCCTCGTCAAGCGCCGCTCCAAACGCTTGGCCAAGCTGATCGATGGGGGGCCGACGATTGTCGTTGAAAACGGCGCTTTCCTGCGGCATCGCATGCATGAGGCGCGCATCCAGGAAGATGACATCCTGGAAGCTGCAAGGATAGAGAAGGGCTTCGAGCGAGTGGAGCAGATCAAGTACGCGATCCTGGAGCGAAACGGCAAGATTTCGATCATCCCCGCCTGATCATCTGCCCGGCCTGGGATCGGCAGGATCACTCTCGGTTAATTGCCAAGGCTAATGCACGTCGACAAATCGTCCCTATGTCTTGGGAATGCCAGGGTTTAGGGATGAAAAGGGGCGCGTATCCAGACTCCAGAATTTGTTGCCCTCGTCCCCCGGAGGACAGGATCACAGGTATCCGGGGCCAATGAGCCTGCACCCGATTAGCCAGCCCGATACCGCTCAGCCCACCCGGCATATGGATGTCGGACAAGATGAGATCGGCCCCTCCCGAGGTCTCGCACAACCAGTCCCAGGCGTCGTCGCCTGTCTCTGCTGTTACCACCTCGAAGCCTTCGGTCTCTAAAATTTCATGGATCAAACTGCGGATGAGCCAGTCATCTTCCACCACTAAAACGGTTGATAACACTGTCCTGTGTCCATGCTGGTTCGTCGTGCAGTTGGACTGGGCTGCTGTCTTCTGGTTCCCACTTCCGATACAGCCGTAGCTCAGATCTTATTGCCCGGTAGACGGCTATAACTGAGTGCCGCGAGTTCTGTGCAAAGCCTGAATCGCCCTTGAATATCGGGATAGCGATCAACAAGACCGGCGAATCCTGCCGAACGAGCCCGTACAATCCCCTGTCGCTGACAACCCGGAGCCTGCGCCTTTAATGTCGTTGTTTAATCGTTTGACTGCATTTTCAACCCAGAGCGGCAGGGCGGTCGGCCTGGTCTGGGCGACTTCCCGGCCATTGTTCAGCGGTTTGATCCTGGCGACGCTGATCGCCGGTATATTGCCCGCGCTGGCCGCCTGGATCGGCCAGCGGATTGTCGATGCGGTGGTTCAGGCGATGCAGATCCACGCCAATGGCAGCCAGGCGCCGGTATGGCCTGTCCTGCGGTACGTGTTGGCCGAAGCGGGCGTATTGGCGTTGCTGGCCGCGGCGCAACGGGCGCTTTCAATGCAACAAGCGTTGCTGCGGGTGCAGTTGGGGCAGAAGGTCAACCTGATGATCCTGGAAAAGGCCCAGACCTTGTCGCTGCTGCAGTTCGAGGACTCGGCCTTGTATGACAAGTTGGTGCGCGTGCGCCGCGATGCATCGACCCGGCCCCTGGGCCTCGTCACAAAAGGCCTGGGGCTGACGCAAAACCTGATCTCGCTGGTCAGCTTTGCGGTGCTGCTGGTGCATTTTTCCCCCTGGGCGTTGCTGATCCTGGTGCTCGGTGCGCTGCCGGTGTTCTTCGCCGAGACGCATTTTTCCGGTAATGCCTTCCGCCTGTTTCAGCGCCGCGCCCCGGAAACCCGCCAGCAAAATTACCTGGAAGCATTACTGTCCCATGAGTCGCACACCAAGGAAGTGAAGCTTTTCGGCATGGCGCCGTTGTTGCTGCAACGCTATCGCGACAATTTCACCCGCCTGTACGCCGAAGACCGCCGGCTCACCGTGCGACGCGACGTTTGGGGCTTTGCCCTCGGATTGTTGGGCACTGCCGCGTTTTACGTGGCTTACGCCTGGGTGGTACTGGACACCGTGCGCGGTCAGACCACACTGGGGCAGATGACGATGTACCTGGTCCTGTTCAAACAAGGCCAGGTCGCCATCACGGCCAGCCTCAGCGCGATTGCCGGTTTGTACGAGGACGGCCTCTACCTGTCTGACCTCTACGAATACCTTGAGGTGCCCGTGGCAGATGCACGTGGCACGTTGAAGGCCGGTGCACGCCCGGGCGACGGCCTGCGCTGCGAGGGCCTGGGTTTCCGCTACCCGGGTGCCGCGCAGCCCACGCTCAGCGACATCAGCCTGCACCTGACGCCCGGCATGAGCCTGGCCCTGGTGGGCGAAAACGGCTCGGGTAAAACCACATTGATCAAGTTGCTCACTCGACTCTATACGCCTGACGAAGGCCGGATCCTGCTGGACGGCAGCGATTTGCAGGACTGGGACGAACAGGCCCTGCACCAGCGCACCGGGGTGATCTTTCAGGATTACATCCGTTACCAGATGACAGTCGGCGAAAACCTTGGGGTGGGTGACGTCGACGCGTTCGATGACCAGGAGCGTTGGCGCGATGCGGCCACTCAAGGGATCGCCGCCGACTTCATCGAACGCTTGAGCAACGGCTATCACACGCAGTTGGGGCGCTGGTTCGCCGGTGGGCAGGAACTGTCCGGTGGGCAATGGCAAAAGCTGGCGCTGTCGCGGGCCTACATGCGCCGTGAGGCTGATCTGCTGATTCTGGACGAGCCGACGGCCGCCCTCGACGCTGCGGCCGAGGCTGCCGTATTCGAGCACTTCCGCGAGTACGCCAAGGGGCGCATGACGTTGCTGATCTCTCACCGATTCTCCAGCGTGCGCAACGCTGATCACATCATCGTGCTGGATCAGGGCCGGATTCTAGAACAAGGCAGCCATGTGCAACTGATGGCTGGCGGCGGGCGCTATGCCAGCCTGTTCGACATCCAGGCGCGTGGTTATCGGTAGGCCCACTTTCGCATCTGGACAGGGGCCTTCAACAGACCCCTGCCGCCACGCCTCAAAAAGTCTTCGACCACCACCCTTGCACAAAACCGTTCCTGCACTAAGGTTCTGCCTTAGGCAGTACGCGACCGAACCCGATGGGTTGCTTTAGGCGCTTTCGAGCGATGGCAACTTATCGGGGGTTTACATGCAGGACGTGACACGATTTCACGCGCTGGACAGCCTGCGAGGTATCTGCGCAATAGCGGTCGTCCTCTACCATACCCATGTCGTCGGCAGCATCACGGAGTGGGCGTTCTTCTCCAACGCCGACCTGTTCGTCGAGTTTTTCTTCGTCCTCAGCGGCTTCGTCATGGCCCATGCCTACGGTAGTAAGCGCCAACTGGACTTCAGCCACTTTCTGGTTTCGCGCACCTTTCGCCTGCTACCCCTGCATGTTTTCATGCTCGCGGTATTCGTTGCCCTGGAATGCCTCAAGTACGCCGCCTACAGACGAGGTTTGTCCTTCAACCAGACGCCCTTCACCGGCATTTACGCGCCGTCGCAGATTCTGCCCAATCTCCTGCTGCTGCAGAGCTGGACGCACCTGACGGAAAACCTGTCATTCAACACAGCGTCCTGGAGCATCAGCATCGAGTACTGGACCTACATGCTCTTCGCCGCCACCGTGCTCATGGCGTCTACTCGGCGATACCTGCTGTGGACATTCATTGCCTTCAGCGGATTTGCGCTGCTTTACCGCCAGATCGATGTACTGACCGTCTACGCGCAAAAAGGCGTGGGCTGCTTCTTTGCCGGGGCACTGGCCTACGCCTTTTTCAGTCGCCTGAGAGGTTGGATAGCGCCTGGCTTTGCACTACTCAGCGTGCTGGAAGCCTTGGCAGCAATCGCCATCTGGTGGGTGCTGACCTCGGAAATGCCGCAAAAAGTCCTGGCGGCCAGCGCGGTGTTCTGTGTGACCATCGTGCTGTTTGCCTTCGATGGCGGGGCGCTGTCGCGCGTGCTCAAGCACGAATTCTTCGCTCGCCTTGGGCGGTTGTCCTACTCCATTTACTTAACCCATCTGGCCGTGCTGTTCTTCGTGATTTCGGCTTTCATGGTGGTGCAGAAAAAAACCGGTTTTGAAGCCGCGCCAATGCTGGGTGATATCCGCTATTTGGACACCGGGCATGTCTGGCTGAATAACCTGCTCCTACTGCTGATTTTGACGGTGGTGGCGACGATTTCCAGCGCGACCTATCACTATGTCGAGCTCAGAGGGCAGGCGGTGGGCAGGCAGTTATTGCGGCGCAGGGTGGTGACTTCTGCGCGCTGACCGTCAATGTTTATAAATTTATCAAACACATAGTCAGAACCAATTCAGCAATCGCGGGCTCTAGCCGTAGGCTTTCACTCTCAGAACAACCAAAAACAGAGAGAGAGACCGAGATGTACTTACCCCGATCCCCTATCGCGGCCAGCCTGATTGGCGCGAGCCTGATGGTCAGTTCTGCCGCGTACGCTGACACCCTGACCCGCGACAATGGCGCCGCCGTTGGCGACAACCAGAACTCTCAAACCGCCGGCCCAAACGGCCCGGTTCTCCTGCAAGATGTGCAATTGCTGCAAAAACTTCAGCGCTTTGATCGCGAACGCATTCCGGAGCGTGTCGTGCATGCTCGCGGAACTGGCGTGCATGGCGAATTCGTTGCTTCCGACGATGCCTCTGATCTGAGCAAGGCCACGGTCTTCCGCAAGGGCGAGCACACCCCGGTGTTCGTGCGGTTCTCCGCCGTTGTCCACGGCAACCACTCCCCTGAAACCCTGCGTGACCCGCGCGGCTTCGCCACCAAGTTCTACACCGCCGACGGCAATTGGGACTTGGTCGGTAATAACTTCCCGACGTTTTTCATCCGCGATGCGATCAAGTTCCCCGACATGGTCCACGCCTTCAAGCCTGACCCGCGCACCAACCTGGATGACGATTCGCGACGCTTCGACTTCTTCTCCCACGTCCCGGAAGCCACGCGCACGTTGACCTTGCTGTACTCCAACGAAGGCACCCCCGCCAGCTATCGCACCATGGATGGCAACGGTGTGCACGCCTACAAACTGGTGAACGCCAAGGGTGAAGTGAACTATGTGAAATTTCACTGGAAGAGCCTGCAGGGCCTGAAAAACCTCGATCCCAAGCAGGTCGCTGAAGTGCAGTCCAAGGACTACAGCCACCTGACCCACGATCTGGTTGGCGCCATCAACAAGGGCGACTTTCCGAAGTGGGACCTGTACGTCCAGGTGGTCAAGCCTGCGGACCTGGCGAAGTTCGACTTCGACCCGCTGGACGCCACGAAAATCTGGCCCAATGTTCCCGAGCGCAAAATCGGCCAGATGGTCCTGAACAAGAACGTGGATAACTATTTCCAGGAGACCGAGCAGGTCGCCATGGCACCGGCCAACGTGGTGCCGGGTATCGAGCCTTCGGAAGACCGTTTGCTGCAAGGCCGGGTGTTTTCCTACGCTGACACGCAGCTCTATCGCGTGGGACCTAACGTGTTGAGCCTTCCGATCAACGCACCACGGGTCAAGGTCAATAACGGCAACCAGGACGGCCCGCTCAATACCGGCCACACCACCACCGGCGTGAACTACGAGCCAAGCCGACTCAATCCGCGTCCAGCGGTTGAAGAGGCGCGCTACAGCCAACTGCCTTTGTCCGGCAGCACGCAGCAGGCGAAGATCCAGAAAGAGCAGAACTTCAAGCAGGCGGGCGACTTGTACCGCTCCTACAGCGAGAAGGACCGCAAGGACCTGATTCAGAGCTTCGGTGAATCCCTGGCGACCACCGACACCGAAAGCAAGAACATCATGCTGTCGTTCCTCTACAAGGCGGATCCGGAATACGGCACCGGCGTGACCAAGGTTGCCAATGGCGACTTGGCCAAGGTCAAGCAACTGGCCGCGGCACTGAAGGACTGACCGACCACCTCGGCCCGTTTGCACAGCGGGCCGAGGTTTTGGAGGGCATCACCTTTTGGAGGACATCACATGCGCAAAACCCTTTATGGGCTGTTGCTGTGTCTGACGGCAAGCGTAGTCCACGCCGCCCCGTCAGACACCGGCAGCACCGCCGATACCCAGGCACAACTCAAGGAGCTGTTTTTCCAGGCCGCCCGAGACGGCCGCCAGGAGATGCTCAACGAATTTATCAATGCCAAATTCGACCTGAACGTCCAGGACGAAAAAGGCTATACCGCCCTGATTCTTGCCGCTTACCACGGCCAACAACCTGCCGTGACCCAGCTGCTGGACGCTGGCGCCGATCCCTGCGCCAAAGATCTGCGAGGCAATACGGCATTGATGGGGGCGATCTTCAAAGGCGAGCTCACCATCGCCCGGCAACTGGTCGCCGCGAACTGCGCGCCCGATCAACGCAATAACGCGGGTCAGACAGCAGCGATGTACGCGGCGCTGTTCCATCGCAAGGATGTTCTAGACGCACTGGCCGCAAAAGGCGCGGATCTTAATGCCACGGACGCGATGGGCAACCAGGTGCAAAATCTGGAGCGCGGCGAGTTCCAGCCGTTGCCGACGACACGATAACTGCTTGCAGGCGCTGCAAGTCGGCGCCTTCAGCCTGACGTCAGTAATTGCCGGGTCAGCGTCTTGAGATGATTCATAGCGAAAGGCTTGAGCAGCAATTCAGTCTGGCCGCTTTTCAAGGCGATCGCAGGGATGCTGTTTTCGGCGAAACCGGAGATGAACAAGACCTTGAGCGTGGGCCGCGCATCCAGCGCGGCTACGGCTAATTCATCGCCACTCATGCCGCCCGCCAAGCCGATATCGGTGATGAGCAGGCTGACCTCAGGCAGTCGCTCTAGCTGATGCAGCGCCTGCGCAGCGGTTGCCGCCTTGGCGACCTGATAGCCCATGTCCAAGAGTGTTTCGCTGATCAGATCGCGGATGGCATCCTCATCGTCGACCACTAATATCGACCCGCTCAGCGTGTGAGCCTTGTCCTCCGCCGCCGCTGGCGAGGCGGCACCGGCTGCCGGTGCCGTGCCTTGATGCAAAGGCAGAAACAGGTTCACCGTCGTGCCTTTGCCTACCTGCGACTCAATCTGGACGTCCCCGGATGATTGTCGGGCAAAGCCATGCACCATCGATAGGCCCAGGCCAGTGCCGGAACCCAGTGGCTTGGTCGTGAAGAACGGATCGAACGCACGCTCGAGAACGCTGCGCGGCATACCTGTCCCGGTATCCCTGACACTGAAGCGTGCATATCCACCTGCGCCCAGCGTCCCGGTTGCTTGCGTCGGTTCGATGCGCACCGGGGTGACTTCAATCTGTAGGCGGCCACCTTGCGGCATGGCGTCGCGTGCATTGATGCACAGGTTCAGTAGCGCATTTTCCAACTGATGCGCGTCGCAAAAGCACAGCACCGCGTCCCTGGCCGCCAGTACCTCGAGTTCTATACGAGGGGTCAGCGTCCTGCTGATCAGGTCCTCCATTTCCTGAACCAACAAAGCCGGATCGATCACCGTACTCGCCAACGTCTGGCGCCTGGCATAGGCCAACAGACGATGGGTGAGGGAGGCGGCGCGATCGGAGGCATTGCGGGCCAGACCCACGTATCGTGGAAGTTCAGCGTGCCTGCCCTGGGCAAGCCGTTGTTCGAGCATGTCCAGGCTACTGGTGATCACCGTCAGCAGGTTATTGAAGTCATGGGCCAGGCCGCCGGTCAGCTGACCGACCGCTTCCATTTTTTGACTTTGCTGTAATTGTGATCTGACCTCTTCGAATGCTTGCTCGCGTTCTTTTTGCAGAGAGATGTCTCGGGCTACCGCGAAGTAATGCCCCTCGCGACGTGCAATTCGCCAGTTCAGATGCAACGGCTGTCCATTGCTGCGCGGGCCCTGACTATCGAGCTCAGCGACCGGCACCTCGCTGAGTCTGTTCAAGGCATCGGACAATTGCGAAGGCGAGATAAAGTTGAAAAATGCCCCATCTTTGAGGGCATGTTCGGCGTGTCCGGTCTCGCTTTGCCAGGAGGGATTCATCGCAACGACTTCGCCACGTTCGGACAGCATGCAGATCAGGTCGGGGGAGACATTCCAGATGCCATCGCGCTCCAGAGTGCGGCGCTCAACCTCAAGCTCCAGACGCTCATTGAGATCGGAGAGCGCGTTCAAACTCTTCTGGAACAATGCGCAGATGACTGACATGCCGAACGTCACCAGTGCGAAGCTCGCGCTGCTGGCCCAAGCCGCAAACCCATCGTTGAAACCGATCTGACCGATGAAAAAAAATTGCGCGGCGAGCACCGCCAGCACGCAACCAAAAGCGGATGGCCCGACCCCGAAGCAGAAGCCGACAAACATCAACCCGGGAATGAAAAACAAGTAGGGCAGGGCTGTAAAAGGAAGCAGCGAGCGAAGCGCGCAGCACAGCGTCACTATCAGAAGTGCGCCCGCATAACGGGCCAGTTTGCTCCGCCGAGTGCGGGCAAAGCGTCGAACCAGCTCAAGGCGCGATGACAAAATACTGATCAAGTGGGCTCCAAGGGTCAGCTCCGCACTCTCGGGTACGCATAGCCAGCGCTGCATAAAAAGGAGGGATTACGATGTAAGGCTTATCGGCCAAAGCGCAGGCTGCTTGAGCGGCCTATGGCATCCGGCTCTATGGGCAGCAAGGCGCTGGCCTTTTGCTAATCCAGTCAGTCCTCTTCCAGCCAGAACCGCAACGGTTTGCCCTGGGCAGGCCAGAGGCGCAATTGCTCGATGGGCGACACATCCCACCGCTGCACCTTGCCCATCGCTTCAAGGAACCGATGTTCCTGCTCCATCAAAGCCGGCGCGCACAGTTTGCGGGTGCTGCCGACCGGGCCGAAGCTGATCGCATCACCCTGCAGCTGGTACGACGCGAACCAGTGGTTGCAGCCGGCATTGCCGTAGGCGCGACCGTCGTTGCCGAGGGTCATGGTCAGGTGGCTGTTGTCGATCAACGGCCGTTCACCGATCCATTCCAGCACGTAGCCGTGGTCTTGCTTGAGTGCAGGGGTTTCGGTGGCGCATGCCGTCAGCAGCATGGCCGCCAGCAGTGTCAGCAAAAACGGTTTCATGCGGTTTTCTTCGCGCAGGCAGGGCAGAGGTGGTTCTCGCCGACGACCTTCCAGCCCAGCTCCTCGATGCGCGCAGTGGCGGCAGGCTTGAGGGCTTTTTTGCCGTCCTTGCCGTCGACCATGAATTCGATGTCGCGCTCTTTGCCGCAGTCGTTGCAGTTCACCTTCCACTGATGGATCGCAAGCTCGGTGAACGCCGGGCCGTTGGCGACGGCCACCCACTGACCGGTCGGGTTGATCAGGTGACGGACTTTTTCCACGTTCAGTCGCATGAACAGCTCTTTGCTGCCTTTGACGGTAACCAGCAGCACGTCGTCGGGCTTGATCGAGCCGCCGTTGCCGGTCACTTGGTAACGACCGACGGCCAGACTGCGGCATTCGATCAGGGTGTGTTGCGGGGTGAGCATGCTGTAACGGAAATCGTGTTCGGCCATGGGGGTCTCCAAATAGGCGCGCATGCTAACACTTTAGAGAGGGGATTCTCGCTGCCGACCGGCCCGGGATCGGCGGAGAACGGGTTCACTGCACCAGATTCTGCGGGCTGCCCGCCGCCCAGCCGGTGATGTTATCCAGCGTAGTCTGAGCGATGGCGCCGAGGGCTTCTCTGGTCAGAAATGCCTGATGGGCGGTGATCACCACGTTGGGGAATGTTAGCAGTCGTGCCAGCACATCGTCCTGCAGCGGCAGGTCCGAGCGGTCCTCGAAAAACAGCTGCGCTTCCTCTTCATAGACGTCCAGCCCGAGGTAGCCCAGCTGGCCGCTCTTGAGCGCGTCGATCAGCGCCGGCGTGTTCACCAACGCGCCGCGCCCGGTGTTGATCAGCATCGCGCCGTGCTGCATGCGCGCCAACGAATCCGGGTTGATCAGGTGCCGGGTGTGCTCGTTGAGCGGGCAATGCAGGCTGATGATCTGCGCTTCGGCGAGCAGTTCGTCGAGGGGCAGATAGCGGGCGCCCAGCGCTTCGACTACCGGGTTCGGGTACGGATCGTAAGCCAGCAACCGGCAACCGAAACCCGCCATGATCCTTGCGAACGTTGCACCGATCTGCCCGGTGCCGACCACGCCGACGGTTTTGCCCACCAGATCGAAACCGGTCAGGCCGTGCAGGCTGAAATCGCCGTCGCGGGTGCGGTTGTAGGCGCGGTGCAGATGGCGGTTCAACGAGAGAATCAACGCCACCGCATGTTCGGCGACGGCATGGGGCGAATAGGCCGGAACCCGCACGACACTGAGGCCCAGGCGCCGGGCGACGGCGAGGTCGACGTGATTGAAACCGGCCGAGCGCAGCGCAATCAGTTTGGTACCGCCTGCTGCCAATTGTTCAAGCACCGGCGCGCTCAGGTCGTCGTTGATAAACGCACAGACCACTTCGTACTGATCAGCCAGCGCAACGGTGTCCAGCGTCAAGCGCGCGGGCTGGAAATGCAGTTCGATGTCCGCCGCGACCTGCGCGCCAAGAAAGCTCTCGCGGTCGTAGGTCTGGCTGCTGTAGACAAGCGTGCGCATGGTTGCTCCTTGTATATGGCCTGACATATGGCTATCGCAGCAAACAAAGCTCCTGTGGGAGTGAGCGTGCTCGCGAGCGGTCTGTCAGCCCCTCCATCTGACCTGACCCACCGCCGAACCCCGTTACCCTATCCATCACAAAATAAAACACCAGTGACCCAGATCAAGCACTCACTCGCGCCTCGGTTTCCAGGCGGTTGATGGCCTTCTCCAATTCATCCAGTGCCTTGTCACTGTCTGCTGATTCCTGCTTTAGCAGGGTCTCGCTGCGCTGACACGCCGCGCGCAGTTGCGGGACGCCGCAGTAACGGGTGGCGCCGTGGAGGCGGTGGACGCGTTCGATCAGCGCGACATTATCCTTGGCCTCGCGGGCGTTGCGGATGGCTTCGCGGTCGGTGGCGAGGGAGGCCAGCAGCATCGCCAGCATGTCCGCGGCCAGATCGGCTTTGCCCGCCGCCAGCCGAAGCCCTTCCTCGTGATCGAGCACCTGCAGATTGATGCCGGCCTGTGCGAGCTCGACGTGCCGCTCGGGCGCCTGATTGCGCAGCGCCAGTCCGGTCCACTTCAGCACCACCTGCGCCAGCTGGCGTTCGCTGATCGGCTTGGTCAGGTAGTCGTCCATGCCGCTCTGCAACAGCGCGCGCTTTTCGTTGGCCATGGCGTGGGCGGTGAGGGCGACGATGGGCAGCGATGTGGCCTGGCGCTCGCTTTCCCAACTGCGAATTTCTTCGGTGGCCTGGCGTCCATCCATGCCCGGCATCTGCACGTCCATCAGCACCAGATCGAAAGGTTCGTCCTGTACTGCTTGCACCGCGGCATAACCACTGTCGACGGCCTTGACCTTGGCGCCCATGTCTTCGAGCAAGGTTTGCACCAGCAACAGATTCGCCGGGTTGTCGTCCACGCAGAGAATGCGCGGCGGCCGGCTCGACAGCGGCTCCGGCACCTCGCTGCGCAACTGTTTGGGCTGGATCAGCTCCGACAGCGCGCGGCGCAATTTGCGCGTACACGCAGGTTTCGCCTGCAACTGGTTATAGGCGTCGGGCACGGAGAATTGATACAGCGCCTGTTCAGTGGTCGGGCACAGCACCAGCACTTTGCAGTTGAGGTTTTCCAGGTCCCAGATCTGCTGGCGCAGGCGCTCGGGCGGCAGCTCGTGGGCGGTCACGCCGAGCACGGCCATGTCGATGGCGTGGGGCGTCTGGTGCACCACCGTCACGCCATTGATGAGGTTTTCCAGATTGTTGAAGACCATCGGCTGCAGGCCGCAGTCTTCCAGTTGATGCTCAAGCGCCTGCCGCGACAGATCGTGATGTTCCAGCACCGCCACGCGACGGCCCAACAGCGGCGGGGCGGGCAGGTCTTCGAGGTCGTCGCGGGTTTTTGGCAGCGTCAGGCTGATCCAGAATTCCGACCCTTCCCCCGGCGTGCTCTCGACACCGATTTCGCCGCCCATCTGCTCGACCAGCCGCTTGGAAATCACCAGCCCCAGCCCGGTGCCGCCGGAGTGCCGCGACAGGGAGTTGTCCGCCTGGCTGAACGCTTGAAACAGCGCGCGCACGTCCTGACTCGACAGACCAATGCCGGTGTCCTGCACGCTGATGCGCAACTGCACGGTGGTGTCGTGCTCCTCCTCCAGCATCGCCCGCGCGACGATGGTGCCTTCGCGGGTGAACTTGATGGCATTGCTGACCAGGTTGGTGAGGATCTGCCGCAAGCGCAGCGGATCGCCCACCAGCGACAACGGCGTGTCGCGATAGACCAGACTCACCAGCTCCAATTGTTTGGCGTGGGCGGCAGGGGCGAGGATGGTCAGTGTGTCCTGCAGCAGGTCGCGCAGGTTGAACGGGATGGCGTCGAGGACCAGCTTGCCGGCCTCGATCTTCGAGAAATCCAGAATCTCGTTGATGATACTCAACAGGTTGTCGGCGGATTTCTCGATGGTGCCCAGGTAATCGTACTGGCGCGGCGTCAGCTCGCTTTTCTGCAATAGGTGGGTAAAACCGAGGATGCCGTTGAGCGGCGTGCGGATTTCATGGCTCATGTTCGCCAGAAACTCGGACTTGATCCGGCTGGCTTCCAGGGCTTCCTTGCGCGCCAGGTCCAGTTCGATGTTCTGGATCTCGATGGTTTCCAGGTTCTGGCGCACGTCTTCGGTGGCCTGCTCGATGCTGTGCTGCAATTCTTCCTGAGCGTTCTGCAACGTTGCCGCCATGCGATTGATGCCCGAGCCCAGTTGATCGAGTTCGTAACTGCCCATGGGCGGCAGCCGCGCTTCGAGGTTGCCGTCCTTCAACTGCGCGACGACGTGCTTGATCTGGGTGATCGGGCCGTTGATGGTGCGGCTCATGCGCAGGGAGAGCATGGCGGTCAGGCCGAGACCGATAAGAATCAGGATCACGCTGGCAAACAGGCTGCGATAGCCGCGCAACAACGTCCCGTTATGTGAAAGCTCCAGCTCGACCCAGCCCAGCAGACGGTCGGCTTCGGCGGGAACGACATCGCCGGTCAGATGACGGCTGCGCCCGAACACCGGCATCAGGTAGCGCGTGGCGTCGTTTTCCGATCGCTGCAGCAGGTGCGTGCTGTTCCCGGTGGGGACCTGGTTGATCATGCTCGGGCCGGCGTGGGCCAACATTCCCCGGTCGGCATCGAGGAACGACACCGCACGCACGTCGGCCTGCTCCAGCACTTGCCCGGCAATACGTTCAAGCATGGCCTGATCACCGCTGGCCAGCGCGCCGGCCGACAGCGGCGCCAGCTCGTTGGCAATCATCTCGCCACGCTTGAGCAACTGGGTCTGCAACTCGGTCAGCTGCATCCAGGTGAAATACCCCCCCAGCAATGCCGCCATCAGGCAGGCCGGGAGCAGGGTCAGCAGCATGACGCGGCCTTTGATGCCCACTTTTTTCAGCACACTTCTTCTCCAGCAACCCGGCACGAATTCAGGCAAATGCGGCGCCCATGCAGCGCGTGAAGCGCAATCACTGCGCAGTGTAGTCATTTGCGCCTCGTGCACACAGTGCGACTGGCGCGTTCACACCTGATGGAACTGGACACCGCCTTCGCAGGACCGGCTTTAGCCGGGAAGGCGTTTTGGATGACACCGCAAATTGAGGGTGTCCAAACCGGCCTCTTCCCGGCTAAAGCCGGTCCTACAGGACCGCAGCGTGTGCACATGATGGGACTGGACACTTCCCTTGTAGGACTGGCTTTAGCCGGGAAGGCGTCAAGTGTTACGCCGCAGAATTGATGGTGCCCAAACTGGCCTCTTCCCGGCTGAAGCCGGTCCTACAGGACCGCGGCGTGTGCACATGATGGGACTGGAAACTTCCCTGGTAGGACCGGCTTTAGCCGGGAAGGCATTTGACGTCACACCGCAAATTGAGGGTGTCCAAACCGGTCTCTTCGCGGCTGAAGCCGGTCCTACTAAAGAGCACCGCTCCGGCAAGGCCAGCATTGCCCCGCCGCACGCAATCTTGAATAATCCCCTTCTTGAGAATCAGTCGCAGACGCCAATGACTCCCGCCAGCCTCCATCGCCCCCACATACTCGCCATCGAGGACGATGTCGTGCTCGGCGCTTTTGTCCACGATCAGCTTGATCGCTGCGGGTTTCAGGTGACCTGGTGCCAGAACGGTGCCGAAGGGCTGGCCTGTGCGCAACGCGAACCCTTCGATGTGGTGCTGATGGACATCCTGCTCCCTGGCATGAACGGCCTCGACATCCTCACCCATCTGCGTCGTCGCCATACCGTGCCGATCATCCTCATGTCCGCCCTGGGTGCCGAGGCCGACCGCATCACCGGCTTCCAGAACGGCGCCGACGATTACCTGCCCAAACCGTTCAGCGTCGATGAGCTGCGCGTGCGCATCGAGGCGATCCTGCGCAGGGTCGACCTGGAACGACGCTTCCACGGCCAGACTGCCAACGAGCCAGATGCCGGCGTGGAGAAACCTGAAGCAGACGGCCTGACCTTTGACGACGG
The DNA here is from genome assembly GCF_057834665.1 of Pseudomonas sp. GL_135. Classification (NCBI taxonomy): domain Bacteria; kingdom Pseudomonadati; phylum Pseudomonadota; class Gammaproteobacteria; order Pseudomonadales; family Pseudomonadaceae; genus Pseudomonas; species Pseudomonas sp. GL_135. Next base: position 1,436,128 of record NZ_CM174408.1, read on the forward strand.
ACGCTGCGATGTCTTCTTCGTCGGCACCCCGGCGCAATTGACCGGCAGCGAATACCGCCTGCTGGAAACCTTGTGGCGCAACCAGGAGGACGTCCTCAGCAAAGCCTTTCTTTATCAGCACGTCCTGCAGCGCGGCTATTCCCAGCACGACCGCAGCCTGGACATGCACATCAGCCAGATTCGCCGCAAGCTCAAGGCCGTTGGCTATCAAGCACGGCAACTGCGCACGGTCTGGGGCAAGGGCTACGTGCTGACGGCTGCGGTGCTGGATGGTTGAGGTGTTGAATGGTTGAGCCGCGCAAACGGCTGCCCGGCCGGCATTCGCTGTTCTGGAAACTGGCCGTTCTGCTGGTCGGCTTTTGCCTGCTGATGATCTGGCTCAGCTGGTATTGGGGCCGCTACATCGAGACCCGCAACGCCTATCTGAACGCTGAAGCCCATCAGGTGCTCAACGGCTATGCGGCGCAGGCCGAACAGGCATGGAACACAGGCAGCCAGCGCGGCATCGACGAATGGCTAAAGCAGGTCCGTCTGCAGGAAACGGGCTGGGTCGGGGTCATCGGCAGCGACTTGCAATCCCTCGGCAGCACGCCGCTGACCCGCGAGCAGTCGCAACGGCTGACCTTCATGCGTGGCATCGACTGGCCCATGAGCACGCGGCAGAAGACCGTGCCTTGGCTGAAGATCGCGTTTCCGGGCAACCCGGACGCCGGCAGTCTGGTGATCGAACTGCCCGAGCGCTTCAAGCCGGGCCGTTACGCGTGGATCGGGCAAATCCTGACCAACGGGCTGATTCCGGCGTTGTTCACCTTGCTGCTGTGCGTCGGGCTGTATCGCCTGCTGATTCGCCCGCTCAACCAACTGCGCGAACAGGCCAACGCGTGGCGCGCCGATCGGCTGAGCAGCAGGCTGTCGCCGCAAATGACCGAGCGCCGCGACGAGCTGGGCGAGCTGAACCGCGCCTTCGATCACATGGCCGCGCGCCTGCATTCGACGGTGCAGGTTCAGCAGCAGTTACTGCGTGACCTTTCCCACGAACTGCGCACGCCACTGAGTCGCCTGCGGGTGGCCTGCGACAGCGAGCAGACCCTGCCTGAATTGCGCGAGCGCCTGAGCCGGGAAGTGGATGGCATGCGCCGGTTGGTGGACGACACCCTGCAACTGGCCTGGCTTGACACCGAGCGCGAGAAACTTCCCGGCGAGGATATTCAAGTGGTGGCGCTGTGGGAGATGCTGGTGGATGACGCTTGTTTCGAAACCTGCTGGCCGTCCCGTCAGTTGCGCTGCGATCTGGACGGCGAGTGCTGGGTCAGTGGCCATCTCAATACGTTGGCGCAGGCGCTGGAAAACACTCTGCGTAACGCCATCCGCCACTCGCCGCCCGAGGGCATCGTGCGCCTTGACGGTCGCCGGGAAGGGGACGATTGGCTGTTATGGCTCGAAGATCAGGGCGGCGGGATCGACGAGGGCGATCTCGAGCGTATTTTTGCGCCTTTCATCCGCCTGGATGGCGCCCGCCCCGGCGACGGCGGTTTCGGCCTGGGCCTGAGCATCGCGCGCAACTCGCTGCGCCTGCAAGGTGGCGACTTGTGGGCGGAGAACACGGGGCAGGGCTTGAGAATGATCATGCGCTTGCCGGCCCGCGGGACGCGACCTTTTTAGGAAGCGCCTCGAGGTCCAGGCGCCGCTGTATCGGGCGAATAACGCAGTCGTGTGGGAGTGAGCTTGCTCACGAAGAGGCCAGTACATTCCCCACTTCTTCAGCGGCTGAAATACCGCCTTCGTGAGCAAGCTCACTCCCACAGGTTTTGCAGCGGCAGGGCGATGGCGTGTTATCCCGGATATCTCCGGTTCGCCTGTGCAGAAATCCTCTGCCTTATTCCATTCAGCGATAACCACCTCACTTTGCGTGATATGGCCCGGCAGCGATTGCCGGTATGATGGGCGACCCCCGCACGTCTGGATCGCGAAAACGCCATGACCCTGCAGTATCAAACCATCGCCGATTGCGTCGGCAACACCCCGCTGGTGCGTCTGCAACGCATGGCCGGGAACACCAGCAACACGTTGCTGCTCAAGCTCGAAGGCAATAACCCGGCCGGTTCCGTGAAGGACCGCCCGGCGCTGTCGATGATTACCCGTGCCGAATTGCGCGGGCAGATCCACCCCGGCGACACCCTGATCGAAGCCACCTCCGGCAACACCGGCATCGCCCTGGCGATGGCTGCGGCGATCAAGGGCTATCGCATGATCCTGATCATGCCCGACAACTCCAGCGCCGAGCGCAAGGCGGCGATGACCGCCTATGGCGCCGAGCTGATTCTGGTCAGCAAGGAAGAGGGCATGGAAGGCGCCCGTGATCTGGCCGAGCGCATGCAGGCCGAAGGCCACGGCAAAGTGCTCGACCAGTTCGCCAACGGCGACAATCCCCAAGCGCATTACGTCGGCACCGGCCCGGAAATCTGGCGGCAGACCGGCGGCACCGTCACCCATTTCGTCAGTTCCATGGGCACCACCGGCACCATCATGGGCACCTCGCGTTTCCTCAAGGAACAGAACCCGAACATCCAGATCGTCGGCCTCCAGCCTATGGATGGCGCGTCGATTCCAGGCATTCGCCGCTGGCCTCAGGAATACCTGCCGAGCATTTATCAGGCCGACCGCGTCGACCGGATTCTGGACATGGGTCAGGCCGAAGCCGAGGACGTCATGCGTCGTCTGGCGCGGGAAGAAGGCATTTTCTGTGGCGTGTCGTCAGGCGGCTCTGTGGCCGGGATGCTCCGGCTGTCCCAGGAAGTCGAGAACGCGGTGATGGTCGCGATCATTTGTGACCGCGGCGACCGTTACCTGTCGACCGGCGTCTACGATGCGCCCAACTGATGGCCAAGCGTGATGCAGGCCTGCGTTTCCAGCCCAGCGGCGGCACCCGGACCCCGCAGGTCCCCACCGGTAAAAAACAACGCCTGAATATCGAGCGGCTGGCCAATGACGGTCGCGGCATCGGTTTCGTCGACGGCCGCACCTGGTTTGTCATGGGCAGTCTGGCCGGCGAAGAGGTCGAGGCCCGCGTGCTCAATGCCCACGGCAAAGTCGTTGAAGCCCGCACCGAGCGCGTGTTCCAGGCCAGCCCCATGCGCCGCCCCGCAGCGTGCCCGCATTTCGGCCGTTGCGGTGGTTGCAGCACTCAGCACATGCCCCACGCCGAACAGCTTGCCCTGAAACAGAGCATGCTCGCCGAGCAATTAGGCCGCATTGCCGGGGTCGAGCCGCAGGAGTGGGCTGCGCCCCTGACCGGTGATGAATACGCCTACCGCCGGCGCGCCCGCGTCGCCGTTCGCTGGGACGTCCGCGCCAAACGGCTGGACGTCGGCTTCCGCGCCGCGGCGAGTCAGGACATCATTGCCATCGAACAATGCCCGGTGCTGGTACAGGCCTTGCAACCGATCATGACGGCGCTGGCGCCCATGCTTTGCAGCCTGAGCAAACCCCAGGCGCTGGGGCATGTCGAGCTCTTTAGCGGCTCGGCCACCGCCGTGCTGCTGCGGCACACCGCGCCGCTGCCTGAAAACGATCTGGCCATCCTCAAGGCGTTTTGCGAAACCCATGACGCGCAGCTGTGGTTGCACGGCGAAGGCGAGCCACAACCGGTCGATCCGGCCGCGCCACTGGGCTACCGTCTGGAACCGTGGAATCTGTCCCTGGCCTATCGCCCCGGCGACTTCGTGCAGGTCAATGCTCAGGTCAACACCGCGATGATCGAACAGGCTCTGGCCTGGCTCGCGCCGGGCAAGGACGAACGAGTGCTGGACTTGTTCTGCGGTCTCGGTAACTTCGCTCTACCGCTGGCGCAAATGTCGCGCGACGTGGTGGCCGTGGAGGGCGTCGACGCCATGGTTCAGCGGGCGACGGCCAACGCCGCCGGCAACGGTTTAAGCAACGTGAAGTTTTATCAGGCCGATCTGTCGCAGCCACTGGACAAGGCGGCCTGGGTGGCGGAAGGTTTCGCCGCAGTGCTGCTCGATCCGCCCCGTGACGGGGCGTTCGAAGCAGTGGGCAAACTCAAGTCTTTGGGCGCTCAGCGCGTCCTTTATGTGTCGTGCAACCCGGCTACGCTGGCGCGCGACACGGTTGAATTGATCAAGCAGGGCTACTGTTTAAAACGTGCCGGAATCCTCGATATGTTCCCGCAGACAGCGCATGTCGAGGCGATGGCGTTATTTGAAGCGAGCAAGTGAGGCAGCGGCTCAGGAAAAGCCCATGCCTTACACGGAGTCTCGTTTAATCCGACTGGCCCGCGCGTACGCGACCTTGCATGGCCCGCAAGGCGCACGCGCTCAAGAAGGCCGGCGACTGAAGGCGCATTTCATCGCGCCGTAGGGAAGGTAAGCAACATGGTACAGGTGAGACCCCACCAGCCGATCAACACAGACGGCAGTATCAACCTCGACGCGTGGCTGGATCACGTGGTCAGCGTCGACCTCGCAGTGGACCGACAGGCCCTCAAAGAGGCCTGTGAATTTGCCCGGCACGCCGAGCAACAGGACAACGCCGCCAAGAACCTCTGGGCGGAGGGCACGTCGAGTTTTCAGACGGGCCTGGAAATCGCTGAAATCCTGGCCGACCTCAAGCTCGATCAGGACTCCCTCGTTGCCGCCGTGATTTATCGCGGCGTGCGCGAAGGCAAGATCTCGCTGCCCGATGTCAACCAGCGCTTTGGCCCCACCGTCGCCAAACTCATCGACGGCGTGCTGCGCATGGCGGCGATCAGCGCCAGTCTCAGCCCGCGTCAGTCCCTGGTGCTCGGCACTCAGGCCCAGGTCGAAAACCTGCGCAAGATGCTGGTGGCCATGGTCGATGACGTGCGCGTCGCATTGATCAAGCTGGCCGAGCGTACGTGCGCCATCCGGGCGGTGAAGAACACCGACGATGAAAAGCGCAACCGCGTCGCCCGGGAAGTCTTCGACATTTACGCACCGCTGGCCCACCGACTGGGTATCGGTCACATCAAATGGGAGCTGGAGGACCTGTCCTTCCGTTACCTGGAGCCCGAGCAGTACAAGCAGATCGCCAAGCTGCTGCACGAACGCCGCCTTGATCGCGAGCGCTTCATCACCGACGTGATGTCCCAGCTTGAGAACGAGCTGCTGGCCACTGGCGTGACGGCCGACATCAGCGGCCGGGCCAAGCACATTTATTCGATTTGGCGAAAGATGCAGCGCAAGGGCCTGGAATTCAGCCAGATCTACGACGTTCGCGCTGTTCGCGTGCTGGTGCCGGAGATGCGCGATTGCTACACCGCCCTCGGCATTGTCCACACGTTGTGGCGGCACATTCCCAAGGAATTCGACGACTACATCGCCAACCCCAAGGAAAACGGCTATCGCTCGCTGCACACGGCAGTGATCGGTCCGGAGGGCAAGGTGCTGGAAGTGCAGATCCGCACCCACGCCATGCACGAAGAGGCCGAGCTGGGCGTCTGCGCCCACTGGAAATACAAGGGCACCGACGTTAAATCCGGCTCCAATCATTACGAAGAGAAAATCTCCTGGCTGCGTCAGGTGCTCGAATGGCACGAAGAGCTGGGCGACATCGGCGGGCTGGCGGAACAGCTGCGCGTGGATATCGAACCCGACCGCGTTTACGTGTTTACCCCGGACGGCCACGCGATCGACCTGCCCAAAGGCGCAACGCCCCTGGACTTCGCCTACCGCGTGCACACCGAGATCGGCCACAACTGCCGTGGCGCGAAGATCAACGGGCGCATCGTGCCGCTCAACTACAGCCTGCAGACCGGCGAGCAGGTCGAGATCATCACCAGCAAGCACGGCACGCCGAGCCGCGATTGGCTGAACTCGAACCTGGGTTACATCACCACGTCTCGGGCGCGGGCGAAGATCGTGCACTGGTACAAGCTGCAGGCGCGCGACCAGAACGTCGCCGCCGGCAAGGTGTTGCTGGAGCGTGAACTGGCGCGTCTGGCGCTGCCGCAAGTGGATTTCGACAAGCTGGCCGAGAAGGCCAACATGAAGATGGCCGAAGACATGTTCGCCGCCCTCGGTGCCGGCGACCTGCGCATTGCGCAGTTGGTCAATCTGGCCCAGCAACTGGTCGAGCCTGAACGCGGCAACGAGCAGCTGGAGCTGATTCCGCGCAAGGCCACCGGCTACAAGCCGGGCAAGCGCGGCGACATTCAGATCCAGGGCGTCGGCAACCTGATGACGCAGATGGCCGGCTGCTGCCAGCCGCTGCCGGGCGATGCCATCGTCGGTTACATCACCCAAGGCCGCGGCGTGAGCATTCACCGTCAGGACTGCGCCTCGGTGCTGCAACTGGGCGGGCGCGAACCCGAGCGTATCATTCAGGTCAGCTGGGGCCCGGTGCCGGTGCTCACCTATCCGGTGGACATCATCATCCGCGCCTACGACCGCTCGGGGCTGCTGCGTGACGTCTCGCAGATTCTGCTCAACGAGCGCATCAACGTCCTGGCGGTCAACACCCGCTCGAACAAGGAAGACAACACCGCGCTGATGTCGCTGACCATCGAGATCCCGGGCCTGGACGCGTTGGGCCGGCTGCTGGGGCGCATCTCGCAACTGCCGAACATCATCGAAACGCGGCGCAACAGAACACCGTGATTTTACGGCGGTTGATCGTTCCCACGCTCTGCGTGGGAACGCAGTCCGTGACGCTCCGCGTCACTCGTGGGACGCAGAGCGTCCAGGCGGGCATTCCCACGCAGAGCGTGGGAACGATCAGCTTCAAGCCGTACGCGGATAACTTGAAGCTTGTGGCTTGTCGCTTACCGCTGCGAACGAAGAGAGACCCTCATGTATAGCCTCCAAGACCTCCTTAACCTCATGGCCCGTCTGCGCGATCCGCAATTCGGTTGCCCGTGGGACGTGAAGCAGCATTACGCGAGCATCGTGCCGCACACCCTTGAAGAAGCCTACGAAGTGGCCGACGCCATCGAGCGTGGCGATTTCGATGACCTGCGCGGCGAGCTCGGCGATTTGCTGTTTCAGGTGGTGTATTACTGCCAGCTGGCGCGGGAAGAAGGGCGCTTCGAGTTTGACGGTGTGGTCGACGGTATCACCCGCAAACTGATTCGCCGTCATCCCCACGTGTTCCCGACCGGCGATCTGTACGCGCCGCTGGAAACCCCGCGTCTCAGCGAGGAGCAGGTCAAGCAGCGCTGGGAACAGATCAAGGCCGAGGAGCGCGCGGAAAAGGCCAGCGCCCCTGAGCAGCTTTCCCTGCTCGATGATGTGCCGGCCGTATTGCCTGCGCTGTCGCGGGCGGCGAAGTTGCAGAAGCGTGCCTCCCGGGTCGGTTTCGACTGGCCGGACGCCCTGCCGGTGGTCGACAACGTACGCGAGGAACTCGACGAAGTCCTGGAAGCCATGGCCGACAACGACAGCGCTGCCATCACCGAAGAGGTCGGCGACCTGCTGTTTGCCGCGGTCAATCTGGCCCGGCACCTTAAGGTCGACCCGGAAAATGCCCTGCGCGCCGCCAATGCCAAATTCGAGCGGCGTTTCAGATTTATCGAACAGACCTTGCGCGACACCCGGCGCCCCATTGAAGATTGCAGCCTCGAAGAAATGGATGCGCTCTGGGGCGAAGCCAAGCGTCAGGAAAAGATCACGCCCAACTGCGGTTGAGTTGACTATTTAGAGAGAGAAGACAGATGGCGGGTATTTCCCTTCGTGACCAGTTGCTGAAAGCCGGACTGGTCAATGAGAAGCAGGCCAAGCAGGCCAGCAAGAGCAAGCAGAAGGAGCAGCGCCTGGTGCACAAGGGCCAGGCGGTGGCGGACGACACCAGCCAGCGCGCGGCCCAGGAAGCGATGGCCGAAAAGGCCAAACGGGATCAGGAGTTGAACCGTCAGCAGCAGGAAAAAATCGAGCAGAAAGCCCGTGCTGCCCAGGTCAAGCAACTGATCGAAGCCACGCGCCTGCCGAAGCTGACCACCGAGGACTACTACAACTTCGTCGACGACAAGAAGGTCAAGCGCCTGTCGGTCAACCCTCTGATGCGCAGCAAGCTGAGCAGCGGCGCGCTGGCTATCGTGCACCACGGCGGTACTTACGAGGTGATCCCGCGGGAAGCCGCCCTCAAGGTGCAAGAGCGCGATCCGCGCCGCATTGTCATGCTCAGCGCCCCCACCGAAGAGCCGGATGGCGATGATCCTTATGCCGCGTACAAGATCCCTGATGACCTGATGTGGTGATTCTTTGCGAAGGGGCATGAGCTAAATCTTCAGAGGGTGCTACCGCTTTCGTGATCAAGCTCACTCCCACCTAGTTCGCATTGTCTGTATGAAAGAGTTGCGCTGGGGCATCGTGAAAAGCGGACCTCTGGTAAACGACAAAACCCGCCGAGAGGCGGGTTTTGTTTTGCTGCGATTCCGAAATTACGAATGACTGGCCTGAAGCTTCGCTTCTTGCTCGGCTAGTTCTGCTGCGTAACGCTGTGCGTCCGATTCGTGATGAAACATCCCTACCAATTGGTCTTGCTGGCGAACATCCCAGATCTGGATGCCATCGGCGATGGTTTCGTGGGAGATATGGGCGTCGTCGCGTTCAGTAACAGTTACGGTCATAGTGCAAACTCCTGACTCTTGGATATCTGCGGCAGGACGTCGCAGGCCTTCTTTATAGTTTTTGGTAGCCAGCTAAGTAAATGTGCTCATCCGGCAACAGTTATTTACCGAATCCGTAACAGTGCGCTAAATGCTTGTATTCGAAGGGCATGCGACGCTTTGTCACACCCGGTTGAGGGCCATGAAGAATCTTTCATGTGGGCAAATGTGTCTCTCGGCGCCAAGAAAAAACCCGCCATGGAGGCGGGTTTTTTCGTAGTGCGCTCGGCGCTGGCGTGTATTAACTGCCTTTGACCGACTTACCGTTCACCGTGCCGTCCTGCAGCATGATGTTGTATTCCTTGCCGTCGGTTTCAACCTGTTGCAGGCGAACCAGCAGGTAGTCGTAGTCCTTGGCGAACCACATCACGGTGATGCGCTTGTTCTGCGTCGGGTCACGCACGCGCTCGACCTTGATGGCGTCGACCGAACCGACTTTGGTCTCGACCTTTTCAGTGCCCAGGACGCGGAAGTCATAGGTGTCGATCTCGTCACCGTCGACCACCTGATACGACATGCTCTTTTTGCCCGCCGCCACGTCATGCTGCAGCGCGAGCTGGTAGGTGGACTTGTCGAGAACGCCGGCATTCAGCGGGATTTTCACCGCGTCGCCACGGTCCGAGCCGGTGATGAATTTGGTAGGCCAGTCGAACACCAGATCGACCGTCTTGCTCTTGCCCAGGCCGCCACGTTCGAAGTGGTAGGTCTGCGGCAGCAACTGGTCCTTGTCGACCTTGATCGTGCTGACTTCGGTCAGGCTGGCGATCATCATCGATGCCTTGAAGTTCAGGGTCCATGTGCCGTTGGCGTTTTTCTCGAGGCTGCGGCTGGCACTGCCGCCGCTCATGGGGAGTTGTTTCCAGTCAGCGGTGTAGCTGGCGGAGAAAGGTTGAAGGTCGGCCGCGTTGACTGCGGGAAGTGCGAACAGAGCGAAAGCGAAGAGCAAAGCGCGACGCATAATATCTCCTAATGTCGGATCAAGTGGCCGCTGGGCCCTAGGCCCTGGCCGTCCAGTGAGGCGCCGTGTTCGTCGAGGGTCAAGCGTCCTTCGGCGAACCAGCGAATGGCCAGGGGATATATCAGGTGTTCCTGGGCGTGAACCCTCTGTGCCAGCGTGGCGGGCGTGTCGTGCAACTCTACAGAAACAACTGCCTGTACGACCAGAGGCCCCCCATCGAGTTCCTCGGTGACAAAGTGCACGCTGCAGCCATGTTCGGCATCGCCGGCGTCCAGCGCCCGTTGATGGGTGTGCAGGCCTTTATACCGCGGAAGCAGGGAAGGGTGAATGTTAAGCAGGCGGCCATGGTAATGGCGCACGAACCCGGGCGTGAGGATGCGCATGAACCCGGCGAGCACGACCAGCGACGGCTGAAACGAATCGATGGCTTCGATCAGCGCCGCATCGAAGGCCTCGCGACCTTCGTAGCCGGTGTGATCAAGCACGCGAGTGTCGATCCCGGCGCGGGCGGCCCGCTCGAGCCCGAAGGCATCGGCGCGGTTGGAAATCACCGCCCGGATGCGCGCAGGGCTCGCGCTGTCCTGAAAGCTGTCGATCATCGCCTGCAGGTTGCCGCCGGTGCCGGACAGCAGCACCACCACGTCACAGGGTTGGGGCATGTCAGGCATTAATGAGCCTTGACGTTCTTCAGCTCGACTTGTGCAGCGCCTTCGGCAGCGGTGCCGATCTGGCCGATGACCCAAGGCTGCTCGCCGGCTTCACGCAGGGCGTTCAGCGAGACTTCAACGTGTTCCTGGGCAACACAGATGACCATGCCAACGCCGCAGTTCAGTACGCGGTGCATTTCGTGCTCATCCACGTTGCCATTTTCCTGCAGCCAGTCAAACACCGCCGGGCGGGTCCAGCTCGCCACGTCGACGACGGCCTGTGCGCCTTCAGGCAGCACGCGCGGGATGTTGTCCAGCAGGCCACCGCCGGTGATGTGGGCCATGGCTTTTACCGCGCCGGTGTCTTTGATCAGCTTGAGCAGTTGCTTGACGTAAATGCGGGTCGGCGCCATCAGCAGTTCGGTCAGCGGCTTGCCGTCGAGCTGGATGGTGTCGATGTCGGCACCCGACACTTCGATGATCTTGCGGATCAGCGAGTAACCGTTGGAGTGCGGACCGGAAGAGGGGAGCGCGATCAGTGCGTCGCCCGCAGCAACCTTGGAGCCGTCGATGATCTCGGCTTTTTCCACGACGCCGACGCAGAAACCGGCCAGGTCGTAGTCTTCGCCTTCGTACATGCCGGGCATTTCAGCGGTTTCGCCGCCGACCAGGGAGCAGCCGGCCAGTTCGCAGCCCGCGCCGATGCCGGTGACCACTTGAGCAGCGGTGTCGACGTTCAGCTTGCCGGTGGCGTAGTAGTCGAGGAAGAACAGCGGCTCAGCGCCGCAGACCACCAGATCGTTGACGCACATGGCGACCAGGTCGATGCCGATGGTGTCGTGTTTGTTGAGATTCAGTGCAAGACGCAGCTTGGTGCCGACGCCGTCGGTGCCGCTGACCAGCACAGGCTGCTTGTAGCCGGCCGGGATTTCGCACAGAGCGCCGAAGCCCCCGAGGCCGCCCATCACTTCCGGGCGCTTGGTGCGCTTGGCGACGCTCTTGATGCGTTCGACCAGCGCTTCACCGGCGTCGATGTCTACACCGGCGTCTTTGTAGCTCAGGGAGGGTTGCTTGCTCATGATCCAGGCCTTTAAGGGGGGGATTCGGGGTAACGACCGAGTGGCAACGACGCGGGGCCTTGTCATCGCCGGTCTGCGAAGGCGCGCGATTTTATCAGGGTTGGGCGCAAGCGGCCATCCTTGGGCCGACGGGCAGGACGACCGTGAAGAAAAAATAACCCGGATTATCCTGCCGCACCCGTTCGTCGCCGCAAGGATCCGGTGTAACGTTGGCGCCTGAGTGAGCGATTCGGCTGCACCTGCGGTCTGAGTCGATTCATTCAAGTTTATGCAGCTATTTATAGCGTTGCCTTTTTTACCCAGCGGGAATCCTTCATGCGTCCACCTTCATTCATGCGCCTAAAAAACTGCCTGTTCGTGGGTTGCCTCTCATTGATGAGTCTGCCGGCGCTCGCCGAGACGGTGAACACGCTTTATCAGGTGCGCGAGCCCGTCAGCGGCCAGACCCCGGACGAGAAAACCCGTGCCACCCAGGCTGCGCTGGAAACCCTGGTCATCCGCCTGACCGGCGACCCCAAGGCGGTGCAGAACGGCGGCCTTGCCGAGGTGCGCAAAGACCCTCAGCAAATTATCAGCCAGTACGGTTATGACGCCGGCCCACCCGAGACCCTGCAGGTCGACTTCGACCCGGCGAGCACCGAACGTGCGATGCGTCAGGCCGGGCTGTCGTTGTGGGGCTCCAACCGCCCGGTGATCATGGCCTGGTGGCTGAACGACGCGACTGACGGTGCCAATCTGGTCGGTGACGGCCAAGCCTCTGCCGAGCCTCTTCGCCGCGCCGCCCAGCATCGCGGCCTGCCGTTGCGTCTACCCCTAGCGGACCTTGGCGAACAAGGCATCGGCAACGCCAAGACCCTCGACGGCAACGACGTTGGCCCGCTCAAAGAGGCTTCCGAGCGTTACGGTTCAGACGCGATTCTGGCGGTTCACGCTCAGGAAAACGGCGGCCAGTGGCAGGGCAAATGGCACCTGTGGCTGGGCGACAAGATGGAGCAGGGCAGCGCCAGCGGCGCGAGTTCGGCGGAACTGGCCGACGCGGTGCTGTTGGCGGTGAGCCAGCGTCTGGCGCCGCGTTTCGTGGTCAAGCCGGGTGCGTCGACCGGCATGGTGCTGGATGTGCAGGGCATGAATCTTGAGCGTTATGCGCAGCTGTTGCGCCTGCTCGAACCGTTCGGTGGCCGCCTGAAATCAGCCGACGGTGATCGCGTCGCTTTCGACGTCAGCGGCAGCCCCGATCAGTTGCGGTCCCAGCTGTCGCTGGCGAAGTTGCAGGAAGTGCCAGCCGGTGAAATCGCCAGCGCGCCGGTCACCGCCGCGCCCGTTGCTGCGGACGGCACGCCGGCAGCACCGCAGCCGCCCGCTGTTTCTGATAGCGCATTGCACTTCCGTTGGTGAACAGGTTCATAACGACGTTGCGTAAAGCACATCATCTTGGGGAAAGAGGCAGTAATGACTGATACGCGTCGTTGGTTCTGGCTGGGCGGGGTTGTCCTGGTCTGTTTGTTCGTCTGGCTGCTGCATTCGATTCTGACGCCGTTTCTCGTGGCCTTGCTGCTGGCGTACATGGGCGATCCGCTGGCAGACCGGCTGGAAAAACTGAAAATGTCCCGCACCATGAGTGTGGTGACGGTGTTCCTGTTGTTCACCCTGATTTTCATGGGGCTGCTGTTGGTGCTGGTGCCGATGCTGGCCAAGCAGCTTTATCGCCTGTACGAACTGGCACCGCAGATCCTCGATTGGCTGCAGCACACCGCCATGCCGTGGACACAGGCCAAGCTGGGTCTGGCAGAGGGGTTCTGGAAGTTCGACAAGGTCAAGGCGGCGATCTCGGAGCACATGGGCCAGACCGGCGACATCGTCGGCATCGTCTTGTCCCAGGCCACGACCTCGACCCTGGCGCTGATCGGCTGGCTGACCAACCTGGTGCTGATCCCGGTGGTCTGCTTCTACTTGCTGCGTGACTGGGACGTGATGACCGCCAAGGTCCGCAGCCTGTTGCCGCGTCACCGCGAGAAGAAGATCGTCGCCCTTGCGGACGAGTGCCATGAGGTCTTGGGTGCGTTCATTCGTGGTCAGTTGCTGGTGATGGTCGCGCTGGGCGTGATCTACGCCGCCGGGCTGATGCTGGTCGGGCTGGAGCTGGGGCTGTTGATCGGTGTCATCGCCGGCCTGGCGGCCATCGTGCCGTACATGGGGTTCGTGATCGGCATCGGCTCGGCGATTCTGGCGGGCTTCTTCCAGTTCGGCGGCGACCTGTACCCGATGCTGGGCATCGTGGCGGTGTTCATGGTCGGTCAGGCGCTCGAAGGCATGGTGCTGACGCCATTGCTGGTAGGCGACCGCATTGGCTTGCACCCGGTCGCGGTGATCTTCGCCATCCTGGCGGGCGGCGAGCTTTTCGGCTTCACCGGCATCCTGCTGGCGCTGCCGGTGGCAGCGGTGATCATGGTGTTGGTGCGCCACGTTCATGACCTGTACAAGGATTCTGACATCTACGGCGGTCTCGACGACCCGGATCTCTGATTCCCTGAATCAGGATTCCTGAGGGCGCGCGGTGTCCGCCGCGCGCCCTATCCTCCACGGGATTTTCCCGTAATCCCCCGTCATACCAGTGACCTACGCAAGCCTTTGATTTTGCTGGCGGTCTGCCGCATTGTGCGGCCAGCCCTGCGGGTATAGACTTTGCGCACTTTTCACAGAGGCCATTTGGCGGTTCGTCTCGAACCGTTCAGCCAGCATGAAACCAGTTCAGCTGCCCCTGAGTGTGCGTCTGCGTGATGACGCCACCTTCATCAATTACTATCCAGGCGCCAATGCCGCTGCACTCGGCTATGTCGAGCGGCTGTGCGAAGCCGAGGCTGGCTGGACAGAAAGTCTCATCTATCTGTGGGGCAAGAACGGGGTAGGGCGCACCCATCTGTTGCAGGCCGCCTGCCTGCGATTCGAACAATTGGGCGAGCCGGCCGTTTACCTGCCGATGGCCGAGTTGCTCGATCAAGGCATCGGCCTGTTCGATCATCTTGAGCAGTACGAACTGGTGTGCCTCGATGACCTGCAAGCGGTGGTCGGCAAACCTGAGTGGGAAGAAGCGTTGTTCCATCTGTTCAACCGCCTGCGCGACAGCGGCCGACGCTTGCTTATCGCCGCTTCATGCTCGCCCAGGGAGCTGCCGGTCAAGCTGGCCGACCTGAAATCACGGCTGACCATGGCGCTGGTGTTCCAGATGCGCCTGTTGTCCGACGAGGAAAAACTCCGCGCCCTGCAGTTACGCGCCTCGCGCCGCGGGCTGCACCTGACCGATGAGGTGGGGCATTTCATCCTCACCCGCGGTAAACGCAGTATGAGCGCGCTGTTCGACCTGCTTGAGCAACTCGATCAGGCCTCGCTCCAGGCCCAGCGCAAGCTGACCATTCCTTTCCTCAAAGAAACCCTCGGTTGGTAAGCGCGTCCGTGGTCGATCCGGCCTTGGTGCTGCAAACCGCCGCGGCCCTGCGCCATGCCACACGCATCCTGATCATCACTGGTGCCGGCCTCTCGGCGGATTCGGGTTTGCCGACCTATCGCGGTGTCGGTGGCTTGTACAACGGCGAGACTGATGATGGCCTGCCCATCGAAATGGCCTTGTCCGGCCCGATGCTGCGTCGTGATCCCGCGCTGTGCTGGAAGTACATCGCACAATTGGGCAGCGCTTGCCTGGGCGGACGTCCCAATGCGGCGCACTACGCCATCGCGGAATTGCAGCGGCGCAAGCCGGAGTGCTGGGTGTTAACGCAAAACGTCGACGGCTATCATCGCGCGGCGGGCAGTCCGCCAGAGCGGCTGATCGAAATTCATGGCCAGCTGGCGCCGCTCTACTGTCAATCTTGTGGCGCCGAGGATCCGCAGTTGAGCGAACATCTCGACCGGCCATTGCCACCGCTGTGCCCCAGCTGTACTGGCGTTCTGCGGCCATCGGTGGTGTTGTTTGGGGAGATGTTGCCGGAGTTGGCACTGAACGTGCTTGAGAGGGAGATGGCAAAAGGCTTTGACGCTGTGCTCAGCATCGGAACCACCGCCAGCTTTCCGTACATTCATGAGCCAATGCTGCGCGCTCGGGTGATGGGAGGCTTTACTGCCGAGATAAACCCTTCGCCAACCGATCATTCCGCGCATATGGATGCGTTTCTGAGGTGTAGAGCCTTAGAAGTGATGGAAGACATCGTAAGTCACATTTGTTTCGATTGAATTTGCAAATGGGTACGATAGAGGGCATAGTCTCGGCTTCTTTACACTTCAGCCACGGTCGTGCACATGCTAAACCGCTTCGCACCCCTCGTGCCTCTCGCACTCGTAACGCTGTTGTTCGGCTGCGCGGCCCAGATGCCGACGTCGCAACAACAGTCGCAAAGCCCCCAGTTCCGGGACTCTGCCACGGCTCAATCCGCTACCAAGCGCGCCGACTACGCCTCTTCCGTGCTGGATGACGAAGTCGCCACCGAAGACGAGCTCGCTCAGTTTGCCGACAACAAGCCGTACCGCTTGCCCGTTCTGGCTGACAGCATCCTCGAACGCGGCAAATCCTTGATAGGCACTCGCTATCGCTTTGGCGGCACGTCGACCACCTCCGGTTTCGACTGCAGCGGTTTCATCGGTTATCTCTTCCGTGAAGAGGCGGGCATGAGCCTGCCGCGGTCTTCCCGCGAAATGATCAACATCGATGCCCCCCTCATCAAACGCAATGACCTCAAGCCGGGCGACCTGCTGTTCTTCAGCACCGCCGGTCGCGGTCGTGTCAGCCATGCGGGCATCTACCTGGGCGATGACCAGTTCATCCACTCCAGCAGCCGCCGCAGCGGTGGCGTCCGTGTCGACAGCCTCGACGATGCCTACTGGGCCAAGACCTTCATCGAAGCCAAACGCGCACTGGCCATGGCACCCTCATCGGTACCTGAAACCACCACCGCGATGACTTCGACTACCATCAAGCGCCAACACCGTTAATTCCGGGCGCGCAAAGGGTTCGACCCTCTTGCGCGCAACCCCGGCTCTCGGCAAAGTAAGCTGCACCCCGCACAGGTTGTCGTGTTTATGTCGTTAACGGTTCGCCTGATGGTTGCCTCTCTGGCTGTGCTGCTGGCCGCGTGTTCCAGCACGCCACCGCCCGCTCCGCGCAAGGTCGTCTACCGGCCTGTGGTTTCCGCTCCTCCCCAGTTTTCTTCACCGCTCGCCGACGACGTCTTGTTGCGCGCGATCGGCCTCGTTGGCACGCCGTATCGCTGGGGCGGCAACACGCCTGATTCGGGATTCGATTGCAGTGGCCTGATCGGCTACGTCTACCACGATGCGGCGGGCATCACCTTGCCGCGATCGACGCGGGAGATGATCACCCTGCGTGGCCCCGACATCGACCGCAGCCAGTTGCAGACGGGTGATCTGGTGTTCTTCGCCACTGGCGGCGGCTCCCACGTCAGCCACGCCGGCAT
This sequence comes from Pseudomonas sp. GL_135, assembly GCF_057834665.1. NCBI lineage: Bacteria > Pseudomonadati > Pseudomonadota > Gammaproteobacteria > Pseudomonadales > Pseudomonadaceae > Pseudomonas > Pseudomonas sp. GL_135. The sequence continues at coordinate 1,452,915 of NZ_CM174408.1, forward strand.
CTACGTCGGGGAAGGGCGATTCGTTCACGCACCAGCCACCGGCGGCACCGTCAAACTCGACAGCCTCGACAAGCCGTATTGGCAAAAGGCCTGGCTGAATGCCAAGCGCGTTATCCAGCCATCGAACCTCGCCAGGCAATAGTCGCTTCTGAGTCAATGTGTCCATGGGCTGTTGCTGCATGAACACCTGTGCCTTTCAGGGTGAAATCCCGTAAACCTGTGGGCGCTCTGCCCACGGTTCGATTGACGCTCCCCAGTCAACCCTCTAACCTTCGCGCCATGTTTCAGGTGCCCGGGACCTCGTTGGTCCACAGGGTGAAACAGGGAAGCCGGTGCGATTGCTCGTGCGATCAATTCCGGCGCTGCCTCCGCAACGGTAAATGAGTCTGGGCCACGCACGATGCCACTGTGTTCGCTGAACATGGGAAGGCGCCTGGCCTGCCACGCTTGTGGCAACTCATGAGTCCGGAGACCGGCCTGATCCATCGAACAGCATCACGGAGGGCGATGCTCTGCTGCAGGCCGGCCTTGTCCGGTGCCTGCTGACAGTCTTTGCCCGAGCCCTCCGTCTGCCACACCTGCCCTCAAGCGGAGAGCTGAGATGAGCGAATCCCCCGAACGTGACGAACGCCACCTGGCGCGCATGCTGCGCAAAAAGGCGGTGATGGACGAGCGCATTTCCAGCGCGCCGAATGAATGCGGATTGCTGTTGGTGCTGACCGGCAACGGCAAAGGCAAGAGCAGTTCGGCGTTCGGCATGCTCGCCCGCGCCATGGGCCACGGCATGCAGTGCGGCGTCGTGCAGTTCATCAAGGGCCGCCACAGCACCGGCGAAGAGCTGTTCTTCCGCCGCTTCCCTGAACAAGTGCGTTACCACGTGATGGGCGAGGGCTTCACCTGGGAAACCCAGGACCGCCAGCGTGACATCGCCGCCGCCGAAGCCGCCTGGGCCGTGACCCGGGAGATGCTCAAGAACGCCTCCATCGGTATGGTCGTGCTCGATGAGCTGAACATCGCCCTCAAGCACGGCTATCTGGACCTGGAGCAGGTGCTGATCGACCTGCAGGCACGCCCGCCAATGCAGCACGTGATCGTCACCGGTCGCGGGGCTAAGCAGGAGTTGATAGATCTTTCAGACACCGTGTCGGAAATCGGCGTGGTCAAGCATGCCTTTCAGTCCGGCATCAAGGCCCAGAAAGGCATTGAACTGTGAGTGAGCGTCAACCCCGGCACTGCCCGGCAGTATTGATCGCCGCGCCTGCGTCCGGTCAGGGCAAAACCACCGTCACTGCCGCACTCGCCCGTTTGCACCGCAATCAGGGGCGCAAGGTGCGCGTGTTCAAATGCGGGCCGGACTTTCTCGACCCGATGATTCTCGAGCGCGCCAGCGGCCATCCGGTGTACCAACTGGACATGTGGATGATCGGCGAGGACGAAAGCCGGCGCCTGTTATGGGAAGCCGCTGCCGATGCCGACCTGATCCTCATCGAAGGCGTCATGGGCTTATTCGACGGCACGCCCTCCAGCGCCGACCTGGCGCGGCGCTTCGGCGTGCCGGTGCTGGGCGTGATTGACGGCACGGCCATGGCCCAGACCTTCGGCGCCCTGGCGCTGGGACTGGCGCGCTATCAGCCGGATCTGCCGTTCGCCGGCGTGCTGGCCAATCGGGTCGGTACGGTGCGCCATGCGCAGTTGCTGGAAGGCAGTCTGACCGAAGGCCTGCGCTGGTATGGCGCGCTGTCGCGCGAGACCGGCATTGAGCTGCCGAGCAGGCATCTCGGCCTGGTTCAGGCGAGCGAACTGAACGACCTGGACATGCGCCTCGACGCTGCCGCCACCGCGCTGGCCAGCACCTGCGACGCCACCTTGCCGCCGGCCGTGACTTTTACTGCACCCGAGTTCGTGCCGGCTGAACCGCTGTTGGCCGGCGTGAAAATCGCCATCGCCCATGACGAGGCGTTCGCGTTTTTCTACGGCGCCAGCCTGGACCTGCTTCGGGAGATGGGCGCAGAACTGTCCTTCTTCTCGCCGATTCGCGACCGCGACTTACCCGACGCCGACAGCCTGTATCTGCCGGGCGGTTACCCGGAACTGCATCACACGGCGCTGGCGGAAAATCACAGCATGCTCGCCGCCATTCGTGCGCACCACGCCGCCGGCAAACCCTTGCTCGCCGAATGCGGCGGCATGTTGTACCTGCTCGATGCCCTGACCGATGTCGACGGCCAGCGCGCCGAAGGGGTGGGCTTGCTCAAGGGCGAAGCCGTGATGCAAAAGCGTCTGGCAGCCCTGGCCCTGCAATCGGTCGAACTGCCGGAAGGCACCCTGCGTGGTCACACCTATCACCACTCCCTGACCAGCACCGAACTGACCCCCATCGCCCGCGGCCTCAGCCCCAATGGCGGGCGCGGCGCCGAAGCGGTGTACCGCGAAGGGCGCATGACCGCGTCGTACGTGCACTTCTACTTCCCCTCCAATCCCCAGGCGATGGCGGCGCTGTTTTTGCCATGAGCCTGGCCAATGCAATCGCCGCATTCAGTGGGAGCTGGCTCGCCACTAACGCGCCGCGCCGTCGAGCAGCAAACTCGCTCCTTGTGGGAGTGAGCTTGCTCACGAAGACGGTATTTCAGGCGTTGAAGATGTATCAGGTGCTCGGCCCCTTCGCGAGCAAGCTCGCTCCCACAAGGGCTGTGTTGCCGGTGACTGCTGCGTTTCAACCGCGGGACAGGCGACTCCATGACTGAACACACCTTCACCGACCCCGAACGCGCCGCCGTTTACCGTGCCATTGCCGAGCGCCGCGACATGCGCCACTTCTGCGGCGGCACGGTCGCGCCCGAGTTGCTGGCCCGCCTGCTCGAAGCCGCGCACCACGCGCCGAGCGTCGGATTGATGCAGCCGTGGCGCTTCCTGCGGATCACCGACCCGGCATTGCGTGGGCAGATTCAGGCGCAGGTGGAGGAGGAGCGTATTCGCACTGCCGAAGCCCTCGGCGAGCGCTCTGACGATTTCATGAAGCTCAAGGTCGAGGGCATCAGCGACTGCGCCGAGGTATTGGTCGCCGCGCTGATGGACGACCGCGACAAACACATCTTCGGCCGTCGCACCTTGCCGGAAATGGACATGGCGTCGCTGTCGTGCGCGATCCAGAACCTCTGGCTGGCGGCGCGTGCCGAAGGCCTCGGGATGGGCTGGGTATCGCTGTTCGATCCCCTGGCCCTGGCCGATCTGCTGAAGATGCCAACCGGTTCAAAACCCCTGGCGATTCTGTGCCTGGGCCCGGTCAAGGAATTCTACCCGGCGCCGATGCTGGTGCTGGAGGGCTGGGCGCAGCCGCGCGCGCTGCAGGAACTGGTCTACGAGAATACATGGGGAGTGATTGCATGAGCGTGGCGTTATTGAGCGTCGCCGGGGTCGCGCTGGACGCGTTGCTCGGCGAGCCAAAACGGAACCACCCGCTGGTGGCGTTCGGCCGCTTTGCCGAGCGCATCGAACAGCCCCTGAATGCCGCCGGCCGAGGCTGGCGCAGCCATGGCGTGACCGCATGGTTCATCGCCGTGATTCCCCTGACCCTGATCGCCACGTTGCTCAGTTGGCTGCCGCTGATTGGCTGGCTGGTGGAAGTCCTGGCGCTTTATTGCGCGTTGGGTTTGCGCAGTCTGGGTGAGCACGTCGAGCCGGTTGCCCAGGCGCTGCGCAGCGATGATCTGGACGAAGCACGCCGACGGGTTGGCTATCTGGTCAGTCGCCAGACGTCCGAACTGGACAGCACCGAAGTGGCACGCGCGGCCACGGAATCGGTGCTGGAAAACGGCAGCGACGCGGTGTTCGCGGCAATCTTCTGGTTCGTCGTGCTGGGGGCGCCGGGCGTGGTGCTCTACCGCCTGAGCAACACCCTCGACGCTATGTGGGGCTATCGCAACGAGCGCTTCGAACGCTTCGGCTGGGCGGCGGCGAAAATCGACGACCTGCTCAACTACATTCCGGCCCGCCTGGTGGCGTTGACCTACGCGCTGCTGGGCAACACCCGATTGGCCCTGCGCTGCTGGCGCACCCAGGCACCGAAGTGGGACAGCCCCAACGCAGGCCCGGTGATGGCCGCTGGCGCCGGTGCGCTGGGCGTCGAGCTGGGTGGCCCGGCGATTTATCACGGCGAGCTGCATGAGCGCGCGACCCTGGGCGAAGGCGTGCCGGCGGACGCCGACTCCATCGATCGCGGCTGGCAACTGGTGCAGCGCGGCGTGTGGCTGTGGTTGCTGATCTTGTGTCTGGGGACAGAATTCTATGCTTGAACATGGCGGCCGATTGCGTGGTGCAGTCCTGAAATATGGCATTGAAGAAGCGAACTGGCTCGACCTGTCCAGCGGGATTTCGCCGTGGTCGTGGCCGATTCCGGCGATTCCTGAGGCGGCTTGGGCGCGCCTGCCGGAAACCGATGACGGTCTGGAAGCCGCCGCCCGCCGCTATTACGGCGCCACGGACGTGCTGCCGGTGGCCGGTTCCCAAGCAGCGATTCAAGCATTGCCGCGTCTGCGTCAGGCGGGCAAGGTCGGCGTGCTGTCGCCGTGCTACGCCGAGCACGCCGAGGCCTGGCGCAACACCGGCTTTCTGGTGCGCGAGGTACTGGAGCACGAGGTGGAGCGGTTCATCGACACCCTTGATGTGCTCGTCGTGGTCAACCCGAACAACCCTACCGGCCTGAGCCTGCCGCCCGAACGCCTGCTGGAATGGCACGCCCGTCTGGCCCAGCGCGGCGCCTGGCTGGTGGTGGACGAAGCGTTCATGGACAACACGCCGGAGTTGAGCCTGGCGGCGTACACCCAGCGCGCGGGCCTGATCGTGTTGCGCTCGTTCGGCAAGTTCTTCGGGCTGGCCGGTGTGCGCCTGGGCTTTGTGCTGGCGGAGCCGCGGTTTCTGAAAGTCATGGCGCGGCAGATCGGCCCCTGGTCGGTCAGCGGACCCACGCGGATCATCGGTCAGGCCTGTCTCAACGACGTGGCCGGCCATCAACGCCAGCGCCAGCGCACCGAGCAAGCCAGCCAGCGTCTGGTCGACGTGCTCAATCGCCACGGCTTCGCGCCCAAGGGCGGCTGCGCGCTGTTCCAGTGGCTGATCACGCCGCTGGCGGAAGAACTTTACGAATTCTGTGCGCAGCGGGGCGTCCTTCTGCGGATCTTTACTCACAACAGCAGCCTGCGCTTCGGCCTGCCCCGCGAGGAAGCCGACTGGCATCGTCTGGAACAGACGCTCAGCGAATTTTCCCGGGAGCGCTTATGACCCTCGGCAAAACCCTGATGGTGCAGGGCACCACCTCCGACGCCGGCAAAAGCACGCTGGTAACGGCGCTGTGCCGCTGGCTGACCCGTCAGGGCGTGCGCACCGTGCCGTTCAAGCCGCAGAACATGGCGCTGAACAGCGCAGTGACTGCCGACGGCGGGGAGATCGGTCGCGCCCAGGCCGTGCAAGCTCAGGCTTGTGGCCTCGAGCCCCACACCGACATGAACCCGGTGCTGCTCAAACCCAACAGCGACACCGGCGCCCAAGTGATCATTCACGGTCGCGCCGTGACCACCATGAACGCCGTCGCCTACCACGACTACAAAGCGATCGCGATGCAGGCCGTACTCGCCTCCCACCGCCGTCTCAGCGAAGGCTGGCCGGTGGTCGTGGTCGAAGGCGCCGGGTCGCCAGCCGAGATCAACCTGCGTGCCGGCGACATCGCCAATATGGGCTTTGCCGAAGCGGTGGATTGCCCGGTGCTGCTGGTGGCGGACATCAATCGCGGCGGGGTATTTGCCCATCTGGTCGGCACGCTGGAATTGCTTTCGCCCAGCGAACAGGCGCGGGTCAAAGGCTTCATCATCAATCGTTTTCGCGGTGACATCGCCCTGTTGCAGCCGGGCCTCGACTGGCTTGAACAGCGCACCGGCAAACCGGTTGTCGGCGTGCTGCCCTACGTGATGGATCTGCATCTCGAGGCTGAAGACGGCCTCGACCAGCGTCAGACCGATAAAGCCGAGCAGGTGCTCAACGTCATCGTGCCGATCTTGCCGCGCATCAGTAACCACACCGATTTCGACCCACTGCGCCTGCACCCGCAGGTGAATCTGCAATTCGTCGGGCCGGGGCAGGCGATTCCTGGCGCTGACTTGATTATCCTGCCCGGCTCGAAAAGCGTGCGCAGCGATCTTGCCTACCTGCGTGCCAATGGCTGGGACGCCGCCATCAGCCGCCACCTGCGTTACGGCGGTAAAGTGCTGGGCATCTGCGGTGGCCTGCAAATGCTCGGCGAGCAGCTGCATGACCCGCTGGGGCTTGAAGGCGCGGCCGGTTCCAGCCCGGGTTTGGGACTCTTGGCCCTGAGCACGGTGCTGGAAGAAGAAAAGCAACTGCGCAACGTGAGCGGTCGTTTGACCCTCGAAGACGCCAACGTCATCGGCTACGAGATTCATGCGGGCGTGACCACCGGCGCGGCGCTGGAACGTCCACTGGTCCAGCTCGCCGACGGTCGCTGCGATGGCGCGCGCAGCCCGGACGGCCAGGTCCTCGGCACGTACCTGCACGGGCTGTTCGAGAACCCCGCGTCGAGCAGCGCCTTGCTGCGATGGGCCGGGCTGCAGAACGTACAGTCCGTGGATTACCACGCGCTGCGCGAGCGCGACATCGAACGCCTGGCCGATCTGGTGGAAACCCATCTGGACGGCACATTGCTGCGTGAACTCTGCGGCCTGGAGCAACCCTGATGCTGCAATTGATCCTCGGCGGCGCACGTTCCGGCAAAAGTCGGCTGGCGGAAAAGCTCGCCAGCGACAGCGGCCTCGACGTCATCTACATCGCCACCAGTCAGCCGCTGGACGGCGAAATGAACCAGCGCGTCGCCTTGCACCGTCAGCGACGTCCGGCGGAGTGGGGGCTGATCGAAGAACCTGTCGAACTGGCTCGCGTGCTCCGCGAAAACGCCGGGGAGGGCCGCTGCCTGTTGGTGGATTGCCTGACCCTGTGGCTGACCAATCTGTTGATGCTGGACGATCCGCAGCGCCTGGCTGAAGAGCGCGAAGCCTTGCTCGACGGCCTGGCTGAACTGCCCGGCGACATCATTTTTGTCAGCAACGAAACCGGGCTCGGCGTCGTGCCACTCGGTGAGCTGACCCGTCGTTATGTCGATGAAGCCGGCTGGCTGCATCAGGCGCTGGCCGAACGCTGCCATCGCGTGGTGTTTAACGTTGCCGGACTGCCCATGATCCTGAAAGGACCCGCACTATGAGTAACGCCTGGTGGCTCGCGCCTGCCCGAGAAGTCGATCACGCCAGCCGCGACCACGCGCTGGCCCGGCAGCAGCAATTGACAAAACCGACCGGCTCTCTGGGGCGACTGGAAGACGTGGCGGTGCAGCTGGCTGGCCTGCAGGGTCGCCAGAAGCCGAAGGTCGATGAGGTCTGGATCGCGATTTTTGCCGGCGATCACGGCGTGGTCGCTGAAGGGGTTTCGGCGTACCCCCAGGAAGTGACCGGGCAGATGCTGCACAACTTCATCATGGGCGGCGCGGCAATCAGCGTGTTGGCCCGGCAATTGTCCGCGCAACTGGACGTGGTCGATCTGGGTACGGTTGCCCCGCTTGACCTGCCGGGCGTGCGTCACCTCAACCTCGGCCCGGGCACCGCGAATTTTGCCCACGGCCCGGCGATGACTGAGGCGCAGCTGCATGCTGCCCTTGAAGGCGGTCGCGACAGCGTGTTGCGCGCGCAGACTGCGGGCGCCGAGCTGTTCATCGGCGGCGAAATGGGCATCGGCAACACCACCGTCGCCAGTGCGCTGGCCTGCGCCTTGCTCGATTGCCTGGCCACCTCACTGGTCGGCCCCGGCACCGGTCTGGATGCCGAGGGCGTGAGCCACAAGGCGCAGGTGATCGAGCGTGCGCTGCGGCTGCATGGCGACGCCGTCGGTGACCCGCTGGCCAGCCTGCGTGCCCTCGGTGGTTTTGAAGTCGCCGCGCTGGTCGGTGCGTACCTGGCCTGCGCCCAAGAGGGCATTGCTGCACTGGTCGACGGCTTTATCTGTTCCGTGGCGGCGCTGGTGGCGGTCCGGCTCAATCCCTCGTGCCGGGCGTGGCTGTTCTTCGGCCATCGTGGCGCCGAGCCGGGCCATCGCCTGGTGCTGGACGCGTTGCAGGTCGAGCCGTTGCTGGAACTGGGATTGCGTCTGGGCGAAGGCAGTGGCGCGGCGCTCGCGGTGCCGTTGTTGCGTCTGGCCTGTGAGCTGCATAACGGCATGGCGACCTTCGCTGAAGCCGCTGTGGCAGACCGTCCGGCATGACCTTGCATCTTGAACTGCTGCGCCATGGCGAAACCGAATTCGGCGGCGGCCTGCGCGGCAGCATCGACGACGCGCTGACCGACACCGGCTGGCAGCAAATGCGTGCCGCGGTGGCTGATCGTGGCCCCTGGGACCGGATCGTCAGCTCGCCACTGCAACGCTGCGCCCGTTTCGCCGACGAATTGGCTGAGCGTTTAGGCTTGCCAGTCGAGCTGGCGCCCGATCTTCAGGAATTGCACTTCGGTGACTGGGAAGGGCAGAGCCCCGCGCAATTGATGGAAACCGAAGCCGCCGGGTTGGGACGCTTCTGGGAGGACCCGTACGGGTTCACGCCACCCAATGGCGAGCCGGTTGAGGTTTTTGCCACCCGCGTGTTGGCCGCTGTTGAGCGGTTGCAGCGGGCGTATGAGGGTCAGCGCGTTCTGCTGATCAGTCATGGCGGGGTGATGCGTCTCTTGCTGGCCCGCGCCCGCGGTCTGCCTCGCGAGCAATTGCTGCAGGTCACGGTGGCTCATGGCGGTATGTTCGGCCTCAATGTCCAGGCCGACGGTGAGTTGACGGAGGTTTAAATGCTGCCGTTCTGGATCGCCTTGCAGTTCCTCAGCAGCCTGCCGATTCGCCTGCCGGGCATGCCGACGCCCCAGGAGTCGGGGCGCTCGCTGCTGTTTTACCCGCTGGTCGGATTGCTGTTCGGCGTACTGTTGATGGCGATGGATCATCTGCTCGACGGCGCACCGATGCTGTTGCACGCCGCCTTGCTGCTGGCAGCGTGGGTGATGCTCAGCGGAGGGTTGCACCTGGACGGCCTGGCCGACAGCGCGGATGCCTGGCTCGGTGGTTTCGGCGACCGCGAACGCACGCTGCTCATTATGAAGGATCCGCGCAGCGGCCCGATTGCGGTGGTCACGCTGGTGGTGGTGTTGCTGTTGAAATTCAGCGCGCTGCTGGCGTTGGTTGAGGCGCACACGGGCGTTGGGCTGCTGCTGGCCCCGGTGATTGGCCGCGCGGCGATGCTGGCGCTGTTTCTGAACACGCCGTATGTGCGCGCCGGCGGGCTGGGCCAGGCGCTGGCCGATCACCTGCCGCGCAAGAGCGGGATGCGGGTGCTGGCGTCGGTGGCGGTGGTCTGCGTGCTCATCGGTGGCGGTTCGGCGGCATGGGTGCTGGTGGTGGCAGCGGGTGGGTTCTTCTGGCTGCGCCGGGTGATGATGCACCGTTTGGGCGGCAGCACAGGCGACACCGCCGGCGCGATGCTCGAACTGCTCGAAACCCTGGTGCTGGTGACATTGGCGCTGATGGGCGATTGATTTGTCGTTTAACATCCTGCATCGGCGCGCGGCAAACACCGTCCATGTCGGAGCGAGGTTGCTCGCGAAGACGCCATTCCAGCCGCTGAAAATTTATTGGATGTACCGACGTCTTCGCGAGCAAGCTCGCTCCCACAGGATCTGCAGTCTGAGTTCGATATCTACGGCAAGCCACTGAACCTGTGGGACTGACCAGGGTGGCGCTCCACCTTGCTCAAGAAGGGGCCGGAACTGTTAGCCACTTCTCTGGTGACTGAAAGTGAGCCTTCGCGAGCAAGCTAGCTCCCAAATTGATGAGTCGGCAGATCAGCCGGAGAGGTGTCATGCATAGCGTTGCGCTGGTGGTGTACCCGCATTTTCAGTCCCTCAGCCTGTCGGTCGGGTCCGTGCTGACCTGCGCGAACCTGATGCAGGGCGAGGCGGCGTACTCCTTTCATCTGGTGTCGGAGAGCGGCGGGGCGGTGATGTCGTCCGAAGGCTTCTCGGTCAACACCACGCCATTGCAGCCCGAGGGTTACGACACGATCATCGTCAGCGGCTACATGGACCTGCAATTGCCCACCCCCAGCCTACTTGCGTTCGTGCGCACCGCCTCGGCTCAATCGCGGCGGATGGCGTCGCTGTGCACGGGCGGGTTTGTGCTGGCGGAGGCCGGGCTGCTCGACGGCAAGCGCGCGACCATGCACTGGATTCACGCCCCCGAGTTTCGCAAGCGTTACCCCAACGTTCGCGTCGAGGACGACAAACTGTTCACCGTGGACGGCCAGGTCTGGACCGGCGCGGGCATGAGCGCTGGCCTTGATCTCGCGCTGGCGATGGTCGAGAACGACCTCGGCGCCGACATTGCCCGGCAGGTCGCGCGCAAGCTGGTGATCTATCAGCGGCGCGGCAGCGAGCATTCCCAGCTGTCGACGCTGCTGGAACTGGACCCCAAGTCCGACCGCGTGCAGCTGGCGCTGGCCTATGCCCGCGAGAACCTCAAAAGCGATCTCTCCATCGATGCACTGGCGGCCATTGCCCGGTTGAGCCCTCGCCAATTCAGTCGGGTGTTCCGCGAGGAGACCGGCCAGACCCCGGCGAAAGCCATCGAATGCCTGCGGGTGGAAGTGGCGCGGGCGATGATGGAAACCAGTCGGCATCCCATCGAAGTGGTCGCCCGGGAGACCGGTTTCGGCGATCGGGAAAGGATGCGCCAGGCGTTTCTGCGCAACTTCGGCGAACCGCCCCAGGCGATCCAGCGAGCGTTCACGGCCACCGACAAAGCCAGCTGATAACCCCGTTTCTGTGGCGCGCTAGGCATTCATCGCGCGGCGGAGTAGCGTAGCGACAGCTTCATCTTTCCTGCCCGCTCATGAATGGACGTCGCCATGGCCCTACGATGGATTCACGCGACTCTGCTGTTGCTTGCCCTCAGTGGCGCCGCGTCGGCTGCCGATTGCCCGCCATTGTTGCAAGGCGAGCTGCCCAAGCTGCGGGCGAAACAGGATATCGACTTGTGCAAGCAGTTCGCCGGCAAGCCGATGCTCGTGGTCAATACCGCGAGCTTCTGTGGCTTCGCGCCGCAGTTCAAAGGGCTTGAAGCGCTCAATCAGCGTTTCAAGGGCGAGGGGCTTGAAGTGCTGGGCGTGCCTTCGGACGATTTTCTGCAGGAATCCAAAGACGCTGCCGAGACCGCCAAGGTCTGCTACGTGAACTATGGCGTCACGTTCACCATGACCGAGCCGCAGCCGGTGCGCGGCGCCGACGCCATCAACCTGTTCAAGGTCCTCGCCGAGCAAAGCAGTCCACCGCGCTGGAACTTCTATAAGTATGTGGTCGACCGCAAGGGCAATGTGGTTGCCAGCTTCTCCAGCAAAACCGCGCCGGATGATCCCGAGCTGATTTCGGCCATCGAGAAGGCCATCGCCTCCAAGCCGTAAAAGCGGCGCGACACAGAACAGACCGACCACAACGAGAAACCCCGCAGTCATTGCTGGCTGCGGGGTTTTCTGTCTGGCGAACAGGTGATGTACCTGTCCCGCCAACTGCATCAGAAGCGGTACGTCATGCCCACGCCGAAACCGTTGGCGCTGTTGTCGTACTTGGCGTTGTAGCTCTGACCCAGCGCGTTCGCGTCGGAGACCTTGACCTTCTCTTCCTGAAGGTAGGAGTAAGCCACGTCGATGGTGATGTCGTCGGTCGGGCTGTAACCGGCGCCCAGGCTGAAGATCGTGCGATCGCCTGTCGGTATGCGCGGCGAGCGGTTTTCGTTGTTGGTCGGCGACTGATCGAACGACAGGCCGGTACGCAGCACCCACTGCTTGTTCAACTGATACGACGTACCCACGGCGTAGGCCCAGGTGTCGTGCCAGTTCTGCTCTTCACGGATGGTACCGACCAGAGACTGGGTCGCGTCGCGGCGAGACACCGGCGAGATCCCGGAGTTTTTGACGGTGATGTCTTCCAGGCGGCTCCAGCGGGTCCACGTTGCACCGGCGTACAGCTTCCAGTCGTCATTCATTTTCTGAGTGACGGAGAAGTCCACGGTTTCCGGTGTATCGATGTTCAGCTTGGCGTCGTAGCGACCGCCCGGCAGGATGGCTGAAGGCACGCCTGCACCCGGGGTCACTTCAGTGTGGCCTTCGAGCTTGTAGGTCACTTTGGAGTGATAGGTCAGGCCGACGCTGGTGGTATCAGTGGCTTGCACCAGGATACCGGCGTTGAAGCCGTAACCAACATCATCGCCCTTGACCTGGACGCGGCCGTCGCCGGTACGGGCGCCCAGCAACGGGCTGACATTGAGTGCCGATTCCAGCGCGCCGGAAATACGGTTGATGGTCGGCCCGAAACCGATCGACACCTTGTCGTTGAATGCGTAGCTGACGGTCGGCTGAAAGGTCACGACCTTGACGATGCTCTTGCTGCCGAAGTTACGGCCCTGGAAGTTATCTTCGTAATCGGTGACCAGGCCGAATGGCGCGTAGACACCAAAGCCGAACGCCCAGTGCTCGTCGACCGGGTTCACGTAGAAGCCCATCGGCACGGCGATGAAAGGCACCATGTCGCCTTTGTTCGAACCGGTGCTGCGGCCGCTGGTGTCGGTAATGTCGGTGGAAGCATCGATTGCGGCGACCCCCACGGTCGCCTGCGCGCGCTTGAGACGCGACATGCCGGCCGGGTTGCCGTACACGATGCTGGCGTCATCGACGGACGAGGTACGGCCCGCAAAGCCGGTCCCCATGCCGCTGATACTTTGTTCGTTCAGGGCGAAGCCGGATGCAAAAATCTGAGTGGAGGCAAGAGTGATGGCGAGACTGAGGCTGGATTTGATCATTGTTTTTTTCATTGTTAGAACTCCTTGTTGATCACCGCGCGGAAATTACCAATATTTCTCCCCACGCGCCATAGCCTGGATCAGCCGATTTAGAGCGGTTCTTGTAGGACAATCCTGAAAGTTCGCGGCTTTTTCGTTTAATACCGGTTGGTCACGAAATGGCTGGTGAGGGCTGGAACAAGGGGCTGACCCACGTTTGCCAAGCCGAGGTGAAATCCTGCAACTGCCCATCGGGCTGAAATATCTCGCGCCACATGTGTGCCATGGCCAGGCAGTCATCCGTATCCGGCAGCGAGATATGGCTTGCTTCGACCATCAACCAGGCAATGGCAGTCGAGTAACGCAGGTTGACGGTCAGCTCCAGATCGGGACCTGTGAGGAACGCGTGCTGGCTGGCCAGGCCTCGAACAAGGCTGGCAAGGTCCGGATCCCGGGCCAGGTACTCGTCCCAAAGCTGGCGGTGCTGGGTGTCGGCGATGCTGTAAAGCCCGTGGCCGGGCGGATTGTCCAGCTCGGCGCCTAGCGCTGACTGGCTGGCGGCAATGCCCAGTAGCAAGGCTTCGGCGGCCCGATTGTGCCGACCAAGGTAGATGAGCGTCGGGCGAATGACGTAGCGACACAGTTCACTGGCGGCGATTCCCATAACACCCTCGAGGAGTTGATGAGTCGGCGGGCCCTGGCGCTTGGCAGCATTGATGGAGTGGGCCCACCGGCGGCGACCTGAGCCGCTGACTTGAAGTGTAGTGTGATATTTAGGATGTAAAGGTCTGTTTTGCGGGAAGTTCCAGTGCGACTCGAATCGGCTGACTGGCATTCCTTACTGCATCTGTCGCTGTTTATGTAAGTAAAACAGATACAAAAAAGCCCCACCGTTATCGGGTGAGGCCTTGTCGATGCAGCGTTATTTACCGACGGACGGTATCAGGCAACGGTATTAGGCAACCAGGGCCTGACGCGTACGGTCGATGACAGCCTGCAGCGGAGCATCGGTGGAGTATTGATCCGGGTACAAACGCTCGCTGTGGCGGGCGATACCGTGCTCGTTGACGATGGTGAAGCTGAAGCAGCCTTTGCGGGTTGCCATGATCAGGCAGTTCATCGGGGCAAAAGCGTTGGTCAGGGTACGAATAGCGTTTTGAGTCTGGATATGAGTAGTCATGTTATGGGTGTTTCCTGAATCGACACGCAATAAGAGGCGTGCAAAATAAAAACGTTCCAGTAAACGCGGACCGATGCTCGAATGCGAGTCAGGGGCAGGGCGCAGAACCTGTCTGGAACAAAAGCAGCCAGTTGAGCGCATTTAAAATGTGGCGCGGGGCTGACTGGTAGGTACTTAGGAGGGCAGGCAACACAACGCGAGCAAAGGTTCGATGCTCGAGGTGAAGATCCTGATCAATTTGCAGGCTGGTTATGGAGAGCATGAATGTTCTGCACACCCCTCCGTTTTGACGGCAGGTGGCGTGAGTTCATGTCTGGAAACCATCGAGGTGATCGATCCCTGTTTTCAATCCGTTCGCTCAGTGGCGAACCGGGATTGGGGGATTTGTTCGATCAGAATTGACTTTCAGCTTGGTACTAACGGCGGCGATGCTAGTGGAGTTATCCGAACAAGGCAAGCGCTGAATCGCAATCTTTTGAAAAAGATCGGAAGGCGGGGCGAATAAGGCTGCATCATGCAGAGCGAAGGAGGTGGCCAAGTGCTGCGTTCCCCGCAACTTTCCTCCGGTTGCGTGGCAGCAGGACCAGGCTTGCGGGCAGACAAAATCAACTTGTGCACATTGCGATAGGTATCTGTCATGTCACTGTCACGTCGTCCGCTAACCGCTTGATTTAATGCAACGAATTATTAAGTCAATGAAAACCATCGTTTTTTTTCGCTGGTGAAAAAATCGTCAGTTTGAACGCAGGCCCCATTCTACGTGCGTTTCCGAGAGCTTAAGGGGTGTTGTCCACTGAGTTATCCACAGGTTCTGTGGATTGTCCCAAGCACTGGCTCTATCACGCCGCTCTTGAAGCATCCGCTTGCTTTTTTCTCTTCCCCTTGCGCGGTTTTACCCGAATCGTACGTCGAGCTCGCTTCTGCGCATAATGCTGACTGCATGAATGGAGGAGTCTGGATTTTATGGTGTTTGAGTTAACCAGCCTGTTGCTGGGTTTGGCGGTGGCGGCATTGCCTTTGGTGGGACTGGCGTGGCAGTTGCAGCGGCGTCTGGCGCAACGCGAAGCGGACGCCGCGTTGCTTGACGAGCGTTTGAGTAATGCGCAGATGGCGCAGGATGGGCTCAACGCCCAGCTTGACGCCAGCCGCGATGAGATCAGCGACCTGGCCCAGGCCAATGCGGTCAAGCAGGCGGACCTGGCGGCGCTGCGCCGGGAAGTGGAGTTGCTGCGCCAACAGCATGAAGGCGCGCGCGAGGCTCAGGAAGACTGGAGCCGCGAACGGACGGCCAGGGAGGCTGAGTTGCGCCGCCTTGACGCCCAGTGCGCGTCCCTTGGTGCCGAGCTGCGCGAACAACAGGACAGTCACCAGCAGCGCCTGACCGACCTGCAGGGCTCCCGCGATGAGCTGCGTGCGCAGTTTGCAGAGCTGGCCGGCAAGATCTTCGATGAGCGCGAACAGCGCTTCGCCGAAACCAGTCAGCAGCAATTGGGGCAGTTGCTCAACCCGCTCAAGGAACGCATCCAGTCGTTCGAAAAGCGCGTTGAAGACAGTTACCAGAACGAAGCCCGCGAACGCTTCTCTCTGAGCAAGGAACTGGAGCGCTTGCAGCAGCTCAACCTGCGCCTGAGCGACGAAGCGAACAACTTGACCCGTGCGCTCAAAGGCCAGAAGACTCAGGGCAATTGGGGTGAACTGATTCTGGAGCGCGTGCTCGAGCACGCCGGTCTTGAAAAGGGCCGCGAGTACCAGACCCAAGTCAGCCTGAAGGGCCCCGACGGCGAGCGGTTCCAGCCTGACGTGTTGATCATGCTGCCGGGCGATAAGCAGGTCGTTGTCGACGCGAAGGTCAGCCTGACCGCCTATCAGCAGTACGTGTCGGCTGACGATGAGGTGATTTCCCAAGCGGCGTTGAAACAGCATGTGCTGTCCCTGCGCAATCACGTCAAAGGCTTGTCCGGCAAAGATTACAAACGCCTTGAAGGGCTGCACAGCCTCGATTTCGTTTTGCTGTTCGTGCCGATCGAGGCGGCGTTTTCGGCGGCGTTGCAGGCCGAGCCGAACATGTTCCAGGAGGCCTTTGATCGTAACATCGTGATCGTCAGCCCAACCACACTGCTGGCAACGCTGCGGGTCATCGACAGTCTGTGGAAGCAAGAGCGGCAGAGTCAGAATGCCCGTGAGATCGCTGAGCGGGCAGGGTGGCTCTACGACAAGTTCGTGCTGTTTATCCAAGACCTGGACGAGGTCGGCAACCGTCTTCAGCAGCTCGACAAGGCCTACGGCGCCGCGCGCAACAAGCTCGTCGAAGGGCGCGGCAACCTGGTCAGCCGCAGTGAACAGCTCAAGCTGCTGGGCGCGCGGGCGAGCAAGAGTCTGCCGGCGGATCTGCTGGAGCGGGCGATGACCGACCCGGAGGGACTGGTGCAGTTGCCGGAGTGATCCTGAACTGGTTTTCCTCACGCTGCGCTTTCACGCGGGCTTGGAGTTAGAACAAAGTCCGCACTGATCGTATACAGATTTCATCACTTTCCCTATGTCCGTTTGCTGCCTGGCGAAAATGCACCGACATTGATCACGGTGCACTGCCAGCAGGCGCGGAGTGCAAAATCCATGCTGATTATGGTCACAGCGACCGGTGTCTCCGATTGCCGGTAACCCCCTGTTTTGGCGCCTTGCCACAGGGTCAGGCGGCCAATGGCACGCATTCTGCCTCTCGCTTCGTATACAACCCACACGCGCTCCCGTACGCAGTGTGCGCACGTGAGGTCGGGAGCCGGTTCGTCCTTAGAGGGAGATATGCGATGACCGAGCCATTGCCCAAAGGCTACAGCCCCCGCCTGTACAACGAGGACCTGGGCCCCGTGCCGCAGAAGTGGACCTGGTACAACATTTTCGCGTTCTGGATGAGCGATGTGCACAGCGTGGGCGGCTACGTCTTCGCCGCCAGCCTTTTTGCCCTCGGGCTGGCGAGCTGGCAGGTGCTGATCGCGCTGCTGGTGGGCATCTGCATCATTCAGGTGATCGCCAACCTGCTGGCCAGGCCCAGCCAGCAAGCGGCGGTGCCGTACCCGGTGATCTGCCGTCTCGCGTTTGGCGTTTTCGGCGCGAATATTCCTGCGGTGATTCGCGGCCTTATCGCGGTGGCGTGGTACGGGGTACAGACGTATCTGGCCTCGAGCGCGCTGATCATCGTGGTGCTGCGCTTCTTCCCACACATGTCGGTCTATGCAGAGCCGCACTTTGCCGGCTTGTCCTACCTCGGCTGGATGGGCTTCCTCGCGCTCTGGGTGGTACAGGCTGCTGTGTTCTGGACCGGGATGGACTCGATCCGGCGCTTCATTGATTGGGCCGGACCCGTGGTCTACGCCGTGATGTTCATCCTGGCGGGGTGGATTGTCTGGAAGGCGGGATGGGCCAACATCAGCTTCACCCTGTCCGAGAAATCCCTGACCGGCTGGGAAGCGTTTTCCCAAGTGATCATGGCAACGGCGCTGGTGGTGTCCTACTTCTCTGGTCCTACGCTCAACTTTGGCGATTTCAGCCGCTACTGCCGGAGCATGTCCGAAGTGCGTCGCGGTAATTTCTGGGGGCTGCCTATCAACTTTCTGGCGTTTTCGCTGGTCACCGTCGTCATCGTTTCGGGAACGCTGCCGGTGTTCGGCGAGATGCTCCATGACCCGATCGCCACCGTGGCGCGCATCGACAACGACGTTGCAGTACTGCTCGGCGCGTTTGCCTTCGTGACCGCCACAATCGGCATCAACATCGTCGCCAACTTCGTGTCGCCGGCGTTCGACTTCGCCAACGTCGCGCCCAGCAAGATCAGCTGGCGTGCAGGCGGGATGATCGCAGCGGTGGCGTCGGTCTTCATCACACCCTGGAACCTGTTTAACAACCCCGCCGTCATCCATTACACCCTGGACGTGCTGGCGGCGTTCATCGGGCCATTGTTCGGCATCTTGCTGGTGGACTATTACGTGATCAAGAAGCAGCAGATCGATGTCGATGCGCTGTTCAACGATGGGCCGACCGGGCGCTACTGGTACACCGGCGGGGTGAACTACACGGCGGTCAAGGCGCTTATCCTGGCGACAGTGGCAGGCATCGCAATCACCTTCGTCCCGGCATTGCAGCCGATGGCCAACTTCGCATGGTTTACAGGATGTTTCCTTGGCGGCGGGCTGTTCTATCTGTTTGCCAGACGCCGGCAGGCCCATGAATGCGCGGCGTTGACCTCCGCGGTTGCTGGCTGACGCCCCTGCCGTCTGTCGCGTGAAGTCTTCGAATCGGCGATTTGCAGTGTCACAACGTCATGCAAGGCAAAAAATTCCTGCCGCGACACTCGGTAGCAGGCGTAAAGTGCGCCTTAGCACTATGATCTGCTTTAGGCAGTTCGGACATTGGCTGCCGAGTATTTCCCTGAAGGGGGCGTTATATGAACAGCAAGTTGCAAGAATGGCTTCACGATGTAGGCGTCGCGCTCGGGTTGATTGAAAAGCCAAAGCTGCAACCCATTCCCGTGCGCAGCAATGATGATGAGCGTCGTCGTCCACGGCGGTAGGCGCTTTCTAAAAGACGCGTCTGAAAGCGGCGCTATCGCCCGATAGCCCGCTCCCGATTTTCTCCGACCATTTGGTCGAGTCCTTTCCTCTGCTCTGCACCATTTGAATCGATCCCATTTGCGACTCAGTGATGAGTTCGGCGCCTTTTCTCGACGAGAATCTGGTCGACAAGACCCTGCAGCGTCAGTTGTCCATAAGGTGATTGCGGTGACATACCCGCAATATCGGCTTTAATCTGGTTGGGAAGGACGATGCCAAAGTCACTTTGCAGAATTGAAAAAAACTCCCTGAAGTCTTCCTCATCCAGTTCAAGCGCGCTCAGCATCACATCGTCTTCTTCCTGAATCAGCGTCTTGTCGACCAGGATCTTCCCGATCGTGTCGATGACATGTTGTCTGACTTCACTCCGCTTCATGGCCGGCCTCTGCTTTGATCCAAGTGGTAATCACCCCAACATCAAAATACAGAGGGTTGTGGCAGGAATGCCCAATGAGCAACCACCCTGAAAAACCTGCGGTGCAATGCACAACGCCGGCGGTCTCGGATTAAGGCTAGCCCAAGTTTGCGGGAGAGGAATGACAGGTGTGTGGTGATTTTTTGTAACGGCGCGCAATGGAAGAGCGGCGCGCCCGATGCAGCGCATTCATCGTGGTGCCGGCTTCAGCCGGAGGGCGTCAGGCGCCACACCGCAAGATTAAGGGTGCTCATACGGGCCTCTTCCCGGCTGAAGCCCTTCCCACAAAGTCAGCGCGTGCAAATCGTAGGACCGGCTTCAGCCGGGAAGGCGTCAGGCGCCACACCGCAAGATTAAGGGTGCTCATACGGGCCTCTTCCCGGCTGAAGCCCTTCCCACAAAGTCAGCGCGTGCAAATCGTAGGACCGGCTTCAGCCGGGAAGGCGTCAGGCGCCACACCGCAAAATTGAGGAGTGCTCATAAGGGCCTCTTCCCGGCTGAAGCCGGTCCCACTCAGAAAGCAGCGCGGCTGGTCCCATTAAGCAACCCTTCCAGTCCCGCTGTCAGCGGTGCGTGACGCCTGGCAGCACGCAAAGCATTTCATAGAGCAGGTTCGCCCCCAGCAGCGAGGTATTGCCGGTGGTGTCATACGGCGGCGAAACCTCGACGAGGTCGCAGCCAATCAACTCTAGCCCTTGGCACCCACGAATGATCTCGATTGCCTGAATGGTCGTCAGACCGCCGATCTCGGGTGTGCCAGTGCCCGGCGCCCAGGCCGGGTCGATGCCGTCGATGTCGAAACTCAGGTACACCGGACCGCCGCCTACCTTCTCGCGCACTTCGGCCATCAGCGGCGCCAGCGACTTGTGCCAGCATTCCTCGGCCTGAACCACGCGGAACCCTTGCTTGCGACTCCAGTTGAAGTCTTCAGCGGTATAGCCCTGGGCACGCAAACCGATCTGCACCACGCGATCGCAATCCAGCAGGCCTTCCTCCACCGCCCGGCGGAACGTGGTGCCGTGGGCGATCTTTTCGCCAAACATGTGATCGTTGACGTCCGCATGGGCGTCGATGTGAACCAGCCCGACCTTGCCATGCTTCTTCTTCATGGCGCGCAGGATCGGCAGCGTGATGGTGTGATCGCCGCCGAGGGTCAGTGGAATGATGTCGTGTTCGAGAAAGCCATCGTAGGCTTCTTCGATGATGCGCACGGCATCCAGCAGGTTAAACGTGTTGATCGCCACGTCGCCGATGTCCGCCACGGACAGCGAATCAAACGGGGCGGCGCCGGTGGCCATGTTGTAGGGGCGAATCATTACCGATTCGGCACGGATTTCCCGCGGGCCGAACCGAGTACCGGCGCGCAGCGACGTGCCGATGTCCAGGGGCACGCCGACGAAGGCCGCGTCCAGCCCGGCCGCCGTTTGCAGGTGCGGCAGGCGCATCATGGTGGCGATGCCGGCGAAGCGCGGCATTTCGTTGCCGCCCAGTGGTTGGTGAAAAATCTTGTCCACGAGAATGCCTCGTCAGTGGTAATCAAAAAAAGGGGCGGAAGCGGTCTTCCAGCATGGCCTCGATTCTGTTGACCGGGCCCACCGCGAACAATCGGCCAGGCAAAATACTTAGTTCAGATATTCCTGAAGTATCGGGTAAGCTGCGCGCAAAACCCTCCCTGGAACAACCATGCTCAGCGCGCTCCCCGACCTCAAATTGCTGCGCATCTTCGCCTGCGTGGTGCGCCATCAGGGCTTTGCCAGCGCCCAGCAAGAACTCAACCTGTCGACCTCGGCAATCAGCACCTACATGAGCCAGCTCGAAACTGCGTTGGGCATCGTGCTGTGTCATCGCGGACGCGGCGGTTTCAGCCTGACCAGCAAGGGCGAGCTGTTTCATCAGGAAACCCTGCGGCTGTTGGGCGAGCTGGAAGGCTTCGAGCGCTACGCCGCTGCGCTCAAGGGCGAGCTGCGCGGCACGCTGAACCTGGGGGTGCTGGACTCGACGGTCAGCGACCGCGCGCTGCCCTTTGCGGAAGTCATCGGCGCCTACAGTGCAGAGCATCCGGCCGTGCATTTGCACCTCGCCGTGATGAGTCCGTATGAACTGCAGCTGGGCGTGCTGGACAACCGGCTGGACCTCGCAATCGGCTCGTTCTCCACCCGCATGAACGGCCTGCTCTATCAGCCGCTGTACCGCGAGCAGCACTGGCTGTACTGCAGCAATCGCCACACGCTGTATGCCGAACGGCGGATTCCGGAACCGGTCATCACTCAACAACGCATGGTCGGGCGCGGCTACTGGAGTCAGGCCGAACTGGCTCGCCACGGCTTCAAGCACAGCGCCGCGACCGTCGAGAGTATGGAAGCGCAGCTGATTCTGGTGCTGTCCGGGGCCTACATCGGTTACTTGCCCGAGCATTACGCGCAGTCGTGGGTGGACTCCGGGCACCTGCGCGTCTTGCTGCCGGCCACATTCGGCTATCAGGCGCCGTTTTCGATGATCCTGCGTCGCGGCCGCAGCCGTGAGCCGCTGATTCAGACCTTTCGCGATCTGCTGAAAGCGCAGCTCAATCCACTGTAGGAAACCGACGATGTCCCGTGCCCGTTGTGAACGCTGCCTGCGCCCGACCGATCACTGCCTGTGTGCGTTGATTCCCGCGTTGGGCAGCCGGACGCGCGTGTTGATCCTGCAGCACCCCAGCGAAGTCAATCACGCGCTCAACACGGCGCGCCTGGCAGCACTAGGCCTGACGAATGCGGAATTGCAGGTGGGGGAGATGTTTGAGGATCTGCCGCAATGGCTGAGCCGGCCCGGTTACCGGGCCTGTTTGCTGTTTCCAGGGGAGGAGGCTGTTGCGTTGAAGGCTTACAGTGCCGACGACGTGTCCGTGCTGCTCGTGGTACCCGATGGCACTTGGCGCAAGGCGCGCAAGCTGCTGCACCTCAATCCTCTGCTGGCAGCATTGCCCAGAGTGATGCTGACGAATGCGCCAGCGTCACGCTACCGTCTACGCAAAGCGCCGGGGCCCGACGCGTTGTCAACGCTCGAGGCCATCGTCCATGCGCTGCATACGCTGGAGCCGGAGACGTCATTTGATAGCTTGTTGCGTCCGTTCGATGCGCTGATCGACGGGCAGATCGCAGCGATGGGCGAAGAGACCTTTCGCCGCAATCATTCATGAAAACGGGCTGAATCAGCCGTTGAGCGAGGAGGGCATGCCTGGCTGATATGCACTGACCGCCTGCATGCGACGGATATAGACCTCGGTTTCACGAGCAGCGTCTTCCTTGCTCATGAACGGACCTTCGAGGGTGTTTTCCCGGGTGCTGAAGAAATACTGGCCATTGACGCGGGAAACGCGGTCGCTGCGAAAACGGACGGTGGGGGCTGCATCTTGTTCACGCTTGCTTAACATGGCCTTCTCCGGGCATTGGGTGGGTACGCGAGTGATCTGAATGGGCGACAGCCGCCGCCACAGCGTAAGTCAGAGCATTTGAATAGTAGCGTTGTTAACGGTTCCATCAACGTGCGAGCCCACGCGCCACTGCTGACCGCTCGGGCATCACATTCAGCGCTTGCCCAGTGCCTCGGCGTCACGAATCCACTGCTGACGCTGCTCTTCGGTAGAGGTGCGCACCGGCGAAAACTCCGTGAGCCGCGTGGTCTTGATGCCGCAGAACTCGAGGATCGTCCTGACCATCTGCCGATGGGCCGGGGCTTTGAAAACCCAGCGGAAATAGCGCGAAGGCGTGTCCATTGTCACCAGCAATTCCGCTGTCCGGCCCTTCAGCAACTCATTGGACGGGTGATGCCTGCCGTGGGCTTTGAAAGCAAAGCCGGGCATGAACACCCGGTCAAAGAATCCACCAAGCAGGCTCGGCAGCCCGCCCCACCAGACGGGATACACGAACACCAGATGCTGCGCCCAGTGCACCTCGCGCTGGGCTTCGAGCAGATCGTGTTCAAGCGTCTGTGCGGATTCATAACCACCCCGCAGCACCGGGTCGAAATCCATTTCATCAAGCTTGAGCACCCGCACGACATGACCTTTGCTCCGCGCGCCCTGGGCATAAGCCTCGCCCAGCGCGTGGCCGAGGCTGATGCTTTTCGGCGTGCCGATGATCATCAGAATGCGTTTGCCATAGCCTTCCAGTGGCGTGGCGCCGCTGATGGGTTCAGCCATTGCTGCCAGCCTCGAGCATGTGTTCCGGGCGCACCCAGGCGTCGAACTCGGCGTCGGTGAGGAAGCCCAGTTGCAGCGCCGCTTCGCGCAGGGTCAGCCCTTCGCTATAGGCTTTCTTGGCAATCTGCGCCGACTTGTCGTAGCCGATGTGCGGGTTCAGCGCGGTCACCAGCATCAGGCCGCGTTCCAGATGCTCGGCCATCTTGGCGGCATCCGGTTCCATGCCGGCAATGCAGTGCTCGTTGAAGTTGCGGCAGCCATCGCCCAGCAAGCGGATCGATTGCAGCAGGTTGTGGATGATCACCGGCTTGAACACGTTCAGTTGCAGGTGGCCCTGACTGGCAGCGAAGGTGATCGTGGTGTCGTTGCCCATGACCTGACACGCCAGCATCGACAGCGCCTCGCACTGGGTCGGGTTGACCTTGCCCGGCATGATCGAGCTGCCCGGTTCGTTGGCCGGCAGCTTGACTTCGGCCAGGCCGGCGCGAGGGCCGGAACCGAGCAGACGCAGGTCGTTGGCGATTTTCATCAGCGTCACGGCGAGGGTTTTCAGCGCGCCGGACAGCGCGGTCAGCGGCTCATGCCCGGCTAGCGCGGCAAACTTGTTCGGCGCGGTGACGAAGGGCAGGCCAGACAGCGCAGCCAGTTCAGCGGCGACGGCTTCGGCGAACCCATGGGGCGAGTTCAAACCCGTACCTACGGCGGTGCCGCCCTGGGCCAGTTCACATACGGCCGGCAACGCAGCGCGGATGCTCTTTTCGGCGTAGTCGAGTTGGGCGACATAGGCCGACAGCTCCTGGCCGAAAGTGATCGGCGTAGCGTCCATCATGTGCGTGCGGCCGGTTTTCACCAGCTTCATGTGCCGTGAAGACTGCTCGGCGAGGCCGCTGGACAATTCGGCGATCGCCGGCAGCAGCTGTTCTTTCACTGCTTGTACAGCGGCGATGTGCATCGCGGTGGGGAAGCAGTCGTTGGAGCTCTGCGAGCGATTGACATGGTCGTTGGGGTGAACCGGCGACTTGCCGCCGCGAACGCCACCCGCCAGTTCGTTGGCACGGCCGGCGATGACTTCATTGACGTTCATGTTGCTTTGCGTGCCGCTGCCAGTCTGCCAGACCACCAGGGGAAACTGGTCGTCGAGCTGGCCTTGCAGCACTTCGTCGGCGGACTGCTCGATCAGGTTGGCAATGTCGGTGGGCAAGTCGCCGTTGCGGTTGTTGACCCGGGCGGCGGCTTTTTTGATCAGTGCCAGCGCGTGCAATACGGGCAGTGGCATGCGCTCCTGGCCAATGGCGAAGTTGATCAGAGAACGCTGCGTCTGCGCCCCCCAGTAAGCGTCTTCGGGGACTTCGATCGGACCTATGCTGTCGGTTTCGGTACGGCTCACTGGACTCTCTCCTTAAGATCGATTTGCGCAGTTTAGTAACCAGGCGAGCCGGTGGGGTTCCCCGTGGCTGCTGTGCGGTCGGAACAGGTACGGCCAGTGTGCGACAAAACGACCGGGGCGGTCGCCCTAAACCTGCATACGGGGGAGTGCGTCAGGTCCGCGGGATAACCGCTCGTAGGGTCGGGGGTTGAGGGAAATGCGCAAAGGGGCGCAGAATGGCCGCCCTTGGGGTTCTGCCTCGCCTGCTAGATAAGGAAACTCGATGACCCGTCTTCGTGCCATTTGTGCTGCGGTTGCTCTGGTATGTGCCAGCGGCCAGGTTCTTGCCGATACCGCCAGCCATGAAGCCAGTGCTGTAGCGTTCCTCAAACTGGCTCACGCCGATCAACTGGGTGCGCCGGTTTACATGCAAGTCCAGCAGATGTTCGCTCAGCGTTTTGCTGAAACCAAAGCGCCTGCGTCCAAGCAAGCCACCCTCGAAACCTACCAGGGCAAGGCCAACGCTGCGCTGGATCAGGTGATCAGCTGGCCAAAACTGCAGCCTGACATGGTCAAGCTGTACACCTCCAACTTCAGCGAAAGCGAGCTGAAAGACCTGGTTGCCTTCTACCAGTCTCCACTGGGCCAGAAAGTCCAGGCCAAGATGCCGCAGATCAGCCAGCAGTCGTTCCAGCTGACCCAGAGCAAACTGGAAAGCGCGGTGCCTGTGGTCAACAAGCTGCTCGCCGACATGACCAAGGAACTGACCCCGGCCGGCGCCAAGCCTGCTGCACCGGCTGCTCCTGCCAAGAAGCCATAAGCGAAGCCTGACATGAGCATGCAACAGCGAATCGAATCCGCGTTGACGGTCTTTCAGCCCGAGTACCTTCAGGTGCTCAACGAAAGCCACATGCACAGTCGCGGCACGGACACTCACTACAAGGCGGTGGTGGTCAGCGAGCAGTTCGCTGGCCTCAACGCAGTCAAGCGCCATCAGAAGGTCTATGGCCTGCTCGGTGGCCTGATGGGTGAGTTCCACGCTCTGGCGCTGCACACCTACACCCCTGAAGAATGGGCGAAGCTCGGCTCGGCGCCGTCTTCCCCGACCTGTGCGGGTGGGCATGACTGACCCGCGCCGCCCGAAGCCGTTGTACAGGTTTCGGGCGCTAGCGGGCGTCACGCCGGCAGTGGGCCGTAGGCGCGATAGGCCTCGATTAACGTATCGAACAGTGTGATGTCCGACCTGCTTCGTGCGATGAGCTGCGCCCCCGCGACGGCCGAGAAAATGGCGCGCGCGCGGACGTCGCTGTCGGCTTCCTCGCAGTATTTCGCGGCGACCAGCAGTCGCCTAAGCCAGGCAATATTGACCTTGGCAAACGTCTGAATCTCCTCGGCCATGGCCGTGGGCAGATTATCGGTTTCCGCCCCCACAAAACTCGCCAGACACAGCCGGTTGTCGGTCTCCAGCGAGCGACGAAAAATTTCGGGGAATCGGCGCAATGCCTCCGCCGGATCCGGCGTCTCCTCGGAAATAGTCTCGAGGGCAGCGGCACCATCTTGCCAATACCGCTTGGCAACGGC
Organism: Pseudomonas sp. GL_135; assembly: GCF_057834665.1. Classification (NCBI taxonomy): domain Bacteria; kingdom Pseudomonadati; phylum Pseudomonadota; class Gammaproteobacteria; order Pseudomonadales; family Pseudomonadaceae; genus Pseudomonas; species Pseudomonas sp. GL_135. The sequence continues at coordinate 1,479,153 of NZ_CM174408.1, forward strand.
GATACCTAGATCGGCCTTGCTCGGGAAGTGGTAGTAGATGCTGGCTGGCTTGATGCCAACCTCTTGGGCGAGATCGCGAAAATTCAGTCCGTTGTAGCCCTGTGACTGGGCAATGTTTCGAGCAGCCAGAAGTATGGCTTCGCGGGCGTTGATGCTCATTGTCGTGCCTTTCATGGGTCGGACGAGTTGCTGTGGAACCGGCCATCTTAAAGCAAATGTCCAGGCAATCGTCCTCACACATATGACGTGCGGATCCAGATGGATCAGGCGGAAGGTGAATCCAGTTCCGGTATGCCACTGCTGCGATCAGCGTAGGCGGCCTGGAAACTTGGGCGCTTCTGCCAGCGCTGCCAGTAGCTATCGAGATGCTCGAAACGCTCGTCCAGCGGGGTCGCGTTTACCGGGAACTTGGAAAAGGCAATGGCAGTGGCCAGCGTGATATCGGCAAACGTCGGTTCGGCGCCTCCCAACAGCCATTCGCGACCGTCGGCCAGATGACGATTCACCAAGGCCGCGTGCATCAGTGCCTCTTTGCGGCAGTGCTCACCCCATGCCTCATTCTTCGTCAGTTCCAGTTTGAAACCGAGCCCGGTGTGCAAGACGTGAAAAGCCGTGACGATGCGATACAGGATATGCACCCAGATGCGGTTATCCCACATGTTGTCCAGGCCTTGCTCCAGCGGGGTTTCTCCCATGATCTTGCGGCCGGGGTAGGACTGGTCGAGAAAACGGACGATGGCCGCTGTTTCGGAAATAAAGCTGCCATCTGCCAGCTGGAGTGTCGGGGTTTCGCCCCATGGGTTCATGTTGAGGTGACGCCAACCGCGTTGTTCGCCACCGGGCGACATGTCATAGACGGTTTCATCGAATTGATCGGCGATGCCCTTTTCGTGCATAAACAAGCGCAGCCGTTGGGGATTGGGGAACGCCGAAGGAGAGGTGAATAGCTGCAGTCTGGTCGTCATGGCGCTGTCCTGTAATGGAAGATTAAGCACCTAACGGTTGTTAGGTAGGCCAACCTTAGGCTTGAATACCGCCTCGGTCAATAGGCTACCTAACATTCGTTAGGTTTGGTTTTGTCTTGCGTTACTGAGCTCTCACGTCGGATCGGCCGTCAGCTTCGGTTGATCAACCTCCCTGACTGCTCGCCGTCGATTCTTGATAGAATCCGCGCCGCGTTGCCCGGTCGGCACGCGCTCATCTGAATCAATCACCCGGTAGGCCCTTTGCGAGGGTCACCACCTGGAGACGGCACATGACCCAAACCGCACCCATCGTTGTCGCGGCGCTGTACAAATTCGTCACCCTTTCCGATTACGTCGCACTGCGCGAGCCACTGCTGCAGGCGATGGTCGACAACGGCATCAAAGGCACCTTGCTGATCGCCGAAGAAGGCATCAACGGCACCGTCTCCGGCAGCCGCGAGGGCATCGACGGCTTGATGGCCTGGCTGAAGAAGGACCCGCGCATGGTCGACATCGACCATAAGGAATCCTACTGCGACGAGCAGCCGTTCTACCGCACCAAGGTCAAACTCAAGAAAGAGATCGTGACCCTCGGCGTGCCGGGCGTAGACCCGAACAAGGCCGTGGGCACCTACGTCGATCCCAAGGACTGGAACGCGCTGATTGCCGACCCTGAAGTGCTGCTGATCGACACGCGCAATGATTACGAAGTGTCGATCGGCACCTTCGAAGGCGCGATTGACCCCAAGACCACATCATTCCGTGAGTTTCCGGACTACATCAAGGCCCACTTCGACCCGGCCAGGCACAAGAAGGTCGCGATGTTCTGCACCGGCGGCATCCGCTGTGAAAAGGCCTCCAGCTATATGCTTGGCGAAGGCTTCGAAGAGGTCTATCACCTCAAGGGCGGCATTCTCAAATACCTGGAGGAAGTGCCCCAGGAAGAAACCCGCTGGCAGGGCGACTGCTTCGTGTTCGACAATCGCGTCACCGTGCGCCACGACCTGACCGAAGGCGACTACGATCAGTGTCACGCCTGCCGCACACCAATCAGCGCAGAAGACCGCGCCAGCGAGCACTATTCGCCGGGCGTCAGTTGCCCGCATTGCTGGGATTCACTGAGCGAAAAAACCCGCCGCAGCGCCATCGACCGGCAAAAGCAGATCGAATTGGCGAAGGCGCGCAATCAGCCGCACCCGATCGGGCGCAATTACCGCGCGCTCGACGGCCAGGCCATTGAAACTCAAAGCAACGAGGGCTGAGCCATGTCCACCCGCCTGCTGTATGTGATGGACCCAATGTGTTCCTGGTGCTGGGGATTTTCTCCGGTGGCCGAAGCATTGGTCGAGCAGGCGGGAGCGGCGGGGGTGCCGTTGCATCTGGTGGTGGGCGGGTTGCGCACCGGCAGTGGCGCGGCGCTGGAACCGACGACCAAACGCTACATCCTCGAACACTGGCAAGCGGTGCACGAGGCCACGGGCCAGGCGTTCCGTTTCGACGGCGCCTTGCCCGACGGTTTCGTCTATGACACCGCGCCTGCCTGCCGAGCGATTGTTGCGGCGCGCAGTCTGGCCCCGGACGTCGCCTGGCGGCTGGTCAAGGAAATCCAGCAGGCCTTTTACCTGGACGGCCGCGACGTGACCCACGGCTCGGTGCTGGCCGAGCTGGCCGAAAAAGCCGGCTTGCCGCGCATCGAGTTTGCCGAAGCCTTCGACAGCGTCGAGCAGCACACCGCGACTGCGTCGGATTTCTCCTGGGTTCAGGACTTGGGCATCGCGGGTTTTCCGACATTGCTTGCCGAGCACAACGGCCAGTTGGCGCTGCTGACCAACGGGTATCAACCCCTTGATGTCCTTGAGCCCTTGCTGGGTCGCTGGCTGGAGCGTAATGCCAGTGCCTGATGTCGAGAATCCGGATCGTCGCAGTGCCGCACCATCGGTTGATGAGCATCCCGCCGTTGATCGCTTGAACTGGGCGCAGATCCGCCGCCTTGCCCTGCAGCACAGAAAATCGCTGTGGGTGGCCAATGGCGTCGCGGTTCTGGCCGTGCTCTGCTCGGTGCCGATACCGCTGCTATTGCCGCTGCTGGTCGATGAAGTGCTGCTGGGCAAAGGCAATTCGGCGCTGATCTTCATGAATCAGTTCCTGCCCGACAGCCTGCACAAGCCTGTCGGCTACATCGGTCTGATGCTCGTGGCGACACTCTGCCTGCGCTTGGGCGCGCTGGTGTTCAACGTGATTCAGTCGTGGCTGTTTGCCGGCCTGGCCAAAAACATTGTCTACCGCATCCGCACTCGCCTGATCGAGCGACTCAAGCGCATCTCGCTGAGCGAATACGAAAGCCTGGGCAGCGGCACGGTCACCGCGCACCTGGTGACGGATCTGGACACCGTCGACAAATTCGTCGGCGAAACGCTCAGCAAGTTTCTCGTGGCGATGCTTACCCTCACGGGCACTGCCGCGATCCTGATGTGGATGCACTGGCAACTGGCGCTGCTGATTCTGCTGTTCAACCCGCTGGTGGTGTTCGCCACGGTGAAACTCGGCAAGCGCGTTAAGCACCTCAAGAAGCTGGAAAACGACAGCACTTCGCGCTTCACCCAGGCGCTCACTGAAACCCTCGACGCGATTCAGGAGATCCGCGCCAGCAACCGTCAGGGGTATTTCCTCGGATTGCTCGGCCTGCGCGCCCGGGAAGTGCGTGATTACGCAGTGTCGTCTCAATGGAAAAGCGATGCGTCGGGCCGGGCCAGCGGGTTGCTGTTTCAGTTCGGCATCGACATTTTCCGCGCTGCCGCGATGCTGACGGTGCTGTTCTCCGACCTGTCCATCGGCCACATGCTCGCCGTGTTCAGCTACCTGTGGTTCATGATCGGTCCCGTCGAACAACTGCTGAACCTGCAGTACGCCTACTACGCGGCGGGCGGCGCACTGACCCGGATCAACGAGCTGCTCGCCCGTGCGGACGAGCCTCAGTTCTTGGGGCAAACCAATCCGTTCGAAGGTCGGCAGACGGTGAGCATTGACGTGCGGGGTTTGAGCTTCGGCTACAACGACGAGTTGGTCCTCGATAAACTTGACTTGTCGATCAATCCGGGCGAGAAGGTCGCCATTGTCGGTGCCAGCGGCGGCGGCAAAAGCACGCTGGTCCAGTTGCTGCTCGGCCTGTACACCCCCCAATCCGGCGTCATTTGTTTTGGTGGCTCACGTATGCAGGAGATTGGTCTGGACACCGTGCGCGAGAACGTCGCGGTAGTGCTGCAGCATCCGGCGCTGTTCAACGACACCGTCCGCGCCAACCTGCTGATGGGGCGCGAGCAAGACGACAGCGCCTGTTGGCAGGCGCTGGAAATTGCGCAGATGGATGCCACCATCCGCGCGCTGCCCCTCGGGCTGGACAGCGTGGTCGGGCGCTCGGGGGTTCGGTTGTCTGGTGGCCAGCGACAACGGCTGGCCATTGCGCGCATGGTCCTGGCTGACCCCAAGGTGGTGATTCTCGACGAGGCCACTTCTGCCCTGGACGCTGCCACCGAGTACAACCTGCATCAGGCGCTGAACCGTTTTTTAAGTGGCCGCACCACGCTGATCATTGCCCACCGACTGTCGGCAGTGAAACAGGCGGATCGGGTACTGGTGTTCGATGGGGGGCGCATTGCCGAGGACGGTGACCATCAGCAGCTGATTGCAGACGGCGGGTTATACGCCCGGCTCTACGGACACCTGCAACAGGTGTGACTCAGCCTGTGGGGTTCCGAAGGTTCATGGTGAAATGGCGTATCGCCACTGGACCACGTCAATTGTTGGGCTATGCTTCGCGTCGACGCCCACCGGAAATGTGAGAAGCGTCATGTTTACGTCTCACCACTCAATTGGCTGGTTACGTCCTGTAATGGATGTGAGAGATTGTCTGCTGCATCGTGGAAATTAGCGAAGTCCCTCAGGCTCCAGGAAGGTTGCCTGGCAGGGGGGCTGAGTATCTGGCAGTGCTGATCAAAGGGACACCATGAAGCAAAAGCGGATTCTCGAGAAGCCTCGCCTTCTGGGCATCGTATGGCCATTTATCGCCGTTGTGCTGTTACAGGCACTGCTCGGCTGCGTCAGCCTGTACATGATGTCGGCGGTGCGCAGCTATATCGGCGGGGAGAGCCTGTGGTCGAAGGGCCAGAAAGACGCCATTTATTACCTGAATCTCTACGCCAACAGCCGCGACGACATTAATTACCTGAAATACCAGAAAGCCATTGCCATTCCCCAGGGCGGCCATGACCTGCGCCTGGCCATGGATCAGCCGGTGCCCGACATCGCGCGCGCCAAGGCCGGGATTCTGCAAGGTGGCAACCACCCTGACGATGCCCAGAGCATCATCTGGCTTTATCTGAATTTTCAGCACTTCAGCTACCTGGAAAAGGCCATTGACCTGTGGAAGGTCGGTGACAACTACCTGGTACAGCTCGATGAAGTCGCCCGGGAAATGCATGCGCGGATTCAGGAAGGCAACGTCACCAATAGCGAGGTCCTGGGATGGCGGCAGCGCATCAGCGCCATCAACGAAGGCGTCACGCCCGCGGCCATGGCCTTCAGCGACGCGCTGGGCGAGGGCTCGCGGGTCATCCTGCGAATTCTGCTGGTGGTCAACCTCGCCACCGCGCTGTGCCTGATCATCCTGGCGCTGCTGCGCACCCATAAGTTGCTGGAGCAGCGCCACGCCTTCGCGGTCGCGCTGCAGATGGAAAAGGAGCGTGCGCAAATTACCCTCGAGTCCATCGGTGATGGTGTCATCACCACCGACGTCGACGGCTCCATCGTCTATATGAATCCCGCCGCCGAACTCATGACTCACTGGAAGAACGAGCAGGCGGCCGGTCTGCCGCTGGCCGCGCTGTTCAGCCTGCTCGACGAGAACGATCAGAAAGACACCTCGACCCTGATCGAGCGCATGCTCAGTGGCAATCTGGGCGGCGGCAGCGAAAGCTCACGACTGATTCAGCGCCTGGACGGCAGTACCGTTTCGGTCGCGTTGGTCGGCTCGCCGATCCGCACCGAAGGCAAGGTCAGTGGCGCGGTGCTGGTGTTGCACGACATGACCCAGGAGCGTCAGTACATCGCCAACCTGTCCTGGCAGGCGACCCACGATGCGCTGACCGGACTGACCAATCGCCGCGAGTTCGAATACCGCCTCGAGCTGGCCCTCAACGGCCTGGCCGAGCAGCCGGCGCAGCATGCATTGATGTTCCTTGACCTCGATCAGTTCAAGCTGGTCAACGACACCAGCGGTCATGCCGCGGGTGATGAGCTGCTGCGGCACATTTGCACGCTGCTGCAGCAGGGCGTGCGCGAAGGCGATACGCTGGCGCGCCTTGGGGGCGACGAGTTCGGCATCCTTCTCGAACACTGTGCGCCGGAGGCCGCTGAGCGCGTGGCCGAAAGCCTGCGGCAAACGGTGGAAAGCCTGCACTTTGTCTGGAAAGGCCGGCCTTTTGTCACCACCGTCAGCATCGGTCTGGTGCACATCGACGAGGTCCCGACCACGCTGGAGACCTCGCTGCGCGCCGCCGACATGGCCTGCTACATGGCCAAGGAAAAGGGCCGCAACCGGGTTCAGGTCTACCACGACGACGACTCTGATCTGTCCACCCGCTTTGGCGAAATGGCTTGGATTCAGCGCCTGCACATGGCCCTCGAAGACAACCGCTTCTGTCTGTACTCCCAGGAAATTGCAGCACTGGGCCGCAACGCCGTGCAAGGCCCTGGCCATATCGAGATTCTGCTGCGGCTGCGCGACGAGTCCGGGCGCATGATCCTGCCGGACAGTTTCATCCCCGCCGCCGAGCGCTACGGCATGATGACCACCCTGGACCGCTGGGTCGTGCAGCACGTTTTCATGATCATCGCCGACTGTCTCAAGTCCGGACACGGCGAAGGGCCGATGGCCGTGTGTGCGATCAACCTGTCCGGCACCAGCATTGGCGACGACGCATTTCTTGAATATTTGCGACAGCAGTTCCAGATCTACGCAATCCCCCCTGAACTTATCTGTTTTGAAATCACCGAAACCAGTGCGATCGCTAACTTGGGCAGCGCCATTCGGTTTATCAATGAACTCAAAAGTCTGGGATGCCGTTTCTCTCTGGATGACTTCTGTGCAGGCATGTCGTCATTTGCGTACTTGAAGCACTTGCCTGTGGACTTCCTGAAGATTGATGGCAGTTTCGTAAAGGACATGCTCGACGATCCGGTCAACCGGGCGATGGTGGAAGTGATCAACCATATCGGGCACGTGATGGGCAAACAGACGATCGCCGAGTTCGTCGAGAGCCCTCAGATAGAGCAGGCGTTATTGGAAATCGGTGTGGACTACGCTCAGGGGTATGTTATCGAGCGACCGCAATTATTCACCTGTGAATGTCTGCACGCACGGCCCGCGAGGCAGACCCCCCTGTTGTTCAGCGCTCCCGGGACTTTTCGCTGAACACACCCTACGCAACTCACATAAGGAGCTACACAGTGATCGATATGTTCATTAGAACCGGTCCGCTGATGGATGCCAGCAGTTACCCCGCTTGGGCACAGCAATTGATCAATGATTGCAGTGACGCCAAGGCCAAGGTGGTAGGGCATGAACTTTATCAACGCATGCGTGACGGGCGGCTCAGTTCTAAGACCATGCGCCAGTACCTGATTGGTGGCTGGCCGGTTGTCGAACAGTTCGCGGTCTATATGGCGCATAACCTGACCAAAACCCGATTCGCCCGACACCCGGGTGAAGACATGGCGCGACGATGGTTAATGCGCAATATTCGGGTCGAACTCAACCATGCCGATTACTGGGTCAACTGGAGCGCCGCCCATGGGGTGACACTGGAAGACCTGCAGGCGCAAAGGGTACCCTCGGAACTTCACGCATTGAATCACTGGTGCTGGCACAGCTGTTCGTCGGATTCGCTGGTGGTGGCCATTGCGGCGACCAACTACGCCATTGAAGGCGCCACTGGTGAATGGTCTGCGGTGGTCTGTTCCCAGGACACCTACGCAGACCTGTTCCCGCCGGAGACACGAAAGCGGGCGATGAAGTGGCTGAAGATGCATGCGCAGTACGACGATTCCCACCCTTGGGAAGCGTTGGAAATCATTTGCACCCTGGCCGGCAACAACCCCAGCGAGCAATTGCAGGCCGACCTGCGAATGGCGGTCTGCAAGAGTTACGAGTACATGTTCCTGTTCCTCGAACGGTGCATGACGCTGGAACGATCCCAGGAAGGTAACGGCTCGGTCCGGGAACACCGGATACCTGCTCGCGCCTGATCGGTCAGCCCGCCATTTCCAGGCGGTTGCGGCCCTTGCGCTTGGCGGCGTACAGGGCCGTGTCGGCACGGCGCAACATGCTGTCGGACGATTCGCCCGGCAGCAGCGTCGAGCAACCGAGGCTGACGGTCAGATCCAGAGGCCGTCCTGTCACCGGATAACTCAGTTGCAGTGCCGCACTGCGCAGGCGCTCACCCACCAGCGCGGCTGACTCACGACTGGTGTTGCTCAGCACGATAAGAAATTCCTCACCGCCAAATCTGAACACTTGATCGATGTTACGCAGGCGATCCTTGACTGCGTTGGTCACGGCCCGCAGCACTTCATCGCCCGTGGCATGGCCATGGGCGTCGTTGATGCCCTTGAAGTGGTCGATGTCCAGCATCAGCACCGACAGCGGTTGCTGCTGGCGGCGTGCGATTTCGAACTCGCGAATGAGCGACTGTTCCATGGCAATCCGGTTACCGGCGCCGGTCAGCGGGTCACGCAGCGCACTCAGGCTGGCATGGCGGTACAGCAGGGCATTGCGCAGGGGATAGAGCAAGCTCGACAGCAACGATTCGAGTTGCTCCAGCTCGTGCTCGGCAAAACGATGATCACGCTGGAACGAAAGCTCGCCAAGTTGGTTGCCTTCGTGCGTCATGCTGTACGTGGCGTTATGCCGGGCGCGTTCGCCGAGCTCCAGACGCAGATCGGTCGGCAGGTGTTTAAAGTTAAGGGCATTCAGCGGGATGAGCTGCTGAATGCTCTGGAAGAGCATCGACAGGATCTTGTCCGCTTCAAGGCTGGTTTGCAGTTGCAGGTCGAGCTGACGCCGGAGCTGCTCGTAATCGAGGGCAGGCCGAACGAGGCTGTGCTGCGGCGCGAAACCATGGCGTTGCAGCCGGGCGCTGTCGAAATCTATGGCATTGGTGGTGGTTGGAAAACTCATGGTTCCGCTCCTTCGCCTCTACGGGCTTGAAAAGGAGAGAGCGAAACTCGTGCCAATTCGACTGCCTGCGTGAAAAGCATTGTCAATCAATAAGTTGCGGCGGATTGTGACAGGTTTGGTACCTTTCGGCGCCTTGGATTTGACTTACGTATCGATTCCGAAGGCATTGGGCGATGCAAGATGACAGGAAACTGCCGAGTGGAGGTACCCGGCGCCGACTGATATTCAGGTGAGGGAGCGCAGAGTGAGTGCGCTCCCTTCCATGAGCTGCGACAAACGCACAGCCGGGTTCAGCGGGTCTGCGCATCCAGTGCCTGCCCGTTGATGCCCTTGCTATCCGGGCCCATCAGGTACAGGTACACCGGCATGATCTCTTCCGGCGTCGGGTTGTTGGTCGGGTCCTCGGCCGGGTACGCCTGGGCGCGCATGTCAGTGCGGGTTGCGCCCGGATTGATGCTATTGGCGCGTAGCGACCCCAGCCCATCGATTTCATCGGCCAGCGTCTGCATCAGCCCTTCGGTAGCGAACTTGGAAACGCCATAGGCGCCCCAATACGCGCGGCCTTTGCGCCCGACGCTGCTGGAGGTGAACGCAATGGATGCGTCACCCGCGAGCTTGAGCAGCGGCAGCAACGCAGTGGTCAGCATGAAGGTGGCGTTGACGTTGACGTGCATGACTTGCATGAACTGCTCGCCAGTGAGCTGTTCGATCGGCGTGCGCGGGCCGATGATCGAGGCATTGTGCAATACACCGTCTAGCCGACCGAACTCGGCTTCGATCATCGCGGCGAGTTCATCGTATTGATGGGGCAGGGCAGTCTCGAGGTCGAACGGGATGACCACGGGCTGCGGATGTCCGGCGGCCTCGATCTCGTCATACAGCGCGCTCAGGTTCGATTCGGTCCTGCCCAGCAGCAAGACCGTTGCACCGTGGGCGGCGTACGTTTTCGCGGCAGCGGCGCCAATCCCACGGCCGGCGCCGGTGACCAGAATGACCCGGTCCTTGAGCAGATCGGGGTGGGCGGAGTAATTGAACATGGGGTCTCCTTCATCACACGTAGTCAAGCGGTAGAACGCAGTGTTTGGCTGGCGGCGTTACTGTGGGAGCGAGCTTGCTCGCGAATGGTTTTTGGATTCAGTAAAGATGCGACGGACGTACCGTCCTCTTCGCGAGCAAGCTCGCTCCCACAAGTCCGGCGGTGTAACCAAGATATCGAGTCCACCCCGACCCTGTGGGAGCGAGCTTGCTCGCGAATGGTTTTTGGATTTACAAAGATGCGACGGATGTACCGTCCTCTTCGCGAGCAAGGTGGAACGCCACTTCGATCGTCCCACAAGGGATGTGCATTCGGTCCTAAATCAGCAACTGCACAACGCATCGTCCAGCACCCGGCGCAGCTCCAGAGGGTGATTCACCACCACGTCCGCGCCCCAATGATCGGGGTTGTCGTGGGGGTGGATATAGCCATAGCGAACGGCGGCGGTCTTGGTCCCGGCGTCGCGGCCGGATTCGATGTCACGCAGGTCATCGCCCACAAACAACACGCTAGCCGGGTCCAAATCGAGCATCTTGCAGGCCAGCAACAGCGGCTCCGGGTCGGGCTTGCTCTTGGTCACGTGGTCCGGGCAGATCAGCAGCGCAGAGCGTTCCGACAAACCCAGTTGTTCCATGATCGGTTGGGCGAAGCGCACCGGTTTGTTGGTCACCACGCCCCAGATCAAGTTGGCTTTTTCGATGTCGGCCAGCAACTCGGCCATGCCGTCGAACAGCTTGCTGTGCACTGCGCAATCAGTCTGGTAGCGCGCCAGAAACTCCAGTCGCAGCGCCTCGAATTCCGGCGCGTCGGGGGACATGGCGAACGCCGCCGAGACCATGGCCTTTGCGCCGCCTGAGATTTCATCGCGAATCAGCTTGTCGTCCACACGCGGGAAGCCGCGTTCGGCCAGCATCGCCTGGCAGATCGCGATGAAGTCCGGCGCGGTGTCGAGCAGCGTGCCGTCCATGTCGAAGAGAACCGCCCTCAAGCGCATGGCTCAGACCCCTCGAAGTGTCTGGATCATGTAATTGACGTCGACGTCGGACGCCAGCTTGTAGTGCTTGGTCAGCGGGTTGTAGGTCAGGCCGGTGATGTCCTTGACCTGAAGCCCGGCATCACGGCTCCACGCGCCCAGCTCGGACGGGCGGATGAATTTCTTGAAGTCATGGGTGCCGCGGGGCAGCAGGTTCATGATGTATTCGGCGCCGATGATGGCGAACAGGTACGCCTTCGGATTGCGGTTGATGGTGGAGAAAAACACCTGACCGCCCGGCTTGACCATCTGGTAGCAGGCGCGAATCACCGACGAAGGGTCGGGTACGTGCTCGAGCATTTCCAGGCAGGTCACGACATCGAATTGCTCGGGCATTTCTTCGGCCAGCGCTTCGGCGGTGATCTGCCGGTATTCAACGCTCACGCCGGATTCCAACTGATGCAGTTGCGCCACGGCCAGCGGGGCTTCGCCCATGTCGATGCCGGTCACGGTGGCGCCGCGCAAGGCCATGGCCTCGCTCAGAATGCCGCCGCCGCAGCCGACGTCGAGCACCTTTTTGCCGGCCAGATTCACGCGCTCGTCAATCCAGTTCACCCGCAGCGGATTGATGTCGTGCAGCGGCTTGAACTCGCTGTTGCGGTCCCACCAGCGATGGGCGAGGGCCTCGAATTTGGCGATTTCGGCGTGGTCGACGTTGCTCATGTGTGATCCTCTAAAACTTGAATTCGGTGTCCGGCCACGGTATCTGACCGTGGCGGCGCTCAATGGGTCAGGCTTTATCTGACGCGATGCGGTCGCCCCAGGCTTTGGCAGTTCGGGTCAGCGCTTCTTCGTCCATGCGGGTCAGGCGTTTGTCCTGCAGCAACTGCTTGCCGGCGACCCAGACGTGGGTCACGCAGTCGCGTCCCGTTGCGTAAATAAGTTGTGACACCGGGTCGTAGACCGGCTGTTGCGCGAGCCCCGAGAGGTCGAACGCGACCATGTCGGCGGCCTTGCCGATTTGCAGCGAGCCGGTGTGATCATCGATGCCCATGGCGCGCGCGCCGTTCAGCGTGGCCATGCGCAGCGCGCGGTGGGCGTCCAGCGCGGTAGCCGAGCCGGCGACGGCTTTCGCCAGCAGCGCAGCGGTGCGGGTTTCGCCAAGGAGATCAAGGTCATTGTTGCTGGCCGCACCGTCGGTGCCGATGGCGACGTTGACCCCGGCCTGCCACAGGCGCTCGACCGGGCAAAAGCCGCTGGCCAGTTTCAGGTTCGATTCGGGGCAGTGAATGACGCTGGAGTTGCTTTCGACCAGCATCGCCAGATCGTCATCACTGATCTGGGTCATGTGCACCGCCTGGAAGCGCGGGCCCAGCAGGCCCAGGCGCTGCAGCCGCGCAAGGGGGCGTTCCTGGCGTTGCTGGACGGCCTCGTGCACTTCAAAGGCGGTTTCGTGAACGTGCATCTGGATCATCGCGTCCAGCTCATCGGCGATGACCCGGATCTTCTCCAGGTTTTCATCGCTGACGGTGTAGGGCGCGTGGGGACCCATGGCGATCTTGATGCGATCGTGGTGGGCCAGGTCGTTGAACAGCTCGATGCCGATGTGCAGCGATTCATCGCTGTTACGCGCACCGGGTATCGGGAAGTCCAGCACCGGCACGGTGATCTGTGCGCGAATGCCACTGTTGTGCACCCGCTCGCAGGCGACCTTCGGAAAGAAATACATGTCGGAGAAGCAGGTGATGCCGCCTTTCAACTGCTCGGCGATGGCCAGATCGGTGCCGTCGCGAACGAAATCCTCATCAACCCATTTCGCCTCGGCTGGCCAGATATGATCCTGCAGCCAGGTCATCAACGGCAGATCGTCCGCCAGGCCGCGGAACAGCGTCATGGCCGCATGGCCGTGAGCGTTGATCAGCCCGGGACTGAGCAGCATGCCCGGCAGCTCGCGCACTTCGATGGCCGGCTGGCGCAGGGCTTCGGCGCGGGGGCCGATGTAAACGATCAGGCCATCGCGAATGCCGATCCCGTGCTGCTTCAACACAACGCCGGCGGGTTCGACCGGTACCAGCCAGTCCGGCAGCAACAACAGGTCGAGTGGGGCAGCGGAATGGGGCATGGGGCGGGCATCCAATGGCTTATTACGGGGACGGCGAAGTATACCCGAGCGTCTTCGCAGGCGGCTCGCTATAATCGGCGGCTTTTTAAGGTGCTGGCGATTTGCTTCTTTGCACCGTCGCTGTGGCGGCAGGCTTTTCAAACATTCATCAAGTGGGGTGTGCAATGCGCGATCGATTACTGGCTGCTGAGAAGGTAAAGGCCATCGATTGGCGGGACGGCACGTTGTATCTGCTGGATCAGCGGGTCTTGCCCTTCGAAGAAACCTGGCATCCCTACACCAGTGCCGAAGGCGTGGCCGAAGCCATTCGCACGATGGTAGTGCGCGGCGCGCCCGCCATCGGCATCAGCGCGGCCTACGGCATCGTATTGGCGGTCATTGATCGTCTGGCCGAAGGCGGCGACTGGCAGATGGCCCTGGAAGAAGACTTCGACCTGCTGGCCAATTCCCGGCCCACGGCGGTCAACCTGTTCTGGGCGCTGAACCGCATGCGTGAGCGCTTGTATCGCCTGAAGGATCACGAAGATCCGCTGAAGGTCATGGAAGCCGAAGCCGTGGCTATTCATTTGAGCGACCGCGAAGCGAACCTGACCATGGCGCAACTGGGTGCCGAGCTGATCCGCAAGCATCAGGGCAACCTGCAGACCGTGCTGACCCACTGCAACACCGGCGCACTGGCCACCGGCGGCTTTGGTACCGCACTCGGCGTCATTCGCGCAGCACATCTTGAAGGCATGATCGAGCGCGTGTACGCCGATGAAACCCGGCCCTGGCTGCAGGGCTCCCGCCTCACGGCGTGGGAGCTGGTCAACGAAGGCGTTCCGGTCACCCTCAACGCCGACTCCGCGGCCGCGCACCTGATGAAAACCAAGGGCATCACCTGGGTCATCGTGGGTGCCGACCGCATTACCGCCAACGGCGACGTCGCCAACAAGATCGGCACTTACCAGTTGGCAGTCGCGGCAATGCACCACGGCGTGCGCTTCATGGTGGTGGCGCCGAGCTCGACCATCGACATGAACCTGGCCAGCGGCGACGACATTCCCATCGAAGAGCGCGACGGCCGCGAATTGCTGGAAGTCGGCGGCAAGCGTGTGGGCGCCGACGTCGACGCCTTCAACCCCGTCTTCGACGTGACGCCCGCTGATCTCATCGACGCCATCGTCACCGAGAAGGGCATCGTCGAGCGCCCCGACACGGCAAAAATGGCCCTGTTGATGTGCCGCAAACGCCTGCATTAATCACGCCGTGACCGGTAATACCGTTCGTCCCCAAACGCCCTATCGCGCTCTGTGAGCGCGTCTCAGGCGTCTGCTGGCGAAATGGCTTGTTCGCGGCACCTGCAAACACTTCGTGCCTGACGGCGATTGTGGTACCATCCGGCGCTTTCCAAAGGGCCGCATGGCGACCCTGATAACTGCGCCTATTCATGGCATAACTCGCTGATTTGTCGTAAGTCGTTGCCTGACAATCGTCGGCAGCGGCAAGCCTTGTTCATCCCGTACGGCTGAGCGAGGTTTCACCAGAAAAAGGAATCAGGCTTCTCATGGGCGAACTGGCCAAAGAAATCCTCCCGGTCAATATCGAAGACGAGCTGAAGCAGTCCTACCTCGACTACGCGATGAGCGTCATCGTCGGACGAGCTCTGCCCGATGCGCGCGACGGCTTGAAGCCCGTGCACCGCCGGGTACTGTTCGCGATGAGCGAACTGGGTAACGACTGGAACAAGCCGTACAAGAAATCCGCCCGTGTGGTCGGTGACGTTATCGGTAAGTACCACCCGCATGGCGACACCGCGGTCTACGACACCATCGTTCGTATGGCCCAACCCTTTTCCCTGCGCTACCTGCTGGTAGACGGCCAGGGCAACTTCGGCTCCGTGGACGGCGACAACGCCGCCGCCATGCGATACACCGAAGTGCGCATGACCAAGCTGGCCCACGAGCTGCTGGCCGACCTGCACAAGGAAACCGTGGACTGGGTGCCGAACTACGACGGCACCGAACAGATCCCCGCGGTCATGCCGACCCGTATTCCCAACCTGCTGGTCAACGGCTCAAGCGGCATCGCCGTGGGCATGGCGACCAACATTCCGCCGCACAACCTCGGTGAAGTCATCGACGGCTGTCTGGCGCTCATCGACAACGGCGACCTCACCGTCGACGAGTTGATGCAGTACATCCCCGGCCCCGACTTCCCGACCGCCGCGATCATCAACGGCCGTGCGGGCATCGTCGAAGCCTACAAAACCGGCCGTGGCCGCATATACATGCGCGCCCGCTCCATGGTCGAAGACATCGACAAGGTCGGTGGTCGCCAGCAGATCGTCATCACCGAACTGCCGTACCAGCTGAACAAGGCGCGTCTGATCGAGAAGATCGCCGAGCTGGTCAAAGAGAAGAAGCTTGAAGGCATCACCGAACTGCGCGACGAGTCCGACAAGGACGGCATGCGCGTGGTCATCGAGCTGCGTCGCGGCGAAGTGCCTGAGGTCATCCTCAACAATCTTTACGCCCAGACCCAGCTGCAAAGCGTCTTCGGTATCAACATTGTTGCGCTGATCGACGGCCGCCCACGCATCCTGAACCTCAAGGACCTGCTGGAAGCCTTTATTCGTCACCGTCGCGAAGTGGTTACCCGCCGCACCGTGTTCGAACTGCGCAAGGCCCGCGAGCGGGGTCACATCCTCGAAGGTCAGGCCGTTGCCCTGTCGAACATCGACCCGGTCATCGCCCTCATCAAAGCCTCGCCGACACCGGCCGAAGCGAAAGAAGGCCTGATCAGCACACCTTGGGAATCCAGCGCCGTGGTCGAGATGGTCGAGCGCGCAGGCGCCGAATCCTCCCGCCCGGAAAACCTCGATCCTCAGTACGGCATGCGTGACGGCAAGTATTTCCTGTCGCCGGAACAGGCTCAGGCCATCCTCGAACTGCGTCTGCACCGCCTGACCGGTCTGGAACACGAGAAGCTGCTGACCGAGTACCAGGAAATCCTGACTCAGATCGGCGTGCTGCTGCGCATCCTCAACAGCGCCACGCGCCTGATGGAAGTCATCCGCGAAGAGCTGGAGCTGATCCGCGCCGAATACGGCGATGTGCGTCGCACCGAGATCCTCGATGCGCGCCTGGACCTGACCCTCGGCGACATGATCCCCGAAGAAGAGCGCGTCGTGACCATCTCCCACGGTGGCTACGCCAAGACTCAGCCGCTGGCCGTCTATCAGGCCCAGCGTCGCGGCGGCAAAGGCAAGTCGGCCACCGGCGTCAAGGATGAGGACTACATCGCTCACCTGCTGGTCGCCAACAGCCACACCACGCTGCTGATGTTCTCCAGCAAAGGCAAGGTGTACTGGCTCAAGACCTACGAGATCCCGGAAGCGTCCCGCGCCGCCCGTGGTCGTCCGCTGGTCAACCTGTTGCCGCTGAGCGAAGGCGAATACATCACCACTATGCTGCCGGTCGACCTCGAAGCCATGCGCAAGCGGGCTGACGAAGAAGAAGCCGAAGGCGTGGACGCCGACGCCGAAGACCTCGAAAACAGCAACGAGACCGAAGAAGAGCGCAAGGCGCGCATCAAGGCTGCCGACAAGAAGAAGGCCCCGTTCATCTTCATGTCAACCGCCAACGGTACCGTCAAGAAGACCCCGCTGGTGGCGTTCAGTCGTCAACGCAGCGTTGGCCTGATTGCGCTGGAGCTGGACGAAGGCGACATTCTGATTTCCGCGGCCGTCACCGATGGCGAGCAGGAAATCATGCTGTTCTCCGACGGCGGCAAGGTCACCCGCTTCAAGGAATCCGAAGTGCGCGCCATGGGCCGTACCGCTCGCGGTGTGCGCGGCATGCGTCTGCCGGAAGGGCAGAAGCTGATTTCCATGCTGATTCCGGAGCAGGGCAGCCAGATCCTCACCGCTTCCGAGCGTGGCTACGGCAAGCGCACCGCGATCACCGAGTTCCCTGAGTACAAGCGTGGCGGTCAGGGCGTCATCGCCATGGTCAGCAACGAGCGTAACGGCCGTCTGGTCGGCGCCGTTCAGGTGCAGGAAGGCGAGGAGATCATGCTGATTTCCGACCAGGGCACGCTGGTGCGTACCCGTGTTGGCGAGGTCTCGAGTCTGGGCCGTAACACTCAGGGCGTGACCCTGATCAAGCTGGCCAAGGACGAGAAACTGGTCGGTCTGGAGCGCGTTCAGGAACCATCGGAAGTCGAGGGCGAAGAGCTGGAAGGCGAGGCGTTCGACGCAGATGAGGTTGACGGCGACGTTATTGGCGCCGCCGAAACCGACGAGTCCGCTGACGATGTGCAAGCGGATCCCGCGGCTGACGAAGACGAGCCGCAGGCGTAACGCTGAAAGGGGGGGCTGGCGATCCGGCCCCCTCCTTAGAATCATGGGGCGCACGCTGTCAGGCAGACCGCTTTCGCGACCGTCGCAAACTCCGACTGCTCCTACAGTCGATCTCAGCGCCCGACCAGAGAACGTCTGTAGGAGCAACCGGAGGTAACGACGGTCGCGATGCGTATCTTCTGACACAATGCAGTCCCTGTCCTGCACCTTCCCGCACTTCACCCGTTCCAAATTAATTCAGTGACACGACGAGAGTGGATATGAGCAAGCGAGCCTTTAACTTCTGCGCAGGTCCTGCCGCGCTCCCTGAAGCTGTTCTGCTGCGCGCCCAGGCCGAACTCCTGGACTGGCATGGCAAAGGCCTGTCCGTCATGGAAATGAGCCATCGCAGCGACGAGTTCGTCTCCATCGCCACCAAGGCGGAGCAGGATTTTCGCGACCTGCTGTCCATCCCCTCAAACTACAAAGTGCTGTTTCTTCAAGGCGGCGGCAGTCAGCAATTCGCTCAGGTTCCGTTAAACCTGCTGCCGGAAAACGGCACGGCCGACTACATCGACACCGGCATCTGGTCGCAGAAAGCCATTGAAGAAGCATCGCGCTACGGCAATATCAATGTGGCCGCCAGCGCCAAACCCGCCGATTACTTCGCTATCCCCGGTCAGAGCGAGTGGAAGCTGTCGAAAGACGCCGCCTACGTTCACTACGTGCCCAACGAGACCATTGGCGGTCTGCAATTCAACTGGATTCCGGAAACCGGCGACGTGCCGCTGGTTGCTGACATGTCTTCGGACATTCTTTCGCGCCGTCTCGACGTGTCGCGTTTCGGCATGATCTTCGCTGGCGCCCAGAAGAACATCGGCCCGAGCGGCATTGTCGTGGCGATCATCCGCGAGGACCTGCTGGGTCGCGCGCGCTCGCTGTGTCCAACGATGCTCAACTACAAAGTCGCCGCCGACAACGGATCCATGTACAACACGCCGCCAACGCTGGCCTGGTACCTGTCCGGTCTGGTCTTCGAATGGCTGAAAGAGCAGGGCGGCGTCGAGGCCATGGCCGTGCGCAATGAGCTCAAGCAGCGCACGCTGTACGACTTCATCGACGCCAGCGGCTTGTACAGCAACCCGATCAACCCCTCCGATCGCTCGTGGATGAACGTGCCGTTCCGTCTGGCCGATGATCGCCTGGACAAGCCGTTCCTCGCGGGTGCCGAAGCGCGCAATCTGCTGAACCTCAAGGGCCACCGTTCGGTAGGCGGCATGCGCGCCTCCATCTACAACGCCATCGACATCAATGCGGTCAATGCCCTGACCGCCTACATGGCAGAGTTCGAGAAGGAACACGGCTAATGTCTGAACAAGAGCTCAAGGCACTGCGGGTCCGCATCGATAGCCTGGACGAAAAGGTTCTGGAGCTGATCAGCGAGCGCGCCCGCTGTGCCCAGGAAGTCGCGCGCGTCAAGATGGCCGGTCTCCCGGCTGGCGAAGTACCGGTGTTTTATCGGCCTGAACGTGAAGCCGCGGTGCTTAAGCGCGTCATGGAGCGTAATCGTGGCCCTTTGAGCAACGAAGAGATGGCGCGCCTGTTCCGCGAAATCATGTCCTCGTGCCTTGCGCTTGAGCAGCCGCTCAAGGTCGCGTATCTCGGCCCGGAAGGCACCTTTACCCAGGCGGCGGCGCTGAAGCATTTTGGCCACGCCGTGATCAGCAAGCCGATGGCTGCGATCGACGAAGTGTTCCGCGAAGTCGTCGCCGGTGCGGTGAACTTCGGCGTCGTCCCGGTGGAGAACTCCACCGAAGGTGCGGTCAACCACACCCTCGACAGCTTTCTTGAGCACGACATGGTCATCTGTGGCGAAGTCGAGCTGCGTATTCACCATCATCTGCTGGTGGGCGAGAGCACCAAGACCGACAGCATCAGCCGCATCTATTCCCACGCGCAGTCCCTGGCGCAATGTCGCAAATGGCTGGACGCGCACTACCCGAACGTCGAGCGCGTCGCTGTCGCCAGCAATGCCGAGGCGGCCAAGCGGGTCAAGGGTGAGTGGAACTCGGCGGCGATCGCCGGTGATATGGCGGCGGGCCTTTACGGCTTGACGCGGATTGCCGAGAAGATCGAAGACCGTCCGGACAACTCCACGCGTTTCCTCATGATCGGCAATCAGGAAGTGCCGCCGACTGGCGACGACAAGACGTCGATCATTGTGTCGATGAGCAACAAGCCCGGCGCGCTGCATGAACTGCTGGTGCCTTTCCACGAAAACGGCATCGACCTGACGCGGATCGAGACGCGGCCTTCGCGAAGCGGTAAATGGACCTACGTGTTTTTCATCGATTTCGTCGGCCACTACCGCGACCCGCTGATCAAGGCCGTTCTCGAGCAAATCAGCCAGGAAGCCGTGGCGCTCAAGGTGTTGGGTTCCTATCCGAAGGCAGTGCTTTGATCCTGCGTCCGGACTTGTAGCCCACAGGTTTCACTGAAAAGGTAATGCGATACATGAGCGGCGACTTCCTCGCGCTGGCACAGCCCGGCGTGCAAAAACTATCGCCTTACGTTCCCGGCAAACCGGTGGACGAACTGGCCCGTGAGCTGGGTATCGATCCGGCGCGCATCATCAAGCTGGCGAGCAACGAAAACCCGATGGGCGCCAGCCCCAGGGCGTTGCAGGCAATCACCGATGCGCTGGCGGAATTGACCCGCTACCCCGACGGCAATGGTTTCGAACTCAAGCAGCGCTTGTCGCAGGCCTGTGGAGTGCAGCCTCAGCAAGTGACGCTCGGCAACGGCTCCAATGACATTCTGGAAATCGTCGCCCGTGCCTATCTGGCCCCGGGGCTCAATGCGGTGTTCAGCGAACACGCGTTCGCGATCTATCCAATCGTCACCCAGGCCGTGGGCGCAACCGCTCACATTGCCAAGGCAAAGAATTGGGGGCACGACCTGCCGGCCATGCTCGCCGCCATCGACAGCAACACCCGGGTCGTCTTCATCGCCAACCCGAACAACCCCACCGGGACTTGGTTCGGGCCGGGCGCTTTGGCGGACTTCCTCGCTCAGGTGCCCAGGGACGTGCTGGTTGTGCTGGACGAGGCTTACATTGAATACGCCGAAGGTGCGGAACTGCCTGACGGGCTCGACTTCCTGAATGCCTATCCGAACTTGCTGGTTTCGCGGACGTTCTCCAAGGCCTATGGCCTGGCGTCGTTGCGCGTCGGTTATGCGTTGTCCTCGCCGGTCGTGGCCGACG
The DNA here is from genome assembly GCF_057834665.1 of Pseudomonas sp. GL_135. Taxonomy (NCBI): domain Bacteria; kingdom Pseudomonadati; phylum Pseudomonadota; class Gammaproteobacteria; order Pseudomonadales; family Pseudomonadaceae; genus Pseudomonas; species Pseudomonas sp. GL_135. Next base: position 1,500,068 of record NZ_CM174408.1, read on the forward strand.
TGCTGAACCGCGTGCGTCAGCCATTCAACGTCAACAGCCTTGCACTGGCAGCTGCCTGCGCCGCGCTGGACGATGCTGACTATGTTGCGCAAAGCCGTCAGCTGAATGAAGCCGGCATGCAGCAGCTCGAAGAAGGGCTGGGGCGGATGGGCCTGGGCTGGATTCCCTCCAAAGCCAACTTCATCGCCGTTGATCTGGGCCGCGAAGCCGCTTCGGTTTATGAAGGATTGCTGCGCGAAGGCGTCATCGTTCGACCGGTCGGCGGTTACGGCATGCCCCATCATCTGCGGGTGAGCATTGGTCTGCCAGCAGAAAACAGCCGCTTTCTTGAGGCGTTGAGCAAGGTTTTGGCGCGTGGTTGATGTCATGTCGCTGCAACCCGCTGAGCCTGTGATCGGCCGCCTGGTGGTGGTCGGCCTCGGCTTGATCGGAGGGTCATTCGCCAAAGGCTTGAGGGAGAGTGGCTTGTGTCGCGAAGTGGTGGGCGTCGATCTCGACCCGCAATCGCGCACACTGGCCGTCGAACTGGGCGTGGTTGATCGCTGTGAAGACAGTCTCGCTGCCGCTTGCACAGGCGCGGACGTCATTCAGTTGGCCGTGCCGATTTTGGCCATGGAAAAGCTCCTCGGGATACTGGCAGGCCTGGACCTGGGCAATGCCGTGCTCACCGATGTCGGCAGCGCCAAGGGCAATGTGGTCCGTGCTGCCCGCGAAGCGTTTGGTGTGATGCCCGCACGCTTCGTGCCCGGGCACCCGATTGCCGGTTCCGAGCAGAGCGGGGTGGAAGCCTCCAACGCCGAGCTGTTCAAGCGGCACAAAGTCATCCTTACACCGCTGGCTGAAACCGACCCTTCTGCGCTGGCGCTGGTCGATCGTCTCTGGTCGGCTCTGGGCGCTGACGTCGAGCACATGCAGGTCGAGCGTCACGATGAAGTGCTGGCGGCGACCAGTCATTTGCCTCACCTCCTGGCCTTCGGTCTGGTGGATTCCCTGGCCAAGCGCAACGAAAACCTCGATATCTTCCGTTATGCCGCGGGCGGCTTCCGCGACTTTACGCGCATCGCCGGCAGCGATCCGGTGATGTGGCATGACATCTTCCTGGCGAATCGCGAGGCGGTGCTGCGCACCCTCGACACCTTCCGCAGCGACCTGGATGCGTTGCGCGACGCGGTCGATGCAGGCGACGGACATCAGTTGCTCGGTGTGTTCACCCGGGCTCGCGTCGCCCGGGAGCATTTCGGCAATATCCTCGCCCGTCGTGCTTACGTTGAAAAAACCTCAGGCGCCGACCTCAGCTTTATTGCCCAGCCGGGCGGCGTGGTCAGGGGGCGGGTTCGCGTGCCGGGGGACAAGTCGATTTCCCACCGGGCGATCATGCTCGGGTCACTGGCCCAAGGCACCAGCGTCGTCGAAGGCTTTCTTGAGAGCGAAGACGCGCTGGCGACCTTGCAGGCCTTCCGCGACATGGGCGTGGTCATCGAAGGGCCGCACCACGGTCGCCTGACCATTCATGGCGTTGGGCTTGACGGGCTTCAACCTGCGCCGGGGCCGCTATACCTCGGTAACTCCGGCACGTCGATGCGCCTGCTTTGTGGCCTGTTGGTCGCGCAGCGATTCGACAGCGTGCTGACCGGCGATGCGTCGCTGTCCCGGCGCTCGATGACCAGTGTCGTCGAGCCACTGCGTCAGATGGGCGCGGTGATCGAAACCGCAGAGGACGGCCGACCGCCGCTGACCGTTCGCGGCGGGCAGGGGCTTCAGGCCGTCCGCTACGACATGCCGTTGCCCGGCGCTCAGGTGAAATCCGCGCTGTTGCTCGCCGGTCTTTACGCAAATGGCACAACGATGGTGCATGAGTCGGCGCCGACCAGGGACCATACCGAGCGTATGCTGCAAGGGTTCGGCCATTCGGTTGCTGTCCATGACGGGACTGCGGCGCTGCAGTCAGGGGTAGAGCTCAAGGCCGCACGCATCGAAGTGCCCGCTGATATTTCTTCGGCGGCGTTTTTCCTGGCGGCAGCCTCCATCGCCGAAGGCTCCGACCTGATTCTGGAAGGCGTGGGCGTCAACCCGACGCGCTCGGGCGTTATCGATATCCTGCGCCTGATGGGTGCGGACATCACGCTGCTTAACCCGCGCGACGCCGGCGGTGAGCCGGTGGCGGATCTGCGCGTGCGCCATGCCCGCCTCAAAGGGATCGATATACCCCGGGCGCTGGTGCTCCTGGCTACCGACGAGCTTCCGGCACTTCTCACTGCCGCCGCGTGCGCCGAAGGGCGAACCGTGTTTAACGGTGCCCAGGCCCTGCGTGTCAGGGAATCCGGCCGCATTCAAGCCATGGCCGACGGTCTGGCGACGCTCGGTATAAACATTGAATCGACTGCAGATGGCATCATTATTGATGGTGGAACCGTCGGCGGTGGTCAAATCAATGCGCAAGGTGATCACCGCATCGCCATGGCATTCAGTATCGCGTCGCTGCGCGCGGGCAGCCCGATCCACATCCGGGACTGCGCCAATGTGGCGACTTCATTTCCCAGTTTCCTGACGCTGTGTGCTCAGGTGGGTATTCGTGTAACGCAAGAGGGGCAATCGTGAAAGTTCAAGCTCCGGTCATTACGATCGACGGACCTAGCGGTTCCGGGAAGGGCACAGTGGCGGGCAAGCTGGCCGAACGTCTGGGCTGGTCCCTGCTGGATTCCGGCGCGCTGTATCGGCTGCTGGCCTTCGCCGCAGTCAACCATGGTGTCGACCTGACCAATGAAGAAGCATTGAAGCTGCTGGCCGCGCATCTGGATGTGCAGTTCATGGCAGCGACCGACGACCACGGTCAGCGCATTATCCTGGAAGGTGAGGACGTGACGTCGGCCATCCGCAATGAACACGTAGGCAGTGGCGCGTCGCAGGTGGCCTCGTTGCCGGCGGTTCGCGAAGCATTGTTGCAGCGCCAGCGGGCGTTTCAGGAGTTTCCGGGCCTGATTGCCGACGGCCGCGACATGGGCACGGTGGTCTTTCCCGGCGCGCCATTGAAGATTTTTCTGACGGCCAGCGTCGACGAGCGTGCCCGCCGGCGATATTTGCAGTTGAAGGCCAAGGGTGACGATGTTAGTCTGCCGAGTCTGCTAGATGAGATCCGTGTCCGCGACGAGCGCGACACCCAGCGAGCGGTAGCCCCGCTCAAGCCGGCGCATGACGCCATTCAGCTGGATTCCACCGAATTGTCCATCGAGCAGGTGCTTGAACGCATCCTGAGTGAAGTCGCACTCCGCGATCTCGCCGGATGACCAGAAAGCCATGTGGGAGACCAGTCATAGTCCCGCAGGCTTTCTTTCATATGAACGAAACCCACGTTGTCTGGAGCGTGGCAGATGGGCGTATTCTTCGCCCTTATCAACAGGAATTAAAATGAGCGAAAGCTTTGCTGAACTTTTCGAAGAAAGCCTAAAGACTCTTAACCTTCAGGCCGGTTCGATCATCACCGCGATCATCGTCGATATCGATTACCAGGCTGGTTGGGTCACCGTTCACGCTGGTCTGAAGTCTGAAGGCCTCATCCCGCTGGAGCAGTTCCACAACGACGCTGGCGAGCTGACCATCAAGATTGGCGATGAAGTGCACGTTGCGCTGGACGCGGTCGAAGACGGCTTTGGCGAAACCAAGCTGTCCCGCGAAAAAGCCAAGCGTGCCGAGTGCTGGATCGTTCTGGAAGCGGCTTTCGCAGCTGAGGAAGTGGTCAAGGGCGTTATCAACGGTAAGGTTAAAGGCGGCTTCACAGTCGACGTTAACGGCATCCGTGCGTTCCTGCCAGGTTCTCTGGTTGACGTCCGTCCAGTGCGCGACACCACGCACCTGGAAGGCAAAGAGCTGGAATTCAAGGTCATCAAGCTGGACCAGAAGCGCAACAACGTTGTCGTTTCCCGTCGCAGTGTCCTGGAAGCCGAAAACAGCGCCGAGCGCGAAGCTCTGCTGGAATCGCTGCAGGAAGGCCAACAGGTCAAGGGTATCGTCAAGAACCTCACCGATTACGGCGCATTCGTCGATCTGGGTGGCGTCGATGGCCTGCTGCACATCACCGACATGGCCTGGAAGCGTATCAAGCATCCATCGGAAATCGTCAACGTTGGCGATGAGATCGATGTAAAGGTCCTGAAGTACGATCGCGAGCGCAATCGTGTTTCCCTGGGTCTGAAGCAACTGGGTGAAGATCCATGGGTTGCTATCAAGGCTCGTTACCCGGAAGGCACTCGCGTCACCGCGCGTGTTACCAACCTGACCGACTACGGCTGCTTCGCAGAGCTGGAAGAAGGCGTGGAAGGCCTGGTACACGTTTCCGAAATGGACTGGACCAACAAGAACATCCACCCGTCTAAAGTCGTTCAGGTTGGCGACGAAGTGGAAGTCATGGTTCTGGACATCGACGAAGAGCGTCGTCGTATCTCCCTGGGCATCAAACAGTGCAAATCTAACCCGTGGGAAGATTTCTCTGGCCAGTTCAACAAGGGCGACAAGATCTCCGGCACCATCAAGTCGATCACCGATTTCGGTATCTTCATTGGTCTGGACGGCGGCATCGACGGTCTGGTTCACCTGTCCGACATCTCCTGGAACGAAGTGGGCGAAGAAGCCGTACGTCGTTTCAAGAAGGGCGACGAGCTTGACACCGTGATCCTGTCGGTTGATCCAGAGCGTGAGCGCATCTCGCTGGGCATCAAGCAGCTGGAAAGCGATCCGTTCTCCGAGTACGTCACTGTCAATGACAAAGGCGCTATCGTTCGCGGTATCGTTAAAGAAGTTGACGCCAAAGGCGCCATCATCACTCTGGCCGACGACATCGAAGCGACCCTCAAAGCCTCCGAAATCAGCCGTGACCGCGTTGAAGACGCGCGTAACGTTTTGAAAGAAGGCGAAGAGATCGAAGCCAAGATCATCAGCGTTGACCGCAAGAGCCGCGTGATCAGCTTGTCCATCAAGTCGAAAGACGTTGAAGACGAGAAAGAAGCGATTCAGAGCCTGCGTAGCAAGCCTGAAACCGCTGAAAGCACTGGTCCTACCACTCTGGGTGACCTGCTGCGTGCTCAAATGGAAAAACAGAACTGAGTTCTGTCTGACCATTGAAAAAGGGCGACTTCGGTCGCCCTTTTTTGTGGGCGGGTGTTTTACGGCAGATTCGGCCATTGGCCGGTTGACGATCTGGAAGCTCGTCTCATTTAAGTCCGGACACACTCTGTTCAAATCCTTCAGGTCATGCTAAAACCTTCAAAGCGCTTTACCTAGCTGCTTGAAAAAGAAGGGAAAAATATGACGAAGTCGGAGTTGATCGAACGAATTGTCACCCATCAAGGACTGCTCTCATCCAAAGATGTGGAGTTGGCCATCAAGACCATGCTTGAGCAGATGTCGCAGTGCCTTGCGACGGGCGACCGTATTGAAATACGCGGCTTCGGCAGCTTCTCGCTGCATTACCGCGCGCCCCGCGTAGGCCGTAATCCAAAGACAGGTCAGTCTGTCAGCCTCGACGGCAAGTTTGTCCCTCACTTCAAACCAGGCAAAGAGCTCCGCGACCGGGTGAACGAAGAAGAGGAGCATGAGCTCCAATAGCTCTTTGAGGGGTTCTCATGCGAAATGTAAAGCGTCTGATCTTTTTAGTTATCGCCCTGTTGATCGCAGCGGCGATTGTTGTATTTGTGCTGGAAAACCAGCAAGCCGTTGCATTGGTGTTCTTTGGCTGGAATGCGCCCGAGCTGCCTGTCGCCGTGCCGGTGATCTTTGCACTGCTGGTGGGCATGCTGATTGGCCCCCTGTTGGTCTCAATCGCGCGTCTGCGCAGGAAGCCCAAAGCGTCACGTCTGCCCTGATAGAATCCCGCGCGCCAGACACCTCAGCGCTTGCGCTGAAGATAATTACAAGCGCACTTATAACTAATCTCCTTTTTTAATGCCTAACCCACGCCTCAAGCTTTCAGGCGCGAGGGTTGCGTGCAGTTCGTTATTCGAGCTGCTTCTACTGAACAGAGGAACCTTCGGGTTTTTTCGTCGCATAGGTTTTTACACATGAGTTCCGACTATCCCGCTCTGCAGACTCGCTGCTTCAAGGCCTACGACATCCGTGGCCAAGTGCCCAATGACCTCGATGATGACATCGCGTACCGCATCGGGCGGTCCATGGTTGTTGAACTGGGTGCCAAAAATATCGTTGTAGGCAGAGACATGCGTCTTGAAAGCCCGGCTCTCGCTCAGGCATTGATCAAAGGCATTCAGGAAGCCGGCGCCGATGTCATCGACATCGGCCTGTGCGGCACCGAAGAAGTCTACTTCGCCACCAGCCACTACGATGCAGACGGCGGCGTGATGGTCACAGCCAGTCATAACCCGAAGGGTTATAACGGCATGAAGCTGGTCCAGAAATCGTCCCGTCCCATCAGCGGCGACACCGGGCTCGATGCCATTCGCCAGCGCGTGGATGCGGGAGACTTCGGTCAGGTCGCCGCTCAGCACGGCAGCGTCCAGTCCAAGCCGGACAAAACCGCCTACATCGAACACCTGCTGACCTACGTCAAAGGTGCCGACCTGCGTCCATTGAAGATCCTGGCCGACCCGGGCAATGGCGCTGTGGGTCCTGCACTGGACGCGATCCGCTCCCAGCTGCCGTTCGAGTGGGTGATCATCAACGCTGAACCGGATGGCAACTTCCCCAACGGCGTGCCGAACCCGCTGCTCCCGGAAAACCGCAGCATCACCCGCGACGCGCTGCTCAAGCACGGTTGCGACCTGGGCCTGGCCTGGGACGGCGATTTCGACCGCTGCTTCTTCTTTGACGAGCAAGGCCGTTTCGTCGAGGGCTACTACCTCGTTGGCCTGCTGGCCGAAATGCTGCTCAAGCAACACCCTGGCTCGAAAATCATTCATGACCCACGCCTGACCTGGAACACCATCGATCAGGTCAAGCAGGCGGGCGGTACGCCGGTGCTGTGCAAAACCGGCCACGCGTTCATCAAGGAGCGCATGCGGCTGGAAGATGCCGTGTATGGCGGCGAGATGAGTGCTCACCACTACTTCCGCGATTTCGCCTACTGCGACAGCGGCATGATCCCGTGGCTGCTGGTCGCCGCGCTGATGTCCGTGTCCGGCAAGAAGTTCTCGCAACTGGTTGATGAGCGCATGGCGGCCTACCCGTGCAGCGGCGAAATCAACTACAAGGTTGAAGACGTCAAATCCATCATCGCCAAGATCCTGGAACACTACACGCCGTCTTGCTCGAACATCGACAGAACCGACGGCATTAGCCTCGAGTTCGCCGAATGGCGCTTTAACCTGCGCGGCTCGAACACCGAGCCCTTGCTGCGTCTGAACGTGGAAAGCCGCCGTGATCCAGCCCTGGTAGAAGCCAAGGTCAAAGAGATCGAAGCGCTGATCAACGGCAAGTGATGCACCTGGCGCACGGCCCTGCTGACTGAATGGCGGGGCCGCGAGTCAATCGTCTACAATGGCGCCGCTGCCATGCAGCGGCCGTCATGATGGACGGCGAATCTTTATGTGCATGGATCGGATATGACCAGAAAAATCCTGGTAACAGGGAGTTCGGGATTTTTAGGAACAGCGCTGGTTGACCACCTTGCACACCTGTCTGACGCGCACATTGTCGCGCTCAGCAGACAAGCGACGACCCACTCTTCTCCAAACGTTACGACGGCCATTGTTGCCGGGCTGAATGCCGATACCCCATGGCAGACAGTCCTGCACGACGTCGATACGGTCGTTCATGCAGCAGCGCGTGTGCATGTCATGCGCGACACGGCCGCTGACCCGCTTTCGCTGTACCGGGAGGTCAACACCCTCGGCACGCTGCATCTGGCGGAGCAGGCCGCTGCAGCCGGTGTCCGGCGCTTCATCTTCATCAGTACGATCAAGGTCAACGGCGAATCAACGGCACGGGGCGAATGCTTTCGTGCGGACGACGCTCCCAATCCGAGCGATCCCTACGCCATTTCCAAGCACGAAGCGGAACAGGGCCTTCTGACCCTCGCAAAGACCTCTACGATGGAAGTGGTGATCATCCGTCCGGTCCTGGTGTACGGGCCCGGGGTCAAAGCCAATTTCCTGCAACTGATGCGCACGTTGCGCAGAGGTGTGCCGTTACCCCTCGGTTCAGTGAACAACGCACGCAGTCTGGTTTCGCTGGATAACCTGATCGACCTTATCCAGGTTTGCATCGATCATCCTGCTGCCGCGAATCAGGTCTTTCTGGTCAGTGATGGCCGGGACCTGTCGACCACTGAGCTGGCCAGCCGCCTCAGCGCGCACCTGCCTGCATCCGGTTGGCTCATTCCGGTCCCCGAATCCCTTATCATGCTCGGCGCCACCCTGTTGGGTCGCAAATCCGCGGCCGAGCGGGTGCTGGGATCGCTGCGGGTGGACATCAGCAAAAACCGCGAGCGGTTGCAGTGGCAGCCCCCGGTATCGGTAGAGGACGGCTTGAAGAAGACCGTCGAGCATTTTCTGGTTACGGATCGAGCATGAACTATTGGTGGGTCGCGGTTGCTGTTGTGTTCTTTTCGTCTGCGCTGACGCATGTATTGCGCCGGTATGCGCTGCACAAGAGCCTGATTGATATTCCCAACGGCAGAAGCTCCCATACGATTCCGACGCCGCGCGGCGGCGGTGTGGCGATTGTCATCAGTTACCTGGTTGTACTGGTCTGGATGGTCTCTACAGGACTGTTGGGGCGCGACCTGTTTCTGGCCATGTCTGGCGCGGGCGCATTGATCGCCGCACTGGGGTTTCTCGACGATCATGGTCATATCGCAGCGCGATGGCGTCTGCTGGGGCATTTTTTTGCTGCGGCGTGGGCGTTGTTCTGGCTGGGTGGTCTTCCTGCGATCAGCGTGTTCGGCATGACGCTGGCGCCGGGCTTGATTGTTAACGTGCTGGCGGCGTTCTATCTGGTGTGGCTGCTCAATCTGTATAACTTCATGGACGGCATCGATGGCATTGCCAGCGTTGAGGCGATCTGTGTCTGCGTGGGCGCGGCGCTCATCTACGCGCTGAGCGGTTTCGCCTCGATGGTGTGGCTGCCGGTCCTGCTGGCGTGCGCAGTGACGGGCTTTCTGTTCTGGAATTTTCCCCCAGCAAAGATCTTCATGGGCGACGCCGGCAGCGGATTCCTCGGCATCATGCTGGGCTGTCTATCACTGCAGGGCACGTGGATTTCCTCGCAGTTCTTGTGGGTATGGCTTATTCTCCTCGGGGTTTTCATCGTAGACGCTACAGTAACCCTCATCCGTCGGCTCGTTCGGGGCGACAAGGTCTATGAGGCTCACAGAAGTCACGCTTATCAATTCGCCTCGCGACGTTTTGGCAAGCACCTTCCGGTGACGTCCGCAGTCGGTGTAATCAATCTGTGCTGGCTGTTGCCGGTCGCTGTGTGTGTCACCCGTTTCAATCTGGACGGCGCACTCGGCGTGATCATTGCTTACGCTCCACTGCTCGCTCTGGCAGTCCTGTTCAAAGCAGGGGCGCTTGAAAAGAGCTGAGTGTGGACATTGGCGCTGAAGCTGTTGATCCGAATCCCCGGCGGGACAGGAATCAATGGTCAACGCAGGGGTCGACTGGAAGGAGTTTGAACGCGTGCTTGAGGGGAAAATGGAGAAAATTCGTACTTCGCTGCTGGCGTTGCCTCGCCGGCACAAGCGGATCATGCAGGTCGCCGCAGACGTCTGTCTGATCTGGTTTGCCTTGTGGATGGCGTTTGTCGTCCGCCTGGGCATCGACGAACTCATCAACCCCCTGGAAATCCACACCTGGCTGTTCGCCTGTGCGCCCGTTGTTGCTATCCCGCTGTTCATTCGTTTCGGCATGTATCGCGCAGTCATGCGCTATTTCGGCAACGACGCGCTGATCGCGATCATCAAGGCAGTCAGCCTGTCGGCGCTGATTCTCGGGTTTATCGTCTACCTCTACAGCAACCACCAGCATGTGGTGCCGCGATCGGTGATGTTCAATTACTGGTGGTTGAGCATGGTCATGATTGGCGGCCTGCGCTTGGCCATGCGTCAGTATTTTCTGGGGGACTGGTTCTCCGCCGTTCGCCATGTTCCGTTTGCGACCCGGGACGATGGGTTGCCCAAAGTGGCCGTTTATGGTGCCGGTGCTGCGGGTAACCAGTTGGTTGCCGCGTTGCGCATGGGCCGGTCAATGCGTCCGGTGGCATTCATCGATGACGATGATTCGATCTCCAACAGGGTCATTTCCGGGTTGCAGGTTTACAAGCCCAAGCACATCCAGCAGATGATCAACGTCACTGGGGCGCAGGAGATCCTGCTGGCTGTCCCGTCCTCAGCCCGGGCGCGCAGACGGGAAATTCTGGGCTTTCTCGAGGGCTTCCCGCTGCACGTGCGCAGCGTGCCGAATTTCTCTGATCTGGCCGCGGGACGGGTGAAGGTCGACGATCTTCAGGAAGTCGACATCGCCGACCTGCTCGGCCGCGACGCCGTGCCTGCCCAGGAAGAATTGCTCGAACACTGCATCAAGAATCAGTGCGTGCTGGTGACCGGGGCGGGGGGCTCGATCGGTTCGGAGCTGTGCCGGCAAATCCTGCTCCTGAAGCCGACTACGCTGTTGCTGCTCGATCACAGCGAATTCAACCTGTACACGATCCTCACCGAGCTGGAGCGACGCGTCGCTCGCGAATCGCTCAAGGTCAAAGTGCTGCCCATTCTGGGTTCGATCCGCAATCACGCCAAACTGCTGGACGTGATGAAAACCTGGCAGGTGAATACCGTCTACCACGCGGCGGCTTACAAGCATGTGCCGATGGTCGAGCACAACATTGCCGAGGGCGTGCTCAACAATGTGGTCGGTACGCTGAATGCTGCCCAGGCGGCGCTCCAAGCGGGCGTGGCCAACTTCGTGCTGATTTCAACCGACAAGGCCGTGCGCCCGACCAACGTGATGGGCAGCACCAAGCGACTGGCCGAGCTGACGCTGCAGGCGTTGAGCCGCGAAACCGCGCCGGTGATGTTCGGCGACCGCTCCAATGTGCATCAGGTCAACAAGACGCGATTCATCATGGTGCGATTCGGCAACGTGCTGGGTTCCTCCGGCTCGGTGATTCCGCTGTTTCATCAGCAGATCAAATCCGGCGGGCCGCTGACGGTCACCCACCCGAAGATCACCCGCTATTTCATGACTATCCCGGAAGCCGCGCAACTGGTGATCCAGGCCGGTTCCATGGGGCAGGGCGGCGACGTGTTCGTGCTCGACATGGGCGAGCCGGTGCGCATCATCGAGCTGGCGGAGAAGATGGTGCATCTGTCGGGACTGAGCATTCGCTCGGAACACAACCCGCAAGGCGACATTGCCATCGAATTTACCGGGCTGCGGCCTGGCGAGAAGCTCTATGAGGAGCTGTTGATCGGCAACAACGTTGCGGCGACTCGCCACCCGATGATCATGAGCGCTCAGGAAGACTTCCTGTCGTGGGACGCCTTCAAGCAAAGCCTCTCGCATCTGCTCAAGGCGCTCGACGATGACGATTACACTCGCGTTCGGCAGATCCTCGGTGACACCGTCAGCGGCTACGCGCCGGAAGGCGATATCGTCGACTGGATCCATCAGCAGCGTCGTCGGGAACCGTAAGTGCACGCGCCACGGAAACCTTTTCTTACTTAGCCAAACCGGGCCTGAATCGGGCGCGAGCCCCACATATACCGGGCCTGCGCGCCGGGACATATCCGGTCACCGATCCCTGCATTGACGCACTGCCGCCATCGGCTAGGTTTGGGAAGCAGCTCAGGAATGCTGCTTCCACTTACGATGCCCATGGAGCATGACTCATGCGTACTTCTTATCTGTCCTCCTTGATCTTCGCGCTGCTGGCGGGTACATCCCTCGCCGTGAATGCCGCGACTTCCGCCGCCCCTGCCACCACGCCGGCAGACGTCGCCAAGCCTGCGATTTCCGCTCCGCTGGGTGTGCAGGGCTCAAAGGTCAATCTCAACGCCGCCAGTGCGGAGACCCTGCAGAAAGAGCTATCAGGCATCGGCGCCGCCAAGGCCAATGCCATCATCGCGTACCGTGAAGAGCACGGCGGCTTTACGGCCGTGGACGAGTTGATCGAAGTGAAAGGCATTGGCAAGGCGCTGCTGGACAAGAACCGCGACAAGCTGTCGATTGACTGAAACCCCATGAGCCTGAGGCCGATCACTGATCGGCCTTTTTCATGCCTGCAATAACCCAAAGCTCGCCGTTGACGGACCGATCATAAAAATGATGATCGACATATTATTTTTTAAATTACGGGCGTAATATCCCTCCGCAGCTACGCTCAATTACCCGTGGAGAACGTTCATGACGAGTCAAAATCAAGGCAAAGCTGTCATCACCGGCGCATCGTCGGGCATTGGCTTCACCTACGCGGACCGCTTGGCACAGCGCGGATTTCATCTGATCCTGGTGGCCCGTGACCAAGCGCGTCTGGAAGCGCTGGCGACGGATCTGCGCGCGAAACATTCGATCAATGTCGAGGTGGTGAAAGCCGACTTGATCCAGCCCGCCGACGCCAGTGCCCTCGAGCAACGGCTGCGCACGGACGCATTGATCACGCTGCTGGTGAACAACGCCGGGGTTGCACTGAGCACGCCCCTCGCCGAATCGGATATGGGCGAAGTGGACCGTCTGATCCAACTCAATATCGTTGCGCTGACCCATCTGGCCTCCGCCGCAGCGGCCGGTTTTGCGGCCCGCGGTACCGGGGCGATCATCAACATCGCGTCCGTGGTGCCACTGTTGCCGGAACGCTTCAACGCGGTGTACGCCGCCAGCAAGGCGTATGTGTTGAGCCTCACCCAGTCGCTCGCCGCCGAGATGAGCGAAAAGGGCGTGCAGGTTCAGGCGGTAATGCCCGGTGCCACACGTACTGAAATCTGGGAGCGCGCGGGCATGGACATCAATGCCTTCCCGGTGGAGATGGTCATGGACGTCAACGAAATGGTCGACGCCGCGTTAGCCGGGTTTGATCAGAAGGAGCTGGTGACCATTCCATCGCTGCCCGATGCCGCGCACTGGCAGGCTTTCACCCAGGCACGGCTGGCGCTGGGCCCGAATCTGTCGCTGCAGCACGCGGCGCAGCGTTACAAAACGGCTGGCGCTTAACGGTGCCGGCCACTGCCAAAAACGAGGAAAAGGTGAACCCATGAGTGAGCGTCGCATCGTAGTGACGGGTATGGGGCTGGTAACGCCATTGGGCTCCGGCGTCGAGGCGGTATGGAAGCGGTTGCTCGAAGGCCGCTCCGGCATCGTGCAGTTGCCTGAGCAGACGGTGGCTGATCTGGCGGGGAAAGTCGGCGGCCCGGTGCCGACGCTGGAGCAAGACCCTGAAGCCGGGTTCGATGCTGACGCCGCCGCGCCGCCCAAGGAGCAGAAGAAGATGGACCGCTTCATCCTCTTTGCCCTGGGCGCTGCACAGCAGGCAGTCAAGCAGGCGGGTTGGGCGCCGTCCACCGAGGAAGAACGCGAACGCACCGCGACCATCATCGGCGCCGGGGTGGGTGGTTTCGGTGCCATCGCCGAGGCCGTGCGCATCACGGATACCCGTGGGCCGCGGCGTTTGTCGCCGTTCACCATTCCGTCGTTTCTGGTCAATCTGGCGGCCGGGCATGTGTCGATCCAGCATGGTTTCAAAGGTCCGTTGGGCGCGCCGGTCACGGCGTGTGCAGCGGGCGTGCAGGCGATCGGCGATGCCGCGCGGCTGATCCGCAACGGTGAAGCGGACGTGGCCATCTGCGGTGGCGCCGAGGCCTGCATTGATCGCGTTGCCCTGGGTGGCTTCGCGGCGGCGCGGGCGCTATCCAATGGTTTCAACGACACGCCGGAGCGCGCGTCGAGGCCTTTTGATCGGGACCGCGACGGCTTCGTCATGGGCGAGGGGGCGGGGATCATCGTCATCGAAACGCTGGAACACGCACTCGCCCGCGGCGCCACGCCCATTGTCGAACTGGTCGGTTACGGCACCAGCGCGGACGCCTATCACCTGACGGCCGGGCCGGAGGATGGCAGTGGTGCGCGCCGGGCGATGCACGCAGCGATCCGTCAGGCCGGCATCCAACCCGCCGACGTCCAGCACGTTAACGCCCACGCCACGTCCACCCCGGTGGGGGACAAGGGAGAGATGGCGGCGATCAAAACGGTGTTCGGTGACCAGAACGGTGTTGCGGTGACGTCGACCAAATCCGCCACCGGGCACCTGCTCGGCGCAGCGGGCGGTATCGAGGCGATCTTCACGGCATTGGCGATCCGCGATCAGATCGCGCCGATGACGCTTAATCTGGAGAACCCTGACGAGGCGGCGACAGGCATCGACATCGTCCACGGCAAGGCGCGTCCGATGAACATCGAGTACGCACTGTCGAACGGTTTTGGCTTCGGGGGCGTGAACGCCAGCGTGTTGTTCCGTCGCTGGCATCCCTGAGAGGCCTCAGTGAAATAAACGTGACGCTTCCCTGCCGCGAAGAGGGCAGGGAAGTGAGGGTCAGCCTTCGATCAGTTGCTTGAGCTGATCGCGGGTGGTCTCGAGGATTCGCTCGGCCAGCGCCGGATCTTTCGCGCTGCGCGCCAGCACCATCGCCCCCACCAGCCCGGACATAAGCATCACGCTCTTGTCGCGGCTCAGCCCTTCGGCCGGCATTCCGGCTTCGAGGGTGGCGAGCATACGGTTGATCAACTCGTCGGTGATCTCGCTCGGTTGCCCCCGCTGGCCCAGCTCGGACGCCATGGTCGGCAGCGGGCAGCCCTTTTCCGGATGATCGCGATGGGCGGTCGACAGGTACAGGTCGATGAACGCCTGGGTCGAGCTGTCTTCGGCCAGTTTCTCGGCCCGTGAAGCATGCAATTGATCAACGGCACATCGCAGGGATTTTTCGACCAGGTCGTCCTTGGATTTGAAATGGGCGTAAAAACCGCCATGGGTCAGGCCCAATGCCTTCATCAACGGCTGCAAACCGGTGGCGCCAATGCCGTCACGGCGAAAGCGCGCGGCGGCTTCCTGAAGGATGCGCTGGTGGGTCTGGGCTTTGTGATCTTCGGCGTAACGCATGGAGCGAGCCTCCCGATTGTGGCTCTTGAAATGGTGGTCGACATTTTTACACGTCTGACAGGCCCGCGCAGTAGTCCCGTTGGATCGCGTGTCGCCGTCGGTCAGAGCGCCTCATTTACAGCCCGCTGATGACGACGGCGTCACAGCGCCTTTATTTCGGCCCCATCATTTTCGCCAGCGCCTCAGGCCGGGGCGCGCCTTGTTGTTGCTGGAGGTGTCCGGCCTCGTCCTTGTAGAAAATCGACGGGGTGGCCGAAAGGCCCATGTCTTCCATCAGTTTCATGTTGGCGTCGAGTTTTGTCTGGATGTCTTTGGGGATGTTTTGCAGGGCCTTGAGCGTGCTGGCTTTGCCTGCCTGCTCGTGTTTCTGCAGAGCCACTTCCGGGTTTGCGTCGGCTAGCAGGCTCGCGGCTTTGGCGGCGCTGTCCTCGCGGATCACGCCGACCATGATGTGGCGCAACTGTACTTTCCCCGATTTGACCCATGGCCGCGCCTGCTCCCAGAACAGATTGCAGTACGGACAGTTGGCGTCGCTGAACAGGTAGATGATTTTGGGTGCGGTTTTGACACCGTCGGCGATCCAGGTGCTGTTTTCCATGCGGCTCCACATCGCCTCGGCCATTGGCCCATAGACCAGTTTCTGCAGGGGCCCGGTGCTCAGGTCTTCGCCCTTTTCATTAAACAGATTGCCGGCGAGCACATGCTTGCCGTCAGGGGTTAGGTACAGCGCCATGCCCTGATTCTGGTACTCGGCGGCGTAACCCTTCAGTCCGGCCGGCGCGTCGAAGCTGCCTTTGATAGTCGCGCCCTTGGCCTCCAGTGCCTTGATCGGAGCGGGCAAGTCTTCGGCGTGAACCAGCGAGGCTGGCAGGCTGAGCGAAACGGCGACGGCGATGAACGCAGGGTGAATAAAATTCATGGAATGATCCTTTGCTGTGAAGACGGGGTGGAAGAGGAGACAGGCTGGCCGAAACCGTCCAGGTAATGTTTCAGGCTGGCGCTGGACAGTTCGCCCAGATGCCCGTCCTGTTGTCGGCCGTTCTCGCCGTAAAACAGCGTCGTGGGCAGGGCGGCTGATCCGGCATGTCGGCCCAGATCACCCCTGTCATCGAACAACACGTTGTCCAGTTGCAGACCCTGGCTGCCGAGAAAGGTCGCCACCTCCCGTGGGCTTTCTCCCTGATTGACGAACAGAAACACGACGTCGGGATTGGCCTGTTGCGCGGCTTGCAGGACTGGCATTTCCCTCCGGCAGGGCGGGCACCACGTCGCCCACAGGTTGATCACCAGCTTGCGCCCGGCGTAGTCACGCAAGTGAACGCGCTCGCCCTTGTCATTGCGAAGCGCCAGATCCGGCAGCGGGGCATCCTGACGAATGCTTTCGACCGCCAGACTGCTCAGCCACCAAAACAGCAACCCGCTGGCGACGCCCCACCCCAGTGGCCTGCGCTGCAACGGTCGTCGCCACACCATCGTGACGGCGCTGGCCACAACGGCGATCACGCCAGGCCAGGCACTGAAGCCGCCGTCGCGGATATCGACAATGCGCAGCGGGTCACTCTCATACTGCGGCCAGTAGCGCGCGACGAACGCCAGACGCGCCACCAGAAGCCCGAACATGAACAGGCCGAACACGGCGCGTTCCGGGTTGATCCTCTGCTTGCGGCCACAGATCCAGCCGACCAGAGTCGCCAGCGCGAGGGCAACGAGCAGCAGCAGATGGTTGAGCGACAGGGCAAACGGCCCGACGGAAAAACTCAGCATCAGCCACGCCCCCGGGTCGTTTCCCAGTGCTGCAAAAAGCCCTCAAGGTCGACTTCGCCGGTGATTCGCCGATCGCGCCTTTCGCTGCCGTCCGGTGCGATCCACACCAGCGTCGGCGGGCCCAGCACATTGTAACGAGCGAGCAGCGCGCGACTGGCGTCGTTGTCGGCCGTGACATCGAGGCGCAGCAGGCGCACGCCGTTCAATGCCTGCAGGGTTTCAGCCTTGGCGAACACGTTCTTCTCCATGACCTTGCAGGACACGCACCAGTCGGCGTAGTAGTCGACCAGCACCCACTGGCCGGTGGCTATGGCGGCGGCGAGTTCCCGGTCAAGGGCCTGCGGGTCCTTGATAGTGGTGAATGCATCATCGGCCTCAATCGCGGGAGACGAACTCGACCCGCTGTAGACCTTGAGCGGCTGCCAGGGATCGTCGCCGCCCGCCGCCGCGCCGGTCACCATCATCACGCCCCACAGGCCCACGACCAGGCCGATGGGTGCGCAGAGGAGTGAGGCGCGTGGCAGCAACCGGGTCTGCAGGATAGCGCTATAAGCAACCACGATCAGCAGCACGCCGAACAGCGCCAACCACAGCACGTCGGCGAGCAGCGGCCGGATCATGATCAGCGCCGTGCCCAGTAGTAGAAACCCGAAGAGGCCTTTGACCAGGTTCATCCAGGCCCCCGGTTTTGGCAGAAAACGCGTGCCGGCCGTGACCAGCAGCAACAACGGCAGGCCCATGCCCAGGCCCATGACGAACAACACCAGGGCGCCATGCAGCGCATTGCCGCTCTGGGCGATATACAGCAGCGCGCCCGCCAGGGGGGCGGTCATGCAGGGGCCGATCATCAGTCCCGACAGCGCGCCGAGAACAGATGCGCCCAATAGACTGCCGCCGTGGCGCTGACGCCCGGCGTTCTCCAGACGATCGCGCAGAAAACCTGGCAACTGCAGCTCGAAGAAGCCAAACATCGGCAGCGCAAGCAGCACAAACAGCACTGCGAAACTGCCCAGCAGCCAAGGCTGTTGCAGGGTCGATTGCAGGTTGCTGCCCAACAGCGCGGCGACCACGCCCAGCCCGGCGTAGATCAACGCCATGCTCACCACGTAAACCCCAGCCAGCGCAAAACCTCGTGCCGGTCTTGCGCCGCTGCCGACCACCACGCCGGCCAGGATCGGCAGCATCGGCAGTGAACACGGGGTGAACGCCAGCAGCAGACCCAGCCCGAAAAATGCCAGCAGGCTCAGGGCCAGAGAACGTTGCGCAAGCCCACTGGCCAGCGCTTGATCTTCAGCCTGATCGCCGACTTGAGCGTTGGCGGGTTGCCCGTTGCCGCTGCTCACACTGACGAGCTGGCTTTGCGGTGGATAACACAAGCCGGCATCGGCGCAGCCCTGCCAGCCCACTTTGATCTGACCGCTGGCCGAGGCCGGGATCGTGACTGCAAGGGTTTGCCGATAGACCTGCTGCTGGCCGAAATACTCGTCGTGATGGTCCTCGCCCGTCGGCAGGACGGGCTGCTGTTCCTGGCTCAGCCCTTCGAACTTGAGCCGGTGCCGATACAGGTAATAGCCGTCCGCAATTTGCCAGTTCAGCCGGGTTTCGCCGGTCGCCAAGCGTTCAGAAGTGAAGCTAAATGCTTTACTGGCCGGCAGAAAATCCGGCTGCTCGCTGAAGAGTGAAGGGCCGGATCTGGCCGGGAAGGGGTCTCCACCGGGCAGGGCCTGCGCCAGCAGCGGGAAAAGGATCAACATCATCAACCATAGATTACGCATGCATTCTTTCCATCCTTAGTGAATGGGGCGAAGCCTGCGCAGTGGCGATTAACAGTCGATTAACCCGATGGGGCGCGTTGTGTCTGCGGCGGCTCGTGCATAATCCGCCGTTAATCCCTCTGCGCTTCAATCGCCTTTTTTTCGGGGCCGACCATGCACGTACTGCTTTGTGAAGACGACGACCTGATTGCCAGCGGCATCGTCGCGGGCCTCGATGCCCAGGGCCTGACGGTGGACCGCGTGGCAACGGCCTCATCGGCGCGGGCGATGCTGTCGGCCGCGCATTTCGACGTGATGATTCTTGACCTCGGCCTGCCCGATGAAGATGGCCTGAAGCTGTTGCGCCAGTTGCGCCAGCAGGGCGTGGAAATCCCTGTGCTGATTCTTACCGCACGCGACACCGTCACCGACCGTGTTGACGGCTTGCAGGCCGGCGCGGACGATTACCTGCTAAAGCCCTTCGACCTGCGTGAACTCAGCGCACGCCTGCATACCCTGGTGCGACGCATGGCCGGGCGCAGCGTCAACGTGATCGAACATGGGGTGCTCAGCTATGACCCGAGCAGCCGGGAAACCCGCCTTGCCGGTCAGCCGGTCGATCTCTCCCGCCGTGAACAGGCCTTGCTGCAAGCGTTGCTCAACAACAGCGGGCGCGTGCTTTCGGGCGAACAGCTAAAGGACTGCGTGTACGGCTTCGGCGACGAAGTGGAGAGTAACGCCCTCAATGTTCATATCCACCACCTGAGGCGCAAGCTGGGTGGCCGCATCATCGAGACCGTCCGCGGGCTCGGTTATCGCCTCGGCCCGGCCGGCCATGATTCGGAGCCCACGCCATGATGAGCCTGCGGACGCGGCTGAGTCTGATCCTCGGCTCGGCGTTCATTCTGATCTGGGTGCTGGCGGCGGCGTGGATGCTGCGCGACTTGCGCACGCAGATGATGCAGTCCCTCGATCAACGCCTTGAGGCCTCGGCGCGGATGGTGGCGGGGCTACTCGAACAGATGCAAATGCCCACCGGCAGCGACACTCGCTCGCTTCGGGCCGATGATCCGGCGTTGCCCAACGGCATGGCCTGTCAGCTGAGTTCCCTGCGCGGGCAGGTGCTGGCGCGCACCGACAGCTCGCCGAGCGAACCGCTGAAGGCCGATGCCAGCGGCTTCCATGACCAAATGATCAACGGCGACCACTGGCGCGTGTACACGATGATGCATGACAACGTGCGGGTGAGCACCGCCGACCGGCAGATCGAACGCGACGTGCTCGGGCACTCGGTGCTGCTGGCGGCATCGGTGCCGGTACTGGTCGCGCTGTTCGGCAGCCTGGCGCTGGTCTGGTTCGGCATCGGCCGGGGGCTGGCGCCGCTCAACCGCATGCGCGATGCGTTGAATTGCCACAGCGCCGATTCGGTCGAGCCACTGGACGTGCCCAACCTGCCCAGCGAACTTCAGCCGCTGCTGAAAAGCCAGAACCAGCTGTTTCAGCGCATTGCCCAGACCCTTGAGCGCGAGCGGCGGCTGACCGGCGACGCTGCCCATGAACTGCGCAGCCCGCTTACGGCCATCAAGACCCATCTGCAAGTGGCGCGCATGACCGACGGTCAGAAGCGCGACACGGCGCTGGCCCATGCGGAGGAGGGCGCTGACCGCATGCACCGCACCCTCGAACAGCTGCTGCTGTTGGCCCGTGTCGAGGGCAGCCTGTCGTTCGATGATGGCGTGCAGTGCGATGCCGAGCAGGTCGCGCGGCTGGCGATTCACGATGCCAGTCACGGCGATGAACAGCGCATCGAACTGATCCTTCCGTCGCAGTTGTCCAGCGCTGCACTACAAATGCCGGCGGCGCTGGCGGTGGCCGCACTGCGCAATCTGCTGGACAACGCCCTGCGCCACAGCCAGGCCGCGGCGCAGGTGGAACTGAGCGTTGAAACCTTCGACGGGCAGGCGCATTTCCGCGTTCGCGATCATGGTCCGGGGATTCCCGAGCCGGATCTGGACAAGCTCACCCAGCGCTTCTGGCGCAACGGCAAGAGTCCCGGCGCCGGGCTGGGATTGGCGATTGTTCAGGCCATTGTTCAGCGCTGCGCGTGTTCGCTGCGCTTTGACAGCCGTCATGACGGTTTGCGCGTGGAGTTGAGCATGCCGTTGCGTCGCGATGTCGCAGGCGAGTGACGTGTGGGAAGGGTCTGAAAGTGGAGTCGGCCTGCCGTTGCACCTCAGGCCGACTGTTGGCTGAATGTCCGCTACTCCGGCATGGCCGAAGAGTGATGGGAGGTAATCAGCCACTCGTTATCAACAAGTGCGTAAGTGAAGGTGTAACGTGCCTGGACTTCTGAGTTATCGCTGAAACGAAACGTGTACAGGCCGGTATCGATTGCACTGTTGCAACTTGTAATAACAGTGCTGCTGTCGAGGGTGCCGAACGGCTTCTTTCTAAGAAACGTGTTGAAGTAATCGAGTTTGCCGGCAAGGTCTGTTCTGGGCTGGTTGGAGAGGGTCGGAAGCAGCACGGCGTCGGACGTATAGTTCGCGGCGACCTTGCGAGAATCGCCGGTTTGCAGTGTGTTGTTCCAGCGCTCGAACAGGATTTTCGCTTGCTGCTTATCAAGTGTTGCGCAGTGTGAGGGGGCGTTGTTTGCACTCGCGTAAGTGCTGGCAGTGAGCAGTGTAATGACGGCAAAAGTCTTAAGCATGCGTTACCTTCCATGGGCGGTTGAATGTGGGTCGAGAGCCTAGTTGAGGACGACTTAAAGTTGTACTGCCGAGGATTTACAATACGTTTCGTAAACTAAATTGGCCGTCTTCGATGCGGGAATTGTCCGGTTCATTAAGTAAGAATCGTGGCTGTTTTAACCAGGAAGTTAAGCCGGTTTGAAACTTCGATGATCCCGCCCCGCGGGCTTTTGGTCCGACAAGCCTTTGATTCTGCTCTCCAATCCCGGACAATCGCGCCCCTTTCCCTGTAGAGAACCGGTCAGGGGCGCCGACTGCCATGTTTTCTCGACGCGCTTTTGACCATGTAGCTATCACCGGCAACGGAGAATCGACCGGATGAATGATCAGGCCAACAGCGTCGAACACACCGTCGACGCGGCACCCGCGAACGTGACGACCTGGAACCGAAACGACACCACCTGGATGCTCGGGCTGTTCGGCACCGCCATCGGCGCGGGCACGTTGTTTCTGCCGATCAACGCAGGCATCGGCGGGTTCTGGCCGCTGGTGATTCTGGCCGTGCTGGCCTTCCCGATGACCTTCTATGCGCACCGCGGGCTGACCCGTTTCGTGCTGTCGGGCCGCAACGGCGCGGACATCACCGAGGTGGTTGAGCAACATTTCGGCAAGAAAGCCGGTGCCTTGATCACGCTGCTGTATTTCTTCGCCGTGTTTCCGATCCTGCTGATCTACAGCGTGGCGCTGACCAACACCGTGGGCAGTTTTATGGAGCACCAACTGCATGTGCAGCCGCCGCCCCGCGCGCTGCTGGCGTTCGTGCTGATCCTCGGCCTGCTGGCGGTGGTGCGTTGCGGTGAGCAGATCATCGTCAAAGCCATGAGTTTGATGGTGTACCCGTTTATCGTGGCGCTGCTGTTCCTCGCCGTGTTTCTGATTCCGCACTGGAACGGCGGCATTCTCACCACGGCAAGCAGCTTTCCGGCACCCTCGGCACTGCTGCACACGCTGTGGCTGGCGATTCCGGTGATGGTCTTCTCGTTCAACCATTCGCCCATCATTTCGGCATTTGCCGTCGACCAGAAGCGTCAATATGGCGAGCAGGCCGAACCGCGCAGCTCGCAGATCCTGGCACGCGCCCATCTGCTGATGGTGGTCATGGTGCTGTTCTTTGTCTTCAGCTGCGTGCTGACCCTGGCGCCGGAGCAACTCGCGGAAGCCAAGGCGCAGAACCTGTCGATCCTGTCCTATCTGGCCAACCATTTCAGCAACCCGACCATCGCGTTTGCCGCACCGCTGATTGCGTTCGTCGCGATCACCAAGTCGTTTCTGGGCCACTACATCGGCGCCAGCGAAGGCCTGAAAGGACTGGTGCTGAAGACCGGCCGCCGTCCTTCACCGCGCACGCTCGATCGCCTGACCGCAGGCTTCATGCTGGTAGTCTGCTGGCTGGTGGCAACGCTCAACCCAAGCATTCTCGGGATGATCGAAACCCTCGGCGGCCCGGTGATCGCGGCGCTGCTGTTCCTCATGCCGATGTACGCCGTGCGCAAAGTGCCGGCCATGCGCCGGTATGCGGGCAAGCTGTCGAACGTGTTTGTGGTGGTGATAGGGTTGATCTCGATCTCGGCGCTGGTTTATTCGTTGTTGCAGTGACGCTCCAAGGGCGGCGGAGGGCAGATCGTCCGTCGTCCTGAAGCTGCGCTGTGGGATAGCCAATACCGCTCGTGTGAGCATGAACGAGATGGCGCAACCCATGGCTCAAGAAGACGGGATTTCATCACTGAACATTCGGGGAATGTACCGACCTCTTCGCGAGCAAGCTCGCTCCCACAGTTGGGCACCGACCACGCACACTTCTGAGTTGAGTGAGAGACCGTTGGCCTCCGGCCTGGGTCCGGGTAATCGCAAAGTCGGTCAGCAAACGCCGATCATGTGGGAGTGAGCTTGCTCACGAAGACGGTGGTCTGGCCGCAGTAGATCCACTGCCCCGCCCGGTCTTCTCAGATAGTCGCCACATTGACTTTGCCAATTGCGTCGCCCCATGATCCTGCTCGTTCCTGATCGATTCAGCCCTTTATCGAGGCCCCATGTCTGCCAACCCTGAAGCGTTCCCCGGCGAGCGTCAGCGTCTGATCACCGAGCGCCTGGCCGTGCAGGGTCGGGTGATCGCCGCAGAGCTGGCGACCGAATTCAATGTGTCCGAGCATTCCATTCGTCGCGATCTGGGCGTTCTGGCGTCTGCCGGCCTGTGCAAACGCGTGTACGGCGGGGCGATTTCGCTGGCGTCGGACGGCCCGCTGGCGGCGCGTGTCGAGCACGAGCCGGGGCGCAAGCGGCAGTTGGGCGTCGCGGCGGCGGCATTGATCAGCGCCGGGCAACACGTATTTATCGACGGCGGTTCGACCAATCTGGCGATCGCCAAAGCCCTTGATCCGCACATGCCGTTGACCGTCACCACCAATGCGCCGCTGATCGCGGTCGAGCTGATGAAGCTGCCGGCAGTGGAAGTGATTCTGCTCGGCGGGCGCTTGAGTCCCGTGGCGGGCAGCACCTACGGCTTCACCACGATTCAGCAACTTGCCCACTTCAATTTCGATCTGTGCTTTCTTGGCGCCTGTGCCCTGGATGCGCTGAAAGGCGTGACCGCGTTCGACATGGACGTTGCCGAGTTCAAGCGCGCCGTGGTGGCGCGCAGCGGTCAGGTGGCGGTGGCTGTGATCAACGAGAAGCTTTCCAGCATCGCGCACTATCAGGTCGCGCAGTGCGAGGAAGTCGGCGCGCTGGTGGTCGAACACGACGCGCCAGCCGACCGGCTGGAGCTGTTTCGCGGCAAGGTCGCGCAGATCGTCACGGCGCAGGCAGCGCACTGAGCAGCGTCGACTCCTGCCATGCGACGGTACGATTGCGGCCCTGGTGCTTGGCGGCATACAGCGCCGCGTCCGCGCGTTTGACGAAGTCTTCCATGCTCTGGCATTCCTGCGCCCGACAACCGTAAACCCCGAGGCTGATGCTGACGATGCCGATCGGATTGCCCTGATGTTCCAGGGCTCGCGTGAGCACAGCCAACCGAATCTTCTCCGCCAGACTCACGGCGCCCTGCATATCGCTGTAGGGCAGGAACACGGCCATTTCTTCCCCGCCGTAGCGCACCGCGAGGTCACCAGTGCGGTTGAGGTTGCTGCGAATGCACTCGGCCACGGCGACAATGCATTTGTCGCCGGCGACGTGGCCATAGTTGTCGTTGTAGCTCTTGAAAAAATCGATGTCGATCATGATCAGGCTCAGCGGATGCAGGTTCGGCTCACCGTTGCGAAACTCCAGACTGAGAATCTCCTGGAAGTGCCGTCGATTGGCCAGGCCGGTCAGGCTGTCCTGTAGCGCAAGCTTTTCCAGCGAGTGGCTGGCAATGCGCAGTTGTGATTCGGCATTCAGCCCGAAGCGGATCTGCTGGAACAGCAAGACCCCAAACAGGAGGTTGGCGACCACCACGCAGATGATGATCGCCAGCGAGCGCCACGCATACTGCCGCCACTCGTCGAGCACTTCGCGCTGGGACAGACCGGCGAGCACCACCATCGGGTAGCGGTCCAGTTTCTTGTAGCCGTACAGGCGTTGTTCGTGGTCGAGCATCGACACGACGTTCGCCGTGCCTTCGTAGTGTTCGCTGACATAAAGCCGGAACAATTCGCCGTCGCCGATAGAGGTGCCGCGCACGTTTTGAATGAGCGGACGTCGTGCCAGCACGGTCCCGTCGGCCATGGCCAGGGTGATGACGCCGTGCTTGCCGATGTCGAAGCGCTCAAAGAACTGTTCGAAGTAGTTCAGTTCAACGGTGGCCAGCACCACACCGGCGAAGTTGCCCATCTCATCGTCCACCCTTCGCGACACAGGGATGATCCAGTCGCCGGTGGTGCGGCTCTGGATGGCGGGGCCGATGTGGGGAAGGTTGCTGGCGATGGACCGGTGGAACCGAAAATACTCACGATCGGCATTGTTGGCGTTGGCCGGCATGTGGTTAAGGGAGGTTGCCGCCCAGTTGCCATCCTTGTCATAGATGAACAGACCCTGGATCTGCTGGACGCTGGCGGCGGTGGCGCGCAGATAATCGTGCATGCGCGAACCACTGGCGGCGCCGAAGCCGTCGAAGGAAAGCCGTTCGACCACCGATGACACGGCGATGTGCGCTTGATCAAATGCGTCATCAACGTGTTGCGCCATCGAGCGAGAAAGGTTGGCGACGGTGGTATTGGCGATTTCCAGCTCGTGAATGCGCGTCTGGCGCAGCTGCCAGACGGTGATGCTGGTGATGGAGATGCACACCAGCAAGGTAAACAGTCCCGCCAGCCACAACACCGGCATGCGTTTGAGTCTTCGGTTTCTGACGCCGAATTCCGATCCTTCTAGCTGTCTCAAACCCCACCCTCGCTGACTGCCACGATTTCAGACCCGCCACTGTGACGAACAATCCACTCGTTCGGACACGCAGCATCGCAACAGCGACCCGTCTGACTCACAGCGTAGGACAAGTGCGGGATTTTGAAGGGAAATTTATGGCTTATAAATCATCTGCGGTAGATGTGCTGCTGTGTGGGCGTGACGTGGTTATAGGGCCGTGTGCGAGTTTGGCTGATGTCGACCTGTGGGAGCGAGCTTGCTCGCGAAGGGGCCAGTACATCCGCTAAATGTTCAGCGGTTGGAATGCCGCCTTCGCGAGCAAGCTCGCTCCCACAGGTGTTGCGTTCGGCGGGCTACTGCAGCATTCCCGGGACCGAGTGCGAGGTCCCAGGAATCCGCTGGAGGGGCACCCATCAAACCCGACGCCCTTGCACCTCATCCCGATTCGCCTGCCAGTCCTTCTGCGCCGTGGTGGTGTGTTCGGGGATCGGCGCCTTGAGCAGCACGAAGTAGGCGACCGCCGAGAGCAACGCGACGATGGCGCTGACCGCAAAGGCCGTGGCGAAGGTGCCGGAATATTGCACGCTGAAGCCGGTGACGATCGGCGCAATGGAGCCTGCAATGTAGCCGCCGAAATTCTGGATCGAACCCAGTGACGCCACGCGTTTGGTGTCGACCACGGTATTGACCACCATCCACGCCGTGGCGCTGGACAGGTTGATGCCGAACAGCGCCAGGCAGAGCAGGGCGACGCACCCGCTCAGGCCGGTGACGAACGTCAGCGGCAGGGTGAACACGGCGGCGAACACCAGCCCGCCGATCACTGTGTATTTGCGGCTGTTAAGCACGCCCACGCCGCGCTTGACCAGCCGATCGCAAATGCGTCCGGCGGCGATGGTGCCAATCGCGCCGAACACATAAGCAAATGACACCACCCAGGCAGTTTGGTAGGGGTCCAGGCCGTGTTCGCGCTGGAAGTAGCCGGGCAGCCAGGTCAGGTGCAGCCAGAGCATATAGATCACGCCCATGAAACCGAGGAAGGTGCCCCAGGTGCTGCGGTGCTTGAACAGGTCCAGCCAGCCGGCGAAGAACGAAGCCTTCGGCGCGGCGTCGGCCTGAACCACCTGGACGGTCGGTTCGCGACCTTCTGCCGCCAATTCCTTCAGGTACTGCGCGCGGCTTTTGTAGAACATCAGCCAGCACAGCGACAGCACGATGCCGAGCACGCCGGTAATGATGAACATCCCGCGCCAGCTGAAGTTGACCATGAACAGCGTCAACAACGGCGGTGCCAGGCACGGCCCGATGCAGGTCGCCGACCAGACAATACCCGTCGGCGTGCCGCGCTCGTGCTCTTCAAACCATTCGTTGAGGGTCTTGGCGGCTGAGGGAAACATCGGCGCCTCGCCGATCCCCAACAAAACGCGCAGGGCGAAGAAGCCGCTGAAGCTGTTGACGAAGCCCGACGCGGTCTGTGCGATGGACCACACCATCAGCGCGCCGCCCAATGCGATCTTGCTGCCGAGCTTGTCGATGATCATGCCCATCGGCAACTGTGCGAAGGCATAGGCCAGCGAGAACGCCGACAACAGAATGCCCATCTCCGAAGGACTGATCAGCATGTCCTTCTGGATCGTCGTATTGGCGATGGACAGCGCACTGCGGTCCAGATAATTGACGATCCCGAACAGCATCAGAAAAACGATGGTTATCGTCTGGTAGGTCTTGAGGGATTTCATTGCGCACCTTTTTTATTGTTGTGGGGCTTAACGGCTGCGTTCGTGTAGGACCGGCTTCAGCCGGGAAGGGGCCGGTGTGGGCACCATCCATATTGCGGTGTGACGTTTGAAAAGCTTCCCGGCTAAAGCCGGTCCCACTGAAAGCAAGACAGCTTCCCGGCTGAAGCCGGTCCTACCAAGGCAGCCTGTCCTGTCAGGTCACCGCACCGATGTGCCAAGGCACGAACTCGTTTTGCCCATAACCATGCTGCTCGCTTTTGCTGCGGGCGCCGGAGGCGATGTCGAGCATCATCTGGAACACGTACGCGCCGCGTTCCTCAATTGTCGTCGTGCCGTCGGCGATGCCGCCGCAATTGACGTCCATGTCCTCCTGTTGAAATTCGAACACGCGGTTATTCGTGGCGAGCTTGATCGACGGCGTTGGCGCGCAGCCGTACGCAGAGCCCCGCCCGGTGGTGAACGCTATCAAATTCGCACCGCCCGCCACTTGCCCCGTGGCAGAGACCGGGTCATAGCCGGGGGTGTCCATGAACACCAGGCCCTGGGCGCGGACGGCTTCGGCGTATTCATACACGCCCATCAGGTTGGTCGAGCCGGCCTTGGCCACGGCGCCCAGCGACTTCTCCAGAATGGTCGTCAGCCCGCCGGCCTTGTTGCCGGCGGAGGGGTTGTTGTTCAGTTCGGCGTTCATGCGCTGGCAGTAGTCTTCCCACCAATGAATGCGCTGAACGAGTTTTTCGCCGATGGCCTGACTGGCCGCGCGCCGCGTCAGCAAATGCTCGGCACCATAGATTTCGGGGGTCTCCGACAGAATCGCCGTACCGCCCGCCGCCACCAGCCGGTCCACCGCATTGCCCAGTGCCGGGTTGGCGGTGATGCCGGAGTAGCCGTCGGAGCCGCCACATTGCAGACCGACGATCAAGTGCCGGGCGCTGACGCTTTCCCGGGTGACCTGATTGGCCTGCTGCAGCAGCGATTGCACCTGCGCGATGCCGCTGGCGATGGTCTTCGACGTGCCACCGGTGCCCTGAATCGTGAACGCGCGCAGTTGGTCACTGGCCTTCAGACCCTGGCTGTCGAGCATGTCCTGAATCTGGTTGGTCTCGCAGCCCAGGCCCACCACCAGCACCGCCGCAAAGTTCGGATGCACGGCGTAGCCCGCGAGGGTGCGGCGCAGCAGGTCGATGGCCTCGCCTTTGGAGTCGATGGCGCAGCCGGAGCCGTGGGTCAGTGCGACCACGCCGTCGATGTTGGGGTAGTCCGCAAGGGCTTCGGGAAAGATGTCGCGGCGGAAACGGTCGGCTATGGCCCGGGCCACGGTGGCGGAGCAGTTCACCGAGGTCAGAATGCCGATGTAGTTGCGCGTCGCCACACGACCGTCGGCACGCACGATGCCCTGAAAGTACGCTTCGGTTTTCGGCGTCTCGTGGGCGTCGACGCCAAAGGCGTAGTCACGGGAAAAGTCGCCCATTTCGACGTTGTGCACATGCACGTGCTGCCCGGCCTCGATGGGCTGGGAAGCGAAGCCGATGATCTGGCCGTACCGCCGCAGCGGCTGACCTTGCTCGACCCGCACCGCCGCGACCTTGTGCCCGGACGGAACCGGCTGGGAGACCGTGACGTTTTCTTCGTCCAGGTACGTGCCTTCACTCAGCGCCTGGCGAGCGATCAGCACGTTATCGAGGGGGTTCAGGCGGATGAACAGCGCGCTGCTATCGAACGCGGGCGTTTTGGCGATGAGTTCCATGCGGCCTCTCATGACGGTTGCGGCCTGGGTCAACAGTGCCAGACGCAACTTCCTTCAGGAAGCGGCACCGCGGCTGGCCGGTTATTGTTATGTACGACGTATCAAGCACCCGCTTCAGAGCGCGGACGTTGTCGGCCGATTTTCAGCCACTCTATGAAGCCAGTACGTAATTTCCCAATGAAAGGTTTCGATTGAGCGATAACGCAGGGTTATCAATTCATGGGCCGTCTGCACCGTTAGAAATGGCGCTTAGACACGTGAGCAGCGCCTTCACCGCCGCCGACAGCGGCCTGGCTTTCGACGTCATCAGCCCGAGATTGGCCATGCTCAACGGCAACTCAACCGGCAGAATGGCGATCATGCCGTAACGCGTGTAGTGGTCGGCAACGTCATTGGGCACCACGGCAATCATGTCCGAGGATTCGAGCATCGAGGTGGTTGCCAGAATCGAGCGGGTTTCGACGATGTCCAGCGGCTCAATCAGTTGCGCTGCCTGCAGTGCGTTTTCGACCTGGCGCCGCATCGGGCTGCCGATCGGGTGGAGGATCCAGGTCATCGGCGCCAGCGCCGCCAGCGTCAGCCCGTTGTGGCTCGCCAGAGGGTGCTGCGGCCGGGCGATGATGCGCATGCGCTCGCCCTGTTCGAACCGCTGAATGTCGAGGCTCTGGCCGTCGAGTTGATCGGGCAGGCGGCCCAGCACCACGTCGAAATCGCCGCGAATCAGCGCTGGTATCAATTCATCGCTGGTGCCGACTTCCAGGGCGATGCGCACCTTCGGGTGCGCGGCCTTGAACGCCAGCACACCGCGGGTCAGCAGTGTCGGCACCGGGCCCATCACTGCGCCGATGCGCACCATTCCTGTAGCCCCTCGTGCCAGCTCAGCCAACTGCGCTTCGGCGTATTCGAACTCATGGAGCGCACCCCGGGCGTAACGAATCATCACCTCGCCGAACAGCGTCGGCTGCATGCCGCGCGGCAAACGTTCGAACAATTGCACGCCGAGACGCTCTTCCAGCTGTTGCAGCAACAGACTGGCGGCGGGCTGGGTAGTGTGAATGGCGGTGGCGGCCTTGCGCAGAGTGCCCAGTTCCCCCAAGGCGTTAAGCAAGGCGATCTGCCGGCTGGAGATTTTCAGTGTCGGGAAGGTGCCAGGCAGATCGGAAGAAGGTGATGTGTCTGACATATCAGATTTGATATCGATGGTTAGGATTTGGCGATTATGCCTGTATCGCGGATAGGCCTACAGTCGCTTGTCACTCCTCCAAGGCATGCGTTGCCACCCACAATAAGAGCCCACCATGCAGATCACCTCGATTTCCGTCCGCGACATCCGCTTCCCCACGTCCCTGTCCCTTGACGGGTCCGACGCGATGAACAGCGCGCCGGACTATTCCGCCGCCTACGTTGTGCTGCACACCGATTCGTCCGAAGGGCTGGAGGGCCATGGCCTGACGTTCACCATCGGCCGGGGCAACGAAATCTGCGCCGCCGCGATCCACTCCCTGGCGCCCTGCGTGGTGGGGCTGAGCCTGGAATCGATCACGGCGGACATGGGCGCGTTCTGGCACAACATCACTGCGGGCGACAGCCAGTTGCGCTGGCTGGGGCCGGAAAAAGGCGTGATCCATCTGGCCACCGCCGCGCTGGTCAATGCGGTCTGGGATTTGTGGGCCAAAGTCGAGGGCAAGCCGGTCTGGAAGTTGCTGGCCGACATGACCCCCGAGCAGTTGGTCAAGTGCCTGGACTTCAGCTACGTCACCGATGCAATCACCCCCGAAGAAGCCATCGCCTTGCTCCGTCGCCAAGTGCCGGGCAAAGCGAAGCGCGAGGCGCAGATGCGGGAGGAGGGCTATCCGGGCTACACCACCGCGCCGGGCTGGCTGGGTTATTCGGAAGAGAAAATGCGCCGACTGGCCCGCGAAGCCGTGGCCGAAGGCTGGACCCACATCAAGCAGAAGATTGGCTCGGATATCGAAGAAGACATGCGCCGTGCCGCGATCCTGCGCGACGAACTGGGCTGGGAACGCACGCTGATGATGGACGCCAATCAGGTCTGGAGCGTCGAGCAATCGATCAGCAACATGCGCCGACTGGCGGCGTTCGAGCCTTGGTGGATCGAAGAGCCGACCCACCCCGATGACATCCTCGGCCATGCGACGATTCGTCAGCGCATCGCACCGATTGGCGTGGCCACCGGCGAGCATTGCCACAACCGGGTGATGTTCAAGCAGATGTTCCAGGCCGGCGCGCTGGATTTCTGCCAGCTCGACGCGGCCCGGCTGGGCGGGCTGAACGAGGTGCTGATCGTGCTGCTGATGGCCGCGAAGTTCGACATCCCGGTATGCCCCCACGGTGGCGGGGTCGGGTTGTGCGAATACGTGCAGAACATCTCGCTGTTCGATTACATCGCCGTGTCCGGCTCCCTGGACAAACGCGTGCTGGAATACGTCGATCACCTGCACGAGCACTTCCTTGATCCGGTGGTCATCCGCCGCGGTCGCTATATGCCACCGCAACGGCCGGGGTACAGCATCGAAATGCACGCCGAAACGCTGGAGCGCTATCAATATCCCGAAGGCGCGGTGTGGGTGGACCTGGCGAACCGGTAATCAGAGGCAGGAGCGCTGCGGCAACAGACAACCCCATGTCGCTGTGGACACGGGCCTTTCCCGGGCATCACCGGTATGATCCGTCGCATCTACCCGACCACGGTGCGACATGAATTCCCCCGAGCCCGGCCACGTCACCCCTCCCGCCAGTGCCCCCGTCACGCCACCCGAGCGTGACCGGCTCTCGGCTTCACTGCTCGGCGGCGGCTGCGAGCCTGACCCGCGCTTCACCCTCGCCAACGAACGCACCTTTCTGGCCTGGATCCGCACGGCATTGGCGTTTCTGGCCGGTGGCATCGCGGTCGAAGCCTTCACCAGCGACGTGTTCAGCCCGGGCCTGCGTCGGGCGGTGGCCCTGTCGTTGCTGGTGCTGGCCTTGTTGGTGAGCGCCAGTGCCTGCGTGCGCTGGCTGAAGGTCGAGCGGGCGATGCGTCAACGCAAGCCATTGCCGTTGCCGGTGCTGGTGCCGATTCTGTCGTTGGGCGGCGGGTTGGTGGCGGCGGGGCTGATCGTCTTTCTGATTTACGGCGCGTCGTGAATCGGCGCATGCCTGCCGTACCGTTGCGCCACGACGATCCCGGTCTGCAACCCGAACGCACGCTGCTGGCCTGGCGTCGGACGCTGCTGACGTTGATCGGCGTGTGCATCTTGTTTCTGCGCTGGATTCCGCCGTTTGGGTGGGTGGCGCTGCTGCCGGTCATTCTTTCGTTGATGGCGGGCCTCCTGATCCAGATCGGCCTCAATGCCCGCTACCGCAAAAGCGCCCGGGGAATGGCCCAAGAGCGCATACCGCCGCCACTGCGTGAAGTGGCGGTGTTGGGTTGCACGGTGATGGTGTTGAGTCTGGTGGGAGTTGTTGCGGTGGTGTCTCGCTGAGCAGACAAACACCTGTGGTTAGCGTCCTATTCGTCACCATCACTTCTGCGCGTGAAGATTAAAATGCTCGCCTCCTTTGTACAGGAGGGTGCTAGGCGCTAGCTTGTTCGAGACACCTCGCTTTCTTGTTTAGCCACCCCTCCGACGCCAGTGGGCACTTTGGGATAATCTCCACCGGACTGACTCAGACCAACATGAGCACTGTCATTAGTGACAGTAGACACCACAATTTGCGAGCGTAAAACTAGGGCCTCCTAATATTTAATCTAGAAATGAGGCGATTGTTATGACTGTTTACATTAAAGATCAATCTTTCACTTGTACTATGCATATTGCAGGTGAGTCGGGTGGATTTGAGATTGCAGGAAATAGCCTAAGGTTCAATTCAGCTAGCGCAGATCCTCAACAGTTTTGGTTCCTTTTCAGGGAATATAGCGAAGGCGGACGCAGCTACGAGATTGTCTATAAAAGAACGTTAAGCGATGGTTCAGTAATGTGGCCAGTCTTGGTTGCGATTTGGCAGCTATATCCAATGAATCCACGTGAGAGCGTCGGCCTTCCCTGCTACGTCCAAGGTCAGAACACGCCGTTCGGCACTTCTAGCCCAACCGAGTACAATCAGTCCTGGGTTTCTGGTTCAAGAGGTGAGTCACGCGACTCGAGCTGGCGAGGGGGGTGGGCCATAAACTCCAGCTCCCTTATAAAGCCAGGCATCAATAATTCCGTGACGCTGGTGCGACCTAGCGCTGGATATCTCATGGGGCTGGACCGTCAAACTGTCGATAAGAACTGGGTCAGCAATATTTGCTGCGCCAGTGATCATACGATCTCTGATTTGGAAAAATACGCTGGAAAGGTTTTTTTATCCAAGAAGCCGTTAAATATCACGCTCAATGTTTTGGAGATGGGTGTTGAAGATCCCGTCACTCTCTAGTGACGGGGGCCATTCATTCCAAATCGTGCACTCACTTCATGCTTGAATCAATGGCATTCAATACGCCGCTACCAGCCCATCTTTCCTCGGGTCGGTCCCGCCCACATAACCATGGGCCGTGCGCTGGATGATCTGCGCGCCGCCGAAGGCAAACACGCCGCTGGGGTCTTCCACCTCCACGTCGTGACCCTTGGCGCGCAGCGCTTCGATCACTTGGGGATCAAATGAGCGCTCCACCGCGACCTTAAGGCCCGACTCGATACGCCAGCGCGGCGCGTCGGCGGCGGCTTGGGGATTCTGCTTGTAGCGAAGGATGCGCAGCATCATCTGCAAATGCCCTTGGGCCTGCATCGGCCCGCCCATCAGGCCGAAGGACATCAGCGGCGTGCCGTCGGCATTCATCACAAAGCCCGGAATGATGGTGTGAAACGGCCGCTTGCCCGGTGCCACGGTGTTGACGTGATCCGGGTCCAGGGTAAAACCCGCCCCGCGATTCTGCAGGCTGATGCCCGTGCCCGGCACCACCACGCCGGAACCAAAACCCATGTAGTTCGACTGAATGAACGAGACCATCATGCCGCTCTCGTCCGCCGCCGACAGGTACACCGTACCACCGGCCTTGGGCGCGCCATGCAGCGGGTCTTCCGCTCGTTCGCCGACCAATGCCGCGCGGTCGCGCAGGTACGCCGGGTCCAGCATGTGTTCCGCGGCCACGCGCATGTGGTCGTTGTCGGTGACGTGCTGATTGAGATCGGCCAGCGCCAGCTTCATTGCTTCCAGCACCGGGTGCACGGTCTCGACGCTGTCCACCGGCTGCTCGCCCACGCCCAGCGCTTCTAAGATGCCCAGACCCGCCAGCGTGGCGATGCCCTGACCATTCGGCGGCAGCTCGTGAACCACGGCGCCGGCATACGGCACCGACAAAGTATCGATCCAGTCCACCCGGTGGTTCGCCAGATCATCCAAGCTCATGACGCTGCCATTGGCGTGGGCGTGAGTGATCATTGCCTTGGCCAGTTCGCCGCGATAAAACGCCTCGCCCTTGGTTTCAGCAATCAGCTCCAGGGTTGTCGCGTGATCCTTCAGCACAACTTTCTCCCCGGCCTTCGGCGCTTTGCCGCCTTGGAGGAAGCACTCGGCAAACCCCGGCTGATCCTTCAACAGCCCCGCGCCGCGCCGCCACAGTTCGGCAATGATCGGCGTGACTTGGTAACCGTCCCGCGCATAACCAATGGCCGGTGCCGCGAGGGTGGCGAAGGGCAGCTTGCCGTAGCGCTCGGACAACGCGACCCAGGCCGACACCGCGCCCGGCACCGTCACCGAGGCCCAGCCGCGCTGGGGCATTTCCTGCTGGCCGGCGAAATGCTCCGCTGTCCAGGCTTGCGGCGAGCGGCCCGAGGCGTTCAGGCCCTGCAGCGTCTTGCCGTCCCAGACGATGGCGAAGGCGTCGCTGCCGATGCCGCAGCCGGTGGGTTCGACCACGGTCAGCACCATGGCGGCGGCGATGGCAGCATCAACGGCGTTGCCGCCCTGACGCAGCATGTCCAGCCCGGCCTGTGCGGCCAGCGGTTGCGAGCAGGCGACCATGTTGTTGCCCATCACCGGCGAGCGGGCGGATGCGTAAGGTTGGCTGTAATCCAGATCATCGAACATGCAGTCGTTCTCTTCTTGGCAGTTGATCGGTTATAGAGGCGCGGCTTCGGCGTATAAGGGCGAGCGCCGTCAGCTTTTCGGGTCAAGGGCATCACGCAGCCCGTCGCCCAGCAGGTTGAAACACAGCACCGTGATGTAGATCGCCACGCCCGGGGCGATGGACATCCAAGGCGCCTGTTCCATGAAGTTCTTCGCGGTGTTGAGCATCGAGCCCCAGGACGGCGAGGGCGGTTGTTGACCCAGGCCGAGGAACGACAGGCTCGCTTCCGCCAGAATCGCCGACGCGATGGTCAGCGTCGCTTGCACCACCAGCGGCGAGAGCACGTTCGGCAGCACGTAGCGCAGGATGATCCAGCGGTCCGGCAGGCCAATGGCGCGGGCGCCTTCCAGGTAATCTTCGTGACGGATCGCCAGCACCTGACCGCGGGTCAGGCGCGAGAAAATCGGCATCGCCGACAGCCCGATGGCGATCATCGCGTTGCTCAGGCTCGGGCCCAGAAACGCGCCCAAGGCAATCGCCAGCACCAGAAACGGACACGACAGCAGCGCTTCCATGACGCGCGAAATCACCGCGTCGAGCTTGCCGCCGAAGTAGCCGGCCAACAGGCCCAGCGGCACGCCGATGACCATGGCAATGGCCACCGAAACCCCACCGGCCAGCAACGAACTGCGCGCCCCCCAGAGCAGGCGGGAGAACAGGTCGCGGCCGAGTTCGTCGGTGCCCAGCCAGTAGATCAGCGAAGGTGCCTTGCGCACGGCGAGGAAGTTGGCCTTCAGCGGATCATGGGGCGCAATCCACGGCGCCAGCAGCGCGGCAAGAATGAAGACGATCAGCACCACCGCGCCGACCACTGCGCCCTTGTTGGCGAGGAATTTCTTCACGAACGGCGAGCGGGTGCGTGGCCAAAGGGGTTCTCTCAGCGGCGCTTGGGACGGCGCGTTCAGCGGCGCCGAAGGATGGGTCGCAATCGAAGTCATCAGGCAGTCCTCAGACGCGGATTGATCAGGCGATAGAGCACGTCGGCCAACAGATTTAGCAGCAGAAAACCGATCGCGACGCACAGCACCACGCCTTGCACCACGGCGTAATCACGGTTGAACACGGCATCGACAATCATTTTGCCGAAGCCGGGAATGCTGAACACTTGCTCGGTCAGCACGGCGCCGCCGAGCAACTCACCGAACAGCAGCGTGGTCAGCGTGACGATCGGCATCAGGGCATTGCGCAGGGCATGCTTCAAGATCACCGTGCGCGGGAACAGACCTTTGGCCCGCGCGGTTCGCACGTAGTCGGCGCGCAACACTTCGAGCATCGCGCTGCGGGTGTGGCGCATCAGCACGCCCGACAGCCCGGCGCCCAGCACGAAAGCCGGCAGGATCAGGGTTTTCAGGTTCTGCCCGACGTCTTCACCCAGCGGCACAAACCCCGAGGCCGGCAGCCATTGCAGCTTCACGGCGAAGATCATGATCAACAGAATCCCCAGCCAGAAATGCGGAATCGAGATCCCCGACAGGGCGAACACGTTGGCCGCGTAATCCACCGACGTGCCCTTGCGCACCGCCGAGATCACCCCGGTGGGAATGCCGATTACCAGCGCGATGATCAGTGCCAGCACCGCCAGCTCGATGGTCACCGGCAGCTTCGACGCCAGCAGCACGGTCACCGGTTGCTCGGTGCGCAACGAGGTGCCGAAGTCGCCCTGCAGGACGTTGCCGACCCAGTGCACATATTGCAGCGGCAGCGGGTCGTTGAGCCGGTATTTCTCGCGCAGGTATTCCATCACCGCCGGGTCGCGCTCTTCACCCGCCATGGCCTGGACCGGATCACCCGGCAGCAGCTTTTGCAGGGTGAAGACGAACAGCGAAACCAGGATCAGCGTCGGGATGGCACTGAGTAGGCGTCGCAGGATGAAAGTCAGCATGACGATTCCTCGCGGCCGAAGCGGTTGTCCACGGGCGCCGCTGTCATTTGAAAGCGACGTTGTTCAGGCGAATCAGGCCATCCGGGTTGGGCACGAAATCGGTGAGGTTGCTGCGCATGGCGATGATTCGCGGATCGAAATACAGGTAGCTGGTCGGCACGTCTTCGGCGAGCAGGCGCAGGGCCTCGAAGTAAAGGGCCTGACGCTGGCCCTGGTCGTTCACGGTGCGCGCCTTGTTCAGCAGCTCGTCGAGTTTCGGGTCGCAGAAATGCCCGTCGTTCTGGCCGCCCTTGCAGGTCACGAACTGGTGGATGTCGCCATCCGGATCAGGACGGCCCGACCAGGCGCTCATGCCGATCTGGAAGTTGCCGGCCTGTTGCTCGCTGAGCAGCGTGGCGTATTCGGTGGCGATCAGATTGACCTTGAACCCGGCTTCTTCGGCCATCGCCTGAATGATCTGGCCGACCTGTTGCGCAATGGGGTTGTTGGCGACTTTCAGCTCGACGCTGAGGGGCGTCTTCACCCCGGCTTCCGCCAGCAGTTTTTTGCTGGCTTCGACGTCGCGGGTCGGGAGCGGCAGGTCCTTGTCGTAATACGGGCTGTTTTTCGGGAACGGCTGGGCGCTCGGCGCGTACAGGCCTTCGAAGACCACCTGGTTGATCGCCTCACGGTCGATGGCCAGCTCGAAGGCCTTGCGCACACGCTTGTCCTTGCCCAGCGGGTTGTTGGCCTTGTCGCCGTTGTTGGTGTTGTACATCAGCTGCATGTAGCCCAGGCCCGGCGTGCTGAACACCTGGACGTGGCTGTCGGCCTTGGCGGTCTTCACGTCCGTCGGCGCAACGCGTTCGATGATGTCCAGGTCGCCGGAACGCAGGTTGGCCAGGCGCACCGAGGTGTCCGGAATCGGCAGGAAAATCACCTTGTCGAAGTGGTACGCCTGCTTGTTCCAGTAGTTGTCGAAGCGCTCCAGCACGATGCGGTCCTGCTGCACCCGCTGAACGAATTTGTACGGCCCGGAACACACCGGTTTCGAGGCCACGTCGGTTGCTGAGGCTTTAGGCGCGAGCATCATCCCGGCGCGGTCGGACAGCTGCGAGATGAGCGTGGCGTCGGGCTGCTTGACCTTGATCGCTACGGTTTTCGCGTCAACCACCTCAACGCTTTCCACCGACGCCAGTTCGCTCTTGCGCAGGGAGTCGGGCAGGGTGCGGGCGCGGTCGAGGTTGAACTTAACGGCGGCGGCGTCGAACACCTCGCCGTCGTGGAAGGTCACGCCGTCGCGCAGGGTCATGGTCAGCGTCTTGCCGTCCTCGCTCCAGTTCCACGCGGTGGCCAGTTGCGGCGCGTAGGTCAGGTCCGGGTTGACGTCGACCAGCTTGTCGCACAGCGCGGTGTAGACCAGACGCCCCGAGTAGGTGCGCGAGCGGTGCGGGTCGAGCATGTCAGGGTCGTCCTGAATGCCGATGCGCAGGGTGGTTTCGGCGACAGCCGCATTCGCAGCGAGCAGCAACAACGTGGTTGTCATCAGGTGGGCGAACTTCATGGCTGACTCTCCAGAGAAAGGGCTTGATGGCTTTTGAACAGATTCAGACGCTGGCTGTAAGCGGCGCTGGGGGTGGGCACGATCAGCGAACCGGCGCCGGCGTTGGCGATTTCGCGCCAATAATGGCAGGCCACCTGACGCCCGGGCTCGACGGTTTCGAAGAGCGGCTTTACTCCGCGGCACAGGGGCTTGGCGTGGGGGCAACGGGTGTGAAAACGGCAGCCGGACGGCGGTTTGCTCGGGCTTGGCATGTCACCGCCGAGCAGCGGGCGTGGGCGGCGCAGGTCCGGGTGGCTGACCGGCACGGCGGCCATCAGCGCTTGCGTATAGGGATGAAAGGGCGTTTCGAACAGTGCGTTGACCGGCGCCAGTTCGACGATCTCGCCGAGGTACATCACCGCCACGCGGTCGCTCATGTGGCGGATCACCGCGAGGCCGTGGGCGACGATCAGCAGGGTCAGGCCGAACTGGTGCTTGAGGTCTTCCAGCAGATTGACCACCTGGGCCTGCACCGAGACGTCCAGCGCCGACACCGGCTCGTCGCCGAGGATCAGCCGTGGCTCCGACGCCAGCGCCCGGGCGATGCCGATGCGCTGACGCTGACCGCCGGAAAATTCGTGGGGAAAGCGGCTGCCGTGCTCCGGCGCCAGACCGACCGTACGCAACAGCTCGGCGACCTTGTCCTGGCGTGCGCTACGGCTGTCGTCGCGGTGCAGCCAGATCGGCTCGCCAATGATCGATTCCACGCTCATGCGCGGGTTCAGCGAGGCGAACGGGTCCTGGAAAATGATCTGCAGATCCCGGCGCACTTGACGCAGCTTGTCGGCAGGTAGATTGCCCAGGTTGCGGCCCTCATAAATGACATCGCCTGCGGTGGGCTTGAGCAGGTTCAGCAGCACGCGGCCCAGGGTCGATTTGCCCGAGCCCGACTCACCCACCAGCGCCAGGGTTTCGCCCCGTCGCACGGCCAGGGAAACCTCGTTGACCGCCTGCACCGGCGGCTTCTTGCGCTGGAACAATCCTGCTTCGCTGTGAAAGTGTTTGCTCACCGCGATGCTTTCCAGAATCGGCTTTTCCAGCGCCGATTCAGCCACCCCGGTATTCACGATGTGTGGGCCTGACAGGCTCATGCGCTGACTCCCAGATGCTGTTCAAGTGGCACGCGGATGCACGCAGCGAAATGTCCGGCGGAGACTTCCAGCAACGGAGGGCGGGTTTCGCGGCAGGCAGCGATGACGAACGGGCAACGGCTGGCAAAGCGGCAACCGCCGGGCATTTCAGCCGGGGTCGGCACGCGTCCGTTGATCGTCGCCAGCCGTCCTTCGCGAGGGCCGACCGAGGGCATCGAACCCATCAGGCCGATGGTGTAAGGGTGCTGCGGATCATCGAATAAGGTCTTCACCGAACCGCTTTCGACGACGCGCCCGGCGTACATCACGATGACCTCGTCGGCCACTTCGGCGACCACGCCGAGGTCGTGAGTGATGAGCATCATCGAGGTGCCGGTTTCAGTCTGCAGACTGGCGACCAGCGAAAGGATCTGCGCCTGAATGGTCACGTCGAGGGCGGTGGTGGGTTCGTCGGCGATGATCAGCGCGGGGTCATTGGCCAGCGCCATGGCGATCATCGCGCGCTGACGCATGCCGCCGGACAGCTCGTGTGGGTAAGCATCGAGGCGCTGAAGGGCATCGGGCACGCGGACTTTTTCCAGCATTTCCAGCGCGCGCTGGCGGGCGGCGCTGGCCGACAGACCCTGGTGACGCATCACGCTTTCGGCGATCTGATCACCGATGGTGAACACCGGATTGAGCGAGGTCATCGGCTCCTGAAAGATCATCGCCATGCGGTTGCCGCGTACGTCCAGCAGGCGCTCGTCGGACATACCCAGCAACGGCTCGCCCAGCAGGTTCGAGGCGCTGGCCTGGACGGTGGCGGTGTCGTGCAGCAGGCCCATCAAGGCCATGGACGTCACGCTTTTGCCGCAGCCGGACTCGCCGACGATGGCCAGGGTCTTGCCCGGCTGAATGGCGAACGACACGCCGTCGACGACGTTGGCCGGGGCATCTTTGAAGCGCACGGTGAGGTCGCTGACGCTCAATACCGATGGGGTGTTCGCGGGTGAAGCACTCATACGCTGGCCTCGAGGTCTTGCTGGATGACGTGATCGAGCG
Source organism: Pseudomonas sp. GL_135 (assembly GCF_057834665.1). Lineage (NCBI taxonomy): Bacteria > Pseudomonadati > Pseudomonadota > Gammaproteobacteria > Pseudomonadales > Pseudomonadaceae > Pseudomonas > Pseudomonas sp. GL_135. The sequence goes on from NZ_CM174408.1 coordinate 1,540,955, forward strand.
CCTGTTGCAGCGCACGCAGGTGCCCGCGCATGGCGGTGGCGGCTTTGGCCGGGTCGCGACTTTCGATGGCGCCGATGATGTCGTGGTGATCGTGGCTGTAGGTGCTCAGGCGGTCGGTGTTGCGGGCGCGTTGACGCAGGTCGCGCCACGCCGGATCAAGACGGATGGCGTCGAGCATTTCGAAGATGTCCAGCATCAGCCGGTTGCCGGCGGCTTCGGCGATGCCGCGGTGCAGCGCGCTGTCCCACAGCTCGATGCCTTCGGCGTCGGGTTCGCTGGCGTGTTGCTGGTGAGTGGTGCGTTCGGCCAGTCGGCGCAGGATCGCCATCTGTTCGCCGCTGGCGCGCAGCGCAGCCAGTGAAGCGAGTGCGGGCTCCAGATAGATGCGCGCTTCCATGACCTCGCTGAAATTGGTCCGGCTCGACAGCCTGGCAAAGCTCATGGCCGCGCTCGGCGGGGTAGGGCCGACGAAAGTGCCTTTGCCCTGCCGCCGCCAGATGTGCCCCTCGGCTTCGAGCACCGCCAGGGCGCGGCGAATGGCTCGGCGACTGACGCCGAAGTCCACCGCCAGGTCGCGTTCGGTCGGCAGCGGCCGCTGGGGAAACGCCGCCTGCTGCGCGACCAGTTGGCGCAGCGCGTCGAGGGCCATCTTCGACGAAGTGTCGTGGGTTGCGTCGGTGTCGATGCTGTCCATCTGCGTCTCTCGTCACGGGTGAACCGGAGGCCAGGAGCCGCGTGGAGCAGGGCCTGGCTACAGGGGACGAGTGCAATAGCGATGCCAATGGAAATTGGTTCGCCCGCAATGACAGATGGCCGGTCGTGCGCGCAGGCGTGATCCTGCTGCTTCGGGCCAATCGGCAAAGGTTCGGAAGTCTGGTTCGCGCGCAGGGGCGGGATTGGTTCAGGGAGTAAGCGAACCAATTTCAGGAAGGGACCAGGCAGGGCGCCTGTTTATGGTTCGGGTGCGTTATTAGGGGGCGTCGGATCAGAGCGCGGGGCGTCGTGGGGTTACTTCTTTTTGCTGATCCACCACTTTGGTCCAGCACACGCTGGCCACTGTGGGAGTGAGCTTGCTCACGAAGGCGGCATTTCATCCGGTAAAGATTCAGCGGATGTAATGGCCTCTTCGCGAGCAAGCTCGCTCCCACATAGACCGTTTGTGCATCAAGGCAACAGGGTGCAGGTGCATCGGCCTGACCTGAGCAGCCCTCAGTCAATCAATCCCACTGCGGCGCGAGGCTGGCCGGGCTGGTCAGGCGATGACCGCGGTCCAGTTGGGCAATCTGCGCCATGTCGTCCTCGGTCAGCGTGAGGTCCACAGCTTTCAGGTTGCTTTCCAGGTTCGCGCGTTTGGTCGACGACGGAATCACCGCGTAACCCAACTGCATCGCCCACGCCAGCGTCACTTGCGCAGGGGTTGCATTGTGGCGCTGGGCGATCTGCTCGATCACCGGGTCCTTTAGCACTTCGCCATAGGCCAGGGTCATGTAGGACGTGATCTTGATTCCGTGTTGCTTGGCGAAATCGGCGACGGTGCGGTTTTGCAGGTACGGGTGCAGCTCAATCTGGTTGGTAGCGATGTTTTCGGCGCCGACCGCAGCAATGGCTTCTTTCATCAGCGCGACGGTGAAATTGGAAATCCCGATCTCGCGGGTCAGGCCTTGCTGCTTGGCCTGCAGCAGCGCGCCCATGAACTCGGCGACCGGCACCTGGTCTTTCGGCGACGGCCAGTGGATCAGCGTCAGGTCAACGTGATCGGTTTTCAGCTTGGCCAGGCTTTCCTTCAGGCTCGGGATCAGCTTGTCGGCGGCAAAGTTGTCGGTCCAGATCTTGGTGGTGATGTACAGCTCGTCACGGGGCACTCCGCTCTGCTCGATGGCCTGACCGACCTCAGCTTCATTGCCGTAGATCTGCGCGGTGTCGATGACGCGATAGCCCAGCTCCAGGCCATTGCTGACCGAGTCGATGACGACCTGATCTTTCAGGCGAAAAGTGCCGAGGCCAAATGCGGGAACAGTCATGGGAAAACTCCAGAGTTCAAGGGGGAAGGGGAGGTATGAAGCAGATGCCCAGTATCCCGCGTCGGCTGGCAGGGAAAAACCACAGCGCGGGCACGGGAGTTTTGACGGGGGATCATGAATGCCATGGAGTTTGGGGCAGCGTGTGAGCTTGATCGTTCAACGGGATGTGATTTCGGAGGGCCTGTGGCGGTCACTCCCACAGGGTTCTGCGACCGGCTCCAGATCAAACATGCCCATCTCTTTTAACGAAATGCTTATGCATGTCCGCCGTCAGCGCTTCCACCCGTTCGGTCAGCACCTTGGTCATTTCGGTGAGGCGAGTGTTTTGTTCCAGCAGTTCCAGCATCTGCGCGGTGTTCTGCGCGGCGCGGGCCATGCGTTCTTCATTGGCGGTCGCCAGTGCTTCTCTGTGCTCTGCGTCGGCATCGGCGCTGGCTTTGTCGCGGGCGGCCTGTCGCGTCTGGGCCAGCAGAATGAGCGGCGCGGCGTAGGCCGATTGCAGGCTGAACGCCAGATTGAGCAGGATGAACGGGTAGAGGTCGAACGACACCAGCCCGCTCAGGTTGGCGCCCACCCACAGCAACACCAGCAACGTTTGTGCGCCGAGAAAGGTAGGGGTGCCAAAGAACCGCGCAAACGCCTCGGCCTTGAGGGCGAAAGCATCGGTGCCAAAGGTCGGCGCCAGGTGGGCGTGGCGTTTGTGGAAGCGCAGGTGATCGACCGGCGCAGCGGCAGCGCTCGGTTCGGCGGGCGTCGGGGAAGGCGTTGCGGTGGGCATGGGGCTTTCCTGAAGGACAGAAACATCTGCCCACTATAGGCCCACGCCCACTGGCGTTGTACTTAACCGCTGCTGAATCGATACGCGTCCCTGGGAGCCGCGTCAGTCCACCGGTTCGGGGTACAGCGGCTTGGAGCGCTGCATGATGCTGGCGTAGTCGTAAACGTACTGGCGGCCGGCGTGACTGGTCATGCGCAGGCGGTCGATCAGTTGTCGCTCTTTCTTGTTCAGGTATCTCAACCCGTGGTGGTCACTGGACTTGAGGCGATCACGTTCATGGGCGTCAGGGAAAGTGATGACGTTCGTCATGAAATATCTCCTTGGTTAAATCCGTGTCCCCGGCTCCGGGTTCCGGGGTTCACCCTGTGTGGTGCGACGCTGCACCTTACCCACAAAAAGTCGGACGCTACAACCCTGCAAATGATCAGTGGATCACAGGATTTGCGTGATCTCGAACGATTGACGGCTGCCGTTCACCACCACTTCCACCTCATCGCCATTGAACTTGCCGAGCAGGCTCTGACCCAGCGGCGAGCGTGCCGTGATCACCGTAATCACCTGTTCTTCGACGTTGATTTTCAGCCCCGCCGCGTCAGGCCCGAGAAACAAATGCTGTTCCGTACCGTTGTTCGCCTGGAGGGCAATGAGGTCGCCGGTCTGGATTCCGCGCTGTGCATCGAAGGGCTTGAGCACCAGGTTGCGACACAGGTTCAGCGACTGGCGGATTTCCTCCACACGCCGCGCCTGACCCGCCGCCAGATAAGAGGCCTCCAGCCCAAGGGTGTCGTACTTGTTCTCGGCGATGTTCTCTTCGTGGGTCGCGGTTTCGTAGGCGGTTTGCGCAGCCCGCACGGCCACATCGAGATCGACCTGCAGCTTCTCGACGATGCACTGCAGGACGGTTTGCTTGTTCACGGGCATGGCGTATTCGGGGGCATGGAAGGGCTCGACAAAGGGGGCTCAACCGCAGAATTGATAAACGCTGGCGCGGCTTTTCTCGCTGGGCGCGGTCTGGTTCTGCTGCATCCAGAACTGGCATTTCGGGCCGTTGAAGCTGCGTTGCCGCTCTGCCTGTTCGGCTTCCTGGCTCTGCCGCGCTTCGCTGTCGCGCAGAATCTGCCGGTACTGATCGAACATCGGGTTATCACTTTCAGGCTTTGGCTTGGCCGCAGGCGGGGTCGTCATTTGCGCGGCCGCGTTGTTCAGTGCCTGGGTCTGCTCGGCGGGGAGCATTTTATAGATCAGCCACAGGCTCAGCAGGACGGCGAGAAAGCCCAGCCAGATACCGGCGGCAATCGACAGGATCAGCTTGAGCGGGCGCAGCGTGACAGACAGTTCGCGGTGGTTGACGTACATGACAGACTCCAGACTTGTATGCATGTGGCCAGCGGTGGTGGCGATTGTCGCACGACCGGGGCTGGTGATTCTGCGCTGCAATGAAGGACAATCGGTTTTTTTGAACATCCTCAGGGAGCCCGGATGAACGCCTCTTGGGATATTTTCTGCAGCGTTGTCGATAATTTCGGCGACGTCGGCGTGACCTTTCGCCTGGCCCGACAACTGGTCGCCGAACACGACCTGCAGGTTCGCCTCTGGATCGACGACCTCAATGCGTTTGCGCGGCTGTGCCCGGGTGCCGATCCGCTGGCGGAAGAGCAAATACGCGATGGCGTGACCGTTTGTCATTGGCCAAAGGAATGGCCCAGGACGTGGCAATCGGCCGAGCTGCCGGATGTGGTGGTCGAAGCCTTCGCCTGTCGCCTGCCCCCGGATTACATCGAGGCCATGCACGGGGCTGAGAAACGGCCGCTGTGGTTCAACCTCGAATACCTCAGCGCTGAGGACTGGGTGTCGGGTTGCCACGGCCTGCCGTCGATCCAGTCCTCGGGCCTGCGCAAGTATTTCTTCTTCCCCGGCTTCACCGGCAAGACCGGCGGGTTGCTGCGTGAGGCGGGCCTGATCGACAAGCGTCAGGCGTTTCAGGCGGATTTCGCCGCGCGCCAATCCTTTCTCCAGCGCCTGAACATTGCGCCTCACGCCGAGGCGCGGCTGATGTCGCTGTTTGCCTACGAGCACGCCGGCCTCGGCAGTTGGCTGGATTGCCTGGCCCAGGCTCATCGCACGACCCATTTGCTGGTGCCTGAAGGCCGCATTCTGGGTGACGTTCAGCGTTGGTTGGGCGTGGATGAATTGAAGGCGGGTGCCGTGCAAGTGCGCGACGCCCTGACCATTCAGGTCCTGCCGTTCGTGCGCCAGGAAGACTACGACCAGCTGTTGTGGTGCTGCGAATTCAACGTGGTGCGCGGGGAAGATTCATTCGTCCGCGCGCAATGGGCGGGGCGGCCGCTGATCTGGCACATCTATGAGCAGGACGACGACGCCCACTGGGCCAAACTCGATGCGTTTCTGGCGTTGTATCGGGTGGGGTTGTCGGAGGCGGCAGGGCAGGCGCTGACCGAGGTCTGGCGCAGCTGGAATGGCGGAACAGACATGACCGAGGGCTGGAATGCGCTGGAACAACACGCCGACGAACTGGCCGCCCATGCCCAGCGCTGGTGTCTGGAACAGGCCTTGCAGGACGATCTGACGACTGCGCTGGTAAGGTTTTACCAAAGTTGGATATGATACGCGGCCTTGTAGTAAGCCCTGTACGAAAAGTGGCTTTTCGTACAGGGCTTAGAAAGATCTTTCATCCAAATTCGGATACTCGTAATGAAAACTGGTAAAGAGCTTAAACCCGGTACCGTGATCAAGCTGGAAAACGATCCTTGGCTGGTTCAGAAAGCTGAATTCACCAAGTCGGGCCGTAACAGCGCGATCATGAAGACCAAGCTGAAAAACCTGCTGACCGGCTACAAGACTGAAATCGTCTACAGCGCCGACGACAAGCTGGAAGACGTGATCCTGGACCGTAAAGAAGCCACGCTGTCTTTCATCAGCGGCGACACTTACACGTTCATGGACACCACCGACTACACCATGTACGAGCTGAACGCTGAAGACATCGAAGCCGTTCTGCCATTCGTTGAAGAAGGCATGACCGACGTCTGCGAAGCGATCTTCTTCGAAGACCGTCTGGTTTCCGTAGAGCTGCCGACCACCATCGTGCGCACCGTTGACTACACCGAAGGTTCGGCTCGTGGCGACACGTCGGGCAAGGTCATGAAGCCGGCCAAACTGGCCAACGGCACCGAGCTGCAGGTGGCTGACTTCATCGAAATCGGTGACAAGATCGAAATCGACACCCGCGAAGGCGGTTCTTACAAAGGCCGTGCTAAATAAGCACTGCTCTTGTAAAACCGGTGATGTCATGCCGGACACGAAAAAGCCCGATCATCGAGTCGGGCTTTTTTGTGGGTGCGTGAAAGGGCAGTTCCAACACACGCTGACCTTGTAGGAGTAGGTGTCGCCGCCGCAGATGCAGCTGTCGACAAAGAGCGGTGGGAGCGAGCTTGCTCGCGAATAGGCCGGTACATCCGCCAAATCTTCATCGGCTGGAAATATGTCTTCGTGAGCAAGCTCACTCTCACAGGGACCGCGTGTGCTGCGCGACAGTGGGTTATGAACGACGGAATCCAGCAATGCAAACGGGTCGACCATTGCTGATCGACCCGTTTTTTTATACTGCCTTTACTTCAAATGTACTTTCAGCTCTTGCGAAGCCTGCAGCATTGCCGAGCGCACTTCCGGCACTTGGCTGACCACGTTCAACAGCCCGTAATCGTGGATCATGCCGTTGTAGCGAACCGCCGTGACCGGCACACCGGCCTGGTCCAGCTTGCGAGCATAGGCTTCACCTTCGTCGCGCAGCACGTCAGCACCCGCCGTTTGCACCAGGGCAGGCGGCAGACCTTTCAACTGATCGGTCGTGGCCCGCAGCGGTGAGGCATAGATCTCGGCGCGCTGTTTCGGATCGGTGGTGTAGTTGTCCCAGAACCACTTCATCATGTTGCGGGTGAGGAAGTGACCCTCGGCAAACTGATCGTACGAACCGGTATCGAAGTTGGCGTCGGTCACCGGCCACAACAGCACCTGGTAGCGGATCGCTGGCGTGCCTTTGTCTTTGGCCATCAGGCTGACGACCGCCGCCATGTTGCCGCCGACACTGTTGCCCGCCACCGCCAGACGCTTGCCGTCGACGTTGATTTCCTTGCCATGCTCGGCAACCCATTTGGTCGCCGCATAGGCCTGGTTGATCGCCGTCGGGTAGTGCGCTTCAGGGGACGGCGTGTAGTTGACGAACACCGCCACTGCGCCCGAACCCTCTACCAGATCCCGCACCAGTCGTTCGTGGGTCGGGTAATCGCCCAGCACCCAGCCGCCGCCGTGGAAGTACATGAACACCGGCAAGGTGCCTTTGACGCCGGCCGGACGAACGATCGTCAGGCTGATGTTCTGGCCGTCCACCGAAATGGTCTTCTGGCTGACATCGGCCTTGGGCAGGGTCAGCTTGACCCCGGCCTGGGCACCGGTCAGCACCGCGCGGGCATCTTTGGGCGAAAGCTGTTCGATCGGCTTGCCGCTTCCGGAATTCAGCGCGTCCAGAAACGCCTGCGTGTTGTGCTCGACGCCCGTATCGGTCGCCGCGAAAGCGTTGCCGATGGACAGTGCGAGGAGCGAGCCAGCCACAATCTTGCCAAACGTGTTCATGTTCTTCTCCCGGTCAAACGAGGGTTGGGGACGAGGTCTTGTGGCGAGCCTTTACACAGTCACGTGCAGACGGACATCGACGTTGCCGCGTGTGGCGTTGGAGTAAGGGCAGACCTGGTGGGCCGCATCGACCAGCGCCTGAGCTTCGGCTTGTTCAAGGCCCGGCAGGCTGATGTGCAGGTCGATGTCCAGACCGAAACCGCCGGGGATCTGGCCAATGCCGACGTGGGCAGTGATCGACGCGTCAGCGGGGATGGTTTTCTTGCTCTGACCAGCGACGAATTTCAGTGCGCCGATGAAGCAGGCCGAGTAGCCGGCAGCAAACAGTTGCTCAGGGTTAGTGGCTTCGCCACCGGCGCCGCCCAGTTCTTTTGGGGTGGCCAGTTTGACGTCGAGAATTTTGTTGTCGGAAACAGCGCGGCCATCACGGCCACCGGTTGCGGTTGCGACTGCAGTGTAGAGAGCTTGCATGGTAATTCCTCACGTGCTGATGGTATGGGATTCGAGCTTTATCTTGGCGCTAAATGTTTGTGCGCTAAGCAAGTGAGGGAGAATGTACTGCGCTAATGTTTAGTGCGCAAGATAAATTTTTGAGATTTTTTCAGAGGGGCCGATTACGGGTCTGATCAGATGCTTTCGAGCAGATTTCCACGCAGCGCAAGCAGGTCTTTCTGCAGGGCCTTGAGCTGTTCAAGGTTGATGCCGCTGGCGGCCAGAATGCATTGCGGAACGCTCTGCGCCTTGGTGTGCAGGGCCTTGCCTTGATCGGTCAGGGTCAGCAGCACCACGCGCTCGTCTTCCTTGCTGCGGGTACGGCGGATCAGGCCTTCGGCTTCCAGGCGTTTGAGCAGTGGCTTTAGGGAGCCCGGTCGCCCCGCGTTATACGGTAGCTCCATCCCGTAGTCATTAGCGCTGCTGCATCCGCTCAGAATCAGGCTCAAAACGCATCCGAGCAGGACGTTGATGTTTTTTGATCGGCCTTCACCAAGAGTCATAAGGGATGCCGAACTTGTCGATGTAGGCCTGCGATGCCTCATTGGGAGGGCGGTAGTAAAGGCCGTTTGAACGGCCTTCATGAGGACCTTTCTCGACTATCCGACCTTGTACGCGGCTTACTTCAATCGGGTCCAGGCAAGCGCCTCTTATCCAGGTTTTAGCAATGCCGCCCGGAGCGAGCCCGATTACCAGCAGCTCACGGTGGTCGGTGATCCAGTTTTTGGCCGCTTTGCAGTATGTGTTTTCCTCTACTTGCAGCATGGCATGGCGAGCTGCCTGCGGAATTTCAATGTAGGCTTCGTAGGTTTGTGGTTCTGCCAACGATTGCCAACGGACATAGATCAAACGAGGCACATCTGCGCGCCATACATGTTTCCCTTTGCCGCTGCCTGGTCTCTTTGGCCATCCTATCGGTTTACCCCTGAAATTGGGTGGCGTCTGTATCGCTGCCACTCCACTCATGGCTCGTCTAAATAATCGGCCTTTGACATCGACGACATCGGCCGTTTCGATCCAGACCTCCATATAACTGGGCGCCAAAAACCCCAATCGCCATGCGTCATAGGGCAGCTCTACGCCATAGTCGTTAGCGCTGCTGCATCCGCTCAGGATCAGGCTCAAAACGCATCCGAGCAGGGCGTTGATGTTTTTTGATCGGCCTTCACCAAGAGTCATAAGGGATGCCGAACTTGTCGATGTAGACCTGCGATGCCTCATTGGGAGGGCGATAGTAATGACCGTTTGAATGGCCTTCATGAGGACCTTTCTCGACTATGCGACCCTGCACGCGACTGACTTCAATTGCATTTAGACAGCCTCCCTGAATCCAGGTCTTAGTTACGCCTCCCGGAGCCAAGCCCACCGTAATCAGGTCTCTATAATCGTTGATCCATTTGTTATCTGCCCTGCAATATGCGCGCTCACCTTTCAGCATGGCTTTGCGAATGCGCTCAGGTATTTCTATGTAGGCTTGATAGGTCTTCGGTTCGGCCAGAGATTGCCAACGCACGTATATAAAGCGAGGAAGATTAGCACCCGAGACTTGTTTTCCAGCGCCTGCTCCCGGATGTTTTGGCCAGCCCTTCGGACTGCCCGTTAAATTAGGAGGCGTCTGCACGGCTGCTACGCCACTCATTGCCCGCTTGAACCATCTGTCGTTGATATCCACAGCGTCAGCGGTTTCGATCCAGACCTCCATATAGTTGGGAGCAAAGAAGCCCAATCGCCAAGAGTCGTAAGGAAGTTCTACGTCGTCATAAATTGTGCTGCACCCGCTGAATATCAGACCCAAAACGCATCCAAGCTGCGCTTTGAACTTACCGATTGTCATGAACGATCCGCTGGTAGTCATCGGTTGGCCGGTTGATAAACAATGGTCCGATGCTCGTTCTATTCCTGTCTTTCACCGCATTCCAACCGGCTGAAAGATGTATGTACCGTAGTAGCAACAAATCCTCTTCAGCGGTGGTCAGATCAAGCGTTGTTCTCCTGCCTGTTGCATAACCCAGAATCTTCGCTGAAATGGTGGCGAGATCAGTCGGCAAGGAAAGGCGCTGGTCGTGCTCGTTGATAACATCGAGCGGGGCGCCGTGCTGTACTGCCAGCTCACGCATCACCCGCAGATAAATCTTCGACAAATCTCCCTCCACCTCACGATCAAGTGTGGTGATGACGTAAACCTGCTTGTGAAGGGGGATTTGATTTTCCTGCGTGCGCTCTTCGTCTTCTGAGCGGCAATGTATATCCACCTCAAGCCCCTGATCGAGCAGGCGTCTGACCAAAGGCCCGACGCTTTGAATGGATTGCGAAAAAGCAAGCGACTGGGCGTTTGGCGTGGTCTTTCGTTCCTGGCTACTGGTCGGTTTCGCGACCAGAAGGCGTTCACGCATTCGAGGCCGGTAGCCGCCGCCAATGTCTGAGTGCGAGCCGGGCAGGACAATGTCGTTCTCGGTGCGGATCAGGGCGAAATTCAGGCGATGCTCATCCCGCGCTACCAACTGCACTACGTTGCGGGCGGCGCCCTTTGGAAGCCCCAGGTTGAGTCCCCCGTTGCGAGCATTGCCGGGGCTAAAGTCCAGCATTAAAGGCGTGACAATGGCTGGTACCGTATCGAAGAGGCCAATGAAGTTCAGGTGGACATCATGCTGAATCCTCCAGCCAAACCCTTCGGTGAATGCAGAGGTGTCTGTCTTCAAAGTTTCAGCAAGCAAACTTTCTGCGCCTTTACGTAAGTCATTGGCGAAATGACGAGCCGCAGCTGCTCCACGGCTGAAACCGAATATATCGATCTCAAGACGGCGAATTATTATTGCAGGGTTGTTGTCTTGAAACTCCCCCAGCCGCTGCGCAACCAACAGCGAACTCTGTTCAACCCGTGCCAGTACTCCATTTTTTCCTCTCCCAGTTGCTTGACCCCAAAGATCGTCATCTCCGCCGCTGACGGTTCCGATCCCTTCGATGTACACCGCTATGGAAGCTTCATCAGCTGCTGAATCAATACGCTCGCCGGCTTGGTCCATGTACAAATCATAAAGCCGCGCCACATTGGAGGTGTCATTCCCAAAGCTGTTGTCTGGCGCACTCCCGTTAATCCCATAGCCAAACTCGGCACAGAACTTCTGAATTTCTTCGGCTTCATTTTCCAGCCCGACATCCCGCGCCATGCAACCTGCAACGGTTTCGCTGTTGGCCTGGTTGTTACCGGTGCCGTCAAAGAACACGCCGAGGCGCAGAGTAATCAGTTGCTCTTGCTCGACTTCTTCTTCCTCTTCTTCGAGGTCCTGCTCCATCTGCGCATTGGCAGTACGGCGTGCGCCGAGTGGCATCGACGTAGTTGCAACGGCAGCACCCTGCCTGTAACCAGCGGCGGAAAAAGGCCTGCCGGCTACTGCCGCCGAACACTCCTCGTTCTCGTAAGTGGCACAGAATAGCGACGGCTCCAACCGGGCTTTACAGGGGCAACCGCTGACACTGTCCAGGGTGCCGGCCAGGCGAATGCCGTCACTGGTCATGTGGGAAATTCCGCCGCTGATACGATACGTTTTACCGTCGACACCGCACTTCACCGCGTCGCCCTCTCGCGATTGATCGATGCCGTGCATTCCCATACCGGAGGTGGCTTCCATGACGAATCCGCCACAGCTGGTCTTGTCGTAGAGTCGAATGTAATAACCGGTAGCCATCAGTGCTCGTTCCCTGTTCAGGTGTCGCGTCCATGCGAAAGAGTGGGGATGTGGGAGATCCACGCGAAAGCCTGATGGGCAGGTCGCGCAATGGAAGCAAGTGGGGTGTTATTCGGCGTTAGCGCTGCCAACGGCAGGCAGGAAGTCGGCAGCCAAAGGGACGCCCTGGCGGGCTACGAACGGTCTGTGGGGCTGTGGCGTGTTGATGATCTCGTCGCCGTTGCACAAGCGGCTGCCCACCAACGCGACGTGACCATTGCTGTGGCCTGCGCCTGTGATGATGTGGGCGGTGGAACCATCCGGATAAAGAACGCAGTCTCCCTTATGCGCTAAGCGCACTTGCTCGCCGTTCTCCAGGGTGCACGTGATCGTCGACTGCGTTTCTTGAACAATGCCGCCGTTGCGGGTCTGGCTGCCTTCAGTGGCAAGCCGGTAGATGCCGATGGGCGGATGGGCCAGGCAATAGGCTTCTTTTTTGCGAATGACCGCCACAGCGTCTTCGTGAAATTCAGCCATTTGCTCAGAGGTGAAGGTGGGCGTGTCGAGTGTCTGAAGAAAGTCGCCTGTCACTTCATTGGTGTACATCGGAGCGAGTGAGGTCGTCATGCCCAGGTCCTGAGTCGTGATCATTCTGAGAGGGGCCGTATCAATCAATGCGGAATGATTGAGCGGGTCGGACAGAAATGATGATCAGGGTCAAAGCCGGAAACCGAAGCGTCTTGCCTGCGATGACGTAGGACGGAAATGAAAAGCGCGTCGTCCATTTCTTGCAGAAAGTGTCTGGTCGTACTCAGCAAAAAGCCCCTGACTCTTGCGAGTTCAGGGGCTTCACTGCGCGTGTGAGCGAGTGTCAGACAGTCATGTGCAGACGGACATCGACGTTGCCGCGTGTGGGATTGGAGTAAGGGCACACTTGGCGGGCTGCATCGACCGGCGCCTGGGCTACGGCTTGTTCAAAGCCAGCAGACTGATGTGCAGTACTGCGCTACTGCTTAGTGTGCACGTCAAATTTTGAGGTTCTTGAGAATTCTCGATAACGACAGCCGATCAGATGCTTTCCTGCAGATTTCCACGCAGGGCAAGCAGGTCTTTCTGCAGGGCCTTCAGCTGTTCAAGGTTGATGCCGCTGGCGGCCAGAATGCATTGCGGAACGCTCTGCGCCTTTTTGTGCAGCGCCTTGCCTCGCTCGGTCAGGGTCAGCAGCACCACGCGCTCGTCTTCCTTGCTGCGGGTACGGCGGATCAGGCCTTCGGCTTCCAGGCGTTTGAGCAGTGGCGTCAGCGAGCCAGGATCGGTCAGCAGGCGGGTGCTGACTTCTCCGACGGTCAGGCCGTCGCGCTCCCACAGCACCAGCATCGCCAAGTATTGCGGATAGGTCAGGTTCAGTGCCTGGAGCAGTGGCTTGTAGACCTTGGTCATCATCAGCGACGTCGAGTACAGGGCGAAGCACAGCTGGTTATCCAGCAGCAGCTCGTCGCAACTGCCAGCGCCAGCCTTGTGGGTGGGCTCGTTGGCGTTCATGGGGTGTCCCTCTCAGTCAGTAATGCTCGGTAATTTAGTGCCCTGCTGTTTAATGCACCAGATAATTTCTGCAATGGCCGGGCATGGGGTTTTCTATCGCCGGCCTCAGCCGTGGATCGTTTCCACATCCTGATATCGTCTCAGCGGATTTCCTCAACGGCACTGACTGCGTAGCATGCGCGCAGAAATCGGATCAGAGGATCGGCCGTGATTGTCGATGTATTGATGTACCTGCTGCTGGGCGCCGCCATGGGCACGCTGGGTGGACTGTTCGGCATTGGCGGCGGGCTGGTCGCCATTCCGGCGCTGGGCGTGTTGTTCGGGCTCGATCAGCAACTGGCTCAGGGCACGGCGTTGTTGATGGTGCTGCCCAACGTGCTGCTGGCGCTGTGGCGTTACAACCAGCGCAATCGGGTGTCGGTGCGTCATGCGCTGATGCTCATCGTGCCCAGTTTCACGATGTCCTGGCTGACCTCGCTGTGGGCCGTGCGCGTCGACCCGCAAATCATGCGCCTGGGCTTTGTCGGCTTTCTTGTGGTGCTGACGCTGTTCAACCTGATCCAGATGGTCTGGCGCAACGGGACCGTGGGCGCCGAGTTGCGGCACACCCGTTGGTTGTGGCTGCTGGGCCTCGGCTCGGGCGTCACCGCCGGGCTGTTCGGCGTCGGCGGCGGAGTGATCGCGACGCCCATTTTGACCGGTTTGTTCGGTGCGACGCAGGTGGCGGCCCAGGGCCTGGCGCTGGCCCTGGCGGCGCCGAGCACCACGATCACGCTGGCGACCTACTCCCTGCATGGCCATGTCGACTGGCTGATGGGTATTCCCCTTGCGATTGGCGGGCTGGCCAGCATCAGTTGGGGCGTCGCCTTGGCGCACAGTTTGCCGGAGCGCGTATTGCGATCGCTGTTCTGCGGCTTTCTGGTGATTTGCGCGATCATGCTGTGCTTCAAGCTGTGATCTAACGCAATGAGTACTTGTTACAGCCTGAACCCTTCAGCAATGTGATCGGCCAGGCATTCGGTGATCGGCGATGGGTTATTGGGGTTGCGCAGCAGCACGATGCTCGCCGACGGCAACTGCGGCAGCCCGTGTTGTTCCCCCAATACTTCCAGGTCCGAGGTGATCAGGCTTTGCAGCTGCGCCGTCACCGCCAGTCCTGCGCTGACCACGGCCATGATCGCTGACAGGCTCGCGCTGGTGTAGGCCACGCGGAATTCGCGGCCGGACGCCTGCAGCGCGTTGATTGCCCACTGCCGGCAAAAGCAGTCGGTGTTGAACATCGCCAGCGGCATCGGCGTCTGCTCCTGTGGGCAAAAGCCTGCGCCGACCGCCCAGACGAACCGCTCCTGGCGCAAGATCTGGCCGATTTCCTTACCGGGCTCGCGGGTGACGATGCTCAGGTCCAGGTCTTGGCGTTGCAGCAACTGCGACGAAGACTCGCAATGCACCTCCACCTGTACCAGCGGGTAGGCCTGGGCAAAGCGCTGCAGAATCCCCGGCAGAAAGCGCATCACGTAATCATCCGGCGTACCGATCTTCACCGTGCCAACCATGTGCGGCTCGCGCAGGGTGTTGAACACTTCGCTGTGCAGTTTAAGAATCCGCCGCGCGTAGCCCAGCAGCACCTGGCCTTCCGCGGTGAAGCTGATGGTGCGGCCGTCTTTCAGAAACAACGGCCGCCTCACCACGTCCTCCTCCAGCCGTTTCATCTGCATGCTGACGGCGGACTGCGTGCGATTCACTACTTCGCCGGCCTTGGTGTAACCGCCCTCATCGGCGATCGCGACAAAGGTGCGCAGCAGCTCGCTGTCGATACTCGGGTAGGTGGTCATGCATCAATCTCCCAGATGCAGTGCATGAGAAACATTCGTTGGATTGATCTTAGGCGCGGCGAGAGAATCTGCCCATCCCCACTGGAGGGCAGGACGATGAAAGGTCAAAAAGGTTACGTACTGGTCGCAAAACCTCTGTCGCAGGAATCCGCGCCGGAACGCTGGTGGAAATCGGCCGTGGCGCAGGTCGCTCGCTGGCGCAAGCTGCATCACCAGCGTGTCGAACTGGCGACCCTCAGCGATGACGCGCTGAAAGACATGGGCCTGAGTCGGGCGGATGTCTACGAAGAAGTGGAGCGTCCTTTCTGGGATGACCCGATGAAGCGCTGACAGCACAGCGGGTGATCGGTTAGCGTTGGACACCGCCATGGAGGTCGCAATGCCCGCCGAGCCGCCGATTCACCCGCCACTTTCCCTCAAGCACGCGCGCCGGCTGGCGCTGGCCGCCCAAGGCTTTAACAGCCGCCAGCCGCCTGCGACGATCAAGGCCGCGCATGTCACGCAGTTGATCCAGCGACTCGGCGTGCTGCAGATCGATTCGGTCAATGCGCTGGTGCGATCGCACTACTTACCGCTCTTTTCCCGGCTCGGTCCTTACCCGCGCACCTTGCTGGAGCAGGCGGCGTGGAGCCAGGGTCGGCATCGCAATCTGTTTGAGTATTGGGGCCATGAGGCGTCATTGCTGCCGGTAGAGCTGTACCCGCTGATGCGCTGGCGGATGCAACGTGCGGCCCAGGGCGAGGGCATTTATCAGCAACTGGCGAAGTTCGGCCGCGAGCAGCAGATCACCATCGCCCGGGTGTTGCAGACCGTGCGCGAACAGGGCGCGTTGGGCGCGGGCAGCATCAGCACCCGGCAGGATCGCGCCGGACCCTGGTGGGACTGGAGCGCTGAAAAGCATGCGCTGGAATGGTTGTTCGCAGCGGGTGAGGTCACGGTCGCCGGTCGTCGCGGTTTCGAGCGCCTGTACGATTTGCCTGAGCGTGTGCTGCCGGCGGCGATCGTCAATCACCCTGATACCGGCGAATCGGACGCACAGCGAGGCTTGCTGCTGCATGCCGTCAAAGCGCTGGGCGTCGGTACCGAAAAGGACGTGCGCGATTATTTCCGGCAGGACCCGGCACCCGCCAGGCGCGGGTTGGCTGAGCTGGTAGAGGAGGGCGTGGTTCAGAGGGTTCAGGTGCAGGGCTGGAAGCAACCGGCGTACACCCTTGCGGGGCGGGTCGTGCCACGCAAGGTGACGGCCAGCGCGTTGCTGTCGCCTTTTGATTCACTGATCTGGGAGCGGGGGCGCACTGAGCGGCTGTTCGATTTCCATTACCGGCTGGAGATCTACACCCCGGCGCACAAGCGGGTTTACGGCTATTACGTGCTGCCGTTTCTGCACAACGAACGCATCGCCGCGCGCATTGACCTGCGGGCTGAAAGGGCGGCGGGGCGTCTGGCGGTTCATGCGCTCCATGAAGAGCAACCCGGGCTGGATGACGAAGGCATGCACGCCCTCGCGTTCCACTTGCGGCAACTGGCGAACTGGCTGGAACTGCCAGATGTGCTGATCAACTGCCAGCGCGCCAGTACGTCGCGCTTGCGGGCGGCGTTTGTGGCCAGCGGTTTTGATCATCTGTAACGCCAGCTGCCTGCTTTTTGTAGGACCGGCTTCAGCCGGGAAGGGGCCAGCGCGGGCACCCACAATTCTCTGGTGTGACATCCGGCGCTTTCCCGGCTAAAGCCAGTCCTACAGAAACAGCGCGCCGTTGTGGGACCGGCTTTAGCCGGGAATGGGCCAGCGCTGGCACCCTCAATTCTTTGGTGTGATATCCGGCGCTTTCCCGGCTAAAGCCAGTCCTACAGGGGCTGCGACCCTACTTATCGACGCACCTGCTTCAACGTCTCGGCAATCAGAAACGCCAGCTCCAGCGACTGATCGGCATTCATCCGTGGGTCACAATGGGTGTGGTAACGGTCCGACAAGCCATCTTCGGTAATCGGACGTGCGCCGCCGATGCATTCGGTGACGTTCTGGCCGGTCATCTCGATGTGGATGCCGCCGGCGTAGGTGCCTTCCGCCTGATGCACCTGGAAGAACTGCTTCACTTCCGCCAGGATCTGCGCGAAGTCGCGGGTCTTGTAACCGCTGCTGGCCTTGATCGTGTTGCCATGCATCGGGTCCGAACTCCACAGCACCTTCTTGCCTTCGCGTTCCACTGCACGGATCAGCGCCGGTAGATGGTCGCCAACCTTGTTGGCGCCCATGCGCGCGATCAGGTTCAGGCGTCCCGGATCGTTGTCCGGGTTGAGGATGTCGATCAGCCGGATCAGGTCATCGGTGTTCATGCTTGGCCCGACCTTGACGCCGATCGGGTTCTTCACCCCACGCAGGAATTCCACGTGGGCGCCGTCCAGTTGCCGCGTGCGGTCGCCGATCCACAGCATGTGCGCCGAGCAATCGTAAAAGTCATTGGTAAGGCTGTCGCGGCGAACGAAGGCTTCTTCGAAATTCAGCAGCAGCGCTTCGTGGGCGGTGAAGAAACTGGTTTCGCGCAACTGCGGGGAGGTGTCCATGCCGCAGGCACGCATGAAAGCGAGGGTCTCGTCGATGCGATCGGCAAGCTGGCTGTACTTGTCCGACAGCGCCGAGTTGGCGATGAAATCCAGGTTCCACTTGTGCACTTGATGCAGGTCGGCAAACCCGCCCTGAGCGAAAGCGCGCAGCAGGTTGAGGGTCGCGGTGGACTGGTGATACGCCTGCAGCAGACGGTCCGGGTCGGGCACGCGGCTTTTCTCGTCGAAGCCGATGCCGTTGACGATGTCACCGCGGTACGCCGGCAGGGTCACGCCGTCGATTGTCTCGTCGTTGGAGGAACGCGGTTTGGCGAATTGCCCGGCCATGCGCCCGACTTTGACGACCGGGCAACCGGTGGCAAAGGTCATGACGATCGCCATTTGCAGCAGCACCTTGAAGGTGTCGCGGATTTTCGCGGCCGAGAATTCGAAGAAGCTCTCGGCGCAATCGCCACCCTGCAGCAGGAACGCCCGGCCCTCGGTCACCTCGGCAAACTGCCGGCGCAGCTCTCGCGCTTCCCCGGCAAACACCAGCGGTGGATAGCTGGCGAGGGTCTGCTCGACACGGCGAACGTGGTCCGCGTCCGGGTATTGAGGTTGCTGCTGGATAGGCAGGTTGCGCCAGCTGTCGGGGCTCCAGGGTTGGCTCATCTTGAACTCGAAGTCAGTGCGATCGGACAGGCATGTTAGCAGCTCGCCTCGAGAATTTGCGTGACCTGCGGGGCGCGATTCGCCGACAATTCGCGCTTTTCCGGGGCCGCCCCTTGCGTCTGTCTGCACACGAGGTCCGGGGCGCGGCAACCCTGATCCTTGCGGGCGAGCTCCCGAACCACTCTGACCATGGGTACGAAAACAGCAATGACAGAGGAACGCGTAGAGCACGTGTTGGCCGAAGTTCACGACGAATTCGGCAAGATCCGCGTACTTGAAGTGGCCGATTACCGCTTCCTGGAGTTCGGGGATGCCATCGAGCAGAGTTGCACGTTCACGGCCGATCCGGCCTGGCTCGAATACGACTACACCCGCGCCATGTTCATTGGCGCGCTCTGCCATCCAGCCCCGGAAAGCGCGCTGTTCATGGGGCTGGGGGCGGGCACGCTGACCCAGGCGTGTCTGAAGTTTCTGTCCCTTGACGATGTCGAAGCCATCGAACTGCGCCCCGATGTGCCGCGTCTGGCCATGGAATTCATGGGCCTGCAGGACGATCCCCGGTTGTACGTGCGCATCGGCGACGCCCTCGACCTGCTGCCGACCGCCGAGGACGCTGACCTGATCTTTGTCGATCTCTACACCGACACCGGCCCTGCGGTGGGCCATCTGGCCTGGGGCTTTCTCGAGAAATGCCAGCAGCGCCTCAACCCCGGCGGCTGGCTGATCATCAATCAGTGGGCATCGGACGACGGCAAGCCATTGGGCGCGGCGCTCCTGCGCGGGCTGTATCACCGTCATTACTGGGAGCTGCCGGTGAAGGAGGGGAACGTCATCCTCATCGTCCCCGCCGACCTCGATCAGACGCTGGACCTTGACGCTTTGACCCAGCGCGCTGAAAGCCTTGCGCCGCAACTGGGCTATTCGCTGTTGCCGCTGATCAAGACGCTGCGGCCTGCGACCTGATCAGCAACCCCTGAACAGCGGCGGGCGTTTTTCCAGCAACGCCTGCAGGCCTTCTTTAGCGTCCTCGCTGTCCAGCACACGCCGGACCAGCGCAGGCAACGCCTTCGCGGCAACGCTTTCGCCCTCAAGCACCGCCTGACGCGCGGACTCCAGAGTGGTGCGAATCCCCAACGGCGCGCGGTCGGCAATGTGCTGGGCCAGGCGCAGCGCCGACGGGAGCAGGTCTTCGGGCGCCATCACTTCCTGCACCAGGCCCATGCGGCAGGCTTCGTGGGCGTCGAATTCATCGCCCGTGAGCAGCCAGCGCATGGCATTGCCCCAACCCGCGATCTGATGCAGCCGCAGGGTCGCGCCGGCACAGGCAAAAATGCCGCGTTGCACTTCCAGATGGGCAAAGCGTGAATTGCTCGCACAGAGATTGATGTCAGAGGCGAGCATCAGCTCGATGCCCAGTGTCAGGCACCAGCCCTGGGCCGCGACGATTACCGGTTTGCTCACCCTCGGTCCGATCGACAGGCCCCAAGGGTCGAAACCGCCGGCCGGCAGCGTCCAGCCTTCTCTCAATGCCGGCCCTGCCTCTGCCAGATCGAACCCGCCGGTGAAATGATCGCCGTGGGCAAACACCACCGCAACCCGCGCCTGGTCGTTACGCTCGAATTCCCCGTAGGCCAGGCTCAACTGATTGAGCATGTGCATGTCGAAGGCGTTGCGCTTTGCGATGCGGTCCAGGCCGATGAGCATGATGGCGCCGCGCTGTTCCCGGCTGACGTGGCCTTTGATCGAAGAGGTCATGTCGCTGATTCCTGCAGATGAGGAGAAAGGGAGGGTGGGGTGTCGCACTGTCCAGATGAATCGTTTAAGCTCTGCTCGCTACCGATACCGGGCACTTGAAAAGTAGACACTGACGCAGCTTTGCGCAAAGCCTGTGACAGTTGGCCGCAAGGGGCTGTTTCCCGAAAAAAATCCTCACTTGTTTCAGCATTTCCGGTATAGTGCGCGCCGGCCTTTCATAGGGCCCTCGTCACGGTTTAGGTTCGCGAAGCCATCTTCTCGAACCGGTTCGGTCACGAACCACCCATGACGATCCATTCATCAATACGTTTTCGCAAATCCCCGCCGACAAAGCAGCCAGGGTGACTCTAGGGTCTTACACGGCACGCGCAGCTTTGAAGCATGGGTCTTTGCGGATGCACTCAGAGGCAGACCCATGACCCAGGAAACCGGCGGCTTCGCCGCTCTTAACCTTCACCCGACAATTGTTGCAGCTGTAGTAGCCACCGGCTACGAAGAGCCTTCGGCCATTCAGCAGCAATCGATCCCCATTATTCTCGCCGGTCACGACATGATCGGTCAGGCGCAGACAGGTACCGGTAAAACCGCCGCCTTCGCTCTGCCCATCCTGAGCCTGATCGACCCGGCCAAACGCGAGCCGCAAGCGCTGATCCTCGCGCCGACTCGTGAGCTGGCCCTGCAAGTGGCCACCGCGTTCGAAACCTACGCCAAGCAGATGCCGGGCGTTACCGTTGTGGCTGTCTACGGCGGCGCGCCAATGGGCCCGCAGCTGAAAGCCATTCGTAACGGCGCTCAAATCGTCGTTGCTACCCCGGGCCGTCTCTGTGACCACCTGCGTCGTGACGAAAAAGTCCTGGCGACTGTGAACCATCTGGTTCTCGACGAAGCTGACGAAATGCTCAAGCTGGGCTTCATGGATGACCTCGAAGTCATCTTCAAGGCCATGCCTGAAACCCGTCAGACCGTGCTGTTCTCGGCGACCCTGCCGCAGTCGATCCGCGCGATCGCCGAGCGTCACCTGAAAGACCCGAAACACGTCAAGATCCAGAGCAAGACCCAGACCGTTACCGCGATCGAGCAGGCTCACCTGCTGGTTCACGCTGACCAGAAGACCTCTGCCGTGCTGAGCCTGCTGGAAGTCGAAGATTTCGACGCCCTGATCATGTTCGTGCGCACCAAGCAGGCCACTCTGGATCTGGCCAGTGCCCTTGAAGCCAAAGGCTACAAGGCTGCTGCGCTGAACGGCGACATCGCTCAGAACCAGCGTGAACGCGTCATCGACTCCCTCAAGGATGGTCGTCTGGACATCGTTGTTGCGACTGACGTTGCTGCCCGTGGTCTTGACGTTCCCCGCATCACTCACGTGTTCAACGTTGACATGCCGTACGACCCGGAAGCCTACGTTCACCGTATCGGCCGTACTGGCCGTGCCGGTCGCGAAGGTCGCGCCCTGTTGCTGGTAACGCCGCGTGAGCGTCGCATGCTGCAAGTGATCGAGCGCATGACCGGTCAGAAAATCGCCGAAGTCCGCCTGCCGGACTCCCAGGCCGTTCTCGATGCCCGCATCAAGAAACTGACCAACAGCCTGTCGCCGCTGGTTGCTGATGCTGAAGCAAGCCATGGCGAATTGCTGGACCGCCTGACTGCCGACATCGGTTGCACCCCGCGTGCCCTGGCGGCTGCTCTGCTGCGCAAGGCCACCAATGGTCAGGCGCTGACCCTGAGCGCGATCGAGAAAGAACGTCCATTGGTGCCGAACAATGCGCCACGTGGTGACCGTCCTGAGCGTCCAGCAGGCGACCGTCCTGATCGTGGCGACCGCGAACGTCGGGCCCCGGTGCCGTTGGCCGAAGGCCGTGCTCGCTGCCGTACCGCGCTGGGTGCCCGTGACGGCATCGCTGCGAAAAACCTGCTGGGCGCCATCCTCAATGAAGGTGGTCTGGCTCGCGAAGCCATCGGTCGCATCCAGGTGCGTGACAGCTTCAGCCTCGTCGAGCTGCCGGAAGACGGCCTCGAGCGCCTGCTGGCCAAGCTGAAAGACACCCGCGTTGCCGGCAAGCAGCTGAAGCTGCGTCGCTATCGCGAAGATTGATCTGCTCTTGAGCTGATCGTCTGAATAAAAAATCCCCGACTGGTTCGGGGATTTTTTTTGTGTTCAAGCTGTAAGTCCTTGAACATGACCTTTCTGATGTCCGCCAATTTAAGGCGGCGCAGGATGCAGGCGGTCCGACGAGTGGTCAACGGTAGGGCGGTTCTGGGATGTTGCCGTGCCCACAGGATTTTGATGTCAGTGGGACCGGCTTTAGCCGGGAAGGCGTCAGATGGCACACCACATAATTGATGTCGACTGAGCTGGCCTATTCCCGGCTAAAGCCGGTCCCACATTAGTCCGCGCCGTCCAGGCTGGAGCTGCCGTCTGAACTTGAACAGGTAGGCGCGTGGGGCTTATCTGGCACGCCGCCGACAGGCTTTTGATGTCAGTGGGACCAGCTTTAGCCGGGAAGGCGTTAGATGGCACACCACATGATTGACGGCGCCTGAACTGGCCTATTCTCGGCTAAAGCCGGTCCTACCAGGGCGTCATAGGCCATTCCTAAGGTTCCAGGTCGAGTCGATCGACTTACCCAAACCGATAGATGTCCATCCCCAGCGCACCCATGGTGAAGCTCTGGTGCTCAATGCTGAATTTTCCACCCGCCGCCCGAGCGAAATACAGCGGCAGAAGGTGTTCATCGGTCGGGTGGTTGCGCGCGGCGTGGGGCGCCTGGTTTCGGTAATCGTGCAGCGCTTCCAGATCATCGGCCGCCAGCTTTTCTACCATCCAGTCACGGAACGCCAGGGCCCACGGCGTGATGCTTTCAGGTCCCGCCTGCCAGTCCAGCTCTCGCAGGTTATGGGTGATGCTGCCAGAACCGATCAGCAGAACGTTTTCCTCGCGCAGTCCATTCAGCGCCTGCCCGACCTTCGTCTGCAGGGCGGGGCCCCCGCGCGTAGGCAGCGAGACCTGCACAATGGGAATGTCCGCCTGCGGGTACATCAACGACAAGGGCACCCAGACGCCATGGTCAAATGGCCGTTGAGTGTTCATGCGCGCTGGCAGGTCAGCCTCTGCCAGCAGTTCCAGCACGCGATGCGTCAGCTCTGGCATGCCGGGCGCCGGGTACTGCACGGCGAAAAGTGCGGATGGGAAGCCGCCGAAGTCATGCCAGGTCTCCGGCTGGGGATTGCCGTTGACCAGCAGTTCATTGCTTTCCCAGTGCGCCGAGACCATAACGATGGCTTTGGGGCGCGGCAGGGTGGCGGCCAAACGCGCAAGCGCGGGCCCGCTCTCACCCGGTTCGAGGGCAAGCATGGGCGAGCCGTGGGAAATGAACAGGCTAGGCAGCATTTGCAGTGTCCTGAGCGTATAAGGTGAGTGGCATGATCGGGCAGTACATCCATCTAAATCTAATATAAGTTTTCGTCCGTTTTGATCGGGATATCAGGAGTGTCTATGGAGCCGCGTTTTTGGCATGAGCGCTGGGCGATCAATCAGATCGGTTTCAATCAGGCGTCTGTGAATTCGCACCTCTTGCGCCTGTGGCCAGAGCTCACCGCCATGCCTGGGGAGCGCGTGCTGGTGCCGTTGTGCGGCAAAAGCATCGACATGGTCTGGCTGCTCAACCAGGGCTTTCACGTGGTAGGCGCAGAATTGTCTGAGATAGCGGTGGCGGGATTCTTCAGCGAGAACGGCTTGCAGCCGACGGTCGAGGAGCGTGGCGCGCTCAAGGTTTATCGTGTGGAGGGCTGCGAGATCTGGTGCGGTGACTTCTTTGCCCTGAATCCCGAAGACGTGGGCGACTGTACCGCATTCTACGACCGAGCCGCCCTGATTGCGCTGCCGCCGGACCTGCGCTGGCGTTACGTCAAACAGCTCAATCACTTGCTGTCGAAAGATGCCTGCGGCTTGTTGGTGACGCTGGATTACGATCAGTCGCTGATTGCCGGCCCGCCGTTCTCAGTGGATGAGGATGAGGTGCTGCAGTTGTTGTCCCCCGATTGGCGGGTCAAGCGCGTCGCGGATCTGGATGTGCTGGAGCAGGGCGTGAAGTTCAAGCAGGCGGGCGCGACATCCCTGATGGAATATGCTTATCGTCTGTATCGGCGATAAGGAAGGGGCAGGCTGGAGAATGGGCTCCAGTGCTGGAAAATCCAGCGGATGTGGATACGTCTTCGTGAGCAAGCTCACTCTCATCAAACAAAAAATAAGTCTCTGATTTCGTTACACAATTCAAGAAGCCTTTACCAAGTCCAGCCCCAGTTTCCGGGCCTTGCGCAGCAAGGCCCGGTACTGCTTTTCCTTGCTCCTTTCTTCAAACGCTTCGACCCCCTGCTCAACATAGGGCTGCCCCTTGGTCAGCATGGCGTAGATCAAGCGTGCAAGTTGGTGAGCCGTGGCCTTGATGGCGCAACTGGTATCCATCCGCGCCAGTCGGGCCCTGTGGCTGGCGCCGATAAAGCTTTTGTCATTTCGCGCGTTGGACGCCGCCTGCTTGAGCGCCTGGGCCGCGTTGTTGAGGATTTTCTGACTTTTACCCGACAGTGGGCGACCGCCTGAAATCCGTGTCGGTGGCGCCACGCCCAGCCAGGAACAGAAATGCTCCATCGTAGGAAATCGGGACAAATCCGGCCCAATTTCGCCGGCAATGATTAGAGCCGTATCGACGCCGATGGTCGGTATGGCGGTGAGATCGACGCCCATGACGCGCCAAATTGACTGATGCAGAGCCGCCTGATCTGCTGCGCAGCGGTGGGGGCTACGCAGGATTTTTCGTGAGGGTTGCGGGGCCTCCTCGCGCTCGGGCAGCTGACTCAGCGCGCCCATAATGGCCTTGTCGCAAGCGCCAATCTGCTGCTCAAAGAAGTCATAGCATTGCACTTCCTGTTCGAGCGCATGCAGGTGCTCCAGACGCCGATTACCGTGGAGGCTGCGGGCTACAGTCTCTTTGCTGGCCTTGATCCGCCGATCAGTCAGGTCGGCCAGAACAGACGGATCGCGCTCGCCGGCAATGATTGCACGAAGGATTTTCATGCCGGTCACGCCCGAAATATCGCTGATGACGTTGGCGAGCTGGATGTTCATCTGGCTCAGCGCTTTTTGCATACGGTTCAATGTTTGGGACTGACTGCGAACTTTACTGGCTCGTTGGCGAATGAGTGCCCGCATGGAACAGATCGCATCGTCAGGGCGAAAAGCTCCGCGCAGCAGGCCATGGCTCATCAGTTGCCATATCCACTGGCAATCGAGGACATCGGATTTACGACCGGAAATCTGCCGCGTTGCGCGTGAGTTGACCAGATAGACCTTGAAGCCTCGCGCATCAAGAAGCTCAAACAGTGGAATCCAGTAGACGCCAGTGGCTTCCATGGCCACGACCTCGATCTTCAGACCTTCAAGCCAGTCGGCCAACTTGATGAGGTCGTCGGTGAAGGTGGAGAAGCTGCGTACCGGTTGCTCGTGGTCACGATCAACGGCGACCCAATGCTCGCGGCTGCCAATATCGATACCGGCACAATGCGGATGGACCAGTTCAAAACGCTGCCTGGATTGCTTGCGCGCCATGCTATTTCCTCGCAGGATGATGGGCGCGCGGGGCACACGGTGGCGAAAGGGTTCACTCTCTCATACGTGGTCACGGCTAGCCGTGCCGACAAGGACTCCACGCCGATACCGTGCGGGCCACTCTCCCACGCGGGTGCTGTCACACCAATGTGAGTACCGGCCTCTGTCCCGCGCACCTGAATCCTAGCAAAGCAAAAAGCGGCTGCCCCTGACGGGGCAGCCGCTCTTCGCTTTCCAAGGTATTAGCATCACCACAGGAGAGGAGTCGTGCACCCTGTTTGCTGCGTGACAGCGCGGCGCGTAGCGGCGGGACGGCTCCCACAGACCGCCTATGCGCACAAAATCTGCCACAGGCAAAAGAAAAGGGCGACTTCACGTAGCCCTTTCTCGTCCAGCTGTCACGGAATCAACCGCGACGGCGAAGCGCCTCGATGCGTTCTTCCAGCGGCGGGTGGCTCATGAACAGCCCGGCTAGGCCGTGCTTCAAGCCACCGTTGATGCCGAATGCCGTCATGCTCTCAGGCATTTGCACCGGAACGCCCTGTTCCGAACGCAGACGCTGCAGCGCGCTGATCATCGCGCCCGTACCGGCCAGGCGGGCACCGGCGTCGTCTGCGCGGTATTCACGCTTGCGCGAGAACCACATGACGATGGCGCTGGCGAGGAAGCCCAGCACGATTTCAGCGAAGATGGTCGCGATATAGAACGCAATGCCACGGCCTTCTTCGTTCTTGAAGATCACCTTGTCGACGAAGTTGCCGATGATCCGCGCGAAGAACATGACGAAGGTGTTGACCACGCCCTGGACCAGCGCCAGCGTCACCATGTCGCCGTTGGCCACGTGACCGATCTCGTGAGCCAGCACCGCCTTCACTTCATCGGGCGAAAAACGCTCCAGCAGGCCCTGACTGACCGCGACCAAGGCGTCGTTCTTGTTCCAGCCGGTGGCGAAGGCGTTGGCTTCGTAGGCGGGGAAAATACCCACTTCCGGCATCTTGATGCCCGCATCGCGGGACAGTTGTTCCACGGTCTGCAGCAGCCATTGCTCATGGCGGGTGCGGGGTTGGGTAATGATTTCGGTGCCCGTGCTCATCTTCGCCATCCATTTGGAGATGAACAGAGAGAACAGCGAACCGGCAAAACCGAACACGGCGCAGAAGATCAGCAGCTGATTGAGGTTCAGATCAACCCCGTTGGCCGCCATGAACCCGTTGAAGCCAAAAAGGCTCAGGGTGATGCTGGCAATCAGCACGACCGCAAGGTTAGTGGCCAAAAACAGCAAAATGCGCATCATGGTTAAGAGTGTCTCCTCGGGAAGAATATGTAACGTACTGCGGGGGTATATAAGGTGATGTCGGGGCGTATTCAACCGGGCGATCATTTCAAACTGTGTCGTTTGGTGTCGCCTCGGCGATGAGTGTCATCGGCGAGGGAGTGAGGCCAGGGCAATTGCGCTCAAATCGGCAGGAGTCGGCTTACGGGCGGGCACCCGCAAGTCGGCTCCTGCAGCAAGCAGCGTTACTGCTTATAGGTCTTCAGGAAATTGCCGATCCGGCCAATGGCTTGTTCCAGATCATCCACACGCGGCAGCGTCACCACGCGGAAGTGGTCCGGCCACGGCCAGTTGAACGCCGTGCCCTGAACGATCAACAGCTTTTCCGACAGCAGCAGGTCCAGCGCGAACTTCTCGTCGTTGTGGATCGGGCAGACCTTCGGGTCGATGCGCGGGAAGGCGTACAGCGCACCCATCGGCTTCACGCAGCTGACACCCGGAATGTCGTTGAGCAGTTCCCAGGTCCGGTTGCGTTGTTCCAGCAGACGGCCCGGCGGCAGGATCAGGTCATTGATGCTCTGATAGCCGCCCAGCGCGGTCTGGATCGCGTGCTGACTCGGCACGTTGGCACACAGGCGCATGTTCGCCAGAATGTCGATGCCTTCTATGTAGCTTTGCGCGTTGTGCTTGGGCCCCGAAATCGCGATCCAGCCGGAGCGGAAACCCGCCACGCGGTAGGACTTCGACAGCCCGTTGAAAGTCAGGCACAGCAGGTCCGGTGCCAGCGAGGCGGTGCAAATGTGCACGGCGTCGTCGTAGAGGATTTTGTCGTAGATTTCGTCGGAGAAGACCACCAGATTGTGCTGACGGGCAATCTCCAGCATCCCCAGCAACACTTCACGGGAATAGACGGCGCCGGTCGGGTTGTTTGGGTTAATGATCACCATGGCTTTGGTGTTTGGCGTGATCTTGGCCTTCATGTCCTCCAGATCAGGCCACCAGTTGGCCTGCTCGTCGCACAAGTAATGCACCGGGTTGCCGCCCGACAACGCCACGGCGGCGGTCCACAGCGGGTAGTCCGGCGCAGGCACCAGCACTTCATCGCCGTTGTTGAGCAGGGCCTGCATCGACATCACAATCAGTTCGGAGACGCCGTTGCCCAGATAGATGTCTTCGATGCCGACACCTTCGACCTGCTTCTGCTGGTAGTACTGCATCACCGCCTTGCGCGCGCTGAACAGGCCTTTTGAATCGCTGTAGCCCTGGGCCATGGGCAGGTTGCGGATGACGTCCTGCAGAATTTCGTCCGGCGCCTCGAAACCAAACGGCGCCGGGTTACCGATGTTCAGCTTGAGGATGCGATGGCCTTCCTCTTCCAGGCGCTTGGCGTGCTTGAGCACCGGCCCGCGAATGTCGTAGCAGACGTTGGCGAGCTTGTTCGATTTGCTGAACTGCATGGTGATTGGTCCCGAAAAGAGACGGCCCGCTGTGTGAAGATGCGCAGACCGCTGAGCATGACGCCATCAAAATGGATTTGTACGCGAGAAACGCGGGTGACAGACTGGCGTCCAACGAAGGCGCAATCATACGTGCCACCCGATCCGTGGAAAAGACGCAGATCGGGCTTTTTCATTTACGGAGGTCTACCCGTGGCTAAGCTGGATAAAACCCTTGAAGAATGGAAAGCGATGCTCGATCCGGAGCAGTACAACGTCTGCCGGCTGAAGGGCACCGAGCGTCCATTCAGCGGTAAATACAACGAGACCAAGACTGACGGCGTTTACCACTGCATCTGCTGCAACGAGCCGTTGTTCGATTCAAAAACCAAGTTCGATTCGGGCTGCGGCTGGCCGAGCTTCTACGCGCCGCTGGAAGGCAGCGCCGTGGTCGAAGTGCGCGATGTCAGTCACGGCATGATCCGCACTGAAGTGGTCTGCAGTAAATGCGATGCTCACCTCGGCCACGTGTTCCCGGACGGCCCGGCGCCCACCGGTCTGCGCTACTGCATCAACTCCGTGTGCCTGGATTTGGTGCCGCGCAGCGCCTGATGCACGCCTATCACCGGCAACAATGGGATAGCGCGCCAGGCAATGGCGCGCTAGCTTGGCTGTTTACCACTTTCGAGGCATCGCCATGAGCGACGAGCTGCTGAACATTCCGGTGCAAACGATCAAGGGCGAACAAAAGACCCTCGCTGATTTCGGCGGCAAGGCGGTATTGGTGGTGAACACTGCCAGCAAGTGCGGTTTCACGCCGCAGTACAAGGGTCTTGAGGAATTGTGGCAGGGCTACAAGGATCGCGGGCTGGTGGTGCTGGGCTTTCCATGCAACCAGTTCGGCAAACAGGAGCCCGGCAACGAAGGGGCGATTTCCGACTTTTGCGAGCTGAACTACGGGGTAACCTTCCCGCTGTTCAAGAAGATCGACGTCAACGGCAGCCAGGCCCACCCGCTGTTCGTGCAGCTCAAGAAGCGCGCGCCGGGCTTGCTGGGTTCGGAAGGCATCAAGTGGAATTTCACCAAGTTCCTGGTAGGTCGCGACGGCAAGCTGGTCAAGCGCTACGCCCCATTGACCAAGCCGGAAGACATCAAGGCGGACATCGACGCGCTGTTGAAAGAACAGGCGGCCGGTTGATCTAAGCCTTTTACTGGGGCTGTGCCACGGGGATCCACTGATCCAGCAACGCCATCAATTCCTCGCGACGAAACGGCTTGGCCAGGTAGTCGCTCATGCCCGCGGCCTTGCAGTGTTCGCGCTCTTCGGGCATCGCGTTGGCCGTCAGCGCGATGATCGGCAGGTCCGACCAACGTCCGTTTTTCCGAATGCAACGGGTGGCGTCATAGCCGTTCATCACGGGCATGTTGCAGTCCATCAGCACCAGATCGAAGTGGTCCTGCTCAAGCTGTTGCAGCGCTTCGGCGCCGTTGCTGCTGACGATGACCTCGCAACCGAGCTTACCCAGCATGCCCTTGGCTACCAGCTGATTAACCGGGTTGTCCTCCACCAGCAGAATACGCGCCCGATGGGTGGGTGAGGGGGCGCTCTGTTCGTGGCTGCTGCCCGTCTGACCGTCGGCGTCCAGAATGCGAGCCAGGCTCTGATGCAGCACGTTGCGCGGTAACGGCCGCGCCTGCTGCTGCAACGGTGCCAGGGCCGCGACTTGCTCGCCGGGCATGAAATTGCCGTACGCCGTCACCAGCAACACCGGCACCGTGCACGCCTCGCGGATGGCCACCAGGCATTGCGGGCAATCGGTGATGAGCAAGTCCGCATCGCAGTCGGGTGGTGCGTCTTCCTCAAGGTGCTGGCAGGTAACGCCCCATTCCGGCAGCACTCGGCTTAACATTTCCAGTAATCCGCTGCCCGTATCGCTGGCCACCAGCACTTTGCCTTTCAGCAGCGGCCATTGCAGCGCTGGCGTGTGTGCCGGCAGCGGCAGGTCCACGCGGAAACGGCTGCCGACGCCGAGGGTGGACTCGATACTCAATTGCCCGTTCATGGCATCGGTCAGGTTGTGGGTCAGGGTCAGGCCCAGACCGGTGCCACCATACTGCCGGGTGATCGCGGCTTCGGCCTGGGTGAATGGCTGGAAGATTTTCGCCTGAGCGTCCTGCGCGATACCGATGCCGGTGTCGCACACCTCAATACGCATGTGGTCTCCATGTTGACCCAGGCGCACATCCACGCGCCCGGCCCGGGTGAACTTGAGGGCGTTCGAGAGCAGGTTGCTGACGATCTGGCGCACTCGGGTCGGGTCACCCAGCACGGACGCCGGGAAACGCGGGTCGATCAGGCAGGTCAGCTCGACATTCGGCGCCGCGTTCTGCGACAGCAGGCTGGCGGTGTCTTCGATCAAGGCCGCCAGATCGAACGGAATGCGCTCAAGCTCCACCTGACCGGCATCAAATTTCGACAGGTCGAGAATGTCGTTGAGCAGTTCGACCAACACCTTGCCCGAGTCGTGGGCAATGGACAGCTGCTGGCGCTGTTCTGCACTCAGCGGGCCATCGAGGGACAGGGCCAGCATGCCCAACAAGCCATTGAGGGGCGTGCGTATTTCATGGCTCATGTGGGCCAGAAAGGCCGAGCGCGCGTGGGCCATGTCCAGCGCCGTGCTGCGCGCGATCTGCAGTTCTTCGTTGGACTGGCTGAGCCGGGCGTTGCTGGCTTCAAGCTGGTTGGTCCGCGCGGAGACGATGTCTTCCAGTTCGTTGAGGTGGTCGGTGAGCCGGTTTTCCGCTTCCCGCCGCCGCGCGAACTCACTGGCCACGCTCTCGAACTGCCTATTCGTGACCGCCACCAGCACGCCGATTTCGTCATGCTCATGGCCGCGCGGGCAGGGCAGCGGGGGTTGAACGGGGCTGCGCGGATCCCGTTCCGAGAGCGCACGGATCATGCCCGTCAGCGGTTTGGTCAGGGTGAAGTAAAACAGCGCCAGCAACAGACCGGCCAGCACCAGGCTGCGCACGAAACCATTGATCAGTGTGATCCCGGCGCGCTGCAGAAAATGGCTGCCGAACGCGAAGGTGTCGACGTCCAGGTGCAAGATGCCGATGGACTCATTGGGGATGTGGTCGAGGTGCAGCACGTCTTCGAACTGCCGGCTGCCGCCGAACAGGAAATCACTGACCATCCGGTAGGCGCTGTTCGCCAACGGTCGCGACACGGCAGCGAGCTGAACGTTGTTGTTATCGGTCAGGCGCGCGCCGACCACGGCCGGGGAGTGCAGCAGGCCCAGGGTCAGCTCTTGCGCCAGTTCTGCGTCGAGGTTGTAGGCAATGCGCGAGGCGGGGTTGTGACTGATTTGCAGCAAGGAGCGAATTTCACGATCGATGGACGCGTCTTCGCTGGCATAATCGAGCGCAATTTGAAACAGACTGAGCAGCGTGCCCAATACAAAGCCGATCAGCACAGTCAGACGGGCCTGTTTGAATGACAGCCTGTGGGTGATCGCTATATCCATAAAGGCATTGTCACTTCTCGTGTCCGTCGCGTGGCAAGCATAGCTGATCGCGACCGGGCGTTAACCCGTTAAATCAAGGAGAAACCGTGGATTCTCGATTGAACGCATTTCTGGAGCGCGCCGAGTCGGTGCTGGCCCGTCTCGAACCTCTGCTGCCCGCCGTGCGACAGCCCATGGACTGGGAGACAACGCTGGCGGCGCGCTGGGTGCGCGAAGGCCGTGTCGGTTACCTGATGCCGCTCGAGGTCACCCTGGACATGCGCCTGTCCGACCTCATCGGCGTTGACCGCCAGCGTGAGCAGTTGGGCCGCAACACGCAACAGTTCATCGACGGGCTGCCCGCCAACCACGCGTTGCTCTGGGGTTCCCGTGGCACGGGCAAATCGTCACTGGTCCGGGCGTTGCTGGCCGAGCACGCCAAAGCCGGCCTGCGCCTGATCGAGATCGAGCGGGATCATCTGGGGGATCTGCCGCGTGTGGTCGAGCAGCTGCAGAAATTGCCGCAGCGCTTTGTATTGTTCTGCGATGACCTGTCGTTCGAATCCGGCGAAGGCGACTACCGGGTGCTGAAGAGCGTGCTCGACGGCTCGCTGGAACAGGCGCCGGACAACGTCCTGCTGTACGCCACGTCCAATCGCCGCCACCTGGTGCCGGAAAAGGAGAGCGACAATGCTCACTGGCAGCGCGGTGACGACGGCGAGATTCACCCGAGTGAAGCCGTGGAGGACAAGATCGCGTTGTCGGACCGCTTTGGTCTCTGGCTGTCGTTCTATCCCTTCACCCAGGAGCATTTCCTGGATGTGGTGGAGCACTGGATCGGCGAGCTGGCGGCCAAGGCCGGCTTGCAATGGCAGCGTGATGAAGCCCTTGAGATTCACGCCGTGCGCTGGGCGACCGGCCGCGGCAACCGCAACGGTCGTTGCGCGTATCAGTTCGCCCGCTACTGGGTTGGTTTGAAAATGCTGGAGCAAGACGCATGATCGATTTGAATTCCGCAGGGGAGGGCCTTGATGGCTACCGCCTGCTGGCTGCACAACTGGAATCCCTGCTGGCCGACGAGCGCGACTTCATCGCCAACGCGGCGCAGTTTTCGGCCTTCCTTTATAGCCAGCTCGAGGACCTGAACTGGGCAGGCTTCTACCTCAATCGCAACGAAGAGCTGGTGCTGGGTCCGTTCCAGGGCCAGATCGCCTGCGTGCGCATTCCGTTCGGCAAGGGTGTCTGCGGCACGGCGGCACAAAGCCGCGAAACCCAGCGCGTGCACGATGTCCATGAGTTTCCCGGACACATCGCCTGCGACAGTGCTTCCAATAGCGAGGTGGTAGTGCCTTTGATAAAGGACGGAAAGCTGGTTGGCGTTCTGGACCTGGACAGCCCGAGTGTCGGGCGCTTCAGCGAGGAGGATCAAGCGGGGATTGAAAGGCTGGCGGCGATCTTCTTGAAATCGACTGATTGCTGAGATAAAGCCCTGACGCACCGCGCGGTGCGTCAGGTTTAAGCCATCAGTCGTAGATGGCTTTCTTTTTCCATTCGGCGTCGGCGTCCACGACTCTCAAGCCTTCGGTCAGCTCGTTATTGTCGTCTTCAGTCGGTGCGATGGTGTCCAGCACCATGGAGTTGGCCTTGGCCAGTTGCCGCTCCATCGCCTGCAGGTGGGCTTTCCACGGTGCGGGTTCAGGCTGGTTTTTCAGGTATTGAACGCCGCGCTCGAAGGCCAGACGGGCCTGGCCGGGCTGTTCCTGACTCATCGCGTGCTGGCCGAGGTTGTTGAAGAATTCGATGTGCAGCAGCACCAGCAAGTTACGGATCTCGCGAATCCAGTGTTTGGCTTCAGCGGTTTGCAGGAAACCATCGTGGGCCGCCCGCGTGACCTGGCCATGCATGGCTTCCAGGAGAAAGCGCACGTCCTTGGCCTTGGCTTCGGTCTGAATCGGGCTGGCCGGGTTGCTGACCGTGATCGCGTCACCCTGGGCCACCAGTGCTTCCAGCTCAGCCTGGCGTTCCTGAAGGTTCGGGTTGTTCCTCTTTTCCAGCGCCAGCAGACGCTTCACCACGTTCAGCTCAAGGCGAACCAGCAGCAGCTTGAGCGCCGGTGTCATCAACTGACCGGGGAAGGTTTCGGACAGCTCGCTGCAGCGACGCAGCCGGTCATTGAGCTCGACAAGACCTCGCGCACGCTCGACCTTTTTGCCCTCTGCGACATGATTCAAGTAGCCGACGGCTATGAGGAGCACGATGCCTGCTACGACGAACAGGGTGATAATGAGTGGTGTCACCGCACAAGCCTCAGTCAAGTAATTTGCGCGAGTGTAGTGGCTATCCACTATCGCGGGAAGGTGGTCCTGTCACTTCGCCAGATTTAGGCCATGGCGGCTGACACCTGTGTATCGGCCGCACATTGCCTTAATAGAGGGCGAAGTCATTGATTTGAATATATTTTCACTGAGGGGTTGACGACCCCTATATCCATCCATAGAATGCGCGCCACTTGCAGCGTAAAGCACACAGCAGAGCGTAGCAGGCAGTGAATGTTGTAGCGTGTCCCCTTCGTCTAGTGGCCTAGGACACCGCCCTTTCACGGCGGTAACAGGGGTTCGAGTCCCCTAGGGGACGCCATTGCGGGAATAGCTCAGTTGGTAGAGCACGACCTTGCCAAGGTCGGGGTCGCGAGTTCGAGTCTCGTTTCCCGCTCCATTTTTAAGCAGCTTTGCCTTCGGGCGAAGTTGAGTGAAACCAGGAAGCATCTTCGGATGTGTTTCTGGAACTGGAACACAACACCATGGTGTTTCCAGGCTGTGTCCCCTTCGTCTAGTGGCCTAGGACACCGCCCTTTCACGGCGGTAACAGGGGTTCGAGTCCCCTAGGGGACGCCATTTGCGGGAATAGCTCAGTTGGTAGAGCACGACCTTGCCAAGGTCGGGGTCGCGAGTTCGAGTCTCGTTTCCCGCTCCAAATTCTCAAAAACGCCGCTCAACAGAGCGGCGTTTTTGTGTGTGTTCGATTTATAACGAACTCCCGCTGCTGGTGAGTCTCATCCTGCGCATTCCGCATATTTCCATATAACCATATTGAATTTATTTAATATAACGTTCGATGCTATGGTTCTGATGCCTGATGCTGCTTGAACCAGCGCAGGCCCAAGAATCGGCTACCGCACAGGCGGACCGGCGCTCATTTCATGATCCCGGTTCCGATGGAGCCTCCCCGGAGATTGCCTGTGTCGATCAAATCCTTTCTGCTGCGTCCTGTGTTGTTCCTTCTTTTATTCAGCGGCTCCCTCACCGCGGTGCATGCCGCAGAACTGGTCGTGGGCGACCAAAGCTATGGCGCCCGGACCGTCATGGAAGCCGCCGGCGTTCTCGACGATTTGCCTTACACGCTGGAGTGGAAGCAGTTCACTGCCGGCTCGCCTGTGGCGGAAGCGCTCAACGCAGGCAGCCTCGACGTCGGGCTGCTGGGTGATGCCCCCGTACTGTTTCTCGGCGCATTGGGGGCGCCGATCAAGGTGATTGGGGTTTCCCGGCAGAATCTGGCGGGTGTGGCGATCGTGGTCGGCAAGGATTCGCCCATCAAAACGGTGGCGGACCTTAAAGGCAAGCGGGTGGCGATCTGGAAGGGTTCGTGGAGCCAGCAACTGATGCTGACCGCGCTGGACAAGGCCGGCATCGCGCGGGATGCGGTGGAATATCGATATTTGAGTGCGCTGGATGCTTCTCACGCCCTGGACGGCGGCTCGGTCGACGCCATCGCGACGTGGGATCCCTACGTGATTCAACAGGAACGGCAGGGCGGGCGGGTGATCACCACTGCGCAGAACCTGATTCCGGCGCAGAGCTTTGTTGTTGCCAATGACCGCTCGATCAAAGACAAGCGCCCAGAGATCACTGACTTTCTCCAACGCCTGCAGAAGGCTCGGGCCTGGTCGGTCGCCAACAAGCAAAACACTGACACGTACGCCAACGCCTGGGCCGTCCTTTCCAAGGCCGATCCTGCAGTGGCGCGCGGCTGGTTCGAGCGTTCGGCGACGGTGGTGCTGCCGATTTCGCCCCAGGTCATCACCCAGGCGCAGCAGACCATCGACTTTTTCAACGCCGCCGGGCTGACGAAATCCTATCCTGCTGGCACTGTATTCGACGACTCCTTTGCCTCGGCGCTCGAAGCCGGGGCTAACGCGTTGGCACAAACGGCGCGTTGACCGATCACGGCAGTCATCGCACAGGCCCACCTGCTGGAGCATTCACCCATGAGTTTCACCTCGTTGCATTGGGGCGCTTACCGTCCGCGCGTTGTTGACGGACGTCTGCAGGCCATGGACCCGGTAGAGTGGGACGCGGACCCTTCGCCGATCGGTTTATCTATCCCCGGCGCCATCGACTCTGCCACGCGTATCCGTCGGCCGGCGGTGCGCCGCAGTTTTCTCGAGCGCTTCAACGATCATCCGGCCCTACGCGACCCGCACCTGCGCGGCAACGAAGCCTTCGTCGAGGTGCCGTGGGACGTTGCGCTGGATCTGGTCGCCACTGAGTTGTCGCGGGTGAAGGGCGAGCACGGCAATAAGGCTATTTTCGGCGGCAGCTATGGCTGGGGCAGCGCGGGGCGTTTTCATCACGCGCAGAGTCAGCTGCACCGTTTCCTCAACAGTTATGGAGGCTACGTGTACAGCGTCGACAGTTACAGCCTCGGCGCCGGTCGGGTGTTGATGCCGCACATCGTCGGCAATATGGACTGGCTGCTGGCGGCCCATACGTCTTGGCGAAATCTGGCGGAGCATTGCGAGCTGTTCGTCGCGTTCGGCGGCTTGCCGTTGAAGAACGCCCAGTGCAGTCCCGGCGGCGCCAGCGATCATCTGGTCAGCAACGGCATTCGCAGGATGTCGGATGCTGGCGTGCAGTTCGTCAATGTCAGCCCGCTGCGTGATGATTTAACCGGACCGGAACGCAATGAATGGCTCGCCGTCCGGCCCGGCAGCGACACTGCGCTGATGATGGCGCTGTGCTGGGTGCTGGTGGACGAAGGGCTGCACAACACGGGTTTTCTGCGTCGCTACACGACAGGGCATGAGCGCTTCATCGAATATCTGATCGGCGCCGTGGAGGGTGTGGCGAAGACGCCGGAGTGGGCTGCGGCCCTGACTGGTATTCCGGCCCACCGGATTGTCAGCCTCGCGCGGGAAATGGCCGGCAAGCGCACGATGATCAACGTCGCCTATTCGCTGCAGCGGGCGCAGTTTGGTGAGCAACCGTTTTGGATGACCGTGACCCTGGCGGCAATGCTCGGGCAGATCGGTCTGCCCGGCGGCGGCTTCGGTCTGGGTTATGGCTGCATGAACAACACCGGCAGCGGGCGCAAGGCGTTTTCCGGGCCGCGCTTTTCCCAAGGCGTGAACCCGGTCAAGGATTTCATTCCGGTGGCGCGGGTCACCGACATGCTGCTCAATCCTGGCGAGGCTTTCAATTACAACGGCAAGCGGTATCACTATCCGCACATTCGGCTGGTGTACTGGGCTGGCGGTAACATCTTCCATCATCACCAGGACATCAATCGACTGCTGCACGCCTGGCAGCGTCCGGAAACCATCATCGTTCACGAGCAATTCTGGACCGCTCAGGCCAAGCACGCCGATATCGTACTGCCGGCCACTACCGCACTGGAGCGGGATGACATCGGCAGCGCGGCGTCGGACCGCTACATGATCGCCATGCACAAGGCGATCGAGCCAGTGGGGGAGGCGCGGGACGATTATGCGATCTTCGCCGAGCTGTCCCGTCGGCTCGACTGCATGCAGGTGTTTACCGAGGGCCGTGACGCCGGGCAATGGCTGCGCTTGTTGTATGAAGAGTCGCGACCACGGGCCGGAAGCTTCGCCATTGAGCTGCCCGATTTTGAGGAATTCTGGCGCGAAGGTGTCTTTGAGGTGGATTACCCGCCAGACGATACGGTGCTGCTCAAGGCGTTTCGTGAGGACCCGCAGGGGAATCCGCTACAGACGCCGTCGGGCAAGATCGAGATTTTCAGTGAGACGATCGCAGGCTTTGGTTACGCCGATTGTCCCGGCCATCCCGTCTGGCTGGACAAGCCCGCCCAGCCGCTGCCCCTGCATTTGTTGTCGAATCAGCCGAAGACGCGCCTGCACAGCCAATACGACCACGGGGATTACAGCCAGGCTTCGAAAATTCAGGGACGGGAGCCGT
Organism: Pseudomonas sp. GL_135; assembly: GCF_057834665.1. Classification (NCBI taxonomy): domain Bacteria; kingdom Pseudomonadati; phylum Pseudomonadota; class Gammaproteobacteria; order Pseudomonadales; family Pseudomonadaceae; genus Pseudomonas; species Pseudomonas sp. GL_135. The sequence continues at coordinate 1,578,932 of NZ_CM174408.1, forward strand.
TGACAATCAACCGGCAGGACGCCTTGGCGCGCGGGATTGCCGAAGGGGAGGTGGTCAGGGTGTTCAATGATCGAGGTGCGTTTCTGGCGGGGGTGATGGTGTCAGACAACATTCGTCAGGGCGTGGTGCAGATCGCCACCGGCGCCTGGTTTGATCCGCTGGCGAAGGGGCAGGCGAACAGCCTGGAGAAGCATGGCAATCCGAACGTGCTGACTGAAGATGTCGGCGCGTCGAGTCTGTCCCAGGGCTGTTCGGCGCAGACGGTCACGGTTGAAGTCGAGAAGTGGCACGGCGAAGTGCCCCCTATCACCGCGTTCGATCCGCCAGAGATGCTGGCTTGATCGGCAAACTGAAGCATGACGCGCATTGTAGGACCGGCTTTAGCCGGGAAGACGTCGGACATGACGCCGCAAGATTGAGGGTGTTGCAACTGGCCTCTTCCCGGCTGAAGCCGGTCCTACTAACACCGCGTGCACCCGTAGGACTGGCTTTAGCCGGGAAGACGTCAGGCGTCACGCTGCAAGATTTGGGGTGTTCAAACTGGCCTCTTCCCGGCTGAAGCCGGTCCTACTGGGGGGGTGCGGCGCTACTTACTGCCTGACTGCTCGCCCGGTAAACACGGCCTTGCCCACCCCCTGTAACACCACGTCATTCTGCGGCGTATGGACACGGCCGCAGACGACGTTGCGGTAATGGCGTTGCAGCGGGTTGCTGCGGGACAGGCCGGGGTTGCCGGTGGCTTCGATGGCCAGCTCTACCGCGCGAATGGCGTTGCTGGTCACCAGGTATTTGATCTGGGACGCATGGCCCGCCGACGTCAGCCCATGGGTCGCTGACTCCAGCAGCGTGCGATTGGCGAACAGCAGCGTGTCGATGTGGCCGAGCACTTCCTGAAAGCGCGGCAGTGTCGACAGCGAGGCGCCCAGGTTGGACGGCGTGCGCTGCTCCAGAAAACCGACCAGCCAGTCCCGCGCCGACTGAGCAATGCCGTCATACACCGACGACAACAACACCGACATCCACAGCAACCCCGTCGCATCCAGCTCCGGCTGCGGTGAACTCGCCGGGCTGGTATTGACGGCATGGTCCAGCGGCACCAGCACGTCGTCGAAAATCACTTCGTGGCTGGACGTTGCGCGCATGCCCAGATGGTCCCAGTCCTCGACGATGCGCACGCCCGGGCTGTCCTTGCGCACCAGCCACACCCCGACCTGCGGATCGGCGTCATCGCTGCGCGCCCAGACGTTGAACCACGTCAGCCCGTGACTGCCCGTTGAATAAATTTTCCGTCCGCTGATCCGCCAGCCTTCCGCCGTCCTGCGCGCAATCGTCGCCGGCAGTCCGCCGCGAGAAGGTGAACCCAGGTCCGGCTCGACCCGCAGGGCATTGATCAGCGCGCCCTTATTGACTGCGTCCAACGCCACCTGGCGGTAGAGATGCTCCGGCCAGTTTTTCACCTCGCGAATGCGCGCGTGCTGGATGTACTGCATCACCAGAATCAGCGCGGTGGACGGCTCACCTTTCGCCACCGCGCTGATCACCTGTTGCGCCCGCTTGAGATCCGCATCGCCGCCCCCCAGCGCGCCTTCCACCGTCAGCCCAAGCAAACCGTGCTCGTGCAGCAAACGGAAGTTTTCGTGTGGGAATTCAGCCGTCTGGTCGTAGTGCTGCGCAGTCTCGGCCAGCCGCTCGGTTATCCCCTGCAAACGCGCAGCAAAGGCCGGTTCGGTCTCCGCAACTACAGGGGCGCCAGGCTGCCGATTCAACCCTGCGCTCATGCCGGGATCTGCGATTGTTCAGCGTCCGTGACCTTCGTCGCAGTGGCCAACCGCGCGGCCGTATGACGATTAACCGGAAACGCCAGGCCGAAATGCTCGCGCAGGGTCGAACCACTGTAATCAGTGCGTTGCAGGCCACGCTGCTGCAGGACTGGAATGACCAGCTCCGTGAAGGATTTCAGCCCATCAGGCAGCAGCGAATTGATGATGAAACCGTCGCTGGCGCCGTGCTCGAACCAGTGCTGAATCTGGTCGGCGACCTGTTCAGGTGTGCCGACAAATTCGCGGCGAGGGCGGGAGAAATCCAGCGCGACCTGGCGCAGGGTGAGGTTCTGCTCCCTGGCCTGCTGTTTGATGCGATCGGATCCGCCTTTCTGGCTGTTGGCGCCAAGATCGCCCAGGTCTGGAAACGGCGCATCCAGCGGGTATTGGCTGAAATCGTGATCGTTGAACGGTCGGCCCAGCGCGACGATGGCGTCCTCGATGCTCACCAGTTGCACGGCTTGTTGATACCGCTGCTCAACCTCGTCTGGGTCGCGACCCACGATCGGGCGAATCCCTGGCAAAATCGACAGGTCATCCGGGTCGCGGCCGAAACCGACAGCGCGGCGCTTGAGATCGGCGTAATACGCTTGGGCTTCTTCCAGGGACTCGGCGTGGACGAAAATGGCGTCGGAATATTCCGCAGCGAAGTTGCGCCCGTCCTCCGAGGTGCCCGCCTGAAACAGCACCGGCTGGCCCTGGCGGGAGCGGGCGATGTTCAGCGGACCTTTGACTTGGAAAAAGTCGCCCGCGTGGTTCAAGGGGTGCAGCTTGCTGCGGTCAAAGAACTCGCCGGTTTGCTTGTTGCGGGTGAAAGCGTCGTCCTCCCAGGAATCCCACAGCCCTTTGACCGCCGATACGTGTTCCCTGGCGATGCGATAGCGCACGGCGTGGGGCGGATGTTCGCTCTTGCTGAAGTTCTCGGCGGTGCCGCTGAGCCATGAGGTGACGACGTTCCAGCCGGCCCGGCCGCCGCTGATGTGGTCCAGCGAAGAGATCTGTCGGGCCACCTGGAAAGGTTCGGTGTAGCTGACGGTCACGGTCGCCACCAGCCCGATCTTCGATGTCGTCGCCGCCAGTGCCGAGAGAATGGTCAGCGGCTCGAACCGGTTGAGGTAATGCGGGCTGGATTTCTCGTGAATGTGCAGGCTGTCAGCGATGAACACGAAATCGAACTTCGCGGCCTCGGCCAACCGGGCCTGTCCCTTGTACCAGTCGAAGTTGGTGCTGGCATCAGCCTGCGCGTCCGGGTGGCGCCACTCGCCCCAGCCGTGGCCCACGCCGTGGACCATTGCACCGAATTTGAGTTGACGAGGCTTGCTCATGATCTGTGCTCCTGATTCGAGCGCTTAGCGCGCAGCTTGGGGATTGGTTGGGTCAGTGGCTTGATTGGCCGTGTGTTCGGCCGATTGCTCGGCGGCCAGGCGGATGGCGTTGAAGCCCGGGTCGAAGCCGCGGGAGACGTCGACGTGCTTGTTGAGGATGCCTTCGCGCTGATAGATGTCCGCAGTGTTCTGCAGCCCCTCGATGACGCCGTCATTGATGCTCACGCGTTCCATCTTCGTCTCTTGATTGACCGCCAGGTGCACGGCCAATGGCAGGCCGGTGACCTTGGTCTGGGCGGCGGCGTATTCGGCAGGGTGGGCGTTGGCCCAGCGATAGGCGCGGTCGAGCCGCACCACGAAGTCGTCCAGCTGCACGCGCTTGTCGGCGATGGCTGAGCGGGTCGCAGCCAGGTAGGAATGGTTGGTCAGCAAATCCGGTCCATTGGGCAGAATGCGCGCGCCGTTTTGCGTGGCGACGGTGGTGTAGGGCGCCCAGGTGGCCCAGGCGTCGGCGTCGCCGTTGTCGAGGATCAACCGGGATTCACTGGGCAACAGGTAGACGAAATTCACGTCGCTGGTCTTAAGCCCTGCTTCGTTCAGCGCGCGAATGGCCAGGTAGTGGCCGATGGAGCCACGACCGGTGACGATGCGCTTGCCCTTGAGGTCCGCCACCGACTTGATCGGCGAGTCGTTACGCACGATCAGCGCGGTGGTGTAGCGGCCATCGACGTGGGTGATGCTGATCACCTTTAATGCTGCGCCGGCGCCCAGCGCGAAGACATAGGGCGCGTCGCCCAGTGCCCCGACGTCCACGGCCCCCGCGTTTAGGGCTTCGCCCAATGGCGATGCCGAGGGGAATTCGGAAAACTTGATCTCGTAGGGCACATCCTTCAGCTCGCCGGACACCTCCAGCAGCACCTTCAGCGCGGACTTCTGGTTAGCGACGAGCAGCGGCTGGAGTTGCTCGGCGGCCTGTGTGGTTTGGCTGAATGAGAATGCGAGCAGTGCGCCGAGTATCACGTGTCGGACGCGGAGCAGGGGGGCGAAAGGGGCGGACATGATGCGTGTCTCCAGGCGTGGAAGTGGATTCTCGGCCTCCGCCTGGAGAAGGGGTCGGCAAGGGGATTGACCTTATGCCTATAAGAAACGGAATAGAAGTATCTTTTGGTTATATGCTAATTATGTATTTGCGTGATTATGTATTTTATTATCATCAAATAAATGCATAACCTTTTTTAAAGCTATTCAGTTCTCCGGGAGCGGTTACCCAGCAAGTGGCGGGCACACTCACTGGATCTTCAAAGGTTGAAACGCCGTCTTCGTGAGCGCGCTTACCCCCACAGAGGCTGGCGTCGTCCGCGCGACGAAGGGCCAGCCGTTATGCGGCGGCTCAGATCACATAAAACCCATGGGTCCCGTCGCGGCCCAATTGCTCGACCAACCCGTACTCCCAATCCAGATACGCCTGCATCGCTTCACGCGGTGCATCGGTGCCTTCGTACGGCCGACGATAGCGATCAATACGCGGCGAGGCCAGATGGCTTTCACCGTGCTCAAGCTCGAAACCGGCAGCCACCCAACTGGCGGTGCCGTCCTTCAGCACAAACACCGGTTTGCCGGTCAGCGCTTCGACCTCCGGCACCGCCAGGCGCGCGAGTTTGCTGCTGCCACAGGTGAGCACGTAACGCTCGGCAAGCGGGATGTTTTGCAGCGCGTTTGCCAGCTCGGCACGCAGCACCCACCAGGCGCCCGGAATATGCTGCTTCACGTAGTTGGCGCTGGCAGTGAAATCCAGCACTGCCACGCCGCCGTTTTCGCGCCACTCGCGCAGCGTTTCGGCGCTAATCTCCTCGACCTGTGACGCGGGCGGATTCGGCGCGTTCCAGGTCCCTTTTTCGCTGAAATCCTCTGGACCCAGGTCGTCCACCACAAGCACCTCCCAGCCCAACTGCGCGAGCCACGAAGCAGACATGTTCGCGCGCACGCCGTCGTCATCCAGTAATACGATTCTCGCGCCGCGCACGCTGGCGTAATGGTCAGTCTCCTGCACCAGCTGCCCGCCCGGCGTCGAACGGGCACCGGGCACATGGCCGGCTTCGAATTCCTCCGGCGTGCGCACATCGAACAGGTACGTCGTGCGATTCGTTTCTGCCTGCCAGACCTGCAAGTCCGCGCGGCTGGCGCGTTTCACTCGCGCTTTGTCCGCCACCTGGCGCGCATCGGACCGGGCAACTTCCCGGATCGCTTCACTGACCTGCGGGAAGCGCCGTGATTGCCCGTGGTCCAGCGTCTGCCCGGCCAGCAGCCAGCCGATCGTGCCATTGCGCAGGGCGGAAATCGGGTTGGGCAGGCCGGCATTCACCAGTGACTGAGTGCCGATGATGCTGCGCGTACGCCCCGCGCAATTGACGATGATCCGGGTACTGGGATCGGGTGCCAGCTCACGGGCGCGCAGCACAAGTTCGGCGCCGGGCACACTGACGCCAGTGGGAATGCTCATGGTCTGGTATTCATCGAACCGCCGCGCATCCAGCACCACCACGTCGGCCTTGGCGTCGAGCAGCTGCTTGACCTCCTCGGCGGCCAGCGAAGGCGTGTGACGATGGTGCTCCACCAGTTCGCCGAACGCCTTGCTTGGCACGTTGACGTCAATGAACACCTCGCCGCCAGCGTCGCGCCAGCCCTGCAGCCCGCCTTCAAGCAGCGTGACGTCGCTGTAGCCCAGGTCCTGAAAACGCTTCACAGCGCGCTCGGCCAGACCCTCGCCATTGTCATAAACCGTCACAGCGGTGTCGCGACGAGGGATGCGCGCGAGCACCTCCAGCTCCAGCTTCGACAGCGGGATGTTGGCGGCGAACAGCGGATGAGCTTCGGCGAATGGCGCTTCTTCGCGGACATCGACCAGCGCGACCTCCTCATGGGCAAGCAGGGCGTGGCGGATGTCGGCGTAGGAACGGGTGTGGTGGCTCATTGGGCTTGGCTCTCTTTGGACAGATCCCAGATGTTCGGGAGAAAGGCATTGGAATACCCGGAGATGAACAGCTTTTCGCTGCCATCCGGCTGGTAAACAGCGCGCTTCACGGCGCCGATGTTGGCGCCGTAGACATGGATACTGATCGACACCCGATCGTCGAAAGCATTGCTGACCTGATGAATGTCGTTGCTGTGCGGCGACAACGCCTCGACGTGGCCGGGCTCCAGGCGGATGGCCGGGCCTTCCTGCTCGAGGCGGCCATCGGCGCTGCGGGCGAACCCCTGCGAATACTCGGCGCCGCGCAGCATGCCGATCAGGCCCCAGACGCGGTGATCGTGAATGGGTGTGCTCTGGCCGGGTCCCCACACGAAGCTGACGACCGAAAAGCGCTGCCGTGAGTCGGCGTGCAACAGAAACTGTTGATAGCGTGTCGGATCGGGAGTGGCGAAGTCATCCGGCAGCCAGTCGTCGTAACGGACCAATTGCCCCAGCAGTTTGCCTCCCCGTGAAAGCAGGTCGCCTTCCCTCGAATTGCTATCGATCAGTTCGGCCAACGCGCCGATGAAAGCCCTGAGTCGTTCAGGGTGTCGGATGTGAGTCATGTCGGCTCCGGGCAAAGAAGAGAGCTTCATATAAGCATAATGCAGCGGGTTAATATGCTAATTATTGATGATTAGGTTATAACCAAAAATGCGTTGATAACCGATTTTCAGGATGAAGATCGATGTGAAGCTATCCAGAGCCTTCGATAGCCATTATGATTTTTGCCTATCTTGTTCCCCTTATTCCATGTGCGATCTGAATGAAAATTGATGACATCGATGCATTCGTAGCGGTCATTCGCTGCCAGTCGATCAGCCATGCTGCTGAATCCCTGGACCTGACCCAGCCGGCCATCACGCGCCGAGTGCAAAATTTTGAGCAGGCCCTGGGCGTTGAGTTGTTCGACCGTAATACCAAGCCGCTCAAGCCGACGCCGATGGGCACGCAGGTCTATCAGAAGTGTCTGGGGATCCTGCGGGAAATGGACTCATTGCGCGAACTCGTTGCCAGCGACACGCCGCCCAGCGGCTTGCTCAGGCTGGGCGTGCCGCAAACCATCGGCGACGTGGTGCTGCTGGATGCGCTGAAGCACCTGCGCGGGCAATTTCCCGACCTGCGCGCGCAAGTGATGACCGGCTGGGGCAGCCACCTGATCGACAAAATCGAGAACGGCGAACTGGACGCCGCCGCCGCGCTTTTTCCGGCCGGGAAGATCTTCCCTGAAGGCATCGTCGGCGAGTCCATCGGCAAAATGGAGCTGGTGGTGGTGTGTGCCAAGGACGCGCTGCCGAAAAAGCCGGTGAAACTGGCTGACTGCTACGAGCAGGGCTGGGTGCTCAACCCCGACGGCTGCGGTTTCCGCGCCGGGCTGCAACGTACGCTGGCCGATCAGGGGTTGAGCCTGAAGGTCAATCTGGAAACCTTCGGCACCGAGCTGCAATTGGGCCTGGTCGCCGACGGCATGGGGCTGGGTCTGGTGCCGCGTCCGCTGCTGGAGCGCAGCGTTCACCGCGATGCACTGGCGGTCATACCGCTCAAGGACTTCAAACCGGTGATGGACCTGTGGCTGATGTATCCACGCTTCCTCGGCAATTTGCAGGCGCCAGTGGCGTCTTTCGGCAGCCTGGTGGCGCAATCGCTGAAACAGGAGCGGGATGCGGCTTGAGGGCTGTGACGTGGGGGCTCGCGATTCTGCGGCCGCTGCCGGTCGACGGCGGCCTGGCGCAGATCTGATGCGCGTTGCCTGGCGAACAACATGACACAGCACGGGCAGGGGCTCGGCGCCCTTGGCAGCACCGGACTTATCGCCGGGTTGTGTGTTCCATGTGGTTCTCCCTTCCGGTTAGTTGTGGGCCGCAGAAGCTTGCAGCCAGGACCTCATGCCCTCGTCAATCAAAGCGCGATAGCAACGTTGCACGGAGGCGCGAAATTCAGCGCGTTCACGGAGCGCGCCCGGGAAAACGTCATCCAGATCGAGAAACGCATCCACCAATGATGCGCCTTCAAATCGTTGAGCAAGATCGGTAAAAGTCGGGCTCAACGGGTCGTCGATAACGCGCGTCGATCCATCGGGGCGCGGCTGTGTGCAGTCGTAAATCCATGCGGCAATGCCTAACGCCGTGCAATCAAAGCCACGACCCTGGTCGAGCAACTGCTGCGCGCCGAGCAGCCAGCGTTGTGGCAGCTTCTGCGAGCCATCCATGGCGATCTGGCGGAGCCGATGTTGCAGATTGTCGTTTGCGAAGCGCGCCTTCAGATCCTCGGCATAGGCCACAAGATCGATGCCAGCCGGCATCTGCAGCGTAGGCGCTGCTTCCTCGGTCATGTAACGCTCCACGAACGGCGCCAGGTCCGCATCGTTGATGGCATCGGACACTGATTCGTGGCCCAGCAACATACCCACGTAGGCCAGCAGTGAATGGCTACCGTTGAGCATGCGCAGTTTCATGGTTTCGAACGGACGTACGTCGTCCACCATCTGCACACCTTCCACCTCCCAGTCTGGACGCCCAAGAGGAAAGTGATCCTCGATCACCCACTGGCTGAAGCTTTCGCAGACCACGGCCGCACGGTCATTGCAATCCAGTTCCTGCTCTAGCCGGGTAAAGGACTCGTCATCCATGGCGGGGACGATCCGGTCAACCATGCAACCCGGAAAGGCCACGTGATCGTTAACCCACTGCGCCATTTCCTCGTCCTGCATCGCCGCCAACGCAGTCACTGCCTGGCGGGTGCGCTGGCCGTTGTCCGGCATGTTGTCACAGCACAACACGGTAAATGCCGCGATGCCCGAGGCACGACGGCGTCGCAGTGCTTCGAGAACAATGCCGGGCGCCGTGCGCGGCGAATGCGGATGCGCGATGTCGTGGGCGATGACCGGATCTTCAATGCGTAACTGCCCGGTAACGGCATTCAGGCAATAGCCTACATCCTTGACGCCTATCCAGAGCTCAAGTTGACGGTGACACCGACAGCGTGATTGATCTGATCGAGGAGGGTATCGATCTCAGCATTCGATTCGGGACGCTCAAGGACGCAAGCGGCCTGGTAGCGAGGCGTCTTGCTGTACAGAAACAGATCATCTGCGCTGCACCTCGCTACCTCGAAAAACACGGGTACCCGGAGTCTGTGGAAGACCTTCAGCAGCACCGCTGTATCGTCAACTATCGAAGAGGCCAGAGGATGAGTTGGTCTGTCCGGGATGAAAGCGGTGAGATCGCCCGGATCGTTCCACCCAGTACCCACGAGGTCGGGGACGGGGATGCCATCATTGCGATGGCGGCGGCAGGGCAGGGCATTTGTCAGATGCCCAGTTCTTTGATCCGCGACCACCTCAAGGACGGCAGACTGGTTCCTGTGCTTGAAAAATACAGCCCGGGCGACGTCGCCATCCACGTTGTCTGGCCACAGACGCGGCACCTGCAGCCCAAGGTAAGACGCGTCGTGGATGAGTTCGTTGCCCGGGCGGAGAGAGGAGACCTGGGCTGATCGTCAGCCGTCTTGCCCAACGGCGGCTAACGAGCCGAGGCCGCGGTCCAGCGCTGACAAAGCTAGAACAGAGGCACTCGGTCTGGGCCTTGCGCTGATGTAGGGGTTGCGACCCGCCAGGGCGCCATGATCGGCACGCAGCCGGCATTGGTGGCTAAGCTGCGCCCGACCCATGTGCGCTACACCTCCATACCCTTTTCCGCTTTGATCCCAATTTCGATAGACGGCGGTCAGTACGCTGGTAAACCCTTGGATTTCAGCCACACTGTTGCGCTGTCCAACCCTCATGCAGTCTGTTCGTTGTCCGGGACCGAGCCGCTTCATCGGCTCCCTGGTGGATAAGGAGACACCTCAATCCCCAGCAGAGAGTCATCATGGCAACATTCAACGTTAAAGATTTCGGCGCAAAGGGTAATGGCAGCAGCGACGATACGCTCGCCATCCAAAAAGCCATCGATGCCGCCGCTGCGGCGGGCGGCGGACAGGTGTACTTGCCCGGGGGCACTTACATGGTCAGCGCAACGACGGGCAGTTGCCTCGCCCTGAAGAGCAATGTTTTATTGGTCGGCCAAGGCATGGGCGTCTCAACACTCAAGCTGGCGAACGACTTGCCCTCCGCCGTCACTGGCATCCTGACGGCCGACGGCACCCACGATGTGGGGGCCAGCAAACTGACCCTTGATGGCAACCTTCAGCACAACACGGGGTATGTATCGGGCTGGCTGAATGGCAGCGGGACTCAGGTCAAGATCGATAGCGTTGAAGCCAAGAACGCAGCGGGCAACGGTTTCGATTTGCAGGGCACCAACGGTTTGGTGCAGGTAGAGCTGAGCAACAGCGTCGCCCATGACAATGACTACGGTGTGCGCGCCTATGCAACGACTGCCAGCCTGTTGCATGACAATGTCGCCTACGCAAACCGGACCGGTTTCAACGTCGGCGGCGATGTCCAGGTGGTGGACAACCACGCTTATCGCAATACCGACTTCGGAATATTCGTGCAAAGCACCGGCACTACCGTTAAAGGCGGCGAAGTCTACGGCAATGGCGATGACGGAATCCACACCGCGTTCGCCCGTCAGTTCAAGATCACGGGCGTTGATATTCATGACAACAAGGGCAGCGGGATATATATCGCAAGCAGCGTAAACGGCGACGTCTTTTCAAACACCGTCCACAATAATTCTCTAGGCAGCCCCGTGTCCGAAATTGAGGTATACGGCGTGGCCAAAGTCAGTACCTCCAGCAAGTCCCACGACATCAGGGTGACCGGCAATATCATCACTGGCAGCGAACAGTCCACTTACGGCATCCGCGAAAGCAACGCCGTGTTTGACAATTCGTACACGCACAACGTCATCAGTCACACCCAAACGGGCGCCGTTGCCGCGCTCGCCAGCAGCGAAGTGTCGGACAATACCGACTCTATCTACACCTACGGTACCCGTTCAAACGACACGCTCAACGGTGACATCACTCAAGACGTGATATACGGCGGCGCTGGCAACGACACCCTCAACGGCAAGGGCAACAACGACACCCTGATCGGTGGCACTGGCGTAGACAAGCTCACCGGTGGCGAGGGGAATGATATTTTCCGCTTCGATACGGTCAGTGAGAGCTATCGCACCGCGACCAAGTCGTATGCGGATGTGATCACCGATTTCGACGTGGCCCATGACAAGATCGACGTTGCAGGTGGAGGCATCGGCTTCACCGGGCTGGGGAATGGCCATAACCACACGCTCGTGCTGGCTTACAACGAGGCCAAGAACGTCACTTATCTGAAGAGTCTGGATGCGGACGTGCTGGGGGAACGCTTCGAATTGACCTTGAACGGCAACTTCCTGCATACCTTCACCAATGCCAATCTGCAACCCGTGATCCAGGGCACCGACGCCAGTGACAAGCTCCTTGGAACCAGTGCTGCGGAAACCTTACTGGGCGGTGCAGGCAGGGACACGCTTAATGGGGGCGCCGGCGATGATCGACTCGACGGCGGGGCTGGCGGCGATACCCTGACGGGCGGCGCGGGCGCCGATACCCTGACGGGCGGCGCGGGCGCCGATACCTTCGTGTACGGCAACTTTCGAAACAGCCAGCGTTACGACAATGACGGCACCGCACAGCGGGACACGATCACTGACTTCAACGGGAACGAAAACGACGTCATCGATGTGTCTGGTACAGGCTTCCTTGGCCTGGGCAATGGGCACAACGGTACGCTCAAGGTGGTCGTGAACGCCGCCGGCACCCTGACCGCGCTCAAATCACTGGACGCCAGTGACCGGGACGGCGCGCACTTCGAGTTGCTGCTACAGGGCAACCACGTCGCGGATCTGACCCCTGCTCATTTGATATTCAAAGAATTTGACGGGAGTAAAGTTGTGTCCTCCTCGCCGCTACTGAGCACCGAAGTCAGCCATACCGAAGCGACGGCCATCACCCTTATCGGCGGCGTGGTAGAGCATGGGAACGAGCATTTAGGCTGATTGGCAGGCAGACTGAATGCGCCTACCTGCGGTATCGGTATGAAAGGCTCATCTGTCTTTGCATAGATGAGCCTTGACGAATTAAGTAAGCAGGCCGGTGGTGCTCGCAGGAGCTGTCCCATCGAAACCCGGATTCCCTATCAGTAGCTGTGTTCGTACCACTTGGAGGTTTGACAGATCGAAAAGCGTGGCCAGCTGCGCAGTGTTTATAGCCAACCTGCGAAACAACAATTTTGCATAACCAAACTGGCGTTTGATCATACGGAACAGATGTTCAACCTTCGCCCGCACTCGGACTCTCACGTATTTGATCTTGCGGCGCACGCGTGCGATCAAACAGTTCTCGCCATGCTTTTTGGAGCTGCTTGGGCGTGCCGCGATTGAACAGTTCAGCTAACAACTCTGACGCTCCGTACGCTTGTCGACGCCGGTGCAGCCCGCATCACTAATCACAAAGGTTTCCTCGCCGTGCAGCAGCTGGTCGAGCTGATTCACGTCTGCCACATTCGCCGCCGTACCCAGATGGGCGCTGGCACGCGGAAGAAATACTGGCTTCCTTTCTCCGTCTAATGCATTTTGGCATCGCGTTTTCCGTCCTTGTTCTTGCTCGAGCGCGTAATGAGGCTCGATCAGATTGATCAATCCCTTCCAGACTACGACCTGATCCATCTCGATCAGGAAACGCTCTTTACGGCTTTGCTTGCGTTTGCCGGCCTACTCGGCGTCGGCAAAGGTGATCTGCTTCATCAGGCATCTCGGCGGTTGATATCAGACATTAAGCCAAGTTTTGACGTCTTCTTCAGAGTTTTCCTGAATCTTAAAGGTGTACGATACATAAGATGGAACGTGGATCAATGTCAGTTATTATGTTGACCGGCTTTCCTGATGGTTCCGGCAGGGGCGCATATGGAAACTTATAATCATAAGTTGCTTGCATTAAACGCTGATCGAAAACTTTATCAGTTGAGCTTTCCAGTAGTTTTATTTGCGCGAGCAAAGACCTAGGGACATACTTAAGCTGAATTTTTGCAGGCTTCAACTCAATTGCTGAGGGATTTGCCTTTAAAAGACTGTGGCATTGTTCAGAAAGTTGCGACATCAGCAAGCTTACTGATTGACTCGCCCAGGAATTAAAAAATCCAACTCTTTGAGAGTCACTTAATTCAGCCCCTAAACGATACAGACGAAGAATTCCGTCGCGAGCTCCTGCATTAGAACCGCCTACATCCAAATAAAGATCCATGGCACTTTGCAAGTCTACAGGGCCACCCTTTCCATTTTCTAAAAGCGGTGCAAGCTTGAGGCTGCTTGGGATTTTTCCGATGCCAGTAGCCGACTTTTTGTAATAATATCTTGCCATGCGATAGTCAACTGGCGCTCCTGTACCTTCTTCAGCCAGGCGTCCTAGATAGAAGTTAGCTGTCACGTCCGTCTGGGCCGCTAAAAGATAGAGCGACCTTGCATGTGGAATATCCTGGGGAACACCAATACCATGCTCGTACAGATCTCCAAGAAGCACTTGGCAACGCGTATTTCCTCGCTCGGTATTTTTCTGAAGTATGTCTATATCCGACGGGTTGTGACTTGACTGAGCAAGAATGCATCGCACGTCGTCTGGAATAGTAACGTGCGGAGTTTGATTAGCATTGATGACGGACCTTTGGCACCCTAGAAGACTAAACGCCAGCGCCAACAAAAAAGACCAATTCTTAATTAATTTCACTTCTACAGCCCCTGTCTCATCGCTGCATTCCTCATCGAAAAGCACCTCGTAATTTTATTAGTGTAGCCAAATATGATCTGCACAACTGCAACTTGGCTATAACATCTTTGCACTGGCATAATTTATCATCCCTTCTGCGCACACCACTTCAAGAAGTCTTACCCTATTTATATCACCCTGAATCAGACTGTAACCAAGCCAAAATACGCTGAGTTACGCCCTGGGATCGTTGATATTCATTGCATCATGAGATTAGGGATTACCCTATGTCGGCCATATTGTTGTAAATTTTAGCCTACCAAGCTTCGGCAAGCCTTAACCGCGTTCTATGGCGCCGAAGGGCCGCTTTGGGCCGAAAGCGGTCAGGCGCGACCGGCAGCTTTCGGCCAAAAGGGGACGGTCGAAATGTACGTAGACCCCGGCAGTGGATGTTACGGTGGGCATCCAGAATTGCACGAATATTAGGGGTATGGCTCAATCGGTCGGTTGCGCAGGAGGCATGATTTTGCGAGTTCACACATATGTGATCGCTACAGACGCGGGCTCAGCCCCGAACTACGATTTGCCTGCCGTGACGCTGGCTGTCTGTAAGCCGCGAATCCGCAAGAAGGCTAAGGTGGGTGATATGGTGCTCGCATTTGCTGGTTCGAAAGTAAATCCCATTTCAAGCCACAGCGTCGTTTGGGCGGGAATCGTATCGGAGGTGCTGGCCTTCAGCGGGTACTGGAACGACCCTCGCTTTGCTTCCAAGAAGCCTGGCCGTACCGAGGTACCGGACAACTTCTACAAGCCCACAAACGGTGGCTTTATCTGGCAGCCCAATCCTGTCCACGGCACTGAAGCTCAAGATCGCGACACCGGCGGGCTGAATGTCCTTGTGTTCAATCATGCTTGGCGCTTCGGGGGCCTCGGTCCCCTTCTGCCAGAGCATTTTGGTCTGCGCATGGTTAGCCGGCGCGGAGAGAGAATCGCAGATCTTCCCGATTTCGAATGGCAGAGCCTGGAGACTTGGCTAAATGCCCAATCACAGGTCACCACTGAGCCAACCAACCAGGGCAAATCTTGCAGCAATACATTGCCGCGTTTGCATCCTGCACCACGACCAGCCTCGCGAACCAAGCGGTGCAGTTAACAATCAGCAGCAAATCTGTTGCGTGTTTGCATTCGCTGCTGGAGCCATTTGCCTCATACGCTGTTTTTTCACCAAATCGGCCAAAGGTAAGACACCTATCGGCCAGAAGCGGACGCTGGACAGCCCCCCGCGGGATGAGTAGCGTGCACTCGAAACATCGTCTAATTAGAGTTGGCTCATGGTTTCTATCGTTGTTCAAGAAGAGGTTCGAGACCGGCTACGTCGTGCTGAGACCGAGCATGACGTGAAAGTTCTTTTAGCTATTGAGTCTGGCAGTCGTGCCTGGGGATTTGCCTCTCCCAACAGCGACTACGACGCACGCTTCATCTACGTAAATAAACCCGAGTGGTATATCTCTGTCGGCCTCGAGGAGCAACGCGACGTCATCGAGTATCCGATCATTGACGACATGGATATCAATGGCTGGGATCTACGTAAGGCACTCAGGCTATTTTGGAAGTCCAATCCAGGCTTTGTGGAGTGGATACAGTCGACCATCATTTACGAGCATGCTGGCTGTTTCCACGAGCGGGCAAAGGGGTTATTGCCGCAGGTGTATTCGGTGGAGAGTGGCATCTACCACTATCGCAGCATGGCCAAAACCAACTATAGGGGATATTTGCAGGCCCCTCAGGTACCGCTGAAAAAATAATTCTACGTTCTGCGCCCGCTGTTATCGGTGCGGTGGCTGGAGCAGTTTGGTACACCTACCCCCATAGAGTTTGAGAAGCTGCGCGGTGTCATCGAGCGAGAGTCCGGGCTCCAGCAGGCCATTGATGAATTGCTTGCGATCAAGCGCGCGTCTCCGGAGATGGGGTTATCACCCCAGATCACTCCCATCCAACAATTCATTGAGCGTGAACTGCATCGACTTGAAACCATCAAGCCGATCCGTAGCGAACGCAAAGAAGTTGAACCATTACTTTCCGAACTGTTTCGCTCTGTGCTGAAAGAAACTTGGGGGTGAAGGCTTGCGTCGGAACGCTCTTTAGTAGTCAGGCACATCTGGCTACCTACTCAGACGACGATGTCAGCCTTGGTATCATAATGATGTTCATTATGGGTCGAAAACAGACCTTCGTGAGAGGCTGTTATGGCCAGAAACGGCCGCTGGAGCGTCGTTTGTCGCGGATCGAGCCCAAGGTTGCGCGAATACGCTGTCAGCAATTGACTTCACCTCGCGAGACCGCCATACCTGTTTTTTCCAATTCGACAGAGGTTGATCTGACAATGGTGCGAGTGGATGCAAACCTGATAACTGACTGGCACACATTCCACAGCGTATTCGCAGAAAAATTCGGTTTCCCTGGCTTCTACGGCCGCAATATGGACGCTTGGGTTGACTGCCTTTCATACCTCGATGACCCCAGCGTAGAAATGTCATCTGTCCACGTTCAGAGCGGACAAACACTCTCATTGGTCATCGACAATGCCCAGAGTTTTAAGCATCGCTGTCCTAAACAATTTGAAGCTCTGGTGGAATGCGCTGCTTTTGTGAACTGGCGAGTCATCGTTTCGGGTGGCAGCCCGATCCTGGCACTTGCTTTCAATGTCTAAGTGCTCGTGCACGTCAAGCAACGGGGGTATCAATGACTGCATTGGGAGGAAAGTTGATCGTCCTGACAGGCTGTTATCGGCCAGAAGCAGCCCATCGCGATCAGAAACGTTTGACGACAACGCGTCGCTCTCGCACTCTGTTTTGCTCCCTATTCCTCACTAGGCTTCCCTATGTCATTCGCAACCGTAGTGCTGCTTGACTCCTGGCCACAGCCAAGTATGTCGCCCGAACCCATCGTGTTTGCCACGGACACGCAGCTATGTTTACGGTATTGCACCGCTGGGGAAGAAATAGCTTTAATCCATTTTCCCCTAGTTAAAAAAATTCAGTTCGGCTCACCAAACGACGAGGCTTTGGGTGGTCATCCGCTTATTGGACTTGGCCTCAAGCATTACCAAATTCATCGAATAGATAATTCGCCTTGGCTAGCAGAGCTTGAGCAGAGAAACGCCATTCATCCGCGACACGATAGACAGCGGTTTCTAAAAGATGCCATCCATTATGTCTTCACGTTTCAGGACTCTACCCTGGAATGCATCGTAATTGAGGGGCAGTTCTGGCATCCAAAAGTACAAGTCTTTACCTCGGAGGAGAAGGCAAGGGATGCCTGGCGCGAACTGATAAATGACGTGGGCGCATGATCCGAATAGTCACGAGTGGATGCCCGCCTTGGGTCGTTTTCAGCCGGTCGCGACAGGCTGAAATCGGCCAGGAGCAGCCGCTGGACAGCCTTGCAGTCAGTCGATAGCCTCGGTGTCCTTGAGCCCTGTCGAGGCTTCCCTTTCCCCTCACGGAACAATTTCTAAGGATTGAGCCATGATTCTGTGTTTGGATCGCGAGTTCTCTGAACAAGAATTGGCGGAAAGGCAGGAACTTGATCTGCGGAACATTTCAGCAAAAATGTGGCCGACTGTGCTCTCTAGATGCACAGCAAAGGAACTACGCCTTTACCATCTCAAGCTTGCTTCACTTGAGGGAATCGACAGGCTCACTCATACACGACGATTGACGCTGGAGTGGGGAACAAAGATCGAATCGCTGGAACCTGTTTCCAGACTGAGTCGCTTGACGCATCTGGCAATTGGAGACTTCCCAAGGCTGCAACAACTCGACGGGCTAGAGAAGCTAAGCGAGCTTACAGAGCTGCGTCTTTCCGGCAGCTTGGGTGGAGGCTCGCCGCTACGCCTTGAATCAATTGAACCTGTTACCCGTATATCCGGGCTCACCAGACTTTCGCTGTCTAACGCGAAGCTCAAGGACGACGACATCACCAGCCTCGTTCACTGTACACATCTACGCCATCTGAGCCTGACGAACCAGTTTGATCGGTCTCAGGTCGCCTTTCTCGCAAGCCGATTGAACGAGCAGCTTGTGGAACCTCTGACCGCATGCGTACAAACACACCTCCATTGCATGAAATGCAACAGTCTGACGTCGATGTTTACGGGACGACGAATGCCTTTCCTGTGTCCGGTATGTGATGCATCTCGATTTGAAAAACTGATTCGTCAGTTCGAAAAAATGGTGAAAGATGCATGAAGCTTGTTTTCTAGACGCTTCGAGTGCTTGTATCGAACGATTCATAACTTGTTCATCACTGTCCGCTTTGGGTCGAAAGCTGCCGGTAACGGCTGACTGCTTTCGACCCTAGGCGGACAGCTCTGAGGGACGGCTCCTTGCCGCTAATGGTTTGTGGCAAGGAAAGCGCCAAGGGCTGATCGACCCGGGCCGGGTCGATCAGGTGAGTTAACTAGAAAGTCCATTCCTCGGCCTGGACGACTCGGCAGAATGGCCCAGCTAACGTTGCGTTGTGGTGGGCAACGATGGTTTCTGCTTTGAGTTCTGGAGTATCGGAGCAAGTATGTCCGTTTGCGATGAACACAGCATCGAATCCGCAATCGCGGGCGGCGCGGCAAGTACTGTCCACGCAGTATTGGGTTTTCATGCCTGTAACGACGACGCCTTCACAGCCGCGCTCCCTTAGCAGAGTTGCCAAGTCAGTCTGAGCGAAAGCATTGGGCCGTTTTTTATCGAAAATCACTTCGTTACCCAGTAGCTCTAACTCCTGGACAAGCTCGGTGAGCGGGCTACCCGGCTCAATCGTAGACCCTGCCGGACCTATATGGCGGGCAAGAAAGATGGGAGCCCCTTTTTCCCGTGCACTCCCCATGAGCCCATTCAAGGTATCGATAAGCGCTGGACCTCTCCAAGGTTTGTCCGGCCCGTGAACAAGACCTACCTGCATGTCGAGAATCAGAAGTGCGTACATGTGCGTTTCCTTACGTGGGTGCCAGCAAAACCGGGGCAAAAAAAAGACCCGCTCCATTACTGGCGGGTCTTTAGGGATTGTGTGCTGGTTTAACTCACATGACCTCCCACGACCCGCGCGTGGCGGTCGTGAAGGTTGTAGTCGATTCGAAGCGTGGCGTACTCATGAGACCGACCTTAACTTTGGCGGGACGGTCTTGCAAGTGAACATGCCGAGGAAGAAAGTCATTTGCGAGAGGACGCTTTTGCCCCAAAGCAGCCATCCGCTTCTGACAATTGGCTTAATGCACCCCCGTCATGCGCCGGTGTGCGCCAGCCATCCTTCAGTCTTCCGTTACGGTTTCGATGCCTGAAGCAGAGGTCGTCTTTTGCTTGAGCCGGACAGGACTGAGATATAACTCCGGAAAACCCTTGCGCTAGGGACGGGAAGGAATCGTGGAGCCGAGTACGGCACCGAACCACGGCACCAGCGACAGCTATACACTTCAATATGAAGATACTGCTGTGTATTACTGAACTGTGCGTTGATCATTAACGCGCAGTTTGCCACCTGATAGCCGAAGCCGACTCCACATGGGCCATTGGCGGGCGCCGGACGGAACGAGGTCTGACAGGCTTGAATAGCGCGTGACGGCCGTTACGTTGACTGCGAGGTGGAGGCCGGTTGCTTCTCGTTAGTCATACGGGTGTCATAATCGAGCCGCGCCACTAATACCGGTTTCATGTTGTCCTGCGCCCAACGGCACATCTGTTCGGTGATTTCAGTGATGCTGACACCAAGCGGCGTCAGCGAATACTCAACACTCGGCGGCGCGCTCGGATACACCACGCGCAGGACCAAGCCGTCTCGTTCCAACAAACGCAATGTTTGCGTCAGCATCTTCTGCGTGACGCCACCCACGTGGCGACGCAATTCTCCAAACCGCATCGGTCTCCCGGAAAGAGAATCGATGACTAACATCGTCCATTTATCTGCAAGCATTTGTATAACGCTTCGTGACGGGCAGGTAACGTCGTAAACATCCCCTGGTCGTATTCCGCCAATTTCGGCGCGGGTAAGGTGACTAAATCTAGTATCCATTGGGTACCTACGGCACTTGTGGGTGCCTAATTTACAAAGGAGATCACGGCCTGCAGTATATCTATATCGGCTCTATTTGAGAGCTTTTTATCCGGGGTAAGACATGAAGAGCTTGATCCAATACCGCGTCGGCGGCCCTGACGTCCTTGAGTTGGCTGAGGTCGCAAAGCCGCTGCGCAACTTCACTGAGGTGCTGATAAAGGTCCACGCTGCTTCAATCAACCCGGTGGACACATACGTCCGCTCAGGCGCATTTCCATTGCTGGGCCCAGCGCCTTTCGTCCCAGGTTGGGATGTGTCCGGAGTGGTCGAAGAAATAGATCCAGGATCGACGCGCTTTAAAGTGGGGGACGAGGTATTTGGCATGCCGTTGTTTCCACGTGCCGCAAACGCCTATGCAGAGTATGTCGCCGCCCCTTCACGTCATTTTTGGTTCAAACCAGCGCGTCTTAGCCACGTCCAGGCAGCTGCCTTGCCTTTGGTAGGGCTCACGGCGCTGCAGGCATTGAGCGACATAGCTAAAGTCGAGCCAGGACAAAAGGTACTGATCCACGGCGGTGGCGGCGGATTAGGCCACGTCGCGATTCAGATCGCCAAAGCACTTGGGGTATATGTAATTGCCACCGCTAGTGCGAGCAAACGCGATTTCGTACGCATGCTCGGCGCCGATGAAGTGATTGATTATCAGGCTGTTGACTTCACCACTGCGGTCAGTGGGATTGATGCAGTATTCGACACCGTGGGTCACGATTATGCCGAGCGTTCGCTTTCAGTGCTCAAACCGGGCGGGATCGTGGTGACCTCTATTGGGCTGAGCAATGGCCATGTCACGGAACTGGCTGCAGCCAGCGGCCGCCGATTTTCCGGTGTCGCCGTCGAGCCGGACGGTGCCGGGCTGCAACAGCTGGCAGCGTGGGTGGATATGGGGCTGCTGACGCCTCACGTTAGCCATGAGTTTCCTCTAAGTGCAGGCGCGAAGGCCCATGCGCTCTTGGAGCAGGGTAGGACTCAAGGCAAGATCGTATTAAGGGTTTTGGAATGATGGCGCCTTCAACAGTACCCCTGGTGCCCGAATGGCTGAACCATTTGGTCCCGGACGCAACACTGACCGCATCAGTCCTCAATCGCTCGCTGCAAGGCAGGGAAGCGATTATCAGGGTGGTGCAAAGCGCAGCTGAGATGTATGAAAAGCACACGGTCATGTACCACACGTCATTCGGGAATAGAACGCTACTGGAATACGACGCCGTCCTCGTGGGGGGGACTGCTATACATGGCGTTTTATTACTGAGCAATGATGCGGATGGGAACATCGTAGATGTTGGCATCTACCATGGTCCGGTAGGGGCCATTAACGTGCTCTCGGCCGCTCTTGAAGAAAAGCTAGCTGCGGAATTAGGTGCTCATTACTTCAGCTCATAGCTAATAGACCCAGCACAACAGTGCCGCGGGCTGACAGTTGGCGGCTTTGAACAGCGCATTGGCAGGTAAGAATGCTCAGCTCCTGAAAGCATCGAGGGGCAGAGCAAAACTTACAGTGGAGACGGCATGCGGCCATCGCCGTGTGCTCGCCATGACGCACTGCCTCCGGTACCGCACAGGGTAGCATTGTGACTCAGTACAGTTATCAGTACCTATTGCTGAAGCCAATTCAGCCGTACCTGTCCGCAGTGCACAGGCAGTGCAGGACGGCAGACTATTAATGTTGGGGATTCCATGGAAATATCTGAGCTGTTCACCTATGTAATCATCGTGATCGGACTGTTTTTGGTGCCTGGACCCGCAGTTCTTCTGGTCATAACGCGGGCACTTCAGGGCGGGCGCAAGATAGGAATAATGACAGGACTGGGGATAGCGTCGGGCGATCTTTTGCATACGTTGAGTGCCGCCTTGGGGCTTTCAGCGATCCTGATGACCTCCTCCCTAGCGTTCAACTGCGTAAAATGGATCGGGGCTGCCTACCTCGTCTATCTGGGGATTCGAGCTTTCATGGCTAAGCCTGGTCAGTCGACCGACATAACGCTGGCTCCATTGAGGCCCGGCGCCGCTTACATCCAGGCTGTAGGGGCAGAAGTTCTGAATCCAAAGACGGCTTTATTCTTCTTGGCGTTTTTGCCTCAGTTTGTCCACCCAGCATCGGGCTCCACATTCCTGCAGTTTTTGATTTTGGGGTCGATACTGGCGTCGATGAGTATTGTGTATACAACATCAATTGTTCTAACAATCCGTCCATTATCGCGATTGCTCGTGAAACTTTCGCCTCTTCGCAAATGGGAAGGGAAGATCATCGGGACACTATTTGTCTCACTGGGGCTAAGAATAGCTATACAGCAGCGATGATGAAGCCTGCGCTTCGTTGCCAGCTGAGCCGAATGGCCAGCGCTTGAGCGGTAGTGGGGCTTCAGAGCTTGATAAATGAATAGCGCCAGCAAGGCACTTGGCGGGTTCGTCATCCCATGCTTGATTTGCAGTTCTATGTGTCGACGGAGCTTATGTCCAGTCACTCGGAAAATCGGGCAGATGCGGGTTTCGGATTAATTGAGCTAATCCTGATGGTTGCGGAATCACTTCACTACTCTTAATTGATAAAAGGTTAACCAGATGGTTCGCTCTATACCGGGCTTTCTCGCGCTGATGATTTCGCTTCAATGTTTTGCCGACCTGCGTGTTAGCTCGCCAGGCCAAAGCTGTCGTCTGCTGACTGACGTCCATTTGAGGGCTGGCGACTGGGTTCGGAGTGTCGAAGGACTAGAGGGTTGTCGAAGCAGCGCGAGAACGATAAGCCTTGATAACCCGAATCTGATTTTATTTTTCGTAGAGGGTCGCGACAGTATACCGCTCAAACTAAACGTTCTTGTGGATGTGTCGGCTGTTGATGACGAAGACCCTGCTAAACGAGAGCTCGTTAAAGTGACAAAGCGTCTTGCAGTCAGGGCGCTCGGCTTATCCATTCCATACCTGGTAGAAGAATCAATCATGAAGGGAACGCCATTTTCTCTTTCCTTAGGCGTCGGAAAACTTACGTTTACCCGCACTCCGATTGTTAAAGGCCGTTACCAGATGGCGGTGGCAGCGGAGTAAGCGATCGATTCCAGCTCATACTGCCATCGGCGCATTTCATTCCGCTCAGCGCCTTGGCCGCGCGGGCAGCAGGCTCGGGCTTCACCAAGTCACCCTAATGCAGATAGGGATAAACATTGGAAAACCATCTAGTGCTTAGTTTACGTTGTGCATCGCCCATGGATCTGCCTCTCGTGTTCAGGCTTGAGCGAGCGTATATCCAGAATTTTGAGTCAGAAGCATTACGCGCCTGGGAAAGCGCGGCAGATCGTCACATTGAGCAATGGGTATCAAATTTATCCCGCATGTACATGGCCGAAATGGCAGGTAACGTTGTTGGATACTATTTCTGGGAGATGGAAATCGACAATGCTGGCCTCAGCTCTATCAATGTGCTCCCAGACTTTCGTCGACAGGGAATTGGTACAGCGCTGCTTCAACATTTCGAGAGTAATGCATCGAAAGAAGGCGCCACGCTACTGACGCTCGGAGTCATTGAGCACAACCCCGCAAGGCACATGTATGAGGCAGCAGGCTATTTATTTTTTCGCAAAGAGGGCAGTTATCGCTACTACCGCAAATCCCTTGCTGATTGAACCGTGGACCTTACTGAGCGTCAGTGCCGAGCGGATCCGGCAGGCATCGTCTCTCTTTGTTGAGCGATCGCGCAGGTCTTCTGTCCACCAGGTATTAGCCTCCATTTCTTGAGGCCTACCCTGAAGTCTCTGTTGAAGTCGCCGTCGATGAGAGGATGGTTTATATCGTATTGACTGGAATATTTTGTTCACGTGGCAGCCTCAAATTTCTGCCGGGCAAATTTTCGCGGATGACGCAGTGCTTTTATGTCGTCGGCTGGCTCTCCATCTGCGTGCATGATGGATCTCCGAAGGGGCTGGTCAGGGCCGATCAAACGGTTTCCGATCCAGCAGACAATCGATGAACGCACCTAGAGCGGCTGGGCGGTGTCGCCTGTTCGAGTAATAGAGGAACAGCCCGGGACGCGTGATCGACCAGTCCGCAAGGACCTCGATCAGCCTTCCTTGGGCCAGAAGCTCACCTACTCCATCTCGCTCGAAATGGTAAGCAATGCCCAGGCCCTGTAGCGCAGCAGTAATACCGATATCAGGGTGATTGGTGACGACGGGGCCTTTCACCGCGACTTCGAGTTGCTGGCCCCGTTTCTTGAACTCCCAGCAGTAGTATCTGCCGTCCGCTTGAAGCCGCCAGTTGATGCACGCGTGTTCGTGTAAGTCAGCAGGGGAGTGGGGGATTCCTCGGCGCGCGAGGTAATCCGGCGACGCCACGGCAACCATGTCCAAATCAGGGGTGAGCCGAACAGCGACCATGTCTTTTTCAAGCTGGCCACCCACGCGGATCCCTGCGTCAAATCGGCCAGTCACGATATCCGCCAGCGCATCGTCAACCACTATGTCGAGCACCACATCCGGGTGCATTTGCTGGAAGCGTGAAAGCCGTGGAGCAATGATGGTCCTCGCTGCAATCCCTAACGTGTTGATGCGCAATGTGCCACTCATCTGCCCCGTCGCCTCGCTGACCTCTGCAACCGCAACTGCCATTTCTTCAAACAGGGGCGCTATGCGTCTGTAGAGCTGCTCGCCACTTGCTGACGGCGCGACGCTTCGAGTCGTTCGATTGAGCAGGCGTGCGCCGATACGGTCTTCGAGTTGTCGGATGCTCTGGCTAAGTGCGGAAGGTGACAGGCCCAGATGTTCCGCAGCCCGGGCGAAGCTTTGACGCTCAACAATGGCGACAAAGGCTTTGAGTTCAGCAAATTCAGATCCGCGCATTATGCCTTGTTCTCTACATAATCAATCCTGATTCTAGGGGATTCTTGAAATGACAGCCAGGACGCATCATGTGGGCCGTCCCAGTCAAGGAATCCGCCATGTCAGCACTTACTCTCCCTGATCCCATTGCCGCGTATTTTGCGGCAGATACCCAAGGCTCCAATGCCATTGCCCGCTGTTTCACACCGGATGGCGTCGTGAAAGATGAAGGGCAGACCCACAGTGGTCGCGATGCCATCAAGTCCTGGAAGGACGAGGTATCGACCCTCTACACCTGCACCACTGAGCCATTCTCGATTGAGCGGGCGGGCGATGTTCATGCTGTCTACTGCCACGTGGCCGGTAATTTTCCAGGCAGCCCGATCGACCTCAAGTTCTCATTCCGCCTTGAGCGCGGCCTGATCGCAAACCTGGAGATCACGCTATGAGCTTCGATCTCCAACTGAATGGCCTACGGGCGGTGGTTACCGGCGGGACGATGGGCCTTGGCGCAGCAGTCGTGCAAAACCTGGTAGAGGGAGGTGCCCGGGTGGCGACATCAGCCCGCGACGTGTCAGCACGACCTGTGGAAGGCGTCACTTACATCCGTGCGGATCTGACGACGTCTGAAGGTGTGGCTCACCTTGCACAGTGCGTTCTCCAGGATTGGGGGGGTGTTGATATGGTGATTAATGTGCTCGGTGGTTCGAATACGCCTGCAGGTGGCTTTGCTGCCATCAGTGACGAGCACTGGCTAGATGAACTGAACTTGAATCTGATGCCCGCAGTTCGTCTGGACCGCGCCTTGTTGCCCGCCATGCTGGCCCAGGGTTCAGGCGTCATCATTCACGTCAGCTCGATTCAGCGCATGATGCCCCTGCCGGAGTCCACCACTGCTTACGCGGCTGCCAAGGCGGCACTTACCACCTACAGCAAATCCCTGGCCAAAGAGGTTATGCACAAGGGCGTTCGGGTGCTGAGTGTCGCGCCGGGATGGATTGAAACCGAGGCGTCCGTAAGGCTGGCGGAGCGGCTGGCTGCCGAGGCGGGAACGGACTACGAGGGCGGCAGACGAATCGTCATGCAATCCATAGGCGGGATTCCGCTTGGCAGGCCAGCCATGCCTCAAGAGGTTGCTGACCTCATCGCTTTCCTGGCATCCCCGCGAGCAGCCTCAATCTCGGGGTCCGAGCACCGTATCGACGGTGGTACCGTGCCTGTGCTGTGACCGGCTGCCCAAGTCAGGTGCGTGACGGCAAGTCCCTTGGGCTTGCTGTTCAAACCGCACTCAAGTCTAAGGGTCGCTGCGTCGGTGACATTGATGCGGTACGGCTCGAAATGTCGGACTGACACGGGGTGCCCGATAGCGAGACGTATGAACCGGGTCGGCTTTAATAGGGCTTGGCGCGCATTGCTGGAGCTGACGGCTTTCGACCCAAAGCGGACATTCAAAGGTTTAAGGCAGTCATAATCGCTCGGCACCTCGCCGAAAACGGGCATGACCCCATAGCCTTTTACTCATACCTATCTCCCCACCCGGCGATTCGCTAAGACGATCTGATTAGTGAATATAATTCACATCACTCGGTAACAACGAGCCGAGATCCCGCTTCATTTCTCCAATAGGCTGTCTCGAAACCTTTAAGGAATCGACATCATGCCATCCTCTTCAGCCGGCACAGCGGCAATTGGCTTCGCCACAGGATTCCGATCGACTGTTGAGGCCCGATGCGGTGGTGCTCTCCGCCGCTTTCAGCGCCTGACACGAACTCCGTCTCGTCGAGACAGCCATCACCGCGCAAGCGCTTGTCATTCACCCACTGATGCAGTGCAGGAAATAATCGCTCCTGAAACGATTGGCGAGGCAGTGACCTGCTTCAACGCTTACGGGAGCGCGCCATGAGATTGAGCATTCTTGACCACTCTCCCGTGGACAGCGGCTGCACAGCCGCTGATGCGCTTTGGGCGACCACGCGACTGGCGCAAACCGCTGAATCTTTGGGTTTCGAACGGTACTGGGTTGCGGAACACCACCAATCCAACGTTCAGGCAGGGAGCAGCCCTGAGCTGCTGATGATGCAGATTGCCGCCCATACTCAGGCGATCAGGGTGGGTTCGGGTGGCATCATGCTGCCCCATTACAGCGCGTACAAAGTTGCCGAGACAGCGCGTGTGCTGGAGGCGTTGTACCCGGGGCGGATAGACCTGGGAGTAGGGCGGGCGCCCGGAGCGGATCAACGCGTCACCCGTGCCCTCAATGATGAGAAGACACACCAGATCCCGTTCCCGGCCAAGCTCAAGGACCTCAAGGCTCTGCTGCTTGATGACAAAGAGGGGGCAGGCGATCAGCCCCAGCCGATCTACGCTGCACCTCGGATCACGACCCTCCCTGAGTTGCACATACTGGGCGCCAGCGGCAGTACCGCTGAACTGGCCGCTCTGGAAGGGATGGGCTTCACGTTTGCGCACTTCATCAATCCCCATCATCAGCAAGGTGTGCTGGCCGCCGAGCATTATCGAGCCTATTTTCGTCCGTCAAAACTGCATGCCGCGCCCAGTGTCATCGTTGCTGTATTCGCAGTAGTGGCCGACACCGTCGAGCAGGCCGAGCGGCTGGCGACCAGCTTTGATGACTGGTTGCTGCGGGCAGAGTCTGTTGCCCCAGCCGAGGCGTTGGCGCTGCCCGACGCGGTCGACCCTACGCAGTACAGCGCTGAAGCGCGCGATCGAGTCGCGCTCAACCGCATGCGGGTGGTTGTTGGCGACGGTCCGTTGGCGATTCAGCAACTGCAGCGCATCGCGTCGCAGTATCAGACCGATCAGATGATGGTCATCCCCATGATCCCCGGCGAAGCAAACCGCCAGCGTGCTATCGAGCTGCTCGCTCGCGCCAACCACGAATCCAACCTCCGCGCCCCACAGCGGGCACTTCAGGAGAACTAATCATGACCTTATTTGAAGCATACGAACTCGGCGCCACAACGCTGGACAACCGCATCGTCATGGCACCGATGACCCGCTCGCGCGCCCCTGACGACATTGCGACGGAGCAAATCGCCCTGCACTACACCCAACGCGGCACCGCCGGTTTGATTGTTTCGGAAGGCACGCCGATCTCTCGTGAGGGCCAGGGTTATCTCTTCAATCCGGGCATCTATACCGAAGAGCAGATCAAGGGATGGAAGCTGGTCACCGACTCGGTCCACAGCGTCGGCGGGAAGATGTTCGCCCAGCTGTGGCACGTTGGCCGCGTGTCCCACACTTCCATTCAGATCGACGGCAAAGCGCCGGTCAGCGCCACCAGCAAACAAGCGCAAGGTGCAGTCGCGTTTGCCTACACGGACGACGGGGAGCCGGGTTTCGTGCCCACCGCCACGCCACGCCCGCTGACCACCGAAGAGGTAGCACGCGTGGTTGAAGATTTCGCCCAGGCTGCGGAAAACGCTATCGCTGCCGGATTCGACGGGGTGGAAATTCATGGCGCCAACGGCTATTTGCTTGAGCAGTTCCTGAATCCGCTGGTGAATGACCGAACCGATCGCTACTCAGCCGACACGCTGGAAAATCGTCTGCGGTTCGTATTTGAGGTTGTCGATGCGGCAGCCGCCAGAGTCGGCGCTGATCGAGTGGGTATCCGGATTTCGCCGTACGGCCAGTTGTTCGATATGCCGTTGTATCCGCAGATCGACGAAACCTACTCAGCGCTCTGTGCAGGCATGAGCCAGCGCGGCATCGCTTACGTTCACGTAATGGATCAGACCCACTTCTTCATGGCAGAGGAAGGCTCGGCTGCGCAGGAGCAGGCGCTTCGTGACCTGCTCAAAGACTGCAAAACACAGCTGGGCAAGACCGCATTGATTCTCGCCGGGGACATGACCCGTGAACGCGCTGAAGAGCTGCTGCACGCCGGCCTGATCGACCTTGCCGCATTCGGGCAGCCCTTCATCGCAAATCCTGACCTGGTGACTCGGCTGAAAAACGGCTGGTCACTGACCGAGCCGGATCGCGACACCTACTACGGCGGCGATGCAAAAGGGTATGTCGACTATCCGCCCTACAGCGGCTGATTCTGCAGCCCACGCCAGCCGGCGTAATGACCTTTCGTTGAGCCCGGTGACCGTTGCATCCAGGGCAGAGGGCCATGGATGCTGGGTTATCACCGCGTCCGATGATCCGAGGGAACACATCGGGATTCCGAAGGCCTATACCCGTTACGGTGCACTGTGGGCTGATACCAACGTCTGATTCCGATTGCTTGGCGACGCTCAGTCCTTCAGGAATTGCCCCTGCTTCACAGTTACGGCAGGAAGGACTCCGTTTACGCACGATATAGGTCGCGTTTCACTGCACAGTCGGACGTTGGGTTGGTTAAGGACCGTTTGATCGCTGATGGTTGAGTTGAATCACAGCTCCACATCTCTAACAGGTGTTCTTATGTCCACGTTGAAAAGCTATTCGGTTAACGCCAACGGTATCCGTCAACACATCGTTGAGGCCGGCGAAGGTCCGCCGGTGATCCTGCTTCACGGCTTCCCGGAAACCGGCTATGCCTGGCGGTTCCAGATCCCGGTACTCGCAGAGCGCTACCGGGTCATCGTTCCAGACCTGCGCGGTTACGGCGAAACCGAGAAACCGTCTACCGGTTACGACAAACGCAACATGGCTCTGGACATTCGCGAGCTGATGCGCGAGCTCGACGTTCCCAAAATCGCGCTGGTGGGCCACGACCGTGGTGCTCGCGTGGCCACACGGTTCGCCAAGGACTTTCCGGATTTGCTGGACCGTCTGGTGGTGATGGACAACGTGCCAACCCGTATTGTCGCTCGTGAGATGGACGCCAAGATCGCCAAAGCGTACTGGTTTTTCATGTTCCACCTGGTGCCGGATTTGCCAGAGGCGCTGATTGCCGGACGTGAGCACATTTGGCTACGGCATTTCTTCTCTGATTGGTGCCACGACCCACAGGCGATTACCGGAGAAGCCTTCGACACGTATGTCAGGGCTTATCAGGCACCGGGCGCTGTGCGAGGCGCGATGTCTGATTACCGTGCCAACGCCACCGACACTGCCCAGGATCAGGAGGACGCAGACACCAAAATCTCGGTGCCGACAATGTCGTTGTGGGGCGCGAATTTCCCCGCCGTCGCCGAACTGTTCGACATGCCCAAGGTTTGGGCCGAGATGGCCGACGACCTTGAAGCCCATGCCATTAGCCACTGCGGCCACCTCCCTCACGAAGAGCAACCCGATGAGGTCAACAGATTGCTTCTGAAGTTTCTTGAGCCTTGGGAAGGCTGATCGGAGCTTGGGGTTACCTTGAAATCGCGGCCAATGTTTTCAACGAAATCGGGGAGTAGCCGCCGTTCATTACGTGGCAGCTTCCCATGCCTGCCAGGAGACCATAGAGCATCCAAGGAAGATGCACGCACCTGATCAACCAAGAGCCGGACGCCAGGGCATGAATAAAAAATAATGATAATGAGCTTAGAAGATAATGTGATTTTCAACTGGCTCCCATAGCGCATAGGCTGCCCTGATTACGTCTGAATCAAATCATCAGGGAGTCATCCATGAGCAACGTCAGCGCTTTGCCCGCTCAGTCCAGTGTCAGCCTTGCAGCCAATGCCAGCAGCGTACGCGATCGGGTCAGCCCCCAAGAGTGGGAAGTACGCGTGAAGCTGGCGGCGGCCTACCGGATCGCCGCCCTGAAACGCTGGACCGATCACATCTACACGCACTTTTCCGTGCGCGTACCGGGCCCGGACGAGCACTTCCTGATCAATGCGTTTGGTCTGCTGTTTGACGAGATCACTGCCTCCAACCTCGTCAAGGTCGACATTGACGGCACGATTGTCGATGACCCCACCGGCTTAGGCATCAACAACGCCGGCTACGTGATTCACAGCGCGATCCATGCAGCGCGCCCTGACTTGCAGGCGGTGCTGCACACCCACACCCGCGATGGCATTGCCGTCTCTGCGCAGAAAAACGGGCTATTGCTCATCTCCCAGCATTCCCTCGGGTTCTCCGGGCGGGTGGCGTATCACGGCTATGAAGGTATCGCGCAGGACCTCGGCGAGCGCGAGCGGCTGGTGGCGGACTTGGGGGACAAGAGCGTGATGATTCTGCGTAACCATGGTCTGCTCACGGCAGGGCTGAGCGTGGAGCACGCATTTCAACACCTGCACAACCTCGAATACGCCTGCAACATCCAGATTGCCGCCCAGGCGGCGGGCAATGCCGAATTGATCTTCCCGCCTGAAGAGGTGGTGAAGCGGGTGGAAGAGCAGGCCAAAGTCCTGAAAAGCGGCACGGGGCCTGGCGTAACACGGCATTGGAATGCGCTGATCCGCGAACTGGATCGGCTTGGGACGGATTATCAGGATTGATGTCGACGACGAGTACGGGATGACGCAAAGCGGCGCGGGCGGCATTCCCACCCGGAGCGGGGGAACGATCAATTGCGGCGTCCGAACCGGCCTCTTCCCGGCTGAAGCCGGTCCTACGAAAAGCAGCGGGTGCGGTCAGTAGGACCGGCTTTAGCCGGGAAGCCGTTGATCTGCTCTACGCTTTTGATCTTCGTACACAAATAGCCCGGACACCGCAGAACGCGACTTTGGTGCAGGCTGAACGCAGGTCTCGCGAAGTGGGCCGAGCCGCATGGATGCGGCGAGAGCGCCGTCAGGACATGGATGTCCGTTCGGCGCGGGCCCACGGAGCGAGGCCGGAGTGAAGGAACCCTGACGAAGGAAGGGCCCAACCAGGAGCACAAGCCCTTGGTTACTTGGGGCTTTATCAAGTAACTCGCCGAAGGCGAAACAGTCCGCCCCCAGGCGGACGCTCTTGATGGTGATCTTGATCCGGATAACCTCAGATCAATGCTTGGACTCAGACTGCGACATCGCCAGCAACTGCTTCTCCTGATTCCAGTCGAACGGCTCATCGTTCTCCATCGCCTCAAAGCGACGCTCCTCCAGCGCCGTATACAAATCAATCTCATCGTCCGGCATGAAATGCAGACAATCGCCCGCGAAAAACCAAAGCAAATCCCGCGGCACCAAATGAGCAATCTGCGGATAACGCTGAATCACCTGACACAACAAATCCTGCCCCAGATACTGACTCTCGATCGGATCCGCCGGCAACAGCGTCAGCAACTCATCGTAACGCTCCAGAAACAGCGCATGACTTTCCTCGGGGACCTGCTCGGCCTCTCCCAGCGCGACCAGGATGCCGCGCAAGTGCAACAGCAGATTCATGATGTGGTCGAGATTGGCGTCGGCCATGATGAAGCCCTCAGAGACAAAAACAGGCGCGGGAGTATAGAGGCCCCCGCCGCCTGCGGCTATCTCAATGCCACAACCCGGCCAGATACCGGTGGCCTGCTTCAGTGAGGGCGAGGTGCGCATAAGTGCGATCAGGACTGGGCAGACGGGTGACAAAACCCATCATCAGAAGGGTTTGCAGCGTTTGTGTCGGCTTGCCCCTGTAAAGATCCTCCCCCGAGGCGATTTCAGAGAGCAGGCAGCGATGAGTCAGGCGTTGGTTAATCATGATGCGTCCCCTTGGGTTTTTCTTGTTGTTACCAAGGAGTGTAGGACAAATCACCAGAGCGGTGTATGTAGACGTAAGTCGCGGGCCGCCATTATAAAAGCGCGCTTGCCCGAAGGCTTCGGAGGGGCTGACCTGTCATCAGCGCCTGTACCTAAGCCATCGCGAGCAACCGCACTCCTACTCGGTATGCCGTTGTTAGCGGGTTTTGCCTTCGGTGGCGACCAGCTCTTCCTTATCAAAGTCATCCACGTCGATCACTTTGCGCCGCGCCGCTTCCGCAGCGCGCAAGGTTTGCGCTTCCGCCGCCTGCAGCACGCCTGCATTGAGCGCGGCGTCAATCAGATGCTCGCCACCCGCTGGCTTGACCTGACCGCTTTTCACCGCGTGATGCAGTTTGCTGCGGGTAGCCTTGGCGCCGCTGAGCAGGTCGCTGGCGTGCTGCAATGCGCCGACTGGATCCTCTGCGTCGGTCGGGCGATAGCAACCGGCAAGCACCGATTCCAGCGCCGGGTCGCCTTTGGCGCGGCCGAGGATTTCCGCGACCTGGGCATCGAGCCTGTCCGAAGGCCCTTTGTGGCGACGACCGAACGGGAACACGATCACCCGCAGCAGCCCGCCTAGAATGCGGTTCGGGAAATTACTGAGCAATTCGTCCAGCGCGCGCTCCGACTCACCCAGCGCTTCTTCCATGGACCAGCAAAATAGCGGCGCCAGCGCTTCGGGATAATCCAGATCGTGATAACGCTTGAGCGCAGCGGACGCCAGGTACATGTGGCTCAGCACATCGCCCAGTCGCGCCGACAGACGTTCACGGCGTTTCAACTCGCCGCCCAGCAGCATCATGCTCAGGTCAGCCAGCATCGCAAACGCTGCAGCCTGCCGGTTCAGTGCGCGGAAATAACCCTGACTCAGGCGATCACCCGGCACGCTTTCGAAATGCCCAAGACCCAGATTCAGCACCAGCGTGCTGGCCGCGTTGCGAAAGGCAAAACCAATGTGCTGCATCAGCAGGCCGTCGAATTCCACCACCGCCCGGTCATGATCCTGACGACCGGCGAGGGCCATTTCCTTCAGCACGAACGGATGGCAGCGAATGGCGCCCTGACCGAAGATCATCAGGTTGCGCGACAGAATGTTCGCGCCTTCAACGGTGATGAAGATCGGCGCGCCTTGCCACGAGCGACCGAGGTAGTTGTTCGGGCCCATGATGATGCCCTTGCCGCCGTGCACATCCATCGCATGGGTGATGCACTCACGGCCACGCTCGGTCAGGTGGTACTTCAGAATCGCCGACAGCACCGAAGGCTTCTCGCCCAAGTCCACCGCGTTGGCGGTCAGAATGCGCGCGCTGTCCATCAGCCAGGCGTTGCCACCGATGCGCGCGAGGGATTCCTGAATCCCTTCGAACGCTGCCAGCGGTACGTTGAACTGCTCGCGCACCTGGGTGTACTGCCCGGTAACGAGGCTGGTGAACTTCGCAGCGCCGGTACCGACCGCCGGCAGGGAAATCGAACGTCCGACCGACAGACAATTCATCAGCATCATCCAGCCTTTGCCGAGCATGTCCTGGCCGCCGATCAGGTATTCCAGCGGAATGAACACGTCCTTGCCGGAGTTCGGGCCGTTCATGAAGGCAGCGCCCAGTGGCACATGACGACGACCGATCTCCACACCCGCGGTGTCGGTGGGTATCAGCGCCAGGCTGATGCCCAGGTCTGTCTCGTCACCCAGCAAATGCTCAGGGTCGTAAGCCTTAAAGGCCAGGCCCAGAAGGGTAGCGACCGGGCCGAGGGTGATGTAGCGCTTTTCCCAGTTCAGGCGCAGACCGATGACTTCTTCGCCTTCCCACTGGCCCTTGCAGATGATCCCGGTGTCGGGCATCGCCCCTGCGTCGGAGCCAGCCAGCGGGCCGGTCAATGCAAAGCACGGGATCTCGTCGCCACGGGCCAGGCGTGGCAAGTAGTGATTGCGCTGCTCATCGGTGCCGTAATGCAGCAGCAGCTCTGCCGGGCCCAGTGAGTTGGGCACCATGACGGTGGAGGCCAGATCGCCGCTGCGGGTCGCCAGCTTCATCGCCACTTGCGAGTGGGCGTAGGCCGAGAACCCTTTGCCGCCATACTCCTTGGGAATAATCAGAGCAAAAAAGCCGTGCGCTTTTATATGCGCCCAGGCTTCCGGGGGCAGGTCCATGGCCTGACCGATTTCCCAGTCGCTGACCATGGCGCAGAGTTCTTCGGTCGGACCGTCGAGGAACGCCTGCTCTTCGTCGGTGAGCGTGGTTTTCGGGTAGCTCAGCAGGGTGTTCCAGTCCGGACGGCCGCTGAACAGCTCGCCATCCCACCACACCGTGCCGGCGTCGATGGCGTCACGCTCGGTGGCGGACATCGGTGGCAGCACTTTCTGAAACCACGAGAACATCGGCGCACTGAAGTGTTTGCGACGCAGGTCCGGCAGCGCCAGCATCAACGCGACGCCGAGCCACAGTACCCACGGGATAATCATCCATCCGTGGGCATGGCTGAACGCGCCCATCGCCAACAGGTACACCGCGACGATGCCCAGGGCGGGGAAGGGCGCAACACGCCGATGGGCCAGCCAGGCCACGCCGACCACCAACACTACGATCCACAACAACAGCATAAACAGCCCTCCATGATGACGGTGCGATAAGCGCAACCGGCTGCGCAGTCGACCGCTCTGGCCCGCGCTTCGATAGTGACCCCGCGCTACCAAGGGAGTTCGGGACCTGGCCGATGCACAGGAAGTTGTGGCTCGAACACCCGCATCCCGGAGTAGACTGTGGCCCGCCGCAAACGCCACTCATCGATCGTTGAGCACACGGAGAATGACAACATGTTGAAGATCTGGGGCCGCAAGAACTCGTCCAATGTGCGCAAGGCATTGTGGATCGCCGAGGAACTGGGGCTGGAATATGAGTCGCTGAATGCCGGCGGCGCTTTCGGGGTCAACGATCAGCCCGAGTACCTGGCGAAGAACCCCAACGGCGTGGTGCCGATGATTGAAGACGGCGAGTTTGTGCTGTGGGAATCCAACACCATCGTTCGCTATCTGGCGGCTCAATACGCGCCGGATTCTTCGCTCTATCCCGCCAGCCCCAAGGCGCGTGCCCAGGCTGAAAAGTGGATGGACTGGACCACGTCGACGCTGGCCGCTCCCTTTCGGCCGGTGTTCTGGGGCGTAGTACGCACGCCAGCCGACAAACAGGACTGGACGCAAATCAACGCTGCGAAAGCCGAAGTCGAACGCCTGCTGGTCATCGTCGACGCAGCACTGGCGCATCAGCCGTACCTCTCGGGCGATGAATTCGGCGTGGGCGACATTCCCCTCGGCTGCTTCGCTTATCCCTGGTTCGAAATGCCGATTGAACGTCGCGAGCTGCCCCACCTCAAAGCCTGGTACGAGCGTTTGCAACAGCGTCCGGCGTATCGCAAGGCGGTCATGACCGCGCTGACCTGAGTTCAGCCCGTGTCGAGTTAATACTGACTATCAACCGATGTCGTTGTACTTGGGCGGCATCGGCACGCAACATTGCGACCACTGCGCTTGCAACCTTGTGTTGCGCCTGATTTTCCCGCTGCGCGGCACGGTAAATGTCAGCGGCCGTGTCAGTCCGGCGACTGTACTTTCGTATTCGTTTATCTTCCCTTTTTCATTTTTATTGGTGTGTGTTCAGTCATGAGTTCAGCTCTGTCCATCCGGCAGCTAACCAAGACCTACGGCAACGGTTTCCAGGCCCTCAAGGGCATTGATCTGGACGTCGCCGAGGGTGATTTCTTCGCATTGCTCGGCCCTAACGGCGCCGGCAAATCCACCACCATCGGGATCATCTCGACCCTGGTCAACAAGACCAGCGGCACGGTGAACATTTTCGGCCACGACCTCGATACCAACCCGGCGCAGCTCAAGCGCTCGATCGGTGTGGTGCCGCAGGAATTCAATTTCAACCAGTTCGAGAAGACCTTCGACATCGTCGTGACCCAGGCGGGTTATTACGGCATCCCGCCGAAGATCGCCAAAGAGCGCGCCGAGCAGTACCTGACCCAGCTGGGTTTGTGGGACAAGCGCGACTCGCCGTCACGTTCATTGTCCGGCGGCATGAAGCGCCGTCTGATGATCGCCCGCGCGCTGATTCACGAGCCCCGCCTGTTGATCCTCGACGAGCCAACCGCGGGTGTAGATATCGAATTGCGCCGTTCCATGTGGACCTTCCTCACCGAGCTGAACGAGAAGGGCATCACCATCATCCTCACCACCCATTACCTGGAGGAGGCTGAGCAGCTGTGCCGCAATATCGGCATCATCGATCACGGCACGATCATCGAAAACACCAGCATGAAGACGCTGCTTAACAAACTGCACGTAGAGACCTTCCTGCTGGATTTGCGGGATCCGCTGCAAGCCGCGCCTCAGCTCAACGGCTATCCGGTGCAGTTGGTGGATAGCCAGACCCTTGAGGTGCAAGTCGACAAGACCATCGGCATCACGTCGCTGTTCAGTCAGTTGTCGCTGCAGAACATTCAAGTGTTGAGCCTGCGCAATAAAACCAACCGCCTTGAGGAGTTGTTCGTGGGTCTGGTCGAGAAGAATCTGGCGAAGGTGGCGATATGAGCTCGGAGCTGCGCCCCAACCTGATCGCCCTGAACACCATCGTTTACCGTGAGGTCCGGCGTTTCATGCGGATCTGGCCGCAGACCTTGCTGCCGCCAGCGATCACCATGGTTCTGTACTTCGTGATCTTCGGCAACCTGATCGGTCGGCAGATCGGCGACATGGGTGGCTTCACTTACATGCAGTACATCGTGCCCGGCCTGATCATGATGTCAGTGATCACCAATTCCTACGGCAACGTGGTATCGAGCTTCTTCGGCGCCAAGTTCCAGCGTTCGGTCGAAGAACTGATGGTTTCGCCGGTGTCGCCCCACACCATCCTGATCGGCTACACCATCGGCGGCGTGCTGCGCGGGCTGGCGGTGGGGGTGATCGTGACGATGCTGTCGATGTTCTTCACCGATCTGCAGGTTCATCACTTGGGTATCACGATCATCGTGGTGCTGCTGACCGCGACGATCTTCTCGCTGCTGGGCTTCATTAATGCCGTGTTTGCCCGCAATTTCGATGATATTTCCATCATCCCGACCTTCGTGCTGACGCCGTTGACCTACCTGGGCGGGGTGTTCTACTCGATCAACCTGCTGCCGCCGTTCTGGCAGACCGTGTCGCTGGCCAACCCGGTGCTGCACATGGTCAATGCCTTCCGCTTCGGCATCCTCGGCGTGTCCGACATCAAGATCAGCATTGCCCTGGCGTTCATGGTCGTTGCGACCATCGTGCTGTACCTCGGCTGCGCGCGATTGCTGGTGAGCGGACGCGGGATGCGTCAGTAATTTCGCCGCACCTTGTGGGAGTGAGCTTGCTCGCGAAGACGTCATTACATGCGCTGAACATGTAGCGGATGTACTGACGCCTTCGTGAGCAAGCTCATGCCCACATGTTCTGCTGTGTTCGTACTATCGGCGCTTTGCCTTGCGCTGCTTCCACTGCCGCCCCACCCACCAGCGCCAGTACGCCATCGTCCCGAAATACCCGGCCACGCCCAGCACAATCCCCGCCACCACCGACCCCAGCAAAAACGGCTGCCACAAGGTGGACAGCTGTCCGCTGATCCAGTCCCAACTCAGCTCGTCCGGGAAATGCCGCGGCGGCAAGCCCATCAGCAGCGCGCCGATTTTATAGGTGCAATAAAACACTGGCGGCATCGTCAGCGGGTTGGTCAGCCAGCACAGACTGACAGCGATCGGCATGTTTGCCCGGACCCAGATCGCCAGCACGGCCGCCAGGAGCATTTGCAACGGCATTGGCATCAAGGCGGCAAACAGCCCGATCCCCATCGCGCGGGCCACGGAATGTCGATTGAGGTGCCAGAGGTTGGGGTCGTGCAGAAGAGAGCCAAGAAAGCGTAAGGATTTGTGTTCCCGGATGCTGTTCGGATCGGGCATGTACCGCTTGATCAGGTGGCGTGGCATACGGGAATCCGGCGAGGTGGGCGGGAAATTCGGGGAAGTATGCACGGATAGTCGCAAACGCAAATTCAGACTTTGTGACAATTAATAAGCGCGCGTGCCGGCGCATCGGCTAAGCCATGGAGGTCGATTTCACCCGCAGACAAGGAAAGCCTCATGCGCACAGGGATGCTCGCCCTCGCACTCGGACTGCTGACGCTACGTTTTCTGCCAGCATTACCGCCGGTCTGGTTGCTGCTGGCGATGCCCGTGGTGGCGCTGATGCTGCTGCCGTTTCGCACCTACCCCCTGGCGTTTTATCTGTTCGGGCTGACCTGGGCCTGCGTCTCGGCGTCGTCGGCGCTGGATGACCGACTGGCCGAGCGCCTCGATGGGCAAACGCTCTGGCTGGAGGGACGCGTCGTCGGGCTGCCGCAGACAATCGACGGCGTGGTGCGGTTTCAGCTGGATGATCCCGTTTCACGACGCGCGCGGCTTCCCGAACAGATCCGCATTGGCTGGTACGGCGGGCCGCCGGTCAATAGCGGGGAGCGTTGGCGTCTGGCGGTCAAACTCAAGCGCCCGGGTGGGCTGGTCAATCCCGGCGCGTTCGATTACGAGGCATGGCTGCTGGCGCAGCGCATTGGGGCCACCGGCACCGTGGTGGACGGCCAGTTGCTCGAACCGGCCCAGGACAATTGGCGCGACAGCATTCGCCAGCGCCTGCTGAGTGTGGATGCCCAGGGCCGGGAGGGCGGTCTGGCGGCCTTGGTGCTGGGGGACGATTCCGGATTGAGCGCCGCCGATTGGCAAGTCCTGCAGGACACCGGCACCGTCCACTTGCTGGTCATTTCCGGAACGCACATCGGCTTGCTCGCCGGTTTGCTCTACGGCCTGGTGGCTGGCTTGGCCCGATGGGGCGCGTGGCCGCCATTTCTGCCCTGGCTGCCCTCGGCATGCATGGCGGCCTTCGCGGGCGCGCTGGCATATGGCGTGCTGGCGGGCTTTGAAGTGCCGGTGCAGCGGGCTGTCACCATGCTGGGTCTGGTGCTGCTGTGGCGTCTTCGTTTCCGCCATCTGGGCGCCACCTGGCCGCTGTTGCTGGCGCTCAATCTGGTGCTGCTCGCCGAGCCACTGATCACGTTGCGCCCGGGTTTCTGGCTGTCGTTTCTTGCGGTCGCGATCCTGATGCTGATCTTCAGCGGGCGACTCGGGCCGTGGAGCTGGCTGCAGAGCTGGACCCGCGCACAATGGCTGATCGCGGTGGGGCTGCTGCCGGTGCTGCTGATGTTGAGCTTGCCGGTGAGCGTGAGCGGTCCCGCCGTCAATCTGCTCGCCGTGCCGTGGTCGAGCCTGCTGATCTTGCCCCTGGCGTTGCTCGGCACGGCGCTGCTTGCTATCCCTCCGCTGGGCGAAGGTCTGTTGTGGCTGGCAGGCGGCGCGATGGACGGGCTGTTTCGCTGGCTGACGTTCATGGCCGAGCTCGCTCCCGCCTGGACCGGCCCCCACGTGCCACTGTGGGTCTGGCCGCTGAGCCTGTTCGGCGCGTTTCTGCTGTTGCTGCCCAAAGGCCTGCCGATGTGTCCGTTGGGCTGGCCGTTACTGTTGCTGTGCATCTTCCCGCCGCAGAAAACCGTGCCTGTCGGGCAGGTCGAAGTGCTGCAGCTGGATGTGGGGCAGGGGCTCGCCATCCTGCTGCGCACCCGCGACCACGCCCTGCTGTACGACGCAGGGCCGCGTTTCGGTGATTTCGATATCGGTGAGCGCGTAGTATTGCCGGCCATTCGGCGCGCCGGGCTCAAGCAACTGGACACCCTGCTGCTCAGTCATGCCGATGCCGATCATGCCGGTGGTGCCGCTGCCGTTCGCAAGGGCGTGCCGGTCGCGCGGGTGCTGACGGGTGACGTAGGGCGCATGCCGACCGAATTGTCAGCCGAGTCCTGCCGTAACGGGGAAACATGGACGTGGGATGAAGTCGTTTTTTCCACTTGGATATGGGAGCAGGCCGCCGAGGGCAATCAGGCTTCCTGTGTGCTCAGCGTCCAGGCCAATGGCGAGCGGCTATTGCTGACCGGTGATATCGACGTCGCTGCCGAACGCGCGATGCTCGACGACGGCTTCAACGTCAGCGCCCACTGGCTGCAATCTCCCCACCACGGCAGCCGCAGCTCGTCGTCCCGCGGGTTTCTGCGCGCGGTCGGTGCGCGGGGCGTGCTGATTTCCCGAGGCCGCAATAATGCGTTCGGCCATCCCCATCCGCTGGTGATGTCCCGATACGCATGGTCGGGCATGGAGATTCACGACAGCGCTGTGCTGGGTGCTATTACCGTGCAATTGGGCGCTTACGAAAGGGCGCTGGCCGAACGTAGGACGCGACGCTTCTGGCGTGACTGAAAGGTCTGGTTATTCATCGACACGTTCGGCGAGGCGCCGACGCTATGTTAGAGTGGCGCCACTTTTTTTGAGGGGGTGGTCGCTGTGTGGGAGCTGGTCAAATCAGGTGGCTGGATGATGCTACCGATCATTTTGAGTTCCATCGCCGCCGTCGGAATCATCATTGAACGCCTCTGGACCCTGCGCGCCAGTCGCATCACGCCGCCGCATTTGCTCGGCCAGGTGTGGCGCTGGATTCAGGACAAGCAACTGAGCGCCGAAAAGCTCAAAGAGCTGCGCGCCGACTCGCCGCTGGGTGAAATCCTCGCCGCCGGTCTGGCCAATTCCCGCCATGGTCGCGAGATCATGAAAGAGTGCATCGAGGAGGCCGCAGCCCGGGTCATTCACGAGCTCGAACGCTATCTGGCGACACTCGGGACCATCGCTGCCATGGCCCCGCTGCTGGGTTTGCTGGGCACCGTGCTCGGCATGATCGACATCTTCAGCTCGTTCACCAGCAGCGGCATGACCGGGAACGCCGGCATGCTTGCCGGCGGTATTGGCAAGGCATTGATCTGCACCGCATCCGGCCTGACCGTTGCGATTCCCGCGATCTTCTTCCATCGCTACCTGCAAACGCGCGTCGATGAGCTGGTGGTCGGCATGGAACAGGAAGCCATCAAGCTGGTGGAAGTCGTGCAGGGCGACCGTGACGTCGACCTCACCGACGCCAAGCCGGACATCAAGGCTGCCGCACGTGGCGAGGGCAGGAAGAAGTGAAATTCCGCCGTCGCAAACCCAGGGAGACCATCGACATCAATCTGGTGTCGCTGATCGACGTGGTGTTCATTCTGCTGCTGTTCTTTGTCGTGACCACCACGTTCACCCGGGAAACCCAGCTGCGCGTTGACCTGCCCCAGGCGGTGACCGGCGCTTCGGCCGATGACGTCGACAAAAAACACCTCGACATCACGATCAATGCCGACGGCGTGTATTCGGTGAACAACACCCTGCTGGGCGACAGCAAGCTGGAAACCCTCATCGATGCCCTGCAGAAGGAATCCGAGGGCGACACCAGTCTGCCGCTGTCGATCAGCGCTGACGGCAAGACCCCGCACCAGGCGGTGATCACCGCCATGGACGCCGCCGGCAAACTCGGTTTCGCCCATTTGCGCATGACCACCGTCGAGGCCGCATCGGCTAACTGATGGCATTCACTGACCGACTGCTCGACGCCTGGTACAACGGCCATCCGGCGCTGGTGCTGTTGCGCCCGCTCGAATGCCTGTACCGGCGCGTGGTGAACCGCAAGCGCGCGCGCTTCCTCGCAGGGCAGGGCGACATTTATAAAGCGCCCGTTCCGGTGGTGGTCGTCGGCAATATCACTGTCGGTGGCACCGGAAAGACGCCGCTGATCCTCTGGATGATTGATCATTGCCGGGCACGCGGGCTGCGCGTCGGTGTGGTCAGTCGGGGCTATGGCTCCAAGCCGCCGAGCCTGCCCTGGCGCGTACTGCCGCAACAGCCCGCCGAGCACGCGGGCGATGAGCCCCTGCTGATCGTCAATCGCACCGGCGTGCCATTGATGATCGACCCGGACCGCTCGCAGGCCGTGCGCGCCCTGCTCGCTGAAGAGCCCCTTGATCTCATTCTCTCGGACGACGGCCTGCAGCACTATCGCCTGAATCGCGACCTCGAACTGGTGCTGATCGATGCCCTCCGCGGGCTTGGCAATCGCCGCTGCCTGCCGGCAGGCCCGTTGCGCGAACCGGTCGAGCGGCTGCGGAGCGTGGATGCGCTGCTGTACAACGGCGCGAGCGCGGATCGCGAAGACGGCTTCGGGTTTCAGCTCAAGCCCTCGGCGCTGGTCAACCTGGTCACCGGGGAGCGCCGGCCGGTCGATCATTTCCCGCGCGGTCAGCAGGTCCACGCAGTGGCCGGCATCGGTAACCCGCAACGTTTCTTCAACACCCTCGAAGGACTACACTGGCGGCCTGTTCCACATGCGTTCGCCGACCACGCCGTGTTCAGTGCCCAGGCACTGTCGTTCACCCCGGCATTGCCCCTGGTCATGACCGAGAAGGACGCCGTCAAATGCGCGTCTTTTGCCGCACCGGACTGGTGGTACCTGGCCGTGGAAGCCGTGCCTTCGCCGGCG
This sequence comes from Pseudomonas sp. GL_135, assembly GCF_057834665.1. Classification (NCBI taxonomy): domain Bacteria; kingdom Pseudomonadati; phylum Pseudomonadota; class Gammaproteobacteria; order Pseudomonadales; family Pseudomonadaceae; genus Pseudomonas; species Pseudomonas sp. GL_135. Next base: position 1,621,788 of record NZ_CM174408.1, read on the forward strand.
TTCGTCAGTTGGTTCGATTCGCAGTTAACCCGTCTTTTGCCATGACTCGCTCAGGATCTTTTATGGACACCAAATTGCTCGACATTCTTGCCTGCCCGATCTGCAAGGGTCCGCTCAAGCTCAGCGCCGACAAAACCGAGCTGATCAGCAAAGGCGCCGGCCTGGCCTACCCGATCCGCGACGGCATCCCGGTGATGCTGGAAAGCGAAGCGCGCACCCTTACCACAGACGAGCGTCTGGACAAATGACCGCTGCGTTCACCGTTGTCATTCCGGCGCGCTACGGCTCCAGTCGCTTTCCCGGCAAGCCACTGAAAACCATCGCTGGCAAGCCGATGATCCAGCACGTCTGGGAACAGGCGCGTAAAAGCAGCGCAGAGCGCGTGGTGGTTGCCACTGACGATCAGCGCATCGTCGACGCCTGCCAGGCGTTCGGCGCCGAAGTGCTGATGACCCGCGACGATCACAATTCCGGCACCGACCGCCTGGCTGAAGTCGCCGCCCAGCTGGGCCTGGCCGACGACGCCATCGTGGTCAATGTCCAGGGCGACGAGCCGATGATCCCGCCCGCCGTGATCGATCAGGTCGCCGATAATCTTGCAGCTCATCCCGAGGCGCGCATGTCGACCCTGGCCGAGCCAATCGAGGACGTGACCTCGCTGTTCAATCCCAACGTGGTCAAGGTCTGCTCTGACCTCAACGGCCTGGCGCTGACTTTCAGCCGCGCGCCGCTGCCCTGGGCTCGCGATGCCTTGGCGAAGTCCCGCGATACGCTGCCAGAAGGCGTGCCGTATCGCCGCCACATCGGCATCTATGCCTACCGCGCCGGGTTCCTCCACGACTTTGTCAGCTGGGGCCCATGCTGGCTGGAAAACACAGAAAACCTCGAGCAGTTGCGTGCGCTCTGGCACGGTGTGCGCATTCACGTGGCCGACGCCCTCGAGGCGCCACCGGCCGGCGTCGATACTGCGGAAGATCTGGAACGCGTTCGTCGTCTGCTGGAGGCTTGATGAGCGTGGGTCTGGTACTTCTTCCACTGTTTTCGCGGACGCATCCATGACGCTGAATGTACAACACGACGTGTCTCTCAAGCCCCACAACACATTCGGCGTAAATGTCCGTGCCCGGCGTTTTGCCGAGGCGTTCAGCGACGACGACGTACGCGAGGCCTTGGCGTATTCGACCCGCCACGACGTGCCGCTGATGGTTATCGGCGGCGGCAGCAATCTGCTGCTGACCCGTGACGTCGATGCGCTCGTGTTGCGCATGGCCAGCCGGGGCATCCGCATCACCCACGAGGATTGCGGCGGCGCCATTGTCGAAGCGGAGGCAGGCGAGCCCTGGCATCCGTTCGTGCTGGACACACTCGCCCAAGGGTTGGCCGGGCTGGAAAACCTCAGCCTGATCCCCGGCACCGTTGGCGCTGCACCGATGCAAAACATCGGCGCTTACGGCGTTGAGCTCAAGGATGTTTTTCACAGCCTGACCGCGATTGATCGGCACAGCGGCGAGCTGCGGGAATTTGTCCTGGCCGACTGCGAGTTCGGCTACCGCGACAGCCTGTTCAAGCGTCAGCCAAACCGTTGGCTGATCCTGCGTGTTCGCTTCAAGCTCAGCTACTCGGCGACCCTTCACCTCGATTACGGGCCGGTGCGTCAGCGCCTGGAAGAGCAGGGCATCAAAGAGCCTTCGCCGATGCACGTGAGCCGGGCGATCTGCGCCATTCGCAGCGAAAAACTGCCGGACCCCGCCACGCTGGGCAACGCAGGGAGCTTCTTCAAGAACCCGCTGGTGTCCGCCGAGCGTGTGGCTGTCATCAAACTCACGCACCCTGGCGTCGTCGGCTACCCTCAGGCCGATGGCCAGGTAAAGCTGGCGGCCGGCTGGTTGATCGAGCAGGCGGGCTGGAAGGGCTTCCGTGACGGCGACGCAGGGGTTCATGCGCTGCAGTCACTGGTGCTGGTCAATTATGGCCAGGCATCGGGCGAGCAATTGCTCGCTCTGGCGCAGCGCATTCAGGCGGACATCCTCGAGCGCTTCGGTGTTGGGCTGGAAATGGAACCCAACCTCTATTGATCGGGGCGTGTCCTCCGGTTTGAGCGTCACTTAGTCGCTATTCAGTGAGGGTTAACCATGAGTGAAACCCTATGCGCGATCGTGCTGGCGGCGGGCCACGGCAGCCGATACCGCGCAGTTGCCGGTGACCACCGTAACAAGCTCCTGGCGCAATGCCTCGGGCGTGACGGCACGGAGCGATCTGTGCTGGAGCAGGTGCTTGTCACCGTCAGCCCCCTGGCCGATAAGACCGTCCTGCTGACCCGAGCCGATTACTGCAGCGTTGCCGAGTTGGGCCTGCGCCATGGCTACGAAGTGGTGGTACTGGATTCCCCTGGCATGGGCGACAGCATCGCCGCAGCCGTTTCGGCCGAGCCCGCCCATCGCGGCTGGTTGATTGCGTTGGGCGACATGCCTTTCATTCATCCTGACACCCTCGAACGTGTGGCCCGTTCGGTGGAGGACGACGCCATCAGCGTGCCGGTCCATGGCGGAAAGTATGGGCACCCCGTTGCTTTTGGTCGTGCGTTCGGCCCGGCTCTCATGGCGCTGGCGGGGGAGAAGGGCGCCAGACGGTTATTCCAGGGCGCGCGGATCAAGGAGATCGAGGTCGACGACCCGGGCGTGTTGTGGGACGTGGACGTACCCGCTGCGCTGACCTTTCAATCGCGCTGATCTCACACTACATAACCTCAGGTCCCCTAGACGGCAGGCATAAAAAAGCCCCACCTGTTCACACAGGTGGGGCTTTTTGGTTACAGCCGATTATACGAGCGGTTTAGGCTCATCCGAGGCTTGCGCCTCTTTCTGCTGACGCTCGGCTTCCAGACGACGGCGACGCACTTCACGAGGATCGTTCGGTGCACGGCCATTGCTGGCAACCGGCAGCGCAGGTGTCTCTTCTTTGGCCGGTTCTGCAACCGGCGCCTGAGGAGGTTCGACCGCCACTGGCGCGGCGACGATTTCCGGTGCTGCGGTCTGAGCGGCTGCTTCCACGGCCGGGGCGATGACCTGTTCAGCGGCCACAGGCTGCTGAGCAACGGGTTCGACGACTTTCGGTGCCTCGATTTCCGGCGCCTTGGCTTGCTCTGGCTCTGCAGCCTGAGCCGGTTCAGTGATCTGAACGAGCTCAGGTGCTTTGGCAGGCTCGGCAGCCTGGACATGCTCGGCTTTAACAGGCTCAACGACGTGAACCGGCTCAGCGACGGCTACTTCAACCGCCTCATGCACCAGTGCAGGAGTCGGCATAAACGCCGGGGCTTCCACAACCGCTGGCGCTTCAACAGCGACCGAAGTCTCGGCACTGGCTGGCGTGTCGGTCGATTCGGCTTCAGCGGCTGCTTTCACCTGACGTTCGAACGGGCTCAGCGAGGCGTCGAATGTGGCCACTTCAACTTCCGGCATCACCGAACGCTTGGCTTCAGGTGCAGGGCTTTCAACGACAGGCGCTTCTGGCGCTGCTTCATGGGCCTGAGCGATCGGTGCTGCTTCAGTCGCGCTGGCTTCAACGGACGTGTTCGCACGTTCAGCCTGACGGTGGGCATCGGCTTCGGCGGTGGCGCTGATGACGCGCTCCGCTACCGCCGCAACGCTTGCACTGGCGGCGACGTTGCCACGGTCAGCGTTCGCGTGCACTTCGTCATGGGACTCATGACCACGCTCGCTGCCTTCGCCGTCGTTGGCTTCAGAACCTTCCGAACCTTCTACGCCTTCGCTGCCTTCGATTTCATTGCCATTGGCGTCACGCTGACGCTCGCGACGGTTGCTGCGACGACGCTGACCGCGTGAACGACGACGAGGGCGATCGCCTTCGGCGTGCTCCTGGTTGTCATCCTGTTGCTCTTCGGTGGTCAGCAGGGTTTCGTCTTCGGCAGCCACTGCAGCCTGTTCAGCGCGCGGTTGACGCTCTTCACGCGGTGCACGTGGCTGACGCTCTTCACGCGGAGCTCGCTCAGGGCGTTCTTCGCGGGGCAGGTTGACCGCCGGTGCGGCGTCGATCGGCTCACGCAGTTCACGCACACGCTCTTCACGCGGCTTGCGGTCTTCACGTCCAGCACGTGGCTGACGCTCTTCCCGTGGTGCACGGGCCGGACGCTCTTCGCGCGGTGCCGTGGTTTCTTCACGCGGTTCGCGCGGTGCACGCTCTTCACGAGGCGCGCGCTCTTCGCGCGGGGCACGTTCTTCACGGGGTGCGCGTTCTTCGCGATCGGCACGCGGCGCACGTTCTTCACGCGGCTTGCGTTCTTCGTCACGACGGCCGTTACGGCTGCGGCTCTGCTGACGGCCATTACGGCGCTCGTCATTGCGCGCAGGACGCTCGGTAGCCGGTTTTTCAACCACGGCGGCAGGCGCGACAGCAGCAGGCTCTTCCTTGGAAGCGAACAGGCTGACCAGCGATTTCACCAGGCCCTTGAACAGGCTTGGCTCATGGGCGACCGGTGCAGGCGCAACCGCGACCGGCGCAGCGGCTTCAACCGGAACCGGTGCATTGGCGCGGGCCGGGGCGGTCTTGACTGCCGCTTCCTGACGAACCAGGGTGCGGGTGGCGGCGGCAGGCGGCGCCACTTCTTCCACTTCAGCAGCAGCGGCAGCGATTTCATAGCTGGTCTGCAGGCTGTGGGCTTCCGGACTGTCATCACGCAGACGCTGCACTTCGAAGTGCGGGGTCTCGAGATGGTCGTTCGGCAGAATGATGATGCGCGCGCGGGTGCGCAGTTCGATTTTGGTGATCGAGTTGCGTTTTTCGTTGAGCAGGAACGCAGCGACCGGGATCGGCACCTGAGCGCGCACTTCGGCCGTACGGTCTTTCAGCGCTTCTTCTTCGATCAGGCGCAGGATCGCCAGCGACAGCGATTCAACGTCACGGATGATGCCGGTGCCATTGCAACGCGGGCAAACGATGCCGCTGCTCTCGCCGAGGGAGGGACGCAGGCGCTGACGGGACATTTCCAGCAAGCCGAAGCGCGAGATGCGACCGACCTGGACACGGGCACGGTCCGCTTCAAGGCTTTCACGGACCTTTTCTTCCACGGCGCGCTGGTTCTTGGCCGGGGTCATGTCAATGAAGTCGATGACGATCAGGCCGCCGATGTCGCGCAGACGCAGTTGACGGGCGATTTCCTCAGCCGCTTCAAGGTTGGTCTGCAGGGCGGTCTCTTCGATGTCGCTGCCCTTGGTGGCGCGCGCCGAGTTGATGTCGATGGACACCAGTGCTTCGGTCGGATCGATGACGATGGAGCCACCGGAAGGCAGTTCGACGACGCGCTGGAAGGCGGTTTCGATCTGGCTTTCGATCTGGAAACGGTTGAACAGCGGAACGCTGTCTTCGTAGAGCTTGATCTTGCTGGCGTACTGCGGCATCACCTGACGGATGAAGGTCAGCGCTTCTTCTTGGGCTTCGACGCTGTCGATCAGCACTTCGCCGATGTCCTGGCGCAGATAGTCGCGGATGGCGCGGATGATGACGTTGCTTTCCTGATAGATCAGGAACGGCGCGGAGCGGTCGAGGGAAGCCTCTTTGATCGCGGTCCACAGTTGCAGCAGGTAATCGAGGTCCCACTGCATTTCTTCGCTGCTGCGGCCAAGGCCGGCGGTGCGAACGATCAGACCCATGTCGGCAGGGGCGATCAGGCCGTTCAGCGCTTCACGCAGTTCGTTGCGCTCTTCGCCTTCGATACGACGCGAGATGCCGCCGGCGCGAGGGTTGTTCGGCATCAGGACCAGATAACGGCCTGCGAGGCTGATGAATGTGGTCAGGGCAGCGCCCTTGTTGCCACGCTCTTCTTTCTCGACCTGAACGATGACTTCCTGGCCTTCGCTCAGGACGTCCTTGATGTTGACGCGGCCTTCGGGCGACTTCTTGAAGTATTCGCGGGAGATTTCTTTCAGCGGCAGAAAGCCGTGACGCTCGGAGCCGAAGTCGACAAACGCGGCTTCAAGGCTGGGTTCGATACGCGTGATCCGGCCTTTATAGATGTTGGCCTTCTTCTGTTCGCGGGCCCCGGATTCGATGTCCAGGTCGTAGAGGCGCTGGCCGTCTACCAGCGCAACACGCAACTCTTCGGGTTGAGTTGCGTTAATCAGCATTCTTTTCATGTAGTACCGTCGGTTTCCGGGCTGCCGGAAACGGCGTTCGGCACACACGACTTCTCACGGTCGGTGTCAGGGCACGTCAGGAGTGCTTGAACACTCCAGTGTCTAACGAGGTTCGGCCAGCGGGGCCGAGTCGCGACGACGTTCCTGCTTGCTGTGGTGACAAATGACACCCTGTCAGCAAAAGCTTTGTCAGGAGGAGGAATCAACCATCGGTAGCGGACGATATGAAGCGTCTTGAATAAAGCCTTGTGCTACACAGTCCGACGGTTGTGCGTCTCCACCCCACACGTATCCCTGATAATTCGGGTGCTGCCGCGCGCTGAATCCGCAGCGGGTTGCATTTATCGCGATCTTCCAAGGGAAGTTCGCGCGTCATGGCTCAAATAAGGCATGGTTTCCGAAGCATTCGCCCGGTGCGACTGCCAGCGACTGCACTTTGTGAACTGGCCTTGAACGTGGGCCTCGATGGCGAGTGACTCACTCTGCGATCGGGCTTGTTTCAGGCCTCATGTCACCTGCGCTCGTTACGCTCGCATATCTTCCGTTGTCACCGAAAGCCCCGTAGGACGGCCTCGCGCCCTCGTGAATTGCGTTGAACAGGGCCGGCTGTCATACCGTTTGTCCGCTGTCCAGGCCGCTTTTGGCGGCGTTCGCGACTATAGCAGCAATCATTAAGTGCTTCAAATCCATAAAAAATTGTTATGATTTGCGCCATGACAAATCTCACCCCCCCAACCCCCGGCGTCCGGCTGGTAGAGGTTGCGCCGGAATTTGCCGGTCAACGCATCGATAACTTTCTGATCACGTACCTCAAGGGCGTTCCCAAGACCTTGATTTACCGCATTTTGCGCAAAGGCGAAGTGCGCGTAAACAAAGGCCGGATCAAGCCCGAGTACAAGCTTCAGGCGGGCGATGTCGTGCGCGTCCCACCCGTTCGCGTGCCTGAGCGCGACGAGCCAGTGCCCGTTGCCCAAGGTCTGCTGCAGCGTCTGGAAGCCGCCATTGTCCATGAAGACAAAGGCCTGATCGTCCTCAACAAGCCTGCCGGCATCGCGGTTCACGGCGGCAGCGGCTTGAGCTTTGGGGTCATTGAAGCCTTTCGTCAGCTGCGGCCTGACGCCAAGGAGCTGGAGCTGGTCCACCGTCTGGACCGTGACACTTCCGGGCTGTTGATGATCGCCAAGAAGCGCAGCATGTTGCGTCACCTGCACGAGCAGTTGCGCGGCGATGGCGTGGATAAGCGCTACATGGCGCTGGTCCGTGGAAACTGGTCGACCGCGCAGAAGCAGGTCCGTGCGCCATTGCTCAAGAGCAATCTTCGCTCTGGCGAGCGCATGGTAGAAGTCAACGAAGAGGGCAAGGAGGCGCTGACCCTGTTCAAGGTCCTGCGCCGCTTTGGAGACTTCGCCACCCTGGTCGAAGCCCGGCCCATTACAGGCCGTACTCATCAGATTCGCGTGCACGCCTTGCATGCCGGCCACTGCATTGCCGGTGACCCGAAGTACGGTGATGAGGATTTCAGTCGTGAAATCCGAGACCTCGGCGGCAAGCGCCTGTTCCTGCACGCCTACGCCCTGACCGTGCCGCTGCCGGACGGTGGCGAGCTTAAAGTTGAAGCGCCCGTCGACGAGATGTGGGCCAAGACCGTGGAGCGACTGCTGCTTGCGCCCTGATTACGAACTGCTGATCTTCGATTGGGACGGCACGCTGTCCGACTCTATCGGTCGTATTGTCGAAGCGATGCAAGCCGCCGCGCATCTTGCCCATCGTCCGGTACGTGATGATGCAGCCATCAAGGGCATTATTGGTCTGGGTTTGCCGGAAGCGATTCGCACCTTGTACCCGGACATCACGGCCAATGACCTGATCGAGTTCCGGCAGCACTACGCCGACCGTTACATGGCCATGGACGTTGAGCCTTCTAAACTGTTCGACGGTGTGCATGAGTCGCTGGAGGCGTTTCGTGCCGAGGGCTATCGCCTGGCGGTCGCCACCGGCAAGGCCCGGCGTGGCCTGGATCGAGTGTTAAAGGCGCACGGCTGGACCGACTTCTTCGACGCCAGCCGCGCAGCGGACGAAACGGCCAGCAAGCCGGATCCGCTGATGCTGAATGAAATCCTGCAGCATTGCGGCGTCAGGCCTGAAAAGGCGCTGATGATTGGCGATGCTTCGTTCGATCTGCTCATGGCTCGCAACGCCGGAATGGATTCAGTGGCTGTCGGGTACGGCGCGCAAGCGCTAGGCTCTCTGCTTCAATATCAGCCGCGTCTGGCGATCGAGCACTTTTCCGAATTGCGCACCTGGTTGGGTGCGCGGACTGCTGAAACTTCGTTGTTGGGGTAACTGATCTATGTCGGACGAATGGAAATCTCCGTCTTCGCCAGAGCGCGACGACGCAGGGGATGCAAAAAGCTGGAAACTGCTGGAAAAGACCCTGCTCGCCAGCGTGCAGGAGCAGCGCAGGTCGCGACGCTGGGGAATCTTTTTTAAATCCCTGACCTTTCTTTATCTGTTCGGCGCGCTGGCGTTGTTTTCGCCGCTCATGGATTTCGGCAAGGGCGCCTCGCGCAGCACCAGTCACACGGCGCTGATCGAAGTGAAGGGCATGATCGCCGACACCGAAGCCGCCAGTGCCGACAATATCGTTGGCAGTCTGCGGGCAGCGTTCGAGGACGAAAAAACCAAGGGCGTGATTCTGCGCATCAATAGCCCGGGCGGCAGTCCGGTGCAGTCCGGCTACATCTACGATGAAATCCGGCGATTGCGTGCGCAGAAGCCGAATATCAAGGTGTATGCGGTGATTACTGATCTCGGGGCGTCTGGTGCGTATTACATCGCCAGCGCCGCCGACCAGATCTACGCCGACAAGGCCAGTCTGGTGGGTTCGATCGGTGTCACGGCGGCCGGTTTCGGTTTCGTCGGCACGATGGAGAAGCTGGGTGTTGACCGTCGTACCTATACCTCGGGCGAGCACAAGGCCTTCCTTGACCCGTTTCAGCCGCCAAAGCCTGACGAGACTGCGTTCTGGCAGGGTGTTCTGGACACCACTCACAACCAGTTCATCGCCAGCGTCAAAGCGGGTCGCGGTGATCGCCTGAAGGACAAGGACCATCCGGAGTTGTTCTCGGGGCTGGTCTGGACGGGCGAGCAGGCGGTGGGCTTGGGGCTGGTCGATGGGCTTGGCAGTGCCAGCTACGTGGCGCGCGATATCATCGGCGAGAAAGAGATGGTCGATTACACGGTTAAAGAGTCGCCGTTCGATCGTTTCTCCAAAAAGATGGGCGCCAGCGTCGCTGAGCAGATCGCGATGTGGGCAGGCTTCACTGGGCCGTCCCTGCGCTGATCGCGACAGTCTTGATGTGTGATGAAAAGCCCGGCCAATGGTCGGGCTTTTCATATCGGTTTTTTAGCGAGGTCAGGGCAGTTCGACGCCCTCGTTTATCAACATGTCCACCAAGCGTATTAAAGGAAGGCCGATCAGGCTGGTCGCATCCGGGCCTTCGGTGCGGCGGAACAGGCTGACGCCGAGTCCTTCGGCCTTGAAGCTGCCGGCGCAGTCATAGGGTTGTTCGGCGTGCAGGTAGCGGCTGATGCGAGCGTCGTCCAACTGGCGCATGTGGACGGTGAAGGGCACGCAATCAACCTGGCACTGACCCGTGCGGCTATTGAAGAGCACAAGCCCGGTGAGGAAGCTGACGCTGTTGCCGCTACTCGCCTTCAGCTGTTCCAGCGCGCGCTCGAACGTGTGGGGCTTGCCGAGAATCTGCTCGCCAAGCACGGCCACCTGGTCTGACCCGATGATCAAGTGGTCGGGGAATTGGTCAGCCAGTGCCATGGCTTTTTCGCGCGCCAGGCGGGTCACAAGATCGACGGCCGGTTCGTCTGGGCAACGACTTTCATCGATATCGGGTGAGGCACAGACGAACGGCAATCGCAGGCGATCGAGCAATTCGCGGCGGTAGGGCGAGCTGGAAGCAAGGAGTAGAGGCAGCATGGGGTGCTCCGTAACATGAAAGTCGAGTGTAATCAGCGGCTCAGGTTGCGAACAGGCCTGAATTTCCTTTGACAGTCGCAAGGGTCGTCCCTAGAATGCTGCGCCTATGTTGAATGACCCGATTCCACCTCACGTTGACCCGCGCAAATTAGCTGATCGTGGCACTACTCTTCAGGGAGAGATGCTGCTGGCTGATTTGGAGAGACTCTGCGACCCGCTTGCTGACAATCTCGGTACGGTGCAGGCGAAATTCGTTTTTGAGCGAGACGAGCAGCGCGCTGTGGTTATCCACAGTGCAATTGACGTCGAAGTCAAAATGGTTTGCCAGCGTTGTCTTGAGCTGGTCACCTTTCCGATCCACAGCGAATGCAGTTATGCGGTGGTGAAGGAGGGTGCAAACACCCAGTCGTTGCCGAAAGGCTATGACGTGCTGGAACTCGGCGAAGATCCCATGGATCTGCTGGCTTTGATCGAGGATGAGCTTCTGCTCGCCTTGCCCATTGTTCCAACTCATGATCCGAAAGAATGCCAGCCGCCGGCGGACCTCAACGAGTCCGAACCGAGCGAGGACGAGGTAACGCGGTCCAACCCGTTCAGTGTATTGGCGCAGTTAAAGCGTGACCCAAACGTTTAGGAGTTAATCAATTATGGCTGTTCAGCAGAACAAAAAATCCCGCTCTGCCCGTGACATGCGTCGTTCCCACGACGCTCTCGAGGCTAGCACCCTGTCTGTAGAAAAAACCACCGGTGAAGTTCACCTGCGTCACCACGTATCGCCAGAAGGCGTATACCGTGGCCGTAAAGTGATCGACAAGGGCGCTGACGAGTAATTTCTTGTCTGCTCCGGTCATCGCGATCGACGCAATGGGCGGGGACTTCGGTCCCCGCAACATTGTTCAGGCCAGCATTGCCTGCCTGCTTGCTACACCCTCGCTGCACCTGACCCTCGTCGGTCAATCCTCTCTTCTTGAAGAACTCATCGCACGCCACTCCGGTGTCGATCGCTCACGCCTGCGCGTTGTGCACGCCAGCGAAGTCATCACCATGGATGAGCGCCCGTCCCAGGCCTTGCGCGGCAAGCCTGATTCGTCGATGCGCGTCGCGCTGGGACTTCTCGCCGAAGGCAAGGCCCACGCCTGTGTCAGTGCAGGCAACACCGGCGCCTTGATGGCGCTGTCCCGGTTTGTGTTGAAAACCCTGCCGGGCATCGACCGCCCGGCCATGGTGGCCGCGATGCCGACACGCAGTGGTTATTGCCAGTTGCTGGATCTGGGCGCGAACGTCGATTGCACCGCCGAGCATCTTTACCAGTTCGCCGTGATGGGTTCGGTGGCGGCAGAGGCGCTGGGCTTGGTGCGACCCAGAGTCGCACTGCTGAACGTCGGCACCGAAGACATCAAGGGCAATCAGCAGGTCAAGCTGGCGGCTGGCCTGTTGCAGGCTGCGCCGGGGCTGAATTACACCGGCTTTGTCGAAGGCGATGGCCTGTATCGGGGTGAGGCCGATGTGGTGGTTTGCGACGGCTTCGTCGGCAATGTGCTGCTGAAATCCAGCGAAGGCCTGGCGTTGATGATTGGCGAGCGGATCGAGCGGTTGTTTCGCCGCAACCTGCTGTCGCGTCTGGTGGGTTTGATGGCAAGGCCTGTGCTCGGCAGACTCAAGGCCGATCTGGCGCCGGCGCGGCACAACGGCGCCAGTTTTCTGGGTCTGCAGGGCATCGTGGTAAAGAGTCACGGCTCGGCCGATGCTCAGGGTTTCCAAAGCGCGATACAGCGGGCGCTGATCGAGATTCAGGAAAACCTGCCACAGCGCTTGCGCGGTCGTCTTGAGGATCTGCTTTAGGGCTTCGATCCTGGTCTTGGGCTAGAATGTGACGCCTGTGACCGAGTGGTCATCCAACTGTCCATCGCAACACATTGAATTACTTCGCGTTCGGCCCGCCGGACGCTCATTTTGACGACAATAATCAGGGGCTTGTTAATGTCTGCTTCCGTCGCATTTGTCTTTCCGGGCCAAGGCTCGCAGTCCCTCGGCATGCTGGCCGAGCTGGGCGCGCAGCATCCGCTGGTGCTGGAAACGTTCAAAGAAGCTTCCGATGCTCTGGGCTATGACCTCTGGGCGCTGACCCAGCAAGGCCCGGAAGAAAGCCTCAATCAGACCGATAAAACCCAGCCTGCCATTCTTACCGCGTCGATCGCCTTGTGGCGTCTGTGGCTGGCGGAAGGCGGCGTGCGCCCGGCGTATGTCGCCGGCCACAGTCTGGGTGAGTACAGCGCGCTGGTTGCGGCCGGCAGCCTGACCCTTGCCGATGCGGTGAAGCTGGTCGAGCGTCGTGGTCAGCTGATGCAGGAAGCTGTGCCTGCGGGGCAGGGGGGCATGGCGGCCATTCTGGGCCTGGACGATGCGGTGGTCATTGCTGCCTGTGCCGAAGCGGCTCAGGGCGAGGTGGTCAGTGCGGTGAATTTCAATTCACCCGGACAAGTCGTGATTGCCGGTGCCAAGGCCGCCGTTGAGCGCGCCATCGACGTCTGCAAGGCCAAAGGCGCCAAGCGTGCCTTGCCGTTGCCGGTGAGCGTGCCCTCGCACTGCGAGCTGATGCGCCCGGCGGCGGAACGCTTCGCCGAGTCGATCGCTGCCATTGACTGGCAGGTGCCGCAGATCCCGCTGGTGCAGAACGTCACCGCAGGTGTCGTGTCCGACCTCGATACCCTTAAAGCCGATCTGCTGCAGCAGCTCTACAAGCCAGTGCGCTGGGTTGAATCGATCCAGACGCTGGCAGCCCAGGGCGCCCTGCAACTGGTCGAATGCGGCCCGGGCAAGGTGCTTGCCGGATTGAACAAGCGTTGCGCCGATGGCGTGGCCACCCACAACCTCAATACCCCAGACGCCTTCGCCGCCGCTCGTGCGGCGCTGGCCTGATTAGGAGACGCCTGCATGAGTCAGGGTAAAGTTGCACTTGTCACCGGCGCGAGCCGAGGCATTGGCCGGGCGATCGCCCTTGAACTGGGTCGTAACGGCGCTACCGTTGTGGGCACAGCGACGTCCGAATCCGGCGCCGAGAAGATCACCGCTTATTTCAGGGAAAACGGCATCGAAGGCTTCGGCCTGGCGCTGGACGTGGGCAGCGACGAATCCGTTGCCGCTGCGCTCGCCCAGATCACCGAGCGTGTGGGTGCGCCGTTGATCCTGGTCAACAATGCCGGTATCACCCGTGACAACCTGATGATGCGCATGAAGGATGACGAGTGGCATGACGTCATCAACACCAACCTGAGCAGTCTGTTTCGCCTGTCCAAGGGCGTTCTGCGCGGGATGACCAAGGCGCGCTGGGGCCGGATCATCAGCATTGGTTCGGTGGTGGGTGCCATGGGCAACGCAGGTCAAGTAAACTACGCAGCCGCCAAGGCGGGTCTGGAAGGCTTCAGCCGTGCTCTGGCACGTGAAGTCGGGTCGCGCGCAGTGACGGTCAACTCGGTGACGCCGGGTTTCATCGACACCGACATGACCCGCGAGCTGCCAGAAGCGCAACGTGATTCCCTGACGGCACAGATTCCTCTGGGCCGACTGGGGCAGGCAGAAGAGATCGCGCATGTTGTCGCTTTTCTTGCCTCAGAAGGTGCAGGCTACGTGACCGGGGCTACAATCCCCGTTAACGGCGGCATGTACATGTGACCGGTCGTATCGAAAAAATGTCATACGGGCTGTCTAAAATCCGTTATAAAGCTGAAATCTTTTAAGGGGTCGAGGGCTGTTGGGCGTAGCGGGAATTGCGTTTAGCTTGAAATGCGCAAAACCTCTTCTATACACTTACCCATCGGCCAGCTGCCTGAATTTGTCCACTAGGAGTTAAAACACGGTATGAGCACCATCGAAGAGCGCGTCAAGAAAATCGTTGCCGAACAACTTGGCGTCAAGGAAGAGGAAGTCACCAACAGTGCTTCTTTCGTTGAAGACCTGGGTGCCGACTCCCTTGATACCGTAGAGCTGGTAATGGCTCTGGAAGAGGAATTCGAGACCGAAATCCCTGACGAAGAAGCCGAGAAGATCACCACCGTACAAGCCGCTATCGATTACGTTACTGCCCACCAGGCGTAAGATTTTGTAATCGTAGTTTGCTGTCCTGGAGAAACCGCACTGCCCCTGGCGTGCGGTTTTTTCTTTGAATAGGGCAGCGTTTCATCAATAGAAGAAAGGAGAGTCCTGTGTCGCGTAGACGCGTCGTGGTCACCGGTATGGGTATGCTGACGCCTTTGGGCACGGATGTGCCGAGCACCTGGCAAGGCATTCTGGCTGGCCAGAGTGGCATTGGGCCTATCGAACACACGGACCTGTCCCAGTACACCACCCGCTTCGGCGGTTCGGTGAAGGGATTCAACGTCGAGGAATACCTGTCGGCCAAAGAGGCCCGCAGACTCGACCTGTTCATCCAGTACGGGCTGGCTGCCAGCTTTCAGGCCGTGCGCAACTCCGGTATCGAGATCAACGACACCAATCGCGAGCGCGTCGGCGTGGCGATGGGATCGGGCATCGGGGGCCTCACCAACATTGAAAACACCAGCCGGCTGATGCATGAGCAGGGGCCTGGCAAGATTTCCCCGTTCTTCGTGCCGGGGTCGATCATCAACATGATTTCCGGGTTCCTGTCGATCCACCTCGGCGCGCAGGGCCCCAACTACGCCATCGCCACTGCCTGCACCACGAGCACCCATTGCATCGGCATGGCCGCGCGCAACATCGCATACGACGAAGCCGACGTGATGATTGCCGGCGGCGCTGAAATGGCGGCCTGCGGCCTGGGCATGGGCGGCTTCGGCGCTTCGCGCGCGCTGTCCACCCGCAACGATGAGCCTGCGCGCGCCAGCCGTCCGTGGGACAAAGGCCGTGACGGCTTTGTGCTGTCCAACGGTGCCGGCGCCATGGTCCTCGAAGAACTCGAGCACGCCAGGGCGCGGGGCGCGACCATTTACGCCGAGCTGATCGGCTTCGGCATGAGTGGCGATGCGTTTCACATGACTTCACCGCCGGATGACGGCGCCGGTGCCGCGCGCTGCATCACCAATGCTCTGCGTGACGCCAAGGTTCGTCCGGATGAGGTGCAGTACATCAATGCCCACGGCACCTCGACGCCTGCGGGCGATCTGGCCGAAGTCAGCGCCATCAAGAAGGTGTTTGGCGAACACGCCTACAAACTGGCTGTCAGTTCGACCAAGTCGATGACAGGCCACCTGTTGGGCGCCGCCGGTGCTATCGAAGCGATTTTCAGCGTCCTGGCAATCAGGGATCAGGTTGCACCACCGACAATCAATCTCGATGAGCCGGACGAAGGCTGTGACCTGGACTTCGTTCCCCACGAGCCGCGCAAGATGCCGATTGATGTGGTGATCTCCAACTCCTTCGGTTTTGGTGGCACCAATGGTTCCCTGGTCTTCCGCCGGTACACCGAATGATTGCGAGCTGGATCGATGGTCTTGCTGCTGACTCCGTTGCCGTCAAGGATCGGGGTCTGGCGTACGGCGATGGTCTCTTCGAGACCGTCCTCGTCAAGGCCGGGCAACCAGTGCTCTTGCCCCGTCATCTGCAGCGTCTGACGCTGGGGGCGCAGCGCCTGGCACTTAACGTGGATCTGGCGCTGGTCGAGCAGGAGTGCCGCCGATTCGCCGCCCATCTGGGTGAAGGCGTGATGAAGCTCATCGTCACCCGGGGCGATGGTGTGCGTGGTTATGCACCCGCTTCGGACGCGCTGCCGCGACGCATCCTCCAAGGGGGCCCGCTGCCGGCTTACCCTGAAAGCCATGCAGAGCAGGGCATCAAACTGTTCGCCTGTCAGACCCGCCTCGCCGAGCAGCCGTTGCTGGCCGGGCTCAAGCACCTCAATCGCCTTGAGCAAGTCCTGGCCCGTGGCGAATGGCAAAGTGCCGAGTACGCCGAAGGGCTGATGCG
Organism: Pseudomonas sp. GL_135; assembly: GCF_057834665.1. Lineage (NCBI taxonomy): Bacteria > Pseudomonadati > Pseudomonadota > Gammaproteobacteria > Pseudomonadales > Pseudomonadaceae > Pseudomonas > Pseudomonas sp. GL_135. The sequence goes on from NZ_CM174408.1 coordinate 1,637,871, forward strand.
GGACGTGTCGGGGCGCATCGTCGAAGCGGTGTACAGCAATCTGTTTATGGTCAAGGCCGGGGTGTTGCTGACGCCGCACCTGCGCCGCTGCGGCGTGGCCGGTGTGATGCGGGCCGAGATCCTGGCGCTGGCCGAGCGCGAGAACATGCCGGCCCGTGAGCTTGACCTGCAGATGTCCGACCTGCAAAAGGCCGACGAGGTCTTCGTCTGCAACAGCGTGTACGGCATCTGGCCGGTGCGCGGCGTCGAGCATCTGAACTGGCCCGTTGGGCCGCTGACCCGTAAACTCCAACACCTTGTTCGCGGGCTTCTGGATATCTGATTCGTGATCCGAAAATTACTCGTCTTGCTGGAAACAGGTGTGGTTCTGGCGGGGCTGTTGCTGGGTGTGGCTTATTGGCAGCAGAACAGCGCGCTGCAACAGTCCCTCAATCTCACCCAGGAAAAACTGCTGGATGTGCCGGCGGGCTCTTCGCCGACCGGCGTGCTGAATCGGCTGCAGGCCGACGGTGTCATCAAGGACGCGTTCTGGCTGCGTTTGTACTGGCGCTTCAATCTGCAGGGGCAGTCGCTGCACAGCGGCGAATACCGCATGGCGCCGGGCATGAACGCCGAGTCGCTACTCGATCTCTGGCAAAAAGGTGAAGTGGTGCAGTACAGCGTCACCCTTGTGGAGGGCTGGACATTCCGTCAGGTGCGCGCGGCGCTGGCCAGGCAGGTCAAGCTGGAGCAAACAGCGAGCGAACTCAGTGACACCGAGTTGATGGCGAAGCTGGGCCATCCGAACGTCTTCCCCGAAGGCCGGTTTTTCCCGGACACTTATCGCTACGTGCGCGGCATGACCGATGTCGAGCTGCTCAAACAAGCCTACAACCGCCTCGATGAAGTGCTCCAGGAAGAGTGGGAGAAACGCGCTGCCGATGTGCCGTATACCGATGCCTACCAGGCGCTGATCATGGCGTCGCTGGTGGAAAAGGAAACCGGCGTGCCTCAGGAGCGCGGCCAGATTGCCGGCGTGTTCGTGCGTCGCTTGCAACAGGGCATGTTGCTGCAGACCGATCCGACCGTCATTTACGGCCTCGGCGACCGGTACAACGGCAAGATCACCCGCGGGTTGCTGAAGGAGCCTACGCCGTACAACACTTATGTCATCTCCGGCTTGCCGCCAACGCCGATTTCCATGGTCGGGCGCGAGGCGATCCATGCGGCGATGCACCCGGTGGCCGGCAACAGCCTGTACTTCGTGGCAAGAGGAGACGGCAGTCACGTATTCTCCGCCGATCTGGATGCGCATAATGCGGCGGTGAAGGAGTTTCAGCTCAAGCGTCGCGCGGATTATCGTTCCAGCCCGGCGCCGGTCGTCGCACCGGCGGCGCCCGCTGATTCCCTCGATAAGCCCGCATCCGAACAGCAGCCCCTGGATTCACAACGTACTGATGCGCAGCCGACAGAGTCCAACGCTGCAGAGACTAAGTCAGTTGAGTCCAAGTCTGTAGAGCCGGGCGCGAGCGAGCACTCGCCGAAACCGCAGACAGACGCTGAAACGCCTTCGGCTCCAGCCAATGACCCCGGCAAATGACAACCGCGAGCACTCTCGCCATGAATCTCACCAAGGACTGCCCGTGACCGGCTTGTTTATTACCCTGGAAGGCCCCGAAGGCGCGGGCAAGAGCACCAACCGCGAGTACCTTGCCGAACGGCTGCGCAATGAGGGCATTGATGTCGTCCTGACCCGTGAGCCCGGTGGTACGCCGTTAGCCGAGCGCATCCGCGAGCTGCTGTTGACGCCCGGTGACGAGCCGATGTTCGTGGATACCGAGCTGCTGCTGATGTTCGCCGCCCGCGCGCAACACCTCGCCGCGCTGATTCGCCCGGCGCTGGCGCGAGGGGCCGTGGTGCTTTGCGATAGGTTCACCGATGCCACGTACGCGTATCAAGGAGGCGGCCGAGGCCTGCCCATAGAGCGTATCGCCGTGCTGGAAGATTTCGTCCAGGGTGCGCTGCGTCCGGATCTGACCCTGGTGTTTGATCTGCCCATCGAAATCGGCCTGGCCCGCGCTTCCGCTCGGGGTCAGCTCGACCGTTTCGAGCAAGAGGGCCGGGCCTTCTTCGACGCTGTCCGCAGTACTTACCTGTCCCGTGCGGCCGCCGCCCCCGAGCGTTATCGCCTGGTGGACGCGTCGCTGCCGCTGACCGAAGTCCAGGCGTCTCTCGATGTGCTGATTCCTGAATTGACTGCGCTGCTGGCGGCTCGCCGGCATGGCTGAAGCCTATCCCTGGCAGCACGGCCTGTGGCAGCAACTGGCAGGCCGCAAGCAGCATGCTCACGCCTATTTGCTGCACGGCCCGGCCGGTATCGGCAAGCGGGCACTGGCTGAGCGTTTGATGTACCTGCTGCTGTGCCAGCGCCCGGCAGGCCTGGAGGCCTGCGGCCAATGCAAATCCTGCTCGCTGCTGGCGGCCGGCAGTCACCCTGACCATTACGTGCTGGAGCCTGAAGAAGCCGACAAGGCGATCAAGGTCGATCAAGTGCGCGACCTGGTCAGCTTTGTGGTGCAGACCGCGCAGATGGGCGGGCGCAAAGTGGTGCTGATAGAACCGGTCGAGGCGATGAACATCAACGCCGCTAACGCCCTGCTGAAAAGCCTGGAAGAGCCTTCGGGCAACACCATTCTATTGCTGGTCAGCCATCAGCCGAGTCGGCTACTGCCCACGGTCAAGAGCCGTTGCGTGCAACAGGCGTGTCCGTTGCCCAGCGACGCCATGAGCATCGCCTGGCTGGCCGATGCGCTGCCCGATTGCACCGATCAGGAACGCGCCGATCTGCTGACCCTCGCGGCCGGTTCGCCCTTGGTGGCGGTCAAGCTGCACGCCCAGGGCGTTCACGAGCAACGGGCGCTGGTGGTGGACGGCGTTAAAAAGCTGCTCAAGGGCCAGCAATCGCCCACCCAGCTGGCCGAAGGCTGGAAGGACATTCCGCTGTTGTTGCTGTTCGACTGGTTCTGCGACTGGTCGAGCCTGATCCTGCGCTATCAGCTGACCCAGGATGAAGAAGGCTTGGGCTTGGCCGACATGCGCAAGGTTGTGCAGTACCTGGCGCAGAAATCATCCCAGCGCAATGTGCTGGCGATACAGGACTGGGTCCTGCTGCAGCGCCAGAAGGTCATGTCAAAAGCGAACCTCAACCGGGTTTTGTTGCTCGAAGCGTTATTGGTGCAGTGGGCAGGCCTGACCGGACAGGGTTAGACTGGCCATCTGCATGACATCATGCATTGCCTGAGGAAACGAGATGAGCGTGCCACTGAGTCCAGGTCCACGTAACGGCATCCTGTCCCTGACCATCAAGGACAAGTCCGTCCTGTACGCCGCGTACATGCCGTTCATCAAAAACGGCGGCCTGTTCATTCCCACCAGCAAAAGCTACAAGCTGGGCGATGAAGTGTTCATGCTGCTCAACCTGATGGACGAGCCTGAAAAGATTCCGGTCGCGGGCAAGGTCACCTGGATCACCCCGAAGGGTGCTCAGGGAAACCGCGCCGCTGGCGTTGGGGTGCAGTTCAACGATGGCGACAACACCGCGCGCAATATGATTGAAAACTACCTGGCCGGAGCGCTTAAGTCCGACCGTCCTACCCACACGATGTAAGTTGCCCCCGCCGCCATGCTTGTAGATTCCCATTGCCACCTTGACCGCCTCGACCTCAGCGCCCACGACGGCTCCCTCGACAACGCCCTGCAAGCGGCGAGAGAGCGGGGCGTCGGGCACTTCCTGTGCATCGGCGTCAGTGCCGAGAATGCCGGTGCCGTAAAAGCGTTGGCCGACCGTTACGACGACGTTGATTGCTCGGTCGGCATTCACCCCCTTGACCTCAAGCCCGGCGAGGCGCCTGCGCTGGAGTGGCTGCTCGGCGAGCTGAATCATCCGCGCGTGGTGGCCATCGGCGAAACCGGTCTGGATTATCACTACGAGCCGGAGGCAGCCGAGTTGCAACAGGCCTCGTTCCGGCTTCATCTGCAAGCGGCCAACGTGACCGGCAAGCCGGTGATCGTTCATACCCGCGGAGCGCGGGCCGACACCTTGACGCTGTTGCGCGAGGCCGCTTTGCCACAAGCGGGTGTGTTGCATTGCTTCACCGAAGACTGGGACATGGCCAAGGCCGCGCTGGATCTGGGTTTTTATATCTCGCTGTCCGGCATCGTCACCTTCCGCAATGCTGACGCGCTGCGGGACGTCGCCAGCAAAGTGCCCGCCGACCGGCTGCTGGTCGAGACCGACTCGCCGTACCTGGCGCCCATCCCTTATCGGGGCAAGCCGAACCTGCCGCAATACGTGCGTGAAGTGGCCGAGTTTCTGGCGATGTTGCGCGGCGAGACCTACGAGCGTTTTGCCGAGCAGACCAGCGAGAACTTCAAGCGGCTGTTCCCGCTGGCGCGCGTAAAAGGCTGACTCCCCGGGGCATGCGCTGTTTTCCAGCTCTTGCGCCGCGGCAAGCCCGGGCGCTCGTCAAATCGCAGGCAAAAAAAACCCGGGTTCTGGGGGGTGAATCCGGGTTAAGACCATTAGGAGTAAAACAAAGACACGCTGTCCATTGGTGTCCTTACCAACGCTGCACTTGGGGGAGATGCGGCGGTGGCGAATATAAGTATTGGCTATAATCCGCAGGCGTCCAGCCGCCGACTGTACGATTTTTAAACAGTTTTGGAATACCTGAAGGGCTGCTGATACCGCAATTCCGCCGACCCTTCCGGATTCTCGACCATCCAGCCGATCCTGCCAAAAAACGAGACTGCTTCGGCTTCAATCGTTTCGCTTTTGCCTGCCGACAGTGAAATCCGTCAGAAAACGGATATAGGTCGGATGATCCGTGCATTCTGCTACGGGATAGGCATAATGTGCCGCTTCTGATTCCGAACCCACAGTCTCCTCCTATGCAGAAAGAACCTCGTAAAGTCCGTGAGTTTCGCCGCCGTGAGCAGGAGATTCTCGACACCGCACTCAAGCTCTTCCTCGAGCAGGGCGAAGACAGCGTCACCGTCGAGATGATCGCGGATGCCGTGGGTATCGGCAAAGGCACCATCTACAAACACTTCAAATCCAAGGCCGAGATTTATCTGCGCCTGATGCTCGACTACGAGCGTGATTTGAACGAGCTGCTGCATTCGGCGGATGTCGATAAGGATAAGGAAGCGCTGTCCCGGGCGTACTTCGAATTCCGCATGCGCGACCCCCAGCGCTATCGCCTCTTCGACCGGCTTGAAGAGAAGGTGGTCAAGGGCAATCAGGTGCCGGAGCTGGTGGAGGAGCTGCACAAGATCCGCGCTTCGAACTTCGAACACCTGACCTTGCTGATCAAGGGCCGGATTTCCGAAGGCAAGCTGGAAGACGTCCCGCCGTATTTCCATTACTGCGCCGCCTGGGCGCTGGTCCATGGCGCGGTGGCGCTGTACCACTCGCCGTTCTGGAGCAATGTCCTTGAAGATCAGGAAGGGTTCTTCCAGTTCCTGATGGACATCGGCGTGCGCATGGGTAACAAGCGCAAGCGGGATGTCGATCACGGGCTCGAGGCTAAACCAGAGCTTCGATCCGACTCACAGGCCGACTCGGCTGTTGAATAAAGCGCAGCCGCGTTAAGCCGATTCATTGAGCCAAGCCTTCTCCAACTCGACATGGCGCAAAAGCTGCATTAACTGGCCATTCGCCGGTTTTCCGTCGCCGGACTTTGGAGATAACAATGCGTAGCCTGGTTTTACTGCTGGCTCTACTGGCGTTGAGTGGCTGCATGCACGTCAGCGATCTGGCACAAGGCGCTCACGATGAGCTCAGCGACGCCGGGCTGCTGGATCACAGCTCGACCCGTCGGTTGAACAACTTTCGCGTGCAACCTGATTCGTTCATCTATATCGCCCAGGGCGCCTTCGCACCGCCGGGCGGTGCCTACCCGCGTCGCAACGTCGTGGCCGAAGAGGCCTTCAACGGATTTATCGAATACTTCCCGATGGTCCGCCGCGCTCGCGCCCCGGAAGGTCTGGATGACGCGATGAACGAGGCCCGGGCCGCCGGCGCGCACTACCTGCTGTACGCCCGTTTCGCCAAGGCCGATGACCGCATCGGCACATTCGACGAGTGGTCGGACCAGGAAGCGGTGGACCGTCTTGGCATCGACAACGGCGTTATTCAGCTGATGCTGATCGAAACCAACACCCGCTATCTCATCGATTCGGCACGCATTCACCTGCGTGGTGGTCTGCTGACGTTGTACGACACCAAGCCCGAGGATTTGCTAGGACCCCCGATGGAAGCTTACGCTCGCGGTTTGCTGGGCGTCTCAGCCCGCTGAGGAGTGGCGTATGAGTGGGCAGGACAAAGCCAATGATCTGTTGGCCCAGATTGCCAAAAGCGGCAAGGGCTTGCCGCCCGTGCACCTGTGGAACCCCGATTTCTGCGGTGACATCGACATGCGCATCGCCCGCGATGGCACTTGGTTCTATCTGGGCACCCCCATTGGTCGCAAGCCGATGGTGCGGCTGTTTTCCACCATCATTCGCCGGGACGGCGACGATTACTTTCTGATCACACCGGTTGAGAAGGTCGGCATTACGGTCGACGACGCGCCTTTTGTGGCGGTGCTGCTGGACGTCGAAGGCAGCGGTGAGTCGCAGTTGCTGCGGTTCACCACCAACGTCGAAGACAGAGTGGAGGCGGGGGCTGAACACCCGCTGCGCATCGACCTTGATCCGCAGACCCAGGAACCGGCGCCCTACGTGCTTGTGCGCAACAACCTCGAAGCCCTGATTCACCGCAACGTCTTCTATCAGTTGGTGGACCTTGCTGTCGTGCGTGAAATCGACAAGCAGCGCTGGCTGGGCGTGTGGAGCGGTGGCGAGTTTTTCCCCATCGGCCTTGAGCCCTGATAAGTCTCAGTCCGTTCGGCTATCCGCTTGCGGCCAATTGCCTGACCACCACCGTGCAGTTACAGTGCCGCCCCCTGATTTTTCCCTGAGGTTTTTCCATGAGCCAGTCCTTTGATATCGCCGTGATCGGCGCCACCGGTACTGTCGGCGAAACCATCGTCCAGATTCTTGAGGAGCGCGACTTCCCGGTCGGCGATTTGCACCTGCTCGCCAGTGCCGAATCCGCCGGCAGCTCGGTGCCGTACCGTGGCAAGAATGTCCGGGTGCGTGAAGTCGATGCTTTTGATTTCAACAAGGCCAACATTGCCTTCTTCGCAGCAGGCGTCGCCGTAACGCGCAGTTATGCCGAGCGCGCCACGGCCGCCGGTTGTGTAGTGATCGACCTGTCCGCTGGGTTGTCCGTCGAGCAGGCGCCGAATGTGGTGCCCGAGGTCAATGGCGCCCGCCTGGCTGACTTGGCCAGACCGCAGCAGGTGGCCTGCCCGAGCTCCAGCGCTGCTGCACTCGCGCTGGTGCTGGCGCCGTTGCGCGCACTGCTGGACATCGAGCGGATCACCGTGACAGCGTGCCTGGCGGTGTCGAGCATGGGCCGCGAAGGGGTCACCGAACTCGCCCGACAAACCGCCGAGCTGCTCAACGTTCGCCCGCTGGAACCCAAAGTGTTTGACCGGCAGATGGCCTTCAACGTGCTCGCTCAGGTGGGCAAGCCTGACGCCGAAGGTCATGTGCCACTGGAAAAACGTTTGGTCAGCGAGTTGCGCGAGTTGCTCTCGCTGCCTTTAATCAAGGTCGGCGTGAGTTGCATTCAAGTGCCGGTGTTCTTCGGCGACAGCCTGAGCGTGTCAGTGCAGACGAGCGGGGCGGTCGACATCAAGGCGATCAATGCTGCACTTGAAACCGCAGAAGGCATTGAGGTGGTCGAGGCCGGCGATTACCCGACGCCGGTGGGCGACGCCGTAGGACAGGACGCTGTCTATGTAGGACGTTTGCGCAGGGGTGTCGACGACGGTTGTGAACTTAATTTCTGGGTCACGCTGGACAATGTGCGCAAGGGCGCAGCCCTGAACGCTGTGCAGGTGGCTGAGTTGTTGATAAAAGATGTTGCGTAAAAGATACTTGCCGACAATTCGAAGAATCATTCTAGCTGCGGCGTGCTGATACGCCCTACACCCGAGCAGGCATTATCTTCGCGATTGCCGGGGAAATTTCAAACAAGGGATGGGCTATGGTTCAGGTTCGTAAACTCGTTTTAGCAATCGCTGCGGCGTCGGCGCTGTCATCGGGAGTGGCCCAAGCGCTCGGCCTCGGCGGTCTGACCGTGAAGTCGACCCTGAATCAACCACTGTTGGCCGAAATCGAGCTGACGGAAGTGCAGGACCTCAATGCCTCCCAGGTGGTGCCAAGTCTGGCGACCTCTGCGGAGTTCGCTCAGGCCGGCGTTGGCCGAGTGGCGATTCTGGATGACCTGACGTTTACCCCGGTCGTCAATCCCGGTGGCAAGAGCGTGTTGCGCATCACCTCCACCAAGCCCATTCGAGATCCCTACGTAAAATTCCTCGTTCAAGTGCTCTGGCCCAATGGCCGGGCACTGCGCGAGTACAGCCTGTTGCTGGACCCGCCCAAATTCTCCCCGCAAGCCGCTGCGGCCGCCGCGCAATTGCCTTCAACGGCACCGAGCGCTGTACCGGCTCCGGCGCCCGCCGCCGAGGCCCCGGCACCAGCGCCTCCAACGCCCGCTCCAGCGCCGGCGCCGGAACCCAAGTTCACCCAATACACCACCGCCAATAACGACACGCTCTGGGAAATCGCCGAGCGCGTGAAGAACGGCGGGACTGTGCAGCAGACCATGCTGGCCATTCAGGCGTTGAACCCTGATGCCTTTATTGCCGGCAACATCAACCGCCTGAAGAAAGGTCAGGTGTTGCGTCTGCCGTCGCCGCAGGAATCAACAGCGCTGGCACAGCCGCGTGCAGTGGCTGAAGTGGCCGAGCAGAATCGTGCCTGGCGCGAAGGCCGGCGCATGCCCAGCGGCGCGCGTCAGGTCGATGCGACCCGCCGTGACCGCGCTGGCGCTGCGCCGTCGCAAATCGACGCCAAAGACAATCTCAGCCTCGTTTCTGCCAATAAGGCGGGTGCGAAAGGCAAGGCGGGCGACAATGCCGATATCAGCAACCAGCTGGCGACTACCCAGGAAAGCCTGGACACCACGCGTCGGGACAATGCCGAGCTGAAGAGCCGCATGACTGACCTGGAGAGCCAGGTCGACAAACTGCAGCGGCTGATTCAGCTAAAAAATGATCAGTTGGCGAAGATGCAGGCGTCAGGCGCGACGGTTCCACCGCCTGTCGATGCCGCGAATCCTGCTAATCCTGCTGTCAGCCCTAACAGCGTCACCAACCCCAATAATGCCGCCAACCCGGCGATGCAGGCCCAGGTCGTGCCGAACGCTGCGGCGCCTGATGTTGCCGGCAAGGCACCCGACGAAATCGCCCCCGAGGATGCGTTGCCGGTTGACGGGGCGACGGTCACCAGCGCAACGCCTGATCAGGCGCTGATCGTACCCACCGAGCCGGTGGTCGATGAAGACAACCGCAGCGCCCTCGACAAGATCCTCTCCAGCCCGATGCTCATGGGCTTGATCGGTGGCGGCGCGCTGTTGGTGTTGCTGTTGCTCCTGTTGCTGCTGGCTCGCCGACGCAATGCGCTGATCGAGGCCGAGCGCCATCGCCAGATGGCCCGCGCTTTGTCGGAAGAATCGGACTTCGCGTCCGATTTGGACATGTCTCCCAACAGCTTCGAAGGCCTGGAGGCGCCGGCGCCCCATGCAAAGACGCCGCCGGCGCCGACCGTCGCCGAGCCGGTCCGCGAACATCCGGCTGACGCGCTCGTTCAGGCTGAAATCCACATCGCATACGGCCGTACCAATCAGGCGGTCGCCGTTCTGGAAGACGCCATCAAGCATGAGCCGCAGCGCAGTGACTTGCGCCTCAAGCTGATGGAAGTCTATGCCGAGCAGGACAACCAATCCGGGTTTGTCGCGCAGGAGCGGCAGCTGATCGCCACGGGAAAGAACCACGCTGAAGTCGAAGAGCTGAAATCCCGCTATCCGTCCATGGCCGCTGCGGCTGCGGCGGCGGCAGGGGTGGCAGCAGCAGCGGCTTTGGCAGCGGAAATGGACGCAAAGTACGTTGAAGAGCTGCTCCATGACGAACCTGAAGTCGCCGCGCAGCCTGCTCCGGCTGCAGAAACGGTCACCGAAGTGCCACTGGACGACGAGTTCGATAACGACTTTGACCTGAGCCTTGATGATCTGGACAGCGAATCGCCTGCCGCTGCGCCGAATCACGCTGCGGCACAGGACAACGCTGCTCTGGACGATTTGGACCTGGACGCGTCGTTTGCCGGATCGGCATCCGATGACCTGGACTTCGACGCGATTCTGCGCGAGCAGCAGGCGACCTCCGTTGCCGCTCAGCCCGCTGAGCTGGACGATTTCGATCTCAATCTGGCGGAAGATCAGCCGGCGTTGAAAGCCGAAGACGACTACTTGCTGGGGATGGAGGACGATCTGCGTGATCTGCCGCCGTTCGAACAGCCTGCATCGCTGGGCGCGTCCAAGCCTGCGATGGAAGACGTCATCGAATTGCCAGCCGATTTCGACCTCTCCCTGGCTGACGAGATGGAAACCGAGCAGGCGTCTGAAGCCTTTGCGTCCGAGATCGACGACGTCAACGCTGAGCTTGACCGTCTTTCCCAGAGTCTGGAGCAGCCGCCGATCGCCAGGCCGTTCGACACGGCGTTGGACAAGCCGGTGGAAGCGTCACCTCGTTTTACGGAAGACGACGCGCTGCTGGCGGACGATGAACCGGAATTTGACTTCCTGTCCGGTACCGATGAAGCGGCTACCAAGCTGGACCTGGCCCGGGCCTATATCGAAATGGGCGACGCCGATGGCGCGCGCGACATCCTCGATGAGGTGGTGGCCGAAGGCGACGATGGCCAGAAGACCGAAGCGCGGGACATGTTGTCGCGTCTGGTCTGATCGGTTTATCGCTGCAAAAAACGACCGCTTCGGCGGTCGTTTGCATTTCCGGGTCGGGCCTTTCGGCTTCTCCGCGGCGCAGGGTTAACCGTTGGCCACTGGCGATGGCGTCTTTTTTTTCGATCCGTATAATGGCCGCCCTTGCGCACATCGACAGGCTTTAAGCTCTTGGCAACTACAGACACCGAGGCAGAAACAGCGGCAGCCGAGCTGGCCGCCGAAGGTTTTTCCAGAATCGCGCTGGGCGTGGAATACAAAGGCTCGCGTTACAGCGGCTGGCAGCGGCAGTTGACCGGCGTGCTGACCGTCCAGGAAACACTGGAAAACGCCCTGTCGAAAGTCGCGGATTCACCGGTGTCGCTGATGTGCGCCGGGCGCACCGATGCGGGCGTGCACGCGTGCGGTCAGGTGGTGCACTTCGACACCCAGGCCGAGCGCAGCATGAAAGCCTGGACCATGGGCGCCAATATCAACCTGCCCCACGACATCAGCGTGACCTGGGCCAAGGTCATGCCCGCGCACTTTCATGCGCGCTTCAAGGCCATCGCCCGGCGTTATCGCTACGTTATCTACAACGATCAGATCCGCCCGGCCCACCTGGGCCAGGAAATCACCTGGAATCACCGCCCGCTGGATGCGGAGAGAATGGCGCTGGCCGCCGAATACCTGGTCGGTACCCACGATTTCAGTGCATTCCGTGCCGGGCAATGCCAGGCCAAGTCGCCGATCAAGCAGCTTCACCACCTGCGCGTCACCCGCCACGGCAAGATGATCGTCATCGATGTCCGCGCCAATGCCTTCCTGCATCACATGGTGCGCAACATTGCCGGCGTGCTGATGACCATCGGGGCAGGGGAGCGGCCGATCGAGTGGGCGAAGGAAGTGCTCGAAAGCCGAGTACGAAGAACCGGCGGGGTGACGGCTCATCCTTTTGGCCTGTACCTGGTTCAGGTGGAATACCGTGACGAGTTCCCATTACCGGATCGCTACATCGGCCCGCATTTTCTCACTGGCTTCTCGGAACTGGACGGCTGACGCAGGTGACTGCATTTGCTACCATCCGGGACTTTCGCAAGGCTTGAGGTCTCCACTACATGTCAGCCGTTCGCAGCAAGATCTGCGGGATTACCTGCATAGAAGATGCGTTGGCCGCCGTTGACGCGGGTGCCGATGCCATCGGGCTGGTGTTTTATCCCAAGAGCCCGCGCTTCGTCACTGTTGAGCAGGCTCAGGCAATCGTTGCTGCGCTGCCGCCTTTTGTCAGCACCGTCGGCCTGTTTGTGAACGCCGAACGCGCCGACCTGCAGGCGCTGCTCGACGTTGTTCCCCTCGACCTCATTCAGTTTCACGGCGATGAGAGTCCCGAGCAATGCGAAGGCTATAACCGCCCGTACATCAAGGCGCTGCGCGTCCAGGCCGGCGACGACATCGCGGCCAGCTGCGATGCCTACGCCAACGCTTGCGGCATCCTGCTCGACACTTACGTCGCAGGCATTCCGGGCGGTACGGGCGAAACCTTCGACTGGGCGCTGATTCCGAAACATCTGAGCAAGCCGCTGATTCTCGCCGGCGGCCTGACCTCGGCCAACGTCTCCCAGGCGATCGCCCAGGTGCATCCCTACGCGGTTGACGTGAGCGGCGGGGTGGAGAAATCCAAAGGCTTGAAGGATCACGACAAGATCCGCGCGTTCATGAGTGCAGTGCACGGCGCCTAGGGCGTTTTTCCGGCAACATCGGCTGTGATGTGACGGCGGACCAGCGTTCGCCGTCCACTAGCCTGCCATCCGCTGATGCGTGTGGCCGAATTGGTTGAGCGAAGACGTCTTGCGTCTCGTGATGAAGTTGAGCGTGGTGTTCGTGAGTGTTGTCCCGGCAGGTCAGGCCTCGCGCCGATCGTCGTGCGACATTTCGCGGCACCGTACATGACATTGATTTAAGGGCATGCGCATGGCACCAAAGGCCATCGCGTTCGAGCCATCGGTACTGGAGAAAGAAAGCATGAGCAACTGGTTGGTAGACAAACTGATCCCTTCGATCATGCGTTCCGAGGTCAAGAAGAGCTCGGTGCCCGAAGGTCTGTGGCACAAGTGCCCGTCCTGCGAAGCGGTGCTGTATCGCCCCGAGCTGGAAAAGACTCTGGACGTCTGCCCGAAGTGCAACCACCACATGCGCATCGGTGCCCGTGCCCGTCTGAATATCTTCCTGGACGCCGATGGCCGCCAGGAGATCGGCGTTGATCTGGAGCCGGTAGACCGTCTGAAATTCCGCGACGGCAAGAAGTACAAGGACCGCCTGGTCGCTGCTCAGAAGCAGACCGGTGAGAAGGATGCGCTGATTTCCATGAGCGGTACCCTGTTGGGCATGCCGGTGGTGTGCAGCGCATTCGAGTTCTCCTTCATGGGCGGCTCGATGGGCGCAGTGGTGGGTGAGCGGTTCGTCCAAGCCGCCAACTACGCACTGGAAAACCGCTGCCCGATGATCTGCTTCGCGGCATCCGGCGGTGCGCGTATGCAGGAAGCCCTGATCTCCCTGATGCAGATGGCCAAGACCTCGGCCGTCCTGGCGCGTCTTCGTGAAGAAGGCTTGCCGTTCATCTCCGTATTGACCGACCCGGTCTACGGTGGTGTTTCCGCCAGTCTGGCGATGCTGGGCGATATCATTGTTGCCGAGCCTAAGGCACTGATCGGCTTCGCCGGCCCTCGCGTGATCGAGCAAACCGTGCGCGAGAAACTGCCTGAAGGCTTCCAGCGCAGCGAATTCCTTCTCGACCACGGCGCGATCGACATGATCATCCACCGTCAGGAACTGCGTCAGCGTCTGGGCAACGTGCTGGCACAGATGATGGGGCTGCCGACGCCGAAATTCGTGGCGCCGACACTTGAGCCGATCGTTGTGCCGCCTGCTCCGGCGAACATATGACCGCACGCTCTTTGAGCGACTGGCTCAGCTATCTGGAACACCTGCACCCGTCGGCCATCGACATGGGGCTGGAGCGTTCGCAGCAGGTGGCAACGCAGATGGGCCTGACCCGGCCGGCGCCCAGAGTGATCACGGTCACCGGGACCAACGGCAAAGGCTCGACCTGCGCATTCGTTGCTTCCTTGTTGCAGGCCCAGGGCCTGAAAGTCGGCGTTTACAGCTCGCCGCACCTGCTGCGCTACAACGAGCGTGTGCAGGTGCAGGGCGTCGAAGCCACCGACGCCGCGCTGTGCGCGGCGTTCGAGGTGGTCGAGCGCGGCCGCGGCGACATTTCCCTGACCTATTTCGAAATGGGCACGCTGGCAGCCTTCTGGCTGTTCGAGCAGGCCGGGCTGGATGCGGTCGTGCTGGAAGTCGGTCTCGGCGGGCGGCTCGATACGGTCAACCTGATCGATGCCGACATGGCGCTGGTCACCAGCATTGGCGTTGACCACGCGGAATTCCTCGGCAATACCCGTGAGACCGTGGCCTTCGAGAAGGCCGGGATATTCCGTGAAGGAAAGCCCGCGCTGTGCGGCGATCTCGATCCACCGCAGCCATTGCTCGACAAGGCGCGGTCACTGAATTGCCCGCTGTCGCTGCTCGGTCGCGATTTCGAGCTGCAGATCAATGCCACGGGGTGGGACTGGTCTGGCACCGACGCGACCGGTCGGAAGGTCGAACTGCACGCGCTGCCGTTACTCGACCTGCCCATGCAGAACGCTGCTTTGGCGCTGCAGGCCTACCTGCTGCTGGATCTGCCGTGGAATGAGGCGAGCCTTCGCGATGCGCTCGTCAAGACGCGCGTCACCGGTCGCCTTGACCGTCGCAGCATCGACTGGCAGGGCAAATCGCTGAGCCTTCTGCTGGACGTCGGCCATAACCCCCATGCGGCAACGTTTCTCGCCCAGCGCTTGAATCAGCGACCGGTGCCGGGCAAGCGGCTGGCGGTGTTCGGACTGCTCAGTGACAAGGACCTGCAAGGCGTTCTGGCGCAGTTGGGCGAAACGTTCAGCAGTTGGGCCGTCGCACCGCTGCCAACGCCGCGCAGCCGTCCGGCGCAAGAGATCGAACAGGCGTTGCAGAACCTTGGCGCTCGCGTGACGTCTCACCCGAGTATCGCGCTGGCACTTGAAGCTCAGTGCGCCCACGCGACAGCCGACGACGAGATTGTTCTGTTCGGGTCTTTTTACTGCGTAGCCGAGGCCCTGGAATGGCTTGCTGGCGCGTCACGGAGGAAGTGACACATGGCTTTGCTGGATAAAGCGTACAAGCAGCGCATGGTGGGAGCGTTGGTGCTGATTGCCATCGCGGTGATTTTTCTGCCGATGCTGTTTTCGCGTCAGGATGAAGCCCGCCGTGTGCAGGTCGAGGCGCCTGCCGCGCCGCAAGCGCCGGCCACCTCGCAGATCAAGGTAGAACCCGTCAGCGTGCCTGAACAGCAGCCATTGCCCCAGGAGCCGGTGCCGACCGATGACGAACTGACGCAACCTGCTCAGCCCGTGCATCCTGCCCAGCCCGTTCAGCAGCGCACCAGTCAACAGCCGCCGTCCATGCCCATAGCCCCTGCGCCTTCCAAGCCTGTGGCTGCTGCGCCCAAACCCGCTCAGACTGCGCCTGCGAAGCCAGCTCCGGCACCGACACCTGCGCCCGCTCAAGCGCCAGTTGCGTCAGCCGCTGACACCAGCCGGGTCGATGCCAATGGTCTGTCGGTCACGTGGGCGGTGCAGCTGGCGAGCCTGTCCAATCGCGCCAATGCCGACACACTGCAGAAGACGCTGCGCACTCAGGGCTATAACGCTTACATCCGCACCGCCGATGGCGTGAACCGTGTTTTCGTTGGCCCGGTGATCGAACGTGTTGAGGCCGATCGCCTGCGTGACACGCTGGAAAAACAGCAGAAGATCAAAGGCATCGTCGTGCGTTTCCAGCCGGAGCGTAAGTAAGCGTCCCCGGCCGACGCCTTCCCCAGCAGGACCTACTAGGGAAGGGGCCGGATCTGACACCCTCGATTTCGGGTTCAACCCGCCTCGACCTCGAACAAAGTCCAATAGTTCGCCTTAATTGCCCTTCATCCGCAATCGCTGCTTACCGGCAGGCGAGTGCTCTGCTAAAATCCGCCGCCTTATCAGTCTGTAGGCTGCGACGTGTCATTTACTCCGGTTGACTGGGCGATCATTGCAATTGTCGCCATCTCCGCTTTGATCAGTCTCAAGCGCGGCTTCGTCAAAGAAGCGTTGTCCTTGCTGACGTGGATCATCGCAGGTGCCGTCGCCTGGATGTTCGGCGGATCGCTGGCCCAGTATCTGGTCAACTACATCGAAGCACCTTCGGCGCGCGTGATTGCGGGCTGCACCATTCTTTTCGTCGCCACACTGCTGGTTGGCGCCATGGTCAACTTTCTGATTGGAGAACTGATACGCGTCACCGGGCTGTCCGGGACCGATCGTTTTCTGGGTATGGTCTTCGGCGCGGCGCGCGGAGCCTTGCTGGTTGTCGTCGCGGTCGGGCTGTTGAGCCTGGGCCCGGTGCAACAGGATCAATGGTGGCAGCAGTCGAGGCTGCTCCCGCAATTTGTCATGGTCGCTGACTGGTCGAAAAACCTGATTCTCGGGATGTCCAGCAAGTGGCTAGCCAGCGGAGTCAGCGTACCTGTTGACATCCCGTTCAAGGATCACCTCCTGCCGCCTACAACGCCGCCGGAAGTGTTCGGTAAATCCAGTTCCACTAAGTAGGGGTTGTGTCGCATGTGTGGCATCGTCGGTATCGTCGGCAAGTCGAACGTCAATCAGGCGCTTTATGACGCGCTCACCGTCCTCCAGCACCGCGGCCAGGACGCTGCCGGTATCGTGACCAGCCATGACGGCAAGTTGTTCCTGCGCAAGGATAACGGTCTGGTTCGTGATGTGTTCCACCAGCGCCATATGCAAAGGCTGGTCGGGCACATGGGCATTGGGCACGTACGTTATCCAACGGCGGGCAGCTCGACGTCAGCCGAGGCCCAGCCGTTCTACGTCAACTCGCCTTACGGCATCACCCTGGCGCACAACGGCAACCTGACCAACGTCGAGCAACTGGCGAAGGAAATCTTCGAGTCGGACCTGCGTCACGTCAACACCAACTCCGACTCCGAAGTGCTGCTCAACGTGTTTGCCCACGAGCTGGCGGTGCGCGGCAAGCTTCAGCCGACCGAAGAAGACATCTTCGCGGCCGTCGCCGACGTGCATAAGCGCTGCCGTGGCGGTTACGCGGTCGTGGCGATGATTACCGGTTACGGCATCGTCGGTTTCCGCGATCCGGACGCCATCCGCCCAATCGTTTTCGGTCAGCGTCACACTGACGAAGGCGTCGAGTACATGATCGCCTCCGAAAGCGTTTCGCTGGACGTGCTCGGCTTCACGTTGATTCGTGACCTGGCACCGGGCGAAGCGGTGTACATCACCGAAGACGGCAAGCTGCACACCCGTCAGTGCGCCACCGATCCCAAATACGCCCCGTGCATCTTCGAGCACGTCTACCTGGCCCGTCCGGATTCGATCATCGACGGCATCTCGGTCTACAAGGCGCGTCTGCGCATGGGCGAAAAGCTCGCCGACAAGATCCTGCGCGAGCGTCCTGATCATGACATCGACGTGGTCATCCCGATCCCGGACACCAGCCGCACGGCCGCGCTGGAGCTGGCGAACCACCTCGGCGTGAAATTCCGCGAAGGCTTCGTCAAGAACCGCTACATCGGCCGCACGTTCATCATGCCGGGCCAGGCCGCGCGGAAAAAATCCGTGCGCCAGAAGCTCAATGCGATCGAGCTGGAATTCCGTGGCAAGAACGTGATGCTGGTGGATGACTCTATCGTTCGCGGCACCACGTGCAAGCAGATCATCCAGATGGCCCGTGAAGCCGGCGCCAAGAACGTCTATTTCTGTTCGGCGGCCCCGGCCGTGCGCTTTCCCAACGTCTACGGCATCGACATGCCGAGTGCCCATGAGCTGATCGCTCACAACCGTTCCACCCAGGACGTGGCCGACCTCATCGGTGCCGACTGGCTGGTCTATCAGGATCTGAACGACCTGATCGAGGCGGTGAGTGGCAGCAAAAAGATCAAGATCGACAATTTCGACTGTTCGGTCTTCGACGGCAAGTACGTGACCGGTGACATCGACGCGCATTATCTGAACAGGATCGAGCAGGCGCGTAACGACGCCTCCAAGGTCAAGACTCAGGCGGTGAGCGCGATCATCGATCTGTACAACAATTAATCCAGACAAGGAGCAGGCGGCATGACTCAGGAATGGGATGCCGGTCGACTGGACAGCGATCTCGAGGGTGTCGGTTTTGACACCCTCGCGGTTCGTGCCGGTCAGCACCGCACGCCGGAACGCGAGCACAGCGATCCACTGTTTTTCACCTCCAGCTACGTGTTCCGCACGGCAGCCGAGGCGGCCGCGACTTTCGCCGGTGAGATCCCCGGCAACGTCTACTCCCGTTACACCAACCCGACCGTGGCTTCGTTCGAAGAACGCATGGCTGCGCTGGAAGGCGGCGAGCAGGCGGTGGCAACCTCCACCGGGATGTCGGCCATCCTCGCCACGGTGATGAGCTTCTGCAGCGCTGGCGACCATGTGCTGGTGTCCAAGAGCGTCTTCGGTTCGACCATCAGCCTCTTCGAAAAGTACTTCAAGCGCTTCGGGGTCGAGGTCGATTACGTCCCCCTCGCAGAGCTGTCTGGCTGGGACGCGGCGATCAAGCCAAATACCAGGATGCTGTTTGTCGAATCGCCTTCCAACCCATTGGCGGAGCTGGTCGACATCAACGGGCTGGCGGAAATCGCCCACGCCAAGGGCACGCTGCTGGTGGTCGACAACTGCTTCTGCACGCCGGCCCTGCAGCAACCACTGCGCATGGGCGCGGACGTGGTCGTGCATTCGGCGACCAAGTTCATCGACGGGCAAGGCCGCGCCATGGGCGGGGTGGTAGTCGGTCGCAGCGAACTGATGAAAGAAGTGGTGGGCTTCCTGCGCACTGCAGGGCCAAGCCTGAGCCCGTTCAACGCCTGGCTGTTCCTCAAGGGGCTCGAAACCCTGAACATCCGCATGCGTGCCCATTGCCAGAGCGCCCTGGAACTGGCGCAGTGGCTCGAGCAGCAGGAGGGCATCGAGAAGGTGCATTACTCCGGTCTCGAGAGTCACCCGCAGCACGCGTTGGCCAAACGTCAGCAGAAGGCGTTTGGCGCGGTGGTGAGCTTTGAGGTGAAGGGCGGCAAGGACGGCGCATGGCGCTTCATCGATGCCACGCGGTTGATCTCGATCACCGCGAACCTGGGTGACACCAAAACCACCATCACCCACCCGAGCACCACCTCCCACGGTCGGCTGTCGCCGCAGGAGCGTGAGGCCGCCGGCATACGTGACAGCCTGATCCGCGTCGCCGTAGGGCTGGAAGACGTCGCTGACCTGCAGGCGGATCTCGTGCGGGGTCTGGCTGCGTTGTAAGCGGGGTGTCTGAACACGAAAGCGAGCCTCGGGGCTCGCTTTTTTGTTCCTGATGTGCAGCTTCGTGCCTCTCGGGAAAAATGGCTCTTTTGAAAAAAACTTCAAGCGGGCTATTGACTTAGGTTCGTCATCTGCGTAAATTTCGCGGCCTCAGCGAAGCAAGGGTGATTAGCTCAGCCGGGAGAGCATCTGCCTTACAAGCAGAGGGTCGGCGGTTCGATCCCGTCATCACCCACCATCGTTGAGTGTTTTACAGAAGCATCAGACGCTGTACGTGTTGAATGTTACTGAGATTCAGCAGGACGAAAGTCCACGCAATGCGCAGCGGTAGTTCAGTCGGTTAGAATACCGGCCTGTCACGCCGGGGGTCGCGGGTTCGAGTCCCGTCCGCTGCGCCATATTTTCCAAATCGGGTTTCCCGGTTTGAGATTGAAAGCCAAGGTTTTCGGTCAGTGTTTTACGAAGCAGGCCCAAGGGTCGGTTTCAACAGCGTTAAGCAGATGAAAGTCTGTGCGACAAGCAGCGGTAGTTCAGTCGGTTAGAATACCGGCCTGTCACGCCGGGGGTCGCGGGTTCGAGTCCCGTCCGCTGCGCCATACATAGCTTCGGGGCCCTTGAACGCCCTGAAGCAACAAAGAAAGCGATCCCAGGATCGCTTTTTTTGTGCCTGCGATTTGGCGAAAGCGTCGGCTGTCGCGCTTGATGCTGCAGAGCTCGGTGATAAATGCCATGATCGCCGGCTGTTAACACGGCGCTGAGCGGTGCCTGATTTCGAATTTGGAGAGCTGGACCATGGGCATGAACCAAACCATCACTGTCATCCCGCCGGGCGTACCGCTGACGGGCCATGTGTCGCCGCCCGGCTCGAAGTCCATCACCAACCGCGCGCTGCTCCTGGCTGCCCTCGCCAAGGGCACCAGCCACTTGCGCGGCGCACTGAAAAGCGATGATACCCGCCACATGTCCAATGCCCTAAGGCAGATGGGCGTGACCATCGACGAGCCAGACGACACGAGCTTCGTCGTCACCAGCAGCGGGCGCCTCGAGGCGCCGCAAGACCCGCTGTTCCTCGGTAACGCCGGAACAGCGGTGCGGTTCCTGACGGCGGCCGTGTGCACGGTCAATGGCAGCGTCACGCTGGACGGCGATCACTACATGCAGAAGCGCCCGATCGGCCCGTTGCTGGAGGCATTGCGCAAAGGCGGCCTGAACGCGGAAAGCGCCACCGGTTGCCCACCGGTCGTGGTGCACGGGGCGGGTTCGATCACTGCCACACGCTTCGAAATCGACGGCGGCCTGTCGAGTCAGTACGTCTCTGCGCTGTTGATGGTGGCGGCCTGTGGCGATGCACCGATTGAAGTGGCGCTGACCGGCAAGGAGATCGGTGCCCGCGGTTACATCGACCTGACCATCGCCTGCATGCGCGCGTTTGGCGCTGAGGTCGAGGTGCTGGATGACGCGTTGTGGCGCGTAGCCCCGACGGGTTACACCGCCTGCGATTACCAGATCGAGCCCGACGCTTCGGCCGCAACCTATTTGTGGGCTGCCGAGGCGTTGACGGGCGGTAAGATCGACCTGGGCGTGGCGGGGGAGGCGTTCACTCAGCCAGACGCCAAGGCCATGGAAGTCATCGCGCAGTTTCCCAAGATGCCTGCAGTTATCAATGGCTCACAGATGCAGGACGCGATTCCCACGCTGGCGGTGCTGGCAGCCTTCAACGAGACGCCTGTGCGCTTCGTCGATCTGGCCAACCTGCGGGTCAAGGAATGTGATCGTGTCCAGGCGCTGCACGATGGCCTGAATCAGGTCCGCCCGGGGCTGGCCTCGGTAGAAGGGGATGATTTACTCGTCGCGTCTGATCCGAGTCTGGCGGGCACCAGCAGCAGCGCCCTGATCAACACTCACTCCGACCACCGCATTGCCATGTGTTTCGCGCTGGCCGGTCTGAAAGTGGCGAGTGTTCGGATTCAGGATCCGGAGTGCGTCGGCAAAACCTACCCCGGCTACTGGCGTGCGTTGGAATTCCTCGGCGTGAAATTGGTGCACGGCGAGGTCTGACCTGCAGGGCATGCCGAGCCTGAAGCCGTTGACTGATCGACGCCAGGCCCGGCATGCCGACTTTTCCGACCTTGTTGCAGTCTGATCAGCGCAACCTTCGCCTCCCTGACAGGCCCACGGATGCAGGCCCCGTGGACAGACACCCTTTCGATGTATCCATACGGTTGCAAACTCTGCGTTGATCCCATGGCAGGCTTGTTGCAGACTTACCGGCGTTTTCTCCGGTCCACGTTTAGTCGACCAATTGCCCCAGGATGTTTGATGCCTAAATTACTGAGCTTTCGTACCGCATGCTGGGTCGTTACCCTGCTGGCTGCCGCAGGCTGCTCGTCAAAGAAACCGACGGTCTATGAGCATGAGAATTTCGACGATGCGGGGACATTCTCCCGTAACTACCCGGTTTCGGACGCCGCCACCTGTGAAGCGGCTCGACGGGCATTGCTGAGTCAGGGCTACATCATCACCAGCAGCGATCCCAAAGTGATCAGCGGCCATAAAAGCTTCCAGCAAACCGGCGAAACCCACATGGAGATCAGCTTCAACGTGGTGTGCGCACCGGACGGCAGCCCCGACAACCGCACCACAATGTTCGCCAACGCGCTGCAGGATCGCTATGCGTTGAAGAAGGTCAATAACTCCGCGAGCCTGGGGGTAGGCGTGCTGGGTTCTGTGTCGATGCCGATTGGTTCGACCGACGACTCGATGGTCAAGGTCGCCAGTGAAACCGTTGCGTCGTCCAAGTTCTATGACCGCTTCTTCGCACTGGTGGAAAACTTCCTGCCGCCTGAACTGAAGAAGGCCGCGCACATTGAAGAGAAGCCCAAAACCGACCTCGGTATGCCTGAGCCGGTACCGGGTAAACCGGCGGCCTTGACGGAGCAAAAGCCGGCCGCTGCACCGGCTGCACCTGCGCCAACCACGCCTGCACCCACTACGCCCGTCGCGCCGGCGCCATTGGCGACCCCTGCGACTCAGCCTGCGCCCGCCGCCGAGCAGAGCAGCGAGCCAATGCCTGCGCCTGCCGAACCGGAACCGTTGAAGGCCGAAACAGCGACGCCTGCCGAGGCTGCGCCTGCTACGCCGCCTGCGCCGGAAACGACCACCGAGCCGAGCCCTGCGCCAGCGGTTGAGTCAACGCCGGCGCAGTGAGCTGTTCTGCTAATTCCCAGGAGCGGTCCCGCGCGCTGACACCGCACGTGCAGCAAACGCAAAACCTGTGGGAGTGACCGGGGTGGCGCTCCACCTTGCTCACGAAGGTCTCTCTGCCAACACGCAACCTGTGGGAGTGAGCTTGCTCACGAAGAGGGTCTTTCAGCCGCTGGAAATTCAGTGACTGATCTGGCCTATTCGCGAGCAAGCTCGCTCCCACACGGAGTCTCCATACAGTCAGACAATCTGTGGTGGAAGCACTGTCTGGCTCACCCCAAAAACAGCTTGTACGCCGGGTTCCTGGTCTCGTCCCAATACGGATAGCCAATCTCCGCCAGCGCCTGAGGCACCAGATGCCGTTCGTCCTCCGGCACCACCAGCCCGGCCACCACACGCCCATCTGCCGCGCCATGGTTGCGGTAGTGGAACATCGAAATATTCCATTTCCCGCCCAGCTTGTTCAGAAAGTTGAACAGCGCACCCGGCCGCTCCGGGAATTCAAAGCGCAGCACCACCTCATCGCTGACCCGCTCCGAATGCCCGCCCACCATGTGCCGCAGGTGCAGCTTGGCCAGTTCGTTGTCGGTCAGGTCGAGCACAGGGAAACCCTGTTCCGTCAGGCTCGCAATCAGGGCTTTGCGAGGGTCGGTGTCGGGGTGGGTCTGCACGCCGACGAAGATGTGTGCTTCGCGGTCAGTGTGGTAGCGGTAGTTGAACTCGGTGATCTGCCGCTTGCCGATGGCTGCGCAGAACGCCTTGAAGCTGCCCGGCTGTTCCGGAATGGTCACGGCAATGATTGCTTCGCGGCCTTCGCCCAGTTCGGCCCGTTCGGCGACGTGGCGCAAGCGGTCGAAGTTGACATTGGCGCCGGAGTCGATGGCGACAAACGTCTGCCCGGTGACTTCGTACTGTTCGGTGTACTTTTTGATCCCGGCCACGCCCAGCGCGCCGGCGGGCTCGGTGATCGAGCGGGTATCGTCGTAGATGTCCTTGATCGCCGCGCAGATTTCATCCGTGCTGACGGTGATCACCTCGTCGACGTAATCCTTGCAGATGTCGAAGGTGTACTGACCGATCTGCGCCACCGCGACGCCATCGGCAAACAGCCCGACCTGTTGCAGCACCACGCGCTCGCCGTAGGCCATGGCCTGTTGCAGGCAGTTGGAATCGTCTGGCTCGACGCCGATTACCTTGATCTCCGGGCGCAGGTATTTCACGTACGCCGCAATGCCGGCAATCAACCCGCCACCGCCCACTGGGACGAAGATCGCGTCCAGTGGCCCCTGATGCTGACGCAGGATTTCCATCGCCACGGTGCCTTGCCCGGCAATGGTGTCGGGGTCGTCATACGGGTGGACATAGACGTAGCCATGTTCCTCGACCAGTTTCAGCGAATACGCCAGCGCTTCGGGAAACGAGTCGCCGTGCAGTACGACTTTTCCGCCCCGGGAGCGCACGCCTTCGACCTTGATCTCGGGGGTGGTCTTCGGCATCACGATGGTGGCGGACACGCCCAGCGTCTTCGCCGCCAGCGCCAGGCCCTGGGCGTGATTGCCTGCCGACGCTGTCACCACGCCCCGCGCCAGTTCTTCCGGGCTTAGCTGCGCCAGCTTGTTGTACGCGCCGCGAATCTTGAAGGAATAGACCGGCTGCAGGTCTTCGCGCTTGAGCAGGACGTTGTTGCCCAGGCGCTGGGACAGTTGGCGCGCGACATGCAGCGGGGTTTCCACGGCAACGTCGTACACGCGGGAAGTGAGGATCTTTTTGACGTAGTGATTGAGCAGGTCGCCCTGAACGAGCGGGTAGGCCGGTAGCTGACTCATCGTGTGGGCCTCGTCGGAAGGCTTGGGATGATCAGGCTGGCGGCGAAGAAGGCGAGGGAAGGGCGAATGATCATGTCTGGCTCCTGGTGTGGTCTTTGGCCCGGGAGACAGAGAGAAAAAACCCGCCTCTAGGGCGGGTTGGGTGCAAACGTCGGCTAACCCGCCATGACTGGAATGGCGGTAATAATTATCTGGCCGAAAAAATGCTGGGGTACGTTCATGGCGTCGAGACTATGGCGAACACGGCGCGATCGTCAAGTGGCCAACCCGTCATGCATAAAAAAGAGCTTACAGCCCACAAACCGTATGCGAGCTCAAAGCAGGCTTGCAGATTGGTCTGCACGTGATCGCGACCCTTGCCGTTTATCCGCGCGCGTTCAGTGTTCAACGGGCCTTCATTTTTTGTTCATGAGGGCACTTTAGGGTTGGGCTCGTAGTCAGTGAATCTGCTGCTGAATGACTCGGCGGCGCCTGAACGATGTCGAGCACAAAAGCCATCTGTCACAAGAACCCGCCACGAGGGCGCAAAAATGGACGAGTACCAAGAAGAACTGCTGGAATACCAGGCGTACGAGATGGACCCGCTGGAACCTGCCGAAGACGCCACCGAGTTGTAGGAAATCCGCGCCTGCCAGTCAGAACGACTGGCGCTGGCTGCGGCGAAACGCGCCGGGCGTCTGTTCGGTCCAGCGTTTGAAGGCCCGTTGAAAGGCTTCGGCCGACGCAAATCCCAACAAGTAAGCGATTTCGCCAAAGGCCAGCTCGGTGTCCCGAATGTAGGTCATGGCGAGGTCGCGCCGGGTGTCATTGAGGATCGCGCGAAACTGTGTGCCTTCGTCCGCCAGCTTGCGGCGCAGCGTCCAGGTCGGCAGCTGCAGTCGCGCGGCCACTTCTTTCAGATCCGGCTCCCGCCCCCCATTCAACAACGGCCCCAGCAGTTGGGTGATGCGCTCCCGCAGGCTGCGGGTGCGCGTGAGCTGTTCCAGTTCCCGCTCACACACCTGCAGCAGATGCCGCCAGGTACTCGGCACGTGGTCGGGATTGCGCAGGCCAAGCTGACGCTGGTTGAGGCGCAACTGATTGACGCCCGCAGCGAAACTCACAGGCTGCTCGCAGAGCACGGCGTATTCAGCGGCGTAGTCGGGGGCCTCGAACTCGATCTCCAGACGTTCGGCTTTTAGTGTCGTCCCGCTCAGCGTCGAGAGCTGATGCAGCCAGCCGCTGAGAATAGAATCCACCACGAAGCGGTTGTAGTCGTTGTACGGGCTGATGGAATAGAAGCGCAGCCAGGCGCCGTCACTGTCCTCGTGCAGGCTCGACTGACCGCGATAATTCGAGCCGTACAGCGGTTCGAAACGAATCAGCGTGCGCGCCGCTTCGCGCACGGTCGGCGCCTGCCCGGCAGTGATACCCGCCAGACCGGCGTGGCTCAAACGACTGGCCTGGCCCATTCGCAAGCCCAGCGCAGTCATGCCGGTCAGCTCGATGGCGCCATGGCCCAGGCGCATGTAGCGCGGGATCGACAGCCGGGCACCGGCCTCGCCCAGTCGCGCGGCATCCAGGCCGTATTGCGCCAGCAGCGGTTGCGGGTCTTTCCCTTCTTTGCGAACGGCGTCGGTGAGGCTGTGGACGAAGCCCACGGACAGATCGCCCAGACGCACGCGAGGGGAGGCCATCGGTCACAACCACAGATTGATCAGGCGCGCGCCATGACCGGGGCGGACACCTTTCGGGGTGGCGCTGATGGATTGCTCGGCGATGCTTTGTCCGTCGCGACTGGCGAAACTGTGGCCGGCGCTGCCTTGATCCCAGAACTGCCCGCGCATGAATACGCCGATACCCGCCTTGGCGGTGCTGGCCGGGGTCAGGGCCAGTCGACGCCAGGCTTCGCCCTGGGTCATGGGTGTTGCGCCGAGGTTCAGATGGGCGGCCAGTGCCTCGTGCTTGTCGCTGCGCCAGGGTTCCGCCCAGCCGCCAGTGCCGGCGACGTAAGCGGGCACTGCGATCAGCTCGACGCCGCTGGCATTGAGGCGCGCGTAGTTGTCGGGGTACCAGCTGTCACTGCCGATCAGCGTCGCCAGCCGCCCGGCCGGGGTGTCGATGACGTTGAGCGGCGCGTCTTTGCCGGGACGGATGTAACCCCGCTGATTCCAGCCCGGGAACAACTGACGCTGGGGCTGCCCCAGGGGCAGGCCGTCGGGGCCGAACACCAGGCTGCTGTTATAGAGCGCGCCACGGCCGATGCGCAGTTCGCCGTTTTCCACACGCGGGCTGGGCAGCACGATCGAGCCGGCGACCAGCGTCACGCCGAATTCCTTCGCCAGCCCGCCGAATACGTTCTGATAATCCTGCGCCATGCCAGGCGCCTTCATGCGTAAGTGTGCGTCCTCCAGGCGGCTGCTGCCCCGCGCATGAAACATGGCGTCGATGAACAGCAGCGGGTTGCTGAACGCCAGCCAGTTCATGGCTTCGTCGAGGGTGGTGGCCTGGTAGAACTGGGCCTTTTCATCGACGGCCAACAGCCAGGTGCCGATGTGCTCGGGCAGTACCACGATGGTTTTATCGTTGAGCAGCCCATGGTCGCGGGCCTGTACGAGATACGACGCGAGCTTGCGGTGCAGGCGTTTGACGCTCGAATAGTCGGAAGGAAACAGCTCGGGCTGAATGCCCAGCAGGTTGCCGCGTGCGCCGGGTTGCCCGTCGTTGATCACCAGCTGAATGCGCAGGTCCGTCAGGTAATGCCCGACATGACGCTTGCCCGTCCACAGCCCGTAGCTGACGAGGAGAATCACCAGCACTGCAGCGGTAAGTGAACCGAGAACTTTGCGCATGAAGAAAGGAGAACTGCCTCTGGGAAGAAAGCGCGCAGGGCGCGATGACGTTGCCGGAAGGCTACGGCAAAACGGCGATTTGGAGAAGGTTTGCCAACAGCCTGGGCGGCCATTTGGTGAATGCGTTGAGGCGAGGCGGCATCGGCGGCCGCCTGCGCTGTAGGGATCAACCGTGATGCCGGCGACTTGCAGGCATCACGGGCACTACGTTTTACAGGCGGAAGCGGCTGACGAGGGTGTTAAACGAAACGGCCAGGCGGGAAAGCTCCTGAGTCGACGCATTGGTCTGGTGCGCACCGGCTGCCGTCTGAGTAGACAGGTCCTGGATGTTCACCAGATTGCGGTCTACCTCCCGCGCGACATTGGCCTGCTCTTCGGAGGCAGTGGCGATGACCAGGTTGCGATCGTTGATCTGGGCAATGCCGTCGGCGATCTGCTCCAGCGCGCGGCCCGTTGCCTGCGCCAGCGCCTGGGTGTCGGTGACCAGCGCCTGACTTTTACCCATCGCTCCGACCGCCTGATCGGCGCTGGCCTGGACGCTGTTGATCATGCCTTCGATTTCACCGGTCGAGGCCTGCGTGCGCGCAGCCAGGGCCCGGACTTCGTCGGCGACCACGGCAAAGCCCCGGCCCTGCTCACCGGCACGTGCGGCTTCAATGGCAGCGTTCAAGGCCAGCAGGTTGGTTTGCTCGGCGATACCGCGAATCACGTCCAGCACCTTGCCGATGTCCCGGACCTGCACGGCCAGGTCGCGAACCATGTTGGTCGAGGTGGCGATTTCGGTGGTCGCGCTATTGATGGCTTCGACCGCGCCACGGGCCTGGTCACGGCCATCGCTGGCCTGTTTGCTGGTGGTCCTCGACGCATCGGACGTGGACACGGCGTTGCGCGCCACTTCTTCCACAGCGGAAGTCATTTCCGTGACGGCGGTCGCGGCCTGCTGGATCTCGTCGTTCTGGCGGACCAACCCGCGGCTGCCGTTATCGCTGACGGCGGTCAGCTCTTCTGCGGCAGAGGCCAGTTGATTGGACGCATCGGCAATCTGCTGAATGGTGCTTTTCAGGCTGCCCTGCATCTCGCCCAGCGCCGTCAACAATTGCCCGGCTTCATCGCGGCCGGTGCTGACAATCTGTTGAGTCAGATCACCGCCGGCAATGCTCCGCGCGCTCGTCACCGCATAGGCAAGAGGACGGCTGATCAGGCGACTGATGAACATACCCAGCAGGATCGCAGCCAGGAACGCAATGGCAATGCCGATGTATAGCGAGGTCTTGGCGGAGGACTCCATGTGGGCGGCATCCTCGGCGCCTTCGCCGATCTGCCGGTCATTGGATTTGACCATGACAGTCAGTTCATCCAGCACAACACGGTACGCCGCCTGCAGATCACCAAACAACAAGGCGCGGCCGTTATCAAGGTCACCGGCCTTCATGAGGCCAAGGTATTTCTGAACCAGTGCCTGGTAGATCGGCCAGTCCTTTTCCATCTGGTCGCCTGCCGCGCGCTCATCGTCGGCGAGCGGGGTCTTGCGGTATTCCGCGAAGGCTTTTTCGCTCTCTTGCTGATTGGCGTTTATCGATGCAATCACCTCGTCCTTCACGCTCTGGGGAAGACCGGCGGCCGTGGCCGTATATAACCGGTACAGGTCACGGCTTTGCCCTACAGCGTTGGTTTTGGCCTGGCCGGTTTTTGCGACGGACACCAGGTTGTTGCCGAACACCAGCTTCAAGCTGCCCGACAGTTCGGAAACGCCGCGGCTCCCGAGCACGCCCACTCCCAGGGTGATGAATGCGCACAGCACAAAGGCTGTGATCAATTTCGTCGATATTTTTGCATCATTGATCCAGCTCATTGATCGTCCTGCCGAGGTCTTAAGAAGAAGGACATTGCTTGGCCACCAGGGCGATGGGGCAATGTCGTTATGGGGCTATCGGCGGCGAAGTCCTAGGCTGGAGGGTGGACCGACGAACGATGCGGTGCACCGCTTGATCATTGATTTGTCAGTTTGAGTCATTGAGCATGGCCGGGCGGCTGTTTACTGTTTGCGCCATGTACAAGGCGCTCGTTCGAGGCCCTGACTGATCCGACGTGCGCCACAGAGCGCTCGCGCCCCGTGATGATGCTCGATGGAGTTTTTATGGCCGCCCCCCACTACCCGCATTTGCTCGCGCCCCTGGACCTGGGTTTCACCACGCTGCGCAACCGCACCCTGATGGGCTCGATGCACACCGGGCTTGAAGAGAAGCCGGGCGGGTTCGAGCGCATGGCGGTGTATTTCGCCGAGCGCGCACGGGGCGGGGTCGGCCTGATGGTCACCGGCGGTATCGCACCGAACGCTGAAGGCGGGGTGTATTCGGGGGCGGCCAAGCTGTCGACGCCGGAAGAAGCCGCCAACCATCGTGTCGTCACTAAAGCCGTGCATGAGGCTGGCGGCAAGATTTGCATGCAGATCCTTCACGCCGGGCGCTACGCTTACAGCCCGAAGCAAGTGGCACCGAGCGCGATCCAGGCGCCGATCAACCCCTTCAAGCCCAAAGAGCTGGATGAAGAGGGCATCGAGAAGCAGATTCAGGATTTCGTCACCTGCGCGACCCTGGCGCAGACCGCCGAATACGACGGCGTCGAGATCATGGGCTCCGAAGGTTATTTCATTAATCAGTTTCTCGTCGCGCACACCAACCATCGCAGCGACCGTTGGGGCGGCAGCTATGAAAACCGCATGCGCCTGCCGGTGGAGATCGTGCGGCGCGTGCGTGAAGCCGTCGGCCCGAATTTCATCATCATTTATCGCCTGTCCATGCTCGACCTCATCGAGGGCGGCAGCACCTGGGAAGAAGTGGTGCAACTGGCCCAGGCCATCGAGCGGTCGGGGGCCACGCTGATCAACACCGGCATTGGCTGGCACGAAGCGCGGATTCCGACCATCGCCACCAAAGTCCCGCGCGCTGCCTTCGCCAAAGTGACGGCGAAAATGCGCGGCTCGGTGTCGATCCCGCTGATCACCACCAACCGCATCAATACCCCCGAGGTTGCCGAGCAGATACTCGCCGAAGGTGACGCCGACATGGTCTCCATGGCGCGCCCGTTTCTCGCCGACCCGGAATTCGTCAACAAGGCCGCGGCCGGCCGCAGCGACGAGATCAATACCTGTATTGGCTGCAACCAGGCGTGTCTCGACCACACCTTTGGCGGCAAGCTCACCAGCTGCCTGGTCAACCCACGCGCCTGCCATGAAACCGAGCTCAATTACCTGCCGGTCACCCAGGTCCGGAAAATCGCCGTCATCGGTGCCGGTCCTGCGGGCCTCGCTGCCGCCACCGTCGCGGCCCAGCGCGGGCATGACGTGACGCTGTTCGACTCGGCCAGCGAAATCGGCGGGCAGTTCAACATCGCCAAGCGCATTCCAGGCAAGGAAGAGTTCTTCGAGACCCTGCGCTACTTCGGCCGCAAGCTGCAAACCACCGGCGTCGACCTGCGCCTGAACACCCGCGTCACCGCCGATGACCTGCTCGGCAAAGGTTATGACGAAGTGATTCTGGCTACCGGCATCGCGCCGCGAACCCCTGCCATCCCTGGCGTCGACAACCCCAAGGTGCTGAGCTACCTCGACGTGATCCTCGGCCGCAAGCCGGTGGGCAAATCCGTGGCAGTGATCGGCGCGGGTGGCATTGGTTTTGACGTGTCGGAATTCCTCGTCCATCAGGGCGTCTACACCAGCCTGGATCGCGACGCGTTCTGGGACGAGTGGGGCATCGACACGCATCTGGCGGCGCGAGGCGGTGTCGCCGGGATCAAGCCTCATCCCCATGCACCAGCGCGTCAGGTGTTTCTGCTTCAGCGCAAGACCGCGAAAGTCGGCGATGGCTTGGGCAAAACCACAGGCTGGATTCATCGCACGGGGCTCAAGAACAAACAGGTGCAGATGCTCAACAGCGTGGAATATTTGAAGATCGACGACGCGGGTCTGCATATTCGTATCGGGGCTGACGGCGAGGAGAAACTGCTGCCGGTGGACAACGTGGTGATCTGCGCCGGGCAGGATCCGCTGCGTGAACTGCATGACGGATTACAGGCGGCGGGGCAGAGCGTGCATCTGATTGGCGGCGCAGATGTGGCGACGGAGCTGGATGCCAAACGGGCGATTGATCAGGGATCGCGGTTGGCGGCGGGGTTGTAAGGAGCTGGTTTCTGGCGGGTGATGTTGCGGTTGGGGTTGATGGGCTTGGATCGCGTGCCGCCAGGGTCTGTGGGGACTCTGGCGGGTGGGACGGTTACCAGCTGCCGTAGGGGATTCCGTGCTGGTCGATCCAGGCTTGGGCTGCTGGGTTTGGGGCTCTGTAGTACAGCCCTTTATCGTTCAGGTAAGGGCCGCGAGGTTCGACTTCGGCTTGAAAGCGGCCGACTTCTTTGAAGCCCAGGCATGGACCGCCAACCCAGACTTTCACGATCCCTCCTGGGGCCATGCCCAGCGTAATCGCGAAACGGTAGTCATCTATCCATTCCCTTGAGCCGCGGCAATAGACCCGCTCTGGCCGAATCATCTCTTCGCGTACCCACTGGGGTATTTGTATTTTGATCTTGTAAGCCTGAGGCTCTACCAGTGACTGCCAACGCAGGAAAATCTGGTCGGGTAGATCGACGTTATTTATAGGTTTCCCTCCCGAGACCCCTTGGTGCCAGCCCTCCACTTTCCCGGTGTAGCTCGCTACGCCACCGTGTACCCGAAAGAAAGCGAGTCCACGCTTGTCCAGTACATCTACGATTTCGACCCAGACTTCCATGTGCTTGGGTGCAGCGAAACCTATGTACCAGGCCGGATACGGCAGCTTGACAGGTGGGGGTACTGAGCTACCCGTTGCGCAGGCACTCAGGCTGATCAGCAATCCGACCGCAAAGACCCCACGTCTCATTCGGGAAACCCAGTCTGCAAATGGAAGCCTTGAACAAAGCCGCAAGTGCGCTAGCCGTCGCGTGCCGTGATGCCCCTTGTGAGCACTCATGGCCGAGTTACCAACTGCCATAGGGAATTCCGTGTTGGTCGACGTAGGCTTTGTTCTCTGGTTCGAGCGAGATGTACTTGTCCTTACTTGCGCCGCGGTAGGGACCGAGCGGCTCGACTTCGGCCTGGTAACGGCCGACTTCTTTGTAGCTCAAGCAAGATCCACCCACCCAGACTTTAACAATCCCCCCCGGCGCCATTCCAAGGGTGATCGCGTCGCGATAGTCCTCCTCCCATTTGCCTGCCCATAAGCAAAAGGCTTGCTCTGGCTTGATCATCTGATCGCGCACCCACTGCGGTATCTGAATACTGATCTTGTAGGCTTGCGGCTCGACCAGAGATTGCCAACGCAGAAAGATTCGCTCAGGAAGATCGACGTTGTTGATGGGTTTCGACTTGCCCGCGCCATTTCCCCAGCCCTCCGGCTGACCGGTGTAACTCGCGACCCCACCATGCACACGAAAAAAAACCAGACCTCGCTGATCGATCACATCAACCGTCTCCACCCACACCTCCATATGTTGGGGAGCCGCCAGACCGACATACCATGCTGGATATGGCAGCCTGGGGGGCGGTGACATTGAGGGGCTCATTGCGCAGGCAGTCAGACTGATCAGTAACCCAGCCACTAAGAGCAGTCGCTTCATTCTGGGTACCCTTCTTGCGGGCGGTTGAGATGCACATTCCTGCGATTCAGCGGTGCCGGCTTGCTAAGTAGGAGGAGGCCTCTTGGGGTCCAGTGTGCAGACAAGTGGATGTAACGCGCTCGTAGCAACGCCTCTTGCGCAGGTTCAAGTCTTACGAGCCGGTCCGTCATTACCCGCTGCAAAATTCGCTTGGCGATAGGCAGGAGTTCATCCGGTAACTTGAAGCGTTTATCCGTATCGTTGATGACGTCGAATGCCACCCCGTGACGCACGCCTAGCTCACGCATGACACGCAGTGCGATCAGACTAAGTTCGCCATGCACCGGGCGTTCAAAGATTACGGTTAGCCAGTAGTCCTCCATGGCCGACGCAGCTTTGCCGCGAGGGTTAGTTGCTGCAGGCCAGGCTTTCACCGCAATGTAGCCATCGCGGGCCATGCCTGATTCGCGCAATACGTTGGCGTCCGCTTCTGCATGGGCCCAGGCGGCGTGGGATTCAACCCTTTGACCGGTTGGAACGCTGGCCTTGCAGGGCTGCGTCATCCACAGCTTTTCTCGCGCGCGTGGCAGATAGCCCCCACCGACATCGGGGTGGGCGCCGCACTGGATTCTGAGACGTTCATTTGTGCGGTGGCGCAATGGGTGCGAGGCCGCAGCAGCATTACCAACTGCCATACGGAATGCCATGCTGGTCTATCCAGGCTTGCGCTGCTGGATTGGGTGCTCGGTAAAACAACCCTTTTCCGTCTTGGTTGGGTCCGAGGGGCTCGACTTTGGCTTGGTAGCGGCCAACTTCTTTGAAGCTCAGGCATGGCCCACCGACCCACACTTTGACGATACCTCCCGGAGCCATTCCCAACGTAATCGCGAAACGGTAGTCGTTCATCCATTCTTTTGAACTGCGGCAATACACGCGCTTTGGCGTCACCATCTCATCGCGTACCCACTGCGGTATTCGGATGCTGATTTTGTAAGCCTGAGGCTCCACTAGTGACTGCCAGCGCAGAAGAAGTTGGTCTGGTAAGTCAACGTTGTTGATGGGTTTGCCGCCAGATGTGCCCTTGTGCCAGCCCTCGGGCTTACGTGTGTAACCGGCGACTCCAGCATGCACGTTGAAGAAAACATATCCCCGCTGATCAAGCACATCGACGCTTTCCACCCACACTTCCATGTGTTTGGGCGCGGCGAAGCCGATGTACCATGCCGGATAGGGCAGCTTGACAGGTGGGGGTACTGAGCCACCCGTGGCACAGGCACTCAGGCTGATCAGGTAACCGACCGCCAAGACCAGAGGCCTCATTCGGGAAACCCAGTCTGCAAATGGAAGCGTTGAAAAAAGCCGCAAATGCGCTAGCCGTCGCGTGCCGTGATGCTCCTTGTTAGCACTCATGGCCGAGTTACCAACTGCCATAGGGAATTCCGTGCTGGTCGACGTAGGCTTTGTTCTCCGGTTCGAGTGGGATGTACTTGCCCTTGCTTGCGCCACGGTAGGGACCGAGCGGTTCGACTTCGGCTTGAAAGCGGCCGACTTCTTTATCCTTTATGCAGCCGGCCCCAACCCAAACCTTGACGATGCCACCAGGGGCCATCCCCAAGCTGATCGTTTGAGGATAGAGGGTCACAATCTTCTGATCCCAAGCACAAAATACTTGTTGTGGTTTGACCATCTCATCACGGACCCACTGCGGAATGTCGATGAGTACCTTGTAAGCCTGAGGTTCCACCAGCGACTGCCAACGCAGATGGATAGTCTTTGGAAGATCTACATTGTTTATGGGTTTTCCTCCGCCGCCTTCTGTTGGCCATCCCTTGACCGAGCCGGTGTAACTAGCATTCCCCCCATGAACCCGATAGAAGGCGCGGCCCCGCTGATCGAGCACATCCACACTCTCGACCCACACTTCCATGTGGCGGGGCGCAACGAGGCTGACGTACCACGCTGGATAAGGCAGCTTGGGGGCTGGGGGTAATCTTGGCCCGCTCGCGCAGGAGCTGAGGCTTAGTAACAGACCGGCTGCACAAGCCAGCCTTTTCAGGCGCGGGATCCAGTCTGCGGCTGAGCCCCTTGAGCCAAGACGCCATCGCGCCTGCGGTTGCGTGCACCAGTAGTACTTGCGAGCACTCATGGCCGAGTTACCAACTGCCATAGGCAATGCCGTGCTGTTCTACGTAAGCTTTGTTCTCCGGTTCGAGCGAGATGTACTTGCCCTTGCTCGCGCCACGGTAGGGGCCGAGCGGTTCGACTTCGGCTTGGTAACGGCCGACTTCCTTGAAACCCAGACATGGCCCACCGGCCCAAACTTTCACGATACCTCCCGGAGCCATTCCCAACGTAATCGCGAAACGGTAGTCGTCTATCCATTCTTTTGAGCCACGGCAGTAGACGCGCTCTGGCCTAACCATCTCATCGCGTACCCACTGCGGTATTCGGATGCTGATTTTGTAAGCCTGAGGCTCCACAAGTGACTGCCAGCGCAGAAGGAGTTGGTCTGGTAAGTCGACGTTGTTGATGGGTTTGCCACCAGATGTGCCTTTATGCCAACCCTCGGGCTTACGCGTGTAACCGGCGACCCCAGCATGCACATTGAAGAAAATGTATCCTCGCTGATCGAGCACGTCGACGCTTTCCACCCACACTTCCATGTGTTTGGGCGCGGCGAAGCCGATGTACCATGCCGGATAAGGCAGCTTGACAGGTGGGGGTACTGAGCCACCCGTTGCGCAGGCACTCAGGCTGATCAGCAATCCGACCGCAAAGACCAGACGCCTCATTCGGGAAACCCAGTCTGCAAATGGAAGCCTTGAACAAAGCCGCAAGTGCGCTAGCCGTCGCGTGCCGTGATGCCCCTTGTGAGCACTCATGGCCGAGTTACCAACTGCCATAGGGAATGCCGTGCTGGTCGACGTAGGCTTTGTTCTCTGGTTCGAGCGGGATGTACTTGCCTTTGCTTGCGCCACGGTAGGGTCCGAGCGGTTCGACTTCGGCCTGGTAACGGCCGACTTCTTTGAAGCCCAGACACGATCCGCCTAGCCACACTTTTACAATTCCGCCGGGCGCCATGCCCAGTGTGATCATCTCTCGATAGTCGGTTTTCCATTGTTGATTCCACGGGCAAAGAACACGCTCGGGCCGAAGCATCTCTTCACGTACCCACTGTGGTATCTGTATTTTGATCTTGTAAACCTGCGGCTCTACCAGTGACTGCCATCGAAGGAAAATCTTGTCAGGCAGATCGACGTTATTGATTGGCTTTCCTCCTGACGCTCCTTGGTGCCACCCCTCTACCTTTCCGGTGTAACTCGCGACCCCGCCGTGTACTCGATAAAACGCAAGTCCACGCTTGTCCAGTACATCGACGGTCTCAACCCAGACTTCCATGTGTTTTGGCGCGGCGAAGCCCACGTACCAAGCCGGGTACGGCAACCTGGGGGCAGGCGGCAATCCAGGGCCATTCGCGCACGCACTTAGACTGACTAAAAACCCCACTGTACAGACCAGACGCCTCATTCCGGATAATCTTTTTGAGGGCGGTTGAGGTGCACGTTCCTACGATTCAGCGGTGCCGGTTTGCTAAGTAAGAAGGGACCTTCAGGGGTCCAGTGCGCGGATATGTGGATGTAACGCGCTCGTAGCAATGCCTCTTGCGCAGGTTCCAGGCGTACGAGCCGGTCAGTCATTACCTGCTGCAAGATTCGCTTGGCGATAGGCATAAGCTCCTCTGGCACTGCGAGTTCAGGCCGCGCTTCCAGACCCTTGAAGGGAACGGCGTGACGTATCCCCAGTTCACGCATAACACGCAGTGCAATCAGGCTCAGTTCGCCATGCACGGGGCGTTCGAGCAGCACGGTTATCCAGTAGTCCTCCATGACCGACGCAGCTTTGCCGCGAGGGTTAGTTGCTGCAGGCCAGGCTTTCACCGCAACGTAGCCATCGCGAGCCATGCCTGATTCGCGCAATACGTTGGCGTCCGCTTCTGCACGGGCCCAGGCGGCGTGGGATTCAACCCTTTGACCGGTCGGAACGCTGGCCTTGCAGGGCTGCGTCATCCACAACTTTTCTCGTGCTCGTGGGAGATAGCCCCCGCCGACATCGGAGTGAGCGCCCGGCAGGCCTATCTGGCGGTGCGTGTGGTGAACATTATTAAGAGAAAAGTCGGCGCGATACTCGTCGAGCGATTGCAGTTGAATGACCTGCCGGGCGCAGTCGGGTGGCAGGTAGAGATTAACGCCACGATTAACATCATCCCCCGGACTGAAGTCCCCATGTAAAGGGTCTGAGATGGCCGCAACCGTATCGAACAGGCCAATCAGATTAATGCTGACGTCGGAGTCTGGATTGACGCTTCTCAACAGGCTGGATCGACCACCCTTGAGCAGATTTCCAAATATCCCACGGACAGGTTTCAGCAGTTCGTTCGCACAATGCCGAGCAGCAGCCGCGCCCCGGCTGAACCCGAAAATGTCGAACTCTATACTCTGAATAACAACGCCGGGATTGGTTTGCTGGAAGATTCCCAGTTGCGTCGCCACTAGATCCGGAGCCTGCTTCACCCGGGCCACAACTCCAGTTTCTCCCTGCCCGAGAGCTTGCCCAATCAGCATGTCATCACTCCCGCCGCTACGGGTGCCGATGCCCTCAATGTAAGCCCTTATGTATCCTATGTCCGAGCCCTTAGTTATGAGCGCCACGGAGTTATCCGGATACAAGTCATACAAATACGCCACATTGCTCGGCGCATTCCCGTAACTGTTATTCGGCGCGCTGTTAAATGCACTCCCGTCAAACTCCCCAAACCCATACTGCTTGCACGTCGCCGCAATGCTCTCAAGCTCTTCACGACTGAAACTGTCCAAATCCGATTGTCGGCACTGTGCGGTCGCTGCCGCATTGCTCTGGTTATTCCCCGTACCGTCAAAGAAAAGCCCGATACGCAGAGTGATCCCTTCGGTGATTTCTTCTTCCTCTTCTTCCTCCTCAAGTGGCTCGGGCTGTTCAACCGGCGCGGCATTTTTGATCATGCTCCGCTCGTAATGAATATTGCCGCCGCTGAAGCTAGGCCAGAATTCGTGCAGTTCAGGCGGAATATCCAGCAGGGGCGGCAGGACTGGCATTTCAATCGGCTGTTCCGCTTTCGCTTTGAAATCGAAGTGCGCGGCCTTGATCAGGTAGTCGCCGGCGGTGCCGGATTCAATGCTGCACCGCTCAATGGCGAGGTAGCTGCCGCCGGCGTTGAGGACAATTCGCTTCTTGGCGGTGATGTGGATTTCGTCTTCGGTGCTGGTGATGTTTATTCCCTGGCGAGCGAGCAGTTCAAGCGTGTCGTTCTGCGCCTGGATGCTCACCGGGCCTTCGTTGGAGATCAGCTTGAGCCCGACCTTGCGCACGAACAGGCTCAGGCCCTGGCCGATACCTATGAACAGTTTCTTGACCACGCTGATGTCGGCTTCACCGCTAGCGTTGAGCATCAGGTTGTCTTGCGCGGCCAGTTGCAGATGCTTGCCGCTGGTCAGGGCAATGCCGTCGGGAGCGCTGAGCAGCAACACCGAGGATTTCAGTGCGTCCAGATCCTGTTTGAGCAGATCAAGTTGCGCCTGCACGTCGGCAGGATAGGCGTGACTGATGGCAGCATCTGCCGAGAGTTTTTCCAGCTGTTCACCGGCATTTTGCAATCGACCGACCGCCGCGCTCATGTCGAGCTGTTGGCCCTGCGCCCTGGTTTGCCCATCCGCACTGATAAACACCCCGCGCCCGGCCCGAATCGCGCCCCAGCCATCCGTGCGCAATTCAAAGCCTTCGCCGCGCTTATCCTTCTCACTGTCGACCAGATGCCCAAGGTTCAGCTGGCTCTTGCCGCTGTGCTCGGTGCTGAGTTTGATGTGTTCCTTGCCGCGATCATCTTCCATGCGCAGCTTGTTGTTCGCCGGCGTGCGCAGGACGTTGCGTTTGTAATCGCTGCGCAGCAGCGTCACATGGTCAGGGTGGCGATTATCGTGAAGGGCATGGGCGATGTAGGGCCGGTCCGGGTCGCCTTGCTCGAAAGCAATCGCCACCTCGGTCCCGCAGATCAGCGGCAGATGCAGCCCGTGGGTATCCCCGGCATAGGGACGGGCAAGCCGCAGCCACAGACTTTCCTCACCGAGTTTCCAGCTGTCGCGGTCGAACAGAAAGCTGACCTTGTAACGACCTTCGCTGTCGATGTGGCTGTAGGGATCGTTGGCCAGCGAACTGGTCACGCGAGCCGGAACGGTGCCCGCTATCTCAGGCTTGGTCAGCAAAGGCGGCCGAAAGCACACGCTCTCCGAATAGGGAATCGCTTCAAAGCTCAGTTCAAAACTGCGATCCCGCGCCGCACGCAACCGTAGCCTTGTGATCACCGCCCCCGGTTCAAAAGCCTGAGGCGCCCCACCGGAAATCGCCAGCACCTGCGCCAATCCCAATGTAACGCTGCTGCTAATCCCACTCAGCCGCGTTTGGTCATTCAAATACCGCTCATGCCGCAATCGGGCATAGAAAAACCCGCTTTCGCCTTCTAAATCCTCGTCCTGATCCAGCTTGTGACCGAGCATCTTGTACGGCTCGGCATAGTGATAAGCCTCGCCATAAGTTGTGGTGTCACCCCGCGTCTGATCAACATCCCCATCCAGCCATGCGTTCGCATCCCGATGGTGATAACCCCGAAAGTGAACGTTCTTCTCCACCACTTGATGACTGACCTGCAGCCCCCAGACGCCATCCTGCCCGCTGCTACCCAACCCCGACTGAGGCCTGAACGGCACGCTCACCCGCGGCCGAACGTAATGCCGCTGATCATCATGAAACTCGACGACCGCAATACCCAATCGCTCATCATTGGTAAACCGATACCAGATCCCCACCTCGGCCAACAACCGCGCAATAAACGAAAGATCACTCTCGCCGTACTGCATCACCTGCTCGCGCTTCGGGTACTCCCGCACCAGCGTGAACAGAAAATCCTGCCCTTCGAAATCATGCCGAGTGCGCAAAATGCTCTCGACAATCTGCGGCACCGATTGATGCTGATAGATCCGGAACTGCCGCCCACGACCCAGCAACGCCAGCCGCGGCTGCAAAGTAATCTCGTATCTGGCCTCGTCAGCAGAACCGGAAAGCCGCTTAAAGCCTGTCACCACCCCATGCAGCGTTCGCAACGGTTTAACCGACGGCACCGACAAACCACGAATCGCCACCGGCAACGTATGCGCCGCCGCATGCAGGCTGAACTGCGCATCCCGCCCCAACACACGTTCAGCCCCTATGTCCTGCTCAACCGAAGTAAATTCAACGCGGTAAAGAAACGGCCGGCTCAGCTGTTCTTCACCTTCAAAGGCTAAAACGTCGAGGGCGATAGGCAGGCTGTGAACAACCAGTTTATGGCGACTGTGATCAAAGAAAGGCGGCAATACGGTGAGCATGAATGAGCGTCCTTGGCAGGAGAATGCGCCCCCGACCGGTCCATAAAGAACCAGTCAACTCATCCATGACGGGGGCTGAAGCGGGCGAAGATGAGGCATTTCCAGGCGCCGTTCCATAGCGAAAACACGAACCGGACGCGTCCTAATGAAGAACAAGAATCGCCCTACACAGCCCCCCAAATCGAGACTCCAGCGCGACGAGTGCTAGACTCTCGCACCGTCCATTGCCCGACCGATTTCATGTTTGCTCCCTCATCACCACTCCCTCGTGCACCGCTGCAACCCCTCCGTTTCGACTGGCTCCAGGCAGCCGGCGTGGAGGCGGCGATCCTGCGGCTGGACCTTGTCGACCCCCTGATCAGCGGCAATAAATGGTTCAAGCTCAAGCACCATCTGGCGGCGGCTGAACGGGCCGGGGCGCGGGGCGTTATCAGTCTGGGCGGCGCGCATTCCAATCACCTGCATGCGCTGGCGGCGGCGGGCAAGCGCTTTGGTTTTGGCACGGTCGGGTTGTTGCGCGGGCATGCGGTCGAGACGCCGACGGTGCTGGATCTGCAGGCGTTCGGCATGGAGTTGCACTGGCTGGGCTACGCCGCGTATCGCGCGCGGCATGACGCGGATTTCTGGCTGCCGTGGCGCGAGCGGTATCCGCATCTTTATCCGGTGCCTGAAGGCGGCGGCGGGCTTGACGGTGCGGTGGGCTGCGCTGAAATCGTCGAACAGGCGCGCAGCCAGCTTAGCGCTTTGGGGTGGGAAGATTACGACGGCTGGTGGTTGGCCTGTGGCACCGGCACCACCCTTGCCGGACTGGTGCTGGCAGAGGCGGGGCAGCATGAGGTGATCGGCGCGGTGGCGGTGCCGGGGGATCATGGGGTGGCAGGCAACGTCGACGCATTGCTCCGGGAAGGTTCGCGAACGTGTGAGAAATGGACTACTGGAATATCGGAATATGGGGACCCTGAAAAAAGCAGCTGTTTGAAGTCAAGGCTGCCTTATTCGTTGCTTGATGCATCCCTCGGCGCCTTTGCCAGGACTGATGCTCAGTTGCTCGACTTCATCCGTTGCTGCGAGCGCGAATCTGGAATTCCGTTCGAGCCCATCTACACCGGCAAGGCGTTGTTGGCGTTGAAGCAGTCCGTACAGGAGGGGCGGTTTGCAATCGGCACTCGGTTGATCTTTATACATTCGGGAGGGCTGCAAGGCAGGCGTTCCAGTGGGGAGGCCGCTTATCTTCGCGTGTCGTCTCCCACCTAAAACAAGGAGTTCAAATGCTGTTGAAGTTCATGGATTATCTGCACGCCAAAAAAGTCAGGTTCGTTAAAAAGCGTCGGCGTCTTTCGCTCAAAGTGAGCCTTTATGACGCTGGCCTGCTCATTTCTGTCGTGTCACTTCTGACCGTGGCGTACACCAGTGAGTTTGGAGCAGCGGCCCATAGCCTCATGGCGTTGTCAGGGATCCCACTGATTATTGCCCTGTGTATTGAGATCAACGGCTGGATCGGCGCAGTGGATCGGTGGGCGAAGCGGTCTTTGTATGGAAAAGCCCTGATGGCCGGGCTGTTGACCATGTCCGCTTCGGTGTCCGCCGGCTACGCCTCTACGCTGATCAATGAATTCTCGAAAACGGCGTCGAATCCTTTTCCGTACACCACCGCTTTCATTGTGGTGCCTGCGACTGTCGCTGTGGCCGTCGCGTTTCTAACGCTGCTGTATATCACCGTCGCCATTCGTGCCCTTGGCTACGGCGTGTGGTCTGCGCTGGTCAACAACCTCCAGTCTCTTGTGTTTTCCGGGCGGGCTTCGTTCAAGCGCTCGCGAGCGCGTTTAGGCCGCCGAGTGCAGCTCGAATTCGCTCGTCTGATCGCGATGGCGATGTTTTTCCTAGTCATCGCCCTAGCGTCGCCGTGGTTCGACAGGGCATTACTCGGAGTGGCAGAGGTCTTTGCGTACCGGTTCGAAACCTACGTCAATGATGCGTGCGCCAAACCTCGCGAACGCGTCGTGCGCGTGGATGACGATGTGGTGCTCGTCGCTACAGTGGATAAATGGGATGTGAAATATGAACGACGACTGTGTCCACGGGCGTTTGGCCTGAGCGAGAGCAAATTACCCGCTCCGGGCACTGGCACGAATCCTGCGGCCCACACCCTCCGATAGGTCGGTCCTGAGTACGTCGGCGACATTTCTGGAGTCGGGCGGGCAGGGCGCTGTACCGATAATCGGATCTTTCCCACGCGCGCCGAGGTTTCCATGACCACTCCCGTCCTTGAGCAGGTTGATCCTGCCACCCTGAGAAAAGTCATCGTGGCGGCCGCCATCGGCAATTTCGTCGAATGGTTTGACTTCGCGGTGTATGGCTTTCTGGCGACGACCATCGCCCAGCAGTTCTTCCCCAGCGGCGATGCCAGCGCGGCGTTATTGAAAACCTTCGCGGTGTTCGCCGTGGCTTTCGCGTTTCGTCCCTTGGGCGGGGTGTTCTTCGGCATGCTGGGCGACCGCATCGGCCGCAAGCGCACCCTGGCGTTCACCATTCTGCTAATGGCCGGGGCGACGACCATCATCGGTCTGCTGCCCACCTACGCGGCAATCGGCGTCATGGCGCCCGTCTTGCTCACCCTCATCCGCTGCGCCCAGGGCTTTTCCGCCGGGGGTGAATACGCGGGGGCGTGCGCTTACTTGATGGAGCACGCGCCGCGCACGCAACGGGCGTGGTACGGCAGCTTCGTGCCGGTGTCGACTTTTTCGGCGTTCGCGGCGGCGGCGCTCATCGCCTACGCGCTGGAAGCCTCTTTGAGCACCGAAGCCATGGGCAGTTGGGGCTGGCGGCTGCCGTTTCTGATCGCCGCGCCGTTGGGGCTGGTCGGGCTGTACCTGCGCTGGAAACTGGACGAAACCCCGGCGTTTCAAGCGGTCAAGCAGGAGCACGCGGTGGCTCATTCGCCGCTCAAGGAAACCCTGCGCAATCACGGCGCGGCGATCTGCTGCCTAGGAGCGTTTGTGTCGCTGACGGCGCTGTCGTTCTACATGTTCACCACCTACTTCGCGACGTATTTGCAGGTCGCTGGCGGGCTCAGTCGTGCGACCGCGCTGCTGGTGTCGTTGATTGCGTTGCTGTTCGCGGCGGCGATCTGCCCGGTGGCCGGAGCATTTTCCGACAAGGTCGGGCGACGCAAGACAGTGCTCAGCACCTGCGTCCTGCTGATCGTGGTGGTGTATCCGTCGTTTCTGATGGCCAGTTCCGGTTCGTTTGTGGCGTCGATCGTCGGCGTGATGTTGCTGGCAATTGGCGCCGTCCTCTGCGGCGTGGTAACGGCAGCGCTGTTGTCGGAGACCTTTCCGACGCGCACCCGGTACACCGCTTCGGCGATCACCTACAACATGGCGTACACGATCTTCGGCGGAACGGCGCCGTTGATGGCGACGTGGCTGATCGGCGCAACGGGCAGCAACCTGGCACCGGCGTTTTACCTGATCGTGATTGCGCTGCTGGCGCTGGCGGGCGGACTGGCGTTGCCGGAAACGTCCAAAGTGTCGCTGCATGAGGTGGAAGGTTCGTTGACTGCGCGGGGGAGATTGCAGACGGCGGTTTGACTGGGGCTCCACCGTGCTTGCGAAGGAGACGGTGTGCCTGGTGGATGTTGGGCGGATCGCACGCCGTCTTCGTGAGCAAGCTCACTCCCACAGGATTTGCGTTTGCTTGACAGGAGAGTGGTGTCAGAAAGCTTAAGGTGTTCTGACACCACGCAACCCGACGCACAAATCCGCAACAAAACATGGCAGCGGCGCCCCAAAAAATGGCACATTGGCGACCCCCTGTGCCGCTGACATGTTCTGTAACGAGTCCGACGGCGCATCAATGTTCGATGGATGGACCTGATGGCCGTTACCCGCCCTGCAACCGTGCCCGCGACCGATACCCAACCCGTTCCCGCCCCGCAATCAACGTCATCAAGCCCCTTGGTCATGCGCATCATCGGTGCGGTGGCGCTGGCGCATCTGCTTAACGATTTGATCCAGTCGATCCTGCCCTCGATTTACCCGATGCTGAAGGCCTCCTACGGCTTGAGCTTCACCCAGGTCGGTTTGATCACCCTGACGTTCCAGGTCACAGCGTCGCTGCTGCAGCCCTGGGTCGGCTATTTCACTGATCGTCATCCCAATCCGTTAGTGTTGCCAGTCGGCTCGTTGTGCATTCTGGGCGGCGTGATGATGCTTGCGACCGTTGGCAGCTTCCCGCTGATCCTGCTCGCCGCAGGCCTGATCGGCATCGGCTCGTCGACCTTTCACCCTGAAGCCTCGCGCATCGCCCGGCTGGCCTCAGGCGGGCGCTTTGGTCTGGCGCAGTCGAGCTTCCAGGTGGGCGGCAACAGCGGATCGGCCATCGGGCCGTTGCTCGCGGCAGCGATCATCATTCCGTTCGGTCAGGGGCATATCGCCTGGTTCGGGCTGGTGGCGCTGTTTTCTGTGGGCCTGCTGTACGCCATCAGCCGCTGGTACAAGGCCCATCTGGCGCTGTTCAAGATCAAGGCCGGTCAGGCGGCGACACACGGATTGTCGAAACGTCGGGTGACCAGCGCGCTGGTGGTGCTGGCGCTGCTGGTGTTCTCCAAGTACTTCTACATG
The DNA here is from genome assembly GCF_057834665.1 of Pseudomonas sp. GL_135. Lineage (NCBI taxonomy): Bacteria > Pseudomonadati > Pseudomonadota > Gammaproteobacteria > Pseudomonadales > Pseudomonadaceae > Pseudomonas > Pseudomonas sp. GL_135. The sequence continues at coordinate 1,682,834 of NZ_CM174408.1, forward strand.
GCCAGCTTCACCAGCTACTTCACCTTCTTCCTGATCGACAAATTCCAGCTGACGGTCGCCAGCTCGCAGCTGCATCTGTTCATGTTCCTGGCAGCGGTGGCGGCGGGTACGTTCTTCGGCGGGCCTATTGGCGATCGCATTGGCCGCAAGGCGGTGATCTGGTTCTCGATTCTGGGCGTGGCGCCGTTCACCATCGCGCTGCCCTACGCCGACCTGTTCTGGACCAGTGTGCTCAGCGTGATCATCGGTTTCATTCTGGCTTCGGCGTTCTCGGCCATCGTCGTTTACGCCCAGGAACTGGTGCCGGGCAACGTCGGCATGATCGCTGGCATCTTTTTCGGCCTGATGTTCGGCTTCGGCGGCATCGGCGCCGCATTATTGGGTCACCTCGCGGACCTTCACGGCATCGTCTATGTCTACACGCTGTGCTCCTACCTGCCGCTGTTGGGCATCCTCGCCATCCTGCTTCCGAGAACTTCAAAAAGATGTTGATAGCCGTCGCGATTTTTCTGGTCACCATCACCCTGGTGATCTGGCAACCCAAAGGCCTTGGTGTCGGCTGGAGTGCAACCTTCGGCGCAGTGCTCGCCCTGATTTTCGGGGTGGTGCACCTGAGTGACATCCCCCAGGTCTGGCACATCATCTGGAACGCCACCGGGACGTTCATTGCGCTGATCATCATCAGCCTGCTGCTCGACGAGGCCGGTTTTTTCAACTGGGCTGCGCTGCACGTGGCGCGTTGGGGCAACGGCAAGGGTCGGCGACTGTTCGCGTTTATCGTGCTGCTCGGCGCGCTGGTGTCGGCACTGTTCGCCAACGACGGCGCCGCGCTGATCCTCACCCCCATCGTCATGTCGATGTTGCTGGCGCTGCGCTTTTCGCCGGCGACCACCTTGGCCTTCGTGATGGCGGCAGGGTTCATTGCCGACACCGCGAGCCTGCCGCTGGTGGTCTCGAACCTGGTCAATATCGTGTCCGCCGACTATTTCGGCATCGGTTTCAACCGCTACGCCTCAGTGATGGTGCCGGTGAATCTGGTCAGCGTCGCCGCCACGCTGGCGGTGCTGATGCTGTTCTTCCGCCGCGACATCCCGAAGACCTTCGACGCCTCGCAACTGGCCGAACCGTCTTCGGCGATCAAGGACCGCGCGACCTTCATGACCGGCTGGTGGGTGCTTGGGATTTTGCTGGTGGGCTGCTTTGCCCTGGAACCGCTGGGGATTCCGATCAGTGCGATCTCCGCCGTGTGCGCGGCGATCCTGTTGGGCATTGCCGCCAAGGGCCACCGCATCTCGACGCGCAAGGTGTTGAAAGACGCGCCGTGGCAGATCGTGATTTTCTCCCTGGGCATGTACCTGGTGGTGTACGGCCTGCGCAATCAGGGCCTGACCGATTACCTCGCGACCTGGCTCGATCGTTTCGCTGAGCATGGTTTGTGGGGCGCGGCGATGGGCACGGGCGTACTGACGGCACTGCTGTCCTCGGTGATGAACAACCTGCCGACGGTACTGATCGGCCTGTTGTCCATTGATGCAAGCCACGCCCACGGCGTGCTGCAGGAAGCGATGATTTACGCCAACGTGATCGGCAGCGATCTGGGCCCGAAAATCACGCCAATTGGCAGCCTCGCGACCTTGTTGTGGCTGCATGTGCTGGCGAAGAAGGGCGTGACCATCGGCTGGGGCTATTACTTCCGCGTCGGCATTGTGCTGACCGTGCCGGTGCTGTTGATTACTCTCGCGGCGCTGGTGCTGCGACTGAGCCTGTAACGCGGCGCGCGTCGGGCAGGTTCGGCCACAGGTCCGGCACCAGAAACAACCGCTCGGCTTCTTCCCAGTGGGCGTCGGCATGGCGGGTCAGGCGCACCAGCAGTTGCGCCGGCGCGAGCGGGTCGAGGGCGTTTAGCCAGTCCTGAAACTGGCCAGGTGTCCAGGCCTCGTCGCAGCGCGCCGGCGCCAGCCAGGCCGTACGCGGCAGCAATTGCCAGCGGCCCTCCCGGCTCTGTTCTACGTAGCCCGGCCAGTCCTTCTGATGCAGCCACGTTCCGCGCAGATGGTCGGGGTGCGCACCTTGGGGCCAAGCTGCGGTGTTTGGCCAGGGATAAAACAGATAACCCGCCAGCCAGAGCGACGCGTTGAAGGTGTCCACCCCCCGTTCGGCGAGTATCGCGGTGCTTTCCGGGCGCGCCGACATGGGCAGTTGATGCTGATTCAAGTGGGCGAGCTTCAGATCCAGCCGGTCGACGCAGCCGGGGCCGAGCCAGTGCTCCGGATCTTCGGCGTCCTGATCCTGCCGCCCCAGATACAGTTTTATCGCCAATTCAATGTGGTGATCGCCGTCCTTATCCCGCAGCAGCAAGTCCAGCTCGCCCAGTGTGCGACCGTCGCCCTGAATCGGCAGATTCGCCGCGAGCAACTCGACGCTGGGCGCGTGCTGGATTGCGAACTGCCAGAGTCGCTCGTAATACAGCCCGAGCCGCCGCGTCGAGCTTCTCGCCAGCCAGTCGTTGAGTGCGCTGTCGTCTTGATCCAGCTGCGTTAAAAAAGCTTCGAGTGCTTTAGGGTGCTGCACCCAGTCGCTGCCGCTGAGCGGGTGACGCTGGGGCCATTGGGTTTCAGCCAGCAGGGGCGGTGACAGGACCACCCACGCCAGGTCACGCACGGTGGGCGTACGAAGCTGACGGGGCAGAGTGCTCAGGGTCGGGAACGGGGTATTCATCGTGGCAGGATAGCGGGTGAGGGGCGGTTGCAGCCACCGGATCATATTCGCCGCGCCATGGTCGGCCCTGCGGCCTGAGCCTGCGCACGAGGCCGGATATGTCAGTGGAATGGAGGTGCTGGCGAATGCGTTAGTTCAGGCGAGATAAATTGAGACAGGCAGACCGCATTCGCGAGCAAGCTCGCTCCCACAATGGAGCTGCGTCGAGCCGGGAGATCGCGGCCGTACGCAAACCGTGTGTTGAGTGCACGCAAAATCCGAAGGCCATGCAACACCTGTGGGAGTCAGCTTGCTGGCGAATAGGGTTGATCAGCACCCAGTTCACCGGCTGGCACACTGCATTCGCCAGCAAGCCGGCTCCCACAGAGTGAATCGACCTCAAGAGGGCGTTCACTCGCCTAACCCAGAGCGGGTGTGGATAGCGTGCAATTGGCGCTTCATTTGCCGCACCCGACCCCTTCGCCCATAATCGCGTTCTTTACACGCATCACGCCTGCGGGAGCCCCATGGAGCAATTTCGAAATATCGGCATCATTGGTCGCCTGGGCAGTACCCAGGTGGTGGAGACCGTTCGCCGACTCAAGAAATTCCTGATATCGCGGCACCTGCATGTGATCCTCGAAGACGCCATCGCCGAGGTCCTGCCGGGGCATGGTCTGCAGACGTCTTCGCGCAAGATGCTCGGTGAAGTCTGCGACATGGTCATCGTCGTCGGCGGCGACGGCAGTCTGCTCGGCGCCGCCCGTGCGCTGGCCAAGCACAACGTGCCGGTGCTGGGCATCAACCGTGGCAGCCTGGGCTTTCTGACGGACATCCGCCCCGACGAGCTGGAAGTCAAAGTCGCCGAAGTGCTCGACGGCCACTATCTGGTGGAAAACCGCTTCCTGTTGCAGGCCGAAGTGCGCCGTCACGGTGAAGCGATCGGCCAGGGCGACGCGCTCAACGACGTGGTGCTGCACCCCGGCAAATCCACGCGGATGATCGAATTCGAAATCTACATCGACGGCCAGTTCGTCTGCAGCCAGAAGGCCGACGGCCTGATCGTCGCCACGCCCACCGGCTCCACGGCCTACGCGCTGTCGGCGGGCGGCCCGATCATGCACCCCAAGCTCGACGCCATCGTCATCGTGCCGATGTACCCGCACACGCTGTCCGGCAGGCCGATTGTCGTCGATGGAAACAGTGAGCTGAAAATCGTTGTCTCAAAGGACATGACGATCTACCCACAGGTTTCCTGCGATGGCCAGAACCACTTCACCTGCGCGCCCGGTGACACCGTGACCGTGAAAAAGAAGCCGCAGAAGCTGCGACTCATTCACCCGCTCGATCACAATTACTACGAAGTCTGCCGGACCAAACTCGGTTGGGGCAGTCGGCTTGGCGGCGGGAGCGACTGATGCTCGATCCCGCGCGTGGCTACGATCTGATCGGTGACGTGCATGGTTGTGCCCAGACCCTTGAGCACTTGCTCGACACCCTTGGTTACCGCTTTCAGGCCGGCGTCTGGCGCCACCCTGAACGCATCGCCGTGTTCCTCGGCGACATCATCGACCGCGGCCCGCGTATTCGCGAAGCGCTGCACATCGTCCGTGACATGGTCGAGGCCGGCCAGGCGTTCTGCATCATGGGCAACCATGAATTCAACGCGCTGGGCTGGAGCACGCCGGCGCCGCCCGAGAGCGGCCATGAGTGGGTGCGCGAACACACGCCGCGCCATGCCCGTCTGTTGGGCGAAACCCTGGCGCAGTTCGAGCAGCATCCCGGTGACTGGAACGACTTTCTCAAATGGTTTTACCAACTGCCGCTGTTCATCGACGCCGAGCGCTTCCGTGTCGTCCACGCCTGTTGGGATGCCAGCCTGATCGCGCCGTTGCGCAGCGTTCATGGCGACGGTCGCATCGACCAGGCCTTCGTGCAGGCGTCGGCGGAGCCGGGCAGTTTTGCCTGCGCGGTGTTTGATCGCCTGCTGCGCGGCACCGACATGCGCCTGCCCCACGGCATGACCCTGACCGGCGGCGACGGCCTGACCCGCGCCTCGTTCCGCACCAAGTTCTGGGAAGACGACCCGCAGACCTACGGCGACGTGGTGTTTCAGCCTGACGCGCTGCCGGAGCCGGTGGCGCGGCGGCCGCTGTCCCCCAGCGAGAAGAACGCGCTGCTGCGATACGGCGCCAATGAACCGCTGTTGTTCGTCGGCCACTACTGGCGCAGCGGCATTCCCGCGCCGATCCGGCCCAACCTGGCGTGCCTGGACTACAGCGCCGTGCTCTACGGCAAGCTGGTCGCCTACCGGCTGGATCAGGAAACCCAGATCGACCCGGACAAGTTCGTCTGGGTCGACGTCACCCGACCGGAGATAGGTCAATGAGTCCGGTTGCTGTTTTACGCCTGCCGCTTCAAACCGACCTGAGCGGTTTCGTCGAGTTGCTGCGACGCCTCAACGTGCCCCATCGGGTCAGCGAAGAGGCGGGCGAGCAAGTGCTGTGGGTGCCCGATGCACCGCAACTGGCCGATGACGTCCGTCAGTTGTATCAGCAATACCCTGAAGGCGACCCGACCGCGCAGTTGCCCCCGGGCCGTGAAGTCGTGACCGTAAGCCGGCCCAGTCCGCTGGTGCAGGTGCGCAACAGTCCGGTGACCAGCGTGATCTTGCTGATCTGCCTGATCGTCGCCGGCGTGACTTTGCTCGGCGACAATTTTGAAGCCTTGAGCGGGTTGACCTTCAACGACTTCCGCGTCAACGGCGAGTACATCAGCTTTTTGCCGGTGGAAACGTCGCTGGGGGCGGGGCAGTGGTGGCGGGTTGTCACGCCGATGCTGATTCACTTCGGCGTGCTGCACCTGGTGATGAACGCGCTGTGGTTCTGGGAGCTGGGCCGGCGCATCGAAATGCGCCAGGGCAGTTGGCAGTTGCTCGGCCTGACCCTGGCGTTCAGCGCCTTTTCCAATTACGTCCAGTATTTCTGGAGCGGCCCGAGTCTGTTCGGTGGTCTGTCCGGCGTGCTGTATGGCCTGCTCGGTCACTGCTGGATCTTTCAATTGCTCGCCCCCAACCCCATGTATCGTTTACCACGCGGTGTTCTGGGGATGATGCTGATCTGGCTGGTGGTGTGCCTGTCCGGCGTCGTCGGTGTGCTCGGGTTTGGCGAAATCGCCAACGGCGCCCATGTCGGCGGCCTGATCATCGGTTGTGCTACAGGTCTTGTGGGCGGTGCACTGGCCCGCCGCAGACATTAAAATCGCCCGCTTAATTCTGGGAGAACCCAATGTCCTCTTTTGTCGAAATGATCGAAAACATCACCCCGGACGTCTACGAAAGCCTGAAGCTGGCGGTGGAAATCGGCAAATGGTCCGACGGCCGCAAGCTGACCCAGGAACAACGTGAGCTGTCGCTGCAGGCGCTGATTGCCTGGGAAGTGCGCAACGTGCCCGAGGACCAGCGCATCGGCTACATGGGCCCGCAAGAGTGCGCGTCGAAGTCGGCGCCGGTCCCCAATATCCTGTTCAAATCGGACTCCATTCATTGATTGAAATCGGCAGAGGCTCCGTCAACAAAATGTCCGCGCGGCTTGAGGCCTCGCGGGTGGAATACGCGTTCCGGCTGGGGGATTCACAGATCCCCGTCAATCCGCTGATCGGCAAGACCGTGCGCCTTGAGTTTCTGGGCGCCATTCACTGCAGCCATTGCGGCAAACGCACCAAGACCAGCTACAGCCAGGGTTATTGCTACCCGTGCATGCTCAAGCTGGCCCAGTGCGACCTGTGCATCATGAGCCCCGAACGCTGCCACCACGAACATGGCACCTGCCGCGATCCGGCGTGGGGCGAGCAGTTTTGTATGACCGATCACGTGGTCTATCTGGCCAACTCGTCGGGCGTCAAAGTCGGCATTACCCGTGCCACCCAGCTGCCCACCCGCTGGCTGGACCAGGGCGCCAGCCAGGCGCTGCCGATCGTGCGCTGTGCCACGCGCCAGCAATCCGGTTTCGTCGAAGACCTGTTCCGCAGTCAGGTGGCTGATCGCACCAACTGGCGCGCGCTGCTCAAGGGCGACGCACCGGCGGTTGATCTGGCGGCGATTCGTCAGCAACTGTTCGAGTCTTGTGCCGAGGGGCTTGTCGCGCTGCAAATGCGCTTTGGCTTGCAGGCCATTCAGGTGATGAACGATGTCGAGCCCATCGAGATCCGATACCCGGTAGAGGCCTACCCGACCAAGATCGTCAGCTTCAACCTGGACAAGGATCCGATCGCCGAAGGCACCCTGTTAGGCGTCAAAGGGCAGTACCTGATCTTCGACACCGGCGTGATCAATATTCGCAAATACACGGCGTATCAACTCGCCGTGCATCAGTAGCCCGTATTAGCAGAAGAAGGGACAACAGCATGCGCACCGACCAGCCGAAAATGATTTACCTGAAGGATTATCAGGCGCCGGAGTACCTCATTGACGAGACCCACCTGACGTTTGAATTGTTCGACGACCACTCGCTTGTCCACGCGCAGTTGGTGATGCGCCGCAACCCGGAGCGCGCCGCGCTGGCCCAGAGCGCGGCCTTGCCACCGCTGGAACTCGACGGCCAGCAGCTTGAGCTGCTGTCGGTGAAATTGGCGGATGTCGACCTGACCGCGGGCGACCTGTCACACAACGGCTACCAGTTGACCTCCGACAGCCTGACCGTGCAGCCGACGTCCGAGACCTTCACCCTCGACACCACCGTGAAGATCCACCCTGAAACCAACACCGCCCTGGAAGGCCTGTACAAATCCAGCGGCATGTTCTGCACCCAGTGCGAGGCCGAGGGCTTCCGCAAGATTACCTATTACCTCGACCGCCCGGACGTGATGAGTAAATTCACCACGACCGTCAGCGCCAACAAGCAGGCGTTCCCGATCCTGCTGTCCAACGGCAACCTGATCGCCGCCGGCCCGTCCGAGGACGGCGACCGCCACTGGGCGACGTGGGAAGACCCGTTCAAGAAGCCGGCCTACCTGTTCGCGCTGGTGGCCGGTGACTTGTGGTGCATCGAAGACACCTTCACCACCATGAGCCAGCGCAAGGTCACGCTGCGCATCTTCGTCGAGCCGGAAAACGTCGACAAATGCCAGCACGCCATGGACAGCTTGAAGAAGTCCATGCGATGGGACGAAGAAGTCTATGGCCGCGAATACGATCTGGACATCTTCATGATCGTCGCCGTCAACGACTTCAACATGGGCGCCATGGAGAACAAGGGCCTCAACATCTTCAACTCCAGCGCCGTCCTGGCCCGCGCCGAAACCGCCACCGATGCCGCCCACCAGCGTGTCGAAGCGATCGTTGCCCACGAATACTTCCACAACTGGACCGGCAACCGCGTCACCTGCCGCGACTGGTTTCAGCTGTCGCTGAAGGAAGGCTTCACGGTGTTCCGTGATTCCGGCTTCTCGGCGGACATGAACTCGGCCACCGTCAAGCGCATCCAGGACGTCGCCTACCTGCGCACCCACCAGTTCGCCGAAGACGCCGGCCCCATGGCCCACGCCGTGCGCCCGGACAGCTTCATCGAGATTTCCAACTTCTACACCCTGACCGTGTACGAGAAGGGCGCGGAAGTGGTCGGCATGATCCACACGCTGTTGGGCGTGGAAGGATTCCGCAAGGGCAGCGACTTGTTCTTCGAGCGCCACGATGGCCAGGCCGTGACCTGCGACGACTTCGTCAAGGCCATGGAAGACGCCAACGGTGTCGACTTCACGCAGTTCAAGCGCTGGTACTCCCAGGCTGGCACGCCGCGTCTGGCGGTCAGCGAGTCTTACGACGCTGCTGCGAAAACTTACAGCCTGACCTTCCGTCAGAGCACGCCGACCACGCCTGGCCAGCCGGGCGATCAGAAGCTGCCGTTCGTGATCCCGGTCGCTATGGGCCTGCTGGACGCTCAGGGTCAGGAACTCCCTCTGCGCCTGCAGGGCGAGGCCCCGGCGGTGAACACCTCCCGCGTGCTCTCGGTGATCGAAGCCGAGCAGACCTTCACCTTCATCGACATCGCCGAGCAGCCGCTGCCTTCGCTGCTGCGCGGGTTCTCGGCGCCGGTGAAACTGAGCTTCCCGTACAACCGCGATCAACTGATGTTCCTGATGCAGCATGACAGCGACGGCTTCAACCGCTGGGATGCCGGTCAGCAACTGTCCGTGCAAGTGCTGCAGGACCTTATCGGCCAGCACCAGAAAGGCGAATCGCTGGTCATGGATCAGCGTCTGATCACCGCGTTGCACACGGTGCTGACCGACGAAAGCCTGGATCAGGCCATGGTCGCGGAAATGCTCTCGCTGCCGGGCGAGGCGTATCTGATCGAGATCAGCGAAGTGGCTGACGTCGATGCGATCCACGCCGCGCGCGAGTTTGCCCGTCAGCAATTGGCCGACAACCTGAGCGACGCGCTGTGGCAGCGTTACCAGACCAACCGCGAGCTGTCGAAGCAGACGCCTTATGTGGCTGCGTCCGAGCACTTCGCTCGCCGTGCGCTGCAGAACATCGCCCTGTCTTACCTGATGTTGACCGGCAAGCCGGAAGTCCTGGCCGCCGCCATCGACCAGTTCGACACCGCCGACAACATGACCGAGCGCCTCACCGCGCTGGCCGTGCTGGTGAACTCGCCGTTCGAGGCCGAGAAGGCCAAGGCGCTTGAAGTGTTCGCGGAAAACTTCAAGGACAACGCGCTGGTCATGGATCAGTGGTTCAGTGTGCAGGCCGGCAGCACCTTGCCGGGCGGGCTGGAGCGGGTGAAAGCGCTGATGCAGCATCCGGCGTTCACGATGAAGAACCCGAACAAGGTGCGTGCCTTGATCGGCGCCTTTGCCGGGCAGAACCTGATCAACTTCCATGGGGCGGATGGCTCGGGCTATCGCTTCCTGGCCGATCTGGTCATCGAGCTGAACGGCTTCAACCCGCAGATCGCCTCGCGCCAACTGGCGCCGCTGACCCGCTGGCGCAAGTACGACAGCGCGCGGCAAGCGCTGATGAAAGCGGAACTGGAGCGCATCCTCGCTTCCGGGCCGCTGTCGCCGGACGTGTATGAAGTGGTGAGCAAAAGCCTGGCGTAAATCGGGCGGATGTTGAAAAGGGCTGTCCGTTTGCGCGGACAGCCCTTTTTTGCGGTGGCTGATTCATGGTTTCAGCGGCTGCGGATGCTGTCTTGCACGCCGATACCTTTGTAGGACTGGCTTTAGCCGGGGAGAGGCCGGTTTGTGCGCCACCCATTTTGCGGTGTGACGAATGACGACTTCCCGGCTGAAGCCGATCCCACAAGCCGAGACGTCCAAGGATTCCGGTGCACGCGCGATCAGGCGTTGAAGCCGATAATCGCCTTGGTCTCCAGATATTCTTCAAACCCCATCACGCCGTACTCCCGGCCATTGCCCGAGCGCTTGTAGCCGCCGAAGGGCGCCATCGGGTCCCACGCCGGGTGGTTCAGGTGCACTTGCCCGGCGCGAATGCGCGAGGCGACGGCGCGGCCCAGTTCGAGGTCCTGCGCCTGCACGTGGGCGCCCAGGCCGTAGACCGTGTCGTTGGCAATTGCCACGGCTTCGTCGATGGTGTCGTAGGCGAGGATACACAGCACCGGACCGAAGATTTCCTCCTGAGCGATGCGCATGGCTGAGTCGACCTCGGAGAACACCGTTGGCTTGGTGTAATAACCTTTTTCAAACCCCGGCACCCGGCCCGGCCCGCCGCACAGCAGTTTCGCGCCTTCGCTGATACCGGCCTGGATCAACGCCTGGACGCGGCTGAACTGGGCCTCGTTGGCAATCGGGCCGAGTTGGGTGTCGGGGGATTGCGGGTCACCGACGATCAAGGCGTTGGCGGTGTCGGCGGCCAGTGCTTCGACTTCGGCGAGGCGGGCGCGGGGCACGATCATGCGGGTCGGTGCACTGCACGACTGGCCGACATTGCGTAAGGCCGACATCACCCCCAGCGGCACGACCTTGGCAAAGTCGGCGTCAGGCAGCATGACGTTCGGCGACTTGCCGCCCAGCTCCTGCGTGACGCGCTTCACCGTGACCGCCGCCGCTTGTGCGACGAGGGCTCCGGCACGGTTCGAGCCTGTGATGGAGATCATGTCGATGTCGGGGTGGGCGGCGATGGCGGCGCCGACGTCCGCACCGCTGCCGTTGACCAGATTGAACACGCCGGGAGGCAGGCCGGCGTCGTGGACCAGTTGGGCGAATAGCAGGGCGCTCAACGGCGACAGCTCGCTGGGTTTCAGCACCACCGTACAACCGGCGGCGAGGGCCGGCGCGACTTTGGCGGTGATCTGGTAGAGCGGCCAGTTCCACGGCGTGATCAGGCCGCAGACGCCGATGGCCTCGCGTTCGATGGCGGTGCTGCCTTCAACGGTTCTGAAGGGGTAGGTGGAGAGCAGATCCCGGGCGACCCGCACGTGTTCGGCGGCCAGCGGCACCTGCATGGCGCGGGAGAAACTGATGGCCGCGCCCATTTCCAGGGACAGGATCTGGGCGAGGGACTCTTTGCGCTCAAGGATGAGTTCGTGGATTTTGCCAAGGATCGATGCGCGTTCTTCCACCGGTGTTGCTGACCAGCCAGAGAAGGCAGCGCGGGCTGCGGCGACGGCGCGATCAACGTCCTCGGCCGAACCCCGCGCGACCTCGGCGACCACCTCTTCAGTGGCCGGATTGACCACGGGCAAACTGGCGTGGATAGCGGGGGATATCCACTCGCCGTTGATGTAGAACTGCCCGGCGTTTTGCAGCTCGATGCCGTGGGTATTTGAAGCGTATGAGGTCATCCAGCTAGCTCCCTGGAGCGGTGATAAGTGCTGCGAACAGCGAGTCCTGACGTCTCGATACGCTAACAAACCGGCCCAGGCAAAAGATGCCGTTGTTGCGGTCTGCAAGGGAGAATCTGCTGAATCCGCCTGCGTGTGCGCCATCAATTTCGCAGCGTGACACCTGACGCTTTCCCGGCTAAAGCCGGTCCCACAAGGGATTGCGTAAGCTGCCTGATTGGCGGGATGCATGCGGTCTGTTTTTCGTAGGCCGGCTTTAGCCGGGAACAGGCCCGCATGTGCACCCACAGTTTTGCGGCGTGACGCTCGACGCCTTCCCGGCTAAAGCCAGTCCTACAGTCGAGGTCATGCCGGAGATCCTGAATGCACGCGATGTGTTTTCGTAGGACCGGCTTTAGCCGGGAAGAGGCCCGTGTGAGCGCCATCAATTATGCAGTGTGGCGCCTGACGCTTTCCCGGCTGAAGCCGGTCCTACAAATGGCGGTGCGCCTTGCAACGTTCACCCAATCGCCTGGGTCACCATCGCAAACTGGGCAATGCCATCCCGTGACTCCGGCGGTTCACCCAGCACCATGCGGGGCGCGCGATCAACGCATGGCAGCCCCAGTCCTTCCAGCCAATCCACCAGACCGCATTCAGCCAGAATGTCGAAACGCACAAACGCGCCGGGGATCAGGCCCAGCAGGTGCGTGATCATCTGTTTTGCCTGCGCCAGATCCTGCCCAACCACCGGCCCAATAAGATGCCCGCGACCAAAACGACGGAGCAGGGCGCATCCCTTCAGTTGCCCGTCCACCTCGATGCCCACCACGCACTCCGCCATCGGCAGCAGATCGTTGAGCACCGCCGTGCGGTCCAGCCCGCTGCCAGCGTTGGCCAGTTCGATCACCTGCGGGTATTCGGCCTGGGTCACCTCACGACAGCGTGCTTCTCCCGTCGAAGCCAGAACCGGCGGCAACTGCGGCACGCCCTGATGCTGCTGAATCCGCGCGTATTCGACGAAACCCATGCTCACATACAGCGGCGCCCCCGATTCAGTGGCATTGAGGATCGGCGTACGCGGCGCGGCGGCGTCCAGGCACAGGTTCATCAACTGGCGGCCAATGCCTTTGCTCTGGTGCTGATCATTGACGATCACCAGCCCGATGGAGGAATAAGCCCCCTGATGGCAAGCAAACGCCACGCCCACCAATTGCCCTTCACGTTCAGCCACAAAGCCCTCGGACGTGCGCTGGACCATCGCCCAGTCTTCCTCGCGATGGGGCCACTTCAATTGCACGGAAAGCGCGTGGGCAGCCGGCATGTCGGCCGCCGTGGCCGTGCGATAAACGTAGGCGTCGCTCATATGAGTTTTCCTGTGCTGAGAAGGCTTGTTGCCAGTTGCGGTACGAGTGATGGCTGAGTAAACCGGCGGATGTCGAAGGGACTGATGGACGTGCTGGTGCTGCCGGTGCTGATCAGTTCGGCCATTACGTCGCCGACGCCAGGGCCGAGTTGGAAGCCATGGCCGCAGAAGCCGAAAGCGTAAAACAGCCCGTCGACCATGCCGCTGCGGCCCATGACCGGCAGCGAGTCCGGCGTGTAGCTTTCGATACCGCTCCAGGTGCGGATGATGTTGAGCTTCTCGGCGCCGGGAACCAGCCGTTTCATCTGGCGCATCTGATTGATCAGGCTTTCAGGCTTGAAAAATGCCCGACGGTTGACCATGTCCGGCGCACAACGGGCGCCGCCACCGATGATGATGTTGCCGCGGGGAATCTGCCGAAAGTAGATCACCTCTTCCTTGATCTTGGTGAACACGCCGATCACCGTCGGCAACGCGTAGGGCACCGGCTCGGTCACCGACATCTGCGGGCCGTTGGGTTCCAGAGGCACGGCCTCATCGAACTGTTGCGACAGTTTGGTCGCCCACGCGCCGGCGGTGATCAACAGCTGCTCGGCGACGAACAATTGCCCGTCGGTGGTGGTGACGTGGAACTGTCCGCCGACCTTTTGCACGTCCGCGACTTCGGTGCGCTCCTCAATGCGTGCGCCAAGCCGACCGGCCGCGCGGGCAAATGCCGGGGCCGCCAGACGCGGGTTGGCGTGACCGTCGTGAGGCGCGTAAGAGCCGCCCTTGACCTCTGCGCCGAGGAAGGGAAACCGCTCGTGCAGCTCTGAACCGCGATAGATTTTCAGGTCCAGTTGCTCGGCTTCCGGTGCAGCGGCATAAGCCTCCAGCTCGGCGATTTCGTCCTCGCGATAACACACGCGCATGTGCCCGCTGGGGATGAATTCCAGGTCGTCGTCGATCAGCTCCGGCAGACGTTTCCACAATCCCCACGACCGGTTTGCCAGTTCGAGCTGGCCCAGATAACGACCTTGGCGACGGACGTTGCCAAAGTTCACGCCGCTGGCGTACTGACCGATCTGGTCCCGTTCCAGCAGGGTCACCGAGCGGCCGCGCCGTTGCAGAAAAAACGTCGAGGAGGCGCCCATGACGCCGCCGCCGATTACCAGCACATCGCTTTTTTGCGGGGTCATGAAGGTTCCTCACGCAGGTTATGGGGTTGCAGGCCACGGGCTACGGCTTCTATCTCAATCAGGTAACCGTGATGCAAAACCGGGACTGGCACCACAGCGCGGGCGGGCCGATGCTCACCCAGGCACTGCGCATAGAGTCGGTCAAACGCCGGCCAGTGTTCAATTCCCACCACGTAGACCGTGACTTTCAGCAAATCGCTTGGGCCCAGGCCCGCTTCCCGGAGGATGGCCATGAGGTTGTCGAGGGCAATCGAGGCCTGCACTTCGAACGGCTGATCGGCGCTGTGCTCGCCGTTGGCCCGCACCGGCAACTGCCCGGACACGTACAGCAAGCCGCCGTAAGCCACTGCTTGGGAATAGTGTCCGCCCGGCGCCGCTGCGTGGGGCGTGTGAATGATCTCGATGTCACCAGCCATGCAGACGACTCCAGGTGTGCACCGCGCCCTCGGCGTCGAGGGCGTGATAGTCCGGAAACTGTGCGCCGGTGGCGCATGCGTGGTTGGGCAGAATGCGCAGGCGACTGCCAATGGGGAAACGCGTGGCGAGGTCGGTACTGTCGGCGTCGCCCAGGGTAATGATCCCGTGCTCCTGATTGGCGCCGGTGACCAACGCCCCTTCGATCCACTCGCCCGTTTCAGTGCACACCTGGCCGTAACCGAAATCGTGACGCTGACGCTGGGTGCCGCGATCACGACTCATGGCCATCCAGCCGGCGTCGGTGATGATCCAGCCCTTTTCCTGCTGATGGCCGATCACCGTGGTCAGCACGCTCAGCGCCAACTCGTCGGCCTGGCAGACGCCGATGTTGTGCATGACCAGATCGAAAAACACATACACACCGGCACGTACTTCCGTCACGCCATCCAGATTCAGGGCGGATAGGGCTGTGGGCGTGGAGCCGATGCTGACGTCCGGGCAGTCCATCCCGGCGTCACGTATGCGTTGAGCAGCCTGAACGCAGAGTGCGCGCTCCTGTTCGGCGAGGGCTTGCAGGGCTTCGGGGTTGTCGAGTTCGTAGCTGGAACCGGCGTGGGTCATCACGCCGCGCAGCTGCACGCCGCCTTCGCTCAGGATGCGCGCGACGTCGATCAGCGCTGGGTCCTCAGCGGCGAGGCCCGAGCGATGGCCGTCGCAGTCGACCTCAATCCAGACGGGGAAGCGTTCGTCGTGCTCCTTCGCGAAGGCGACGATGGCATGGGCGCCCTGAACGCTGTCGGTGAGCACGCTCAGGTTGCAGCCGGCGCGCCGCAGCGCCAGTGCCTGATCCAATTTGCCGGGCGCGATGGCGACCGCGTACAACACGTCGCTGATGCCCTGGTTGAAACAGTGCTCGGCTTCTTTCAGGGTCGAGACCGTCACGCCCCTCGCACCGGCCGCGATCTGCGCCTGAATCACCGGCAGGCATTTGCTGGTCTTGACGTGGGGACGCAACCGCACGCCGAGGCTGTTCATGCGCTGCTGCATGCGCTGGATGTTGCGCTGCATGCGCGGGACGTCCACCAGCGCGGCGGGGGTGTCGAGAGAAGCGATCGGCGTAGACATGACGGAACTCGGGTGGCGAGGGACAGGCTGCACTCTACTCAGCTGTCGTTAAGGTGTGGTTCAATCCAGCCTCATCAATCATTAAGTAAAAGTGAATGATCTCAATCGAAGACCTGCGCCTGGCGGTCGCCCTGAGCCGTGCCGAATCCCTGAGCGCGGCGGCCAGAGCGCTCAATGTCTCGCCGCCGGCGCTGTCCATGCGCCTGCGTAAACTGGAGACCTTGCTGGGCCTGACCCTGGCCAACCGGGACGCCCGCCGCTTGAGCCTGACGGCCGACGGCGAACGCTTCTCCCGGGAAAGCGCGCTGTTGCTGGAACAGCTCGAAGCGCTACCGGAATCCTTCCGGCAAAAGGACGAAAGACTGGTCGGCACGTTGCGGCTGGCGGCGCCGTTTGGCTTCGGACGCCAGCGACTTGCACCGCTGCTGGCGCGTTTCATCCGGCTACATCCGCAGTTGTGCCTGCACCTGGACCTGCGCGAAACACCCTGGCCGGACCGGCACGACAGCGACGCCGTGATCCACATCGGCCACCTCAACGACAGCCTCTGGACCGCGCGGCAACTCTCACCCAACGAACGCTGGCTGTGCGCGAGCCCGGCCTACCTGCAAGCACACGGCGAGCCGACCTCGCCGGACCAACTCAGCGCCCACCGCTGCATCTGCATCCGTGAAAACGACGAAGACGTCACCCTGTGGCACCTGCGCAAAGGCGCCGCCCGCAAAACCCTGCGCATCGAACCGGCCCTGCTCACCAACGACGGCAGCGTCGCCCGCCGCTGGGCAGAACAAGGCCTGGGCCTGGTCCTGCGCTCGCAATGGGACGTCAGCGACGCCATCGCCAGCGGCAACCTCGTGCGCGTCCTCGCCGACTGGAACTTCGACAGCGCCCCGGTCAACCTCCTCGTGCCCTCCAGGAAATTGCGGAGTCCGAGGGTGCAGGCGTTGGTGGCGTTTCTGGAAGATGCGTTGAAGGTGTGAATAGTTGCACCGGCATCACGCCGATGATCGTTCCCACGCTCCGCGTGGTAATGCAGCTTGGGACGCTCCGCGTCCTTGACTGCACTTCCCGGCTGAAGCCGGTCCCACTAAAAGCGCGCGTAAATCAGTCAGACCGGTGACGCGGAGCGTCAGGGGATGCATTCCCACGCGGAGCGTGGGAACGATCAAGATCAAAGGCTTCCCGGCTGAAGCCGGTCCCACAAAAAAGCACCGCGTGGAGCCAGTGAGACCGGTGACGCGGAGCGTCACAGGATGCATTCCCACGCGGAGCGTGGGAACGATCAAGATCAAAGGCTTCCCGGCTAAAGCCGGTCCTACTAAGCGCTTTTGATCTTCATACGCAAAAAGCCCAGACACCGCAGAACGCGACTTGGGTGCAGGCCGAACGCAGACGACGCGGAGTGGGCCGAGCCGCATGGATGCGGCGAGAGCGCCGTCAGGACATGGATGTCCGTTCGGCGCGGGCCCACGGAGCGTCGTCGAAGTGAGGGAACCCTGACGAAGGAAGGGCCAAACCGAGAGCAGGCACTTTTGCTTACTTTTGGTGCTTTTCAAAAGTAAGTCGCCGAAGGCGAAACAGTCTGCCCCCAGGCAGACGCCCTTGATCCTGATCTTGATCTTGATCTTGATCTTGATCTTGATCTAAAGAGAGACGCCGAACTCACTTCACCGCATAGACCTTGCGCACATACACCGCACTGGTCCACGCACAAAACGCCCCCTTCACCACAAAAACCGTATCCCCCGGATTGACCGTCACCTCACCGCCCTCATCATCGGCCAGCGTCACACTCCCCTCCAACAGATGCATCAACTCATGCAACCGATGCGCACGACCATGGCGCTGATACGGCGTCGAATCCCAGATCCCAACCTTTAAATCCGTCACCTCATCATCGAACAGACTCAACGCCCGACACTGCGGCGCAGGCCCGACCAAAATCGGCGGCTCCAGCGTCGCAGACGGCTCCAGCCACGTATGCGCCGGCAACAGCGTCAAACCGGGGCGCGCAGGCGCGTTCTCCACATCCACCGCACAAAATGCCCACTCACTGCCACTGCTGGCATGCACCGCCACCCGACTGCCACGGCCAATCACCGCACTGTCGCCGACGCCCAACTCCAGCGTCTGCTCCGCGCTGCTCAAGACCACATGCCCTGCATGCACCACCAGCGTCTCGCTGTAGGGAAAGTCCTCGATCAACGCGTCGCCGGTGAACCGCACCAGCCCGGCCGACACCCCGTCATCGCCGCGCCACGCCACATTTCGCGCCTCGGCAAAAGGATCGAGGGCGCTCAACGGCGCCGAGTTGAAAGACGTCGCAACGCCGCTGCCATCAGCGCGCGCCAACAGCAAAATACCGGGAGATGACATAGTTGATGCTCCGTAAAAAAGTCAGCCGATCGCTTGAGTGATCAGCGCGAAAGGTTGCACGCCCTGGCTGGCCTCGGGCGGCGTGCCTCGGGCCATCTGCACCACGGTGTCGACGTTCTTCAGACCCGCCGTTTCCAGCCAGTCGCTGAGTCCGCAGGCCAAGGGGATGTCGATGCGCACAAAAGTGTCTGGCACCTGCGCAAGCAACACACCGATCAGGTGCTGGGCCTGATGGATGTTTTCCGCCACGACCGGCCCGATGCAGCGCCCGCGCCCGAACGGCCGCAGCAGGGCGAAACCGCGCAGTTGACCGTCACGCTCGATGCCCACGGCGTGCTCCACCTGCAGATCGCGCAGCACGTCGCGGCGATCCAGGCCGCTGGCGGCTTTGGCGAGGGCGAGCAGGGGGGCGTGATCGTCGGCAGTGAGGGCGCGGCAGGTTTCACCTTCGGCCAAGTCCTCAAGCGGCGGGACGATGGCCTGGCCCTGATGCTGCTGCACCCGGCCGAATTCGACGAAACCCTGACTGGCATACAACGGCTTGCCCGCGACGGTGGCGTTGAGAATCGGCGTACGCGGCTCGCACGCGGCGAGGGCCGTCTCCATCAAGCGGCGGCCAATGCCCTGGCCCTGATAGTCGTTGCTGACGATCACCAGGCCGATGGTCGCGAAATCACCTTGAGGGCAGACGAAGGCGCTGCCGATCAGGCGACTGCCGTCCATGACCACGAAGCCGTCGCTGACCCGATGCAACATCGCCCAGTCGTCCAGGCGATGGGGCCATTTCAGTTGCACCGACAGGTCATGGGCGGCGGCCAGATCGGCAACGGTCATCCGGCGGTAGGTATAAGAAGGGTGCGGCAGGGCGGACATGGCGAGGCTCCGTTATGCGTTATTCAGATAGCGCTGAGCGCCTGTATCCCACCTGATTAAAGGGCTGACAAGAGGGCGCGGGATATTCGGCAGATTCGTCCCGCGGCGGGGGACGGTACCCTACTTCGTACTTAAATCCGGGGTGAGGGCGGCAGCAAATGCCAGGGACGGATTTTATCGTTTCAGCCCCGATGATCGTTCCCGCGGTCTGAGTGGGAACGATCAACATTATCTGCCGCCGCAAGCCCCATTCTTAAGCCTTTCCACCCGGCAATCCTCACAAAAGCCCCCTAAAAGCGCACAAACACAGGCCCTGCCCAAGGCTGGCGCGCACCGCAAACTCTGCTGAGGTCAGCCACCAAAACGGTGGTTTGTATTGAGCACGGGTCGTTTTAGACGGCATATGCTGATTTCACAGTGATGTAATGAACCTGTGCTGCAACGAGGCCGACGCGCCGCCAGGGCAGCGAACGCTTGCCACACTCAACTGACTTCAGGACCGCACTCAATGAGCTTTCTTCGTCCCAAATTCATTACGTTCGACTGCTACGGCACGCTCACCAACTTCCACATGGGCACCATGACCCGCGAGCTCTTCGCCGACCGCGTCAAGCCTGAACAGATGGACCAGTTCGTCAAAGATTTTTCGGCCTACCGTCTCGATCAGGTCATGGGCGACTGGCAGCCGTACGACGTGATCCTCAAGACCGCCCTGGCCCGGACCTGCAAACGCTGGGGCGTCGAATACCGCGATGAAGGCCAGCTGTATTACGACGCGGTGCCGACCTGGGGCCCCCACGCCGACGTGCCGGCCGGTCTGTCGAAGATCGCCGACAAGATTCCCCTGGTGATCTTCTCCAACGCCAGCGACAGCCAGATCATGTCCAACGTCGACAAACTCGGCGCGCCGTTTCACAAGGTCTTCACCGCCGAACAGGCCCAGGCTTACAAGCCGCGTCTGGCAGCTTTTGAATTCATGCTCGACAACCTCGGCTGCGGCCCGGAAGACATCTTGCATGTGTCTTCGAGCTTCCGTTACGACCTGATGCCGGCCCACGACATGAAGATCAAGAACAAGGCCTTCGTCGCCCGCGGGCATGAAGTGCCGGCGAATGCGTATTTCGAGTACCAGCAAATCACCGACATCGGCGGGCTGCCGGCGCTGGTGGGCCTGTAACTCAAGCGCCGTCTCCCACGCCGTTTCAGCGCCGCCGTTTTCGCAATAAGGGGTTAAAGATGGGCAGTGAATCCTATTGGCTCGACACTTCACCGGCCTTCACCGGTGCCCAACTCGGCGGCTTGCCCGGGCAGGTCGACGTGGCCGTGATCGGCGGTGGATTCACCGGTCTGTCGGCGGCGCGGGCGCTGGCGCTCAAGGGGGCCAGCGTGGTGGTGCTGGACGCCGGTCGCGTGATCGGTGAAGCCTCCGGTCGCAACGGCGGCCAGTGCAACACCGGCGTGGCGCAAGACTACGCCGGGCTGCACGCCAGTCTCGGTGCGGCCAGAGCGCGGGCCTATTACCAGGCCTATGAGAGCGCGGTGCAGACCGTCGTGTCGTTGGTCGAGCAGGAAAGGATCGCCTGCGATCTGCTGCGCAACGGCAAGCTCAAGCTGGCGGCCAAACCCCTGCATTACGAAGGCCTGGCCCGCACCTGCGAGTTGATCCGCCAAGAGGTGGACGCCGACGTCGAGCTGCTGAATGCCGAGCAAACCCGTGCCGAAGTCAACTCGTCGCAGTTTCACGGTGGCTTGTTGCAGCGCAACGGCGTGCAAATGCACGTCGGCCGCTTTGGGGTCGGTCTGGCGGAAGCCGCTGCCCGGCGCGGCGCAATGATTTACCAACACACCCCGGTCAAGGACTGGAAGCCCCAGGCCGGCGGTTATCAGGTCAACACCGCCAAGGGCTCGCTGCACGCAGGCCAAGTGCTGCTGGCAACCGGCGCTTGCCAGCACGGCGACCTCGGCTGGTACCGCCGGCGGATCGTGCCGGTGGGCAGTTTTGTCATCGCCACGGAAGTCTTGCCCCAGGCGCTGATCGACGAGTTGTTGCCACAGCACCGGGCGTACGTGACCAGCCGCCAGATCGGCAACTACTTCCGCCTGACCCCGGACAACCGCCTGCTGTTTGGCGGGCGTGCGCGGTTTGCCATGTCCGACGGTGTGTCCGACGCCAAGAGCGGCAAGGTGCTGCAGGCGGCGATGCTGAACATGTTCCCGCAATTGGCCAACGTGAAAATCGATTACTGCTGGGGCGGTCTGGTGGACATGACGTCCGACCGTCTGCCCCGCGCCGGCCAGCACGGCGGCGTGTTCCATTCCATGGGTTACAGCGGCCATGGCGTGCAGATGTCCGTGCACATGGGCCAGGTCATGGCCGAGGTCATGGCGGGCAACGCAGCGGCCAACCCCTGGCGTGAACTGGAGTGGCCGGCGATTCCCGGGCACTTCGGCAAGCCGTGGTTTCTGCCGTTCGTGGGCGCGTACTACCGCTTGCAGGACTATTTGCACTGAATCATGCACTGAGCCTGCACTGAGTCGCCGCTGTACCGTCACCGTCGTCTGCGTTTCCAGGACGCTCCGGACATCCGTGAGCACTCGAATATCCCGATCATCGACAGGTAGCCTTGATATGACTGACCACAAAGACACCCCCGAGCTTATCTCCGGCCCAGACAGCCTGCGGGTATTCGAAGGCCTCAATCGCGGCATGTCGCGGCGCAATGCTTTGCAGATGCTCGGCCTGGCCGGTGTTGCCGCAGCGGGGGCGGGCAGCCTGTTCGGCAGCGCCGGCAAACTGTTCGCCGAAGAAGCCACCGCTGGCGGCAAGGGCAAACCGGGCGGCAAGATCCGCGTCGCCGGCATGTCCAGTTCCACCGCCGACACCCTCGACCCCGCCAAGGGCGCGCTGTCCACCGACTACGCCCGTCACTACATGTTCTACAACGGCCTGACCCGCTTCGATAAGCACTTGGTGCCGCAGCTGGAACTGGCCGAGCGCATCGACAATGTCGACGCCACGCTGTGGACCATCACCCTGCGCAAGGACGTGACCTTCCACAACGGCAAGAGCCTCGGTGCCGCCGACGTGGTGTTCTCCCTCAACCGCCACAAGGACCCGCTCACCGGTTCCAAAGTCATGCCGCTGATGGAGCAGTTCGCCGAAATCAAAGCCACCGGCCCGAACGAAGTGCAGATTCGCCTCAGCGCCGCGAACGCCGAACTGCCGTCGATCCTGGCCGTGTCGCACCTGCTGATCGTTCCCGAGGGCACCACCGATTTCAACAAAGGCATCGGAACCGGGCCGTTCACCGTCGGCGAGTTCAAGCCGGGGGTGCGTTCGGTGGCCGTGCGCAACAAGAACTACTGGAAACCGGGCCTGCCGTACCTCGACGAGATCGAATTCATCGCCATCGCCGACGAGCCGTCGCGGGTCAACGCGTTGCTGTCCGGTGACGTGCACATGATCAACGAGGTCAACCCGCGCTCCACCACGCGCATCGCCGCCAGCCCCAAACACCGCGTCGTTGATGCGCCGTCGGGCAACTACACTGACTTGATCATTCGCCAGGACCAGCTCCCCGGCAAAAGCCCGGAATTCACCCAGGCCATGAAACTGCTGCTGGACCGTGAACAGGTCAAATCCGCGGTCTTCCGTGGCTTCGCCGTGGTCGGCAACGATCACCCGATTGCACCGGGTTCGCGCTACTTCAACACCGACTTGCCGCAAACGGTCTACGACCCGGAAAAAGCCAAATTCCTGCTGAAGAAAGCCGGCATGGAAAGCATCACCATGCCGGTCATGGCATCGCCTGCCGCGACAGGTTCCGTGGACATCGCCGTGCTGCTGCAGCAATCGGCGAAACAGGCCGGGCTCAAGCTGGACGTTAACCGCCTGCCGAGCGACGGCTACTGGTCCAACCACTGGATGAAGCACCCGTTGAGCTTCGGCAACATCAACCCGCGACCGAACGCCGACGTGATGTTCTCGCAGTTCTTCCAGTCCAAGGCACCGTGGAACGAGTCCGGCTGGCAGAACGATCAGTTCGACCAGTTGCTGATGCTGGCCCGGGGGGAAACCGACGACGCCAAGCGCGCCAAGATGTACGGCGACATGCAGACCCTGGTGCACGATCACTGCGGCATCGGCGTGCCGGTGTTTATCAGCAATATCGACGGCGTCGACCAGCGCATCAAGGGCTACGACTCCAACCCGTTGGGCGGCTTCATGGGTTACATGTTCGCCGAGCAGGTGTGGCTGGACGCTTGAGGAGGCAGTGCGATGAATAGCCATACGCTGTGGTTGATCTGCCGGCGCCTCGGTGCCGGGGTCGTGACCCTGTTGATCGTGTCGATGGTCGTGTTCGCGATCACGGCCGTGCTGCCGGGCGACGCGGCGCAGCAATCCCTCGGGCAGTTCGCCACCCCGGAACAGGTGGCGGCCCTGCGCCTGAAACTGGGGCTCGATCAACCCGGCGTGTTGCGCTATCTGCACTGGTTGATGAATTTGCTCACCGGCGATATGGGCCAGTCGGTGTCCAACGCCATGCCGGTGGGTGAATTGATGGCGGGCCGGGTGCCGAACACGCTGATGCTGGCGGGCGCCACGGCGCTGGTGTCGGTGCCGCTGGCGCTGATCCTCGGCATCGGTTCGGCCATGGGCCGGGGCGGGCGCATCGACAGCTGCCTGAGTTTCATCACTCTGGCGATGGTCGCGGTGCCGGAGTTTCTGGTGGCGACCCTGGCGGTGCTGATTTTCGCGGTCAACCTCGGTTGGCTGTCGGCACTGTCCTATGCCACTGACATCACCTCGCCGCTGCAGTTTTTGCGCACCTACGCGCTGCCGGTGATGACCTTGTGCTGCGTGATCGTGGCGCAGATGGCGCGGATGACCCGTGCTGCCGTCATCGACCAGCTCGACAGCCCGTACGTGGAAATGGCCCGCCTCAAAGGCGTCAGCCCGATCCGCATCGTGCTGCGCCACGCCTTGCCCAACGCCATCGGGCCGATTGCCAACGCCATCGCCCTGAGCCTGTCGTACCTGCTCGGCGGGGTGGTGATCGTCGAAACCATCTTCAACTACCCCGGCATCGCCAGCCTGATGGTCGATGCCGTGACCAACCGCGACATGGCCCTGGTGCAAGCCTGCACCATGCTGTTCTGCGCGGCCTATCTGGCGTTGGTGTTGCTTGCCGACCTCTGCGCCATCCTCTCCAACCCGAGGCTGAGAAACCAATGAACCCGCTCATTGCGAAATCCAGGCCTGCGTCTTCAGCCCTGGCACTGGCCAAGGTCTCCGGCAACCCGTCCTGGCTGGGACTGGTCGGCGCTGCCGTCTGTGTGATCTGGCTGCTGGTGGCGCTGTTCGGCCCGTGGCTGGCGCCGCACCCGGTCGGGGAAGTGATTTCCGACAATATCTTCGAAGGCTTCAGCCTGGCCCATCCCTTCGGCACCGATTACCTGGGCCGCGACATGCTCAGCCGAGTGCTGGTGGGCGCACGCTTCACCGTCGGCCTGTCGCTGGTGGCAGCGCTGTTGGCCAGCACCTTTGGCACCGGTTGCGCGCTGCTGTCGGTGGTCTCTCCGAAATGGCTGGACGAAATCATCAGCCGGATCATGGACGCGTTCATTTCGATCCCCAGCAAGATGCTTGCGCTGATCATGGTGTCGGCCTTCGGCTCGTCGGTCACGCTGCTGATCTGCACGGCGGTCATCAGTTACATCCCCGGCTCGTTCCGGGTGGCCCGCAGCATGGCGGTCAATATCGAAGCCCTGGAATACGTGCAAGTGGCGCGCACCCGGGGCGAAGGCAAGTTGTACGTGGCGTGCCGGGAAATCCTGCCGAACATGCTCAACCCGGTGCTCACCGACCTGGGCCTGCGTTTCGGCTACATCGTGCTGTTGCTCAGCGGCATGAGTTTTCTGGGGCTTGGCGTGCAACCGCCGGACGCTGACCTTGGCTCGCTGGTGCGGGAAAACATCGGCGGCCTCAACCAGGGCGCGATGGCGATCATCATTCCGGCGCTGGCCATTGGCACGCTGACCATCGGCGTCAATCTGCTGATCGACTACCTGTCATCGCGACGCGGTCGACGCTCGGGAGGCCATTGATATGACCCAGTTGATTCGCGTCGAAGACTTGCGCGTGGTGGCCGGTGATCCGGGCAGCGAAGTGGAGATCGTCAAGGGCGTGAGTTTTGCCCTGGAGAAGGGCGAAGTGCTGGCGCTGATCGGCGAGTCCGGCTCCGGCAAAACCACGATTGCCCTGGCCTTGCTTGGTTATGCGCGACGGGGCTGCCGGTTGTCCGGTGGCGTGGTGCAGGTCGGCGACCACGACATGCTGGCCCTGAGCGAAAAAGAGTTGCAGGGCCTGCGGGGCAATCGTGTCTCCTACATTGCCCAGAGCGCGGCGGCGGCGTTCAACCCGGCGAAAAAACTCCTCGATCAAGTGGTGGAAGGGCCGTTGATCCACGGCCTCGGCACCCGCGCCGAACTGGAAGCCAAGGCCATCGGCCTGTTCCGCGACCTGGCTTTGCCAAACCCCGAGCGCATTGGCCGCCGCTATCCGCACCAGGTCTCTGGCGGGCAACTGCAACGGGTAATGGCCGCCATGGCGCTGATCAGCGACCCGCTGTTGGTGGTGCTCGATGAGCCGACCACCGCGCTGGACGTCACCACCCAGATCGACGTGCTGCGCGCTTTCAAACGTGTGGTACGCGAGCGAGGCGCCACGGCGGTTTACGTGTCCCACGACTTGGCCGTGGTCGCGCAGATGGCCGACCAGATCGTCGTGCTCAACGGCGGGCAGATCCTTGAACAAAGCGCCACCGCGCCGCTGCTCAAGGCGCCGGCCCACGACTACACTCGCAGCCTGCTGGCGGCCGCGCGGCCTGACACGGGCATTCGTCCGCCGTGCGGCGTTGCTGAAGAGGGGCCACTGCTGACCATCACTGGCCTGACTGCCGGCTACGGCAACAAAAACCTGCACGGCATGCCGGCGATCCGCGTGCTGGAAGACATCGACCTGACCGTGCGGCGGGGCCAGGCCATCGGCGTGATCGGTGAATCGGGCTCGGGTAAATCGACTCTGGCGCGGGTGGTGGCGGGGCTGCTGACCCCGGCCTTGGGTGGTCTGACCTTCGACGGCCAGCCGTTGGGCGGCAGCCTGTCCGAGCGCACGCCGGAGCAGTTCCGCCGGATTCAGATGGTCTTCCAGAACGCCGACACCGCGCTCAACCCGATGCACAGCGTGGCGACCATCCTCAGCCGTCCGCTGAAAATGTATTTCGGTCTCAAGGGCGCGGCGTTGCAGGCGCGCATCGGCGAGCTGCTCGATCTGGTGCGCCTGCCGCGAGACATGGCCGACCGCCGCCCCAATGAACTGTCGGGCGGCCAGAAACAGCGGGTCAATCTGGCCCGTGCACTGGCAGCCAAGCCGGACCTGATTCTCTGCGATGAAGTCACCTCGGCCCTCGACACCGTGGTTGGCGCGGCGATTCTCGAACTGCTCCGCGACCTGCGTCAGCAACTGGGCGTGTCCTACCTGTTCATCAGCCACGACATCTCCACCGTGCGTGCGCTGTGCGACGACATCGTGGTGATGTACAGCGGCCACAAAGTCCACGCCGGCCGCCGCGAGTCTTTTGCCGAAGCGCCGTACCACCCGTACACCGACCTGCTCATCCATTCGGTGCCGGAACTGCGGCAGGGCTGGCTGGAAACCTGCGGCGCGACCAGTGGCGAGCTGCCGCCGATCGGCGAGCGGGCCAACCTGCCGGAGCTGTGCACCTTCCTCAACCGCTGTCCGGTGCGCGTCGACGGCCTGTGCAACCGCACCGCGCCGAAGCGCCGCACGCTGGACAACGGCAGCGAAATTCTTTGCCACCGCGATGGCGCCGATCTGCTGGCGACCCAGCGCGGCGTTACCCCCACAAGCTTTGGAGCGTATGCATGAAAGGGCGTTTTGTGAGGCTGGCCGAACAGGGCCGGCCGACGGTCAACCTGATCGTGGATGGCGCGCCAATCGAAGCGTTGCAGGGCGACACGCTGATGGTGGCGTTGCTGACCCAGGGCGGTTCGCTGCGCCAGTCGGAATTCGACAGCGGCCGCCGCGCCGGTTTCTGCCTGATGGGCGCCTGCCAGGATTGCTGGGTCTGGACCCGTGGCGGCGAACGCCTGCGCGCCTGCTCCAATGAAGTCCGCGACGGCCTGGACATCGTCACCACACAACCGGAGGCGACATGGCCACTGCACAGTTGAGCACCCATCGCGTCGTCATCGTCGGTGCGGGCCCGGCCGGCGTGCGCTGCGCCGAAACCTTGCTGGCGGCCGGCATCAAGCCGATTCTGGTGGACGAAAACCGTCGCGACGGCGGGCAGATCTACCGCCGTCAGCCGGACGGATTCACCCGCGATTACTCCACCTTGTATGGCAGCGAAGCCGACAAGGCCAAGGACCTGCACCAGACCTTCGACCGCATCCGTGGCGCCATCGATTACCGCCCGGACACGCTGGTGTGGAACCTCACGCCGGGGCAGTTGTGCTGCGCGAATCAGGGCCGCCACAGCACGCTGGACTATGACGCGCTCATCCTCTGCACCGGCGCCACCGACCGCTTGATGCCCATCGAAGGCTGGCAACTGGCGGGCACCTACAGCCTGGGCGGGGCGCAGATCGCTCTGAAAAATCAGGCCGTGTCTATCGGCCATCGGGTGGTGTTCATGGGCAGCGGGCCGTTGCTGTACCTGGTCGCCAGCCAGTACGTCAAAGCCGGCGCGACTGTGGCCGCGGTCCTCGATACCTCACCCTTCAGCCTGCGTCTTAAAGCCCTGCCAAAACTGCTGGCACGGCCGGGGCTGTTGTGGACCGGCATGAAATTTCTGGCGCAGCTGTATCAGGCTAAAGTGCCCGTGCATCTCGGCGTCAAGCCGTTAGAGGTGTTGGGCGATGCCGCCAATGGCGTGGCAGGCGTGCGCTTCACCACCAACAGCGGCAAGGCCGTGACCGTGCAGGCGGATGCCGTCGCATTGGGTTATCACCTGCGCCCGGAAACCCAGCTGGGTGATCTGGCCGGTTGCGCCATGGCCTTCGATGAAGCCTCCAGCCAATGGTGGCTGGCGACGGACGAGGCCGGTCGTACGTCGGTAAACGGCGTCTATGCCGCCGGCGACGGGGCAAAAATTCGCGGCGCCGATGCCGCCGAGCACGCCGGACGCCGAGTGGCCTTGGCGCTGCTGGAAGACATCAAGCAGCCGTTCAATGCCGGACTGCGTGATGAACAGCAACAGGCGCTCACGGTGATGGACCAGTTTCGTCTGGGCCTGGCCGAAGCGTTTCCCTGGCCCGCCGAGCAGGCCAAGGCCTTGCCCGACAGCGCCATCGTGTGCCGCTGCGAGATGATCACCGCCGGCGAATTACGCCGCACGGTCAACGAGAAGGGCGCGTGTGAAGTCAACCGTGCCAAGGCTTTCAGCCGGGTCGGCATGGGTCGCTGCCAGGGGCGTTATTGCTCCCAGGCGGGGGCTGAAGTGATCGCCGCAGAGGCCGGCGTGCAGGTGCAGGAAGTCGGTCGCCAGCGCGGGCAGGCACCGGTCAAACCCTTGTCGATGCTCATTGAGGAGGTGTCGCCATGAGCGTGCAAAAAGCAGATGTAGTGATCGTCGGTGGCGGCGTGATGGGCTCAGCGACGGCGTTCTTTCTGCGTCGGCGCGGGCAGTCGGTGATCCTGCTGGAGCGGGATCAGATCGGCCAGTACGCCAGCGGCGTCAACTTTGGCAACGTGCGCCGGCAAGGGCGTTTTCTCGGGCAACTGGCGCTGGCCAACCGATCGTACGCACTGTGGAAACGCCTGCCGGAACTGATCGACGACGACCTCGAATTCATCCCCAGCGGGCACATGCGCGTGTGTTACCGCGAAGACGAAATCGCCGAGCTGGAGGCGTATGCCGCCGCCCCGGAAGCCGAGGAACTTGACCTGAAAATCTACCGTGGCGCCGAGCTGCATCAGCGCTTTGGCTTCCTCGGCGCGGACGTCAAAGGCGGCTCTTACGCCCCCCACGACGGCCATGCCAACCCACGCCTCGCCGCCCCGGCCTTTGCCCGCGCCGCCCGGCGCCTGGGCGCTCAGATCGAAGAGCGCACGGAAGTGGCCGAGGTCGAGAAGGTTGGCGGGGATTTTCATGTCACCACAACGGACGGTCGTCAGTTTCACGCCGCGCAGCTGTTGATCACCGCCGGCGCCTGGGGCCAGAAGCTCTCGGCGCAGTTTGGCGAGCCGGTGCCGCTGGACACCCACGGCCCGCAGATGGCGGTCACCGAGCCGGTGCCCTACGCCTTGCCGACAGTGATCGGTGTGTACACCAAGATCGCCGAAGAGGTGATTTATTTCCGCCAGATTCCCCGGGGCAACATCGTCATCGGCGGCGGCTTTCGCAGCAAACCGGACATGCTCAACCGTCGCGCCGCTGTGGAGCCGCGCAGCATCCTCAATCAGGCGGAGCAGATGCGCCGCCTGCTGCCGGGCGTCGGCAATCTGAACATCATCCGCGTGTGGAGCGGCATCGAAGGCTACCTGCCGGACTCGCTGCCGGTGATGGGGCCCAGCGGCACTGTCGACGGCCTGTTCTACGCCTTCGGCTTTTGCGGCCACGGCTTTCAGCTTGGCCCTGGCGTCGGTGATGTGATGGCCGAACTGCTCGACACCGGTCGCACCACGACCCCGATCGAGGCATTCTCCATCAGACGTTTTGCCCTTCCTGCCGCGCAACGGAGCCACGCCTCATGAAACCCCGCGTTCTCGAGATTCTGAAACGGCTGATGGCCTTCGATACCGTGTCGTCGGAGTCCAACATGGCCCTGATCGACTACGTTCGCGACCTGCTGCTGAGCAAGGGCATCGAGTCGTTGATCGTCAAGGACGAGAGTGGCAAGAAGGCCAACCTGTTCGCCAGCATCGGGCCGAAAGACCAGCCCGGCGTGTTGCTCTCCGGGCACACCGACGTGGTGCCGGCGGCGGGGCAGGCATGGACCTTTCCGGCCTTCGCCGCCACCGTGCAGGACGGGCGCATCTATGGCCGTGGCAGCTGCGACATGAAGGGCTTCATCGCCCTGGCCATCGACGCCATGCTCGATGCGGCAGCCCACAACCTTACTCGCCCGCTGCAACTGGCCCTGTCCCATGACGAGGAGATCGGCTGCGTCGGCGTGCGGCGCTTGCTCGATGTGCTGCACTTGGCGCCGGTGCGGCCGTTTCTCTGCGTGATCGGCGAGCCGACCAACATGCAATTCGTCCTTGGGCACAAAGGCAAGGGCTCCTACCGGACCTATTGCCGGGGTCAGGAGGCGCATTCCTCCCTGGCGCCGCGCTCGGTGAATGCCATTCACGTGGCCTGCGACTTCATCGCCTCCCTGCGTGAAAGCCAGCAACACCTGCAACAACACGGCGCCCAGGACACCGACTACGACGTGCCCTACAGCACCGTGCACGTCGGGCAGATCAGTGGCGGCAAGGCGCTGAACATCGTGCCGAACCTGTGCACCCTGGATTTCGAGGTGCGTAACCTGCCGGCAGACAATCTGGAGCAGTTCATCGAGCAGATGCGCGAGCGCGCCGAAGTGATCGTGCGGGAGGCGCAGAAGCTTTCCAGCGCGGCGGCCATCGAGATCGAGACCATCAATGTCTACCCCGGCCTGGATACCCACCCGACGGTCGAAGCGGTGAGCTTCCTCAAGCAATTCGCCGCGCCGGACACCGGCATGACCAAGGTCTCCTTCGGCACCGAAGGCGGTCTGTTCAAGCAGCGCCTCGACGTGCCGGTGGTGGTGTGCGGCCCGGGTTCCATCGAGCAGGCGCACAAGCCGGACGAGTTTATCGAGGTCAGCCAGATGGACGCCGGCGAGCGCTTTTTGCAAGGGCTGCTGGGCTCGCTGAAGGCGTAGCAGAGCCTGCCGTCCTGACGTGAATTTCAGCACGGCACGCTGGTTTGAAGACGCTTTCGGCATCCTCGTCCGAGGCAGATCCCTAGACTGGAATCTGTCTCGGATCAGGACTCGACAATGCTCAAGAATCGCTTGCAAGACCCCGGCCTGTTGGCTGAACGCGCCTACGTAAACGGCCAGTGGATCGCTGCCGACAGCGGCGCCACCTTGGACGTCCGCGACCCCGCCACCGGCGAACTGCTTGCCCAGGTTCCGGCCATGGACGCGCCCGATACCCGCAGGGCCATCGAAGCTGCCGAGCGTGCCTGGCCGGCGTGGCGCGCGCGCCCGGCGGCAGAACGTGCGGCGCTGCTGGAGCGCTGGTTCCAGGCGATGATCGACCACCTCGACGACCTCGCGTTGATCATGACCTGCGAGCAGGGCAAGCCGCTGAACGAGGCCAAGGGCGAAATCCGCTATGGCGCCGGCTTCGTCAAATGGTTCGCCGAAGAAGCGCGCCGGGTCTACGGCGAAACCATGCCGGCCCCCAGTGGCGACCGCCGCCTGCTGACCCTCAAGCAACCCGTGGGCGTCTGCGCCGCGATCACCCCGTGGAACTTCCCCAACGCGATGATCACCCGCAAATGCGCGCCGGCCCTGGCCGCCGGTTGCCCGGTCATCGTCAAACCGTCGGACCTCACGCCGCTGTCGGCCCTCGCGCTGGCGGTGCTGGCCGAGCGCGTCGGCATTCCGGCCGGCGTGTTCAACGTCATCACCGGAATGCCCGCCGGCATCGGTGAAGAACTCACCGGCAACCCGGCGGTGCGCAAGATTTCCTTCACCGGCTCCACCGCCGTCGGCCGCCTGCTAATGCGCCAGAGCGCCGAACACATCAAGCGCCTGAGCCTGGAACTGGGCGGCAATGCGCCGTTTGTGGTGTTCGACGACGCCGACCTGGAACAAGCCGTGGCCGGGGTGATGATCAGCAAGTTTCGCAACGCCGGACAAACCTGCGTGTGCGCCAACCGCATCCTCGTGCAGGCGGGCATCTACGACCGATTCGCCGCGCGGCTAGTGGAGGAGGTGGGCAAACTCAAGGTCGGCAACGGCCTGGAAAAAGGCGTGACCATCGGCCCGCT
Source organism: Pseudomonas sp. GL_135 (assembly GCF_057834665.1). Taxonomy (NCBI): domain Bacteria; kingdom Pseudomonadati; phylum Pseudomonadota; class Gammaproteobacteria; order Pseudomonadales; family Pseudomonadaceae; genus Pseudomonas; species Pseudomonas sp. GL_135. Next base: position 1,714,701 of record NZ_CM174408.1, read on the forward strand.
GATCAATCCGGCGGCGGTCAGCAAGGTGGCCCGGCACATCGACGATGCCCTGAGTCAGGGCGCGAAACTGCTCTGCGGCGGGATTCCCACAGGCGACAGTCAGTTCGTGCAACCCACCGTGCTGGCTGACGCCCACGCCGGCATGCTCCTGGCCAATGAGGAAACCTTCGGCCCGGTGGCGCCGTTGATGCGCTTTACTGATGAAGCCGAGGCATTGGCGTTGGCCAACGCCACGCCGTTCGGTTTGGGCGCCTACTATTTCACCCAGGACCTCAAGCGCTCGTGGCGCTTCGGCGAAGCGCTGGAATTCGGCATGGTCGGCCTCAACACCGGGATCATCTCGATGGAAGTCGCGCCGTTCGGCGGCATCAAACAATCGGGCCTCGGCCGCGAGGGCAGCAAGTACGGCCTGGACGAGTACCTTGAAGTCAAAGCCTTCCACATCGGCGGCTTGAACTGATTCATTGCAAGGGGCGCACCATGAGCAAGGCATTCAGAATCGCCGCGATTGCGGGCGACGGCATTGGCAAGGAAGTCCTGCCGGAAGGGTTGCGGGTACTGGAACAAGCGGCGAAAAAATGGGAACTGAACCTGAGCATCGACGTGCTCGACTGGGCCCACTGCGACTACTACCTCGCCCACGGGAAAATGATGCCCGACGACTGGTTCGAACAGCTCAAGGGCTATGACGCGATCTACTTCGGCGCCGTGGGCTGGCCCGACAAGGTGCCGGACCACATTTCCCTGTGGGGCTCGCTGCTCAAGTTTCGCCGTGACTTCGACCAATACGTGAACATCCGCCCCGTGCGCCTGTTCCCCGGCGTGCCCTGTCCGCTGGCCGGGCGCAAGCCGGGCGACATCGACTTTGTGGTGATCCGCGAAAACACCGAGGGCGAATATTCGTCGGTGGGCGGCAAGATGTTCGAAGGCACCGAACACGAATTCGTGCTGCAGGAATCGGTGTTCACCCGCCGTGGTGTCGACCGCATCCTCAAATTCGCCTTCGAACTCGCCCAGACCCGCCCGCGCAAACGCCTGACGGCCGCGACCAAATCCAACGGCATCTCCATCAGCATGCCGTACTGGGACGAACGCACGGCCTTGATGGCGGCAAATTACCCTGAGGTGACGTGGGACAAGCAGCACATCGACATCCTCTGCGCACGCTTCGTGTTGCAGCCGGACCGCTTTGACGTGGTCGTGGCGTCGAATCTGTTCGGCGACATCCTCTCCGACCTCGGCCCGGCATGCGCCGGCACCATCGGCATCGCCCCCTCGGCGAACCTTGACCCGGAACGGCGCTTCCCCTCGTTGTTCGAACCGGTGCACGGCTCCGCGCCGGACATCTACGGACAGAACATCGCCAACCCGATCGCGATGATCTGGTCCGGCGCGCTGATGCTCGACTTCCTCGGCAACGGAGACGAACGCTACCGCGCGGCCCATGACGGGATATTGAAGGCGATTGAGGAAGTGATTGCAGAGGGGCCAATCACCCCGGATTTGGGCGGGAAGGGCTCGACGCAAGACGTGGGGGCGGCGATTGCCGGGAGGTTGGTTTAGGGCCGGGATTTCTGCAGGACTGGCTTCTGACTTTTGTGGGACCGGCTTCAGCCGGGAAGGCGTCGGATGCCACACCGCGAAATTAATATCGATTGCGCGGGCCTCTTCCCGGCTAAAGCCGGTCCTACAGGGACGCAGAGCGTCCGGGGCGGCATTACCACGCAGAGCGTGGGAACGATCTGCATGTGTCTGGCTCACCGATTATAGGTTTTGATCTCAGTGGGACCGGCTTTAGCCGGGAAGGCGTCGGATGCCACACCAACGGACCGGGGACAGATTAATTTATGGAGAAGCGCTGTAAATAAATCAGTCCCCTTTAAACGGTCGAGCTTTAAGCGACATTGCATGTAAGTTGGAAGATATGAACCTCATCAAAGAATTTTCTTCCAACCAATGCCTCAATGGCTGAAGCCTGATCGCGGTTCAGGTCGTATCCTTCGTCGCCGCGTTGCGGTTCCGACCACTCCATGATTTCGCTCAATTGAGCGTCGCAACCGTCGGGCAGATTGATTTCAAGCTTGAGCTGTTCGCTCTCTCTGTCGAATACCTCAACGATGTATTTCAAGGTTCAACCTCGCGTGTGCTGTCTGCACTTTTGGTTTGAGTGCCTGTTTCTGCGTCGAACTCTCCCAAGTGTTTTCCTCGCTTGTTGTATTTTTCAATTGCCCCGTGCTGGCTGTCCCATTCGAAAATCTCGCCTGCCTGGGTTTTCCAGCGTTTGCGCAGACCTCCACCGCCCTTGACCGATGTCTTCCGGGGCGCAACCTTTGCGTCGGGAAATGCGGCGAGTTCTTTCGGAGGCGGATGATACCCATGATCCCCATTAAACGGCCTTGCATACACCACATACATCGACCTCAGCCCCGAGTCAGCGGGGAAGACGAGGATGCAGTCTTCGGCGGTGATGTCGTCGCCGGGGAGGCCTTCGAGCTGGCTGTCGGTGTCGTCCGGGATCGGGTGGACGAGGATGGTGCCTAAGCTCGCGTCGCTGTTTTCAGGGTAGACCAGCGGTTCCAGTCTCCCGTGTCGGCCCCGGCGGGGCGTCATGAGAATGGTGACGCCATTGAGGTGGGCTTCCATCGCACTTTTGTCGGCGTTCCAGCGGGCTTGCACGGTGCGAACCGAGTCATCGCCGGATGACTTGGAATGGATGCCGTAGATCTGCAATTCGCCTTCTGCATCACGGCGCATCTGGAAACGCACCCGCGTTGTCGCCTGAGTCAGGTTGCGCAATTCGTCGTCGGTGTACAGCGTGCCATCGCCCATCTTCGCCGGGAGCATGCCGACGATGAACAGACTCGCCGGGCCGCCTGCTCCGCGAAGCAGCCACGTGTGGCTGCGCTGCACGATGCCGCCGCCGGCCATGCGGCCCAATCCCATGTCTGCGCCGAGTGCGGCGGCAATGGCGTCGGAGGCGTAGGGCAGGAGCATGGCGCCCGCCATCATGATCGCGCCGAAGTTGGAGGCGGGCTCTACCTCAGTGCCGGCGTCAGTGCTGCACCATTCCCCGGTACAGGATTTGGCGAAGACCTTGTCCGTGCGCTCCTTCGGGACCGGCCAGCGCTCTGGCATCGGAGTGGGCACCCGCACGGGTTCGGGAGGCGGATTCCACGGTGTCCATGACGCGCCCCCGTTTGGAAGCCCTTTGAAAATCGAGTTCTCCCCGAAGGGATCTTTTTTGTCGTCCTTGAACATGACCTTCCTGAAGTCCGCCAATTTAGGGCGGCGGAGGATGCGGTCGGGTCGATGAGTGGTCAACGGTAGGGCGGTTTCGGAATGTTGCCGTGCCGACAGGCTTTTGATGTCAGTGGGACCGGCTTCAGCCGGGAAGGCGTCGGATGCCACACCACGAAATTAATATCGATTGCGCGGGCCTCTTCCCGGCTAAAGCCGGTCCCACTATGAGGGCGCGTACATCAGTGAGACCGATGACGCGGAGCGTCCGGGGCTTCATTACCACGCGGAGCGTGGGAACGATCAGATCAAAAACTTCCCGGCTAAAGCCGGTCCCACTAAAAGCATGCGCTGTGTCAGTGGGACCGGCGGCGATCCCCGTAAGACCGGCTCAGTCGGGAAGCCCTTGATCTGCTTTTGATCTGCTTTTGATCTGCTTTTGATCTGCTTTTGATCTGCTTTTGATCTGCTTTTGATCCTCATACGCAAATAGCCCAGACGACACCAATCGCGACTTGGGTGCAGGCTGAACGCAGGTCTCGCTCCGTGGGCCGAGCGGCATGGATGCCGCGAGAGCCGCCCCCCGCCATGGATGGCGGATGGCGGCGGGCCCACGGAGCGAGACCGGAGTGAAGGAACCCTGACGAAGGAAGGGCCAAACCGAGAGCAGGCACTTTTGCTTACTTTTGGTGCTTTTCAAAAGTAAGTCGCCGAAGGCGAAACGGTCTGCCCCCAGGCAGACGCCTTTGATCTTGATCTAGATCTCAATAGCCCCGATTTCGATCAATCTGCCCCACCATCCGCTCCCCCCGCTCAAACCGCCGAATATTTTCCAGCAACACCCCAAACGCACTCGCCGGCTGCGTCATCGCCGCCACATGCGGCGTCAACACCACCTGCGGATGACCCCAAAACGGATGATCGGTCGCCGCCGGCTCCACCTGCAACACATCCAGAACAGCGCCGCCCAACTGCCCACTGTCCAGCGCCTCCAGCAAATCCCCCTCCACCAGATGCCCGCCGCGCCCCATATTCACCAGCCCTGCGCCCCGCGGCAGCAACGCAAACAGATTCCGGTCCAGAATCCCCTCCGTCTGCTCCGTCAACGGCAACACACACAGCAAAATATCGCACTGCCCCAGAAACGCCGCCAACTGCGATTGACCCGCGAAACAAGTCACGCCCTCAATCTCATGAACACTCCGCGCCCAGCCCGACAAGGCAAACCCGAACGGCGCCAGTGTTGCCAGAATCTGCTGCGCCTGGGTGCCCAGCCCCATCACCCCCACACGCCGGTTCTCTGCCGGCTGCAACAGATGCGCCTGCCAGCAACGCGCCGCCTGCTGCTCGCGGTACCGAAGCATATCCCGATGCAGACTCAATACCGCCCAAGTCGCGTACTCGCACATCCCCCGCGTAATGCCCGGATCCAGCAGCCGCACCACCGGCAGATCCGCCGGCAACCGCGACAGATCCAACTGATCGACCCCGGCCGACAGCGCGAACAGCACTTTCAGATTCGGCAGCAACTGCGTCAGATCATCCGGCGCCTGCCAGGCGGCCAGATACTCGACCTCCTCGGTATTGCCGATGTCCGGCCAGGCGCGCCATTCGATGTCCGGTGCATGTTCGGCGAAGAGTCTCTGCCAGTGTGGCGCGCGCGCGGGGTCGGCTTTATAGAGCAAGGCCATGGGCGTTTCCTGCTGAAAAGAGGCTGAAGGGAAGGGGTAGGGAGCCAGCCCACATCATCCTCCAAGCCCGGCGCAGGATCTGTTGAAAGGCGGGGCCAAAACAGTTGATCCGAATTTCTCACGGGCCAAGTTCGGCTAAGTGCGTTGCCCGCACGCCGTAACCTGATCAGCATCGCAACCGCCTCCAGGTTGCCGGACTCACGATGGGAAATGCCATGAACAGCAAAGTCGACGAAACCCCTCTTTTGCTCCGTCAGCGCGAGCAATTTGTGCCCCGTGGTCTGGTCACCGCGCACCCGCTGGTGATCGACCGTGCCCAAGGCACCGAATTGTGGGACGTGGATGGCAAGCGCTACCTGGATTTCGTCGGCGGCATCGGCGTGCTCAACATCGGCCACAATCACCCGAAAGTGGTCGCCGCCGTGCAGGCTCAACTGCAAAAAGTCTCCCATGCCTGCTTTCAGGTGGCGGCCTATGCGCCTTACCTCGATCTGGCTCAGCGCCTCTGCGAAATGATCGGCGGTCAGGAAGCCTACAAGGCCGCGTTCTTCACCTCCGGCGCTGAAGCAGTGGAGAACGCCGTGAAGATCGCCCGTGCCCACACCAACCGTTCGGCAGTCATCGCCTTTCGCGGCGGCTTCCATGGACGCACCTTGCTCGGCACCACGCTCACCGGCATGAGCCAACCCTACAAACAGAACTTCGGGCCGTTTGCGCCGGAAGTGTTCCATACGCCGTACCCGAACGCGTATCGCGGCGTCAGCAGTGTTGACGCAATCACTGCGCTGAATGAATTGCTCGCCACCCAGGTGGCACCGGACCGCGTGGCTGCGATTCTGATCGAACCGGTGCAGGGCGACGGCGGTTTCCTCACCGCGCCGCCGGAGTTTCTCCAGGCCCTGCGCGCCTTGGCCGACAAGCACGGCATCGTGCTGATCCTCGACGAAATCCAGACCGGTTTCGGCCGTACCGGCACCTGGTTCGGTTACCAGCACGCCGGCATACAGCCTGATCTGGTCACCGTCGCCAAAAGCCTCGCTGGTGGCCTGCCGTTATCGGGCGTGGTCGGCAAGGCGCATATCATGGATGCGCCGCTGCCCGGCGGCCTCGGCGGCACCTACGGCGGCAACGCCCTGGCGTGCGCGGCGGCACTGGCGGTGATCGATGCGTTCGAGGAAGAGCAACTGCTGGCGCGCAGCCAACTCCTGGGCGAGCGTCTGCGCCGCGGCCTGATCGGTTTGCAGGCGCGCTACCCGCGCATCGGCGACGTGCGCGGCACCGGTTTCATGCTGGCGATCGAGCTGATCAAGGATGACGCCGCGCGCACCCCGGACGCCGACCTCAATGCACGGGTGATCGACGAAGCCCGGGCGGGTGGTTTGCTGGTTATCAAATGCGGCGTTTATCGCAACGTGCTGCGCTTCCTCGCACCATTGGTGACGACAGAAGCCCAGGTCGATGAAGCCGTGCAGATCCTCGACGCCGCCTTGGCACGGGTCTTGAACTCGAATTTAAAGTAGTGCCTTGCCCGCTACGGGCCAGATGCATCCAGGAGGTTCAATCCACATGGGGCTGACAGAATTGGGGCTGACAGGGTTTGGGCTGACAGAGTACCGAGCGTTACTGATTGATTGCGATGAAGTGCTGGTGGACCGCGATTCAGGCGTCTGGGCCGCGCTGCAACCGCTGCTCGACAGCCGCGGCGGGCAACCGGCCAAAGATGAAGTGCTGGCGGAATTCAACGCCGTCGTTGCGACCCTGTATCCGCGCTTCGCCGAGCTGGGCTTCAGCGGCCTGTTGTGCTTCGCCCATCGCCAACTCGCCGAAAAGTGGGGCCTGCACGCCAGTTGGGAGGAGGGCATGAGCTTCGCCCGTTCGGCGGGCAATTGGTCGTTGTTCGAAGACGCACCGGGGGCGATGCTGTACTTGCGCAAGTTCTATCGGCTGCTGGTGCGCGGCGACCGCGATGCCGAGGACCGTGGCGTGCTCTGCGAGCGGCTGGGAATTGCACCGGAAGATTTCATTTCCCTGGCCGAAGGTCCGCAATGGCTCACGGATCAGGGCGATCAGGTGCAACCGGTCCTGCACGTCACGGGACCGTCGGTCGACACGTTCGCCGGTCTGGACCGCTGCCTGATCGGCCGCCACCGGGCGCGTCAGCCTTCGCCCTGCGCGGCGGAATACTGCATTAACAGCATGGCTGACCTGGTGGCGCAGCATCAGCTGTCTTTACGGCGCTGATTTTGCTAGAAGATTGTCTTACAACGGCAGTCAAGAGGTACGTGATGGAAGGGCTCGTAAAACTGGATCGGATCGACATCAGCATCCTGGTCGAACTGCAGAAGGACGGCCGGATGACCAATGTCAGCCTCGCCGATGCCGTCGGCCTGTCCGCCAGCCCGTGCCTGCAACGGGTCAAGCGGCTGGAATCGGCTGGTTATATCTCCAGCTACAAAGCGCATCTGAACCTGGGCAAGATCACCGACTCGGTCACCGTCTTCACTGAAATCACCCTCAGCGACCACAAGCGCGAAGACTTCGCCAAGTTCGAATCCAACATCCGCTTGGTGGACGAAGTCCTCGAATGCCACCTCATTAGCGGCGGCTACGACTACCTGGTGCGCTTCATGACCCGCAGCATTCAGCACTACCAGGAAGTGGTGGAAAGCCTGCTCGACAAGAACATCGGGATCTCCAAGTACTTCAGCTACATCGTCATCAAGTCGCCGGTGCTCAAGGATGGGGTGCCGTTGCGCAAGTTGCTGCGCCATTGAATTAAACGCGGTTTAAACCGCAACCTGCGTCCCTCAAAAGATGAGATGGCGGGACGATAAAAGGGCTGTCCGTTTTCGTGGGCGGCCTTTTTTTGTGGCGAGCGTTGGCCAACCGAGGGAGGTCCGCGACCGACGATTCGGGCGAACATGAAACTTTTCGTCGGCTTATTGACGTCATTCTAATGGCTCATTACCGTCGCGCCGTTGTTTGATATCACTGTGCTATTGCAAGGACGCTTCGTGGACCTCTCCGCCCTAAGAGTTGCGCTGCTCTGTTTGTTCGCCGCAACGCCTCTAATGACTCGCGCCGCGCCCACTCCGGGCGATCAGGATCTGCTGCGCGACCGTCAGGAACAACTGCTCCAGGATCAGCAGCGCCGCCTCGAAGACCTCAAGAGTCTGCCCGGCAAGCAAGCTGCACCTGTCGCACCGGCTGCCCCAGTCGACACGCGTTGCTTCACCATCACGGCCATCGAGCTCAAGGGTGCTGCGTCGTTGTCGGATGCCGAACGGCAGCGCCTGACCCAGCCCTATCTGGGCACGTGCATGGGCGTGTCCCAGCTCAACGAACTGCTCAAGACCATCACCAACCTGTACATCGCGAAAGGGCTGGTGACCAGCCGTGCCTACTTGCCACAGCAAGATCTGTCCAAGGGGCAGTTGCAGGTGCTGGTGATAGAAGGCCAGCTGGAAAAACTGCGCAGCGCTGCCGACGGTGGCCTGAGTGAGCGTGAGCTGGCGATGGCGTTTCCGGGGCGGGAAGGGCAGTTGGTCAACCTGCGCGAGATCGAGCAGATGGTTGATCAGCTCAATCGCCTGCCCTCCAATCAGGCGCAAATGGAGCTGACGCCGGGCCAGGAAGTCGGCGGCAGCGACGTGATGGTCAAGAACACCCCGCAAAAGCCGTGGCGCGTGAGCCTGTCGCGCAACAATGACGGCCAGCGCAGCACCGGCGAGCAACAGTGGAACACCGGGCTTGAGTGGGACAGCCCGCTGGGCCTCGCGGATCAACTAAGCCTGCGCGGCGGCCACGACGCCATGACCGATCACCTGCACACCTCGCACAACAGCGGGCTGGCCTACAACCTGCCGTGGGGCTGGTGGAATTTCAGTTACAGCTACAGCGAAAGCGAATACCGCTCACAGGCCCAGGCCAACGGCTTCGATTTCAAGCAGAACGGCGACAGCCAGACCCATCAGTTGCGCGCCGAGCGTGTCATCTACCGTGATGCCCTGAGCAAGACCTCGCGGCGTTAACGGTGTCACAGGCGCAGCAAGCGTCACAGGCGTCTCCGGAAATCCAGGCTCCCCAGGCGTTACCCCCATTCCCGGCATCAGCGTCATCGGTGGCGCAAACCCCACCGGCATCAGCCCAGGTCAGTCGGCGACCGCGCAGACGGTCGTCAGGGTTCAAGGCCTGCCATCCACCGCAGCCACGGCCCGCACCGGCAAGTACCTGATCGAAACCAACCCGGTGCTCACCGACCTCAAGCAATTCATGAGCTCGGATTACCTGCTCGCGGGCCTCGGCTACAACCCCGACGAAAGCGCCAAGCGCCTGGGCGACGGCCTTTACGAACAGCGTCTGGTGCAGCAAGCCGTTACCTCACGCACCGGCCAGGCGTTCATCGACGGACAGACCTCCAACGAGGATCAGTTCAAGTACCTGATGAACAACGCCATCGCCAGCAAAACCCAGCTCAACCTGACCGTCGGCGTCTCGCTGACCTCCGAGCAAGTGGCGGCGCTCACTCACGACATCGTCTGGCTCGAAGAGCGCGAAGTGAATGGCGAAAACGTGCTGGTGCCAGTGCTGTATCTGGCTCAGGCCGATGGTCGGCTCGCCCCGAACGGCGCGCTGATCGCCGGTAAGGACGTGACCCTCATCGCCGGCCAGAACCTCGACAACGTCGGCACCCTCAAGGCCACCAACAACCTGTCCACTACCGCTGGCAATGACCTGGTCAACAGCGGCCTGATCTCAGCCGGCAACCGCCTGGACCTGCTCGCGGGCAACGACGTCACCAACAAAGCAGGCGGCATCATCGCCGGTCGAGACGTCACCGTGACCGCCATCGGCGGCGATGTCACCAACGAGCGCAGCGTCACGTCGCTGGACAGCGACGTGCGGGGCCAACTGCACAAGGAGTACGCCGACAACGCCGCCCGCATCGAAGCGGCCAATGACCTGAGCGTTTCCGCCGGGCGTGACATCAACAACATTGGCAGCACGCTCCAGAGCGGCCGCGACCTGATCCTTAACGCCGGGCGAGACGTCAACATCGCCTCTGCGCAAGTTACCAACAGCCAGATACTCAGCCCTAAACACACCAGCAGCGACATCACCCAGATCGGCTCGACCGTCAGCGCAGGCCGCGACCTCTCGGTCCAGGCCGGACGCGACATCAACGCCATCGCCAGCGAGATCGACGCCAAACGCGACATCGCCATGGCCGCGACCGAAGACGTCACCATCAGCTCCGCAGCGGATGAGGAGCACTCGTACAGCAAGAGCAAGAAGGTCAAAAAGCAGGAAGACCACGTCAGCCAGGTTCAAACCGAGATCACGGCGGGCGGCAGTGTTGCCGTCAGCGCCGGTCAAAATCTGGCCGTCACCTCCAGCCGCATCGCCGCCAACGACGAAGCGTATCTGGCGGCAGGCAACAAACTCGAAGTCCTGGCCGCGCAGGACAGCGACTACTCGCTATACGACATGAAGAAAAAAGGCTCCTTCGGCGCAAAGAAAACCAAGCACGACGAAGTGACCGATGTGAAAAACATCGGCAGCGAAATTACCGCTGGCGGGAACTTGGTGTTGGTGAGTGGCGGGGATCAGCAGTATCAGGTCGCGAAGCTCAATAGCGGTAAAGACCTGACGATTAACAGCGGCGGGGCGATCAACTTCGAGGGTGTTAAAGACCTTCATCAGGAGAGTCATGAGAAGAGCAATACCAGCCTTGCGTGGAACTCCATGTCCGGTAAGGGCAAGACCGATGAAACCTTGCGCCAGAGTGAACTGATCGCCAAGGGCAATCTAGTTGTAAATGCTGTTGATGGTCTGCACATCGACGTTAAACAGGTGAACCAGCAGACGGTGAGCCAAGCGATTGATGCGATGGTCAAGGCTGATCCTGATCTGGCTTGGTTGAAAGATGCGGAGAAGCGGGGGGATGTTGATTGGAAGCTGGTTAACGAGATCCATCAGTCCTTCAAATACAGCCACTCTGGGTTAGGAGCCGGTGCACAGCTGGCACTGGCCATCGCACTCGCGGCATTGACCGGCGGAGCCGGAGCAGGGTTGGTTGGTGCTAGTGCAGGTTCGTTCGCCGCAGGTTTCGCCAACGCGGTTGTGGTCAGTCTGGAAGTCACCGCAGTCAACAGCGCGATTAGCAACAAGGGGAACCTTGGCGCGACCGCAAAGGACACCTTCAGCAAAAGCAGCATGCAGGGCGCAGTGGTTTCTGGGCTCACCGCAGGTTTTATCAACTACGCCAGCGCTAACTGGTTTGGAGCTACGGTTGATCCTGCTACCGGTAAGATTGCCGGGCCAAGCATCGTCCCAAGCTTGACCGACCCCGCAGCCCTCGCACGTTTTAGCGCGATACAGCTCTCTGGAGGCGCAGTTAATGGAGCGCTATCGGAAGCGCTCGGCACTGGATCATTCAAGGAGTCAATGCTCGGCAGTGTCTTCAATGTGTTGCAGGCGACGGCTTTCAACGGAGCCGGAGACCTCGGCAAACAATTCGATCTGAATGATGGCGCGGCACCGAAAATACTTGTCCATGCTGTTGTTGGAGGGCTCCTGTCAGAAGTCATGGGTGGGGACTTCAAGACAGGAGCGATAGCTGCAGGCGCCAATGAGGCGATGATTGATTACCTCGACAAGAGTGAGTACCTGAAGGGAGATGACCCAACCCAGCCCAACCGTTTGGTCAACGCAGCCTCCAAGCTGATTGGGCTTTTTACCGCTGCAGCGACCGGTGGAAACCTATCTGTTACATCGGAGATTACTGGAAATGCTCAGGCGTACAACCGGCAGTTGCATACGTTTGAACAGAAAGCACTGGTGGCAGAAGCTCAGAAGCTAGATGAGCAGGGCAAAAGCAATTCAGGGATGTCCTGGCAAAGCTTGCTTAACTTCTACGCGAGTGCGGAAGTCGATGCGTCTGACGCCGCGCGTTTGAAAGCCATCCTCGGCACAGCTAGCGACGCTAATCCAGAGAAGCTCAATCTGCTGGAAGATTTGAAGACTGTCGGCGCGTCAATATCGCGTCTTCAAAGTGAAAAAATAGCGCTCACATGGGCCGATGGAACGCCGATTATCGCCGACGGGGACAAGGTCTACGCCTTTTCTTCAACCTCAAAGCAATATTCAGATTCGGCACTGTTCAGTCCGAGTACTAGCGGTTATTCAGGCGACGGAGCTGCGGCGATACCCACCGACTGGGTGAAACAATTCGGGTCTGGCACCGCACTCCAGTATCAGAATGAAATCGGCTCGTTGAGCGGCGTGAACATTGGGGCGCAAGGGCAATACCAGCAACTGAGTACCCTGTTGGGAGGGGGCATAGTCCCTCTGATAGATGGCGATCTTGTGCTGGGGATGCTGGGCGGCGTCGGTGCGAAAGGCATGCTGGCCCTCCTCGCTGAAAAGCGTGCGGCAACCCTAGCGGCGGCCGAGGCGAAAGCAGGATCAAACGCAGCAGCAGATTTAGCGCAGGCTGGAACGAGCACAAAGGGTTCGACCGGTACGCCTGTGTGGACCACCTCCGAAGGTCCTTATAGTCGACAGCTAACTGGGAATTATCCTTCACCAACTGCTACTGTTAGCGGGCAAGCTGTGGATGGCGCTGGTGACCTAGGCAGTGGGTTGGGTGCGAAGGCAACTACTAATGCTCCAAATGCACCCAGGTTCATTACAGACACTGCCGGTAATACTATTGACTTAGATTATACTAAGGGACTTAGGGAAACGAGTGTGACGGTCGCGGGAACGCGTGGTGGTGTTCAGTATCCGTTGCAAGGACAAATTCCCGATTCTTATGCGAATCTTGGAAATGGGCATGTTGTTGTCTACGGTCCTGAGGGGCGCGCACTATACGATGTATCTAGCTCTCGGATTAAGGTGGTCGAATGGAACCAAGCTCCGAATGGAACATATTTCCCAAAGAAGGGAAGTGATACGAAAGTTTTTGAGGGGAATGTTCCGCAGTCGGTTCTTGAAAGTTTGGGGTTGAAATGATGAAGGTTTTTCAGGGTAATATTTCTAAAGAGTCGTTGAGTCTGTTTGTTTCGGATATTGGCTCTGGAGAGTTTTTTTCATATGCAGGGAATTTGGTTTCATTAGAGCAAGCAATTTCTGTTCTGGGTTTGCTCTCTCCTGATTTTATTGAGGTCAATGGTCACATTTTCTGGCTGCCTAACGCTCAGCAATACGATCCGCAAAGATTTCATTTGAGCGGGCTGGTTGAGGACGAATCTAGTGTGTTGGAGCCAAGTACATCGCGTAGAAACGTTGAACGATACAGGAATATTTTTTCAATAAATCAGTTTTTTTCAAAGTGGGAGGATGCACCGGGTCGACCCATATTTAAAGTGGGCCTGTCGGAAGAAGATTATCGTCTTTGTCATTTATTTGCTGAGCAGATTACCAGATATTGGAAACGCGCATTATCCGACGCTTTTCCAGAGAAGGTGTTTCAGTTTGAAATTGCTGACGATCTTCTAGATGAATATGGCGTCTGCCTGACATTTTGGCAGTCGTAGTTTAAACATCGCACAGGATGTGTTCGCGCCATCAAAGCCACTGCCAGAGGCTTAATGGATAAAAGGGGACGGACCCCTTTTTGCCCAGATAAGCGGACGTTTCAAACTTGATGGTGGGCCAGTCAATAAAACGCTGTATAGAGCGGATAACCAAGGGAACATTACCAGCTATGCTGTGTATGATTCGGCGGGAATGATTGTTAAGAGAGTTGAGGTTACTGGAGCCGCGCATGCGAATGTGCAAACACCGCATGTAATTGAGTACGGTAGAAATAAATTGCCGGACGGGACGATTAGAGTTCAATCGCCCTCGACAAAATTAGCACCAAGGCCGGCTAAATCTGACGAGATTTTATAATGAAAGTTAACACAATTCATCCCATGATCGGCTTGGTTCGTTATGACTCTTGGAAGTCCGAGTGGGCGAAAAAAGACGAGATTGATGAACTTTGCTATATAAGCAATAAGTGCAGCCCTGAGGGATAAAAGGGGACGGACCCCTTTTTATCTCGGCCTGGAACCAGTCAGGTCATTACCGTCTATCCTGTTAAATAGAGAAGTCTTATATGTTGTGTCCAAGGTGTGAACAGGGAGATATTGTCAGGGCTAAAATTATAGCCCATGACACTTCCTTGTTCGTATGTCAAGAGTGCGAGGCCTCATGGTTTTTATACGAAGACATTGGGGTTAGGGCCTTTTTCGACTATGGGACTTATATGGAAAGCCTTGGACTGAAACCACTATGGAGTGAGTTGAAAATTATTCCTGAGTAGGTGCAAAAGCACCTGCCCAGATCGACAGTCCGCCCGTGAAGAATGGATGTGGTAAAGGGGGCGGACCCCTTAATTCAAATAGGGGAGCTAGAGTGTTTGGGAGAATTTGTCTACAGTCGTCGAGAGTATGCCATGGAAGATTTGATTAGGTAGTATGGCGTGAACTAGAGATAAAAGGGGACGGCCCCCTTTTGTTGGAGGATTGACGGTGGGTATCTCAAAATTCGGATGTGCAGAGTTGAAGTTGTCACTTGATAAGCTAGGAACTGTAATCGACCTCACCAAAGAACTGCCAGCGCGATAAAAGGGGGCGGACCCCTTTTTACCCCGTGGGGGATTACGTTCCAGCTGCCGACGGTAGCCTTCAAAAGATCGCAAAAAAGGGGACGGACCCCTTATATCGAGGGTAATTGTTGGGATGGACGGGAAAGTTATTAATGCATTTCCGGTTCACGAGAGGTAGATAGTGGATATAAAATTCAGTGTGAATTCAGTTCCCTCGAAAGTGAGTGATGTTGATTTGGTCGCTCGCACAGAGGGAAGTGTCGAGTTCTCTTATGATGGAACATGCTTTTTGGTGCTCGATAACTGTTTGTTGGTTGAGCTGGGTATTGAGATCCATAGGTGGTTAAAAAACGCTCTGTCCCTAGAAGGCGAAAGTTTCTATTTTGTCTCGATGGATGAAGAGGAAGAACCGTTGCTGTCCCTATTCCCAGCCGCAGATCCGAGATATTATCATGTAACTTCCTGTTGGCTTCTTAACGATTTTGATGAGCTGATTCCAGTTTCAAGAGCGGTGGCGGGAGCAAAGGCGTACGTTGAAAGTTTGCAAAAAACCCTGCACGGCCAATACGGCTTGGACATTCGTCCAACATTAAAGCGTATTGTAGGGTATTAGGTATTAATGGGTAATAGGGAGGTTAGAGGGGGCAGACCCCTTATATCCGGACAGCGAGGCAAGCAAATGCCTGGGGAATAATAATTTTATTCCTGGTCGGAGCAGCATAAATAGCGTCATTGATCCATAGAAACTGTTGGATGGAGTCCATAATGGCAGCTATCCTGTCGTAGGTACGGGCTCTAGGGGGCAGCCGGTTGTGGATTTTGGGCGTCCAATCGGCGTTGATGGAACAACAGGATTGTCAACTAACTTTGGTACTATTCACTCAGGTAAGTCAGGCGCGCATATCGTCCCGACAAATCCCACAACAATAGGAGGTGGATCGTGAAAGCAATTCCTGACTGGCTTATTCTATGTGTATGGCGAGCGCTAATAGGCGAGATCTATCCGGCTATTCGAGCCATCGCTATTTCGATCTCAGAAAAAGATAGCTTAGTCATAAGGTACTACTTGGAAAGAGAACCAGTCGATTTTGATTATGAAAGTCTCGAGGTTGTTGCGACAAATGTTACGGCTCTGATTGGCGCTCATAGCATTCCCCATATAAAGATAGAGTGCGAGTATGCGAGCAAGCCAATAGGGGAGCTGGAGTGTTTGGGAGAATTTGTCTACAGTCGTCGAGAGTATGACATGGAAGATTTTATTAAGTAGCATGACCTGAACTAGAGATAAAAGGGGGCGGACCCCTTTCATTCCCAGTCCAAGGCTCGGTTTAACACGAGCGACGTCGGCGAAACACAAGCAATTATTCAGGAAGCTCTTCGTTTTCCCCCAATACAGTTGTCTTATCGAATGCGAATATACCGGGTACGTTTAGGATAGTCGCCGATCTTGGAAGGGAAATCGGAGTTAAAGGCCAAAAAGCAGTCATGGGAAAAAAGGGGACGGACCCCTTAATCTCCCCGTCCGGGTGCTAGCGGTCATTCAGGCGATGGAGCTGCGGCGATTCCTACCGACTGCGATAAATGGGGATGGACCCCTTATATCTACGACGCTGCGAAAAATAGTTGCGCCCAGCGATAGGCTTGTCATAAGTCTGTGAGACACATTCATTTTCTATAACTGTACAAAGAATGCACGTGCCGGTCTAACAGACAGGCATGTCGCTGCTGCACGCGAAGTAACAGAGTCGATTTCAGCTCGCGTGAACTCTCTAAGCGGGGCAGCGACAAGGTAGATAAATTACCAAGCCCTCAGCCTTTAGCATTAGGAAGGCCGGCCGATTTATTATGTGGGCAATAACCCCTCTAGGGCGGCGAGCTTAAAACCAAAATCTCCGCTGCGATCTCAGATGAGATGTCAACTAAACCCACAGGATGTCAACCAATGCGTCTGCTCCACAAACTAGCAACCCTGGCTCTCTTCACGCTCATCATCACCGGCTGCACCAACCAGAAATTCAAACCCGAATACCGCTCCCAGATTCACACCGTCAAAATCCTTCCAGTCGTCTGGTCCACCAAAGACATCACCTACATGGGCCGAGAGCAGGCATGGGGTGCGGCGCTGGGCGCAGGGGCGGGCGTGGCAGTGGGCGCGGCGACGAACGCCTCTCACTTGGCAACGGCCGCGATGAGCGGCGCCGGTTTTGCGGCGGGGTATAAAGCCGGTGACCTGGCGTCGATGTCGACCGTTGAGGCGATCATCTACAACCTCAACACCGCCAACATCGACCTTGGCGGCATGGTCAAGCAACGATTCGAAGAGCAATTGTCCCAGACCGGGCGTTTCAAGGTGGTTGGCGAAAATGACCCGGCGGACGCGGAGATTCTTCTAACCGTCAACAACTGGGGCTTTGCGTTGACGCAGGGTTTCAGCAGCGTGGTTTATCCGACCATCAATGTCACCGGTAGCCTGAAGCGCGGCGACCAGCTGATCTGGCAGCGAACCGAATACGTCACACCTTTCAACGGCGGCAACACGTTCGGCTATGAGCCCAAACGTTACCGCACGGAGCCGGAGCTTTTACGCACCGCGCTGGATGGCATCTCGAAAATCGTCGATGAGGCCATCGTGAAAGACCTGAACCTTTAACGGCCTGGAGGAGTGGCGGGTCTGAATAGCGGCGTTCCAGACAACTGTGGACCGCCGCCACCTCAGCTCGCGTGTAGGCAATTTCCCAGCACCAACGTTTAGCTTTCACGCAGTTCCTTCAGAACCGCCCGGCAGAGATTTCCTTCGCGGCGCTTCATTCTTTCGCTCCTTGTTCAGCTGCGTGCGGCGCTGGACAAACATCTCAATAGGAAGAGTGCGGAGTGGGTGATGAAGGGTAGCAAGACGCTGTTGTGGCTGGGGCTGGCTGCGTTTAGCGCCGAGGCGCTGGCCGAGGCGCAGACAACCCGCGAGGAGCAGTTCCAGCTGGAGGCGGTTGGGGTGAGTCTGGGTGTCGGTTTGCTGAATGGTCAGGCGCGGGAAAAAGTGTACGACGCTGACACCGGGCAGAAGGTCAGTCAGTTGAACTGGAGCATGAAGCAGGTGCCGACGTTGCATCTGGGTTTGAAATACCAACCGGTGCATTGGCTGTCCCTTGACCTGAACGGCTGGACGCGGGTGGGGAAGGGTGACGGGCACATGAAGGACTACGATTGGATCGACGAGGACCGCGCTGACTGGACTCACTATTCCGATCACCCGGACACCCAGGTCAGCAAAGCCTGGCAGGCCGATGTCGCCGCCACGGCCTGGGCGCTCAAGCGCGATGATCTGGCCCTGGGCATGATGCTCGGTTATCAGCGCAGCCAGTTCGGCTGGCAGGCGAGGGGCGGGCGTTATACCTATTCGTCGGACGAGGGATTCCGCGATGAGTCCGGAGAATTCCCAGCGGGGCAGAAAGGCATTTCCTATCAGCAGACTTACGACACGCCTTATGTGGGGCTGGTGGGTCTCTACCATTTCCGCAACTGGACGCTGGAAGGCAAATTCAAATACAGCCAGTGGGTCCGTGCGCGGGATCACGATCGGCATCATGTCACCGAGGTTACTTATGACGGGGATTATGGAAACAGCGGCCGTATGCAAAGTCTGGCGGTGGCGCTGAGTTACCGCGTGAGTCCGCAGCTTTCGTTGAGGGCAGGTGTGGATCATCAAGTGTACGCCGAGGCCAAGGGCAGCACGCTGATCAAGGACGCCCACACCGGCGAACGCTTCCGTATCGCGGGTGACGCGGGCAGCCAGTCCGCCAGGACGACGATGTCCACTCTGGCGCTCACTTACGCTTTCTGAGCCAAGCCGAAAGCCGTGCCCCGTCCCGTGCCGTTGGCGAGCCGTTTGGCACGGTTTGCGCCTGGATGGGAGTTTCACGATTGCGCTAGGGTACAGACAGTTAGTCCGCCCGATCACTTCCAGTGATAACGCGCCAATCAGCCCCCGTTGCTTAACAAAAGATAACGTCATGTCGATTGTCATACGTTTCCAAAGCTGACTAGGATGGGGTCGCTTCGGTACGGCCACGTCGCGTGCAGGCTAGAGCGTCTGCGCGGTTGAAACGGTCTTCCGAAGCACCCAATAAAAATAAAGAAAGGGGAAGCTCCATGCGTGAGCCCGTCATTCGGCGCACTCGGTTTGCGGTCATTCGGGACGATTTCAGCGCCCGGACGCTTTTCAAGAGCCTGCCTCTCCACGCTGCTCTGTCGTTGCTTATCTCCCCGATCTTCTGCGGCGCTGCGCTGGCTGTTGACAGCACGTCCGCCGCCGCACCCGTTGACACACCCGCCAACGCTGGCGATTCCGCCGTTTACGCCCTCGAATCCGCAAAAGCCTCCCGCAGTCTGCTGCTGGACGTGACCCATGCCGGCAAGCGCATGGTGGCCGTGGGGGATCGCGGGCACATTCTCTATTCCGACGATCAGGGCAAAACCTGGACCCAGGCCAAGGTGCCGACACGCCAGATGCTCACGGCGGTGTATTTCGTCGATGAGCAACACGGCTGGGCGGTGGGGCACGATGCGCAGATCCTTGCCAGCAGCGATGCCGGCGCCACTTGGACCAAACAGTTCGAAGACCTCAAGCGCGAAGCGCCGCTGCTGGATGTCTGGTTCAAGGACCTCACCACCGGGATTGCCGTCGGTGCTTATGGTGCGGTGCTGGAAACCACCGACGGCGGCCAGCACTGGGAAGACATCGGCGACCGGCTGGACAACGAAGACCAGTTCCACCTCAACGGCATTGCCTACGTGAAGGACGCCGGCCTGTTCGTGGTCGGGGAACAGGGCAGCATGTTTCGCTCCCCGGACGACGGCCAGACGTGGGAAAAGCTCGAAGGCCCTTACCAGGGCTCGCTGTTCGGCGCGGTAGCCACTGGGGAATCCAACACGCTTCTGGTGTACGGCCTGCGTGGCAATCTGTTCCGTTCCACCGATTTCGGCGCGACGTGGGAGCCCGTCCCGTTGCAGGGCGAGCGCGGCCCGCTGGAGTTCAGCATCGCCAATGCCTCGCTGATGCCCGACAACGCCATCGTGCTGGTCGGCAACGGCGGCAGCGTCATGCGCAGTACGGACGATGGCGAAAGCTTCACGGTTGCCAATCGCCCCGACCGGCTTTCCTTGTCCGGGGTGGCTGAGGACGATAAAGGCAATCTGGTTCTGGTGGGACAGGGCGGCGTTCGCGTCACCTCGCCGACGGGCGCTGACCGCGCTCAACAATAAGAACAAGCAGGCGAGGAACCGTTTCCATGAGCAACCTTCAACAGCATCACGACAAGCCGACGCGCCTGGAGCAGTTGATTTTCAACAACCGCAAGACGGTGATCGGCATCTGCCTGCTGGTCAGCGTCTTTCTGTTCTGGCAAGCGACGTTGGTGCGCCCGTCCACCAGCTTCGAAAAGATGATCCCTCTGGGTCATCCGTTCGTTCAGAACATGATGGAGCACCGCAACGACCTCGCGAACCTGGGCAACACCGTGCGTATCTCGGTGGAGGCCAAGCAGGGCGATATCTTCTCCAAGGAGTACATGGAGACCCTGCGGCAGATCAACGACGAGGTGTTCTACATTTCCGGTGTCGATCGCTCCGGGCTCAAGTCGTTGTGGAGCCCCAGCGTGCGCTGGACCGAGGTGACGGAGGAGGGCTTTGCCGGGGGCGAGGTGATTCCGCAGAGCTACGACGGCTCACAGCAGAGCCTCGACAAGCTGCGCAATAACGTTCTCAAGTCGGGGCAGGTCGGGCGTCTGGTGGCCAACAACTTCAAGTCGAGCATCGTCGATGTGCCGCTGCAGGAGTTCTACCCGGACCCCAACGACCAGAGCAAACTGCTGCCGCTGGATTACCGCCAGTTCTCCCACCAGCTCGAAGAAAAGATCCGCGACAAGTACGAAGCGCAGAACCCCAACGTCGAGATTCACATCGTCGGTTTCGCCAAGAAGGTCGGCGACCTGATCGACGGTCTGATCATGGTGGTGATGTTCTTCGGCATCGCGTTCCTGATTACCCTGGTCCTGCTGATGTGGTTCACCCGCTGCGCCCGCAGCACCATCGCGGTGTTGAGCACCACGTTGATCGCCGTGATCTGGCAGTTGGGCCTGATGCATGTGGTGGGTTTCGGGCTCGATCCCTATTCAATGCTCGTGCCGTTTCTGATCTTCGCCATCGGTATTTCCCACGGCGTGCAGAAGATCAATGGCATCGCTCTGCAATCCAGCGACGCCGACAGCGCCCTCACCGCAGCACGTCGCACGTTCCGCCAGTTGTTCCTGCCGGGGATGATCGCGATTCTTGCGGACGCCGTCGGCTTTATCACCTTGCTGATCATCGACATCGGCGTGATCCGCGAGCTGGCCATCGGCGCCTCCATCGGCGTGGCGGTGATCGTGTTCACTAACCTGATCCTCTTGCCGGTGGCGATTTCCTACGCCGGCATCAGCAAAAAAGCGGTGGTGCGCAGTAAAGAAGATGCCGTGCGTGAGCATCCATTCTGGCGTCTGCTGTCGAACTTCGCCGCGCCGAAAGTCGCCCGCGTGTCAGTGACGCTGGCTCTTGTAGCCTTGGTGGGCGGCCTCTGGTACGGCCATAACCTGAAGATCGGCGACCTCGACCAAGGCGCGCCGGAGTTGCGGCCGGACTCGCGCTACAACCAGGACAACAGTTTCATCATCAACAATTATTCGACCAGCTCCGACGTGCTGGTGGTGATGGTCAAGACGCCACCCGAGGGGTGTTCGGCGTACCAGACGCTGTCGGCGATGAACGAGCTGTCGTGGAAGATGGAGAACACGCCGGGGGTGCAATCGGCGATTTCGCTGGTGACCGTGTCCAAGCAGGTCATCAAGGGGATGAACGAGGGCAACTTGAAATGGGAGTCGCTGTCGCGCAATAAGGACGTGCTCAACAGTTCGATCTCCCGCGCTGACGGTTTGTACAACAACACCTGTTCCCTGGCGCCGTTGCTGATTTTCCTCAACGACCACAAGGCGGAAACCCTCGATCGGGCCGTGCATGCCGTGCAGGCGTTCGCTCAGCAGAACGACAAGGACGGCCTGGAGTTTCTGCTGGCGGCGGGTAATGCCGGGATCGAGGCGGCGACCAACGAAGTCATCAAGCAGGCTGAACTGACCATTCTGATTCTGGTGTACGTGTGCGTGGCAGTGATGTGCATGATCACCTTCCGTTCATGGGCGGCGACGCTGTGCATCGTGCTGCCGCTGGTGCTGACGTCGGTGCTGGGTAACGCATTGATGGCGTTCATGGGCATAGGCGTGAAAGTCGCGACGCTGCCGGTGGTGGCGCTCGGGGTGGGGATCGGGGTCGATTACGGGATTTACATCTACAGCCGACTGGAGAGTTTCCTGCGGTCGGGGCTGCCGTTGCAGGAAGCGTATTACCAGACGCTGAAATCCACGGGCAAAGCGGTGTTGTTCACCGGCCTGTGCCTGGCGATCGGGGTGTGCACCTGGATTTTCTCGGCCATCAAGTTCCAGGCGGACATGGGCCTAATGCTGACCTTCATGCTGCTGTGGAACATGTTCGGCGCCCTGTGGCTGTTGCCGGCGCTGGCGCGGTTCCTGATCAAACCGGAGAAGATGGCGGGCAAGGTCGGGAATTCGCTGTTTTCCCATTGACGCACGCAGAGATCTTGTAGGACCGGCTTCAGCCGGGAAGAGGCCGGTAGGGTCATCCCAATGTTTGCGGTGTGACACCGACGCTTTCCCGGCTAAAGCCGGTCCTACATTCGAGTACGCCGGAAGCTCACTGGATGCATGCGGTGCCTTAGTAGGACCGGCTTCAGCCAGGAAGGGGCCGGTAGGGTCATCCCACTATTTGCGGCGTGAACACCGACGCTTTCCCGGCTAAAGCCGGTCCCACATTCGAGTACGCCGGAAGCATCACTGGATGCACGCGGTGCCCTAGTAGGACCGGCTTCAGCCGGGAAGAGGCCGGTAGGGTCATCCCAATATTTGCGGTGTGACCACCGACGCTTTCCCGGCTAAAGCCAGTCCTACATTCGGCACGCCGGAAGCTCACTGGATGCACGCGGTGCGCTAGTAGGACCGGCTTCAGCCGGGAAGAGGCCGGTAGGGTCATCCCACTATTTGCGGCGTGACCACCGACGCCTTCCCGGCTAAAGCCGGTCCTACATCCGAGCACGCCGGAAGCTCACTGGATGCACGCGGTGCCCTAGTAGAACCGGCTTCAGCCGGGAAGAGGCCGGTCGGGTCATCCCAATATTTGCGGCGTGACCACCGACGCTTTCCCGGCTAAAGCCGGTCCCACATTCGAGTACGCCGGAAGCTCACTGGATGCATGCGGTGCCCTAGTAGGACCGGCGTCAGCCGGGAAGAGGCCGGTCGGGTCATCCCAATATTTGCGGTGTGACCACCGACGCTTTCCCGGCTAAAGCCAGTCCTACATTCGAGCACGCCGGAAGCTCACTGGATGCACGCGGTGCCCTAGTAGGACCGGCTTCAGCCGGGAAGAGGCTGGTAGGGTCATCCCAATATTTGCGGTGTGACCACCGACGCTTTCCCGGCTAAAGCCAGTCCTACATTCGGCACGCCGGAAGCTCACTGGATGCACGTGGTGCCCTAGTAGGACCGGCTTCAGCCGGGAAGAGGCCGGTTTGACCGCCATCAATTTAGCGGTGTGATCACCGACGCCTTCCCGGCTAAAGCCAGTCCTACCAGAAGCACGCTGTCCCACATCCGCGCTCACTCAGTTATAAACAAAAAACCCACGCCCGGTCTTGCGGCCCAGATACCCCGCCGCGACCATTTCCTTGAGCAGCGGAGCAGGGCGGTATTTGCTGTCGTTGAAGCCTTCGTGGAACGCTTCGACAATCGCCAGCAAGGTGTCCAGCCCGATCAGGTCAGCCAGCGCCAGCGGGCCGATGGGCTGGTTGCAGCCCAGTCGCATGCCGTCGTCGATGTCCTGAGCGGTGGCCAGGTCTTCCTGCAACACCAGAATCGCTTCGTTGATCATCGGCACCAGAATCCGGTTGACCACAAAACCCGGGCGGTTGCCGGCAGTGATCGCGGTCTTGTTTAACCGCTCGGCCAGCTTGATCGCCGCGATGTGGGTGGTGTCCGCCGTCTGCAGACCGCGAATGACCTCGATCAGGCTCATCATCGGCACGGGGTTGAAGAAGTGCAGCCCAATGAATCGATCCGGGTGTTCGACGCTGGCCGCCAGTTGGGTGATCGACAGCGACGAGGTGTTCGAGGCGATCACGCAGTCGCGGTCGACATGGCTGGCGATCTGCTTGAGCAGGCGCAGCTTCAGCTCAAGGTTCTCGGTCGCCGCCTCGATCACCAGTTGCGCGCCATTCAACTGGCCGTAATCAGTGGTGACGCCGATGCGCCCCAGCGCGGCTTCGGCAAGCTCGGCGGTCACCGTCTGTTTGGTCACCTGCCGCTCGAGGTTCTTGCGCACCGTCGCCATGCCGCGTTCCAGTGCCGTGTCGGAAATGTCCAGCAGGGTCACGTCGAAACCAGCCACGGCGCAGACCTGCGCGATGCCGTTGCCCATGGTGCCAGCGCCGATTACAGCGATGTGTTGCATGCTCATCGACAAGCCTCCTTACACACGTTCAAAGATGACGGCGATGCCCTGGCCGCCGCCGATGCACATGGTCACCAGCGCATAGCGGCCTTGAATCCGGTGCAGTTCGTGAATCGCCTTGGTGGCGATGATCGCCCCCGTCGCGCCCACCGGATGGCCGAGGGAGATGCCCGAGCCGTTCGGGTTGACCTTGGCCGGATCAAAGCCTAGCTCACGGGCAACGGCGCAGGCCTGGGCGGCAAACGCTTCGTTGGATTCGATAACGTCCAGGTCCGCCACGGTCAGGCCGGCACGTTCCAGCACTTTGCGGCTGGCAGGGATCGGCCCCAGGCCCATCATCGACGGATCAACCCCGGCATGGGCATACGCCACCAGACGCGCCATCGGCGTGAGGCCGTGCTCGCGGACCATGTCGCCATTGGCCATAACCAGCGCCGCCGCGCCGTCGTTCAGGCCGGACGCGTTGCCGGCCGTAACGGTGCCGTCCTTTTTGAACGCGGTTTTCATCTTGTCCAGCTGTTCGGCGGTCACGTCGCCGCGGACGTGCTCGTCCTGGGCGAAGGTCACGGAGCCTTTGCGCGTGGCGATCTCGATCGGCACGATCTGGCCCTCGAAACGCCCTTCGGCGATGGCGTGGGCGGCGCGCTGCTGGCTGGTCAGCGCCAGTGCGTCCTGATCGGCGCGGGTGATGCCGTAATGCTCGGCGATGTTCTCGGCGGTGATGCCCATGTGAATATTGGCGAACGGGTCGTGCAACGCGCCGAGCATGTAGTCGTACGCCTGGACGTTACCCATGCGCGCGCCCCAACGGGCCTGGGGCATGATGTACGCGCCACGGCTCATGGATTCGGCGCCACCGGCCAGCACGGCCTGGGCGTCGCCGAGCATCAGCGATTGCGCCGCCGAGACGATGGCTTGCAGGCCCGAACCGCACAGGCGGTTGACGTTCATGGCAGGCGTTTCTTTGGTCAGGCCGGCGTCGAGGGCGATGACCCGGGAAAGATAGGCGTCGCGCACCTCGGTGGGGATCACGTGGCCCATGACCACATGGCCGATGTGCTCCGGTGCGATCCCGGATTTCGCCAGCGCGGCGCGGCTGACCTGGGTGCCCAGTTCGATGGGGGAGACATCCTTGAGGGAACCGCCGAATCCACCGATGGCGGTACGCAGTGCGCTGACGACGAAAACTTCGGGTGTGCTCATGGCGACTCCTGACACGTATTGGAATTGTGGGGGCTGCACCGCGAAACGGGATTTCGGCCGGTGCTGACTGCGGGCAAGTCTAGATCGGCGTTCGGGACGGGCCTATGCCGAAACTGTCCAGATGGGCTGGCGTTCTTTACCATCAGCGCCTGATCCGTGGTGCACCATTGAAAAAGGGAAAAGCGGTCATGCGGGAAAAGGATTCAGTGTCGATCTACTTCGTCCAGTTGATCGTCCATGCGCTGCGCGACCAGCCGCTGCGTTTGCAGTCGGTTTTGCAGGCGGCGGAAATCGACATGGCGCTGCTCGACGACCCCACGGCGCGGGTCTCGGCCAGTGCGTTTGCGGCGTTGTGGCTGATTCAGATCAGGGAACTGGGCGACGAGTTTTTCGGCCTCGACTCCCACGGCATGCCCTTGGGCAGCTTCGCCCTGATATGCCGGGGGTTGATTCAGGAACCCAACCTGGAAAAGGCCCTGCGCCAGTGCCTGAGCAATTTCGGCCTGTTCCTGCGCGACTTTCGCGGCAGCCTCATCATTCGTGGCCCTCGCGCGCTGCTCGCGGTGGACACCACGACGGACGATCCGGTCCGGCAGCGCTTCGGTGAAGAGACGTTTCTGCTGCTGATGATCAGCCTGCTGTGCTGGCTCGGCGGGCGCCGCATCAGCATCGACCGCGCGCAGTTTCGCCAGCGCCGTCAGCGCCTCAGCGACGATTCTCTGTTGTGGGGGTTCAACCTGAGTTTTGGTGAGCAGCGCACCGAGATCGAGTTTTCCAGCCACTGCCTGCGTCTGCCGGTGGTGCAGTCTTTGCCGTCGCTCAAATCATTTTTGCGCACCGCGCCGCAGTGGCTGGTCATCCGCTACCGCAACCAGCGCGGGCTGGCGGCGCAAGTCTATCACCGCCTGCGCAACAGCCATTACGGACACTGGCCGACGCTGCTGGAAATGGCCGACGAGCTGAAGCTCAGCGCCACCACGTTCCGCCGTCGGCTGGAGCGTGAGGGCTGCGCGTTTCAAGGGATCAAGGACGACGTGCGGCGCGGCATCGCCCAGCAGAAGCTGCGCGACACCGAACTGAGCGTGGTCGAGATCGCGTCACTGGTGGGGTTTCAAGAGCCCAGCGCGTTCCACCGGGCGTTCAAGAAATGGACAGGGGAAAGCCCGGGGGCGTATCGGTCGCGCACGCCGTCCTCTCTTTGAGGTGCATGCCCTAGCACTTGGCGTGACTGCCCTCAGGTGCCTCAATGTCCATCACGGCAGCCAGGCCGTGCGCCATGCCTCAATGCCTCCGTCGTCCAGCATCCAGTCGCTCAGCACTTTACTCCGCAGCTGATCGCCAATCCTCGCCGCCGTAGACAGATCATGCAGGTGCGCGCGGATCGCGTCGATCCAGGCCTGATCAGTATTGGCAACCCGCGTTACCGGCAAGTCGCCCTGATAGGCACGGACATCGCTGCAAATGACCGGATAACCACACGCGCCGTATTCAATCAGCGGCAGGTTGCCACGGGCTTCATTGAAGGGATTCTGCTCCAGCGGAACGAGCGCAAGGTCCAGGTCCAGGCTGGCCAGGGCGCTTGCCTTGCGTAGCAGCGAGGGGCTGCCATGTATCTCGAAGCCGCTGGGGCGTATTGACTCCGGACAGGTGCCGACGAAAATCCACTCAATCTCATCGGTGAGCACCTGAACCACGTTGTTCAGCAGATGCACATCGGTGTCGCAGAGGATGCCGACGCGCGGCTTGAACCCACGATTGCGACGTGGGTGCAGGTTGCCCCACAGGTCCACTGGAAGTCGCGCGGGAATGACCCTCAGATCTCCATGGAATCCGGAAAAAAGGTCGGCTAGATGAGGAGTGGCCACGATGAACCTGTCCGCGAAACTCCCCACCCGCTCCATCGCGTTGCTCAGGTCGGTCGGTAGACGGCCGTGATCAGGATGATGGGCGGGGAGGCTGAACACATCAATGTCCAGGTCGAATATTTTGAATGCCGAGGAAAATGCAGAGGCGTGTCGCATATCGTCCAGCCGTAGTTCATCCAGATGCCGTTGATAGACGATAACGTCCGGGTTGTAGCGCTGCAGGTCCACCACCCCCAGCGGTGTCGGCAGGGCGAAACCGTCGACCGCCGCCGCCTCCATCAACGCCTTGAGCGGATCAAGAACTCTTTGATGGCCGGATTCACCGGCGTCAGCCGGGTGCACCAGCACCCTTGGCAGCGGGCGCCAGGCCATCGGTTGCCATGTCAGCGCGGTAATCGGCTCAAGATCGAAGCCATTACCACTCAGCGAAAGATTGGGGTTGTATGCAGGGTCGCGCGCCAACAACGGTAGCCACTTGGCGTACATCGCGTCGCGTTCCCCGGCAAAACGCACTTCTTTTTTCTTCCTCTCAAAGCTCAAGTCCGCCGTCTGGCTGACCGATCCTTCATGCAGCAACAGTGCATGGGGTGTCCACACCACGAGGTAGCCCTGGCGACCCACTTTCAGACACAGATCAACGTCGTTGTAGGAGACTTTGAAAGCCTCCTCGTCCATGCCTGATACCTCGTCATAGATGGACTTGCGCACCATTAGGCAGGCGGCGGTCACCGCGCTTAAATCCTGATCCAGCCAGCGCCGTTGCATGTACCCGGGGGACGTAGCGGATTCGCCGGAAAACGGATGTTCGGCCGGGCCTCGCAGTCCGAGAATGACACCCGCGTGCTGGATCGTCGCGTTGGGATAGAGCAGCTTGCTGCCGACGATACCCACTTCCGGACGCTGGGCATGGTTCAGCAGCTTGTCCAGCCAGTCCTCGCGCAGAACGGCGATATCGTTGTTCATCAACACCAGATAGTCGCCGCGTGCCTCAGCGGCCGCCATGTTGTTCATCGCCGAGAAGTTAAACGCCAGCGGGTAACGCAGCACGCGTACCTTCTGACCGCCGATGGCCTCCATATTAGCAAGCCACTCCAGCGCTTCCGGGGTCTGGCTGTCGTTGTCAACGATGATGATTTCGTAATGCTGATACGCCGTTTTTTCCAGCACGGTTTCGATGCAGCGCTGCAGCATCGGCAACTGATCCCGAGTGGGCACGATGATCGACACCAGCGGCCGGCTCTGATGCCCGTATTGCACGTGGTAGTGCCGGGCAGGTGCTTCAATGACGTCGGCATGCAGATAGTTTCGTGCTAGCAGATGGCGCTTGAGTGTTCTGACTTCGTCGCTGTTCTGCGCCAGCATCGGTGCGCTGCACGCCAGCAGAGGTTCATCGATGTGGCCGATTGCGCCAATGCCGTTCTGCTCGATCAGGCGCAGGATCAGGTCGAACTCCAGGGCCTGGCTGAACGCCGGATCGAAGCCTCCGACGTCCAGCGCCAGCTCACGCTTGAACAGCCAGTGGGTGGCCATGCTGACGGGAAAGCTCAGCAGCAGATCGAGATTCAAGTCCGGCCGCATGGCGATACCGCGGACATCATCGGCGTGATGGATCTCATCGAAATAGACCATCTGGCACTGGCTGTGTTGCGCCAGCTCCAGCTCCAGGCGCAGGGTGCCGCTGGCTTGCCACTCGTCGCCAGCGTGCAAAATGATGAACCATTCGCTGCCGTCATTGCGTAACAGCGCATTGATTTGCAGCGCGATGTCACTCGCCGCCAACTGCCATTCGATGTCCGGCGGGACATCCTGTGGACGTTGTGAAGCGCTCAAGACCACAGTCCGCCGCGTAACGGCCTGGGCCTGCCACACCCCCAGGCTTTCAAGGGTCAGCCGCACCTGGTCTGGCCTATCCAATCGGTCCAGTACGATCACTGTAAGACTGCTGCTGTTGCTCAATTCGGCTCGGCGCGCGGCGATCAAGCGTTCTTGCACAGGGGACAAAGCCCGCGCCTGCAACCATTCGGTCAGCGGTCGTGTGTGCAGATTGGCCTTGTGATCGACCACGGCGCGTTGGGTCAACTCGATGAAGTAATCGAGCTGTTGCCAGAACGTGTCCTCGATTTCGAGCCAGCGCAGCCGTGCCTGAAGCAGCGATGCACGGGCGCGCTCAAGGCCTCCCGGCTCGTAGTGCATGGCCGCACCGGCGTCGCCGAAGTGCTCGGTGAAGGGCAGGGTGTCGATGTGCCCGCCCTGCAAATAGATCACCGGACATCCACACAGCATCGCCTCGGTGCAGGTCGCAGAAATCTCGTACGAGTAGAGCACTGCTGCCGTCTTGAAAATCTCCGCCAACTGGGCAAGGGTCTTGGGTTTGCTCAGGGAGAGGATTTCGATGTCGGCAGGAAGGCTCGAGAAGTCGACATCGCGAATGAGATGGCGGTGCAGGTAAAGATAGGACTTTGTTCGCTCTACCGGCTCCTTGGGCGGCGAGAACAGTTCCGAGTCGATCACCGGCAGCGTCAGCATGTTGGTGTTGAGACTTTCGTCGCGGAAATCATGGGCGTAGTGGAAGAACAGGTCGTTTCTGCCCGCCTGCAGACCATTACCCGTCAGAAAACCCTCGCGGTTGAGGATATAGCGCACCACGACGGGCCCCGACAAGGGGTTGCCCGAGACCACTTCGGGATAGACGACGATGGGCGTGCGGCCCAGGTCCTGATGGCATTTGATGAGTTCTTCGCTGAGCGACGGCGTACGCAGTGCCGGGTTTTTCACATCGCACAGCGCCACATACGCCTCGTGACCGGCAATGTTCAGCGCATGGCAGAGGTAGTGCATCACGCAGATGCCCGATGAGGTTTCCCGGTAGTCGGGCGCGTAAATGTAATAAGGCGCCGGGAGCTTGCCGTGCAGGTTGCGGTTGATCATGCGCGTCACTCCGCTGCGGTGCTGCGTTCGCAGACGACAAACACGCTGGCGCACAACTCGGGGTAATGCATCCCAAGGGCGTAGCAGCCATCCATGAACGCCTCATCCACCAAACCGCTCTCCAATGCCTTGTCCAGCTGGAAGTTGGCCAACGGTTTGAAGAACACGCCACCTCGGTGCCGGACCGACCATCCTGCCTGGCGCACTTCATGGTCAAGGGTGTCCAGGGAGTAGGTGATGCGGTGTCCATGCAGGCGCTCGCCCTCGGTCACCGCACTGTTGTGCTCGATCAGGCCCATCTTCACGGCAATCTGGCGCGAGGGCGCGTTGGCGTTTGGCACGGCGATAAACAGCCGACCGCCTGGCTTTAACCACTGGGCGATGCGCTGTAGCACGGCGGTCCGATCGTCGAGATGCTCCAGCGTGTGGATCAGAAATATGTTCTCGAATCGCGGCTCCACCGTGGCCGTCTCGAAGGTGCTGCAGACGAAGGCGACCTGTTCGCCGACGCGCTGGCGGGTAACGCCGATCAGATCACTGGCCGCTTCGATGACCGTCAGGTCATGGAAGCGCTCGCTGAAGATTTGCGTGAATTCACCCTCGAAACAACCCAGTTCCAGTGCAGGACCTTCGGTCAACCACGGCGAAAAGCTCTCCATCATGTAGCGGCGCAGGCGGGCATCGAAGTCATAGAAATAACTGCGATGGGCGTTGTTCTGAAATTCCTGGTTGTAATCGCGGTTGGCCATGGTCTATCCCTGGTTTTTTCGGTAAAAGCGCTGGTCTTCAGGCTGATACCACTCGTGAAGGGTGGAGGGGGTTCGGGCGAACCAGCCGAGCAGTTGCTGAAGGTCCGGCGATTGCTGCTCGCAAAAGGCGGAGCCCAGCGCTCGGCAATAGTCGAACTGCGGCTTGAGGTTGCTGCGGGTAAACGTCAGGGTCAGGCAGCGACGTGGCCCCGACGTACGGTTGACCCCGGCGGCGTGCCATATCCGCGAGTCGAACAGATAGATCGAGCCTGCTGTACCCAGCGCCTTGCTGGCGTGCGCCTCGAACTGATTGTCGTCCGGCTTTTGCGGCGATTGGTGTGAGCCAGCCAGAAACAGGGTGGCGCCGTTCTGCGCCGTGAAGTCGTCGAGCAGTACCATAATCTGCGCCATCTGCATCGATTCTGCCGACCATGAGCGCACATCGCGGTGCACGTTGCGCACGTAGGCATTGGTGCTGTTCAGGTTGTTCAGCCCACCAAATGAATTGAGGATCACCTCGCCGCCGAGCATGTTGCGCAGCAGCTCGGTGACCCCCCATTCGCCAAACCGGGCCAGCAGGGCGATGAAACCGGTGTCGGCCTGCAGGATGTGGTGAGCGGTCTGCTCGGTGCGCTGAACGATGGCGTTCTGCACCTGCACACTGCGGCAGCGTTCGATGGCCTGCGCCAGGTCTTCGCGCAAACGCACGACCTCGCTGGCGGCCATCAGATCCGGCAGACAGACGTACCCGTCTGCGCAGAGGTTTTGCCAGGCCTCGTCATTCATGAATCACCGTCCCGGGCCGCCATCCACGCCCGGTAGTCGGCTGCTGTCACACCCAGCAGGTGACGATCCCAGCGCTGGCCTTTGCGAAAGTACCACTGGCGCTGCGTACCCTCGATCACCCAGGGCGCTTTGCCAGTGTAGGTGGCCAGCGACGCCTGGTTGTACTCGATGATCGTCGTGGACAACCGCTCAAGGCCGAGTTCGTCGAACGCGTAGCGCATCACGGTGGCGATCACCTCACGGCCATAACCCTGACCGCGCAGGTGCTCGAAACCGATCATCATGCCGTGTTCCGCGGTGCGGTTTTTCCAGTCGATGTCGACCAGGTTTGCCGTGCCAATCAGACCGTGCTCGGACGTTTCTATGCCAAAGCGCTGATTCAGCGTGTCGCTTTTAAGACGTCCCAGCCACTCGCGCTGAGCCTCCCGGGAGGTCGGAAAATGCCAGCCGCCCAGCATCGCCCATAGGGCCTCATCGTTGGACCAGACGTGCAGTCGCTCCAGGTCATCTGCTTCCAGGGCCCGCAAGGTGATTCGTGTGCCACGGATACTCATGATGTTCTCGCCTGAAGAATAAGGTTCGCCAGCCGCGCGATGTCAGAAGCGCCGTAACGCTGATCGACAGGGAGGGGCAGAAGCCGGCGGGTCATGTCTTGCTCCAGTGTCGGTGCACTGCTGTCCGCGAGCACGTCGCGCCAATAACAGGGCACGTATATCCGCTGTTTGAGCAGCGCTGCGCTGACCTTTTCTGCTTCCTGAACATCCTTGAGCAGCAGGGGATAGCACAGCGCAGCAGTTGGCGTGAGATCAAGCGCTTTGAACGTGTTGAGGGCGCCCAGAGCGCCGTGCAGTTGAGAGTAGTTGGCCCGGCGTCGACGGCCGATCTCATCGTAGTCAATGCTGTTGAGCAGTCGCGTGGTGATTGCGGACATGCCGCGCATGCCCTCTGTTCCAAGCGCCTCCTCGGTGTTCTGGAAGTCGGCGTAATGGGCTTCCGGCCCATTGGCCAGACGCCCGAGCAGGGCATCGAAGCGGTTGGCAGAATTGCCCGGCGGCAGTTGTTCGAGATCGCAGGGCCCGTTCACCCGCCAGCCTCCATCCGGCACGCCCACAAATTTGCGCGGCGAATACAGCGTGGGGATGCCGTCAACCGGCGCGCAAAACAGCGCCTGCGAATTGTCGACGATCAACGCACCTCCATACTGCCCCGCCAGGGTGTCGCGGATGTAAGCATCCTTGAGGCCGAAATAATTGACATACAGGAAGACCTCGCGAGGTCCGAGAGCCGGCAGGGCTGCAGGTTCGAGCAGATCATTCATGCCGTAGCGCACGACTTCAACGTCAACCGCCCGGGCAGCATCGGGCATCACTGAACAGATGAAATGCGGTATCCAGACCCTGCGTGCCTGTTGCGCCAGCAGCAGCGCCTGGAAAGCCGAACGCGCCAGGTTGTAGGCGCGCGCGTGCGGATAGGGATGCTGGCCTCGGCGAAGCTCCAGCTCGAAAAAGCCCCCCATCGCCTCAACCACGCACAATCTCCCCGCGCTTGACCAAGGCGCTGAGGGTTTTCAGGTCGTTGAACATGAAGGCATCCAACACCGACAGTGCCGGCACGAAGGGCTGGTTCAGCTGGAGGTAAGGCTCAAGGTCCGGCTTGAGAAGGTCCAGCCCATAGCCTGCGGCCGCAAACGCTGCGCTGTCGTACAAGGCACCGCCGGCGAAAGGGTTCAGATAGCGGGTTCCGCCGATCGCGCTGATGACTTCGATCACGCGGTCCTGCCCACGCGACTGTGAAGCGGGTGACCACTCGCTCGCGCGCACGATCGGGGTATGAATGCGCAACAGGCTGCAGCAGGAGCGCAGCGCCAGCTCGTTGAACTCGGCGATGTTGTGCGCCGGCAACTTCAGCAGCGCTTCGAGCCAAGTCAGCGTGCGCTCAGCGTGGGGTGCCTTGCGGTACGCAAACGCGAGGCGGCTCATGATGGCGTCGATATCAAAGTGTGGCGAAATCTGGCGTTGATTGATCAACTGCGAGTGACTGCCCTTTGCCAGCGCCAAACCAAACCACTTCGGCTCGCCCTCCAGCAGGTAACGGTTGCGCTCGATCCAGCCGTTCTTGATGAACTGCACGTTGTCGTACAGCACGAAACAGTCGCTCGCGGCGATCAGCTGAAAGTAGCCCAGGTAAGGAAGAAAGTACGGTTGCATCAGGGCCACACGGCCCTGATCCAGAAGTGCATGGTCGTTGGACCGCTGATCAAGCCCGGCAGGGCTGCGGGTAGGGGCGATGAGCACGGGTTGCATCGGTCAGGCCCCGCGCGCGCTGAGCAGGATGTCGATAATGGAGTCCTGCTGCTCATCCGTCAGGTCCGGGTAGATCGGCAGGCACAACACGCGGCTGGAAATCAGGTGGGCATGGGTGAGCTTCGCAGCGTCCGAACTGGGCAAGCTGCGGTACATCGGGAACTCTGTGATCAACGGGTAGAAATAACGCCGCACCAGCACATCGCGCGCACGATAGCGGTTGTACATTTCGTCGCGGTTCACGCCGAACCGAGAACCGTCTATGAAAATCGGGCAATAGGCATAGTTCCAGTCCACGCCAGCGGGCTGTTCCAGCAAGGTGATGCCGGGCACGTCTGCCAGCGCCCTGGCGTAGCGATCAAACAGACGCTTGCGCGCCTGCAGCGCAGAATCGATGTGGCGCAATTGGAGCATGCCGAACGCTGCCTGAATCTCGTTCATCTTGCCGTTGATGCCCGGCGCCATGATCGTAACTTCGTCGGCAAAACCGAAGTTCTTCAGGTAATCGATGCGCTGCTTGGTCTTCCTGTCGTGGCAGATGATCGCGCCGCCTTCGAAGGTGTTGAACACCTTGGTGGCATGGAAACTGAGGACCGAAAGGTCACCATGGTTCAGGACGCTGGTGCCATTGTGCTGAACACCGAATGCGTGGGCAGCGTCATAGATGACCTTCAACCCGTAGGTGTCGGCGATTTTTTGAATGGCGTCGACGTCACAGGGAATCCCGTAGCAATGAACCGGAAGGATGGCCGTGGTCGCCGGCGTGATCGCTTCTTCGATGCGCTTGGGGTCCAGGTTGTTGGTCAGCGGGTCGATGTCGACAAACACTGGCTTAAGGCTGTTCCACAATAACGAGTGGGCCGTGGCGACGAAGGAATACGGCGTGGTGATCACCTCGCCGGTGACGCGCAGCGCCTGGAGCGCGGTGACCAGCGCCAGGGTGCCATTGGAAAACAGGCAGACATGCTCGACGCCCAAGTGCTCGGCCAGTGCGGCTTCCAGCTGTTCATGGAAAGGGCCACCGTTGGTGAGACGCTTGCTGGCCCAGATCTCCTCCAGAAACGGCATGAACTCTTCCAGCGGAGGAAGCAGCGGACTCGTGACAGGAATTGAATTCGACATGGACACCAAGGCTCATGGGCGGTTGAAAGCCCCACGACCCGAGGAGGCATCGAAGTGGGGGGGCATAGGGCCCTTTCAGACAGTGCCGAGAAAATGACGTCTGAAGGCGGCTTGCAGCTTGAATAGCAAAAATTCGGCCAATACCTGTCGAATCGGCCGCCGAGACGTGGCGGGGACCTGCCCCAAGGGTGCAAGACGCGGGATTGACAGTCGTCGGGACCGCGGCCCCGGCAGCACCTTGCTACAGGGTTCAAGCTCGCCGCTTGATATTCCGAACGCCCGACGCTTACTTTGTACGCCTTGCCGCCCTGCGGCCTGCCCAACGAAAAAGGATTTGAGTCATGAGTAGCGATGACCACCATTCACTCGCGCAGCGACTGATGGGCATTGATGAAATTGAATGCGTCACGCCGGATCTGAATGGCGTGCCGCGAGGGAAGGTGATGACCGGCGAGGGGTTTCTCGAAGGCCGTCGGTTGCAGCTGGCGCGGGGCGTGCTGCTGCAATGCATCATGGGCGGCTATCCGCCGTCGAAATTCTATGGCAGTGACGATGGCGACCTGGCCCTGATCGCTGACCCGCAGCAGACCCATCGTCTGCCGTGGAGCGACGAGCCCCGCGCCCTCGCGATCTGCGACGCCGACGAGCTCGACGGCCAACCGTCGCCGCTGTCCACCCGCGGTCAGCTCAAATCGGTCATCGCCCGTTATGCCCGGCATGGCTGGTCGCCGGTGGTGGCCACCGAACTGGAATTCTTTGTCTTCGCGGCCAATCCCGATCCGAGCCAGCCGTTCCAGCCGCCGATCGGGCTGGACGGTCGGCGCGAGGACGGCCAGTCGGCGTTCAGCATCAGCTCCAACAACGGCCTGCGACCCTTCTTCAAGGAAATCTATGCCTGCATGGCCGCGCTGGGCCTGCCCCGCGACACCGTCATGCACGAGATGGGCGTCAGCCAGTTCGAGATCAACCTGCTGCACGGCGATCCGCTGTTGCTGGCCGACCAGACCTTCCTCTTCAAGCACATGCTCAAGGAAGTCGCGCTCAAGCATGGCCTGATGGTGGTGTGCATGGCCAAACCGCTGGCGCACACCCCCGGCAGTTCCATGCACATTCACCAGAGCGTGGTCGAGACCAGCACCGGCCAGAACATCTTCAGCGACGATCAGGGCGAGGCCACTGATCGCTTTCATCACTTCATCGGCGGGCAGCAGGCGGCGATGGCTGACTTCACCGCGTTGTTCGCGCCCAACGTCAATTCCTATCAGCGCCTGTGCCATCCCTTCGCTTCACCGAATAACGCCTGCTGGTCCCACGACAACCGCGCGGCGGGTCTGCGCATTCCGGCCAGCGCACCGGTCGCCCGTCGGGTCGAGAACCGTCTGCCCGGCGCCGACGCCAACCCGTATCTGGCCATCGCCGCCAGCCTGGCTGCGGGGCTTCACGGTATCGAGCACAGGCTGGAACCGTCGCCACCGATTCAAGGTGAGTTCGTTGTGCCCGATAATCTGTCGTTGCCATGTACCTTGCACGCTGCTCTGGAACGTCTGACTCGCAGCTCGCTGGCCAAGGAACTGTTTGGTGCCGAATTCATCGAAGGCTACGTCGCGTCGAAGACCCTGGAACTGACCAGCTTCTTCAACGAAATTACCCCCTGGGAGCGCCGCGTTCTGGCCGCTCAGGCTTAAGAATCGCTGTTCGGAAATCCTCTGAAATCGAGGGTTTCCGTCTTTTGGAAAGCTATGCGCCAAATCTGGAAGTCCTTTCGAGCGCTGTATTTTGCCTCGCTGATGATGTTGATCGGCTCGGGCCTGCTCAGCACCTACCTGGCCTTGCGTCTGGCCGCCGATCAGGTCGATGGCCTGTGGGTCGGTGCGTTGATGGCGGCGAACTATGTCGGTCTGGCCCTGGGCGGCAAGATCGGCCACCGGCTGATCGGCCGAATAGGGCACATCCGTGCGTACGCCACCTGCGCCGGCATTGTCGGCGCGGCGGTCTTGGGCCACGGGCTGTTCGATTACCTGCCGGCGTGGATCTTCCTGCGGATGATTGTCGGCCTGGGCATGATGTGCCAGTACATGGTCATCGAGAGCTGGCTCAACGAGCAGGCCTCGCCCAAGCAGCGCGGCACGGTGTTTAGCCTCTACATGATCGCGTCGTACCTGGGGCTGGTGCTCGGCCAGCTGATTCTGGTCATCCACCCGCAACTGGGCCCTGAACTGCTGATGCTCGTGGCGATGTGCTTCGCCCTCTGCCTCGTGCCGGTGGCCATGACCCGCAGCATTCACCCGGCGCCGATGCACCCGGCACCGCTGGAGCCGCTGTTCTTCATGCGCCGGGTGCCGCAATCCCTGACCACGGTGTTAAGCGCCGGCATGATCATCGGCTCGTTCTACGGCCTGGCCCCGCTGTATGCCGCGCAACAGGGGCTGTCGACTGAGCATGTCGGCCTGTTCATGGCCAGTTGCATCGGCGCGGGCCTTATCGTCCAAGGCCCGCTGGGCAAGCTGTCGGACCGCTACGACCGTGCCTGCCTGATCCGCGGCGTGGCCGGCTTGCTGGTGCTGGCCTCGCTGCCGCTGGCGATCCTCCCGGATGTGCCGATGGAGCTGCTGCTGGCGGTGGGCTTCCTGGCGTCCCTGCTGCAGTTTTCGCTGTATCCGCTGGCGGTGGCGTTCTCCAACGACCACGTTGAAGGCGAACGCCGCGTCTCCCTGACGGCCATGTTGCTGATGACCTACGGCGTCGGCGCCAGTATCGGCCCGCTGGTGTCCGGCGTGCTGATGAAGATGTTCGGCAGCAACATGCTCTACGCCTTCGTCTGCTTGGTGGCGCTGGTGCTGGTGCTGCGTATCCGTCCGAAAGCCGTCACCAACCTGCACCAGGTCGAAGACGCCCCGCTGCATCACGTGGCCATGCCCGACAGCATGTCGAGCTCGCCGCTGGTGGTCGCCCTTGACCCGCGGGTTGATGAGCAAGTGGTGCAGGATCAGATGCAGGACGTTGAGCCTGAGGTTTCGTCGGATGTGGCGCCGGATGTGGCGGCTGAATCTGAAGTGCAGCCAGAGATGGTGGAGCGGGTTGTGGCGTCGGGTGAGGGCGTTGTGCGGCCGGTGGCGATAATGGACGAGGAAGTGGCTGCTGAACCTGGTGCGGTTGGGCCGGAGGAGACGACTGAAGTGCGGCGGGATGTCGGGGTGGATCGGCCGTTGTGATGGGGGCTGGGCGGATTGGGTATACCCCCGCCGCACCGCAAACCTCTAGGAGCGACCAGGGTGGCGCTCCACCTGGCTCGCGAAGACGGAGTATCAGTGACATGGATTTCGCCTGACACGACGCATTCGCGAGCAAGCTCACTCCTGCAATTCCGGTGTTTCACCTGAGTCTCGTGCACTCAGAGCTACAGTGGGACGATGGCGGCTGTGCGAGGGGAGGCAGGGTAATTGCGGCAACCCGCCAGCACGCCATGGAGCGCACCGGCCGGGTTACCGCCAACGATCAAAAATCGTCGTCTTTGTCGAAGCGTCGCGCTTCGCGCTGCAGTTGATAGACCAGGCGCTCAACCTGACGCTGCACCAGGCCACTCATGTTGTGGAAGCGTACGCCGGCAAACGTGGTGTTGATCCTTTCTTCGAAGTGCAGGTAGCGCAGTTCAACGGGTGTGGTCATGTTGCCGAAGGGCAGGGAGGCGATAAAGCGCTCATAGACCTGACCCAGCTGCATGCGCTCGGAAACATCGCCTTCGAAGCGCAGCTTGCACCCGGTCGCGGAGATGTCCAGCAGCTTGCCGCGCAACGGGGATTTAAGCCGTTCGCCACCGATCTCGACATCAATCAGGGAAGCCAGCTTAAGGGCCGCGCGAAAGGCATTGCGGCGCTGGTGATAGACGACTTCTTCAGGCAGCGGGCCGCGATAACTGCGCGGCTCTTCGATCACCGTCAGCCGGGCTTTGCTTTCCCAAGCGATGCGCACACCATCGTGAAAGCCCTCGACCCGGAACGGCTCACCGCTGGCCAGGAAACGCTCGCCGTCACGGGGGATCATCTCGTCGAAAATGACTTGATTGGTGTCGCGGTTGACATCGATCACGTAGCTCTGAAAACGCTGGGTGCGTTCGTGGAACGTGATGATCAACGGGTCATGGCTTTCCATCAGCAGCCGCAGATTGGCAGCGATTTCCAGCGGGGTGGTCAGTACCTTCGGGGGCTGCGGAACATCTTCCGCGCTTGAGGCATTCACGGTCTATCCATCTCCAGGCAAATAACGGCAGCGGGCGGCATATTGCCACCACGATGCGCACCTTGATACAAGAACTTACGCCTGGCTAAGCGGACGCGGCCTGGCCTTGCCCGACGTCGAGCCGCGGCTGTCATAAAGCGTGGGCGTGTCGCCGCCGTTGAGAATCCTCAACTGCTGTGCCGTGGTGAGTTGCTGGAGCTGGATAAGGCTGCCGTTCTGTTCATTGGCCGCCTGGCATTCACTCATCAGTGCGCTGAGTTCATCGCCTGCGGTCAACAAGGCTTCACCCACTGACGAATGTTTCGCCACTTCTTCAAGCCCCGCACGATTGGCGGGCAGACCCAGGCTGGTCATCAGCTGGGTACGTCGGCGTCCATGCTGCTCGAGCACGATCACCAGCGCCTGTTTCTGCGCCAGGATGTGTTCCATCTCGACCATATTGCGCCCATGAAGGGCCACTGATTCGGCCTTCAGGATGTCCAGCAAATGCCGGGTTGGCGCAATGTCGTCCGTGATCAGTTGAAGCAATGTAGTGTCTTGCATCGCATGCCCTGGTGTTTAAGCGTCCAGAAGCCCCTGCGCAGACCGGGGGCTAGCGCTGGGCTTCGAAGTTAAGCAGTTTGCTTGCAACACGATTGCTGTCGACCTTATAGCTGCCGTCGGCGATTGCCTGCTTCAACTCGGCCACACGGGCGCTGTTGACGACTGGCTGATCACGCAACGAATCACTGATCTTCTGCAACTGTTGAGCTTCGCTGCTCAAATGTACTGCCTCACCACTGCCCGGCACGCTGGAAGTGCCGCTGACCGCCGCCGTAGCTTCGGTTTTGCCAGCTTCCTTGGTGCTGGCGGTACGTGTTGTACCGCTGACGGGAGTGGAGCTATTCAAACGATTGAAGTCGATGACCATGATTGAAAAACCTCTGGGTTCTAGGACGCTTGCCTTGGTTTCGGCCCGACCCGGAATAACTTTAGGGCTCGTGCGAAAACAGTCTCGAATGGACTTCGCACGGAGCACTGGGGTTCCGAGTGTAGGAAAAGCGCAAGCGCAGCGCCAGAGGTCTTACCTTCACATGTCAGTTACATAGCGACCTCAACTTGTCCGGGCGCAACGATATTGGCCTTGATCACCCGCTGGGAATTAAGGTTCTTCACCCGTATTTGCTCGTTGAAACCGCCATCGGACAGGGCTTCGCCCGGCATGCGCACGCTCATGGAACCACTGCGCGCACTGATCACCACCTGGTCGCCCTTGTGAACCATTTGCGGCTGGTCGAGGTGGACCGGGGTCAGGATCTGGTCGATGACCGTTGGTCGGACAACTTTCTGCCCGACCGCCTGATCGAGCGAATCCAGAAAACCTTGCCCCAGCAGGCTTACGTCACGTTCGCGCAGCGCCACATCGTTTTCAGTCACGATCGCGTCGCGTTTCATTGGCCGCACGCCGGTGACCACATTGCGGTAAAGATGTACTTGGGCCGGCACGAACACCGTCCACGGGGACGTGCCTTCGCAGCGCACTTTCACCGTCACGCGGCCGATGGGCTGGGCGGGGCTCTCCAGTGAGGCTGTCAAATCCTTGTCGCACAGTGGCATGCGCAGACGCGGATCCAGCTGCTTGACTTCGATTTCATAGCGGCCGGCGGTTTGATTGGTCGCCATGTAGTCTTCAACTGTGAATTCAAGAAAGCCCTGGGTCACGCCGATAAGTGTTTCAGGCAAGGTCATGTTGTCCGCGCGGCTCAGGCTGGCGGCACACAACAGACACAGCGCGACCAGCACGCAGAGAAAGCTGCGGGTTGCGGGTGCCGGGCGTCGGGATACTGTCGTTTGTGTGTTCATGATGAGTAAATAGCAAGGCCCGTGCCGCTTACCGATTCGGTAGCGCAATTGGTCGTTTTGGGAGGAGTGGTGCATGGCTGGTGTGATGGATTCAGTAAACCAGCGCACTCAACTGGTAGGGCAGAACCGCCTTGAACTTTTGCTGTTCCGGTTGGACGGCAAGCAGTTGTATGGGATCAACGTGTTCAAGGTAAAAGAGGTGCTTCAATGCCCGAAACTTACCCACATGCCCAAATCCAGTCCGATTGTGCGCGGCGTGGCAAATATTCGTGGCGGGACCATCCCGATCCTTGATCTGGCATTGGCGACCGGCGGCAAGCCGTTGAGCGACATCGCCAATTCGTTCGTGATCATCACGGAGTACAACACCAAGATTCAGGGTTTTCTGGTGCATGCGGTGGAACGCATCGTCAACATGAACTGGGAAGACATTCACCCGCCTCCCAAGGGAACCGGTCGCGACCACTACCTCACGGCGGTGACGCGTCTGGACAATCAGTTGGTGGAAATCATCGACGTCGAGAAGATCCTTGCCGAGGTAGCGCCAGTCTCCGAAAACATCTCGGTCGGCGTGGTCACTGCGGAGGTTCAGCACAAGGCGCTCTCGTTGCGCGTGTTGACGGTCGATGACTCCTCCGTGGCGCGCAAACAGGTGACGCGCTGCCTGCAGACTGTCGGCGTAGAAGTCACGGCGTTGAATGACGGTCGTCAGGCGCTCGAGTTCCTGCGCAAACTGGTAGACGAAGGCAAGAAACCGGAAGAAGAATTCTTGATGATGATCTCCGACATTGAAATGCCGGAGATGGATGGCTATACCCTCACTGCGGAGATTCGCAGCGACCCGCGCATGCAGAAGTTGCACATCGTGTTGCACACCTCGCTGTCGGGCGTGTTCAACCAGGCGATGGTCAAGAAGGTCGGCGCTGATGACTTCCTGGCCAAGTTCCGGCCGGACGATCTGGCGGCGAGAGTGGTAGATCGTATCAAGGCGGCAGATATCAGCTGAGGAGGGGTGTTCCTCCTTGCTGTTCACATGATTTGAGAGGCGGCATGTCGACAGGTAATTTGGATTTTGATCAGTTCCGGGTATTCCTGGAAAAAGCCTGTGGCATTTTGCTGGGTGAAAATAAACAGTATCTGGTCTCCAGCCGCCTTAACAAGTTGATGGAGCAGCAGTCCATCAAGTCGTTGGGTGAGCTGATCCAGCGTATCCAGACGCAGCCGCGCAGCGGGTTGCGCGAGCAGGTGGTGGATGCGATGACCACCAACGAGACGTTGTGGTTTCGCGATACGTACCCCTTCGAGGTGCTGAAGAACAAGGTGTTGCCGGAGGCGATCAAGGCCAGCCCCAACCAGCGTTTGCGGATCTGGTCGGCGGCGTGCTCGTCGGGGCAGGAACCGTATTCGCTGTCGATGTCGATCGATGAGTTCGAGCGCAACAACCCGGGGCAGTTGAAGTCGGGCGCGCAGATTGTGGCGACGGATTTGTCGGGTTTGATGTTGAACAATTGCAAGACGGGCGAGTACGACAGTCTGGCCATCGGCCGGGGTTTGTCGCCGGATCGTCTGCAGCGTTTCTTTGATCAGAAGACGCCAGGGCGCTGGACGGTGAAGGCGCCGATCAAGAGCCGTGTGGAGTTTCGTTCGTTCAATCTGTTGGACAGTTATGCGGCGTTGGGCAAGTTCGATATGGTGTTTTGTCGCAACGTGCTGATCTATTTTTCGGCGGAGGTGAAGAAGGATATTTTGTTGCGTATCCATTCGACGTTGAAGCCTGGGGGGTATCTGTTCCTTGGGGCGTCGGAGGCGTTGAACGGGTTGCCCGATCATTACCAGATGGTGCAATGCAGTCCCGGGATTATTTATCAGGCCAAGTGATTGGCTGCGTTTTCGCTTTATTAGAACCCGCTTAGGCGGGTTTTTTGTTTTGTGTTGGCGCTGAGATTGTTGGCCGCCTCTTAGCCGGAGCGGCGCTTAGAGGGGTCTGCCTAACGGCAGACATTTCGCCTTCGGCGAGTTACTTGGAAAAGCACCCCAAGTAACCAAGGGTGCTTGCTCCTGGTTGGGCTCCTCCTTCGTCGGAGTACCCTCACTCCGGTCTCGCTCCGTGGGCCCGCGCCGAACGGGCATCCATGCCCTGACGGCGCTCTCGCCGCATCCATGCGGCTCGGCCCACTGCGCGAGACCTGCGTTCAGCCTGCACCCAAGTCGCGTTTTGTGTCGCCTGAACTTCCTGCGTAGGAAGATCAAAAACAGATCAAAGGCTTCCCGGCTAAAGCCAGTCCTACAGGTATTCGCGCACGGTCAGTAGGACCGGCTTTAGCCGGGAAGGGGCCCGTTTGGTCACCATAAATTCCGTGGCTTGCGCACTGACATCTTCCCGGCTAAAGCCGGTCCCACTAAAAGCACGCGGTGTCCAGTAGGACCGGCTTCAGCCGGGAAGCTGTTGATCTTGATCTTCATGCACGGCTAGCCCAGACGACGACAATCGCGACTTGGGTGCAGGCCGAACGCAGACGACGCGGAGTGGGCCGAGCCGCATGGATGCGGCGAGAGCGCCGTCAGGACATGGATGTCCGTTCGGCGCGGGCCCACGGAGCGTCGTCGGAGTGAGGGAACCCTGAGGAACGAAGGGCCCAACCAGGAGCAAGCACCCTTGGTTACTTGGGGTGCTTTTCCAAGTAACTCGCCGAAGGCGAAAC
Organism: Pseudomonas sp. GL_135; assembly: GCF_057834665.1. Taxonomy (NCBI): domain Bacteria; kingdom Pseudomonadati; phylum Pseudomonadota; class Gammaproteobacteria; order Pseudomonadales; family Pseudomonadaceae; genus Pseudomonas; species Pseudomonas sp. GL_135. The sequence continues at coordinate 1,758,566 of NZ_CM174408.1, forward strand.
AGTCTGCCCCCAGGCAGACGCTTGTGATCTTGATCTTGATCTCACGAGCGATAGCGCAATACGGCAAAAAAACGGCACCGTGCTTGCCGCTTTCCTCCCCAGGAGCGGAAATCCCTTGCCGCTTTTCTGTCATCACCCCGCACCAACATCCCTGCAGCCCGCGAAAAACGGCACTTTCAGCAAGTGGCACGCACCTTGCTATATCTCCTGCACGTACATCTGGTCAGCCCTCAAAGGTCCCGACATGAGCATCAGTTTTGAAAACGCCCTCGGCATCCACGAAAAAGCGCTCAACTTCCGCGCCCAGCGTGCTGAAGTGCTGGCCAACAACATCACCAACGCCGACACCCCCAACTACAAGGCGCGTGACCTCGACTTCTCCAAAGTCCTGGCCGCCGAAAGCGACAAAAGCAAAAACGGCCACTTCGCCCTCGACATGACCAACAACCGTCACATCGAAGCCGAAGGCATGAGCGATGGCGAAGCCAGCCTGCTCTACCGGACCCCGTCGCAGCCGTCGCTGGACCAGAACACCGTCGACTCCCAGGTCGAAAACGCCAACTACGCCGAAAACGCCATCGGTTTTCAGGCCAGCTTCACCTTGCTCAACAGCAAATTCAAAGGGCTGGTTGCAGCCCTGCGCGGAGAGTAATCCATGTCCCTGTCCAGTGTTTTCAATATTGCCGGTAGCGGCATGAGTGCCCAGAACACCCGCCTCAACACCGTGGCCAGCAACATCGCCAACGCCGAAACCGTGTCCTCCAGCATGGACAAGACCTACCGCGCCCGCCATCCGGTGTTCGCCACGGTCTTCCAGGGTCAGGAATCCGGTGGCAGCGCCTCGCTGTTCGAAGACCAGGGTCAGGCCGGCGTCGGCGTACAGGTGTCCGGCATCGTCGAAGACGCCTCAAACCTCGAAGCACGTTACGAGCCAAATCACCCGTCAGCCGACAAGAACGGCTACGTGTATTACCCGAACGTCAACGTCGTCAACGAGATGGCCGACATGATCTCGGCCAGCCGTTCGTTCCAGACCAACGCGGAAATCATGAACACCGCGAAAACCATGATGCAGAAGGTTCTGACCCTGGGTCAGTGATAAAGGGCGAAATCCATGACGGTCTCAAACACAGACGCTACCTCGTCGTTCCTCAAAGGGCTGCAAAGCACGACCCCCGGGACCACAGGCAGCAGCACCAAATCCAGCACGAGCAGCCTCACCGGGTCCAGCTCGCTGGGCAAGGATTCATTCCTGCAGTTGCTGGTCACGCAGATGCAGAACCAGAACCCGCTCGATCCTCAGGACAACAGCGAGTTCGTGGCGCAGTTGGCCCAGTTCAGCAGCCTGGAAACGATGCAGAACCTGAGCACCTCGGTCGACTCGATCAGCACCATGTACCAGTCGTCCCAGGCGTTGCAGGCCTCGTCGCTGGTCGGCCGTTCGGTGACCGTGGACGCAGGGTCGACCTACGTCGACACCAGCAAGGCCATGACCGGTTCCGTGGTGCTGCCATCGTCCAGCTCCGACACGACGGTGAAGATTTACGACAGCACCGGCACGAACGTCGTGCGCACCATCGACCTGGGCACACAGAAGGCGGGTACCACAGCCTTCAGCTGGGATGGCAAGGACGACAGCGGCGCGGCGGTGGAGGCGGGCAACTACAGCTTCGTCGCCAACGGCAAGCTGGACGGTAAAGGCACTCAGCTGAGCACCTACCTGCCAGCGACAGTGAACAGCGTGACCATGGGCACAACGGGCTCTGACATGACGTTGAACCTCGCCGGCGGCACCCAGGTGGCACTGGCAAATATCAAGCAAATCGGAATTTAGAGCCGACTAGACGGCGCAGGAGTTAATCATGTCTTTCAATGTTGGTCTTAGTGGGCTCTACGCAGCAAACAAAAGTCTGGACGTCACCGGCAACAACATTGCCAACGTCGCGACCACCGGCTTCAAATCTTCCCGTGCGGAGTTTGCTGACCAGTACGCCCAATCGATTCGCGGCACCTCCGGTGGCACCAACACCGGCAGCGGCGTCTCCACCGCCGCTGTGTCGCAGCAGTTCACTCAGGGCACCCTGAACACCGGTACCGGCCGCAGTCTGGACCTGGCGATCAACGGCAACGGCTTCTTCATGCTGAGCAACAACGGCGAGAAGCTGTACACCCGTGCGGGCGCTTTTCACACCGACACCGAAGGCTACGTCATCAACGAAGCCGGCAACAACCTGCAGGGCTACAGCGTTGACGGCCAGGGCAATGTTGCCACCGGCGTGCTGAGCAACCTGCGTGTCGACTCCTCGAACCTGGCGCCGAAAAGTACCGGTGTCATCACAGTCGCCTCCAACCTGAATTCCTCGTCCACCTCGCCGACGGTTCCGACCTTCTCGCCATCGGACACCAACAGCTACACCACGACCTACAGCACGCCGCTGTATGACAGTCAGGGCAACCAGCACACCCTGGACCAGTATTTTTCGAAGACGGGCACCAATACCTGGACCATGTACAGCCTGGTCGACGGCCGCAGCATCAACGATCCAACGTCTACCAAAGCTGACGCCACAGCCGTGACCTTCGATTCGTCGGGTGGCTTGATCACCAGCGGCGCCGGCGGCCCGGATACCACCAACTCGCCCAACGTGAGCGTGGGCACGGACGGGATCTTCTCTATCAACAACTGGGTGCCGGCTGCCAAGACCACTGTCGGCAGCACCACCACCTGGTCGAGCAATGGCGCGGCCGCGAATGCGGGCGGGATCAAGCTCAACATGCTGGCCACCACCCAGACCAACGCAGTGTCCGGTGCAATCAGCAAGACTCAGGACGGTTACGCCACCGGCCAGATCACGGCCATGAACATCGACGCCACCGGCAACATGTTCGCGACCTACACCAATGGTCAGTCGAAGGTGATCGGCCAAGTGTCGTTGACCAACTTCGCCAACGTGCAGGGTCTGGCACCGGCAGGCGGCACCAACTGGCGCGAGTCGTCCGCGTCGGGCATTCCGGTCACGGGCGCGCCGCAGTCGGGCACGCTGGGTTACTTGACCGGGCAGGCGCTGGAAGAATCCAACGTCGACCTGACCGGTGAGCTGGTCAACCTGATCAAGGCGCAAAGCAACTACCAGGCGAACGCCAAGACCATTTCGACGCAAAGCACCATCATGCAGACCATCATTCAGATGACCTGATAACGGTCGCTGGATACGCTCGATGAAGCCCCTCTTTGAGGGGCTTTTTTTATGCCTTTTTTTGGCAGGAAATATCGAGAGCCGTCCCACTCTACAACTGGAAACTTCCTACTTTCGTCTTTGCGAGAATCAAGTTCGCTGACAAATAAATGCCATTGAGCGGCGCCATCTACGGGGCCCTTTCGATTGCATTCCTTTGCCCGCGATCTCGATGCATCGACGAACGTGTCGTTGAACAACGACTCAGGGAGTGTTCATGTCATTCAACACAGCGGTTTCTGGTTTGCATGCGGCGCACAAGCGCATGGAAGTGGCCGGCAACAACATCGCCAACGTCCACACCTCCGGTTTCAAATCTTCGCGCGCCGAGTTCTCGGCGGTCTATTCCTCATCGATGCTCGGCGGCAGTCGTACGGCCGCAGGTGACGGCGTTCAACTGGCCAACGTTTCGCAGAACTTTGCGCCCGGCGGGGTCATCACCAGCGAGGGCAGGGCGCTCGACATGCGCATTCAGGGCCGCGGTTTTTTTGTCATGAGTGACGCCGGTTCCATCAGCTACGGCCGGTCAGGGGCCTTTATCAAGGATGCGCAGAATTTTGTCGTCGACGCCCACGGCAGCCGCTTGCAGGGCTATGGGGTGACGGACGACGGGAAGGTGATCAGCGGCGTTCGCACGGATCTGAAGATTGACGCCGCCGGCATGTCGCCCAAAGCCACCGGCAAGATGGAGCAGACCCTCAACCTGAACGCGGCGTCGGCGTCACTCGGCGCCATCCCGCGCTTCGACCCCGGCGACCCGACCACGTACACCCGGGTCACGGGGCGCCTGATCCAGGACGCCGGCGTTCCGCCAACGGATCACGAGCTCAAGCACTATTTCGTCAAGACCGAAGACAAGAACTGGACGTCCTACCTTCTCATCGACGGCGTCAATCCGCTGGACCCCACCAGTACCGCGCCGCTGGAGATCGGTTTGCAGGTGTCTGCGGCCGGCAGACTCTCTGTCACCGGCGCGACGGCGGCGGTGAAGATGATTTCCGACACCGAGTTGTCCCTGCAGACATGGCGCCCGGCGGTCAATGTCAACGGCACCTGGACCGCCAGCCCCGCGCCCTCTCCGGGACCGATCTCACTGCCGCTGCTGGACGGCGGCCTGCCCGTCCTTGACCCGGCCGACCCGCTCATGCCGCGGCCTGTACCGGTGTTCGATCCTGCGGACATCAGTACCTACACCAAGGCGTTCACCTACGGCGTGTTCGACAGCCTGGGCATGCGCCACGAGATGACCCAGTACTTTGTCAAAGACGGCAGCAACAGCTGGAAGATGCATACGCTGATCGACGGGCGCAACCCGCAGGACCCGGCCAGCACGGCGCCGTCGACGGCGAGCATGCTGTTCGACTCCGGTGGCTCGCTGCAGTCGCTGACAGGCAGCCAGTGGCTGACCGCCGCCAACGACACCCTGACGCTCAGTGGCTGGGTGCCGGCCAAGCCTTTGGATGGAAACAAGCCAGGCGGGCGTTGGGTGGCGAACGGCGCGGTGGGGAATGCCGACGGGATTGTCATGGACTTCAACAACATCAGTCAGCACAACGCCGCCACGGGCAGCAGCAACATCGTCATTGACGGGCACACGGCAGGGCAGGCCACTCAGTTGACGGTCGACAAAAGCGGCATGCTGATGATCGGGTTCAGCAATGGCGAGCATCGCAACGTCGGCCAGGTCATGCTCGCCAGCTTCGCCAACAACCAAGGGCTGCTGCCGGTGAGCGACACGCGATGGGTCGAGACCCTGGCCTCCGGCGTCGCCAATTACGACACCCCGGGTGTCGGCACGTTGGGCAGCGTCATCGGGCACTCGCTGGAGGGCTCCAATGTCACGCTGACCAATGAGCTGGTGGAGCTGATCCAGGCGCAGACGGCCTATCAGGCGAACTCGAAAACCCTGTCCACGGAGGCGGAACTGATGCAGACGTTGATACGCGCGACCTGATGCCGGATATAACGGGAACACGAATGTGGGACCGGCTTTAGCCGGGAAGGTGGCGTGTCAGGCAACTGATTCGACATAGGCACACCGCCTTCGCGAGCAAGCTCGCTCGCACAATTAATCCCGGCAGCCTCACCGGCCTCTTCCCGGCTAAAGCCGGTCCTACCAAGCGACGCGCGCAGTCCGTGAGATTAGGCGTGAACGCGAATGTAGGACCGGCTTTAGCCGGGAAGGCGGCGTGTCAGGCGATCAATCCGTCAAAGGCGAAACGAAACAACTCAAATCGAACAATCCGACTTCACATACGCGGCGCTGATCCGTGTCCAGCCTTCGCCGGGGCTGGTCTGGGCGCAGACCGTGCGGTGAGCGCCTTGCCAGAGGAAATAGGGCGCCGGCGCTGCCCAAATGGCAAACGAGCTGGCAATCAATGTAAAGAGCAGGGCGATGCGCAGACCCATGACAGTTTTCCGTAGCGACTCAAGCGAATTCACAAAACGCTGCAAGTTTCGCACCCCATGGAAAGTTTTCTGGCGCTCGCTGCCGTGAATTTGCAGGAAACCGGCAGTCTGCTGTCGCGCGGCGCTGCAAGGAGGATCCAAGTCCGCGAAATACGACCGGAATCGTTGAAGAATCAACGCTTTGTATCACCGCTGAAAAACTGGTTCGATTATTGCTATGACCTGTTCTGTACAGCTACAGGCGGCAAGCGTCTGTCGGAGGAGGAAGACTGTGGACAAGTTGCTATACGTGGCCATGAGCGGAGCGTCGGAAAACGCCATCGCCCAAAAGGCCCATGCCAACAACCTGGCGAACGTTTCGACCAACGGGTTTCAGCGAGACCTGGAGCAGGCGCGTTCCATGCCCGTGTTCGGCGAGGTCAACCCGTCCCGGGCGTACGCCATGAGCGAACGTCCAGGCACTGACTTCAGCCAGGGCGCGATGGTCGACACCGGCCGCGAACTGGACGTCGCCGTCAAAGGCGACGGCTGGATGGCGGTGCAGACGGCTGACGGCGGCGAAGCCTACACCCGCACCTCGAGCATGAACATCGACGCCCTCGGCGTGTTGCGTGATGGCAATGGTTTGCCGGTCATGGGCAACAGCGGGCCGATTGCCGTGCCTCCGCAGCAGCAGATCGAGATCGGCGCCGACGGCACCATCAGCGTTCGCTCGCTGGGCGAGAGCCCCCAGGTCATGGCCCAAATCGACCGCATCAAGCTGGTCAAGGGCGACCAGACCACCATGGAAAAAGGCCCCGACGGCCTGATGCACACCAAAAGCGGCAGACCGGCGCAAGCCGACGCTACGGTTCAGGTTGAATCCGGGTTTCTGCAGGCCAGCAACGTCAACGCCGTCGACGAGATGACCTCGGTACTGGCCTTGTCCCGCCAATTCGAATTGCACATCAAGATGATGAAGACCGCCGAGCAGGATGACGAGTCGATGGCTCGCGTCTTGCAAATGGGCTAATGACTGACAGCTTGCGCCGATAAACAGGCGCTCGAGGAGATTCAAACATGCTTCCGGCACTCTATGTTGCTAAAACCGGTCTGGCCGCCCAGGACACCAACCTGACGACCATTTCCAACAACCTGGCCAACGTTTCGACCACCGGTTTCAAAAGCGACCGTGCGGAATTCCAGGACCTGCTCTACCAGATCAAGCGTCAGCCAGGCGCCCAGTCCACTCAGGACAGCGAGCTGCCCTCGGGCCTGCAACTGGGTACCGGTGTGCGCATCGTCGGCACCCAGAAAAACTTCACCGCCGGCAGCCTGCAGACCACCAATCAGCCGCTGGACATGGCGGTCAACGGTCGCGGTTTCTTCCAGATCCGTCAGCCTGACGGCACCCTGGCGTACACCCGTGACGGTACGTTTCACCTGGACAGCAACGGCCAGATCGTGACCTCCAATGGCTACGCCCTGGAGCCGGCGATCGTCGTTCCGCAGGACTCGCAGACCTTCACCGTCGGCGAAGACGGTACGGTTTCGGTCACCACATCGGCCAACGCCGCCACGCCGCAGATCATCGGCAACGTACAGACCGCCGACTTCATCAACCCGGCCGGCCTGCAGTCCCAGGGCGGCAACCTGTACCTGGAAACCGCTTCCAGCGGCGCGCCCCAGGTCGGTACGCCGGGCCTCAACGGTCTGGGCGTGGTCAAGCAGAACACCCTGGAAAACTCCAACGTCAGCACCGTTGAAGAACTGGTGAACATGATCACCACCCAGCGTGCCTACGAGATGAACTCCAAAGTGATCTCGACCGCTGACTCGATGCTGCAGTACGTGACCCAGAACCTGTAAGCCCTTCTTGAAACGCCTGATGTCCTGCTGCGAAACACCTGATCAATTCCAAGGGGCGCCTGAAAAGCGCCTGCTACACCGCGAGGTTTTAAGTGTCATGAAACGGCTCTCTGTATTGCGGCTTTCCCTGTTGGCAGCTCCTGTGTGCGGTATCGCGCTGCTGACCGGCTGCGTTGCGCCTGCGGCCAAACCCAATGACCCTTATTACGCGCCGGTGTTGCCGCGCACGCCGCTGCCATCAGCGGCCAGCAACGGTTCGATTTATCAGGCCGGTTTCGAACAAAACCTGTATGGCGACCGCAAAGCGTATCGGGTGGGTGACATCATCACCATCACCCTGTCCGAGCGCATGGCCGCCAGCAAGGCCGCCAGTTCCGGCATCAGCAAGACCAGTAAAACCAGCCTCGGCCTGACCTCGCTGTTTGGCGCAGGCGTGAGCACCAATAACCCGGTGGGTGGCGGCAACCTCAGCCTGGACGCCGGCTACAGCGGCGACCGCGCCACCAAGGGCGACGGCAAGGCCGCGCAAAGCAACAGCCTGACCGGCTCGATCACCGTGACCGTCGCTGACGTGATGCCCAACGGCATTCTGCTGGTGCGCGGCGAGAAGTGGATGACCCTGAACACCGGTGACGAACTGGTGCGCATCGCCGGCCTGATTCGCGCCGACGACATCGCCACTGACAACACCGTGTCGTCGACCCGTATTGCCGATGCACGCATCACTTATTCCGGTACAGGCGCGTTTGCCGATTCCAGTCAGCCAGGCTGGTTCGACCGATTCTTCCTCAGCCCGTTGTTCCCTTTCTGATAGCGGGATAGCCATGATCACGTTCAAGCAACTGATAGCGGCAGCGCTGCTGTTCACCACCGCACTGGGCGCCCACGCCGAGCGCCTGAAAGACATCGCCAGCATTTCCGGCGTACGGACCAACCAGTTGATCGGTTACGGTCTGGTGGTGGGGCTCAACGGCACGGGTGACCAGACCACCCAGACGCCGTTCACCCTGCAGACCTTCAACAACATGCTTTCGCAGTTCGGCATCAAGGTGCCGGCGGGTTCGGGCACCGTGCAGCTGAAAAACGTCGCGGCCGTGGCCGTGTACGCCGACCTGCCGCCGTTCGCCAAGCCGGGTCAGCAGATCGACATCACCGTGTCGTCCATCGGTAACTCGAAAAGCCTGCGCGGCGGTGCCTTGTTGATGACCCCGATGAAGGGGATCGACGGCAACGTCTATGCCGTGGCCCAGGGCAACCTGGTGGTCGGCGGCTTTGATGCCGAAGGCCGCGACGGCTCGAAGATCACCGTCAACGTTCCGTCTTCCGGTCGTATTCCCGGTGGCGCATCGGTTGAACGTGCCGTGCCGAGTGGCTTCAACCAGGGCAACTCCCTGACGCTGAACCTCAATCGCAACGACTTCACCACCGCCAAGCGCATCGTCGACAAGATCAACGACATGCTTGGCCCTGGCGTGGCTCAGGCGCTGGACGGCGGCTCTGTGCGGGTCACCGCGCCGCTGGACCCCAACCAGCGTGTTGATTACCTGTCGGTGCTGGAAAACCTGGAAATCGATCCGGGCCAGACCTCCGCCAAGGTCATCATCAATTCGCGCACAGGCACTATCGTCATCGGCCAGAACGTCAAGGTCTCGCCGGCAGCCGTCACCCACGGCAGCCTGACCGTGACCATCACCGAAGACCCGATCGTCAGCCAGCCGGGCGCGTTCTCCAACGGCCAGACTGCTGTGGTCCCACGTTCGAAGATCAACGCCCAGCAGGAAATGCACCCGATGTTCAAGTTCGGCCCGGGCACCACGCTGGATGAAATTGTCCGTGCGGTTAACCAGGTGGGCGCAGCGCCAGGCGACTTGATGGCGATTCTCGAAGCTCTGAAACAGGCTGGCGCGTTGCAAGCCGACCTGATTGTGATTTAAGAGGCAATCTGAATGAGCATTCCAAGCGGCGGCGTTTCTTCCGGTGATTCAGGTGCGTATACCGACCTCAATCGTCTGACGGCCATGAAAACCGGTGATCGCGACAGCGAGGGCAACCTCAAGAAAGTCGCGCAGGAATTCGAGTCGCTGTTCGTCAGCCAGATGCTCAAGGCCATGCGTTCGGCCAACGAAGTGCTGGCCAAGGACAACCCGATGAACACCGCGGCGACGCGGCAGTATCAGGACATGTACGACCAGCAACTGTCGGTGAGCATGTCCCGGGAGGGTGGCGGCATCGGTCTGCAGGACGTGCTCATGCGTCAACTGTCGAAAAACAAAGGCGCTGAAATTGCACCGGCCAGCACTGGGCTTGTCTCCGGTGGCAAAACGGAGGCGAAGGTCGAGGGCAAAGCCGACGCGCCTGCGCAAGCCGGCCTGGCCACGCGTATCGCTCAACGGCCGCTGTGGGCCAGCCGTGCGGTGACGGCTCCGGACGCCGGCGACGGCGCGGTGCATAACGACGTGGCGGCGCTCAACTCCCGTCGCCTGTCGCTGCCAAGCAAGCTGAGCGACCGCATCATGGCCGGCATCGTGCCGAATGCGTCGGGTGCCCAGGACCCTGCCGCCAGCGCCACCACGCTGAAAAACCGGATTGCCGTTTCCAATGCCGTGGCCGCCGCGAAAAGCGCAGGCTCCCAAGGCAATGGCGACTGGACGGTCGGGCCGCAGTACGCCGCGGATGCCGACGCTTATGTGCGCAGCCGCGTGCAGACGCCGCTGGCGCCGGGCAAGAGTGCGTTCGCCAACAAAGACGACTTCGTTGCCACGATGATGCCGTTGGCCAAGGACGCCGCCGCGCGCATCGGCGTCGACCCAAGCGTGCTGGTGGCACAGGCCGCTCTGGAAACCGGCTGGGGCAAATCGATCATGCGTCAGTCCGATGGCGGCAGCAGCTACAACCTGTTCGGCATCAAGGCCCAGGGCGGCTGGAAAGGGCCGGAAGCCCGTGCAATTACCAGTGAGTTCCGCGACGGCCAGATGGTCAAGGAAACGGCGGATTTCCGTGCCTACGACTCGTACGCCAGCAGTTTCCACGACCTGGTGAGCTTCCTGCAGAACAACAGTCGCTATAAAGAAACCCTGAAATCAGCCGATAGCCCGGAACAGTTTGTGAAAGAGCTGCAGAAAGCCGGATACGCAACCGACCCGTCCTATGCCAGCAAGATTTCTCAGATAGCGAAACAGATGAAGAGCTACCAGACCTACGCATCCGCCTCGGGCTCTTCCACGACTTTATAAGGTTTGAACCATGTCACTGATCTCAATCGGGCTTTCGGGACTCACCGCCAGCAGCGCAGCGATGACGACGATCGGCAACAACACTGCCAACGTCGACACGCAGGGCTACTCGCGTCAGCAAGTGATGACCACCGCCGGGGCTCAGCAGAATATCGGCGTCGGTTTCATCGGCACCGGTACGACGTTGTCCGACGTGCGCCGCATCTACAACGGCTACCTCGATAACCAATTGCAGACCAGTACCTCGCTCAACGCCGATGCCACCGCGTACCTGAGCCAGGCCAGCAAGCTCGACTCGATCCTGTCGGACAGCTCGACCGGCGTCAGCACCGTTCTGGCAAAGTTTTTCACTGACCTGGGCGCCCTCGCGTCCAAGCCGACCGACAATGCGGCCCGCACGACGTTTCTGACCAGTGCATCGGCCCTGGCCGGTCAGTTCAACACCATCTCGTCGCAGATGAAGGACCAGAACGCGAGCATCAACACCCAGCTGACCACGGCAACAGGGCAGGTGAACGCACTGGCGTCGTCCATTGCCATCCTCAACAAGCAGATCACCGAGGCCCAGTCTTCCGGCGGTCAGCCCAATACGCTGCTCGATTCGCGTACCGAAGCGGTACGCCAGTTGAATGAACTGGTGGGCGCCAAGGTCGTTGAAACCAACGGCAGCTATGACGTTTATATCGGCACCGGCCAGCCGCTGGTGACGGGCACCACCGCCAACACATTGAGCGCAGTGCCGAGCGACAGCGACCCGAGCGTGTACGCGCTGAAACTGAAATATCAGAACAACGTCGTCGATGTCTCAAGCGTGGTGACCGGCGGCTCCCTGGGCGGTCTGCTGCGGTATCGCAGTGAAGTGCTGCAGCCAGCCGCCAGCGAGCTGGGCCGTCTGGCGGTGGTCGCCTCCGATCAGATCAACAGCCAGCTCAACCAGGGTGTGGACGCCAACGGCAATTTCGGCAGCAACCTGTTCGTCAGCGTCAATGACCCGAGCCTGACCAGCCAGCGCAGCCTTGCCAACAAGACCAACGATCAGTCGTCGGGCAATTTCGCGGTGTCCATTGCCAACAGCGGCGCGCTGCAGACCAACGATTATCAGGTGACCTTCACCGATGCCAGCGGCCAGTACAGCGTCAAGCGTCTGCCGGACGGCAAGGACATGGGTTCTTACAACACCGCCGCCACCTCGGCGCCGGTCATCGACGGCTTCTCGCTGAAATTCAACGGCACCTCCACTGAGGGTGACAGCTTCAAGATCAGCCCGACCAAAACCGGCGCTGACGGCATCAAGGTGGTGATGACCGACCCGAAAGCCATCGCCTCGGCCAGTCCGCTGACCGGCAGCTCCATCGTGAGCAAAGGCTCGGGCACGTTCACCCAGCCCGTGTTGTCGACCCAGGCCGACATCTACAATCCGACGGCCACTGCCGATCTGCGCAATGCGCTCACAGCGTCGACGCCGATGCGTTTGCTCATGGGCGATGTCACCAATGGTGCTCAGAGCTACTCGCTGGTCGATGCTCAAGGTGTGGCGGTCAAAGACAAGTCCGGCAACGCGATCACCGGCTCTGTGGTTCCGGGCTCGTCCAACGACATCAGTCTGGAAGTGGGCTACACCGACTCGTCGGGTGCGGCGCAGTCGTTCAAGTTAGGGATGACCATCGCCGGCAAGCCGAACAGCGGCGACACCTACAGCATCGCCATGACCGGCGCCGGGTCCTCGGACAACCGCAACGCGGTATCGGTGGGGACCCTGCAGACCAGACAGACCCTCGACACCGCAGCGGGCAACGGCACCGGCATGAGCCTGAGCGGTGCCAACGCCAACATGATCACCACGGTGGGCAGCAAGGCCGCCCAGGCCAAGAATGACACCACGGCGACCACCGCCGTGTTGACCCAGGCCAAGACCGCACGCGACAGCGTTTCCGGTGTGTCGCTGGATGAAGAAGCCGCCAACCTGGTCAAGTATCAGCAGTACTACACCGCCTCGTCGCAGATCATCAAAGCGGCTCAAGCCATTTTCAGCACGCTGATCAACAGTCTTTAAGGAATCGTAATCCATGCGTATCTCAACGACCCAGTTTTACGAAACCAGTGCGGCGAACTACTCGCGCACCTACGCCAACGTCACCAAGACCGGCGATGAAGTGGCCAGTCAGGTCAAGCTCAACACCGCTGGCGATGACCCGGTGGGCGCCGGCCGTGTGCTGCAATTGCAGCAAATGGGCACGATGCTCAATCAGTACAAGTCCAACATCGACACCATCAACACCGGCGTCGTGCAGACCGAAACCGCGTTGACTGCCGTGACATCAGCGATTCAACGGGCGCAGGAACTGGTGCTGGCCGCGGGCAACGCGACGTTTACCGACAAGGACCGTCAGGCCAACGCAGCCGAGCTCAAAGAAGTCCAGACGCAGATTCTGGGCCTGATGAACAGCCAGGACGCCGATGGCACCTATCTGTTCTCCGGCTCCAAGGGCACCACGGCGCCCTACGCCCTCAGCACCGACGGCACCTACAGTTATCAGGGCGATCAGACCCGCAATCAGTTGGCAGTTGGCAGTGGCATCACCATGGCCAGCAACACCACTGGCTGGGATGCATTCGAGCAGGCGATCAACACCACGCGCACCTCAATGACCCTGACCTCACCGGCGGTCAATGACAACGTGATCGCGCTGTCCGGTGGCAGCGTGACCAATTCGGCTGAGTACAACACCAAATTCACCCCTGGCGAGCCCTACAGCATCTCGTTCCAGAGCGGCACGCAATTCAAGATTCTCGACAAAGACGGCACCGACGTTACGGCAGAAGCCTCGTCGGCGGGCAAGTTCACGTCCACCAGCGCCGCCAACCAGACTGTCGGTTTTCGAGGGCTTCAAATTGACCTGAACGTCAATCTGACCGATGCCCAGTACGGCAACTCGGGTCAGGCCGACACCGCCGTGGCCGGCCACACGTTCACGCTGGCGGTGTCCAACAGCACCGTGAGCACGTCGCGTCTGCCGGGCAACCCGTCGACCACGGTGGTCACCGATTCCAAGGTCACCGACCAGACCAAATTCAACGAGACGTTTCCCTCGGGCGGCGCAATCATTCGCTTCAGCAGCGCCACGGATTTTGCGCTGTACGCGGCGCCCTACGATGCTGCCACCAGCAAGCCGGTGTCGAGCGGCACCCTGACCGGCACGCCGGTGGCCAATCAGGCGGTCGCGTCAGGTGTCACGTTCACCTTCAGCGGATCACCGGTGGCCCTGGCCAGCGGCGACCAGTTCACTGCGCAGCCAGCGAGCCAGCAGAACCAGAACATCCTCAACACCCTGTCCAGCGTCATCACCGCGCTGAACGGCAAGGTCGATGGTGACCCGGTGGCCAAGCAGAAACTTCAAGCCACGCTGACGTCGACGATCGGCAACCTGACCAGCGCTGCCAACCAGATCAACGACGCGGTCAGCGACGGTGGTGCGCGTGCGAAAACAGCGACCGACCAGAGCGTGACCAACCAGAACCTGCTGGACAACGGCTCCAACGAGTCCAGCAGCATCACCGCCTCTGACCCGGTTGACGCCATTGCCCGCCTGACCCTGCAGAAAACCATGTTGCAAGCGTCACAACTGGTCTTCACCCAGCTGTCAGCGCTGAATCTGTTCAGCAAACTGTGATTGCCCCACTGGACGCGCACGCCGGTTGACCCCGGCGTTCGTGTCCGCTGAGCGTCAACCGTTATTGTCAGCGGTTAGGCCGGACCTTTGCGACAAAGGCCGGCGCCGCTCGTGAGTCTGCCCGTGAATTCAGTTCCCCTCGTCAGTATCGTCATCCCTGCCTACAACCCTCATTTTTTCCAGACGGCCCTGGCCAGCGCCTTGACCCAGAGCTACGAGCGTCTTGAAGTCATCGTTTGCGATGATTCGCGTGGCAATGAAATCAGCGACATCGTCGACAGTCTGAAAGCCCTGACCACGGTCGAACTGAGCTACGTGCGCAACCCGCAGCGCCTGGGTTTCGTCGGCAATCTGTTGAACTGCCTTTCTCAGGCCACGGGCGAGTACGTCAAGTTTCTGTGTGACGATGATCGCCTGTTTCCCGGCTGTATCACGATGCAGGCGCAGGCATTTGATGCCAATGCCGACGTCAATCTGGTGCTGGCCCAGCGCTTTCTGTGGGACGCCGACAGCATTCAGTTGCCATCCCGTCTGGAAAACACCCCGGTTGCGCCCAAGAACTCGCTGTTCCTCGGCACGGACATGCTGGCGATTTTCGAGAATTTCCCGTCCAACTTCCTGGGCAGCTTCACCAGCGCGATGTTTCGCCGCGCGGACCTTGAAGAGCTGCTACCCGCCCTGACTGGCAGCGCCCAGGGCTTCGTCGCCATGCTGGATCTGGCGCTCTACACCTGCCTGCTGCGTCGCGGCAATCTGATCGTGCTCAATCAAGTCCTGAGCGTCGAGCGTCTGCACCCGGAGCGCCTCAGTCGGCAGCAAGCCATGCGTACGGCGGCCGCCAGCGAGCTGACCTGGCTGGTGGACATGCTCAAGGCCCGCACCAGCGAGCCTCCGCCCGCCCAGGGCTGGGTGCGTTACGTTGAGCTGGAACACGCTGACCGGCTCCCGCGAGTCTGGGAAGAACTGGCGCTGAGTCGTACGCTGGGCAGCCAGCAAGCGGTGCTGCCCCTCAAAGTGGGTGTCGACAGTCAGAGCTTTGCCGAGCTGTACGCGCAGTGGCTGGCGTGCCGAACCTTCACGGATCACCAGAAAGTTCTGCTGCCAGACCGGCTGCGCCGATTGCCGATGCAGCCCAAAATCGTTGCGGTTGTCATCGACGAGCACGGCAGCAGCGCGCGACGCAACCTCACGCTGGACAGCCTGGCCGCGCAGTTCTATTCCCCGGAGCTGACGGTGATGCTCACGGGATCGGTCACCGAGCCTGAGCGGGACGAGCGCCTGTTCAAACTGCCATTGCAGGCCGATTGGGCCGAGCAGCTAAATGGCGTGCTGGCGCAACTGGAAGGGGCTGACTGGTTTTACCTGCTGCGTGCCGGTGACCGGCTGGTCGCGCCGGCCCTGCTGACGCTGGCCGATCGGATCGCCACCTCGCCCGAGCTGCGCTGCCTGTACAGCGACGAGGGCGCGTTGCGTGAGGGTGAATCGGCAGAGCCGGTGTTCAAGCCGGCGTTCAACCTGGATTTCCTGCGCAGTTACCCGTACGTCGGCCGAGCCCTTGTATTCGAGCGCCAGCGGTTCATCTCGCTGGGCGGGTTCGATGCCGGCTTTGGCGAGCTGGCGCCCCACGATGTGATCTGGCGGCTGGTCGAAAGCGAGGGCGCCGAGGTCATCGGGCATGTCGCTGATCTGCTGGTGGAAAGCCAGTTTGCGCTGGGCCAGTGGCTCGGCTCGGACGGGGTCATCGAGCAAAACCCGCGGGTGGTGCAGGCGCACTTGCAGCGCTGCGGCATTGCTCACCAGATGCGCCAGGGTAACCAGCCGCTGCTCAACCGCATCGACTACCTGCATGGGCAAGTGCCACGGGTGTCCATCATCGTCAGCCATCGCAACCAGCTGGCGGTGCTGCAGCGCTGTTTCGAAAGCTTGCTGGAGAAAACCGCGTATGCCCATTACGAGCTGCTGATTGCCGACAACGCCAGCGACAGCCCCGAGGCACTGGCCTGGCTGAAGGGGTTGGCGAGCATGGGCAGCGACAAGGTCCGCGTGCTGTACAGCGCCGAACGTCTCAGTCTGGCGGCACTGCGTAACTTTGCAGCCGGTCAGGCGCGTGGCGAGTACCTGCTGATGCTCAATCCCTACGCGGTCGTGACCCAAGGCGACTGGCTGGATGAGTTGTTGACCCACGCACAGCGCCCGGAAGTCGGTGTGGTCGGCGGCAAGCTGTTCGATGCCAATGGCGCTATCGTCCACGCCGGGGTGATCCTTGGTCTGCAGAACTCGGCAGCCACGCCTTTTTACGGTGAGTCTCTGGGGGCGTCGGGCTACATGCAACGGTTGCAAGTGGTTCAGGACTTGAGCGCGGTGGGGGGTGACTGCCTGATGGTGCGCACCTCGGTGTTCAAGCAGGTCGGCGCGCTGGACGCCGACGCGTTCGCTGACTCGTTCAGCGAAGTCGATCTGTGCCTGCGCGTGCGCCAGCACGGTTATCTCGTGGTGTGGACACCGTTCGCGGTCATGGCCCTGGGCACCGCGCCGGTCGCGGCAGCCGACGATCAGGCGCAACAGCGCCAGACCCGGGAGCTGGAAACCCTTTACCTGCGCTGGCTGCCGATCATTGCGCGGGATCCTGCGTACAACCCGAGCCTGACCCTGGACGCTTACAGTTTTCGTCTGGACCCTGGCCTGCGCACCGGCTGGTCGCCGTTTTCCGAACGCTCGCTGCCCAGCGTACTGGCGTTGCCGATGAACGCCACTGCCGTCGGCCATTACCGGGTGACCCAGCCGTTCATCGAGCTGTCGGCCGCTGACAGGATCATCGGCCAGATCGCGTATGACGCCCCGACCACGATCGAACTGGAGCGCCGCACGCCCGACGTCATTGTGTTGCAGGGCCGCTATCACGAGGCGTCGATGGAGGACACGGTGCGGCTGAAGACCTTCTCCAATGCCCGGCGCATTTTCGAGCTCGATGACTACGTGATCAGCGTGCCGAAGAAAAACGCCCACGGCCGGCACATGCCGACCAACCTGGAGGCCGTGGTCAAGCGCGGCATCAGCCTGTGCGACCGTGTCGTGGTGTCCACCCATGCGCTGGGCAACGCGCTGTCGTCCATGCACCACGACATTCGCGTGGTCCCGAACATGCTGGCACCGCACTTGTGGACCGGCCGCCGGGCCCAGCGCCGGACCTCGTTCAAACCCAGGGTCGGTTGGGGCGGCGGTACCAGCCACGGCGGCGACCTGGAGGTGATCGCCCAAGTCATCCGCGAGATGGCCGACGAGGTGGACTGGGTGTTCTTCGGCATGTGCCCGCAGGAACTGCGCCCCTATCTCAAGGAGTTCCACGCGGCGGTCAGCCTGGAGGCCTATCCGGCCAAGTTGTCCAGCCTGAACCTGGACCTGGCGCTGGCGCCGCTCGAGTACCACATTTTCAACGACTGTAAGAGCAACCTGCGGCTGCTGGAGTACGGCGCCTGTGGCTACCCGGTCATCTGCACTGACACCGAAGCGTACCGGGGCTATTTGCCCTGCACCCGTCTGACGGCCAACACCACTGAGGAGTGGCTGGAAGCGATCCGCATGCACCTGGCAGACCCGCAGGCCAGCTACCGGATGGGCGACGAGTTGCACGACGTGGTGATGCGCGACTTCATGCTGCGCGGCGACAATCTGCAGTACTGGGTCAACGGCTGGCTGGCCGACTGATAAAAACGTCAGGCGGCACCTGCCGGTGCCGCTGGCGGATTGAACCCTCTGCCAAATCAGTGACGCGTGGCCGCGTCAAGCTGGCGCGGTTCCTGCAATCCCACCTTCCAATCTGCTGTTCGTCGCGCTTTTCCGGCGCGAGGGAGGGCGCGTGAGGCCGGTAATACCGACCTCGACTTCTATTTGGGTGGGGAAGGGCAATGTCCGGGGTTACGACCGAAGGATCCAGCGTCAAAAAAACAGCTTTGGCCAACGAACAGAATACGTTGGTGGTGCTCACCCGGAATCAGCCTGATTTTCTACGCCGCACCCTGCAGTACTACCGGGCCTATGCCGGTCCGGTGTTGGTCCTCGATGCATCGATCGAGGCGCCTGCCGCTGATGACTCGCCGGCCACGAACGTCACTTACCTGCACGTCCCGCAATTTGCCGACGCAACCACCGCTGACACGTTCGCCCATGCACTGGGCCTGGTGACCACGCCGTTTGTCACCCTCGCCGACGTCAATGACTTCCTGATGGAAGACGCGCTGGCGCAGAGTGTCAGCTTCTTGCAGGACCACCCCGAATATGGGTTTTGCCACGGCTACTCCCTGAGCTATCGCGCCGCCGACAACCAGGTCGATTATTTCCGCCGCGACAAGAAGGTCCGCGAAGAGATCTCTGCCGAGCGAAGCGAAGACCGGATCCAGCAGGCCATGGCCGCCTTCATCTCCCCCTTGCATGCAGTCACGCGGACCGAGCTATTGCGTCACTGGTACAGCGCCGTCCCGAAAACCGCCGCTGCGGTCTGGCAGGATATCGGCCTGGGTTGGTACCTGGCGGCCAGCGGCAAGGGTCGGCTGTTGCCGCTGCCGTATGCCGTCCGGGAGTTGAACGCCGCGCCGGCCCGTCAAAAAGGTCAGGTGATCGCCGCGCTGAATGATGCCGACGCTGTGTCCCGCGCCGCCCGTGAGTCATTCGCCGACTTCCTCGTGTCAATGTCGCCTTCACCCCTCGGCCATGATGCAACCGGGGCTCGCGCTCTGGTGCTCGACAGCTTCAACACACTGCTTAAGTGCGTGCGGGACGACACCGCGGCTGCCCACGAACGGATCGTCGAGTCCACCTGGAAAAGCCCCTTGAGCGGCCCGGTCCGGCGATTCGGCCCCAACCAGTACGTCGAGATGCCGTTTTATAACCAGCCCTTCTTTGATCGGTTGGCCGAGATCGAATTCCTGATCGGCGCGCTCCCCGCCGGTGCCGTACAGCATGACGAACTCGAAGGGATGTTGGTCTTGCAGCAGGAATTGCTCACGCTCCATGACAACGACACCCCGCAGACCATTACCGAGCGATTGTGGGAAGCGCTGGACATCAACGTATTCAACAAGGCTGTGGTCGCGCAGTTGGCCGAGCGACTCGCTCACCTCAACGAACCCGACGAGGCCCGCGGCATGACTGAGTGGCTGCATCGGCTGGAAGCGGTGGGCACCCAGGATCGGCAGGAACTCCTGCACGCCACCGCCTCCGGCCGCTTGCTGAACTGGCTGGAACTGCGTCGACCAGACGCGGACGTCGTCGCCAGGGGGAATGCGCGCCTCGCGGCTGAGGGCGCCGGCCCGCAATTCGGCATTTTTCTGCTGGACCTGGACGATGACCTGCGCAAATTGCAGGGCACCCTCGACAGCCTGATCGAGGGTGCCTGCACATCGTTCAGAATCGTTGTGTTCACCACCGGCGAGCCGCCAGTGGCTACCTCCGTGCAGAACACGCTGCACTTCGTCAAAGTCAGCAAAAGCAACTACGTCGAAAAACTCAACCAGATTGCACGGCAGATCGCCTCCGCCTGGCTGCTGCTGGTGGAGGCGGGTGACCGCTTCCTGCCAGGCGGCCTGTTGCGCGCAGCACTTGAATTACAAGGGGCCGATGATGTTCGTGCCGTGGCGGCCGACGAAATCCATCGCCAGCCCAATGGCACCCTGAAGGATGTCATGCGCCCTGGTTTCAACCTCGACCTCTTGCTGCGCAACCCTGCGCAGATGGCGCGCCACTGGCTGATCCGCAAGGAGGTGTTGCTGGAAGCAGGCGGGTATTCGCCGGACTTTACCGGCGCGCTGGAATTCGAGCTGCTGCTGCGAATCATCGAAAAGGGCGGGCCGTCGTGGCTGGCGCACCTGGATGAGCCACTGCTGATCACTGATGCCTGCGAGCCGGCCGATAACGGCGACGAACGCCTGGCACTGACGCGATACCTGACTGCACTGGGCTACAAGGCTCAGGTCACCTCGTCTCGCCCTGGCACCTGGCAGATCGACTATCGGCACAGCGAGCGTCCATTGGTGACGGTGATCCTTCCCAGCCAGAACAATCTCGAGTCGATGCAGCGTTGCCTGACGGCGGTCCTGCAACGCACGCGCTACATGCGCTACGAAGTGCTGATCGTCGACAACCGGAGCCAGTCGCCGCAGGTTCATGAATGGCTGGACCACCAGCAGCAAAACCCTCGCATCCGGATCCTGCGCAGCGACGTCTCGCTCAGCGAAGCCGCGCTGTACAACGCAGCCTCGCAACAGGCGCAAGGGGAATATCTGGTGCTGCTGTCGGCAGACAGCGAAGTGGTGAACCCCAACTGGATCGACGCCCTGCTCAATCACGCGATGCGCCCCGAAGTGGCCGTGGTTGGCCCCAAACTGGTCGATCGGGATGGCGCGGTGACGAACGCGGGCCTGATTCTGGGCATGAACGGCGGCGTCGGCTCGGCCTTTGTCGGTGAGCCCAAAGACGCCAGTGGTTACCTGCAGCGCCTGGTGCTGGAACACAATTACTCGGCGGTCTCCGGTGCCTGCGTGATGGTGCGCAAAGCGCTTTTCGA
This sequence comes from Pseudomonas sp. GL_135, assembly GCF_057834665.1. Lineage (NCBI taxonomy): Bacteria > Pseudomonadati > Pseudomonadota > Gammaproteobacteria > Pseudomonadales > Pseudomonadaceae > Pseudomonas > Pseudomonas sp. GL_135. Next base: position 1,779,522 of record NZ_CM174408.1, read on the forward strand.
GTCCGTGGGCGGGCTTGATGAGGCGGACTTCGGCGATGCTTACGCGGTGGTGGATTTCTGTCTGAAGATCGGCCAGAACGGCTATTTGACGGTCTGGACGCCGCAGGTCCAGGTCTACCACTCGGGCAGCACGGCCCAGGCACCCCTGGCACTGGCACGCCTGCAGGACAAATGGGCCGGGGCCTTTGCTCATGATCTGGCCTATAACCAGAACCTGAGCCTGTCCGGTCGCGGTTTCACGGTCGACACGGCGTCCACGGCAGACTGGTCGCAACTGATCGCTTAAGGCCGCACCCGGTCCGCGCCGCATCCGGTTCGGACCGTCGCAGGCTCAATGTCGCTCCAGGTCAAAGGACTCCCTCATGTTCAACGGCAAATCAGTGTTCATCTCAGGCGCGACCGGCTCGTTCGGTCGCATGTTCATCCGCACGCTGCTGGCGCGTTATCAGCCCCGGCGCGTGGTGGTGTTCTCCCGGGATGAGCTCAAGCAGTACGAAATGCAGCAGGAATTCAACGCCCCGTGCATGCGCTACTTCCTCGGCGACGTGCGCGATGCCGACCGTTTGCAGCAGGGCATGCGCGGCATTGATTACGTGGTCCACGCGGCGGCGCTCAAGCACGTGCCGGCGGCGGAGTACAACCCGACCGAATTCATCCGCACCAACGTCAACGGCGCGGAAAACATCATTTCGGCGGCCATCGCCAACGGCGTGAAAAAGGTCGTGGCGCTGTCGACCGACAAGGCCGCCAGCCCGATCAACCTGTACGGCGCCACCAAGCTGCTGTCGGACAAGCTTTTTGTTGCCGCCAACAATATCGGTGGCGAAGAGCAGACGCGGTTTTCCGTGGTGCGCTACGGCAACGTCGCCGGCTCCCGGGGCTCTATCGTGCCGTTCTTCAGCAAGCTGCTGGCCGGGGGCGCGGCTGAACTGCCGATCACCGATCCGCGCATGACCCGCTTCTGGATCACCCTCGACCATGGCGTGGATTTCGTCATGCAGAGCTTTGAGCGCATGCACGGCGGCGAAGTGTTCGTGCCGAAGATTCCGTCGGTGCGCATCGTTGATCTGGCCCAGGCCATGGCCCCGGACCTGCCGCACAAGATCGTCGGCATCCGTCCCGGCGAGAAACTCCACGAGCTGATGGTGCCCCAGGACGACGCGCGCATGACCCTGGAATTCGACGACCACTACACCATCGTGCCGTCGATCCGCTTTAACAACGTCGACACCGATTTTGCAGTCGACGCGACAGGCGCACAGAGCAGAGCGGTTCACGATGAGTTCGAATACCGCTCCGACACCAACCCTGACTTCCTGTCGATCCGCCAGATCGGCGAGCTGCACGCTGACGTCAAGCCATGATTCCGTACGGCAGGCAGAGCGTTGATCAGGCCGACATTGATGCCGTCGTCGAGGTGCTCCAATCCGACTGGCTGACCCAGGGCCCGACCCTGGAGCGCTTTGAAGCCGCCATGGCCGAGCGCTGCGAAGCGGGTTTCGCGGTGGCGGTGTGCAATGCCACGGCAGCGCTGCACATTGCCTGTCTGGCGGCCGGACTGGGGCAGGGCGATTGGCTGTGGACCAGCCCGAATACCTTTCTGGCCTCGGCCAACTGCGGGCGTTATTGCGGCGCTGATGTGGATTTCGTCGATATCGACCCGCTGACCTGGAACCTCGACACCGATGCCCTCGCGCGCAAGCTTGAAGCCGCCGAATCAACCGGCACGCTGCCCAAGGTACTGGTGGCGGTGGCGTTTTCCGGCCAGAGCTGCGACATGCGCGCCATCGCCGGGCTGGCCCGGCGTTATGGGTTTGTGGTGATCGAAGACGCCTCCCACGCGGTCGGCGCGCATTACGCCGGGCGCCCGGTGGGCTGTGGCGAATTCGCCGACATGACAGTGTTCAGCTTTCATCCGGTGAAGATTGTCACCACCGGCGAAGGCGGCATGGTGCTGACCAACAGCCCCAAACTGGCCGAACACTTGCGCCGCCTGCGCAGCCACGGCATGACCCGTGATCCGGCGCAGATGGACGAGCCGAGCCACGGCCCCTGGTATTACCAGCAAGTCGAACTGGGCTTCAATTACCGCATGACCGACATGCAGGCCGCGCTCGGGCTTTCGCAGCTGGGGAAACTGGACGGTTTTCTGGCCCGGCGGCGCGAGCTGGTAGCGCGCTATCAAATGCTTCTGGCTGACCTGCCGCTGACCTTGCCGACCGCTCAAGCTGAGGCCGATTCCGCGTGGCACTTGTACGTCGTGCGCCTGCAGACCGACCTGATTGCGCTGAGTCATCGTCAAGTCTTCGAAAGTTTGCGCGGGGCAGGCATCGGCGTGAACGTGCATTACATTCCGGTTCATCTGCAGCCCTATTACCGCGACCTGAACTTCAAGCCGGGTGATTTCCCGGAAGCCGAGGCTTATTACGCCCAGGCCATCAGCCTGCCGCTGTACCCGGCGATGACCGATGCGCAGCAGGATTACGTCGTTGATCAGCTGCGTCGAGTGCTTGGCAAAACGGGCCGGGCACGCGACTGATGGGAACACATCCATGACAGGTCCACGCCCATGAGCGCCGTCGCGATTATTCCCGCGAGGGGTGGCAGCCAGCGCATCCCGCGCAAGAACATCAAGCTGTTCAACGGCGAGCCGATGATCGCCCATTCCATTCGTGCTGCGCTGGCCAGCGGGGTGTTCGATCAGGTTATCGTCAGCACCGACGATGAAGAAATCGCCAACGTCGCCCGTGCCCATGGCGCTGACGTGCCGTTCATGCGCCCGGCAGAGCTGGCCGATGCGTTTACCGGCACAGCGGCGGTGATCCAGCACGCGCTTTGTACTCTGGAGGCCCTCGATCAGCGCTTTGATTATGCGTGCTGCATTTACGCCACCGCGCCGCTGTTGCAGGCGCGTTATCTGCGTCAGGGCCTGGAAGCGCTCGTCGCGGCGCCGGAAAAATCCTATGGGTTTTCAGTGTGCAGCTTCGGCTTCCCGGTGCAGCGCGCCCTCTTGATTGGCGACGACGGCAGCCTGAGCGCGATGCACCCGGAATTTCGCAGCGTGCGTTCTCAGGATCTGCCGGTGGCGTATCAGGACGCCGGCCAGTTCTACTGGGGCCGCAGCGATGCCTGGCGGCGCGGTGACACGGTTTTTTCCGAACTCAGCCTGCCGGTGATTCTGCCCCGGCATCTGGTGCAGGACATCGACAGCCCGGAAGACTGGCTGCGCGCGGAGTATCTTTATGCTGCGCTCAAGGCCGGCGGGGAGCTGGACTGATGCGCGTGCTGATTCGCGCCGACGCCTCGGTGACCATCGGCAGCGGCCACATTGCTCGCTGCCTGACGCTCGCCAATGTGCTGCGCCGGGATGGCGCTGACGTGCGCTTTGCCTGCCGCGAGTTGCCTGGGCATTTGCTCCAGCGGCTGGCGGATCACGGTTATGCCACCTATGCGCTGCCGGCACGCTATGGCGCTGAAGAAGATCAGGACATCGAAGCGGCGTTGCCGTGGCAGGCTGACCTGTCTGCCTTGGCCGAAGAGATTGAGCATGAGCCGCCCTTTGACTGGCTGATCGTCGACCATTACGGCCTGGATGCGCGATGGGAAAAGGCGGCGCGCGGTCTCGCCGATCGGGTGATGGCCATTGATGATCTGGCCAATCGGCCCCACGCGGTGGATGTGCTGCTGGACCAGAATTACAGCGCTCAAGCGCTGGATCAGCCTTATGCCGCCTGGGTCGGGCCTGATTGCCAGACCTTTCTGGGGCCGCGATTTGCTCTGCTCCGCGACGAGTTTCAATGCGAGCCCATCGCGATCAAGCCGCGTGTGAAGCGGGTGCTGGTCAACTTCGGTGGCTTCGATGCGGCCGGGCAGGTCTACGCTACGATGCAGGCGCTTCAGGGGTTAGATGACTTGCAGGTGGATTTCGTCGCCGGTTTGCATAACCCCCACTGGCAGGCGATGAGCGATCTCGCTGCTTCTAGACCTGAGTGGCATTTGCACAGCCTGACCGGAGATTTTTTTGCGCGGATGCAGGCGGCTGATCTGTTTATCGGTGCCGGTGGCGGCACCACGTGGGAGCGCGCGGCGCTGGGGTTGCCGACGATCTGTATTTCGGTGGCGAACAACCAGCAGCTCAATGCGCAATTGCTGGCCGAGGCCGGCGTGCATGTGTATCTCGGGCCCCATGTGCAGCTTGAGCCCGGCCTTTTGCGCGCCGCCGTCGAGCAGCTTTGCGGGGATGCAGCCTTACGCCGGACGCTCGCCGAGCAATCGAGGTTGTTGGTCGATGGCCTTGGCGCCCGGCGTATCGCTGATGCATTGGCGAAGGTGGCCGATAACGCGGCAAAGGGGCAGGGCGCATGAGCCGCTGCCCGTTCTTATTTCTAGCGTCGGAGCCAGTGCCGGCCGACGTCAATGCAGCGAGTGAGCAACGATGAAGTCTTTCAAGATCGGTTCGCGAACCATCGGCCCCGACGCGCCGCCGTTCATCATTGCCGAGATGAGCGGCAACCATAATCAGTCGCTGGATCAGGCATTGCGTATCGTCGAGGCGGCCGCCAAAGCCGGGGCCCATGCCCTCAAACTGCAAACCTATACCGCCGACACCATGACCCTGGACATCGCCGAGGGCGAGTTCTTCATCAAAGATCCCAACAGTTTGTGGGCCGGGACCTCGCTGTATGCGCTGTACGAGCAGGCGCATACGCCGTGGGAATGGCACGCGCCGATCTTCGCCCGGGCTAAAGAGTTGGGGCTGCTGGCGTTCTCCACGCCCTTCGACGAGACCGCCGTGGACTTTCTCGAGAGCCTCGACGTGCCGGCCTACAAGATCGCCAGCTTTGAAAACACCGACATCCCGCTGATTCGCAAAGTGGCGGCCACCGGTAAACCGATGATCATTTCCACCGGCATGGCCAGCATCGCCGAGCTGGACCACAGCGTGCGCGCGGCCCGGGCCGCGGGCTGCAAGGATCTGGTGCTGCTGAAATGCACCAGCACCTACCCGGCCACACCGGCCAACAGCCACGTCCGCACGATTCCGCATATGGCCGGGTTGTTCGGCTGCCAGGTGGGCTTGTCCGATCACACCATGGGCGTTGGCGTGTCGGTTGCTGCGGTGGCCATGGGCGCGACGGTCATCGAAAAGCACTTCACCCTGGACCGCGCCGATGGCGGGGTCGACGCCAGTTTTTCCCTGGAACCGGCGGAAATGGCCAGCCTGGTCATCGAAACCGAACGCGCGTGGCAAGGCATGGGCCACGTGCAATACGGCGCTACCGAAGCCGAACAGAAATCGCTGCAATACCGCCGCTCGTTGTACGTGGTGCGGGACATCGCCGAGGGCGAGGCCTTCACCCCGGACAATATCCGCGCCATTCGCCCCGGCCTCGGCCTCGCGCCCAAACACATCGATGCCGTGCTGGGGCGCAAAGCCCGGCACCCGCTGAAACGCAGGACTGCGTTGAGCTGGGATGTGGTGGGTTGAGTGAAGGCAGGACCGGCATCACTTGGGAATTGCGCTGTGAACACGAATGTAGGACCGGCTTTAGCCGGGAAGACGGCATTCGCCACACCTCAGAATCGCGGGTGCATATTTGGGCCTCTTCCCGGCTGAAGCCGGTCCCACTAAACCAATGCGTGCAGTCAGTGAGATTGGCTGTGAACGCCAGTGTAGGACCGGCTTTAGCCGGGAAGACGGCAGGCGTCACACCGCAAAAATGAGGCTGTACATCAGGGCCTCGTCCCGGCTGAAGCTTGTCCCACTAAAGCCACCCGGGTGTTCGCCGACCCGCCACAATCCCGTGACATCTTCATGTCAATTGGCTGTCTGAGCGGCGATCTGAGGTTGCGCAGCACCCGTCGGTCAGCTAAAAGCTTGTAAAACTTTTGGTGACCTGTGGGTCATAACGGGCATCTTCACTGTATCGTGTTGGCGGGCCGTGACGTCGTCGGGCCGATTTCAGAGCGATTCTGGTATCGCTTTGGCGTGTACGTCGCCTTTTTTCAAGCCGCAAGCCCCGGATTTTCAACGCCCCGCTTAACCGCGCCGGGTGATGTTCAGCAGTTTTTTATTGGGAAGCCATGATGATTGGCATCAAGAGCATAGCGAGTTATGTGCCCACAGCCGGCGTCGACAATTACGCCCAGGGTGCCAAATTCGGAAAGGATGAAGACTTCATCCTTGGCAAGATCGGTTCCGCTTTTCTGCCGCGCAAAGACGACAACCAGGAAACCTCGGACCTGTGCGTCGAAGCGGTCAACCAGCTGTTCGCCAACAACCCCGGGCTGTCGCGGGACGCCATCGACGCCCTGATCGTCGTCACCCAGAACGGCGACGAAGAAGGCTTGCCGCACACGGCCGCCATCGTTCAACACAAACTCGGCCTGCCGACCCATGTCGCCGCGTTCGACATTTCCCTGGGGTGCTCGGGCTACGTCTACGGCATCTATGCGCTGAAAGGCTTCATGGAGGCGACCGGCCTGAAAAACGGCCTGCTGGTCACCGCCGACCCGTATTCCAAGATCGTCAACCCGGAAGACCGCAACACCACCATGCTCTTCGGCGATGCCGCCACCGCGACCTGGATGAGCGACGACGCCCCGTGGCAGTTGGGCAAATCCAAGTTCGGCACCGACGGCTCGGGCGCAGAGTTTCTCAAGACCACCGACGGCGCGTTCTACATGAACGGGCGTCAGGTGTTCAACTTCGCGCTGGTCAAAGTGCCTGCGCACCTCAATGAATTGCTCGAAGACTCCGGCCTGCAATCCTCCGACGTTGATGCGTTCTGCATTCACCAGGGTAGTGCGGCCATCGTCGATGCGGTCGCCCGTCGGTTCGAGGACGGCACGTCGCCGGAGAAGTTCGTCAAGGATATGCTCGAGACCGGCAACACGGTGTCTTCCAGCATTCCGCTGCTGCTGGAAAAACACGTCATGAACGCTACGTGGAAGCGCATCGCGGTCAGTGGTTTCGGCGTGGGCTTGTCGTGGGGCTCAGCGATCCTTTATCGTCCCTGACAGCGAATCACCGGGCTGCCTCCAGCCTGTACGACGGCGACGCTGATAACTCAGGTCGCCGTTTTGCTTTCTGCACCTCCCATCGGAAAAGGACTGCCGTCATGAGCGAGATTCTCCAGCGCAACCTCGCCGTGATCGAACAGCGCTGGCCCGACGTGGCCCAGCGGTTGAGCGCCGAAAATACCGAATTCATTCCTGCGCAGTTGATCGAAGGTCGACAATCGACCCTCAGCATTGGCGGCATCCAGCTCACCAGCCGCCATGATCGCCTCGGCGAAGCGCAAACCCAGGCAAAAAGCCTCCCCACCGACAGCCCCGCCGTGCACCTTTATGGCACCGGCCTCGGCGATCTGCAGAGGGTTTTGCTCGCCGAACACTCTCTGCAAGCGCTGCACGTCCATATCCTCAATGGCGCGCTGTTCTCATTGGTGCTGCAACTGCTGGAACAGGATGACTGGCTGTCCGACCCCCGCGTGAACCTCGCGTACGCCGATGCCCGCAGCGAGATTCAACTGCCGTTCTTTGCGCTGCCAGCCGAGCTGGTGCTGGCCGACGACAGCAGCGCACGGATCCGCGATCGGCTGGTCAGCGAAGTGCACGTCGCCTTCAACAACCAGGCCTTCGCCGCCGATACCCCCGACAACGCGCGCCTGCTGGAACAGGGCAGGGCACTGCTGCAAGGGGACACCGACGTCGCTGCACTGTTCGGCACTCAACCCGGGCGCGACGTGTTCGTTATCGCCACGGGACCGAGTCTGCAACAGCATTTGCCGCGCCTCTTGATCACGTCAAACAGCACGAACCGCCCGCTGATCATTTGCGTCGACACGGCCTACGTGCCGCTGCGCAATCAGGGCATCACGCCGGATGTGGTGGTGAGCATCGACCACCGCATCACCCCGCGACATCTGCCCGCCGAGGGTTCTGCACACATCGCGCTGGTCTACGTGCCGGGACAGGACGCCGAAATGCTGGAGGCATGGCAAGGCCCGCGCTACGTAGGCTATTCAACCAGCCCCCTGTACGCCCGGCTGCGTGAAGAAATTCCCAGAGCTACGTTGCATGTCGCCGGCAGCGTCATTCACCCGGCGGTAGACCTCGCGGTCAAATTGGGCGCTTCACGGATCACCCTGTTCGGCGCCGACTTCGCCTTCCCCGGCGGCAAGACCCACACCGGCTGGGAGGACGGCGACCTGGGGCCTGCCCTGAGCGTCGCCAAACACTGGGTGCGCGACGGCCGCGGCAACAAGGTCAAGACCCAGCTCAATTTCCGCAGCTATCTGATCGAACTCGAACGCTTCATTGCCCGCCACCCGCAGGTCACGTTCCTCAACACCAGCCGCGACGGTGCGTTGATCGCCGGCGCCCACTTCGACCCCGACTGGACCGCGCCATGACCTTGCCTGCAGACGTCATAGAAGAAGCCCGCGACTGCGCGAAGCTGTTTCGCCTGGGCCGCGATATCGAAGGCGCGCTTAAGATGGTCGAGCTGATCGACCGGTCTATGCCGCTGATGGAAGGGGTCTGCGCCGAGAGACAGGCTGAATGGGGGAGGGTGTTGAGTGCGATTCTGGCCTGCCAGGAGCGGCAGGATTGGTTGGGAGTGGCGGATTGGCTGGAAGTGGAGTTTGTTGAGATTTGACCCTTTCCGGGTGCAGGAAAGTCAGAGAAAGTTCCTACGTTAGTTTCAGTTCAGTCTGAATTGAGTGGACCGTAAGGGCCTTTTTTTTCAGTTTTTTTTATATCCAGTCCAGTGAATAACTTAGCTGTTTTATTACCCTTCAAGTGTAGTGGTGGCGCAGCCTTCGGGAAGTGTTTGTTGTTAAAGCCAATGTGCAGATCGTCGATACCGGGATTGTAGGTTCTCCGGGAGAAATGGACTTCCCCGACATCAGAGAACCCTCCGTTTCTATCAACGAGGGAATTAAAAATGGCTTTAACTGTGAACACCAATATTGCGTCGCTGTCTGTTCAGCGGAATCTGGGCCGCTCTTCCGACTCCCTAAGCACCGCCATGACGAGGCTTTCCTCCGGTTTGCGTATCAACAGTGCCAAAGATGACGCAGCTGGCATGCAGATTGCCACCCGGCTTACCACGCAGATTCGAGGGCTCACCGTCGCAGCGAGAAATGCCAACGATGCGATCTCTGTGATTCAAACAACCGAGGGGGCATTGCAAGAGTCGATTGGTATCTTGCAACGTATGCGTGAACTCGCTGTTCAAGCGAAAAATGGCACCAACAGTTCGAGCGATCGTGCTGCATCCAACAAGGAATTTGACGAGAAAGTTGCCGAGCTCAATCGTCTTGCCGGCAGTACGAAGTTTGGCCAGGACTTGAAGCTGCTGGATGGAAGTGCAGGTATCCTTACCTTCCATGTGGGCGCGAACACAGGTCCTGATGAGCAGATTGATATCGCGCTTACAGAAGACTTTTCCGGCAAAGCGCTATTCACTGCAAAAGCAGATATTCCAGCGGTCACCGCAGTGCTCCCAGATCCTGCTACTAACACTGCTTTGGTCGTGGGTAACAGGGATGTAAAAATTGGCGATAACATCACCCCCAAAATTGATGGGACCGGCATCTATGAAGGTATAGCGCGAGCGAACCCATTGCAGCCCACTAAGGCAGAACTTGAGTTGGAGTCGGCTGTAACAGCTAAGAACATCGATGATGCGATCATTCAGATCGACAAGGCATTGGCGACAGTTTCAGCAGCCACTGCTGAATTGGGGGCCAAGCAAAACCGGCTGACCTCTACTATTTCCAACATTTCCAATATCGTGGAAAACGTGACGGCGTCACGCGGCCGAATTGAAGACGTCGACTTCGCCGCAGAAACCGCCGAGCTCACCAAACAGCAAACCCTTCAACAAGCCTCCACCGCCATCCTGTCCCAAGCCAACCAGCTACCAGCCGCCGTGCTGAAGCTCCTGCAATAACCCAAGCCTCTCTATAGAGAGCGCTACCACACCGGGCGCGCCGCAGGGGGCGTCCGTCTTTTGAGAACTGGTTAACAAATCGCCGGGTCAGGTTAAAGCTTCCGGGGAGTGCGCCGAAACGTTGTGTATCCCCGGACAACAAAATGCGGGGGTGGCGCTCTGGTGGCAAATAAATTTGAAAAAGCCCTCAAGCTCCTGGCAACCGCGACGATAAACATTACGTAGGTTCTCTAGGCCACACCCGGCGCTTGCCAGGGCCGGATAGCCGCAGCAAACAACTCACGAGGAATTCATCATGGCTTTAGGCGTAAACACCAACGTAGCTTCCCTGGCTGTTCAGAAGAACCTGTCCAAAGCTTCCGATGCACTGTCGACTTCGATGACTCGTCTGTCTTCCGGTCTGAAAATCAACAGCGCTAAAGACGACGCAGCCGGCCTGCAGATCGCAACCCGCGAAACGTCGCAAATCCGCGGCCAGACCGTAGCAATCAAGAACGCCAACGACGGCATCTCGATGGCTCAAACCGCTGAAGGCGCTCTGCAAGAGTCCACCAACATTCTGCAGCGTATGCGTGAACTGGCTGTTCAGTCGCGAAACGACACTAACGGCACGGCTGACCGTACCGCTCTGAACGCTGAATTCGGTCAGATGTCCGACGAACTGACTCGTATCTCGTCTTCGACCAACCTCAACGGCAAAAACCTGCTGGACGGTTCGGCTGGCACCATGACCCTGCAAGTAGGCTCGAGCACTGGCTCGGCTAACCGCATCGACCTGGTTCTGAGCTCCAAGTTCGACGCTACTTCCCTGTCGGTTGCAAGCGGTTCTGTTGCGATCACTGGCACCAGCGCCACCGCCAGCACCAACATCGACAACGCAATCACTGCAATTGACGCTGCTCTGGCAACGATCAACAGCACTCGTGCAAACCTCGGTGCTTCGCAAAGCCGTCTGACCAGCACCATTTCCAACCTGCAAAACGTTAACGAAAACGCCACCGCTGCACTGGGCCGTATTCAAGACACCGACTTCGCCGCTGAAACCGCTAACCTGACCAAACAACAGACTCTGCAACAAGCTTCCACCTCTGTTCTGGCCCAGGCTAACCAGCTGCCATCCGCTGTTCTGAAACTGCTTCAGTAATAACGGTTAGAGTTTGGCGGGGGAGTATGCTTGCGTGCTCTCCCGCTTTTTACGTTCAAGAGGTGAGTGGACATGGACATAAGTAGCAGGCTCAATTTGTCTTATTCGATGGTCCAGTCGTTGCCCGCGGTGCCTGTGGTTGCTGACAAGCCAGCCGTGGCGCCTCAAGTCGTTTCTGCTCCGGCTGCTTCTGCGCAGTCCGAGACGTCGACAAGTAAAGACTCAGACCCAGGCAAGAAGTCAGAAGAACTGGAAGCGGCCGTCAAGCAAATGGAACAGTTCTTTCAGTCGGTTCATCGCAACCTGGAATTCTCCATCGACGACAAGTCGGGGAAAGTGGTAGTGAAAGTGATCGCCACGGAAACAGGTGAAGTGGTGCGGCAATTGCCGTCCGCTGAAGCGTTGAAACTCGCCGACAGTCTGAAGAACGCAAACAGCCTGTTATTCGACGCGAAAGTTTAAATGGCACAAAACGTGAACGCTGCCTTTGGGCGTAGCGTGCTCGTCAACATGCTGACTACAACTGAAAGGAGATTCACATGGCTAGTCCAATTACACCTGCTACGGGCCTCGGCTCGGGTTTGGCAATCGGTGAAATCGTGACCGCATTGGTCAATTCCGACAAAACCGCCAAGCAAACCCAGATCACCACCCAGACCAAGCTGGTCACCACCAAGCTGTCGGGCATCGGCACGCTGCAATCGGCGATGTCGGCGTTTCAGGCGCTGGTCAATCCGCCGTCCGGCACCACCAGTAAACTGCAATTCACCGGCTACGCGGCGAAGTCCTCCGACGAAACCAAGATGACCGTGAGCTCGGATAACACCGCAGTGCCCGGCACCTATTCGATCAACGTCAATAACATCGCCACCAGTTCGAGCGTTGCGACGGCTGCATTTGCCGGCGGTGGTACCAGTGCCATTCCGAGTGGGGACCTTACCCTCACTCAAAATGGCATTTCCAAGGCTTACACCATTCCGGAGGGGGCCACCCTGGCCTCGGTCGCGGCGCAGATCAATAAAGACACGAAAACCACCAACATCAGTGCCAACATCATCACGGACGACAAGGGCACGCGCCTGGTTTTTGGCTCGACAGTGACTGGTGCTGATTCCGAGATCACCACCAGCAGCAGCATTGCCGGTTTCACCATCGGTAAAACCGACAAGCTTGATGCGACCTCCGCTTCGTCGGCCGGTTACATTGGCACGCCGCCAGTCAGCGCTTCTTTGACGATCAACGGACTGCAGGTCACCAGCAAAAGCAACACGGTCGACAAGACCCTTGGCGGGGTAACGATGAAACTGTTGCCCGGCAGTGACAAAACCACCACCACGGTGACGGTGAGCACCAACACCGACAACCTGAAGGCGTCACTGCAGGCCTTTGTCGATTCCTACAACGCGGTGCTCAGTGCCGTGACCACGGTGACGAAAGCTTCGGTCAGTGACACCCCGGACAAAACAACCGGCGCTACGGTCACGCCGGCCTCGCTGACCGGCGACGCAATGCCCCGTGCGATCATTTCGGCGTTGCGCAAAGAGTTGGTCACCACGGGTGCGCCGGGCGAGCTGTCGGTATTGGCTCAGTTGGGCATCACGACCGGTCAGAGCGACGGCAAGCTGACACTGGACGACAAGAAATTCACCGCCGCGATGGATGCGGGGCTGGCGGGTGACGTTCAGCAGTTGTTCACCGGTACCGGAGACGGCAAGAACGGTTTGCTGGCCCGGATGAATGCGGCTGTCACGCCTTACACCCAGACTGGCGGCATTTTCGACACCCGCAAGACCAGCCTGAACAAACAGCAGAGCAACCTTCAGGATCAGCAAGCCGCACTCGATTTGCGCGTCACGACCCTGACGGCCACCCTGACCGCCAAATACAACGCGATGGACTTGCTGGTGGGGCAGTTGAAAGCCTCGGCGACGAGCATCACCTCGTTCTTCGACTCGCTCAACGCGCAGAAAAACGCGTAAACGTTGGCGCGCTGAAGATGACCCGGCCCTGGTGCCGGGTTTTTGGCATCTGGCCTTAAAGTTTTTTCAGGCCGTGTCGATACCCTCACTATAGAAACTTCGAGTTTTGCGAGGTAAGACAATGAACCGTATGGCAGCCCTTCGTCAGTATCAGAAGGTCAACTCACATGCCCAGACTGCAGTGGCCACGCCACACCGTCTGGTACAGATGCTGATGGAAGCCGGCCTTGACCGTATCGCCCAGGCCAAGGGCGCCATCGAGCGCAAGGACATCCCCGCCAAAGGGCTGTTGATTGGCAAGGCGATTGAAATCATCGGCGGTCTGCGTGAAGGTCTGGACATGGAAAAGCAGGCGGAAGCCCTGGCCCATGTCGACAATCTGTACGTGTACCTGATGAAGCGTCTGGCAGAAGCGAACATCAAATCCGATCCGAAGATCCTTGATGAAGTCAGCGGCCTGCTGACCACGGTCAAGGAAGGCTGGGACGGGATCGGCGAACAACAGCCCGTGCTCTGAAGGAGACACCCATGAGCGTTGCACTCAAGCGAATCGAAGAAACCCGTGAAGCCTTGGTCGATGCCCTCGAGCAGCGTGACTGGGAGGCAATCGGCCAGCTCGATATGGCCTGCCGGGCCTGCGTCGACGAAGTCATCAACCAGGCGAGCAACGATGAGCCTGAATTGCGAAACAATCTGGAAGAGCTGCTAGGCGTCTATCGCAAGCTTATTGACGTAGCTGTGGGCGAACGTCAAGCGATCGTCGACGAAATGTCGCAGATCCAGCGAGCGAAAAGCGCGGCAAAGGTTTACCATCTGTTCGGTTGACACTTGGTCCATAGCCAAAATATGTACGCCAAATAATTGACTGTGTACGGTTTTTTGACTTAACTAGTGAAGTTCACTAATTTCGGTGATTGACGCGTCTCAACGGACGAAACGAAAGCCAAGCTTGCCCGTGATCGGGCATCGAGTTGACTAGGGAAGTTGCTATTGCATGTGGCGTGAAATCAAAATCCTGCTGATCGATGACGATAGCCAGCGCCGCCGTGACATGGCGGTGATTCTGAATTTTCTGGGTGATGAGAACCTGTCCTGCTCCAGCACAGACTGGCAGCAAGTCGTGGGTTCGTTGACCTCCACCCGAGAAGTGCTCTGCGTGCTGGTCGGCAGCGTGAACGCCCCGGGCAGCCTTCAGGGCCTGCTCAAAACCGTGGCCGCGTGGGACGAGTTTCTCCCGGTCCTGCTGATGGGCGAGAACTCCTCGACCGAACTGGCGGACGATCTGCGCCGCCGGGTCCTCTCCACCGTCGAGATGCCGCCCAGCTACAGCAAACTGCTGGACTCCCTTCACCGCGCCCAGGTCTATCGCGAGATGTACGACCAGGCCCGTGAACGTGGGCGCCAGCGCGAACCCAATCTTTTCCGCAGCCTCGTCGGCACCAGTCGTGCGATTCAGCATGTGCGCCAGATGATGCAGCAGGTCGCCGACACCGACGCCAGCGTGCTGATCCTCGGTGAGTCCGGGACCGGCAAGGAAGTCGTTGCCCGTAATCTGCATTACCACTCTAAGCGCCGCGATGCGCCGTTCGTGCCGGTCAACTGCGGCGCGATCCCGGCCGAGTTGCTCGAAAGCGAACTGTTCGGCCACGAGAAGGGCGCTTTCACCGGCGCCATCACCAGCCGGGCAGGGCGCTTCGAACTGGCCAACGGTGGCACGCTGTTTCTCGATGAGATCGGCGACATGCCGCTGCCGATGCAGGTCAAGCTGCTGCGCGTCCTGCAGGAACGCACCTTCGAGCGCGTGGGCAGCAACAAGACCCAAAGCGTCGACGTGCGGATCATTGCCGCGACGCATAAAAATCTTGAAGACATGATCGTGATCGGCAGTTTCCGCGAGGATCTTTACTACCGTCTGAATGTGTTCCCGATCGAAATGGCGCCGTTGCGTGAGCGGGTGGAAGACATTCCGCTGTTGATGAACGAGCTGATTTCGCGGATGGAACACGAAAAACGTGGGTCGATCCGCTTTAACTCCGCCGCCATCATGTCCCTGTGCCGTCACGGCTGGCCGGGCAACGTGCGTGAACTCGCCAACCTCGTCGAGCGCATGGCGATCATGCACCCATACGGCGTCATCGGCGTCTCCGAGCTGCCGAAGAAATTCCGCTACGTCGACGACGAAGATGAGCAATTGGTCGACAGCCTGCGCAGCGATCTCGAAGAGCGCGTGGCCATTAACGGTCATACGCCGAACTTCGCCAGCAGCGCGCTGCTGCCGCCTGAAGGCCTGGACTTGAAGGACTACCTCGGTGGCCTGGAACAGGGCTTGATCCAGCAGGCGCTGGATGACGCAAACGGAATCGTGGCACGGGCCGCCGAACGTCTGCGCATCCGCCGCACCACGCTGGTGGAGAAAATGCGCAAGTACGGCATGAGCCGTCGCGAAGGCGACGAGCAGGTCGAAGACTGACTGTCGATTGACGCGCCAAAAATAAACCGCTGATTTTTCAGCGGTTTTTTTTCGGCACGAGGATTGCTATGTCTCTGGGAACATACCGTTTACTGACGGTTCGCTACCCGAGAGATCAACTATGCCCCAGGCCGCTCAGATGTCTTCCGAACCAGCTTTAGCCATGGGTTCGTTAGTGCAGCAGTCCCCGGAAGTGGCAAGCAGGCAAGGGCTTGAGCAGGCCTTCGCATTGTTCAGCCAGATGTCGACTCAACTGACTGACTCCTACGGCCTGCTGGAAGCACGGGTCACTGAGCTCAAGGGCGAGCTGGCCGTGGTCAGCGCCCAGCGCATGCAGGAGCTGGCAGAGAAAGAACGCCTGGCGAACCGCCTGCAGAACCTGCTGGATCTGCTGCCCGGCGGCGTCATTGTCATCGACGGCACCGGCATGGTCCGCGAGGCCAATCCCGCCGCGCTGGATCTGCTGGGCGAGCCATTGATCGGCATGCTCTGGCGCCACGTCATCGCCCGCTGCTTCGCGCCGCGCGAAGATGACGGCCATGAAATCTCCCTGAAGGACGGGCGCCGCCTGTCCATTGCCACCCGTTCCCTGGACGCCGAGCCGGGCCAACTGGTGTTGCTCAACGACCTGACCGAAACCCGCCATCTGCAAAGTCAGCTGGCGCGTCATGAGCGTTTGTCGTCCTTGGGCCGGATGGTCGCGTCCCTGGCCCATCAGATCCGCACGCCGCTGTCGGCAGCAATGATCTACGCCAGCCACCTGGCGGATCAGGCCTTGAGCGTCGAAACCCAACAGCGCTTCGCCGGACGTTTGAAAGAGCGTTTGCACGAGCTCGAGCATCAGGTCCGGGACATGCTGGTATTCGCCCGTGGCGAGCTGCCGCTGACTGACCGAGTGACGCCGACCGCGTTGGTCGCCGCCCTCGAATCCGCCGCCCAGACCCATGTGCGTGACGTGGCAGTGCGCTGGCAATGCGACAGCCCGACGGGCGAATTGCTGTGCAACCGTGACACGCTGGTCGGCGCGCTGCTCAACCTCATTGAAAACGCTGTCCAGGCCAGTGCCGGCCAGAGCGACGCGCGGCGCCGTATCAAGATTCATGCGTATAACCGCGGCAACACGTTGCGGTTGTGTGTGAGCGACAGTGGCAGCGGCATCGAGCCAGCGGCGCTGGCCCGCATCGGCGAGCCATTCTTCACCACCAAGACCACGGGCACCGGCCTCGGTCTGGCGGTGGTGACCGCGGTGGCGCGGGCGCATCAGGGGCGTGTCGAATTCCGCTCGCGTCCGGGCCGTGGCACTTGCGCTATCGTGTCGTTGCCCCTCGTGCCTGGGGCGGTTGCGTTGACCATTTCTTCAGGTGAGCGCTCATGACCCTCAACGTGCTGCTGGTTGAGGATGACCCTTCTCTGCGTGAAGCACTGGGCGAAACCCTGGCGCTCGCAGGCCATGCCTATGAAGCGGTCGGGTCGGCGGAAGAGGCCTTGATAGTCGCTGCCAATTCGTCGTTCAGCCTGGTGGTCAGCGACGTCAATATGCCCGGCATGGACGGCCATCAATTGCTGGGTCAGTTGCGCAGTCGCTACCCGCAGTTGCCGGTGCTGCTGATGACGGCCCATGGCACGGTCGACCGCGCGGTGGATGCGATGCGTCAGGGCGCGGCCGATTATCTGGTTAAACCCTTCGAGCCGAAGGCCCTGTTGGCACTGGTTGCCCGTCATGCGTTGGGTCAGCTCGGGCCGGCCGATGGCGAGGGGCCCATTGCGGTCGAGCCCGCCAGCGTGCAGTTGCTGAGCCTGGCCAGCCGCGTGGCGAAAAGTGATTCGACGGTACTGATTTCAGGCGAGTCCGGCACCGGTAAAGAAGTGCTGGCGCGTTTCATTCATCAGCAATCGCCCCGCGCCGACAAGCCGTTCATCGCAATCAACTGCGCGGCGATCCCGGACAACATGCTCGAAGCCACGCTGTTCGGCCACGAGAAGGGGTCGTTCACCGGGGCCATTGCCTCTCAGCCTGGCAAGTTTGAACAGGCTGAAGGCGGCACCCTTCTGCTGGACGAGATTTCCGAAATGCCCATGGGCCTTCAGGCCAAGCTGTTGCGTGTGCTGCAGGAGCGGGAAGTGGAGCGAGTCGGCGCGCGCAAGCCCATCGCCCTGGACATTCGCGTAGTGGCGACGACCAACCGCGACCTGGTCGGTGAAGTGGCGGCAGGGCGTTTCCGCGAGGACCTGTTTTATCGGCTGTCGGTGTTCCCGCTCGCGTGGCAATCCTTGCGTCAGCGTCCCGCCGACATTCTGCCGCTGGCCGAGCGTCTGCTGGCCAAGCACGTCAATAAAATGAAGCACGGGCCGGTGCGGCTGTCGGCCGAGGCGCAGAAGTGCCTGATCAGCTACGCCTGGCCCGGCAATGTCCGAGAGCTGGACAACGCGGTGCAGCGGGCGTTGATTCTGCAGCAGGGCGGCGTGATTCAGGCCGAGGACTTCTGTCTTGCCGGGCCGGTGACATTCGCCGCCGCGCCGGTGCCTCAGGTGCCCGCCATCGCAACCGGCGCCATGGAAGCGTCGCCCGATTCCACCGGAGGGGAAGGGGCCGGCGCCCTTGGTGAAGACCTGCGTCGCCGGGAGTTCCAGATGATTATCGACACCCTGCGGGCTGAGCGCGGCCGCCGCAAAGAGGCCGCCGAACGCCTGGGTATCAGCCCGCGTACGCTGCGCTACAAGCTGGCGCAGATGCGTGACGCGGGCATGGATGTCGAAGGGTTTCTGTTTGCATCCTGAGCAGGCACGCGTGTCGGTGAAGTGGATGACTGCCTGACTGGCGCTGACGACAGATATCCGACAACCCGCTGATTTTTCAGTGAGTGTGATGCCGTCTTCGTGAGCAAGCTGACTCCCGCAGGAACTGCGTCTGATAGGGCATCGCGCGGTGTCAACGCGTGAAGCGCCTCTGCGTTTATGTGTCCGTTCAAATACCCATCCGAAGACTTTCACCAAACGTGGCACATTGCCGCTATTGGTCTGGCACCCTTGTTGCTAATGCTTAGGTAACCGCTGAATCCGTGTCAAAAATTTGCGGCCCTTTTGAGAGAAACGTCATGACCCAAGGTGTTGAATTTAATCGCTTGATGTTGGACATGCGCTCCATGCAGATGGATGCCATGGCTCAGCCAAAGGCAATCGCAGCGCCAGAACAGGCGGGTGCGAGCAGTTTTGCTGACATGCTCGGCATGGCGGTGAACAAGGTAAACGACACCCAGCAGGCGTCGAATCAGTTGTCGACCGCTTTCGAAATGGGCAAGAGCGGCGTGGACCTCACCGACGTGATGATCTCATCGCAGAAAGCCAGCGTTTCGTTTCAAGCGCTGACCCAGGTACGCAACAAGCTGGTTCAGGCGTACCAAGACATCATGCAAATGCCGGTTTGAGGACGATTTAAGTCATGGCCGAAGCCGTCGTCGATAACGTACCCGCCAAAACGGGTACGCCAGGAAGCAAGCCGCCGATGTTCGGGCTGGCCTTCCTGCAAAATCTCTCCGAGATGACCATGCTGCGTCAGGTCGGCCTCATGGTCGGTCTGGCTGCCAGCGTGGCGATTGGTTTCGCCGTGGTGCTTTGGTCACAACAGCCCGATTACAAGCCGCTCTATGGCAGCCTGTCGGGCGTTGACACCAAGCAGGTGATGGACACGCTGGCCCAGGCCGACATTCCCTACACTGTTGAGCCTAACTCCGGCGCGCTGCTGGTGAAGTCCGATGACCTGTCCCGCGCCCGCATCAAGCTGGCCGGTGCCGGCATTGCGCAGACCGACGGCAACGTCGGCTTCGAAATCCTCGACAAGGATCAAGGCCTGGGCACCAGCCAGTTCATGGAGGCCACTCGTTATCGTCGTGGCCTGGAAGGCGAACTGGCGCGGACGATCTCCAGCCTCAATAACGTCAAGGGCGCTCGCGTTCACCTGGCGATTCCGAAGAGCTCGGTGTTTGTGCGTGACGATCGCAAGCCCAGCGCTTCCATTCTGGTCGAGCTGTATGCCGGTCGTTCGCTGGAGCCCGGTCAGGTGCTGGCCATCATGAACCTGGTCGCTACCAGTGTTCCTGAGCTGAACAAGTCGCAGATTTCCGTCGTCGATCAGAAGGGCAACCTGCTGTCCGATCAGGCCGAGAACTCCGAACTGTCCATGGCCGGCAAGCAATTTGATTACACCCGCCGCATGGAAAGCATGCTGACCCAGCGTGTGCAGAACATCCTGCAGCCTGTGCTGGGCAATGACCGCTACAAGGCCGAAGTGTCGGCAGACGTTGATTTCAGCGCTGTTGAATCCACCGCCGAAAGCTTCAACCCGGACACGCCTGCTCTGCGCAGCGAGCAGACGGTCAACGAACAACGCTCCAGCGGCAGCGGTCCGCAAGGTGTACCCGGTGCGCTGAGTAACCAGCCGCCAGGCCCGGCAACTGCGCCACAGAACGCCGCCGCGGGTGCTGCCGGTGCCGCAGGCGCCATCGCACCGGGCCAACCGCTGCTGGACGCCAACGGTCAGCAGATCATGGACCCGGCGACCGGTCAGCCGATGCTGGCGCCGTACCCGGCCGACAAGCGTAACCAGTCGACCAAGAACTTCGAGCTCGACCGTTCCATCAGCCACACCAAGCAGCAGCAGGGCAAGGTCAATCGCCTGTCGGTTGCGGTGGTGGTCGATGATCAGGTCAAGGTCAACCCGGCCAACGGCGAAACGACGATGGTCCCGTGGACCGCTGATCAACTGGCGCGCTTCACCCGTCTGGTGCAGGACGCCGTCGGCTTCGATGCCAGCCGTGGTGACAGCGTCAGCGTGATCAACGTGCCGTTCTCCACCGATCGCGGCGAAGTGATCCCGGACATTCCGTTCTACTCGCAGCCGTGGTTCTGGGACATCGTCAAACAGGCCATGGGCGTGCTCTTTATCCTGGTGCTGGTGTTTGGTGTACTGCGTCCGGTGTTGAAGGGCATCACCAATCCTCAGGGCAAGGCCGGCGACAGCGACTCCGAGCTGGGCGGCATGATCGGGATGGACGGTGAATTGGCAAACGACCGCGTCAGTCTGGGCGGTCCGCAAAGTATTCTGTTGCCGAGCCCTACCGAGGGCTATGACGCACAGCTCAACGCAATCAAGAGCCTTGTGGCCGAGGACCCGGCGCGTGTAGCCCAGGTCGTCAAAGAGTGGATCAACGCTGATGAGTGATAGAGCTGCTGCAGTCAAACTGACCCGCGTGGATAAAGCCGCGATTCTGCTCCTCACCCTGGGTGAGACGGACGCCGCTCAGGTATTGCGCCACATGGGCCCCAAAGAGGTTCAACGGGTCGGCGTGGCCATGGCGCAGATGCGCAACGTGCACCGCGAGCAGGTTGAACAGGTGATGAGCGAGTTCGTCGACGTGGTCGGCGATCAGACCGGCGTCGGCATCGGCTCGGACGGCTACATCCGCAAGATGCTCACCCAGGCACTGGGCGAGGACAAGGCCAACGGCCTGATCGACCGGATTCTGCTGGGCGGCAACACCAGCGGTCTCGACAGCCTGAAGTGGATGGAACCGCGCGCAGTGGCCGACGTCATCCGTTTCGAGCACCCGCAGATCCAGGCCATCGTCGTCGCGTACCTGGACGCCGATCAGGCCGGTGAAGTGCTGAGCCATTTCGACCACAAGGTGCGCCTGGACATCATCCTGCGCGTGTCGTCGCTGAACACCGTACAGCCGGCGGCGCTGAAAGAACTGAACCAGATTCTCGAGAAGCAGTTCTCGGGCAACGCCAACACGTCGCGTACTACCCTGGGTGGTATCAAGCGTGCGGCGGATATCATGAACTTCCTCGACAGCTCGATCGAAGGCCAGCTCATGGACTCGATCCGCGAAGTGGACGAAGACCTGTCGACGCAGATCGAAGACCTCATGTTTGTCTTCAACAACCTGTCCGATGTCGACGACCGTGGTATCCAGGCCTTGCTGCGCGAAGTCTCCTCCGACGTGCTGGTACTGGCACTGAAGGGCTCGGACGACGCCATCAAAGAGAAGATTTTCAAGAATATGTCCAAACGTGCCGCCGAACTGCTGCGCGACGACCTGGAAGCCAAAGGCCCGGTTCGCGTCAGCGATGTCGAAGGCGCCCAGAAGGAAATTCTCACCATTGCCCGTCGTATGGCGGAGGCCGGGGAGATCGTTCTTGGCGGCAAGGGTGGCGAGGAAATGATTTAAGCGTAGGTGCCGTTGATGTCCAGCTCCGATAAAGCAGCACCCAGTGAGCTCATCCGGGCACAGGATTTGCGCGGGATCGACGTCTGGGCCTTGCCCAGCTTTGACCCGCACGTGGAAGTGCCCGAGCCGGAACCGGTGGTCGAGGAGGCCGAGCTCGCCGAGAGCGAAGAAGTGCCGCTGGAAGAAGTCCAGCCCATGACCCTGGAAGAGTTGGAAAGCATCCGTCAGGACGCCTACAACGAGGGGTTTGCCATCGGTGAAAAAGAGGGTTTCCACAGCACCCAGCTCAAGGTTCGTCAGGAAGCGGAAGTGGCGCTGGCGGCCAAGCTCGATAGCATGGAAGTCCTGATGGGGCATCTGTTCGAACCGATCGCCGACCAGGACGCACAGATCGAGAAATCGATGGTGTCACTGGTCGAACATGTGGTCCGCCAGGTCATCCAGCGCGAATTGAAAACCGACTCCAGCCAGATCGGCACGGTGCTGCGCGAAGCCTTGCGGCTGCTGCCGATGGGCGCGGCCAACGTGCGCATTCTGGTCAACCCGCAGGACTTTGCGCTGGTCAAAGCCATGCGTGAGCGTCACGAGGAAACCTGGCGCATTCTCGAGGACGAAACGCTGCAGCCGGGTGGTTGCCGGGTCGAGAGCGAGCACAGCCGCATCGACGCCACCGTCGAGGCGCGGATCAGTCAGGCCCTTGGCAAAATGTTCGATCAGCTGCACGAGCAGGCCCTGCACCCGGCGCCGCCCGATGTGACCATCGAACTGGAAGAGGCGCTCCAGAGCGCCGAGAAAACCACTTACCCGCTGGGTGCTGTCGATGCGCCTTGAACGCACCAGTTTCGCCAAACGCTTGAGCACCTATCCCGACGCGATCTCGTTGCCGGCGCAGCCAATCGTCGAAGGACGGCTGCTGCGCATGGTGGGCCTGACCCTCGAAGCCGAAGGCCTGCGCGCGGCCATGGGCAGCCGTTGCATGGTGATCAACGACGGCAGTCATCACCCGGTCGAGGTTGAAGCCGAGGTCATGGGCTTCTCCGGCGGCAAGGTGTTCCTGATGCCGGTCGGCAGCGTCTCCGGTATCGCGCCGGGCGCCCGGGTCGTGCCACTCCCGGACACCGGTCGCCTGCCGATGGGCATGACCATGCTCGGCCGCGTTCTCGACGGCGCCGGTCGCCCCCTCGACGGCAAGGGCGGCATGAAAGCCGAAGACTGGGTGCCGATGGACGGCCCGACCATCAACCCCCTCAAACGCAACCCGATCAGCCAGCCGCTGGACGTGGGGATTCGTTGCATCAACGGTTTATTGACGGTCGGACGCGGTCAGCGTCTGGGTCTGTTTGCCGGTACCGGCGTCGGCAAGAGCGTCCTGCTGGGGATGATGACCCGCTTCACCGAGGCCGACATCATTGTCGTCGGGCTGATCGGCGAACGGGGCCGCGAGGTGAAGGAATTCATTGAGCACAGCCTGGGCGAGGAGGGCCTCAAGCGTTCGGTCGTCGTGGCCTCTCCGGCGGACGACGCGCCGTTGATGCGGCTGCGCGCCGCGATGTATTGCACGCGCATCGCCGAGTATTTTCGCGACAAGGGCAAGAACGTCCTGTTGCTGATGGATTCGCTGACACGTTTCGCCCAGGCTCAGCGGGAAATCGCCCTGGCCATCGGCGAGCCGCCGGCGACCAAGGGGTATCCGCCGTCCGTGTTCGCCAAGCTGCCCAAGCTGGTGGAGCGCGCCGGTAATGCCGAGGCGGGCGGTGGCTCGATCACGGCGTTCTACACGGTTTTGTCCGAAGGCGACGACCAGCAGGACCCGATCGCCGACTCGGCCCGGGGCGTGCTCGACGGCCACATCGTGCTGTCGCGGCGACTGGCGGAAGAGGGGCATTACCCGGCTATTGATATCGAAGCGTCGATCAGCCGGGTGATGCCGTCCGTGGTCGATCCGCAGCACATGGTTCAGGCCCAGTATTTCAAACAGTTGTGGTCGCGGTACCAGCAGAGCCGTGATCTGATCAGCGTCGGCGCGTACGTGGCCGGCGGGGATCGCGAGACTGACCTGGCAATTTCGCTGCAGCCGCAGTTGGTGAAGTATCTGCGCCAGGGCTTGCAGGAGAACGAGAGCATGCAGAGCAGCGAGGAGCAGTTGGCGAAGATCTTCAATCCTCAGGCCGGCGGTTAATCGGTCATGGCAGTCAGTCGCGCAGGCCGTCTCGCGCCGGTGGTCGAGATGGCCGAGAAGGTCGAGAAGGCCGCGGTGCAGCGCCTGGGGCATTTTCAGGGTCAGGTGCGGCTGGCCGAAACCAAGTTGGGTGAGCTGGATAAGTTTCGGTCTGATTATCAGCAGCAGTGGATCGACAAGGGCGCCCATGGGGTGTCGGGTCAGTGGCTGATGAATTATCAGCGCTTTCTCAATCAGTTGGAGACGGCGGTGGCGCAGCAGCGTCAGAGTCTGGCGTGGCATCAGAATAATTTGAACAAGGCGCGCGATGAGTGGCAGAAGGCCTATGCGCGGGTGGAGGGGCTGCGCAAGCTGGTGCAGCGGTATATCGATGAGGCGCGTGCGCTGGAAGATAAACGCGAGCAGAAATTGCTGGATGAGTTGGTGCAGAGGTTGCCCAGGACCGAGCAGTTTTAAAAGCATCTGCCTGGGGGCAGATTGTTTCACCTTCGGCGAGTTACTTGGAAAAGCACCCCAAGTAACCAAGGGTGCCTGCTCCTGGTTTGGCCCGACTTCGTCGGGTTCCCTCGCTCCGGTCTTGCTCCGTGGGCCCGCGCCGAACGGACATCCATGTCCGCAACGGCGCTCTCGCCGCATCCATGCGGCTCGGCCCACTGCGCAAAACCTGCGCTCGGCCTGCACCCAAGTCGCGTTTTGCGGTGTTTGAACCTTATGCGTTTGAAGAGCAAAAGCAACGGCAACGAAAATGGTGAGGACGACTACATAGTGGGACCGGCTTTAGCCGGGAAGGCGTCGGAAGACACACTGCAAAACTGATGGCGACCAAACCGGCCTCTTCCCGTCTGAAGCCGGTCCCACTAAGGCATTGCATGCATCCCGCCGGATTGGCTGTGGCTCTGACCGTAGGACTGGCTTTAGCCGGGAAGCTCTTGATCTGTTTTTGATCTGTTTTTGATCTGTTTTTGATCTGTTTTTGATTTTCGTACATAGAAAGCCCAAACACCGCCAATCGCGACTTGGGTGCAGGCTGAACGGAGGTCTCGTGGAGTGGGCCGAGCCGCATGGATGCGGCGAGAGCTGCCCCCCGCCATGGATGGCGGATGGCAGCGGGCCCACGGAGCGAGACCGGAGTGAAGGGACCCTGAGGAACGAAGGGCCCAACCGAGAGCAAGCACCCTTGGTTACTTGGGGTGCTTTTCCAAGTAACTCGCCGAAGGCGAAACGTCTGCCCCCAGGCAGACGCTCTTGATCTTGAGAGCTCCTGAAAGCCAAGTAAAAGCTAACGATTTGCCACGCCTCACAAGGGCTGCTAAAACTCAAGCGTCTGGCGCTGTTTCATACAAGGAATTTGCCAATGTCAGTAACCTCCGAACGCTCCGCCGATGGCCAAGAACTGACCATCACCATCAAAGGACGCTTCGACTTTTCGACGCACCAGGATTTTCGCGGCGCCTACGAACCGAAAGAAAAACAGGCCAGCCGCTACAAGGTCGACCTGAAAGACACCCACTACCTCGACAGCTCCGCGCTCGGCATGCTCTTGCTGCTCCGTGACCACGCCGGCGGCGACAGAGCCGATATCCAACTGGTCAACTGCAACGCCGATGTACACAAAATCCTCAGCATCTCCAATTTCTCCAAACTCTTCAAAATCGCCTGATGATGCCATCTGCCTCCGATCGCCTGACGGTGCTCATCGCCGATGACAACGTCAGCGACCGCATGCTCCTGTCCGCCATCGTCAGCCGGCAGGGCCATGACGTTCTGACCGCCAGCGACGGCGCCGAAGCCGTCGGGCTGTTCGACCGGCGGCGGCCGCAACTGGTGCTGATGGACGCCATGATGCCGGTCATGGACGGCTTCGAAGCCGCGCGCCAGATCAAGACCCTCGCCGGTGACGCGCTCGTGCCGATCATCTTCCTGACGTCGCTGACCGAAGGCGAAGACCTCGCCCGTTGCCTCGACGCCGGGGGCGACGACTTCATTGCCAAGCCCTATAACCAAGTGGTGCTGGCCGCCAAGATCAACGCCATGAACCGGCTGCGCGTGCTGCAGGAAACCGTCCTGCACCAACGCGACCTGATCACTCGCCACCATAAATACCTGCTCAACGAGCAACGTGTGGCCAAGGCGGTGTTCGACCAGATCGCCCACTCCGGGTGCCTGAGTTCGCGCAACATCCGTTACCTGCAGTCGCCTTACGCGCTGTTTAACGGCGACCTGCTGCTGGCCGCGTGGTCGCCGTCCGGCAACATGCACCTGCTGCTGGGGGACTTCACCGGCCACGGTCTGCCGGCAGCGGTGGGGGCGATGCCGCTGGCTGAGGTGTTTTACGGCATGACCGCCAAGGGATACGGCTTGTCCGAAACCCTGCGAGAAATGAATGCCAAACTCAAACGCATCCTGCCGGTGGACATGTTCTGCTGCGCGGCGCTGCTGTGCCTGAACTTCAAACAGCAACTGGTCGAGGTCTGGAACGGCGGCCTGCCGGATGGTTACCTGCTGCATGGTGACGGCCGGCCGCATACGCCGCTGATTTCGGCGAACGTGCCCCTCGGTGTGCTGAGCGCCGGCAGCTTTGACGACAATACCCAGGTGTATCCCTTCGGGCCGGGGGACCGGGTGTTTCTGCTATCCGACGGCGTTGTTGACAGCACCGGCCAGGACGGCGAACTGTTCGGCGCCCGGCGCCTGCAGAATGTGCTGGTGAGCAACCGCAACCCGGCGCTGCTGATCGAAGAAGTGCAGTGGGCCCTGGCGCGGTTTCGCGGGCAGGCGCGGGACGATGTGAGCATGGTCGAAGTGGCCTTCACCGAGCCTGACTTGCTCGGCCCACCCTCGGTCATTTACACCGACAGCGGCGATTCCAGTCCGCTGGATTGGTCCGCTTCATTCGAGTACCGCGCGGCAACACTCAAGCGCTTCAACCCGCTGCCGTATCTGCTGCAACTGCTGCAAGAAGTGCACGGCTTGCGTATGCAGAGCAGCGAGCTGTATATCGTGCTGTCGGAGCTGTACAGCAATGCGCTGGAACATGGCGTGCTCGGGCTGGACTCGGCGTTGAAACGCGATGCCGAAGGTTTCGGGCATTACTACCAGCAACGCGCCGAACGCCTCGATCGTCTGCAGGACGGCTTCATTCGCATTGATTTCCAGATCGTCCCGAATGGCGAGGGCGGTCGCCTGACGGTGCGGGTGCAGGACAGTGGTGCGGGTTTTGATTCCGATCGCGTGCTGGCGCTGCCGCCTGCGGTCACCCAGTTGTCCGGGCGCGGCCTTGCGCTGGTTCGGCAGCTCAGCGATCGCTGTCAGTGGTCCGATGATGGCCGGACGGCCAGCGTGGAATTTGTCTGGGAGGGTCTGGCATAATCCGCGCGTCTTGATCAAGGAGTGAACAAGTGTCGAATAACCCTGTGGACTTCAACGTGCTCAGCACGCTGCGTGACGTGATGGAAGCTGAATACCCGGCGCTGCTGAAGGTGTTCATTTCCGATTCCACCCTTCGCGTCAACGACATGACCCTGCTGCTGCGCGACCCTACCTTCACGACGTCTGCCACGGCGTCTTTGCAACGCCTTGGCCTGATGGCCCACAGCTTCAAAGGCAGCACCGGCAACATGGGCGCTACCTATTTGTCCGAGCTGTGTCTGCAACTCGAAGAGCAGGGGCGCGGCATGGTGGCAGCGGATGACGCGCAGATCCGTTCGCTGGTGTCCCAGATCAGGGACGAGTTTTTCGTGGTCCGGGCGATTTTCGAACGTGAGCTTGAACGCTGCCATGCCAATCACTGAGTTGGTTCCCTGGCGGGGCTCCAGGCCCGACGCCCTGGCTTGCCCGCTGGTCTGAAGCGCGTCCTCCATCCAACCTCTCACAGTACTTGGCCCGCCATTTGCTTTGTCTCTCTGCAATTGTGCTCTTGCGGAGATTCACATGGCCCTCGCCACCAACCCCTTATTGACGGCTTTGACAGCGGCCAAAGCCCAGAAAGCCGGGAACAACGCCCCGGTTAAGGCGCCGGACCCCGTCAAGCACACCACTTCCAGCTTCTCCGACGTGTTCGCCAGGCAGGCGCCGTCCAAGTCCCTCAGCGCGGATAACCCGGCGCCGAAGCCGGCAAGCGCCAAGAGTTCGGCAGCCGACGACAAGCCCGCCGCCAGCCATACGTCTGCCGCCGCCGACAAGACCGTTGCCGATAACGGCAATGGCTTGCCTGCCAAAGCGGTGAACGGCAAGGCTGATGACGACGCGGGCACGGGCCAGGGTCAGGCTGACGACAAGAATGACGGCACTGACGACGCGCACGACCCGACGCTGGCCGACGCACCGCCGGTAGACCCTGTAGCGGACCCGACATTGGCGGTCACAGCGCCTGTGCAAGAGCCCGTGACTGTGGAACCCGCGGTTGATCCGACGCTGCTCGCGGGCACGCTGCCGTTGCCGGTGATTCCGCCGCCGGCTGTGCAGGCGCCGACGGATGCAACCGACGTTGCAGACGACGGTTTCGATCCTTCCGCCGATCCGCTGGAAGGCTTGACCGCCGTGCAAGTCGCCCTGGAAAACAAGGCGCAGCAGACAGCGCAGAACAACGGTGTGCATGGCGACGGCAAAGACGGCAAGGGGGGCGCCAAGCAAGACCCGAACGCCGACCCTTCGCAGTTGCTGGCCAATAACCTGGCGGCGCTGGGTGACCAGCCCGTGGACAAGAGCACCACCGAAGGCGGCGGCGACAAAGCGTTCAGTGGCCTGCTGGCTGACG
This sequence comes from Pseudomonas sp. GL_135, assembly GCF_057834665.1. NCBI lineage: Bacteria > Pseudomonadati > Pseudomonadota > Gammaproteobacteria > Pseudomonadales > Pseudomonadaceae > Pseudomonas > Pseudomonas sp. GL_135. The sequence continues at coordinate 1,808,238 of NZ_CM174408.1, forward strand.
GCCTGAAAGACGTGAAAGGTGCCGCCAGCGATACGCGCATGGACAACTTTGCCGATCGTCTGGCTGCGTTGTCACAGGCCGCTCAAGCAAAAAACACCTCGGCCCCGGCCGCCCCGCTGCTCAATCAGCCGCTGGCGATGAATCAGGGAGGGTGGACAGAAGGCGTGGTCAACCGCGTGATGTACCTGTCGAGCCAGAACCTCAAGCAGGCGGATATCCAGCTGGAGCCCGCTGAACTGGGCCGTCTGGACATTCGCGTCAATATGGCGGCGGACCAGCAGACCCAGGTCACGTTCATGAGCGCCCACGTCGGCGTGCGTGAAGCGCTGGAAAGCCAGATGGCGCGCCTGCGTGAGTCCTTCGTTCAGCAGGGCATGGGCCAGGTCGACGTCAACGTCTCCGACCAGTCCCGTGGCTGGCAGCAACAGGCGCAACAGCAGTCGGGCGGCGACGGCCAACGCAGCGGCGGCAGCAACGCTGCCAATGGTGTCGGCGGCAGCGACCTCATCGCCGACGGTGCTCCGGTGGACGCCGCCTCGGCCGCCGCCCAGGCGCCGCTGACCGTCGTGGGTTCCAGCGCGGTCGATTATTACGCCTGAAAACGCCCTGCCAACGCTGGGGCGTTTTCAGTAGCGGCAAGTGGCTAGCTGCAAGCGGCAAGTAAAAGCAGGATCAAGGGCGGCAGTGCATGGGAGACCTCGGTTTCTCGGGCTCTGCCGCCTTTTGCTTTTACTTGCCGTTCACCCCTTGCAGCTTGCGGCTGCCGTTCTGGCACAACCCTTGCTCTTCCTCTGTCACGCAACACCGAACCCTTTGGATAGTGACGGATTATTGGCATGGCGAAGAGCGACGACGCAGCAGTGGCGGACCCCGCAAAAAAGGGCAAGTTGAAAGTCATCATCCTCATTGTGGTGGGGCTTCTGCTGGCCATTGGTGTGTCGGTAGGCGCGACCTGGTTCATCATGCACAAGGCCGAGAGCAAGCCGGACCCGGCTGCCGTGGCGGAAGCGGCGAATGCCAAAAAAGAGGCGATCTTCGAACCGCTGACGCCGCCGTTCGTCGTCAACTACAACGTCAATGGCCGTCAGCGCTACATGCAGGTCAGCATCACGTTGCTCGCCCGTGACAAGGCTGATCTTGAGGCATTGAAAGCGCACATGCCGGTCATCCGTAATAACCTGGTAATGATGTTCTCCGGTCAGCCATTCGATACCATCGCAACGCCGGTGGGCATGGAAATGCTGCGCCAGAAGGCGGCAGCCGTGGTCCAGGAAGTGGGCCAGAAAGAGCTGAGCAAGAGCGTGATCGAACAGGTACTTTTCACTAACTACGTACTGCAGTAGGACCACGACATGGCCGTGCAAGACCTGCTGTCCCAGGATGAGATCGACGCGCTGTTGCATGGCGTCGACGACGGTCTGGTACAGACCGATAGCGTTGCCGACCCCGGCAGCGTAAAGAGTTACGACCTGACCAGTCAGGATCGCATCGTCCGCGGACGCATGCCGACCCTGGAAATGATCAACGAGCGTTTCGCCCGTTACACCCGCATCAGCATGTTCAACCTGCTGCGCCGCTCCGCTGACGTGGCCGTGGGTGGCGTGCAGGTGATGAAGTTCGGCGAATACGTGCACTCGCTGTACGTGCCGACCAGTCTCAACCTGGTCAAGATCAAGCCCCTGCGCGGCACCGCGCTGTTCATTCTTGACGCCAAGCTGGTGTTCAAGCTGGTGGACAACTTCTTCGGCGGTGACGGCCGTCACGCCAAGATCGAAGGACGGGAATTCACCCCGACCGAGCTGCGCGTGGTGCGCATCGTGCTGGATCAGGCCTTCATTGATTTGAAGGAAGCCTGGCAGGCGATCATGGAAGTCAATTTCGAGTACATCAACTCGGAAGTGAACCCGGCCATGGCCAACATCGTCGGCCCGAGCGAAGCGATCGTGGTGTCCACTTTCCATATCGAACTGGATGGCGGCGGCGGCGATCTTCACGTGACCATGCCGTATTCGATGATCGAGCCGGTGCGCGAAATGCTCGACGCCGGCTTCCAGTCGGATGTCGACGATCAGGACGAACGCTGGGTCAATGCCCTCAAGCAGGACGTGCTCGACGTGTCGGTGCCGTTGCGCGTCGCGGTCGCCACGCGCCAGCTCAAGCTGCGCGACATCCTGCACATGCAGCCGGGTGACGTGATCCCGGTCGAGCTGCCGGAACACCTGGTCATGCGCGCCAACGGCGTGCCGTCCTTCAAGGTCAAACTGGGTTCGCACAAGGGCAATCTGGCCCTGCAAGTGGTCGAACCCATAGAACGCCGCTGACGCTCCGTCGTTGGCAAACCGAATGTGCTGCGTAAACGAATCAGAGTTCCCCGAGGACAACCATGGCTAATGACAACGAAATGACTTCCGCAGACGACCAGGCGCTGGCCGATGAATGGGCGGCGGCACTGGGTGAATCCGGGGACGGGCAAGCGGACATCGACGCGCTGCTGGCGGCCGACGCGGGCAACGCCGCCAATCGCATGACGATGGAAGAGTTTGGCGGCGTGGCGAAAAGCAACGGCGCTGTCACTCTGGACGGCCCGAACCTGGACGTGATTCTGGATATCCCGGTGTCGATTTCCATGGAAGTGGGCAGCACCGACATCAACATTCGCAACCTGCTGCAGCTCAACCAGGGCTCGGTGATCGAGCTGGACCGTCTGGCTGGCGAGCCGCTGGACGTTTTGGTCAACGGCACCCTGATCGCCCACGGCGAAGTGGTGGTGGTGAACGAAAAGTTCGGCATCCGTCTGACCGACGTGATCAGCCCGAGCGAACGTATCAAGAAGCTGCGTTAAGTGCGCCGCGTGATCAGAACCCTGGCGAGCTTGCCGCTGCTGGCAGTGTCCTGGGCGGTGATGGCGGCCGATCCGGCGATGCCTGCCACGCCAGCCGCAACCACGGCGACGACGGCTGCCAACACGGCGCCTGCCGTCGCCGCGCCGGTGGCCGGCACGGTGAATGGCGGGATGGCCGGCCAGTTGCTGCAACTGGTGCTCGGCCTGCTGCTCGTGATCGGGCTGATCTTCGTCCTGGCCTGGCTGATGCGCCGGGTGCAGCGCGCGGGGCCGGCTGGCAATCAGGTCATCAAGCTGGTGGGCTCGCGCGCGTTGGGGACTCGCGATCGGCTGGTGCTGGTGCAGGTCGGCAACGAACAGGTGTTGCTTGGCGTCTCACCCGGCAGCATCACCGCGCTGCACGTCATGAATGAGCCGGTCGAGGTTCCAGACGCGCAAAACGCGCAGCCGGAATTCGCCAGGCGCCTGCTTGAAGCGCTGGGCAACAAGGGCGCGCCGGGGCAACGCACAGGCCTGAATATTTTCGGTGCGGCAGGGAAGAAGACAGCTACGCCAGGCAAGACGGGTTTGACAGAGACTCCGGATCAGAAGGACACGAACTGATGCGCATTGTTTTGACGCTGCTGCTGTTGCTTGCAGCGCCGCTGGCGTTCGGCGCCGATCCGTTGTCGATCCCCGCGATCACGCTGGGCACCGGCCCCAACGGTCAACAGGAATACTCGGTCAGCCTGCAGATCCTGCTGATCATGACGGCGCTGAGCTTCATCCCGGCGTTCGTCATGCTGATGACCAGTTTCACGCGGATCATCATTGTCTTCTCGATTCTGCGTCAGGCCCTCGGCCTGCAACAAACGCCGTCCAACCAGATTCTCACCGGCATGGCGCTGTTCCTGACCCTGTTCATCATGGCGCCGGTGTTCGACCGGGTGAACAACGACGCCTTGCAGCCGTACCTGGCGGAAAAACTCACCGCCCAGGACGCCGTGGCCAAGGCCGAAGTGCCGATCAAGGATTTCATGCTGGCGCAGACCCGCTCCAGCGATCTTGAACTGTTCATGCGCCTGTCCAAGCGCACCGACATTGCGACCCCTGATGCGGCGCCGCTGACGATTCTGGTACCGGCGTTCGTCACCTCCGAACTGAAAACAGCGTTCCAGATCGGCTTCATGATTTTCATCCCCTTCCTGATCATCGATCTGGTGGTGGCGAGCATCCTGATGGCCATGGGCATGATGATGCTGTCGCCGCTGATCATCTCTTTGCCGTTCAAAATCATGCTGTTCGTGCTGGTGGATGGCTGGGCGCTGATCATCGGCACCCTGGCCGGCAGTTTTGGTGGCGTATGAATTCGTCTGATGTGGAGTGCGCAGCATGACCCCGGAAGTAGCCGTCGACCTGTTTCGCGAAGCGCTGTGGCTGACCACGACCATGGTTGCCATTCTGGTCGTACCGAGTTTGATCGTCGGCCTGATCGTTTCGATGTTCCAGGCCGCGACGCAGATCAACGAACAGACCCTGAGCTTCCTGCCACGCCTGCTGGTCATGCTGGTCACGCTGATCGTGGTCGGCCCGTGGATGGTGCGCACTTTCATGGAGTACATCACGAATCTGTACACCAGCATTCCTCAAGTGATCGGCTGACCCCGCGATGGATCCTGTGCTGGCGTTGACCGATACCCAGATCAGCACCTGGGTGGCGGCGTTCATGCTGCCGCTGTTCCGCATCGGCGCGCTGCTGATGACCATGCCGATCATTGGAACCACGCTGGTGCCCAAGCGGGTGCGGCTGTATTTCGCGCTGGCGATCACCGTCGTCGTCGCGCCGAGCCTGCCGCCCATGCCCGCCGTGCAGGCGCTGGACCTCAGCGGGCTGCTGCTGATCGCGCAGCAGATCCTCATCGGCGCCGGCATGGGCCTGTCGTTGCAGCTGTTTTTCCAGGCCTTCGTCATCGCAGGGCAGATCATCGGGATTCAGATGGGCATGGGCTTCGCGTCCATGGTCGACCCGGTCAACGGCGTGTCCGTGGCAACCATCGGGCAGTTCCTGACGATGCTCGTGACCCTACTGTTCCTGGCCATGAACGCACACTTGCTGGTCTTCGAGATCCTCATCGAGAGCTTCACCACCTTGCCGGTGGGGCAGGGCATCAGTACGACGGACATCTGGCTGCTGGTGATGCGTCTGGGCTGGGTGCTCGGCGCGGCACTGCTGTTGGTGCTGCCGGCCATCGCTGCGCTGCTGGTGGTGAACATCGCCATGGGCGTGATGACCCGCGCGGCACCGCAGCTGAACATCTTCTCGATCGGTTTTCCGCTGACGCTGGTGCTGGGCATGGTGATTCTGTGGGTCACCCTCGGCGACATTCTCAACCAATATCAACCGCTGGCGGTCGACGCCCTGCAGTTGCTCAGAGACCTGGTCAAGGCGCGCTGACATGGCCGAAAGCGAGAGTGGTCAGGACAAGACAGAAGACCCCACGGACAAACGCAAACGCGACGCCCGGGAGAAGGGCGAGATTGCCCGTTCCAAGGAGCTCAACACGGTTGTTGTGATGATCGTGGGTGCTGCGGGATTGCTGGCGTTTGGCGGCTCCATGGCGGAAATGATGATGCAGTTGATGCGCGACAATTTCACCATCACCCGCGAGGCGATTCTCGACGAGCGCAGCATGGCGATCATGCTGATGGCGTCGGGCAAGGCGGCGCTGTTGTCGGTGCAGCCGATCCTGCTGGCGTTGACGGTAGCGGCGTTCGTCGGTCCCATTTCCCTTGGCGGCTGGTTGTTTGCCGCCGGCTCCCTGGCGCCCAAGTTCAGCCGCATGAACCCGGCTGCGGGCATCAAGCGGATGTTCTCGCCCAAGGCGCTGATTGAGCTGCTGAAGTCGTTTGCGAAGTTTTTGATCGTGCTGGCGGTGGCGCTGGTGGTGCTGATGAAGGACCAGGCCGACCTGGTTGCCATCTCTAAGGAGCCGCTGGAGATGGCGGTGGTGCACAGTTTGCAGTTGGTGGGCTGGAGCACGCTGTGGATGGCGATGGGCCTTTTGATCATCGCGGCAATCGATGTGCCGGTGCAGTTGTGGGAGTCTCACAAGAAGCTGCTGATGACCAAGCAGGAGGTGCGCGATGAGCACAAGGACAGTGAGGGGCGGCCGGAGGTCAAGCAGCGGATTCGTCAGTTGCAGCGGGATATGTCGCAGCGGCGGATGATGGCGGCGATTCCGGAGGCGGATGTGATTATCACGAACCCGACGCATTATGCGGTGGCGTTGAAGTATGACGCGGAGCGGGGCGGCGCGCCGATTCTGTTGGCCAAGGGCAGTGATTTCATGGCGTTGAAGATTCGGGAGATTGCGGCGCAGCATGAGATTCTGTTGTTGCAGTCGCCGGCGCTGGCGCGGTCGATTTATTACAGCACGGAGTTGGATCAGGAGATTCCGGCGGGGTTGTATCTGGCGGTGGCGCAGGTGTTGGCGTATGTGTATCAGATTCGGCAGTATCAGGCGGGGCGTGGCAAGCGGCCTGATCCGCTCAGGGATAATCTGCCGATTCCGCCGGATTTGAGGCGGGATTCGTAGGGCGTTAGATCGTTGAGATCAAGATCAAGATCAACAGCGTCTGCCTGGGGGCAGACTGTTTCGCCTTCGGCGACTTACTTTTGAAAAGCACCAAAAGTAAGCAAAAGTGCCTGCTCTCGGTTGGGCCCTTCCTTCGTCAGGGTTCCTTCACTCCGGTCCCGCTCCGTGGGCCCGCCGCCATCCGCCATCCATGGCGGGGGGCGGCTCTCGCCGCATCCATGCGGCTCGGCCCACTGCGCGAAACCTCCGTTCAGCCTGCACCCAAGTCGCGATTGGCGGTGACTGAACCTTTTGTGTATGAAGATCAAAAGCAAAGCTTCCCGGCTAAAGCCGGTCCCACAGTGTGTACGCGGTGCCTTTAGTGGGACCGGCTTTAGCCGGAAAGGGGCCGGTCGGGGCGCTGGCGATTTTGTTGACCGGACGCCCTCCCTGTGGGAGCGAGCTTGCTCGCGAATGCTGCATTTCAGAAGCGTAAAGGGGACTGATTTTATTTACAGCGCTTCACCGTAAATTAATCTGTCCCCGATTGCGCTGGGCGGCTGGGAGAGGTCTGCCTAACGGCAGACATTTCGCCTTCGGCGAGTTACTTGGAAAAGTCGAAAGTCGCACCATCCCCAAGTAACCAAGGGTGCTTGCTCCTGGTTGGGCCCGACTTCGTCGGGTTCCTTCACTCTGGTCTCGCTCCGTGGGCCCGCGCCGAACGGGCATCCATGCCCTGACGGCGCTCTCGCCGCATCCCTGCGGCTCGGCCCACTGCGCGAAACCTCCGTTCAGCCTGCACCCAAGTCGCGATTGGCGGTGACTGAACCTTTTGTGTATGAAGATCAAAAGCAAAGCTTCCCGGCTAAAGCCGGTCCCACAGTGTGTACGCGGTGCCTTTAGTGGGACCGGCTTTAGCCGGGAAGGGGCCGGTCGGGGCGCTGGCGATTTTGCTGACCGGACGCCCTCCCTGTGGGAGCGAGCTTGCTCGCGAATGCTGCATTTCAAACACCAGAACTTCGGGGGATGTACCAACCCCTTCGTGAGCAAGCTCACTCCCACAAGTCCTTGGCGACTGATCTGCCCTCGATCTGCTCTTGATCTGCTTTGCTCCGCTTTTGATTTTTCCTACGAAGCAAATTCAAACACCGCAAGACGCGACTTGGGCGCAGGCCGAACGCAGACGACGCGGAGTGGGTCGAGCCGCAAGGACATGGATGTCCGTTCGGCGCGGGCCCACGAAGCGTCGTCGGAGTGAGGGAACCCGACGAAGGATGGCCAAACCAAGAGCAAGCACCCTTGGTTACTTGGGGATGGTGCGACTTTCGACTTTTCCAGGTAACTCGCCGAAGGCGAAACGGTCTGCCCCCAGGCAGACGCCCCTGATCTTCGTACTTAAAGGGTCGCTCGCGTAGCCGGGGATTACAGCCCGAACAGAAACCGTCTAGAGTGACCGCATTCCTCCTCAAGGCTCGCCACTTGACCATTCGATCGAATGCAGCCCAGTCACCCGACGCTCAGTCCAGTGCCGAGGCGTTGAATGTCTTGATGCAAGCCTGTGGTAAAGGTAGCCGGTTGGCGTTTGAGGCGATGTATCACGCGACATCGGCCAGGCTGTTCGGCATCTGCCTGCACTATTCCGGCAACCGGGCCGAGGCCGAAGAGGTGCTCCAGGAGGTGTACATCATGGCGTGGCTGAAGGCACCCCGGTTCGATCCTCAACTGGCCAGCGCCATGACCTGGCTTGCGACCATCGCCCGCAACAAAGCGATTGACCGGCGCAGGGCCCATCGGCCTCACGCCCCCCTCGAAACGATCCCCGAATTACCCACCCAAGACGACTCCATCCCGGACTCCCTGGAGCGCGAGCAGCAGGGGAGTCAGCTGGACCGCTGTCTGGAAACCCTTGAAGAAGCACAGCAACGCTATATCCGCGTGGCGTTCTTCGAGGGTTGCTCCTATGCCGAGCTGGCCGAGCGCCACGGCATCGCGCTGGGGACGATGAAAAGCTGGATTCGTCGCGGGCTGCTTCGACTGCGTCTGTGCCTCGGCCTATGAACGAGCCTCCTGTGCCTCCCGACGAGACCCCGGACCTGCTGATCGCAGAGTACGTGCTGGGCGTGCTCAGCCGCGAAGAGCGTGAGCGGGTGGAGGCGATGATTGCGCTGGACCCTCGCCATCAACGCGCGCTGGTGCAATGGCAGGCGCAGTTCGCCGAGTGGCTCGGGCAATTGCCGGCGTCAACTGCTCCGGGGGGTACGTGGGCGAGGATTGAGCAGCGCTTGTTTGCGGATGCCAGCCATTCGCCGTCGCGGGCGTCAGGCTGGTGGAACAACCTTGGGCTCTGGCGCTGGACGACCGCTGCACTGGCTGCCGGGTTGCTGGCATCGGTGCTGGTCCTTCAACAGCCTCTTCCGGCACCTACCCCGGGGCCGGCTTTGTTGGCACGTCTTGAACAACCGGACGGCACGACGCTGTTTGCCGCCACGATCCATACTGACCGGCGAGGCGTGCTGTTCGTTAACACGCAACACGCCGACTGGTCGGGCAAAAGTGCCGAGGCGTGGGTAATCCCCGCCGATGGCAAGCCTCGCTCGCTGGGCCTGTTGCCGGCCAATGCTTCCGCGACGTTGAACGTAACGCCGCCACTGGCTGATCTGCTCGCCACCGGCGCGGTACTTGCCGTCACCCTTGAGCCGTTGAACGGATCACCGAGCGGGCTGCCGACCGGACCAGTCGTCGCCCAGGGGAAAATATCTTCACTTTGATGCATCCGTTCCCGCGTCTGCTTCGTATCTCTCTCACCTTCATCCGAAGGACCGAAGAATCCGGGAGAACTACCATGTTGACCCTCGCCAAACGCATCGCCGCTGTCTCTTTCGCTGCCCTCTGCCTTGCTGCATCGCCAGGCTTTGCCGCCGACACCGTCATGGTGGGGGGCGCTGCCATGTACCCCACCAAGACCATCGTCGAGAACGCCGTCAACTCCAAGGACCACACGACCCTGGTGGCGGCGGTCAAAGCTGCAGGTCTCGTGGACACCCTCAACGGCAAAGGCCCGTTCACCGTGTTCGCCCCCACCAACGAAGCTTTCGCCAAACTGCCTGCCGGTACTGTCGATACCTTGGTCAAGCCTGAGAACAAAGCGGACCTGACCAAAATCTTGACGTACCACGTCGTCGCCGGTACCCACACCGCCAAACAATTGATGGCGGACGCCAAAATGAACGGCGGCAAAGTGATGCTGAAAACCGTACAAGGCGAATCCCTCACCGTGATGCCCCATGACGGCAAGCTGTGGGTGATGGACGCCAAAGGCGGCAAAAGCGCGGTCAGCATCGCTGACGTAATGCAGTCGAACGGCGTCATCCACGTCGTTGACTCGGTGCTGATGCCGTAACCGCTGATGCAATGGCTGCCTCATTTCTGAAGTAACGGCAGTGGCCCCCGGTGGACATCGAGTGTGTCCACCCGGGGCGCCGGCCTGGCCCCGACACGGGCGCATGCCATTTTACTGATCTTGCTGCCAGACCCGCGTAATCCCCCCTCGATCACCCCGCAGATTTATTTTCAATTCGCTGCATCCAGTTCGTTCTCCCCCGGGTAGTACAAGAAGTAGCGATGGCTGCTGACCTGTTTATCTAATGGAGAGATGGCATGAACGCTAAAAAATTACTGGGCTCGTTCGGTGTTTCGTTGGCAGCTACTTGCCTGTTGGCCACGGCGCCAGCGGCTTATGCGCAGATGGTGTTGCCTGATGCAGTGAAGGTGCCGGACGGTCACAAGATCGCGATGGAAACGGTGGGCGTGGGCGAGATCACCTATGAGTGCCGCGACAAGCCCAACGCTGCGGGTCAGACCGAATGGACGTTCGTCGGCCCGAAAGCGGTGTTGAATGACCGCGACGGCAAGCAGGTCGGCACCTATTTTGGGCCACCGGCGACGTGGCAGGCCGCTGACGGTTCGAAGATCACCGGCACCCAGCTCGCTGTCGCACCTGCCGGGACGGGCGATATTCCGTATCAGCTGGTCAAAGCCAACCCTGCGGAAGGCAAGGGCGCGATGAGCAACGTCAGCTACATCCAGCGCGTGGCGACCAAAGGCGGTGTCGCGCCGAAGATGGAGTGTTCGATGGCGACCAAGGGTAAGCAGGAAATTGTGAAATACCAGGCGGACTATATTTTCTGGGCCGCCAAGTAGACCAACGTCCCACGTCATGCCGCGTCGCTGATGCACAAATTCATCTACGCTGCACCGACGCAACCCCGGCCTTTGGGTCGGGGTATTTCTTTTCGTTGGCGGTTGAACATTTTGTCCTTACCTGAAGACTGTTTTGACTACGAAGCCTGTCTGGCCGCCTGTGCCAAGGGCGAGCGACGGGCCTTGCACGACCTCTACACCCAGGAAAGCGCACGTCTGATCGGCGTCGCCAAGCGCATCGCCCGCAGCGACGCGCTGGCGGAGGACATCGTGCATGACGCCTTCATTAAAATCTGGACCCGCGCGGGTAGTTTCGACCCGACGCGAGGCTCTGCCCGTGGCTGGATCTTCAGCCTGACACGGCATCTGGCGCTGAACTTCATGCGGGATAATGCGAACACCCTTCAGGTCAGCGAGCAGAGCGAAAACGCACTGCTGGCCGAGGCTGCACTGGGGTGCGCAACCGACGCCGACACCTTCGAATACAGCGCCCGCTCGGGTCGTATTTACGGATGCCTTGAACAGCTGGAACCGGCGCGGCGCAACTGCATTCTTCATGCGTACGTCGACGGCTACTCGCACTCGGAAATAGCGCAGAAAGTGGGCGCGCCGCTGGGCACCATTAAGGCCTGGATCAAACGCAGTCTGGTGGCATTGCGGGAGTGCATGGAATGACAAGGTATCCGTCAACAGACAGTGCCGACGAGCTGGACGCGCTGGCCAGCGAGTACGTGTTGGGCACACTGCCGGCCGAGCAACGGCTCGACGTCCAGAACCGCCTCGGCACGGACGCTGACTTGCGCGCAGCCGTGGACGCATGGGAAGGGCGCTTGCTGGCGTTGACCGAACTTGCCGAACCGCAGACCCCAGGCCCGCAGTTGTGGAGCCGGATTGAGCGCAGCGTCAGCAGCGATGACCGCCGAGCCCTCTTACAGGCGCCCGCCGTGAAGTCGCGTTCATGGTGGGATCTGCTGCCGTTGTGGCGCGGGCTGGCGGGCGCAGGACTCGTCGCGACGCTGCTGCTCGCCACAATGCTGGTGACCCGGACAGCGCCGGTGAACCCCACAACTTACCTCGTGGTGCTGGTCGCTCCACAAAACCAGGCTCCCGGCTGGGTGATCCAGGCCAATAACCCGGAAGAGATCCAGCTGATACCCCTGGGCGCCACCCCAGTCCCCGCCGACAAAGCCCTCCAGTTCTGGACCAAGGCCGACGGCTGGCAGGGCCCCGTGTCCCTGGGCCTGGTCAAACCCGGCCAGACCCTCTCCATCCCCGTAAACAAACTGCCGCCGCTGCAGGCCAACCAACTCTTCGAACTCACCCTCGAAAACCCCAACGGCTCCCCGACCGGCAAGCCGACCGGCCCGATTCAATTTATTGGGCGGGCGGTGAAAGTGATCTGAGCCAGAAGACGCGGGGCGTCTAGGGCGGCGTTCCCACGCGGAGCGGGGGAACGATCGGCCAATCATCTAGCGTCTGGAAGGCCGCTTTCGTGAGCAAGCTCACTCCCACATGAGCGTCGTTTGCCCTTGATGATTAGCGGTGTCACATCTGACGCTTCCCGGCTGAAGCCGGTCCCACAAAAAGCAGTGCGTGCATTCAGTGAAATGGGTGGTGGCCACACTGGCCTCTTCCCGGCTGAAGCCGGTCCCACAAAAAGCAGTGCGTGCATTCAGTGAAATGGGTGGTGGTCACACCGGCCTCTTCCCGGCTGAAGCCGGTCCCACAAAAAGCAGCGCGTGCATTCAGTGAAATGGGTGGTGGTCACACCGGCCTCTTCCCGGCTAAAGCCGGTCCCACAAAAAGCAGCGCGTGCATTCAGTGAAATGGGTGGTGGCCACACTGGCCTCTTCCCGGCTAAAGCCGGTCCCACAAAAAAGCAGCGCGTGCATTCAGTGAAATGGCTGGTGGTCACACAGGCCTCTTCCCGGCTAAAGCCGGTCCCACAAAAAAGCAGCGCGTGCATTCAGTGAAATGGCTGGTGGTCACACAGGCCTCTTCCCGGCTAAAGCCGGTCCTACCAAGCGTAAGCGCGCTTTTGATCTTCATGCACAAAAGGTCCAGACACCACAAAACGCGACTTGGGTGCAGGCCGAACGCAGACGACGCGGAGTGGGCCGAGCCGCATGGATGCGGCGAGAGCGCCGTCAGGACATGGATGTCCGTTCGGCGCGGGCCCACGGAGCGTCGTCGGAGTGAGGGAATCCCGACGGAGGAGGGACCTAGCCAGGAGCAGGCACCCTTGGTTACTTGGGGTGCTTTTCCAAGTAACTCGCCGAAGGCGAAACCGAGGCCGTTAGGCCGACGCTTGTGATCTTGGCGCGCTAAGCCACGACGCAAATCCCAATTCTAAATACTGGCACTCTGATATTTTCAGTCCACTCCCAAATGTTGGACCCCTTCTTGCAATAACCCCGATACAACGCTTCGGCGTCAAAAGATTGATTTAACGCGCAGGTGCCCATCGGTGGAACGCTCACAACTCATCTCCCACGCCAGAACCGGATTGATCGGCCTGGGCCGTGGACAACTTGGCGTCCCGCTACTGCTCCTCGTCATGCTCGCCATGATGATGCTGCCCATGCCGCCGTTCCTGCTGGACGTCTTCTTCACCTTCAACATCGCCCTGTCCATCGTCGTCCTGCTCGTCTGTATCTACGCCCTGCGACCCCTCGACTTCTCCGTATTCCCGACCATCCTCCTCGTCGCCACCCTGCTGCGACTGGCCCTCAACGTCGCCTCCACCCGCGTCGTCATGCTCCACGGCCAGGACGGCCACGCCGCCGCCGGTAAAGTCATCCAGGCGTTCGGTGAAGTCGTCATCGGCGGCAACTACGTCGTCGGTATCGTCGTCTTCGCCATCCTCATGATCATCAACTTCGTCGTCGTCACCAAAGGTGCCGGGCGCATCTCCGAAGTGAGCGCGCGCTTCACCCTCGACGCCATGCCCGGCAAACAGATGGCCATCGACGCCGACCTCAACGCCGGCCTCATCGACCAGCCTGAAGCCAAGCGTCGTCGCCTCGAAGTCGCCCAGGAAGCCGAGTTCTACGGCTCCATGGACGGTGCCAGCAAATTCGTCCGCGGTGACGCCATCGCCGGCCTGCTGATCCTCTTCATCAACCTCATCGGCGGCATGCTGGTGGGCATCCTGCAACACGGCATGACCTTCGGCGACGCCGGCAAGGTTTACGCGCTGCTGACCATCGGTGACGGTTTGGTGGCGCAGTTGCCTTCTCTGCTGCTGTCTACTGCCGCCGCGATCATGGTGACCCGTGCGTCCGGTTCGGAAGAAATGGGCAAACTGGTCGGGCGCCAGATGTTCGCCTCCCACAAGGCACTCGCTGTCTCTGCCGGGATCATGATCGTCATGGGCCTGGTTCCGGGCATGCCGCACTTCTCCTTCATCAGCCTCGGGCTGGTGGCTGCTGGCGGCGCTTACCTGCTGTGGAAGAAAGAGAACCAGGTCAAGCTCGCCGCGGTGCAAGAGGTCAAGCGTCAACAAGAGCTGCTGCCGTCGCCGACCCGGGCGCAGGAATCCAAGGAACTGGGCTGGGACGACGTCACCCCGATCGACATGATTGGCCTGGAAGTGGGCTACCGCCTGATTCCGCTGGTGGACCGCAATCAGGGTGGTCAGCTGCTGGCGCGGATCAAGGGCGTGCGCAAGAAGCTCTCCCAGGAGCTGGGTTTCCTCATGCCGACCGTGCACATCCGCGACAACCTCGACCTGGCGCCCAGCGCCTATCGCCTGACCCTCATGGGCGTGACCCTGGCCGAAGCCGAGATCTACCCAGACCGCGAACTGGCGATCAACCCCGGTCAGGTATTTGGCAGCCTCAACGGCATCACTGCCAAGGACCCGGCGTTTGGTCTGGAAGCCGTCTGGATTGAAATCAGCCAGCGGGCTCAGGCGCAATCCCTCGGTTACACCGTGGTGGACGCCAGCACGGTGGTGGCAACCCACTTGAACCAGATTCTCTACAAGCACTCTCATGAATTGATTGGCCACGAGGAAGTCCAGCAATTGATGACCCTGCTGGCCAAGGGATCGCCAAAACTGGCGGAAGAACTGGTGCCGGGCGTGCTGTCCCTGTCGGCCCTGCTGAAGGTGCTGCAGGCGCTGCTTGCCGAACAGGTGCCGGTTCGTGACATCCGCTCCATCGCTGAAGCCATCGCCAACAACGCCGCGCGTAGTCAAGATACCGCCGCGCTGGTGGCTGCGGTACGGGTCGGATTGTCCCGCGCAATCGTCCAAAGCATTGTCGGCATTGAGCCGGAGCTGCCTGTGATCACCCTTGAGCCAAGGTTGGAACAGATCTTGCTAAATAGTCTGCAGAAGGCAGGTCAGGGTCAGGAAGAAGGCGTTCTCCTCGAACCGAGCATGGCTGAGAAACTTCAGCGCTCGTTGATCGAAGCGGCGCAGCGTCAGGAGATGCAGGGGCAGCCGGTTATTTTGTTGGTCGCAGGTCCGGTTCGCGCCATGTTGTCCCGCTTTGGACGGTTGGCTGTACCGAATATGCATGTTTTGGCTTATCAGGAAATTCCTGACAATAAGCAAGTCACCATCGTAGCGACTGTCGGGCCCAACGGCTGAGGTAGTGAGTCATGCAAGTTAAGCGTTTTTTCGCCGCCGATATGCGACAAGCCATGAAACTGGTTCGCGATGAGCTGGGCGCTGAAGCTGCCATCATCGGGAACCGGCGGATCGCCGGCGGCGTGGAACTGACCGCCGCTCTGGATTACAAGTTGTCTGCACTGGCGCCGCGTGTGCCGAACGTCGAACTCGAAGAAGAATTGCGCAAGACCCAGTCGCGCATCGTCACCGCTCAAGCTGAGCTGACCCACCGCAGCGAGCTGGACACTGTCGCCAATCGTCAGTTGTTCGCCGGCCTTGCGATGGATGACAGCAAGCAGATCGAACCGACGCTGGAAGAACCGTTTCGCCCGTCGATCCACGCCGCTGTGGCCGCCGAACGCGCCGAGCGCAACGCCGAGCCGGCCGTGGGCGACCGCGCCTACGAAGCGATGCGCTCTGAATTGAACGGCCTGCGCGAACTGCTGGAAGTCCAGCTGGGATCGCTGGCCTGGAACCAGCTGCAAGGCAGCCGTCCGCAGCAGGCCAATCTGTGGCGCCGTCTGCAACGCGTCGGCCTCTCCGGCCCGCTGTCCCGCGATCTGCTGGCGATGGTGCCGGACTCGAATGATCAGGCCCACACCTGGCGCATGCTGTTGGCCCACCTGGCCCGGATGATTGCCACGCCCGATGTGGAGCCACTGGAAGAGGGCGGTGTGATTGCCATGGTCGGTCCTGCCGGCATGGGCAAAACCACCACGCTGGCTAAACTGGCAGCCCGATATGTGTTGAAATACGGCGCGCAAAATATCGCGCTGGTGAGCATGGACAGTTTCCGCATTGGCGCTCAGGAACAGCTGAAAACCCTGGGCCGGATCCTCAATGTACCGGTTACCCACGTCGACCCGGGCCAGTCCCTGGCTCAGGCGCTGGAGCCGCTGTTGCGCAAGCGCGTGGTGTTGATCGACACCGCCGGCCTGCAAGCCAGCGATCCGGCCCTGCGTCTGCAACTGGAAACCCTCGCCGGCCGTGGCATCAAGGCGCGCAACTACCTGGTGCTGGCGACAACCAGCCAGAAGCAGGTGCTGTCGGCGGCTTACCACAGTTATAAACGTTGCGGCCTGGCCGGGTGCATCCTGACCAAGCTCGACGAGACGGCCAACCTGGGCGAAGTGCTCAGCCTGGCCGTGACACACGAACTGCCTGTGGCCTATCTGACCGATGGCCCACGGATACCGGATGATCTGCATTTGCCGCGTCGGCACCAGTTGGTGAGCCGGGCTGTCAGTGTGCAGATGCAGGAGGAGCCAAGCGAGGAAGCGATGGCGGATATGTTTGCGGATCTTTATCACAGCACCGGCAAGCGCGCGGGCTAGGTGAAGAAAATGACAGTGGAATTTTCCTGCATCGATGGTCTGCCAGGCATTGTTCAGACACTGAACGTGCAGCCCGACATGTGGCTTAGGTCTAAGCAAGACAAGGTAAACAATTAACATGGGCAGCATGCATCCCGTACAGGTTATCGCGGTGACCGGTGGCAAAGGTGGCGTAGGCAAGACCAACGTTTCAGTGAATCTTTCACTGGCGCTGGCCGAGCTGGGACGTCGCGTCATGTTGCTGGACGCCGATCTGGGTCTGGCCAACGTCGACGTATTGTTGGGGCTGACCCCCAAACGCACCCTGGCTGATGTCATCGAAGGGCGGTGCGAGCTGCGCGATGTCCTGCTGCAAGGCCCGGGCGGCGTCCGCATCGTGCCGGCGGCGTCGGGCACCCAGAGCATGGTCCACCTGACCCCGGCGCAACATGCCGGGCTGATTCAGGCGTTCAGTGACATCGGCGACAACCTCGATGTGCTGGTCATCGATACCGCCGCCGGCATCGGCGAGTCGGTGGTGAGCTTCGTGCGCGCCGCCCAGGAAGTGCTGCTGGTGGTGTGCGACGAGCCTACGTCGATCACCGACGCCTACGCCCTGATCAAACTGCTCAACCGCGATTACGGCATGAACCGCTTCCGCGTCCTGGCCAACATGGCCCAGAGCCCGCAGGAAGGGCGCAACCTCTTCGCCAAGCTGACCAAAGTCACCGACCGCTTTCTCGACGTGGCCCTGCAATATGTAGGCGCCGTGCCGTACGACGAATGCGTACGCAAGGCCGTGCAGAAACAGCGCGCCGTGTACGAAGCGTTTCCGCGTTCCAAATGTGCGCTGGCGTTCAAGGCGATCGCACAGAAAGTCGACACCTGGCCGCTGCCGGCGAACCCGCGCGGTCACCTGGAATTTTTCGTAGAACGCCTCGTGCATCAAACCAGCGCAGGGCCCGTCTCATGACAGCAAGTGGCTATCGCATGTACAGCAAATCGTCCAAAGACTCCCAGTATGAGCTGATCGAGCGTTATGCCCCGCTGGTCAAACGAATCGCCTACCACTTGCTGGCGCGTCTGCCGGCCAGCGTGCAGGTCGAGGATTTGATCCAGGCGGGCATGATTGGCTTGCTCGAGGTCTCGACCAAATACGACTCCACCAAAGGGGCCAGTTTCGAGACGTACGCGGGTATTCGTATCCGTGGCGCGATGCTCGACGAAGTGCGCAAGGGGGACTGGGCACCGCGCTCGGTCCACCGCAATACGCGCATGGTCAGTGACGCGATTCGTTCAATCGAAGCAAAAACCGGCCGTGACGCTAAAGATCACGAGGTTGCTGCCGAACTTGAAATGAGTCTCGACGATTATTACGGGATTCTGAACGATACCCTGGGCAGCCGCCTGTTCAGTTTCGACGACCTGTTGCAGGACGGCGAACACGAAGGGCTGCACGAGGACGGCGCGAGCCAGTCCCTGGAACCGTCGCGGGATCTGGAAGACGAGCGCTTCCAGGCTGCGCTGGCCGAGGCCATTGCCAACTTGCCGGAACGTGAACGCCTGGTGTTGTCGCTGTATTACGACGAAGAGCTGAACCTCAAGGAAATCGGTGAGGTTCTGGGTGTCAGCGAGTCGCGGGTCAGCCAGCTGCACAGTCAATGCGCGGCGCGGTTGCGCGGTCGCCTTGGCGAGTGGCGCGCACGTTCCTGAATCAGGCGCGGGCCGCGAGGCCTGCGTGTTGCTTGTAAGACCGGCTGTGCAGGACGTGAGCGGGAAGCAAAAGAGACATGGCAGGAGTCGGTCGAACCGGGTCGTGGATGATCCGGTTTCGCTGCGCTCGTCCCGGTCGATTCCACCCCTTTTCATGTTCGGCGCAGCCGGTATTGATTGAATGCGCGTTCAGGTGCTGAACGCGTTAAAGACTGCTTGGAGGTCGAATTGGACAAGAACATGAAAATCCTCATCGTTGATGACTTCTCAACGATGCGGCGGATCATAAAAAACCTGTTGCGTGACCTTGGGTTCACCAACACGGCCGAAGCAGATGACGGACTCACCGCATTGCCGATGCTGCAAAGCGGCGCCTTTGACTTCCTCGTCACTGACTGGAACATGCCGGGCATGTCCGGCATCGACCTGTTGCGTCAGGTGCGTGCCGACGAGCGTCTGCGCAGCCTGCCGGTGCTGATGGTCACTGCCGAAGCCAAGCGCGAGCAGATCATCGAAGCCGCTCAGGCCGGTGTGAACGGCTACGTGGTGAAGCCGTTCACCGCGCAAGTGCTCAAAGAGAAAATCGAAAAGATATTCGAGCGCGTCAATAGCTGATGTCCGCTGCGAGGGCGCTATGGATTCCAAAGATTCGACAATGGGTGACTTTGAGTCAACCCTGAAGAAACACGCACAAGAGCTGGTCGCGAGCCTTGAAAAAGGCAAGTTCGGCGACGCCGTGCAACTGATCCATGAGCTTAACCAGACCCGCGACCGTGGCCTGTATCAGGAAGTCGGCAAATTGACGCGCGAGCTGCACAGCGCGATCGTCAACTTCCAGATCGACCCGAACATGCCGCAGGCCGAGGAGGTCTCCCAGATCACCGACGCCACCGAGCGGCTGTCGTACGTGGTCAGGCTGACCGAAAACGCCGCCAACCGGACGATGGACCTGGTGGAGCTGAGCACGCCGCTGATGCACGGGCTGACTGACGACGCCAAGTCGTTGAGCGCCGATTGGGGACGCTTCATGCGCCGCGAGATCAGCGCCGAAGAGTTTCGTGATCTGGCCCGCCGCGTCGATGTGTTCCTGACCCGCAGCGAGAAGGAGACCACCGAGGTCTCTGCGCACCTGAACGACATTCTGCTGGCCCAGGATTACCAGGACCTTACCGGTCAGGTGATCAAGCGCGTGACCACGCTGGTCACCGAAGTCGAGCGCAATCTGCTCAAGCTGGTGCTCATGGCGAGCCAGGTGGACCGCTTCGCGGGCATCGAGCACGACCAGGAAGTGTTCCGTCAGCAAAAAGAACAAGAAAAACTTCACTCCAAGGGTGAAGGTCCGCAGATTCATGCCGATAAACGTGAAGACGTTGTATCCGGACAGGATGATGTTGACGATCTGCTATCCAGCCTCGGATTCTGATTCGGTCACTCTGTTTCGGACTTCAGGTTTTCTGTGAAAGTGGCTGCTGGACCCGCGCGCCAATGCTTCGACGAAAGCAATGCGCGCAGGCCGTCAGTGCAGCCTCCGGATCGGTTTGACGGTTAATTTTAGGAGCACCCCCCAATGAGCTTCGGCGCCGATGAAGAAATCCTTCAGGATTTTCTGGTAGAGGCCGGCGAGATTCTCGAGCTGTTGTCAGAGCAGTTGGTCGAGCTGGAAAGCCGGCCAGATGATGCGGACCTGCTCAATGCAATTTTTCGCGGTTTTCACACTGTAAAAGGGGGCGCCGGCTTCCTCCAGCTCAACGAGCTGGTTGAATGCTGTCACATCGCCGAGAACGTGTTCGACATCCTGCGCAAGGGTGAACGTCGCGTTGACTCGGAGCTCATGGACGTGGTGCTCGAAGCACTCGACACCGTCAACAGCATGTTCGGTCAGGTGCGCGAGCGTTCCGCCGTCACCCCGGCCACGCCTGAATTGCTGGCCGCGTTGGCCCGCCTGGCGGAGCCGGCCTCGGCCGAAGAAATCGCTGCAGCACCGGTGGTTGAAGAGCCGGTCGCTGAAGCGCCGTCCGAAGACATTACCGATTTTGAGTTCGAACAGCTTCTGGATTCGCTGAATGCTGTCAAGGCCCAGGCGGCAGGGGCGCCTGCGCCGGCTGCACCTGCACCAGCAGCGCCCGTGGCAGCAGCGCCCGTTGCAGCAGCACCTGCGGCACCGGCTGCTGCGCCCACCGGTAATGCGGCCAGCGATGAAATCACCGACGCCGAATTCGAATCGCTCCTCGATCAGCTGCATGGTAAAGGCCAGTTCGCCGTCGATGCGGTGCAACCGCCGGCCGCTGTAGCGCCGTCTGCCGCACCGGCCAGTGATGAAATCACTGACGACGAATTCGAGTCGCTGCTGGATCAGTTGCACGGCAAGGGTTCGTTCTCGCCGGATGCCGTGGGTGCCGCTGCTAATGCTGCCGCTGCACCTGTCGCATCGGTTGCGCCAGCTGCAGCGTCGAAAGCTGCAGCGTCGGACGAAATCACCGACAACGAATTTGAAGACCTGCTGGATCAGTTGCACGGCAAAGGCAAGTTTGAACCTGCCGTCGCTGCCGCAGCACCTGCGGCTGCACCGGCCACTAAGCCAGAACCCGCTGCCAAAGCTGAACCGGCGAAAGCGACGCCTGCTGCCGCCGCTCCGGCGAAAGCGGCTCCTGCCGCTGCGCCTGCCCCGGCTCGCGCTGCCGCTCCCGCGCCTAGCGAAAAACCGCCGTCTGAAGCGGAAACCACCGTGCGCGTCGACACCGCGCGGCTGGACGAAATCATGAACATGGTCGGCGAGCTGGTGCTGGTGCGTAACCGCCTCGTGCGCCTGGGCGCAAACAGCGCTGACGAAGCCATGTCCAAGGCCGTGTCCAACCTGGACGTGGTCACCGCTGACCTGCAGACCGCGGTCATGAAGACCCGTATGCAGCCGATCAAGAAAGTGTTCGGCCGCTTCCCGCGACTGGTCCGCGATCTGGCACGTCAGCTGAAGAAAGAAATCAGCCTTGAACTGGTGGGTGAAGAAACCGACCTGGACAAGAACCTCGTCGAGGCCCTGGCCGACCCGCTGGTCCACTTGGTGCGCAACGCGGTCGATCACGGTATCGAGTCGCCGGAAGAGCGCGAGGCCTCGGGCAAGCCCCGCAACGGTCGTGTGATTCTGGCGGCCGAACAGGAAGGCGATCACATCCTGCTGTCGATTTCCGATGACGGCAAAGGCATG
The DNA here is from genome assembly GCF_057834665.1 of Pseudomonas sp. GL_135. Lineage (NCBI taxonomy): Bacteria > Pseudomonadati > Pseudomonadota > Gammaproteobacteria > Pseudomonadales > Pseudomonadaceae > Pseudomonas > Pseudomonas sp. GL_135. Next base: position 1,829,680 of record NZ_CM174408.1, read on the forward strand.
GACCCTGCGGTCCTGCGCGCGATCGCGGTCAAGCGTGGCGTGATGGACAAGGACGCAGCGGATCGCCTCAGCGACACCGATTGCTACAACTTGATCTTCGCGCCGGGCTTCTCGACCAAGACCGAAATTTCCGACGTGTCCGGCCGTGGCGTGGGCATGGACGTGGTGAAAACCAAGATCGCCCAGCTCAACGGCTCGATCAGCATCGATTCCACCAAAGGTCTGGGCTCGAAGATCATCATCAAAGTGCCGCTGACCCTGGCGATCATGCCGACGCTGATGGTCATGCTCGGCAATCAAGCCTTCGCTTTCCCGCTGGTCAACGTCAACGAGATCTTCCACCTGGACCTGTCGACCACCAACGTCGTCGATGGTCAGGAAGTGGTGATCGTCCGCGACAAGGCGCTGCCGCTGTTTTACCTCAAGCGCTGGCTGGTCAGTTCGGCGGCCCACGAGGAGCAACGCGAAGGCCACGTGGTGATCTTGTCGGTCGGCACCCAACGCATCGGCTTTGTGGTCGATCAGTTGGTCGGCCAGGAAGAAGTGGTGATCAAGCCGCTGGGCAAGATGCTGCAAGGCACGCCGGGCATGTCGGGCGCTACCATCACCGGTGACGGCCGCATCGCTCTGATTCTCGATGTGCCAAGCATGCTCAAGCGCTACGCGGCACGCCGGATCGGTTAAGCAGGATCGGCTTCAGCAGGGCGGCTTGCGATGTTCTGTAGGACCGGTTTTAGCCGGGAAGGGGCCGGTGGGGATACTCTGGATTTTTCGGTGTGACACCCGACGCCTTCCCGGCTAAAGCCGGTCCCACTAACGGCATGCGGAGGGCGCCTTGCGAGGTTTTTTAGTGGGACCGGCTTCAGCCGGGAAGAGGGCAGGGTGAACACCCTTGATTATGGGGTGTGACATCTGACGCCTTCCCGGCTAAAGCCGGTCCTACAAATAGACCCGGTCTCGTTTCAAGCGCGAAAAACGGTCTCACTGGCCTGTCTCGTCTCGCCAATGTGACCCAAGCTACGTGATTCAGGGCGCGCCGACCTTCAGGGTGACGCGCGCTCTTTGGAGTGTTTATGGCAGTCAAGGTTCTCGTCGTGGACGATTCGGGTTTTTTCCGACGTCGTGTCTCGGAAATTCTCTCTTCGGATCCCACGATCCAGGTGGTCGGTACTGCCACCAATGGCAAGGAAGCCATTGAACAAGCCCTGGCCCTCAAGCCCGACGTGATCACCATGGACTACGAAATGCCGATGATGGATGGCATTACCGCGGTCCGTCACATCATGCAACGCTGCCCGACCCCGGTATTGATGTTTTCCTCACTGACCCACGAAGGCGCCCGAGTGACCCTCGATGCGCTGGACGCTGGCGCGGTGGATTTCCTGCCGAAAAACTTCGAAGACATCTCGCGCAACCCCGAGAAGGTCAAACAGATGCTGTGCGAGAAAGTCCACAGCATCTCCCGCAGCAACCGTCGTTTCAGCGGTTACGGCAGCACGCCTTCTGCCACGTCGGCACCGGCGCCATCTGCTGCGCCCGCTGCACCGCGCAGCACGGCTCCCGAAGCGCGACCGTCGCGTCCGGCGCCCGCCCCTGCGCCCGCGCCTGCCCGTGCAGCGGCCCCGGCTTCTCACCACCACGCGCCAACCTCAGGTGCGCCCAAGCGCAAGGCCTACAAACTGGTGGCGATCGGCACGTCCACCGGTGGCCCGGTTGCCTTGCAGCGGGTGTTGACCCAGCTGCCCGCCAACTTCCCGGCCCCCATCGTGCTGATCCAGCACATGCCGGCCGCCTTTACCAAAGCCTTCGCTGAGCGTCTCGACAAGCTTTGCCGCATCAGCGTCAAGGAAGCCGAAGACGGCGACATCCTGCGTCCCGGTCTGGCACTGCTGGCGCCTGGCGGCAAACAGATGATGGTCGACGGTCGCGGCGCGGTGAAAATCCTGCCCGGTGACGAGCGCCTCAATTACAAGCCCTGCGTCGACATCACCTTTGGCTCGGCGGCAAAATCCTACGGCGACAAAGTCCTCGCCGTCGTTCTCACCGGGATGGGCGCTGACGGCCGTGAAGGCGCGCGCCTGCTCAAGCAGAGCGGCAGCCAGATCTGGGCGCAGGACGAAGCCAGTTGCGTGATTTATGGGATGCCCATGGCGATCGTCAAAGCCGAGCTGGCCGACGCCGTTTACAGCCTCGACGATATCGGTCGCCACCTGGTTGAGGCCTGCAGCTGATGGATGTCTTGACGCTTATCGGGATCATTCTGGCGTTCGTCGCGATCATCGGCGGCAACTTCCTCGAAGGCGGGCACCTGGGCGCGCTGCTCAACGGCCCCGCCGCGCTGATCGTCCTCGGCGGTACGCTGGCGGCCTGCCTGGTGCAGACGCCCATGAGCGCGTTCAAGCGGGCGATGCAGATCTTCATCTGGATTCTGTTTCCGCCGCGCATCGATCTCGCCGGCGGCATTGATCGCGTCGTGTCCTGGAGCCTCACCGCGCGCAAGGAGGGCCTGCTCGGCCTCGAAGCCGTGGCGGACTCGGAACCGGATGCCTATTCGCGAAAAGGCCTGCAGCTGCTGGTCGACGGCGCTGAGCCGGCGGCCATACGGGGCATTCTGGAAGTCGATTTCCTCACCCAGGAGAGCCGCGATATCCAGGCCGCCAAGGTCTACGAAAGCATGGGTGGCTACGCGCCCACGATCGGCATCATCGGTGCGGTCATGGGCCTGATCCATGTCATGGGCAACCTGGCCGACCCCAATCAGCTGGGCAGCGGTATCGCCGTCGCCTTCATTGCCACCATTTATGGCGTGGCGTCCGCCAACCTGTTTCTTCTGCCCGTGGCGAACAAGCTCAAGGCCGTGGCGATCCGCCAGTCGCGCTATCGGGAGATGCTCCTCGAAGGGCTGCTGTCGATTGCCGAGGGCGAGAACCCGCGCTCGATCGAACTGAAGCTGCAAGGCTTCATGGAGTGATGGACTGATGGCCCGCCGACGTCGCCATGAAGAGCACGAAAATCACGAACGCTGGCTGGTGTCCTACGCGGACTTCATCACCTTGCTGTTCGCTTTTTTCGTGGTCATGTACTCCATCTCGTCGCTGAACGAAGGCAAATACAAGGTGCTGTCCGAAGCGCTGGTCGGGGTCTTCAACGAGCCCGAGCGCAGCATCAAGCCGATCCCCATCGGCGAGCAGAAGCCGCAAACCGTGCGGCCTGCCGATCCGCTGGTTCAGGACAGCGAGCAGACCGACGCGGCGCTGGGCCAGGCCGCGGACGACCCGCTGAAGTCGATTGCCGATGACGTCAACGCGGCGTTCGGCGACCTGATCGCTTCCAAGCAGATGACGGTGCGCGGCAACGAGCTGTGGATCGAGATCGAGCTCAATTCCAGCCTGCTGTTCGGCAGCGGCGACGCAATGCCGAGTAATCAGGCCTTCGACCTGATCGACAAGGTCGCGAAGATCATCAAGCCGTTCGATAACCCGATCCACGTCGAAGGCTTCACCGATAACCAGCCGATCAACACCGGCCAATTCCCGACCAACTGGGAACTGTCTTCAGCACGCTCCTCGAGCATCGTGCGGATGCTGGCCATGGACGGGATCAACCCGGCGCGGCTGGCTTCGGTGGGCTACGGCGAATTCCAGCCCCTGGCCTCCAACGCCACCGCCGACGGCCGCGCGCGCAACCGTCGCGTGGTGCTGGTGATCTCGCGCAACCTGGACGTGCGCCGCAGCCTCACCGGCTCAGGCACTACCGCCAACGCAAAACCCGATGCCGCCCTTCGTCGTGCTGGCACACAAACTGCACCAGTCCCCGCCAAGCCGCCGCAAGGCGTCAAATCTTCGTCATCTGCCCCTTAAACCCGGTCGTCGCTTTGGTCGGGGGGAAAACGAGTACATGAGAGTCTGGGCAGTAGCCAATCAGAAAGGCGGGGTCGGCAAGACCACCACCTCCATCGCTTTAGCCGGCTTGCTGGCAGAGGCGGGCAAGCGCGTGGTCGTGGTGGATCTCGATCCCCATGGCTCGATGACCAGCTATTTCGGGCAAGATCCCGATACGCTGGAACACAGCAGCTTCGACCTGTTCCTCAACAAAGGCGTGGTGCCGGACGGTTTGCCGGGCCAACTGCTGCTGCCCACCAGTGACAAGCGCATTTCGCTGCTGCCATCGAGCACCGCGCTGGCCACCCTAGAGCGCCAGTCGCCAGGGCAGAGCGGCCTGGGGCTGGTGATTGCCAGAAGTCTGGCCCAGCTGTGGCAGGACTTTGATTACGCGATCATCGACAGCCCGCCGTTGCTTGGTGTGCTGATGGTCAACGCCCTAGCGGCGAGCCAGCAACTGGCGATTCCGGTGCAGACTGAATTTCTCGCGGTGAAGGGCCTGGAACGCATGGTCAACACGCTGGCGATGATCAATCGCTCGCGCAAAGTGCCGCTGCCTTACACCATCGTGCCGACGCTGTTTGATCGCCGCACCCAGGCCTCGATGAGCACCCTCAAGCTGCTGCGCGACAGTTACCCGGAACACGTCTGGAATGCCTTCATTCCGGTGGACACGCGACTGCGCGATGCCAGCCGCGCGGGTCTGACCCCTTCACAGTTCGACAACAAGAGCCGTGGCGTGCTGGCGTACCGCGCGTTGCTCAAGCACCTGCTCACCGAACAGCTTGTCGGGCAGGTGGCCTAGTGTCCGCTGATCGTTATTTTTCGAGCGGCGCGCCTGCACGCTCAAGTCCATCGGCTATGCAGCCGATATCTGTATCAGGCGGTAATCGCATCACTACTTTTCGGGCTCCCGTATGAACCGCCCCCTGGACATTGCTTCACGACCACAACTGGCGCTGCAGAACTACCTGGACGCGTTGCTCTATGACGCGACTGAGGAGCTGCAGGTCGTCGAGTCCGTCGATGAATTTCAAGCGGCCGTGCTCGAAGAGCAGGCCCATGACGCACGCATGCGTTCTGCAGTAGCCGCTGCGGTGGCTGCCGCTTTGCCGGTGCCACAGCCCGCGCCGATGAGCCGGCCTGCGCCTGTTTCGCTGGCGTATTCGGCTCAGCCGGAACCCGCCGTCGCGCGGGTGATGGAACGGCCAGTGGTCATGCCTCCGGTCATTCTGCCGCCCGCCATCGTTCCGCTGGTTGAGCCGGCTGTTGAAGCGCCTGTGGTTGAGGCTCTGGTGGTGGGAGAGCCGCCAACAGCGCTGGTCGAGCCGGTTGTTGACGTGCATCTGTCCGCTCAACGCACGCCAACGCCGCCGCCCACTGGCGACGAGCGCCCGGCCTGGGCGGCCGAGCCGTTCGAATGCCTGTTGTTCGACGTTGCCGGTCTGACCCTCGCGGTGCCGCTGGTGTGCCTGGGTTCGATTTACCCGTTGGCGGGCCATGAATTGACGCCGCTGTTCGGTCAGCCGGACTGGTTCCTCGGGATCCTGCCAAGCCAGGCCGGCAACCTGAAGGTGCTGGACACCGCGCGCTGGATCATGCCGGACCGGTACCGCGACGATTTTCGTCAGGGCCTGCAATACGTGATCTCGGTTCAGGGCTATGAGTGGGGGCTGGCGGTGCATCAGGTCAGCCGCTCGTTGCGCCTGGACCCCAACGAAATCAAATGGCGCACCCATCGTGGTCAGCGGCCCTGGCTTGCCGGGACGGTGATCGAACACATGTGTGCGTTGCTGGACGTTTCCGAGCTGGCCGAGCTGATTGCCAGTGGCGCGGTCAAGCAGATGAAAACGCATCAATAAACATCGTCAGATCAACACAGGGCGGCGTACGAAACGTCGACCGCACCGCACAACACGCAAGGGGTTAGGGGTATGAAGAAGTCGTCAGCACAGGGTTCCGAAGATCCGATTCTGCAATGGGTCACCTTCCGCCTGGACAACGAGTCGTATGGCATCAACGTGATGCAGGTTCAGGAAGTGCTGCGCTACACCGAGATCGCTCCGGTCCCGGGCGCGCCAAGCTACGTGCTGGGGATCATCAACCTGCGCGGTAACGTCGTCACCGTGATCGACACCCGTCAGCGCTTTGGTCTGGCCCCGGTTGAAGTCAGCGACAACACGCGAGTGGTGATCATTGAGGCCGACAAGCAAGTGGTCGGTATCCTGGTCGACAGCGTCGCTGAAGTCGTTTACCTGCGTCAGTCGGAAGTCGAAACCGCGCCGAACGTGGGCAACGACGAGTCCGCCAAGTTCATCCAGGGCGTCTGCAACAAGAACGGCGAACTGCTGATCCTGGTGGAACTGGACAAGATGATGTCCGAGGAAGAGTGGTCCGAGCTGGAGAGCATCTGATTGATTCTCGATGTGGCGGTGATTTTTCTGGCGGTGTTGTGGGTCGCGAGCGTCGCGATGTTCATGGCCCACACCAAGCGCTTGCGCATCCAGGCCACCCAGCAGCTGGAGGCGGATTCGCTGCGTGATCAGCGCATCCGCGAGCTGGCCCGGCGCCTGGAAAATTACCAGAGCGGGACGGTGAGAATGGGTGAGGAACTGCACGAGCTGCGTTCCATCATCGCGCTGCTGCCAGACAAGATCACTGCCCTTGAGCAGCGCGATCCCTCGACCCTGTCCTTCGCCCAGGCCGCACGCCTGGTCGGCATGGGCGCCAGCATCGACGAACTGACTCAATCCTGCGGCCTGACCCAGGCCGAAGCGCAGTTGATGACCAAGGTGCATGGGCATAATCGATAGGTGAGGGGGGGGCGCTGCTGCCTTGCGAGCACGCTTACTGTCATCAGCCATGACGGCGCCGCGGAAGTAGCTGCCGAGGGATGCAGTGTGGGAGCCGAGCTTGCTCGCGAATGGGGCCTTTCAACCGCTGCATTTTTAGCGGATGTCCCGGCCTCTTCGTGAGCAAGGTGGAGCGCCACCCCGGTCACTCCCACAGGTCTTGCGCCAACCGGGAATCCCGAGCCGAATCACCCTCCCGTGGGAGCCGAGCTTGCTCGCGAAGACTTACTTTCAGCCCCCGAGAAAGTGGCTGAATGCCCCGGCCTCTTCGTGAGCAAGCTCACTCCCACAGGTCATGCGCCAACCGGGAATCCCGAGCCGAATCACCCTCCCGTGGGAGTCGAGCTTGCTCGCGAAGACTTACTTTCAGCCCCAGAGAAAGTGGCTGAATGCCCCGGCCTCTTCGTGAGCAAGCTCACTCCCGCAGGTCCTGCAATGACCGGCGATTTTGAGTCAGTCCACCGTCATGTGGGAGCGAGCTTGCTCGCGAAGACTTACTTTCAGCCCCCGAGAAAGTGGCTGAATGTCCCGGCCTCTTCGTGAGCAAGGTGGAGCGCCACCCCGGTCACTCCCACAGGTCTTGCGCCAACCGGGAATCCCGAGTCGAATCACCCTCCCGTGGGAGCCGAGCTTGCTCGCGAAGACTTACTTTCAGCCCCCGAGAAAGTGGCTGAATGTTCCGGCCTTTTCGTGAGCAAGCTCACTCCCACAGGTCCTCCTGCAACCGGAGATCCCGAGCCGAGCCACCCTCCCGTAGAAGCGACCGGGGTGGCGCTCCACCTTGCTCGCGAAGGCGTCCGGTCATGCGCCACACACCTTCAACGCGGTGTGATATCCCGCTCCACCGGCCCGGCGTCCGGGTCGAATCCCACCGGGAATTTGCCTTTCAGGCGCCAGGCAAAGGCGATGATTTCGGCGATGGTCAGGTACAGCTCCTGGGGAATGCTGTCGCCCAGCTCCAGGCGGGCGAGCATTTTCACCAGTTCGGCGTTTTCATAGATCGGGACTTTGTACTCTCGGGCGATCGCCAGTATTGCTTCCGCCAGGGCGTCGTCGCCCTTGGCGGTCAGCGTCGGGGCCTGGTGGCCGTCGTAGCTCAGGGCAATGGCCTGACGCGGGTTCTGCTCAGGTGTGCTCATCAGGCGTTCTCGTCGATCCAGCGTTGTTCGAGCACGGTACGTGGGCCTTGGGGCGGCACGCCTCGGTTGCATTCCAGCGCCTTGACGTTCAAACCGCACGCCACCAATCGCGCACGCAGAGTGTCCAGCTCGCCGGAAATCAACTCAGCGCTGCCTTCGCGTTCCGCCCACAACTGGCTGGCGATGCTGCCGGCCATCAGTTGCGCCTGCACGTGCAGCGGGCCGAGGGGCTCCAGATCGAATGCCAGCTCCACCCGCCAGAGCTTTTCTCGCTCCTTGGCTTCCTGCGTCGGCGCATCAGATTGCTCCTCACGCTCGGGCGTCTCTTCGCGCTGAACCTTGACCTGCAACGGCACGATGTCGTGGGCGTTGCGCATCGGGATCTCCAGCTGCCATGTGGTGACCTGGGTGCCATCAGCATGGGTGCGCGTTTGCTCCAGCCCGCCCAGCTGATGGCTCTGCAGGCGCGAAATCGCCCCCGCCGCGAGCTTCAACAGCATCTCCAGATCGTCCTTGCTGCCTGGGTGCCCGAGGGTGCGCGGTGGCAATGGAAAGTTGATCGGATCGCTCGGCGGCGCCACCAGCCCCAACGTGCCGAAGGCGCTGCGCAACACGCTGGGCATGGCCCGCGCCAAGGTGTTGCCGGCCGCTGCAGCGTCATAACTGACGTTGCCCGGCAGCCCCGGCATGATCTGTGTGACAAGCCGCAGCAGGTTGGCTTTCATGTCCGGCACCAGCGTCGGGTTTTGCCCGGCGAGCAAGCGCGATTCCATGAACAGCCCGCTGGCATTCAGCGCCTGGGCCACGCCCTTGGCGGTGGTCATCTGCGGGACATCCGGCAGATCGGCCAGCAGTTGCTCGATGGTGGCCCGCAGCGACGGCGAAAGATTGTCGCCATCGGCAGCCGGCGGCGGCATGTTTTGCAGTGCGGCGATCAGGCCCTGCAGCGAGCCCTGACGGCTTTGCTGGGTCGATAACTGCTGGGCCAGGGCCAGTTCATCAAGGCGATTGGGCAAGGCGACGAAATTCAGCGCCTGACTGTTCTGCACCTGGGCGCTGAGCAGACTGCCAACTCGCAGCGGCTGCGGGCTGTCGACGGTCAGGCTGGTTCCGGCGAGGGCCGTGTTGAGCAGGATGACGATGGAACGGTAACTGGTTGGCACCGTGCTGGCAGAGGACTGGCCGCTTAATTGCGCGACATTCTGCGCCGCCACTTGGGTGGTCAGTACCTTGCCCTGTAACAGTGTGCCCGCGGGCAGTTGCCGCGTGTCGATGCTGGTCAGGCTGTTGGCGGCGGCTTTCTGCAGGTCCTGCACGCTGATGGTCAGGGTATCCGCCGAACCCTGGGCGACGTTGACGTTGGTGCCGGGGGTCAGCGGCAGTGAACTGCTGACGGGGAGGGTGGTTTGCCGGCCGTTGTCCATGGTCAGTTTGAGCAGCAGCTGAAAGTCCTGCCCCAGTTGCTTGAGGCTCACCACTTCAGCGCTGGCCACCTGACCCGAGGTCAACAGCCCTTCACGCGGCTCCATCAGCTTGAGCACTTCGCCCGCCGGCACGCCTGCCCGGAGCAAGGCTGTGGCCACTGTTACTGGAGAAAGATTGGGTATATCGCCTGTCATCAGATCCCGACTCGGTAAATTTGCGCTCTGGGTGGCGGGTCCGGGTATGTATAATCCGGCACCGACTGCGTCGGCGGTCCACCGTTAAGCTGCATCAGTATAACGGCCGTCATGATCCCGACTTGAACCGCCGTGCCGCTGCTACTGAAAAGAAGGTCCCCATGCCGATCCCCGTTCTTGAAGCCGTGGCGCTGACTTGCGAGCGTGACTGGCGCCTGCTGTTCGAGCACCTCGAATTGCGGCTGAGCGCAGGCGACATGGTGCAGATCAGCGGCCCCAACGGCAGCGGCAAAACCAGCCTGCTGCGCCTGTTGTGCGGGCTGATGCAGCCCACCGCCGGCAGTGTGCTTCTGGATGGCAAGCCCCTCGCCAGTCAGCGCAGCGAGTTGACCCGTCACCTGCTGTGGATCGGCCACGCCGCCGGGATCAAAGATTTACTCACCCCCCTGGAAAACCTCGCCTGGCTCTGCGCGCTGCACACGCCCGTGGAAGCCGCCGACATCTGGCGCGCCCTCGAAGCGGTCGGCCTGCGCGGCTTTGAAGACGTCCCGTGCCACACCTTGTCGGCGGGCCAGCGCCGTCGCGTGGCGCTGGCCCGCTTGTATTTGCCGGGACCCGGCCTGTGGATGCTCGACGAGCCCTTCACGGCGCTGGACAAACAGGGCGTCGCGCAACTCGAAGCGCACCTGGCGGAGCACTGTGAAAACGGCGGCGCCGTGGTGCTGACCACCCACCACACCCTGAGCCGCACGCCTTCAGGCTATCGCGATCTGGACCTGGGGCAGTGGGCGGCATGAGTCACGTGTTTACCCTGTTGATTGCCCGGGAAGCGCGCCTGCTGTTCCGGCGTCCGGCCGAGCTGCTGAACCCGCTGGTGTTCTTCGCCATCGTCATCGCGCTGTTTCCCCTGGCTGTCGGCCCTGACACGCAGCTGCTGCAACGCCTGTCGCCGGGGTTGGTGTGGGTGGCGGCGCTGTTGTCCGTTCTGCTGTCGCTGGACGGCCTGTTTCGCAGCGATTTCGAAGACGGCTCCCTCGAACAATGGGTGCTGTCGTCGCAACCGCTGGCGCTGCTGGTGCTGGCGAAAGTGCTGGCGCACTGGGCGTTTTCCGGGCTGGCACTGGTCTTGCTGTCCCCGCTGCTGGCGCTGATGCTGGGCCTGCCCACCGCGTGTCTGCCGGTGCTGCTGCTGTCGCTGCTGCTGGGCACGCCGGTGCTGAGCCTGCTTGGCGCGGTGGGCGCGGCGTTGACCGTAGGGCTCAAGCGCGGCGGTCTGCTGTTGGCGTTGTTGATCCTGCCGCTGTACATCCCGGTACTGATTCTGGGCAGCGGCGCGTTGCAGGCTGCACTTGAGGGCATGCCCGCGACCGGTTATCTGCTTTGGCTTGGCAGCCTGACCGCACTGGCGATAACCCTGACGCCTTTTGCAATTGCCGCTGGTTTGAAGATCAGCGTTGGCGAATAATCGCACCCTGACCGCGCGGACAGTTTTTCCGTCGGCAGGTCCTGGACGCTTCAGTCATAAGAAGCGCCTTGCCCTGACAGCGCCTCTGGCGGAGACGCATTGTGATAACGAGCACCGTGATGAAAAGCACCGTGATGAAAAGGCAGCATGATGAACACAAGCGCCAAGGCTAAAGGCGGCATGAGTTGGGCCTGGTTCCACAAACTCGGTTCGCCCAAATGGTTTTACGGCATCAGCGGCCGTCTGCTGCCGTGGCTGAGCATTGCTGCCGCGCTGTTGATCGGCATCGGCGTGGTCTGGGGCCTGGCGTTCGCGCCGCCCGACTACCAGCAAGGCAACAGCTTTCGCATCATTTATATCCACGTGCCGGCGGCGATGCTGGCCCAGTCCTGCTACGTGATGATGGCCGTGTGCGGCGTAGTCGGGCTGGTCTGGAAAATGAAGATGGCCGACGTCGCCCTGCAATGTGCGGCGCCCATCGGCGCGTGGATGACTGCATTGGCGCTGGTCACCGGCGCGATCTGGGGCAAGCCGACGTGGGGCTCGTGGTGGGTCTGGGACGCGCGGCTGACGTCGATGCTGATCCTGCTGTTTCTGTACTTCGGCCTGATCGCGCTGGGCAACGCCATTACCAACCGCGACAGCGCCGCCAAGGCCTGCGCCGTGCTGGCTATCGTTGGCGTGATCAACATCCCGATCATCAAATACTCGGTGGAATGGTGGAGCACGCTGCACCAGGGCGCGACCTTCAGCTTGACGGAAAAACCCGCCATGCCTGCCGAAATGTGGCTGCCGCTGCTGTTCACCGTCCTGGGGTTTTACAGCTTCTTCGGTGCGGTGCTGCTGATGCGCATGCGCCTGGAAGTGCTCAAGCGCGAGGCCCGCGCCGGGTGGGTCAAGGATGAGTTGATGAAGCACTCAGGCCGCCCAGCGTCACCTCGCCATGGAGCCGAACGATGAGCTTCGAGTCTTTCAGCGATTTTCTCGCCATGGGCAAGCACGGTCTGTATGTCTGGTCGGCTTATGGCATCTGTTTCACCGTGCTGGCGATCAACGTCCTGGCACCGGTTGTCGCGCGTCGGCGTTACCTGCAACAAGAGGCGCGTCGTCTGCGCCGGGAGAGCATTACGTGAATCCGCTGCGAAAAAAGCGCCTGTTGATCATCCTGGCGATCCTCGCCGGGGTCGGCATTGCGGTCAGCCTTGCACTCAGCGCGCTGAAGGAAAACATCAACCTGTTCTACACCCCGACCCAGATCGCCGGCGGCGAAGCGCCCCGTGATACGCGAATTCGCGCCGGTGGCATGGTGGTTCAGGGCTCGCTGCAGCGCTCGCCGGATTCCCTGGACGTCACCTTTGCCGTCACCGATTTCAACAAGTCGGTGCCCATCACCTATCGCGGCATCCTGCCTGACCTGTTCCGCGAAGGGCAGGGCATCGTTGCGCTCGGCAAGCTCAATGCCGACGGCGTGGTCGTCGCCGATGAAGTACTGGCCAAACACGATGAGAAATACATGCCGCCGGAAGTCGCCAAAGCGCTGAAAGACAGCGGCCAGCTCGCGCCCGCCACGACGCCCGCCGCTCTCCCGGACAAACAGGGGTAAACGATGATTCCCGAACTCGGCCATCTGGCCATGATTTTGGCCCTGTGTTTCGCCATCGTGCAGGCCAGCGTGCCGCTGCTGGGCGCTTGGCGCGGCGACCGTCTGTGGATGAGCCTCGCCCAGCCTGCCGCCTGGGGGCAGTTTGCATTTCTGGTGTTTGCGTTCGGCTGCCTGACCCATTCGTTCATGGTCGACGATTTTTCCGTGGCCTACGTGGCTGAAAACTCCAACAGCGCGTTGCCGTGGTACTACAAATTCAGTGCTGTCTGGGGCGCACACGAAGGGTCGTTGCTGCTCTGGGCGCTGATCCTCGGCGGCTGGACCTTCGCCGTGTCTATCTTCTCCCGGCAATTGCCCCAGGTCATGCTCGCCCGCGTACTGGCGGTGATGGGCATGATCAGCGTTGGCTTTCTGCTGTTTCTGATCCTCACCTCCAACCCCTTCAGCCGCATCCTGCCGCAGATTCCCCAGGACGGCCGCGACCTCAACCCGTTGCTCCAGGACATCGGCCTGATCGTCCACCCGCCGATGCTGTACATGGGTTACGTCGGGTTCTCCGTGGCCTTCGCCTTCGCCATCGCCGCCTTGCTTGGCGGTCGGCTTGATGCGGCATGGGCGCGCTGGTCGCGGCCGTGGACCATCGTTGCCTGGGCCTTCCTCGGCATCGGCATCACCCTGGGTTCGTGGTGGGCCTATTACGAACTCGGCTGGGGCGGCTGGTGGTTCTGGGACCCGGTGGAAAACGCCTCGTTCATGCCATGGCTGGTGGGCACGGCGCTGATTCACTCCCTGGCGGTCACGGAAAAGCGCGGCGTGTTCAAAAGCTGGACCGTGCTTTTGGCCATCGCGGCGTTTTCGTTGAGCCTGCTGGGTACCTTCCTTGTGCGCTCCGGCGTACTGACGTCGGTGCATGCCTTCGCGTCTGACCCGGCCCGTGGCGTGTTTATTCTGATCTTCCTGCTGATGGTGGTGGGCGGCTCACTGACCCTGTTCGCCATCCGCGCGCCGGTGGTGAAAAGCCATGTGGGCTTTGGCCTGTGGTCCCGGGAAACCTTGCTGCTGGGCAATAACCTGGTGTTGGTGGTGGCGGCGTCGATGATTCTGCTCGGCACGCTGTACCCGTTGGTGCTGGATGCGTTGAGCGGGGCGAAGATGTCGGTCGGCCCGCCGTATTTCAATGCGTTGTTCGTGCCGCTGATGGGGCTGCTCATGGCAGTCATGGCGGTGGGTGTGCTGGTGCGCTGGAAGGACACGCCGGTTAAGTGGCTGTTGAGTATGCTCGCGCCGGTGTTGGTCGGCAGCGCGGTGTTGGCGGTCATCGCCGGTTTTGCCATGGCCGACTTCCATTGGGCGGTGCTTGCCACCTGTTTGCTGGCGGCCTGGGTGTTGCTGGCCGGCGTGCGCGACCTGTTCGACAAGACTCGCCACAAAGGCCTGCTCAAGGGCGCGCGCTCGCTGACCCGCAGTTACTGGGGCATGCAGGTGGCGCACCTCGGCATTTCGGTGCTGGCGCTGGGCGTGGTGTTGTCGAGCCAGAACAGCGCTGAGCGCGACCTGCGCATGGCCCCCGGCGAATCGGTGGAGCTCGGTGGCTATATGTTTGTGTTCGAGGGCGCACAGCATTACCAGGGCCCGAACTTCACCTCCGACCGCGGCACCCTTCGCGTGCTGGAAGACGGCAAGGAAATCACCGTGCTGCACCCGGAAAAACGCCTGTACACGGTGCAGCGTTCGATGATGACCGAGGCCGGCATCGACGCTGGTTTCACCCGCGATCTGTACGTGGCGCTGGGCGAACCGCTGGAAAACGGCGCGTGGGCGGTACGTGTCCACGTCAAGCCATTCGTGCGCTGGATCTGGTTCGGCGGGCTCATCACCGCGCTGGGGGGGCTGCTGGCAGCGCTGGACAAACGTTACCGCGTCAAAGTCCGTACGAAGGTGCGTGACGCATTGGGCCTGACGGGAGCGGCGGTATGAAGCGCTGGATGTTGCTCGGTCCGCTGGTGCTGTTCCTTGGCATGGCGGGGTTACTGTATCGAGGCTTGTATCTGGATCCGTCGGAATTGCCGTCGGCGCTGATCGGCAAGCCGTTCCCTGAATTCAGTTTGCCTGCGGTGCAGGATGGCAAGCCCCTGACTCGCGCCGACCTGCTTGGCAAACCGGCATTGGTCAACGTCTGGGGCACCTGGTGCGTGGCCTGCCGCGTCGAGCACCCGGTGCTGACCAAACTGGCCCAGCAGGGCGTGGTGATCTATGGCGTCAATTACAAGGATGTGAACGCCGAAGCGCAGAAGTGGCTGAAGGACTTTCACGACCCGTATCAGCTGAACATCAATGATGAGGCCGGCAGCCTGGGTCTGAATCTGGGTGTGTATGGCGCGCCGGAGACCTTTCTGATCGATGGGAAGGGCGTCATTCGTTACAAGCATGTCGGCGTGATCGACGAAGCTGTCTGGCGCCAGAAGCTGGCAGGGCAGTATCAGGCGCTGGTGGATGAGGGCTCAGAATGATCAGCCGGCATGATGTGGCGGCTGAAGGCGATGGAGCTTCTGTGGGAGCGACCGGGGTGGCGATCCACCTTGCTCGCGAAGGCTTAAGTTCAGCCCATGGAGATGTGTTGAACGTTAGGGCCTCTTCGCGAGCAAGCTCGCTCCCACAGGGTTTGCGCGGTGTGCCTGCTGATGGCGATGGAGCTTTCGTGGGAGCCGAGCTTGCTCGCGAAGGCGTGAGTTCAGCCCATGGAGATGTGGTGAATGTTAAGGCCTCTTCGCGAGCAAGCTCGCTCCCACAGGTTGGGCTGCGTTGGATTCAGCGGCTGGCGGCTGCTGCGGTATTGGCGTTGGGCTTTGCAGGGGTGGCCCAGGCGGCGATTGATGCGTACACCTTCAAGGACGACGCCGAGCGGGCTCGCTACACCGAACTGACTCGCGAGCTGCGCTGCCCGAAATGCCAGAATCAGGACATCGCCGATTCCAACGCGCCCATCGCGGCCGACCTGCGCAAAGAAATCTACCGCATGCTTGGCGAAGGCCAAAGCAATCAACAGATTATCGATTTCATGGTCGATCGCTATGGCGAGTTCGTGCGTTACAAGCCCGAGCTCAATGCCCACACCTGGCTGCTCTGGTTCGGTCCGGCCGGGCTGCTGCTGGTTGGCGCGGTGTTGATTGGTGTGATTGTCGTGCGCCGTCGCCGCTCAGACCGCGAAGACGCCGACGTGCTTTCCGACGAGGAGCGTCAGCGCCTCGCCCACTTGCTGGATAAAAACCGCGAATGATCGATTTCTGGATGGCCGCCGGCCTGTTGTTGCTGGTGGCCCTGAGTTTCCTGCTGATCCCGGTGTTGCGCGGCCGTCGCGCGCAGACTGAAGAAGATCGCACCGCCCTCAACGTCGCCTTGTATCAGGAACGCATCACCGAGCTGCAGACGCAGCAGGAGGAGGGCGTGCTCTCGGCGGCGCAACTGGACGGCGGCCGTGCCGAGGCTGCCCGTGAATTGCTCGCCGACACCGAAGGCGTGGGTCCCGAGCGGGTGTCCCGCCTGGGCAAGCCGCTGCCGTTGCTCGCCGCGATTCTGGTCCCTGTATTGGCGTTGGGCCTGTATCTGCACTTCGGCGCGTCGGACAAGGTCGAGCTGACCCGGGAATTTTCCCAGCCACCGGGTTCGCTGGCGCAGATGACCGAGCGCCTGGAGCGCGCGGTCAAGGCACAGCCGGATTCCGCCGAGAGCGCTTATTTCCTCGCCAGGACTTACATGGCCCAGGATCGCCCGGCCGACGCAGCGCGGATGTTCGAGCGCGCGGCCAAGCTGGCCGGCCGTCAGCCCGAACTGCTGGGGCAATGGGCCCAGGCGCTGTATTTCGCCGGCAACAAGGCCTGGAGCCCGCAGATTCAGGGGATTGCCGAAGAGGCGCTGAAGCTGAATCCCAAAGAAGTCACCAGCCTGGGCCTGATGGGGATCAACGCCTTCGAAAGCCAGCAGTTTGATCAGGCGGTGAGCTACTGGACGCGGTTGCTGGCGGTATTGCCGCCGGACGATCCCTCCCGCGGGGCGCTGGAAGGCGGGATCAAACGCGCCAGTGACAAGCTCGTGCAAACCGGCGGCACGCTGGAAAACACCCCGCCGGTGGCGGTGCAGGGCGCGCGTCTGAAAGTGCGTGTCACGCTTTCGGAGACATTGAAAGCCAAAGTGCAGCCAGGCGACACGGTGTTTGTGTTTGCCCGTGCAGTGTCAGGGCCGCCGGCGCCGCTGGCGGTCAAGCGCGTGACTGTGGCTGACTTGCCGGTGGAAGTCGAGCTGACTGACGCCGACGCGATGATGCCGCAGCTGAAACTGTCGAACTTTGCCGAAGTCCAACTCGTGGCTCGGGTGTCCCGTGTCGGTCAGCCCACAGCGGGCGAATGGGTCGGTCGTAGCCAGCCGTTGCCGAGCAACGTGACGGCGCTGCAGGCCCTGACCATCGACAGCCCCGATCAGTAATCCCGTTAACGCAGCGAGTAGAGAGTCCTTATGTATCGCGTCGCCCGTTTTGCCTTGTTGACTCTGGTGGTGGGATTGACCGCAGCCTGTGCGGTGCAACATCCGGGGTCCCGGAGCTCCGAACAGAGTTCCGAGCCGATCCCGACCATGCCCGGCCCGTCGCCGACCCCGCAGCCCGGCACCCCGCGCACGGCGCCGCAGACACCGCCGTCGACGCCGATTCCCGCACCAGGTCCGAAAACTTCTTCACACTTCGCCCCGCCGCCGGGTGGCAACAGCCACTGGGATGCGCGCCTGGGTGTGCATGTGCTGGATAACGTGCCGAATACGTTCTACCGCCAGCGCACCTATTACCGCTGGAACAACGGCTGGACCTGGTCGACCTCGCCAAGCGGGCCCTGGCAGGAGACTGATGCCAGCGGTGTGCCGCCGGGGTTGAGCAAACAGTTCGGTAATTGAGTCTTGCTGCGGCGAGATCAAGATCAAGATCAAGAGCGTCTGCCTGGGGGCAGACTGTTTCGCCTTCGGCGACTTACTTTTGAAAAGCACCAAAAGTAAGCAAAAGTGCCTGCTCCTGGTTGGGCTCCTCCTTCGTCGGAGTACCTTCACTCCGGTCTCGCTCCGTGGGCCCGCCGCCATCCGCCATCCATGGCGGGGGGCGGCTCTCGCGGCATCCATGCCGCTCGGCCCACTCCGCGAGACCTGCGTTCAGCCTGCACCCAAGTCGCGTTTGGTGTCGTCTGAACGTTATGTGTATGAAGATCAAAAGCGCTTAGTAGGACCGGCTTTAGCCGGGAAGCCTTTGATCTTGATCGTCCCCACGCTCCGCGTGGGAATGCACCCCCTGAGCTCCGCGTCACCGGTCTCACTGGCTGCACGCGGTGCTTTTTTGTGGGACCGGCTTTAGCCGGGAAGAGGCCGGTTTGCTCACCATCAATTCTGATCGTTCCCACGCTCCGCGTGGTAACGCCGCCCCGCACGCTCCGCGTCCCGCTGACGACGCGCATTCAAGCCGGGTAAGGTGACGCGGAGCGTCACGGGATGCATTCCCACGCAGAGCGTGGGAACGATCAACAATCATCAATTTCGCGGCGTGCCTGCTGACGCTTTCCCGGCTAAAGCCGGTCCTACTGACCGCGCATACTTGTAGGACCGGCTTTAGCCGGGAAGCCGTTGATCTGCCTTCGCTTTTGATCTTCATGCGCATAACGCCCAGACGACACCCATCGCGACTTGGGTGCAGGCTGAACGCAGGTTTTGCGGAGTGGGCCGAGCCGCAGGGATGCGGCGAGAGCGCCGTCAGGACATGGATGTCCGTTCGGCGCGGGCCCACGGAGCGAGACCGGAGTGAAGGAACCCCGAGGGACGAGGGGCCCAACCAGGAGCAGGCACTTTTGCTTACTTTTGGTGCTTTTCAAAAGTAAGTCGCCGAAGGCGAAACAGTCTGCCGTTAGGCAGACGCTCTTGATCTTGGCGTACTAAGCCGAGGGCCTTATTTCGCCGGATAGATCTGATCAAACACCCCACCATCATTGAAGTGGGTCTTCTGCACGGTGCGCCAGTCGCCGAAGGTTTTTTCCACTGACAGGAAATCCACTTTCGGGAAGCGGTCGTTGTACTTGGCCAGCACCGCCGGGTCGCGGGGACGCAAGTAGTTGGCGGCCGCGATTTCCTGTCCTTCAGGGGACCACAGGTACTTCAGGTATTCCTCGGCCACCGCGCGGGTGCCTTTCTTGTCGACCACTTTGTCCACGACGCTGACGGGCGGTTCGGCTTCGGCGGACACGCTCGGATAGACCACTTCGAACTGATCGCGACCAAACTCGCGGGCGATCATTTCCGCTTCGTTCTCAAAGGTCACCAGCACGTCGCCGATGTGGTTGGTCATGAACGTGGTGGTCGCGCCACGGCCGCCGGTGTCGAGCACGGGCACGTGGCTAAACAGCTCGCCGACGAACTTCTTCGCGGCCGCTTCATCGCCGCCGTTCTTCAACGTGTAGCCCCACGCCGAGAGGTAGGTGTAGCGGCCGTTGCCGGAGGTTTTCGGGTTGGGCACCACCACCTCAACGCCATCCTTGACCAGGTCCGGCCAGTCTTTCAGCGCCTTCGGGTTGCCCTTGCGCACGATGAACACCGTCGCCGAGGTGAACGGCGCGCTGTTGTTCGGCAGGCGAGTGACCCAGTCCTTCGGCACCAGCTCGCCATTGTCGGCCAGCGCGTTGATGTCGGTGGCCATGTTCATGGTGATGACATCGGCAGGCAGGCCGTCGATCACCGAGCGCGCCTGCTTGCTCGACCCGCCGAAGGACATCTGAATCGTCGCGTTTTCCTGATGCTCGGCGCTCCAGTGTTTCTGGAATGCAGCGTTGTAGTCCTTGTAGAAATCGCGCATCACGTCATACGACACGTTGAGCAACGACGGCGCGGCGGCCTGTGCAGCGCTGCCCAGAGCCAGTCCTGCGGCGAGCAGGGAAGCGGCGAAGATTTTTTTCACTGTGAATTCCTTGTGGCGTTGAGCAGGGGGCGTTTAGTGATTCGCTCTTGGAAGAGCCGTTGTTATAACCAGGCAAGATGGCCAATGGCTGGCGACTATAACCAAAGTCCCCAGCGGCCCAATAGATCAAAAACTCATGTGCTTATGTCCCGTTGCACGTCTGCCGGTGCAGGCATCGCGCCGAGCTTGGGAAACAGCGCATTGCCGCAGCGCGAACAGAACGCCGCGTTGGGTTCATGGGCGTTCTTGGCGCAGACCGGGCAGTCGTGCTGCAGCTGATCGCCGCGCATGGCATTGGCCAGCTCGGCAGTGAAAATCCCCGTGGGCACGGCGATGATCGAGTAACCGGTGATCATCACCAGCGACGACAGAATCTGCCCGATCGGCGTCTTTGGCACGATGTCGCCAAAGCCCACCGTGGTCAGCGTGACGATCGCCCAATAGATGCCCTTTGGAATGCTGGTGAAGCCGTGCTCCGGCCCTTCGACGACGTACATCAGCGTGCCGAACACCGTCACCAGCGTCGACACGGTGGCGAGAAACACAATGATCTTCTGTTTGCTGCCCCGCAGGGCCGCCAGCAAATAGTTGGCCTGTTTCAGATAAGGGCTGAGCTTGAGCACGCGGAAGATCCGCAGCATCCGCACTACGCGCACGATTAGCAGGTACTGCGCGTCGCTGTAATAGATCGCCAGGATGCCCGGCACGATCGCCAGCAAATCGATCAGGCCGTAGAAGCTGAACGCGTACTTGAGGGGCTTGGGCGAGCAGTACAGGCGCACCAGGTACTCGACCGCGAAGATGAAGGTGAAGGTCCACTCGATCCAGGCCAGCGGCGTCGCGTAGTTGCGGTGGACGGCTTCGATGCTGTCGATGATCGCCACGAGCAGGCTGCAAAGGATGAGCACCAGCAGGATCTTGTCGAAGCGTCGACCGGGTTTGGTGTCACTCTGAAAAACGATGATGCGTAGCTGTTCGCGCCAGCTGATGTTGCTGTCCATGGGGTCGTTCCGCGTGCAAGGTCGGCAGAGCGTGGGACAAAGCGCTCAGGAGCGCAACCTGTCATCACCGATAGCCTGACGCAGCAGCCGGGTGCTGGCCTGCACCAGCCAGCAGGCCAGAATGAACGGCGCGGTGAGGGTCTCAAGCCCCATGGCTGAAAACCCCGGCTGCAGCAGAATGGACAGCGCGATGGCGCTCGCCGGGAGCCAGGGTTTGTGCCGCGCCTGACTGAAGGCCAGTCCGGCCAGCGCCGGGTTATAGCCGGACAGGCCGGGCAGCGGCAAATCGTGCTGCGACTGCCACAGCACGAAGGCGACGCCGCTGATGCAGCCGATAAATGCCCAGAGCGCGGCGCGCCGATTGGCGATCAGCAGCCCGACACCGATCAGCAGCCCAGCCAGCGGATGATCAAGCAGAAACACCTGACCAAAACCCAGCGGCAGCGCGTGGATCGGACTTACGTCTGCGACGCCGGCTGAAGTCGGCTCGATAAACATCAATAACAACCAACCAAACAGCACGAAGGGCGCAGTGTAGGCGTTGAGGCACGTAGCGCGCGGCGTGCGTTCCAGCCAGGCGTGCATGAGCATCGCGCTGAGTCCGCCGCAGGCAATGGTCAGCAGCGGCACCAGTGGCGACCATTCGACCTGGGAACCGATTAACAGCCCGAGCAAAATGCCGTTGTAGCTATAGAGCCCGTCCTGGCGCCTGCTTTTTAAGTAGCCGCGACGTTGCGCCGTGAGCAAACCGGCGACGGCACCCAGCAGCGCGCCGCCCAGGGAGGAGGGCGCGCTGATCAGAATCGCCAACAGACAGAAAACCCCGCAGACGGGGCTGCGTTGCAGCAGCACCTGACTGAAACCGTTGAGTAAGGCTTCGGCCCAGTCAGGGCAATGGTGGGGCGATGCGGTGGGAATGGTTGGCATATATGTATTCAATAACTGTATTTATTGTATACATAATGACTTGAGGTACGTAGTTCAGCAAGGTTGTAGGCAAGCTACATCCGCTTCATCGCCACTCTCGCTGACACACCGCATATCCCTGTAGGACCGGCTTCAGCCGGGAAGGCGTCAGGCGCCACACCGCAAAATTGATCGCGTCGAAACGGGCCTCTTCCCGGCTAAAGCCAGTCCTACGAAAACGCCGCATGCCCCTGTGGGACCGGCTTCAGCCGGGAAAGCGTCAGGCGCTCAAACCCGAAACTGCCGCAACAACCCATTCAGCTGTTCACTCAACCCCTTGAGCTGATGGCTCGCCGCGCTGGATTGTTCCGCCGCCACCGCCGTGCTCTGGGACAACTGCGCCGCCTGGGTGACGTTCTGGTTGATGTCTTCCACCACATGGGATTGCTCAAGGGTCGCGCTAGCAATGGAGGCGTTGAGGCCGTTGAGGTTGCGCAGTGCCTGGCTGATCGAGGTCAGGCTCTGGCCGGCCAGGTTGGCCTGTTCAATCGTCAGCTGCGAAGAACGACTGCTGTCGGCGATTACTTTTACCGCAGCGTCCGAATGGGCTTGCAGGCGCTCGATCATCGCCTGGATTTCCGCCGTGGATTTCTGCGTGCGCTGGGCCAGCAGGCGGACTTCGTCTGCCACCACGGCGAAACCACGGCCCTGATCACCGGCGCGGGCTGCTTCGATGGCGGCGTTGAGCGCCAGCAGGTTGGTCTGCTCGGCAATCGAACTGATCACCTCCAGCACGCCGCCGATCTGCGTGCTTTCGCTGGCCAGCGTGCGGATCACTTCCACGGCCTGATCGATCGTCCCGGACAGGTGCCCGATCTGCTTCAGGCTGCTGTCGATGTTGGCCTGACCCTGCTGCGCCTGGGACTCGGCGTTGCGCATCTCGCTGGCGGCGTGCTCGGCGTTCTTCGCCACGTCCTGCACGCCATAGGTGACCTCATTGACCGCCGTGGCCACCTGCTCCATCTGCAACGACTGCTGCTGGCTGCGTTCCTGGGCTTGTATCGCATTGCTGCCCAGCTCACTGGACGCCTGACCAAGGCCGACGGCCGAGGATTGCAACTCGCTGACGACGCCACGCAACTTGGCGGTAAACGCATTGAAGTGCCGGGCCAGTTGGGTGACTTCGTCATTGCCCTGGGTTGCCAGGGTGCGGGTCAGGTCGCTTTCCCCACTGGCAATGTTGGCCATCGCCTCGACGGTGGCCTTGAGCGGGCCGGCGATGCTGCGCGCGATCAGAATCAACAGCAGCGCCATGATCAGAATGATCCCGGCACTGATCGACAGCGCCTTGACCACCTGCTTGTAGAACTCGGCCTGCACGTCATCGATGTACACGCCGGAGCCGATGATCCAGCCCCACGGCGCGAACAGCGAAATATAGGAGGTCTTGCCGACCGCGTCAGTGGCGCCGGGCTTGGGCCAGCGGTAGTTGACCATGCCGGCGCCTTTGGCCTTGGCCAGGGTCACCATCTCGTTGAAGACCTGAAAGCCGTCCGGGTCCTTGATGCCCGAAAGGTCCTGGCCCACCAGTTTGGGGTTGGCCGGGTGCATGATCATCACCGGGCGCAGGTCGTTGATCCAGAAGTAGTCGGTCTGGTTGTAGCGCAGCCCGCGAATGGCATCCATCGCCTGCTGCTGCGCTTGTTCGCGGGTGAGGGTCCCGGCGGTTTCCAGGCCATGGTAGAAATCGAGCAGGCCGCTGGCGGTCTGCACCACGTGCATGGTCTTGATGGTTTTGGCTTCGTACAAATCGTCGTGGATCTGCTTGAGCATCGCCGCCGCCAGTGTAAACAGCATCACCACGGCGACGATGAGAATCAGCCACAAACGCCGGCTGATCGAGAGATTGCGCATATTCATGATCGTCACTCCGCTTCTTTATTCTTCTTGTTCGGGCAGGCTGCCCTCTTAACGCTTGCACGACAGCGCATTGACCGGCGCCCTTTAACGAAGGGAAGCCACGGTGTCATTAAGCATCTCGGCCTGACCGGTATAAACCTGAGCAAGGACGCAGGGGACTGACACAGGTATAGCGAAAGGCTTACACGACCTGAGGAACTTGGCTCTAGGTTGTGACACGTGCTCGCGGTACATTGGATCCATCAACTGCAGCAACGGACCGCTGCAGGATCAAGGACGATCGACCGTTGCCAGGCATTGGCGGCCAACAGGAAGTTGGACGGTGTTGCACAAACCCGCTTCGGCGGGTTTTTTATTGCCTGCGATTTGGCGAACACCCTTGTGTACCCATTCATTTGCGAAATCTGTACAACGTTTCGACCAAATGTTGCTTCCCGATGGAATTTCCGGCGCTTGCGCCGCTCACAGTACGGACTACACCCGAGTCCAGGACAGGGCCGGCCGGGCAGGCATGGGAAATAATTATTGTGGATGTGGCGCAAATGGCAGCAGACGTACCAAACATGGGACTCATTCTGGTGGTTGAGGACGAGGAAATCATTCGCGAGTTTGTGTGCGAGATCCTCGAGGATGAAGGCTTTACCACCCGTGCGCTGGAGACTGCAGATGAGGCGGCGAAGTACCTCGAAAGCAACTCCGGCGAGGTGGCGCTTCTCCTCACCGATATCCTCATGCCGGGTACCTTGAACGGTGCCGACCTTGCGAACCTGTCAGGCGACAAGTATCCGAACATCCCGATCCTGATCATGTCAGGCCACGAGACGCCCGAAAGCTCTGGCGTCGTCCATCCGGTCGTGTTTATTCGCAAGCCCTGGAGCTTCGGCCAGCTGTTACAAGGCGTGAACAAGGCCTTGGGCTATGACAAGGAGGAAAGCTACTGACCTTAGCGGTCTGGCTCACACCCTTTAAGCACCAGCCGGATGATGGTCTGGGCGGCATCTTCGTAATCAGCGTCGTCCAGACTCGCTTTGCCTGTCACCGTGGAAATCTGCCAGTCGAAGTCGGCATAGGTCTGGGTTGCGGCCCAAATGCTGAACATCAGGTGATGGGGGTCGATCGGCGCAATAAGGCCGTCATCGATCCAGCCCTGAATGCATTCGATGTTGTGTCGAGCCTGTCCATTCAGTTGCTCCACTTGCTCGGGTGTCAAATGCGGCGCGCCGTGCATGATCTCGCTGGCGAACACCTTTGAGGCGAAGGGCAGGTCGCGAGAGATGCGGATCTTCGAGCGGATGTAGCTCGTCAACACCTCGGCCGGCACGCCCTCACGATTGAACGGCGTCGACGCCTGCATGATCGGCTCGATGATGCTTTCGAGCACCTCGCGATACAGGTTGTCCTTGGACTTGAAGTAGTAATACACGTTGGGCTTGGGCACACCCGCCTTGGCGGCGATGTCGCTGGTCTTGCTGGCGGCGAACCCCTTGTCGGCAAATTCCTCGCTGGCTGCGCGCAGGATCAGTTCTTTGTTGCGCTCGCGGATGCTGCTCATAAACCGGTCTGTCCTTGCCTGCTCGGCGGTGGCGAATGTTAGCACCGGCCTCGCGGCAGGCTCAACATTGTCACTGCCACCCGACCCCGTCCCTTTCCCGCACCGGCTTGCCGCTGTTTCAATGGCGCGCCAGTGGTATTGTGTGGCGGGTTGTACCGGGAGCATTAGCAGAACTGGCGCCTTATCAAGGCTGAACGCGTATTCGGTGGCGAGGTGTCGGCAGCATGAACAGCCCATTGTTTTCCAGCGTCGTTGCGTATGCCCAGCATTGCGAGCGGCAGCTGGTTGAAATTTTGCACCGCCGGCCGACGCTCGACCGGCAGCAGGTCATGACCTGGGTCGACGAGCAGAGTCATGCGATGAAAGACCGGGATCCCCTCGACCTGTTGCGCTCGCTGAACGCGAGGGTGCGAGCGGGCAAGCCGCTGCCGTGGGAAGGGCATTCCTGAGGGGGTGACCCTGGCCGCATTTGCCTGTGCCCGTTGAACCTCAGCCTGTGTAGCGAGGGTTGAAGTGCTTCGGTCCCAGGCAAGCGCGCCTTACTTCGATGGAGCGTGTCCTTACTTGTCGCTGATTACCGCATAGGCCGTCGCGGGCTTGCGGTTGTAATACATGGCGGCGCCCACCAGCAGCACCAGAATGCCCAGCAGTACCATCGAAGAACCCACCGTGCCGAAGTCCAGCCCGCCTTTTTCATGGGGTTTGGTCAGCACGTCGCCCAACGTTGCGCCGAACGGGCGAGTCAGCACGAAGGCGATCCAGAACAACGCCACCGAAGACAACCGGGTGGTGTAGTGAAGCACCACGACCACGGCAATCGCCGAACCGATCAGCAGTGCCCCGCCCATGAAGCCCAACCCCGAGTCATCCGCCAGGAAGTCGCCCAGCGCAGTGCCCAGGGTGTTCGAGAACAGGATCGCGAACCAGTAGAACAGCTCGGCTTTCAGCGTGGTGACACGGCTGACCGACAAAGATCTTTCGCTCCAGTACCAGGCCGTGAAGATCGCCAGCAGGATCGCCACGAGAATGGCCGAACCTGCCGCATAACCCAGGCCCAGTGTGCGGTCCATGAAGTCGGACATGGTGGTGCCCGCCGTGCTGGTGGAGAGAATCACCAACCAGTACAGCGCCGGGTTATAGCGTTTGGAGGCCAGTTGTGTGATGAGCGTGACGACAAACACGCTGATCAAGATAAGGGAGCTGATCAGATAACCCACGTCGAGCGTCATCGACAGCAAGTCACCTGCTGTTTCGCCTAACGTGGTGGCACAGATTTTCATGACCCAGAACGCGAGCGTGATCTGCGGAAGTTTGTTCATTGTAGTTACCGGGTGGTTCAGACAGGGAGGTTCGAGTGTCTGCCCGACAGTGGCCGACGGTGCCCATGATCCCGGAGCGGAAGTTAAAAATCGGTCGTATCAAAATGAAAAGCGCATGAATTGCCCGGAGCGCAATGCCCCGGACATTCTGCAGTGGACGCCTCGTGCCAAGGGCCTGCGAGGTCTCCCGCCAGCCCCGCGTCGCGGCAATCAGAAAAACACTTTCACCAGCAAACTGGCGGTGTTCTGGTCGGTATCGAAAGAGCGCGTGTCGTTGATGCCGTACTTGTTGCTCCAGTAATCGTATTCGACGCCCACATACAACTGCCGGTCCGGAAGATTAAGCGCCTTGCCCAGGTCGTATTTGATCTGCGGGTTGAAGTGCAGGTTGGAGTGGTAATCGCCTTTGCTGTTGGACTGTTTGTTGTCCACGACCCAGTCCATGAAACCGTCGATGAGAATGTCGGACTTGCCCACCGGAATCGTGTAAGACCACACCGGGGTGATCTGCCAGGCACCGTAACCGGCGCGGTGGCCGTCGTTGTAACGCTTGTAGAAGTTCAGCTGGAAATAATCGAAGCCGGGGATCTTCAAGTCAAAACCCGGGCCGATGAGGTACGACTCGACATCGCCTTCGCCAAACTCGTACGTCGTCGCCAACAACACGTCAGTGATCGGCCCCAGCTGAAACGTCTGATCGAAGATCTTGCCCAGGGACAGGCGAGGGGAAATCTCCCCGTACGTCGATGCATTGCCCAGGCTGCCGTCTTTTTTGCCGTTGTAGCTGATGTAATCGAGGAAGACGAAGTTATCGCCGTATTTCCAGCCATCGGCATGTTCGTAGGTGAACGTCTGCTGGTTCTCAGGGTTCACGGCGAAGTTCTTGCCGTAAAGGTAAGTCAGGCTGTTGCTCTGCCACTGCAGCAGATCACCCGACATGGCAGGCGCGGCGGCCAGCAGGCTACTGGCGGCCATCAGGCTGGAAAGCGTGCGGTTCATGTAAGACTCCCTTGGATTGACGTCGTGGTTTTTTTCGAACGGACGCTCTGTTATGGCGCCTTGGGTTTAATTAACTAAGTTGTCTGTTTGGTCAGCTTTGAGTGAATAGCAAGAGCTGAGCCAACACCTTGAAAAAAGACAAAAAAGTCCTGCCGGCTGTTTAAAGAACAGTCGATTTATCGATGCCGTTTGGAAGATGCACGGGCTGATCGGAGAGTTGTCCGGTCAGTCAGGTTAGTTGCAGTGTTGTTATTGGACTGAATTCGAGCGGCGGCGGAGGATACTGACTCGCGCAGCCGTGCTCAAGTGCTCTGTGACAGCGCACTCCCGTCGAAAACAGGGCAACCCCTCAGTGTGAATGCAGCGGCCCGGCCATCGCTGCACGCTCGGCACCGCCCAGCACGTTGAACAGCAGGTTCAGCAGCACGGCGCTCAATGTCGCCATGGCGATGCCGCTGTGGGTGATCGGCCCCATCCACTGTGGCAACTGGCTGAAGAACTCCGGCCGCACCACGGGGATCAGGCCCATGCCGATGCTCACCGCCACCAGCAGCTGATTACGCCGATCGGCGATGTCCGCCTCCTGGAGGATCTTGATCCCGGTGGCGGCGACCATCCCGAACATGGCGATGGCCGCGCCGCCCAGTACGGCGGGCGGAATCGAGGCCACAAGATAGGCCGCTTTCGGCAGCAGGCTGAGGAGGATGAGAAACCCGCCCGCGACGATAGTCACCGAGCGGCAGCGCACGCCGGTCATCTGCACCAAGCCGATGTTCTGCGCAAACGAGGAGTGGGTGAAGGTGTTGAGAAAGCCCGCAAGAAACGAGGCCGCCGCGTCGCAGAGCAGGCCCCGACGCAGCATGCCGGGCGTGACTTCGCGGTCGGTGATCTTGCCGAGCGCGAGGAACATTCCTGTGGATTCGACAAAGATAATCACCACCACCAGGCACATCGACAGGATCGGCGCGAGGCTGAACTGCGGCAGGCCGAAGTGCAGGGGCGTGACCACCTTCAGCCATTCGGCCTGACCCAGACCACTGAGGTCGACCATGCCGATGAAGCCGGAGAGGATGTAGCCCAGGCCCATACCGATCAGCACCGAGATGTTCACCCAGAAGCCGCGCATGAAGCGGTTGATCAGCAAAATCGTCAGCAACACCAGCGCGGCGACGCCGAGGTAGATCGGGTCGCCGAAGCTCACCGCCTTGCTGCCGCCGCCCGCCCAGTTGACCGCCACCGGAAACAGCGACAGGCCAATCGAGGTGATCACCGTGCCGGTCACCAGCGGCGGGAAGAAGCGCACGATTTTCGACATGAACGGGGCGATCAGCATGCCGAAGAAGCCTGCTGCGATGGTCGCGCCGAAGATCCCCGGCAGGCCGACGCCGCTCATCCCGGCCATCGCCACCATGCTGCCGACGGCGGCGAAACTGGCGCCCATCATGATCGGCATGCGGATGCCCAGCGGACCGATGCCCAGGGATTGCACCACCGTGGCAATGCCGGCGACCAGCAGGTCGGCGTTGATCAGAAAGGCGATTTCTTCCCGGGAAAGCCCGGCGGCCTGGCCGATGATCAGCGGCACCGCAACGGCACCGCCGTACATCAACAGAACGTGTTGCAGGCCCACCAGAATCAGTTGCAGCAATGGCAGGGGCTGTCGTGGCGGCGCGGCAGGGATGCGCGCGTGAGTTGACTCGGACATGCAACACCTCATTTGTTTTTATTTTGGGGTTGAAGCTTTGAATCGGCTGAAGCAGCAAGCTTCAAGCGGCAAGCCTCAAGCTAAAGCGGATCGCGTACTGCCTTGGCTTGTAGCTTGCTGCTTGCAGCTTGCTACTTACAGCTGCTTAGTTCGTCTGTGCCCCTTTATCGATCCATTGCCCCAGCAGGTCACGTTCCTGTTGGGTCATCTGGGTGATGTTGCCCAGCGGCATGATCTGCGCGGTCACCGCCTGGGCCTGAATGCGCGGGGCCAGTTGCTGGATCTGTTGCGGCGTATCGAACATGATCCCGGCCGGCGCGCTGCTGAACAGCGGGCTGGTGGGTTTGGCAGAGTGGCAGACGGTGCAGCGTTCCTGAATCACGCTGTGGACCTTCTCGAAATCCACGCCGCCGCTGCTGGCTTGCGCCGGTTGGGCTGTGACCTCTGCGGTAGGTGCCGGGGCGGCTGCAGGGGCTGGCGCTGGCGCGACCTCAGGCTTCGGCTCATCAGCGCGATGACCGCCAATGGCCGTACCCGGCAGCGGCTGGTACTGAATTTTCTCCGCCACGTCCGGGCCACGGGTCATTTGCGCCGGGCCGGTGACGTAGGCCAGGCAAATCATTCCCAATGCCCCGACCGGCAAGGCCCAGGCGTATTTGTGGCTGTTGTGACGGGTGTTGAAGAAGTGACGCACCAGCACCGCACACACCGCGATCCCGGCCAGAATCAGCCAGTTGTACTGACTGCCATAGGTGCTCGGGAAGTGGTTGCTGATCATGATGAACAGCACCGGCAGGGTGAAGTAGTTGTTGTGCCGTGAACGCAGCAGGCCTTTGGCAGGCAGCGACGGGTCCGGCGTGCGGTTCTCGGCGATGGCGGCGACCAGCGCGCGCTGGGCCGGCATAATGATGCGCAGCACGTTGCCGACCATGATGGTGCCGATGATCGCACCGGTGTGCAGGTAAGCCGCCCGCCCGCTGAACACCTGGCTGAAGCCGAAGCAGGCCGCGATGACCAGCACGAACAGCACCAGGCCCAGCAGGGCAGGACGCTTGCCCAGCGGCGAATCGCAGAGGATGTCGTAGATCGTCCAGCTGGCGATCAATGAGCCGACGCCAATGGCGATGCCTGCGCCACCGCTCAGCGTGCTGCCGGGTGCCAGCAGGTAAAGGGTGGGGTTGGAATAGAACACGATGCACAGCAGCGCGACGCCCGACATCCAGGTCCAGTAGGCTTCCCATTTGAACCAGTGCAGGTCGTCCGGCATGGTCGGCGGCGCCAGTTTGTACTTTTCCAGGTGGTAGATACCGCCGCCGTGAATCGCCCAGAGGTCGCCCGACAGACCGTCACGGGGGTTGGCGCGGTTGAGGTTGTTCTCCAGCCAGACGAAATAAAAGGACGCGCCGATCCAGGCGATCCCGACGATCATGTGAATCCAGCGCACGCCCAGATTCAGCCATTCCATCAGATGTGCAGCCACAGTCTTTACCCTTTGCCTTCCACCGCTTAACGGGTGGTCGGGCCCTTCTTATAGTTGGGGATCGAGAACCATCTTCTGACTCTCTTCGAAGAAATGCTCATCGCAGTTATTGCCACTGCCACTGCGATCAACCACCAGGAAGTCATCCCGCTTTTCGATCGTCAGCACCGGGTGGTGCCAGACGCCGCGATGGTAATTAACACCCTGCCTGCCATTGGTGATGAAGGCGCGGGTCAACTCGGGTTCAGGTGCATCGCCAAGTGGCGCGACCACGACCAGAAAAGGATGGCCGAGCAGCGGAATGAACGCCTGGCTGCCCAGCGGGTGGCGCTCCAGCATGCTGATGGTCAACGGCATCTCCAGCGCCTCGGCGCGGAAGATGCTGATGATCGCCTTGTCGTCCGGCGTCGCCGTTTCAACCTCGGCCAGACGATGGAAGCGCATGGTCGAGCCGTTGTTGATCATGAAATGATCGCTGCCGTCGGTTTCGATGACATCGCCAAACGGGGCGAAGGCTGCCTTGGTCAACGGCTCGATGATCAGTGTGCGCATGCGGGGTCTTCTGTTCATGTTTGGTGGATTGGTGATCGTTCCCACGCTCCGCGTGGGAATGCATCCCCTGACGCTCTGCGTCACCCTGGACGCGGAGCGTCCGCAAAGGGGTTACCACGCGGAGCGTGGGAACCATCAGTCATGAGGGGCCAAGCGTTTACTTCGCAACCTTGCCCAACACCCGCAACCGGCTCACGCCGCCATCCGGGAACACGTTCAGGCGGATATGGGTAATCGGCCCCAGCGCCTTGATCTGCTCGACGAAGGTGTGTTCGGCGTGCATTTCCAGCTTCTGGCTCGGCAGCAGTTCGCGCCAGAACAGGCTCTGGGTTTCAATCTGGCTGTCGGTGCCGCCTTTGACGAAGGCGGCCTGAATCGAGCAGCTGTCCGGGTAGTTGCCCTTGAAGTGCAGGGTGTCGACGACGATCTGCTCCACTTCACCGGGATGCCCCAGCGCCACGATCACCCAGTCATTGCCAGGGGTGCGGCGACGGGCGGTTTCCCAGCCGTCGCCCATGTTCACGCCACGGCCCGGGTTAAGGATGTTGCTCATGCGCCCGAAATGCTCGTCGGAGCAGGCCAGTGCACGACCACCATTCAACGCAGCGGCCAGATCGATCTGCTCGTTGTCACCCACCGCCGACCAGTCCCGATGGGGCACGCCGTACACCCGCAGACGCGCCACGCCGCCGTCCGGGTAGATGTTGAAACGCAAATGGCTATAAGCCTTGGCGTCACCGATCTCGTGGTAATGGTGGCTGTCGCCCTTGAGCTCCACGGCCGGCAACACTTCCGTCCACACGGTGTTTTCGTCCGGCTCGCCCGACGCCAGGAAGCACGCTTCCAGCGAGGCCGATGGCGGGTAGTTGCCGGTGAAGAACGAGGTGTCGATGTCCACGCCCTTGATCGAACCGGCAACGCCCAGACGGATCACTGCACTGTCGTAACCTTCGAAGCGCTTGCGGCGCGACTCCCAGCCGTCCATCCACTTGCCGTTGTCGTCGAACACGCCTTCTTTCCAGACCGCCGGGGTCGGCTGGAACAGGCGGTTGGCGTCGGCGAACCAGTCATCGGTGACGGAAAGGATCTTCGTCCCCAGACGCGCATCGGCCAGGTTGACGAACTTCTCGAAGGGTGCGGCGTAAGCTTTCATTCTTTTTGTCTGCCTTTGGTAGTGGGCGTGGGATCGGTCGGTCAGAGGGCTTGCAGGCGGAACATCGCGATCTTGTTGATCTCGGCGAGGGCGCAGGCGAACTCGGCGTCGGCCGTGTTGTGAATGCGCGTCTCGAAGGCCGCGAGGATCTGATGCCGGTTGCTGCCTTTTACCGCCATGATGAAGGGGAACGCGAACTTGGCCTTGTAGGCGTCGTTCAGCTCGGTGAAGCGCTGAAACTCTTCGGCCGTGCATTGGTGGATACCGGCGCCAGCCTGTTCAGAGGTACTGGCTTCGGTCAGTTGGCCTTGCACGGCGGCTTTGCCGGCAAGGTCCGGGTGAGCGTTGATCAGCGCCAGTTGCGCGGCGTGATCGGCACTCAACAGGATGTCGCTCATGCGTGCGTGCAGCGTCTCGATCTCATCGAGCTCGTGCAGCTGGCCCCGGTCGTACGCCTGTTCGGCAACCCAGGGCGAGTGTTCGTAGATGTCAGCAAAAGCGTGAACGAATTCGTCGCGGCTGAGGGAAGAGGGCGTCAGGGTCTGAAAACGGCTCATTCGGCAGCTCCGTTGAAGGGATGAACCTGGTGCCAATGCTGCGCGATCTCGACGCGACGGGCGAACCAGACCTGCTCGTGACCTTTGACGTACTCAAGAAAACGTCGCAGCGACGCCAGTCGGGCAGGGCGGCCGATCAACCGGCAGTGCAGGCCGATCGAGAGCATTTTCGGCGCCTCGGCCCCTTCGGCGTAGAGCACGTCGAAGGCGTCTTTCAGGTAATCGAAAAAGTCATCGCCCTTATTGAAACCCTGCACCTGGGTGAAACGCATGTCGTTGGTGTCCAGGGTGTAGGGGATCACCAGATGCGGCTTGCCGGTGGGGGTGTTCGGCTCCCAGTAGGGCAGGTCGTCGTCGTAGGTGTCGCAGTCGTAGAGAAACCCGCCTTCCTCCATCACCAGCCGCCGGGTGTTGGGGCCGGTGCGCCCGGTGTACCAGCCCAGTGGACGTTCACCGGTGAGTTCGGTGAGGATGCGGATCGCTTCGAGCATGTGCTCGCGCTCCTGGGCCTCGTCCATGTTCTGGTAGTCGATCCAGCGATAGCCGTGGCTGCAGATCTCATGGCCGGCGTCGACCATGGCGCGGATCACGTCCGGATGACGCTGGGCGGCCATGGCCACAGCGAAAATGGTGAGCGGGATGTCGAATTGCTTGAACAGCTTGAGCACGCGCCACACGCCGGCGCGGCTGCCGTATTCATAGAGCGATTCCATGCTCATGTTGCGCTGGCCCTGCAGCGGTTGCGCGGCGACCATTTCGGAGAGGAACGCTTCGGACTCCTTGTCGCCATGCAGAATGTTGCGCTCGCCGCCTTCCTCGTAATTGAGCACGAACGACAGCGCGATACGGGCATTGCCTGGCCAGCGGGGATGGGGCGGGTTACTGCCGTAACCGATCAGGTCGCGTGGGTAGTCGGCGCTCACTGCAATCTTCCTTATCTAGCCTGTGTTCTGTGGCGGTGGTCGTCAGGGCGATGCATCAAGGTGCCGCGACGGTCGTTGCGATGGTGAGATTGTATACAACTTTATTTACAACTTGTAACCCTGTTTTTTCACTTCCCGCCACTCTCGGCCTCATGGGATCACTGTGCAAGAAACCTGCCTGAGTGGTCAGATATGGCGCTTGTTATCGCGTATTCATCTGGCTTGTGTCGCTATCCGGGGTACGGGGCCGCGGCGGGTGATCAGTGAAAATTTAGGCGATTTTAATTGTGTACAATCTGCGCTCGAACTGTCTTAATCCTGCCCATGTCTTACCGCTGATGCCCTTTTAGGGTGCAGGCCATCTCTTAATCTCTCACTGAATGAGGCAACGACACGCCATGGGACGACTCACCACGCACGTGCTGGACGCTGCACATGGCTGCCCCGGCAGCTCCATCCGCGTTTTGCTTTATCGGGTCGAGGGTGACCGGCTGGAGAAAGTCGCCGAGGCGGTCACCAATAGCGACGGCCGCTGCGACGCACCGCTGTTGCAGGGCGATGACTACCGGTCTGGCGTCTATCAATTGCAGTTTCAGGCCGGCGAGTACTTTCGCGGCAAAGGCGTGCAGTCCGGCACGCAGGCGTTTCTCGATGAAGTGGTGCTGCGCTTCGGCATCGACGCCGGGCAAGACCATTACCACGTGCCACTGCTGATTTCGCCTTACAGCTATTCGACCTATCGCGGCAGCTAGATTGCTGCCGTTTGCTGCTCCCCCTGTTCCTCTTGCCCGCCCACACTGCGGGCTTTTTTTTGCCCTCGGTTTCTGCCCCGAGTTTGTGGCTTTTAAGACGTCAGCGGCTGATCAGGGCGACGGTGCCCGCAGTGCCGAACAGGCCGGCGCTGATGCGGTTGAACCAGGTCTGGCCCTTGCCCGTACGCAGATAGCGGGCCGCGCCTTGGGCGCTGAGGCCGTAGAACAATTTGCAGCTCAGGTCGAGGACGGTCCAGGTGATGATCATGGTGATCAACTGGCCGAAAAACGGCTCATCGGCCTTGAGAAACTGCGGCAGAAAGGCAGCGAAAAACAGGATGTCTTTCGGGTTGCTGCCGCCCAGCACGAAGGCGCGCCAGAACAGCGAGCCAAACGCCGGTTTGCTGGACGCCTCGGGCACTTCGGCGGCGGTGGCGGGCCGGCGCGACTGTTTCCAGCTCTGCCAGGCGAGGTAAAACAGGTACAGGCCGCCGACGATTTTCAAGGCGCTGAACAACTGCTCGGACGCCAATAGCAAGGCGCCCAGTCCCAGGGCTGAAGCGCTGAGCAGGCAGATCGATGCGCAGACGCCGCCGAGGAAGGCGGGGTAGGAGCGCAGCAGGCCGTAATTCAGGCTGTTGCCGATCATCAGCAGTGACAGCGGGCCCGGAATCAGAATGACCACCAACGCCGCGCCGCTGAACAGCAGCCAGGTCTCCAGTGTCATGGGGTGTTCTCCTTGTTTATTCGAAAGCGCAAACGCCGCGGGCTGCGCGGCGCTTCAGGTCATGAGCGGTTACGACTGCCATCCATCAGCAGTGCGGCAGCCGGACAGCGTTACAAAAACACGAACTTGGCGATGAAGATCGCGCAAAGCACCCACAGGCTGATGGAGATTTCCCGGTGGCGGCCTGTGCCGGCCTTGAGCACCACGTAGGTGATGAACCCCAGCGCAATCCCGTCCGCCACCGAAAACGTCAGCGGCATCATGATCGCCGTGACGATCGCCGGAATGCTGTCGGTGGCTTCGTCCCAATCGATGTGCGCCATGCCGCCCATCATCAGCATCGCCACGTAAATCAATGCACCTGCGGTCGCGTAAGCGGGAATCATGCCAGCCAGCGGGGCGAAGAACATCGCCGCCACGAACAGCACGCCCACGGTCACGGCGGTCAGACCAGTCCGACCCCCGGCCGCCACGCCCGAAGCGCTTTCCACGTAGCTGGTGACCGGCGGCACACCGACCATCGCACCGAACACGCTGGATGCGCTGTCCGCCTTCAAGGCCCGCGACAGGTTCTCAATGCGACCGTCTTCGCGCACCAAACCGGCGCGCTGTGCGACACCCATGAGCGTGCCGGCGGTGTCGAACATGTGCACGAACAAAAACGCCAGCACCACGCTGATCATGCTGACGTTGAACACGCCCGCCAGGTCCATGGCCATCCAGGTCGGCGCCAGGCTCGGCGGCATGGAAAAGATGCCGTTGTAATGCACCAGCCCCAGGCCCCAACCGGCCAGCGTCACCGTGATGATGCTGATGAGGATCGCGCCGAACACCCGGTGATAACTGAGCACGGCAATCATCAGAAAGCAGATGGCGGCGAGCAGCGGACCGGGCTCGCGCAACGAACCAAGTTTGATCAGCGTCGCCGGGCTGTCGACCACGATGCCGGCGGTCTTCAGGCCGATCAGCCCGAGAAACATACCGACCCCTGCGCCCATGGCGTAACGCAGGCTGACCGGGATGCTGTTGAGCAACCATTCGCGGATCCGCGACAGGGTCAGGACCATGAAGATCACGCCCGACACGAACACCGCGCCCAATGCCGTTTCCCAGCTGTAGCCCATGGTCCCGACGACGGTGTAGGTGAAGAACGCGTTCAGGCCCATCCCCGGCGCCAGGCCCACCGGCCAGTTGGCGTACAGCCCCATCAACAGACAACCCAGCGCGGCGGCGATGCAAGTCGCCACGAACGCCGCGCCATGATCAATGCCGGCGTCGGCCATGATGTTGGGGTTGACGAAGATGATGTAGGCCATGGTGATGAAGGTCGTGAGCCCTGCCAGCAGCTCGGTTCGGACGGTCGTGCCGTGCAGGCTGAGCTTGAAGAGGCGTTCAAGCAGGCCTTTGCGCGGCAGCGTGAGATCCAGCGGCGTGGCTTCGGTTTTGCGACTTTCCACAGTGAAATCCTCGGGACGTTTTTGTTGTTATGACAAAGCCGGTTGCGGGCTCCAGGAGGCGTGTGGACCTGTCAGGTTGATTTGTTGACTGAAAGGTCAGAAACGTGCACGAAGGGATTATGCTTTTGTATACAAATAATGCAAATAATGTTTTCGATCGTGTACGGAATATTTGGCGGATTGTGTGCATAACGCCCCGTCATTTCCGGGCCTGTGCAGACGGTGCCCGCTGTGTACAATGCGCCATTACTTTTACTGTGACTTTGCCGGGATATCTGCTATTGGTTGCGCCAACAGTGGTCGTACCCGCCCTGATCACGGCAAGGCCCCGCGCCGGATTCTGTTACCACGAGTGCCCATGAACGATCAGTTGCAACCCCTCAAGAAACACTCACGCACGGCCAAGTCCGGCCGTAGCGGCACCCAGGACGACATCGTCTACGCGCACATTTTCGAGGCGATTCTCGAACAGCGTCTGGCGCCCGGCACCAAGCTGAGCGAAGAAGCCCTCGGTGAGATATTCGGCGTCAGCCGCACCATCATTCGTCGCGCATTGTCGCGTCTGGCCCACGAAGGCGTGGTGCTGCTGCGTCCGAATCGTGGCGCGGTGGTGGCCAGCCCGAGCGTCGAAGAGGCACGACAGGTGTTCTTCGCCCGGCGTCTGGTGGAGAAGGCAATCACCGAACTGGCGGTCGAGCACGCCACGGCGGAACAGCTCAGCGAGTTGCGCCAGATGGTCAGCGACGAGCGCGACAGTTTTTCGAAAGGGGATCGCGGGGCGGGTATTCGTCTGTCGGGGGAATTCCATCTGAAGCTGGCGGAAGCGGCGAAAAACGCCCCGCTGATCAGCTTCCAGCGCAGCCTGGTCTCGCAGACCTCGCTGATCATCGCCCAGTACGAAAGCGGCAACCGCTCGCACTGCTCGTACGATGAACACACCCAGTTGATCGACGCCATCGAAGCCCGCGACGCTACCCTGGCGGTGAACCTGATGATGCATCACATGGATCACATCGACAGCAAGCTCAACCTCGACGAAGACAGCGCCTCCGACGACCTCCATGCTGTGTTCTCGCACCTGATGCTGCCGAAGAAAAAAGCAGGGCGCAGCACCGCGGTCTAACCCCGCCAGTTCGCCGCACAACCTGTGGCGAATATACCTTTGGAGGAAGCACAGCATTCTGGGCAAGCACATCACTTGTGGGAGTGGGCTTGCTCACGAATGCTGCGGCACAGCTGACGGATTGGTGTTGGATGTACCTCAGTCTTCGCGAGCAAGGTGGAGCGCCACCCCGGTCGCTCCCACCAGTTCTGTGCTGACTCTGGTAACTCTGGTCGGACCGAGGACCTGTGGGAGTGAGCTTGCTCACGAATGCGGTGGCTTAGCTGACGGATTAGTGTTGGATGTACCTCAGTCTTCGCGAGCAAGGTGGAGCGCCACCCCGGTCGCTCCCACCAGTTGTGTGCTGACTCTGGTAACTCTGGTCGGACCGAGGACCTGTGGGAGTGAGCTTGCTCACGAATGCGGGGGGTCAGCCACATCTGGCCTGACTGGCAAAATGCATTCCCGACCAAGCCCCTAACGCTTATGCACCAGCGCCCCCGCCGAATACGTTTCGCTCACGGTCCGGTCATCCCCCAGGGTCATCAACACAAACAGCTGCTCTTCGATGCTCGTCGCCTGACTCATGCGGTAGGAGAGCAACGAGGTGGCGTTGAAATCCAGCACGACAAAGTCCGCTTCGCTGCCCGGCTGCAGATTGCCGATCTTGTCTTCCAGCCGCAGCGCCCTTGCGCCGCCCAGCGTCGCCAGATAAAGCGATTTGAACGGGCTCAACCTGGCGCCTTGCAGCTGCATCACTTTGTACGCCTCGTTCAGCGTGTGCAGCAGCGAGAAACTGGTGCCAGCGCCGACGTCTGTTCCGAGTCCTACATTGACCTTGTGCTTTTCGGCCATCGGCAAGTTGAACAGCCCACTGCCGAGGAAGAAGTTGGAGGTCGGGCAGAAGGCGATGGCTGACCCGGTTTCCGCCAGGCGCTCACACTCTTCGTCACACAGATGCACGCCGTGGGCGAAGACCGAGCGCTCGCCGAGCAGGTTGAAATGGTCGTACACGTCCAGGTAATTCTTGCGCTCCGGGAACAGCGCCTTGACCCACTCGACCTCCTTCAGGTTTTCACTGATGTGGGTCTGCATGTACAGGTCGGGGTATTCAGTCAGTAACTGGCCGGCGAGGGTCAATTGCTCAGGCGTGCTGGTCGGGGCGAAGCGCGGGGTGACGGCGTAATGCAGCCGGCCCTTGCCATGCCAGCGCTCGATCAGCGCCTTGCTGTCGACATAGCTGGACTCAGCGGTGTCCACCAGATAATCAGGCGCGTTACGGTCCATCATCACCTTGCCGGCGATCAGGCGCAGATTGAGCTTCTCGGCGGCACTGAACAGTGCCTCCACCGACTCCTTGTGACGACTGCCGAACACCAGCGCGGTGGTGGTGCCATTGCGCAGCAATTCCTTGAGAAAGATGTCAGCCACCTGCGCCGAATGCTCGGGGTCTTCGAACTGTCTCTCGCAGGGAAACACGTAGGTATTCAGCCAGTCGAGTAACTGCTCGCCGTAGGAACCGACCATGCCGGTCTGTGGCAAATGGATGTGGGTGTCGATGAAACCGGCGGTGATCAGGGCGTCCTGATAGCTGACGATTTCGACGTCGGTGGCGAGCGTGCCGAGCAGGTCTTCGGCATTGCCGAGGGCAATGATCTTGCCGTTTTCGACCACCATCAGGCCGTCTTCGAAATACTCGTACGATGCTTCCACCGCCACTTCGGCAGGGTCGGCGATGCTGTGAATGATGGCGGCGCGGTAGGCTTTTTGGGTGGTGCTGATATCAGGGGTCATGTCAGTTGATCGTTCTTCCGGGATTCATTGGGCCTGGCTGCGGCGGGACACCGGCAGCAGCTTGGCGACAGGTTCGGCGGTGGTGCTTTGCTCACCGAAATGAGCGTTGTAGGTGGCGATCACTTCGCCGGCGATGGACACGGCGATTTCCATGGGCAGTTTGCCTTTAACTTCGGTCAGGCCCATCGGGCACCGCATGCGCTGCACCACAGCGGCATCGAAGCCACGATCACGCAGGCGATGCTCGAATTTCACCCGTTTGGTTTTCGAGCCGATCAGGCCGAAATAGCTGAAATCGCCGCGCTTGAGAATCGCCTCGGTAAGCTCCAGATCCAGCTGATGGTTGTGGGTCATGACGATGCAATAGCTTCCAGCGGGGAGGTTGTCGACTTCTTCGATGACGTCCTCGCTGAGGATCTGCGTCACGCCTTCCGGCAACTGCGCAGGAAATTCGGCCTCGCGGGAATCGATCCAGCGCACGCGGCAGGGCAGGCTGGCGAGCAACGGGACCAGCGCCCGACCGACGTGGCCGGCGCCGAAAACGGCGATATGCGCCTGGGGCTGGCCCATGGGTTCGAACAGCAACACATTCACGCCGCCGCAGCACTGACCCAGGCTGGCGCCGAGGCTGAAGCGCTCCAGACGGGTTTGCTGGCTGCCGCTGGCGAGCATGTTCCGTGCGATTTCCATGGCCTTGTATTCCAGGTGCCCGCCGCCGATGGTGTCGAAGATCCGCCCGGCGCTGACGACCATTTTCGAGCCGGCATTGCGCGGCGTCGAGCCACGCTCCTCGATGATGGTCACCAGCACGCAGGCCTCGCCCTGCTGCTGCAAGTCGGCGAGGGCGCTGATCCAGTTATTCATGTGATTCTCCTCAAGCATCGATCGTACCCACGCTCTGCGTGGGCACGGACCCTCTGACGCTTCGCGTCGCCTAGTCGACGCGAAGCGTCTCGGGCTGCATTCCCACACGGAGCCCCGGAGCAGGTTCTGAAACGATCTCGGCAGCGTTCTCGGCAACTAATTCCGCATCGCGACGCAACGCCCGCATCTGCTCACACCCCCACAACACCCGCTCCGGGGTCGCCGGTGCATCGATCTTCGGTTGATGCCGGTAATCGCCCAGACTCGCCACGGCGTCCTTGATCGCGCACCACGCGGCGATGCCCAGCATGAACGGTGGCTCACCCACGGCTTTGGAATGAAACACCGTGTCTTCCGGGTTCTTGCGGTTCTCCACCAGCTTCACCCGCAGGTCCGCCGGCATGTCCGCCACGGCCGGAATCTTGTAGCCGGCCGGGCCGTTGGTCATCAGCTTGCCCTTGTCGTTCCAGACCAGTTCCTCGGTCGTTAGCCAGCCCATCCCTTGAATGTAGCCGCCCTCGACCTGACCGATGTCGATGGCCGGATTCAGCGAGGCGCCGACGTCGTGAAGAATGTCCGTGCGCAGCATTTTGTACTCGCCGGTCAGGGTGTCGACCAGCACTTCGGTACAGGCCGCGCCGAAGGCAAAGTAATAGAACGGCCGACCGCGCGCCTGGCTGCGGTCGTAAAAGATCTTGGGCGTCTTGTAATAGCCGGTGCTCGACAGCGACACCTGGCCCATCCACGCCTGCTGCGCGAGGGTATCAAAGCTGATGACTTGCTCGCCGACGCGCACATGGCCGTTGCGAAACTCGACCCGCGACTCATCGCACTGGTAATGCTTGGCCGCGAATTCCACCAGCCGCTGCTTGAGGATTTCTGCAGCGTTCTGCGCCGCCTTGCCGTTCAGGTCGGCGCCGCTTGAGGCTGCGGTTGGCGACGTGTTCGGCACCTTGTCGGTATTGGTCGCGGTGATCTGCACGCGGTCGATGTCGACCTGGAACACCTCGGCCACCACCTGCGCCACCTTGACGTTCAAACCCTGGCCCATCTCGGTGCCGCCGTGATTGAGGTGGATGCTGCCGTCGGTGTAGATGTGGATCAGCGCGCCGGCCTGATTGAGGAAGCTGGCGGTGAAGGAAATGCCGAATTTCACCGGAACCAGGGCCAGGCCTTTCTTCAGAATCGGGCTGTTGGCGTTGTAAGCCTTGATCGCCTTGCGCCGCTCCGCGTAGTCACTGCTTTCCTCAAGCTCGGCGGTCATTTCTTCGAGCATGTTGTGCTCGACCGTCTGGTAGTAATGGGTGACGTTGCGCTCGGTCTTGCCGTAGTAGTTGGCCTTGCGCACTGCCAGCGGGTCCTTGCCCAGATGCCGGGCGATGACGTCCATCACTTCTTCAATGGCGACCATCCCTTGAGGGCCGCCGAAGCCGCGGTAGGCCGTGTTCGACGCGGTGTTGGTCTTGCAGCGATGGCCGTTGATAGTGGCGCCGCCCAGGTAATAAGAATTGTCGGCATGAAACATCGCCCGGTCGACGATGGACGCTGACAGGTCTGGCGAGTAGCCGCAGTTGCCGGCCAGCTCCAGCTGAATGCCGTGCAGGCGCCCGTCGTTGTCAAAGCCCACGTCGTACTCGACGTAAAACGGGTGGCGCTTGCCGGTCATGATCATGTCTTCCATGCGCGGCAGGCGCATTTTGGTCGGCTGGCCGGTCAGGCGCGCCACCACCGCACACAGGCACGCGGGACTCGCGGCCTGGGTTTCCTTGCCGCCGAAGCCGCCACCCATTCGGCGCATGTCGACGACGATCTTGTTCATCGACACGTCCAGCACTTCGGCAACGAGCTTCTGCACTTCGGTCGGGTTCTGCGTCGAGCAGTAAACGATCATGCCGCCGTCTTCCGTGGGCATGACCGACGAAATCTGCGTCTCCAGGTAGAAGTGTTCCTGACCGCCGATGTGCAGCGTGCCCTGAATCCGGTGGGGAGCGGAGGCCAGCGCCGCCGCCGAATCACCGCGCTGGTGGGTGTGGCTGTCGAGCACGAAGTGCTTGTTGCGGTAGGCCTGAACCACATCGAGCACCGGTTCCAGGTCTTCGTATTCGATGATCGCGGCCATCGCCGCCTTGCGCGCGGTTTCCAGATCCCGGGCGGCCACGGCAATCACCGGCT
This sequence comes from Pseudomonas sp. GL_135, assembly GCF_057834665.1. Taxonomy (NCBI): domain Bacteria; kingdom Pseudomonadati; phylum Pseudomonadota; class Gammaproteobacteria; order Pseudomonadales; family Pseudomonadaceae; genus Pseudomonas; species Pseudomonas sp. GL_135. Next base: position 1,872,147 of record NZ_CM174408.1, read on the forward strand.
GACCGACGAATTCGACCGTGTCGATGGCCAGCAACGGGTCGCCGGGCAGCAGCGGGCCGATATCCTTGAGGCCCGGAATGTCTTCGTGGGTGATGGCGATGCGCACGCCGTCGAAGGCGTAGCAGGGCGACACGTCAACGCGCACGATGCGCGCGTGGGCACGGTCGGACAGCCGCGCATACACATGCAGCTGATTGGGGAATTCGAGACGGTCGTCGATGTAGATCGCTTCGCCGGAGACGTGCTTGTCGGCGCTGTCATGCTTGACGCTGCGGCCCACGCCGGTGGTCAGGTCCTGTTGAAACAGGGCGACCATTTCTTCCTGGGACCTGGCTGAATGATGATTAGACATAAGCTGTCACCCGCGTCTGGATGTGAGGCGTTTGCACTTCAATGAAGTATTTGCGCAGCAGGTTCTGAGCGCTGAGCAGGCGGTATTCCTTGCTCGCGCGGAAGTCCGTCAGCGGGGTGAAATCCTCGGCCAGTGCGGCGCAGGCGCGCTCGATGGTGGCCGATGTCCACGGCTGGCCGATCAACGCCTGCTCGCAATGGGCCGCGCGTTTGGGGATCGCCGCCATGCCGCCGAAGGCCGCGCGGGCGTCAACGATGGCGCCGTTTTCGACGTGTACGCGGAACGCCGCGCAGACCGCCGAGATGTCGTCGTCCAGCCGCTTTGAAACCTTGTAGGCACGAAACGTCTGCCGGGCATTGGCGCGGGGCACGATGATGCGCTCGATGAACTCGCTTTCCTGGCGCACCGTCACCCGGTAATCGATGAAGTAATCCTCCAGCGCCAGGGTGCGGGTCTGCTCGCCCTTGCGCAGCACGATCTTCGCGCCCAGTGCGATGAGCAGGGGCGGGGAGTCGCCAATCGGCGAGGCGTTGCCGATGTTGCCACCGAGGGTGCCCTGATTGCGGATCTGCAGCGATGCAAAACGGTGCAGCAATTCACCGAAATCCGGGTACTCGCGGCTCAAGGCTTCGTAGCAATCAGTGAGGGCCGTTGCCGCGCCGATCTCGATGCGGTCTTCGAAGTGCTCGACTTTCTTCATCGCCGCGACGTTGCCGACGTAGATCATCACCGGCAGCGGGCGATGGAATTGCGTCACTTCAAGGGCCAGGTCGGTGCCGCCGGCCAAGAGCCGGGCCTGGGGATTGGCCTCGTAGAGTTCGGCCAGATCCGCCACGGTCAGCGGCACCAGGCAGCGCTTGTCGCCGCTGTTCAGCTCGCCGGTTTGCGTTGGCGCGATGGCCTTGAGGCGGGCGATGGTCTGAGCTTTCAGGGTATCGAACTGGTCCGCAGACGGCTGGCTGCAGCTTTGCTCGGCCGCCGCGAGGATCGGTCGATACCCGGTGCAGCGGCACAGATTGCCGGCCAGGGCTTCGTGGGCCTGGGCGTGTCTTGTTTCGGAGGAGGCGGATTCGGCGCTGTTCTTTTGCAGCGCGAACAGCGACATGACAAAGCCCGGCGTGCAGAAGCCGCACTGGGAACCATGGCAGTCGACCATCGCCTGCTGAACGCTGTGCAAGCGGCCCTGATGCTTGAGGTCTTCGACGCTGATCAGCTGCTTGCCGTGCAGCGATGCCACGAAGGTCAGGCACGAATTGAGGCTGCGATAACTCAATTGCTCCCGGCCCGCCGCGTCGGTGGTCAGCTCGCCGACAACCACGGTGCACGCGCCGCAATCGCCGCTGGCGCAGCCTTCTTTAGTGCCGGATTTGTGCAGATGCTCGCGTAGATAGTTGAGCACCGTCACATTGGGGTCCAGAGCCTGCTCGGTTTTCAGCTCTTGGTTCAGGAGAAACTGGATCACGGGTCGCGCCTCGTTCTTGTCATTAAAAGCACTGGTCACAGCTGCCGGCGGATGGGTCATCGAACATGTCGATGAATCTATCAGCTCTAACTATCGGGTCAATTAATTTCTGACTCAAAGGTCAAGAAATTCATTATTTCTAGAAATGGCCGATAACCCACAAGACGATAACGTCTAAAGACTGAGTGCTCGTGAGCAGAACATGTCCGTGTTTCTGCTTAATTCGTGCCAGTTTCCACAGTATGGCCCTGCGCCACAGACCTGCAGTGCGATACACTCCGCCGCTTGTTTGCGACCAAAGAAGTTGAAGGTAAGAAATGACGTTCAAGGCACCTGACAGCCTCGCCGAGCAGATCGCTCATCACCTGGCCGAGCGCATCATCCGCGGCGAGCTCAAGCCAGGGGAGCGGATTCAGGAGCAGAAGGTCACGGCCGCGCTGAACGTGAGCCGAGGCTCGGTGCGCGAGGCATTGTTGATCCTCGAGCGCCGCCATCTGATCGTGATCCTTCCCCGTCGCGGCGCGCAGGTCTCGGTGCTGACCCCGCACAACATCACCAGCCTCTGCGCCCTGATGAGCGAGATGTACATCCTCCTCGGTCTGGCCGTGGCGCGCAGCTGGAAAGAGCCGGTTGACCTGGCGGCGTTCCAGCAGATTCAACAGCGGCTCATCGCCAGTTGCGAACGCCAAGACGTCAAAGGCTTCGTCGAAGAGAGTTTCAATGTGATGCGCGCGGCCTATCCGTTCGCCAACAACCCGTACCTGGAAGAGACCGTCGAGAACCTGCAGCCGTCCATGAGCCGCTTCTATTTCCTCGCCCTGGATCAACGCCAGGCGGAAATGAGCGAGTACCTGACCCTCTTCGGCCAGTTGCTCGAAGCGGTGGTGGCGCGGGATCTGGTGCGGATCCGCGACGTACTGACCTGCTACGCCGAGCGCAGCTGCCAATCGGTGTTGTCTGCCCTGGCGGCCAGCTGATTCATGCGCCTCAAGTGCATCAGGCTTGCGGGGTTCAAATCGTTCGTCGACCCGACGACGGTGAACTTCCCCAGCAACATGGCGGCCGTGGTCGGCCCCAATGGATGCGGCAAATCCAACATCATCGACGCGGTGCGCTGGGTCATGGGCGAAAGCTCGGCCAAGAACCTGCGCGGCGAGTCGATGACCGACGTGATCTTCAACGGCTCCACCAGCCGCAAACCGGTGAGCCAGGCCAGCATCGAGCTGGTTTTCGATAACTCCGACGGCACCCTGGTGGGCGAATACGCCAGCTACGCGGAAATCTCCATTCGCCGCAAAGTGACCCGCGACAGCCAGAACAGCTACTACCTCAACGGCACCAAATGCCGTCGCCGCGACATCACCGACATCTTCCTCGGCACCGGCCTGGGCCCCCGCAGCTACTCGATCATCGAACAGGGCATGATCTCCAAGCTGATCGAAGCCAAGCCCGAAGACCTGCGCAATTTCATCGAAGAAGCCGCTGGCATCTCCAAGTACAAGGAGCGCCGCCGCGACACCGAAAACCGCATTCGCCGCACCCACGAGAACCTCGCGCGCCTGACCGATTTGCGCGAAGAACTGGGTCGTCAGCTGGAGCGTCTGCAGCGTCAGGCCCAGGCGGCCGAGAAGTATCAGGAATACAAAGCCGAAGAGCGTCAGCTCAAGGCGCAATTGTCGGCGTTGCGCTGGCAGGCGCTGAACGAGCAAGTGGCCCAGCGTGAATCGGTGATTGGCAATCAGGAAGTCGGCTTCGAGTCACTGGTCGCCGATCAGCGCAGCGCTGACGCTGCCATCGAGCGTCTGCGGGACGGTCATCACGACCTGTCCGAGCGATTCAATCTGGTGCAGGGGCGTTTCTATTCGGTGGGCGGCGACATCGCCCGGGTCGAGCAGAGCATTCAGCACGGTCAGCAACGTTTGCGGCAGTTGCAGGACGATTTGCGCGAAGCCGAGCGCGCGCGCCTGGAAACCGAATCCCACCTGGGCCACGACCGCACGCTGCTGGCGACCCTCGGCGAAGAGCTGGAAATGCTTGAGCCGGAGCAGGAGATCACCCTCGCCGCCGCCGAAGAATCCGCCGCCGCGCTGGAAGACGCCGAAACCGCCATGCACGTCTGGCAGGAACAGTGGGACGCCTTCAACCTCACGTCCGCCGAACCCCGGCGTCAGGCAGAAGTGCAGCAGTCGCGCATTCAACAGCTGGAAACCAGCCTGGAGCGTCTGGCCGAGCGCCAGCGGCGTCTGGGCGAAGAGCGTCAATTGCTCGCGGCGGACCCTGAAGACGCGGCAATTCTCGAACTCAGCGAAGACCTCGCCGCCCGGGAAATGGCTTTCGAAGAATTGACCGCTGAAGAAGAACACCTGATCGAGCGCCTTGAGCAACTCCGCGTCGATCTGCAACAGGCCACCCAGGCGCAACAGCAGGCCCAAGGCGATCTGCAACGCTTGAACGGCCGGCTTGCGTCGCTGGAGGCGCTGCAACAGGCGGCACTCGACCCCGGCACCGGCACCGCCGAATGGCTGCGTGATCATCAGTTGAGCGAGCGTCCGCGTCTGGCCGAAGGGCTGCGGGTCGAGGCGGGCTGGGAAATGGCCGTGGAGACCGTGCTGGGCGCCGACCTGAATGCGGTGCTGGTGGATGATTTCGCCGGTCTCGATCTGGCCGGATTCAGTCAGGGCGACTTGCGCCTGGTAAGTCCCGGCGCTGACGTCACGCGGATCCCTGGCAGCTTGCTGGACAAGGTCGACACGCAGGTCGATCTGACCCACTGGCTGGGCCAGGTCAAACCCGTTGAAACCCTGGACGATGCGCTGGCGCTGCGCGGCCAACTGGGCGCCGGCGAGAGCCTGATCAGCCGCGACGGCTACTGGGTCGGTCGGGATTTTCTCCGTGTGCGCCGTGCCAGCGAGGCCGAGAGCGGCGTGCTGGCGCGGGGTCAGGAATTGCAGCGTCTGGAAGGCGAGCGCGAAGAGCGCGAAGCGACGTTGGCCGCGCTGGACGAGCAGCTGTCGACCCAGGGCGAGCAGCAGCGTATCCAGGAAGACAACCGCGAGCAATTGCGCCGCCGCTTGCAGGACGAAGCCCGTCAGCAGAGCGAGCTTAAAGCCCAGTTGTCGGCCGCCAAAGCCAAGGTCGAGCAACTGACCCTGCGCCGCACGCGGCTCGACGAAGAATTGACCGAGCTCGCCGAACAGCGGGCCATGGAGCAGGAAACCCTCGGCGAATCCCGCCTGCAGTTGCAGGACGCCCTCGACAGCATGGCGCTGGACACTGAACAGCGCGAGTTGCTGCTGGCACAGCGCGACAGCCTGCGCGAGCGTCTGGACCGGGTGCGTCAGGAAGCCCGCCAGCATAAGGATCACGCCAACCAGTTGGCCGTGCGCCTGGGTTCGCTGCGCGCGCAGCATGATTCCACGCGCCAGGCCCTGGAACGTCTGGAGATGCAGTCCGAGCGCCTGACCGAGAAGCGCGAGCAACTGAGCCTGAATCTGGAGGAGGGCGCCGCGCCGCTGGAAGAACTGCGCATGAAGCTCGAAGAGCTGCTGGAAAAGCGCATGGTGGTCGACGAAGAGATGCGCACCGCCAAGAACGCCCTGGAAGACGCCGACCGCGAACTGCGTGAGGCCGAGAAACGTCGCAACCAGGCCGAGCAGCAATCAGCGCTGTTGCGTGGGCAACTGGAACAGCAGCGCCTGGAGTGGCAATCGCTGACCGTCAGACGCAAGGCGCTTCAGGAGCAACTGCACGAAGACGGCTACGACCTGGATGGCGTGCTGGCGACCCTGACCGCCGAAGCCAACGAGAAAGACGCCGAAGAAGAGCTGGAACGCATCGCCGCGCGGATTCAGCGCCTGGGCGCGATCAACCTCGCCGCCATCGACGAGTATCAGCAGCAGTCCGAACGCAAACGCTATCTGGACGCCCAGGACGCCGATCTGGTCGAAGCACTGGACACGCTGGAAAGCGTGATCCGCAAGATCGACAAAGAAACGCGCAACCGTTTCAAAGAGACCTTTGATCAGATAAACAGCGGAATTCAGGCACTTTTTCCAAAAGTTTTCGGTGGTGGCAGCGCTTACTTGGAACTGACGGGCGAAGATTTACTCGATACAGGGGTGACGATCATGGCGCGTCCTCCCGGCAAGAAAAACAGCACGATCCATTTGCTGTCCGGGGGTGAGAAAGCCCTGACCGCGCTGGCGCTGGTTTTCGCCATCTTCAAACTCAACCCGGCGCCGTTCTGCATGCTCGACGAAGTCGATGCGCCGCTGGACGACGCCAACGTGGGGCGCTACGCCCGGTTGGTCAAGGAGATGTCGCAGACCGTGCAGTTCATCTACATCACCCACAACAAGATCGCCATGGAAATGGCTGACCAGTTGATGGGCGTCACCATGCACGAGCCAGGCTGTTCAAGGCTGGTGGCGGTCGATGTAGAGGAGGCGATGGCGCTGGTGGAGTCGTAGCAGGATGCGCAGTTGATCGCGTGGCGATCATGCAGATTTGCAGGGAAAAGTGGTGCACGGGCGTCCAGTACAGGAACCACCGCCGCAGCGTGACAGATGCTTGTGACCTGCCAGATGTAACAGACGGTGTAAAGTTGCCTTTGGTCGTGCTAGCTTAATGTCCACTTTTCCATTTCGCGTGGGTAAAAGGCCATTCAGAACATAGAGTTGGCTCCACGTTTTAAAGGGGTTTGCGCCCTTAATTTTCAGAATTTAATTAGAGGCACGGGACTACATGGAAATCGGTCTGCGAGAGTGGCTGATCGTCATCGGCATTATTGTCATCGCCGGTATTCTGTTTGACGGCTGGCGCCGGATGCGTGGTGGCAAGGGCAAATTGAAATTCAGGCTGGACCGTAACTTGTCCAACCTGCCGGACGACGACGAACCGACGTCCGCTGAAGTGTTGGGCCCTGCGCGCGTTCTCGACACCCATAAAGAACCGAAGCTCGACGAGCATGACCTGCCAACGATGAGTGCAGCGCCCCGCGAGCGCGCCGAACGTGAACCGCGACGCGGCAAGCGCAAGGACGAGCCGCACCAGGGTGATCTGAACCTCGGCGCCAATGGCCCGGATCTGTTTAGCGCCCGCGACGACGATTTCCCGGACGACAAGCCGAACCAGCGCATCACCGAAGACAAGGACCTGCCCCCGGTTGAGGAAGTGCTGGTGATCAGCGTGATCTCCCGCGACGAAAGCGGCTTCAAGGGACCGGCGCTGTTGCAGAACATTCTGGAAAGCGGTCTGCGCTTCGGCGAAATGGACATTTTCCACCGTCACGAAAGCATGGCCGGCAACGGCGAAGTGCTGTTCTCGATGGCCAATGCGGTCAAGCCGGGCGTGTTCGATCTGGACGACATCGACCATTTCAGCACTCGCGCCGTGAGCTTCTTCCTGGGTCTGCCAGGGCCGCGTCATCCGAAGCAGGCGTTTGATGTCATGGTCGCAGCGGCTCGCAAGCTGGCCCATGAGTTGAACGGTGAGTTGAAAGATGACCAGCGCAGCGTGATGACCGCGCAGACCATCGAGCATTACCGTCAGCGCATCGTCGAGTTCGAACGTCGCGCCCTGACCCAGCGTCGCTGATTGGTGCTCCCACAGAGTCAAGCATCACCAATTGAGCAGCTTCGGCTGCTCTTTTGCATTTCGAGACCACATTTATGAAAGCCGCCGAAACCCGCATCCTTGAATTGCGCGCTGAGCTGGATCAGCACAACTACCGCTATCACGTCCTCGACGAGCCGAGCATCCCGGACGTCGAATACGATCGGCTGTTCCACGAGCTCAAGGCGCTGGAAGCGGAGAACCCGCATCTGGTGACCCCGGACTCGCCGACCCAGCGTGTCGGCAGCGCGGCCCTGTCGGCGTTCACCCAGGTGCGCCACGAAATCCCCATGCTCAGCCTGGGCAACGCCTTCGAAGAAACCGACATGCTCGAGTTCGATCGTCGGGTCAACGAAGGGCTGGATCTGCCGGCTGCGTCGAAGCAGGTGGAATACAGCTGCGAGCCGAAACTCGACGGCCTGGCAGTCAGCCTGCTGTATCAGAACGGCGCCCTGGTGCGTGGCGCCACCCGCGGCGACGGCACCACCGGCGAAGACATCAGCGTCAACGTGCGCACCGTGCGCAATATCCCGCTGAAGCTGCACGGCAAAGGCTGGCCGGACACCCTCGAAGTGCGCGGCGAAGTGTTCATGTCCAAGGCCGGCTTCGAGCGTCTGAACGCCAGCCAGCTTGAAGTGGGCGGCAAGACCTTCGCCAACCCGCGCAACGCGGCCGCCGGCAGCCTGCGCCAGCTGGATTCGAAAATCACCGCCAATCGCCCGCTGGAATTCTGCTGCTACGGCATCGGTCAGGTGTCCCATGACATCGCCGACACCCACACCGGCAACCTGCAGAAGTTGAAAGAGTGGGGCATGCCGATCAGCCGCGAAATGAAGATCGCCCACGGCATCGAAGATTGCCTGAAGTACTACCACGACATCGGCGAGAAACGTCTGTCGTTGCCGTACGAAATCGACGGCGTGGTGTTCAAGGTGAACAGCATCGCCGCCCAGCGCGAGCTGGGTTTCCGCGCCCGCGAGCCGCGCTGGGCGATCGCCCACAAATTCCCGGCCATGGAAGAACTCACCGAGCTGCTCGACGTGGAATTCCAGGTCGGCCGCACCGGCGCCGTCACCCCGGTGGCCCGTTTGAAGCCGGTGAAAGTCGCCGGTGTCACCGTCGCCAACGCAACGCTGCATAACATGGACGAAGTGGCGCGTCTGGGCCTGATGATCGGCGACACGGTGATCATCCGCCGCGCCGGGGACGTGATTCCCCAGGTGGTGCAGGTCGTGCAAGAGCGCCGCCCGACAGACGCCCGCGCCGTCGAGATCCCGCAGACCTGCCCGGTGTGCGGCTCGCTGGTCGAGCGCACGCAGCTGATCAAGCGCAGCAAGGGCAAGGAAACCATCAGCGAAGGCGCGGTGTATCGCTGCGTCGGCCGGCTGGCCTGCGGCGCGCAGCTGAAACAGGCGATCATCCATTACGTGTCTCGTCGCGCGATGGACATCGAAGGCTTGGGCGACAAAACCATCGAGCAACTGGTGGACGAAAAGCTCATCGGCTCGCCGGCCGATCTGTACAAGCTGACGTACGAGCAAATCATTGATCTGGAGGGTTTTGCCGACATCTCCAGCAAGAAGCTGCTCAAGGCCATCGACGACAGCAAGAAGCCGACGCTGGCGCGCTTCATCTATGCCTTGGGCATTCCGGACGTGGGCGAGGAGACGGCCAAGGTGCTGGCGCGCTCGCTGGGTTCCCTGGATCGGGTGATTGTGGCGCTGCCGGAGGTGCTGACGTATCTGCCGGACGTGGGTCTGGAAGTGGCCCATGAGATTCACAGTTTCTTCGAGGACGAGCACAACCAGAACGTGATCGGGGCATTGCTGGGCGAATGCCAGATGCAGCTGCAGGACACGGGCGATCTGGGCGCCGAGTTTGCGGCGAGCGCGACGTTGGGCGGCCTGCTGGATAAGTTGAATATTCCGTCGGTGGGGCCGGGTGCGGCGCAGAAGCTGGCGGACAAGTTCGGCACCCTTGAGGCGGTCGTCAAGGCGGACTGGCTGGATATGCGGCAGACGCTGCCGGAGAAGCAGGCGCAGGCTGTGCGGGCGTTTTTCGATGTCCCGGAGCACGCGCAGCGGGCCTTGGCGATCGAGCTGCAGCTGAAGGATTTCGGCATGCACTGGCAGAGCGAGAAGAAGGTGGTGGAGGGTTTGCCGCTGGCCGGGCAGACGTGGGTCCTGACCGGGTCGCTTGAGCTGATGAGCCGGGATGTGGCGAAGGAGAAGCTGGAAGGGCTGGGTGCGAAGGTGTCCGGTTCGGTGTCGGCGAAGACCCACACGGTGGTGGCCGGGCCGGGGGCGGGCTCGAAGTTGACCAAGGCCAATGAGCTGGGGCTTACGGTTTTGGACGAAGCGGCGTTCTTGGCGTTTCTTAAGCAACATGGCGTTGAAGTCAGCTAGATCAAGATCAAAGGCGTCGGCCTAACGGCCTCAGTTTCGCCTTCGGCGAGTTACTTGGAAAAGCACCCCAAGTAACCAAGGGTGCTTGCTCCTGGCTTGGCCCTTCGTTCCTCAGGGTTCCTTCACTCCGGTCTCGCTCCGTGGGCCCGCCGCCATCCGCCATCCATGGCGGGGGGCGGCTCTCGCGGCATCCATGCCGCTCGGCCCACTCCGCGAGACCTGCGTTCAGCCTGCACCCAAGTCGCGATAGGTGTCGTCTGAGCTCTCGCGTAAGAAGATCAAGATCAAAAGCTTCCCGGCTAAAGCCGGTCCTACAGTCGGAGCTGGTCCCACTGACGACATATGGTGTCCTTGTAGGACCGGCTTCAGCCGGGAAGAGGCCAGCTCAGGCACCGACATTTTTGCTGATAGCACCCCCTCCCTGTGGGAGCGAGCTGCTCGCGAATGCTGTATTCCAAACACCAGATATTTGATGGATGTACCAACCCCTTCGTGAGCAAGCTCACTCCCACAAGTCCGTAGCGATTGATCTGCCCTCGATCTGATCTTGATCTGCCTTGCTTTGCTTTTGATCTTTCCTACGAAGCAAGTCCAGACACCGCCAAACGCGACTTTGGTGCAGGCTGAACGCAGGTCTTGCGGAGTGGGTCGAGCCGCATGGATGCGGCGAGAGCGCCGTCAGGACATGGATGTCCGTTCGGCGCGGGCCCACGGAGCAAGGCCGGAGTGAGGGAACCCTGACGAAGGAAGGGCCAAACCGAGAGCAAGCACCCTTGGTTACTTGGGGTGCTTTTCCAAGTAACTCGCCGAAGGCGAAATGCCCGCCGTTAGGCGGGTCCCCGGATCTGGACCTGAGTGAAGTAGTTCCGCCGATAAGCGGGACCCAAGAGTAAGAAAATCCCACGGAACCCCCGCCACCTTGGGGAATCTAGTGCTTGCAGCCCCATCAGGATATCGCCATGTTCCAGTTCTTCGAACAACTCAGCACACGGATCGCGGCGCCGTTCGCCGGTGAGAGCAAGCGCAACAGCAAAGTCTGGCAATGCCATTGCGGGCAGTCGGTGTTTTTCCGCAACAGTCAGTGCCTGGCCTGTTCGTCTGCGCTGGGGTATCTCCCCGAGCAGAGCAAGATTGCCGCGCTGGAACCGGGCTCCGAGGCGCAGACCTGGCGTCTGACCGACGAGCCCCAGGCCGGGCTCTACCGCCGTTGCGCCAACCTCGACACGGCAGCCGCCTGCAACTGGGTGTTTCCGGCGCCGAATGCCGGAGATTTCTGCATCGCCTGTAGCCTCAACAAGACCATCCCCGACCTGTCCGTGCCGGAGAACCCCGAGCGCTGGGGCAAGATCGAGACCGCCAAGCGCCGGCTGGTTGCGCAATTGATCACCCTCGGGCTTCAAGTCATTCCGAAAAGCGTGGATGAAGAGCGTGGGCTGGCCTTCGAATTTTTGGGCGTCGACCTGGAAGGCAACCTGCCCACCACGGGGCACGCCAGTGGCCTGATCACCCTCAACGTCGAAGAAGCCGACGATGCGATTCGCGAGAAGGTTCGCGTGCAGATGCACGAACCCTACCGCACGCTGCTCGGGCATTTCCGTCATGAGGTGGGGCATTACTACTGGGATCGTCTGATCGCCGACACTTACTGGCAAGACGGATTCCGCCACCTGTTCGGCGACGACCGCGCCAGCTACGCCGACGCCCTTGATCACCACTACCAGAACGGCGCACCCGCCGACTGGCAACAGAGTTTCGTCAGCGCCTACGCGACCATGCACCCGTGGGAAGACTGGGCCGAAACATGGGCGCACTACCTGCACATGATGGACGCCGTCGACACCGCCCTGAGCCTGGGCATGAGCGCCCGGGACATGGACCTCGACTACCAGCCGTTCCCGCTGGAAACCTTGTACGACCCTCAGCATCCAGGCGGGCCGGCGTTCCTCTCGTTCGTCAACGCGTGGATCGAACTGGCCGGCATGCTCAACGAATTGTCCCGCGCCATGGGCCAGGCGGATTTCTATCCGTTCGTGCTGCCGCCGGCCGTCATCACCAAACTGCATTTCATCCATTTGGTCATACAGGGTGCGGGCGGCAAGGCGGATGAGGTCCTTCACGTGCAATAAATCACCCAGGTGGGTGACTGCAAACAGTCCTCTGGTACGAAGCGGTGAAAGGGAATCGCCGCTTGTCCGCGACGCCTGCATCGCACAAAAAGCGGTGGTATTTTCCCTATACATATCGTTTTGATACTACTGGCGAAGCGGTTTGCGAAGCGGTCTAAAAGGGATTTCAGTTATGGCCACCCGTGCTCCATTGCCCAAAAACGAGCGTTCCCGGCTTTCGCGCATCACCCACATGGGGCTCATCGATGCGACGGCCGACGATGTGCTCGATCACATTGTCTCGATGGTGACCCATTATTTCGAGGTCCCCATCGCCCTCGTTTCCATCGTCAGTGAGCACCGCCAGTGGTTTCGGGCACGGGCAGGTCTTGATGAGCGCGAGACGCCCCGCGAAATCGCCTTCTGCGCGTACACCATCCTTGGCCACCAGACGTTTCAGGTCCCGGACGCGATGCTTGACCCGCGTTTCAGCGACAACCCACTTGTGACCGGCGAGCCTCACATCCGCTTCTACGCCGGCGTGCCGCTGGTGACTGCCGACGGCCTGTCCCTGGGCACGCTGTGCATCATCGACAGCACACCTCGGCCGCCACTGGGCCCGCGCGACCTGGCGATGCTGGAGATGTATGGCCAGCTAGTCATGAAGCGGCTCAACAACCTGCGCCACGCCAGCTACGTCGATCAGCCCACCGGCCTGTTCAACCGCCTGCGCCTGGAAGAAGACCTCGGCGCTCTGGCGGATCGACGCAAATACGCGCTGGTCGCGCTGGACATGGTGGCGCCCGCGTTTCTCGACAGCATCGTCAAAGCGCTGGGTTACAGCTTCGCCCAGGAGCTGGTGCGCTGCATGATCGAGAACTGCCGCAGCCAGTTGCCTGCCGATACCGCGCTGTACAAGGTCAGCCCCACGCGCATCGCGCTGATCACCCGAAACGCGCGCCCAGAGCAGGCCGAGCTGCTGTTTCGGCAGTTGCTCGAGCATTTTCGGCGGCCGCTGATCTGCCGCAACATTCCCATTCAAATGGATGTCGGCATCGGCGTGCTGCCGTTGGGCCTGGACCGCTGCGATGAGCGCGACTGGATTCGGCTGGTGGTCAGCGCCGCGGACGAAGCCCGAGGCAAGTCCACGGGTTGGCGCTGGTACGAGCCCCATCTGGACTTCGCCCAGCAACGGGCCTTTCTGCTATTGGCGGCGTTGGCCGAGGCCGTCCGCAGCCCGGATCAACTGTCGCTGGTCTACCAACCACGGCTGGAAGTGGCGACCGGGCGCATTGTGACCGTCGAAGCGCTGTTGCGATGGCAGCACCCGGTGCTGGGCCCGATCAGTCCGGCGGAGTTCATCCCGCTGGCGGAAAAGACCGCGCTGATTCGCTCGCTCAGTCTTTGGGTGTTGAGAAAGGCCGTCGCCCAGGCGGCGATCTGGCAGGCGCAGGGCTACGCCTTCAAAGTGGCGATGAACGTATCGGCCATCGACCTGGCGAATTCATCGTTCAGCGATGCCCTGTTTGAGCAGCTGTCGGTCAGCGATCTTGATCCGAGCGGCTTCGAACTTGAGTTCACCGAAAGCGCGCTGTGCGATAACCCTGAAGTGACCCGCTTGCAGCTGGAGCGCCTGCGTGGATTGAACATCGACATCGCCATCGATGACTTCGGCACCGGCTACAGCAACTGGACCTACCTGCGACAACTGCCGGCCACCACGGTCAAGCTCGACAAGTCGCTGGTGGAAAACATCGACAGCAATGACAAGGATCGTGGCCTGGTGGAAGCCATCGTCGACCTGGCAAAGCGCCTTGGTTATCGCGTGGTCGCTGAAGGTGCGGAAACCGAAGGCGTGTATGAAATCCTCTGCGAACTGGGTTGCCACGAAGTGCAAGGCTTCCTTGTCGCGCGGCCCATGGGCGTCACCGCCCTCGAGCACTGGATGAACGTCGAGCGCAGCCGCAAGGTCCGGCAGTTGCGTTCGCTGGCCCATTGAGCGTTACAGCGTGAGAAGCATCAACCGCTCAACGCCGGCGTGATCCGGATTGCTTTCGGGCAATTCCTGCCAACCCAGTGCCAGGTACAGCTGGCGCGCCGGGTGATTGCCGGCCTCCACCGCCAGCATCAATTGCTCGGTGTCTGGCCATAACGCCTGCGTCAATTCGGGCAGCGCGCGCAGGCACTGCTTGCCCAGTCCTAACCCCTGAAACCCTTTATCAATCATCAGCGCGTGCAATGTGGTGGTGATGCGCGGGCGGTCACGTGCCCAGTCCGGCAGCAGCGACCTGCGCTTGAGTACGAAAAAGCCCCGGGGGGTGTCGTTGATCAGCAGTACGAAGCCTTGCCGGTCGGCGACGGGACGGGCGGTCAGAGTGTGCAAACCGCCATGGATGTCGCCGACGTGGCGGACCTGCTCGGGGAGCAGCGCGATCTCCAGCAACTGGCGCTGCTGGGTGGGGGAGAGGGATTCGTAGCGGGTGAGCACGAACTGCATCGGTGATTCCTGGGTCTTGCGCCCTGGTGGGCTCGGGCAGGGGGAAGCCACTGGCTTGCCGGCGGTGAAAATTCAGGCCCCATTGTGCCGCATCCCGCGGTTTGTTGGCTGCGTCGTGCACACCGCGAGCGCTTGGATACGCTCAAAATCTTAATCTGAAACAAGAGGTTGTAACTTCTCGCGAGACCGGTACAATGGCGCGGCTCGCCACTGGCGAGCGTCGTTATGGTGACCCCATCGGTCCCCCCGCAACGATTACCCGTGAACCTGGTCAGAGCCGGAAGGCAGCAGCCACAGCGGGAACATTGTGTGCCGGGGTGTGGCTGGTGGGGTTGCCTCCATAACGCAAGCCGTTGAATTCTCAAGGCTTTCTCAGTCTAAAATCTCGAAGTGTGACAGCGTGTAGTACACCTAGGTGGCGCACTGTGCTGACGATCTTACATTGATCATTTTTTCTCTCGCCATCAAAGCCGTTTAGGTTGCATTTTCATCGGTTAGTATTTATAGCGTGAGCCGGATGTAGGCACCATTTGTTAAGAGTGATGCCTAGCATGACGATTTCGTTGTGAATTTCGACCGTGCCTTCTAGCACTTCTTGTACCCAGTAGCTCTTGAATTTCCTTCCCTGATGCTCGAAGGATGCGACCTCTGCTCCGCCTCCTAGATACTCACCAGTGCTTTCATGGTGCTTCGACGATGGTTCATGTGATACGAGTTGTCGGTGTTTGATGGTGTTGCTGAAACCTGAGAGATACCGAAACCAAGGAAGTCGAGTGACCCGTGTAACCTCCGCTCTTAAGGTGCCTTCAGGAAGGCCATCCCTCACTTTGCTGATGGTGCAGTGCTCTATGCTCAAGGGGTGGGGGAGGGCTAGGGCATTCAGAAGCTGAGCAAAGATATCGAATGTATTCCGTGTGATATTGATAGCAGCAATCAGATTAGCTTCGCTGGCGAGTTTTGCATCCTCGAACTCTTCATCGTTTCCCATCATCATTGCCCCAGTGAACATTTTTATTCCATCAGGGTCATGCTCGACTTGATAGGCGGCAAATGCGTCACGAGCTAGACTCTTGTGATATTGGTAGATAAGCAGGGAGTGGCTCACCGAGTCCACCGTGCTCAGTAGCCAGTCCTTGTTCGGCTTGAGGGTGCGAATGTGCTCCTTCAGCACTGACAAATCCCATTTTCGTGTCATATTTTTTTCCTGCACCTGCCTCAATATCGCGATCAAGACTGCCACCCACTGAATCTTTCAATTATAGGGGCGCGTAGATTAGCTTTGTGCAGCAAAAAATTATCAACGCTGCTCGACGAGTTTCCACACCGTCATCATCTGAAGACTACAAAAATCCTAAGCGGTCTCCCGCAATGTATTGATGAGTGTCTTCACTTTTTGATCATCATGACTGAACGCTTGAACTACATTGTGATCAGCGTCCACAAACACAAACGCTTTTACTGGTTTTGGGCCGGTGTTCATGTTTGCCACCATGTTCTCCCAGTCCGTAGGCTGGACAATTGATTTTTGCTTGTCTTTTGGTTTGTCCTTAGTAACTGGGTATCTGAAAAAAGTGCTTGACGAATCTGTGTCGTCAATCAGGTTTACGCGGGCATCCAGTTCCGATGTCAATATCCAATCCGTTTTTTCGAGTGTAGTCAAGAAGTCGATGTTTATATCTATGAGCGACTTTAGATGCGTGTAAAGTGGCATTAGTGCGTGAATGTCCTTTAACAGCTTGGGTATAGTGCCTACAAGAATCGCGGCCTCATCGTTACCAGTCTGTTGATAAGCAATATTAAATCTAAGATGAAAGATTACTATGCACGACTTAAGATATAGCTCGATTGAATGACGGTACAGGAAACTTATCGGTAGGTGCGACTGTAGACCGCCAGCGGAAGGATTTGATTTAAGTGCATCCGCTGAGGATTTGAAAGAATTAGCAACAGCACCAAAACCCGAGTCATACTGAAGGTACAGCGGAAGCATCATATCCATCTTATATTCCTCGCGTAGTAGCTGTGGTAAACCCGTTGTAGCGAACACCCTCAGCGCGTTCAGTTCGCCTTATAGCTAATCTTGCCTCTAGGGATGGATGTTTTGGCTCAATGCTTTCTTCATAGATGTAATTAGTGTCTTCCCAGAAGTGGCAAATCTTGTCCACGAAATCTTCCAGCATCTCTCTAGGGATTTGCATTGATTGCACTGGAGGTGCTTCACCTGTCATTGTTGATCGTAGGAACTCGTTATCAGCATTGTGGTAAGCGGGCCAGAGATCGCGGCGGATACCCCACAATCTAACACTTGAGCAACCATCACCATGGCGACACACATTACCTACCAACATTAGTAGGTCGAGCGATTCAAATGATGCGAATGAAGGTAAAGGGATACCTCGCAATCTCTCAAATACAGTATTTAGTTCATCACCCCAAAATACAGTCTGAACAGAGTGGGCACCCCTGCGATTAGATACAGGAAATGGATTTATGCTCAATTGCTGTAGACAACCTGCTAGGTATGTTCGTATCTGCTGCTCCCATAGAGACTGGATAGCCAAACAGAATGCCATTCGTGTCTTGTAAATCAGCTCGCTCAAGTCAGATAGCATAAAGTGAGATACAGGGTCGTCTGACTTTTCCCAATGCTTTACCTGAACATCAAGAGCGTCCAATGAAGGATTGATAACTAGAGTTAAGAATTCTTGGGCAATCGGCCCATATCGATAGGTATAAACATCAGCTAAGCAGTTTGTCCATTTAGGAATTTCAGGCATCACGCTATTCCCCGTGTCTGCTGGTAGTTAAGATCGGAATGGAATGGATGAAGCTACGATCTTCTCAGTCAGTGCATTTTTTCCCCGGTGACTCAACATTCTTTTTACGGCAGTCTCGGCTAGCGCCGTCGAGGTAGTTGGCCCGAGAATAATCCTGTCTATAATGCTCTCTAGTGAAAGGTGCTCACCAAATAACCCATCCAGAGGTTCCACCTGAAACTTCAGCTTGGGCTCGACGGCTCCGAGTGGCGTGATCGTGTACCCGAGCATGCTCTTAAGTTTATCATGCCTATCCCGCTCACTCATGTATACAATACGCCACTCTTGCTCTTCGTGAAAGCCATTGTGTTTTGTGAAGACTGCAAAAATCTTCAGACGCTCGATCCATTGATATGCAACACTGAACAGCTCTTCGTCATTTAATGTTGGTTCAGCTAATATTTTAGCCAATCCATTTATCTTGGTTGTTATCCAGTTCAGACGGTCTTCACGTGTACCGTATTTCACGGCGCCAATAATAAAAGGAGAAGACTCCGAAACGGCAATCTTCTTCGTATCGAACACGATGGCTACACCGCTACCACCTGCACCATACCCGCGCCACATCGATAAAAGACCGTCGTTATTTTCCGGTGCATGTTTAGCTAAGCACATGATGTAGGTGTCAAAGGCGTGCTTTGTTTCGAACGCTTCAAACAGGTTGTTGAAATGCCCCATCATGGTTTCGAATGCATGATCGTTGTGAAGCGCTGCTCTCAGTTCTTGATTGTTACGAAATGCATTGGCCCCCTCTACCATGCCAAAACGAAGTTCCTCCAAATCATTCATGTATAGCGGATTAGAAAACCATATTTCGTTATTACCCATCATTGCATCAAGCACTCCTACCGAAGTGTAGTGAGCAAGCAACGGACGCTGGGCTGGAAAATCATCTTCTGAATCTAAGTCTCCCCACATCACTGACTGAATCTGTTCATCAAAACTCATTTCAAATCGTCCTTGTCGAAAAGGTCACAAATACACTAATCGGCCAGTAAAAACTAGCGATCGGCAGCGGTCACTTAGTCAGCTTGGTTTAGTCAAAACCCTGCCCATCGAAATCGACTTTGCAAGGGATGGGGGTCGTTCTCTGCATGGCTGGCGAGAATAAGTACCGGGGCATGCACCAACGCTGGTGACAGATTTTCATCCTATCGTCTTAACGCAGCGCGTAGGGGGCTGATGGCTTTCGCCTTAAAACGAAAATAAGTCCTGACGGCTCTGCTGGGCTTGCTGGTGGCGTGGTGATTGCGTGGGCGTGGTGACACTCGGGGCAGGGAACAACGAGTGGCGAAGGTGAGCACGAAGGCCCGATGCGAGCGCTGTATCAGGCGAATACGAGTCCTAGAGTCTTCATCACACGAGATACCTGCATTGGTGACCATTCACCGCCACGGGCCGTGGCAATCTTCTTGTCGTTCAAGCAATCGGCAACCTGTTGCAGTGACTTAGCACCCTTTCGAACGCACAAGTCGATTGGGTCACGTACTGTCTCAGACCATGACGCTACACTTTCCTTGACCGCAGCTGTAGCCTTCGCCCTGTTGGCCTCTGTACGGCCCCGTGCCAATATTTCTGCACGTGCTGCGACACTGCGGATAGCCTTTGCATTGCCCTCGGCAGCATTCGCTTTCAGAGCGGCCAACGTGTCTTTTGTACGCTGGCTGATGAACTCACGTTCCTGTTGGGCGAGTGCTGCGAACAAGTGAAGCTGGAAAGGTGTTGCATCTGGCGTGGTGCAGACTTTGAAGCTGGTTCGTTCCATGAGTGCTGCAATGTGGGCAACCGAACGAGAAAGCCTGTCCAGCTTGGCTACCGCCAATACAGCACCAGTCTCCTTGCACAGTGCCAAAGCCTTCGCACCTTCTGGACGGTCCTCAGTGGCGATCTTGCCGGACGTGATGTCCTCGAATGATGCAATCACTTCCTAGTTACTCGCTTTGGCTGCACGAGTCATGTACTCGACCTGTGCCGTGATACCCAGACCTGACGCACCCTGAGCTTTCGAGCTTACTCGGTAGTAGGCGACGACTTTCAGCGGCTGGGTCATGGTCGGTGGCTCCGCCCTGTGCGCTTAGTCCACTGGACTTTTATTCGTCTGTATAAAGGTCGCTCACAATCTCCCGGCCTGATGGCGACAAACGCACTTCGATGAACGCGTCCCCGTTTTCATCAGAAGCGTCCTTGCCCGCTGCATACCCCTTAGTGATCAACTGGCGAAGTGTGTGCGCCTCGTCACCCTTGACCACAGACTGTCCTGCTTGAATGGCGAGCAGAAGCTTGATTTCAGCTGATAGCAATTTCATACGGTTTTCTCCTCTTGAGTTGGAAATCTCATCGTACAGCCTAGCCTGAGGCAGGTTTTCCGGGACGAATTCAAGGAACCTGCCGGCGCTGACGTCATGGTCTGCGGTGGGGAACGCCATTAAGTGTTTCTAAAGCGATTTCGGACGTTGTAGCCGGATTCTGCAAACCGGACCCGGCAGCGTATCGTCTGGCTTTGGACACGGGGAGGTCACTCAATCGCCCCGGCAGCCCCAAATAAATCTGCCCTCCATTTGGATCAATACGATAGTCTTCGCACCATTGTCGATATGGACACCTGACTGGAACGCGATTGATGGCCCCTGATGACTATCTGGTAATGAGCAGCGCGGAGTGGGCGGGGCTGCGCGCCAGTACGCCATTGACGTTGTCCGAAGAAGACCTCGCCGCGTTGCGCGGGGTGAACGAGGACATTTCGCTGGAGGATGTCGCCAACATCTACCTGCCGTTGTCGCGCCTGATCAATCTGCACGTGAGCGCGGCGCGCAATCTGGACAGCATCAAGGACACCTTTCTCGGGCGCCCCGCCAAACGTCAGACCTACGTGGTCGCGGTGGCGGGCAGCGTCGCGGTCGGCAAGAGCACTTTTGCCCGGGTGCTGCAGGCGCTGATGGCGCGCTGGCCGGATCATCCCCGGGTCGACCTGATCACCACCGACGGCTTTTTGCACCCCAATGCCCGGCTTGTCGCCGACGGCATCATGCACCGCAAGGGCTTTCCGGAAAGCTACGATCGCAAGCGCATGGTCAAGTTTCTTTCCGACCTCAAAGCCGGCACGCCGGAAATCAGCGCCCCGGTCTATTCCCACATCAGCTACGACATCGTTCCCGACCAGTTCCTCAAGGTCAGCCAGCCGGACATCCTGATATTCGAAGGGCTGAACGTGTTGCAGACCGAGGGCAATGACGGGCAGAAGCCGGGCAGCATCGTCTCGGACTTCTTCGATTTTTCAATCTATCTGGACGCCGAAGAAGGCGACATCGAGCGCTGGTACGTCGAGCGCTTTCTGATGCTGCAACGCACCGCGTTCCGCGCGCGAGGCGCCTACTTCCGCGAACTGGCCGACCTGCCGCCGGAGAAATCCCCTGACGCGGCGCGCAAGATCTGGCACGACATCAACCGGCCCAATCTGCTGGAAAACATCCTGCCGACCCGCGAGCGCGCCAGCCTAGTGGTGCGGAAAGCGTCGGACCATTCGGTGAAGGAATTGTGGCTACGCTGATGGGTAAATCGATCGCGGGCGCGTCGGCGTTATTCGCGCTGTGCGTCAGCGCTGGCGCTCTGGCGGACGGCAACAAGTTGCTGCTCGAATGCCAGGACGGCATCAACAGCATGAGCGGCGGCGTGGCGCAGAATGGCGTGGGTGTCGGGCATTGCGTCGGGGTGCTGCAAGCGACGATGGACACCCTGGACCTGTTCCACGAAGCGGGCGGACTGCCCCGGCTGGTGTGCGTGCCCGAAGGCGGCATTCCGATGATTCAGTCGATGCGCATCATTGTGCAGTCCCTGCAGGCTCATCCCGAGAGCTTGCATCTGAACGAATCAGTGCTGGTCGTCGCGGCGTTGAAAAACGCCTTTCCCTGCCAGTAACCCTCGAGTTCTCAGCTAGCCTGTTGCTTGACCCAGAAGTGATTCTAGGGGGCGACCTGCGCCGCCGCGCCCGCGACGGCCATCAGCAAGGATGCCGACAATGCGTGTCAATGCACTGATTGTGCTGCTGCTCACCGGACTCGTGGCCGCCACTTACGGTTTCGGAATCTACCTTTTTGCCCAATTGGTGCCGGACATGCGTGCCAGCCTGGGCTTCGACATCGCCTATGTGGGCACCATTACCGCAGCGGGGCAGGCCGGGTTTCTCGCCAGCGCGTTACTGGCGGCATGGCTGACGCCTCGTGTTGGCGGCGGCTGGGTGATCTTCGGGTCGGGCGCCGTCTGCGCGCTGGCCTTGCTGCTTATGCCCCTGGCGCAGAACGTGGTGCTGATCGGTCTGCTGCTGACGATTCTGGCAGGCACGGCGGCGACCGTGTTCGTGCCGATGGTCGACGTGATCGCCCGCGCCGTGCCTTACAAATACCGCGGCATGGCCATGGGGTTGGTGTCGAGCGGCACCAGTTATGGGGTGTTCATCAACAGCCTGCTGGTGCCTTTTTATGCGCCACAAGGCGAGTGGCGCACGGTGTGGTGGATCGTCGGGGTGATCACCCTGGTGCTGGTGGCCGGGGTCTTTCTGGTATTCAAGCGCGCGCGGTTGCTTGTTCGCGAACCCGAGGACGACAGTGATGGCGCACCACGCAAAGGCGTACTGCGTGAGGCGCTACAGGGTTGGGTGTACACCGTCTGGTCGATGAATTTTCTGATCGGCTTCTCGACCTTTCCGTTTCAAAACTACCTGTCGTCCTACCTGCGCACGGAGCTGCATTTCGGTGTCGAGTACACCGCGCAGATCTGGGCCAGCATCGGCTTCGTCGGGATGTTCAGCGGCCTGGCGCTTGGCGCGCTATCGGACCGCATCGGCCTGCGTGGGGCGATGCTGATGGTGTACGTCTGCGTGGCAACGGCAGCGGTGATTCTGGTCATCGCGCCGACCGGCTATTGGCCGATGGTGGCAGGGGTCGTGTTCGCCGTGGCGTTCTACCCGATCTTCGGACTGATCCCTGCCTACGTGTCGAAAATGGCAAGGGGCGCGGCGCTGGCCGTGACCATCTTCGGCATCGCCAACATCATGCAGGGCGTGGGCGGCATGCTCGGCAATTACTGCGCCGGGCTATTGGCGAGCGTCAGCGGTTCGTTCGTTGCGGTGTATGGGGTGATTGCGGGGGTCGCGGTGGTGCTGGCGGTGTTGACGGTTTGCTTGCCCAACGAACGCGGCGGTCGGCAGGCGGCTTGATTACACATAAGATCAGCTCACCTGCCCGCGATGGTTGCGCGCCTGGCTACGCCGGAAACTGCAACGCGTTGCTCAGATCCCCCATCGGCGTCTGCCCGCGCGCGGCCATGGCGTTGTCGCGCTCGGTCAATCCGTCCAGCTTCTCCAGACCATGCACCCGCGTAATCAGACGCAGGATCGAGGCGGTGTCGTACACCGTGTGGTCGACCGTGCCCTTGCGCGCGAAGGGTGAGATCACGATCGCCGGCACCCGCGTGCCCGGTCCCCAGCGGTCGCCCTTCGGCGGCGCAACGTGGTCCCACCAGCCGCCGTTTTCATCGACCGTGATCACAATCACCATGTTCTTCCACTGCGGGCTGTTGCGCAGCACTTTGATCGCGCGATCGATGTGTCGATCCCCCGCAGCCACGTCGGCATACCCGGCGTGCATGTTTAGGTTGCCTTGGGGTTTGTAGAAGGTCACCGCCGGCAACTTGCCGGCCTCGGCGTCGGCCAGGAATTTATTGGTGCTCGACTCATCCCCCAGCCCGCCGTCACGCAAACGCTTGTGGCGCTCGCCCGGGTTCTCCGGGCCTTGCTGCTTGAAGTAATTGAACGGCTGATGGTGATACTGGAAATTCGGGATTTTCGGGATGCCGGTCGAGTCCTTGTACTCGTCCAGCGTCACCTGCCAGGCGCCGGCGTACCAGGCCCAGTCGACGTTCTTCTTCGACAGCTTGTCGCCAATGTGGTCATGGGTCTGCGGCACCAGCACGTTGGCCAGCCCCGGCTGCGAATAGTCCGGCTTTTCCTTGTCACGGAGCCAGGTCGGCCAGTAGGGCGGGGCCATGGTGTTGACGCCGTAGCCGTCCGGCGTCAGCGCGCTCGGGCCGAATTGTGGCGGGCCGGTCATGGCGCTGGCCGGTGATTTCTCCAGGGGTTTGAGGCGATAGTCCAGAGGATCGCTGCTCTCCAGCACGGCGATCTGCGACTTCGCCGGGGAGTTTGCCGCGTCCGGGTAGAAGGGCGCTCGGGCCGAGATCAGGTATTGATGATTGAGGAACGAGCCGCCAAATGCGCCCTGGAAGAAGTTGTCACAGAGCACGAACTCCCTGGCGACGTCCCACAAGCGCAGGGAATATTGGGTCTGGGCGTAGTAGCCCATGGTCAGGCGGCCGGAATCCGCCCACGCTACGAAAGCGTCGTTCTTGCCGCCGTTGATCTGCATCTGGTTTTGATAAAACACGTGCCACAGGTCACGGGTGACGACGCTCAATGGCAGGTCTTCACCGCCCGGGCCTTTGAGGGGGAAAGGCGCGTTGGGCAGGTTTTCCTGGTACTGCACGCCCGTGGCGTAGGTCACGCCGTCGACGCTTTGCGGGCCAATCTGGCAGACGCCACCCCAGCACTGCGGCAGGCTGTCGAGGACCTTGCCGTCGCGGTCGCGCTGGCGATATTGGTCGGCTTTCACGGCGGAAAGCGGATGCTCGACGCCGGGGAAGTTGGCGAACAGGTTATTGAAGCTGCGGTTTTCGCCATAGATGACCACGATGGTTTTGACGTTGTCTTTCAGCGCCTGGTCCAGCGCCGGGCCGGTCAGCATCGTGTCAGCCGCTGGCTTGCCTTCAACGGCTGCTTCGGCCGCGCCTACCACGCCGCTCAGGGTCGCACCTGCGCCCAGTACCGCAACGCCGCCCAGAAAGCGTCGACGGCTGCCGTCCACAGGCGCCTGTGGGGCCGAAGCCTGTGCGGGATCTTCCGGTTTTTTGCTCATGGCGGGGCGCTCGCAGGTCGAATTGTTACAACATGTGTCGCCGGAGCCTAGCGAGGGAATATGACGGGATGGCTACAGTGCGATTCGACTTGAAACTTCCGGTGTTGCGCATGACGCTTTCCCGGCTAAAGCCGGTCCCACACAGGAAGTCGCAGCCGGGCCCATTGAGTGTGCGCGATCTAATTAGTGGGACCGGCTTTAGCCGGGAAGAGGCCAGTGGGAACGCCATCAGTCTTGCGGCGTTGCGCATGACGCCTTCCCGGCTAAAGCCGGTCCCACATAGGAAGTCGCAGCCGGTCCCACGATAGGAAAACGGCACAGGCTCAATACGGGTCTGCTGCATTACCCGAATGCGCCTGATAACGCTCGGTGATCCGCTCGATTTCCCCGGACATCTTCATCCTCAGCAGCGTGCGCATGATGCGTTGCGCCGGCACGCTCGGGTCGTTACGGGCGACGCATCCCACCGGCTGCTCATCGATGACCCAGACGGCCTTGAGTTTCTCGTCGGCTTTCCGGTCGCGGTTGTACCAGTCCAGCGACCACTGGGTGTCCACGGCGTAACGGTAGCGGTGGGCCGAAAGCTTGGGCAGCACCTGCTCCTGCAGCCTGGCGTCTTCGCGGATCAGGTCGCGGGTGGCGAACAGCGGGTCCAGCACCGGATAGGCATAGCCCAGCACGGTGCCGATGTGGTCGCCGAGAATCGCGCTCAACTGAAAAGGCGCGGTGTCGTAGGCGCTGGCGACCAGCACGTTGCGCTGGGTCAGAAGTGGCAGGCTCCAGGTGTAGTCGCCCGACATGTCCGGCAACCAGGATTGCGCGGCGTAACAGCGCACATCGACTTCACCGCGCTCGGTGGCCGCCTGCACACGCAGGCGCGGATAGACGCGGTATTGGGCAGTCTGGCCGATCTGCCGGGCCAGGCTTTCCATGATCTCGAAAAGGATACCGGCCTCGGGTCCGTTGGGGCCCACCTGCATCAGCGGCATCGACCAGCTGTCGGCCACCGCAAAACGCAGCGGCGGACCATCTGCCGCCGCAGACGCGCTCAACAAGCCCACGGCACTCATCATCCACACTCGCATCCGGATCCCTCGAAATAACAGCGCGACGATCAAGGCCTGCTGTCGCTTCGCGACGTCCGGTCAGGGTTCCCGTGGTGGAGACCTTACTTAGGACCGTTTTGCGGAGCCAGGCCAGCCATCATAAAGCGAAAGCAGCGGACATCAGATGCAATTTTGCCCCTGCTCCGCTAGCATTGGCGGTCTTCCGCAACCCAGTCGCGACGGTTTTCAATGAGTTATCAGGTTCTTGCACGTAAATGGCGTCCGCGCTCGTTCCGCGAAATGGTCGGCCAGACCCATGTGCTCAAGGCCTTGATCAACGCGCTGGACAGTCAGCGCCTGCACCACGCCTATTTATTCACCGGCACGCGGGGGGTCGGCAAGACCACCATCGCGCGGATCATCGCCAAGTGCCTTAATTGTGAAACCGGCATCACGTCAACGCCCTGCGGCGAATGCTCGGTGTGCCGCGAAATCGACGAAGGCCGCTTTGTCGACCTGATCGAGATCGACGCCGCCAGCCGCACCAAGGTCGAAGACACCC
Source organism: Pseudomonas sp. GL_135 (assembly GCF_057834665.1). Classification (NCBI taxonomy): domain Bacteria; kingdom Pseudomonadati; phylum Pseudomonadota; class Gammaproteobacteria; order Pseudomonadales; family Pseudomonadaceae; genus Pseudomonas; species Pseudomonas sp. GL_135. The sequence continues at coordinate 1,897,970 of NZ_CM174408.1, forward strand.
GCGAGCTGCTCGACAACGTGCAATACGCGCCCAGTCGCGGCCGCTTCAAGGTCTACCTGATCGACGAAGTGCACATGCTCTCCAGCCACTCGTTCAATGCGTTGCTCAAAACGCTGGAAGAGCCGCCGCCCTACGTCAAATTCATCCTGGCGACCACCGATCCGCAGAAACTGCCCGCGACCATTCTGTCGCGCTGTCTGCAGTTCTCCCTGAAAAACATGACGCCTGAGCGTGTGGTCGAGCACTTGACCCACGTCCTTGGCGTGGAAAACGTCCCGTTCGAAGACGACGCGCTGTGGCTGCTGGGTCGCGCGGCCGATGGTTCGATGCGTGACGCCATGAGCCTGACCGATCAGGCGATTGCCTTCGGCGAAGGCAAAGTGTTGGCCGCCGACGTGCGCGCCATGCTCGGCACGCTGGATCACGGTCAGGTGTTCGACGTGCTCGCAGCGCTGATCGAAGGCGATGCCCGCTCGTTGCTCGAAGCCGTGCGTCACCTGGCCGAGCAGGGCCCGGACTGGAGTGGCGTGCTCTCGGAGATTCTCAACGTGTTGCACCGGGTCGCCATCGCCCAGGCGCTGCCTGAAGGGGTCGATAACGGCCACGGCGATCGGGATCGCGTACTGGCGCTGGCCCAGTCATTGCCCGCCGAAGACGTCCAGTTCTATTACCAGATGGGCCTGATCGGGCGCCGCGATCTGCCGCTGGCGCCGGACCCCCGTGGCGGCTTCGAGATGGTGCTGCTGCGCATGCTCGCGTTCCGGCCCGCAGACGCCGACAACGCGCCGACGCAACCGTTAAAGTCAGTGGGGATCAACCCGGCCACGGTTGATTCCCGGACAGCGGTGGCGCGTTCAGCATCCGCAGCACCCCATCCTGTCACCGCCCCGGCGCCAGCGCCGGTTATCGACAAGCCTGCCCCAGTGGCCGTGCCTGACGTTCAACCTGCGAAGGCAAAGGCTGAGGAAGAGATCGATCTGCCCTGGAACGAGCCGAAAGCCGCGCCGCCAGCCCATGCTGCCGAGCCCGAGGCCGAGCTTGAACCAGAGTCGTCTTCGCAGCCCGCTTCCAAATCCGTCGTCGAGATTCCCGAGCCCGTCCTCGACACGGTCGCGGAGCAACCGGATCTGACGCCCATGCCGGCGCCGGTCCCCGCGAGCCCTGTTCCTGAAGCGCCTGAAGTCGAGTCGTCAGAGCAACGGCAAGCCGCCGCCGACGCGGTGACGCCGCAGATGATCGAGCATGTGCCCGACGCCACGCCGTACGTGCCGGCGCCCATGGAGCGCGACGACGAGCCGCCGCCCGATGACGATTACAACGAACCGGACATCGACATCGACCCGGCGTCGTTCGCTTATCTTGACGATTTGGCCCACGAAGCGGTCGAAGCGGTGGAGAAGGAGCCCGAGCTGTTGCCGGCCGCCAAGCCTGCCACCGGTCTTGCAGCGGAGTGGCTTGAGCTGTTCCCGAAACTGCCGATCTCCGGCATGACCGGCAGCATCGCCGCCAATTGCACGCTGATTGCGGTGGAGGGCGACAACTGGCTGCTGCACCTGGATCCTGCCCACAGCGCGCTGTTTAACTCGACCCAGCAGCGCCGATTGAATGACGCGCTGAACCAATACCATGAACGCACCCTCAACCTGAGTATCGAACTGATCAAGCCCGAGCAGGAAACCCCGGCTCAGGCAGCGGCGCGTCGACGTGCCGATCGGCAGAAGCAGGCCGAGGCGGCGATCCACGGCGATCCATTCATCCAGCAGATGATGCAGCAGTTCGGTGCGTCGATTCGCGATGACACCATTGTTCCGGTGGATGCGCCGACCCAGGCGTAAGTCCACGCCCGATGATTCCCGGGGGCGCTAAGCTGAGAGGGCGCCCCTTATTGTTCAACGACTTTCTATCCAATGACTTCCGAGGAGTAACTCCCATGATGAAAGGTGGCATGGCAGGCCTGATGAAGCAGGCTCAGCAGATGCAGGAAAAAATGGCCAAGATGCAGGAAGAGCTGGCCAACGCTGAAGTGACGGGCCAGTCTGGCGCCGGTCTGGTCAGCGTGGTCATGACCGGGCGTCATGACGTTAAGCGCGTCAGCCTGGACGACAGCCTGATGCAGGAAGAGAAGGAAATTCTCGAAGACCTGATCGCTGCGGCCGTCAACGATGCCGTGCGCAAGATCGAAGCGGCCAGCCAGGAAAAGACCGCCAGCATGACCGCCGGCATGCAACTGCCGCCGGGCATGAAAATGCCGTTCTGATGTGACGGTTGTAGCAACCCCAAAATGCCAGGCCCTCGTGCCTGGCATTTTTGTTTGCGGACGGCGCCAAGGCCGCTGGCATTACGCGCGTCATATGGAATCCCACATCCGACCGAACCCGTCCCGCCGCCCACGGTCTGCTTTCTATACCCTCGCAACCCTTCATCATGGAGCCCAATCCGATGACGCAAGAATTGATCCTCAACCAGCGTGTGGTCCTGGCATCCCGTCCCCAGGGCGCACCGACCCCGGAAAACTTCCGACTCGAGCGCGAGGCGCTGCCTGACTTGCAAGACGGCCAGGTGCAATTGCGCACGCTTTATCTGTCCCTCGACCCCTACATGCGCGGTCGCATGAGCGACGCTCCATCCTACGCAGCACCGGTGGAAATCGACGCGGTCATGGAAGGCGGCGCGGTCAGCGTGGTCGAGCAGTCGCGCAACCCGAAGTTCAAGGAAGGCGATCTTGTCGTGGGCCAGACCGGCTGGCAGACCCACAGCATTTCCGACGGCAGCAACCTGTTGATGGCGCCGAAGGATCTGCCCAGCCCGTCCATGGCAGTGGGCGTGCTTGGCATGCCGGGCATCACCGGTTACATGGGCTTGATGGACATCGGCAAGCCGAAAGCGGGCGAGACCCTGGTCGTCGCGGCAGCCTCCGGCGCAGTCGGGTCCGTGGTGGGCCAGGTGGCCAAGCTCAATGGCCTGCGGGTGGTGGGCGTTGCCGGTGGCGAGGACAAATGCCGTTATGTGGTCGACGAGCTGGGCTTTGACGCTTGCATCGACCACCGCAGCGACGACTTCGCCGAGCAGCTGAAGGCGGCCGTCCCGAACGGCATCGACATCTATTTCGAACTGGTCGGCGGCAAGGTGCTGGAATCGGTCATACCGCTGCTCAATGAGCGTGCGCGGGTGCCTCTGTGCGGCCTGATTGCCCATTACAACGCCCAGAGCGAGCCAGAAGGGGCGAATCGGTTGCCGCTGCTGATGCGCACGCTGCTGACCAAGCGCGCGAAGATTCAGGGCTTCATCGTCTACGAGGAGTACTACCACCGTCTGGACGAATTCATGCAGGCCATGATTCCGCTGGTGAAAGACGGCAAGGTGAAGTTCCGCGAAGACGTGGTGGAAGGCCTGGAGAACGCGCCGGATGCGTTCATTGGCCTCCTCGACGGCAAGAACTTCGGCAAGCTGGTGGTCAAGGTCTCATGACCCTGATTTGACGGTAATCGGAGGCGCGGGTATAAACCGCGTCTCGTGTTTTTGTCGGACGTTTCTCCAATGAGCTTCAGCCCCCTGATTCGCCAGTTGATCGACTCCCTGCGCATTCTCCCCGGCGTCGGTCAGAAAACCGCCCAGCGCATGGCGTTGCAGCTGCTGGAGCGCGATCGCAGTGGTGGCTCGCGTCTGTCCCAGGCGCTGAGTCAGGCGATGGAAGGCGTTGGTCACTGCAAACAATGCCGCACCCTCACCGAAGAAGAACTCTGCCCGCAATGCTCGGACGTCCGGCGCGACGACACCTTGCTGTGCGTGGTCGAGGGCCCGATGGACGTGTATGCCGTGGAGCAGACGGGGTACCGCGGGCGCTACTTCGTGCTCAAAGGCCACCTGTCGCCGCTGGATGGTTTGGGGCCTGAAGCCATTGGCATCCCGCAACTGGTCGCGCGGATCGAAGAGCAGGGCTCGTTCACCGAAGTCATCCTCGCCACCAACCCGACGGTCGAAGGCGAAGCGACGGCGCACTACATCGCTCAGCTCCTTACCAACAAAGGCCTGGTCACCTCGCGCATTGCCCACGGCGTGCCGCTGGGTGGCGAGCTGGAACTGGTCGACGGCGGCACGCTCGCGCACTCGTTCGCTGGGCGCAAGCCAATTCAGTTGTAGGTAAGTTCCCGGTCTTCACTACGCCCCGCTGTCTTGCGGCGAATGCAGGACCTGTAGGAGCGAGCTTGCTCGCGAAGGTGGCCTTCCTACCGCTAGATATCTGGCGGCGGCACCGGCCTCTTCGTGAGCAAGCTCACTCCCACAATATCGTGTTCGCTCAGGAGCAGCAGTGTCAGCTGGCCTGATGTCTGGTGGTGTGATCAGACGTCGTCCACGGGTGGCTTCTTACTTATCTGTCAACGCAAACTGGGTCAAACAGAACGTTGGGATTTCCATGTCGCGCAGGCGTTGTGAACCGCCCAGCTCAGGCAGGTCGATGATCGCAGCGGCTTCGTGAACCTTGGCGCCCATGCGGCGGATCAGGTTGGCGGCGGCGACCAGGGTCCCGCCGGTGGCGATCAGGTCATCGAACATCACCACCGAATCCCCGTCGCACAGGCTGTCAGCGTGAACTTCCAGCAGCGCTTCGCCATATTCGGTCTGATAGGCCTCGGCCAGCACGTCCGCTGGTAATTTTCCCTGCTTGCGAAACAGCACCAGCGGCTTGTTCAGTTCGTAGGCCACAATCGAGCCGATGAGAAACCCGCGAGCGTCCATGGCGCCGACGTGAGTGAACTCGGCATCGATGTACCGCTGGATGAAGCTGTCGATGACCAGGCGCAGGGCCTTGGGTGACTGGAACAGCGGGGTGATGTCACGGAAAATCACGCCGGGCTTGGGGAAGTCCACCACAGGGCGGATGAGGGATTTGATGCTGACTTCGTCGAAAATCATAAGGATCTCGGGCAGGACATGACTCAAAAGACGCCAGTCTAAGCCCGCCCGGGCCATGATGCATCAGCTTTCCAGCGATCCTCCGGCCAGCGCACAGAGCTGAATCGGGTCGAGGATCTGGATTTCCTTGCCCTCGGCGGCGATCAACTCGTTCTGCTGAAAGCGGGTGAACACCCGGGACACGGTTTCCACCGCCAGCCCCAGGTAATTGCCGATCTCGTTGCGCGACATGCTCAGGCGAAACTGGTTGGCCGAGAAACCCCGGGCGCGGAAGCGGGCGGAGAGGTTGACCAGAAACGTGGCGATGCGCTCGTCGGCGGTTTTTTTCGAGAGCAGCAGCATCATCTGTTGGTCATCGCGGATTTCCCGGCTCATCACCCGCATCAACTGGCGACGCAATTGGGGCAGTTGCACCGATAATTCGTCCAGTCGTTCGAAGGGGATTTCGCACACCGATGTGGTTTCAAGGGCCTGCGCCGTGACGGGATACGCCTCGGCGTCCATCCCGGACAGCCCGACCAGTTCGCTGGGCAGGTGAAAGCCGGTGAGTTGTTCTTCGCCGCTGTCACTGAGGCTGAAGGTTTTCAGGGCGCCGGAACGCACGGCGTACACGGAATTGAAAGTGTCGCCCTGGCGAAACAGGAAATCGCCTTTCTTCAAGGGGCGGCCGCGTTTGACGATTTCGTCCAGCGCATCCATGTCTTCCATGTTCAATGAAAGCGGAAGGCACAACGGGGCCAGGCTGCAGTCCTTGCAGTGAGCCTGGGTGTGGGCGCGGAGTTTGACTGGCTCAGACATCGGGTAATTCCTTTTGCAAAAACACACATAAGTCGTAAGGGTAACTCAGCGGTCAACCCTGCGACTACCACGCGCCCTCCATGGCCAGAAATGATTCCTCCGCGCCAGGCGGAAAGTTCCTATATCACTTGGGCCTATATCACCCGGGAAAAGCGCTGACGGTTCTGCGCGGCCAAATAAGCGTCGAACACCATGCAGATCGAGCGCACCAGCAGACGCCCCGCCGGGGTGACGGTGATACCTGTCGGGTCCAGATGAATCAGCCCATCTGTCGCCATGGTCAGCAACTGCGGCCACTGCTCTCGGAAATGTTCCCGAAAGTGAATGGAAAATTCATTCTCGACAGGGCCGAAATCCAGTCGGAAGTGGCAGATCAGTTGGCTGATGATGGTGCGCCGCAGCTGATCGTCCTCGGTGCAACGCAGACCGCGCTTGGTTGCAAGTTGGTCGCTGGCCAGCAAGGTCTGGTACTCGCTGAGGTCGCTGGTGTTCTGGGCGTACAGCTCGCCGATCTGGCTGATGGCCGAGACGCCAAGACCGATCAGATCGCAGTGGCCATGGGTGGTGTAGCCCTGAAAATTGCGCTGCAGCGTGCCTTCTTCCTGAGCGATCGCGAGGTCGTCATCGGGCAGGGCGAAGTGGTCCATGCCGATGTAGCGATAGCCGGCGCCGGTCAGTTGCTCGATGGTGCGCTGGAGCATCTCCAACTTCTGTTCCGGGCTGGGCAACTGCGCCGTGTCGATGCGCCGCTGGGGCATGAAGCGCTCGGGCAGGTGGGCGTAGTTGAACACCGACAGCCGGTCGGGCTGCAGGGCGATGACTTGCTCGACGGTGTGGGCAAAACCCTCTGGCGTCTGCAGCGGCAGACCGTAGATAAGGTCGATGTTCACCGAGCGAAACTGCAGGGTACGCGCGGCTTCGACGATGGCGCGGGTTTCTTCCAGGCTCTGCAAACGGTTGATCGCCCGCTGCACCAGCGGATCGAGGTCCTGCACGCCGAGGCTGACGCGGTTGAAGCCCAGCTCGCGCAACAGCCCCATGGTCGACCAGTCTGCCTCGCGCGGGTCGATCTCGATGCCGTAGTCGCCGGAGTGGTCGTCCAGGAGAGTGAAGTGCTGGCGCAAGTGGGCCATGAGCTGGCGCAGTTCGACGTGACTGAGAAAGGTCGGGGTGCCGCCGCCGAAGTGCAATTGCTCGACCACCTGACGGTCATCGACGTGGGCGGCGATCAGGCTGATCTCGCGCTCCAGGCGCTGGAGATACGCCTGCGAGCGGCTGCGGTCCTTGGTGATGACTTTGTTGCAGGCGCAGTAGTAGCAAATGTTGGCGCAGAACGGGATGTGCACATAAAGCGACAACCGCCGCGACGCCTTACGGCTGTCGCGCAGTGCATGCAACAGTTCGAAGGCGCCAACCTGCGAATGAAATTGCACGGCGGTGGGGTAGGACGTGTAACGGGGCCCCGCCAGATCGTAGCGGCGGACGAGTTCAGAATCCCAACGAAGGTCGTCGAGCATGGGGGCATTCCCGATGAGGATGGCGGTGCGGGAAGTGTAGGCAGCGCGCAGATCAGGGCGTTGATCTGGGTCAATGGATGGGAGGCTGGGATTTCTCGTGAACCATGCCTGCATGATCCATGGCGGGATTCATTTCGTGATTCATCGTGTGAGGCGTGTGCCCCATCAGCCACTGTTGATGAAGGCCGGGGAGTGTCCACAGGCCGAACAGAATCACCAGCACGCCGCCGGCCACGCGCACGCTCCTTCGGCGGAGCAGGGCGGTGATGCGCTCGGCGGCCAGGCCCGTGGCAAGCAGCACCGGCCAGGTACCGACCCCGAACGCGAGCATCAGCAATGCGCTGTGCAGTGCATCGCCCTGGCTCGCCGACCACAGCAAAGTGCTGTAAACCAGCCCGCACGGCAGCCAGCCCCATACCGCGCCCAGCAGTAACGCCCGGGGCGTCGTCGACACCGGCATCAAGCGGCGGGCCAGCGGTTGCAAGTAGCGCCAAACCCCGCGGCCCAGACCTTCGATGCGGGTCAGGCCGCTCCACCATCCGGCCAGGTACAAGCCCATGGTGATCATCAGCAACCCGGCGATCACCCGCAACAGCATCGCCCCCGGGCTGTTGGCGACGGCCCAGCCGAGCATGCCCGTCAGCAATCCCGCGCAGGCGTAGCTGAAAACACGTCCGACGTTGTAGGCCACCAGCAGACGCAGGCGTCGTCCGTGTTGCTCGTTGGGAATGGCAAAGGTGAGCGCGCCCATCAGCCCGCCGCACATGCCCAGGCAATGGCCGCCGCCGAGCAGGCCCAGCACGAGGGCGGAGAGGAGTTGGGGGAGGAGGTCAGGCATAGGCATTATCCGAAAGCGTTTCGGTGAGTGTTATTACGCCATCGCGAGCAAGGTGGAGCGCCACCCCGGTCGTCCCACATGAGATTGCATCAAGCCTGAATGCACCGCCGATGTATCTGCCAACACATGGACTGTAGGAGTGAGCTTGCTCGCGAAGAGGTCGGTACATCCGACAGATATCCAGCGGTCGATAGTCAGCCTTCGTGAGCAAGCTCACTCCCACAGGGACCGCGTTCACTTAGCAGAGTCCTTCGTGAGCAAGATGAAGCGCCACCCCGGTCGTCCCACATGAGATTGCATCAAGCCTGACGGCACCGCTGATGTATCTGCCAACACATGGACTGTGGGAGCGAGCTTGCTCGCGAAGAGGTCGGTACATCTGACAGATATCCAGCGGTCGATAGTCAGCCTTCGTGAGCAAGCTCACTCCCACAGGGACCGGGTTCACTTGGCAGAGTCCTTCGTGAGCAAGATGAAGCGCCACCCCGGTCGTCCCACATCGGAATGCATCAAGCCTGAATGCACCGCCGATGTATCTGCCAACACATGGACTGTGGGAGCGAGCTTGCTCGCGAAGAGGTCGGTACATCCGACAGTGATCCAGCGGTCGATAGTCAGCCTTCGTGAGCAAGCTCACTCCCACAGGGACCGTGTTCACTTGGCAGAATCCTTCTTGACGCCCGCTTTCTCTTTCCCTGCCGCTTCATCCACCCCGGCCTTGTGCCCTGGATCTTGATCGTCGAACAAAATGCTGTGAGCGGGACCGTCCAGGTCGTCGTACTGACCGCTGTCCACTGCCCAGAAAAAGACGTAAACCGCCACCGCCACAATCAGCAGCGCCACCGGAATCATGATGTAGAGCGCAGGCATCGGGCCTCCGAATCGGCTCGTGGGTTCATGGGGTCACCGTCTGACGGGCAGCGATGGATTCTGCAGAAAGCGGCTTCATCCGCGTCAGACGCAACGCATTCAACACCACCACCAGCGAACTCACCGACATCCCCGCCGCTGCCCACAACGGTGTGACCCAGCCCATCGCCGCGAAGGGCAGCACCAGGCCGTTGTACAACCCGGCCCACGCCAGATTTTCCAGAATGATCCGCCGCGTGCGCCGAGCGAGGCCAAGCGCCTCCACCAACACCTGCAGACGGTTCGACAACAACACCGCATCGGCGCTGGTCTTGGCCAGATCAGTGGCCGAGCCCATGGCGATGCTGATGTCGGCTGCTGCCAGCACCGGCACATCGTTAACCCCGTCGCCAATCACCAGAAGGGTCCGACCCTCGGCGCGCAGCCGTTGGAGAATGGCGAGCTTGTCATCCGGCCGCAGGCTGCCTCGCGCGTCATCGACCTGTAGCTGAGCAGCGACGCTGGAGACCATGGGCGAGCTGTCGCCGGACAACAGCAAGGTCTTCCAGCCGCGTTGTTTGCATGCTTCGACCAGGGCGGCCGCATCGTCCCGCAACCGATCATCCAGCACCAGCCAGGCGAGGGCCTGCGTGTCATCCCCCAGCAGCAACCACTGACCGGGCTCATCCGGCATGGAGGGCACAGCGACGCCGCTCAAGGCGCAGACAAACCCGGGCTGACCGATGCGCAACTGCCGCCCGTTAACGACGCCTTCCAGCCCCAGTCCCGGCGTAGCGAACACCCCTTCAGCGATCAGCGGCGTCTTGCCGAACGCCCGGGCAATCGGGTGTTCAGACCGACTTTCCAGTGCCGCCGCCAGGCTCAAACAGTCGTCACTGCTCAGCGCGCCGAGGCTGCGAATGGCCATTAGCGTCAGGCGACCTTCCGTCAGCGTGCCGGTCTTGTCGAAGATCACCGTGTCGATTCGGTTCAGCCCTTCCAGCACATGGCCGCGGGTCAGCAACAATCCGAGCCTGTGAAGCGTGCCGGTGGCGGCGGTCAGCGCGGTCGGCGTTGCCAGCGACAAGGCGCACGGGCAGGTGGCGACCAGCATCGCCAGCACAATCCAGAATGCGCGAGCGGCATCGAGCTGCCACCAGACCACGCCGACACACGCCGCCAGCACCAGCGAAATCAGCAAAAACCACTGCGCCGCGCGGTCCGCCAACTGCGCAAGGGGCGGCTTCTCCGATTGGGCGCGCTCCAGCAATCGGACGACGGCAGAGAGTCGCGTGTCATCGCCGAGGGCAAGGACTTCCACGGTCAGCACGCTTTCAATATTGGCGGTGCCGGCGGTGACGGCGTCTCCCACCTCGCGTGGCTGAGGCAGGTACTCGCCGGTGAGCAGTGATTCATCGATGCTCGACCGACCCGCGATGATTCGGCCGTCCGCCGGCAACATCGCGCCGGGGTGGACCACCACGTGATCGTGCAGGCGCAGTTGATCAGTCAGGATGCGCTCGGTCTGGCCGTCCGCGCTCAGGCGCAGGCAGGACGCCGGCAGCAGATTGACCAGTTGCGCCGTCGCGGCGCTGGTGCGCTCCCGGGCGCGGCGTTCGAGGTAGCGGCCGGTGAGCAGGAACAGCGCGAACATGCCGACCGCGTCGAAATACAATTCGCCAACCCCGGTGACCGCCGTCCAGATGCCCGCCAGGTACGCCGCGCCAATCGCCAGCGACACCGACACATCCATCGTGAGATGACGGGCGCGCAGGTCGCGCAGCGCCCCTTTGAAGAACGGCGCACAGCTATAAAACACGATGGGCGTGGTCAGAAACATCGCCACCCAGCGCAGGATCGTATGCATCTCGGGGCTGAGGTCGATGTTGAATTCAGGCCAGGTCGCCATGGTCGCCATCATCGCCTGAAACCACAGCAACCCGGCGACGCCCAGTTGACGCAGGCTGCGGCGGTTTTCCCGGGCCAGATGCTCGGTCGCCTTGTCCGGCTGATAAGGGTGGCCGGCGTAACCGATGCTGCGCAGCTCGGCCAACACCTCGCTCAGGGGCATTGGCTGGTCATGCCAGCGCAGGTGCAGGCGGTGATTGGACAGGTTCAGCCGCGCTTCGACCACGGCAGGCAACGTGCGCAGATGGCGCTCGATCAGCCAGCCGCAGGCCGCGCAGGTGATGCCCTCGATCATCAGCGTCGTTTCAGCCACATCGCCGGCGACATCGCCAGAAGGGGTGTCATGGCGGACAAACGGGGCTTGCACGTCGGGACGATCAAACAGGGCTTGTTCGTCGGCCACAGGCGTCGGCAACACCTGAGGATTGACCGATGGTTCGCTGCGATGCAGGTAATAGCTTTCCAGGCCGCCGACGACGATGGCGTGGGCCACGGCCTGACAACCGGGGCAACAGAACTCTCGCGCCTCACCCAGCACCGAGGCGACGAAGCGCCCGCCCGGCGGGACCGGCAGCCTGCAGTGGTAACAAGACCGCAGGGCTTTTATCTCGTTGGCCGTCATTTGAGTGGCGTTCACGTCAATGCCTGCCCGCGCCCTGAATCGGTTCGTCGCCCAGGGTCAGTGCCTGCCCGGTAACGATCCGTTCTTCTTCGAACAGGCGCCAGGTCTGGGCGTTTTCCACCCCCAGCAATTCGACGAAGCGCCGGCCTTCGACCCTGTCGCTCAACTGCCCGACGTAACGCCCCGGCTGCGAAGGGTTACGCGCCAGCACGATTTTACGGTCCTTGTCCGGCTGGGTCGGGGAGATCAGGTTCAGCACCATCGTTTCCGGCTGACTGGCGCCGCTCAGCTGGACATCCACTTCGCCGGTCAGCTCATCAAGGCCCACCCGGGCTTGCAGGTTGAGGGACTGAGCCAGCAACTCGCGATCGAGGGATCGGTTGATGCCTTTCCCGGCCTCATAATAGTTGTCGGTGACGAGGTTGTCCGGGTGGGTCACGGCGATGGTGACCATTGCCGCGGTCAACGACACCGAGCAGGTCAGGATGCCAATGATGATCCATGGCCATAGCTGCCGGTGCCAGGGAAGTGCTGCGGTGATTGCGGTCATTTCCGACATCTCTCAGCGAATGGACGGGCCGATGAAACGGCTCTTGGCGTGGACTTCGGTGTCGCTGTGCTCGCTCTCCGTGAGGCTGAAACTGACCTCGTTGGTGCTCGATGGCAGTTGCTCCGGCGCGACCGACAGCTGCACCGGCAGGCTGACGATCTCGCCCGCCGGCACCCTGATCTCGCGACGGCCTTGCAGCTTCAGGTCCGGCAACCCGGTGGCCTCGAGCAGATAGATGTGGTCGATCTGGTCCTTGTTCATGACCTTCAGGCTGTAGACGTTTTCGATCCGGCCGTCAGCGTTTTCCCGGTACAGCATGCGGTCCTTGCTGACGTCCAGACCCACCAGCGAGCGGGTGAGAAACGCGGCGGTGAGCCCGCCGATCATCACCAGCAACACCAGGCCATAGCCGATCAACCGCGGCCGCAGTGTATGGGTTACCTGCCCGGAAAGGTTGTGTTCGGTGGTGTAACTGATCAGGCCGCGCGGGTAGTCCATCTTGTCCATGATCGAGTCGCAGGCATCGACGCACGCTGCGCAACCGATGCACTCGATCTGCAGGCCGTCGCGGATGTCGATGCCGGTGGGGCAGACCTGCACGCACATTGTGCAGTCGATGCAGTCGCCCAGGCCTTCAGCCTTATAATCCGTGTCCTTTTTGCGCGCACCCCGTGGCTCGCCGCGCCGTGGGTCGTAGGAAACGATCAGGGTGTCCTTGTCGAACATCACGCTCTGAAAGCGCGCGTAGGGGCACATATGGATGCACACCTGTTCCCGTAGCCAACCGGCATTGGCGTAGGTGGCGAGGGTGAAGAAGCCGACCCAGAAATACGACCAGCCGTCGGCCTCGCCGGTGAAGAAGTCCGCCAGCAGCTCGCGGATGGGCGAAAAGTAGCCGACGAAGGTCAGGCCGGTGACCAGGCCGATCAGCAGCCACAGGCCGTGCTTGGCACTCTTGCGCGCGAACTTGTTGGCGTCCATGGGCGCCTTGTCGAGCTTGATGCGCTGGTGGCGGTCGCCTTCGGTGACCTTTTCACACCACATGAACACCCACGTCCACACGCTTTGGGGGCAGGTATAGCCGCACCAGACGCGCCCGGCGAACACGGTAATGAAGAACAGCCCGAACGCGCTGACGATAAGGATGCCCGACAACAGAATGAAGTCCTGCGGCCAGAATGTGGCGCCGAAGATGTAGAACTTGCGTTCCGGCAGGTTCCACCACACCGCCTGATGCGCGCCCCAATTGAGCCAGACCGTGCCGAAATACAGCAGGAACAGCACAACGCCGCCACCCATGCGCAGGTTACGGAAGACACCGGTGAACGCGCGGGTGTAGATCTTCTCCCGCGAGGCGTACAGGTAAACGGTGTCGCCGTCCTTTTCAGTCGGCGGCGTGACGTTGTGCAGCGGAATCTGATTGCTCATGGCAGCGTCCTACGCCCTACGGGCCGAATCATCAGCGTGTGCGACGGCGATATCCTTCACTCTGGGTTTGCCGCCGGTTCGTCGCCATGGGACAGGCTATACACGTAAGCCGCCAGCAGGTGCACCCGGTCGTTTCCTTGCAGCAAGGCCTGTGCCGGCATCTGGCCCTGGCGACCGTACTGGATGGTCTGTTGCAGCTGGGCAAAGCTTGCGCCGTAAATGAACGCGCCGGGGTGGGTCAGGTCTGGCGCGCCCAATGCGGCAACGCCTTTGCCCTCTGGCCCGTGGCAGGCGACGCAGGTGGTGGCGTAGATTTTCGCACCTGCCAGCGGATCGGCGTTCGCATCCGCCGGCAGCGTGTGGCCGTTCAGCCGGGTCAGCACGTAAGCCGACACGTCCCGCACGCCCTGATCGCCGATCACCGCACCCCACGCCGGCATCACGGCGTGACGGCCGTTCATGATGGAGGTTTTGATGCTCTGCGCATCGCCGCCCCAGCGCCAGTCGGCGTCGGTGAGGTTGGGGAAGCCGTAGGCGCCTTTGGCGTCGGAGCCGTGACAAACCGAGCAGTTAGACGCGAACAATCGACCGCCCATCTTTAGCGCTTGCGGATCTTTAGCCACCTCTTCAATAGGCATCGCTGCGAATTTGGCGAAGATCGGTCCGAAGCGCGCTTCGGAGCGGGCCATTTCCTTCTCCCATTCATGCACGCCGGTCCAGCCGGTTGTGCCGTCGGAAAACTGGATTTTTTTCTCGTTGTCGGCGTAGTCGTACCCCGGCAGCAGGCCCTTCCAGTTGCCCAGGCCCGGGTAAAACGCCAGATAACCCAAGGCGAAAATGATCGTGCCGATGAACAACCAGAACCACCATTTGGGCAGCGGGTTGTCGTATTCCTCGATGCCATCGAAAGAGTGGCCGACGGTTGCATCGGTGGTGTCGGCGCGCTGGCCCTTGCGCGTGGCGATCAGCAGCCAGCCCATCGCGAAGATCGTGCCCAGGGTCAGCACCGTGACGTAAAGGCTCCAGAAGGTGCTCATTCTTTTGGGCTCCCTGCGGCGTGTGCTTTGCTTTGGTCTTGCGCCTGCCTGACCTGCGCGATCGCCTCTGGATCATCGGCAAACGGCAGCAGGGTTGCATCGTCGAATTCCGCCTTGCGCCGCGGGCTGAACACCCACAACGCCAGACCAATGAAGGCCACCATCACGACGACGGTGCCCAGGCCTCGTATTGTTCCCATGTCCATGGCGATCACCGTTTGCTCTTGATGAGGGTGCCCAGGCCCTGAAGGTAGGCCACCAGCGCATCCATTTCGGTCTTGCCCTTCACCGCGTCGGCTGCACCGGCGATGTCGGCATCGGTGTAGGGCACGCCCAGGCTGCGCAGCACTTCCATCTTCTTGCCGGTCAGCGTGCCGTCGAGCTTGGTGTCCGCCAGGAAGGGATAGGCCGGCATGATCGACTCCGGCACCAGGTCCCGCGGGTTATACAAATGCGCGCGGTGCCAGTCATCCGAGTAGCGACCGCCGACCCGGGCCAGGTCCGGCCCGGTGCGTTTGGACCCCCACAGAAACGGATGATCCCAGACGCTCTCGCCCGCCACCGAGTAATGCCCGTAGCGTTCAGTTTCGGCGCGAAACGGCCGGATCATCTGCGAGTGGCAACCCACGCAGCCGTTGGCGATATAAACGTCGCGGCCCTCAAGCTCCAGCGCCGGGCGCGGCTTCATGCCTTCGACGGGCTGGGTGGTGACGTCCTGAAAGAACAGCGGAACAATCTGCGTCAACCCGCCGATCGCCACCGCGATGACCATGAAAATCGACAGCAGGCCAATGTTCTTTTCCAGTGCTTCGTGCTTGATCATCAGTGAGCCCCCACGACGGCAATCTGTGCGGCGGCTTCCGCTTCTTCCGTGTTCGCTGCACGAATGGTGCGGAGCACGTTGTAGGCCATGAACAGCATGCCGCTGGCGAAAATCCCTCCGCCCAACGCGCGGACGATGTACCCCGGATGACTGGCCTGCAGGGCTTCGACAAACGAGTAGGTGAGGGTGCCGTCGTCGTTGATGGCGCGCCACATCAGGCCTTGGGTGATGCCGTTGACCCACATCGCGGCGATGTAGAGGACGGTGCCGACCGTGGCGAGCCAGAAGTGCGTGTTGATCAGCGCGACGCTGTGCATCTGCGCACGGCCGTAGAGTTTCGGGATCATGTGGTAGACGGCGCCGATGGAGATCATCGCCACCCAGCCCAGCGCGCCGGCATGAACGTGGCCGATGGTCCAGTCGGTGTAATGGGAAAGCGAGTTGACGGTCTTGATCGCCATCATCGGCCCTTCGAACGTCGACATCCCGTAGAACGCCAGCGACAGCACGAGGAAGCGCAGAATCGGGTCGGTGCGCAACTTATGCCATGCGCCGGAGAGGGTCATCATGCCGTTGATCATCCCGCCCCAGCTCGGCACCAGCAGGATGATCGACATCACCATCCCCAGCGATTGCGCCCAGTCGGGCAGGGCGGTGTAGTGCAAATGGTGCGGGCCGGCCCAGATATACAGCGTGATCAACGCCCAGAAATGCACGATGGACAGGCGATAGGAATAGATCGGGCGCTCGGCCTGTTTCGGCACGAAGTAATACATCATTCCGAGAAAGCCGGTGGTGAGGAAAAAGCCCACGGCGTTGTGCCCGTACCACCACTGGATCATCGCGTCGGTGGCGCCGGCATACGCCGAGTACGACTTGAACAGGCTCACCGGCAGCGAGATGTGGTTGACGATGTGCAGCATCGCCGTCACCACGATGAAAGCGCCGTAGAACCAGTTGGCGACATAAATGTGCTGGGTCTTGCGTTTGACGATGGTGCCGAAGAAGACCGCGCCGTAGGCGATCCAGACAATCGCCAGCAGGATCGCGATCGGCCATTCGAGCTCGGCGTATTCCTTGGTGGTGGTGTAGCCCATCGGCAGGCTGACGATGGCGCCGATGATTACCGCCTGCCAGCCCCAGAAATGAAAGGCCGCCAGGCCATCGGAAATAAGCCGCGCCTGACAGGTGCGCTGGACGACGTAATAGGACGTGCCGAACAGTGCACAGCCGCCGAACGCGAAGATAACCAGGTTGGTATGCAGGGGACGCAGGCGACCGAATGTCGTCCACGGTAGTCCGAAATTCAGGTCAGGCCAGACGAGCTGGGCGGCGATGAACACGCCCATGCCCATGCCGATGATGCCCCAGACCACCGTCATGATGGCGAACTGGCGGACGACCTTGTAGTTATAAGCAGTCGGGCGGGGTGCTGTGCTCATGTCAGGTTCCACGGTGTGTATTTTATTAGTGTGGTAACAGCCGCATCTTCGATCGCGCGTAGCCCGTCACGCAGTGGCGTGGTTGGGATCGACGGAGGCGATAGACGCGGTGCGCGCAGACGCCCGGTCGCCGAAGCGTGAGGGGATTCTGGCTGAGTGGCCTGGGGGAAGGAAGACAGGTCGAGCTGGATCGCGCGCGTGAGTGGGAGGGATTGGATACAACCCTGCGGGTGAAAACAGCGCTGAGGCTGCTTGTCTGCAAGAGGGTTGCGTTGCCGGGCACAATCTTGTTGCTGGGCCTGTGGCTAGCTGTCGCCGGTCCACTGTGCGGACACAGCTTAGACGCGAATGATCGCGGAGGGAAGGCTTTGGAACAGCGCCTGCGACACTTGGCCGCGCTCGACGGAAAGTTGCCGCGTCCCTGGCGGGACGCGGCGATCAACCATTTCCGGAGATAGCTGAAACGCTTCTCTGCCTGCCGTTCCTGTGCATCGAGAGAGCATTTCGACTGCAAAGTTGTATACAAAAAGCCGCTGACATTGGCGCTTTTTCCCGCCCAAAAATATTTGGCCCGAGCTGGCAGAAAGGCCGGCGATCGTCACGGGTGATCGTCCGGCGCGGACAAAAAGCATATTCCGTCGATGAAACCGCCCGGTTGTGTGCAGGTTGGGGCGCTCAGGGTTCGGTGCTTGTTGCCGAAGTGCCGGGCTAGACTAACGCCCGGGAGCTGAACCCTTGCTGTCGGGACAAGGCAATCGGCGGGCAGGATCATGGCGCGCCAAGGTTGCTGCATAATGCCGGCCGTGGTGCTCGCCTCAGTCGGCGGGTGGTCGATGTTTTGGTAAAAAAGAGACCGGCATGAGCAAACAACAGGCAGCGAAGCGAGCGGCTGATCACTGCGCGCAACTGGCGCAAGAACACGGCTGGATCTGGGATGCGCCAACCGGCCCGGCGGCGGACGCGCCCTCGACGCTGATTCTCGCCCACGGCGCGGGCGCCCCGATGGACAGCGACTTCATGAACGACATCGCCACGCGCCTGGCGGCCTTGGGTGTCGGCGTGCTGCGCTTTGAGTTCCCCTACATGGCCCAGCGCCGAGTCGACGGGCGCAGACGACCGCCGAACCCTCAGCCGAAGTTGCTGGAGTGCTGGCATGGGGTGTACGCGGCGGTGCGTGCCGGTGTGAGCGGGCGGGTGGCGATCGGCGGCAAATCCATGGGCGGACGCATGGCCAGCGTCATTGCTGACGACGTGGAAGCCGATGGGTTGTTCTGTCTGGGCTATCCGTTCTACGCGGCAGGTAAACCCGAGAAACCGCGGGTCGCGCACCTGGCGGAACTGCAGACGCCGACGCTGATCGTTCAGGGCGAACGTGATGCGTTGGGCAATCGAGAGGCGGTTGAAGGGTACAAGCTGTCGAGAGCCATTGACGTGCATTGGGTACCGACTGCCAACCATGACCTCAAACCGTTGAAATCATCGGGCCTCAGTGTCGAGGCGTGCATGCAGGAAATCGCCGGGCTTATGGCGCGTCGGCTGATCGGATAGCGGGATGTTCCTCGGCGTTCAGGTCACAAACCAGGTCGAAAAGGCCGTCGGTCACGTGAAAGTCCTTGGTCGGGACCGCAAACTCGAAGTTGCCGTGCAGCTGTCCTGAGGTGGCATCGCAGCCCAACAGCGTCAGGTTGCCTTGCTGCAGATCGCGGGAGTGATAAATCTTCGCCATCCGCGTGGGGGTGAGGTGATAGATAACGGTGATCTGTTCGTTGCGCAGCAGGTTGTAGCTGCCGGGTTGCACTGTCTGGTCGATGAACAGGCCGATCATGGTGCGGTGCCGACGAACCGTGCCAGTGGCGAGGATCTTCCAGATTCGGCACGTGGTCGGATCCGACCGGCCCGGGCGCAGACACGCCATGGCACTCAGGCGGTGGGTGATGAAAGGGTGGCCGTTGACGGTGGCGCTGAACGTGCCGCGCGCCGCCGGTGCTTGCGGGCGTTGAAGTGGAGGTTTTGCGGGCATTTTTCTGAGCTTTCCGTGAACGGGTTTTAGGGGTGGTTTGGCGCTGCACGTTTAAGACGCCGTCGGGTGGCGACGACGTCTTTGAAAGGGGGTGCTGCTTACGTGTCTGAAGCTTGCCGGGTAGCGTGATTGGCTGATTCGCGCATTAGCTAAAACAGCGAATTAGCGAATAGCAACGCCCAGGCTGGAATTGATGTGGAGCAGTTTGTAGTCCTTTCCGGTGTTGAGGTTTTTCACGTAATACCACTTCGCGCCGAACACGTTCTTGGCGACGGTGGACGACCAATAGTTGGCATTGCCCATTGGCCAGCGGTTGCCGTAGGCGTTATAGATCTCGATCAGCTCGTGGATGCTCGGGATGCGCCCGCCGATGCGGTTGGCGGCGTTGGAGATTTGGGTGTAGTTGCCGGAGCCCACGCCGTGGCATTCGATGACGCCGGTGACGGACACGGTAAAGCTTTTGCTCTCGCCCGTAGCGTCTGTCGCCGTGATGATCGCGCCGCCCCTGCTGCGTACGGAGACCAGGCCTGTCGAGTCAACATGTGCCACGTTCGGCATGCTCGAAGAGTAGGTATAAGGTGGCTTGCCGCCGGCTGCTACCCGCTTGATCGTGGTTCCGCTCGGGAAGACCGGAAGCAGTTCTGGATGTGCCGGAAGCAGATAAATCTTTCCGCCCAAGGTGGCTGGAGATGTGTCGAATTCCAGACCCTTGAGAACATTGAGCGACAGTTCTTCAGAGCGGCGAGGTGTGCCGTTTCGGATGACTTCATAGCTCACTGTTGCGGAACTGCCTTCAGCTGCAGAGATCTGTGCTTTTGGCACATTGAAGACGAGCGTGTGTTGGTCTCCAACCGTTTGCGTGGCGGTATCGAATGTCGAGACGCTAGACCAGCGAGCGGTGACACGATCCTCAGGCGCCATGTTGCGATAGCTGACGCGCACAGTTGCACCAGACGCAGGGATCAAGGCGGGGCGCAAAATTCCGTCAGCGCCGACTGAGTCCATGGCAGGTGCCGGCAGTTCGAGCACTGAACTCATGATTTGCAGGCTCACGACCTCGGACTGTTGCACGCCACTAGCGCGTTGCACGGTGTATGAGACGTTGACTGTTTGACCATCGTTTGCACTGACCAATTGGCTGGCAAAGACTACCGACAATTCGCGAAATGCCTCCTCGGCCGTGATGACGTTGTTCTTTGTCCCGCTGCCCCTTGGACCGCTCCAGCGGGTTTCAACGATATCGCCAGCCTCCAGATTCGCATCGGAACCAATCAAGACTGTAGCGCCGTTAGGTGCATCAGCAGGATCGAGCGTGTCGCCTTTGGCTTCTTTGACAGTCGGATTGGGCAACGGCGCGTAGACCATGCTACCGACACGGAATCGCAGCTGTGCGGAGACGAACTTCTGCGTGCCCCGGTCGACCTCGTACCAAGCGGTCACTTCGCTGTTTGTACTGGCCTCGACGACGCGCTTGTTGACCCTGAAAATCACTTCTCTGCTGACGGTCCCGCTATTAATTACAGTGAAGTCACTGTAACTGCCGCTGGATCCTTGGCCATCCCAATGCAGTGTGACTCGATCATTCACCGCCATGCCCGGATACCGCGCGATGCGCAGCGTGGCTTCCAGGGCAATGGTCGCGGGGTCCAGTACGCCGCTGCTGTCCAGTTCGTCAATTGAGGGCGCCGGAAAGGAAACCCCAGTGTCATCGCCCACCAGAACATTCAGAACGGGCGACTTGAAGAACTCCCGCTCGAATGAAGTAACGGTGTAGTACACCTCCAGTGAACCGCCCGCCAATGGGCTGACCTTCATGTCAGGAATGGCGTACTGCAACGTGTTGCCGATGTCTCCATAGCTGAGGTTCTTACGCTCCTCATGCATGACGTTTGCGCCACCGGCCGTTTTCCCCATCCAGACAAGATTGACATCGTGGCCCGGAAGCATGAAGTAGTAAGGGGGTACCTCGACTAGTACGTTATGGGCAGTCGGGTCCAGTACCCCTTCGTTTTGCTCGGCCACGGGAATTCGTGGCGGATCCAGTTCCATCATTTGCCCGATGATTTTCAACGGTAGATTTTTCGATATCAATGCCTGGCCGGTGGTTTTCATTACCCGATACTTGATGCGGGCGCGGCCTTGGCTAATCGGTTGGAACAGATCGTTCGGAAGCGAAAAGTCCAGAAATCCATACGGATTTTGGACCACTTTCGTCGTTCGATAGGTCGGCAGCGGCATGCCCGAGCCCGTCTCTCGTTCAACAGACAACATGACCTCATCGTTTTTAGCGATCTGCGGGTTGGACAGCACCAGAATTTGGACGGGCGAGCCATTCAGCTTTTCGAGATCTAGCTCCATGTCAGGTGCCTGCGGTGCGACCGGTGCCGGCAACGTATCCTGTCCAATTTCAACCTGCGCATAGGTCGGCAGTGACCAGCGCGACCAATTATTTACGACGTCGCGGATTTCATAGCGGACTTCGATCATGTCCGAACTGCCCGCGAATTCGATGGCGCTTTTGGGTACCTGAATGATGACTGGCTTACCGATCTCAGCCTCACTCATGATGACCATTCGAATGAATTGTCCATGCCATGACAACTTGACGTCGTCGCCGACGGTCATGTTCACGTATGGAGCGATTTCTACGGAGACGCCTTCAGGGGAGGTGATGATGCCGGGTGGGGAGACAATAGGTTTGGCAAGCGCTTCGTTTTCCCATGGAGTTGCTGGATTAATATCAGCACCACCAGGCACAGTAATTTTCACCGGGACAGTGATTGGGGGTGACTGGTTTTTAACGCCTCCAATTGGCTCAGTCACTTCATAGTGAAGTGTGATTTCTTTTGGATGGATGAACTTTTGGTCGAGTGGAAGAACGACGAAAGTAGGCGTCTCAGGAGTAAGGTCTTCATCGCGAACTGTGTAATTCAGTGCGAGTTGGTTATCGCAGTAAAGATCAATGATGTCCCCTGCCGCGATTGTGACGTATGGCCCTACACGGACCGACAATGGGACCTGTGGGTCAAGGGTATCAGCATAACCAATGCCGCTCGGGTCGTGCAGGTTCTGCATCGCCGGTACGGGTAACAGGTCTGTGAAGGGAGTATTCATTTTACTTTCCATAATATGTAGTGGTAGGCGAGCCGGGAGGGCTCGCCAAATGTTTTAGCAACCCGATCCGGGGGTTGCCATGCGGATCAGTACGGGGGTACTTATTGAGTTAACCGGCCCATTTGGACCCTCAACGCGGTAATAAGCTTCTGCGCGTCCGGTACAGATAAGTCGAAGTTGGTGATCGGTGACGCGAAAGCTATAACCGGCCGCTATTTCAAACTCATCAAGAACGTGAGTCATCTCAAAGCTGGCGCCTGGCACTGGCGTGTCGCCGTTTGCCGCGTTATATCCGCGGAATACCACGGTGACTCGTGGATACTTTGCGATATTCTCGTACGGCGCAATATAAATGGGTGTCCCATCTGGACTCAAAATAGGGCTGATTGCATTATTGTGGTTTGCGTTCGTAAAAACAGGGCCCTGTAGGCCTGTCTCTCCGCCCGGAAGGTCACCTTGAGAATGGACTGAGACACTTTGCGCTGGCGATCGTGAGATATTTGGACTGCTTGACTGAGATATCGAGTAGGACACCTTAATATCTTCGCCCGTGCCTTCCCCAGTCAGGATTCTATTCGGAATGGTGAGCAACAGGTCTCTATTAACGTCGCTGGAGCGCAACGTGTAAATCACCTGTTCATCCTGCGAGCCCCAAGTAAGCGTAAATACATCGCCGATGGCGAAATCGTCTCTCCAGCCAATTAGTGCGTAGGCATCAAGTAGGAAATCGTCTTCGTCAATTACATTGTCTTCGTTGTTAGCATTAGTGCTGCTTCCGCGGATAACAGGAAACGCTAGAGCCTCGTTCTCGGGTGTGCCCGGTTCCGGATCTTGCGGGCCCGGTAGCGTAATATTGACATCGACCACCAGCATTAAAGATGTGCCGATCAGAACGTTGTTACGGCGTACTTCATAATTTAACTGCGCAGGCCCGTCGCCCGCCAGTGCGACGATCCCATATCGTACGTTGATGGTGAATACGGGGTTGAACGTTTCGTCACCAGGATTTAACTGAACCTCCGGCAGAGGATAGGTGCCCCAGTAAAGGGTTACGTTATCGCCTGGTAATGCATCGGGATACTGAGGAATATCTACCGCTACGCCTGCTCGGGCGTCGGCATCGTCCACAATCCCATCGCTTGCTTGAGAACAAACGGGGGCAGGGTAGTTATCTGGAATATCTACAAGGAACAAACGGAACGTAGTTTCATTGGACTTGATCGACTGATTTCCTGCCCGATCCGTGACAACGAAGCTAACCGGCTCTGTGACATCGCCCAAACTTTCTAAAAACTCACGAGGAAAGCTCAACATCACGCGATCCATTGTCACCTCCGACGAGGTCACAGTGTGCTCAGGTCCGGCGATCGCCCCCCACAAAGTTCGAATTTGATCGCCCCATGCCATCCCTGAGTAACCAGGAACTTCAGCAACAAGAGTACCGCCAAGTTCGGTTAGCTCGTCTGCGGTCAGAATCCCATCTTGCGTTTGGAAGGGGAAAATCATGGGGGCGATTAGATCGCCGCCGGGTGCGACTGTGTCCACGATCAGGGGAATCTGCGGAGACTTTACAGATACCGCACCTCCCTCGTTGGTTGCTGCATAACCAACATTGTATTCCCCATCTTTGAGAAGTTCTGGCGGGATTTCCAGAGATATGAGCGTGCCAGGTGTCTCGTCAGTAATAAAAAATTGGTCTGTCAGGGTTTCTTTACCCCAAGTAATTTGACAAGAGTCCCCAGGCAGCGCCTCGTTCCAGCATGGAAATACAATTTGGACGGGCTGAAGAAGAGCTTCAAGGGTAAGCAAGCCGTCAATTGGATCAGCTGTTGGGATACTTGGCGTAGCGAGTGCTTTGGAAGGCCCGCGTGATTGTCGGGTCACAGTCGAGCGATTTGTTGAATTACACATTGTGTTTCTCCTGGAAAAAGGCAGCCGATAGCATTGGCCAGAATGGGGCTGCCTGGATTTTTTATATTGCCAGCACGGAGTGTGATGGCTAACTGGCCGATGATTACAAGCTAAGTTTTTAGATAGTTAAATTACGTAATAGGTAAATTTTAAGGCTGTCAATATTTATTGTGCGGTGGCGTAGTGTTCAAAGAGAAACCAATGGTCTCTGTTTTTCTTCAGAACACCGAATGTACATAATCTCACCTCGAGACAACTGTCAATGCTATGGCGATTTTTTTATATACATGGGTGCTATGCACTGATCGAGCTCTTTGATCAATTGCTCCATATCGATACCGTTGAGCGTTTTTCGTGCATGGGTACTTATATTTCTGCTACCTGCCTCGTCTTCGGATTCGATAGATGTGCTGCTGTCAGAATCGGACTACAAAAACTTCAGAAATTTCGGTGTAAAAAACATAGCTGCGCTTCTAATTAATTCGTACAGGTACTGCATTGTGAGCGCTCTTTTTTGTGATTGAGATGTCTATCGTGATTCAACGTACTTTTAAGCGGTCTATCGCTGCGTCTTATGGGCAAGCCGCCACCGTCATATTGAGTATGTCGCTGGCAAGTCAGGTGTCTGCAGATGATCAAACTTCTAGGTCTACTTTTCCAGTTATCGTACCTGCCGGCCAAGTTGAGAATGTCGATCAAAACACAGGCCTGGATTACGTCCTGGCCGGGCCCGGAGCAACCCTGAACTTGTCTACCGGTGCTCAAATAAATAAGGTCTCCGGTCCAGGTTTGGGAGGGGTGCTTAATATCAATGGCGGTGCGGTACGGCATACTCTGAATGATGCCTTCACGGAAGCGGCGGTCATGCTTTCCGGGGGGCGGATCAATGCTGCTGGTGCGGAAATCAACAGCTCGACCCGGCCAGCTATCCGACTGCAGCGGCTTGGTGGAGCTGAGTCCCAAGCGAAATTTCTTGGTAGCCATATAGCTGGGCTGGGGAGAGGCATTGAGGTAGGTGCCGGCACCGTCACTCTTGAGGGTACGAGAGTGAATGCCGCAATGCGCGCAGATGGCGAGGGAACGGGAATTTACGCCGCCAGTTCCAAGGTCACGATCCAAGATAATAGCCTCGTAGAGGGCGATGGCGTCGGGCTGATTGCGACCTCCGCAGGGAAGGTTCCTGGTAGCGGCGAACCTGAACTCGGTGCCAACTCGATCATCATTGATCACTCTCGGGTAGTTGGCCTTTCTGACTCTGCGATTCGAGTCAGAGGCAATCACATGTTCCGTGGCATTGCTGAAATAACTGTTAGAAATGGCGCCGAGCTGTTCGCCGGGAACGGCAACCTGATCGAGGTCCAAGACAGCGGCGAGGTAAAGCTGATTGTCGACAACAGCAGTCTCGCGGGGAATTTTCTCGCGGGCGAAGGCAGTCAACTCAACATAACGTTGCAGAACAGCGCGCGCTTCAAGGGCAACCTGCTCAACGCCGAAAGTCTCACAGTTAATTCCGAAGCAGCGTGGATGCTGGTGGGCGATACCGTTCTTCCCAAGCTTACATTGGGCAGCGGGATAGTCCGATTTGAAGGAGCGACGTTTAACCAGCTTACGTTGGGTGAGCTTTCGGGGAGGGGTACATTTGATATGCGCGTAAATCTGGACGATGGAACAAGCGATTTGCTGAATGTGGCAGGTGTCGCTAAGGGTATCCATCTCCTCAGCGTGCATAACACCGGCACCGAAGCGGTTCCCGCCGAGTTCGACCCCCTTCGGGTGGTACACACCGAAGGCGGGGATGCGGAGTTCGGTCTGGTGGGCGGTCGGGCGGATCTTGGGGTGTATTCCTATGAGCTTGAGCGCCAGGGGACGGACTGGTTCATCGTCGGGTCCGGCAAGGAGATCAGCCCGTCCACGCAAAGTGCGCTGGCGTTGTTCAACACGGCACCGACGGTGTGGAACAGCGAGTTGACGACGTTGCGCAGTCGCATGGGGGAGGTGCGCGGGCATGAGCAGGGCGGCGGCTGGATGCGTACTTACGGCAGTCGCTTCAATGCGGCGCTGGACTCCGGCGTTGATTACAGCCAGAAGCAGCAGGGTCTGTCGTTCGGTGCGGATGCGCCTGTGCCAGTGGGCAACGGTCAGCTGTTGCTCGGATTGATGGGCGGTTACAGCAAGTCGGATCTGGACATCGGCCGAGGCACTTCGGGTCAGGTCGACAGCTATTACGTCGGCGCGTATGGCACGTGGTTGTCGGAAGGCGGTTATTACCTGGACGGCGTGCTGAAACTCAACCAGTTCCATAACGAGTCCAAGGTGGCGATGAGCGATGGCACCAAGGCCAAGGGTGATTACAGCAGCAAGGCGTTGGGCGGGTCGCTGGAAGTCGGCAAGCACATAAAACTGGGTGATGAGTATTTCGTCGAGCCGTTCGCGCAGGTGTCCAGCGTCTGGATCGATGGCAGCAGCTACACGCTGGACAACGGCATGCAGGCCAGGACCAACCAGACCCAGTCGGTGCTGGGCAAGGTCGGTAGTACCGTGGGACGCAGCTTCGCCCTGAAAGACGGCGGCGTGGTTATGCCGTACGCACGGGTGGCGTTGGCCCACGAGTTCTCCCGCAGCAATGACGTCAGCGTGAACGGTCAGCGTTTTGACAACGACCTGTTCGGCTCCCGCGCGGAATTGGGCGCAGGTGTTTCGGTGTCGCTGTCCGAGCGACTCCAAGTGCACGCTGATTTCGATTACATGAAGGGTGAGCATGTTGAGCAGCCTTGGGGTGCGAACGTAGGTGTGCGTCTGGCGTTTTGATTCGCATTAGTTGATTAAATGGCGGTTCCGAGGCCCCGGCTGCAGCAATGCAGTCGGGGCTTTTTTACGTGGGCTTACGGCTTCGGCTGCATCCGGCGCCGTCGCGGTGGTCGGCCAGGGGACGAGCCCTTGCCGCGCCGCTTCCTCAGCCGCGGCAGGTTGACGGTCAGGGTTTCCGAGATGCCGACGAGCTTGGCGCGCCGCACCACTTCGTAGCGCACCTCGACGCATCCGCTTTCGTAGTCCGCCAGCGTTTCATTGTTGAGGTACTGAACCAGGCGAGGGCCTTTGCGGCCTTCTACTTTGCCGATGGTGGTGTAGAAGGTGTTGTGGCCCCAGCGCAGCTTCAGGTGATCCCCGAACCACAGCTTCGGCGAGCGCGGGATATTGATGTAGATGCCCACGTGCAGCTGTGCGTCGGTCGGGCCTTCGGGGTCGGCACCGGTGATGAAAGGCGCTTCGAATACCGGCGCCGGAGGCGGGTGCTTCATCTCGTGATGCCATGGAAATCCCGGGGCGTTCTGCAGTTGGCCGGCGTAGACCATGGCCTGTTCAGCCGCACTTTTGCCCACGGGCGGCATTGCCTGCAGTTCTTCGTAGAGCGGGATTGAACTCTTGTCAGGTGATTTGCGTTTGGTCCTGCGGGTATTTTTGGGGTTTGGCACCGTTAACTTTTTATTGTTATCTGACTCGGTCGGTTGTGAGTGGGGGGATGGCTGGATATCCGTTTCATCTTCCATTGGAACTCCTTGATCAGATCGCTAGTGCGAGAATTACAGGATTGGGTGTTGTGCGCTTGCTTGTAGGACTGCGGCGCTGCACATGCCTATGATCGATTCGAAAAATAGGACTGTCAAACAACCGAAGTGCATGGGATTGCATGGCTTCTCCGAAAAAAATTCGTGGTTGAATAGATCTTTGATGTGTGAATCGGTCCTTTTTTAAGGCATTTGTGAGTGTTTTTAATAATTATGTATCGCGCGTAGTCTATAAAATTTTGATAGTCCATCAGACGCTTCCTACGGTGATGTAGGTTCTTTGGAATCGAGATGCCCAAAAATAATTTAAATTATTTTCCGCTGGCTCATTTATTGACAAAACCTCCACGCATAAGCGTGGAGGGGGTTACTTTTGGTATTCAGTTGAATAGCGGGGAAGCTGGTTACAATTTAACTGAAACCAGGGTCGGCAGGCTGGTGATGGACACATTGCCCGCCCGGTCGGTGACGACGTACTCGATGGACACAGTTTCGGCTGCATGGGCTTGCAGGTGTTCACGGCTGAACGGGATTTCGATGGGTCGGAGGGTGAGCTCATCCGCCTGGACCTGATGGGCCGGGCCTGCGACGCCGTTGAGTAATGTCTGGATGATATCGCCCGGTTCCATGCCGGCATAGCCAGGGAGCAGTCCGACGAGTTGATCGCCGAAGGTGGCGGTCGGGAAGATGAGGGGAGCGAGGAGGGTAGCGCCGGGTTTGGTGCGGTCTACTTTGAGTGCTGCGGCGGGAGATTCGCGAGTTACGCCATTGATATTATTTGTAGCCTGATAATTGAGGGAATAGCTACGGCTTTCACACAACAAGTCGTGACTTAGCTGAAGCTGCATTGTATCGCCAGGCTTTTGGTCGCCCAAGACCATAGGGAGCCCAATGAGATCACCATCAAGTCGTAGCTGAACAATATAGCCTGGACGTGCTCCATCCCAAATGATGATTTCAACGGGAATTGGTTGAGATAAATCCCCGGTTTGTAAAAGTCCTTCAATAGGGCTTGCTTTGGTTACCAGCGGGGCGCTGAAAGGAAATTGCTCATTCATATGTTTCTCCATCAAGCACACCTCTCCACTTCCATCCGCAGAAAGAGTGCACATTTAATTCAATTGTCCAGATCAACAAATACCCCACCCATGGTGGTAACTATTTATCGTCTTTCAACAATCAACTAATAGAGTTCTACAAATCCTGTCAACAGCCAAACCCGCGCTCCAAACCAAAAACCGCTCCCTCAAACGATTTTCAGAAATGTCCTACTTAATCCCCAATACAAACAAAAAGGCCCCGGCAGACGATCTGCCGGGGCCTTCGCTTAACCCATCAATCACTCAGCGGTTAAAGCGCTCCACCAACGAGTATTGCGTGTTGGCGGTCTGGGTCAGTTCCGCACTGAGCGTGGCAGAGCGACGCGCTTCATCAGACGTCTGGTCCGCCAGGTGTGCGATGGTGCTGATATTGCGGCTGACCTCTTCTGCCACCGAGCTTTGCTCTTCGGTGGCGGCGGCGATCTGCGTGGTCATGTCGGTGATGTTGGCCACTGCGTCGCTGATGCCCACCAGCGCCCTGTCGGCCTCCATGACCTGCTCAACACCTTCTTCGGCCTGGCGGCGGCCTGTGTTCATGGTCTGCACCGCGTTGGTGGCCGTCTGTTGCAGCTTGGCGATAAGGGCGTGGATCTGGCCGGTGGATTCGGTCGTGCGTTGGGCCAATTGACGGACTTCATCGGCGACGACGGCAAAGCCACGACCCATTTCGCCCGCGCGAGCGGCCTCGATCGCCGCGTTGAGGGCCAGCAGGTTGGTCTGGTCGGCGATGCCTTTGATGACATCGACAACGCCGCCGATTTCATCGCTGTCCTTCGCCAGCTGAGTTACGGTCAGGCCGGTTTCACCCACCGAGGCCGACAGACGCTGAATGGCTTCGCGGGTGTCGCTGGCAATCTCGCGGCCTCGGCGGGTCAGCTCGTTGGCCTGCTGGGTGGCGTCAGCGGTGCGCTGCACGTGATTGGCCACTTCCTGGGTGGTCGCGGCCATCTGGTTGACAGCGGTGGCGACCTGTTCGGTTTCGACGCGCTGACGTTCCAGGCCGGTGGAGCTGGCCTGCGCCAGGGTGTCGGACTGACGCGCCTGGGCATTGAGGTGTTCGGCAGTGTCCTGCAGCCGGGTGAGGCAGGTCTTCAGGCGCGCTTCCTGGCTGAGGATCGACATCTCCAGCCGTGCTTGCGCGCCGCGACTGTCGGTGTACATCTGCGCGATCAGTGGGTCGGAGGTGGTTTGCTCGGCCAGGCGCAACAAGCGCTTGAGGCCACGCTGTTGCCAGCTCAACCCCAGCAGGCCCAGCGGCACGGACAGCGCGGCGGCGAGCAGGAAGCCCCAATGGGAATTCAGCCACACACCAATCAAAAAGCTCACCTGGCTCACCAGGATGAACGGCAGCCAGTCCTGCAACATCGGCAGCCATTTGTCGCGGCTTGGCACTGCACTTTTGCCGCTGTTCAGACGTTTATAGAGTGCTTCGGCGCGACGCACCTGTTCAGCGGTCGGCTTGATGCGCACGGACTCGAAGCCCACGACCTGCTTGTTCTCGAAGACCGGCGTGACGTAAGCGTTGACCCAATAATGGTCGCCGTTTTTGCAACGGTTCTTGACGATGCCCATCCACGGCAAGCCCTGCTTGAGCGTGGCCCACATGTGTTCGAAAACCGCCGATGGCACGTCTGGATGGCGCACCGTGTTGTGCGGCGACTTGATCAGTTCATCCTGGGAAAAACCGCTGATTTCAATGAAGGCGTCGTTGCAATAGGTGATGACGCCGCGCGCATCGGTGGTAGAGATCAACCGTTGCTGCGCCGGGAAGGTCCGTTCGCGTTGAGTGATGGGCTGGTTATTTCGCATGAGCTATTCGATCCAGGAAGGCTGTCACGGGTTATCGGCTCGATGCGACAAAAATTAAGTTTTTGTGAACTGCTTCATATTCTGAATGTCCTGAAAACGCCTACCGGTCGAACATCGGATAGGTAAACAGGCTGAAATGCAGAAGGTTCAGACCGAAGTGGGTGAGCACGGCAGCGGGCAGCCCGCCCCGTCGATAGGCAACGCCATAACCCACACCCGCGATGCCCGCCAGAAGCGCCCATTCCCAGCCCGCGCCGATGTGCGCGAGGCCGAACAGTGCCGATGCCATTCCGACTGCCAGAGCGTCATGGCAGGGTAAGTGCTGCAGCCACCTTTTCAGACCCCCTTGCAGATAACCCCGAAAAAGCAATTCTTCGGTCAGCGCGACCAGCAAGAGGTTGTTCAGCGCCCATATGCCCGTTTGCTCCGGCCACTTGGGCGACCAGCCGACGAGGCCCAGCACCATCGCTGTTGATAAACACGCTGCAGCGGTGAGGGGCAAGGCGATGCTGGTGACGCTCAGCCAGCGTCGTGGGCTCAACGCGATAAACACCCATGGGCAGGCGATGGCGATCCAGAAGCCGATGAGGGGCTTGTCGAGATTCAGGTACATCGAATACGGCGCGGCCTCGGGGCTGAGGCGAACACCGGCAATCGCCCTCGCGCTGAGGAAGCCGGGCAGCCAGTGACTGGCCAGGCCCGCCGCAATGGCGATGAACAAGGCATGACCGAACAGGCGGACGGCGCGGTGCTGGAAATGGCTGACGCAGATGCCGGCCATGATGAACAGTCCGAACGTGATGACCACGGGAAGACTGAGTTGGCCGTAGAGCAGCGCCAGGCTGTAGCCGAGAGAGAGCAGGAAGAGGGAAGTCCAGCGTTGCACCGACATGAAGTCGTCCTAGGGCGTCGGAATAGGCTGGGGATTTTAACGTTCATTAAACGCGTGTGTATGTCGGATCAACGGGGGGTTGGTCCGATTATTTCGAGGATGCAGGGCGGGGGTTGTGTAGGGCGTTTCTGATAACGACGGATATTGGGTGAACGCTGGCAATTTGCGGTGAGTCAGCCGACGCCTTCCGGGCTAAAGCCAGTCCCACAAGTAGGACCGGCTTCAGCCGGGAAGGGGCCGGTTTGACCACCATTGATATTGCGTTGTGGCATCTGACGCTTTCCCGGCTAAAGCCAGTCCCACTGACAGCGAGACCGGCTTGAGCCGGGATGAGGCTCAGGAAGCAATCAACTGCCGCAACACGTAATGCAGGATCCCGCCCGCCTTGAAGTATTCCACTTCATTCAGGGTATCGATCCGGCACAGCACGTCGATGTTTTCCTGCTGCCCGTCCTCCCGGGTGATCTGCACCGCCAGGCTCATGCCCGGTTGCAGCGTCGCGCCGGTAAGTCCGGTAATGTTCAGCACTTCCTTGCCGGTCAGGCCCAGTGTTTTACGGCTTTCGCCCGCCCTGAACTGCAGCGGCAGGACGCCCATGCCGACCAGGTTGGAACGGTGAATGCGCTCGAAACTCTCGGCAATCACCGCTTTGACCCCCAGCAGATTCGTCCCCTTCGCCGCCCAGTCGCGACTGGAGCCCGTGCCATATTCCTGACCGGCAATGACCACCAGCGGCGTGCCTTCTTCCTGATAACGCATGGCCGCATCATAGATCGGCAGCTTCTCGTCGGTGGGCACGTGCAGCGTGTAGCCGCCTTCTTCGCCGCCGAGCATCTCGTTGCGGATGCGAATGTTGGCGAAGGTGCCGCGCATCATCACTTCATGGTTGCCGCGGCGCGAGCCGTACGAGTTGAAGTCCTTGTACTCCACGCCCTTGCTGCGCAGATAACGCCCGGCCGGGCTGTCGAGTTTGATGTTGCCGGCGGGGGAGATGTGGTCGGTGGTCACCGAGTCGCCCAGCACCGCCAGCACGCGAGCCTGCTGGACGTCAGCGATGACCGGCAATGGCCCGGCCACGTCCTCGAAGAACGGCGGGTGCTGGATGTACGTCGAGTCCGGCTGCCAGACGTAAGTCGCCGCCTCGGGCACCTCGATGGCTTGCCACTGCGCGTCGCCGGCGAAGACCTCGGCGTATTCCTTGTGAAACATGCCAGTGCTGACGTTCATGACCGCGTCGGCGATCTCCTGCTGGCTCGGCCAGATGTCACGAAGGTACACCGGCTTGCCATCGCTGCCTTCGCCCAAGGGCTCGCTGCTCAGGTCGGTGCGCACGGTACCCGCCAACGCGTAAGCGACCACCAGCGGCGGTGAGGCCAGCCAGTTGGTTTTCACCAGCGGATGCACGCGGCCCTCGAAATTGCGGTTGCCCGACAGCACCGACGCGACAGTCAGGTCCGACTGCTGGATGGCTTTTTCAATCGGGTCAGGAAGCGGCCCGGAGTTACCGATGCAGGTGGTGCAGCCATAACCCACCAGGTCGAAGCCCAACTTATCGAGATACTGAGTGAGGCCGGCGGCGTTGTAGTAATCGGTCACGACTTTGGAACCCGGCGCCAGCGAGCTCTTCACCCACGGTTTGCGCTGCAGGCCCTTCTCCACGGCCTTTTTCGCCAGCAGGCCGGCCGCCATCATCACGCTGGGGTTTGAGGTGTTGGTGCAGGACGTGATGGCCGCAATGACCACCGCGCCGTTTTTCAAGCGGTAAGTCTGGCCGTTGTATTCATACTCAGCCTCGCCCACCTGCGCGGCGTTGCCCACCGCAACACCGCCGCCGCCTTCGCTTTCCAGTCGGCCTTCTTCGTGCTTGCTCGGGCTGACCGCCAACCCCAGGAAGTCGCTGAAAGCCTGGGACACATCGGGGAGGGCAACGCGGTCTTGCGGACGTTTTGGCCCTGCGAGGCTGGCCACGACGGAACCCATGTCCAGCTCCAGCGCATCGGTAAACGCCGGTTCCTGACCGGGCAAGCGCCACAGGCCCTGAGCTTTGCAATAGGCCTCGACCAGTTGCACCGTTTCGTCCGGACGCCCCGACAGGCGCAGGTAATCCAGCGTGACGTCGTCGACCGGGAAGAAGCCGCAGGTCGCGCCGTATTCCGGGGCCATGTTGGCAATGGTGGCCCGGTCCGCCAGCGGCAAGTCTGCCAGGCCGTCGCCATAGAATTCGACGAACTTGCCGACCACGCCTTTCTTGCGCAGCATTTGCGTCACGGTCAGCACCAGGTCGGTGGCGGTGATGCCTTCGCGCAGTTTGCCGGTGAGCTTGAAGCCGATGACTTCCGGAATCAGCATCGACACCGGTTGGCCGAGCATGGCCGCTTCCGCCTCGATACCGCCGACGCCCCAGCCGAGTACGCCGAGGCCGTTGATCATTGTGGTGTGGGAATCGGTACCGACCAGCGTGTCCGGGAAGGCGTAAGTGCGGCCGTCTTCTTCCTTGGTCCACACGGTGCGGCCGAGGTATTCGAGGTTGACCTGGTGGCAGATCCCGGTGCCCGGCGGCACCACGCTGAAGTTATCGAACGCATTCTGGCCCCAGCGCAGGAACGCGTAACGCTCGCCGTTGCGCTGCATCTCGATGTCGACGTTCTCGCCGAAGGCCTTGTCGTCGCCGAAGCGGTCGACCATGACCGAGTGATCGATGACCAGATCCACCGGGGACAACGGGTTGATGCGCTGGGGATCGCCACCGGCCTTGGCCACGGCGGCGCGCATGGCGGCGAGGTCAACCACGGCCGGCACGCCGGTGAAATCCTGCATCAGCACGCGGGCGGGGCGGTACTGGATTTCGCGATGGGATTTGCGCTCGATCAGCCAGTCGGCGAGGGCCTTGAGGTCGTCGCCGGTCACCGTGTGGTTGTCTTCCCAGCGCAGGAGATTTTCCAGCAGCACTTTGAGCGACATCGGCAGTTTGTCGAGATCGCCCAGCGTGCGCGCGGCATCCGGGAGGCTGAAGTAGTGGTAGGTCTTGTTGCTGACTTCGAGGGTTTTGAGGCTTTTCAGGCTATCGAGGGAGGGCATGACTGACTCCTTGACGGTCCGTGCAGTACGCGCGGACGGGCGATCGACGGTAAGACGGGTATTGCTTCGGCGCTCTGGGCGGCGCCTTTGAATGTTCATTGAGTAGTACTGGACCCACCGGCTGAGCCAGTGGTTCCTGATTCGGCTATCATGCGCCGCTTTCGAGTCATTGAGGTTAGTCCTCAAGTACAGCTTGCGCCGCGACCCGATTCGCGGCGCGCGAGGAGACCGCCCCGTGAACACCCTTTTCATGCATTGCCGCCCCGGCTTCGAAAGCGAGGTCTGCTCGGAACTCAGCGAGCACGCCGCCCGCCTCGAGGTGTCCGGCTACGCCAAGGCCAAGACCGACGCCGCTTTTGCCGAATTCATCTGCACCGAGGCCGATGGCGCCGAGCGGCTGATGAACAATCTCAAGTTCCGCGAACTGATTTTTCCCCGGCAGTGGGCCCGTGGCGTGTTTGTCCAGTTGCCTGAGACCGACCGCATCAGCGTGATCCTCGAGCACATGGCCGGCTTCGCCCCTTGCGGCAGCCTGTGGCTGGAAGTGGTCGACACCAACGACGGCAAGGAGCTCTCGACCTTCTGCCGCAAGTTCGAGGCGCCGTTGCGCAAGGCCCTGGAAAAGGCCGGCAAACTGGTCGACAACCCGAGCCTGCCGCGTTTGCTGCTGACGTTCAAAAGCGGGCGGGAAGTGTTCCTCGGGCTGGCCGACGCGAACAACTCGGCGATGTGGCCCATGGGCATTCCGCGTCTGAAGTTTCCCCGGGAAGCGCCCAGCCGCTCGACCCTCAAGCTTGAAGAGGCCTGGCACCACTTCATCCCCCGCGATCAGTGGGACGAGCGTCTGTCGGGCGACATGACCGGGGTCGACCTCGGTGCGGCGCCTGGTGGCTGGACCTATCAGCTGGTGCGCCGCGGCATGCTGGTCACCGCTATCGATAACGGGCCGATGGCCGAAAGCCTGATGGACACCGGGCTGGTGCAGCACTTGATGGCGGACGGCTTTACCTTCAAGCCGCGTCAGCCGGTGGACTGGATGGTCTGCGACATCGTCGAAAAGCCCGCACGCAACGCCGCGCTGCTGGAAACCTGGCTGGGCGAGGGCTTGTGCCGCGAGGCCGTGGTCAACCTCAAATTGCCGATGAAGCAGCGTTACGCCGAGGTGCGGCGTCTGCTGGAGCGCATCGAAGACGGCTTCAAGGCCCGCGGCGTGAAAGTCGCCATCGGTTGCAAGCAGCTGTACCACGACCGCGAAGAAGTGACCTGCCATCTGCGGCGGCTGGACATGAAACGCAAGGGCTGACGTTGGCTTGAATCCGATGCCACGGTGTCCATAATCAGCGGGCGCGCCAGCGGGGCGAAGACAAGGGGAGACGTAATGAGCGCTGAACACACTGGACCTGACGCCGACATCCTCATCGTCGGCGGTGGCCTCAGCGGCACAATGCTGGCCGTGCAGCTGCTGCGCCTGCCGGGCCAGCGGCGGATCCTGATCGTCGAGTCACGCAGCGAGTTGGGTCGCGGCGAGGCCTACAGCGCCACCGAGCTGGGCCATACGCTGAACGGCAATGCCGCGCGCATGAGCGTCGACCCGGACGATGCCGACGATCTCACCCGCTGGCTGACCGACTACATTGCCGGCGGCGGCTGGCCGGAGTCTGATCAGCAGCACGTGCCGGTGGCCGAGCTGTTTCCGCCCCGCGGGATCTTCGGGCTGTATGTTCAGCAGCGCCTGGCCGAGGCCCGGGTGGTTGGCGAGCGCTACGGTTCCACTGTCGAGCACGTGCGCGGTGAAGTGAGCGACCTGCAGACTGACGCGGCCGGCATTCGGCTGACCCTTGCCAGCGGCGAGCATTTGACTGGCCGCTTCGGTGTGTTGGCAACGGGCATGTTCGCCGCCGCGCGCACGCCTCAGCGCGATTCAAACGCCCTTAATGCCGCCGCCGTCGATCCGTGGGACGTCAACGCCATGGGCCAGCTCGACCCCCAGGGCCGAGTGCTGATCATCGGCTCGGGCCTGACCATGGTCGACGCCGTGGTGTCTCTGGAGCAAGCCGGTCACCGTGGGCCCATTGACGTGTTTTCCCGCCACGGTCTGCTGCCCCACGTGCGCCGTCAGCCGCCGACATGGCCGGACTTTCTCGCTGCCGACCTGAACATACGCAGCACCCGGCAACTGGTCAGGGCCTTGCGCGAGCAGTGCGCCCGAGCGGCGCAGCAGGGCATCGACTGGCAGGCGCCGCTCGATACGGTGCGCGTGCATATTCCACGGCTGTGGAGTCAGGCGTCTGACCTGCAGCGCCGCCAATTCGTACGTCACGTCCGGCCGTGGTGGGAAAGCCATCACCACCGTTCGCCGCCGCCCAGCGCGCACTTGCTGGGCAGGCTGATCGACGAAAGGCGCCTGCACATCCACGCCGCCTCATTGCACAGCGTGGGAAGCGCCGAGGCCGGACAGGTCTCCATTAGCGTTCGCTATCGCGGCCAGGACAAGGCCACCACAGAGAGCGGCGCAGCGCTGATCAACTCGACCGGCATTCAATACGACTGGCGCCGGGTTGATCGTGCCTTGCCGCGCAATCTGCTGGCGCGTGGCCTGATTCAGCCGGGGCCGCTGGCACTGGGGATCGCCGCCGATGCGGGGGGCGCGGTGATGGACGCTGATGGGCGGGTCTCGATGCGGCTCTATGCCATGGGCCCGCCCTTGCGCGGCCTGTGGTGGGAAAGCACTGCCGTGACCGACGTGGCGTTGCAGGCCAAGCTGCTGGCGGCGCGACTGGCGGCGGTGAGCAACGTGCCAAGCTGAATGAGCAGGAAATTGTGTCGACCGCGACACACTTTCCGCAGCCCCTCCTAAAGCACCCTCCGAACGAGCCGAAAGCCCATTATCGACCCGGTAGGACCGCCCGCTTTTCATCGCGCGACGACAGGGACGTCAGCGATCGGACAAGGCTATGGAGGCCAGTCGTCATGTTGAGCTTGAGTTTCAGAAACCCTGCAGAAGCGGCATTACTGCTGCCGCAAACCGTTGCGCCGGCGTCCCTTGGTGCTGACGACCCGCAACAGAGCCTCAGCGCCGCCGATCAGGTGCGTCAGGGCATCGAAGTATTGCTTTCACCGGACGCGCAGAAAGCGGCGAAGAAGGGTGACAAGAACGCCGACATTGACGCCACGCACCTGCCTGACCGGATCAAGGAGCAGCTCAAGCTGATCCGCTCGATTCAGGAGCGCATTGCCAAACGCATGCAGGACATGCAGGCATTCATGAGCGACCGGTCGCTCTCGCCCCGCGCCCGGGAGGGCAAGATGCGCCAGTTGCAGATGGAAATCATGGCCATGACCAACTCGCTCATTCAGGCCACAAATCAGCTCAATCAAGCGATGCAGCAGATGCATCTGTCAGTGGCGGACCAGACCCTCGCTGGCACCCTGGTCAGTCCGCAAAACCTTCAATCCTGATCCAGCAGGCGCGGCCCGGCGCCTTGCTCGCTCAGGCTGTCGCCGAAGTTACGCAGCGGGCAGGCCTCCATCGACAGGCAGCCGCAACCGATGCAGCCATTGAGTTGGTCGCGCAGGGCGGTGAGGCGGTTGATGCGTTCATCCAGATCGGCTTTCCAGCGCTCGGATAACCGGGTCCAGTCTTCAACGCTGGGCGCGCGGTCCTGAGGCAGGGTCTGCAGCGCGGTCTGGATGGTCGCCAGCGGAATGCCCAGGCGCTGCGCGGTTTTGATCAACGCTACGCGGCGCAGCACATCCCTGGGATAGCGACGCTGATTGCCGGCGTTGCGCTGGCTGCTGATCAGACCTTTGGCCTCGTAAAAGCGCAGCGCGGTAATAGCCACGCCGCTGCGGGCGGACAGTTGGCCGACGGTGAGTTCGCGGGCGATGGGCGGGATGTCCTGGGTGAGCATGCAATCTTCCTGTCTGCGGAACGACGCTTGACCTACAGTTAACTGGAGGTTTTATCCTGCGCAGCATCGCTTGGCCGGACCGGCTTGGCAAGTGGCGCACCGGCGCAAGAAACGTATGGGGCCTTGCCGGTTTGCGCAGCATCCTGTTCAGCAACATCCGTCATCCGTGGAGATCGTTCATGACACCAGCAGCCGCTCATCTTCCCTACAGTCAGTTCGTTGAGTTCGCCGTCGACCCCCACCATCAGGCCGGGCTGGTTGTGGCGCTCAGCGAGCGTTTCGAGCGATTCACGCGCACTTACCCAGGCTTTGTCCGGGCCAGCGTGCTGGTCAGTGAAGACCACCAGCGGGTGCTGAGCCATGTGCAATGGCTGTCGAAGGGCGACTGCGAGCGCGCGTTCGAGAACGCCGAGCAGGGCGAGGGGGACATGTGGGAACTGATCCTTCGACACCGGGCGACGTCGATGATCTTTAACGCGTACGAAGTGGCGGGGGAAGTCGTAGGACCTCGTCCGTGACAAGCACATAGTGGGAGTGACCGGGGTGGCGCTCTACCTTGCTCACGAATACGCCAGAACAGCCAGCCACCTCTCTGGAGAATGACAGTAAGCCTTCGCGAGCAAGCTCGCTCCCACGGGATCGTGGTCTGCCCCAGATATTCGGCAGCCGCAGGACTTGTGGGAGTGACCGGGGTGGCGCTCTACCTTGCTCACGAAGAGGCCGGTGCATTCAGCCACTTTCTTCCGGGCCGCAAGTAAGCCTTCGCGAGCAAGCTCGCTCCCACGGGATCGTGGTCTGCCCCAGATATTCGGCAGCCGCAGGACGGGTGGAAGTGACCGGGGTGGCGCTCCACCTTGCTCACGAAGAGGCCGGTGCATTCAGCCGCTTTCTTCCGGGCTGCAAGTAAGCCTTCGCGAGCAAGCTCGCTCCCACGGGATCGTGGTCTGCCCCAGATATTCGGCAGCCGCAGGACAGGTGGGAGTGAGCTTGCTCACGAAGAGGCCGGTGCATTCAGCTACTTTCTTCCGGGCTGCAAGTAAGCCTTCGCGAGCAAGCTCGCTCCCACGGGATCGTGGTCTGCCCCAGATATTCGGCAGCCGCAGGACGGGTGGGAGTGACCGGGGTGGCGCTCCACCTTGCTCACGAAGAGTCTTGTAGATTCTGCGCAGCGTTCACACCGACAAATGCAGCATCCGCTCACCCTGGGTCTGTTCGCCGGGGCGGCGCTTGTTGACGGCGAGTTCGCCGATCTTGATCAGCCGCGCGCGCACGACATTGCGGCTCAACCCCAGCAACTGCGCGGTGTGCACCTGGTTGCAGTGGCTGAAGCGATAGGCCGCGCGCAGCAAGGCGTCTTCTACCTTCTCATGCAGCGCGCCGGCCTGCTCTTCGAACAGACGCTGGAACGCTCGGGCCAGCAGCGCTTCGGTTGAATCGTCGACGGCGGGGGCTGAATCCTCCTGGCGCTCAAGGCGCAGGTTCGACAGGCGCAGATCGCTGGACTGAATCATGCCGTTGCGGCAGATCAGCAGGGTGTGGTGAATCACGTTTTCCAGCTCGCGGATATTCCCCGGCCAGCCGTAGGTACGCAGCTTGTGCTCTGCGTCGGCGCTGATCTGGATCGGTCCGCAGCCCAGACGCTGGCTGTAGACGTCGATGAAGTGGCGGCTCAGCGGCATGATGTCGCCCGGCCGGTCGCGCAGGGTGCTCAGCTCCAGATTGACGACGTTGAGGCGATAGAACAGGTCTTCGCGAAAGTGCCCGGCGTTGATCGCGCGTTCCAGCTGAACGTTGGTCGCCGCCAGCACCCGCACGTTGATCGGCGTGCTTTTGCGCGAGCCCAGGCGCACCACTTCGCGCTCCTGCAGGACGCGCAGCAGCTTGACCTGAATCGCCAGGGGCAGGTCGCCGATCTCGTCGAGAAACAAGGTCCCGCCGTTGGCTTCCTCAAACCAGCCGGCCTTGGCCGTGAGGGCGCCGGTGAACGCGCCTTTTTCCTGGCCGAACAGCTCGGCTTCCACCAGGGATTCAGAAAACGCGCCGCAGTTGACCGCCACGAACGGCTGGTGACGACGGCTGCTCAGGTTGTGAATGTGACGGGCCACCAACTCTTTGCCGGTGCCGGTTTCGCCGATGATCAGCACGCTGGCATCGCTGGGTGCAACTTGCTCGATGTGGGCCAGCAGCGCCTGTGACCTCGGGTCTTCGAACACCTGCGCGGTGGCGCGTATCGAAGTCGCCAGGGCTGGCGAGGGCGGTAGGGTCAATAGCTGCATAGGGGTCACTTGTGGTTGGAACGGGAGGCTGGCTGTCATGAAGGACTCCTTGTCGCGGTCGCCGTTGTCGCGCTGGCAGATCAACCGCTTCCCACGTGCTGCGCGGGCGCGCAGCAAGCGGTTGTTTCCAGGGGGGCGGTGAAACTTACTTCTGCGGCGGCAGATCGTTGGCAATCATCTCGCCGAACGGGCCGGTGAGGTTGGTGATGCCGCGGCCTGCCAGGCTGCGATACGGCTCAGGCAACAGCGGAAACACCAGCTCGGCGAAGCGGTAGGCTTCTTCCAGGTGCGGGTAGCCGGAGAAGATGAAGCTTTCGATGCCCAGGTCTGCGTATTCCTTGATGCGTGCGGCGACTTCTTGGGGATTGCCCACCAGCGCCGTGCCTGCGCCGCCCCGTACCAAGCCGACGCCGGCCCACAGGTTCGGGGCAATTTCCAGGTTGTCGCGGCGGCCGTCGTGCAGCGCGGCCATGCGGCGCTGGCCTTCGGAGTCGAACCGCGAAAAGGATTTCTGCGCAGCGGCGATGGTCTCGTCGCTGATGTGCTCGATCAGGGTGTCGGCGGCTTTCCAGGCTTCTTCGCTGGTTTCGCGGACGATTACGTGCAGACGGATGCCGAACTTGACGGTGCGGCCGTTGCGCGCGGCGCGCTCACGCACATCCGCCAGTTTCTCGGCCACGGCGGCAGGGGGTTCGCCCCAGGTGAGATACACGTCGACCTGCTCGGCGGCCAGTTCGTGGGCCGCCTCGGAGGAGCCGCCAAAATACAGCGGCGGATAGGGCTTCTGGATCGGCGGATACAGCGCTTTGGCGTTCTGCACCCTCAGGTGCTTGCCTTCAAAGTCCACGGCTTCGCCCTGCAGCACGCGGCGCCAGATCTTCAGGAATTCGTCGGTGACTTCGTAGCGTTCGCTGTGATCGAGGAAGCTGCCATCGCCGCGGTTTTCATCAGGGTCACCACCGGTCACGACGTTGATCAGCAGGCGTCCGCCGGACAGACGATCCAGCGTCGCAGCCATGCGCGCGGAAACGGTGGGAGAAATGATCCCCGGACGAATCGCCACCAGGTAGCGCAGACGTTCGGTCAAAGGCACGAGAGCCGATGCGATCACCCAGGAGTCTTCGCAGGAACGGCCGGTCGGAATCAATACGCCGTGGTAACCCAGATCATCCGCGGCCTGGGCGACCTGCTTCAGGTAATTGAGCGTGACCGGGCGCGCGCCCTTGGTCGTGCCCAGGTAATGGCCGTCGCCGTGTGTCGGTAGAAACCAGAAAACATCCATGAGAAATCCTTCGAGCGGAATCGGTGGGCTTGTAACAAGTGCACCCGTTATAAAGGCTCCGATTTATTCCGTAAAAGAACTGAATTCCATATTTTTATAACCGTTAGAGATATGCCCGGATTTGTACCCTTTGGAGATGCAGCTGACGGGTAAGATCTTGTGGGAGTGAGCTTGCTCACGAAGGAGCCGGAACAACCGCTGCATTCTCGGCGCCTGAAACGCCGTCTTCGTGAGCAAGCTCACTCCCACAAGTCGTGCATCCCAGGCGAATCTGCAGTGGGCCTGTCAAACCCGCCTACCCGATTTAGGGCGAGTTACAGACCTGCGCCGGGTCAGAACACCGCGCAAAAAAACAGGCGCCGAAGCGCCTGAAGGACATTACGGGAGACGCCCCAACATTAGAAAATCTGGGTGAACAGCCAGTACAGGCTGCCCGACAGCAGGATCGCGGCGGGCAAGGTCAGCACCCATGCCATCGCCAGATTGCGCAGGGTGCGCATCTGCAGGCCGGAGCCGTTGGCGACCATACTGCCGGCCACGCCCGAGGACAGAACGTGGGTGGTCGAGACCGGCAATCCGTACATGTCCGCTGCGCCAATGGTCAGCATCGCAACGACTTCAGCCGATGCGCCCTGGGCGTAGGTCAGGTGGGTCTTGCCGATCTTCTCACCGACGGTGATCACGATGCGTTTCCAGCCCACCATGGTGCCCAGGCCCAGCGCGATCGCCACGGCCACCTTGACCCACAACGGAATGAATCGAGTCGCGGTGTCGATCTGCTGCTTGAACTGATCGACCTTGGCCTGGGTGTCGGCGTCGAAATTGCCGACCTTGTTCTTGTCCATCACGCGGATGGCTTCAGAGGTCAGGTACATGTCGTTTCGCACGTTGGCGGTGGCCTCGGCCGGCACCTTGGCCAGCGAGCCATAACTGGCGACCTGATCGCCGATCTTGCCAGCCATGACGGCCAACGCCGGCACCAGCTCAGGAGTGGCCTGCTTGTCACGGATGTAAGTGGACAGCGTCTGACGTGAATCAGCCGGCGCGGGCAGCGGCGCCGCTTTGGTCAGGGCCTGTTGGGTGACCTGGGCGACTGCGGCGAATTGCACCGACTGATCGGCCGGCATGGCGCGGTTCAGCGCGTAAGCCATGGGCAGCGTTCCCACCAGAATCAGCATGATCAGCCCCATGCCTTTTTGACCGTCGTTCGAGCCGTGGGCGAAGGACACGCCGGTGCAGGTCAGGATCAGCAGCCCGCGAATCCAGATCGGCGGCGGCTTGTTGCCTTCCGGGGCTTTGTACAGCGCGCGGTTCTTCACGAACATGCGCAGCGCCATCAGCAACAGCGCGGCGCAGGTGAACCCTACCAGCGGCGAGAGCAGCAGCGAATAGCCGACTTTGGTTGCCTGGGACCAGTCCACGCCGCTGGTGCCGTCACGGCCGTGCATCAACGCGTTGGCGATACCGACGCCGATGATCGAGCCGATCAGCGTGTGGGAAGACGACGCTGGCAGACCCAGCCACCAGGTGCCAAGGTTCCACAGAATCGCCGCAATGAGCAGGGCGAAGATCATCGCGTAACCCGCCGATGAACCGACCTGCAGGATCAGCTCGACCGGCAACAGGGCAATAATGCCGAACGCCACCGCGCCGCTGGAAAACAGCACACCCAGGAAGTTAAACGTTCCCGACCAGACCACGGCGAAGTTCGGCGGCAGGGAGTGGGTGTAGATGACGGTCGCGACGGCGTTTGCGGTGTCGTGGAAACCGTTGACGAACTCAAAGCCCAGCGCGATGACCAGCGCGACGCCGAGCAGAATGAACGGCGTCCAGGTCAGCACGACGGTACCCAGGTCGTCCATGTCCTGCTTGAGGCTGTAGCCGGTATAGAACAGGCCCAATGCCAGCACAACGAAGAAAATCACCATCGTCGTCATGCCAGGCTTGCGCCCAAATTGAGCACTCAGTCCGGGTCCCTGTTGCAGAGAGCCTTGAGCCAGTGTGGGGGTCGCCATGGGGCACAATCCTGTTGATGAGGGATAGTGACCATGATCATTACAAAATGTGACAGAGATGCGACACACGTCACGTTTTGTGCGGATTTGCTGGGGTTAGGGACCAATGGACGCGCCGTTAAAGAGGCCGTTAATAATCCCGACTCTTGCGAAACGCCCATCGCCCCGCAATAAACGTAAAGGTTGCCACCAGCGCGACCAGCACCCAGAACCCATGGGGATCGGACGCCAGCGGTATGCCACCGACGTTCATGCCGAAGAAACCCGCGACGATGTTGATCGGCAGCGCCAGCACGGTGACGACGGTGAGGGTGAACAGCGTGCGGCTGCTCTGTTCGTTGAGGTTGGCGGCGATTTCTTCCTGCAGCAGTTTGATCCGTTCGCCGAGGGCGGTGAGGTCGCTGATCACCAGCGCCGACTCTTCGGTGGATTGCCGCAGTTCTTGCAAATCCTCCTCCAGCAGCCATTGCGGCGGTCGGTGCAGCAGGCGCATCAGCGAGCCGGGTTCCAAGGCCAGCAGCCGTTGCAGGCGCACCAGCACCCGACGCATGGCGCCCAGTTCCGAGCGGTTGTTGCTCAGACGTTGAGACAAAAGCTGGTCTTCGATTTTGTCGACGCTGAGGCTGGTCTTGCGCATGAACTGGCTCAGCACCTCGCTCTGATCGCGCAGCAGATGGGCCAGCAACTCAAGGGGGGAGCGGAAGGTTTCGCCCTGCTTGACCGAGGAGCGCAGCCGGTCCACGGACCGCAGGGGCTGATGGCGC
The DNA here is from genome assembly GCF_057834665.1 of Pseudomonas sp. GL_135. Lineage (NCBI taxonomy): Bacteria > Pseudomonadati > Pseudomonadota > Gammaproteobacteria > Pseudomonadales > Pseudomonadaceae > Pseudomonas > Pseudomonas sp. GL_135. Next base: position 1,942,434 of record NZ_CM174408.1, read on the forward strand.
GCGGAGATCATCAGGTTGCTGCGCACGCAGACCCACAACGTGGCGATGTCGGTGGAGATACGGTTGAAGTCGAAGACGACGTCGTTAACCACCGCGAGCAGGGCGGAGTCGACGTGTTCGATGCGCGTAGAGCGTGAGCCCTCATGCAGCGCTTCGAGAAACTCGTCGGGCAGGTCGAGATTGGTTTTCAGCCAGCGCTCGCAGCTAGCGTGGGTGAGGTTCAGGTGCAGCCAGACGAACTCGTCCGGCTCGGTCGGCCGGCGCAGGCATTCCAGCGCGGCCGTCGAATCCAGCTCCCGACCTGGCTCACCGGGACGGAAGCGGTAGCCGTAAAGCAAGCCGAACAGATCGGAGTCCTGATGGTGGGCGATGCGTTGATTCATGAAGGCTCGCAGACGGGAAGTGCCCCGCAGGGCACGAGATCGAAGGCGGCATCATCGCAAGGGGTTTTGACAGTTTTGTGACGGTTTGTGTCCGGCAGCGATCTTGTTCAGACCATTGACAGGCGCGTCTTGCGCAGGGGCGCCGGCCATGAGGAATCAATCAACAATTCATCCTCGATGGACAGCTCGATATCAACCGCCGCAGCGTTCAATTCCAGATGATGGGGGGTGACGGCCTTGGGAATCGCGATCACGCCGTCTTGCCGCAGCACCCACGCCAGGCTGATCTGCGCCGGCGTGGCGTCGTGGCGTTCGGCGACTTCGAGAATGGCCGGGTTCATCAGCAGATTGCCGGCCTGACCAATCGGGCAGTACGCCATCAGTGGCATCCGGGCGGTTTGCATCCAGGGCAGCAGGTCGTATTCGATGCCGCGCTCTTCCGGGTTGTACAGCACCTGATTGGTGGCACACCCGCCACCGAGGCCGAGCTCGTCCAGTTCAAGCAGGTCGGACACGTCGAAATTCGACACGCCCCAGCGACCGATCTTGCCCGCTTCACGCAAACGCTCGAAGGCCTCGACGGTTTCTTCCAGCGGGTACTGCCCGGGCCAGTGCAGCAAATAAAGATCGATGTAGTCGGTGTTCATGCGCTTGAGGCTGCGCTCGCACGCTGCCGGAATACCCGCGCGGCTGGCGTTGTGCGGGTAAACCTTGCTCACCAGCACGACCTCCTCGCGGCGCCCGGCGATGGCCTGGCCGACGACTTTCTCGGCGCCGCCTTCGCCGTACATCTCGGCCGTGTCGATCAGTGTCAGGCCCAGATCGATGCCCAGTTGCAGCGCCGAGACTTCCGCCTCGAACTGATGGCGATCCTCACCCATGTGCCAAGTGCCCTGACCGATAACGGGGACGGTTTTGTCTGCCAGTTCAAGCGTGCGCATCGGGGGTGCCTCCGGGCTGATGGGTCTGAGTCATTAAGAGTCAGGCAGTACCGGTCCGCAGGGGTTCAATCTCAAGCGAATACGCGGTGCGTGAGCGGGCTGCACACCCATTGCAGGACCGGCTTCAGCCGGAGCGAGGTTGGTGTGAACGGCATCAGTTTCGCGGTGTGACGACCGACGACTTCCCGGCTAAAGCCGGTCCTACAATAGTGGTCCAGCCAATACCACTGGATGCACGCGGTCGATTAGTAGGACCGGCTTCAGCCGGGAAGAGGCCGGTGTGAACGACATCAATTTCGCGGTATGACGACCGACGCCTTCCCGGCTAAAGCCGGTCCCACAAAGAGTTCACGCCAACCCGCGAGAACTCACTTATGCCCATTTTCCCAACCCCCACCCAGCGCCAGGAACAGGTCGATCTGACCCATCGCAACCTGGGTGTTCGCCGCCGCCAGTTGTGCGGTGATGTCGGTGTAGGTGCGGGTGGCTTGCAGGTCGGCGAGGAAGGATTCGCGGCCGGCGAGGAAAAACCGGTGGGTCTGGTCCGCCGCCTGCCGTGCCGACTCCTCGGTTTCAACCAGCGCATCGCGGCGCTCCAGCAGCGCGGTGTACTGAGACAGCCCGGTCTGGGCTTCGCGGATCGCGTTCAGCACCACGCCATCAAAACGCGCCAGCGCCACCTGGTTCGAAGCTTCGGCAATGTGAATCCGCGCCCGTGCGCCATTGGACGGGATGGTCCAATTGATCACTCCGCCAAAGCCCCAGCGGTTGGTCGACGGATCGCCCAGTTCATCGAGAATCCCCACGGTGCCCACGGTCGCGCCGATGCTGATGTCCGGATACAACTCGCCCGTCGCCACGCCAATGGCCGCCGTCGACATCGCCAGCCGGCGTTCCGCCTGGCGCACATCGGGACGGCGTTTGAGCAGCGCGGCGCCATCGCCCACCGGCATGACTTGAGCGATGTGCGGCAGCTCGGCGCACTCCGCGACCCCGCGGGGCAGCTGATTGAGCGGGCGGGCGAGCAGCATCGACAGGCGATACAGCGCTGACTTCTGCGCCGCTTCGTAACGCGGCAACTCGGCACGCAGCGAGCGGAACTGGGTTTGCGAGCGCGTCACCTGGGTTTCATCGCCACGGCCGGCATCGCGCAGGCGTTGGGTCAGATTCAGGCTCTGCTGCTGCAGGTCCAGGGAGTGCAGGGCGATGTTGCGTTCTTCGTTGGCGGCACAGACCTGCGTGTACGCGCGAACCACATCGGCCACCAACGTGATACGTGCCGTGTCGGCAGCCGCCTGGGTCGCGTCGGCGTTGGCCTGGGCCGCTTCGATGCCGCGCTGTAGCACGCCAAACAGATCGAACTGGTAAGAAGTGGTCAGGCCGACATCTCCGACATTGGACACCGGCACTTTTTCTGGCAGCAAATAGGCCTGACCGGCTTCCTGCAGGCGTTGCGCCCCGGCCTTGGCCGTGCCACTCCAGCCGCCCGCCGCATCGGCCTCGCTCATTTGAAACCGCGCCCGTTGCAGGTTCGCCGCAGCGACGCGCAAATCGGTGCTCGACACCAGCGCCTGACCCACCAGCTCGTCGAGTTTCGGATCGTGATACAGCCGCCACCAGTCAGCCGGCACCGGCGCCGACACCACATTTTTCGATGAGCCGGCCAGCTCGCCCTGCAGATCGGGTCGATTGACCGCGGCTTGATCAGGCAACGTGTAATCCGGGCCGACCACGGTGCAAGCCGACAGCAGCAAGCCCATGCACATGCTCATGCCCACCGTCAGCAGGCGTGCGCGGTGTTTCATTTCGGCGCTCCAGGCTGGATGGGTTGGTCATTTCCCTGAGCAGCTGTGCGGGCGTCATCGATGATCGACACCGTCGCCGTGCGCCCGGCAATCATGCGGAAATCCGCCGGCACGTCGTCGAACGCAATGCGCACTGGAATCCGCTGGGCCAGTCGCACCCAGCTGAAGGCCGGGTTGACGTTGGGCAGCAGGTTCGTGCCGCTGCTGCGGTCGCGGTCTTCGATGGCCGCGACGATGCTCACCACATGGCCACGCAGGCGGGCGTTGTCGCCGATCACGCGGATGTCCACGCCGGAGCCGATGTGAATCCCGTCCAGCTTGGTTTCTTCAAAGTAGCCGTCGATGTGGAACGAGTTGCTGTCCACCACCGACAGCACCGGACGCCCAGCACTGACAAATTCGCGGTCCCGGGGCGCACGGTCATTGAGGTAGCCGTCCACCGGGCTGCGGATCACCGAGCGGTCCAGGTTCAGCTGCGCCGAATCCACGGCCACCTGTGCTTCATTCAGGGCCGACAGCGCCCGGGCTTCCCTGGACTGGCTTTCTTCCAGCTGCTCGCGGGCGACCAGATTGCCGAGGCTGCGGTTACGCCGGTTCTCGCGCTGGGCCTGTTCCCAGGTTTCCTTGCGCTCGGCGACCGTCGCCTGGGCCTGACGCAAGGCGAGGCGGAAACGGTCCTGGTCGATGGTGAACAGCAACTGGCCTTTTTTGACCGGCTGGTTGTCGCTCACCGCGACCTTCTCGATCAGCCCCGAAACGTCCGGCGCGATCTGGATCACGTCGGCGCGGATGTGCCCGTCGCGGGTCCAGGGCGCATACATGTAATACATCACCATGCGCCACACGACGATCGCGGCGAGGGTGACAACCAGCAGGGTCAGGACCACGCGGCCCAGCGTCAGAAGAGGTTTTTTCATGTCATCAGGTATCGACTTAGGGTATCCACGACGCCGAGCAGCAGAGCGTATAGACCGACGTTGAACAAAGCCCGGTGCCAGACCAGGCGGTAGAAGCGGGCGCGCGTCAACACGGCGTGCACCACCAGAAAAATCAGGTAAGCGATGCCCATCAGCACCAGAAAGGTCGGCAGGAAGATCCCGCTGATGTCCACATCACCGATCATAACGGTGCTCCATCGATGCCATAGGGCGGTTGTTCTTCCTGCTCGGCGAGCACATCGACGATCTCCACACCCGGCAACAGCGCCAGGCGCAAGCCACTGAGGGCGTGCAACAGATTCAGCCGCGCGGCGTCATCATCTTCGCCATTGAACGCCATTGCGCGGCGGGCGCGGTCCATGGTCATCAGCAGACCTTTGGGCGCCGGCAAACGCTCCCGGGCTTTCAGGCAGGCCCGGAAATGCGCACCGACTTCGGTCGCCACCTGGCGTAACAGCTGGCGCGGCGCCGGGTCGACCCGCGGCATGTACGCCAGCAAATCGAGCATGTTCAGGGCGACCCGCGCTTCGCGCAGTGCACTGGTGGAATCCTGGGCCGTGATTGCCAGACGCGGCAGGTGCTGCATCAGCCGGTCGAGCATGCGCACGCCCATGTGCCGGTGCTCGGCCAGGGTCGCGTCTTCGCTGAGGGAGACGATGTCGCGCCAGCTGAAACGGGTGAGACGCTTGGCCGCCACCTCAGTGCCGAACGGCCGGACGATCAGCGTCCAGACGAAGGCGAATGCCAGACCCGCCGGCCCGGCCAGGTTGGAATTGACGAAGTTGACGAAGTCGGCGTCGTAGGCGCTCTGAATACTGATGAAGGACGAGGTGTTGACGATGGTCAGCAGGGTGCCGAGGTAGAACTTCGGCTGCACGGTCAGGGTGCCGACGCAGATAAACGGCACGGAAAACGCCAGCACCAGCATCGGGAAGTCGTGCAGGTTAGGCAGCACCACGAACAGATAGAGGCTGGCGAAGATCACCGACATCATGGTCCAGAAGAAGAACCGGTAGATCTGCGGCGCAGGGTCGTCCATCGCCGCAAAGAAGCTGCACGACACCGCCGCCAGCGCCACCGCACTCGCGCCGTCCTGCCAGCCCAGCAAGATCCACAGCACTGACGCGACAATGATGGCGCTGACCGAGGTTGCCACCGAATACAGCATCATCCCGCGATCAAGAAACGGCGACAGCCGCCCCAGCCGCCAATGGCGATACACCGCGCGCCAGGCCGAGTGGTCATCGGTCTCGATGGCGTGCTGCAGGCTGCGGCAGTCCTGCCACAGGTCGATCCATTCGCGCAGCCGATACAACGCGTTCGACAGCAACAGTTGCCGGCGATCATCGATTTGCGCAGGCGTGGGTTGCAGGCGGTCGAGCTCGGTGTGCAAGGCTTTCCAGTATGTGATCGGCGCGCCTTTGGCGGTCTGTTCGACCCAGTCGCGGCACTCGGTCAACAGCGGCGCGAGGTCGGCGACGTGCTCGGGCGAACGCCGCTCCAGCGCCCAGAGGGCATCGTCCAGGGCATCAATAACGGGCAGCAGATGAATCATCCGCCCGCGCAGTTCCTTGGCATTGCGTACGGTCTGGCGATGGGCGCCTTCGTGGGGCAACTGGCCGATCATCAGCTCCAGGCTGTTGAACGTGCCGACCATGGCCGTGCGCAGGCCGCCGACCGCTTCCGGCGTGGCGCTGCGGGAAAGAAAGAGATCGCTGTAGGCCGAGGCATCCTTGAACCACTTGCCCATGGCATCCACCAGCACCGGCGCCAGCCGACGGGGCCAGAACATCGCCCCGACCACGGCGGCGCAGACGATGCCAAGGAAGATTTCCTCGGTGCGCGAGACGGCGATGTCGAACACCGCCTGGGGGTTGTCGACCACGGGAAAGGAAATCAGCGGCATGGTGTAGCCCGCCAGCATCAGCGCATAACTGTTGGCCGTACGCAGATGCAGGGACAGAAACAGCAGGGTGCCGGTCCACAGGGCAATGACCACCGCCAGCAAAAACGGCGTCTGCACGAACATCGGCACCAGCACCACCGAGGCGGCGGCGCCGAGTAGCGTGCCGGCGGCGCGGTACAGCGCCTTCGAACTGGTCGGCGCCACGAACGGGCTGGAGACGATGTACACCGTCGCCATCGCCCAATAGGGGCGGGGCAGTTCCATCATGAGCGCGATGTAAAGCGCCAGCATCGAGGCCGCAAACGTGCGCACGCCGTAAAACCAGTCGCGGCCCGGCGGGACACCGTCGAAAAAGCCTTTGAACAGACCGCTCAAGATGAAGACTCCGGCGCCATCGGCGTGGCCTGGGCGATGGCGCTGAAGACGCGCAAGGTCGCTTCCAGATCCGCCCGGTCAACGTTGCTGAAGATGTCGCGGCGCAGGCGGATCAGCTCTGCCTCGATGGCGTTGGCCAGCGCGCGGCCCTCATCGGTGAGGCTCAAGGCCTTGGCGCGTCGGTCAGTGGGGTCTTCGGTGCGCTGCACCAGTCCGGCTTTGCACAATTGATCCAGCAGGCGCACCAGTGACGGGCTTTCCAGCCCGCAGGCCTGGGCCACTGTCACCTGACGTACGCCTTCACCCAGACGCGCGATCATCAGCAACGGACCGGCGCAGGCTTCGGTGACGCCAGAGTCGATCAGCGTTGTCTGGCAGACGCGTCGCCACTGCCGGGAGGCTGCGACAACGCCGCCGGTGATGCGCATTTGCAGGGTGTCAGGGTTCATGAAAAGGCCATTGAAGCGATATGAACGCGGTTAGGAGTTGGTTAGGAGTTGAATGATTAGGTGCTGCATTATTAGGCTGCTAACTAATAATATCCTGTAACAAAGTGTTCGCGTCAAACGGAATGTTGATGAACGGGGCTGGCGAAGTGTCGCAGGCCGGTTTGTTGCCGGGTTTCTCAACTGTGCGCATAAGCGCGCCAGACGCTTCTGGCTACCGCGTAGGACGGGCGAGGTCATTGGGGTAGGAAATTTTCGATACCGTCTGTCGGGCAAGGCCGCTGTGGCTGAACTATTTTTTCTAGCGTCGTCTAAGCGCCCTCCAAAAAAATGGCGCCAAAATATTTACCACTGCGCCGCTATTTCCGCAGGCTGGGTAAAAGTTTGATGCAGGGGACTGCGCCGGTTAACTGGTGGCATTGTGCTGGCCTTACACGCTTGCCTATGCGCTTCGGCGGATTCTTGACTCTCGGGACGACTAAAGATCAAACGGTTCAGCCGATAGCAAAGACGACAGGAACGGCAGTCACAGGCCTGTTCCAGACACCTTCTTTGCTGTGCGCAACGCGCACCATGAGTGCACCCATGATTGATCTCGCTATCTGGAATCTTTCTATACCGGTCGGTATCGCAGCCGCCACCATCGACACGCCAAAACTTGTCGGCGGTTACCAGGATGGTTACTTCCGTTCAGGGGACACTTTGTTCTTCTGGGCGCCGGTTACAGGGTCAAGGACTGACAATGCCAAATTTCCCCGTACTGAACTGCGTGAGACCTACGCCAACGGTACGGTTCACAACTGGACCTACTCTGACGCGGACAATTTCCTGCGTGCGGCGCTGACCGTGGACCAGGTGCCTTCTACGGGCAAAATCGTCATCGGTCAGATCCACGCCTATGGCAGTACCGAGCCGCTGCTCAAGCTCGAATACCAGTACAAGGAAAAAACCAAGACCGGCAACCTCGTCGTGAAGTATCGCTCGACGCCCACTTCCGAGCCCGAAGTCATTCAGGTGGCCACCGGCGTGCTGCTCAAGCAGCGCTTCACGTACACCATCCACCTGACCCAGGCCGGCAACCTGACCGTCAATGCCTACGACATGCAGTGGGGCGCCAAGCTCGACCTGTCCTGGAAGGGCAAGCCGCTGTATTTCAAGGCAGGCGTCTACACCCAGGACAATGCCGGCTACGCCACCGAAGGCGGCGCGGCGACGTTCTACAAACTGGTGGCGACCCACGACAAGAAGGCGTGAGGGTTGGGGCAGGCTGCTGTCACGTGACGAACCCCTTCGTTGCTCGCGAAGAGTTGATCTCAACCGCTGAAGCTCTAGCGGATGTACCGGCCTCTTCGCGAGCAAGCTCACTCCCACAGGCCCTGCGACATCCGGAATATCTCGGGCAGATGCGCGATCCCGTGGGAGCGAACTTGCTCGCGAAGGCTTACTTTCAGCCGCCGGAGGACGCGACTGAATGCCCCGGCCTCTTCGTGAACAAGCTCACTCCACAGGTCCCGGAGCATGACCAAGATTCCGAGTCGATCACCGATCCCGTGGGAGCGAGCTTGCTCGCGAAGGCTTAATTTCAGCCGCCGGAGGACGCGACTGAATGCCCCGGCCTCTTCGTGAGCAAGCTCACTCCCTCAGTTCATCTGACGGCAGGTGACAGTCTGCGCTGCGCGCTATCGTGGGAACACCAGTCCGAAACAGATCCGCCCCGGCGTCGGCTGGTTAACCGACACCTCGCCGCCGTGCAGCTGCATGATCGCGGCGACGATCGCCAGGCCGAGTCCGTTGGAATCAGAGCTCTGATGACGTGAGGCATCGCCGCGGTAGAAACGGTCGAACAGTTTGCCCAGGGTCGCGTCGTCCAGCGTCGGGCCCTGGTTCTCCACCTCGATGCGGCAGCGCTGGCCGCTCTCCATCACACGAATCCTGATCTCACTGCCTTCATCGGCGTAGCGGATCGCGTTCGCCACCAGGTTGCTCAGTGCCCTGCGCAGCAACAAGGGATCGGCCTCGATCCGCGCTTCGCCTTCCGTGTGCAGTGTGATATCACGCTCTTCCGCCAGCCCTTCGAAATAGCCTGCGACTCGCTGCATCTCGTCCGCCAAGTCCAGCGTCTGGCGGTTGAGCGCGGCTTGCGCTTCATCGGCCCGCGCCAGGAACAGAATGCTTTCGACCATGCGCGAGATGCGTTCCAGCTCCTCCAGGTTGGAGGCCAGCAGCGCCTGGTATTCATCCTCGGTGCGCACTTGCCGCAGCGCCACCTGACAATGCCCCATCAGCGAACCCACCGGCGTGCGGATTTCATGGGCCAGGTCGGCGGAAAACTGCGTCAGCCGCTGATAGCCGTCGGCGAGCCGGTCAAGCATCGCGTTGTACGCCTCGCCCAGTTGCTGCAACTCCACCGGCGTGTCGCGGTTGTCCATGCGGCTGTCCAGCTGCGCCGGGGTGATGGCCGCGGCGTGGCTGGCCATCCTGCGCAACGGCCGCAGACCCCGGCGCAGCAAAACATAGCCGAGCAGGGCTGTGAGCACGAAGGCCAGGGCCACAGCGAACAGGATGCGATTGCGGAACCCCGCCAGGGTGGCCATCTCCTTGACCTCGATGTGCGCGGCCGTCAGGTGCACGATCCTGCCGCCTGACACCGCCTCGACCGTCGCCGCGCGCATCGGCACGCCTGAATCCAGCATGCCGCTGCGCATGTCGGCCACGCTCAGCGGCATGTTCGCGGGCACCACTGGCATCGACGGCAGGGACGCGTGCAGCGGATTGACCCTGATCACCGCCGGCTTGCCCGGCTCGGCGATGATGAAAATGTCGTCCTCGCTGTCGAGCATGTTCTCGAACAGCTGCGGGCTGCTTTGCAAAGTACTCAGGGTCAGGTCGTACTGCAGCAGTTTGCGAAAGTGATCCAGCCGCGCCAGCACCGCATGGTCGCTGCGGGTCATCACCGCGCCCTTCATGGTCTCGTAGAGGTACATGCCGGCGCCCGCGACGGCGAGCATGGCCACCACCGAAAACGCCAGGGTTGCGCGCAGGGTCAGGGATGGCGGGCGTCGGGCTCGCATGGCCGCACCTCGCAGACGTAACCGATGCCGCGCACGGTGTGGATGAGTTTGATCGGGTAGGGCGTGTCGACCTTGCTGCGCAGGCGCTTGATCGCCACGTCGACGACGTTGGTGTCACTGTCGAAATTCATGTCCCAGACTTCCGAAGCGATCTGCGCCCTCGACAGCACGTCGCCCTCGCGGCGCAGAAACAGATGCAGCAGCGCGAATTCCTTGTTGGTCAGGGTGATGACCTGTTGCTGGCGCGTGACCCGACGGCGCAGCAGGTCCAGCTCCAGATCGGCCAGGTGGAAATGGTCGGCCTCGCGCACCACCCCGCGACGCAGGATGGTGCGGATGCGCAGGAGCAATTCGGTGAAGGAAAACGGCTTGACCAGGTAATCGTCGGCGCCCAGTTCGAGGCCGCGGATGCGATCCTGCAACTGATCGCGGGCGGTCAGAAACAGCACCGGCACGTCCTGCTTCGCCCGCAGGATTTCAATGATCTGCCAGCCGTCGATGCCCGGCAGCATGACGTCGAGCACCAGCAGGTCGTAGCTGTGCTCCAGGGCCATGTGCAGGCCGTCGGTGCCGTGCTGGGTCCAGTCGACTTTGTACCCGGACTCGGTCAGACCTTTCTTCAGGTACTCGCCGGTCTTGGTGTCGTCTTCGATAAGCAGAATGTGCATCGTCGGTCAGGCTCGCTTCACGTCATTGGCGGCGTCGCCGGCGCGGGTGTCGGATGGATCATCAGATTGGGTCAGAAAAGGCGCGAAGGGCTGCAGGCCGCGCCGGATGTGAAGTGTAACCAACGGATGGCGCGCGGTCGGTTACATTTTTGTCATTGATCGGCGCCGTAACGCGCCTGCCTCCCGAATGACAAAAATGTAATCGGGCGGTCATTGTCGGGTGCCGGTTGCGGGTACAGGATGGTGGTCATGCAACACCTGACCCTCAGCTTCAACTTTCCCAACTGCCTGAAGGAATCCACCGATGAAGATGAAGACAGCCCTGACCTCCACGTTCGGCATGCTGATGCTCAGCGCCGCCGTCATGGCTTCCGCCGCTGGCATGGCCGCCGGTGACATGCCGGTGGTCAAGCCACTGCGCGGCACGGTCGACAGCGTCGACAGCAACACCCTGAATTTCACCACCCGTTCCGGCGCCCATCAGAGCATCGGGCTGACCGACAAGACTGGCATCCGCCTGGTCTCCAAGACCGACATCGCGTCGATCAAAGCGGACAGCTTCATCGGTTCCGCCGCAATCCCCCAAGCCGATGGCACGCTGAAGGCCCTGGAAGTGACCGTATTCGAGCCGAGCCTGAAAGGCAGCGGTGAAGGTCACTACGGTTGGGAAAACGCCGATGGCAGCACCGGCACCATGACCAACGGCACCGTCGGCAAGCTGAGCGGCAAGGCCAACGGCCGTACCCTGAGCGTCGGCTACAAAGGTGGCGAGAAGCAACTGGTTGTGCCGGAAGACGTACCCATTGCCTATGTGCAGCCGGGCAAGGTCGATGAGCTGGTCAAGGGCGCGAAAATCGTCGTGTTCCCGGGCGAAGACGGCAAGACCGCACGCGGTGTCGCGGTCGGCAAAGACGGCTTCCAGCCGCCGATGTAAGCGGGTTGCGGCGTCTCACGGCGCCGCTTTCACCGAATCCGTGATGAGTCTCGCACCATGAAAAAAACCAGAATTCATCCATGGCCCATCCGCCTGACGCACTGGATCAATGCCTTTGGCATGGTCTGCATGTTCATGAGCGGGTGGGGCATCTATAACGCGTCGCCGCTGTTCAGCTTCTCGTTCCCCCGGGATTTCACCGTGGGCGGCTGGCTGGGCGGCGCGCTGGCGTGGCACTTCGCCGTAATGTGGCTGTTGGTGATCAACGGCCTGATCTACGTGCTCTATGGCCTGTTCACGCGGCATTTCAAGCGCGACTTTCTGCCGGTCACCCCCACAGCGGTGAAGCGCGACATGCTCGATGCGCTGCGCTTTCGTCTCAAACACGAGAAGGGCGTGTACAACGCCGTGCAGCGCCTGATGTATTGGCTGGTGCTGGCCGCCGGCGTGTTGATCGTGCTGACGGGGCTGGCGATCTGGAAGCCGATCCAGTTGCAGGAACTGACCGCCGTGTTCGGCGGCTACGACTTCGCCAGGTATGTGCACTTTGCGGCGATGGCGTTCATTGGCGCGTTCGTGGTTGTGCATCTGGCGCTGGTGCTGATGGTGCCGAAAACCCTGATGCCGATGATCACTGGCGGCAAGCGTGGGATAGAGAGCGGGAAGGTCGAGCATGATTGAGCCAAAAAAACGCGCCATTGCGCGCATCAAACTGGAACCGGCCCAGCAGATCCAGCTGGAGAGTTTGCAGCGTCGGCATTTCCTCAAAGGCGGCCTGACCGTGGGCGCGATGGCGATGCTCACCGGTTGCAACCTGCAGGACGGCGATCAGGTGGATAAGGTGCTGTGGAGCATGTCGCGGTGGAACGATCGGGTTCAGGCCTGGCTGTTCAGCGGGCAGAAGTTGGCGCCGACGTTCACCAAGGATCAGGTCCGTAACCCGTTTCCGTTCAACGCGTTCTACAGCGAGGATGATATTCCGGAGCTGGACACGGCGGACTGGAAGCTGGGTGTGTCGGGGCTGGTGCGGGACAAGGCGCCGTGGACGCTGGAAGGTTTGCGCAAGTTGCCCCAGCGCAGCGATATCACGCGCTTGATTTGCGTTGAGGGCTGGAGCGCGATCGGGCAGTGGGGCGGTGTGCCGTTGCGCACGTTCCTGGAGCATGTGGGGGCGGATACGACGGCGAAGTTTGTCGGGTTCAAGTGCGCGGATCGGTACTACTCGAGTCTGGACATGCCGACGGCATTGCATCCGCAGACGTTGCTGGCGCTGGATTTTGCCGAGGTGGCGTTGCCGCCGGAGTATGGCTATCCGTTGCGGGTGAGGGTGCCGACGAAGCTGGGCTTCAAGAATCCGAAGCATATCGTCGAGATTGTGGTGAGCAATGAGAATCCCGGGGGGTATTGGGAGGATCAGGGGTACAACTGGTTCAGCGGGATCTGATCCCGTGTTTTTAGGATCAAGATCAAAGGCGTCTGCCTGGGGGCAGACCGTTTCGCCTTCGGCGAGTTACTTGGAAAAGCACCCCCCTCTTGGTTTTAAAGAGCAGCCAAGGGTGCTTGCTCCTGGTTGGGCCCGACTTCGTCGGGTTCCCTCACTCCGACGACGCTCCGTGGGCCCGCGCCGAACGGACATCCATGTCCTGACGGCGCTCTCGCGGCATCCATGCCGCTCGGCCCACTGCGCGTCGTCTGCGTTCGGCCTGCACCCAAGTCGCGTTTTGCGGTGTCTGGGCTTTTTGAGTATGAAGATCAAAAGCAGATCAAAAGCAGATCAAAAGCGGATTGCGGCCTGAGGATACTGGGTACTTGTGGGAGCGAGCTTGCTCGCGAAGGCATTGGTACATCCGCCGATAATCGGTGTTTGAAATGCAGCATTCGCGAGCAAGCTCGCTCCCACAGGATGGGGGTGCGGTCAGCAAAATGGTTGGCGCCCTGGCTGGCTTCTTCCCGGCTAAAGCCGGTCCCACTGAATGCATGCGGCGTCTTGTAGGACCGGCTTCAGCCGGGAAAGCGTCGATCGTCACGCCGCAAGACTGATGGTGAGCAATCCGGGCTCTTCCCGGCTAAAGCCAGTCCCTACAAACACCGCGGTCACAAGGACCGGCTTCAGCCGGGAAGCCATTGATCTGCTTCAACGCTTTTGATCTTCATACGCAAAAAGCCCAGTCACCGCCAATCGCGACTTGGGTGCAGGCTGAACGCAGGTTTCGCGGAGTGGGCCGAGCCGCATGGATGCGGCGAGAGCGCCGTCAGGGCATGGATGCCCGTTCGGCGCGGGCCCACGGAGCGAGACCGGAGTGAAGGAACCCGACGAAGTCGGGCCCAACCGGGAGCAAAGCGTTTTTGGTTACTTTTGGGGCGCTTTTGCCAAAAGTGACCCGCCGTAAGGGCGGAACCATAATTCCAGCCCACACAAATAATGGATAGAGCGCCAATCCAACAAACGGCGCGCCCATAAAAAAGCCCGCCTGCCGATCTCTCGGCAAGCGGGCTATTCAGAACCTGAAGAATCAGTTCAAACCCAATTTCCCGCGCATCTGCGACAGATCTTCAGCCAACGTATTGACCGGGCCTGCCAGCGCCTTGCGGTCCTGTTCCTTCACCTTATCGTACGTCTCGTAGCCACCGTCCTTGGTCTTGTACTTCGCCAGGATCTTGTCCACCGTCGCAAAGTTCTTCTCGACCTTCGCCACGAATGCCTTGTCCGACTTCTCCAGCTGCGGCTTGAACAGATCGACGATCTTCTTCGAACCGTCAACGTTGCCCTGGAAATCATACAGATCGGTATGGCTGTAACGGTCTTCCTCGCCCGACAGCTTGGTCGCCGCCACTTCTTCCATCAACGCAGCCGCACCGCCCACGACCTTCTCCGGCGGGAACGTCATGTCCGCAATACGCGACTGCAACTCTTTCACGTCAGCCAGCAGCTTGTCCGCGAACACGGCCTGATCCTTGGTGGAGTTCTGCGAGAACAGCGCATATTCCAGACGGTGGAAACCGGTGAAATCGTCGGCCTTCACGCCGTTTTCGTGGTCGTCCTCGCGGGAGTCGATCGACGCGTCCAGGTCGCTGAACAGCTCGGCAATCGGCTCGATCGACTCATAGGACAGACGCGTGGTCGGGAACAGCTTCTTCGCCGTCGCCAGGTCGCCCTTCTTGATCGCGTCGGTGAACTTCTGCGTGTCGGCGGCCAGGGTGTCGACATTTTCCGTCACGTAGATCTTGTAGTCCGAAACCGGCGTGACCAGGTCCAGCGGCGCGGTGGCGGCGAACGCGGACATCGATGTCTGCAACACGCCAAAGGTAAGCAACAACGCGAGAGGCGACTTTTTCATAGAGCTCTTCCTGTGAGGTAAGGGGTGTCAGGCAGTTTTTGTTGTCTGGGCAGAGGCGGCCAACAGGGACCGGCCGATGAAATCGTTGATGTCGACCACGCCCGGCAGGGTGAAGAAATACCCGCCGCCGATGGGCTTGAGGTATTCCTCCAGCGGCTCGCCGTTGAGGCGTGTCTGCACGGTAATGAAGCCTTTCTCCAGGTCCGCCTGATAGCAGATGAACAGCAGGCCCATGTCCAACTGACCGTTCTTGTTCACGCCGTTCGAGTAGTTGAACGGGCGACGCAGGATCAGGTTGCGCTGGGTTTCAGCGGTGCGCGGGTTGGCCAGGCGAATGTGCGAATCCAGCTTGGTGATCTTGCCTTCCGGGTCTTTGTGGTAATCCGGAACGTCGGCTTCGGTCTTGCCGTCCATCGGCGCGCCAGTGGTTTTGACCCGGCCGAAGATCGCTTCCTGTTCCTGCAGCGGGGTACGGTCCCAGCGCTCGACGAAGTTGCGGATGATGCGCACCGCCTGATAGCTGCCGTTGGCGGCCCAGGCCGGCTCGTCGCTGCCCGGTTGCACCCAGACCAGTTCGTTCATGGTCTTCTGGTTGTTCGAATCCGGGTTGGCCGAGCCGTCGCGGAAACCCAGGAAGTTGCGCGCGCTTTCCGGCGCCTGGCCCGGTTTCAACGGGGCCTGGGCGGGGACGGTGCCTTCCTGTTTCCAGCGCACCAGCAGCAGGTCCGGCAGGTTTTTCACGATGTCGCGCAGGGCGTGAATGTTGCTGTCCGGGGCGTTGGAGCAGAACTGAATGCTCAAGTCGCCGTGGCAGCAATCGGCTTCCAGCGCGTCGTTGGGGAAACCGACCATGCGCTGCAAACGCTTGGGTTTGACGGGTTCCAGCCCGAAGCGGTCATCGAACAGCGAGTCACCCACCGACACGGTGATGGTGAGGTTGTCCGGCGTGACCACCGGGCCGAGGATGCCGGAATCCAGTGGAGGCAGTTTCGGGTCAACCTGGGGCACGGGGCCGCCGGTCATCAAAAACGCAATGCGCTCGTTCAACGTACGGAACATGCGCTCGAGGTCTTCCCGGTCCTGGGCCAGTACGTCGAAAGAGACCATCATCCCGGCGGTTGGGCGCGGGTTGACGATGCCGCTTTGATGCTGACCGTGGAACGCGTTGTGGTCCTGGGTCTTTTCGCTTTTCGGTGCTTCGGTGACCTGCGCCGGCGCGGGGGCGGCGAACGCGTTACCGGTCAGGCTGGCACCGGCCACCGCTGCGCCTGCAGCGCCAAGGCCCAGCAGGACGCGGCGACGGTCAGTGGAGATCGGCGCGTTTTTTGAATCGGAGTCTTTCATGTGAATGCTGTCTTCGCTCTGGTTTCAGGGCCGGGCGGGTGCATGGACACCCGCCAGGGCACGCTTACAGGCCTGAGAGGCCGAGGGCCGGATCGATTCCATCGAGTGCGTCGGCCAGTGCCTTGGCCTTGTCTGCTATTTGTTTTCGTTGTTCGGTGCTGACCTGGTCGTACGGCTTGAAGCCGTCGGCGGTCTTGAGCATCAGCAACTGGTCATCCAGCGCGGTGCTCGCGGTGTCGATCTTTTTCAGCACGTCGCCGGAGGACTTGGCCAGCAGCGGACGCAGCAGCTCGATAACCTTGCGCGTGCCTTCAAGGTTGGCGGCAAAGCCGTTCACGTCGAGGTGGCTGTAGCGTTCTTCTTCGCCGTTGCTGCGGACCTCGGCAATGCTGCGCATGTTGCGCACGACCATGCTCGCCAGCTGTTCCGGGGCGATGCTCTGGGCCAGCAATTGCTGCTTCAGGCTGGCGATGTCGGCTTGCAGCTTCTGCACGACCGGCGCCAGGCCGTCGACGGATTTCTGCGAGAACAGGCCGAATTCGAGGCGGTGGAAGCCGCCGAATCCCGGATCCTGCTCACGTTTTTCGTAGTAATCGGCGCGGGCGTTGATGGCGTTGTCCAGCTCGGACAGGCGCTGGGCCGCAGGGGCGATGCGCTGATAGGCAGCGCGGGCCGGCGCATAGGCTTTCTGCGCCTGGGCCAGATCGCCGCTGTCGATGGCTTGCTGCAAATCGTTCGTCGCGCGGATCAGCGCGCTGCTCTGGGTGCTCAGGTAGACGCGGTATTCGGACAGCGGCCCGATGAAGGCGACCATCGACGGACGCGCTTTGGCAGCGGCGTCAGACTCCGCGGTCGGCGTCACGTGCAACGTGCCGCGCGGATTGCTCAGCAGGCCGCAAGTGATGGCGTAGTCGCCGGGCTGCAGGTTGGCGTTGATGATCTGGCTCAGCCCCGGGACGATGTTTTCCCGCTCTTCCACCACCAGCACGCCGTCGAGGATTTCCCACTCCACGGCGCGATCCGAGGCGTTGACGATGCGGAACGCGTTCTTGCCGGCCGGCACGGTGATCGAATTCGGCTCGCAGCTTTTCGCGTTAATGGTCACGACCGTTTCATTGCCGCTGTTGGCGATGCGCTTCTTCTGCGCGGCCTGGGAGGCGAAATAAAACATGGCGCCGGCGGCGATCATTAGCACCACCGAGCCCGCAACGGCGAACTGCAGGGCGCGAGATGGCTTGGCTTTCTTGGGAGGAAGGCCGTTGGCAGTGGAGTTCATGAGTGCCCTTATTTGTTCGTAACTGAATGCGTAACGGAAGAAGTGTGGCCGTGTTCATGGGCCGGGCGGGTGGGCAGACTCACCACCCGCGCCTGGGGCTTGAAGAACAGGAACAGCGCAAAAACCAGGTACGCCAGGTACGCCACCAGCACGCTGACGGTCGGCGCATCCTGATAACCGAACATGCCGGCCAGCACCGAGCCGGTTGGGCCGTCCATCGGCAGGATCGCGCTGATGTCGAAGACCACGTCCTGAAAGTGGTTCCAGACCCCGGCTTCGTGCAGCGAACGCACGGAGTTGGCCAGAATGCCCGCTGCCACCACGAGGATGAACAGGCCGGTGTAGCGGAAAAACTTGCTCAGGTTCAGGCGCATGCTGCCTTTGTAGATGCCGACGCCGATGCACACCGCGATTATCAGGCCGAACAGCGCACCCAGCGGACCGGACACGCCCTCGCTCTGCTGGAACACGGCGAGCAGGAAGAACACGGTTTCGAGGCTTTCACGGGCGACAGCAAAGAACACCATGCCGATCAGGGCGTAAGTCTGGTTTCTCGACCCGGCCAAAGCAGCGTCCAGGGACTGGTGCAGATCATGTTTGACCGAGCGGGCGACCTTGCGCATCCATACGACCATCGAACTGAGGATCACCACGGCCACCAGGCCGACGATGCCTTCGAACAGTTCCTGCTGCTTTTGCGGGAATTCAGCGCTGACCATCTCCAGGCCACCACCGACGAACAGCGCCAGGGCGACCGCCAGAAACACGCCGATCCACACCGCAGGCATCCACTCGCCGCGGCCGGTCTGTCTCAGGTAACTGGCAATGATGCCAACGATAAGCGCGGCTTCAATCCCTTCGCGCAGCATGATCAAAAAAGGAACGAGCATTTATCACCGGTGCAGATCTGATAGGGTGTGCGACGTGAATGCGTCAGGTAGCCATTCGCATTCAGCCATTGTGTAACATAATGATACTCATTATTGAATGGCTGCACTGGTTTTTTTGCAAATCCCTGCTTGTCATGCAGGTGTTCAGGTGGCGTTCAGCTAGCACAGGGTGCTTTGAGCGTTTAGTGACAGGCTGCGACAGGCTTTGCGCTCACAGGGCGCTTTTCATTGTCTCGACAAATCTCTGGGCGGCGGGGCTCAGGCTCACACCCGTACGGGTAATCAGGCCGATCTCCCGACACACCCCAGGATGCTCGACCCGCACCTGTATCAAATCGCCGCGGCCTTCGTCGGCGGATTCCGGCAGCAACGTCATCCCCAGGCCTTGCCGTACCAGCGCCATGACCGTCGACATGTAGTTCGCTTCCAGCCCCGGCGTCAGTGCCAGTCCTTCTTCAGCAAACAGTTGCTCCACCCGCTCGCGCACGCTGCTGTCGCGACCGGTAAGGATGATCGGCTGCCCGGCCAGGGCCTGCAGGGTGATCGAGCGCTCCCGTGCCAGCGGATGATCAGCGGGGACGAACAGACTCAGCCGGTCGACCATCACCACCTCGAACGTCAGCCCGTGGCCCATCCGCGCTCGCACCCCCAGCCCGAAATCCACTTCGCCTTCACGCACCAGCACATCGATCCGCTGCGCCACCACGTCCCGCAGGCGCACTTCAACACCAGGAAACTGCTCGCGGAAGGTTTTAAGCAGCGGCGGCAGCGTGCCGGAACACATTGAGGGCAGGGCGGCGATGGTCACCACGCCTCGGCGCAGCGCTGCCAGATCCCGCGAGCCGCTGACGATGTTGTCCAGGTCCAGCAGCAGTTTCTCCATGGGCCCGCGATTGTTCTGACCCGCAGCGGTCAG
The DNA here is from genome assembly GCF_057834665.1 of Pseudomonas sp. GL_135. Lineage (NCBI taxonomy): Bacteria > Pseudomonadati > Pseudomonadota > Gammaproteobacteria > Pseudomonadales > Pseudomonadaceae > Pseudomonas > Pseudomonas sp. GL_135. Next base: position 1,961,665 of record NZ_CM174408.1, read on the forward strand.
GCTGACCTGACGCGGGCTGCGCTCCAGCAGGGCGACGCCGAGCCATTCTTCCAGCTGCTGGATCTGCACGGTCAGGGCGGACGGCGACAGGTTCAGCTCCAGCGCCGCTTTGGCAAAGCTGCCGGTGTGGGCGACGGTCAAAAAGGCGCGGATGTGCTGAATCGAGTTCTTCATGGCTGAGTTTTCCGAAGAAGTTGCCGTACACGCGCTATTCGGTTTTTCCGAACGCAGGGTGCCGAACATTTCAATTTACAAAGCTTACCCCCGTTTCGATACTCGATGAAAACAACAACAGCTCATCCCGCCGCCAGCCGGTCAGGGATGACGAAGGATCAAACCATGCTCGCCACCCTCGGTGTCATTACCATCCTCTGCCTGCTCGCTGCCGTCATGAGCAAGCGCCTCTCGCCCCTGGTCGCCCTGATTGCCTTGCCCATCATCGCCGCGCTGATCGGCGGATTCGGTCTGCAAACCAGCGGCTTCATCATCACCGGCATCAAGAACGTCGCCCCGGTGGTCGGCATGTTCGTGTTCGCCATCCTGTTCTTCGGGGTGATGACCGACGCCGGTATGCTCGACCCGATCATCGACCGCATCCTGCGCACGGTGGGCACGCGTCCTACGCGGATTGTCGTCGGCACCGCACTGCTGGCGTTGCTGGTGCACCTCGACGGTTCCGGCGCGGTGACGTTTCTCGTGACGATCCCGGCGATGCTGCCGCTGTACACGCGGCTGGGCATCGATCGGCGGATCCTGGCCTGCGTCGCTGCGATGGCAGCAGGGGTGAATTTCCTGCCGTGGACCGGTCCGGTGCTGCGCTCATCGGCAGCGCTGCATGTGCCGGTGTCCGAGCTGTTTCAGCCGCTGATTCCGGTGCAGATCGTCGGCCTGGCGTTTGTCTTCTTCTGCGCCTGGATGCTCGGGCGGCGTGAAGAAAAGCGTCTTGGGCTGGGCCGCTTTCAGACCACGGCCGAGCACATCGATGTGGTGCCGCAGCGGGTGCTGACCGAACAGGAAGCGGTGCTGCGCCGGCCGCGGCTGTTCTGGCTCAACCTGCTGCTGACCATCGCCGTCATGGGAATAATGATCTCCGGCTGGGTCGACCCGGTGGTGATGTTCATGGTCGGCACGGTGCTGGCGCTGTGCATCAACTACCCCAATGTCGACGCCCAGCGCGCGCGCATCGACGCCCACGCCAAGACCGCCCTGACCATGGCCAGCATTCTTCTGGCAGCGGGAGTGTTCACCGGCATCATGCAGGGCACCGGCATGCTCAAGGCCATGGCCGAAGTGGCCGTGGCGCAGATTCCGGCCGGCCACGGCAAGCTGATCCCGATGGTGGTGGGTTTCCTGTCCATGCCGCTGAGCCTGTTGTTCGACCCCGATTCCTTCTACTTCGGCGTGATGCCGGTGATCGCCGAAGTCGGCCGCTCCCTGGGCGTCGATCCGCTGCAGGTGGCCCAGGCGTCGCTGCTGGGCGTACACACCACCGGCTTCCCGGTCAGCCCGCTGACGCCGGCGACCTTCCTGCTGGTCGGGTTGTGCAAGGTCGAGTTGGCCGACCACCAGCGCTTCACCATTCCGTTTCTGTTTGCCGCATCGGTGCTGATGACCCTGACCGCACTGCTGCTGGGAGTGTTTTAAATGAAGACAATACGTATCGGCTCCGGCGCCGGTTATTCCGGGGACCGCATCGAGCCGGCGGTCGAGCTGGCCGAGAAGGGCGACCTCGACTACCTGGTCTTCGAGTGCCTCGCCGAGCGCACCATTGCCCTGGCGCAACAGGCGCGGCTCAGTGATCCCGAAGCCGGTTTCGACCCGCTGTTGAGCGAGCGCATGCGTCGCGTGCTGCCATTCGTGGGGCGCGGACGCGAGGCCGGACAGCGTCGGCTGCGGCTGATCAGCAACATGGGCGCGGCCAACCCGCTGGCGGCGGCGCGGGAAGTCCGGCGCATCGCGGTCGAGCTGGGCCTGCACGGGCTAAAGGTCGCCGCGGTGACGGGGGATGACGTGCTCGCTGCTCTCAAGGCGAGTCCTGAACGGTTGCTGGATAACGGCGCGACGATTGCTTCGTTGGGTGATCGCTTGATTTCAGCCAACGCCTATCTCGGCGCCCAGGGGATTGTCGAGGCGCTGAAGGCGGATGCCGATGTGGTGATCACCGGCCGGGTTGCCGACCCTTCTTTGTTTCTCGCGCCACAGCTCTTTGAATTTGACTGGGCCGAGGACGACTGGACGCGGCTGGGACGCGGCACGTTGATCGGCCACTTGCTGGAATGCGCCGGGCAGATCACTGGCGGCTATTTTGCTGATCCGGGCGTTAAAGAGGTACCCAACCTGGCGCGCCTGGGGTTCCCGTTGGCGGAAGTCGACGCCGAGGGCAGGGCGGTGATCAGCAAGGTCGCCGGCTCCGGCGGGCGCATCGACACCGCCACCTGCACCGAGCAGATGATTTATGAAGTGCACGACCCGGCGGCGTACCTGACCCCGGACGTGACGGCGGATTTTTCCGGCGTGTCTTTTCATCCAGTCGCCACCAACCAAGTACGGGCTGAAGGCGCCGATGGCCGCGCGCGACCGGAGACGCTGAAGGTCTCGGTGGGTTATCTCGACGGCTGGATCGGCGAGGGGCAGATTTCCTACGGCGGGCCTGGTGCACTGGCCCGGGCGCAGCTGGCGCGGGACGTGGTGCTGGAGCGCTTACAGCTGACCGGCGTGGTCTTCGATGACCTGCGCGCCGAGCTGATTGGCGTGGACGCGTTGCACGGTGCGACGTTGGGTTCGCGGGCAGCGGCCGAGCCGTGGGAAGTGCGCTTACGTGTTGCGGCCCGTTGTGCAGACAAGGCCGAAGCCGTGCGCATCGGCAATGAAGTCGAAACCCTTTACACCAACGGACCCTATGGCGGCGGCGGCGCGACCAAGGCCGTGCGCCAGGTGGTGGCAGTGGCGTCGCTGCTGATGCCGCGGGATGCCGTCAAGGCGCAGGCTCATCTGGAGGATGCATCGTGAGCAACGTGAAATTACGCGAACTGGCCCATTCCCGGACCGGGGACAAGGGCGACACCTCGAATATTTCGGTCATCGCCTTCAAGGCGCAAGACTACCCGCGATTGCTCAAGGCGCTGACGGCCGAGCGGGTGGCTGAGTATTTTGCCGAGTTGCTGGGGGACGATGGCTCGCGGGTACTTCGGTATGAACTGCCGAACGTACACGCGCTGAATTTTGTGCTGCCGGGGATTTTGAAGGGGGGCGTCACACGGTCACTGGCGCTGGATGCACACGGCAAGGCACTGGGTGCGGCGTTGCTGGATATGGAGGTGTGAGTTCGCCGGATTCGCGGCGCAGCGGCCGACGCCTTCCCGGCTGAAGCCGGTCCTACGGGATGCACGCGAGTCCTCAGTGGGACCGGCTTTAGCCGGGAAGAGGCCAGCGATCACACCGCACTCCTGCCGACCTTGCATGAAACGCGGCCCGTTCACCTACTTCTGATTCACCAGAAACACCACATCCCCGCGAAACCACGGGCTGTCCTGCAAATACCCGGGCGCTTGCCATTCTCCGCCCTGCACCAGACCGATCCTGAACGGCAGCCCCATCCGGCTGATGCGCGGCAGGTAGGCGGCGTAATCGGGGATGCTGTGGCGGCCTTGGTAGGTCTGCACCACCACTTCGTCGACCACGCCTTTCAGCTCGCCGATCGTCTGCGCATCCGCGTTGCTGCTCCAGTCCATCAACCCGGTGATGCTCAGCTTCAAATCAGACGGCAGGCGCTGGCGCAGGTCCTTGAGAAAGACCACGTAGTCCTGCAGATAACGGGTGCGCGCATCGAAATCGATCTGCACGCCAGCGACCGCTGTGCCCGCGTCCCGCCAGCGTTGCACCTGGCCCAGCAGCTGTTTGTAAACCGGGTCGGGCCAGCGCAGGGTGTGGGCGCGGTAGACGATCCACACCTCCCGCTGGGGCAGACGCCTCACGCTCATCCCCTGGGCAATCAGCGCCGGCGTTTGCCGATCACGACGGGTGGTGCTGATCTGGCCCTGGAGCACGTACAGGGTTTTCGCCTGGTTCATCAGCACCGGCTGCGTCGCCACGCCGCTCCACAGCCAGAAGGCATCGTGCTCGCGGGCGCCCACCGCCGCCCAGGCCACGCCGCTGCTCAAGCCTGCGATGACCAGACCGATCAGCCCGCCGGCACACACCCGCCAGCGAAACGGCGTCCTCATCACCAGTAATACTGCAGGGATTTGCCCCAGCTGGTGGCGCCGTAAGTGGTTTTCAGTTGCTTGAACCAGCCCTTGCGCACGGCGGGCGCCACATCCTTGCCGCCGCAACTGTTATAGCCCGCGGGCGCGTAGCAGTTGATCGCCCTGAACAGGGCGTAGGCCTTGTCGTCCCGCGCGGCCTTGCTGTCGGCGATCACCGTCTGATAGCCGTTCAGTCGCGAAAAAACCTGACCCTTGAAGCCGGGTTCGCTGCTGCCCAAATTACCCGCGTCGGGCTTCTGATCCAGCGGCATGCCGTCCAGGCCGTTGCGCAGGATGAACTCACCCAGACAGTTCAGACCTTTGGCGTCCTTGTCGTCGGCCTGCAACACGTCGGCGATCTCGCCGATGCTCGGGCAGGCGTAACCCGATTCGGCCTTGGCGCCGTTCCAGCGGAACAACTGCAATGTCTGGCCGGCGTCGTAGACATAACCCAGGCTGGTGCCGAGTTTGGTGTTCGCAGGCGGCTCCGGCAGCGTTTTCAGATCATCGGCGAACGCGGCGTACTGGCTGTGCAGCAGCGCCTTGTAGAGCAGGACGAACTGCGCGGTGGCCTTCTCGACATCGCTGATGCCCTGACCGATCTGCTGGCGCAGCAGCGTCGCGTCGGCCACCTTGCCCAGCAGAATCAGCCGCACCTGGGCGGAGGTGATCGGCGAATCGCTGGCGAACACCTTCGTCAGTTGCCCGCTGCGTTCATAGTTCATCGCCAGCGCCAGTTGCAGTTGTTCGCGCTGCAGGGGCTGCAGCGCCAGGGGCAGCAGTTTCAGCCACAGCGCTCGGGCGCCAGGCATATCATTGCCCGCCTCCAAAGCCAGGCCGCGCAGGGTCTGTTGGCTGAAGGCCAAATAATCCAGTGATTCGGGAACGTCGTTCGGCAAATGCTTGAGCGCGTCGGCAGGTTTCTTGTCGACGTAGAACGCGAAAGCGGCCTGCAAGTAATCGAACATCGCCGGTTGCTGCGCGAACAGCGCTTTTTGCCCATCGAGCTGCTGGCGGGTCAGCCGGTTCGGCAGGTCCGGGCGCATGATCATCAGGTCATGGGTCGCCGTCATCAACGGCGATGGCGTGGCGCCGGTGAGGGTCGTCAGCAGTTTGTTGTCGGCTTCCTGAATCAAGGCTTCCGGCGAAGCAGACGCCCGGGCCTCGCCGGCTTCCGTCAGTTGCCAGGCGTAATCGGCGGCCAGTTTGTCGGTGTCTCCTGCCAGCCAGTGGACGCGGCGCAGCAACCCGGTGGCGGAGCGGCTGTAGCGGCCGTCGGGGTAAACGCTGAGGTACTGCTCGATGGCTTGACCGACGGCTGCGTAAGGCGCGCGATCATGGTCCTCTTTCAGGCTGCCGTATTCGTCGAACGCGTTCTGTTGCGCGGCGTTCAGCCGGGTGCGGACGATCATGTAGAGCGCGGTTTCCTTGAGCCAGGGTTGCGCGCTCTCGGCGAGGCCGCTGAATCCTTTTTCAGCGTCGCTGAAGCGCCCGCTGTAGAAATCCGAGGCCGCACGAAGGTAGGCGGCAAACGCCTTGGCTTCCGGCGACTGGACATCGGTCGGCAACAGGCTGGCCTGTTTGTCCGCCTCCCAGGTGCACGCGTCCAGCAGTTGCAGGCGCGCGCGGGCCAGGGATTGGCGCTCGGTGGCGGACAGCCCTTCGGTGTCGAGCAACTGGCCGATGAAATCAGCGGCGCTCTCGTCGCGGTTACTGCGACAGCGGCTGCCTTCGCCCTGCAGAAAGGCCTGGCCGGCGGTGTCGTTGCTCTCACGGCTGACGCCGAGCTTGCCCAGCAAGTCGGCCATGGCGGCGGCGCCTGATTCTTCGCTTTCGTCGCCCTCGATCTCTTCGTTCGCCAACCTGAACGCCGCAAACGGCACCGGGCCATAGCCCTCGGCCAATTCCTGCTCGGTCAGTTCGCCGGGCTTGAGCGTCAGCGCCTTGCGATCGGCCAGCAGCAGACGCAGGTTGACCCGGCTGTCGTTACCGGGCGTGAGGAAGGGCAGGTTGTTACAGACGTCCAGCGAGTCGCGCAGCAGCGACCAGTTGGGGTAGCAGGAGTCGTCACTGCTGGCCTGGGCCTGGCCGCCCATCGTCGCGCCAATGATCAAAGCAAGAGGAGTCAGGGAGCGGATACGCATGAACAATCCTTGATTTCGCTACGTAAGAAGAGGGTGAGCGCGGCGAATGATACAGGGTGTTTCGCCGTATCCACCGAGCGCTGCGGACGCCGGGTTAAAAATTATTTTCAGATTCATGTGAGGTAAACCGTGTCGGCATCCGTGTAGTGAGAATCAGATGCGTTTCGTGACAGGCGCATCGCTTCTCGACGCCTCAGGTTCTCGCTTCCATGACAGCTCAATCCGGTTTTCGCGTGTCCGCTTTCCCCGTGCTTCGTCCTGCATCGTTGTTGAGCATGTGCTCAGCCACGGCGCTGTTGTGCTCGCTGGGCATGAGCCCTGTTGCCGGCGCTGAAGAAATGCAGCTGGACGCGGTCAACATCGACGCCACGTCCCAGCCCGAGGTCAGCGAAACCCAGCACAGCCGCGACAGTTATCAGGCGCGCAAGGCGACCGTGGCCACACGCACCGAAGCGCCGTTGGTGGAAGTGCCGCAGAGCGTTAACGTGGTGACCAACCGGGTCATCGAAGACCGCCAGCCGTTCAGCCTGGACGAAGCGATCAACGCGGTCAGCGGCGTCAAGCAAAGCAATACCCTGGGCGGCACTCAGGACGCCATTCAGAAACGCGGCTTCGGCACCAACCGCGACAACTCGATCATGCGCGACGGCATGCAATCGGTGCGGGCGCGTAACTTCACCCCGACCACCGAGCGCATCGAAGTGCTCAAGGGCCCCGCGTCCATGCTCTACGGCGTGCAGGACCCGGGCGGCGTGATCAACGTGGTGACGAAGAAGCCGGAATTGGTCAAGGCCCGCTCTGTTTCGGCCTTCGGCAGCAGCTTTGGCGGCGGTGGCGAGCAGATCGACCTGACCGGCCCGATCGGCACCAACGGTCTGGCCTACCGGGTGATCGCCGACAAGCAGAACTACGATTACTGGCGCAATTTCGGCAGCATCGATCAGTCGGTCATCGCGCCGTCGCTGGCCTGGTACGGCGATGACACGACGGTGTCCGTGGCCTACGAGCACATGGAATATTCCGTGCCCTTCGACCGTGGCACGCAGATCAACCCCAAGACCGGCAAGGTACTGGACATCCCGCGCAGCCGGCGTCTGGACGAGCCGTTCAACGTCACCACCGGCCGCTCTGATTCCCTCGACCTGCGCATGGACCATCGCCTCAACGACACCTGGACCCTGCGTACCGGTTACGCCTACAGCCGCAATTACTACAACGATTACCAGTCGCGCTTCATCTCGGCTAACTACAACACCGGCGCCGTGACCCGTCGCGGCGACGCCACCCGCGATGCCGTGCAGTTCGCCCACACCGCCACTGTCAGCGCGCTCGGCAACCTGTACTGGGGCGATGTGCGCCACGAAGTGCTGATCGGCGCCGATTACATGAAGAACGACCGCGACCTGGGCGATCTGTACCGCAGCGCCAACAAGGTCGACTTCAATTACAACGCGCCGGTGTATGGCGTTACTCAGCAACCGACTACGGCCAATGCCGGCCAGAGCGACCAGACCGATCACCTGCGTACCCATGCCTTCTTCGTTCAGGACGCCATGCATCTGGGCGAGAAGTGGATCCTGCAGACCGGCCTGCGTTATGACGCCTTCGACGAGCTGACCGGCAAGGGCCGGCCGTTCGTGGTCGGCGCCGACGTGAAGGACAGCAAGGTCGTGCCCCGCGTCGGCCTGGTGTACCTGATCCAGCCGGACTGGTCGGTGTACGGCAGCTACACCGAGTCGTTCCGCCCGAATACCTCGATTGCTTCGCCGATTGGCGACCTGCCGCCGGAGGAGGGCAAGGCCTACGAAATCGGCACCAAGTTCCAGAACGACGCGATCACCGCGACGGTGGCGCTGTTCAATATCAACAAGCAGAACGTGCAGACCAGCGAAGCGTGTGGCACCGAGACTTGCACGCGGGTGTCCGGCGAGGTGCGCTCGCGCGGGCTGGAGGCGGATATCACCGGGCAGTTGAACGAGTTCTGGAGTATTACCGGCAGCTACGCTTATACCGACACCAAAGTGCTGGAAGATCCGATTCTCAAGGGTGAACCGCTGGACGGCGTGTCGAAGCACACCGGTGCGGTGTACCTGACCCGTGACTTCGGGCACGTGGGTGTGGGTGATCTGCGCGCGGGTGCCGGTGCACGGTTTGCCAGCCGCTGGGGTGTGAACGATGGTGCGGGGAGGGAGTATTACCTGCCGTCGTCGAAGGTCGCGGATGCGTTTGTGGCGTACAAGGTGAAGCTGGATGAGCGTGATGTGACGCTGCAGTTGAATCTGAAGAATGTGTTCGACGAGAAGTACTACACGTCGGCGAGCGGGTTGGGGTCGCCGGCGATTTCCATCGGTGAGCCGCGGCAGTTGGTGGCGCGGGTGAAGCTGGATTTTTGATTTCTCAAGATCAAGAGCGTCGGCCTAACGGCCTCGGGTTTCGCCTTCGGCGAGTTACTTGGAAAAGCACCCCAAGTAACCAAGGGTGCTTGCTCTCGGTTGGGCCCTTCCTTCGTCAGGGTTCCTTCACTCCGGTCTTGCTCCGTGGGCCCGCGCCGAACGGACATCCATGTCCTGACGGCGCTCTCGCCGCATCCCTGCGGCTCGGCCCACTCCGCAAAACCTGCGTTCAGCCTGCACCCAAGTCGCGTTTGGCGGTGACTGAGCCTTTTGTGGTTGAACAGCGAAGGCAGATCAAAGGCACATCAAAAGCAGATCAAAGGCTTCCCGGCTGAAGCCGGTCACACTGACTGCACGCGTTGCTTCTGTGGGACTTAACGAAGCCGGTCCCACGGACACGGCGCATGCCGTTAGTGGGACCGGCTTTAGCCGGGAATGCGTCAGGCGTCACACAGCAGAAGGTTCGGTGCTCACACGGGCCTCTTCCCGGCTGAAGCCGGTCCTACAGGCGCGCGCGGTCCGTCAGTGGGACCGGCTTTAGCCGGGAATGCGTCAGGCGTCACACTGCAAAAGGTTCGATGCTCACGCTGGCCTCTTCCCGGCTGAAGCCGGTCCTACAGGCGCGCGCGATCCGTTAGTGGGACCGGCTTTAGCCGGTAATGCGTCAGGCGTCACACTGCAAAAGGTTCGGTGCTCACGCTGGCCTCTTCCCGGCTGAAGCCGGTCCTACAGGCGCGCGCGATCCGTTAGTGGGACCGGCTTTAGCCGGTAATGCGTCAGGCGTCACACTGCAAAAGGTTCGGTGCTCACGCTGGCCTCTTCCCGGCTGAAGCCGGTCCTACAGGCGCGCGCGGTCCGTTAGTGGGACCGGCTTTAGCCGGGAATGCGTCAGGCGTCACACTGCAGAAGGTTCGGTGCTCACGCTGGCCTCTTCACGGCTGATGCCGGTCCCACCAGGGATAATCAACGTCAATATCCTCTAAAGATCCGTGATCTTCACCGCGCCTGTCGCTATCCGTGCGGGCAGCTTCAACTGAGCACTCAACCCACCCCCTTCGCGGTTGGTGAGCGTCAAGGTGCCGCCCAGTGCGATCGTCAATTGCTGCGCGATCGCCAGGCCCAGTCCGGTACCTCCGGTGTCGCGGTTGCGTGAGCTTTCGACGCGGTAGAACGGCTTGATCACTTCCGACAATTCCCCTTCGGCAATGCCCGGTCCGCGGTCGAGCACGTGCAGCGTCAGGCTCTGATCGGCGTGGGCGATCACTTCAATCTCCGCTGCACCACCGAACTTCAACGCGTTGTCGGTCAGGTTGACCAGCACCCGGCGCAAGGCATGGGGGCGGGTGTCGATGACGGCGCCGGTCTTGCCGTTCAACTGCACGTCGCGGCCGACGTCTTGATAGTCGAACACCAGGCTGTCGAGGAATGAGTCCATGTCCACGCGCCGCGCTGTCTCGGTTGAGGTGTCCATGCTGCGTGCGTACGCGACGCCTTCCTGAACCAGGTGCTGCATCTCGCTCAGGTCGCTCCAGAGCTTGTCTTTCTCGACGCCATCGTCCATGAACTCGGCGCGCAGTTTCATGCGGGTGATCGGGGTTTGCAGGTCGTGGGAGATTGCCGCCAGCAGTTGCATGCGCTCCTTCACGTAGGTCGAGATCCGTTGCTGCATGGTGTTGAACGCCACGGCAGCGAAGGCCACCTCGGTCGGGCCGCTTTCATCCAGGCGGATGCCTTCGCCGTTCGGGTCGAGGTTGTCGACGGCGTGGGACAGGCGCGTCAGCGGACGAATCGCTGTGCGTACGGCAAGCCAGGTGCAGACAAACAGCAGCACCAGTTGGCCGATCAACAGCAGCGGCAGCCAGGGCGACAGCGGGGTGATCTGCGGGCGCACGTCAATCGTCAGCGGGTTGCCGTCCTTCAGCGTCAGATGCGCCTGGTAGTGCGGGCGGCTGTCGGCGATGTTATTGAAGGTCAGTGCGTAATCGTTGCCCAGGCTTTCCTGCATCGAATGCACCGACATTGGCGCCTTGTCCATGTCCACCGGCGTACCGGTCTGGCCGGCACCCAGGATGTAGACGTAGGTGGGGTGTTCGAAACGTGGCAGCCAGGCCTGGCGTTCGTCGGCGGGCAGGCGTTCGAGGATGGCAACGGTGGTGCTGAGGTCGCGCTCCATGTTGCCGAGCATCGTGGTCATCGCGCTTTCATAGCGCTCATAAAATTGCAGGCCGAACGACAGACCGTGGGCCAGCACCAGGCTGATCAGAAAAATCAGCGATAGACGCGAGGCCAGGGTGCGCGGCCATCCGAAGCTCAGCTTCATGGGCTTTCCCCGAGAATTTCCACAGCGTAGGTGAACACGTAGCCCTCGTTGCGCACGGTCTTGATGTAGGCCGGGTCGCGGGCGTCGTCGGCCAGGCGCTGACGCAAGCGGCTGACCAGCAAGTCGATGGAGCGGTCGAACAGATCGGCGTCGCGGCCCTGGGTCAGGTTCAGCAGTTGATCGCGGCTCAATACCCGCTGCGGGTGGTCGAGGAAGGTGCGCAACAAGCGGTATTCCGCGCCGCTGAGCGTCACCACCGTGCCTTGGGCGTCGAGCAAGTGGCGGGCGGTGGTGTCCAGCTTCCATTTGCCAAAGGCCAGCAAACGCCCGGCTTCGGTGACGATCAGGTTCGGCGGCAGCATGCGGGTGCGGCGGAGCACGGCGTTGATCCGCGCCAGCAGTTCACGGGCGGCGAAGGGCTTCACCAAGTAGTCATCGGCGCCCATTTCCAGGCCAATGATGCGGTCGGTTTCGTCGCTGCGGGCGGTGAGCATCAGCACGGGCGTCGTCTTGTGCTTGCCGGTGCGCAGCTCGCGGCACAGCAGCAGGCCGTCGTCGCCGGGCATCATGATGTCGAGCACGATCAGGTCGACAGGCGTCGATTCCAGAAACGAACGCATCTGCCTGCCGTCCGCGACCACGGTGGTGCGCAGGCCGTTCTTCTTCAGGTAGTTGCCCACCAGTTCCCGAATCTCGCGATCGTCATCGACAATCAGAATGTGATCGACGTGCTCCATTGCCGCAGCTCCCGTATTCATGTGTGTGAGGCGCATCTTAACCAGTCGCGGGTGACTTGCCTGCCGGGGTTTGTATTCCACTGTATCTGGCGCTGCCGGGCATACATGCGCATGCAAAAGGCAGGTTTTTCGGCGCGAATGTATCGCTGTGTATCTGCAGCGGGCTCTGACACGTAAGGATGATTTTCCGGCGGTTCGCGACACAAGCGAGATACCTGCGGGGCGTTCAATGGGACCCATCGAGACGACAGACACACACCGCCTCGAACCCTGACCGAATGACCCTTTGAATACCGGAGAACATCATGAACTGGAAGAACCTCAGCATCGCCACCCTGTTTGCCGCCATGAGCCTTGGCGCCCTGACCGCCCAAGCCCAGCCCGTTGCTCAAGCCCACAACTATATGTACGGCGAGCACCTGGACATCGCCAAGGCCTTGTCCACCGAAGTCGACCCAAGCCCGGCGTGCGGCGTGGTCAATGCCCACCTTCGCTACCTCGACTCCCAAGGCCAGCAACAGGTTCTGAATTACGAGACCGTTGCCCAGAACTGCCCGCAGGACAACTGAGTCCAGGGCCGCGCGGATGACGTGTCGCCGGCCGCCCGGTTCGCCCATTCCCGTTGAAGATTACGTGAGGATCACACCATGACACCGATCAAAACCACCTTGTCCGCCGTTGCATTCGCACTCGCGGGTTTCGCCGTTCACGCCAACGCAGCGGTGCAGCACATCGGCGGCGACGAGCGCACCTGCTTCCAGCTTGCGCCGAAAGTCGCCGAAAACGGCTCCGACAAAACGCCACTGGTGATGTGGATCGAAAGCCGCGTGCAGATGGTTGCCGAAGGCGGCTCGGAACACACCCGGGTCGGCGTGGCGGGGCATCAGCAGAGCCGGGTGTGAAGGGCGTGCCAGACGGTAGTCTTTCGGGCCGTCCGTGGTAACGGCGACACGCAAGTGGGCGGTGATCGGGCGGCAGGAGTAAGCTGTGCTCCTTTTTGACTGCCCGCGCCCACGCGCCGCTCAGGACCTGACACCCGCAATGAGATCACCCGCTGCCTTCGCGCCACCGCCGTCACTGTTTCTGCCCCTGACCGAAGAGGTGTGCAAAGGCCTGGCCGCTGGCGAATCGCTGGACGATTTCCTCAATCAGGCAGGCCGGCCACAACTCGCCGCGCTCATGCTGCTGCTCAATCTCAAGGCCCTGGCCGCGCAAAACACCGCCGTCGAACAGCTCGAACGCATGCTCGATGATGTCCTGCGCGCGGCCGCCTCGGTTGAAGACGCCGGCGGCCGATTTGCCGATCTGGTGCGCGGCAGATTTACCGCCGACCATCTGGCCGCAGGGCTCTCGGTGCTTGAAATTGCCGGCGTCAGCCTGCTCGAAGACGCTGACATCGAGCAGCAGGATTACCTGGACGGGGAAGGGCAGTGGGACTTCGGTTTTGGCCTGCGCCATCGCGCCAAACTGGAACCCCTGACCCGTGAGGTCGTGATGCCGTCCGGCGACGTGCTGCACCTGAGCGATCAGCAGAGCCGGATCTTCGACGAGTTCAAGGTCTGCAACGAAGAGTCGTTCCACCTGCAGGCCTATGCCGGGGTGGGCAAAACCTACCTGCTAGCGAAGTTCTTCGAGGTCCTGGTCCCGGAAAAGACCCTGCTTATGGCGACCTTTCCCGGTCAGGTGGCCGCGCTACAGGCGCGGGTGCGTCAGGCGAACCCCGATGCGCGGATCAACGCGTGTACCTTCGGTCACATGGCCAACCTGCTGCTCAATCGCGATCTCACGGCGCGCGGCTGGCGCAACACCGACATGCAGCGCACCACCGCCAGCTCGCTGGTCGATGACCGGCAAGTGGCGCAGTGGCTGAACCTGCAAGCGGTGGGCAAGCTTAGCCCGCGCGACGTGGCCAGGGTCTGCCGCAGCACCGTGCACAGTTTCAGCCTGTCGCCGCTGGCCAACATTGAGGCCCGGCACTTGCCGTCCCTGGGCCATGCGGCGAGTCAGGCGGACATCGCCCTGCTGCTGGAATACAGCCGCCTGCTCTGGCGCGAAACGGTCAGGCCCTCGGCGCCGCATATTCGGTTGCCGATCCGCAACAGCCACCGGATCAAGTTTCTGGCGCTGACCACTGAAGTCATTCCCGAGAACTACAGCCACATCATCATCGACGAGAGCCACGAGCTGACGGCGCCGATGGTGCAGATCCTCGACCGCAGCCCCCAGGCGGTCATTACGTTGGGCGACGAATTCCAGCAGCTCAGCGGCAAAACCCCGCGCCACGGTGGCTTCATTCGCCAGCGATTCATGACCCAGTCGATTCGCGCCGGCAAGCAAATGGCCGACGTGCTCAACCCGCTGATTCAGATGCACCCCAGCGACATAAAAGAAGGCTTCGTCGGCCGCGCGCCGCACTCGACGAGGATCATCGGCCACAGCGTCATGCCGATCCCGGAAAAACCCACCACGATTCTGGTCGCCAACGAATGGGGCTTGTTTGCCTGGTTCAAGCGCCTGACCGAAGCAGGCGCGCGCTTTCAAATGCCACTGCGCACCCTTGAAAACCTCACGCTGTTCGTCAAAGGCCTGGACCTGCTCTACCGCGAAGACCTGCGCCCGCAACACCGGCTGATCTTCCGCTTCGCTTACTGGGACGCACTGGCCTCGGCCATGGGCGGCAGTCACGAATTCAAGGCCATGCACGAGTGGCTCTGCCAGGGCAACCGGCTGCAGGACTTCCTCGACACCACCCAGCGTTTCTGCAACGACCCGGCCGCCATCCTCAAACTGGCGAAAGTCGAAGACGTGAAGAACCAGGAATTCGACTCGGTGCTGCTCTCCCGCGACCTCATGCGCCCACCGCGGGAAGGCTCGACGCATTCCCTCGCCAGCGTGTGCTCGCTGCTCTACACCGCCAGCTCCCGCGCCCGGCACGAACTGCTGCTGCCGGGGAACATGAACGACTGGTTGCAGGATTTGGGGCGTAAGTAGAGGGCGCTTCTGATCCAGACGCCGCGCTGCCCGCTGGGACTGATTTACCTGTGGGAGCCGAGCTTGCTCGCGAAGGCTTCCTGTCAGTCACCAGAGAAAGTGGCTGAATGTTTGGGCCCTTTCATGAGCAAGGTGGAGCGCCACCCCGGTCACTCCCACATGACCGGTGCTGTCTGGAAAAACAAGGAAAGCCGGCCGTCGGCGTTTCAAACCCGGCAATCACCCCCACGCCACTGCTTCGGACTGACTCCAAACCATCGTTTGAACGCCCGGGAGAACGCGCTGGTTTCCGAGTAGCCCAGCAGCGAGGCGAGTTGGGTGATGCTGAGGTTCTGCTGCTTCAGGTGGCTCAGGGCCGAGTCCTGGCGGATCTGGTCGACCAGTTGCGTGAAGCTGATGCCGTGTTCGCGCAGTTTGCGCTGCAGGGTCCATTCGGACAGACCCAGGGTCTGGGCGATGTCCTCCAGCGCCGGTTCGCCCAGGTGCAGGGTGGCGACGATGGTCTGGCGAGCGCGGTCAAGGAGCGTCGCTTCGTGGCGGTTGCCCGTGCTGCTGCCGTTCTCGCCCAACTGACGGATCGCGTCCTTGATCAGCATCAGCAGAATCGGGTCGCTGCCCGGCATGGCCTTGCCGACGACATCGCCCTTGGGAATCAGCAGTGAATTGCAGCCCTGCCCGAAGCGCACATCAGCGCGGAAAACGTCGCGGTGCTCGTGCCAGCCCTGGGGTTGGGCGTGTTCGAAGGCCACTTGCCGAGGTGCCCAGTCCGGGCCGAGCACGTGGCGCACGAGGTTCAGCGCCATGCCCATTGTGAGTTCGGCGTCCTGGCGTCGTTCGTTGATCGCGCCGTGGCGGACCTGATAATCAAACCGGTAGCACTCGCCTTGATCGACCAGTTCGATCAGCGTGCTGTGCTGGTGGAAGGGGAAGGCGGCGGAAAAGTTGATCAGCGCGTCTTCCAGCGTCGCCGAGCACAGACCAATGTAGCCCAGCAGACCCAGTGCCTGAGGCCGGAATTGCTGGCCGTAACGCAGGCCAAAGTTGTCGCAGCCGGTCTGGCTCGCGGCTTCTTCCAGCACTTTGCAGTAGTTGGTCAGCGGCAGGCTCAGGGTCGGGTGCAGCAATTGCTCGGGGTCGATCCCGGACCGCCCGAATACGCGGTCCAGATCACCGCCGTGCTGCAGGATGAACCCGTCAAGCCCATTGGCCGCAGCCGACAGCACGCCGCGATTGCTGGCGGCGGGCATGTTCGATGCTGCGGCAGGGACGAGGGTCTGGAGCATGGGGGTGACGGCTCTGACGGTGTGTAGGCAATGTGTGCAAGCAAATGTCATACCTTCATGGCTTCAGCACAGCTTCCGGCACCCACGGGCCGGCCTGCCATTGAGCTGTGGAGGCTTGATCGCATCTCGGCTGGGCGGACGTCTTCGCGAGCAAGCTCGCTCCCACAACAGGCACGGTGCTACCCGGCGACTCATCCGGCAACCAGAGTTTTGGGAATTACGGTGCCACGCCGATCGGGAAACACAGCCTTACACTGACCTCAATCGTGACCCTCAATAAAGCACCGGGCCGTTTTCACGCGCCAGCGTGGCGCACCCCCGGCAGATACCCGGAAAACTTGACCGCAGACGACATACGGTGCAACGCACTGTCAAGCCATGGCCGGCGCGCTGTGACTATGCTCGACGGCAGACAAATACCGTCGCCTGGCTACCGGGGTACACGCTCATGACTGCTTCACAACTGAAACCGACCTTGGGAACCCTGCACTTGTGGGGATTGGCCGTGGGCCTGGTGATTTCCGGCGAATACTTCGGCTGGAGTTACGGCTGGGGCACCGCCGGGACGCTGGGCTTTCTGGTGACCACGCTGATGGTCGCGGTGATGTACACCTGTTTCATCTTCAGTTTCACCGAGCTGACCACCGCGATTCCCAACGCAGGCGGGCCGTTTGCCTACAGCTTGCGCGCCTTCGGCGTCACCGGCGGGATGATCGCGGGGCTGGCGACACTGATCGAATTCGTCTTCGCCCCACCGGCCATCGCCATGGCCATCGGCGCCTACCTCAACGTGCAGTACCCGTCCCTTGACCCAAGGGTTGCGGCCATCGGCGCGTACTTCGTCTTCATGACCCTGAACATTTTGGGCGTGAGCATCGCCGCGACCTTCGAACTGGTGGTCACCGTCCTGGCGGTGGCTGAACTGCTGGTGTTCATGGGCGTTGTCGCGCCGGGCTTCAGCTTCAGCAATTTCGTACTGGGCGGCTGGGCGGGTTCCGACACCTTTGGCCTGCCGGCCATCAGCGGCATGTTCGCGGCGATCCCGTTTGCCATCTGGTTCTTCCTCGCCATCGAAGGCGCGGCCATGGCGGCCGAAGAAGCCAAGGACCCGAAACGCACCATCCCGCGGGCCTATGTGGCGGGCATTCTGACCTTGGTGGTGCTGGCGATCGGCGTGATGATCTTCGCCGGCGGCGTGGGCGACTGGCGCACGCTGTCGAACATCAATGACCCGCTGCCCCAGGCAATGAAGGCCGTGGTGGGCGGCAATTCGAACTGGATGCACATGCTGGTGTGGATCGGCCTGTTCGGTCTGGTCGCCAGTTTCCACGGCATCATTCTCGGTTACTCGCGGCAGTTCTTTGCCCTGGCGCGGGCGGGCTTTCTGCCGCCGAGCCTGGCGAAACTGTCGCGCTTCCAGACCCCGCACCGCGCCATCCTCGCGGGCGGTGTGATCGGCATCATCGCGATTCTCAGCGACGGTGTGATCAATCTGCAGGGCATGACGTTGACTGCCGCGATGATCACCATGTCGGTGTTCGGCGCTATCGTGATGTACATCATCAGCATGCTCAGCCTGTTCAAGTTGCGCCGCAGCGAACCGAACCTTGAGCGCAGCTTCCGCGCGCCGGGTTACCCGGTCGTGCCGGGGATCGCCCTGGTGCTGGCGGTGGTGTGCCTCGTCGCCATGGTCTGGTTCAACCTGCTGATCTGCGCCATATTCATCTGCCTGATGGCCGTGGGCGCGCTGTTCTGCAAAATGGTCCGCGGACGCAGTGCGGCGGTCGCGGTCACCGGTTAATCACGCGGTTCGATAAAAGAGGTGTGCATGAGCTTTTCCCACAGCATCGGTGGCATGGTCTGGCGCTTCGACAGCCTGCGGGAACTCATGGCCAAGGCCAGCCCCGCGCGCTCCGGCGACTTCCTGGCCGAAGTGGCTGCAAGCAGCGATGCCGAGCGTGCGGCGGCGCAAATGGCCCTGGCCGACGTGCCGCTCAAGCAGTTCCTCACCGAAGCGCTGATTCCCTACGAAGAGGATGAAGTCACCCGCTTGATCGTCGACAGCCATGACCGCGCGGCCTTCGCTCCGGTCAGCCATCTCACGGTTGGCGGCTTCCGCGACTGGCTGCTGGGGGACGACGCCACCGAAGCCAGCCTCAAGGAACTGGCGCCGGGGCTGACCCCGGAGATGGCGGCGGCAGTGTCGAAGATCATGCGGGTGCAGGATCTGGTGCTGGTGTCCCAGAAGATTCGCGTCGTCACCCGCTTTCGCAACACCGTCGGCCTGCGTGGGCGCATGTCCACCCGGCTGCAACCCAATCACCCCACCGACGACCCGGCCGGCATCGCCGCCAGCGTGCTCGACGGCCTGCTGTACGGCAACGGCGACGCCATGATCGGCATCAACCCCGCCACGGACAGCGTCAGCGCCATCAGCGAACTGCTGAAAATGCTCGACGGCGTCATTCGTCATTACGAGATTCCCACCCAGTCCTGCGTGCTGACCCACGTCACCTCTTCGGTCGCGGCCATCGAAAAGGGCGTGCCGCTGGACTTGGTGTTCCAGTCCATCGCCGGCACCGAAGCGGCCAACAGCGGTTTCGGCATCAGCCTGGAAGTTCTTCGCGAAGGCTACGAAGCCGGGCTTAGCCTGAAGCGCGGGCCGCTGGGCGACAACCTGATGTACTTCGAAACCGGGCAGGGCAGCGCGTTGTCGGCCAACGCTCACCACGGCGTCGATCAACAGACCTGCGAGGCCCGCGCCTACGCCGTCGCGCGGCATTTCAACCCGTTTCTGGTCAACACCGTGGTCGGCTTCATCGGCCCGGAATACCTCTACAACGGCAAGCAGATCATTCGCGCGGGGCTGGAAGACCACTTTTGCGGCAAGCTGCTCGGCGTGCCCATGGGCTGCGACATCTGCTACACCAACCATGCCGAAGCCGATCAGGACGACATGGACGTGCTGCTGACGTTGCTCGGCGTCGCGGGGATCAATTTCATCATGGGCATTCCGGGGTCCGACGACGTGATGCTCAATTACCAGACCACCTCGTTTCACGACGCCCTGTATGCACGCAAGACCCTCGGCCTGCGCCCGGCGCCGGAGTTCGAGGAATGGCTGACGCGCATGGACATCCTGCGTCAGGATGACGGAGGCGTGCGGCTGGGGCAGGGCGTGCCGCCGCTGTTCCGCAAGGCGCTGGCGCAACTGAATTAGGAAAATTGAATGACCGGCGTGATCAGCAGTCGAGAGAAGGGCATGAGCCATGAGCGATGACAAGAAATCACCCGCACACGCCGATGCCTGGCAGCAGCTGCGGTCGCTGACCTCGGCGCGGATTGCCCTCGGGCATGCCGGTACCAGCCTGCCGACGGCGGCGCAGCTGGATTTCCAGTTCGCCCATGCACAAGCCCGCGACGCGGTGCATCTGGCGTTCGATCACGGGGCGCTGGCCGAGCAACTGGCGGGCCGCTCCCGCGAGACGCTGACCCTGCAAAGCTCGGCCACCGACCGCCATCTGTACCTGCAACGGCCTGATCTTGGGCGGCGTTTGTCCGAGGCGTCGGCTGCGCAACTGAAGGAGTACGCGGCGGCCCATCCTGAAGGATTTGATCTGGCGCTGGTGGTCGCTGACGGGTTGTCTGCCTTGGCGGTGCAGCGTCACAGCCCGGCGATGCTGGAGCGCATTGACGAAATGGCGGCAGCGGAGGGTTGGAGCCTGGCGCCGGTGGTGCTGGTGGAACAGGGCCGCGTCGCCGTGGCCGATGAAATTGGTTCGCTGCTCAAGGCGCGCATGGTGGTGATCCTGATCGGCGAGCGGCCGGGCCTCAGCTCGCCGGACAGCCTCGGCCTGTACTTCACCTACGCACCGCGGGTGGGCCTGAACGACGCGGCGCGCAACTGCATTTCCAATGTGCGCCTTGAGGGGATGAGTTACGCGATGGCGGCGCACAAGTTGCTGTACCTGATGCGCGAGGCCTGGCGCCGGCAACTGTCCGGCGTGAATCTTAAAGACGACGCACAAGTGCCGGTGCTGGAGGCGGGCGAGGGCAGCCGGCCGGGGAATTTTTTGCTGGGTGGATGATGAACCAAGCCAGTCCAGATGACCGTGCCCACGCTTTGCGTGGACATGCCCCCCGTGACGCTCCGCGTCAGCTTTGCAGGGCTGGAAATATCTGGCGTCTTTTCCGACGCCTTCCCGGCTAAAGCCGGTCCCACGTTTTAGTTCACAGCCAGTTTGACTGGATGCACGCGGTGCTTTTAGTGGGACCGGCTTCAGCCGGGAAGAGGCCAGCACAGCCGCTGCATCTCCATCGGCAGACAGACCCCCTTCGCGAGCAAGCTCGCTCCCACATAATCGTCGACGCCGCCGGATCTGAGCCAGCCTGCAGAACGTGTGGGAGTGAGCTTGCTCACGAATAAGCCAGCACATCCGCTGCATCTCCATCGGCGGAGACATCGCTTTCTCGGCTAAAGCCGGTCCCACGTTTTAGTTCACAGCCAGCTTGACTGGATGCACGCGGTGCTTTTAGTGGGACCGGCTTCAGCCGGGAAGAGGCCAGCACATCCGCTGCATCTCCATCGGCGGAGACATCGCTTTCCCGGCTAAAGCCTGTCCCACATTTTAGGTCACGGCCAGTTTCACCAGATGCACGCGGTGCTTTTAGTGGGACCGGCTTCAGCCGGGAAGAGGCCGGTCCGTCCGCTGAATCTCCACCGGCAGAGACAGGGCTTTCCCGGCTAAAGCCGATCCTACGAGCTGCGCGGTGTCAGCCCGCTTTCCAGATTCATTTGCTAGGCTGCTCCCACCACTCCCGAGAGCGCTGCCCCATGTCGACTGCCCATTCCGACTGTGCCACCCCGCACTTCTTACGTGAATTCTGGTTGGCCCTCGGCGGCGAGCCTCGCTACCTCGATCATCTCCAGATCACTGGCGAAGGCGCGCTGGCGTCGGCATTCCCGGTCACCGGCTTCGCCACCTCCGCCATCGCTGCCGCGCATCTGGCGGTGGGCGAACTGATTGATCAGGCCCACGGCGCCTCGCCTGCGATCACGGTCGATCGGCGGCTGGCCTCGTTCTGGTTCTCAACGTCCCTTCAGCCCCAGAGCTGGTCACTGCCGGCGCAGTGGGACGCGGTGGCGGGGGACTATCGCGCGGCGGATGGCTGGATTCGTTTACACACCAACGCGCCGCACCATCGTCAGGCCGCGCTCGCCGTGCTGAAAACCGCCGCCGAGCGCGACGTGGTCAGTCAGGCCGTGCTGCGCTGGAAGGCCAGTGAGCTGGAAAGTGCGGTGGTCGACAATCAGGGGTGTGCTGCCGCGATGCGTAGCGCTTCGGCCTGGCGCGAACATCCCCAGGGCCGCGCCGTCGCCGCCGAACCCTTGCTCCATCGCGCGCAGGCCCTAGCGGCACCGGCTGCAGCGCATCAGCCAAACCCTGCACGACCCGAATGGATCGTCCCGCGCGAACGTCCTTTGCAGGGCATCCGCGTGCTCGACCTCACGCGCATCCTGGCCGGCCCGGTGGCGACGCGGTTTCTTGCCGGTTTCGGCGCCGAGGTACTGCGCATCGACCCCCCTGGCTGGGACGAGCCCGGCACTGTGCCCGAGGTGGTGCTGGGCAAACGCTGCGCGCGGCTGGACCTGCGCGACCCTGCCGATCTCGCAGTGCTGGAGGGCCTGATCAGTGAAGCCGACGTGATGGTTCACGGCTACCGCGCCGACGCCCTTGCGCGGCTGGGCCTCAGTGCCGAACGCCGCCGCCAGCTCAATCCCGGTCTGGTGGATGTATCGCTCAACGCCTACGGCTGGACCGGCCCGTGGCGCGAGCGACGCGGTTTCGACAGCCTGGTACAGATGAGTTGCGGCATCGCCGATGCGGGCATGGTCGCAGCGGGAAGTGATCGCCCCGTGCCGCTGCCGGTGCAGGCGCAGGATCACGCCACCGGGTATTTGATGGCGGCAGCAGCCGTGCGTGGACTGACCGAGCGACTGACCACCGGGCAGGGCGTTCAGGTTCAAGCATCCCTTGCCCGCACTGCGTTATCGCTGATGTCGTTTGCCCCAACCGAGGCGCAGCCTTCAGCGCTGCCGCCGTTGAATCCGAGCGATTATTCCGCCGCCATCGAGCACACCGCCTGGGGCCCGGCGCTGCGCCTCAAACCCGCCGGGCAGATCGACGGCACGCCGACCCACTGGGATTTACCGGCGAGCGCACTGGGCTGCGTCGACGCGCGATGGCTGTAACGCGCGACGGGTCGAACGCCTGTCAGCCACCCGCAATCATCACATCCAGGTTCTGCACCGCCGCCCCGGCCGCGCCTTTGCCGAGGTTGTCAAACACGGCGGCGAGCAATACGTGACCATCGTTTTCAAACACCATCAGCCGCAGGTTATCCGTGCCATTGAGCTGGCGCGGATCAATCCCGGTCAGCGCGCGCGACTGCTCCATCGGCATGACTTCGACATACCCGCTGCCCTGATAATGCCCAGCCAGCGCGGCATGCAGCGTCGTGCCCGTCACGCCGTGGGGCAGCAGGCGCGTTTGCAGCGCGATGGTCAGCACGATGCCCTGACGAAACGCGCCATAGGCCGGAACGAACACCGGCCGCTCGCTCAGTCCGCTGTACTGCTGGATTTCCGGGACGTGCTTGTGCGCCAGGCTCAGGCCGTAGACCTGAAAAGGCACCGCCTGCGCGACATCCGGCCCCTCGAACTCATCGACCCCGGCGCGGCCTTTGCCCGAATAGCCTGACACCGCGTTGATGGTGATCGGGTAGTCGCGGGGCAGCAGGCCCGCCTCCAGCAACGGCCGCAACAAACCGACCGACCCGGTGGGGTAGCAGCCCGGATTGCTGACCCGGCGGGCGCTGGCGATGCGTTGTTTTTGCGCGTCGCTTATCTGCGCGAAGCCGTAGACCCAGTCGGGGTGGGTGCGGTGCGCAGAGCTGGCGTCGATGACCCGCACGTCCGGGTTGGTGATGCTCGCAGCCGCGTCGCGCGCGGCATCGTCCGGCAGGCACAGCACGGCAATGTCACAGGCGTTGATCGCGGCAGCTCGGCTCACAGGGTTCTTGCGATGCTCGGCCGGCAGGGTGACCACATGCAGGTCGGTGCGGCCTTGCAGGCGCTGGTGAATTTGCAGGCCGGTGGTGCCTTGGTCGCCGTCGATGAAAACAATAGGGAGGGGCATGGGTTCGATTCCGCAAAAAGGTCGTCAATGGACGCCATCTTCCAATCCACTCGTGAATAGAGAAAGTTGAATTTATTGACGGTAGACTTCAGCTTTTCTGAAGAAAGGGCCGTGCGATGCGGGAAATCAGTCTGGATCGGTTGCGCACGTTAGTGGCCATCGCCGATCACGGGTCGTTCGCTGAAGCGGCGCGAGTCCTGAACCTCGCGCCGCCGACGGTCAGCCTGCACATTGCCGATCTGGAGCAACGGGTGGGCGGCGTGTTGCTGTCGCGCACCCGCGGACGGGTTCAGCCTTCGGCCATCGGCGACACCCTGATCGAACGCGCGCGACGCCTGCTGGCTGATGCCGAACAGGCGCTGGAAGACGTTGAGCGTCAGGTTCAGGGACTGGCCGGGCGGGTGCGGCTGGGTGCTTCGACGGGAGTCATCGCGCAATTGCTGCCCCAGGCGCTGGAAACCCTGGCGCAGGTGCACCCCGGCATCGACGTGCAGGTTGCGGTGCTGACGTCGCAACAGACGCTGCAAAAGCTCGCGGACGGCAGCCTGGACATCGGGGTGATTGCATTGCCCCAGGCGCCGGTAAAAGGACTGTCGATTCAGCCGTGGCGGCGCGACCCGGTGATGGCGTTCCTGCCGGCTCGCTGGGACTCTCCGGCAGTGATAACGCCGTCATGGCTCGCCAGTCAGCCGCTGATTCTCAACGACGCCACCACGCGGCTCTCCCGCCAGGTGGCGGAGTGGTTTGCTGGCGAAGGGCCGCAGCCGACGCCGCGCATTCAGCTCAATTACAACGACGCGATCAAGAGTCTGGTGGGGGCGGGCTATGGCGCGACCTTATTGCCCCACGAAGCATCCACGCCAGCGCCCGAGAACCGCATTGTCATGCGTCCGTTGCAGCCGGCGTTGTGGCGGGAATTGGGCATTGCGCACCGGGCGGGAAGCGTCGAATGCTCGACCGGGTTTGTGCTGGAGGTGTTGCAGGAACTGGAGGCGTTATAGCTCAAGGGGGTAAGGCAGACGTGTAGCCGACCGGTGCGTGATCCTGTCAGGCGCCCGGTCGGTTACAGCGTGGCTGTCATGCCATCAGAATTTGAACGCCTGGCGCCCGATCAGCAGCCATTGGCCTTTCTGTTTCTGCCAGACCTGAAAGTTTTCGATCTCGGTCGGCACGACCTTGCCACTGTTCACAGCTTCTGCGGAGAAGTGATTGCGCACCAGGGCAGTGTCGCCGTTCATGTTGATTTTCTGGTTTTTCATCTCAAGGGTATTGAAGCCGCTGCGACCGGTTTCGATGTCGGCGATGAACTCATCCTTGTTCTGCACTTTGCCGCTGGAGTGGCCGTAGGTGACGTTGTCGGACGTCAGGGCTTTGAGGCCGGCGATGTCCTTGTGCAGCATCGCTTGGGTCATTTTGTCGACCGCTTTTTCGACGTCTTGCTCATCGGCAGAGGGAGCAGCGGCAACGAAGCCTGAAAACAGGCACAGGAAGCCGAGGGTCAGTTTGAGTCTGGTCATAGGTGCATCCTTTTTTATTGTTGATGGAAGCGTAAAGCAGAGGCCATCTGGCAAAAGTGGCTTTTGTACGTCGTCGTACAACTGCGCCGCTCAGGCTAGCCCACAACGGGCGTGTTGGAAAGGGAGTGTTTGAAAGCGGGGAGCCGCCGCGGCGCCTCTTGATACAGGCTGGCGAAATCCTGCTTTACTGAGGACTCGCTGCGGCACGTTCAGACGCTCGCTATCGCGCCTGTGGCCGTTGAACCACCGATGAGGATGCGCACAGATGACCCGTCTCACCGCCAAAGACTTCGCCCCGGAATTGCTGGAGCTCTATGACCACTATGTTCACGGCAAGATCAATCGCCGGGAGTTTCTCGATCGCGCGGCGGTGTTCGCCGTGGGCGGCCTTGCGGCGACGACGATTCTGGCCTCATTGAGCCCCAACTACGCGCTGGCCGAGCAGGTCGAGTTTACCGACCCGGACATCATCGCCGAGTACATCACGTATCCGTCGCCCAAGGGCCATGGCCAGGTGCGCGGGTATCTGGTGCGGCCGGCGAAGGCCGATGCCAAAGTCGCGTCGGTGCTGGTGGTGCATGAGAACCGCGGTCTGAATCCCTACATCGAAGACGTCGCCCGCCGTGTGGCCAAAGCCGGTTTCATTGCCTTGGCGCCTGACGGTCTGACGTCGGTCGGGGGCTATCCGGGGAACGACGACAAGGGCCGCGAGCTGCAGCAGAAAGTCGACCCGGAAAAGCTGATGAACGATTTCTTTGCGGGCATCGAATGGCTGATGGCGCATCACGCTTCCACCGGAAAAGTAGGGATCACCGGGTTTTGTTATGGCGGGGGTGTTTCGAATGCGGCCGCAGTGGCCTACCCGGAGCTGGCGGCGGCGGTGCCGTTTTATGGCCGGCAGCCCAGGGCTGAGGACGTGAGCCGGATAAAGGCGCCGTTGTTGTTGCATTACGCTGAGCTGGATAAGCCGATCACTGACGGCTGGCCGGCGTATGAAGCGGCGTTGAAGGCGGCGGGGAAGACCTATGAGGCTCATATTTATAAGGGCGCCAACCACGGTTTTCATAACGATTCGACGCCGCGGTATGACGATGCTGCCGCGACATTGGCGTGGAACCGGACGGTGGATTGGTTCAGGAAGTACCTGGTCTGAGGGAGCGCGGTGCGGCTGGGGAAGATCAAGAGCGTCTGCCTGGGGGCAAACTGTTTCGCCTTCGGCGACTTACTTTTGAAAAGCACCAAAAGTAAGCAAAAGTGCCTGCTCCTGGTTGGGCCCTTCCTTCGTCAGGGTTCCTTCACTCCGGTCTCGCTCCGTGGGCCCGCGCCGAACGGACATCCATGTCCTGACGGCGCTCTCGCCGCATCCATGCGGCTCGACCCACTGCGCGAGACCTCCGTTCAGCCTGCACCAAAGTCGCGACTGGCGGTGTTTGAGCCTTTTGCGTATGAAGATCAAAAGCAGATCAAGTGCTTCCCGGCTGAAGCCGGTCCTACGGGCACGAGCTGCTTTTTGTGGGACCGGCTTTAGCCGGGAAGAGGCCAGTGTGTTCACCACCACTTTCCGATCGTTCCTCACGCTCCGCGTGGGAATGCATCCCCTGACGCTCCGCGTCACCGGTCCCACTAGGTAAACGCAGTGTGGCGGCGGGCACCAAAACCCGGCACGCCGCGCTTTTTTGATGCGCACGATTGCTCCTCCAATAATCTGAAAACCACCCGCACCCCACGCCTACCTGGCCTCCCATCCCCATGGCCCGGCTTTTGCTTTTGTTGAATCCAAACTTGGATACAAGATGGAAGCCTCCCATGCACGACCTCCAAAGCTCTCATTTCGGCTGGACGATCAACGAGTGGCTGACGGCCTACCAGACCGGGCAGTTGTCCACTGACGTCCTGCTGTCGCTCGCCAGCACTTACCCGGCAACCGACACCGCGTGGATCGCCCGGGCCAGTCAGGCGCAGCTCAGCGAGCAGCTTGATGCACTCGCCGAGCGTCTTGATGCAGTCAACGGCGATATCGCGCAGCTGCCGTTGTACGGCGTGCCGTTCGCGATCAAGGACAATATCGACG
Source organism: Pseudomonas sp. GL_135 (assembly GCF_057834665.1). Classification (NCBI taxonomy): domain Bacteria; kingdom Pseudomonadati; phylum Pseudomonadota; class Gammaproteobacteria; order Pseudomonadales; family Pseudomonadaceae; genus Pseudomonas; species Pseudomonas sp. GL_135. The sequence continues at coordinate 1,988,564 of NZ_CM174408.1, forward strand.
CCGCCGGTTGGCCGACGACGGCGGCGTGTCCCGAATTTGCCTACACCGCAAGCAAGGACGCGACCGTGGTGGCTCGACTGCGCGCAGCGGGGGCGATTCTGATGGGCAAGACCAACCTTGATCAGTTCGCCACCGGCCTGGTCGGCACTCGCTCGCCCTACGGCGCGGTGCCCAACAGCTTTAATCCTGAATATGTCAGTGGCGGCTCCAGCTCTGGCTCGGCGTCGGTGGTGGCGCGGGGGCTGGTGGCGTTTTCGTTGGGCACCGACACCGCAGGCTCTGGCCGGGTGCCGGCGGGCTTCAACAACATCGTCGGCCTGAAACCGACCAAGGGCCGTTTGCCCAATACCGGGCTGGTGCCGGCGTGCAAGACAGTGGACTGCATTTCGATCTTCGCGCTGACGGTGGACGACGCGCAGAAAGTTGCCGGTCTCGCTGAAGGATTCGATGGCGATGACGCCTATTCCCGCCACAATCCGGGCACGGCGCCGGTGGGCTTTGGCGTCGCGATGAAGCTGGCGGTGCCGGACACTTTGGAGTTCTTCGGCGATACGCACAATCAAGCCGTGTTCGAACAGGCGCTGCATCGTTTGAGCGACATGGGCGCCGAGATCACCCGCATCGATTTCGCCCCGTTCAAAGCCCTGGCCGAGCAGCTCTATTACGGCCCGTGGGTGGCGGAACGCACGGTGGCCCTGGCCTCGATGCTGGAAACCAACCCCGACGCCATTCACCCGGTGGTGCGCGGCATTGTGGAAAGCGGCCTGGCCTACAGCGCCTGTGACGCCTACCGCGCCGAATACCTGCGGGCGACGCTGAGCCGCCAGATCAACGAGGCGCTGGCCGGCTTCGACGCGCTGGTCGTGCCCACCTCCGCGACCCTGCGCACCCAGGCGGAAATGGCCGCGGAGCCGGTGTTGTACAACTCGCAGTTCGGCTTCTACACCAACTTCACCAACCTGGCGGACCTCTCGGCCCTGGCATTGCCTGCCGGTATGCGTGCGGATGGCTTGCCGTCGGGCATCACCCTGATTGCACCGGCGTGGCACGATACCGCGCTGGCCCGGTTCGGTCAGCGCTGGCAGGAAAGCGTCGGCTTGCCGCTGGGCGCAACTGGTCGCTCACTTCCCGCGTCGCCACCTTCGCCAGCCGGTGCACCGCGCGGCAGCGTGCGGGTTGCCGTGGTGGGTGCGCACCTGACCGGCATGCCGCTCAACGTCCAGCTCACGAGTCGTGATGCCGTGCTCGTCGAACAAACCCTGACGGCGGCCGATTACCGGCTCTACGCGCTGCCCGGCACCGTTCCACCCAAACCGGGTCTGGTCAAATCCCCAGGCGGTACGTCAATCATCGTTGAGCTGTGGGACATCCCGCTGGCGCGTTTTGGCGAGTTCGTTGCCGAGATCCCCGCGCCGCTGGGCATCGGCAACCTCACGCTGAAGGACGGTCGCAGCGTCAAGGGCTTCATCTGCGAACCCTGGGCGATCGACGGCGCGCTGGACATCACCTCGTTCGGTGGCTGGCGCGCGTACATCGGCAGCCTGAAAAAAGCCTGACCCAACGCCTGACGCGGCCGGCGCACCAAACACAGCAAAAAGCCACGTCACGTCTAACCATCATGAGTCGGAGCACCCAGGTCATCATCCCTCATCAAAAACCCAAACTGCGCCCGGACAACCTGGCCGAGCGCATCTATCAGCAGCTCAAGGAGGACATCTTCGAGTTCCGCCTGCTGCCGGGAGATCGCTTCAGCGAAGGCGAGGTGGCCGAGCGCGTGCAGGCCAGCCGCACGCCGGTGCGGCAGGCGCTGTATCGGCTAGAGCGCGAAGGCTATCTGGAGGTGTACTTCCGCAGCGGCTGGCGGGTGAGGGCGTTCGATTTCAACTATTTTGAAGAGCTTTACGACGTCCGCGTCGTGCTGGAGTGCGCGGCGCTGGCGCGTCTTGAAGCGCTGGATCTGGAGCAACACCCGGTTATCGATGAACTGAAACACACCTGGCTCGTCACTCCCTCCAAACGCCTGCAACACGCCCAGCAAGTGTCAGCCTTGGACGAGCGTTTCCACTGCGCCTTGCTGGAGGCGGCAGGAAACACCGAGATGGCGCGCCTGCACCTGGAGATCACCGAGAAGATCCGCATCATTCGCCGCCTGGATTTCACCCAGGCGTCGCGCATCGAGGCGACCTACGACGAGCATGGGCAGATTCTCGACGCCGTGCTCAACGGCCACACCGAGCAGGCCCAGCAGTTGCTCACGCGGCACATCGAAATCAGCAAGCAGGAAGTGCGCAAGATCACCCTGCACCGGCTTCACGTCGCCCGGCCTTGAGCTGACGTCTGCACCTCGCATCGCCCACAAACCAAAGACCTCTCAGCGCGGATTGCGGCGCTCCGCCACTTCGGCCAACACCGCCAGGTCCATGTCGCCCTGACCGTGGTCGATGGCATCCTGCAAGTGGGCGCGAATCATCTCGGCGCTCGGCATCTCGACCGACACCTGGCTGGCGGCGGCCAGGACCAGATCCACGTCTTTAAGGCCCAGCACTGCCTTGAATGCCGCCGGCTCGTACGTGCGTTCGCCGATCAGCGCGCCATACCCGGCGTACACCGGGCCGGGAAAGATCGTCCCCGCCGCCAGCTCAACCAGATCAGCGGATTTCAGACCGTGGCGGGTGACGAGCACGGCGGCTTCGCTCATCGCCTCGATGGCCGAAACCAGCATGAAATTCATCGCCAGTTTCATCGCGTTGGCGCTGGAGGGTTTGTCGCCCATGCGCCAAGTCTTGCTGCCGATCAGGTCGAACAACGGCTGCACCCGGTCGATGGCTTCAGCGGAGCCGGCCGCCATGATGTTCAGCTTCGCCGCTGCCGCCATGTTGGGGCGGCCCATCACGGGCGCGGCGATGTAGTCGATGCCTTGTGCGGCGTGCAGCTCGGCCAGTTCATCGGCGAAGGCCACGGAGATGGTCGCCATGTTGACGTGAATCAGCGGGCCCTTGAGTTGTTTGAGCAGGCCGGAATCCAGCAGCACGGTGCGCAACGCCTTGTCGTCGGCGAGCATGCTGAACACCACGTCGGCGGCGAACCCTTGCGCAGGCTCGGTGACTGCCGTGGCACCTTGCTCGACCAGTGGCTGCGCGGCGTCGGCAGAACGGTTCCAGACCAGCAGCTCATGACCGCCTTTCAACAGATTGCCAGCCACGGCCTGACCCATATTGCCGAGGCCCAAAAAGCCGATTTTCATGGGGATACGCTCCAGTAGACGAAGGGAGTACGGCGCGAGAGCGCGCCACGCGGGGCGAGCAGGATCGTTCACGACCTGTGCAGCTCACCTTCCTGAAGGATGGGACCGCGCCGCTCTAGAACCGTGCCCGGCCATTGCACGTGCCCGAGCACTACCTGTGCCGCCCGCGCTGCCCGCGCTGCCCAGCCTGGCACGCCTCGCCGCGTATCACCAGGCCGATGCCGACACCGGAGACCGCCATGCCCAGCGCCATCAGCCACGACAGCGGTTCGTCGAACATGGCCCAGGCCAGCAGCAGTGTCAGTGGCGGGCTAAGGTAAAGCACGCTGGCAACCCGCGTCGGCGTGGCCCGGCGCAGGCACATCCAGTACAGGCCGTAACCGCCCACCGTCGACACTGACGTCCACAGCACACTCATCGCGAAACCTGCGTTGGGCATGGGCGCGAGACTCCCGTGCAGTCCGGCAACGACAGCAAACACGAAGGTCGAGACGAAGCACTGCAACCACAGGTTGGGCAGCAGGCCCAGCGCCGTGGGATCGGGGGAGTGTTTTTGCCACAGCGTGGCGACCGCCAGCGACAGCATGCCCAGCACCGGCAGGGCATAGGCCCAGGGCGGTGCGCTGCCCCAGGCCAGCGCGTCGTGGGTCGCCAGCATCACGCCCGCCAGGCCGATCAGCAACCCGACCCATACGCCGCGGGTCAATCGCTGGCGGAGCACCACGGCCGCCAGCACGGCCATGCCGATCGGCAAGAGATCAGCAAACAGCGCCGCCAGCCCGGCGGGCACACCCAGGGCAATCCCTTCGGTCACACCGAACAGATAACCGGCCATGGCCAGCAGGCCGATGCCGGCGTTTTTCAGCAGCACCGCGGTCGGCGTCTGGCGCAGTGGCCGGGCGACGAAGGGAAACAGAAGAAACGTGACCAGGATGCAACGCCAGAACACCACCAGCGACGCCGGCGCGTAATCGATGGAGAAGCGTGCGCCGATGAAGCCCGAGCTCCAGATGACCACCAGCCCGGCTTCGAGCAGCGGCAAGGGGATCGCCCGGCGTCGGGACGGAAGGGAGAGGCGCACGTTGGTCAGTTCGTTTGAAGTGTTCATGGACCCAACGTACCCAACGGCCGTAATCTAATAAATCAAAATAAACGACAGCAGTGCTTCGGGATCAGTGAACCATGAGCGCCATTCTGGATATCGAACAGGTCCGCACCTTTCACGCCGTGGCGCGCATTGGCAAGTTCAGTGCAGCGGCGGAACAGCTGCACAAAAGCCCGGCGGCGGTCAGCGTGCACGTGCAGCGGCTGGAAGCGGTGGCGGGCGGGCGACTGCTCAATCGTGACAATCAGTCGGTGTCGCTGACGCCGTTGGGCAAGCGTTTTCTGACCTCCACCGCTGCGCTGCTGAGCACCCACGATCACGTGCTGGCCGAGCTGCAGGGCACGCAGCTGGCGGGGCGCATCACCCTCGGGGTGCCGGACGAATACGCGACGCACCTGATTCGCGACGTGCTGCCGATTTTCACTGCCGCCTGGCCGAACATCGTTCTGGAGCTGAAAACCGCGCCCAGCTTCACGCTTCGCGATCAGGTGCGGCGGGGTCGGCTTCAGGTGGCGGTCATCGCCCAGCCGGAAGGCCAGCTGGGCGCGGACGATCAATTGCTGGTGCCGACGACGCCGGTGTGGGTCGGCGCCGCGCATCTTCCGGGGGATATGCCGGACCCGTTGCCCCTGGCCGTGCATGCCGCGCAATGCTCGTACCGGCAAGCGATGATCGAGTCGCTCAAGCGCAGCGGCCTGCGCATGCGCATCGTGCTCGAGAGCTCCTCCAATCAGGCGGTCAAGGCCTGCGTCGAAGCAGGCCTGGGGATCAGCGTCATCGACCGCGCCCGGGTCACCGACGGCATGCGCATCCTCGACGGCCTGCCGCCGATCGCTGACCACGACATCATCGTCGTGCGCTCGTCTGCTTCCCACGGCGATGACGCGGTGGACCTGCTGCGGCGGACGATCGGGCAGTATTTCCGCCTCTGACGGCGGCGCGGTTCAGTCCTCGGAGCGCTCGCAGAAGCGCAGCCGGTTGCCGAACGGGTCGGCGATTTCCATGACCTTGCCCCAGTCGAGGTCCTGGATGCCGGGGCGTGAATAGCCGTAGTTTTTCGCCAGCAGTTCGCGCTGCAGTTCGGCGATGTCGCTGACCGGCACAAAGAGCGTCGAGCCCGGCGTCGCGTCGCCGTGGTGTTCAGTCAGGTGGATCACGAACTGGTCGCGGCGGGCCTGGGCATACAGCGGCAGACCCGGTTCAAAGCGGTGCTCCCACTCCAGGCTGAAGCCGAGAAAATCCACATAGAACTCTTTCGCCTTGGCTTCGGAAAAGATACGAATCAGCGGTATCGCCGGGGACATCTGCACAGGGTTTCACTCCTTGATGGTCTGAGCGAGCGATTCTAGCCCAGAGTGGTCCGGCGGCTACCCCGCGTCTGCTTTAGAAGGCGGCTGGCGTACGTAAATCGCCAGCAACATCGCGCCGAGGCTCAAGGCGGCGAGGGCCAGCGAGCCCACATCAATCGCCAGATCCAGGCCCCATGCGGTGGCGGCGCGGCCCAGCAACAGAGCGACAACGCCCTGCATCAGGTACGCCACCAGAAACAGCGCCGACAGGGTCCCGGCCCGGTGATGCATCGGCGCGTGGGCGTTGATCAGGTTGAGGCCGCCCATGAACAGCAAGCTGTAACCGGCGCCGCTGGCTGCGCTGGAGAGCAGGAACACCGGCAGAGCGTGGGTTTTGGTCGCGAGCATGAGCAGCAACAGGCTGACGATGGAAAAACTCGCGCCGGCGATGATCGACAGCCTTGAACCGAAGCGTTTGCCGACGATGCCGGTGATGCCAAGGACGATGGCGAACAGCGAAATGGCGCCGCCGTTGACCAGCGCGTTGCTTGAGCCGATCAGGTCATGGGCGATCTGCGAACCCAGCGAGAGCATCGTCGCCCCAACCGAATACGCACTGAGTACCGCGCTGACCGACACCAGAAACGTGCGGCGCAGCGGCGGGTGAATGTGCGGCAGCTTCAGCGACCAGGGCTTTTTGCTCTCGGCCGGGGTGTGGCGCGGCAACCGCCAGACGCCGAACAGCGTGGCGCCGAGCACGACCACCAACACCCAGAAGCTCAGGCGCGTGGGAAGCGGCGCGTACTGGATCAGGCCGCCGCCGAGGATGAGCGCGGCGGCAAGGCCCGAAGCCTGCGCGGCAGTGGTGATGGCGCCGGCCAGTTTCGCCTTGCCCGGCGCGCTGAATTCGACGACCGCAGCCGCCGAAGGGCCTGCTGACAGCCCGACGCCGATGCCCATGAATGCCCGGCCGATCAACAACCAGGTGACATCGGGGGCGATAGCGAACAGCAGCACGCCGATCAGTGAAGCGCCGACACCCAGCAACATCGCCGCACGACGCCCGATGTAATCGGAAAGGTCGCCCAAGGCAATCAGCGTTGCCACGACGAATACCGGGAACACCGCGAAAATCAGCGTGGTCACGGTCGGCGTCAGTTGCCATTGATGGGCGTACAGCGGGTACATCATGGCGGGCGCGGCGCTGGTCCACAGCGTATGGGCCACCACGGCGGCCGCGACCCAGAAGCTGGTCTGCCGGCTCCATGTCGTGTGGGAGTGATTCATTCGAAGCGCCTCGCAGGGATCAGATGGGTGACATTAAGAGAGAGGGGTGGAGTGGGCTTGTACCGATGTGCGTTTGAGGGTGTTCACACTGGCCCCTTCCCGGCTAAAGCCGGTCCCACTGGATAAACGCGCGCACTTAGTGGGACCGGCTTCAGCCGGGAAGGCGTCGGACGCTACGCTGCAAAATGTTGAGTGTTCACACTGGCCTCTTCCCGGCTAAAGCCGGTCCCACTGGATAAACGCGCGCACTTAGTGGGACCGGCTTCAGCCGGGAAGGCGTCGGAGGCCGTACCGCAAGACGGGTGGCCTCCGATGGACTCAGTTCAGGTGAGCCTTCAGCTCGCCCGCGGCCTGGCGCATGGCCGCTTTGACTTCGGGAATGTTGCTCAGCGGGTTGAGCAGGCCGTAGTCGTGGACCATACCGTTGTAGCGCACGGCGGTGACGTCGACACCGGCGGCATCCAGCTTGCGGGCGTAGGCTTCGCCTTCATCACGCAGCACGTCGAGGGCGGCGGTTTGCACCAGCGCAGGCGGCAGGCCCTTGAGCTGTTCGGTGCTGGCGCGCAGCGGCGAGGCATGAATGTCGGCGCGCTGGTTGGCGTCGGTGGTGTAGTTGTCCCAGAACCAGGTCATCATGTTTTTGGTCAGGAAATGCCCCTCGGCGTATTGCTGGTACGAACCGGTGTCGAAGTTCGCGTCGGTCACCGGCCACAACAGTAGCTGGAAGCGCAGCTTGGGCGTGTTGTGCTCCTTGGCCATCAGCGCTACTACGGCTGCCATGTTGCCGCCGACGCTGTTGCCGGCCACGGCCAGACGCGAGCCGTCCACGTTGATTTCCTTGCCATGTTCGGCCACCCAACGGGTCGCGGCGTAGGCCTGATTGATCGCTGTCGGGTAATGCGCTTCGGGTGAGGGCGTGTAATCCACGTACACCGCGACCGCCCCCGAGCCCACCACCAGATCGTGAATCAAGCGGGCGTGAGTCGGGTAGTCACCCAGCACCCAGCCGCCACCGTGGAAGAACATGAACACCGGCAGTGCACCCTTGACGTTGGCCGGGCGCACGAGGGTCAGCTTGATGTTCTGGCCATCGGCCTTGATGGTCTTCTCGCTGACTTGAGTCCCGCTCAAATCCACCTTCACCGAATTCTGCGCGCCGGTCAGCACCGCACGGGCGTCTTTCGGGCTGAGCTGTTCCAGTGGCTTGCCACCCCCGGCGGCCAGCGCATTGAGGAACGCTTGAGTCTGGTGTTCAGGCACGGCGGTTTCAGCGGCGAAAGCCTGGCTGACGGAGAGAGCGAGGAGGGTAGCGGTCAGGGTTTTTGTCAGAGTATTCATGATGGCGCTCACGTGGATTGGCACGGGGATCAAATGAGCCGGTTTAGCGCATCGAGCGCTTTCCGGCTGGCTTGGACCACACTGTACGGAGTTGCCATGAGTGGAACAATTGGCCTGATTAGAGACACATTGTTTCCGTTAAAGAGACGGTTGGCTGTGAGCGACGCCAGTCGGTTTTACGTATAGAGGCCTCAGCCAGGGAATCCGTGCAGCAGAAACAAAAACGGCGCCGTGCTGAACATCAGCAACGGCGCACGTCTTAGAAGCGGGGGTGAAGCAAATTAGCTGCGCAGGTCCTTGTTGATCTCGTCTTCGTCCTTGTGAGGCGGCGCTTTCGGCAGCTCGGCAGGGTAGAACTCACCCTTGAGATTCAGTGCGGCGATGCGCGCCTTTAGTTTTTCGATGACCAGGTCGATGTCCTGTTGATCATCGAGATCGTCCACACGCAGCCACAGGTGCGGGAGGTTTTCAAAATACACGCCGTCGATTTCCACATCGGCGGTCATTTCGCGGTCCTGGCGCCACAGGCACTTGCGGTGAACCGTTGCGGGGTCTTGAGGCCAGGTTTCCGACGTGGTCAGCCAGACCTCGTGGTAATCCTGCAGGTCAATTTCTTCAATTTTGTCCAGTGGGATAAAAGTATTCACATATCACCTGTCAGCCAAGGGGACCGGGCGAGGTCGTTGCGCTGCTGACTGCCCCAGATCCCGAACCGTTTCATAAAGCGCACACCACTATGGCCGCCGTTTGGCTGACGAGTTCAACGGCCGCGCGCTATTGCCGCACGGCTAAGCCCCGTCAACGCAGCGACGTTAACGCATCGACCTCAACGCAGCGCCGGCTCACGACTGAACGCATCCACCGCACGCACCAGGCCCCTGGACGCCAGCGCCACCAGCTCGGCGCCTTTTTGCGGAGTCGCCAACGCGGGGTCGGAGCCCATGCGCCCATCGGGGAAGCGCGCACGGAAGTCCTTCGCCTCGCGGATCGGCCCGGACGGTGCGATCTGCGGCGAGTAATCCGCCGACTTGATCGAGTCCGGGTAGGCCCACTGGGTCACCGCGATCTCGGACGGCGTCGCGTGTGAACCGTGGCCTACCGGAAACTGCCGGTGGGCCAGTTCGCCGACGCCCTCCAGGTCCCACCAGTTGATCAGCTTCAGGGCGAAGCCGGCAGACCGCCCGGCGAAGCTGGCCTCGGCGTACAGCTCGGAAAACGCCGCCTCGATCGACGCAACGTTACCGCCATGACCGTTGAGGAAGAGGATCTTTTCGAAGCCGTGACCCGCCAGCGAGCGCGCCCAGTCACCGATGGCGGCGATGAACGTCGAGGGGCGCAGCGAGATCGTCCCGGGAAAGCCCAGATGGTGCTGCGCCATGCCAATGTTGAAAGTCGGCGCAATCAGGATATCGGCACTCTTTTGCGCTTCGTGGGCGATGATCTGCGGGCACATCCAGTCCGTGCCGAGCAAGCCGGTGGGCCCATGTTGTTCGTTCGAGCCGATGGGCACGACGATCGTGCGGCTGCGTTTGAGAAACTGCTCGATCTCGATCCACGTGGACTGGTGCAGAAGCATGTGAGGTGCTCTCCTCAGGGAAGGGGGCTTCAGAAAACCGGGTTATAGCGAAAAATCGTGACGCGCGGCACCGGTTTGACGCGCCAGAATCGGCGCTCAAGCGGGTGGCACGGCCGGGAAACGCGCGATGAAACAGGTGCCCAGCTCGGCCGATGAACTCACGGTCAGAATGCCGTTATGGGCCGTGGCGATCTGTGAGGCGATGTACAGGCCCAGTCCCAGGCCTTCTCCGCGACCACCGGCTTCTGAGCGGGTGAAAGGCTCGAACAGCAGCGGCAGCAGCCGGGGCGAAATGGGCGTGCCGCGGTTCATGACGGAAATGATGACCTGATCGCCTTCCTGCCAGATGTGCAGATGGATCGGCGTCGTGGGTGAACCGTGAGTGACCGCGTTGCCCAGCAGATTGGACAGCAGCTGACTGATACGCAGCGGATCGCAATAAACGTTGCCGCCGAGGTGGATGGACTCGATCAAGCTCGCCTGCGGGTGCGACGCGCGGATCTCGTCTACCGTCGATTTCAGGACGTCGGAGAGATCGTCGGTGATGTGGCGCTTTACCGGGATCCCGCCGCCCATTCGGCCCCGGGCAAAATCCAGCACGTTCTCGATCAGCGCGCCCATGCGGATCGAGCTCTGGCGTATGGCCGCGACCAGCCCCTGCGAGCGCTTGTCTTCGGTTTTGGTCGCCAGCAGGTCGGCGCTCATGCGGATCGCGCTCAGCGGTGTGCGCAGGTCATGGCCCAGCACCGCCATGAATTGCTCGCGCAGCCGGCCGTGTTCGTTGGCGTCGGTCAGTTCGGCCCGGGCGCTCTCCAGGTGACCCTGGGTGTCCAGGCTCATGGCGATCAATTGCGCGAAAAGGGTCAGCGTCTTGACGATGGCAGGATCGCTGAGGTCCGCCGGCACCGAATCGATCGCGCACAGCGTGCCGAAAAAGCGGTCGTCCGGCAGAACGATGGGGATCGAGATGTAGCTTTCCAGCCCGTAGGTGAGGGGCGTGTGATGGGTGGCGAACTGCGGGTCGGCGCTGGCGTGACCAAATACCACCGGCTGCTGATGCTGCCTGATCTCGTGGCAGATGGTCGTCTCCAGCACCAGTTCGCCGCCCGGCTTGAGGCCGAAATTGATCGAGTCATCGACGGCGCAGGCCACCCAGTGACGTTCCGTGACCCTGGCAACCGCCGCAAAGCGCATGCCGGTGAGGTGCTTGACCATGCTTAGAATGACGGGCACGGCCGGGATGGCACTGATCGCCTCAACATCCAAAGCAAACTCTGGGCGGGTCATCGGATCTGGCTCTGGGGTAATGGGAGGGCAGCGTATCTAAAATCGGCGAACATGGCTAACCCCTCGGTCCCGCAGGCGAAGTGTCGGCGCAGATTATTGAACCCTCACACTCACACGGTGGTCGTTTTATTGATGCCTGAACGGCACATGTCATTTGCGTCCGATGAGCTGTTTGCTGTCGGTCGGCAGGGCGATACTTGTCAGCCCTGTGTCTCTCGAAGCATTTGCTTCTCCTGTCTCCTGATTCTCAAAACAATGGGCCCACGGATGGCCGCCGCGAGGTTGAACGATGATTGCCATGCACCGATTTGCACTGCTGATGACCACTGCTGCGATGCTCAGTGCTTGCGGCGAAACCGCCAAGCTGCCGTTTCAGGCCGGCGTCGGCGCGCAGCCGCAACTGCCCGAGCCCAACAGCACCCTGATTCCCACCGTCAAGGTGTCCAAGGCCGTCGGCTGGAAGGGCGCCGAGACGCCCAAGGCTGCCGAAGGCTTCAAGGTCAGCGCGCTGGCGGAGGACCTCGATCACCCGCGCTGGCTGTACAGCCTGCCCAACGGCGACATCCTGGTCGCCGAAAGCAACAAGCCGCCCAAGCCTGAAGGCGCGAAGGACGGCGGCCCGGGCTTCATGGCCTGGATCAAGCGCACCGCCACCGGGATCGTCATGAGCCGGGTCGGCGCCGAAGCCGAGAGCGCCAACCGCATCAGCATCCTGCGCGATGCCGACGGCGATGGCCGCGCGGAGATGAAGAAGGTATTCATCAGCGGCCTGACCTCGCCGTTCGGCATGGTGCTGGTGGGCAACGAACTGTTCATCGCCAACGCCGATGCCGTGGTCAAGGTCCCGTACAACGACGGCCAGACTGAAAGCACGGCCAAACCGGTGAAAGTCACCGACCTGCCGGCGGGGATCAATCACCACTGGACCAAGAACATCATCGCCAACCGCGAAGGCACCAAGCTGTACGTCACCGTTGGCTCGAACAGCAACGTGGCCGAGAACGGTCTGGAGGCCGAAGAGGGCCGCGCGGCGGTCTGGGAAGTGGACGTAAAAACCGGGCAGAAACGCCTGTTCGCCAGCGGCCTGCGCAACCCCAACGGGCTGGCCTGGAAACCGGGCAGCAATGAGCTGTGGACGGTGGTCAACGAACGTGACGAAATCGGCAGCGACCTGGTGCCGGATTACCTGACCTCGGTCAAGGACGGCGCCTTCTACGGCTGGCCGTGGAGCTACTACGGCAACCACGTTGACAGCCGCTTGCAGCCGCCTCGCCCGGACATGGTCGCCAAGGCCATCGCCCCGGATTACGCCCTCGGCACCCACGTTGCGCCGCTGGGCCTGACCTGGTCCGACCCGCGCGGCATGCCGGCCAAATTTGCCGACGGTGTATTCGTCGGCGAGCACGGCTCGTGGAACCGCAACCCGCAGTCCGGCTACAAAGTCGTGTTCGTCGGCTTCCAGGATGGCCGCCCGACCGGCTTGCCGGTGGATGTCCTGACCGGTTTCCTTAACGCCGATGGCGACGCACAAGGCCGTCCGGTCGGCGTCATCCTCGACAAGCAGGGCGCGTTGCTGGTCGCAGACGATGTGGGCAACAAGGTCTGGCGCGTCAGTCAGGCCAAGTGATGGCTTGGTAAGAAAAGGGAAATGCCGGTGATGATCACCGGCATTTTTCCACGTACCTTGACATGACATAAGGCGCAGATTGCTGCTTGTCGCCTAGTCTGACCGGGACCTGCATAACTCAGTCGAATTTCAGATTTGATAAGGAACACCCATGCAATTACAAGAACAGTGGGTCATTCAACTGGTGGAAGGCCAGTTGCTCCAAAGCTTCTCGATCGGCCCTAAAGAAATTCTCGTGAGCTGGTACATGCCCAACAATCCAGGCAAAACCAGTCAGGGAAGAAGGGCCCAGTTATTTTTAATTCCGAGCCAAAAGCCCAGGCGCTGCTCCTCGCGCTTCAAGCCCTGGTCGTAGCTGAGTTTTCTAAAGCTGTCGTGGCAAGCTATCAGCCCCCTAAGGGCAATTAATTTACGACGTCGGCGGCACATGGAGTGAGTGGATGTCTTGGTGGAAAATGTTGTTTGGCATCGAGAGCAAGCCCTGCCCTGGGCCTGCGGTCCCAAATCTGTCATCCAGTGACGATCATCTCTATCCGGAAGCAGCAGCTTTCGTGATGTCTACAGGGAAATGCAGTATTTCGGCGCTACAGCGACATCTAAAGATTGGATATCAGCGCGCCGCTCAGTTGATGGACTCCCTAGAAAACGACTCTGTAGTTTCATCCCTTGCTGTCGATGGGACACGCTTTCTGCTAAGCGACGCGCAGCGGCAGCAATCTCGTCTGATGCCAAGTAGGGCTGAGTTATTAGGTCAGCAACAAGCAGAGGAGCGAGCACAACGCTACTCCTACCTTTTTGGAAAGTATCAGGACACCGAGATAACTGAGCGAATCATGGCGGGGAAGATTTGGGAGGGCATGACTGCCGCGCAGCTCTTCGACGCCGCCGGTGAGCCAGAAGCTGTTGATCAGAAGTACCTCAAGAGATTCTCACGTGAAACTTGGAAGTACGATGGTGAGTCGGGCAACCGTTATCGAACTCGTGTCACGCTCGAGAATGGAATTGTCGTAGGGTGGGATATCAAATCTTGAGTCATGGATGTCGCCAGCGGTCTTGGCATACCCGGTCTAGCGTCATTTAGCCCATAGAGTTCATATATGCCCGAAGCTAAACAGCCACAAATTCGATTCATCAAGCTCGGGGAAGGCGGTCGCTGGGAAGCCAGTTGCATCGCCGAAGGGACCGTCAGGCTTGGTTACCACAGTCCACACCACCAGGCTTCGTTGTCAGGCCAGTGGGATGTTGTCAGAACGTTTTGGCTTGAACAGCGCAAAGGTAACGAGGGGGCGACAACAAGCTCCGTCAACCAAATCAAGGACTTTTATGAGCTCACCGAAGACGATATCTGGATAACGTTTCACCGCAAGCGTATGTACTGGTGCCGTGCGGGTAGGGAAGTCCATGAGCTGGAAGATGGCAGCCGTATCCGCCGCACTATTGGCAATTGGTCCTCGATGGACGGCAATGGCCGGCCATTGAGCATCGAGAACATTGATGGACGGGTCACCAAGGTACAAGGCTATAGAGGCACCATCTGCACTGTTCAGATGCCCGATTATGTTCTTCGGAAGATCAATGGCGATGTTATCCAGGAGGTCATGGAAGCTGAGCAGGTCCTTGCTGCGCTGAAAACGAAGGTCTCCAGCCTCATCGCCGGCTTGTGGTGGAACGATTTTGAACTGCTAATCGACCTCATATTCGCCAGAGCCGGGTGGCAACGCTTTTCTGTTTTAGGGAAGACAGGCAAGGACATCGACATCGACGCCTTTGCCCCCGCCACTGGACGCCGGGCCTTCATCCAGATTAAGTCGGAAACCTCACAGTTGGAAGCCGAGCGATACATCGCGGCATATCAGGAATATGTGGATTTTGATGAGATGTTTTTCGTCTACCACACCTGTTCTGCTGATCTGCAGCAGTTGGCAAATAGGGAAGCAAACGTCCATATATGGGGGCTAGACGCTACTGCCACGTTGGTAATTAGTAGCGGACTTGTGGATTGGCTCATCAATAAACGCAGGTGATCATCCAGAGCGATTATCTGCTCTTGGTTTCGTCCTTGAGCAGCAGCCCAGAAAGGGAATGCAGAGAATAGGCATATCACTCTACCAGCATCGTTTCTTTTACTGTGCTTGGCAAAACTGCTCCCAAGCACGTTTTCGGAAGTCGGAGTGGGCCCTATCGCTATCCGGGGTCGACGCTTTCGGAGTCGGCACGCCACTCGTGGGACTAATAAGAATCTGTTTGAACGTCACCTGCGAGGCGGCGTCGTACGTTTGTGAGCGCTGGTGCGGTCAAGCACCGCGGCAGGCTTTGTTGAACCGCCGGTAAAGGTGTTTCTCAAAGCGCATACCATTCTTGAAATCGATAGTGACCATCACGGTAGGCGAGTTCTCTTTTTCCCGGAAGAGAGGAGGATGGCCTCCATACCGAACTTGCTTTAGAAGGACGCCACGCGATGAAAATTTCAACCCTGCTGACGCTTGTCGCCGTGCTGTCCAGCGGTTTCGTCGCGTCGGGTCCCGCTGCTGCTGCGGTCACTGTTTCGGCGGCGGACGCCGAGGCGTGCCATCTGCTGCCGGTAGTGGAGAGCCGCGTGGCCTTGCAGTCCTCCCAAAGCGTTGGTGTGCTCTACAGCGAAAACACAGTCAACACCCTCGAATACCTTGAGCGTTATCACGCGGTGGCGTTGAAAGGCGTCAAGAACGGCGGGTTGGATTCGCGCATTCGCGAGGCGTTCGTCAGCAGCTCCGATCCGAAACTGGCGATGGACTGGCTGAAGGGTTCGTTGCAGAAGCAGTTCGCGTCGGTGACCGTGTATGACAACCTCGATGCGCTGATGCAGGCGCGGCCGGACGTCGTGGTCATGCTCGACACCTATAGCCAGCTGGTGTCCCAGCGTAACTCCCAGGTGGAAGCGCGCTTCATTGCGAAGTTCTACGACTCGAACCTGCAATACATCGGCAAGGCTGAAGGCCTCGGTGCCAAAGAGCTGACTTCGGTGTGGGTCCACGACAAGGCCGCCCCGGAGATTGCTGCGCAGATCAACCAGCAGCGCGACCTGCAGATCAACGCCCTGAAGCAGTTTGATGCTTCGCTGAAAGCGTTGGTGACCACCGGTACCTCCGCGGAAGTGGCGAGTAATTGATCGAAGGGTGTGTGCGGTGGATTGGTGGGACCGGGTACACACTGTAGGACTGGCTTTAGCCGGGAAGAGGCCGGTGTGATCGCCCTCGATTTTGCAGCGTGACGCGCGACGCCTTCCCGGCTAAAGCCGGTCTTACGAGGCGAACGCGATTCGACAGTGGGACTGGCTTTAGCCGGGAAGAGGTCGGTTTGGTCACCCACGATTTTGCAGTGTGACGTCCGACGCCTTCCCGGCTGAAGCCGGTCCCACCAGGTGAATCCGGCCTGATCTTTCCTCTGTTGCAATAAAAAACCGCCGCGCCCCTCATCAAGGCAGCGGCGGTTTTTTTATGCGGCGGCTACTTGCCGTCAGGCAATGCGTAGGCAATCACATAATCACCGCGATCCGCCGACTGGCGAGCGCCGCCGGCGGTGATGACGATGTACTGCTTGCCGGTCTTCGGTGAAACGTACGTCATCGGGCCGCCCTGACTGCCCACGGGCAAACGGGCCTTCCAGGCCTCTTCGCCATTGGCGCTATTGAACGCGCGCAGGTAGTAATCCTGAGTGCCAGCGATGAACACCAGACCGCCCTGGGTCGACAGCGTGCCCCCGAGCGTCGGCATGCCGATCGGCAGCGGGAGGTGCATTTTGATGCCCATCGGGCCAGTGTCCTGCACGGTGCCTACCGGTACTTGCCAGGCAATCTTCTGGGTTTTCATGTCGATCGCCGTCAAGGTGCCAAACGGCGGTGCCTGGCACGGAATACCCGCCACCGACAGGAAGCGGTTCTTGTTGACGGCGTACGGCGTGCCTTTCAGCGGCACGGCGCCCATGCCGGTGTTCAGCGCTTCACCGCCGGACGCCGCGATAGCGTCCTTCAGCTGCGGCACCATTTGAATCCACAGACCCAGGCGCATGTCATTGACGAAGATGAAACCGTGGACCGGATCGGTCGACAGGCTGCCCCAGTTCATCCCGCCCAGCGAGCCCGGGAAACTCAGGGAAATGTCGGTGCCCGGCGCGGTGAACAGGCCGTCGTAACGCATCTTCTTGAACGAGATCCGGCACAGCAGCTGGTCGAACGGCGTGGCGCCCCACATGTCCGATTCGGTCAGTGTCTGCGCGCCGATCTGCGGCATGCCGACGGATTTCGGCTGGGTCGGCGAGTAGGGTTCGTTGGGAATGTTAGACGCCTTGACCGGGACTTCCTGGACCTCGGTCAGTGGCTGGCCGGTGTGGCGATCGAGGACGAAAATCTGTCCGGCCTTGGTGCCGATGACCAGCGCCGGCACCTTGCTGCCATCAGGTTTGGCGAAGTCGATCAGGCTCGGCTGCATCGGCAGGTCGAAATCCCAGAGGTCGTTATGGACCGTCTGATACACCCACTTTTGCACGCCGGTGGTGGCGTTCAATGCCAGCACCGAGGCGCCGTAGGTGTGATCGAGCTCGCTGCGCTTCACGCCATAAATGTCCGTGGACGAACTGCCCATCGGCAGGAACAGCGTGTTCATCGCCGGGTCGTAGGACATCGGCGCCCAACTGTTCGGCGTGCTGCGCACATAGGTTTTGTCAGCGCCAGGCGCCTGCTTGTCTTCGGGATTGCCCGGATCGAACGCCCAGCGCATCTGCCCCGTGACCGCGTCAAAGCCACGGATCACGCCGCCCGGCATGTCGGCCTGGACGTTGTCGGCCACGCGACCGCCGACGACCACGGTGGTCCCGGCCATCAGCGGCGCCGATGACAGTTGATAGTAGGAATCGGGCACGTTGCCCAGACCGGCTTTAAGATCGACCTGGCCATTGTTGCCGAAGCCCTGGCAGAACTCGCCGGTGTCGGCGTCCACGGCAATCAGGCGCGCGTCGATAGTATTGGTCAGCAAACGACGCTGGCAGTTGGCGCCGGCGGGTACTGCGACCGACGCCGCAGGCGTGCTGCCGTCGGTGGGTGGCACAACGTAAGCGCTGGCGTCGAAGTAGGCCAGCCCGCGGCAGCGTTGC
Source organism: Pseudomonas sp. GL_135 (assembly GCF_057834665.1). Classification (NCBI taxonomy): domain Bacteria; kingdom Pseudomonadati; phylum Pseudomonadota; class Gammaproteobacteria; order Pseudomonadales; family Pseudomonadaceae; genus Pseudomonas; species Pseudomonas sp. GL_135. Next base: position 2,006,444 of record NZ_CM174408.1, read on the forward strand.
CATACGGCGGACTTGGCGTTGATTTCGTTTTTCCACAGTTGCTTGCCGGTGTCGGCATCCAGCGCGATGACGTTGTTGTGGGGCGTGCAGATGAACACCTTGTCGCCGACCTGCAGTGGCGTCATCTGGTCTTCGGCGCCATTGCCGTCGCTGATGGCGACATCGCCGGTGTGGTAAGTCCAGGCCGGCACCAGCTTGTTGACGTTGTCCCGGTTGATCTGGTCCAGGGCGGCAAAGCGGCTGCCGCCTTCATCGTTGCCGTAATGGGCCCAGTCTTTCTGCGCGTGGGCAGGATCGACCATGGTCAGCGCCGGGCCATCGCCCGTGGGCGACACCGAGGCGTGTGGCTGAAACATCCCCCAGAACCCGGCGACCATCGCCACCGCCAGCACGCCGCCAACGAGGTAACCGCCGCGACCGGCCGCGAGGCCATTGGCCCTGCGCAGGGAAGGGTAGATCAGCGCGACCAGCAGGCTCAGCACGCCGAGGGCAAACAGCCGGGAAACCAGCGGCCAGAACACCAGCCCGGCATCCACCAGCGCCCAGATCAGCGTGAGCAGCATCACCGCTGCAAACAGCCAGGCGCCCGACATGCGCCGACGGAACAGCTGAACGGCGGAGAGAATCAGGCCAAGTCCGGCCAGCAGGAAATACACGCTGCCGCCCAGCGTGACGAGGTAGCCGCCGCCCGCTGCGAAGAGTAATCCGAAAACCAGCACGCCCAGCGCGACGACCCGAATGGGCCAGCGGCTGACGGCTGCCGAAGGTTGTGAGTGGTTCATGAGGCATTCCTGCTGACGCGATGATGGGTCGAGGCGGACCGATCAAGTGAGGTGAGAGCAAAGGTTTAACGCATCGTCGTTGCGGTGTGGGCAAGCGCACGGCACGATCACCTGCTTAGTTAACCGGTTAGTTAATTTCGGCGACGATAGCAAAAAAAGGACACCCTGCGTCAATTTGTCTCGCACTGCGGCGTTTCTTGCGCCCGCTTGCTGAGCGCTGATGCCTCATTCCGGTTGAGTCATAAACTGCCGCAAGCGGTGTTGCAGGCGGTCCACGGCGTTGTCCATTGCAAGAAACCCGTCCACTGTCATCACCCGCCAGCGCTGGCCTTCATCGCCGAATACCACCTGATCGAACAGGCCTTCAGCCACTTCAGCGACGAAGAACCAGGTGTCGAGCCCGCCGACGCCCTGACCGGGATAAACCCGTTTGTAGATGAAGGACGCGGGGTCGAGAATGATGCCGAACTCTTCCAGCGTCTCCCGCACGGCGCACTCTTCTGGCGTCTCGTTACCCTCACGGCCGCCGCCGGGCAGGTCCCACAGATTCGGCCACGGGATCTCCGGCTTGTCATCGCGCTGGTAAGTGAGCAATGTTCCGTTGCACAGAATCGCGACTTTCGCGCCGGAGAAAGGAGGGTGGATGGACATGATTGCGCCTTGATGGAGTCAGTGCGGATAACTTAGCACCGACTGGCTGAGGCATCGCCTGCAGCCAAGGGGACTGACCCACCGCAGTAAACCTGGGGGGACCGGCTTCAGCCGGGAAGGCGTCAGTCGGCACACTGCAAAATTGAGGGTGTTCACGCCGGCCTCTTCCCGGCTAAAGCCAGTCCTACGAAAGCGCGCTCATCTTGTAGGACCGGCTTCAGCCGGGAAGGCGTCAGTTGTCACACTGCAAAATTGAGGGTGTTCACGCCGGCCTTTTCCCGGCTAAAGCCGGTCCCACTAACAGCATCGCGTGGATTCAGTGGCATTAGCATTCATGCGAACCACCCACTCCGGGAGACACCATGAAGAACCAGACACTCAAAGACGCCTACACCGGCTACATCGCCTGCCTAAATCGCCAGGACTGGTCTGCCTTGGGAGACTTCGTCGGCGAGGACGTGCATTACAACGGCGAGCCTGTCGGTCTGGCCGGCTACCGGGAAATGCTGGAACGGGATTTCCGCGCCATTCCCGACCTGCGTTTTGTCATCGATCTGCTAATCGCAGAACCACCGCACATTGCCGCAAGGCTGACGTTCGAGTGCACGCCGGTGGGCGAGCTGTTCGATGTGCCGGTGAACGGGAGGAGGGTAAGGTTTACGGAGAACGTGTTCTACACGTTTGAGGCGCGGCGTATCGTCAACGTCGAGTCGGTGATCGACAAGGCGGCGGTGGCGGCGCAGGTATCCAACCCCTGAGCCGCCGAATGGCCTGGCAGTACTGCCGATTCAGACAAAAATCAGCAGCGCTACCGTCCCATCAATGCAACGCGCTGGCGCGATTTTTAGCGACGTCTTCGGCCTTGATCTCGCCGTCACTCTGACCGAACCGACGCAGCACGAAGGTGCTCACGGCAGCCAGCTCAGCGTCGCTGTAACTGCGGGCAAAAGCAGGCATGCGCTGGTCGACCCGTGCCGCAGTGGGCGTGTGACCTTCCAGCAACGTCGCCATCACGTTCCGGCCTTTGGGGTCGTTGACGGTTTTCAAGCCGGCCAACCCGCCTGCCGGTGATTGCCGGCCACTGCCGTCGATCTGGTGACAAGCCACGCAGGTGTCGTTGAACAGCTTCTGGCCGAGCCCTTTCTGCAGCGCGGCATCGTTCACCGCCATGCTCGGGCGGGGGATGCCTTCGCTTCTGGCCGGGGTGCTCTTGAGGTACACCGCGATGGCTTTCAGGTCAGCCGGTTCGAGGTACTGCAGGCTGTGCTCGACGGCGTCTCCCATCGGCCCGCCCGCGCCGCCGAAACCGGCCGCGTAGCCCTTCGACAGATAGCTGACGATGGCGTCTTCCGGCCAGGCGCCGATGCCGTATTTGGCGTCGGAGCTGATGTTGTAGGCCATCCAGTTGCCCAGTTCGGCACCCGCCAGAGAATTGCCTGAGCTCATCGCCTGGAAGATGTTGCGTGGGGTGTGGCATTCGCCGCAATGGCCTGGGCCCTGCACCAGATACGCACCGCGGTTCCATTCAGCCGATTGCTTGCTGTCCGGGACGAAGCGTTCGTTGCCGGCGAAAATCGCGTTCCAGAACATCATTCCCCAGCGCTGATTGAACGGGAACGAAATCTTGTTTTCGGGCGGCATCTGCTTCACCGGCTCAAGGCTGAACAGGTAGCCCTTGATCGCCAGGATGTCTTCGCGGGACATCAGCGTGTACGAGGTGTAAGGGAAGGCCGGGTAGTAATGCTTGCCGTCCTTGCCCACGCCTTTTTGCAGGGCGTCGACGAATTCGTCGTCGGTCCAGTTGCCGATGCCGGTTTCTTTGTCCGGGGTGATGTTGGGCGAATACAGGCTGCCGAACGGCAACTTGAATTCCAGCCCGCCGGCGTACGGCTTGCCGCCCGGCACGACGTGGCAGGCCACGCAATCAGCGGCGCGGGTCAGGTATTCGCCCTTGCTCATCGCCGGGGTGTCGCTCGCGTAAACGGTGCTGGCCAGCAAACCGGCCACAAGTCCGAGCGCAGTGTTGAAAACGTTCATGACGCGCTCCTTAAACAGTGAAATAGCCAAAGCGGCTCAACGGCAGACGACGCTCGCGTACACCGGTCGCAGCGAACACCGCATTGACCAGAGCGGCGGCGGCGGGCACGGCACCGGTTTCGCCGACACCGCCAGGGGTCTCGACGCTGTCGACGATGTGCACCTCCACCGGCGGCGCGTCGCTCATGCGGATCTGCCGGTACTCGTGGAAGTTGGTCTGCTGCACTTGACCCTTCTCGATGAGGATTTCATTGAATAACGCGGCCGACAGACCGAACAGCGTGCCGCCTTCCATCTGCGACGCCACAGAGGTCGGGTTGGTGGCAAAGCCGCAGTCGATGACCGTTACCAGCCGTTTGATGCGCAGGCCTTTTTCGCCTTGCTTCTCCAGCTCGACGATGGTCGCGACAAAGCTGCCGAACACCGCCGTCACCGCCACGCCACGGCCTGAACCCGCGGGCAGCGGCTTGTCCCACTCCACCAGTTGCGCGGCCTTGGTCAGCACTGCCTGAGCGCGGGGTTGCGACTGCATCAGCGCCAGGCGGTATTTCACCGGATCGACCTTGGCGTTGTGCGCCAGCTCGTCGATGAAGCACTCGATGGCGTAGGTGCTGCGTAGCGGCCCGACGCCACGCCACCACGAGACTGGAATCACTTCCGGGTCGTGACGGATGTAGCGCACCTGCAGGTTGGGCAGGGTGTAGATCGGGTCCTTCGCCACTTCGACGGCATCGCCATCGACGCCGTCCGCCGGCAATGCGCCGATGTAGGCCGCGACCACCGAGGCACCGGCGATGCGATGCTCCCAGCCCACCGGACGCAGGTCTTTGTCCAGCGCCGCATTGAGGCGGTCGACGTAATGCGGACGATAACGGTCGTGGGTCATGTCCTCTTCGCGGCTCCAGATCAGCTTGATCGGGTAGCTCAACTGGCGCGCGATATCCACGGCCTGGAAGATGAAGTCGGACTCCAGGCGACGGCCGAAACCGCCGCCGATCAATTGGTTGTGGATCACCACTTTTTCCACCGGCATGCCGCAGACTTTGGCAGCGCCCGCCTGGGCCATCCCCGGCGCCTGGCAGCCGACCCACAACTCGCACGCGTCGGCGCGCACATGGGCGACGCAGGTCATCGGCTCCAGTGGGGAGTGGGACAGGAAAGGTTGTTCGTAGATGGCTTCGAAGCGGCTGGAAGCGTTTTTCAGTGCGCCGGCGATGTCACCGGATTGGTGTGCGAACACGCCGTCGCCGGCGCTCGCGTCGAACAGCGATTTGTCCAGCTGCGCTGAATCCAGGCCAGCATGGGGGCCGAGGTCCCAGTCGATGTCCAGTGCTTTAAGGGCTTGCTGGCAGGACCAGAAATTGCTCGCCGTCACCGCCACCGCGTTGTCGAGCCGCACGATATCGCGCACGCCGGGGACCTTGCGTGCAGCGTCTTCGTTCTTCACGCCGCGCAGTTTGCCGCCGTGAACCGGGCAGGTGAGGGTGGAGGCAATCAGCATCCCCGGCACTTGCAGGTCGATGGTGAATTTCGCGGTGCCGTTGACCTTGTTCGGGGTGTCCAGGCGCTGGACCGGTTTGCCCAGCAGCTTGAATTCGCTGACGGCTTTGAGCGGGATCTCGGTCGGCAGTGGCAGCTTCGCGGCGGCGTCGACCAGCTCGCCGTAATCGGCACTTTGACCGTTCGGGCCGATGACCCGGCCGTTCTCGGCGTGGCACTGGCTCGGCGCGACTTTCCAGCGCATGGCCGCGGCCTGGATCAGCACAATGCGCGCGCCGGCGCCGGCCTTGCGCAGGGGCTCCCAGCTGTAGCGAGTGGAGGTCGAGCCGCCGGTGGCCTGGAAGCTCAGCAACGCATCGGTGTACAGCGCTGCATTGGGCGGCGCTTCGGTGATGGTGATCTGGCTCAACGGCACTTCGAGCTCTTCGGCGACCATCATGGCAATGCCGGTCTGCACGCCCTGGCCCATTTCGATCTTCGGCGAAATCAGCGTAACGGCGCCGCTGTGGTCAATGCGCACAAACGCGCCATAGCCTTGTTCGGCGTTGTCGCCCAGGCTCGCGCCTTTTACCAGGTCGGCGGCGAAGCTTCGGGTGACTGACGCCGGCAGGTAGGTGCCGATGACCAGCCCGCCCAGCAGCGCACTGCCTTTGAGCAATCCACGACGCGAGAGCATCGCGGCAGATGATTGTGATTCGGACATGATGACTTCCTTCAGGCCTGGCTGACGCTTTTGATGGCGGCGCGAATGCGGGTGTAAGTGGCGCAGCGGCAGAGGTTGCCCGACATGGCGTTGACGATCTGCTCGTCGTTGGCTTTGGGGTGTTCCTGCAGCAGCGCGACGGCGGACATGATCTGCCCCGACTGGCAGTAGCCGCATTGCACGACTTCATGGTCCAGCCAGGCTTTCTGTACCGCCTGACCCACGGCCTGCTCGCCGACCGCTTCGATGGTGGTGACCTTGCGGCCCGCCACGGCGCTGACCGGCAGCACGCATGAACGCACGGCCTGGCCATCCAGGTGCACGGTGCACACGCCGCACTGGGCAATGCCGCAACCGTATTTGGTGCCGGTCAGGCCCATCACGTCACGCAGGACCCACAACAATGGCATGTCGTCGGCGACATCCAGGTCGTGCTCCTGGCCGTTAATCATCAATTTCTGCATTGCAACCTCAGACGGTCATCACGGTTGACGCACTGCGCCACGATCAGGTCGTGAGGCGGCATCAAGGCTTCGGTTTGTTTTAAAAATTAGCGCCGTGCCAGTGGCCAGCGCTTTATAGAGGTCTGCTCGGCCATCTTGCGGTTCGGAACGAGCCAGCGGGACGAATGGTAGTACGTTCGTCATTGGAATTGTTTGATTGCACTGAAAATATTTCTCGGGGACAGTTAATGTCCCGCGACAACATGACGCGCTCCGTGAAAGTGCAGTCCCTCGATATGCCGCACCAAAAAGGGTGTTTACCCTTGGTTGGGTAGATGCGCGAAAAGTTGTGGGTTAACAGGAGGTACAACAGTCTATTACGAGAATTGATGTAATCAATTCGGGCATCGATGACGGTGATGGGCTTTATCGATTTTAAGTATTTATCATCTGCGCCGATCACGAACAGAATGGCCCCAGAAGCAAACGACAAGCGCTTTGCTCCCTTACTACTTAATGAACTTCTGGAGAACGACCATGAAAGTATTAGCCTTCGCTGCTCTGTCCCTCGTCAGTGTATTTGCCGCTGCCGGCGAACTCCCGGTCACAAACCAACAGCACTCGACCCAGGTTGAACAATACAACCGTCACAAAGGTATCGACGTCGCTGAAGTGATCAGCATCAAAAATGCCCAAGACCCGCAGAAAGTTGATGGTCCGGTGCAATCCACCATGGTTTATGTTGACCATGCCGGCGTGACCCACACCCTCGACTACACCATCATGGGCTACGGCCGTCAAAATGGTTGATCGCCAGTGCCCTGGCGGCTTCAACTACAAACGCTATAAAAGAAACGCTGCATTGAATGCAGCGTTTTTTTTTGCCTGAATATTTAGCTGGAACATCTCGCTGGTTGTGTCGGCATGAACTAGCGCTGGCGGCCGATTTATGTAAATGAATCATCTATGCTTTGGCGTGGATAAGCATCATGCCTGCCGCTGGATGAAGTCCAGGAAGGCTCTCAACGGTGATGGCACATAGCGCCGTCCTGGGTAATACAGGAATGGTCCGCTGAAACTTGGCCACCATATTTCGAGCACCGGCTCCAGCGCGCCGCTGTCCAGATGGGGCCGCAACCAGTCTTCGAACAACGAGACGATGCCCAGGCCGTCGATGGCAGTCTGCACGGCAAGATCGACTGCGCCACCAATCCGAACGGTCAATGGGCCGGTCGGGTCGACACGAAGGTTTTCGCCGTCGCACTCGTACTCCCACAGCGGTACCGACCCGCTGGGGAATTTGCCACGCAGGCAACTGTGATTGAGGAGATCCCGCGGATGCTCGGGCCGGCCCCGGGCGTCGAGGTAAGCCGGCGAGGCGGCGGTCGCGAAACGCTGAACGCGCGGGCCGATGGGCACGGCGATCATGTCCTGCTCCAGGCGGTCGTCGTAGCGGATGCCAGCGTCGCAGCCGGCGGCGAGCATGTCGACGAAGCTTTCCTCTGTGATCACTTCCATGCGGATGTCCGGGTGCGCTTGCAGGAACGGCGTGATGATCCCTGGCAATATCAAGCGGGCTGCGCTGACCGGTACGTTGAGCCTGAGCGTGCCGGAAGGGCGGTCGCGGAAATCATTGACCACGTCCAGTGCCGATTCGACTTCCCCAAGGGCCGGGACAATCCGTTCCATCAGCCGCGCGCCGGCTTCCGTCGGCACGACGCTGCGGGTGGTGCGGTTGAGCAGGCGCACGCCCAGGCGCGACTCCATGCGTCGAACGGCGTCGCTGAGGCTGGATGCTGACTTCCCACTCAACCGCGCCCCTTCACGAAAGCCGCCTGCGTTGACCACGGCCACGAAGGCCAGCAAATCCTGAATGTCTGTCGCCATTGTCCGCTCACTCGTACAACCCGTGCCGATTGCACCTGATTATCAGCGCATCGGTCAACGCCTATAGTCGCTGCACACACTTGATCACGAGGCGTCACCCATGAGCCAGGCCAGCAAGGCAGGACAGTTTTCATTCGGCGGTCGCACCGTCAACCGTATCGGCTACGGCGCCATGCAGCTGGCGGGACCGGGCGTATACGGACCGCCGAAAGATCACGGGGCCGCGATTGCCGTGTTGCGCGAAGCGGTCGCTTCCGGGGTTAACCACATTGATACGGCCGACTTCTATGGCCCTCACGTCACCAACCGGCTGATCCGCGAAGCCCTGTACCCGTATGCCAACGAGCTGTTGATTGTCACCAAGGTCGGCGCCTCCCGAGGCTCCGACGCTTCATGGAATGCCGCCAACAGCCCGGCGGAGTTGGTGAGCGCGGTGCACGACAATCTGCGCAATCTCGGCGTGGATGCGTTGCACGTGGTGAACTTCAGGGCGTGGGGCACCGGGCATTCACCGGATGAAGCATCGATTGCCGAACCGTTCAGCGCGCTGGCCGAGTTGCAGCGTCAGGGGCTGATTCAGCATCTGGGCCTGAGCAACGTCAGTGCAAAACAGGTCACCGAGGCGCAGCGCATTGCCCAGGTGGTCTGCGTGCAGAACCATTACAACCTGGCGCACCGGGATGACGAGCCGCTGATCGCCGAGCTTGGCAAACAGGGAATCGCTTACGTGCCGTTCTTTCCATTGGGTGGATTTACGCCGTTGCAGTCGCAGACCCTGTCAGATGTCGCCAAGCGCCTTGAAACTTCGCCGATGTGCGTCGCGCTGGCGTGGCTGCTGCAGCGTGCGCCCAACCTGCTGCTGATCCCGGGCACCTCGTCGGTGGCGCACTTGCACGAAAACCTCACCGCCGCCGAGCTGGTAATCCCGCAAGACATGCTCGCCGAACTGGAACAGCAGGGCGACTGACGCCTTCCCGGCTGAGGCCGGTCCTATAGGAGGAATGCATGCTGTCAGTGGGACCGGCTTTAGCCGGGAAGAGGCCAGTGTGAACGCCATCAATCTTGAAGTGTGACGACCGACGCCTTCCCGGCTAAAGCCGGTCCTACAGGGATTAGCAGCGTATCAATCCAGGTCGGACGCATCATGCCGTTCCGGCACTTGCGTGGCTTCATCGCCCCAGGTGCGGTTGACGCGCATGCCGCGAATGACCGCCGGCCGTTGTGCAATGGTTTCGGCCCAGCGTTGCACGTGGGTGTATTCGTGGGCGGCGAGGAATTCGGCGGCGCCGTATACGGTGTTGCGCACCACTTGCCCGTACCACGACCACACAGCGATGTCCGCAATCGTGTAGCTGTCGCCGGCCAGATAGGCGCTTTCGCTCAGGCGCCGATTCAGCACGTCCAGCTGACGCTTGGCTTCCATGGTGAAGCGGTCGATCGCGTATTCGAACTTTTCCGGTGCGTACACATAAAAGTGCCCGAAGCCGCCGCCGAGATAGGGCGCAGCGCCCATCTGCCAGAACAGCCAGTTCAGGGTTTCGGTGCGGCCGGCCAGGTCCTTGGGCAGCAACTCGCCAAACTTCTCCGCCAGGTACAGCAGGATCGAGCCGGACTCGAACACGCGAATGCCCGGTTCAACGCTGCAGTCCAGCAGCGCCGGAATCTTGGAATTGGGGTTGATGTCGACGAAGCCGCTGCCGAACTGATCCCCCTCGCCAATACGAATCAGCCAGGCGTCGTATTCGGCGCCGCTGTGGCCGAGGGCAAGCAGCTCCTCAAGCAGAATTGTCACCTTGACGCCGTTGGGCGTGGCCAGCGAATAGAGCTGCAGCGGATGCTTGCCGACCGGCAGGACCTTTTCGTGGGTCGGCCCGGCCGTCGGGCGGTTGATGCTGGCGAACTGGCCGCCGGAGGGCGCTTCGTGCTTCCACACGGTAGGCGGGACGTAAGGTGCCTTGCTCATTGAACACTTCTCCTGAGGGTCAGTTTTAGCGGGAAGAATCGAGGCGCGCTGACCTCGACCCTTTAACACTGTTTATCGAGCAGAAGACAACGGCGGCGTGCGCGGCGGAATCTGGCGCCGGCTGCCGATGGCTTCGAACGCTGAAGCGAAACGCAGCAGGGCGGAATCGTCGTACGCCCGGCCGGCGAAGGTCAGGCCGACGGGCATGCCAATGTCGGCCATCACGCCCATTGGCACAGTGACGGTGGGCACGCCAAGGTGGCGGATCGCGAGGTTGCCGTTAGCCACCCAGACGCCGTTACTCCAGGCAATGTCCGCCGAGACCGGGTTGACATCGGCATCGGCCGGGGCCACGTCGGCCACGGTCGGGAACAGCACCGCATCCAGCCCAAGCTGCTGCATCCAGTCTTCGAGGTCAGTGCGGCGCGTATGTTCCAGCCCGCGCAGGCCGTCGGCCAGTGTGTCGATCCGGTCCCACGGCGTGATGCCGCGCTGGGCCATCTTCACGTATTCGTCCATGCCGGCGGCGAGATCGCCCTCGCGGTTGGGCAGGGTGCCGGGGTCGTGGGGGAAGATCAGCGGGCCGTTGACCTCGGCCAGGCGGTTCAGTTTCGGGTCGCCGTTGGCCTGCAGGAAATCATCGAAGGCCCAGGCAGTCAGGTCCCACAGTTCGTGGTGCAGAAACTCTTTGGAGACGATGCCGCGGTTGTACACCGTCGGCGCACCGGGGCGATCGCCCTCGCAGTTGGACACCAGCGGGAAATCCACCTCGATGACTTCAGCGCCCTGGGCTTCGAGTGCCCGGCGCGCCTGTTCCCACAGGTCGATCACCGACGCGCGGGTGATGATGCGCTGGCCGGTAGGGCCGCCAATGCCGGGCGCTTCGGACGTACCCGCTTCAGGGTCGGCATTGATGTACATGCGCGGCACGCCAAAGCGTTTGCCCGCCAGTGTTTGCGGGCTGGCGGCGAGCTCGGCGTAGGACGCCGGGCGCACCGAATCGACCGAGGGAATCGGCACCCACGGCTGCAAGCGCCACAGGTCGCCGCGGGTGTCGGGGTCTTCGGCGACCACCACGTCCAGCACTTCAAGCAGGTCGCCCATGGTCCTGGCGAAGGGCACGACGACGTCCATGGTCGGCGTCAGCGGCCAGTTGCCGCGCACCGAAATCACCCCGCGCGACGGCGTGTAGGCGCACAGACCGTTGTTCGACGCAGGGCCGCGGCCGCTCGACCAGGTTTCTTCAGCCAGGCCGAACGCCGCGAAACTCGCCGCCGTTGCAGTGCCGGCGCCGTTGGACGATCCGGAGGCAAAAGGCGCTGTCAGAAAATCTGCGTTGTAGGGGCTTTCGGCGCGGCCGTACACGCCGCGCTGCATGCCGCCATTGGCCATCGGCGGCATGTTGGTCTTGCCCAGACAGACCGCGCCGGCGCCACGCAGTCGCTCGATGGTGAAGGCGTCGCGATGGGCGACCAGTTCGGCAAACGCCGGGCTGCCCGACGCGGCCGTAAGGCCTTTGACCAGGTAGCTGTCTTTGGCGGTGTAAGGAATGCCGTCGAGGGGGCCGAGGGTTTCGCCACGCGCACGACGGTCATCGGATGCCTGCGCTTCTTCCAGGGTCTGGGGATTGCGCACGACCACGGCGTTGAGGGCGGTGGCGGTGTCCGCGCCGTCATAGGCATCGATTCGGGCGAGATACGCTTGAACCAGTTCGACGGCAGTGGTCTGGCCCGTTTTCAGGGCTGCGCGCAATTGCGCGATAGAGACTTCGGTGACTTCGATCATGACTGCGACGACCGTAAGCCGGTGAGTAGAGAGCAGGGCGTGTGAACAAGAGTTGGCATATCGCTTCCCGTTGCGCGGCAGGGCCGGACTGGTTTTTAGCCGACTGAGGCGTGGGTGGGCAACGCGGCTCAGGTCGGCAGGCGTATTCGTGTGACGCACATTATGCCTACGTCATGTGTTTGTCGCGAGGCGTGCGCTGGGGCTAATGACCCTGGCCACGCAGGGACGTGCGACGGTCGTCGGACACGCGCTATGGCGAAAGGCTTACACGTCGTCGGGCAATGTCGCCCTGTACAGCGAAGCGCCACAAGCGCAACCTTGGATCCATCAACCGAGGCGCTGGATGTGCTTCGCAGGTCATGGATGATCCACCATTTGCCGGGACGGCTACTGACAGGATGTTGGAATGGTGTTGATAGAAAAGAACCCGCTCAGGCGGGTTTTTTATTGGCCGCAGGAAAGTGCGCTGGCCGCTTGGCACGACTTCTGTGGTTAACTCCTGCGCATCATTTTTTCTGTGGCAGGTTTTGCAATGACTCCCCATCACGGCGCGCACCGGCAAGTCATCGGCATGTGGTTGATGGCGGGCGTGGCGCTGATGTTCGCCAGTCATGATGCGATTTCCAAGACGCTGATCTATTCCCTGCCGGTGATCTTCGTCGCGTGGGCCCGCTACCTCGTCCACTCGACACTGGTGACCACCGCGCTGCTGCGCAATGGCGGCGCGAAAGTCTTCCATACCCGGCGGCCTTGGCTGCATTTGCTGCGCGCGGTGGTCCTGCTCGCCGACAGCCTCTCGTTCCTGTTCGGCCTGACCCACGTGCCGATTGCCGAGTCTACGGCGCTGGTTTTCCTTGCCCCGGCATTCGTCACGATCCTGTCGCCTCTGATGTTCGGCATCAAGGCCGATCGCTGGCAGTGGCTGTCGGTGGTGCTGGGCTTCATCGGCGTGCTGGTGATCATCAACCCGGCCAGCGATGCCTTCTCACTGTGGATGCTGTTTCCCCTGGCGACCGCGCTGTTCTTCGCGCTGTATCAACTGCTGACGCAACTGGCGGGGGAGACCGACAGCCCCTCGGTGTGCAGCTTTTACGTGGGCGTGTTCTGCACGCTGATTCTCAGCGCCATCGTGCCGTTCTACTGGGCCGATCCCGATTGGCTGCAGTTGGGCTTGTTGCTGGTGCTGGGCGGTCTGGGTTTGTGCGCGCACTTTCTGATGGCCAAGTCTTATCGCTACGCGTCCTCGTCCGTGCTTGCGCCATTGGGCTATCTGCAGATCATCTTCGCGGTCGCTTACGGAATCCTGCTGTTCGGCAACTACCCGGGGACAGCGTCGATGTTCGGCATCGGGCTTATCTTCCTCAGCGGCCTGATGGTTTACGCCAGACGCCAACCCGTGGCGCCTGTCAGCCAAACGTGAGCAGGGATATCTGGGCTTCAGGCGTTTTCATTGCCGGGACGGGTGAAGGAAAAGCGGTGGATATCGACCCGCAACTGCCAGCCCTGATTCGCCCAATAGGTTGCTGCGGCCGGGTTGGTCTTGAGTACGTCGATATGGCATTTGTGAATGCCTTCCGCCTCCAGACTGACCAGACAGCGCTCGACCAGCGCCTGCCCGATTCCCTGCCGCCGATACTCAGGCAGCACCAGCAAATGCTGCAGATACCCGCGCCGGCCATCATGGCCCGACATCACACAGCCGCAGATAAGTGAACCGTCCTCCGCCACAAAACTCAGTCCGGGGTTGCGCAGCAGATACCGCTCGGTGGACTCGCGGGAGTCCGCGTCACGCAAGGAAATACCCGGCGTGTCGCGCATGAGTTGGGTGATGGCGTCGTAATCGTCCAGGGTCATGGGGCGGATGGTGGGCATGGTGGGCGCCTATGTGGAGAGAGGGCAGGGAGCGTAGCAGCGCGATTGGTGGGGTGTCATGTCAGCCGCTAGGTGACGCGGAGCGTCACAGGATGCATTCCCACGCGGAGCATGGGAACGATCGGACATCTTGTGACGCTCATGCCGTCCTCTTCCCGGCTGAAGCCGGTCCCACTAAAAGCACGCGGTGTTTAGTAGGACCGGCTTCAGCCGGGAAGCTTTTGCCTTTGATCTTCCTACGCAAAAAGCTCAAACACCACAAAACGCGACTTGGGTGCAGGCCGAACGCAGACGACGCGGAGTGAGGGTATTCCGACGAAGGAGGAACCCAACCAGGAGCAAGCACCCTTGGTTACTTGGGGTGCTTTTCCAAGTAACTCGCCGAAGGCGAAACGATCTGCCGTTAGGCAGATGCTCTTGATTCTGACGTCTGCGACCCCTCATCTGAACCGTATTTATAAGCCATACCTGAATCTGTACTGAAACAGATGCAAACCCCAAAATCACCTCACTCCCGGCAGACCGATCAAGCCCGACCGGTCCCCATCATCCGGCTCGAATCCTCAGTACTACTCACTTGCGTAGGAGAATCCCATGGCCAAGCTCGCCATCTTCCTGTTCGGCTTTCTCGCCCTGACCCTCATGATCGGTGCGCTCGCCACAATCTCCCCGACCTGATCCCGGCCTGACACCCACCGCGCTCCCCGCAACCTGACGGCAGACACAAGTTCTGCCGTTTCCGCGTTGCCCTGAAAAACTTTAAGCCCAAAACCCCCAAACGCCATTCATCCGCCAACCCCAATCCCCACCCTTGACGCCTATTTGTAACGGGACAATACTCAGCGCAGATTCATATAGATGACTACATAACTACAACAGCGAAGCGCTTACATGAACCGACTCTCCAGCGATGTCCGCCTGCCGCTCTACCAACGCCTGCGCGACCAGCTCGCCGAACAGATCGCCAACAACCGCTGGCGGCCGGGCGAAGCCATTCCCACCGAAGCGGCCCTGTCCAGCGAGTACTGCCTGTCCACCGGCACCGTGCGCAAAGCCATTGACATGCTGGTCAACGAAAACATCCTCGAACGCCAACAGGGCCGCGGCACCTTCATTCGCCGGCCGCAGTTCCAGTCCTCGCTGTTCCGCTTCTTCCGCTTTCAAAGCGTCTCCGGCGAACGCCAAGTACCGGAAAGTCGCATCCTCTCCATTGAAGCCGTCACCGCGCCCTCGGCCGTTTCACACGCCCTTGGTCTGCCGTTGGACGCGCCAGTGATTCGCCTGATCCGCCTGCGTCTGCTCGACGCTCAGCCTGTCCTCGCCGAAGAAATCTGGCTGCCCCAGGTGCAGTTTCAGACCCTGCTGGAAATCGACCTCAGCCGCCTGGGCCCGCTGCTCTACCCGATCTACGAAGAGCAATGCGGCCAGGTCGTGGCCTACGCCGAAGAAACCCTGACCGCCGAAGCCATCAACGAGACCCACGCTCGGCTGCTGCAAGTGCCGGTCAATAGCCCGGTGGTGGTGATCGAGCGCCTTGCGCGCAATTACGCCGGCGAGCCGCTGGAATGGCGCCGCTCGCGGGGTCATGCCAGCCACTTCCGCTACAGCGTCGACATCCGCTGAACCCCGCCTGAGAAGCCCGAATTCTGCACCCAAGCCCGTCACTCAGAACGGGCTCTATACCACCTGTCGCGTCACTTCATAAGGACAAAAACATGTTCAACTGGTATCGCCAAGTCACTCCTCGGGAGCGCAAAACCTTCTGGGCCTGCTTCGGCGGGTGGTCGCTGGACGCCCTCGAAGTTCAGATGTTTGGTCTCGCGATTCCGGCGCTGATCGCCGCGTTCGCCTTGACCAAAGGCGACGCCGGCCTGATCAGTGGCGTGACGCTGATCACCTCGGCCCTGGGCGGCTGGGTGGGCGGTACGCTGTCGGACCGCTACGGCCGAGTGCGCACGCTGCAATGGATGATCCTCTGGTTCTCGTTCTTCACCTTCCTGTCGGCGTTCGTCACCGGCTTCAGCTCGCTGCTGATCGTCAAGGCGCTGCAGGGTTTCGGCATCGGTGGCGAGTGGGCGGCAGGCGCGGTGCTGATGGCCGAAACCATCAACCCGAAATACCGTGGCAAGGTCATGGGCACCGTGCAGAGCGCGTGGGCGGTGGGCTGGGGCCTGGCGGTCGGCGTGTTTACCTTGATCTATTCCTTCGTGCCCCAGGACATGGCCTGGCGGGTGATGTTTCTGGTCGGGCTGCTGCCGTCGCTGCTGATCATCTGGGTGCGCCGCAACGTCGAGGAGCCGGACAGCTTCCAGCGCCTGCAAAAAGCCAATGCCATCCCGCAGAGCTTTTTCAAATCACTGGCCGGCATCTTCCGCCCGGAACTGATCCGCGTGACGCTGCTCGGCGGCTTGCTCGGCCTGGGTGCCCACGGCGGCTACCACGCCGTGATGACTTGGCTGCCGACCTTCCTGAAAACCGAACGCAACCTGTCTGTGCTCAACTCCGGCGGCTACCTGGCGGTGATCATCGTCGCGTTCTGGTGTGGCTGCATCGCCAGCGGCTTTCTGATCGACCGCATCGGCCGCCGACTGAACATCGTGCTGTTCGCCCTGTGCTGCGTCATCACCGTGCAGTGCTACGTGTTCCTGCCGCTGACCAACACACAGATGCTGTTCCTCGGTTTCCCGCTGGGCTTCTTCGCCGCCGGCATTCCGGCCAGCCTCGGCGCGCTGTTCAACGAGCTGTATCCGGCCGACGTGCGCGGGGCAGGGGTGGGCTTCTGCTACAACTTCGGCCGCGTGCTGTCCTCGGTCTTCCCGTTTCTGGTGGGCCACATGAGTGAATCGATGTCGCTGGGTTCCGCCATTGGCATCGACGCCGGGATCGCCTATGGCGTCGCCGTGATTGCCGCATTGTGCCTGCCGGAAACCCGCGGTCGCAGCCTGGAAGCCAGCCCTACTGCCGGCGCCGTCGCAGACACACGCAGCGAAACCGCCCGCGCCTGATTTCCCCTTCCGCGCGGCGCCTGTTGCGTCGCGCACCTTTTGATAGATGAGATCCATGTCCGACCTCTTTTCCGTCTCCCCCGCGTCGATCCCTGGCATCGACGGTCACGCACACATCTTCAGCAGGGAGCTGGACCAGACCTCGGTACGACGCTATTCACCGGACTACGACGCCACGCTGGCGATGTACCAGGATCAACTTCATCGGCATGGCCTGACTCATGGCGTGCTGGTGCAACCGAGCTTCCTCGGGACCGATAACCGCTATTTGCTCGATGCCCTTGAGCAGGCGCCGGATCAGCTGCGGGGCGTGGTGGTGGTTGAGCGCGACATCAGCCGGGCGGCCCTTGAGGAGATGGATCGGCTGGGCGTCGTCGGCGTGCGTTTGAACCTTATGGGCAAGGCGCTGCCGGACTTTTCCGAGCCGCAGTGGCAGGTGTTTCTCGGCCACATCGCGGCGCTTGACTGGCACGTGGAAGTGCACCGCCAGGTCGCTGACATGCCGGCACTGCTGGCCGGTCTGATGCCGTTCGGCGTGAAAATCGTGATCGACCACTTCGGTCGGCCTGACGCCCGGCTGGGCCTCGACCAGCCCGGCTTTCTCCAGATGTTGGAGCTGGGCCGGAGCGGACAGCTGTGGATGAAGGTTTCGGGCATTTACCGTCTGGAAGGCAGTGCTCGGGAAAACCTTGATTTCGCCCGTGAGGCGCTGTCGTTACTGGTGGAAACGTTCGGCCCGCAGCGGCTGGTCTGGGGCAGTGATTGGCCGCACACCCAGCATGAACACAGTGTCAGCTACGGCTCGGTGGTCGAGCAGCTGCAGGCGCTGGGCTGCAGCGGGCAACTGATGCGCTCCCTGCTGATCGAAGCACCCCAGGTGCTGTTTGATTTCCCGCCGACCGAGGCCTGATCCGGCTGAAGCCGCGCGTTTCTCTCCGTTGATCAAGGCCGGCTGATGTGCGGCCGGTCGGGATCGTCCCCCGGACTCTGAATGCTGATCCGTCTCGCCTTGGACCCCTGGGGTTCGACCCGCAGCAAGAAGACGATCAGCAAACCATTCTTGAAGGTCGCGCCCTGTACCTCAATGTGATCGGCCAGATGGAAGACCAGCCGGAACGGGCCATGGGCGATGCCCTGGTGCAGGTACGTCACGCCGCCATCGGTGTGGGCTTCACCCCCGCAAACGGTCAGCACGTTTCTTTCCAGGGTTAGCTCAAGGTCGGCGGCTGCAAGCCCGGCTGTGGCGATCACGATTCGGTAATGGTCAGTGCCGTATCGTTCGACATTGTGAGGGGGGCCGCTGGCGTTTATTTCGCTGTGCAAGGCAGATTCAAAAAAATCGTTGAAACGATCAAAGCCCACTGATTGCCGGAACAGCGGGGCCAGTGAAGCGGTGGTGGCCATGCCTGAATCTCCTGGAGATTGCCACGGTGATCAAGACGCCGGTCAACGCCGGCTCTGCGCTCGATGCTGCTTTTAGAGTTAGGCTCAAGCGCCAGAAAATACAAGCACCTCCGTTAAATACTCCGCTAACAGAACCCTTCTATCGTCGCCCAAACATTTGCCTATTAGACGGCTGGCCTGAGTCGTCTAGTCTTGTGCGAGTGCTAGCCTGGGCTGTCTTGTGGACGGCCACATAAGTAAACAAGAAGGTGAGTAGACCATGTCGACCGAATCGAAATGCCCGATCAACCACGCAGCCGGGGGCGGAACCACGAACCGTGACTGGTGGCCGAACCAGCTGAACCTCAAAATCCTGCACCAGCACTCGCCGTTGACTGATCCGATGGGCGAGGGCTTCGACTACGCCAAAGAATTCAAAAGCCTCGACTTTGCCGCCGTCAAACGCGACCTGCTGGAAGTGATGACTCAATCCCAGGAATGGTGGCCAGCCGATTTCGGTCACTACGGTCCGCTGTTCATTCGCATGGCCTGGCACAGCGCCGGGACCTACCGCACTGCTGACGGCCGTGGCGGCGCAGGGGCCGGGCAGCAGCGTTTTGCACCGCTCAACAGCTGGCCGGACAACGTCAACCTCGACAAGGCTCGGCGCCTGATCTGGCCGGTGAAGCAAAAGTACGGCAGCAAGATTTCCTGGGCTGACCTGATCGTTCTGACCGGCAACGTCGCGCTGGAATCCATGGGCTTTAAAACGTTTGGCTTCTCTGGTGGACGCGCCGATGTCTGGGAACCGGACGAGGCCGTGTACTGGGGCGCCGAAACCACCTGGCTCGGCGGTGAAGACCGCTACGGCGCGCACAAGGACATGCAACAGCCCGGCGAGGGCACGCTGGTTGCCGAACCCGAGCACCACAGCGAAGAACAGACTCGCACTGCCAATGGCGAGCGCAATCTCGAAAACCCGTTGGCCGCCGTGCAGATGGGGTTGATCTATGTAAACCCCGAAGGTCCGGAAGGCGTGCCTGACCCGGCGGCCTCGGCGCGGGACATTCGCGAGACGTTCGGCCGCATGGCCATGAACGATGAAGAAACCGTTGCCCTGATTGCCGGCGGCCACGCTTTCGGCAAGACCCACGGTGCCGGTCCCGCTGACAACGTCGGGCCTGAGCCGGAAGCGGCGGGCCTAGAGGCACAAGGGCTGGGCTGGCGCAGTACTTATGGCTCCGGCAAGGCCGGCGATGCCATCACCAGTGGTCTTGAAGTGACCTGGACGTCGACCCCGACCCAGTGGAGCAACGAGTACCTTGAAAACCTGTTTGGCTTCGAATGGGAGCTAACCAAGAGCCCGGCCGGCGCCCATCAGTGGAGGCCGAAGAATGGCGAGGGCGCGGGCAAAATCCCCCATGCCCACGACCCGGCCAAGCGCCAGGAACCGCGGATGCTGACGTCCGATCTGGCGCTGCGCGTGGACCCGGCCTACGAGCAGGTCTCCCGACGCTTCCTGGAAAACCCTGATCAATTGGCCGATGCCTTCGCCCGCGCCTGGTTCAAATTGACCCACCGGGACATGGGGCCACTGGCCCGTTACCTCGGCCCGGAAATGCCCGCTGAAGAACTGCTCTGGCAGGACCCGATCCCCGAGGTCAACCACCCGCTGGTGGACGACAACGACATTGCTGCGCTGAAAGACAAAATCGTTGCGTCCGGTCTGTCGGTTTCGCAACTGGTCTCCACTGCCTGGGCGGCGGCGTCCACCTTCCGTGGTTCCGACAAACGCGGCGGTGCCAATGGCGGCCGTCTGCGTCTGGCCCCGCAGAAAGACTGGGCGGTCAACCAGCCGGCCAATCTGGCTGGCGTGCTGCAAACCCTGGAGCGTGTCCGCGATGAATTCAACGGCGGCCAATCCGGCGGCAAGCAGATTTCGCTGGCTGATCTGATCGTTCTCGGCGGCAGCGCGGGTATCGAGCAGGCGGCGAAAAATGCCGGTCATCACGTCACTGTGCCGTTCACTCCAGGCCGTATGGATGCTTCTCAGGAGCAGACCGACGTCGAGTCGTTCGGCTTCCTTGAACCCATCGCTGATGGTTTCCGCAATTACCTCAAGGGCCATTACCGCGTCTCGGCAGAGAAGCTGCTGGTCGACAAGGCGCAGTTGCTGAACCTGACGGCACCGCAGATGACCGTTCTCATCGGCGGCTTGCGCGTTCTGGATATCAATGTCGGGCACAGCCAGCACGGCGTCCTGACCGAAAGGCCGGGCACGCTGAGCAATGACTTCTTCAAAAACCTGTTGGACATGGGCGTCGAATGGAAAGGGGTGTCGGGCGGCGACCAGCTGTTCGAAGCCCGCGACCGCAACACCGGCGCCGTCAAATGGACCGGCACCCGGGTTGATCTGGTGTTCAGCTCACACGCCCAATTGCGGGCCGTGGCGGAGGTCTACGCCAGTGCGGACGGGCAAGAGAAATTCGTCGCGGACTTCGTTTCGGCCTGGACCAAAGTGATGGAGCTGGACCGCTTTGATCTTGCCTGAGGCGCGTGCCTCTTAGCCCTCAAGCTGCAATAGACAACGCCTCCCTTGTGGAGGCGTTTTTGTTGTGCAGGGGCTAGCTGCCACCAACCCGGTCCCGAAAATCCAGAGACCTGGCGGAAATATCGAGGCAGCCCACGATCCCGTGGGAGCGAGCTTGCTCGCGAAGGCTGACTTTCAGCCGCCAGAGAAAGTGGCTGAATGCCCCGGCCTCTTCGTGAGCAAGCTCACTCCCACAGGTCCTCCGAACTGGCCGAAATATCGAGGCAGCCCACGATCCCGTGGGAGCGAGCTTGCTCGCGGAGGCTGACTTTCAGTCCCCGAGCACGCGGCTGGATGTCCCGGCCTCTTCGTGAGCAAGCTCACTCCCACAGGTCCTCCGAACTGGCCGAAACATCGAGGCAGCCCACGGTCCCGTGGGGGCGAGCTTGCTCGCGAAGGCTGACTTTCAGTCCCCGAGAAGTGACTGGATGTCCCAACCCCTTCGTGAGCAAGCTCACTCCCACAGGTCTTCCGAACTGGCCGAACTATCGAGGCAGCCCACGATCCCGTGGGAGCGAGCTTGCTCGCGAAGGCTGACTTTCAGTCCCCGAGAAGTGACTGAATGCCCCGGCCTCTTCGTGAGCAAGTTAACTCCCACACGTGCTGCGAGAGCTGAAAATCCCGAGCCTAGCCACCGGCCCCTGGGGGGTGAGCTTGCTCACGAAGGCTGCCTGATGGGCAATGAATCAGGCAGGTCATTGTTAGATGTTGGCAGCACATCAAACAATTCATTTCCAGACTCTCCGAACTCTACGCCAGAACCTGGCAACCAAGTCGCGTCCCACAGCGGATAATCTCCTACCCGACTCGCCAACCCTGCGCGCAGTGGATTGGCCACGATGTAGCGGGCGAAGTGAATGAGATCATCCTCATGGCGTGCAGCGGCATCGTGATATCCACACTGCCAAAGTCGACCCTGTTTGCCGGTGAGCCTGTTCACTGAAATGGCGGTCTTGGACTTGACCCGCTGAACAATGCCCGCAAGCGAGCCATGTTGAAGTTTATTAACCAGTGAAAGTGGTCGGGCATCACCACCCATGCCAGCGTTCTTGTGAGTCCGCACTTATCCATTTCTCGCATTTCCTTGACGAGCAGCCGGCCTACTCGCCAGTCCCTGAAGTCATTTCTCATACGGTCGAGCCGGGAGGTCACCAGATAGACCCTCCCTTTCTCTGAATACCGCCCTGTGCGCAAGCTATGGGAACGAGCTTTCGTGGCCATGCTGTTTACCTCGGCTTTGGGTGTACACACCACGCTAGCCTCTTCATAAACCACGGGGAGAGGGGTGTATTACGCGGTGTGTTCTGTTGGCCCGCGTGATAACCCGAACGTGGGAGCGAGCTTGCTCGCGAAGGCTGACTTTCAGTCCCCGAGAAAGTGGCTGAATGTCCCGGCCTCTTCGTGAGCAAGCTCACTCCCACAGGTCCTCCGAACTGGCCGAAATATCGAGGCAGCCCACGGTCCCGTGGGAGCAAGCTTGCTCGCGAAGGCTGACTTTCAGTCCCCGAGAAAGTGACTGAATACCCCGGCCTTTTCGTGAGCAAGCTCACTCCCACAGGTCCTCCGAACTGGCCGAAATATCGAGGCAGCCCACGATCCCGTGGGAGCGAGCTTGCTCGCGAAGGCTGACTTTCAGTCCCCGAGAAAGTGGCTGAATGCCCCGGCCTCTTCGTGAGCAAGCTCACTCCCACAAGTCCTCCGAACTGGCCGAACTATCGAGGCAGCCCACGGTCCCGTGGGAGCGAGCTTGCTCGCGAAGGCTGACTTTCAGTCCCCGAGAAAGTGACTGAATACCCCGGCCTTTTCGTGAGCAAGCTCACTCCCACAGGTCCTCCGAACTGGCCGAAATATCGAGGCAGGTCACGGTCCCGTGGGAGCGAGCTCGCTCGCGAAGGCTGACTTTCAGCCACTCGCGAACGCGGCTGAATGTTCCGGTCTTTTCGTGAGCAAGCTCACTCCCACAGGTATTCCGAACTGGCCGAACTATCGAGGCAGCCCACGATCCCGTGGGAGCAAGCTTGCTCGCGAAGGCTGACTTTCAGTCCCCGAGAAAGTGGCTGAATGCCCCGGCCTCTTCGTGAGCAAGCTCACTCCCACAGGCACTGAAGCAAAAGCAGTCATTTCTACTGGATGGGACGTCAGCGAATTTCGATATTGTCGCGCGGAACATCCGTAGGTTCGTTGGGCGCGGAAGATTTGTGCTCATCATCTACGTGTATCAGGACCCTGCACTGGCCTGGAGATTCGTCACCGCAAGAGAGCAAGTCGAGGGGCGCAACATCCCGCTAAGGGAATTTGTCAGGCAATACTTCAGCGCAAGGGACGCAGTAAACCGGATCAAAAGCGAGTTCGGTCATGCGGTCACCGTTGATGTGCTTCTCAAAAATGACAAGGGCGGCACTCGGTTGTATCAGGAAAATGTTCAGCGTGTTGACGACCACATCCCTGAAAACTACGATCCAGCGTCACTACTAAGGATGCTGAATGCACACAAGGGATTGAAATGAGTTCGTCTGACAAGCCTTTACCAAAACTGAAAAGGACCCTTTCCGACTTCGTCCGCAACGCCACCTTCGAGGAGAAGGAACGGGTTTATCTGGAGGTCATGGAGAAAGCCTGGGCGCGGCAGGAAAAGATCATCGAACAAGCCCGGAAAATGTAACGCCCCCCAATAACAAAGCCGCCCTTGAGGCGGCTTTGTCGTTTTTGCTTGCAGCTTGCAGCCCAAAGCCCCACCCCTTCACCCCAATGCCAGCACCCGTCGACACTCCAGCACCAGACTCGCGCCCCCGGACGGGCTGCTGCCGATGCGCAGTTTGAAGCCGTGCAGGTTGACGATCGCGGCGACGATGGACAATCCCAGGCCGAAGCCGCTTTGCTGATTACCGGTCTCGCTGCGATAGAAGCGCTTGAACACGGCGTCGCGTTCGGCGTCGGGGATGCCGGGGCCGGTGTCCTGGACTTCGATGAACGTGGTGTCACCTTCGGCGCGGGCGATGAGCAGCACTTGGCCGCCCGGTGGGGTGAATTTGATCGAGTTGCTGAGCAGGTTCGACAGCGCCTCGAACAGCAGCGCGCGGTCACCCACCAGCGGCGGCAGGTGCTCGGCGACTTTCAGCTGCAGGGAGACGCGGCCTTCTTCGGCCAGCGGCAGGTAGAAATCGTGCAGCTCCTGCAACAGCGGCTGCGGATCGAGCTGACCGAAAGCCGAACGCCGCTGGTGATCTTCCAGCTCTGAAATCCGCAGCAGCCCGCGAAAGCGCGCCATCAGCGTGTCGGCGTCGGCGATCACCTGGGCCATTTGCTCGCCCAGCGCCGAATCTTCCGGGGACTGCTGCTGAATCCGGTACAGCTGTGCGCGCAGCCGGGTCAGTGGGGTGCGCAGGTCGTGGGCGATGTTGTCGCAGACGCCCTTGACCTCGTTCATCAGGCGCTCGATGCGGTCCAGCATGGCGTTGACGATGTCGGCGAGCATGTCCAACTCATCGCGACGGTCCGACACCGGCAGGCGGCGGGCCAGGTCACCGGTCACGATGGCCTCTGCGCTGGCCTGAATCGCCCGGATGCGTCGCAGCGGGCGGCGCCCCAGCAAGTGCCAGCCGGCGATGCCCGGAATGATCGTCAGCGAAATGCCCCACAGCAGCGCGCGCAGAATCAGCGTGGTCACGGCGAACAGCGAACCGTTGTCGCGCACCAGAATCAGCCAGCGATCATCGAGCGTATGAATGGCCACGGCGTCGCAGCCCGAGCTGGGCAGGTCCGGGTCGTCGGAGTCGATGCAGGTGTCCAGCTCCTGGATCTCCCCGGTCAGCTTGAGGCCGTCGGGAACGCTCTGGATCGGGCCGCTGATGGGCTTCATGTCCTTGTCGAACAAGCCGTACGCGTCGACCGAGCGTATGTCGAATTTGTCGCTGGAGCGCAACGCGTCGTCCAGCTGCGCGCCTTCAAAGCGCGAGAACAGCTGCTGACGCTGCATCAGCGAGTGGCGTGCGAGGGTGTTGAGGTAGCTGGTGACTTCCCAGTACAGCACCCCCATGAGGATGCTGCTCCAGGCCACAAACAGAAAACTGTACAGCGCCAGCAGCCGGCTGCTGGAGGAGCGCCAGCCCTTAGACGGGTTCGGCAATGACATAACCTGAGCCTCGAACGGTACGTATCAGCGGCGTCAGGGTAGGGGGATCGATTTTCTTGCGCAAGCGACCGATGTGTACGTCGATCAGGTTGGTGCCGGGGTCGAAGTGGTAGCCCCAGACTTCTTCGAAAATCATCATGCGGGTGATGATCTGCCCGCAGTTGCGCATCAGGAATTCGAGCAGCTTGTACTCGGTGGGCAGCAGGTTCAGCGGTTGACCGGCGCGGGTGGCTTCACGGGTGATCAGATTGAGTTCAAGGTCGGCAACCTTGAGCATGGTCTCGGCCTGGGTCCCCGGGTTGCTGCGGCGCAGCAGGACTTCCACGCGCGCGGCCATTTCGTCGGAGGCGAAGGGTTTGGACAGATAGTCGTCCCCACCGGCGCGCAACCCGCGCACACGCTCATCGACGTCCGACAGCGCGCTGATCATCAGGATCGGCGTGGCGATGCCCAGGGCGCGCATGGTGGTGACAATCGCCAGGCCGTCGACTTCCGGCAGCATGCGATCAAGGGTGATCAGGTCGTAATCGCCGCTGACCGCGCGGACCAGGCCCTCGCGACCGTTGTCGACCCAGTCCACCTGGAGACCGTGGCTGCTCAGTTCGGCAACGATCTCCTTCGCGGTGACGGCGTCGTCTTCGATTGTCAGAATTCGCGTCATGTGAGGTCAGGACCACGTGAGAGGACAGAAGCCTGCATTTTGCCTTTAAACGTAGTCGGGATTTCTTAAAAATAATTTAAGAAGGGCATGAGGGGCTTTTTGGTGCTAGCCAGCGCGCCGGGGGGAGGGGGCCACCGTTGATTTCGGGCCGTCTGCCTTCGCGAGCAAGCGCTCCCAAAGGTCCTCTATCAACTTCGGTTTCTGGGACTGACGCAAAACATTGTGGGAGCGAGCTTGCTCGCGAATGCGTTGTACCAGGCGACCCTTGACTGTCAGGTCCGACGCCTTCGTGAGCAAGCTCACTCCCACATGACCTGTGTCAGACTCAGGTACACCGGTCACCCCCACATGACCCGTGTCAGACTACAGGCACACCGGTCACTGTCACATTTCCTGCCGCTTCAAACGCCTTTGCGATCGGATTCAGCGTCTGGCTGACGCAGCTCTTGCTTCAGCTTTTCGTCCAGCGCTTTCTTTTTGCCCTTCTTTTCCGGCGTTTCGCCTTCGCTGCGGATCTGCGCATGGCTGATCAACGCGAAGATGAAGCTGCCCCCAATGATGTTGCCACCCAGGGTCGGGCCTGCAAATGTGAGCCAGAAATCTTTCCACGGCAGTTCGCCGGCGAACACCAGGTACGAGACTTCCGCCGAGCCAACCACGATATGGGTGAAATCCCCCAATGCCATCAGGTAGGTGATCATCACGATGATGGCGACCTTGGCCGATTCCATGGACGGGATCATCCACACCATGGTGGCGATCATCCAGCCGGAAATGATGCCTTTGGAGAACATTTGCCAGGTGTCGTTCTCCATCACCTTGCGGCCGATTTCGAGGAAGGCCTGATCGGTCTTGGTGTCGAAGATCGGCAGGTGCAGCATGACGTAGGCCACCAGCAATGTGCCGCACAGGTTGCCCACCAGCACCACGGTCCACAGCCGCAACAGACGCACGACATTGTTCAGCGTCGGCTTGCTCATCACCGGCAACACGGCGGTCAGGGTGTTTTCGGTGAACAGCTGCTGCCGGGCAAGAATCACCGCCAGAAAGCCTGCGCAGTAGCCGAGGCTGGCTATGACCTTAAAGCCCTCGGCATCGGGCAGCCGCGAGTTCAACAACCCCATCGCCATCAGTGACAGGCCCATGGTCAACCCGGCTGCGAGGGCCGACCAGAACAGCGCAGCGACGTTGCGTTCCAGTTCCTGATCGCCCTGCATGCGGATCGTCTCGTGGAGGACGGCAGCGCGAGGTGGCTGATTTTCGTCGATATCGCGTTCTTCTTCCGGCGTCAGACCGGGGGTCTTGCCGTCTGGTTGGTTTTCCATGGTGATCCTTTGGGTGATTCAGTGCTCTTTGGCAGAGCATTCTGTTTGAGACGTTCGAGGGAGGCGGCGGCTGGCTTGCACATGCTTGCTGCGCGACACTGCTGCTTGAGACACAATCCGTTACCTGTCGTTCGCCAACGGCGGTAGCCTTTTCACTGACGTGGGAGATCCTCATTTGACCCTTCACATTCGCGACGCTACCCGTGCCGACGCCGCCGTCATCCTGGGCTTCATCACCGAGCTTGCGATCTATGAAAAAGCCGAGCACGAGGTAAAGGCCAGCGTCGCCGACATCGAGCGCAGCCTGTTCGACGAAACCTCGCCGGCCAAGGCGCTGATCTGCCTGCTGGACGGCCAGCCTATTGGTTTCGCGGTGTATTTCCTCAGCTACTCCACCTGGCTGGGCCGCAAGGGCCTGTACCTCGAGGATTTGTACGTGTCCGCCGCCCAACGGGGCGTCGGCGCCGGCAAGAAGCTGCTGCGCCATCTGGCCCGGATCGCCCACGACAGCGGCTGCGGCCGTCTTGAATGGAGCGTGCTGGACTGGAACCAGCCGGCGATCGACTTCTACAAATCCATCGGCGCCGAGCCCCAGGACGAGTGGGTGCGCTACCGGATGGAGGGGGAAGGGTTGGAGCGCTTTGCGCTGAGGGAGGGTTAGCGCGGTTTGTTGTAAAAGCTTGAATGCGGATGCGGATACCCCGCAGATGCATCTGCTGACCACTCCCACAGGTCCTCCGAACTGGCCGAAATATAGAGTCAGTCCACTATCCCGTGGGAGTCGAGCTTGCGCGCGAAGACTGACTTTCAGCCGCCAGAAAGTGGCTGAATGACCCGGCCTCTTCGCGAGCAAGCTCACTCCCACAGGTCCTACGAACTGGCCGAAATATAGAGTCAGTCCACTATCCCGTGGGAGTGACCGGGGTGGCGCTCCACCTTGCTCGCGAAGACTTACTTTTGGCCGCCAAAGAAAGTGGCTGAATGTCCCGGCCTCTTCGTGATCGAGGTGGAGCGCCACCCGGCCACTCCCACAGGGGCTGTGTGTTTATTCAGTGAGCTCCGCGCTTTCGATCCGGTTGACCCCCGCGAGGGCCATGTCTTTCCACGCCTGGTCCAGCGAGCCGTTCAGGTCAATGGCCTTGCACGCATCGGCGATCACCCAGGTGTTGAAACCCGCCGCCCGGGCGTCCAGCGCGGTCCAGGCCACGCAGAAATCCAGGGCCAGACCGACCACGAAGACGCTGTCGATGCCACGCTCGCTCAGATAACCGGCCAGCCCGGTGCGCGTCGTGCGGTCGGCTTCGACGAACGCTGAATAGCTGTCGATGCCTGCGTTGCAGCCCTTGCGCAGGATCAACTGCGCGTGGGGGATGTCCAGATCGGCATGCAACTGAGCACCGTGGCTGCCTTGCACGCAGTGATCGGGCCACAGTGTCTGCGCGCCGTAGGGCAGGGTGAGGCTGTCGAACGGCGCCCGCCCGGCATGGCTCGACGCAAACGACACATGCCCGCGCGGGTGCCAGTCCTGGGCCATGACCACGGTGCGAAACTGCGCGCCGAGGCGGTTGATCAGTGGCACCAGCGCGTCGCCTTCGGCCACCGCCAACGCGCCGCCGGGCATGAAGTCATATTGCATGTCGATCACCAGCAACGCGGCGCGCGGGTCGGAGGGCAATCGGGAAAGCGGCGTGGTCATCATTTGAGTCCTTGTTGCAATGAGTCCTGAGGCAATGAGTCGGTTCGCGATCAGGCAAACACGCGGATCGGCGCGCCAGCATGCCAGGCCTGAATGTCCTCGATCATCTGGCTGAAGAACATCCGGTAGTTGTTCTCGGTCACGTAGCCCACGTGGGGCGTGGCCAGGACGTTCGGCAGCGTGCGGAACGGGTGATCGGCCGGCAACGGCTCGACGCTGTAAACATCCAGCGCGGCGCCAGCGATTTTCTTATGCCTGAGCACCTCGATCAGCGCGTCTTCGTCGACGATCGGCCCGCGGGCGGTGTTCACCAGATACGCCGTCGGCTTCATCCGGTTCAGCGACTCGGCATCGACCAGCCCGCGGCTGCGCTCGCTGAGCACCAGATTCACCGACACCACGTCCGATTGCTCGAACAGTGCCTGTTTGCTGACGTACGTCACGCCATGCTCGGCCGCGCGTTCAGCGGTGAGGTTCTCGCTCCAGGCAATCACCTTCATGTCAAAGGCCTTGCCGTAGCGGGCGATCTTCTGGCCGATGCTGCCCAGCCCGACGATGCCCAGGGTCTTGCCATACAGGTCGCTGCCGATGCCGATCTGCCAGTCGCCCGCGCGCAGGGAGTTGGCTTCGTCCACCAGGTTGCGGGTCACGCCCATGATCAGCGCCCAGGTCAGTTCCGGCGCCGCGTACTTGTAGCTGTCGGTGCCGACCACGGTGATGCCCAGGCGCGCGGCGGCCTTGAGGTCCAGCGCCGCGTTGCGCATGCCGCCGGTGACCAGCAGCTTCAGGTTTGGCAGCTGACTGAGCAGGGCGTCATCGAAAACCGTGCGCTCGCGCATCACGCAAAGGATGTGAAAGTCCTTGAGGCGGGCGACCATGGCGTCTGTGTCAGCAGGGTAGTCATGCAGAAAACTGACCTCACCGATCGGTTGCAACACGGTCCAGTCCACAACGTTTTCGGCAACCGATTGCCAGTCGTCGAGTACGGCAATCTTCAGCCCGGAATCCTGGGTCATTGAGCGAGGCCTCGTTCAGCAGCGATGTTGGATTTTGTGGCGCTCACAGTACGCCTGCCCGCACGGCTCTGGAAGCCTGAAACCTCGTGGAATGGGCTTCTTTGTGGGAGCGACCGGGGGTGCTCCCACAGGGTTCAGCGGCGTGGTATCCGGATCCTGTGGGAGCGAGCTTGCTCGCGAAGATGCCAGTACCTGCGCTAAATGTCAGTTAAACAACCCCGCCGCGATGTTGATCGAGAACCCCAGAATCGACGTATTGAATACAAAGCCGATCAGCGACTGCGCCAGCACCACCTTGCGCAGGCCGCGGGTGGCGACGCCAACGTCGGAAGTCTGAACGGCGACGCTCAAGGTGAAGGAGAAATACAGAAAGTCCCAGTAGTCCGGGTTCTCTTCGCCATCGGCAAAGCGCAGCGCCGGCTTGTCGCCGCGCCAGGTGTAGAAAACCCGGGCGTAGTGCAGGCTGAAGACCACGCCGATCAGCAGCCACGAGCCAAGGATGGTGAAGCCGGTGAAGGCGTAATGCAGCGCTTTGTCGGCGTCCTTCATGTCCTGGATACCCGCGAGTTCCAGGATGATCGCCGCCAGGCTGGCAATCGCCGCCACGCAGACGACGAACAGCACTGTGCCGGCGTTCTCGTCCTCGATCTCGGCGACTCGGCGCACGTCATCCGCGCTGGATTTGAAGGTGCGGCGCATGATCATCGCCATGTACAGCCAGCCGGCGACGTTCCAGCCGATCAGGCATTTGCTGATCACCGAAATGTCGGGGGCGACGAACGCGCTGGCGATACCGGCAGCGACGCCGACAAGGGTGGCAATGGTCAGGCGAGGGTGGGTCTTGGCAAGGCGGGACATGGAGGACTTCACGGCAGTGTGATGCGCGAACAGTAGCACGCGGCCGCTACAGCAGATGATGAAGAAAAACGGCGCGCAAGGGGTTACGCGCCGGTCGCCATTTGGCAGTTTAGGTGAACCTGCCCGGTCGCCCTGTCCAGCCGTTTCTCAAGCGGCAGGGTTGACCGGTGTAAATCACGGGATCAGCGAACCAGACACGGCTGCTTGTTGTTGAACGTCCAGTTCGGCACCAGAAACTGCATCGCCACGCTGTCATCCCGCGCGCCAAGGCCCATGCCTTTGTACAGCTCATGGGCTTTGGCGACCTGATCCATGTCGATCTCGACGCCCAGCCCGGGCTTATTCGGCACCTGCACATTGCCGCCGATGATCTGCAGCGGCGCCTTGGTCAGACGCTGGCCGTCTTGCCAGATCCAGTGGGTGTCGATGGCGGTGATGTTGCCCGGCGCAGCGGCGGCCGCGTGGGTGAACATCGCCAGGGAAATATCGAAGTGGTTATTGGAGTGCGAACCCCAGGTCAGGCCCCACTCGTTGCACATCTGGGCGACGCGCACCGAACCTTGCATGGTCCAGAAGTGCGGGTCGGCCAGCGGGATGTCCACCGATTGGAGCTGGATGGCATGACCCATTTCGCGCCAGTCGGTGGCGATCATGTTGGTGGCCGTGCGCAGGCCGGTGGCGCGACGGAATTCAGCCATGACTTCGCGGCCCGAATAACCGTTCTCGGCGCCACACGGATCTTCGGCATAAGCCAGCACTTTGTGTTGATCGCGGCACAGACGCACTGCTTCTTTCAGCGACCAGGCGCCGTTGGGGTCGAGGGTAATGCGCGCTTTCGGGAAGCGTTCGGCCAGCGCCGTGACGGCTTCGATTTCCGCATCGCCGCTGAGCACGCCGCCCTTGAGCTTGAAGTCCTCGAAACCGTATTGAGCGTAAGCCGCCTCGGCCAGACGCACCACCGCTTCCGGGGTCAGCGCTTCTTCGTGACGAACGCGAAACCACTCGTTGTCCGCGTCAGCTTCGGTGCGATAGGGCAGGTTGGTTTTCGTCTGGTCACCGATGTAAAACAGGTAGCCCAGCATCTTCACTTCATCACGCTGCTGGCCTTCGCCGAGCAGCGCGGCGACTGGCACTTCCAGGTGCTGACCGAGCAAATCCAGCACCGCTGCTTCAATACCGGTGACTGCGTGGATGGTAATGCGCAGGTCGAAGGTCTGCAGGCCGCGCCCGCCGGCATCGCGTTCAGCAAAGGTGCGACGCACGTCGTTGAGTATCTTCTGGTAGTTGCCGATGCTGCTGCCGACCACCAGCGTGCGTGCGTCTTCGAGGGTCTGGCGGATTTTCTCGCCGCCGGGAATTTCACCCACGCCGGTGTGCCCGGCGTTGTCCTTGAGGATGACGATGTTGCGGGTGAAATACGGGCCGTGGGCGCCGCTGAGGTTAAGCAGCATGTCGTCGTGGCCGGCCACCGGAATGACCTGCATGTCGGTGATGACGGGGGTGCTGCCGGAAGTCTGTGTGTTCATCGCTAAATCCTTGTGAGTACCCAGCGCGGCGGGGGCGCTGTCTTTACGGGTTCAGAGCTTAGGGTTCAGATCGCCTGGCTCAGGTGTGGCTGGGCGTCACGTCGACCTTGGCCACTGGCACCGCGCCGGGCTTGGGCGTCGTGCGCACGGTGAACACCAGAATCGCGGCGATGATCGAGGTGACCGTCAGGCCATACAGGCCGCCCTGGATCGAACCGGTCTGCTGTTCGAGGATGCCGAAGGTGGTCGGCGCAACAAAACCGCCCAGGTTGCCCACCGAGTTGATCAGCGCGATGACACCCGCAGCGATCCGAGCATCCAGATAGCCCTGGGGGATCGGCCAGAACAGCGACGACGCCGACTTGAAGCCCATCGCCGCGAAGCAGATGGCGACGAAGGCGAACACCGGACCGCCCGTGGTCGACATGAACATCCCTGCTGCCGCGATCAACAAGGCCACGGCGACCCACGCCTGCTGGTGTTTCCACTTGGCCGACAGCGAGGCAAAACCGTACATGCAGACGATGGCGATGAACCACGGAATCGAGTTGAACAGGCCGACCTGGAAGTCGGTGAGGTCGCCCATCTTCTTGATGATGCTCGGCAGCCAGAACGTCGCCGCGTAAATCGTCAGCTGGATGAAGAAGTACATCAGGCAGAACAGGATGATCTGCGGGTCCTTGAGCAACTTGCCGATGGACAGCTTGACCGGGTTGGCCGCTTCGCGAGCCTTTTGTTCGGCGTCGATGGTGTTGACCAGCGCGTCTTTCTCGGCCTCGGTCAGCCATTTGGCGTCGTGGGGCTTGGAGTCGAGCCAGAACCAGACGAAGAAGCACAGGCCGACGGAGAACATGCCTTCGATGAAGTACATCCACTGCCAGCCGTGGAAGCCCAATGCATCAATCTGCAACAGCAGGCCGGAGAGCGGGCCGGAGATCACCGACGCAAAGGCCGAACCGCTGAGGAAGATGGCGATAGCCTTGCCACGCTCGACCCCGGGCAACCAGCGAGTGAAGTAGTAGATGACGCCCGGGAAGAACCCGGCTTCGGCCACGCCCAGCAAGAAGCGCAGGATATAGAAGTGGGTTTCAGTCTGGATGAACGCCATGCAGGCGGCAACGATGCCCCAGGTCAGCATGATGCGGGTCAGCCAGATGCGCGCGCCGACTTTCTGCAAGAGGATGTTGGAGGGGACTTCGAACATCGCATACGCGATGAAGAACAGGCCGGCACCGAAGCCGTAGGCGGCTGCGCCGATACCCAGATCATGTTCCATGTGACTACGTACGAAGCCGATGTTGACCCGGTCGATGTAGTTGACGATGAACATGATGACGAACAGCGGCAGGATGTGTCGTTTGACTTTCGAGACCGCCGATTGCAGGACGGAATCGGTGGCGTCATCCGCCCGTGATGAGGATGTGTTCACTCTGGTAACTCCCACTGATTATTTTTATGCGGGTGGTTAAGCACGTTGTGTGTGACAAGGTGTGTAGCCCTGTTGCCAGTCATCATACAAGTAACGATTGCTATGGCAACCGGATTTACAGGTGTTGCGGGAAGTATTTCGTCGGGCTAGGCTCGCCTGTCTGACAAGTTGAATGAGTGGGGGTGCGCTGCTGGGTGGCTCTGTTTTCGGGGCTTTGGCCGGTGTTGGTTGTGCATCAAGCAGGTGAGTGGGGGCGTGCATCGAGACTTCACCGTCAGGAAAATACAAGTGGAGGGCAGGCCTTAGCGGCCGCCGTTCTTTTCAGTACTTACAGGACGACCTTTTTGAACAGCACCGGACCCTTGCCACCCAAGCGACGCCAGCACAGCCTGGCGACGGACCTGGTCACCGACCTCAGCCAGCGAATCCTGATGGGCACCATTGCGCCCGGTGCGAAGTTGCCCTCGGAGAGCGAAATCGTCCGCGAGCATGGCGTGAGCCGCACCGTGGTGCGCGAGGCGATTTCCAAATTGCAGGCGTCTGGGCTGGTCGAAACCCATCAGGGCAAAGGCACCTACGTGCTGGCGCGCTCCGAGCAGAGCGGTCTGCACCTGAAGGTAGAAACCGCGTTCAGCGTGCGGCATATCATCGAGCTGCGCATGGGCCTGGAAACCCAGGCCGTCGCCCTGGCTGCGCAACGCCGGAGTCAGGCGCAGCTGACGGCGATGCGCGCCGCGCTGGATGATTATCAGGACCTGCTGGCCAAAGAGGACAGCTGCGTCGAAGCGGACCGGCGCTTTCATCTGCTGATCGCCGAGGCCACCGGCAATCCTTATTTCGTGGAGATCCTGCAGAACCTCGGCATCGCCGTGATACCTCGCAGCCGCATCGCCACCAGCGAACGGGCCGGGTCAAGCCTCACCCACAGTGCGTATCTGGCCAACCTCGAGCACGAAGCCATCCTCGCCGCCATCCGCCGCCAGGACCCCGACGCCGCCCGCGCCGCAATGTGGACTCACCTGAGCAACAGCCGGGAGCGGCTGGCGCCGGTGGAGTGATGGCAGGGGATTGTTGGGGGCTGCAGCAAATGAGAACGACTGCGGCCAATAGTGGACCGGCTCTAGCCGGGAAAGCGTCGGGCGTTACACCGCGAGATGTGTGGTGCTCAAGCTGGCCTCTTCCCGGCTGAATCCGGTCCCACTATTTGAACGCGGTCTTCCTGTGGGACTGGCTTTAGCCGGGAATGCGTCGTGCGTCACACCGCAAATCTGGGGGTGCTCAAGCTGGCCTCTTCCCGGCTAAAGCCGGTCCCACTATTTGAACGCGGTCATCCTGTGGGACTGGCTTTAGCCGGGAATGCGTCGTGCGTCATACCGCTAAATGTGTGTTGCTCACACGGGCCTCTTCCCGGCTGAAGCCGGTCCCACTATTTGAATGCGGTGTTCCTGTGGGACTGGCTTTAGCCGGGAAAGCGTCGGGCGTTACACCGCTAAATGTGTGTTGCTCACACGGGCCTCTTCCCGGCTGAAGCCGGTCCCACTATTTGAATGCGGTGCTCCTGTGGGACTGGCTTTAGCCGAGAATGCTTCGGGTGTGACACCGCGAGATGTGTGGTGCTCAAGCTGGCCTCTTTCCGGCTGAAGCCGGTCCCACTATTTGAATGCGGTGTTCCTGTGGGACTGGCTTTAGCCGGGAATGCGTCGGGCGTCACACCTCGAGATGTGTGGTGCTCAAGCTGGCCTCTTTCCGGCTAAAGCCGGTCCCACTATTTGAACGCGGTCATCCTGTGGGACTGGCTTTAGCCGGGAATGCGTCGGGCGTCACACCGCTAAATGTGTGTTGCTCACACGGGCCTCTTCCCGGCTGAAGCCGGTCCCACTATTTGAATGCGGTGCTCCTGTGGGACTGGCTTTAGCCGGGAATGCGTCGGGTGTGACACCGCGAGATGTGTGGTGCTCGGGCTGGCCTCTTCCCGGCTGAAGCCGGTCCTACTGCGTGCGCGGTCCCATTATGGGTATGCCAACACTTCCATCATCACCTCCGATTGCCACTCGAAATACGGGTTGAACGTCAGTCGCGCGAAGGCCTTGCCCGGTTCACGATGACCCCAATCCGAATACCATACCGGCTCGCCGTTCAGGCATATCTGCATGTCGGCGGAGGACTGGCCGTTCCAGCAGATCCGCTGGCTGCCATTCACCCCATACAACGGGTTTGCAGGCGAGAACATCAACCCCATGTGCGAGAACTGGGCGATCCGGTATTCCGGCAGGAAATCGTTGCGCACCCGCACTCTCTGGTTTTTCTGCGCCGGCGCCGGTTCGTTGCCGTACCAGATCAGCCGGCTGAGCGGGTGGGTGAAGCGCGCGTTGAAGGTGTCCAGCACATAACCGGTATCCAGCACCGAATCGTGCTCGGTGATGGCGACAAACACCGGTTTGTCATAGACCCCTTTGTCGAGGTGCTTCTGGGCCAACAAAGCGCTGCGATAAAACTGAGCGAAACCGTTGGTGGGCACGTTCAGGTAGCGCACCGGCGTCTGCATCGGGCGCACGCCATCGTCCGGTTTCGCCAGCCATGGGCGGAACCAGCCGATGTACTGAGTGACCCAGGCGTAGGTGTTTGCCGGTTTGAAGGCCGGAGAAAACAGCACCAGGCCGGCGATAGTCGGGTGCTCGTAGGCGTAATCCAGCACCAGGTTCGCCCCGGTGGAAAACCCGCCCAAATACACCGTCGGCACCTCCCGCTCAAGCATCTGCGTCTGCTCACGCACCACCTGCTGCCACTGTCTGAGCGTCACATCCAGCATGTCCGCCGGCTTGCTGCCATGCCCCGGCAGCAACACCGTGCGCACCAGAAACCCCTGCGCGGCGAGCGCCTCGCCGACGTCATTGAACGACCAAGGAGAGTCGCCGAGGCCATGGACCAGCAGAATCCCCCGTGTGGCTGGCCCGCTGGGTCGCCATTCCCGAGGTGCGTTCCACTCGATCTCGGCCGGGTGATCAGGCGTCTGAAAAGTCCGGTTCTGCTCCATCCAGGCGATGGTCTGCTGGCGATACTGGGCAAAACTCGCCTGCCCCAAAGGCATCTCGGTGGAGGCGCAGGCCTGAAGGGTCAGGGCGGAGAGGAGGAGGGTGAGACGGTGCAAGGCCAAATTGAGTTCTCGCGTGTTCAGATGTCCAGTTGATCGGGCCGAATGCCGAATGCCTGGGCGATTCTTTCTCGGGTCTGCTTGCGGGGACGCGCCACGGATTCCTGCTGGGCGTAGGCGGGTTGGGAGATACCGAGTCTTCCGGCGACAAGCTCTTGGGTCAGATCCAGATACTCGCGCCACGCCCGAATCGGCGTTGAACCGTCAACGATCCGGCTGACGACCTCATGAGGGATTAGATCATCCACACCGTGCTGGCTGACGTACTCTTCATAAGGGATGACCACGAAGGCGGGCTTGCCGTCCGGGCCGTTGATGATCTGGATGTTATGAGTAGGTGCGCTCATCGCTTTTTTTGACCTCCTGAACACTGACAATTTTGACCCCGCCGTCCCAGTCGAACAGAACACGATAGTCGCCAACTCTCAGGCGGTAGCCGCAGCTATGGCCAGCGAGAGATTTAACGTGGGTGACGTCCGGCATCGACTCCAGCTTGCTTACAGCGTCCCTGATTTGCACCTGATGCCTTAGTTGCAACTTGAGGAGTTGTTTCACGGCCTTCCTTGTCCATGCGATCGTATTCATGCGTCCTTATAAGACTTCCATAAGTCTGGCCTGGATATTACTTATAGTTGAAATCCCATGCTAGCGGCCAATCGCGCCGGGACCAAGATTCAGGCAGACTCCCTCCACCCACAAAAACAAGACCTGATGTGTATGAACCCTCAATCCCTTCGCTGTGCAGACACCCCTCATGTTCGCCCTTGATCACGCCCTGGCCCAGGACATCGTCGACCGGGCGATGGCGATTTTGCCGTGCAACGTCAACGTCATGGATTACCTGGGCATCATCATCGGCAGCGGCGAGGCAGAGCGGTTGTACACCCGACACGAAGGGGCGCAGCTGGTGCTTGCCAACAGCCGCGTGGTGGAGATCGATTCGCACACGGCCCGCCAGCTCGATGGCGTGCGGCCGGGGGTGAATTTGCCGTTGATGCTGGATCAGAAACTGATCGGCGTGCTCGGCATCACCGGCGAGCCTGATGAGGTGCGGGTCTACGCGGAGCTGGTGAAGATGACCGCCGAGATGCTCATGGAGCACCGACGTCAGCAGGCCGATCAACAGTGGCGGCATCAGCGCAGTGAAGACCTGCTGTCGCGGCTGTTGCTCGGCGAAAGTGCTGCCCATCTGGTCGCCGAGGCTGAGCAGTTGGGCTTGCAGCCGCAGTTGCCGCGTCAGGCCGTGCTGCTTGAGCTCCCCGAAGCCGCGACCTATGCCGGTGTGATGAGTGCGTGGCTGATGGGGCGATACGCCAACAGCTGGTGTCTGCCCTGTGAGCCGGGGTTGATCTACTGGTGCCGCGCCCTAGGAAGGGACCGCGACGACGCCTTGCTGCTGGAGCTTTTCGACGAACAAGACTGGCCCGTACAGCGCATGGCGACCGTCGAGCCTTCATCTGATCTGGCCTCCCTGCGCGCCGCCTGCACCGCCGCTCGCGACCTGCTCGATTACGCACGTCACCTGCGACCAGCCGTCAAACTGCTGCGTCTGGCCAGCCATCGCGTCGCGCTGCTGTTCTGGCGCAATCGCCACGACTGGTTGGCCGAAGGCATCGCAGAACCCATCAAGCGCCTGCACGACAACCCGCAGCTGCTCGACACCCTGCGCGCCTGGTTCGATTACAGTGGCGAAAGCCAGGCCTGCGCCGATGCGCTGGGCATCCATCGCAACAGCCTGCGTTACCGGCTCGAGAAAATCACCGAACTGACCGGGTGCGACCCCTACCAGACCGAAGACCTCCTGCGCCTGTACCTTGGCGCGCAGATGGTGGCCAGGTAAGGCGCTGGCTCAGCGTTGTTCGTATGAACAACCGAGCCAGCCGTCTGTTGTGCAAGCGTAAGGCGGTAAAGTTTCTTCAGGGTGCGAAGATCGGCCATCAGACAAGGAGAACAATATGAAAATCGTCATCGCCCCGGACTCGTTCAAAGACAGCCTCAGCGCCCAAAGTGTCGCCCACGCCATCGCCGCCGGGCTCATCGATGTCTGGCCGGACGCGCAATTGATTGAGTGCCCGATGGCCGATGGCGGCGAGGGCACCATCGAAGCGGTACTGGCCGCCTGCGACGGTGAGTGGATGAGCAATCAGGTCCGCGGACCGCTTGCTCACCCGGTGCAGGCGCAGTGGGGCTGGCTGGCGGATACGCGCACGGCGATCATCGAAATGGCCATGGCCAGCGGTCTGCAACTGCTGAGCCTGGACCAGCGCGACGCAACCATTACCAGTACGTTTGGTACCGGCGAGCTGATCAAGGCCGCGCTGGATGCCGGCGCCGAGCGGGTGATTCTGGCCATCGGCGGCAGCGCGACCAATGATGCCGGCACCGGCATGCTCTCGGCGCTGGGTGCGCGCTTCCTTGACCGCGACGACCAGCCTCTCCCGGCCGGCGGTCTGTCGCTGGCGCAACTGGCGCGCATCGAGCTGACCGGGCTCGACCCGCGCTTGAACAGCGTGCAGTTCGAGGTCGCCGCCGACGTCAACAATCCCCTGTGCGGCCTGCAAGGCGCTTCGCACATCTTTGGCCCGCAGAAGGGCGCGTCCCCCGAACAGGTGCTGGCGCTGGACACCGCCCTGGGGCATTTCGCCGAGCACTCGGCTCAGGCACTGGGTCGGGACGACAGCGAATACCCGGGAAGCGGCGCGGCAGGCGGCATGGGGTTCGCCGCCAAGGCCTATCTGAATGCATCGTTCCGTCCCGGCGTGGAGGTGGTCGCTGACCTGACCGGGCTGGCCGAGGCACTGCAGTGCGCCGACCTGGTGATCACGGGCGAAGGCCGCTTCGACGCCCAGACCCTGCGCGGCAAAACCCCCTTCGGCGTCGCCCGGATGGCGCAGCGCAACAACGTGCCGGTCATCGTGCTGGCCGGGACACTGGGGGAGGGCTACGCCGACCTGTATGCCCACGGCATCAGCGCCGCGTTCGCCGTGACCAGCGGGCCGATGACGCTGGAGTTAGCCTGCGCCAATGCGGCGGCCCTGCTCCATGATCGCGCGCGGGATATCGCCCGGGTGTGGGCCCTCGCAGCCCGCTAAAGATTCGCCTGAGCGGTCGCCTCGATCAGGCGGTTTTCAGCTGCATCAGCGGAATGGGCTTGCGCATCAGTGTGCCCACCAGCACCGCGGCCAACAGTGCGATCAGGCCCGACACCCACAGCACCGAGCCGAAGCCCGAGACAAAGGCCTCCCGGGCCAGCGGCTGAATCATTCCGCGGGCGCTGGCATCGATCGTTTGCAGCGCAGCGTTCATGTCCCCGGCCACCGCACGGGAGGCGATGTGCTCGGCCTGATCGAGGAGGTCGGGCGCAGCGGTCGCCAGTGTGTCTTTCAGCGACCCGAGCGTGTGACTGGCGAGCAGCGCGCCGTAGACGCCGATCGCCAGCATGATCGCGCTGAACCGCATGGTTGTGCTCATCCCCGATGCCATGCCGGTGCGTTCGCGGGGTACGCAGGCCATGATGTTTTTCTGGGTGTCGCCATTGAGCAAGCCCGCCCCCGCACCGGTCACCGCCATCGCCGCAGCGAATGCCGGGTAGCCGCCCATTCCGGTGGCCCAGGCGCACAGCACGTTGCCGATGCCCACAAGGGTCAGGCCCAGCGCCATCATGGCGGCCGGCGAAAGATGACGTGAGATTGTCGGCCCGAAGCGCGGCAACAGCAGCATGGTGATTGCGAACGGCAGCATGCCCAGCCCCGAGCCGATGGCGCTGAAGCCCAGGCCGTTCTGCAGGTAAAACGGCAGCAGGGTCATCATCACCTGGGCGCAGCCGGCGTACGCGAACATGCCGAGCAGGGCACCGATGAAGCGCGGGTATTTGAACAGCTGCAAGTCGACCATCGGCCGGCGTTGCAGGCGCTCGGCGATGACGAACAGCGCGAGCAGCACCGCCCCGGCGGCCAGACGCATGGAGGTGAGCGGGTGGTCCCAGCCGATTCGGTTGGCTTCGATCAGGCCCCAGATCAGGCTCAGCAGGCTGGCACTGAAAAACAGGCTGCCCCACGGATCAAGCCGCGCTGACTGCTCGTTGCGCGATTCCTCAATGTTACCCATGACCATCACCAGCAGCCCCAGACCCACCGGCAGGTTGAGGTAGAAAATCCAGCGCCAGCCGACCAGTTCGGCGATCAGCCCGCCGACCGTGGGCGCTGCAGTCATGGCCACGCCCATACAGGCTCCCCAGAACGCCCAGGCTTTGGCGCGCTCGGCTTCATCATGGAAAACGTGGCCGATGGTCGCCAGCGCCGAGGTCAGCAGCAAGGCCGCGCCCACGCCCTTGAGCGCACGGGCAATGTCGAGAAATAGAATGTCCGGCGCCGCCCCGCAGCCCAGCGACGCCAGGATGAACAGCACCAGCCCGCTGATCAGCATGCGCTTGCGCCCAAAACGATCGGCCAGGCTGCCCGCCGGCAGCAACAGCGCTGCGAAGGCCAGCATGTAGGCGCTGACCACCCACTCGATGTCGGCAAACCCGGCACCCAGATCACGCGCGATGCTCGGCAGGGTCACGGCGACAATGTTGGTGTCGAGCACGATCAACGCGCACACGCCGGAGGCCGTGAGCAGGGTCATGCGAGGGCTGGGTCGAGACATTTAAGGGCTCCGGTGGCTGTTAGGTGCTGGCTAACACAGGTGGTGACTACATTGGGTGGGGCGGTTCTTCGCCGGAACAGAGTAAGCGGATATGCCCTATGCTCTGTTACCCGCGCCCCGCGTTTTGATTACCTGCCAGGTAACGCTCCATGGAAATCCGCCACTTTCGCTACTTTCTGGCCGTCGCCCGTCATCGGCATTTCACTCGCGCCGCCGAGCAACTGGGCATCGCGCCGCCCACGCTGACGCGGCAGATCCAGGACCTGGAAAACGCGCTGGGCACCCGGTTGTTTCTCCGTGAACAGCGAGAGGTGAGGCTGACGGAAGCAGGACGCGCGTTGCAGATCGAGGCCGAACTGGCGGTGCGTCAGTTTGAGACCGCCCAGTACAACGTCCAGCGCGCCGGCCGTGGCGAGGCCGGCCGGATCGAGTTGGGCTACGTCGCTTCGGCGGTGTTCTCCGGCGTGTTGCAGCAGCACGTCAGTCAGTTTCGTCAGCGCTATGCGGACATTGAATTCAACATCAACGAGCACCTGATGCCGACACTGCCGCGGCTGATCGAGGAGGGGCGGCTGGACGTGGGTTTCATCCGCTCGCCCATGCAGTTGCCCGATTCCTTGAGCGCCGTGTCGTTGCTGACGGAGGGTTTTGCCCTGGCACTGTCGGACAGCTCATGGCTTTGTAAACTGAAGGTGATCAACACGGTGAACCTGCAGAACGAGACGTTCATCCTCCCCGAGCAGATTTCCGGCACGCTGGAGGTGGCGGCCCATGGCGGTTTCGCGCCGACGCTGGGTCCGCAGCCGGGAGGGCTGGTGTCGGTGATTGCGCTGGTGAGTCTTGGCCAGGGGGTGGCGGTGGTGCCGGAGTCGGTGGTGGATCACATTCGTTTGCCGAATGTGGTGTATCGGCGGATTGAGGATTGTCAGCCGAGCTCGTCGTTGTCGCTGATCCACCGACGCCACGAAAAGGCCCCGGCGGTGATCAGGTTTGTTGAGTACGTCAAAGGCGCGCGCGCGCCTTAGACTCAATCGCGCACGATTGCGTGGTGCGGCTGAGAGGAGATCAAGAGCGTCTGCCTGGGGGCAGGCTGTTTCGCCTTTGGCGAGTTACTTGATAAAGCCCCAAGTAACCAAGGGCTTGTGCTCCTGGTTGGGCCCTTCCTTCGTCAGGGTTCCTTCACTCCGGTCCCGCTCCATGGGCCCGCGCCGAACGGACATCCATGTCCTGACGGCGCTCTCGCCGCATCCCTGCGGCTCGGCCCACTGCGCGAGACCTGCGTTCAGCCTGCACCCAAGTCGCGATTCGCGGCGTCTGGACTTCTTGCGTACGAAGACCAAAAGCAAAATCGAGGGCAAAAACAAAGGCTTCCCGGCTAAAGCCAGTCCTACGGGGGTGCGCGGTCTGTTAGTGGGACCGGCTTTAGCCGGGAAGGGGCCGGTTTTTTCACCATCAATTCTGATCGTTCCCACGCTCCGCGTGGTAACGCCGCCCCGGACGCTCCGCGTCCCGCAGACGACGCGCATTCAGGCCGGGTGAGGTGACGCGGAGCGTCACGGGATGCACTCCCACGCGGAGCGTGGGAACGATCAAACGGCGGGTACTCGTAGGACCGGCTTTAGCCGGGAAGCTCTTGATCTGCTTCTGATCTGCTCTTGCTCTTCATACGCAAAAAACCCAGACACCACAAATCGCGACTTGGGTGCAGGCTGAGCGCAGGTTTCGCGGAGTGGGCCGAGCGGCATGGATGCCGCGAGAGCCGCCCCCCGCCATGGATGGCGGATGGCGGCGGGCCCACGGAGCGGGACCGGAGTGAAGGAACCCCGAGGAACGAGGGGCCCAACCAGGAGCAAGCACCCTTGGTTACTTGGGGATGGTGCGACTTTCGACTTTTCCAAATAACTCGGCGAAGCCGAAACAGTCTGCCCCCAGGCAGACGCCCTTGATCTTGATTCTGATCTAGATCTAGATCTTGATCTAATCAGGCAACGCCTAAGCCTTCGCAGGCTCAGGCACCCGCCCATAAACATCGGTAAACCGTACGATGTCGTCTTCTCCCAGATACTCACCGCTCTGCACCTCGATCATCACCAGATCAATCACCCCCGGGTTGACCAGCCGATGGGTATGCCCCGGTTTGATGAACGTCGACTCATTGGTGTCGAGCATAAACTCATCTTCCCCGTTAGTGACCCGAGCCATGCCGCTGACAACAATCCAGTGCTCGCTGCGGTGGTGATGCATCTGCAGCGACAAAGACGCCTGCGGTTTCACCACGATGCGCTTGATCTTGAAGCGCTTGCCTTCCTCCAGCACCGTGTAAGTGCCCCACGGTCTGGTCACGGTGTTGTGCAGCAGGTACGCCGGATGGCCCTGACGCTTGAGCTCCTGGGCGATGACCTTCACTTCCTGACTGCGATCTGCATCGGCGATCAACAAAGCGTCCGGGGTGTCGATGATGATCAAGTTGTCCAGACCCACCGCACCCACCAGTCGCTTCTTCGAGTCGATGTAGCAGTTGGTCACGTCGTGCAACACCACCTCGCCGTTGCATCGGTTGCCATTTTCATCGGCCGCACTCAGCTCGCGAATGGCCTGCCACGAACCGATGTCGCTCCAGCCCATCTCGCACGGCACCACCGCGACCTTTTGCGAGCGCTCCATCAACGCGTAGTCGATGGAAATGTCCGGCGCCAGGGCGAAGGTCGTGCTGTCCAGCTCGATCTGCAGTTCGTTGCGGCCTTCCTTGCTGCTGCACTGCGCCAGGCAATCGCGCACCGCGGCCAGAAGCGCCGGTGCATGACTTTCCAGCTCGGCCAGCAGCACATCGACGCGCATGCAGAACATGCCAGCGTTCCACAAATGCA
Source organism: Pseudomonas sp. GL_135 (assembly GCF_057834665.1). Classification (NCBI taxonomy): domain Bacteria; kingdom Pseudomonadati; phylum Pseudomonadota; class Gammaproteobacteria; order Pseudomonadales; family Pseudomonadaceae; genus Pseudomonas; species Pseudomonas sp. GL_135. The sequence goes on from NZ_CM174408.1 coordinate 2,050,353, forward strand.
GCCCACCCTCGACATAGTTCTGGGCGGTGACGGCATCGGGTTTCTCGACGAAACGCGCCACCTGATAGGCCTCGCCGCTGAGGGCCTGGCCTTTCTCGATGTAGCCAAAGCCGGTTTCGGCGCGGGAGGGAACCAGCCCGAACGTCACCAGCCAGCCCTGGTCGGCCAGCTTGCGTGCGCTCTGCACGGCGGTCTCGAAGGCGGCAACGTCAGTGATCAACTGATCCGCCGGCAGAATCAACAGCTGCGCGTCATCGCCGTAACGCGCCTGAACATGCAGCGCTGCGGCCGCGATGGCAGGGGCCGTGTTGCGGCCGAACGGTTCGAGCAGAAACTCCAGCGAACGCTGCCGTTTGTTCAGCAGCCGGTAGTCATCCACGGTGCGGAAATACACGTCCCGGTTGGTGACGGTGAGCACGCTTTCGACACCGTCCAGCTGGCTGGCGCGGTTGAACGTCTTTTGCAGCAGGCTTTCGCCGTCCGGCAAGCGCATGAAGGGTTTGGGCATCGCCTCCCGTGAAACGGGCCATAGCCGGGTGCCGGCGCCGCCAGCAATAATGCAGGGAATCAGTTGCATGTGGGTTTTCGCCTTTTCGATCCGTGAATCAATGACAGGGCCGCAATCCAGGCGATCACATTAAAAGTCAATTTACTGACTTTTAAGTGAGTCCTGTGCAAATTAGCCAATTATTTGTCGATTAAGCGCTTTCCGCCCGTGGTTTTCAAGGGGCTGTAACGCAGAAGTAACGCCTCTCGTCCCCTAATTACGGCACGCAAGGCGGCAACCTCATGGGCGTGCACGGAGATGAATGTCGCGTGCTGGCAAGGACTGCACACGTAAGTCCCCGCCGCTCAAGGCTTTTTGCCATCACCGACCGCCATCACGCCCCGTACAATGTCTTTCGGGGATGGCGTCTGACGAGATCTCTAACCAAGGACGTCGGTTTAAAAGATTTTCCTCCTCCGGGCTTTTTTCGCAGCGCGCGCGGTCAACACATCACGCATCAACTCGAACACGCAAAAGGAAGGGATATGACAGCGCGCAGGGCATTACTGATTCTTCACGGCAAGCAGGCGCTCAATGAGGATGTCCGCGAGGCAGTGGAGCGCAAGCGCAAACACGGCTGGGAACTGGACGTTCGCGTGACCTGGGAAGCAGGCGATGCCCAGCGCCTGGTGCGTGAGGGTCTGGAGGCCGGTCATCGGCAGATCATCGCCGGCGGTGGCGATGGCACCCTGCGCGATATTGCCGAGGCGTTGGCGCTGTCTGAAGTCAACGCCAGCCTGGTGATCATGCCGCTGGGGACGGCCAACGATTTTGCCCGTTCCGCAGGGGTGCCGCTGGAACCCGACCAGGCCCTTGACCTGCTGGACGTACCGGCGCGCGCCGTCGATATGGGGGCGGTGGGCGGCCAGATGTTCCTCAACATGGCCACCGGCGGCTTTGGCAGTCAGGTCACGGCCAATACTTCTGAAGACTTGAAGAAGATCCTCGGCGGTGCGGCGTATCTGTTCACCGGTCTCACACGCTTCAGCGAGTTGAAAGCCGCGTACGGCGAATTCAACGGCCCGGATTTTCACTGGAAGGGCGAGATGCTGGCGCTGGGCATCGGCAACGGCCGTCAAGCTGGCGGGGGGCATCCGCTGTGCCCCGAAGCCCTGGCCGACGACGGTCTGCTGGACATCAGCATCTTGCCAGCGCCCCAGGAAGTGGTGAGCACCCTGAGGAGTCTGCTCGAAGGCGGGCTTGGGCTGGACAACATGTTCGTCCGCGCGCGGTTGCCGTGGGTCGAACTCAAATCGGCCCAGGGGCTGACCATCAACCTTGACGGCGAACCCCTGAGCGGGGAGGCCACCCGTTTCGAAGCCCGAGCAGGGGCGCTGCGCGTGCACTTGCCATCGCATTCGCCGTTGCTGGGGCAGACGCGGCACATCGCCTGATCCCCGCAAGCATTGCCCGGAGCACACTGAACTGAGCTCCGCTCGGCACATCAAGTCAGGGGCACGTCGCACTGCTCAGGGTTGACGTGCCAGCTCGGCGGGATGCCCCGGTTTTCTTTCCGGGCGCCGAGCCCGCACTGGCCAGCGAAGGCGTTCAGTAGGTCGCGCTCTTCGCTGTCGTCCAGCGTCAGCGAACCACTGCGCGGATCGATGAGTTCCAGTTGCCATGACATCAACACGAAGCAGCGTTTAAGAGCGGGCAGTGCCTTGGGCGGCAATTGTCGGGCGGCGGTGGCGGAGTCAAGAAGGTCATGCAGTTGCCGGGCGAACCCGCAAACAGTTGCAATGCCGTGGGCGTCGGCCTCACGGGCGAGATGTTGCAATGTGGAGAGCAGGCATTCCATCGCGTCACGATCATCACTGATCAATTCCAGATGACTGAGGCATTCGTCGGCGCGGCACATCAGTGTCTGGCTGTTGCTGAGAAACGCTGCGTGCAACTGCTGCCATTCGTGGCCATTCAGCATGTGCAATCTCCACCTTCTCTCAATGAGATGTCGGGTCGCGTGGGGGCGAGTCGCCCAAAGTTAATGTTGAGCGCACTTGAAAGTCTGTAGGCCGTTTCTGATTGTTGCGAATGGGGGGCAGAGGACGCTGATCGGCGGAACGGGTGAAACGTCTATCTGCGCCGTTATCCCGATTAAGGTCTGCCACGGCGCTGCCGATACAGGGTAGGCGGACTTACTTGAACCCTGCTCCAGGAGCAACAGATGGCTGGCATTCTCGACACAGTAGACCAACGTACACAGCTGGTAGGTGAGAACCGCCTGGAAATCCTCATGTTCCGCCTGGCCGGCCGACAGTTGTTCGCGATCAACGTATTCAAGGTTCAGGAAGTCCTGCAGCTGCCCAAGCTGACGCTGATGCCCCAGCGTCATCCGTTCGTCTGCGGCGTGGTCAACCTGCGCGGCCAGACCCTGCCGGTGATTGACCTGTCCCAGGCCATCGGCATGCGTCCGCTGGTGCCGGGGCCTTCGAGCACGATCATCGTCACCGAATACAACCGCTCGGTTCAGGCGTTCCTGGTGGGCGGCGTCGACCGCATTGTCAACATGAACTGGGAGGCGATCCTTCCGCCGCCGACCAGCGCCGGGCGGCAGCACTACCTGACCGCCATCAGCAAGGTCGATGACCAGCTGGTGGAGATCATCGACGTGGAGAAAGTCCTCGCCGAGATCGTGCCGTACAGCGCCAAGGTCTCCCGCGACAAGCTGGACGATCCGGTCCTCGCCCGGGCCATCGGCCGCGAAGTGTTGCTGGTGGACGATTCCAACGTGGCGCTTTCGCAGTTGCGCGACACCCTGGGTCAGCTCGGCGTGAAAATGCACGTCGCCCGTGACGGGCTGAAAGCCCTGAACATGCTCAAGGGCTGGGCGGATACCGGCGAAGTAATGACCGACAAGCTGCTGATGGTCTTTACCGACGCCGAAATGCCGGAAATGGACGGCTACCGCCTGACCACGGAAATCCGTAACGACCCTCGTCTGCGCGGTCTATACGTCGTGCTGCACACTTCGTTGTCCGGCAGCTTTAACGAGTCCATGGTCAAGAAGGTCGGCTGCGACAACTTCCTCTCCAAATTCCAGCCGGACAAGCTGGTCGACGTGGTCCGCGAGCGGCTCATGCTCGACAACTGATCCGGTTCTGTTTCAAGCCCCTTGCTGTATGGAGGGGCTTTTTTGCATCTGTACCGCTTGGTTTCCTGGCGTCTCGTATAGAGTGGTGGCTTTCCGCTCTGGCATAAGGACGCGTACATGTTTCACCTCAGCGCACTGTATCGGTACCCCCTCAAATCCTGCATGGCCGAGTCATTGCAGCAGGCCCGTTTCGATGAGTTGGGCATGAGTGGCGATCGTCGCTGGATGCTGGTGGATGAAGCCAACGGGCGCTTTTACAGCCAGCGTGCGCTGCCGCAGATGTCGCAGCTGTCGGTGCTGTGGAAGGGCGATGGCGTAACACTGTCGGCGCCGGGTCTGGGCAGTCTGGATGTGCCGGTGCCGAGCGATGAAGAGGCCAATCTGCGCGGCATCACGATCTGGCGCGACACGTTTCGGGTGCCGGACGCGGGCGAGGAGGCGGCGCGGTGGGTCAGCGCCCTGGTGGGCAAGCCGACGCGGCTGGTGCATGTGCCGAAAGAGCGCGCTCGCTGGTTGCCCTCCGGCTATGGGGCGAGTGAAGACAGGGTCGGGTTTGCTGACGGTTTTCCGCTGTTGTTGATCGGTCAGTCGTCCCTGGATGATTTGTCGAGCAAGGTCGGGCGCCCCCTGGAGATGCTGCGGTTTCGCCCGAACCTGGTGGTGACCGGCGCCGACGCGTTTGCGGAGGATGGCTGGAAGCGGATTCGGATTGGCGGGGTTGAGTTGCGGGTGTTGAAGCCCTGCTCGCGCTGCATTATGACGACAATCGACCCGGCAACCGGTGAGCGCAGCGCGGATCGCGAACCGATGACGACGCTCAAGACCTATCGCGAGCGGGAAGGGGATATCTGGTTTGGCCAGAACCTGGTGAGCGATGGGCCGGGGGTTGTCGAGGTGGGGATGGAAGTCGAAGTGCTCGAGTGATTAAGCGTCTGCTGGAATGTCTTCCCGGCTAAAGCCGGTCCCACTGACTGTATGCGATTCGCATAGTGGGACCGGCTTCAGCCGGGAATAGGCCAGTGATGACACCGCAAAATCGACGGCGCTCACTCCGGCGTCTTCCCGGCTAAAGCCGGTCCTACGACCGCGCAGCCTCACAAATCATCAAAAAACCGTTCATGCCAGTCCACCAGCGGCTGCGGTGAATTCAACTTCTGGCCGTAGATCACGGCATACGACAGCACGTTCTGCACGTACTGGCGGGTCTCGTCGAACGGAATGCTCTCGACCCAGACGTCGAAGGCCAGATGGTTGGCGCCCCTCAACCACTGACGCACACGTCCCGGACCTGCGTTGTACGCCGCCGAAGCCAGTACCCGGTTGCCGTTGAACTGCGCATGGACCTGACTCAGATAAGCGGCGCCGAGCTGAATGTTCTTGTCCGGATCGAGCACCTGGGCCGGCGAGGCCAGGGGAATGCTGAATTTGCGCGCGGTCTCTTTGGCGGTCGCAGGCATCAGTTGCATCAGACCTGCGGCACCGACGCCAGAGCGGGCGTCATCCATGAACGCGCTTTCCTGACGGGTGATCGCAAACACCCAGCTTGAATGCAGCCCGCGAACCTGCGCTTCACGCACCAGGGTGTCGCGGTGGGCCATCGGGAAGCGGATGTCGAGATCGTCCCAGTACTGCGCCTGACTGATGGTGCGAATGGCCGGGAAGTACCAGTGCATGTCGTACGCCAGTTTGGCCTGGGCAACCATTTCGTCCCGGCTGAAGCGACGGGTGACGTGGTACCACTCGCGGCGGCCGTCGACGATCTGCCCGCGATCATAGAACTCCAGCGCGCGGCGCACGCCCGGTGTGTTGTGCACCTTGGTCATGAGCGCCTGGCTCATCACCAGCGGCTTGTTGTTGAGCATGTACGGCGTCTGGGTGCGGTCGGCGGCAAGGAAGCCGTAGAAATCACGCTCCTTCGCGACCGCCTTGTACAGCCCCGGAAGCAACGGGCTGTTGGGCTGAGCAAGCTCGAGAGAGCGGGCCTGCCAGTAACGCCAGCGGTTCGTGGTCGCGAGGTCTTGCGGCAAGCGACGGGTCAGCTCGTACGCATCGCTCCAGCGACCGAGCCGCAGCAACAGGCGCAGGCGCCATTCGGTGACGGTGTTGTCGCGCAGGTCCGGGTCGTACTTGGTCATGACCTCAAGGGCCCGACCGTCGTAGCTGCGAGCCAGGGTCAGGCCGATTTCCTTGGCGATCTGCACCTGTTCTTCGTGTGAGAAATGCAGCACCGGCGCGTAGCTGTCGATCAGTTCCATGGCCCGCTGCGGGTCCTGCTTGGCCAGGCGACGCAGCCCCAGCCCGACCACATCGGACATCGCCTCGTCGGCCGGCATGAACTGGCCCTGGTTGTTGACCATTTCGGGCTTTTGCGCGACAGCGATCAGCAAACGGCCCTGGGGCGCGAGGGTGGTCATGCTGTTGACCAGTTGATTGGCCAGCGCGTAGTTGCGCACCTGCGCGGCGAGCTTGGCGCGCTGCCAGCGTTTCTGCTCGGTCAACTGACCTTCGACCGCCCATTGAGTAAAGAACGTATCGCAGGCCGCCGGCAGCGTTTTGCCGGTCATCCAGGTCTTCTCGGCGTTGGCATAGCCTTCCGAGCGCTGGTTGTGGCTGAGCTGGTACGAGCCATACAAACAGTCGAGCTCGACGAAATTCAGCTTGGGGTCGTAGTACTTGACGAAGGGCTGCCAGTCACCGCGCGAGGCGAGCAATCGTAGCCAGCGCAGCTTCATGTAGTTGGCTTGCGGCAGGTCGCCATGCTCGGCGAAGAATTTCTCGACTTCCTCATCACTCGCGCTGTTCAGGCGTGCGGTGAGTTCGTCGTAGGCCAGGTAGGGCTCGAGGGGGTAATCCGCCAACGCGGCGGCATAGGTGCGATAAGGGCCGCTGTCGCCCTTGGCCAACGCCCGTTTGGCCTCATCGTAATACTGACGCTGGGTGGTGAGATCGACCGCTTGGACGGATTGGGCAGCGGTGGCCGACAGAAGCAGGCAGGACAAAAGGCTGAAGAAACGACTGCGCATGAGACTTCCGTGCAGATGCATCGTGAAAAGTGCGGCTAGCTTAGCCTGTTGCCCGCGCGGGTTGAAGCGCTGCCTTGCCCGTCGTGATAGATGGAAACATACCCCGGCCTACAATCGGCCGGCCACCGGGTCCGGACGACGTCCTGTCATCGATTAGCCGCCCCTCTGCCGGGTTATCTCAGGTAGAATGCGCGCCCGGTTTTTGGAGAAGCTCATGACCCTGCTCAAATTCAGCGATGTGTCCCTTGCGTTCGGCGCCATGCCGTTGTTGGACAAGGTGTCCTGGCAGATCGCCCGTGGTGAGCGGGTCTGCATCATCGGCCGCAACGGCACTGGCAAATCCAGCATGTTGAAGCTCGTCAAGGGCATCCAGATGCCCGATGACGGCAATGTCTGGCGTGCGCCGGGCCTGAAGATTGGCGAGCTGCCCCAGGAGTTGCCGGTCGCTGACGGCCGTACCGTATTCGACGTCGTTGCCGAAGGCCTGGATGGCGTGGGCGAGCTGCTCGCTCAGTATCACCACCTCAGCCAGAACATCGTCACCGCCGAAGACCTCGACAAGCTGATGCACGTGCAGTCGGACCTCGAAGCCCGTGACGGCTGGCGCCTGCAGCAGCTGGTGGACAGCACCCTCAGCCGTCTGCAACTGCCGGCCGACAAGACCCTCGCCGAACTGTCCGGCGGCTGGCGTCGTCGTGTGTTGCTGGCCCAGGCCCTGGTGTCCGAGCCTGATCTGCTGATGCTCGACGAACCGACCAACCACCTGGACATCGGCGCAATCGCCTGGCTTGAAGAAGCATTGAAGGAATTCCAGGGCGCGGTGTTGTTCATCACCCACGACCGTTCCTTCCTGCAGAACCTCGCGACCCGCATTCTTGAACTCGACCGTGGCGGCCTGATCGACTGGGACGGCGACTACGCCAGCTTCCTGGTGCACAAGGAGGCCATGCTCGCGGCGGAAGAAACCGCCAACGCGCTGTTCGACAAGCGTCTGGCCCAGGAAGAAGTGTGGATCCGTCAGGGCATTAAGGCCCGTCGTACCCGTAACGAAGGCCGCGTACGCGCCCTGAAGGCATTGCGCGTTGAGCGCAGTGACCGTCGCGAACGCACCGGCAAAGCCAACATTCAGCTCGACACCGCAGACAAATCCGGCAAGCAGGTGATGGTGCTCGACAACGTCAGCTTCGCTCACCCGGGCGGCCCGATGCTGATCAAGGACTTCTCCATGGTCCTGCAGCGTGAAGACCGCATCGGTCTGCTCGGCGCAAACGGTACTGGCAAGACCACGCTGCTCAAGCTGATGCTCGACAACCTTCAGCCCACCAGCGGCAAGGTGGAAGTCGGCACCCGTCTGGACGTCGCCTACTTCGACCAGCTGCGTCACCAGCTCGATCTGGAAAAGACCGTGATCGACAACGTGGCCGAAGGGCGCGACTTCATCGACATCGACGGCCAGAGCCGCCATGTCCTCAGTTACCTGGGCGATTTCCTGTTCAGCCCGCAGCGGGCGCGGACGCCGGTCAAGGCGTTGTCGGGCGGTGAGCGTGCGCGCTTGCTGCTCGCCAAACTGTTCAGCAAACCGGCCAACCTGCTGGTCCTCGACGAACCGACCAACGATCTGGACGTCGAGACCCTTGAGCTCCTTGAAGAAGTGCTGCTGACCTTCAAGGGCACCGTGCTGATGGTCAGCCACGACCGGGCATTTCTCGATAACGTCGTCACCAGTACCCTGGTGTTCGAAGGCGAGGGCAAGGTCCGCGAATTCGTCGGTGGCTATCAGGACTGGATTCGCCAGGGCGGCTCGCCGCGTCTGCTGGGCGTCACCGACAGCAAGTCCGGCAAGTCCGAACTGGCCACCGCCGTAGTTCAGGCGGCACCCGTCGCAGCGGCAGAAATGCCGGTCGCGAAAAAGAAGCTCAGTTATAAGCTGCAACGCGAGCTGGAAGCGCTGCCCGCGCAGATCGACGCTGTTGAAGCGCAAATGGCTGCGCTCAGTGCCGAGATGGCCGAGGCTGGTTTCTATCAGCGTCCAGCGGAGCAAACGACAGCTGTCATGGCGCAGCTGGAAAGCCTGCAAGGCGAACTGGACGGCTTGCTTGAGCGTTGGGCTGAGCTGGACGAGTGATCGGTAACCTGTAGCCATAAAAAAGCCCGGCCCTTTTTCAAGGGCCGGGCTTTTGTTTGCGGGCCTGGATCAGTCGACGCGCTTGACCAGTCGTACGGCCAGCACGTCGCAGGGTGCGCCGTGCAGAACGTCATTGGCGGTCGAGCCGAGCAGCAAAGAGAGACCGTGACGGCCGTGGCTACCGACCACGATCAGGTCGACGTGGTGTTCCTTCGCCAGGTTGTGGATTTCCTGACGCGGCTGGCCGTAGGTCAGATGGCTGTCGCCGGTTTTTACGTCAGGGTATTTCAGTTTCAGCTTTTCCAGTTTTTCCTTGGCCTGATCGAACTGCTGTTGCTGCAGCTGCGACAGGTCCATCGGAACATCGCCACCGAACGCCATGGCCATGGGTTCGACGATGTGCACCAGCGAAAGCTTGGAGTGCCCGGCCAACGCCAGCGCCATGGCTTTTTTGATAACCGGATCGCACTCTTCAGTGAGGTCCACGGCTACCAGGATATGTTCATAGGACATGGGGTGTTCCTTCTGAGGTTTGCGATGGTTTTGATTATGGCTCTTTTCACGCGCCTCTGGCACGCCGATGTGGTCCACCCGCCGCTTGCTGCCGCGGGGGGCGTACAAATATGACGGTGTGGATCATCCTGTCAATCATTGCGGTGGTTTTAAGTCCGCTGGTCTGGCTGCGCCCGTCGCGCTCGCAGAGCGGCAGGATGGCCATGCGCATGCAGGCGCGACGTATGGGGCTGGCCATGCAGCTGATTCCTCAGGAGTGGCCGCACTGGCTGCCGACCGAGCCACCGAGTCCGTGCCCGCAGTACCACCGGCCGCGTACTGCGCGGGAGCCTGACGTCTGGGTGTATTGGCAGAGGGAGCCGGGCGTGTGGGTCAACCAGTGGCGCGAGCCGTGTGAAGATCTGCGCCTGCTCGAGCAGTTCACGGCGCTGCCGGCGGACGTCTACAAGGTGGAAGCGGGCAAGCAGCTGATTGCCCTGTACTGGGCCGAGCGTGGCGAGCCCGACGTATTGCAGCACATTGCAGCGGTGCTGAAGGCCTTGGCGTAACCCGCCCCGATGCCCGAATGACGGGCATTAAAAAGCCCGATAACAACATCGGGCCGGGGTTGGCCAGGCAGGCCGTAATTCAGGTGCGGTGCGGTGCAATGCCGCTCGCCGGGTCACATACTACTTGTTGGCCACCGGTTATATGACCCGTCTTGATGCGCAGTGCGCTGAATGTAGACCTTAATGGTGCATTTGTCTGCTGCGCCGATGTTTATTTCATTCTTCATGTTGACGGCGTTTCCTGCCGCCTTCGTCGACTACCGACTGTTTGCTGCTCCTGTGATCATTGGTTTGAATGGCCCCGTATCAGGCGCGCGTTTAACCTGTGATTTGCCGGTTTTGCCCGCTGTCTGCTCAATTGACAATTGCCGGAATATGGCAGAAGGTAGCCGCACCCAAATCAAACGGGCGTATGAATTGAGCGTTTGCCGCAGGAACGCTCTTACAGACGCTCGAATCGCGTCGCCGGGGTGACTGGCGTCTGGTGTTTCGCCTCGACGGCAACGTCGTGCACAGCGCCGGATCTCAGCGTCTGACGCGTAATGTTCAGCTTCCATATCGTGGAGATCAGTTGATGATTTACGAAGGTAAAGCCATCACGGTTAAGGCTCTTGAAAGTGGCATCGTCGAATTGCAGTTCGACCTCAAGGGTGAGTCCGTCAACAAGTTCAACCGTCTCACCCTCAACGACCTCAGTCAGGCCATCGATGCCATCAAGGCCGACAGCTCGATCAAGGGCGTCATTGTCACCAGCGCCAAGGACGTGTTCATCGTCGGCGCGGACATCACCGAATTCGTCGATAACTTCAAGCTGCCGGACGCTGAACTCGTCGCCGGCAACCTCGAAGCCAACAAAATCTTCAGCGCCTTCGAAGACCTCAACGTACCGACCCTCGCCGCCATTAACGGCATCGCGCTGGGCGGTGGTCTGGAAATGTGCCTGGCCGCTGACTTCCGCGTCATGTCCGCCACCGCCAAGGTCGGCCTGCCGGAAGTCAAACTCGGCATCTACCCGGGCTTCGGCGGCACCGTCCGCCTGCCACGCCTGATCGGTGTCGATAACGCCGTTGAGTGGATCGCGTCCGGCAAAGACAACAGCGCTGAAGACGCACTGAAAGTGGGCGCCGTCGATGCAGTGGTCGCTCCGGGCAAGCTGCAGGAAGCCGCACTGGACCTGATCAAGCGCGCCATCTCCGGCGAGTTCGATTTCAAGGCCAAGCGTCAGCCGAAGCTGGACAAGCTCAAGCTCAACGCCATCGAGCAAATGATGGCCTTCGAAACCGCCAAGGGTTTCGTGGCAGGTCAGGCCGGCCCGAACTACCCGGCACCTGTTGAAGCCATCAAGACCATTCAGAAAGCCGCCAATTTCGGTCGCGACAAAGCCCTTGAAGTGGAAGCCGCCGGTTTCGTGAAGATGGCCAAGACCTCGGCCGCCGCGAGCCTGATCGGCCTGTTCCTGAACGATCAGGAGCTGAAGAAGAAAGCCAAGGTCTACGACGAAGTCGCCAAAGACGTGAAGCAGGCCGCTGTATTGGGCGCCGGCATCATGGGCGGCGGCATCGCCTATCAGTCGGCTGTCAAAGGCACGCCGATCCTGATGAAAGACATCCGCGAGGAAGCCATCGCGCTGGGCCTGGGCGAAGCATCGAAGCTGTTGGGCAAGCGCGTCGAAAAAGGCCGTCTGACCTCCGCGAAGATGGCCGAAGCGCTTAACGCGATTCGTCCTACGCTGTCCTACGGCGATTTCGGCACCGTCGACCTCGTTGTCGAAGCCGTGGTCGAGAACCCGAAGGTGAAGCAAGCCGTGCTGGCCGAAGTGGAAGGGCAGGTGGGTGAAAACACCATTCTCGCTTCGAACACCTCAACGATTTCCATCAGCTTGCTGGCCAAGGCCCTCAAGCGTCCGGAGAACTTCGTCGGCATGCACTTCTTCAATCCGGTGCACATGATGCCGCTGGTTGAAGTCATCCGTGGCGAGAAGTCCAGCGAAGTCGCCGTGGCGACCACCGTGGCCTACGCCAAGAAGATGGGCAAGAACCCGATCGTGGTCAACGACTGCCCGGGCTTCCTGGTCAACCGCATCCTGTTCCCGTACTTCGGCGGTTTCGCCAAGCTGGTCAGCGCCGGTGTCGACTTCGTGCGCATCGACAAGGTCATGGAAAAATTCGGCTGGCCAATGGGCCCGGCGTACCTGATGGACGTGGTCGGCATCGACACCGGCCACCACGGTCGCGACGTCATGGCTGAAGGCTTCCCGGACCGCATGAAGGACGATCGTCGCACTGCCGTCGACGCCTTGTACGACGCCAATCGCCTCGGCCAGAAGAACGGCAAGGGCTTCTACGTTTACGAGACGGACAAGCAGGGCAAGCCGAAAAAAGTGGTCGACGCTTCCGTGCTGGAAGTGCTCAAGCCGGTGATTTACGAGCAGCGTGAAGTCAGCGACGAAGACATCATCAACTGGATGATGATCCCGCTCTGCCTCGAGACCGTTCGTTGCCTGGAAGACGGCATCGTCGACACGGCCGCGGAAGCCGACATGGGCCTGATCTACGGCATCGGCTTCCCTCCGTTCCGCGGTGGCGCGCTGCGCTACATCGACTCGATCGGTGTCGCTGAATTCGTGGCCCTGGCTGACCAATACGCTGATCTGGGCGCTCTGTACCACCCCACTGCGAAGCTGCGTGAAATGGCCAAGACCGGCCAACGCTTCTTCGGCTAAGTGCCCAACGAACAGGTGAAGATATGAGCTTGAATCCGAGAGACGTCGTGATTGTCGACTTCGGTCGCACACCGATGGGCCGCTCCAAGGGTGGCATGCACCGCAATACCCGCGCCGAAGACATGTCGGCGCACCTGATCAGCAAATTGCTGGAACGCAACAACAAGGTCGACCCGGCGGAAGTCGAGGACGTGATCTGGGGCTGCGTCAACCAGACCCTCGAGCAGGGCTGGAACATCGCCCGCATGGCGTCGCTGATGACCCAGATTCCGCACACCTCTGCGGCGCAGACGGTCAGCCGCCTCTGTGGCTCGTCCATGAGTGCGTTGCACACGGCGGCGCAGGCGATCATGAGCAACAACGGTGACGTCTTCGTCATCGGCGGTGTCGAGCACATGGGCCACGTTGGCATGATGCACGGTGTCGACCCGAACCCGCACATGTCGCTGTACGCAGCGAAAGCCTCCGGAATGATGGGCCTGACCGCCGAAATGCTGGGCAAGATGCACGGCATCACCCGTGAGGCCCAGGATGCGTTCGGTGTTCGCTCCCACAGGCTCGCTCAGAAGGCCACGCTGGAAGGGAAGTTCAAGGACGAAATCATCCCGATGCAGGGCTACGACGAGAACGGTTTCCTGAAGATGTTCGACTTCGACGAGACCATTCGTCCGGAGACGACGCTGGAAAGCCTGGCTGCCCTCAAGCCTGCGTTCAACCCGAAAGGCGGTACGGTCACCGCCGGCACCTCGTCGCAGATCACCGACGGTGCGTCGTGCATGATCGTCATGTCCGGCCAGCGCGCCATGGACCTCGGCATCCAGCCCCTGGCGGTGATCCGCTCCATGGCCGTGGCCGGTGTCGACCCTGCAATCATGGGTTACGGACCGGTTCCGGCGACCCAGAAAGCGCTTAAGCGTGCAGGGCTGAGCATCGCTGATATCGACTACTTCGAGCTCAACGAAGCTTTCGCAGCACAGGCCCTGCCGGTGCTGAAAGATTTGAAAGTGCTCGACAAGATGGACGAGAAGGTTAACCTGCACGGCGGCGCCATCGCCTTGGGTCACCCGTTCGGTTGCTCGGGGGCGCGGATTTCCGGCACCTTGCTCAACGTGATGAAGCAGAATGGCGGCACCCTGGGTGTTGCCACCATGTGCATCGGTCTGGGTCAGGGCATCACCACCGTATTCGAACGCGTCTAAACGGTGTCAGTGTGCGAGCCGGGGCCTGGTGCCCCGGCTTTTGTTTTTTACGGAAATGTATTTTCGCCACTTTTTTTTCTGTCACACCCGAGGTCCCCCGCATGCCGCTACAGCCAGGTCTCTACCGTCACTACAAAGGGCCCGAATACCGTGTTATCGGTGTCGCGCGGCATTCGGAGACCGAAGAAGAAGTGGTGTGCTATCAAGCGCTGTACGGCGAATTCGGCCTGTGGGTGCGCCCTTTGAGCATGTTTCTGCAGTCAGTTGAGGTTGACGGCGAGCAAGTGCCGCGCTTTGCTTTGGTTCAGGCAGAACCGGATCTTTTTCCCCGGCCCTGAGGCGGCACGTTGCAGCAGCATTGCTTGACCTCACCTTTCAGCCACTATATATAGCGGGGCCTCGACGGCTCTGACGTCTTTTTTCTCGCATTAGGAATTTTCCGATCCATGGGCAAATCGCTGGTCATTGTGGAATCCCCGGCTAAGGCCAAGACCATCAACAAGTACCTGGGCAACCAGTACGTGGTGAAGTCGAGTATCGGCCATATCCGAGACCTGCCCACCAGCGGTTCGGCTAGCGCCTCCAAAGAGCCTGCTGCCAAGCGCGGCAAGGCCGTGGCCGAAGCGCCCGTGCTGTCGCCCAAGGAAAAGGCCAAGCGCCAGCTCGTGGCGCGCATGGGTGTCGATCCGGAGCACGGCTGGAAAGCCAAGTACGAAATCCTTCCCGGCAAAGAGAAGGTGATCGACGAGTTGCGCCGCCTGGCCAAAGACGCCGACACCATCTATCTCGCGACGGACTTGGACCGCGAAGGGGAAGCCATCGCCTGGCACCTGCGCGAAGCCATTGGTGGCGACGATGCGCGCTACAAGCGCGTGGTCTTCAACGAGATCACCAAGAAAGCGATCCAGGAAGCCTTCTCCAAACCGGGCGAGCTTGACATCGACCGCGTGAATGCCCAGCAGGCACGCCGTTTCCTCGACCGCGTCGTCGGCTACATGGTGTCGCCGCTGCTGTGGCAGAAGATCGCCCGCGGTCTGTCGGCCGGCCGTGTGCAGTCCGTGGCCGTGAAGCTGGTGGTGGAGCGCGAGCGTGAAATCCGTGCGTTCAACCCGGAAGAGTACTGGGAGATCCACGCGGACCTCGGCACCGCCAAGGGCGCCAACGTTCGCTTTGAAGTTGCCCGCGAAAAAGGCGAAGCCTTCAAACCGCTGAACGAAGCGACTGCCATGGCGGCACTGGAGAAGCTCAAGGCCTCGGCCTACAGCATCAGCAAGCGTGAAGACAAACCGACCAGCAGCAAGCCGTCGGCACCCTTCATCACGTCCACGCTGCAGCAGGCGGCGAGCAACCGCCTGGGCTACGGCGTGAAGAAAACCATGATGATGGCCCAGCGTCTGTACGAAGCCGGTTACATCACCTACATGCGTACGGACTCGACCAATTTGTCGGCGGACGCAGTGGCCATGGCCCGCACCTACATCGAAACCGAGTTCGGCAAGAAGTACCTGCCGGAATCGCCGATCGTCTACAGCAGCAAGGAAGGCGCGCAAGAGGCTCACGAAGCGATTCGCCCCTCCGACGTCAACACGCACCCGAGCAAGCTGACCGGCATGGAGCGTGATGCCGAGCGTCTGTACGAACTGATCTGGCGCCAGTTTGTGGCCTGCCAGATGCCGCCTGCGCAATACCTGTCGACCACTGTCAGCGTCGCGGCTGGCGATTTCGAGCTGCGCGCCAAGGGCCGCATCCTCAAGTTCGATGGCTACACCCGCGTGCTGCCGCAAATGAGCAAACCGGGCGATGACGACGTCCTGCCGGACATGGCTCAAGGCGACAAGCTAAAGCTGCTCAAGCTTGATCCGAGTCAGCACTTCACCAAGCCGCCCGCGCGTTATTCGGAAGCGAGCCTGGTCAAGGAAATGGAAAAACGCGGCATCGGTCGTCCATCGACTTATGCGGCGATCATTTCGACGATTCAGGACCGTGGTTACGTGGCCCTGCACAACCGTCGTTTCTATTCGGAAAAGATGGGCGATATCGTCACCGAGCGTTTGTCCGAAAGCTTCTCGAACCTGATGGACTACGGCTTCACCGCCGGCATGGAAGAGAACCTCGACGACGTGGCCCACGGGCAGCGCGACTGGAAGAACGTCCTCGACGAGTTCTACGGTGACTTCAAGAAGAAACTCGAAGTGGCCGAAGCACCCGACAGCGGTATGCGCGCCAATCAGCCGGTGATGACTGACATCCCGTGCAAGGTCTGCGGGCGCCCGATGCAGATTCGTACGGCGTCCACCGGCGTGTTCCTCGGCTGCTCGGGCTACAGCCTGCCGCCGAAAGAGCGCTGCAAGGCCACCGTCAACCTCACGCCGGGCGACGAAATCGCCGATGACGATGAGGGCGAGTCCGAATCCCGCGTACTGCGTGGCAAGCACCGTTGCCCGATCTGCAGCACCGCGATGGACGCCTACCTGCTGGATGAGAAGCATAAGCTGCATATCTGCGGCAACAACCCGGATTGCTCGGGTTACGAGATCGAAGAGGGCACCTACCGCATCAAGGGCTATGAAGGCCCGAGCGTCGAGTGCGACAAGTGCGGCGGCGAGATGCAGCTCAAGACCGGCCGTTTCGGCAAGTTCTTCGGCTGCACCAACTGCAAAAACACCCGTAAATTGCTGAAGAGCGGTGAAGCGGCACCGCCGAAGATGGACCCGGTGAAAATGCCGGAGCTCAAATGCGAGAAGGTCGACGACACCTACATCCTGCGTGATGGTGCTTCGGGGCTGTTCCTGGCGGCCAGCCAGTTCCCGAAAAACCGCGAGACCCGTGCGCCCCTGGTCATGGAGATCGCGCCGCACAAGGACGAGATCGATCCGAAGTATCACTTCCTCTGTGAAGCGCCGAAAAAGGACCCCGACGGTCGTCCAGCGGTGATCCGCTACAGCCGCAAGTCCAAGGAGCAGTACGTGCAGACCGAAGTGGACGGCAAGCCCACCGGCTGGCGTGCGTTCTACGACGGCGGCAAGTGGAAGGTCGAGGACAAGCGTTGATCGTTTGATCTCGATCCGACTGGTCAGCCTCGACGCTTTGCGTTAAAAGAATCCCTCGGCGTGCATGTGCGCTCCGAGGGATTTTTTTGTCTGCGGCTAACAGCTGCGGGCAGGCTGGCGATTCACTCATCTCTACAGAGGCCACCGTTATGGCTCACGAACTCTATACCCGCACCAACCAGAAGCTCTTCTTCGCAGGCTTGGCACTGGAAGCGATGGCCAAGGCCAGGGACAGCCGCGCGATGAACGCCCAGGGGCTTGAGCAGGCGGAGCGTGAGTCGGCGATCTTTCATCTCTACGGCGCATTGCTCGGGCTGTGCCACGAGATTGCCGGTTACTACCGGCTGCCACAGGCGAGCACCCCGCGTGCCGAGGACCTGCTGTCGCCGAAAGTATTGGAAGCTATCGCTATTCCGGAAATGGGCGAACTGGTCGAGCTGGCCCAGCACCGCGAAACCTGGTTGGCGCAGCTGCTGGCGTCCTACCACGCGTTGTTCATGCCGCCGCGTGCGCCGCGCAAACCCAAGGGTGACGTTACCCAGCCATTGATCATCGCGGTGGGGGCGGACGAAGAGCCTGAGCAGGCATTGACGCGTGAAGAGATGGAAGCCTGGCGCCAGCAGCTCAAAGGCCTGGCAATTCGGTTCAGGGAAGGGCTGAGCGAGTGCTGATGCAGAGTGATCGATGGGCTAGGGACTGAGTCCTCTGGCTGTTACAATGCCGGCCTTTCGTGGAGAACTGCACTGATGCCAACTTCGTTTCTGGAAATTGTTGAACTGCCTGACGGCCGCATCGAATTGCGCCGCGCCGAAGACGAAGGTTCACTCGTCACGCTGAACTTCTCCGAAGACGCCAAGGCGTTCCTGCAGGGTCAGCACGTTGAAGTCGCCAAGGCGATGCTCAGCGTCGGTGTGCAGATGGCAGGCCGTCTGGCCGAAGGTGAATTGACCAAGGATGAAGAAGGGCCGCGCGTGCTGCATTGATTTTCGGGATCTGCAGCTCGCCCACAGGCCGTCCCGCTTCTCGATTCGCAAGAAGCGCCTTTACGCACTAAATACCCTGAATAGTTTTGCGAACGTGCTCAGCCCAGACGAATGTTGAGGCTCTGCGCATCGCCGATGCGTGCTGCGCTTGCCAGTTGCTGGCGCGCACTGCCTGACAGGCAATTGATCCAGCTGACCACCGTATGGCTCCGGCCCAGGCGCAAGACCTCACGGGTGAGTTCCAGGGCACTCTGAGTCCCGCGCGGGTGCATCAGAATAATACGTTCCCGATTCAGACCCGCGTCACGCAGCCATGCCTGGGTCACACTGCCGGGGGGTGCTATCAGCGTCAGCCAGCGATCGTTGGTGTCCTGGCTCAACTCGCGCAGGATCGGCGCCAGCAGGTTGAGGCAGTTCCCGGCAGCGCCGCGCAATGACAATTCACTAAAGGCTTCTGGTTCGTTGCTCCAGGGCGACTCTGCAATCTCTGCCAGCGTCGGGACCTGCAACAGCGGAACGTCGAGCATGGGCACGCCGGGCGCCATAAATGCTTCGAACAGTGGCAGCTGTGCATGTTGTTGCGGTGTCTGTGGGAACTGCATTTACGTTCTCCTTATCGACGAATCACGCCGACGCTCAAGCCTTCAATGACAAGATCCTGATCTTTGAGATTCACTTCGATCGGTGCGAAGTCGGCGTTCTCGGCCAGCAACCAGACCTTGTTACCCTCACGCTTGAAGCGTTTAACCGTCACTTCGTCACCGATGCGCGCCACAACGATCTGGCCGTTGCGTGCTTCGCGGGTGGTGTGAACGGCCAGCAGGTCGCCGTCGAGAATCCCGACGTCCTTCATGCTCATCCCGTGCACCCGCAGCAGGTAATCTGCACTCGGATGAAAGAAGGCCGGGTTGATGGCGAGGGATTCTTCGATGTGCTGCTGGGCCAGGATCGGCGCGCCGGCTGCAACGCGGCCGATGATTGGCAGACCGCTGTCATCGGGTTTGGCTTCGAAGCCCGGAATACGAATCCCGCGGGAGGCACCCGGGGTCATTTCGATGGCGCCCTTGCGGGCAAGTGCTTTCAAGTGTTCTTCGGCGGCGTTGGGCGACTTGAACCCCAACTCCTGAGCGATTTCAGCGCGGGTGGGCGGGTAGCCGTTGTCTTCGAGGCAGCGCTTGATGAAGTCCAGAATCTCGGCTTGGCGTGACGTCAGTTTGATCATGTGCATCGCTCTGGCTTTTTATACAGTGACTGGGATTATATACAGTGCTTGGGTCTTGGCAATGGGCCTTTTTGCCGCGCCTGTATTGCGCCCCATCCATGGATGGCTACAGGCCCCGGTTTATATGGTTAAATGCCCGTGACTGCCGGGGCACAAAGCAGGGTCCTCAGGGTTGACAGTGCCGTGTATGAAACGTATGTTTCAAACACTTGTTTGTCAGGCGTTTAACCATGGCTCAGTCGGAAACAGTTGAACGAATCCTCGATGCAGCCGAGCAGCTGTTTGCCGAGAAGGGTTTTGCCGAAACCTCGTTGCGGCTGATCACCAGCAAGGCGTCAGTCAATCTGGCCGCGGTGAATTACCACTTCGGTTCCAAGAAGGCCCTCATTCAGGCGGTGTTCTCCCGCTTCCTCGGGCCGTTCTGCGTCAGTCTCGACCGTGAGCTGGAGCGCCGCCAGGCCAAGCCTGAACACAAGCCGACCCTTGAAGAGCTTCTTGAAATCCTGGTTGAGCAGGCGCTGGTGGTTCAGCCGCGCAGCAACAATGACCTGTCCATCTTCATGCGCCTGCTGGGCCTTGCATTCAGCCAGAGCCAGGGCCACTTGCGGCGTTATCTCGAAGACATGTACGGCAAGGTGTTCCGTCGTTACATGCTGCTGGTCAACGAAGCGGCGCCGCGCATTCCTCCCATCGAGTTGTTCTGGCGGGTCCATTTCATGTTGGGCGCTGCCGCGTTCAGCATGTCCGGTATCAAGGCCCTGCGCGCCATTGCCGAGACCGATTTCGGAGTCAATACGTCCATCGAGCAGGTCATGCGCCTGATGGTGCCATTCCTGGCGGCCGGCATGCGCGCCGAGACGGGTGTCACCGATAACGCCATGCTCACCGCGCAACTCAGGCCCCGGACCAAAACCTCTACACCGGTGCCTGCCAAGGTCTGAGGCGCGTCACCGGCTGGCGGTGTCGTAATTTGCATCACATCCTTCGATCCCTCACCATGCCGGCTTGAGCATTGGTTGTTGAAGGATCTTCCTATGAGTTCTGGCCTGCAAGGCTCCCTGATGGTGGACGTCGCCGGTACCTGGCTGACCTCCGAAGACCGTCAGTTTCTGCGTCAGCCCGAAGTGGGCGGCCTGATCATTTTCGCGCGCAATATAGAGAGCCCACGGCAAGTGCGTGAGCTCTGTGCCTCCATTCGCGCCATTCGTCCCGAGTTGTTATTGGCTGTCGACCAGGAGGGCGGCCGCGTGCAGCGCCTGCGCCAGGGTTTTGTCCGGTTGCCGCCGATGCGCGCCATTGCCGGTCATCCCAATGCCGAAAACCTCGCCGAACATTGTGGCTGGCTGATGGCAACCGAAGTGCTGGCAGTGGGGCTGGACCTCAGTTTTGCGCCGGTGCTGGATTTGGACTATCAGCGCAGTGCGGTCGTTGGCACCCGGTCGTTTGAAGGCGACCCTGAGCGGGCGGCGTTACTGGCCGGCGCTTTTATTCGGGGCATGAATGCGGCGGGCATGGCCGCTACGGGCAAGCATTTCCCGGGGCATGGTTGGGCCGAAGCTGACTCCCATGTGGCTATCCCCAACGACGAGCGCAGTCTGGAAACGATCCGCGCCAATGATCTGGTGCCTTTTCAGCGCTTGAGCAAACACCTGGCAGCGGTCATGCCTGCCCATGTCATCTATCCCCAGGTCGATTCACAGCCGGCGGGCTTTTCCCGGCGCTGGCTGCAGGACATCCTGCGCGGCGAGCTGGGGTTCGATGGCGTGATCTTCAGCGATGACCTGTCGATGGCCGGCGCCCATGTGGTGGGTGACGCCGCCAGCCGCATCGAGGCGGCGCTTACCGCCGGTTGTGACATGGGCCTGGTGTGCAACGACCGCGCTGCGGCTGAGCTGGCGTTGAGTGCCGCTCAGCGCTTGAAGGTCTCGCCTCCTGCGGCGCGACTTCACAGAATGCGCGGGCAGGGCATGGCGTCCACCGAATACCGGCAGCACCCCCGCTGGCTGGCGGCGCTGACCGCGCTGCGCGCTGCTCAACTGATCGATTAAGGATTCCCCATGACTGTTTACGCGATTATCGGCGGCACTGGCTTGACCCAGCTCGACGGGCTGACGATCCGTCAATCCCTGGCGGTGAATACGCCTTACGGCGCGCCGTCCGGCGATATCCATGTGGGCGAGTACGCCGGCCGCGAGGTGATGTTTCTGGCCCGTCACGGTCACCCGCATCGTTTTCCGCCACACAAGGTCAACTACCGCGCCAACATCTGGGCGCTGAAGCAGGCCGGGGCCGAAGCGATTCTGGCGGTCAATGCCGTAGGCGGAATTCACCCTGACATGGGCACCGGCCATTTCTGCGTGCCCCATGATCTCGTGGATTACACCAGCGGTCGCGATCACACGTTCTTTGCCGATGACCTGGAGCACGTGACCCACATCGATTTCAGCTTCCCTTACAGCGCGCCGTTAAGGGCCCGGCTGATCGCGGCGCTGGCTGCCGAGGGCTGCGCCCACAGCGATTTCGGCGTGTACGCCTGCACTCAGGGCCCGCGTCTGGAAACCGTGGCGGAGATCGCGCGACTGGAGCGTGATGGTTGCGACATCGTCGGCATGACCGGCATGCCGGAAGCGGCCCTGGCCCGTGAGCTTGAACTGGAATATGCCTGTCTGGCGCTGGTCGTCAACCCGGCTGCCGGCAAGTCGGCGGCAGTGATCACGATGGCCGAAATCGAGCAGGCTTTGCACGACGGAATCGGCAAGGTCAAGGCAACACTGGCAAGGGTGCTAAGCGCCGCTTGATGGAGGAACATGTCGGTCTGGCAGGGGCTTTTCTTGAGCGCTGGCTAGGCCGGGGAGGGCAGCGAAGTCAACGCCATTTCGTTGAAAAAGTTGTCCACGGAAAGCGTGAATATCTCTGTGGATAAGTTTCTGTAAGCCTGTAGTTGCAAGGCTTTAGCTGCAATGGTTGTTTAATGATCAGGTTTGCCAATGGCGCCGATGCAGCAGGTTAATCGTCAGAATTCTCTTCGAATCGGGCCGAAACGGTGGGAAGTAAAGCGAGGGGGGCGATCAGGCGGCGGGTGCCCGGCAGCGCATCAGGAATGACGCGCTGCCAGAGCAAGTTTCCGTAGGGAAAAGTCAGATATCACATCACGAAAAGGAGCCCTGATCGGCTGATCAGGATTCAGCCCATTCAACATCGGTCAAACCCAGTTGCTCAGCTTTTGGCTTGGTAACCTTCGGAACGCGATCCGAGCGGTATTTTGGAATCTGACCAAACCCGGCATCCACAGAGGCCCAATGCCAGGCAGATGCGTTGTCCATGGCTTCAGCGCTGATGTAGAAGCTTTTGTAGCTGCCGTGCAGCAGATAATCGATTCTGAAATGCTTGTACTGTGCCACGCTTGCAAACCTCCCTATCAGTCACTCTCTTTGTAACTGAGTCGTCACCGCCGGGAAAATTCACTCGGAATTCTCGTTCTAAGCCAAATGGTTAGCTTTAGTACAGAACGATGAGGGAATCCTCGATCACCCTTACAAATGAGTGGCAAACCCCGGTTTTGAGCGGTTGCAGCGACACTCTGGCTGCATGAAGCACAGAGCGATGCGGCAGTGACGACCCTTCACGTCGTCCTGCCGCCCCGTTTTCACACCCAAATGGTTACTTGTTCAGGAATTTGAACACAGTGGTCTGGGTGTAGGCCTTACCCGGTTCCAGGCGAGTCGAAGGGAAGGCGGGCTGGTTCGGCGAATCCGGGTAGTGCTGGGTTTCCAGCGTGAATGCGCCCCAGTGCGGATAGATCTTGCCGCCCTTGCCTTTGACGGTGCCGTCGAGGAAGTTGCCCGTGTACAACTGGACGCCGGGCTCGGTGGTAAACAGCTGCAAACGACGACCCGACTTCGGATCGACCACGTCCGCTGCCAGATTCGACAGCTTGCCTTTGGTGTCGAGCACCCAGTTGTGGTCGTAGCCGCCCTGGGTCGCTTCGGCGAACTTGAGCTGCTCGTTGTCTTCACGGATGCGCTTGCCGAAGGCGACAGGTTTGAGGAAGTCAAACGGTGTGCCGACCACTGACGGCAGCTCACCGGTCGGGATCAGCGTCTCGTTGACCGGCGTGTAATGCGCGGCATGCACCACCGCCACCTGATCCAGAATGTCGCCGTTACCCGCGCCCGCCAGGTTGAAGTAACTGTGGTTGGTGAGGTTGAGGACGGTCGGTTTGTCCGTCGTCGCGTGGTACTGAATGCGCAACTCGTTCTTGTCGTTCAGGCTATAGGTGACTTCGGTTTTCAGCGTACCGGGGAAACCCATCTCGCCATCGATCGAGACGTACGTCAGCTTGACCCCGACCGAACCTTTGTCCTTGACCTCTTCGGCCTTCCAGATCTGCTTGTCGAAGCCTTTCGGGCCGCCATGCAGGGAGTTGGTCTTGTCATTCAGCGGCACCTGATAGCTTTTGCCATCCAGAGAGAACTTGCCGCCCGCCAGGCGATTCCCAAAGCGGCCAATGGTGGCGCCGAAAAATGCGGTCCCTTTGACGTAGCCGTCCACGTCATCGAAGCCCAGAACCACGTCTTCAGCCTTGCCGTGCTTGTCCGGCACCAGCAGCGACTGCAACGTGCCGCCGTAAGTGATGACGGTGGCTTGCATGCCCTTACTGTTGCGCAAGGTGTATTTCTCGACCGGGGTGCCGTCGGCGAGTTTGCCGAAGGCGCCGTGTTCAGTGGACAGTCCGGCGGCGTGCACCTGTAGGGCGGCGGCCATCAGCGACAGCCCTAGGGCAGGGATAAACGTCTTTCTCATTGCATCGGTCCTTTTGTTTTTATAGGCGTGTTGCAGTGGGTAATCAGGGGGTGTTGCCCGAAGGCACCAGTCTTGCTGCTCGATGCGCTACCGCCAAGCAGTACGTCAATGGCTTGGGATTCTGCCATTGGTCATACTATTTAGGCTTTCGCGCCCCGGTATTTCGAGTTATAGATCAAAAGCACTCGCTTTAAAAATAAATTGTAATACTATTTGGCGAAAGGCAGCGTCCGTCACGGTGCGGGAAGGTCTAGTCCAGGATTGGCCTTCTGTACAGGCGATTGACGCCTAATCGTATGATCATTAGCCTCGATTTGCGGAACACACCGCAAACAGGGGCGGATCAATGAGCAGCAGTTTTCATG
This sequence comes from Pseudomonas sp. GL_135, assembly GCF_057834665.1. Taxonomy (NCBI): domain Bacteria; kingdom Pseudomonadati; phylum Pseudomonadota; class Gammaproteobacteria; order Pseudomonadales; family Pseudomonadaceae; genus Pseudomonas; species Pseudomonas sp. GL_135. The sequence goes on from NZ_CM174408.1 coordinate 2,074,544, forward strand.
CGTCGACGGTAGACCGCCTGGGGGCCTGGATTGCTCAAGGCAACGTGATGCCGGGGCAGTCGCTGAAGGTTGAAGCGGCGTTGGGTGAAGAGTTCGGGGTCAGCCGGACGGTGATTCGCGAGGCCATCAAGACCCTGGTGGCCAAGGGGTTGCTGGAAGTCGGGCCCAAGGTGGGCACGCGGGTATTGCCGGTGCGCGCCTGGAATCTGTTTGACCCGCAAGTCGTGGGTTGGCTGGCGGCAAAAGGTCTGCCGACAAGTTTTGTGCTGGACCTGCTGGATTTAAGACGCGCCATTGAACCGATGGCCGTGCGATGGGCGTGTGAAAGAGCGACACCGGAGCAGATTGCCGGGATTCAGGCAGCCTATGCGCGACTTGCGGCCAGCGTCGCCGACTTCGGCGATTACAACGCTGCGGATCAACGCTTCCATGAAGCGGTGCTGGCGGCGAGTCATAACCAGTTTATCGAGCAAATGCTGCCGGCACTGGGCGCTCTGCTGGCGATTTCGTTTGAAGTGTCATCGGCGGTGCCCGGCGAGCTGGGCCGAACCTTGCCGTTGCACAAAGATCTGGCGGACGCCATTGCGAATCGGGATTCGGCGCGGGGTGTGTGGGCCTGCATGAGTCTGATCGAAAACGCTGGTGAAGTGATTGCGCGTTCTCGCCAGCAACCGTTGACGCGCAACTGATGACAGGCTGAGTTTGACGTTTTACAGGTGGGCTTTTTGAGTGGCTCACAGACCTACAATAATAAGCAGGAAATCTTCCATGAAATGGCTGCCGGTCTGTGACCAGCGTTTCAAATTGGCCGAAGGGCCGTTCTGGGACCATGCCCATCAGGCCTTGTACTGGGTCGATATCGCCGGCTTCCGCGCGCTGCGCCTTCAGGCGGGCAAGCTGTCCCACTGGCAGTTCAGCGAACCGGTCTCCGCCTTCATACCTACCACGACAGGCGATGCACTGGTCACTCTCGCCAGCGGGGTCCACCGACTCGACCTCGATTCCCCGTCCCATCAGCCTGTTATTTCTCTGCTATGCGCCGCCGACCCTGTGGCCGGCAACCGTGCCAACGAAGCCCGTTGCGACCGGCATGGCCGGCTGTGGCTGGGGACCATGCAGAACAACCTGGACGAGGAGGGCGGTGACCTGCCGATCAAGCGTCGCTCCGGCGGACTTTACCGCGTCGACGGCGATGCCTCGGTCTCGCCGTTGCTGAACGGGCAGGGCATCGTTAACACACTGGTCTGGCCGGAGAACGATGCAGCGGTACTCACCGCAGACACCCTCGATGGCGTGATCTATCGCTACCCGATCAATCAGGATCATTCCCTCGGCGAGCGGGAGGTCTGGGCCCATGAGCATTCGCGCGGTGCCCCCGATGGCTCGGCGATGGACGAAGATGGTTTTGTCTGGAACGCCCGCTGGGGTGGTGGCTGCCTGATCCGTTTTGCCCCCGATGGCAGCGTTGATCGGGTCGTCGAGTTGCCGGTCAGTCACCCGACCAGTTGCGTGTTCGGCGGGCCGGACATGACCACCTTATTCGTCACCAGCGCGCGGCCTGCAGAAGGCGCGCTGGAGCTCGATGGATCTGTGATTCAGATGGAAATTGGCATCAGGGGCATGACCTCGCATCGCTTTGCGGGATGACCCGAACCCTGTGCCGTAGAGGTGTGACACTCGGTTACATAGGCTTCATTGATAATATGATATGACTGTTTTCAGTCGGGCGGCGTGCGCTGTTTTCAACTGCATTACTCCCCGACACTCACCGCTGAACGCTGTAGCTAGTCAATAAAAATAAGGAGTTAGCTATGTTGAGTCGCCACGGGATTCGTTCCCTGTGCTGTGCTGCTGTTGCCACCGCCATCCTTGGCATGAGCGGCGGTGTATCTGCCGCTGACAAGGTCAAGATCGGCTTCCTGGTCAAACAGGCTGAAGAGCCCTGGTTCCAGACCGAATGGGCCTTCGCTGAAAAAGCCGGTCAGGAACACGGTTTCGAAGTGATCAAAATTGCCGTTCCCGATGGTGAGAAAACCCTCTCCGCCATCGACAGCCTCGCCGCCAACGGCGCCAAGGGGTTTGTCATCTGCCCGCCTGATGTTGCCCTAGGCCCGTCTATCGTCGCCAAAGCAAAGGTCAACGGTTTGAAAGTCATGGCCGTCGATGACCGTTTCGTCGACGCCAAAGGCAAGTTCATGGAAGACGTGCCGTACCTGGGCATGGCCGCGTTCGAAGTCGGCCAGAAACAGGGCGCGGCCATGGCCGACGAAGCGAAGAATCGCAAGTGGGACTGGAAAGAGACCTACGCGATCATCAACACCTACAACGAGCTCGACACCGGCAAGAAGCGCACCGACGGTTCGGTAGATGCGTTGAAGAAAGCCGGTTTGCCTGAGGATCACATCCTCTTTGCTCCGCAGAAAACCCTCGACGTGCCAGGCAGCATGGATTCCACCGGGGCTGCCCTGCCAAAACTGCCAAGCGGCGCGAAAAACCTCATCGTTGGCGGCATGAACGACAACACCGTGCTGGGCGGCGTACGTGCGACAGCGGGCGCAGGCTTCGCGCCGGCCAACGTGATCGGCATCGGCATCAACGGCACTGACGCCATCGACGAGCTGAAGAAGAAGGAAAGCGGCTTCTTCGGCTCGATGCTGCCAAGCCCTGACAAAGAGGGCTACAACACCGCCCTGATGGTCTACGAGTGGGTCACCACCGGCAAAGAACCGCCTAAATACACTGCCATGGACGACGTGACGCTGATCACCCGTGCCAACTTCAAGGACGTGCTGACCCCGCTCGGTCTGTACAAGTAAGCGCGGCAGTCGAGTCGGGACGCCTGAAACTCAGGCGGATATCTGCAAGGCCCCGTTTCACTCGAAGGGTGGGGCGGGGTGGAGGTGGTTCATGCAACAGGCATCGGTTCAACAACAGGTTCAGCCTGGCGGCAGCCTGCGCTTTAACGAGATCGGTAAAACCTTTCCCGGTGTGAAGGCGCTGTCGGAAATCAATTTCGAAGCTCGGCCAGGCAGCGTTCACGCGCTGATGGGCGAGAACGGCGCGGGTAAATCGACGCTGCTGAAAATCCTCGGCGGCTCGTACCAGCCCAACAGCGGCGATCTGCAGATCGGCGATCAGCACCTGGCGTTCAAATCAACCGCTGACAGCATCGCGGCCGGCGTCGCGGTGATTCACCAGGAACTGCACCTGGTCCCGGAAATGTCGGTGGCGGAGAACCTGCTGCTCGGTCACATGCCCAATCGCTGGGGCATGATCAACCGTCGGGCCATGGTCCGACGCGCGAGGGAGCTGCTCAAAGGTCTGGCCGACGAGATCGACCCGAACACGCGCCTGGGTGATCTCTCCCTGGGTCAGCGGCAATTGGTGGAAATCGCCAAGGCCATGTCGCGCAACGCCCATGTGATTGCGTTCGACGAACCCACCAGCAGCCTGTCGGCGCGGGAAATTGATCGGCTGATGGCGATCATCACCCGGCTGCGTGACGAGGGCCGGGTCATTCTCTACGTGTCTCATCGCATGGAAGAAATCTTCCGCGTGTGTGACGCCGTGACCGTGTTCAAGGACGGGCGCTTCGTGCGCACCTTCGAGGACATGGCCGATCTGGACCATGACCGCCTCGTCACCTGCATGGTCGGGCGCGACATCCAGGACATCTACAACTATCGGCCACGCCAGCATCAGGGGCCGAGCCTGCGAGTGACTGGCCTGATGGGCCCTGGTTTGCAGGAGCCGGTCAGTTTTGCCGTGGAGAAGGGGGAGATCCTTGGCTTCTTCGGCCTGGTCGGCGCCGGTCGGACCGAGATGTTTCGCATGCTGTCGGGGCTGACGCGCAGTCAGGCCGGGGCCTTGCAACTGGAGGGCAAGCCGCTGAACCTGCGTTCACCGCGCGACGCCATCGACGCCGGCATTCTGCTGTGCCCGGAAGACCGCAAAAAAGAAGGCATCGTGCCGCTGTCCAGTGTCGCCGAGAACATCAACATTGGCGCGCGGCCTCGCCATGTCAGCCTGGGCTGCCTGATTCAGGGCCGCTGGGAGCGTGACAACGCCCGGCACCAGATCAAGTCGATGAACGTCAAGACGCCTTCGCCCGAACAGCAAATGCTGTTTCTATCGGGCGGCAATCAGCAGAAGGCCATTCTGGGCCGCTGGCTGTCGATGCCGATGAAGGTGCTGCTGCTGGACGAGCCCACCCGGGGCATCGACATCGGCGCCAAATCCGAGATCTACCAGATCATCCACAACCTCGCCGCCGATGGCATTGCGGTCATCGTGGTGTCCAGCGACCTGATGGAGGTGATGGGCATTTCCGATCGGATTCTGGTCATGAGTGAAGGCGCCATCACCGGCGAATTGTCCCGCGAAGAGGCCAATGAACAGCGTCTTCTGCAACTGGCATTGCCGCGTACGCGCGGTTGAACCTGGCTATGAAAACTGGCTATGAAAAATAAGAACGAGGTGCGTATGTCTACCGAATCCAGCCTGACGGCTCCCCGCCAAGGCATGAACCTGCGTCGATTTGTCGATGACTGGGCCATGCTCATGGCCGCCCTGGGCATCTTTGTGCTCTGTGCGCTTTTGATCGACAACTTCATGTCACCGCTGAATATGCGTGGCCTGGGTCTGGCGATTTCCACGGTCGGCATCGCCGCCTGCACCATGCTGTACTGCCTGGCGTCAGGGCATTTCGACCTATCGGTCGGTTCGGTGCTGGCGTGCTCAGGCGTCATTGCCGGGATCGTCATACGTGACACCGACAGCGTGTTTCTGGGCGTATCGGCGGCGCTGGCCATGGGCTTGCTCGTCGGGCTGATCAACGGCATCGTCATCGCCAAGCTGCGCATCAACGCGCTGATCACCACGCTGGCGACCATGCAGATTGTGCGGGGGCTGGCGTATATCTTCTCCAACGGTAAAGCCGTGGGCGTTGGCGACGAGGCCTTCTTCGTGTTCGGTAACGGTCAGCTGTTCGGCGTGCCGGTGCCGATTCTGATCACCATCGTCTGCTTTATCTTCTTCGGCTGGCTGTTGAACTACACCACCTACGGACGCAACACCCTGGCCATCGGCGGCAACCAGGAAGCGGCGCTGCTGGCTGGCGTACACGTTGACCGGACCAAGATCATCATCTTCGCTGTGCACGGCTTGATCGGCGCGCTGGCCGGCGTGGTGCTGGCCTCGCGCATGACCTCGGGTCAGCCGATGATCGGCCAGGGCTTTGAGTTGACGGTGATTTCCGCGTGCGTACTGGGCGGGGTATCCCTGAGCGGCGGCATCGGCATGATTCGCCACGTCATCGCAGGGGTGTTGATCCTGGCAATCATCGAAAACGCCATGAACCTGAAGAACATCGACACGTTTTACCAGTACGTGATCCGCGGCACGATCCTGTTGCTGGCGGTAATCATCGACCGGTTGAAGCGTCGCTGATTCGGAGTCGTCTGGACTGCGCTGTGTGGGGAGGGCGTCTCCCCGCAAAGCGCCTCATCTCCTCCCATGCCGCCTTACACCAGTTTCGAGGTCTCGAAGATCAACTTCATCGTGGCCTGAGCCAGCGACTGCGCTTCAACCCGGATCGTTTCCAGCTGCACTTTTGCTTCGCTGAACCGGGCGTCGTGGTTGCGCACCTCGATGAGTTGCGTTAACTGCAGCGACGCCTCAATGAGGCCGTATAAATTACGGTGCAACTGGTGGGTGACTTTAGTCAGATGGGGGTATACGTCCGGGCTTTCTTCATGATCAATCACCGGTGTTCTGCTCATTGCGTCCGGCGATGCCCTGTTGCCACTCATCACGAAGTTCAGCTCGACACCGGCCTCGGCGATGCGCAGCAGATAATCGGCCTTCGGCGACCGGGTGCCGTTTTCGTAATTGCCCTGAGCGTTGGTTTCGACGCCGCCGATGGCACCCAAAGCGCTCTGTGACAGCTTCAGTCTGTTGCGTTCCTGCCTGAGTCGCACGCCAATGCCTTTCATGTGCTCAACTCCATTTGAGGATCCCTGATGTCAAGCAGCTGAATGCGAATTCATGGACCGACTCGGCGGGAGGATGAGCGGATCAACGCAAACGGGTGCGGCTTAAGAGGTTCGTCTGTTGGTACCGGACCCGACAATACCGTCATTCGGCTTGAATGTGGATCCGAAAATAGCGTGTTGTAGGAATTTTCTCAAACAGTTGTATGACAACTATTCGAACGAAGGTCTTGGATTAGATCGGTGCGCTTTATGAATAGTGGCGCGAAGAAGGTGCGCTGAAGGGAACGCCCGGGCGTCTGAGGACCGGGCGTCTATGCTGTCAGGAAGGGCAGCGGGCATCGGATTGGCGCGCCCATTGCGAGGCGGTCCGCGAGATTGTTTCTGCGAGAGCCGACACGGCTTTCTGATGAGCGAGCACCAGGTTTTCCATGCCGGGGGCTGCGGGTTGCCGAATCACGCTGCTGCAGGTAAGGGTCTTGCGCTGGGTACCGGGCCCGGCTCCGCTGCCGCGCAGGCTCAGGTTCCAGACCACGTCGATCAGGGCGTATTGATCCAGCACCGATTCAAAGCGACGTACGTCGGTACGCACCGATAGCACCGGCTGGTCACTCTGTTTCGGCAGCCCGGCAAGGTCTCGAGACCCGAAGCGACGCTCCAGCTGCCCGGTCAGCGCGTCATGGAATTCATCCCCCAACGGCGCGCCCCAGCGTTCGTTCTCCAGAATCGCCAGGCTACCATTGCCCTGGCGGATAACCAGCGGCGGCTGGTCGACCTGCACCGCCATGAGCACAGCCTGCATTTCGAACTGAAACGGTGCCGGGCTTACATTCGCCTGCACCGGAGCGGCCGGCGCGATCAAGGTGTAATAGTGGGTCGGCGTGGAAGCGCAGGCCGTCACACCGAACACACACGCCAGGGCGAGAAGAGAATTACGCAGCGTCATTGGGCCGGCTCCGGAGCGATTTCACGGGAAGAGGATGATCCTTTATACGAACCGGGCGCCGCGTCGCCACTGCGACCGCGAATCAGCGATTCGGGATGGCGACTGAGGAAGTCGGTCAACACCCGCACTGAGCGCGCGGTCCGCTGCACTTCGTCCATGGCCTGACCCAGTTGCTGACGTGCCGGCGAGTCATCCGACAGCGCTTCGTTGGCCGTGCCCAGGGTTTTTTGCGCTTGCTGCAACGCGCCACGCATCTGTGGCAACACGTCACTGTTGACCTGCTTCATGGTTTTCTGAAGTTCGATCAGGCTGCCGTTGAGGTTCTTTGCCAGGTCGTCGAGGGGGATCTTGCCAAGCTTGTCGACAAACTGCTGCAACTGCTCCTGCAGTTTGTCGAAGCTGCCCGGCACCGTCGGGATCTCCAGCGGCCGTGCTTTGGCGTTGTAGGAGACTTTCGGCGCCTTGGGGTCGAAATCCATGGCAACGTAAAGTTGCCCTGTCAGCAGGTTGCCGGTACGGACCTGAGCACGCAGGCCACGTTCAATGAATTGCCCGAGCACTCGCGATGTCTTTTCTTCATCGTCGCCTGCGCCTGCCTGCTGCTGCAGCTTGTCGTTTGCAGCACCCAGCCGCTGGGGATAGATGACTGCGCCGACGATGCCAGGGAATGTGCCTGTGGCGGCGTCATAGTCGAGATCGACGGAGACCACGCGGCCAATATTGACGCCGAGGAAGTCCACCGGCGCATTGACCACAAGGCCGCGCAGCGACTGGTTGAAGCGCATGCGGATGTATTTGGGTTCGCCATCGGGCGGGGCCAGCGCAGTGGCCTGGTCCTCGAACAGCTTGAATTCGGCGTTGCCGTTGGCTGGCTTGGCGTCCGGGCTGTATTTGGGTTCACGGAAGGCGATACCACCAGAGAGAATCGAGGCCATGGACTGGGTCGACACTTTCAGACCCGAAGCACCGAGAGTGACGTCCACGCCGCTGGCGTTCCAGAAGCGTGAATCGTCGAGGACGAACTGATCGTTGGGCGCGCCGACGAAAATTTCGACGTCCACACCCTTGCCGTCCTTTGCCAGTTCGTAGGCCACGACCTGGCCCACCTGGATGCGGCGGAAGTACACCGGCGAGCCGATGTCCAGCGAGCCCAGGTCGTCGGTGTGCAGAATGAAGCGCTTGCCTTTCTCGCCAAACGTCACGGCCGGTGGGGTTTCCAGGCCGGTGAAGTCTTTCTTGGTTTCTTCCGAATTGCCGGCATCGGCGCCGATGAACGCCCCCGATAACAGGGTGTCGACGCCGGTCACGCCATGGGCGCCGATGCGCGGCCGCACCACCCAGTATTGTGTGTCGGCGCGGGTGAACGGCGCGGCCGACTGGTTCAGGTCGATGCTCGCCAGCACGTGAGTGCGGTCATCGCTGAGTTCGATGTCGGTGACCATGCCGATGACCACGTTCTTGTACTTGACCTGGGTTTTCTTGGCTTCCAGGCCTTCGGCCGTGAGGAAGCTCACCACCACTTTGGGGCCGACGTTGAGGAAGTCATGAACCACCATCGACAAGCCGATCAGGGCGGCGACGATCGGCACCAGCCAGACCAGTGACACGCGAACCTTGCGTGCCTTGACCTGCGGTCGGGTCGGCGGGGAGGGGGGTAGGGTGTTATCGGACATCTTCAACCTCTGCGTCCCAGATTAGCCGGGGATCGAACGTCATGGCGGCAAGCATGGTCATCACCACCACCAAACCAAAAAACAGAATGCCAAGGCGCGGCTCGATGGTGCTGAGCCCGCGAAACTGAACCAGCGCTGCCACCAGCGCCACCACTAGCACGTCGAGCATGGACCAGTAGCCGATCAATTCAATGAAACGAAACAGCCGCGAGCGCTCGCGCATCGCCCATGTGCTACGGCGCTGGCATGTCACCAGCATCAGCCCCAGCACCAGAAACTTGATGCAGGGCACGACCACGCTGGCGATGAAAATCAGAATGGCGATGTCCCAGGAGCCGCTTTCGGCGAACTCGATGACCCCGCTCATGATGGTGTTCTCACTGCTGCTGCCGAGCATGGTCGTATACATCACCGGCAGCAGGTTGGCCGGAATGTAGAAGATCAGCCCGGCAATCAGAAAGGCCCAGGTGCGCGTCAGGCTGTTGGGCTTGCGCCGATGCACCGGCGAATCGCAGCGCGGGCATTCATGGGCGTCTTCCGGGCAGACGTAACTGCACACGTGACACAAGGTGACGTTGTAGTCGCGGGCGTAGGGAATGCCGTTCATTCCGGTTCAACTCCCAGTTCGTCCCACAGGCGGCGGATGTCTTTGCCAGCGATCGACAGGATAAGCACCATCAGCATTGCCATGGCCCACAGACCCGCGCCTGGGTGCACGTCCAGCATGCCTGCCAGCTTGACGATCGCCACCAGAATCCCCAGCAGGCACACCTCCAGCATGCTCCAGGGCCGCAGGTGTTCGAGGGTGCGCATGCACATTTTGAAGCCGGGGGCGATCTCGCCGCGATGGGCATGCGCCAGCACCCAGAACAGCAGGGCGATCTGCAGCGCCGGCGCGAGAATGATGGCCAGCCCTGCGACCAGGGCGATCAGCGTGATCTGCCCCTGGGCCAGCGCTTGAACCGAACCCCACAGGGTCACCTCGTTGTGCAGGCCTTGCATGCTGATGCTGATGACCGGAAACACGTTGGCGAAGATGAACAGGACGCAGGCGGCGAGGCTCAGTGCGAGCAGCTGCTCGATGGTCAGCCGGTGACTGCGGCGAAGAATCGCGGCGCAGCGCAGGCAATAGGCAGCCTCGCCTTTGTTCAGAGGCATGGCCTCGTAAACCGAGTCGCAATGCTCGCAGATGATCCACTGATCAGCGCGCGTGTGCGTCTCGGCCAGCGCTGGCGCGGGCGGTTGCTCGGATGCATGGGCCTGGCGGTGAGAAATGTCAGTCATCGGCGCGGGTGTCGCGGAAGTCATGGATGTGTTCACGATAGATCGGCTTTCGTCGATTGCGCGTGTGGGCGTTGGGCGGGCAACGATACCCTGTCGGCCAAGCGCAGGCTCGCATTAGTTGAAGTGAATGTCATGAAAGACGCGCCGGCGGAAAGACTTGAAAGATTGACCACAGTGCCATCATTGGGTTCGGCGTAATTTTGCAAAGGCGGCCGCACCGTTTTCAGAATGCTGTCACAGGCAGGGTTGAAAGCGAATTTGCTGTTGTGGCCGAGCATTGTAGCGGCGGCCAGTTACAACTCGCATCCACCTGCGGTGATAGACTCCCGCCACTTCAAACGAGGAGCGACAGACGTGCGCAAGATGGCAATGATGGTAGCGGTGTTGATGCTGGCGGGTTGTGATGGCGGCAAGCCGGCGACGCCCGCCCAGGTTCCGAGCACTGATTCGGTGGCGGAAGCGCCGACGCCGGCTTCGCAGCAATGGACCATTCGTGTCCACTTGAAGGAAGCGCTGAGCGACATGACCTATTGGCTGGTCGAGCACCATTACCCGTCTTACGTGGTGAAGGTCGATGGCAGAGAAGTGGTGATGATCGGGCCGTTCGAGTCTCAGGCTGACGCCGAGAAGGCCAAAATGGATATCGATGCCGCAATGGCCAAGGCCCATCGACTGTCACAGCTGGAAGTGATCGCGCCACACTCCTGAGGGCCCAAGGCCGGTGGCATCAAGGGATGCCCCGGCCAAGGCCTGTCTTGAAGCAGAGTCAGACGTCGATAATCAACGACGGCCTAGCAGCAGACCCACGACCAGACCGAAGCCCGCAGAGACCGCCACGGTCTGCCATGGGTGGCCGCCGATGTAGTTTTCGGTGGCATCGACGGCTGGCTTGGCGCGTTCGCGCACGCTGCTCACGGATTCCATGGCCTGCTTCAGCTTCTGGCTTAGCTGAGCGCGTACCGTGTCGGCTTCTTCGCCAACCAGTGACGCGCTGTCCTTGAGCAATTTGTCGGACTCTTCAATGAGGGCGGCCAGTTCGCTGAACGCTTGATCCTTGATCTGTTCGACAGCGGCGTTTTGGGCAGCAGTTTTACGAGCCATGGCAAATTTCCTTTCAGTGGTTATGGCAGTGTGCAATGGAGTTTTGAGGGCCTGAAAAGTTGCAGCCCAAATCCGCCGGCGGCCAAAAAGTACACTGAACAGGGTCGGGAATTGTCTTCACCGGGTGTAAGATGCTGACGTTTTTCGAGCCGATACGGCTCCGTTCATGCGTTTCGTTTTGCACATCGAGGTACATACCATGAGCTACAACCTGGCCAATAAAACCCTTCCGGAACGTGCCGCTATCGAGGACGAAAAGTCTCGTCTGTTCGATCTGTGGCAGAGCAATCTGGGCAAGGCCAAGGGTGACGCTGCCCGGCTGATGGGCGAGCGGGCCAAGCGCAAGGGCAAATGGTCGGAGTGGGTGCGCGGCGAACTCGACGCCATGTCGCCACCGGAGTACGCCAACATGGTGCGCGCCGAGGTCAATCGTCTGGTGGCAGCGGCGCGGGGTTAGGTTTCGGTTTAGCCCGTCGGACGCCTTCCCGGCTCAAGCCGGTCCTGCCATGCGCGGTTTAGTGGGACCGGCTTCAGCCGGGAATAGGCCAGTCCTGGCGACATCATTTTTGCCCGTGTTTGCGGTGTGGCGGCTGACGCTTTCCCGGCTAAAGCCGGTCCCACTAACAGCCTACGGCTACTGCTACGGCTACGGCTTGGCCACTGCGCTGACGTCGATGCGTTTGGGCAGCAAATGGTTTTCAAAAAACAGATCGGCCGTCCGCTGCTGCGCCGCAATGATCTGCGGGGTGATCGGCAGAATCGGCGAGGCAGGGCGGTTGTCCATGTAGCGGGCAATCACCATCTCGGGCAGGCCCATCGAACGGGTCAGCACGTCCAGGCTCAGCTGCCGCTGGCTGCGGGTCAGCGCTTCGGCTTGTGTCAGCTGTTCGAGCAAGGCGTTGATGAAGGCCCCGTGCCCAACGGCGTACGAACGTCTGGCGGTGTAGATCGGCCCGGACAGTCCCAGGCCTGAGCCATCCGCCAGTAACCGAGCCCCACCGCTGCTCAGTGCCAGCGACGAGAACGGTTCCCAGATCGCCCAGGCATCGACGCTGCCTTGTTCGAACGCCGCGCGGGCATCGGCCGGGCTGAGGTAAACCGGCTGGATGTCGGTGTACTTCAGCCCGGCATGGTTCAGGGCGCGGAGGATCAGGTTGTGGGAGCTGGAGCCTTTCTGGAACGCCACCTTCTTGCCCTTCAAGTCCGCCACCTGATGCAGCGGGCTGTCGGCCGCGACCAGCAGGGTTTCCGCCTGCGGCTTGGCGGGCTCGGCGCCAATGTAGAGCAGGTCGGCACCGGCGGCCTGGGCGAACAGCGGCGGAATGTCGCCGGTGGAGCCCACATCCAGCGCACCGATGTTCAAGGCCTCCAGCATCTGCGGCCCCGCCGGGAATTCAATCCACTGCACATGGGTGTCGGGAAAGCGCTTCTCCAGCAGGCCCTGTTCCTTGGCCAGCACCAACGCAATCGAGCCCTTCTGATAACCGATGCGCAGCTCGGCCGGATCGGATGAATCGGCCGCAGCCGCGACGTTCCCGCAGGCCAGGTTGATCCCGATCATCGCCAGCAATGCGCTGCCCAATGTGCGCACTATTTTCATACGTTCAAACCCTCTTCGTTTCTGTGTGCAGGGCGATGCCCTGGCGGGGCGCTGAACCGGTTGGCCGGACGCGGCAAACCCAGGTGCTCGCGCAAGGTGCTGCCGGTGTATTCCCGGCGGAACAAACCGCGCCGCTGCAGCTCCGGAATCACCTTGTGCGCCACGTCCTCCAGCCCGCCCGGCAAGTGCGGCACGAGCACATTGAAACCGTCCGCGGCGCCTTGCTCGAACCAGGCCTGCCACTGATCGGCAATCTGGCTGGCGGTGCCGATCACGCTGAAATGGCCTCGGCCGCCGGCGATTCGTCGTCCGAGCTGCGCCAGGGTCAGGTGTTCGTCCTGCGCCAATTGCGAGAGCAGGACCTGGCGGCTTTGCTGGCCGCTCCGGGTCAATGGCAGCGCGGGCAAGGGTTCGTCCAGCGGGTAACCCGAGAGGTCGAAGTTGCCCAGCATCCTCCCCAGTAACGCGACGCCGACGCGGGGCTCAACCAGCGCCTGGAATTCCTCGAATTTGTCCCGGGCCTGGGCCTCGCTCTCACCGACCACCACGAACATGCCGGGCATGATCTTGAGCGTGTCGGGGTCTCGACCGAACCCGACGGCTCGAGACTTCATGTCCCGGTAGAACGCCTGGGCAGCGGCCAGTGAGGGCTGTGCGGTGAACACCACTTCGGCGGTTTGCGCCGCCAGCGTACGGCCGGCCTCCGACGAACCGGCCTGCACCACCACCGGCTGACCTTGGGGGGAGCGGGCCACATTGAGCGGGCCTTTGACTTTGAAGTGCTCACTCTGGTGATCCAGCACGTGCAGGCCGTCCGGGCGGTAATACGCGCCACTGGCCTTGTCCCGCACGAAAGCGTCGTCGTCCCAGCTGTCCCACAATCCGGTCACGACCTGATGAAACTCCCGGGCGCGGCTGTAGCGCTCGGCATGGTCGATGTGCTCGTCGCGGCCGAAATTCAGGGCTTCGGCGGCGGCATCCGATGTCACCAGGTTCCAGCCCGCACGGCCTCCGGACAGGTGATCCAGGGAGGCGAATTTACGGGCGATGTGGAAGGGCTCGTTGTAACTGGTGGTGGCGGTGACAATCAGGCCGATGCGCTCGGTCACCGCGCTCAGCGCCGAGACCAGCGTCAGGGGTTCGAAGTGGTCCGAACGCGCCATGGAGCTGGCGGCGTCTCCCGTCGCGGCCGCCACGCTGTCCGCGATGAACAGCGTGTCGAACTTCGCCGCCTCGGCCACCTGCGCCAGGTGTTTGTAGTGCTTGAAGTCCAGGCCCGCGTCGGCCGGCACGTCCGGGTGGCGCCACGCCGCAACGTGGTGACCGGTGGCCATCAGGAACGCGCCCAGTTTCATCTGCCGGGGCTCAGTGCGTGTTTGCCGCGAGTCAGCGCTTGTCTGCGGGGGTTCAGTGCTCATTGCCGCTGCCTTTCATGAAGTGTCCTTGTGAAGGTTCGCCCATGCTCAGAAATCCTTGCGCACTTGCACGCCGAAGTAGCGCTCGTCGTCCCGTGGCACGGCGCGGTAGATGTAGCCCGTGCCGCTGGCAAGCAGGGGGGAATAGGATCTGTCGGTGAGATTTTTTACCAGCACCGCGACGCGCCAGCCGTTGCTGTAATCGGCCACGGCTGCGCTGGCGTTCCACAGGCCGTAGGCGCCCTGTTTGGTGTCCGGGTTCTGGCTGATGTCGTACTGCACTTCGCTCTGCCAGCTGTAGTCAGTGCCCAGTTCGATGTCCAGCCCATTGTCCAGCGGGATGGTGTAATCGGCGCGCACGTAGCTTTTCCAGTCCGGCGCGTAGGGCAGCGTCTTGCCGTTCACGTCACAGGACGCCGCCGCGCCCGCCGGGCAGCTGAACTGGTCGATGCGCGCCTTGGTGTAGGCGATGGCGCCGGAGAACTTCAGGTTGCGTGTGGCCTGCAAGGCGTAATCGGCCTCGACCCCTTCGGTGCTGACGCTGCCGGCGTTGATCAGCCGGGTCACCACCTGGCCCGCGACGCTGTCGAAAAAGTTCGCCTGATAGTTGCTGTACTCGCTGTGGAACACCGCAACGTTGGTGGTCAGGCGGTGGTTCCAGGTGGTGGCCTTGATGCCCAGCTCCCAGTTGTTCGAGGTTTCAGGTTTGAGGGCGCCGGTGTCCCGGGGCTGCATGTTGAAGAACACGTTGTAGGCCGGGCCTTTGTAGCCGCGCGAGTAGGTGAGGTAAGCCATGACCGAATCGCTCAAGTCATATTGCACGCCCAGCCGCCCGGACCAGCCGTCTTCGTCCACCGAACCGGAGCTGCTGGTGCCGGGCTGAATGCCGCTGACCGTGGTGGCGGACGTCGAGACGCGGCGGTGATCGTATTCCAGGTCGTCGTGGGTCCAGCGCAGACCGGCGATGCCGCGAAACGCCGAGGTGAAATTCAGCGTGCTTTCGCCGAACACCGCGTAGCTGTCGCTGGTGGTGCTGTAATCGGCGACGCCGGTGTTGGTCGCGGTGGGCGTGATCAGCGTGCGGCGGTAGGTTTCGTCGTCCTTGCCGTGCATGTAATACAGGCCGCCGACGTACTCGAGGAACTGCCCTTTCGGCGAGGCCAGTCGCAGCTCCTGGGAGTATTGATTGAAATCCAGATCGCCCTTGTCTGCGGTGGCCGGGAAGGCGGCGCTGACGTTGGCCAGTCGGTCACCATCCTGCCACTGCGTATTGTTCCAGCCACGCCACGCGGTGATCGAGGTCAGCGTGTAATCGCCCAGGTTCCAGTCCAGTTGCGCCGACAAGCCCTTGTTGATGTCGTCGACATGGCTGCGGTCATCGCTGACCAGGTCGCGGTTGTCGTGGCTGGCGCGTACTGGCGACAGCGCGTTGGCGAAGGCCGGTGTCAGCGACTGGCTGATGACGCCGTTGGGGGTGTCATCGTGAGACTGCATGTAGTCGCCGATGACGGTCAGTTTGACGTCCTCGTTGGGGGTGAAATCCAGCTTGCCGCGCGCGCCTTTGTGGTTGTACCCGTTGACCTCCTGGCCGTTGGCCTTGTTGTGCACGTTGCCGTCGTAGGTGCCGAACAACGTCGTGACCGAGGCCTTCAGGGTTTCGGGGATCAGGCTGCCGCCAATGCCGAAACGGGTGCGGCTTTCGTTGCCGCTGTAGTAGGACTGATCGATGTAGCCATGGGTCTCGGCGGTGGGCGCCTTGCTGACGATGTTCAACACACCGGCCGAGGCGTTCTTGCCGAATAGCGTGCCTTGGGGGCCGCGCAGGACTTCGATGCGCTCCAGGTCCAGCAGGTCCAGCGTCGCCTGGCCGGGCCGCGCGTAGACCACGCCGTCCACCACCGTCGCAACCGTGGGCTCGACGCCCGGGGATGTGGAAATGGTGCCGACGCCGCGCATGAACAGTGAGGTGTCCTTGTTCGAGGCACCGGTGCGGAAATTCAGCGCAGGCACCTGTTGCGCGATGCTGGCGACGCCGTTGCGGTTGTCGCGCTCCAGCTGTTCGCCATCCAGCACCGTGACGGCGACCGGCACCTGCTGCAGCGGTTCTTCCCGGCGGGTGGCGGTGACCGTCACGGCCTGCAGAGTGGCGGTTTCCGGTGCCTGCTCCGCGCCCGAGGGCGCGGTCGACAGGTCCGCCGCGAAGACCGGCAGTGCGCACAGCGGCAGTGCAAGTGCCAGTGATAGCTTCAGCGCCGCCGCAACGGCTTGGCTCAGATGACTCGGTAAATGGAACGCCCCGGTTTGTCGCATGATCGTTGCTCGCTGATGAATGCCTGTCGGAAGGTGGCTCTGCGGCCACTGGGTATGCTGCGCGGCAGAGAGGTGGGCATTCGCTCAAGCGAGTAGCTGATACTGTCGGTTAGCGCTAACATCGCCAGTATCGGTAATCGTTGGATAGACCGTCCAATACTGAAAAATCAGCTTTAAATAATCTCTGGTTATAACCAGTCTTTCGGCAGGAGCGGGCGTTTTGACCGACACAGCAGATCCCCCACGCAAGCGACGGGGTGCCGGGCGCGTGACCCAGGACGCCGTGGCCCGCCATGTCGGCGTGTCGACGATGACCGTGTCGCGTTACTTCAATCAGCCTGATCAGGTGTCCGACGAGCATCGTCAGCGCATCGCAGCGGCCGTTGCCGAGCTGGGTTACGTGCCCAATCTGGTCGCCGGAGGGCTGGCGTCGGCCAGGGGCAGGATCGTGGCGATGGTGGTGCCGAACATCTCCGGGCCG
The DNA here is from genome assembly GCF_057834665.1 of Pseudomonas sp. GL_135. Lineage (NCBI taxonomy): Bacteria > Pseudomonadati > Pseudomonadota > Gammaproteobacteria > Pseudomonadales > Pseudomonadaceae > Pseudomonas > Pseudomonas sp. GL_135. Next base: position 2,091,344 of record NZ_CM174408.1, read on the forward strand.
ATCTTCGCCGACACCATTCAGGGCTTCAGCGACACCCTGGCGCAGCACGGTTATCAGCTGCTGCTGGCGTCGAGCTATTTCTCCACCGAGCAGGAAGAGCGGGCGATCCGTGCGTTTCTCGGCTGGTCACCCGCTGCGCTGGTGGTCACCAGCCACTTCCACAGCGAGGCCACGGAGAAGATGCTCGCGGCGGCGGACATCCCGCTGATCGAAACCTGGGACTACCAGCCCGACCGCGCGCCGATCCAGATTGGCTTTTCCCACCATGAAGTGGGCGTTACCGGTGCGCGTTATCTGCTGGAGCGCGGTTATCGGCGCGTGGCGTTCGTGCTCAACAGCGCGGCGGGGGACTTCAGCGCTCAGGAGCGTTGCGCCGGGTATGTGCAGGCGCTGGAAGCGGCCGGGGTCAGCCCGCAGATTTTCACGCCGGCCGGCGATCTTGCGCCGTTCGAAGCCGGCAAGCAGGCGCTCACCGGTCTGATGCAGCACGCCACGCCTCCTGATGCGATCTTCTTCGCCAACGACAATCTGGCTGCCGGAGGGTTGCTCGCGGCGCAGCGTGCAGGGGTGAGCATTCCGGGTGATTGCGCAATCTTGGGTTTCGGCGATTACCCCTTCGCCGAAATGCTTATGCCCAGCCTCAGCACGATCAAGCCGCCCGCGTTGCAGATTGGCGTGCTTGCTGCCGAGCGGGTGCTGCAGCGCCTGGGGGTAATCGGCGCGGACGAGGTCTTTCAGCGGTTGAATTTGCTGGAGTGCCGGTTGATCGGCCGGGAAAGCAGCTAGCGACGTTCTGCTAAGCCGCCATCACCAAGTGCCGCTGGCCGGTTTCGGCAGGCTCAGCGTGCCGCTGTCCTCAAAGCGCATAGTGCCAAACAGTCCGCCGGCCAGCTTGCCGTGCAGCTCGTAGGGCAGGTTGTCCAGGCGCTGCTGATCAGCAAGGCCCACCGCCTGGCGCAGGGCGGCAAAGGCTGAAACGGTGACCGGCACGGTCAGTACGCCCTCGGAGAAACGCCCGATCGTGCCTTTTTGATCGCTCACGCCGGTCGCCAGCAACCGGCCATTGACGTCCAGGTTCAGCGCGACGCCGTCGTACTGGATGTCGGTGTCGTTGGGATTTTGCAGGCGCAGCTTCACGGCGAAGCGGATTTCCAGATCCTGGCCGGGCAGGGGATCGATGCCTACCACGTTGATGTTCAACGGGTCGCGGTTGGGAAACAGCGCGCAGGCGCTCAGTGCGAGCACCATGGTCAGGCCGGCGAGGAGGGTGCGGATCAGGCGTAGCGGCATTGGTGACTCCCGTGGCAGGCCGTTGGGGCACAACATGCCCCTTCAAACGTCCTGACGATTCAAGTGTGCGACCCCGCGCGCCGGAAGAGGTTCTGCGTCAGGAGCTGCATCAGCTTCTGCATCGGGGCCGCGGGACGGGTCCTGCAGCACCTTCAAGGTCGCGGCTTCCGGGTCGAATTCGGTGAGCTCCGGCTCCTGGTATTCCTCCGGCAGAAAGATATTGAGGAGGATCGCGCAGAACGCGCCGACGGTGATGGGTGATTCGAAAATGTTGTGCAGCGCCTTGGGCAGCTCGCGCAAGACCTCCGGCACGGCAGCGACGCCCAGGCCCATGCCCAGGGAAATCGCCACGATCAGCATATTGCGCCGATGCAGGCCGGCTTCCGAGAGGATCTTGATGCCCGCCACCGCCACGGTGCCGAACATGATCAGCGTCGCGCCGCCCAGCACCGGCTTCGGCATCAGCTGCAGCACCGCGCCGATGACCGGAAACAGGCCCAGCAGCACCAGAATCCCGGCGATGTAAAACGCCACGTAGCGGCTGGCCACGCCGGTCAGCTGAATGACCCCGTTGTTCTGCGCGAACGTCACCATGGGCAGGCTGTTGAAGGTCGCGGCCAGCGCCGAATTCAGCCCGTCCGCCAGCAGCCCCGACTTGATCCGGCGGATGTACACCGGCCCGCTCACCGGCTGCCGGGAAATCATCGAATTGGCGGTAAGGTCCCCGGCGGCCTCCAGCGGCGACACGAGAAAGATCACCGCGATCGGGATGAACGCCAGCAAATCGAAGGAAAAGCCGTATTTGAACGGCACCGGCAGGCTCATCACCGGAACATGGGGCATCTGCGCGAAATCCACCCGACCCATGAACCACGCGACGGCGAAGCCCAGGGCCAGGGCGATGATGATCGCACTCAGGCGCAGTAACGGGATGTTGAACCGGTTGAGTACCACAATGGTGATCAGCACCAGCCCTGCCAGGCCCATGTTCGCCGCCGAACCCAGGTCGCTGGCGCCAAAGCCGCCGGCCATGTCGGTCATCGCCACTTTCAACAGCGACAGGCCCATCAGGGTAATGATCGTGCCAGTAACCACCGGGGTGATCAGTTTGCGCAATTTACCGATGAACTGGCTGAGGGCGACTTCGACGAACGCCGCGCAGAAGCACACGCCGAAGATCGTGGAAAGGATTTCCTCTGTGCCGCCGCCCCGGCTCTTCACCAGAAACCCCGCGCTGAGTATGACGCTGAGAAAGGAGAAACTGGTGCCCTGCAGACACAGCAGCCCCGAGCCGATCGGGCCGAAGCGTTTGGCCTGAATGAAGGTGCCCAGCCCGGACACGAACAACGCCATGCTGATCAGGTACGGCACTTCACTGTCGAGCCCGAGCACGCTGCCGACGATAAGGGTAGGGGTGATGATGCCGACGAAACTGGCCAGCACGTGCTGCAACGCGGCAAAGATCGCGGCGGTGAAATGCGGTCGGTCATGCAGGCCGTAGATGAGGTCTGTTCTGGATGAAACTGAAGCAGAAGCCGAGCGGGTCGGGGCGCTGTTGCGGGGTGCGGTCATGGTTAGCCTGCCATTTTGTTTTTATGGGGTCATGGGCTTTGCGGATGACACATCTCCGACCGGTGCGGACATCTTGTCTTGCCGGTCAGGATTGGCGACTGTACAACATGTCCACACGTAGAAATACATTTCGGTAAAAGATTGTGTACAAATCGCAGGGCGAGGCATGGCAGTCGGCCGTGGGAAAAAGGGCGCGCAGGATGCCAGAAAACATTACCCAGGTCAGCGATCGATGTCGGCGGGTTCCAGGCAAATGCTCACGGCGCTGAACCATCTTTTGCCGAAAGCCTCCATAATGATGACCGCCCGTGTCGACCGCCATCAGTGGTGACCGTCATCAGCCTGTCGAGTTTGTTCCGCAGTATCTCTGGACAAGGAGGTTTTTACTGAGGCGTCACGATGATCAAGAGCACGGCACAGCAGTTCCCGTTGAGTGAGTCGCAAATTGCATTGATCGCCCGGGCGCTGGCGGACAGCCGACGCTTTCGGATCCTGATTCAGATCGGCGACAGCGAACAGGCGCTGCCCTGCGCCGAAGTGCTGAAGGTCCATCCGGTCAGCGCCGCCACCGTCTCCCACCACACCAAAGAGCTCGAGCGCGCCGGCCTCATCGCCACCCTGCGCGAAGGCAAATACGCCAGTTTCATCATCCAGCGCGAGGTGCTCCACGCCTACGCTCGGCAGTTGATGCAGATCTAATACACCCCGTGCGATCTGCAAGACGCGGAGCGTCCGGGGCGGTGTTACCACGCGGAGCGTGGGAACCATCAACATCTAGGGTGAACAAACCGGCGTCTTCCCGGCTAAAGCCGGTCCCACTAAAAAAGCGACAGGTGCAGTCAGTGGGATGATCGTTCCCGCGCTCCGCGTGGGAATGCATTCCGTGACGCTCCGCGTCACCTCCATGGCTTGAATGCGCGTCGTCCGCAGGACGCGGAGCGTCCGGGGCGGTGTTACCACGCGGAGCGTGGGAACCATCAACAAAAGGGCACCGTGTGCAGTCAGTGGGATTGGCCCGGACTGTAGGACCGGCTTCAGCCGGGAAGCTCTTGATCTGCTTTGCTTCGCCTTTGATCTGCTCTTGATCTTCGTACGCAAAAAGCTCAGTCACCGCCAATCGCGACTTTGGTGCAGGCTGAACGCAGGTCTTGCGGAGTGGGCCGAGCGGCATGGATGCCGCGAGAGCCGCCCCCCGCCATGGATGGCGGATGGCGGCGGGCCCACGGAGCGAGACCTGAGTGAAGGAACCCCGAGGAACGAGGGGCCCAACCGAGAGCAAGCACCCTTGGTTACTTGGGGTGCTTTTCCAAGTAACTCGCCGAAGGCGAAACAGTCGGCCCCCAGGCCGACGCCCTTGATCCGCTTCAAATCTTCTTCAGCCCCATTGAAAAAAGCCCTGACAACCCCTATGTCTTGAACAATCCCGCATCCGGAGTTCCCCATGTACCCAGACGTTCAGCTCTTCATCGATGGTCAATGGCGTGCCAGTGCAGACGGCCGCACCCTCGACGTCATCAACCCCGCCGATGGCGAAACCCTCGGCACCGTAGCCCATGCCGACATCGCCGATCTGGATCAGGCCCTGGCAGCGGCCGAGCGCGGCTTTGAAACCTGGCGCAGCACCCCGGCCTACGACCGCTACAAAATCATGCAAAAGGCCGCCAACCTGCTGCGCGACCGCGTCGACCACATCGCCAACATCATGACCCAGGAACAGGGCAAACCCCTGGCCGAAGCGCGCATGGAAACCCTGTCCGCCGCCGACATCATCGACTGGCTGGCCGAAGAAGGCCGTCGCGCCTATGGCCGACTGGTCCCATCGCGCAATGTCTCGGTGGAGCAGAAAGTCATCAAAGAGCCGGTCGGCCCGGTGGCGGCCTTCACGCCGTGGAACTTCCCGATCAACCAGGTAGTACGCAAACTGTCCTCCGCGCTCGCCGCTGGCTGCTCGATCATCGTCAAGGCCCCGGAAGAAACCCCGGCGTCGCCTGCCGAACTGGTCCGCGCGTTCGTCGATGCCGGCGTTCCGGCGGGCGTCATCGGCCTGGTATACGGCGACCCTGCACAGATTTCCAGCTACCTGATTGCCCACCCGAACATCAAGAAAGTCACCTTCACCGGCTCGACCCCGGTCGGCAAGCAACTGGCAGCGCTGGCCGGTCAGCACATGAAGCGCGCGACCATGGAGCTCGGCGGCCACGCCCCGGCGCTGGTGTTCGACGACGCCGATATCGACCTGGCCGCCCGCACGCTGGCCGGTGCCAAATTCCGCAATGCCGGGCAGGTCTGCGTGTCACCCACGCGGATTCTGGTTCAGCGCGGCGTGTTCAATGAATTCGTCGAGAAGTTCGTCGGCCATGCCCACGAGCTGAAAGTCGGCAACGGCCTGGAGCAGGGCGTGACCATGGGCCCGGTGGCCAATGAGCGGCGCATTCCGGCATTGTCGGCGTTGATCAAGGACGCCAGCGACAAGGGCGCCAAGGTCCACGTCGGCGGCAAGGCTATTGAAGGGCCGGGCTACTTCTTCCAGCCCACTGTCCTCAGCGGCCTGACCACCGAAATGCGCATCATGAACGAAGAACCGTTTGGCCCGGTGGCGCTGCTGGTGCCGTTCGACACGGTTGAGGATGCCGTCAAGGAATCCAACCGCGTGCCGTTTGGTCTGGCGTCGTATGCGTTTACTTCGTCGATGAAAACCACCCACATCCTCAGCACCCGCATCGAAGCCGGCATGCTGTCGATCAACCACCAGGGCATCGGCCTGGTCGAAGTGCCGTTCGGTGGCATCAAGGATTCCGGCTACGGGTCCGAGGGCGGTACCGAAGCGATCGAGGCCTACCTGAACACCAAGCTGGTGACGGTGTTCAACGTTTAACGTCATGCAGTCGCGTTGAAAAAGAAGCCCACCGTCAGGTGGGTTTTTTTTGAGTTAGTGGGACCGGCTTTAGCCGGGAAGGGGCCGGTACCAGCAGCCTCATTGTTCAGCCCAGCCGGGGACAGATTAATTTACGGTGAAGCGATGTAAATAAATCAGTCCCCTTATATCCCCAATAAATCAGTCCTCTTATATCCCCAGTCGGTCCGCGATCCTGTGGGAGCGAGCTTGCTCGCGAAGACTTGCTCTCATTCACAGAAGAAAGTAGCTGACTGTTCCGGCCCCTCCTGAGCAAGCTCAGTCCCACAGGTTCAGCGGCTGACACAGAGCCCATCACCCCCGCTGAACTCCCGCCCGCCCCGCGAACTCTGAACCCACAGATCACTTCCGATCCACGGGGACGAGTCATGGCGATCAGCGGCGTGCAGGCGGTAGCGACGGACAGCAAAGGAGAGGTGTTCGAAACGGATCTTCCAGCCCGGCTTGATCGTCTGCCGTGGGGGCGGTTTCATACCTTGCTGGTGTTTGCGCTGGGCATCACCTGGCTGCTCGACGGGCTCGAGGTGACACTGGCGGGCTCGGTGTCCGGGGCGTTGAAAGACAGCCCGGTGCTGCACCTGACCAATGCCGACATCGGCCTGGCTGGCGGTGCCTATATCTGCGGCGCGGTACTGGGAGCGTTGTTCTTCGGCTGGCTGACCGACCGTCTCGGTCGGCGCAAACTGTTCTTCATCACCCTCGCGCTCTACATCACCGCGACTGCCGCCACGGCGTTCTCCTTCAGCCTCTGGAGTTTCCTGCTGTTCCGCTTTCTCACGGGGATGGGCATCGGCGGCGAGTACACGGCGATCAATTCCACCATTCAGGAATTTACCCCGGCCCGGTTTCGCGGCTGGGTGGACCTGACCATCAACGGCACCTTCTGGATCGGCGCGGCCCTGGGCGCGGTTGGCTCCATCGTCCTGCTGGACGCGTCGTGGGTCGGCGCGGACATGGGCTGGCGCCTGTGTTTCGGCATCGGTGCGGTGCTGGGTCTGATCATTCTGCTGATGCGCCTGTGGCTGCCGGAGAGTCCGCGCTGGTTGCTGATTCACGGCCAGGGCGAGGAGGCGAGGGTGATTGTGGAAGGCATCGAAGAGCGCCTGCGCCAACAGGGCCACGACCTCTCCGCGCCGACGGGCCCGCCATTGCGTCTGCACGCCCGGGACCACACGCCGCTGAAAGAGATTTTCCACACGCTGTTCAACACCTACCGCCGTCGCGCCCTGGTGGGCCTGACGTTGCTGACCGCCCAGGCGTTCTTCTACAACGCCATCTTCTTCACCTACGCGCTGGTGCTCACCGAGTTCTACCAAGTGCCGTCGGCCTCCATCGGCTGGTACGTGCTGCCCCTGGCGCTGGGCAACTTCTGTGGGCCCTTGCTGCTCGGCCGGCTGTTCGATGTGGTGGGGCGGCGGGTGATGATCAGCCTGACTTACGCGGTCTCCGGGGTTTTGCTGACCGTCAGCGGCTATTTATTTCAGCAGGGTGTTCTGGACGTCACCCAACAGGCCATCGCCTGGATGATCATCTTCTTCTTCGCCTCGGCAGCGGCCAGTTCGGCGTACCTGACCGTCGCAGAGACCTTCCCGCTGGAAATCCGTGCACTGGCGATTGCGGTGTTCTATGCGTTCGGCACGGCGCTGGGTGGCATTGTCGGTCCAACACTGTTCGGCGAGCTGATCGACACCCACGAGCGCGGGCCGGTGTTCTTCGGCTACCTGATCGGCGCGGTGTTGATGTTGCTGGCCGCAGTGGTGCAGGCGATCTGGGGCGTGGCCTCCGAAGGCAAATCCCTCGAAGAAGTGGCGCGGCCGTTGTCCCAGGCCCACGACTGACCCAAACACCCGGGCGGCGATTGGTCAGTTTTGTTCAATCACCGCCCGGCCGCGCTTCGTACACTCACCTGACAGTCAATGACAGATGAGACGTGCAATGAACCTGATGATTTCCATGGCGGCGTTTGCGCTGGCCGCCTCCATATCGCCGGGGCCGGTGAACGTCGTGGCGCTCAGTACGGGCGCGCAGTTCGGCTTGCGCGCCAGCTTGCGTCATGTGCTCGGCGCGACGGTGGGCTTTGTCGTGCTGCTGATGTTCACCGGGTTCGGGCTGCATGAAGTGCTGCAGCGCTACCCGATGCTCACCGAGATCATTCGCTGGTCGGGGGTAGCGTTTCTGCTCTATCTCGCGTGGAAACTGGCGATGGACGACGGCCGCCTCGACGTCGCCAAACCGACCCGCGAGCCGTCTTTTCTGCACGGCGCGGCGATGCAATGGCTGAACCCGAAAGCGTGGCTGGCGGCCGTGGCGGGAATGGGCGCGTTCGTGGCCGATGGCGAGGCGCGACTGATCGGTCTGTTTGCGCTGATTTACTTTGTCGTGTGCTACCTGTCGGTGGGCTGCTGGGCCTGCGCCGGTGCGTTTCTGGGCCCTTACTTACGCAGCCCCCGGCGTATCCGCATGTTCAACCGCAGCATGGCGGCGCTGTTGGCAGGCTGCGCGGTGTCACTGTTTTACGTCTGAGCCCGTTCAAGTCCGGGCAAGGAAAAGTCCGATCACGGTTTGTACTGGCCCGGCGTCAGGGCCAGATGCTTTTTGAACGCCCGCTGAAAGTGCGCCTGATCGGCAAAGCCACTCTGCTGGGCGATATCGGCGATGGGCTCGCCGCTGCGCAATTGCGCCTGGCCATGCTGGATGCGCCGGTTGACCAGCCAGGCGTGCGGGGTCATGTGGTAATGCTGCTCGAACGCGCGAATCAGGTAGGCCTCGGACAGATTCGCCACCGCGCACAGGTCTTCCAGCCGAATCGGTTGCATGTAATGCGCATCGATGTAGCGCGCCACACGTTCGACCTTGGGATTGGCCCGTCTCGGTGTCAGCGTCGAGCCGCCCAGACGCTGTTCGACCCGCGTGAAGAACCCGACCGCGGCCTCCTGTTTTGCCAGCGTATCCAGCTGCGAATCCACCAGCTGCCGATGTAGCGCCAGCAGCCCATCGAACAACAGCGGGTCACGACTGTTGGTGGCCGGATACCCGCGAAACACGCCGCCGTTGTTGGCCCCGCAATCACGCTGAAGCGCGCCCAGCCACTGCGCGTTCACGTACAGCATCAGGTAGGACCACGGCTGATCATCGATTGGGTTGCAGGCGTGGACCTCGCCGGGGTTCATCACCACAACGGTGCCGGCGGCGATGGTCTGGGTGGTCTTCTCGTGCAGGTAGGTGCTTTGCCCGGCGGTGATTGCGCCGATGGAGAACACGTCGTGGGAATGACGGGAATAACAGACCTTGCGGCCGTCGTGGATAGAGCGCGCTTCAATGAACGGCAGCTGCGCGTCCCGCCAGAACACCGGTTGATCAAGACGTTTCACCGGGTTCTGGCAGGTCATCTCAACTCATCCCTTGTTGCGTTTGCAGCTGTGAAAGAGGTCCAGCGCCGGCTGGTATTCCGTGCTGGTAACGCCGAGCAAGCCTAGCACCGAATGAAACATATAGTCATGGCTCAGGTCCGGCTGGTCTTGCCTGGCGGCCAGGCAGGTGCGATCGACGCCGGCGTCCTCCAGGGTCGAGTGGCCGAACCACATCACCATCGGCACATGGGTCTGGGCCGTCGGAGCGATGGCGTACGGCGCGGCGTGCAGATAGATGCCGTTTTCGCCGAGGGACTCGCCGTGGTCCGAGACGTAGATCATCGAGGCATCGACCTTGTCCTGATTGCGCTTGAGCAGTTCGATGGTCTGGGACAGGAAATGGTCGGTGTAGAGAATGGTGTTGTCGTAGACGTTTTTCAGTTCGTCGGACGTGCAACTGCCCAACTGATTGGTATGGCAAACCGGCGTGAAGCGTTCGAGGCTTTTGGGGTAGCGATCGTAGTATTCCGGACCGTGGCTGCCATCGGAATGGAGGACGATGATGGCGTTGTCCTGCAGCGAATCGATGTAGTCCTGCAAGCCCACCAGCAGCGATTCGTCGAGGCAATTCTGGCCATCGCAGAACGGGCTCGGCTGATTTTTCGGAATGTCGCTGTGGGGCACGCGCAGGCAGGTGCCTTTGCAATCGCTGTTGTTGTCCAGCCACAGCACCTTCAGGCCGGCGCGCTGGAGCATGTCCAGCAGACCCTCGTAGGTCTTGCCCTTTTTGTCGCTGTAATCAGTGCGCGGAAACTTCGAAAACATGCACGGCACCGACACGGCGGTTGACGTGCCGCACGAGGCCACGTGGGTGAAGTTGAGAATGTCCTGCTTCTTCAGCTCCGGGTTGGTCTCCCGCCCGTAACCGTTGAGAGAGAAGTGATCGGCGCGGGCCGTTTCGCCGACGACAAAGATCATCAGGCTCTTTTTCGGCCGCTGTTGCGCTTGCGGGCTGAGCGCTGCGTCGGCGCCAACGGTCTGGATGTTCAGCGTCTCTTTGATGGCGACGGTCTGCTTGGTCAGCTTGCCGATGGCGTAGAGGTAATTGGTCGGGTTGATGAAGTGGGTGAGCTTGTCTTCATCGCGAAAGATCGGCGCATAGGTCGAGTAGAAAGGCCCGACGGCAGCGGCGATCACCAGCAGACAGCCGATGCACACCAGCACTTTGTTGACCAGCCCGGGCAACACGCGGCGATAGGTCACCGGCACCCGCCAGATCAGTGCGATCGGCAGCGCGCCGAGCAGTCCCAGGTAGAGAAACAGCTTGCCGCTCAACAGGGCTTGGGCCTCGCCGGGGTTGGTTTCGAGCACGTTCTGCATCATCGTCGTGTCGATGCTGATGCCGTAGGTGTTCATGAAGTACGCGGCGCCGGCCGAGCACAGCGCGACCAGACTCAGCACCGGCTTAAGCGTCGGGCGAAACGAAAAAGGCGTGAGCAGGAGGGTGATCGCAGCCCACAGCAGGAGGGCAAACGACACATAAAACGCGATGGCTTTGACGCCTTGTAACTGCGCCAGATCAATCAGTGCGCGCCAGGTCGCCAGGTTGTAAAACAGCACCAGACACAGGGAAAACAGCATCACCAGACGAGTAGACGTGACCGGTTTGACCATCGGATTCATTTCCATATCAGGGGCCGCGCAGTGCCTGGCGTGCGGGTGCAGCAGGCATTTCCATCCATAGTGCCGAGACGTGAGCGCCGAGACGTGCGGTGAGTCAGTCAATGGCTGCCGGGAGGGGAGGCGGGACAGACCGCGCGGAGTTTTCCAAATCGATTGTGAAGGCTTCGTGAAATCCCGCAGGCGCTTGTTTCCGGGGCGCGAAAAGCAGTTTTTGCAGGCCGGGGTGGGCTTGCGACCGCTTGCTGTCACTGCCCGGCGATGACCCTGTCCACGGTGCCGTTCTGCTTGAGTCGGGCGAACGCGGCGGTGATCCGCTGCACCGTCTCATCCGGGGTGCTGGCGCTGAGGGCGACGTACAGACCTTTGGACAGTTCGTCGAGGGTGAAGACGCTTTCCAGGTCCTCGAAATCGATGTGCAGATCGGCGCATTGTTCCCGCGCCTCGCGTTCGGGCATGGGAATCAGCTCGACCTGGCCGCTGATGAGTTTGCGCAGGTTGTCGAGGTTATTGGCCGACACCACCATCCTGCTGAAACCCTTGCCCTCCAGGTACTGCTGGCGCGAATCGTCGCGCACCACGCCGACGGTGTAGTGACTGGCGTCCTGCAGATCCGTGACCCGCACATCGCGGCGCTTGCGGAGTTTGTAGAACGACGGCATGACGTGTTCCAGCTCGCCGACCCACTTGAACAGCCCTTCGCGCGCACTGCTGCGAATCATGGGGTAGATGAGCACGTTTGCTTCCAGGCGAGCGATGTCGTAGGCCCTTGCCCAAGGGTAGAGGGCCATGTGGTAGTCGGTGATGCCGGCGTTGGCGAGGGTCATCTCGACGACTTCACTGGCGACCCCGACCACCTTGTCGCCGTCAAGCGCGCTGTAGGAAGAGTCCTCGGTCACCACTTGCAGCGGCGTGGCGTCGGCGGTCAGGCACACGAACAGCATCAGGAAAGTGGCCAGAACACTGTGCTGACAATGAATTTTTCCCATGGCATCCCTCTCGGTTCAGATCACACAGCGGTCCCGGCCCTGGCTTTTCGCCCGGTACAGTGCCCGGTCGGCACTCTGCAGCAGTTGATCGAAGTGCTCCATGTTCGCCGGGTCGAGTTCGGCCACGCCGATGCTCAAGGTCACGAAGGGCGAGACCGGTGAAGCGCTGTGGACCAGTTGTTGTCGGGCCAGCAGGCCGCGCAGGCGATCGGCCGAGGCCAGCGCCTGTTGCTCATCCTGGCCCGGCAGCAGCACTGCGAACTCTTCGCCGCCAAGCCGCGCCACCAGTTCGCCGGACCGCGAAAACAGCGCGCTCATGGCCAGCGCCACGTCGCGCAGGCATTGATCGCCCCGCGCATGGCCGTAGGTGTCGTTGTACAGCTTGAAGAAATCGATGTCGCACATCAGCACCGACAGCGGCTGGCGATGACGCAAGGCGCGGTTGAATTCCAGCTCCTTGAGCTCGTCGAAATGGCGGCGGTTGGCGAGCCCCGTGAGGGGATCGAAGCGGGTCAGCGCTTCCAGCCGTGTATTGGCGGCCTTGAGCTGTGCGGTGCGCTGCTCGACCAGTTCGGCGAGCTGATCGCGGCTGGCGGCGAGGGCGACCTCATCGTGGGCCTGACGCTCCAGGTGCGCGGCCAGTTTGTCCTGAAGGTCATTGACGCCCGCTTCCAGCAAGTCAAGTTCGTCGCCCCCCTTGCCGCGCCGTTCCAGGGTCAGGTGGGTCTTTAGGTTGAGCGGCGTCAGGTGTTCGAGGTGCCGGGCAATGCGCCGCACGTGCAGGGTCACCGAACGGTTGAACATCCCCATGATCAACCCGGCCAGCGCCAGGGACTGAATGATCTGAGTGAGGATGATGATCTCGACCTCTTTCGACATGCGCTCCCAGAGCAGATTCTCATCGCCCTCGATCGTCAGCTCGCCGACCACCTCACTGGCGCCGGGGTACGGCGCCACGGTCAGTAGTCGGTGCAACACAGGGGCGCGGATCGAGCCGGCGTGGCCAGGGTGGTGGCGTTCCAGGATTTCAGGTGCGCGACCGGGCCGCAGGATCTTAAGCTGTACCCGACCCACCGGCGCCGCTGTGGCCACGCTGTCGATCTGGGTCTGTAGCGCCTGGTCGTCCATTTCCCATACAGCTTTGGACAGCGTGCCCTGAAACACCTGATCGATCAGGGTCAGCTCGGCGTTCATCGTCGCCAGGTTGGTTTCGCAGGCGAACCAGGTGCGCACCAGCACCGTCGCGGCAGTGAACAGCACGCAGAACGCCAGCGTTGCCAGCACAAGACGCCGCGCCAGCGAACCGGTGCTTTGGCCGGTTCGCGGTGTGGGGCGGGTCTCGCCGGGCGCGTCAGAAGGCGTTTCGCTCTGCATGCTCATTGCCACTTGCGCGCGATGGCGTCGTAGGTGCCATTGGCGCGAATCGTCTCCAGGGCTTTCTGAAACAGCTGCACCGTGGCATCGGGCGTTCCCGTGCTGAACGCCATGTTGAAGCCGCCGGCTTCCTCCAGCTCTTTTACGCGCAGGGATTGCACCAGGGTTCGGGCCGGGTCATCACCCACCTGCCGGGCGAGGTAGTAAGCGTTGAGTTCGTCGGAAATCCACAGGTCGACGTGGCCGGTCTGCAGTTTCTGGTAATTGAATTCGTAGCGATTGCTCGATTGCAGCTGATGGCCGATCTCGAACGTGCGCGCCATCAGATACTGCTCGCCAACATCTTCATTGACCGTCGCGGTCTGCCAGTCCCGGGCATCGTCCAGGCTCAGCAACGTAACGGGATGGCTGGCGGACGAATAGAGAAACCAGCGCGACGCGGCGATGGTGCCGACCCACTTGAACAGATGCTCGCGCTCGGCGGTGCGGGTGATGGAGTAAATCAGCACATTGGGCGTGTGCAGCGCCATATCATACGCCCGTGCCCAGGGCATGGACTGAATGGAGGCCTGCACATTGACCTCCTTCAGCACGGCCTGAACGACCTCGGTGCTCATGCCGGTGAGCACCCCGTCGCGGGTCATGTTGTAGGGCGGGAGTTCTTCGGTGACGACATGAATCTTCGCATGAAGCGCATCTGAGTTAATCGATTCAGCTCCCAGCGCGCCTGTCCCCGTACACAGCAACAGCGCCACACAAAGTGCGCTGCCCAGCGAGTGAATGAGCGAATGGAGTGTCATCGATAACTACCTCATGGGTGCAAAAGCGACCGATTCCGGGCCGTGAATAACCCGGCGCAACCGTCACCGACTGCCTTGCACATTGGGATATCGGCTGAATAATCCGTCACTTGAGACGGCTTCCTGCCGGTCATCCTAACAGCTTGAACAGACAAGTCCGGGTTCCCCCACTGCCGCGCGCAACCTCACACAAAGTTCCCGACCGCCAGACAAAGCACATCGCGCGGCAACCACCGATCTCCAGTGACCGGACGGGCCTCTTCCCGGCTAAAGCCGGTCCCACTAAAAAGCCGTGTGCAGTCAGTGGGACCGGCTTCAGCCGGGAAGCATTTGATCTGCTTTTGATCTTCGTACACAAAAAGTCCAGACATCGCCAAACGCGACTTGGGTGCAGGCTGAACGCAGGTTTTGTGGAGTGGGCCGAGCCGCAGGGATGCGGCGAGAGCGCCGTCAGGACATGGATGTCCGTTCGGCGCGGGCCCACGGAGCAAGACCGGAGTGAAGGAACCCTGACGAAGGAAGGGCCAAACCAAGAGCAGGCACTTTTGCTTACTTTTGGTGCTTTTCAAAAGTAAGTCGCCGAAGGCGAAACAATCTGCCCCCAGGCAGATGCTTTTAAACAACTGTGGCGTTCTGCCACATCAGAGCAAACGCGATTCCTTGACCTGGATCAAAGGTGCACGAAGGGGCTGTAGGAAAAATACCCCGCACCCCGACGAGTCCTCAACATGCCCGGTCCCTTCGACTTCCTCAAACACCCCCTGGCCAAAGACATCAGTCTGATCCTCCTGATCAAACTCGTCCTGCTCATGGGCATCCGCAGCGTCTGGTTCGACGCCCCGGTCGAAATCAAGGACGACGGCGTGCAAACCGGCCTGCACGTACTGGGCACCCCACCCGCACCCTCTGAGAAAAACCCAAAATGATATCGGAATCAGTCGTCGACCTCTCCCGGCTGCAGTTCGCGATGACCGCGCTGTACCACTTCCTGTTCGTCCCGTTGACCCTCGGCATGACCTTCCTGCTCGCCATCATGGAATCGGTCTACGTCATGACCGGCAAGCAGGTCTACAAAGACATGACGAAGTTCTGGGGAAAACTGTTCGGCATCAACTTCGCCCTCGGCGTCACCACCGGCCTGACCATGGAATTCCAGTTCGGTACCAACTGGGCCTACTACAGCCACTACGTCGGTGACATCTTCGGCGCGCCGCTTGCCATCGAAGGGATGATGGCGTTCTTCCTCGAATCGACTTTCATCGGCCTGTTCTTCTTTGGCTGGGACCGCCTGACCCGCGCCCAGCACCTGACCGTCACCTGGCTGGTGGCGATCGGCTCGAACATGTCGGCGCTGTGGATCCTCATCGCCAACGGCTGGATGCAGAACCCGGTCGGCGCCGAGTTCAACTTCACCACCATGCGCATGGAACTCACCAGCTTCAGCGACTTGCTGTTCAACCCCGTCGCCCAGGTCAAGTTCGTCCACACCGTAGCGTCCGGCTACGTCACCGGCGCGATCTTCGTTCTGGCGATTTCCAGCTGGTACTTGCTCAAGGGCCGCGACATCGCCTTCGCCCGCCGCTCGTTCGCCATCGCCTCGGCATTCGGCATGGCCTCGATCCTCTCGGTGATCGTGCTGGGTGATGAATCCGGCTACGAGATCGGTGACGTGCAGAAAACCAAACTGGCCGCCATCGAAGCCGAGTGGGAAACCGAACCGGCCCCGGCGGCGTTTACCCTGTTCGGCTTGCCCAACCAGGCCGAGCAGCGCACCGACTACGCGGTCAAGATTCCCTACGTGATGGGCATCATTGCCACCCGCTCGGTGGACAAGCAGGTCACCGGCATCAAGGACCTGGTCCGCGAACACGAAGGCCGCATCCGCAACGGCATGACCGCCTACGACTTGCTTGGCCAGCTGCGCGGTGGCGACAAGAGCGAGCAGACCCTCGACGCCTTCAATGCGGCGAAAAAGGACCTCGGCTACGGCCTGTTGCTCAAGAAATACACCGACAAGGTCGTCGACGCCAACGAGCAACAGATCAAGCAGGCCGCGCTGGACTCGATCCCGCAGGTGGCGTCGATCTTCTGGACCTTTCGCGTGATGGTGCTCAGCGGGATGCTCATGCTGCTGTTGTTCGCCTGTGCCTTCTGGGCGTCGGCGCGCAAGAACGAGACCCGCAAGCGCTGGCTGCTCAAGTGGGCGCTGTTCAGCCTGCCGCTGCCGTGGATTGCCACCCAGACCGGCTGGTGGGTCGCCGAGCACGGTCGTCAGCCCTGGTCCATCGGCGAAGTGCTGCCCGTGCACCTCTCGGCCTCGACCCTGTCGGCGGCGGATGTGATCGGTTCGATTGTGGCGCTGGTCGGCTTCTACACCGTCCTGCTGATCATCGAGATGTACCTGATGATCAAGTTCGCCCGACTCGGCCCGAGCAGCCTGCACACCGGTCGCTATCACTTCGAGCAAGGCGCGCAGGGCAACGCTGCTCACGCCAAACAACCGGCCCTGGCCTGAGGAATCACCGATGTTCGATTACGAGACACTGAAAATGATCTGGTGGGTGCTGGTCGGCGTGTTGCTGATCGGCTTCGCCCTCACCGATGGCTTCGACCTGGGTGCAGCGATGCTGATGCCCTACGTCGGGCGCAGCGACACCGAGCGGCGCGTGGTCATCAACACCATCGCCCCGCACTGGGACGGCAATCAAGTCTGGCTGATCACCGCCGGCGGTGCGCTTTTTGCCGCATGGCCACTGGTCTACGCCGCGGCGTTCTCGGGTTTGTATTGGGCGCTGCTGCTGGTGCTGTTTGCGCTGTTCGTGCGCCCGGTAGGGTTCGATTACCGCAGCAAGCTGGAAAACACCCGCTGGCGGCAGAGCTGGGACTGGGGCCTGTTCATCGGTGGCGTGGTGCCGTCGCTGGTCTTCGGCGTGGCGTTCGGCAACCTGTTGCTGGGCGTGCCGTTCCAGTTCGACGACACCCTGCGCTCCAGCTATCACGGCAACTTCTGGCAGCTGTTGAGCCCGTTTGGCCTGCTGGCCGGCGTGGTCAGCCTGAGCATGCTCGGCCTGCACGGCGGCAGCTGGCTGATGATGCGCACCGAAGGGGCCATTGCCCAACGCTCCCGCCGTGCGGCCCAGTGGTTGTCGCTCGTGTTCTTGCTGTCGTTCATCGGGGCCGGCGTGTGGCTGTTGCTCGGCGGCATTCAGGGCCTGGCGATCACTTCGGCGTTCGATGCTGGCGCTGCGCTCAACCCGCTGGCGAAAACCGTGACGGCCAGCAACCACGGCTGGCTGGGGAATTATCAGCAGCACCCGCTGACGGTCGTCGCACCGTTGTTGGGGATTTTCGGTGGCTTGCTGGCCTTGCTCGGCGCCAGTGCGGGGCAGGGCAGGACGGCGTTCCTCGGCAGCAGCCTGGCCATCGTCGGCGCTTTGTGCACGGCAGGTTTCGCGCTGTTCCCGTTCGTCATGCCGTCGAGCCTGGACCCGGTGTCGAGCCTGACCGTGTGGGACGCCGTTTCCAGCCATAAAACCCTGATGATCATGCTGATCGCGGCGTCGATTTTCGTGCCGTTGATCCTCTGCTACACGCTGTGGTGCTACGCCAAGATGTGGGGCAAGGTCACCACCGCGCACATCGACCACAACCCCCACGGCCTGTACTGAACCACGTTTTAGAGGAGAGACAACTATGTGGTATTTCGCCTGGATTCTCGGCGTGTTGCTGGCCTGCAGCTTCGGCATCATCAACGCGCTGTGGCTGGAGTCATCCGACGCTGCAGCGCTGGAGAGCGGCCGTGACCGCTGAAGCGCTGAATGCACCCTTCAGGCACGCCGTCGGCCGGGCGTTGTCCCTGCTGATGGCCGCGCCGCTGAGCCTGGTGCTGCTGATTCACCCGGCGTCGATGCTCGACGCCAACGGCCATTACTCCCACAGCCTGCTGATGCTGATCATGTGGGGCGTGGCCGGAGGGTTTGTCCACGGCGTCGGTTTCGAGCCGCGGGCGATGGCTTGGCGGGTGGTGTTTCACCCGCTGCTGGCCTGGTCGCTGATGGCCTTGGGTTTTGGGATGTGGCTGACGGCGCGGCAGTGGCTTTAGGCGCTTTATGAGGCAGCTGCAGCGTTGGCCGTCTTCACCGCGGGCACGATGGACAGCGCGATCAACGCGGCAATCGCACACAACAGGCCGGAAATGAAAAACGCCGGCAGGTACGTGGCGAAATGCGTGCGCGTCCAGCCGGCGCCGAAGGCGGCAAACGCTGCACCCAGCTGATGCCCGGCGAACACCCAGCCAAACACGATATTGGCGCGTTCTGCGCCAAATCGCTGGGCGGTCAGCTTCACCGTCGGCGGCACCGTGGCGATCCAGTCCAGCCCGTACAACAGGGCAAACACCGACAGCCCGAACACAGTGAAATCAAGAAAGGGCAGCAGCACCAGCGACACGCCGCGAAAGCCGTAGTATCAGAACAGCAGCCAGCGATTATCGAACCGGTCCGACAACCAGCCGGAGCCTATGGTGCCGAAGAAATCAAAAATCCCCATCACCGCCAGCATTCCGGCTGCCGTCGTCGCGGCCAGGCCGTAATCGCCGCACAGGCTGATGAAGTGGGTCTGAATCAGGCCGTTGGTGCTGGCGCCGCAGATGAAGAACGTCATGAACAGCACCCAGAACGTCCAGGTTTTCGACACGTCGCGCAGCACCCGCAGCGGCGTGATCAACAGCTGAATGAACGTCTGGCTGCTCTCGGCAACGGGATGAATGTCCTCATCGCCATAGAGCGGCAACTGCAGATCGGCAGGGCGGTTGCGCATCAGTGCCAGCACCGCGACGCCGGCAATGACGATGGCTGCGCAGATGCACGTTAGCGCCGTGCGCCAGCCGAAATGCTCGGTCATGTTCGCCAGCAACGGCATGAACACCAACTGGCCCGTGGCAGAACTCGCCGACAGTAAACCCATCGCCAGTCCGCGACGCGCGGAGAACCAGCGCGTCGCGACGGTGGCGCCGAGCACCATCGCCGTCAGCCCTGTACCGAAGCCGACCACCACGCCCCACAGCAGCACCAGTTGCCAGAACTGGGTCATGAACAGCGACAAGACCATGCCGCTGGCGACCAGTGTCAGGGCCGTCAGCACCACTTTGCGCAGGCCGAAGTGGTTCATGAACGCGGCGGCGAAAGGGCCGACCAGCCCGAACAGGGCAAAGCGGATCGCCAGCGCCGAAGAAATCTCGGCGGTGTCCCAGCCGAATTCCGCTTGCAGCGGCCGGATGAACACCCCCGGCGCGCCCACTGCACCGGCCATCACCAGCATGGTCAGGAAAGTGACGGCGAGGATCACCCAGCTGTAGTGAATGCGACGGCGCGACAGCGAAGCCGCCAGAAGGGACGAAACCATGGAAATTCACCAGAGAGCCGCAGTTGGATGATGGGCATACTGCAATATGAGCGCTCAGCCGTTGGGCCTCCGTCAAGGGGATATTTCTGAATGTTGCAGATAGGAGAGGCGCGAGCCGTGTGAGCGGTTCAAACAGCGGGATTCCACGCCCGGCGTTTCACCCCGTGAAACAGTGGATTGCTTTTTCTGGTCATTCTCCAATCAAGCGGTCAAGCCCACTATTCATTCCACCAGCGCGGCTCACCATTGCGGCACCGCCGCCCCACGCTGAGTTGATTCACTTGCCCTGGAGCTCACCCCATGACCGCTATCACGCTCTATCACTTCCCGTTGTCCGGCCACTCCCACCGCGCCGAGCTGATGTTGTCGCTGCTGGGCCTTGATCCGAAGATTCAGTTTGTTGATCTGGCCAAGGGCGAGCAGAAGAAGCCGGAATTCCTGGCCATCAACGCTTTCGGCCAAGTGCCGGTGATTGACGACAACGGTGTCATCGTCGCCGATTCAACCGCGATTCTTGTGTATCTGGCTAAGAAGTATGACCCGTCGGGCCGCTGGTTGCCGAATGATCCCGAGGCCGCGGCGCAGGTGCAGCGCTGGTTGTCTGCCGCGTCTGGCGCGATTTATCTGGGCCCGGCGCGGGCGCGTCTGATCACGGTGTTCGGCGCGGGCTTCGATCCGAAAGACACGATCCAGCGTGCCCATGACGCGCTGCTCGTGATCGATCAGCACCTGAGCGGCCGCGAATTCCTCGCCACCGATCACGCCACCATCGCCGATGTTGCCGCCTACAGCTACATCGCCCACGCACCCGAGGGCAATGTGTCGCTGGACGAGTACGCCAACGTGCAGGCATGGCTGGCGCGCATCGAAAACCTGCCGGGCTTCACGCCCATGCCACGCACGGCGGCAGGGCTGGTCAAGTAATCATCCGGGAGTCCAGGGAGTTCGCGCCATGAACGAGATCCGCACTGAAACAGCATCGCCATGGCATTCCGGCGAGCGCGCTCTGCAGGCCAAGGTCGGCGTCGCAGAACGCATGGAAACCTTGGGCAAGCGCGTCATTCGCGACTATATGCCCGATCAGCACCGTGAGTTCTACGAGCATCTGCCGTACCTGATCATCGGCGCCGTGGACGCTGAGGGCTGGCCATGGGCAAGTCTGCTGGACGCCCAGCCGGGTTTTATCCAGTCCCCCGATGCCAGGCAGCTGCACATCACCCGACGACCCGACGCCGAAGACCCGGCCGGCGGCGAATTCGCGCCGGGCGCGGCGGTGGGAATGCTCGGCATCGACCTGCACACCCGCCGTCGCAACCGCCTCAACGGTCACATCAGCGAGGTGCGGGAAAACGGTTTCTCGGTGAGCGTCGAGCACTCCTATGGCAACTGCCCGCAGTACATTCAGCTGCGGGCGCTGAAGCAGGTGCCGCTCAACGCTGTGGCGGAGCGTCCCCCGGTGCAGCGATTGACCGCACTGGATGATGCCGCCACCGCCACCATTCGTGGCGCTGACACCTTCTTCGTCGCCAGTTATGTCGACCTTGAGGGCGCGCAGCCCCATCGTTCGGTGGACGTCTCCCACCGTGGCGGCCAGGCCGGGTTCGTGCGGGTGGAGGGCGACGTGCTGACCATCCCGGATTTCGCCGGCAACCTGTTTTTCAATACGCTGGGCAATTTCCAGCTCAACCCCAGAGCGGGTCTGCTGTTTGTTGATTTCCAGACCGGCGATCTGTTGCAGGTGGCAGGCACTGTCACGTTAATCCTCGACGGGCCGGACATCGCGGCGTTTCAAGGCGCCGAACGGCTCTGGCAAGTGCGGGTGGAACAGGTGGTGCGTCGGCCGGCGGCGTTGCGCTCGCGCTGGGAATTCCAAGGGTGGTCGCCGAACAGCCTGATGACCGGCGATTGGCAGCAGACCGCCGCCCGTTTGCAAGCCGATGCCCTGCGCGATCAATGGCGGCCCATGCGGGTGACGCGGATCGAGGACGAAAGCGACGGCATCCGTTCGTTCTATCTCGAGCCTGCGGACGGCGCCGGGTTGCCCGCGTTCAAGGCCGGGCAGCACCTGCCGCTGCGTCTGGCGCTCCCGGTATCGCAGGACAGTCCTGCGCGACCATTGATCCGGACCTACAGCCTGTCGAGCGCGCCGTCCGACGGATTCTTTCGCATCAGCGTCAAGCGCGACGGCCTGGCCTCGGCGTACCTGCATGATCAGGTCAAGGTCGGGGATCTGCTCCAGGCGCGGGCGCCCCAGGGCAGTTTCGTGGTGGACCCGCAAGAGCGCCGGCCGTTGGTGCTGCTGGGTGCGGGGATTGGTGTCACGCCCATGCTGTCGATGCTGCGAGAAGTCATCTACGAAGGAAAACGGGTGCGAGGAGGGCGGGCGACCTGGTTCATCCAGAGTGCCCGTCGTCTGGCCGACCTGGCGTTTCGCGAAGAAGTGGACACACTTATTGCAAAGGCTGGCGATCAGCTGACAGCGATCCGTGTGCTGAGCCAGCCGGAAACGTCGGCGCGAGCGGGTGAAGATTTCCAGCTGACCGGCCGTATCGACCTCGACCTGCTTAAGGCGCTGCTGCCGTTCGACGATTTTGATTTCTATGTGTGCGGGCCGGCCGCATTTACCCAGGCGATCTACGACGGCCTGCGCGGCCTGCACATTCGCGACGAGCGCATCCATGCCGAGACGTTCGGCCCGTCCAGCCTGAAGCGCAGCGGCGATTCCCAGGCGATCGCCTTTGAGCAACCACCCGCCGCCACTGAAGCGGTGCCGGTGGTGTTCGAACGCTCTGCCAAGGAGGCGCGCTGGCAACCCGCCGGCGGCACGTTGCTCGAACTGGCCGAAAGCCGCGGGCTCAGCCCGGAGTTCAGCTGTCGCGGCGGATCCTGTGGCACCTGCAAGACCCGGCTCGTCAGTGGCCAGGTGCATTACCCGGTCCCGCCCGCTGAAAGGCCGGCGCCGGACCACGTGCTGATCTGCTGCGCAGTCCCGGCTTCAGGGCCGTTGGTGCTCGATCTGTAACCATCCATGCGTGTGCGGGAGAGACGGCGATGAACCCATGGCCAGCGTTCGAGAAAGATGAAACCCCGATGCCTTATCAGGCCGCCGAGCAGGAGGTCTCCTGGTTGTTGCCGCAGTCGCTGGCGTCCCTGGCCGGCGAGCTTGCGGCGAGCCACGAGCCCATCGACACGCCAGCGACGTTGCGGCTGTTCATGTGGGTGCGTTCGGTGTCGGCCTTCAAACGATCACACTGAGGCGGCGCGCGATGGGCGATGTGCGATGAGCTCGGTCCCGTGACGGTGCCGGTTTTGCGGCTTATGGTTGTAATGTCCCAGCGTCTGGAAGGATGATGTGCGCCGGTTTTCTTACCGTTCGCAGCGGCTCACCGGCAGCTCCTCTTATCATGGGATGGCTGCCATCAGCCGTGCGTCGCTCGTTGCCCTTCACAAGGACGTTCATCTTGATCACCCGCAGAACCCTCATTGGCGTATCGTTGTTGGCTGTGCCCTCGCTGCTGAGCCTTCCCTCGTTCGCTGCCGAACGACGGCCCGCGCCGTCTTCGGACCGGATCATCCAGCAACAGCTGGCCGACCTCGAACATCGTCATGGCGGCCGGCTGGGTGTCGCTATTTTGGATACGGCCAGCCAGCGCCTGATCAGCCATCGCGGCGATGAACGATTTGCCCTGTGCAGCACCTTTAAATGCCTCGCCGCCGCCTGCGTGCTGTCGCGCGTCGATCAAAAGCAGGAGGACCTTGCGCGGCGCATCGCTTATTCCGCCGAGCAACTGGTGCCGTATTCACCCACCACCGAGCTGCACGTGGGCGGGCAGGGGCTGAGCGTCGGTTCACTGTGCGAGGCAGCGATGACGCTGAGCGACAACACGGCGGCCAACGTGCTGCTCGACAGCGTGGGCGGCCCTGATGCGTTGACCGCCTGGCTGCGATCGATCGGTGACACACAAACCCGCCTCGACCGACGTGAGCCAGAGCTAAATGAAAACCGGCCGGGTGACCCGCGCGACACCACGACGCCCGTCGCCATGCTGCACACCCTGGACACCCTCGTTCTGGGCAGTGAGCTAACGCTGCCGTCCCGCGATCAACTGACAGCGTGGCTGGTGAACAACCAGACGGGTGACAAGAAGTTGCGCGCTGGGGTGCCTGCCCATTGGCGTGTGGGCGATAAGACCGGCTCCGGCGCCAACAATGGCAGTAACGACGTCGCCGTGATCTGGCCCGGCGACCGGTCGCCCATCCTTGTCACAGCTTATTACACCGGCTCCAAGGCCAGCGGTGATCAGATCAATGTGCTGATGGCCGACATCGGGCGTCTGGTTGCTGCGGTGTAAAGGGCGAGCGTCGAGGTGTATCGCGGCGAATCGTAAGATCTCGATACACATTGCCGCCATGAATCTGCCATTCGCCGCAAACAGCGGAGCTCTGCCTACGCCCTACGACGGCGCTACGCCGCCCCTGCGGTGCCCCATGCCTTGGGTAATTGCGACAAAATGCTCGCCTTCGCGCTGACATGTGGCCCATTGACACTAAATTCCCTTCCGCTAGACAACTTCAGCCGCAGCCAGCAAAACCGGGCATTCCAGTTTTACAAGCTGTAGGAAAAAGCTGACAGACGCCTCCGTTTTTGCGCGCGGTCTCAAGACTGTCATCAAACAGAAATGTTTCCGGTTTTAAATCTGCCTCGGGTCTTCAACTGTGACCACACACACAAAATTCTCTTGTTGAGGTATTGCCGTGATTCTGCTGACTAAAAAACGCCTGTCGCTTCTGATGGCTTCGATGTGCCTGTCGGGTATGGCACACGCCGTTGATGTGACGGGCGCTGGTTCGAGTTTCGTATTCCCGGTTATCTCCCAGTGGTCGCAGGACTACAGCAAAACTGCTGACAATCGCGTCAACTACCAGTCGATCGGTTCGGGTGGCGGTATCGCCCAGATCAAGGCTGCCACCGTAGACTTCGGCGCGTCCGACGCCCCGATGTCCGCGGAAGACCTCAAGGCCGGCGGCCTGGGTCAATTCCCAAGCGTGATCGGCGGTATCGTTCCGGTCGTCAACATCGAAGGCGTGAAGGCCAACGACCTGAAACTGAGTGGCCAGGTCCTCGCTGACATTTTCCAGGGCAAAATCACCAAGTGGAACGATCCTGCAATCGTCGCAATGAACTCGGGTGTAAAGCTGCCTGAAACCGCTATCACCGTCGTTCACCGTTCGGACGGCTCGGGCACTTCCTTCAACTTCACCAGCTACCTGACCAAAGTCAGTGACGCATGGAAATCCGGTCCAGGCACCGGCTCCGCTGTTCAATGGCCGGTGGGCGTGGGCGGCAAGGGTAACGAAGGTGTGGCGGCTTACGTAAAACAGATCAAGGGCTCGATCGGTTACGTTGAATACTCCTACGCCACCAAAAGCGATATCGCTTTCACCCAACTGCAGAACTCTGCTGGCGAGTACATCAAGCCTGACGCGAAAGCCTTCGCCGCAGCTGCTGACACCGCTGATTGGGCCAACGCCAAAGACTTCAACCTGATCATGACCAACGCGCCGGGCAAGACGGCATGGCCGATCACCGCGACCACCTGGATCATCATGTACAAGCAACCGAAGAACGCCGAGAAAAGCGCTGCTGCTTTCGACTTCTTCAAATGGTCCCTGGAAAAAGGTCAGAGCGCCGCTGAAAAACTGGAATACGTCCCTCTGCCTGCCTCGTTGGTCAGCAAGATCGAAGACTACTGGAAAACCGAGTTCACCAAGTAACTCGACGTCATCCGGCTAACCCCTGTCACCGAGCGCTCGGTGACAGGGTTTCCTTGCGAGTGGACCTACCATGACTGATAACACCCAATACATGTCCGCTGTGATTCCGGATGCAATATCCGAGAGCGAAAAACGCGCGGCCCGCGATCACCGACACGACGCCTGGTTTCGGCGCACGATGCTGGGAGCGGCTCTGTTGGTGCTGCTGTTGCTGGCGAGTATCGCCGGCTCGACACTCTGGGGCGGTGCCCTGGCGTTCAAGACCTTTGGCTTCGAATTTCTTACCAGTACCGAATGGGACGTGGTCAACGGCAAGTTCGGCGCGTTGGTGCCGATCTACGGCACGCTGGTCACCTCCTTTCTCGCGCTGCTGATCGCCGTTCCGGTGAGCTTCGGCATCGCGGTTTTTCTGACTGAAGTCGCACCGCCCTGGTTGCGCATGCCCATCGCTTCGGCGGTGGAACTGCTGGCCGGCATTCCTTCGATCATCTACGGCATGTGGGGCCTGTTCGTGTTCGGCCCGTTCATGGCGCAATACATGGCCCCTTGGATCAACGACAACCTTGGCGCGCTGCCGCTGATCGGCCCGGTGTTTCAGGGCCCGCCACTGGGTATCGGCATGCTCACCGCCGGCATCGTGCTGGCGATCATGATTATCCCGTTCATCACCTCGGTCATGACTGAAGTGTTCCGCAGCGTGCCCATTGCCCTGAAAGAGTCGGCGTACGCACTGGGCGGCACGACCTGGGAAGTGGTCTGGGACATCGTCCTGCCTTATACCCGCTCTGCGGTGGTCGGCGGTGTGTTCCTGGGCCTAGGCCGTGCCCTCGGTGAAACCATGGCGGTGACCTTCGTGCTGGGCAACGCCCACCAGTTCTCGGCATCGCTGATGATGCCGAGCAGCTCGATTGCTTCGGTGATTGCCAACGAGTTCAGCGAGGCCTACACCGACCTGCACCGTTCTGCGCTGATTGCCCTGGGCTTCCTGCTGTTCGTGGTCACCTTCATCGTGCTGGCGATCGCCCGTCTGATGCTCTCTCGTCTGTCGCGCAAGGAGGGTCTATGAGTAAGGCCGATAACGAAAACCTGTACCGCTCGCGGGCCATCAAAAACAGGATCGCAATGGTCCTGAGCTGCGCCGCGACGGCCTTCGGTCTGTTGTGGCTGGTGTGGATTCTGCTGACCACGATCGTCAACGGGTTCGAAGCGCTTAACCTGCGGCTGTTCACCGACATGACCCCGCCACCGGGCTCATCGGGCGGTCTGGCCAACGCCTTTTACGGCAGCATCCTGATGTCTGGCATCGGCCTGCTGATCGGCACGCCGATTGGTTTGATGGCCGGGATCTGGCTGGCAGAGTTTGCCCGCAACACCAAGCTGGGCAATGCGGTGCGCTTCATCAACGACATTCTGCTGTCGGCACCGTCAATCGTGCTCGGTCTGTTCGTGTACACCGCGGTGATTCTGCCCCTCAGCGCCGTGACCAACCACCAGGTCGGTTTCTCCGCCATCGCCGGCGCCCTGGCCCTGGCACTGCTGGTGATCCCGGTGGTGGTACGAACCACCGATGAAATGCTTCAGCTGCAACCGTCGACCATGCGCGAAGCCGCACTGGCCCTGGGTGTGCCGCAATGGAAGCTGACCTTGCAGATCGTCCTGCGTGCGGCCAAAGCCGGCGTGGTGACCGGCATCCTGCTGGCGCTGGCGCGCATCACCGGCGAAACCGCGCCGCTGCTGTTCACCGCCTTCGGTAACCAGTTCTGGAGCAGTGACCTGCTCAAACCGATCGCAAGCGTGCCTGTGGTGATCTTCCAGTACGCGATGAGTCCGTTCGATGACTGGCATTCCCTGGCCTGGGCCGGCGCTTTGATTATGACCATGTTTGTACTGGTACTGAGCCTCAGTTCCCGTCTTCTCCTTTTGCGCAATAGGGCGTCCTGATGAACAACCTTTCCCTCGCCGACGAAAAAACCAAAATCCAGGTACGCGGTCTCGATTTCTACTACGGCACTCAGCGCTCGCTGAAGTCGGTCGACATGATCATCCCAGAGAAGCGCATCACCGCGATCATCGGCCCGTCCGGCTGCGGCAAGTCCACGCTGCTGCGCGTGTTCAACCGCATTTACTCGATGTACCCGAAGCAGGAAGCCAAAGGCGAAGTGATGCTCAACGGGGAGAACATTCTGGCCCCGGGCTACTCGATGAACCGCCTGCGCAGCAACGTCGGCATGGTGTTCCAGAAGCCGGTGCCGTTCCCGATGTCGATCTACGACAACATCGCCTACGCGGTGCGTCACCACGAAAAACTCTCCCGTCGCGAGATGGAAGAGCGCGTCGAGCAGGCCCTGCGTGGCGCGGCGTTGTGGGATGAAGTGAAAGACAAGCTCAAGCAGAGCGCCCAGAGTCTTTCCGGTGGTCAGCAACAGCGTCTGTGCATCGCCCGCACCATCGCGCTGCGCCCGCAAGTGCTGTTGCTGGACGAACCGACTTCAGCCCTCGACCCGATCTCCACCGGTCGCATTGAACAGCTGATCACCGAGCTCAAAGAGCAGTTCACGGTGATCATCGTGACCCACAACATGCAACAGGCGGCCCGTTGCTCGGACTACACCGCGTTCATGTTCATGGGCGAACTGATCGAACACGGTGACACCGACACCATCTTCACCAAGCCGTCCAAGACCCAGACCGAGGATTACATCACCGGTCGTTTTGGCTGATTGAGAGTATTGCTGGCGCGGCGAGAGGTTTTAGTGGGACCGCGCGCCTCGCAGGACCGGCTTTAGCCGGGAATGCATTGGTCGTCACACCGCAGATGCGTGGGTGTTCAATCCGGCGTCTTCCCGGCTAAAGCCGGTCCTACAGTTGATCGCAGGGTGTTTGTGGGACCGGCTTCAGCCGGGAATGCGTCGGCCGCTGCACCGGAAACTTGGTGGTGTACAAACCGGCGTCTTCCCGGCTAAAGCCGGTCCTACAGTTGATCGCTGGCAGTCAGCAGGACTGGTTTTAGTCGGGAAGGCGTCAGGCGCTACTGCGGAGAGCTGGTCGCGCTCGAATCCCCCATGAACGCCTCCAGCCGCTTGCGCAGCCAGCGTTCGGCGGGGTCAGTGTCCATAACGCTGAGCCAGACCATCGACAGGTCCAGGTTCGGCGTCACGAACGGCAGCGGTTCACCGCGCAGACCGGTCCGGGCCATGGCACGGGTCAGGTGATCCGGCAGGTTACACAGCAGATCCGTCCCCTCCATCAACGCCGGCAACGTGCTGTATTGCGGCACCGACAATACGGCGGTGCGCTTGCGCCCGATCGCGGCCAGCCATTCATCCGCAAAGCTTGAAATGTTCGCCACGTGGGAAACCACGACGTGGGGCCGCGTGCAGTATTCATCCAGGGTGATTGGCTCAGGCGAAGCGTCGGCGCGCACCACCATTGGCTGCACGGTGCGGAGCATTTTCCGCTTGGCGTTGGCCGGCAGTTCACGGGTCAGGCAGACGCCAACGGTGATGTCGCCAGACATGAGCAGCTCCGAAACATTCCAGAAATTGACCTGTTTGATCACCAGCACGATGCCCGGTGCTTCTTCACGAATCGCGCGCAGCATCGGCGGCAGCAGGCTGTATTCGACGTCGTCGGACAGCCCGATGCGGAAGGTCATGTCGCTGCTGGCCGGGTCAAATTCCCGCGTGAGGCTCAGGGCCACGGACATGGCGTCCAGTGCCGGCGACAGGTGACTGATGATCTCGTTGGCCCGCGCCGTGGGCTCCATGCGGTGACCGACGCGAATGAACAGCGGGTCGTTGAACAGCGCACGCAGGCGATTGAGGGCAGCGCTGATGGTGGGTTGGCCGAGGAACAGCTTCTCGGCGGCGCGGGTCACGTTACGCTCTTGCATCAAGGTCTCGAACACCACCATCAGGTTGATGTCGGCCTTGCGCAGCTCATTGCGATTCATAGATCGTCCCCGTTACCCGACATTGGTCACCCTGCTGTGGATGGCCTGCGACATGATGGGCGCCAGTTTATGGAGCGCGGTTGTTCGGCGTCCAGCGTTCCCGGCTAAAGCCAGTCCAACTGGATATGCGGATGCTATTGGCAGGACCGGCTGGGCTGCGAATTGTAAGACCGGCTTCAGCCGGGAAGAGGCTAATCCGGGCACCCTCGATTTTGCGGCGTGATCACCGACGCCTTCCCGGCTAAAGCCGGTCCCACAGGGTATGCGCATGCTGTTAGTGGGACCGGCTTCAGCCGGGAAGAGGCCAGTCCGTGCACCCTCAGTTCTGCAGCGGACCGCCAAGGCCCTGGCTGCCAATGCCAACCGGGGGGGCTTTTCGCCACGGGCGTACTCATCCCGCTGAACTTCGGCAGAACCCCGTGAGTCAGCATTAAAACGCTCACCATAAGGCTCTACATTCCATGCAGATTTCGTTGAAAGGCCAAGTCGCCATCGTCACCGGCGCCAGCTCCGGACTGGGTGCCGGCGCAGCGAAAGGGCTGGCGGCGTCAGGCGCGGCGGTGGTGATCAACTACCACTCGCAACCCGAACCCGCGCAGAAGCTCGCGCAAGAAATCATTGAGGCGGGTGGCCAGGCCATCGCCATCGGTGCCGACGTCTCCAACGAGCAGGACGTGGAAAGGCTCTTCGCCGAGACCCTCGACGCATTCGGCCGTCTGGACATCCTCGTCGCCAATTCGGGGCTGCAGAAGGATGCCGCCTTCGCCGACATGTCACTCGAAGACTGGAACACCGTCATTAACGTCAACCTCACCGGTCAGTTCCTCTGTGCGCGCGCCGCCGTGCGGCAGTTCGCCAAACAGGACCTCCGCCCTGAGGTGTCCCGCGCCCGGGGCAAAATCATCCACATGAGCTCGGTGCATCAGGTCATCCCTTGGGCCGGTCACGTCAATTACGCCGCCTCGAAGGGCGGCGTCGATTTGCTGATGCGCAGCATTGCCCAAGAGGTTGGCGAACAGCGCATCCGTGTCAACAGCATTGCGCCAGGGGCGATTCGCACGGCCATCAACACCAAGGCCACCAGTGGCGACGCCGAAAAGAAACTGCTGGAGCTGATCCCGTACGGTCGGGTGGGCGAGGCCGACGATGTGGCCAACGCCATCGTCTGGCTGGCCTCGGATGCCTCCGATTATGTGCATGGCACGACGCTGTTCATCGACGGCGGCATGAGCCTCTACCCGGAGTTCCGCAACAATGGCTGAGCACACCCCGAACCCGGATGACCCGACCGAGCAAGAACCGCAGAACGCTATCGAAAACCACGGCATCATCGGCGACATGCGCAGTGCGGCGCTGGTCGCCGACACCGGGAGCATCGACTTCTGCTGCTGGCCCGATTTCGACAGCCCCAGCATTTTTACCGCGCTGCTGGACACCCCGGACGCCGGGATTTTCCAGCTGGCGCCGATCCTCCCTGATGCCCGTCGCCAGCAGCTGTACCTGCCGGAAACCAACGTGCTGATGACGCGCTGGATTGCCAAGGACGCCGTGGTAGAAGTCACCGACCTGATGCCCATCGCGTCCGAAGTGGACAACCTGCCGCGCCTGATCCGCCGCATTCATGTGCGTCACGGCCAAACCGCCGTGCGCATGC
This sequence comes from Pseudomonas sp. GL_135, assembly GCF_057834665.1. Lineage (NCBI taxonomy): Bacteria > Pseudomonadati > Pseudomonadota > Gammaproteobacteria > Pseudomonadales > Pseudomonadaceae > Pseudomonas > Pseudomonas sp. GL_135. The sequence continues at coordinate 2,122,097 of NZ_CM174408.1, forward strand.
GCTGCCGGGTACGCCACGATTACAGCCGCGCCGACACCACCGCGCAGATGGACGGCGATGACATCCGCTTTGACGCCGAAGGCCAGCCCTCCATGCGTCTGGCCGCAACCACTCAATTGACCCTCGAAGGCCATGCCGCGGCGGCCGAGTTCGAAATGAAGCAGGGCGATGTGGTGGAGTTCATGCTCGGCGGCGCGGATGATCCGCTGGTCAAGGCCACGAATTGCGACTGCGATCTGAAAAACACCGTCAACTACTGGCAGCACTGGAGCCGGCATTCCAATTACCGGGGGCGCTGGCGCGAAGTGGTCAATCGCTCGGCCCTGGCGCTCAAGCTGCTGACCTCACGCAAGCATGGCGGCATCGTCGCGGCGGCGACCTTTGGCCTGCCGGAAGAAGAGGGCGGCGAGCGCAACTGGGACTACCGCTACACCTGGATCCGCGACGCGTCGTTCACCGTCTATGCCTTCATGCGCCTGGGCTACACCGAGGAAGCCAACGCCTTCATGCACTGGGTCCGCGAGCGCATGGGCGACTGCTGCGAGGACGCCAGCAAGCTTGGGATTCTCTATGCGCTGGACGGCCGCGAAGAATTGCCCGAAGAGGCACTGGATCACCTGAGCGGCTACGGCGGTGCATCCCCGGTCCGTATCGGCAACGAGGCCTACAAGCAAACGCAGCTGGATATTTACGGCGAGCTGCTCGATGCGGTGTACCTGGCCAACAAATACGGCGAGGCCATTTCCCATGAGGGCTGGAAGCACGTCACCCGGTTGGTCAACGATCTGTGCGAGACCTGGAACAGCAAGGACGTGGGCATCTGGGAGATGCGCGGCGACGATCAGCATTTTCTCCATTCGCGGCTGATGTGCTGGGTCGCGCTGGACCGGGCGCTGCGGCTGTCGCTGAAACGCTCGCTGCCGGCGCCATTCGAGCGTTGGGACCAGGCGCGTCAGGCCATCCACGATGACATCTGGGAAAACTTCTGGGACGCCGATCTGGGCCACTTCGTCCAGCACAAAGGCAGCAAGAACCTCGACGCCTCCATGTTGCTCATGCCGCTGGTGCGCTTCGTAGGCGCCAGCGATCCCAAATGGCTGAAGACGCTGGAGGCCATTGAGCGCGCGCTGGTGCGCGACGGTATGGTCTTCCGTTATCGCAATGACGATGAGCACCAGGATGGCCTTGAAGGTGAGGAAGGCGCGTTTGTTGCCTGTTCCTTCTGGTACGTCGAATGCCTGGCCCGCGCCGGGCGGGTGGAGCAGGCGCATCTGGAGTTCGAACAGTTACTGCGCTACGCGAACCCGCTGGGCTTGTACGCCGAGGAATTCGACGCCCACGGCCACCACTTGGGCAACACCCCGCAAGCCCTCAGCCACCTGGCGCTGATCAGTGCGGCGAGTTTTCTGGATCGCAAGCTGGAAGGCAGCCAGACCCTCTGGCAGCCCTGACTTCCTGAACCCAAGGAGAAAATCAATGGCTCATGCATTCAAGGTCGGTGACCATGTGCGCTGGAATTCCGAGGCCGGGCACATCGTCGGCAAAGTGATGAAGGTGCACACCAAGGAAGTCGAGTTCATGGGCCGGCATCGTCACGCCTCACCCGAGGCGCCACAGTACGAGGTCAAGAGCGACAAAACCGGCCACCTCGCAATGCATAAAGAGGACGCGCTGGAAAAGGCTTGAGTCGCGCGTTTTTGATAAGCGATGGCCTAAATACAAAAACGCAGCGATGATCGAATCATCGCTGCGTTTTTGTGTGGCTGGTTTGGCCGATCAAGGAATCAAGCGCTGGGCCCGCAGTGTGTCAAACACGTCAAAGAACGCCTGGTCACTGGCCTGGAATTCCTTGAAACCCAGGGCTCGGCTTTTCGACATGTCGGTGACCACTTCGATGGGACGACCGAGGTCGGCATCGGTGTGCCACGGCGAAATCAGGCGACTGATGTCGGCTTCTTTCAAACCATGGGCGCGCACGAGCGCGTCCCATGCCCCTTGATCGTTGGCCATCTGCTCTTCCAGCGGGGACACCTTCTCCGGGAATGCAGCAGGGTGCAGCCCGAAGTACTCGGCGATCTGGCCCCACATCCACTTCCAGCGAAACACGTCGCCGTTGGTGATGTTGAACGCTTGATCCGCTGCCGCAGGCGTCGTCGCTGCCCACAGTTGCTGCTTGGCCAATTGCCGCGCATCGGTCATGTCGGTGAGGCTGTCCCACTGCACCCGGGAGCCGGGGAACACGAACGGGCGGCCGGTGGCTTTGCAGATCGACGCGTACACCGCGAGGGTAGTCGCCATGTTCATCGCGTTGCCCACCGCGACGCCGGTGACGGTGTGCGGACGGTGCACGCTCCAGGTGAAACCGTCACGCTTGGCGGCGGCAACCACTTCATCTTCCTGGGCGTAATAGAAATTCTCGATGTCCAGCCGGCCCTGGGATTCGCGGAACGGCGTCTGCGGCAGGGTGCCTTTGCCGTAGGCTTCGAACGGGCCGAGGTAATGCTTCAGGCCGGTGACCAGCGCGACGTGCTTGACGCTCTTCGCCGGGCTCAATGCGTCCAGGACGTTACGCACCATGGCGGCGTTGACGCGGATGTTTTCAGCTTCCGTGGCCTGACGCGACCAGGTGGTGAGGAAGACGTGGGTCGGTTTGAGGTCCGCCAGGGCTTGTCTGACCGAGGCCGGGTCTTGCAGGTCCGCTGCCACGGGGATCACGCCCGGCGTTTGCGAGGGACTGCGGGAAAGGGCGGCCACCTGCCAACCGTTATCGAGTAACAGTTGGGTGGTTGCGCTGCCGACGATGCCGCTGGCGCCGACGACCAAAGCCGTTTGGGTCATGGGGATCTCCTGTTTGATCGGGTTGAACGAGCTTCATAACGATGCAGCTCTCAGGTTTCAGAACGGCACCGATGCCCATAGGTTCATCTCGATTGGTCGGGTGCGACCCCAGACCGCGCCCCTTGGCAATCTCCCGTTGATTACCCGACCAGTAGCGCCGCGCCATACATGCCAATGGCGAAGACCACATGGCCGACCACATTCTGCAACCGCGCCACGTTCGGTTTCGGCGCCTTGTTGCATGCCACGCCGACACCCATGCCGGGCTGCAGGATGAACCAGCCTGCGCCGATGGTCACCAGCCCGACGATCAGTGCCGGCAGAAAGGTCGGCGCGTGCGCCCATTGCACACCCCAGATGAACAACAACGCGGCGGCGAACAGCACGCCGACGGTGTAATGCATGAACCAGCCAATCGCCAGCTCATTGGGTACGGGAGGGGAATTGCCGATGCCCTTGGGGTGCACGAACTGACCTTTGGGCATCCCGGCAAACCAGCGGCCCACAAGGTGCCACGGCGGCGTAGGCAAACCCAGCAGCGCCTTGAGCAACAACGCCCAGAGATCCAGCAGCGCAGTGCCGCCGATGCCGATGAGGATTGCCAGGTAGATGAATTCGAACATTGTCCGTCCCTGCGTGCTGTCAGTGGTCGATGGGCGAGTGATGGCCGGACACGTTAGCAGTTTTGTTGGAGAAAGCGGCAGTGCAGACAAGGCAGGTTTTACTGAATGAACGCGCCGCTTTGTTGCAGGACCGGCACCCAGCCAGTCCCACCGACTGCACGCAATTCCCTTGGTGGGACCGGCTTCAGCCGGGAAGAGGCCTGCATGAACACCGCAAGATTTGCAGCGTGACGCCTGCCGCCTTCCCGGCTAAAGCCGGTCCCACATTCAGGGTCGCGGCTAATCCCGCTGAGTGAAGGCAATTGCTTAGTGGGACCGGCTTCAGCCGGGAAGAGGCCTGCATGAACACCGCAAGATTTGCAGCGTGACGCCTGCCGCCTTCCCGGCTAAAGCCGGTCCCACACGCCGGTCCCACATTACGGTCCGCTTGAGTGCTTACCACCGGTCATTGCCCCGACCGTGATCAAAGCCCCGGCGATAACCGCCGTCGTAGTAACCGCGGGGTGGCGGTGGCGCGAAGCGGCGATACTCGGCCCGCTCACGCACCGGCACATAGACAACCTCCCGGTACTGCGGCTGATAACGCGGTGCATAGCGCGGTTGCGGGCGGTAATCCTGATAACGCTCATGACGATCGTTGTGCGACTGACTGATCACGGCGGCCAGTACGGCACCGACGGCGGCTCCGGCGATGACAGGCACAATCACGTTGCGTTCGCTGGCGGACGCCGTACCGGCGCCGGCGAGCAGACCGGACAGGATCAAGGCTTGGGTCATCTTGGACATCATGGTGTCTCCTTTGGCGAAAGAGTGGGTTCGCCATGGACGTATAAAACACCGGATCCGTGTAAACCCACGTCTAGGATCGGTAAAGGTTGGGTAAACCCGCATCGCGCAGAGGCGAATTCGATGTTGATGTCTGTGCGTAAAAGGCGGGAGCGCAAGGGGCGGCAGGACCCATTTGCCCCTAACGAGTGAAAAAAATGACCGCCGATCAGCCAGATGCATGTCGCGGGAAACCTCCGGCAACAAGTTGAATCAACTGGATACGTACGCAAGTGTGAGGGGAAGCAATGATGGTGACCGACGATCTGGTCCGGTGGAACACCCACTGGTGGCTGAACGACCACACAGTGCTGTGCCGCGCCTGCAAAGCCAGGCAGAGCGAAGCGGAGCGGGAAGCGACGTTCGTGCATTTGCCAACCTGCGGCTATGCCCGTGAGGCCGCCCGCCCATGGGATGAACTTGACGCCAGCTGCGGCCTGCAGACCGCCCATTGATGGGTTCTCGCTAGTCCTGCGGCACTGATTGTTTACTGTGCAGCACTGGTGACAGCTTTGAACATCAGGCTCGGGGCCTGACCCGGTACGTCATTGAGCTCGCCGCAACGGCGCATGCCGATTTTCTCCAGCACACGAATGGATGCAGCGTGGGTCGGCCGCACGTAGCCGTAGACATCCCTCAGTTTTAAGTTCGAAAACCCGAAATCCAGCGCCGCTTTGCCCATCTCCGTAGCAAACCCCTGTCCCCACGCCTCGACGGCGAACCGATAGCCCAGATTGACCCTTTGCACGCCCAAAAAGTCATGCAACCCGATGCCGCCGAATCCGATGATATGTTCGGGCAACTCCTTGCGCGCGATGGCCCACCACCCATAGCCATGGGTCTGCCAGTGCTCGATCCAGCCCTCAAGCAGGGCTGCGGCCTGGGCCTTGTCGGTCATCGGCCCGGAAGGGTTGAACAGCTGGGTTTGTGGATCACTGTAGATGGCAAACAAGCGGTCGAGGTCGTCAACTGCCGTGGCACGGTAGATCAGGTGAGCGCTGCTCATGGGCATGGCGAGGGATCCTTCGGTGAGCCTTCACGGCAGGTGCAGCGCATTGCCGCCTTCGAGGCTCTGATCTACCAGTTGAATGCGGTTGCGTCCACCCCGTTTGGATTCATACAGGGCTGCATCGCTGCGCTCAAGCAACGCCGCCAGGCTGGGCGGCGGTTGGCTGAACAGGGTGGCGCCAATGCTCAGCGTCACCGGCTGGGGCGTGGAAAAGGTTTCCGAGGCGATCGAGTGGAAGGCCTCACGCAGCGTGCGGCCCAGCGCCAGAATTTGCTCGCTGGACGTGTCGCTGAGCAGCATCACGAATTCATCCCCGCCCAGGCGCGCGACCAAAGCGCCCTTGGGCAAGGCCGAACGGATAATTTCACTGAGCTCGACCAGCAGCCGGTCGCCAGCGCTGTGACCGTAGAGGTCGTTGACCAGCTTGAAATTGTCGACGTCCATCAGAAGCAGCGCCCCCGGCCGAGCGGCCGAGACACTTTCCAGCAGACGCTGACCGCGCATCTCCAGCGCACGACGGTTGTACAGCGCCGTCAGTGGATCCCGCGCCGCCAGCCGGGCAATGCGCTTTTCCCGGCGATGACGCTCCGAGCCGGTCATCGACAGGGCGATCAGCATCACCGCCATCGTCCCTTCGACCAGTGAGATTTGAATGATTGCGCCACGAAAGGCGGCCAGATCAATCAACGTTCCAGGCATCACTGCCGTGACCGCCTTGGAAAAATAGAACAGGCCGTGGGCCAGCAGCACATAGCGCAGCTGCACCGCGCCGACGCTCAGGGACTTGCCATGGGGGCGCAGCAACCCGCTGGCCTTGAGCATCAGCAGAGAGATTAATAGCGAGTTGGCTGCCAGCATCACTTTCGACCACCACGGCTGGTCTGGCAGCAGCAACAACCCCAGCCACAGGGCAAAAATCATGTACCAGGCGCGCGACAGCCGAGTTTCGGTAAACCGCGCAACCCCCAACAGGAAGAGCCAGTGGGCGGTCACCAACAACCCGTTCGCGAACCAGATACCAATCAGCAGAATGCCGCTGCTGCGCAGCAACGCCAGGGTCGAGCCCACCGAAATGATGGCGAAGCCGGTGCTCCAGAACAGCAGCGAAGGCCCTCTCACCGTCCGCCACTCCACGGCCAGATACAGCGCGGCGGCTGCAGCGAGGGCGATGGTCATCGTCAGCAAGGTGATCGGGTCGAGCGCCATAAGCAGCCTGATGGGTAAGGGCGGTGGGTCGGGCGAGTGTCAGCGCGTGCAGGCTTTTTTTCGCGGGCGGTTTTGTATCGGCCACCTCGACAAAACTTTAACCCCGGCGCCGTTCCGCTAGAATGGCGCGGACCCGGTCCAGCCCCCGTTTGATCAACGTCTTCCGAGTCAGCAAACGGCGGCGAACCGCAGCAACCCATCAGCATCCCGGGCGGGACGCAAAAGCGAGGCGGCAGTGATCGAGCGGCGAGCATTCAGCGGAGGCATGAAGGGCAAGAACCTTCGCTACGTGGAGGAGGACCAGGGAAGCCGCTCGGCCCGCACGCGCACTGGTTTCGTGCTGCTCGAGCACTTCTCGTTGCCGGCCTTCACCCAGACGCTGGACACCTTCGTAACGGCCAACCTGCTGCGCCCCGATCTGTTCACGTCGCAGACGTTCGGCGTGCACGAGGGCGAAGTAACCAGCGATTTGGGGCTGGTGATCCGGCCTGACGCGCGGCTTGACGCGTCGGCGCTGAAGGCGCTGGATCTGCTGGTGATTTGTGGCGGTTATCGCACCGAACTCAAGGCCGATGAGCACCTGGTGCGTCTGCTGGCCACCGCCGCCGAGCAGGGCATCACCCTCGCAGGATTGTGGAACGGCGCCTGGTTCCTCGGCGCCGCGGGTTTGCTCGACGGCTACCGTTGCGCCATCCACCCCGAGCACCGCGCCGCCCTGGCGGAGATCTGCAAAGTCAGCGAAGTCACCAGCGAAGCATTTGTCATCGACCGTGATCGCCTCACCGCTGCAAGCCCGGCGGGGGCGTTCCACATGGCACTGGAGTGGATCAAGACGTTGCACGACAAGGCGTTGATCGAAGGGATCGAGGACATTCTGGCTTTCGAGGAATCCCGTTATCGGCGGACCAGGCCAAGCCGGCACCTGACGGTCAGCGCGCCGCTCAAGGAAGTGGTCAAGCTGATGGACGCCAACCTTGAGGAACCCCTGGAACTGGAGCAACTGGCGGTGTACGCCGGACGTTCGCGGCGACAGATCGAGCGGCTGTTCCAGGAACAACTGGGCACCACCCCGCAGCGCTACTACCTGGAACTTCGCATCACCGAGGCCCGCCGCCTGCTGCAGCACACTGAGCTGACCCAGGTGGAAGTGCTGGTGGCCTGCGGGTTCGTCTCGCCGAGCCATTTCAGCAAATGCTACAGCGCGTACTTCGGCTATCGGCCTTCCAAAGAAAAGCGTCTGGTCAAATGAGCGCTGCCTTGATTTGCCCCTCGGCCAGCCCAACCCTGTAGGCTTCGTCCTCAACAGAACAACGTACCCAGCCCGGGGCAGAGACAGCGTGAATGAGTGAGATCAGCACCAAAATAATCACCGTCGAGGGCCATGCCGCCCTGAAGAAGGAGCTCGATTACCTCTGGCGTGAGCACCGGCCTGATATCACGCAGAAAGTGGCGTGGGCCGCTTCCCTGGGGGATCGCAGCGAGAACGCCGACTATCAGTACAACAAAAAGCTGCTGCGCGAGATCGACCGGCGTGTGCGCTATCTGCGCAAGCGTCTCGAAGACATGCGTGTGGTCGCCTATTCGCCGGAGCAGGAAGGTCGGGTGTTCTTTGGCGCATGGGTCGAAGTCGAGGACGAGGAGGGCGAGAGCAAGCGTTTCCGCGTCGTGGGCTACGACGAGATCTACGGACGCATGGACTACATTTCCATCGATTCACCCATGGCCCGGGCGCTGCTGAAGAAACAAGTCGACGACGAAGTCTCGGTGCCGGTTCCCTCCGGCAGCAAGCAATGGTGGATCACGAAAATCGAGTACCAGAAATAGCCGAGGCCTTGCGGTCGCCGGTCCGGCGGTTTCAGCAGACCGTGAGCGGCGCCTTGCCGCCCATGTCCATATGCCACCGCTAACCCTCGCGCAGCACTTGCAGGGGACTTGCGTTCAGCGCCCGCCGTGTGCCGAACACACCCGCGCCGCCCACCAGCAAGGCGCCGATCAGCGGCAGCACCAGCAGCCAGGCATGGGGGTGCCACTCAAGGTTGAAGGCGTAGCGATAGAGTGCAAAGCTCACCAGTTCGCAGCCAATCGCCGCCAGCACACCGCTGACCGCCCCGAGCAGACCGAACTCGATGCGTCGCGCCTTGGTCAACAATGCGCGACTCGCACCCAGTGCCCGCAGCAGCGCGCCCTGTCGAATTCGCTCGTCCAGCGTCGCCTGCAAGCCGGAGAACAACACCGCCATCCCCGCCGCCAGCACGAACAGCAGCACGTACTGCACCGCCATCGTCACCTGATCGAGGATGCTGCGCAGCTGCGCCAGCAACGCCTCCACCTGCAGGATCGTTACGGCCGGGAAGGCCCGGGACAGTTCGACGATCTGCTGATCATTGCCCGGCGCCAGATAGAAGCTGGTCAGGTACGTGGCCGGCACGTCCTTTAGGGTGCCAGGCTGGAAGATCATGAAGAAGTTGGGCTGAAAGGTGTCCCAGTTGATGTCGCGCAGGCTGGTGACCTTGACCTCCCGGGTCAGACCCCCGATTACGAAACCCAGGGTGTCGCCCAGCTTCATGTTCAAGCTGTTGGCCAGCTTGGTTTCCACCGACACGCCGGGAACCACGCCGTCGGCGGGCGGCTGATCGCTGGTCCACCACTGACCGGCGGTGATGCTGTTGCCTTCCGGCAACGATGCTGCCCACGTCAGGTTGAGGTCGCGCTGGGTGGCGTTCTCGCCACGGGAGTCTTTGGTGACGAACTTGCTCACCGGCTCGCCATTGATGGTCATCAGGCGCCCCGGAATCATCGGGTACAGCGGCGCGCTGTGGGTCGACAGGCGGCCCATGCGTTCAGCGAAGTTGTCTTTGTCGTTGGGCAGAATGTTCAGCGCGAAGTAGTTCGGCGCATCTTTGGGCAGCTGATTTTGCCAGGTGTCGAGCAGCTCGCCGCGCAGCAGCGCAATCAGCCCCATGGACAGCAGAATCAGCCCGAATGCCAGGGACTGGCCGGCGGCGGCCATGGGATGGCGCAACAGCTGACCCAGGCCCAGACGCCACGGCAGCGAGGCCCCGGCGAGCAAACGGCGCAGGCTTTTCAGGGCCAGCAGCAACACACCGCCAAGTATCATCGCCGCGATCAGGCCGCCGCCGAGCAGGGCGAAGGTCAGCACCAGGTCCAGGCTCAGGCGCCACATGATCAGGCCCAGCGCGAGCAGCGCCGCGCCATAGACCAGCCAGGTGCTGGCCGGGATGGGCAGCATGTCCCGACGCAGCACCCGCAGCGGTGGCACGCGACCCAACGCTGCCAGCGGCGGCAGTGCGAAGCCGGCGAGGGCGACCAGCCCGGTGCCGATACCGGCGACTGCCGGCAGCCAGCCCCCGGGCGGCACCGCAGCAGGAAGCAGGTTTTCCAGCAAATGAAACAGCCCGAGTTGGGCGAACCAGCCGAGCAACGCGCCGGCCGCGCTGGCGACTACGCCCAGCATGGCCAGCTGCAAACCGAACAGCACCAGCGCTTCATGGCGCGACAGGCCAAGGCAACGCAGCAAGGCACTGGCGTCAAAGCGGCGCACCGCGAAACGCGCCGCCGATAACGCCACTGCCACGCCGGCCAGTAGTACGGCGACCAGACTGGCCATGTTCAGATAACGCTCGGCCTTGCCCAGTGCGCCGCCGATCTGTTGATTGCCATCCCGGGCATCGTCGATTTTCTGGTTAGGCGCCAGCCCGGGCTCTATCGCTTTGCGATAGGCGGCGAGGTCCTGGGGCGTCCCGCGCCACAGGTCCCGATAACTGACGCGGCTGCCAGGCTGAACGACCTTGGTGGCTTCAAGGTCGGCCATGTTGATCATCACCCGAGGCGTCAGGCTGTAGAAGTTACCGGCGCGGTCGGGCTCGTAGGTCAGCACGCGGGTCAGCTTCAAGGTCTTGGAACCGACGTCAATGCTGTCGCCGACCTTCAGGTTCAGCGCCACCAGAATTCGCGCTTCCGCCCAGGCTTCGCCGACTTGCGGCTCACCGCCAACGGTTTCAGCTTCGTAGGGGGCAGGGGCGCTTTTCAGCTCGCCGCGCAATGGATACGCCCCATCGACGGCCTTGACGCTGGCCAGCTGAATGCCGTTGTCGGTGGCCACAACGCTGGAGAAAATCACGATCTGCGAGTGATCCAGCTTCAGCGCCGTGCCGGCATCGATCTGCGCAGGCGTCGCCGGCGTGGAGCCGCCGAGAATGAGGTCGGCGCCGAGAAATTCCGTCGCTCGCAGCAGCATGGCGCTGTTAAGGCGCGCGCCGAAATAGCCGATGGCCGTGCTGGCGGCAACCGCCACCACGAGCGCGAAGAACAGCACGCGCAGCTCGCCGGCGCGGGCATCGCGCATGAGCTGCCGCGCCGCGAGGCTAAGCAGACGGGAAAAAGGCAGGCGTGCCATCAAGGCTCCATGGGGGCGACCAGTCGGCCACCCTCGAGACGGATCAGGCGCCGGCAACGGTGTGCCAGGCGCTCATCGTGGGTGACCAGCACCAGGGTGGTATTGCGTTCCTGGTTCAGCTCGAACAACAGGTCGCTGATGCGCTCGCCGGTGTGGCTGTCCAGGTTGCCAGTGGGTTCATCGGCGAATAACACGTCCGGGTCGGCGGCAAACGCGCGAGCGATGGCGACCCGTTGCTGCTCGCCCCCCGACAGTTGCCGGGGCGTGTGGGTCAGACGCTGACCCAGGCCGACGCGCTCCAGCAGATGCCGGGCCTGATCCCGGGCGTCCTTGCGGCCTTCCAGCTCCATCGGCAGCATGACGTTTTCCAGCGCGTTCAGGCTGTCGAGCAACTGGAAGGACTGGAACACAAAGCCCACATGTTCGGCGCGAACCCGGGCGCGCTGGTCTTCATCCAGCTCGCTGAGGTTGCGCCCGGACAGGACGACGGAGCCGGCGCTGGGCAGGTCGAGGCCGGCCAGCAGACCGAGAAGGGTGGATTTGCCCGAGCCCGACGCGCCGACGATGGCCAGCGTGTCGCCCTTGTTTAGTTCCAGGGAGAGTTCGTGCAGGATGGTCAGGTCACCTTCGGTGCTTGGGACCACTTTGCTGAGGTTCCGAGCACTGAGAATACTTTCGCTCATGGAGAATCCGATGCGTGCGTGGTTTTTAAGTGCTGGCCTGGGTTTGCTGCTGTTGTCACAAGGCGCGATGGCAGGCACGGTATTGATCGTTGGCGATAGTATCAGCGCGGCTTTCGGCCTGGATACCCGCGTCGGTTGGGTCAGTCTGCTGGAACAGCGCCTGGCGAAGGAAGGCTTCAAGGATAAAGTGGTCAATGCGTCGGTCAGCGGCGATACCAGTGCCGGGGGCCAGGCGCGGCTGCCGTCGCTGCTTGCCGAGCACAAACCGGATCTGGTGATCCTCGAACTGGGCGGTAATGACGGCCTGCGCGGGCAGCCGCCGGCGCAATTGCAACAAAACCTTACTGACATGGTTGAGCAGTCCAAAGCGGCCGGCGCCAAGGTGCTGTTGCTGGGCATGAAAATCCCGCCCAACTACGGTGAGCGCTACACCACGGCCTTTGCGGCGGTGTACCCGAAAGTCGCCGAAGCCACCGATGCCGCGTTGGTGCCGTTCATGCTGGAGGGTGTGGGCGGCCGGCCTGACATGACGCAGCAGGATGGCATTCACCCCAACGTCCAGGCTCAGCCTTATTTGCTGGATAACGTCTGGCCCGCGCTGAAACCGTTGCTTTAGTCGCCGCCGCTAACATCAGGCCAATACAGGCAGGGCGTCAGTCATCAGGCGCAAGGGCCGCTCGTTGTCAGCGGCCGGGTTTGCGCCTATGGTGGACCAAACCTATACAGGACCAAAAAGATGTACAAGAAAGAGCAGTGGCCACTCACACTGTACTTCGACGGTGACTGCCCGCTGTGCGCGCGGGAGATCAAACTCCTGCGTGCCCACGCGTCGGCCCACTCGACGACTGACGCCACACAGGCGCGGCTTCAGCTCGTCGACATGAGCGAAGAGGGGTTTGATGCCCCGGCGCTCGGATTCACCCACGAGCAGATGCAGTCTGTGCTGCACGCCCGATTCGGCGATGGCACCTGGGTGACCGGCCTGGATGCGACGCTATGGAGCTGGCGGGCTGCCGGCCTCGGCGCCTGGGCTGCGCCGCTGTCATGGCGGCCACTGAGGCCGTTGCTGAACCTCGGTTACCGCTTGTTCTGCCGCTGGCGTCCCCATCTGGCGTGGTTGCCTCATCCGGACGGCAGTCGTCGATGCCGCGACGACCGTTGCGCGATTTCCAGACCCTCAGACGAAAACCGCTGATTTAAAGGCTTGCAGGCCTTTTCCGGACGGGGGCTTTCGGCTAATGTGGCGCCCCCGCTCTGGAGCCCCCGATGCCGCGCCGTCCTGCCTGGTCCCTTTATGCTTATCAACTGATCGAGCCTGACGAACAGCTTGACCTGTTCGCGTGCCAGGAAATCCTTGTGCATCTGGTCGCTCGTCAGCTCGAACTGGCAGGCTCCGCCGATCGCACCTTGTGCGGCACCTTGCTGCCCGCCCAGCCACGCTGGTCGGAAGTCCAGCAGACGGTTTATCAGGATGAGCGGCTGTGCCCGCTGTGCCGGGCGATCATCGACGCGCAACGGCGCGGCTGGCACCCGATCTGGCCTGAACTGGAAACCGGCGTTTAACGCCGCGCGAACACTCCCGGACGCGCAGGGGTGCGTGTACAATCGCGCACAATCAAGCCTTCCGCTTACCAAGGATTCTCCGGATGTTGTCGCGCATTCCAGCTTTCGCCCGCTGTCTGTCGCTCGCTGCGCTGTGCGCGGCCGGCCCCGTCTCCGCCCTGGAGTTTCCGTTGCCGCCGCCGGGCGAGGACATCATCGGCCAGGTGCAGACCGTCACCGCCAGGTACGAAGACACCTTCGCCGACCTCGCTACGCGCTACGACCTGGGCTACCTGGAAATGATCGCCGCCAACCCGGGCGTTGATGCCTGGCTGCCGGGCGCAGGCACGCAAATAGTATTGCCGACGCGTTTCATCCTGCCGCCGGGTCCGCGCGAAGGCATCGTCATCAACCTCGCCGAGTACCGTTTGTACTACTACCCGAAAGGCCGGGACGTGGTGTACACCTTTCCGCTGGGTATCGGACGCGAGGGTTGGGGTTCGCCGGTTTCCACCACTAAAGTCACCGCCAAAACACCGAACCCGACCTGGACGCCGCCTGCGTCGGTCAAGGCCGAGCACGCCGCCGACGGCGACATCCTGCCCAACGTGGTCCCGGCCGGGCCGGACAACCCGCTGGGCCCTTTCAAGTTCGGCCTCGGCTTGCCGGGCTACCTGATCCATGGCTCGAACAAGAAGTTCGGCATCGGCATGCGCACCAGCCACGGCTGCTTCCGCATGTACAACAACAATGTGCTGGAAATGGCGGACATGGTCCCGGTGGGCACCACCGTGCGCATCATGAGCGAGCCCTACAAGTTCGGCGTCAGCGGCGGCAAGGTCTACCTGGAAGCGCACACGCCGCTGGACGAAAGCGGCAAGCCTTCGGTGGTCGACAAGCACACCGCCGTGATCAATGCCCTGCTCAAGCGTGAAGACCTGGCCAACAGCCTGCGGATCAACTGGGACGAAGTGCGGGACGTAGTGGCTGCCGAAGACGGCATGCCGGTCGAGATTGCCGTGCCGACCACGCCGGCGCCCGTGGTGGGCGGCGCGCCGATGACACTGCAATAAGACGACGCTGCGGCGCTTGGCAAAAAAAGGCCAGGCAATAAAAAAGCCGACCCGTTAACGGATCGGCTTATCAATAATCCCGAGGGATTATTACTTGCGGCTAGCCTTGTCCAACATACGCAGAGCGCGTTCGTTGGCTTCGTCAGCAGTTTGCTGAGCTTTTTGAGCTGCAGCCAGCGCTTCGTCAGCCTTGCGATAGGCTTCATCGGCACGGGCTTGCGAACGAGCGGCTGCGTCTTCAGTTGCGGTCAGACGAGCTTCTGTTTCTTTGGATGCGCTGCTGCAACCGGTAGCCAGAACTGCGGCCAGGGCCAGAGCAGAGAATTTCAGAACGTTGTTCATCGTGTTCCCCTTAAAGGACTTCTATCAAATTAGTCATCTCTCGAAAGTGAGAAAATGACCGGCGTACATCTTACTCATTGTTTGTAGTAAGTAAACGGAGCGCGCGCAAGATCTGCAGAAAATTCTTGGGTTTGAACGAGTTCCGTGCAACTCCTCACGCTTTTTCTTCGCACAGAAAAAGCGCCCGGCAGAGATGGCTGTCAGGTGACTCCGGTCGAGGCGACTTCGCGGTACGGGCGACCTTTTTTGTATAGTCGATTATCGTGACAGGCGCATCTTTGAGGGCCGTTTAAATGGCCTTCAAGTGACGGGTGTCCGGGCGTTGCGTCTCAGTGGACATTCGTTGGCGACAACAGGTTCCGTGGGTTACATCAGCAGAGGTGCGGCAGCGCAATTAACAGTTGATTCACTTGAGCGCACTTGCCCAGGACGCCTACTATTTGCCTGTGCTCGAATTGTTTGAGAACAGCGATGCTCTTCGCGGTGTCCAAACGGCACAGGGTGGCGCAGTCAGCTCTCTTGCAGCAGGCTCTATTGCAGAGGCAATAGTTCTCATACTGCCTGTAAAGGTTCCTTCGCCGGGAAAATGTCGATAAGGTAAGGGTCCAATTCCAAGACCCGCGAGGAGTAGTGATGAGCGAGGCGTTGTCCATCCACCATGACGAGACCGGTCACCAGTTCGAAGTCAATATTGACGGCTACCGTGCCTATCTGACGTACATGGACCTGGGTAAAGAGACCCTGGATATCTATCGTACGTTCGTTCCCAACGAATTGCGCGGACGTGGGATAGCGGCAGCCTTGACCAAGGTGGCCCTCGACTATGCCGACCGGATCGGCTACACCGTGATCCCTTCGTGCTCCTACGTGGAGCGCTACATGGAGCGCAACCAGCGGCAGGCGGCCAAGATCTGATCCAGGCGCGCGTCACACAGTAAAACGCCGAGCATGGGCTCGGCGTTGTCGTTTCTGCGGTCAGGTCAGTCGCGCTTGCGCTTGGGCAATACGTCCTTGAGCTTGGCGTGCATGCTGCGCAGGGTTTGTTCAGTACTTTCCCAGTCGATGCAGGCATCAGTGATGGACACGCCGTACTGCAAGTCGGCGAGGTCTTTGGGAATGGCCTGGCAGCCCCAGTTCAGGTGACTTTCGACCATCAGACCGATGATCGACTGGTTGCCTTCGAGAATCTGGTTGGCAACGTTCTCCATGACCAGCGGCTGCAGCGCCGGGTCCTTGTTGGAGTTGGCGTGGCTGCAATCAACCATAATGTTCGGCTTGATCTTTGCCTTGTTCAGCGCCTGCTCACACAGGGCAACGCTGACCGAGTCATAGTTGGGCTTGCCGTTGCCGCCGCGCAAGACCACGTGGCCGTAGGCGTTGCCTTTGGTGGTGACGATGGACACGCCGCCTTCCTGATTGATACCCAGGAAGCGATGAGGGCTGGACACCGATTGCAGGGCGTTGATCGCGACGGTCAGGCCGCCGTCGGTGCCATTCTTGAAACCGACTGCCGAGGACAGGCCCGAGGCCATCTCCCGGTGAGTCTGGGACTCAGTGGTACGCGCGCCGATGGCCGACCAGCTGATCAGGTCTTGAAGGTACTGAGGTGAAATCGGGTCGAGCGCTTCGGTCGCGGTCGGCAGGCCTTTTTCGGCCAGGTCGCGCAGTAATTGACGGCCGATGTGCAGGCCATCCTGAATCTTGAAGGAGTCGTCCAGGTACGGGTCATTGATCAGGCCTTTCCAGCCGACAGTGGTGCGCGGCTTCTCGAAATAGACGCGCATGACCAGATACAAGGTGTCGGACACCTCGGCCGCCAGCGCTTTCAGGCGATCGGCGTATTCGTGGGCGGCCTTGAGGTCGTGGATCGAGCAGGGTCCGATCACGATGAACAGGCGGTGATCCTTGCCATCGAGGATGTTGCGGATGACTTCGCGGCCCTGGCTGACAGTGGCCTGGGCGGCGGCGGTCAGCGGGATTTCGCGTTTCAGCTGATCCGGGGTGATCAGTGTCTCGTTGGACGCAACGTTGAGGTCGTCAATCGGTAAATCAGCCATCGTGTTACTCATCAGGTCACGGATGCTGGCCGCCAGCGTCCCCGTGCGGCGGAGCCGAGCATGATTGAGCGCAACGGGGGAGCCGAACCTTAGCGCGTTAGCCGGTGGTTCGACAATGGGTAAACGTGGCTTTCGTCCAACGGTTGCGGCATTGTCTGACCTGTCTTGGGTTGCGACAGGCATCACCCGAACATCATTCAGAGGAGAAGCGCGTGGATCAATTGCAACTGACGGACTTCGACCTCGATCAGCAACTTCTTGACCTCCCCGGCGTCTCACTGCTGATTTTCACCAGCCTGGGCTGCTCCAGTTGCCGCTGGGCCCGGCACCATTTGCCCGAGCAATCCTTGCCGCTCGACCGGTTGTGCTGGATCGATGCCGAGGAGAACGGCGGCGCGGTGCAACGCTATGGCGTGTTTCACCTGCCGGCGATGTTTGTGGTGCGCGACGGCGCCTTCTTTGGGCCCCTGCGCACGAAGATGTCCGCCGACGCCATTGTCACGGGCCTGGGACACGCGCTGGCGACGCCGCCAGACGAACTACCCTGAAGCGGAGTTTCCATGAGCGAAAGCGCAGCGATCGACAGCGCAACCACACCCCGGATCGGCATCATCGGCACCGGCGCGATCGGCGGCTTCTACGGCGTGATGCTGGCCCGGGCCGGCTTTGATGTGCATTTTCTGTTGCGCAGCGAGTTCGATGCCGTCGCCCGCAACGGCCTGCGCGTGGACAGTCAGGTGCACGGCCCTTTAGTGCTGGAAAATGTCCAGGCTTACGCCTCCGCCGCCGACATGCCGCCCTGCGACTGGCTGCTGATCGGGGCCAAGACCACCGGCAACGGTGGCGTCGCGCCTGCCATCGTCCAGGCTGCGGCGCCGGACGCCAGGGTTCTGCTGCTGCAAAACGGGTTGGGTGTCGAGGAAGAGCTGCGCGCCGAGTTACCGGATTCCCTTCATCTATTGGGCGGCCTGTGTTTTGTCTGCGTGCATCGAACAGGGCCAGGCCGGATCACCCACCAGGCCTTTGGCGCCGTGAATATCGGCTACCACAGTGGGCCGGCCGATACGGCTACACGCGGGAAATGGGTCGAAGAGGGGGCGTCACTGTTTCATCAGGCCGGCATCGACTCTGTGGCGATGGACAATCTCGACAAGGCACGCTGGCAGAAACTGGTGTGGAACGTGCCCTACAACGGGCTTTCCGTGCTGCTTGACGCCAGCACCACGCCGCTGATGGCCGACCCCGACAGTCGCGCGCTGATCCAGGGCCTGATGGCGGAAGTGGTGCAGGGCGCCGAAGCGTGCGGGCATGTGCTGCCGGCGGGCTATGCCGAGCAACTGCTCAAGGTCACCGGCCATATGCCGGATTACCGGCCGAGCATGTACCACGACTTCACCGAAAAACGCCCGCTGGAACTCGATGCCATCTACGCCCGGCCCCTCGCGGCTGCGCTTGCCGCCGGCTGCGACATGCCCAAAGTGCGCGCCCTGTATCACGCGCTGGCGTTTATTGATCGCGGCAATCGTTGACGGCCATTGCCGTACGCCTGCCCACCTCCCGCTGCAAGGAAAACTGATGAGCACTCAGCTGAACGTTAAAACCCCGGGGAGCAAGCTGGTGCTGGCGATTTCCTCGCGGGCGCTGTTTGATTTGCGCGAAAGTCATGACGTTTACATGGCCAGCGGCGTCGCGGCCTATCGTCAGTATCAGATCGACCACGAAGATGAAATCCTCGAGCCCGGTGACGCGTTCCGCCTGGTGGAAAAACTACTGAGCCTGAATGCCAGCCTCAACCAGTCCCGGGTGGAAGTAGTGCTGGTCTCCCGCAACAGCGCCGACACCGGCTTGCGCGTGTTCAATTCGATTCAGCATTACGGCCTCGACATTTCCCGCGCGGCGTTCGTCGGCGGGCGCAGTCCGTTTCCGTATCTTGCGGCCTTTGGCAGTCACCTGTTTCTATCGACCCACGCCGAAGACGTACGCGCCGCGCTGGACGCGGGCTTTGCCGCTGCGACCATCCTCTCCGGAGGCGCTCGTCGCGCGGCCAGTGCCGAGCTGCGCATCGCTTTCGACGGCGACGCCGTGCTGTTTTCCGATGAGTCCGAGCGCGTGTATCAGTCCGGCGGGCTCGAGGCGTTTCAGGCCAACGAGCGCGAGGCGGCACGACGGCCATTGCCCGGCGGTCCGTTTAAACCCTTTCTCGCGGCGCTGAACGGCCTGCAGCGTGAATTCCCCGAAGAATCCTGCCCGATTCGCACGGCCTTGGTGACTGCGCGCTCGGCCCCGGCTCACGAGCGGGTGATCCGTACGTTGCGCGAGTGGGACATTCGTCTGGATGAGTCGCTGTTTCTCGGTGGCCTGGACAAATCGGCCTTTCTCGAAGCCTTCGCGGCGGACGTGTTCTTCGACGATCAGCCTGGCCACTGTGAGCGCGCGCGCGACGTCGTGGCGACCGGGCACGTGCCCCACGGCATCAGCAACGAGCTAAAACCCTGACGCGTTAGACCGAAAAGCAGCAGCCGGCCGTCGGAGTGCGCGACGCGCTGCTACGCTGATGAAGTCTTCACTTCAATGGCAGACCGGGGGTCCCATGATCCGCTCGATGCTCTACGCCACGGACCTTGGTGCTTATGCGCCGTACACGCTGCAGCATGCGCTGATTCTGGCGCGTACCTTCGATGCCGAACTGCACGTCGTGCATGTGGTTGAGCCGATGGGCGTGTTCGCCGAGTCCGTGCTGCAGAGTTACCTCGCCGCAGACGTGCTCAAAGCGCTGCACAGCGAGGGCGTCAATACGGTCATCGACGGTATTGAGGCGCGGGTGATGGCCAGTTTTCGCGAGGAGCTGGGCGAGGGGCATGAGGACCTGTCGCTGATCCGCAGCGTTCGCGTGGTCCAGGGCGACCCATCCAATGTGATACTTGATCAGGCGCGCCTGCTCGGCGTCGATTTGCTCGTGGTGGGCAGTCGCAGCCACGGCGGGGAGGGGGATACGCCGATTGGCCGGACGGCGGCGCGTGTCCTGCAACTGTCCGATGTGCCGGTGTACATGGTGCCGATGCTGCAAAGTCGTACACAAACGTGATCGCGTTCCGGGGAATGTGCCAAGGGCGTTAAAAGCTGCGTGCCATTACCGGATAAAAGTGATAAAAAGTTCTAGCTTTGCCTTCCTGACCAATAATCCAGTTATATACCGTCGCTGATGCCCGTGGCGTCTTCCGGCTTTGAGGGATACATATGAAGCTTCAACAATTGCGCTACATCTGGGAAGTGGCGCACCACGACCTCAACGTTTCAGCGACCGCGCAAAGCCTCTACACCTCGCAGCCCGGCATCAGCAAGCAGATCCGCCTGCTGGAAGACGAGCTGGGCGTTGAAGTCTTTGCCCGCAGCGGCAAGCACCTGACCCGCGTCACCCCGGCAGGGGAGCGCATCATCACTACCGCCGGCGAGATTTTGCGCAAGGTCGAAAGCATCAAGCAGATCGCCCAGGAATTCTCCAACGAGAAAAAGGGAACGCTGTCGATTGCCACCACCCACACCCAGGCGCGTTATGCGTTGCCCCCGGTGATCAGCAATTTCATCAAGCAGTACCCGGACGTCGCGTTGCACATGCATCAGGGCTCGCCGATGCAGATTGCCGAAATGGCCGCCGACGGCACGGTCGATTTCGCCATCGCCACCGAAGCGCTGGAGCTGTTCGGCGATCTGGTGATGATGCCGTGCTACACCTGGAACCGCTGTGTGGTTGTGCCCCAGGGCCATCCGCTGACCAAGGTGCCGAAGCTGACCCTTGAGATTCTCGCCGAATACCCGATCGTGACCTACGTGTTCGGCTTCACCGGCCGCTCCAAACTCGACGAAGCATTCAGCCACCGCGGCCTGACGCCGAAGGTGGTGTTCACTGCCGCCGATGCGGACGTGATCAAAACCTACGTGAGATTGGGATTAGGCGTCGGCATCGTCGCGAAAATGGCCGTCGACCCGAAGCTGGACAGCGATTTGGTGGTGCTTGACGCCAGCGAATTGTTCGAAGCCAGCGTGACCAAGATCGGCTTCCGCCGCGGTACCTTCCTGCGCGGCTTCATGTGCGATTTCATCGAAAAATTCGCACCACACCTGACCCGCGACGTCATGGCCAAGGCCATTCAGTGCCACAACAAGCAGGAACTGGAAGAGCTGTTTGCCGGGGTTGAACTGCCGGAGCATTGAGAGGCGAGCCTCAGCTTCAAGCGGCACGTTTCAAGCTGCGAGAAACAGCAGACCTCACGCGGACCGCCGTTCTCTTGCGACTTGAGGCTTGAGGCTTGAGGCTTGAAGCTGCTTTTCTATTCTTTCGCGATCATATTCCCGGCATGCAGCCCGCATTCCTTCTGCGTTGCTTCTTCCCACCACCAGCGGCCTTCGCGTTCGTGCTGATTCGGCAGGACCGGACGCGTGCAGGGTTCGCAGCCGATGCTGATGAAGCCGCGCTCGTGGAGGGTGTTGAAGGGCAGTTCGAGCATGCGGATGTAGTTCCACACGTCGGCGCTGCTCATCTGGGCCAACGGGTTGAATTTGTACAGCGTGCGCTCCGGGGTTGAGAACGCGCTGTCGATTTCGACCACGGCGACGTTGTTACGCGTGCTCGGGCTCTGATCCCGACGCTGGCCGGTGGCCCAGGCGCTCACGCCGGACAGCTTGCGGCGCAACGGCTCGATCTTGCGGATCCCGCAGCACTCGCCATGGCCGTCACGGTAGAAGCTGAACAAGCCCTTTTCCTTGACCATCGGCTCGAGCTTTTCGCGGTCGGGGCTGACGATGTCGATGTCGATCTTGTACTGCTCGCGGACCTGATCGATGAAGCGATAGGTCTCCGGGTGCAGCCGGCCAGTGTCGAGGCTGAACACTTTGACGTTCTTGTTGATTTTCCAGGCCATGTCCACCAGCACCACATCTTCCGCGCCACTGAAGGAAATCCACAGGTCTTCGCCGAAGTGCTGGAAGGCGAATTTGAGGATGTCGGACGGGGATTTGTTGGCGAAGGTGGCGGCGCTGTCGTCGACGTCGAAAGGGTGGTTCATCTGGGCGGCTTCCTGATCAGGGCTGGCGCTTAGGCGCTCGTAATGGCGCAGATGGTAACAAAAAACATCGCGCCTTTTGGCTGAAAGCGCCGGATTGCTTTGGGTTGGAAGCTGAGTGCTGAGCAATGGGTGCAGAGGGTGGGGTTGGGACCGACGCTGATACTCCCACAAGTCCAACGAACCGGCCGGAATTCTGAGGCGACCCACGATTCTGTAGGAGCGAGCTTGCTCGCGAAGGCTTACCGTCATTCCCCAGAGAAAGTGGCTGGCTGTCCTGGCCTCTTCGTGAGCAAGCTCACTCCCACAAGTCCAACGAACCGGCCGAGATCCTGAGGCGACCCACGATCCTGTGGGAGCGAGCTTGCTCGCGAATGCTTACTGTCATTTCCCGGAGAAAGTAGCTGGCTGTGTTGGCGTCTTCGTGAGCAAGGTGGAGCGCCACCCCGGTCACTCCCACAAGTCCCACGAACGGGCCGGAATACTGAGGCGACCCACGATCCTGTGGGAGCGAGCTTGCTCGCGAAGACTGCATTCCTGCCGGTAGAAATTTAGCGGATGTACCGGCTTCTTCGTGAGCAAGCTTGCTCTCACATGGACCGTGTTCGCCGTCCAACGGCGCGGTGTCTGCGCAATCGAGAGTCGGTCCATCCGCACCCGCCACGCGGCTCACAACCCCTCAAGGGTCTCCATCAGCACCCGCACTTTGGTGAAGGTTTCCTGATATTCCGCCTCCCACTGCGAATCAGCGACGATGCCGCCGCCGCCCCAGCACGCCATCTGGCCGTCTTTGGCCAGCAGGCTGCGGATGGCGATGGAACTGTCCATGCTGCCGCGCACGTCCAGGTACATCAACGAACCGCAATACAGCGCCCGTCGAGTCGGCTCCAGTTCGTCAATGATCTGCATGGCGCGGATCTTCGGCGCGCCCGTGATCGAGCCGCCGGGAAAGCTGCCGCCAATCAGGTCCAGCGCGTCCTTACCGTCGGCGAGTTCGCCGGTGACGGCACTGACCAGGTGATGCACGTTGGGATAGCTCTCCAGGCTGAACAGCTCCGGCACCTTTACAGAACCGATCCGGCAGGTCCGGCCCAGATCGTTGCGCAGCAAGTCGACGATCATCAGGTTCTCGGCGCGGTCTTTCGCACTCGCTAGCAGCTCTTGAGCAAACGACACGTCCTCATCGGCATCCCGCCCGCGCGGCCGCGTGCCTTTGATCGGCCGGGTCTCCACCTGACGCTGACTGACTTTGACGAACCGCTCCGGCGACAGGCTCAAGACCGCATCGCCCTCCGGCAGGGCCAGATACCCGGCGAACGGCGTGGGGCAGGCCACTCGCAGCGCTTGATACGCCGCCCACGGATCACCGAGGTACTGCGCGCGAAAACGCTGGGCGAAATTGACCTGGTAGCAGTCACCGGCCTGGATATAGGCGTGAATCCTCGCGATGGCCTGTCGGTACTGCTCGGGATCGATGTCCGGCGCGAAGGGCGCGGTCAGTTCGAACGATGCATCCCGTTTCGCCGCCGGTTGCTCGAACAGCGCGATCAGGCGCTGGCGTTCGGCCTGATCAAGGGCAGGATGAAACACCAACTGGCTGGTGTGCTCGCGGTGATCGCTGATCAGCGCCCAGGCGTAGAGCCCCAGCCGGGCCGAGGGCAGGTGCAAGTCGTCGATGGCTTGATCGGGAAGAGGTTCGAACAGACGGCCGAAGTCGTACGCCAGATAACCGATCAACCCACCGGCGAACGGCAGCGCGCTGTGCTCGGGCAGGTCGGCGTCACCGAGGCGCGCCAGTGATTCACGCAGGCGCTGAAGAAAGACCGCGCCGGATTCGTCCGCCACCGGCTGCAGGGTGTCCAGCGGCCAGGCGCTGAGCAGATCGAAGCGGCCCCGGTCCGCGGTCGGGCGACCGCTGTCCAGCAGCACAGCGCCCGGTGCAGCGCGCACGCGGGCGAAGTAACCGCTCGGGTCAGCGTGATAGGGCAGCGGGTGTACGGAGCAAGTTGGCATGCGAGGCGTGGATCAGTCAGTGCGCGAGGACGGCGATTGTAGTCTTCCCCAAGGGCGAGTCCTAGGGGGAAGGCGCAGTCGCTGGCGGCTCGCCGTGCAAAATTCGTTGGGCATCCTCCGGCGTCAGCGGGTAATCGAAAAAGCGCCGGTAGAAGTCCATCGTCTGTGCCGCCATGTCGACGTCCGGAAACAACGCCGGGTGCAACTGCTGCGCTGCCCACGCCAGCTGAAGCGCCACTTCGGTGCCGTAACGGTCCCACGGGAACACCCCGGCCGGGTTGCGCAGGACGCGCCCGTTGCGCACGGCATCAAGCTGGTTCAGCAACTGCGGTTGCGCTGCCTGATTCAAATCACCCGCGGCCGCCGCGAGGATCAGCACATCCGGCTGCCACGCCAGCAATTGCTCAGCCGACACGATCTGCAGATTGCCCTTGAGCCCCGTCGCGGCATTGCGGCCACCGGCGAGCTTGATCCAGTCGTCGATCAGCGTATCGGCGCCGTCCACTTTTAGCGGATTGACCGACGCGATGTGCAGCACTTTGGGCCGCTGCTCCGCCGGAATACCCGCCACTACGTGATTGACCGCCGCCAGCTGTCGATCCAGAAATCCATTGTAGGCGAGGGCGCGCGCGCCGGGCTCGCTGCCGCCAAGGGCTCTGGCGGTGTTGAGCATCGAGCGTTTCAGCCCGGCCAGGTCGGTGTAGCCCATCTGCATGACCGGCAGGCCCAACTGTCGATAGGCGATGGCCTGCCGATCGCCGAGAGCGGTGAACACCAGGTCAACGTGCTCCGCCAGCAAAATCTCGGCATTAAACGCGGTGCCCTGGATGGCCGTGACCTGGTTGAGTGACGGAAGGACCTTGAACATCCACGGTTGGCTTTCGGGATGGTTGACCGTCGCGACAATGCGCGAACCGGCGCCCAGGGTCATCAGCAGCACGTGATGGGCATACCAGGCGTCGGCGATGCGCGCGGGTTCGGTGGGAAGGCTGATACGTTGGCCGTCATCGTCCTGCACCTGTCCGGGTTTCAGCCGACCGGCCTGAATGTTCTGGCCAGCGTCGCCCGCATCAGCGAAGGCGCTGGCACTCAGGCTGACCAGCAGCACACTCGTCAGCAAGCCTCTTAGCAAATGCGGCATGCCGAGCTGCCGCATCTTCACAGGTCCACCTGGATCGACGCCTGCACCATACGCGGCGCGGCCGGTGTGGCGCTGGCTTGCCCGGCACCGGTGTAGCCGTTCAGGCCGCCGGGGACGATGTTGGTCCAGTAGCGTTCGTTGGCCAGGTTGGTGACTTCGAGCCGGTAGACCGTGTCGCGCCTCATCAACCGGGTGCTGTAGCTGGCGCCGGCATCGAAGGTCTTGTAGCTGCCCACCCAGTGATCGTTGCTGTCGTCAGTGGGGCGGGCGCTGGCGTAGCGGGCGTTGAGGTTGACCGCGAGGCCCGGCACCTGATCGATGCGGTATTCGGTCAACAGGCTGGCGGTAACCCGCGACAACCCGACAATGCGCGTGTCTTCCGTGCTTTCGTTGCCGGTGGACAGCAGTTTCGGGTCCAGCCAGGTGATGCCGCCGAACATCTTGAGGTTTGAAGTCAGGTCACCGTCGGCGAGGAATTCCACTCCGCGATTGCGCTGATCACCCGCCACGGCATAGCCGTTATCCGGCTGGGTGTAGGCGAAGGGCCGCTTGATCTGGAACGCCGCCAGCGACAGGTTGACCCCGCGCGCGACCCATTTGCCGCCCAACTCCCACATGCGGCTGCGGTACGGCGACAGGATTGCCCCGGCGTTGCTGCTGCCGGCCGCCGCGCTGTCGCCCTGTTGCAAGCTGTCGGCGTAAGTCAGGTACAGCGTCAGGTCGTCCACCGGCTTGTACATCACGCTGCTGGCGGTGCTAATGCCTGAATCACGGGATGAGGTGTGCAGCCCTGCCTGGGAATAGTTGTCGGCGGTCAGGCGGCTCTGACTGCCGCTGAGCATCAGGCTCCATTTCGGCGTGAAGGTCAGGGTGTCGCCCAGCACGAAGGAACGCTGGCGGGCGTTGGCGGAGTGGTAGCGATCGGTGAAGTCCGGAAAATCCGGCTCATCGAAGGCGACCGGGTTGCTCAATGACGCTGTGCCCAGGGTTTTCGTGCCGCCGGCCACAGGGTTGTAGTTGTCCCAGTCAAAACCGGTCACGCCGACGGCCAGGTCGTGGCGAATACCGGCGGTGTAAACGCTGCCGTTGAGGTTGGCCAGATAGCTGTTGATGGTAAAGCGGCTGGCGGTGGCGCTGGCTACCGAGCTGCGATAGGTGCCCGCGTTGTTGATCAGCGTATTGGTCACTGCGGTGGACTCTCGGTCGGCGATCTGCCGAAGCGCGCCGAGGTCGAGTTTCCAGTTGCCGTCGAAGTCGTGCTTGAAGTGCGCGCTCGCGGTGTCCGTGGTGTTGTTGTCGCCAGAATAATTCTGCCCGAGGTTGCTGCGAGTCGGGTCCGGCGCGTGGGGCAGCGTCACGCCCGAGGCGACGGCAAACTTGCCCGGCAGGCCCTTGGACAGGTAGTTGTAGTGGCTGACGTTGGTTTCGATGACGCTGTCGTCACTGATCTGAAAGTCCGTGGCGAGGCTCACCAACTGCCGGCGCAACGTGCTGCCGGGGGCATAACTGTGGCCCTGTTCGTCGGCCACGTTCAGGCGGTATTTGATCTTGCCGTCCGGGTCGAACGGGCCGCTCAGGTCGGCGGCCTTGAGCCAGGTCAGACCGGTGCCCACGCCGACGGTCAGCCGATTGCGGGTGAAATCGGTCGGTCGTTTCGACAGCAGGTTGAAGGTGCCGGCCGGATTCGCCGGGCCATACAGCGACCCCGACAGACCGCTCAGCACCTCGACGCCGCCCAGTTGCTCGGCCGGGTAATCGGTGGTCGAGACCACGTTGAGGCCGTCCAGCCGGCTGTTCTGCACCACGCTGCCCTGCAGCCCCCGGGTTTGCGGCCGGGCGCCGTCGGCCTGCACGGAGGGCATGTAGCGGATGATGTCCTTGAAGCTTTTCAGCTGCTGGCTGTCGATCAGCTCCGATGACAGCACGCTGATGGAATAGGGCGTGTCCAGCAGCCTGCGCTCACCCATGGGGCCGAGGGTCGCCGACTTCTCCCGCGCCTGATCGGCAATCGACTGTTCGGCACTGATGTCCAGGGGCGCCAGGGTCATTTCTTGCGCCAGGCTGACCTGAGCGAAGCCGCCAAACAACAGCGGCGCGAAGGCCAGGCGCGATGGGAAGGATCGGGTCATGTAAACACTCGGCAAGGAATAAAAAAGCGGTGGCCGTCGGTGTCTATCTGCTCGACGGCGACCTGGTAAAGGCGCGCCATGAGGGCGCTGTCGATGACGTCGTGGGGCGCGCCGTCGGCGATGAGTTGGCCGTCGTGCAGCACCAGCACGCGATTGGCCCAGGCAAGGGCGTGTTCAGGGCGATGGGTGCTGGACAGAACGCTGATGCCTTCAGTGGCGAGGCGCTTGAGCAATGCCAGCAGGCGCAGCTGATGGCCGTAGTCGAGCCCGGTGACCGGCTCGTCAAGAATGATGGTGTTGGCGCGCTGGACCACGGCCCGGGCGATCAGCACCAGTTGACGCTCGCCCCCGGACAGCTCGGTGTACGGCCGCTCACTTAAATGAAGGATGCCCAGGTCGGTCAGGGCCTGCTGCACAGAGGTCTTGTCGTCGCGGCTCGGCGTATGGCCAAGGCCAACGGTGGGCAACCGGCCCTGGCCGACGATGTGCGCGACGCTGAACGGAAAGCTCGGGACATGGCTCTGCGGCACGTAGGCAATCTGCCGGGCGACGGCGCGGCGCTTCATTGAACGCATCGGTTGGCCTTCGATCAGCACGTCGCCGGCGTGGGGCGTCAGCAACCCCAGCAGCAGTTTCATCAACGTGCTTTTCCCGGCGCCGTTGGCCCCCAGCAGCGCGATGTTGTCACCGGCTTTTATGTCCAGCGAGACGTTGTCGAGAATCACGCGGTCGCCGACTCGATAGCTGAGTTGGCGGGCCTGCAAGCGCTTCATAGCCAGCCCTTGCGCACGCGATGCAGCACCAGCACAAAAGCAATCGCGCCAAACAGCTCGGTGATGATGCCGAGGGGAATCTCGCCCGCCGATACGCTGCGAGCGACGCCGTCAGCCGCCAGCAGGAAGATCCCGCCCAGGCAGGCGCTGAGGGGCAGCAAGCGCGTATTGCAGGGGCCGACCAGCAACCGCGCCAGGTGCGGAATCAACAGACCGATCCAGCCGACCATCCCCGCCAGACTCACAGTGAGTGCGCAGATCAGCGTGGTCAGCACGATCAGGCCGCCACGAATCTGCTCGACCGGCACGCCCAGGCTCAGCGCCTCGTCATCACTCAAGGACAGCGCATCGATGGCGCGGCCGGTCAGACACAACAGCACGATGGCCACGGCCAGAATCGGCCCGATGATCCACAACGCCTGCACGTCCACGGCACTCAGGCTGCCGAGCAGCCAATAAACGATGCTCGGCAACTGATCCACCGGATCGGCCATGTACTGGGCGATGGACAGCAGCGAGGTGAAGAGGGCGTTCGCGACAATGCCGCCGAGCACCAGCAGCAAGATGGAGCGGGTCTGGAACATACGCGCGATGCCCAGACCGACCGCCACGGCGATGAGCCCGGTCACGCACGCCACCAGTGCGATGGCCAGGGGCGACAGGTGCCAGATGATTCCCAGCGCAGCGCCGAACGCGCAGCCGCTCAACACCCCCAGCAAACCCGGCGACACCAGCGGATTGCGGAACACGCCTTGATACGCCGCGCCCGAGACGGAAAGCCCGGCCCCCACCAGCACCGCGGCAATGACTCTAGGCAGGCGCGCCTCGATGATCAGGCTGTGGAGCAGGTCGTAGCGCTGCGCGGGCATGTCGCTGAGGCCCAGCATCGTTGCGATGAACGTCAGGAATTCGTGGATTGAGATTTGATAGCGGCCCAATGACAGCGCACAGGCAGCCGTCATGATCAACGCCAACAGGCCGAGCAGCAGAGGGGAGTGCAGCTTGAGAGGGGACATCTGTTACTCATTGTTTCGGTATGTAAAAAACTATACAGCGATAGGCAAGGGTTCTCTAGGGACGGGATGCCGCATGGGGTGAATCTTCATTTATCGGGGGGAGCGGCCGGTGATGTTCGGCTCGGGTTTCGCGGAACGACGCCTGACGTCTTCCCGGCTAAAGCCGGTCCTACGAATGTGAGCGGTGGTCTAGTGGGACCGGCTTCAGCCGGGAAGAGGCCGATGTGAACGCCATCAGATTTGCGGTGTGGCGCGTGACGTCTTCCCGCCTAAAGCCGGTCCCACAGTTGAGGTCCAGGCAGTCCCACAGTCGGCATTTCAGCCAATTCCATTGACTGCACGCGGCATCTAGTAGGACTGGCTTCAGCCGGGAAGAGGCCGGTGTGAGCGCCAGCAATGGGTCAGGGGAGCATCAAATATCGTGATCAACAGAAATACGATCAAACGTGCCCGAACAACCCCTGGGCAAACTTGACCCGCTCTTCCGCGCTCTCCTGGACACCGTCCGCCGCCAGCTCTTCGAGGCGCTTTTCCACCGCCAATGTCCGGTGAGTCAGCCCGCAGTCGTTGGCGATCTGGATGTTCAGCCCCGGCCGCGCATTCAGCTCTAGAATCAACGGCCCGCGATCCTGATCCAGCACCATATCGACGCCGATATAACCCAGGCCACACAGCTCGTAGCACTCAGCCGCAAGCTTCATGAAACCGTCCCAGTTCGGCAGTTGCACGCCATCCACCGCATTGGTGGTGTCAGGATGCTTGCTGATGATGTTGTTCAACCAGGTGCCGCGCAGCGTCAGGCCAGTGGCCAGATCGACGCCGACACCGATGGCGCCCTGGTGCAGGTTGGCCTTGCCGCCAGACTGCCGGGTTGGCAGGCGCAGCATGGCCATCACCGGATAACCCATCAACACGATCACGCGGATGTCCGGAACACCCTCATAACTGATGCTCTTGAAAATCTGATCCGGCGTGACCCGGTATTCGATCAGCGCGCGATCGCGGTGGCCGCCCAGGGAATACAGCCCGGTGAGGATGCTGGAAATCTGATGCTCGATTTCGTCGTGGCTGATGATGCGCCCGGAGACCGTGCGGAAGCGCTCTTCGAACCGGTCGGCAATCACCAGGATGCCGTCGCCGCCTGCGCCCTTGGCCGGCTTGACGACGAAATCGCTGCGCCCGCCGATGATCGCGTCGAGCTTGTCGATTTCTTTCTCGGTGGAAATGATCCCGTACAGCTCGGGCACGTGAATGCCCGCGGCGATGGCCCGCTCCTTGGTGATGATCTTGTCATCCACAATGGGGTAGAGGCTGCGCTTGTTGTACTTGAGCACGTAGTCGGCGTTACGCCGGTTGATGCCCATGATCCCCTTGGCTTCCAGCGCCTTCCAGGTTTTCCACCAGCCGATCATTTAGGGGTTTCCCGCTCGGCGTCTTCCTTGAGGAAGGCCTTGAAGCGAATCAGCTCGGTCAGCCGATACCCGCGATAACGCCCCATCGCCAGCATGAAGCCCACCAGAATCAGCAGGATGGCCGGGAAGGTGAACACGAAGTAGATGAACTCCGGAATGCTCATGATGATGTGCGCCAGGGACGCCGCGAACAGCGTGCCGATGGCGACTTTCATGGCATGGCCGCCGCCGCGCTCTTCCCAGGTGATCGACAGGCGTTCGATGGTCATGGTCAGAATCACCATCGGGAACAGCGCCACCGACAGCCCGCGCTCAAGCCCCAGCTTGTGGCTGAACAGGCTGATGGCGGCAATCAGCACCACCACGAAGGTCAGCACCACCGACAGCCTCGGCAGCATTTGCAGCTTGAGGTGTTCGAGGTACGAGCGCAGGGACAGGCCCAGCGCGGTGATGATGGTGAACAACACGATGCCGAAGCCCAGCTGGGTCTCGCGGAACGCCAGCGCGATCAGCACCGGGGTGAAGGTTCCCAGCGTCTGCAGGCCTACGAGGTTGCGCAGGATCAGGATCACCAGCACGCCGATCGGGATCATCACCATGATCATGAAGGTCTGCTGGGTTTGCAGCGGCAAGCTGTACAGCGAGTATTCGAGAAAGTCGGCGTCGGTGCTTTCGTCGGTCAGCTTGGCCAGGCGAATGGCGTTCATCTCGCTGTTGTTCAGGCTGAAGCTCACAGTGGCCTTCTTGCCACCCTCCACGGAGATCAGGTTGTCGTTGCCGGTCCACCACAGCAGTCGGTCCTGGGGCAGGCCCGCCTCGCCGGTTTCCGGATTGAAATACAGCCAGTCCTTGCCATTGAAGCTGCGCAGCCACAGTTCGGGTGACTGCGGCTGATCGGCGACCAAACGGATGGTGTGGACTTTCTCCACCGGCACGTGGGCGATGGACAGCAGCGTTTCGGTGATCCGCGCCTTGTTTTGCACCGACGTATCACCGGCCAGCAGCAGCTTGACGTTGTCATCGCTCAAGTTGTTGACGCGCTTGATGGCTTCGCTGACGAAAGTTTCGACGTCGGCCGAGTGCTGCCGGATCGGCGCGAGCAGTGCGTCGGCGGCGATTTTTTCCGGGCCTTCCACAACGATGCTGTCGCGGAAGATCGGGCCTTTGATCTTGGCTTTCTCGCCACTGTAGCGCTTGGTCAATACCAGCCGGTAGTAGAGCGTCTGGTTGCCGTTGGCCCGGCGTGCGGACCAGGTCACCTTGCGGTTGCCATCCGCGCGATTGACGTTCACGCCGTAGTTGTTGGAGATGAAGCTTTCGTTGAGGCTGATGTAATCCCGCGAAAGGGGCGGCACGTACATTTGTACCTTGACCGTGTCCTTCGGGTTGGCGATGAACTCGACCTTGGCGTCGATGTTCCACAGGTCGTCGGTTTCGTCTTCGGTCACCGGAATGCCGAGTGCCAATATCTGATAAGCCGTGATCGCGATGCCCAGCGTGACGAGGGTCGCGATCAGGATTTTCAGATGGAGGGTAAGAGAGCGCATGTTGTTACTCTGCGGTTTGAGCATCGGTGACGCAGGCAGGCTTGCCTGCTGCGTATTTCAGGCTTGGATCGACCAGCGCATCGAAGTGCTTGAGGGCTTCGGAGCCAATCAGAAGCGGGTATTGGAATGCGCTGCGGTCGGTCAAGTTCACTTCTATGGTGCGCAGCGCGCTGCCCATGCACACATCCAGGCTGATGACCGGGCGGGCGGTGTATTTCCTGTCGTCATCGGCGTCGATATCCCCCGCACGCCGCTTGATCCTGCTGACCCGGGCCAGGGGGCGTTCGATGGGGTGTTCGTGGGCGTCGTCGATGGCCAGGTAAAAACGCACCCAGGATTCGCCATTGCGCTTGAAACGCTTGATGTCGCGGGCACTCAGGGAGGCGGTTTTCGCGCCGGTGTCCAGTTTGGCGGCGACTTGCAGGTCGATGTCGGCCAGTTCTGCGTACTCGTTCAAGCCATACACCGTCTTTTCAGCGGCCAGGCTCAGGCCGGGCAGAAAAAGCCCGGAAAGAAAAAGTCCGGGCAGAAAGAAGCCTGGCAGGTACAGGGATAACAGAACGAGAAGGGGGTGACGGCTCATAAGTCCAGGTGCGATGAAAGGGTGAAAGAGCTGCTTTGACGTCGAAATACGGTTTTGGTTTGAACCAAGGTGCCGCGCCTGGGCAAGCCGTCTGTTGCCTGCATGGGTGGTCTTCAGCGGGCGGCATCTTAGCATGAAGCCTTTGTGACGCCAGCGAAGGGCGCAGCGGACAGGTGCGGTCAGACGCTTCGTCAGCGGGTGTCGCCATTAGACGATTGTCGACAATCAGCCATTTGGCTTTGACGGAACTGCCTTCATTCGCTAGATTTGCTGACATTCGATCATCAGGTGTCAACAATGTTAGATGCCGCAGAAACTCTGCCTGCTACGTCGTTAGACGCCGAGACGCTGTCCGAGAACGTCTTTCGTCGTATTCAGGCGGCCATCGTCAAGGGCGACATCGCCCCCGGCAGCAAGATCTCCGAGCCTGAGCTGGCGCGCACTTACGGCATCAGCCGGGGGCCATTGCGCGAAGCCATCCACCGGCTTGAAGGTCAGCGCCTGTTGGTGCGCGTCCCCCACGTCGGCGCTCGCGTGGTTTCCCTGAGCCATGCCGAACTGGTCGAGTTGTACGAAATTCGTGAATCCCTCGAAGGCATGGCGTGTCGCCTGGCCGCCGAGCGCATGACCGTTGAAGAAGTCGACGAGCTGCGCCGCGTGCTGGAAACCCACGAATGCGACAGCGCCTTTCAGGCCGGCGTCGGCTATTACCAGCAGGAAGGCGACTTCGACTTTCATTACCGGATCATCCAGGGCGCGCGCAACAGCACCCTGACCCAGATGCTCTGCGATGACCTGTACCAACTGGTGCGCATGTACCGCATCCAGTTCTCGACGACGCCTAATCGTCCGCGCCAGGCGTTCGCCGAGCACCACCGTATTCTCGACGCCATCGCCGAACGTGACGGCGAGCTGGCCGAGCTGTTGATGCGCCGCCACATTGCCGCGTCCAAACGCAACATTGAGCAGCACTTTCACGCTGCAACTGCCCGAGGTGAACAATGACCACAAGATCCACTCCCGGCCAACGCTTCCGTGACGCCGTCGCCAGCGAGCATCCGCTGCAAGTGGTCGGTACGATCAACGCCAACCACGCGTTGCTGGCGCAACGGGCCGGCTTCAAGGCCATTTACCTGTCCGGCGGCGGTGTTGCGGCGGGTTCGCTGGGCGTGCCGGACCTCGGCATTACCGGCCTGGATGACGTGCTCACCGACGTACGCCGCATCACCGACGTCTGCGACCTGCCGCTGCTGGTGGACGTCGACACCGGCTTCGGTGCCTCGGCGTTCAATGTGGCGCGTACGGTGAAATCGATGATCAAGTTCGGCGCGGCGGCAATGCACATCGAAGACCAGGTCGGCGCCAAGCGCTGCGGTCACCGGCCCGGCAAGGAAATCGTCTCGCAGCAGGAGATGGTTGATCGCATCAAGGCGGCGGTGGATGCGCGAACCGACGACAGTTTCGTGATCATGGCGCGCACCGATGCGCTGGCGGTGGAAGGCCTGGAATCAGCTCTGGATCGCGCCGCCGCGTGCATCGAGGCAGGCGCGGACATGGTCTTCCCGGAAGCAATCACTGAGCTTGAGATGTACAAGCTGTTTGCCTCGCGGGTGAAGGCGCCGATCCTCGCCAACATCACCGAGTTCGGTTCGACGCCGCTGTTCACCACCGACGAGCTGAAGTCCGCCGAAGTGGCGCTGGTGCTCTACCCGCTGTCGGCATTCCGGGCGATGAACAAGGCGGCGGAAAACGTCTACACCGCGATTCGCCGCGACGGCACCCAGAAGAATGTCATCGACACCATGCAAACCCGGATGGAGTTGTACGAACGCATCGACTACCACGCGTTCGAGCAGAAGCTCGATGCGCTGTTTGCGCAGAAGAAATCGTAGAAAAGCCCGATCACTGTGGGAGTGAGCTTGCTCACGAAGAGGACGGTACATTCGAACCCCTTCTATTACCCGGACTATTGCCTTCGCGAGCAAGCTCGCTCCCACGGGTTAGCGTATCTCTTGCTCTGAAGGCTGCGTAAAACATAGAGACGAATTGCCGATTCCCACACAACTACAAGACTGGAGACAGCAATGGCTGAAGCAAAAGTATTGAGCGGCGCAGGCCTGCGAGGCCAGGTGGCCGGGCAGACCGCGTTGTCCACCGTCGGCCAGGCCGGCGCCGGATTGACCTATCGCGGCTACGACGTGCGTGAACTCGCCGCCGACGCCCGATTCGAAGAAGTCGCGTACCTGCTGCTGTACGGCGATCTGCCGACCCAGGCGCAACTCGACGGTTACCTGAAGAAGCTCCAGGGCCTGCGTGACCTGCCCCAGGCGCTGAAAGAAGTGCTGGAGCGCATTCCCGCCGACACCCACCCCATGGACGTCATGCGCACCGGCTGCTCGATGCTCGGCAATCTCGAGCCCGAAGCCAGCTTCGCCCAGCAGCTCGATTCCACCGACCGGCTGCTCGCGGCGTTTCCGGCGATCATGTGCTATTGGTACCGCTTCAGCCATGAAGGCAAGCGCATCGACTGCGTCACCGACGAAGTGTCCATTGCCGGGCACTTCCTGAAACTGCTGCTGGACAAGGCGCCGAGCGAACTGCACCGCAAGGTCATGGACGTCTCGCTGATTCTTTACGCCGAGCACGAATTCAACGCCTCAACCTTCACCGCCAGGGTTTGCGCATCGACCCTGTCCGACCTGTTTTCCTGCATCACGGCGGCCATTGGCACATTGCGCGGTCCGTTGCACGGCGGCG
Organism: Pseudomonas sp. GL_135; assembly: GCF_057834665.1. Classification (NCBI taxonomy): domain Bacteria; kingdom Pseudomonadati; phylum Pseudomonadota; class Gammaproteobacteria; order Pseudomonadales; family Pseudomonadaceae; genus Pseudomonas; species Pseudomonas sp. GL_135. Next base: position 2,157,143 of record NZ_CM174408.1, read on the forward strand.
CCAATGAAGCGGCGATGGAGATGATCCAGAAGTTTTCCTCCGCCGAAGAAGCGACGAAGGGCACGTTGGCGATGCTGGAGCGCAAGGACAAGATCATGGGCTTCGGCCACGCGATCTATAAGGACAACGACCCGCGTAACGAGGTGATCAAGGGCTGGTCGAAAAAGCTCGCGGAGGAGGTGGGCGACACCGTGCTGTTCCCGGTCTCCGAAGCCATCGACAAGACCATGTGGGAGCAGAAGAAGCTGTTCCCCAACGCCGACTTCTACCACGCTTCGGCGTACCACTTTATGGGCATCCCGACCAAGCTGTTCACCCCGATCTTCGTTTGCTCGCGCCTGACCGGCTGGGCTTCCCACGTGTTTGAACAGCGCGCCAACAACCGCATCATCCGACCGAGCGCCGAATACATCGGCGTCGAACAGCGCAAATTCGTGCCCATCGAACAGCGCTGATTGGGCAGGGCACTGACTGAAGACTGAAGACCGATTCCTGTGGGAGCGACCGGGGTGGCGCTCCACCTTGCTCGCGAAGGCGTCATTCCAGCCGCTGAAAATTTAGCGGATGCCCTTGCCTCTTCGCGAGCAAGCTCGCTCCCACGGATCGGGTACTCAAGTCAAAGCCAGTGCAATCCCCCTGCCTTTTGGAAACTACCGTGATCGAGTCCTGACGATGAACACTGAATACCGCAAATCGCTGCCCGGCACTGCGCTGGATTACTTCGACGCCCAGGCGGCAGTCAATGGGATCAAGCCAGGCGCCTACGCCACGCTGCCGTACACCTCCCGCGTGCTCGCCGAAAACCTGGTGCGCCGTTGCCATCCGACCACGCTGACGGCTTCGCTCACGCAACTGATTGAACGCAAGCGTGATCTTGATTTCCCGTGGTTTCCGGCGCGCGTTGTCTGCCATGACATTCTCGGCCAGACCGCGCTGGTGGACCTCGCCGGCTTGCGCGACGCAATCGCCGACATGGGCGGCGACCCCGCGCAGGTCAATCCCGTGGTGCCCGTGCAGTTGATCGTCGATCACTCGCTGGCCGTCGAATGCGGGGGCTACGACCCGGACGCGTTCAGCAAGAACCGGGCGATTGAAGACCGTCGCAACGAAGACCGCTTCCACTTCATCAACTGGACCAAGCAGGCGTTCAAGAACGTCGAAGTGATCCCGCCCGGCAACGGCATCATGCACCAGATCAATCTGGAGCGGATGTCACCGGTGATTCAGACGCTGAACGGCGTCGCTTTCCCCGACACCCTGGTCGGCACCGACAGCCACACCCCACACGTGGATGCTCTGGGGGTCATCGCCATCGGCGTCGGCGGCCTTGAAGCCGAGAACGTCATGCTCGGCCGTGCCTCGTGGATGCGCCTGCCGGACATTATCGGCGTCGAACTGTCGGGCCGTCCGCAGCCGGGCATTACCGCCACCGACGTGGTGCTGGCGCTCACCGAATACCTGCGTCAGCAGAAGGTTGTCGGCGCGTACCTGGAGTTTTACGGCGAGGGCGCCCGCGCCCTGACCCTCGGCGACCGCGCGACCATCTCGAACATGGCTCCCGAATACGGCGCGACCGCGGCCATGTTCAGCATCGATCAACAGACCATCGATTACCTCCGGCTGACCGGTCGCGAAGACCGGCAGGTGCAACTGGTCGAAACATTCGCCCGCCACACCGGGCTCTGGGCCGACAGCCTGGTCACCGCCGAATACGAGCGCGTGCTGCGTTTCGACCTGTCCAGCGTGGTGCGCAACATGGCCGGACCGTCCAACCCCCATGCGCGGGTGGCGACGGCCGATCTGGCGGCCAAAGGCATCGCGGCGCCGTGGGAGGAAACCCCGGGCGAAATGCCGGACGGCGCGGTGATCATCGCTGCCATCACCAGTTGCACCAACACCAGCAACCCGCGCAACGTCATCGCCGCAGGTTTGCTGGCGCGCAACGCCAATCGCCTGGGCCTGACGCGCAAACCGTGGGTCAAATCGTCCCTGGCGCCCGGCTCGAAAACCGTCGCCCTGTACCTCGACGAAGCGGGTCTGACCACTGAGCTGGAGCAACTGGGTTTCGGCATCGTTGCGTTTGCCTGCACCACCTGCAACGGCATGTCCGGTGCGCTGGATCCGGTGATCCAGCAGGAAATCATCGACCGCGACCTTTACGCCACGGCGGTATTGTCAGGCAACCGCAACTTCGACGGACGCATTCATCCTTACGCCAAGCAGGCCTTTCTCGCCTCGCCGCCGCTGGTGGTGGCCTACGCCATCGCCGGAACGATCCGCTTCGATATCGAGAAAGACGTGCTGGGCCTCGGCCCGAATGGCGAAGAGATCCGCCTGAAAGACCTCTGGCCAAGCGACGCCGAGATCGATCAGGTGGTGAAAGCTTCGGTCAAGCCGGAGCAATTTCGTCAGGTGTACATCCCGATGTTCGCCATCCACGAAGACAACGGCCCGAAAGTCGCGCCGCTGTACGACTGGCGCCCGATGAGTACGTACATTCGTCGACCGCCGTACTGGGAAGGCGCGCTTGCCGGTGAACGAACCCTGCGCGGCATGCGTCCGCTGGCGGTGCTGCCGGACAACATCACCACCGATCACCTGTCGCCGTCCAACGCGATCATGCTCGACAGCGCGGCCGGCGAATACCTGGAAAAAATGGGCCTGCCGGAAGAGGACTTCAACTCTTACGCCACCCATCGCGGCGATCACCTGACGGCCCAGCGCGCCACGTTCGCCAACCCCAAGCTGTTCAATGAAATGGTCGTAGAAAACGGCAAGGTCAAGCAGGGCTCCTACGCGCGGATCGAGCCTGAAGGCCAGGTCACGCGGATGTGGGAGGCAATCGAAACCTACATGGCGCGCAAGCAGCCACTGATCATCATTGCCGGCGCCGATTACGGCCAGGGTTCGTCCCGGGACTGGGCCGCCAAGGGCGTGCGCCTGGCGGGTGTCGAAGTTATCGTCGCCGAAGGCTTCGAACGCATCCACCGCACCAATCTGGTGGGCATGGGCGTGCTGCCGCTGGAGTTCAAACCGGGCACCAGTCGCCTGACCCTGGGTATCGACGGCAGTGAAACCTATGACGTGATCGGCGCCCGCACGCCGGGTGCCACGCTGACGCTGATCATCCAGCGCAAGAACGGCGAGCGTGTGGACGTGCCGGTGACCTGCCGCCTCGACACGGGGGAAGAGGTGTTGATCTACGAGGCCGGCGGCGTGTTGCAACGCTTTGCCCAGGACTTCCTCGAATCCTCGGCCGTTGCCTGAGCCGACGCCCGCGCTGCTCTCTATATACGAAAGAATCAGAAGGAACAGCTCCATGGCTTCCACAGCACAGATCAAGATTCCCGCGACCTACATGCGCGGCGGCACCAGCAAGGGCGTTTTTTTCCTCCGGGACGACCTGCCCGAAGCTGCGCAGACTCCAGGCGCCGCCCGTGACGCCTTGCTGCTGCGGGTGATCGGCAGCCCCGACCCCTACGCCAAGCAAATCGATGGCATGGGCGGCGCGACGTCGAGCACCAGCAAGACGGTGATTCTGTCAAAGAGCGAGAAAGCCGATCACGACGTCGATTACCTGTTTGGTCAGGTCGCCATCGACAAGCCCTTCGTCGACTGGAGCGGCAATTGCGGCAACCTGTCGGCGGCGGTCGGCCCGTTCGCCATCAGCAACGGTCTGGTTGACCCGGCGCGCATCCCCCGGAACGGCGTGGCAGTGGTGCGCATCTGGCAGGCCAACATCGGCAAAACCATCATCGCTCATGTGCCGATGACCGACGGGGCGGTTCAGGAAACCGGCGATTTCGAGCTCGACGGTGTGACCTTTCCGGCAGCGGAAGTGCAGCTGGAATTCATGGACCCGGCCGCGGATGAGGAGGGCGCTGGCGGCTCGATGTTCCCCACCGGCAATCTGGTCGATGAGCTTGAAGTGCCCGGGGTGGGGACGTTTAAGGCGACGATGATCAATGCCGGCATCCCGACGATCTTCGTCAACGCCCGGGACATCGGTTACGGCGGCAGCGAATTGCAGGACGCAATCAACAGCGATCCGAAGGCCTTGAGCATGTTCGAAACGATCCGGGCCCATGGCGCCGTGCGCATGGGGCTGATCGGCACGGTCGAGGAGGCCGCGACGCGTCAGCACACGCCTAAAGTGGCGTTCGTGGCCGCGCCTGCTGAATACCTGTCTTCCAGCGGCAAGCGGGTCACCACCGCAGACACCGATCTGTTGGTGCGCGCCATGTCCATGGGCAAGCTGCACCACGCGATGATGGGCACGGCGGCAGTGGCCATCGGCACGGCGGCGGCGATACCGGGCACGCTGGTCAACCTGGCAGCGGGCGGGGGCGAGCGCAGTGCCGTGCGCTTCGGCCACCCCTCCGGGACCCTGCGTGTCGGCGCTGAAGCGGTATTGGTCGACGGCGAATGGCAAGTCAAAAAAGCCATCATGAGCCGCAGCGCGCGGGTGTTGATGGAAGGATGGGTGCGCGTGCCGGGTGACAGCTTCTGACCGGAGCGCATGGCCTGCTCCGGCCAACTTGCAGCTTGCAGCTTCAAACTTGCCGCTGCGCAGCTACTTAAACCGCCGCTCGACGCCTTTCTCCACCAGCACCTTCGCCGAGATTTCCTCGACCGAAAAATGCGTGGAGTTGATGTGCGGGATGTTCTCGCGGCGGAACAGGCCTTCGACTTCGCGCACTTCGAACTCGCACTGGGCGTAACTGGCGTAGCGGCTGTTGGGTTTGCGTTCGTGGCGGATCGCAGTCAGACGGTCGGGATCGATGGTCAGGCCGAACAGCTTGTCCCGGTGCAGCTTCAGGGCAGTGGGCAACTGCAGACGCTCCATGTCTTCTTCGGTCAGCGGGTAATTGGCGGCGCGGATGCCGAACTGCATGGCCATGTACAGACAAGTTGGGGTCTTGCCGCAGCGCGACACGCCCACCAGGATGATGTCGGCCTTGTCGTAATAATGGGTTCTGGCGCCGTCGTCGTTGTCCAGCGCGAAGTTCACCGCCTCGATCCGCTCCATGTAATTGGAGTTGTGCCCGATGGAGTGGGATTTCCCCACCGAGTAGGAAGAGTGTGAACTAAGCTCCAGCTCCAACGGGGCGAGGAAGGTCGAGAAAATGTCGATCATGAAGCCGTCGGAGGTCGCGAGAATCTCGCGGATGTCCTGGTTGACGATGGTGTCGAAAATGATCGGGCGGGCTTCGTCTTTCTCGGCCGCCTTGTTGATCTGCTGCACCATGGCCCGCGCCTTCTCGACGCTGTCGATATAGGGGCGCGTGAACTTGTTGAATGTAATGTTTTCAAATTGCGCTAGCAGACTCTGGCCAAGGGTTTCGGCGGTAATGCCGGTGCCATCGGAGATGAAAAAAGCGGATCGTTTCATTTGCGCCCCGGGGCCTTAAGCTGAAGACAATTTGTGGATATGATAGGCCGGCTTGCGGGCCATGACTGGCCGCATTCTACCTGTTTTCAATCGCCGCGATTCCCGCACCAAAAGCGTTTCCAACAATAACCGGTTAGTGGAGAGATCACCTTGGTAGAGTACGTAGTTTCCCTCGATAAGCTCGGCAAACATGATGTTGAGCACGTGGGGGGCAAGAACGCATCCCTCGGCGAGATGATCAGCAACCTGGCGGGTGCAGGCGTGTCCGTTCCCGGTGGCTTTGCCACTACCGCTCAGGCCTACCGTGATTTCCTCGAGCAGAGTGGCCTGAACGATCAGATCCATCAGGCCCTCGACGCGCTGGATGTCGACGACGTCAACGAACTGGCCAGAACCGGCGCCAAGATCCGTGAGTGGATCATGGAGGCTGAATTCCCCGAAAAGCTCAACGTCGAAATCCGCACCGCCTTCGCCGAGCTCTCGGCGGGCAACCCGGACATCGCCGTGGCCGTGCGCTCTTCCGCCACCGCAGAAGATTTGCCGGACGCCTCGTTCGCCGGCCAGCAGGAAACCTTCCTGAACATTCGTGGCGTCGAAAACGTCATCCGCGCGGCGAAAGAGGTGTTCGCATCGCTGTTCAACGACCGCGCCATTTCCTACCGCGTTCACCAAGGGTTCGACCACAAGCTGGTGGCACTGTCCGCTGGCGTGCAGCGCATGGTGCGTTCTGAAACCGGCACCGCAGGCGTCATGTTTACCCTGGACACCGAATCCGGTTTCCGCGACGTGGTTTTCATCACCGGCGCCTACGGCTTGGGCGAGACCGTCGTCCAGGGCGCGGTCAACCCGGACGAATTTTACGTTCACAAAAACACCCTTGAAGCCGGCCGCCCGGCGATCCTGCGCCGCAACCTCGGCAGCAAGGCAATCAAGATGATCTACGGCGAAGAGGCCAAGGCCGGTAAATCGGTCAAGACCATCGACGTCGACCTGGCGGACCGCGCGCGTTTCTGCCTCAGCGACGAGGAAGTCAGCAATCTGGCCCGCCAGGCGATGATCATCGAAAAGCACTACCAGTGCCCGATGGACATCGAGTGGGCCAAAGATGGCGATGACGGCAAGCTCTACATCGTGCAGGCGCGTCCGGAAACCGTAAAAAGCCGCACCTCGTCCAATGTCATGGAACGCTATCTGCTGAAAGAGAAGGGCACCGTTCTGGTGGAAGGCCGCGCCATCGGCCAGCGCATCGGCGCCGGCAAGGTGCGGATCATCAAGGACGTGTCCGAGATGGACAAGGTCCAGCCCGGCGACGTGCTGGTCTCCGACATGACCGACCCGGACTGGGAACCGGTCATGAAACGCGCCAGCGCCATCGTCACCAACCGTGGCGGACGCACTTGCCACGCCGCGATCATCGCTCGCGAGCTGGGCATTCCGGCGGTAGTGGGTTGCGGCAACGCCACCGAGCTGTTGCAGGAAGGTCAGGGCGTCACCGTGTCCTGCGCCGAGGGCGACACCGGTTACATCTTCGAGGGCGAACTGGGCTTCGACATCAAGCAGAACTCTGTCGACGCCATGCCTGACCTGCCGTTCAAAATCATGATGAACGTCGGCAACCCCGACCGCGCCTTTGATTTCGCCCAGTTGCCCAACGCCGGTATCGGCCTGGCGCGTCTGGAATTCATCATCAACCGCATGATCGGCGTGCACCCCAAGGCGCTGCTGAACTACGCCAACCTGCCTCAGGACATCAAGGAAAGCGTCGACAAGCGCATCGCCGGCTACGACGATCCGGTCGGTTTCTACGTCGAGAAGCTGGTGGAAGGCATCAGCACCCTGGCGGCGGCGTTCTCGCCCAAGAAAGTCATCGTGCGGCTGTCGGACTTCAAGTCCAACGAATACGCCAACCTGATCGGCGGCAAGCTTTACGAGCCGGAAGAAGAAAACCCGATGCTGGGCTTCCGTGGCGCGTCGCGGTACATCAGCGAAAACTTCCGCGACTGCTTCGAGTTGGAATGCCGTGCCCTCAAGCGCGTGCGCAACGAGATGGGCCTGACCAACGTCGAAATCATGGTGCCGTTCGTCCGCACCCTGGGCGAAGCGAGCCAGGTCATCGACTTGCTCGCCGAAAACGGTCTGGCCCGTGGCGAGAACGGTCTGCGCGTGATCATGATGTGCGAACTGCCGTCCAACGCGCTGATGGCCGATGAATTCCTCGAATTCTTCGACGGTTTCTCCATCGGTTCCAACGACCTGACCCAGCTGACCCTGGGCCTGGACCGTGACTCCGGGATCATCGCCCACTTGTTCGACGAGCGTAATCCTGCGGTGAAGAAGCTGCTGTCCTACGCCATTCAGGCCTGCAACAAGGCCGGCAAGTACATCGGCATCTGCGGCCAGGGCCCTTCCGATCACCCGGATCTGGCGCGCTGGTTGATGGAGCAGGGCATCGAAAGCGTGTCCCTCAATCCTGATTCGGTACTGGAGACCTGGTTCTTCCTGTCCGAAGAGGACGCTCCCACCTGATGCAGATCGAGTAAGATGCCGGCCCGTTTCCATGGGCCGGTTTCCCGAAAGGGCGGTTTTTGACGAATCCGCCCTTTTTTGTGGGTGATTTTTGGCGCGCTGGCAGCGTCAACCTGCTGTCCGTCCCCACGGCCATTTCCCCACCCACCTAGAGCGTCCAGCAAGAGCACCATGCAAAGCAGCAGTCATCTCTTTCCCGTGGCCCTGATCAGTGCCGAGCGTCGTGGCGACCTGACCGAGGACGTCTACCGTTTGAAACCCGGCAACAGCCCGGACTTTACCGTCGAAATCGCCGTCACCCGGCTGGGTCTCGTGGCTGCACCGGATGCCCGGGGCGTACCGGTGGTCTTGCTGCATGGCAGTTTTTCCAATCGACGATTCTGGTACTCCCCCAAAGGCATCGGCCTGGGCGCCTACCTGGCCCGTGCCGGGTTCGATGTGTGGATCCCGGAAATGCGCGGGCACGGTTTGTCGGCGCGCAACAGTGCGTACAAGACCAATTGCGTGGCCGATTACGCACGCTTTGATCTGCCGGCCATCGCGGCGTTCGTGCGCGAGCAGACCGGCGAGGCACCCCACTGGATCGGCCACTCCCTGGGCGGCACGACCCTGGCGGCGGCATTGGGCGGGCAGTATCTGACGGCGGACGATGCGGCCTCGGTGGCGCTGTTCGGCAGTCAGGTCACCCGCAGCCACTGGCCGCTGAAAGTGCCACCGCTGCAATGGGCTGCACGGCTGCTGCTCAAGCGCTTCGAGCACGTGTCAGGCCCGCGGTTCAAGCGCGGCCCGGAAGATGAGCCCATGGGCGTCCTTCTGGAAAGCATGCGCTGTCATGGTCTGTTCGGCCGTTTCGGGCACAAGAAGGAGGACTGGTGGGCAGGGCTGCAACAGGTGACGGTCTCACTGCTGTGCGTGGCGGGCGCTGGCGATCATCAGGACCCGGAATGGGCCTGCCGCGAGCTGTTCGAGCAGTTCGGCAGCGACGACAAGACATTTCTCGTCCTCGGCCGCGAGCACGGCTTCAGCGAAGATTTCGGCCATGTGCCGATGCTGGTCAGCAAAGCCGCGCAAACCCAGGTGTGGCCGCGCGTAGCCGACTGGCTGAACCGTCATGTCGCTGTGGTAAAGACTGAATCAACGCTGAACATGATCGCGACGCCGTGATTGTCACCGGCGCAGCCATTCCTTGGGCGCTGACTTGGCGCTAAGCTGCACCCATTCTCAACACCGGGACCGGATGGCCGGTGGCGACGTGCTGGTCAGAATGTTTTTGCTCTGTAGGTGCTATATAAGGAAGCGACGCGCGTGGAACGTCCGCCGTTCAGACAAGCCGTCTATCCTCGTACCGGTTGACCCTCATCACAGAGCTTTCCTGACAGGAGTTACCCATGCATTACATCACCCCGGACTTGTGCGACGCCTACCCTGACCTGGTTGAGGTGGTGGAGCCGATGTTCAGCAACTTCGGTGGCCGAGATTCATTCGGCGGCGAGATCGTCACGCTCAAGTGCTTCGAAGACAATTCCCTGGTGCGCGAGCAGGCCGAACAGGATGGACACGGCAAAGTATTGGTCGTGGACGGCGGAGGCTCGCTGCGCTGCGCACTGCTCGGCGACATGATCGCCGAAAAGGCAGCGAAAAACGGTTGGGAGGGCATGGTGATTTTTGGCTGCGTGCGCGATGTCGATGTCCTGGCACAGACCGACCTCGGTGTGCAGGCACTGGCCAGTCACCCGCTCAAGACCGAAAAGCGTGGCCTCGGTGACCTGAACAAGGTGGTGACCTTCGGCGGTGTGACGTTCAAGCCGGGCGAATTCATCTATGCCGACAACAACGGCATCATCGTCTCGCCCAGCGCGCTGACGATGCCCGACTGAGCGGCCTTCTTCGGGCTGCTGGCGATTCACTCAGCAAGGATACAAATGTTCGACGAAACAAACGCGCAGTGGGGGCTGGTTCACGCCCTCGTGTTGGACGGAAAGGGCGGGGCGCGTTCAATCCCCCGAACTGAACTGGATGGTCTGCAACTGGAGCCCCACGAAAGCGTGTGGCTCCATTGGGACCGCAGCCATCCCCAGACCCAGACGTGGTTGCGCAAGACCAGCGGTCTGAGCGAGTTCGTCTGCGACCTGATGCTGGAAGAGAACACCCGGCCGCGGCTGCTGGCTTTGCCGGACAACGAATTGCTGCTGTTCCTGCGCGGGATCAACCTGAACCCGGGGGCCGAGCCGGAAGACATGGTGTCGGTGCGCATTTTTGCCGCCGCCCAGCGCGTTATCTCGTTGCGCCTGCGCTCGCTGCGGGCAACCGATGAACTGATCTCGTCATTGAATGAAGGAAAGGGACCGAAAACGGCATCGGAACTGCTGCTGTATCTGGCCCAGTTTCTGACTGACAAGGTTCAGGCCGTGGTCAGCGAGCTGACCGAACTGGTCGATGACATGGAAGAACGCATAGATGCCGACGAGCGGTATCTGCCCGAGCACGGCAACATGGTGCACATCCGCAGAAGAGCGGCGGGACTGCGTCGGTTTCTGGCGCCTCAGCGCGAAATCTACGCCCAGCTGACGCGCAGCAAGATGCCGTGGTTCGTGGAGGACGATGCCGATTACTGGAACGAATTGAACAACAGCCTGACGCGCTACCTCGAAGAGCTGGAATTGACACGAGAGCGAGTGGGGCTGGTGCTTGAGGCTGAAGACAGGCGCCTCAACGAGCGGATGAACAGGACCATGTATCGGTTTGGGGTCATCACCGGCATCTTCCTGCCGATGACCTTCCTGACAGGTTTGCTGGGCATCAACGTGGGGGGTATCCCCGGGTCGGAAAATCCCTATGGATTTCTGTACGCCTGCGGCTTGATGCTCATCGTGGCCGTCGGCCAGACGTGGTTGTTCAAGCGGTTGCGGTGGGTGTGAGCGTAAAAAAACGGGAGGCGTTCGTGTGTGTCGTGTGACTCCGGCAGAATGGGATGCGTCTTTCAGTGACATTGCGTGAGGTGCCTATGCACGACCCGTTTGAAGAATCACTGCGAGACATGCTCAATGCTTCGTCCAGCAGCCGGGACGATGATGCCGTTCTGGGCAGAGTGTTGAAGACCGCCAACCGTCAGGTGGGCGCCGGTGATCTGTTCAGTCTTCTGGGTCGTTGCACGCAGGCTTTGATGATCGCCTTGAACAATGGCTCCGCTCACGTTTCACCTGTTTCCCGCCGCAAGGCGACCCGCGCCGGTACTACGTTTACCGGTACCGGTGCACAAGACAAGGCTGATTGAATATGGAATTGGATCTCTGGACGCAGAGCCTGGTTACTGCAATGACTGCGTTGTGGACCAAAGTCGCGAACTTCATCCCGAATCTGTTCGGCGCGCTGGTGGTAGTGCTTTTGGGTTTCGTGGTGGCAAAGCTGCTCGATACCCTGCTTTCCAAGTTATTGGCCAAACTCGGTCTGGATCGCCTGATGGGTGGCACCGGGTTGACCAAGCTGATCAGCCGCGCAGGGGTTCAAGTCCCGATTTCGACGCTGATCGGCAAGATTGTGTATTGGTTCGTGCTCTTGATTTTTCTGGTGTCGGCGGCAGAATCGCTCGGGTTGGAGCGGGTGTCGGCAACGCTGGACATGCTGGCGCTGTACCTGCCGAAAGTTTTCGGCGCCGCGCTGGTGCTCCTTGTGGGTGTGTTGCTGGCGCAACTGGTCAACGGTATTGTGCGGGGCGCCGCCGAAGGGGTGGGGCTGGATTACTCGGCCGGCCTGGGGCGAATCGCCCAGTGGCTGGTGATCATCATCAGTATTTCGGTAGCGATCAGTCAGCTAGAGGTCAAAACCGACCTGCTGAACCATGTGATTGTTATCGCATTGATTACCGTTGGTCTGGCCGTTGCGCTGGCCATGGGGCTCGGCAGCCGCGAAATCGCGAGCCAGATCCTCGCAGGAATTTATGTACGTGAGTTGTACCAGGTAGGGCAACAAGTGCGTGTGGGTGAGGTCGAAGGGCAGATCGAAGAAATTGGCACGGTGAAGACCACCCTGCTGACCGAGGAAGGGGAGTTGGTGTCTTTGTCCAACCGGATCCTCCTCGAGCAGCGAGTGAGCAGCCGTTGAGCCGGCGAATCTGCTAATGTATGCCGCCGCAAAACCCGGGCGATTTCCGGGTGCGGCGGACATCTATCCGACTGTCGGCACGACTTGTTTTGAATAACGCTCAATCGCCCTCTCTGCGCTACGACCCACGCGAGCTCTCCGATGAGGAGCTGGTTGCGCGTTCGCACGCCGAGCTGTTTCATGTGACGCGTGCCTATGAGGAGCTGATGCGTCGTTACCAGCGGACACTTTTTAACGTCTGCGCACGGTATCTGGGGAACGATCGCGATGCTGATGATGTCTGTCAGGAAGTGATGCTTAAGGTGTTGTATGGCTTGAAGAACTTCGAGGGTAAATCGAAGTTCAAAACCTGGCTCTACAGCATCACGTACAACGAATGCATCACGCAGTACAGGAAGGAGCGACGAAAGCGTCGGTTGCTGGACGCTTTGAGTCTTGACCCCCTCGAGGAAGCGTCGGAAGAAAAGACGCCGAAACCAGAAGAAAAGGGCGGGCTTGATCGTTGGCTTGTGCATGTGAATCCGATCGACAGGGAAATTCTGGTGCTACGATTTGTCGCAGAGCTGGAATTTCAGGAGATCGCAGACATCATGCACATGGGCCTGAGTGCCACGAAAATGCGTTACAAGCGGGCACTTGATAAATTACGTGAGAAATTTGCAGGCGTTACCGAAACTTAACTCGGTGCAAATATCTCTAACGAGCAGGCAAGTTCTGATAGACTTGCCGACGAGTTGTCTCTCGCTAAGGGGGACTGCTTTACAATCACCAGATGGGGATTTAACGGATGAAACTGAAAAACACCTTGGGCTTGGCCATTGGTACTATTGTTGCCGCAACTTCGTTCGGCGCTCTGGCTCAAGGCCAAGGCGCAGTCGAAATCGAAGGCTTCGCCAAGAAAGAACAGTTCGACAGCGCTCGTAACTTCAAAAACGACGGCAACCTGTTCGGCGGTTCTGTTGGCTACTTCCTGACCGACGACGTTGAATTGCGTCTGGGCTATGACGAAGTGCACAACGTCCGTAGCGACAATGGCCAGAACATCAAGGGCGCGAACACCGCTCTGGACGCTCTGTACCACTTCAACAACCCAGGCGACATGCTGCGTCCGTACGTTTCGGCTGGTTTTTCCGATCAGAGCATCGATCAGAACGGCAGCAACGGTCGTAACCGTTCCACCTTCGCCAACATCGGCGGCGGTGCCAAGCTGTACTTCACTGACAACTTCTATGCCCGTGCTGGCGTTGAAGCTCAGTACAACATCGACCAGGGCGACACCGAGTGGGCGCCAAGCGTCGGTATCGGTGTGAACTTCGGCGGCGGTTCGAAGAAAGTTGAAGCAGCACCGGCTCCAGTAGCTGAAGTGTGCTCCGACAGCGACAACGACGGCGTTTGCGACAACGTTGACAAGTGCCCTGACACCCCTGCAAACGTGACTGTAGACGCTAACGGCTGCCCAGCTGTTGCTGAAGTCGTTCGCGTTGAGCTGGACGTTAAATTCGACTTCAACAAGTCGGTTGTGAAGCCAAACAGCTACGGCGACATCAAGAACCTGGCTGACTTCATGAAGCAGTACCCACAAACCACCACCACTGTTGAAGGTCACACTGACTCCGTCGGTCCTGACGCTTACAACCAGAAGCTGTCCGAGCGTCGTGCAAACGCCGTTAAGCAAGTTCTGGTTAACCAGTACGGTGTTGGCGCTAACCGCGTAAACTCGGTTGGCTACGGCGAATCCCGTCCAGTTGCTGACAACGCAACTGACGCTGGCCGCGCTGTAAACCGTCGCGTAGAAGCACAAGTAGAAGCCCAAGCTAAGTAATTAGCCTCGCTTCACGAAAAACCCGGCCTCGGCCGGGTTTTTCTTTGCCTGCGATTTAACCTCTCTCGTCCCCATTCATTCCCGGTCTGATCGTCTAAGCGAACAGACAGAGATGAACCTGGATCCATCTAAGCAGATGCCCTTGAACGACTAAGTCCAGACTAGCGTTTGAGCAGCAAAGCCCACAAAACCAGATTGATCAGCAGCGACATCAGCGCAACTGCGCGCCAGACCTTGAGCGGCTCGCGCTCCAGCAGTGGGACGTTGCGTTTATCCAGCGGCGAAAGTTCGCCCTGTTTAAAGTGCACGAGCCAGTGCTCGGCGGTTTCGAAGCGCTTCAGCGGATCAGCCTGTAGGGCGCGTTGCAGATGCTGGTCCAGCCATTCCGGCACATCTGGACGGTAACGACTGGCGGGCAGCGGGTTGCCAAAGCGCCGGCGCTGGAAGGGCTCGACTTCGCCGTAGGGATAGTGACCGGTCAGCAGGAAATACAGCGTGACGCTGGCGCCATACAGGTCGAAACCAGGGCTGGGTTCTGCGCCTTCGAAAGCTTCAGGCGCCATGAAGCTGGGCGTGCCGGGCACGTCGCTGGCTTGATCCACTGAAAGACCTGGGCTGTAGGCCAGCCCGAAATCCAGAATGCGCACACCTCCCGCCTCCTCAAACAGCAGATTTTCCGGCTTGATGTCGCGGTGAATGATATTGCGCCGGTGCAGCAGACCAACGGCTGCGATCAACTCCCGGGCCAGACTCAGCCACGGTGACAGCGCCATCGGCCCTTCCTGATCGAAGCTGTCAGCCAGGGTATGGCCGGCATACTCGCGCATCACGTAATACAGATGCTGGCGCTGGCCGAGGGGGTGAAGCTCGGGAAAGAAGCGACCGGCGACGCGACGCACGAACCACTCTTCGAGCAGCAAGGCCTCCGCCGCGCCGGCCTCGTCAACCCGTGAGGGCGGCAGCGTCTTCAGTAACCACGGTTGCTGTTGACTGTCGCGTACGCGGTAGAGCAGCGATTGTCGCGAGTCGCTCAAACGCGTTTCTACCTGCCAGCCTTCAAACATCTGGCCTGACTTGAAAAGGGGTGGGACTGGCCACTGCTGCAGTTGCAACAGCGTCTCGCCCAGGCTGTCCGAGCCCAGTTGATCGACCTGAATCATCAAGGCGCTGGCGTTGTCGGCGCTGCCAGACAGATGCGCGGCGTTGACCAGCGTTCTGACGGTCGTGTCCAGATCGGCCTGCTCGTTGAGGATCGAACCGATTCGGTCATCGCCCAACGTTGCCCACACGCCGTCGCTGACCAGCAGCAGCCGCTCGCCGATGCGCAGCTCACCGTCCCGATAATCCATGACCACGTATTGATCCAGGCCCAGCGCCCGTTTCAGCACATGCTGCATGTCCGGCTGTTCCCAGACATGGTCCTGGCTGATGCGCTGGAGCAGCCCTGCATGCCAGCGGTACACGCGGCAGTCGCCGACATGGGCGAGGGTAAAGCGACGCCCGCGCAGGATCAGCGCGCTGAGGGTGGTCAACAAGCCGTTGGCCAGCAGCCAGCGGTTTTGTGCCAGCAGGAGGCGATCGAGGGCCTGGGCGACGCTCCAGGTTTCCGGCGTCGCGTAGTAGTCCATCGCCAACGCCTGGAGCGTGGCGCGGGATGCCACGCTGCCGTCGGCGCACTGGCTGACGCCGTCAGCGAGGGCGAACAGATAACCCTTGCTGGCGGCCAGCGCCGGAGCAGGAGTGACCACCCGAATGGCATCCTGATTTTCCGCCCTGGGCCCGGTGGCGCTGAACTCGGCGACGCGGAGTTGCAAGCCGGTCGCTCTGGAAGCAACTGCCGGAATAGGCTGATCGACGCTCACGACCTAGACGCGAGCGGCGGTGACGGCGGCCGAACCCCAGGTGGTTCTCCAGCGACGCTTGACGTTCATCAGGCCGAACCAGGCCAGCACGCCAAGGAATGCGAACAGCCACAGACCCAGTTGGTACTCGCCGGTGTTCTGCTTGATCGCGCCGAGCCCGGCGGCCAGCAGGAAGCCACCGATGCCGCCGGCCATGCCGATCAGGCCGGTCATGACGCCGATCTCTTTGCGAAAGCGTTGCGGTACCAGTTGGAAGACCGCGCCGTTACCGGCACCAAGGCCGAGCATGGCCGCGACGAACAGCGCCAGTGCGGCCCATGAGCTGGGCAGGTTGAAACCCACGGCGGCGATGCAGATCGCGGCGACGGCGTACATGCCCGACAGCGTGCGAATCCCACCGAAGCGGTCGGCGAGGGCGCCGCCCAGTGGCCGCATCATGCTGCCGCCGAAGACGCAGGCGGCGGTGTAGTAACCTGCGGTCACCGGGCTCAGGCCGTATTGATCGTTGAAATAGCCGGGCAGGGCGCTGGCCAGGCCAATGAAGCCGCCGAAGGTCACGCTGTAGAAGAACATGAACCACCAGCTGTCGCGGTCGCCCAGGGCCTTGAAATAGTCAGCCATGGATTTGGCTTTGGGCCGCTCAGGGGCATTCTTTGCCATGAGCGAGAACGCGATGAGGGTCAACAGCAGCGGCGCCACGGCAAAGCCAAACACGTTGTTCCAGCCGAAGCTGGCCGCGAGTACGGGTGCGATCAGGGCCGCGAACACAGTGCCGGAGTTGCCGGCGCCGGCAATGCCCATGGCTTTGCCCTGATGCTGCGGCGGGTACCACTGGGAGGCCAGCGGCAGGGCCACAGCGAATGAGGCGCCCGCCATGCCAAGGAACACGCCCAGCAGCAGCGCCTGTTCATAGCTGTGAATACCCAACTGCCAGGCGCCCAGCAGCGCGGCGATGACGATGACCTGGCCGATGATCCCGGCGGTCTTGGGCGACAGCTGGTCAGCGAGCATGCCCATGATGAAACGCAGCACGGCGCCCGCCAGAATCGGCGTCGCGACCATCAGGCCGCGTTGCTGGGTGGTCAGGTGCAGATCGGCGGCGATTTGCACGGCCATGGGACCGAGCAGGTACCAGACCATGAAGCTCAGGTCGAAATACAGGAACGCTGCGAACAGTGTCGGTTTATGGCCGGCTTTCCAGAAACTCGTGTTCATCTAACACCTCATCTGCAGGGATTCGTGTTCGGTCGAGAGGTTGCTCGCACCGCTACGGGTCAGGTCGTGCAGGTGAAGCACCAGACCGGTACTCCACCCGCCCCGATGTGTTCAGGGCAAAAACGAAAAAACGCCGCAGCCCTGTGCGCTTTCGCGAAGGGGTGCGACGTCTTTGTCGTGAGTGGGCAACCGCCGTTGGTTACCTGTGATGTGTACGTAGCAATACATGGGCCAGATACGCGCCAGACGCCTGGTCGGATCAACCGGGCCGGCCCCGCGCATTTTTCAGAGGAGCCGGCTTGCTGGCGAAAGCGGCGGGTCAGCGGCGCAGATCTCAGCTGACACAATGGGTTCGCCAGCAAGTCGGCTCCTACAGCAGCGGGTGTAGTCAGTTACGCCAAGGCCGTCCGGAACTGAATGCGCTCAGCCCAGCAACTCGCTCATGGCAATGATCTGCTCCGCCACTTGAATCAGCTTCTGCTGTCGGCTCATGGCCTGGCGCCGCATCAGGGTGTAGGCCTCTTCTTCGTTGCACTGCTTCATCTTCATTAACAGCCCCTTGGCCGTTTCGATGCGTTTGCGTTCGGCCAATTGCTGATCGCGGGCCTGCAGTTGCGCGCGCAGGTCCTGATCGCTTTCGAAGCGCGCCATGGCGACGTCGAGAATCGGCTGCAGGCGGTGCGCATGAATGCCTTCGACGATGTAGGCGCTGACCCCTGACTTGATCGCCTGGCGCATCACGACGGGGTCGTGCTCATCGGTGAACATGACGATCGGGCGCGGCAGATCGCGGGTCACCAGCACCACTTGCTCCAGCACGTCACGGCCCGGCGATTCGGTGTCGATGAGAATCACGTCCGGACGCACGGCCTGGACCCGGGCAGGCAGGTCGATGATCAGCCCGGATTCGTCGATCACCTCAAAACCGGCTTCGGTCAGCGCGGCCTTAAGGCGCCCGACCTTTTTGGGCGTGTCGTTGATCAGCAGGATTCGCAGCATGGTGGCGTCTCCTCAGCGATCAGCATGAACGAGGGCCGCATCGGCCAGCGCGTGCAGCTTGAAGCTGCGGGCGTAACGCGCCGGGTCACTGCCGTCCCAGATTTTGCCGTCGATCAACTGGCTGCTGCGCATGGGCGAAGGCGGTACGGCAATGCCCAGCGCCTCGGCGGCCTGGCGGTACAGCCCCAATTGCTGGACGCCGCGGGCGACGCCGAGGTAATCCGGGTCTTCACGCAGCAAGCCCCAGCGGCGGAACTGGGTCATGAACCACATGCCGTCGGACAGCCAGGGCATGTTGACCTGCCCGTCGCCATGGAAGCGGATGGCGTGGTGGTCAAGCCACTGGTTGCCGAGCCCGTCGTCGTATTCGCCCAGCAGCCGCGATTCGA
Source organism: Pseudomonas sp. GL_135 (assembly GCF_057834665.1). NCBI lineage: Bacteria > Pseudomonadati > Pseudomonadota > Gammaproteobacteria > Pseudomonadales > Pseudomonadaceae > Pseudomonas > Pseudomonas sp. GL_135. The sequence goes on from NZ_CM174408.1 coordinate 2,175,449, forward strand.
TGGTGCCCACCGGTGCATTGACGTACTCGGAGGCGCTGAGCAGTTGCGCGGTGCTGCGCCGGTTGTCGGTGCTCTCTTCGATGAAACGGCTGGCTTCAAGCATCGCCATCACCAGCGCCCGTGCTGTGTTCGGGTACTGCTCGGCGAATTCCAGGCTGCAGGCCAGGACCTTCTCCGGGTGATCCGGCCAGATGGCCTGGGACGTCGCCAGGGTGAAGCCCAGGTTTTGCTGAACGGCGCTGGCCCCCCACGGCTCGCCGACGCAAAAGCCGTCGATGCGTCCGGCCTGCAAGTGCTCGACCATCTGCGGCGGCGGCACCACCACGCTGTCGACGTCGCGCAACGGATGGATGCCCTGACTCGCGAGCCAGTAATAAAGCCACAAGGCGTGATTGCCGGTGGGAAAGGTCTGGGCAAAGGTCAGTTTTGAGTCGCTTTGGTGCGTGCGCCGGTCCAGTGCATCAGGAGTGGTCACGCCGGCGTCCTGCAGCGACCGCGACAGGTTGATGCTCTGGCCGTTCTGGTTCAGCCCCATCAGCACCGCCATGTCCTTCGCCGGTCCGGCCAGCCCCAGCTGGACGGCGTAGACCAGACCGTAGAGGCTGTGGGCCGCGTGCAATTCGCCGTTCACCAGTTTGTCGCGCAGGTTGGCCCATGATGACTGCCGGTGCAGGTTGATGTGCAGGCCGTAGGGCTGGGCGAAGCCCTGGGTCGCGGCGACGATCAGCGAGGCGCTGTCGGTGAGCGCCATGAAGCCAAGGTCGACGCTGGCCAGTTCGGGTGCATCGCTGCCATCGACCCACGTCAGCGAGGGGGTAAGCGTGTGATTCATGAGTGCGATTCCGGGTGGAGGCCGAAGCGCCTTACAGCGCTGCCGATCGTCCAAAAAAACGTCGCCTCGCCCTGATTGAACCGGGGCGACAGCGACGTCATTGTCCTGTGTCTCGCTCCGCCGTTGGATCGAGCCAATGGAGGACGTGAAGCAAGCGATATGCCAGCGGCGAGCGGGGGCGCCAGCAAAGTTCTCGACATGCCTCGCGCTCCCCTGCAGCGGCGTTTATAATCCGCCGCTGATCCCAGCCGCAAACGAGCCGCGCCCTCCCATGTATAACCTGGCCCGCCAGTTACTGTTCAAACTCTCCCCGGAAACCTCCCACGATCTGTCCATCGACCTGATCGGCGCGGGCGGGCGTCTGGGGCTTAACGGCCTGTTCAACAAGGCGCCGATGCAGTTGCCGGTGACCGTCATGGGCCTGCGCTTCCCCAACCCCGTCGGGCTGGCGGCGGGGCTGGACAAGAACGGCGCGGCCATTAATGGTTTTTCCCAGCTGGGCTTCGGCTTTGTCGAGATCGGCACCGTTACGCCGCGTCCGCAGCCGGGCAATCCGAAACCGCGCATTTTCCGTCTGCCCCACGCGGATGCCATCATCAATCGCATGGGCTTCAACAACCTGGGCGTGGACAATCTGGTCAGTCGGGTGCAGGCCGCGCAGTACAACGGCGTGCTGGGCATCAACATCGGCAAGAACGTCTACACCCCGGTCGAGCGCGCTGTCGACGACTACTTGATTTGCCTGGACAAGGTCTACGCTCACGCCAGTTACATCACCGTCAACGTCAGCTCGCCCAACACACCGGGCCTGCGCAGCTTGCAGTTCGGTGATTCGCTCAAGCAACTGCTGGAAGCCCTGCGGGTGCGTCAGGATGCGCTGACTCAGATCCATGGCAAGCGCGTGCCGCTGGCCATCAAGATTGCCCCGGACATGAGCGACGAAGAGACCGTGCTGGTGGCCAGCGCGTTGCTGGAGTCGGGGATGGACGCGGTGATTGCGACCAACACCACCCTCAGCCGCAAGGGCGTTGAAGGTCTGCCCCACGGCGATGAAGCGGGTGGCCTGTCAGGCGCGCCGGTGCGCGAGCAGAGCACCCACATCGTCAAGGTGCTGGCCGCTGAGTTGGGTGGGCGCTTGCCGATCATTGCGGCTGGCGGCATCACCGAGGGCAGGCACGCGGCCGAGAAAATCGCCGCAGGGGCGAGTCTGGTGCAGATCTATTCGGGCTTCATCTACAAGGGGCCGGCGCTGATTCGCCAGTCGGTGGACGCTATCGCAGCAATGTCTCGATAATCATCTGAAACGAAAAGAGGGGTTCCGACTGGAACCCCTCTTGGGCCTTGGCCCGCCGCCCGGGTGGGACGTGCGTGGTTACGGTGAAGCGGTCAGATGTCTTAAAAACTGTAGTTCAAGAAGCTTTAGGTCAGGCTGTAACGTGAGGGTTGCGTCAGCCGACCGCGTGAAGTTCGTTGAGTCTGTGAATGCCCGCAGTGCCGGTCATACCGTCCCAGTTGTCGCCGCGTCCTTCTCGCCAGCCATTGATCCAGGCTTGACGCACTGACGGTAGAGTAAATGGGCAAAGCTCACGGGATTTACCGGATACGCCGTACTGGTATCCGCGCGAAAATGCTCTTTCCATCGGATCACGCTTAAGTCTTCTCATAGGGTGTTGCCCTCGTTTGTTGACTGTAATGTCCCTGGAGACCTCAGGTTGAGGTCCGGCAGAAGATCTTCTGCCGTTAGCGGCCCGCTGCCGGCGTCGCGGGCTTGATGCCACCGCCGTTGCGGCGATGACCTTGGGTGATTTCTAACCAATGAGGGGTACGCTGTGAATGATCGTTTTGTCATAAGAACTTAACCATTCAGGCATTACGACCATAAGCGCTGATGCGTTTCAGCGGTATTTTGACAGAGAGCCCCCTTGAACCGGGGCTTTCGCGTGGCAGTGCAAGTGTTTCGCAATTGAGAGTGCTGGCCGTTTGCAGCCAGCGTAAAAACGACGAAGGGTCAGCGATGTGACTTTTTATTGCCGCCGCCGTCGTGCTGAATAGTGTTTTTTAACATCAAAACGCCGGCGTTGATTCGCTGGCGGACCGTCGCACTCGAAATGTATCGGTGCGAGGGACAGGCACAAACTGTGTGCCCCGCAGGCGTCCTCCCTGAAAGGCGTCTGTTGCAATCGGGCCGGACAATGCGTTGTCCGGCCGCTATGGCCTTAGGCTCTGGAATACTCATGTCGGACCGTTACGAACTTTTCCTCACCTGCCCAAAAGGCCTCGAAGGCTTGCTGGCTGAGGAAGCCACCGCCCTTGGTCTCGAGGAAACCCGCGAACACACTTCCGCCATCCGTGGCACCGCCGACATGGAAACCGCCTACCGGCTGTGTCTGTGGTCGCGTCTGGCGAACCGGGTGCTGCTGGTGCTCAAGCGTTTCCCGATGAAAGACGCAGAGGACCTTTATCACGGGGTTCACGACATTGAGTGGGCGGACCATCTGGAGGCGGAAGGCACGCTGGCCGTTGAGTTCAGCGGTCACGGTTCGGGGATCGATAACACCCATTTCGGCGCCTTGAAGGTTAAAGACGGCATTGTTGACCGCCTGCGCACCGCAGACGGCGTACGCCCCTCGGTCGACAAACTCAATCCTGACCTGCGCGTGCACCTGCGACTGGACCGGGGCGAAGCGATCCTGTCCCTGGACCTGTCCGGCCACAGCCTGCACCAGCGCGGCTACCGCCTGCAGCAGGGCGCCGCGCCGCTCAAGGAAAACCTGGCGGCCGCGATCCTCATCCGCTCGGGCTGGCCGCGCATTGCCGCTGAGGGTGGCGCGCTGGCTGACCCGATGTGCGGCGTGGGTACTTTTCTGGTCGAAGCCGCGATGATCGCTGCCGACATCGCGCCCAACCTCAAGCGCGAGCGCTGGGGCTTCTCCGCCTGGCTGGGCCACGTGCCGGCGATCTGGCGCAAGCTGCATGACGAAGCGCTGGAACGTGCGCAAGCGGGTCTGGCCAAGCCGCCGCTGTGGATTCGTGGTTACGAAGCCGATCCGCGGCTGATTCAGCCGGGCCGCAACAACGTCGAGCGCGCCGGCCTCAGCGAGTGGATCAAGATATACCAGGGCGAAGTGGCGACCTTCGAGCCGCGTCCCGACCAGAACCAGACCGGTCTGGTGATCTGCAACCCGCCTTACGGCGAGCGTCTTGGCGACGAAGCCAGCCTGTTGTACCTCTACCAGAACCTCGGTGAGCGCCTGCGTCAGGCCTGCCTGAACTGGGAAGCGGCGGTGTTCACCGGTGCGCCCGATCTGGGCAAGCGCATGGGCATTCGCAGCCACAAGCAATACGCGTTCTGGAACGGCGCACTGCCGTGCAAGCTGCTGTTGATCAAAGTGCTGCCGGATCAGTTCGTCACCGGCGAGCGTCGCACCCCGGAGCAGCGTCAGGCCGAGCGTGAGCAAGCCGCTTATGACCAGACGCCGGACGTCGCCCCGGAGCGCCAGTACAACAAGAACGGCAACCCGATCAAGCCGACGCCCGCACCTGCGCCGGTCATTGAGCAACCGCGCTTGAGCGAAGGCGGGCAAATGTTCGCCAACCGCCTGCAGAAGAACGTCAAGGCGCTGGGCAAATGGGTCAAGCGCGAGGGGATCGATTGCTACCGCGTCTACGATGCGGACATGCCCGAGTACGCCATGGCCATCGACCTGTACCACGACTGGGTCCACGTCCAGGAGTACGTGGCGCCGAAGTCCATTGATCCGGAAAAAGCGTCCATTCGCATGTTCGATGCGCTGGCGGCCATTCCCCAGGCGCTGGGCATCGACAAGAGCCGCGTGGTGGTCAAGCGTCGCGAACGCCAGAGTGGTACCAAGCAGTACGAGCGCCAGAGCGCCCAGGGCAAGTTCAATGAGGTCAACGAAGGCGGCGTGAAGCTGCTGGTCAACCTCACCGATTACCTGGACACCGGTCTGTTCCTCGATCACCGGCCGATGCGCATGCGTATCCAGCGCGAAGCAGCGGGCAAGCGCTTCCTCAACCTTTACTGCTACACCGCGACCGCCAGCGTGCATGCCGCCAAGGGTGGGGCACGCAGCACCACCAGCGTTGACCTGTCGAAAACCTATCTGGATTGGGCGCGTCGCAATTTGTCGCTGAACGGCTTCTCGGACAAGAACCGTCTGGAGCAGAGCGACGTGATGGTGTGGCTGGAGGCCAGTCGTGAAGAGTACGACCTGATCTTCATCGACCCGCCGACGTTCTCCAACTCCAAGCGCATGGAAGGCGTGTTTGACGTGCAGCGCGATCAGGTGCAACTGATCGACCTGGCCATGGCGCGCCTGGCGCCGGGCGGCGTGCTGTATTTCTCCAACAACTTCCGCAAATTCCAGCTCGAAGAGACGCTGGTGGAGCGTTACGCCGTGGAGGAAATCACCCAGCACACCGTCGACCCGGACTTTGCGCGCAATGGCAAGATCCACCGCGCGTGGAAAATCACCGCGCGTTAACCGCTTGGGAGGGCGGATACAGCCCTGTTACTGCAGGACCGTATCCGCCTCTTCGCGAGCAGGCTCGCTCCCGCAAGGGGCGTGTCCGACGCGGTCATTCGGCCGCACGCGCCCCCTCCGTTCGCACAGTAAGTGTGGCTGATCCGCAATACTGTCGGCGCCCGGGCTGGCCTCTTCCCGGCTAAAGCCGGTCCCACTAAAAGCAGCGCGTGCATTCTGTGGGACCGGCTTCAGCCGGGAAGCTTTTGATCTTGATCGTTCCCCCGCTCTGCGTGGGAATGCATCCCGTGACGCTCCGCGTCACCTTCCCCGGCCTGAATGCGCGTCGTCTGCGGGACGCGGAGCGTCCGAGGCGGCGTTACCACGCGGAGCGTGGGAACGATCAAAAGGGGGATTTTGGTTTGATGACAACCATAGAATCTCCCACCCATTTCGCTTCCAATACAGACATTCAGGTGTCTGCACTTAACGCCGCCCAGCCCGGGTACTGACATCGACCCACACCGCCAGCACCAGAATGCTCCCCTTGACGATCATCTGCCAGTAGCTGTCGACGTCGAGCATGGACATACCGTTGTCGAGGCTGGTGATGACGAGGGCGCCGAGCAAGGCGCCGTAGACGGTGCCCGAGCCGCCGCGCATGGAGGTCCCGCCGATGAAGCAGGCGGCGATGGCATCGAGCTCACCCATGTTGCCCGCCGACGGCGAGCCCGCGGCCAGGCGTGCGGTGTTGACCAGGCCGGCGAGGGCGCACATGACACCCATGATGCCGAAGATCCACAACTTCACCGCCTGCACGTTGATCCCGGAGAGGCGCGTGGCCTCCATGTTGCTGCCCACCGAGTAGATGCGTCGGCCGAACACGGTCTGGCTGGTGATGTAGCTGAACACGCCAAGCAGGACCAACAGCAGCAGCACCGGTACCGGAATCCCGTCGTAGCTGTTCAGGGTGTAGACGAACCCGGCCAGGACGGCACCGATCGCCACCACCCGCACTGCATCCCTTGCCAGCGAATGGGCGGCCAGCCCGTGCAATGCGCGGTTGCTGCGCTGGCGCCAGGTCAGGAACAGCGTCAGGGCGAAGAGCAGCACGCCAAGCACGATGCCCACCATTGGCGGCAGATAACCCTGGCCGATGTAGACCAGTTCCGGCGACACCGGTGCGATGGTGGTCCCGCCGGTGACTCCCAGGAGAATCCCGCGAAACGCCAGCATGCCGCCCAGGCCGACGATGAATGACGGGATGCGCAGGTACGCGGTCATGCAGCCGTTGGCCAGGCCGATCAACAGCCCGCAGCCGGCGACGATGCACAGGTTCAGCGGCAGCGGCACGTGGTACACCACGTCGAGAATTGCCGCCACGCCGCCGAGCAGGCCGAGCAACGACCCCACCGACAGATCGATCTCACCGCTGATGATCACCAGCACCATGCCGCAGGCGAGAATCCCGGTAATCGACATCTGCCGCAGCAGGTTGGACAGGTTGCGCGGCGTCAGAAAGCCCCCGTCGGTTTCCCAACTGAAGAACAGCCAGATGACCGCGATGGCGATCACCAGCGCGAGCATTTTGTAGCGGGTGAACAGTTGCTTGAGTTGATTCATTGACGCGCGTCTCCCACAGCACCGGGCCGGTCGTTATTGTTTTTGTCGGGCGCAGCCAGGCAGTCCGCGGACTGGCTGAGTGCGGCCGCGAGCACCTGTTCCTGGGTCAGACCTTCGTTGACGAAGTCCCCACGCAACTGACCTTCGCCGATCACCAGCACGCGGTCGGAGACGCCGAGCACTTCGGCCAGCTCCGACGACACCATGATGATCGACACGCCGCTGGCCGCCAGCGCGCCCATCAGTTTGTAAATCTCGTATTTGGCGCCGACGTCCACGCCGCGTGTGGGCTCATCGAGAATCAGCACCCGCGGCTTCGTCAGCAGCATTTTCGCCAGCACGGCTTTTTGCTGATTGCCGCCGGACAGGCTGGTGATCGGCAGGAACGGGCTCGCGGTCTTCAGGTGCATGCGCGCGATTTCCTTGTCGATGCTGCCCAGCTCGGCTTCGGCGTCAATGCGCGTCAAGTGGGCGAAGCTGTCGAGCACGGCGAGGGTGATGTTCTGGCCCACGCCCAGGTCGGGAATGATGCCCTGACGCTTGCGGTCCTCGGGAACCATGCACAGGCCTGCGCGGATGGATTTAAGTGGCGTGCGCGTGTCGATGGCTTTGCCGTCCAGCCACACTTCACCGGTGTAGCGCCCCGGGTAGGCCCCGAACAGCGCCGACACCAGTTCGGTGCGCCCGGCGCCGACCAGGCCAGCGATGCCGAGGATTTCCCCGCGCCTGAGCAGGAATGAGATGTCGTCCACGCGCTTGCGTTTCGGGTTGTCGACGTCGTAGCAGGTGACATGGCGCGCTTCGAAAATCACCTCGCCGACGGTGTGCGGTTCGGTGGGGTAGAGGTTGCTCATCTCGCGGCCGACCATCTGCGTGATGATTCTGGGGATGTCCATGTCGGCCATGGCCGTCGTTGCGATGTGCTTGCCGTCGCGGATCACCGAAATGGTGTCGCAGACGGCGGCGACTTCATCGAGCTTGTGGGAGATGTAGACGCAGGCGACGCCCTTGGCTTTGAGCTCGCGAATGATATCCAGCAGGACTTCGATTTCCGAGCGGGTCAGGGCCGAAGAGGGCTCGTCGAGGATCAGCAGGCGCGCCTGTTTGTTCAGCGCCTTGGCGATTTCCACCAATTGCTGATAGCCGCCGCCGTATTGCGAGACCGGCAGGGCCACGTTCATGTCCGGCACTTTCAGTTCGCGCATGAGGGCTTCGGCGCGGTGGATCATCGCCGGGTAATTCATGCGCCCGCCTGGCAGGGTCAGTTCGTGGCCCATGAAAATGTTTTCGGCCACCGACAGGTCGGGGACGAGGGTGAGTTCCTGGTGGATGATGACAATCCCGGCGGCCTCGGTTTCGCTGATGGATTGCGCCTTCAGCGGCTGGCCGTCCCAGAGGATTTCGCCCTCCCAGGTGCCGTGGGGATAGACCGCCGAGAGGACTTTCATCAGCGTCGATTTGCCAGCGCCGTTCTCGCCGCACAGGCCGACGCATTCGCCGGCCCGCACCTTGATGTCGATGCCATTGAGCGCCTTGACGCCGCCAAAGGATTTGACGATGCCGTTCATTTGCAGCAGGTAATCGGACATTGCGGGATCTCGCGCAGAAGCAGAAGACGGGTGCAGCAGGGCCGGCTTGCGCAAAACCCCGTGGCACCGAATCACCTCGGTCCCACAGGGCTTGGCATTAATGCGGCGAATCAGGCCTGTTCAGCTTGATGCCTTACTTACCCGCGATCTGATCCTTGGTGTAGAACCCGTCCTTCTCCAGCAGATCGATGTTGTCCTTGGTCAGCGGCGTCGGGGTCAGGAGGATGGTGTCGACCTTCTTGGTGCCGTTGTCGTACTGCGAGCTGTAGGTCGGCTTCTCGTTGCGCGCCAGTTGCACCGACAGTTTTGCCGCTTCCGAGGCGATCAGTTTCAGCGGTTTGTAGACGGTCATGGTCTGGGTGCCGTCGATCACCCGTTTGACGGCTGCCAGGTCGGCGTCTTGCCCGGAGATCGGCACCTTGCCGGCCAGCTTCTGCGCGGCGAGGGCCTGAATCGCGCCGCCGGCGGTGGCGTCGTTGGAGGCGACGATGCCGTCGATCTTGTTGCTGTTTTTGGTCAGGGCGTTTTCGACGATGCTCAGGGCTTCGGTCGGGTTCCATTCCTTGACCCATTGCTGGCCGACGATCTTGATGTCGCCCTTGTCGATGGCCGGCTGCAGCACTTTCATCTGGCCTTCGCGCAGGACCTTGGCGTTGTTGTCGGTGGGCGCGCCGCCGAGTAGAAAGTAATTGCCTTTGGGCGCGGCCTTGAGCACGCCGGCCGCCTGCATTTCGCCGACCTTTTCGTTATCGAAGGAAATGTAGGCGTCGATGTCGGCGTTGAGGATCAGCCGGTCGTAAGACACCACTTTGATGCCGGCCTTCTTGGCTTCGGCGACGGCGTTGGTCAGCACGGTGGCGTTGAACGGCACGATGACGATCACATCGACGCCGCGGGAGATCAGGTTTTCGATTTGGGAAATCTGTTTGCCTTCGTTGGCATCAGCGGACTGGACGTACACCTTGGCGTCCATTTTCTCTGCCGCTGCGACGAAGTAGTCGCGGTCCCGGGACCAGCGTTCGAGGCGCAGGTCATCAATGGAAAAGCCGATTTTCGGATGGGCCGAATCGGCCATGACCGGCAGGCTGAGCAGGGCCAGGGCACTGGCGAGCAGGGTGGTCTTGAAACTCTTCATGGGGTTGCGTCCTGTTATTTTTGTTTAGAGACACTTTTCGAGCATGTATGGGTTTGCCGGTGGAACTGTAGATACTGGCCGCGCGCCGCGAGCAGGGAATTGTCGTGAGAATGTAACCAACGCTATTCCCTTAGTAGGACCGGCTTTAGCCGGGAAGCTGTTGGCGTCACACCGCAAGATGGATGTTGCGCGCATTGGCCTCTTCCCGGCTAAAGCCGGTCCTACGAAAAGCATCGCATGCCCTTAGTGGGACCGGCTTTAGCCGGGAAGCTTTGCGATCATCACCTGTCAGGGATAAATAAACCGGTTCACCACGCCTTCGAGCATTTCCTGGCGGCCGCTCACGGCCTGCGGGTTAAGTTCGTTGTCCATGGCGTGCTGCGCCAGGGCATCCAGGCTGAAATCCCCCGACAGGACGGCGCGCCCGAACGGCTGGTCCCAGCCCGCATAGCGCTGGTCCTTGAACGCCTGCAATTTGTCGTCCTGAATCATCGCCGCCGCCCGTTCCAGCGAGAGCGCGAGCACGTCCATGGCCGCAACGTGGCCGTAGAACAGGTCGACCTCATCGAGACTCTGCCGGCGTACCTTGGAATCGAAGTTGTAGCCGCCATTTTTGAAACCGCCGGCCTTGAGGATCTCGTAGGTGGCCAAAGTCAGCTCTTCAACGCTGTTGGGAAACTGATCGGTGTCCCAGCCGTTCTGCGGATCGCCGCGGTTGGCGTCGATGCTGCCGAAGATGCCGAGGGACGCCGCCGTGGCGATTTCATGGTGAAAACTGTGGCCGGCGAGGGTGGCGTGGTTCGCCTCGATATTGACCTTGATCTCCTTCTCCAGCCCGAACTGTTGCAGAAAACCGAACACCGTGGCGGTGTCGTAATCGTACTGGTGCTTGGTCGGCTCCTGGGGTTTGGGCTCGATCAGCAGGTGGCCGGTAAAACCGATCTTGTGTTTATGCTCGACCACCATGGCCATGAAGCGCCCCAGTTGCTCGCGCTCGCGCTTGAGGTCGGTGTTGAGGAGCGTCTCGTAACCCTCGCGACCGCCCCACAGCACGTAGTTCGAGCCCTTGAGCCGATGGGTCGCGTTCATCGCGCTGAACACCTGGGCGGCGGCGAAGGCGAACACTTCCGGGTCCGGATTGCTCGCGGCACCGGCGGCGAAGCGCGGGTTGCTGAAGCAGTTGGCGGTGCCCCACAGCAGCTGAATGCCGCTCTGTTCCTGATGGCGTTCCAGTTCGTCGACCATCTGCGCGAAGTTGTGGCTGTACTCTTTCAGGCTGGCGCCTTCTGGGGCGACGTCGGTGTCGTGGAAGCTGTAATAGTCGATGCCCAGTTTGGAGAAAAACTCGAAGGCCGCGTCGGCTTTCAAACGCGCCAGCTCCATGGCGTCCCCCGGTTTGACCCACGGACGCTTGAAGGTGCCGACGCCGAACATGTCGGCCCCCGGCCAGACGAAGGTGTGCCAGTAGCACGCGGCCATGCGCAGGTGTTCGCGCATGGGCTTGCCGAGGATGATTTTGTCGGCGTCGTAATGGCGGAAGGCGAGGGGCGACTCGCTGCCGGGGCCTTCGTAGCGAATGGTGTCGATATCGGGGAAGCAGGGCATCGGGGTTTCCTTATTGTTTTATCGGCGGCGTTCTGCACGTTGTTGTCTTGGCTGCTCCCGATACTAGCAACGGCCCCGTCGGCGCCGATTGCGAAAATCACCAACTCGGTGTTCGATTTTGAGTATTGAGATTCCCCCGGCGCAGGCCTAGTCTGTGCCGACTCGTTTCACAGGCCCGGGGAACAATAATGAAAACCGTCCCGCCCGCTCACCGCATCGCGCTGTTGTTCAACGGCGGCAAGGTCTACGACCGCGGCATCATCACCGGCATCGGCAACTACCTGAGCAGCACCCGGGCCTCCTGGGATCTGTTTCTGGAAGAAGATTTTCTGTGCCGGCTCAAAGGCATCGAGCGCTGGCAGGGCGACGGCATCATTGCCGACTTCGATGATCCGCTGATCGGCGAGGCGCTGGCCGGAAGTACTTTGCCGGTGGTGGCCGTGGGCGGTTCCTACGAGGACGAGCGGGCCTACCCGACACACATTCCCTACGTCGCCACGGACAATTTCGCGCTGATCAAACTGGCCTATGAGCACCTGATCGAAGCCGGTCTGACGCGCTTCGCCTGTTTCAGCCTGCCGGAAGCCCAGAGCAATCGCTGGGCTCAGGAACGTGAGAAAGCCTTCCGCCGGCTGTTGCAGCGTGATGGTTTGCACGGCGAGGTCTATCGCGGCCTGAGCACCAGCGCGCCGATGTGGGACAGCGCCGTGGAGCAGCAAATCACCTGGCTGCAAAGCCTGCCCAAACCCATCGGCATCATCGCCGTCAGCGACGCCCGCGCGCGTCAGTTGTTGCAGGCGTGCCTGACCGCGGGCATTGCGGTGCCCGAGCAAGTGGCGCTGATCGGCATCGACAATGACCCGCTGACCCGCACCCTCACGCGGGTGCCCCTCAGTTCGGTGACCCAGGGCACGCAAAGCATGGGGCGAACGGCGGCGCAGTTGCTGCACCAGATGCTCCACGGCATGCCCTCGACCGCCCGCCAGATTCTGGTGCCGCCCGAGGCCATCAACGTTCAGGCTTCCAGCCTGCATCAGCCACTGGGCAACCCCTACGTCATGCAGGCGCTGCATTTCATTCGCCAGTACGCCTGCCAGGGCATCAAAACCGCCCAGGTCGCGGGCTACGTCGGTATTTCCCGTTCTTCCCTGGAATCGCACTTTCGCAAGGAGCGCGGCTGCAGCGTGCATGACGAGATTTTGAGCTTCAAACTCACCGCCGCCGCGTCAGGTCTGAAACACGGTGATACGGCCATCGCCGAGATCGCGCAGAACTGCGGCTTCAAATCCGCGCAATACCTGCACACGGTGTTCCGCCGGGAATTCGGCTGCACCCCCCGCGAATTTCAGCAGGGCGAAGCCGCACCGATTCATTGATTGGTTTAGGGCGCCCCGTTTGGGACGCGTCTGTCATAACAACGACAACATCACAGGAGTCATCGATGCATCCGATTCGTTTAGGGCTGGTGGGTTACGGCAAGATCGCCCAGGACCAGCACGTGCCGGCCATCCACGGCAGTGACCGCTTTGAGCTTGTGGCGGTGGCGACGCTGGGTCAGCACTGTCCGGGCGTGCCCAATTTCAGCTCTCTGGCTGAACTGCTCACAGAAGGCCCGGCGGTGGACGCCATCGCCTTTTGCACCCCGCCCCAAGGGCGTTTTGCGCTGGTTGAACAGGCGCTGAAGGCTGGCAAACACGTGCTGGTGGAGAAACCGCCGTGCTCGACCCTGGGCGAAGCGCTCGCCTTGATCGACGAGGTCAATGCAGCGGGCGTCAGCGGCCTGTTCGCCTGGCATTCACGCTTTGCCCCGGGCGTGCGCAACGCGGTGCAGTGGCTTGAAGGCAAGGCCCTCAAGCAGGTCAGGATCGACTGGAAAGAGCAGGTGCGCAAATGGCACCCGGGCCAGGCGTGGATCTGGCAGGCGGGCGGGCTGGGCGTGTTCGATCCGGGGATCAATGCGTTGTCGATCGTCACCGAATTACTGCCCCGCGCGTTGTTCGTTGAAAGCGCCAACCTGAGCGTGCCAAGCAATTGCCAGTCGCCGATTGCTGCGTCGTTGCAGATGCGCTCCGGTGAGAACGTTCAGGTGGTTGCCGAACTGGATTTCGATCACAGCGTCAACGAGCAGTGGAGCATTGAGCTGCACTGCGACGAAGGCATGATGCGCCTGGACGCCGGCGGCGCGCAGGTCAGCATCGACGGCGTGGCGCAGAGCGTGTCGGAGGAGGGCGAGTACCCGGCCATGTACGGGCACTTTGCGCGCCTGATCGGTGCGGGCAAAAGCGATCTGGACCTGCAGCCGCTGCGTATCGTCGCCGACAGCTTTTTTGTCGGCAGCAAGGAGACGGTGGCGGCTTTTCACGAATAAAAAAGTGCCGATCAATGGCCCGGTCTGTCGTGCCGGATCGGGCCTCAGCGCTTACTGCACGGCGAACGCCTTGTCAGATATGCACCACACCGGCCAGGGCGATGGAAAACGAAACGATCAGGGTCAACAGAATGGTCATGTTGATGGACATTGCGGGCAAATCCTTGTCTGGTTAATCAGTGCCGCCATCATCCGGATTTGCACGGGCAAGCAGAACGGCGTTCGTGACTATGTTGGCAATCGATGGAAACAATAGTTCGGGGTTTTTGAGGAGAAAGCAGGTGGATGCGGCAGATGTTGAACTTGTGGGAGTGAGCTTGCTCACGAAGATGGCATTCCAGCCGCCGGAGATGTGGCGGATGTACCGGCCTCTTCGCGAGCAAGCTCGCTCCCACAGGATTAGCGGCAACTGCTACATCTCTGGTGTGGTCATGATTGAGCAGAGCCCATCTTTCTGACGCGCTGCTTTCGCAAGGCAAACGCTGCCCTTGTGGGAGTGAGCTTGCTCACGAAGATGGCATTCCAGCCGCCGGAGATGTGGCGGATGTACCGGCCTCTTCGCGAGCAAGCTCGCTCCCACAGGATTTGCGGCAACTGCTACATCTCTGGTGTGGTCATGATTGAGCAGAGCCCATCTTTCTGACGCGCTGCTTTCGCAAGGCAAACGCTGCCCTTGTGGGAGTGAGCTTGCTCACGAAGATGGCATTCCAGCCGCCGGAGATGTGGCGGATGTACCGGCCTCTTCGCGAGCAAGCTCGCTCCCACAGGATTTGCGGCAACTGCTACATCTCTGGTGTGGTCATGATTGAGCAGAGCCCATCTTTCTGACGCGCTGCTTTCGCAAGGCAAACGCTGCCCTTGTGAGAGTGAGCTTGCTCACGAAGATGGCATTCCAGCCGCCGGAGATGTGGCGGATGTACCGGCCTCTTCGCGAGCAAGCTCGCTCCCACAGGATTTGCGGCAACTGATACATCTCTGGTGTGGTCATGATTGAGCAGAGCCCATCTTTCTGACCCGCTGCTTTCGCAAGGCAAACGCTGCCCTTGTGGGAGTGAGCTTGCTCACGAAGATGGCATTCCAGCCGCTGGAGATGTGGCGGATGTACCGGCCTCTTCGCGAGCAATCTCACTCCTACAAGGTTTGCGTCATTGCCTAATCCTCGGTAGCTGCCCCAGTCCAAGCCATCCAGCTAACCCCCTACCCATAAGGACCACCATGCCTTCCACGCCCATCCGCATCACCGATGAACAACTCCTCTCCGACAACTGGTACGTGCTGAAGAAATACAGCTTCGAGCTGCAACGCCGTGACGGCAGTTGGCAGTCGCAAACCCGCGAGGTGTACGACCGGGGCAATGGCGCGACGATTCTGTTGTACAACCTCGAACGCCGCACCGTGGTGCTGACCCGGCAGTTCCGCATGCCGGCCTTCGTCAACGGCCACGACGGCTACTTGATCGAGGCCGCTGCGGGCTTGCTGGACAATGCCAGCCCCGAAGAGCGCATTCGCCTGGAAGCCGAGGAAGAAACCGGCTACGTCGTGCGCTCGGTGAAGAAGATATTCGACGCCTTCATGAGCCCGGGTTCGGTGACCGAGCGCATTCACTTTTTCATCGGCGAATACCAGCCGGACGATCGGGTCAGCGACGGCGGCGGGCTGGAAGAGGAGGGCGAGGACATCGAGGTCCTGGAGCTGGATTTCGAGCGGGCCATCGCCATGGTCGAAAGCGGTGAAATCAATGACGGCAAGACCATCATGCTCCTGCAATACCTGGAGCTGCGCCTGATGAAATGAGAACCGCAGGACTGAAACGACTCGGGGTACGGCGATAAAGTTTCACCGATCGGTAAACTTTCTTACGTTGCAATGAGAATCGTTTGCGTTATCCTTCGCGTTCCTTTGTAACCAGGGATGTCGAACAAGATGGATTTTCGCCCTGCAATGGGCCACCCCACCCGGGTCGGCTCACCGTGTGTTGGCGCCACCCGCGGCGCGAGAGACCCGCGCCTCGACGCGCTGATGGGCACCTACAACACCCACCGCGAAGCGCTGTTGCGGCTGGCGGCCAAATTCCTCGGCTGTCGCGCTCGCGCCGAAGACGTGGTGCAGGACGCTTTCGTGAAGATGCTCGAAAGCGACCTCGCATCGGCGGAGCCTGCGCGCTACATGTTTCGCGTCGTGCGCAATCTGTCCATCGACCGTCTCCGCCGCCAGCGTCTCGAACGCAACCACGGCGCTGAAGCCGAGCAGGAAGAGCAGATACGTTTCGAGGTGTCCCCCGAGCGTGTATTGGCGGGCCGCGAGTCCCTCGATCAACTGGTCGGTGCGCTCAACGAATTGCCCAAGCGCATGCGCATCGTCTTCGACCTCAGCCAGATCCAGGGCTACACCCAGCGCGACGTGGCCAAGGTCATCGGCACCTCGCCGACCATGGTCAATTTCCTCCTGCGCGACACCCTCTCTCACTGCCGCGCGCGGCTCGGCGAGCTCTAGGCATCGCCGCGTCATGTCTTTCGTTTTCACTGCCCGGAGTCATTCATGAAATTAGTTCGTCTGGTCTTCCAGCAATACCGCTGGCCGCTTGCGATGGTGCTGTTGCTGAGCGTCAGCAGCGGGTTGTTGAGCGTCGGCGTGATTGCCTTCGTCAACCAACGCATGATCAGCAGTCACGACGGCCTCGGCACCGCGCTGTGGCAATTCGGCCTGATGCTCGCCGTGCTGCTGGCGCTGGCGTCCGGGGCGTCGTTGTCGCTGACCGCCCTGGGTCACCGGTTCGTTTATGGCCTGCGCCGGGTGATGGTCAAGCGCCTGCTGGACACCAACATCGAGCGCATCGAATCCATCGGCGGGGCGAAGATCTTCGCCAGCCTGTCCAGCGACATTCGCGCCGTGACCATGGCCTTCGTGCAGCTGCCGGACCTGATCTACGGCTCGGTGCTCAGCGTCGCGTCGTTCAGCTACCTGGCCTGGCTGTCGCCGTCGCTGTTCATCACCACGCTGTGCTGGATGGCCTTCACCCTCGGCGTGGGCTGGCTGCTGGTCGGTAAACTCAACGCCCACATCCGCGCGCTGCGTGAGTCCGAAGACAAGCTCTATCAGAGCTACCAGGGAGTGATTGACGGGCGCAAGGAGCTGACCCTCAACCGCGACCGCGCGCGCCGTCTGTACGAAGAAACCTTCGACGTCGCCGCCCAGCGCTACCGCGAGCATTTCACCCTGGCCGACCGTTACCACGGCCTGGCCAGCAACTGGGCCAACATCATGGTCCTCGGCACCATTGGCCTGGCGTTTTACCTGGCCAACGGCCTGGGCTGGGCGCCGACGGAAGTGGCGGCCACCTACGCGCTGACCGTGCTGTTCATGCGCACGCCGCTGGTGCTGGCGGTGGCGGCGATCCCGGCGCAGATCTCCGGGCGCGTGGCGTTGGATAAAGTCGAGTCGCTGGCCCTGGCCGACCATCACGAAAGCTTCGACGTCGCCCCGAGCCATATCGCCGGTCACTGGCAGACCCTCGAACTCCGTGACGTCGAATACCACTATGCGCCCCAGGGTGACGAGCCCGGTTTCGATGTCGGCCCGGTCAACCTGACCTTGCGCCGGGGCGAAACCGTGTTCCTCATGGGCGGCAACGGCAGCGGTAAATCCAGCCTGGCGCGCTTGCTCAGCGGCCTGTATCGACCGTCGGCAGGGGCGATTCTGATCGATGGCCAGGTCATCGGTTCTGACGACTGGCTGGCCTACCGTCAGCTGTTCGCCAGCGTGTTCACCGACTTCCATTTGTTTGCGCAATTGCTCGGGCCCGATGGGCAGAACGCCGATGTCGCTGACGTCGACCACTGGCTGGAAAAACTGCACATGAAGCACAAGGTGCAGCTCGCCGACGGGCACCTGCTCGACACGCGTTTTTCCCAGGGACAGCGCAAGCGCCTGGCGCTGATGCTGGCGCTGCTGGAGAAGCGCGACATTCTGCTGCTGGACGAATGGGCCGCCGATCAGGACCCGTTGTTCCGCCGCTTTTTCTACCGCGAGCTGCTGCCGATGTTCAAAAAGGCTGGCGTCACGGTGTTTGCCATCAGCCACGACGACCAGTACTTCGACCTCGCCGACCGTCTGGTGAAGATGGAGTCCGGGCAGCTCAGCGAGCTGCAGGGTGATCGCCGCGAAAACGCCAGCCGCGACGCGGTGGAAGAGATCGGCGCCGCGTATCAGATGAAAACTGTAAAGGCTTTGTAAGTTTTTCGGCGACCGGGACTAAACAGCCGTCAGCCTCAGTCGTCATGTTAATGAGAATCAGTCTTAAACATTTTTGATGCGCGTGAACGGCCATCCGGCGCCAGCGACCTTGTTGTTCGGCCTGCCGGAGTCGATCACCCATCGCGCCTTACGAGAGGGAAGCATGGAACTCGTCTACGACTTCATCGGCATCGGTTTCGGCCCGTCGAACCTGGCTTTGGCCATTGCCACCCAGGAGCATGCCCAGCGCAGCGGTCTGGCGCCCCACGTGTGTTTCCTCGAGAAAAAGCCGGCGTTCAACTGGCACGAAGGCATGCTGATCGACGGTTCTACCATGCAGATTTCCTTCCTCAAGGACCTGGTGACCCTGCGCAATCCGGCCAGCCGTTTCACCTTCGTCAACTACCTCAACGAGCGTGGCCGTCTGCAGGACTTCATCAATCTCAAGACCTTCTTTCCGACCCGCGAGGAATACACCGATTACCTGACCTGGGCGGCCTCGCACTTCACCGATCAAGCTCATTACGGCGCCGAGGTGATGTCGGTGGAGCCGCATTTCGAAGACGGCCGCTTTGTCGCCATGGACGTGCTGTCCCGCGATGCGAACGGTGAAGTTTCCCGCCGTCGCGCGCGCAATCTGGTGTTCGGCATCGGCGGCATTCCCCAGGCGCCGGCGGCCTTCGACGGCCTTGAAGATGCGCGCGTGCTGCACTCTGCGGGCTATCGCGGCGGCATCGAAAAGCTCCTCGCCAATCGCCCCGGCCCGGTGCGCGTGGCGGTGGTCGGCGGCGGTCAGAGCGCAGCGGAAATCTTCGAAGACCTGGCCTCGCGTTTCGACAACGTCGAGGCCACCCTGGTGATTCGCGGCAGCGCGCTGAAGCCCTCCGATGACAGCCCCTTCGTCAATCAGATCTTCAACCCGTCGTTCACCGACACGATCTTCAACCACAGCCAGGAGCGTCGCGTCGCGCTGTTCGACGAGTTCCGCAACACCAACTATTCAGTGGTCGACACCGACCTGATCGAGACGATTTTCCAGCGCATGTACCAACAGAAGGTGCGCGGCGAAGAGCGCCACCGCATGCTCACCAACCGCGAAGTGGTGCACGCCGAAGTGGCCGCCGACGGCATTGAGCTGTTCCTGCGCGACGCGCCCCATGACCAGATGCACAGCGAGTCCTTCGACGTTGTCGTGCTCGCCACCGGTTACCGCCGCGACTACCACCTGGAACTGCTCTCGGGCATTCAGGAATACATCCAGGGCGCCAATGTCGACCGTCACTATCGCTTGCCCCTGAGCCCCGGCAGCGAGGCCGGCATTTTTCTCCAGGGTTGCTGCGAAGACAGCCACGGTTTGAGCGACACGCTGTTGTCGGTGCTGGCGATCCGCTCCCAGGAAGTCGTCGAATCGATCTTCGGTGACCAGGCGCAACCGTGTTCGGCGCGCTCTGCTCAGGGGGCGTTGCAGGCGCAGACCGAGCCGCGCGTGGCTCTCAAGCTGGCGCGCTAAATCCGGGCAGCAAACAAAGTCCGTCACAGCGGTGGTCGTCAGCGGCCACGCACTCTTTTCTCACAACGTTGTGGGCCGCCTTCGCGCGGCCTGCGGGTTGAGCCTTGCCGATACAAACAGGTGAAAGAATGAAATCCATACGAGATCAGGCCGCGCATTTTCCCGAACTGGTGGGCTTTTATGCGCAGACCCAGCCGGACCGGATTGCCCTTCGACACATCGTCCACGAGGACCAGCCGCCGCTGCTGACCACCTACGCCCAGCTGGATGCCAAGGCGCGTTCGATTGCCGCCTGCCTGCAGCAGCATCTCGGTGCGCAGGGCGGCGAGCGGTGCGTGCTGATCCTGCCGACCGGCGCCGATTACGCGGCGGCGTTCCTCGGCTGTTTGTACGCCAAGGTCATCGCCGTGCCGGCCTTCGCCCCCGAATACAACCGGCAGACGCACCTTGACCGGCTGACCGGCATCCTCCACGACGCCGCGCCGCAGATGGTCCTCGGCCGTCGGGAAGACCTGGATAAATTTCAGCACCTGCTGCAGCCGTTCATGCCCGCTGGCGGGCGTTTCGCGGCGGTCGAGGAGATCAGCGACGGCCACGCAAGGTTTCAGGCGCCGCTGATCGACACGACGTCGCTGGCCTTCCTGCAATACACCTCGGGCTCCACCAGCGCACCGAAAGGCGTGATGGTCTCCCACGACAACCTCATGGCCAACGAAGTCGCCATGGCCCGGCACTTTGTCTCCGATTCAGGGCTGGAAAGCTGGGTCAGCTGGCTGCCGCTGTACCACGACATGGGCCTGATGTGTGGCCTGCTGTTGCCGCTGTACTACGGCGGCACGCTGACGCTGATGTCGCCGAACTACTTCCTCGGCCGCCCGGCGCGCTGGCTGGAAGCGATGAGTCAGTACGGCGGGACCTTCTCCGGCGGCCCGGATTTCGCCTATCGCCTGTGCGTCGAGCGCATCAAACCCAGCGCCGTGAAAAGCCTGAAGCTGGACCCTTGGAGCCTGGCGTTTTCCGGCTCCGAGCCGATCCGCATCGCCACCCTGGACGCCTTTAGCGAGCATTTTGCGTCGGCCGGTTTCGACCGCCGCGCCCTGACGCCGAGTTATGGCCTGGCCGAAGCGACCCTGTACGTGAGCGCCGCCGAGCGCGACAGGCCGTTCGGTATCAAGCATTTCGACGGCAGCCAGCTCGCCGCCGGGGACGCGTCTGAAGCGGTATTCGCTGATCAGAACGCCAAAAGTCGTCTGCCGGGGTGCGGCTGGTGTCGGCCCGATCACGACCTGCGGATTGTCGATCCGGCCACCGGTCAGCCACTCGCGTCCGGTCATGTGGGCGAGATCTGGATTGCCGGGCCGAGTGTCGCCCAGGGCTACTGGCAGAACGCAGAAGCCACCGCCCAGACCTTCGTCGAGAAAGACGGCCAGCGCTGGTTGCGCAGCGGCGATCTGGGCATTGCCCGCGACAACGAGCTGTTCATCACCGGCCGCTTGAAGGATTTGATCATCCTCAACGGCCAGAACCTGTACCCCCAGGACGTCGAGCAGGCGCTGGAGAAAAGCGTCGAGCTGCTGCGTCGCGGGCGCATCGCCGCCTTCCCGGTGACGGACGAGCAGGGCGTCGAAGGCGTCGGCCTGGCGCTGGAAATCAGCCGCAACGTGCGCCGCCTGATGAAGCCGCCGATGATCTGCGAAGCGGTGCGCGACGCGGTGTCCGAGCTGTTTCTGGTGGCGCCGAAAGTCATCGTGCTGCTGGAGCCGGGCGCGCTGCCGCGCACCACCAGCGGCAAACTGCAGCGTTCCGCCTGCCGCAGCGGCTGGCAGAACGGCAGCCTCGACAGCTTCGCGATCTGGCAGGACGGCCGCGTGCTCGGTGCTGACAGCGCGGACGTCTCGGTTGAGGCTTCGCCGTTGTTGCCGGAAGTCGTCGCCGCGTGGCAGGAGGTCCTCGGCAAAAGCGACCTGAATGCCGCCGACCACTTCTTCGCCCGTGGCGGTGATTCGGTGGGCGTGGTGCAAGTGCTGTCGCGCCTGAACAGTGAGCTCGGCCTGAAGCTTGAGCCCGCGCACCTGTTCGAACACCCGACCCTCGGGACCTTCAACGCCCACGTTATCGCGCACGTCTCCACCCTCGGCCGCAGCACTGAACGCCCTGCTGGCGTGCCGCGTATTTCCCGCGACACCGACCCCGAGCAGTCTTTTGCCCAGCAGCGCCTGTGGTTCCTCGCGCAACTGGAACCGGACAGCAGCGCCTATCACCTGTGCGGCCAGTTGAGCCTGACCGGCGCGCTGGATGACGTTGCCCTGCAACGCAGCCTTGACGATCTGGCCGCCCGCCACGAAAGCCTGCGCACCACCTTCGCCATCGACGCTAACGAAAAGCTGGTGCAGCGTATTCACGCGCCGGGCCCGGTGCTGATTGAACGGCATTACCTGAGTGAGGACACTAACCCGCAGGACGCGTTGAGCGAACTGGCCAGAGCGGCGGTCGAGCAACCGATGGATTTGCAGAACGGTCCTCTGTGGCGCGTGCTCAATGTGCGGTTGGCGGCGGATCGGCAGCAACTGGTGCTGGTGCTACATCACATCATCGCCGACGGCTGGTCGGTGCAGGTCATGCTCAAGGAATTCGCCGCGCTGTACAGCGCCCATGTAAAGGGCGCGGAGCCGGCGTTGCCGCCGCTGCCGATTCAATACGCCGACTTTGCCGCCTGGCAGCGCGCGCGTCTGGCCGGTGGCGAAGGTCAGCGGCAACTGGCTTACTGGCGTGAGCAATTGGGTGATGCCCAGACCGTTTTGAACCTGCCTGCCGACCGCCCGCGTCCGGCCCAGCAAAGTCATCGCGGCGCCCGTTACGCCATCGCCCTCGACCGTGACTTGAGCCAGGGCCTGCGCGACCTCGCCAGCCGCCACGGCGCGACCCTGTTCATGGTCATGCTGGCCGCCTACAAAACCCTGTTGCAGCGCTACAGCAGCCAGACCGATCTGCGCGTCGGCGTGCCGGTGGCGGGGCGTACCTGCACCGAATCCGAAGGGCTGATCGGCCTGTTCGTCAACACCCTGGTGCTGCGCAGTGAGCTGTCGCCGCAGCAGTCGTTCAGCACGCTGATTGAGGCCGTGCGCCACACCGCGCTGGGCGCGCAACACCATCAGGATCTGCCGTTCGAGCAACTGGTCGAAGCCATCGGCGTGTCGCGCAACCTCAGCCACAACCCGCTGTGCCAGGTGAAATTTACCCAGCAGTTCCCGCTGCCACAGAACGTCGACATGGCCGGCGTGCGCATGGACGTCAGCCAGCTCGACGACTACTCGGCGCACTTCGATTTAGGCCTGGACATCACCGATGACGCCGACGGTATCCAGGCGGTGTTCACCTATGCGTGCGACCTGTTCGATGAGCCGCGCATCGCCGGTCTGGCGGGTGATCTGCTGCGGATCTGCGCGCAAGTGGTGGCGCAACCTCAGGTGCGTCTGGCAGATCTGCAGATCGGCGCCGAGCCTTCATGCCTTGCTGCCGAACCCTTGACGTTCCCGGCCACCGATGTGCTGAGCCTGTGGGATACCAGCGTCCATGCACAGCCGAATCGTTTGGCCCTGCAAGACGAGCAGCGCAGCGCCCGCTTTGCCGAGGTCGATGCCCAGGCCAATCAACTGGCGCAGCACCTGCGTCAGGCCGGTGTGGGCGTGGAAAGCCGCGTGGGGATTCTGCTGGAGCGCTCGCTGGAATTCGTCGTCGGTCTGCTGGCGGTGCTCAAGAGCGGCGCCGCGTTTGTGCCGATGGATCCGAAATGGCCGGCCGAGCGTCAGGCATTTGTTCTGGCCGACAGCGATGCCAGCGGGTTGATCAGCGATGGGGCTGCGCCGGGTCACTATCATGGCGACGTCATCAGCGTGGCTGCCGATGCCGCATGGCGCTTGTTGCCGGCGCACGCCTCGGACCTGCGCCCCCACGCCGATCAGGCCGCGTACCTGATCTACACCTCTGGCACCAGCGGCACGCCGAAAGGCGTGGTCATCAGTCACGGCGCGCTGGCCGATTACGTCCAGGGCTTGCTCGCCCGTCTTGATCTCGCCCCCGAGGCGAGCATGGCGATGGTCTCCACCGTCGGCGCCGACCTGGGCCACACCGTGCTGTTCGGCGCGCTGTGCTCGGGGCGTTCGCTGCACCTGATCAGTCCCGACCGCACCAACGACGCCGACCGCTTCGCCGCCTACATGGCCGAGCACAAGGTCGGCGTGCTGAAGATCGTGCCGACCCATTTGAACGGCCTGTTGCAGGCGACGAATGCGGCCGATGCACTGCCCGAACACGCGCTGATCCTCGGCGGCGATGCGCTGCCGTGGGAGCTGGTGGCAAAGGTCAAGCGCCTGAAGCTTGGCTGCCGGGTCATCAATCATTACGGCCCAACCGAAACCACGGTCGGCGTGCTGAGCAATGAGGCGTTTAAAGCGTCGATGGGCGACAGTGTGCCCGTCGGTCGGCCGCTGCCCAATGCCGTCGCGCTGATTCTCAACGACCACTTGCAGCCGGTGGTGCAGGGCGACATCGGTGAGCTGTACATCGGCGGGCCGGGGCTGGCGCGCGGGTATCACCAGCGTCCGGCCATGACCGCTGCGGCCTTCATTCCGGACCCGAGGGGCAGCGGTGCGCGGCTGTACCGCAGCGGCGACCGCGCGCGCTTGCTGGCCAACGGGCAGATTCAGTTCCTCGGCCGCGCCGACGATCAGGTCAAAGTGCGCGGCTACCGCGTGGCCCTGGGTGAAATCGCCCAGCGCCTGCGCCAGCTGGACGGCGTTCGTGACGCCCATGTGCGCGTCGATGATCGCGGTCAGTTGATCGCTTATGTGCTGGTAACAAGTGGTGCCACCGTGGACGGCGAGTCCCTGCGCGCGCAACTGGCGCAAAGCCTGCCGGACTATATGGTGCCCAGCCACATCCTGACCCTCGACGCCTTCCCGCTGACCGCCAACGGCAAGCTCGACGCCAGCGCGCTGCCGACGCCGACCACAACCTCCGACGATTTCGAAGCGCCCCACGAAGGGGTCGAAGCCGCACTCGCGGCGCTGTGGCAAGCGGCGCTGAACGTCGAGGCGGTGGGCCGTCATGACAACTTCTTCACCCTCGGCGGCGATTCGATTCTCAGCCTGCAGATCATCGCCCGTGCCCGGCGTCAGGGCATTCGCCTGACACCCAAGCAGCTGTTCGAAAAACAGACCATCGCCGAACTCGCCCAGGTCGCCACGGTGGCCGAAGCCAAGCCTGCCGCCGCGCCTGTCACGGCAGCCGTCGCACCCCGCGAGTTTGCTCTGACGCCGATTCAGGCTCGCTTCTTCAGCCTGCCGGTCGCCCAGCGTCAGCACTGGAACCAGTCGCTGCTGCTCGACGTGCCCCAAGCGCTGGACACCGCGCGGTTGCAACAGGCCCTCGCCGCCGTGCTGGCGCATCACGACAGCCTGCGTCTGAGCTTCCATCAGAATGATGCAGGCCAGTGGCAGCAGCGTTATCGCGACAGCGAAAGTGCCGAGCGCGTGCTGTGGACCTGCGAGCTGAGCCGCGAAGAGGATCTGGATTCGCTCAACGACGAAGCCCAGCGCAGCCTGAACATCGACACCGGTCCGCTGCTGCGCGTGGTCCATGGGCGCCTGCCGTCGGGCGAGGCGCGGCTGTTGCTGGCGATCCATCACCTGGCCGTGGACGGCGTGTCGTGGCGGGTGGTGCTGGAAGACCTGCAACTGGCTTACACCCAGCTGGCGGCCGGTAACAACGTGGCCCTGGCCGACAAAACCGCCAGCTTCCAGGCCTGGTCGCAGTCGTTGAGCAGCCTGGCGCACAGCCCTGAGCTGCAACAACAACTGCCGTACTGGCAAGCACTGAACGCCGCCGACGCCACCCTGCACGGCGATGCGTCGGTGCAAAGCCGGGTCGGCGACAGTGAAACCCTGCACCTGAAAATTGACGCGGCCAACACCCGCCGTCTGCTCAGCGAAGCCCCGGCGGCGTATCGCACGCGCATCGACGACCTGCTGCTGGCGGCGCTGTCCCAGGCGCTGTGGCAGTGGAGCGGCCGCCGTCGCCACGTCATCAGCCTCGAAGGTCATGGCCGCGAGGACGCTACTGGCAACCTGGACCTGAGCCGCAGCGTCGGCTGGTTCACCAGCCTGTACCCGCTGGCGCTGGACGCGGCAGACGACGCGATCGCTACCCTCAAGGCAGTGAAGGAAGCCGTGCGCGCGGTACCGGAAAAAGGCCTCGGCTACGGTGTCTTGAAGTACCTGGCTGGCGCAAAGTTGCCGGAGCTGATCGGCCAGGGCGTGACCTTCAACTACCTCGGCCGCTTCGACGACAGCGAGGGCGCGCTGTTCGCATTGTCGAGCCGCACGCCGGGGAATCTGCGTGACCCCCAAGGGCCGCTGGCCAATGCCCTGGCGGTGGACGGTCAGGTGCGCGACGGCCAGTTGCAGCTCGATTGGACCTTCAGCCGCGAACGTTTCAGCCGCGACAGCATCGAGCAACTGGTGGCGCTGTATGAAGCGCAGTTGCTGCAGCTGATCGCCCATTGCAGCGACGAAGCCCACGCCGGCCTGACGCCGTCGGATTTCCCGCTGGCCGGCCTGAATCAGGCCCAGCTCGACGCACTGGGCATCCCCGCGCGGGAGATCGAAGACATCCTGCCGCTGGCGCCCATGCAGCAGGGCATTTTGCTGCACAGCCTCCTGGAGCAGGGCAACGGCATCTACCTGATGCAGGACCAGTACAACGTCGGCGCCCACGTGGATTTCGACGCGTTCAAATTTGCCTGGCAGCAAGTGGTGCAGCGTCACCCGGCGTTGCGCACGGCGTTTCACGGCCTGGAAAGCGGGGTGCAGCGTCAGATTGTCATGCGTCGCGTGCCGTCGCCGGTGCAACTGATCGACCTCAGTCATCTGTCTCGCGCCGCCGCCGAAGCCGAGCTTGATGACTTGCTGAAAAGCGAGCGCGAGCAGGGCTTCGATTTCGCCCGGGCGCCGTTGCTGCGCCTGCGCCTGATCAAGTTCGGCGAGGCGGATTTCCGCATCGTTCAGAGCCACCACCACGCCTTGATCGACGCCTGGTGCCGGGGCCTGATGCTCACCGAATTCTTCTCCCATTACCGCGCGTTCCTGGATGGGCGTCAGGTCAGCCTGCCGCCGGCGAGGCCGTATCGCGACTTCCTCGCCTGGCTCGCCGAGCAGGACGAAGCGGTGAGCCGCGATTACTGGCGCAACGCATTGGCGGGGTTCACCGACGTCACGCCGCTGCCGTATCGCCACAGTGTGCAGCGTAACCAGCAGGGTGAAACGCAGATGCGCGACGTGACCCTGGCGCTGGGTGTCGAGCAGACGACGAAACTGGCCGAACAAGCCCGTCAGCATCGCCTGACGGCGAACACCTTCGTGCAGGCCGCCTGGGCGTTGTTGTTGATGCGCCATGCCGACCGCGACGAAGTGCTGTTCGGGGTCACCGTGGCTGGTCGTCCCACCGAGCTGGAAGGCATCGAAGGCGCGCTGGGGCTGTTCATCAACACCTTGCCGCTGCGCATCCGCCGGCCGGGCATCGGCGCCTCGGCGCTGGAGTTGCTCAGTGCCTTGCAGGGGCAGAACGCCGACATGCGCCAGCACGAACACCTGTCCCTGGCCGACATTCAGCTGCTCGCCGACACCCCGCGCGGCCAGCCGCTGTTCGACAGCCTGTTTGTTTTCGAGAACGTTCCGTTGGGCGCCGAGGTGCAGCAGGCCGTGAACGAATACCGCATCAATCCGCTGGCCAACCGCACCCACACCAACTACCCGCTGACCGTGGTGCTGCTGCCGGGCGAGTCCCTGCAATTGCAGTTGACCTACGACACCCGGCACTTCGACGACGCCGAGATGGGCACGCTGGTCAGCCATTTCCGCCGCTTGCTGACCCAGTTGATCGACAACCCGCAGCAGGCGCTGAGCCAGTTGCAGGTCCTTGAGCACAACGAGCGCGAGCAGTTGCTGGCCCAGGGTCTCGGCCCGGTGCAACAGCATTGGTACGACATCAGCTACCTGGAGCGTTTCGAGGCGCGGGTGCTGGGCCATCCCGCCCAGGAAGTGGCCCGTTGTCAGGGTCAAAGCCTGAGCTACCGCGAACTCAATCGTCAGGCCAACCGCATCGGTCACGGGCTGATCGCGGCGGGCGTGCAGAGCGACGACGTGGTGGCGCTGTTTGCACCGCGCGGCCTGCCGTTGTTGAGCATGATCGTCGGCGCGTTCAAGGCCGGTGCTGCCTATCTGGCCCTGGATGATCGTCACCCGGCTGGACGCAGTGCGCGCATGCTGGTGAGCAGCGCCGCCCCGGTGTTGCTGACGCCGCGGGAGTGTCTGCCTCAGGTCGAGGCGATCGTTGCCCTGGCTGAGCGCAAACCCCGTGTGCTGGTGCTCGAAGAATTGTTGACTGGCACCGATGAGGCCGCCGACGAGAACCCGGGCCGCTACGCGACGGCCGAGCAACTGGCCTACGTGGTCTACACCTCCGGCTCCACCGGCGAGCCGAAAGGGGTGATGGTCAACCAGCGCGGCATGCTCAACAACCAGATGTCCAAGCTGCCTTATCTGCGGCTGGGCGAGGGCGATGTGATTGCCCAGACCGCCGCCACCGGGTTCGACATTTCCGTGTGGCAGTTCCTGACCGCGCCGCTGTTCGGCGGGCGCGTGGAGATTCTGCCGGACGCCGTGGTTCAGGATCCGCAACGCCTCTTGGAAGAAGTCGCGGCCAATCAGGTCAGCGTGCTGGAGTGCGTGCCGGCGGTGATCGACGCCATGCTCGCGGTCGCGCCCCAGCGGCTCGATGCCTTGCGCTGGCTGCTGCCCACCGGCGAAGCGCTGACCACCGACCTCGCTGCGCGCTGGTTTGCCCGCTACCCCGAGGTGCCGCTGGTCAACGCCTACGGCCCGGCGGAGTGCGCCGACGATGTCGCGCTGCACACCCTGACCGCCGCGCCGGCCCTCAACGCCAACATGCCGATTGGCCGGCCTACCGACAACAACTGCCTGTACGTGCTGGATTCCAACCTGCAACTGGCCGCGCCCGGTGTGGTGGGCGAGCTGTACATCGGCGGCGTCGGTGTGGGCCGTGGCTACGCGGCGCGGCCTGGCCTGACCGCAGAGCGTTTCCTGCCCGACCCGTTTGGCGAAACCGGTGCGCGGCTGTACCGCAGCGGCGACCTGGCCCGCTGGAACGCCGACGGCGCGCTGGAATACGTCGGCCGTGCGGACTTCCAGGTGAAGATCCGCGGCCAGCGCATCGAACTGGGCGAAATCGAGAACCTGCTGTTGGCGCAACCCTCGGTGCACGACGCCGTGGTCAGCGCGCAACCGACGGCCCACGGCCCGCAACTGGTGGCCTACGTGGTCGCCGAGGCGCAGCAGGCGTTGTCCAGCGACGTGCTGAAAACCGCGCTGTCGCAGACGCTGCCGGCGTTCATGGTGCCGGCGCACATCGTCGTGCTGGCGCAGATGCCGCGCAACGCCAACGGCAAGCTCGACCGCAAGGCGCTGCCGGCGCCGAGCCTGGAAGAACGCGTGTTCGAAGCGCCACAGGGCGAGCGCGAGGAAGTCATCGCCGAACTCTGGCAGAGCCTGCTGAAGGTTGAGCAGGTCGGCCGCCACGACAACTTCTTTGAGCTCGGTGGCCATTCATTGCTGGCGACGCGGCTGCTGTCGCGCATTCGCGAGCGCCTCGGGGTGAGCATCCCGCTGGCCCAGGCCTTCGAAGCCACCACCGTCGCCGCCCAGGCGGCGCTGATCGACACCTTGCGGGGGCAGACCCTGACACTCGACCGGCTCGATGCCCTGGACGAGTTAATGAATGAGCTGGAGGAAAGCAACTGATGTCGCAACCGAGCATGACTTCACAGAGCAAGCTGCTGGCCCTGGCCACGCGTTTCCTCAGCCTTGGCAGCGCTCAGCGTCGGGTGTTTCTGAATAAGCTGCGCGAGCAGGGCCTGGACGCGTCGTCGCTGCCGGTGCCGCCGGGCGTGGCGGGCGAGCGCAGCCCGGCGTCGTTTTCCCAGCAACGGCTGTGGTTTCTGGAGCAACTGGAACCGGGCAACAGCACCTATCACCTGCCGGGTGCGTTGCGCCTGAAGGGCGAGCTGAATGTTGCAGCCGTGGGAACGGCGTTCGAGCGCGTGGCCGAGCGACATGCCAGCCTGCGCACGGTGTTCGTCACTGCGGAAGACGGTACGCCCGAACAGGTGATTTGCGGTGCTCAAGGTTTGCCATTTGAACGGCTGCACGCAGGTGACGAAGCCGAGGTGCAGGCACTGGCCGATGCCTTCGCCCGACGCCCGTTCGACCTGGCCCAGGGCCCGCTGTGGCGCGTGGCGTTGATCGAGCGCGCGGCAGACGATCACGTGCTGTTGGTGTGCCTGCACCACATCATCGCTGACGGTTGGTCGATTCAAGTGTTGCTGCTGGACTTCGTCGAGGCCTATCGCGCTGCCATTCAAAACGACACCCGCTCACTGCCACCGCTGCCGCTGAGCTACGCCGATGTCGCCCTGTGGCAACGCGCCTGCCTGGACGCGGGCGAGGGTGATCGGCAACTCGCCTACTGGCAGCAACAACTGGGCGACGAGCCGCCGGTGCTGGAATTGCCGGCGGACCGTCCGCGCCCGGCGCGCCAGAGTTTCCGGGGCGCGCGCCTGCCGTTCAGCTTCGACGCGGCACTGTCCGGGCGGATGCGTGAACTGGCCCGCCAGCGCGGCGTGACCTTGTTCACCGTCCTGCTCGCGGCCTATCAAGTGCTGTTGCAGCGGGTGAGCGGGCAGACCGATCTGCGCATCGGCGTGCCCATTGCCGGGCGTCAGCGCGCCGAAACCGAAGGCCTGATCGGCTTCTTCGTCAACACTCAGATCCTGCGCGGCGAGGTCCAGGCCGACGCCAGTTTCAACCAGATCATCGACGGCGTTCGCCTGGCCTCCCAAGGCGCACAAGCCCATCAGGACCTGCCGTTCGAGCAACTGGTGGACGCCCTGGCGCCGGAACGCAGCCTGAGCCACAACCCGCTGTTTCAGGTGCTCTACAACCATCAGCAACGCCAGGACGAAGCGCTGCAATTGATGCCCGGCCTCAACGCCACGCTGATGCCGCTGGACAACGGCAGCGCGCAGTTCGACCTGGCGCTGCACACCTGGGAAAACGCGGCGGGGGAACTGGCGGGCAACTGGAACTACGCCACGGATCTGTTTGATCACGGCAGCATCGAGCGGCTGCATGGGCGTTTTGAGCAGCTGTTCGCCGAGTTGCTGGAGCGGCCGGATATTGCGATTGGTGATTTTGAATTGCTGGATGCTGAAGACCGCGCGCAACTGGCGTTGGTCAATGAAACCGCGCGGGATTGGGATTCCGAACCCTTTGTTCATCGCCACTTTGAGCGGCTGGCGCAGGTGCATCCCGAGCGGGAGGCTGTGCGCTTTGGCGATGAGGTATTGAGTTATCGCGAGCTGGATCAGCGGGCAAACCAGCTGGCGCATTACCTCCGCGAGCAGGGCGTCGGCCGGGAGTCGCTGGTGGGCGTCGCGGCGTTGCGTTCGGTGGAAATGGTCGTTGCGTTGTATGCGGTGCTGAAAGCGGGCGGGGCGTACGTGCCGCTGGATCCTGAGTACCCGGCCGATCGTTTGCGCTACATGCTCGAAGACGCCGGGATCGGTTTGTTGCTGAGCCACGATGGGGTGATCGCTGATCTGCCGGCTGTTGAAGGCCTGCGGGTACTGAATCTGCACCAGCTTGATCTCTCAGGCCAACCCGTCACGACGCCTGTTATAGAGCTGCACCCCGAACAACTGGCCTACATGATTTACACCTCCGGTTCGACCGGCAAACCCAAGGGCGCCGGCAACACCCATGCCGCGCTGTTCAACCGTCTGGCCTGGATGCAAGAGGCCTATGCCCTCGATGCTTCAGACGCCGTGTTGCAAAAAACACCGTTCAGTTTCGACGTGTCGGTCTGGGAATTCTTCTGGCCAATGATGGTCGGCGCGCGTCTGGTCGTCGCTCAGCCGGGGGATCATCGCGATCCGCTGATGCTGAAAGCGCTGATTGATCAGCAGCAGATCACCACGCTGCATTTCGTCCCGTCGATGCTCGGTGCCTTCATGGCTCAGGACGATCTCACCGGCTGCGCTTCGCTGAAACGTATCGTCTGCAGTGGCGAAGCCTTGCCCGCCGATCTCGCCCGGGAAACCTTGCAGCGTCTTCCGCATGCCAGCCTGTTCAATTTGTATGGTCCGACCGAAGCCGCCATCGACGTCACCCACTGGACGTGTGTTGATGAGCCGGGCGTGTCCGTCCCCATCGGCGCCCCCATCGCCAATCTGCAGATCCACATCCTCGACAGCCGTCTCAACCCACAACCCATCGGCGTACCGGGCGAGCTGTACATCGGCGGCGACGGCCTCGCTCGCGGCTACCACTTGCGTCCCGGCCTGACCGCCGAGCGCTTCGTTGCCAGCCCGTTCGGCAACGGCGAGCGGCTCTACCGCACCGGCGACCTGGCCCGCTGGCGTGCCGACGGCGTGGTGGAATACCTCGGCCGTCTCGATCACCAGATCAAACTGCGCGGTCTGCGGGTTGAAATCGGCGAAATCGAAGCGGCGCTGCTGGATCACCCAGCCGTCAGCGAAGCCGTGGTCATTGCCCGTGGACTCAGCACGGGCATGCAACTGGTGGGCTATCTGGTCGCCGACGATTTTGACGAAGAACACCTGCGCAACCAACTGAAACAACGCCTGCCGGATTACATGGTGCCGGCGCACTTCGTCACCCTGGAAAAGCTGCCGCTGTCGGCCAACGGCAAGCTCGACCGCAAGGCACTGCCAGACCCGCAGATCCAGCAGCGCGCCTTCGAAGCACCGCTGGCCGGGGTCGAAACCCAACTGGCGGCGTTGTGGCAAGACCTGCTCGGCGTCGCGCAAATCGGTCGTCAGGACAACTTCTTTGCCCTCGGCGGCGACTCGATCCTCAGCCTGCAAATCATTTCCCGCGCCCGCAAGGCCGGCATCGTGCTGTCGCCGCGGCAGATGTTCGAACGCCAGACCATCGCCGAGCTGGCCCAGGTCGCGCAGGTGGTCAGTCAGGCTGCGCCGGCAGTCGAACGCATTGAGCTGAACCGAGACATCCCGCTGACGCCGATTCAGCACTGGTTCTTCCAACAACCGATGAAACAGCGCAGCCACTGGAACCAGTCGCTGCTGCTGAACCCGAGTGAAGCGCTGGACCTTCCGGCGCTGACCCAGGCCCTTCACGCGCTGGTTAACCATCACGACGCCCTGCGTATGTGCTTTGTGCAGCAGGACAACGGCCAGTGGCAGCAACGCTATCGTGCAGAGCTTTCTACGGACGAGCAGACCCGAAACGGCCTGATCTGGCAGCGCGAAATCCCTCTGAACGAGCTGGCCGCAGCCTGCGACGAAGCCCAGACCAGCCTCGATCTGAGGGACGGCCCGTTGCTGCGCGCCGTGCATTTCACCCTGGCCGAAGGCGGCGAGCGTCTGTTGCTGGTAGTGCATCACCTGGTGGTCGACGGCGTGTCGTGGCGCACCCTGCTGGAGGACCTGCAAAACGCCTACACCCAGGCGCAAGCGGGCCTCACCCTCGACCTCGGCGACAAAACCGCGTCCTTCCAGCGCTGGGCCAACCGCCTGCTGGATTTCGCCTACAGCGACGCCGTGCTGGCGGAAGCCGACTACTGGCGCAACTTGACGCCAGCACCTGCGTTGCCCTGCGCGAATCCCGAGGGCGAAGCGCGACAAGGCAACCTGCTTCAGCTGCATTTGCAACTGGACGCTGCTCGTACCGAAAAGCTGATCAGCGAAGCGCCGGCGGCGTACCGCACGCAGATCAACGACCTGCTGCTGACCGCACTGGTCCGCGCGATGAAGCGCTGGAGTGGCGAATCACAGGCGATGATCGCCCTGGAAGGCCATGGCCGCGAAGACCTGTTCAACGGGATTGATCCGGCGCGCACCGTCGGCTGGTTCACCAGCCTGTACCCGGTCAGCCTGCATGCTTACGACGACCTCGATGCCGCACTCAAACAGACCAAGGAAACCCTGCGCGCCGTGCCTAACGGCGGGCTCGGTTATGGCCTGTTGCGCCACCTGCGTGGCGAAGCCTTGCCGGCGCTGGACGGCTGCGTGCTGTTCAATTACATGGGCCGGCTGCAAAACAGCAGCGGGCTTTTCAGCCTGGCCGAGGAGGGCAGCGGTGCCCAGCGCGCCGCCGATGCGCCGCTCAATGGCGAACTGTCCATTGATGCGCAAATCCGTGACGGCCAGTTCAGCCTGACCTGCAGTTTCAGCGGCGATCGCCATGAGTCGGCGTCGATTCAACGCCTGCTTGATGCCTACGGCGAAGCGCTGGACGAGGTGATCGAACACTGCCGTCGCCATTCAGCCGTGACGCCGTCGGATTTCCCGGCACTCGCTCTGACTCAGGCACAACTCGACGCATTGCCGGTTGCCGCCTGGGACATCGAGCAGTTGTACCCGCTGACACCGATGCAGCAGGGCCTGTTGTTCCACACCGAGCTGAGCGGCAGCGAGAACGTCGATCCCGGCAGCGCCCGCGATCTGTACATCAATCAGGTGGCGCTGGACATCGAACACCTGCCGGTGGCCTGCTTCAAATCGGCATGGGCGGCGGCGGTTCAGCGGCATCCGATCCTGCGCGCGGCGTTCCTGCGCGTCCCCGGCAGTGAACGGCCAGTGCAGTTGATCCGTCGCGATGCCGCGCTGGTCGTACGTGAGCTTGACCTGCGCACCAGCGATCAGGCACTGGCCGACGTAGTGGCGAACGAGCGTGAAACCCCCTTCGACCTGCACGCCGCGCCGCTGATGCGCGTGCTGCTGGTTCGCCAAAGCGAGACGCTGTGGAAACTGGTCTGGACCTTCCATCACATTCTGCTGGACGGCTGGAGCAGTGCCGCAGTGCTGGGCGAAGTGATTCAGGCGGCGATGTCCGACGCCACGCCGCAGTCCGCCGGGCATTACGGCGACTACGTCGATTGGCTGCTGAGCCGCGATGCCGAGGGTAGCAAGACGTTCTGGCAGACCCACCTGGCCGGCTTCGACCAGCCCACCATGATGGCCGCAGCCCTGACCGCGCCGACCTCCAGCACCGGCGAGCCGTTGCCGAACCAGGTGCGGGTCACTTCCATGGACCTGAACAGTGAACTGCTGAACAGCGCCGCCCGCCGTCAGCGCGTGACCGTCAACACGCTGATTCAAGCGGTGTGGGTGTTGCTGTTGCAGCGCTACACCGGGCAGCAGCGGGTCGCGTTCGGCGCCACCGTGTCCGGCCGTTCCGCCCAAGTGCCGGGCATCGAACGCATGCTCGGGCTGTTCATCAACACCCTGCCACTGGTGCAGGCGCCGCAAGCGCAGCAGAAGGTCGGCGACTGGCTGAATGACCTGCAAGCCCATAACCTGGCGCTGCGCGAGCACGAGCACACCCCGCTGTTCGAGGCCCAGCGCTACGCGGGTCATGCCGGTCGTGACCTGTTCGACAGCCTGCTGGTGTTCGAAAACTACCCGGTAGACGCGGTGCTGCGAGACAAGCAGGCCAACGGCGTAAACCTGGGTTCCGTTGAACTCAGCGACAAGACTCACTACCCGCTGAGCCTGGCGGTGGTGGCGGGCGAGCAGGCCCATGTTCACGTCAACTACCACAGCAACGTGTTCAGCGCCGAACAGATCTCGCGTCTGTGCGGGCATTTTCAGACACTGCTGGACGGGATCTGCCGCTTCCCCGAGGCGCGCATCGGCGAGCTGTCGATGCTCACCGAAGGCGACATCGACGCCATGCACGCCTGGAACACGCCGCCGTTCTCTCCCTACGTGAATCGGCCGATCCATGAGCTGATCGCCGACCACGCGCGTATTCGTCCTGACGCCATTGCGCTGGTCCATGGCGAACAGCGCCTGACCTTCGCCGAGTTCGACCGCCGCGCCAACCAACTGGCCCACGCCTTGTGTGCGCGGGGCATCGGCACCGAAGTTCGCGTGGCAATCGCCATGGAGCGCGGGATTGATCTGTGGTTGGCGTTTTATGCCGTGCTGAAAGCTGGCGGGGCATACATTCCACTGGACCCGGATTACCCGACCGAGCGCCTGCGCTACATGCTGGAAGACGGCGGCGTGAAGCTGCTGATCAGCCACGATGCGGCCCTTGATCGCGTGCCGGTCGGTGATGTGCCGTTGCTGAACATTGATGAGCTTGATTGCTCGTCCGAGCCTGAAACGGCACCGGATGTGGTTATCCACCCGCAGCAACTCGCCTACCTGATTTACACCTCGGGCTCGACCGGCAAACCCAAAGGCGCGGCCATCGCCCACGCCGACATTTCGATGCACATCCAGACCATCGGAGAGCGCTACCGCTTCACGCCGGAGGACCGCAAGTTCCACTTCCTGTCGATCAGCTTCGACGGCGCCCACGAAGGCTGGATGATGCCGCTGTGCTACGGCGCTCGGGTGGTGTTGCGGGATCAGGAACTGTGGAGCGTCGAGCAGACCTACGACACGCTGATTCGCGAAGGCATCACCGTCGCCTCGTTTCCGCCGAGCTACCTGCGTCAGCTGTCTGACTGGGCCGGGGTGCAGGGAAAAGGCCCAGGCGTGAAAACCTACTGCTTCGCCGGCGAAGCCTTCAGCCGCGAGATGCTCCATGACGTGATTCGCAATCTGCAGCCGTTGTGGATCATCAACGGCTACGGCCCGACCGAAACCGTGGTCACGCCAACGCTGTGGCTGGCCTCTGCTGAAACCGCTGACTTCACCACCGCCTACGCACCGATTGGTGATCTGGTGGGTGATCGTCAGGGCTACGTGATGGACGCGGATTTGAACCCGCTGCCCCAGGGCATTGCTGGTGAGCTGTACCTGGGTGGCGCGGTGGCGCGGGGTTATCTGGACCGTCCGGGCGCGACCGCCGAGCGCTTCTTGCCGCATCCTTTCAAGGCCGGTGAACGCCTCTATCGCAGCGGCGACCGCGTGCGTCTGAACAGTGAAGGGCTGCTGGAGTATCTGGGCCGTATCGACCACCAGATCAAGATCCGTGGCTTCCGCATCGAAGCGGGCGAAATTGAAGCGGCGCTGAAAGCCTGTGACGGCGTGCGTGAGGCCTTGGTCGTTGTCCGTGACAGCGCGAACGGAAAGGTCCTGCTGGGTTACGTCGGCGGCAACGGTCTGGCCGAGGACAGCCTCAAGCAACAGCTGAAAAACACCCTGCCGGAATACATGGTGCCGGCGCACATCGTGGTCATGGCGCGCTTGCCGCAGTTGCCCAACGGCAAGCTCGACCGCAACGCGCTGCCTGACCCGCAGGTGATCTCCAGCGATTATCAGGCGCCGCAAACGCTACTTGAACAGCAATTGGCGGCGCTGTGGCAGCCACTGCTGGGCATCGACGCCGTGGGTCGCAATGATCACTTCTTCGAACTCGGCGGCCACTCGCTGCTGGCGATGCAGCTGATTTCCCGGCTGCGCCATGAGCATCAACTGAGCGTGCCGTTGCGTGCCCTGTTCGACGCCCCGCGCCTCAGTGATTTCGCCCAGCGCATCGCGGGCTTGGTATCCACCGAGGCCACCCAGCTTGAGCTGACCTTTCGCCGGCAGACCCTTGCCGTGCAGTCGTTTTCCCAACAGCGCCTGTGGTTCCTCGATCAGCTGCAACCTGGCGGCCACGCCTACAACCTGCCGGGCGCCGTGCGCTTGTGCGGCGACCTGAACGAGGCCGCATTGCAGGCGACCTTCGACGGCTTGACCGCACGCCATGAAGTGCTGCGCACGCGGTTCCTGGCGGTCGACGGCGCGCCGATGCAACAGATCGAGCCGGCCCAGTCCGTGCAGATTGAACGGATAGACATCACCGCCGAGCCAGACATTGAGACCGCCTTCAACGCCTTGGCCAAAGACTTCGTCAAGCGCCCGTTCGATCTGTCGTGCAGCCCGGTCTGGCGACTGGCGCTGGTGCGTGTCGCGCCTGATGAGCAGCGTTTGCTGCTGTGCCTGCACCACATGATCTCGGACGGCTGGTCGGTGCGCGTGCTGCTGCAGGAATTCTGCGAGCTGTACCGCGCGGCCGTGGAAAACCGCGCGCCGCAGCTGGCGCCATTGCCGGTGCAATACGCCGACTTCGCCGCCTGGCAGCGTGAATGGCTGGCGGCGGGCGAGGGCGAGCGGCAGTTGAACTACTGGCGCGAGCAACTGGGCGACGAGCATCCGGTGCTGGAACTGCCGACCGACCGGCCGCGTCCGCCCCAGCAAAGCTACCGCGGCGACCGCGTGCTGTTCGCCTTCGACGCCGCGTTCAGTCAGCGCGTGCGTGAGTTCGCCAGACAGCAGGGTGCTACGCCGTTCATGGCGATCCTGTCGGCGTACCAAGTCTTGCTGCACCGCCTGAGCGGGCAGAACGACCTGCGCATCGGCGTGCCGATTGCCGGCCGTTCGCGGCTGGAAGTCGAAGGGCTGATCGGCTTTTTCGTCAGCACCCAGGTGCTGCGCGCCGAGGTGTCTGCCGAGCTGAGCTATTGCGAGTTGCTGGAGCAGGCCAAGGCGCGGACCCTCGGCGCCCAGGCCCATCAGGACTTGCCGTTCGAGCAATTGGTCGAAGCGCTGCAACCTGCGCGCAGCCTGAGCCACAACCCGTTGTTCCAGGTCGCCTACGACCACCAGCAGCAGAGCTTTGAATCACTCGCCGGGCTGCCGGGCCTGCGCGCGGACGTGCTGCCGCTGGACGATGGCAGCAGCCAGTTCGACCTGGCGCTGAACACCCACGAAGACGCCGAGGGCGGGCTGGGTGGATCGTGGACTTACGCCACGGATCTGTTTGATCACGGCAGTATCGAGCGCTTGCATGGGCGCTTTGAGCAACTGTTCGCCGAGTTGATCGAGCAGCCGGATGCGGCGATTGGTGACTTTGAATTGCTCGATGCCGAAGACCGTGCGCAGTTGGCGTTGGTCAATGACAGGGCGCGGGATTGGGCTGCCGATGAGCCATTTGCTCATCGCCAGTTTGAGCGTCTGGCGCAGGCGCATCCGGAGCGGGAAGCGCTGCGCTTTGGCGATGAGGTGCTGAGTTATCAAGAACTGGATCAGCGAGCCAATCAGCTGGTTCATTACCTGTGCGAGCAGGGCGTGGGACGTGAATCGCTGGTGGGCGTGGCGGCGTTGCGCTCGGTAGAAATGGTCGTTGCGCTGTATGCCGTGCTGAAAGCGGGCGCGGCGTATGTGCCGCTTGATCCTGAGTACCCCGCTGATCGTCTGCGCTACATGCTCGAAGACGCTGGGATCGGGTTGCTGCTGAGCCACGATGCCGTGATCAATGACCTCCCGGTTGTTGAAGGCCTGCGAGTGTTGAACCTGGATCATCTGGCATTGGCGGATTATCCCGTCACACCGCCAGTTGTAGAGCTGCACCCCGAGCAACTGGCCTACATGATTTACACCTCCGGCTCGACCGGTAAACCGAAGGGCGCGGGCAACACTCACGCCGCGCTGTTCAACCGCTTGGCTTGGATGCAAGAGGCTTATTCACTCGACGCATCAGACGCGGTATTGCAAAAGACGCCGTTCAGTTTCGATGTGTCGGTTTGGGAGTTTTTCTGGCCGTTGATGGTGGGCGCGCGTCTGGTGGTCGCTCAACCGGGGGATCATCGCGATCCGCTGGTGTTGAAGACGCTGATCGAACAAAAGCACATCACCACGCTGCATTTCGTCCCGTCGATGCTCGGTGCCTTCATGGCCCAGGACGATCTCACTGGCTGCGCTTCGCTGAAACGTATCGTCTGCAGTGGCGAAGCCTTGCCCGCCGATCTCGCCCGGGAAACCTTGCAGCGTCTTCCGCATGCCAGCCTGTTCAATTTGTATGGTCCGACCGAAGCCGCCATCGACGTCACCCACTGGACGTGTGTTGATGAGCCGGGCGTGTCCGTCCCCATCGGCGCCCCCATCGCCAATCTGCAGATCCACATCCTCGACAGCCGTCTCAACCCACAACCCATCGGCGTACCGGGCGAGCTGTACATCGGCGGCGACGGCCTCGCTCGCGGCTACCACTTGCGTCCCGGCCTGACCGCCGAGCGCTTCGTTGCCAGCCCGTTCGGCAACGGCGAGCGGCTGTACCGCACCGGCGACCTGGCCCGCTGGCGTGCCGACGGCGTGGTGGAATACCTCGGCCGTCTCGATCACCAGATCAAGCTGCGCGGCTTGCGGGTTGAAATTGGCGAGATCGAAGCGGCGCTGCTCGATCACCCAGCCGTCAGCGAAGCCGTGGTCATTGCCCGTGAACTCAGCACGGGCATGCAACTGGTGGGCTATCTGGTCGCCGACGATTTTGACGAAGAACACCTGCGCACCCAGCTGAAACAACGCCTGCCGGACTACATGGTCCCGGCTCACTTCGTCACGCTGGAAAGCCTGCCTCTGTCGGCCAACGGCAAGCTCGATCGCAAAGCGCTGCCCGACCCACAGATCCAGCAACGGGCCTTCGAAGCGCCACTGTCGGGAGTCGAAACCCAACTGGCCGCCCTGTGGCAGAACCTGCTCGGCGTCGCGCAGATCGGCCGTCAGGACAACTTCTTCGCCCTGGGCGGGCATTCGCTGATGGGCATTCAACTGGTGGCGCAGATCCGCCGCGACCTGAAGCTAGAATTGCCCCTGCGAGCGTTGTTCGAGTCGCCGGTCCTCGCCGACTTGGCCCACTACCTCAACACCCAGGCACTCCCCACGGCGATGCCGGTGCTGCAGCGTCGCACCGACCGGGAGTTCGCGCCGCAGTCCTTCGCCCAGCAACGCCTGTGGTTCCTCGCGCAGCTGGAGCCCGAGAGCGTCGCGTACAACCTGCCGTGCGTGCTCAACCTCAGCGGCGCGCTGAAACTCGACGCCCTGCAGCAGACCTTCGACGCCTTGGCGGCCCGTCACGAAACCCTGCGCACCTGTTTCCGTCCGTCCTCGATGCAAAACGGGGAGACGGTGCCGCAGCAGCGGATTTTGCCGGTCAGCAGCGTGCACATCCCCCGCCACGACCTGCGCGACAACGCCGCGCCGGAAGCCGCATTCGACGCCCTGGCCGAGGCGTTCATGAACCAGCCGTTCGACCTCGACGCCGAGCGAGCGCCGTGGCGGGTAGCCTTGGCGCGGGTGGCCGATGATCAGTGGCGCCTGCTGCTGTGCATGCACCACATCATCTCCGACGGCTGGTCGGTGCAGGTCATGCTCGAAGACTTCGCCGCGCTCTATCGTCGGTTTGCCCAAGGCAGCGACGCGCAACTGGCTGAGCTGAGCGTCCACTACGCCGACTACGCCGCTTGGCAGCGCGAACACCTGAGCGGTGCCGAGCGCGAGCGCCAGTTGAACTGGTGGCGGGAGGCGCTGGGCGACGAGCAACCGGTGCTGGAGCTGCCGGCGGACCGGTCGCGTCCCGCCGAACGCGATGGCAAGGGCGGGCGCCACGCCTTCGTACTGCCGCAAGAGCTGGCCGACACGCTGGGCCAGACAGCAAAAAACCACGACGCCACGCTGTTCATGCTGTTCCTGGCCGCGTTCGACACCCTGCTGTATCGCCTCAGCGGGCAGCGCGACCTGCGCATCGGCGTGCCGGTGGCCGGCCGCGCCGACGTACAGACCCAAGGCCTGATCGGCTTCTTCGTCAACACCCTGGTGCTGCGCGCCCAGGTCAGCGGCGACCAGCCGTTCACCGCGCTGCTTGCTCAGGTCAAGGACAATCTGCTCGGCGCCCATGCCCATCAGGACCTGCCGTTCGAGCAACTGGTGGAAGCGCTGCAACCGGCGCGCAGCCTGAGCGTCAACCCGCTGTTCCAGGTCAGCTACAACCACCAGCAACAGCCGGATCTGTCGCTGCTGCAGTTCGATGGCCTGAGCTGCGAAGCCCGCCAGTGGGACATCAAGGGCGCGCAATTCGATCTGGTGCTGGGCACCTTCGAACACCGCGACGGCCGCATCAGCGGCTACCTCGATTACGCCACCGACCTGTTCGACGCCTCGACCGTAGCGCGTTTGTTCGAACAACTGGTGACGCTGCTACGGGCGATCTGCGCGCAACCGAATGCCGCCATCGGCGACCTGCCGTTGCTCGGCGAGACGGACCTGGCCGCGCTGGATCAGTGGAACACGCCGCCGTTCTCGCCTTACGTCGATCGGCCGATTCACGCGCTGATCGCCGACCACGCGCGCATTCGGCCCGACGCCATTGCGCTGGTCCATGGCGAGCAGCGCCTGACCTTCGCCGAGTTCGACTGTCGTGCCAACCAACTGGCCCACGCCTTGCGCGCCCGGGGCATAGGCACCGAAGTCCGCGTGGCAATCGCGATGGAGCGGGGAATTGATCTGTGGTTGGCGTTTTATGCCGTGCTGAAAGCCGGCGGCGCCTACATCCCGCTGGACCCGGATTACCCGACCGAGCGCCTGCGTTACATGCTGGAAGACGGCGGTGTGAAACTGCTGATCAGCCACGATGCCGCGCTGGATCGCGTACCGGTGGGCGATGTGCCGTTGCTCAATCTCGACGAACTGGACTGCTCGTCCGAGCCGGTGACTGCACCGGATGTGGTCATTCATCCGCAGCAACTGGCCTACCTGATCTACACCTCGGGTTCGACCGGCAAGCCGAAAGGCGCGGCGATTGCCCACGCCGACATTTCGATGCACATCCAGACCATCGGCGAGCGCTACCGCTTCACGCCGGAGGACCGCAAATTCCACTTCCTGTCGATCAGCTTCGACGGCGCCCACGAAGGCTGGATGATGCCGCTGTGTTATGGCGCCCGCGTGGTCTTGCGCGATCAGGAATTGTGGAGCGTCGAGCAGACCTACGACACGCTGATTCGCGAAGGCATCACCGTCGCCTCGTTCCCGCCGAGCTACCTGCGTCAGCTGTCTGACTGGGCCGGTGTGCAGGGCAAGGGGCCAGGAGTGAAAACCTACTGCTTCGCCGGTGAAGCCTTCAGTCGGGAGATGCTCCATGACGTGATCCGCAATTTGCAGCCGCTGTGGATCATCAACGGCTACGGCCCGACGGAAACCGTGGTCACACCGACCCTGTGGCTGGCCTCCGCCGAGACCGCCGATTTCACCACCGCCTACGCGCCGATCGGTGATCTGGTGGGGGATCGTCAGGGCTACGTGATGGACGCGGACCTCAATCCGCTGCCCCAAGGGATTGCCGGCGAACTCTATCTGGGCGGCGCGGTGGCGCGGGGTTATCTGGACCGTCCGGGCGCAACCGCTGAGCGTTTCCTGCCGCATCCATTCCGCGCCGGTGAACGCATTTATCGCAGCGGCGACCGTGTGCGTTTGAACAGCGAAGGGCTGCTGGAATACCTCGGCCGCATCGACCACCAGATCAAGATCCGTGGCTTCCGCATCGAGGCCGGCGAGATCGAAGCGGCGCTGAAAGCCTGCGACGGCGTGCGTGAAGCGCTGGTGATCGTGCGCGACAAAGGCAACGGCAAGCAGTTGCTCGGCTACGTCGGTGGTAATGACCTGTCGGAAGACAGCCTCAAGCAGCAGCTGAAAACCACCCTGCCGGAGTACATGGTCCCGGCGCACATCGTGGTCATGGAACGTCTGCCGCAGTTGCCTAACGGCAAGCTGGACCGCAATGCGCTGCCCGATCCGCAGTTGGGCAGTCAGGCCTTCGAAGCGCCGGAAGGTGAGCGCGAAGTCGAGCTGGCGCGGGTCTGGCAGCAGTTGCTGGGCGTAGAGAGCATCGGCCGTCAGGACAGCTTTTTCGAGCTGGGCGGCGACTCGATCCAGTCGCTGGCAGTGATCACCCGTCTGCGTCAGGTCGGTTTCAAGCTTCTGCCGAAGGACGTGTTCAGCCATCCGCGACTCAAGGATCTGGCCCTGCGCCTGACGATCATCGAGGCCGGCGCAGCGCTGTTGATTGAAGACGCGCCCACTGGCGAGCTGCCGTTGACGCCGATTCAGGCGCATTTCTTCGAGCAGCCGATGAGCAACCGCGCTCACTTCAACCAGGCGTTGTTGCTGGACGTGCAGCGTCCTCTGGACGCGACGCTGTTGAGCCAGGCGCTGGCCGCGCTGTTGAGTCATCACGATGCGCTGAACCTGAGTTTCCATCAGCACGCCGACGGTCGCTGGCAGCAGCAGTACCGAGCAACACCGGCTGCCGACAGCCTCTGGCGGCGTGACGTGGCCGACGACCGCGCCATGACCGCGCTGTGCGAACAGGCCCAGCGCAGCCTTGATCTGCACGACGGCCCGCTGTTGCGCGTGGTGCTGGCGCAGATGCCGGAAGGGCAAAAGCTGTTGCTGGTCGCTCATCACCTGGTGGTCGATGGCGTGTCGTGGCGGGTGTTGCTGGAGGATCTGGCGCGGGCTTACGCCCAGACCGCTTCGGGCAGCGCGGTTGATCTGGGGCCGAAATCCAGCAGCTTCCAGCGCTGGGCGCGGCATCTGGTCGACGCGGCACAAGCGCCTGAGCGTCAAACCGAAGTTGCGCAATGGCGGGAACAGGTCGGCACCGCCGAGCCGGTCTGGCCGGTGGATCACCCGCAAGGCCGCGCCACGCAACAGGACCTTGAGCAGTGCGAACTGCTGCTGGACGCGGGGCAGACCCGTCGTCTGCTACGCGAAGCCCCGGCGGCACTGGCGGCGCGCACCGATGAAATTCTGTTGGCGGTGCTCGCCGAAGCGCTCAGGGGCTGGAGCGGCCAGCCCGATAATCTCGTCGCGCTGGAAGGTCATGGCCGCGAAGCGCTGGCGGATGGCCTGGATGTGGGCCGCACGGTGGGCTGGTTCACCAGTCTGTTCCCGCTGCGGGTGCGGGCGGCCAACGATATTCGCCAGACCCTCATTGGGGTGCGTGACAGCCTGCGGGGCTTGCCGGACAAGGGCGTCGGCTTCGGCCTGCTGCGCTATCTGGGGAACGAGTCGGCGCGTCAGTCACTGGCCGCGCTGCCGGAGCCCAAGGTGGTGTTCAACTACCTGGGGCAATTCGATCGGGACCTGGGCGATGGCCGCTTCACGCCGTCGAAGGTATCGGCCGGTGCGCTGGTGGATCCGTCCACGCCGCTGAACCGCGAGCTGGAAATCAACGGTCAGGTCTTCGCCGGGCAACTGGGGCTGACCTTCCGCTTCAGCGGTCAGCGTTACCAGCGCCAGACCATCGAACGCCTGCAAACGGCCTATCGCGACGCATTGGTCG
This sequence comes from Pseudomonas sp. GL_135, assembly GCF_057834665.1. NCBI lineage: Bacteria > Pseudomonadati > Pseudomonadota > Gammaproteobacteria > Pseudomonadales > Pseudomonadaceae > Pseudomonas > Pseudomonas sp. GL_135. Next base: position 2,220,060 of record NZ_CM174408.1, read on the forward strand.
CGTTGCTGGAAAGCCTGCCGTCGGCGCAACCGGTTGCACCGCAAAGCCTGCCGGTCAGCCGCGACGGCGCGCCGAATCCATTGATCCGTCTGAGCAGCGGCGCCAGCGACAAACCGCCGGTGTTCTGCGTGCACCCGGTCAGCGGCACGGTGGTCGGCTACTACGCGCTGGCCCGGCGGCTGTCCGCGCAGTGGGACGTGTGTGGCATCCAGAACCGCCAGGTGCTGGACGGCCAGTGGCGCGACAGTTCTATCGAGCAAATGGCCCGCGACTACGTCAAGGCGCTGCTTGAACAGCAGCCGTCCGGCACGTACCGGCTGATCGGCTGGTCGATGGGCGGGACCATGGTCCTGGAAATGGCCCGACTCCTGACCCGACTCGGCAAGCGTGTCGAGTTCGTCGGCCTGATCGACGGCTACGTGCCGGGCGCCGGTCAGCCACGTCCTGCGGTGCCGGACAGCGTGGCCCTTGACGCTGTTGACGGCGATGAAGGCCTGGAAGCCGACGCCCACTGGCAACAGTTGCTCGGCGTTGAGCGGCATATGCGCCAGTTGGCCAATCAATGCCGCGAGATCCACGCCCTCAGGGTGCCGGTCTACGCCTGGTGGGCCGAGCGCTCGCCGGAAAATAACGATAACGCACCGGCTCTTCTGGAGCAGGGCATGGGTGTTCGCTTGCAGGTTTCGGCCTGGATCGACGCCGACCACCTTTCGATCGTCCGTGATCAGCGGTTCATCACTCAGCTTGCCGAGGCCCTCGCGCAGGTCAACGAACGCCCTCATTCCCACGATTTCCAGGAGCACGAACATGCATAGCCAACACAACGTGACGCCGATTGCCGCCCGCCACAGCGAGGCGCTGTCGAGCAGCCCGGACGCCGCCGTGACCAACGCCGACTACCGCTTTGCGCCGACCCCGCGACTGGAGCGCCAGGCCGCCGTGGAATCCAATGCGCGCAGCTACCCGCGGCGCATCCCCCTGGAACTCAAGCGCGCCCAAGGCATTCACGTGCAAGACAGCGAAGGGCGCTGGTTCATCGATTGCCTGGCCGGCGCCGGCACCCTCGCGTTGGGGCATAACCACCCCGAAGTGATCCAGGCCATGCGCGCCACCCTCGACGGCCAGCGTCCGCTGCACACCCTGGACCTGATGACCGAAGCCAAGGACGACTTCATCAACGAGCTGTTCGCCCTGCTGCCGGCGGAATTCGCCAAGGACGCGCGCATTCAGTTCTGCGGCCCGGCCGGCACCGATGCGGTGGAAGCGGCGCTAAAACTGGTGCGCACCGCCACCGGACGCAGCAACCTGATGGCCTACCATGGCGCCTACCACGGCATGACCCAGGGCGCGCTGGCGCTGATGGGCAACCTCGGGCCGAAGACCTACCTGGACGGCATGGCCGGCGGCGCGCAGTTCCTGCCGTTTCCCTACGACTACCGCTGCCCGTTCGGCGTCGGTGGCGAAGCGGGCGAGCGCATCGGCCTGCACTACATCGAGAACCAGCTGACCGACCCGGAAAGCGGTGTGTTGCCGCCGGCCGGGATGATTCTGGAAACCCTGCAGGGGGAGGGTGGTGTGGTGCCGACCTCGGCCAACTGGCTGCGGGAAATCCGCCGCATCACCCGCGACGCCGGGGTGCCGCTGATTCTCGACGAGATCCAGTGTGGTGTGGGCCGCACCGGCAAGCCGTTCGCCTTCGAACACGCGGGCATCGTCCCGGACGTGCTGGTGCTGTCCAAAGCCATCGGCGGCAGCCAGCCGATGGCGGTGGTGGTCTACAACAAGGCGCTGGACGTGTGGAAACCGGGCTCCCACGCCGGCACCTTCCGTGGCAATCAACTGGCGATGGTCGCCGGCTCCACCACGCTGCGCATCGTCCGCGAACAGCAGCTGGACCTGCACGCCGCCGCCATGGGCGAGCGCCTGATCGGGCACCTGCGCGCGTTGCAGAAGGACTTCCCGCAGATGGGCGATGTGCGCGGCATGGGCTTGATGCTGGGGGTGGAAATGGTCGATCTCGAGGGACGTCCCGACGCCCTTGGCCACTTCCCCCACAGCGGTGCGCTGGCCTCGACCATACAGCGTGAATGCCTGCAGCGCGGGTTGATCATCGAAGTGGGCGGGCGGCACTCGTCGGTCATCCGCTTCCTGCCACCGCTGATCGTCACCGCCGCGCAGATCGACCAGATCGGCGACATCTTTGCCGCCGCCGTTTCAGCGGCCGTCAAGCGACTCTGAACCTCTCTGTATCACCCGTGAAACAACGCGAAAGGCCAGGGATGGCCTTTCGCCAATTTCGAAGAATAATAATGGTAATGAGAAACGTTCTTTGTTAAATTTTCACGATTTTTTGACATAAGCGGTCAATTTTGGGGCGTTGCCCCGTGTGATATCAAAGGGAGGGGGAGTTCGGATGGCGAGCAATAACAAGGGTCAATTCAAGGTCAATGCCTTGGCAGCATTGGTCGCAACGGTCGCCTGCCATGGCGCAGCCTGGGCCGCGGATGCCCCGGCCAAGGCCGAGCAGGGCGCCACCATCGAACTGCAGAATTCGATGGTCACCGGCGAAGCACCCGAAGGGGAGCAAACCGTTGGCTATCAGGTGAAAAACAGCACAGCCGGCACCAAGACCAGCACACCGCTGTCGGAAACCCCGCGCTCGGTGTCAGTGGTGACACGCCAGCGCATTCAGGATCAGGGCTCGCAGTCCCTGACCGACATCCTCGGTTACGTCCCCGGCATCTTTGCCCCGCCATTCGCCGTCGGCGACAGTCTCGCGGGCGATCTGTTCTCCATTCGCGGCTACAACGCCACTGACTACGGTTACGGCCTGCTCAAGGACGGCCTGCGTCTGCAAGGCAACCGCTACGACACCACCACCGAACCCTACGGCCTGGAGCGCACCGAAGTGTTCCGCGGCCCGAGCTCGATCCTTTACGGCGAAAACGCACCGGGCGGGCTGGTCAACCTGGTCAGCAAGCGCCCGACCGAAACCGCTCAGGGCGAAGCCAAATTCACCTACGGCAGCAACAACCGCCGCCAGCTGTCCCTCGACGTCTCCGGCCCGCTGACCGACGACAACCGCGTCCTCGGCCGCGTGGTCATGCTCGGCCGCAACGCCGACACCCAAGTGGATTCGGTGCCTGACGACCGCATTTATATCGCGCCGTCGATGACCTTCAACTTCGACGAAGACACCGCGCTGACCCTGCTCTCGTCCTACCAGCGCGACCGCACCAAGCTGCTGCTCGGCTACCCCGCCGCAGGCACCTTGCTGAACAACGTCAACGGCAAGATCGGCAAGGACCAGTTCAACGGCAACCCGAACTGGGACGACTTCGAGCGCGAAACCTGGACCCTGGGTTACGAGTTCAAGCACCAGCTCAACGACACCTGGCAGTTCCGCCAGAACTCGCGCTTCATGGAATCGCGTCTGGACCGTCATGAGACCTGGCCGAATAACCTGAACAATCGTGGCTTCGGCAGCACGCTGAGCAGCACGGCGTACGACCGCGACAATAAATCGGTCACTTACTCGGTGGACAACCAGTTTGAAGGCCACTTCACGTCCGGTGCCCTGGATAACACCCTGTTGTTGGGCGTGAGCTACGACCGCACCTCGTTCAATCAGGACTGGAATGCAGGGCTCGGCGGAACCTACAACGTCTTCAATCCGGTGTTTTCGTCGGTTCCTCCGAGAACCACGCAATACGTGCAGAACTCGCAACTCGACCAGCACATGTATGGCACCTACACGCAGCTGCAAAGCAAGTATGACAACTGGATTTTCCTGCTGGGCGGCCGCCAGGACTGGGTGCACAGCGAATACCGTAACCGCGCCAGCGCCGCGCGGGCGGGCAGTGCTGCCGTTGCCGGCACCGATCTGGATGGATGGGATAACGAGTTCAGCTGGCAAACCGGGTTGATGTACCAGTTTGAAAACGGCTTGTCGCCGTATGTCAGTTATTCCACTGCGTTTACCCCGGCACAGCAGTCGTCGAGTCCGACCGGAGGGCTGTTCGATCCGATCAAGAGCGAGCAGTACGAGATGGGTCTGAAGTATGAGCCGAGGGGCTGGAACACGACCTTCAGCGCGGCGGTGTTCAATCTCACCAAAACCGACGACGTCGTGCCCGATAGCACCGGTTTCAGCCGTCAGGTCGGCAAGAGCGAGTCCAAGGGCGTCGAGCTTGAGATGAACAGTGATGTGACGAAGAACCTCAGTTTGACGGCTTCGTATACGTACACCGATGCCCGCGTGACCAAGGACACAGCGGGTTCGCTGTTCAAGGATCATCAGTTGACCGGCATACCGCGTAATCAGGCGAGTACGTGGGCGACGTATCGGTTCCTCGATGGTCCGATGAGCGGTTTCCATGTGGGTGGCGGGGTGCGTTATTTCGATAATACGTTCGCGTATACCGCGCCGACGCTGTACGGGAAGTTGAAGACGGGTGATGTGACGCTGGTGGATGCGTTGGTGGGGTATGACATCGATAAGCATTGGTCGGTGGATGTGAACGCGAAGAATCTCTTCGACAAGGAGTATGTGAGCGGCTGCAATAACGCGGGTCGGTGTTATTGGGGCGAAGAGCGGACCGTGCTCGGGACCGTCGCGTTTCGCTGGTAATCCGCTCTTAACATCAACAGCGTCTGCCTGGGGGCAGACGTTTCGCCTTCGGCGACTTACTTTTGAAAAGCACCAAAAGTAAGCAAAAGTGCCTGCTCCTGGTTGGGCCCGACTTCGTCGGGTTCCTTCACTCCGGTCCCGCTCCGTGGGCCCGCGCCGAACGGACATCCATGTCCTGACGGCGCTCTCGCCGCATCCATGCGGCTCGGCCCACTCCGCGAGACCTCCGTTCAGCCTGCACCCAAGTCGCGATGGGTGTCGTCTGGACTTCCTGCGTATGAAGATCAAAAGCAACGGCCACGGCCACGGCAACGGCCACGCCCACGGCCACGGCTTCCCGGCTGAAGCCGGTCCCACAGTCGAGGTGGCCGCGATGCTTGCTGACTGCACGCGCCGCTTTTAGTGGGACCGGCTTTAGCCGGGAAGGCGTCGGCAGTCACACGGCGAGATTGATGGCGACCCTGCTGATCATTGAACTACGGCCCGACGGCCACGTCTTCCCAGTTGAAGCCGGTCCCACAGTCGAGGCCGCCGCGATGCTTGCTGACTGCACGCGCTGCTTTTAGTGGGACCGGCTTTAGCCGGGAAGGCGTCGGCAGTCACACCGCGAGATTGATGGCGACCTAGCTGATCATTGAGCTGCGGCCCGACGCCCGATCTATGGAAGCTTGCCGCCCGAATTGCACTTTTTGGCCGTGAGCCGTTCTGACCTTGGCCGGGACGCGGCGATTCACGCGGCGTCCAGTTCGTTGAAGCTTGGGATTGATGCTCGCCGTGTTCACTGTTTTTTCCGTTTGCCGACGCCTTCGCCCGCTGTTTGCCCTGTGCATTTTTGGGCTCGGCGCGGCAGGTTGTACCCGCCAGGACGGTCAGGATGTCGCCACGCAGTTCAGCGAGACGCGCCCCCAGGAGTTTTTCCAGACCAGCGTGGACCGCATGGCAACACTGGCCATGCGCGATAACCTCGACAGCCTCTATCTGCTGATGAACAAGCTCTACCTGCGCAATCCTGGCGAGTGGCGCAAGTCCGGCTTTGTTGACGCCGCCGCCGCAGAGCGCAACGTGCGCGAGGCCATTGACCAGCGAAAGCCGTTGCCTCAGCTGGGCACCCGGCGCGACCTTGCGGCACTGAGCTACGCCCTGAGCCCGGAGTTTCTCGGCGATCGCGTGGGCGCCTTCATTTATGCCATTGGCAGCATGCTGGTCACGGCCCACGGCGGGCGCTTTGAATTCTTCATGACCGACCAGATCAACCCGACCTTCGTCAGCAACGCCGCGCGCAATATCGAGAAGGCCACTTGGCTGCTGAGCCAGCGCCAGAACGCCAACGGCGAGCTGTTGCTGTTCTCCAACGAGATTTCGGAGGAGGGCAGCAACCTCAGCTTTGCCACCGAATTTGGCAAGATCGTGGCACGCCTTGATCTGCTCACCCAGATGCTCGACGAGCGATATAGACGCATCGGCTTGAATTACGCCCAGAGCCTGCTGTTCTTGAACTTCCTGCCAGTGCAATGACGCCCCGCTGCGCGGTGAAAAAACCTTTCCGCAGCCCCTCATCCTTGTCGACTTCCGGTCGATAGCTCATCAGGAGTATGCAAAACAATTACAAAATATTTGGCATGGGGACGACGATGTTTAAAACAGTGCAGGCGCGCTATACGGTCATATTTGTGGCCTTGATTGTGGTGATCGCGGTGATCACCGAGCAGGGCATCGTCCACTTGGTTACCCCCAAGGTCCGTGCGACCCAGGAGCAGGTGGTCCTGAGCCAGGTTGACCAGATTGGTACGCGCATCCTCTCGGACCTGGCCCGCGTCGAGGCCCAGTCCCGGGCGATCACCCAGGCGGTGCCGCTGCTGGACAGCGATGGCATCGACAAGGTGCTGCCAGGGCTGGTCGATCAATATGGCGATCAGAAAGTCTTTGGTGGCGGCGTCTGGCCGATGCCGGACAAACGCACCCCGGGGCGCAACAAGCACAGCTCGTTTGTCCACCGCGACGGCAGCGGCCAGTTGGTGGTGAGCACGTTCTGGAACTCCGACCCTGCACCCAACTACTGGGAACAGCCGTGGCACCGTGCCGGGCAGAACGCACCCAAAGGCAAATGCGCCTGGGCCGCCGCCTATCAGGACGAAGCCAGCCCGCAGCCGCGCACCAACTGCGCGATGGGCATCTACAAAGACGGCGCGCTGTACGGCGTTTCGACCATCGACGTCACCCTGGGCTTCTTCAACGGCCTGATCCAGGAGAAGGAAAAAGACATTCAGGGTCAGGTGATGATCGTCGAGCGCGACGGCAAAATCCTGACCAACCAGAGCCGCATCCCCGGCGAAATCATCCTCAAGACCATTTCCGGCTTCAGCGGCCAGTCGATGTTCGCCAAGGCCATTCAGGAGGGCCTCGGCAAGATCTCCGGCGACGCTGTGTATTCCCAGGAATACATCGACCCGCAACTGGGTGACCTGACCTTCTTCCTGCGGCCGGTCGCGGGCACGCCGTGGGTCATCGCCACGTCGCTGCCGACGGCCATGCTCACCGCCAGCAGCACCGAAGTGCTCAAGACCCTGGGCTGGTTGCAGATTCCACTGGTCATTCTGCTGCTGGTGGTGCTGGGCTTTGCTTTCCATCGCCTGCTGGCACGCCTGACCGTGCTGCGCACCAACATCGACGCGCTGTCTTCGGGTGAAGCTGACCTGACCCGCCGTATTCCCATCAAAGGCCAGGACGAACTGGACGCTGTCGGCCATTCGGTCAACAAGTTCATCGCCTTCCAGCAAGCCATGATTGTCGAGGTGCGCAGCGGCACCGAGCAGATCTCGGCCGGGCTGGTGCAGTTGCAGGACCAGTCGCGCAACATCAACCAGATCCTCAACCGTCACGCCTCGGAAACCGATCAGGCCGTGACCGCAATCAACGAGATGAGCGCCACCGCCGACAGCGTCGCCGAGAGCGCTACGCAGACGGCGAGCTTTACTCAATCGGCGAACGATGCCGCCCAGCGTTCCCGTGACGTCGTCGACGAAGCGTCGGTCAGCGTGCGGGCGTTGGTGGCGGAAGTCGAAGACGCGACTAAATACGTGCAGGAAATGCAGGTTGACGCCAAGCGCATCACTGACGTGCTCGGGGTCATCGGCGGCATCGCCCAGCAAACCAACCTGCTGGCCCTGAACGCAGCCATCGAAGCCGCGCGGGCCGGCGAGCAGGGCCGAGGCTTTGCGGTGGTGGCCGATGAGGTGCGGGCGCTGGCCGGTCGCACTCAGCAGAGCACGTCGGAGATCAACGAGATGCTCGCGCGGCTGGAGCAGGGCGTGAGCACCGCCGTGGGCGCCATGGAAAAAACCAAGGTCAGCTGCCAGTCGACCGCGGACCGCACGTCGCGGGTCAACGAAGGCTTGGATGGCATGGCCGGTTCGGTGCTGCGCATCCATGACCTGAGTGCGCACATTGCAACCGCGGCAGAGGAGCAAAGCGCGGTGACCGAGGAGATCAACCAGAACATGATCGCCATTCGGCACATGGTCGGCGAACTGGTGGGTTGTGGTCAGCAGACCGACACCAGCGTGGACGCGCTGATGGCGTCCAACGAGCGACTGGTGGCGATGATCGATCGCTTCAAGGTCCGCTAACCGGCAATCCATTCACACGCGCAAAGCAAAGCCGGAGCCCATGAAGCTCCGGCTTTTTCGTTGCGCGGCAAAGATTTCCCTGCTCAGTAGCTGTCGCCGCGAATGTAATCCTGCATCTGCTGTATCAACTTGGCCTGTTCGGCAATGGCCGCCTTGACCAGGTCGCCGATGGATAACAGGCCGATCAGTCGGCCCTCGTCCACCACCGGCAAGTGGCGCAATCGGCGGTCGGTCATGATGTTCATGCAGTGCTCGACCGTGTGCTGCGAACCCACGGTCAGCACCTCGTGGGTCATGATGTCACTGACCGGCGTGCCGACCGAGGCGCGGCCCTTGAGCTCCATCTTGCGGGCGTAGTCCCGCTCGCTGACGATGCCGACCACCTTGCCGGCCCGGACCACGGGCACGGCGCCGATGTTTTTCTCGGCCATCAATTTGATCGCCTCGATGACCATCTGTTCGGGCCCGACGGTATGGACGTCAGCGTGGTGTGAGTCTTTCAACTTCAGTAGTTCGGCTACGGTCGTCATGCTGGCCTCTCCCGCGCGTTTCTTGTGAGCACGGCCCGTCTGGCCGTGCATAGAGAATCGTCGAGAGATGGCATTACGGCAAGTTTGAAAGCGCCATGCAGCGCCCCAAACGCGCCATGCCGACGTGGGGAGTCGATGCCGGAAAGATCAGACAGGCCCGTCAGAGGGCTTGCGCCGGGGGCGGGAGATCACTGATTCGATGTTCTTGCGTCCGATCAGCAGCGGGCTTTTGGCTTTGCGCGAGGCCGGCATGTCGGCCAGCCATTTGTACATCACCAGGCAATCCACCAGCCCGAGCCGGGCATGGCGGTAAGCGCGGGGCAGGCGACCCACCACCTCGAAACCGAGTTTCTGCCAGAGTGCGACCGCGACGTCGTTGGTGGCAACGACGGAGTTGAACTGCATGGCCGAAAAGCCGCTGTCCAGCGCCAACTGCTGGGAGTGCTCGCACATCAGGCGCGCGACGCCACGACCCCGCGCTGCCGGGGTGACCATGTAGCCGCAATTGCTGACATGACCGCCAGGGCCGGCGGCGTTGGCCTTGAGGTAAAAACTGCCGAGCAGCACGCCGTCTTCTTCAGCGATCAGGGTGTGCAGCGGGTACTCCAGCCACAGGTGCCGGGCTTGCTCGACGGTCAGGTCGGGGGCGTAGGCGTAGGTTTCCTGCGCCCGGATCACGGCCTGGAAGGTGGGCCAGAAGACCTCGAAGTCGTCGGCGGTCATGGGGCGGATGTGGATCATGGGGCGATTCCGGAATTCGGGGGAGATGCAGGGCTTACGAACAATGTGGTTCATGTGGGAGTGACCGGGGTGGCGCTCCACCTTGCTCACGAAGGCGGTTTCACTACCGCCAGATATGCGTTGGCCGATCGGGCCTCTTCGCGAGCAAGCTCACTCCCACAGGGTGGTGCGGTGTGGCGCCTGAAGTATGACCACAGGCGGATACAGTGTTATGAAACAACCCGATAGCAGGGCACATACGCGGCGCCGCCCGGCAGTTTCATCCGGTGCTGTTCGACGAAAGCCTGCAGCAGCTTGTCCAGCGGCTGCATCACTTCGGCGTCGCCGTGGATTTCATACGGGCCGTGTTCCTCGATCAGGCGAATGCCTTTGTCCTTGACGTTCCCCGCCACAATCCCGGAGAACGCGCGGCGCAGGTTCGCCGCCAGTTCGTGGGGCGGCAGGTCGCGACGCAGTTGCAGGCTGGCCATGTTGGCGTGGGTCGGGTCGAAGGGACGCTGGAAGCTTTCTTCGATCTTCAGCAGCCAGTTGAAGTGGAAGGCGTCGGCGCGGTCGCGGCGGAACTGGCGCACCGACGCAAGGCCCAGGGTCATCTGTCGCGCCACTTCCGACGGGTTGTCGATGATGATCTGGTAATGCTTGTGCGCTTCTTCGCCCAGCGTGGCGCTGACGAACGCGTGCAATTGCTCCAGGTACGGCGCGGTGCTTTTCGGGCCGGTGAGAATGACCGGGAACGGCAGGTCCTGGTTGTCCGGGTGCATGAGGATGCCGAGCAGGTAGAGGAATTCCTCCGCCGTGCCTGCGCCACCCGGGAAAATGATGATGCCGTGGCCCACCCGCACAAAGGCTTCCAGGCGCTTTTCGATGTCCGGCAGGATCACCAGTTCGTTGACGATCGGATTCGGCGCTTCGGCCGCGATGATGCCCGGCTCGGTCAGGCCCAGATAGCGGCCGCCGGTGATGCGCTGCTTGGCGTGGGCAATGGTGGCGCCCTTCATCGGGCCTTTCATCACGCCGGGGCCGCAACCGGTGCAGATGTCCAGCTTGCGCAGGCCCAGCTCGTGGCCGACCTTCTTGGTGTATTTGTATTCTTCGGTATTGATCGAGTGGCCGCCCCAGCACACCACCATCTTCGGCTCGACGCCGGGGCGCAGGGTGCGGGCATTGCGCAACAGGTGGAAAACGTAGTCGGTGATGCCCTGAGAGCTGCTCAGGTCGATGCGCTGGCTGTCGAGCTCGCTCTCGGTGTAGACGATGTCGCGCAGGGCGCTGAAGAGCATTTCCCGGGTGCTGGCGATCATCTCGCCGTCGACGAAGGCGTCGGCCGGGGCGTTCAGCAGTTCGAGGCGCACGCCACGGTCTTGCTGGTGGATGCGCACTTCGAAGTCCTGATAGGCCTCTAAGATGGTTTTCGCGTTATCGACATGGGCGCCGGTGTTGAGGATGGCCAGGGCGCACTGGCGGAACAAGGTGTAGATGCTGCCGGAGCCTGCGGCACTGAGCTGTTGGACTTCACGTTGCGACAGGGTTTCCAGGCTGCCTTTCGGGCTGACCGAAGCGTTGATGACGTGTCTTGGAGCCATTCTTGATTCCTTGAAAGCGGTGCCGGGCGCCGCGAAGGGGCAGGGCACGAATACAGTGAACGTCCGGGACGCTCACCCATGGGCCATTTTTTACATCGGTTGGTCAGGAAAGCAAACGTTGTGAGCGCGAATCTGGAAATTTCCCGTGACCCCGGTATGCTGCACGTCGACGCCCAGACCCATCGGCCTTCCCGACGCTATGATCTTCAACTTCACGATTTTTCTCCTCACCCTTGTCGCCATGGAAGGGGTCGGCTTTCTCGCCCACAAGTACGTCATGCACGGCTGGGGCTGGTGCCTGCACAAGTCCCACCACGAAGAACACCTCGGCGCGTTCGAAACCAACGATGTTTATCTGCTGGCGCTGGGCCTGGTGGCGGTTGCGCTCATCGTGGCCGGCAACAGCGGCCATGATCCACTGCAATGGGTGGGCGCCGGCGTCGCGGCGTTCGGCCTGATTTACGTGCTGGTTCACGACGGCATGGTCCATCGCCACTGGCCTGCGCGACCGCGGCCGCGCAGTCGCTACCTCAAACGCCTCTACCACGCGCACCTGATGCACCATGCGGTGAAAGGCCGACGCAACAGCGTGTCGTTTGGCTTCCTTTACGCGCCCTCGGCGGCCACGCTGAAAAAGCAGCTGCGCGATCAGCGCTCTGCTGCAGGCTGCGGGCGCTGCCGGGATCTGGGCGGGATGGGCACGGATTTGCAGAACGGTTGAACGGGGCCCGCGCCGAACCTGTCATTAATTTCACGTGGGTCACGCTTTTCATCGTCGTGTTGCTGTCGTAGAACTGACGGTCAGTCGTCTCACGCTGTTAATCCAACCGAATTTCTTATCCGGAGAACCCCATGACTCAGGCATCCACACAGGCAACGGGCAAGACCATCACGTTCAAGCGCCCGGACGGCAAAGAGTTGAGTGGCTATCTGGCCAGCCCGGCCAAGACCGAAGGCGCACCCGCCGTGGTGGTGATTCAGGAATGGTGGGGCCTGAACGATCAGATCCGTGGCGTGGCTGATCGGCTGGCGGCGTGCGGTTATCTGGCGCTGGTGCCCGATCTTTACCGTGGCGAAATGACGGTCGAGGAAGAAGAAGCCCACCATTTGATGGACAAACTCGACTTCGCCGATGCCGCCAACCAGGACATCCGCGGCGCCGTGCAGTACCTCAAGGGCCACAGCCAGAACGTCGGTGTCACCGGTTTCTGCATGGGCGGCGCACTGACCCTGCTGGCGCTGAACTTCATTCCCGAGCTGTCCGCCGGTGTGGCCTTCTACGGCATGCCGCCGCTGGAATTCCTTGACCCTGCCGCGATCAAGGTGCCGGTGATGGCGCATTGGGGCACCCAGGATGAATTCTTCCCGGCGGACGGCGTCGATCAGCTCGAAGCCAAACTCAGCGAAGGCGGCGTTAACGTCGAATTCCACCGCTATCTGGCCCACCACGCCTTCGCCAACGAAGAAGCCGTCGGCCCTGGCCGGATTCCGGGCACGCAGTACGATCCGGTCTGGGCGCAACTGGCCATGGACCGCACGCTGACGTTCTTCGGCCGCACCTTGTGGGGCTGAGCCAGGCGTTAGGCGCGGGCATCAGCCAGCGCTGAAACCGCCATCCACTGTCAGGGTCACGCCGTTGATCATGCCCGCGTCGTCGCTGAGTAAAAAGGCGATGGTCGCGGCGATTTCCCCGGGCTGAACGAAGCGGCCCAGGGGAATCCGCGACAGCATCGCGCCGGCCTTGACCGGGTCGCTCCAGGCCTTGTCCGCCATCGGCGTCAACGTCACCACCGGGTTGACGCTGTTGACCCGTATGCCGTGGGGGCCAAGTTCGACGGCCATTACCCGGGTCATGGCATCCAGCGCGGCTTTCGACGCGCAATACGCCAGATGGTCCCGCGTACCGACCGCGGCCGCCAGGCTTGAGACGTTGACGATGGCGCCCGGCACACCGCGAGCGATCAGGTGGCGGGCGACGACTTGCGCCACGACCATGGGCGCCCGGGTGTTCACCGCCATCAAGTGATCGAAAGTCTCCACCGATGTGTCGAGAAATGATTCCAGCTCGACCACCCCCGCGCAGTTGACCAACAAGTCGATGGGCAGCACCGAGGCCACGGCCGCGCGGGTGGCGTTTACGTCGGCCAGATCCGCCACCGCCGAGTGTGCGCAATAGGCCAGATCCTTCGGATTGCGCCCCATGGCGATCACCTCTGCACCGCATCGCTCCAGCCACTGCACCGTTTCGCGGCCAATGCCCTTGCCCGCGCCGGTGACCAGAATCCGCTTGCCGCCAAAGTCATGATGGGCCATCGCGATCGCTCCAGAAGGGTGGGTCAATTGTCCTGATCGAGCAGTTGCCGGGCCGCGCTTTCGTCGATGACCAGCTCATGGACGACATTGCGCAGCAGCACCGCGCGAATGATGTCGGCCTTGTACGGCCCGCCGGAGACCAGCACGACCTTCTTGATCCGTCGCAGGTCTTCCAGGTCCAGCGACACGGCGCGACGGTTCAGCGGGTGATCGACTTCGATGCCGTCGCGGTCCAGCCAGCGGCCGAGCAGGTCTCCGACGGCACCGGCGGCACGCAGCGAGCGCGCGTCCTCATCGTTGACCAGCCCCAGTTCCAGCATCAGCGAACGCTCGCTGAGATCACCGACGGTGAGCAACGCCAGGTCGGCTTGCCGCGCCTTGCCGAGCACGGCCTGCACTGAGGACTCTTCGAGGTACATGTCGCGGTATTGCTCTGAAGGTGCGAACACCGGCGCGGCGAGGTAGTACCAGGAGCCGCCGAACAGCCCGGCCAAACTCGAGGCGATCTCCACCGTGTTGTTGGCCGAGCCGTAATGCAGGCCGCCGAGCAGCGACAGCACGGTCAGGTTCGGCAGCGCCCGTGCGGACAGTTCACGCACGGCCTGGCGCAGGGTGCGGCCCCAACCCACGGCGACGATGCTGCCGTCGACGAGGTATTCCTCGATGCTTGGCGCGATGCCGACGCCGAGCACACGGAAGATGCTCGACGGATCGTCGGGCGAGGGCACGACGGTGACGCGACGCAGGCCGAAGCGGTTCTGTAGATGCTCTTCCAGTTCGATGCAGGCCGCCAGCGGCGAGGTGATGCGAATCTGGACCACGCCGGTTTCGCGGCAGGTCGCCAGGGCCTTGTTGACCCGCACGCGGGTGATGCCCAGCCGGTCGGCGATCTGCTGCTGGGTCATGTTGTTGACGTAATAGGACCAGGCGATGCGGATATTGAGCTGATCCTCGGCGCTCACCGTTTCGGTGGTGAAGGGGGTGTCCGGGTAAAGGTTCTGCACGGCGGTGTCCTTACTGTGGCCGTTAACGCGGGGCGTCTATTTCACGGCGCCCATGGTCAGCCCTTGTACCAGATGCTTGGAGACCATCAACGCGAAAATGATCACCGGGAACACGATCAGTGTGCCGGTGGCCATGATCTCGCCCCAGGGCAAGTCGTAGCCGCTCATGAAACTGGTGGCGGTCACCGGCGCGGTGCGGGCGGTATTGCGCGTCAGCACCAGCGCATAGAGCAGCTCGTTCCAGGAAAAGATGAACGAGAAGATTGCTGACACCGCCACCCCCGGCATCGCCAGCGGCAAGGCGATGCGCCAGAAGATGGTGAAGCGTGACGCGCCGGACAGCCGCGCAGCTTCGTCCAGGTCCTTCGGCACGCCGCGAAACTGGTCGGTGCAGATCCACACGACGATGGGCAGGTTGAAGGTCAGGTAGATCAGGATCAGCACCAGATGGGTGTCGATCAGGCCTATGTTGCGCGCCATCAGGAAGATCGGCAGCGCCACGACAATCGGACTGAGCATGCGGTTGGTGATGAACCAGAACCACAGGTCTTCCTTGCCCTTGAATTCGAACCGCGCCAGGGCGTAGGCCGCCGGTGTGCCGAGGCCCACGGCGAGCACGGTGGTGCAGACCGCGACGATCAGCGAGTTGCCAAGGCTGTGCAGCACGTCGCGCTCGAACAGCACTTTCACGTAGTTATCCAGGTGTGGCGTGAACGCCCAGATCGGCGGCGAGGCGAGGGCTTCGGCCTGGGTCTTGAGGCTGGTGGCGACCATCCAGTAGAACGGAAACACCGCGAACAGGAAGATCGCCAGCAGGCCGACCAGATGCCAGGCATTGACCCTTTTGCGTGGGCGAGCGAAAGCGGGAGCGGCCGGGTGTTTTGCAGCGGGTACGGTGGCCATGTCAGATCTCCCGATAAACGAATTTGATGTACAGCCGGGCCAGCACGATGGTCAGGATCAGCATGAGGATCGCCTGCGCCGACGCGACGCCCTGATCGAACACCCGAAAGCCGATGCGCTGGATGTACACGCTGACCAGTTCGGTTGCCGCCCCAGGCCCGCCGCGGGTCATGGTGAACACGGTGTCGAACATCTTGAGGATGTCAGCGGTGCGCAGAATCAGAATCACCGTCGCGCTGGGCAATAGAAACGGCAGCTGCACATAACGCACGATCTGCCAGCGGCTGCGGGTTTCCAGGCGCGCGGCCTCTTCAATCTCATTGGGGACCATGGTCAGCCCCGCCAGCAGCACCAGCGCGCAGAAGGGCGTCCACTGCCAGATGTCCATCAGCGCCACGGCAATGAACGCGTTGGTGGTGTCGCCCAGCCATTCGACCGGCCCGGCGTTGACCAGTGAGAGCAGGGCGTTGGCCACCCCGAAATCGCGGTTGAAGATCAGCCGGCCAATCAGCCCGGCCACGGCGGGCGCGGTGGCCAGCGGGATGACCAGGCTCATGCGCGCCAGCAGTTTGAAACCGGAGAGGCCCGGCTTGTGCAGCATCAGCGCAATGATCAGGCCCAGCGCCAGCTGGATCGGCACCACGGTGATCAGAAACAGCCCGGTTCGGCCCAACGCGGCCCAGAACGACGCGTCGTTAAGCACGTTGAGGTAGTTGTCGAAGCCGATGAAAGGCGTCGCGTCCCTTGGCCGGGCGAGGTTGTACTGGCGGAACGAGTTGACCAGCGCAAACACCGTCGGAAAGATGCCGATCAGTGCCAGGGCAACGGTGGCCGGCGCGAGAAAGGCAAAGGCCGCGCGGGTGTTGTTCCACAGGGTCGGGAAGGGTGGTTTTTTCTTGTTCGGCATGTGTTGGGTCTCGAAGGTGCGGGCATCTCACGGCATTACGCTGAACCCCTGTGGGAGTCAGCTTGCTGGCGAATACGCTGTGCCATTCACCGCAGAGGTGTCAGACGTTTTCCATTCGCCAGCAAACCGGCTCCTACGGGAGTGTGGTCAAACCGTCACTTCAGCAATTTGACCTTGCCGTCGTAATACCCGGCCTTCTTCAGGATCTCCTCCATCCTGCTGCCGATTGCCTTGGCACCGTCTTCCACGCTGGTTTTGCCAAGCATGATCGCCGTGCCGTTTTCACCGACCACTTCGGAAATTTCCGGCCATTGCGGGAAGCGCGGGCGGTAGTCAGGCACGCCGCCTTCCCACGAGGTCACCATCGGCTGCACGAACGGGTATTTCTTCTGCACGTCGGCGTCCTTGTACACCGACATCCGCCCGCTCACGCCACCGGCGTCCAGGTACGGCCGGGCCATGGCTTCGGAGGTGACCCACTGAATAAACAGCCACGCAGCGGCCTTCTGCTTGTCGTCGGACTTGGCGTTGACGCCCAGCGAGAACCCGCCAAGCGCCGGCTTCAGACCGGCCGGGCCTTTTGGCTCGGTGGCCACGGCCAGGCACTCGGTGATCTTGGATTTTGTCGGGTCAGCCAGCGTGCCGTAGAACGCCGACCATTCGGTGATCATCGCCACTTTGCCCTGGGCAAGGGCGTTGACCGCTTCGTTGTGGTCGTAATCGACGATACCCGGCGGCATGTATTTCATCAGGTCCTGCCGGAATTGCAGGCCTTGCTGGGACGCCTTGGAATTGAGATTGGATTTGAATTTATCGTCCAGCAGTGAGCCACCGAACGGCCAGAGGAAGCGCATGAAGCTGTCCGCCGATTGGGTTTCACCGCGCCGCGATTGCAGGGCGTAGGCGTAGCGGTCTTTGGTCTTGTCGGTGAGCTTGGGCGCGTAATCCTTAAGCAGCTCGTCCCACGTGGCCGGCGGTTTGTCGAAGCCGGCGTCCTTGAGCATGCACTTGTTGTAGAACAGCAGGCCGGAGTAGTTATCGAAGGGCAGGCCGTAGGTCTGTTTGTCCCAACTGCCGAAGGACTCCAGCAGGATCGGGAAGAACCCCTCCAGCTTGAGGTCCGGGTCGGCGAGCTTGGCGTCCTGGGTGAAGGTGGTGACCGGTTCAAGCCAGCCGTTGCCGGCGAATTCGCCGATCCACACCACGTCCGTCAGCACAACGTCGAGCTGCTCGCCGGAGGTGAAACTCAGCACCTCGCGTTCGCGGCTATTCTCGTAGGGGATGGTTTCGTAGCTGACCTTGATGCCGGTTTTTTTCTCGAACTCCGGCAGCAGTTTGATGGCGGCGGCATAACCGGGGCGGTCGAGGAAAATCGCCTTGATTTCGGTGCCCTTGTATGGCGCGGCGGCCTCTTCCAGCGTCCAGGCCTGTGCGGCGCCGGAACCCAGCGCAATCGACAGCGCCAGGGCATTCCAAACCAGCTTCTTCATTTACGTGACCTCATTATTGTTGTGGGTGAGGGTTACGCGGGGGACATGTGCGTGCGATGCCTGCAGGGTGCTGATGGTGATTTCTGGCCGACATGCTTGGCGGGCCAGCCGCTTTTGATGAGCTCCTTGACATTTGTAATTTACGAATTACAAATGATCGTAGGACAAAATACATCGCTGTCAAATCACGGCGCCATTGCCGTAAAAGATGCCCAAACAACAATAATTCAGGGGATACGATTTTGACTGAGCTCAGTTTGAGTGGCGTCGAGAAAGCCTATGGCGAGATCAAGGTCTTGCACGACATCCACCTGAGTATCGAGAGCCGCGAGTTCGTGGTGTTCGTCGGGCCTTCGGGCTGCGGCAAGTCAACCTTGCTGCGCTGTATCGCTGGCCTGGAGAGCATCACCCAGGGTCAGATTCGCATCGGCGCCCGCGACGTGACCTACCTGGAGCCAGCCGATCGTGGCGTGGCCATGGTGTTCCAGTCCTACGCGCTGTACCCGCACATGTCGGTCTACGACAACATCGCCTTCGGGCTGAAGATGCAGAAGACCCCCAAGGAGCAGATCGAAGCCAAGGTGCGCAACGCCGCGCGCATCCTGCAGCTCGAACCGCTGCTCGACCGCAAGCCCAAGGCATTGTCGGGTGGCCAGCGTCAGCGCGTCGCCATCGGCCGGGCCATCGTCCATGAGCCGGAAGTCTTTCTGTTCGACGAACCCCTTTCCAACCTGGACGCCTCCCTGCGCGTGCAGATGCGTATCGAGATCGCCAAGCTGCACGCTGACCTCCAGGCGACCATGGTCTACGTCACCCATGACCAGGTCGAAGCCATGACCCTGGCCGACAAAATCGTCGTGCTCAATAAGGGTTGCATCGAACAGGTGGGCTCGCCGCTGGAGCTTTATCACCATCCGCGCAACCGCTTTGTCGCGGGCTTTATCGGCTCGCCGCAGATGAGTTTTCTACCCGTCACGGCGGCGGCCATCAGTGCCGAAGGCGTTCAGGTCAGCCTGCCGGGTGGCGAGCTGTTGTGGGTTCCGGTGACGGCCGAGCACGTTAAAGCGGGCGACCCGTTGACCCTGGGCCTGCGCCCCGAGCATTTGTCGGATCGAGGCGAGGGCGACGCGCAGATTCCGGTTAAAACCCTGGTGGTCGAGCATCTGGGCGGGGAGACGTTTACCCACGCACAGACGGACGAGGGCCATGATCTGATGGTCAAAGGCGAGGGCATGTCGGCGGTCAAGGCGGGGCAGTTGCTGCGCGTCGGTGTGCAGGGCCACCGTTGCCATTTGTTCGATGAACAGGGTCAGGCGCTGGCGCACCGGCAACATTACACCGAGGCGAACGTGAGTGACGGGCAGGTTCCGGCGTCGGCGATCCAAGCGGGGTAATCGGCCTGAGCTTGGATCAAGGCGCCTTGGGACGCCCGTTCCAGAGGCCTTGCGCTGATTTTTCATTCAAGAGAAGAGTGTCAGCGCCGATACAGCCCCGGGCTCGATCCGTTTTCGGGCCGGATGTTTATCTCAAGGAGCTGTAAATGCGCATTAACCACCTTCTGGCGTTGGTCGGCACCGTACTGCTGACCGGCTGTTCGTCCATGATGAAACCTGCCGACAACCAGGTTATCGAAGCCAGTCCCCAGGACAGCGCACAGGTTGTTTTCATGCGCAGCGCGTTCATGGCCAAGGCCATCGATGCCTCCGTGTATGACGTGACCGGCGGCAAGACCCAGTTCATCGGCATTCTGGCCAACGGCACCAAGGTCGCCTACCCGACGACGCCGGGTCACCACACCTTCATGGTGGTCTCCGAAGCGGCGGACTTCATGGAAGCCGACCTCGCCCCGGGCAAGACCTACTATTCGATGATCATCCCGCGCATGGGCATGTGGAAAGCGCGCTTCTCGCCATGGCCGGTCGCCCGCGATCCGAAGGCTGAATACAGCTCTCAGTCCAGCGACTTCAAGGACTGGATCGCCGACACCAAGTTGATGACCAACTCGCCGAAATCCCTGAGCTGGTTCGAGAGCAACAAAACCTCGGTCGAGTCCAAGCGGGTTGAGTACTGGCCAGTCTGGCAGAAGAAAAGCGCGGCGGACGTTGAACTGCGCACGTTGCACGCTGCTGATGGCCTTTGATCGCGGAGCCGCCTGCTAAAGCGGCTCGCACTCGCGATCAGCCTTCACTGCACCCCGAACAGCGCCGTCCAGTAAATGCCGGCGTCGCTTTTCGGGTCGGTGGCGTACGCAGCGCCGAGGTCATGAAACTGCGGGTTCATGAGGTTGGCGCAATGGCCGGGGCTGGCCAGCCAGCCTTCGACCACCTTGCGCGCGTTGTCCTGCCCGGCGGCGATGTTCTCGCCGATCTGCTGGCCGATGTACCCGGCCAGCTCCGCACGATCCCCCGGCGTCCCGCCGTTGCGGCCCTTGTGATCAAAGTAATTGTTATTGGCCATGGAGCGCGAATGGCTTTCGGCTGCGCTCATCAGGGTGTCGTTCCACACCAGCGGGGCAGCAGCGGAAAACGACTGAGCGCCGCATTGCTGAGGCTGCCTGCGCGCTTCATTGATCAGGCCCAGCAGTTTCTGTCCCTCGGCCTGCGCATTGCCCAAGCCGCCTGCCAGCAGTGGACGCGCCAGTACGATGCGCCAGTCACGTTCGTTGCGGCTGACGCCGATGTCGACGAACTGCGGATTGAGCACCACCTGACAAAAACTTTCCTGAATCGCCGCCATGGCCGCTTGCGCATCGCGCGGGCCCGAGAGGGTGATCGCCTGAACGCTGACCATCGGATACGACGCCCGGGCCAGCATGGGTTGCAGATCGACCGTGCCGCTGGCGGGCAGGTTCAGGCGCGGGTCGCTGTTCAGCGGCGGCAGCTCGTTCGACGCCACATTGGCGCAAGGCTGGGCCTGGCTGCGGTATGAATTGATTGACTGGATCAGCTGCGCTTCTTCGCTGGCCACGGCTGTCCCTGCCATCAGCAATGCCAGGGGCACAACGGCGAGACACTGGATGAATGATCTGAAACCCATGGAAAATCTCCCTCGAACTGACGCGCCCACGGTGCGCGATTTTACCTGTCGCGAATAGTCTGAGCCGCACAAACCGTGGAGGTTGCAGCGATCAGCAAGGATTTTGCAATAGCCGGCGCGAAAACCAGGTGAATCGGTCAGTGACGAGCGCTTTTGATCGGCGGCCAGCCGGCGGGCTGTATCCATTTTCCGCCTGCGCAGACCTTGATGAGTGCCGCGTGCCGGGCCGGGCAGGTATGATGCAGCGCTCTACAGGTTACCGCTCTGCACGCTACCGCCATCGCCCGGATTCAGGATCACAATGCCCAGCCCCACGTTTACTGTCATGCGCCTCGACGCCACACCACCGGAATCGATCAAGAGCCAGATCATGCACATGGTGATCGACTACGTCACCGAGCTCAGCATGGTCGCCATCGCCCCGAGCAATCCGCTGTACCCGCTGTATCAATACGGCGTCGGTCACGAAGTGCATCAGTACGTGCAGGCGATGGACGGGTCCCGCGGGATTGCGGTGGAACTGATCGTGGCGCTGGATGCCGAGGACCCTTCGATCGTCATCGGCTTTTTGCTCTATCTGCCGGTCCAGCAGGACCCGCAGGCGTGCGCTGTGGCGTACATGGCGGTGCAGACGGCGCGCCGTCGTCAGGGCGTGGCGCGGGCCATGCTGGAGAAAATGACCGAACGCTACCCCCATGCCGAGCTGGCGTGCTTCGTCGCCAAGGTGCCGGTGTTCGAGGCGCTGGGCTTTCAAGTATTGGGCGCGCGCGGTCCACAGGTGCTGATGAACACCCGCGAGCAACAGACCGAGGGATTATTGGCCGTGCTCGACATCGCGCCGATCTACAACTCGCTGGAGGTGCGGCAGATCCACAGCTATCTGTTGAAGCAGCACGGCAAGCGCGCGATGACCGATGCGGAAAAACAGCGTGATCGGCACATCGACCAGTTGACCCGCCAGGCGCGGCTGTTCGTGAACGGATTGTTGGGCGAGTCGGGGGCGGACGCCTTTATTGGTCCACGGCTGGTTTAACTCACGCTTCAGCGAACGGCCTCATTGAGGTCGATTCCGCGCGGGTCCTTGCTCCACACTTCCAGCAGGAAATCCCGCTCGGCGTGATGCAGCGTGCGTTCCATGGCCAGATGCCGCGCCAGGACCTGATGCACTTCGTGGCCTTCCATCGGGCAGCCTTCGATCGGGTGCAGCCAGTGGCAGGCGAGCACCGCGCCATCGGGCGTCAGGCTTTCGCGAATGCGCTCGATGATTTCCCCAAAGGCATCCGGCGTCAGGTAATAGGCCCATTCGCTGATGACCACGAGATCGAATTCCCCCGCCGGCCAGTTCTGGGGCAGGCAGCCTTCCAGCACCTGAACATGGGCGTGCCCGCTCAGGCGGTCGCGGGCCAGGGTGACGGCCCGGGGGCTGAGGTCCATGCACAGCAGCGCGTCGCAGCGTTCGGCCAGGCGCAGGCTCAATTCGCCATTGGCGCAGCCAGGCTCAAAGATGCGTCCATAGCGCTGGCGCGGCAGGGCGGCGAGGGTCAGGTCGCGTTTGCGGTGTTCGTACCAGCGCGTGCGGAAGGCCCACGGGTCGTCGCTGTTGGCGAACAATGCGTCGAAATACTCACCGGAAACGCTCACAGAAACACCAGTTCGAAAGGTTGCAGCAGACGCTCTAGCGTCTGGGGGTTCAACACCGCAGGCGCGCCGGTGCTCGGGTCTTTTTCCAGCTGGCTCAAGTGGGCGCCGATGGCCTCGCGCTTGCGCCGCAGTTGCTCATCGCTGAGCCAGAATTTGCGGGCCTGCTCCCAGGGGATGCGCGGGTCGTTCGGTTCCGCCCAATGCCAGGCCCATACCGGAATTTCCACCAGCGTGGCGCCGGTGTTGGCGACCGCCTGGGCCGCGCAATGACCGACGGCTTCGTGGTCACAGTGACCGTCGTGGCGCCAGGTGGTCAGCAAGACGTCCGAGGGACGCAGGTCTTCGCTGAGCAGGGCAATCAACGACTCGGCATGCTCGGCCACCTGGCCGTCGCCCATGCCGAGCCGTTGCCAGGACAACCTCGACACGTCCAGGCCGAGGTGCGCGACGGCCTGCTCGCTTTCCCGCCGACGCTCGGTGCGCAGACGCTGCACGGGCCACAGCGGTGATTGCGGGTGGCTGCCTTCTCCGTCGGTGACGGCAACCAGCTGCACATCGTTCTGCCGCCTGGCCATCGCCGCGAGCAGGCCGCCGCAGGTCAGAATCTCATCGTCGGGGTGCGGCGCGAGCACGATCAGGCGCGCACCCGGCGGGACCAGTTCTTCCAGGGTGATGGTGCGTACGCCGCGTAACGCCACGCTGTTTTGCCAGGCGCTCAACGGTGTCCCGCTGACGCCGAATGGGTGTGCTTCGTTCATAGTGACCAATCCTCGGTTTCGCCCGTAGCGACGCGCTGGCCCAGATGCGCCAGATCACGTTCGGCGTGGCTTTGTCGGATAAACACCTGCAGGTCGGCGGCCAGGCGGGCAAAGTGCGGATCGCGGCAGAACGGCGTGGCACCCAGCGCCCGACCGACATGCCGGCACACCTGTTCGACCGCCATTTCGACCTGCGCCCGCAGGCGCTGCACCGGCAGGCTCGCGTCCTTGTGCGGATGCGCGTCGATCCATTCGGCGCATTCGCGCAAGGCCGCCGCCGCGCCACACAGCGCTGCATCGACACTGCCCAGATGAGCGTCGGCGTGGGGCTCGGGTCGTCCATTGTGTCGGTGCGCGCGCAAGGTCTTCGCCAGTGCCACTGCCGCGCCGTACCAGGCAGCAGCGATGCCGGCACCGCCTTGCCAGAACCCTGGCCGGGTCAGATAGTCGCCGCTATTGCCCACGCAAATCCCGACCGCGCCGTCGAAGTGCACGTCGCCGCTGGCAGTCCCGGCCATGCCCACGGCCTGCCAGGTCTCGCTGCTGAAGCGCACGCCCGGCTGCTTCAAATCGACGGCCACCAGTTGCGGCGCCTCATCGCTGGCCCAGGTGGTGAGCAGTGCATAATCCAGCTGTTGGGCGCCGGAGCACCAGGCTTTTCGGCCATTGAGGCGCACTTTGTTGCCGTGTCGTTGACTGACGCCGACTTTGGCGTCGGGCGGCTCCGCGGCCCACACGCCCCAGATACCGGGTGCTTCGAAAGGCGCGGCATTGAGTTCATTAGCTCTCAACTCATGAAGAATGGCGAGGGCGTCGGTATGGCCTTCGTAGAGCTTGAGCAGCGCCAGATCGACGCCCGCCACCGTCGCCAATTGGCGCCAGCGTTCGAGGGTTTGACCGCCGCCCGGCAACGGCAGTCGGTCAAGGCCGCTGTTGAGGCAGCGCAGCATGGCATCACGCAGGGGAGCGGCCGATACCTGGGGATTGTCACGCTGGGCGAAATCCGCCAAAAGTGATTCAAGTCCTTGTGCATCGTCCCGCATGGCTGACTGCCTCCGTCCCGTTGACGCCGACGCGAGGTGCGCGGGCTGTGGCATGGCCTGCTTGCGTGGCCTGCTGATGGCATTCGGCAGCGCCAGCGGGGCGGGGTTCAAACATTTCGTCTGCCGGGCCGGTTGGATGATTTCCACAGGGAGAATAGGCCAGCACGGTGCTCGACGGTAAACGCCCGGGTGCGCGGTTTTGTCGCAGTGGGCGTTTCTCGACCCATGGGCGTCAAGGGGTGCAGCGCCATCGAGTGGTGTCGGCAAAATGCGCTCGTAACCCATTCAGCCCGGTTTTGCGCGACACTGTGGGGCACCTGTTTTTTTCGCTTCGTCCCTTGCTGCTGCAGTGCGACTGCCAATAACGCCTGCGCTACTGCAAGGTGGACGAAAAAAGGGTTGGCGTGGGCGCCAGCCGCTGCTTTCGAGAGTTCGCCAGATGAATGAGTTTCTGACCCGCCGTCAGGTGGTCACCGGCATGGGCCTGTTGGGCTTGGGCCTGCTGGCCGGCTGTGACGGTTCGACCACTGCGCTGGATTTCAAGTACGGCAAAGATCTGAGCAACAAGATCATGGGCC
The DNA here is from genome assembly GCF_057834665.1 of Pseudomonas sp. GL_135. Lineage (NCBI taxonomy): Bacteria > Pseudomonadati > Pseudomonadota > Gammaproteobacteria > Pseudomonadales > Pseudomonadaceae > Pseudomonas > Pseudomonas sp. GL_135. Next base: position 2,244,843 of record NZ_CM174408.1, read on the forward strand.
GCACCTTCAAGCTGACCGACACCGACGGTGAGGTCAAAACCCTGTCGAGTTATCGCGGCTTGATGCCGATGGTGTTTTTCGGCTTCACCCAATGCCCGGCGGTGTGCCCGACGGCACTGGCCCGCGCTGCGCAGATCAAAAAGCTGATGGGCGAAGACGGCAAGACGCTGCAGGTGATCTTCATCACCGTTGATCCCGAGCGCGACACGCCGCAGGTCCTCGACGCCTACGTCAAACAGTTCGATCCGACCTTCGTCGCCCTGCGCGGCACCCTGGAACAAACCGTTCACGTGGCCAAAGAATTCGGCGTGTTCTACGAGAAGGTCCCTGCGGGAAATACCTACACCATGTCCCACACCGCCACCAGCTTCGTTTTCGACTCCCGGGGTAACCTGCGCCTGGGGCTGTCGCCTTCGCTTTCCGCCAAGCAATGTGCGGAAGATTTGCTCACTGTCATGGAAGTCTGCTGATGAATGATTTGTTGAATGCTGTCTCGCGCTCATTCGTTACACGTGCCGTTGCGTTTGCTCTTCTGGCTGGAGTCAGCCTGACTGCTGCCGCGCAGACGCGGGTCGAGGATCCGTGGGTGCGTGCGACGGTGGCTGGTCAGCCGTCATCGGGGGCTTTCATGCGTATCACCGCCGACACCGACAGCGCGCTGCTCAGCGTCACCTCACCGGTGGCCAAAGACGTGCAGATCCACGAAATGAGCATGACCAACGACGTCATGCGCATGGGCCCGGTCGACGCCGTACCGCTGCCGGCTGGCAAGACCGTGGCGCTTGACCCGGATGGCTATCATGTGATGCTCATGGGCCTGAACGGCCAGATCAAAGAGGGCGATCAGGTGCCACTGACCCTGACTGTGAAGAATGCCAAGGGCGAGACCGAAGTCGTGAACGTCACCGCCCCGGCGCGCGGAGCGATGGACATGAGTCATGATCATGGGATGACGCATTAAGCAGGACCCCCGACGTGTAGGACCGGCTTCAGCCGGGAAAGCGTCAGGCGCCATACCGCAGAATTGATGGTGCGCAAACCGGCGCCTTCCCGGCTAAAGCCGGTCCCACAAAGGCACCGCGTATCCAGTTTAGGACCGGCTTCAGCCGGGAAAGCGTCAGGCGCCATACCGCAGAATTGATGGTGCTCAAACCGGCGTCTTCCCGGCTAAACCCAGTTCTACAAATGCACCGCGTAGGCTCAGTGGGACCTGACAGTTCCACCAACATCCAGTTTCCGGCCCTGACCGAATATCTGCATGGAATGAAAAACCGGTGGGAGTGAGCTTGCTCACGAAGACTTTAGTCCGGTCCCTGAAAATTCAGTGGATGTACCAGCGCCTTCGCGAGCAAGCTCGCTCCCACAAGACCGCATTCGCTATTGGGCATGCCTTAATCCCCAAACGCCCCCAGCAGCAACACCACGTTCAGCACGATGATCAGCAGCGCGATGCCCCAGGCCAGGGTCGTCAAGATTGGCCCGGTCACGAAATCCCCCATCAGCTTGCGGTCCGACACGAAGCGCACCAATGGCACGATGGCGAAGGGCAGTTGCATCGACAGAATGACCTGGCTCAGCACCAGCAATTTCGCGGTGCCCTGAGCGCCATAAATGCTGGTCACTACAATCACCGGAATGATCGCCAGACCCCGGGTCAGCAGGCGGCGGATCCAGCCCGGCAGGCGCAGACGCAGAAAACCTTCCATGACGATCTGCCCGGCCAGGGTTGCCGTGACCGTGGAATTGATCCCCGACGCCAGCAATGCCACACCGAACAGCATCGACGCCACGCCCACCCCCAGCATCGGCGAAAGCAAATGGTAGGCCTGCTCGATTTCCACTACATCGGTCTTGCCGGCCTTGTGAAACACCGTGGCCGCGGTGATCAGAATCGCCGCGTTGACGAACAGCGCCAGGGTCAGCGCGATGGTGCTGTCGGTCACCGCCCAGCGCAGGCCGATGCGCCGGCCTTCATCCGTGCGCGGGTAGGCGCGGGTCTGCACGATGGACGAATGCAGGTACAAGTTGTGCGGCATCACCGTTGCACCGATGATGCCGATCGCCAGGTACAGCGCCTCGGGGTTGGTGACCACCTCGGCCTTGGGAATGAAGCCGGCAAACAGCTCCGCCAGATCAGGCTGCGCCAGCACCATCTGAATCGCGAAGCAGCCAAAGATGACCAGCAGCAGCGCGATGACAAACGCCTCCAGCGCCCGAAACCCGCGGCCCATGAGCAGAAAGATTAGGAACACATCGACGGCCGAGATCACCGCGCCCCAGATCAGCGGAATGCCGAACAGCAGGTTCAGCGCAATGGCGGTGCCGATCACCTCGGCCAGGTCGCAGGCGATGATCGCGATCTCGCAGGCCATCCACAGCGCGATGCACACCGGCCGGCTGCAGCGCTCGCGGCAGGCCCGCGCCAGATCCCAGCCGGTAACGATGCCCAGCCGAGCCGAGAGTGCCTGGAGCACGATGGCCATCAGGTTCGACAACAGGATCACGGACAGCAGCAGGTAGCCAAATTTCGAACCGCCGGCGATGTCGGTGGCCCAGTTGCCCGGGTCCATGTAACCCACGGCGACCATGTAGCCGGGGCCGGTGAACGCGAGCAGCCGCTTGAACCAGTTGCCGGTCTTGGGCATGGCGACACTGGCGCTGGGCATGCCCCCGCCGAGTGTGTCGTCGCCAGGGCTGGCAGGGTGATCGATGGGCGGCATCAAGGAATTCCGGCGTTAAGAGCAAAGAGTCAAAAGGGGTGGGGGAGGCAGGGCGCCCGGCGCCAATGAACGGTACTGCGGAAAACCCGGTAAGCCTCAACGCGACAACGACGTTGCTGCCAGGGAGTTTAGATAATCCCCAAAGCCTTCCTTGCAGCGGTAGTCCTTTCGGGCGCTGGTGGTGACGCTGTTCCCGGAAATCCACGCGATGGACGCCCCGATGCGTTGGAGGTCGGCGACCAGATGCACGTCCTCATGGGCGGCCAATGCTTTGAACCCGCCAGCGCGCCGATAGGCATCGGCACTCACGCCCAGGTTGGCGCCGTGGATGTGCCGATGGTCATCGACCGGGCGGTACAGCGAGTCGTAGCGTTGACGCACATGCTCGGGATGCCCGGACCAGTCATCGACTTCGACAATGCCGCACACCGCGTCCACCTTCAGGCTGACCTGGTGCGCCAACCAGGCGTAGGGCACGACGCTGTCGGCATCGGTAAATGCCAGCCAGCGCGCGCCGCGCTCAAGCATCAGGCGTGCGCCTTCCGCGCGGGTCATGCCAACGTTGCGGTAGGCGCAAACGTGAGTCGTGATGCCATGGGCTGCGGCGACCCGGGCCGAGGCATCGGAGCAGTCGTCAAGCATGATCAGGATTTCCACGGGCTCGCTGTGGAGGTCTTCGTGGACGGAAGCGGCGATCAGGGATTTGATGCAGTCGTCCAGGAAATCTTCTTCGTTGTGTGCGGGGACAATAATTCCAATCATCGAAGTGTCTCGTCTCGGCACCTGCGCTGATCGCGGCGTCCTTCGATGTCGACCGAAGCGAGGGAAAATTGGTTTCAACTATTTTCGTTTGCGAGGACTAGCGTTTCGCTTGTCAGGGTCTGAGCCTTACCCCAAACGCACCGACGCCGCTGGTCAGCGGCGTCGGTGGCGTTACGTAGTAGCGTGCGAATCAGGCTTCAGCCCGCCAGCAGCGCCTTGGCAATGGCCTCGTTGAACGCAGGCAGATCGTCCGGCGTGCGGGAGGTGATCAAGGTCCAGCCGTTGGCCGGGCATTGCTTGACCTCGGCGTCGACCCAATTGGCCGCGCCGGCATTGACCAGGTCAGTGCGTACGCTCGGGTATGAAGTCAGGGTCTTGCCTTCGATGACGCCGGCATCAATCAGCAGCCATGGACCATGGCAGATCGAGGCGACGGTTTTGCCGGCATCGGCGAACGCCTTGACCAGCTTCTGGGCGTCGCTGTCCTGGCGCAGGGTGTCGGCGTTGACCGTGCCGCCGGGGATGACCAGTGCATCGAAATCATTGGCAGACAGGCCGGCCAGCTTGGTGTCGGACGTCACGACGGCGTCTTTGTCGGTGTCGTTCAGGAACAGTTGCGCAGTGCCGCCTTCGATGGAGGCGTGGGTGACCGCAGCCCCCTGACCCTTCAACGCTTCCAGCGGCTTGAGCAGTTCGTCGCGCTCGATGCCGGTATTGGACGTGATGATCAAAACCTTCTTGCCGTTCAATTGATTGCTCATGCTTTCGCTTTCCTCTGAATTGAAGTGCTGAAGTTGAAACTGCACCTGCTGCGAGCAGGCGGTGTCACTTTCAGAGGAAGCCGGAAAAGCAAAAGTTCAGCCCGATTGCGTGGCCGGGTTTGAGGACGGTGTCCCGCAACCCAGGCCGCGCACCCGGATTTCGGGGTCTGGGAACAATGTCGTGCGACGAAACGGCGCAGCGTGATTTACACCGTCGTCACAGGCATTCGCGAACGGCTTTTTCCAGCGCATTGCGGCCGAAAGCTGACGACAGCGGGGCGCGTTGATACAGGAAAACCCGGGTATTGGGGTTGCCTTTGTAGACCTCGAGAATCTCATCGGACGCGATCTTTCCGGAGACCAGCAGTTTGTAGTGGCCCTTGCTTTCGGTCATCGTCGTGCCGGGCTTGAGTTGTTGCCACTTGGGGTAGATGCACTTGGCGTAGTCGGACGGCGTCTTGGCGGTGTCGAAATTGAACGAGGGGTTGTTCGGTGTGGAGTTGCAACCCGTCAGTACCACGGCCATTGCGCAGCCCAGTAATGAGTACGGAAATAAACGGCGCATCAATTCATCCTGAATAAGAAAACGGAACAGTTCGACCGGGTCGATGGGCGCCTATGTTGACCAGCAACCGTGCAAATGAAAAGCACGGGTGATCAAAATTTTTCTCTCGCGTCCACGCCTGTTGGCCGCAGCGCGCGTCGAGCCTGCGAGGGATTTTTTCAGCGTTTTTCTCTCCATGCCACTGCGCCGTATGTTGCTCGGTTCGATTGACATTGCTCGTTTAATGAATAAAGTGAGCATAAACGAGCAGTCGTATTGTTGCGGCTTCTGGCTCGTCATCGCCTGATCGACGGAGAGCACATGCCACACGATGAACTGCACAGGGCTGCGCGCTCAGTCCTCATGCCGGCGATTTCCGGGCTGGCGCTGGATGAACCCCTGCGTCGCCATCTGCAAGCCGGCGGGGTGTCGGTATTGCTGGGCGAGACCCGCGACGAATACCTGGCCCGGAGCATGAGTTTCGAGCGCCGCCGCGCAGAGACCCATGGGCATTTTTCCGCCATTGCCAGGGAAGCGGCGCTCTTTGCGGCCGCGCCTGTGCTGATCGCTGTGGACCAGGAGCTCGGCGGTATCCAGCGCCTGCACGGTCTGGTCCCTGGCATGCCGAGCTCGACCGAACTGACGCAGATGAGCAGCGAAGACATCGAGGCGCGCTGTTATGAAATGGCCAGCTCGGCGCGGGTCATGGGCGTCAATCTCGCTCTGGCGCCCATTGTCGACGTGGTCACCGGGGTCAACCCTTGGCTGCATCAGCGCAATCTCGGTCCCGATCCCGTCGAAGTGGCGCGCATTGCCTGCGCATTCATCCGGGGTGTGCAGCGTGCCGGCGTGATCGCCACGGCCAAGCACTTTCCCGGTCATCACCGGGTCGAGCACGACCCGGCGACAGCGCGGGCATTCGTGCCCGATGACGCCGCCGCGCTCAGCGACGGAATGGACGTGTTCAGGCAGGTCATTGCAGCCGGCGTCGGGGCGATCATGCCCGGGCCTGCGGTGTTCCCGGCGCTGGATCCGCAGCAGTCGGCCAGCACCTCGGCGGCGGTGATCGGCATGCTGCGAGAAACCTTGGGTTTTGATGGGCTCATCGTGTCCGACGACCTCGACGCCGTGTCCATCCTGCGCGGCAACAGCATCGCCGACACCGCCATCGCGGCCTTGAATGCCGGCGCGCATCTGTTGCTGGTGTCAGCCGAAGCGGGCCTGGACGACCTTGCCCAAGCCATCGTCGATGCCGTGGCTCAGCGAGCACTTGATGCGCAACGCCTGCTGGCAGCGGCGCACACAGTCCGCGCCCACGCCCATGCATCCCGAGCCCAGGTGGAGGCAGGCCTGTACGTGTCCTACCCGGTCTCGGGTGGGCATCTGACCCGCCGAGTCATGATCTGAACCCCTGCTGCTTGCTGCCGAACAGTTGCAGCTTGCAGCTTGCAGTTTGCAGCTTGCCGCTTGCCGCTCACCTCATTTGTACTCCCGGCCCGCGCGTTCTACTCTCGCCCTTCTGTACACCCCACTCTGTACAACCAAAAGGAAGGCCCGATGAGCTGGTCCGCCACGCAGTATTCCCTGTTCGAGCAGCAACGCACACGACCGGTCCGCGACCTCGTCGCCGCCATCCCTCTGGCGTCCGCACTCGCCGCCGTCGACCTCGGCTGCGGTCCCGGCAATTCGACCGAAGTCCTTGCCGAGCGTTTTCCCGATGCCACGGTGACGGGGCTGGACAGCTCCGACGACATGCTGCGCGATGCCCGTCAGCGGCTGCCAAACGTGTCATTCGAGCTGGCCGACATCGGCGCCTGGAACCCGGCGCAGACCTACGACGTGATCCTTGCCAACGCCTCGCTGCAATGGGTGCCCGACCACGCGGCGCTGTATCCGCGGCTGGTCAGCCGGCTGAATGCCGGTGGTGTGCTGGCGGTGCAGACACCGGACAACCTGGAGGAGCCAGCCCATCGTCTGGCACGGGAAATCGCCGCGAGCAGCGAATGGGCGAGCAGGATCGGCGGCGTCACACACCCGGACCGACACCCAGCGGCCTATTATTTCGAGCTGCTGCGACCCCATTGCGCTGAGGTCGATGTCTGGCGCACCACGTATCACCACCCGCTTGCCGGTGGGCACGGGGCGGTGGTCGAGTGGTTCAAGGGCTCGGCGCTACGGCCCTATTTGCAAAAGCTCGACGAGGCGGCGCAACAAGCGTTTCTCGAAACCTATTTGCAGGCAATCCGCCAGGCCTACCCGGCGCTGGACGACGGCACGGTGCTGCTGCCGTTCCCGCGCTTGTTCATCGTTGCGACACGTTGAAGCCTGCGGCTTGCGTTAAGCCGCTGTTTTGCGAGCCGTGATCGACACCGCCGTTTTCTGATGGAGTGAGCATGAGCAATGACCCCGCCGAACTGGCCGCGCGCCTGATTCGCAATTTCAACGATGTGCCGCTGCAGCACGAGCGCCGCGACCCGCTGTACGAGAGCGACGCCGCACGTCTGGGCACCGACACCGCCGCGCAGAAGCTGGGCGCGTCGGTGGACATCGTCGCGCCAGGCAAGCGTTCTTGCCCCTATCATTTTCATTACGCTCAGGAAGAGATGTTCGTTATCCTCGACGGGCAGGGCACCTTGCGCGTTGCAGGTGAAATGCTGCCGATCCGCAGCGGCGATGTGATCTTCATTCCGCCCGGTCCGGAGTACCCCCATCAGATCATCAACACCTCTGACGCGCCGCTGAAGTATTTATCCATCAGCACCCGCGAGACGCCTGAGGTGTGCGAATACCCGGACTCCGGCAAGTATCAGGCGATGGTCACCCTGAACGGAGCACGTGCGTTTGCGGCCGTGCAGCGCCCCGACGCGACACTGGATTACTGGGAGGGCGAGCCTTGATGCAAGGGTCATGTGTGCGCCGTTGGCTCGTTTGGTTATAACCATAGAACGTCTCGATCTAGGCTCGATATAAGAAAAACCGCAGTCCTTAGAGCAAAAATCGCTATCCTGCCTGCCGGCTTTTGAATGTGCAGTCAGGCAGAGCAATGGATTTTGGCAACGCAGGTTTCGTCGTCGCAGGGCTGGTGGTCGGTTTCATCGTTGGCATGACCGGGGTAGGCGGCGGATCGCTGATGACCCCGATTCTTTTGTGGTTCGGCATCAACCCCGCCACCGCGGTCGGCACCGACCTGCTGTACGCCGCCATCACCAAAAGTGGTGGCGTGCTGGTTCACAAAAAGAACGACAACATCGACTGGGGTATTACCGGCTGGCTGACCCTGGGCAGCGTGCCGGCTGCCGGGCTCACGCTGTGGTACCTGAGCACGCTGCACACTGCACCGGACGCGATGAACCTGGTGATCAAACAGGCGCTGGGCGTGGTGCTGCTGCTGACGGCGCTGGCGATCTTTTTCAAGAAACGCCTGCTGGCATTTGCCCAGCGTCACGCCGGTGATCGTTACCGCCTCAGCAGCCGAAGCCTGAACGGGCTGACGGTGCTGACCGGCGTCATCCTCGGCACCATGGTTGCGCTCACGTCCATCGGCGCCGGCGCGCTCGGCACCGTGGCGCTGTTCCTGCTTTACCCCTTCCTCGAAACCCGGCGCCTGGTCGGCACCGAAATCGCCCATGCCGTGCCGCTTACCCTGGTCGCCGGCATCGGCCACGCCAGCATGGGCAACATGGACTGGTCGATGCTCGGCTACCTGCTGATGGGCTCGCTGCCGGGGATCTATATCGGCAGCCACCTGACCGGCCGCATCCCCGACGCCATCCTGCGCCCGTGCCTGGCGCTGATGCTGTTGGCGATCGGGTACAAATTGGCATTCTAAAAGCTGTTCAGAGGCCCCTGTCGACATAGCAGTCATGGGCGTCGGCCTGCTGGGTTGGGAACATCCGCGGGATCTTCAGTGGTCGGAATGCCGTCTTCGTGAGCAAGCTCACTCCCACAGGATCCGCGAACAATCAAATGTTCGGGTTTAATACGGATGCGTGGGAGTGACCGGGGTGGCGCTCCACCTTGCTCGTTTCCGTGAGCAAGCTCATTCTCATCAAACACCAACGCGAATGTGGCGACGGATACACGAATTGTGGGAGCGAGCTTGCTCGCGAAGAGGCCGGTACATCCGCTAAATCTTCAATGACTGGAATGCCGTCTTCGTGAGCAAGGTGGAGCGCCACCCCGGTCACTCCCTAGCTGCAAGACCTTCAGCGCCCGCACGCCCGGGCTCACTCCTTCTCCGCCCCCCAGTAACGCTGCATCTCAATGAACAGAAACGATGCGGTCCAGGTGATCAGAACCAGCCCCGTCAACGCTTCCAGCCCCGTCAGGTATTTCAGGTGCCCGCTGGGCGTGATGTCGCCAAAACCGATGGTGGTGTAGGTCGTGAACGAGAAGTACACCGAGTCCATGAAGCTGCCGTCGAAATTTCCTGTCAGACGGCCCAATGTGTCGGACCGGTTCATCAGGTAATAGCCCAGGGCAAAGATCCAGACTTCAACGGCGTGGGCGACCAGTGCACCGAGCACGCCGATGACGACCCTGAACCGATGCCGAACCCCAAGCCTGGGCATGAGCTGATTGAGGCGAATCAGGCATTCGTAGTGCACGAGCACCACCGTGGTGATGATCACGATATTGATGAGGGTGACGGCGAACATGACGCTCTCCCGATCAAAGCGTCGTCAGGCTTTTTCGCAACCGCTGATGAGGGTTCGCAGCCGCTCCAGGTCGAGGATGTCCACCGCGCGTCCGGAGATCCTGACGATGCCCTGATTGCGCAACGAACCGATGGCGCGACAGATCGTCTCCAGGCGCAGGCCCAGATAACCCCCGATATCCTCCCGGCTCATGTGCAGCACGAAGGCAGTCTCGGAATAACCCCGGGCCGCCATACGGCAGGAAAGGTCCAGCAGAAAGGCCGCCAGCCGCTCCTCGGCGTTGAGGTTGCCCATCATCAGCAGCATTTCGTGATCCCTCACGATTTCCTGACTCAGCGCCCGATTGAGGTTGCGCTGCAACGAGGGCATCTCACGGGACAGCCGCTCCAGCTGGCTGAAGTGGATGGGGCAGACTTCGCTGTCTTCCAGCGCCATGGCATCGCATTCATGGCGCTCACGGCTGATGGCATCACAGCCCAGTAATTCCCCGGACATGGGAAAGCCGGTGAGTTGTTCACGCCCGTCCCGGGACGACAGTGTGGTTTTGAAATAGCCCGAGCGCACCGCATAGAGCGAGTGCAGAGGATCACCGGCGCGGTACAGGACGGCGCCTTTCTTGATTTTCAGTCGTTGCGCAATGATGGAGGACAAGCGTTCGGTGTCATGCACGCTCATGCCAAGGGACAGGGACAGCTCGCCGACATCGAAGAAAGCGCGCGCTGCGTTGAGGAATAAACCGGGAACGGCAGCCAGATGGGCAGTCATGTGCATCTCCTTGAGCGGTCCAGCATAGGCGCCCGCGCGGGCCAGTGACAGCGGGCATTGTTGAAGTGGATGAGCGGGGGCGCTGACTCAGGGCTTCTTGATCCAGATCAATACCGGGCCACTTCAGACGAGCACACTGGTCGTCGGTTGATTCTGGTCAGCCACCGCCAAACCCATCGCGATCATGGGAGGCTCATGAGGCAACTCCATGACTGATCATTCGCGCCCGTCACTGCTGGTGCTGAACGTGGGTTCTTCCAGCGTCAAGTTTTCCCTCTACGACGCCGCCGCAGATGCCGCAGCGGACAACGCCTGTCTCGGCCACGGCAGTTTCGAGGTGCACGCCGACGCTGAGCACCTGACCTTCCGCCACGCCGACGGCACGCATCAACGCGCACAATGGCCACACGCCGACGGCCCAGCAGACACCGGCACGTTGCGAAACATGATGGGGTGGATTGAGCAACACACCGAAGGACGCCTTTGCGCGGCAGCCCACCGCGTGGTCCACGGCGGCGACCGCACGCTGACAGGCGCCCGCGTGGATTCGACCCTCATGCGCGAGCTTCACGCGCTCGTGCCCATGGCGCCCCTGCATCAGCCGCTGTGCCTGGCACCCATTCTCTATCTGGCTCGAGAGCACAGCGGCCTTGCTCAATATGCCTGCTTCGACACGGCCTTCCACCACACGCTCGATCCGCTGGAGACCTCCTTCGGATTGCCCCGTGCACTGACCGGGCAGGGGCTGCGCCGCTACGGTTTCCACGGGCTGTCCTACGAATACATTGCCGGCGTCCTGCCTCAATACGATCAGCGTGCCGCCCAGGGCCGCACGGTTGTCGCGCATCTGGGTAACGGCGCCAGTCTGTGTGGGATGCATAACCGGGTCAGCCGGGCCACGACCATGGGCTTCAGCACACTGGACGGTTTGTTGATGGGCACGCGTCCCGGTCGGCTGGACCCTGGCGTTCTGCTGTACCTGATGCGCGAGCGGGGCATGAACGCCGAAGCCCTCGAAGACCTGCTGTATCACCAGTGCGGGTTGCTGGGTGTGTCCGGCGGCATTGCCAGTGACATGCGCGAACTGACAGCCAGCACGGCGCCAGCGGCGGAAGAGGCCGTTGCCTTGTTCGTGCGCAGCGTGGTGCGGGAGATTGGTGCGATGGCGGCGGTCTTGGGCGGGCTTGACGCGTTGGTCTTCACCGGCGGCATCGGCGAACACTCGACGCCGGTTCGTAACGCGATCCTTGATGGCTGCGCCTGGCTTGGCCTGGAGCACTCGTCTTCATCCGACGCGCCACCAGGCGCCTGCCTGTCGCTGCCCGGCAGCAAAGTTTCAGCATGGACCATTGCCACTGACGAAAACGCAGTCATCGCCCGCCACGCCCTCGAGCTGCTGCACAGCGGCGCGTGAATCGACCTGAGCGCATTCGTGCGCCGCACACCTTGCGAATTGCATCCAGCGGAGTCGCCATGTACAGCTTCAACCCGTCACTCTCCAGCGTCGATGAAACCAACGTCAGCCGTGTGTCGTGGATCGAGCCCGACACCTCGCCAGGCCCCTTGGCTCCCGAACTGCTCTCGCGCTTGCACCGCTACTGGAACGCTGCGAATTACCTGTGCGTCGGTCAGATCTACCTCAAGGCCAACCCACTGCTGCGTGAACCGCTGCTGGCCGAGCACATCAAGCCCAGGCTCTTGGGGCACTGGGGGACCTCGGTCGGGCAAAATTTCATCTATGTGCACTTGAACCGGCTGATCAGCGAGCGTCGCACCGAGACCCTCTTTATTTCCGGGCCCGGGCATGGCGGTCCGACCATGAACGCCTGCGCGTGGCTTGAAGGCACCTACAGCGAAGTGCACCCGCACATCTCTGCAGACGAAGCCGGCATGCAGCGCTTCTTTCGCAGCTTCTCCACCCCCGGCGGCGTGCCCAGTCACTGCGGGCCGCACACGCCCAACTCGCTCCATGAAGGGGGCGAGCTGGGCTATTCGCTCATGCATGCTTTTGGCGCGGTGTTCGACAACCCCTCATTGCTGGTGGCCTGCGTGATCGGCGACGGCGAAGCCGAAACCTGTCCGCTGGAAGGCAGCTGGAAAAGCGTGCACTTCCTCGATCCCCGCCGGGACGGCGCAGTGCTGCCGATTCTGCACCTCAACGGCTACAAAATCTCCGGGCCGACGGTCGAGGCACGGCTCGCCGATGACGATCTGCTCGAGCTTTACCGAGGCCGGGGTTACCAGCCGATCATCGTCGCCGGCGATGACCTGCCGGGCATGCACCAGCGCTTCGCCGCCGCGCTCAACCGCTGTGACGACATCATCTGCGAGATCCAGGCCGCCGCCAGAGAGGGCGGTGGAGCCGTGCGCGCGCGATGGCCCATGATTATTTTGCGCAGCCCCAAAGGCTGGACCGGCCCCAAGGTGGTCGACGGGCTGCCGGTCGAAGGCACGTTCCGCGCCCATCAGGTTCCCCTCGCCAACGTCATCGGCAACCCCGAGCACCTCCAGCAACTGGAAGACTGGTTGCGCAGCTACGAACCCCAGACGCTGTTCGATGAACAGGGGCGTCTGGCGCCGGAACTGCAAGCACTGACACCGCCACCGGCCCTGCGCATGGGCGCAATTCCCTACGTGAACGGCGGCCGTATGCTGGTCGCGCTGGACCTGCCGAACTTCGCCGAATACGGCCTTGAGGTGCCAGGACCGGGCCAGGTCATCGCCGAAGCGCCGCGCAAGCTCGGCGAGTACCTGCGCGACGTGATGCGTAACAACCCGCGCAATTTTCGCGTGTTCGGGCCGGACGAGACCAATTCCAACCGGCTCAATGCCGTGTTCGAAGCGAGCAACCGGACCGCCGCCGGGCCGTGTCTGGACATCGACGACCACCTCGCCTCCGACGGGCGTGTCATGGAGGTGCTGAGTGAGCATCTCTGCGAAGGCTGGCTCGAAGGGTATCTGCTCACCGGGCGCCACGGCATGTGGTCAACCTACGAAGCGTTCGCGCAAGTGGTCGATTCCATGGTCACGCAGCACGCAAAGTGGTTGCAGCAGAGCCGTGAGTTTGCGTGGCGCCGGCCGCTGGCCTCGCTGAACATCCTGATCAGCAGTCACGCCTGGCGCAACGACCACAATGGCTTCAGCCATCAGTCCACCGGGTTCGTCGACAACGTGCTGCAACGTCGCTCGGATGTGGTTCGCGTGTACTACCCGCCGGACTCGAACTGCCTGGTCAATGTCTTTGACCACTGCCTGCGCAGCCGCAACTACGTGAACGTCGTGACCTGTGGCAAGCAGCCGGATTTCCAGTGGCTGGACTTCGATGCGGCGCTCAGGCACTGCTCTCGGGGCGCGTCGATCTGGTCGTTTGCCGGCAGCGGTGATGACGAAGCCCCGGACGTGGTGCTCGGCTGTGCGGGGGATGTGCCCACCACCGAGGCCGTGGCCGCGGCCTGGTTGCTGCAAAAGTACGTGCCGGGCATTCGGGTGAGACTGGTGAACGTGGTCGACCTCGGCATTTTGAGTGCCCCCGAAGATCGGCCCCACGGCATGGATCACGCCTCCTTCGAGGCGCTGTTCACCCGGGACGCGCCCGTGATGTTCGCCTTCCACGGCTCGACCTGGGTCATTCACTCGATGGTCCACGGCCGCGCCAACGAAGCCCGTTTTCATGTCCGCGGTTTCAGCGACCGAGGCACCACCACCACGCCCTTCGACATGGTGGTGCTCAACCACATGAGCCGCTACCACCTGGCGATTGACGCGTTGAGCCACGTCCCGCATCTGCGCGCCCACAGCCTGGACGCCGTGCACTTCTTCGAGAGCCAGCTACGCAAACATGACGCCTGGATTCGTGAGCACTTCGAGGACATGCCGGAGATCAGAAACTGGCGCTGGACAGCCGATTTCAGCGAGTCCGAAACGCCGCCGCCGTTGGCCAGGGGGCATGTCCGCGGGCAGACCTTTACGGACGCGTGACGGGCCGCCCGATCAATCGATTTCCCACCTGCAACGGAAGGCCGCCTACATGAACAGACTCAAAATCGTCGCCAGCGCAGAAGCGCGCAGTTGCTTTAACACCTCCCGCGAGCTGGTGGATTTCAGCGCGACCGACCTGACCGACGTTGCGGCAGTCGTACTCACTGCGCAGGACTGGCGCGAGGGCCGCGTTGATGATGTCTGCCGATCCGGCTTCGACATACCGGTGTTTTTCGCCGTGGCCAAAGAGGACGAGCTGACCCGGGAAGCGATTCTCGATGTGGAAAAGGTGCTGCTGCAAGTCAGCGGCGTGTTTGATCTGGGCGCTGACAATGCCGAGTTCTATGGCCACAAACTGGAGCGGGCGGCGACGCTGTATGAGGAAGCTTTGCTGCCGCCGTTCTTCGGCGCGCTGAAGCACTACGTTGAGCGCGGCAATACCACCTTTGCCTGCCCGGGCCATCAGGGCGGGCAGTTCTTTCGCAAGCACCCGTCGGGCCGGCAGTTTTTCGACTTCTTCGGAGAAACGCTGTTTCGCGCGGATCGCTGCAACGCCGACATCGAAATGGGCGACCTGCTGATTCACGAGGGCGCACCCCTGGAGGCGCAGAAGCGCGCCGCAAAGGTCTACAACGCCGACAAGACCTATTTCGTCCTCAACGGCACCTCGACCTCCAACAAGGTGGTGACTCAAGCCTTGCTGACCCCAGGCGATGTGGTGCTGTTCGACCGCAACAACCACAAGTCCATTCATCAGGGCGCGTTGTTTCAGGCGGGTGCGACGCCGCTGTATCTGGAAACGGCGCGCAACCCGTATGGCTTGATCGGCGGCATTGATTCGCACTGCTTTGAAGAGGGTTATTTACGCGAGCAACTGAGCCTCATTGCGCCGGCCAAAGCCGATGACGCGCGGCCGTTCCGCCTGGCGATCATTCAGCTGGGCACCTACGACGGCACGGTCTGCAATGCGCGGCAGATCGTCGATCGTATTGGCCACCTGTGCGATTACATCCTGTTTGATTCGGCGTGGCTGGGGTACGAGCAGTTCATCCCGATGATGAAAGACTGCTCGCCCTTGTTGCTGGAACTGGGCCCCGAGGATCCGGGGATCTTCGTCACGCAGTCGATTCACAAGCAGCAGGCCGGGTTTTCCCAGGCCTCGCAGATTCACAAGAAGGACCGTCACATCAAGGGCCAGGCGCGCTACTGCAACCACCTGCGCCTGAACAATTCATTCATGGCCCAGGCCTCGACCAGCCCTTTTTACCCGCTGTTTGCCTGCCTGGATGTAAACGCGCGCATGCACAGCGGACGCAGCGGCCATCGGTTGTGGGACGAATGCGTGCGGGCCGGTATTGAGGCGCGCAAGTTGATGATGGACAACTGCACGCTGATCAAACCTTTCGTGCCGCCGACCATCGACGGTCGCTATTGGCAGGACTACCCCACGGACGAGATCGCCCGCGACCTGCGCTTCTTCCGTTTTCACCCGGACGAACGCTGGCACGCGTTTGAGGGTTACACGGAAAACCAGTACTTCATCGACCCCTGCAAGCTGTTGTTCACCACCCCCGGGATTGATGCCGTGAGCGGGGAATACACTGACTTCGGCATTCACGCCGGGGTGCTGGCGACCTTCCTGCGCCAGTTCGAAATCGTCCCTGAAAAAAACGACCTCAATACCATTCTGTTTCTGCTGACCCCGGCCGAAGGCAAGGCAAAAATGGAGCATCTGGTGGCGCAAATCGGTCGTTTCGAGCGGTTCATCAAGGACGACGCGCCCCTGGCCGATGTGCTGCCAGCGGTCTATCAAGCCCATCAGGCCCGCTACCGCGACTACAGCATCCGCCAGCTGTGCCAGGAAATGCATTCGTTGTATGCCCGCCACGACGTTAAGCAGCTGCAGAAGGCCATGTTCCGCCAGGCGAGCATGCCCGTCGTGGCGATGGATCCCCGCGAGGCCAATCTGGAGTTCGTACGCGGCAAAGTCGAGCTGATTGCGCTGGAAGAGGCGCGCGGACGCATGGCAGCCGAAGGCGCATTGCCGTATCCCCCGGGGGTCTTGTGCGTGGTGCCCGGCGAGGTCTGGGACGGCGCGGTGCTGGCGTATTTTCTCGCCCTGCAAGACGCGATCAACCAATTTCCCGGGTTCAATCCGGAGCTTCAGGGCGTGTACCTGCGCACTGAAACAGATGGCCGCATTCGCGCGTATGGGCATGTGCTTCAGCAGTGAGCGGCACGCGTGCCCGTCGCCCGAACCTAATTTGTCCAAGCAAAGGAAAACGCCATGAACGGCACAATGAAAGCGGCAGTTGTAGAAGCGTTCGGCAGCCCCCTGGTGCTTCGCGAGTGGGACATCCCCACGCCGGGCCCCGGGCAGATCCTGATCAAGACCGAAGCGTGCGGGGTCTGTCACACCGACTTGCACGCGGCGCGGGGCGACTGGCCGGTGAAGCCGACGCTGCCTTTCATTCCGGGCCATGAAGGCATCGGCATTGTGGTCGCCCTGGGCGCTGGCGTGACCAGCGTAGGCGAGGGGGATCGCGTCGGCGTGCCGTGGCTGTATTCCGCCTGTGGTCATTGCGAGTATTGCCTGAGCGCCTTGGAAACGGTGTGCGCCAGCGCCGAGTTCGGCGGCTACACCCGCAATGGCGGGTTCGCCGAATACATCCTCGCTGACCCTGAATACGTCGCGCACATTCCGGCCGGACTTGCCCCCCATGAGGCCGCTCCGATCATCTGCGCCGGGGTGACCACCTACAAAGGCATAAAAGAGGCCGATGTGAGGCCGGGTCAGTGGATCGTGATCTCTGGGATTGGCGGGCTAGGGCATCTGGCGGTGCAGTACGCCAGGGCGATGGGCCTGCGCGTGTGTGCGGTGGACGTCGACGACGGCAAGCTGGCCCATGCCACCAGGCTGGGTGCGGATGCGGTGGTGAATGTCCGCCACGGCGATCCGGTGCAAGCTGTGAAGGATCTTACCGACGGCGGGGCCCATGGCGTGCTGATCACCGCGCCTTCGCTGGCCGCCTTCAAGCAAGGGGTGGGCATGACGCGTAAACGGGGCACCTGTGTGTTGGTCGGGCTGCCACCGGGCGAGTTTCCCTTGTCGTTGTTCCAGGTGGTCGCCAATTGCATCACCGTGCGCGGATCGTTCGTCGGTACCCGGCAGGACATGGCCGAAGCGCTGGCGTTCGCCGCCGAGGGCAAGGTGAAGGCCGACATCGAGCTGCGACCGCTGGCAGACATCAATGAGGTGTTCAGGGAGTTGGGCGACGGCGAAGTGCAGTCAAGGATCGTCATCGATTTTCGCGGGTGATCGATCCGGCCTCTTCCCGGCTGAAGCCGGTCCCACCAATGTCCTGCATGCAGGCACTGAAAATTGACGCGACGCAAACCTGTGGGACCGGCTTTAGCCGGGAAGCCGTCAGATGCCACCCCGCAAAATCAAGGCTGTCCACACTGGCCTATTCCCGGCTGAACCCGGTCCCACTAGTGTCCTGCATGCAGTCAGTGGGATTGGCGTTGGCGTTGGCGCTGACTTGTAGGACCGGCTTTAGCCGGCAAGGCATCAGTCGCCACGCCGCAAAATCGAGGATGCTCGCACTGGCCTATTCCCGGCTGAAGCCGGTCCCACTAATGTCCTGCATGCAGTCAGTGAGATTGGCGTTGGCGCTGACTTGTAGGACCAGCTTTAGCCGGGAAGGCGCTAGTGGTCACCCTGCAAAATCGAGGATGCTCACACTGGCCGATTCTCGGCTGAAGCCGGTCCCACTAGTGTCCTGCATGCAGTCAGTGGGATTGGCGTTGGCGCTGACTTGTAGGACCGGCTTTAGCCGGGAAGGCGTCAGTCGTCACCCTGCAAAATCGAGGATGCTCGCACTGGCCTATTCCCGGCTGAAGCCGGTCCCACTAGTGTCCTGCATGCACCCAGTGAGAATTGACGCGACGCGAACCTGTGGGACCGGCTTTAGCCGGGAAGGCGTCATGCGTCACGCCGCAAAAAACGAGGATGCTCACACTGGCCGATTCCCGGCTGAAGCCGGTCCTACTGCACCGCGTGCGCCCAGCAAGCACCGGCACGCATCGCGCGCACTTAGATCAGTTACCCGAGCGAAACGGAATGGGCTGGCGGGGCGCTTCGGGCGTGGTGTGCGGCTGCCCGACCATTTCGTCGTAGACCACCGGGTGCACGATGAACAGCTTCACGTCCTGAAGGGACGACAGGCATTTGCGCGCTTCGTCGACCGAGGCCACGTGAAGCACTTTACCGTCCGGGCTGTTAACGGCATTGGACTTGCCGTCCATGAGCGCATGTATGGCATACGAGCCACCTTCGATCGACACCAGATTGACCTCGGTAATGTCGCCGGCTTTGACGTGTTTGCTGAGCTTGTCCAGATCCATTACGGCACCTTAATTACGCACGCGGGCGTTGTCTGTTCCATGGATTGATGCGTAACCGTCGACGCGGCTCGCTTGCATTGGAAGAGGATGACGGTGCCAAGTTCAACATAAACAGGGGAGGCGGACGAGGGGGCGTTGGCGGGGGCTTGCAACGGGATCAGCGCCGCGAAAAAACCGCCGTTGCCTGCCCATCGAAGACGGGCAGGCAACGGCGTTTCCATCAGCAGAGCTTGTCAATAACCCGCAGGCCAGGCGCTTGCTGAACGGCGCCCCACTCACTGCTCAGGGTCTCCAGCACCTGACCGAGGAACTGCTTGTCCGCTGCGGCCTTCTTGCCCACGTAGCCGTGGCCCTTGCGGTACATCTTCAGCCGGGCACGCATGTGCGGGTGCTGGCTCTCGAACTGTTCTTCTTCGGTGCAGGCACCCAGGCCGTCCATGTGCACGTTGCCTTCCTCGCACACCCAGAGAATGTGGCTATCAAGGGAATCCTTGCGTGCGGCGAACAGTCGAGCCAATTGATCAATGGTAGGTTGGTTGTTCAGGTTCATGGTTGTTACCCCTTTTTGACCACTGGTTAATCTATCGAGTGAGTTCAAACGCATTGGCGAATCGTCCGCCGATTCGCAGTCCTTCCAGTCGCTGACAGGCAAGGTCCGTCGGTACACAGAGCCGGTGCCGGGCCGCGAGGGTGTGGGTATTGATGAGCGCAGAGAAGGAAGGTCGAATCCGGGAGAGCAAGGGCGGACGTCTTGAAGACACGTGCGACTGAGTGGTCGACCACAAGTGTCATGAGGACGTTTCGCCAGCACTCGGCCTGGTGGGTCGATCTTGCAGGTTCCGCTTCATCAATCTGCCTTGTGGGCAGCACACATCCAGAGGGTGTTCGACGGCTGTGTCGAACGGGCCCGGAATACTTTTGCCAGCTCTCCCGATCGGGGAGACGCCTGCACTATGCCGTCGGCAAAAGCCCTCGTCAACGGTTTTGTAGTGATTATTTTAAGGCACTACATAATTTGTAGTTTCAGAACACGAAGGTCGATTAGTGACTACAAAGTCAATGAATCCGGGGGGCACAGCACAGGGACGGAACGCAGTGGGGGAAGCGGGGGGCTTGAAACGACACTTGCCCGCGACGGGATCAGTCAGCCTTTACATCTGGCTGACTGACCCCATCGCGGGCAAGCGGGTGTCGCTTGGACGTCAGGCGAAGCGCCTTACGCCTGTGGAGCCTTTTGCAGTTCAAACAGCAACAGCGAACGCGGCGTCACCGTGTACTCGCTGCCGAACTCGAACTGATCCGTGCCATCGATCTCTGGCTGATTGGTGTCAATCAGGCTGGTCCAGTTGAGACCTTCCGGCACTTCCGGCAGCGTGAAGTTGACACCGTCGTGATGGGAGTTGACCAGCAGCAGCAGCGTGGCTTCAGAGCCGCGACGACGGATACCGGTTTCCTGCGCGCGGCCATCCATCAGCATGCCCAGGCAGCGACCATTTGGATCTTCCCACTGCTCGATGCTCATCTCTTCGCCGCTTGGCGACAGCCAGGTCACGTCTTTTACGCCCAGTGCCTCGTTGTAATCGCCTACCAGGAAGCGGCTACGACGCAGGATCGGGTACGACTGACGCAGCTTGATCAGGCGCTTGACGAACGCCAGCAGGGCCTTGCCGTCTTCGTCCAGATCCCAGTTGACCCAGCCGATCTCGCTGTCCTGGCAATAGGCGTTGTTGTTGCCGTGCTGGGTGCGGGCGAACTCGTCACCGGCGACCACCATCGGCGTGCCCTGGGCCAGCAGCAGCGTCGAGAAGAAGTTACGCATCTGACGCAGGCGCAGCGCGTTGATTTCCGGATCATCCGTCGGGCCTTCGACGCCACAGTTCCATGAACGGTTGTCGTTGCTGCCGTCTTGGTTGTTCTCGTCGTTATCCTCGTTGTGCTTGTCGTTGTACGACACCAGGTCGTGCAGGGTGAAGCCGTCGTGGGCGGTGATGAAGTTCACCGACGCGTACGGCCGACGGCCACGCTGGTTAAACAGGTTGCCCGACGCGGTCATGCGGTTGGCGAAGTCGGCCAGCTGGCCTTCGTCGCCTTTCCAGAACGCACGGATGTTGTCGCGGAACTTGTCGTTCCACTCCGCCCAACCCGGGGCGAAGTTGCCGACCTGATAACCGCCCGGGCCGCAGTCCCATGGCTCGGCGATCAATTTCACCGAACGCAGCACCGGGTCCTGGCGGCAGGCCACGAGGAAGCTGTGGCGCTCGCTGAAACCATCGTGGTAACGGCCGAGGATGGTGGCCAAGTCGAAGCGGAAGCCATCGACATGCATCTCGGTCGCCCAGTAACGCAGCGAGTCGGTGACCATCTGCAGGACGCACGGGTGGCTCAGGTCGAGGGTGTTGCCGGTACCGGAGTCGTTGATGTAGTAACGCTTGTCATCCGGCATCAGGCGGTAGTACGAGGCGTTGTCGATACCGCGCATCGACAGGGTCGGGCCGCGCTCGTTGCCTTCGGCGGTGTGGTTGTAAACCACGTCCAGAATCACTTCCAGGTTGGCATGGTGCATGTGCGCAACCATTTCCTTGAACTCGGAAATCTTGCCGTGGGCCAGGTAGCGCGGGTCCGGAGCGAAGAACGCCAGGGTGTTGTAGCCCCAGTAGTTGGTCATGCCTTTTTCCAGCAGATGCTGGTCGTTGACGAAGGCGTGGATCGGCAGCAATTCGATCGAGGTCACGCCCAGACCTTTGATGTGCTTGATCACGTCATCGACCATTAGGCCGGCGAACGTGCCTTTGACTTCATCGGGTACGGACGGGTGACGCATGGTGAAACCGCGGGTGTGGGTCTCGTAGAAAATCGTCTTGTCCCACGGGACGTCCACCCGCTGTTCGCGGCCCCAGGTGTAGGCAGGGTCGATGACCTTGCACTTGGGCACGAACGGGGCGCTGTCACGCTCGTCGAAGCTCAGGTCGTCGTCCGGGTGACCGATGGTGTAACCGAACAGCGCCTCAGACCACTTCAACTCGCCGACCAGTTGCTTGGCATACGGGTCGATCAGCAGCTTGTTGTGGTTGAAGCGATGGCCGTTCTTCGGATCGTACGGACCGTAAACCCGGTAGCCATACACCTGACCCGGGTGGGCGTCGGGCAGGTAACCGTGGTAGATCTCGTCGGTGTATTCCGGGAGCTCGATACGCTCAAGCTCGACTTCGCCAGCGGAGTCGAACAGGCACAGTTCGACCTTGGTGGCGTTGGCGGAGAAGATGGCGAAGTTGACGCCGAGGCCGTCCCAGCTGGCGCCGAGCGGGAAGGGCAGGCCTTCCCGAATGCGCGAGGCCGTGACTTCGGGGCTGCCAGCGTTGCCGGATTCATTCTGTGTAGCGGATTTCTTATCTTGCGTGCTCATGTGTATTCCTGACGTGCGAATGAGTTCCTGAAGGCGAACAAAGCCGTGGCCTCAGTACAGGACTGCGCCATCGATGCAACAGGTTTGAAAGTTACCGCAGGGTGACGACGGTTGTGAGTCGGACCCTGCGGTAGGGGTGTTAGCTGCGCAGCAGTGACGCGTTACGGTGTGTCATCAAGATGCAGGCTTGGTCGCGGCAGGCTTCTTGGCAGAAGACTTGGCGGCCGGCTTGGCCGGTTTAGCAGCATCGGCGCCGCTTGCAGCCGCCTTGGGCTTCGCAGGCGCCTTGGCTGCTGGCTTGGCGTCAGCTTTTGCTTCGGGCTTGGCTGCAGCCTGATCAGCGGAGCTCTCTGCTGATTTTGCTGTTGATGCGGCTGCAGATTTGGCTGCAGGCTTTGCAACAGACTTCGCAGCCGGTTTTGCAGCAGCCTTAGGAGCAGGTTTGGCGGCGGCAGCCTTGGGCTCCGCCTTGCCGTCAAGCTTGGACTTCGCCGTCTTAGCAGCAGCCGGTTTTTTAGGCGACTTCGCCTCGGCGGCGGCCAACTTGCTAGCCATTTCCCAGTGGCGGGCATCTTGCCCATGTGGCTTGCCTTCCGTTTCCCAGATCTGGTGGGCAAGCTCGCTGATTCTTTTATCGTCGGCACTCATCTCGACACTCCCGGTATCACAAGGTTTGTATAAGCAGGTTTACAGAAATTTCCTTGAGCGCTGCGCTGAGCAACATTTCCTTGCTGGATGTGACTGTAGCCTGTGAAAAAAGTCCCTTCCAATTTGGATGTGAATCAGCGAACGGCAGGTTGATTCGTGTATCGCCCCAATTTGCTGCATTGATGAATGGAGTTTGCGCAGTGCCCAATAGTTCAGCCGGCAAGCGCGGAACCACAACAATAGCCCGCATCTCTTTCGTCACCCGGGCAAAAGCGATGACGTGGTCGGCTTTTTCACCCACCACTTCAAGGGGTAGATATTCGCCTTCACTGAACAGCGCGGGATGCTCATTGCGCAAGTTAAGCACCTGGGCAATCAACGCCTGTTTGATCCGGCCGTCGTGCCACTGGTTCAACAGCTCGGCGACCGGCACGGACGCCTGCAACGCACGTTCGCGAGCGGGGTAATCCACCGGACGACGGTTGTCCGGATCCACCAGGCTGAAGTCCCAGAACTCGGTGCCCTGATACAGATCAGGCACACCGGGCGCAGTCATTCGCAGCAAAGTTTGCGCCAGACTGTTGAGCGCGCCGGCCGTCGCGATGCGATTAGCCGTGGCACCGATGGATTGACGCAGTGCCAGGCCATCGGCGTTCAGCAGCACGTGCTGAAGAAACTCGCGGCAAGCGGTCTCGTACGCCTCGTTGGGCGCGCTCCAGCTGCTCTGCAGTTTGGCTTCGCGCAGGGCTTTCTCCTGCCACTGGGTCAGGCGTTTTGCGTAGTCCTCGAAAGCCGGCTCGCCTTCGAGATCCAGCGGCCAGCTGCCGATAATCGCTTGATACAGCATCAGCTCGTCACCCGGGCTGATGTGGATTTCACCCGCCTTGAGCGGCGCCGACAGCTGCTGCCAGCGCTCGACCTGCTCGGCGTACCAGGGCGCCAGTTCGCTGAGCACGGCCAGACGGGTGCGGGTATCTTCGCCACGCTTGTGGTCGTGGGTCGCGGTGGTCAGCAGGTTGTTCGGGAAGCTCTTGTGACGCTCGATGGAAACCTTATGAAACGCCTCCACCGGCGCACTGAAATGTTGCGGATGGAAGCCCACGTCGTTGCGTGAGAGCAGCACGGCAGAGCGATAGAACGAGGTGTCTTCCACCGACTTCGCCGCCACTGGGGAGGTCAACTGCTGGAAACGGTTGCCAGCCTTGCGGCGCATTTCGCGCAGCGGGCCCGTCGGGTAGTCGCGGAGCTTCTCGCCACCCAGCCACAGCTTGAGCGAGTCCAGCACCGGCCAATCGCCTTCGCTGAGCATTTCGCGTGCACCGTCCATGGCCTGCTGAAAGAAACGCTCGTCTTCAGCAGAACGGCCGCAGGCGTTCAGGTAGGTGCGGTAAACCGGGAAGTTGCTGACCAGCGCCAGCAACGCACGGCGAATGGCACCGAGGGTCAGGTCGCGGGTCATCACGTCGCTGCGGGACACCTGCAACAGCGCCTGGGCCAGGTTCTCGAAATCCCCCGCCAGGGTGCCGTGCAGGACCAGATCGCGGGCTTCCAGCACTTCCTTGTTGAAGTCGGCCGTGCGCCCGCTGATGCGGCTCCACATCTCGCCCAGCACGGCTTCGCCTTTCGGGTCGTGCTGCAGCAACGACACCTGGTTCATGAATTCATAACCGGTGGTGCCGTCGACGTTCCAGTCAGTGCGCAGCTGCTCATCAGGGCCGAGGATCTTCTCGACGAAGATCGGCAGGCGATCCACTTCAGTGCCCGCCGGGCGCAGCTTCATCAGGCTGTCGACGCGACGGCGCAGCTTGCGGCAGTAACCGCGCGGATCGGCCAGGCCATCGATGTGGTCAATGCGCAGGCCGTCCACGAGGCCTTTGGCGATGAGTTCGAAAATCTTCCCGTGGGTGGCCTCGAACACCTGCGAGCGCTCGACCTTCAGGCCGCCCAGCTCGTTGATGTCGAAGAAGCGCCGCCAGTTGATGTCGTCGCCCGCCGTACGCCAGCTGGCCAGACGGTAATCCTGCTGCTCAAGCAAACGGTGCAGGCGATCGAAGCCTTCCGGTTTGCTGGAATCAAAATCGGCCAGGCCTTCTTCCACGGCTTTGACCAGCTCGGGCTTGGCTTTGACCGCTTCGGCCAGCTCCGCCTTGGCCTGACGGGCACGCTCGTAGGCCTGAGGATAGTGATCGAGCTCCGCGAAACGCTGGGCCAGTTCGTCCAGTTCGGGACGTTTCGCCGCCTTCAACAGCGGCGCATACGTGGCCGGGTTGATCGGGAAGTGATGCTGATAGTGCTCGGCATGGAAGCTGCCATTTTCAGCATCGAAGCGCAGGGGCACTTCGCCGTTCTGCAAGACGGTGCCGTAGTCGGTGCTCAGGAACGGCAGCAACAGTTGGCCCTTGAGCAGCGGGTCCGGGGAATTCCACTGAATGTCGAAAAACTTCGCGTAGGGACTGCGTTGACCCCATTCGAGCAGGTCAAGCCACCACGGGTTGTCATTGCCGCCGACCGCCATGTGATTGGAGACGATGTCGAGAATCAGGCCCATGCCGTGCTCACGCAGCGCCGCAACCAGGCGCAGCAACGCTGGCTCGCCGCCCAGTTCGGGGTTGATCACCCGTGGGTCGACCACGTCATAACCGTGCATGGAACCGGCGCGGGCTTTCAGCAGCGGCGAGGCGTAGATGTGGCTGATGCCGAGGCTGGCGAAGTACGGCACCAGCCTGGTGGCGTCGTCCAACGTGAAGTCTTTGTGAAACTGCAGGCGCTGGGTGGCGCGCAGGGATTTAAGAGGGGTACTCATTTTTGATCACGCTCCGCGGCTTGTTGCCGTGCCGCTGCCAGAATTTTCAGACGTCGCGCTGCATCGGCGTTGTCCAGTAGTGAACCGCTGTCGCCGTTGAGCCGACGTCGCCAGTTAGGGTGGCTGTCGATGGTGCCGGGGAAGTTCGCCTGCTCTTCGATGCCGAGGGCGTCCTCGATAGGGAGCAGCACCAGCGGTGCCGGGGTGTGGCCGAGGTACGCAATGCTGTAATCGATGACGTCCTGCGCAGCATCGCTTGGCAGCGTGTAGTTCTGCTTGAGCGCTGTAATCAGCCCCTTGCGTTCCCGGTCGCGGCCGTCGCGCATTTTTTGCTCGGCTTCGTCATCGACAAGCCCAAGCTTCTTGTTCCAGTCCACATCCAGCTCGCTCAGCCAGCCGGTGAGGGTGGGCAGGTCGTGGGTGCTGGTGGTCGCCAGCGCGTCCCTGGACCACTTCGTGATGGGCTTGAACGTCGCGTCATCCTGTTCGAACAACAGCACGCGCATACCGAGAATCTCGCGCTCGGACAATTTCTCGTGCAGACCTTCTGGCACGGTGCCGAGATCTTCGCCGAGCACGATCGCCTCATGACGCCAGGACTCCAGGCTCAACAGGCGCAGCATGTCGTCCAGCGGGTAGTTCAGATAAGCGCCTTCACTCGCCGGTGATCCCATCGGGACCACCCACAAGCGTTGCAGCCCCATCACATGGTCGATGCGCAGGCCACCGGCGTGGGCGAAGTTGGCGCGAAGCATTTCAATGAACGCCTGAAAGCCGTTGCGCTTGAGGCCCGTCGGCGAGAACGCCGAGATCCCCCAGCTTTGACCCGAGCGATTGAGAATGTCCGGCGGCGCGCCCACGGTCAGTGCCGACAGCAGCTCGTCCTGACGACTCCAAGCCTGACTGCCGGCACCGTCGGCGCCTACCGCCAGATCACCGATCAGGCCGACGCTCATGCCGCTTGTACGGGCAGCGGTCTGCGCGCGCTCAAGGCCGCGAGCGATCAGCCATTGGGCGAAAGCATGGAAACCGATCTCTTTCTCATGCTTGGCGGCAAAGGCGTCGAGAGCAGGGTTCTTCGGATTCTTGTACTGCTCCGGCCATTCATGCCAGTTGCCACCGATGCCCAATTCGTCGCCCGCATCGCGCAAGGCTTCGAAACGGCAATGGTTTTCCAGGGCTTCACCGCCTGCACGGCGGAAGCTTTTGAAGTCCTCATGGAAGGGGTGATCGCTGCCGATGAAACCGGCATACAACTCACGCAGCAGGGCATATTTTGCTTTGGCTGCGGCGGGCCATTCGATCAGCTCAAGAGATTCCAGACGCTTGAACTCGTCGGCCAATCCGGCTTTCTCGATTGCCAGCTCAACCGCGCGGTCACCTAGAATGGTGCCCGGCGCTGCGTACAGCGCATTGAGGAACAGGCGGCTGGACGGCGAGTACGGGCTGTAGCGCTCACTGTCGTTGGAGAACATCGCGTGGACCGGACTGATTGCCACGGCCGACGCGCCACGCGTGCCGGCGTCGCGAACGAAGGCTTCCAGCCCCTGGGTGTCGCCGATACCGCCATCGCCTTCGCGACGCAGGTAGTACAGCTGAGTGGTCAGGCCCCAGTCGCGGGCAATCGCTTGCTTGCCAGCCATGGTCAGGCTGAAGCACGTCTTCGGCGCGACGGCGATGGTCAACTGCTGGCCATCGACGTCCAACTGGTGATAGCCAACGGCGGCCAGCCCTGGCAGGGCGGCCTTGTCGGTCAGCTTCGCCTCAAGCAGCGAGCCGTCTTCCAGCGTCAGCTTGAACGCGGTGGCTGGCGCGAACCAGCTCGACAGGTCCAGATCCTTGCCATGGTCGACGGTCATCAACGGTGGCGGAGTGGCCGGCTGGCTTTCTTCGTTCAGGCGTTTGAGGCTGGCCTCGACGTCTTGTTCGGTATCGGCGGGGTAACCCAGACCGCCGAGCACCTTGCGCAGGACCTCGGGGCTTACGTGTTGCGGTTTGGCGTTGGCGTCCTTCCAGTCAACCGACAGGCCCGCCTGGGCTGCCAGCGTTTCCAGTTGCTCATTGCTCATCCTGTTCCTCCACAACGTCACTCGATTTCAGGCTGACAATGGCCGTGTAGGGATTGAGGGTGGCGGAGGGGGAAAGTTCTGCGGACTTGACGTGTGATTGATGAAGCACTCGGTAAGCCGTGAAATCGTCAGTCTCGACCGATTCGGCGCTGAGGTTCAGGTCGATGCGCAACTCGCTGCCGTCGCCCAGTTCCCAGCGTGCGCTGACGGCTTTGTCGCCCAGCTCTTTCACGCCCAATGCACTGGCGCCGTGCAGGCGAGGGTAGAGCTCGGTCTTGCGAATGTGCAGCAAGGTTTTGTAGAGCTCAAGCCAGTTGCGATGGTCCTGACCCTTGTCGGTTTCCAGCAGCAACGCATCGAACGCCGGGCGCGAGGCCTCGAAGGTTTTCAGCGCGTTGGGATCAGGGATCTGCTCGCGCTTGGCCGGATCCTTGAACGCGGCGAAATCCTTGAACTCGCCCCGGCGTCCTTCACGCACGGCGTCTGCCAGCTCGTCATGGAAGTCAGTGAAGAACAGGAACGGCTCGCTTGCGCCCCACTCATCGCCCATGAACATCAGCGGGATCATCGGTGACAGCAGCAACAGCGCGGTCGCCGCCTGCAACGCCTGGGGCGGGCACAGTTGCACCAGACGTTCGCCGAAGGCCCGGTTGCCGATCTGGTCGTGGTTCTGCAGAAACAACACGAAGGAGGTTGGCGGCAGGTGGCCGCTCGGTTCGCCCCGGGCGTGGCCATGACGGGTGGATTCGCCTTGATAGACAAAGCCTTCGCCCAGCAGACGCGCAAGCTTTTGCGTGGGTTTTTCGGCGAAGTCGGTGTAGTACGCGTCAGTCTCGCCGGTCAGCAGGACGTGCAGCGTGTTGTGGCCGTCATCATCCCACTGGGCGTCGTAGCCCTGATCCATGCGCTTGGCTTCGTTGAATTCGTTTTCAAGGGTCAGCCAGACGTGACGCTCCGACGGAATCGTCTCGCGTACGTGTTCTGCCAGGTCTTGCAGAAAGGTCGGGTCTTCGATGGCGTGCACGGCGTCGAAACGCAGGCCGTCAAAGCGGTAGTCCTGCAGCCACATCATCGTGTTGTCGATGAAGAAGTCGTGTACTTCACGGCGGCGGAAATCGATCGCGTCGCCCCACGGCGTCTTCTTGTCGCTGCGGAAAAAGTGCTTGGCGTAGGCGCCGAGGTAATTGCCGTCCGGGCCGAAGTGGTTGTAGACCACGTCGAGAATGACCGCCAGACCCAGACCGTGAGCGGTGTCGATCAGGTGCTTGAGTTGCTCGGGCGTGCCATAGGAAGACTGCGCAGCGTAAGGCAGTACGCCGTCGTAGCCCCAGTTGCGATCACCCGGAAATTGCGCAATGGGCATCAGCTCGATAGCGGTGATCCCGGTGTCCACCAAATGCTGCAGGCGCTGTTCAACGCCTTCAAAGCCACCCAGTGCACCGACGTGCAGCTCATAAATGACCGCCTCGTGCCAGGGCCGTCCCTGCCACTCGGTGTTCTTCCATTGATAGGCGGCCTGGTCGACGACGATGCTGTAGCCGTGCACGTCGCCGTCCTGAGCCCGGGAAGCCGGGTCAGGAACGGTGAGGTTGTTTCGTCCATCGAGGGCGACGTTGAAGCGATAACGAGTGCCGGCGCCGCAGTCGGTGTCGAGGACGAACCAGCCGTCCTGCTCTGACTGAAGGGCCTGGGCAGGCCCGTTTTCGAATTCGACGCTGACGCTTTTGGCATCCGGCGCCCAGAGGGCGAACCGGGTGTGTTGTGAATCCAGCATGATGGCGCCGTGGCGCCAGTTTTGATCCGTGCGCGAAGGCATCCGTCATTCCTTAATCAGTTGTGCAATCAATAGTGCAGAGCCGCACCTGCGTTTTTCTTCAGCAGCTCCTGGTACAGATCAGCGTAGGGTTCTACCGCTTTGTGCCAATCGAACGGAGCGGCCATGGCGCGGCAACGCATGGCGTTAAGCAGCAATGGGCTCTCGAAGACCTTGAACGCACGGGTCAGGGCTTCGCTGTAGCTTTCAACGGTGGATTCATCGAAGAGAAAACCGGTGCAGCCGTCCTCGATGGTGTCAGCCAGACCGCCGGTGCGGCGTGCAATCGGCAGCGAGCCGAAGCGCTGCGCGTACATCTGGCTCAAGCCGCAGGGCTCGTAGCGCGACGGCATCAGCAGAAAGTCACTGCCGGCGAACATGCGACGTGCGTCGGTTTCGTTGAAGCCCACCCGAACGCTGACCTGGCCCGGGAAACGGGCGGCGAGTTCACGCATGGCGTCTTCTTCTTCAGGCTCGCCGCGGCCGATGATCGCGATCTGCCCGCCGTTGTTGACGATGTGTTCGGCAACTCCGATGGTCAGGTCCAGACCCTTCTGGTAAACCAGACGGGAGACCACAGCGAACAGCGGGCCGGTGGACGGCTCCAGCTCGAACAGCTCGCGCACGTAGTCAGCGTTGATTTCCTTGCGGGTCCACTCGTTCGGAGCGAAGCGGCAGATCAGGTGCTCGTCGGTGGCAGCGTCCCAACTCTCGTCGATGCCGTTGGGGATGCCGCTGAGCTGACCGCGATCGGCTTTGCTCTGCAGGAAACCTTCCAGGCCGCAACCGAAATCAGGGGTGGTGATTTCTTTGGCGTAGGTCGCGCTCACGGTCGTGATATGGCTGGAGTACGCCATGCCGGCCTTGATGAACGACAGTTGACCGTAAAACTCCATGCCTTCCGGGCTCAATGCCGAGTCGGGAATGCCCAGCTCACGGCTGGAAGCAATGCTCACAAAGCCCTGATACGCCAGGTTGTGAATGGTGAAAATCGACGGCGTGGTCTGCCCGCGCCATTTCATGTACGCCGGCGCCAGGCCCGCTGGCCAGTCGTGGGCGTGAACCAGCTCGGGGCACCATTGGGTCTTGACCGCGCCAGCTGCGAAGTCGGCAGCCGCCAGGCCCAGGCGGGCAAAGCGAATGTGGTTGTCGGACCAATCACGACCGTCATCGTCACCGTAGGGCGTGCCTTCACGCTCATACAACTCGGGACAGATCAGGACGTAGATGACCAGGCCGTCTTTCATGTCCATCCGGCCGATCTTGCAGGGAGGCAGCGCGGCATGACCGGGCAGCTCACTGATGATGTGGATCGGGTTGCCACTGTTGATGACCTGTGGATAGCCGGGAATCAGCACGCGTACATCGTGCAGGTGGCGCATGGCGCGCGGCAGTGCGGCAGACACGTCGCCCAGGCCGCCGGTTTTCACCAGGTCGGCCATCTCTGAAGTCACGAACAGGACTTTCTTGCGGGTAACCGAAGAAATCACTGGTTGAACAGGAGGCAGTTGCAGCACAGGTGCGCTCGTCGTTGCGAAGACCGGCAGATGGGTCAGCTCGCTGGCCGGCTGATTAAAACTCTCTCCCTTCTGGGTTTTGACAGCGGCACTAATCATCGTTTTCTCCAGTTCGATATGCAGTGTTGGTACAGCACTTGGTTGTAAACGGCCATTCCCTATGGCCAGGCACACAAGACCTACGCAAGATCGATACCCATTTACCGACTGCACATTAAGGGACAAGGTGAAAGCGGACTCTGCTTCGATTTTTCTACAGCATAGTTGCTCTATTCACATGACCTCTGCGCCCACGCAGAAGTTTCGACTATTTTTGGGTGTCATCTCTGGCCCGCGGGGTTGCGCCAGGGTGCATCGTAGAATCCGAGGCACTGCATCGATCTGCAACGCCCTGAATGCGCCGTTGTGGAGCATGGGGTCTGGGCCTTTATTCAGGGGTGCCGCCGGTCGGATTGTTGGACAATGAACGGGCCAATGGTCTACTCCCGACCGGCCCCTGCGCTTTTATGGGTCGAGGAAAGAACAATCTGGCCGAGTTGCCTTTTCTCAGTGCGTGCAGGATAAATTCCTGCCCCATCAGAGACATTTCCTACTTCCGTATAAGGATATTTTTTCGGCCAGAGCGTTAGAATCGCCGCCACGCGGCACGTCGGCACACTGAGTCGAGCGCCTGTTGAGGTTTCATCAGCGGTAGAGGAAGTCAATGCAAGCCCCTGAGGTTCTGGTACTGCAAGCCAGCTACAGCAATTCGGTACATGCCCAAGCCATCGGATTCCTGCTCAATCACTACGCCGAAGATGCCATGGGAGGTGGACAGTCACTGTCTGCTGATACGCGTCAGCAACTGGCGATTGAACTGGCCAAGCGCCCCCATGCGTTCAGCGTGCTGGCGTTCATCGCTGGCGAGCCGGTTGGACTGGTCAACTGCTTCGAAGGGTTCTCGACCTTCGCTTGCCGGCCATTGGTCAACGTTCATGATGTCGTGGTGATCGCCTCGGCGCGAGGCCAGGGCATCAGCCAGAAGATGTTGGCAAAGGTCGAGGAAATCGCCCGTCAGCGCGGCTGCTGCAAAATCACCCTTGAAGTACTGGAAGGCAACGAAGCGGCCAAAGGCGCCTACCGCAAGCTCGGCTTCGCCGACTACCAGCTGGACCCGCAAATGGGCCGCGCGTTGTTCTGGCAGAAAGCGCTGTAGCGAAGCGCTGTCAGTGGGACCGGCTTCAGCCGGGAAGAGGCCGGTTTGAACGCCCTCAATTTTGCGGCGTGGTACGCAACGACTTCCCGCCTAAAGCCGGTCCCACTCAATACCCGCGGTGTTTGTGTTGTTGCCCAGGCAACACCTTCCAAACCATTTGTAACAGTTCTGTCCTGTAAGACGATTCCGGGAGCGCGATAGGATCGCCTTCCGTATTGCTTTCAGGACTCACATGTCGCTCTCTCTGGAACCTCCCAGTCGCCGATTCCCTTCATACAGGGTTGCAGGTGTTCACCTCGCTTTATCCCGTCTAAACAAAATTTCTGTCTGGCTCGACCTGCCCTCCGGCACGTCGGGCCTTTTCGTGTCTGTCCCATTGACTGTGAAGGGGCGCTGACCCATGGAATGGATCGCTGATCCCACGGCCTGGCTTGGCCTGTTGACCCTGATCGTGCTTGAGCTGGTGCTTGGCATCGACAACCTCGTTTTCATCGCCATCCTCGCCGACAAGCTGCCGCCCGAGCAGCGCGACCGCGCGCGTGTCCTGGGCCTGTCGCTGGCCTTGATCATGCGTCTGGGCCTGCTCGCGAGCATTTCGTGGATGGTCACGCTGACCGAGCCGCTGTTGGAGATTTTCGGGAAGAGCTTCTCCGGGCGCGACTTGATCATGCTGTTCGGCGGTGTGTTCCTGCTGTTCAAGGCGACCATGGAATTGCACGAGCGCCTCGAAGGCCACGTTACTCAGCGCGCCGGCAGCACGACCTACGCGCTGTTCTGGCCCATCGTCGCGCAAATCGTCGTACTCGACGCGGTGTTCTCCCTGGACGCCGTGATCACGGCCGTGGGCATGGTCGATGAACTGTCGATCATGATGATCGCCGTGGTCTTCTCGATCGCCATCATGATCATTGCCAGCAAACCGCTGACCGCCTTCGTCAACGCCCATCCGACGGTGATCATGCTGTGCCTGGGCTTTCTGATGATGATCGGCTTTAGCCTGACCGCCGACGGACTGGGTTTCCATATTCCCAAGGGCTATCTGTACGCCGCCATCGGTTTCTCGATCCTGATCGAGGTGTTCAACCAGATCGCCCGGGCACGGCGTAAACGCAGCGTCAAAGGCGACCTGCCACGCCGCGAGCGCACCGCCCATGCCGTGTTGCGCCTGTTGGGTGGGCGCAGGCCGAGCGCAGAGGAGGTCGGTGAGGAAATCGCCGACATGCTCGAGGGCGACAGCGACGAGGTGGTGTTCGACCGCCGTGAGCGCGTGATGATCAGCGGCGTCCTGCAATTGGCGCAGCGACCCATTCGCGGTGTGATGACGGTGCGCAGCGACGTCGACGTAATCGATCTGGACGACACGCCGGACGGCATTCGCCAGCGTCTGGTCAGCTCGTCGTACTCACGGCTGCCGCTGATCCGCGGCGGGCGCATCGACGAGCCGCTGGGCTTCGTGCACAAAAAGGAAATGCTCAACGCCTGGCTGTCCGGCGTCGAGCCGAACATCGAACACTTGGTCCGACCGACGCTCAACCTGCTTGAGAGCTTCTCGATCCTCAACGCCCTGGAACAGATGCGCGCGCAGTCCACGCACATTGCGTTCGTGATTAACGAATTCGGCGATTTCGCTGGCATCCTGACCATGACCGACATTCTCGAATCCATCGCCGGCGAACTGCCGGACGCCAGCGAGATCGAGGGGCCGGACTTGATCGAAGAAGGCGAGGGCGTGCTGGTCAATGCCGCCATGAACCTGAGTCATTTGCGCGATCGCATCGGCTTCAAAGCGCGGGCGACGGACGACTATCAGACCCTGGCCGGACTGGTGGTGAGCCTGCTGGATCGATTGCCGGTAATCGGCGATGAGGTGCAGTGGCAGGGTTGGCACATGAAGGTCGTGCACGTGCAGGAGCGGCGGGTGACCCGGGTGCTGTTGCGCCAGACGCCTTCTTCATGATCGTCGCTGACGCATAAGCTTCCCGACACGAAAACAAAAAAGGCCTGCATTGCGCAGGCCTTTTCGTTTGCAGCGAACGCTCATTCGCTTCAGCTACTTCTGCACCACCTCGGGCATCGCGCCGGGCTGGCTGGCCGCTTTCTCCATGTGGGCAAAATCACTCAGGCCTTTCGGCGCGTAGGGGTCGCCGATCAAGCGGGGCCGTGCCTTGAAGTCCAGGCTGACCAGGCTTTTCGTGGTGTCGAGTTCATCAAAGCTCAAACCCGCCAGTTGCGCCCACGTGTGGATCAGGTTCGAACTGGTGTAAGGCCGATCGTGGATGCTCTCGAAATTCCAGTCATGGGTCTGCTTCCACTTCGGCGAGGCGTAGGCAATGAAGGGCACGGTGTACATCGGGATGGTCGGCTTGTTCTCGTTGCGGCCCAGGGTGTTGCGGCCTGGCGAGTCATAGACGTCTTCGCCGTGATCCGAGAGGTACAGCAGGAAGCCGTTCGGGTCGGCCTTGCCGTACTCCTTGATCAGGCTGGACACCACGAAATCGTTGTACAGCACCGCGTTGTCGTAGCTGTTGTAGAACTCCAGCTTGCTGTCATCAATGTCCGCCGGCACGCCGTCACGTCCGCTGAATTTCGCGAACTCCTCCGGGAAACGGTACTGGTAGGCCATGTGCGTACCGAGCAAATGCACCACGATCAACTTGCGCGGCGCGGCGTCAGTCAGGGCCTTGGCGAACGGCGCCAGCACGTCGCCGTCGTACTGGCGGGCGTTCTGATTACGGTTGTTGTTCAGATAGACCTGCTCGTCAGCCTGCTCGGAGAAGGTGGTGAGCATGGTGTTGCGCTTGGTCATCGTCTGCTGGTTGGTGATCCAGAAGGTCTTGTAACCCGCCTGTTTCATCACGCTGACGATTGATGGCGTCTTCAGGTAAAGGTCAGGGTTCTCTTCGTCGGCGAAGGTCAGTACCTGCTGCAGGGCCTCGATGGTGTAAGGCCGTGGCGTGATGACGTTGTTGAACACCTGCAGCTGATCCTTCATGGCGTCCAGGTTCGGTGTGGTCTGGCGCGGGTAGCCATAGAGGTGCATCCGGCCGCGGTTGGTCGACTCGCCGATCACCAGCACCAGAGTGGTCGGCAGGTTGGCCTGCTGGTCCTTGAGGTTTTTCAGCGGCGCGATGTTGTTGCTGCTGGTCAGCATGTCCTGCATGCCGTCCAGTTGCTGGGTGTAACGGTGGTAGGCAACGATCATCTGCCATGGCACCGCCGGCTCGATGCGTGATTCAAAGGCTTCCAGTGCGGTCGATGCTTCGTCGAACCGCGCGAACTGTTTGGCGAGCGGGTAGCCAATGATGCCGATCAACAGCGCCGCTGCAACGGCGTAGGCGCGCGGGCGCGGCATGTACACCGGACGCAGGCGTGTCCACAGGAAAATCGCAAAAGCGGTGTGGGCGATGAACGCCAGTACGATCCACCACGCAAAGTACTGTGTCATGTACTCGCCGGCTTCAGAAATGTTCGATTCGAACATGATGAAGATGACGCTCTGGGAAAACTCCTGCTGATAAATGAAGAAGTAACCCAGGCTCGCCATGGAGCAGGCCCACAGAATCACGCCGATGACGGCGGCCATGACGCGGGTCTTGCGGGGAAACAGCAACATGGGCGCGAGCCAGATGCCGCTGATGACGAATGCCTGGCGGAAGCCGGCAAAACCGGTGATGCCGGTGAGCTGGATAAGCAGCTGGGTGATACCGGAGAAGTACCAGAAAAACACAAACATCCAGATCACGCCGGCCCAGTCGAACCCTTTCGGAGTCGCAGTGCTCCGTTTCATCGTTGCCATCAGGCGCTCCGCTACAGACTTTTTCAGGCGACGAAACATCGCCCGAATTCATTCAGGTGCCAGCAATTGGCCAGCAACCTATACGTTGAGGGTCGGGATTATGTTTTCAGGCGAGTGAAAATTTTGTCAGGGGAGGGTGGTGAGACGGGAAAAAGCTGCTACAAACGCGCACGACAGAGCGGGGCGGGGAACGTAACAGCGTGTGTCGGGTCCGACGAAGGTCGAAATGCGTGCCAGGTGTGCGGCACTATAAAGACACAAGCAAGGAATCGAACGATGCGCCGGCAAGCCTGCAAATCGGGCTTGCCTGGTAATGCGTGGCGAAGGAGCGTCGCGGGTCAGGCGTGCAGGGCCGTGCCGCTGCCGATGAGCTGGGCGTGCTGCAGCATCGAAGTCAGCTGGGCGACTTTGTTCTGCAATACGGCGCGTTCTTCCCTGAGCTGGCGCAGCTCGTCACGACGGATGGTGACGTAAAGGGTCTGTGGAGCATTGGCTGTCATTACTGTGCCCATTGCACACCTCGCAAATGGCGGGTTCAACTTCATAAGGTTCAAGCAAGGACGTCTGCTACTCGGCATGTCCTGCTCACTACCTCTATCGGCCGGGATTCTGATTTCTTTTGCGTAAAAAAGGAACTTTTTTATTTATGATTGTCGCGAACGTTTCTTGATCGCGAAAACCTGCTCCATAGGGCAGTCTTGCAGACCTCTGCGAACCTGCACATGAAACTTTTTTCACCGGGAAACCATAGTTTGCCTCCCCGGACTAACCCACTATGCGGCACTGGGCTATAAACTGAGGCACCTCTGAATTTGATTAAGGAGCACCTCTACATGCAACTCGGGATTGTTGGACTAGGCCGCATGGGCGGCAACATCGCACGTCGACTGATGCTCAATGGCCACACGACTGTGGTCTATGATCGCGATGAGAAGTCTCGCACCACGCTTGCCAACGAAGGTTCGACACCAGCCCACGACCTCGCGTCACTGGTCGCTGCCCTGGGAAAACCGCGAGCCGTCTGGGTGATGTTGCCTGCTGGCGCTCCAACCGAAGACACCATCAACGAGCTGGCGTCTTTGCTCGATGCCGACGACGTGATCATTGACGGCGGCAACACCTTCTACAAGGATGACGTCCGTCGCTCCCTCGCGTTGAAAGACAAAAATCTGCACTACGTCGATGTCGGCACCTCCGGCGGCGTCTGGGGTCTGGAACGCGGCTACTGCATGATGATCGGCGGCGAAACCGACGTCGTCACGCGCCTCGACCCGATCTTCAAGACCCTGGCCCCGGGCATCGGCGAGATCCCGCGCACCAAAGATCGTTCCAAAGACGCCGATCCGCGCGCCGAGCACGGTTACATCCACGCCGGCCCGCCGGGCGCCGGGCACTTCGTCAAGATGATTCACAACGGCATCGAGTACGGCATGATGCAGGCCTTCGCCGAAGGCTTCGACATCCTCAAGACCAAGAATTCGGACAACCTCCCGGCTGAACAGCGCTTTGACCTGAACCTGGGCGACATCGCCGAAGTCTGGCGTCGCGGCAGCGTGGTGTCCTCCTGGCTGCTGGACCTGACCGCCGATGCGCTGGCCACCGACCCACAGCTCAACGCCTATTCCGGCTCCGTGGCCGACAGCGGTGAAGGCCGATGGACCATTGAAGCGGCCATGGAACAGGCGGTACCGGTTCCGGTCTTGTCCACCTCGCTGTTCGCCCGCTTCCGCTCCCGTCAACAAAGCACGTACGGCGACAAAATGCTGTCCGCCATGCGTTTCGGATTCGGTGGTCATAAGGAACCAAAATAATGGGTCTGTCCCGCAGCAAGCAGAATGCGCCGGTCGCTCCGGCGACCACGCTGTTTCTCTTCGGCGCCCATGGTGATCTGGTCAAACGGCTGCTGATGCCGGCCCTCTACAACCTGTTTCGCGACGGGTTGGTGGGGGAGGACCTGCACATCGTCGGCGTTGACCACAACACCGTCAGCGATGCCGATTTTGCCAAAAAGCTCGAGGATTTCATTCGTCAGGAGGCGGCCCGCAAGGTCGCTCAGGGCGGCGAAGAGCCTCTGGATCCGGCGCTGTGGGGCAGCCTCTCGAAGCGAATCACCTACATCACCGGTGATTTCCTCGACGACTCCACGTATGCCGACATCGACGCAAAGATCAAGAGCACGGGCACCCGCAACGCCGTGTTCTACCTCGCGACCGCGCCGCGCTTCTTCAGTGAAGTGACCCAGCGTCTGGGCTCTTCCGGGCTGATGGTCGAAGACGACGAGAGCTTCCGTCGCGTGGTGATCGAGAAGCCGTTCGGCCACGACCTGCCCAGCGCCGTGGCGCTGAACAACTGCTTGCTGAAAGTCATGAGCGAAAAGCAGATCTACCGGATCGACCATTATCTGGGCAAGGAAACGGTGCAGAACATTCTGGTCAGCCGTTTCTCCAACGGTCTGTTCGAGTCGTTCTGGAACAACCATTACATTGACCACGTGCAAATCACCGCGGCCGAAACCGTGGGCGTTGAAACCCGTGGCAGCTTTTATGAAACCACTGGCGCGCTGCGGGACATGGTGCCCAATCACCTGTTCCAGCTGCTGGCGATGGTGGCAATGGAACCGCCCGCTGCTTTCGGCGCGGATGCCGTGCGCGGCGAGAAGGCCAAGGTGGTCGGCGCGATCCGGCCCTGGTCGGAAATGGAAGCGCTGGCCAACTCGGTGCGCGGTCAGTATTCCGAGAGCAGCATCGATGGCAAGGCGGTCACCGGGTACCGCGAGGAAGACCGTGTCGATCCCGAGAGCAACACCGAAACCTACGTCGCGCTCAAGGTGATGATCGACAACTGGCGCTGGATGGGCGTGCCGTTCTACCTGCGCACCGGCAAGCGCATGAGCGTGCGCGACACCGAGATCGCCATCTGCTTCAAGCCGGCGCCCTACGCGCAGTTCCGTGACACCGATGTCGACAGCGTCGCGCCGAATTTCCTGAAAATCCAGATCCAGCCTGACGAAGGCATGTGGTTTGATCTGCAGGCGAAAAAGCCCGGTCCGACCCTGGACATGCAGACCATCGAGCTGGGTTTTGCCTACAAGGACTTCTTCGAGATGCAGCCGTCGACCGGGTACGAAACCCTGATCTACGACTGCCTGACCGGCGACCAGACCCTGTTCCAGCGCGCCGATAACATCGAGAACGGCTGGCGTGCCGTGCAACCGTTCATTGATGCCTGGGCCAAGGATCCGCAAGTGGACCTCTACCACGCAGGCGAGGACGGGCCCTCGGAGGCCGATGAGTTGCTGGCCCGTGACGGTCGCACATGGCAGCGTCTGGGATGAGTGAGGTCTCGCAACCCCTCATCCAGTTCATGTTGTCCGACATCGACGGCACGCTGCTGCACCCCGATCACAGCCTCAGCCAGGCCAATATCGACGCGGTGCGCAAACTGCAGGAGGCCGGGATTCATTTCTCGGTCGCCAGCAGCCGTCCGCCACGGGCCATGCGTCAACAGATCGAGGCCCTTGGCATCAAACTGCCGACCGTGGCGTTCAACGGCGCCAACATCATCAATCCGGACGGCAGCCTGTTGAAGGCTCACCGCATCCCTGCCACCGCGGCGCGTACCAGCCTTGAGCTGTTCGCCAGCGAAGCGGTGGCGGTCTGGGTGTTTGCGGATGACCAGTGGCTGCTGCTCAATCCCGAAGGGTATTACGTGGAGCATGAGCGCAACACGCTGGGCTATGACTTCGTTCAGGTCGACAGCTTCGACGACTACCTGGACCGCATCGACAAGATCGTCGCGGCGAGCAAGGACTTCGAGCTGCTCAAGCGCCTTGAGGTCCAACTCAACCCGCTGATTGCCAAGTCCGCACTGGCAGCGCGTTCGCAATCCTACTACCTGGACGTCACCGCGCTGGACGCTAACAAGGGCACAGCCCTTGAGACGCTGGCCGATGCGTTGGGGGTGCCGCTGTCCCACACGGCAGTGATCGGTGATGCGGGCAACGACGTGGCGATGTTCCTGCGCGCCGGGCTGTCGATCGCGATGGGGCAGGCCGAAGTCGGCGTCAAGACTCAGGCCAATTACGTCACCGACAGCAATGCCGATGACGGGTTGGCCAAGGCCATCGAGCGATACATCCTGCCTCGATAATCGGGGCAGCGGTTGCGCTGCTGCTCACGGGTATCGCCACTCGAGGGCGCGGCGGACAACAAGAATAAAGTGCTCACCAAGAGGGATAACCGCCCGATGGCTGTGTTGATTGAAGACTACGCGCTGCTCGGCAACTGTCGGACCGCAGCGCTGGTGGCCCGCGACGGGTCGCTGGACTGGCTGTGTTTCCCGCGCTTTGATGCGCCCGCCTGTTTTGCCGCGCTACTGGGCGACAGCAACAACGGGCGCTGGAAGCTGGCCCCGGTGGACGGCAGTGCGCAATCACGCCGTCGCTATCGGGACGGCACACTGATTCTCGAAACCCTTTTCACTACCGACACCGGACAGGCGCTGCTTATCGATTTCATGCCCATGGAAATCGACAGCAGCGTGGTCCGGATCGTCGTTGGCGTGGAAGGGCGTGTGGATTTTTCTATGGATCTGGCGATTCGCTTCGACTACGGCAGCACCGTGCCGTGGGTCGAGAAACGCGAGCCGCACACCATGACCGCCGTTGCAGGACCGGACATGCTGGTGCTGCGCACGCCCGCCGAACTGCACCCGATGGACCATCACACCGAGAGTTTCTTCAGCGTTGAAGCCGGCCAGCGCCTGGGTTTTGCGCTGTCCTGGCAGGTCTCCCACGAGCCGGTCCGCGCGGGCTTTGATGTCGACTCGGCGCTGCAACAGACCGAAAGGTTCTGGCGTGATTTTTCCGACCGTTGTCCCGATGTCGGTCCCTGGACGGATCAGGTCAAGCGCTCGCTGATCACCCTCAAAGCCATGACCTACGCGCCAACCGGCGGGATTGTCGCGGCGGTGACCACCTCGTTACCGGAGCAACTGGGCGGCGAACGCAATTGGGATTACCGCTTCTGCTGGCTGCGCGATGCGACCATGACCTTGCTGGCGTTCATGAACCTCGGTTACTTCGAAGAAGCGACCGCGTGGCGCAACTGGTTGCTGCGCTCCATCGCCGGCAATCCGGAGCAGGTGCAAATCATGTATGGCCTGGCGGGCGAGCGGCGCTTGCTGGAGTATGAGTTGCCCTGGCTGGCCGGTTACGAGCAGTCACGTCCCGTGCGGATTGGCAATGGCGCGGCCAGTCAGGTGCAGCTTGACGTGTACGGCGAAGTGGCCGACGCCATGACCCAGGCACTCAAAAACGGTTTGCCGGCGTTACCGCGCAGCACGGAAATCCAGAAAGTGATCATGCCGTTTCTGGAAAAGGTCTGGCACCAGCCGGACGCCGGCATCTGGGAAATCCGCTCGGCACCGCGGCATTTCACCCATTCCAAAGTCATGGCGTGGGTGTCGTTCGATCGTAATGCCGGTGTGCTTGCGCACAGCGAGAACCCTGAAGACCGCAAGCGGGGACGGCATTATCGGGCGGTCGCCGATGAGATACACGCCGACGTCTGCGCCAACGGTTACGACGCCGCGCTGGGCAGCTTCGTGCAGACCTATGGCGGCCAGGAAATGGACGCCAGTCTCCTGCAGATCGCGCTGACCGGCTTCCTCCCCATCGACGACCCCCGCGTCACCGGCACCGTCACACGGATTGAACAGTCGCTGATGAAGGACGGCCTGCTGCTGCGCTACGACAGCGAACGCAGCACCGATAGCGTGTCGGGCAGCGAAGGGACCTTCCTGGTCTGTTCGTTCTGGCTGGCTGACGTCTACGTGCTCCAAGGCCGCGACGAAGAAGCCCAACTCCTCTTCGAACGCCTGTGCAGCCTGTGCAACGACGTCGGCCTCCTCGCCGAACAATACGACCCCCAGCAAAACCGCATGCTCGGCAACTTCCCCCAGGCCTTCAGCCACATCGGCATCATCAACACCGCCCTGAACCTTCACCGCGTCATCTGCCCCGTAAAAAGCCGCGCGGCCACACCGTCCTAGCGGGACCGGCCTCAGCCGGGAAGGCGTCAGGTATCACACCGCTGGATTGAGAGTGCCCACACCGGCCTCTTCCCGGCTCAAGCCGGTCCTACCAAGAATTCGTGCAGCCAGCTGGATCGGCCTCAGCCTGAGATGGACGCGGAGCGTCCGAGGATGCATACCCACGCGGAGCGTGGGCACGATCAACATCTTCACCGAGTCGTCTGCCCCGTCAAGAGCCGCGCGGCCACACCGTCATAGCGGAAATGGCATCAGCGGGGAAGGCGTCGGAATCACACCGCTGGATTGAGAGTGCCCACACCGGCCTCTTCCCGGCTAAAGCCGGTCCCACTAAAAAAGCAGCGCGTGCAGTCATTGAGATTGGCGGCGCACTCTGTGGGACCGGCTTCAGCCGGGAAGCTGTTGATCTGCTTTTGATGTTGATCTTCAAACACATAACGCCCAGGCGACGACAATCGCGACTTGGGTGCAGGCTGAACGCAGGTCTCGCGCAGTGGGCCGAGCCGCATGGATGCGGCGAGAGCGCCGTCAGGGCATGGATGCCCGTTCGGCGCGGGCCCACGGAGCGGGGCCGGAGTGAAGGAACCCTGAGGAACGAAGGGCCCAACCGAGAGCAGGCACTTTTGCTTACTTTTGGTGCTTTTCAAAAGTAAGTCGCCGAAGGCGAAACAGTCTGCCCCCAGGCAGACGCCCTTGATCTTGATCTGTAGACGTAAACCCCAATCACCGCGCCTTGCGAAACGTAAAGTTAATCCGCTGCTCCCCCAATTGCGGATGCTCCGCCTGCCGAACCGGCATCACCCCATGAAAGCGCAGACGATCAACCCCGCCCCACACCACCACATCCCCATGAAACAACGGCACCCGCTCGGTCGGATCACTGCGCTGATGCCCGCCAAACAAAAACATCGCCGGCAACCCCAGCGACACCGACACCACCGGCCACTCCAAACCGCGTTCATCCTTATCCTGATGAAGCGACATCTTGGCCCCGGGAATGTAACGATTGATCAGGCACGCATCCGGCACAAAGGCCGCAAACCCCGCCTCTGAAGCGGCCGCCACCGCCAGCTCCAGAAACACGTCGGGCATCGCCGGCCACGGCTGACCTGTAAGAGGATCGTTCGGAGAATATTGATAGCCACTGCGATCAGTGGTCCACCCGAACTCCCCGCAACTGCTCAACGCCACCGACATCGTGTAACCGCCGGGCGTGACCATGTTGCGGAACGGCGCCTGAGTCAGAACCGACTCCAGCGCAGGCAGTAAACGCTTGATAAAGGGCAGGGCGAAGCCACGGAACACGAACGACTCCGGCCCGATCTGCTCCCGTGAGGGCGCTTGCGGGGTATCCTCCGCGAACAGATCGAACGTGGCCGGCGTCGTGCCTTTGCGCTGCATCACCATGGGCT
Source organism: Pseudomonas sp. GL_135 (assembly GCF_057834665.1). Classification (NCBI taxonomy): domain Bacteria; kingdom Pseudomonadati; phylum Pseudomonadota; class Gammaproteobacteria; order Pseudomonadales; family Pseudomonadaceae; genus Pseudomonas; species Pseudomonas sp. GL_135. The sequence goes on from NZ_CM174408.1 coordinate 2,288,145, forward strand.
TCCCCGGTTCAGATTTCGCTTACAGGGCCTTGCTGACCTTCACATCGCTGATGATATCGGCGCTGTCACCGTGCATCTTCTGCAGAGCCGCCAACGCCTCATCGGCGGAAGGCGACTGCAACAGGGCGAATTCAAAACGACGCTCGCCGTTGAGCTTGTAGCTGATGGCGTATTTGACGACGGGGGCAGGGGTGCTCACATTTGACTCCTTGGAAACGCTGACCGGATGACCGCGAAAAAAACACGAAGCTTTCACGCCAGCCGGTGTTCAATGGCGCATCAGCTCAGACGCGAGGACGAGCGGCGGACGATTTTGATCGAATGGGTGAAGGCAGTCTTGCGCCCGCCATGGCTGTCGAGTTTGCGGCCGGCGGTGTCGATGGTGATGTTCCAGAAGCCGGTGCTGGGCACCGCGATCTTGGCAGGGAAACGATCAAATGCGCCCCCGTGGTAGGTGTGACGGCCGCCGTTTTTGAAGCTGCGGAAGTTGGCATCACTCATCAGGCGTATGTTGCAAAGCTGGGAGCACTCGATGACGACCATGTCGTCTTCGTTGAGATGCTCGCGCTGGTGAACGAATTTCATGGGTGTCTCCGGAGACAGCGTTCTCGAAAACCCGAAACGATAGCACGGCGAGCCTGAGCATTGATCATCACGGCGGGTTTAATTAAACAAGGACTCGCTTTATCGACGCGGCCTTGACAGCCAGCCTGGCAGTTAAAAAAGCTGACGCGCGGGATTTAATCCGGATCAGGCTTGTCGTAAGCACCTTTACTGGAGGGATTGTATGAAACTGGCGGTTGTTATTCTGGCACTGGCGATGACCGGTTGCGCCACAGTCACGGACATCGAACACACCCCGGCAACCATGAGCGTCATGTCCGGCAAGTCGCCGAAAGATTATGCCGCGTGCTTTGTCGGACGTATCTCTGACAGCCGCAAGCCGCCGCAGATCGAGCCCCACAAAGAGGGCTTGCGCATCATCGTTCCACAGAAGTTGCTGACCAGTGACCCTGCTGCCATCGTCGACATCGAGACCCGCTCCAGCGGCAGCTCTATCAAGCTGTTCGAGCGCTTGTCGAATAACCCGCTGCGGCCCAAAGACGTGCAGCACGCCGTGACGGCCTGTATCTCGGGCGAGTGATGCGGTGGCGGGGCGGATCAAGCGTGACGCGTTTCAACGGTTAGACGGGTGAGGCGTTATTTGCAGACCACCAGCACCGTGCGGTTTTTATAGTTGCCGACATCGACACCCAGGGTTTTGTCATCTTCCTTGGGTTGCGGCGTGCCGTTGGTGCTGACGATGTTGTAACCGGTGCCCGCGCAGGAAGCGTCAGCCTTTTCGTAGCAGGCGGCCCAGGACATGGCTTCGCCGGAGCAGTCGATGCTCAACGCCTGCTTGCCGTCTTTGAGGTAGGTGTTCTGCGCAGTCGCGCAGCCGGTCAGGGCCAGTACAGCAATGACGGATAAGATCTTGATCATGGTGGAATGCTTCGCAATGAGGGCCGGTGTGGGAATTGCTAGTCTGAGACTGAAAGGCTGTGCCATCGTTCCGGCATCACCGTAGATTTTTTGCAGGCCTCCTGCGGCCACATTCGAGGCCGAAGCCGCGCAAGAAAGGCCTCGGCCGCACTCCATTGCAGAGCGGGCCGGGGCCGCCTGATCAGTCCTTCTTGTCAGCCCGACGACGCGGGGCTGGCGTGTCCTCAAACACGGCGGCGACTTCAATGGCGCTGCTCTCGCTGGAGAACGGGCCTGCCACGGCTTCACCGTCGTGGCCTACCAGCCACCATTGGCCGTCCTGGAGCTTTTTGATCTGGTACCCGTTAACGCTTTTGACTTCAGACATCGACTCGTCTCGATAGATAATTCAGGCGCCCATGATAATCGGCAAATGCCAAAGGGCAATCGCACAATTTCCCACGGGCGATGGCGAACAGGGCTACGCTTGCGAAGGTCACCGAACGGCGGTTACGCGGCGCGGGATGCCCTCGTACGAAGGACAGCATGGAATTCCAACAATCAGTGGGTGAAGCGTGGCGAGAGATCGGTGTGCTGAGCGATTTGCGCAGCCATTTGCGGAACTATCCGCGTCAGCGTTCCTCTACCTAGGCAGCGAACGGCCAGTAGCGGCATTGTAAGGTTATCGCCGCCTCATTAGACTGCGCCGCAACACCCCCAGCTCATCAAGGATTTATATGATCAAGAAATGCTTGTTCCCTGCAGCCGGTTACGGCACTCGCTTTTTGCCAGCGACCAAGGCCATGCCCAAAGAGATGCTGGCAGTTGTCAACAAGCCGCTGATCCAATACGGCGTGGAAGAAGCACTGGCTGCGGGTTTGAACCAAATTTCCATCGTCACCGGCCGCGGCAAGCGCGCGCTGGAAGACCATTTCGATATCAGCTACGAGCTGGAGCACCAGATCAAGGGCACCGACAAGGAAAAGTACCTGGTCGGTATCCGCAGGCTGATCGAAGAGTGCAGCTTTTCCTACACTCGCCAGACCGAAATGAAAGGTCTGGGTCACGCGATTCTGAGCGGTCGTCCGCTGATCGGTAACGAGGCATTTGCCGTGGTGTTGGCGGATGACCTGTGCGTAAACCTGGATGGCGACGGCGTTCTGGCGCAGATGGTCAAACTGCACCAGCAGTACAAGTGCTCGATCGTTGCGATTCAGGAAGTCGACCCGAACGAGACCAACAAGTACGGCGTGATCGCTGGCGAAGAAATCAAGCCAGGCCTGTTCCGCGTCACTGACATGGTCGAGAAGCCGGCGCCTGACGTTGCTCCGTCCAACCTCGCCATCATCGGTCGTTACATCCTGACCCCGGACATTTTCGAGAAGATCGAAAACACTGAGCCAGGCAAAGGCGGCGAAATCCAGATCACCGACGCCCTGATGAAGCAAGCGGCTGAAGGCAACGTGCTGGCCTACAAATTCCAGGGCAAGCGCTTCGACTGCGGTGGCGCTGAAGGCTACGTTGAAGCCACCAATTTCTGCTTCGAGCACTTCTACAAGACCGGCAAATCGACTCAGTGATGCATCTGTATCGGTAGTCAGCGTTTAGCTGTGCTGTCAGACAAAGCCACCTTCGGGTGGCTTTGTCGTTTCTGTCCTACGGAACTTGCCGAGCGCGCTCAAGCGGTTATGCTAACGCCTCGCTTAGGAGATCCACATGAGTTACGACTTTGACCTTTTTGTAATTGGCGCAGGCTCGGCCGGCGTCCGGGCGGCGCGGTTTTCCGCCGGTTTCGGTGCGCGCGTGGCCGTGGCCGAGAGCCGTTATCTGGGGGGCACGTGTGTCAATGTCGGTTGCGTACCGAAGAAGCTGATGGTCTACGGCGCGCACTATTCCGAAGACTTCGAACAGGCGAAAGGGTATGGCTGGAGCAGTGGCGAGGCGCATTTTGACTGGCCCACCCTGATCGCCAACAAGAACCGGGAAATCAGCCGCCTCAATGGCGTCTACCGCAAGTTGCTGGACAGCAGCGGCGTCACGTTGATGGAAGGCCACGCGCGCCTGCGCGGCCCACACGAAGTCGAAATCAACGGCCAGGTTCACACCGCTGAACACATCATGATCGCCACCGGTGGCTGGCCTCAGGTGCCGGAGATTCCGGGCCGTGAGCACGCCATCACCTCCAACGAAGTGTTCTTCCTCGAACAGATGCCCAAGCGCGTCGTCGTGGTCGGCGGCGGCTACATCGCAGTCGAGTTCGCCTCGATCTTCAACGGCCTGGGCGCTGACGTCTCGCTGATGTACCGCGGCGAGTTGTTCCTGCGCGGCTTCGACGAAAGCGTGCGCACCCATCTGCATGAAGAACTCGCCAAGCGCGAGATGGACATTCGCTTCAAGACCGAAATCAACAGCATCGAGAAGCTGGCCGACGGCACCTTGCAACTGAGCCTGAATGACGGCAGCAGTTTCAATACCGATTGCGTGTTCTACGCCACCGGACGCCGTCCGATGCTGGACAACCTGGGCATGGACACCGTCAACGTCGAGCTGGATGACAAGGGCTTCATCAAGGTCAACGGTGACTACCAGAGTACCGAGCCTTCGATCATCGCCGTCGGCGACATCATAGGTCGCGTGCAGTTGACGCCGGTGGCCCTCGCCGAAGGCATGGCCGTCGCGCGGCGTCTGTTCAAACCCGAGCAGTACCGCCCCGTGGATTACCGCCACATTCCCACTGCCGTGTTCAGCCTGCCGAACATCGGCACGGTGGGCCTCACCGAGGCCGAAGCCATGAAGGACGGGTATGAGGTGCAGGTATTCGAAAGCAAGTTCCGGCCAATGAAGCTGTCGTTGACCGACAACCAGGAGCGCACCCTGATGAAGCTGGTGGTCGACGCCAAAACCGATCGCGTGCTGGGTTGCCACATGGTTGGCCCGGACGCCGGCGAGATCATCCAGAGCCTGGCGATCGCACTCAAGGCCGGCGCCACCAAGCAGATTTTTGACGACACCATTGGCGTGCATCCTACGGCGGCGGAAGAATTCGTCACCATGCGCACGCCGGCGCGCTAAGCCTTTCGCAGCACGCGTCATTCAACATCGCACACAGCACAACGCACACGTGAACGGTCCGGCCTCCATGGAGGGAGCTGGACGAGCCATTGTTTTTAGGGACGGACCCACTCTTTGACCAGCACGAGTTTTTCGGCAGCCATGCCCTTGAATCCAGCAGGACCTGACGACCAGGCGCTTTCCAGAACCGAAGCGCTCGAAGAAAGTGAGCGGCAGTTTCGCAGCCTCGCCGACAACATGAGTCAGTTGGCCTGGATCGCCGATCCCGCCGGGCGCATCCATTGGTACAACGAGCGCTGGTACAGCTACACAGGTACCTCTCACGAGGCGATGATGGCGCTGGGCTGGCGATCACTGCATCACCCTGACCATGGCCAGCGCGTCGAGTCGCGTCTGAAGCGCTGCTTCGCCACCGGCTCGTTGTGGGAAGACACCTTTCCCCTGCGAGGCAAGGACGGCCAGTACCGCTGGTTCCTCTCCCGTGCGTTGCCGATCCGCGATGAGCGCGGCAGCATCATCCATTGGCTGAGCACGAGCACGGACATCACGGCGCAGGTCAGTGCCGAAGACGCGCTGCGCGAGCTGAACGAGAGCCTTGAGCAGCGCGTCGCTGCGCGCACTCGTGAACTGGCTGAAAGCAATCAGCGCCTGCAGGTCGAAATCAGTGAGCGCGCCCAGGCCGAAGAGGCGCTGCGCCATGCGCAGAAGATGGATGCTATCGGCCAGTTGACCGGTGGCATTGCCCACGACTTCAACAACATGCTGACCGGGGTGCTCGGCGCGCTGGATCTGATTCAACGTCGGGTGGCGGCAGGGCGAGTGTCGGAAATCGATCGCTACATCGAGGCCGCGATGAGTTCCGCCAACCGCGCCGCGTCGCTCACCCATCGCCTGCTCGCGTTCGCCCGTCGCCAGTCGCTCAATCAATGCCCCGTCGACGTCAACCACATGGTCATGTCCATGGATGAACTGGTGCGCCGCACCATCGGTGAAAGCATCGAGCTGGAAGTCGATCTGCACGCGACGTCGTGCCTGACCAACACCGATGAGCATCAGCTCGAAAACGCTTTGCTCAACCTGGTCATCAATGCCCGCGACGCGATGCCCGACGGCGGCCGGCTGCTGATCCAGACCGAACTCACCCACATCCCGTTGTTGCAGGACGCTCTGGCGCCGGGCGACTACGTTCGCCTTCGGGTGCAGGACACCGGGCTGGGCATGTCCAGCGAAGTGATTGCGCGAGCGTTCGATCCGTTTTTCACCACCAAGCCGATCGGGCAGGGCACCGGCCTGGGTCTGTCGATGGTGTATGGCTTCATCAACCAGACCGGGGGGCGCGTCAGCATTACCAGCGAAGAAGGGCGCGGCACGCGAATCGATTTGCTGCTGCCCTGTCATCACGATGCGGCGGAGCAGGCGCCTGCCGTCGATCGCAGCATCGAGCCGCTGCGCGCCAGTCAGGGCGAGCGGGTCCTTGTGGTCGAAGACGAGCCCGATGTGCGCATGCTGGTGGTGGATGTGTTGAAGGACCTGGGCTATCGCGTCCAGGTGGCCTGCGACAGCCATGAAGCGCTGCTGGTCCTGCAGGGCGCCGAGCCGGTCGATTTGCTGGTGACGGATGTTGGGCTGCCGGGTTTGAATGGCCGCCAGTTGGCAGAAGTCGCCCGCCAGCATCGCCCCGGGCTGAAGGTATTGTTCATGACCGGTTATGCGCGCGAAGCACAAGTGCGCGGCGACTTTCTCGACGATGGCATGGAGTTGCTCACCAAGCCGTTCAGCATCGACGAACTTGCCCGGCGAGTGAGTCGGCTGATCGAGACCCCCTGACCGCGCTCACAACGTCTTCTATTAATAATCCGCGTTTATAGTCAAAACCAATCGTTAGCATGAGCTTTGCCAATGAGTTCTTGCCGACGATTTTGCGTAGTATCCTCCCCATCGAATTTGCAGCACCTATTTTCACAACCCTCAGGAGATTCACCGATGCCTATCATCAACAGCCAAGTCAAACCGTTCAAAGCAACCGCTTACAAGAACGGCAACTTCGTAGAAGTGTCGGACGCCGACCTGAAAGGCAAATGGTCTGTGGTGTTCTTCTACCCGGCTGACTTCACCTTCGTTTGCCCGACCGAGCTGGAAGACCTGGCCGACAACTACGCTGCCTTCCAGCAGCTGGGCGTCGAGATCTACAGCGTTTCCACCGACACCCACTTTGCCCACGCTGCCTGGCACAACACTTCGCCAGCCATTGGCAAAATCCAGTACACCATGATCGGCGACCCGACGCTGACCATCTCCCGCAACTTCGACGTACTGATCGAAGAAGCAGGTCTGGCTGACCGTGGCACTTTCGTGATCAACCCGGAAGGCGAAATCAAAATCGTCGAACTGAACGATGGCGGTGTTGGCCGTGACGCTTCCGAGCTGCTGCGCAAAATCAAGGCCGCTCAGTACGTTGCTGCACACCCGGGCGAAGTCTGCCCAGCCAAGTGGAAAGAAGGCGAGGCCACTCTGGCTCCTTCCCTGGACCTGGTTGGCAAGATCTAAGTCGTCATGACCGGATCGGGGGCTATGAGCCCATAGGCACGTAAACCGCATCGCCCCCAAAAAACGCCCGGGCGGTTATCGCTCGGGCGTTTTTTTTTGTAGAACTCGCTGGATTCTGAACAGGATCCGGACCCTGAAAGTGAAGAAGGAAGCCGAACCATGTTGGACGCCAATCTTAAAGCTCAGTTGAAATCTTACCTGGAGCGGATCACTCGCCCGATCGAGATCATTGCGTCCCTTGATGACGGCGCAAAATCTCAGGAAATGCTGGCCCTGCTCAATGACATCGTCAGCAGCTCCGACAAGATCACCCTGGACACCAATGGCAGCGATGCACGCACGCCGTCCTTCGCCCTGAACAGCCCGGGCCAGGACATCAAGCTGCGCTTTGCCGGCTTGCCAATGGGTCACGAATTCACCTCCCTGGTATTGGCGCTGCTGCAAGTCGGCGGCTACCCGTCCAAATCCTCCGAGGAAACCATCGAGCAGGCCCGCAGCCTGACCGGTGAGTTCAAGTTTGAAACCTACTTCTCGCTGACCTGCCAGAACTGCCCCGACGTGGTCCAGGCGTTGAATCTGCTGGCCGTGCTCAACCCGAACGTGCAGCACGTCGCCATCGAAGGCAGCCTGTTTCAGCAAGAAGTCACCGACCGCCAGATCATGTCCGTGCCTAGCATCTACCTGAACGGCGAGCTGTTCGGCCAGGGCCGCATGAACCTGGAAGAGATTCTGGCGAAGATTGACACCAGCGCCGGTGATCGTCAGGCCGAGAAGCTCAATGGCAAAGAAGCGTTCGACGTGCTTGTCGTCGGCGGTGGCCCGGCCGGTTCAGCCGCAGCGATCTACGCTGCCCGCAAAGGTATCCGCACCGCGGTGGCGGCCGAGCGTTTTGGCGGCCAGGTACTGGACACCATGGCGATCGAGAACTTCATCTCGATGCAGCACACCGAAGGGCCAAAGCTGGTGGTTGCGCTCGAAGAGCACGTCAAGCAGTACGAAGTCGACGTGATCAACCTGCAGCGCGGCGAGCAATTGATTCCGGGCAAGAACGGCGAGCTGCACCAAGTCAAGTTCGCCAGCGGCGGCGTGCTCAAAGGCAAGACCGTGATCCTGGCGACCGGCGCACGCTGGCGTGAAATGAACGTCCCGGGCGAGCAGCAATACCGCAACAAGGGCGTGGCGTACTGCCCGCACTGTGACGGTCCGCTGTTCAAAGGCAAGCGCGTCGCGGTGATCGGCGGCGGCAACTCCGGTGTGGAAGCGGCGATCGACCTGGCCGGTATCGTGTCCCACGTGACCCTGCTTGAATTCGACGCCAACCTGCGCGCCGATGCGGTCCTTCAACGCAAGCTGCACAGCCTGCCCAACGTGACGGTCTTGACCAGCGCGTTGACCAGCGAAGTGACCGGCGACGGCCAGAAGGTCAACGGCCTGCGCTACAAGAACCGCCTCACCGGTGAAGAAATCACCGTAGAGCTGGAAGGCATCTTCGTGCAGATCGGCCTGCTGCCGAACACCGAATGGCTCAAGGGCACCGTCGAGCTGTCGCCACGGGGTGAGATCATCATCGATCAGCGCGGCGAGACGTCCATCCCGGGCATTTTCGCTGCCGGTGACGTGACCACCGTGCCGTACAAGCAGATCGTGATCGCGGTCGGCGAGGGCGCCAAAGCGTCGCTCAGCGCCTTTGACCACCTGATCCGCACCAGCGCCCCGGCGTGATGGTTTATTAGAGGCGGCTTCAGCCGGGAAGGCGTCGGTTGCCACATTGCAAAAATGATGGCGTACACACCGGCCTCTTCCCGGCTAAAGCCGGTCCCACTAAAGGCATCCCGTGCTTTCAGTGGGATCGGGTGTACGCCGACTCGTGGGACCGGCTTTAGCCGGGAAGGCGTCGGTTGCGACACTGGAAATTGATGGGGTACACACCAGCCTCTTCCCGGCTGAAGCCGGTCCCACTAAAAAAGACAAAAAAACCTCATGAGCGATCATGAGGTTTTTTTTGGGTCTGTCACTTATGCGTTCATGACATCTCTGCCTTCTAGGGGCGGGCCTCCGTGCTATTCTCGCGCCCGTTTTTATTCACTGCCGTGGAAACCCCGTGAAATTCATCCATCAACGCGAACACCTGAATGAAGGCGACATCGTGGTGATCGAGTCCTCGAACGCCTGCAACATCCGCCTCATGAGTGACGCCAACTTCCGCAGCTTCAAGAACGGCGGTCGGCACACTTATCACGGCGGCGCCTTCGACCGCTTTCCGGCGAAAATCGTCGTGCCCAGCACCGGCTTCTGGAACATCACCCTCGACACGATCACGCAGCGGGCAATCAGCGTGACGCGCAAGCCCAACCTCAAACACTCGATCAAGATCGTGCGCCGGACAGGCTCAAAACTTCAGCACTGAGCTCTTGATGCACGCATCTTCAGCGGCGCGAATCAGGCCCGCCATTGCAGCGGGCCCGGGACGTGTGGTCAGAGTTTCGGCAGCTGACCGATGCGGCCCATCATTTCGGTGACAATCTGCAGGTCCAGCAGGAACTGCTCGGTGGTCTTGAACTCGGCGTCGGTGTGACCGGTGTATTTGACGTCGGGTTTGGCCAGACCGAACTGCACCCCGTTCGGCAGCTCATGCACTGACGTGGCGCCGGCGGACGTGCCGAACTTGTGCTCCATGCCCAGGTTCTCGGTCGCGACGGCCAGCAGCGCCTTGACCCACTCGCCCTCGGGATTGCGGTACATCGGCTCGGCGATCGAGTAATCAAAGCCCGGCGTGATGTGGCTCTGCTGGGTCCAGGCCGTCAGCTTCTGAGCGATTTCCGCCTTTAGCGCTTCCGGTGTTTTGCCCCTTGGCACGCGCAGGTTGACCGCCAGCTTGAAGGCTTTGTCGTCCATCGCCACGTAGGTCAGCGAGGCCGTCAGCGGGCCCATGAACTCATCGCTGAAGCCAACGCCCAGTTTGGCGCCCAGGTAATCCAGGCCCCAGTTGTCAGCGGCGTAGCGGGCGGCGTCGGTAATCGCGTTGTGCTTGAGCGCGACTTTGCCGTCCAGGCCGTTGATGAAATCGAGCATCCGCGCCACCGGGTTAACTCCTGATTCAGGCTCGGAGGAGTGGGCCGAGACGCCGGTGACCGTCAGCTTGACGTCCTTGCCCGCGACTTCTGCGTCGACCTTGAAGTTGCCACCGTTTCGCTGGACGTACTCGGCGCCGGCTTTCTGCAACTCGGCTGCCAGTTCAGCGGGGTGGTCGCTGACCAGCGTCACGACTGATTTTGACGGGATCTGGTTGGTCGCCATGCCGCCGGTCATCGAGGTGATTTCCGCGCCAGTGCCTTCGGCGGTGCGACGGGGGAAGCTGGCCATGACCGTGCCGTAGCCTTTCTCTGCGATGACCACCGGGTAGCTGCCGTCGAGCGCCAGGTTGTAGGCCGGCGTCGGGTTGCGCTCGAAGTAGTAGGGAATGGCGTCACCGGAGGTTTCTTCAGTGGTGTCGATCAGCAGCTTGAAGTTGCGCGCCAGGGGCAGCTTTTCTTCCTTGATCACCTTCATCGCGTACAGCGCGACGACGATGCCGTTCTTGTCATCCTCGGTGCCGCGCCCGTACATGCGGTCGCCGATCAGGGTCACTTTGAATGGATCGAGGCGAGTGCCGTCGGCCAGCACCCAGTTTTCCGGGGTGACCGGCACGACGTCGGCGTGGGCGTGAATCCCCACCACCTCAGGGCTTGAGCCCTCAAGCGAGACTTCATACACGCGATTGTCGATGTTGCGGAAGGTCAGGTCGAACGACTGGGCGAGGGTTTTGATTTTCTCGGCAATCTTGATGAACGCCGGGTTGTCGTGCTGCGCGACGCCAGCGGTCTGGAACGTCGGGATGGCGACCAGTTCGCGCAGGGTTTCGGTGGCGGCGCTGCCGTACTTCACCCGCGCGTAAATGCCCAGCAGGCGATGGATATCGTTCTGCTCATCGGCTGAAAGCTTCTTGTTGGCGAGGAAAGCGTTGATCGCCGGTTCGATGCCCGCAGCCTTGGCCACGTCGGTGGTGCTGACGGTCTTGAGGAACTGGCGGAAATCCGTAACGGCGTTTTCCTTGAAACTGCCGACAATCGTGCCGCTCTGTTGCGCGGTGAGAGTGGCGAAAGCGGCGGGTGCGAAAGAGGATACGCCGGCCAGCATCAGTGCGGCGGCGATTTGCTTGAGCGAAAAGTCCATTGGGTGGGGCATTCCTTGGCAGGCATGTTGAGAGAAATGTCTGATCGTTCGATCAGAAACCACCGCACGCTACCATCGCCGGTGGAGCAGGGGGAGCCCTCAGTCGGATATCTGTCGCCTTGACGGGTAAAAGCGGCGCACAACCATAAATCACTCAGGCTGTTGAATGGCCTGAAAAAATAGGTGCGAATTGGCCTCACCCGTCTGACATTACCAGCTACGCTGATGGCGCAGCGCGACGGCATGGTGTTGATGTACATGGTTTTCCGTAGCCGCAAACCATTAAGGTCTTACCTCTAAGGAAATCCATGAAACTGCGTCAATACGCTGACCGGACGCTGTGTGCGTTGCTGGTCCTGATGAGTGTGGGCATTTGCCAGGGGGCAGAGCAGCAGCGCGTAAACATTGGCTCGGTGAACATGACCGGCGGCAAGATATCGCGCTGTGACCTGGGTTATCGCACCTACGGCACCCTGGCAGAAGATCGCAATAACGTCGTGCTGGTGACCACCTGGCTGGCCGGACGGACGTCCGACCAGGCCGATATGATCGGCCCGGGCAAGTTGGTCGACACCAATCGCTGGTACGTGGTGGCGATGGACGCCATCGGCAACGGCGTGTCGTGCTCGCCGTCCAACAGTCCGATTGCGCCACGCCTGAAGTTTCCGCAGTTCGGCATCCGCGACATGGTCAAGGCGCAACATCGCTTGCTCGCCATGTACCTGGGCATCGACCACGCCCATGCCATCGTTGGCATTTCCATGGGTGGCATGCAGGCCCTGCAATGGGCGGTGATGTACCCGGATTTTGCCAGCAAAGTGGTGACCATCGTCGGCACGCCTCACCCAACCGAACGCGATTTGCAGGCCTGGCATGCAGAACTGGCCGCCATCGAACGCGCGCCTGGCTGGAACGATGGCAACTATGCGCCCGGCACGGCGTTCAAGCAGCTCACGGCGGTCCACAACGGTTATCTGTGGACGCCGGAGCGTGCTGCAGCCAAGCCTGTGGGGAACAAACCTGCGCCTGGCGGCAGTGTTTCTGCCTCAACAGGTGGCCAGGCGTTCAGTACGGTCGACTGGTACCGGCAATTGCAGGCGATGACGTCCTTTGATCTGTTGCGTCAGGGCGATATGGCCGCGCTGGCCGGGAAGATCAAGGCGCAGCTGTTAGTCATCACGTCAGAGCAGGACCGCATGGTAGACCCGGCCCCTTCCAAGGCGCTGGCCGCTCAAAAGCGCGCGCAGTTGCTGGTGCTCAACAGCGATTGCGGGCACATGGCGCCGGCGTGTGAGGCGGACAAGGTGAATGAGGCGGTGAAGGCGTTCCTTAAATAAGACGACGGCCTCGGCTTGTCGGCGGTGCGCTGGCCAGTATGGCAAGCCGGCGGCGAGAATCTGCCGCAGACGGCAAGCAGTGTCGATTACGCGGCCCGTCACGGCTAGACGCGTGGCCTGCAGGCCGCTGCTGGCGGGCCTTCCAGCTGGGTAAGGCGTTATGGCATCGGTTTTGCTGCTGTCGGGGTACATCGGACAACCTGAACAGGAGGTGAAAGATGTTAATCGGCAACAGTGCCATCCAGCAGTTCGTGTCGAAGGCGGTGAGCCACACCCATTTCGCCACGGCGGACTCGGATGCCTACACCAGCGCCATGGCCGGCGCTGCCACACCCGTGGCGGCGATTGCGAGCAATGGTGAAGGCGCGGCGCAAAGCAGCAATGACGGCAAGCAGGGCTACGACGAGTCGTTTGCCAAAATGATGGTGAACCTGAAAGCGGCGGCGGCCAACACGGCGTCGTCGGTGACGGATGATGACAAGGCGGCAGCCGCTGCGGCGTTTCTGTCCAGCGCTGACAAGCAGGTCGCGTCGTCTGATAGCGTCAGCAAGACCGTCTCCGATGAACTGGCGGCCAGCGATGGCACGGCGGGTTCTGACGGCGCGGGTTCGGTGAAGGATCAGTTTCTGTCCTACATGAACCAGACCGACGCGGAGAAGGTGCGGCAGCGATTGACGGGGGTCAGCAAGGAGGAATACGACGCCATGACGCCGCAGGAGCAGGCAGCGGTGGACAAGCAGGTGACTGAGCTGCAGAAGCAGAAGACGGATCAGCAGGTGGCTGAGCAGGAGGTGAAGACCAGGATCGCCATGGCAAAGGCGGAAATGGCCTAACGGCAGAGGGTTCGTAAGATCAAGGGCGTCTGCCTGAGGGCAGACGTTTCGCCTTCGGCGAGTTACTTGGAAAAGCACCCCAAGTAACCAAGGGTGCCTGCTCCTGGTTGGGCTCCTCCTTCGTCGGAGTACCCTCACTCCGGTCCCGCTCCGTGGGCCCGCGCCGAACGGACATCCATGTCCTGACGGCGCTCTCGCCGCATCCATGCGGCTCGACCCACTCCGCGAGACCTCCGTTCAGCCTGCACCCAAGTCGCGTTTGGCGGTGTTTGAACATTTTGCGTAGGAAGATCAAAAGCAAATCAAGAGCAGATCAAAGGCGGATCAAAGGCAGATCGAGGTCGGGTTAAGCGCTAAGGACGTGCGGGAGTGAGCTTGCTCACGAAGGGGCGGGTACATCCATCTGATATCTGGTGTTCTGGATAAAGCATTCGCGAGCAAGCTCGCTCCCACAGGGACGGGGGGCTATCAGCAAAAATGTCGGCGCCTGAGCTGGCCTCTTCCCGGCTAAAGCCGGTCCCACTAAAAAGCACACCGCGTACCGTCAATGGCACCGGCTCCGACTGTAGGACCGGCTTTAGCCGGGAAGCTTTTGCTGTTGATCTTCTACGCGATAGCCCAGACACCGCCAATCGCGACTTTGGTGCAGGCTGAACGCAGGTCTCGCTCCGTGGGCCGAGCGGCATGGATGCCGCGAGAGCCGCCCCCCGCCATGGATGGCGGATGGCGGCGGGCCCACGGAGCGGGACCGGAGTGAAGGAACCCCGAGGCACGAGGGGCCCAACCAGGAGCAAGCACCCTTGGTTACTTGGGGTGCTTTTCCAAGTAACTCGCCGAAGGCGAAACAGTCTGCCCCCAGGCAGACGCTGTTGATCTTGATCTTGATCTCGATCTGAAAAGGACCAGACGCCTAGACCACCTCCGCCCGATAGGGCAAATCCGGCCCCTCACGCGTACAGGTCACCGCTGCCGCCGCCACCGCAAACTCCAGCATCTTCGTAAGCGTCTCGCGATCTACCCCCGCCAAAGCAGACGGCACATCCAGACCCCGCTCCGTCAGAAACGCAATCAACGCCGCCTGAAACGTATCCCCGGCCCCCACCGTATCAACCGTCTCCACCTTGCGCGCCGCCACCGACCACGTGCCCAGCGCCCGCGTAAACACCGTGGCGCCCTGACGACCGCGGGTCATGATCACCCACTGACAATTGTCCTTCAGCCAACCCTCGGCCACCGCCGCCGCATCCATCTGCGGATACAACAGCTCCAGATCCTCATCACTGACCTTGATGATGTGCGCATGCTCGGCAAACTTCGCCACCTGACCGCGCCACAGCTCGATGCTCGGCGCCGGATTCAGGCGCACGTTGGGATCGAACGTAATCAGCCGCTTGCCGCTTTCGCGCCGGACCAGCGTCAGCAGCGCATCGGCGATCGGCTGCACCACCAGCGAAAATGAACCCACATGCAAGCCGCGCACGCTGTCGTCCAGCGTCGGCAGATGCTCGACGCTCAGCATTCGGTCCGCGCAGCCTTCACCGCGAAAGCTGTACTGCGGCGAGCCGTCCGCGCCTACGGCGACCATCGACAGCGTCGTCGGCGCGTCCACATGCACCAGAAAGTCCTCGCGCACGCCTTCTTCCGCCAATACCGTCATCAGACGCTTGCCCAGGTAATCGCTGGAAATCCCGGCGAAGAACCCGGCATCGACGCCTAGCCTGCGCAGCCCCACCGCGACGTTGAATGGCGAACCACCGGCGATGGCTTGATAACCCACTTTGTTGCTTTGTCCGCTGTCCGGCTGACAGAAAAAATCAAACAGTGCTTCGCCACAGACCAGATACATAGTTGCTCCATAAAGGCCGACGGGGCTGTCCGTCAGAGGCCCTGCAATTGAGTGCGATAGTGCTGATACACCGCGTGATACGCCGCAACGTGTTCAGGAACCGGCCGGGTTTCGCTGGCCGGATCGAGGCTGACGCAACGCTCGGTCAGGGACTGCAGCGACTCACCGGCACCCTCGGCACGGGAGTGACACCACGCCGCCTGAATCGCCGCGCCCAGTGCGGCCGCTTCGGTGCCGGTGGTGCAGATGACCGGCGTGTCCATGATGTCGGCCACGATCTGCCGCCAGACTGCGCTTTTGGCGCCGCCACCGATCAGGCGGATGTTATCGCTTTTAATGCCGCTGTCACGCAACAGGTCCAGACCGTAGCGCAGGCCGAAGGTGGTGCCCTCGACCACCGCGCGGCACAGGTTGGCCTGGGTCAAGTTGGTGCTGTCCAGCCCGAGAATGCTGCCGGTGGCGTGGGGCAGGGCGGGTACGCGTTCGCCGTTGAGGAATGGCAGCACAAGCACGCCCTGGGCGCCTATCGGTGACGACGCGACCGCTGCGTTGAAGGCGCCGATGTCCAGCGCGAAGAGCTCGCGGATGGCACTGGTGGCGTTGGTCAGGTTCATGGTGCAGATCAGTGGCAGCCAGCCGCCCGATGAAGAACAAAAGGTCGCTACCGACGGCTGCGTGCTGACATTGCCGGCGTCGGCGAAGGCGTAGACCGTGCCCGACGAACCCAGGCTCATGGTGATCGAGCCCGGCGCGATATTGCCGGTGCCGATCGCGCCCATCATGTTGTCGCCACCGCCGCTGGAGACGATGGCCTTCGGGTTGAGGCTCAGCCGCTCGGCGATGGCAGGAAGAATTGTGCCCACCGGCTGATGCGCCTCGATCAGCTCCGGCAGCGCCTTGACCAGCCGGCCGGTGGGGTCGATGTGTTGAAGAATGTCGAGATCCCACTGGCGGGTGCGCACGTTGAAATAACCGGTGCCCGACGCGTCGCCGAACTCGCTGCAGCTGCGGCCGGTCAGCCAGTAATTAAGGTAGTCATGGGGCAGCAGGATCTTGTCGATGCGGGCAAACAGCTCGGGAAACTGCTCTTTGCTCCACAGCAGCTTGGAAACCGTGTAGCCCGGCGCGATGGCGATACCCAGACGCTCCAGCGACCCGGCTTCACCCCCCAGGTACGCCAGCAGGCGATCATTTTCGGGCGAGGATTCGGTGTCGCACCATAGCTTGGCGGGGCGCAGCACCTGGCCGGACTCATCGAGCATCACCAGGCCATGCTGCTGCCCGGACACGCCGATCGCCTGAATGTCCGTGCCGGACACTCCTGCCTTCTGCAACGCCGCCGCCGTCGCCTGCTCGAACGCATCGAGCCATTCCTGCACATCCTGCTCGCGGCGCCCGTTGGCGCCGCTGATCATGTGATGGGCCCCCGAGCCTTCGCCGAGGACCTTGCCGCTGACGGCATCCAGAACAATCGCCTTGGTGCCTTGGGTGCCGCAATCGATGCCGAGAAACATGTTCCACCTCAGACGGTTTTCGCCAACAGGTTTTCCAGGGTTTTGCTGACGCCCAGCTGCTTCAGGCTGTTCAGGTTGTGCTCGAACGATGCCACGAACTCAGGGGACTGGGGAATCGCCGCACCGAAGATTTCTTCGACTTCAAGCAGCCGCTGAGTGACCAGCACGTCATCGGCCACCAGCGCCTTGCAGAAGTCCGCGCGCGGGTCGACGACGGTGTACGGCACGCCGTTCTCGCCGGTGAAGTCGCCGTTGCGGTTGCCTTGCAGGTACAGCGCCCAGGCCGCGACCACCAGCGAGGCGCGGTCCATGTTGCCGCTGTCGACGATCAGACGGTTGATGGTCGGCACGGTGAATTTCGGGAATTTCGAAGAGCCGTCGGAGCACACGCGCTCAAGCTGGTCGGCAATCGCCTGATTGGAGAACCGATCGATCAGGGTCTGTTTGTAATCGGTCAGGTCGATGCCCGGTACCGGCGCCAGTTGCGGGGTCACGTCCAGATCCATATAGGTGCGGATGTACTCGACGAACAGCGGGTCATTCATGGTTTCGTGGACGAAGCGATAGCCCTTCAGCGCGCCGAGATAGGTCAGCGCCAGGTGGCTGCCATTGAGCAGCTTGATCTTCATCTCTTCGTACGGGGTCACGTCGTCGGTGAACTGCACGCCGACCTTTTCCCAGGCAGGACGACCGTTGACGAATTTGTCTTCCAGCACCCACTGCACAAAGGGTTCGCAGACCACCGGCCAAGCGTCGTCGATGCCTTTCTGATCGTGCAGCTGCAGGCGGTGGGCGGTGCTGGTCATCGGGGTGATGCGGTCGACCATGGCGTTGGGGAAGCTGACGTTTGCAGCGATCCAGTCGTGCAGTTCCGGGTCGCGCAGTTTGGCGAACGCCAGCAGCGCCTTGCGTGTCACCGCGCCGTTGTGCGGCAGGTTATCGCAGGACATCAGGGTGAACGCTGGCGTGCCTTCCGCACGGCGTCGGGTCAGCGCCGCGCACAGATAACCGAACACGGTCTTTGGTGTGGCGGGGTGTTCGAGGTCGTACTGGATCTGTGGCAGGTGGCTCATGAATTCGCCGGTGCTGTCGTCGATGCAGTAGCCGCCCTCAGTGATGGTCAGCGAGACGATGCGGATATCCGGGCTGGCCAGTTTGTCGATCAGCGCCAGGTCGCTGTCGGTGGACATGAGCATCTGGCTCATGGCGCCGATCACGCGGGTTTCGGTGTCCGGGGTGTCGCTCAGTTCGAACAGGGTGTAGAGAAAATCCTGGCCCTTCAATGCTTCGAAATTGCCGCGGTCTTCCTCGCGCAGGCTGACGCCGCAAATGGCCCAGTCCAGGCCTTCACCACTGCGTTCATTCGCCCCAAGGGACATCAGCGCATCGGTGTAAAACGCCTGGTGGGCGCGGTGGAAACCGCCGACGCCAATGTGCGCGATGCCCTGGCGACGCTCGTCGAGGGAATAGGCGGGGATGGCGATCCCGGCGCCCAGGTTGGAGAGGTTCTGCTTGTTCAGTTTCATGACGGTGTTCCCGAATGCTGTGGAGTGCGAGGGATCAGGCAGCGGCCTGCAGCGCGCGACGAATGACCTGGCCTTGGGCGTCGAACAGGTGGCAGTGCGCGCTGTTCAGGTGCAGTTTCAGGGTTTCGCCGTACTGGCTGGCCAGGTCGCCGCGAATCCGCATGGTCAGCGGCTCGCCGGAGGTGGTGCGCACGTGGCAGTACGTGTCGCTGCCCAGGCGTTCGCTGACGTCGGCGATGACGGTCAACTGGCAATCACCCTCGTTGGCCAGCTCCAGGTGCTCGGGACGAATGCCCAGGGTCACCGAGTCGCCCACGCTCTGCTGTGCGTTGGTGAAGGGCAGCAGCACTTTCGTCCCCGCCTCCAGGGTCACTTCACAGGCCGAGGCTTCGACACGGCTGATCGTGCCCTTGAGGAAACCCATTTTCGGGGTGCCGAGAAAGCCCGCGACGAACAGGTTGGCCGGGTGGTGGTACAACTCCAGCGGCGAGCCCACCTGTTCAACGCGACCGCCGTTGAGCACGACCACCTTGTCGGCCAGGGTCATGGCTTCGACCTGATCGTGGGTGACGTAGATCATCGTTGCCTGCAGCTCTTTGTGCAGGCGCGACAGCTCCAGTCGGGTCTGCACCCGCAGGGCGGCGTCGAGGTTGGACAGGGGTTCATCGAACAGGAAGATTTTCGGGTTGCGCACGATGGCGCGACCGATTGCAACGCGCTGGCGTTGACCGCCCGACAGCTGCTTGGGCTTGCGTTCCAGCAGCGGGCCCAGCTCGAGGATACGCGCGGCTTCATCGACCTTTTTCTTGACTTCGGCCTTCGGCGTGCCGGCCAGATCCAGCGCAAACGACAGGTTTTTGCCGACAGTCATGTGCGGGTACAGGGCGTAGGTTTGAAACACCATCGCCAGGTCGCGCTTGGCCGGTGTTACTTGAGTGATCTCGCGGCCATCGAGTTCGATGCTGCCGCTGGTGACGTCTTCAAGGCCCGCGATCAGGCGCAGCAGGGTGGATTTGCCACAGCCCGACGGACCGACGAAGACCACGAATTCGCGGTCCTTCACGTCCAGGTCGATGCCTTTGATGATCTGGTGGCCGTCGAAGCCTTTTTGCAGATTTCTGATTGTCAGGTTAGCCATGATGGGCTCCGGTTTTATTCTTCAAAATGTCGAAATCATCAACTGCGGGATCGTCCCCACGCTCTGCGTGTGGACGCCGTACTTGACGCTCTGCGTTATTTCACGGCACCAAACGACAGCCCGCGGACCAGTTGTTTCTGGCTGATCCAGCCGAAGATCAGGATCGGCGCGCAGGCCAGGGTCGACACCGCCGACAACTTGGCCCAGAACAAACCTTCAGGGCTCGAATACGAGGCGATCAGCGCAGTCAGCGGCGCGGCGTTCGAGGAGGTCAGGTTCAGCGACCAGAACGCTTCGTTCCAGCACAGGATCAGTGACAGCAGCGCCGTCGAGGCCAGCCCGCCCTTGCAGATCGGGATCAGCACGCGAAAGATTTCCTGGCGCGTGGTGGCACCGTCCAGCCGCGAGGCCTCGAGAATCTCTCCGGGGATGTCCTTGAAGTAGGTGTAAATCATCCAGACCACGATCGGCAGGTTGATCAGCGTGTAGATCACGATCAGCGCAATGCGCGAATCCAGCAGGCCGAAGGTCTTGGCCAGCAAGTAGATCGGCATCAGCACGCCCACCGGGGGCAGCATCTTGGTCGAGAGCATCCACAGCAGGGTGCCCTTGGTCCGTTTGGTTTCGAAAAACGCCATGGAGTAGGCCGCCGGCACCGCGATCAGCAGGCACAGGATCGTCGCGCTGAAAGAGATCAGGATCGAGTTCCAGGCGAAGTGGAAATAGTCACTGCGCTCCTGGATGTGCAGGTAGTTTTCCAGGGTCGGCGTGAAAATGAACTGCGGCGGCGTGGCGAACGCATCGATCTCGGTCTTGAAGCTGGTCAGGACCATCCAGAAGATCGGGAAGAAAATCAGCGCTGCGATCACCCACGACAAGGTGCCGAGCAGGGCACTTTGCAGGCGACGGGATTGTTTGAGCGTCATCATGGCCTTGCCCTCAAGACTTGTCGGTGAGGTTTTTGCCGATCATCCGTACCAGGATAATCGCGGCAATATTGGCGATCACGACGGCAATCAGACCGCCTGCCGATGCCATGCCCACGTCGAATTGCAGCAGTGCCTGGTTGTAGATCAGGTACGCCAGATTGGTGGAAGCGAATCCCGGGCCGCCGTTGGTGGTGGTGAAGATTTCAGCGAACACCGAAAGCAGGAAGATCGTCTCGATCATCACCACCACGGCGATCGGGCGCGCCAGGTGGGGCAGGGTCAGGTGCCAGAAGATCGCGATCGGGCCGGCGCCATCCAGCCGCGCCGCTTCCTTCTGTTCCTGATCCAGGGACTGCATGGCGGTCATCAGAATCAGGATCGCGAAGGGCAGCCACTGCCACGACACAATGATGATGATCGACAGCATCGGGTAATTGGCCAGCCAGTCCACCGGCTGCGCGCCGAACAGCTTCCAGACCCAGGCGAGGATGCCGGACACCGGGTGGAAAATCAGGTTCTTCCAGATCAGCGCGCTGACCGTCGGCATGATGAAAAACGGCGAGATCAGCAGCACGCGCACGATGCCGCGGCCGAGAAACTCACTGGCTTCCAGCAGCGCCGAGATCAACACGCCGAGGATCACACTGATGGCCAGCACGCTGCCGACCAGCAACAGCGTGTTCATGGCGCCGGGCAGAAAGCCTGCGTCGGTCACGAAGAATTCGAAATTCTCCAGCCCGACAAACTCGTTTTCGCCGGGGTTCAGGAGGTTGTAGCGGATCAGCGAAAAGTAGATGGTCATGCCCAGCGGCACGATCATCCACACCAGCAGCAACAGCACCGAAGGGCTGACCAGAAACCAGCCGGGCTTGGTGACGCGGCCTTTGGCGGACGACTTATCGTCGGCCGCGGCGGTGCGCGGGGTGAGGGTTGAGGTGTTCATGTCGACTCCGAACCGGGCAAAAGCGTTAGCGTGAACAGTGGCGGCAGGCAATCAGCGCCTGCCGCCTTCAAGCAGCGGGTGTCAGCCCTTTTTCGGGTAACCCGCGCGCTTCATTTCACGCTCGGCCACGCTTTGCGCGTTGGTCAATGCCTGATCCACGGTGGAGGTGCCCACCAGTGCCGCCGAGAACTGTTGGCCGACCGAGGTGCCGATCGACTGGAACTCGGGGATGGTCACCAGCTGGATGCCCACGTACGGCACCGGCTTCAAGGTAGGCGCTTTCGGCGTGACGGCCTTGAGGGATTCCAGGGTGATGTTGGCAAACGGCGCGGCTTGTTTATACGCATCGGTGTAGGTCGATGCACGGGTGCCTGGCGGCACGTTGGAGACGCCGTCTTTCTCGGCGACCAGCGCGGCGTACTCTTTGGATGTGGCCCATTCGGTGAAGGCGCGCGCGTCCTTGTCGTTCTTCGCGCTGGTCGGGATCGCCAGTGCCCACGAGTACAGCCACGCCGAGCCCTTGTCGGTCACTTCGTGCGGCGCATAGGTGAAGCCTACGCTGTCGGCGACTTTGCTTTGGGACTTGTCGGTGACGAACGAGCCGGCGACGCTGGCGTCGACCCAGATCGCGCATTTGCCGCTGTTGAACAGGGCGAGGTTTTCGTTGAAACCGTTGCTGGAGGCGCCGGGCGGGCCGTCTTTTTTCATGACATTGGTGTAGAAGGTCAGCGCGTTCTTCCACTCAGGCTGGTCGAATTGCGGTTTCCATTGTTCGTCGAACCAGCGGGCGCCGAATGAGTTGGCGATGGTGGTGATCAGCGCCATGTTCTCGCCCCAGCCGGCCTTGCCGCGCAGGCAGATGCCGTACTGTTCCTTGGACTTGTCGGTGAGCTTGTCGGCAAATTCGGAAATCTGCGTCCAGGTCGGACGCTCCGGCATGGTCAGGCCGGCTGCCTTGAACAGGTCTTTGCGGTAGTAGGTGATCGAGCTTTCTGCATAGAACGGCAGGGCGAAGAGTTTGCCGTCGACCGACAAGCCATCACGTACTGAAGGAAACACGTCGTCCAGCGCGTAGGACGCAGGCAGATCGTTCATTTCCTTGAGCCAGCCCTTGGCGCCCCAGAGTGAGGCTTCGTACATGCCGATGGTCAACACGTCGAACTGGCCGCCCTTGGTGGCAATGTCGGTGGTCAGGCGCTGACGCAGCACGTTCTCTTCCAGCACGACCCACTTGAGCTTGATGTCCTTGTGCTGTTCTTCAAAGGTCTTGGACAGCCGCTGCATGCGGATCATGTCGCTGTTGTTGACGGTGGCGATAGTGACTTCACCGGCAGTGGCGGTGGTGCACAGGGACAGGAGGGTCAGACAGGTACCGGCAAGGAGAACATTTGCAGAGGTCTTCATTTATCACTCCTCTTCTGCGCCGAGACGGACGTCAGAAGCTTGGTTATTGTTTTTGTTTCTTCCGGAGGCCAGGAAGAATGTGCGTTGATTACAGCCTTGTGGGCGCGGGTTGACAAATCCTGCGGCGCACTTGAACTGATACTTTTTTGCACCGGGAATTCCGACGGCCATGCCGTACAACTGCGCCAGCACATGGTGCGGGGCAGTTCCAGCGTAGTTGACGGGCGCGAAGGGGCAGCGAATCAGTACAGGTTTTGCTCAGTCAAGCGCTGTACGGCGAGACGACGGTAGTGCGAGGGGGTCATGCCCTTGAGCTTCTGGAAGCGTCGGTTGAAATTGGAGATGTTATTGAAACCCGACTCGAAACAGACGTCAGTCACCGGCCGGTCGCCATCGGCGAGCAGTTCGCAGGACTTGCTGATGCGCAAGCGGTTGACGAATTCCACAAAGCTGCGCCCGGTGGCTTGCTTGAATACGCGGGAAAAGTAGGTCGGCTTCATGCCCAGGTAGTCCGCCACTTCTTCCAGCGGCAGTTCGCGGGCGTAGTGGGTAAAGATGTATTCCACCGCCTTGTTGGTGCGCTCCACGGCGTGATCATCCGACAGTTGCGACGCAGTGGTACCGGACAACAGCTGGAAATCGTCACTGGCGGCCAGCAATTCCAACAGGATGAAGAAATGTCCCAGGCGGGTCATTCCAGTGGTGTCGGCAATCTTTTGCATCAATTTGGTGGCCTGGCGGATCGTCCGCTTGCAGCGAAATTCGATGCCGTATTGCGCACGGTCGAGCAACGGCGCGAGGGCCTTGAGTTCGGCGAACACCTGATTGCCGCTTTCGAGCAGCTCTTCGGTGAAATTCACCAGCATGTCGCGCTTGGGAATGACCTCGTCTTCTTCAATCTGACTGATCCAGTTGTGCGGAAGATTGGGGCCGGTGAGAAACAGCGTCTCAGGGTAGAAATTGCCGATGTAATCGCCGACGAAGACCTTGCCGGAACTGGCGACGATCAGGTGCAGCTCGTATTCCTTGTGGAAATGCCAACGCACCAGCGGGCAGGGAAAACCGTGCTCGCGGTAGATGATCGACAGCCCATTGTGGTCGTCCATCAACTCGTAGGAAGGGTCGGTGACTCTTGTTGTTCTGGTCATGCGGGGGCCGGTCTGGAGAGTGGCGTGGGAATAATGTGCACTATTTGATGGGCGGAATACAGAGAGAGGCTTTAAACCGATGCAGATGGACGCGTGGCTTCAGTGGCACCGGCTTCAGCCGGGAAGAGGCCGGTTTGAGCGCCATCAATGCTGCGCCATGACGCGCAGCTGCGCAGTGGACTAACCACACCCCTCAACAACCCGATACGCTGATGCACCTTCCGCGAACGCCTCCAGAGAACCGCCACCCCATGAAAAAAATCCTCGTGATCGGCATCGGCGCAGGCAATCCCGAGCACATCACCGTTCAGGCGATCAAGGCGCTGAACCGCACCCAGGTGTTTTTCATCCTCGACAAGGGCTACGCCAATGATGACCTGCTGGCGTTACGCCGGGACATCTGCGAGCGCTACATCGAGGGGCATGACTATCGTCTGGTGCAGGTGAGCGATCCTCGGCGCAAGGACGATTCGCCGTCCTATCGCAGTGGGATCGAGCATTGGCACGAGCAGCGCGCCGTGCTGTTCGAGCAACTGATTACCGATGAAATAAAGGCAGGCGAGACTGGGGCGTTTTTGGTGTGGGGCGACCCGGCGCTGTACGACAGTACGATGCGGATTCTCGATCAGGTACTGGCCCGCGGCCGGGAGCCCTTTGGCTATGAGGTCATCCCCGGCATCACCAGCGTGCAGGCGCTGGCTGCCGGGCATCGCATCGGCCTGAACCGCATTGGCGAACCGATCCACATCACCACCGGGCGGGAGCTTGCGGCGGAGCAGGGTGCGCAGATCAGCAACAGCGTGGTGATGCTCGACGCCCACTGCACCTTCGAGCGGTTTATCGACGAAGGGCTGCACATCTATTGGGGGGCTTATCTCGGCACCCCTGACGAAATCCTCATTTCAGGCCCGCTGCGCGAAGTGAGCGCGCAGATACGTCAGGCGCGTGAAACAGCGCGGGCGCAGAAGGGCTGGATCATGGACACCTATCTGCTACGCCGCGCCGTCCCTTAGACAAAACGCTTCAGGTGTTCTTGTTCTTGGCTTCGATCCACTGCGACATGTACTGCGTGCTCTTGTGCTGATGATGGCGAAGCATGGTGCCCGTGAAGTTGGCCGTGCGATGGGCCGGTAGCGTCTCCCGCAGCGCAAGGATGCGTTCGATCAGCGCGGCGCAATGGCGATCATGGCTGAAACGCGCCGGCAGCAGGTGCCAGCCGTCCCGTTGCGCCCGTCCCCAGCGTGCCTGATCGGTGTAGAGGCTGACGGCGGCGTCGGCGAGCCCTTGGGCATCACAGGCCACCGCGCCGGGAAAGGACAGCTCGCCGTGCATGGCTTCGGCACCGATGGGCGTCGTCACGGTAGGTGTGCCGCAGACCATAGCGTCGATGATCTTGCCCTTGATGCCCGCGCCGAATCGCAGTGGCGCCAGGGAAACCCGCGCCGCACCCATCACTTCCAACGCGTCTTCAGCCCAGTTCATGATGTGGAACCCTTGGGCAGCGTTATGCAGTGCTGCAGCCTTGGGCGGCGTATACGCGCCATACACACGAAGCTGAGCTGCCGGCAATTGCGCGCGGATCAGCGGCCAGACGGTATTTTTCAGCCACAGCACCGCATCCCAGTTTGGTGCATGGCGAAAGTTGCCGATGGTGATGAAGTGCGCACGGTCTTCGAATCCACGCGGGCTGGCGGGCGTTGTGTGGTTCTCTCGCACAAGCAACGGTGCCCAATGGAGCTGAGCAGCGGGCACTGAAAATGCCTGGGTCAGCAATTCGATTTCGACGTCGGACACCATCAGGCTCAGGTCACTGCGGTGGATCGCGGCGACCTCGCGCTGCGCCAGGTCAGTGGACGCCATCCGCGTGAACAGTTGATCCCGCGACGTCTGAAAATAACCGGTCAGATCAGCGTCGGGCTTGCCGTCGAGCCGTTCCTTGACCGCCTGATGACGGGCGTGGCGCAGGCTCTGCAGGTCGGAAGTCTCAAGCAGGCGGATCGCGTTCGGGCAATGCTTCTCTACCCGCCAGCCGAATTGCTCTTCCATCAGGAACTGGTCGAACAGCACCACGTCAGGCTGCAGCTCACTGATAAAGGCATCAAAACTGCTGTGATTGAGGGTAATGGTGACTTCGGTGATCCCCAGCCCCGCAAGATCGGCCTTGTGCTCGCCTTCTGTGGCCGCGCTGGCGAAGGTGATCTGCCAGCCCTGTTCGAGAAAACAGTCGATCAGCTGCATGACATGGCCGCTGGCCGCAGACGATCGCGGCTCGGGCCAGACGTAGCCAATGATCAGCACATGGATCGGGGTGGACTGCGGCGGTTGTTCAGTTGCCAAGAATGCCCTTTACCTTGTCACGCAGCTGATCAATGGAAAACGGCTTGCCGATGTTGTGCATGCCTTCTGGCACATCGACGGAATCCGCGTAGCCACTGGCGAACAGCACCGGAATGTCGGGGCGGATTTCACGCGCCCGATTCGCGAGATCTTTACCGTTCATGTCGGGCAGGCCCAGGTCGGTCATCATCAGGTCAATGGTCTGGTCAGCGTTGTTCAGAACCACAAGCGCCTCGGCGGCGTCGGCCGCTTCCAGCACGGTGTACTCAAGCTCCTCGAGGACGTCGACAATCAACATCCGGACGATGTTGTCATCTTCGACCACCAGAATCGTGCGGGGTGAATCGGACATGGCAGGTTCCTTAATTGGGCAGAGAGCGCATCGCACGGCGTAGGGTTTTCAGCGTTTCGCCGGGGGGCGCAATTGTGCCAAGTTCTGAGCCGCAACAACACGATTCAATTGAGTGTAGTGGCTTTTTGGCTGCACTCAAATGTACAGTTCGAGCCTGATAGTTCTTTATCTAATGTCAGATAATTCAATCTTCTACGTCATATGCTGGAGTTGTTGCCGAGGTTTGCGGCAAACTCCGTCGTTTAGACGAGTCCGCCTGAGCCCTTGCGATGATCACCAACTCTGCAGTCGACGAGCAACGTTTCCGCAAACTGTTAAGCCGCAACGTCAGTTTACCTTTGGCTGTCGGCGTGCTGAGTGCGGCTTTCTTCGTCATTTTGATTTCCTACCTGTTGTCGGCCATCCAGTGGGTCGAACATACCGACCGGGTGATCAACAACCTGAATCGCTCGCTCAAGCTCTCGGTAGACATGGAGACCGGGATGCGCGGCTTCCTGCTGACCGGCGATGAGCGTTTCCTCGACCCCTACGAAGTCGCCAAACCTGCCATCAGCACCGAACTCCAGGGCCTTGAAGAACTGGTCGCCGACAACCCGGAACAGGTTGACCGCTTCAAACGACTGGCCGCGCTGCAATCCTCCTGGAACGAGTTCGCCCAAGAGATGATCACCCTGCGGCGCACCGGCGGCGATTACCAAACGCCGATCCAGAATCGTCGCGGCAAGCGCCTCGCTGACGAGATGCGTGAGCAATACGAGCAAGCGGCCAACGTCGAGCATCAGCTGCGTCTGACACGCAACACCGACGTGACCCACACCACCGTGATGTCGGTCTCGTTGTACATCGCCTTTATTCTGATCGTCAGCGGGATTCTGGCCTGGGTCGGGCGTCGGGACATGACCACGCTGTCCGACACTTACGCCGCCAACCTCAAGGCGCAACAGCTGGACGCCGAGCGCCTGTCCCACGTCGCCTGGCTGCGCAATGGCCAGAGCGAACTGGCCGAGCAGGTCATCGGCCAGCTCACCCTCAACCTGCTGGGCCGCAACGTGCTGGATTTCTTCGCCCAATACCTGGGCGCGGTCGTCGCGGCGGTGTACGTGCGTCAGGAGCACGGCGGTCTGGTGCGCGTGGCTTCCTACGGTTTCTCCCGCGAGCAGGAGCAGCACGAGCAGTCTATCTACAGCGGTGAGGGCGTGGTTGGCAAAGCGGCCGAGCAGGATCAGATCATCACCCTGAACAACGTCCCTCAGGATTACTTCAAAGTCACGTCCGGCCTGGGTGAAGGCTCGCCGCGCAGCGTCGTGGTGGTGCCGACCAGCAACGATGACCACGTCAACGGCGTCATCGAACTGGGCTTCCTTCGCGAGCTGACGCCCCGCGACCTGGAGTTTCTTGAACTGGTGGCCGAGAACGTCGGCACGTCCATCGAGGCGGCGCGCTACCGTCAACGCTTGCAGGAAGTGCTCGCTGAAACCCAGCAGCTCAACGAAGAGCTTCAGGTGCAGCAGGAAGAACTGCGCACGGCCAACGAAGAGCTGGAAGAGCAGTCGCGGATCCTCAAGGAATCCCAGGCCCACCTGGAAACCCAGCAGGCGGAGCTGGAGCAGACCAACGAGCAACTGGCCGAGCAGGGCAAGGCGCTGGCCGACCAACGTGATGCACTGGACCGCAATAACGAAGAATTGCACATCGCCCAGATTGAGCTGGAAGCCCGCGCCGACGAGTTGCAGCGCTCCAGCAAATACAAATCCGAATTCCTCGCCAATATGTCCCACGAGCTGCGCACACCGTTGAACAGCTCGCTGATTCTGGCCAAGCTGCTGGCGGAAAACCCCCAGGACAACCTTTCCGAAGAGCAAGTCAAGTTCGCCGAGTCGATCTACTCGGCGGGCAACGATTTGCTCAACCTGATCAACGACATTCTGGATATTTCCAAGGTCGAGGCCGGCAAACTGGACGTGCGTCCGGAAAACAGCAGCGTCAGCCGTCTGGTCGAAGGTTTGCGCATGACCTTCCAGCCCCTGGCGGCCGAAAAGAAGCTGGAATTCTCGGTGGAAATCCAGTCCGGCACGCCGGTTTCGCTGTACACCGATCGCCAACGACTGGAGCAGATCCTCAAGAACCTGCTGTCCAACGCCGTCAAGTTCACCGAAAGCGGTACTGTCAGCCTCACGGTTTCCCGCCAGCCCGGCGAGGGCGTGGCGTTCACCGTTCGCGACTCCGGCATCGGCATCGCCGAGGAGCAGCAGGAAAGCATTTTCGAAGCGTTCCGTCAGGCCGATGGCACCACTAATCGCCGTTATGGCGGCACCGGCCTGGGCCTGTCGATTTCCCGGGATCTGGCGCGTCTGCTCGGCGGTTCGATCAGCGTCACCAGTGCGCCGGGACAGGGCAGTATTTTCACCCTTGTGCTGCCGGAAGAGTACGTTGAACAAGAGCCTTCGCAGTATGCCGAGGCGCCAGTAGTTGCCGTGCAGCCCCCGGCAGCTCCCGCCCGCGTCACGCCGCCCGCACCTGTTGCGGTGAGGGTTTCGCCGCCTGCCGAGCCGATTCCGCGCTTTGCCGACGACCGCGAAAAAGCACCGTTCACCAAACGCTGCATTCTGGTCATCGAAGACGAAGTGCGCTTTGCCCACATCCTCTACGACCTGGCCCACGAGCTCGGCTACAACTGTCTGGTGGCCCATGCCGCCGACGAAGGCTTCGATCTGGCCGCATCGTTCATCCCGGACGCGATCCTGCTGGACATGCGCCTGCCGGACCATTCCGGTCTCACTGTTCTGCAGCGCCTCAAAGAGCTGCCGAGCACCCGGCACATTCCGGTGCACGTGATTTCCGTCGAAGACCGTCAGGAAGCCGCGCTGCAAATGGGCGCCATCGGCTATGCGGTGAAACCGACCACCCGCGAAGAGCTAAAGGACGTCTTCGCCCGCCTCGAAGCCAAGCTCACGCAGAAGGTCAAACGCATCCTGCTGGTCGAAGACGATGCCTTGCAGCGTGACAGCATCGCGCGCCTGATCGGTGACGACGACATCGAGATCACGGCGGTCGGCTTCGCTCAGGACGCCCTTGATCTGCTGCGCGACAACGCCTACGACTGCATGATCATCGACCTGAAACTGCCGGACATGCTCGGCAACGAGCTGCTCAAGCGCATGTCCACCGACGAGATCTGCGCGTTCCCGCCGGTCATCGTCTACACCGGGCGCAACCTGACCCGTGACGAAGAAGCAGAGCTGCTGCGCTACTCGCGGACCATCATCATCAAAGGTGCGCGTTCGCCAGAGCGCCTGCTCGATGAGGTGACGCTGTTCCTGCACAAGGTCGAGTCGCAGCTGTCGAACGAGCGCCAGAAGATGCTCAAGACCGCGCGCAGTCGCGACCGCGTGTTCGAAGGGCGCAAGATCCTGGTGGTCGACGACGACGTGCGTAACATCTTCGCCCTGACCAGCGCGCTGGAGCACAAAGGCGCGATCGTCGAAGTCGGGCGCAACGGGCTGGAAGCGATCGAGAAGCTCAACACTGTCGATGACATCGATCTGGTTCTGATGGACGTGATGATGCCGGAAATGGACGGCTACGAAGCCACCATCGAGATCCGCAAGAACCCGCGCTGGCGCAAGCTGCCGATCATTGCCGTCACCGCCAAAGCGATGAAGGACGATCAGGATCGCTGCCTGCAAGCCGGTTCCAACGACTACCTGGCAAAACCGATCGATCTGGATCGACTGTTCTCGCTGATTCGCGTGTGGATGCCGAAGATGGAACGTATCTGAATGAACCGGATCAATTGACCGCCTTTTTGCCCGATCCAGAGTGTTGCCGATGCACCAAGAACGAGACGCCGATATCGAGTTACGCTTGCTGATTGAAGCGATTTACTTGAAGTACAGCTACGATTTTCGCGATTACTCGGGTGCGTCGGTGAAACGACGTGTCGCCCACGCGTTACGTCAATTTGAACTGAAGACCATTTCCGCGTTGCAGGAGCGCGTGCTGCATGACCCTTCGGCGTTCATGCAGCTGCTGCAATTCCTGACGATCCCGGTCAGCGAGATGTTCCGCGACCCGACGCACTTCCTGGCGATCCGCGAAGAAGTCGTGCCGCTGCTCAAGACCTACCCGTCGGTGAAAATCTGGATTGCCGGGTGCAGCACCGGGGAGGAGGTTTACTCAATGGCGATCCTGCTGCGCGAGGAAGGCCTGCTCGATCGGACGATCATCTACGCCACCGACATCAACCCCAATTCCCTGGAGAAGGCCAAACAAGGCATCTTCTCCATGGAAAACATGCGCGGCTACAACGAGAACTACCTGAAGGCCGGCGGCAAGCGGCTATTCTCGGAGTACTACACCGCCGCCTACGATTACGCGATTTTCGACAAGACCCTGCGAGAGAATGTCACCTTCGCCGATCACAGCCTGGCGACCGACAGCGTGTTCTCCGAAACCCAGTTGATCTCCTGCCGTAACGTGCTGATCTATTTCAACAAGAAGCTGCAGGACCGCGCCTTCGGGCTGTTTCACGAGTCCCTTTGCCATCGCGGGTTTCTCGTGCTGGGCAGCAAGGAAACCCTGGACTTCTCCGGGTACAAGGGCCACTTCGATCCCTTGGTCAAACTCGAGCGGATCTACCGCAAATCATGAGAACGTCGTTTCCTGACACCCCACCGGAGGCGCCCGCGCTGCCGGCGGTGGACGCCATTGTGGTCGGCGCGTCGGCCGGTGGTGTCGAAGCGCTGCTGAAGATTTTCCGTACCTTGCCCCGGGGCTTTCGGCTGCCGATCCTCGCGGTGCTGCATGTGCCGGATCAGCGTCGCAGTCAGTTGGCCGAGGTGTTTGCCGCGAACCTGGCGATACCGGTCAAGGAAGCGGATGACAAAGAGACCATCAAGCCTGGAACGCTGTATTTTGCCGGGCCCAGTTATCACCTCTCCATCGAGAACGATCTGAGCCTGTCGCTGAGTCAGGAGGAGCGTGTGCATCATTCGCGCCCGAGCATCGACATCCTGTTCGAATCGGCTGCAGACGCCTATGGTGATCGGCTGGCCGGCGTGTTGCTGACCGGTGCCAACAGCGACGGCGCGCGTGGCATTGCACGAATCAAGGAGTACGGTGGTCTCACCGTGGTCCAGGACCCGGCCCAGGCGCTCGCGCGGGCCATGCCCGAAGCGGCGCTCGCCCTTCATACGCCGGATTTTCTACTGCCTTTGCCCGACATTGGGTCCTTGCTTGTCGAGCTGGAACGAATTGCATGCTGAGTGATATCAAAGCCAAACTGCTGATCGTGGATGATCTGCCGGAGAACCTGCTCGCCCTCGAAGCGCTGATCAAGCGTGAGGACCGTCAGGTGTTCAAGGCGTTGTCTGCGGACGAGGCCCTGTCGTTGCTGCTTGAACACGAGTTTGCGATGGCGATTCTCGACGTGCAGATGCCAGGGATGAACGGCTTCGAACTTGCCGAGCTGATGCGCAGCACCGAGAAGACCAAGAACATTCCCATCGTGTTTGTCAGTGCTGCCGGGCGCGAGCTGAATTACGCGTTCAAGGGTTATGAAAGCGGTGCAGTGGATTTCCTGCACAAGCCCCTCGATATTCATGCGGTAAAGAGCAAGGTCAACGTCTTCGTTGATTTGTACCGCCAGCGCAAGGCCCTCAAGCAGCAGCTCGAGGAGCTGGAACGTAGCCGCGCGGAGCAGGAAGCGCTGATGCGCGAGCTGAAATCGACGCAGAGCGAGCTGGAGCGTGCGGTCCGCATGCGCGATGACTTCATGTCGATTGTCTCCCACGAAGTGCGCACGCCGCTCAATGGGCTGATTCTGGAAACCCAGCTGCGCAAGTTGCATCTGGCCAAGGACAATGCGTCGGCGTTCACCATGGAGAAACTCCGGGCCATGGTCGACCGCGATGAGCGGCAAATCCAGAGCCTGATTCGCCTGATCGAGGACATGCTTGACGTGTCGCGGATTCGAACGGGCAAGCTGTCGATTCGTACCAGCCCCTTCGATTTGTCGGAGCTGGTGGTCAATCTGGTGGAAAGCTATTCGGCGCAGATCGCTGCAGCCAGCAGTGTGGTGACGTTGCACGCCACGGCGCCGGTGATTGGCGTGTGGGACGAGTTTCGCATCGAGCAGGTGGTGGCGAATCTGCTCACCAATGCGTTGCGCTACGGCGCGCGCAAGCCGATCGAGTTGCGGGTGTACAGCGAGGCAGGCGA
This sequence comes from Pseudomonas sp. GL_135, assembly GCF_057834665.1. Classification (NCBI taxonomy): domain Bacteria; kingdom Pseudomonadati; phylum Pseudomonadota; class Gammaproteobacteria; order Pseudomonadales; family Pseudomonadaceae; genus Pseudomonas; species Pseudomonas sp. GL_135. Next base: position 2,320,963 of record NZ_CM174408.1, read on the forward strand.
GGCGCGGATCGAAGTGCGCGATCATGGGATCGGGATCAGTCCGGAAAATCAGAAGCGCATTTTTCAGCAGTTCGAGCGTGTTGCTGCCAGTCATGCGGTGGCCGGCCTTGGCCTTGGGTTGTTCATTTCCGATCAGATCGTCAGCGCTCATGGCGGGCGGATCAGTGTCGAGAGCGAGGAAGGGGCGGGGTCGATGTTTCGGGTATCGCTGCCGCTCTGATCGAGATCTCCAAGATCAAGATCAAAAGCGTCTGCCTGGGGGCAGACTGTTTCGCCTTCGGCGACTTACTTTTGAAAAGTCGAAAGTCGCACCATCCAAAAGTAAGCAAAAGTGCCTGCTCCTGGCTTGGTTCCTCCTTCGTCGGAATCCCCTCATTCCGGTCCCGCTCCGTGGTCCCGCGCCGAACGGACATCCATGTCCTGACGGCGCTCTCGCCGCATCCATGCGGCTCGGCCCACTCCGCGAGACCTGCGTTCAGCCTGCACCCAAGTCGCGAATGGCGTCGTCTGGGCGTTATGTGTATGAAGATCAAGATCAAAAGCTTCCCGGCTAAAGCCGGTCCTACAGTCGGAGGCGATCCCGTTGAATGCATGCGTTGCTGTTAGTGGGACCGGCTTTAGCCGGGAAGAGGCCCCTGACAGCACCAGAACTTTCGCGGTGTGACCCCCGATCGCTTCCGCTCAACCACATATACCTCCCCATGACCGGAGTGGCCTCATCGATGGCAGTTCCGGTCATTGCCGCCCAGCCCGGCGATGCGCACAATCGCGGCTTGTTCTGGTTGCCCTGGATGCGTCGGCATGGCCCAACTTCTGTTTTTCGCTCACGCCAATGGCTTCCCGTCGGGTACGTACGGCAAGTTGTTTGCCGCGCTTGGGCCTGAGTTCGAGGTTCGGCATCTTGAGCAGCATGCCCATAACCCGCAATTTCCGGTAACGGACAATTGGCCGCAGCTGGTGGATGAGTTGATCCACCATTTGCGCGAGCAGCCTGAACCGGTGTGGGGCGTGGGCCATTCGCTGGGCGGCGTGCTGCATTACCACGCGGCGCTGCGTCATCCGGAGTTGTACCGGGGCGTTGTCATGCTGGATTCACCGGTGCTGACGCGGTTCGATCAGTGGATGATTCGTGCCGCCAAGCGCTTTGGTTTTATCGATCGCATCACGCCCGCAGGCCGCACGTTGGGGCGTCGTGAAGTGTTCAGCAGTGTCGAGGCGGCCCGGGATTACTTTGCCGGCAAGTCGCTGTTCCGGCGTTTCCACCCCGAGTGTTTCGAGGCGTATCTGCTTCATGGGCTGCAAGCCGAGGGCGACGGGTTGCGTTTGCGTTTCGATCCCGCCACTGAAATCAGCATCTATCGCAGCGTGCCCCACACCAGTCCGGGCCTTGCCCGTCAGTTGCGGGTGCCGTTGGCGATGGTGCGCGGCGAAAGCAGCGATGTGGTGCGGCGCCACCATGCGCTATCGGTCAAGAGCATGCGCGAGGGCGTGTATCTTTCCGTGCCCGGCGGGCATATGTTCCCGCTCGAACATCCCGAGGACACCGCCCGCATGCTCAGAACGCTGTTTTCCCGCTGGACGGCCAGAGCCGACGCCGCCACCGCTGACGCTAACGCCGCGCTGCACCGAGCCGGCGCATGACCTGCTCGGTGGAAGAAATCCGCCTGAGCCTGCCCCATATCGAGCTGGCGGCTCATCTGTTCGGGCCCCAGGACGGCATTCCGGTGATCGCCCTGCATGGCTGGCTGGACAACGCCAACAGCTTCGCGCGGCTGGCGCCCAAGCTTGAGGGGCTGCGGATCCTGGCGCTGGACATGGCCGGGCATGGCCACTCTGACCACCGCCCGCCGGGATCGGCTTATGGTCTGCCGGACTACGCCCACGACGTTTTGCAGGTGGCGGGGCAGATGGGCTGGGAACGGTTTTCCCTGCTGGGTCACTCGTTGGGGGCGATCATTTCGGTGATCGTTGCGGCGGCCGTTCCCCAGCGGGTGAGCCGTCTGGCCTTGATCGACGGGTTGGTTCCGCCGGTGGGCGAGCCAGAGTCTGTCGTCGAGCGCATGGGCGCGGCGCTGCAGGCGCAATTGACCCAGCAGAGCAAACACAAACCGGTCTACCCGGACATGGACCGGGCGGTGGAAGCGCGGATGAAAGGCATGGTGGCGGTCAGTCGCGACGCCGCCGAGCTGTTGGCCCAGCGTGGCTTGATGCCGGTGCCGGGTGGCTACACCTGGCGCAGCGACAGCCGGCTGACTTTGCCCTCGGCAATTCGTCTGACGCGAGCGCAGGCGCTGTCTTTCGTCACGGCGGTGCGCTGTCCGGCGCAGTTAATCGTGGCCGAGGAGGGCATGCTTGCGCAGAACCGGGAGCTGCTCGCCAGCGTTCCTTTCACGGTGACGTCCTTGCCGGGCGGGCACCATCTGCACCTCAACGACGAGGCGGGTGCGGCCTCTGTTGCAGACTGTTTCAATCGCTTCTTCGCCGTTCCTTGACTTGCGGCCTGCAACTGCCGAGGCTGGGGCAGTTGAAACAGGAGACTGCACGATGGACCACTGCCCACGCCTCACCGTTTTATTTTCATGTCTGCCGCGCGTTGTCGCGGCTTTGTTTTGCCTGCCGATTACGTTGCCTGCGGGTTTATCCGCCGCATCAACCCCCGCCTCGCCGATTGCCCTGCCATGAGCGCATCCCTAACGTTCAGCCACGCCTTCACCCGCACGCTCGCGATCACGCTGCTGCTCACCGGCCTCAGCACTGTCACCCATGCAGCCGACGTTCCCGGAAGCCAGGATCTGCCCAATCTGCCGCGACTGGAAGACGCTGAAATCGTCGATTACCGGCCCTCCGTCGAGCTGGAACGCGTCTACCCGCTCGGCTCGATCCGCAAGATCAGCGGCCAGTTGCGCTTCGACGGGCAGGTGTCCGGGCGCGGCAATGTCACCGGGATCACTTACCAGTTGCCGGTCGAGCACACTGCCGACGAGGCCTTCACCGCCGCCCGTGAAGCCTTGCAGCAGCAGGGCGCGCAGTTGCTGTTCTGGTGCCAGGCCCGCGATTGCGGCGAAAGCAGCCTGTGGGCCAACGAGGTATTCGGCAACGCCAAGCTGTATGGCGCCGACAACGGTCAGTCCTATCTGCTGCTGCGCCTCGCCGCCCCGGCGAACAACACGCTCGTGGCGTTGTACGGCATCACCCGGGGCAACCGCCGGGCTTTCCTCCATGTCGAGCAGTTTCAGTCGAGCACGCCGCTGGGGGATTTGCTGCCGACTTCCGCGACCCTGTTGCGCGAGCTGAAAAGCACCGGCGAGCTGGAGCTGCCGATGCTGACCGCTGAGCCGCAGGAGCCGTGGATCACCTTGCTGTCCCGTGGCCTGAATCTGGACAGCACCTTGCGGGTTACGCTTTCCGGGGATCAGCGCGAAGCGTGGCGTCAAGCGCTGGTGGCCAAAGGCGTACGCGCTGCACGGCTGGAAGCGGGCGACCGGAAAAATCCCGGCCTGACCCTCGAACTCATTCGCTGACCGCCGCAGAGCCAGGTTTGGTCTGACTTCACCATGTGTTTACAATGCCGCCCTCCAATCGTACCCGTGAGTCAGATGACAGAGCCAAGCGTGCTTCGCCTTTCCATTATTGTGACGTTTGCTCTGGCTTTTTTTGGAGTGGTTTTCGGTCTGCTGACCGGATCTGCGTCGATTATTTTTGACGGTGTCTATACCCTTATCGACGCAATCATGACGAGCTTTGCACTGATCGTTGCCAAGCTGATTGCCTTCTCTCACAACGATGTCGGTCGAGCCCGCCTGACCAGGAATTTCACAATGGGGTTCTGGCACCTTGAGCCCATTGTGCTTGGTTTGTCCGGGACTCTATTGGTTGGCACTGCTGGCTATGGTCTGATCATGGCCGTTGGAAGCCTGATGGCGGGCGGGCGACACCTGGACTTCGGTCTTGCGCTCATTTTTGCGCTAGTGGCCCTCGTGAGCGCGGTTGGAATGATCATCTATGGCCGACGAGCAAACAAACGACTCCATTCAAGCTTCATTGCGCTGGACGTAAAAGCCTGGACGATCTCCGCCGCAATGACCGGCGCTCTGTTGGTCGCATTCTTGACCGGCTGGATGATCAGGGGCACAGCGCTGGAATGGTTATCGCCTTATATCGATCCAGCGGTGTTGGCGCTTGTTTGTCTCATCGTTTTACCCTTGCCTCTGCCAACAATTCGTGACGCTCTCGCAGATGTTCTGCTGGTGACCCCGCCAGAAATGAAGAAAAGAGTCGATGACGTTGCCAGCGATGCTGTCCAGCGACATGGCTTCCTTTCCTACCGTGCCTATGTGGCCCGTGTGGGGCGCGGGAGGCAGATCGAGATTTACTTCATCGTTCCGCCGGGCTTGCCGCCGCGATCCCTGGAGGCATGGGATCTGATCCGGGATGAAATTGGCGAAGAGGTTGGAGGTACCGGCCCTGATCGTTGGCTGACAATAGCCTTTACCGTTAATAAAGAATGGGCTGAATGAGAGAAGGTCAATTCGCCCGCTGACATCACCGGTCAAGTCATCAGCACCCATAGAAATGGGCTCTGTTCCCGTCTTGAAGTCAGGCCCAGGTATCCGCACAAGGCGGGTTGCGCAGTTCGACGGTATGCTTGTCTGATTCAACCCCCTTTTGCTGCGGAATGACCGATGTTCAATAACGATCGCCTGTTGGTGCAGATTCTCCTGCTCGCGCTGCTCGGCGCCTGCCTGTGGGTAATGGTGCCGTTCTGGTCGGCGCTGTTCTGGGGGGCGGTGCTGGCATTCGCCAGTTGGCCGCTGATGCGTCTGCTGACCCGCGCGCTCAAGGGGCGGGAGTCCCTCGCGGCCGCCATTCTGACCCTGGGCTGGATGGTGCTGGTGCTCGCGCCGCTGGTCTGGCTGGGCTTCAATCTGGCGGACCACGTGCGCGACGCAACGGCGTTCGTCAAGGACGTGCAAGTGGACGGCCTGCCTGATCCTCCCACCTGGCTGGCGGGCATTCCGCTGGTGGGTGAGCGGCTGGTGGGTTACTGGAACACCATCGACCAACAGGGCGCGGCGCTGCTGGTCAGCGTCCGGCCTTACCTCGGGCAGGTCGGCAACTGGCTGCTGGCGCGCAGTGCGCAGATCGGCGGCGGGATTCTCGAGCTGGCCCTGAGCATCATCTTCGTGTTCTTTTTTTACCGCGACGGGCCGCGCGTGGCGGCGTTCGTGCTGAGTCTGCTGGAGCGGCTGATCGGCGATCGCGCTCAGTATTACCTCGATCTGGTGGCCGGCACGGTGCAACGGGTGGTCAACGGTGTGATCGGCACGGCAGCGGCGCAGGCAGTGCTGGCTCTGATCGGTTTCCTTATTGCCGGTGTGCCGGGTGCCCTGGTACTGGGCATCGGCACCTTCCTGCTGAGCCTTGTGCCCATGGGCCCGCCGCTGATCTGGATACCGGCCACGGCGTGGCTGGCCTGGAGAGGCGATTACGGCATGGCGATCTTTCTCGGCCTGTGGGGCACGTTCATCGTCAGTGGCGTCGACAACGTACTGAAGCCGTACCTGATCAGTCGCGGCGGCAATCTGCCGTTGGTGATTGTCCTGCTCGGTGTGTTTGGCGGGTTGCTGGCGTTCGGCTTTATCGGCCTGTTCATCGGCCCGACGTTGCTGGCAGTGGCTTACAGTTTGTTGCTGGACTGGGTTGGAGACAGCCGCGCGCGGCAGCCGGTCAAGTAATTAAAATTCAATAAAAAACTGCCGTCGTCCGGGGCACTCGGTCAATTTTACGCGCGGGTTTGTCCCAGCGCAGCCATGACAGGCTTTGGTGACGGCGGGGGGTCAGATTCGCGGCAAATCCAGCACGGCGGTCAAACCGCCGCCGGGGGTGTGTGCGAGGCGCAGGTCGCCGCCCATTCGACGTGCGGCTTCCCGGGCGATGGTCATGCCGATGCCGACGCCGCCCGAGTTGCGGTTGCGCGAGCTTTCGACGCGATAGAAGGGCTCGAACACCACTTCGCGCAGGTCTTCGGGAATCCCCGGGCCGTGATCGATGACGCTGACCCGCAGGCGATCACTGGCGTCCTCAATCTCCACCCGCGCATGCCCGGCGTAACGCAGGGCGTTGTCGATGAGGTTGTTCAAGCACGAACGCAGGGCCATGGGCTGCGAATTCAGTGGCCGGCAGGTGCCGCTCGCCTGAATGTCGTCGCCATTGTCCTGGGCGTTTTCGGCCAGGGATTCGATCAGCGCCTGCACGTCGAAATACTGCAGCGCTTCGCTGGTGCGCTGTTCGTTGAGGTAGGTCAGGGTCGCGTCGAGCATGCCGATCATGTCGTTGAGGTCCTGGCTCATCTGCCCGTGCAGCCGCGGTTCGTCGATCTGCTCGACCCGCAATTTCAGGCGCGCAAGGGGCGTGCGCAGGTCATGGGACACGGCGGCGAGCATGCGTCCGCGCTGTTGCACCTGGTCGCGGATGCGCTCTTGCATCAAATTGAATGCCTGCGCCGCCTGTCGTGCTTCACGAGGGCCATTGGCAGCCAGGGGCGGGCTGTCGAGGTTCTCGCTGAGACGTTCGGCCGCCTCGCTCAATCGACGGATCGGGCGGCTCAGGGCCTTGGCGCCGAACCAGGCAGCAAGCACCAGACTGATCAACTGGAACAGCAGGGGCACCAGCGGAATGCCGAGCATTGGCGGGCGGCACGGCGGCCGGCGCGTGTTGTTCTGGTCTTCCTTGGCGGCAGGGTCGCGGTCGGACGGCGCTTGCATCTGGCTGGCCGTCGGCCGATCGCAGCCGGGCGGAGGCGGCATTCTCGGGCCGTAGTAGTGAAACCAGACGAACGCCAGCAGGTGCGCGAGGACGATCGCCAGCAGCGCCCCGCCAAACAGCCGGGCAAACAGGGTGTCGGCCGAGCGGATCAACCAATCTCCCGGGCGTCGAACATATAGCCTTCGCCGCGCACGGTTTTGATCAGTTGCGGGGATTTCGGGTCATCGCCCAGCTTCTGGCGCAGACGCGAGACAAGCAGGTCGATGCTGCGATCAAACGCTTCGATGGAGCGACCGCGGGCGGCGTCGAGCAATTGTTCGCGGTTGAGTACGCGACGCGGACGTTCGAGGAAGACCCGCAGCAGGCGGAATTCGGCGTTGGACAGGGGCACGACGAGGCCGTCCGGCGCGGTGAGTTGGCGCAGCACGCTGTTCAGCCGCCAATTGTCGAAGCGCAGGGTGGTGCGTTCTTCGGTGCGGTCGTCGCGCACGCGGCGCAGGATGGTCTGGATCCGCGCCACGAGTTCGCGGGGCTCGAAGGGTTTGGCCATGTAGTCATCGGCACCCAGTTCCAGGCCGATGATGCGGTCGGTGGGTTCGCAGCGGGCGGTGAGCATGAGAATGGGGATGTCGGAGGTGCTGCGCAGCCAGCGGCAGAGGGAGAGGCCGTCTTCGCCGGGGAGCATAAGGTCGAGGACGACGACGTCGTAGGTGTCTTCGGTCAGGGCCAGGCGCATGGCGTTGCCGTCGGTGACGCCGGTACTGTGGATGTTGAAGCGGGCGAGGTAGTCGCAGAGCAGTTCGCGGATGGGGATGTCGTCATCGACGATGAGGGCGCGGGTGGTCCAGCGGCGCTCTGCGCTCGGTGCGGTGGCGGTGGGGCTGTCGGGTGTTGTCTGCATGGTGCTGCCGCCGTGTGGTGCCGCCGATTGGGCCGCGGATAGGAGTCGACGCTGCCATGCTACTTCGCTGGCGAGCGGGGCGGAAGGGTGGGGTGGGGAGGTGTCGGTGGGTTGTCTTGAATGTATCAAGACCGGTACATCGGCGGTGTGGCTCAGAAAGATCAAAAGCGTCGGCCTAACGGCCTCGGGTTTCGCCTTCGGCGAGTTACTTGGAAAAGCACCCCAAGTAACCAAGGGTGCTTGCTCCTGGTTGGGCCCCTCGTTCTTCGGGGTTCCTTCACTCCGGTCTCGCTCCGTGGGCCCGCCGCCATCCGCCATCCATGGCGGGGGGCGGCTCTCGCGGCATCCATGCCGCTCGGCCCACTGCGCGAGACCTGCGTTCAGCCTGCACCCAAGTCGCGATTGGCGGTGACTGTGCTTTTTGTGCATGAAGATCAAAAGCAGATCAAATGCAGATCAAAAGCAGAGCAAAAGCAGAGCAAAAGCAGAGCAAAAGCAGAGCAACGGCTTCCCGGCTGAAGCCGGTCCTACAAAAGCACCACGTACCCCCTGTAGAACTGGCTTTAGCCGGGAAGAGGCCAGCCCAGGCGGCGACAGTTTTGCTGATTGGACACCCCATCTGTGGGAGCGAGCTTGCTCGCGAATGCTTTATCCCAAACACCAGATATCCGGTGGATGTACCGACCCCTTCGTGAGCAAGCTCACTCCCAAAAGTCCCTGGCGCTTGACCCGCCCTTGATCTGCCTCTGATTTGCTTTTGATCTTCTACGCGGTAGTTCAAACGCCGCAAAACGCGACTTGGGTGCAGGCCGAACGTAGACGACGCGCAGTGGGCCGAGCTGCATGGATGCGGCGAGAGCGCCGTCAGGACATGGATGTCCGTTCGGCGCGGGCCCACGGAGCGTCGGCGGAGTGAGGGTATTCCGACGAAGGAGGAACCCAACCAGGAGCAGGGCCTTTTTGGTTACTTTTTCGGCTCTTGGAAAAAGTGACCCGCCGTAAGGGCGGAACCATAACAACTCCACCTACAAATACCGGATATGCCCACGGTGTAAAGCTTCTAAACGCTCTGTTTTCTTCACTCTTTACGCTTTCTTTATGCCCCCCGACCCCCGTCGCTCTCGTTCCTTTACACCCCCACTGCAGACAATTGCCCCACACGGCAGTCGCCGTATGACGGAGAGTTTTTCATGAGCGTTCTGGATGGGGTGTCACTGCTGCTCGCAGCAGGGTTATTCGTTTACTTGCTGGTTGCGCTCCTGCGCGCCGGCCGGGTCGAGGAGTAACGGCCATGCACGGTTACGACTACCTGCTGATACTGGCGTTTTTCGCCCTGGTGCTATTGCCCGCGCCGTTGCTGGGACGGTTCTACTACAACGTCATGGAAGGCAAGCGCACCTTTCTGACCCCGGTCATGGGCCCGGTCGAGCGCATCTGCTATCGCCTGGCCGGCGTCGACCCCACGATCGAACAAAACTGGAAAACCTACACAATCGCCCTGCTGGCCTTCAACCTGGCCGGGTTCGTCGTGCTGTTCGCCATCCTGCTCCTGCAAGGCTCGCTGCCCCTCAACCCACAGGGCCTGCCGGGCATGGAGTGGTCGCTGGCGTTCAACACCACCATGAGCTTCGTCACCAACACCAACTGGCAGAGCTACAGCGGCGAATCGTCCCTCAGCTACCTGAGCCAGATGGCCGGCCTGACCGTGCAGAACTTCGTCAGCGCCGCCACCGGCATCGCCGTGCTGGTGGCGTTCTGCCGCGGTATCAGCCGTCGCTCGACCCAGCACCTGGGCAACTTCTGGGCGGACATGACCCGCGCGACCCTCTACGGTCTGCTGCCGCTGTGCCTGGTACTGGCGCTGCTGCTGGTCTGGCAGGGCGTGCCGCAAACCTTCGCCCATTACGTGGACGCCGTGACCCTGCAAGGCACCGACCAGGCCCTCCCGCTGGGCCCGGCCGCCAGCCAGATTGCGATCAAGCAACTGGGCACCAACGGTGGTGGCTTCTTCGGCGTCAACTCGGCGCATCCGTTCGAGAACCCGACCATCTGGAGCAATCTGTTCGAGCTGGTGTCGATCATCCTGATCCCGGTGGCGCTGGTGTTCACCTTCGGCCATTACGTCAAGGACATGCGCCAGAGCCGCGCGATCATCGCCTGCATGCTGGCGCTGTTTCTGATTGGCGGCGCGACGGCGATGTGGTCCGAGTACCAGCCCAATCCTGCGCTGAACATCGCCTCGGTCGAGCAGACCGCGCCGATGGAAGGCAAGGAAACCCGCTTCGGCACCACCGCCACTGTGCTCTGGGCGGCGACCACCACGGCGGCGTCCAACGGTTCGGTCAACGGCATGCATGACAGCCTCAACCCGCTCACCGGGATGATCGCCCTGGCCAACATGATGGTCGGCGAAGTGATCTTCGGCGGCGTCGGCGCAGGCCTCTACGGCATGTTGCTGAACGTCTTGATCGCGGTGTTTCTCGCCGGCCTGATGATCGGCCGCACCCCGGAATACCTCGGCAAGAAGCTGCAGGCCCGTGAGGTCAAGTTGCTGGTGGCGACCTTGATCGTGATGCCGGTCGGCGTGCTGGTGTTCGGTGCGCTGGCGGCCTCGCTGCCGGGCCCGGCGGGGGCGGTGAGCAATCCCGGCGCCCACGGTTTCAGTCAGTTGCTTTATGCCTACACCTCGGCGACCGCCAACAACGGTTCGGCCTTCGGCGGCTTCAGCGCCAACACCACCTTCCACAACCTGATGTTGGGCCTGTCGATGTTCATCGGCCGCTTCGGCTACATCCTGCCGGTGCTGGCGCTGGCCGGCAGTCTGGCGGCGAAGAAGAGCTCGCCGCTGGGCCAGAACAGCTTCCCGACCCACGGCCCGCTGTTCGTCACCCTGCTGACCGTGACCATTTTGCTCGTGGGTGGCCTGACGTTCCTGCCGACCCTGGCACTGGGACCGATCGCCGAACACTTGAGCCTGGGCTTCTGAGGACCACACCATGAACATGCAAGCCCCCGTAACAAAGAGCCCGGACAGTAAAAGCCCGGCGAGCGAGACAGCACGCCATGACGCGCAGCCCGTAGCCGCCAAAACCGGTCTTGCTGCCCTGTGGCGACCGGCGCTGGTGCAGGCGTTCGTCAAGCTCGACCCGCGCCAGCTGCACCGTGCGCCGGTGATGCTGGTGGTCGAACTGACCGCGATTCTCACCACCGTTCTGTGCCTGATCCCCGATCCGGCCGTGCCAACCTCCGTCGCCGTGCAGATCGCCGTCTGGCTGTGGTTCACCGTGTTGTTCGCCAACTTCGCCGAAGCCTTGGCCGAGGGTCGCGGCAAGGCCCGCGCCGACAGCCTGAAAGCGGGCAGCGAAGGCCTGAAGGCGCGGAAGCAGAGCGCCAACGGCGGTTACGAGATGGTCAACGCCGCGACCCTGCGCAAGGGTGATGTGGTGCGCGTCGAAGCCGGTGAGATGATCCCCGGCGACGGCGAGGTGATCGAAGGCATCGCGGCGGTCAACGAAGCGGCAATTACCGGGGAGTCTGCGCCGGTGATTCGCGAGTCCGGCGGCGACCGTTCGGCCGTGACCGGCAACACCCGACTGGTCTCCGACTGGCTGCTGGTGCGCATCAGCGCCAACCCCGGCGAATCGACCCTGGACCGCATGATTGCGCTGGTGGAAGGGGCCAAGCGCCAGAAAACCCCCAACGAGGTGGCGCTCGATATTCTGCTCATCGGCCTGACGTTGATCTTCCTGCTGGTGGTCGTGACCCTGCAGCCGTTCGCGCACTTTGCCGGCGGTAACCTGCCACTGGTGTTCCTCGTCGCCCTGCTGGTGACGCTGATTCCGACCACCATCGGCGGCCTGCTTTCGGCCATCGGTATTGCCGGCATGGACCGCCTGGTGCGCCTCAACGTGATCGCCAAATCCGGGCGCGCCGTGGAGGCAGCGGGTGACGTGCACGTGTTGCTGCTGGACAAGACCGGCACCATCACCTTCGGCAACCGTCGTTGCGCGGCGGTGTATGCCGCGCCGGGCGTGACGCCGAAAGAGCTGAGCGAAGGCACGCTGCTGGCCTCGCTGGCCGATGACACGGCTGAAGGCAAGTCCATCGTTGAATACTTGCGCGGTCTGCACCCGATGACCGAGCCTGCACCGAGCCAGTTGACGGCAGTACCGTTCACGGCGGAAACCCGTTTGTCTGGCGTCGATTTCGAGGGCCGTGTGTACCGCAAGGGCGCCGTGGATTCGCTGCTGAAATTCCTCGGCCGTGACCGCAATGACCTGCCGCCGGTACTGGCGCGGGAGATCGACAAGATCGCCAAGACCGGCGGCACGCCGTTGCTGGTGTGTGGCGACGGCAAACTGCTGGGCGCGATCCACCTCAAGGACGTGGTCAAGCCGGGCATTCGCGAGCGCTTCGAGGAACTGCGCAAACTGGGCATTCGCACCGTGATGGTCACCGGCGACAACCCGCTGACGGCGGCGGCGATCGCGGCAGAGGCGGGCGTTGATGACGTGCTGGCCGAAGCCACTCCCGAGAAGAAACTGGAGCGCATCCGTCAGGAACAGAACGACGGACGACTGGTGGCGATGTGCGGCGACGGCGCCAATGACGCCCCGGCCCTGGCCCAGGCCGACGTCGGCATGGCGATGAACGATGGCACCCAGGCGGCGCGGGAAGCGGCCAACATGGTCGATCTCGACAGCGACCCGACCAAGCTGCTGGACGTGGTGCAGATCGGCAAGGAATTGCTGGTAACCCGCGGCGCCCTGACGACCTTTTCCATCGCCAACGACGTGGCCAAATACTTCGCCATCCTGCCGGCACTGTTTGCGTCGATCTACCCGCAACTGGGCGTGCTCAACGTCATGCACCTGGCCAGCCCGCAGAGCGCGATTTTGTCGGCCATCGTCTTCAACGCGCTGATCATCGTCGTGCTGATCCCGCTGGCACTGCGTGGCGTGCGGGTGCAGGCCGCCAGCGCTGCGCATTTGCTGCGCCGCAACCTGCTGGTGTACGGACTGGGCGGGATTGTCGTGCCGTTCGTGGGCATCAAGGCGATCGACATGCTGCTGACGGCTCTGCACCTGGTTTAACCCGTTGATCGCGCCGCGTGGTGACTGATCCCGCGCGGCGCTCACTTCGAAATGAGGATTGAATGATGTCCAGCGTATTGCGTCCGGCCGTGAGCCTGATCGTTCTGATGACCCTGATCACCGGCGTGGCTTACCCGCTGGTGGTGACCGGCGTCGCCCAGGTGGCGTTCCCGGATCAGGCCAATGGCAGCCTGGTGTACGACGACCATGAAAAGGTGATCGGTTCGGAGCTGATCGCCCAGAATTTCACCGGCGAAGAATGGTTTCATCCGCGTCCGTCTGCCGGGGCCTACGCCACCGTCGCCAGCGGCGCGAGTAACCTGGCGCCGAGCAATCCGGCGTTGGCAATGCGAGTGACCGAGGATGCCGCCAAGGAAAAAGTCGACAGCCAGGGTCCGGTGCCGCTGAACCTGCTGACCACCTCCGGCAGCGGCCTTGATCCGCACCTGTCGCCGGCTGCGGCGGAATATCAAGTGGCCCGCATCGCAGCGGCGCGCAACCTGCCGGCCGAGTCGGTGCAGAAACTGGTGGCGGACAACACCCAGACCTCGCTGATCGGCCCGCCGGTGGTGAACGTGCTGGACTTGAATCTGAGTCTGAATCGGTTACCGTCTGGCAAAGTCGTGAACTGACCCCAATGGGTGACGCCACACGCGCACACATCACTCTGCACCAGGAAAACTTTTCGTGAACTCAACCACCCGCGCCGACGCTTTGCTGGTCAATCTTCCTCGGGACGATCGCGGGCGGCTGAAGGTGTTTCTCGGCGCTGCACCCGGCGTCGGCAAGACCTACGCCATGCTCCAGGCCGCGCACACCCAGATGCGCCAAGGCGTTTCGCTGCTGGCCGGGGTCGTCGAAACCCACGGCCGTGCCGAAACCGAAGCACTGCTGGGCGGTTTGCCGCAGCAACCCATGGTTCGCTCCGAGTACCGCGGGGTCATGCTCGAAGAGATGGACCTCGACGGTATTCTTGCGGCGAAACCCAAACTGGTGCTGGTCGACGAACTGGCCCATTCCAACGCCCCCGGCAGCCGTCACGCCAAACGCTGGCAGGACATTCAGGAGCTGCTGTCTGCGGGGATCGACGTCTACACCACGGTCAACGTTCAGCACCTGGAAAGCCTCAACGATCAGGTGCGCGGCATCACTGGCGTACAAGTGCGCGAGACCCTGCCGGACTGGGTGTTGCAGGAAGCCTACGAACTGGTGCTGATCGACCTGCCGCCCCGGGAGCTGCTGGAGCGGCTGCGCGACGGCAAGGTCTACGTGCCGGAGCAGGCCCGCGCCGCCATCGATGCGTTCTTCACCCAGACCAACCTCACCGCGCTGCGGGAAATGGCGATGCAGACCGCCGCCGCCCAGGTGGATAACGATCTGGCCCTGGGTTATCGGCAGTTGGGCCAGGCTGCGCCGGCGGTGCGGGGTCGTCTGCTGGTCGGCATCGACGGCGACGCTCAGGCCGAACGTCTGGTGCGCCACGCCAGCCGCGTCGCCCAGCGTCGGCATCTGCCGTGGAGTCTGGTGCATGTCGACAACGGGCGCTTTTTGGATGAACTGGCGCGCAGTCGTTTGCAGAATGCCCAGCAGCTCGCCGAACGCCTCGGCGGGGAAGTGGTGGTATTGCGCGCGCCGGAAGTGGCGAAGACGCTGATTCAGCACGCCACCGAGCGCCGCGCGAGTCTGGTGCTGGTGGGGCAGTCGCGGCCATCCCTGCGACGGCGGGTGTTGGGCGGCGGGCTGGCGTCGCGTTTGCTGCGAAATGCCCATGGCCTGGAAATCAACGTCCTCGACAGCGAGTCGCGCCCCGATCAGGCGCAATCCACCTCGCCGCGCAATCTGGTCTGGTTCGATTACGCCCTGGCGCTGTTTGCCACCCTTGGCGCCAGCGCGCTGGCCTGGGCGGTGTCCAGCTGGTTGGCGCTGCCGAACATTTCCCTCGTCTTTCTCGCCGCCGTTTTGCTGGTGGCCGTGCGCAGCAGCGTCGGCCCGGCGATGGTCTGCTCGGTGCTGTCATTCCTGGCCTATGACTTTTTGTTCATTCCGCCGAATTTTTCTTTGAGCATCCAGCGCGAAGAAGACGTGCTGACGCTGTTGTTCTTTCTGCTGATGGCGGCACTGACCGGCAATCTCGCCGCCCGCCAGCGGCGCCAGTTGCAAGCACTGCGCGACACCCAGGAGGAGACCAGCGAACTGCTCGACCTGTCCCGCCGCCTGACCGCCGCTACCGATCGCCAGGCGGTGCTCAGTGCAGCCGATCATCACTTGGCCGGCTGGAGCGAATTGCAGCTGTGCGTGCTGGACAACGACCGCGAGCAGGGCTGGAAGGTGGAGGCGGGCGGGCCGCTGGAGTTTTCCGAATTCGAGCGCGCGGCGGCGGACTGGGCCTGGCAGCACGGGCAACCGGCGGGCAGGGGCACCGGCACGCTGCCGTCGGGGAGTTGGTGGTGGCTGCCGTTGTGGGTGGACGATGCGCCGCTGGCACTGGTGGGGATTCGTGCGAAACAGGGCCAGACCTTCACCCCGCAGCGTCGGCGTTTGCTGACCGCATTGAGTCAGCCATTGGGTCAGGCCCTGGCCCGGGCTCGTCTGGCCGAGGACCTGGAGGCCGCGCGCTTGCATGGCGAGACCGAACAGCTGCGCAGCGCTTTGCTGGCGTCGGTGTCCCACGATTTGCGCACGCCGCTGACGGCCATGCGCGGCAGCATCGACAGCCTGCTGGCGCTGGGCGAGGCGATTCCGCTGGAAGACCGGCGCGAGTTGCTCGAAGGCACCCGCGACGAGGCCGAGCGTCTGGATCGCTATATTCAGAACCTGCTGGACATGACGCGCCTCGGCCACGGCGCGCTGAAACTGGCGCGGGACTGGGTCTCGCCGGGTGACATCGTCG
Organism: Pseudomonas sp. GL_135; assembly: GCF_057834665.1. Taxonomy (NCBI): domain Bacteria; kingdom Pseudomonadati; phylum Pseudomonadota; class Gammaproteobacteria; order Pseudomonadales; family Pseudomonadaceae; genus Pseudomonas; species Pseudomonas sp. GL_135. The sequence continues at coordinate 2,336,612 of NZ_CM174408.1, forward strand.
GCAGCGCACTCAATCGCCTTCGCGCCGTCCTCGCGCCGCTGCAGGTCATGACCCAATTGCCGGCGGAATTGCCGCTGCTGTATGTCCACGCCGCGCTGATCGAGCAGGCGCTGATCAACGTGATCGAAAACGCCGCGCGCTTCTCGCCGGTCAATGGCCGTCTTCAGATGGCGGTCACTGCGCAGAACGAGGAGATTGTCTTCGCCGTCAGCGATGAGGGGCCGGGAATACCCGAGGGTGAGCGGGCGAAGATTTTCGACATGTTCTACACCGCCGCGCGGGGTGACCGAGGCGGGCAGGGCACGGGGCTGGGTCTGGCGATCTGTCAGGGCATGGTCGGCGCCCATGGCGGGCGGATCAGCGTGGGCGATGGCATCGACGGTCGCGGCACCTGCATCAGTCTGCACCTGCCGCTGCAGGCGCAGCCCGAAGCGGAAATGGACCAGGCGGTCTGAACCGGCTTTGCGCTACCCTGACGGGCGTTTGTAACCGACCTTTTCTTTTATGACAGGACACCCATGAGCCAGACGGCGACCATTCTGGTGATCGATGACGAGCCGCAGATTCGCAAATTCCTGCGCATCAGCCTCGCGTCACAAGGCTACAAGGTGCTGGAGGCCGGCACCGGCAACGACGGCCTGACCCAGGCCGCATTGAATAAACCCGACTTGCTGGTGCTCGACCTGGGCCTGCCGGACATGGACGGACAGGACGTGCTCAGCCAGTTTCGCGAGTGGTCGACGGTGCCGGTGTTGGTGCTCTCGGTGCGTGCCAGCGAGGGTGAGAAAGTTCGCGCACTGGACGCCGGCGCCAACGATTACGTGACCAAGCCGTTCGGCATTCAGGAGTTTCTGGCGCGGATTCGTTCGCTGTTGCGCCAGGCGCCGGAGAGCGGTCAGGTGGAATCGGCAGTGGTCATTGGCCCGCTGAACATCGATCTGGCCTACCGCCGGGTGTCGCTGGGCGATGCCGAAGTCGCCCTGACCCGCAAGGAATACGCAGTGCTGGCGCAACTGGCGCGGCATCCCGGACGGGTCATCACTCAGCAGCAACTGCTCAAGGACATCTGGGGCCCGACCCACGTCGAGGACACCCATTACCTGCGCATCGTAGTGGGACACCTGCGCCAGAAACTCGGTGACGACCCCGCCGCGCCGCAGTACATCGTCACCGAGGCGGGGGTCGGGTATCGGTTGGTGAATGGGTGATGGATGGTGCTCCCAAGGACGGCCGCGTATACCTGCGGGACTGGCGTTGACCTTGACAGTGGGACCGGCTTAAGCCGGGAAGGCGTCGGTGGTCACACCGCATGTTTGATGGCGTTCATGCGGGCCTCTTCCCGGCTGAAGCCGGTCCCACTCAGGTATTGCGTCCAGCCTGCGATTGTCGGTGACCTTGACAGTGGGACCGGCTGTAGCCGGGAAGGCGTCGGTGGTCACACCGCATGTTTGATGGCGTTCATGCGGGCCTCTTCCCGGCTGAAGCCGGTCCTACCCGGGTATTGCGTCCAGTCTGCGATTGTCGGTGACCTTGACAGTGGGACCGGCTGTAGCCGGGAAGGCGTCGGTGGTCACACCGCATGTTTGATGGCGTTCATGCGGACCTCTTCCCGGCTGAAGCCGGTCCTACCCGGGTATTGCGTCCAGTCTGCGATTGTCGGTGAGCTCGACTGTAGGACCGGCTTTAGCCGGGAAAGCGTCAGGTGTAGCACCTTCAATGCTCCTGCTCATACCGATCCAGCGTTTCCCTGGCGATCTGCCGCCCGAGCGCGATCAGCTCCGGCGCTTTGTAGAATTCGAAGAATCGGCACACCCGCTTCGGCACGTTGATCAGGATATCCGGCGGGTAGCCGGCGATCTTGTACTGCGCCAGGGAGGTCTGCATCACCTCGAAGCTCTGGTTGATCAGGTCCAGCAGCGAAGCCGGGCCGACGTTGTCGATGATGATTGAGCCGCTGGCCGATCTCGGCGCCCCGGCCTGGGTGGGCGCAGCGGAAGGTTGCTGGCCCTGGGGGTCGGCGGATTCGATGTCGGCCATCAACCACGGATTGCCCGTCAGCACGGCGGCGCTGGGCTTGAGCCTTTCCTGCGCCAGTCGGGAGCCGTCTTCGCCGGTCAAGTCCAGCTTGCGGCGGAACGGCAGGTGCGATCCGATGGAGTTCATCAGCCCGTCGAAACGCTTCTTCACCGCCGGCGGACGCTCGATCACCGGCAAGGTGTAATGCTTCTGGGTGGTGGAGTTGAGGTTGACCGCGACGATCAGGTCGCAATGGCTCGACACCACCGGCACGATCGGCAACGGGTTCAGCAGGCCGCCATCGACCAGCGTGCGATTGCCCTGAACCACCGGGGTGAACAGGCTCGGGATCGCCGCCGAGGCGCGCATCGCCGAATGCAGATTGCCTTCCTGAAACCAGATTTCCTGCTGGTTGGTCAGGTCCGTGGCCACGGCGGTGTAGGGGATCGGCAGGTCCTCGATGTTGATCTCGCCGACGATGTCGCGGATCTTGCCGAACACCTTCTCACCGCGAATCGCCCCCAGCCGAAAGCTCACGTCCACCAGCCGCAGCACGTCCAGGTAATCCAGGCTCTCGATCCACGCCTTGTACTCGGGCAGCTTGCCCGCCGCGTAGATCCCGCCGATCACTGCGCCCATGGAACAGCCGGCAATGCACGCAATGTCGTAGCCGCGATGTTCGAGCTCTTCGATGACGCCGATGTGCGCATAACCCCTGGCGCCTCCGGAGCCCAGAACCAGCGCGATGCGTTTATTCATGTGCGGTTTCCCATTGTCAGCACTCAGTCAGCCGATTCGTCCCACACCAGCGTAACGCCAACGGCCCGAAACAGGTATCGTGCATCCCCCCCCGGTGTGGCACTTTTGCATCGCCGCACCGTCAAAGCCGCATCAATGATTTCCTTAGTTGAGGTAACACCCATGAAAGCCTGGATCTGCCTGCCCCTGTTGGCGTTGGTTCTCACCGGTTGCGCCGGCAAAACGGCCTATCGCGACAGCTGCGCCACCAACCTTGACGCGGCCTGGCACGAGCTCGATCTGGCCAAGGCCGAAGGTTTCGCCGGCACGGTCAGCTACTCCAAGGCCCTGTCGCTGCTGACCGGCGCCAAGACGCAGCAGCAGTTCGAGGCGTTCGAGGGTTGCTCCGAGAAAGCCGAGAAAGCCCGTTTCTACATCCGTGAATCCCGCGCCGGTCGTTGATCTGCTTTACCCCGCGCGGTGCCTGACACCGCGCGTCCCTCCCTTCACCCCGCACGTCCTTCAATTCCCCGAACCCGCTCTAGCGAAAACGCCTACGCTGACCTTACAGTGGCGGCACGTCTGGCATCGTCTGCAGTCCTATTAGCCATGAGCAGTCGCCTGGGGAGGCCTTCCGATGGGCAGAAAACTGGATGCGTGTCTCAACGCAATCAATGAAGTGGTGCTGGGCAAGGAGCCACAGGTCAGGCTGGCGCTGACCTGTCTGCTGGGCGGCGGGCATCTGTTGATCGAGGACTTGCCCGGCATGGGCAAAACCACCCTCAGCCACACCCTCGCGCGGGTGCTCGGCCTGAGCTTTCAACGCATTCAATTCACCTCCGATCTGCTGCCGGGCGACATCCTCGGTACGTCCGTTTTTGATCGCGACACCGGGCAATTCACCTTCCATCCCGGACCTATCTTCGCCGAGTTGGTGCTGGCCGACGAAATCAACCGCGCCACCCCCAAGAGCCAAAGCGCGCTGCTGGAAGCCATGGAAGAGGGCCAGGTCACCATTGAGGGCGCGACCCGTTTACTGCCCGACCCGTTTTTCGTCATCGCCACCCAGAACCCGTTCAGCCAGGGCGGCACCTTCGCTTTGCCAGAGTCGCAACTGGACCGCTTCCTCATGCGCCTGTCCCTCGGCTACCCCGCGCGTTCGGCGGAGAAGGCTCTGCTGCTGGGTGAATCCCGCCGCGACCTGCTGCCGCGCATCGAGCCGTTGCTGGACCACGCCGAACTCGCGTCCCTCCAGCAGCAGGCGCGTCAGGTACGGGCCAGCGACGCCCTGGTCGATTACGTGCTGCGGCTGGTCGATGCCACCCGCAGCCAGCCGCAGTTCGCCTACGGCCTGTCACCCCGCGCGAGCCTGGCGATCCTTTCGGCCGCGCGGGCCTGGGCAATGCTTGCCGGTCGTGATTATGTGATTCCCGAAGACGTGCAAGCGATTCTGCCCGCCGTCATCGGACACCGTCTGCGCGAGCGCACTGACCCCACCGGGCATGGCGGCGGCGCGCTGGTCCAGTGGCTACTGCGCGAGGTGCCGGTGCTGTGATCGAACGCTTCAAACCGGTCTGGCAGCGCTGGGTGGGACGCCGCATTCCCCCGGCGTCGCGGGTCGAGCTGGATCACCGCCGAATCTTCATCCTGCCGACCCGGGTCGGCGGCACCTACGCGCTCATTCTGTTTCTATTGCTGCTGGTCTCGATCAACTACCAGAACAGCCTCGCCTACGGCCTGACGTTCCTGATGCTGTCGGTGGGTGTGCTCGCCATTCTGCACACCTACCGCAATGTCAGCGGGCTGATCCTCAGCGGCGGCCATGCCCGCTCGGTGTTCGTGGGCGAACCGGTGCAACTGCGCCTGCGTCTGGAAAGCACCGGTCATGGGCATCAGGCAATTGCCCTGGGCTGGGACAGCGAACAACTGGAGCAGACCGACGTTGAAGCCGAGCGTCTGGTCGAAGTCGGCCTGACGCTGCCGGCGCTCAAACGCGGCTGGATGCGGGCCCCGCGTTTGCGCGTGGAGAGCGTGTTCCCGCTGGGGATTTTTCGCGCTTGGAGCTGGCTGGACCTGGAACAGACCGTGCTGATCTACCCGCAACCGCTGGCCGGCACGATGCCGCTGCTGCAAGGCGTGCAACCCCATGCCGAGGACGACGGCCACGCGACGACGGGGCCGGGCGTCGACGATTATCAGGGCCTGCGTCTGTGGCAGCCAGGCGACTCGATGCGGCGCATGCACTGGAAAGCCTGGTCGCGGGGACAGGGGCTGATGGTCAAGGAGTTCAGCGACCTCAGCGGTCACGACCTGTGTCTGGATTTCATGGCCCTGGGTGGGGATATCGAAGAGCGGCTGTCGCGCCTGTGTTACTGGGTGCTGGAATTGTCCCAGCGTCAGCAGCCGTTCGCGCTGCGGCTGCCCGGTTTTATCTCGGCGGTGGACAGCGGCGACGCCCACCGTGAAGCCTGTCTGCGCCAGTTGGCGCTGTACGGGGTGCGGGCATGAAAGGCGCGGCGCGATGACCTCCTCAAGCCTGGCCAAACCGATCCCCCGGGTCAGCCTCAATTGGTTGTTGATTGCCCAGGCGCTGGTGATCGTGCCGTTCGCCTTGCACGTTCCGGTGGCGTTGATCGTGCTGTGGCTGGTCTGTTCGTTCTGGCGCATTCAGATCTTCCGCATGCGGGTGAGGATGCCCGGTACCTGGATCAAGTCGGGACTGCTGGTCGGCACCGCCGGGGGCATTTATCTGGCGCGGGGCAGTTTGATTGGCTTGGAGGCGGGGGCAGCGCTGCTGATAGCGGCGTTCATTCTGAAGATGCTGGAAATGCAGAACCGCCGCGACGCGCTGGTGCTGATCTTTCTCGGCTTCTTCTGCATCGCGGTGGGTTATCTGTTCGAAGACTCGCTGCTGTGGGGCCTGTTCACCCTGCTGCCGATCACCACCCTGCTGGCCGCGCTGATCGGCCTGCAACAGTCCGGCATCTCCAGCAAGCCCGCGGCTACGCTGCGGCTATCGGCCAAATTGCTGCTGCAGGCGGTGCCGCTGATGCTTCTGCTGTTCGTGTTTTTCCCGCGCCTTGAGCCCCTGTGGTCTCTGCCGCAACCGAGCAACAAAGCGCTGACCGGGTTGTCCGACAGCATGGCGCCGGGGGATATCGCCGAGCTGAGCAAATCTGCGGAGCTGGTGTTTCGCGCGAGTTTCGATGGCCCGCTGCCGCCGCGCAATCAGCTGTACTGGCGCGCACTGACCCTGGAGCAGTTCGACGGCAGACGCTGGTCGCAATCCTCCCGGGCGCAAGTGCCGAACGCACCGCTGTGGCGCCGGGAAGGCGAGCGGGTCAGCTACAGCGTGGTGCTGGAACCGACCGGCAAGCCGTGGCTGATGACCCTTGATGTGGGCCAGACTGATCTTTCGGGCGTGCGGCAGATGAGCGATTTCCGCTGGCAGCGTCGGCGACCGATCGAGCAATCGATGCTCTACAACGTCGAATCCTGGCCTGACGCCGTGCGCGAGACCGTGCTCAGCGACGGCGCGCGCTTGCAGGCCCTGCAACTGCCGGCCAAGGGCAATCCTCAGGTGCGCGAATGGGCAGCGGACCTGCATCGCCGCCATCCGGGCACCGACGACGTGGTGGACGCGCTGCTGTCATATTTCACCTCGCAGCCGTTTCGTTACACCCTCAAACCTCCCGCGCTGGGGGCCAATAGCATCGATGATTTTCTGTTCGGCAGCCGTGCCGGCTTCTGCGCTCACTACGCCGGCGCCATGACCTTCGCACTCCGGGCGGCAGGCGTGCCGGCGCGGGTGGTGGCCGGTTATCAGGGCGGCGAGCTGAACCCGGATGGCAATTACCTGACCGTGCGCCAGTTCGATGCCCACGCCTGGGTCGAATACTGGCAACCGAACGTGGGTTGGCGCAGTGTCGACCCGACTGCCGCGGTGGCACCCGCGCGTGTCGAGCAAGGGCTTGAACAGGCCCTCGCCGCTGACGAGGACTTCCTTGGCGATTCGCCAATGTCCCCGCTGCGCTATCGGCATCTGGCCTGGGTCAATTCGATCCGCATGAGCTGGGACACCCTCAATTACGGTTGGCAGCGCTGGGTGCTGGGCTATCAGGGGCAGCAGCAACTGCAAGTGCTCGGCCGCTGGTTTTCAGGGTTTCAGGCGCCGGTGTTTGCTGGCGCCGCAGCGATAATTCTCGGCCTGCTGGCGCTGTGGCTGTTCAAGCCGTGGCGGCGCGAAAGTGATTCGCAGCTGCGCCTGTTCGACCATTTCGAACGTCTGCTGGCCCGGCAGGGTCTTAAACGTCAGCCGGGTGAAGGCGCTCAGGCGTTCGCGCAACGTGCTGCCGAGCAGCTTCCGGAGCACGCCGGGGCGATCAGGGATTTTGCCCACGAGTTCGAGGCCCAGCGCTACGCCGGCGCAGACGGCTCCGTTGGCGCCCTGCGCCAGCGCCTGAAATCCCTGCGCCGCAGCCTGCCGTGGCGTTTGTCCGCTGTGAGGGGCAAGCGGCCGTAAATCATCAGACATTCATCTTCAACCAAGGAGTGCTTCATGTCAGCGATGGTCGATCACTTGGTCGCCGAGATTATCGGTCTCAACATCAAACTGCTTGCCTGCCACGCGCGGCTGGAAGTCTCCACCGACAGCGAGGCGTTGCACGATCTGCGCACCAACGTCCGCCGCCTGCGCAGCGTGTTGCGTCCACTGCGTGGACTGCCGGGGCTGGATCAGGTGGAAGCCGCAGCGAAGGACGTCGGTGCGCTGACCACGCCTTTGCGCGACATGCAGGTGCTGGCCGCATTTCTTGATGAGCAGGGTCTGCACGAGGCGGCGGCCAAACGCGATCAGTACCTGAACACTGCGTGCCCGGAAGTGGCCGGTTCTGCAGAACTGAATCGGCTGTTTGGCGTGCTCGATCAATTGCCGGCGCTGTTGCGCACCCAGGAGCGCCATGGCTTGCTCGACTCGCTGGAGCGGCGCATTGAAAAGCGCCTGGACAAACAGTGGAAACAGCTGCGAGAAGCCATGGGCGACCCTGCCCACGACCGCCATCGTCTGCGCCTGCTGATCAAGCGCGTGCGTTACGCCGGCGAGGCCTACCCGGAACTGAGCCATCAGCCCAAAGACATGCAACGCCGTCTCAAAGCGGCCCAAGGCGCCTTGGGCGATTGGCATGATCATCTGCAATGGCTGGAACAAGCGCGGCATCAGGCGGATCTCGCGCCTTGCGTAGCAGGTTGGGAGTTGGGCATTCATCGTGCAGAACAAAAGTCCGACAAAGTACTGGAGCGTTTGTACAAGGCCTGCTTTGGTAAACATTCTCCGCGCTGAGGCCGGCTGGCCCGCAGGATTGTCGAGCCCGGCGGTTTTAAACCGTCTGGTCCGCAGGATTGGCGGTTATAAACCCTGTCCTGCGGCGGCTCACTCGCTACCATTCGCCCATCCCGCCGCCACCCTGGAATGCGCATGAAATTTTCCGAGCTGCTCGACGCTGTCCGCACCCATCCCGAATCCGTCAGCATCCCTGCCTCGTGGGCCCAGGGCCGCGCCTGCTTCGGCGGGCTGATGGCGGCGTTGATGTATGAAGCGATGCGCGCGAAGGTGTCAACGGAGCGGCCGGTTCGCTCGCTGGCGATCTGTTTTGTGGCCCCGCCGGCCATCGACACGCCGATTGCCTTTGAAGTGGAGATCCTGCGCGAAGGCAAGGCCGTCAGTCAGGTCCTGGGCCGGGCGGTGCAGAACGGCGAGGTCATGACCCTGATTCAGGGCAGCTTCGGCGCGCCCCGTGAGTCGGTGATTTCGGTGCAGGCCGAGCCTGCACCCGTGTTCAAGCCGGTGGACGACATTCAGCCGTTTCCATTTGTCTCGGGCGTGATGCCGGAATACCTGCGCTTCATTGACCTGCGTTGGGCGCTGGGCGGCCTGCCGTTTTCCAACACGCCGTCGGGTGCGATCGGCGGCTACGCGCGCTTGCGTGACGTGGAAGAGGAGCCGTTGACCGAAGCGCATCTGCTGGCGCTGGTCGACACCTGGCCACCGGCCGTGCTGCCGCATCTGAGCAAGCCGGCGCCGGGGAGTTCTTTAACCTGGACGATTGAGTTCGTGCAGCCGTTGCCCGCGATGACCACCCATGACTGGACGCAGTACCGAGCGGTGATCGAGCATGCCCGCGACGGCTACGGTCATACCGCCGCAGCGCTGTGGACGCCGAAAGGGGAGTTGGTGGCTATCAGTCGTCAGACGGTAACGGTCTTTGGCTGATCGGAGGCGAGGGTGCTCACACAGGCCCACGTGACGGATACAGAGAGCGCTACAGCCTGAGGCCTTATTGGCCTCGGGCTTTTATGGCTTGGGCAGCGACGAGACCCAGCACGCCGATGGCGGCGGAGGTCAGGCTGCCGTTGAACGCGCCGTCCAGCAGCAACAAGCCGGCGACGATGGACAGCGGGAACGCCAGTGACGACAGCACCGCACTGGATGGCAGGCCTTCTTTACGGGTTGAGTGAAAGAATTCGCCGATGTGAAGATCCGTGATGAACTTGGGCATGACGCTTACCTCGGTGAAACGTAAACAAGAAGTGTTTTCGATAGAGGTGAGAATAGGCCTGGAGGTTCACTTCGGCGAATCGAGGATTGCTATCAGCTCGATAGGCAGCATTTCAGCCGCTGAAGTTTTGACGGATGAGCCGATGCATTCGCAAGCAAGCTCGCTCCCACGATGTCAGGGCGACATTGCCAGGTCGCGCGTTCAGGATGGTTGAACGAGGGCCGCAACCACCGGCAACGAAAAGAACCCCCGAGCGCAATCGGTGGTGTGGGCCGCGACGTCGTCCGGGCTTTCACCTCGGTGCAGCGCCACTTCGCGCAGGACCTCGGGCAGGTAGGCCGGCTCGTTGCGACCGTTTTTCGGTTTTGGGCGCAAGGTGCGCGGCAGCAGGTAGGGCGCGTCGCTCTCCAGCATCAGCCGGCCGCGGGGAATCTCGCGGACCAGCGGGTGCAGGTGGGTGCCCCGGCGCTCGTCGCAGATCCACCCGGTGATGCCGATGTGCAGATCAAGGTCCAGGTAGTTGAACAGCGCGCGTTTCTCGCCGGTGAAGCAGTGAACCACCGCCGCCGGGAGCTGATCACGAAAATCCCGCAAGATCGCGAGCAGGCGCTCGTCGGCGTCGCGCTCATGTAGAAACACTGGCAGCTGCAGCTCGACGGCCAGCGCCAGGTGCGCTTCAAGAACCTTTTCCTGCTGCGGGCGAGGGGAGAAGTCGCGATTGAAATCCAGCCCGCATTCACCTACGGCGCAAACGGTTTTTTCACGCAACAGCGCCCTGAGCTGGCTCTCGGTTTCGTTCGTCCAGGCACTTGCCGAATGGGGATGAATGCCGGCGGTGCTGAACAACCGCTCTGCGCTTTCGTCGAGCCTGCGGGATAAGGCAAGGGCCTGTTCGCTACCTTCGACGTCGGTGCCGGTGAGGATCAACTGGCCGACGCCGGCGGCGTACGCGCGTTCCACCACCTCGCGTTCGCGGCCGGCGAAGCTGGGGTTGGTCAAGTTGACGCCAATGTCTATTAGTTGCATGGTGCTACCTCAGGCCAGAGGCCGAGAAGAATACCAGAGCGATTGAAGCGATAAAAAACAAGCAGGCTCAACTGCTTGGAATACCCAATCCTGTGACCCCGCTTTTGTTGACGCCTGCCGCGATCCTGACGGCGAGCCGGTCAGCTGTGGGACGCAGACTTCAAGCCCGTTTTTTTCGGCCTTTCATCGGAGCGTCAATGATCCGAGCGTCCCTGTTTTCCCTGATGTGTGTCATGGCCGTGCCCAGCCATGCCTCGCCGCGCCCTGCCGGCCCGCCCGTGGTGATCAAAAAGAATCAGGTGCGCGACCTGCCGGCGATTCGCAGCGGCAAAGTCCTGCGGGTGCTGGTCAATCAGAGCCGCAACAGCTCCGCTGAAGTTCAGGGTGAGCCTATTGGCGTCGAGTGCCGTCGCCTGCAGGCGTTCGAAACCTACCTCAACAGCCACGCCCGCGACGGCCAGAAGATCTCCCTCAAACTCATCCCCAAAGCCAAGGACCAACTGCTGGCCGCGCTGCAGCGGGGCGAAGGTGACATGGTCGCGCCAGGCGAAATGCTCGATGCCAGAGCTGCGCGCTATGTCGACGCCTCTGAACCGGTGGTCGCCCAAGTGCCACTGGTGGTGGTCGGTGTCAAGGGTGAGCGGGGCCTCAGGCATCCCGAACAGCTTTCCGGCCGCACGCTGATGCTGACCAGTGGCAGCGCCGCTGATCAAGCCATCCTGCAACTGAATCAGAAACTGGCCCTGCGCAAGCTGCCGCCGGTGAAGATCGAATGGGTTGATCCGAGCCTGGCCGTGGAGGACGTGCTGGAAATGGTTCAGGCCGGGGTTTACCACTTGACCGTGGTCGAGCAACCCATCGCCGAGCGCTGGGCCAAAGTGATGCCGAAACTGCGCATCGACCGCACGGCCGCCCTGAGCGATCCGGGCGAGATGAACTGGTTCGTGCGCAAGGACGCGATCATGCTGCGCGGCGCTGTTGACCGTTTCCTGCAAACCTACGAACCGCCGCGCAATCAGGACGCGGCCTTCCAGACCGCCTACAAGGACCGCTATCAGATCCACAATCCGCTGGCCCGCGAAGACCGTCAACGCCTGGAAAAGCTGCGCCCCACGCTGCAGCTGCATGCCGACAAACAGAAGATGGACTGGCTCGACCTCGCTGCCGTGGCCTTCAAGGAGTCGGCGCTCAACCCGGTTGCCAAGGGTGGCAGCGGCGCCACCGGTCTGCTGCAGATCACCCCGTCGGCTGCCCAGCGCGTCGGCGTCGACAACATTCACGACCTTGACGGCAACGTGCAGGCGGCGAGCAAGTACATGGCGCTGCTACGGCGCAAGTTTTTCGCCAGCCCGAAAATCAATGAACGCGAGCGCATGGCCTTTACCCTGGCCGCCTACAACCTAGGCCCCGAGCGGGTGCAGGCCATGCGGATGGAAGCGAAGCGACAGGGACTCAACCCGAATCAGTGGTTTTTCCAGGTCGAGCGCGTCGCCATGGAGCAGGGCGGCAAAAATGTCGTGAGTTACGTCAACAGCGTCAACAAGTACTACCTGGCATTTGATCAGGCGCGCAGTTCATTGGAGCGTCCTGCGACCCGCTGATATATCTATCCATTCGATATTTATGGCGGGTATTTTGCGATTTTCATATTTGTAGAACCGATTATCATGGCGCCATTCTCCCCACTCAAACGGAATTAACCGCCATGAATGCTCAACTCAAATCGATCTTCAACACCCACGCCGGTTTCGGCATCACCGGCTTGCGGATTCTCATCGGCATCATCCTCATGGCCCATGGCAGCCAGAAGCTGTTCGGCCTGTTTGGCGGCTATGGCCTGGAAGGCACCGGCCAGTACATGGCGAGCCTGGGCCTGAACCCTGGGTACCTGATGGCGTTGATGTCCGGCAGCGCAGAATTCTTCGGCGGCCTGGCCCTGTTCCTTGGCTTGCTGGTACGGCCTGCTGCGTTGGTGGTAATCGTGATGCTCGTGGTGGCGATTCTATCGGTGCACATCCACAACGGTCTGTTCATGGCCAACAACGGTTATGAGTTCGGCCTGGCGCTGATTGCCGGCGCGGTGGCGGTGCTGTTCGAAGGTGCGGGTCGCCTGTCCCTGGACCGGTTGATCGCCCGCGGCTGATTCTCCCCGTCACATGCGGCGCATCCAGATTCGTAGCACACAAGAAACCCGGCCTCTCAGGATGCCGGGTTTTTTTTGCGTTCGGTTCAATAGGCGATCGACAGGAGCCGCCGATTGACAATGCCCACGCCGCTTCTCTAGGATGCCGTTCATGCGCCGATTTAAACAGCTACTTGCGGGGCGCCGGGTGACGGTCATTCGTCATCGAAATTCCGCTAAAGCGCTGGTTCGGTGTTGCCTCTCACCGCTGCCCAGCGGATCAATGAGGCAGAGAAAACGACACTATGAGCAGTCATTCCCACCCGCGTCCCCTCGTACGTCTGGCCCCCATCGCCAGCCAGTTCAATCGTCGTAATCCACAAATTCTTCTGGGCGGTGCCCATCAGCCGACGCTGCTGCGTTATCTCGACGGCTGGCCGCGTCGCCAGGGCGGCCCACACGCCTTTCTCATTCAGTTCATCGAAACCGACGACGCCCTTGAGCGCTTCAGCAACGACCAGTTCGACCTGGCGGTGATTCAGGCGCCCGCTGCCGAGCGCGCGGAGGCGGTGATTCACCACCTGATCCGCGTCGCCCGACAGGGTTTGATCACGCGCTGCTGACGGCTCGCCGCTTGGGTTGCAGCGGCTGATCGGGGTTGCGCAGGTTGAAGCGGGCGCGCACACCATTGGCGTGACAGCACTGGGTGACCAGCGTGCTGCGCAGGGTCCAGTCGGTGTTGATGATGTAAAAGTTCTGGATAAAGCTGTTTTCATCCGTCGATGCGAACCACTGATCGATCTTCAGGCTCAAGTCACTGGGCGCGTGCAGCGGCAGTGAATACTTGGCGCATTGAATGGCAGTCAGGCTGAACTCGGGTTTGTTTTCCACCGCCACTTCGTTCACGAAAGCTTTCAAAGTGTTGGTGTTGAACAGGTTTTCTCCCGGCCAGCGCTGCTTGACGCCGTGCCACAGCAACTCGTCGCCCGAACTGTGGTTGTAGGCGATTACGACGTTCTTGCCCGCATGATCACGCCAGATGTCTTCCAGCGTCAGCCTGCTCAGGCGCCGAGGGACCGCCCTCGGGCCGAGGGTGGTTGTCAGCAGGTTCTGAAACTCCCGGTGGACGATTTCGCTGAAATTCTTGAATCGGTGGAAGTCGAGAATGACTATTTCCCGGGCGGGCGAGCCGTTCTGCTCCACTTCTTCAAAGAATGCATGGACGCACGCCAGAATGTCTCCGGCGACCGTGCGCCCTGACGAGGTCAGATGAAACAGCTGGAAACGCCGCGGGTCACCCTTTTCATACTTCGAATAAAACGCCACGCGCAAATCCAGCGCGCGCACGCCCTGGCGAAGTTGCTCCAGGGGCGCGACGTCCTGGGCCATCTCCTGGGGGACCGCGAAGTTGGGTGATAGCTTGTCGCTGCCGGCATTGTGGGCGCCGGGCAGGATGAGTTGGTCGATGCGCAACTGGGCGAGTTCGGGGATGTGCGCCATCCAGTCGAGATGGGGCGGACGGGGTGAAGCGGGTGCGATAGGGGGCATACAGTCATTCCTTGACGTGTCATGAAGCTCCGAGGGCGGAGCGGGGTGAGCGGTCATTCGCTCGCAAGTCCTTTTCTAAAGTCTGGCTGCCGCCTCGCGGGCGTCAACTGAACAGTCGCTGCCCGACTGTTGCTTGATGTGAGAGGGCGGCTCGAGCGCAGGCGTCAAGTCTTCCTGCAGTCGCGCGTCGGGCAACGGTACCCGGCACGTCGCTCATTTGACTTTGAGCACCACCCGCCCGCGCACCGGGTGTTCGTCGAGGTGGTTGTGCGCCTTGCCGAACTGCTCGAACGGCCAGGTGCGGTGAATGTCCGGCTTGAGCAGGCCCTCGGCGGTCAGCGCGTTGATCGCGTCCAGTGCACGCTCCAGCGCGGGGCCATTCTGCTCGATGCCCAGCTCCGGCTTGCCGGTGAAGTTTTCCAGGCAATGCACATGGAAGCGCATGTTCTTGCGGAAGGCCTGCTGCGCCGGGAAAGGCGTTTTGTTGCCGCCCCGCAGGCCGTACAGCACCAGACTGCCGCGCGGGGCCAGCACGTCGCCGAGCATCGACATCTGCATCCCGCCCAGGCCGTCGAACACCGCTTCGATGCCGTGGCCGTGGGTCAGGGATTCGATGCGCAGGCAGATGTCGTCTTCGTCGGTGACGATCACTCGATCGGCGCCGTTCGCCATCAGGTATTCCCGGTCTTCCCCATGGGCCGTCGCGGCGATGACCCGCAGGCCCAACGCTTTGCCCAACTGCACGAAGGCAATCCCGGGGCTGTATGTCGCGTCGGTGACGAGCACGGTCTGGCCGGGTTGCACATTGGCCAGGTCGACGAAGGCAAACCAGGCCAGCAGCATCGGCGTGTAGTGAACGCTGGCTTGCACCGGCGTCAGTGCGTCCGGGTAGCGGGTCAGCGCATTGCGCGGCACCATGACATGATCGCCACACACCGGATACTGGTTGGCGCTCATGGCTTTGAAGCTCGCCACTTTGTCGCCCACTTGCAAGTCGCTCACGCCGGCGCCCACGGCTTCGACGACGCCGGCCATTTCGCTGCCCAGCCCCGCCGGCAACTGCACCGGTGCCAGTGACAGGTTCTGCCGCCACAACACGTCGTCCCAGCTGATGCCGATGGCTTCGGCCCGAACCAGCACTTCCTGTGGGCCGGGGGACCGGTCAGGCTGCTCCTCGCAACTGAGCACATCGGCTTTGCCGAAGCGATAGAATTTGATGGCGCGTGACATTGTCGACCTCGATGCCTGTCGTTGAGTGTTGCAACGACTGTATCGATGGGGACCACGGGGCACTATTTCTGTCGGTCGATACCCGACATGCCTGCTATCAATTCGCGTTGACGACTTGGCTGACGTGAGCGCTTATTTGCCCCAGGCCCGCAACGCCTGTTCGACGAACTGGCGCACCTTGGGCAGGCGATAGCGGTCCTGGGGGTACATCAGCCACAGCGTGCGGCTGGGCGGCTGGTAATCCTGCAGCAACGGCACGAGTTTTCCGCTGGCGATGTCCTCGGTGATCAGCACGTCGGGCAGCATCGACACGCCCATCCCGGCGAGCACGGCCTGGCGCAGCGCCGGCGTGCTGTTGACGATCATCGAGCCTGATACCGGCACTTCCATCACGCCGTCGGGGCCGGTCAGTCGCCATAACTTGTCGGCGGCACGCCAGTCGTCACCGGCCGGGTAGGCGAACGCCAGGCAGTCGTGATCCCTCAGGTCATCGGCGCCCTGCGGCGTGCCTCGGCGTTTCAGGTACGCGGGCGCGGCGCAGATGGTCAAGGTGTAGTCCTGCAGCGGTCGGGCGATCAACGCCGATGATTCCGGGGTGCCGAGGCGGATGGCAGCGTCGAAGCCATGCTCGATCAGGTCCATCGTCTGATTGCTGAGCACCACCTCGACCTTGATCTGCGGGTAGCGCTGAACGAAATCGCTGAGCATCGGGGACAGGCGTTCGGCGCCGAAGGCCGGCGGGGCGGTGACGCGCAGAGTGCCACTGGGTTCGGTCTGTGCCTGCTCGGCCATGCGTTCGGAATCGTTGACCAGGCCCAGCACTTCGACGCAACGCCGGTAGTATTCGACGCCAAATTCAGTGAGGTTTTGCCGGCGGGTGGTGCGCTGCAACAGGCTTACCCCCAGGCGTTGCTCCAAGGCTTTCAAGTGATTGCCGACCATGGTCGTCGACATTTCGCACTGGCGCGCAGCCGCGGTCATGCTGCCGCCTTCCACCACTTTGACGAATACCGTCATCGCCAGAAACACGTCCATTATCAAGCCCTGCTTTAAAGTCACTGAAGGATGCCGGTCTTTATACATCAGAACGGGCTAACGATACTGGCCTCACTGACCCGTGATGGAGCCACCGACATGACCGCCGCCTGCCTGATGAATACCTACAAACCGATGCCCTTGAACTTCATTCGTGGCGAAGGCGCGCGGCTGTGGGATGACAGTGGCCGCCAGTACCTGGACGCTGTTGCGGGTGTCGCCGTGACCAACGTCGGCCACAGCCATCCCAAGATTGTCGCGGCGATCAGCGAGCAGGCCGGGCTGCTCTTGCACACCTCCAACCATTACCGCATCGACTGGCAGCAGAAACTGGCCCAACGGTTGACGCAGCTGTCGGGCCTGGAACAGGTGTTTTTCAACAATTCCGGCGCCGAGGCCAATGAGACCGCGCTCAAGCTGGCGCGTTTGTATGGCTGGGCCAAGGGCATCGAGCACCCGCTGGTGCTGGTGATGGACAACGCCTTTCACGGCCGCACCCTCGGCACCTTGTCGGCCAGCGATAACGGCACCGCGCGGCTGGGTTATCAACCGATGTCGGCGGAGTTCGTCAAGGTGGCGTTTGGTGACATCGTCGCGATTAAACAGGCGACGCGGGTGTATGGCGAACGCATCGTCGCGGTGCTGGTCGAGCCGGTGCAGGGCGAGGGAGGCGTGGCGTTGCCTCCACCCGGGTACCTGAAAGCACTGCGCGGGCATTGCACGCAGAACGGCTGGCTGATGATGCTTGACGAGATCCAGACCGGCATCGGTAGGACGGGGCGCTGGTTTGCGTTTCAGCACGAAGGGATCGTGCCTGATGTGATGACCCTGGCGAAGGCGCTGGGCAATGGCATTCCCATTGGTGCGTGTCTGGCAACGGCGGCGGTGGCGCGGTTGTTCACGCCGGGCAGTCATGGCAGTACGTTTGGCGGTAATCCGCTGGCATGCCGGGTCGGCTGCACGGTGCTGGATATCGTTGAGGGGGAGGGGCTTTTGCACAATGCGGCGGTGCAGGGCGAGCGGCTGTTGGCGGGACTGCGCACTGCGCTGGCGGGGCACCCCGATGTCGCACAGGTGCGGGGCATGGGTTTGATGATCGGGATTGAATTGACGCGGCCGATTCGGGAAGTGTGCCTGGTGGCGGCGCGGGAATATGGCGTACTCATCAACGTCACTCGCGGGCAGACGATTCGGCTGTTGCCGCCGTTGGTGATTGATGCAACGGATGTCGACAGGATTGTGGCAGGGGTGGTGGGGGCGCTGAGCCAACGCGTAACGGGATGAGCCTTTGATCTGCCCCGGGCGATCTCATCACAGGGCAATTAACTTGAATATTAAACGCGTCAGTAAACAGTATGTTTACTGGCGCGTTTTGCTATTCGCCAGGTGTTGCCACGGTGCATTGATTAACTCTCTGGCGTCAGGTTTAAATTTATTTGAATTTGGCTTCGGATGCCTATTGGTTAGCCTGTCAGACCCTTCTGTCAGAAGTCTCCTGATATTTGTAAGAAGTTTCCTGAAGTGAAAACAAGGGTAGTATTTTAATTTTTCAGTGATTAGCCTTTCCCTCCCGTGCCCGGCTCACCCCGGCGATGCTCGTCACACGCGCCGATCATTTTGATCGCATCACATTTACGGCGGGTGAATTAAATATATCCCGCCGCCTGTCCCACGGGAAAACGCTTTAATCATTTAATTATCCAACTGCTCGCGGTGTTTCCTATGACTTCAGCTAATCATGAGCGATCCGGTGTTGCCGCGATTGATATAGATCTAATATTCCAGGACACCTATTTGCTGGCCGTTGAGCTGCGTCATGGTCCGGTAATGACCGACAGCAAGACGTTGCGTCAGACCTGTATTGCGCAGGTCGAAAACGCCCGTGAAGCATTGCAGCGGGCGGGCATGCACTCACGCAGTGTCGACTTGATCACCCATGCGCAATGCGCGCTGCTCGACGAATCCGTTTTGGCCAACGTCGGGGACGGGGTCCGAGAGGTATGGATCACTGAATCCTTGCAGGCGCGGTTCTGCGGGCATCACCGAGCGGGTGAAATTCTGCATGAGCAAATGCGGGAAGTGCTGCGCGAGCCTGCCCCGGACATGCACGTCGTGACCCTATTCCAGCGGGTGATGATGTTGGGCTTTCTGGGCGGTTATCGATCGCTGGATGACGAAGAACGCCTGGTCCTGAAAAACCGGCTGGACGCACTGGCAGGGCCGCACCTGTTCCCGGTGCGGCCGACCTGGATAGACGCCAGAGGGCCTGTCCGCACATTCCCCTGGTGGCTACGTTCTCCACGCCTGCACCTGGCAATCGCGGGGCTGGCGCTGGTCGTCTTGTGGTGGTTTCTGAATCGCACGCTCGCCAACATGGTCGACGAGCTTGTCGTGAGGGGCGTCTGACCATGACGGACTCACCCCCGGCCTTTTTTGACCACAGCCGTCACACCCTGCGCGTCGATGAACTGGATGCCGACCTCGACGTGCTGACGTTCACGGGCGAAGAACAGCTCAGCCAGCCATTCACCTACGTCATCGAGTTCACCTCGACGGTTCAGGATATAGGCGCCGGGCACATGCTTGGCAAAGAGGCGCAGTTCACGCTGCACACCGCGGCGCACCTGGCGCCCGGCGCGATGCGCGGGTTGCCGCTGCCAACCACCGAGCCACTGCGCACTGTTTGCGGTGTGGTCACGGGTTTCAAGTGGCTGTCAGCCTCCAAAGACGAGGCGCGTTACGAAGTCACGCTGGAACCGCGCATGGCGTTGCTGTCCCGCGGCCGTCAGTGCCGGATCTACCAACAGAGGTCGGTGCCGGAGATTGTCGAGAGCATTCTGCGCAGTCGCCACGGCATGGAGGGGCAGGATTTCCGGTTCAACCTCGTTCGTGACTACCCTCGCCGAGAGCAAGTCATGCAGTTCGGTGAAAGCGATCTGGCGTTCATTTCACGGCTGCTGGCCGAGGTGGGCATCTGGTTTCGGTTCGCCCACGACGCCCGTCTCGACATCGATGTGATCGAATTTCACGACGACCAGCGCCACTACCAATGGCCTCAAATCAAGGTGCCGTATCGCTCGCCATCGGGGCTGGACAGCCATGATCAGGACGCCGTGTGGCAGTTGCAATCCGAGCATTGCGTGGTGGAAAAGCACATCCACTTTCGTGCCTACGACCCACGGGATGCCAACGCCTGGCTCGACGGCGAAGTCGACCAGAGCCGCCGCGCCACCACCACCTATGGCGAGGCCTATCACTACGCCGAGCCCTACACCGTGCTCGGCGACCCACGGGATCTGGATGAGGACCTTGAGAGCGAAAGCGGCTTTTTCTATGCGCGGCTGCGCCACGAACGTTATCTCAATGCCCAGACGCGACTCAGCGGCGTCAGCAGCAGTGCGACCCTGGCGCTGGGGCAGATGCTCAGCGTCACCGGCAATCCCCCCCATGCGTTCGAACCCGGTGCGGTGATCACCGGCCTGAGTCTGCGCGCTGCCCGGGACCGCAGTTTCGAAGTCAGCTTCGTCGCCATTCCCTACAGCGAGAGCGTTTGCTTCCGGCCCCCGGTGCCGCGCAAGCCACAGCTCGCCGGCACCGTTGCCGCCCGTGTGACCAGCGTCATCGCCAATGACCCCTACAGCCACATCGATAAGGAAGGTCGCTACAAGGTCAACTTCCTGTTCGACCTGGACAGCTGGGAAACCGGTGAAGAAAGCGCGTGGCTGCGGCTGGCCCGCGCCTACGCCGGCGATACCCACGGCCTGCACCTGCCGCTGATTGCCGGCACCGAAGTGGCCGTGGCCTTTGAGCACGGCGACCCCGACCGGCCCTACATCGCCCATGCCTTGCACGACGACCGCCACCCGGACCCGGTGACCCTGGCAGACCGGGACTTCACCCGCAACGTGCTGCGCACGCCGGCCAACAACAAACTGCGCATGGAAGACGAGCGCGGCAAAGAGCACGTCAAGCTCAGCACCGACCACAGTGGCAAGAGTCAGCTGAATCTGGGGCATCTGGTGGACGCCAGCAAGCAGAAGCGCGGCGAAGGCTTCGAACTGCGCACCGATGGCTGGGGGGCAATCCGCAGCGGCAAAGGGCTATTCATCAGCGCCGATGAACAGGCCGGCGCACAGGGGCAGCAACTTGAGATGGCAGCGGCGATTGCTCACCTGCAGCATGCGGTGGAGCAACTGCAAGGGCTGTCCCAGGATGCCCAGGCGAGCAGGGCGGAGCCCGCCGGGGTTCAGGCGCAAATGGACCTGCTTGAACAGAACCTCGAACAGCTCAAATCCGCCGTGCTGTTGCTCAGCGCCCCCCAAGGCATTGCCCTCACCAGCGGCAAGCACCTGCAACTGGCGGCACACGACAATCTGATGCTCAACGCTGGCGGCGAAGCCGACATCGGCGTCGTCAAGCGGATGTTCATCGGCGTCGGCAAAGGCTTGAGCCTGTTCGTGCGCCAGCTGGGCATCAAGCTGATCGCCAATCAGGGCCCGATCACCGTGCAGGCGCAGAACGACACGCTGGAGCTGCTGGCCCGGCAAGGCCTGAGCATCACCAGCACCGAAGACGAGATCCACATCGTCGCCAAGAAGAAGATCGTGCTCAACGCCGCAGGCAGTTACCTGACGCTGGAGCAGGGTCTCATCGAGTCGGGGACGGCGGGCGACCATCTCCTCAAGGCCGCGACTTTTCAGTTTCTTAAGGGCGGCGCGACCATGGCTGCCGACCATCCCGATTCCCCGAAACAGCTGACCCGTCAGCCCCTGCGCCTGAAGTTGGCCGCAACGCCCAACCTTGGCGGCAGCTGGACTCACATGCCCTACAAGCTTTATGCCGATGGTGGGTTGATCAGCGAGGGCGTCATGGACGGCAGCGGGCACGTCGAGGTTGATCATCAGCCGACGACGCAGGAATACCGGTTGGAAATGGCCAACGGCGTGAGCTACCGCATTCCCGCCGTGACCACTTACCGCCATCCCGAGCAGGGGAGGCTGGCCAATCAGGGCCTGCACCACCACCGTTCTGCGCCCGACACCCCGGTCAATCAGCCGGCTGCACACACCGACCACCGCACGCAGTACGCCGCCGTGCTGAATAACACCGCCGATCAGGAAGAGGAGGCTCCATGACGCAGCCCGAAATCGTCGCGCCCGTATCGTTTCAAGAAACCGACACCGTGACTCTGTGCGCGCCCTGGTATGTGCAGGAGTCCGAGTACGGACCCTCGCTGGCGACGTATAAACCGTTGGTCAACGGAGAAGAGACGTTTGGTGCCGTGCACGAGGCCATCGAAAAAGCGACCCATTCGGTGGACATCATCTGCTGGGGATTTCAGCCGTCGATGTATTTCATTCGTGGGGCATCGCATCCGGCCTGCACAGCCGAAGTGCCCAAAGTCGGTGGTTTGAAAGGGGTAACGTGGCACCACGTGTGCATCGGCGAACTGCTCATGCAGAAGGCCAGGCAGGGCGTAAAAGTACGCGTGTTGGGTTGGGAGGCGCCGTTCAACGCCGCAGGGGTGGCGGGTGAGGCCAACTTGCCGGGGAAGCGGGGGTTGCCGATTGACGATCGCAAGATGCAAAGCGCCACCGATGATCAATACGCCTATGACCGCAAGTGGTTCGCGATGTGCTCCATCTCAGGCATTCCTATGTCGTTATGGCGTGACCTGGATAGGCCTGCCTTCGCCAGCCGCGGCTTCAGCCTGTTCGACCGCGCCGAGATCATTCACCAGGCCCGGTATCACGGTTCCGACCCGAATCTGAGTGCCAGTACCTTAGGAGTCCTCGGTGCTGCCGCTACACACCACCAAAAAACCGTGCTGGTGGACTATGAAGCCCCCGAACAGGCGGTGGGTTTCGTCATGGGCCACAACTCCCTCGACGAATATTGGGACACGGATCGGCACTCGGCGCTCAAGCGCGACAAAGCCAGTAAACCCGCGCCCAACGCTGGCCCTCGCGGTGACACGCCGCGTCAGGACATTTCCAGCCAGGTGGCCGGGCCGATTCTGGAACACCTGCATCACAACTTCGCCACCGCCTGGTTCGACGCGACGGGCGAAGACCTGATGACCACTCGCGACGCCATGGCCCTGGGCAAACGCTTGAAATGCCCGCCAAACGAGCAGCGGCATTTCGCCCAGATCCTGCGCACCCAGGCCCAGGAAGGCCGACGCGACATCGAGACGCTCTACCTGCAAGCGGTGAACAACGCCACGGGCTTCATCTACATCGAAAACCAGTACTTTCGCTGGCCGCCCCTGGCCGAAATGATCAAGAAGGCCGCCCTCGCCCAGACCCAGGGCGGACGCGACCCCGGCAAGCACGGCGCATTGCACCTGTTCGTGATCACCAACGTGACCGATGACGGCATCGGCAAAGGCACCGTCAACACCCAACGTATGCTCGACAGCCTGGGGCGCGCCGACACCATGCCGGAGATCACCCGACTGCAACGCATCGAGGCAGCCAAGGCAGAGGCCGCTGCGCAGGAGCAGGATCTGAGCGAATTGATCGCGGACCAGGCGATGACCTTTGTGAGCCATTTGCTGACCGGGCCAAATAGCGAGATGAGTGAAAAGGCCCGGCAAAAGCAGCGTGACGCCGAAAGCGCGGCGGCCTTCCGGCGGGCCGTGCTCGAAGGCCAGATCAAAGCCATCCAGCAGGAAGTGCTCAAGCCCGAGGACATCCCTAACCTCAAAGTGCACATCTGCTCGCTGGTGGCGCCCGACTCACCTCCCGGTAACTGGATGCCGGTGTACATCCATTCCAAGTTGATGATCGTCGACGACGTATTTACCACCCATGGCTCCGCCAACATCAACACCAGAAGCATGCAGGTGGATAGCGAATTGAACATTGCCCATGAGTGGGCCGGGGCGACTCAGGCGTTGAGGAGGAGGTTGTGGAAGCTGCATACGGCCAAGCAAGGGATGCAGGATGATCCGAAGGTAGCGTTTGAGGCTTGGCAGAACATTATCAAGGAAAACAAGAAGAGAAAGGGTGAAAAGGCGGGAGGCAAACCCTTTGCGCCTCTCGTCGAGTTTCATTACTGCCCTGCCACGCTGACGAACCTCGACTGATGCGCCGGTTACTACTACTCGCCTGCCTGACCCTGTCTGCCTGCGACAACGGCAACGGTTCACGACCACCACCGGACAAGGACATCCACATGAAATCCCTTGCTGCAATCAAGGACAATCTGGCCTTTACCTGCAAACACGAAACGCTACCTCCGGCGAGTCCTGATAGCGATGTGCTGTTTCATTACGCCCGTTGGTTGGAAAAGAATGACCAGCTCAAACAGGACCCGACTACCGACCTGGAAATTACCCGGCTGTACCGCATCGCAGCCGAGAATGGCCATGTCAAAGCCACTATCAACCTGCAGAACGGCAGCCTGCGCGGGAAATACAAACTGCGGGGCCACGAACACCTGCGCTTCAGTCAAGACCTGATCGATGCAAACGTAGCCACGGGTTACTACTTTGTGTCGATGTTTCTAAAAAACGGTATCGCTGATCTGAAACAGGACATGGAGATGTCGTTGCGTTACTTGCGCAAGGCGGCCGACGAAGGGAGTGCCCAGGCCCAGTACGAGATTGGCGAGGCGCTGGCGCCGAGTGACATTGCTCCAGAAATTGCGGTGCAGATGTATCGCTGTGCCGCAGGTCAAGGCCACGGGGACGCAGCGTCGACATTGGGAGTGGACCGTAAATACAACAAAAAATATCGCGACGCGCTTGAAGCTTTTCAACTCGGTGTCGCAGCAGGCGATGAGAGCTCTGCCAGTTTTTTGCGCCACGGATTTCGTGGGCCAGAACCCACCAACGAACTCTACTACCTCGCTCTGGAGGAAGACCTCGAACGTGCCGAGCGCTACGACAAAATCTGGAGCATCCTCGCCGACTACTCCTACGCCCACCCCAAAGTCCCCGAAATCAACGACATCCTCCCGCTGCCCCCGGCCAAGCTGCCGCCGTGGGACGGCAAGCTGCAATGGCTTGAAGCCCGCGAAGCCAACATCCCGCCTGAAAAGCCTTCACCGGAGCTGATCCAGCGCCTGACCCAGGACCTGAAGCTCGACCCCGCAACCGGCAGACCGATGCCGGGCGCCAAGGGCTTCAGCCAGGCAGACCTGTCGGCCGACCAATGCGTCGCCGGGACTAAGTGCCCGGTCAGCGGTTGGTGGCAGGTGGTCGTTCACCGAGAGCTGCACACCCCCAACGGCCAGCCGATTGTTCGTTATTTCGAGCAAGGCGACGTTTTCCCCGTCGAGCGCATGCGCTATTACCGTGACCGAATCTGGCCGCTTGCCGAGAGCGAGCATGAAGGCCCGGTGCGGGTCTGGTGGAGGCTGGCATGAAGAAATGGTTTTTGATGGTGCCAGTAATGCTGTTCGCAATAAGGTGGCTCGCCATAGAGTCTTTCGAGCGCTACAGCGAAGTGCCGGTCTGCGAAGAGCGGGAGAACCGGTGGGATGCCCCTATCCGCAGTTGCTCAACCTATGACCAGATGCTTGCATCCCACTATAGGGTTTTAAAGGGTGAGGTATATTGGGAGCATCAAAACTATGCCCCTGAGTTTGGCTGCGGACAAGGACCGGGTGCGATTGGTGGAAATCTTATAAGTTTCAAGTGCTGGATGCAGAGGGATGGGTACGCTCGCACAGTAGAACATCGAACGTTAATAAAAGTAGAGACGTACTCACCATCCTTCAAGATATTAGAGGGTCGGAGTTCCGTGCCTTCGGAATGGCAAAAAAGGCAATTCAATAACTACGCTATAGGTCAGCGCGGTGTCTATTATAAAGGTTATTTGATGGAGCACGTTGATCCGGATGACTTTGAAGTGATATTTCCTTTCGGCAATGAAGAAGAGTGGAGCTTTATCAACGTGGCTCGCGCTGGAAAGATGACGTTTGTGCAGGGGGTGGAATTTGGTGAAATTGATTTGGCTAAATTCCGCTTGATCAAGCCTTCAAAATGTCCAGAAAATTCTCGCGAATGTTTCTCTTATGATCTAACGAAATTGCTCAGCGGGGATCGTGATAAAGGTGTGTTTGGGTCGATAGGTAAGGATTTGATTTTTTTAAGTGCGGACGGCGCAATTCTTTTTAAAAACAAATCTTCTTCGGGTATGTTCACGTTCTCTGATAAGTTGGGCCAGTATATTTATACCGGTGGGGTTCTATACGAACTCTCCAGAGCGTCTGATGAGCTTACTGTCGCCAATTCGTACGCAATAAAAAGGTCGAGATGGTTTCGCCCAGATCACAAGCCGCTTGCGCAGCCTCTAGAAGGAAACCTCAGATGGCAGCACGAGCAGATCATGCGATATGACCTCACCAGTGAAGCAGTCTATTTTGATGGGGAGCGGTTGCCGGGGGCTGACCCTAATGACTTAACTGTTGTCTTTCCTTTCGGGACAGATGAGCGCTGGAAGATATTCAATATATCGAGGAGCGGTAAATCTTCATTCGTTGGGGCTCGTAGTGTCGGAAATATCGACTTTAATGGGCTAAGGGTTTTGCCTCCATGTAAGGTTTTCTCAAGCGGCGTCAGCAGTGCCTGCTGGTCTGAGAAGCGTATTTTGAGATCGATTAGTGAGCAAGGGGTAGTGACTATTGTTGGGGAAGATGTCTTTTATTTCAGTCCTTATGGAGGGGTGCGTCGTTTTATAGGTGCGGCTTCGGTCGACCTCTATGCATATGGGAAAAGTGGGGTTTTCTACATTCATAGTGATGGCGAGAACTATAAAGTATCCAACTACACTCGGCGCTACGAAGTATTGAATACTCGCCTAGGCCAAGGTATGGAATGACTGAAAGTTTAGCGAGTATGAAGTGCTTTATGCGTCAGGAGAAAACGTGCACGTAAGTAGCCTGCGATAATTATCTCAATATATTGCTCTATCTTTTTTTATGAAGGTGCAAACCATGAAAGGCATCATCCGCATCGGCGACAGCACCACCGGCGGCGGCATCGTCAAAACCGGCTCGGACGCAATGATCTTTGAAGGCATCGGCGCCGCCCGCGTAGGCGACATCGTGCTTTGCCCATTGCCAGGCCATGGCACCACCCGCATTGCCCAGGGCAACTCGGGCTGCAGCGATGACGGCGTGCCGATCGCGTTCCACGGCGACCTCTGTGAGTGTGGCTGCGCATTGAACACCTCGCTGCCGGAAGCCAGCGCCGGCTGACGAAGCATGATGTTTTTCAACACCCGAGACACCCAAGACAAGGACATCTGTCATGAACAAGGACAACCCGACGCTGGCGTACTTCGATGCCGAGATGCGCTACCTGCGCGAAGCCGCTAAAGAGTATGCCGAGGCATTTCCCGACCGTGCCAGCGCATTGAACCTGGACAAGCCCGGGGCTCAGGACCCCGCCGTCGAACAGCTGTTCCAGGGCTTTGCGTTCCTGATGGGCCGACTGCGGGAAAAGCTCGACGACGACCTGCCGGAGCTAACTGAGGGCTTGGTCGGGCTGGTCAGCCCGCAGTACCTGCGCATGATTCCGTCGCTGTCGATCGTCGAGTTCTCGCCTGACATCCATGAGATGAAGACCAGCGAGACGATCCGCAAAGGCTTCGAGGTGCGCTCGCGACCTGTCGGCCCAGAGGGTACTCGCTGCCGTTACACCACCACGCAGGACCTGACATTGCGCGCGCTGTCGCTCGATGGCGTGGAGGTCGGGCAGCAGGCGGATGGCCGCTCCGTGATCAGGCTGCGGTTCTCCCTGGGCAAGTTGGTGCAGGGTGACACGATGGACCTGAGCAACCTGCCGTTGTACCTGAACGCCAGCGCGCCCGTAGCCAGCGCCTTGCACCAGGCGCTGGCGCTCAATGCCCGCAAGGTCTACCTGCGCAAGGGAAGTTCGGAACGCGAGGAGGTCGCTGTCAAATTCAGCCCCAAGGGTTTCGGTGACGAAGATCGACTCTGGCCTCACGCCGATGACCGTTCCAGCGGCTGCCCGTTATTGCTGGAGTATTTCAGCTTACCCGAGAAATTCATGTTACTCACGATCAAGGGCCTGGAGCAGGTGAAACTGGACGCCAACACAAAGGCGTTCGAGCTTGAGGTGGTGCTGGGTCAACCCTGGCCCCGCGGGTTTGCGCTCAGTGCCGAGCATGTTCGTCTTCACGCCGTGCCGGTCATTAACCTGTTTGCCCTGGAGGCAGACCCTCTGGCCCTCGACCCTTTGCAGACCGATTACCGCGTGCGGCCGGCGCATGTGGAGGATGCCGACACGGAAATCTATTCCGTGGACAGTGTTATCGCGGGCAAGCGTGCTGCGCGGCACGAGTATGTGCCCTTCACCCATTTTCAGCACAGGGGCGGCACGCTGCGTGATGACGCTCCGGAGCGCTATTTCCATACCCGGCTCAAACCCGCGCCAGATGGGTCCCACGACACATGGCTGGTTTTAGGGGGAGACGGTTTCGAACAGGACCGCTTGAACCCGGCACACCGCCTGACGCTGCAGTTGACGGGCACCAACGGGCGGCTGCCGCGAATGGCGTTGGCCGAGACGGTGCTGGACCAGCCTGCGCAGTCGAGTCGGCGGACATTGACCGTGCGCAACCTGTGCGCGCCGACGATGCCCTGTTACGCCCCTGACAAAGACCGTTTTCATTGGCGTGTTCTCAGTCACCTGGGCTCGAGTTTTCTGCCGCTGCTCGACAATGCCGAGGTCTTGCGCAATACGCTGGCGCTTTACGACTGGACCGACAGTCCGCTGAACCGGCGCCGGTTACAGTCGATCATCGAGGTTCGTCATCATCTGATCCAACGTTTTGAGGGCGGTTTTCTGCTGCGCGGTGTGGACATTGAAGTCACGCTGGAGGCAGGCAATTTCGCGGGGGAAGGGGACATTTGTCTGTTTGGTGAACTGCTCAGCCGCTTCTTTGCGCAGTACGCCGACATTCATCTGTTCAACCAGCTGACGTTGATCCTGCAACCGCAGGATAAACATTTGCGGTGGAGCGAAAACCACAGCCAGCGAGTACCCGGGTGAATCGTTAATTGGCGAGCACCGTGGCAGATTTTCTTTCATTGAGACGCTACGCTGCCCCAGAGCAAACATAGCGGTGTGGGAGCGAGCTTGCTCGCGATATAGGGCGGCAATCCGCCGACTATTTCAGCGCCTGGAATGCAGTATTCGCGAGCAAGCTCGCTCCCACAGGTTGTGTAATGCCCGAATGATCAAGTCGGCATAACACCTCTGCCGTGATTACTCGTCATACCCCAGGTTCGGCGCCAGCCAGCGTTCGGTCACGCTCAAATCCTGCTGTTTACGCGCCGTGTAGCTTTCCACCTGATCTTTGTCCACCTTGCCGACGGCAAAGTACTGGGCCTGCGGGTGGGCGAAATACCAGCCGCTGACCGCCGCCGCCGGGAACATCGCGTAGTGCTCGGTGAGGAACACGCCGCTGACGCCGGGTTTACCGTCGCCCTGGGCCGGGTCGAGGAGGTCGAACAGCACGCCTTTCTCGGTATGGTCCGGGCAAGCCGGGTAGCCGGGGGCAGGGCGGATGCCGGTGTATTGCTCCTTGATCAACTCGTCATTGCCCAACTGCTCATCGCGGGCATAACCCCAATACTCTTTGCGCACCTGCTGGTGCAGCCACTCGGCGCAGGCCTCGGCCAGACGATCCGCCAACGCCTTGACCATGATCGCGTTGTAATCGTCGCCCTTGTCCTGATATGCCTTCGACACTTCTTCCGCGCCGATGCCGGCGGTGGTGATGAAGCCCCCGACGTAATCGGTCACGCCGCTGCCCTGGGGCGCCACGAAGTCGGCCAGCGAGAAGTTCGGCTTGCCGTCGGTCTTGATGATCTGCTGGCGCAGGTGATGGAGCTTGGCCAGTGGGGCGCCGTTGTCGTCGAGCAATTGAATGTCGTCGTGATCGACCTGATTGGCCGGCCAGAAGCCGAACACGGCGCGGCTGCGGATCAGCTTCTCGTCGATCAGTTTGCGCAGCAGCTCCTGGGCGTCCTTGAACAGCGAGGTGGCCGCTTCGCCCACCACTTCGTCGGTCAGAATGCGCGGGTACTTGCCGGCCAGGTCCCATGAAATAAAGAACGGCGTCCAGTCGATGTAATCCACCAGCACGTTCAGGTCGATGTCTTCCAGCACCTTGACCCCGGTGAACGTCGGCTTCACAGGCTGGTAGACGGCCCAGTCGAACTGCGGCTTCTTGGCGATGGCCGCGCCGTAGCTCAGGCGCTCGGTGCGGGCGCTGCGGGCGGACGTGCGCTCGCGCACTTCGACGTATTCGGCGCGGGTCTTCTCGATGAAGCCGGCTTTCAGCTCCTTGGACAGCAGCTGCGTCGCCACGCCCACGGCGCGGGAAGCGTCGGTGACGTAGATCACCGCGTCGTTGCTGTACTTGGGCTCGATCTTCACCGCCGTGTGCGCTTTGGACGTGGTCGCGCCGCCGATCATCAGCGGCAGGTGGAAGTCCTGACGCTGCATCTCACGGGCAACGTGGACCATCTCGTCCAGGGACGGCGTGATCAGGCCGGACAGCCCGATGATGTCGCACTTCTGCTCGCGGGCGACCTGCAGGATTTTCTCCGCCGGCACCATTACGCCGAGGTCGACGATGTCGTAGCCGTTGCAGCCCAGCACCACGCCGACGATGTTCTTGCCAATGTCGTGGACGTCGCCCTTGACCGTCGCCATGAGGATCTTGCCCTTGGCTTCGGGCTTGTCGCCTTTCTCTTCTTCAATGAAAGGGATCAAATGCGCCACGGCCTGTTTCATCACGCGGGCGGATTTAACCACTTGCGGCAGGAACATCTTGCCCGAGCCGAACAGGTCGCCGACCACGTTCATGCCAGCCATCAGCGGGCCTTCGATGACCTCGATCGGGCGCTTGAACGACTGGCGCGAGAGCTCGGTGTCTTCAACGATGTGCGTGGTGATGCCCTTGACCAGCGCGTGCTTGAGGCGCTCGTTGACCTCCCAGCCGCGCCACTCTTCGGTTTCCGCTTCCTTGACCGAGCCGTCGCCCTTGTATTTGTCGGCAAGGGCCAGCAGCGCGTCGGTGCCTTCCGGGTTGCGGTTGAGCACCACGTCTTCCACCGCGTCACGCAGTTCGGCCGGAATCTGGTCGTAGATCTCCAGCTGGCCGGCGTTGACGATGCCCATGGTCAGGCCGTTGCGGATCGCGTGCAGCAGGAACACCGAGTGGATCGCCTCGCGCACCGGGTTGTTGCCGCGGAACGAGAACGACACGTTGGACACGCCACCCGAGGTCAGCGCATACGGCAGCTCATCGCGGATGTAGGCGCAGGCATTGATGAAGTCCACGGCGTAGTTGTTGTGCTCCTCGATGCCGGTGGCGATGGCGAAGATGTTCGGGTCGAAAATGATGTCTTCCGGCGGGAAGCCGACTTCGTTGACCAGAATGTCGTAGGAGCGCTTGCAGATTTCCTTCTTGCGCGCCTCGGTGTCGGCCTGGCCGGCTTCGTCGAAAGCCATCACCACCACTGCCGCGCCGTAGCGCTTGCACAACTTGGCGTGATGAATGAACTGCTCGACGCCTTCTTTCATGCTGATCGAGTTGACGATGCCCTTGCCCTGGATGCACTTGAGCCCGGCTTCGATGACCTCCCATTTCGAGGAGTCGATCATGATCGGCACGCGGGAGATGTCAGGCTCGCCGGCGATCAGGTTGAGGAAGGTCACCATGGCCTTCTTCGAGTCCAGCATGCCCTCGTCCATGTTGATATCGATCACCTGAGCGCCGGCTTCGACCTGCTGCAGGGCGACTTCCAGGGCTTCGGTGTAGTTGTCTTCACGGATCAGACGGGCGAAGCGGGCAGAACCGGTGATGTTGGTGCGCTCGCCGACGTTGACGAACAGCGAGCTGCGATCGATGGTAAACGGCTCCAGACCAGACAGGCGACAGGCCTTCGCGATCTCCGGAATCGGGCGCGGCGCGTAGGGCGCGACGGCGTTGGCGATGGCCTTGATGTGCGCCGGCGTGGTGCCGCAGCAACCGCCGACGATATTCAGGAAGCCGCTCTGGGCGAACTCTTCAACGACCTTGGCCATCTCTGCCGGGGCTTCGTCGTACTCGCCGAATTCGTTGGGCAGGCCGGCGTTCGGGTGCGCGGAAACATGGGTTTCAGCTTTATTGGACAGCTCTTCCAGGTACGGCCGCAGCTCGCTGGCGCCCAGCGCGCAGTTGAGGCCCACGGAGATCGGCTTGGCGTGGCGCACGGAGTTCCAGAACGCTTCTGTGGTCTGCCCGGAGAGGGTGCGACCGGAGGCGTCGGTGATGGTCCCGGAAATCATGATTGGCAGCTCGAAGCCCAGCTCGTCGAACACGCCCTGAACGGCAAAAATCGCCGCTTTGGCGTTGAGGGTGTCGAAGATGGTTTCGATGAGGATCATGTCCGCACCGCCTTCGATCAGGCCTTTGGTGGCCTCGGTGTAGTTCTCCACCAGTTCGTCAAAGGTCACGTTGCGGTAGCCGGGGTTGTTGACGTCCGGCGACAGCGAGCAGGTGCGGCTGGTCGGGCCGAGCACGCCGGCGACGAAGCGCGGCTTGTCGGGGGTTTCAAGGGTCTTGGCGTCGGCGACCTGGCGGGCCAGGCGTGCGCCTTCCACGTTCAGTTCATAGACCAGCGCCTCCATGCCGTAGTCGGCCTGGGACACCTGGGTGGCGTTGAAGGTGTTGGTTTCGAGTATGTCCGCGCCGGCGTCGAGGTATTCCTTCTCGATCGCGCCAATCACGTCGGGCCGGGTCAGGATCAGCAGGTCGTTGTTGCCCTTGACGTCGCTCGGCCAGTCGGCAAAGCGCTTGCCGCGGTAGTCTTCTTCCTCCAGTCGATAGCTCTGGATCATCGTGCCCATGCCGCCATCGAGGATCAGGATTCGCTGTTGAAGAGCCTGCTGGAGTGCTTGAAGACGCGCGCTGCGATCTGACATGAGGTTACCCGGATGAAAAAGTACGAAATAAGATGGCGCTGAAAGGTGCGAAATAATAGCAAACCTGCGCGGATTTAAATCATTTCGGGATTTACATGAATTATGTTCATGTTGGAGGCGGTGGTCGGATCTGCAATCTCGTCCTGCGTGCACATCCATCGTTAGCGCGCAATGGCCCCAGTGACACTGCCCCAAACGCTGAAACCCTTATAAAACATGGCGCGCAGCCATTATGCAGCCCGTCAGTGAAGCCGAACCTTTTTGCAACGTTTGAAGTCGGACATTGGGAGTCGCTCTTCGGCACCCGCTCTTTTTGAGTGTGGGATTGAAGGTCAATCCAGACGAAGCAAGAGGTTGCAGATGTTGATTTCGGTTCAGGCCCTGCGGGCACTCGCCGCGTGGGCTGTTGTGTGTCACCACTTCATGCAGATTTTTTTCGACTTCCATCCGAGTGGGCCGGTTGGCCGTTTTTTCACTGAAAAAGGTGCTGTCGGCGTCGACGTCTTTTTCGTCATCAGCGGTCTGGTCATTTACCTTTCGACCGTGGACAAGGATATTCCGGCCGGCCGCTTCATGCTCAACCGGGTGATTCGCATCGTCCCCGCGTATTGGCTGTACACCCTGGTGATGGGCCTGCTCGTGGTCGTCGCACAGCCGCTGTTGCCCCATCAGGTGGTCGACTGGCAGAGCTTCGTCTTGTCGCTGTTGTTTATCCCTTCGGAAAATCCTGGTGGTTACGGCCTCTATCCCACCCTGAACGTGGGCTGGACGCTGAATTACGAGATGTTGTTTTACGTGCTGTTTTCGATGGTCTTCCTGTTTCAGCAACGGCTACGCCCGTTAATCCTGGCGGCGGCACTGTTTGCCATTACTGACGTGCTGGGTCGCTCCGGGCTGGTCAGCCGGTTCTATGCCAATGACATCGTCTATGAGTTCCTGCTTGGCATCTTCGTGGGTGTGATGTACCGCCGGGGCTGGATCAGCGAAAGGCTGTGGTTGCCGTTGATCGCAATCGGCGCTGCGCTGTTCACCATCGACCACCTGCAACCGGCGCCCCGCATCATCAATTGGGGCCTGCCGAGCGCGGTCATCGTCGTCGCGTGCATCTCCCTCGAACCCTATCTACGAAATTACCGCCTGCTGAAAACCATGGGCGACTGTTCGTACTCGGTGTACCTGCTCCACGTGCTGGTGCTCTATGCGGGATGGCTGGTGAGCGAGCGTTACGGCGTTAACCCCTATCTGGTCTTCGCCGTCTGCGTGCCAGTCATCGCGCTCGGGGCGTGGCTCAGTTATGAGTGGATCGAGAAGGGGCTGTACCGGCGCATGAAAGGCTGGCTGGACCAGAGGAGGGCGAGCAAGGAGGCGGCGCTGTCGTGACAGGCGTCGGGCAGTCGATGGGTCGCTTACCCGACTAATTTACTAGGGCTTTGTCAGGCGCAGTTGATTGGCGTAAACTGCACCCCACGTCTGCGAGGAATTTTCATGACCGCTATTACGATTACCGATGCCGCCCACGATTTCCTGGCTGATCTGCTGGAAAAGCAGAACACGCCCGGCATCGGCATCCGCGTGTTTATTACCCAGCCTGGCACCCAATACGCTGAAACCTGCATTGCCTATTGCAAGCCAGGCGAAGAGAAACCCGAAGACACGGCCATTGGCCTGAAAAGCTTCACCGCCTGGATCGACGCATTCAGCGAAGCGTTTCTGGACGATGCCGTGGTCGATTACGCCACCGACCGCATGGGCGGACAGCTGACCATCAAGGCCCCGAATGCCAAGGTGCCGATGGTTAACGCCGACAGCCCAATCAACGAACGCATCAATTACTACCTGCAGACCGAGATCAACCCAGGGCTCGCCAGCCATGGCGGTCAGGTGACCTTGATCGAGGTGGTGGAAGAGGATGCGGCCAATGTCGCCATTCTGCAGTTCGGCGGCGGTTGTCAGGGTTGCGGTCAAGCGGATGTGACGCTCAAGGAAGGCATCGAGCGCACCCTGCTGGAGCGCATCCCCGAGCTGACCGGTGTGCGTGACGTGACCGACCACACTCAGAAAGAAAACGCGTATTACTGAGAAGTGATGGCGTGGCAAGCAAAGCCCCGACTGGTTCGGGGCTTTTTTGTGGGCGCTCGCCAACGTCTTGAGGCGCACGCTAGGGCCTGAACACATGGGCGTGGCCCGCGCGATACAGCGATGATTCGCTGAACAGGTCGTTGCCCAACACTCTGCCTACCAGAATCAGCGCGGTGCGGCGGAATCCCTTGATCCGCACCTTTTCCTCGATGTCCGCCAGCGTGCCGGTGACCCAGTCCTGATCCGGCCAGCTGGCGCGATGCACCACGGCAATCGGGCAATCGGCGCCATAGTGTGGGGTCAGCTCGGCGACGATCTTGCCGAGGTTACTCACCCCCAAGTGAATCGCCATGGTCGCCTGATGCTGCGCCAGATCACCGAGGGCTTCGCCTTCTGGCATGTCGGTTTTGTCGGCGTAGCGGGTCAGGATCACGCTCTGGGAAATGTCCGGCAGCGTCAGCTCCGTGCCAAGCAATGCAGAGCACGCTGCGGTGGCAGTGACGCCGGGAATGATTTCGAAGGGGATCTGCAGCTCGCGCAGGCAGCGGATCTGCTCGCCGATGGCGCCATACAGGCTCGGATCGCCCGAGTGAACACGCGCCACATCCTGGCCTTGCGCATGAGCGGATTTCATCAGATCGATGATCTGCTCAAGGTGCAACGAAGCGCTATTGGCGACCTGAACCGCCTGATGACCTTCCAGCACTGCTTCAGGCACCAGGGAACCGGCGTAAATGATCACCGGGCAGGAGCGAATCAGCCGCTGGCCTTTGACAGTGATCAGGTCCGGATCGCCGGGGCCTGCGCCGATGAAAAAAACAGTCATGGGGTGTCCTGATTGGAATTCATTTGAGCACGCGGTTTGCTGTTGTGGGACCGGCTTTAGCCGGGAAGAGGCCCGCATGCCCCCCCCCAAATTTGCAGTGTGACGCCTGGCGCTTTCCCGGCTAAAGCCGGTCCCAACAACAGTCCGCGTTCATATTTCAGCAGCCGTACGCGAATCGCCTCTGTGGGACTGGCTTTAGCCGGGAAGGGGCCCTCGGGCACACCATCAAAATCTGCGGTGTGACCACTGACGCTTTCCCGGCTAAAGCCGGTCCTACAAGATCGTGTCATATCTCAATGAATGCACGCGGTCTGCTTTAGTGGGACTGGCTTTAGCCGGGAAGGGGCCCTCGGGCACACCATCAAAATCTGCGGTGTGACCACTGACGCCTTCCCGGCTAAAGCCGGTCCTACAAGACCGTGTCATATCTCAATGAATGCACGCGGTCTGCTTTAGTGGGACCGGCTTTAGCCGGGAAGGGGTCTGCATGTACGCCCCCAAATTTGCAGTGTGACGCCTGGCGCTTTCCCGGCTAAAGCCGGTCCTACAGTTTGAGCCGGTCCTACAAGGGTTGGCCGGTCCTACAAGATTGCGGTTGCCAGCGCAAACGTCGCATGGGGGCTCTTTCGGCGGGGTATGGCCAGGGTCGCGGGCGAGCCGGTCAACCGCGTCGCCATCGCCAGCGCCGCGCTTTCTGCCACGCCGTAGCAGCCGGTGCGTTCAAAGGCGATGTCCGAGCGATGGCTCAGCTGTGCCTCGTAAGCCGCTAGATCATCCGCACTGAAGAACCCAATCGTCAGCCCCAAGCCATGGCCCAGTTCCAGCAATCCCGCCTCAGCCGACTTGCCGTCAATGGAGGCGAGGGCGGCAACGTCCTTTAGCTGAAGCTGACATTCGCGCAGACCATCCTCCATCAACTGCCGAAGCTCCAGCGCCGAACAGCCGCGCTGGCAGCCCAGACCGACCACCCACAGCGGTCGATCGCGCAACTCGTTCACAGAGCAGGGTTCAAACCGGCTTGCGTCGCGGGCATGCCACTACGACGAAACAGCCAGGCGCTGATCCAGCCCAGGGCAATCCAGAAAACCGCATTGGTCAGCAGCGACGCAATCTTGAATTGCGCTTCAAGGGCTTCCGGGGCGAGTGCCGAATGCACCGCCGGCTGAGGGGCGCCGACGATATGCGGCACCACCAGAATCATTGCGCCCACAACCTTCAACAGCCAGTGCCGGGCAAACACCATCAACGCCAACCCTGCAGCCGTGGAGGCAGCAGTGCCCACCCACCAGATCTGCCGTTGGGTCAGGTCCGCCGCGACGGTACCGGGCAGTTCGGGCGGCAGACCAAGAGTGGGCGCCAGCACAAACACGGCATAACCGGCCAATCCCCACAGCACGCCTTCGCGAGCACTCGTCGGCGTACGCAAGGTGTACAAGGCCGCCAGCATCAGCGCGAAACCGACCGCGACTACCAGATTGCCACCCGTGGTGGACAGCACGCGCTGCCAGCCGTCTTCAGGCTCCCAGGCTTCGGCGTCATGAACGTGGCCGGCCATCGCACCGTCGGCGTGCTCGTGCATCTCGGTAGCCGGAGCCTTTTCGTAGGTCTCCGCCTGCAGGATCAACGGCGCGACCGAGAAGCTCTGCAGCAGTGTCAACAACAGGGCGGCGAGCAGTCCGGTGAACCCGGCCGTTTGCGCAATTCGCTTGAACATGGCGGCAGGTCTCAATGGCAAGGGAAGGCGGAGCTGTGACGGGTGTCGTGTGCCGCGTTGTGCACCGCATCGATGTGGGAGAAACCGGCGAAGTACACCAGAAATGCACCGAGAAACATCGCGCTGACGGCGGCAACAAGGCGCTGGCTTTGCGTGGCAGTCACGGCCGTTGTGGTGTTGCTGGCGGTGCCGGACGTCTGGCGGGGTGTGCTGATGGACATGGCGCTTCCCTCTGAAGTGGTTTCAGCGGACGGAAAGGCGCAAAGACACCGCAGGCGAATGCCGGCAGTGCTCAACAGCGCCCGCCCACCGCGGGTTGTTATGGTGTGTTGTCGGGCCGGTCTCCGGGCTCGCGAGGGGCACATGCATCAGCCGTTACAGCCATCGTGCCTTCAAGAATCGCCTTCCCATATCGATGCCGACACAGTGGATCTGACTCTTCACTCGCTTACCGTTGCGGGGGCAGCACCGGACTGATGCACACCCGAAGGTCTGCACGCACCGGTTTCCCGTTTCACCCTGTGAAGGGCACCCGTAACAAGGTGTGTAGAAGACCACGCACGGTTCGAGTCGTCAATCTTAGGGTCATTCGGTGCGTCAATCGGCGCGGCAATCACTGCAACGGCGCGATTGACCGGCCTGCGGTCACTGCGTAGCCTTGCGCACTTGAGGTTCGCCGGCCGCCTTTTCATGTATCAAGGCCACCGGCGCTAAGAAGGGAATGCGGTTTCAAGCCGCAGCTGCCCCCGCAACTGTAAGCGGACAGTTTCATTGCACAGCCACTGCGCGAGCGGGAAGGCGCGATGAATGCCAGTCGCCTGACGATGCCTGTCAGCAACCGGACGCCGTGAGCCAGGAGACCTGCCTCGAATCGGACCGCCTGCAAGCGGCCGAGGAATTCCACTACAACCGGGCGGGGTGATCCGGTGGCGAATCGAACCGCGCGCCTGCTTCGGCCGGCCCTGCGCTGTTTTCGTCCTCGTTGCCCCGCCGCACGCCTGAGGGCAACCGATGAAAACACTGGCCAAACTTCCCGTCACCATCGTCACCGGCTTTCTCGGCTCGGGCAAAACCACCTTGCTGCGGCACATGCTCGACAACGCCGAAGGACGACGCATCGCCGTCATCGTCAATGAATTCGGCGAGCTGGGCATCGACGGCGACATCCTCAAGCAGTGCACCATCGGCTGTACCGAAGAAGAGGCCGTCGGTCGCGTTTACGAACTGGCCAACGGCTGCCTGTGCTGCACCGTTCAGGAAGAGTTCTTCCCGGTGATGCAGGAACTGGTCGCCCGCCGCGGCGACCTCGATCACATCCTCATCGAAACCTCGGGCCTGGCCCTGCCGAAGCCGCTGGTGCAAGCCTTTCAGTGGCCGGAAATTCGCAACGCCTGCACCGTCGACGCGGTGATCACCGTGGTCGACAGCCCGGCCGTGCTCGCTGGCACCTTCGCCGCGTTTCCGGATCAAGTCGACGCCCAGCGCAAGCTCGACCCGAACCTTGACCACGAATCCCCGCTGCACGAGCTGTTCGCCGACCAACTGGCCAGCGCCGATCTGGTCGTGCTGAACAAGGCCGACATGCTCGACGCCGATGCGCTGGCCGCCGTGCGCGCAGAAGTCGCCGAAGAATTGCCGCCAGCGGTAAAAATCGTCGAAGCGAACCGGGGGCAGCTGCCGATCAGCGTGTTGCTGGGGCTCGGCGCCGAATCCGAGCTGCACATTGATGGCCGCAAGACCCATCACGATCACCACGAAGGCGACGATCACGATGATCACGACCATGACGCCTTCGATTCCATCTCCATTACGCTGCCCCAGGCGGACGAATCGCTGTTGCTTGACGCGCTGACCCAGGCCGTCGTCCAGCACGGCATCCTGCGCGTCAAAGGCTTCGCTGCGATTCCCGGCAAACCCATGCGCCTGCTGGTGCAAGGCGTCGGCACGCGCTTCGACAAGCATTTCGACCGCGCCTGGAAGCCTGACGAAGCCCGGGAAACCCACCTGGTGCTGATCGGCCAGGAGCTGGACCCCGGCGTCCTCGAAGCGCAATTGCGCGCAGCTCTCTCAGCGATCAAAGGCTAACCATGCACCTGCTGCGCACTCAGCCCGGCGGCTTCGTTCCTGACGACAGCATCGCTGACCTGGGCCAGACCCCCGCCGAGCTGGTGATCCTGTGCAGCGCCGACTCGAATCTGGCCCTGCTGGCTGAAACCGCGCAGCAACTGCCGGGTGACTACCCGAGCCTGCGCCTGGCCAATCCGATGCAGGTGCAAAATCATGCATCGGTGGATTTGTACGTCGACGAGGTGCTGCGCCACGCCAAAGTCATCCTGATTTCCCTGCACGGCGGCATCGGCTACTGGCGTTATGGCGTCGAGCGGCTGGTGGAACTGGCGGCAAAGGGGGTGAAGCTGATTCTGGTGCCGGGTTGTGATCGCCCGGACCCCGAGCTGAGCGGCCTGAGCACGGAGTCTGCCGAAGACCGTGATCGGCTCTGGCATTACCTGCGTCAGGGCGGCAAGCACAACGCGCTGGCGCTGTTCAACTTCATCGCCACACGCTGGCTGGGCGGCGACTATCCCTGGGTCGAGCCGCAAACCTTGCCGCGCACCGTCATTTACCATCCGCAGAACACCAACGCCGATTTGGCCCGCTGGCAGGCCGATTGGCGCGCGGATCAGCCGGTCGCCGCCGTGCTGTTTTATCGCTCCCACTTGCAAGCGGCAAACACCGGTTTCATCGATGTGTTCTGCGAGCGCTTGTCGGCCCAGGGATTGAACCCATTACCGATCGCTGTCGCCAGCCTGAAAGAAGCCGGCTGCATGAGCGCGATACAGGATTGGCTCGACGAGGTGGACTGCGAGGTCATCCTCAACACCACCGGGTTTGCTCAATCGAACCCGGAAGCGCCGGATGTACGACCGTTTCGCCGGGACATCCCGGTCATTCAGGCCATTTGCGCCCAGGACAATGAACCCGCCTGGCGGGCAAGCGCCCAAGGGCTGGGCCCCCGCGACCTGGCGATGCACATCGCGCTGCCGGAACTGGACGGTCGCATCATCAGCCGGCCGATCAGCTTCAAGGACCTGGCCTGGCACAGCGAGCGCAGCCAGTCCGACGTGGTCTGCTACCGCGCCCAGCCGGGGCGCATGGATTTCGTCGCCGAACTGGCCCGGCGCTGGGTGCTGCTGGCCCGCACGGCCAACGCCGACAAGCGCGTGGCGCTTATTCTCGCCAACTACCCGACCCGTGACGGGCGCATCGGCAATGGCGTCGGCCTCGACACGCCGGCGGCCGCCCTGAACATCCTTAAGGCGATGCAGGCCGAGGGCTACCCGGTCGAAGGCTTGCCCGAAACCGGCACTGCGCTGATTCATGCCCTGCTTGGCGGTGTCACCAATGACCCGGACAGCCTCGATCAGCGGCCGTGCCATCAGAGCATGGCCATGGACGAGTACCTGGCGGCGTTTCAGGAGTTGCCTGAGGCCAATCGCGACGCCGTGATGGCTCGGTGGGGCGCGCCGCAGACAGATCCGATGTGTCGCGAAGGGCGGATGATGATCGCCGGCCTGCGTTTCGGCATGACCTTCGTCGGCATTCAACCGGCGCGGGGCTACAACGTCGATCACAGCGCGGTGTATCACGATCCTGATCTGGTGCCGCCCCACGGTTACCTGGCGTTCTACTTCTGGCTGCGCAAACGCTATGGCGCCCACGCCGTCATCCACGTCGGCAAGCACGGCAATCTGGAGTGGCTGCCAGGCAAAGGGGTCGGTTTGTCCGAGCACTGCTGGCCCGACGCGATCCTTGGCCCAATGCCGAATATCTACCCGTTCATCGTCAACGATCCGGGCGAGGGCGCACAGGCCAAGCGCCGTACCCAGGCGGTGATCATCGACCACTTGATGCCGCCGCTGACCCGCGCCGAAACCTACGGGCCGCTGCGCGACCTTGAACTGCTGGCGGACGAATACTACGAAGCGCAGCTGCTTGACCCGCGCCGCGCCCGGGAGCTGCAAAAGGACATTCTACGGTTGGTGCGCGAAACCCATATCGACCGCGAACTGGCGATGGACGGGGACGCCAGCAGCGAGGCCGATGCCGCCGTGTGGTTGCCGCGCCTGGACACCTATCTGTGTGACCTCAAGGAATCGCAAATTCGCGATGGCCTGCACGTGTTTGGCGAGTCGCCCACTGGACGGCTGCGCATCGACACGCTGCTGGCGATGGTGCGCGTGCCTCGCGGCGATGGTCGCGGCGGTCAGGCGAGCCTGTTGCGCGTTTTGAGTCAGGCGCTGGCACTGGATTTCGACCCTTTGGACTGTGACCTCGGCGCGCCGTGGACCGGCGATAAACCTCAGGTATTACATGAGGTCAGCGCTGAACCGTGGCGCACCACGGGTGACACCCGCGAGCGGCTGGAGCTGCTGGCCGCGCAGATGATTGAGCAGATCGCCTCTGGAATCGAGGTGAGTAATCGCTTTGAAAACAAAGGTTTATCAGAAGTTGTTGATTCTCTGCATGAAGTCGTGATCCCGCGCCTCGACGCCTGTGGTCCTGCGGAGATGTCCAACCTGCTCAGCGCGCTAAGTGGGCGTTTCGTCCCGGCGGGGCCAAGCGGCGCCCCCAGTCGCGGACGGCTGGACGTGTTGCCCACCGGGCGCAACTTCTTCTCGGTGGACGTGAGAAACCTGCCGACCATGACCGCGTGGCGCATTGGTTTCCAGTCGGCGAATCTGTTGCTGGAGAGGCACTTACAGGACCATGGTGATTACCTCCGTCAGCTGGGTCTTTCGGTGTGGGGCACGGCAACCATGCGCACAGGCGGCGATGACATCGCTCAGGCCATGGCGTTGATGGGGGTGCGTCCGGTGTGGGCGACGGGCAGTCAGCGCGTGGATGATTTCGAAATCCTGCCCTTGAGCCTGCTAGATCGGCCTCGGGTCGATGTGACCCTGCGGGTGTCCGGTTTTTTCCGCGACGCGTTCGCCAACCTGATCCGCCTGTTCGATGCGGCGGTGCAGGCCGTCGCCGCGCTGGACGAGCCCGACGACATGAACCCTCTGGCGGCGCGCGTGCGCCAGGAGCGTGAGCAACTGCTGCGCGACGGTCTGGATGCCGATCAAGCGGCGAAGCAGGCCGGCTGGCGCATCTTCGGCGCCAAACCGGGCGCGTATGGCGCGGGGGTGCAGAACGCCATCGACGGACGCTTGTGGCAAAGCCGCGACGACCTCGCCGAGGTCTACTTGAACTGGGGCGGCTACGCCTATGGC
This sequence comes from Pseudomonas sp. GL_135, assembly GCF_057834665.1. Taxonomy (NCBI): domain Bacteria; kingdom Pseudomonadati; phylum Pseudomonadota; class Gammaproteobacteria; order Pseudomonadales; family Pseudomonadaceae; genus Pseudomonas; species Pseudomonas sp. GL_135. The sequence continues at coordinate 2,378,731 of NZ_CM174408.1, forward strand.
GGCAGCGACGAGGGCACGCCGGCCCGTGACGGTTTTGCCAGGCGGCTGAGCCAGGTTCAGGCGGTGCTGCAGAATCAGGACAACCGCGAACACGATCTGCTGGATTCCAACGATTACTACCAGTTCCAGGGCGGGATGCTGGCGGCGGTGGAAAGCCTGTCCGGCGAAAAGGTCGCCAGTTATCACGGCGACCACAGCCAGCCCGATCTGCCGAAAATCCGCACGCTGAAGGAAGAACTCAACCGGGTGGTGCGCTCGCGGGCGGCCAATCCGAAGTGGATCGAAGGGGTCAAGCGCCACGGCTACAAGGGCGCGTTCGAGATGGCGGCGACGGTGGATTTCCTGTTCGCCTTCGACGCCACCACCGAACTGATCGACGACCACCAATACGCGCTGCTCGCCGACGCCTATCTGCTGGACGCCTCGACCCGCGATTTCATCCAGCAGCACAACCCCGACGCATTGCGGGACATGACCGAGCGCATGCTCGAAGCCCAGCAGCGCGGCTTGTGGCAGGAGCCGGGCGAGTACCGCGAGGCGCTGGAGAATCTGTTGCTGGACATCGAAGAGTCATGAGGATGGATGAGCGCCTGCCCGGCAGTGCGCACAGACGCCTGACGGGCTTGAACAACGTGACTGCCCTGCCGCTTGACGAGAATCGAACATGACCGACACCCCACATTTTCCCTTGGCCGCCGTCGTCGGTGCCGATGACCTGAAGCTCGCCTTGTGCCTGACCGCCATCGACCCGAAAATCGGCGGCGTGTTGATTGAAGGGCCGCGCGGCATGGCCAAATCGACCCTGGCCCGAGGGCTGGCGGATCTGTTGGCCAGCGGTCAGTTCGTCACGCTGCCGCTGGGCGCCACCGAGGAGCGGCTGGTCGGCACGCTGGACCTTGACGCGGCACTGGGCGAGGGCCGCGCGGCTTTCTCCCCTGGGGTTCTGGCGAAGGCGGACGGCGGCGTGCTGTACGTCGATGAGGTTAATCTGCTGCCGGACCATCTGGTCGATCTGCTGCTGGATGTGGCCGCCAGCGGCGTTAATCTGGTGGAGCGCGACGGCATCTCCCATCGCCACGCGGCGCGCTTCGTGCTGATCGGCACCATGAACCCCGAAGAGGGCGAGCTGCGGCCGCAATTGCTCGACCGTTTCGGCCTGAACGTGGCGTTGAGCGGGCAGACAGTGCCGCACCAGCGCGGGCAGATCATTCGCCGCCGGCTGGATTTCGACGCCGACCCTGAAGCGTTCTGCGCGCAATGGGCCCCGCAACAGCAGGCATTGAAGGCCCGTTGTGAAACCGCCCGTGAACTATTGCCGAGCATCGAGCTGGATGACGTCAGTCTGGGCCTGATCACCGAGCGTTGTTTTGCCGCCGGGGTCGACGGTTTGCGGGCGGATCTGGTCTGGTTGCGCGCGGCCCGTGCCCATTCAGCCTGGCGTGGCGGAGCCCATATCACTGAAGCGGACATCGACGCCGTGGCTGATTTCGCCCTGCGCCACCGTCGGCGCGAGCCGCAACCCCCCCATCACTCCCAGCCTCAGCCGCCTGCGCCGTCAGAGCAAACCCCGCCGACACCCGATGACGGTGCTCGGCCGCAACATGACGCGTCAGAATCAGGCGAGGGCAGTTGGGGCGAGCTACCCGCTCGCAGCGTGCAAACCGGCAATCGCAAAGAAGTGCCCCACTGGTCAAAAAAGCCCTAGGCATTCGCCCCCGCCTGTCGAAGGGGGCGAATGCCAGCCCTCGACCGGGCGCAGCGGGTGGCGGTAAAAATGGCGCCGCACGCTCAGGTGCCGACGGCGCCATTGCCTGGCTGCCGACGTTGCTGCGCGGCCGCCCTCGGGCTCGTGCCGATCTGGTGCATCAACCCCGCAGTCGCCGGCCGGAGCAGCTCTGGCTGGTGATCGTCGACGCGTCGGCATCGACCCGACGCAATCAGGCGTTGAGTCAGGCGAAGGGGTTATTGGCAGGGGTGTTCGACGATGCCTATCGGCAGCGCGCCAGACTGGCGTTGCTCACCGCCAGCGGCAAGGGCGCCCGCTGGCAGCATCAGGGCCTGAAGGCCAGCGCTACGTTGCAGCCCTGGCTGGATGCATTGGGCGCTGGGGGCGGCACGCCGCTGTTTGATGCGATCAACCAGGCCGCGGCCTGGTCAGCCAAGCGGCAGAAGCGCTGCCCGGCGGAACAGCAACGGGTGCTGATTCTCACGGACGGGCGGGTCAAGGACATGCCGACGCTATCAGCACGACCGGCGCAGCCGCTTCCTTTGTTCAGCAGCCCCGTGCTGCTGATCGACATCGAGCGCGGGCCCATCCGACTGGGCCGCGCCCGGGACATCGCCGCGCAACTAGACGCTGACTACCGCCACATCGACGAGTGCTGAGCGCACGTCGCCGGCAGGTGTGTGATCAGCAGGTCTCAGGCCGGCATGGTCCACGGCTCAAGGCTGTAGCCTTCACCGCTGATCTCCGCACGGGCCTGTTCAAGAAACTGCGCCAGTTGCTTCGGATCGGAGTAGGCGCTGCTGGGGATCTGCTTGCGGCCAATGCGGGTGCTGGTGCGGTCGACGACCGTCAGGCTCAGCTCGCCGTTGCCATCCTGTGGGGCCCAGGCCACGCACTGGAAGGGTTCAAAGGCGTGACCGGCAATCAGCAAAGCATCGTTGAAGCGCAAGGGGGCGTTCATGGACTGTCCTCAAAGTGCCCGTATCCGTTGTGCACCGGCGGCGGGCGTTTCGCTCGGTGGTGACTGGTGTCGCTACCTGTACTGATGACCGTCCCCCACGGCTGAGTCACACCCATTCCTGAAATTTCCTGATTTATTTTGAACGAACGTGAGGCCGCGCTTCCTTCCCGCGCCTGGGTGAGCTGTTCCGGCGCCGGGGTTTTCAGGCCCAGCGACGTTCGATCTCGCACGCTGCTGCTAAGCACGTTTCGATCTCAGGCTTATAGAGAATCGATCCAAGGGCGTGTCAAAAATCTTGCTATGGTGTCAATCGGCCTTCACAAGCCACTGTTTATAAGAACGTTTTCTCCATGGATCACTACGCGACCCCGGCGCCAAGGAATCAAACATGCATGATCTGGCCTCCATCCGCCGCCTGCTGATCGTCGAACCGTGCGAGGAATGTTTGCAGCTGGTCCCCGGCTTGCGTATCGCGGGTTGGGATGTCGACAGCTGCACCCTGCAAGAGGCGGCGTTGCGTCCCTGCGACGTAGGTCTTATCCGCCTGCTGCCCGAGCATTTCGCCCACCCCGAAGTGGTCAAATCCCTTATTTCCCGAAGCAACACCGAATGGATCGCTGTGCTGACCAGCGAGGACCTGCGCCGCGAGCACATCGGTGATTTCGTCTGCGAATGGTTCTTCGATTTCCATACCTTGCCCTTCGATGTCGCGCGGGTGCAGGTCACGTTAGGGCGCGCCTACGGGATGGCGCGACTGCGAGCCAAAGACGCCAGCCATCCCAATGGTCTCCCTGTTGGCGAGAACCCGGGGCAGCAACTTCTGGGGGAAAGCCGGCCGATGCGCGAGTTGCGGCGTTTGCTGGGCAAGCTGGCGCCCACTGAATCGCCAGTGCTGATCCGAGGCGAAGGCGGGACAGGCAAGGAATTGATCGCGCGCACGTTGCATGGACAGTCCCAGCGCCGCGAGCAGCCCTTTATTTCGGTCAACTGCGGGGCGGCTTCGGAGGGTTTGCTGCAGGAAGAGCTCTTCGGCGACGCAGGGGAGACAGTCGACGCATCACGCCAACGCAAGCCGGGGCGCATCGAAGAAGCCAACGGCGGCACCTTGTTTCTCGACGGAATTGGCGATCTGCCCCTGGACGTGCAGGCCAACCTGCTGCGGTTTTTGCAGGATCGGCACATCCAGGTGGCCGGCGAACGCATCCCGGTCGATGTACGGGTCCTGGCGGCGACCCACGTCGACCTGGAAGCGGCGATTCGCATGAAGCGTTTTCGTGAAGACCTGTATTACCGGCTCAATGTGTTGCAAGTGGGCACCGCACCTTTGCGTGAACGGCACGGCGATCTGGCGTTGCTGGCCAATCACTTCGCTCAGTTCTACAGCCGGGAGACCGGCCGGCGGGCGCGCAATTTCAGTCAGGACGCGCTGGTCGCCATGGGCAAGCACGACTGGCCCGGCAACGTGCGGGAGCTGGAAAACCGGGTTCGTCGCGGGCTGGTGCTCGCAGAAGGGCGGCAGATTGAAGCGTTTGACCTCGGCTTGCTGGGCGAAGAGGAAATCAGCTCCAGCATGGCCACCCTGGATGAGTACAAGTCCCGGGCGGAACGGCAAGCGCTGTGTGATGTGTTGACCCGTCACAGCGACAACCTCAGCGTAGCGGCCAAAGTGCTGGGCATTTCGCGGCCCACGTTCTATCGCTTGCTGCACAAACACCAGATTCGTTGACCCGGCGTCGGGCGATTTATGCCCCGACGCCACCTTCCGGGTGTTTTGCATTCAGCCGTTGATCAACCGGGCGACCCGCTGCAGCACATGTTCGTTGCGCTCGCTCCAGCTTCCTTCAATCACAGCGAAAGGCTGCCCGTGGGCCACCAGCCATTGCCGGCTGGCCTCGAAGAATGCCTGGCGTTCCCCCAGATCCGGCTGGCAGCGCTGACCGTCGCCGACCCATTCGACGCCGTCGGGCGATAGCAACAGGTGCAGATCGTACTGGCGCTCGACGAGGGCGGCTTCGAGCCAGGCCGGGCAGTCGTTGAACAGCGTACGACTCCAGAGGATGTTGCTGAGCAAATGGGTGTCGAGGATCAGCAGTGCCGGCTTGATTGCGCGGGCGGCGTCTTCCCGGGCCAGTTGCTCGTGGGCGATGACGTCGATGTCAGCGTAAACGGTGTCCCGCTGCACCTCATCGATGTACTGGCGGACGTATTCGCCCACCAGCACGCCACCGAACTGTCGTTGGATCTCTTCCGCCAGCCAGCTCTTGCCGCTGGATTCAGGCCCTGTCAGTACCAGCACTTTCATCCCGGTCAACGCGCCAGCGCTGGGTCGGCGCGCCAGTCACGCCAGCCTTGCACGGCGAGCAGGGTGAACAGGGCATAGAGGCCGGCGGTGAGGTACAGCGCCTTGTAGAGAAACAGACCGACGAAGATGACATCGAGGAGGATCCACAGCGGCCAGCACTGCACGCGTTTTTGCGCCATCCAGACCTGCGCCACCAGGCTGTAGCCGGTCAGTGTGGCGTCGAGCCAGGGTTGCGCAGCGTCGGTCAAGTGGGCCATGGCCGCGCCAAGCACGAGGCTGACCACCGCGCCGGCCGCCAGACTGAGCAACAGACTGCCGCTGCCCAGCGAGGTGACGAGGCGGCCGTTGTCTGCCGCGCCCCGTCGGGTCCACTGCCACCAGCCGTATAGCTGCAGCCCGGCGTAGACCACCTGCAGCAGCATGTCGGAGTAAAGCTTCACGTCAAAGAAGATCCAGGTGTAGAGCAGCACCATGACCAGGCCGATCGGCCAGCACCACGGGTTCTGTTTGACTGTCAGCCAGACGGCTATGACACCGAGTGCAGCGGCGAACAGCTCAAGCCCAGACATGGCAACTCCTGAAGAGACGGTGGAAAAACGGGTCGGCGATTGTAGGCGCTTTATCGCCCGAGGTGGGGGGCGATGATGCGTCGGAAGCGTCTGAAAAGGCAGCGGAAAACCTTCAGGGCATCCAGTGGCGCTCATAGAGAAAATGTAACGGGCGCGGGGCGAACGTCAAAGGCTTCGCGCCAGTATTCATGCTAGCGCGTTCGTCAGAAAGGTCTGCTAGCATCGCCGCGCTCATGCCCGAGCCAGACCGCTTCAGCGTTCATGCTTTTTTTACGCGGGACCGTTTATCGTTCGCGCAACAGTTTGTAATACAAATCAAGAGAGCCTTGCCATGAGCAGGTTCCAGCCGGGGGAATGATGGATCTTTGGACCGCTGCACAGGCGCTGATACTTGGGGTTGTGGAAGGGCTGACGGAATTTCTGCCGATCTCCAGCACGGGCCATCAGATCATCGTCGCTGATCTGATCGGCTTTGGCGGCGAGCGCGCGATGGCGTTCAATATCATCATTCAACTGGGGGCGATCCTCGCAGTGATGTGGGAGTTTCGCCGCAAGATCCTCGACGTCGTCAGCGGTTTGCCGACGCGGCCCGAGGCGCGTCGATTCACCCTCAACCTGATCATCGGCGTGCTGCCGGCCATGGTCCTCGGGGTGCTGTTTTCCGACCTGATCCACGAATACCTGTTCAACCCGATCACCGTGGCCGTTGCACTGGTGGTCGGCGGCTTCATCATGCTCTGGGCCGAGCGCCGCGAGCATGCGATTCACGCCGAAACCGTGGATGAGATGACGTGGGTGGATGCGTTGAAGGTCGGCTTCGCGCAATGCCTGGCGATGATTCCCGGCACCTCGCGGTCGGGCTCGACCATCATCGGCGGGCTGCTGTTCGGCCTGTCGCGCAAGACCGCCACCGAGTTTTCGTTCTTTCTGGCGATGCCCACCATGATCGCGGCTTCGGTGTACTCCGGTTACAAATACCGCCACCTGTTCCAGCCCGACGATTTGCCAGTGTTTGCCATCGGCTTCATCGCCGCGTTCATCTTCGCGATGATCGCCGTGCGTGGCTTGCTCAAGTTCATCGCCACCCACAGCTACGACGTGTTCGCCTGGTACCGCATCGCCTTCGGTTTGCTGATTCTGGCGACCTGGCAATTCGGCTGGGTCGACTGGTCCAGCGTGCAGGGCTGATCTTTCAATGACTCAGCGCTCTGAACCGCAAAACCCGGGTCGACCGGCTGCTGGCAAGCCTGTTGCGGTGCGCTTCCTGAAACTCAAGCTCCTGGCGCTCTTGTTGCTGTGCGGCTTGCCGGTTTACGGGGTTGTGACGTATTGGACGCGCGGCGGCAGCTGGCTGCCGGCGGCGATCTACGCGCTGATGAGCGTTGTTGCCTTTGCCTCGTACGGCTACGACAAGCAGCAGGCCCGGCACGGCGGCCAGCGTACGCCGGAAAAGCTGCTTCACGGAATGGAACTGCTCGGTGGCTGGCCCGGCGCACTGCTGGCCCAGCAGGTGTTCCGCCACAAAACTCGCAAGTTTTCCTACCAGTTGCTGTTCTGGCTGATTGTGCTGCTGCACGAGTTATTCTGGATCGACCGTCTGCTGTTCGGCGGTCGCCTGATCTCGCGCCACCTGTTTTAAACGAATCACCTACGACTCTGGACGGGCGCGGTCACAGCTTCAGTGCCACCTGCCGGCGCTTCGACAGTTTGCCGACCACTAACTGGTGGGAGCGGGTCAGCAATTCCTTCAGCTCGTCTTCGCCCATGGCGAACGGATAGGTGAGGGTGATCCAGTGGGCGCGGGCGAGGTACGGCGCAGGTCGCACGCCCGGACGGTCAACGTAGCCGAGGAACAGCTCGGCGCCGACCTTGAACGACAGGTCGTTGCCCGCCAGGCCCATCACGGCGAACATTTTGGTGTCTGCGACAGAGAACACCCTGATGCCGCCCCATTTGTAGTCCTCCCGCGCGCCCGGAAGGCTCAGGCAGAACGTAGCAACTGCTTCAATCTGAAGGGCTTCAACTCGCATGAGGAGTTCCAGGTTGAAAAAGTGCATTCTGCCACAGGCTTGAATGGAGTTTTATTCCGGGGGAGTCATAAGCGTCCTCAGTATGATGGGCTTTGCCTCGGACTGCATACGGCCAGCCTTGCAGAAGCTATCAGTCGTAAACGCCGTTGCGCTGAAAGTCGCGGAGTAGATTGCGAGCCAACCCGTGAGTGCGGGTTTAAAACTGAATGCCGGGCTTGCACCACAGTGCCGCTCATCGAAATGGCAAGGTTTTCGAGCAAAACCTGTCATTTCTGACAGTAGTCGGGCAAGGCTATCGGGGGGAGAATTCGAAACATTGTACTCAACCAACGAGAAAAGAGGTGTGCCATGGACAAGGCTGATATTGCTGCCAAGATTAAGGAAATAATCGCCGATAAAGTTGGTGTTCTTGAAGAGGACGTTTCTGAGAAATCGAGGTTCATCGACGACTTGGGCGCTGACTCAATCGACCTCAAAGAGCTAGTGATGGCGGTGGAAGGCGAGTTCGAGATTGAGATAACGGATGAAGAAGCTGAATCTATTAAGACGGTTGGCCAGGTAATCGATTTGATTTTCACCAAAAACCACTGAGAAAGTATTGAGATGGGCTGTTTGGTACAGCCCTCTCTCATCAGCCAACTATTATTCATCTAGGGGTCGTCTTCTGATATTTCCTTGCAACGGGTGCAAACACCCCAAAACTCCAGTTATCTCAAACCATCGCTCAAATGTTGCGCGCGCGGCATCAGCGGCGGGGTGAGTGGATAGCGGTCGGGGCGCTGCTCCTTTCCCGCCCAGGTATCACCGGGAATAACGGGTGAAGATCAGGTCAGTCGCCGCCGGCAGTTTGTTGTGGCAGGCGAAGCAGCTGTTGGCGAGTTTCTCGCTGGGGTTGGCGTTGCCCTCTTCAAATTGCCCATAACCCCAGCCGCCGGTGCTGGCGAAGCGTTTCGAATCCTTGATTTCAATCTGCACGTTGGTCGGGTCCCCCGCGACGAACGATTGCTCACGACCGAAGACCGCGTTGTTCTGCGCGGACACCTCGTAGTTGTAGGCAAGGCGGGCGATGATCGCGCCGTCCGGAAATGGCCGGATGCCGTCTCTGAAGGCTTGCATGGCGATGTCGTTGCCGAGGATGACCCGGATGTCCTGTTTGTCCCCGGCTTCATGGGCGATGCTCACGAACGGCCAGTCGCGGTACCCCGGTGGCAGCGTTACGCCAAACACCGGCGAGGCGTCGGGTGGCGCGCCTTGGGGTGCTTCAGCCCTCGCCTCGGAGGAAAGCCCGAACTTCGAAAGCCCGAGCCATGTAAGACCGATCAGTGCGCAGAGCGCGCTGGCGGTCACCGAGGCAAAACGCATGTTCCGGGTCATCACAGATTCTCCCGTGGGTAGACAAAGGTGAACGCAGCGTTGAATGGCGCTTCGGCGGTGGGATGAGGACTTCAGAGCTGATCTATCGCCGCACGCCGATCATCCCGCGATCTGAAAGGCAGCGGAATGACCCAATCCCGCAATCCAGCATTGCACGGGGCGAAATGATCCGGCGGCGCGCGTGCCTTCAGGCGTTACACGGGCTGATGGGTGCGAGCGCCATTGGACGCCAGGTCCGCCAGAATCGGGCAGTCCGGGCGACGGTCGCCCTGGCAGTGGCTGACCAGGTTCTGCAGCGTGTCGCGCAGCCCGGCCAATTCCTCGATTTTCTGATTGAGTTCGGCTATGTGCTGGTGGGCCAGCGCCTTGACGTCGGCGCTGGCGCGGCCGCGGTCCTGCCACAGGGTCAGCAGTTTGCCGACCGCTTCCAGGGAAAACCCCAGATCCCGCGAGCGTTTGATGAACGCCAGGGTGTGCAACTCGTCCGGGCCGTACAGGCGGTAACCGCTGCCGGTGCGGGCAGCGGCAGGCAGCAGGCCGATGGATTCGTAATAACGAATCATCTTGGCGCTTAGGCCACTGCGTTTGGCGGCTTGTCCGATGTTCATGACGCGTCTCCCGTGTGGTTGGGCTTGTCTTTGGGGTCGTCTTTGGGTGTCCAGGTTTTCAACAGCAGAGCGTTGCTCACGACGCTGACACTCGACAAGGCCATGGCCGCGCCGGCCAGCACCGGATTGAGCAGGCCGAACGCGGCCAGCGGAATGCCGATCAGGTTATAGACAAAGGCCCAGAACAGATTCTGGCGGATCTTCGCGTAGGTCTTGCGGCTGATGTCGAGGGCGGCGGGGATCAACCGTGGGTCGCCGCGCATCAGGGTGATGCCGGCGGCATGCATGGCGACGTCCGTGCCGCCGCCCATGGCGATGCCAATGTCGGCAGCGGCCAGGGCAGGGGCGTCGTTGATGCCGTCACCGACCATCGCCACCACGCCGGTTTTCTTCAGGGACACGACGGTCGCGGCTTTGTCGGCAGGCAAGACCTCGGCGTGCACGTCGCTGATGCCCAGAGCCTGCGCGACGACTCTCGCACTGCCGCGATTGTCACCCGTCAGCAAGTAGCTGCTGATGTGCCGGGCGTTCAGTTGCGCGATGGCCTCAACGGCGCCGGTCTTCAGCGTGTCGCCGAAGGCAAACAGGCCCAGCACCTGACGCTGCGGGCTCAATTCGATGAGCCAGGACAGCGTGCGGCCTTCCGCCTCCCAGGCCAGAGCGCGCTCGTGCAGGGCGTCTCCGGTCAGGCCGCTTTCTGGCAGCAAGCCGCTTTCCTGCAGCAGGCGCTGATTGCCCAGCGCCAGTTCGCGACCGCCCAGGGTGCCAGCGATCCCGCGCCCGGCCAGCGCTCGGCTGTTGCTGACGGTCTCCAGCTGCAGGCCGCGCTCTGTGGTCACGTCCAGCACCGCTTTGGCCAATGGGTGTTCGCTGCCACGCTGCAACGCACCGGCCAGTTCAAGCACGTTATTTTCATTACCGTCGAGCGCGACCAGGTGGGCAATGCGCGGCTTGCCGGAGGTCAGCGTGCCGGTCTTGTCGAACACCACCGTGGTGACTTCATGGGCGCGTTCCAGGGCTTCGGCGTCCTTGATGAGGATGCCGTGGCGTGCGGCCACGCCGGTGCCGGCCATGATCGCGGTGGGCGTGGCTAGCCCCAGCGCGCAGGGGCAGGCGATGACCAGCACGGTGACGGCGTTGATCAATGCGCTCTCCAGTGAGGCACCGGCCATCAGCCAGCCGGTCAGTGTGGCGATCGCTGTCAACAAGACCACCGGTACGAACACCTGACTGACTTTGTCGACCAGCTTCTGAATCGGCGCCTTGGCAGACTGCGCGGCTTCCACCAGACGGATGATGCGCGCCAGCACGGTTTCCGCGCCCAGCGCCCGGGTGCTGATCAGCAGCCGACCTTCGCCATTGATCGCGCCGCCAGTGACCCTGTCGCCGGGCTGTTTCGGCACCGGCAGGCTTTCGCCGCTGATAAGGGCTTCATCGGCGTGGCTCTGGCCTTCGGTCACCTCGCCATCCACCGGAAAGCGCTCGCCGGGTTTTACTACCACCGTATCGCCGACGCTCAATTCGCTGATGGCGACGTCCACTTCCTGCCCGTTCACCAGCCGGATCGCGCGGTCGGGGCGCAAGGCTTCCAGCGCCCGAATCGCGCTGGCGGTCTGGCGCTTGGCGCTGCTCTCCAGGTATTTGCCGAGCAGGACCAGGGCGATGACCACCGCCGACGCCTCGAAGTACAGGTGCGGCATCGTACCGGGCGCAGCGCTGAGCCACTGGTAAACGCTCAACCCATAACCGGCGCTGGTGCCCAATGCGACGAGCAAATCCATGTTGCCGGCGCCGGCGCGCACGGCTTTCCACGCGGCTATGTAAAAGCGCGCGCCGAGGAGAAACTGCACCGGCGTTGCCAGGGCGAACTGCAGCCATGCCGGGAGCATCCCGTGGACGCCGAACGGTTGCAGGATCATCGGCAGCACCAGTGGCAGCGCGAGAACGATGGCCACGATCAACTGCCAGCGCTCGGTGTCGTGACGTTGGCGCTGGTCGGCCTGCTGGACGGCTGAATCCTGTTCGAGGCTGGCGCCGTAGCCCGCCTTGTCGACGGCGGCTAACAGCACGGCGGGATCGATCTGCCCGCTGACCTCGACGTGGGCGCGTTCGTTGGCGAGGTTGACCGTGGCGAGTTGAACGCCCGGCACTTTGCGCAGGGCGCGCTCGACCCGGCCTGCGCAGCTGGCGCAGGTCATGCCGGTAATGGGCAGATCGAATGTGGCGGGACTGGGCATGGTGGACACTCCGGTGAGTCGAATGCCAGTAAGGATCAACCTTGCCCTTCTGGCAAGGTCAAGGGGCGTGCCGTGATGGTTTTTTCTGGCGGATCGTTTGCCCAGGGCATGCAGGACAGCCCATTTGCAACCTGCGACAATCTCAGCCCTTTTGGCCAGGCGAGCGGCATACCGTGTACGACTTCAACGATTTGTACTACTTCGTGCAGGTGGTCGAGAACAAGGGGTTCGCCGCCGCCGCGCGCAAGATCGAGGTGCCGAAGACCAAGCTCAGTCGGCGCATTGCGCAGCTGGAGGATCGGCTGGGTGTGCGGCTGATCCAGCGCACCACGCGCAAGTTCACGGTGACCGAGGTGGGTCTGGATTATTACCGGCACTGTGTGGCGATGCTGGTGGAGGCCGATGCCGCCGAGAAGGTGGTCGAGCAATCGCGGTCCGAACCCCAGGGCATCGTGCGCATCAGTTGCCCGCCTGCACTCGGGGCCATGGGGGTGAGCGACACGATCGCCAGGTTTCTGGTGCTGCACCCGAAAGTGCAGGTTCAGGTGGAAAGCACCAACCGTCGGGTGGATGTGTTGGGGGAGGGCTATGACATCGCGCTGAGGGTGCGGTTTCCGCCGCTGGACGATGAGAATCTGGTGATGAAGGTGTTGGGCGAGAGTGTCCAGAAGCTGGTGGCGCGACCGTCGTTGGTGGAGGGTTTGTCGCTGCGTACGCCGCAGGATTTGCTGGGGCTGCCGAGTATGGATCTGGCCCCGGCAAACCGGGATCACCGCTGGGCGTTGATCGGGCCGGACGATAAGCGGGTTGAGGTTGCCCATCAGCCGCGCTTTGTGACGTCTGATCTGGATGCGTTGCACCGGGCGGCGGTTGAGGGGGTGGGGGTGGTGCAGATGCCGGAGATCATGATTCGGCATTCGTTGCATGAGGGGCGGCTGGTCGAGGTGTTGCCGGGGTTCCGGCCGCCGAGCGGGTTGATTCATGCGGTGTTTCCGTCGCGGCGGGGGTTGTTGCCGTCGGTGCGGGGGTTGGTGGATTTACTGGCGGAGGATTTTGGTGCGAATGCCAGAGCGGATCGGGAGGCATGTGAGTTGGCGGGGCATCTTTGAGCTCTTTGAAGATCAAGATCCAGAGCGTCGGCCTAACGGCCTCGGGTTTCGCCTTCGGCGAGTTACTTGGAAAAGCACCCCAAGTAACCAAGGGTGCTTGCTCCTGGTTTGGCCCTTCGTTCCTCAGGGTTCCCTCACTCCGACGACGCTCCGTGGGCCCGCGCCGAACGGACATCTCTGTCCTGACGGCGCTCTCGCCGCATCCATGCGGCTCGGCCCACTGCGCGTCGTCTGCGTTCGGCCTGCACCCAAGTCGCGATTGGCGGTGTCTGGACCTTTTGTGTTTGAAGATCAAGATCAAGAGCAGATCAACTGCTTCCCGGCTGAAGCCGGTCCCACTGACGGCTGCTCGGGAGTTTACTGGCTGAATGCGCTGCTTTTAGTGGGACCGGCTTTAGCCGGGAAGGGGCCAGTGTGGAGGCCGTCAATGTCAGGATTTTTCGCGGATCCCTCAACTCAGCGCCGGCGCTTCATCTTTTTATTGTCCTGCATGTGGGACGATCTATCGCATTTGCCCCCTCTAATCACGCATTGGTTCGCACGGTAGGATGACGCCACTTGATCGCCAGGCGGCGATTCTCACCTTGGGGAGCACCTTATGAAACTCTTGCACATCGATTCCAGCATCCTCGGCGATCACTCCGCTTCGCGTCAGTTGAGCCGCAGTGTTGTTCAGTCTTTTACCGCCATCACCCCGGATACTCAGGTGGTTTACCGCGACCTGGCGAATGAGCCGCTCAATCATTTCTCCGGTGCGACGCTGGCCGCTGCCGGTACGCCGGTGGAAGGTCGTGACGCGTCACAGACGCTGGAAGTGGAGACGAACGAAGCCACGCTTGAAGAGTTCCTGTCGTCTGACGTGGTGGTCATCGGTGCGCCGATGTACAACTTCAGCATCCCGAGCCAGTTGAAAGCATGGATCGACCGGATCTGTGTAGCCGGCCGCACCTTCCGTTACACCGAAGCGGGCCCGGAAGGTCTGTGCAAGGGCAAGAAAGTGATCATCGTTTCGACGACGGGCGGTCTGCATCAGGGCCTGCCGAGTGGCGCGGGCCATGATGATTTGCTCAAGGTCGTATTCGGTTTCATCGGCGTCACCGATCTGCAGTTCGTCGTGGCCGAAGGCCTCGCTTATGGCGACGAGCCGCGTGCCGCCGCCATGGCCGCTGCGCAGAAAAACATCAGCGAAACGCTGTTCGCCTAAGCCCGGGCACTCGCAGGGATACATTCGACGGTCCCCGGTGAGATAAGCCCTCAGCAGCCGAGGGGACAGATTAATTTACGGTGAAGCGCTGTAAATAAATCAGTCCCCTCGGCTTTTGCGTCCTGTCATTCAGCCCAGCGACAGCCTTTATGACATCTTTGCGCGTAATCTCCTTGCAGCACCGTAGAATGCCGGCCTCTTCGGTCCGTTCTGCGTCAAGCGGTGGCCATTCTCTTTAATCAGTCGAGCTTGGCCCGCCTTGTGCACCATTGATCCTCAAACGTTTCGGAATGTTATCGAACCCCAGGGGTCAGATAGCGACAGACGCCGTGTTTACGGGCCATTGGGCCTTGCGCGTCTGAATCGGCAAGGATGGATTGATAAGGTGAGGGGCATTGCAATGATGCGTCTTTGTGCAGTGATGATGATCAGCCTGCTGGGCAGCCTGATTTCGGTGCAAGCCAGCGAGCTGCAGAGCTGGAGCGTGGGCTTTCACGAGCTGACGTTTCTCGATCCCCTGGATTCCCGGCCGATGCACGCGTACGCCTTTTACCCCTCCACCGACGATGAACACATCACCCGCGTTCAAGGCTATCCCATTGAAGCGTCGGAAGACGCCACCATTGCCATGGGCCGCTTCCCCTTGCTGATGCTGTCCCACGGCAACACCGGCACACCGCTCGCGCAGCACGACCTGGCGACGTCATTGGCACGCAAGGGTTTTGTCGTGGTGGCGGTGTTTCACCCGGGCGACAACTACATGGACCACAGCCGTCTGGGCAGCCTGAGCAATCTCTACGGCCGCCCCCTGCAAATCTCCGAAGCCATCAGTGCCGCATTGATCGACCCGATGCTCTCGCCGTACATCAGCGCGCGCCGTGTCGGGGTGATCGGTTATTCGGCGGGTGGCGAAACGGCGTTGATTCTGGCGGGCGCCCAGCCTGATCTCCAGCGTCTGCGCCATTACTGTACCGAGCGGCCCCAAGACCATGACGCCTGTAAAACCCAAGGCGAATTGGTGGCAGACCGTGAAGACCTGCACGCCCAAGCCGACCCCCGTGTAGGCGCGTTGATGCTGATGGCACCGCTGGGGTTGATGTTCGGTCGGCAGACGCTGGCGGATGTGCACGTGCCGGTGTTGCTGTACAGCGGCGACGGCGACGAACTGCTCGCCATCGATAAGAACGCCGAAGCGCTGGCGCGCAAGCTGCCCGATGTCTCTGATTTCAAACTGTTCGCCGGGGCAGGGCATTTCGTGTTCATGGCACCCTGCGACGACGAGCAACGCGCCACCCAGCCTGGTCTGTGCACCGACGCCATTGGCGTCAACCGTGAAAGCATTCACCGCGACCTGAGCAGCGAGGCCGTACGCTTTTTCGATACTGCACTCGGCACGCCCATCAGCACTGCCGACATGCAGACCGCCGCCCACCATGAATTTGATCCAGTCGGCAGCCTCGATCAGTAGTGGTGCACAGAAACTTCTGATGCTCCTACGGAGCCTGGTTTGTGTCCGCTGCGGGTGAGGGCGCCGCCGGTTTGCCACGAATCACTTTGCCGCGGCGCTCGGCGATCTCTCGCGCCTGACCATCACGCTGGCCACCGGTACGCGCCTCGCTGATCAATGCCGGAATCAACGGCCCCTCTGGCAGGTTCTTCCAGAACCGCGCCGGCAGATGTCCCTGCATGACCTTCGGATTCAGCCGGGCCGGGTTGAAGATGTGGCTGTAATAAGTCAGCCACAAATTGCCATGGGGATCGTCGGCATTGCGTGCCAGCGATTGCCACGCCTCCGGGCACACCGGCTGATGAATCAATTGCTTGCCGTCATAAAACACGCCGTCTTTGGGCGTTGCGATCATCCAGCGATGACGGCCCATGCGCCCGATGAAGTGCTCGCTGGCGGTGCGCAGAATGTCGTGGGCTGGCTCGTGCCACGCAACGTATTCCGGCAGGCAGGACATCTCCAGTAACGCTGCCTTGGCGGCGACGTCTTCGGCATTGTCGAGCACCGGCAACGCCACGAAACGCAGAAACGCATGCAGGTGATGAGCTTCGCGGCTGACCTGTTTCAGGCGTCGGTGCAGTTCGCTGCCCAGTTTGTCCCCGGCCAGCATCGCCGTGCGATCACCGTGGCTGACGCGCCAGAGCACCTCATACAAGAGCGTCCAGCGTTGGTCGCCGCAGAATTGCGCCGCGTTCTGCAGCAGTTCCAGCAATTCGAGGGGTATGCGCGCGCGGAACGGACCGGGCTCGTCCGGGTAATCGGTGTCGCTGGCGAACAGGTCAGCGTCCTGCTGCACGCTCCAGCTCACCTGATCCGGGTTGATCTGATGGCTCAGCAGCCAGCGCGCCTGCTGCCGCCAGGTATCGAAGGCGTCGGCGCAATCGAGAATGATCATCCCCACAGCGCCATTTGCTGCGGCTGAGGTTTGTCGCGCAGTTGCTCGCGCAGATCGATGCTCGAGCTGTCGGCCTGGCGCGGATGGTAGTCGCTGGTAATGATGAACGGCTTGGCCTTGGCCAGCACGCAGCGCAGACGGGTCAGGTCTTCATAACGAATGCGGCGCTGGCGGCGCAGTTCGACCAGGCGCTTGGTGGTGCGAATGCCGATGCCGGGGATCCGCGCGATCATGGCCGGCTCCGCGCGGTTGAGGTCCAGCGGGAAGATGTCGCGATGCTCCAGCGCCCAGGCCAGCTTGGGGTCGATGTCCAGGGCCAGATGCCCCGGGCCCTGCAGCAATTCGTTGGCACTGTAGCCGTAACTGCGCAGCAGAAAGTCTGCCTGGTACAAGCGGTGCTCGCGCATCAGTGGCGGCGCGGCATGGGGCACGCTTTTCGGGCTGTTGGGAATCGGGCTGAACGCCGAGTAGTAGACACGCTTGAGGCGGAAATCGCCGTACAACGATTCGGCGGTGTGCAGGATGGTGCTGTCATCGGTTTCGTCAGCACCGACAATCATCTGCGTGCTTTGCCCGGCCGGGGTGAATTTTGGCGCACGCGGTTCATTCAGCACGGTTTGCTGACCGGTGTAGATGGTCTGCATGGCCTGCTTGATCGAACCCATTTCTTTTTCCGGCGCCAGGCTCTGCAGGCCCAGCTGGGTCGGCAATTCGATATTGACGCTCAGGCGATCGGCGTAACGGCCGGCCTCTTCGATCAGCGCGGGGTCCGCTTCGGGAATGGTCTTGAGGTGGATGTAGCCACGGAATTCGTGGTCTTCACGGAGCAGTTTGGCCACGCGAATCAGCTGTTCCATGGTGTAGTCCGCCGAGCGGATGATCCCGGAGCTGAGAAACAGGCCGCTGACGCAGTTGCGACGGTAGAAATCCATGGTCAACGTCACCACTTCCTCCGGACTGAAACGTGCGCGGGGCACGTCGCTGGACCGGCGATTCACGCAGTACTGGCAGTCGTAGAGACAGAAGTTGGTCAGCAGAATTTTCAGCAGCGAGACGCAGCGCCCATCGGGGGTGTAGCTGTGGCAGATGCCCATGCCGGTGCTTGAACCAAGGCCGGATTTGCCCTCGGAACTGCGTTTGGGGGCGGCGCTGCTGGCGCAGGAGGCGTCGTACTTGGCGGCGTCGGCGAGGATGCTCAGCTTGTCGATCAGCTGCATGGATTTTCTCGATACTGTTTTTATGTACAGTATCGAGTTGGTCGGTGATGAACAAGGGCCGATCGGATGGATGGCCGGTCGATCAACTGATGCGCTGTACCAATTCCTTCAATTCGCCGAAATCCTTGACGCGATGGAAGTTGGCATTGCCCACGAAGGCCGAGAAATCGGTGTCGCCGTAGCCCGCCACTTGCGCACCGGCACCGAGCCCGGCTTCAACGCCCGGAACGCTGTCCTCCACCAGCAGACACTGAGTGGGCGGCAGGCCCAGCAATTCTGCGGCGTGTTCGATCAGCACCGGGGACGGTTTCCACGACTGCACTTCATAAGCGCTGACGATCAAGCCGTGGAACACGTCCAGCAGGCCGACTGTGCTCAGGCACGTTTCGATCTTGCTGCGCGGGCCGTTGGACGCTACGCACTTGGGCAGCGCCAGATTGCGCACGAAGTCGACCGCGCCGGGCATTTCTTCCAGTCGCTCCCGCAGCAGCGGCAGGGTGCGCGCTCGGAATTCGGTTTCGATCTCGTCGCTCGGCAGCCATGGATAATCGCGGCAGAGGCCTTCCAGGCATAGCGCAAACTGCACGCCTCGAAAGCGTTGCAGCACCTCCTCGACGCTCAGCAACACCTGATGCTGGTGAAGGATCTCTCGCAGCAACCCGGCGGCCAGCCGTTCGCTGTCAACCAGGGTTCCGTCGCAGTCAAAAATGACGCCGGCAATATTCAAACAGGGTTCTCCTTCTTTTCTCGATCAGGTTGCTTGATCGGAATGCATGTGCAGATGTCTGGAATCCGGGTAGGGGCAGTTCGACCGGCATTATCCTGAAAAGTTGGCATCAGTGTTCGAGCACTGACTTACGGTACGGCCTCTTCAGTCCATGCTCCGGCCGGCAGGCGTTTGAATGTCATTGCGGGCAGGCCGACGGCTTCATCGTCAGACCTGCACGTTAAGCGCCGGTTACAACTCCACCGGCGTGACCAGCGTACCCTTTTCGAAGTAGCCCTTGACGTTGGCGAAGACCAGGTCGGCCATGGCCTGGCGCGTTTCGTAGGTCCCCGAGCCGATGTGCGGCGTGAGTACCACGTTATCCAGCTTCAACAGTTCGGCGGGCACATTGGGCTCGTCATCGAACACATCAAGACCCGCACCGGCGATTTCCGAGGCCAGCAACGAGGCCACCAGTGCCTTTTCATCGACCACGGTGCCGCGCGCGACGTTGATCAGAAATGACTTGGGTCCGAGGGCCCGAAGCACGTCGGCGTCGATCAGGTGCTGGGTGTCAGGACCACCGGGGACGATGACGATCAGGTAGTCCGAGTCCTGCGCCAGTTCCCGAAGGTCACCGTAATGCCGGTAGGACACATCGTCGTAGGGGCGGCCACGGCGGAAGTAGGCGATGTTCATCTCGAAGGCGGCGGCGCGTTTGGCGATGGTCTTGCCGATCTTGCCCAGGCCGACGATGCCGCAGGTCTTGCCGCACAGGTCGTTGCCGAGGGGAAATTTGCCGTTGGGCCACTGGCCCGCACGCACGAAGCGTTCGGCTTCGCTGATGCGTCGGGAGACGCACAGCATCAGCGCCATGGCGGTTTCCGCGACGGCGTTGTTGAGCACGTCTGGGGTGTTGCTCAGCTTGATGCCCCTGCGCGACAGGTATTGGGTGTCGACTGCGTCGTAGCCGACGCCGAAGCTGTTGACCACTTCCAGATTCGGCAGGCGGTCAAGAATGGCGTTATCGGTGCCGAACACACCGCTGGTGACGACGCCGCGCACCTGGGTCCCGTGCTGGTCGGCCCAGGCATCGATGTCGTTGATGTCGGCGAGTTTGTGCACGTTGTAGTCGCGCTCGAGATTTTGCATCAGCGCTGCATGCATCGGACCCCAGACCAGAATGTCGGTTTTTTTCTCGCTCATTGTTTTCTCCTTGTTCAAACCAGATACGTGTCGGTACTCAGCACCTCGGCATAGGCAAAGCCCAGGGCTGACATGAAAGCGGCGTGGACCTGAGCGGCAGGCACCACGCTGCCTTCGAATTCCAGGTCGCGGCTGGCGCAGGCGTCGTGGATGACTTTGACGGTGTAGCCCATGTCCGCCGCAGCCCGGGCGGTGGCGTCGATGCACATGTGGCTCATGGAACCGATGATCACCAAGTGCTTGATGCCCTTGTCTTCGAGCAGCGCCTGCAGCCCGGTTTCACGAAATGAATTGGGGAAGTGCTTGAGCACCACCGGTTCGCTTTCCAGGTTCAGGACCTTGGGATGCAATTTGGCGCCATCGGAACCGGGGGTGAAGAAGGGGGCATCGGCGCCTGATTCATGGCGGATAAACACGACCAGATCCCCGGCGTCTCGAGCGGCCTGAATCACCCTGGCGGCGTTGTCAGCGGCGGCATCGGCGCCTGCGAGGGGCCATTTGCCGCCGGGGAAATAGTCGTTCTGAATATCGACTACGATGAGCGCTGTGGTGGGCATTCGGGCTTCCTTGTTGAATGGGCAGGGTGGGTCAGAGTAATGCCTGCCCGAGCGTAGGGCCACTCCCGCTACACAGGTTCAACGCGATGCGTTTTGTAGGACCGGCTTCAGCCGGGAAGGGGCCAGTGTGTACAACATCGATTTTGCAGCGTGACGTCCGACGCTTTCCCGGCTAAAGCCGGTCCTACCGGGTGCGCGGTGTGAGTAGGACTGGCTTCAGTCGGGAAGGGGCCAGTGCGTACAACATCGATTTTGCAGCGTGACGTCCGACGCTTTCCCGGCTAAAGCCGGTCCTACCGGGTGCGCGGTGTGAGTAGGACCGGCTTCAGCCGGGAAGGGGCCAGTGCGTACAACATCGATTTTGCAGCGTGACGCCCGACGCTTTCCCGGCTAAAGCCGGTCCTACCGGGTGCGCGGTGTAAGTGTAAGACTGGCTTCAGCCGGGAAGGGGCCAGTGCGTACAACATCGATTTTGCAGCGTGACGTCCGACGCTTTCCCGGCTAAAGCCGGTCCCACCGGGTGCGCGGTGTGAATGTAGGGCTGGCTTCAGCCGGGAAGGGGCCAGTGCGTACGACCTTGATATTGCAGCGTGACGTCCGACGCTTTCCCGGCTGAAGCCGGTCCTGCCGGGTGCGCGGTGTGAGTGTAGGACTGGCTTCAGCCGGGAAGGGGCCAGTGTGTACGACATTGATTTTGCAGCGTGACGTCCGACGCTTTCCCGGCTAAAGCCGGTTTCACCGGGTGCGCGGTGTAAGTGTAGGACTGGCTTCAGCCGGGAAGGGGCCAGTGTGTACGACATTGATTTTGCAGCGTGACGTCCGACGCTTTCCCGGCTAAAGCCGGTCCTACCGGGTGCGCGGTGTGAGTAGGACTGGCTTCAGTCGGGTAGGGGCAAGCGCGTACGACATCAAATGTGCGGCTTGACGTCCGACGCTTTCCCGGCTAAAGCCGGTCCTACCGGGTGCGCGGTGTGAGTAGGACTGGCTTCAGTCGGGAAGGGGCCAGTGCGTACAACATCGATTTTGCAGCGTGACGTCCGACGCTTTCCCGGCTAAAGCCGGTCCCAACGGGTGCGCGGTGTGAGTGTAGGACTGGCTTCAGCCGGGAAGGGGCCAGTGCGTACAACATCGATTTTGCAGCGTGACGTCCGACGCTTTCCCGGCTAAAGCCGGTCCCACCGGGTGCGCGGTGTGAGTAGGACTGGCTTCAGTCGGGAAGGGGCCAGTGCGTACAACATCGATTTTGCAGCGTGACGTCCGACGCTTTCCCGGCTAAAGCCGGTCCTACGGGGTGCGCGGTGTGAGTAGGACCGGCTTCAGCCGGGAAGGGGCCAGTGCGTACAACATCGATTTTGCAGCGTGACGTCCGACGCTTTCCCGGCTAAAGCCGGTCCCAACGGGTGCGCGGTGTGAGTGTAGGACTGGCTTCAGCCGGGAAGGGGCCAGTGCGTACGACCTTGATTTTGCAGCGTGACGTCCGACGCTTTCCCGGCTAAAGCCGGTCCTGCCGGGTGCGCGGTGTGAGTGTAGGACTGGCTTCAGCCGGGAAGGGGCCAGTGTGTACGACATTGATTTTGCAGCGTGACGTCCGACGCTTTCCCGGCTAAAGCCGGTTTCACCGGGTGCGCGGTGTGAGTGTGGGACCGGCTTCAGCCGGGAAGGGGCCAGTGCGTACAACATCGATTTTGCAGCGTGACGTCCGACGCTTTCCCGGCTAAAGCCGGTCCCACTATGAAGACCGTTTCCGGCCCTGTTTGAATCAGCGGCGCTTGCCGATGTCCATAAGGCGCCACCCCGTTTGAGTAACCAGCGAGAAGTCATGCCCGTGAATGGAATCAATCGCCACCTGCACACCCTGGCCAGCCTAATCCTGCTGACGCTGCTCGCGGGTTGCAGCTCGCAACGCAGCCAGGAACCCGCGCCAGAGCCCTCAGTGGTCCGCAGTGAGATTGTGCGGTTGTTGCCTGCCAATGTCGCCGACCGCCAGGGCTGGGCCCAGGACATTCAACGCGCGTTCGACGTGCAGAAAATCGACCCCAGTCTGGAAAACCTCTGTTCCGTGCTGGCGGTGACTGAGCAGGAATCCAACTTTCAGGTCGACCCGGCCGTTCCCGGCATGGGCAAGATCGCCCAGGACGAAATCGACCGTCGAGCCAGCAAGGCGCACATCCCCAATCTGCTGGTGCGCAGCGCGCTGGACATCCGCTCTTCGACCGGCAAGACCTACAGCGAACGCCTCAGCGCCGCCCGGACTGAAAAAGACCTGAGCGCGATTTTCGATGACTTCATCGGCATGGTCCCCCTGGGCCGCACGTTGTTCGGCAACTTTAATCCGGTGCACACCGCCGGGCCCATGCAGGTCAGTATTGAGTTCGCCGAGCGGCAGGCCCGGGATTATCCGTATCCGGTCGAGGGGTCGATTCGCCATGAGGTGTTCGGCCGCCGTGGCGGCATGTACTTCGGCATCGCCCATCTGCTCGGTTATCCGGTCAGCTACGACCGGCCGCTGTACCGCTTCGCTGACTTCAACGCCGGCTGGTACGCCAGCCGCAATGCGGCATTTCAGAGCGCACTGGCGCGGGTGTCCGGAAAGCGCCTGGCGCTGGACGGCGACCTGATCAGCTACGGTTTCGGCCCGGCGCTGGGTCAGACCGAACTGGCCGTGCGCAGCCTCTATCCTCGGCTGGACATGCGTAATACGACCATCCGCAACCAGCTGGAGAAGGGCGAAACGCTGGCCTTCGAAGACACCGAGCTGTACGCGAAGATCTTCGCCATGGCCGAAGAGGCCGCCGGTAAACCGCTGCCGAGGGCAATCCTGCCGGGCATCGTGCTGGAAAGCCCGAAGATCACCCGCAAGTTGACCACCGCCTGGTTTGCCCAGCGGGTGGAAGAGCGGCGCGTACGCTGCATGTCGCGGGCGTCGGGTTCACTGAAGTGAGGGTGTCTTCGCCGATGCCCTCCATCCTGCTGAAACTGAACGCCGTTCGTCCGCTTGCGGGCACCCGACCCAGATCCTTCAATCAAATACCGATGGGTGACGCAGGACCGACTGCGCCGCCGTTTTATAGGCAGGAGCCCCGCTTGTGAGTCGTGACATGGAAACACCGACCATCATTACCAGCAGCAACCCGATCGCCGCGGAGCAGTCCGCGAACGCTCAAGTGGCAGATGCCATGCTGTTCGGGTCGCCGAAGGATCGGCTGGATTTCTACCGCAAGGAGATCCAGTACGAGACAGCGATCCTGTCCAACCGCACCAACGCCTATTTGTCCGCGCAGTCTTTTCTGGTGATCGCCTTCGCCTCGTCGATGGCCAACCTCAACCCCGAATGGGGCAAGATGTTCACGCTGGTGGTGCCCCCCTTTCTGACATTGCTCGGACTGATCAGCTCCATGCACGCCTGGCCGGGCATCCGCGCGGCGTACGAAATCATCGACCACTGGCATTTCAAACAGGCCCAGTTGCTGAGCAGTCAACCGGCCATGGGCCTCGCTTATGACGATTCGCCGTTGTTCAGCGAGCACGAATCCAGCGAAAAGGGCTACCGCAAATCGCTGATGTTTTCGATGCGCACACCGTGGCTGTTTACGGCGTTCTGGTTTTTGCTGGGCGCGTTTTCCATCTATGTTCAGTTGGTCGACAGCGTGTTTTAAGCCGGCGACGACTCCATTGATAAATAAACATTGAAAACCCGGTGATGTTACCTTGACACCTACCGGCGGCAGGCGTATTTCGTGTGCGCGGTTCATGCTGGTTGCAGCCGCCGTACCCTCGTGGACCCGATAGCTTTCTGGTCCGCACCTTGCAGCTATCTGCCGCGCAACGCCCTGCGCTGTTTTTTTGACCCTTTCGCATATTTCACAGGCCTGCTACGTCGACCCATTTCAATTCTCGACCTGCACTCACTGGAGCCATCTCATGGCAGCATTACAACAAATCACCGTTGACGCCCTTAAACGCTCCGAATCACAACTCGCCGCCCAATGGCACGCTGATCTGGAAGCCAGCGGCGCGACGCGCAACCTCAAGCCCGAGGAAATCCGGCAGCAGGTGGCCGATTTTCTGCGCCTTTTGACGTTGACGCTGGAGAAGGGCGGCTCTGCCAACATCACCACCGCCGAATGGGACGACGTTCGTCACTTCCTCGAAAAACTGTCCAGCCAGCGCGCTCTGGCCGGTCAGGACTCTCAGCAAACGGCCAGTTTCATCTTCGCCCTCAAGGGCCCGCTGTTCACCCAACTGCAAAACGCCTTCGCTGACCAGCCGTTGCTGATCGCCGAGCAAGTGCTGCAGATGTCGGAGCTGCTCGACGGTCTGGGCCTGCACACCATCCGTACCTACCAGAAATCCCGTGAAGCGGTGATCAAGCGTCAGCAGGAAGAACTGCTGGAGCTGTCCACGCCGGTGGTCAAACTGTGGGACGGCGTCCTGGCACTGCCGATGATCGGCACGCTGGATTCGCAGCGCACACAGGTGGTGATGGAGTCGCTGTTGCAACGCATCGTCGACACCGGCGCGGAAATTGCCATCATCGACATCACTGGCGTGCCGACCGTCGACACCCTGGTGGCCCAGCACCTGCTCAAGACCGTGACAGCGATCCGCCTGATGGGCGCCGATTGCATCATCAGCGGCGTGCGTCCGCAGATTGCCCAGACCATCGTGCACCTGGGCCTGGACCTGCAAGGCGTGGTGACCAAAGCCAATCTGGCCGATGCGCTGGCATTGGCGCTGCGCCGTCTGGGCGTCACCCTCACCAAGGCGGTATGAGCCATGGAGCGCATTCCGATTCTGCAGATGGGCGACTTTCTGCTCGTGACCATTCAGGTAGACATGCACGACCAACTGGCGCTGACGCTGCAGGATGACCTGTCCGAACGCATCAGTCGCACCTCGGCGCGCGGCGTGCTCATCGACATCTCCGCGCTGGACATGGTCGATTCGTTCATTGGCCGGATGATCGGCATGATCTCCGGCCTGTCGCGAATCATGGACGCCGAAACCGTGTTGGTCGGCATGCAGCCTGCCGTCGCCATTACCCTGGTGGAGCTGGGCATGACCCTGCCCGGCGTGAGCACCGCGCTGAACGTTGAACGGGGCATGAAGCTGTTGCGCGAGCGGGCCTATTCTCAATGAACGAGCGCAGCAGCGGCACTCAGCCCATTCGCATCGAGCAAGATGTCGTGCTGGCGCGGCAGACCGCGCGCAAGCTGGCGCAGGACTGCGGCATGCGCCTGATCGACCTGACCAAGCTGGTCACGGCGGTCAGCGAGCTGGCGCGCAACACGATGGTTTATGGCGGCGGCGGTGACATGGACTGGCAGGTTGTCGAAGACGGCCTGCGCGTCGGCGTGCGCCTGACCTTTCGCGACGAAGGCCCCGGCATTCCCGACCTCAAGCTGGCGATGACCGACGGCTGGACCTCCGGGGGCGGCCTCGGTCTGGGCCTGACGGGTGCCAAGCGTCTGGTGGACGACTTCGAGCTGGACACCGCACCCGGCGCAGGTACGCGCGTGATGATTTGCAAATGGACGTGAACCTGCACAGTCATGTGACCCAGGTGTTGTCGGTCGAAGACATCAGTCAGGTCGGGCACGCACGGCGCACGGTGCAACGACTGGCCGAACAGGCGGGGTTTGACGAGGCCGATTGCGGCCGCGTGGCCCTGGTCGTCACCGAACTGGCCAGCAATATTCTCAAACATGCGCAAAGCGGAGAGTTGCACGTTCGCGCGCTGCCGGGTGATGCCTCGGGCGATGCCTCGCGTTCAGCGCCGGGCGTCGAGATCATCGCGATCGACCGGGGCAAGGGGTTCGACGTGCAAAACTGCATGGCCGATGGTTTTTCCACCCGCGGTACCCAAGGCATCGGCCTGGGCGCCGTGCTGCGCCAGGCGCAAGTCTTCGATGTGCACAGCGACGCGCGCGGCAGTGTATTGCTGGCGCGTTTCTTCCCGCGCAAAGCCACGGTCAAAGACCTGCGCATGGGCATCACCCAGCATTCGCTGCACGATGACCCGGCCTGCGGCGATGTGTGGGAAGTCGCGGTCAAGGGGCAGCAGATGTCGATCATGATGATCGACGGCCTCGGCCACGGCCCTGAAGCCGAAGCGGCGGGAATGGCCGGCGCACGTGCGTTCATTCGCAATCCGTTCGCCGATCCGGGCGTGCTGCTGGAGGACCTGCACGTCGACATGCAAGGCAGCCGTGGCGGCGCGGCAGCACTGGTGCGGTTCGACGGTGCGACAGGCAAGCTGCGTTTTATCGGCATCGGTAACATCGGCGCGACGCTGATTGGCGACGAGAAAACCCGCGGCATTCCTTCGCACCCCGGCATCGTCGGCCTGCAGTACCGCAAAATACCGCCGATGGACTATGACGATTGCACCGGGCAGTTGTTGATCATGTTCAGCGATGGCCTGCAATCGCGCTGGAATCTGCGCGATAGCCCAGGTCTGGTGTACCGACATCCGGCCATCATCGCAGCGGTCTTGCATCGCGATTATTGCCGGGGCAGGGACGATGTGACGGTATTGGTGATGGCTCTGGAGACGCTCGATGACTGACAACAACGCCCGTGTGACGCCTCAGGGGTCTATCGAACTTGAGCTGGAGCGCTCGCGCGCCGAAGCCGTTGCCCTGCGCACCGAGCTTGACGAGACCAACCAGGGCGTTCTCGCGCTGTACGCCGAACTTGAGAATCAAGCCGACCAATTGCGTCAGGCTTCCGACCTCAAGAGCCGTTTCCTGTCTTACATGAGCCATGAATTCCGCACGCCGCTGGGGTCGATTCTCAGCATCGCCAGTCTATTGACTGATGAACTGGACGGTCCCCTGAGCGAAGAACAGCACAAGCAGGTCGCTTTTGTCAGCACGGCCGCACGGGAGTTGAGCGACATGGTCGACGACCTGCTGGACCTGGCGAAGATCGAAGCCGGCCGCATCAGCATCTCGCCGGCATGGTTTGACATGTTCGACCTGTTCTCGGCACTGCGGGGCATGTTCCGTCCCATCGTCGACGCCTCCACTGTGGACCTGATCTTCGAAGCGCCCGTAGGCTTGCCCCGGCTGTACACCGACGATCAAAAACTGGGGCAGATTCTGCGCAACTTTATCTCCAACTCGCTGAAATTCACCCAGCGCGGTGAAGTGCGCGTCTCGGCACGGCTGGAATCCGAGGACTCGGTTCGCTTTGCCGTGACCGACACCGGTATTGGCATTCCCCAAGAGCTTCATGGTGCGCTGTTCGAGGACTTCACTCAGGTCGATTCGCCCCTGCAGAAACGCTTGCGCGGCACCGGTCTGGGCCTGTCGCTGTGCAAGCGTTTTGCCGAATTGCTGGGCGGGCATGTCGGCGTGGAGAGCGAACCCGGCGTAGGCTCGACGTTCTACGTGGTGATCCCGTTGGCGCTGGCCCAGGAGCCTGCCAATGAAGCCTGAAACCCGGCTGCTGATCGTCGACGATAATGCCGCGACCCGCTACGCCTTGCGGCGTCGGATGGAGCGCCAGGGGTTCAAGGTGGCGGAGGCCGGCACCGGCACCGAAGGTCTGGCGCTGATCGCCGAGCGCTTGCCCGACGCGCTGATTCTCGACGTCAATCTGCCTGACATGAGCGGCTTTGATATTGTTCGTCAGCTGCGCGCTGCGCCCCGCACCGCGCTGTTGCCAGTGGTGCACGTGTCGGCGGCGTCGATCCAGACCGGCGACATCGTCACCGGCCTGGAAGCAGGCGCGGACGCCTATCTGGTGCACCCGGTCGACCCCGACGTGCTGCTTGCCACGCTGCGCACGCTGTTGCGGGTGCGTGATACCGAATACGCATTGCGTGACAGCGAAGAGCGCTTCCGCGAGATTTTTGCCAATGTCTCGGCGCCGATTGCGGTCATGGACGGCAGCCTGAACGTCCACGAAGCCAACCACGCCTTTGCCCAACTGCTGGGTCAAGGCGCCGATGAGGGGTCGGTGCTGCGCAGCTTCAGTGAAGATCAGGGCTCGGCCCTCGACGGCCTGCGCGAAGCGCTGGGCGCAGGGGAGCGCTGGATGGGCACGCTTAGCATGCGGGTCAAGGGTGAATTGCGCGAGACTGAATGGCAGGTTTCGCCGTACAGGGAGAGCGGCATGAGCCTGGTGTTCATCGAAGACGTCACCGAGCACCGCCGTCGCGAACAGTCGCATCTGCAGCAACTGAACTCGGTCAACAGCCGGCTCGCCCATGAAGTCGCCGAGCGCGCCCGGACCGAAGAACAGCTGTTGCAAGCGCAGAAGATGGACGCTATCGGCAAGCTCACCGGCGGCATCGCCCACGATTTCAACAACCTGCTGACGGGTATCGTCACCGGGCTGGAGCTGGTCAAGAAACGCACCGAAGACGGCCGCCCCGAAAAAGTGATGGTGTATGCCGATGCCGCGTTGGCGTCGGCGAAAAGCGCGTCGGCACTGACCCATCGTCTGCTGGCTTTCGCCCGCCAGCAGCCCCTTGATACGCGCGCATCCGACGTCAATCAGTACGTGCGTTCCCTTGAGGACCTGCTGGGTCGCACCATCGGCAAAGGCATTTGCCTGACGCTGGAGCTGACTTCACGCAGCGCGGTGGCGATGGTCGACGCCGGCCAGCTCGAAAGCGCCGTGCTCAATCTGGTGATCAATGCCCGGGACGCGTTGCCGTCGGGCGGCAACATCTGGATCAGCACTTTCGAGACCTACTCCCAGGGCCACTCACGCATGGCAGATGGCGCGTACATCGCCCTGACCGTGCGCGATGACGGCGTCGGCATCGAACACCACTTGATCGACAAGGTATTCGACCCGTTCTTCACCACCAAGCCGATCGGCCAGGGCACCGGCCTGGGCCTGTCGACGATCTACGGTTTCGCCCGGCAGTCGGGCGGCGACGTGCAGATTCGCAGCGTGGTCGGTCACGGCACCGAGGTCACGCTGCTGTTGCCGGCGGCGGACGAGCAGAGCGTCGAGCCGCCGCAGCCTTCCGCCGTCGCCGCGCAGGGCGCGGGGGAGCACGTGTTGATCGTCGAAGACACGGCGTCGGTGCGCATGTTCGTCAATGAAGTCCTCACCGATGCCGGTTACCGCTGCACCCAGGTGGCCGATGTCGGCACGGCGCTGTCGTGCCTGGAGCATGACGGCACCATTGACCTGTTGCTCACCGACGTGGGCATGCCGGAAATGAACGGCCGCGAAGTGGCCCAGCGCGGCCGAGGGTGGCGGCCCGACCTGCCAGTGCTGTTCATGACCGGCTACGCGGAGAACGCGCTCAACCGACAGGATTTTCTGGGCGAACGGATGGACATGATCCTGAAGCCCTTCCAGTTGGTTGAATTTCTGTCGAAGGTGAGGGCCATGCTCGACAGCTGATGCGAATGGATGGTTTTTTTCTCGCCAATCAGTGAGTTCGGAGTATTTGAGCAGGACGGTTTTTGTTAACGTGTGCGGCATTCCCATCCGTGCCGCTTTTGCGGCACACATTGCCGACGCCGTTTGCCCAAACGTTGAAGGTAAAGGAGCAAGACCTTGACCCTTAGCGACGACGCCCTCAAGGGCGCGATCGAGCATTGCGCGCGTGAACCGATTCAGATCCCCGGCAGCATTCAGCCCCAGGGATTTCTGCTGGTCATCGACGAAGCCGCTTCTACGGTCATTCAAGTCAGCGCCAACGTCAGAGACTGGCTTGGGCTGGATCCGCAGGCGCTGATCGGCGCAACCCTGTCCAGTGTGTTCGCCGAGCCTGAGCGCCTGCTCCAGCGCCTGCACGCTTTGCCTGACGAAGAGCAAAATCCTTTTCACATCGGTGAGGTGCGGTTCCTGCCAGGTTCGAGTGCCGGCCAGCCGATGACCATGATGGTCCATCGTCACGATCAGGTGCTGATCGCCGAGTTCGAGCCGGCCGGGGACATGAGTGGCGCGTACGGCAACGTCTACCCGCTGATGCGCGGCTTCATCAGCCAGATGAATGTGGAAGAAAGCATCGAAGCGCTGTGTCAGCGCTCGGTGGCCGAGGTCAAGCGCATCACCGGTTTCGGCCGGATCAAGGCGTATCACTTCGATGCCGATGGCAACGGGCTGGTAAGCGCCGAAGCACTGGATGAAGATTACGAAAGCCTCCTCGGCCTGAGCTTCCCGGCGTCTGACGTGCCTGCCCAGGCCCGGGCGCTGTACCTGGCCAACCGCATTCGCGTCATCGAAAACGCCAATTACCAGCCATCGCCGCTGGTACCCGGCAACAACCCCATGACCGGCGCGCCCCTGGACCTCACTTTTGCCACCTTGCGCAGCGTGTCGCCCGTGCATCTGCAGTACATGCGCAACATGCAGACGCTGGCCTCGATGTCGATCTCCATCGTGGTGCGCGGGCAGTTATGGGGCCTGATTTCCTGCCACCACGCCACGCCACGCAGGGTCACCTTCCAGTCCCGCACTGCCTGTGAGCTGTTGGGCAGCGTGTTGTCGCTGCAGATCGAGAGCAAGGAAGCCCATGCCGCCAACCAGCGCATGCTGAGCCTGCGCCGGCAGATCGTGCAGATGCTCGCAGCCATGGCTGACCTCGACAGCGTCACCGGTGGCCTGCGCACGATGCCCGAAGTGTTGCTGGGTTTTGTCGGTGCCACTGGCGCGGCAGTGATTTCCGGCGCCAGCGTCGATGTCTACGGCGAAACCCCCGAGCGCGAGCAGATCGTCAAGCTCGCCGACTGGTTGAGCGGCCGCGACCCCCACGAGGTCTTTCGCTCCGACAACATCAGTCGTGACATCCCTGAGCTGCCCTTGCTCGCCAGCTCGGTCAGCGGCGTTCTGGCGACGGCGATCTCCGAGCTGCATTCCAACTTCATCATCTGGTTCCGGCCCGAGCAGACCCGCGTGGTCAACTGGGCCGGCAAACCCGAGAAAAGCGTCAGCCCGAGCGGCTCGCTGAGCCCGCGCAACAGCTTCGCCTTATGGCAGCAGACCGTGCGCGGGTTCTCCAGACCCTGGGACGACATGGACTGCGAAGCGGTGATCGAGCTGCGTGCGGCCGTGCTGGGCATCGTCCTGCGCAAGGCTGAAGAAATGGCCGCACTGGCCGATGAATTGAAGAAATCCAACAAAGAGCTTGAAGCATTTTCCTACAGCGTGTCCCACGATCTGCGCGCGCCGTTGCGACACATTGCCGGCTACGCTGAGTTGTTGAGCGACATTGAAGGCAGCAAGTTGTCCGACCGGGGGGTGCGCTTTCTGGAAAACATCAGCGAGTCGGCGCGCTTTGCCGGCACGCTGGTCGACAACCTGCTGAGCTTTTCGCAGATGGGCCGTTCGGCGATGCGTTTCTCTGATGTTGACCTCAATGCCATGGTCGAATCGATACGCCGGGAAATGCTGCCCGATTACGAAAGCCGCGCGCTGGAGTGGAAAGTCTCCCAGCCGTTGCCCGTGGTCATTGCCGACGCGGCGTTCCTGCACCTGGCGATGCGCAACCTGCTGTCCAACGCGATCAAGTACACCCGCAACCAGAACCCGGCAGTGATCGAGGTGGGCAGTTACGAGGAAGACGGCAAGGTCGTGGTGTACATCCGCGACAACGGCGTAGGCTTCGACATGGCTTACGCCGGCAAGCTGTTTGGCGTGTTTCAGCGCCTGCACCGCATGGAAGAATTCGAAGGCACCGGCATTGGCCTGGCGAGCGTCCGACGGATCATCGAACGCCATGACGGCACCGTCTGGGCCCATAGCCAGTTGGGCCATGGCGCCACTTTTTACTTTGCGCTACCCAAGCGCGGTTGACCGTTACTCTTTGAGTGTCGAAGGAGACGCCCAGTGCTGAAACCCATTCTTCTGGTGGAAGACAATCCAAACGATCTGGAGCTGACCCTTGTCGCCCTTGAGCGTAGCCAGTTGGCCAATGAAGTGATCGTGCTGCGTGACGGTGCCGAGGCGCTTGATTACCTGCTGCGCCGCAACCATCACCACGACCGTGTCGCCGGTAATCCGGCAGTGATGCTGCTGGACCTGAAGCTGCCGAAAGTGGATGGTCTTGAAGTGCTCAAGGTCATCCGCGAAACCGAGGAACTGCGCAGCATCCCCGTGGTAATGCTGACGTCCTCTCGCGAAGAGCCCGATTTGAACCGCGCCTACTCACTGGGTGTGAACGCTTACGTGGTCAAGCCGGTCGAATTCAAGGAATTCGTCTCGGCGATCTCGGACCTCGGCGTGTTCTGGGCTGTATTGAACGAGCCACCACCGGGCTCCCTGCGACTTGCGCGCCGTCCAGGCTCCTGACTCCGGGGCTCTCGGACCGGCACTTATAACCGCCGAACCAGCCCCTTCTGGAACAATGACTTTTATTCATGCCGTTATCGCAGCTTAAATTGCTTTTGGTCGAAGACAGTTCGCTGGATGCCGAACTGATCCTGCTCACCCTCGAAAACAGCGGGCTGAAGATCGACGCCACGCTGGTCTACAACCATCAGGACGTCGAGCGTGAGCTGCTGGCCGCGCGTTTTGACCTCATTCTGAGCGATTTTCTGCTGCCGGGCTCTTCAGGTGCGGATGTGCTCAACAGCGCATTGCGTCTGGCGCCGCAGACGCCTTTCATCTTTTTGTCGGGGATTTTCGGCGAGCAGCATGCCGTCGAAATGATGCGCATGGGCGCCATCGATTACGTCCTCAAGCAGAACATGAAGATGCTGCCCAAGGCGGTCATGCGCGCGGTGTCCGAAGTGCAGGAGCGGGAAAAGCGACTGTACGCCGAGAAGACGCTGCAAGTGGCGGAAGTGCGCGCGCAGCTGGCGATCGAAGCCGCGGACATGGGGGTCTGGACGTACGACCCGCGCACCGACACGCTGCTGTGGGACGAGCGCTGTAAGGCGCTTTACGGCGTTGGCGCCGACGCTCCCGTCAGCCTGGCGCTGATGTTTCTGCTCTGCCATCCGGACGACCGCGATCAGCTGCACAGCAAGGTCATGGCCGCGCTGACGGTGGACACTTCCTTCCAGATCGAGCACCGACTGGTCACTGATGAGGGCGAGGAACGGTGGGTGTTCTCCAACGGCCGCTCGGTGTTTGAAGAGGGCCGATGCGTGCGCTTCACCGGCGTCATGCAGGACATTACCGAGCGCAAGCACGCCACTCAGGCGCTGCATCAGCTCAACGACATTCTCGGTGAACGTGTCGTGCAGCGAACCCGCGAACGCGACCGAACCTGGGAGCTGTCCCGGGAGCTGCTCGGCGTGCTGCATTTCGACATGACGCCGATCGCCCTCAACCCGGCATGGGAATCGACGCTGGGCTGGGCGCGCGATGAGGTCGGGCGGCAGCGTTTGAGCGAGTTGATTCATCCGGATGATCTCGAAGCCACGTTGCGCGAAACCGCCAGCGTCGCTGAAGGCCATGTCTCGACGCGTTTCGTCAATCGCATGCGCCATTCCGACGGTGGCTACCGCTGGTTGTCCTGGACCATCGTGCCGGACGACGGCCTGATGTACGCCGCAGTCCGCGACATCACCGGCGAGCGGGCGGTGGTGGACGAGTTGGCGGCGACCAACAAGCGCCTGCGTGATCAGATCAAGGAGCGCGAGCGCGTCGAGGCCGCCCTGCAGCAGATGCAGCGGCTGGAGGTGGTCGGCCAATTGACCGCCGGCGTTGCCCACGACTTCAACAACCTGCTGACGGTGATTCTGACCAGCGCGAATTTCCTCAGCCGGGATCTGGAAAAAGGGGTGTTCACCAAGTCTCCCCAGCGCCTGCAAAACATCCGCGAAGCGGGCGAGCGGGGCGCCAAGCTCACCAGCCAGCTCTTGTCGTTCTCCCGTCGCCAGCGTCTGGAGCCTGTTGCGCTGAACCTCAACGACACGATCGCCGGCATGCGCGAACTGCTTGGCCGTGCGCTGGGCGGCAGTGTGTGGGTAGAGACCGAACTGGCCGAAGACCTGTGGAGTGCGCTGGTCGACCCGACGCAGACCGAGATGATCATTCTCAACCTGGCAATCAACGCCCGGGACGCCATGCCCCAGGGCGGGCAACTGCGCCTGAGCACCTGGAACGAGATGGTCTATCGCCTGCCGCTACGGCCTGAAGACCCTGAACCCGGCGCCTACGTGGTGTTGTCGGTGAGTGACTCCGGCTGTGGCATGAGCCCGGAAGTGCTGGCCAAGGCCTTCGAGCCGTTCTTCACCACCAAGGCGGTGGGCAAGGGTTCTGGACTGGGTCTGGCGCAGGTGTTCGGTTTCGCCAAGCAATCGGGTGGCGGCGTCAGCATCGACACCGCCGAAAACGCCGGCACCACGCTGCGAGTCTATCTGCCGAGTGTTGCGCGCACCGCAGTCCCGGTGATCAGCGCCTCCGACATGCCCGGTCGTGCCGACGCTGACGACAAGGACCGCACGATTCTGCTGGTCGACGATGACCCGGACGTACGCTCGGTGACGGCGATGATGCTGGTTTCGCTGGGTTATTCGGTGGTCGAAGCGGACAGCGGCGACGAGGCGCTGAAGAAACTCGACCCGAGCATCGAACTGCTCCTCACCGACTTCGCCATGCCCAACATGACCGGCGGCGAACTGGCCGAAATCGTCCGCCGCGACCACCCGCAGCTGCCGATCATGTTCATCACCGGTTTCGCCGACATCGACATCCTCGATGTCGACCCGAAGCTGATCGTGCAGAAGCCGTACAAGGAAGAAGAGCTGGCGAAGAAACTGGCCGATGTATTGATGAAGGCGTAGGCCCGAGATTGTGGGGGCGACGGCAGGCTCCCAGGTTAGGACCGGCTGTGGCCGGGGAAGCGTTGGTTGTCCTACTGTCAGACTGGTCGCGTACACAGTGGCCTCTTCCCGGCTGAAGCCGGTCCCACAAAACCCATCGCGCACACCCAACGTGACGGTGGGCGACCCCATATTGTGGGACCGGATTTAGCCGGGAAGGCGTCGGTGGCCATATCGCAAAGCCTCGTATGAATACCGGTCGTCAACCACCTCAATCATCCCGCGTCAGCACTTCCAGCAGCTCGATCTCAAACACGAGGTTCGAATCGGGTTTGATGTGCGCGCCCATTGAGCGCTCGCCGTACGCCAGCGCCGCAGGCACCCAGAGCTTGCGCTTGCCGCCGACCCTCATGCCCATCAGCCCGATGTCCCAACCCTTGATCACCCGCCCGGTGCCGATGACGCACTGAAACGGCTTGCCACGTTCCCATGAGGAATCGAACACGGTGCCGTCTTCCAGGGTGCCGGTGTATTGCGTGGTGATCAGCGCGCCTTTGACGACGGCCTTGCCGTCGCCCTGGTGCAGATCAATGATGCTCAGTTCTTCATTCATGTTCAGGTGTCCACAACGAGAGGGGGGTGCAGGTCAGCCGGGCGTCAGCAGCCGGCCAAATCAGTTGCCTGACTGGCCCGCCCGGCAGATTGGCTAGCTCAGGTCATGCAGGTCTCGCCCGAGAGGCGGGATCAACGACCATTCGGAAAATCTCACCTTTAACCCTTGGCGCCCCGGTGTGCAGCACATAGGACCCACCGTGTAGCTGTCCGCGTCTGGAAAGGGAGCAAGTCTAAGCAGCGGCCAAGTGATGCCATCGGTGGAGTATTGCAGACGCAGCACGCCATCGGAAACGGTCACCCGAAGCCAGAAATCGGTCGGGTCGCCGGAAAAGCAGCCGGGTGCCCAATCCGACTTGCCCTGGGTCAGCACGCTGCTGATCATTGGCATTCCATCGTTGTATTCGATTCCTGCCTTGAGCCAGGTCTCCTCGTTGAGCCTGACCATAATCCCGGCCTGGTCATAGAGCTCGCGAAAATCGGCGTTGATTCTGACTTGCGCGGTAAAACCTCCCTTGGTCTCAAACCCCAGGAAATGGCCGCTGTCTCGAATGAACCCATAATGGGTTTTACGCCAGAAATCGGTTTGGAAATCCGTCACAATTTCCAGCGTGTGGTCATCCACACGGCAATGGCTCGGCTTATTCAGCCATTTGCCAGCCTGCCAAATTGATCCTTCGCCGATAAGGTTGGCCATTTCAATCTGCTTTTCATCCACCAAGCTACCCCCTCCATTAAGAGCTAAATCCAGCCGTGCCAACGCTCCACACTGACCGTAAGGCAAAAAAAACGGCACGGCCCCTCACAGGGTCGCGCCGTTTCTCGTTGGTGTGACGCATCGGATCTAATGAACAATACCTGACGAATCAGGCCACTTCATCAGGCGATGACGTCAGTGCTCCACTCGCCGTTCACCAGGCGCTTGAGGCCCAGCGGGTTGGCGTTCTGCAGAGCGGCCGGCAGTAGGCTGTCCGGGTAGTTCTGGTAGCAGACCGGGCGCAGGAAACGATCGATCGCCAAGGTGCCTACCGAGGTACCGCGGGCATCGGACGTTGCCGGGTAAGGACCGCCGTGCACCATCGCGTCAGAGACTTCGACGCCGGTCGGGTAGCCATTGACCAGAATGCGGCCGACTTTCTCTTCCAGCACCGGTACCAGCCACTGGTACTTCTGCAGGTCGGCGGTTTCGCCGATCAGCGTCGCGGTCAGTTGGCCGCGCAGGGCCAGCAGTGCGGCTTTCAGTTCAGCGTCGTCAGCCACTTCGATGAGCAGCGTGGTTGGGCCGAAGACTTCTTCCTGGAGCAACTCGTCGCCGTTGAGCAACATGCTGACGTCCGCCTTGAACAGCTGAGCCTGGGCCTGCTTGCCCTCCTGCGGCCTGCCAGCCAGGTGCGTGACGCTTGGGTGTGCCAGCAGCTTCTCGACGCCTTTGCTGTAGCTGCGCAGGCCGCCTTCGTTGAGCATGGTTTGTGGTGCCTGACCACCCATGTGCTCGGTCAGTTGCTCGGTGAACGCCGTCAGGGCAGGGGAGCGAATGCCGATGACCACGCCCGGGTTGGTGCAGAACTGGCCTGCGCCCATGACCACGGAGGCCGCGAGTTCGCCCGCGATGGCAGTGCCGCGCGCTGTCAGTGCGCCGGGCAGGAGGACCACCGGGTTAATGCTCGACATCTCGGCGAACACCGGAATTGGTTGCGGACGCTCGGACGCCAGTTTGCACAGGGCGTTACCGCCGTGCAGCGAACCGGTGAAGCCGACGGCCTGAATGGCCGGGTGCTTGACCAGACCTTCGCCAACGCCGCTGCCGAAGATCATGTTGAACACACCTTTTGGCATGCCGGTCTTCTCGGCGGCGCGGACGATGGCGTTACCGACCAGATCAGCCGTTGCCATGTGGCCGCTGTGGGCTTTCACCACAACCGGGCAACCGGCAGCCAGTGCCGAAGCGGTGTCGCCGCCGGCAGTCGAGAAGGCCAGCGGGAAATTGCTGGCGCCGAACACGGCCACCGGGCCAACGCCGATGCGTTGCTGGCGCAGGTCGACACGTGGCAGTGGCTTGCGGTCAGGGAGGGCTTGATCGATACGCGCGCCGAGGAAGTCACCGCGACGCAGGACTTTGGCGAACAGGCGCATCTGGCCGGAAGTACGGCCACGCTCACCCTGGATTCGACCGGCCGGCAGCGCGGTTTCCTGGCAGACGAGGGCAACGAAGTCATCGCCCAGGGCGTCGAGTTCGTCAGCGATGGCATCGAGGAATTCAGCGCGACGGGCCGGGCTCAGCTGGCGGAATTCGAGGAAGGCGTCTTTGGCGGCCGAGGCGGCGGCATCGATTTCCGCGTCGGTGGCCTGATGGAAGGTGTAGGGCAGTGCTTCGCCAGTGGTGGCGTCGAGGCTTTTATGGCGTGCTTCGCCGAGGCCACTGCGGGCGCCGCCGATGAAGTTCTGACCGAGAACGGTAGGCATCTGCTTCTCCTGTTATTTTTGGGGCGAATCGATCAGGCGTAGGGCCTGATGGAGGAATTCGGAATCGTATGAAGCGTAGCGGTGACGAGCGCAAGGGCTCATCGAAAAGTCGACAGTCATCATACAACTGCATTTTTTCAGCCGCAAGGCGCGCTTCGCAGAGGCATTGTCCAACGCCCGGCGAAGAAAATAGCCGGGCTCTGGATTGCGATCAAACTGTGTACGCCGTCAGACCTGATCAACCAGACGGTCAGGCATTCGGCTCATCGGTATTGATGTACTCCGGCACTTTGGCCAGCGGCAGGCGACGGGCCTGCTCGATGCTGATGCCCGGGCGCTCCGGCAACGGCTCAAGCTTCTGCGGCTGGCCGGTGGTCAGCGCACGTTCAATGGCCTCGACCACCCGCACGTCGCGCCAGCCTTCGTCGCCGTCCGGCTCGGGCTCGCGGTCCTGCAGGATGCAGTCGGAGAAGTACTGGGTCTCGCCGCCAAACTGATCGACCACCGGGTGCGTGTGCTCGGTGGTCTGGCCGTCGATGATCGCCCGGTAACCGATGGCCACGCCTTCGCCGAAACCGAAGCACGGCGAGGCTTCGAACTCACCCTTGGTGCCGATCAGCTGGAAACGCTCGGTGGATGGCAGGCTGTAACTCACGGTGAAGGTGGCCAGGCGTTCTTCGGCAAAGCGCAGTGTCACGTTGACCGTGTCGAACGTGTTGATTTCGCGCCCTGGCGTTTTGATGCCGACGGCGTGGACTTCGATCGGTTCGGCGGCGAACAGGTTGCGCACGGCGTTGATGGGGTACGGGCCCATGTCGGCCACGGGACCTGCATCGAAGCCGCTCTGCATGCGGTGGTTGGCCGGGTCGGTGGTCTGGGCGAAGGTGGCGGTGAACAGGCGCAGGTCGCCGAGGTCGCCGGCGCGGACGCGGTGGACCATTTCGACGGTGCCGGGCTCGAAGTGCAGGCGGTAGGCGACCATCAGTTTGGCGCCCGAGCGTTTGGCGGCTTCGGCAATGGCCAGGCAGTCTTGTTCATTGGCAGCCATGGGCTTTTCAAGCAGTACGTGGATGCCGGCTTCGAGTGCGGGCACGGCGAATTCGCGGTGGCGGAAGTTGGGGGTTGCCAGGTAAATGGCGTCGATTTCGCCAGATTTCAGCAGGGTGTCGAATTCGTCGTAGTGGTAGCTCTTGAGGTCGTAAAGTGCGGCCAGTTGGTCGGCTTTGACGGGGTCGCCGGTGACCAGGGCGGTCATGACGGAGTTGTCGGTCTGTTCAAGTCCCGGCATGAATGCGCCTTGGGAGATCCAGCCTCCAGCGACCACTGCGTAGCGGATTTTGCCGTTTGCGTCTGGCATGTATAAGCCTCCATTTCTCAGCGGACGGTGTGTCCGGCAGCTCTGTAGTCGGCAGGTTCCGGGGTTAGAAGTTCCATTGGATTGTGTCAGCTAGTCCTGCGGGGTGGCTTATTGCGCAAGGATCAAGGGCGTCTGCCTGGGGGCAGACTGTTTCGCCTTCGGCGAGTTACTTGGAAAAGCACCCCAAGTAACCAAGGGTGCTTGCTCCTGGTTGGGCCCTTCGTTCCTCAGGGTTCCTTCACTCCGGTCTCGCTCCGTGGGCCCGCGCCGAACGGGCATCCATGCCCTGACGGCGCTCTCGCCGCATCCATGCGGCTCGGCCCACTCCGCGAGACCTGCGTTCAGCCTGCACCCAAGTCGCGATTGGCGGTGTCTGGGGTTTTTGCGTATGAAGATCAAGATCAAAAGCTTCCCGGCTGAAGCCGGTCCTACAGGGGGTTCGCGGTCTGCTGTTAGTGGGACCAGCTTTAGCCGGGAAGAGGCCGGTGCAGGCGCCCTCAATTTTATGATCGTTCCCGCGCTCCGCGTGGGAATGCATCCTATGACGCTCCGCGTCAGCGGTCACACTGATGCAACGCGCGCTGTTAGTGGGACCGGCTTTAGCCGGGAAGGGGCCGGTGTGTGCGCCCTCAATTTTCCCTGTTAATCAAACACCATCAGCAAATCCCGCAACCTGTCCAGTGCCGGGTCGATGTCGAGCAGGTCGATGGCGCCGAATCCCAGCATCAGTCCATCGCGCGGTGGCGCGTCGCTGTAGAAGCCGTGGAGGGGATAAAGGCCTAAGGCCTTGTCCCGCGCGCGGTCGACCAGCAGGTGCAGGTCGATCGCCGGCTGGCGCGATGCCTTGAGCATCACCGCCATGTGAAAGCCCGCCGTGCACGGGATGGTTTCCAGCCAGGGCGAGAGGTCACCGGCGATGCGGGACAGGATTCGTTCGCGGCGTCCGGCGTAGGTGCTGTGGCACCGGCGGATGTGTTTGTTGAGCAGGCCTTCGCTGATGAATTTGCTCAGGGCCCACTGCGGCAGCGTCGAGGTATGCCAGTCAGTCAGCTGCTTGGCCTTGATCACCGCTTCGAGGATCGCCGCCGGCAGCACGGCGTAGCCCAGGCGCAGTTCCGGCAGCAGGGTTTTTGAAAAGGTGCCGACGTAGGCCACGACGCCGTGCTCGTCCATGCTCTGCAACGAGTCAGTCGGGCGGCCTTCGTAGCGGAATTCGCTGTCGTAGTCGTCTTCGATGATGATCGCGCCGATTCGCCGCGCCTTCTCCAGCAAGGCGTGGCGGCGCGCCAGGCTCATGGGCATGCCCAGCGGCATCTGGTGGGACGGGGTCACATAAATGGCGCAGGCGTCGTCGGGAATCTGTTCGACGATGATGCCCTCACGGTCGACCGGCACACTGGAGACCTCAGCGCCCTGGGCGGCAAACAGCAGGCGTGCCGGCGTGTAGCCCGGGTCTTCCATGGCTACGCGGCTGCCCGGTTCGATCAGCACGCGGGCGATCAGGTCCAGGGCCTGTTGCGCGCCATTGCACACCACCACGTCATCGGCCCCGCAGCGCACGCCGCGCGCGAAGGCGATGTGCCCGGCAATCGCGGCCCGCAGGGCGGGCAGGCCTTCGGGCTGGCTGTAGAAGCCGCGCTCGGTGGACATCTGCCGCACCGCGTGGTGCACACAGCGCCGCCATTCGTCGTGGGGAAATTGGGTTTTTGCCGTCGCGCCGCCGAGAAAATCGTAGCGCAGGGTGCCCGCGCGGGTCGGGTGGCGCAGGGGCAGGGAGATCTGCTCCCATTTCGCCACGATGTGGGCGCTGGCCAGTTTCGATGGCGCAGGCCGAGGCGGGCTGTGGGCGTTCAGGGCGTTGACGAAGGTGCCGCTGCCGACCTTGCCTACCAGGTAATTTTCATAGGTCAGCCGGCTGTAGGTGTCGGAAATGGTTTTGCGCGACAGCCCCAGCTGTGCGGCCAGCAGCCGACTGGGCGGCAATTGCACGCCCGCCGCCAAGCGGCCGGAGACGATACTGTCGCGCAGCTGTTCATAGACCTGACGGGCAAGGTCCTTGCGGCCCTCGATAACGATGTGTAATTCCACGCAAACCCCTGAACAGCGCCGGCGGTGCAGATGCACCCCGGGGATTTTAGCCACTGCATGGCGCGCGTCACAGCAACGGATGCAACGTTTACGCGCCAAGGTGCTCTTAGAGTTAGGCATAAACCTGACACACCCAGGCAGGACGGTCCGGACAGCGCTCGCAGAGCCGTTGGACCGCCGCTCCCATCCACTTGAAGATGGAACCCCGCATACATGACCACCCCGGACAAGCAGTACGTCGAATGGCTGGTTGAGCAATCGATGCTCAACGCCGCGAAGCAACGCGCAAAACTGTATGGCGGCCAGGGCCGTCTCTGGCAGCGGCCTTACGCCCAGGCCCGTCCGAGGGATGCCTCGGCCATCGGCTCGGTCTGGTTCACCGCGTATCCGGCGTCGATCATCACCCGCGAAGGCGGTTCGGTGCTCGAAGCGCTGGCCGATGAAACCCTCTGGCACGCGCTGTCCGAAGTCGGCATTCAGGGCATTCACAACGGCCCGTTGAAAGCATCCGGCGGTTTGAAAGGGCGCGAGCGCACCCCAAGCATCGACGGCAACTTCGACCGCATCAGTTTTGAGGTGGATTCGTCACTGGGCACCGACGCGCAGTTTCTCAACCTCAGCCGCATCGCCGCCGCGCACAACGCGATCGTCGTCGATGACGTGATCCCTTCCCACACCGGCAAAGGCGCGGATTTCCGCCTGGCCGAGATGGCCTACGAAGAGTATCCGGGCCTCTACCACATGGTGGAGATCAAGGAAGAAGACTGGTCTCTGCTCCCGGAAGTCCCGGCCGGCCGCGACGCCGTCAACCTTCAGCCCGCCATCGTTGATGCCCTGCGCGACAAGCATTACATCGTCGGTCAGTTGCAGCGGGTGATTTTCTTCGAACCCGGCGTCAAGGAAACCGACTGGAGCGCCACGCCCATCGTCACCGGCGTCGACGGCAAGGACCGCCGCTGGGTCTATCTGCACTACTTCAAGGAAGGCCAGCCGTCGCTGAACTGGCTGGACCCGAGTTTCGCCGCGCAACAGATGATCATCGGCGATGCCTTGCACGCCATCGACGTCATGGGCGCGCGGGTGTTGCGTCTGGACGCCAACGGCTTCCTCGGCGTCGAACGCAAGGCTGACGGCACGGCGTGGTCCGAGAGCCACCCGCTGTCGATCACCGGCAATCAGTTGCTCGCGGGCGCCATTCGCAAGGCCGGCGGCTTCAGCTTCCAGGAGCTGAACCTGACCATCGACGACATCGCGGCGATGTCCCACGGCGGCGCTGACCTGTCCTATGACTTCATCACCCGCCCGGCTTATCAGCACGCGCTGCTGACCGGCCGCACGGAGTTCCTGCGCCTGATGCTGCGTCAGGTCCATGAGTTCGGCATCGACCCTGCGTCGCTGATTCACGCCCTGCAGAACCACGATGAACTGACCCTGGAGCTGGTGCATTTCTGGACGCTGCATGCCCACGATCAATACCTGTATCAGGGCCAGACCTTCCCGGGGAATATCCTGCGCGAGCACATTCGCGAGGAGATGTACGAGCGTCTGGCGGGCGAGCATGCGCCCTACAACCTGAAGTTCGTCACCAACGGCGTGTCGTGCACGACGGCGAGCATCATCACCGCGGCCTTGGGCATTCGTGAACTGGACAGCATGACCGCCGCCGACATCGACAAGATCCAGCACATCCATTTGCTGCTGGTGATGTTCAACGCCATGCAACCGGGCGTGTTCGCGCTGTCGGGTTGGGACCTGGTGGGCGCCTTGCCGCTGCCGGCCGAGCAGGTTGAGCATTTGATGGGCGACGGCGACACCCGCTGGATCCATCGCGGTGGCTATGATCTGGTCGACATGGACCCGGACTGCGAGATCTCGGAGGGCGGTATGCCACGGGCTCGCGCGCTGTATGGCAGCCTGGTCGAGCAATTGAAGCGGCCGGACTCGTTCGCCTCGCAGCTGAAGAAACTGCTGGCCGTGCGCCGCGCCTATGACATCGCCGCCAGCCGGCAGATTTTGATTCCCGACGTCGAACACCCGGGTCTGCTGATCATGGTGCACGAACTGCCAGCCGGGAAGGGCACCCAGATCACTGCGTTGAACTTCAGCGCAGAGGCCATCGTCGAGACCCTGCACTTGCCAGGTATTGCCCCGGGGCCGGTGGTGGACATCATCAATGAACGGGTCGAAGGCGACCTGACCGAAGAGGGTGAATTCACCATCACGCTGGACGCCTACGAAGGCCTCGCGCTGCGCGTGGTCAGCATGGCGGCACCGATGATGTGATGGGTTGCGGAGCTGGCTTCTTCTCTAGGCAGGACCGGCTTCAGCCGGGAAAGCGTCAGTCGCCACATCGCTGCACTGAGGGTGTATGCACAGGCCTCTTCCCGGCTGAAGCCGGTCCTACGGGAGACAGTGCACATCTGCAGCGCTGGGCCGGTCCCACTGAATGCACGTGCTGCTTTAGTGGGACCGGCTTTAGCCGGGAAGGCTTCGGTGGTCACGCCCTGAAATGAGGGTGCTCAAACTGGCCTCTTCCCGGCTGAAGCCGGTCCTGCGAAGGAGTGCGTTCAGCGAAGAATCGCTTTTGTTATTCACCGTCTGCCGCTCGCGCAGACCTGTTCAGGTCGTTTTCTGTGTCAGTTGCCCAATCCGTTCGTGCCCCCGTTTTTGTTCACCTCTGGAGTTATCGCCTGACGTTTCTGCTGTCCGGGATGTCGCTGGGTGCGTGGGCGCCGCTGGTGCCTTTCGC
This sequence comes from Pseudomonas sp. GL_135, assembly GCF_057834665.1. NCBI lineage: Bacteria > Pseudomonadati > Pseudomonadota > Gammaproteobacteria > Pseudomonadales > Pseudomonadaceae > Pseudomonas > Pseudomonas sp. GL_135. Next base: position 2,422,895 of record NZ_CM174408.1, read on the forward strand.
CCGCGACCGGGCCGGCCTTGAGGAAGCTCAGCTTGGCTTGCTGTTGTTGTGCTTCGGCCTCGGTTCGATGCTGACGATGCCGCTGGCGGGAATGCTGACCACCCGCAAGGGTTGCAGGTTTGTCTCGTTGATTGGCGGCGCGTTGATCTGCTGCATGCTGCCGTTGCTTGCCACCTTGTCATCCCTGCCAGCGCTGGCAGTGGCCCTGGCGGTGTTCGGCGCCGGGCTGGGCAGCATCGACGTGGCAATGAACGTGCAGGGCCTGATGGTCGAGCGCGATCACGGACGGCCGATGATGTCGGGGTTTCACGGGCTGTTTAGCCTCGGAGGCATCAGCAGCGCGCTGTTGATGACCTTGCTGCTGTGGCTGGGCGCTTCGCCGTTACTGGCGGTGGCCGTGGTGGTGGCGCTGATTGCCGGGATGCTGCTCTGGCACGCCCGCTACCTGGTGCCCCATGGCGCGGACGACCCTTCAGCGCCGTTCGCCCGGCCGACCACCAAAGTGATTATCGTCGGCATTCTTTGCTTCATCGCGCTGCTGGTGGAAGGCGCGATGCTCGACTGGAGCGCGTTGTTCCTGAACCGCATGCACCAGATCGATTTGTCGGTGGCCGGCGGCGCCTATGCTGTGTTTTCGCTGACCATGGCAGCGGGACGGTTTTCCGGTGATTGGTTGAGGGATCGCCTAGGCGCGGTGAACCTGCTGATTGGCGGCGGCCTGCTGGTGATGGTCGGGTTTGCCATGGCGATCCTGCTGGAACCGTGGCCGCTGTTCCTGCTGGGCTTCGCGCTGATCGGTCTGGGGCTGTCCAACACCTTTCCGGTGTATTGCTCGGTGGTGGGTGCTCAGACCAAAATGCCGGCGGGGCTGGCGATTGCGGTGATTACCGGCATTGGCTATTGCGGGATTTTGCTGGGGCCGGCGTTGATTGGTTTCGCTGCGCACGTGATCGGCCTGCGCGAAGCGCTGCTGTGTGTCGGCACCCTCATGCTCGCGCAAGTGCTGACGGCACGGCGCATGGCGAAGGGCTGAGGTAGCTGCCCCGGATCTCACTGAATGAACACGATGCTTTAGTGGGACCGGCTTCAGCCGGGAAGAGGCCGGTGTGTAGACCATGAGTGCTGCGGTGTCGCATCTGACGCCTTCCCGGCTAAAGCCGGTCCCACTGACAGCACGCGGTGTTGACTGTAGGACTGGTTTAGCCGGGAAGAGGCCGGTGTGGAACCCTCATTTTTTTGCGGTTTGGCATCTGACGCCTTCCCGGCTAAAGCCTGTCCCACCTACAGCATGCGGTGTTGACTGTAGGACTGGCTTTAGCCGGGAAGAGGCCGGGGTGGAACCCTCATTTTTTTCGGTGTGACATCTGACGCTTTCCCGGCTGAAGCCGGTCCTACGAAAATCGCGTGTCCCGACATCCAGCGCTCTAGCCATCCAGCAACCCTTCAACCCACTGGCGCCTCTGTTAGACTTCGGCGCCTTGAAACTCAGGGGCTTCCCATGACCGACCCGATTCGTCTTACCCAATACAGTCACGGCGCCGGCTGCGGCTGCAAGATCTCGCCCAAGGTGCTGGAAACCATTCTCGCCGGCAGCGGCGCGCAGAACCTCGACCCGCGCCTGTGGGTCGGCAATGCCTCCCGCGATGACGCGGCGGTTTATGCCATCGACGACGAAAAGGGCGTCGTGTCCACCACCGATTTCTTCATGCCCATCGTCGACGACCCGTTCGACTTCGGCCGCATCGCCGCGACCAACGCCATCAGCGACATCTACGCCATGGGCGGCGATCCGTTGATGGCCATCGCCATTCTCGGCTGGCCGGTCAACGTGCTGGCCCCGGTAATCGCCCGCGAAGTCATCCGCGGAGGGCGTGCCGTATGCGATGCAGCGGGCATCCCGTTGGCGGGCGGTCACTCCATCGACGCGCCCGAGCCGATCTTCGGTCTGGCCGTCACGGGCCTCGTTGAAAAGCGCTTCATGAAGCGCAACGACACCGCCACCGTCGGCTGCAAGCTCTTCCTGACCAAGCCCCTGGGCATCGGCATCCTCACCACGGCCGAGAAGAAAGGCCTGCTGCGCGAAGAAGACATTGGCCTGGCCCGTGACGTGATGTGCACGCTGAACAAGCCCGGCAGCCGTTTCTCCCGATTGGCCGGCGTTACTGCAATGACCGACGTGACGGGCTTCGGTTTGCTCGGGCACCTGGTTGAAATGGCCGACGGCAGTGGCGTGACTGCACGCCTGAACGCGGCCGCCGTGCCGCGCTTGGGCAGTGTGGATTTCTACATCGAGCAGGATTGCATCCCCGGCGGCACCCACCGCAATTACGACAGTTATGGCGAGCGCATCGGCCCGTTGACCGAGGCACAAAAACTGCTGCTCTGCGATCCGCAAACAAGCGGCGGCCTGCTGATTGCCGTCGAGCCTGCCGAAGAGGCGGGGTTTCTCGCCATGGCGGAAGAATTGGGCCTGAGCCTTGCGCCGATCGGCGAACTGATCGAGCGACAGCCACTCGCGGTCGAGGTGTTCTGATGCGCGACAACAGCGCCGACCTGCGCGAGATTTTCCTCCGCGACGTGCCGATGATGGACGTCCGCGCGCCAGTGGAATTCACCAAGGGCGCGTTCCCCGGCGTGATCAATCTGCCGTTGATGAATGACGTCGAGCGGCAGAAGGTCGGCACCAGCTATAAGCAGGACGGTCAGCAGGCGGCGATCGAATTGGGCCACAAGCTGGTGGCTGGCGAGCTGAAACAGGCGCGAATCGACGCGTGGGCGAGTTTTGCCCGCAACCATCCGGAGGGGTTTCTCTATTGCTTTCGCGGCGGCCTGCGTTCGCAGATCACGCAGCAGTGGCTCAAGAGCGAAGCGGGCATCGAGTACCCCCGGGTCATCGGTGGTTACAAGGCAATGCGCAGCTTTTTGATCGAAGTGACCGAACAGGCGGTGGCCGAGTGCGATTTCGTGCTGATCGGCGGCTTGACCGGCAGCGGCAAGACCGAGGTGCTGCAGCAACTCGACAACGGCCTGGATCTGGAAGGGCATGCCAATCATCGCGGTTCGAGCTTCGGCAAACACGCGACCCCGCAACCGGGACAGATCGATTTCGAAAACCTGCTGGCGGTCGACATTCTCAAGAAGCGCGCCCGGCAGCTTGACCAGTTTGTGGTCGAGGATGAGGGACGCATCGTGGGCAGTCGCGCTGTGCCCCTTGAGTTGTACCGGACGATGCAGGACGCGCCGCTGGTGTGGCTCGAGGACAGTTTTGAGAGCCGCGTTGAGCGGATTCTGAAGGATTATGTGACGGATCTGTGTGCGGAGTTCATCGCCGTGCAGGGCGTTGAAACGGGTTTTGCGGCGTACGCCGAGCGGCTGAAACAGAGTCTGTCGAGCATTGTTCGGCGGCTGGGCGGGGAGCGTTATCAGCGGCTGGCGGCGATTATGGACAGCGCGCTGGCTGAGCAGGCACGCACGGGGGCGGTTGATTCGCACCGTGGCTGGATCAGCGGGATGTTGAGTGAGTATTACGATCCGATGTATGCGTTTCAGCGGGACAGCAAGGACGCGCGGATTGAGTTTTCCGGGGATCAGGCGGCGGTTGTGGAGTATTTAAAACAGCGGAAAGTTAACTCCTGCGATTGAGGGGCAAGGTCAAGAGCGTCTGCCTAAGGACAGACTGTTTCGCCTTCGGCGACTTACTTTTGAGAAGTCGAAAGTCGCACCATCCAAAAGTAAGCAAAAGTGCCTGCTCCTGGTTGGGCTCCTCCTGCGTCGGAGTACCCTCACTCCGGTCTCGCTCCTTGGGCCCGCGCCGAACGGACATCCATGTCCTGACGGCGCTCTCGCCGCATCCGTGCGGCTCGGCCCACTGCGCGAGACCTGCGTTCAGCCTGCACCCAAGTCGCGATTGGCGGTGTCTGGGCCTCTTGTGTTTGAAGATCAAAAGCGCGTTTAGAGCAGATCACAAGCAGATCAAAAGCTTCCCGGCTGAAGCCGGTCCCACTAACAGCATCGCGTTCCGTCAGTGGGACCGGCTTTAGCCGGGAAGAGGCCGGTAGAACACTGCTATTTATGATCGTGCCCACGCTCTGCGTGGGAATGCATCCGAGGACGCTCCGCGTCCACTCCCGGCCTAAGCTAGTCCCCCTGGCTGAGCGCTGTGCGGTTAGTGGGACCGGCTTTAGCCGGGAAGAGGCCGGTGTAAACGCCGCTATTTTTTGGTCATTCCCACGCTCTGCAGGGCAATGCCGCCTCTGACGGTGCGCTTTATTTCACGGACAATTCCATGATCATTGCTGCGGTCAGGTACAGCCTGGGGGCAATGCTGCTGAGGTCCATGTATTCGTCGTCGGCGTGGAGGCCGGCGCCGACGACGCCCATGGTTTCGAGGACGGCAGGTTTTTGGCTGTCGGGTACGTAGGCGTAACCAGCGTCGGTGCCGAAGCGCATGGCGATGGGTTCGAGAGTGCGGCCGGTTTTGGCGTAGATCGCCTGCGCGATTTTGGCGAGGTCGTCGGTGGCGGGGTTTTTCGCCAGCGGCGGGCGGCCTTTGTCGAGGCGGAAGGTGACGTCGGTGCCGTCGATCATTTTGCCTTGCACGATGCGTTGTCCGTCAGCCAGCACGCGGTCGGACTCGCTCAGATCGGAGTAGCGCATGTCGCCTTCGGCCGCAGCGCTGGAGGGGATGATGTTGCGCTTCTCGCCGCCTTTGATCAGCGTCCAGTTGACCGTGGTGCCCTTGGCCGGGTCGCCCAGGTCCTTGAGCTGCACCAGTTGGTGGGCCAGTTCCATGGCGGCATTGCGCCCGGCTTCCGGGGCCGAACCGGCGTGGGAGGACTTGCCTTTGACGTCGACGAACACGCCGTTGATGCCATTGGTGGCGACCGTCACCGCGTCCTTGTCCGGTGGCTCGAACGAGAACACGTAGTCGTGCTTGCGGGCCAGTTCGGCGATGAGGGTTTTCGAGCCGGCGGAGCCCGTTTCTTCGTCGGGATTGAACAGCACGGTGATCGTGCCGAAGTCCTTGAACTTCTGGTCTTCCAGCAGCTTCAGGGTGTGCAGCACCATGGCCACGCCACCTTTGGCATCGGCCACGCCAGGGCCGTAGGCGTGATCGCCGTCGACGCGGAAAGGCCGCTTGGCGGCGGTGCCCGGGCCGAACACGGTGTCGTAGTGGATCATCAGCAGAAAGGATTTGCTGCCCGTGCCCTTGAGAGTGCCGACGATGTTATCGCCCGCCGAGGGCGTCGCCGGCGTGGTCTCGACTGATGCGCCCAAGGCCTTGAGCCGCTCGACCAGCACCGCGCTGACCATTTTCAGGCCCGCCGCCTGACCCGTCCCGGTGTCGATGTTGACCAGTTGCTTGACCGTGGCCAGATAGGGTTTTTGCTCAGCCTCGGCCTTCTTTAACAATGGTTCGGGGGTGACGTCGGCGGCATAGGCGCCGCAGGCAAACAGGGCAGCGAGGATGGAGGCGCTCAGGGCGTTAAGTCGAACGTGCATGCTGGATCCCTCAGAGGATGGTCGAGTTGTTGTGATGTCCATGGGGCCCACATCGTTCCCGCAGCATAGGTCGTCAGGCACTGCCCGTGCAGCGGATTTTCCGGGAGAGCCGCTTCTGGCTGACAGGCCATCGGCCGGGCATGGTGCTTTCCCGTAACCGCCGCGCTTTCCTGCAGCATTCACCGTAGAATCCTCGTCTGAAATAAACAGCGACGAGGTTGCAGCGGTGGATTTACAGCAGGGCTTCGTCCTGACCCGGCATTGGCGCGACACGGACGCCGGCACCGAGGTGGAATTCTGGCTGGCCACCGATGAGGGCCCGCGCCAGGTGCGCCTGCCGTATCAGACCTCCGTCGCGTTTATCCCGGAGCAGCACCGCGAGCGCGCCGAGGCTGTGTTGCGCAACGAGCGTAACGTCGAGCTGAAGCCACTGGCGTTGTGTGATTTCCGCCATCGCCCGGTGCTCGGGCTGTACACGCGTCAGCACCGCCAGTTGATGAACCTGGAAAGCGACCTGCGCAAAGCCAGCGTCGACGTTTACGAAGCCGATATCCGCCCGCCCGAGCGTTACCTGATGGAGCGCTTCATCACCGCGCCGGTGCAGTTCGGTGGGCGCCCGGACGCCAATGGCCTGTTGCTGGACGCGCAACTCAGGCCTGATCCAAATTATCGACCGACCCTGAAACTGGTGTCGCTGGACATCGAAACCACCGAGCGCGGCGAGCTGTATTGCATCGGTCTGCATGGCTGCGGCGAGCGTCAGGTGTACATGCTCGGCCCGGCCAATGGCGATGACGCCCAGGTGAACTTCAAGCTTGAGTACTGCGACACCCGCGTCGCGTTGCTGGAGAAGCTCAACGAATGGATGGCCCGCCATGACCCGGACGGGATCATCGGCTGGAACGTCGTGCAGTTCGATCTGCGCGTGCTGCACGAGCATTCACGGCGCTTGAATGTGCCGCTGCGCCTGGGCCGGGGCGGCGAGGTGATGACCTGGCGCGAACACGGCGCACGCAACAATCACTTCTTCGCGGCGGCGGCCGGGCGGCTGATCATCGACGGCATCGAGGCGCTGCGTTCGGCGACCTGGAGCTTTCCCTCGTTCAGTCTGGAAAACGTGTCGCAGACGCTGCTGGGCGAAGGCAAGGCCATCGACAATCCGTATCAGCGCATGGACGAAATCAACCGTATGTTCGCCGAGGACAAGCCCGCGCTGGCGCGGTACAACCTCAAGGACTGCGAACTGGTCACGCAGATTTTCGCCAAGACCGAGCTGCTCACCTTCCTCCTCGAACGCGCCACGGTGACCGGCCTGCCGGTGGATCGCAGCGGCGGTTCGGTGGCCGCGTTCGAGCATTTGTACATCCCGCTGATGCACCGCCAGGGCTTCGTCGCGCCGAACCTGGGCGAGCGCATGCCGGAGGCGAGCCCCGGTGGTTTCGTCATGGATTCACGCCCCGGGCTGTATGAATCGGTGTTGGTGCTCGATTACAAAAGCCTGTATCCGTCGATCATCCGCACCTTTCTGATTGACCCGGTGGGCTTGATCGAAGGCCTGAAGCACCCTGACGACAGCGAGTCTGTGGAGGGCTTTCGGGGCGCGCGTTTTTCCCGAACCCGGCACTGTCTGCCGGCCATCGTCTCGCGGGTGGCCGAAGGGCGCGAGGTCGCCAAGCGCGAGCGCAATGCGCCGCTGTCCCAGGCGCTGAAAATCATCATGAATGCCTTCTACGGCGTGCTGGGTTCCAGCGGTTGCCGGTTCTTCGACACACGCCTGGCGTCGTCGATCACCCTGCGCGGGCACGAGATCATGCACCAGACACGGCTGCTGATCGAAGCGCAGGGTTATGAAGTGATTTACGGCGACACCGACTCGACCTTTGTCTGGCTGAAAAAAGCCCACGCGCAAGACGATGCTGCGCAGATCGGCAGCGCGCTGGTCCGGCAGGTCAATGACTGGTGGCGTGCTCATGTGAAAGAGGCATACGGGCTGGAGAGTGCGCTCGAACTGCAGTTCGAAACCCACTTCAAGCGCTTTCTCATGCCGACCATTCGCGGCGCGGAGGAGGGCAGCAAGAAGCGCTATGCGGGATTGGTCACCCGCGCCGATGGCAAAGACGAAATGGTTTACAAGGGGCTGGAGGTGGTGCGCACCGACTGGTCGCCGCTGGCCCGGACCTTCCAGCAAGCGCTGTACCTGCGGATTTTCCAGCGTCAGCCGTTTCAGGAATACATTCGGGAGTACGTGGGCCGAACCCTGGCTGGGGAACTCGATGGCCAGCTTGTCTATCGCAAACGCCTGCGCCGCGCCCTCGACGATTACGAACGCAACGTGCCGCCCCATGTGCGCGCCGCGCGGCTGGCCGATGAGTACAACCGCCAGCAGGGTCGGCCGTTGCAGTACCAGAACGGCGGCTGGATCAGCTACGTGATCACGGTGGCCGGACCCGAGCCGCTGGAAGTGCGGACGGCGGCCATCGACTACGACCACTACATCAGCAAACAGCTGCAGCCGATTGCCGACGCGATCCTGCCGTTCGTGATCTCGCGGACCATCGATCTCAGTTCCCAGGACCAGTTCAGCTTCGACTTCTAACCCGTCTTCTCACGCCAGCGGATTGATCCGCAGCGCCTCCAGCACCACGCGAAACGCTGCCGTGTGCTGGCGCCGGCTGGGGTAGTACAGGTGATAGCCCTCGAACGGCTCGCACCAGTCGGGGAGCACTTCCACCAGTTCGCCCTGCTTGATGTGCCCGGCCACCAGCCCCTCGGGAAGCTGCGCCAGACCGACGCCGTCCAGGCACCCCTGAAGAATCTGAAACACGCTGTTCATGATCAACGGGCCGTCGACGCGCACGCGAATTTCGCGGCCGTCTTTGGCGTATTCCCATTGATACAGCGCGCCGTGGGTCGGCAGGCGCAGGTTGATACAGCGGTGGCCGGGCAGGTCTTCGGGCACCCGCGGCGTAGTGTGCTGCGCGAGGTACTCGCGGGACGCCACGGTCACCAGCCGCAACGGCGGGGCAATCGGCGCGGCGATCATGTCCGCCGCGAGGGTGTCTCCCAGGCGCACGCCGGCGTCGATGCGCTGGGCGACGATGTCGGTCAGGCCGTAGTCGGTGACCAGCTCGATGGTCATGTCAGGGTATAGGTCGAGCAAGGATTTGAGGCGGGGCCAAAGCACGTAACGCGCGGCGAACTCGTCGGCGGTGATGCGCACCGTGCCGGAAGGGCGGTCGCTGTAGTCGATGGCGGCGTCGACCTGTTCCTGGATGCCGTCGAGCAGCGGCGCCAGTCCCTTGAATAACTGCTCGCCGGCCTCGGTGCGGGTCACGCTGCGGGTGGTGCGGGTGAGCAGGCGAACGCCGAGACGCTCCTCAAGCAGGCGCATGGTCTGGCCGACGGCGGAGGGTGAGATGCCCAGCGCGGCGGCGGCGCGGGTGAAATTGCCTTCGCGGCCTACGGCAACGAACACCGCCAGGTCATCCAGTTTGTAATCCGCCATTGCGAAGCGCTCCTTCATTTTGATCGAAGCATTCTACGGATACTGTCGGCAATGCGCCCTTGTTACGCTGACTGCACATTTTCTGGAGGTCGCTATGAGCTCAACTGATTTATCTGCTGAAGACATGCAAATCCACCGCGCCGGCTCGGCCAAAGCTATCAAAGGCCCCGCAGACTGGTTCACCGGCGACGTGCGTATCGACCGGATTTTCAACGCGCCGGCACCGGCGCGGGTCGGCCTGGCCATCGTGAATTTCCAGCCGGGCGCGCGTACAAACTGGCACACCCACCCCCTGGGCCAGATCCTGCTGGTCACCGACGGCGTCGGCTGGACCCAGTGCGAAGGCGGGCCAAAAACCGAAATCCGCCCGGGCGATCTGATCTGGTGCAATTGCGGCCGTCGTCACTGGCACGGCGCGACCGACACCAGCGCCATGCAACACGTCGCGGTCAATGAAGCGCTGGACGGCAAGCCGGTGGACTGGCTGGAGCCGGTGACCGAGCAGACGTACCTGGCCGGGCCGGTTAAAAAAGACTGAGGGGCTGGCGGGCAACGATCATGACGCCGCCGCGGCCTGGCTGCGCATCCGCGTAATGTCCTTTTTGGGCGGTGCGCCAAACAGCCGACCGTACTCGCGACTGAACTGCGAGGGACTTTCGTAACCGACCTTGAACGCAGCGCTGGCGGCGTCCTGATGGTCCTTGAGCATCAGCCGCCGCGCCTCGTTCAGACGCAGCCATTTCTGGTACTGCAGCGGGCTCATGGACGTGAGGTTGCGAAAGTGCAGGTGGAAGTTCGGCGCGCTCATCTGCACCCGCGCAGCCAGGTCTTCGACGCGCAAGGCACTCGCGTAATTGAGCTTCAGCCAGTCGATGGCTTTGGCAATCCGGTAACCCTGACTGTCGACCGAAGCAATATGCCGCAGCAGCGGCGCCCGATCGCCCTGGAGCAGCCGGAAGTGAATCTCCCGCTGCAACAGGGGCCAGAGCACCGGAATGGCGTCGGGCTCCTGCAACAGATTGATCAGCCGGGCGAGGGGATCGAGCAGCGCTGAGGTCAGGCTGGCAATGCCCGCGCTTTTGCGCACGGCGCGCTCCTTCGGTGTTGGTACATCCCCTTGGGCGATCAGCTCGGTCAAGGTGCGCAGGTCCAGCTGGAAGACCAGTCCCAGGCACGGCGTGTCCGCGCTGGCGAGGGTTACAGCGGAGTTTGCAGGCACGTCCAGTGAGGTGATCAAAAAGCGCGTCGTGTCGTAGGGATAGACGTCGCTGCCGATGACCATTTCCTTGGCGCCCTGGACCACCAGCACGATGCTCGGGGCCAGGATGCAGGTCACTGGCGGCGAGGGCGCTTCGCGGCGAAACAGGCCGAGGCCGGTGATGACGGTAGGAAAATCACCGGGGGCCGGCGTAAGGCTGTCGATGATGCGCGTCAGCGATTGCAACTGGGCTTGAGTGTCGCTGCCTGTTGCCTGCATCGAAATCGCGGTGTCGCCCATGTTTTTCCCCCACTTGGTTTTGCCGCGGCTTTGCCGTGGTTTTGCTGCCCTGCCGAGCTTGAACTGTACGGGCCCGGTAAAACAGCCGTCCAGCCTTGCCCCTCCGGATTGATCGGATCGGGCAAGAAAGCCACCGGATTGCTCTACTGCCTGCTCGGGCTGCCCCATGAATATGTGCATCGCACACTTCATTCGCGCCGCGCCCCGGCGCCGGAGACATTCATGAAACAGCTGATGATGGGACTGGCCTTGCTGGTCAGCTCATTCGCCACAATGGGAGCCGATATGTCCAGCGGAGCTGACAATTTCTACACCAGTGAACAGGTCACCAAGCAGAAGGTGACGTTCAACAACCAGTACCTGATGAAAACAGTGGGCAACCTGTTCGTGCCGAAGGACATGATCAGTGGCCGCAAGTATCCGGCGATCATCGTCGGTCACCCCATGGGCGCCGTGAAGGAACAGAGCTCGAACCTGTACGCGCAGAAACTCGCCGAGCAGGGCTTCATTACGCTGGCAATCGACCTGTCGTTCTGGGGGGAAAGCGAAGGTCGGCCGCGCAATCTGGTGTCCCCTGAGATCTACGCCGAAGACTTCAGCGCCGCCGTCGATTACCTCGGCAGCCAAGGCTTCGTCGATCGCGACCGCATCGGTGTTCTGGGTATCTGCGGCAGCGGCAGTTTCGCCATCAGCGCTGCGAAGATAGACCCACGCATGAAGGCCGTCGCGACCGTGAGCATGTATGACATGGGCGGCGTCAATCGCAACGGCCTGCAGCATTCGGTCAGTGTCGAGCAACGCAAAGAAGCCATCGCGGCCGCCGCTGCACAACGTGATGTCGAGTTTGCCGGCGGCAAAACCCGGTACACCAGCGGCACCGTGGACAGACTCACCGAACACTCCAACCCGATCGAGCGTGAGTTTTACGACTTCTACCGGACCCCACGGGGCGAGTTCACGCCGAAGGGCCAGTCGCCTGAATTGACCACGCACCCTACGCTGAGCAGCAACGTGAAGTTCATGAACTTCTACCCGTTCGCTGACATCGAGACGATTTCACCGCGGCCGATGCTATTTATCGCCGGCGAGAACGCCCATTCCCGTGAGTTCAGCGAGGAAGCTTATCGCCTGGCCGGCCAGCCCAAAGAACTGGTCATCATTCCGAATGCCGGGCATGTGGACCTGTATGACCGGGTGGATCTGATCCCTTTCGACAGGCTCGCGTCTTTCTTTCAGACCCATCTGAAGTAACCCCCAGGCTGTTTCAAGCCGCTTGATCCGTCGAGTTGTCGGCGGGTCGAACCGGTTGATCAGGGGTTTACGTGGCGTGACGCAATCATGCGCCACGCGGCAGCCTCACTCCTTCACATCCATGAAGTCCTTGGCCCAGGCCACGTAATTTTCCGGGAAGGTGTAGGTGTGGGTCAGCTCCGTGGCGCTGTGGTTCGAGGTGCTGTGGGTGACCTGGCGCTGGGCGCGGAGGCTGTCGTAGGTGGCCTTGATCGCGGCGAAGTAGGCCGCGTGGCCGGCGACCACCACCCGCACGCCCAGATCGGCCAGGCGCTGAGGGTCATTGAGCTCGGGATTGCCGTAGGTCACCAGCATCAGTGGCACGCTGAGCTTTTCCGAAATCTGTTCCAAATGCTTGAAGTCCTTGATGCCCACGATGCAGATGCCGTCGGCGCCGGCCTTTTCGTAGGCCAGGGTGCGCTCGATGATGTCCTGGACCGGCAGCACGCCGGCGTTGGTCCGGGCGACGATCGTCAGTTCCGGGTCGACGCGGGCTTCAAGGGCGGCCTTGACCTTGCCGATGCCTTCTTCGATGGACACCAGGTCCGTGGATTTGCGCCCGAATTGCGCGGGCAGCAAGGTGTCTTCGATGGTCAGCGCCGCCACACCGGCGCGCTCCAGTTCTTCTACGGTGCGCATGACGTTCAGGGCGTTGCCGTAGCCATGGTCGGCGTCGGCGATAAAAGGCAACTGCGCGACACGACCGATGCGGGTGGCCTGCTCGACGAATTCGCTCAGGGTAATCAGCGCAAAATCCGGCGCTGCCAACACCTGCAGCGACGCCACCGACCCCCCCAGAATCCCGACCTCAAAGCCCAGATCCGCGGCAATGCGCGCCGACATGGGATCGAACACTGAAGCCGTCTCGACGCAGTGCTGGGAAGCCAGCTGCTCTCGGAATTTGCGACGCAAAGCGGAGTGGGAAATTCTGGACATAAGGCTTCCTGATTCAGGCCGTCATCGAAATGCCAGCAATGCTACCGCAAATTCAGGCTGAAACGTCTCACCTCGACGAGCGATGTGCATTGATTTGCGTGTAGGGCAACGAGGAATTGATTTCCCACAGCGTTTTCAGAAATGACCCCAAGTGCGGGTAGCCGATCGTGAAGCGACGAAACCGACTTTGAGATGTATACCACTGAGTGGTAGATTTCACTTCGTTGGGTAGGTGACCAAATGCAGGACAGGGTTTTTAAAACGAAGGGGTTTTGCGCTGCAGCCGGCAAAGCAGCGATTGAAGACAGCGAGCTTTGCGGTGCAATAAGGGAGGTTTTAAAGGGGCAAGCCGATGATCTGGGTGGTGGCGTCTGGAAAAAGCGACTCAACCACAATCGCCACCGCTCGATCATTTTGGCGAGGGGCAAGTTTTACTGGGTCTATCAGTTTCTCTTCTCGAAACAGACCCAGAGCAACATCAACAGGCAAGAGCTCCTCGCTTTCAGAAAGCTTGCCAAGGTGTACGAAAAACTAACCCGGCAGGAAATTCAAATGCTGCTGGATCGACAGGATTTCACGGAGATCTGTCATGAAGAAAAGGATTGAGAGCGAAGCGTTGGCCTCTGTGCACGAGTCCGCCAGTGCTCTGCTGGATATAGGTGCCATCGATAAAGCAACGATGCGCGAATTTGATCAGCATTGCATCGCCGAGGTCCCGGTTGCGATAGACCCGGCACAGATCAAAGCCATTCGCGAGCGAAGTCATGTTAGCCAGCCGGTGTTCGCTCGCTATCTGAACACCAGCACCTCCACGATCAAACAATGGGAAGCCGGGTCAAAACGACCCGGGGGCATGGGGTTGAAGCTTCTGAGCATCGTTCAAAAACATGGCCTGGAGATTCTGGCCTGAGCGGGCTGATGATCACCAAACCAAGGGTGATCACCGCGACCTCTTCCCGGCTGAACCCGGTCCCACTGAAACACCCCGCGCAGCAGGCCCGGCTTCAGCCGGGAAGGCGCCAGGCCTCACGCCACACGACCCCAGCTCCAAATAACAAAGCAAGCGCTTGCGTGAATCGATTCAGCTGTTCTAGGATTCAGCTGTTCCGAAATATTTCAAAGCGATACCCGAGTGCCACCCGCGAAGAGGTGGCCCAGGCATAAAAACAAGAAACCTCGGAGATTCACATGATCAGCTCGACTGCTCGATTGCCGCGTGTGCTGTCCGCGTTTGTCCCCTCGGAATCATCGGCTGTCCGGCCATGAGCACCGTCCTCTCCCTGAGTCCCCAGCCCGTGCTGGAAATGACCGCCATTTCCAAGACTTTCAACGGTCTGCGCGTGCTGAAAGATGTGGCCCTGAAGGTTTACGCCGGTGAAGTTCATGCCCTGATGGGCGAGAACGGCGCGGGCAAGTCGACGCTGATGAAGATTCTCTCCGGCGCTTACCAGGCCGACGCCGGCGGGGAGATCCGTATCGACGGCCAGGCCCTGAGCGCATTCGACCCGTTGTCTGCCAAAGCGCGCGGCATCGCCGTGATCTATCAGGAACTGAGCCTCTGCCCGAACCTCAGCGTCGCCGAGAACATTTACCTGGGCCGCGAATTGCGCCGTGGCTGGAGCATCGACCGCAAGGCGATGGAAGCCGGCTGCGTTGACGTACTGGTGCGACTGGGCGCCGATTTCAAACCGTCGACCACCGTCAGCGTGCTGTCCATTGCCGAGCGGCAACTGGTCGAGATTGCCCGGGCGCTGCACGCCAACGCGAAGATCCTGGTGATGGACGAGCCGACCACGCCGCTGTCGTCCCGGGAGACCGACCGCCTGTTCGCGCTGATCAAACAGCTGCGTGATCAGGGCCTGGCAATCATTTACATCAGCCATCGCATGGCCGAAATCTACGAACTGTCCGACCGGGTCTCGGTGCTGCGCGACGGCGAGTACGTGGGCATGCTGGAGCGTGACGCGTTGTCGGCCGAGGCGCTGGTGAAGATGATGGTCGGCCGCGACCTGTCCGGTTTCTACAAGAAAGAGCACGCCGCTTACGACCCCGGCGCGGTGGTCATGCGCGTGCGTGATATGGCCGACGGCAAGCGCGTCAAGCCGTGCAGTTTTGACCTGCACGCCGGCGAGGTGTTGGGCATTGCCGGACTGGTCGGGGCAGGGCGCACGGAACTGGCGCGACTGATTTTCGCCGCCGACTCACGCACCTCCGGCACCCTCGAAGTTGCTGGCAAGGCGATCACTGATTTACGCAACCCCGCCGACGCCATCCGAGCCGGCGTGGTTTACCTGACCGAAGATCGCAAGGCCCAAGGCCTGTTTCTCGACATGAGCGTGCGCGACAACATCAATGTCTGCGCCTGCGTGCCCGACGCCCATGCCGGTGGCGTGCTGGATCGCGGCCGTGGCGCACAGCGTGCAATCGAGGCGATTCGTTCGCTGTCGATCCGCGTGGCCTCGGGCAAGGTCAATGTCGGCGCACTGTCCGGCGGCAACCAGCAGAAGGTGCTGCTGGCGCGGCTGCTGGAGGTCAAGCCCCACGTGCTGATTCTCGACGAGCCCACCCGCGGCGTGGACATCGGCTCGAAGTCCGAGATCTACCGAATCATCAACGAACTGGCCAAGGCCGGCGTCGGCATTGTGGTGATCTCCAGCGAGCTGCCGGAAATCATCGGCACCTGCGACCGGGTGCTGATCATGCGTGAAGGCGAGCTGGTGGCCGAAGTCGGCGGTCACTCAGGGCAGGAGATATCTCAGGAACGGATCATCGATCTGGCGACAGGCAGCGAGAACGCCGCAGCCGCCGCGGCCCACGGCGCCCGCGGTACTTCCGATCACCCCATTCAACAACAATAAAAAGGAAACCAGACCATGAGTCTGCCCCTGGAAAACTCGCCCACCGTTGCCGCCATCAGCAAGCGTGAACGCGTGCGCGAACTGATGCGCACCGTTGGCATGCTGCCGGTGCTGATTCTGTTGTTGATCGGCTTTTCGCTGATGACCGACACCTTCATGAGCTGGCAAAACCTCTCCATCATCACCCAGCAAGCCTCGGTCAACGTGGTGTTGGCAGCGGGGATGACCTTCGTGATCCTGACCGCAGGCATCGACCTGTCGGTGGGCGCCATTCTCGCGGCTTCCGCGGTGGTTGCCCTGCAAGCCTCGATGTCGCCGCAGTTCGGCATGCTCGGTATCGCCGCCGGCGTGGGTTTCGGCCTGCTGCTGGGGCTGGTCAACGGCGGCCTGATTGCCTTCATGCGCCTGCCGCCGTTCATCGTCACCCTCGGCGCGCTCACCGCCATGCGCGGCCTGGCGCGTCTGCTGGCCGACGACAAAACCGTGTTCAATCCCGACCTGCCGTTTGCCTTCATCGGCAACGACTCGGTGCTCGGCGTGCCGTGGCTGGTGATTATCGCTGTGGCGGTCATCGCGGTCTCGTGGTTCATCCTGCGCCGCACGGTGATGGGCGTGCAGATCTACTCGGTGGGCGGCAACCCCGAAGCGGCGCGCCTGTCCGGGATCAAAGTGTGGAAGGTGTTGCTGTTCGTCTACGCGGTGTCCGGCGCGCTGGCCGGGCTCGGCGCAGTGATGAGCGCCTCGCGCCTGTTCGCCGCCAACGGGCTGCAGCTGGGCCAGTCCTACGAGCTGGACGCCATTGCAGCGGTCATCCTCGGTGGCACCAGTTTCACCGGCGGCGTGGGCACCATCGGTGGCACCCTGATCGGTGCGCTGATCATCGCGGTGCTGACCAATGGCCTGGTGCTGCTGGGCGTCTCCGATATCTGGCAATACATCATCAAAGGCATCGTGATCATCGGTGCGGTGGCGCTGGATCGCTATCGCCAGTCCGGTGCGCGGACCTGATCTACCGCTGTTTTGCTCCATGCGTTTCAACGAAGACTCCGACAATAATCACAAGAGAGAACCCATGAACGTCAAACGCAAATTCCCCGCTGTCGTGTCCCTGTGCCTGGCCGCGTTGCTGTCCCAGGGCGTTCAAGCCCGCGAGCTGAAATCCGTCGGCATCACCCTGGGTTCCCTGGGCAACCCCTATTTCGTCACCCTGGCCGACGGCGCCAAGGCCAAGGCCATGGAGCTCAACCCCGCTGTCAAAGTGACCTCCGTCTCCGCCGATTACGACCTGAGCAAGCAGTTCTCGCAGATTGATAACTTCATTGCGTCGGGCGTCGATCTGATCCTGATCAACGCCGTGGACCCGAAAGCCATTGCTTCAGCGATCAAGAAGGCCCAGGCCGCCGGCATCAAGGTCGTGGCCGTGGACGTGAGCGCCGCCGGCGTCGACGCCACCGTGCAGACCGACAACGTCGAAGCAGGCAAGCTCGCCTGCCAGTTCATCGTCGACAAGCTGTCGGGCAAGGGCAACGTGATCATCCAGAACGGCCCGCAAGTCACCGCCGTCACCGACCGCGTCACCGGCTGTAAATCGGCCTTCGCCGCCGCGCCGGACATCAAGATCCTCTCCGACGATCAGGACGCCAAAGGCTCTCGCGAAGGTGGCCTGAATGCGATGCAGGGTTACCTGACCCGCTTCCCGAAAATCGACGGTCTGTTCGCAATCAACGACCCTCAGGCGATCGGCAGTGACCTGGCGGCCAAGCAACTGAAACGCAGCGGCATCATCATTACGTCGGTGGACGGCGCGCCGGACATCGAGCAGGCGCTCAAGGCCGACACCTCGATTCAGGCCTCGGCCAGCCAGGATCCGTGGGCGATGGCGCAGCAGGCGGTGGTCATCGGCAACGACCTGCTCAACGACAAAAAGCCGGCTGAAGCGGTCACCCAGCTGACGCCGAAACTGATCACCCGCGACAACGTGGGTACCTACAGCGGCTGGTCCAGCAAGCACTGAGACGCAGGCCTGAAGGAGTCGGCGCAGTGATCAAGATGGAAGACGTGGCGAAGCGGGCGCGGGTATCGACGTCGACCGTCTCCCACGTGCTCAACGGCACGCGCAAGGTCAGCGCCAAAACGATTGAAGCGGTGCAGCGAGCGGTTCAGGACTTGGGCTACATCCCCAATACCCTGGCGCGCTCGCTGGCCCGTTCGCGCACCCACACCATCGGCGTGGCGATCTCGGCGCTGTCGAACCACTATTTCAGCGAGACGGTGCACGCCATCGAAACCGAATGTGCGCGCCACGGCATCATGATGTTGTTCGTCGACACCCATGACGATCCCGCCCAGGAACTGCAGGTGGTTCAGGCGCTGCACCATCGGCGGGTGGACGGCATTCTGCTTGCGCCGTCGAGCGATCCGCAGCAGGCAGCGTTGACTTACTTGCGTAACAACGCCATTCCCAGCGTGCTGGTGGACCGCATGGCGGTTGAGGGTTTCGATCAGGTCGGCGTCGAGAATCGCCAGTCCACCGCTGCGTTGGTGACGCACTTGATCGGCCACGGTCATCGGCGCATCGGCATGATCGCCGGCCATCGTGGGCTGAGCACCACGGAGGAGCGCATCGAGGGTTACCGGCAGGCGCTCAGTGAAGCTGATGTGCCGTGGGACCCGCAGTTGTTGATCGACGGTGAGTCGAACAGCGAATCCGCGCGGGTCGCCACTTCAGCACTGTTGCACCTGGACCCGCCGCCCACGGCGATTCTGGCGGCGAACAACCTGATGACCATCGGCGCCATGCACGCGCTGCGCGACGCCACTATCGAGGTGCCGGGGCAGATGGCGCTGGTGGGTTTCGATGATTTTGACTGGGCGGATTTTTTCCTGCCGCGCTTGAGCGTGATCGCTCAGCCGGTGCAAGCCCTGGGCGCGCGCGCGGTGCAGTTGCTGCTGCAGCGCATCGATGCACCCGAGGGTAAACGAGTGTCGGAGCGACTGGCGCCGACGCTACGCATTCGTAATTCGTGTGGATGCCCTTGAGGGGCCGCTGCCAGGCACCGAATATTTCAGGAACCGGATTTTCATGAATCAGCTTGTTTCCCTGGGCATCGACCTCGGCACGTCCGAACTCAAGGCCATTTTGCTGGATGCCGACGGCGAGGTGCTGGCCCAGGCCGGTGCGCGCGTGGAAGTCAGTCGGCGGCAATCGGGCTGGTCGGAGCAGAACCCCGCTGATTGGTGGCAGGCCTGCCTGTCAGCCCTCGGGCAGTTGCGGACAAGCGATCCTCAGGCATGGGCGCGGATCGGCTGCATCGGTTTGTCGGGGCAGATGCACGGCGCGGTTCTGCTGGATGCGGCCGAGCAGGTGCTGTATCCGGCGATTCTCTGGGACGACTCCCGCGCCGTGCAGCAGGCGTCGCAGCTTAACGAAGATTTGCCGGAGTACGCCGAGGTCACCGGCAGCCTGGCCATGGCCGGGCTTACCGCGCCGAAGCTGTTGTGGATGCGGCAGGACGAACCGCAGCTGTTTGCGCGCATCGCCAGCGTGTTGTCGCCGAAGGATTACCTTCGTTTGTTGCTGACCGGCGAACAGATCAGTGACATGTCCGACGCCGCCGGCACCTTGTGGCTGGATGTGGCGAAGCGCCAATGGTATGCGCCGATGCTCCATGCCACCGGGCTGACGGTCGAGCAGATGCCCCGGTTGCTGGAAGCCGATCAATTGTCTGCCGGGCTGAGCGCTGAGGCGGCGGATGCGCTGGGTTTGCCGTTGGGTCTGCCCGTGGCCGCAGGCGGGGGTGACAACCCGGTTTCCGCGGTAGGCATCGGCGCGATCAACGCAGGCGATGCGTTCGTCACCCTCGGCACCAGCGCGGCCATCGTCGCGATCACCGATCATCCGGCGGGCAATCCGGCCAGCGCCGTGCACAGCTTTTGCCACGCACTGCCGCAGCGCTGGTACACGATGGGGGCGATGCTGGCCGGAGCGAGTTGCCTGCGCTGGGTCACCCGATTGTTGGGTCAGGCCAGTGAGCAATCCTTGCTCGATCAGGTTCACGCTGCGTTGCCGGTCGATCAGCCGGTGGCGATTTCAAATCCGCTGTTTCTGCCGTACCTCGCCGGTGAGCGCACGCCCCACAACGACCCGCTGTTGCGCGGTGGGTTCATGAGCCTGGGCCATGACAGCACGCCCGCGATGTTGGGTTACGCGGTGCTTGAAGGCGTCGGTTTCGGGCTGCTGGACGCGATGAACGCCACGCTGTCGGCCGGCGCTACGGTCAACGCCTGCGCCTTGGTGGGCGGCGGCGCTCGCAGCGAATACTGGGCGCAGTTGCTGGCCAATATTCTGGATCGCGAGGTGTACACGCTGCACGGCAGCGAACTCAGCGCGTGCATCGGCGCGGCAAAGCTTGGGTTTTTGTCGATCGGGGAAGGGGCTGAGCTGTTGAAACAGGGAATGCCGGTGAAGGCGCGCTATCAGCCGATGCCGGAAGTGCAGGGTGCGTTGCAGGTGCGTTATCAGAGATTTCGCGGGTTATTGACGGCAGCGAAGGGATTACGGGAGTGAAACCGAGATGACCACGACGATCAAGCGACTGACCCCTGACCATGCCGCAGCTTATCGAGCGCTGATGCTCGACGCTTACCGTCTGCACCCTGACGCGTTTACCTCCGATGTCAGCGAGCGCGAAGCGCTGCCGATCGCTTGGTGGGAGAAGCGGCTGGCAACGGGTTCTGAGGTGGCGGACGTGGTGTTTGGCGCTGTTGATGGGGGCCATCTGTTGGGGGTCGCCGGTCTTTCCGTTGAAAGCAGAAAGAAGGCCCGTCATAAATCTACGCTGTTCGGGATGTATGTTCCGCACGCCCATCGCGGCGAGGGTCTCGGGCGGGATTTGGTTGCAGGCGTGCTGGATCATGCACGGGGCCAGTCGCAGCTGTTGCTTGTTCAGTTGACGTTTACGCAGGGCAATCGCAGCGCCCAGGGCCTTTATGAGCGGATGGGGTTTGAGGTGTTTGGCGTGGAGCCGTATGCGGTGGCGGTGGGCGAGGGGTATGTTTCAAAGGTGCATATGTGGTGCGATTTGAGAGGGGGTTTGGCGGGCTATTAAGGCGTTGCTGCTGAAACCGGATCAAGATCCTCAAGATCAAGAGCGTCTGCCTGGGGGCAGACTGTTTCGCCTTCGGCGAGTTACTTGGAAAAGCACCCCAAGTAACCAAGGGTGCCTGCTCCTGGTTTGGCCCTCCTGCGTCGGGTTCCCTCACTCCGGTCCCGCTCCGTGGGCCCGCGCCGAACGGGCATCCATGCCCTGACGGCGCTCTCGCCGCATCCATGCGGCTCGACCCACCGCGCGAGACCTGCGTTCAGCCTGCACCCAAGTCGCGACTGGCGGTGACTGGGCTTTTTGCGTATGAAGATCAAAAGCAGATCAAAAGCAGATCAAAAGCAGATCAAAAGCAGATCAACGGCAGGTCACGGGAACGGACTTGTGGGAGTGAGCTTGCTCACGAAGGGGTCGGTACATCCAGCGGATATCTGATCTCTGAGGTAAAGCATTCGCGAGCAAGCTCGCTCCCACAGGTAGGGTGTCATCAGCAAAATTGTTGGTGTATGGGCCTCTTCCCGGCTAAAGCCGGTCCTACTCAGAAATCGCATGCATCCAGCGGGATGGGCGCCGACTGTAGGACCGGCTTTAGCCGGGAAGCTCTTGATCTTGATCTTCATACACAGCTAGCCCAGACGACACCCATCGCGACTTGGGTGCAGGCCGAACGCAGACGACGCGCAGTGGGCCGAGCCGCATGGATGCGGCGAGAGCGCCGTCAGGACATGGATGTCCGTTCGGCGCGGGCCCACGGAGCGTCGTCGAAGTGAGGGAATCCCGACGGAGGAGGGACCCAACCAGGAGCAAGCACCCTTGGTTACTTGGGGTGCTTTTCCAAGTAACTCGCCGAAGGCGAAATGCTCTGCCGTTAGGCAGAGCCGCTGTAGATCTTGATCTTGATCTTGATCTTGATCTCGAGATCTTGATCCTGGCCTTACAACAGAGCGGCCCCGACCAGGCCACTCAGGACCCCGACCAGCATGGTCAGCACCCCCACGATCACCAGCACCTTGGCGTCGAAGGATTTACGCAGCATCAGCAGCGACGGCAGGCTCACGCTCGGCAGCGTCATCAGCAACGCCACCGCCGGCGCAGTGCCCAGCCCCAAAGCCAGCAGCGTTTGCACGATCGGAATTTCAGCAGCCGTCGGGATCACAAACAGCGTGCCGACGATCGCCAGCGGCACCAGCCACAACAGGCTGTTGCCCATCGCGCCGTCCACGTGAGGGAACAGCCAGACCCGCGCGGCGCCCAGAATCAGCACGGCGATGACGTAAATCGGGATGGTCGTCCAGAACAACTGCCAAATCGTCTTGCCCCATCGCACCAGCAAGCTGCCTTCGTCCGGCATTTCGGCGTTGGCCACGGCTTCCAGCGCCTGCTCTGGCAACACTTCCGGGCGAGAAATGCGTTGCGCAATCAGGGAAACACCGATCACCAGCACCAGGCCCGCCACCAGTCGCAGGGCCGTAAAACCCCAGCCCAGCACGAAGCCCATGAACACCAGCGTGGCCGGATTGAGCACCGGGTTGGCGATCCAGAAGGCCAATGCCGCGCCCACCGAGACGTTCTGCTTGCGCAAGCCCGCAGCCACGGGCGCTGCGCAGCAGCTGCACATCATGCCCGGCAGGGCGAACAGGCCGCCGCGAATCGTCGAACCCAGCCCGGCACGGCCGAACATTTTCAGCAGCCAGTCCCGGGGGATCAGCACCTGTAGCAGCGAGCCGAGGATGACTGCCAGCACGGCGGCCTTCCAGATGGCCAGAAAATAGACCTGGGCGTAGGCCAGCGCGGCTGCCCACGGCGTGGCCGGGTTGTCGTTGATGATCGAGCCGCCGATGGTGTGGGTGTCGGCGGCGATGAAGGACTTCAGGTAATACGGCGACCACTTGACGTAGTACAAGCCGATGGCGGCCACCAGCAGGAAGGCCAGGGGTTTCCACCAGAACGACCAGCCGCGGCGTTCGGAGGTGAGCGGAAGGGCAGTCATGACAGGCACCAGAGCAAGAAATCGAGGGGGCGGGATGATACGCCGTGGCCGGGCATTATAGTAGGTGTCGCCAGGTATGTCGGCTCATGCCCGTCCGCCGAAATCCAGCCCGGAGGCGCGCAACAGTTCCTGGGTGTAGGGCTGGCGCGGGTTGCCGAAGATCTCCCGCGCCGCGCCTTGCTCGACCACTTTGCCGTCCTTGATCACCAGCACGTCGTGGGCCAGGGCGTGAACCACGGCCAGGTCGTGGCTGATGAACAGATAGCTGAGGCCGTGGCGAATCTGCAGATCCCGCAGCAAGGCCACGATCTGCTTTTGCACGGTACGATCCAGCGCCGAGGTGGGTTCGTCGAGCAGGATCAGCTCCGGTTCCAGCACCAGCGCCCGGGCAATGGCCACGCGCTGGCGCTGACCGCCGGAGAATTCGTGGGGGTAACGATGGCGGCTGGCCGGGTCCAGACCGACTTCGCCGAGCACGCGAATCACTGTCTCTTCACGCTCGGCCGGGGTGCCGATGCCGTGGGTCAGCAACCCTTCGGCGATGATCTGCTGCACCGTCATGCGGGGGCTCAGGCTGCCGAACGGGTCCTGAAACACCACCTGAATGCGCTTGCGCAAGGGCCGCATCAGTTGCTGGCTGCGCAGGCTCAGTTCCTTGTTGCCGAAGCGGATGCTGCCTTCGGAATCGATCAGCCGCAGGATCGCCTGACCCAGGGTCGATTTGCCCGAGCCGGATTCGCCGACGATGCCCAGGGTCTGGCCCTTCAACAGCTCGAAACTCACCCCATCCACCGCCTTGATGTACTGCCGCTCGCGCCGCAACAACGGTTTGGGCAACGGAAACCAGACCTTCAGCGCGTCCACCGACAGCAGCCTCTGGGTGTGCTCGCCGGGCACCGGTTCGCCGTCGGGTTCGGCATTGATCAGCAGGCGGCTGTAGGGGTGTTGCGGATCGGCGAACAGCGTCTGGCACTCGGCCTGCTCGACGATTTCCCCGGCGCGCATCACGCAGACACGCTGGGCAACGCGCCGGACCAGATTGAGGTCATGGCTGATCAGCAGCAGCGACATGCCCAACCGTTGTTGCAGGGATTTGAGCAGCTCCAGAATCTTCAGCTGCACCGTGACGTCCAGCGCAGTGGTGGGCTCGTCGGCGATCAGCAGTTCGGGTTCGTTGGCCAGGGCCATGGCGATCATCACCCGCTGGCGCTGGCCGCCGGACAGTTGATGGGGCAGGGCCTTAAGCCGCTGCGGCGGGTTTTGAATGCCCACCAGACCGAGCAACTCCAGGGTGCGCTCGCGGGCGGCCTTGCCCTTGAGGCCCTTGTGCAGGGCGAGGATTTCGCCGATCTGTTTCTCCACGCTGTGCAGCGGGTTCAGCGAGGTCATCGGCTCCTGAAAGATCATGGCGATGCGGTTGCCGCGCAGCCCCCGCAGTGCTTTGTCGCTGGCTTTAAGCAGATCGACGCCCTTGTAGCGAATGCTGCCCTGGGTGCTCACGGACTTGGCCGGCAGCAGGCGCAGGATCGAATGCGCGGTCACCGATTTGCCCGACCCGGACTCGCCGACCAGCGCCAGGCATTCGCCGGGCTGGATGTCGAGGTCGATGCCGTGCACGACTTCGGTGCCGTTGAAGGCCACGCGCAGGTTGCGGATCTGGATCAGAGGGTCAGTCATGGCAGCGCTCAAGTTCGGGGATCGAAAGCGTCACGGCAGGCTTCGCCGATGAACACCAGTAGCGTGAGGATCAACGCCAGGGCGCAGAACGCCGTGACGCCCAGCCACGGCGCCTGCAAGTTGCGTTTGGCCTGGCCGATCAGTTCGCCCAGGGACGCGCTTTCAGCGGGCATGCCGAAGCCGAGGAAATCCAGCGCGGTCAGTGTGGCGATGGCGCCGGTGACGATGAACGGCAGGTAGGTGAGGGTGCTGGTCATGGCATTGGGCAGAATGTGCCGCCACATCAGCGCGCCGTCGCTGAGACCCAGGGCGCGAGCGGCTTTGACGTATTCCAGATTGCGCCCGCGCAGGAACTCGGCACGGACCACGTCGACCAGCGCCAGCCAGGAAAACAGTGACATGATCCCCAGCAGCCACCAGAAATCCGGCTCGACGAAACCCGACAGAATGATCAACAGATACAGCACCGGCAGCCCCGACCAGACTTCCTGCAAGCGCTGGCCGATCAAATCCGCCAGCCCGCCGTAATAGCCCTGAATCGCTCCGGCGAACACGCCGATCACCGTGCTGATGGCGGTCAGCGCCAACGCGAAGAGTATCGATACGCGGGTGCCGAACAGCACCCGCGCCATGACGTCCCGCGCCTGGTCGTCGGTGCCCAGCCAGTTGCGCGCGCTGGGCGGGCTGGGGGAGGGCTCGCGCAGTTCGTAATTGACCGTGTCGTAGCTGAAGGGGATCGGCGCGAAGAGCATCCAGCCGCCCCTGTCGGCGATCAGTTTGCGCACGTAGTCGCTGGAATAGTCCGGCTCGAAAGGCAGCTCGCCGCCGAAGTCGGTTTCGAGATACTGATGCAGGGCCGGGAAGTACAGCTCGCCCTGATAGCGGACGATCAACGGCTTGTCGTTGGCGATCAGTTCGCCGCACAGGCAGATGACCAGCAACGCAACGAACAGCCACAGCGACCACCAGCCGCGACGGTTGGCCTTGAAGTTGGCGACACGGCGCTGGTTTTGCGGGGAAAACTCGAACATCAGGCGCTCCTCGCGGAAAAATCGATGCGCGGGTCGACGAGCGTGTAGCACAGGTCGCCCACCAGCTTGATCAACAGGCCGAACAGGGTGAACAGGAACAGCGTGCCGAAGACCACCGGGTAATCCCGGGAGACGGCCGCTTCGTAGCTCATCCGGCCGATGCCATCGAGGCCGAAGATGGTTTCGATCAGCAGCGAGCCGGCGAAGAACACCTCGATCAGCGCCTGGGGAATGCCCGCCACCACCAGCAGCATGGCGTTGCGGAACACGTGGCCGTAGAGCACGCGCTGCTCGCTGAGGCCCTTGGCCCGGGCGGTGACCACGTACTGGCGGCCGATCTCGTTGAGGAAGCTGTTTTTAGTGAGGATCGTCAGCGTCGCGAAGCCGCCGATGACCAGCGCGCTGACCGGCAACACCAGATGCCACAGGTAATCGCGCAACTTGCCCAGCGGCGAGAGACTGTCGAAGTCGTCCGAGAACAGGCCCTGGGCCGGAAACCAGCTCCAGTAGCTGCCGCCGGCAAACACCACGATCAGCAGAATGGCGAACAGAAACGCCGGGATGGCGTAGCCGATGATGATCACCGTGCTGCTCCAGACATCGAAGCGGCTGCCATGCAGCACGGCCTTGCGGATGCCCAGCGGGATCGAGATCAGGTACGTGATCAGAGTTGCCCAGAGCCCGAGGGATAGCGTCACCGGCAGCTTTTGCAGAATCAGCCCGGTCACCGTGGCGCCGCGAAAAAAGCTGCTACCGAAATCCAGCTGCGCGTAGTGGGTGAGCATCAGCCACAGGCGCTCGTGCAGCGGCTTGTCGAAACCGTATTGGTGCTTGATCGCTTCCACCAGTTCAGGGTCCAGGCCTTGGGCGCCCCGGCTGATGCCGCCGGTGGCCGCAACTTCGCCCCCACCGCCACCAATCCCGCCCGTCGGGGCCATGCCCTGAACCCGGGCGATGGCTTGTTCGACGGGACCGCCCGGCGCTGCTTGCACGATGAGAAAATTGACCACCAGAATGCACAGCAGCGTGGGGATGATCAGCAACAGGCGACGCAGGGTGTAGGCGAGCATGTCACTGGCCCTCCGTGGTTGGCGCAGGATGCATTTTCGTCACGCTGCTTTGTGGCGCCAGACGCGCAGCCATTTGCGCAGCCATCTGCGCATCGGTCAGTGGCACTCGGCTGACTTCCCACCAGCTTTCCAGGCCGACGTCGTAGATCGGCTCGATCGCCGGCTTGCCAAAACGGTTGGCAAACACCACCGGCGTGCCTTGGGAGTAGTAATTCGGAATCATGTAGAAACCCCAGAGCAGGACCCGATCCAGCGCCCGCGCGTAGTGCAGCATGTCGTTGCGGTTATTGGACGCGACCAGGCCGTCGATCAGGCGGTCGACCGCCGGATTGCGCAGCACCATGGCGTTGGAGCTGCCGACCTGCCGGGCGCTCTGCGAGCCGAACAGGTTGTACAGCTCGCGGCCGGGAGAGAGGATCGGATTGCCGTTGCTGGGCAGGGTGACCACGATCATGTCGTAGTCCCGCGCGTTCAATCGGTTCATGTACTGCGCCGAGTCCACGCGACGAAAATTCAGGGTGATGCCGATCTGCGCCAGCACGCGCTTGTATGGCAGCACCAGCCGCTCGAAACCGCCTTGGCCGTCGAGGAAGGAAAACTCCAGCGGCTGACCGGCGGCGTTCACCAGCCGGTTGTTTTTCGCGTGCCAGCCGGCATCTGCCAACAGCTTCAGGGCCTTGAGCTGCTTGTCGCGGATGTAGCCGCTGCCGTCAGTCTTCGGTGCGCGCCAGACTTGATCGAAGACTTCATCCGGCACCTGGCCGCGCAGGGGCTCGAGAATGCTCAGCTCCTGGGCGTCAGGCAGCTCGGTGGCCGCCATCTCGCTCTTCGGGAAATAGGTTTGTTCGCGCACATAGAAGTTGCGCATGATCTGGCCGTTGACCCATTCGAAATCCCAGAGCATCGCCAGGGCTTCACGGACACGTCGGTCCTGGAACATCGGTTTGTCGAGATTGAACACGAAGCCCTGACCGGCCACCGGGCGGCGCTTGGCCAGAATGGTCTTTTGCAGGCGGCCGTCCTGCAGGCTCGGCGTGGTGTAGCCGACGACATAGCCGGCCGAGGAGAACTCGCGGTTGTAGTCGAAGTTGCCGGCCTGGACCAGCTGACGGGCCACGTCGACATCGCCATAGAAATTCACCGTCAGCGCGTCGAAATTGTAGAGCCCACGGCTGACCGGCAGGTCTTCGCCCCACCAGTCCTTGACCCGCTCGAAACTGACGCTGCGCCCGGCGTCGACCCGCGAAACGCGGTACGGCCCGCTGCCCAGCGGCGGTTCGAAGCCGCCGCCCTTGGTGAAGTCGCGGGTCTTCCACCAGTGCTCGGGCAGGATGCGCAGGCTGGCCAGGTCCAGTGCCAGGGTGCGGTTGGTGCCGGTCTTGAAATCGAAGCGGATCTGCCCCGGCGCTTCGATGACCGCGTCCTTGACGTCGGCGTAGAGCGGTCGATAGCTGAAGCTGCCCTGCGTGATCAGGGTTTGCCAGGTGTAGCGCACGTCTTCGGCGGTGATCGGCGTGCCGTCATCGAAGCGCGCCTTGGGGTTGAGGTAAAAGCGCACCCACAGATTGTCGGGATCGCGTTCCATCTTCTCGGCGACCAGCCCGTACACCGTGTAGGGCTCGTCCAGTGAGCGGTAGGCCAGTGGCGCGTACACCCAGGAATCGATCTGGCTCACGGAAATCCCCTGGTCGACATAGGGCGTGAGGTAGTTGAACTGGCCGATCTCCTCGGACGCGCGGCTCATGGAACCGCCTTTGGGCGCGTCGGGGTCGACGTAATCGAAGTGCTGGAAATCAGCGGCGTATTTCGGCGCTTCGCCATAGACGGTCAGCGCATGCACCGGCGCGGCAAAGACCTGAGGCATGCCAAACAGCAGCGAGGTAAAAAACAGCACCGTGTACAGCAATGCCACGCCCGGCAACAGGCGTGGCAATGAAAGAGGAGGGGGGCACATGGGCGGACAATCCTTGAGAGCAAGTCGAGGCATCAGTGGCGCCGCGAAAAATCCCCTGACCCGTTCCCGTGGACGAGGCCGGGTCAGGGGGCGCGATTGCGCAGAAGCCGCCCGACGCGCCGGAGCATTAGCGCGTCGGGTGGTGATGCTTAGAAGTGATACGTCGCCCGCGCGAACAGCGTGCGGCCCAGTGGATCGGCGTAACGAGGGTCGTAGCCGGACTGGAAGTTGTAGGCCTGGTTGGTGAACGGCGGGTCGCGGTCGAACAGGTTGCGCACGCCGGCATCGACGTCCAGCACCTTCTCGAAGGTATGGCCCACCGACAGGTCCCACAGCGAATACGACGGCACGGTGCCGTTGGTGCTGCGGTCGTAGTCGTTGTAGCCGCTGGTGAAGCGGTTGGTCAGGGAGGCACGGCTGTCGCCGAGAGTCCAGCTGCCGATCAGCACGTGTTTCCAGCGCGCAATCACGCCATCACCCTGGAAGTCGCCGACCTTGTCGGTGTACGGACCGTCGATGATGTTCTGGAAGTCGTAGCGGTTGACGTAGGTCCCGGTCAGCCCCAGACCGAACTGGCCATACGGCGTGTTCGGGAAGCGGTAGTCCAGGGTCACGTCGACACCGTTGGTCTTGACGATGCCCAGGTTGGAGTTGCCGGTCACGATGTTGGCGATGGAGCCGTCGGCGTTGCGGATGATGCGATCGCCGTACAGGTCCGATTGGTCGAACACGGTGGATTCCGGGAACGACTGGATCTGGTTGGAGATGTGAATCCACCAGAAATCCAGGCCCATGGAGAGGTTGTTCATCGGCTGATACACGAAGCCCAAGGTGACGTTGCGGGCTTTCTCCGGGGACAGGCTCGCGTTGCCGCCGCTGCGGTTGAGGAACTGCTGATTACAGTCGCGACCCGCCTGACCGCCCGGTTGCACGGTACCGCCGGCGCAAAGGGTCGGATCATCGTAGTAACCCTGGCTGTAGGCCAGGCTCTGCGGGGCGTACAGCTCGTACAGCGACGGCGCACGGAAACCTTCGCTGTACGCGCCGCGCATGACCAGCTCTTTGAACGGCTGGAAGCGGAACGAGTATTTCGGGTTGGTGGTGCTGCCGAAGTCGCTGTATTTGTCGTGGCGCACGGCGGCGGTCAGTTCCAGGCTGTCGATGACTGGGACGTTCAGCTCGGCGTATTCGGCCTTGACGCTGCGATCGCCGGACACCGAGCCTGCTGAATCGAGGCCCAGGCTGTTGATGTCGTCGACGAAGTCCTCGTAATCCTGGTGCAGTTTTTCCTTGCGGTATTCGCCGCCCAGCGCCAGACCGGATTCGCCGGCACCGAACCAGTTGCCGATCTCGCGGCTGATACGTCCGTCCACGCCATAAACGCGGCCGACGGCGGTGGAGTATTCGCCGTGGTACGCCGCATCGTCGATGTACTGCTGACCCGCCGCCGATTGCGGGCCGAACGGGTTGAGCAGGCCGCTGGCCAGGCCCGCCTTGAGGGCGGCGTCGCTGGCGTAACCCGATGTCACGCTGGAAACGACCTTGCTCTGGTTGTAGTTGGCGCCCAGGTTGTAATCCCAGCCGCCGACGGTGCCGTCGAAGGTCAGCAACAGGCGCTGGTTGGTGTTCTGGTCCTTGCTGCCACGGGGGCCGGCGGCCGTTTCACGCCAGGCGGTGTCCACCGGCTGGGTCGGGTCGAGGGCGAAGTTGTTCGGGCCGGGGGTAATGCCGTTGCCGGGGTAATACGGGGAGGACGGGTCGATGCTCAGGCCGGTCAACGGCGCCGGGCCGATGCTGGTGGCGTTGTTGTTGCGGGCGAAGAAGTATTCGAGGCTGACGTTGTGGTCTTCGGCCAGCTTGCCGGTGGCGCGACCGAAGAACGAGGTCTTCTCGGTCTGCGGCACCAGGTCGATGTAATCGCGGGTGCTGAACCGGCACAGCCCGTTCACGCTCACCAGGCCCGGTCCGGCGCAGTTGGGCGCGAGGGGGTTGCTGCTGTTATTGCCCTGGTAGTAGTTGCCGGGGTAAGCGGTGCCCGAGGTCTGGTTGAGACCGCGGCCCGGGACGTAATCCTTGTCGAAAGAGCGGTCGTTGGCGTCGAGGTTCTGCTGTTTGTTGTAGTTGAACACGCCCATGACGTTGAAGCGGTCTTCGTCCAGATCACCGAAACCCCAGCTGGCGCTGACGTCCTTGCTGGCGCCGCCACCTGGCCGTCGGGGTGTCGCCGCCGAGGCTCAGGGTGCCGTCGGTCAGCGACTTCTTGGTGATGAAGTTGATCACGCCGCCGATGGCGTCGGTGCCGTACAGCGCCGAGGCACCGTCGCGCAGCACTTCGATGCGGTCGATGGCGGCGAACGGAATCATGTTCAGGTCGATGGCGCTGCCGTTGGGCGTGCCGACGCCGGACAAGGCGTTGTTGGCCAGACGGCGGCCGTTGAGCAGGATCAGGGTTTTGTTGGCGCCGATGCCGCGCATGTCGGCATAGGAAGCGCCACCGGTGGACGCGCCGACCGAGCCTGCGCTGTTCATCATCGACTGGCTGCCGGTGATGCGCTGGACCATCTGTTCGGTGGTGGTCACGCCCTGTTTCTTCAGCTCGTCGGCGCGCAGGATGGTCACCGGCACGGCAGTTTCCGCATCGGCCCGGCGCACGGCCGAACCGGTCACTTCCACCCGTTTGAGCTGGGTGGTCGCCGGCGCGGCAGCCACCGCCGCAGCGGGCACGGCGGCTTCACTGCCGGTCGCGGCCTCGGCTGCGCTGTCCGTGCTGTCGGCGCCATAGGCCGGGCTCATGCCGACCGCCAGTGCGCAAATCAGCGCACGGGGGGGGCGTTGTACGGCAACAACAAGGGGCTTGAGGGTAAAACCAGGAAAGCTCATCAGCATGGTAGTTTCCGACTTATTCCAGATGTTATTGAAATGGCCTTGTGAGCCCTCGTTGCTCCGACGCGGTGGTAGCGGTCGGGAATTTCCTTATTTCAAGCAAGCCGCTCCCCTCCGGGGCAAAAACCCGGACGGCGGTGAATCGGGAGAAGGGTGAGCAGCGCCGCAGCGGGTGCGGCGTCTGCTTCAAGTGCAGATCAACGGCGGGTCATGGGCCAATCATTTCGAGGTCATCACTGAAATCTTGGTGATGCCCGAGCGCTCGATGGACGCCATCGCCTTGGCCACCTGGCCGTAGTTGACGTTGGTGTCGGCCTGCAATTGCACGCGCACCTCCGGGTCCTTGGCCTTGACGTCCTTGAGGCTGATCTCCAGGGATTCCGGCGCGACTTCGGATTTGGCCAGGTAGAACTTGCCGTCCTGGTCGACGCTGACCACCACCGGGTCTTTTTTGTCGGCGGCGGCGACGGCGTCGGTTTTCGGCAGGTTGACCTTGATCGCGTTGGTCATCAGCGGCGCGGTGACGATGAACACCACCAGCAGCACGAGCATCACGTCCACCAGCGGCGTGACGTTCATTTCGCTGAGCACCTCATCGCTGTCTTGGGTGGAGAACGACATCAGCTCGCCTCCCGCACAGCCTGGCTGTGCTTGCTGGCGATGGCCTGACGGTTGATGGCGAAGGCGCTGCGCTGGGCGAGGGCGTCGAAGTCGTGCGCGAAATCATCCATGTCGGCGACGGCGAGCTTGAGACGACGCAGGAAGAAGTTGTAGATCAGCACCGCCGGCACGGCGACGGCGATACCGACACCGGTGGCAATCAGCGCGTGACCGATGGGGCCGGCCACGGTTTCCAGGCTGGCCGAGCCGCTGGCGCCGATGCTCTGCAACGCTTCCATGATCCCCCAGACCGTCCCGAACAGGCCGATGAACGGCGCCGTGCTGCCGATGCTGGCGAGAATGGCCTGACCGGCTTCCAGGGCGCGGCGTTCTTTCTGGATCTGCTGGCGCAGGTTGCGTTCCAGACGGTCGGAGCGGTTGATGGTATGGGCAAGCTGCTGGGTGTTGCGCGGCGTCTCGTCTACCGTCATGGCTTCGAAACCGCTGTTGGCAATGCGCGCCAGAGAGCCCGGGTATTGGCTGGAGTGCTCAGCAGCGGTGAGCAGATCCGGCGCCGCCCAGAAGGCTTTGGCGAACTGTTTGTTCTGGGTCTTTAAGCGCAAGTACTGTGCGGATTTGATCAGCAGCAGCCCCCAGCTCAGCACCGAAAACACCACCAGCGCCCACAGTACGCCGGGGACAATCATCGAAGAGATCGATTCGTTCATGGTTACACCTCACCCGCTATATAAAGAGTTGTTGTTGATGGGCTGACCGGGTTCATTCGGGCAGCTTGAAGTCGATGGTTTGCGTCGCGAAGCCTTCGATCGGGGTGTCACCGCGCTTGGCCGGAATAAACTTCCAGTTGCGCACCGTTTCCACCGCCGCATCGTCCAGCACCTGCTTGCCGCTGGATTTGGTCACCTCGACCGTGCCGGCGCGGCCGTTCGGCAGCACCTTGATGCGCAGGATTACCCGGCCTTCCATGCCCTTGCGCAGCGCCGCGCCGGGGTATTCCGGTGGCGGGTTGCCCAGGCTGGCGAGCCCGGAAATCGCGGCCGACTCCTTGGCCGGCGCCGCCGGTGCAGCAGCCGGGGCCGGTGGGGCGGGCGAGGGCGAAGGTGCGGCGGGCGCAGGCGGGCTCGGCGCAGCGGGTGCAGCCGGCGCGGGCGGTGTGGGCTTTTTCACCGGTTCGGGTTTCTTCACCGGCTTGGGCTTCTCGACCTTCGGTTTTTCGACGGGCTTTTCCACCGGTTTCGGCGGCGGCTTGACCGCGTCGGGGTCCTCGACCGGTTGCTCCGGTTCAGGGGGCGGCGGTGGTGGCGGTGGCGGTTCAGGCGGCGGCGGTGGCGGTGGCTCAGGTGGAGTTTCCGGGGTTGGCGGTGTCGGGCTGGTCAGTTCCACGGTCATCTCGGGCACTTGCGGCGCAACTTCCGGGACGTCGGCTTTGGCAGTTTGCATATACCACCAGAGGGCGCCGTGAATAAGGACCGAGGCGGCAATCAATATCAACACGTGCGACCGGCTTAATTCACCCGGGCGCGATGTGTTTTCCTTGAAAGGAATACGCGGCCAGGCCATGGACAGTGCGTCCGGCGCCGGGTCAGGTATGGCTTTCGTTTTTACCGCGTCATTCATTAAAGCTCCCTCGGGTCGTTGAAGGGCAATAAGGGTCCGTTCAAACAAGTTGCCCTGTTTGAAGTTGACGTCCGTGCTGTCGCAAGCACGAGGCCTGGGAGAGCAGGTCTCTAAAGAACCACTCTTATAAGTGCTGTGACTGCGTGAGCTATGGAGGCGACATTGCAGTTCCCTGATTGCTTGTTGAGTACGAAGAAGTACGTCTTTGTTTCAGCGTCACTGGCTAACGAACATCGCTATTGCAACCGCTATGCCAGTCAAGGGCTCTAGCCAGCGGTTTCTGGCTTGTACAGGGACGATGTCGCATTCCTGTAACTTTTTAGCGAATTTCGTCAGAGGTGGGCCTGTTCGCTCTATGGAAGCAGGGCAAGTTGCCGAACCATGGGGCGAACCTATCCACACAGGTCCACCGCGGGTTTGCAAGGTGACCTGTTCCGATTGAATCAGAAGTGCGTTGCACCAAACTTGAGTAAGTGGGTGCAAGTTGGTGCGTGAGTGCTTAGGTGGTCATTGTGGTAAGTCCTGAAAGTGTGACTTGTCAGTCATAGGGTGAAGGGTTGTTAACAATGGCGCACACTTTCTGAAAATGATCACTGATCCTTTAAGTGTGTGTGGATCAACAGCGATCCCTCCTGCTCGTTATTTAAAACGTTATTTGCGCGGGCGCATCTGTGCCGAAAAAGGACAATAAAAAGTGGCGACCGGATCGCTATAAAAGCGACAGCCATTGAAACGAAAAAAATATCGGGCACTGCAGCAAATTAATGCTGGGTTTCAGCCGGAACGCTGAAGGGAGATGGGACGGACGGCAGGCTCGCTGACAGATGGGGGCAGCGGAAAAGGCAAGGTGCGGCGTTGGCGTGTGGGGTATGAAGGGCGCATGTCTGGCACGAATCGAATTCCTTATCGACGGACGCCAGACTTCTGGTCGACGTCCTGCACTGTTTCGGACGGGGTAGTGTCCGGTTCCTGCACACGGGTGCGGGGTTCGCACCGTTCGGCAGCGTCGACTCCCGGCAGCCTGGGCTGGACGCGAGGCATTTCGTGGTACTGACGTTCCACTCGAGAATTACTAGAAAGAAGTGTGCCAAAACGTGTCCGGTTGTAACATTTCTGACGCAGTGTCTTTTCTTCGTGGCGTTCGGCCTGTCTGGTACGGGCCTGGACGCGCGGTGTCACCCCCCTATGGAGCGCATTCATGAGCCACCTTTTTCCTGATCGTCCGGGTTATCGCCAGCTTCGCGAGCGCTTCATTGCAGCAGCGGCCTCTGCGGGTGCGCGGTTGAGCGAATATGTCCATCCGCTGGCCGGGCCTTTTGGCGAGACGCTGGCCACGGACGTCGCCTGGCTCGGCGATCCGCAGGCGCGGCGGGTGTTGGTGGCGTTGAGCGGCACCCACGGCGTCGAGGGCTATTACGGTTCCGATTGCCAGAGCCGCTGGCTGGAAGATTTTGATCCGCGCGCGCTGCCCGAGGGCGTGGCGATCCTGATGATTCACCTGATCAACCCCTGGGGCACGGCGTGGATGCGCCGGGTCAATGAGGACAACCTCGATCAGAACCGCAACTACCTGGACTTCAGCCGGCCGCTGCCGGACAACCGCGCCTATACCGACGTCCACGGGATTTACGCGTGCGAGCAGTTGCGCGGGCCAAAGCGCGATCAGGCTGATGCGTTGTTTCAGGCAGCGATCGACGCGCGGGGTTGGGCAGGGTTGATGTCGGTGGTGGAGGCGGGGCAGTACGCATTCCCCGATGGGTTGTTTTTCGGCGGCAGCGGGCCGAGCTGGTCCAATCGCACGCTGCGCAGCATCGTCGGGGAGTACTTGCAGGATGCCGAGGTGGTGACCTGCTTTGACCTGCACACCGGCGCGGGGGATTACGGTCATCCGATGCTGATGAGCATCGTCGAGTCAGCCTACCCCGCGCTGGAGGACGCCAGGGCGTTGTTCGGGCCCTGGTTGTTTACGCTGATCACCGGCGCCAATCGGGTCAGCGCAACCGGTGTCGCGGCGACCTCCACCGGATACACCTCGCAGATGCTCCTCGACGCGCTTCCGGGCGTGCACTTAATGCCGTTTGTCATCGAGTGCGGCACGTACCGGGGGGCGGCGGTGCATGGGCATTTGCGTGATGATCACTGGCTGCACCTGCACGGCGATCCGCTGGACGAGACGGGGCGGCGGATCAAGCAAGGGCTGCTGGAGCAGTTCTATCCGGTGGACCCGGACTGGCAGGAGGTGGCGTGGGTCAGGACGCGGCAGGTCTGGAACAGGGCGTTGGCGGCGTTGCCGGGGATTCGTGCAATCAGATGAGGGATCGGGCAAGGTGGGAGCGGACTTGCTCACGATATAGGGTGGGCCATCCGCCAGATCTTCAGCGACTGAAATGCCTTCTTCGTGAGCAAGCTCACTCCCACATGGACGAGGTTTGCCGCGCGACAGGGCAGGGTCAGGAAGGCGGAGATCTCCCACCTGTCATTGCTTCCGTTAACCCACCAGCAGCCGCTGCGCCAAGGCCGGCAACAACACCTCGCATGAGGCTTCGATCTTGAGATCAAGCAGATCATCGGCCCGAGTTTTCCCCAGATTGATGGCGATCAGCGGTTTGCCCTGATCTTTGATCGTGCGGCACAGGCGAAACGCCGAGAACGCCATCAGCGACGACCCCACCACCAGCAGGCCCTGAGCGTCTTCCACGCGCTGCATGGCCTTGGCTGCAGTGGGTGGCGCCACGTTCTCACCGAAAAACACCACGTCAGGTTTCATGCGTTCACCGCCGCAGTGGGGGCAATGGGGCACCTGGAAGCGTTCCTCAAAGGCCGGGTCCAGCAGGGTATCGCCATCGGGCGCCTGTACCGCATCGACGCCCGCCAGGTAAGGGTTTTGCTCGACCAGGGTCAGCTGAATGATGTCGCGCTCTGTGCGCTGGCGGCAATCCAGGCACAGCACCCAATGCAGGCTGCCGTGCAATTCCACCACGTCATGACTGCCGGCCTGATCGTGCAAGGTGTCGACGTTTTGGGTGATGACGCCGCTGATGAGGTCATGCTGCTGCAAGCGCGCAATCGCTTCGTGGGCCGCGTTGGGTTGCGCGACGCGAACCCGTGGCCAGCCCAGCATCGCCCTTGCCCAGTAACGACGCCTGGCCTCGGGCGCATTGAGGAATTCCTGAAACATCATGGGCTGCCGACCCCGACGCACGCCCTCGCTGTCGCGGTAATCCGGAATCCCGGAAGACGTGCTGATCCCGGCGCCGGTCAGCACGACGAAGGAGCGGTCTTGCATCCAGTGCAGCAGGGTGTCGACATGGGTATCGGGTACATCAGGCATGCACAGGTCCTCAATCGCGGCTGTGCGCCGATACTAGTAGGACCGGCTTCAGCCGGGAAGGGGCCTGATTGAGCACCATCGGTTTTGCAGTGTGAGGCCTGACGCTTTCCCGGCTGAAGCCAGTCCTGCAGCTTGACCGCGTTGTGTCAGTCGGACCGCGGTCAATGTGTGGGACCGGCTTCAGCCGGGAAGAAGCCGGTGTAAGCACTATCAATCTCCAACCCGGACCCTGACTAGCTCAACAACTCCGCAAACGCCTTGTCATCCTCAAGCACCTTCGGCAGCGCCGCGAACACCGCATCCAGGTCTACACCCTCCAGCAGCGGGCCATCCACTTCCTGCTTCGCCTGCGCGGTGGCGCCGCCGTGATTTTCCAGCGCAGCGGAAATGGTCAATGCCTGGGCAACAATCCGTGGCTGGGTCGCGTCCCCCGGTGCCTGCATGGGCCGCGCCTGATAGGCGATGGCGTTCTGGATGACCGCCGGCAATCCCCATCGGCGGGCCAGTTCGGCGCCGACTTCCGGGTAACCAAAACCCAACTGCAACGTTTCAATCGCCGCACGCCCGGTCGTACCGGTCTTGGTCACGCTGTTGATGCGCTCGGCAACGGCGGGCGCACCGGTCTGGATCAACAACTCGCCGATGTCGTGCATGACCCCGCAAGTGAAGGCGATTTCCCCATCGGCGCCGGACTGTTTCGCCAGCAAACGGCAGATCCCTGCCACCTGAAAGCTCTTCAGCCAGAAACCCTTCAAATCAAAACTGGGTCCTGCCTTGAAAGCGCCGGTCACCGCCGACGCCAGCACCAGTGTGCGCAGGGTATTGAAGCCCAGGCGCATGGCCGCATCCTCAATGCTCGACGATTCCCGCGCCCCGCGAAAGCGCGCTGAGTTGGCCAGCCGCAGGATTTTCGCCGCGATCACCGGGTCCTTTTCGATATTGCCGGCGATACTGCCCAAGTCCGACGACGGGCTGTCGAACTGTTTGATCAGGTCCTGGGCCACCTTGGGAATGCTGGGAAGACTGCTCAAATCGGCAAACAACTGATCGATACCCATGGGTGCTGCTCCTGTCTCGGACGATTTACACACCATAGGCAACATTGGCGAAACTGCACGGGTCCGCCAGCGGTTTTGCTACAGACGGCACAAACACCAACGCTTGAATCGGGCCCCGGCGGATCTTTTTCAGCTCATCTGCCGGCGAGGCGGTTTGCGCGGGGAAAAATCAGTAATATGGCGACACACCGGAACGGGTCGCGTCCTGCTCCGGGCCTTATCGATGAAACGCCAGACGCCGGAAACTCCCGGCCGCGCTGGCCTGGACATAGAGGGTGTCATGGGTAACGAAAGCATTAACTGGGACAAGCTCGGCTTCGACTACATCAAGACCGACAAACGCTACCTGGCTCACTGGCGCGATGGCGCGTGGGACCAAGGCACCCTGACCGAAGACAACGTGCTGCACATCAGCGAAGGCTCCACCGCGCTGCATTACGGCCAGCAATGCTTCGAAGGCCTCAAGGCCTATCGCGCCAAAGACGGCTCGATCAACTTGTTCCGCCCCGACCAGAACGCCGCGCGCATGCAGCGCAGTTGCAGCCGCCTGCTGATGCCCCATGTGCCGACCGAGCAGTTCATCGAAGCGTGCAAGCAAGTGGTCCGCGCCAACGAGCGTTTCATCCCGCCATACGGCACCGGCGGGGCGTTGTACCTGCGTCCGTTCGTGATCGGTGTCGGCGACAACATCGGCGTGCGCGCTGCGCCCGAGTTCATCTTCTCGGTGTTCTGCATCCCGGTGGGCCCGTACTTCAAGGGTGGCATGAAACCGCACAACTTCGTCATCTCCAGCTATGACCGCGCCGCGCCACAAGGCACCGGCGCTGCGAAAGTCGGCGGTAACTACGCAGCCAGCATGATGCCGGGCGCCGAAGCCAAGAAGGCCAACTTCGCCGATGCCATCTACCTCGATCCGTTGACCCACACCAAGATCGAAGAAGTCGGCTCGGCCAACTTTTTCGGCATTACCCACGACGATCAGTTCATCACGCCGAAATCCCCCTCCGTGCTGCCGGGCATCACCCGCCTGTCGCTGATAGAACTGGCGCAAAGCCGTCTGGGCCTGAAGGTCACCGAAGGTGAGGTGTTCATCGACAAGCTCGACCTGTTCAAGGAAGCGGGCGCCTGTGGCACTGCGGCGGTGATCACCCCGATCGGCGGCATCAGCTACAAAGACAAACTGCACGTGTTCCACAGCGAAACCGACGTCGGTCCCGTGACCCAGCGCCTGTACAAAGAGCTGACGGGCATTCAGTCCGGCGACATCGAAGGCCCGGCGGGCTGGATCGTCAAGGTCTGATCCGACGCGTTCTGCAAGCCTGAAAACCACCGCTTTCGTGCGGTGGTTTTTTTTCGCCCTCGCTTCGCTCACGTACGTCATCGCAGATGTCAGGGTATGAAATCAGTGAACTGATCGCCCGGTGCAACGCCGGTGGGTGGGCTATGGTTGGAACGGGCGCGTGCTTTCAGTAGCACCGGCTTTAGTCGGGAATTCAGCGTCCTTTACCGACGACAAAAAAGGATACGTCATGCACTCACCCGTCTTTCGTCCTGCCGCCTTCAGCCGGCCGCTGGCCCTGTCCCTCGGTTTGCTGGCCGCCGTGTCCGTGTCCACCGTGTGGGCCGACGACTATCTCCACGCCCAGGAGCCCATCGGCACGGTCGAGCAGATCTACGACGGCGCCATGCTCCCGGACCTGGCGGTCAGCACCTATCGCAATATCGGCCGGCTGTTTCCCACCCACACCATCCAGGCGGGCGATCATCCCTATGCACTGCCGAAGTCGGACCGACAACTGCCCAACGTGCGCTTCACCGTCGAGGGCAAAAAGTACGACCTGTACGACTTCGTGGCGCTGGACAGCATTACCGCGATGCTGGTGATCAAGGACGGCAAGATCGTCTTCGAAACGTATCAGCGCGGCAACACCGAGAAAACCCGCTGGATGTCGATGTCGATGGCCAAATCCATTACCTCGACACTGACCGCTGCGGCGATCAAGGACGGCTTGATCAAAGGCCTCGACGCCCAGGTGGTCGATTACGTGCCGGCCCTCAAAGGCAGCGCCTATGAAGGGGTGACCGTGCGCAACGTGCTGATGATGTCATCGGGGGTGAAGTGGAACGAAACCTACACCGATCCGGCGTCGGACCGCAGGGCCTTGCTCAAGGCGCAGATTTCCCAGCAGCCTCACTCGGCCATGACGCTGATGGCGAGCCTGCCGCGCGCTGCCGAGCCCGGTACGGTGAACAACTACAGCACCGGCGAAACCCAGGTCCTCGGCGAGATTGTGCGAGGCGCGGTGAAGATGCCGCTGGCCGAGTACCTGTCGAAGAAAATCTGGCAGCCGTTCGGCATGGAAAGCGACGCGACGTGGTGGCTGGACTCCCCTGACGGCGTGGAGATCGGCGGCAGCGGGATCAGCGCCACGCTGCGGGATTACGGGCGCTTCGGGCTGTTCTTCATGAACGACGGCAAGATCAACGGCACCTCGATTCTGCCGGACGGCTGGGTCAGTGAAGCGACGCGGCCGACCACCCTCAAGGGCGGCAAGAGCCTGGATTACGGCTACATGTGGTGGACCGCCTGGACCGCGCCGTCGGTGAAGGATGGCGCCTATTCGGCGGTCGGCATTCAGGGCCAGAACATCTACGTCAACCCGGCCAATAAAGTCGTGATCGTCACCTTCGGCGCGCAACCCAAACCGGTGGACAAAGAGCCCATCGACCCGATGGCGTTCTTCGATGCGGTGGTCGCGGCGTTGAAGTGATCAGGAAGACGGTGGGGGCTTTTGTGGGACCGGCTTTAGCCGGGAAGAGGCCTGTGGAAGCGACATCATTTTTGCGGAGTTTTCGCCGACGCCTTCCCGGCTAAAGCCAGTCCTACTCATGCGTTCACTCACCCTCTTGCTGAATGCACGCGATCCCTCGTGGGACCGGCTTTAGCCGGGAAGGCGTCGGATCATGCGCTGTCAATTTCACGATGTGACAGCTGGTGCTCTGCTAACGCCGGTCCCGTGATCCCTTCGGCTCAACCCCATATTCCGCGAGCAGTGCCTCCATCCAGTCCATGAACACCCGGCACCGCTGGGGGAGGTGCCGGCGATGGGCGTACAACAGCGACACCGGCATCGCCGTCGGCCGGTACTCGGGAAGGATTTCGATCAGGTCACCGCGCTGCTGCTGGTAAGGGGCAGCCAGGCGCGGAATCTGGATGATACCCAGGCCGCCGACACACGCCGCTTCATAGGCTTCGATGTTGTTCACCGTCACGCTGCAGGGCATCGACACGTGAAAATCCTTGCCCTCGCGGCAATATTCGAACAGCGCGTCGGCGGCGCCAAATGCCGGCGCATAGTTGACCAGCCGGTGCTGCTGCAGCTCTTCCAGATTCCGCGGAATGCCGAACCGGTCGGCGTACCCCTGGCTCACGCAGTTGATCATCCGAAACAGGCCAACGCTGCGCGCGACCAGCGGCGTGTCTGGCAACGCGCCGATGCGCAGCACGCAATCAAAGCCCTCGCGGACCAGATCGACGCGCCGGTCCGTGCTGCTGATTTCAAGTTCGATCAGCGGGTGCCGCTCAAGAAAATCACCCAGCCGTGGCAGCACCAGACGTCGCGCGATGGCGGTAGGCATGTCCACCCGCAGCCGCCCGCTGAGCGCCGAGCTGTCCTGCCGGAACAAGCCTTCGAGCTCGTCCATCTGGCCGAGCAGATCCTTGCTGCGCTCATACAGCGCCTGCCCGTCGGGCGTCACTTGCACCTTGCGTGTGGTGCGCAACAGCAGACGCGCGCCGAGCAGTTCTTCGAGGCTGCGCACGTGCTCCGACACCGTGGAGCGCGGCAAGCCCAAGGCATCACCCGCGTGGGTGAAGCTCGACAGCTCGGCGACCCTGACGAAGGTTTTCAGCAAATCCAGCTTGTTCATTGCGACGCACCCACCTCTATGCCCGAGCTTTTGCCCGACGCCAGCCCGTCAACCGTTGATGTAGTAAATGCACAGCGACAGCGTCACCAGCGAGCCCAGCGTCGAGATCAGGATCGTGCTCGACACCACCGACGCTTCGCGCTTGTAATACTCGGCCAGCATGAACGGCCCGGTGCCGGTGGGGAGGGCGCTCAGCAGCAGCGCCGAGTTGGCCCACAGCGGCGGCAGGTGGAACACGCGAAATGCCAGAAACCAAGTCAACAGCGGGTGGGCAATCAGCTTGATCAGCACCAGCAGCGTCGTGCCCTCACGGGGGCCTTGCTGTTTCTGGGCGAGAAACAGGCCAAGGGAAATCAGCGCGCAGGGCGTCGTCGCGGCACCCAGCAGGGTCAGGAATTTGTCCAGCGCACCCGGTAAGGCCACGCCGGTCGATGCCCAGCAGGCGCCGAGAATAGGCGACACCACCAACGGGTTTTTTGCCAGCGCCAGCAGCACCTTGAGCACGATGCGGTGAACCCGGGCCTCGCTTTGCAGGCCGATTTCGATGCACACCAGGGCGATGCCGAACACCACGCAGACCACCAGCAGGGACGCGATGAGCGCAGGTTCCAGGCCGTCCTGGCCCAGCACCATGACGCACAACGGAATACCGATGTAGCCCGTGTTGGCGTAGGAAGCGCTGAGGGCATCGATGCTGGCATCGGCAAAATGACCCGCCTTTCTGCGCCGCAGCAGCAAGGTAATGACGAACATCGCCATGGTCGAAAGGGTAAAGGTCAGCACAAAGCCCGGGTGCCAGATCTGTTCCCAGGTGGCGCGTGCCGTGGCGGTGAACAGCAGCGCTGGCAAACACAGCCAGACCACCATTCGATTGATTTCAGAGGCGGCGGTCGGTCCGAGGCGGTTGGTACGGCGACAGAGGTAACCCACCAGAATAAGGGCGAAAATGGGCAGCAAGACATTCAAGACGGAAGACATCGAACCCGGGCCTATGGCGCAACAAACGAGAGCGGCAGAGTAGAGGGCGCGATCGTTAGGCTGCAACCTTTCTTGTCAGCGCAAAAACGAAGGAAGGGGGCGGGCATTTGCATGGCGAGGCTGACACAGCGATGCCCGACGGGCGTCGGGCACGGTGACGGGCATAGCGGTAATTACTTTTTCAGGGGTTTGAGGTTGCCCGGCGCGATGTCGAGGACCTTGCCGTCTTCCATGTTAATCAGCGCGTATTTATCGCTGATCAGCACCCATTGCGTACCTTCCTTTGGCGCGTGCAGGCCCTTGCCCTCCCAATCTTTGACGCCGACACGCTCGTCTTTGTACAGGTCATGGGTGGTGTCGCCGACCTTGTACTGCACATTGGTGTGTTCCGCCTGCACGCTCTTGGTCGCAGGGGTTTGCGCCATGGCAGCGGCGCTGGCCCCACCCAGACAAGTGACCACGGCCACACTGGCCATCAGTTTTTTCATGTTCATGGGAATTCCTCTGGTCGTTCTTATACGTTCTTGGCGTTGGCGCGCGCCACGCAAACCCGGCGCGCTGGGTCAGTGCCCCGGCTTATTTTTCAACCGGAACAATCTTGGTGATCTGGCCGTTGGTGGTCTGCACTTCGACGTACTTGTCGTTGATGCGCACCCACTGACTCATCTTGGCCGGTTCTTCCAGACCCTTGGTTTTCCAGTCCTTGATGGCCGCTGCCGGGCGCTGAAATTCCTGCGGTGAACGGCTGCCGACTTCCAGCTCCCGCATGTTGTCCCTGGAAGGTTGAATGGTCGGCTCCGTGGCGTCGGCGGCTTGCACCGTGAAACTCGCAACGGAAATGCATCCCAGAATCGCCAGACTGGCAATGAGCGATTTGCTGTTCATTCGAAACTCCTTGGCCAGCGCGTGATGCGCTGTCACTAGTTCCGACCGTGCAGGGCGAAAATCATTCACTGCCCGTGCTGGCGCGCCGCCCGCCTGCGGTTGCGGTTGCTGTTACGGGACGGGGGTGGCAGCGAGGTTACCGGGTAGCGCTTCAGCAATGCTGCTGGCCAGCGGCGTGGTGGGCCGGCCAATCAGACGGCTTAACTGCCGACTGCTGTCGAACAGCGCACCTTTGGCGGCGGCGGTATCAGAGTTGGCGAGTAACTCGGCGACGAATTCCGGAAGCCCCGCCTGCAGCAACGCACCCTTGTAATCGGCTTCTGGAAGATCGGTGTAGATAACGGGCTTGCCGGATTGCTCCGCGATCTGAGCGGCGAATTCCTTCAGCGTGTAGGACTCGTCGCCGGCCAGTTCGTACACCTTGCCCGCCTGATCCTCAGCCGCTGTCAGCACAACGGCTGCCGCCCGTGCGTAGTCGGCCCGCGCGGCAGAGCTGATTCGGCCTTCACCCGCGCTGCCAAAGTGCGCGCCGTTCGCCACGGCGTGGGTCACGCCGGCGGTGTAGTTTTCGTGGTACCAGCCATTGCGCAGCACCACCGCCGGAACGCCGGATTGCGCCAGCGCCGCCTCGGTTTGCCTGTGTTCTTCGGCCAGCCCCAGCGCGGAGGTGTCGGCGTGGAGCACGCTGGTGTAAGCCAGCAGTTTCACCCCGGCGCGCTTGGCCGCGTCGATCACCGCCTGATGCTGAGTGACACGCTGGCCCACTTCACTGGACGAGATCAGCAGGACCTTCTCGGCACCTTCGAAGGCGCGGTCCAGCGTGGCGGGCTGTGAATAA
The DNA here is from genome assembly GCF_057834665.1 of Pseudomonas sp. GL_135. NCBI lineage: Bacteria > Pseudomonadati > Pseudomonadota > Gammaproteobacteria > Pseudomonadales > Pseudomonadaceae > Pseudomonas > Pseudomonas sp. GL_135. The sequence goes on from NZ_CM174408.1 coordinate 2,467,449, forward strand.
TCGGCCTGGCGGACCTGCACGCCCTTGGCGGCAAGATCGGCCACTTTCGCCGGATCTCGGACGGCCGCAACCAGACGCGAGGCGGGTACGGTTTCGAGCAATTGAGCGATGACGAGGCGGCCTAGCTGACCTGATGCACCGGTGATGACGATCATGATGAGTCCCGAACGAGATTGAATGAGCCTCCAGCATAATCACCATGCTAACCTTTCGTAAGTACGCACAAAAAGGTAAGCGTGATGAACAAGATGACTTCTCCCTCTGCAGGCAGCGTTTCCTTGCTGGAGCGCATCCGTACCGGTGAGGTGTTGGCCAGGGATTGCCCGTCGCGGGAGATCCTCAATCATGTGTGCAGCCGCTGGGGCGTGCTGGTGCTGGTGGTGTTGCTGGACGGCATGCACCGGTTCAGCGAACTGCGGCGCAAGATCGGCGGTGTTAGCGAGAAGATGCTTTCGCAGACGCTGCAAAGTCTGGAACAGGACGGGTTTGTCGACCGCAAGGCACTGCCCGTGGTGCCGCCCCACGTCGAATACCGCCTGACGCCGATGGGCGAGGAGGTGGCGTTGCAAATGGACGGGCTGACGACCTGGATCGAGGAAAATCTGCCGCGCATTCTGGCCGCGCGTGAGGGTAGGGCAGCGGTGGTGGAGTGATCGGGTAGGGTGGGTTAGGGCCTTGGTGTTGTAGTGCCATTATGCGCAAGAAGTTGCGCAGTTGATCGTTGAAGTTTGCGTGGTTAATACGTTTGAGGCCACGTTGTCCGTGGCCTGCAGACGAGTGCGCAAGAAGTTGCGCAGGGGTGCGCAACTTGTTGCGCACTTTTGCTTTGTTATCAGGTTTGGCGTTCGCTCAAACCTATTGTTTTATTTCTTAAGCTATTGATTTTGATTGGATAATTCATAGCTGGCACAGCCCTTGATATCTCCGTGCCCCCCGGATTGGCATTCACGCCTTTTCGGAAGGTTTTTTGAGCACGGAGAGCATCCTTGGCCACCCCCTTAAATCTGCCCGTTGGTGGCGAGAAACCCGCACTTCAGGTGGCAATCGTTCCACTTGATCAGATCCAGTTGGAAGACGTTGGTCTTGGTGCGGCGAATGTCGATGCCTGGCTGCAGGAGATCAGCGGCGGGGTTGTCACGCTTGAGCGGATCAAGACCGTGGCCGGCGGGCTGCCGGTGGTGGGCAACATCATGGCGCTGGTCGATGCGCTGAACGACATCGTTCGGCTGGCGACCAGTGAGAAGCGTGACCCGTTGGACTGGGTCAGTTTGGGCATCAATCTGATCGGCATGGTCCCCATTCCGCCGGGCATGGCGGCGGCGCGGATGAGCCTGCGGCCGATGCTGTTTCTGGTGCGTCAGGAGATGCGTCAGGCGGGGAAGATGGTGCTGGGGGATGCGCTGATCGAGATTCTGATCGGGCACCTGAATGCCACGATTGTCGGAACCCTTGATGACTTTGTGAGCCAGGCGCAGACCAAGCTTCCCGGAATTCTTGAGGAAGCGGGGAAGCTGGGTGAAGGCGTACTGCTTCAGATCGCTGCTGGCTTGGAGAGCTTGGTAGATCCAAAACTGAACGCCAAGGCAGATTTGCTTGAGGCGGAGCAATTGGTTCATGCCGCAGGCGATCTCTGGGCCTACGATCCTCAGGCTGCCATTGGCAATATCTTTGCAGCGGCGGCGGATGTTTGCGTTGCTGCGGGCAAAGGTGCAGTTAACGGCGCCGTCGAGCATTTAGTGCCTGACGCAGTTAAGGCGGAGGTGGTCAGACAGGCCACATTGTTGCGCGCCATGGGACCGGAGCTTCGGACCCAGATTAAAGGTCTGGCGGATCCTGGAGTTCAGAACTCGCTCTGTTCTTTGCTGCTGACTCTGGACGGCGCGGTCGCTAGCTGGCGGTCGCGCAACGGGCATGGTCAATCGTTCAACATCAAGCCTGGGGTTACTAATCAGGCCAAGCGCAGGGCCGGGGAAGGCAAACTTGAGAAGATTCAGCGGGAGACGCCTGCCAAGGGGCGGCCTAATGAGCTGAAGAATTGCGCCTGTGCGGCGACGATCAAGAGCATCAGCTTTGCGATGGGTTCGGAGTCGGTCAGCCATACCGATTTCAGCCTGCCAGGGCCGTTTCCGATTGAGTGGACGCGGACCTATTGCTCCAGTCTGGATGCCTTCGATCATGACGTAATCGGTGCACGGTGGATTACGCCGTTTACTACACGTTTTGATCTCGTCGGCGACGGTTTGGTCTTCCACGACGCTGATGGCCGCAGCCATGAATTCCCTCTTCCCAAGGTCAAACTGTTCCACTTCAACGCCATTGAAAATCTGACCGTCATTCGCCTCAGCAAGGATCGGTTGGTGCTGATGCGGGGCCTGGAGCACAGGGAGACCTATGTTCGCCGGGGTGACCGTTTTGTTCTGATCAACAAGGTTTTACCGAATGGCGCCGGGGTGATGCTGCATTACGAGCATCGGCACCGTGGGGGGTTGGTGCTCTCCGAGCTGGTGACTTACTCGGAGAAAGATGTAAACAAAGTCCATCTTCGCCTGGGCACGTTGATCGATGATCAGGGGCGGCTGACGGGTGTTTGGGAAATACGTGACGGCGACGTCAAACGCCAACTTTGCGCGTATCAGTACGACGATTTTGGTGACCTTGTTCTGGCCCAGGATGAGAACGGCGCCGCGTGGCGTTATCAGTATCAAAACCACCTCATCACGCGCTACACCGACCGCACTAATCGCGGTTTAAACCTGCAATGGCAGGGAACAGGTCCCGACGCCAAAGCCATCCGCGAATGGGCCGATGACGGCAGCTTCGATACTCGGCTGGCGTGGGATGAAAACATCCGTCTGACTTACGTCACTGACGCTTTAGGCCACGAAACCCGCCACTACTACGACAGCTTGGGTTACACCTATCGCATCTGCTATGCCGACGGGCGTTCGGAGTGGTTCTTTCGCGACGCCGCCAAAAACATCATTCGCCATGTACACACCGATGGCAGCACGGATCGTTATCGCTACGACAAGCTAAGCAATCTGACCGAACACACCCGCGCTGATCACAGCGTCATCAATTACGCCTACGACGATAAAAGCCACCTGATCAAGATCAGCGATGGCGAGGGCGGGTTGTGGAAGCGCGACTACGACCATCGCGGAAATCTGATTGAGGCGATCGATCCGCTACAGAACGTTACCGAATACGCCTACAACACGTTTGGTCTTCCTACGGCCATCAAGGACGCTAACGGTAATACCAAGTCGTTGGCCTACAACGACGCCGGACAACTCGTTAAGTACACCGACTGCTCCGGCAAGCTGAGTGTTTGGGAGTACGACGAACGCGGCCAGATGATTCGCTTCACCGACCCGGCCGGGCACAGCACCACGTACGAATACAAAGCCGGTCAGCTTGTCCTGATCAAGCACCCGGACAAAACCGAAGAACGCTTCAGCCGCGACGCTGAAGGTCGTTTGCTGGCCCACTCGGACGGCCTTGAACGCTGCACCACCTGGCGTTACACCGCTGCAGGTTTCATCGCCGAACGCGTCGACGCTGCCGAGCAAACCTTGCGTTACCGCTGGGACAAACTGGGCCGCCTCGTAGCGCTGGAAAACGAAAACGAACGCCGCGCCCATTTTCATTACGACCCGGTAGGCAGGCTGCTTGAAGAACGCGGCTTCGACAATCGCTCGACTCGCTATCAGTACGACCCGCAAACCGGCCGCCTCGCCGAAACCATCAACGGCCAACGCACCATCGCGCTGACCTTCGACCCCATGGGCCGCCTGACCGAACGCCGTGCGACGCTCGGCGAAAAGTCCCAAAGCGAAACCTTTGCCTACGACGGCAATGGCCATCTGGTCATGGCCACCAACGCCGCCAGCCGGTTGCAGTGGTTCCATGACCCCGCCGGGAATCTAGTGCGCGAGCACCAGCATTACTCGAATCTGGATAAACCACTGGTTGCCGTCTGGCAGCACGAGTACGACGCGCTGAACAACCGCGTCGCGACCATCCGCCCGGACGGTCACCGCGTCAGTTGGCTGACTTATGGCAGCGGTCATCTTCTGGGGCTGAAGCTGGACGAACATGAACTGCTCAGTTACGAGCGCGATGACCTGCACCGCGAAGTGGCCCGCCATCAAGGCAATAGCTTGCTGCAAACCCAAAGCTGGGACCCGGCGGGGCGTCTGCACGAACAACTGCTAGGACGCAGCGACGACAAATCCACGTTCATCAAACGCGCCTACACCTACGACGCCGCCGGCCAGCTCACCGACATCCACGACAGCCGTCGCGGCCAATTGAGTTACCGCTACGACCCAGTGAGCCGCCTGCTCAGCGCCACCACTCTCCTGGGCGCCGAAACCTTCGCCTTCGACCCCGCGAGCAATCTGCTCGACGACAGCGCCGCACCCGTCCGCCGCCCTTTTGATCCGAAGCCAGTCCGCCACAAGCTGGTCGACAACCTGCTGCGCGACTATGCAGGCAACCACTACGAATATGACGAACGCGGCAACCAGACAACGCGCTGGACCAACGGACTGCGAAGCGAACTGCACTGGGACCTCTTCGATCGTCTGGCGCACTTCCGAGATCCGCGCCTCACCGTCGACTTCGGCTACGACCCCCTCGGACGTCGCCTCTACAAACTCTCCAAAGCCCACTACCGACCACGCCCCGAGGCCGGCACCGGCTGGAACGAAAACGAACACGCCCGCAAAGAGCGCGAGCTCGGCTGCGGCTTCACGCTATACGGCTGGGACGGCGACAACCTCGCCTGGGAAAGCAGCCCTCCGTCATACGCTGGCGCTTTGGGCCGCACCGTCCACTACATCCATGAACCCGGCACCTTCGTCCCGGTGGCCCAGGCCATCCGCCACGAAACCATCCGCCTCGTAAGCCAACCGATTTACGAAGGTCGCTACAACTTCAAAGAAGACCCGCTGTGGAACTACAAACCCGTCGCGCTACCGATTGATGCACTCGCCTGGTACCAATGCGACCACCTCGGCACCCCTCAGGAAATCACCGACCAAAAAGGCAACACCGCGTGGAGCGCCGAATACAAAGCGTGGGGCGAAGCAACCGAACAGCGCTCAGAGTTCGCCCAGCAAGCCGGCCTGACCAACCCGATCCGATTCCAGGGCCAATACCACGACCACGAAACCGGCCTGCACTACAACCGGCATCGGTACTATGATCCAAAGGTCGGGCGGTTTATCAGCAAGGATCCGATTGGCTATAGTGGTGGGCTAAACCTCTACCACTACGTGCCGAACCCGACGGGATGGATTGACCCGCTGGGGCTCGCCAAAATTGGCGGGCGAACGGGGGGTACGCCCAGACAGGCACAACAAAAAGTCGAAAAACGTCAGGGTCCTGCTGACATCACTCGGATTGACCGTCCAGAGGAGGACGTGCCATACAGTCAGTGGCATGCCCACTGCAAGTGCGGATCTGGCTATAACCTTGACGGATCAATCCATGACAAAGGCAAGGGAGAGGTGAAGTTTTCTAGAAAGACTATCGACTGGCTGAACAGTCATGGATGGAGTATTCCTAAAAAATGAAGTTGACGAAGCTATTTCGCAAAATGATCAGTAAAGAACCCTATAACGATTTGAGCGTATTTTTCTCAGACTTCGAAAGTTTCGAAGAAATACCTTTGATTTCTAGGCATCACCGATTGAAGCTCTTAACGAAAAGTATCGAGAACGACAATGTTTCGGATTTTTTGATCGGTCTTTCATTCTTTCTCATGACCTCGATTAGGACGCTTTCAGTCACTAAGAAAAGCAAAGATATCTTTTTCGCGGTAAGTTTTCCTGACTTTGATCTGTTCGCAGAACAGGGTGTGTTGATGCCGCACATATTCGTATACCCAGCGGCAGTCTCAACTGGTTTCGTGGAAAAGATAAAAGCCAAGCAGAGAACTGAAAGCTCACGAGAGATGAATGAAGTAAAAAGACATTTTGCAAGATGCAACCTTGAACTGATTTTTGAATTTTATGAAAGCCGATTCCACGACTCGGCTAGCGGGGAGGACATAATAAGGATTTACGCAGTCCCTAAAAAACTTGGGGTGTAAAAACCCTAAAGGGTGCGGTCCCCTTTAAGCCAAAAGCAATGCGAAGGTAGACGGTCGTTTGACCGTCTTGTGATCCAGCCAACCCCTTACACCGCAAACCCAGTCCCGCGCGTATTCACAAACAGCGAGTAAATCGAGTGACTGCTCGCCATGAACAACCGATTCCCTTCACGTCCACCAAAGCAAAGATTCGGGCAGCGCTCCGGCAATGAGATGTGCCCGATGGCCTTGCCCTGGGGGTTGAACACGCGCACGCCGTCGAGTTTTTCCAGGTCGGCCTTGGGGTCGCCGTTGCCGCCCCAGCCGCACCACAGGTTGCCGGCTTCGTCGCACTTGATGCCATCGATGGCGGCGTAGTCCAGGCCTTCGATGTGTTTGCGGCGTTCGCCCAGGGTGCCGTCGTCCTTCACCGCGATGGCCCAGATCAGGCGGTTCGGTTTGGCGCGACCTTCGACGACGTACAGGGTCTTCTCGTCAGGGGAGAAGCACAGGCCGTTGGGGCCGGCGAGGTCGTCGATCACCCGGGTGACTTTCCTGCTCTCGCCGTCGATGCGGTAAACCGCGTGGGGCTGGGTCGGGGTGATTTTGTGGCCCTCGTAGTTGTTGCTGGTCTGGAAGGGCGGGTCGCTGAACCAGATCGAGCCGTCGCTTTTGCAGACGATGTCGTTGGGGGAGTTGAAGGGTTTGCCGTCGAAGCTGTCGGCCAGCACGGTGATGGTGCCGTTGTATTCAGTGCGGGTGATGCGCCGGCCTTCGCTGGTGGTGGTGGAACCCTCGCAGACGATGAGGCGGCCCTGGCGATCGCGGCACATGCCGTTTGAAAAGTTGGAATGCTCGCGGTAGACCGTGAAGGTATCGGTGATTTCGTCCCACCGCATGATGCGGTCGTTGGGAATATCGCTGACCAGCAAGTAACGCCCGTCACCGACCCAGACCGGTCCTTCGGCCCAACGCATGCCCGTGGCGAGTTTTTCCACGCTGGCGTTGAAAACCCGCAGTTCGAGAAAGCTGTCGTCGAGAATGTGAATGAGCGGATCCGGGTAGCGCTGGCTCAGGGGTTCTGCGGCAGACGTGAGGCGGGGCAGAGCGGCGCTGCCGACGGTGGCCAGCGTGGCGGAAACGGCGAGGGATTTTTTCAGGAAGCTGCGGCGGGTGTTGCCGCTTGACGGTTGTGGGGTTTCAGCGTGCTCGGGCAAGGCGGACAGGGATGAGTCCATGTAGCGATCTCCGTTCTATTATTTTTTTACGGGTCGCTAGTAATACCTCGTGATAAGACATCGTACAAGTGAATGATGGGTGGGTTATCCCGTTCGCCCTCCGAGGACATCGGTGCCCGAGCAGGCCTCTTCCCGGCTAAAGCCGGTCCCACTAAAAGCATCGCGTGCAGTCGGTGGGACCGGATTCAGCCGGGAATCGACGCGGAGCGTCATGGGATGCATGCCCACGCGGAGCGTGGGAACGATCATCAGCGTGAGCAGCAAGATTGATGATGCCCGAGCAGGCCTCTTCCCGGCTAAAGCCGGTCCCACTAAAAGCATCGCGTGCAGCCAGTGGGACCGGCTTTAGCCGGGAAGCTTTTGATTTGCTGTTGATCTTCAAACGCAAAAAGTTCAGACACCACAAATCGCGACTTGGGTGCAGGCTGAACGGAGGTTTCGCGGAGTGGGCCGAGCCGCATGGATGCGGCGAGAGCTGCCCCCCGCCATGGATGGCGGATGGCAGCGGGCCCACGGAGCGAGACCGGAGTGAGGGAACCCGACGAAGTCGGGCCAAACCAGGAGCAAGCACCCTTGGTTACTTGGGGTGCTTTTCCAAGTAACTCGCCGAAGGCGAAACGTCTGCCCTTAGGCAGACGCCCTTGATCTTCCCCAAGGCCGGGCACGCTCCCAGGCCAGGCAAAGAACGAAAAACCTACTTCGCCCTCAACCCCTCCCGCACATCCTTCACATCCGAACCGGACACCGCCGGCGCCGCATTGCCCCACGTATTACGCACATACGTCAGCACATCCGCGACATTCTCATCCGAGAGATTCCAGCCAAACGCCGGCATCGCCGGAGCCGTAGGCGCCGCATCCGTCGCGCCCGCACGACTGCCCGCCAGCACCACACGAATCAGCGAAGACGGGTCATTGCTGTTCACCAACGGCGCCATCGCCAGTTTCGGGAACAGATGGGCCGCACCTTCACCCGTCGGCGTATGGCACGCCGAGCAACGATCCGCGTAAATCGCCTTGCCCGCCACCATCGCCGCATCGTCTGCAGCAATCGGCTTGGCCGCTTCCACCGGCTTGGCGCCATCCTTCAAGTACACCGCCACCGCCAGCAAATCCTCGTCCTTCCAGTGCTGCGAAGAATGTTCAACTTCCTCGGCCATTGGCCCGGAGGCGATGTCGAAACGGTTCGCGCCGGTCTTCAGGTACTTGACGATATCGGCCTCGCTCCACGCACCGATGCCATCGTGGCCCGTGGAGGTGATGTTCGGCGCGACCCAGTTCTGCAGATTGGCGCCGGTGAGGAACTGATCGTTCTTGTCACCGCCAATCAGGTTCTTCGGGGTGTGGCACGTGCCGCAGTGGCCCAGACCTTCCACCAGGTACGCGCCGCGGTTCCACTGCTCGGACTTCTGCGGATCGGCCTTGAACTCGCCTTCCTTGAAGTTGATCAGGTTCCAGCCGATCAGGCTGGTGCGCACGTTGAAGGGGAAGGGCAGCTGGTTGGTTTCAACCTTGTTCTCCACCGGATCCACTGTCTTCAGGTACGCGAAGATCGCCAAATTGTCTTCACGCAGCACCTTGGTGTACGCGGTGAACGGCATGGCGCCATACAGGCGCTTGCCGTCCAGGCCGTGACCCTTGGACATGGCGTTCTGGAAATCCTCGAAGCTCCAGCGGCCGATGCCGGTCGCAGGGTCAGGCGTGATGTTCGCGCCCGCCAGCTTGCCGAACGGCGTATCGAGGATCACGCCGCCGGAAAACAGCGGTTTGCCCGGGATGGTGTGGCACGCCGTGCAGTCGCCCAAGGTGGTGAGGTAGCGGCCTTTTTCCACTATGTTGTAGGAATCGGCGCCGGTTGCTGCGTGCGCAAGGGAAACAGACAGGCCGATAACGCCTGCGCAGACTGTCAGAAGAGTTTTCATACGCTGATCATCTCCCCTGGACGCTTGAGATAGCGGGTGCGGATCGCATCCGCCGCTTTGAAGGCCAGTGCCGCGACGGTGCCGGTCGGGTTGTAGCCCGGGTTTTGCGGGAAAGCGGAGGAGCCGACCACGAACAGGTTCGGCACGCCCCACACTTGCAGGTGCTTGTTCACCGAACTGTTTTTTGGATCAGCGCCCATGATGAAGCCGCCGACGATGTGCGACGACTGGTATGGCGCGCTGTTCCAGTGCCCCTGCTGAGAGCTGGGCACCATCTGCCGCGGGTTCATGCTCTTGGCGATCTCGCCGACCTTGCCGGTGACGTACGCGGCCATCTTGCGGTCGTTCTCCGGGAAGTCGAAGGTGATGCGCAGCAGCGGGCGACCCAGCGGATCTTTATAGGTCGGGTCCAGCGACAGGTAATTGGTGCGCGTCGCGTAACTGCTCGCTTCGCAGCCGATGGACATGGTGGCGGCGTAGTTCTTCACCGTGGCTTTCTTCCATTCCGAACCCCAGGCCGGGGTGCCGGGCGGGAGAGGGCGGGAGTCGATGGGCGCAGCGCCGATCGGGGTGACGCGGGTGCTGCCGCCGCCAACGAAGCCCAGACCCGAGTGGTCGAAGTTGTCGTTGTTGAACTCGTCGATGCCCATGCCGATGGCGCCGCCGCCGATAAACGGGTTGAAGTTCTTGTCATCGAAGAACATGCGCACGCTGTTGGCGGTCTGGTAGGCGTAGTTGCGGCCCGTGGTGCCGGTGTTGGTCACCGGGTCGTACGGCTGGCCGACGCCGGACAACAGCATCAGGCGCACGTTTTCGAAGATGAACGCGCTGATCACCACCAGTTCGGCGGGCTGTTCCCATTCCTCGCCGTTGGCGTCCATGTAGATGATGCCGGTGGCGCGCTTGCCGCTGCTGTCCATGGTCACCCGCAGGACTTCGCAGTTGGTCATCGCGGTGAAATTCGGCTTGCGCACCAGCACCGGCAGTACCGTGGTGATAGCGCTGGCCTTGGAGTAGTTGGCGCAGCCGTAGTTGGTGCAGAAACCGCAGAACGTGCAGGCGCCCATGGCCACGCCCAGGGAGTTCACGTAGGGGCGCGAAAGCAAGGCCGACGGCACCGGGAACGGCTTGTAGCCGAGGTTTTTCGCGGCTTCGGCGAACAGCGTCGGGGCGTAGGTCTGTGCCGTCGGCGGGTTCGGGTATTCCTCGGAACGCGGACCTTCGAAGGTGTTGCCGCCTTCCTGGATCACGCCCTTGATGTTGCCGGCCTTGCCGGAGATGCCCGCCAGGCGATCGAACTTGGCGTAGAAAGGCTCCATTTCCTCCCAGTCGGTGCCCCAGTCCTGCAGGGTCAATTCCGGCGACAGCTCCTTGCCGTAACGCTCGGTCAAGTAGCTGTGCAGCCGGAATTCGTGGGGCTGAAAGCGGAAGGTGATGCCGGCCCAGTGATTGCCGGCGCCGCCGGTGCCGTTGCCGGGGTGGAACGAGCCCCAGCTGCGCATGGGTAGCGCTGTCTCGGTCACGCTGTTTCGAATGGTCGTGGTGTTTTGCCGGGTCCTCAGCATCAGGTCCTGACGGCGGTTGTAGCGCAGTTCATCCGCGGCCGAGGCCACGTTGAAGTCAGCGGCGGTGTCGCGCCATGGGCCGCGTTCAAAGCCGATGATCTTCAGGTTTTCGTCAGCCAGTTCATTGGCGATGATGGATCCGGCCCAGCCGAGCCCGACAACCACGACGTCCGTGGATGGTAGTTTTTTGGCCATGTCGAATTAACCCTTCTTGGTCCAGGCGGAGCTGCCGATGATGGAGAGCGGCACCAGATTGAGCTTCTGGTTGTGCAGGCCGATGTACTCGCGGTAGTCGTAGCGGGCACCAGGGAAGCCGATCATTTTCCACGACACCATGTCGCGGTTGCCGCCGTACACCGGGTCGGCGAAGAAGCCTTCCATGGTGTTGCCGAGCACTTGCTGGAAGAACAGCTTGGCGTCGATGCCCTCCAGCGTGATCTCGGCCTTGTCCAGACCGGTGAGTACCTTGTCCTGCTGTTCCGCGGTCAGGGCGCTGAAGTTTTTCTGGAACTGCTTCTGGCAGTACCCTTCGAGGCCTGCGAGGCCGAGACGGTAGCGCTGGCGCGGCACCAATTCCGACTGGTCACCCTGCATCGGCGTGCCCTGAACGAACGGGCCCTGCATGTACAGACGGCTGAACGTGCCGTACTCGCCAGCGAGTTGACGGTCGATGAACACTGCGCAACCGGCGTCTTTGCCGCTGACGCTGAGCTCATCGGCGGGGATCAGCCGGGCGACGATGGCTTCCACCGCAGTGGCTTCGGCGTCAGTGAAGAATTGCCAGCCGGGCGTGTCGTAGTGCATCGGACCGTTGTGGTCGAAGGGCACCCACTGCGGAACGCCGACGACGGTGGCGGCCTGGGCCGTAGCGGCGGCGCCCACGGCCAGCGTGGTGGCTGAACCTTTCAGCAACTGGCGGCGGGTGAGGCCTTTGGATTTCTCTGTCATTCCGGGCTCCTGCAAAACCACGCCCCCACAGGCCATTGGGGAATGGTCCGTGCCGGGGCTATGCTCTGCGTTCTTTATCACGGGTATTGCCGCGCATACGATGTGCACGGCAAGTGGCTCTTGGCGGGGTGTGACATTGGGTCTCTGGCAAGCCAGCGCACGAATGGCGCACGCTAGGCGGGGAATTGCCGCAACTGATCATCATCTTTTCACGCCAACTGCCATGGTAGATGTGTTGCGAGTTATTGCCACGGACGATTTTCGTAAATGACTGTTACTGATTTCGTAACAGTCAGGCCTCGCCTCAGTAACAATGGGCTTTCGCGGAACCTCGGTCAGGTGACCGAAGCGAGTCAGTTGATCCAACCCATGCACATGAACCGGGCGTGCTCCCGGCCTGCGCGCACTCGCGTAATGGCACGAACCTGACAGAATCTTCATAAAGCCGAGCCCGTCGCCAGGAACACTTCTTGGTATCGTGCACGCCATTTGCGTCCTGCATCTTCACGCGAGGCGCTGACTGTGCCGTTCATCTTTTCACCGAGTAGCGACAGAAATGCCCGATCCGATACCCTTAAAAGACCACGAGAAGGAAACCCGGCTGGTCAACAAACGCTTGATCGCCTGTGCCGTTTTCGTGGCCATGCTCAGCGTTGCGCTGGTCTGCCGCATGTACTTCCTGCAAGTCACCGAATTCGCCTACCACTCCACCATCTCTGAAAACAACCGCGTCCACGTGCTGCCGATTCCGCCGGAGCGCGGGCTGATCTTCGACCGTAACGGCGTGATCCTCGCCGATAACCGGCCCAGCTTTAACCTGACCATGACCCGCGAGCGCGCAGGGGACTGGCACGCGGTAATCGACGAGCTGATGCAGATCCTCAACCTGCCCGATGAGGACCGAATCATCTTCGACAAGGCGATGAAAAACTCACCCCACCGCTTTGTGCCGGTAACCCTGCTGTATGAGCTGACCGAAGATCAGATCGCGCTGCTGGCGGTCAACCAGTTCCGCCTGCCTGGGCTGGACGTCGAGGCGCAGTTCGTTCGCCATTACCCGCTGGCGGAGCACTTCGCCCATTCCATCGGCTACGTCGGCCGAATCAACGAGAAGGAAGCGACCCAGCTCGATCAGGTCGAATACCGCGGCACACAGTCCATCGGCAAGACCGGGGTTGAGCGGTTCTACGAAAGCGAACTGCACGGCCATGTCGGCTATGAAGAAGTGGAAACCAATGCCCAGGGTCGCGTATTGCGCGTGCTCAAGCACACCGATCCGGTGGCGGGCAAAAACATCACGTTGAGCCTGGACATCAAGCTGCAAGAGGCGGCGGAACACGCGCTGGGGGATCGTCGCGGCTCGGTGGTCGCCATTGATCCGGCCACCGGCGAGGTCCTGGCGATGGTCAGCAAGCCGAGCTTCGACCCGAACCTGTTCGTCACCGGCATCAGCTTCAAGGAGTATTCCGCGCTGCGGGATTCAGTCGACCGGCCGCTGTTCAACCGCGTGCTGCGCGGGTTGTACGCGCCGGGCTCGACGATCAAGCCGGAGGTGGCGATTGCCGGCCTGGACAGCGGCGTGATCACGCCGTCGACGCGGGTATTTGACCCGGGCTATTTCCAGCTGCCGGACTTCGATCACAAGTACCGCAACTGGAACCACAGCGGCGATGGCTGGGTGGACCTTTACGCGGCAATCATGCGCTCCAACGACACCTACTTTTACGACCTGGCGCACAAGCTGGGCATCGACCGACTGCACGATTACCTGACCATGTTCGGCATCGGCCAGAAGGTCTCCCTGGACATGTTCGAAGAATCGGCGGGCCTGATGCCGTCGAAAGAATGGAAACGCATCACCCGCCGTCAGGCCTGGTTCCCGGGGGAAACGGTGATCCTCGGTATCGGCCAGGGCTACATGCAGGTGACGCCGCTGCAACTGGCGCAGGCAACAACGCTGATCGCCAGCAAAGGTGTGTGGCACCGTCCGCACCTGGCCAAAGAGATCGGCGGCGTGGCGCCGGTGGACGAGCATCCGATGCCGAACATTGTGCTACGTGATTCCCACGAATGGGATCAGGTCAACAATGGCATGCAAGCCGTGATGCACGACGCGCGTGGTATCGCCCGTGCGGCCGCCCAGGGTGCGCAATACCGCATCGCCGGCAAGAGCGGCACCGCGCAGGTGGTGGCGATCAAGCAGGGCGAACGCTACAACCGCAACAAGACCCTGGAGCGGCACCGCGACAACGCCTTGTTCGTCGGTTTTGCGCCGGCGGCCAGTCCCAAGATCGTCGTCGCGGTGATGATCGAGAACGGCGAGGCGGGCGGTCGCGTGGCCGGTCCCGTGGTGCGGGAAATCCTTGATGCCTGGCTGCTGGATCAGGACGGCCACCTGAAACAGCAATACGCCACGCCGAGTGTCACGCCGATCAATCCGAAGGTGCAGATCGCTGCGCCGGACAAGTCCGTGGGCCAGCCGCCGGTGTGATATCCGGCGCTGAGCAGTCACTGCGTTTCCCTAAGACGCACTGAACTGTCCCCGGCGCAACAGGTCGATTTGAGACCACACGTGGGGTCTGTTTCGGCCTCGCGCGCCAATTCGACTCGACAAGGAATTTGCCCCATGTCCAGCAGAACCATCGCCGACTACCTCGCCCAAACCCTCGCCGCAGCCGGCGTCTCGAAGATCTGGGGCGTCAGCGGCGACAGCCTGAACGGCCTGACCGACAGCCTCCAGCGCCTGGGCAAGATCAAGTGGATGCACACCCGTCACGAAGAAGTCGCGGCGTTTGCGGCCGGTGCGGAAGCAGCGTCCACCGGCAAGCTGGCGGTGTGCGCGGGCAGTTGCGGTCCGGGTAACCTGCATTTGATCAACGGCCTGTATGACTGCCACCGCAGCGGTGTGCCGGTTCTCGCTATCGCCGCGCAGATTCCGTCTTCCGAGATCGGCCTGAACTACTTCCAGGAAACCCACCCCACCGATTTGTTCAAGGAGTGCAGCCACTTCGTCGAAACCGTCAGCACCCCCGAGCAGTTTCCGCGGGTACTGGAGCGGGCGATGCGCGCGGCCATCAGCCAGCGCGGCGTCGCGGTAATCGTGGTGTCCGGTGACGTCGCCCTGAGCGCAGCGCCGGACATTAAACCAGAATGGGTCGATCACGCCCCAGCGCGGGTCATCCCGGCAGAAGCCGACCTGCAACGTCTGGTGGACCTGCTGGACAAATCCAAGGCCGTGACCATCCTCGCGGGCGCGGGCTGTGCCGAGGCCCACGATCAAGTGGTCGCGCTGGCCGAGAAGCTCTCGGCGCCGGTGGTTCACGCCCTGCGCGGCAAGCAGTACATCGAATACGCCAACCCCTTTGACGTGGGCATGACCGGGCTGATCGGCTTTAGCTCCGGCTACCACGCGATGATGGCCTGCGACACCCTGGTGATCCTCGGCAGCAGCTTCCCGTACCGCAATTTCTACCCGGAAAAAGCCAAGGTCATTCAGATCGATATCGACCCGACCGCCATTGGCCGTCGCGTGCCGGTGGCCCTCGGTCTGGCCGGCGGCATCGCTGAAACCCTTGATGCCGTACTGCCGCGCCTCAAGGCGCACACCGACCGCAAATTCCTCGACAAAGCGCTGGATCACTACGCCAAGTCCCGCGAAGAACTCGACGAACTGGCCACGCCGTCGGGCCATGGCGAGGCGATTCACCCGCAGTACCTGACGCGACTGGTTGACGCCTACGCCGACCCGGACGCGATCTTCACCGTCGATGTCGGCACGCCGACGTTGTGGGCCGCGCGCTACCTGACCATGAACGGCAAGCGCTCGCTGCTGGGCTCGTTCAACCACGGCTCCATGGCCAACGCCATGCCCCAGGCATTGGGCGCCAAGGCGGCATTTCCGCAACGGCAAGTGGTGGCGCTCTGCGGTGACGGCGGCTTGTCGATGCTGATGGGCGACCTGCTGTCGATCCGTCAGTTGAACCTGCCGGTCAAGCTGGTGGTGTTCAACAACAGCTCGCTGGGTTTTGTCGCGATGGAAATGCAGGCGGGCGGCTACGTGCCCCATGACACCGATTTCGACAGCACCAATTTTGCCAACATCGCCATCGGTGCGGGCATTCTCGGGATTCGCGTGGAGGACTCGGCGGACCTGCCGAATGCGCTGAAGAAGGCGTTCGAGCATCCGGGACCGGTGGTGGTGGATGTCGTGACCGCGAAACAGGAGCTGGGTATGCCGCCGAAGATCAAACTGGCTCAGGCGAAAGGCTTCAGCCTGTTCATGCTTAAGGCTGTAATGAACGGTAAAGCGGACATGGTGTTGGAGTTGGCGAAGACCAATTTGCGCTGATTGTCAGCTCCGCGGATGGGTGCTGCGTTCAGTGCGCAGCGCCTGTTCGAGGGTTATAAGAATGAAACGGATTAAATGCAGACTGCAACATCACGCGTAGCCAGTTCATATCTCGCAGTACTAGATTTATTGGAAATAAGCGTAATTTCGAAATATACCAGTCATCGGTAACCCCTTGATTTATTGCAGTTTTGTTCGTGGAAGAGCGCTGTAAAGCACCGCTACAGTCGTTTGAATCAGATGTTGGCCTCGGCTACGCTCTAACACTCAACACTCATTCATTAAGGAAGATGATCATGAGCAAAAAGAGCGCAACGGGCGACGTTAATCTTGGCCATCACGCAGGTGACCGGGATGTAAACTTTGCCGAAGACGGTGTCATCAGAAGTGTGACGCAAACGTTTGCTGCTGATCCAACGACGACTGAGCAGAAGTTTTACATGTCACTGACTGTCTATCCTACCGGTGCGGATGCGAGCGAGCTTTGGCGTTACAACGCCGACGGCACTATGGATCATGATTTTCCACGTGTACAGATCACCGCGATCAATGAAGAGATGAGCGCGGTGATTGATATCCAACGTTTGATATTTAGTCAGCCCAAAGGCAAGTTGGAGGCCGCAAGTACAGCAGGCACGATAACCTGCGTTGGCGTCACCCGAGCCCTTGTGAGGACCGGGGATGAGGCGACTTCGGGCATCTACTATTATCCGGCAGCCGTGCGCATTACCGCAGAAGGCAAGATGGATCCGGACTTTGGTACCAAAGGGGTGATGCTTTATAAATTCGATAAAGAGCGCGATGGAGACGGTACCAGACCTAACGTACAGTCCTCGGCTTTTAATTCCTACCCAGGCACCTTACAGTCCGGTGGCGATATTCTATTCTGCTGTGGCCTCGTCGATCTGAAGGAAAATAAATACGCGTACGCCCTTGTCAAGTTAAAAAACGACGGTTTACCAGATTTGAGCTATGGCGATAGGGGTGTGAGAGTCATCGCTACGGCGGCAGACCCTAGTGCCGCTCATTGGAAAGATTACGGCGTTGACGCCGCAGGGGATCTCACATTAGTGGGGGCGACGTCCACAGGGGATGCGGGGATCGTTTCCCGGTATGGCGCGGATGGTGAGGTAGACGCAAACTACGGGCCAAATCATGACGGCACCCAGACGCTTAAGATCAACGGGTTGAACTCTTACATCCATCAGATACACGTGTCTGAAGAAGGGGCTACAACCCTGCTTTTCGCCGTTGATTCCCTCGATACACCTGTCGCTGTAGTGAGACTCGTGAAGAGCGGCGAACAAGATCCGCAGTTTAATGATGGTAAGCCGGTGTTGATTGGAGATATTGAAAAGGACAACGTTCGCCTAGCTGTAGACCGTAAAGAGCGCATCGTTGTAAGTGGCGAGAGCTTAACGTCGCCGGGCGTTGCGCGCGTCGTCAGGCTTGCGTCGAACGGGACGCCAGACACTTCATTCGGTAACAGCGGAGTTAACGAGTACCCCACGCTGACTCCTTTTAACCGTGTGGTCATTCAAAATCAATCTGACATTCTTGCAGCAACCGTTGACAGGACATGGGTCGACGTCCCGGTGGTCGTCAGATTGCTTGGCGAGAGCGTCGAGGACTGAAGCCCCGGTCAGTAGAGGTTAGTAGCAACATCGGCGTTTCAAGTTGTTCTTTATCACACTTGGGAGGCCGGCTTCGTCCGGAGACACTGTCCTTCAGTCGACGCATTCCTTCGCCTGAAATCAGTTGTCTCCGGACAGGTTTTGCTCTTATCCAAAGACGGGCACCCCCGGTGATTACATCCACTCGATATTTTCGCCCTCAAACAGCGCGTTTTCGCGCTCTGCGCACCACCCTGAATCATCAAAATCCCCCGCGTTAAATGTCTTGAAAAAAGCGTTGTAAGCTCGCGAAGCACGATGTTATGTTGCTAACATCCTGTTGCAAAATGACCATCGAATAACATTATTTCGGTCCACGCAACCCGGCTCCACCAGCGGAATCTCCATGGAAAAGCGTCCCTTCCTTGATGCATTGGAACAGCGGTTCAGCGACCTGACGCCCACCGGCAAGCGCATCGCCGGGTACCTGCTGGCCAATCCGCAGAAGCTGCCGTTCGAGACTGCCGACAGCATCGCCCAGCAGACCGGCACCACTGGCATTTCGGTGGGGCGGTTTCTGCGCTCCCTTGGCTATCGCAACATCGACGACGTCAAACAGAGCCTGCGCGGTGACAGCGCCAGTCCGTGGGTGATCACTGATCGGCTCGGCGCTTTTCGCGAAGAAAACACCCAGGGCGATGCACTGGAACGTTCGATGAACCGCGAGCTGGAAGCCATCCAGCGGGTCTACGCGCTGGCACGCAGCGAAACCTTCGCCCGCATCGTTGAGCGGCTGCACAGCGCCGATGCGGTGTTCATCGTCGGCATCCAGACCACTCGCGGCATCCTCAACGCGTTTTTCAGTCATCTGGAGTACATCCGGCCCAAGGTGTACTACGTCGACGGCTTGTCCGGCACCTACGCCGAATCGCTGAATTCTCAATTTGAAAATCCCTACGCCGTGGTCGCCGACTTCCGCACCTATTCCGCCGTCACGCGGACCTTCTGCGAAGTCGCCCATCAGCAAGACGTAGGGCTGGCATTTATCACCGACTTTCACTGCCCATGGGCGCGGGATTACCCGAGCGATCTGCTGCAGCTCAATTCCGACGTGGGGCAGTTCTGGGATTCCCTGGCGCCGCTGACCTGCCTGTTCAATTTGATGGTGTCGGCGGTGGCCGACCGTTATGGCGACCGCCTCGACCAGCGGCTGGCGAAGAACCGCGAGCTGCAACAACTGTTTGGCCAGTTTGAATGAGCCCGATTGCCCGGTTGAAGCCGGTCCCACTGAAATAACTCGCACACGCTGATCTGGAGTGTCGTTACGTGAATAGCCCCCTCGTCGAAGTCGACGCCCACGCGCTGCAGGTCGAGGTCGACTTGATCTACGCCGGCGTCGACAACCTCGCCGGCAAGCAGATTTACCAGGATCCGCGCTGCCTGCTGCACCGCGACGCCGAGCGTTGTCTGCGCAAAGCCAGTCGTCTGGCGCGCCAAGCAGGATTCAGGCTGAAAATATTCGACGCCTATCGTCCGGCTTACGCGCAGTACCTGCTGTGGCAAGCGCTGCCCAACCCCGAATACGTGCGCGATCCCGGTCTGGGTTCTCATCACACCCGAGGCGTGGCAGTGGACCTGACCCTGATCGACGCCAGCGGCCAGGCACTGGACATGGGCACCGGTTTCGATGACATGCGCGAGCAGTCCCATCAGTTCTTCGCTGACCTGCCCGCCGGTATACAGCGCAATCGCCTGCTGTTGCTGGGGATCATGCTGGCGGCAGGCTTCACATACATAGACAGCGAGTGGTGGCATTACGAACTGCCCGACGCCGAGGACTACCCGCTGATCGACGACGGCTCGATCCAGCCCGCTAACTGAGTCCGCAGCACCCGACACGCAGCACGCACCAGAACACAAGACACACGAACACACGACCGGGACAACCATGAATCCCGGCTGAATCTGGCGCTTACCCGACCTCGCAAGGGCAGGGCGCGCCATTTCCCGGGCCCCAGGCCTGGAGCTTTAACTGCCCGGTATAGCTTCAATAACAAACCTGACGAACTTTCAGACATCGAACGATCAAGGAACCGGCATGAAATCAATCGTTACCCCCCGCACTCTGGCGATGGCAGTCCTCTGCACTGCGATGGGCCTCGGCGCCTGGCAATCGGCCAGCGCAGCCGTGGCCCAGGACACCCTGATGATCGGCAAACCGTCCGACCCGCAGACCCTCGACCCGGCCGTGACCATCGACAACAACGACTGGACCGTGACCTACCCGGCGTACCAGCGGCTGGTCACCTACAAGGTCGAAAACGGCAAGGGCAGCACCGAAGTGGCGGGGGAGCTGGCCAGCAGCTGGACCACCTCGGCGGACAATCTGACCTGGGAATTCAAGCTCAAGCCCGGCAACAAGTTCGATGATGGCGCCGAGGTCAATGCCGAGGCGGTGAAGTTCTCCTTTGATCGGGTGATGAAGCTCAAGCAGGGTCCGTCCGGCGCCTTCCCCGAAGACATGGCCGTCTCGGTGGTCGACCCGCTGACCGTGCGCTTCACCCTCAAAGCGCCGTACGCGCCTTTCCTCTCGACCCTGGCCCACAACGGTGCGGCGATCATCAACCCCGATGTGGCGAAGAAGGCGGAAGGCGCTGACGCGTACCTGTCCACTCACACCGCAGGTTCCGGGGCGTTCAAGCTGGTTAACTGGCAGAAAGGCCAGACCCTGACCATGGAGCAGAACAGCTACTACGCCGGCCCGAAACCCACCTTGAAAAAAGTCGTGGTGAAGATCATCGGCGAGGCCTCCGTGCGGCGTTTGCAGCTGGAACACGGTGATCTGGACATCATCGAAGACATGCCCGAAGACCAGCTCGAAGCGCTGGCGAGAAAATCGGGCATCGTTGTCGGCGATTACCCGTCGCTGCGGGTGACGCTGCTGTACCTCAACACCCAGAAAGCGCCGATGAACAACCCGGATGCGCGGCGGGCCATCGTTGAATCCCTGGATTACGACGGCATCATCAACGGCATCCTGAAAGGCAAGGCCAAGCCGCTCAACGGCCCGATCCCCCAGGGCATGTGGGCCTATGACGAGAAGCTGCCGGCGTTCAAGCAGGACATGGAAAAGGCCAAGGCGGATCTTGCGAAAGTCTCGCCGAAGGTCAGCAACCTGACGTTCATGTACTCCGACAAAGACCCGAACTGGGAACCCATCGGCCTGACCCTGCAAGCCGGTCTGCAACCGCTGGGCGTGAACCTCAGGCTGGAGAAGCTCGCCAACGCCAGCATGCGTGAGCGCCTGGGCAGCGGTGACTTCGACATCGCCATCGGCTCGTGGAGCCCGGACTTCGCCGACCCCTACATGTTCATGAACTTCTTCTTCGACTCGAAGCTGAAAGGCCTGGCCGGTAACCGTTCGTTCTACGACAACCCTGCGGTGGACAAGCTGATTCGCGAATCGGCGACAACCAACGACATGGCCAAGCGCACCGAGCTGTACCAGCAGGCGCAGAAGATCGTGCTCAACGACAGCGTCTACGCCTACCTCTACCAGAAGGCGTACACCTTGCCGATGAGCGAGAAGGTCAAGGGCTACGTATTCAACCCGATGCTGGAACAGGTGTTCAACGTCGGCACGATCACCAAGTAACCCTTTTATCCCGTTAACCGCTGTGATTTACAGGGCTCCGCAAGGGAGGCGGGGTCCTGTGGAGCAGCGCTGTGTCCGCGAGCTGTTTCGCGTTATTGATCGACTGCGTGACCGAGGTGCCCCATGGCCTTCCTGAATATGCTGCGCAAACGCCTGGGCGGCCTGCTGCTGGTGGTGTTCGGCGTTTCCCTGATTACCTTTTCCATCTCGCACCTGATTCCGGGCGACCCCGCGCGACTGATCGCCGGGGACCGTGCCACCGACGCCATCGTCGAAAACATCCGCCATCAGCTGGGGCTGGATCTGCCGCTGTATCAACAATACGGCCGCTACATGCTCGACCTGCTGCACGGCGATTTGGGCACGTCGATTCGCACCCATCGTCCGGTGTTCGAAGACTTGCAGGCGTTCTTCCCGGCAACGCTGGAGCTGGCGCTGGCGGCGCTGACGTTGTCGATTCTGGTGGGTGTGCCGTTGGGCGTGCTCTCGGCGGTGTACCACAACCGCTTCATAGACCAGGTCGCGCGAACCCTCGCGGTGACCGGGATTTCGACCCCGGCGTTCTGGCTCGGGCTGGGCCTGATCGTGCTGTTTTACGGTCACCTGAACTGGCTGCCCGGCAGCGGGCGCCTGGATGAAGGCCTGGACCCACCCCGGACCGTCACCGGTTTTTACCTGATCGATACGCTGCTGGCGGGCGACACCGGGCTGTTCTTCAACGCCGTGCAGCACTTGATTCTGCCGGCCATCACCTTGGGCTTCGTCAACCTGGGCGTGGTGGCGCGGCAGATTCGCTCGGCGATGCTCGACCAGCTCGGCGAAGATTACATCCGTACCGCTCGCGCCTACGGCCTGTCGAAATGGGCAGTGATTCTGCGACACGCCTTGCCCAACG
Organism: Pseudomonas sp. GL_135; assembly: GCF_057834665.1. Classification (NCBI taxonomy): domain Bacteria; kingdom Pseudomonadati; phylum Pseudomonadota; class Gammaproteobacteria; order Pseudomonadales; family Pseudomonadaceae; genus Pseudomonas; species Pseudomonas sp. GL_135. The sequence continues at coordinate 2,489,711 of NZ_CM174408.1, forward strand.
CGCTGATTCCCTCGGTGACGGTATTGGGACTGACCCTGGGCGATCTGCTCTACGGCGCGGTGCTCACGGAAACCGTGTTCGCCTGGCCGGGCATGGGCGCTTACGTGGTCAAGTCGATCCAGTCGCTGGATTTCCCGGCAGTGATGGGCTTCGCGATCATGGTTTCCTTCATTTATGTGCTGCTGAACATGGCGATCGATCTGCTGTACCGCCTGATCGATCCGCGCATTGGCGAGGTCAACTGACATGACGACTCCGATCACCGCGCCCGCCGTGGCGCCACTGCCGGCCGCCTCGCGTTGGCAGGACAAATGGGCGTATCTGGCCCATCAGATTCGCCGCAGTCCACTGACCATGGCCGGGCTGCTGATTACCGTGATGGTGCTGCTGGTGATGGCCTTTGCGCCTTGGCTCGCGTCCCATGACCCCAATGCGCTTAATCTGACTCAGCGCCTGGCCGCGCCGTCCGCCGCCCATTGGTTCGGCACCGACGAAGTGGGCCGCGATCTGTTCAGCCGCGTGCTGTACGGCAGCCGCCAATCCGTCGGTGTCGGCCTCTTTGTGGCGTTCGCTTCGTGCTTTGCCGGCGGCTTGCTCGGCTGTATGTCCGGGATCATCGGCGGGCGTTTCGACGGGCTGATCATGCGCCTGATGGACATCATGCTGTCGGTGCCATCGCTGGTGCTGATCATGGCCCTGGCTGCGGCGCTGGGTCCGAGCCTGTTCAACGCCATGCTGGCAATCACACTGGTGCGGATTCCGTTTTACGTGCGGCTGGCCCGTGGGCAGGCCCTGAGCATCCGCCAGATGGGTTACGTCAAGGCCGCCGAAACCTTCGGCGCCGGACGCTGGCACATGGTCATCTGGCACGTGGCGCGCAATGCCATGCCGCCGTTGCTGGTGCAACTGAGCCTGGACATCGGCAGCGCCATCCTCATGGCCTCGGCGCTGGGTTTCATCGGCCTGGGCGCGCAACAGCCGACGGCGGAGTGGGGCGCGATGGTCGCAACTGGGCGCAACTACATCCTCGACCAATGGTGGTACTCGACCTTTCCCGGCGTGGCGATTCTGATCACCGCCACCGGTTTCAACCTTTTGGGCGACGGCGTGCGGGACTTGCTCGACCCACGGCAGCAGGGGAAATGACCATGCAGGCATCTGTTCAACAACCCCTTGCGGCGCAGGCCCCGGTGCTGGTGATCGACGACCTGCGCATCGAATTCCCGGCCTACAAAAGCACGGTCAAGGCGCTCAATGGCGTGTCGCTGCACGTGAATCCCGGCGAGATCGTCGGGGTCATCGGTGAGTCCGGTTCGGGCAAGTCGGTCACCGCGATGCTCAGCCTGCGCCTGCTGCCGGAGCGCTCTTACGAAGTGAAAAGTGGCAGCCTGAGTATTCTCGGCCGCGACATGCTCACCGCCAAAGAGAAGGACCTGTTGAGTGTGCGTGGCCGCGACGCCGCCATGATCTTCCAGGAGCCCATGACCGCGCTCAATCCGACCCGCCGCATCGGTCGGCAGATGCTCGACGTGATCATCCATCACCAGCGCCTGAGCAAGGCCGACGCCAAGGCCAAAGCGATCGCGTTGCTGCGGGACATGCACATCGCCGACCCCGAGCAGGTGATGAACAGCTACCCCTTCGAACTTTCCGGCGGCATGCGTCAGCGGGTGATGATCGCTCTGGCGTTCTCCTGCGACCCGCAGTTGCTGATCGCCGACGAACCGACCACCGCGCTGGACGTCACGGTGCAGCGGCAAGTGCTGTTGCTGCTGCGGGAAAAGGCCCGCGCGCGGGGCACGGCGATTCTGCTGATCACCCATGACATGGCGCTGGTGTCGCAGTTCTGCGATCGGGTGTACGTGATGTACACCGGTGCGGTGGTGGAGCAGGGCGTCACCGCGCAGGTGATGGCCGACCCGCGACACCCGTACACCCAGGGTTTGCTCAGCGGGTTGCCGGAGCAGGTCGAACCGGGCCAGGACCTGATGACCATTCCCGGGCAGGTGCCCAACCTTTCGGCGCTGCCGGAGGGCTGCACCTTCCTTGATCGTTGCCCCTTCGCCACGGCTCAATGCCTGCAGCGACCGCCGATGCAGACCATCGACGCCGCCGCTGACCGCAAAAGCGCCTGCTGGTTAAGCGCGCCCTCACACGCCACCGCACAGGAGTCGCGGCCATGATCCGTTCAGCCCTGCAGAGCTTGCCCGGCGAGAGCCCGACCATCCTCGGCCTGCAAGACGTGCGCGTGCATTACCCGATGGGCAAGGACTGGCTCGGTCGCCCGAAGGCGCTGGCCCATGCCCTGAATGGCATCGATCTGCAGGTCCGTGCCGGCGAAACCCTCGGCGTGGTCGGGGAATCCGGCTGCGGCAAAAGCACCCTGGCGCAGTTGTTGATGGGCTTGATCAAGCCGACCTCGGGCCGGCTTGACTGGGTCTACAACAGCGATAAGGAACGCAGCAGCAACGTGCAGATTGTGTTTCAGGACCCGCAGTCGTCCCTCGATCCGAGGCTGCCGGTGTGGAAAGTCATCACCGAGCCGTTGTTCGTGCAGCGATCGGCGCCGCGCCACGAGATGCGGGCCATTGCGGCGAAGGTGGCGGCGCAGGTGGGCATTCGTACGGAATACCTTGATCGGTTTCCCCATCAGTTTTCTGGCGGGCAGCGTCAGCGGATCGCCATTGCCCGGGCGTTGTCGTCCAATCCGGACATCATCGTGCTCGATGAGCCGACGTCGGCGCTGGATATTTCGGTGCAGGCGCAGATGCTCAACTTGTTGGCGGAGCTGCAGCGCAGCCGGGACCTGACGTACATTTTGATTTCCCACAATGTGTCGGTGGTGCGGCACATGGCCGACCGGCTGGCGGTGATGTACCTGGGGCAGATTGTGGAGTTGGGTACCGCGGCGGAGGTGCTGGAGCGCCCGCGTCATCCGTATACGCAGCTGTTGCTGGAGGCGGTGCCGCGGCTGGGGGTGGCGGTGGACGACGCTCAGGTGTCGGCGCCGACCGAGCTGCCGGGCAATCGGACGTTGCCGACGGGGTGTTTTTTCCGGGATCGTTGTCCGAAGGCAACCTCGGGTTGCGAGAGGCCGCAGGCGTTGTTGCCGGCGAGGGGGGGGGTGGAGGGGGAGCGGGTGCGGTGTCATCTGGAGTCGTGATGATGCGTGCTGCGCAGGGAGATCAAGAGCATCTGCTGAACTGCAGATATTTCGCCATTTGCGTATGAAGATCAAAAGCGGATCAAGCGCTTCCCGGCTGAAGCCGGTCCTACAGTCAGAGCCGGTCCTCCTGAATCTACACGCTGCTGTTAGTGGGACCGGCTTTAGCCGGGAAGGGGCCCGTGTGGGCTATGGGGTTGTTTCGAGCTGACACCCGGTCGCCCGATCATTCCCGCGCTCTGCGTGGGAATGCATTCCCTGACGCTCCGCGTCATATGGCTGCAGGAACACGTCGGTTATTCCTGCCGCTCATATTCGACGTCTGTTAGTTAAGCCATATATGCCCGATCGTGCCCACGCTCTGCGTGGGAATGCATTCCCTGACGCTCCGCGTCATATGGCTGCGCGAACACATCGGCAATTCATCGCGCCCATATTCGACGTTTGTTAATTAAGCCGTATATAAAAAACGGTCTTTATTGGATCCACTACATCAACTAACCCTCAGCAATTGCATTGAAGTTCAACTATTTCTCTTCCCGAAGAACAGCGCTCAACTTTCATCACCACCCAGCCCTAAATTCCGTGCCGTTGCAGCCGAAACATCTTTCAGGCCGTGCCTTCTCTTTCCTGCTGCACCCGTGCAAAGCGCAGCGCACCTATCGGCATCGCACTCTTGTCGCTGTCATCTCTGTTATGGACACACGCATATGATTAAACGTCTGGGTTTCAGCAGAAAAATCCTGCTGGCTGCTGCACTCATCGTGGTAGTTGCTTTCTCGTGTTTTATTCTGGTGAACGATTATCGCCAGCGCCAAACCTTGAAAAACAGTGTCGCCTCCGAACTTCAACAGTTGGGCAGTCTGACCACGCAGAACATTCAAACCTGGCTCGACAGCCGCACGCAGTTGCTCAACTCCATGGCTCAGCAGATCGCTGTGGACGGCCCATCGGCAAGCAGCCTGCAGCGCGTGATCGGTTTGCCGGTTTACCCGGACAACTTCCAGCTCAGTTATTTCGGCAGCAAGGACGGCGTGATGTTTTCCGTGCCGACGGGCAACCGCCCGGCCGACTATGACCCGCGGGCCCGTGGCTGGTACAAGGCGGCGGATGCGGCCCAGGGCATTATCGTGACCGAGCCCTACATCGCCGCGTCGTCGGGCAAGCTGGTGGTGACGCTGGCCACACCGGTGCGCCAGCAGGGGCAAATGATCGGCGTCGCGGGCGCGGACATTTCCCTGGACGCGATCAGCAAGACCATCAACTCGCTGAACTTCGGCGGCCATGGCTATGCGTACATCGTCAGCGCCGACGGCAAGATTCTGATTCACCCGGACAGCAAGCTGATCCTCAAGAACGTCAGCGAGGCCTATCCGAACGGTGCGCCGACCATCGCGCCGGGCGTGGCGGAAATCGAGTCCGGCGGCAAGGGGCAGATCATCTCGTTCACCAAGGTGGAAGGCCTGTCATCGGCGAACTGGTACGTGGCGCTGGTCCTCGACCGCGACGCGGCCTATTCGATGCTCAGTGAATTCCGCTCTTCGGCGATTCTCGCCATGGTCATTGCGGTGGCGATCATCATGCTGCTGCTGGGGCTGTTGATCCGCGTGCTGATGCAGCCGTTGCACCAGATGGGCCGGGCGATGCAGGACATGGCTGACGGGGAAGGCGACCTCACCAAGCGTCTGGTGATTGTGTCCCAGGATGAATTCGGCGCGTTGGCGCAGTCGTTCAACCGTTTCGTCGAGCGTATTCACAGCTCGATCCGCGAAGTGGCGTCGACCGCGGGGCAACTGGGTGAAGTCGCGGCCCGTGTGGTCGGGGCCTCGAACTCGTCGATGGGCAATTCCGATCAGCAGACCAGCCGTACCAGCAGCGTGGCCGCCGCGATCAACCAGCTCGGCGCCGCCGCCCAGGAAATCGCCCAGAACGCCGCGCTGGCGTCGCAGCATTCCAGTGAAGCCACGCAGTTGGCCAGTGAAGGTCAGGGCGTCGTCAGCCAGACCATCAAGGCGATGAACCAGCTGTCCGAGAAGATCAGTGAGTCGTGCGCCAATATCGAAACGCTGAACAACAAAACGGCCAACATCGGTCAGATTCTGGAAGTGATCACCGGTATTTCCCAGCAGACCAACTTGCTCGCGCTCAACGCCGCCATTGAAGCGGCGCGGGCAGGGGAAGCGGGGCGCGGCTTTGCGGTGGTGGCGGATGAGGTGAGGAACCTGGCGCATCGCACTCAGGATTCGGCGCAGCAGGTGCAGGGCATGATCGAGGAGTTGCAGGTCGGCGCCCGTGATGCGGTGATCAACATGACCGAGAGCCAGCGCCAGAGCGAGAACAGTGTGACCATCGCCAATCAGGCCGGCGAACGCCTGAACAGTGTGACCCGCCGGATCAGTGAGATCGATGGCATGAACCAGTCGGTGGCGACCGCGACCGAGGAGCAGACGGCGGTGGTGGAGTCGATCAATGTCGACATTACGGAGATCAATACGCTGAATCAGGAAGGGGTCGATAACCTGAAATCGACGCTTGATGCCTGCGCGCATCTGGAGCACCAGACGGCGCGGCTGCAGCATTTGGTGGGGACGTTCAGGATCTAAACGTCTGATCAAGATCAAGAGCGTCGGCCTAACGGCCTCGGGTTTCGCCTTCGGCGAGTTACTTGGAAAAGTCGAAAGTCGCACCATCCCCAAGTAACCAAGGGTGCTTGCTCCTGGCTTGGTTCCTCCTTCGTCGGAATACCCTCACTCCGACGACGCTCCGTGGGCCCGCGCCGAACGGACATCCCTGTCCTGACGGCGCTCTCGCCGCATCCATGCGGCTCGGCCCACTACGCGTCGTCTACGTTCAGCCTGCACCCAAGTCGCGATCGGCGGTGACTGAGCCTTTTGTGTACGAAGATCAAAAGCAGATCAAAGCACGCATAGTAGGACCGGCTTTAGCCGGGAAGGGGCCAGCCCGCACACCCTGAGTCTTGCGGCGCACCACCCAACGCTTTCCCGGCTAAAGCCAGTCCCCCTCACTGCATCGGGTTGTGCCAACGGACCAACGGCACGAATTATTTATTTCAGCCCTGCCAGAACCCTCCCCATCCGGCCTTCAACATCCGCGCGACTTGTCTATCCCCCACGGCCGCTAAAGCGCCCTTTAACGTCCTGATGTCCACAAAACCCCCGAAAAATCCCGCATCAAACCGTCTCTGAACTGACACTCCGCCGTCATCGTCGATTCATGGAACTGCCACAGGCTGCCCCTAATGTCACTCGCACCGAACGCGGCCATGGACGGTCGTGCGGCTGATCATTCACCCCCGGCAGGACGCTGGAATCACAAGACCAGAGAAGCCCATGACCGCAGCCATCCACGTCGACCGCCTGAACAAGACATTCGCCCGCAAGACCGCTTTGGTTGACCTTGCATTGTCTATACAACACGGGGAAATGGTGGCGCTGATCGGCGCTTCCGGTTCCGGCAAATCCACCCTGTTGCGCCATCTGGCCGGGCTGGCCTGCTGCGATCGCAGCAATGGCGGCAGCGTCCAGGTGCTGGGCCGTGAAGTGCAGGCTTCGGGCCGCCTCAACGGCAAAGTGCGCCGACTGCGCGCCGACATCGGCTACATCTTTCAGCAATTCAATCTGGTCAATCGCCTCAGCGTCCTCGACAACGTCCTGCTCGGCTGCCTCGGTCGCATGCCGCGCTGGCGTGGCAGTCTCGGGCTGTTCAATGCCGAAGAGAAAGCCCGGGCCATGGCCAACCTCGACCGCGTGGGCCTTGCCGATCTGGCGGCGCAACGGGCCTCGACCCTGTCCGGCGGCCAGCAGCAGCGGGTGGCTATCGCTCGCGCGCTGACCCAGCAGGCCGAGGTCATTCTGGCCGACGAGCCCATTGCCTCCCTCGACCCCGAGTCCGCGCGCAAGGTCATGGAAATCCTCGCCGACATCAACCGCCGGGACGGCAAGACCGTCGTCGTCACCCTGCATCAGGTGGATTACGCCGTGCGCTATTGCCCGCGTGCCGTGGCACTGAAGGGCGGGCGCATTCACTTCGACGGCAACGGCAGCGAGCTCAACGGCCAGTTCCTCAATGACCTGTACGGCGCCGACGCTGACACCAGCCTGATGTTCGACGGCACGGCACGGGACAGCGAACGACCGTCGCGACTGATGATGGCCCGCGCCTGATTCAGCTGCAGCACTGACAAACCCCATAAACCAGGCAACACCCCAACAACCAACCCAGCTCCGGGAGTTCCCCATGTTGAACCGTATCGGGCGCGTCTTCGCGTCTGCCGCTGTCGTCGCCGGTTGCCTGATGGGCACTGCGCAGGCCGATGACAACGTCATCAACTTCGGCATCATGTCCACCGAGTCGTCGCAGAACCTGAAGAGCGTCTGGCAGCCGTTCATCGACGACATGACCAAAAAGACCGGGCTGAAAGTCAACGCCACCTTCGCTTCCGACTACGCCGGCCTGATCCAGGGCATGCGCTTCAACAAGGTCGACGTCGCCTGGCTCGGCAACAAGGCCGCCATGGAGGCGGTGGACCGTTCCGGTGGCGAAATCTTCGCCCAGACCGCCGCCGCCAACGGTGCGCCCGGCTACTGGAGCGTGATCATTGCGCGCAAGGACAGTCCGATCAATTCAGTCGAGGACATGCTCAAGCACGCCAAGGAACTGACCTTCGGCAACGGCGACCCGAATTCCACCTCGGGCTATCTGGTGCCGGGTTACTACGTGTTCGCGCAGAACCACGTCGACGCCGCCACCGCCTTCAAACGCACGCTGAACTCCAGCCATGAAGTCAACGCCCTCAGCGTGGCCAAAGGGCAACTGGACGTCGCCACCTTCAACACCGAAAGCTGGGACCGTCTGGAAGTCACCCAGCCGGACAAGGCGGCGATGCTCAAGGTGATCTGGAAATCGCCACTGATCCCGGCCGACCCGATGGTCTGGCGCAAGGGCCTGTCGGACGCGGACAAGAACAAGATCCGCGATTTCTTCGCCAATTACGGTGACACCGACGAAGAAAAGGCCGTGCTGAAGAACATGCAGATGGGCAAGTTTCTCAAGTCCTCGGACGACCAGTTGCTGACCATTCGCCAGCTCGAGCTGTTCAAGCAGAAAACCGAGACCACCGCCAGCACCACCCTCAGCGCCGAGGAGAAGGCCACGCGCCTGAAAGACATCGACGCCGGCCTGACCAAGCTGCAGGACCGGATTTCCGAGCTGGAAAAACAAGGCACCGCCAAGGCGGGTTGATGCACGGGGCGCGCTGCAGCTCGAGGGCCCAGCGCGCCAGTCATGACGCTTCACCCGATCGCAACTGGATTCTTTATGACCACTCACGCTGCTTACATCCAGGCCGCTGGCAAGCGCAGCTGGCCGCAGTACCTTGGCTGGGGCCTGTTCCTGGCGATGATGGCCTGGGCCTGGCACGGCGCGGAAATGAACCCGCTGGCGCTGTACCGCGACTCCGGCAACATGGCGACTTTCGCCGCCGACTTTTTCCCGCCCGATTTCCACGAATGGCGCGCGTACCTCAAGGAAATGATCGTCACGGTGCAGATCGCCCTCTGGGGCACGCTGCTGGCGATCGTCTGCTCGGTGCCGCTGGGCATTCTCTGCGCCGACAACATCACGCCGTGGTGGATTCATCAACCGCTGCGTCGAGTCATGGATTCGTTCCGCTCGATCAACGAAATGGTCTTCGCCATGCTCTTTGTGGTCGCTGTTGGTCTGGGCCCGTTTGCCGGTGTCCTGGCGTTGTGGATCAGCACCACCGGTGTGCTCGCCAAGCTGTTTGCCGAAGCGGTGGAAGCGATTGATCCGGGCCCGGTCGAGGGCGTTCGAGCCACCGGCGCCAGTGCCTTGCAGGAGGTGATCTTCGGGGTCATCCCGCAAGTCATGCCGCTGTGGATTTCCTACGCGCTGTACCGCTTTGAATCCAACGTTCGCTCGGCCACGGTGGTGGGAATGGTCGGTGCCGGCGGGATTGGCGTCATCCTCTGGGAAAACATCCGCGCCTTCCAGTTCACCCAGACCTGTTCGGTGCTGCTGGTGATCATCGTGGTGGTGAGCGTCATCGACATCTTCTCCCAGCGCCTGCGCAAGCAGTTCATCTAATGACCACGACAGGAGAGGGTGCGAACCCTTTTTTAGCCATGCAGTTGTCTAGACAATCCGAAGCCCTGCACCGAGAGCCGACGCGTCGAGAAGCCACGCATCGGGAACCCATGTACCGCGAACTGGCGCAGACCCTGCGCAGTGAACTCGACCGCTACACCGCCGGTGAATACCTGCCGGCTGAAATCCAGCTCGCCGCACGCTTCGAGGTCAACCGGCATACGGTTCGCCGGGCCATCGACGAGCTGGTCCGCGAAGGCAGCCTGCTGCGCCGCCAGGGCAAAGGCACCCAGGTGTTGGGGCGGCCGCTGGTGTACCCGGTTGCTGCCGGCAGTGCCTACAGCGAATCCCTTGCCGCGCTCGGCCACGGCGTCGAGGCTGTGCTGCTGCAACGCCGGCATTGCACGGCGACGGTGGAGGAGGCCGCGCATCTGGGCCTCGAACCCCACGCGCCGCTGATCGAACTGCAAACCCTGCGCCGCCTCGACGGCCAGCCGGTCTGCCTGATTCGCCACCGTTACTGCGCCACCCGCGCGTCGTTGATCGCCGACTACGTCAGCGGGTCGGTGCGCCAGTTCCTCACCGAACGGCAATTGCCGTTGACTCGCACCTTCAGCCTGATCGGCGCGCGCCTGCCCAGTCGCGAAGAAGCCAGTGTGCTGCTGATGCCGCGTCATCTGCCGGCGCTGACGGTGCTCACCCTTTCCCATGATGCGCACGGAAACCCGGTGGAGATTGCCCATTCCACCAGCCGCTCCGACCGCTTCCAGTATCAGATCGTCACCTGATGGAGATGCCCTCGATGACTGCGACACCCGTTCCCTCCACCGCGCCCGACGCTTCAGCCGCCGAACTGTCCGCCCGCCAGCACTGGATCGGCGTGCTCTCGCGCAGCCGCCGCGATGAATTGCTGGCCCACGAAGCCGCATTGCGTGACGCCAAATACCAACTGATCCGCGCGCCGGAAATCGGCATGACCCTGGTGCGGGGCCGCATGGGCGGCAGCGGTGCGCCGTTCAACGTCGGCGAGATGACCGTGACCCGTTGCGTGGTGCGCCTGGCCGACGGCTGCACCGGCTTCAGCTACCTGGCCGGGCGTGACAAGGCCCACGCCGAACTCGCCGCTCTGGCCGACGCCCATTTGCAGGGTGCTCAACAGACGCACTGGATCACAGAACTGATTGACCCGCTGGCTCGCTCGCAGGCTCTGCGTCGGGCTCGACAACAAGCCGATACCGCCGCGACCAAAGTGGACTTCTTCACCCTGGTCAGAGGAGAAAACTAATGAGCACCTTTCTCGCAACTGAATCCTTGCCCGCGTCCTTGCTGCAGCCGGCATTCAACGATCCGGTGCTGGATGCCCAGCGCAGTTTTCGCGCCGCCCTTAAGGCGCTGGCCGGCCCCGGTGTCGCGCAAAGCCTGCTCGCCACGCAAACCCCGCCGCACCTCGAAGTCCTCGCCGCGGCCAGCCACGCCCTGTGCCTGGCCTTGCTGGACATCGACACGCCACTGTGGCTTGCGCCCAAATTCGACACCCAGGCCATTCGTGCCAACCTGACCTTCCATTGTGGTTGCCCGATCGTCAGCGACCGGCAGAACGCCCGCTTCGCGCTGCTCGACGACAGCCAGTTGCACGACCTCAGCGGTTTCGACCTGGGCAATGATCGCTATCCCGATCAGTCCTGCACGCTGCTGGTCCAGTTGCCGAGCCTGCAGGGCGGCACGCAACTGGCCTGGCGCGGGCCGGGCATCGAACGCCAAAACCACGTCAGCCTGCCGCTGCAGGAAGCGTTCTGGCAGGAGCGCGAAGCGCGCAATGACTTCCCCCGCGGGATCGACGTGTTCTTCGTCGCCGGCAGCGAATTGCTCGGTTTGCCGCGCAGTACTCAAGTGCTGTTCAAGTCCCAGCCTTCGAGTCTTCAACCCTCAAGAGGAGCGGCCTGATGTACGTTGCCGTCAAAGGTGGCGAACAGGCCATCGACAATGCCCACAAACTGCTGGCGAAACAGCGCCGGGGCGACCCCTCGGTTGCCGAGCTGGGCGTGGAACAGATCCGTCAGCAATTGCCCCTGGCCGTCGCCCGGGTGATGACCGAGGGCTCGCTGTACGACGCCGAACTCGCCGCGCTGGCGATCAAGCAGTCGGCCGGCGATCTGGTGGAAGCGATCTTCCTGCTGCGCGCCTACCGCACCACGCTGACGCGCTTCAGCGCCAGCTTGCCGATCGACACCTCCAACATGCAGCTCAACCGGCGTCTGTCGGCCACGTTCAAGGATGTGCCCGGCGGGCAGCTGTTGGGACCGACCTTCGATTACACCCACCGCTTGCTGGACTTCACCTTGCTGGCGGAAGGCGAATTCCCTGGCCCTGAAAGTCAGGCCGACGCGGCGGTCCAGGACTGTCCGCGGGTGCTGGGATTGCTGGCGAAAGAAGGCCTGATCAAGGAAGAACAGGACACCGGCGCACCGGTCGCTGATATCACCCGCGAGCCACTGGAGTACCCGGCCAGCCGCGCCGAACGCCTGCAGGCGCTGGCCCGGGGCGATGAAGGCTTTCTCTTGGCGCTGGGCTATTCGACCCAGCGCGGCTACGGCCGCAATCACCCGTTCGCCGGGGAGATTCGTGTGGGTGACGTTGAAGTGTGGATCGAGCCGGAAGGGCTGGGCTTCCCGATTTCCATTGGCGCCATTGAGGTGACCGAGTGCGAGATGGTCAACCAGTTCGTCGGTTCCGCCACCGAGCGGCCGCAGTTCACGCGCGGTTACGGCCTGGCCTTCGGGCACGCCGAACGCAAAGCCATGGGCATGGCGCTGGTGGACCGCTCGTTGCGCGCCGGTGAGTACAGCGAGGAGATCGTTTCCCCGGCCCAGCAGGAAGAGTTCGTGCTCGCCCACTGCGACAACGTCGAAGCCGCCGGTTTCGTCTCGCACCTGAAACTGCCGCACTACGTGGACTTCCAGGCCGAACTGGAACTGATCCGCAAACTGCGCACGCCCTCCAAGGAGCAGGCTCAATGAACGCCGCCACGCAGCCACGTCCGCAACCACAGACGCCGCGAGACGAGGCCTACAACTTCGCGTACCTGGATGAACAGACCAAACGCATGATCCGTCGCGGCCTGCTCAAGGCCGTGGCCATTCCCGGTTATCAAGTGCCCTTCGGTGGCCGTGAAATGCCGCTGCCCTATGGCTGGGGCACCGGCGGCATGCAACTGACCGCCGCGATCCTCGGTGCCGAAGACGTGCTCAAAGTCATCGATCAGGGCGCCGACGACACCACCAACGCCGTGTCGATCCGCCGCTTTTTCGCCCGCACCGCCGGCGTCGCCACCACTGAACGCACCCGCGAAGCGACGATCATCCAGACCCGTCACCGCATCCCGGAAACGCCGCTGCACGCCGACCAGATCATGGTCTATCAGGTGCCGATTCCGGAGCCGTTGCGCTTCATCGAACCGTCGGAAACCGAGACCCGCACCATGCACGCCCTGAATGATTACGGCGTCATGCACGTCAAGCTTTACGAGGACATCGCCACCTTCGGCCACATCGCCACGGCCTACGCCTACCCGGTGACCGTCGACGAGCGCTACGTCATGGACCCGTCGCCGATCCCCAAATTCGACAACCCGAAACTGGACATGAGCCCGGCGCTGATGCTGTTCGGCGCCGGTCGCGAGAAGCGTCTTTACGCCGTGCCGCCGTTCACCCGCGTCACCAGCCTGGACTTTGAGGACCACCCCTTCGAAGTGCAGAAGTGGGAACACAACTGCGCCATCTGCGGCAGCCATGATTCGTTCCTCGACGAGCTGATCCTCGACGATCAGGGCACCCAGAGCTTCGTCTGCTCGGACACCGACTACTGCGCGCAACGGGTCAGCCAGGGGAGGGCCGCGCTATGAACGCTGCTCAACAGATCGACCGCGATGCGCTGGGCGATCGCACTCAACCGCTGCTCAAAGTGCGCGGCCTGACCAAGTTGTACGGCCCGGAGAAAGGCTGCCAGGACGTCAGCTTCGAGCTCTATCCGGGGGAGGTGCTGGGCATCGTCGGCGAGTCAGGCTCGGGCAAGTCCACGCTGCTTTCGCTGCTCAGCGGCCGTTGCCTGCCCGACCGGGGCGTCATCGATTACCGCCTCGCCGACACCCACAAAAATGCCGGCCAATGGCTGGATCTGTACAGCGCCAGCGAGGCCGAGCGCCGCACCTTGCTGCGCACCGAGTGGGGCTTCGTTGAGCAGAACCCCCGCGACGGCCTGCGCATGGCGGTGTCGGCCGGGGCCAATATCGGCGAGCGGCTGATGGCCCAGGGCGTGCGCAATTATCAGGCGCTGCGGGCGGCGGGGCTGGACTGGCTCAACCAAGTGGAGATCGACCCGGCGCGCATCGACGACCTGCCGCGAACCTTTTCCGGCGGCATGCAACAACGTTTGCAGATCGCCCGAAATCTGGTGTCCGGCCCACGGCTGGTGTTCATGGACGAACCCACCGGCGGCCTCGACGTGTCGGTGCAGGCGCGTTTGCTGGACCTGATGCGCGGGCTGGTGCGCGAGCTGGACCTGGCGGTGGTCATCGTCACCCACGACCTGGCCGTCGCCCGCTTGCTTGCCGATCGACTGATGGTGATGCGCCGTTCCCACGTGGTGGAAACCGGCTTGACCGATCAGATCCTCGACGACCCGCAACATCCGTATTCGCAGCTGCTGGTGTCTTCGGTGCTGCAGCCATGATCCGCCTCTCGGGATGCCTTCAATGAACACGCTGATCGAGGTCCATGACCTCTCGAAAACCTTCACCCTGCACCAGCAGAGCGGCGTGGTGCTGAACGTGCTGCGCGGCCTGAATTTCTCCGTCAGCGGCGGCGAGTGCCTGGTGCTCCACGGCCATTCCGGCGCGGGCAAAAGCACGCTGCTGCGCACCCTCTACGGCAACTACCTGCCGGCCGGCGGCAGCATTCGCGTGCAGCACCAGGGCGAGTGGATCGAGCTGGTCGGCGCTGCGCCGCGGGAGGTGCTGCAGGTGCGCCAGCACACCCTCGGCTACGTAAGCCAGTTTCTGCGGGTGATTCCCCGCGTCGCCACTGTGGACGTGGTCATGGAACCGGCGCTGGCCCGCGGCTGGAAACGCGAAGACGCCCAGGCCCGCGCCGAGCATCTGCTCGCTCGGCTGAACATTCCCCAACGGCTGTGGCAGCTGGCGCCGGGCACGTTTTCCGGCGGCGAGCAGCAGCGCGTCAACATCGCCCGCGGCTTCATGGTGCCGTGGCCGGTGATGCTGCTGGACGAGCCTACCGCTTCGCTGGACGACGGCAATCGCCAGGTGGTCCTTGAATTGATCCTTGAAGCGAAAAGCGCCGGCGCTGCGGTGATTGGCATCTTCCACGACCGACTGGCCCGGGAAGCGGTGTCCGACCGCCACCTGGACATGACCCCGCCAGATGTCGACCTGCAACCCTCGATGGTGTCGAGCCCGAAGGAGACCGAACAATGCTGAACGAACAGATCCTGACCCACGCCAAGATCGTCACTGCCGAGCGCGTGTTCACCGGCACCGTGGTGCTGCGCGACGGGTTGATCAGCGAAGTCGATGACAGCATCAGCCAGCTGTCCCACGCGCAGAACCTCAACGGTGACTACCTGCTGCCGGGGCTGGTCGAACTGCACACCGACAACCTGGAAAAACACCTCAGCCCGCGCCCCGGTGTGGACTGGCCGTCGGCCTCGGCGGTGATGAGCCACGACGCGCAAATCATCGCGGCGGGCATCACCACGGTGTTCGACGCGCTGTCCATCGGCGACGTCAATCCCAAGGGCAAGCGCATGCAGCAATTGCCGGGCATGGTCGACGCGATCGCCAAGGCCAACGCCGCCGACATGACCCGCGCCGAGCACCGCTTGCACCTGCGCTGCGAAGTCTGCCATCCCGACACCCTCAGCGTGTTCCGTGACCTGGTCGAGCAGCCGCTGGTGCAACTGGTGTCGGTGATGGACCATTCGCCGGGCCAGCGCCAGTTCGCCCTCGAATCCAAGTACCGTGAGTACTACATGGGCAAGTACCACCTGAGCAGCGAGCAAATGGACGCCTTCATTGTCGAACAGGTCGCCAACTCCAAAACCTACAGCGACCGTTATCGCCGGGCCATCGTCGACATCTGCCTGGCCCGTGGGTTGTCGGTGGCCAGCCACGACGACGCCACCCTGGCCCACGTGGAAGAGTCGGCGGGTTACGGCATGAGCATCGCCGAGTTCCCGACCACCCTCGAAGCCGCACAGGGCTGCCGGCGTCTGGGCATGAGCGTGTTGATGGGCGCGCCGAACATCGTTCGCGGCGGTTCGCACTCGGGCAACATCGCGGCGGCGACATTGGCCGAAGAAGGGCTACTGGATATTCTCTCCAGCGATTACTATCCGGCCAGCCTGTTGCAGGCGGCGTTCACCCTGGGCGCCCAGCTGGATGCAGCGGACGAGTCGACAGGTGCGGGACTGGCGCGTGCAGTCACTACGGTCAGCCTGGCACCGGCCCGTTCGGCGGGCTTGCAGGATCGCGGCGAAATCCGCGTCGGCCTGCGTGCCGACCTGATCCACGCCCGGGCTTTGGGCACACTGCCAATCATTCAACAAGTCTGGCGACAAGCGAAGAGGGTGTTCTGATGGCAGGCAGGTTGATCTATCTCATCGGGCCGTCGGGTTCGGGCAAGGACAGCCTGCTGGACGCGGCCCGCGAGGCATTGGCCGCGCGGGACTGCCGGATCGTTCGGCGGGTCATCACCCGGTCGGCGGAAGCCAGGGGCGAAGCGGCCCAGGCCGTCAGCGTCGAGCGCTTCGAGGCGCTGCAGGCCGAGGGCGCGTTTGCACTCGACTGGTTCGCCAACGGCCTGCATTACGGCATTCCGAAAGAGATCGATCAATGGCTCGCCGAGGGGCACGATGTGCTGGTCAACGGTTCGCGCGGGCACCTGCCCCAGGCGCGGTTGCGTTATCCGTCGCTGTGGGTGGTGCTGCTGACAGTGGATCAATCGGTATTGCGGGAGCGCTTGCTCAGTCGGGCGCGGGAATCGGCCGAAGACATCGAAACCCGACTGGCACGCAACGCGCAATTCGCTGACGATTTGCAGATGAGTGACCCGTCGATGATCGTGCTGGACAATTCCGGCGCCCTGGAGCAAACCGTCGCCCGATTGTTGCAACGACTGCAGCGCGCGCCCGCATGCGCCTGACCCTGTTGGGGACGGGGGATGCGCGGCAAGTCCCGGTTTACGGCTGTGAGTGCGCGGCCTGTCGCGCCGCCCACGCCGACCAACGCCTGCGCCGCCGCCCGTGTTGCGCGCTGGTGGAACTGGGGGAACAACGCTGGCTGATCGACAGCGGCTTGCCCGACCTCACCGAACGCTTCCCGCCGCGCAGCCTCAGCGGCATCTTGCAGACTCACTACCACGCCGACCATGCTCAAGGCCTGCTGCACCTGCGCTGGGGCCAGGGCCTGGTGATCCCGGTGCATGGCCCGGTGGACGCGGAAGGGCTGTCGGACCTGTACAAGCACCCCGGCATACTGGATTTCAGCCAGCCGTTCATGCCCTTCGAAAGCCGGTCGCTGGGCAACCTGCAAGTCACCGCGCTGCCGCTGCTGCACTCCAAGCCAACGCTGGGTTATCTGCTGGAAGGCGGAGGGCGGCGCATCGCCTACCTCACCGACACCGTCGGCTTGCCCCACGACACCCAGAGCTTTTTGCAGCGCGAGGCACTCGACGTGCTGGTCCTCGACTGCTCCATGCCGCCCCAGCCGCAAACGCCGCGCAACCACAATGATGTGACGCTGGCACTGAAGATCATTGCCGAGCTGAAACCCGAGCGGGCTGTGCTGACCCACGTCGGGCACACGCTGGATGCGTGGTTGATGGAACATGCCCATGAATTACCCGAGCACGTTCGGGTGGCGCGGGACGCAATGCAGCTCTGAGCGGGACGGGCGGGGAATTTGGCGAGTCGTCCTATGACCACCGGTCGCCCACCTCGCTTAAACCACGGTCCGGCTTCAACTTTTCCCTGTCATGGCCGTTGCAAATGTAGCCCTACATTTCCTTCGGAGCTTGACCATGTCTTTGATTCCCCGCCGTATTGCTGGACGAATGACCCTGGGGATCCTGACATTGCTGATTCTCACGGCGGTGGCGATTTTCGCGGTCATGACCCTGGGCGGCAAACCCCAACTGGTGGCCGCCGGCACCGAGTCGGCGGAGCAGTCAGCCAGCGCCATCACCCGTCAGCTGGCGCTGCCATTGAGTCGCATCGAGGGGACCGCTGCTGCCATGGCGCTGCTGGCGGAGACACTGCCCCACGAAGAAACCCTGTACATGAGCAATTTCCCCGGCTTGATCGACAGCCAGGGGGATTCCGCCATCGCCGGTGGCGGCGTGTGGCCGGAGCCCAACGCCTTTGCCGCAGGCACCGAACGGCGCAGTTTTTTCTGGGCACGGGACGCGGGCAATCGACTGGACTTTTCCGACGAATACAACCACGCCAAAACGCCGCCTTATCAGGCTGAGTCCTGGTACACCGGGGCCAAGTCTGCACCGGCAGGGCATTGCGTCTGGTCCGATGCTTATCAGGACCCGGTCAGCGGTGTGGCAATGACCACCTGCAGCGTGCCTTACCGGGCCCAGGGCGCGTTCGCCGGTGTGGCGACCATCGACCTGAAGCTTGACGGTCTGGCGGCCTTCCTCAAGGACAAAGGCGGCGTCACTGACGGCTACGCATTTGCGGTCGATCCCTCAGGGAATCTGCTGTATTTCCCCGATGCGAAAGGCACCAAGGGCCTGTTGACCATTACCGGATTGAGCCAGGAGCAACCCTGGTTGAAGCCGGTGGCTGATCAGCTTGCGAGCAACACCTCGGCCCTCTCGACCCTGAGGATTGAGCACGACGGTCGGCTCAACGGCCCGGCCTACGTGACCCTGGCGACCATGGCCGGCACCGGATGGCGCATTGGCCTGGTAACCCCGGAAGCCCGCGTCGTCGGCCTGGCCGACCGCCTCACCGGACAAATTCTGTTGTTCCTGTTGCCGCTGTTGGGCGTGCTGCTGGGTCTGGCGTGGCTGGCAGGCAAGCGGCTGTTGGCGCAACTGGAGGAAACCACCGCGCAGATATCGAGTCTGGGCCAGGGCGGTCAGATCGATACTCAGCTGGCGATTTTGCGCGCCGACGAGATCGGCGCACTGCGTGAGTCGGTCAACCGCTACGCCGGTTCCCTGCGCGACATGCTGCACCGCATCGCCGAGGAGTCGGTGTCCCTGGAACGCCAGGCCAACGAGCTGGCGCAGCTGTCCCAAGGCGTCGCCGAGCGGGCCGAATCCCAGCGCCAGGACAATACCTTGCTGGCGACCGCAATCACCGAGATGTCGGCCAGTGCCAACGAAGTCGCCCAGAACACCACAGACTGCTCCGACACCGCCCGCCGTTCCCTGGGGGATGCGCAGAAAAGCCAGGATCAGGTCAACAGCAACAGCCAGTCCATCGAAGTACTGGCAACGGACATTGCCGGCGCGGCGGGCGCCATCACCCAATTGGGCGATGACATCGAGCGCGTGGGCAGCGTGCTGGAAGTGATCAAGTCAATCTCCCAGCAGACCAACCTGCTGGCGCTGAACGCCGCTATCGAAGCGGCCCGCGCAGGTGAACAGGGGCGTGGTTTTGCGGTGGTGGCGGATGAGGTGCGCACGCTGGCCGGCAGAACCCAGGCCTCGGCGAACGAAATTCAAGAGATGATCTCGCAACTGCGGCAGGCCTCCAGTGCGGCGGTGTCGACCATGCAGAACGGCGCCCAGCGCACCCGGGAATCGGTACAGCAGGCGGTCAATGTGGCTGCCACGCTGGGCACTACCGTCTTCAGCTTCGATGACATCGTCCAGCGCGCCCATCAAATCGCCGTGGCCGCCCAAGAGCAGAGCCATGTCACTCACGAAATCAACGAGCTGGCGGTACGCATCCACGCCTCCAGCGAACAAGGCGCCCGGGATGCCGGCACCCTGCGCGAACTGGGCAAAGGCATGCAGTCGATCTCCGGTCGTCTGGGTGCATTGAGCCGCGGTGGCAACCAGGCCTGAGGCGCCTGTCTCAGGCCGCGCCATCACCGGTGACCACACCGGCGTCTTCCCGGCTAAAGCCGGTCCTACATGTCTATGCGGTCAGTAGGACCGGCTTGCGCCTGGTATGGACGCGGAGCGTCCCGTGATGCATACCCACGCGGAGCGTGGGCACGATCGGAGATGTGGTCTGTAGGACCGGCTTTAGCCGGGAAGAGGTCGGATTGAACACCACAAGATTTGCAGCGTGACGCATTACGCTTTCCCGGCTAAAGCCGGTCCTACATGTATATGAGGTCTGTAGGACCGGCTTCAGCCGGGAAGCTTTTGATCTTGATCTTCATACGCAAGACGTCCGGACGACGCCAATCGCGACTTGGGTGCAGGCTGAACGCAGGTCTCGCGCAGTGGGCCGAGCCGCATGGATGCGGCGAGAGCGCCGTCAGGGCATGGATGCCCGTTCGGCGCGGGCCCACGGAGCGAGACCGGAGTGAAGGAACCCTGACGAAGGAAGGGCCCAACCGAGAGCAAGCACCCTTGGTTACTTGGGGTGCTTTTCCAAGTAACTCGCCGAAGGCGAAACCCGAGGCCGTTAGGCCGACGCCCTTGATCTTGATCCTGACCTCCCGCCACGGCAATTAAGCACATAACTGCAATTCAGCCGCGCCACAAACGACTACGCTCAACCTTCCCCCGCACCCACTCCAGAGGACCGCATCCCAATGACCACCCTGACCCTCAAAGACGGTACCGAATTCTTCTACAAAGACTGGGGGACCGGCCAACCGATCGTCTTCTCCCACGGCTGGCCCCTCGACGGCGACGCATGGGATGCACAAATGCTCTTCCTCGGCCAGCACGGCTACCGCGTCATCGCCCACGACCGCCGCGGCCACGGGCGCTCCGGCCAGACCTGGGAAGGCAACGACATGGACACCTACGCCGACGACCTCGCCCAACTGTTCGAAGCCCTCGACCTCAAAGACGCCATCATGATCGGCCACTCCACCGGTGGTGGCGAAGTCGCCCGCTACATCGGCCGTCACGGCACCGCCCGCGTTGCCAAAGCCGTCCTGATCGGCGCCGTGCCACCGATCATGCTCAAAACCGACGCCAACCC
The DNA here is from genome assembly GCF_057834665.1 of Pseudomonas sp. GL_135. Lineage (NCBI taxonomy): Bacteria > Pseudomonadati > Pseudomonadota > Gammaproteobacteria > Pseudomonadales > Pseudomonadaceae > Pseudomonas > Pseudomonas sp. GL_135. The sequence goes on from NZ_CM174408.1 coordinate 2,510,196, forward strand.
CGAAGGCCTGCCCATGGAAGTGTTCGACGGCATCCGCGCCGGCTTCACCGCCGACCGCTCGCAGTTCTTCAAGGATCTGGCCGTGCCATTCTTTGGCTTCAACCGCGACGGCGTGAAAACCTCCCAGGGCGCCATCGACTCGTTCTGGTCCATTGGCATGCTCGGCAGCGTCAAAGGGGAGTTCGACTGCATCAAGGCGTTCTCGGAAACCGACTTCACCGAAGACCTGAAAAAGATCGACGTGCCCACCCTGATCCTCCACGGCGATGACGACCAGATCGTTCCGATCGTCGCGTCCGGCTATAAGAGTCACGAATTGGTGAAAGGCTCGACACTGCACGTGGTCAAGGGCGGCGCCCACGGCATGTGCAACGTGCAGCCGGAAGAGATCAACGAGATTCTGCTGGGCTTCATCAAGGGCTGATCAGCCTGTTCAACAGAGGCGGGCGGTCTCAAGCTGGAGGCTGCCAGGCTTCTCATCAACGCCAGGTCAGCTCATGATCAAGGGCGTCTTCAGCCGCCCGTCATGTTCATGAAGCGCACCACCTGCACATCATCGTTGAGCTCGAAGTTGTGCTTCCACGGCTTCAGCTGCATGGCGTTGACGATGGCTTTCTCCAGCTTCTCCGGCTGACCGGGATTGGCCCGCAGCACGGCCTTCAGATCGGCCGAGTGCTCGTTCCCGAGACACAACAGCAGACGACCTTCCACCGTGACCCGAACCCGATTGCAGGTCGCGCAGAAGTTGTGGCTGTGGGGCGAAATGAAGCCAATGCGGATGTGCGGTGCTTCCGCCACGCGCCAGTAGCGCGAAGGCCCGGACGTGGTTTCGGTCGAATGCACCAGGGTGTAACGCTCGGCGATGCGCTCGCGCACCTGCTCGCTGGAGTAGAACGACTCTGCGCGGCTGTGCTCGCTGATCGTGCCCAGGGGCATTTCTTCGATGAACGTGATATCGACCCCACGATCAATCGCAAAGGCCACCAGATCATTGATCTCGTGGTCGTTGCGGCCCTGCATGACCACGCAGTTGAGCTTGGTGCGCTCGAAGCCGGCCGCGTTGGCGGCGTCGATGCCGGCAATGACCTTGCTCAGGTCACCGGTGCGGGTCAATTCCTTGAAGCGCGCCGGGTCGAGGCTGTCGAGGCTGATGTTGAGGCGCTTGAGGCCGGCTTCGAACAGCGGCACAGCGAGTTTGTCGAGCTGCGAGCCGTTGGTGGTCATGCACAGTTCGCGCAGGCCGGGCAGGGCGGCGATGCTGCGCACCAGCCCGACGATACCGGAGCGCACCAGTGGCTCACCGCCGGTCAGGCGAATCTTCTTTGTGCCCAGCGCCACGAAGCGCTCGGCCAGCTGATGGATTTCTTCGAGGGAGAGAATCTGCTGACGCGGTAGGAACGTCATGTCCTCGGCCATGCAATACACGCAGCGAAAATCGCAGCGATCCGTGACCGACATGCGGACGTAATCGACCTTGCGTGAATAGCTGTCCATCAGGACTCGATCTGACATTGATTACTCTCACAACGTGACGCGTGGCAGAAACAGGGTGCGCGACTGCAGCAACGAAGCGCGCGGCTGCAGCGTTAAATCTGGCGACCGGTCTGCTGCTCGATACTCGCTGCAGCGACGCCGGTGGCCGAAGCCTGAATGGCTTTCGAATAGGACACGTAATACGCGAGCCCGACGAAAATTGCACCCCCCACGGCGTTGCCCAGGAACACCGCGACGAAGTTTTCGACGAAATCGGTCCAGCTCAGGGCGTCGGCAAAGATCGCCGCCGGGATCACGAACATATTGGCGACCACGTGCTGGAAGCCGATGGCGACGAAGGCCATGATCGGGAACCACATGGCAACGACCTTCCCGGTCACATCTTTGCTGGCGTATGACAACCAGACCGCCAGGCACACCAGCCAGTTGCAACCAATGCCTGAAATAAACGCCTGGCTGAAATCGGCGCTGGCCTTGGCCTTGGCGATGGCCAGGGTTTTTGCCAGGTACGCGCCTTCCGTCAGGCCCAGTACATGGCCGAAGAAGTAGGCGACGAACAGCGCGCCGAGCAGGTTGGCGAACGTCACCAGCGCCCAGTTGCGCGCCACCGCCGACAACGGGACCCGACCCGCGAACATCGCCGTCGGCAGGCTCATCATGTTGCCCGTAAGCAGCTCGCCACCGGCGAGAATCACCAGAATAAGACCCAGCGGAAACACCGCCGCGCCCATCAGGTTGCCCAGTGACGCCCAAGGCGCCGGGATCATGGTGCTGACGTGGATGTCCAGCAGAAAGCCCAGGGCGATGAACGCGCCGGCAAGAAAGCCCAGCACCAGAATTGCCGGGGTCGGCAGGTGGGACTTCTTCACGCCGGCTTCAATGGTGATTTCGGCGATCTGCTGCGGTGTATTGATGGACATAGGCTTTCAGGCTCGCAAGCGATGAACCGCGCCGCGGCTCAACGAGCCGTGACGCGTAAACAAAGGAGGGGTCAAGCATCCGGGCTTGGTGCGCGGGGTGTCAGCCGACACGGCGCCGATCCCTGATGGGCAGGCTGCTGCGACGTTAAACCGCAGGGCAGTCAGCGCCCAAAAGGCCTGATCAATTCGTGAGCACGCTACCGATCAGGGGGTTGAGCGTCCAATCGCTTGTTCCAATAGCGTCATCGACGCTGTCTATCACAAGGTGTTCAGGCACGGGGCCGCTCCTCTGGAATCAAAGCGGCATCGTCCCTGGTCAGTCTCTGCTGGCCCGGGCGATGCTGCGTTCGTATCGCTCCAGCAACGGTTGGATACTGATGCCGTGCAGCAGGATGCTCAATGCCACCACCGACAACGTCAGGCTGATGGTGGTGTGAACGGCCTCAGCGGGAAGGCCATGGGTCAACGCATAGCACAGGTAGTACAACGTGCCGATGCCGCGAATGCCAAACCAGCCGACCAGTGCCTTTTGCGGCCGGGTCAGCAATTTGCCACTGATCAGCAGCCAGACGCTCAACGGCCTGATCACGCAGAACAACGCCAGGCCCAGGCCAACGGCGCGCCAGTCCCAGTAAGTGGCGAGGGCCGCGCCGAGAAGGGTGATCAACAGCACCTCCATTGCGCGCTCTACCAGGCTGCCGAAGACCATCATGTCGCCCATCATCACGCCGGCCGCCAGTTGGCTGTCTGACAGCGCATCGCGGTCGCCCATGATTGCCGACTCCGGGTCGCTGTGGGTGTGGCCCACCACCGGGATCGCCACATGCTCCGACGGCACCTCAGACTGGGTGGCGTTGGACTCGGCATGACGCATGCCAATGCCCGCCGCGAATACCGCCAGAAATCCGTAGGCGCCAAGGCCTTCGGCGCTGACGTAGGCAATGGCGATCAGCGCCAGGGCGAGGAAGTCGTTGGGTGACAACGTGCTGTCGGCGTTCTTGATGCGCAGGTAAATCATCAGGTGGCCGACGCCACGGCCCAGGCCGTAGCCGAGCATCAGTCCGACCGGTACGCCCCAGATGATGTTTTTCAGCAACCAGCCCTGGGTCCAGTCGAAATCCGAAAAACCGTGGGTGATGAACATCAGGGCGAAAATCACGAAGGGGAACGCGGTGCCGTCATTCAGCCCGGCCTCACCGGACAGGCCGAAGCGCACCCGGTCCAGGTCCTGGGCGCTGTTGACCTGCACCAGGCCGGCCAGCACCGGGTCGGTGGGCGAAAGCATGGCGCCGAGCAGCAACGCGATGGGCCATGACAGGCCGAACAGGTAATGGGCGGTCAGACTGACACCGGCAATGGTCGCCAGCATCACCGGCCCGGCCAGCAGGTACGCCGAATACCAACCGCTGCGGTGCAGGGGCAGGCGCAGCTTGATGCCGGTGTTGAACAGGGAAAACAGCACGGCGATTTCAGTGAGGCGTTCGAGCCAGTGGCGGGCGTCGCGCACGTCGAGCTGCGCAATGTCCAGGCCCCAGGGGCCAATCGCGGCGCCAAACGCCAGACACACCGCCGACGTGGTGACCGGCAGCCAGCGCAGGTAAGAAGAAGTCAGTGCCAGCAGCATCAGCAGGACACCGAAGACGGTCATGCAAAGAATGAAGCTCATGCGAATTCGTCATCAGTCAAAGGGCGGGAATGACTGTGTGACTGTAGTAGGCAGGGATAGTTGAAACAAATGTGGGATGGATTCGCGACCGGCGCGGGACCCCGGGTGCCCGGGGCATGGTTGGGCCCACTGGCTGCACGCGACCGCCTGGTGGGACCGGCTTCAGCCGGGAAGAGGCCAGCGCATACGCCATAGATCGTGCGGCGTACCTACAGCCCCATTCCCGGCTGAAGCCGGTCCCACATTCAGAGGTGCCACAGATCCTTTCTTGATCGTTCCCACGCTCCGCGTGGGAATGCATCTCCTGACGCTCTGCGTCAAAGCGATGGACGCGGAGCGTGGGGACGATCATGGAGCCTGCGACTGGAACTTGTGGGACCGGCTTTAGCCGGGAGGGGCCAGCGGATACGTCATCCATTTTCCGGTGTGGCATCCGACGCCTTCCCGGCTAAAGCCGGTCCCACTTAAATCGGGCCTACCGCTCGATCGACCGGCTCCACCGCGCGTTCCATTCCGGGCGCACCTGGTTGACCTGGTCCCAATCAATGGTCACCGCGGTTTCCAGGTACTTGTTCATCGCTTCTACCTGACCACGGGTCTTGTCGGTGGTCGGGGTTTTCGGGTTGGACGGGATCTGGTCGCCCATCTCCAGCGCCGGCGCCTGGGCTTCCGGGGTCAGCAGGAAGGCCGCGAGCTTTTGCGCCAGTTCCGGCTGGTCGTTGTTGGCGATGGTGCATTCGGCCACGTTCAACACCACAGCGCCTTCCTTCGGTGGCGCGTATTCCACCGGGACGCCCTTGAGCTTGAGCGCGGTGACCTGGGTCGGCGTCAGCGGGAACAGCGCCGCTTCGCCGGTCTGCACCATCTCCGAGATCTTCGCCGAGCTGGCGATGTATTCCAGCACGTTCGGCCCGACGGTCTTCGGCCACGCCTTGAAACCCGGCTCGACGTTGGTTTCGTTGCCACCCTGCAGCCGGTTGAACATCAGAAAACCATGCAGCCCGAACGTGGAGGAGGCCAGCGACTGGAACACTAGCTTCTCCTTATACTTGGGGTCCGCCATGTCGGCCCAGGACGTCGGCGCGCTCCAGCCGTTGCCCTTGAACATCTTGGTGTTGTAGGCAAGCCCCGTGACACCGAGGCTCACGGCCACCGCTTCTTCCTTGATCTTGCCCTTGGCCGGAATGTCCGCCAGGCTCGCGCTCGGGCTCAACTTGCCGCACAGGCCCATGGAAATGGCCCGGTACATGATGCCGTCGTCGAGGAACATCACGTGCATCTGTGGGTTGTCCTTGCTGGCCTGGGCCTTGGCGAGGATGTCCGAGGACGTGCCCGGCACGATCACCACCTTGACGTTGTTGGCCTTCTCGAATGCAGGCAGCACGTTATCGGCGTACAAGCGCTCCATGGTGCCGCCGTTCATGCCCAGGTACAGCGTCGGTTCGGCCTGTACGGGCATCGAAGCGACAAACACGGCAAGCGGCAGGCAAGACAAGCCGGTCAGGGCAACGCGTTTTATGTGAGTCATGGGTTCGACCTTCCTCTGAGCAATGGAATGACGTTATCGGTGCCGGACGGCACGACGATGGCAGGCGATGATGTGTGCAATGGCGATTGAAAGCGGGTGATCGAGAACGGGCTCAGCTCAATGTTCGAAGCCCCGGCACAGACGATCTGCGCCAGGGCCTCGCCCGCCGCCGGGCCAATCTGAAAGCCCGAGCCGGCAAAACCGAAACCGTGCAGAAGGCCGGGTTGGGTCGAACTGGCCCCCAGGACCGGCTCGCGGTCGGGCAAATAACCTTCGGTGCCGCTCCAGGTGCGAATGGCCTGGGCACCGGCCAGCGGCGGGTACAGTTCAACGGCGTTGCGCAGGATCTCCAGAATCGCCGCCTGACCGGGCCGCGCAGTGGCCGGGTCCAGCGGGAAACCCTGGCCGCCGCCCAGCACGCAATTGCCCCGCGCCACCTGACGGGCATAGATACCGCCGCCCTCGACGCCGGTACTGACGTCCATGAACATCGGCAGCGGTTCGGTGACCAGCATCGCCGGGTGGCCCGCGCGCATCGGCACCGGTTCACCGAACTGCTGGGCGAGTTGAGCCGCCCAGGCGCCAGCGCAATTGAGCAGCCAAGGCGCGCGGAAGCTCTGCTCATCGGCGGTTCGCACCACAAACGCCTGGCCGTCATGGCTGACCGCACTGACGTGGGCCTGCTCGAACGTCATCGCTCCAGCCCGGCGTGCAGCAGAGGCGAACGCCGGGGAGACGAGGCGCGGATTGGCATGGCCGTCCTCGGCGCACAACGAAGCGCCCACCGCCACGTCGCCAGCCCAGGGGAAGCGGGCTCGCAACTGGGCGTGATCGAGCAACTGCAACTCCATTCCGAACCCGCGAGACGCCTGCTCATACGCGACCAGCGCGGCCATATCCTTGTCGCTGCGGGCCAGCTTGAGATGCCCGGAGCGCACGTACTCGCCGTCAGTGCCAATGAATGCGCGCAGGTCCCCCCAGATTTCGTGGGCGCGTCGGGACAACGGCAGTTGCGACAGCGGCCGGCCCTGACGCCGCACGCCGCCGTAGTTCACACCACTCGAATGCGAACCGAAGAAGTCCCGCTCCAGCAACGCCACCCGTTTGCCGCTCAGGGCGAGAAACAGCGCCGCCGACGCACCGACAATCCCGCCGCCAATCACCACCGCATCCACTTCTACGGGCTGGCTCATTGTTCTGCCTCCACACCAAACGGCAGCGGCTTGATCGGCGCCTGCCCGCGCAATCGACCCACGCTGGCAATCTCCCGCCCCGACGCCTGAGCGACGATTTCCGTGGCGGCCAGCCCGCACATGCGCCCCTGACAGCGGCCCATGCCGACCCGGCACATGGCCTTGACCCGGTTGATTTCCCAGTGACCCTCGGCCACTGTCTGACGGATGTCGCCGGCGCTGACTTCCTCGCAGCGGCACACGGTCAGGCTGTCCGGCGCCTTGGCCGCCCAGTCTTCGGGGAAGGGGAACGCGGTTTCCAGTCCCTGGCGAAACCGCTGGATGGCTTCCAGTTGCCGCTGCAATTCAACGCTGCGGGCGCGGTCGACGGGGTGACCCATGTCGCCCAACACGGTCAGCGCCGCCAGTTCGCCAGCCATTTCCGCAGCGTCGGCGCCCATGATCCCGGCGCCATCACCGGCCAGATAAACCCCGTCGACGCTGCTGCGGCCGGCGGCGTCGCGGGTGGGCAGCCACGCACGATTCAATGGGCTCCAGCTGAACGCGCAGCCCAGCAGATCGGCCAATTGGGTTTCACTGCGCAGGGCGTGGGCGAAAGCGACGGCGTCACAGGCGAGTTTTTTGAGCTGATTGCCCTGTTGCCAACTGACCCCGCTGACCCGGCGCTCGCCCTGAATGTCGCGCAGATGCACGCCTTGGTGCACCGGAATGCCGTGAGCGGTCAGCCAGGCGCGGTAATACAGCCCTTTCGCCAGCGTCGATGGTTGCCCGAGCAGCGCGGGCAGGGCGCGGGTCTGGGCGGAAAACGGCGAGCTGTCGAGCACCGCCGCCACCGTCGCGCCGGCCTTGGTGTATTGATACGCCACCAGATACAACAGCGGCCCGCTGCCGGCGAAGACCACGCGCTGACCGATGGCGCAGCCCTGAAACTTCAGCGCGATCTGGGCTGCGCCGAGGCTGTAGACGCCGGGAAGTGTCCAGCCCGGCACCGGCAGGATGCGGTCGGTGGCGCCGGTGGCCACGATCAGGTGCTTGAACGGCACCTGCGCGGCGCGGCCATTGCAGAGGGTGTCGAGGGTGCGGGCCTCGGCGTTCCACACCAGCGTCTCGGGGCGGTAGTCGATCTCGCGCTGCAACTGATCGAGGGTGGCGTGAACCGACTCGGCTTTGCCTGCTTCGAAACCGTACAGGGCCTTGGCCGAGCGCTTGAAGTTCTCCGGCTGGCGACGATAGACCTGACCGCCGCCGCGCAGGCTTTCATCCAGCAGACAAGGGCGCAGGCCGTGGGCGAGCAGCGTCTGCGCCGCGCGAATCCCGGCTGGGCCGGCGCCGACGATAACGGTGTTCATGGCTTGAAGGGTCGGCGCATTCATAAGCTGCGCCCCGGTTCGCGACTCACGCACACGCCGGCTTCGAGCATCGTCGAACAGGCGCGCACCCGGCGACCGTCGCCCAGTTTCACCCAGCAGTCCTGGCACGCGCCCATCAGGCAGAAACCGGCCCGGGGCTTACCGCTGAAGTCGCTGCCGCGCAAGGAATCCTCTGCCGTCAGCACCGCCGTCAGCAAGGTATCGCCCTGCAAACCGCTGGCGGGCTGGCCGTCGAGGGTGAAGGGGATGACGGCGCGGTCGCGTTCGGCGAGTCGTCTCAGCAAGGCCATGGCGCGCGCTCCATCGGGTAAAAGTGGGTAAACCGAACAGTCATCAATGCCTCCCCACCAGCACACGGTCCAGGCCGTACACCCGGTCGAGAATGATCATGGTCGCCGCCGTCAGGGCGATGACCAGCGCCGAGACCGCGGCCATCATCGGGTCGATGGATTCGGTGGCGTACACGTACATGCGCACCGGCAGGGTCTGGGTCGACGGCGAGGTGACGAAGATCGACAGCGTCACTTCGTCGAAGCTGTTGATGAATGCCAGCAGCCAGCCTCCGGCCACGCCGGGCAGGATCATCGGCAGGGTGATCAGGCGAAACAGCGTGAAGCGGCTGGCACCGAGGGACTCGGCCGCTTGCTCGGCGCTGCGGTCCATGCCGATGGAGGCGGCGATCACCAGGCGCAGCACGTACGGCGTGATCACCACCACGTGGGCGAACATCAGCCAGACGAAACTGCCGTTCACCCCCATCAGCGCGAACAGGCGCAGCATCGCCACGCCCAATACCAGATGGGGAATGATGATCGGCGACAGGAACAGGCCGTTGAGAAAATCCCGGCCAGGAAAGCGGTAGCGGGTAATTGCCAGCGCCGCCGGCACTGCGATCAACGTCGCCAGGGTGGCCGCGACCACGGCCAGAATCAGGCTGTTATAGAACGACTGAATGAAGTCGGCGCGCTCGAACACTGCCCTGAACCAGCGCAGGGAAAACCCGTGCCACGGCAGGCTCAGGGTGTTTTCCGGGGTGAAGGCCACCAGGCACACCACCACCAGCGGCGCCAGCATGAAGATCACCACCAGGGCATGAAACGACAGGGCCAGAGGACCGTTTTTGGACATGGCTCATTCCCCCAGGGATTTTTTGTAGCGGCCTTCGACCAGCCGGTTCCACGACAGCATGACCAACAGGTTGATCAGCAGCAGTGCGACGGCGATCGCTGCGCCCATCGGCCAGTTGAGTTCCGAGAGGTATTGGTCGTAGACGACGGTGGCGACCATCTTCAGCCGGCGCCCACCGAGCAGGCCCGGGATGGCAAACGAACTGGCCGACAGGCCGAAGACGATCAACGTCCCCGACAGCACGCCCGGCATCACTTGCGGCAACACCACCATCCTCATCACTTGCGCCTGGGTGGCACCGAGGGACAGCGCGGCCTGTTCGGCGGAGGCGTCGAGTTTCTGCAGCGAGGTCCACACCGGGATGATCATGAACGGCAGCATCACGTGGACCAGCGCCAGAATCACCGCGAACGGCGTGTACAGCATTTTGATCGGACGCCCGCCGAGGGCCTGGATCGCCTGATTGATCAGACCGTCGGCGCCCAGCAGCAGGCTCCAGCCAAACGCCCGCACTACCACCGAAATCAGCAGCGGCGTGAGGATCAGGATCAGGAAAATGGAGCGCCACGGGGTGCCCATGCGGCTGAGGATGTAGGCCTCGGGCACGCCGATCACCACGCACAGCAGGGTCACCAGCGCGCTGATCCAGAAGGTCCGCAGGAAGATCTCGTAGAAGTACGAATCGGTGAGCAGATTGACGTACTGCGCCAGGGTCCATTCGCCGCCCTTGACCCCGATTTCGTAGTCGAACACGTTGAACGACAGCACCAGCGTTAAGGCCAATGGCAGCAACAGCAGTCCGAAGAACAGCGCCAGGGCCGGGGCCGATAGCAGGTAGCCGCGTCCGGTGTCGCGCAGCACACTCATGCCGGCACCTCGTCGACGCTCAACACGCGCAGCAGATCCGACGGCCAGTCCAGCCCCACCGCGAAGCCTTCGTTCATCGGCGCGTCGCCCTCGTTGCGGCGCACCACGGTGATTTCGCCGATGGGCGTTTCGATGCGGTACAGCCACTGGCTGCCGAGGAAGTAGCGCATGACCACGCGTCCTTGCAGACGGCCGGTCCCCGCAGGCACCAGGTCGATTTTCTCCGGGCGCAGGCTCAGCACCAGCTGGCCGTCGCCGGGCTCATGGCGCACCTGGGGGGCGCCGCTGGCATCGCGATCGCCGCGCAGCAGATTGGCCTTGCCGACGAAGCCGGAGATGAAACGCGTGCGGGGGTGTTCGTAGAGATGATACGGCTCGTCGATCTGGGTGATGCGCCCGGCCTGCATGACCACCACGCGGTCGCTGATGGACAGCGCTTCGGCCTGGTCGTGGGTGACCATCAGGGTGGTGATGCCGACTTCGCGCTGGATGCGCCGGATTTCGAACTGCATTTCTTCGCGCAGGTTGGCGTCGAGGTTGGACAGCGGTTCGTCCAGCAGCAACACCGGCGGCTCGATCACCAGCGCCCGTGCCAGGGCGACCCGCTGACGCTGTCCGCCGGACAGCTCGCGGGGGTAACGCTCGGCATGGGGGGTGAGGCGCACCAGCTCCAGTACCCGTGAAACGCGGCGCTCGATGTCGGCGGTGGAGACTTTACGCATCTTCAGGCCGAAGGCCACGTTGTCGCGCACGGTCATGTGCGGGAACAGCGCATAGGACTGGAACACCACGCCAAGCCCGCGACTTGCCGGCCTGGCGTGGGTGATGTCGCGGCCGTCCAGCAAGATGCGGCCGGCGCTGACATCAACGAAGCCGGCGATCATTTGCAAGGTGGTGGTTTTGCCGCAGCCGGAGGGGCCGAGCAGGGAGACGAATTCGCCTTGCTCCACGGAAAGGTCAGTGGCCACGACGGCATCGACGGGGCCGTAGCGCTTGCACAGTGCCTGGAGTTCAAGAAAAGCCATGGCTGCGTTCCACCTTTTTTCGTGCGCACCGGAGGCGCGCGTTTTTTATGGGCAGATGCGAAGAGAAGTGCTGCGTGTGGCCGTGGACGCTGGCGCTCGATCACTGTCGGCTGCCGCTGTTATTCAAATCGCCCTGTGGACCGATCCTAGGCCCAAGACTAGGATGCGCTCAACGGGCAATTTCATTGAGTGAGTCGTTTTTTCGAATTCATTCATTCAGCGGAAATAGATTGGAAAACGCGCTATATGGATTTCACTGAGCGGAATAGCGTCGAGAAAGAAACAGGTGTCGGGGCGGTGTCGCGCCTGTTTGCCGTGCTGCGTGCACTGGGCGATTGTCCCGATGGCAGTGAGCGCGTGACGCAACTGGCGCAGCAGGTGGGCCTGTCGCAACCGACCACCCACCGCTTGCTGCGCAGCCTGATGCACGAAGGCATGGTCGAGCAGGACCTGCGCAGCAAGCGCTATCGACTGAGCCTGGAATTCTTCGCCCTGGCGGCTCGGGCCGGGCAGTCTGGCAACCTGCGGGACGTGGTGCGTCCGAGTTTGTTGCGGTTATCGGCCTCGTTGGGAGATTCGTTGTTTCTGCTGGCGCGCAGTGGTTTCGACGCGGTGTGCCTTGACCGCAGCGAAGGTCCATACCCGATCCGCACCTTCACCGGCGACATTGGCGGCCGCGTGGCGCTGGGCGTAGGGCAGGGCAGTCTGGCCATCCTGGCGTTTCTGCCGGAAGAAGAACGCGAGACCGTGATCCGCTACAACCTGCCGCGCCTGCGGGATTTCCACCTCTACGACGAGGTGATGCTGCGCTCGGAAATCGACACGGTGCGGCGTACTGGCTACGCCGCGCGCAACACCGGCGTGCTGGAAGGCATGGCGGGTCTGGCGGTGCCGATCCTCGACCGTGATGGCCGGGCGGTGGCGGCGTTGAGCGTGGCGACCATCAGTGATCGCCTCAGTGCCGATCGCATGCCCACGGTGGTGGACATGCTCAAGCGCGAGGCAACGGCGATCAGCCAGAAGATCAACCCCTTCGATCCGGTCTTGCGCAGACCTTCTCAAGTGTTCGGTCAGCGGGAGTGATCGCTGCTTCCTGGGCACTCATCTAAATCCCGTCTAGCGCGTTTCGACAATCGTTTGACGGGGCTGAAAGGCAGATCGTTGACGCTTTTCCACCACCCGTCGGCTGCGCCGGGCTGCCCTTCAAGAAGCCCTGCGCGGGGTCGAATCAGTCTGTGTAGGCGCCTCGCTTTCGGATCGATCCGACGCGATGGCACAGGGATGTGGCAAGCCGCAAAAACTCCGGGTGATCCTCGGAGCAGGTTGTCCTCCCTTTTGAGATCCCCGTATGTCGAAATCCCTGAGATTGCAGATCCTCGCGCTGCTCAGCGGCAGCCTCGTGCTGGTCGTGCTGATTGCCCTTGCGTGTTTCCAGTTCCTCTCCAGCAACGTACACGCCTATCGCGGTCTGCTTGAAGGGCCTTTGCACGCCTCGCAACTGGTCGATCAGGCCAACCTGCAATTCAAGATTCAAGTGCAGGAATGGAAAAACGTACTGTTGCGCGGCAAGCAGCCGGCCGATCGCGATAAATTCTGGGCGCAGTTCGAGGACCAGGAGCGTCAGGTGCAGGATACGCTTGGGCAACTGAGCGCCATGAATGGCCTGGACAGCACGACCAAGACCCAGATCGATGCCCTGCGCACCGAGCACCGCACGTTGGGTGCCGCGTATCGCAAGGGCCGTGACGCTTACATCGCTTCCGGTGGTGATCCGGTCGCCGGTGATATGGCCGTGAAGGGCGTCGACCGCGCAGCCAGCGAGCAGATGACCGGCCTGGTGGCCGGCCTGCGCAAACAGAGTGACGAACAGTCGAAAATCCTCAGCAGCACGGCCGACCAGACCATCCTGATCGGCACGCTGGTCATGCTCGCCTCGGCGTTGCTGGTCGGCGTGCTGACGCTGTGGGTGGTCAACCGCAACATCGTCGCGCCGATCAGCATGCTCATCGAATACGTTGCGCAGTTGAGTCAGGGCAAGTTCAGCGACCGTGTCAGCATCACCCGCCAGGATGAACTGGGGCGTCTGGCCGTTGCGGCCAATACCCTGCGGGATTTCCTCGCCGACACCTTTACCCGCCTCAAGCGCAGCACCACCGACCTGGACAGCGCCGGCGGCGAACTGAAAGCGATCGCCGCGCTGATGGCCCAGGGCACCCATGAGCAATTCGAGCGTACCGATCAGGTGGCGACGGCGATGACAGAGATGTCTGCCACCGCCCAGGAAGTCGCACGCCATGCCGCTCAGGCGGCTCAGGCCGCCGACGAAGCGGACCGCAGCTCCCAGGAAGGCAGCAAGGTGATGGGCGCGACCATCACCGCCATTACCCAGATGCGCACCGAAATCAGCAATACCGCTGACGTCATTCGCCGTCTGGAAGCCGACAGTGGCCGAATCGGCAAGGTGCTGGAAGTGATTCGCGGCATCGCCGAGCAGACCAACCTGCTGGCGCTGAACGCGGCCATCGAAGCGGCTCGTGCCGGCGATGCCGGGCGCGGTTTTGCGGTGGTCGCCGACGAAGTGCGCACCCTGGCCCAGCGCACCGCGGCCTCGACGGCGGAAATCAACCAGATCATCAGCTCGGTGCAGACCGGCGCGGTGGATGCTGCCCAGGCGATTGAAAGCGGCCAGGCCCGCAGCCAGGAAAGCGTCGATCAGGTAGCGCTGGCAGGTTCTTCGCTGGAACGCATTACCTCGGCCGTCGAAGCCATCCGCGACATGAACCGGCAGATCGCGACGGCGGCGGAAGAGCAGACGTCCGTGGCCGAAGACATCTCCCGCAACCTGACGGAAATCACCGCCATCGCCACCACCAACCAGGACAACGTCCAGCGTACGCAGACTGCGAGCCAGAATCTGCATGTGTTGTCGGTGGGCTTGAATGACGTGATTTCGCGGTTGAGTGCGTAACACTCGGGCGTTCACGCTGGCCTCTTCCCGGCTGAAGCCGGTCCTACTGACACAGCGCGATCACAGAGTGGGACCAGCTTCAGCCGGGAAAGCGTCGGTCGTCACGCCGCACATCGGGTGGCGCACAAATGGGCCTCTCCCGGCTAAAGCCAGTCGCACTGACACAGCACGATCACAGAGTGGGACCAGCTTCAGCCGCGAAAGCGTCGGTCGTCACGCCGCAGAATTGATGGCGTACAAACGGGCCTCTTCCCGGCTGAAGCCGGTCCCACTGACACAGCGTGATCACATTGTGGGACCGGCTTCAGCCGGGAAAGCGTCGGTCGTCACACCGCAGAATTGATGGCGTACAAGCGGGCCTCTTCCCGGCTAAAGCCGGTCCCACTGACACAGCGTGATCACATTGTGAGACCGGCTTTAGCCGGGAAAACGTCGGTCGTCACACGGCAGAATTGATGGCGTACAAGCGGGCCTCTTCCCGGCTGAAGCCGGTCCCACTGACACAGCGTGATCACATTGTGGGACCGGCTTTAGCCGGGAAGGCGTCGGTCGTCACGCCGCAGAATTGATGGCGTACAAACGGGCCTCTTCCCGGCTGAAGCCGGTCCTACTGACACAGCGTGATCACATTGTGGGACCGGCTTTAGCCGGGAAAGCGTCGGTCGTCACCCCGCAGAATTGATGGCGTACAAACGGGCCTCTTCCCGGCTGAAGCCGGTCCCACTGACACAGCGCGATCACTTAGTGGGACCGGTTTTAGCCGGGAAGGCGTCGGTCGTTACGCCGCAGAATTGATGGCGTACAAGCGGGCCTCTTCCCGGCTGAAGCCGGTCCCACTGACACAGCGCGATCACATTGTGGGACCGGCTTTAGCCGGGAAAGCGTCGGTCGTCACACCGCAGAATTGATGGCGCAAAAACGGGCCTCTTCCCGGCTGAAGCCGGTCCTACTGAGACAGCGCGATCACTTAGTGGGACCGGCTTTAGCCGGGAAAGCGTCGGTCGTCACGCCGCAGAATTGATGGCGTACAAACGGGCCTCTTCCCGGCTGAAGCCGGTCCTACTGACACAGCGCGGTCCCACTAAACTACCGGGCGTGACGATTAGCCCTGGCGGAACACCAACGCTTTCAAGCCACCCCCTTCCTCGGCATCGGCGAATTCGGGCGGGTTTTCCAACCGCTCGACAAACCGTAATCCCGGCGCTTCGCGGGTCACGCCTTCGATGAGAAAGTCAGCGCCCAGCAACGGGTCGTTCATGCAGGCCAGCACAGTGCCTTCCGCCGTCAACAGCTCCGGCAGCTGGCGCAGCACCCGCTGGTAATCCTTGGTCAGCAAAAAACTGCCTTTCTGAAACGACGGCGGATCGATGATCACCAGGTCATACGGCCCGGTGCTTTTCACCTTGCCCCAGGACTTGAACAATTCGTGGCCGAGAAACGTCACCTTGCGCAGGTCATGGCCATTGAGGCGGTGGTTGTCGCGGCCGCGACTCAGCGCCGCCCGGGACATGTCCAGATTGACCACACAATCAGCGCCCCCTTCGATCGCCGCCACCGAGAACCCGCAGGTGTAGGCGAACAGGTTCAGCACCCGTTTGCCCGCGGCATTGGCCCGCACCCAATCGCGCCCGTAACGCATGTCGAGGAACAACCCGGTGTTCTGTTTTTTGCCGAAGTCCACGAGGTAGCGCAGGCCGCCCTCGGTCAGCGTCCATTCCTCCAGCACCTCGCCCAGCAACGCTTCGGTGCGGCTGTCCGGCAGATAGCGGTGCTGCAACAACAGCGTATGGGCGCCGGATTGCTGCCATGCCGGTGACTCGATCACCCTGAACAACCGCTGCTTCAGGGCTTCCAGCTCATCGGCCGCCGGCTCCTTGAACAGCGACACCAGCACCACGGCCTGCATCCAGTCGACGGTCAGTTGTTCCAGCCCCGGCCAGCGTCGGCCACGGCCGTGAAACAGCCGGCGGGTCTCGGCGGGCGCGTCGGCGAGGGCGGTGTGAAGGTGGGAGTCGAGCAGGTCGAGGGCGTCGGCATTCATCGGTGGCGGGCAGGTCGGCAGTGGGAAGGGTCGGCATTCTAGACCAATCGTGGAACCCGCGTTCGTCGCCCCTGCGTCCGCCGCGAAACCCTTGGGCACACGCGGCTAAGCGGGTTGCACAGCCCATCGCTTCACGGGCAAGCTCAGCGCTCTCTGCGTGCTGATCCGGAAAAGGAAATGCCATGGCCGACGAACTGATCCTGCGCGACGCCCGCGAGTCCGATATGCCCGCCGTGCAGGCGATCTACGCCCATCATGTGATTCACGGCACCGCCAGCTTCGAGCTGGAACCGCCGACCCTCGAGCAAATGCTGCAGCGCCGCGCCGACATCTGCGCCAACGGTTTGCCCTATCTGATCGCCGAGCGCGACGGTGAAGTGGTCGGCTACGCCTACGCGACCCCGTACCGGCCGCGCCCGGCCTATCGCTTTACCGTGGAAGATTCGGTTTACGTGCGCGAGGGCATGGCCGGTTTCGGGATTGGTCACGCGTTACTGGGGGCGGTCATCCAGCACTGCACGGCATCCGGCCGCCGGCAGATGGTGGCGATCATTGGCAACAGCGAGAACATCGCCTCTATCCGGCTCCACGCGCGACTGGGCTTTCGCCAGGTCGGCGTGTTCGAGTCCGTCGGCTTCAAGCACGGCCGCTGGCTGGACACGGTGATCATGCAGCGCGAACTGGGGGAGGGCGCAAGCACGACCCCCGACCGTTAACCCTGCCGATCAGGTGGCCGGCGCGCCCTCGGGTTGATCCTGCGCCACGCGGTCGCCGGTTTCCGGCACCGCCAGCCACAACAGAACAAACGCCACCGCCGCAATCGCCGCCAACGTCAGAAACGCCGCGCTGTAGCCTGCCTCGCGCACGACCAGTCCGGCCAGGCCGTTGCTCAGCGCCGCGCCCAGGCCGAACACCGTCGAAATGGCACCGAGACTGACATTGAAGCGCCCGGTGCCGCGGGTCAGGTCCTTGACCACCAGCGGCAGCAGCGCGCCAAACGCCCCGGCGCCGATGCCGTCGAGTAATTGCACGCCTACCAGCCAGTAAGGGTTATCCGACATGACATACAGCACACCCCGCAGCGGCAGGAAAATGAAACCCGCCAGGAGCAAGGGCTTGCGTCCCCATACGTCGGCCTTGGCGCCCACCAGCCAGGCCACCGGCACCATCACCAGTTGCGCGGCGACGATGCAGGCGGAGGTCAGCGGCGTGGCGAGGTTGACGTCGATCTGCGAGAGCTTCTGACTCACCAGCGGCAGCATCGCCGCATTGGCCAGGTGAAACAGCCCGCAGCAGATGGCGAATATCAACAGGGGCCGGTTGTGCAGCAATGCTGCCCAGCCGCTTGGCTGGTCCTTACCCTGGTCATGGCTGGGGTCGAAGCCTCGGGCGACGTCGTGGTCAATCGCCGAGGCGTCGACAAACGCCACGGCGACAATGCTCGCCAGGGCCATGAACGCCATTAGGTAGAACACCGCAATCGGCCCGAACATCCACGAAAAGATGCCAGCCAGCAGGGCGGCGCAGGCATTGCCGGCGTGATTCCAGGTTTCGTTGCGTCCGGTCCGGCGGGTAAAGGCTTTCGGCCCGGTGATCCCCAGGGAAATGGCCGCGATGGCTGGGGCGAACACGGAGCCTGCTATGGCGCTGATGCTCTGGGTGATCGCCACCCAGGTAAACGAGTGAATGAACGGCAGCACCAGACAGCCGGCCGTCACCAGTAATGCCGCCACAATGACAACAAGCCGCTTGCTGCGGGTGCGGTCAATCAGCGCACCCGCCGGGGTTTGCGTGACCAGCGCGGCAATCCCGGCGAGGGTCATGACCAGCCCGATGCTCGCCGGATCCCACTTGTGCACCGCCAGCAGATAGATCGCGAGATAGGGCCCAAGGCCGTCGCGCACATCCGCCAGAAAGAAGTTCAGACCGTCCAGAGAACGGTTGTTGCGCTGATCGGATGGGTTGCTCAAGGTCGGCCTCATTCTGGCGATGCGCAAGCGAAACGGCTGCGGCATTGCTAAATGACCCGGCGCCGTGGCAATGGTTCTTCACTTGGTTTCTGCTTCGGTTTCTTCGCGTCGTTCACGCCCACTGTTGCGTCGCAAGTAACGGACTTTCTCGTCACGGCATTTGAATCGGCGCCGGTGCAGGCATAAGCTTCGCGCCATTGATATCGCCGGACGTGTTGGCTCCGGCGATCTCCCGGATATTCTTGACTCAGGAACCGCCATGTCCAGTCTGTTTCCCGCTGCCCGTCCACGCCGTCTGCGCAGCAACGAAAACTTTCGCTCGCTGTTTCAGGAAAGCGAATTCACCCTGAATGATCTGGTGTTGCCGATCTTCGTCGAAGAAGAAATCGACGACTTCGTGCCCATCAACAGCATGCCCGGCGTGCAGCGCATCCCCGAATCAAAGCTGGCCCAGGAAGTCGAGCGCTATGCCCGCGCCGGCATCAAGTCGGTGATGACCTTCGGCGTGTCCCACCACCTGGACGCCACCGGCAGCGACACCTGGCAGGAAAACGGCCTGGTCTCGCGGATCTCGCGGACCATCAAGTCCGCCGTGCCGGAAATGATCGTGATGTCTGACACCTGCTTCTGCGAGTACACCGACCACGGCCATTGCGGCGTGATGCACGGTGGCCATGTCGACAATGACGCGACCATTGAAAACCTTGGCAAGCAGGCGGTGATGGCAGCCCGTGCCGGCGCTGACGTGATTGCCCCGTCGGCCGCGATGGACGGCCAGGTGAAGGCCATTCGTGCCGCCCTCGACGCCGCCGGTTTCACCCAGACGCCGATCATGGCGTACTCGACCAAGTTCGCCTCGGCGCTGTACGGCCCGTTTCGCGAAGCCGGCGGTTCGGCCTTGAAGGGTGACCGCAAAACCTACCAGATGAACCCCATGAACCGCCGCGAAGCCCTGCGCGAATCGCTGCTGGACGAGGCCGAAGGCGCCGATGCGCTGATGGTCAAGCCAGCCGGCGCGTACCTGGACATCATCCGCGACATCCGCGAAGCCTCGAACCTGCCACTGGCGGCGTATCAGGTCAGCGGCGAGTACGCGATGATCAAGTTCGGCGCCCAGGCCGGCGCCATCGACGAACAACGCGTCGTGCGCGAAACCCTCGGCGCGATCAAACGCGCGGGTGCGGATCTGATCTTCACGTACTTTGCGATGGATTTGGCGCTGAGCGGGATCTGATTTTTCCAAGACGATTGTGGCTTTGAGGGAGCGGCTCGGCCCGCTGAGCGCACGCGGTCTAGAAGTAGGACCGGCTTTAGCCGGGAAGGGGCCGGTTTGGGCACCATCAGATTCGCGATGAGGCACCCGACGTCTTCCCGGCTAAAGCCAGTCCTACAGTCGAGGTCATAGCCCGCTTCCACATCGGCCGCAGCGCTTATCTTCACGCCGCCGTTCTGTCCGATACCTCAGGCTGCACATGGGCAGCCTGCCACGCATCCAGCCCGCCGATGAGCGCCTTGCCCCGGGTCAGGCCGTGGGCGTGGAGCTTTTCCGCCAGCAATGCCGCCGACAGCTCATTCGGGCAGGCGCAATAGAACACCATGTCCACATCACCCAGGCGCTCGATCCAGGGCGCAATGGGTTCCTCAAGACTGATCGACACCGCTCCCGGTATGCCTTCGACGACGGCCGCATGAAAACTCGGCCGCACATCGATGACCACCGGCGCATCCACGGTGTCGCGCAGGGCCAGCAGCTCGGGAACAGTGATGCGCGGGACTCGTGCCGTGCGCGCCTTGAGCCGACGCCGCTTGGCGTACTTCCAGCCAATGAACAGCCCCAGCACCGCCAGTACGCTGACGATGGCGACCGGGATGTAGCCGCTCAACCAGTCGAGCATGGGGATCAGCGCGTCACTGAACAGCATGCCCAACAGCAGCGCCGAACCCGCCCAGATAAACGAACCGGCCAGGGAATAGCGCACGAACACCCCGATCGGCGTGGCGTTCATGCCGGCCACGGTGGTGACCAGGGCGCCCGCGCCGGGCAGGAATTTCGACAGCAGCATCGCCCTGGGCCCAACACGCTCGTAGACGGTCAGCCCCTGACGAATGCAGGTGTCCTGGGACAGGGAAATCTTGCAGATGGTCTTGAGCAGCACGCCGCCATAACGCTTGCCGGCCCAATACCACAGCCCATCGGCGATCAGGCAGGCGACCATCGCCAGCAGCACCCCGGCGCCCAGCAGCGGCTTGCTCTGCATGGCCAGCGCCCCGGTCACGATCAGGGTCGGGTAGGCCGGCACCGGCAAGCCGATCTGCTCCAGCAGCACGTTGACGAACACCAGCAACAGCCCGTGGCTTTCATTCAGCTGCTGCAGTTCGTTCATGGCGGTGCCTGTTCGGAAAGTTCGGGAGGGGCGAAAAAGGGGTGGTTGTAACGTCGCCTGAACCACCCGTTTGTGTCAACGCTGAATGTCTTTGACCGAGGACGTTTCATAGGCCGCGTCGATGGCAGCGATTGCCATGGCTGATTTCCGTCGCTCCGTCGTCCCCTCTAGAATCGACCCCTCAGCAATCAACAGACCTTAGGGAGCAATTCATGGCTATTGAAATCGGAATCAACGAGCAGGACCGTGCAGAGATCGTTGAAGGACTGTCGCGACTGCTTTCCGACACCTACGTGCTGTACCTGAAAACCCACAACTTCCACTGGAACGTGACCGGCCCGATGTTCCGCACGCTGCACCTGCTGTTCGAAGAGCAATACACCGAACTGGCGACCGCAGTGGACTCCGTTGCCGAACGCATCCGAGCCCTGGGTTTTCCAGCACCAGGCACCTATTCCACCTACGCGCGGTTGTCGTCGATCAAGGAAGAGCCGGGCGTGCCTGCGGCGACTGACATGATCCAGCAACTGGTCGAAGGGCAAGAGGCGGTGGTACGCACCGCGCGCGAACTGTTCCCGCTGCTGGAAAAAGTCAGCGACGAGCCGACTGCCGACCTGCTGACCCAGCGCATGCAAGTCCACGAAAAAGCCGCGTGGATGCTGCGCTCGCTGCTGGAGGGTGAGGGGTTCATTGGCTGACATCCCCGTTGCGGCCGAATGCCAATTCCCGGCTGAAGCCGGTCCTACAAAACCGCCGCGGTCAGTTGTGTGACTGCGATCATGATAGGACCGGCTTTAGCCGGGAAGGCGTCAGAGGCCACACCGCACGATTTAAAGTGCTCACACAGGCCTCTTCCCGGCCAAAGCCGGTCCCACTAGCGCGCTGCGGTTACCCGTAGGACCGGCTTCAGCCGGGAAAGCGCCCGATGCCACACCGCAAGATTTAGGGTGCTTACACTGGACCATTCCCGGCTAAAGCCAGTCCCACAGAAATAGGGCGTCCGCCGTTGCAACCCATCAAGCTCAGCGCTTCTGCAACCATCCCAGAAAATTATTCTTCTTGATCACCGCCGGTTTGCGCATCAGCACATGCTGGGTGCCTTGCTGGCGGACCGCTTGCAGCTTGTTCAACGCCGTGACGATTTCAACGCGCTGTTCCATGGCCTGCCGGGTGGCGGTTTTGTCGATGCGGTAAACGACGCAGGAGGTGAGGGCAGTGAAGCGCGCCTGGGACGGCGTGTCGGCCAGCACGCTCTGTTCGCCCATCACTTCGCCGGGGCCCATGCGCCCGGCTTCCACCATCTCGTTGCCATCTTTGACGCTCGCCGACACCACGCCTGTGGCAATCACCAGCAAGCCGTCGGTGATCTCATCGACTTCGATGATCGTCTGCCCGGCGGTGTATTCCCGCGCGACCATGCTCTGGGCCAGGTGGTCCTTTTCGTCGGCGGTGCTGGTGCGGAACACCTTGACCTCATCCAGCAGCGCGCGGGGACGAGACATCGCTTCAGCGGTAGCTTCCGACTGCCAGGCGATGCCCGCCGCTTCCAGATGCCGATAGGCCAGATCGAACAGCAGATTGCGCACATCGCTCTTGTTGTTCAGGTCGCTGATGAACCCGGTGACCGCGTATTCAATGGTGGTGGGGTTGGTTTCCTTGACCACTGCGCGAGGCTTGGGCGTCTGCAGCAGAGCGCTGCAGCCCTGCAGCGCACGCTCCAGCGCATCAAGCACCCGGCGCGGGCGAATGTGCGGCGACATCATGATGTTGATCGACACGCCATGAATATGGACCGGTCGGCTCAAATTGACGATCTTGGCTCTCGCCGCCACGGAATTGGGAATGACCACCATGGTGCCGACGCCCGTGAGCAAATGCGTGGCGCGCCAGTCGATGTCCATGACTTTGCCTTCCATACCGTCGATGGAGATCGAGTCGTCGACCTGATACGGCTTGGTGGTGTTGAGGATGATCCCGGAGAACACGTCGCTCAGCGTGCTCTGCAGGGCCAGGCCGACGATGATCGCCATCGCCCCGGACGTCGCCAGCAACCCCTTGACCGGGAGCTGCAGCACATAACCCGCCGCTGCCACGATGGCGATCAGGAAAATCACCGCGCCGATGACTTCCTGCAACAGCCGACCGCTGTGTCCCACGCGACTGGTCAGCGCCAGCCCGAGGACCACGGTGAGGGTACGCGCCGCGTAGAGCCACCAGACGATCGCCAGTGCCGTGGCGCCGAATTGCAGGGCGCTGTCGTCAGGCCAGGCCGGCGCTTCCAGCGGGCTCACCCCGGCATTGATGATCACCAGGCTGTAGGCGACGAATGCCGCCAGCCGCGTGGCGATGCGCGCCAACCGGTTGCGGTCGGCCAGCAAGTGCCAGGCCAGCGCGTCGGCGAGCAACAGAAGCAGGCTCCAGGCCAGCGAATAGTGAGGGACGACGGTCGACATGAAAGATATCCGCAGGAAAGGTGCAGGGGCTAACGTGCAGGGCCTGGCTGGCCCGCGCGAATGCGCGCGCTCAATGTAGGCATGACCATGGGCGATGTCTATAACCGATGGGGCCTGGTGATCCTGCAAAAAAACGCGTTGCTTCAAGCACAATGCTTCAAGACCATTACCCACGGACAGCGCAGTATCGGACGCCTCTCTTTCTCCGAATCGAGGCATCTTCATGCGCTCATCCGTTCTCCCGCTCGCCCGTTCCGTTTCTTTGGCGGGCTCCGTCGCTCTCGGAGTCGCCTTGTGCTCTGGTCTGGCGTTCGCTCAAGCGCCCGCCCAGCAGAAAACCCAGGTGCCCGGTTATTTCCGTCCGGCCGTCGGCGACTACGAAGTCACGGCGCTGTTCGACGGCTACAACGACCTGTCGCCCAAGCTGCTCAAGGGCATGAAGCCTGAAGCAATCCGCGCCTTGCTTGCCCGCCGCGACATCGACACGCCGGGCGTGCAGACCGCGTTCAACGCGTTCCTGATCAACACCGGCGAGCACCTGATCCTCGTCGACACCGGCGCCGGCCAATGCATCGGCGAGACGGCAGGCATGCTTTCACAGAACATCAAGGCCGCCGGGTATCAGCCGGATCAGGTCGACACCATTCTGCTGACCCACATGCACCTGGATCACGTCTGCGGCCTGGTCGACGCCGAAAAGAAACCGGTGTTCGCCAATGCCACGGTGTACGCCGCCAAACCCGAAGCCGATTACTGGCTGGACCCCACCGCCATCGGCCGGGTGCCGGAGCAGGCCAAGGCCTACTTCAGGATCGCCCAGGACTCCACCGCACCCTACGTCGCCGCAGGCCGGTTCAAGACCTTCGCCCCGGGCCAGTCGCCGGTGCCGGAAGTCAGCACGGCGCTGGAGGCGGGGCACACGCCGGGCAGCACGACGTACCAATTCAGCTCCAGGGGCCAGACCATTCTCTTCATCGGCGACCTGATCCACAGCCTGGCCGTGCAGTTCGATCACCCGGCAGTGAGCATCGCTTTCGACGAGAACAGCCAGAAGGCCATCGCCAGCCGTGATCAAGTATTCACCGAGGCGGCCAGCAAGAAGATCTGGGTGGCCGCCGCGCACCTGCCATTCCCCGGCACCGGTCACATCGTCGCCATCGACAAGCACTTCCAGTGGGTGCCGGTCGAGTACGGCCCGTATCAGCGCGCGGCCCATGTGCCGTTGCTGGAATAGTCTGAGTTCGCCGGTGCCTTCGCCCGCTACAAAAACATCATGGGCTATTGCGCGATCGCGGTGCAGGTGCATGTCCAGCGTCAGACCGGCGAGGTGGTCATCGATCGGGTTGTCACGGCGGTGGATGTCGGTCAGGTGGTCAGCCCGGACGGGCTGCGCAATCAGGTCGAGGGCGGGATCGTCCAGTCGGCCAGCTGGACGCTGTACGAGCAGGTCGATTATGACCCTGCCGGCGTGCGCAGCTATGACTGGAGCGGCTACCCGATTCTGCGCTTCCCGGCCTTGCCCCGGCAGGTCGAGGTGCACGTGCTGGACCAGCCCGGCCAGGCGTTTCTTGGCGCCGCCGAGATTGTGCAGGGTCCTATGGCCGCCGCGCTGGGTAATGCCCTGTCAAATGCCACGGGCAAACGGCTGCTGTCCCTGCCATTGGCGCGCAGCGGCTGGCACCGCGCGCTGTAAAGGCATTGAGGCAATAAAAACGCCCCGGTCTAAAAAGCCGGGGCGTTTTTTATGGGCGTTCTTGTCGAGGGCAGGTATCAGGCGTCACGGCTGACCGCCGCCAGCCTTCGAGCGGTGCGTGCGCGGCAAGAAGATGCGTTGAACGCAAAAGCCTTTTGCGTCCAGCGCAAAGCTGCAGTCATGTTTATGCCGAATCCGCAGCCTATACTTCGGGCGCCACAAGGGCGGCGATCCTCCGGGCAGCGCTCAAGGCCGCGGTCTTGAGCCCTTGCAGCTCAAAGCATGCCGCTTGTGGTTAACCCGTGGGGTCACTATCCCTACAGCTAATATCGGCGATTGTTTTTAACTGGTTAGATGAGCGCTTGTTAAAAATGGATAGCTGCGCTGAACGTCTCCGGGATTCAACCTCGCCCGGACGATGGTCAGCGAATCAGGGCCTGCGACCCCACTTCCAAGGACTGCATGAAATGATAAGTCTCGGTCAGACGATGATTTCCCGCGAGCACAGAGACGTGTTCAAGGACGGCGTCGCCATGCGCATTGGCACCCGCGCTTTCGACATACTCGACATCTTGCTGCGTCATCAGGGTCAATTGGTCAGCAAGGAACTGATCCTCCAGAGTGTCTGGCCGGACACCGTGGTTGAAGAGAACAATCTGCAAGTGCATATCTCCGCGCTGCGCAAAGCGTTGGGCAACGACCGTGAGCGGATCCGCACTGTGCCTGGCCGTGGCTATGTGCTGCTGGGCGGGGAAAGCGTCGATGCCCATAACCATTCCCATAACCATGCTCGCACGCCGTCCATGCTGCACGGCATCAGTTGCCATCACCGCCTGCCGGCCCGCATCGCTTTGCTCGGGCGCCAGGCGTTGCTGGATGAAGTGAACAACGCTCTGGCCGAGGGCTGCGCGCTGGTCACGCTGATCGGCCCGGGCGGCGTGGGCAAAACCGCCCTGGCGGCCGAATTGGGCCAGACGCTGCTGGATGCCGGCACAACCCCCGTGTACTTCGTGCCGCTGGCGCAACTGCAATGCGCCGAGCTCCTGCTGGAAGCGTTTGCCAGCGCGGTCGGCGTGGACTGCAGCGGTGGTGATCCGGACCTGCAAGGGCTGATCCGCTGTCTGCAGCAGCAGCCGGGGCTGATCATTCTGGACAACTGCGAGCATCTGGTCGAAAGCGTTGCCAGTCTGCTGGAGGTGATTCTGCGCGGAGCACCGTCGGTGCGCGCGGTTGCCACCAGCCGTGAGCCGTTGCGCATCGCCGGCGAGCGCAGCCTGCAAGTGCCGCCCCTGGACATCCCGGAGCTCAATGCCTCCCGAGACACCATTCTGCGCAGTGCGTCGGCGCAGTTGTTTCTGCGTCAGTGGCGTGCGCTGGACAGCCATCTGGCGGCTGACGGCAACGCCGAGCTGGATGATTACAGCGTCGATCTGGTGGGCGAAATCTGCCGCCGGCTCGACGGTATGCCCCTGGCACTGGAAATGGCCGCCGCCCGGGCTTGTGCCTTGGGGCTTTATCAACTGGTGGCGAGCCTGGACGGCAGCCTGCACATGCTCTCGGCGTCGCTGCGCACCGCGCCGCCACGTCAGCAAACGCTGCAGGCGTCGCTGGCCTGGAGCCTGCGTTTGCTCGGTCGCGAAGAGCGCACCGTGCTGCGGCGGCTGGCCGAGCTGGACGGTCGCTTTACGCTGGAACGTGCCTGCGATGCCTTGCAGCGAACCCGTTTGCCGCGGGCCTGCATCATGGATTGCATCGTGCGTCTGGCCACCAAGTCACTGCTGATGGTCAGTGCCCAGGGGCCCTTCCGTTTCTATCGAATGCTCGGTACAACCCGCGCCTGCCTGCTGATCGCAAGCGCCCACGACACCGCCTCGACCGAGACCCACGCGCCGCGTGCGCAGGATTACGACGCACCTTCGGCCCTGGCGACGCTGCAAAGCATCAGGGCTGTGCCGGCCGGGCCCGACGGGTATCATGCGCGGCATCAAAGAGCATTGGCCATTGGCCGTTAACAGGTCCATTGCTGCGACGAAATCCTTTATGAGCCTGTCATGAACGTGAACCCCAAGGTCTATGTGGTGGACGACGACGCTGCCATCCGCACGTCCTTACAGCGGCTGTTGCATTCGGCAGACATTGCCTGCGAAGTGTTCGACAGCGCCCAGGCGTTTCTCGACCGCCCTCTGAGCCAGGGTCCCATTTGCCTGCTGCTGGACGTCAATCTGGCCCAAGGCACCGGCTTCGATTTGCAACAGACCTTGCTGGATCGCGGCCAGACCTTCCCGATCATTTTCATGACCGGTTACGGCACCATCGCTATGTCCGTGCGTGCTATCAAGGCCGGCGCCCGGGAGTTCCTGACCAAACCCTTCGAACCGGAGCAGCTGCTGGATCTGGTGCGTGAAGCGCTGACCAGTGACGCGGCAAACATGGACGAGCGCTGCCTGACCGCCTGCGTGAAAGCGCGTTTCGACAGCCTCACGCCGAGGGAACGACAAGTCATGGCGCTGCTGATCACCGGCAAGATGAATAAACAGATTGCCGGTGAATTGGGCACCAGCGAAGTGACCGCAAAGGTGCATAAAAAGCACGTCCTGACGAAGATGGATGCCCGTAACGTCATTGAGCTGGTGAAGATGAGTGACCGGCTGGGTTGCCTGGCGAAATGACCGTTGAGATCGGCGATGCTTTCAGGAGAGGTGTTGCGAACACTATCCCTGTGGGAGTGAGCTTGCTCACGAAGAGGCCAGTACATCCGCCAAATCCTCATCAGTCTGAATGCCGCCTTCGCGAGCAAGCTCGCTCCCACAGGTCGTGCCAACGGGACGGGCTTTAGCCGGGAATGGCCGGGACGGTGCCAGCAACAGAATTCCAATAATAAAGGGGTTTCATGAGCAGCGTTTTTCACGGGCCATACACGGCTATCTCCAGCGCCGGGGCATTCGGGCCCCTGTGGCTGGATCGGCTCGTCTGGCAGTTGCTGTTTGTCGATGGAGAAGTCGCCCATTACCGGGTCACGCTGACGCAGGAGGATCGCCACTGGCGCATCGTTCGTCCTGCTCCCGACGCCTCGATCGCTGCAATCCGCCGTCTTGAACACGAATTTTCACTGGCGCCCCGGCTGATGCCGCAATGGGCCGTGCAGCCGGTGGCACTGCTGTCGGGGCCGGAAGGCACGCTGATGGTGCTGGAGGATGCCAGCGGCGTGGCGCTTCATGATCAGCCCCAGGCGCCGCTGTCCATCGAAGGCTTTTTGCAGCGGGCCATCGCTGCCGCTGCCGCCGTATCAGGCGCTCACGAAGCAGGCCTGCTGCACCGCGATATCAAACCGTGCAACCTGATCCAGGACGCAGACGGTGTGGTCCGGCTCAGCGGTTTCGGCCTGAGCGTCGATGTGCAGTTGGCGTCGCCGCTGCTGGCAGTCGACGCCATTTGTGGCTCCCTCGGCTACATGGCGCCCGAACAGTCGCGTCGGATTGAGCGTCAGGCTGACCAGCGCAGCGACCTCTATGCGCTGGGCATGACCTTTTATGAATGGCTGGCCGGGCGATTGCCCTTTGAGGCCACCGATGCGGTGGAATGGGTGTATTGCCACGTTGCGCGAATACCGCCGCCGCTGAGCCAGCACCGCGGCGACATCCCTGAGCCGTTGGCCGGTCTGGTGCATCGTTTGATCGCTAAAAACCCGGATGACCGTTATCAATGCGCGGCGGCCCTGCACCGGGATTTGAACGAAATGCTGCGTCAGTGGCAGGAACTGCGGGACATTCCGGATCTTCAGCCTGACCCGTCCAATGGCCAACATGACGCGTCTATCCGCACGCCTTCCCACGATCCGACCCTTGCGTTGCGTAATCTGGAGGCGTGGTCGGCACGTACATCGATCAACCTGAGCGGACGTGATGCGCTGGACCTGTCCTCCGTCATGAAATCCGCCCACGCGCTGCGCGACGAGAGTGAGCAGGACCGGCTGATCGAAACGCTGTTGCGCAACACCATCGTTCATGCCGGTGCGCAACGGGCCTTGCTGCTGTTGGTAAAGGACGAGGCGCCGGTGATTCGCGCAATCGGCCAGAGCGGCGCCGACGGCTTGCACATCGAGTTAGCGGACAGCGCTCCAGACAACCGGCATCTGCCGCTGTCGATCCTGTACCGGGTGATGCGCACACGCCAGCGCCTGGTGCTGGACGATGTCTGCGGCGATGCCTACTTCGGCGCCGATGAATACGTGCGCCAGCATGGGGTGCGCTCGGCCTTGTGCGTGCCGCTGGTTAAGCAGAGCAGGGTGCTCGGCGTGTTGTACCTGGAAAACAACCTCGCGCCCGGCGTCTTCACCCTCTGTCGCACCGAAGTGCTGGAACTGCTCGCCAGCCAGGCGGCGATTTCCCTGGAAACCGCGCGCCTGCATCAGGAACTGGAGCAGGAAAACGCGCGGCGTCGGGATGTCGAGATCGCCCTGCGCGGTGCTCGGGCCCGGCTGGCCAGCATCGCCCAGGCCACGGTGATGGGTGAGCTGGCAGCGTCCATTGCCCACGAAATCAACCAGCCGCTGGCGTCGATGGTGTCCAATGCCGCCGCCAGCATCCGCTGGCTCAATCGCGAAAACCCGCAGGTGGACGAAGCCTTGTCCGGGCTGCGCGACATCGTTGCCCAGGGCCGGCGCGCCGGGGAGATCGTCAACGCGCTGCAGAGCCTGGCGCGGCAGGGGCCCCACCACCGGCGACAGCTGCTGATCAATGACGTGATTCGCCATGTGGTGGCGCTGACCGGTGTCGAAGTCGAACAGCAGCGGGTTTTGATGACCACTCATCTGACCTGTTCACCGTTGCGGGTGTGCGCCTCCAGCGTGCAACTGCAGCAAGTGGTGCTGAACCTGATCCTCAACGCGCTGGACGCCATGAGCGCAGGCGATCACGTGCTGCGGCGGCTGTCTATCACCAGCGAAGTGGTGGGCCGCGATTACGTGGTTGTCAGCGTTGAAGACAGCGGCCGCGGCATCGAGCCGGTGGACCTGCATCAGCTGTTCAATGCGTTTTTCACCACCAAGGACAAAGGCATGGGCATGGGACTAGCGATCTGTCAGTCGATCATCACGGCCCACGGTGGCCACCTCTACGCCATGCCGGCCCGCTTCGGCGGTGCGACCTTCGTGTTCACCTTGCCCGTCGTCGAGTAGCGCCGACGGCTCATCGAAGTCCGGGCTGTTCAGTACGGCCATGTCGAAGCGAGCAGTCGTTCGCAAAAGCCGCCAGCGTGCATACGATGGGCGTGAAACGACAGCACGTCGGCGTTTGTCGTGCCCAGCGTGGAGTGCGGGCGATGCAGCTGCCCCATCGCCATGACATGCAGAAACTTGAATTTGAAACCGGGTTCCCGGGGGTAAGCGGCCAACACCCGCGCCTGAGCGGCGGGGCTGAAGCACTGGGAATGCGCGCCGGTCAAATCGGTTTCGACCGCAGCGCAGAGCAGGGCGGTCAACGGAGGTTTGTGCTGCGGGATGCCCGGCGTGGTGTGCAGCGCGATGGCGTCCCACACCTGGGCGATGTCGTCCCACGACCGGCCATGCCCGCGCAGGAACTGGGCGGCGGCGTTGGCGCTGTCGACTTCAAACCGCAGTTGCGACCGGGCGTACAGCCGGGTGATGCCGATGCGCAGAAACAGTGCGGCGGTGTACAAGAGGTCGGTATCTAAACGCAGGCCGCGACTGTGCCCCAGCAGGCTGGCGAAGACGAACGTGCGGCAGGCCGCGTTCAGCAGCAAGTCGGACTGGTGATCACGCATCAGGTCGGTTGCCGCTTGGGCCATCGCACCGTCGGGAATCAAAATTCCGGCCACGTATCGGGTGGTCACATGCAGTCCCTCGCAGCGAACCGAATCTTTGGAGCTGGCACGGTATCGCGCTGGCCAATGGCCGTCCTTGGTGCTGCCTTAAACGTTCTGAAAGCGGCTTGCGCGCACCGCGACGAGGCATGTCGTCGTACGACTTTTCAGAACGATTAATACCGGGAGAAGGACTTTAAGAACGCTGCTGTAGAGACTTCGCTCACCGCCAACGGTGAAGCTGGAGCGCCTGACATGACTGCATTCAACCCCTTGCTGAACCCCGAATCCGTTCTCGAACGCGTCGCGCTGTCGCCGTGGCAGGAGCGTCGGGCCAAGGACTTGATGTCCAGCCAGATGGACAAAGGGCTGTCCATCGCCCGCATCGCTGCCGAATGTTCGCTGTCGCGCAGTCACTTCTCCCGCGCGTTCAAGAAGAACACCGGGCTTTCCCCTCGCGACTGGTTCTTGCAGATGCGCCTGGACAAGGCCCGGGCGTTGCTTGGCGAGTCAGTGCTGACCATCTCGCAGATCAGCCTGGATTGCGGTTTCGCCGACCAGTCGCATTTCACCCGGGTGTTCAGTCGCGTAGTGGGGCTGACCCCGTGCAGCTGGCGCCGGACCATGGCCCTCTTGCCAGCCAAGGGGCGTTTGGCCCAGCGCGCGCACGCCTGTTGAGGGCCGCTGTCCCGAGCCATCGTCGGGCGCGACAGCACCGATGTTCAAGACACGGCCTCGGCAGCTGTGTATACCTGCGCCGGTCTGGCATAGTCAGGCCTCCCGATAATGCCCACTCCGGAATCGCTGAATGAACCGCAACGACCTGCGCCGCGTCGACATGAACCTGCTGGTGATCTTCGAAGCGTTGATGTTCGAGCGCAACCTCACGCGGGTAGCGGAGAAGCTGTTCATGGGCCAGCCGGCGATCAGTGCGGCACTGGCCAGATTGCGCGACCTGTTCGACGACCCCTTGCTGCTGCGCAACGGTCGCGCCATGGAGCCCACCGCCCGGGCCCTGGCGATCCTCAAGGAACTGCAACCGGCGCTGGACACCATCTCCGGGGCGGTGAGTCGGGCGAAGGAATTCGACCCGGCGACCAGCTGCGACATCTTCCGCATTGGCTTGTCGGACGACGCCGAGTTTGGCCTGTTCCCGCCGTTGCTCAACCGTCTGCGTGAAGAAGCGCCGGGCATCATTGTGGTGGTGCGCCGGGCGAACTTCCTGCTGATGCCGGCGTTGCTGGCGTCGGGGGAGATTTCCGTGGGCATCAGCTACACCACTGAACTGCCGGCCAACGCCAAGCGCAAGAAGCTGCGCGACATCGGCGTCAAGGTATTGCGCGGCGACAAACGCCCGGAGCCGTTGACGCTGGACGAATTCTGCCAGCGGCCGCACACCATGGTGTCGTTCTCGGGTGACCTGAGCGGCAACATCGATATCGATCTGGCGAAAGTCGGGCGGGCGAGGAGGGTGGTGGTGGCGGTGCCGCAGTTCAGCGGATTGCGTGCGCTGCTGGCGGGCACCGAGCTGATCGCGACGGTCCCGGACTACGCTGCCTGTGCCCTGATTGAGGGGTGCGCATTGCGAGCAGAGGATCCGCCCTTTCCGATCGAGCCTGCCGAGTTGTCGATGGTGTGGGCGGGCGTGCACGATAACGATCCGGCGGAGCGGTGGCTGCGCTCGCGGATTACTGAGTTCATGTCGCAGGAGACGCGGCCTTTGCCGTGAGGCCCGATCTTTAAGATCAAGATATTTAAAATCAAGAGCGTCTGCCTGGGGGCAGACTGTTTCGCCTTCGGCGAGTTACTTGGAAAAGCACCCCAAGTAACCAAGGGTGCCTGCTCCTGGCTTGGCCCTCCTGCGTCGGGTTCCTTCACTCCGGTCTTGCTCCGTGGGCCCGCGCCGAACGGACATCCATGTCCTGACGGCGCTCTCGCCGCATCCCTGCGGCTCGGCCCACTGCGCAAGACCTGCGTTTAGCCTGCACCCAAGTCGCGATTGGCGGTGACTGGAACATCTGTGTATGAAGATCAAAAGCAGATCAGAAGCAGATCAAGAGCTTCCCGGCTGAAGCCGGTCCTACAGTCGAGGCGATTCTAGAGGGTCTACACAGTGCTTTTAGTGGGACCGGCTTTAGCCGGGAAGAGGCCAGCTCAGGCGCCGACATTTTCGCTGATTTTGATCGTTCCCACGCTCCGCGTGGTAACGCCTCCTCGGACGCTCCGCGTCCTGCAAAAGACGCGCACCAAGCCGGGGGCGTGACGCGGAGCGTCACAGGATGCATTCCCACGCGGAGCGTGGGAACGATCATCATCAAAGATCGTTAAGACAACGCGCACTCAGTGGGACCGGCTTCAGCCGGGAAGCTCTTGATCTTGCTCTGCTGTTGATCTTGATCTTCATACACAGCTAGCCCAGACGACGCCAATCGCGACTTGGGTGCAGGCCGAACGCAGACGACGCGGAGTGGGCCGAGCCGCATGGATGCGGCGAGAGCGCCGTCAGGACATGGATGTCCGTTCGGCGCGGGCCCACGGAGCGTCGTCGGAGTGAGGGAATTCCGACGCAGGAGGAACCTAGCCAGGAGCAAGCACCCTTGGTTACTTGGGGTGCTTTTCCAAGTAACTCGCCGAAGGCGAAACCGAGGCTGTTAGGCCGACGCTGTTGATCTTAAAAAGCGTGACCCTCAAAAGCACGTCTGTTCAATACCCACTCCCTTCGCCCCGCCACACTGAATTCATCGGCCACGTACTCCGGCACCTCGGCAAACGTGGCCCACGCAATGAATGGTGTGTGATGACCTACCCAACCCACAACGACCGCGCACAAGACCTCGGGCTGCTATTCCTCAGATCCGCCGGCGCACTGTTCCTGCTGTTCGTCCACGGCCTGCCCAAACTGCTCGACTTCAACACCCAGCTGACCCTCATCGAAGACCCGTTTCACCTCGGCGCCACCCTCACCCTGAGCATGGCCATCTTCGCCGAAGTCCTCTGCCCCCTGCTGATTCTGACCGGCGTACTGGCGCGACTGGCATGCCTGCCTATTCTCATCCTGCTGCTGGTCGCGCTCATCGTGGTACACAGCGAGTGGAGCGTCGAACAGGGCCAGTTCGGCTGGCTATTACTGATTATCTTCACCAGTGTGCTGATCGCCGGACCCGGTCGTCTGGCGCTCAACCATGGTTTGCCCGGAGCGCTTCGCTATGCCTGATTACGCCACGACCGCCGACACCGTCCCGACCTCGAAACTGTCCGCCGACGAGATCGTCACCCTGGTGGTCAAGCACCGGATCAAGGCCGGGCTGGAAGCCCAATACGAAGCCTGGCTGCGGCGCATCATCGCCATGGCGGCAAGTTACCCCGGGCATCTGGGCGTCGACGTCATACGCGGCAAGGCCGACGGCCTGCACATGTTCACCTGCGTCCTGCGCTTCTGCTCGACCGACGCCATGCACAGCTGGCTCGACTCGTCCCATCGCCGCGAACTGGTGGCCGAAGCGTCGCCCATGCTGGCCGACGGCGATCTCACCGAGGTCAACCCGCACAATGAATTCTGGTTCGTCCCCGCCGCTGAAAGCCCGCCGCCACGCTGGAAACAGGCCTGCGTGACCTTTCTGGTCATCTGCCCGCTGACCCTGCTGGTCCCGCTGGTCTGGGGACCGGTGTTCCGCCTGTACCCGCTGTTGGCCCATTACATCATCAGCACCGCACTGGTCACCGTGACCATCGTGCTGCTGGTGGTCTACGTGCTGATGCCCCGCGCGACGCGGCTGTTTGCACCCTGGCTGAATGCCCGGCCCGCGCCGGTGGCCGGAGCCGATCATGAAGGATGACGACGCCGATCAACCGTCTTCCAGCGACCGTCGCCGTTTCGTCGCCAAGGGCTCGCTGCTCGGCGCGGCCGCCGCACTGTTTTCTTCCATGCCTGCCACCGGCCTTGCTGTCGGGGCATCTAAAACGTCTGCCAACGGAGGCGCGATGAACGTCGATCTGATTCTCTTCAACGGTAATTTCCACACGGTTGACCAGGAAAAACCCAAGGCCAGCGCCGTGGCCATCAGCGGCGGGAAATTCGTCGCCGTGGGCAGCGACGCGGAGATCATGGCCCAGCGCGGCGCGGCCACGCAGGTCATCGACATGCACAAGCGCACGGTGATCCCGGGCCTCAATGACTCGCACTTGCACCTGATCCGTGGCGGGCTCAATTACAACCTCGAACTTCGCTGGGAAGGCGTGCCGTCGCTCGCTGACGCGCTGCGCATGCTCAAGGCCCAGGCCGATCGCACACCGACGCCGCAATGGGTGCGCGTGGTCGGTGGCTGGAACGAATTCCAGTTTGCCGAAAAACGCATGCCAACCCTCGAAGAACTCAACCAGGCCGCGCCCGACACCCCGGTGTTCGTCCTCCACCTGTACGACCGCGCGCTGCTCAACCGTGCCGCGCTGCGTGTGGCCGGCTATACCCGCGACACGCCGAACCCGCCGGGTGGCGAGATTGTCCGCGACAGCAACGGCGACCCGACCGGCATGCTGGTGGCCAAGCCCAACGCGATGATTCTCTACTCGACCCTGGCCAAGGGGCCGAAGCTGCCGCTGGAGTATCAGGTCAACTCTACGCGCCAGTTCATGCGCGAGCTGAACCGCCTGGGCCTGACCAGCGCCATTGATGCCGGCGGCGGCTACCAGAACTACCCGGACGATTACGCCGTGATCACCCAACTGGCCGAGGCCAAACAGCTGACCGTGCGCATCGCCTACAACCTGTTCACCCAGAAGCCCAAGGAAGAGCTGGAAGACTTCAAGCACTGGACCAACACCGTCACGCTGCATCAGGGCGACGACTTCCTGCGTCACAACGGCGCCGGCGAGATGCTGACCTTCTCGGCCGCGGATTTCGAAGACTTCCTCGAGCCGCGCCCCGATTTACCGGCGGGCATGGAGCAGGACCTCGAGCCGGTGGTGCGTCACCTGGTCGAGCACCGCTGGCCGTTCCGCCTGCACGCCACCTATGACGAATCGATCTCGCGCATGCTCGACGTGTTCGAGAAGGTCAATCGCGACATTCCGTTCAACGGCATCCCGTGGTTCTTCGACCACTGCGAAACCATCACGCCGAAGAACATCGAGCGGGTCAAGGCGTTGGGTGGCGGCATCGCGATTCAGGACCGCATGGCCTTCCAGGGCGAGTATTTCGTCGAGCGCTACGGCGCCAAGGCGGGCGAGCACACGCCGCCGATCAAACGCATGCTGGCCGAAGGCGTGCCGGTGGGCGCCGGCACCGATGCCACCCGCGTGTCGAGCTACAACCCGTGGACTTCGCTGTACTGGATGGTCAGCGGTCGCACCGTCGGCGGCCTGGAGCTGTACCCGGAAGGCTTGTCCCGGGAAACCGCGCTGGAACTGTTCACCCGTGGCAGCGCCTGGTTTTCGTCCGAGCAGGGCAAGAAGGGCCAGATCAAGGTCGGCCAGCTGGCGGACGTGGTGGCGTTGTCCCAGGACTTCTTCAGCGTGCCGGAAGAGTCGATCAAGTGGATCGAATCGGTGCTGACCATCGTTGACGGCAAAGTGGTGTACGGCGCTGGCGAATTCGACGATCTGGCACCGCCGAGCGTGCCGGTGCTGCCGGACTGGTCGCCGGTTTCCAAGGTTCCGGGCCACTGGCGCCCGGGCGCACCGATGGCCGCGGCGGTTCACCAGTGCAGCGGCCCCTGCGGCGTGCATGCCCACAGCCACGATAAAGCGCGCCAGTCGAAAGTACCGGTCAGCGACTTCCAGGGTTTCTGGGGTGCGTTTGGCTGCTCGTGCTTCGCCTTCTGATTGGCGCCTGAAGAGAGCATTGAAAAGAGCATGAAAGGCCTCGTCGGCACTGACCGACGGGGCGCACCGTCAGCGTGATGCGCTGGCTCCCGTACTCATCCGTCACCCACTCAATGGAGTCAATCATGACCGTTCCCTACAAGCGCTTGAACAAAGATGATGCCGTGGTTCTGCTGGTCGATCACCAGACCGGCCTGATCTCGCTGGTGCAGGATTTCACGCCGAACGAGTTCAAGAACAACGTGCTGGCCCTGGCCGACTGCGCCAAGTTCTTCAACCTGCCGACCATCCTCACCACCAGCTTCGAAACCGGCCCGAACGGCCCGCTGGTGCCCGAACTCAAGGCGATGTTCCCGGACGCGCCGTACATTGCCCGTCCTGGCCAGATCAACGCCTGGGACAACGAAGATTTCGTCAAGGCGATCAAGGCCACCGGCCGCAAGCAGATCATCATCGCCGGCGTCGTGACTGACGTCTGCGTGGCGTTCCCGACCCTGTGCGCGCTGGAAGAAGGTTTCGACGTGTTCGTGGTCACCGATGCGTCGGGCACCTTCAATGACGTGGTGCAAAAAGCCGCGTGGGCGCGCATGACCGCAGCCGGCGCACAGTTGATGAACTGGTTCTCGGTGGCCTGCGAGCTGCAGGGCGACTGGCGCAACGACATGGAAGGCCTGGCAAATCTGTTGTCCCAGCGCATTCCGAACTACCGCAACCTGATGAACAGCTATTCGGCCTTCACCGCCAAGTAACACCGCAGCGCCGCGTTTTTGCGGCGCACACCCTCCCGAATCAGCGATAACCGTGACAAGATTGCTCGCGGTTAACGCTTATCAAAGAGGGCGCGGCCCCGCCACGCCATTCAGCGTTGGCGGATTGGCCGCTGCCCCACGTCTGGAGAAAACATCATGGCTCAAGCATCTGCATCCGTTCGCATCCCGGTCTCGGCCGACAAGGTCTGGGCGCTGACCGGAGGCTTCCTGTCGCTGAACGATTGGCTGCCCTTCATCAAGACAAGCGAGTCGCAGGAAGGCGGGCGCGTGCGTCATCTGATCACCGACGACGGCGCTGAAATCACCGAGCGTCTGCAGACTTACGACAACAAGGCGCGCAC
This sequence comes from Pseudomonas sp. GL_135, assembly GCF_057834665.1. Classification (NCBI taxonomy): domain Bacteria; kingdom Pseudomonadati; phylum Pseudomonadota; class Gammaproteobacteria; order Pseudomonadales; family Pseudomonadaceae; genus Pseudomonas; species Pseudomonas sp. GL_135. Next base: position 2,547,647 of record NZ_CM174408.1, read on the forward strand.
CTACAGCTACTCCATCGACAAGGGGCCGTTTCCGATCAGTTCGTATCTGGCAACGCTGACAGTCAAAGAAGATGGCGCCAATGGGGCGTTGGTGGATTGGTCAGGGGTTTTCACCGCCGACGGTGTTTCCGATACGGAAATCGAGGCGTTGTTCAAGGGCATTTACGAGGGTGGTCTTGAGGCGCTGAAGGCCAATTTCTAAGTCGTTGAAAATGTAGGCCGCCGATCATCGCGGGACCGCCAGGCCATTGCGGCCTGGCATTTCGGTGCCGTGCTTGAATCGTAGTTGCGTCAGGCGTTTAAGGCCTTAGATATGCTCCGACACTGTCGCTGCATTGATCAGGTCGTACAGGGCAAATGCGCGGTTGACCAGGAAAACGGTCACGGCGGTAAGGGCAACGGCGTTGATGATGTGCAGGGTCATGGTGGTGAGTCCGTGTCGGGTCTGGAATGACGCGATGGTACGCGAGCCCTGTCGAAGCTGAAGACAATAGGCTTCATGGTCTACATCACCGGCAATGATGGAGCAGGGTGCTGGAAGGGCAAAACCGGGTGACGGGGTGAACTATTGCTGCGGGATCCGGGTCGGCTCTACACACTTATCAGCCTGGAGCCTGCCATGCAGCCTTATGTCATTTGCCACATGATGTCCTCCCTCGACGGCCACGCCCTCACCGACGGCTGGGATCGCGCGTTCAAGAAGGACGCCGGTGATTTGTACGAAAAGCTCGCCCAGACGTTTGAGTTTGACGCCTGGATCTGCGGGCGCGTAACCATGCAGGAAATCGCCCACGACGAAGGCTATCCCAAAGGCCTCGCCACAGGGCCGATCGAGCGAAGCCATTACTTCGCCGACCGCAACGCCAAGGCCTACGCCGTGTCCATCGACCCTCAGGGCAAGGTCGGCTGGAAGAAGAATCAGGCGCTGGATTCCCACGTGGTCGAAGTGCTGACCGAAGGCGTGTCGGATGACTATCTGGCGTACCTGCAGTCCATTCAGGTGTCTTATATTTTCGCGGGGAAGACCGAGATCGACCTGCAGCAGGTGGTGCAGATCCTGTCGAGCGAGCTGGGCTGCAAGCGCTTGATCGTCGAGGGTGGCCCTCACGTCAGTGGCTCGTTCGTCAACGCGGGGCTGGTCGATGAAGTCAGTGTGCTGATCCTGCCGCTGATCGACGGGCGGGGCGAGCACCCGGCGTCGTTCGAGGTGTCAGCCGAAGCGTGGAAACAGCCGGCGCAGTTGAAACTGACGTCCGCGGAGGTCCAGGACGGCGGCGCGGTCTGGCTGCGCTACACCAAGGCTTGACCCGGGTGCGGAGCGGGGCTGATGCAGTCCCGCTTCATCCAGAGAACAAAACCGTCGGAAACGAAAAAGGCCAGCTAAGCGCTGGCCTTTTCGTTTACTTCTGTCTGGCTCCACGACCTGGACTCGAACCAGGGACCCAGTGATTAACAGTCACTTGCTCTACCAACTGAGCTATCGCGGAATGCGCGCTATCTTACTGATTGGAAAAGGGAAGTCAAGCGAGCGTGTTAAAAAAGTTATCGGATAGGCTCGCCTATCAGATGCATAGCGTTATCGATCTTCCGGCCAGCGAGTCACGTGTGGGAGATTCTATGGTTGTCATCAAGCCAAATCCCCCTTTTGATCGTTCCCACGCTCCGCGTGGTAACGCCGCCTCGGACGCTCCGCGTCCCGCAGACGACGCGCATTCAGGCCGGGGGAGGTGACGCGGAGCGTCACGGGATGCATTCCCACGCAGAGCGGGGGAACGATCAAGATCAAAAGCTTCCCGGCTGAAGCCGGTCCCACAGAATGCACGCGCTGCTTTTAGTGGGACCGGCTTTAGCCGGGAAGAGGCCAGCCCGAGCGCCGACAGTATTGCGGATCAGCCATACTTCCTGTGGGAGCGAGCTTGCTCGCGAAAGGGTCAGTACATCCGCCAAATCTTCAGCGGCTGCAGTGCCATCTTCGTGAGCAAGCTCACTCCCACATGAGCGGTTGCGGTGTCCAGCAAGTGAGGCAGACCTGGATCAATAGCGCCAGGTCAACGATGCCGTCAGGTTGCGCGGCGCGCCGTAGTTGCTCGCGGTGCCGCTGTACAGCGACGTCAGGTATTTGCGGTCGGTGACGTTGTTGAAGTTCAGCGCCGTGCTCCAGTTGCTGTCGATGTCGTAGCTGGTCATCAGGTCGACCAGCGCGTAGGCGTTCTGGCGGATGACGCTGTAGTTGTCGTTCTGAATCCCGCTCTGCCAGCTGACCCGGGTGCCGATTCTGGCCTGGGGCAGGCTTGGCAGCCGGTAGCTGGCCATGCCGCGGAAGGCATGGGCCGGCACATAACGGCGGGCTTTGTCGCCGTCATCGTTTTCGATGTGCACGTAGGTGTAGCCCGCCAGCAGGTCAAGACCCGGCAGCGCTTCGCCCGACGCTTCCAGCTCGATGCCGTGGCTTTTGTAATCATCGGTGAAGTAGCGGAACTGCGAGCCCACCTCGACGAAGTCCGCTGACTGGACGTTGCTCTGTTTGGTCTTGAACACGGCAGCGGTCAGGTTCAGGCGATCGTCCATCACGCTGCCTTTGACGCCGGCTTCCAGGCTCTTGCCTTCCAGCGGCGCAAGCACTTTGCCGTCGACGCCGACCGTGCCGTACTGCGGATTGAAAATCTCCGTCCAGCTGGTGTAGACGCTCCACTGCGGGGTCAGGTCGTAGACCAGACCGGTGTACGGCGTGACCTTGCCGTGCTCGCGCTGTGAGTGATCGGTGCCATAGCTCTCGCCCGTGCCGTCGACGCTGAGCATGCGCGCACCGGCGATCCAGTGCAGATCGTCCGCCAGGCTGAAGCGGGCGCCGGCGAACAGGCTTTTCTGCCGGTCCTCGAAATTCTGGGTGTTGATGTCGCTGGTGTAGTCAAACTGCGGCGTCGGCGTGTTGCCGGCAAGAATGCCGGCGAACGAGGTATTAAAGTAGCCGGCTTGGTCGGCGTCGTATTCCCGGGCTTTCTGATGGGTGCGGCCGTAGGCGGCGCCGAAGGTCAGCTCATGGTCGCGGCCGAACAGGCTGAACGGTCCGGAGACTTTCGCTTCGCCCAGCAACTGATGCGCCTTGCTGGAGGTATCAGCGGCGAACACCGAGGCGACGTCATCGGTGACGCTCGAGACGTACAGCATGTTGGTGTCCTGGTATTCGGTAATACCGGTGCCGGTGAGCGTGGCATTCCAGCCGTTGCCGAAGTCGTGCTTCCATTCTGCGAACGCGCGCTGGGTGTGCATGTTCCAGTAGGTCCACGGCTGGCCGACGTTGGACGAGCGGCTGCTGTAATGGATCGGGTTGTTATTGATGTCGACCAGCGGCAGGTTGCCCCAGGTGCTGCCGTTGGAATCGCTGTTGTGTTGGGTGAAGCCCACGGTCAGGGTGTCGGCATCGGACAGGTCAAAGGCGAGCAGGCCAGCGGCGACGTTTTTCTCGTGGCTGTAGCGGTCCATCCAAGAATTGCCCTTGTCGTGGGCATAGATGAAGCGGCCGCGCACGTTGCCGGTGTCGGTCAACGGCCCCGACACGTCGACGTCAATGCGCCGGTTGTCCCATGAGCCCACGCTGGTATCGATTTGCGCCTGAAAATCGCGGGTCGGTCTTTTGCGGATGAAGTTGACCGTGGCCGAAGGGTTGCCGGTGCCGCTCATCAAACCGTTGGCGCCGTGGAGCACGTCGATCTGCTCGAACTCGGCCATGTCCAGGTCACCGATCATGATGGTCTGGGCGAAGGGCATGCCCATGCCGTCGTACTCGAAACTGCCGATGTCGAACCCGCGGGAGGTGAACTCCGTGCGATCGCTTTCGCTTTGCTCGACGGTCACCGAAGGCGCCGAGCGCAGCGCGTCCTTGACCCCGTTCATTTTGAAATCGTTCATCTGCGCGCGGGTGATGGTCGTGATCGCCTGAGGCGTCTGCTTGTTGGTCAGCCCCAGCTTGGTGGTGCTCGAAGACGGCTTGCCCTGATAGCCCACGCTTTGCCCGTCATCCTGTGCGGCGGTGTCCTGAATCTGCATCGCGGGCAAGGTGACGTCGTCGGCTGCGTTAGCGGCAGACATGGCGGTGACGACACCGGCCAGGAGAAAGGTGGCGGGGAGGCGAGGGATCACGATCGAAGTTCCTGAAGGCGCGGTGGGAGCGCGATTCTGAATCAAGATGCGAATCATTACCAGATGTGACTAAGCTGAATTTTCACATTATTTTCACGCCGGGAGGCTCTGGAACGAACCTTAAGGGGGGTCATGTATTTCAGTGGGGTGGATATCACCTCGACTGTAGGACCAGCTTCAGCCGGCAAAGCGTCAGGGTCACACCTCAGATGTGATAGTGCTCACGCAGGCCTCTTCCCGGCTAAAGCCGGTCCTACCAAGATCGCGTGCACTCAACGAGGGTGGGATTTAACCTCGACTGTAGGACTGGCTTTAGCCGGGAACGCGCCAGATAACTCGCCGCATATCAGCGCTGTCGAAACTTGACATTGCATCTATGGACTCAATTGAATTAGAGTTGCGTCCACAGATATTAAGCTGTAGCCATCAAGAGGTATGCCCATGACCGCCGCCATTCCAGCGCGACAACTTTCGAAGTCCGAATGCGTGGTCGGTCTGCGGGCGGCGTTGCGGGTGCTGGACAAGTGGAAAGCCACCAGCGAGCAAGCCTGTCAGATTCTGCGCATTTCCCGAAGCACGTACACCCGCGCTCGCCAGGACGACGCACAGTGGTCGGTGGCACTGGATCAGGACCAGATGCAGCGGGTCAGCTTCGTGCTGAACATCCACGCCGCCCTCCGAACCCTGTTTGATAACCCCGACAACGCCTACGGCTTTCCGTCGATGGAGAACCACAACGAGTTCTTCAATGGCAGAAAGCCTCTGGACGTCATGGCCCAGGGCGACATGATCGCGCTGTACGAAACCTTCCGCCGCATCGATACCCTCCGGGGCGCACAATGGTGACGCCGGACGCGCTCCCCGCCCTCGCCGGTGAGACGCAGCAGGCCTATCGCCTGGTCAATTCCAAATTCCCGCCCATCGAGCTGTTCAGCGACGTTGCCGATGCCGCCGAGTTCGAGACGCTGTACCGAATTCAGGCGCTGACCAACCCGCGCCTGCAAAACGAAGTCGGCCGCATCGAGCTGATTCCCCTGGCCGAGATCCCGTTCGGCATCCCCGGGTGTTCCTACGCGGTCGCGCCGTTCACCCACGTCAACCCGGCAGGTTCGCGCTTCAGCAGCGGCGAGTTCGGCGTGCTGTATCTGGCTGACACCGTCGACACGGCCCTCGCTGAAGTGCGTCATCATCAGCAGTTGTACTGGTCGCGGGTCGCGGCGCTGAAGTACGAGCGCTTCGTGTTCCGCTGCCTGAGTTGCAGCTTCAGCGAGGAGGGCAGCGTCGACGCAACTTCAATCCCGCTCTCCGACCCCATTTATGCACCCGACGACTACGCGCAGTCCCACGTGCTGGGCAAGGCCGCGAAGCAGGCCGGGATGGCCGGGCTGCGTTACCACTCGGTGCGGTCGCCAGGCAATGTCTGCTGGGCTTTGCTGACCCCGCGCCACGTCACGTCCATTGTGCAGAGCGCTCACTACGAGATGATCTGGAGCGGCGAGGTCATCGGCATCAACCAGCTATCCAACGCCTGACGCTGGTCGATCCGCACGCCGCGCAAAACATCGAACTCAACCGCCGCTTGGGAAGTCACTCCAGCAATGGATATCGAGGAGCGGTCATGGGCAAGCACATCACAGCGCTGGAACTGGGCATCGACCTCGTCGAGGGCGGTGAGGCGGCGCTGTTCAAATGGTTGCTGGCCAGTTTCCTGATGGGCAAGCGCATTCGGGCGCAGGCGGCGGTGCAGACCTATCACGTCATCGTCGACAGGCACGGCCGCGACACGCCGCGCAAGCTGGCCGGGTGCACTCATCGGGAACTGGTGAGGATGCTGGGCGAGGGCGGTTACGCGCGTTACGACGAATCCACGGCCGTGCGCCTCTTGGCGCTGGCATCCAGGCTGATTAACGAATATGCAGGCACTGTCAGCGCGATGGTTGCTGCCAGCGCCGACCGTGGCGAGTTCGAAAAGCGCCTGCAGGCGTTCGACGGCATAGGACCGAAGACTGCAGAAATCTTCATGGGTGAAGCCGGGGAGGTGCTGCTTTGAACGATACAGTTTTGACGGGTGCTGTGTTCAACGGCGCTGTCCCGCAAGCGCTTGGCAGAGTTTTCGTGGGCTGCGCCGGCTGGAGTCTGGGCCGTGAATATGCGTCGGCGTTTCCGGGCGACGGCACTCACTTGCAGCGCTATGCCCGGCAATTCAATACCGCGGAAATCAACAGCTCGTTCTATCGCCCCCACCGACCGCAGACCTACGCCCGCTGGGCTGAGTCAGTACCGGCGGATTTCCGCTTTTCGGTGAAAATCCCCAAGCTCATTTCCCACGAACAGCGCTTGCACGACAGCGCCCGGGCGCTGGATGAATTCCTCGGTCAATGCGGGAAGCTGGGCGAACGGCTTGGCTGCCTGTTGCTGCAGTTGCCACCGTCGCTGGCGTTCGAGCACCGGGTGGCCGAGGCCTTTTTCATCCAGCTGCGCGAGCGCTATGAGGGCCATGTGATCATTGAACCGCGCCATGAAAGCTGGGTGCAGGGCGAGTCGATGCTTCTTCACTATCGCATCGCGCAAGCAACGGTCGATCCGTCGAGGCTCAGCAACGACAGCCAACCCTCAGGCTGGCCGGGGATGCGTTACTGGCGACTGCACGGCGCGCCGCGCATCTATTACAGCGGCTATGAAGAAGATTATTTGATTCGTCTGGCCGTCGCGTTGAAGGCTAAGGCGCAAAGCGGTGCGCCGACGTGGTGTATTTTCGATAACACCGCCAGCGGCGCCGCAACGGGCGACGCCTTAAAACTGATGGAGTTGCTCGGTCTGCAGCCGTCCGGACTTGCGCAAAAGGATTGACTCCTGGACGCCCGAACCGTCATTTTTCCGGCGGATCACCCCGCTCGCCGGCTGGCGCAGCATTTAGTTGGCGCGCGAGTTGTTTACTGTCATAGCACGATGCCACAATCCGCTCCATCCAATGCCAGGGTCGGGCGAATTTGATGTACCTCCATGATTCTCAACCAGCGCGCGAGGCCCTGATACGGGGCCAGGTGCGTAACGATCGTTTGCAGTTGCTTTTCCGTCAGAGTTTTTTCTCGGTGTTCGGCAGTGCTCTGGCGGCGATTATGCTCTCCTGGATTTGCTGGGAGCGCCTCGAGCATTCGCTGATTCTCTGGTGGCTAGGGTTGCTGGGCGCCTCGACCACCCTGCGCCTGATCATGTTGACCACCTATTTTCGGATGCCGGAAACCGCCCGGACGCCGGAGCGCTGGGAACCCGTTTACTGGATCACGCTGGTACTGTCCGCTGGCATTTGGGGCGGTGGTGCGCTGGCACTGATGCAAGCCGGTGATCTGCTGATCCAGACACTGGTGCTGCTGTTCGCGGTGGGCATGACCGTGAGCGCGGTGTCCTGTTATTCCGCGTACCGCTCGATGACTCTGGTGTCGATTGCGCTGGTGCTGTTGCCGTGCTCGCTCTGGCTGCTGTTTCAGCCCCAGACCGCGCAGCAGGGCATGGCTGCTGCGTCGCTGATCTTTGCCACTTTCGTGGTCAGTGCGACGCGCAAATTGTGCCGGGCGATGGAGCGGGCATTTCGCCTCAGCCGCGAAATGGAACATGCCCATGGCATCGCTGACCACGCCGCACAGACCGACGAATTGACCGGGGTGAAAAACCGCCGGGCTTTTTTCCATCGCGCCGAGCGCGCCTACGACACCTGCAAGCGCAGCCGGCTGCCGCTGTGCGCGCTGATGCTGGACATCGATCACTTCAAGCGCATCAACGATTGCCACGGCCATCAGGCCGGCGATGACGTGTTGCGGCAGATCGGCCGGGTCATCTGCCAATCCGTGCGGGAAGGCGACGTTTGCGGACGCCTGGGCGGCGAAGAATTTGCGCTGGTGCTGGCCAATACCACGCTCGAAGCGGCCCATGCCATCGCTGAAAAGCTCCGTCAGGCCATCGCCGACATTACCTGCCAGCACGACGAAGGGGTTACCGCCAGCCTCGGTGTCGCCGCGCTGACCTCCACCGATCAGGACGTACACGGCTTGCTCGGCCTGGCGGACAAAGCGCTTTTTCGGGCCAAGGCATCGGGTCGCAACCAGACGGCTGTGGCCTATGAACATCTCTGAAACGAGCGCGGACGATTTTCGTGTCACCCGGACGTGACATTTGTCTCGACGCTTTTCATTCGGCGGCGGCTGTGGCGTAGTGTGTCCAGCCTGTTTGGCACGATGACCGACTGGAAGAGGTAAATGAGATGACCCTGCAAAACCGCCTGGACAACCTGTACCCGCGCGCCGACGAGATCCCTGAGCCGTTCCGCGCAGGCCCGGCCATCGAGCAGCGCGATTACCTGGTCAATGGCGAACTGCACCAATGGCACGGGCCGTTGGCGCCGGTGTTGAGCCCGGTCTCGCTGCAGACCGACACAGGCCTTGAGTCCGTGGTGCTGGGCAGCACGCCCCTGATGGACGCGGACACGGCAATGACCGCGCTGGACGCTGCCGTCAAAGCCTACGATCGGGGCCAGGGCGCCTGGCCCACCATGCGCGTGGCCGATCGCATCCATCACGTCGAGACCTTCCTCAAGCTGATGCGCGAGCAGCGCGACGCGGTGGTCACGCTACTGATGTGGGAAATCGGCAAAAACCTCAAGGACTCGCAGAAAGAATTCGACCGCACCTGCGATTACATCGTCGACACCATCAACGCCCTCAAGGAACTCGACCGCCGTTCCAGCCGCTTCGAACTGGAGCAGGACACCCTCGGCCAGATCCGCCGTGTGCCCCTGGGTGTGACCCTGTGCATGGGCCCTTACAACTATCCGCTGAACGAGACCTTCACCACGCTGATTCCGGCGCTGATCATGGGCAATACCGTGGTGTTCAAACCGGCCAAGTTCGGCGTGCTGCTGATTCGTCCGTTGCTCGAAGCGTTCCGCGACAGCTTCCCGGCCGGGGTTATCAACGTGATCTACGGCAGCGGCCGCGAGACGGTCAGCGCGCTGATGGCCAGCGGCAAGATCGACGTGTTCGCGTTCATCGGCACCAACAAGGCCGCCAGTGCCCTGAAAAGACTCCACCCCAAGCCGCACCGTCTGCGCGCCGCCCTGGGCCTGGACGCCAAAAACCCGGGCATCGTGCTGCCGGATGTGAACCTGGACAATGCGGTGACGGAAGCCATTACCGGCTCGCTGTCGTTCAACGGTCAGCGTTGCACGGCGTTGAAGATCCTGTTCGTGCACGAAAACGTCGTCGGCAGTTTCCTCGAGAAGTTCGAAGAAAAACTCGCTCAGCTCAAACCTGGCATGCCATGGGAGCCGGGCGTCTCGCTGACGCCATTGCCGGAGCCGGGCAAGACCGAGTACCTGCAAGGTCTGGTGGACGATGCTGTGGGCAAGGGCGCCAAAGTGGTCAATGAAGGCGGCGGCACGACCCACGGGCAGTTTTTCTACCCGGCCGTGTTGTACCCGGTCACACCGGACATGCGTGTGTATCACGAAGAACAGTTCGGGCCCGTGGTGCCGGTGGTGGCGTACCGCGATCTGGAAACGGTGATCGAGTACGTGCTGGATTCTGATTTCGGCCAGCAGTTGAGCATCTTCGGCAATGATCCCAAGCAGGTCGGGCGTCTGGTCGATGCGTTCGCCAATCAGGTGGGGCGGATCAACATCAATGCGCAGTGCCAGCGCGGCCCGGACAGCTTCCCGTTCAACGGCCGCAAGAATTCGGCTGAAGGCACGCTGTCGGTGCACGATGCGTTGCGGGTGTTTTCGATCCGTACCCTGGTGGCGACCAAGTTCCAGGAGAGCAACAAGGCACTCATCAGCGACATCATCCATAACCGTGAGTCGACGTTCCTGACCACCGATTACATTTTCTGATTCATTGCTCGACGTCACCGCAAGCCTGTTGAACAGTTGATGCTGTTCAACCGCTTGCGGTTTTTTATATCTGTACTTTAAAACCCGCCGCCACTGTATGGCGCAGGCTGTTTAATTCTGCAGCCGTTCCGCTCACCGGGATCATTTTGTAGGAAAGTTTCTAGACTTCCGTAGGACAGCTCTCGACCTGCCTTTGTGGGTAGAGTTTTTATTCGTAGGGTATTAGCCTTGCCGCTTCCCGAATGCGATGAAAACTTCATCAGCCCATTCGCTGCTCACACTTGTTAAAACTTGACCGCTTGGGTCCTGGACGCTCGACTGATAAAAAGGCCCTGCGGTTCAGATATTCCCCTTTGTGACGTGTGGCATTTTCGACGGAGGAGTTATGGCTTCAAACAGCTTTCAAAATGAAGTGCCCAAAGCCCGGGTCAATATAAAACTCGATTTGCACACGGGTGGTGCGCAGAAGAAGGTCGAGTTGCCGCTCAAATTAATGGTGCTGGGGGATTACAGCAACGGCCGGGAAGATCGAGCCTTGTCCGAACGCACCAAAATCAATATCAACAAGAATAATTTCGACAGTGTGCTGGCTGAATTCGCTCCGGCATTGAAACTGACCGTTGAAAATACTTTTGCCGACGACGGCTCCGATGCTTCCGTGGATTTAAACTTTCAAAAAATGAAAGACTTCGAACCGGAACAGGTAGCAAGACAAATACCGTCATTGCGTGCGTTATTGGCGACCCGCAATCTGCTGCGCGATCTCAAATCAAACCTGCTCGACAACGCGACCTTCCGTCATGAACTTGAACGCATCGTCAAAGACGAGACGCTCAGTGACGAGTTGCGCGCCGAACTGGCCGCACTCGCCGCACCCACAGCGCGTTAATCAACCGGGTCTCTAGCAGGTATCAAACATGTCCTCGAAGCACTCTTCCGCAGTCTCAGGCGGTGGCACCGTTTTGTCCGAAGAAAGCCCCGGCGTGTATAACACGCTGTTTTCAAAAATCAACCTCAACCCGGTTTCAGCGTTGGGCGATATCGAGGCGTTTCAGAACAACGAAGCGCTGTCGGAGATTTCCGCCGATGAGCGCGTGACCGCGGCGGTCAGCGTGTTCCTCAACCTGCTCAAAGGCTCGTCGCGCAAGGTCCAGCGCCTCGACAAGACCCTCCTCGACGAACACATCGCCTCGCTGGACGCGCAGATCAGCCGCCAGCTCGACGCCGTCATGCACCACCCGGACTTTCAGCGGGTGGAGTCCACATGGCGCGGCGTTAAATCGCTGATCGACCAGACCGATTTCCGCCAGAACGTGCGCATCGAATTGCTGGACATCAGCAAGGACCATCTGGTCCAGGATTTCGAAGACGCCCCCGAGATCGCTCAAAGCGGTCTGTACCTGCACACCTATACCCAAGAGTACGACACGCCTGGCGGTGAACCCATTGCCGCAGCTGTATCCAGTTACGAGTTTGATCGCAGCCCGCAAGATATCGCGCTGCTTCGCAATATATCCAAAGTCGCGGCGGCAGCGCACATGCCGTTCATTGGTTCGGTAGGGCCGGCATTCTTCGGCAAGGAAACCATGGAAGAAGTCGCCGCCATCAAAGACATCGGCAATTACTTTGATCGCGCCGAATACATCAAATGGAAGTCGTTTCGCGACACGGATGATTCCCGTTATATCGGGTTGACCATGCCGCGGGTATTGGGACGACTGCCCTATGGCCCGGACACCATTCCGGTACGCAGTTTCAATTATGTGGAAAGTGTCAAAGGCACCGATCACAGTAAATATTTGTGGACCAATGCGTCATTTGCCTTCGCTGCCAATATGGTGAAGAGTTTTGTCGCCAATGGCTGGTGTGTGCAGATTCGCGGACCGCAGTCCGGGGGGGCGGTGTCGGACTTGCCCATTCATTTATATGACCTTGGCACCGGCAGTCAGGTGAAGATCCCTTCGGAAGTGATGATTCCGGAAACCCGGGAGTTTGAATTCGCCAATCTGGGGTTTATTCCGCTCTCGTATTACAAGAACCGCGATTACGCCTGTTTCTTTTCCGCCAACTCAACACAAAAGCCTGCGTTATATGACACCGCCGATGCCACGGCCAACAGCCGGATCAACTCGCGCTTGCCTTATATCTTTCTGCTGTCGCGCATTGCGCATTATTTGAAATTGATTCAGCGCGAGAACATCGGCACCACCAAAGACCGGCGTCTGCTGGAACTGGAATTGAATAAGTGGATCAGCGGGCTGGTCACCGAAATGACCGACCCCGGGGACGACTTGCAGGCCTCGCACCCGCTGCGTGATGCACGGGTGACGGTGGAAGACATCGACGACAACCCGGGTTTCTTCCGCGTGAAGTTGTACGCCGTGCCGCATTTCCAGGTGGAAGGCATGGACGTGAACCTCTCGCTGGTTTCCCAGATGCCCAAAGCCAAAACCTGACGTCGGCCATAGGTGAGCACAACATGAAAATCGACCGACCTCTCTGGGCCGCCGGGGCGCTACTGTCTCAGCAGCAATTCCAGCAGCAAGCGCGCTGGGAAGCCTGGACTAACGAATGCATCGCTTACCTGTCGCGGGTTCATCCGTGGGGTGTGCAGACGGCGACCTTCGATGGTGAGGCGCTGCGGCTGGGCAAACTCAAGGCGTCCGCTCTGCGCGTCCGCATGCCCGACGGCACGCTGATCGATACCGACAGCGTTGATCGGCTGCCCGCCGCGCTGTCCCTCGAACAGATTCAGATCGAGCCGGGGCAGGGCGCGACGGTGGTGTTGTGCCTGCCGCTGGAGCAGGCCAACGGTGGTAATTGTCTGTTTGAAGACGCTCGCGCTGAACGGCCGGTGCGTTACCGCCAGGATTGGCGACAGGTGCAGGATCTGTACGGCGACGATCAACAGTCGATCGGCGTGCTCGATCACATGCTGAGCCTGCGTCTGGCCAGCGATGACAACGCTAATTACCTGACCTGTCCGGTCGCCCGGCTGGTGCGTGACGGCCAGGGCCGGGCGTGCCTGGATGAAGCGTTCGTACCACCGCTGTTGAGCTTCGCCGGGCACACGGGTTTGCAGGTCCAGTTGGACAATCTGCTGACTCAACTGGCCTCCAAGCGACAACGCCTGATGGGCATGCGCCGTGAGAGTAACCAGCGCATGGCCGACTTCGCGGTGGCCGATGTTTCGTTGTTCTGGCTGCTCAATGCGCTGAACACCTATCAACCCGTGCTCGCCGATTTCAAGGCCAGCCCGGCGCGCCATCCCGAGCAGGTCTATCAGGAACTGGTGAAGCTGGCGGGCGCGCTGCTGACGTTCTCCCTGGAACACGACGTTGACGCCATTCCGGCGTACCGCCACGAAGACCTGGAAACCGTATTCCCGCCGTTGATGCAGATGATCTCGACGTTGCTGGAAGCCAGTCTGCCGTCGCGGGTGATCGCCCTGGAGCTGGAGCGGGTGATCCCGGGTCGCTGGCAAGTGACGCTCAATGATCCGCGCCTGCGTGAAGCCGACGCCGCTGACTTTTACCTCTCGGTGCGCTGCCGCGAGGCCCCGGCGCAGCTGCAGGCGCAGTTTCCGCGGCTGTGCAAGGTCGGCACCCCGGAGGACGTCGATCAGTTGATCAATGCCGCGCTGGACGGTGTTCCGTTGCAGCCGCTGAGTCATGTGCCGGCGGCGATTCCGCTGCGTCTCGAGAACCAGTATTTCGCCCTCGACTTTGCCCATCCGAGCGGTCAGGCCGTGCTCGCCGAAGGCGTCTGCGCGTTCTACGTACCGGCGACGCTGCCGGACGTCAAGCTTGAGCTGTTTGCGGTGTTGCGCTCATGAGCCGGTCGATGAAAAGCCAGGCGGCTGCGCAGCCCGTCGATGTCGATCAACTGCTTCAGGACACTTACTTGCTGGTGGTCGAGTTGCGCCATGGCGCGTCGTCTCCAGACAGCGATGCGCTCTGGAACCTGTGCACCCGGCAGGTGGTAATGGTTCGCGACGGGCTGACGCAAGCCGGTGTCAGCCAGCGCCATGTTGATTTCATCAGCCACGCCCAATGTGCACTGCTGGACGAAACCGTGCTGGTCCACGCCGATGCCGGTGCCCGCGCCAAATGGACCCACGAACCGCTTCAGGCGCATTACTTCGGACGTCATCAGGCGGGGCAGTTTCTCTACGAAGAAATGCGTGAGGTGTTGAACGAACCGGCTCCGGACCCGAGCGTGCTGAGGGTGTATCAACGCGTGCTGATGCTCGGCTTTCTTGGTCGCTACAAGGCGCCCGACCACCCCGAGCGTCAGCAGTTGATGGCCGAGTTGACCACCCGGGTTGCGCCGGTGAGCCTGGATCAGGCGCTGCCGACGTGGATCGACGCACGGGGCCGCACGCCCTTGCCGGCATGGATGCGCGCCCCGTTGCTGCACCTGTTCGCGGCCGGTCTGCTGCTGGCGGGCCTCTGGTGGCTGCTGGATTCGCATCTGGCGGCGCTGGTCGCCTCCCTTGTGACCGAGCGGGTGTGACGCGCCCATGACACTCAAGTTGATGCGCGCACTGGCCCTGTGGTCGGGATGCCTGGCGCTGATGGTGATCAGCGTGTTGCCCCTGAGCCTGTCCGCTCAAGCCCTGGCGGCCTTTGGCGCCCTGATTCTGGTGACCGGAAGCTGGCTGCTGGCGGAGCGACGTTCTTCCCGACTCGGTGGTTCGCTGACACTGGATGAGTGCCGGTCCTTGCCCGGCGGTGAATACCGGCTGCCTGTGGTGCTGGTGTGCGGGCAGGGATCGTCGGCGCTTTTTGCTGCTGATCTTGATGTCGATGCCGATATCGCCGAGCAAACCGCCGTGCGAACGACAGCGATCGGGTGTTACGTCAGCGTGCCGAGTATTGAGCGATTGCCTGGTATGGCCGCTGCTCTGCTGGCCGCCCGTCCGCAATGGCGCGCGCAGATGAGCGTCATGTTTGTCATCAATCCAGCCCAACACGCTGACAGCGCGGAACTGGAGGGCCAGCTTCGTGCGCTGACCCACCAGCTTTCGGTGATCCGCAAGCGCGCGCAGACCCTGCCGCTGTGGGTGGTGAGCTATCAACAAGCGTCCCAGGATGCGCGCGATGTGGGTGCGACCGGCTTCAGCCGGGAAGAAGGCGGTGCGAACGGGGAATCCGTCTGGTTCAGTTGGGAAAATGGCCAGCCATCGGCGCGGGTACGACACAACGGCACCTGCGTCAGCGTTGAGGACTGGCAGAGACAAGAGCCCGCCGCTCTCACCGACCGCATGCAGCTCGCCGTACAAATGCACGCCCACGCTGCATGGCTGGAACAATGTGTTGTCCCGCATTTCACACACCCCGGCCGCCATCGCGCGCGGTTGCCGGTGACCTACGCGATCTGCCGCGTACCTCGTTTGCCGGAACAGGTTTCGGCCAGCGTCTGGCAGCACTGGATACAGGCAAAGACCGGGCTGTTGCCGACTCTTCTTGCAGAGCACGCGAGCGGTGTTTTGCCCGCGCCGGACCCTTTGCTGGAACTGCTGCCCCGGCACACCGGCAACAGCGCAGCGCGGCGCGCCGGTGTCATCGGCATCTGGCTGGCGGTGTTCGCTGCCGTCGTTGCCATGTCGAGCTCGGCCCGGCAGAACACCTTGCTGATCCGCCAGGTCGGCGACGACCTGCGCCGCTACGCCTCGATCAACGAAACCGCCCGCGAGGATCAGCAGGCCAGGGCCCTGCGCGAAGCGGCGTTGACCGTCCTGCATGACGACGTCCGGCGGCTGGATGACTACTACCGCCACGGCGAACCACGGTCGTTGGGCCTCGGCCTTTATCGCGCCGAACAACTGCGGATCAGGGTCTGGCACGCCATCGGCCGTTACCGTCCGCCCGCCGAGATGGCGCAGGCGTCCGCGCCGGTGCGTCTGGACACGCTGTCGCTGTTCAACATCGGCAGCGCCGAACTCAAGGCGGACTCGACCCAAGTGCTGATCAATGCGCTGGTCGGCATCAAGGCCAGACCCGGCTGGTTGATCGTCGTCACCGGCCACACCGACGCCACCGGCAGCGCCGAGCAGAACCTGCGCCTGTCCCGCGACCGCGCCGCTTCTGTGCGCGACTGGATGCAGCGTATGGGCGGCATTCCCGGCAGTTGCTTTGCCGTGCAGGGCTACGGCGCCAGTCAACCGATCGCCAGCAATGACACCGAACAAGGGCGCAGGGCCAACCGCCGCGTCGACATCCGTCTGGTGCCGGAAGAAGGGGCCTGCGGGTCGCTTTCTGCCGGGGCCAGGCCGGCTACCCCCGTCGCATTTCGCGGCACTCGATAACCCAAGCAAGGAGTTTCACATGGCAATTCCCGTTTACCTCTGGCTCAAAGATGACGGCGGCGCTGACATCAAAGGCTCGGTCAACGTGCAGTCCCGGGAAGGCAGCGTCGAAGTGGTCGCCCAGGACCACAGCGTCTACATCCCCACCGACAACAACACCGGCAAATTGACCGGCGCCCGGGTGCACACGCCGTTCCTGTTCACCAAGGAAATCGATGCCAGCAGCCCGTACCTGTACAAGGCCGTCGGCACCGGCCAGACGCTGAAAAGCGCCGAGTTCAAGTGGTACCGCATCGACGACGCGGGCCAGGAAGTCGAGTACTTCAACACCCTGCTGGAGAACGTCAAGGTGGTCCGCGTCGCGCCGAAAATGCACGACGTCAAGGACCCGGCCAAGGAGAAGCACAACCACCTGGAGATGGTCGAGTTGCGCTACGAGAAGGTCACCTGGACCTACAAGGACGGCAACATCATCCACTCCGACTCGTGGAACGAACGCCAGACCGCCTGACGCTGCACGGCCGGCAGACAGGCAGCTTTTGCACGCCTGTCTGCCGGCTGCGGTGTGTTGGGTTGAGCGCCCGGTCGCGGGCGCTCCGCCAAGCACATCGACACGCCACGTTTCTCCAGACAACACAGCGAGGCGCTGACCGCTCAACGGTCTCGTCGACGCTCCTTACCCCATCCGTTCAAGGACGATGACCCATGGCACAGAGCTCCTCCCGTTTGCTACGCCGCCTCAACCCTTTCTGCGCCCAGGCCCTGAGTGCGGCCGCGACGCTGTGCCAAAGCCGGGGCCACGGCCACATCACCATCGAGCACTGGCTGCTGAAACTGCTGGGGCAGGGCGACGGCGATCTGGTGCTGATCGGCCGGCGTTACGAGTGGGACATCGAAGCGCTGTGGACCGGCTTGCTCGACCACCTCGACCGCCTGCCGCGCAGCGTCCAGGCCAAGCCGCAGCTGTGTGACAAGTTGCAGCGGCTGATCAAGAACGCCTGGGTACACGCTTCGCTGGACGAGGACAACGAGCAACTGCGCTCGGCCCACGTCCTGGCGGCGCTGATCGAGTCACCCGACCTTCTCGCATGCTTAGAGGCCTGGCCGTTGCTCAGCCTGAGCGAGGTGCAGTTGCGTCACTTGCTGCCGTTGCTGGACGAGCATTCCGATGAGCGTCCGCAGACCGGGCAGGTTCTGGACCTTGGCCCGGATGTTTCGCCTGTGGAGGGTGAGGCTGGTCGCCAGGAAAACCCTGTGCTGGCGAGGTTTACCCAGGACATCACCGACAAGGCGCGCAACGGCGAGATCGACCCCGTGCTGGGCCGTGACGACGAGATTCGTCAGGTCATCGACATCTTGAGCCGCCGTCGCAAGAACAACCCGATTCTGGTGGGCGAACCCGGCGTCGGCAAAACTGCGCTGGTGGAAGGGCTGGCCCTGCGCATCGCCGAAGGCAACGTGCCCGCCAGCCTGAAACCGGTCAGCGTGCGAACACTGGATCTGGGGCTGTTGCAAGCCGGCGCGGGAGTGAAAGGCGAGTTTGAACAGCGCCTAAAAGACGTGATCGAGGCCGTGCAGCAGGCCGAGCATCCGGTGCTGCTGTTCATCGACGAAGCCCACACGCTGATCGGCGCGGGCAATCAGGCCGGAGGCGCCGATGCCGCCAATCTGCTCAAACCCGCCCTGGCCCGAGGTGAACTGCGCACCATCGCCGCGACCACCTGGAGCGAATACAAGCAGTATTTTGAACGTGACCCGGCGCTGGAGCGGCGCTTCCAGACGGTCAAGGTCGACGAGCCTGATGACACCACGGCGATGATCATGCTGCGCGGGTTGAAGGCCCGCTACGCCAACCATCACGGCGTGCACATCGAGGACGCCGCGATACAGGCGGCGGTGGTGCTGTCGCGCCGCTATCTGCCCGGTCGGCAGTTGCCGGACAAAGCCGTCGACCTGCTCGACACCGCCAGCGCCCGGGTGCGCATGAGCCTGGACTGCGAACCCCAGGCGCTGATCGCGAGCAAGGCCCGGCGGTCCGCGCTGGAGCAGGAACGCCAGGCGCTGCAAGACGATCAGCGCATCAGTGGACGCCACGCCGATGAACGTCTGGCGGCCATCGCCAAGCAGCTATTGTCCCTGAGCGATGAGCTGGGGCGACTTCAGCACCAGCACGCCAACGAATTCGATCTCGTGCAGACGTTGCTCGCTGCTCGTCATGCCGAGGTGTTCGATTCCGGCACCTGCGCGGCTCTGCAACTCCAGCTCAAGGCGGTCCAGGGCGATGTGCCGCTGCTGTCGCTGGACGTCGACGATCGCAGCGTCGCCCAGGTCATTGCCGACTGGACCGGCGTGCCTCTGAGTAGCTTGCTGAAAGATGAACAGGCCAGCCTGCTGGCTCTGGAGCAGTCGTTGGCGTCCCGCGTCATCGGTCAGGAACGCGCGTTGACGGCGATGGCCCAGCGCCTGCGCGCCGCGAAAACCGGCCTGACCGAAGAAGACTCACCGCTGGGGGTCTTCCTGCTGGTGGGCAGCAGCGGCATCGGCAAGACCGAAACCGCCCTGGCGCTGGCCGACACCCTGTTTGGCGGCGAGAAATCGCTGATCACCCTGAACCTCTCCGAGTACCAGGAAGCCCACACCGTCAGCCAGCTGAAAGGTGCGCCGCCCGGTTACGTCGGCTACGGACAAGGGGGCGTGCTCACCGAAGCGGTGCGCCAGCGACCCTACAGCGTCGTGCTGCTGGACGAAGTGGAAAAGGCCCACCGCGACGTGCTCAACCTGTTTTATCAGGTCTTTGATCGAGGCTTCATGCGGGACGGCGAAGGGCGCGAAATCGACTTCCGCAACACCGTCATCGTCATGACTTCCAACCTGGGCAGCGATTTGTTGCAGGACTACCTGCTGGCGAACCCCGATGCACTCGACGGGGAGGTGCACGAGCAACTGCGACCGGTGCTGCGCGAGCACTTCCAGCCCGCGTTGCTGGCGCGTTTTCAGACGCTGGTTTATCGACCGCTGCAGGCGCCTGCGCTCAAACGCATAGTGGCAATCAAGCTGGGCAAAGTGGCGGAGCGGTTGCGCCGGCATTACGGGCTGGACTGCCGGATCGACGAGCGCCTGCACGACACGCTGGTGGAGGCCTGCCTGCTCCCCGACAGCGGCGCGCGGAACATCGACAGCTTGCTCAATCAACAGATTTTGCCGGTGCTGAGTCAACAGCTTTTACAGCGTCAGGCGGCACGATTGCCCACCCGGGGCGTGGTGCTGGGGCACTGCGACGAGGAGGGCATCACCCTTGAGTTCGTCGGAGCCCTGGCTTCGGTGGAGGGTGAATGATGAACGATTCCATTGGGGTGTTTTTCGACCATAGCCGTCACAAGCTGACCGTTCATAACCTGTCTGTCGCGCTTGATGTGCTGGCGTTTGAGGGCGAGGAGCGGCTGAGTCAGCCCTTTCATTACCGCGTGGAATTTACCTCGGTTGAGCGGGACATCGGGGCTGAGCGGATGCTCGGGCAGGATGCGCAGTTCAGTCTGCATGCGGCGCCCCACACGTTGCCGATGGCTATTCCTGGCTTGCCGGTGCCTAAGGTTGAACCGCTGCGGACGTTGCATGGGGTCATCACCGGGTTTAAGCGGCTGTCTGGCTCGGCTGACGAGGCGCGCTATGAAGTGACGCTGGAGCCGCGCTTGGCCTTGCTGGGTCGTGGGCGGCAGTTTCGGATTTATCAGCATCAGTCGGTGCCGCAGATTGTCGAGAGCATTCTGCGGACGCGGCATGATTTTGAAGGGCAGGATTTTCTGTTCACGCTGGTGCGGGAGTACCCGGCGCGCGAGCAGGTGATGCAGTACGGCGAAAGCGATCTGGCGTTTATTTCCCGCCTGTTAGCCGAGGTGGGGATCTGGTATCGCTTTAGTAATGATGAGCGATTGGGTATTGCGGTCGTCGAGTTTCATGATGATCAGCGGCATTACGTTCGCCCTCGGATCAGTTTGCCGTTCAGGCCTCAGTCGGGGTTGGGTAGCAGCGGGAGGGATGGCGTCTGGGGGCTGCAGGTCAGTCATGAGGTAGTGGAGAAGAGCGTTCACTTTCGGGCTTATCACCATCGGGATGCGAACGCATGGCTGGATGGGGATGTAGATCAGACTCGGGGTGACACCACAACGTATGGCGAGGCGTATCACTATGCGGAGCCGTATCGCGTATTGGGCGACAAGCTGGATCAGGATGAAGATCTGCTTGGGGAGAGCGGATTTTTCTATGGTCGGCTGCGGCATGAGCGGTATCTGAATGATCAGACTCGGCTCAGCGGTATCAGCAGCAGCGCTTCGTTGGGACTGGCGCAGGTCCTGCAAATTTCTGGCGGCGCGCCCCAAGCGTTTGAGCCGGGAGCGGTCATTACAGGACTGCAGCTGCGCGCTGCGCGGGATCGCAGTTTTGAGTTGAGCTTTGAAGCGATTCCGTATTCCGAGAGCGTGTGTTTTCGGGCGCCTTTGCTGGCGAAGCCGCAAATTGCCGGAACCGTCCCGGCCCGGGTCACCAGCTCGCTGGCCAACGATCCCTATAGCCACATCGACCGCGAAGGCCGCTACAAGGTCAACTTTCTGTTTGACCGCGACAGTTGGGAGCTGGGTGAGGAAAGCCTTTGGTTGCGCCTCGCCCGACCTTATGCGGGCGATACCCACGGCCTGCACTTGCCGCTGATCTGCGGCACCGAAGTGGCGATTGCCTTCGAGCAAGGCGACCCGGATCGGCCTTACATAGCCAATGCGCTTCATGACAGTCGCCATCCTGACCATGTGACGCTACTGCGCAGCGATTACAAGCGCAATGTCCTCCGCACGCCGGCCAACAACAAGCTGCGCATGGAAGACGATCGCGGCCAGGAGCACATCAAACTCAGCACCGAGCACAGCGGCAAGAGCCAGCTCAACCTTGGGCATCTGGTCGACAACGAGAAGGATAAGCGCGGCGAAGGGTTTGAATTGCGCACCGATGGCTGGGGTGCGATTCGGGCCGGGCGCGGGGTGTTTATCAGTGCGGATGAACAGACCAGGGCGCAGGGTAAACAGCTCGACATGAGCGCGGCGGTCGGTCGCTTGCAGAGTGCCGGCGAACAACTGGAAACAATCTCGGCAGATGCCGCCATTAGTAACGCCGAAGCCGCTGACGTGCAGGCGCAACTTGATCTGCTGAAACGGGACCTGGACGCGCTCAAATCCTCGGTCCTGCTGCTCAGCGCCCCGGACGGCATCGCCCTGACCAGCGGCAAGCATCTGCAACTGGCCGCACAAGAAAACCTGATGCTCGACGCGGGCGGCCACGCCGACATCAGCGTGGTCAAGAAACTGTTCATGGGTATCGGCCAGGGCCTGAGCCTGTTCGTGCGCAAGGTCGGGCTCAAGCTGATCTCCAACGAAGGCCCGGTGAGCATCCAGGCGCAGAACGACACGCTTGAACTGCTCGCTCGCCAGGGAATAAACATCACCAGCACCGAAAACGAAATCCACATCACCGCCAAGAAGCGAATTGTCCTCAACGCCGGCGGCAGCTACCTAGCCATCGAGCGGTGCAGCATCGAATCCGGCACCGCCGGCGACTACCTGATCAAAGCCGCGCACTTCGATTTCAAAGCGAAAGCGGAACAGCCGATTGAAATGCCAGTCCTGCCGCCCCTGCTGGATATTCCGCCTGAACTGCACGAATTCTGGCCTAGCTTCAGCGGCGGCAATATTCATTACGAGCGGAGCATGATCAAAAATGCCGCGCCGGTTGAACAGCCCGAGCCACTTGAGGAGGAAGAAGAGGAAGAAGAAATCACCGAGGGCATCACTCTGCGTATCGGGCTTTTCTTTGACGGTACGGGGAATAACCAGAGCAATGCGGCAGCGACCGCACAGTGCCGACAATCGGATTTGGACAGCTTTAGCCGTGAAGAGCTGGAGAGCATTGCCGCGACGTGCAAGCAGTATGGGTTTGGGGAGTTTGACGGGAGTGCCTTCAATAGCGCTCCAGATAACAGTTACGGGAATGCGCCGAGTAATGTGGCGTATTTGTATCAGCTGTATCCGGACAGCGCGGTGGATGGCATATCGGCTGAAGCAAAAGCCGGCTACATCAAGGCGTACATTGAAGGTATCGGCACCCGCAGCGGTGGCGAAGATGCAACTGTCATTGGTCAGGGTCTTGGCCAAGGTGAGACTGGGGTAGTAGCGCGGGTCAAGCAGGTCCCCGATCTGGTTGCGAAGCAGTTGAGTAGCTTCCACCAAACCAATCCCGGCATTGTTATCCAGAATATCGAATTCGACATTATTGGTTTTAGCCGTGGCGCTGCCGCTGCACGGCATTGCGCTAATGAAGTGCTCAAGCCAGGACGTGGGTTATTCGGCGAACTTCTTACAGGTGGCGTGGCGGGCCTGCTGAAAAATTTTGATGCAGCCGCAGATGTTTGCATCAATTTGATCGGTCTGTTCGATACGGTTGCTGCTATCTCAAACCCTGCGCATGGGGACTTCAGCCCTGGCGACGACGTTAATCGTGGCGTCAATCTCTACCTACCACCCCACTGCGCGCGGCAGGTCATTCAGCTTCAGGCGCTCGACGAGTACCGGGCCGACTTTTCTCTTAATCAAGTACACCACACTCACCTTCAGATAAGCCTGCCGGGCGCCCACTCCGATGTCGGTGGGGGCTACCTCCCACGAGCGCGAGAAAAGTTGTGGATGACCCAGCCCCGTAAGGCGAGCGTTCCGACTGGTCAAAGGATTGAATCCCACGCTGCATGGGGCCTTGCAGAAGAGGACGCCAAGGCATTGCGCGCATCAGCCGTGGCCCGTGATGGCTACGTCGCCGTGAAAGCCTGGCCTGCCGCAACTAATCCTCGCGGCAAAGCTGAGCCGGTCATGCAGGACTACTGGATAACCGTAATCCTTGAACGCCCGGTGCATGGCGAACTTAGCCTGATTGCACTGCGTGTCATGCGTGAGATGAGTGTCCGTCATGGGGTGCCATTCGACGTTATTACCGAGACGGATAAACGCTTCAAGTTACCGGACGAACTCCTGCCTATCGCCAAGCGAATCTTGCAGCGGGTAATGACAGACCGGCTGGTACGACTTGAACCTGCGGAAGAAGCGTTGCTACGAGCGCGGTACATCCACCTGTCCGCGCACTGGACTCCAAGAGGCCCCTTCTTGCTTAGCAAGCCGGCACCGCTGAATCGCAGGAATGTGCATCTCAACCGTCCGCAGGAAGGCTACCCAGAATGAGACGTCTGATGTTTGCAGCGGGATTACTAATCAGCCTGAGCGCCTGTGCAAAGGGAGGCTCAGTACCTCCATCCGTCAAGCTGCCCTACCCGGCGTGGTACGTAGGCTTCGCCGCGCCTAGGCATATGGAGGTGTGGGTGGAAAGCGTCGATGTGCTCGATCAGCGGGGATACGTTTTCTTCAACGTGCATGCCGGGGTCGCCGGCTACACGCGTAAGCCTGAGGGTTGGCATAAGGGAACATCTGGGGGGAAACCCATCAATAACGTCGACTTACCAGACCAACTCCTTCTGCGCTGGCAATCACTCGTAGAGCCTCAAGCTTACAAAATCAGCATCCGGATACCGCAGTGGGTCCGTGATGAGATGGTTAGACCAGAGCGTGTTCTATGCCAGTGGAATCATCAATGGAAAACAGACTATCGAGAGACGATCACACTCGGCATGGCACCCGGCGGGATTGTAAAAGTGTGGTTAGGCGGGTCGTGCCTGGGCTTCAAAGAAGTCGGCCGCTATCAAGCTAAAGTCGAGCCGCTGGGCCCTAATCAAGACGGAAAGGGACTGTTTTACCGACCACCAAATCCAGAAGCACAGGCCTGGATAGACCAAAACGGCATTCCCTATGGCAGTTGGTAACCCAGCCATGAGTGCTCGCAAGTACTATCAATACAAGCAGCCGCAGGCGCAATTACGGCTTGGTTCAAGGGCCTCAGCCACAGACTTGCTTCTCCACCTGAAAAAGCTGGTTTGCCTAGCCGGTCTGTTACTCAGCCTCAGCGCGTGCGCGAGTGGCCCAAGGTTACCCCCAGCCCCCAAGCTGCCGTATCCGGCCTGGTACATAGGTTTTGCTGCACCCAAGCACATGGAAGTCTGGGTTGAGGCCGTTGACGTGCTGGACAAACGTGGACTTGCATTCTTCCGAGTTCACGGCGGCGTCGCCAGTTACACCGGGAAAGTGGAGGGCTGGCACCAAGGGGGGACAGGAGGCAAACCTATAAACAACGTTGACTTGCCAGACCTGATCTTTTTGCGATGGCAGTCGCTAGTAGAGCCGCAGGCTTACAGGATCAAAATACAGATACCACAGTGGGTGCGAGATGAGATGGTTCGTCCAGAACGAGCGTTTTGTCTGGTCCCGAATGATTGGAGGGACGATTACCGGAATGTCATCACCTTAGGCATGGCCCCAGCGGGAATTGTCAAAGTGTGGGTCGGTGAGCCATGCCTGGGCTTCAAAGAAGTTGGCCGTTACCAAGCTGAAGTCGAACCGCTCGGGCCCAACCAAGACGGAAAAGGGCTGTTTTACCGAGCACCCAATCCAGAGGCAAGGGCCTGGATTGACCAACACGGTATTCCCTATGGCAGTTGGTAATTTGACCATGGGCATAACGGGCCTTTGTCTCCACCTAATGCCAGCATCAAGACTTGGCGGCGGACACCTCTATGTCGTAGCGCGTCCACTAATTTGCGGTTCAACGACAACTGCAATTTACCGAGCGCCCCGGCTTACATCCTTTAAGACCAAGGTCCGGCTCCCCGCCAGGCTCTTCTACTGTCGCGCGCCTGCAAAAGGGCGAATGGACTTCACGGGCGCACCGCGCCGTCATCGCAGGAGCGAATAACGCTATGAATACTCTGTTTGCCCGGCCCTTCGGATGGGAAGAAACCCAGTCACCGATACTGCCAACGCCCGACACCTTGCCGCCGCGTTCATCTGCCGACGCGCAGCGAGATGCCGACCTACTGCAACCAGTCCAAAACTGGAACCATCCCTTCCGCGATAAACGCGATGCGCTCCAGCACCTGACCCATCTGGCAAATGCCGCGAGCGGCAGCTATCCCCTCGGCAGCAGCGGGCTCTGGCATGGCGGTGTGCATTTTGATGCGGGAACGGCGGGCACGCTGGACCAGTCGAGCGTGGACTGCATCGCGGACGGTGAAGTGGTGGCGTATCGCATAGATGAGCAGTCGCCTGCCACGACGTATTTCGTCAATAAACAGCCCGTTTCAAAGCCGTTCTCGCGCAATTTCGTGCTGGTGCGGCACCGCTTGCAGCCGCCTGCCATCAAAGGCAGCACGGACACGCCGCCGAGTCTGATCATCTACAGCCTCTACATGCATTTGCGGGATTGGGCGGCGTACGAAAAAGACTCGGCTGTCGTCAGGCCAGGATTCTGGAAATCCGGATCGACCCTTCAAGTTCGCGTCGACGTTAACGACATCCATGGGGACTACCCCGGGCAACGCGGACTGAACGCGCGCAACAAGGCGAGCAAGGGCGCGATGATCGGCTGGCTGGCGCGTGGTGCGGAAGTCCAGGTCAGCGGCGAAGGCACTTATCGCAAGCTTGAAAACACCCCCGGCCCCGATCACCTGAAAGACGCCAGCGGTGCGGTGCGAGGTTATGTCTGCGCCGACTTCCTGCGACCCATGGCGGGCGAGCAGCATCGGGTCGTTTCCGAGACGCCCCTGAACGTCCGTGCTCAGCCAATGGTTCGCAAAGGCAACGAGATCGGCACGCTGTATCCAGGCACCGAGGTGACGGTCAGTGGTACGGGCCGGTTTCGCAAGCTGGAGCGGGTCAATCAATACGTGCACTTCGCTTCGTTGCAGAGCGGCGCAGCCGAGCCGGAAGCGCGGGGCAGCGTTGTCGTTCTGGATAGGCCGGTTGCGATCAAGGCCGGTGACCTGATCGGCCACATTGGCCGCTATCACGAAGGCGCCGTCGATTACCCGGAGAATCGTCTGCACCTGGAGGTGTTCAGCGCGGGCGATGTGAACATGTTCCTGCGCCTGAGCCGTGTTTGGGCAGACAAGCTGCCTGCGAGCAGCAGGACCTGGCTGAAGCTGGTGAAAGGCACTCCCGTGGTCGCGCATCAGGGCACTTTTAGCAGCAAAAAGCCGCCGACGTTGAAGGCGGCTGGCACGCCCAGCGCTGCGCAATTGTTGCTTCCCAAAAGTTTGCTCGACGGTTTGCCGGCCGAGCGAAAAATCGCGGTGCCTGCCAGTGCCGACAGCAAAGCGTGCAACTGGTATCGCCTAGATGGGCTGCTGCACGACGCCGACAACAACCTGCTCGACGGATGGGTACGTGAAGAAGTGGACGTGACGCCGTGGCTCAGTCCTTGGTCGTGGGAAGGCTACGAGACCCTCGCCGACTATGATTCGCCGCGGAGCATGCTCGCCTCTTTTATGCGTGCATCAGGCCGGTTCAACGAGGACGAGATCACCCGCCATGGCGCGGCGGCTGACAAGGCCGACCAAGGCCCGATCAAAAAGCGCCTGTTCGACATCATTGACCGAAACCGCGACGGCAAACTGAGCGGTAGCGAGATACAAGCCGCACTGAAACTGCCTGCCCATGCCCAGTCGATTTCGCAATTGATCGTACGCTACCAAAGCGAATGGCATCACGTTCCGGGTAAGTGGGATGCGCTGGACGACTTGCTGGGGCACGGCGGCTCGACGCCTAACCTGAACTGGTTGGCGGAGAAGGAGCGGATCAAGGCGATGAGTTGGTGGGCAGAGGTCGCCGAGCGACTTGGGTTGCCGGCGGATGGGAAGTTGCATCATCTGCATCCGATTGGCTTGATCGGGTGTTTTGAAAAGACAGGTGGCCTGATAGATGTCGAAGCATTTTTAACCTTGTATGCCGCGGAACACACCCGCTTCGCTACGGGCACGCCCGCGCTAACGGCGGGTTCAAGAGAAAATCTGCGCAGGACTGTCGTGGCGATCAACAAGTATTACAAGGAATCCACCGACGTTGCGAGCGTGTACGAGGTTGCTTATATGTTGGCAACGGTCAGACATGAAACCTATCACTGGCCGTCACGCGAGTTTTTCAGCGAAAAACCTGAGATTGGAGAGCTTTCTTACTTTAATAAGTACGACCCTGTTCTTGCTCCTAACCCAGGCCAGCGAGCGGAAGCTGTGAAATACGGAAATACCAGTAAGGGCGATGGGTTTAAATATCGAGGGCGCGGTTGTGTGCATCTAACATGGAAGACTAATTATCGAAAGTTTTCTGATTTGCGAGGCTTCGATTATGTCGCTGATCCGGATGCGGCGGCTAGAGTCGAGCATTCCGTGCCTATTATGATCATTGGTATGACCAAAGGGCTTTTTACAGGGAGGAAACTCTCTTATTATTTTAAAGATGATGCGCGCGACTATTTATATGCTAGGCAAATTATTAATAAGATGGATAAAGCAGCGTTGATTGCTTCCTATGCAGAGCGCTTTGAAAAAATACTACAGCAGTCATCAAGACTGTCGGGAACGCTATTATGAAAATTGAGCGCGCGACACTGATGTTCATGTGTTTGTCAATGTCTACTGGGCTAAGCGCTGATTTTTCCTTATCATCTAGTGCCGATAATACGACCTTAACAGCGCGTGTGGATGGTCATGAATTTAAGTACCCGGATATTATTGGTGACCAAGATGGTCTCTGGACGACGGACGGGCTGATCAATAATGCGCCCGCGCTCTACGTTTTGGGTAGAGATAGCTATTACTACACTTTAAAAACGCATGCAGGGGGTGTGCATATTGACTGTGCGTATGCCGATGCCAGAAATTCCACAAATGGGGCCAGAGTGCTTGCTGGTATGTGCGGGCTGGATGAGAGAATTATCGAAGACTTTCAGGTGATCGCTCAGAACTACTCAAACGACTGGCAAGACTCTGTCTATGGATTCGACACATGGCCAATGATCAGCAATAAAACCAGCGGAGACTTTCTCCTGGGAAAAATTGGCGAGGTTGAGGTATACGATCGATATGCCTCCATGGAGGATCTCTTGAATGCAAAGCCCGAGAAATACGTAAAAACGTCGTTGGGCTGTTATTACTTCAAACAAAAACTGGCATTCTTGGTGTTTAACAAAACTCGGCCGGATACGCCTGTATTTCTAGACGTAATCCGCTCTCACGATCCATTTTTGTTAGATCGGTTAACAGAAGCCAAATTAACAAAAATGGCCGTCAGAAAGTGCCGTTAATAGGAGCGGCAACTCAGGCATTGACGCGTGCAAATAAAGACAGTTACGGCTAGCAAATAATTGATCCCGATGCACGGGACCTTTTAAGAAGACAATTAAAGCAGTCACGAAGGATGTCCGGAGAAATCGCTATGAAAATCGTGAAGGTGTTACTGGGGCTTATGTGCCTGTCGATGGCAACCGGGGTGAACGCAGCCTTTTCAATTTCTTCCAGCGACAAAGATGGAACCCTGACAGCGCATGTTAGCGGTCAGGAGTTTCAATATCCCAATATTATCGGCGATCGATATGGCTTATCGACAGGCGTAAAGCTCATCAATAATGCGCCCGCGCTGTTCGCTTTCGGAAGAGACAGTTATTACTACACTTTAAAAGCAGATGCGCGCGGTGCGTATATCGATTGCGCGTATGCCGATGGCAGAAACTCGAGAAATGGCGCTGGAGTGCTTGCGGGGATGTGCGGTCTCAATGCAAAGATCGACGAAGACTCTCAAAGCATTGCACAGGAGCTCGCTAATACTTGGATGCATTCGGTCTACGCATTCGACACTTGGCCAATGATCAGCAATAAAACTAGCGGAGACTTTCTCCTGGGAAAAATAGGCAAGGTTGAGGTATACGATCGATATGCCTCCATGGATGATCTCTTGAATGCAAAGTCCGAGAAATACGTGAAAACGTTGTCAGGCTGTTATTACTTCAAACAAAAGCTGGCCTTTTTGGTATTTAACAAGCCTCAGCCGGATAACCCGGTATATGTAGATGTCATCCGCTCTCATGATCCGTTTTTGTTAGATCGGTTAACAGAAGAAAAGCTGACAAAAATGGCCGTCAATAGATGCCGTAAATCCAAATAAAACCTGGGTGCGGGCGCACGAGCAAGCGCTACCCATAGGCAGTTTTCAGAGGCATCTAAAACTGCCTGAAAGACTGCCAGGCGCACTTTCTGAAGGGCTTTTCCTGCAATGCACTTTTTTGTGCAAAGCACTGTTACATCCCCGACCTCTATGAAGTCGGGTGGATTCGATCAACTTTTATTTCTGCAATGAAGAGAGACAAATCATGAAAAACATCATCCGCATTGGCGACACGCACACCGGCGGCGGCCAGGTGCTCTCGGGTTCCGGGGTCATGAAATTCGGCGGCATTGGGGTCGCCCGGCTGAACGATCCTGTCTTTTGTCCGCTGCCCGGGCATGGCCCGACGTTCGTGGCCGAAGGGCACCCCACCTTCAATGACAACGGTATCCCGGTCGCCTTTCACGGCCATCGCTGCGCATGCGGATGCCTGTTGATTTCGTCCACGCTGCAAGCGAGTGCACGTTAGTCATGCCGGTCAGACTGGATCAAGTGCCGCCCGTTGCTCAGCGACCCGGTCGGCCCCGGGTGTGGCTGTGGCTTGGCGCACTCGGTTTGCTGGTCATGGCAGGCCTGGTCGCGCAGGTGCTGCTGATCCCGCCACCGGAGGAGGGCCAGCCAATCATCTTGGTGCCCGTTGTGTTTCTGCCGGTCATGATCTGGGCTGCCGTTGCCGGTTTAAGGGCGATGATCTTCGCCGGCCAGCAGCGTTCCGCCGATGGCTGGGATGAGGTGCGGGATGAGGACCTGGCTCAGCGGATCAGCTGTGGTCGCCGCTCGCTTGACGTATTGGGCGCAAGCCTGCACACCGCGATGCGAGCGCCGGACTCGGATACACACCCTCAGCTCGACCTGATGCTCGGGGACGAACCCGCCATCAAATCCCAGGTAACAAGACTTGGCGGTGTGGCACGTCACAGTCGCTTGCCCGGGGATGTAGCCGAAGCGCCTGAGGATGTTCTGGATGGGGCCTTGCGCAGAGTGCTCGGTGATCTGGCACCTGCATTGGCGCAGTTCCCACAAGACAGCCCGATTGCGTTGCTGCTTACAGTTGAGACCTCTGTACCCGAGGAAACGCTTCAGGACATCTGGAAACAGTCGTGGCAACAGTCAGGCATCCGGCACGCCCCAGTGCCTGTTGCCGAAACAGGCATGGCCGCTGTCGACCAATGGCTCGACCAACGCGCTGCGGACCAGAGCCCACTGATGATCATCGCGCTGCAGATCGCCCCCTCGAACGCCGATGTAACGGCTGAGGCCGCGGTTGGGTTGCTGCTTGCAAACCCCACGAACCCTAGCGGTGTAACGACGCTTGCCTGCCTTCATCGTCCTGAACCGGAGCGCGAGCAAGACGACACCTCATTGATCCGGGCAATGCGTCAAGCGCTGGACTGGGTACCGCTGCAGCCTGAGCAGGTCGGTCAGGTCTGGCGCGCAGGTGTCGATGGGGCGCGCAACGCCGCAATTGCTGCACAGATCCCAGCGGCCCTGCCGACGGCGGACGCCAAACCGGAGCTGATCGATCTCGACGCGTTGCTGGGCCACGCCGGACCTGCCGCGCCGTGGCTGGCCATCGCCGCCGCTGCGTTGAATCTGCAGCACGAAGCCAAACCTCAATTTGTTTTGTCCGGGGAGGGTTCGGGTGAAACCGCACTCTGGGGCATGGTCTTGACGCCCGTCCCCGCGCGTCCCTAGCAGGAGCTTTTTTTATGCGTATTCCACGTTCTATCGGGTTTGTTGTTCTCACAGCCATTTTGGTGGTGGGCTTCGGCCTGATAATTCTGATATGGCAGTTCCCTCACCTCATGGGTATCGCTGCCGGCAGCGAAGATCAAACCGCATGGCTGCTGGGTGTTGCGGCCGCCACAGTAACGGCTTGCGCGGGCGCGGTGAGTTTTCAGTGGCTGACGCAGCGGCTGGGGCGGGCGGAATATCTCAAAAAAGCCAGTGAAATCTCTCCCCAGCCAGCGTCTGTCGAAGTGACTGGACCGGGCGGCGATAAGGCGCTACAGGTCGCCGATGCGCTCAAAGAGCACCTCGACCACCAGTACACCGCCTTCCAGCGCACCCGGACCCGCTTCATTCTGGTCGTCGGCGAGCCCAAACAGATCGAGGCCATCGCACCAGGCCTGGCCGACGCCCAGTGGCTCGAAGGCCAGAACACCGTGCTGCTCTGGGGCGGCAGCCCGCAATCCCAGCTCTGCAAAACCGCCACCCGCTGGCATGCGGTAATTCATCGGCGGGGTCTGGACGGCGTGGTCTGGGCCCTTGATAAGCAGCAAAGCGCCAACGCCGCGACAATGGCCGGTGGCGTCGCCGGTTTGCAGCAACTGGCGCGAACCCTGGGCTGGCAGTTGCCACTGCACCTGTGGGAGGTCTGCGAGAGCAATCGGACGCAGCAAAAGCACCCACGGGGGCCCGCCGGGTCGCTGCTGCCCCCGCGCTTCAGCGGCTCGCAACTGCAGACGATATTGGCCCCCATTGACGACTCGTTGCACCAGATGGGCCTGGCCGAGCTGGCGGTCTACCCTGACCATGACTTTCTCTCACGGTTGTCTTCCAACCTGAAAGCAGAGGGCATCGCGCGCTGGCGGCAGGCCCTGACGCCGTTGCTCGGCAAGTTCGCGCGGGGCGTGCCCTTGCGCGGGCTGTGGTTCAGTTTGCCGGCGCCATCGACCGAGTCCAATGGCAATCAATGGCTGCCAGGTCCGGCGTGGGACGGCGTGCTCGCGGACACACCTCGCGACGTCCGGCGCTTGAATTGGCCCGTCACGCGCATCAGCTACGCACTGGCCCTAGGTGCCGCGCTGATCTGGGCAACAGGCCTGTTGCTGTCGTTTTCCACCCACCGCACGCAGATCCTCGACATCCAGTCATCGCTCGCGGCCGTCCAACCTTCGGGCAACAGCGATGAGCAGTTGCTCGCCCTTAACGCGCTGATCCTCGAAATGGGGCGTCTGAAGGAGCGCGCGCGGCGTGGCGAACCGTGGTACCAGCGCTTCGGGCTGAGTCAGAACGACGCGTTGCTCGCGGCGATGTGGCCGCGTTATGTGGAAGCCAACAACCGGCTGATGCGCGACCCGGCGGCGGAGAACCTCAAGCGTCAGCTCGCGTCCTTGGCGGCATCGCCCGCCGACAGTTCGCGGCGGGCGAAGGGCGCGCACAACGCGTACGTGCAGCTAAAGGCTTACCTGATGATGGCGCGGCCGGAGAAGGTTGACGCCGCGTTTCTGGTGAAGGCCTTGGGTCATGCCGAGCCGACGCGCATCGGTGTGTCGCCGGGGCTGTGGAAAGGGCTGTCGCCCTCACTGTGGCAGTTCTACGCCGAGCAGTTGAAGGCCAATCCGCAGTGGCGCATCGAAGCGGATAACGCACTGGTGGCCCAGGCGCGGCAGGTCTTGCTGGTGCAACTGGGCCAGCGCAATGGCGAGGCCAGCCTGTATCAGCAAGTGCTGGAGGCTGCCGCGACCCACTTTCCCGATCTTGGGGTTGAGCAGATGGTCGATGACAAAGAGGCGTGGCCGCTGTTTTTCACCGAGGCGCGTGTGCCGGGCGTGTTCACGCGGCAGGCGTGGGAAGGGCAGGTTCGTCAGGCGATCGATGACATCGTCGCTGCCCGCCGCGAGCAGATCGACTGGGTGCTCAGCGATCGAGAGAGCAGCAGCGTCGCAGACGCCTCGCCCGAGCAGCTCAGAGCGCGCCTGACCGAGCGCTACTTCCATGACTACTCGGGCGCCTGGCTGGCGTTTCTCAACAGCGTGCAGTGGCGACGGGCCGACAGCCTGGCCGACGTCATCGACCAACTGACGCTGATGAGCGACGTCCGTCAGTCACCGTTGATTGCGTTAATGAACACCTTGGCGTGGCAGGGCCAGGCCGGCAATCGCAGTCAAGGGCTGAAGGACTCGCTGGTGCAGTCGGCGCAGAAGCTGATGGGCGGCGAACGCTCGATGCCGGTGCCTGCCATCAGCCAGCAGCTCGACACGCCGGCCGGGCCGCTGGATCCGACCTTCGGCCCGCTGCTGGGGTTGTTGGGCAAGGACCCGCAAGGCAAGGGCGGCGATGACGATCTCAGCCTGCAAGCGTTTCTGACCCGCGTGACCCGGGTGCGCCTGAAGTTGCAGCAGGTCAGCCACGCCGCCGATCCCCAGGGCATGACCCAGGCCATGGCGCAGACGGTGTTTCAGGGCAAGAACATCGACCTCACCGACACTCGGGCCTACGGCGAGCTGCTGGCGGCCAGTCTCGGCGAGGAGTGGGACGGAGTGGCCCACGCGCTATTCGTGCAACCGCTGGATCAGGCCTGGCGCAAGGTGCTCGAGCCCTCGGCGGCCGCCCTGAACCGGCAGTGGCAGCAGGCGGTGGTTGATGAATGGGACAAGGCGTTTCTCGGCCGTTACCCCTTTGCCGCCACCGGCAGCGACGCCTCGTTGCCGATGCTGGGCAAGATGATTCGTGGTGATTCGGGACGTATCGAGCAGTTCCTGCAGCGGGAGCTGACCGGTGTGTTGCGCAAGGACGGCGGCCGCTGGGAGGTGGACCCGACCCACGGTCAGGGCCTGTTGATCAACCCGAAATTTCTCGCGGCGGTCAATCAGCTCAGCCACCTGGCCGACGTGCTCTATACCGACGGCGGCATGGGCATCAACTTCGAGCTGCAGGGCAAGGCTGTGCGCGACGTGGTGCAGACCAGCTTCGTGCTCAATGGCGCGCGGCATCAGTACTTCAATCAGAAAGAGAGCTGGCAACGCTTCGCCTGGCCCGGCAGCAGCGATTACCCCGGCGCCAGCCTGACGTGGACCAGCGTGAGCAGCGGCGAGCGTTTGTATGGCGACTTTCAGGGCGCCTGGGGGCTGATCCGTTTGCTGGACGCCGCCACCGTCACTGCGCTGGACGACAGCGACAGCCGCTACCGCATCAGCATTCCGGCGCCGGATGGCCTTGACCTGACCTGGCACATGCGCACTGAACTCGGCGCCGGACCGATGAGCCTGCTCGCGCTGCGCAATTTCAAACTGCCGCGACAGATTTTCCTCAACGGCATCGCCAGCGCACAAAGTGCATCGCGCGCCGAGGTGATGGAATGAGCCTGCAAGCGTTGGTCGCCACGACGCTGGGTGAGCGCGACGCGGTGGCCCTCGCCAGGGGCCACGCCGAACACTGGGCAGCGTGGCTGGCGCCGATCAGTGCTGAGTCCCCCGTGGGTCAGGACCCGGGCTATGACGATGATTTCCAGAGCATGCGCGAGGAGGTCAACAAGCTGTCCGGAGCGGACGCCGATCGGGTCATCGTGCTGGCGGAAACACTGCTCAAAGGCACGTGCAAGGACTTGCGCGTGCTCACTTATTACCTGTGGGCGCGCCTGCAGCGGGACGGCGAAGCCGGATTGGCGGAAGGCTTGAATCTGCTGACTGGAATGGTTGATCGCTACAGCGCCGAAGTGCTGCCTGCACGGCCCAACAGTCGCAAGGTGGCGCTGGAGTGGCTGGCCAGCGCCAAGGTGCTGGACAGCCTGATGCTGTACCCGGAAGTGGTGAAGGCGGAGGCCGAACGTACGGTGGCCGCACTCGTCTGGCTGAATCAGGTGCTGGAAAGCTGGCCCGCCGAGCAGCGGCCGGACTTGGGCGCGCTGTACTCGGCGCTGTCGACGCGACTGGCCCAGGCCGGTGGACTGGATGCCGTGGTGCCGCAGTTCAGTGCCAGCCATGATTCTGCACCCCGAGAAGCCACCAGCCACGGGGCCAACCATGGCGCTGGTCCGAACGCCATCCGCTCAGGCCGTGACTTGCTGGACAACGGCCGCGCCCTCGCCAGTTATCTGCGCGAACAACCCCAGGGCTGGCTGGCCGCCCATCGGCTGATGAAAAGCCTGCGCTGGGACACCGTGCACCAGTCGCCGCCCCAGGACGCCAATGGTCGGACGCGACTGGCACCGCCGCGATCTGAGTACCGCGCGCAACTCAAACGGCTGTACCTGCAACAGAGCTGGAGCGAGTTGCTCGATCAGGTGGAGCGCATGTTCGCCGAGGGCGTGAACCATTTCTGGCTCGACCTGCAGTGGTTTCTGTATCAGGCGCTGAGCCGCCAACCCGCACCATTCGAGGGCTGGGCGCGGATCGTCAAAGAAGATTTGGGCCTGCTCCTCGACCGCCTGCCGGGCCTCGAAACGCTGTGCTGGGACGACGGCTCGGCGTTTGCCGACGAGACCACCCGCGAGTGGATCGAGCAGCACGTCAGCACCCAGGCCCCTTCTGCCTGGCTGCCCACGTCGACCGCGTCTATTGCAGACGAAGCCGAGATTCTGGCCCTCGAAAGCGAGGCGCTGGCCCAGGCCGACCGCGACGGCGTCGAGGTGGCGCTGGCCTGGCTCGACACGCGTCCCGAGATTCACAGCGGTCGGCAGCGCTGGTTGCTGCGCCTGCTTATGGCGCGGGTCGCCGAGCAGTACGGCAAAAGCGAGCTGGCGTTGCACCTGCTGGGTGAACTGGACGCGACCGGCCAGCGCCATGGGCTCGCTGAGTGGGAGCCGGCGCGGGTGTTTGAAGTGAAAGCGCGGTTGCTCAAGCTGCTGCGCATCAAAGCCCAGCGCAGTGACGCCGACAAGGCCGCGCTCGGCAAACGCATGGAACCGCTGCTGGCGGCTCTGGTGGCCATGGACCCGGTGCGCGCGGCAGTGCTGTGCGGCTGAAACTTAAAAAAACAGGAGGTTTACATGAATGAGGACAATCTGACCCTGCGTTATTTCGACGCGGAAATGCGCTACCTGCGCGAGGCCGGCAAGGAGTTCGCCCAGGCGTTTCCCGACCGCGCCGCCTCGCTGAATCTGGACAAGCCCGGCGCCCACGATCCCTACGTCGAGCGGTTGTTCGAAGGTTTCGCGTTCCTCATGGGACGCCTGCGGGAAAAGCTCGACGATGACCTGCCTGAGCTGACCGAAGGTCTGGTCAGCCTGCTGTGGCCCCATTACCTGCGCACGATCCCGTCGCTGTCGATCGTCGAGTTGCAGCCCGACGTGCACCAGATGAAGCAGAGCGAGCAGATCGCGACCGGCTTTGAAATCCAGTCGCAACCCATCGGCCCCCAGCGCACGCGCTGCAGTTACACCACCACTCAGGACCTGACCCTGCGCCCGTTGGCCCTGGATTCGGTGCGCCTGGCCCAGGAGCCGGACGGCCGCTCGGTGATCCGCCTGCGTTTTTCCTGCGGTGCCCTGAGCAACTGGGGTCAGCTGGACTTGCGTCGCATCCCGCTGTACCTCAACGCAACGCCGGCGGTGGCCAATGCGCTGCACCACGCGCTGACCCTGGGCACCCAGGCGCTCTATGTCCGTCAGCCCGGAGACGCGCAACGTCAACCGCTGCAAGGACGTTTTGGCCCCAAGGGCTTCGGCGATGACGACCGCCTCTGGCCCAAGGGTGACAGCGCCTTCAGTGGCTATCAGTTGCTGCTGGAGTACTTCAGCTTTCGCGAGAAATTCATGTTCGTGACCCTGTACGGCCTCGAAAACATGAGCATCACGCCCGACGCGCCGTGGTTCGAACTCGAGGCCGTGCTCAGCACCGCCTGGCCCCATGGATTTGCCCTCAGTGCCGAGCACATTCGCCTGCACGCCGTGCCGGTGATCAATCTGTTCCCGCTGGAGGCCGACCCGCTGTCCCTGGACCCGTTGCAGACCGATTATCTATTGCGGCCCATGCGTCTGCAGGACGGCCACACCGAGATCTATTCGGTCGACCGGGTGACGGC
The DNA here is from genome assembly GCF_057834665.1 of Pseudomonas sp. GL_135. Lineage (NCBI taxonomy): Bacteria > Pseudomonadati > Pseudomonadota > Gammaproteobacteria > Pseudomonadales > Pseudomonadaceae > Pseudomonas > Pseudomonas sp. GL_135. The sequence continues at coordinate 2,584,857 of NZ_CM174408.1, forward strand.
GTCCCGCGACTCGGGCCGGGAAGAGTACGTGCCGTTTTCCAGCTTCCGGCACAAGGGCGGCATGCTCCGCGACGAGGCGCCCGAACGTTATTTCCACACCCGCCTCAAGCGCGGCGCGAACGGGCTGCATGACACCTGGCTGATACTGGGTGGCGAGGGCGCCGATGTTGATCGGCTGGCCGAGCGCCCGTGCCTGTCCCTTCGGCTCACCGGCACCAACGGACAGTTACCGAGAAAAGCCCTGCAAAGCACGATCCTCGACATGCCCCTGCACGCGACCCAGGCCGGTCTGCGGGTGCGCAACCTGTGCGCGCCGACCCTGCCGTGCTATCCGCCGAGCCGCGACCGATTTCACTGGCGGGTGTTGAGCCACCTGGGCTCGAACTTCCTGCCGATGCTCGACAACGCCGAAGTGCTGCGCGGCACCCTGGCGCTGTACGACTGGACCGGCAGCGAGCTGAATCGCCGGCGGCTGGAAGCCATCGTCGAGGTGCGTCATCACCTCATCCAGCGCTTCGAAAAAGGCTTTCTGCTGCGCGGCGTGGACATCGAAGTGACCCTCGACGCCAACGGTTTTGCCGGCGAGGGCGACATCTGCCTGTTTGGCGAAATGCTCAACCGGTTCTTTGCGCTGTACGCCGACATCCATCTGTTCACTCAGATCACCCTGATCCTGCAACCGACCGGGAGGAGCCTGCGATGGAGCGAAAACCACAGCCAGCGGATTCCCGGTTAAGGCTTATCGAATGGCTCGATGCGGTGCAGGGGCGGGTGGCGGAAGCAAGCGTTTATCGCTTCTGCCAGTTACTGGAATGTGCCGCGCCGGGGCACCCGCCGTTGGGCAGTTCGGAGGATCCGGCCGACGATCTGGTGCGTTTTCGCCCCGATCGCGGCATGGGCTTTCCGGCCAGTGAACTCAAAGCGCTGGAGTGGCCGACGACCGATGAAGGGCTGCCGGCGACCGTGCGGACCCGTTTGCTCGGCCTTTACGGTGTGGACTCGCCACTGCCCACCCGTTACCTCGACGACATCGCGCAAAAGCGGGAAGGTCACGAAGCGCTGGAAGGGTTTCTCGACATCTTCAACCATCGGGTCTTCACCCAGTTCTACCGGATCTGGCGCAAGTATTCCTACCCGGCCTCGTTCGCGCCCGCTGGCGCCGACCCCACCTCCCAGTGCCTGTTCGGGCTGATCGGGCTGGGCATCCCCGGCACCGCGAAACGCATCGCCACGCCGCTGTCGCGTTTTCTGGCGCTGCTCGGCGTGATGCGTTTGCCGACCCGCAACGCCGAGGGCGTCACGGCGCTGGTGCAGTTGCTCGCGTCTCATACTCAGGCGTCGATCAAGCCGCACTGGCCGCGAAGCATTGCGTTGGACGCGCCTGCCAGCCTGTCCTCAACGCGGCCGGTGAGCCTGTCTCAAGGGACACCGCTGGGCAGCCTCGGTCGCGACGTCAACAGCGAGCTGATGCTCACGCTGTTCACCGCCGACCACGACGAGGCGCGGGAATGGTTGCCCGGCGGCGGCTTGCTCAGCGACCTGCGGGTGCTGCTGCAGGTGTACCTCGGTTGGCGCTGTACGGCGCGGCTGCGCCTGTCACTGCCCATCGACTGCCTGCCGGTGTCGGCGCTCAGCGGAAGCGGTGTGCTGCTGGGCATGACCGCGGGACTCGCGTTGAAAGGCCGCGCTGCCGGGAGAACCGACACCATCATCATTCATCTGGGCCGTTATCAGGGGCTCCAGATTAATCCTCAGGAAAGAGAACCCGCCCATGTCGACTACTATTTTTGTTAAAGCGTTGCCCGTCATCGCCCTCGTCATCCTCGCCAGCGGCTGCGGGGTGACGCAACGGGTGTCCGAATCCACTGCGTCGATGACCCAGGCAATCTTCTACAAGCAGGTCAAAACGCTGCGCCTGGACTTCGACGGCCGCCTGGCCCTGAACACCGAAGGCACGGACATGCGCGGGTGGTCGGTGCCGGTGATGGTGCGGGTGTATCAACTGCGCGACGGCCAGTCCGTGAACAAGGCCACCTACGACGATCTGCTGCGTGACGCCGACCGCCTGCTCGGCGCTGACCTCTTGGAACAGCGATCGCTGGTGATCAAGCCCGGGGAGGGCGCGCAGCTGGACGTGCCGCTGAACGAAAACGCCGGGGCGATCGCCGTCGTCGGGTTATTCCGCGAGCCCGATCTGCAGCTCAATGACTGGTGCTTGCTGCTCACTCGCGACGACCTCGACCCCGACCGGCCCCGGGTGATCGAGCTGGGCGAAAGCCGGCTGACCCTGCGCCCCCTGGCGGAGGGTTGAGCCATGAGCGAGCTCAACCCTTCGCTGTACGAAACCCTGCTGCAGAATTTCAGCGGCGAGCTCGACCTGTCCCGGGTGGGTGAAGACGACCAATACGTGCTCTCGGTGCTGGACAATGTGCAACGCGTGCTCAACAGCCGCGCGGGCACCCTCGCGCATTTGCCCGACTACGGCCTGCCGGACATGGGCGCTGTGCTCGAGGGCTTGCCGTCTGCCGCCCATGGACTGATGCGGACCATCGCCGACACGCTGCTCAAGTACGAGCCGCGCCTGTTGTCGCTGCACATCGAACTGTTGCCGCAGACCCAGCCCGGCCATCTGGTCTACGCCCTCGACGCCACCCTTGAGGGGAACCGCACCGCGACGTTCGGCACGACGTTGAGCCCGGAGGGAAGAGCAGTGGTGCGTCACCTCAAGCGCCATGATGTGCGGGCCCGAGGTTGATCCTCACAGAGAGCCCGATGACCAAGGGCCTTGCGATGGGGATCAAGGCCGGCGGCGATCCACGCGCGTTGCCTGACTACCGGACGTTGTGCATTGAGATGGCCAGACTCGCTCATCCGGCCTGCCCGGATGTGGATTGGCGAGCCATCGAGCACTGCTGCCACGCCTTGTTTGCGAGCAATGGCGCGGACCTGCAAACGGCGGCGGCCTACGCCCTGGCGCGCAGTCATCTGGCCGGGGTGGACGGGATGTTCGAAGGCGTGGTGGTGCTGGAAACCCTCTTGCACGCAGATGCCAAACCATGGCCCCGAGGGCTATCGGCGCAGACGGCAATTGTGGGCCGATTGTTCGGCCAGTGGCAGGCGGTGCTGCGGGAACTGGAGATCAATCTCTGTGATCTGGCGGGCCTGCGTCTGTTGGGCGCGCAGCTTGAGCGCCTGCGTCAGACGTCGGTTGCTCAACGCCTGGAATTCATCATTGCGCTGGAAAGGTTGCACCAGCAGATCGGACAGCTCGCGTCACGTATCGAGCGCGATGCTCAAGCCGCTGAAGTGGTCGGGCAACAGGCAATGCCAGATCCAACGCTCCCCGCTGCGATTCACTCCCCGGTGCATTGCACAACCCAAAGCCACCCGCCGGGCATGCAGCCGAAGGCCGCGCACAACATCCCGCGGATCAAGAGGCGCCGAGCGTCATGGATGGGATGGCTCGTCGCCGCGCTGTTCATCCTGATCATCGTCCTGGCCGCAGCGTGTTAGGGTGCGCTGCCATCCTGTTTCGCGGCGCCGTTCGCGCAGAGAGCGTACCGCCCAGCCGAACGTCGGTTTTTACCCGCCAGCCATATTTACAGCCGGGCACTGTCTCCATTAGTGTGCGCGCATCATCTGCCTCAACACCGCGGCTGCCGCATGTTCAGGCACGTCCGCTCAGACCGGACACTTTCGCCCTTGGTTGAAATCACCCCTGCGTTGCGCGACCCTTGCGTCCCGGCCTCCTTTGCCAGTGTCCTTGAGCAATTGCGAACGGCTACCGCCGTCCAGCACACGACACTCGAAGCCCGATTGCCACTGACCCATCCTCAGCTTGACCTCGACACCTACAAACGGATTATCGCGGCCTACTACGGCTTTCATCTGCCCTTGCATCAGTCGATTGAGCGCTTTCTTGCGCCCCAGGCCATCGACCCTGCGCGGCAGAAAGTCCCGGCGCTGATCAAGGATCTGCACGCCCTTGGCCTGGACGATCTGCAGATTCAGGCCTTGCCGCTGTGCAGCGAACTGCCCGCCATCGGCAGCGTCGCGCAGTTGCTGGGCGTGATGTATGTCATGGAAGGGGCTACGCTGGGGGGGCAGGTGCTGCGCCGGATCATCGCGGAAAGACTGGGCATCGACGCCGACAGCGGTGGCGAGTTTCTGGACGTGTACGGACGCGACACCGGGCGTTTGTGGAAAGCCTTCCTCAAGCAGTTGGCCGAGTTCGACAGTCCACTGTCCAACACCGAGGTGGTGCAATCGGCCCGCCTCACCTTCGAATCCTTTCAAACCTGGCTGGAGCGGGCGGGAGTGCTGAACGATGCTTAACGACATGCAGACCATGGACGACCTGCTGGATAAGTGCGCCAACGAACCGATTCGCATCCCCGGCGCCATTCAGCCCCACGGCGCTCTGTTGACCCTGCTCGAAACCGACTGGACCGTGCAACAGGCCAGCGCCAATGCCTGGCAGATGCTGGGCATCGCGGGGGACGTGCACGCCGGCGACTCGCTGGTACGCTGGTTGGGCGAGGCGCAGGCCGACGCACTGCGCGACGCCGTTCAGGACGCGGATCTGCACAGCCTCGATCCGTTGCCGATGCAGTTTGCCGAGCAGGCATTCGATGGCCTGTTGCATCGCCATGACGGCCTGTTGTTTCTGGAACTTGAGCCCGTCGCCACGCAGGCATCGATGCAGGACTTGGGGCCGCGCCTCACGCGCACCCTGCGTCGCCTGCAATCTGCCAAATCGCTGGACGATCTGTACGCCATCAGCGTCTCGGAAATCCGTGCGCTGACCGGCTACGACCGGGTCATGATCTATCGCTTTGAAGAGGAGGGTCACGGGCAGGTCATTGCCGAGTCGGCGACGGCCGACCTGGACGCCTACCTGGGGCTGTTCTTCCCCGCCACCGACATCCCGCAGCAGGCCCGCGAGCTGTACCGCCTGAACTGGCTGCGCATCATCCCCGACGCCGCGTATGTGCCGGCGCCTCTGGTCCCGGCCCTGCGCCCCGATACCGGCGAGCCGCTGGACATGAGCCACTCGGTGCTGCGCAGCGTGTCGCCGATCCATTGTCAGTACATGCACAACATGGGCGTGCGCTCATCGATGAGCATTTCCCTGCTCAAGGATGAACGCCTCTGGGGCCTGATCAGTTGCGGCAATCGCGAGCCGTTGCAGGTTCCCCACACGCTGCGCTCGGCCTGCCAGACCATCGGACAAGTGCTGTCGATGCAGATCAGCCTGCTGGAAGATCAGCAGACTCAGCGCCAGCGACTGGCCAAACATCACATGCTGGACAGGCTGTCCAGGGCGATGAACGAGTCCGCGGACGACGTCTACAACGGGCTGCTTGAACACGCCCAGGCGCTGCTGACACTGGTCGACGCCCACGGGGCGGCGGTGATCATCGACGGTCAGGTACACCTGATCGGCCAGTGCCCGAGCACCGAGCAAGTGAGCGCGTTGCAGCAATGGCTGCAGAACCGGCCCGGATCGGTGTTCGAGACGTCCAGCCTCGGCGCCGTGTTCCCCGACGCGCAAGCGTATCAACGCGTGGCCAGCGGACTGCTGGCGTTCAGCTTGCCCAAGCCGGTGGCCAATGGGGTGCTGTGGTTTCGCGCCGAAGTCCGGGGCAGCGTGGAGTGGAGCGGCAACCCGGAACAGGCCAAACGGGTCGTCAATGACCGCCTGCAGCCACGGGAATCCTTTGCCCTGTGGGAGCAGCAGGTTGAGGGCAAGGCCAGAGCCTGGAACGCCGGCGAGGTCTACGCGGTGTCCGACCTGCGTCGCTCTGCGCTGGAGGCGGACCTGTCGCGGCAGGTGCTGCGTGAAAAAGAGGCGGTGCGTGCCCGCGATGAACTGGTGGCCGTGGTGTCCCACGACCTGCGCAGCCCGCTGACGGTTATCGTCATGCAGTGCGGCATGATGCAGCGGGTGATCAACGCCGACGCCACTGCGTCTACCAAACGACTCAACTCTGCCGTCGACATCCTGCAGCGCGCATCTTCGCGGATGACCAGCCTGCTGGAGGATTTGCTCGATACATCAAAGATCGAAGCCGGCCGCTACTTCATCGACGCCGAGCGGCTGGAAGTCAGTCAGTTGTTCGAAGACGCGTGGTCATTGCTCACGCCATTGGCGCTGAGCAAATTTATCGACCTGACGTTCCACGCCGAACCCGACCTGACGATTTTCGCCGACCCGGAGCGCATGTTTCAGGTGCTCTCCAACTTGGTGGGCAATGCGATCAAATTCACCCCCAAGGCCGGCAGTGTGAAGGTCACGGCGGCAGGTGAGGGTGACCACGTGGTATTCACCGTGGCGGACACCGGGGAGGGCATTCGCAGCGATCAGTTGCCCCACGTGTTCGAGCGCTACTGGCGCAGACGTGAAGGCAATCCGAGCGGAACGGGTCTAGGGCTCTACATCTCCCAAGGGATCGTCAGGGTGCACGGCGGCGAACTGACGGCCACCAGTGAAGAGGGGGTCGGCAGCGAATTCCGCTTCACGGTGCCGCGCGCGTCCATGGCGTCCTGAACCCGCTGCGACCGCCCTGGCGGCAGGGGGTTATTCCTGGCTGGAATCCCCCGCATGAAAAACATGAATTTTATTTATGGCCGTCAGCCCTCTACCGTGTGCGTATTCCGTTCACGGTAGAGCCGTCATGACCACGCCCTCCCAAACTCAGCCATCCCTCGTCGAAGAACACTGGAAGCGCAACCTGGCCGTCTGTGTCTTCGGCGCCTTCACCACCATCGTGGCGATGACGCTGCTGCTGCCGTTTCTGCCGCTGTATGTCGAGCACCTGGGCGTCACCGACCCGGCCGCCATCGTGCAGTGGTCGGGGGTGGCCTTTGGCGCGACCTTTCTGTCTGCCGCGCTGACCGCGCCGCTGTGGGGGCGGCTGGGCGATCGCTACGGGCGCAAGTTGATGCTGATCCGCGCCAGCCTGGGCATGGCAGTGGCGATGTCGCTGATCGGGCTGGCAGAGAATATCTATCAGTTAGTCGGGCTGCGTTTGTTGGCGGGGTTGCTCGGCGGCTATGCCTCTGGCGCGACCATTCTGGTGGCGACGCAGACGCCCAAGGCGCGCACCGGCTGGGCGCTGGGTATGCTCTCATCGGGAATCATGGCCGGCAATCTGACCGGGCCGTTGATTGGCGGGCTGTTGCCGCCGCTGATCGGCATCCGCAACACGTTCTTCATGGCCGGGGGCGTGATCTTTCTGACCTTCCTTGCCACGCTGTTTCTGATGAAGGAAGCCCCTCGGCCCAAGCGTCAGACTGGCGTGGCGAAAGCGCCGGTGGTGCGGGCGTGGGACGTCATCCCTGACAAGAAGCCCGTGCTGACCATGCTCGTAGTCGCCTGTCTGGTGATGTTCTCGATCATGTCGATCGAGCCGATCATCACCGTGTACCTGACCCAGTTGCGCAGCGAAAACGTCACGCTGATGGCCGGGCTGGTGATGTCGGCGACCGCGCTGGCCAGCGTGTTGTCGGCCTCGCGCATTGGCAAGCTGGCCGACCGTGTCGGCCACTGGAAAGTGGTTATCGGCTGCCTGACTGCGGCGGCTGTCTTGCTCATCCCCCAGGCCTTCGTCACTCATGCCTGGCAACTGGTGCTGCTGCGTTTTCTCATGGGCATCGCCCTGGGCGGTCTGTTGCCGTGCATTGCGGCAATCATCCGCCATTCGGTGCCCGACGCCGTGGCCGGACGCATGCTCGGCTATTCCACGTCCTGCCAGTACATCGGTCAGGTGCTGGGCCCGCTGACCGGGGGGTACCTGGGCGGGCATTTCGGCATGCCGGTGGTCTTCATCGTCACCTGCCTGCTGATGGGAGGCTGCGCTGTCGGGATGTTGCTCATGCGGCCTCTGATTTCCAGTGGGCCCGGCCTCAGCCCGAAAGAGGGTGGCATTTGACAAAACCATGACATCCCGCACCGGATAATCGCCGCCGGTGGGGCCACGCCCCGGAGTCGAGTACCGCCATGCACGGACCTTCATGGACATCAAACACAGCCTTAAACAACGCATTGTCATCGTATTTGCGTTGATGAGCGCGCTGGTCGCCGGGGTATTCGCCGCCGGCATCATCGCCACCGTGCACGTGGTCGAAAAGCGCCTGTCGATCATGAGCCTGAAGGGCAATATGCACCGTCTACTGGCCGTGGACAGCGTCAACGACTGGCGCCACCGGCCGGAAAAAGACGAATTGTTCTACGCCGAAGAGGGCGTTGCCGACCTTGCCATGAGCGATGACCTCAAGGGCCTGCCCCTGGGATTTCAGGAGTTCTTTCGCGGCAAGAAAGCCTATTACGCCATGGTCTCGGAGGTGAACGGGCGCCATTACGTGTTGTTGCGAGATCAGCGCAGATTCCAGAAACGTGAACGGATTCTGTTCGGTGTCGTGCTGGTCGGCTTCTTCCTCAGCGTGCTGTTGGCAGTGTTGCTGGGTCGGCTGCTTGCGTCGCGGGTGATCACGCCGGTGTCGCGCCTGGCCGGCCAGGTGCGTCATCGCGATCAGTTGCTGGAGCTGGCGCCGGTACTCGCCAGCGACTACGCCAACGACGAAGTCGGCGCCCTGGCCAGGTCCTTCGACGAAACCCTGGGCCGGCTACGGGCCGCACTGAGCCGCGAGAAGCTGTTCACCAGCGATGTCAGCCATGAGTTGCGCACGCCGCTCATGGTGCTGGCAACGTCCTGCGAATTGCTGATGGAATACCCGGCGCTGGACGAGCGTTCCCGCACGCAGGTGAAGCGAATCGGCAAGGCGACGGCGGGTATGAACCAGTTGGTCGAAACCTTTCTGCTGCTGGCCCGTACTGAGGGCAAGAACGTTCCCCAGGGGCAGCGCTCATCGATGCAGCAGATTGCCGATGAGCTGGTCGAGGCTTGGCGTGCTCCCATCGAGGCGAAAGGCTTGCGGTTCATCTACCAACAGACGCAGACCGACGGCGAAACCCACAACGCGCCCTTGCTGCGTTCGGTCATGGGCAATCTGCTGCGCAACGCCTGGCATTACACCGATCAAGGCTTGATTCAGCTGACCCTGCGCAGCGATGGTTTCAGCGTCGAGGACAGCGGCATCGGCATTCCGCTGGAGAAGCAGCAGGCCATGTTTCAACCGTTCGTGCGCGGCGACGAACAGCGCGGGGAGGGGCTGGGTCTGGGGCTGTCGCTGGTCCAGCGTATCTGTGCCAACCAGCACTGGACAGTCACGCTGACTAGCCGTGATGACGGGGGATGCTGTTTTACGGTGTTGTTGAAGCTGGATTCAACCGGGGAAAAGCCGGTATGAGTGCGTTCCATTTTCGTTGTGTTGCCTGACGCCTTCCCGGCTAAAGCCGGTCCCACAGTCGAGGTCACCGCGAGTTCTGCACGTCGCGCACGACGCTGCCCACTCCACTGGTCCGACGAACCGCACGAATGCCCGGCACCACGCTCCAACGCCGTGCCTCCTCCTACGGACCTGCAGCCATGTGCCCCGATAGCCCATCACTCGTTTGCGGAACGTCCGACGCCCCGCCATCAGACCGTGACGACACCCCCGAATACCCTTTATCTGCACCCATCAAGCCCAATGATCCAGAGCGTCGCACTGAGCAGTCTCAGGCCGAGACCGACGGTTGTGCCCCGGAGCCTGAAGCCGATTTGGCTGATCGGTAATCACCCCTTCGGGTGGACTCGTTATCACGTCTGTCGGCGAATGTCGGTGCAACTGTCACGGAATTTGATGATTGCCCTTGGAAAGCTTCCTTAAAAACGGAAGAATGTGTGATTAGTCGCGCACTTAACTCGCAATATTCACGACGCCAACACCGTGGCGGAGGAAGCAAATTTGAATCAGCTAAAACGCCTTCACAGCGGAATTGAAGGGCTTGATGAGCTGCTAATGGGCGGTTTCGTTGCCGGATCCTCGTACATCATTCAGGGACGACCGGGCTCCGGCAAAACTATCCTGGCCAATCAGATCGGTTTCAATCACATCCGCGATGGCGGTCGCGTGCTGTTTGCCACCCTGCTTGCCGAGCCCCACGAACGGCTGTTTCAGTTTCTCTCCACCATGAGCTTCTTCGACAAAGACCGGGTAGGCGATCAGATCCAGTTCGTCAGTGCGTTCGACACCATGGAAAACGACGGTCTCGATGAAGTGGTCAAGCTGCTGCGCCGGGAGATCGTCCGCCAGAAGTCCACGGTGATGATCCTCGACGGGCTGCTCAATGCCCGCTCCAAGGCCGAATCCTCGATCAACACCAAGCGCTTCATCTCCGAGCTGCAGGGCCACGCCGCCTTCGCCGGTTGCACAGTGTTCTTCCTGACCAGCTCACAGCTGGACGACGGCAGCCCCGAACACACGATGGTGGACGGCGTGCTGGAAATGGGTGAGGAGGTGGTTGGCAACCGTTCCGTGCGCCGCATCAAGGCCCGCAAGACCCGTGGCAGCGGCGCCATTCCTGGCGCCCACGAATGCGAAATCACTGAAAACGGCCTGGTGGTCTACCCGCGCCTGGAAAGCACCATCACCCACTCGGCGCTGCGCGACAGTGCAGAATTCAGTGTCATCCCCAGCGGGATCGACACGCTGGACCCTTTGATCGGCGGCGGCCTGGTGGAATCGTCCGTGACCTTGCTCCTCGGCCCGTCGGGCACTGGCAAGACCACGTTCGGTCTCAACTTTCTTGCGCGTGCTACGCCCGAGGAACCCGGGCTGTTGTTTGGCTTCTACGAGTCACCGCAGCGTCTGCGGGCAAAGGCGGCAGCGCTCGGGCTGGACTTCGAGGCGCTTGAACGCTCCGGTGCACTGCACATTGCCTGGAAATCACCCACCGCCGAGTTGATCGATAAACTGGCGCTCGATCTGCTGCGGATCGTCGAGCAGCACGGCATCAAGCGGGTGTTCCTCGACAGCCTGGGTGGCATGGCCCGCGCGTCGGCCGATCAATCACGGATTCTCGACCTCTTCAGCGCCCTGATGAGCGAGCTTCGCGCCCGTGGCGTTACGGTGGTCTCGAGTTGGGAAATCCGCGGCCTGATCGGCGGCAAGATTGACGCCCCGGTCCCGGACATGTCGGGCATTGTCGACAACCTCATGCTGATTCGCTTCGCGCAATCAACAGCGGGGCTGACCCGGCAACTGTCGATTCTGAAAATCCGCGATAACCCCTACGACCCGGCCCTGCTGGACGTCTTGATCGGCGAGCAGGGTTTGACTGTGAGAAAGGCTGCTTTCCATGCCCTCGACGATTCAGGCAATGCCACGGCGCAGCAGTCATCACCGAGCCGATGATCGCTCGTTCGCGCGGAGGGTTGCATGACCACGATTCTGATTGTCGATGATGAATACCTCATCGCCGACATACTGAGCTTCGCGCTGGAAGATGAAGGCTACTTGACCGTCACTGCCGGCAGCGGGCAGAAGGCCCTGGGCATTCTCGAACGCGAACGTCCGCAGCTGATCATCACCGATTACATGATGCCGGGGATGAACGGCATTGAGCTGGCAGAAGCGGTGCGTGTGAATCAGAGCCTGGGGCAAATCCCTATTGTGCTGATGAGTGGTGCGCAGTCTCATCTGGGGATTGCCCGTCCCGATCTTTTCAGCAAGGTGTTCGACAAGCCATTCGAGATCAGTGCCGTGCTGGAAGCAGTGCGCGCGCTGTTGGGTACTGGCTAGCGCGCGGTCGCTTGGGTCGGGCACCTGACTCAGTGCTTCGTCTTGAGGGTCTCGTAGCTCAGTCGCAGGTCTTTGGCCCAGCCGTCGAGCACCGGCTTGACAGCGTCCAGAGTCAGTTGCGTCTTTTCGTTTTCCAAGGGAGTGCCGCTGCCTTTGCGCACGACTTGGGCCAGCACCTTGTGGGTGTCGGCATCAAGAAACGCCGCCTCGGTGGCGATTGCCACGTTCTGATCCCGACCGCCGGCTGCGGTGTTCACGGCAGCCGCCACCAGCGCGAGGGGCACCACTTCGTAGGGCTTGAGGCCCTGGGTGCTGGTCGACACGGCGGTAATCGCCGGCCGCACGATAAGGGTGTCAGGCCCTGGCCCATTGACGACGCGCAAGTTCTTGCTGAGTTCGCGTTGCAGCGCGGTATCGAAGTAACGGGTGATCGACTGCAGGGTCTGCGCCGAGATCACCGCAGTCGGTTGGGGCCTGGGGTAAAACTGACTGGGTTCGATGTACACCTGGGTGTATTTGCTCAGCTTCACGTCCGGGTCGATCCAGCGCATGACCGGCGCGCCCGTCGCACTTTCCGCCGGCTTGAGGCGGCTGTAATCCTTGAGAAAGCCCGAATACTGACTGGGGTCTACCTGCGAGCTGGCGCAACCGCCGACCCCCAGAATGGCGCAACAGATCAGTGCCTTGAGCACCGGCATTTTCATGGTGTGACTCCCTTCGCTTTGTCCATTGGATGGTTCCCGTCTGTGCGCCTGGCGCCTGGCGCCAGGGGCAGCAGGCAGCCCACGCCGGCGCAGCGCATCCGTTCGACGCCTGAATGCGGCGCTGCCGGCCGAGCGCTTCGTGGTGCTCAAGCAACGCTAGCAGTTAATTATTTTGCCGCCAGTGAGCTGAATCGATGAAGGGGAAATACTTCGGGAACGAGAGGGGAGTAACGAGTGGAGATCCGGGCAGCGCTGGGCCGCCCGGGGGATATCAACTGCCGTATTAACGGCCGTCAGCCACCTTGCGCTCGATCTCGGCTGACTTCTTGTTCAGCTCTTCGACGTCCTGTTCCTTCTCGCGAATGGAGGTCGGGGTGATGACTTCGTCCACCGCGCGGGTGTTGTCGTCGGTGTCGTTGAGGTCTCGCTGTACGACGTTGACGGGTTTGCCGGCGCTGTCCAGGGTTGGCGCGTCAGGCTGGGTGACGTTACGTGGGTCAACCGGGGTGTCTTGGCTCATGGATTCATCCTCGCTGTGGGTATGTAGCTTGGATGTGTCGGAGGTCGGCGAGTTCGGGTTTTTTTCGACCGCGCGCGAACCCGATCCAGACCCGATCAACGTTGCTCCACCAGATTGAGAAAGCGTCGCGTGCGCTCGTTGTCCGGATCGACCAGCACTTGGTTCGGCGAGCCGTCGGCGACGATGCGGCCGGCCTCCATGAACAGCACGCGATCGGCAATGTCCTGGGCAAACTTCATTTCGTGGGTCACTAGCAGCATGGTCATCTGCTGCTCGTGGGCGATGGCGCGAATCACCGCCAGCACCTCACCGACCAGCTCCGGATCAAGCGCCGAGGTGACTTCGTCGAACAGCATCACCTGGGGCCGCATGGCCAGCGCCCGGGCGATCGCCACGCGCTGTTGCTGGCCGCCGGAAAGCTGCGCGGGATAGGCATCGGCCTTGTGACTCAACCCGACCAGTCCGAGGTATTGATGGGCGCGCTCCAAAGCCTCTTCGCGGGTCAGCTTGAGCACTTGAAGAGGCGCCTCGGTGACGTTCTCCTGCACGGTCAGGTGCGGGAACAGGTTGAACTGCTGAAACACCATGCCGACGCGGTGCACCACCGGTGGCTTTTTCGCGCCCGGCCAGTGCCAGCCGCCGGACTTGGCGGGCACCGGCGCGCCGGCCACCTCGATGCTGCCGTGCTGATAGGCCTCAAGACCCTTGATCAGGCGCAACACCGTGGATTTGCCCGAACCGCTGGGGCCGATCAGGGCAACTCTCTGGCCGGCGGGAATGCTCAGGTCAAGATGATCAATGACCCGGGTTGCGCCGAAGTTTTTCACCACTTGCTTGAGGATGATCTGCGGCGAAGCGCCGGGCAGAGCGTGTGCGAGATCAGACATGGCTGCGCCTCTCGAAATATTTGAACAGCAGGGAGGTCGGCACACTGATCGCCAGGAACATCAGTGCCATCACCGTGTAGGGCTCGTTGTAGCGGTAGGTCATGCCGGCGATCTGTTTGGCCGCCTGGAACAGCTCGGGAATGGTGATCACCGCCAGCAGCGGGGTTTCCTTGAACATGCCGATCAGGTAATTGCCGAGCACCGGCAGCATCGGCTTGAGGGCCTGGGGCAGGACAATGCGCCGCCACGTGGTGGCGCCGTCGAAATCCAGTGCCCTGGCCGCTTCCCATTGACCCGCCGGCACGCCTTCGATGGCGCCGCGAAAGGCTTCGGCAATGTAGGCGGCGTAATACAGCCCGAGGCCGATGACCCCAGTGGAAATCGCCGGCAGGGTGAGGCCGGCCAGGGGCAGGGCGAAGAACAGCACGTACAGCTGAACCATCAGCGGAGTGTGTCGAAAGAAGCTCAGGTAGCCGGCGCTCAGTCTTTGCACCAACGGGTTTTGAGATCGCTGAGCAATGGCCAGCAGCAGACCGAGCAACACCGCCAGCAGGAAGCCGAGAATCACAACTTGCAGCGTCACCAGCAGGCCCTGAAGCAGATCGGGGACGATGGACCAGGCGAAGGCGTAATCGAAGTTCATCGCGCCACCCCGCGACGCCAGTGAGTGACCCGCCGCTCATAGCGTTTGACCAGCCAGCTGAGCGGCCAGGCCATGACGAAATAACACACCAGGACGATGCTCCAGATCAGCGTCTGCTGGCCCAGGGTGGTGATCAACTGGCCACCGGAAAAGGTCAGGTCGCTGAGGGTAATCAATGACACCAGTGAGGTGGTCTTCAGCAATTCGACCAGTTGGTTGCCCATCGGCGGCAGCATGAACGGCAGCGCCTGGGGCAGGATGATTCGGCGAAACGCGGTCATCGCGTCGAAGTCCAGGGCCTTGATCGCATCGCGCTGGCCGCGGGCGACATTGCTCAGGGCCGAGCGCACGATTTCCGAGCCATAGGCGGAGAAGGTGAGGCCCAGGCCGAGAATCCCGGTGATCATGGGTGCGAGCGTGATGCCAAACAGCGGCAGGATAAAGAACAGGTAGAACAGCAGCACCAACGCGGAGATGCCGCGCAGGATTTCGACGTAGACCGTCGCGATCCAGCGCAGCGCCCGCCACGGCGACAGGCGCATCAGCGCGATGACAAACGACATCACCACCACGACGATTTGAGCGAAGAAGGTGATTTCGAGGGTGACCAGTGCGCCGTTGGCCAGTTGGCGGGCGATGAAGCGCGCGGTGTCCAGGGTGGAAGCATCAAAAAGCATGGGCCGTACTCGTATGGGTTGGGGCCGTGTGTTGCGGGGCGAAAAATCAACTTTGCGGTGTGCCTATGGACGCCTTCCCGGCTAAAGCCGGTCCCACTGAATGCACGCGATCCCACAATGGGACCGGCTTCAGCCGGGAAGAGGCCCGTGCTGGCGCTCACCATTTTGCGGTGTGCCCACCGACGTCTTCCCGGCTGAAGCCGGTCCTACAATGGCAACAGCATCGGCATCAGCGATTGCAGCGCTGCTCGGCGGTCACGTCTGCGGGTGGCAGTTCGTTTTCGGTGTAGCTGTATTTCTGCAGGATCTTCAGCAGGTCGCCGGAAGCGCGCAGTTTCGCCAGTTGCTCGTTGAACGCCTGGATAAACGCCGGATCGTTTTTCGGCAGGCCGTAGGCGTGGTAATTCCAGGTCGGCTTACCGTCGGCATCCGGGATCTGCTCGAACGGCAGTGCCCGTTCAACCGGCGTGCCTTCGGCTTTTTTCAGCAGGCCGATGATTTCGGCATCCGGGAAGTACACCACGTCGACGCGGTCGGCCTGCAGCGCGGCGAGGGCTTCGGTGTCCTTGTCGAAGAGCACGACGTTGCCATTGCTGATGCCGCTGTCCTTGGCTTCCTGCACCTGATTGCTGCCAGGCTGGGTCGCCAGGCGCGCCTTGCCGTTGGCCGCGACGTCCTTGAGGCTGTGCAGCTTCAGCGGGTTGCCGGCCTTGACCAGAAAGGCGCCGCCGGAACGGGTGACCGGGTTCGAATAGCCAATCACTTTGCAGCGCGCCGGATTGATGAACAGGCCGGCGCCGATCAGATCGAAACGACCTGCCGCGAGACCCGGCACCAGCGAGCCGAACTCGGTGATGGGCAGTTCAATCTTGGTGACGCCCAGCGGTTCGAGAATGGCCCTGAGGATCTCGACGTTGGCGCCGACGATTTTCCCGTCGGTGCCCACGTACGCGTAGGGTTGCTCGTTGGCGATGCCAGCGGTCAGGCCCTGACTGCGGCCCTTCTCCAGCAGGCCGGCAACGGCAGAGAACGAAAACACGGCATTCAGCAGCAGGGCGGAGCCGAGTGCGGCAGACAGCGACAGCGGTTTTAAGCCTTTCATCAAGTGCGCTCAAGAGTGGGAATGAAGGTCAGGTGCAGCAGTTGGTTACGCCAGGTGCTCCGTTCATGGCGTCCAGATGTCCACGTCCTTGGCATCCACAGCAGTGGGCAATAGCCCGGCCTTGAAAAAGGCGTCGGCGATCTTCTGTTGCTCGCCCAGTTGGTCTGCCATCACCGGCTCGACCTGATAACTGCGATGAGCGTTGGCGGCCTCGACGGTGTCCACGTCCAGATTGCCCCACAAGGGGCCGAGCACTTGCGCCGCCTCACGGGGGTGGCTTTTGACCCAGCCGCCGGCCTGTTGCAACTGTTCATAAACCCGCTTCAGCACCTCGGTGTGGGCCTTGGCGTAGGCCGTGCTGGTCAGGTAATAGCGCTTGTAACTGGCCAGGCCGACGCCGTCAGTCAACGTGCGCGTCGGCAACTGGCGCTGCACGCTGGTGAGGAAGGGTTCCCACGCCACCCAGGCGTCGACCTTGCCATTCTCGAACGCCGCTCGGCCGTCTGCCGGGGACAGGTACGCCGGCTGGATATCGGAGAACGAAAGGCCGGCCTTGCTCAGCGCGGCGATCAACAGGTAATGGGTACCGGCCGCCTTGGTCACGGCGATCTTCTTGCCTCTCAAATCCGACAACTGGCGGATCGGCGAGTCATTGCGCACAACGATGGCCTGGGCGGCGGGCGAAGGCGACTCTTCAGCGAAATAGGTGAGCCTGGCCTTCGCGGCCTGGGCGAAGATTGGCACGGTGTCGGCGACGTCCGCGCTGATGTCGACGTTGCCGACATTGAGTGCTTCAAGCAGGGGCAGACCGCTGGGAAATTCATGCCAGGTGATCTCGATGTTGTCTTTGCCCAGCGCCTGCTCGAGAGTGCCTTGGGTCTTGAGCAGGGTGATCAGGGTGGAAGATTTCTGATAGCCGATGCGCACCGTTTCTTGCGCATTTGCCGACACCGCGAAACTGCTCGCCATCGCCACGACCAAGCCGATCAGCCAGGCGTGTCGGACGATAATGCCAGCGGTTGTACGTGGAGTGGGCATAGCGGGCTCGTGGCGTGAGTGAAGCGCGGGAAGGCGCAAGCCACAAATCATAGAGTTCTAAAAAAAATTGGCTAAATATCGTTTGGTTATGAGGTTATGCACTCCGGCGTCACGTGGCAAAACCGGTGACCAAGACGGGGACCGCTCTGGCACGGCGGTCCCCGGTCTTGCGGCGCACAATCAGGCCGTGGTGGCCTTGTCGCGCACAGGCAATGTCCAGTTCGGTCGAACGAAGTGGCAGGTGTAGCCGTTGGGGATGCGTTCCAAGTAATCCTGATGCTCGGGCTCAGCTTCCCAGAATGGGCCGGCCGGGGCGATTTCAGTGACGACTTTGCCCGGCCAAAGGCCCGACGCATCCACATCGGCCACCGTGTCCAGGGCGACGGCTTTCTGCTCGTCGCTGAGGTAGAAAATCGCCGAGCGATAGCTCACGCCCACGTCGTTGCCCTGACGGTTCGGGGTCGACGGATCGTGGATCTGGAAGAAGAATTCAAGGATTTTGCGGTATGAAATCTGCTCGGGGTCGAAGACGATTTCGATGGCTTCGGCGTGGGTGCCGTGGTTGCGATAGGTGGCGTTGTCAACGTCGCCACCGGAGTAGCCGACGCGGGTCGACACGACGCCGGGGTAGCGGCGCAGCAAGTCCTGCATGCCCCAGAAGCAGCCTCCGGCGAGCAGCGCGGTTTCGGTGTGGGTGGTCATGGGCAAGTCCTTCCAGCTATTAACGGTGTGTGTCAGGTACGCAGTGCAGTGTGCGTGTCTGCGAGCGCGCGGCGCAACGGCCGGCCTTGAAGATCAGATGACTGACGCGCGCACTCGTTCAGTCGCCGCCGAACTGCTGACGGTATTGGCCGGGCGTCACGCCAATGCGCTCGCTGAACGCCTTGCGCATGTGCCGCGCGCTGCCAAAGCCGCAGCGACTGGCCACCACCTTGAGGGGCAGGTCGCTGCCTTCGAGCAGTTTGCGCGAGTGATCGATGCGCGCGTTGAGCAGAAATTGCATGGGCGTCAGGCTGACTTCGCGCTGGAACGCCCGGGCGAAATTGCGCGGGCTCATCGCTGCCAGGTCGGCCATGCGCTGCACGGTGTAGGCCTCATCAATGTGGTCGACGACGTAGGCCTGCACCCGGGCGATCGCGCTGTCATCCCGGGGTACTGCCGCCAACAACGGGCCGTAGGGCGTTTGGCCGCCCTGACGCTTCATGACCACCAGCAGCACTTTGGCCACTTCCAGGGCGATCTCTTTGCCGTGGTCTTCCGCGACAATAGCCAGCGCCATGTCGATGCCCGCCGTGATACCACCCGACGTGATCAGGTTGCGGTCGACGACGTAGATCTGCTCGGTCTCGACGCGGGAGGCAGGGAAACGCCGAGCCAGGCGCTCGACGTAGTTCCAGTGGGTGGTGCAGCGGTAGCCGTCGAGCAGGCCAGCGTCACCCAGCAGAAACGCGCCGGTACAGATCGCCCCGAAACGCCGGGCGCCCTGGGCGGCGGCCGGTAGCCAGGCGGTGAGTTGAGGATGGCTGACGCCGTACGCACCTGGCCCGCCGGGGACCAGTAGCAGGTCAATGTCGGGGGGCAGATCGGCCAGCGCCACATCCGCCTGGACCTTGAGCCCGCAGGAGCTGCGGATGAGCAGCGGAGGTTCGGCCACCGTGATCAGTCGATACTGTTTTTCCGGCGCCAGCAGTCGATTGGAGATCGAAAAGACGTCCATGGGGCCGGTCACGTCGAGCATGAGCACGTCGTTGAACAGCACCACCGCCACTGTTTTCTGCCCTGAGATGTCGCGCATGCCTTGATTGCCTTTCTATTACCGCCACTGCCAGCGCAGGGCGACGAGCCTGAATCCAGGCGGCATTCTAGGGGATTGCGCGAATGAATGTGAATGATTGGCGTTTGGAAGCCAATTGGATGAGTTCAGCGGGTTTGTCGCGGTTGTTTGAACCGGGCTTGATCAGAGGAATCGGGAGTGACTGGCGTGATAACAGCCTTTCAGTAACAGCAGGTCGGTAACTGAAAGCGAATGCGTGCGCCACCGCTGGCCGACGCTTGTGCCCAGATGCGCCCGTGGTGCGCGTCGACCACCGAGCGGCAGATCGCCAGTCCGACGCCGAGGCCACTGGTCTTGGTGGTGTAGAACGCGCCGAAGATCTGCTCGCGACGGTCAGGCGGGATGCCCGGGCCGTTGTCCTCAACGCAGACTTCGACACCGTCGCCGAGGGAAAATGAATGGATGCGCAACACGGCGGCGTCACGGCCGCAGCCGGCCATGGCTTCCACGGCATTGGTGATGAGGTTGACCAGCAATTGCTGCAACTGCACGGCATCGGCGACGATCGACTGGTCGACGTATAGCCCGGTTTCGAGCCGTACCCGCTGGGCAGTCAGCAGCGGCTGGGTAAGGCTGACGGCCTCGCGGATGACGTCGTCAATTTTCAGGATGCGCGGCTGCAAGGGCGCCTGACGGGCCAGCGCGCCGAGGGCTTTGACGATGTTGGCGGCGCGTTCGCAGCCGGCGCGGATGTCCTTCAAGCCGGCGATGGCTTCGTCGACGTCCGGCACGTCGCGTTGCAGCCAACGCAGGCTGGCGGCGGCGTTGGCGGCGATGCCCAAAAGGGGCTGGCAGATTTCATGGGCGATGGAGGCGCTGAACTCGGCCATCTTTCGGACGTGGAGAGTGTGAGCATAGTCGCTTTGCGCGGCAGCAACCTGATCGCAGCCCGCTGGGCGGTGTGCTGTCGGGTGCGCCAGAGGGGGCAGGGAAGGGTGCCGAATCGCATCCGGCCAGTGCTGCTCCGCTCGCGGCGGGAAGCGGGTGTAAAGAGGAGATTGATGTTCGTCCAGCATCGTAGCCCCCGGCGGTCCGACGTCTTGTGCTTCGTCGCGCTTGAGTATACGCAGCGTGTCCGGCTTGAAACGCAGGCGAGGGGGGTTTGGCAGGAACAGGCACCCGGATGTCTGTCAAAGTCCCCACACAGGCTGAACGGAATGCCAGGCGCGCGCTCCAGCGGCCCCGGTTCGCAGCACCGTACCAAAAAGGTAAGACCGCGATCACCTGTGGGACCGGCTTTGGGGGTGACACCACAGAATTGATGGTGAACACACCGGCCTATTCCCGGCTGAAGCCGGTCCCACTGAGTCACCGCGAGCACATGTAGGACTGGCTTCAGCCGGGAAGGCGCCGGCTGTCACACCACAGAATTGATGGCGTACACACCGGCCTATTCCCGTCTGAAGCCGGTCCCACTGAGTCACCACGAGCACATGTAGGACTGGCTTTAGCCGGGAAGGCGTCGGGTGTGACATCGCGAAATTGATGGTGAACACACCGGCTCATTCCCGGCGGAAGCAGGTCCCACTGACTCACCGCGAGCACGTGTAGGACTGGCTTTAGCCGGGAAGGCGTCGGGGGTGACATCGCGAAATTGATGGTGAACACACCGGCCTATTCCCGGCTGAAGCCGGTCCCACTGAGTCACCACGAGCACATGTAGGACTGGCTTTAGCCGGGAAGGCGTCTGGGGTGACATCGCGAAATTGATGGCGTACACACCGGCCTATTCCCGGCTGAAGCCGGTCCCACTGAGTCACCACGAGCACATGTGGGACCGGCTTTAGCCGGGAAGGCCTAAGCTGTCACATCGCAGAATCAGTGGCGTACACAGATCGCGAAGCGACTCCGGCAAAAAAGCCTGTCATGGCAAGGCCTTGGGTAAGCGCGGTGGCAGCCTGTGCTTAGGACCTCCAACCCTGTCAGCCGCTGACACTGTTGCCCCAGCAACAGCACTCCACCACTTGCCATGGAAAACAAACAGTTACGCCCCTTCACACCCCCCGACGGCCCTGAACCCCGGGACTTTCCGGCGTGGCATAAAGCCTGCAATGACCCGCAAACGAACCCGTGTCGACCCGCTTATGGCGTCACGTTTTGGCAGTCATTGGCAGGAATAATTGTGTCTACAGCCCCATCATTAAACCCTCACAACCGTACAGCGCCGGGACCGGCCGGCATCCATCGACGCCTCGATGGCGACAACCTCATCACCCAGGACCAGGGTTGATATGGCGTTCGATGTTGAATTTGTCGTGTCCACGCTGCCCGCGTTCGTCAGCGCCGTTGGCGTCACGTTGCAGGTCGGCTTCATCGCCATCGGCGCGTCGCTGTGCGTGGCGCTGATCAATGCCGCGATTACTGCGTTCGGCGTGCCCATCTTGCGCCCACTGGTACGGGTGTACGTGGAGCTGGCGCGCAACACGCCGTTGCTGATCCAGCTGTTTTTCATCTACTTCGCGCTGCCGACCCTGGGGATCCGCATCTCCGGGTTTGCCTCGGCGATCATTGCCATGACCTTCATGGGCGGCGCTTACCTGACCGAGATCCTGCGCGCGGGCATCGACGCGGTGCCCAAATCGCAGATCGAATCGGGGCTGTCCATCGGGCTGTCGCGCTGGCAGTTACTGCGCCACGTCATTCTGCCCCAGGCCGGGATCCTCAGCCTGCCGGCGCTGTTCGCCAATTTCATCTTCCTGCTCAAGGAAACCACCGTGGTTTCGGCGGTGGCGGTGCCGGAAATTCTGTACACCACCAAGAGCTACATTGCGCTGTATTACAAAACCTACGAAATGCTCGCGGTCATGACCGGCCTCTGCGTGCTGCTGTTCGTGCCGCTGTCGCTGCTGCTGCGCCTGATTGAAAGGAGGCTCCAGCATGGCCAGTTCGGGTCTTGAATTGTTGTGGGTGTCGGCGCCGCAATTGGCCCAGGGCATCGGCCGCACGCTGGGCATTTCGCTGCTGGCGATCGCCTTCAGCAGTGTTGGCGGTGTGATCTATGGCGTGCTGCGCAACCTTGGCGTGCGCTGGATCGACGGGGTGCTGCTGGTCTACCTGGAACTGTTCAGGGCGATCCCGGTGCTGGTCTGGTTGTACCTGTTCTTCTTCGGTTTGCCGATTTTTCTTGGCTGGAGCATCCCCGGTTTCTGGTGCGCGGTGCTGGTGTTATCGCTGTGGGGCGCCAGTGAAACCGGCGAAGTGGTGCGTGGCGCACTGCGCTCGATTCCGAGGGGGCAGCGGGAAGCGGGTCTTGCGATTGGCCTGGGCCCGTTCCAGCTTTATGGCCGCGTGCTGCTGCCTCAGGCGCTGCGACGCATGACGCCGCCGCTGATCAACGTCTTCACCCGGCTGATCAAAACCAGCTCCCTGGCGGTGCTGATCGGCGTCGTTGACGTGATCAAGATCGGCCAGCAAATCATCGAACGAACCTATGAGTCGGTGCTTATCTACGGCTTCCTGTTCGTATTCTTCTTTCTTGCCTGTTATCCGCTGTCGGCCGCTTCGCGGGTGCTCGAGCGGCGTTGGAATCATTCATGAGCCCATTGATAGAACTGACCCGCTTCAGCAAAAACTTCGGTTCGGTGCCGGTGTTGCAAGACGTTGACCTGAGCGTTCGCGAAGGCGAAGTGGTGGTGATCCTCGGGCCCAGCGGCTGCGGCAAAAGCACCCTGCTGCGTTGCCTCAACGGTCTCGAACTGGGCCACGCCGGGCAGTACTGTTTCGCTGGTCAGAACCTGCCGGCCAACACCGATTGGCGTCAGGTGCGGCAACAGATCGGCATGGTGTTTCAGAGCTACCACCTGTTCCCGCACATGACCGTGCTGGAGAACATTTTGCTCGGGCCGCTGAGCGTGCAGAAGCGCACACGCGTCGACGCGCAGCAACAGGCCGAAACGCTGCTGAGCCGTGTCGGCCTGCTGGACAAGCGCGACGCCTACCCGCGCGAGCTTTCCGGTGGACAGCAGCAACGCATCGCGATCGTCCGCGCGCTGTGCATGAACCCCAGGGTCATGCTCTTCGATGAGGTGACGGCTGCGCTTGACCCGGAAATGGTCAAGGAAGTGCTGGAAGTCATCCTCGACCTGGCCCGCAGTGGCATGACTTTGTTGATCGTCACCCACGAAATGGCCTTCGCCCGCGCGGTGGCCGATCGAATCCTGTTCATGGACGGCGGCCGTATCGCCGAACAGAGCGACCCCGAATCCTTCTTCAGCGCCCCGCAGACCGCACGCGCGCAGCAGTTCCTGGAGAAATTCTCCTACGTAGAAAACATGCCAAAAAGGAAAGCATCGTGACCCTTAAATCTGCCTTTGTACTGCCACTGCTCGCCCTCGGATTGCTGGTCGGCACGGCTGCCGCCCATGCTGCCGACTCTGCCGCAGGGTCACTGGAAAAAATCAAGGCGCGCGACAAGTTGATTGTCGGCGTTTTCAGCGACAAACCACCGTTCGGCTTCGTCAACGAACAGGGCGACTACGTCGGCTTTGACACCGATCTGGGGCGGCGCTTCGCCAAGGACCTGCTCGGCGACGAGAAGAAGATCGAGTTTGTGGTGGTAGAGCCCGCCAGCCGGATTCCGTTTCTGCAGAGCGACAAGGTTGACCTGATCCTCGCCAACATGACGGTGACGCCGGAGCGGGCGCAAGTGGTCGACTTCACCCACCCCAACCTGCGCGTCGCGGTGCAGGCGCTGGTGCCGGACAGCAGCCCGGTGAAGACGCTGGACGATCTGGCCAGCAAAACCGTCATCGTCACCACCGGCACCACGGCGGATATCTGGCTGACCAAGAACCACCCCGACTGGAAGCTGCTCAAGTTCGAGAAGAATTCCGAGTCGCTGCAGGCGCTGGCCAACGGCCGAGGCGATGCTTATGCCCAGGATAACCTGGTGCTGTTCAGCTGGGCCAAGCAAAACCCGGGCTACCGCGTGCTGGCGCAGAAACTCGGCGACGAAGCGCCGATCGCCCCGGCGGTGAAGAAGGGCAACACGGAACTGCGCGATTGGGTGAACACCGAACTGGCCAGCCTCGGTCAGCAGAAGTACCTGCTCACGCTGTACAACCAGTACGTGCGGGATCAACTGGCGGCGGACACCGATCCGTCGGCGGTGATCGTTGAAGGCGGGGCGTGGAAGCCCTGATTGATCGAGCTTGGGGCTGGTAGCCGGGAAGCGGTCATTTCGAACACCCTGGGTCTAGCGGTGTGGCCTCTGACGCTTTCCCGGCTAAAGCCAGTCCTACGGGAGTACGCGGTCCTGCTGGATGCATGCGTTGTTGTTGTAGGACCGGCTTCAGCCGGGAAGGGGTCCGTCCAAGTACCACCACTTTGCAGTGATCAGGCAGCTTGGCTCACACGCTGCCCTCGCTCTCGATCACCAGAACGCGCGCTTCACCCAGCGGGTGGGCAACGTGGGCCGTGCCGATGGAGGCGTAGAAAATATCCCCCGTTTGCAGCACGGTTCTTTGCTCGACGCCGTCCTGCTTGAAACGCATCTCCACTTGCCCGTCCAGCACCACAAATACTTCCTGACCGTCGTTGACGTGCCATTTGTAGGGCTGATCGGTCCAGTGCAGGCGCGTGGTGATGCCGTTCATGTTGGCGATGTCCAACGCGGCCCACGGGCGCTCACCGGTGAAGTCTTTGCTGCGGATGATGTTCATGGGGAGGTCCGTTCAAATGCGGATTGGCAGCCGATCAACCGCGATGTTGCGGTGTCGGGTTGCCAACGTCCAATGCGAGGAATCATAAGGCCGCGATGACAGGGTGCAACGGTTTGCCAGGGCAGTAGGGGCTAAAAGCGCAAGATTCTGCAAGTGGCGCAGTCTGCGGTCGATGTCCGGAATCATTGCGGATCTGACATTGCCGGGCGTGCGGGTGCACTTTAGACTCCCGGCCATCCACTAGACGACTGGTCTACGCAGGTCGGTCTGGTCAGAACTTTCAACGACTTAACGGAGTATCACCCTATGGCTACGCAACCCTTGCTCACTCACGTCAACCTTGGTCGGCATGTGCTGAAAAACCGCATTGCCTTCCCGCCATTGACCCGCCAGAGAAGCCTGCAGCCGGGTGATATCGCTTCGGATCTCATGGCCACCTACTACCAGCAGCGTGCGTCCGCCGGTTTCATGATCACTGAAGGCACGCAGATCGAACCGCGCGGCCAAGGCTATGCATGGACCCCGGGCATCTACAGCGCCGAGCAGGTTGAAGGCTGGCGCAAAGTGACCGACGCGGTGCACGCGGAAGAGGGCGTGATTTTCGCTCAGCTCTGGCATGTGGGCCGTGTGTCCCACCACGCGTTGCAGCCCAACGGCGAAGCGCCGGTTGCCCCCTCGGCGATCCCGGCGGCCAACGCCAAGGCGTTCATCGAAACCGGGCCGGGCGCAGGGCAACTGGTGGTGCCGCCGACGCCTCGCGCACTGACTGTCGAAGAAATCCGCGAGCTGGTGAAGCTGTACGCCCAGGCGGCGAAAAACGCCATCGAAGCGGGGTTTGACGGCGTGGAAATTCACGCGGCGAATGGTTACCTGGTCAACCAGTTCATCTCCGAACACGCCAACCACCGGGACGACGAATACGGCGGCTCGCTGGAAAACCGCCTGCGCTTCCTGCGCGAGATCGTCACTGCCGTCGCCGAAGCGGTAGGCGGGGACCGTCTGGGTGTGCGCTTCTCGCCACTGTTCGCCAGCACCGATGAAGAACGCGTCTACATCGGCCTGGTGGAAAGCGACCCGCACCACACCTACGTCGAAGCCATCAAGGTCCTGGAAAACGCAGGTGTCGCTTACGTCTCCATCGCCGAAGCCGACTGGGACAACGCCCCCGAACTGCCGGACACCTTCCGCAAAGCCATTCGCGATGCCTTCACCGGCCGCATCATCTACGCCGGCCGCTACACCGCCGAACGTGGCAACCGCCTGATCGACGCCGGTCTGGCCGACCTCATCGCCTTCGGCCGCCCCTTCATCGCCAACCCCGACCTACCGGCACGCATCGCCAACGGCTGGCCCCTCAACCCCGTCAACCCGGCCACGTTGTATGGCGGGACTGAAGTGGGCTATGTCGATTACCCGGTACATAAGGCCGGCAAGTGAAGGCAGCGCCCCGCAGCTGACCTATGCGACGCAGAGCGTCGGAGGATGCGTTCCCACGCGGAGCGTGGGAACGATCAAACGCCGGTCTGGCCGACCTCATCGCCTTCGGCCGCCCCTTCATCGCCAACCCCGACCTGCCGGCACGCATCGCCAACGGCTGGCCCCTCAACCCCGTCAACCCGGCCACCCTGTATGGCGGGACTGAAGTGGGCTATGTCGATTACCCGTTTTATAAGGCGGGCGAGTAAGACAGAACGGCGCAGCCGATTGGGGCGACGCGGAGCGTCAGATCCTGCATTCCCACGCGGAGCGTGGGGAACGATCAGCGCGTGCGGTTAGCGGGATAGGGTTTGAAGATCAAAATGCAGTGGCGCCTGAACTGGCCCCTTCCCGGCTAAAGCCGGTCCTACAAGGGAAGCGTTTGATCTGCTTTTGATCTTCATACACCGAAGGTTCAGTCACCGCGAAACGCGACTTGGGTGCAGGCTGAACGCAGGTCTCGCGCAGTGGGCCGAGCCGCATGGATGCGGCGAGAGCGCCGTCAGGGCATGGATGCCCGTTCGGCGCGGGCCCACGGAGCGGGACCGGAGTGAAGGTATTCCGACGAAGGAGGAACCCAACCAGGAGCAAGCACCCTTGGTTACTTGGGGTGCTTTTCCAAGTAACTCGCCGAAGGCGAAATGTCTGCCGTTAGGCAGACGCTCTTGATTTGGCTATTCGCGCGTAGCGATCTCATCGAGATGGTTGAGCAGCGCCAGCGGATCCTCATACACCCGCAACGCCCCGGCCCGCTCCAGCTCGCTCGTATCGTACCCACCCGAAAGCAGCCCGATCCCCGTCGCCTTACACCGCCGCGCTGCGAGCATGTCCCAGATCGCATCACCGACCACCAGACAATCCTCAATCTTCGCGTCAATCTTCTTCGCCGCCGTCACAAACAAATCCGGGTCCGGCTTGCCGTTCTTCACATCATCGCGCGTGATCAGATTGATCTTCTTCGGGTCCAGACCCAGCGCCTTCAAATTGATCTTCGCCGTCGACATCTCCCCACTGGTCGCGATACACCACGAGAACCCCTCATCATCCAGCGTCTTCAACAAATCAACAGCGCCGGGCAACGCAATGATCTGATCCTGGGTTCTCTCGTACGCCTCAGCGTGCTTTTTGCTCAACCGATCGGCCTGCGCCTCACTGATCTCCATCCCGGTCTCCCGGGACAGCATCTTCAACATCAAACCGCCGCTCATGCCGATCTTGCGGTGGATTCGCCACATCGCCAGTGGGATGTTCTCCGAATCGAGGGCTTCCTTCCACGCCGTGACGTTCTGATAAACGCTGTCAGTCAAGGTGCCGTCGAGGTCGAAAAGGAAGGAGGTATTGGATCGCATGGTGTGGCTCCGTTGGTAAACATGTCATCCGCTGACAATGGCTAAAAATAAAAAGGGGGGGGCCGGCGCTCAGGCACGCTGCACAACGTCGGCTCAGGACAACCCGAGCGTCAGCCGCTTCAACCGGCATTCCACGACCTTGTCGTAGAACTCCGAAAGCGCCTCGGCCTGCTGCGCGTCAATGCCGCCGCAGCACTGCAGACCGAGCACGAAGCCGTTGGCCTGAGCGCCGTTCTTGACGGCGTCGATGGTCGAGCCGGACGCACGGATATCAGCGAGGATGCGCTCGCTTTGCGGTCGCAGCACCGGGGGCAAGTGGTCAATGATATCGGTCATGGGAAAGCTGCCTTTCAGTTCTCTGTCCGCCTGTGTGCCTGCACATAAGCGGGTGAATGCTCATGCAAGACCTGACCGGGAGAGGGACGCAGCGGTTCCGACAAATTTGCCGAAATGGCCGCGAACGGCAGGGGACGTGGGACTGGCTTTAGCCGGGAAGGCGTCGTGTGCTACACCACAACACTGATGGTGCACAAACCAGCCTCTTCCCGGCTGAAGCCGGTCCCACCAGAATCAATCTATACGCGGGTGCTGCTGAACCAGGCTCTCGCGTTTGGCTTGCAGTTCGGCAATCTGCGTGTCGATGTCTTCGATCTTCTGCTCGATGTTGTCGTGGTGCTCCTGCAGCAGCTCACGGGCCTCGTTGAGGTCAGACGCTGCCGGCGCTGCGCCACGCAAAGGCTTGTTCGCCGTTTCCTTCATGGTCAGGCCGGTGATCAGGCCCACCACCGCCACCACCATCAGGTAGTACGCCGGCATGTACAGGTCCTGGGTGGTTTCAACCAGCCAGGCGACCACGGTCGGGGTCAGACCTGCAATCAGCACCGAGACGTTGAAGGCACTGGCCAACGCGCTGTAGCGGATGTGGGTGGGGAACATTGCCGGGAGCGTCGAGGCCATCACACCGATGAAAAAGTTGAGGATCACTGCGATCAGCAGCAGCCCGGCGAAGATCAGGCCCAACTGGCCGCTGTTGATCAGCTTGAACGCCGGAATCGACAGCACCAGCAAGGCAATGCTGCCAGCGATGATGAACGGACGACGGCCGATCTTGTCGCTGAGGAAGCCAATCAGCGGCTGCACGAACAGCATGCCGACCATGATCGCCACGATGATCAGCACGCCACGGTCTTCGCTGTAATGCAGGTTGTGCGACAGGTAGCTGGGCATGTACGTGAGCAGCATGTAGTACGTGACGTTGGTCGCCGCGACCACGCCGATGCAGGTCAGCAGGCTGCGCCAGTGCTTGGTGGCGACTTCCTTGAAGGAGACTTTCGGGCCATGGGCCAGGCCTTCGCGGTCTCCTTGCTCGAGTTTTTCAACGTGCTGCTGGAACGCCGGGGTTTCTTCCAGAGCATTACGCAGATAGAGACCGACCATGCCCAGGGGCAGGGCGAGGAAGAACGGCAGACGCCAGCCCCATTCGAGGAACTTCTCTTCACCCACCACAGAGGAAATCAGCACAACGACCCCGGCCCCGAGGACGAAACCGGCGATAGAGCCGAAGTCCAGCCAGCTGCCCAGGAAGCCGCGTTTACGGTCCGGCGCGTATTCGGCGACGAAGATCGAGGCGCCGGTGTACTCGCCGCCGACCGAGAAGCCCTGGGCCATCTTCGCCAGCAGCAGCAGAATCGGCGCCCAGATGCCAATGGATTCATACGAGGGAATCAGCCCGATGGCAAAGGTGCTGAGGGACATGATGACGATGGTCGCGGCGAGGACTTTCTGTCGTCCGTACTTGTCGCCGATGGCGCCGAAGAACACGCCGCCGATAGGGCGAATCAGGAAGGGCACGGAAAAGGTCGCGAGGGCCGCGATCATCTGCACGCTGGGGTCGGCGCCGGGGAAGAAGATCTTGCCCAGTGCGTAGGCCACGAAGCCGTAGACGCCGAAGTCGAACCATTCCATTGCGTTGCCCAGCGCGGCGGCCGTGATGGCCTTCCGCATCTTGGCATCGTCGACAATAGTGATGTCTTGCAACCCGATCGGGTTGACGGTTTTCTTGCGTGATCTCATAAAAGTCCCGGCAGCTGGAAGTATGACGTTGTGGCAATCAAAGCCCTGGCTATCGGCGACGCGCGCACTCCGTGGAATGCGGTGCTGTCGTAATAATGGCAGGCCGATCTGCATCTGATAGGACAAGGGCGTAAATAATTCAGAACGGGCGCCATATATTTTGAATCCGTACAAATGAGTGCCTAATCGATTGGCTCTATCGGCTGATAAATTCAAACAGGTTGGATCCAATGAATTAAATGTATCGGTAGTAGACGAGCGGTAGCCTCAGCCTATTGAGTAAGTGATGGCTCAATGACATATTCACTCCGCCATCCACTCATACCCACGGAACATCATGCGCCCCTTCAAGTCACTTGTTGCAGCCTCAGTGCTGATCAGCGGGTGCAACGGAATGCCCACCGCTTTTACTCAGGATCCTGTATTTGACCAAGCCTTCGTCGTCCACTCCGGTGCGCCGTTGCCCTATCTGATGATGGGCACCGCGATCCAGTGGAATGAAGACTATGCCGTGACGGTCAAGCACCTTCCTTACGTATCCGGTGCGGTCTACCAGGGGCAGGGCGATGTGCAATTCTTCAAGCACAAGGCCAGCGGCGTGCCAATGTGGCGCTCGTACCAGCCCGGTGAAGAACTGACTTCCGTGGGTTTCAACTCCGCTTACATGTCAGTGAAAGGCACCGGCCATGCGCTGCCGGCCATGGTTCGCCTGGACGTCAAGGAAGGCAACGTGATGTACGGGACCCATGACGGCCCGGTCGCCAAGGGCATGTCCGGCGGTCCGGTGTTTTCGGCAGACGGCAAGGTGGTGGGGATCACCGTGGCGTTGCTGACCGCCGACGACCTGGCGAGGATCAAGCGCCCTGACCTGGCCAACCAGCCCCGCGTCAGCATCTTCTTGCCGTACAACGAGATCAACCGCGAGTGGACCCGCTACATGGCCCAGGCCAAGCCGGCCGCGCCCGTGCCGACGAACCTGGCCGCCAACTGATCAACGCTCGCGCAGGGCTTCTCGGGCGCGGTTGAGGGGCTTGATGAGGTAGTCCAGCACGGTCTTTTCACCCGTGCGGATGTCCACGGTGGCGATCATCCCCGGAACGATGGCGAAGGTTTTACCTGCCTTGTTGCGCAGCACGTCCGAGTCCGTGCGGATGAACACACGGTAGTAGAAGATTTCCGGTTTGACTTCATCCTGAATCGTGTCCGGCGAGATGGTCACCACCTTGCCGTCGAGGCTGCCGTAGATCGAGTAATCGTAGGCCGTGATTTTTACCTTGGCCTGCTGCTCGGGGTGAATAAAGGCGATGTCCCGGGGCGAGATGCGCGTTTCGATGAGCAGTTGCTCATCCAGCGGAACGATTTGCATGAGCTGCCCATTGGGCGGCACCACCCCACCGATCGTGGTGACTTCGATGTCCTTGACGATCCCGCGCACCGGCGAGCGCAAGGTCAGGCGTGACAACGAATCGCTGCGCCCGCGGATCACCGAAGACAGCATCTGCGCTTCGGAATTGGCTTTTGCCAGGTCTTCCCGGGCATGCACCATGTACTCCGAACGCGCTTCGGTGGCCTTCAGCTCAAGCTCGGAGCGCTGGCGGTTCAGGCGCAGGACTTCGACCCGGCTGGAAGCGCCGATTTTTGCCAGATTCTCGGTGATGGTCAGCTCGCTGCGCACCAGTTTCAACGAGCTTTCGATGCCGGTCAGCGTTTCGGCCAGGCCTTTGCGGCGGGCGTTGAACAGCTCGGTTTCGGCACGACGCAGCTCGGGGTACTTGTCCAGCGAGGCGTCGAAGGTCAGCGGTTTCTCACTGACTTCGGCCTGCAGCCGGTTGACGCTGGCCAGTGCCGCCCGGTACTTCGCCTCACTCTCACCTACGTTCGATTCACTCTTGACCGCATCCAGCTGCGCCAGCACCTGGCCGCGCTCGACCAGCGTGCCTTCGCTGACATTCAGCTCCTTGATGATCCCGCCCTCCATGGATTGAATCAGCTGCTCCCTGGAGCTGGGCACCACCTTGCCGGTGCCGGTGGACACTTCCACGACCTGAAACCAGGCCGCCCAGGCGACGAAGCACGCCAGCATCAGCGCGCAGACCCAGATCACCCGCACGCTCCCGGTGATGCTGCGCTCGTCCTGGCCATCGAGGTAGGTGATCTGGTCACCGAGCCGAGGCGTTTGTTCGGTGGTCAATGCGTTCATGCCTGCGCTCCTTGCGGCTGCTTGAGTCGGGTGAGGGCGGCGTCGCGGTGGTCGTCGATGACGATGCGGCCGTTGTCCAGCACGATGATCCGTTCCACCAGTTGCAGCAGGCTGACCCGGTGGGTGGCGACGATCAGCGTGCGGCCCTGGCACCAGGTCGAGAGTTTTTCCAGCAACTGGCGTTCGGTGATGTCATCCAGTGACGCCGTGGGTTCGTCCAGCAGCAGCACCTGGGGCTGGCGAATCAGCAGGCGTGACAGCAGCAGGCTCTGGCGCTGGCCGCCGGACAGGCCCAAACCCCCTTCGAGAATCAGGTGGTCCATGCCTTTGGGCATCTGGCGGACAAACTCCAGCGCGCCGGTCACTGCCAGGGCGGCGATGATTTCCTGATCGCTGGCCTGGCCCGCGCCGAGGGTCAGGTTGTCCCGCAGCGTGCCGTGAAACAGCCGCGCCTGCTGCGACATCAGCCCGACGTCCCGGCGCAGGTCGGCCGGGTCCAGGTGAGCGAGGGAGATGCCGTCCACGGTGGTCTCGCCGCTGGACAAATCCATTGAACCCGCCAGCGCCTGCAGCAGTGTCGACTTGCCCGCGCCGTTGCGCCCGAGAATGGCGACGCGCTCGCCCGGGCGAATCTTCAGGTTGATGCCGCTCAAGGCAGGCGATGCTTCTTCGCTGTACTTGAAGCCGGCCTGACGCAGCACGTAATCCCCGCGAATGGACGGGAGATGCACACGTTGGCTGCCTTCGGGATGATCGACCGGCATCTGCATCAACCGATTGAGCCCTTGCAGCGCGACTTTTGCCTGTTGCCAGCGGGTCAGCACGTGGGTCAGTTGCGCCATCGGCGCCATCATCCGCGAGGCCAGCATCGAGGCCGCCACCAGGCTGCCGGTGGTGAGGTCGCCGGCAATCACCATCGGCGCACCGAACACGATGACCACGGCGAACACCGCGCCCTGCACGTTCTGGGTCCAGGCCACCAGGCTGTTGGTCAGCGAACGCAGTTTCAGGCTGCTGTCGGCGGACGCAGCGTTGTAATGATTCCACTGCTGCTGAAAGCGTTGCTCGGCCTGCAGCGCCTTGATGTCGTCCATGCCCTGCACGGTTTCCACCAGCATGGCGTTGCGCAGCGCGGCTTCGCGCATCGACGCATTGGCCAGCCGTGCCAGCTTGCGTTGGGCGAGGATGCCGGGCAGCACCATCGCCACCAGCGCAACCAGAGGAATCAGCACCAGGGGCCCGCCAATCAGGTAGAACACCAGCAGGAACAGGAAGAAAAACGGCATGTCCGCCAGCGCCGTTGCCGTGCTTGAGGTGATCAGGTCGCGGATCTGCTCCAGCTCGCGCAATTGCGAAATGAATGAACCGGTGGACTTCGGCCGGGCCGAGTTACGCAGGCGCAGGGCGTGGCCGAACACCAGGTCCGAGACCCGCAGGTCGGCGCGCTTGCCCATGACGTCGGTGATGCGCAGACGCATGATGCGCATCACGAAGTCGAACACCAGCGCGAGCATGACGCCACCGAACAGCACATACAGCGTCGGCAGGGATTCGGCCGGAATGACCCGGTCGTAGACCTGCATGGAGAACAGCACCCCGGCCATGCCCAGCAGGTTCGCGACCAGCGACGCCAGCATTACCTGGCGGTACGGGCGCAGGTCACTGAGGACGATGCGCCTGAACCAGTGCTCGTCGTAGGGCTTGATGTAGTCGTCGGTGCGCACGTCGCTCAGGGGCTGAATGGGCCGCAGGATCACCGTGCGCAGCGCCTGTTCGGCGAGCACGGCCGGGTCGATACGGCTTTGCAGGCCCTGATCACCGCTGTAGGCGATGCCCAGTTCGCCTTGCTCGCTGACGCTTTCGATCACGCCGACCTGGCCGTCGCGCAGTTGCACCAGCAGCGGCGTGCGCCAGCGCGACAGGCTTTTACGGTCGTAGTGGGCGAACTTGACGCTCAGGCCCGCCTGACGCGCCATGTGTCGCACCACTTCCTCGGCGCGGCCCTCGCTGTTGGTCGACGCCAGACGAACGCTCTCGGGCGAGACGTCCAGCCGGTAATGCCGGGCGACGATGAGGATGGCTTCCACCCACGGCGAGTAATCCGGACGATCAGGGCCTGCCGCGGGCGCTTCGGGGATGACGATGGTCTCGGTCATGGCAGGATCTCCACGTGCTGGATGGTGCTGTGATCGATGCCGAACGCCCGGCGCAGCGCACCGCTGTTGTACAGGCAGTCGATTTGCAGACGGCGCAGGTCGGCCTGGGTATTGGCCAGGTCGAAGCGCGACTGGTGGATTTCCTGTTCGGCGTTGAGCAGGTCGAGCAACGGTCGGGTGCCCAGTTCCAGGTACTGCCGACCGTACAACTCGCGGGCCTCGGTGATGCTGGTCTGCCGCGATTCGAGCGAACTGAGTCGGCGCGTCAGCCCGGACGTCTGGGCCTGGGCTTCGCCGAGCCCTTGCCGCGCCTGCAAACGGGCGGCGTCTTCGGCGGAATCGGCGGCGGTCAGCGCGTAGTTGGCGGCGCGACTGCGGGCACTGATGGCGCCGCCCTGGTAAATCGGCACTTCCAGATTGAGGAAGATCCCGGCCTGGGTGCGATTGATCCTGGTGTTCTGGTCGTCGTAATGGTCGTCCAGAAACTGGTTGATCGACGGCTGCAACGACAGCGTCGGGTAGGCTTCGGCCTTTGCCTGGGCCAGCTCGGCCTGGGCCTGGGTGCGCTGGGCAGCGGCTTGCAGCACCGCGGGGAGGGCGTCGGTGCCCAGTGGCCCCTTACAGGCGTCGCTCATCGAGGTGTCGAACGTGTCACTGACCTGGGGCGGGGTCTGCCGCCCGAGCAGGTTGGTCAACGTCGACTGCCAGCGCGCATACAGTGCTTTGTACTCTTGCAGCGTGGCCATGCCGCCCTCGGCGCGGGACTGCGCCTGAACCACATCGGAGCGAGTGCTCGCACCCATGTCGCTGCGCTGTCTGGCGAGTTCGACGATGTCGCCGATGCCGCGAATCTGCTCACGGGCGACCTCCACCAGACGCTGATAACGCTGGACTTCGATGAAGGCGAATGCGGTGTCGCGGCTGACCTGATCGATGGTCAGCAGAATACTGGCCTGACTGCGCGCCACCTTGGCCCGGGCCGCCTCGACTGAATTCGAGACCTTGCCGAAGTCGTACAGCATCTGCTTGAGGGAAATGCTCACGGACTGGCTGCCGTCGTCGCTGCCGTAGCCGCTGGTGTAACCGCCTTTTATCCCGCCGGAGATCTGCGGGTAGTAACCGGCTTCAGCCACGTTGATGCCCTCGGCCTGCTGATACAAGGTGCCGATCGCTTCGCTGATGCTGGGGTGCCAGTCAACCGCGAGCCTGACCGCCTGTTCCAGACCCAGGGTCTGGCTGTCTTCCTTGACCATGACTGCCCCGGGGGCGAAACCGCCTTTGGTATTGTCTCTGGCATTGCCTTCGGAACTGCCTTTGGAACTGCCTGAAGTGCCATCGCCCTTGTGCCGCGGATCCGCGGGCTTTGCCTGCAAGCGCGAAGGGCTGATGCTGCGCAGGGCGGGATCAATCTGATCCTCCGCCAGCGCAACGGTGAATATCGGGTGACACAGGCCGAGGGTCAGAACGACCGCCGGCCATTTCTGCTTGCGAACGCGCTCCACATGGCTTCCTTACTGTACGAATACAGAGCTTCCCTTTAATGAATCAACCGGCCGAGCGCATTGATCGGCCGGTTGAACCCCGCCGCTGGCAGCGCCAGACGGCGGGCTGATCAAACGACGTGAATACCGTTCTGCACCCACAGATGATGGGTTGGATCTTCCTGCGGCGTGTACTGGGTGTAATCGACACCATCAGCCTGTTGCGCACCGCCGGCGACCCAGGTGTTGGTCATGTGTACGGTATCCTCGCTGCCCCCTTTAATCAGCAAGGTGTTGTTGTCTGCCGAGGTAATGGACATCAGGTCCGCCAGGCTGATGGTCAGCGCGACGGCACTGGTGTGGTTCAGGTCCAGCACCTCGATGTTGTTGATCCGGTCCTGCAGATCACCCAGGTTGATGGTGGCATCGCCTCCCGCCCAGAGCAGCGTGTCGGTGCCCGTGCCGCCATCGACCGAGGCAAAGTGCTGGTCAGCGATGATCAGCGTGTCGTTGCCGGCGCCACCTTGCAGCGTGACGGCACCGCCATGGGACCCGTCCAGCGTGTCGTTGCCTGCCGTGCCCTGAATCAGCTCTGCACCGGTGGTGGCAATGGCGGTGGCGCTGTGATCATCAACGCTCGCTACAGTGGACAGCGCCGCAAACGAGGTAGTGACGACGGCACCGGCCTGTTCCAGATCAATGGTCAGCGTCGCCGTGTCGGTAGTCCCGTTGGGGTGCTTGAGCTGGTAGGTGAAGACGTCTTCACGGCCGATGACCGCATCCGTCTGTCCGGGCGTCAGTGTGTAGGTGTAGCGCCCGTCGGCCTGCACCAGCAGCGAGCCATAGGTGCCGACAATCGTGGTGCCGTTGTAGCCCGGCGTCACGTAACTGCCGGACGCCAGCACGTTGAGCACGGTGAACGCCGAGCCCAGCACGTCAGCACCGCCGCCGGCAGTGTCGGTGAGCAGGTTGCCCGCCACCGGCGTATAGCTGCCGACGACGAACTGATTGGTATAGGTTGCATCGTTGATCAGGCTGATGTTGACCGTACTGGCGACACCGATGCCCCCGGCGGCGAGTCTGACCTGATAGCTGCCGGGCCCCTGGTCATCGAAGCGCGCGGCGTAATTGCCGCCGCCCAGATTCGCCAGCGAGCCGCCGGCATAGCTCTTGACCAGCACGTATTGGCCGGTGGTGGTGTTGAGCTTGTACAGGCCCAGGTTCAGCGACCCGAGCAGGCTGAGCAGGTTGGAGGAGTTGACCACCACGGTCAGGTCACTGATCGCACCCGCCGCCACGCTGGTGGTCCATGAGCCACTGCCGCCCAGCAGTGGCACAAGGAACGGGCCCAGCGTGGAGGTGGTGATGACCTCCTTGTTGACCAGGGTGATGTCGCTGATCGCGATGTCGTTGGTGGCGTCGACCAAAAAGGCCGGGCTGGCCAGGTTACTGTCGCTCCACACCTCGGTGGCCTGCGGACTGTCGATGCGCACGTACAGATTGGCCGTGTCGCTCAGGCCGTTCGGGTGCACCAGCTGATAGCTGAAGACATCCACTTTGCCGACACTGTTGACAGCGCCGTTCGGCGTGTAGCTGTAGTTGCCGCTGGCGTCGATGGTGAGCGTGCCATACAGGCCTTGGACCGTGATGCCCGCGCTGGCCGCGACATAGCTGCCGTTTTTCAGCACCTGCAACACGGCCCCGTTGTCCGGGCCGGTGACATCCGCCTGGCCGTCAATGCCCGGGTTGGTGATGACGTTCCCGGTCACGGCGGTACCGGCCACCCCGTTGAACTGGGTCAGGCTGGTGACGTCCAGCTGCAGCTGCGTGGTGACGTTGGTCACCACGCCGATGCCGGTGCTGGACACAATCAGCCGGTAATCGCCACCCAGCAGATCACCGATGTTCACCCGCACCCCCTGGCCGGTGAGGGCCACGAGGTCGAGCAGCCCGCCGCTGCCGTTGACGTCGAGGGTCACCCAGTTGCCGCTGGCGTTTTTCACTTGCAGCGTATAGACCACGCCGTCGAGCAGCGACACCAGGCTGCCGGTGGTCAGCGTCAGGGTCGGATCGAGGCGGGTGCCGCTGTTGACGGTGAACACAAACGCCTTGGAGAACCCGGCCAGCAAGGTGGTGAAGGAGTCCGCAAAGTTCTGTGTGGTCTTCACCGGCACCAGGGTGACCGTGGCGGTAGCGAGGTTGTCACTGGCGACCACCGGCGTGTTGACGTCGATGTCCGGCGCGGTGACGTTGGCCGTCACGGAAAGATTGCCCCTGATGTCGGTGAGGCTGACCAGCAGGGTTTCGCCGTTGATCTGCGCGGGGGCGAGGGTGACGCTGAACAGCCCCGTGGCGCCGACGGTGCCCGTCCCGAGCACGGCGCCGCCAACGGATTTGATTTGCACCGTCGAACCGATTTCCCCGCTGCCGGTGACCGTCAGGCCATCGACGCTGACCAGCAGCGCGCCGGGGGCAGCAGGGGGTGTCAGATCAGGCGCGATGGCGCTCACCGCAAGGGATACGTTCCCCGCCGCGTCCGCCTGGGTAATGCTCAGCACTTGATTGTTGATCTGCGCGGCGTTCAGTGCCACCGAGAAGCTGCCATTGGCGGCCACGGTCGTTGTGCCGAGGACAGCGCCCAGCGCATTGCGCACGGTCACCGTGGAACCTGCGACACCGGTGCCGGTCACCACCGTACCGCTGGCATTCACCGCAACGGTCGTTGGTGCCCCGGGCGCCGTGGTGTCCGGTGCCAGAAGGCTGCCGGCAGCCGACACGTTGCCGGCGACGTCGACCTGACGCACCGTCAGCGCCTGGCCGTCGAGCTGCGCGGCATTGAGGGTAAGGTTGAACGTCCCGCCAACGCCCACGGTGGTGGTCCCCAGCAGCGTACCGCCCGCGTTGAATACGTTGACCGTCGCACCGACCTCACCGCTGCCGCTCAGGGTCAGGCCGTTAGCCGCCAGCAACAGGGCCGAAGGCGCATTTGGCGCTTGAACGTCGAGGGCGTTGACCGTCGCGACGGCCGAGAGGTTACTCGCGGCGTCCACTTGCTGGACGCTCAGCACCTGGCCATTCAACTGCGCGCTGGAGAGCAAGACGACAAACCCGCCCGCCGCATTGACCACTGCGCTGCCGAGCACGGCGCCGCCCGCGTTGGTCACGCGCACGGTCGCTCCGGCTTCACCGTTGCCGCTGACCTGCAGGCCTGCGGCATTCAGCGCGACGTTGGTCAGCGCAGCGGGTGGCGTAGTGTCGACGGCAGTCACATTGGCGAGCACCGAGAGGTTGCCTGCGACGTCGCGCTGACTCACCGTCAGCACCTGGCCATTGAGTTGCGCCGCCGAGAGGTTGGCGTTGAACGTGCCGTTCAGGGCAACCGTTGCGGTGCCAAGTACGACGCCGAGGCTGCTGCGCACCGTCACGGTCGCACCGGCTTCCCCGATCCCGCTCAGCACGGTGCCCGCGCCATTGAGGGTCAGTTGCAACGGTGCGTTCGGTGCGGTGATGTCGGGCGCCGTGACCGTCACGATGGCGGACGGCTGCGATGCGGCGTCGGTCTGGAACGCGTTGAGGATCTGGCCGTTGGCTTGCGCCGGGCTCAGCGTCAGTGCAAAGGTGCCGCCGGCATTGACCAGCGCGGTGCCGAGCGTTGAGCCGCCGGTGGTGATGGTGACCGTGGCCCCGGCTTCGCCTCGACCGGTCACCAGGGTGCCGGTGGCGTTAACCTGGAGGTCGGCGAGCACCGCCGGCGGCGTGGTGTCAGCCGCCACGACCGCAGCCAGCAGCGATGCGCCGCCCGCCGCAGTGCTGGCCGTCACGCCCAGGCTTTCGCCGTTGGTCTGCGCAGCGTTGAGGGTGACGCTGAACGTGCCGCCCGCAGTGGTATTCGCGGTACCGAGCACGGCGCCCGTGGCGCTGTACACCGTGATGGTGGTGCCCGTTGCGGCGCTGCCGGTGACCGTCAGGCCGTCGGCGCTGACCAGCAGATTGGTCGGCGCATTCGGTGGCGGTGTTACCGGAACGGTGAGGTTGAACGTCCCGGAGGCGTTGCCGGTGACGTCTGCCTGACCGACCGTGAGGACGTCGTTGGCGGTGATGCCGGCACTCAGCGTCAGCGCGAACGTGCCATTGGCCGCCACTGTCCCGCTGCCGACGGTTATGTTCAGAGCGTTTTTCACCGTCACCAGCGCGCCGGCTTCACCACGCCCTTCCAGCAGCAGGTAATCGGCGCTGATGGCCACGTTGGTGACCGGATCGGGCGCCTGAGTGTCCGGCACCTGCTGGACCAGCGGCGCGGAATGGTTGTTCGCCGCATCCGTCGCCACGATGGAGATGATCTGCCCGTTGATCTGCGCCGGATTCAGCGTGATCGAGTACTGCCCATTGGCGTTCGCCTGAGCGGAACCCAACAGGGTTCCGTTGGCAGACGTCACCGCTATGGTGCTGTTGGGTTCGGCAGTGACTTGCAGGATCGTGCCGTCGCTGTTGAGCGAGACGAACACCGGGACCGCTGGCGGCGTGATGTCCGGCGCAATGACCGGCACCGGCGTCGAGTCGTTCTGCGCGGCGTCGACTTGCACGACCGTCAACGACTGACCATTGGTCTGGGCGATCGACAGCGGCACGCTGAACGTGCCGTCTGCCCGCACGATGGCCGTGCCGAGCACCGGGGTGCCCGCCACCGATACCGTGACCGTAGCGCCGGCTTCGCCGCGACCGCTGAGGACCAGCCCGTCCCCGCTGACCGACAGGTTGCTGACGGCGAGCGGATCGGTCACGTCGTCGACCTGATAGACCAGCGTGGCGGAGACGTTGGAGGCGACGTCAGTCTGGGTGAGGTTGAGGGTCTGGCCGTTGAGTTGGGCAGACGTCAATGCGACGCTGAATTTCCCGTCGACCTGCACCGTGGCGCTGCCGAGAAGGACGCCGCTGGCGCTGGTCACCCTGACCGTCGCGCCCGCTTCGCCGGTGCCGTTCAGCGTCAGCCCGTTCACCAGGCCGGTGATCACCGGCAGCGGTGGCGGCGTGAAGTCCGGCGCCGTGACAGGCGCGCCCGTGGACGGGTTGCCCGCCGCATCACGCTGGACCACCGACAACAGCTCGCCGTTGCTTTGCGGCACCGACAGCGTGACCGCGAAATTGCCATCCACGCCGACCACGCCCGTGCCGACAATGTTGCCGGCGCCATCGGTGATCAACAGGCTGGCGCCTGCTTCACCGCGACCGCTGACCACCACGCCGGTGTCATCGATCTGAACGTTGGTCACGGCGGCGGGCGGCGTCAGGTCGGGTGACGCGATGGAACCCGCAGCCGAGGGATTGTTTGCCGCGTCAGTCAGCACGACGAACACGGGCTGACCGGCGTTTTGAGGCGGGGTCAACGTGATCAGAAACCTGCCGTCGACGCCCACGTTGCCGGTACCGACCTGGGTGCCATCGGCCAGGGTGATGCGCACGGCTGCGCCAACCTCGCCGCTGCCGCTGAGCACACTGCCCGAGGCATTGAACTGCAGGTCGGTGGCGACCGCCGGTGGGGTCAGGTCGGGGGCGGTGACCGTCGCGGGCACGCTGACGTTGCCGGGTGGATCGGCCTGCTGAACGCTCAGCACCTGGCTGTTGATCTGCGGGGTGGAGAGTGTGACGCTGAACGAGCCGTCCGCCAGCACCAGCGTGGTGCCGAGCAGCGTGCCGCCGGCATCGCGGACCGTGACAGTGGCCCCGGCTTCACCGGTGCCGGTCACTACGGCCCCTGCCGCGTTGATGCGCACGTTGTCCAGTGGATCGGGCGGCGTGAAGTCAGGCGTTGTCAGGCTGACTTGCGGTGACACGTTGCCGACGGCATCCCGTTGCACCAGCGTCAGCACTTCGGCGTTGGAGAGCGCCGGGACCAGCACCAGGGTGAAGGCCCCGGTGCTGCCCACCGTCGCCGTGCCGAGCGGAGTGCCGAGGCTATTGGTGACCGTGACAACTGCCCCGGCTTCACCGCGTCCGGTCAGCGTCGCGCCGTCGCTGGAAATGCCCAGCTGGGTCAGCGCGAGCGGTGCCGTGGTGTCGACCGAGGTCAGGCTGGCGGGCAGGGAGATATTCCCGGCCGCATCGGTCAGGGTCACGGCCAGCAGTTCGCCATTGGCCTGAGGTGTGGTGAGGGTGATCTGGAACGTGCCATCGATGCGCACGCTGCCGGAGCCGACGAGGGCGCCGCTGGCGTTGGACACGTTGACCGTCGCGCCCGGCTCACCGGTGCCCGACAGCACCGCGCCATCTGGCGTAACCGCCAGGGCGAGCGGCGCATCCGGTGCGATCAGGTCTCTGGCAGTCAGCGCGATGCTGGCCGATTCATTACCGGCGGCGTCGGTCTGGCTGATGCTCAGGGACTGGCCGGCAATTTGCGCGGGGCTCAGCGACAGGGTGAAGTTGCCGTTGGCACCCACTTGCCCGGTGCCAAGAATGAACCCGCCTGCACCCAGCACAGTGACCGTTGCGCCCGCTTCACCTTGACCGGTCAAGGTCACGCCATTGGCGGTGAGCACCAGGTCGGTGAGCGGCGCTGGAGCAGTGACATCCGCTGCCAGGTAACCGGTCGCCAGCGAATTGATGCCGTCGCTGGAGGTGGCAATGGCCGAGAGCGACTCGCCGTTGAGCTGCGCGGCATTCAGTTGCGCACTGAACGTGCCGTCGCCATTGACCAGCGCCGTGCCCAGCAGGACACCGGAGGCGGTGCGGATGCTGACGGTGCTGCCGGCGTTGGCGGTGCCGGTCAGGGTCAGGCCGTCTGCACTGAGGGCCAGATTGACGGGCGCAGGTTCCGCGAGATTGCCGGGAGCAACCACCGTGGCGGCATCGGACGCATTGCCGGCGGCGTCGGTCTGAATCACGGTCAACGTGCCGCCGGCCGCTGCCGCAGGGGTCAGTCCGACCGTAAAGCTGCCGTTGGCCGCTACAGTGGCGGTGCCCAGCGCGTTGCCATTGGCATCGCGCACGACCACCGTTGCACCGGCCTCGCCGCTACCGCCCAGGGTCAGGCCATCGGCGCTGATGGCCAGGTTGCTGGCCGCGGAGGGCGCCACGGTGTCAGCGGCCTGATAAGGCGCGGGCACCGAGACGTTGCCAGCCGCATCGGTGGCCGTGACGGTCAGGCGCTGGCCATTGAGTTGAGGACCGGACAGGCTGACCTGGAACACGCCATTGGTCCCGGCAACGCCAGAACCCAGGACATTGCCCGCGGCGTCGCGCACGGTCACGGTGCTGCCGGCTTCGGCGTTCCCTGCCAGTTGCACGCCGCTGCCGCTGAGCAGCAGGGCGGTCGGGCTGTCCGGTGCAGTCAGGTCAACAGATGTCACGTTAACCGCCGTCGAGACGTTGCCGGGCGGATCTTCCTGGGTGACGGTCAAGACTTCGGCGTTTATCTGCGCCGTGCTCAGCGTCACGCTGAACGCGCCGTTCGCCGCCACCAGCGCCGTGCCCAGCAGGGCACCGCCGGCCGTACGCACCGACACCGTTGCGCCGGGTTCGCCACGGCCAACCACCGTCAGGCCGTCGGCGTTCACCGACACCTGAGTGAGCGCGGCAGGCGGGCTGATATCCGGCGCCGTGAGGTTCGCCGACGGCGAGACGTTGCCGCTCGGGTCGGTCTGGCTGATGTCGAGGGCCTGGCCATTGTCGGGCGCGGGGGCGAGGGTCACGGTGAAGGTGCCGTCACTGGCCACCAGCGCGGTGCCAAGCTGCGTGCCGCTGGCGTCGAGGACTCTGACGGTCGCGCCGGCCTCACCGGTACCGGTGAGGGTGCTGCCGGTGGCGCTGATCAGCAGGTTCTGCGGCAGGGCCGGTGGCGTGGTGTCCACGGTTGTCAGGCTGGCGCCGGCCGACACGTTACCCGCCGCGTCGGTCAGGGTGACCGTGAGCGGCGCGCCGGTTGTGACGGCGTTGGGCAGGGTCACCTGGAACTGGCCGCTCTGGTTGACGATGCCGGTGGCGAGAATGTTGCCTGCGGCGTCGCGGACCGTGACGGTCGCGCCAGCTTCGCCAACGCCATCGACCACGGTGCCGACGTTATTGATGGTCAGACCGGTGGCGGCGTCGGGTGGGGTCAGGTCCGGGGCAATAACGGCCCCGGTTTGCGAGACGTTGCCCGCCAGGTCGGTTTGCGTGGCCGTCAGCGGTTGGCCGCCCAGCTGCGACGGCGTCACGATGACCGCGAAAGTGCCGTTGGGCGCCACGGTGCCGGAACCCAGCAACGTGCCGCTGCTGTTGGTGATGGCCACCGTCGAGCCGGCTTCGCCACGGCCCGAGACCACGCTGCCATCCGGGCTGATGGTGATGCTGGTCGGCGCTTCGGGGGCTGTCAGGTCGTTGGCCACCACCAGGGCGGTCACCGAAGTCTGGCCCGCGTCATCGGTCGAGGTGACATGCAGTGTTTGAGCATTCAACTGCGCGAACCGCATGAGAATGCTGAAACGGCCGAAACTGTTGACCCTGCCGCTGCCCAGGCTGGCGCCGTTGCTGTCGAGAATGTTGACTGTGCTGCCTGGGGTGGCGGCGCCGGTGAGAATGAAACCGTCGCTGCTGATGGCCATATCACTGGGGGTCGCCAGCTGCGTGCCGTCCGGCCCTGGGAGGATGACGGCGGTGGAGGCGTTGCCACTGGCGTCGGTGCTGATGACCTCCAGATTGGTGTTGCTGGCAGCAGGCGGATTGAGGCCGATGACGAAGCTGCCATCCTGGCCAACCGTGCCGGTGCCGAGCAGCACGTTGCCGGGACCGGGGCCGCGAACGGTGACGGTGGTGCCAGGCTCGCCCGTACCGGAAACCACGTCGCCATCCCGGCTGATCGCCAGATCGGACACAGGGACTGGTCGAGTGGTGTCAGGCGCGAGCACAGCAGTGGGCAGCGAGTCGTTGGTGCCATCGGTCGCAACCACTTGCACCGTCTCGCCGTTGCTCAGGATCGGCGTGACATTGAAGGTGAAGGTCCCGTTAGCCAGGGCCACGGCAGTGCCGATCTGGACGCCATTGGCGTCGAGGATGT
Organism: Pseudomonas sp. GL_135; assembly: GCF_057834665.1. NCBI lineage: Bacteria > Pseudomonadati > Pseudomonadota > Gammaproteobacteria > Pseudomonadales > Pseudomonadaceae > Pseudomonas > Pseudomonas sp. GL_135. Next base: position 2,629,373 of record NZ_CM174408.1, read on the forward strand.
TCACCGAGCCGAAGGGCACGGTGGTCCCGGTCAGCACGCCGTTAGCGTCCAGATCAAGATCGCTTGGTGCTGGCGGTGCGGTGATGTCAGGTGCCGTGACGGAACCTGCCGGCGAGGGCAGGGTGCTGGCGTCGGTCTGAGTCACGCTGAGCACCTGTCCGTCCAGCTGCGCCGGACTCAGGGTCACCACAAAACTGTTGTTGCTGGCGACGATGGCCGAACCCAGCAAGGTCCCGTTTCCATCGCGCACTTGCACGGTATCGCCGGGAGTGCCTGTGCCGGAAACGGTCACACCGTCGCTGCTGATGGTGATTCCGGTCGGCGCAGCCGGCGCCGTGGTGTCCGGTGCGGTTAAAGAGGCCGCGGGGGAGAGGTTGCCCGTTGCGTCATTCTGCCTGACCAGCAGGACCTGGCCGTCGGCCTGAACCGCGTTCAGCGGGACGTCAAAGCGACCGGTTGCCGGGTCCGCCGTCGCGATGCCCAGCACGTTGCCGCTGGCGTCGCGCACGCTGACGGTGGCGCCGGGTTCGCCCTGGCCGCTCAGCGTCAGGCCGTTGGCGCTCAGGGTGAGCGCGGTGGGCGCGTCCGGTGCCTGGATGTCCGCAGCCAGCAAGGGAACCGCCGGAGAGGCCAGGGTCGATCCATCGACTTGGGTAACGCTGAGATTCTGGCCGTTGATCTGCGCGCTGGACAGGGTCACCTCGAAACGTCCGTCGCTGCCGACCACGGCGCTGCCCAGCGTGCCGCCCAACGCATTTCTAACGGTGACGGTGGCACCGACCTGGCCGCTGCCGGTGACGATCAGACCGTTTGCCGACAGATCAAGGTTGGTCAAAGGCGGCGGTGCGCTGAGGTCCGGCGCCGTGACGGGGACGGGCAGGGACTGGTTGCCCGCGCCGTCGGCCTGGGTGACCTGCAACAGCTGGCCGTCGGTCTGCGCCGCCGTCAGGATGAGGGTAAAACTACCGCCGACACCCGCCTGGCCGCTGCCGATGATAGTGCCCGCCGCATCACGCACCGTCACAGCAGCGCCCGACTCGGCGGTGCCGGTCAGGATCAGGCCAGTGCCGTCGAGGGCGACGTTGGTCAGCGCAGCGGGCGCCTGGGTATCCGGGGTGACAAAGGTTACGGGCAAAGCCGGGTTGCCGGTGCTGTCACTGGCGCCGATCAGCAGGGTTTGGCCATTGTTCTGCGGGCTGTTCAACGTCACGCTGAAGCGCCCGTCGGCGGCGGCGATGGCCGTGCCAAGCACGGTACCGCCGACGGTGGTGACGGTGATCGTCGAACCGGCCTCGCCGATGCCGGTCAGCGTTGTGCCGCCGACGTCAAGGCCGATGGCGGAGGGTTGCAGGGGGCCGTTGAGGTCCGGCGCGCTGACGGGCGCAACGGGCGATGGATTCCCGGCTGCGTCGCTCAGCACGACTTGCAGCGCCTGACCGTTGGTTTGCGCCGAAGCGAGGCTGACCGTGAAATTGCCGGTCGCGGACGTCACGCCCGTTCCGATGACGTTGCCTTGGGCGTCACGCACCGAAACGGTCGAGCCCGGTTCGCCACGGCCGGTCAGGGTCAGGCCGTTGTTCGCCACAGCCAGATCAGTGGCGGCAGTCGGGCCGGTGATGTCGGGGGCGGTGACGGGAACGGTGACCGAGCTCTCGCCCTGACCGTCGACCGCCACCACGTCGAGCACTTCGCCATTGGCCTGGGCCGGGGTGATGGCGACGGTAAAGCTGCCGTTGCTGCCGACGGTTGCACTGCCAAGCAGCACGCCGTTGGGGTCGCGCACCTGGACCACCGAACCGGCGCTGGCGGTCCCGGTCAGCTGCGTGCCGTCGCCACTGATGACCAGGCCCGAAGGCGTTGCCGGACCACTGGCGTCAGGCGCCGTGACCACCAGCACGGGGGACGCAAGGCCTGCGGTGTCGGTCTGGCTGATTTGCACCTGATCACCTGGATTGACCGGCGGTGCCAGCGTGGTAGCGAAGGTGCCGTTGGCGCCGACCACCGCCGTACCGATGGGCGTGCCGTTGGCGACGAGGGTGACCGTCGCGCCAGCTTCTCCCTTGCCTGAGACCTGGGTGCCGTCTGCGCTGATCACCACATCGGCGACTTGGGCGGGTGGCGTGGTGTCGGCGGCGTTCAGCTCGGCCGAGGCAGTGTTGCCGGCCGAATCCGTGATACTGACGTTGAGTGTCTCGCCGTTGATCTGTGCGGTATCGAGGCTCACGCTGAATGTGCCGTCCACACCAGCGCGGGAGGCGCCGATGACCGCACCCGACGCATTGCGCACAAGCACGCGGGCGCCCGCTTCGGCACGACCGGTGAGGGTCAGGCCGTCAGCCGACAGAACCAAAGCCAAGGGTGCCACCGGCGGCGTGGTGTCCGGTGCTTGCAGTGGTACGTTGGCGGAGGTGTTGCCAGCCGCATCGGTGAGGGTGACCTGCAGGACTTGCCCGGCATTTTGCGGGGCGCCGAGATTGATGTTGAATAGCCCGTCAGTCCCCACGATAGCGCTACCGAGCACATTGCCATTGGCGTCTATCACGCTGGCAGTGCTGCCAGGTTCGCCGCGGCCGCTGACAATCGAGCCATTGCCGCTGATCGCGATGCCAGCAGGCGCATTGGGAGGTGTGACATCGCCGCCCGGTGGCGTGACGTCGATGTCCGGCGCCAGCGCTTGAGCAGGGGGGGAGACATTGCCGGCGGCGTCCACCGCATTGACCGTCAGCGACTGCCCATCGGTTTGCGCAGGGTTCAGCGTGAGGCTGAAGGTGCCGTCTGCTGCGACGATGGCGCTGCCCAGCAACGTGCCGTCGGCGGCGCGAACTTGAATGGTCGCGCCGATTTCGCCCGAGCCGGTGACGCGCGTACCGTCGGCGCTCACCACAAGGTTGCCCGGCGCGTTGGGCGCGGTGGTGTCGACCGGTGGGGTGACGTCGATGTCTGGCGCCAGCGCTTGAGCAGGGGGGGAGACATTGCCGGCGGCGTCGACCGCGCTCACAGTCAGCGACTGCCCATCGGTTTGCGCCGGGCTCAGCGTGAGGCTGAAGGTGCCGTCTGCCGCGACGATGCCGCTGCCCAGCAAGGTGCCGTCGGCGCCGCGAACCTGAATGGTCGCGCCGACTTCGCCGGAACCGGTGACGCGCGTACCGTCGGCGCTCACCACAAGGTTGCCCGGCGCGTTGGGCGCGGTGGTGTCGACCGGTGGGGTGACGTCGATGTCCGGCGCCTGCGCTTGAGCAGGCGGGGAGACATTGCCGGCGGCATCGACCGCATTGACGGTCAGTGACTGACCATCGGTTTGCGCAGGACTGAGTGTGAGGCTGAAGGTGCCATCGGCTGCGACGATGCCGCTGCCCAGCAAGGTGCCATCGGCGGCACGCACCTGAATGGTCGCGCCGACTTCGCCGGAACCGGTCAACCGGTCGCCGGTGGGGTTGACCGCCAGGTTGGCCGGCGCAGCTGGAGGTGTCGTGTCTGGGCCTTGGCCCGGGGGTGTCCCGCCGTCGGTATCGGGCGTTGGTGCCTGAGTGGAAGGGGATACGTTGCCTGCGGCATCGGTGGCGCTCACTGCCAAAGGCTGCCCATTGGTTTGCGGCGGATTGAGCGTCACACTGAACGTGCCGTCAGGTGCCACGACACCGCTGCCCAGCAAGGTGCCGGCGGTGTTTCGAACCTGGATGGTTGCGCCGGCCTCACTGGTGCCGGTGAGTAACGTGCCGTCCGCACTGACGAGCAGGTTGCCCGGGGCCACGGGTGCCGAAGTGTCTGCGGCGTTTCCACCGCCGCCCCCGCCGCCGCCGCCCGCAACGCCGCCTGCCGCTGCCGCTGCACCGCCGGCGCCCAACAGGCCGAGCCCGGCGATCGCAAACGTAGGCGTCGACCCGCCGACCACGCCGGCGTCTGCGATGAGTTCATCCAGGGAGTTGACTTCGTCGAAGGTAAAACCGTTGAAGGACTGAGTGTCGTATTGGGCTTGCCAAAGGGTGCCGTCTTCACCCTGGAACACCATGTCGTTGTTGGGACCTTCGGGCGCGGTGTTGAAGAAGTTGGCGACTTTGATCTGTTCGCCATTCTTCAAGTTCACCACCAGATCTTGCCCATTGCGGGAGACCGAGGACACTTGACTGGGAGGAACAGGCATTTGAACAACTGACGGTGTATCGAGTGACAGATTTCCCCAGGCTTTGGCAGTTAGTTCGGAGGTTGCTTTATTGGCGACAACGATATTGTCCATTCTGACAGTCCTTTTCTTCGCTTTTAGCACTACAACAACGCGTTTAATGGCGTGTCATACCAGCCGCCTGACCTAGCTAATCAGGCGCAACTTTGTTTCTTACAATGAAAGCCGTTTGCCAGTAATTTAGAATGGAACCCCTCAATATCAATGGAAAATAGTTTGACGTTTATCTGTTCATAAAAAGCTCTCACTTTCAGGTGATTGAAAAATAAGGGTATTTTCTGCGTTAGATAGTGATCTACCGGTCGTCGGCCCGTTTGCGCAAATTCCTCCGTATGGGGGGAAAACGTTTGCTATCTGCGAGGTCGATTGGTGGAGGAGTCACAATGGCGCCGGGGATTTGGTCAATCCAGCAACCCACATTCACCTGGATGCAAGAACGCGCGTAGGGATACCTTTGTTTTAATCTGGCAACGGGAGATCGGGGGAGGTGGGCGTTCGAAAAACGCACAGTGGGACGCCAGCCAAATACTTGTTCACTCATGTTGCAAACGCTGTAAGGTGGCGAGTCCCCCCTGTACGAGGCTATTTCGCTAACCCAGGAAGCTCGCACTCCAGCCCCCCATTGCACCCACCGGTCCATCGCGTGGCGTGAATTCAGCAGGAGTTTGCTCATGGAACAGCTTGGCACGCGTTTGAGAAAAGAACGCAAACGGTTAGGCCTGACGCAAATCGCGTTCGCCAGAATTGGTGGCGTCGAACCTAACGCTCAAGGTCATTACGAAAGTGGCCATCGATCACCCAAAGCCGACTATCTCCAGCGCGTCTGCGACGCCGGGGTCGATGTTCATTACCTGTTTTCCGGTACCAGCCTTTTAGGCTCGGTGAACGGACCTGGCGCCGAAGATCAGTCGTCTCCGACCAGGGCACTGATCAGCAGTAACCGCGACGTCATCATTTCAAACCGTAACGCGGTGGGAATCCTGGTCACGCTGCACCAGACCCTCAACGACACGACGCAGGTCATCGCCGACGTCGCCACGTGTTTCAGCACCCGCCACGTGGATGTCCGCGAAGAGCAATTCGCCGCCCAGGTGCGAGACTTTCAGGAAGACTCTCGACGCTTCATCGGCCTGGCCATGATGAAAGTCCAGCGCAGCGCCTGATTAACGCCGCGGGTTGTCATCCTGTCAGTGGCAATGAGCGCCGCTGCCCTTCACACAACAACTGCCACTGCAGGCTCCTCCGGCGAGCCGAGCCACTGCAGGGTCTGCTCAAGGGGCATCGGTCGTGAAAACAGGTAGCCCTGAACCAGCGTGCAGCCCAGGGTCCGCAAGGCCTGCAGTTCCGCTTCGGTCTCGACGCCCTCGCTGACGCACTGCAGGTCCATGTCCTGGCTCAGCGCCAACAGCGATTTGACGATCTTGAAGCTCGCGGCGTTCTGGTGAATGTCGGTGATGAACGAGCGGTCTATTTTCAGCTTGGTCAACGGCAGGGCGTGAAGCTGACTCAGGCTTGAGTAGCCGGTGCCGAAGTCGTCCAGAGAAATACCGCAGCCCAGTTCACGGAACGCGTTGATGGACCTCTGCGCTTGCACGAGGTCCTTGATAACGGCGGTTTCGGTGATTTCCAGATCCAGTCGCGTGGCGTCGAACCCGCTCTGGCGGATGACGGTGATCAGTTGTTCAACGGCGTCCATGGACGAGCAATCGTGGGCCGACAAATTGAACGCGAGCCTGATATCGGCCGGCCATAACTGCGCCGCGTGCAGGGCTTTTTCCAGCAGCACCGGCGTCAGGCGGTTGATCAGGCCAATCCGCTCGGCCACGCCAATGAAATGCCCCGGCGCGACGCTGCCCAGCTTCGGACTCACCCATCGGGCCAGCGCTTCGAACCCCACCGTGCGCGAGGTGCGGATGTCGACGATGGGCTGAAACACCAGGGTGAACTCCTCGGCGACGTCGGCCTGGCGCAGGCCCTGCTCGGTCATCACGTCGCGTTTGAGACGCTGATGCTGGCTGGCGGAAAAGATACACAGCTCGCCGGGTGTTTCCCGCTTGCTGGTGTAGAGCGCGTAGTCAGCGAATTCGTAAGCTTCGGTTGAGGTGCTCGCCAGGTCCGGAAACACGACAAGTCCCATGGATGCGCTGATGCTGACCTGAATATCGCCAATGGTGAAGGGCTGGTGCATCGTGCGGCAGAGTGACTGGCCTTGTTTGATCAGTTCGTTTTGATCGTCGGCCCTGACGATGATCAGGCCGAACTCGTCGCCGCCCAGCCGGGCCACGTGCAACTGCTCACTGGCAAACGCGCGCAGGCGCTGGCCGACCTGACGCAGCAGTTTGTCTCCCACGCCGTGGCCGTAGGAGTCATTGATCGGTTTGAAGCCGTCCAGGTCGATCATCCCCACGGCCAGCTTCGTTTCGTCCTGCCGCGCGTGGTCGAGTTCACGGTCGAGCAAGGCGAAAAACTGTCGTCGGTTGGGCAGGCCGGTCAGGCTGTCTTCGTTGGCCAGTCGCTGGTTGTCGTCGCTGAGCTTCTCTGTGCGTATCTGCATGTTCACCAGCCGGGTGAACTCGCCGTAGTGGTTCTGCAGAACCACGATCATCGCCAGCGAAACGAGAAACACGTTGGCGGCCATGGCGGTGTACGTGGCGTTGCCGGCGCTGGCAAAAAACGCCACGAAGGCGATGTTGACCACTGCCGTGGTCATCATCGCCGAGGAGGGCAGGTGCATCAGGCAGAAGATGCAGACGATCACCGTGATCGCCATGTAGAAGGCGACATGGGACTTGGTGTACGTATCGCCGTAGGGAAACAGCAGCAGCGCCCAGATCGTGAAACCGAACGCGATGAACACCGTGAGCTGATTGGTGCGTGTCAGTTTTTTGAAGATCTGCTCTGAGGTGATGGGCTGACCACGGCTCTGCCACCAGAGCACTGCCCTCAGGCCGCCTATCAGGGTCAACAGCAACGGGATGTAAACCGTCAGCCACTTCGGAGCAATACCGTAATGGGTGGCCGCGAGGGCGAGGGTGTTGATCAGCAGAATCACGTACATCATGGGCAGCTGTCGGGACAGCGCGATGTATTGCGCCTCCATCAGACGGGTGTTGTCCTGCTGGACGCAGACCAGCGCTTTCAATCGATCTAAAGACGGGAATTTCATGACTAGGAACCTAACGCGCGCAATAAGAAAAAACGGCGAACCCCACAACTTGCAGCGCTGCAGAACGTGATGACTGTCAGAGGATATCGGCGGCGGGGTTGGTTTCTATAGCCAGCGCAGCGGTTGAGACGCCGGGCGATTGGCCACCCGGCATGGGGTCGCTGTGAGTGTAAGGAATGGATGGACAGCCTCCTGGCAGATTTCATGGCATCGGGAGGCGCAGGGAATAAGCGGTCACCCGCGCCGGCCGACTGCGAAAAACTGACCTTTTTCAGCGATGCCGTGCCCAACAGGGCATGCGTAACGCACGGGCGCGTGGCGGGCATGAAAGTCCCACCGTAATAAACGTCGTGCAAACCTTGGGAAGGATGCAAAAGCAATGGTGATTGCCTGTCTGGGTTGGGGCTCATTGATATGGAAGCCGGACGCACTGCCGATCGCCAGTGAGTGGTTCATGGATGGGCCGGCGTTGCCAGTCGAATTCTCGCGGATAGGTGACGGCGGTGAGCTGGCCACTGCAATCTGTCTCAACGCATCGCCATGCCGGGTCTTGTGGACGGTCCTGGCCACCGAATCACTTGAGCAGGCGTGCAGTGCGCTGCGTGAGCGTGAGCAGATCCCGGCACAACGCGAAGACGGTATCGGCGTGTATCGGGCGCATGGGTCTTCAACGGGCCCGCTGGCTCAGTGGGCGAGGGAGCGCCAGGTCGATGCGCTGGTCTGGACAGCACTCCCGCCGCGCCTTCACAGCGAGGGGCATTTGCCGACGAGCGAGGACGCTGTTGCGTACCTGCGAAGCCTGACGGGGGAGAAACTCGAACATGCCCGGGATTACATCCGCCAAGTACCGGCCCAGATCGACACCCCTTATCGCCGTGATATCCAGAAGCAGTTGGGCTGGAAGTGACGGCAGTCCTTCAGCGTGCCGCTGCCAGCTCATGCAGCGGTCAGGTACAGGAAGGGGCATCGGGTTTTAATAAGTATCAACACTCATTTACAGCCGAACCAGGGAGCTTTTCATGTTTGATCGTGGTGATGTTTATCAGCAGTGGGTGCAACTAACGGCCGACGACGAGTCGTACAGTGAGGCGGCGGAAAACGGCTGTCAGCTGGAAGTTCGTGCGCGTGCCCATGAAGAGGCCGTTGAAGTACTGGTGTGCGTTTATGCTGCGGACGGCGAAAGAGTGGTCGAAGCGTTAGAGAGACTTCCAGCTTCTGACTGGACCGTCGAGCAGGGGCTCGTCCGAGGGCGCGATCAGGCTGAGCGTATTGCAGGGGGAGAGCCCGCGTAACTACCGTACCCTGGCTCGGGGTCACAGGCGGACGACGGAATGACCGGTAGCGAATAGGGCGGCGGGACCGCCCTTCAGGCAGGTCGCGCTACTTAATCGGCAGATGATCGACGACCTCCGCCATGGCTGTTCTGGCCGCCTTTTTCCCCGCTTCGGAGCCCTTGACGCGGTCGTTGGCGAAGTTGCCCCCGGACCCCTGGCCGCCTTTTCTCCCGGCCTGAGAGGCCTTCTCACGATCGTTGGCAAAATTACCCGGATTTTTGTTGGCGGTTGTCATGATGGCTCTCCGATATCAACTAATGAGATGGCGCCCGGTATATCCGACGGACAACTAATCCGATGCGCTTCAATATTTAATCGTTGAGAAGGTTTGATGAATGGCGGATGAGTGGCGTGAAGCACTCGTTGACGCTGCTTTCCCCCTATCCAAATGAATGATTCACACCCGCTCGCGTTATGAACGCATTGTTAGTTCAATAACTCGCACTAAGCAGTTGGTACTCCTTATTAGCCGCTCGTCTCCAATCTTGAAATTTACGATGAACATCCGCGATTGTCGGCCGGTCCATCCTTTACCGGCGCATTGTCTGCGCCGGCTTTAAAGCAGCTCCTCGATTCAATGGGTTTACCGCCCAGTTATAACGCGGCACGAAGCCGCCCTTGAAAGCCTGAGGCCTCAGCTATGGAGACTTCCAATGCGGTTATTCCCTGAACGGGTATTGGTGAGTAATGCAGTCCGGGTCAGCCCGAGGCTGGCGCTATCGGCGGCACTGGCCGGCCTGGTGTTAACCGGTTGCGCAGGTGATGACACTCGCTCAAGTGTGCCGAGTCCCGGCAAGCCAACCAGTGCAACCCTCAGCGTTCTCGATGCAGGCGCCGCCACCTTGCAGTCGCGTCCGCCCGTCGAGGCGCTGAACGCCTATCTGGATGGCTTTCATTTCTATAACGGTCATCCCGATGTGCAGATGGAAGCCCATCACTACTGCTCTGTGCTCAGTGAAGAGTTCATTCAGTGCGTGATCTACGATGGCAACGTGCGAGACGCCAAGTTGATGGGCGTCGAGTACATCATCAGCGCTGACTTGTTCAATCAGCTGCCCGAGGGCGAGAAGCGGCTCTGGCACAGCCACGCCCACGAAGTGAAGTCGGGGCAACTGGTGGCGCCGGGTATTCCCGCCAGTGCCGAACACGCGTTGATGGCCAAGCTTGCCAATACCTATGGCAAAACCTGGCACACCTGGCACACCGATCAGGACAAACGCCTGCCATTGGGCGTCCCGCAATTGATGATGGGCTTTACTGCCGACGGCCAAGCAGACCCTGCCATGGTTGAGCAGCGCAACCGCCGCATGGCCATCGATACCGAAAAGAAACGCTCGGAACGCGCGGACATACAGGTCCAGCCGGTGCTCAAGGGCGCCGATGCCTGGCAGCACGGCGATGCAGTGCAGTTGGCAGACCCTACCGGTCGCGGCCACGTCATGCAGCCGGGCAAACCTTCGCCCCCTGGCACCAATAGTCGATCCGCCGCGCCCCAGGCGGATCCCTAGTCTGCAGCGTTAACCCCCCTGCGGTGAGTCAGTCGTCCACCCACAATGGAAACCAAACCACGAAACCGATCCTGTGAACGAGATCAAGACCATGCAACATACCCAACACTACCGCATCGAATACCTTTTCCATGGCAAGCCACGGTGGTTCTACGTGTGCGCCAAGCAAATGGACAACGCTGAGGCGTGGCACTGGGCTGCAGTCGACGCTGGCGTGGCCGACATCCCCAAATACCGGAGCGACAGAGCCATCAAACTGTCCAAGCCCAAGGCCGAACGATTGGGCATCGATGCCGTGACCTGGAAGCCGGCGTAAGGCAGTGAAAGTAGAGGGTGTTCACGCGCGCGCATTCCCGGCTAAAGCCGGTCCCACTAAAAGAATCCCGTGCGGTCAGTGGGACCGGCTTCAGCCGGGAAGCCGTTGATCTGCTTTTGATCTTCATACACAGAAGGTCCAGTCACCGCCAATCGCGACTTTGGTGCAGGCTGAACGCAGGTCTCGCGGAGTGGGCCGAGCCGCATGGATGCGGCGAGAGCGCCGTCAGGGCATGGATGCCCGTTCGGCGCGGGCCCACGGAGCGAGACCGAAGTGAAGGAACCCTGAGGAACGAAGGGCCCAACCAGGAGCAAGCACCCTTGGTTACTTGGGGTGCTTTTCCAAGTAACTCGCCGAAGGCGAAACCCGAGGCCGTTAGGCCGACGCTCTTGCTCCTGGTTTGCCGACGCTCTTGATCTTGACCCAAAGCGTCAGCTAACGAGCGGCACCGCTTCGGCCTCGTGCAAATGGCACTCCCACCGCCAGGCATCCGCCAACATCCGCTCCAGTGATCGCCGCGCGCTCCAGCCCAACTCGCTCAGCGCTTTCTCAGGATCCGCCCAGCACCGCGCAATGTCCCCGGCGCGGCGTCCCTCAAACACCAGCGGCACCGAAATCCCCGAGACCTTCTCGAACGCCCGCACCACCTCCAGCACCGAATAGCCCAGCCCCGTGCCCAGGTTCCAGACATGCACACCGTGCTGATGGCGCAGCGCATCCAGCGCCTTCACGTGCCCCTCGGCCAGATCCACCACATGAATGTAATCACGCACCCCCGTACCGTCCGGCGTCTCATAGTCGCGCCCGAACACACTCAGTGCCGCGCGCTGCCCGCTGGCCACCTGCAACAAATACGGCAACAGATTATTCGGCGTACTGGTAGGCGCCTCGCCCAGCAACCCCGACCTATGCGCGCCGATCGGATTGAAATAGCGCAGCAAACCCACCGACCAGCGCTCGTCCGAACAGACCATGCTCTTCATCACATTCTCGGCCATCAACTTGGACTGACCATACGGATTGGTCGGCTGCCCGGTGGCGCAGGTCTCGTCGATGGGCATCGTCAAGCAATCCCCGTACACCGTCGCTGATGAACTGAACAACAGCGTGAACACCCCGGCGTGGGCCATGGCCTGACACAGCGTCACAGTGCCGCCGACGTTGGTGTCGTAATAACGCAGCGGCTCGCGGACGCTCTCACCCACCGCTTTCAAGCCAGCGCAGTGGATAACGGCTTCGATGGGGTAATCGGCAAAAATCGTGTCGAGCAGGGCGCGATGGCGCACGTCGCCGAGCACGAATCCGGGGCGGCGGGCCGTCAGGGTGGCGATGCGATCAAGGGTCGAGCGGTAGCTGTTGCAAAGATTATCCAGGATCAACACGTCATCGCCCTGGTTCATCAATTCCAGCGCCACGTGTGCGCCGATGTAGCCTGCACCGCCGGTTATCAAAATCATCTGCAATCCCTCGAACGCACCCCGGCGACATGTGGCCGGGCATCCTGCGATGGGCATGGCGGGCTGAAATCAGCCGACGCAAACCTGTGTCTGTCCAGGTTATGGGCACACCCACCGCGCGGAGTTCAAACACGATGAACCACCGGTACATGCTGTTCATCGGTAATCGCGCGGCTTCGCTGAACGGCCGAAGCGGCGCCGCCTTCCAAGCTTCATGAGTCGCGCAATCAGTCACTCACTGCCGCGCGCTCTTCGATGTTGAAGCCAAGGAAGTCAAGGCCTTCAGCCAGCCCCTTTCAGAAAGGAAGTCGCCATGAATCTTGCCGAACAGCCCGACTCGTTATCCGCCGTCGCCATCGACAATCCGCTGCAGCCCACCCAGCGAACGCGCCCGACGCTGTTGTGCCTTTCGCACCTGCGATGGGGCTTCGTTTATCAGCGGCCTCAGCATGTGATGTCGCGTCTGGCCCGCGATTACGACGTGATCTTTTTTGAAGAGCCGGTGTTTGAAGACCTTGCTGAAGACCGCGCTACGCCACGTCTGGATCACTCGCAGCCGGCACCGGGCATTGAAGTCATCGTGCCGCGACTGGCCCACGGTCTGAGCGAAGAACAGATTGTCGAGGCCCAGCGTCAACTGCTGGACGAGAGGCTGCTGGCGCGGGGCGACGCGGAGCTGTTGCTGTGGTACCTGACGCCCATGAGCCTGGCGTTCACCGATCATCTGAAAGGCAACGTGACGATCTTCGACTGCATGGACGAGCTTTCGGCGTTCCGCGGTGCGCCAGTGCGACTGGTCGACATGGAACGCGAGCTGATGGCCCGTGCCGACGTGGTGTTCACCGGCGGCTACAGCCTGTGGGAGGTCAAGCAGCGGCAACACGACAACGCCCACCCGGTGCCGAGCAGTGTCGACATCGCGCACTTCGCCGCTGCCCGCGATGGCCTTGCCGATCCTGGCGATCAGGCCGGCATTGCCCATCCTCGCATGGGCTTTTTTGGCGTCATTGACGAGCGCTTCGATATCGAGCTGGTCGAGAAGCTCGCCACCCTGCGTCCTGACTGGCAGATCGTGCTGATCGGGCCGGTGGTGAAAATCGATCCGGCAACGTTGCCGCAGCTGCCCAACATTCACTACCTCGGCGGCAAAAGCTACGACGAGCTGCCGGCGTACCTGGCCGGCTGGGACGTCGCATTGATGCCGTTCGCGATCAATGAATCCACGCGGTTCATCAGCCCGACCAAGACGCCAGAGTATCTGGCGGGGGGCTGCCCGGTGGTGTCGACGCCGATTCATGACGTCATCCGCGGCTACGGTCAGAGCGGCGCCGTGACCATCGCCGACACTGCCGGTGCGTTCGTCGCCGCCATCGATGCTGCCCTGGGCCTGAAGGGCTCGGCGGAATTTCTGCAGAGCGCCGACGCCGCCCTCGACGGCATGTCGTGGGACACCACCAGCCGCTTCATGAAGGAGCAGATCGAATGCCTCAGGTAACCCTTGAACAGGCCATCAATGCGTCGTCCTCATTGAAAGGCGGTTATGACTACCTCATCGTCGGCGCCGGTTTTGCCGGCAGTGTGATCGCCGAGCGCCTCGCCGCAGGGTTGGGCAAAAAGGTCTTGCTGATAGATCGCCGCGAACACATCGGCGGCAACGCCTACGACCATCTTGATGCCGCCGGGGTCATGGTCCATCGCTATGGCCCGCACATCTTTCACACCAACGCTCAGCGCATCGTTGACTACCTCTCGCAGTTCACCGCGTGGCGCCCGTATGAGCACCGCGTGCTGGCTCAGGTCGATGAGCATTTGGTGCCGATTCCGATCAACCTGACCACCCTCAACACGTTGTACGGATTGTCGATGACGCCGGAAGAGGCCGAGGTGTTTCTCGCCGAACGTGCCGAGCCGGTATCGGCCATTCGTACTTCGGAAGACGTGGTCATCAATCAGGTAGGTCGTGAGCTGTACGAGAAGTTCTTCCAGGGCTATACGCGCAAACAGTGGGGCCTGGACCCGAGCGATCTGGACAAGTCAGTGACGTCGCGCATTCCCACCCGCACCAATGAAGACGATCGCTACTTCACCGACGCCTTCCAGATGATGCCCCGCGATGGCTACACGCGGATGTTCGAACAGATGCTCGATCACCCGAACATCGACATCCTGCTGGACACCGATTTCAAGGCCGTGCGCGAGTCGATTGCTCACGGTCACCTGATTTACTGCGGGCCGATCGACGAGTACTACGAGTTCCGCTTCGGCCATTTGCCGTACCGCTCGCTGCGCTTCCAGCACGAGACCGTGCAGCAAGCCGAATACCAGCCGGTGGCGGTGGTCAATTTCCCTGACCAGAGCGTGCCCTACACCCGCATTACCGAGTACAAGCACCTGACCGGCCAGACCCATCCGCTGACCAGCATCAGCTACGAGTTTCCCTGCAATGACGGCGATCCGTACTACCCGGTGCCGCGCCCGGAGAACGCCGAGCTGTACAAGCGCTACAAGGCGCTGGCGGACGAAACGGCGAACGTCACCTTCCTCGGACGGCTGGGCACCTACAAGTACTACAACATGGATCAGGTGGTCGGTCAGGCGTTGGCGTTGTACCAGCGCATCGAAGAGGGCCACGCCGTGACAGCCGAGGCCGTCGGAGCGCAAGCGTCATGACCGCCCCTCAGCGCCGTTGGGATGGCACCCACGGCGCTGACGGCAATGCGGCACTGTTCAAGAGTTTTCTGATGGCGGGTTACGAGTGCTCGAGCCAGCGCCGTCGCGACGGCAAGCGTCTGGACCTCGCCGACGCAACCGGTCATGCGCGCTGGGCTTCCAACGACTATGCGCAGCTCGCCGGCCTGGGGATCGGTTGCGCCCGCGACGGCCTGCGCTGGCACCTGATCGAATCGCGGCCAGGGCACTACGACTGGAGCAGTTTTCTGCCGATGTTGCGAGCGGAGCGGGAGCGAGGCATTCAGGTCATCTGGGACCTTTGCCATTACGGCTATCCGGACGATCTGGATATCTGGCGCCCCGAGTTCGTCGACCGTTTCGCGCGTTTCGCCGGTGCTGCCGCAGCGCTGATGCGGGAGGAGGGCGCAGAGATTCCGTTCTATGCGCCGATCAACGAGATGTCGTTCTGGAGCTGGGCAGGGGGCGACGTCGGATACTTCAACCCGGGCGCCCATGGGCGGGGCCTTGAACTCAAACACCAGTTGGTGAGGGCGAGCATCGCCGCCATCGAGGCGGTGCGGGATGTGATCCCCTCCGCGCGATTCATTCAGTGCGATCCGGTGATTCACGTGGTCTCCGGTTCGAAGCGCGGGGAGGACCATGAAAACGCTGAACGCCATCGGATGGCGCAGTTCGAGGCGTGGGACATGCTCACCGGGCGGCAATGGCCGGGACTGGGCGGGCACGAGAAGTACCTGGACATCCTTGGTGCCAATTTTTACCCGCATAACCAGTGGGTGTTCGGCGGCGGCATGATCCCGCGTGGCAGCCCGGATTATCGCCCTCTGGCCGGCATGCTCAAGGAGTTGCACCACCGTTACCAGCGCCCCGTTCTGCTCTCGGAGACCGGGTGTGAAGACGAAGAGCGGGTGCCATGGTTCAACTACGTCGTAGAGCAGTCTTTATTGGCGCTGGACCGGGGCGTGCCCATGGAGGGCGTGTGCTGGTATCCGTTTCTCGATTATCCCGGGTGGGACGACGGTCGCTACTGCCCGACCGGCTTGTTCGGTTATCCCGACGGCGAAGGCAATCGGGCACCTTTCCACCCGATGCATCTACAGGCACAGGCGCTGCAGCAACACATGATGGTCCGTGCCCAGCGCACCTCGATTCGGGAATCCGCCGGACTCGCCCATGAAAAATGACCACTGGCGCCGGCAGCCGCTGCCGTTGACGCCCATCGCCTTTCTCTGGCGTTACGTTCGGGTTCGGCCGTGGCATTTCTTCATCATGCTGTTGCTGGTCGTGGGCGCTGCCGGATGCGCGGTGGCGGTGCAGTACGGCATGAAGCTGCTGGTCGACGCCATGGCTGCCGGCAGGGAACACGTCGCGCATGTCTGGCGGCCGTTCACCCTTTTTATTGCCCTGATCGTCATGGAGAACGTGTTCTGGCGCCTCGGTGGCTGGCTGGGCTGTCGCACCGTGGTAGGCAGTTGCGCGGATTTGCGCATTGACCTGTTCACTCACCTGACCGGCCACCCCATGCGTTACTTCACCCAGCATTTTGCCGGAGCACTGGCCAACCGGGTGTCTTCGGCGGGTGCGGCGGCGGGCTCGATCTACGGCGGCTTGGCGTGGAAGATCATCCCGCCCTGCGTGGATTTCGTCGGCGCGGTGATTGTGCTGTGCACCGTGCGCTTGTCGATGGCCTTCGCACTGATTGTCTGCGTGTTCATGGTCGCTGCGCTGATCACCGTGATCGGCATTCGCGGGCGGACGCGGCACATCGATTTCGCTTCGCAATCGGCGCGGGTGGGCGGTGAGATCGTCGACCTGGTGTCCAATGTCTGGACCATCAAGGCGTTCTCGGGACGGGATCGCGAGCGCGCCCGGCTGGAGCGGGAAATCGGCGTGGAAGTCCGGGCGCAACGGCGCAGCTGGATCTACCTGGAAAAAGCACGGGTGCTGCACGACATCTGCCTGTCGATCATGGCGGGCGCCATGCTCGGTTGGGCGATTTCGTTATGGCTGGATGCGCAGATCACACCCGGCGATGTGGTGATGGTCAGCGCCCTGACATTCCGTATTCTGCACGGATCGCGGGACCTGGCCCTGGCGCTGGTGGACACATCGCAGCAAATGGGCGTGATCGCCGAAACCCTGAACATCATCGCCCAGCCCCATGCGCTCAGCGATGCTCCCGAGGAACTGGCGCCACCCCGTGGGCATATTCAACTTGTGGACGTCGGCTACACATACCCCGGCGGCGTGCAGGTATTCAATCACTTGGGCGTGGACATTCCTGCCGGGCAGAGCGTCGGCATCGTCGGTGCGTCTGGATCTGGAAAGTCCACGCTGATCAGCCTGCTGCAGCGTCTTGACGATGTGGGCAACGGCGCGATCCTCATCGACGGACGCGACATCCGCTCGGTCAGCCAGGACAGCCTGCGTCGGCAAATTGCGGTGGTTCCGCAAGAGCCGGCGCTGTTCAACCGCACCGTGCTGGAAAACATTGGTTATGGCCTGCCCGACGCCAGCGAGGAGCAAATCGTCGCCGCTGCGCGCCAGGCCTATTGCGATGAATTCATCCGCGCACTGCCCCAGGGTTACCGCACGCAAGTAGGGGAGCGCGGTGTCATGTTGTCGGGTGGACAACGGCAGCGCCTTGGCCTGGCGCGCGCGTTTCTGAAGGACGCACCTATCCTGATTCTTGACGAAGCCACCTCGGCGCTGGACTCCGATTCCGAAGCGATCATCCAGCGGGCTCTGGCCGACCTGATGCGCGGGCGCACGGTGCTGGCGGTGGCACATCGGTTGTCGACGATTGCCGGTTTTGACCGGGTACTGGTTCTGGAAGGCGGGCAGCTGATTCAGGACGGCCCGCCACGAGCACTGCGGGAGGCGCCGGGTCAGTTTCGCACGCTGTGGCAGCTGCAGAGCATGGCGCCGCAGCGCTGATGCGGGTTCGAGTAGCTCATGGTGATGAGGCGGATGCCGGCAGGCCGCTTCTGGAAAATCTGCTGCGAAGGTGCCGGGCCGCCCCGAACTGGCCGGTTTAAGGTGGGCCACTGCCTTTCATCTCCAGATCGTCACGCAATCGCAACGCTGCACCGGCGGTCAGGTTCCAGATGTCTGAAT
Source organism: Pseudomonas sp. GL_135 (assembly GCF_057834665.1). Classification (NCBI taxonomy): domain Bacteria; kingdom Pseudomonadati; phylum Pseudomonadota; class Gammaproteobacteria; order Pseudomonadales; family Pseudomonadaceae; genus Pseudomonas; species Pseudomonas sp. GL_135. Next base: position 2,647,142 of record NZ_CM174408.1, read on the forward strand.
CCGCAAGGCAATACCGCCGTGACAGGGGGAGGTTAACGATGTCTGCCGAATCCGTTCTGGACTATCTCCGGGAGCATGCGCTCTTGCTGGCCACAGCCGAGTCCTGTACTGCGGGGATGATCATGGCGCTGCTGGCGAAAGTGCCGGGCAGCGGCTCGCTGGTCGAGTGCGGCTATGTGGTGTATTCGCCCGAAGCCAAGCAGCGTTTGCTTCATGTGAGCCCTGACACCATCGAGCGATGCAACCTCACCAGCGTTGAAGTCGCCGAGGAGATGGCCGTCGGCGCATTGCGCGACAGCCCGGCCAATGTCGCGGTCGCGACGACGGGCGTGTGCGGGCCTGATGACATGGACGGCATTCCTGCCGGCACGGTGTGTTTTGCCTGGGGATTCCTGCATCACGGGGAACTGCGGGTCTGCAGCGAGCAGCGTCGGTTTTCGGGAGATCGGGCGTCGGTGCAACATCAGGCCGCGGTGTACGCGCTTGAGCAGATCCCGCTCCGTCACCAGCGATTGGTCGAAACCCCGCGTTAGATGGACCGAAGCTCAGCGGTGGGGGGGCGCGTCGGGCGTGAACGCATTGGGCGGCGCTTGAACGTCGGCCTTGGAGATCACCACTCATCGTCGCCGTATCGCCCTGCCACAACTTCCCCGTGCTCAACGGGTCAGCCTTAAAATCATTCCTTTACTATCGCAGCACAGCGGAGCGACCCTATGAGCACACCTCCACACCCGCCAAGCAGGTCACTGAAGCGCGCCGTCACTGGCCCGATGCTGCTGCTGTTCATCCTTGGCGACGTCCTCGGTGCCGGGGTTTACGCGTTGGCCGGTACGATTGCCGGTGAAGTGGGCGGCGCGATCTGGGTGCCGCTCCTCATTGCGCTGTGCTTTGCCATGCTCACCGCAGGTTCCTATGCCGAACTCGTCACCAAATACCCCCACGCCGGTGCGTCAGCGGTGTTTGCCGGCAAAGCCTTCAAGTCGCCATTGATCTCGTTTCTGGTGGGCTTCTGCATGCTGGCGGCAGGCGTGACCAGTGCAGCCGGCTTGTCCCTCGCGTTTGCCGGCGACTACATGGCGCCCTTTATCGATCTGCCGGCTCACGTTGTCGCGTTGATCTTCCTGGTGGTCATCGCCTTGCTCAACGCACGTGGCATCAAGGAGTCATTGTCCGCCAACCTGGTGATGACGGTGATCGAAGTGTCGGGCCTGCTCCTGGTCATCGTCGCGGCCATTTGGTTCTTCCGCTCCGGCGACGCGGATCTGTCCCGCGCCGTGCAATTCAAGGAGGGGGTCAACCCCGCGTTTGCCGTGCTCGGGGCGGCGTTGCTGGCGTTCTACTCGTTCGTCGGCTTCGAGACCTCGGCCAATCTGGCGGAGGAGGTGCGCAACGTGCGCACCGTCTATCCCCGCGCGTTGTTCGGTGCGCTGTTGATTGCCGGGGCGATCTACATGGGTGTCGGCGTCGCGGCCGCCACCGTTATGCCCATTGAGCAACTGGTGCATTCGTCGGCACCGCTGCTGGAAGTGGTCAAGGCGTCGAATCTCGGGATTCCGCCTCGGCTGTTCGCCTTTATTGCGCTGGTGGCCGTGGCCAATGGCGCGCTGCTGACCATGATCATGTCCAGCCGCCTGGCCTATGGCATGTCGCGCCAGGGCCTGCTGCCCCACGCGCTGTCGAACGTGCTGCCGGAACGACGGACGCCGTGGGTGGCCATTGTAGCGACGACAGTGGTCGCGATCATCCTGACCCTCACCGGCTCATTGGCAACCTTGGCGGAGACCGTGGTCCTGCTGCTGTTGTTTGTGTTCATGAGCACCAATCTGGCGGTGCTGGTGTTGCGTCGAGACGTGGTCGACGTTGACCACTTCCGCGTGCCGACTTGGGTGCCGGTATTGGCGATCGTGTCGTGCCTGATCCTCCTGACGCAGCAGAGTGCCGAAACCTGGCTGCGTGCCGGGGCACTTATGCTGGTGGGGGTGGCGCTGTACTTCCTGGCCCGCGTAGGCGGCACGCGGCCAGCATTCAACACCCATCTGGCGGATGCCGACGCCGAGTATTGATCCAGTCCTGAAGATCGGCGGTGCAATGCCGCCGATCCTGGTCAGCCGCTTGAGCGGCCGGTGCGCGTGCTCACAACTCTGTAATTCCCCATCGCCATCATGCGCAAAAAGTTGCGCAGTCCATGCGCAAAAAAAGCCTGACCATCGCCCTGCAGGCCGCGTATTTGGAGGCCTGCAGAGCAGTGCGCAAGAAGTTGCGCAGAGGTGCGCAACTTCTTGCGCACATTTCCCCGGATTCCTCACCGAATCACCCCCTGATCCCCTTAAGCATTTACCGCAAACCCTCGTGACATAAGGGCTACGCCCGCGCTGGCACGCCCCTTGATATCTCCGTCGTCCTCTGGAAACGCGAATACACCCGATCACTCGCGATTTCCGGAACGCGGAGAGCGCCGTCGACGCCGGCAACGGCAAGGCGGTTCGCTGTCCTTCCACGCATTTGCAGTCGTTGATTGCCCCCTTGGCATCGACGTCTGCCGCAACAGCGCATAAGGAACACGGGATGTTCGCACCGGCCAACCAAGCCTCATTCAGCCTGACCCTCAATGGGCAGGACACGCTGTTCCAAGTGCTGTCCTTCACCGGCCGAGAGCGCCTCAACCAACCGTTCGAATTCGAGGTGGAGCTGGTCAGTGAAAAGGCCGTGCTGGATCTTGAAAGCCTGCTGCACGGGCAGACCTTTCTGCAACTGGCCGAAGACGGCACCGGGGTCCACGGGCTGGCCTACAGCATCGCCCAGGGTGATGCCGGCAAGCGCCTGACTCGCTACCGGATTTCCCTGCGGCCGCAGCTGGCGTACCTGGCCCACCGGATCAACCAGCGCATTTTCCAGCAGATGACGGTGCAGCAGATGATCAGCCAGATTCTGGAAGAGCACGGCATCCTCTCCATCGACTACCGGTTCCAGCTCGGCGCGACCTATCCCGAGCGCGTCTATTGCGTGCAGTACGACGAATCCGACCTGCATTTCATCCAGCGTTTGTGCGAAGAGGAAGGCATTCACTTTCATTTCCAGCACAGCGCCAAGGGCCATCTGTTGGTGTTCGGCGACGACCAGACGGTGTTTCCGAAACTGGCGCCGGTGCTGTATCAGCAGGACACCGGACTGGTCGCCGACGTCCAGGTGATCAAGCGCTTCGGCCTGCGCATGAACACCCGCACCAGCCGCACGACGCGGCGTGATTACGACTTCACCAAGCCGAAGTTCCAGCTGGAAGGCAGCGCCAACAATGTGGCCATCCCGGACCTCGAAGATTACGACTACCCCGGCCGTTTCGCCGATCGGGAACGTGGCCGCCATCTGGCCAATCGCGCCCTCGAGCGCCACCGCAGTGACTACCGGCTGGCCGAAGGCAGCAGCGACCAGCCACGGCTGGTCAGTGGTCATTTTCTCGCCCTGACCGGACACGCCAACCCACTGTGGAACGACCTGTGGCTGCTGACCGAGGTCTTCCACGAGGGTAAGCAGCCGCAGGTACTGGAAGAAGTCATCACCAGCGACGTCACTGACCTGAAGAGCGATTTCCATCAAGGCTATCGCAACCGTTTCAGCGCCACGCCGTGGGACGTTCATTACCGGCCACCGCTGGAGCATCCGAAGCCGAAGGTGCTGGGCACACAATCCGCCGTGGTCACAGGGCCCGAAGGCGAAGAGATTTACTGCGATCAGCACGGCCGGGTGAAGGTGCAGTTTTTCTGGGACCGGGAAGGGCAGCACAACGACAAGTCCAGCTGCTGGATGCGCGTGGCGTCGAACTGGGCCAGCCAGCACTTCGGGGCGATCAATCTGCCGCGGGTCGGCATGGAAGTCCTGATCACCTTCCTTGAAGGCGACCCCGACCAGCCCCTCATCACCGGTTGCCTGTACCACGGCGCCCACTTGCCGCCGTACAAACTGCCCGATTTCAAGACCCTGGCTACGGTCAAGAGCAAGGAGTACAAGGGCAGCCGCGCTAACGAATTGCGCATCGACGACACCACCAGCGAGATCAGCATTGCGCTGCGCAGCGATCATGGCGCCAGTGCCATCAACCTCGGCTACCTGACCCATCCGCGGCCCGCCGGCGGCCAGCCCCGGGGCGAAGGTTTCGAGCTGCGCACCGACCGCCACGGCGCTGTCCGGGCCGCCGCTGGCTTGTTGATCACCACCGAGCCGCGTCCCCACGAATCGAAGCACCACAAGGACCTGCCGGAAACCGCCGAACGCCTGGCCACTGCCGCCGATCAGCAAGACGGCTTTGCGGTGCAAGCCAAGGAATCCCAGGCACAGGAGCCTGGGGATCAGGATGACGTCGCCAAAGCCCTGCACGCCCAGCATCAGGGCGTGCTCGGCAGCGGCCCTGCCAACGCAAGTGGCAACGAGTTCCCCGAGTTCACCGAAGCGCATCTGGTGCTCGCCAGCCCGGCGGGCATTGCGCTGACCACACCGCGCTCAAGCCACATCGCCACCGGCGAGCACCTGGCGTTGAGCAGCACGGGGCACACCAGTTTTTCCGTGGGTAAACGCCTGCTCGCCAGCGCCAGCCAGGGCATGCGCCTGTTCGTGCAAAGCCTTGGCTGGCGCCTGGTCGCGGCGTCCGGCGACATCGACGTGCGGGCCCTGAAAGACAGCATCAACCTGCTGGCCAAACTCAACATCACCGCCAACGCCGAGCGCATCACCCTCACCGCGAAAACCGAACTGGTGATCCAGGGCGGCGGCAGCGCCACCACCTACAACGCGGCCGGCATCACCCACGTCACCACCGGGCCGTACACCGCCCACGCCGCCAACTTTGCCTACACCTCGGCGCAAAACCTGGCGGGCGTGTTCCCCGAGCCACCAAAGCCGGGCGAGGGCGACCTTGAGTTGTTCAACCAGTACGCGGGCCAGCAAGGCATTCAGGGCGGCGGTTACGAGGTGATCGATGCCTTGGGTAAACGGGTCACAGGGGCGCTGGACGGCAAGGGTTTCATGACCGTTTCCGGTGCTGCACCGGGGCCGGGAAGGGTGGCCTTTGGCAAAGACCCTGCAGACACCTGGACGGATGGCAGCGTCATCGGCAAGCCCGAATGGCCGGCGACGCCGCCAAGTGCGGGAGCCGTTCCGGCGCAGTTGGAGGCAGCAGTCACGGAGGTATTGCCGAGCAAGAACTGGGATGTGCTTGAGCACGGATTGGCGGCGGTGCAGGGCGCCGGAGCGAGTTTACCGGCGCAGGCCACCGCACTCGCGCCTCTTGTTGCGAGCGTTCTGAGTGACGTGATCAAAAGCGGGGAGCTCCCGAGCCTGCCGACGCCAACTGGGCTGGAGAGCCTGCTTGAGGCTCCGGACTTGCTGGCCGGCGAGAAGTTGTCATGAGCGCGAATATGGGAGCGGGCGAGCCTCAGGTGGCAATCGTTCCACTTGATCAGATCCAGTTGGAAGACGTTGGTCTTGGTGCGGCGAACGTCGATGCCTGGCTGCAGGACATCAGCGGCGGGGTCGTCTCCCTTGAACGGATCAAGAGCGCTGCCGGGTTTTTGCCTGTGGTGGGCAACATCATGGCGCTGGTCGATGCGCTGAATGACATCGTTCGGCTGGCGACGAGTGAGAAGCGCGATCCGCTGGATTGGGTCAGTTTGGGCATCAATTTGATTGGCGTCTTGCCAACGCCGACCATGGCGGCGGCGCGGATGAGCCTGCGGCCGATGCTGTTTCTGGTGCGTCAGGAGTTGCGGCAGGCCGGCAAGATGGTGCTGGGTGACGCGCTGATCGAGATTCTGATCGGGCACCTCAATGCCACCATCGTCGGGACCCTTGATGATTTCGTGACCCAGGCGCAGGGGAAGCTGCCCGGGATTCTTGAGGATGCCGGGAAGCTGGGCGAAGGCGTGCTCCTCCAAATTGCTGCCGGTCTGGAGAAGCTGGTTAACCCGGAGCTGAACGCCAAGGGTGATTTGCTAGAGGCGGAGCAGCTGGTTCATGCCGCAGGCGATCTTTGGGCCTACGACCCTCAGGCAGCCATTGGCAATATTTTTGCGGCGGCTGCGGATGTTTGCGTTGCTGCGGGCAAGGGTGCGGTGAATAGCGCCGTCGAACACCTTGTGCCTGAAGCGGTTAAAAAGGAGGTGGGCAGGCAGGCCAAGTTATTGCGTGACCTGGCTCCTCAGGTTCGCACGCAAATTAAGGGGCTTGCGGATCCCGGGGCTCAGCATTCTATCGCTGCGTTGCTGGTGACCTTGGAGGGAGCGGTCGTCAGTTGGCGTGCGCGCAATGGGCATGGTCAGTCGTTCAACATCAAGCCAGGGGTGGTTAATCAGGCCAAGCGCAGGGCGGGTGAAGGCAAGCTTGAAGTTGTTCAGCACGAGAAGCCTGCCAAGGGTCGACCTAACGAGCTCAAGAATTGTGCCTGCGCCTCTACGGCCAACAGTATTAGTTTTGCGATGGGTTCGGAGTCGGTGCGGCACACCGATTTCAGTTTGCCGGGGCCGTTTCCCATTGAGTGGACGCGTACCTATTGTTCGAGTCTTGATGCCTACGATCATGATGTCATTGGTGCGCGTTGGATCACGCCGTTTACTACGCGGTTTGATCTCTTCGGCGACGGTTTGGTGTTTCATGACTCCGATGGGCGTAGTCATGAATTTCCTCTTCCCAAGGTAAAACTCTTTCACTTCAACGCCATTGAGAACCTGACCGTCATTCGCCTCAGCAAGGATCGGTTGGCGCTGATGCGGGGGCTTGAGCACAGGGAAACCTATGTTCGGCGGGGTGATCGTTTTGTACTGATCAACAAGATTTTGCCTAATGGCGCCGGGGTGATGCTGCATTACGAGCATCGCCATGATGGGCAGTTGGTGCTCTCCGAGTTAGTGACTTACTCCGAAAAGGACGTAAACAAAGTCCATCTTCGCCTGGGTACTTTGATTGATGATCAGGGGCGTCTGACCGGCCTTTGGGAAGTTCGTGACGGCGACGTTAAACGCCAACTCTGTGCGTATCAGTACGACGATTTTGGTGACCTTGTTCTGGCCCAAGACGAGAACGGCTCGGCCTGGCGTTACCAGTATCAAAACCACCTGATTACCCGCTACATCGACCGCACAAATCGTGGGTTGAATTTGCAATGGCAGGGAACAGGTCCCGATGCGAAGGCTGTGCGTGAGTGGGCTGACGACGGCAGTTTTGATACGCGATTGACGTGGGATGAAAACATCCGTCTGACCTACGTCACTGACGCTTTGGGTCATGAAACCCGGCATTACTACGACAGCCTGGGTTACACCTACCGCATTTGTCATGCCGATGGCCGCTCCGAATGGTTCTTCCGCGATGCCGCAAAAAACATCATTCGCCACGTCCACACCGATGGCAGCACGGACCGCTATCGCTACGACAAGCTGAGCAACCTGACGGAGCACACACGCGCTGACCACAGCGTGATGAATTACGCCTACGACGACAAAAGCCATCTGATCAAGATCAGCGATGGCGAGGGCGGGTTGTGGAAGCGCGACTACGACCATCGCGGAAATCTGATTGAGGCGATCGATCCGCTCGAGAACGTTACCGAATACGCCTACAACTCGTTTGGCCTTCCTACAGCAATCAAGGACGCTAACGGCAATACAAAGGCGTTGGCCTACAACGACGCCGGACAAATCGTTAAGTACACCGACTGCTCGGGCAAGGTCAGTGTTTGGGAGTACGACGAACGCGGCCAGATGATTCGCTTCACCGACCCGGCCGGGCACAGCACCACGTACGAATACAAAGCCGGTCAGCTTGTCCTGATCAGGCACCCGGACAAGACCGAAGAACGCTTTAGCCGCGACGCTGAAGGTCGTTTGCTGGCCCATTCCGATGGCCTTGAACGCTGTACGACTTGGCGCTACACCGCTGCCGGTTTTATCGCCGAACGCGTCGACGCCGCCGAGCAAACCCTGCGCTATCGCTGGGACAAACTCGGTCGTCTTGTTGCGCTGGAAAACGAAAACGAACGCCGCGCCCATTTTCATTACGACCCGGTCGGCAGGCTGCTTGAAGAACGCGGCTTCGACAATCGCTCGACTCAATACCGGTACGATCCAGAAACGGGACGGCTCGCTCAGACGCTTAACGGCCAGCGCACCATCGCACTGACCTTCGACCCAATGGGCCGCCTGACCGAACGCCGTGCCACCCTCGGCGAAAAGTCCCAGAGCGAAACCTTTGCCTACGACGGCAATGGCCATCTGGTGATGGCAACCAACGCCGTAAGCCGGCTGCAATGGTTCCATGACCCCGCCGGCAATATAGTGCGCGAGCACCAGCATTACTCGAACCTGGATAAACCACTGGTTGCGGTCTGGCAGCACGAGTACGACGCGCTGAACAACCGCGTCGACACCATTCGCCCGGACGGCCATCGCGTCAGTTGGCTCACCTACGGCAGCGGTCATCTGCTCGGCCTGAAGCTGGACGAGCACGAACTGCTCAGTTACGAGCGCGATGATCTGCATCGCGAAGTCGCCCGTCATCAGGGAAATCAACTGCTGCAAACCCAGCAATGGGACCCAGCGGGACGCTTGCAAGCCCAACTAGTGGGCCGAGCAGACGACAAAACCACGCTTATCAGACGCGCCTACACCTACGATGCCGCGGGCCAACTCACCGACATCAACGACAGCCGCCGTGGGGTCCTTGCTTATAAATACGACCCGGTCAGCCGCCTGCTCAGCGCCACCAGCCGCCTGGGCGTGGAAACCTTCGCCTTCGACCCGGCCAGCAACCTGCTCGATGACAGCGCCGTACCCGTCCGCCGCCCTTTAGATCCGAAGCCAGTCCGCCACAAGCTGGTCGACAACCTGCTGCGCGACTATGCAGGCAACCACTACGAATACGACGAACGCGGCAACCAGACAACGCGCTGGACCAACGGACTGCGCAGCGAACTGCACTGGGACCTCTTCGATCGTCTGGCGCACTTCCGAGATCCGCGCCTCACCGTCGACTTCGGCTACGACCCCCTCGGACGTCGCCTCTACAAACTTTCCAAAGCCCACTACCGCCCGCGCCCAGAAGCCGGCACCGGCTGGAATGAAAACGAACACGCCCGCAAGGAACGCGAGCTCGGCTGCGGCTTCACCCTGTACGGCTGGGACGGCGACAACCTCGCCTGGGAAAGCAGCCCGCCGCCCTATGCAGGCGGGTTAGGCCGAACCGTCCACTACATCCACGAACCCGGCACCTTCGTCCCGGTCGCCCAAGCCATCCGCCACGAAACCATCCGCCTCGTAAGCCAACCGATTTACGAAGGTCGCTACAACTTCAAAGAAGACCCGCTGTGGAACTACAAACCCGTCGCGCTACCGATTGATGCACTCGCCTGGTACCAATGCGACCACCTCGGCACCCCTCAGGAAATCACCGACCAGAACGGCAACACCGCCTGGAGCGCCGAATACAAAGCGTGGGGCGCGGCGCAGGAACAGCGCTCCGAGTTCGCCCAACAAATCGGCCTGACCAACCCCATCCGCTTCCAGGGCCAATACCACGACCACGAAACCGGCCTGCACTACAACCGGCATCGATACTATGATCCAAGGGTCGGACGCTTCATCAGCGAAGACCCGATTGGGTATCTAGGTGGACTGAACATCTACCAATACGGGCCGAACTCCATCAGCTGGGTCGATCCGTTAGGACTGGCAAGTTCGACCGTTGGACCTGGGCGAAAGCCTACGTCTGATAAGCCGAATCAAAACTGTAAACGGGCATGCAGAAACAAATGGGAGGTGAACCGCTATGACCGGGTTTGCGAAGGTAATGTCGCTGGGGTGGGTTATGCGAGATATTACCAAGATCCAGATACCGGTAACTGGTGGTCGACGGATAAAACTGGCCATGGGCAGAGCGCCTGGAAAGTCTACGATGAGCATGGCGTATGGATAGCTGACACAGACGTCTTTGGGGATCACATGGATAAACACAAAAGCGAAACTGGAAAACAGATCAACTTCAAATCTTTGAAGTGTAGGGGTAAGAAATGATCACGTCTGCTGAAGAATTTGTGGCGCTACGAAGTAGCGAGATAAAAGCTGAGTACGATAGAGCGGCCATGGAAGAAGCTCCATGTTCCGTTTGGCGAGAAGTGATCAAGAACTATCCTGACTATCTGAGGTGGGTTGTTCACAATAAAACAATCCCATTGGAGATTCTGGAGGAGCTGTGTGCGGTCGACTCGGATAGCAGGCCGTTCGTTGCCAGAAAAAGGAAGCTATCGCTTGCTCTATTTGAAAGCCTTTCGCGAGACTTAAATTCTTCGGTGCGAATTGGAATCGCGTCGAATAAAAAAACTCCCGACGCGATACTTGAGCAGCTTATTCAGGACGACAATGAGGGCGTTGCTCGTCTTGCGAAAAGAAACTACGCAACTAGGAAAAGGTCAGCAGGCTAAAGAAGGCGAGCGGGTTCGACAGGGAGGATAAGGGGACAGACCCCTTTAACTCAAATGGAGACAAGGAATTTCATGGGCACGTACGTTGCTGGTGCGATTTGCATAGCGAACACCAATCGGCATTCAAATAAGCCGGTATGGTAATGAGCAAAGGGAAGATAAAAAAATGAGCGCTACCACTCTGCGGTATAGCATAGATGAGCTCGAAGTTATGTTGCTGTCGGAAGAGCCGGCGGTAAATACGGATGCACTTTTGTACAGGATAAAGGGGACAGACCCCTTTAACTCAGTACAAAGCGTGGGGCGAGGCAACCGAACAGCGCTCTGAATTCGCACAGCAAGTCGGCCTGACCAACCCGACCAGATTCCAAGGCCAATACCACGACCACGAAACCGGCCTGCACTACAACCGGCATCGGTACTACGATCCAAGGGTCGGGCGATTTATCAGTAAGGATCCGATTTGTTATGAGGGTGGCATTAATGTTTACCAATACGCCCCGAATCCCCTGGTCTGGACGGATCCGTTGGGGTTGGCTGCCCATCGTGGTCGGATCCAGGCTCAAGGCGCAAAGCTTGAGGAGTCGGTTGCTTGGAACCAAGATAAACCCCTCACCGCGAGTGAGTCCAAGCAAATGCTGTCTGAGCTAAAGGAGAAACTTAACAAGAAAGATCTTGCTGCCAGGGAGGACGCTTTCAAAAAGGCCATCAAGTACATTGATAATGCGTGCAGATGTGGCGGAGCAGATTCGTATATCAACCATTCGTTTATGGCGAAAGACACCAAACATGAACGGGTGGACATTGAGGTTGTCACCGGTAAGGCTTTCGTGGAGTAAATATATGTTCAACAGCTATTTAGATAACGCGCAGTCCTACGTTGAACTGGAAAGACATTTATATGAGTTATTTAGTTCGGAGGGACAGGTGTACGGGCTGGACACCGGCAAATTTAAAGTGCCGTACTGCAATACAAAATTTTCGGATGGGACGCCGTGCCAAGACGGCAACCCAATATTCTCTGCGAGAAATGAGAGTAACGGTCAAATCCTAAGAATAGTGCTTGATGAGGATATCGACACGCTGGTGTCGTATCATGACAAAGAAATGAATTGTGAACTCGTCTTGGTAGGGAAAGTGGCTTTGCTGGATGAGATAAAACAAGAAATGTGTAAGTGGATTAAATCTCAATGAAGGATAAAGGGGGCGGATCTCTTTATCTAGAAAGAAAGAAATTTTTGTAAGCCGAGACGGCTCACAGAGTCACGGTTCACGTGGTGATGTGGATGATTTGACGCGTAAAGAGAAAGATTACCTTCGATCACAGGTATTCAGCCTATGAAAAATCTTACGGCTTTTACCGTACATGGCACGGCCATTGGCAGTAATAAAAATATTCAACTTGATGAGATATCAATTATCGCGGATTCCGAAACCATGAGAGCTTTAGGGAATTTTCTAATCAATGCGGCGGACGGAATGGCACAGTTCGGCTTGGAGCACCTCCACCTCCAAGACATAGTTGAAAAATTTTCCCATGAAACTCATGTAGATTTCATCGCCCTGAACCGTGAAGTTGTGGAACCTACGAAAGGCTAGCCAATGGCTAAAGGGGACGGATCCCTTTATTTCGGAATAGTTCTCGATGAGGATGTTGATCATTTGTTTTGTATAGCGATAAAGGTATGGGCTGCGAGTTCGTTATCATGGCTGGGGTGGATTTGTTGAAATACATTACCGAAAAAATGGCTGAATGGCTTAGATCTCAGTAAGTTTACCGCAAACAATCGTAGTAAATAAGCGGAAGGCTTTCTTCAGCGATATTCACTGACCTACAGTTAGTTCGTAGAGGTTAAAAACATTATGAGTAATGAGTATAGGCTGGTATTGGCAGACGAAAGTATCTGTCAGCACGTCATGGATTTTCTTAAGTCCAGCGCTTTTTACGTTGAATACCACGAGGGATCTGTCTATCTAAAAGATTGGAGCTTGAAAAACGGAGCTCATTACGAGGTGCGTGTGATCCAGGAGGATCGCCATTCGCTTTGGCTTCAGGTCAATCTTAGAACTCCAGCGTTACATGACCTGCTGAAGGCAGCGGTAGGAGAGGCCCCATATGAATGTCTAGAGGATGGCGATCTCGATCATGAAGTATCGTTACATGATGCATTGGGTTAGACAAAGACGTGATCGACCCTGTTAATTGCGCAGACGAAAAGGGGCGGGGCGCTGCCCTCGAGTTGGCTTGGATCAGCGCCCCCGGGGACAGATTAATTTACGGTGAAGCGTTGTAAAAAAATCAGTCCCCTTTCGCTCAAAATCCCATTTCGCTCCAGCCAGCTCTCTTACCAAAACGTCGCTGAGGGCGCATTCACCTTACCGCCAATCACCGCAATTGCCTTTTCCACATCACCCACTTCGGTATAACGCCCCAAACTCAGCCGCAAGCTGCTGCCCGCCTGAGCCTGACTCAACCCCAGCGCCAGCAACACGTGGGAGACGCTGCTGCTCGCCGAGTTGCAAGCAGAGGTCGAGGACACCGCCAGTTCACTGGCAAGGCTGGCAACGTTAAACCCCGGGCTGTCGATGCAGACGTTCAGGGTGTGGGGAATGCGCTGTTGTGCATCGCCGTTGAGGCTCACGCCGCTCAAGCCGAGCAACCCTTCACGCAGTTGCGCCGACAAGGCGCTGATGCGCCTCACTTCCTCGGCCATTTCAGCGCTGGCCAGTGCGTATGCCGCGCCCATGCCGACGATCTGGTGAGTGGCGAGGGTGCCGGAGCGGTAACCCTGTTCGTGGCCGCCACCGTGCATCTGCGCTTCGAGCAGCGGCTGTGCGCGTTCGCCGACATAGAGCGCGCCGATGCCTTTCGGGCCGTAGGTTTTGTGCGCGGAAAAGGACATCAGGTCCACTGGCAGCGTGCTCAGGTCGATCGCCACTTTGCCAGCGCCCTGGGCAGCGTCGACATGGAACAGGGCGCCGTGGTCACGGACCTGTTGGCCGATGGCGGCGATGTCGGTCACTGTGCCCAGTTCGTTATTGACCAGCATCAGCGAGACCAGCAGGGTGTCGTCGCGCAGTGCCTGGCGCACGGCGTCGGGGTGAATCAGGCCGCGGCTGTCGGGTTCGAGCCAGGTCACCGGGCAACCGGCCTGCTCCAGTTGGCGCACGGTGTCGATGACGGCTTTGTGTTCAATGGTGCTGGTGATGAGGTGGCGGCGGGGGCCGTTGCGCGGGTTGAGCGCGATACCCTTGATCGCCAGGTTGTTGGACTCGGTCGCGCCTGAGGTCCAGACCAGCGCGTCGGCACTGCAGCCCACCAGTTCTGCAACCTGACGGCGGGCCAGTTCAACGGCCTGGCGGGCTTGATTGCCGTAGGCGTGAGAAGAGGAGGCCGGATTGCCGAAGGTGCCTTCGCGGCCCAGGCACGTAACCATGGCCTGGATGACGCGGTCATCCACCGGTGTGGTGGCGGCGTAATCGAAATAGCAAGGAAGTGTTTTCATGGGAATTTCTGCGCTGTCCGTCGTGCAGAAAATACTACTAGCGTCAGGGTGAAAAAAAATTGATTCCTCCACGGAGATTTACCGTATTTGTAGAATCTATTTTCGTTAATGGCGTGCTCGGCGGAATATCATTCCCGGCGCTGTCCATTTTGACCTATCTTTATCACTTCCCGGCATATGGCATTACTGAGGTCACCGCACATTCCATGGACAAATTCGACCAGGCCATCCTGAGCATCCTGCAAAACGACTGCACCCGCCCGATTGCAGACGTCGCCGACAGTGTCGGGCTTGGCAGCACCGCGTGCTGGCGTCGAGTGCAGAAGCTCGAAGAGCAGGGCGTGATTCGTGGCCGGGTTGCATTGCTTGACCCGGCGCAGTTGAACGTCGCGGTGACAGTCTTCGCCGCAATCCGCACCAATCAGCACAACGCCCAGTGGCTGGGTCGGTTTCACGACCTGATCGCCACGTTGCCCGAGGTGGTCGAGTGCTACCGCATGGCGGGTGACACCGATTACATGCTGCGAATCGTGGTGCCGGACATTGCAGGCTACGACGCCGTCTACAAAAAGCTCATTCAGCTGTCAGGCATCACCGACATGAGTTCCAGCTTCGCCATGGAGCAGATCAAGTCCACAACCCAGCTGCCGCTGAGCTACACGTCGTGAGAGTCGCAGCGCGGTGAATTAACAACACCTGGTCCAAATCCCGCGCAAAAAAAACAGCCATACGACGATGGCTGTTTTTTTATGGCATGGAAGAAGATGGCTTGAGGGAAATCAGACGCGGGCTTTGTCGATCCACTCCATCGAAGTCCGCCAGATGCAGATCCCCAGGAAGTACGCCGACATCGCCAGCCAGACGAACAAGGTTACCGACGCGTTGTACGGGTGGTTCATGACCAACAGGAAGCTGCAGAAGAACCAGACGGCGGTGACTGCGATATTAAGGGCCATGAATCGGCGAACGCGGAAGGGGTGCAGGAACTTCATGCGTGTGACGGTCAGCAGCGCCAGACAGATCACGGTGATAAACGTCAGCCACGGTGCCGGGGAAAGGATGTAGACACACAAGGCGACGACGTTCCAGGCGGCGGGGAAGCCCTGAAAGTAGTTGTCCTTGCTCTTCATCTCGACGTTGCAGAAACAGAACAGCGACGACACCAGAATGATCGAGGTGGTCAGCAGCAGGGTGTATTCCGGCAGCGGGATGTAGCGGTATATGAACAGGGCGGGGATGAACACGTAGGTGAGGTAATCGATCACCAGGTCTAGCACTGAGCCGTCAAAATGCGGCAGCACCGACTGCACGTTCAGCTTGCGCGCCAGTGAGCCATCCACGCCGTCGACAATCAGGGCAAATCCCAGCCACAGCAGGCACGCCTTGGGTTGGTTATCGAACAGGGCAATGGTCGCGAGAAAGGCGAGCACCACCCCCGTGGCGGTAAAACCATGGGCGCCCCAAGCCTTGAGCCAGGCGATGCGTTGGATAGGAATCATGAACGGTCCTTCTGAAAATAAGCGGGTTCGGTCGGGTACGGCAGCGGTCGACAGAACCAGAGGTGCATCTATCGACCGGGGATCGGTCGATAAGGTTCATACGTAGCCCCTACACGGTAGCAGGCGGCGCAGGCTTTCGTTACTCAAATGTGACGCGAGGCCCTCAGACTGCGGCGGCGCAGATGTCATTGGTCGGCTGATCGGGAAAGCAGGCAAAATGCTGGCCCCTCGTTCTGACCTATGCGTTCAGAATCCGCGTCTTATCAGTCAGTTAGGCAGGGAATCGCATGTCGTTTATCAGGATCGCATTAACCTTCTGCCTCCTCGCCACGGTGACTTCCCAAGCGCTGGCCCGGAGCCCCAGCAAGAACGAACGCGATGTCTGCACTTGGGGCGCCGGCATGGCAGCCACCGCTCAGCGGTACAAACTGTCCGGCCTGACGCTGTATGGCGCTCGCAAGAAAATGCAGGCCCAGCACTTTGCGCAGCAATGGATGCGCATGAGCGCGCTGGGTATCACCGAGCAAACCTACGACAGCCCGTCGCGGCTGCGGCCGGAAAGCGTCAAACAGGTGTATTACGAAGGCTGCATCAAGCACGAAGTCGCGCGGCGCTGATCCATCGCGCCGCAGCCCGAAGGGGCGCAGCGCGATAAGCCGGTCGATCCGGAATCAGTGCGGCGCGCGGGGAATGGTCTTCAGCAGGTCCGCCGGGCTGATATGGCCCACCACCTGAACGCCGCTGCCTGGGTGCGGCAGTCCGAGAATGTGGCCTTTGATCTTGCCGATCACGTGCATCTCGCACGGCTTGCAATCGAACTTCAGCGTCAGCACTTCATCGCCATGCACCAGCTGCATCGGCGCCACCTTGGTGCGCACGCCGGTCACGCCCTTGGCCTGCTTGGGGCACAGGTTGAAGGAGAAGCGCAGGCAGTGTTTGGTGATCATCACCGGCACTTCGCCCTTTTCTTCGTGGGCCTCGTACGCAGCGTCGATCAGCTGCACGCCATGACGATGATAGAAATGCCGCGCCTTCTCGTTGTACACGTTGGCCAGGAACGACAGGTGCGCCTCGGGGTAAACCGGCGGCGGCGAGGTCTCCGGCTTGCGGGCTCCGCGCGGATGCGCCTGGATGCGAGCGGCAGTCAGTTTCTCGATAACCTCACGGCGCAAGGCCTTGAGCTGCGAGTTCGGAATGAAGAACGCCTGCGGCGCGTCCAGTTCGATGGCGGTCGCGTGGTACTCAGTGGTGCCGAGCTGGCCGAGCAGGTCGTGAAGTTGCTCCAGCGCCTGCTCCGGTTTATTGGCAACGCCAAACGGACCGTTCAGCTCGACGCGGGCGCTGATGCCTTCTTCGCTGGTGGCGACCAGTTCCAGACGCTCTTCTCGCAGGCGCGCGACCCATGACAAACCGATGCGGCGTTCGGCCGACGTCTTCTGCAAGGCCTGCTGCCAGTTGTGATCGAGGTTGCGGCTGAGGGGATGGTTCGGCCGCAGTTGCAGGCCTTTGGGCATCTCGTTGGGCTCGACGCGGTAGCGATAGCGCTTCTCGCCGTCATCCTCGAACTCGCCTTTGGGCTCGGCGATGTTGGCGCGGAAACCCACCACTTCGCGCTTGACCAGCACATTAAGGCCGTCGCCGTTGGACAGCGGCTCGTGGGTCACCACCTGCAAATCACGCTTGCCGACTTTCTCGACCACGCCGACCAACAGGCCGGTGAAGGTCGGCGAATCGAACGCGCCGATGTCGATCTTGCGGTCGGTGACGAAGTAGTCGGTGCTGCCCCGGTGGAAGGTTTTGTCCGGGTCGGGCAGGAAGAAGTGCGCGGTGCGGCCGCTGGAGGCGCGGGCCAGGTCCGGGCGGTCTTCCAGAATGTCGTCCAGACGCTGGCGGTAGTAGGCCGTGATGTTCTTCACGTAGCCCATGTCCTTGTAGCGGCCTTCGATCTTGAACGAGCGCACGCCGGCGTCCACCAGTGCGCGCAGGTTGGCGCTCTGGTTGTTGTCTTTCATCGACAGCAGGTGTTTTTCGTAGGCAACGACGCGGCCCTGATCATCTTTCAGCGTGTAGGGCAGACGGCAGGCCTGGGAGCAATCGCCACGGTTGGCACTGCGCCCGGTGTGCGCGTGGGAGATGTTGCACTGACCGGAGAAGGCCACACACAACGCACCGTGAATGAAGAACTCGATGGCGGCATCGGTTTCGTCGGCGATGGCGCGGATCTCTTGCAGATTCAGTTCACGGGCCAGCACCAGTTGCGAGAAGCCAGCCTGATCGAGAAAGCGTGCGCGCTCCAGCGTACGGATGTCGGTCTGGGTACTGGCGTGCAGCTCGATGGGCGGAATGTCCAGCTCCATCACGCCGAGGTCCTGCACGATCAGAGCGTCGACGCCTGCGTCGTACAGCTGATGGATCAGCTGGCGTGCCGGTTCCAGCTCGTTGTCGTGAAGGATGGTGTTGATGGTGGTGAAGACGCGGGCGTGGTAGCGGCGGGCGAATTCGACCAGTTGGGCGATTTCGCTGACGTCGTTGGCCGCGTTGTGGCGCGCGCCGAAGCTCGGGCCGCCGATGTAGATCGCGTCAGCGCCATGCAGTATGGCCTCGCGGGCAATGGCTACGTCGCGGGCGGGGCTGAGCAATTCCAGGTGATGTTTGGGCAGAGACATATGTTTTTAGTCGGCACGGTCACGGTCAAGGCGCGCATTGTAGCGGCGAAACGCTTGACCGGCACCCGTCTGCTGCCCGATGGCGCCTGCGGGTTGAGCGGGGCGCCAGAATCACCGCGTGATCAGCCCTTGGCGGCCATCGCCGTGACTTCCACGCGCATGCCTTCGACGGCCAGCGCGGCAACGCCAACCGCAGCGCGCACGGGCCAGGGTTTGGCGAAAAAGCGTGTGTAGACTTCGTTAAATGCGGCGCGATCGGCCATGTCGGTAAGGTAGATGGTCAGATGCAGGACGCGGTCCATGGAACTGCCGGCCCTTTCCAGCGCCACTTTCAGCGCCTGCAGGGTGCATTCGCTCTGCTCGACGATCCCGCCCAGTTCCAGACTGCCGTCGGCGCGGGTGGGGATCTGTGTTGAAACCAGCAGACCGCCGAAACCGGCGACGTCCGAGGAGATCGAGTCGGCGTCTGGGTCGGGCGTGAAGGTGATGTCGTGATTGGCCATGGAGGAGGTCTCTTCAACGAGTCGGTGGATGACGGGCCGGGAAACGGCCGGCGGTCATGATGTCCGACTCGGAAGGGAAAAGGGAGGCTTGACAGGGTCGCAGCCGCCCGGTTCGACACGGGACCCGATCAGAACGCTAGCGGATAGACGAAGGGGGCCAGCGTACAAAAGCGAGCCGCCCTCACGTTATCTCTGACGGGAAGGCGGCTCCGGGGGGGTTGTCAAATCGGCGGATTCAACGTGTTTGAAAGTAGCAGTGGCGTATACCGTTAGCTAGCTATCATTTCGCAATACAGTATTGCCGATGCGGAAATAATCGAGCCCCCCGCGCTGGCGCACCTCGCGAAACCGCACGGTGCCACCGCTGCAAAAAACTCCGAACTCATCCCCCGGTCGTTCAGTCCACCCTTAACACTGACCGTTTGCGTTGGACTATTTCGAGGAGAGCCCCATGACTGATTACCCGAAACCGCCTTTCAAACCTCAACAGCAAACCGTTCCTGGCGATCAGAGCAGAATGGACCCTTACCCGGATTGCGGCGAGACCACTTACAAGGGGTCAGGCCGCATGAGCAACAAGATCGCGCTGATCACTGGCGGCGACAGTGGCATCGGCCGTGCCGTGGCGATTGCCTATGCCCGTGAAGGCGCCGACGTGGCGATCTCGTACCTCGACGAGCACGAAGACGCCAAGGAAACCGCCCGCTGGGTGGAGGATGCGGGCCGTCAGTGCCTGCTTTTGCCGGGCGATCTGGCCGACAAAGCCCAGTGCCTGTCGATCGTCGACGAAACCGTGAAGAAATTTGGCCGCATCGACGTGCTGGTCAATAACGCGGCGTTCCAGATGTCCCACAAAACCCTCGAGGAAATCCCTGACGAGGAGTGGGTGAAGACCTTCGATATCAACATTACCGCGATGTTTCGCATCTGCAAGGCCGCCGTGCCCCACATGGCCGCGGGCAGTTCGATCATCAACACCAGCTCGGTCAATTCCGATTCGCCGAAGCCGACGCTGCTGCCCTATGCAGCCACCAAAGGCGCCATCGCCAACTTCACCGCGGGCCTTGCCCAGTTGTTGGGTGAGCGTGGTATCCGCGTAAACAGCGTCGCGCCCGGCCCGATCTGGACGCCGCTGATCGTGTCGACCATGACCGATGAAGACGTGAAAAGCTTCGGCGAGGAAACGCCACTTGGGCGGCCGGGTCAGCCGGTTGAAGTCTCGCCGATCTATGTGCTGCTAGGCTCCGACGAAGGCAGTTATATCTCGGGGACACGTTATGGCGTGACCGGCGGCAAGCCAATCTTGTAACGGCTCCAGTCGCTGCGCATACCTGCTCGGCGAGTAGCGCGCATGAAAAGGGGCTGCCAACGCAGCCCCTTTTTTCGTCCCTCGTTGCGTTCGCCGTCAAACGCCTTTGGCAGTGTTCTTCAGGTCGTCGGCCATGTTCTTGCCGGCGTCCGATACCGTTTCCCATGTCTCGCTAACCGTCGCCTTGGCTTTCTGCGTGAGGTTGTCACTGGCCTTGCCAAACGCCTTGTTCTCCTTCTCGGTGCTCGGCAACGCAGCGCCGAGGGCCGCCCCCAGCGCGATGCCCATCGCGGCGAGCGCCAACGGTTGCTCGCGCAGCATGTACTGGAAGGTGCCTTGCAAATGACGACCCTGACGTAGAAGCGCTTCCTGGGCATTGCCGGCTGACGATGACAGCGTGTCTTTCATCGCCGCCGTCTTCTCGCTGGCCTGATGCCTGAGATCGTCCAGGGTGTGGCTGGCGGATTCACCAAACTGCCCGACCTTGTCGCTGGCCTGGTGCGCCGATTCCCGTGCGTGATCCGTCGCGCCGCTGAACGTCTCGCTCACGCTCTGCGCAGCACCGCTGAGCTTCTCGCCCAGTTGCCCGAACATTGACGCGTCACCGCTGCTGCCTGACGTATGGCCGGGCTTTTGATTCTGCCCAAGCATCAGCCAGGAGATGCCCACAGTGGTCAGTAGCATCGGCATCGGGTTGTTCTTGATCGAGGTGCCGAGGTTGCCGAAAAACTCGCCGCCGTTTTCCCGAGTGAATGCCAGCGCCTGATCAATCAGTTGCCCGGGGGACAGCTTGCTCTCCAGGGCGTCGACCAGGTTTTCAATGTTGGCCCTGCGCGCATCGATGTTGCGCTCGATCGCGTCCGGGCTTTTCGCCAGGAGCGGGTCGGGGACGTCGCGGTTCAGTTCATCTTCGCTGGCAAAGCTGCTGTCGATGCTCATGAGACTTTCCTCTGAATGGCGTCTTTGTCCTTGCTGAGCGAGTTCATCGTGCGCTCAGGGGCCAGTTGGGTGGCTTCAAGGTGTTTCTTGCCGGATTGCACCATCAAATAGCCGACAAGCATTGCCGCCACGCCCACGATCAGCGCAGCCAGCCAGGGCGCAACGACCATCGCCAGCGCGTACACGGCGGCCAGCAGCAGGATCACCAATCCGGCCATCATGATGACCATGCCGCCGGCGAGGGCCGCGGCTGCCGCTTTGGCAGTGGCGACCGAGGTGCGGATTTCGGCCTTGGCCAGCGCAAGTTCTTCGCTGATCAGCGCCGGGACTTCGTGGGCCAGCTGGCGGATGAGGCCAAGCGCCGAGGTGTCGGTGTCGCCACTGTGGCTGGCGGTGCCGCGCGGCGGGAGTTCAGAATTGATCGACATTAGAATTCTCCCCGTGGCGAGGGCTTTTCAGGCGCTGGTGAATGGGTGGGCGCCGGGCTGGAGGCTGTTCCGGGGTCTGCATTGAAGCTGCCCAGCTCTAAACCGGATTGCTGAATTCCGCCGTCATCATCTGCGGCGGCTGAACGCTGGGCGGTGGGGTTGTATGGGGCCAGTGGATCCGGCGTCTGGATCGGTGTGCCGCGGGAGGCAGCACCTTCGTACGGGTGACGAGCATTCAGACCTTGGTCTTCGCCCGCCTTGAAGCCGCCATCGCTTTCCCCTGAAGGGTACTGCGGCGAGTCGGGGGCGGAGGACGACGTGGATGAAGTCGACGCGGTCAGGTCCGGGCTGCTGGCGCGGAGGAATCGGGACAGTCCGAAGCCCACCGCCACACTGCCGGTCACAAACAGCGCAGGGTTTTCCCGTGCCAGCCGACTCGCCTGCTGCAGCATCTCCTCGGCGCTTTTGCCGCGCATGCTCGTCGCGAACGCGCTCAGGCTCTCGGCGATGTCGCTGATGTAATGGGAGATGCCCAGGGTGTCCTTGTCCTGCAGCTCTTCCGCCGCAGCGCTCGCCGTTTTCGCCAGGTGTTCGATCTGCTCGGCGGCGCTGTCGCGGTAACCCCCAAACTGCTCGGTGCCGTGTTCGCGGGCCGTGCCGAGCAAGTCTTTTGCGTTGTCTTGCAGAGTGTGCAGCGCCTCGCCTGGAGACGCGGGGCGCGGTTGAGCGCCTGCGGTGTCTTCGCTGAATGTAGGCATTTGATCATCATCCTTAAATCAATCGGGACATCATTCGCGGCAAAGGCACACTCGGTGACGCGCGCACCTGGCCATCTCACGCGGCAAGGAATCTGCGCGCTGTGTAAGGGTGGAGGGGCCTGGCGAAGCGGGAGTTCGGGGTCAAAGACGGACGGTCGAGCTGTTGATCCGAACGCTGGAACGGCGGGGCGATGATCGATCTGTTCGGGCGTGAGTTGATTCGAATGAGGGGAAGGTGAGGGCAGCATCGGCGCGCGGTCATTGCGACCGTGCGCCGTAAAACGGGCCAGCCTCAGCCCTTGCTGTGCTCCTTGGACGTCGGCGCTTCAGCGATCCCCCGTGGCCCGGCGATGCCCCAGATGGCGACGCCGATGACCGGAAAGATAAGGATCAGCACCGCCCAGCCGAACTTGGTGCCGGACGATTTGGTGCTGCGCCAGACACTGGCGATGGCCCACACGTCGACCAGAAGGATGATCACCGCCAAGGCGATCGAGAAGAGCGTTTCCATATCATTGTCCTCGGTGCGCGCCCCATCACATGGCGGGGATGCCGGTGACGGTTCCGGTTCCGGTTTGGGTCACGGTTTCGGTTTCGGTCAGAGGGATTTCAGGGCTGCCCGGTGTCAGGATGACCTTGCGGCAGTCTTCCTGTTTCTTGTCGAAAATCTTGTAACCCTCGGCGGCCTGCTCCAGCGACAGGCGATGGCTGATGATCGCTTCGGGCGCAAGGCGGCCGGTTTCGATGTGTTCGAGCAGTTCCGGCAGATAACGCTGGACATGGGTCTGGCCCATTTTGAAGGTCAGGCCCTTGTCGAACGCATCGCCGAACAGGAAGCCGTGGATGAAGCCGGCGTACACGCCCGGCACGCTGACCACGCCGCCACGGCGAACTGCCGCGATGCACTGGCGCAACGCCTTGCCGCTGCTGCCTTCCATTTTCAGGTTGGTCAGGATGGTTTCGGTGGTGCTGCCCTTGGCTTCGAAACCTACCGCATCGACCACGCCGTCAACGCCGCGCATGCCCTTGGTCTGACGGATGATGGTGTCCGCCGGATCGTCGTCTTCATCGAAATTGATCGGAATCACGCCATAGGTCGCCTGGGCGTATGCCAGGCGGTAGGCGTGGTGGTCGACCATGAAAATCTGATCGGCGCCCAGCATCCGGGCCACGGCCGCTGCCATCAAACCAACAGGCCCGGCGCCGTAGATGGCGATGCTCGACCCCTGGCCGATGCCGGTATTGAGGACCGCCTGATAACCGGTGGGCAGGATGTCAGACAGGAACAGCACTTTCTCGTCCGACAGCGTGCCGGGGACCTTGAACGGGCCGGTGTTGGCTTTGGGCACGCGCACGTATTCGGCCTGGCCACCGGGAATGCCACCGTAGAGGTGGCTGAAGCCAAACAGCGCAGCCCCTGGCGGAATGGCCTTCTTGTTCATGATCGCGCCGCGACCGGTGTTGGTGGTCTCGCAAGCGGCGTACAGGTCCATGTTGCAGAAGAAGCATTCGCCGCAGGCAATGACAAAGGGAATCACGACCCGGTCGCCGCGCTGCACGGCGGTCACGGAAGAACCGGTGTCTTCGACGATGCCCATGAATTCGTGCCCAAAAATATCGCCGTGTTCAACGGTGGGGATCTTGCCGCGGTACAGGTGCAGGTCAGAACCGCAGATCGCCGTGGCGGTCACGCGCAGGATGATGTCGTCAGGTTGCTCGATGACCGGGTCCGGAACCGTGTCGACTTTCACATCATGGGCGCCGTGGTAGGTAAGTGCTCTCATTGTGGTTTTTCTCCGCGATTAGGAATGAACATCTAAATAGCGGAGCAGGCGCCGGGGGATTTAGTTCAGGTCATTGCAGAAGCGGGGGGATTAGCGGTGCGGGCGGTCCCACTATGTGATCGCGGTGCCAGCAGGACCGGCTTCAGCCGGGAAGAGGCCTGCGTGAGCGCCATCAATTCTACGGTGTGGCTTCCGACGCTTTCCCGGCTAAAGCCAGTCCTACAATGAGCATGCGGTCGATTAGTAGGACTGGCTTCAGCCGGGAAGAGGCCGGTGTGTGCACCCTCAATTCTGCGGTGTGAATGCCGACGCTTTCCCGGCTGAAGCCGGTCCTACAATGAGCATGCGGTCGATTAGTAGGACTGGCTTCAGCCGGGAAGAGGCCTGTGTGAGCGCCATCAATTCTGCGGTGTGGCTTCCGACGCTTTCCCGGCTAAAGCCAGTCCTACAATGAGCATGCGGTCGATTCTTGGGACTGGCTTCAGCCAAGAAGACGCCTGTGTGAGCGCCATCAATTCAACGGTGTGGCTTCCGACGCTTTCCGGGCTAAAGCCAGTCCTACAATGAACACGCGGTCGATTAGTGGGACTGGCTTCAGCCAGGAAAACGCCTGCGTGAGCGCCATCAATTCAACGGTGTGGCTTCCGACGCTTTCCGGGCTAAAGCCAGTCCTACAATGAACACGCGGTCGATTAGTGGGACTGGCTTCAGCCAGGAAAACGCCTGCGTGAGCGCCATCAATTCAACGGTGTGGCTTCCGACGCTTTCCCGGCTAAAGCCAGTCCTACAATAAGCATGCGGTCGATTACTAGGACCGGCTTCAGCCGGGAAGACGCCTGCGTAAGCGCCATCAATTCTGTGGTGTGGCTGCCGACGCTTTCCCGGCTGAAGCCGGTCCTACAATGAACACGCGGTCAATTAGTGGGACCGGCTTTAGCCGGGAAGAGGCCGGTGTGTGCACCCTCAGTTCTGCGGTGTGAAGGCCGACGTCTTCCCGGCTGAAGACAGTCCTGCAACCGCATGCGATCCCACAGGGACATGCACTCGGCTGGACTATTTAAGGCCAACCCGCTTGCGCATGTCCGCCGTGATGGTCTGTCGGGTTTTGCCCAGGTCCGCCCAAGGGTCGCTGTCGAGTTCGGCGAGGCGTTGGTGGACGGTGTGGATGTCCCAGGCGTTGGCACCTTTGATTTCCAGCAATTCTTCGCGATAGATCGGCACTGACACCGGCAGACCCTCCCGTGTGCGGACCGAGTACGCGCATATGGTGGTGGCGCCGAGGCCGTTGCGCAGGTAATCGATGAAGATCTTGCCAATGCGGTTCTTCGGCCCCGACACTGCCGAAAACCGCTCCGGCAGCAGCCTGGCGATGTGCTTGACGATGGCATGGCTGAAATCCTTGACGGCGTCCCAGTCCGCCTTCGGCGTCAGCGGTACGACCACATGAATGCCCTTGCCGCCGCTGGTTTTCAGGAACGATTTGAGCCCCAGCTCATCCAGCACGGCGAGGGTCAGTTGGGTGGCTTCCACCATGGTTTTCCAGGGCAGCGCCGGGTCAGGGTCGAGGTCGAGAATGAAACGGTCCGGCCGCTCAAGGTTCTTGGCAACCGCGTTCCAGGTGTGCAGCTCCATGGCGCTCATTTGCACGGCGCCGATCAGCGCCTCAAGGTTGTTGATCAGCATGACCGGGTGACCGGTGTATTCCTTGCCCATGGTCTCGATGCCGGGGATGGCGAGGCGGTCGGCGTTTTTCTGGAAGAACAGTTCGCCGCCGATGCCCTCCGGCGCCCGCACCAGCGCGACGGGGCGTTGGGCCAGTTGCGGCAGTAGCCAGTCGGATATGCGCAGGTAGTAATCGGCAAGGTCACGCTTGGTCGCGCCGCGGGAGGGATCGATCACCCGCTCGGGGTGGGTCAGGCGGATCTTGCCGGTTCTGGTATCGGTGGTGTCGGATTCATGCGGACTCTCTTCCCCTTTGACAGGCTTGGATGCCTTCGCGCGCTTGCGTGGGGGCGCAGGTGTTGGCGTGTCGTCCAGCTGCTCTTCTGGCACGTCCGACGCTTGCGCGGGCTCCGACGATTGATCGGCGTAAGGCGCCGGCGCCGGAAGCTCTTCGGTGATCGACTCCGCAGGTTTGTCGGTGCGCAGGCCATGGAACACCGCGTGGCGCACCGATCCTTCTTTGGTGATCTCGGCGAAGGCGACTTCCGCCAGCAACGCCGGTGTGAGCCAGTGCACGCCTTTGGCCTCGAAACCGGTGGGCGGATTGACCACCGCGGCCTTCTTCGCGTGGAGCGGTGTCAGCTGGTCGTAAATCGTGCCCAATGTCGCTTCATTGAAACCGGTGCCGACCTTGCCGGCGTACCGCAGCTCGCCACTGTCGGCGTCGTGCAAACCCAACAGTAATGCGCCGAATTTGCTGCGTGCGCCCTTCGGATCGGTGTAGCCCACGACAACGAATTCCTGGCGACGTTTGCACTTGAGCTTGATCCAGTCACCGCTGCGGCGCGACACATAAGGGCTGCCGGCGCGCTTGCCGATCAGGCCCTCCATCTTCATCTGGCACGCGCTGTTGAGCAGGACTTCCGGTACTTCGGCGAAGTCTTCGGAGTACCTGAGCACCTCGTCGTCAGTCCGCTCAAGCACCTTGGACAGAGCGGCGCGGCGCTGTTCCACCGGCACTTCACGCAGGTCCATGCCGTTCAGAAAAGGCATGTCGAACAGATAATAAATGATGTTGCCGCTGCGGCCGGCCTCGAAGGCATTTTGCAGGGCCTGGAAGTCAGGAACTCCGTCATCGTTGGCGACGACCATCTCGCCGTCGAGCCAGGCCGACTCAAGACCCAGATCGGCGATGGCCTCGGCCTGGCGCGGCAGCTTGTGGGTCCAGTCATGGCCATTGCGGGTGAACAGCTGCACCTTGCCGCCGGCGACCCGGGCCATGACCCGGTAACCATCGAATTTGATCTCGTAGCGCCAGTCGCCTTCAGGGGCAGATTCCACCAAAGTGGCCAGTTCGGGCTTGATGAGATCCGGCAGTTCGGCGGGCTCGGCGCCCACCAGCTGCGCCTTGGCAGATTTTTTTCGAGGGGCGGGGACTTTCTCTACAGGCTTGGGCTTCTCAGCCGTGGACTTCGCCGACTTCGCCGACGCTGGCTTTGCGCCGCGCTTTCTGGGAATCAGGGTGCGCTCGCTGAGCACGCTGTCGGGCAGCGCCTTGACCACATCGTAGTCAGCTTCCGGCCGGGCAAATTCGTCCTGATGCTTGATCAGAAACCACTGTTCCTGCTTGCCGGGAATGTGGGTCTTGACCAGGTTCCACACGCCGCCAAGCTTCTCACCCTGCAATTCAAATTTCAGTTTGCCCTTGGCGTAGGCGTCGGCAGGGTCGGAGAGGGGTGTCCACACACCGCGGTCCCAGACGATGACGTCGCCCGCACCGTAATGCCCCTCGGGAATGTTGCCCTCGAAGGTGGCGTACTCAACGGGATGATCCTCGACGTGCACCGCCAAGCGTTTCGCCTTTGGGTCCAGCGAAGGACCCTTGGGCACGGCCCAGCTTTTCAGCGTGCCGTCGATTTCGAGGCGGAAGTCGTAGTGCAGGCGTGATGCGTCATGTTTCTGGATACAGAACTGCAGGGCATGGGCAGCCTTCTTGGACGAAGCGCGTTTTTTCTTCGTGTTGCCTGATGGCTCAGATGTCGCGTTGAAATCGCGCTTGCGGTTGTATTCGTCCAGTCCGGCGCTCATGGAAATCCCTCACACTGCGGCAAGTGTCTATCTAACGCAGAGTGCGGGGCCCTCGCAGAGTTCCGGTCATGCCGCTCAGACAACTCCACGCTGCTCGGTCGCTTCCGCCAACATGGCCAGGGTCTGCTCCATATCCAGAATGGAGGCTTCCAGGGTCGCGAAACACTGGTTGATGCTCTGTTTGTCGTCCACGGTCTGGTGACCGGTTAATTCCGTGACTTCGGACAGCTCCAACCGAAACAATCCGTTCACGCTGCTGCGAAGTTCGTTTAATTGATTGAGGACAACAGCCATTTGATTGCGGGTGGCATTGCTCATGTCAGGCCTCACTTTTAAGTAGCGCGTAAAAGTAGCGCGTAATAGGGCGAGCGTGCCGTGTAAAGCCCCTATGACAGATATGAAAAAGGCAGAGTCTCTGGACCCTGCCTTTCTCAACTAAAGCATTCGAGTCGCCTGTGAAAGGCGTGATCCGAATTATTTGGCAGCGTCACCACCGTGCGCCTTGGCCAGAGCTTTAGCGTGGGTCAGATGCTCTTCCAGCTTTGGCAGGGTTGCAGTCGCAAACGCTTTCAGATCGGCATCTTTGCCTTCAGCCGCTTCTTTCTTGAACAGCGCGATGGTTTGTTCGTGAGCAACAACCTGGTTGTTCGCATACGCCTGGTCAAACGACTTGGAACTGCGCAGTTCGAGGATCATCGCCTTGGCTTTGTCAATCAGCATGGCGTTGTCGGAAACTTCCAGCTTCTTGGTGTCAGCAATGCCTTTCAGTTTGTCGTTCGCCGCAGTGTGATCTTTGACCATCATGTTTGCGAATTCTTTAACGTCGGCGGAAGTGCCTTTTTCCAGCGCAAGCTTACCGGCTTCGACTTCTGCCACACCTTTGGCGGATGCATCTTCAACAAAGTCATCATTGTCCTGCGCCGCGAAAGCGCCTTGGCTGCCAACAGCCATCAACAATGCGAATGCAGAAGTCTTGAATAGATTTGTCATTGTGAAGTTCCTCTTCTTTTAAAGTGACGCGGGGTAAGTGCCCGTATTGTTTCCGACTGGAAGCAACGGCCAATCGTTCAGAGAATTTTTAAAAAACAACGCGGATGGGCAAGTTGCAGCGTCCGGTCAGGCACCTTGCTCTTCCAGTCCCTCAAACCAGTCCCGGTAGGGTGTATTGACCGCCTTGTAACGGTTGAAGTCGGGTGTGCCATCCGACCACCAGACCGGACCGCGTTCACCCAATGCAATCTTCGCAGCGTTGACCGAACCCCGCGCTGCCTTGAGTGCAGGGTCATCCTCGGCGCGTTTCGCGGCTTTGACAGCCTGCCGAGCCTTCATCAGGTCGTTAACCCGCGATTGGCGCGCTTCCTCGTCAAGTGCCGGATTGCTACAGCGCCACAGCTGGCCCTTGACGACAAAATAGCGACCGTCCGGCGTGGTCGGATAAATCACTGGATTCGCGTGACCGTCAGCACCACCGCCGCAATGCGGTCAGCCTCTTGATAGGTCTCGGTTTCCAGCTCCTCACCAAACACATCGGGGTCCATCTCGCGGTAAGACCAGGCGAGGTCAGCCCGGTCGATGAGCTTGCGCGCCTGTTCAAGGAAGAGGTCAGCGCCATCCACCGAAGGCGCACCGGTGTACAGCAACACACTGCCGCCCGGCGCCAGTCGTGCGATGGCTTGCGCCAGAATACGAACGGACAGTTGCGAACCCAACTGATCGCCTCCGTGGCGATAGGCGCGCTCCTGGCTGTCCTTCATGTACGGCGGATTGGCGACGATCAGGTCGAATTCGCCTGTGGTGCCCGACAGGATGTCGCTGTGATAGGCGACCACATTATTCGCCTTAGCCAATGATGCGTTGACCGCCGTGAATCGCAGGGCCGTCGGATTAATGTCGACAGCGAGTACCTGAGCATCCCGCCGGGCACGCCCGATGAGGATCGCGCCGACGCCACTGCCGCAGCCGATATCAACGGCGGTGCGAATGGAATGCGTCGAGGTGCGCAAGTGCTCTTCAATGGCTTGGGCGAAGCGGTAGGTATCAGGCCCGAAAAACACTGAATCGTGAGCCACAGTAGGAAAGGCGGAATGGACGAACAGCAAGTCGTCCAGGCTCGACCAGCGAACTTCGCTGGCCCACATCCCGGCGTGGGCCCGTAACACGCCGGCGGCCAGCAACGTTTCGAGTTCGGCTTCGTCCAGCAAGCCCGTTTCGAAAGGGCGGCTCCAGCCAAACACATCCCGCAGGCTACGCGCTTTGCGGTTCTGCTCACGCCCGTTGACCCGCTGATGGGTCAGCGGTGTAACGGTCATGAAACGATAATCCTCGGACTGGAGACGTTGCCCCAGCTGCAGCAGGGCGAGATCATGGTTTTCGTCGGTCGTGTCCAGGGTATCGAACGGGCTCTCAAGCGCAGTCAGGGTGCTCATCGTGTCAGGCTTCCTTGGGCCAGCTGGCGGGCGTAGATCCGGGTCGCCGCCAGACCTTCCGGCGTCGGGTGAGCGTCGGGCGCGATCAGCTCGACCAGTTTCTCGAACGGCAGCGAAGAGGCGTTACGCGGCTGTGGGGCGTCATTGCTCCCCACATGGCGACGACGGAAGCGCGTGCGGAACGGGTTGCTTTGCTCCGACGCCTGCCAGTCGCCCGCGATCCAGTCCTTCAGCAGCTGCATTTCATAACCGCTGAATACACCGAACATCACCGCACCGGGTCCATCGATCAACTGCCAGAAACGGCTGTCCTGCGGGTCCTGGTTGCGCTTGATCCAGCCACGGTCCTCCAGCGCACTCAACAGCTGACGACTCTGGCCTGGGGTCGCAAGCCAGTCATTGATCGTGCGGCCTTCGAGGCGGCAGTAGTCGGAATGCATGTGCTGGCCGAAGGTGCTCTTGGTCTCCAGCATCGAGACCACTTCTTCTTCCAGATCGAAGGCGCGGACAATGTCGGTCGAGCCAATCCCCAGATCGTTGAGCAAATAGCCGGCGCGCAGACGGTTGAGGAATTCATCCTTGCTGTCGTCATTCGGCAACAGGTCCAGCACCGCCTGCACCGCCTTCTGGGCGTGGCCCGAGCTGGCGTTGTCGATGGTCACGTGCAGGGTGAAGTAATAGGGGTCGATACCCAATTCACTCAGCTCGAAGGCGGTGATCAGCAAATGCAGCGGCAGTTGCTCGTAGCCCAGGTTGTAGCCGAGCACTTCCGGCAGGAATTCGTCGCTCAGATGGCCGAGGCCCAACTGGATGGCGCCTTGCAGATACAGGGCATCGTCGAGGGGCGCGATGGGAGCACAGTCGTGTTCAGTCAGCAGGTTGCGGTACAGGACCACATGGTTCAACGCAGGCTCGCCGTCACCCAGCTCTTCGAGGTAGGTGCGGATCAAGCCATGGTAGCGCCAATCGTCCGCATGCTTGACGGTGCCATACAGCCACGCGCCATCCACCAGCTTGCTTGGCGCAACGCTTTGCAGGAAATACAGCGCGTGAGCTTTGTTGGTGAAGAATTGTCGAGGCCCGCCGGCGCGGCGTTCCTCCAAATAGACGCGGTAACGCTCGGCCACCGCATGGCTGTTGCTGGCTACCCAAGTGGACAGGTCGTTCAAGTCAGCAGGCAGGTTCGAGGGCAGCGTTTTCGCGATTTCCAGCTGCTCCTGGAGAAAATCACGGACGTTATCCCGCTCTGCTGCCACCTGTCCGCGCAGCAAACGGGAGTACAGCGAGTAATGGGCACCGGTGGATAAGTGCGCCGTGGCAGAACGCTCGGAAAGTAGCTGTAAAGAGGTCATGGGTAGCCTGCTGACTTTTCTTGATATGTAGGTCAGAGAGAGGCAGTTCGCGAAAATTCCATCGAGTTGCAGCACAGTCGATGATCGACACTTGCGCCGGACGAAAGGCCTGGATTCTCGATTCGATCGACTACTGAATGCACACCGATCGTACAGGCCGGGCACCCGACATCACTCTTTGTCTCAGCCTGGCGCGTGGCGCCGATCAAGGCGGTGAACACGCAACGTCCGAACAGGCGCAAAACTAACCGGACGGTTCATTTCATTTGATCTGCTGTCCAGCGGCGCGAATAATCCCCCGCACACTCGCCAGGCTCGGGCCTCATCCAGGTGCCGGGCGCCCTGTATTTATCCGGAGTTCCCCCGCATGCAGCGCTCGATCGCCACCGTTTCCATGAGCGGCACCCTGCCGCAAAAGCTGCACGCTATCGCCGCGGCAGGTTTCGATGGCGTGGAGATTTTCGAAAACGATTTGCTCAATCACAACGGCGGCCCCCGCCAGGTGCGGCAGCTTTGCGCTGATCTCGGCATCGCCATCACGCTTTTTCAGCCTTTCAGCGACTTTGAAGGCTGTCGCCGCGAGCATCTGCAGCGCAACCTCGACCGCGCCGAGCAAAAATTCGACCTGATGCACGAACTGGGCACCGACCTGATGCTGGTGTGCAGCAACACCGCCACGGATTCGCTGGGCGACCACGACCTACTGCGTGAGGACTTGGGGTTGCTGGCCGAGCGGGCGGGCGCGCGTCAACTGCGCGTGGGCTATGAAGGGCTGGCATGGGGACGTCACGTCAACACATGGCAGCAGGTCTGGGATCTGGTCCGGCAGGTCGACCATCCGGCCCTCGGCGTGCTGCTCGACAGTTTCCACACGCTGTCGCTCAACGGTGACCCGAGCGCCATCGCGCAGATCCCCGCTGAGAAGATCTTCTTCGTGCAGATGGCCGATGCGCCACTGCTGAACATGGGCGTGTTGGAGTGGAGCCGGCATTTTCGTTGTTTTCCGGGGCAGGGCGCATTCGATTGTCCCGGTTTTCTCGCGGCGATTCTGCGCAGTGGATACACCGGCCCGCTGTCACTGGAGATTTTCAACGACGTGTTTCGCACTGCGCCCGCTCAGGCAACCGCCGCCGACGGCTTGCGTTCGTTGTTGTACCTGGAAGAGAAAACACGCGGGCTGCTGGAGGTGCAGCCTGAAGCCGTTGCGCCGTCGTTATTGTTCCATCCGCCGGCGCCGAGCCCCTGCCACGGCGTGGAGTTTCTCGAGTTCGCCGTGGATGACGGCCACGGCGCACGGCTGAGCCAATGGCTGCACGGCCTGGGCTTCTGCACGTTGGGTCACCACTGGAGCAACGCCGCGACCTTGCTGGGGCAGGGCGATATCAGGATTGTGTTGACCGCCGGGCATGATTCCCTCGCTCAGTCGCCCTTCGCTCAACCGCCCTTTGCCCAGTCTGACCTCGAAGTCCACGGCGCGTCGCTGCGCTCAATGGCGTTGCGGGTGGATGACAGCGTTGCCGCGCTGGAGCGGGCGCGTCAGTTCAGCGCCGAGATCTGCGGCGGTCCGCTCGGCCCTGATCAACCAGGATTTCCGGCCATGCGCGCGCCGGACGGCGGCCTGATTTATCTGGTCGAGCCCGCCGCACCGGCGCAATCGTTATGGGACAGGGACTTCACGGTGAGGCCGCTACCTTCGGCGCACAACGGTTTGCAACGCGTCGATCACGTGACCATGGCGTTGCCGACCGACGGCCTGGACAGTCAGGTCCTGTTCTTCAAGAGCGTGCTGGATTTCCAGGCCGATGCCGACGTGCTGCTGTCCGACCCTCATGGCCTGGTGAGGAGTCGGGCGGTGCGCAGCCGCTGCGGCAGCATGAGCCTGCTGCTGAACACGTCGGATCGTGGCAACACCGCGATCGCCCGCGCGTTGACGAGCTACGACCGGTCAGGTGTTCATCACATTGCTTTTGCCTGCGACGACATCTTCGTGCAAGCAGCCCGCGCCAAGGCGGCGGGCGTGCCGTGGCTGGCCATTCCGCTTAACTACTACGACGACCTGGCTGCGCGCTTCGGTTTTGACCAGGCGTTCCTCAGCAAGCTGGCTGCTCATAACGTGCTGTACGACCGCGACGCCGACGGTGGCGAGCTGTTCCACGCCTACACCCAGGCGTTCGAGGAGCGTTTCTTTTTTGAAATCCTTCATCGCAGGAACGGTTACGCCGGTTATGGCGAGGCGAATGCATCGGTGCGCCTTGCAGCGATGGCCAGGGCCTGCAGCGATTCAGCCCCGCTCTGATGGCTCGCACCGCGTTCATACGCGCCGCTTCCGTAACGCTCGGGTGCAGCTCATAATCCCGCGATTACCCCGTGGTTGTGAGCCCCGCATGAAAACCGTTGACGACAGCCTCGCCGACCTGCCCGTAGAGCCGCCCCGCAAGACCCGCAAGCACAATCCGGAAAAAACCCGCGACGACATCCTTCAGGCGGCCGTCGCCGAGTTTGTCTCCCAGGGGCTTTCCGGCGCACGAGTGGATGCCATCGCCGAGCGCACGCAAACCTCGAAACGGATGATCTATTACTACTTCAACAGCAAAGAGCAGCTCTACACCGAGGTGCTCGAGAAACTGTACGGCGACATCCGCAACACCGAGAGCAGCCTCAGGCTGGACGTCCTCGCGCCGGAAGAGGCGATCAGGCGGCTGGTGGAATTCACCTTCGATCACCACGACCGGAACGTCGATTTCGTGCGTATCGTGTGCATCGAGAACATCCACAACGGCGCCAACGTCAAACAGTCCTCGACCATCCGCGCGCTCAGCCGCAACGTCCTGCAGGCGCTGGACGAGACGCTGCGCCGGGGCGAGCAGCAGGGTGATTTCCGCCCGGGCGTTCAGGCAGTGGACCTGCACATGCTGATCAGCTCGTTCTGTTTCTATCGGGTCTCCAACCGTCACACCTTCTCGGAAATCTTCCAGATCGACCTCGAAGATGCGCAGATCAAGGCACGCCAGAAGGCCATGATCTGTGACTCGGTGGTGCGCTATCTGATCCCGTGACCAGGCGAGCACTGAGTCGGAACGCCACGCCTGCCTGAGGACCCCATCAATGTCGCAACGTCAATCCACGCTGATCGCCTTGCTGGTGGCGGTCACTTTTTTCATGGAAAACCTCGACGCCACGGTGATCGCCACGGCGATGCCGGAAATGGCCCGGACGTTCGGTGTCGCGGCGGTGGACCTGAATATCGGCATGAGCGCCTACATGCTGGCAATCGCCGCGTTCATTCCCCTCAGCGGCTGGCTCGCGGATCGTCTCGGTTCACGGCGGGTGTTCGGCGGCGCCATCGTGTTGTTCACCCTGTCTTCGATGTTGTGCGGCCTCAGCGACAGTCTCGAAACCTTTGTCGTCGCCCGCGTCCTGCAAGGCATGAGCGGCGCGATGATGGTCCCGGTCGGACGCCTGGCGGTCATGCGTGCCACCGAAAAGAAGGACCTGGTGCGGGCGATTTCGCTGATCACCTGGCCCGGGCTGGTGGCGCCAATACTTGGGCCGCCGCTGGGCGGGTTCATCGTTACCCACGCATCCTGGCCGTGGATTTTCTACCTCAACCTGCCCCTCGGCGTACTGGCTCTGATCGCCACGCTGGTGCTCATTCCCAAGCGCAATGAAGTCAGCGACCGGGCGTTCGACCTGAAAGGTTTTCTGCTGCTGGGCGTAGCCTGCACGGCGCTGTTGTTCGGGATGGAACGGCTGGGGCAGGGCCATGGCAGTCAGTGGCCCGGCCGACTGATAACGGCGCTCGGGGTGATCTGTGGCGTGCTGGCCTGGCGACACATGCGCCGGCACCCGCAGCCGCTGATGAACGTCGCGGTGGTGCACATCCGCACCTTCAGCGTCAGCCTGCTGGGCGGCTCGGTGTTTCGTGTCGCTATCAGCACGTTGCCGTTCCTGCTGCCGCTGATGTTCCAGCTCGGCTTTGGTCTGTCCGCATTCGACGCCGGGCTGCTGGTGCTGGGCGTGTTTGCGGGCAATCTGGCGATGAAGCCGTTTACCAGCAGCATCATGCAGCGCTGGGGCTTTCGTCAGGTCCTGTTGGTCAATGGTTGCATCGGCGTGGCAGCGATTGCCGCCTGCGCGCTGCTCGATCAGGCCATGGGCTGGCCGCTGATCCTGCTGATTCTGTTCATCGGCGGGCTGTCGCGCTCGATGCAGTTCACCGCGTTC
Organism: Pseudomonas sp. GL_135; assembly: GCF_057834665.1. Lineage (NCBI taxonomy): Bacteria > Pseudomonadati > Pseudomonadota > Gammaproteobacteria > Pseudomonadales > Pseudomonadaceae > Pseudomonas > Pseudomonas sp. GL_135. The sequence goes on from NZ_CM174408.1 coordinate 2,682,745, forward strand.
AACACGCTGGGTTTCGCCGACGTGCCCAAGCCGCAGATGAGCGATGCCTCGACGATGTTCAGCATGTGCTTCCAGCTGAGCATGGGCCTGGGTGTCGCCATCGCCGCTTTACTCTTGCGTGGTGCGATGGTCCTGCATGGCAATGACGGGCACGCCGTGACGGCGGATTTCCAGCTGACCTTTATTGGCGTTGCGCTGATCGCCGCCCTGGCCCTGCTGGATAATCGACGGGTCTCGGCCCAGGCCGGTGCCGCACTGCTGCAACCCAAGGCCTGACCCGCCGGCAACCCGCTGACCCTCACGCGCCACTGGCCAAAACCACCAGACGTTCTGCGCGCTTTGACTATTGCCCATCGGCGCGGCAGAGCGGAGTATTTCGCCACTCCAACAATAAAAGTGTAAGGACGACACAATCATGCAGATCGAAGGCAAGGTGTTTCTGGTCAGTGGCGGCGCGTCCGGGCTGGGTGCGGCCACCGCACGGATGCTCGTCGACGCAGGGGCCAGCGTGATGCTGGTGGACGTCAACGCCGAAGCGCTCGCGGCTCAGGTGGAAAAACTCGGTGGCAGCGCCCGCGCCAGTGTCAGCGACATCACCCAGGAGCGCGCCGTTCAGGCCGCAGTGGATGCGGCGCGCGGTGCGTTTGGCCAGATCAACGGCGTCATCAACTGCGCGGGCATCGTCGGCGCCGAAAAAATCCTCGGTAAAGAAGGCCCCCACGGCCTCGACAGTTTCAGTCGGGTGATCAACGTCAACCTCATCGGCAGCTTCAACCTGATGCGCCTGGCCGCCGTGGCCATCGCCGAAGGCACGGCGGATGCCGGCGGCGAGCGCGGCATCATCATCAATACCGCCTCAGTGGCCGCCTATGACGGCCAGATCGGCCAGGCGGCGTACGCGGCCTCCAAGGGCGCCATTGTCAGCCTGACCCTGCCCGCCGCCCGTGAGCTGGCGCGCTACGGCATTCGCGTCATGACCATCGCTCCGGGCATCTTCGAAACCCCGATGATGGCGGGCATGACGCCCCAGGTACGCGAAAGCCTGTCCGCCGGCGTGCCATTCCCGCCACGCCTGGGCCAGCCCGAAGAATACGCCGCGCTGGCGCGACACATCATCGAAAACAGCATGCTCAACGGCGAGGTGATCCGTCTGGACGGCGCCTTGCGCATGGCCGCTCGCTAATCGAGGAAACCATTATGTCTTTGAACAAACGCCAGACGTTGAACGACGACCCCGTGGTGATCGTGAGCGCTGCGCGCACGCCCATGGGCGCTTTTCAGGGCGATCTCAAAAGCCTGACCGCGCCGCAACTGGGCGCCGCTGCGATTCGCGCTGCCGTCGAACGAGCCGGCATCGAGCCGGGGCAGGTCGATGAGGTGTTGTTTGGTTGTGTATTGCCCGCGGGACTGGGACAGGCGCCGGCGCGTCAGGCGGCATTGGGTGCCGGGCTCAGCGACGCCACGACCTGCACGACCCTGAACAAGATGTGCGGGTCGGGGATGCAGGCCGCGATCCTCGGCCACGACATGTTGCTGGCGGGCAGCGCCGACGTGGTCATCGCCGGCGGCATGGAAAGCATGTCCAACGCACCCTATCTGCTGGAAAAAGCCCGCAGCGGTTACCGCATGGGCCACGGCCAGATCATCGACCACATGTTTCTCGACGGCCTGGAAGATGCTTACGACCGAGGCCGCTTGATGGGCACCTTCGCCGAGGAGTGCGCCGGGCTGGAAAATTTCAGTCGGGAAGCCCAGGACGGTTTTGCAGTCGCTTCGCTGACCCGGGCGCAGGAGGCCATGACGCGCGGCTGGTTCGACGCTGAGATCGTCCCGGTGGAAGTCACGGTCGGCAAGGAGCGCAAGACCATTCGCCAGGACGAGCAGCCGCCCAAGGCGAAGCTGGACAAGATCCCGCAGTTGAAACCGGCGTTTCGCGAGGGCGGCACCGTCACGGCGGCCAACTCCAGCTCAATTTCCGACGGCGCTGCGGCCTTGACCCTGATGCGTCAGTCCGAAGCGCAACGCCGCGGTTTAAAGCCGCTGGCCGTCATTCATGGCCACGCCGCCTACGCCAATGCACCGGGTTTGTTTCCCACCGCGCCGGTGGGGGCCATCGACAAGCTGATGAGCAGGACCGGGTGGTCCCTGGACGAGGTCGACCTGTTCGAGATCAACGAAGCGTTTGCCGTCGTCGCGCTGGTCACCATGGCCCGCCTGGAACTGCCCCATCACAAGGTCAACGTGCATGGCGGCGCTTGCGCGCTGGGCCATCCCATTGGTGCATCGGGGGCGAGGATTCTGGTGACCTTGCTGTCGGCGTTGAAGCAGCGGGGACTGAAGCGAGGTGTCGCGGCCATCTGCATCGGCGGGGGCGAGGCAACGGCTATGGCGGTCGAGCTTGTCTTTTAATATCAATGGGTTGTGCCATGTTTCGCAGGTTGGATCTGTAATAGCGGATGACTAGCGTTCAACATAATAAAAGGTCTATAAAACAATGAATTACACAACAATCCTCAAGGAAGTGAGAGGTCGCGTTGCACTCCTGACCCTCAATCGTCCAGAGGCGCTTAACGCCCTGAATGCGCAGCTGATTAGCGAACTCAACCATGCCCTCGATGAGCTGGAACGCGATCATGGCATCGGCTGCATCGTCCTGACGGGCTCGGCGAAAGCGTTCGCCGCCGGGGCTGACATCAAGGAAATGGCCGAGCTCAAGTACCCGCAGATCTACCTGGACGACCTGTTCAGCGACAGCGATCGGGTGGCCAACCGCCGCAAGCCGATCATTGCCGCCGTCTCGGGATTTGCCTTGGGCGGCGGTTGCGAGCTGGCGCTGATGTGCGACTTCATCCTCGCCGCCGACAACGCGCGTTTTGGTCAGCCGGAAATCAAACTGGGCGTATTGCCGGGGATGGGCGGGACCCAGCGCCTGACCCACGCGGTCGGCAAGGCCAAGGCCATGGAAATGTGTCTGACCGGGCGCCTGATCGACGCCGTCGAAGCGGAGCGTGCCGGGCTGGTCGCGCGCATCGTGCCGCAGGATCAACTGCTGGATGAGGCGATGAACGTCGCGGCCGGCATTGCAGCGAAGTCGTTGCCAGCGGCCATGATGGTCAAGGAAAGCGTCAATCGCGCCTTTGAAGTCAGCCTGGCCGAGGGTATCCGTTTCGAACGCCGGGTGTTCCATGCAGCGTTTGCCAGCGAGGACCAGAAGGAAGGCATGGCGGCGTTCATCGAGAAGCGCGAGCCGGCGTTCAAGCACCGCTGAGTCAGGTCAGGGTGGCGGCGCGTTTCAGGGGTGTCTTCTGGCCTCAGCCTGTATAAAATGCGCCGGTCGCCGCGGCTCACCCCCGGCCTGTCATCATCGATCACCCTATTTTCAGCGTTTATCGTCATCGACCCGGCGTGCAAGACGTGTCGGATCCGAGCGATATAACGCCACCGGAACAAGAGAACAGTCATGGGCGCACAGTGGAAGGTCAAACACAAAGAAGCGGCAGCCAACGCCAAGGGGCGTATTTTCGGCAAGCTGTCCAAGGAAATCATGATTGCCGCGCGCTCCGGCGCTGACCCCGACATGAATGCGCGCCTGCGTCTGGTGGTCGAGCAAGCCAAAAAGGCGTCGATGCCCCGCGAAACCCTGGAGCGCGCCATCAAGAAAGGTGCCGGATTGCTCGGCGAGCACGTGCACTTCGAAAAACTCACCTACGAAGGCTTTGCGCCGCACAAAGTGCCGGTGATCGTGGAATGCCTGACCGACAACGTCAACCGGACTGTCTCCGAGATCCGCGTGCTGTTCCGCAAGGGCCAACTGGGCGCTGAAGGTTCAATTGCCTGGGATTTCGAACACTTGGGCATGATCGACGCGGTTGGCCCCCAAGATGAGGGTGCCGCCGAAGATGCCGCCATCGAAGCCGGCGCTCAGGACGTTGAACAAGGCGAAGAGGGCGTCGCGACGTTTTATACCGATACCACCGACCTCGACGCCGTGTGCAAGGCGCTGCCTAAGTTCGGCTTCACCGTTGAATCCGCCAAGATCGGCTACCGCCCGAAAAACCCGGTAGAAGGCTTGAGCGAAGAGCAGATGGCCGAGGTGGAAGCCTTCCTCGAAGCCATCGACAGCCATGATGACGTGCAAAACGTCTACGTCGGTCTGGCGGGGTAAGGCTGACCGGGCCAGCTGACTGAATCGGTCCCACTGGAGAATCCCGTGCTTTTAGTGGGACCGGCTTTAGCCGGGAACGCGTCGGGCGGTACACCGCAATATTGAGGGTGTTCACGCTGGCCTCTTCCCGGCTGAAGCCGGTCCCACAAGTTATGCGGCGTGCTCTGGATTGGGTACCGCTGTCAGGCCGCAGGCTTAGTGGGACCGGCTTTAGCCGGGAAGGCGTCGGTGGGCACACTGCGAATTTGAGGGTGTCCACGCTGGCCTCTTCCCGGCTAAAGCCGGTCCCACACGTTGCGCGGCGTCCTCAGGGCTGGGTCCTACTGACTAAACTGCCGCTCGATCTCCGCAAAACCAGGCCGCTGCATCACAACAGCCTGCACGCACCGCCGCTGCAACTCCCGCAGGCCCGCCGCTTCCCCATCGCTTGCCTCGCAGCAGTCCACCAATTCCCCCAGCAATATCCCGAACGCCCGCACTTCGATGCGCTCCAGCCTCCTGCCCGTTTCTTCATCCGGGTAGAACGCCGCCGCGCCGAAATCCCCCAGCAGACTGTCGCCGGACTCGTTCCAGAGAATGTTGTGGGCATACAGGTCGCCGTGGTTGATGCCGTGGCCGTGTAAATGGGCGCAGGCCGCTGCGATCCCGGCGGCCATGCGCTTCACGGTCGAAACGCTCAGCCGTGTGCCTGCGTAAGTGTCGCGTGTGCAGGATTCCAGGGTCGGCGGGCGGGCGAGGGTGAGGAAAGAAGGAGAAATCAGCGCCATCACCAGGCCGCGAGCGCCCTGCGGGTGGTCCTGAATCTGCCCGAGCACCGGAATCAGATGGTCATGACGCCCGGCCGCAATGCACGCCTGCATCTCGTTCATGGGCGAGCCGTCGCTGGTGACGTCGCCCTTGTACAGCTTCACCGCGACGTCTAGCGCTGCGGCCTCTTCATTGGCACGCCATTGCGCCTGCTGGATCACCCCGGACGCACCTTCGCCGAGCACCTGTAGCAGCGCCAGTTGCGGCCACGGAATCTGCCGGATGGGCGCTTCGGTGTGGATGTCGTTCAGCGGGTTGCCGGCAAACGCCAGCCAGGCCAGCGCGGGCATTTCCAGCAGCCAGCGCGGCAGTTCATGGAAATCGTTGACCGCGATCCGTACCAGTTCCAGGCGCTGGCAGCGTGCCAGTGATTCGGGCAATTGCCGCAGCCGGTTGCCCGCGAGCATCAGCTTCTGCAGGTGCGCACAGTCGCCGATGGCTTCAGGCAGGGTCTCGATGCAGTTATCGGTCAGCACCAGGGAGCGCAGCGAGGGTGGTAGCGCTTTAGCAGGCACATTGACGATCTTGCAGGCCTTGAACCCGACGAAGAACAGCTGCTCGCACTGGCCCAGGCATTCCGGCAGGCGGGTAAAGGGATTATTGGAACAGAACAGGATTTTCAGGCGCTTGAGGCGGTGCAGGTCGGCGGGCAGTTCGGTCAGTCGATTACCGCTGAGGTCCAGCACCTCCAGGGAATCGGCGAGGCTGAAGATTTCCTCGGGGAATTCGCCGAGGTCGGCACTGAGCGTGAGCCGCGTGATGCCTGCCAGTTTGCCGGCACGCAGGTCTGCAAGGGTGTACATGGGGGAAGGGCGCCAGTAATCAATGAGCGGCCATGATACCCAGTCGTCGGGGACAGTGCTCGTTGGTCGCGGCGCGACGGGAGACGAGTCAGCTCAGGCAGCGGTCCAGCAATTGATGCATCCGCTCAAGGGACGGTGCCGACTCGGCGTACAAAATGCGGTAAACCATGGGTGCCACGACAGCGTCGACCAGTTCATCGGCCGAGGGACTCTGTTCCCCGCGTTCCCGGGCCCGGTCGATGATGATCTGCAGTTGATCGCGAACCATGTTCAGGCACTTGCCGGAGCACAGGGTCGCGCTGCTGGCGACCACATCGCGCATCATTTCGCGGCCTGGCGCGGAGTTCGTTTCCTCAAGATAGACCTCGACCCACGTGCGCAAGTCGTCACGCAAGTTGCCGCAGTCCACGGGTTCGTCCGGACGCAGTCGCTCGACAGCGGCGTCGGCGAGCAGCGAAGTCAGGTCACCCCAGCGCCGGTAAATAGTGGACGGCGTGACACCGGCGCGGGCCGCAATCATGGGCACGCTGAGGGCCGAACGCTCCTGCTCCTGAAGCAGATCGCGAACCGCCGCGTGAATCGATGTCTGCACCCGGGCACTGCGGCCGCCGGTGCGAATGCCTTCTTTGATAGCCATGCTGCGGACCCTAACACAAAGTATTTGCTTTAAGCAGACGCTGCTCGCACACTGTTAACGCTAATTCATAGCTTTTGTGGCGTGCTTTTTCGGGAGAGTGTACTCGTGTCTGATTCTTTGCAGAACCCGCAAGTCGATGGTCGGGGGACGAGCCACTTGGGATTCCTGGCGTTCGTGCTGCTGTGTTTCTTCGCGGCGTCCAGTGCGCCTACGCCGCTTTACCACCTCTATCAACAGGCGTGGGGCTTCTCTTCGGTGCTGTTGACGGTGATTTTTGCGGTCTACGCCCTGAGCCTTCTGGCAACGCTGCTGGTCTTCGGCTCGCTGTCGGATTATCTCGGACGTCGCCCGGTCATCTGGATCGGACTGCTGCTGGAGATCGTCTCGATGCTGCTGTTCATCGCCGCCACCGACGTCACCTGGCTGATCGCCGCCCGGGTGCTGCAGGGCGTAGCGACCGGCATTGCCACCAGCGCGTTGGGCGCCGCGATGCTCGACAGCGACGCGCAGCAAGGACCGCTGCTCAACAGCATCACGCCGATGTTCGGCATGGCGCTGGGTGCACTGGGCACCAGTTCGCTGGTGGAATACGCGCCGCTGCCCATGGTCCTGGCCTATGGTTTGCTCCTCGCAGCATTCGTGGGCCAGGCGTTTTACCTGCTGCGGGTGGCTGAAAGCGTGACGCCGCAGCCAGGCGTGCTGAAAACCCTGCGCCCGCGGCTTGCCGTGCCGGCGCAGGCGAGGGGAACGTTGTTACTGGTGTTGCCGGCCGACATCGCGGCCTGGGCGCTGGGCGGATTTTTCCTGTCACTGGCGCCGTCGCTGCTGACGGCCGCGACCGGTTCGACCTCGGTACTCAACGGCGGCTTTGCCGTGGCAGCGCTGACCCTCAGTGGCGCGATTTCTATCCATACCCTGCGCCTGCGCGCGCCGCGGCTGGCGTTGCTCGTGGGCTGCAGTTTTCTGGCGATCGGGGTTTCGGTGATTCTGGCGGCCGTGAATCTGGGCTGGTTGTGGCTGTTCTTCACCGGTGCCGTGGTGGCGGGGGTCGGCTTCGGGGCAAGTTTCCTCGGCGCCCTGCGGATGTTGCTGCCGCTGGCCCACGCCCACGAGCGCGGTGCGCTGATGGCGGCGTTTCTGGCCCTGAGTTATCTGGCGTTCTGCATTCCGGCGCTGCTGGCCGGCGTGTCGATCAAAACGGCGGGGCTGGTGACCACCACCAATGTCTACGGTGGCGTGGTGGTCTTGCTGGCGGTGTCGGCGCTGGCCGGTCTGCTGATTCAGCAGGCCGGCCGGGCCAGGGCTGCCTGATCCGCGTTACCGATTATGACGCAGAATCGAAAAATTCAGCGCCGAGGCTACGGTGAGCCACACCAGATAGGGGAAGAGGATCAGCCCGGTGATGAGGTCCAGCTGGATCCCCAGCACGACCATGGCCGCGACCACCAGCCACAGCAGCGAAATGATGATCATGCCCGCCAGGATGCGGTGGGCGCCAAAGAACACCGGCGTCCACAGCGTGTTCAAGGCAATCTGCGCGGCCCACAGCGCCAGCACGGTTTCGCTGCCGGGAATCAGGGTCAGGCGATAACCGGCCCAGGCCAGCAGCAGATAGATCGTCGTCCAGGCCACCGGAAACAACCAGTTTGGCGGGGTGAATCGTGGCTTTTGCAGCGATTCATACCAGCTGCCCGGCTTGAAAATGATGCCGGTGCTGGCCGCTGCGGCGCAGGCGATGAGGAAGATATAGAACGTCATGTGGGGTCCTTTGCTGAAACCATTCGAAGTGCAGGCCGTGGGGCCGTCTCGGCATTGGATACATCTGCGCAGGAAAAATCCTGTGGGTACTCAGAGAGATTGACCGCGAGTCAGCCGCGAGCCAGGTTAGACCGTGCCCAACCCTCGGCATCGGTCACTGCAATACCGTGCCGCCCATTGAACGTCTGCGCCACATCCCATGCCACGCCTTGGCCCAGCGCGAACACGGCCCGATACTTGCGCAGATTGTCGTCGGGCATTTCCTCAAGGGCCGCCAGTAACTGCTGCACGCTGGAGGCTTGGCGGCTGAATGTCCGTCCGGTGACGCGCTCAAGTACATCCGCCAGATCATCGTAGGTCAGGGTGTCGCCAGCGGTGTACACCACCTGATTGATCAAGCGAGGGCTGTGCAGGACGATCGCGGCGGTGAGGGTGCCGATGTCTTCCGGCGTGGTTATCGTCACCGCCGTGTCCAGACTACCCAGGGCATTAACCCGCCCAGCCTGCAGATCCACCACCCCGAATGCCGGATCGAACAGAAAGCTGGTGAACATGCCGGTTGAGATGATCAGCCATTCCGTGCGGGACTGGGCGCGCAACAGGTCGCGCACCTCCAGTTGCTCGTCGAAGAGGTCTTGCGGGCTGCCGCGTCCGATCACGTCGTAGTCGACACCGAATTGCCAGGGCACGTAGCGCTTGACGCCCGAGACGAGGGCAGCTTCTGTGAGCTTGCGCTGGGTGCCCCGACCGGCACCGAAACCCACGCAACTGATCACCGTGTCGAAGCGGCCGAGCACCACCGCGAGTTCCGCCACCGAGGCGTCGGCGATGTCGGCCACCTCAATGGCTACGCCGAGAGACCTGATCGCGGCGATTTCCTTTTGCTTTTCCAGAGACGGACTCTCCACGCGGGTCTGGCGCAGGAGCACGCTGATACTCCCTGATTCAGTCCCGCGCGCGGTCAGTCCTCGCAGTACGGCAAGCCCCAGTTCGCCGGCGCCGAGGACCAGAATGTGTTGTTTGACGTTTGAAATACCAGCCTGCATGGTGAGCCCCTGTTTGACGCAATTAACGTGAGGCTGGGGATCTTGTCATGGACATCGGCGGGCAAAAAGTAGGCACAGCGGTGATACCGAGCGGCCTGGATGCTCAGGAAATCGTCCGGCGTTCGCAGGACGCCTGTCGTGCGCTCAGCGACGATGAGGACGGGCTCAAGCGCGATATCCTCGGCCACTCCGGCAACCGGTGGTCACTGGGCGTGGTGCATGCGCTCGGTGTAAGCAGCCCGTTGCGTCACGCCGAGTTGCGGCGCCAGCTGCATGGCGTCACCCAACGCATGCTGACCCACACGCTGCGGCAGTTGGAGCGCGACGGGCTGATCAGTCGTCATGACTTCGGCGAGAAACCCTTGCGCGTCGAGTACCGGCTGACCGAACTGGGCATGGGCTTGCTGGTGCAGATGATCCCGCTGTGGACGTGGGTCATCGAACAGGCGGAGGGCTTTACGGCTGCGCGCGAACGCTACGACGCGCAGGTGAGGGGGGTTGCGGCCAATCCGGTCAGGACCGATCCGCCAGTTGGCTGAGTCGTTCCTGCACGGCGTCGTCAAAGATCATGTACAGCGTTTCTACATCGGCCGGGCGCAGGCGTTTGCTGGTCTCAAGGCTGAGGATGAAGCTGATTTCCATGGCGGCCTCGCGTTCGAGTTCTTCCTTGGTGGTGGCGGCGTTCAACGCGCGCACCAGATCGTCGATCGCACCTTGAATGGGTTTGGGAAGCCGAAGTGCAGCGATTCGCTCTTGAGGCATTGTTGAGTCCTGGGGGTGTCGGGTTTTGCGGCGAACCGAAAGGCGTAAAGCCCTGGAGCCTGGGATCGGCGCGTATTGTGGCCGAGTTAGGGCGCAGATCCCACCAGCGGAAACAAAATAATGAAGTGATCCCCCTTGCTGCCATCGCTTTCGGCGTTTTATTGCGATCAAGAGGGTCACCGAGTGCCCCCCTACGTGAGGGGGGCGCTCCGGTTTATTTGCGCACGGGGGCGCCGCCGAATATCAACTGCTGAACCATCGGCTGGTTGACGAATCGGGCCGGGAATATCGGCTCCGGCGCGCTGGCCTCGTTCAGGCGCGCGACGTGTTCGGGGTTCAGACTCAACGTCAGAGCCCCAAGGTTGTCGTGGGCCTGGGCAAGGGTTCTTGCGCCCATGACCGGCGCGACCACCGCCGGGTTCAGCAGCGTCCAGGCCAAAGCCACCTGGGAGGGTGAGGCGCCGATGTCATGGGCGACGTCGACCACGGCGCTGGCGATCTGCAGGGACCGCTCGTTCATATGGCCCGACGAGCTGATCACGCCTTTGCGGGTCGCGGATACGCCGGCTTCGCTCGCTTGCTGCAAATCTTCTCGGGTGTATTTGCCGGTCAGAATGCCGCCGCCCAACGGCGACCACGGCAACACGCCAAGGCCCATCGCCTGGGCCATGGGCATCAGCTCATGCTCGACACTGCGCTCGACCAGGCTGTATTCGATTTGCAGGGCCACCAGCGGCGCCCAGCCCCTTAGGGTTGCGAGGGTCTGCAGTTCGGCGACTTTCCACGCCGGGGTGTTACAAATGCCGAGGTACAGCACCTTGCCGGCGCGAATGAGGTCATCCAGTGCACGCATGACCTCATCGGCAGACGTGGTGAAATCCCACGCATGCAGATAGAGCAGTTCGATGCGGTCGGTGTCCAGTTGCTTCAGGCTGGTCTCCACCGAACGGGTGAGATTCATCCGGTGATTGCCGCCGGAGTTGGGGTCGCCCGGGTCGCGAGCCATGGTGTACTTGGTGGCGACCACCAGACGATCCCGTTTGTGCTTGAGAAACTGGCCGAGGATTCGCTCGGACGCGCCGTTGGTGTAGTTGACGGCGGTGTCGATGAAGTTGCCGCCGTGGTCGACGTAGGTGTCGAAAATCTGCCGGGCCTCGGCTTCATCGGAACCCCAGCCCCAGTCGGAGCCGAACGTCATGGTGCCAAGGGAGAGGGGTGAAACGCGCATCCCCGATCGTCCGAGCAGGCGGTAGTGGTCGAGTGCATTGAGAGTGGGCATGATGGCTTCCTTGAGCGATGGAGTGGAATGCTTCAGGGCCTCAGTCTGCCGAACACTGCGAATAACGCCGTAGGCGGATCGTCCCGCGCTCTTGCACGATTATCCGATCGATCGGTTCTTTGCCGGCCTCTGCACCTTTATCCGTACGACGGAGCGACCATGACCGCGTTGTCCACACTGGTTGACCTCATCAGCCGCCATGCTGCAGAGGACGGCCTGCATCCAACGGCCATTCCGGGCGTAAGCCTGGCGCGGGCCGCTGCGCCTACCGTGGCGATGCCAGTGGTCTACGAACCGACGCTGTGCCTCATCGCCCAGGGTCGCAAGCGCGTGATCGCGGGCGGCCGGTCCTTTGTCTACGACGCCGCCAGTTACCTGGTGGCCTCCATCGACATTCCGGTCATGGGTTCGGTGATTGAGGCCAGCGAGCGCGAGCCTTACCTGTGCCTGGTGCTTGACCTGGACATGACGGCCCTGAGCGATCTGGCGTTGCGACACCCGGCGCCCGCTGACAGGAGCGCCGTGCCGGCGGCCGGTATCGAACTCAACGACACCAGTCCCGAGCTGTTCGAGGCGGCAGTGCGGCTTGCCCGCCTGTTGGACACGCCCCAACACATCGACGAGCTCGCACCCCTGGCCGTGCGCGAGATTCTCTACCGGTTGCTGACCGGCAGCGGCCACGGCGTACTCCGCCAATTGGCCAACGCCGACAGCCGTCTGCGCCAGATTGCCAAGGCCATCGCCTGGCTGCGTGCGCATTACACAGAGGGCTGTCGGATCGAGGACATGGCCGAGGTGGCAGGCATGAGCCGCTCGACCTTTCACGCGCATTTCAAAGCAGTAACGTCCATGAGCCCGCTGGCGTTTCGCAGTCAATTGCGACTGCAGGAAGCGCGACGGCTGATGGTGGCCCAGGCTGTTGATGCGGCGGCCGCTGGCTACCGCGTCGGGTATGAAAGCCCGTCGCAGTTCAGTCGGGATTACCGGCGCCTGTTCGGTGTGCCACCGGCAGAGGATGCGCGACGTCTGCGTCAAGAGGCGCCGGTGGCCCTGTCCTGAGTTGACTCCGGTTTCAATCTCGAGAGGCCCACTGCACGACGCTCACCGTGTGCCGGTGTGGCCCGGGTTTGTATCGCTCAAGTTACAAAAGTGTCCGCCGACACCCTGTTCAGGAAGTCTATTACTCACTTGAACAGGGAAGTGCCATGTCAGCGATTTCTTCGGTCATTTCAACCGCCCAGTTGATGCCGGTGATCAAGCCGGCGGCCACCGTCGCGCTCAATGACAACGCCGCTGCTGCCACCACCAGTGCCTCGCCGTCGTCCGTTGTCATGCTCGGCCAGGACAACCAGGTCAGCGCCCCGTTGGTCTACAACGTCCGAGGCCTGATGCCCGACGCCAGCGTCCCGCCGGCCTGGGAGTACAGCCGGCAGGACAACGTCTCGCTGGCCATGACCGGCAATTTCAGCACCTCCGCCACCGCGGGTCGCTTCCAGGGCCTGGGCGCAACGCTGCTCAGTCAGTTGGCCCAGAACGGCCAGAATATTTCCCAATCGGTGCTGCGTTCCTCCACCGGTAAAGCGCTGGAACCTGCAGAGCTCGCTGCTGCCCAGGACCGTCTGCACAGTAATCCGGCCAACAGCATCAGCCTGACCCTGAAAACCGCCAGCGGCAAAACCATCGAGCTGAGCCTTTCCAGTCAGGACGACGGTCTGGCGGTGCAGGCCCAGGTGAGCGGCGGCGACCTCAGCGACGACGAGATGAGCGCACTGAACGCCATGGCGGACGGTTTTCAGTCGGCCATCGACGGCCTGGCCTCGAAACCGCCGACCCTGAAGCTGGACGCTCTGACCCATTTCGATGCCAAGGCTTTCGCCTCCGTCGATTTGAAAACCAGCCTCAAGCTTGAAGACGGCAGCGCCCAGACCCTTGAACTGCACGCCGATGCCGACCAGCGTTCGGTGCGCATGAATGGCGCGCTGGGCAATCTCGATCTTTCGGTGGACCTGAAAAACGCGGCCATTCGTGGTGACAGCGGCCAGCAGGCCAAGGCGCTGGAGGGCTATGTCAGCCAGATCGAAGCGGCGCGCAAGCGCGGTGACGGCGACGCGCAGCTGCTGTCCATGTTCGAGGGCGCGTTCAAAACGCTGCACTCCAATTACCCCGAAACCCGCGTTTCAGCAGCGCCGCAGACGGTGAGTTCCATCGAGCTGACCGACACGGACCACGGCCTGTTGACCGGGCTGGGCGACTTCAGCGCGTCGGTCAGCGAAAAGAGTGTCGAAGGCAACCCGGGTCGGCCCGGTGAGCTTGATTCCTTTGCCTATACCTTGTCCCAGGCGACCCAGTCCAAAGGCCGCGACCAATTGAATCGCACCATTGTCCAGGACCAGCAATCCCAGCTCACGGCGAGTTTTCACAAGCCACTGCCAGGCGGGCAAAAGCTGGACCTGAGCACTGACCCGAAAACGCAGAATTACCTGTATTACCAGATCAGCGACCAGGCCAGCAGCAAGACCAGCATCGGCTATAAGAAAGGCGAGCTGGTGGACGCGACGGTGAGCCAGTCAGCCAGCCAGTCGACGCGTATTTCCAAGTATGTGCTGGGCCGCCTGGAAAAAGAGACGCACACGCCGATCTCCACCTCCAAGACCCAGAACTTCCTCAGCGTGCTGCAACAGGCGTTGCAACAGGACAAAGAAGCCAGACAGGGCCGCGGGACCTCGACCCTGAAAGACACACTGGCCGGGATTCATGCCAGGGTGCTGCTGCAGAGCGAGCCGTCGAGGCTCAATGGCTGACAGCGCTACAGCCTCGGTTGTACAGCGCGCTGTCCGACACCTTCCCGGCCAACGCCGCTCAAAAAGCCCGGCGCGCCGCCTGCGCCGCCGGGTCGTCGGCGGGGCCGACCACTGCATAGTTATAGCCACCGCCTGACCAGTAATCCGCTTGCAGGTCGCCGTCGCGACGGGAGCCGCGGGGGAGCAGCTTGTTCAATTCGCCGGGCGGGCGGATGTAAAAACTCAAGGCCTGACCCTGTTCGTCCCGGTACACCACCATGGCCGCCGGGCCCTGTTCGGTGGTGGTGAGGCGTCCGCTGACCGGTTTAAAGCCTGCCGACGCCAGATCCGGCAGCCGATTGGCCCGGGCGAAGTGGGTGTCGAGCCAACCCTGCACGTCGCGGGTTTTCGTGGCGCTCCAATCGCTTGCCATCTCCGCGTTGCCCGCGAACAACCGGTAAGCCTGCACGGCATCGGCCATCGGCGGATTGGCGTGGCCTATGGACAGATTCCTCGCTTGCCAGCCGCCGGCGCCGCCGACGCTCACCGCAACCAACAGCACCGCCGCTGTTGCAATCCGACGCGTACGTTGCTGCGCGATCCGCCGGCGAATTGCGCTCGGGTCCAGCTGCGGATTGGGCATCCGATGCAGCTCGCCGCTCAATCCGGCGCGCAGGCTGTGGGCGTCCTGCTGCCAGCCTTGAAGCCGTTGCAACAACGCCGGGTTTGCGGCGAGGTAGGTGTCTATCGTCGCCCGGTCGGCCTCATTGAGCTGGCCATCGACGTAAGCATGAAGATCGCGTTCGCTAGGGGGCAGTGTGATCATTTGAGTATTCGCAGGGCAGGGGTGGTGATCTCGCCTTCGCTGAGCAGGCGCAACGCCTGACGCGCGCGGGACAAACGAGACATGACGGTGCCAATGGGCACATCGAGCATCAGCGCCACTTCCTTGTAGCTCAAGCCTTCGACCGAAACCGCCAGCAGCAGCGCGCGCTGTTCGGCGCTCAGGCTCTCGAACGCCTGCAACGTGGTCTGAGCCACGATCGTGCGCTCCGCCGACGGCGTGTGCGGGTCGTGCGAATTCCCGGTAAACAACTCCAACATCCGGCTATATCGGCGCGAGCGCCGATGGGCGTCTAGAAATTGCCTATAAAGAATGGAGAACAGCCAGGCACGCAGGTCACCCTCGGGCCGTTTGCCGCTCCAGGATGACAGGGCTTTTTCGAGACTCGACTGGACCAGATCATCGGCACTGCTGGGGTCACGGGTCAGTGAAACCGCGAAACGGCGCAGGCGTGGCAGCAACTCGCGTAGTGGGTCATCGACATCGTGCATGGGCGTTTCCTGAGCGATCGACAGGATCGGTAGGCCGTAGTAGCGACCTGGCAAAGTAGAAAGACGCACAACGCTGCAAGATATTCCCTTGTTGCAGAAATAAAGTTCGGTGCCTGGAATAACGACGTGCTCAGTGCGTCCCACATCACCCTGCAGTTCAAGAGGCTAGAAGCCCGGAGTGTTATCGATGATTGACCGTGAACCACCATCCCCCCGTAAACCGCCGTTGAGCACATCGGCAAAACTGGCGCGCCTGGGCGGCATTGGCCTGATCGTACTGGTGGCTGCAGGCGCGTTCGCCTACGTCAATGGCAGCCTCGACCCACAGCGGCTGACGCCGGCGCGCGTCGTTGACGTGTTCGAACGCAACAATGGTGTCCACCCCGGTTACCGTCGCAACCACCCGAAAGGCATCTGTGTTGCCGGGTACTTCGAGAGCAACGGCGCCGCTGCCAGCCTGTCCACAGCCGAAGTCTTCGCCAGCGGGCGCACGCCAGTGATTGGTCGTCTGGCGGTGCCCACCGGCAATCCGTATTCCCCCGACAGCGGCGCGCCCCTGCGCAGTTTTGCCGTGCAGTTCACCCAGCCCAACGGTCAGCAATGGCGCACCGGCATGAACAGCATGCCGGTGTTTCCGGTCGGCACGCCCGAGGCGTTTGTCGATCTGCAGATTGCCACCGGGCCTGACCCGAAGACCGGCAAGCCCGACCCGGCGAAACCCCCGGCGTTCTTTGCCGCGCAC
The DNA here is from genome assembly GCF_057834665.1 of Pseudomonas sp. GL_135. Taxonomy (NCBI): domain Bacteria; kingdom Pseudomonadati; phylum Pseudomonadota; class Gammaproteobacteria; order Pseudomonadales; family Pseudomonadaceae; genus Pseudomonas; species Pseudomonas sp. GL_135. The sequence continues at coordinate 2,698,859 of NZ_CM174408.1, forward strand.
CCGGAAGCCCAGCCGTTTCTGGCGTGGGTCAAGACGGCCAAGCCTTCGGCCAGTTTCGTCACCGAGACCTACAACAGCGTCAACGCCTTCGTGCTGGTGGACGCCAGCGGCAAGCGCCAGCCTGTGCGCTGGAGTCTGGTGCCGGAAGCCACCGATGCGGCAACCGCGCCTGACGCCAAGGAATATCTGGACAAAGACCTGAGCGACAGACTAGCCAGCGGCCCACAACGCTGGAAGCTGATGCTGACGCTGGCCAACCCCCAGGACCCGACCAACGACGCGTCCAAAGCCTGGACCGGCGAGCACAAGACCGTGGATGCCGGGACCCTGGTGGTCAATTCCGACAGCCCGCAACTGGATGGCGACTGCCGCGACATCAATTACGATCCGCTGATCTTGCCCAGCGGCATCGAAGGCTCGGATGACCCGCTGCTCGCTGCGCGTTCGGCAGCCTACGCTGCGTCCTACATGCGCCGTACCGCTGAAGTCGATCAGTTGAAAGCCGAACCTGCCCAGGAGAAACAGCCATGAGTACGCCCGTCAAGCATTTCGCCCCACTGGCGCGGCTGTTGCACTGGCTGATGGCGCTGATGGTCATCGCCATGCTGTTCATCGGCGCCGGCATGGTCGCCTCGGTGTCCGAGCGGCACGAGTGGCTGCTGAACCTGCACAAGCCCTTGGGCATCGCGATTCTGCTGCTGGTCGTCGTCAGGATCATCGTCCGTGTGACCACTCAGACGCCGCCGCTCCCGGCTGACTTGCCGGCCGTGCAGGCACTGGCGGCCAAGCTGTCCCATTACGTGCTGTACGCGCTGATGCTGGCGATGCCGCTGATTGGCTGGGCGATGATTTCCGCCGCCGGGGATCCGGTCATGCTCGGCAGTTCGGTGCGCCTGCCGTCCATTGTCGCGGCCAACCCGGACACCTTCGCGTTGCTGCGCAAGGCCCACGCCTATTTGGCGTACCTGTTTTTCCTGACGATTCTGGCGCATCTCGCCGCCGCGCTGTTTCACGGCTGGGTGAGGAGGGATGAGGTGCTGGGCAGCATGCTGCGGGGTAAATCGCGGGATTGATGCGTGTCGTCACTGCGATTGACGCCATCGCCAGCGGGCACACCCTGCTGGCGATGGTGTTTCTGGAAGCTGAGAACTGTCAGCTCGCGCCTCAGCGCAGCACCGACACCATCTGCCCCAGCGTGGTCAGCACATCGCGGGCCAGCTGTTTCGAGCGCTGGCCTGACCAGCCGGTGACGACATCCGGCGCGTCATCGTTGTCCTTGAACGGCATTTCCAGCGTCAGCGACAGGCACTTGTAGCGCTCGCCGACGCTGTTGCACGCCAGGTTCATGTTGGCCTGGTCCGGCGCCGATTTCGGATAGCCATATTTGCTTTGGAAGTCCCGGGTCAGGCCGCTTAACCGCGCGCGGAAATCCGCTTCCAGTTGCGCCTGCTTGTCGGTGTACCCCGGATTGCCTTCGCAGGCGGCGGTGAAGACGTAGGGGATTTCCTCATCGCCATGGACGTCGAGGAACATGTCCACGCCATATTTTTCCATCTGCTCTTTGACGAAGAACACTTCCGGGCTGAGCTCGGGGGTCGTGTCCTGCCAGGCGCGGTTGAGGTCCTTGCCGTGGGCATTGGTGCGCAGATGCCCGTGGAACGAGCCGTCCGGGTTCATGTGCGGCACCAGATACAGGTCCGCCGAGGCCAGCAGGGCCTGCAACTCAGGGTCGTTTTCCTGTAGCCGTTCGATGATGCCTTCCATGAACCACTCGGCCATGTGCTCGCCGGGGTGCTGCTGCGCGATGATCCAGAGGTTGCGTTTGCCCGCAGCGCCGTCGCCCTTGCGCAGCAGCGGAATGTCTCGGCCCTCGACGCTCTTGCCGGTGGCCAGCAGCTCGGTGCCGGCCTTGTTCAGCGCCTCTTCCACCAACCAGTCGTGGCGCTCGCGGCTGTAGGGTTCGAAGTAGGCGAACCACACCTGGGATTCGCTGGGCGTCAGCTCGAAGTTCAGCGCCTTGCCGTCGAACTGGCTTGGTACGCGGAACCAGGTTTTCTGGTCGTAGGAGGCCACTGCGTTGTAGCCGGTCCAGGCGCCGTTATAGCTGGACTCGCCGGCGTTGGTCAGGCTGAAGCCGTGGGGCTCGCCGATGTGCAGGCCTTCAGCCTTGAAATGGAACCACTGGAAGTGCGCGCTCTTGGTGTCAGGGCGAATCGCCAGTTGCACCGCTTTCGGGTTGCTGGCGTCGAGCATGACGATGTTACCGCTGTCGAAATCGGCGGAGATGGTAAGGGCGGTTTGAGTCACGGGAGCGTCCTGAGTACGTGGTTATCATTGCGAGGCCGTCGCAACGCCATCGGGAGGCAATCGACGCAGGGCCTGATTGTCTCGCTGGGCTGTTATGACGGTTACTTTACACGCATCAGGTTGAAGGACGGCGACAGAATATTTCGCGAAAGAGTCAGGATTTGCCTCAGCTATAGGCCTCGGCGGTGACCAGCAGACCACACAGCAGCACCGTCACCAGCAACCAGCCGACGTAGGCGCGCGGTTTGCGCCGATGCCAACCACTGGCACCCAGAACCGCGGCCGGTGCATGGAGCGTGCGCCAGAACTGCTCGCTGTGCTGAAACGCGGCCAGGTGCCGGGGATCGGCGTCGAGCCAGTGACGAAACTCGATGCGCTGACTGGCCGTGGCCTGGGGACTTTGCAGGTGCACGTACCAGCGCAAGGCTTGCAGCAGAATCCCACGGGACGGGTCATGTCCGGCGGGCTCGCTGACGCAGTGCTCAAGGGCCGCCGTCATGCAGCGTTCGACGGTGCTGGCGTCTACGTCAAGCAGGCGGGCGATATCGGTGTAAGAAAGGCCGTCGAGGCGGCTCAGCAGAAAGACCTGCTGAACCCTGCGCGGCAGACGCTGCAGACGGCGTCGGTACAGGTCGGTTTCGGCGCTCGTGCCCAAGGCGGGCGACACGGGAGAATTGGTTATCAACGAGTCGAGGAGCTGAGTCATGGCGTCTTGCTCACTGTTTGAATAGCGGCGGTCGCGGAAAACAACGTCGTGAATTCGGAAGTTCTGACTGAATGTGTCAATTTTTGACAGCAGCAACGGCCCATCGCTCGATCCATTTGCTATGATGCGCGCCATCGAAAAGACAGATCACTGTCGAACCCTCTTCATTAGCCTGAAGACGCAACACCCGACCGAACCCAGACCCGAAAAGGGCAAAAAAAAAGACCCGGCTATTAAGCCGGGTCAAAAACCGTGATTAGCCTGATGAGGAGATAATCCGGAAGCCGACCTAAGGCTTCTGGGTTACCAACCAGTCTCGCGACCGGTTGCGCTCAATAATAATCATTCCCATTTGAGAGTCAATGCTTTTTTCGCGCCCCTGTGAAAAGAGTTTTCCCGTGGGCGGTTTTTGCCTCCGCCTCAGTCCATCGGCAGCCTAGTCGATCGGCAATTCTGTCGTGCGTTTCACCACACTCATCGCAATGTTCGAATGCGCTTCCTGCACATGGGGGCTCTGCAGCAGGTGATCACGCAGGAATCGCTCGTAGCTGGCGATGTCCTGCACCACCACCTTGAGCAGGAAGTCCATGTCGCCGGCCATGGTGTAGCACTCCAGCACTTCGCGAAATCCGGTGATCGCCTCTTCAAATTCGGTCAGGTATTTGCGCCCGTGGCCGGACAGCTTGACGTCGACGAACACGGTCATGGTCAGCCCGAGCTTGGCCGGGTTGAGCAGGGCGACCTTGCGTTCGATGATGCCTTCTTCTTCCAGACGATTGATGCGCCGCCAGCAGGGGGATTGGGAGAGTTCGACACGCTCGGCGATCTCCGCGGCGGAGAGATTGGCGTCGTGCTGCAACAGACGGAGGATCTTGCGATCGATGGGGCTGAGCTTGACCTGCATGAATTGACCCTTTTTTATTCTTGAACGGGAACGGGCATGCACGATATGAGCAGATTCGCATCGATTTAGGAAGGAAAAGCCTCCGTCGGGCAGGCAGTATTTTGTCTGTGACCGTTGGGCTGAACCGTCCTGACGGCGAGGCGCTGGCAAGGCTGCAAACGCCGCTGGCGCCGCATTCAAAACGCACTAATAAAAATAAAGGAGTGCCTGAATGTCCCTGGCTGATATTCGTCTGGACGATAAGTACCGACTCGCAACCGGCAATCTGTACCTGACCGGAACCCAGGCGCTGACCCGCCTGCCGATGCTGCAGAAGCAGCGCGACGAAGCCCGCGGGCTCAACACCGCCGGCTTTATCTCAGGCTATCGCGGCTCGCCGTTGGGCAACCTCGACAAGAGCCTCTGGGACGCCAAGGATTATCTCCAGCAGAACGCCATTCATTTCCAGCCCGGCGTCAACGAAGAACTCGCCGCGACGGCGGTCTGGGGCAGTCAGCAAGTCAATCTATTCCCACACGGCAAATACGACGGCGTCTTCGCCCTGTGGTACGGCAAAGGTCCGGGCGTTGACCGATGCGGCGACGTGTTCAAGCACGGCAACTCCGCTGGCGTTGCCGAAAATGGCGGCGTGTTGATCCTCGCCGGCGACGACCACGGCTGTAAATCCTCGACCATTGCGCACCAGAGCGAGCACGCCTTCATCGCCTCGATGATCCCGGTGCTCAACCCCAGCAACGTCCAGGAAATCCTCGATTACGGCATCATCGGCTGGGAGCTTTCGCGCTACAGCGGTTGCTGGGTGGCCATGAAGACCATCGCCGAAAACGTCGATTCCTCGGCCGTCGTTGAGGTCGATCCGCTGCGCATCCAGACGCAGATCCCCGAAGACTTCCAGATTCCCGAAGGCGGCCTGCACATTCGCTGGCCCGATCCGCCCCTCGCCCAGGAGGCGCGCCTCAATACCTATAAAATCTACGCCGCCCGCGCGTTCGCCCGGGCCAACAACCTCAATAAGGTGGTCATCGATTCGCCGCAGCCGCGTCTGGGCATCATCACCACCGGAAAGTCGTATCTGGATGTGCGTCAGGCCCTCGAGGAGCTGGGCATCGACGAAGACCTGTGCGCTTCGGTGGGCATTCGTGTACTCAAGGTCGGCATGAGCTGGCCGCTGGAGCCGGTGTCGGTGCACGGCTTCGCGGAAGGCCTCGACGAGATCCTCGTGGTCGAGGAAAAACGCAGCGTCATTGAGGATCAGCTTACCGGCCAGCTGTACAACTGGCCGGTGGATCAGCGTCCCCGTGTTGTCGGTGAGTTTGATGAAGAAGGCCGCTCGCTGTTGCCGAACCTGGCCGAACTGACGCCGGCGATGATCGCCCGGGTCATCGCCAAACGCCTTGCGCCGATCTACAGCAGCCCGAAAATCGACGCACGCCTGCAGTTTCTCGCCGACAAGGAGAAAGCCCTGGCCGCGCCGCTGTTCAAGACCCAGCGCACGCCGCACTTCTGTTCAGGCTGCCCGCACAACACCTCGACCCGCGTACCGGAGGGCAGTCGCGCCCTGGCCGGTATCGGCTGCCATTACATGACGATCTGGATGGACCGGGAAACCGAGACGTTCACCCAGATGGGCGGCGAGGGCGTGACTTGGATCGGCCAGGCGCCGTTCACCGAAACGCCCCACGTGTTTCAGAATCTGGGCGACGGCACCTACTTTCACTCCGGGCACCTGGCGTTGCGGGCTGCGGTCGCGTCCAAGGTCAACATCACCTACAAGATTCTTTACAACGACGCTGTCGCCATGACCGGCGGCCAGCCCATCGACGGCGTGCTGCGCGTCGATCAGCTCAGCCGGCAGGTGTTCAACGAGGGCGTGCAGCGCATTGCCCTAGTCTCGGACGAGCCGGAGAAATACCCGAGCCGCGAACAGTTTGCGCCGATCACCACCTTCCACCATCGCAGCGATCTGGACGCCGTGCAGCGCGAGTTGCGTGAGTTCAAGGGCGTGTCGGTGATCATCTACGACCAAACATGCGCCACTGAAAAACGCCGCCGCCGCAAACGCGGGACTATGGTTGATCTGGACAAGCGCGCCATCATCAACCCGGCCGTGTGCGAAGGCTGTGGTGATTGTGGCGTCAAGTCGGGCTGCCTGTCGGTGCTGCCGAAGGAAACCCCGGAAGGGCGCAAGCGCGAAATCGATCAGAGCGCGTGCAACAAGGACTTCAGCTGCGTGGAGGGCTTCTGCCCGAGCTTCGTCACGGTGCATGGCGGCAAGCTGCGCAAGCCGCAGTTGCCAAAGCAGGCCCAGGCGTTCGCTGAACTGCCGCAGCCGACGCTGCCGAGCCTTGCTGAGCCGTACAACATTCTGCTGCCGGGTGTGGGTGGCACGGGCGTGACCACCGTTGGCGCGATGCTGGGTTATGCGGCGAATCTGGAAGGCAAGGGCTGCAGCGTGCTCGACCAGGCCGGTCTGGCACAAAAGTTCGGCCCGGTGGTCAGCCACATTCGTATCGCCGCGCGCCAGGAAGATCTGTTCGCCGTGCGCATCGCGGCCGGTGAGGCCCATCTGCTGCTGGGTTGTGACCTGTTGGTAGCGTCGGGCCCCGATGCCATTGCCAAGCTCAACAGCGCAAAAACCCATGCGGTGATCAACAGCCAGCAGACACCGACCGCCGAATTCACCCGAAACCCCGACGCGGAGTTCCCGGCCGAAGCGATGATGCAGACCATCCGCGAAGCCGTCGGCGCCGACAAAACTCACTTTGTGCAGGCGACGGACCTGGCGACCAAGCTGATGGGCGACAGCATTGCCAGCAACCTCTTCATGCTGGGGTATGCCTTCCAGCTGGGGCTGATTCCGTTGACCTCTGCGGCCATCGAGAAGGCCATCGAGCTTAACGGCGTGGCGGTCAATCTGAACCAGCAAGCGTTCCTGTGGGGGCGCCGTGCAGCGTTTGACCTCCCTGCGGTGCAAGCGGCGGCCAATCCGCAGAGCCAGACAACGCCGGACCCTGAGCATCTGACCCTGGAAGAGCGTGTCACCCGCAACGTCCACGCCTTGATCGCTTATCAGAACGGCGCGCTGAGCGAGCGCTACCTGACGCTGGTGAACCGTGTGCGGGACGCTGAGGCGCGGCTGTTCCCGGGGCAACCGCCTGCGTTGACCGAGGCGGTGGCGTTCAACTACTTCAAGCTGCTGGCCTACAAGGACGAATACGAAGTGGCGCGGCTGTACAGCAACGGCGACTTCACCCGTCAGCTGGAAGCGCAGTTCGAAGGGGATTACCGCATCGAGTTTCATCTGGCACCGTCGTGGCTGGCCAAGCGTGATCCGAAGAGCGGCGTGCCGCGCAAACGCAGCTTCGGGCCGTGGATGCTGAAGGCGTTCGATGTGCTCGCGCGTTTCAAATTCCTGCGCGGCACCGCGCTCGATCCGTTCGGCCGCAGCGTCGAGCGTCGCCAGGAGCGCGAGCTGATTGATGCGTACGTGGGCGACATCGAGCTGATCCTCGGCCACCTGAGCGCCGGCAATCGGCATACCGCGCTGAACCTGGCGCGCCTGCCGGAGCGCATACGCGGCTACGGTCACGTCAAGGAAAGCGCCATGAAGGCAGCGGCACTGCAGGCGGCGCGGATGCGCCAGAGCCTGGTCAGTGGCGAAGTTGAAGTGCTTAAGTTGTACGAAGTAGCGGCGTGAAAAATGGGAGGAGGTCGTTCAGGCCTCCTTTGATCGAACTGGATGCATCGCTTAGTAGGATCGGCTTTAGCCGGGAAGACGCCGGTATTGCCACGCTCGATTTCGCGGCGTGACGACTGAAGCTTTCCCGGCTGAAGCCGGTCCTACAATTCGAGTTCGCACCCGATCTCACTGACGCATTGTTTTAGTAGGACCGGCTTCAGCCGGGAAGAGGCCAGTGTGCGCACCCTCAATGTTGCGGTGTGCCGACTGCCGCTTTCCCGGCTAAAGCCGGTCCTACATTTGCGTTCGCACACAATCTCATTGGACACACGAATCGTTGTAGGACCGGCTTTAGCCGGGAAGGGGCCATTGTGAACGCCATCGATTTTGCGGTGCGCCACCTGACGTCTTCCCGGCTAAAGCCGGTCCTACATTCGCGTTCACGCCCGATCCCACCGGGGTTTTGACATTTATTCAGCTTCCAGCTCCACCAGCACTGCCCCTTCCTTGACCATCTCACCTTCGGCGCAATACAGCGCTGCCACGGTGCCGGCGGTGTTCGCGCGGATACTGTGTTCCATTTTCATGGCTTCCAGCACCACCAGCGGAGTGCCGATCTGCACCTGTTCGCCCACGCTGACCAATACCCTAACAATGCTGCCATTCATGGGTGCGGTGAGGCCGCCTTGATGGCCGTGGCTCACATCCACCTCGGCAATAGGGTCAACCGAGCGGATCGCATGCACATCGCCCTGCCATTGCAGGTAAAGCGTTTCGGCCCGACGGATCGCGATGGTCTGGCGACGCACGCCATCCCGCTCGATCAGCAAGTGCTCGCCGTTCAAACGAACGCCTTGCTGCGAACCACTCCGCATCACCATGCTTCGGGACTCTGCGCCACACGCCAGGTGCAACGTCACTTCGCTTGGGCCGCCAAGGCGAAGACCGCGGGGGGTCGACCACGGCGAATGGGCGTCGTCGGATCTGATGGTCACCGCTGCAGTGCTCAGGTACGCCTGTGCCGCCAGCTGCCAGAATTCCTCGGTCAAGCCCTGGGCCGCTGGCAGCAGATCGTCTTGATAGCGAGGGATAAAACCGGTGTCCAGCTCGGCTTGGGCGAAGGCCGGGTGCGCGATAATGCGGCGCAGAAACGCAAGATTGGTCCTCAGGCCGCCGATGGCGAATTCGTTGAGCATCGCCAGCAGCCGCAAGCGCGCTTGTTCACGGGTTTCGCCCCAGGCGATCAGTTTGCCGAGCATCGGGTCGTAGAACGGCGAGACCTCGTCACCTTCCGCCACACCGCTGTCAACGCGACGTCCCGGGCCTTGGGAGGATTCCCGATACAGCGCCAGCGTCCCGGTGGCGGGCAGAAAGTCGTTGGCCGGGTCTTCCGCATACAACCGCACTTCAATCGCGTGACCGTTCAGCGGCACTTCGGCCTGGGTGATCGGCAGCGGCTCGCCCTGGGCCACGCGAATCTGCCAGGCCACCAGGTCCAGCCCGGTAATCGCCTCGGTCACCGGGTGCTCGACTTGCAGGCGCGTGTTCATCTCCATGAAGAAGAAATCGCCCCCGGCGTCCAGCAGAAACTCCACCGTGCCGGCACCGACGTAGCCAATCGCCTGAGCCGCACGCACCGCCGCTTCGCCCATGGCCTGACGCATCTGTGGTGTCAGGCCTGGCGCCGGGGCTTCTTCGACGACCTTTTGGTGACGGCGCTGAATCGAGCAGTCGCGCTCGTTGAGGTACAGGCAGTGGCCGTGCTGGTCAGCGAATACCTGAATCTCCACGTGGCGCGGCTTGAGCACGTACTTTTCGACGAGCATGCGCGAATCGCCGAACGACGACTGCGCCTCACGTTGCGCCGAGGCCAGCGCTTCAGCCAGATCCTCATCGCGCTCGACCACTTTCATGCCCTTGCCGCCACCTCCAGCCGTGGCCTTGAGCAGCACCGGATAACCGATGCGGGCGGACGCTTCGCGGAAGGTTGCGGCGTCTTGCGCATCGCCGTGGTAGCCGGGCACCAGCGGCACCCCAGCGGTTTCCATCAGCGACTTGGCCGCCGACTTGCTGCCCATGGCGTCAATGGCCGCGGCGGGCGGGCCGAGGAAAATCAGTCCAGCCTGTTCCACTGCCCGGGCGAAGCCTGCGTTTTCCGAGAGAAACCCATAACCCGGGTGGATGGCCTGGGCGCCACTGGCCTTGGCGGCTGCAATCAGCTTGTCGATCTGCAGGTAGCTCTCGCTGGCCTTGCTGCCGCCGAGGTTCACCGCGATGTCGGCCTCACGGACGTGCCGCGCGTGGCTGTCGGTGGCGCTGTGCACGGCGATGGTGGTGAGGCCCATGGCCTTGGCGGTGCGCATGACCCGGCAGGCGATTTCGCCGCGGTTAGCGATCAGCACCGAATTCAATGGTTGCATGTGCGGGACGCTCATCAGTGCGACTCTCCTTGTGGGGTGCGCGTGGCTTTTGGAGTGTCCGGATCGCCGCGCCAGGCGGGCTCGCGCTTTTGCAGGAACGCCCGCAGACCTTCCTGGCCTTCGGCGCTTACGCGAATCCGTGCGATGGCGTTTTCGCAATAGCGGCGCAGGGCAGGGGTCAGCTCACCGTCGGCGACTTCGCGCAGCAGGTCTTTGCTGACGCGCATGGCCTGGGGGCTGTTGAGCAGCAGGTTGGCGATCCAGTGTTCCAGGTGCTGTTCCAGCTCGGCGGCCGGGTAACACTCGGCCAACAGCCCGATCTCCCGCGCCCGGGCACCGTCGAAGCGTTCGGCGGTCAGCGCATAGCGTCGCGCATGACGTTCGCCGATGGCTTGCACCACGAACGGGCTGATCACCGCCGGGGCGAGCCCGATCTTCACTTCCGAGAGGCAGAACTGCGCATCCTCAGCGCCGATGGCCATGTCGCAGCAGCTGATCAGGCCCAGCGCGCCACCATAGGCCGCGCCTTGCACCACGGCGAGGGTCGGCGCCTTGAACTTGGCCAGGTTGTACATCAACTCGCCGAGTTCGCGGGCGTCGCCCAGGTTGGTGTTGTAGTCGAGGTTGGCCGACTCCTGCATCCAGGCCAGGTCGGCACCGGCGCTGAAGTGTCGGCCGCGTCCGCGCAACAGCAAAAAACGCAGGCTGTCGTCCTTCTGCAGCTGATCCAGAGCAATGATCAGCTCGCGAATCATCTGCGCGTTGAAGGCGTTGTTTTTCTCCGGCCGGTTGAGCCAGAGCGTGGCGAACCCTCGTGGGTCGAGGGCGATGTCGAGGGTGGCAAAATCATTCATGGGGGCGATTCTCTCGGGTCACATCCGGAACACGCCGAAGCGGGTCGGTTCGATGGCGGCGTTGAGTGAGGCGCTGATGGCCAGGCCGAGAATGTCGCGGGTCTGGGCGGGGTCAATGACGCCGTCGTCCCATAGCCGGGCGCTGGAGTACCAGGGGTGCCCCTGGTGCTCGTATTGATCAAGGATCGGCTGGCGCAGCGCGGTTTCTTCCTCGGCGCTGAAGGTCTGGCTGCTGCGTTCGGCCTGCTCACGCTTGACCTGCACCAGCACCCCGGCCGCCTGTTCGCCACCCATGACGCCGATCCGCGCGTTGGGCCACATCCACAGAAAGCGCGGGTCATAGGCGCGGCCGCACATACCGTAGTTACCTGCGCCGAAGCTGCCGCCGATGATTACTGTGAACTTGGGGACTTTCGCACAGGCCACGGCGGTGACCAGCTTGGCGCCGTGCTTGGCGATGCCACCGGCCTCGTACTTCTGGCCAACCATGAAGCCGGTAATGTTCTGCAGAAAGAGCAGAGGAATGCCGCGCTGGCAGGCCAGTTCGATGAAGTGCGCGCCTTTCTGCGCGGCTTCGGCGAAGAGGATGCCGTTGTTGGCGAGGATAGCGATCGGGTAGCCATGCAGATGGGCGAAGCCGCAGACCAGCGTGGTGCCGAACAGCGCCTTGAATTCATCGAACACCGAACCGTCCACCAGCCGCGCGATGACTTCTCGCACATCGAACGGCTGCTTGGCGTCTGCCGGGATCACGCCGTACAGCTCGTCATCGGCATACAGCGGTGCCTGGGGCGGGCGGGTCTGCAACTGGCCAAGCTTGCGCCAGTTCAGGTTGGCCACGCAGCGCCGTGCCAGCGCCAGCGCGTGATCATCGCTGTCGGCGTAATGATCGGCCACTCCGGAAATTTTGCAGTGCACATCGGCCCCGCCGAGGTCTTCGGCGCTGACCACTTCGCCCGTGGCGGCTTTCACCAACGGCGGCCCGGCGAGAAAGATGGTTGCTTGTTCGCGGACCATGATGGTTTCGTCGGCCATGGCCGGCACGTAGGCGCCGCCGGCGGTGCAGGAGCCCATGACCACCGCGATCTGGGCGATGCCCTCGGCGCTCATGTTGGCCTGATTGAAGAAGATCCTGCCGAAGTGTTCACGGTCGGGGAACACTTCGTCCTGACGGGGCAGGTTGGCGCCGCCGGAGTCCACCAGGTAGATGCACGGCAGGCGGTTTTGCTGGGCGATGGTCTGGGCGCGCAGGTGTTTTTTCACGGTGAGCGGGTAGTAGGTGCCGCCTTTCACCGTCGCGTCGTTGGCGATGATCATGCATTCGACGCCTTCGACCCGGCCAATGCCCGCAATGAGCCCAGCAGCCGGGACGTCTTCGCCGTACACGTCATGGGCGGCCAGCTGGCTGAGTTCGAGAAACGGCGAACCAAGGTCAAGCAGTCGACTGATTCGCTCCCGGGGCAGCAGCTTGCCCCGGGAGGTGTGGCGTTCCTGCGCTTTCGCACCGCCACCGCGCTGGACGTGGTCGAGCAGGCTGTGCAGGGCGTCGAGCTGCGTGCGCATGGCGTCAATGTTGCTGGCGAATTCCGGCGAGCGCGGGTTGATCAGGGTGTGCAGAGTGGTCATGGGGCCTCCGGCGCTGTCAGCGGGTTTCGTTGAACAGCTCACGCCCGATCAACATGCGGCGGATTTCACTGGTGCCGGCGCCGATCTCGTAGAGCTTGGCGTCGCGCAGCAGTCGTCCGGCCGGGAATTCGTTGATGTAGCCGTTGCCGCCGAGAATCTGGATGGTGTCCAGGCCGAACTGGGTCGCCCGTTCGGCGGTGTAGAGGATCACCCCGGCGGCGTCCTTGCGCGTGGTCTCGCCGCGCTCGCAGGCCTGGGCCACGGCGTACAGGTAGGCGCGGCTGGCGTTGAGCTGGGTGTACATGTCAGCGACCTTGCCCTGGATCAGCTGGAACTCGCCGATGCTCTGGCCGAACTGTTTGCGGTCGTGAATGTACGGCAGCACCACGTCCATGCACGCCTGCATGATCCCGACCGGGCCGCCCGAGAGCACGACGCGCTCGTAATCCAGGCCGCTCATCAGCACCTTCACGCCACCGTTGAGCGCACCGAGCAGGTTTTCTTCCGGCACCTCGACGTCATCGAAGAACAGCTCGCAGGTGTTGGAGCCGCGCATGCCGAGCTTGTCGAACTTGTTGCCCCGGGAGAAGCCGTGCCAGTCGCGCTCAACGATGAAGGCGCTGATGCCGTGGGCACCTTTCTCCAGGTCGGTCTTGGCGTAGATCACGTAGGTATTGGCGTCAGGTCCGTTGGTGATCCAGGTCTTGCTGCCGTTGAGGACGAATCGGTCGCCGCGTCGGTCGGCGCGCAGCTTCATCGAGACCACGTCGGAACCGGCGTTGGGTTCGCTCATCGCGAGGGCACCGACGTGCTCGCCGCTGATCAGTTTGGGCAGGTAGCGGGCTTTCTGTTCGGGCGTGCCGTTGCGGTTGATCTGGTTGACGCACAGATTGGAATGGGCACCGTAGGACAGCGCTGCGGAGGCAGAGCCCCGGCTGATTTCTTCCATGGCGATCACATGGGCCAGATAGCCAAGGCCCGCGCCGCCGTACTGCTCATCGACGGTAATACCCAGGAGGCCCATGTCGCCGAACTTGCGCCACATGTCGGCGGGAAAGAGATTGTCCTTATCGATCTGTGCAGCACGCGGGGCAAGCTCGGCGGCCACGAAGGCGCGCACTTGGTCGCGCAGCATGTCGAGGGTTTCGCCGAGGCCGAAGTTGAGCGTGGGGTAATTCATAAACTGCATCCCGTGTTGTTATTGGAGGGCTGTCAGGAGGGAATAAACGGTGTCACCTTTACGTTAACGTAAGCCTGCGGTCGGGTTGATGTCAACGGGGGCGAGGTGCTGGCCGCTGGAATAGGTAGAAGGGGAGGTTTACGAATGCCGGATAGCACGAAGGGGAGCCTGGGCTCCCCTTCAATTTCAACTGCATGCTCTTTTTATTATTAGGTGGCCTGTTGTTATTTTTGGCAGCCAGCCTTTTTTGCTTTTTTTGAGCGACCCCAAAGGGGGCCAAGAGCAAACGTATTTTTTTGAGCGCTGATCCGCTTCGATCTTTCGATCCGACTCGTCTGGTAGCTGCCTGAACGCAGTTTTATTGTTCTCAGTACGGTCGTGAGGCCAAAGCCCCAAGTGGAGCGATCCACTCCAAAAAAATCAGTTAGCTGCGTCTCTGTCCGTGTTGTTCTTGTTATGTCAGAGCCGATACGTCTTGTTTTTATTGGGTTATTGCATTTGTTATTTTTGTTGTACGTAAGGCATAGCAGAAGCCATGCCAACTTTGCTGAGGTCCCGGTTCTCGGGGGTTTCCGGAATTCACCGACGTGGATTCAAGGCCGAATCTGTCGCCAGGTGTTTCCGTGTTACCCGTTTCCCTGAACGCGATGGCGGGCAGGGTAACACTGTGTGACAACTTGTCGCACATCAGGCCGACAAACGTGCCTTTGCTACCCGCGAGCCGTTTGCTCGACCGAGGGTGTCGCTGATGCGTTGACCGGCGGTAATGAGCTTGTCCAGATCGATGCCGGTTTCGATGCCAAGGCCGTGCAGGAGGTAAACCACGTCCTCACTGGCCACGTTGCCGGTCGCGCCTTTGGCGTAAGGGCAGCCGCCGAGGCCGGCCACCGAGCTGTCGAACACGTGAATGCCTTCCAGCAGGCTGGCGTAGATATTGGCCAGCGCCTGGCCATAGGTATCGTGGAAGTGCCCGGCCAGCTTGCCGCGCGGAATCTGCCCGGCCACCACGTCGAACAGCGTGCGGGTGGCGCCCGGCGTGCCGGTGCCGATGGTGTCGCCGAGGGAAACCTCGTAGCAGCCCATGGCGAACAGCTCGTTGGCGACTGCCGCCACTTGCTTCGGCGCGATGTCACCTTCATAGGGGCAACCGAGCACGCAGGACACGTAGCCGCGCACGCTGATGCCGTGCAGGCGCGCCGCCTCCATGATCGGCAGAAAACGGTCCAGGCTTTCGCTGATCGAGCAGTTGATATTGCGCTGGGAGAACGATTCCGATGCGGCAGCGAACACGGCGACTTCTTTCACGCCAGCGGCGAGAGCGTCCTCGAACCCGCGCAAGTTGGGCGCCAGTGCAGCGTAGGTCACGCCATCCCTGGGCCGGATGCCGGCGAACAGTTCGGCGGACCCGGCCATCTGCGGCACCCATTTCGGCGAAACGAAACTGCCCGCTTCGATGTAGCTCACGCCCGCGTCGGCCAAATCCTGCACCAATTGAAGTTTGTCGACGACGCTGACCGGGCGGGATTCGTTCTGAAGGCCATCCCGAGGGCCGACTTCAACCAGACGCACACGTTGAGGGAGAGACATAGCGGCATCGTTCCTGAAAGGTTTGGCTTTAGGTTGTTGTTCTAATGAATTGATTCAGTTGGTTATTTCAAGCGCGGCCTTGCATCGCTCTTCCGCTGTGTCCAGCTCCAGCTGCATCTGCTGAATATCCAGCAGCTGCTGATCCAGTTGCGCGCGACGCTCGGCGATTTTTTCGAGCATGGTGCTCAATTGTTTGTGATTGCCACCGGCAGGGTCATACAGACCGATGAGGTCGCGGCATTCCGCGAGGGAAAAGCCAATGCGCTTGCCCCGCAGAATCAGCTTGAGGGTGACCTTGTCGCGGGCCGAATAAATCCGCTCCAACCCACGGCGTTCGGGGCTGAGCATGCCTTGTTCTTCGTAGAAGCGGATGGTGCGGGTGGTGATGTCCAGCTCGCGGGCGAGGTCGGAAATGCTATAGGTGGTAGCGGTCATGGCAGTGCTCGATACGGAAGGCATGGGCGTAACGTAAGTTGGGCTTTACGTTAACGTCAAGGGGCGTATCAATACCTTCTTCCCGACTGAAGCCGGTCCCACTGGATCGCCGCGTTCATCACTTGATGATCGCATTCCAATTGCAGGACTGGCTTCAGCCGGGAAGGCGTCGGCAGTCACACCTGAAATTGATGGTGTTCATACGGGCCTCTTCCCGGCTAAAGCCGGTCCCACTAAAAGACCGCGTGCATCCGTTGTTACTGGCTCGAACCCAAAGGTCTACTTCACCGCTGCTTCAAGTGTCTTGCCCAACTTGCGTTCCTGCGCCGTCACCAACTGGCAGAGCTCGATGATCTGCTCGCGCATCCAGCGGTTCGCCGGGTCCTGGTCGGTGCTTTCGTGCCAGTACAGGTGCGTCTCCACGGTCGGCACGTCGTTTACCGGCAGATACACGAAATGCAGGTCATTGCGTCGGGCGAAGCGCTCGGGAACGGTCATCACCATGTCGGTCTGCTGCAACACTTGCGAAGCCATCAGGTAGTGCTGGGACCGCAACGCGACCTTGCGCTGAATGCCCATTTTTCCCAACGCCAGGTCCACATAACCCAGGCCGCTGCGTCGACTGGAAATATGAATGTGCGCGACACCGAGGTAATCATCCAGGCTAATGGCGTCCTTGTTCGCCAGCGGATGGCCCCGACGCATGGCGCACACATAGTGGTCTTCCATCAGCTTGACGTGGCGCACCTGCGGGTCGGTGTTCAGCGGCGCATCCACCGCGAAATCCAGCCGGCCTGCCGCGAGTTCCTTGGTCGTTTCCCGGCGCTTGGACAGAAAGCTTTCGATGGTGACCGTGGGCGCCAGACGCCGCAGCCGCTGGAAAAGCGCCGGCAGAATCACTGCTTCGGTGAGGTCGGTCATGCTGATGCGGTAATTCTTGCTGGCCTGCAGCGGATTGAAAATCCGGCTTTCCTGCACCGACACCCGCAGCAGCGACAGGGCATTGCGTACCGGGCCGATGATGTTCTGCGCCATCGGCGTCGGCACCATGCCCTGGGCCGTGCGCACGAACAGCGGATCGTTGAAGGTTTCGCGCAGGCGGGACAAGGCGTTGGACACGGCAGGCTGTGTGATGCCGACGATCTGGCCGGCGCGGGTCAGGTTGGCTTCAGTGTAGATGGCGTCAAACACAATAAAGAGATTGAGATCGACCTTGCTCAGGTTCATTGCTGTGCGCCTCGTGCGTTTCTTGTTGTTTGGAATGCGCCGAATCATATATCGGTTATGAATGTTAATACACGCGGAGAATAGGTTAGATAAATGGGGGTCGCTGTTCTAGCATCGGATCACGACCTGACAACACCTCACAGAAGGCAGCTGCCCCATGGATTTCGCTTACTCCCCCAAGGTTCAGGCACTGCGCGAGCGCGTGACCGCCTTCATGGACGCCTACGTGTATCCCGCCGAGCCGGTGTTCGAGCGTCAAGTGGCCGAAGGCGACCGCTGGCAGCCAACCGCCATCATGGAGGAACTGAAAGCCAAGGCAAAAGCCGAGGGGTTGTGGAACCTGTTCCTGCCCGAATCCGAGCTAGGGGCAGGGCTGTCGAACCTCGAATACGCGCCGCTGGCGGAGATCATGGGCCGCTCGCTGCTGGGGCCGGAGCCCTTTAACTGTTCCGCGCCGGACACCGGCAACATGGAAGTGCTGGTGCGCTATGCCAATGACGCGCAGAAGCAAGAGTGGCTGGAACCCTTGCTGCGCGGCGAGATTCGCTCGGCGTTTGCGATGACCGAACCCGATGTCGCGTCCTCGGATGCCACCAACATGGCCGCGACAGCGGTGCGCGATGGCGATGAGTGGGTCATCAACGGCCGCAAATGGTGGACCTCCGGTGCGTGCGACCCGCGGTGCAAGATCATGGTGTTCATGGGCCTGAGCAACCCGGACGGCCCCCGCCACCAGCAGCATTCAATGATTCTGGTGCCGACTGACGCGGCCGGCGTGAAAATCGTGCGACCGCTGCCAGTGTTCGGCTACGACGATGCGCCCCACGGTCACGCCGAAGTACTGTTCGAAAACGTGCGCGTGCCGTACGAAAACGTTCTGTTGGGTGAAGGACGTGGCTTCGAAATCGCCCAGGGTCGCCTTGGCCCGGGAAGGATTCACCACTGCATGCGCTCGGTCGGCATGGCGGAACGCGCGCTGGAATTGATGTGCAAACGCTCGGTTCAGCGCACGGCGTTCGGGCGGCCGCTGGCCCGACTGGGCGGCAACATCGACAAAATCGCCGACTCGCGCATGGAGATCGACATGGCGCGCCTGCTGACGTTGAAGGCCGCGTACATGATGGATACCGTCGGCAACAAGGTGGCAAGAAGCGAGATCGCACAGATCAAAGTGGTCGCACCGAACGTTGCGTTGCGGGTGATCGACCGGGCAATCCAGATGCACGGTGGAGCCGGGGTATCCGGCGATTTCCCGCTGGCCTACATGTACGCCATGCAGCGCACCCTGCGCCTGGCCGACGGTCCGGACGAAGTGCATCGCGCGGCGATTGGGAAGTTTGAGATCGGCAAATATGTGCCGAAGGAGATGATGCGCAGCGAACATCGGTGATCGATGGGCGGAGTCGCCAGCGAGCCCAGCTTCATCAAGCGCGGCGGCACTGCAAATCTTCCTGATGACAAGCAATTTGTGGGAGCGAGCTTACTCGCGAAGAAGTCGGTAAATCGTTCAAGTTTTCAGCGCCTGAAATGCCTTCTTCGTGAGCAAGCTCACTCCCACATAGACCCCGTTCGCAGCGCGATTGCGCAGGTACCCGATGACAGGGTAGTGAATGGTTTGCACAGTAACTGCGTGCCTCAACCGCATCACTCCACCCAAACCTCCACCCGGCGGTTCTTGATCCGGCCTTCATCGCCATCGTTGCCAGCCACCGGCATTTCGTCGCCGAACCCGCGCACGTCACGCAGCACCACCTGATGTTTCAGCAGTTCCCGGCGCACGGCCATGGCCCGCAGTTTTGACAGCAATTGCGCCCGCGCCGGGTCGCTCTTGGCGTCGCCAAACCCCGCCAGCGTTACCTTCTTATCCAGCTTGTCATGGGCCTTCAGGTACTCGACCACGCGCTTGAGATCGAGCATTGCCTTGGTGTCCAGCGTCGCGCTGCCCTGGGCAAAACGGAAATTCACCGACAGCCGCTCGGCCTCACGGGCAAGGTTCTGATATTCCAGCGGCATCTGTGCTGTCGCCCGCACTTTCACCGCTTGAACCGTCTGCGCCACAAACCCGTTTTGCGCGACGATGGACTGTCCCTGTGGACGCTGGGCGAACCGCACCAGCGCCTTGGCCCAGCGCTGCCTCGAGTCGGGCGGCAGGTAGAAATACAGGCGGCGAGACAGTGGGTAATCTTCGGTGGCAATCAGGCTTGCCGTGGGCAGCATCGGTTTCGACTCACCGTCGATGATCGCCACGGCTTTGGCCTGGCGGATGTAGGGGAGGCCGATGAAACCGATGCCCTGACGGTCCTGGCTGACCTGATCGGACAATGCCTCACCGGACTCGAAGCGCCTGGCCTCCTTCGACAGCGTCTTCCCTGACCTGGCCAGCACCAGCTCATTGAAGGTGTCGTACGTACCGGACTGCTGATCCCGTGCGTATAAGTGGATAGGCCCGGACGGGCCACCCAATTGCTCCCAGTCGCGAATCTC
The DNA here is from genome assembly GCF_057834665.1 of Pseudomonas sp. GL_135. Lineage (NCBI taxonomy): Bacteria > Pseudomonadati > Pseudomonadota > Gammaproteobacteria > Pseudomonadales > Pseudomonadaceae > Pseudomonas > Pseudomonas sp. GL_135. The sequence continues at coordinate 2,718,268 of NZ_CM174408.1, forward strand.
CCCGGAAAAGATTTTCGCCAGTTGGGCCGTGCTCAGCTCGCGCAGCGGGTTGCCGGGGTGAAGGATCACTGCAACGCCGTCGATGGCGATCACCTGTTCGGCCTCATGACTGCGCAGATCGCCCAGGGCCGCCAAGTCGGTCGCTTCGTTGTTCTTGATGGGGCGTGAAGACGCGGCCACATCGGCAAGCCCGTCCTTCAGCGCCACAAACCCGGTGCTCGATCCGTGGGCAGCGATGTCGATGCTGACGTCCTGGCCCGAGGGCAAACGGGCGATGAGACGCATCTCGTTGGGGTTCGGGCCGGGTTGTTCCTGAACTGCCTGCGCGCCTTGCTGAGCCAGCAAGCCTTTGACCAGCGCCGGCCCCAGCTGCGCACCAATCGTGTTCGAGCCCTGAATGCGCAAGGCGGGTGAGCCGTCAGTGGGCGCGGGCAGGGCAGCCGCGTGCGTGTCGATCGCGAAAAGCGAAGCGAGCAGAACCAATACACGAGTGCGCAGCATGTGCGGCATCTTTATGGGAAAGGAAGTGGTCGGAGAATAAGACAGGCGAATGACGGCCAGATGACAGCTCGCGCCTTGTTGCGCGTTGGACGATCGAGCCGCAGGCACGGCGCCGCGCGACTCATCGTTTGAAGGTTCGGTTACTCCAGCTCAAGCCAGATCGGCGCGTGGTCGGACGGTTTGTCCATCGACCGCAGGTGATAATCCACGCCGGCTGCCTTGATGCGCGGTTGCAGCCCGTGGGATGCAAGGATCAGGTCGATGCGCAGGCCACGCTTGGGCTCGTCTTCAAAACCGCGACTGCGGTAATCGAACCAGCTGAATTGATCGACCACTTCCGGGTACAAATGGCGGAAGCTGTCCACCAAACCCCAACTCTTGAGTTTGCCGAGCCACTCGCGCTCTTCCGGCAGGAAGCTGCACTTGCCGGTTTTCAACCAGCGCTTGGCGTTGTCGGCGCCGATGCCGATGTCGCTGTCCTCAGGGGAAATGTTGACGTCGCCCATCACCAACAGCGGCTGGTCATTGCTGAAATGCGTCTCCAGCAGGTTCTGCAAATCCGCATAGAAACGCAGCTTGGCCGGGAATTTGGTCGGGTGATCACGGCTTTCGCCCTGTGGGAAATAGCCGTTCATGACCGTCACCGGATTGCCGTTGCGATCGGCGAACGTGCCCCAGATGAAACGGCGCTGGGCGTCCTCATCGTCGTTGTCGAAGCCCTTGTGAATCGACAGTGGCGCCTGACGCGAGAGGAGGGCGACGCCGTAATGACCTTTCTGACCGTGGAAATGCACGTGGTAACCCAGCGCTTCGACATCGGCCTGGGGAAATTGCTCGTCGGAGACCTTGGTTTCCTGCAAGCCAATGACGTCGGGTTGATGCTTCTCGATCAACGCCGCCAGTTGATGCGGTCGGGCGCGGAGGCCGTTGATATTAAAAGACACAATTTTCATGGGCGGCGCTCCTGGCAGCTCCTTACAAATACAAACGGCGATGCTAGCCGACCTGCCGGGCGACGGCCAGCGCCCGGTTCACTCGACGGGATCGCAAACGGCGGGTGGGCATTTCTGAACGATGGCCACGTCGCGGGAACTGCGCTTGCAGGCGGCGACTCGAAGCCTTGAAGACCACCACCCGAGCGGCCGCCCCGGGGCTCATCAAAAGGACGAACACCATGCCAGAACTGCCTAGCGAAACGGCGGAGATCCGTCAGCTCGACAGCGGCTACTCCCGCGAAACCCGCTCGCTGCTGTACCTCGCCTACCGCCAGGAGCCAAGCTTCGCCCACCTTTTCGAATCTGGCCGATCCGGTTACGAGCACCGGGTCAGGTCGACCATCCGCCAACTGGTCAAGCAGCACTTTCTTCAGGAAATGCCGGCGCTGGGCCTGTTCGTCGCAGACCGGCTGGTAGGCGCTGTGCTGATTGCCCCGCCGCAACGGCGGCTGGGCATCACCGAAAGCTGGGCCTGGCGCATTCGCATGTTGATGAGCACCGGCCTGCGCGGGACCCAGCGCTATCTGGAGTATTACTACGATGTGCTGGCCTGCGCGCCGTCCGAAGCGGTTCACGTGCTGCCGTTGTTCGGTGTCCACCCTGATTTCCAGGGCCAGCGCTACGGCGAGCAGTTGTTGCATGCCCTGCATGACTGGTGTGCCGAGGACAAGAACTCGGACGGGATCGTCCTCGACACCGGTAATGGCCACTATCTGGAGTTCTATCAACGACAGGGCTATGAGGAAATCGGTGAGGTCGCAGTAGGACCTGTCCGAGAACGCATATTTTTCCACCCAAACCCTCATGTTTCATTGGGTTCTGTGGCTTGAGCTACGCAAGCTCCTCAATTTCAGCGGGTTCCAGCAGCCCGCGTTGCTCGTGTAGCATTCGCGCCTATGAAGTTTCCCCGTCGATACACCAGTGGCTTTGTCTTGATGTTGTCCAGCTGCGCGGCATTCGCCGATGCGCAGCTGGAGGTCCGGATCAAGCCGTCCAACGCCGCGCTCAAATCCAACATCGAAGGGTATGTGGGCAGTCTCGGCGAGCGCGACGAGCCGGCCCTCGAACGCTTCAGCGTGGGGGCCGTCGAGCAGGCGCAGAAGGCTGCTCAGGCCCTTGGCTATTACCAGGCGCAGATTGACAGCGAAGTCCGCCACGTCGACAACAACCTTCAACTGCTGCTGAAGGTCGAGGCCGGCGAGCCTGTCCACCTGCGCAACGTGTCCATCCGCGTAACCGGGCAGGCCACCCAGCTCAAGAGCTTCCGCGTGCCTAAAGGCGACGCCCTGAAATCCGGCGCAGTACTCAATCATGGTGTCTACGAGGACGCCAAGCACCTGATCGAAACCCAGGCCGCACGCTATGGCTTTTTCAATGGCCGGTTTGTGACCCAGCGCCTGTCCGTTGACCCCCGTGCCGGCGTCGCCGACATCGAGCTGGTTTACGACAGCGGGCCACGTTTTTCCTTGGGTAAAGTGACCTTCAGCGGCGACGCGCCGTTCGATGAAGACCTGCTGCAGCGAATGGTGCCTTTCAAGCAGGACACGCCCTACGACTCCGAACTCATCGCCGAACTCAACCAGGCCATGCAGGCAAGCGGCTATTTTGAAGGCGTGCGAGTCAATGCAGCGCCCACAGACGCCCAGGCCCAGGTCATTCCGGTGGACGTCCAGCTGCAGACCCGCAAGCCCCGGACCATGGGGCTGGGCGTCGGCTATTCAACCGACGTCGGCCCCCGGGTAAAAGCCAACTGGACGCGACACTGGGTCAATCCCCAAGGCCACAGTTACGGCGCCGAAGCCGAAATCTCCGCGCCACGGCAAAACGTCGGCCTGTTCTACGACATCCCCCTGGACCCGCCCTTGACCGACAAGCTGCGTTTCGCCGGCGGCTACCAGTATGAAGAAATCGCCGACACCGACAGTCTCAGCAAACTGCTGACCGTCGGCCCCGAATGGCACAGCAAACTGCCCAGCGGCTGGGAGCGTGTGATCTCGCTGAAGTGGCAGCGCGAAGAGTACAGACTGGGCAATGACGAAGGCCTGAGCACCTTGCTCATGCCCGGTGTCAGCTATTCATACCTGCGCAGCGATAACCGGATCGACCCGCACAATGGCTACCGGCTGCAGTTCGACACCCAGGTCGCCAAGGAAGGGCTGGGCTCGGATGCCAACCTCTTGCACGGCACAGTCATGCTCAAAGGGCTGACCACCGTGGCGCAGAATCACCGCTTCCTCGGCCGGGTGCAGGTCGGCGGCAGTGCCACCAATGGCTACAAATCCATCCCGCCGTCCCTGCGCTTTTTTGCCGGTGGCGACCAGAGCGTGCGCGGCTATGACTATCAATCGCTGTCACCGGAAAACTCCGACGGCGACAAAATTGGCGGCCGCTATATGATCGCCGGCAGCGCCGAATATCAGTACTCGATCGCCGAAAAGTGGCGCGTGGCGGCATTCGTCGACCAGGGCAACTCGTTCAATTCTCTGGACCTGCCAAGCCTCAAGACCGGCGTGGGCATCGGTGTGCGCTGGGTGTCACCGGTCGGGCCGCTGCGCCTGGACCTCGCCCACGCGCTGGATGAAGAAGGCGGTATTCGTCTGCACTTCTCGATGGGACCTGAACTGTGACGAACATGGCTTTGTTGAAGCGCACCCTGGCCATAACGGCGATTACCCTGCTGTCGTTGGTGATCTTCGTGGGGCTGACATTAACGCTCCTTCTCGGCACTCAAGGCGGCAGTCGATGGGCTCTCGGGCTTGTTCCGGGCCTGTCGGTCGAGGGGTTTTCCGGTCGTCTGGGCGGCGCATGGCAGGCGGATCACCTGGTCTGGCAGCACGACCAGAGCAAGGTCGAAATCGACGCGCCAGTATTCGACTGGTCCCCGGCGTGCCTGGCCCGCATGACGCTGTGCATCGACAACCTGCAAACCGGCGACATCCGCCTGCAATTCCCGCCTTCGAGCGACGAAGCCAGCAGCGGCCCCATTAAACTGCCGGATCTCAAGCTGCCCCTGGCGTTGCAACTGGGCCGCGTGCAGGTCGGCAGCCTGCACCTGGACGGCACCGAACAGGTTCGCGACGTGCAGCTGGCGGCCCACTGGACTGCTGAAGGCCTGAAGATCGATTCGCTGCACGCTGCTCGTGATGACATCGCGCTTGATCTTACAGGGCTGCTCAAACCCGAGGGGGACTGGCCGCTGACGGCCGAGGGGCAGCTGAAGCTGCCAGACGTCAGCGGTCAGCCGTTATCTATGGCGCTTAATGTTCAGGGCGATCTGCTCAAGACATTGACGCTCAATGCGCAGAGCAAGGGCTACATTGACGCTCATCTCGTCGGCGAGCTGCAGCCCTTGGTTGAGCACCTGCCAGCCAATATCGCCATCACCAGCAACGCCTTCAAACCCAGTGCCGATTTGCCTGACACACTGCAGCTCAACCAGTTGGTTCTCAACGCCAAGGGCGACCTTTCTCAAGGCTATGCCATCACCGGCAGCGCGAGCCTTCCCGCCGAAAAAGGCCCGGTGGCGCTGGCGTTACAAGGCCGGGTCGACGCCAAGGGCGCGGACATCGCAGCGCTTGACCTGACCGCCAGTGACAATCAGCGTCTCAAGGCCAGCGGCAAGCTGGACTGGCAACAGGGCCTGCGCGCCGACGCAAAAATCGACTGGCTCGATTTCCCGTGGCATCGCCTGTACCCGCTGATCGACGAGCCGCAGGTCAGCGTGCATGCGTTCACTGGTGAGGTGTCCTACACCGATGGCAAATACCTCGGCCATTTCTCCGGTGACTTCAAAGGCCCGGCCGGCCCCTTCACGTTGCAGAGCCCGTTCAGCGGCGATCTGCAGCAGGTCTTTCTGCCCCAGCTCGAACTGGCGGCCGGGCAGGGCAAGGCCAGCGGTCATCTAAACCTGCAATTTGCCGACGGCATCGCCTGGGACACAGCGCTGGATCTCAGTGCCATCGATCCCGCGTACTGGGTCGCGGAGCTGCCAGGCTCGCTGGCGGGTCCGCTGCGCAGCAAAGGGTCGCTGCGTAACGAGCAATTGAACCTGAACGCCGACCTGGATCTGAAAGGGCGTCTGCGCGGTCAGCCTGCTGTGCTGCAGGCCAAGGCCGATGGCGCCGACAACACATGGAATCTCAACGCCCTTGAGATTCGCCTGGGTGACAACCGGATTCAAGGCTCGGGCAGCCTGCAGCAGAAAATCGCCGGACAGATGGACATCAACCTCCCGCGACTCGGTCAGCTGTGGCCCGGGTTGCAAGGGCAGCTGAAAGGGCGCGTCGACGTTGCTGGCACCGTGCAGGCGCCCCAGGGGCAATTGACTTTACAGGGCACTCAGCTGGCCTTTGAGGCGAACAAGCTGCAAGCCCTTACTTTGGCGGCCAAGCTCGACAGCGCCCAGCGCGCGACCCTTGACCTGAAGAGCACCGGCATTCAAGCGGGCGACATCGCGCTGGGTGCCTTGAATGTGAACGGCCAGGGCGACATCAAGCGTCAACAAGTCAAATTCGATCTTAAAGGGCCCCTGCTCAAACTGGCCCTCGCGCTGGACGGCAACCTGGACAAAGGCAACTGGCGGGGGCGTCTGGCCAGCGGTGACATCCAGAGCGGCGGGCAGGACTGGAAGTTGCAGCAGCCGGCCAAACTGGAGCGCCTTGCAGACGGTAAGGTCAACTTCGGTGCCCATTGCTGGGTGTCGGGGCCTGCGAGTTTGTGCGGCGAAGATCAGCGTCTGATGCCGGAACCGCGCCTGCGTTACCACCTCAAGCGCTTCCCGCTGGAAAGTCTGGCGCAATGGCTGCCCAAGGATTTCGCCTGGAAGGGTGCATTGAATGCGGATATTCAGCTGGACGTGCCGGCTGCCGGCCCCAATGGTCAGGTGGTCATCGACGCCAGTGGCGGAACACTGCGGGTCAAGGACAAGCGCCAGTGGCTGGACTTCCCCTACGACACGCTTAAGTTGACCAGCAGCCTGACGCCGAAGAAAGTCGACACCAGCCTGAATTTTCGTGGGGGCAAGCTCGGCGAGTTGTTGGCCCGATTGAGCATCGACCCGATCGCCAAAAACAAGCCCGTCACCGGGGACTTCACCCTGAGCGGCCTGGACGTGTCGGTTGTTCGGCCGTTTGTGCCGATGGTGGAAAAACTCAATGGCAAGCTCAACGGCAGTGGTCGGGTTTCGGGCAGCCTGCTGGCGCCGCAGATCAACGGCAATGTGGCGCTCACCGACGGCGAAGTCTCCGGGCCGGAGGTACCCGTGAGCTTTGAAAAGCTCAACGTCCAAGCCCTGATTGCCGGCGAGCGCGTCGATTTGACCGGCAAATGGAACAGCGGCCCGACAGGTCAGGGCAGCATTGGCGGGCACGTGGCCTGGGCCGACGCACTGGATGTCGACGTAGCATTGAAAGGTACGCGCCTGCCGATAACGGTTGAACCCTACGCCAAGCTGGAGGCGGCCCCGGACCTGAAGATCACCCTGCAGGGCGACCGGCTCGCGGTGTCGGGCAAAGTCCTCATCCCGAAAGGCGAAATCACTGTGCGGCAGCTGCCGCCGTCGACCGTGAAAGTCTCCGATGACACGGTGATCGTCGGCCAGCAGACCAAGCAGGGCAAAACCCCGCTGGCCATCGCCATGGACGTCAATGTCGAAGTGGGCCAGGAGACCTTGAGCTTCACAGGCTTCGGCCTGACCGCCAATCTCGCCGGCCACGTGCACATCGGCGACAACATGGACACGCGGGGCGAGTTGAACCTCAACGACGGTCGCTACCGCGCGTACGGCCAGCGCCTGACCATCCGCAAGGCCCGCCTGTTGTTTGCAGGACCGGTTGATCAGCCGTATCTGGACATCGAAGCCATCCGTCAGACCGACGACGTGATTGCCGGCATCCGCCTGAGCGGCAGCGCCGAACAGCCGACCACCACGGTGTTTTCCGAACCGGCCATGAGCCAGGAGCAGGCATTGTCCTATCTGGTGCTGGGCCGTCCGCTGAGCACCAATGGTGAAGACAGCAACATGGTCGCCCAGGCTGCGCTGGCACTGGGCCTGGCCGGCGGTTCGTCGACGGCGGGCAAGCTGGCGTCCGGGTTGGGCATTCGGGATTTCGATCTGGACACCTCAGGCAGCGGCGACAAGACAGCGGTAGTCGCCAGCGGCAAGATCACCGACAAGCTCAGCCTGCGCTATGGCGTGGGGGTATTCGAACCGGCCAACACCCTGACCTTGCGTTACCTGTTGAGCAAGAAGGTGTATCTGGAGGTCGCGGGCGGCGTGGCGAGCTCTCTGGATATTTTTTACAAGCGTGATTTTTAACAGCCGCGGCACTGTCAGAATATTCATTCCTGGCGGTAGGTGACCCTGTGTTTTCATGGTTAACTTCCGCCCTTGCATGCCACCTCAAACAAGGAATCAGCTCATGCCACAAGTGACTCGTAAAGGCTCCCCGGTACAGATCAGCGGCGAACTGCCGAACGCTGGAAGCAAGGCGCCCGCCTTCACGCTGGTGGCGGGCGACCTGTCTGACGCCACCCTGGAAACCTTCGCCGGCAAGCGCAAGGTGTTGAACATTTTCCCGAGCGTCGACACGCCGACCTGCGCCACCTCCGTGCGCAAATTCAACGCCCAGGCCAACGAGCTCAACAACGCCGTTGTGCTGTGCATCTCCGCCGACCTGCCGTTCGCCCAGGCACGTTTCTGTGGTGCGGAAGGTCTGGAAAATGTGAAGAACCTGTCCACCATGCGCGGCGCGCAGTTCATGCAGGATTACGGCGTTGCCATTGCCGACGGCTCCATGAAGGGCCTGACCACCCGTGCCGTGGTGGTACTGGACGAAAACGATATTGTCCTGCATAGCGAACTGGTACCGGAGATCGGCCAGGAGCCGAACTACGACGCAGCGCTGGCCGTATTGAAGTAAGCTCCCTCACGGCGTATTGCCATCATCGGATTGCAGTTCCCGGCAACCTCCAGGCGGCCTGACTCCCTCAGGCCGTTTTTTATTGGTACGTCAGCACCTTATCCAAAGTAAGCACTAGGTAAATTGCCGGTAAAGGCCCTTTGCCTCGCTGATTTCTGTGCTTATTGTTCAGCTTCCCGAAGACGCTCACGCGCACACTGGTTGATTTATTCATGCAATCGTCTGGCCCCCGCAATTCCCGTCGCTGGCTGATAAGCCTGTTGGTTCTGTTGATCGTCGCTGGCCTGTGCTGGCGCTTCTGGCCAGGCTCTGCGTCGAAGCCGGACACTGCCGCGCAGAAAACCGATCAAGCCCAGGCCAGCGCGAGCCGCAGCAGCGGGAACGGCAAAGCGGCGGCCAAGCGTCCCGGTTTCGGCGGCTCGACCGTTCCGGTGCCGGTGCGGGTGGCGACTGCTACCACCGGTGATTTCCCCATCTACTACAAAGCCCTCGGCACCGTGACCGCGCTGAACACGATCAACGTGCGCAGCCGTGTAGCGGGGGAATTGATGAAGATCAATTTCCAGGAAGGCCAGCAGGTCAAGGCCGGCGATCTGCTGGCGGTGATCGACCCGCGCAGCTACCAGATCGCGCTGCAGCAGGCGGAGGGCACGCTGATGCAGAACCAGGCGCTGCTCAAGAATGCTCAACTCGACGTACAGCGTTATCGGGGCCTGTACAAAGAAGACAGCATTGCCAAGCAAACCCTGGACACGGCCGAGTCCCTCGTCGGCCAGTACCAGGGAACCATCAAGACCAATCAGGCGGCCGTGGGCGACGCAAAGCTCAATCTGGAGTTCTCCCAGATTCGGGCGCCGATCTCGGGTCGCATCGGTCTGCGCCAGCTGGACGTCGGCAATTTGGTGGCGGCCAATGACACCAACCCGTTGGTCGTGATCACTCAAATCAAACCAATCACCGTGAACTTCACGCTGCCGGAAAAAGACCTGGCCGAGGTGCTCAGCCGCTACCGCAGCGGTGACAAACTGCCCGTCGAAGCGTGGGATCGCGGTGACCTGAAGCTTCAGGCCACCGGCGTGCTCGCCAGCATTGACAACCAGATCGACATCACCACCGGCACGTTGAAGTTCAAGGCGCGTTTCGATAACGACAACGAAGCGCTGTTCCCCAATCAGTTCGTGAACGCGCGCCTGCTCGCCAATACCCTGAAAAACGTGGTGCTGGTGCCGTCGGCCGCCGTGCAGTTCGGCGTCAACGGCACCTTTGTGTACGTGATGGACGGCGACAAGACCGTGCGCATTCGCCCGCTCAAGACCGGGCCGAGCGACGAGAACTCCACGGTGATCACTGAAGGTCTAGCGGCCGGGGACCGCGTGGTGCTCGAAGGCACCGACCGCCTGAAAGACGGCAGCGCGGTAGACGTGGTCAACGACAGCAAGGACGTTCCGGCCACGCCGGGCCAGCAGTTGCAGGGCAAGCCGTCGAAAGAGCCCGGTGAGTCGGCCAATGCCGGGACGGCGAAGAAAGGCAACGTATGAACCTGTCACGGCTGTTCATCCTCAGGCCGGTCGCCACCACGCTGAGCATGCTTGCCATCGTGCTCGCGGGTCTGATCGCGTACACGCTGCTGCCGGTGTCGGCATTGCCCCAGGTGGATTACCCGACCATTCGGGTGATGACGCTGTACCCGGGCGCCAGTCCACAAGTGATGACCAGTGCCGTGACCGCGCCCCTTGAGCGCCAGTTCGGGCAGATGCCGGGCCTGACCCAGATGGCCTCGACCAGCTCAGGCGGCGCCTCGGTCATCACGCTGCGTTTCAGCCTCGACATCAACATGGACGTGGCCGAGCAGGAAGTGCAGGCGGCGATCAACGGCGCGACCAACCTGCTGCCAAGCGACCTGCCGGCGCCGCCGACGTACAACAAGGTCAACCCGGCCGACACGCCGGTCCTGACCCTGGCGATTACCTCAAAGACCATGCTGCTGCCCAAACTCAACGATCTGGTCGACACGCGCATGGCGCAGAAGATCGCGCAGATCAGCGGAGTGGGCATGGTGACCATCGCCGGCGGCCAGCGTCAGGCGGTGCGGATCAAGGTCAACGCTGACGCATTGGCGGCCAACGGCCTGAACCTGGCAGACGTGCGCACCTTGGTCAGCGCTTCCAACGTCAACACCCCCAAGGGTAATTTCGACGGCCCGACGCGGGTGTCGATGCTCGACGCCAATGATCAGCTCAAATCCCCCGAAGAGTACGCCAACCTGATCCTGGCGTACGCCAACGGCGGCCCGCTGCGGCTCAAGGACGTCGCCGAGATCGTCGACGGCGCCGAAAACGATCGCCTCGCCGCCTGGGCCAACGAAAACCAGGCCGTGCTGCTGAATATCCAGCGTCAACCGGGCGCCAACGTCATTGACGTGGTCGACCGGATCAAGGCGCTGCTGCCCAGCATCACCGAAAACCTGCCCGCCGGGCTGGATGTCACCGTGCTGACCGACCGCACGCAGACCATCCGCGCCTCGGTCAGCGACGTGCAGCACGAGCTGATGATCTCCATCGTGCTGGTGGTGCTGGTGACCTTTCTGTTCCTGCGGCGCTTCAGCGCGACGATCATTCCGTCGGTGGCCGTGCCGCTGTCGTTGATCGGCACTTTCGGCGTCATGTACCTCGCTGGTTTCTCGGTCAACAACCTCACTTTGATGGCGATGACCATTGCCACCGGTTTCGTGGTGGACGACGCTATCGTCATGCTGGAGAACATTTCCCGGCACCTGGAGGAGGGCGAGACCCCCTTGCAGGCGGCGCTCAAAGGCGCGCGACAGATCGGCTTCACCCTGATCTCGCTGACCATTTCCCTGATCGCCGTGCTCATTCCGCTGTTGTTCATGGCCGACGTGGTCGGGAGGCTGTTCCGCGAATTCGCCATCACCCTTGCGGTGGCGATCCTGATTTCCCTGGTGGTGTCACTCACGTTGACGCCGATGATGTGCGCGCGCCTGCTCAAGCGTGAGCCGAAAGAAGAAGAGCAGGGCCGCTTCTACCGGGCCAGCGGTGCGTGGATCGACTGGCTGGTCGCCGCGTATGGGCGCAAGTTGCAGTGGGTGCTCAGGCATCAGCCATTGACCCTGTTGGTGGCCATTGCCACCCTCGGGATTACGGTGCTGCTGTATCTGGCAGTGCCCAAGGGCTTCTTCCCGGTGCAGGACACCGGCGTGATTCAGGGCATTTCCGAAGCACCTCAGTCGGTGTCGTTCGCCTCCATGAGCCAGCGTCAGCAGGCCCTGGCGAAAATCATCCTCAAGGATCCGGCTGTCGCCAGTCTGTCGTCTTACATCGGCGTCGACGGCGACAACGCGACCCTCAACAGCGGCCGCATGCTGATCAACCTCAAGCCCCACGGCGACCGGGATGTCACGGCGTCCGAAGTGATCCAGCGCTTGCAGCCCGAGGTCGATCAGCTGTCGGACATCCGCCTGTTCATGCAGCCTGTGCAAGACCTGACCATCGAAGACCGGGTCAGTCGTACTCAGTACCAGTTCAGCATGTCGTCGCCGGACGCCGACCTGCTCAATCTGTGGAGCGGCAAGCTGGTTGAGGCGCTGGTTCAGCGTCCGGAATTGACCGATGTCGCCAGCGACCTGCAGGACAAGGGTTTGCAGGTGTTTCTCAACATCGATCGAGATGCTGCCAGCCGGCTCGGCGTGACCGTTGCCAACATCACCGACGCGCTATACGACGCCTTCGGCCAGCGGCAGATTTCCACTATCTACACCCAGGCCAGCCAGTACCGCGTGGTGCTGCAGGCGGATTCGCGCAGTGAACTCGGCCCCGAGGCGCTGGAGCAGATTCACGTCAAGACCACCGACGGCGGGCAGGTCAAGCTGTCGAGTCTGGCCCGGGTCGAGCAGCGTCAGGCGCAACTGGCAATCGCCCACATCGGGCAGTTTCCGGCGGTGATGATGTCGTTCAACCTGGCGCCAGGCGTTGCGCTGGGCGAGGCCGTGGAAGTCATCGAGCAGGTGCAGAAAGACATCGGCATGCCAATCGGCGTGCAGACGGAATTCCAGGGCGCGGCCGAAGCCTTTCAGGCCTCATTGTCCAGCACGCTGCTGTTGGTGCTGGCGGCGGTGATTACCATGTACATCGTGCTGGGCGTGCTCTATGAGAGCTATATCCACCCGATCACCATTCTGTCGACCCTGCCGTCGGCGGCCATCGGTGCGCTGCTGGCGCTGATCATCAGCGGCAACGACCTGGGCATGATCGCCATCATCGGCATTATCCTGCTGATCGGTATCGTCAAGAAGAACGCGATCATGATGATCGACTTCGCCCTCGACGCCGAACGTAACCGTGGGATCGACCCGCAGACCGCCATCTATGAAGCGGCACTGCTGCGCTTCCGGCCCATTCTCATGACGACCCTGGCGGCACTGTTCGGCGCGATCCCGCTGATGTTCGCCTCGGGCTCCGGCGCCGAGCTGCGCCAGCCCCTGGGTCTGGTAATGGTCGGTGGCCTGCTGGTCAGCCAGGTGCTGACGCTGTTCACCACGCCGGTCATCTATTTGTACTTTGATCGGTTGGGGCGTCGGTTTGCGCGGCAGCCCAAGACCGAGGCGGCGCTATGACCGGCCAGCTGCAAGCCTCAAGCTTCAAGCTGCAAGCTAGAAGCAGCCATGCGCAGGCCGGGGCTTTTGCCTTCCCTTGCAGCTTGAAGCTTGCCGCTTGGAGCTCCCGCCCATGAATCTGTCCGGGCCCTTCATCAAACGCCCTGTAGCGACGATGCTCCTGAGCTTGGCGATCATGCTGCTGGGCGGGATGAGCTTCGGTTTGCTGCCGGTGTCGCCGCTGCCGAACATGGATTTCCCGGTGATCGTGGTCAGCGCCTCGCTGCCCGGCGCCAGCCCGGAAATCATGGCGTCCAGCGTGGCGACGCCGCTGGAGCGCTCCCTCGGGGTGATTGCCGGGGTCAACACCATGAGCAGCCGTTCGAGCCAGGGCTCGACGCGGATCATTCTGCAGTTCGACATGGACCGCGACATCAATGGTGCTGCGCGGGAAGTGCAGGCGGCCATCAATGCGTCGCGCAATCTGCTGCCCAGCGGGATGCGCAGCATGCCGACCTACAAGAAGGTCAACCCGTCCCAGGCGCCGATCATGGTGCTGTCGCTGACCTCCGACGTGCTGGAGAAGGGCGAGCTGTACGACATGGCCTCGACGATCCTGTCCCAGAGCCTGTCCCAGGTGAACGGCGTCGGCGAAGTGCAGATCGGCGGCAGTTCGCTGCCCGCCGTGCGCGTGGAGCTGGAACCCAAGCTGCTGTCCCAGTACGGCGTGTCGCTGGATGAAGTGCGCACGACCATCTCCAATGCCAACGTGCGCCGCCCGAAAGGCTCGGTGGAGAACAGCGAGCACAACTGGCAGGTGCAGGCCAACGACCAGTTGGAGAAGGCCAAGGATTACGAATCGCTGATCATCCATTACGCCAACGGCGCGGCGTTGCGGCTCAAAGACGTGGCCAAGGTCAAGGACTCGGTGGAAGACCGCTACAACAGCGGCTTCTTCAATGACAAAGCCGCGGTGCTGCTGGTGATCAACCGGCAGGCCGGCGCCAACATCATCGAAACCGTGGCGGCGATCAAGGCGCAGTTGCCGGCGTTGCAGGCGGTGCTCCCTGCGAGCGTCAAGCTCGACCTGGCCATGGACCGCTCGCCGGTGATCAAGGCCACGCTGCACGAAGCCGAGATGACTTTGCTCATCGCCGTGGTCCTGGTGATCCTGGTGGTGTTCCTGTTTCTCGGAAACTTCCGCGCCTCGCTGATCCCGACCCTGGCGGTGCCGGTGTCGCTGGTCGGCACCTTCGCGATCATGTACCTGTACGGCTTCTCGCTGAACAACCTGTCGCTGATGGCACTGATTCTCGCCACCGGGCTGGTGGTCGACGATGCCATCGTCGTGCTGGAAAACATCTCCCGGCACATCGACGCAGGCGTGCCGCCCATGGAGGCAGCTTATCTCGGCGCCAAAGAAGTCGGCTTCACGCTGCTGTCGATGAACGTCTCGCTAGTGGCGGTGTTTATCTCGATCCTGTTCATGGGCGGGCTGGTGGAGAGCCTGTTTCGCGAGTTTTCCATCACGTTGTCGGTGTCCATCGTTGTTTCGCTGGTGGTCTCGCTGACCCTGACGCCGATGCTCTGCGCGCGCTGGCTCAAGCCCCATGTGCCGGGCACGGAAAATCGCCTGCAACGCTGGAGCCAGCGGGTCAATGACCGCATGGTTGCAGGCTACGACCGCAGCCTGCGCTGGGTGCTGCGCCACCGGCGCCTGACCCTGCTGACGCTGCTGTTGACCATCGTCGGCAACGTCGCGCTGTACGTTGTGGTGCCAAAAACCTTCCTGCCGCAGCAGGACACCGGCCAGTTGATGGGGTTTGTGCGGGGCGATGACGGCCTGTCGTTCTCGGTGATGCAGCCGAAGATGGACACGTTCCGCTCGGCGATCCTCAAGGACCCGGCCGTGGAAAGCGTCGCGGGCTTCATCGGCGGCAACGGCGGCACCGGCAACGCCTTCATCATCGTCCGTTTGAAGCCGATCAAGGAACGCAACATCGGCGCCATGGAAGTGGTCGAGCGGCTGCGTAAGGAAATGCCCCTGGTGCCGGGCGGGCGCCTCTTTCTGCAACCCGATCAGGACCTGCAGTTGGGCGGCGGCCGCGAGCAGACCACTTCGCAATACCAGTACATCCTGCAAAGTGGCGACCTGGAAACCCTGCGCCTGTGGTACCCGAAGATCGTCGCGGCACTGAAGTCGCTCAAGGAACTGACTGCCATCGACGCCAACGACGGCGGCGGCACCCAGCAAGTGACGCTGATCGTCGACCGCGATGCGGCCAAGCGCCTGGGCATCGACATGAACATGGTCACCACGGTCCTGAACAACGCCTACAGCCAGCGCCAGGTGTCGACTATTTATGACCCGCTGAACCAGTATCAGGTGGTCATGGAGGTCAACCCGAAATACGCCCTCGACCCGACCACGCTGGAGCAGGTTCAGGTGATCACTGCGGAGGGCGCGCGGGTGCCGCTGTCGACCATCGCCCGTTACGAGCGCAGTCTGGAGGACGACCGGGTCAGCCATGACGGCCAGTTCGCGTCGGAAAACATCTCCTTCGACCTGGCCGATGGCGTCACCCTCGATCAGGCCAACCTCGCCATCGAACGCGCGGTCGCGGCGGTGGGCCTGCCCGAAGACGTGATCGCCAAGATGGCCGGGACCTCCGACGCCTTCGCCGCGACCCAGAAGAGCCAGCCGTGGATGATCCTCGGGGCGCTGGTGGCGGTGTACCTGGTGCTGGGCATTCTCTACGAAAGCTACATCCACCCGCTGACCATTCTCTCGACGCTGCCCTCGGCCGGGGTCGGCGCGCTGTTGAGCATCTACCTCACCGGCGGGCAATTCAGCCTGATCTCGCTGTTGGGCCTGTTTCTGCTCATCGGCGTGGTGAAGAAGAACGCGATTCTGATGATCGACCTCGCCTTGCAACTCGAACGCCAGGGCGGCATGACCCCGGTGGAATCGATTCGCAACGCCTGCCTGCAGCGTCTGCGGCCCATTCTGATGACCACGCTGGCGGCGATCCTCGGTGCCGTGCCGTTGCTGCTGAGCAGCGCCGAAGGCGCGGAAATGCGCCGGCCGCTGGGCCTGACCATTATTGGCGGGCTGATCCTCAGCCAGATCCTCACGCTGTACACCACGCCCGTGGTTTACCTTTATCTCGACCGTCTGCGCCATCGTTTCAACACATGGCGCGGGGTGCAGACGGATGCTGCCCTGGAAACTCCGCTATGAACGACTCGATGAAAACGCCTGACCTGCAGCGGACGTTGCCGTTTCGCCGGAGCTTCGGCGTAGCGCTGTGTGCGCTGCTGCTGAGTGCCTGTGCCGTCGGCCCTGATTACCAGACGCCAGACATGCCGACCCCGGCGCACTTCAAGCAGGCTGAGGGCTGGACCCAGGCCAACCCGAGTGATGCGATAGCGCGCGGCGCGTGGTGGGAAATCTATGGCGACGCCCAGCTCAACGCCCTGGTCGAGAAGCTCAACACGTCCAACCAGACCGTGGCGCAATACGAGGCGCAGTACCGGCAGGCTGCGGCACTGGTGCGCAGTGCGCGTGGCGCGTTTTTTCCGACCCTGGACCTGACCACCAGCAAAAACCGCTCAAGCCAGGGCACCGGCAGCAGCAGTTCGAGCCTGAGCAGTTCCAGCAGCGGCATCCGGGACACCTACAACGCGCAGTTGGGCGTGAGCTGGGAAGCCGACGTGTGGGGCAAGTTGCGCCGCGGCCTGGAGGCCGACAAGGCCAGCGCCCAGGCCAGCCTCGCCGATCTGGCGTCGATGCGCCTGAGCCTGCAGTCGCAACTGGTGCAGAGTTACCTGCAACTGCGGGTGATCGACGAGCAGAAACGTTTGCTCGAAGCAACGGTCGATGCCTACCAACGCTCGCTGACCATGACCCAGAACCAGTACCGCGCCGGGATTTCCGGCCGGGATGCTACCGCGCAGGCGCAGACACAACTCAAGAGCACCCAGGCCGACCTGATCGACCTGCAATGGCAGCGCGCCCAGTTCGAAAACGCGATTGCCGTGCTGATGGGCCAGGCGCCGGCGGACTTCAGCCTCGCGGCCACAACGTCGATTCCGGCGGTGCCGCAGATTCCGGCGCAGCTGCCGTCGCAATTGCTTGAGCGCCGCCCGGACATCGCCGCTGCCGAGCGATCAGTGATGACCGCCAACGCCAATATCGGCGTGGCCAAGGCCGCGTATTACCCGGACCTGACCCTGAGCATGAGCGGCGGCTACAGCAGCAGCACGGTCAGCAACTGGATTTCCCTGCCCAACCGCTTCTGGTCGGTCGGCCCGCAGTTGGCGATGACCCTGTTCGATGGCGGCCAGCGCGCTGCCGAAGTGGACCGCACCGAAGCCGTCTACGACCAGACTGTCGCCCAGTACCGCCAGACCGTGCTCGACGGTTTCAAGGAGGTCGAGGACTACATGGCGCAGTTGCGCGTGTATGAGCAGGAAGCGGGCGTGCGCGACGAGGCCCTGCAATCGGCGCGTGATTCGTTGCGCCTGACCAACAACCAGTACAAAGCCGGGCTGATCGGTTATCTGGACGTGGTCAACGTGCAGACCACGGCCTTGAGCAACGAACGCAGCGTGCTGAATGTGCTTGAAAGCCGGCTGGTCGCCAGTGCTCAACTGATCGCGGCACTGGGCGGTGGCTGGGACGCGGCGACCGGGCTGACGCCGGGCAAGGACATATCGGAACGCTAGGTGCTTGCGTAGCGATGTGCCATCTTTGCGACGGAGTGTCGGGACTTTTTCGCGAATTTCGGTACAATCGCCGCCCCATTCATCAGGGCTGAAAAGCCGAATTTCGTTGAGCCAAGGGCCAGCCCATGTTGATAGGCCATTACACCTACTCGCTGGTTCTGATTTCAGTCCTGGTAGCGATTCTCGCGTCCTATACGACCCTTGACCTGGCGGGGCGCATTGCCTCGGCCAGCGGTCGGGCAAGAATGCTGTGGGTGTGCGGCGGGGCGCTTTCGATGGGTGTCGGCATCTGGTCCATGCATTTCATCGGCATGCTTGCGTTCACGCTGCCCATCCCGCTGGCGTACGACATCCCGCTGACACTGCTGTCGCTGCTGATCACCATCTTTACCTCCGGTCTTGCGTTGTGGCTGGTCAGTCACGATCGCGTTCCGGTGTTGAACATTGTCTTCGGCGCATTCGTCATGGGCCTGGGCAGCAGCACCATGCATTACACCGGCATGGCGGCAATGCGCATGCAGCCGGGCATCGACTACGACCCCACCTTGTTCGGCCTGTCGCTGGTGATTGCCGTCACCGCGTCAGCCGCAGCGCTGAGCATCGCCGTGCGGCTGCGCAAGGAAACCCCTTACGTGCGTCTGGCCCGCAGCGGTGCGGCGGTGATCATGGGCTTCGCCATCCTCGGCATGCACTACACCGCCATGACCGCCGCCAACTTCCCGGCCGGCAGTTTCTGCGGCGCGATGCCCGGTGGCCTGCATCCCGACGGTCTGGACAAGCTGGTATTGATCACCAGCCTCACGGTGCTGGGCATTACCTTGTTGACCTCCGTACTGGATGCGCGCATGGCCGCGCGCACCGCCCAATTGTCGCTGTCGCTGAAAGAAGCCAATCGCGAGCTGACGCAACTGGCCCTGCACGACAACCTCACCGGGTTGCCTAACCGCATTCTGCTGGCCGATCGCATTGATCAGGCCATGCACAAAGTGGACGCCCAGGGCGGCATGTTCGCGCTGATGTTTCTGGATCTGGACGGCTTCAAGCCGGTCAACGACGCATTCGGTCATCACGTCGGCGACCAGCTCCTGCGGGCGGTGGCCGTGCGCATGCGCGAAAACTTTCATCGCCACGACACACTGGCGCGCATCGGCGGCGATGAGTTTGTGCTGCTGGTCGAACTGGATGATGGCGAAGAGGCGGTCAGCGTCGCCTCGCGCCAGGTAGCCCTGGTCAGCCAGCCGTTCAGCGTGCAGGAACATGATCTTCAGGTGACGGTGAGCATCGGCATCAGCCTGTACCCGGGCAACGGCCGCACCCAGCAGGAACTGCTGATGAACGCCGACGCCGCCATGTACCACGCCAAGAGTGCCGGGAAGAACGGCTACAGCTTCTTCGACGCGTCGATGAACACCAACGCGCGCAATCAGTTGCAGCTGTTGCAGGACCTGCGCCTGGCGCTGCGCGAAGGGCAGTTCTGCCTGCATTACCAGCCGAAGTTCTCTGCAGGCACCCACCGGCCGATCGGTGCCGAGGCACTGATGCGCTGGAATCATCCGCAGCTCGGGCTGCTGATGCCGGACACATTCATGGGTCTGGCGGAAAAAACCGGGTTGATCATCCCGATCGGCGAGTGGGTACTGAACGAGGCCTGCCGGCAGATGAAGCGCTGGTACGACGCTGGCTACACTGACTGGCGCATCGCGGTGAACCTGTCGGCGCTGCAGTTCAGTCACGTCGGGCTGGTCGAGACCGTCACAGACGCACTGGCCACCCATGGGCTGCCGGCCAATTGCCTGACCCTGGAAATCACCGAAACCACCGCGATGAGTGACGCCGACGCCAGCATGACCGTGCTGCAGAAGCTGTCGGACATGGATGTTGACCTGTCTATCGACGATTTCGGCACCGGCTATTCCAGCCTCATGTACCTCAAGCGCCTGCCGGCCAACGAGTTGAAGATCGACCGCGGTTTCGTCCGCGACCTGGAGCACGACAGCGACGACGCCGCCATTGTCTCGGCCATCGTTGCGCTGGGCCAGGCCCTGAATCTGCGCATCGTCGCAGAGGGTGTCGAGACCGCCAGCCAGCAAAGTTTCCTCACGCGACTGGGTTGTGACTCGTTGCAGGGTTTTCTGCTGGGGTATCCGTTGCCGCCTGAGCGGTTTATGGCGGACATTGAAGCCTCCCGGCGTCGACTCAGCGAAATCACCGATTGAGTGCCAATGCCCACCCCACCTTTACGCAATGATCGACTGGGAACGTTTATGGATAAAAATCTCCTCATCACGGGCGGCTCCCGGGGCATCGGGGCCGCGACGGCGGTTCTGGCAGCGGCGCAGGGTTATCGCGTGTGCATCAACTATCTGTCCGATCATGCGTCGGCCGAGCGGCTGTGCGGGCAGATTCGCGAAACGGGTGGGCATGCCATTGCGGTGCAGGCAGACGTCAGCAACGAGGACGAGATCATTCGGCTCTTTGGCCGGGTCGATTCGGAGCTGGGGCGGATCACTGCATTGGTCAATAACGCCGGCACGGTGGGGGAGGCCTCGCGGCTGGACACGATGTCCGAATTTCGTCTGCTGAAGATCATGATGAGCAACGTCGTCGGGCCGATGCTGTGCAGCAAACACGCGCTGCTGCGCATGCTGCCTCGCCATGGCGGTCGCGGCGGCAGCATTGTCAACGTGTCGTCCGTGGCCGCACGGCTCGGCTCCCCCGGCGAGTATGTGGATTACGCGGCGTCCAAAGGCGCGCTGGACACCTTCACGGTCGGGCTGGCCAAGGAAGTCGCGGGCGAGGGTGTACGAGTCAATGCCGTACGCCCCGGTTACATCTTCACCGAATTCCACGCCCTGAGCGGCGACCCCCACCGTGTCAGCAAACTGGAGCCGACCATTCCCATGGGCCGTGGCGGGTTGGCCGATGAAGTGGCGGAAGCGATTCTGTGGCTGCTGTCGGACAAGGCGTCGTATTCGACGGGTTCGTTCATCGACCTGGGCGGCGGTCGGTAGTCACCGCTGAATGTGCCGCCGTCTTCCCGGCTGAAGCCGGTCCTACATCCGCGTTCACATTCAATTCCGCTGACTGCACGCGGTCCCTTGTAGGACCGGCTTTAGCCGGGAAGGGGCCGGTCCTGGCACTTAAGATTTGCAGCGCTGCCTCTTCGCCCGGCACTTTTTAACCTATCATCGAGCGAATAATCTTCCCCAGTGTCTCCATCGCCCGTTCAGACGTGTCACCCCAAGGACTGCCGTAGTTCAAGCGGATGAAGTGCCTGAAGCGCCGCGTCGGCGAGAACATCGGCCCGGGCGCGATGCTGATGCCCTGGGCGAGTGCGGCCTGGAACACTTTCAGCGAGTCGATCTGTTCCGGCAGTTCAACCCAAAGGAAATACCCGCCGGTGGGTTGGCTGACGCGGGTCTGCGCGGGGAAGTGCCGGGCGATGGCGCCAAGCATCGCCCGCTGCTGGTCTTCCAGGCTGTGGCGCAATTTGCGCAGGTGGCGGTCGTAACCACCGTGTTGCAGGTAATCGGCAATGGCGGCCTGGGCGGGCATTGAGGCGCACAGCGAGGTCATGATTTTCAGCCGCTCGACCTTCTGCGCATAACGCCCGGCGGCCACCCATCCCACCCGATAACCAGGCGCGAGGCTCTTGGCGAACGAGCCGCAATGCAGCACCAAACCTTCGGTGTCGAACGCCTTCGCCGGTTTCGGCGCGTGCTGGCCGTAATACAGCTCGGCGTAGACGTCATCCTCGATCAGCGGCACTTCATGCTTGCGCAAAAGCTCGACCAGCTCCCGCTTGCGCAACTCGGGCACCGTCGCCCCGGTCGGGTTCTGGAAACTGGTCATGCTCCAGCAGGCCTTGATCGGGTAACGCTCCAGCGCCTGTTCCAGCACCGCCAGGTCAATGCCCTGTTGCGGGTGCACCGGAATTTCCACCGCCTTGAGCTTGAGCCGTTCGAGCACCTGCAGGCAGGCGTAGAACGCCGGGGCCTCGATGGCCACCAGATCACCGGGCTCGGTCACCGCTTGCAGGCACAGATTCAGGGCTTCGAGGGCGCCGTTGGTGATCAACAGTTCGTCCATGGGCAACATCTGCCCGGCGACCATGTAACGCAGCGCGATCTGTCGGCGCAGGGCCGGATTGCCGGGCGAGAGGTCGCTGACCACCATGCTGGGGTCCATGTCGCGGGTGGCGCTGGCGAGAGAGCGGGCCAGGCGCTGCAGCGGGAACAGCCCGGCGCTGGGAAAGGCGGAGCCGAATGACACGATGTTCGGGTCCTTGATCGATTCAAGTACCGAGAACACCAGGTCGCTGACGTCGACTTCGGTGGATTCGCTCACCTGGGGCGCAGGGCGCGCGTCCTGATCCGGAGTCGGATCGCCCAGGCCTTGCAGGCGGACGCTGTCGTTGACGAAATAGCCTGAACGCGGGCGGGCCCGGATCAGACCCCGCCGTTCCAGCAGATAATAGGCCTGGAACACCGTCGACGGACTGATGCCGTGGGTCTGGCTGGCATAGCGCACCGACGGCACGCGCTGACCTGCAGCCAGCACCCCGGTGCGAATCAGCTCGGCAATGTCATCGGCAAACTTTTCATAACGCTTCATGGTGGGCTCGTGCGGAGTGGCTTCAGGGTGCAGCAGCCATGCATGGCCGGCCAGCGGGAGGGGCGGATGACCCGTTTGCAGTGTCGAAATATGCTCGCGACGCGCGGATTAGTACAGATGCAGATTGGCGCACAAAAACCGGCTCAGGCGCCAGGGCTCGACACGGCCTCCCGCACTCTCGAACCCCGCTGCGGTCCATACCGCACTGACGGTGAATGAGGGGGAATGCACTGATGAATGCCTGGTGGGAAGAAGTCGTGGAAACGCTGCAGGCCGAGTTTTCTGATATCACGGATGCCGGGCAAATCACCCGCGTGACCATACGCCTGGTGATCGCGGCGCTGCTGGGCGGGATTCTGGGTTTCGAGCGGGAGCACAAGGGCAAGGCGGCAGGGGTTCGCACCCACATGCTGGTGTGCATGGGCGCGGCATTGTTTGTGCTGGTGCCCCGCATGGCCGGCGCCGACGACGCCGCACTCAGCCGTGTAGTGCAGGGCATTGTGGCGGGGATCGGCTTTCTCGGGGCCGGGACCATCCTCAAGGGCGATGCGCTCAACGCGACTCAAGTGAAGGGCCTGACCACGGCAGCTGGCCTGTGGATGACGGCGGCCATCGGTATCGCGGCGGGAATGGGCAGGGAAATGACGGCGGTGCTGAGTACGGTGCTTGCGTTGGGGATTTTCAGTCTGATGCCGCGAATTGTCAGGCGCTTTGAATCCCCGGAAGAACGCGCCAAGGACCCGGCTCGCCGCACGGGTGGTGATGCGCAGGAGCCGTAAACCGGTCGTTATTCAGGATATCGCGGGAGTGAATGCTGATTAACAGTGGGACCGGGTTCAGCCGGGAATGGGCCAGTTGGCGCACCCTCAAAAACGCGGCGTGCCATCCAAAAGCTTCCCGGCTGAAGCCGGTCCCACTAGCTCGCGTTGCGCCATTGGGAATGGTCGCGCTCCCGCTGAACGCACGCCGCTCAATTGTAGGACCGGCTTCAGCCGGGAAGAGGCCGGTGGGCACACCTTGAATCTCGCGGCATGCCATACAAAAGCTTCCCGGCTGAAACTAGTCCTACAACACCGCGTCGGGTCAGTGAATCACTCAGGAAACGTGTCATCCAGAATTGCCGGAGGCTCGCCGCTCGGTGGATCACCTACAGGCGGCTCGATCACCGGAGGCATCAGCGGTGAAGGCGGCTCTTCTGGCTTGGGCACCGGCAGTTCGGGATCATCTATGTTCGGATCGGGCGTTTCTGCGGGAACGGGAATGCTCATGGTCGTCGCTTCCTTGGGTTCGTCGAGAAGGGCGTGTCAAGTGACGCGGCATTACACCTGCCGTCACGCAAACATCTCGACCGCAGCGCCCTGACAATGATTCACTCAATCCGCCCGGTCGCCCCGCGGTGCCGGAGCACTTGGCCTGCCAGTAGGGCCGCGGTGGCCTGATCAAACGTCACGCAAGCTGTTTGAACTTTTGCCCGACGCTGGCGTTCGGAACCTATGCTGCCACGTCCGGATGCGTTGATCCCGTGGCTCTCTCTTATGTTATGAACAAAGACGCTGAAGCAATGGGCGCCCCACGGTGGGCGTCCCTGGGCGTGAGGAGTGATGCTCGATGAATGATACTGCTGATCAGCCGTACGGCCCGGATTCCCTGGCAAACGATGTTCTCCACTCTATCCACCCTATCCCCCTGACCCAAGCCTTGCAGCTGCCGCGCATCGTGATCGAGGACACCCAGCCGGTGATCGATAACGGTCAGCTGGCGGCCAAGGCCGTTGTCGGTCAGCCGGTCACGGTCACCAGCAAAATCTACGCGGACGGCCACGACAAGATGGCCGTGCGGATCGTCTACCGTGCCGTTGACGATGAAGAATGGCAGTCGGTGCCCATGCGTGAGCTGGGCAACGACAGCTGGGTGGGCGAATTCACCCCGCCGACCTTTACCCGCTATGTCTATCGCCTTGAAGCCTGGATCGATCAGTTCGGCAGCTACCGCTACGAGCTGGAAAAGAAATACGCTGCCGGCGTGACCATCGATCTGGAGCTGGAAGAAGGGCGCCTGCACCTGGTGCACGCCGCCGAGCGCAGCAGCCTGGAACTGCGCGGCCAGCTTGACAGCCTGATCAACCGCCTCGGTGAAGCTACGGAAAACGAGGCCAAAGTTGCTTTGCTATTGAGCAGTGAAGCCGCTGCCATTATGGCGAAGGCGGATAACCACGCGTTCCTCAGCCGCAGCCTGGAATTCCCGCTGGACGTCGAACGTGAGCTGGCTCAGTTCGCCAGCTGGTACGAGCTGTTCCCGCGCTCGATCACCGACGACAAAAAGCGCCACGGTACTTTCAAGGACGTCCACTCGCGCTTGCCGATGATCCGCGACATGGGCTTCGACGTGCTGTACTTCCCGCCGATCCACCCGATCGGCCGCGCCCACCGCAAAGGGCCTAACAACTCCCTGACCGCAGGGCCGGATGACGTCGGCAGCCCGTACGCCATCGGCAGCGCTGAAGGCGGGCATGACGCCATTCACCCGCAACTGGGCACCCGCGAGGACTTTCGCGAACTGGTCGCCGCAGCCGCTGAACACGGCCTGGAAATCGCCCTGGATTTCGCCATCCAGTGCTCCCAGGACCACCTGTGGCTCAAGGAACACCCGGGCTGGTTCTCGTGGCGTCCGGACGGCACCATCCGTTACGCGGAAAACCCGCCGAAGAAATACCAGGACATCGTCAACGTCGATTTCTATGCGCCGGACGCGATTCCGGGCCTGTGGACCGAATTGCGTGACGTGATCCTCGGCTGGGTGAAAGAGGGCGTGAAGATCTTCCGCGTCGACAATCCGCACACCAAGCCGCTGCCGTTCTGGCAGTGGATGATTGCCGACGTGCGCAGCCAGCACCCGGAAGTCATGTTCCTGGCCGAGGCGTTTACCAAACCGGCGATGATGGCGCGCCTGGGCAAGGTCGGTTATTCCCAGAGCTACACCTATTTCACCTGGCGCAACACCAAGGCCGAGCTGAGCGAGTACTTCACTCAGCTCAACGAGTCGCCGTGGCGCGAGTGTTACCGCCCGAATTTCTTCGTCAACACGCCGGACATCAACCCGCCGTTCCTGCACGATTCAGGGCGCCCGGGCTTCCTGATCCGCGCGGCGCTGGCGACCATGGGTTCGGGCTTGTGGGGCATGTATTCAGGCTTCGAGCTGTGTGAATCGGCGCCGGTGCCGGGCAAAGAGGAATACCTGGATTCCGAGAAGTATGAGATCCGTCCTCGCGATTTCACCGCACCCGGCAACATCATTGCCGAGATCGCCCAGTTGAACCGCATCCGTCGCCAGAACCCGGCACTGCAGACGCATTTGGGCCTGAAGATATACACCGCGTACAACGACAACATCCTGTACTTCGGCAAGCGCACCGCGGATGGCAGCAACTTCATTCTGGTCGCCGTGAACCTCGATCCGCGCAACGTGCAAGAAGCGACGTTCGAGCTGCCACTGTGGGAAATGGGCCTGCCTGATGATGCCGCGACCTTGGGCGAAGACTTGATGACCGGGCATTCCTGGACCTGGTATGGCAAGTACCAGTTCATGCGCCTGGACCCGTCTTACCAGCCGTTCGGCATCTGGCGCATCAAAGCCACAAACCAATAATTCAAAGGATGTGGTCATGGCAAAGAAACCCCGCAACGCTGCCTTTATCGAAGACCCGCTCTGGTACAAGGATGCGGTGATTTACCAGGTCCACGTGAAATCGTTTTTCGACTCCAACGACGATGGTATCGGTGACTTCCCCGGCCTGATCGCCAAGCTCGACTACATTGCCGAACTGGGCGTCAACACCATCTGGCTGCTGCCGTTCTACCCGTCGCCCCGCCGCGACGATGGCTATGACATCTCCGAATACCGTGGCGTGCACAGCGACTACGGCACCATGGCCGACGCGAAGAAGTTTATCGCCGAGGCCCACAACCGTGGTCTGCGGGTGATTACCGAACTGGTCATTAACCACACCTCTGACCAGCACGCATGGTTCCAGCGCGCGCGCCACGCCAAGAAAGGCTCCAAGGCGCGGGATTTCTACGTCTGGTCCGATGACCCGCAGAAATACGACGGCACCCGGATCATCTTTCTCGACACCGAGAAGTCGAACTGGACATGGGACCCGGTGGCCGAGCAGTACTTCTGGCACCGTTTCTATTCCCACCAGCCGGACCTGAACTTCGACAACCCGCAGGTCATGAAGGCGGTGATCGAGGTCATGCGCTACTGGCTGGACATGGGCATCGACGGCCTGCGTCTGGATGCGATTCCGTACCTGATCGAGCGCGACGGTACCAACAACGAAAACCTGCCGGAGACCCACCAGGTCCTCAAGCAGATCCGTGCCGAAATCGACGCGAACTACCCCGACCGCATGTTGCTGGCCGAAGCCAATCAGTGGCCGGAAGACACCCAGCTGTACTTCGGCGATCGCAAGGGCAAGGACGGCGACGAATGCCATATGGCGTTCCACTTTCCGCTGATGCCGCGCATGTACATGGCGGTGGCCCAGGAAGACCGTTTCCCGATCACCGACATCCTGCGCCAGACCCCGGAAATCCCGGAGAATTGCCAGTGGGCGATCTTCCTGCGTAACCACGATGAACTGACGCTGGAGATGGTCACCGACCGCGAGCGCGATTACCTGTGGAATTACTACGCTTCGGACCGTCGCGCGCGGATCAACCTGGGCATTCGGCGTCGCCTGGCGCCGCTGCTTGAACGTGATCGCCGTCGCGTTGAATTGCTGAACAGCATGCTGCTGTCCATGCCCGGCACGCCGACCCTGTATTACGGCGACGAAATCGGCATGGGCGACAACATCTACCTCGGCGACCGCGACGGTGTGCGGACGCCGATGCAGTGGTCGATCGACCGTAATGGCGGCTTCTCCCGCGCCAACCCGGCGAGCCTGGTGCTGCCGCCGATCATGGACCCGCTGTACGGTTACCAGTCGGTCAACGTCGAGGCGCAGGATCATGACCCGCATTCGCTGCTGAACTGGACCCGGCGCATGCTCGCCGTGCGCCGGCAGCAGAAAGCCTTCGGTCGCGGCACCCTGAAAATGCTCTCGCCAAGCAACCGCCGTATCCTGGCCTACACCCGCGAATACACCGGGCCGGACGGCAAGACTGAAATCATCCTCTGCGTCGCCAACGTCTCGGCTGCGTCCCAGGCTGCGGAGCTTGAACTGGCGCCGTACGCCGGGACAGTGCCGGTCGAAATGCTCGGCGGCAGCGCCTTTCCACCTATTGGCCAGCTCAATTACCTGCTGACGTTGCCGCCTTATGGCTTCTACTGGTTCTTGCTGGCCGCGGAGAATCAAATGCCCAGCTGGCACGTTGAACCGGCCCAGAGCATGCCGGACTTCCCGACCCTGGTGCTCAAGCAGCGCCTGGAAGAACTGCTCGAAGAACCCCTGCGCCAGACCATGGAACAGCAGTCGCTGTCGGTTTATCTGCCGAAACGACGCTGGTTCGCCGGCAAGGGCACCGCCATCGACAGCATTCACATCGCCTACGCCGTGCGCTTTGGCTCCACGGTGCGGCCGGCGTTGCTGAGCGAAATCGAAGTCACCTCTGGCGGCGAAACGGTGCGCTACCAGTTGCCGTTTGGCCTGTTGCCGGAAGACGACATCAGCAGCGCCTTGCCGCAACAGTTGGCCCTGTCCCGCGTGCGTCGTGGCCGCCAGGTCGGCTTGATCACCGATGCGTTTACGCTCGAGCCGTTCATTCGCAACGTCATCAAAGGCATGCAGGACAACACCGTGCTGGCGACGCCGGACGGTGAACTGCAGTTCCAGAGCACGTCGCAACTGGCGCCACTGGGGCTGAACGAAGACGCCGAGGTGCGTTACCTCTCGGCCGAGCAGTCCAACAGCTCGGTGGTGGTCGGCAAGAAGCTGGTGCTGAAAATGATTCGCCGTGTCGCGGCCGGTACTCACCCGGAGCTGGAAATGGGCGCGTACCTGACCGAAGCCGGCTATCCGCACATCTCGCCGCTGTTGGGCGCGGTGGTGCGCGTCGACGGGCAGGGCGAGAAGAACCTGCTGATGATCGCCCAGGGTTACTTGAGCAATCAGGGCGACGCATGGGAATGGACTCAGAACAACCTCGAACGCGCCGTGCGTGATCACATGGCCCATGGTCAATCGGCGCTGGAGCAGCAAGCCAACGCGCTGATCGAACTGAAAGACTTCGCCGGCCTGCTGGGTCAACGGCTGGGTGAGATGCATGTGATCCTCGGCGCGCCGACGGACAACCCGGACTTCAAGACCGAAGTCACCAGCGTCAAGGACAGCGAAGCCTCGGCGAAAAGTGTGTCGGCGCAGATCGAGCGTGCCTTGCAGCTGCTTGAACAGCATCGCGACTCCCTGGAAGCCCAGGATCAGCAGCTCATCACCGAGCTGCTGGGCACGCGCAAGGCGCTGCTGGCTCAGGTCAAGACCCTGGCGAAACAGTCCGTTGGCGGCCTGAGAATGCGCGTCCACGGCGACTTGCACCTCGGTCAGATGCTGGTGGTGAAGGGCGATGCCTACCTGATCGACTTCGAGGGTGAACCGGCGCGTCCGCTACAGGAACGTCGGGCCAAGTACAGCCCGTTCAAAGATGTCAGCGGCGTGCTGCGCTCCTTCGATTACGCTGCAGCGATGGCCATGCGCAACGCGCAAAGCGCCGACACCTCGGCACAGGCTGAAACCGCTCGCCAGCAAGTGGCCGAAACGTATTTGAAGCAGGCGCGGGAAGCCTTCCTCGACGGTTATCGCAAGGCCACCGTCGAAGTGGGCCACGACTGGAAAGATGCCAAAGGTGAGGCTGCTGCGCTGGCGCTGTTCACCCTGGAAAAAGCCGCTTATGAAGTGGCCTACGAGGCCGAGAATCGGCCGACATGGTTGTCGGTTCCGCTTCAAGGCTTGCGCGGGCTTCTAGACCTGTCTGATGGAGAATGAAAATGAGTGCGTCTGACCAATTCGGTAATGGCAACCACGCGATATTGCCCAGCGCCGTCGACCTGGACGCGTTGATCCGTGCGGAGCACCGCGACCCGTTCTCGATGCTCGGCCCCCACAGCGATGGCGCTGAAGGCCAGGTAATCCGCGCCTATCTGCCCAATGCACTGGCGGTGCGCGTGCTGTCTCGCGACGGCGAACGTGACCTCGGCGAGCTGAGCATGACCGACAAGCCGGGCTTCTTTGCCGGGCAGTTTGCGGTGCGCGAACCCTATCTGCTGAAAATCTCTTGGGCCACCGGCGAGCAAATCACCGAAGACCCGTACAGCTTCGGCGAGCAACTGGGCGAGATGGACTTGTACCTGTTCGCCGAGGGCAACCACCGCGACCTGAGCAGCGCCTTGGGTGCGCAGGTCAAGAATGTCGACGGTGTCGACGGCGTGCGCTTCTCGGTGTGGGCTCCGAATGCCCGCCGGGTTTCGGTGGTCGGCGACTTCAACAGCTGGGACGGCCGTCGTCACCCGATGCGCCTCCGTCACCCGACCGGCGTGTGGGAAATCTTCATCCCGCGCATCGGCCCGGGCGAAGCGTACAAGTACGAGATCCTCGGCCAGCATGGCGTTCTGCCGCTCAAGGCTGATCCGATGGCCCTGGCCACTCAGCTGCCACCCGCTACCGCTTCGAAAGTCGCTGCGCCGCTGGCGTTTGAATGGCAGGACCACGAGTGGATGCAGTCTCGGGGCGACAAGCACGACATTCATCAGCCGCTGTCGATCTACGAGCTGCACGCTGGCTCGTGGCAGTGGCACCACGGCGGCGATGACGAGCCGGATCGCCCGTACGACTGGCGCGAGCTGGCCGAGAATTTGATTCCTTACATCAAGGACCTGGGCTTTACCCACATCGAACTGATGCCGATCATGGAGCACCCGTTCGGCGGTTCATGGGGTTATCAGGTGTTGTCGCAGTTTGCACCGAGTGCGCGCTACGGCAAACCGGAAGACTTCGCTGCCTTCGTTGATGCCTGCCACCGTAACGACATCGGCGTGATTCTCGATTGGGTGCCGGCGCACTTCCCGACCGATGCACACGGTTTGGCCCAGTTCGACGGGACCGCGCTGTACGAATACGCCAACCCCCATGAAGGTTTCCATCAGGACTGGAACACCCTGATCTACAACTTGGGTCGCACCGAAGTCCATGGCTTCATGATTGCCTCCGGTATCCATTGGCTGAAGAACTTCCACGTTGATGCGTTGCGCGTGGATGCGGTGGCGTCAATGCTGTACCGCGACTACTCCCGCAACGCCGGGGAGTGGGTGCCGAACCGTTACGGCGGTCGCGAAAACCTGGAAGCCATCGATTTCCTGCGCCACCTCAACGACGTGGTTGCGATCGAAGCGCCTGGCGCGCTGGTCATTGCCGAGGAATCGACCTCGTGGCCGGGCGTTTCGCAACCCACCCAACAAGGCGGTCTGGGTTTCTCGTACAAGTGGAACATGGGCTGGATGCATGACACGCTCAAGTACATCGAGCAGGACCCGATCCATCGCCAGCACCACCATTCACAGCTGAGCTTTGGCCTGGTCTACGCCTGGTCCGAGCGGTTCGTGCTGCCGATTTCCCACGATGAAGTGGTGCACGGCAAGCATTCGCTGATCGATAAAATGCCAGGCGACCGCTGGCAGAAATTCGCCAACCTGCGCGCGTACCTGTCGTTCATGTGGACCCACCCGGGCAAAAAGCTGCTGTTCATGGGCTGCGAGTTTGCCCAGTGGCGCGAGTGGAATCACGACACCGAGCTGGACTGGCATTTCCTGCAGTACGCCGAGCACAAGGGCGTGCACACGCTGGTCAGCGACCTCAACCGGTTGTATCGCACGGAAAAGGCGCTGCACGAGCAGGACTGTCAGCCACAGGGTTTCCAGTGGGTGATTGGTGACGACGCCGGTAACAGCGTCTATGCCTACCTGCGCTGGAGCAAGGAGGGCGAGCCGTTGCTGGTGGTCGCCAACCTCACGCCGGTGCCGCGCGAAGCCTACCGCGTTGGCGTTCCGTTCAGCGGCAAGTGGGCCGAGCTGTTCAACAGCGATGCAGGGGTCTATGCCGGTTCCAACTTTGGCAACGGCGGCGGCGTGCGCACCGACGAGATCAAGAGTCACGGCCAGGCGTTCTCGTTGTCCTTGAACCTGCCGCCGCTGGGCGTGGTGATTCTCAAGCCAACGGTTGAGCAGTTGCAGCACGATGAGTGATAACGCCTTGCGCCGAGCCGTGCTTTTCTCGACGCAGCGCAATGGCCGAGTAGCAACTGAGTAGCAAACCTGTGGGAGCGAGCTTGCTCCCGAATAGCTTTCTTTCAGTCGACATGATCGTCTGATAGAGCATTCGTCAGCGGACTCGCTCCCACAGTCGTTTCAGCCCTTCCAACAGACGTTGTGGGACCTTTCCCTAACGAATGTCATCCCTCGCCACTGAACCTGACATCTTTTCAATGGTCTGTTGACCACTGCGCGCGCAGTACGCCCGGGTTACGGCCCTCGACGTTCGGCTGAATCTCGCCCGCGCCAGATGCCTATTTCCGCAGTTGCAGCGCGTTGTTCGGCGCTGTTCGATCAGGCGTTATTCCCATGCATGCGGCCCGCCCATCGGCCTTCTTTTCAATTTGTCGAAGATTATCCATGCCTATTTCTCCCTCCGATGCCTCCCTTCCCTTGACCCCTGTGCCGGGCGTTCGACGCCGTTTGCTCAATGCCGGCCTGCTGACCACCATGATAACCGCCGCCGTTGCCAGCCCGTTCGCGCTGGCCGAAACCACGAGCAAGGATCGCTGGGTCAGTGACACCCTGAGCACTTACGTACGCAGCGGTCCCACCGACGGCTACCGCATCGTCGGCACCTTGAAGTCCGGACAGAAAGTCGAGCTGATCAACACCCAGGGCGACTACAGCCAAGTGCGCGGCAGCGCTGGCGACAACGTCTGGATTCCCACCGCGGACCTGCAAGAAGTGCCGGGGCAGGCCGAGCGCTTGCCGCAATTGACCCAGAAGGCCGCGGACCTCAGCGCGCAACTGAAGACCATCGACGACGACTGGAAGACCAAGGTTCAGGGCATGCAGGAAACCCTGGAGTCGCGCAAAAAACTGGTCGACGAGCTCGAAGCACGGACCAAGGACCTGAACGCGCAGTTGGCCAGCGCCCAGTCGGATTTGCGCACGACCCAGGCAAAGCTGGGTGACGAAAACAATCAGGTGCTGATGCGTTACATGGTGTACGGCGGCAGCATCGCCGGCGCCGGCCTGTTGCTGGGCCTGATCCTCCCGTCCCTGACCAAGGGCCGCAAGCGCAACGATCGCTGGTTCTGAGTCCGCTTCGTCCTACCTTCTGCACGCGCACTGAACCCGGCATTCCCCATGCCGGGTCTTATCCCGGGTCTTGGGCAAAAACCTGGCCCGCGTCCTTGGCAATAACTGGCAACTTTTCCCCCATGCGCTAGTTTAGTGCGGGGCACCCTCTGCCCACCGCTGTCTCCCACCACAAGAAAAAAGAGAAACTGCCCATGAAGTACCAACCCTTCGCCCAGTCGCTCATTGCGACGGTGCTTGCCCTTGGTCTGTCCTGCGCCCACGCCGCTTCCGTGGCCCCGGCCGCTGCTGAAAACGGCATGGTCGTCACCGCGCAGCACCTGGCCACCCATGTGGGTGTCGACGTGCTCAAATCCGGCGGCAACGCAGTCGATGCAGCCGTTGCCGTGGGTTACGCCCTGGCGGTGGTCTATCCCGCCGCCGGCAATCTGGGTGGGGGCGGGTTCATGACCATCCAGCTGGCGGACGGGCGCAAGACCTTCCTCGACTTCCGCGAAAAAGCGCCTCTGGCCGCCACCGCCAACATGTACCTGGACAAGGACGGCAACGTCGTGCCGGACCTGAGTTCGAAGGGGCACCTGGCCGTTGGCGTGCCCGGCACTGTGTCCGGCATGGAGATGGCGCTCAGCAAATACGGCACCAAAAAACGCGCCGAAGTCATTGCGCCGGCGATCAAACTCGCTGAAAACGGCTTCGCCCTGGAGCAAGGTGATGTCGATCTGCTCGGCACCGCCACCGACGAATTCAAGGCCGACGCCAAGGACCTGGGCACGATATTCCTGAACAAGGGCCAGCCACTGCAGGTTGGCGACACCCTTGTGCAAAAAGACCTTGCCAAAACCCTCAAGGAAATCTCCGCCAAAGGCAGCGATGGTTTCTACAAGGGCTGGGTGGCCAAGGCCATCGTCGATTCGAGCCAGGCAGGGAAGGGCATCATCACCCAGGCCGATCTCGACAAATACGCAACCCGCGAACTGGCGCCGATCGAATGTGATTACCGCGGCTACCACGTGGTCTCGGCGCCGCCACCGAGCTCCGGCGGCGTGGTCATCTGCGAGATCATGAACATCCTCGAAGGCTACCCGATGCAGGAACTGGGCTATCACTCCGCCCAAGGGCTGCATTACCAGATCGAGGCCATGCGTCACGCCTACGTCGACCGCAACAGCTACCTGGGCGATCCGGATTTCGTCAAAAACCCGATCAGCCATCTGCTTGACCGCGACTACGCCGCGAAGCTGCGCGCCGCCATCGAACCGCAGAAAGCCGGCATCTCCCAGAACATCAAGCCCGGCGTCGCGCCCCACGAAGGCAACAACACCACCCACTATTCCATCGTCGACAAGTGGGGCAACGCGGTTTCTGTCACTTACACCCTCAACGACTGGTTCGGCGCTGGCGTGATGGCAAGCAGCACCGGCGTGATCCTCAACGATGAAATGGACGACTTCACCTCCAAGGTCGGCGTGCCGAACATGTACGGCCTGATTCAGGGTGAAGCGAACGCCATCGCGCCGGGCAAGTCGCCGTTGTCGTCGATGAGCCCGACCATCGTCACCAAGGACGGCAAGACGGTGATGGTGGTCGGCACGCCGGGCGGCAGCCGCATCATCACCGCTACTTTGCTGACCATGCTTAACGTGATCGACTACGGGATGAACATCCAGGAAGCCGTTGATGCGCCACGTTTCCATCAGCAATGGATGCCGGAAACCACCAATCTGGAGGCCTTCGCTGTCAGTCCGGATACCCAGAAGATCCTGGAAAGCTGGGGCCATAAGTTCGCCGGTCCTCAGGACGCCAATCATCTGGCTGCCATTCTCGTCGGCGCGCCGGCGCTGGGTGGGACGCCAGTGGGCAACAACCGTTTCTACGGTGCCAACGATCCGCGTCGCAGCACCGGCCTGTCCCTCGGTTATTGATCGGAGCGCGAGCCGAGTCACCGGACGGGCAGGGTGCTCGCGTCCGGTGACGTGTGCTGCGGTGTTCCTCAGGCAAGATCCTGCGCATGATTTTGGTTGCGCGTAGGACACCTTGAAGTGTTATGTTATAACTCGCTTTTTACAGGCCTGACATGGGCCTGTCGGTTATCGCGCTTCGAGAGTCCACTGCGTATGCAAACCCTGTCTGTCCCTCTGCAATCTCCCGCCACGCCCATCGCTCACCCCGGCCGCCTGCAATCGATCGATGCCCTGCGTGGGCTGATCATCATCTTCATGCTGCTGGACCACGTGCGCGAGACATTCTTTCTGCACCATCAGGTCAGCGACCCGATGGACGTCGCCCACACCAGCGTCGACCTGTTCATCAGCCGCACCCTCGCGCACTTCTGCGCACCACTGTTCGTGTTCCTTACCGGTCTTTCAGCCTGGCTGTACGGCGAACGGCATGCGGGCAAGGGCGCGCTGTCGGGGTTTCTGTTCAAGCGCGGGCTGGTATTGATCGCGCTTGAACTGACGCTGGTGAACTTCGCCTGGACATTCCAGTTTCCGCCGACGGTGATTTACCTGCAGGTGATCTGGGCGATTGGCTTGAGCATGATCGCGCTGTCAGCGATGGTGATACTGCCGCGCGGGGTGCTGGCGGCGCTGGGACTGGCGATCATCGCCGGGCATAACCTGCTGGATGACGTGCACTTTGCCGCGGGCTCGGCGATGCACATCCCGTGGGCGATTCTGCATGACCGCGGCTGGATCGAGGTCGGCGACAGTCTGCGCCTGCGCACGTCGTACCCGCTGCTGCCGTGGATCGGCGTGATTGCCGTGGGCTACGCCGCCGGGCCGTGGTTTGGCCGCGACGCGAGTGCAGAAAAGCGCGAGATCAACCTGATTGCCTGGGGATTTGGCGCACTGACGCTGTTTCTCGCCCTGCGCGGCATCAACGGCTATGGCGAGAAACCCTGGGTGGAAGGTGACACCACCACGCAGACCCTGATGAGCGTGCTCAACGTCACCAAGTACCCGCCGTCGCTGCTGTTCATCAGCCTCACGCTGGGTGTCGGCTTGCTGGTGCTGGCCTGGCTTGAGCGACAACAGGGCCGGGCCTGGCTGCGACCGCTGGTGACCTTTGGTGCGGCGCCGATGTTTTTCTACCTCATGCACTTGTATGTGCTGAAGTTGCTTTACCTCGGCGCAGTTGCGATCTGGGGCACCACCCAAGGCCAGTACTTTGGGTTCACTTCGGTACTGGGCCTGTGGGGTTGCGCCGCGGTGCTCACCGTCGTGCTATGGCCGGCGGTGAACTGGTTCGCCGCGCTCAAGGCGCGTCGCCGGGACATCGCCTGGCTCAAGTACTTCTGACCACGGCCATGTAGGACCGGCTTTAGCCGGGAAGGTGTCAGATGTCGCGCAGGCTGCGTTCCATGCGCGCCAAGCCTTCCTCCAGCATTGGCCGTGGGCAGCCGAAGTTCAGGCGCACGAACTGGCCGCAGTCGTCGCCGAATTCCAGTCCGTCGCTGAGCGCAACTTTGGCGCGTTCGAGGAAGAACTGCTGCGGGCTCTCAAGCCCCAGGCCGGAGCAATCCAGCCACGCCAGGTACGTGCTCTGGGGCAGGTGCATCGTGATCCCCGGAAAGCGGTTTTTGATGGCATCGGCCAGGTAATCGCGGTTGTCCTGCAGATACGCCACGACTTGTTCCAGCCACGGAGCGCCTTCCCGATAAGCGACTTCGGTAGCCTCCAGGCCCAGTGCGTTGACGCTGTCCACCAGCCCCAGGCGCCCGGCATTGAAACGCTGTCGCAACTCGGCGTTCTGCACCACGGCGAACGCGTTTTTCAGCCCGGCAATGTTCCACGCCTTGCTCGCCGACATCAGCGTCACGCTGCGCGCCGCGATCTCCGGGCTCAGGGAAGCGATCGGCGTGTGCTGACGGCCGTCGAACAGCAGGTCGGCGTGGATCTCATCGGAAATGATCAGCGCATCACGCCGCACACAGGCTTCTCCGATGGCGAGCAATTCGTCGCGTTCAAAGACTTTGCCCAGCGGGTTGTGGGGATTGCTCAGCAGCAGCGCGCCATGGTCGGGCAGGGCGCGTTCCAGTGCCGCGACGTCGGTGGGGTATTCGCCCTGGGCGTCAACTTGGAAGGGCAGATCGATGCGCGGCAGTTTCCAGTTGGCCGGCGCGTGCAGCAGCGGTGAATAGTTGGGCGTCTGCACCAGCACCGCGCTGGATGGCGAGACCAGTGCATGGAGCGCCATGTTCACGCCGGGCTCGACCCCGGGTAGAAATACCAGGTCGTGCGCCTCGATCTGCCAGCCGTACCGGTCAGCGAGATGCTTGACCAGGGTTTCCCGCAACGCTTGCTGGGGCACGGAATAACCCAGCAGCGGGTGCTCCAGACGATTCTTCAGCGCCTGCACAATGGGCGTGGCCACGGGGAAATCCATGTCTGCGACCCACATCGGCAGCACATCTTCGGGGTACTGGCTCCACTTCTTGCTGCCGGTGTTCAAGCGCTGAAAAACGTTATTCAGATCCATGTCCTGGCCTGTCCTGCTCGAAAAAAGAGGGGATTGTGCCAGAGAAAGCGGGGTTGGGTTTGCTGCCGATTTTGGGTTTGTAGGATTAGTCCGTAAATGCCGCTGGAACCGTCTCCTTCGTGCCTCCCCCTCTGGAGTCACACTTTGAAATGCCGCATCTTCGCCCGCTTCAGCCCCTGTCATGGATGAGTTGATCGGTTCTTTATGGACCGGTCGGGGGCGCATTTTCCTGCCAGGGACGCTCATTCATGCTTAACGCAATGCCGCCTTTCTTCGATCACAGTCGCCACACACTTGTTATTCATCGTCTGCCCATTGCGCTCGATGTTCTTGCCTTCGAGGGCGAGGAACAGCTGAGTCAGCCGTTTCTTTATCGCGTGGAGTTTACTTCCGTCGAGCAGGACATCGGCGCCGAGCGGATGCTGGGGAAGACAGCGCAGTTCAGTCTGCATGCTGCGCCTCACACCCTGCCGGTGGCGGTTCGTGGTTTGCCGGTCCCGTCGTTTAAACCGTTGCGAACGTTGCATGGGGTGGTCACGGGTTTTAAGCGGCTTTCCGGTTCGGCTGACGAGGCCAGATACGAGATTACTTTGCAGCCGCGGCTGGCGTTGCTGGGTCGTGGGCGGCAGTTCCGGATTTATCAGCATCAGTCGGTGCCGCAGATTGTCGAGAGTATTTTGCGCACTCGGCATGATTTCGAAGGGCAGGATTTTCTGTTCACGCTGGTGCGGGACTACCCGAAGCGCGAGCAGGTGATGCAGTACGGCGAGAGCGATCTGGCGTTTATTTCGCGGCTACTGGCGGAGGTGGGGATCTGGTACCGCTTTAGCAACGATGAGCGATTGGGTATTGCGGTCGTCGAGTTTGGTGATGATCAGCGGCATTACGTTCGCCCTCGGATCAGTTTGCCGCTCAGGCCTCCGTCGGGGTTGGGCAGCAGCGGGCAGGATGGAGTTTGGGGGCTGCAGGTCAGTCATGAAGTGGTGGAGAAGAACGTTCACTTTCGGGCTTATCACTATCGGGATGCTGGTGCGTGGCTGGATGGGGATGTTGATCAGACCCGGGGAGATTCGACGACCTATGGCGAGGCGTATCACTATGCGGAGCCGTATCGCGTATTGGGCGACAAGCTGGATCAGGATGAGGATCTGCTGGGGGAAAGCGGGTTTTTCTATGGTCGACTGCGGCATGAGCGGTATCTGAATAACCAGACTCGCTTAAGTGGCGTGAGCAGCAGTGCTTCGTTGGAATTGGCGCAGGTGCTGGCGATTTCCGGTGGGGCGCCTCAGGCTTTTGAACCGGGGGCGGTGATCACAAGGCTACGGTTGCGTGCGGCGCGGGATCGCAGTTTCGAACTGAGCTTTGAAGCGATTCCCTATTCCGAGAGCGTTTGCTTTCGGCCGCCGTTGCTGGCGAAACCGCAAAGTGCCGGAACCGTCCCGGCGCGGGTCACCAGCTCGCTGGCCAACGATCCTTACAGTCACATCGACCGCGAAGGCCGCTACAAGGTCAGCTTTCTGTTTGACCGCGACAGTTGGGAGCTGGGTGAGGAAAGCCTTTGGTTGCGCCTCGCCCGACCTTATGCGGGCGATACCCACGGCCTGCACTTGCCGCTGATCTGCGGCACCGAAGTGGCGATTGCCTTCGAGCAAGGCGACCCGGATCGGCCTTACATAGCCCATGCGCTTCATGACAGTCGCCATCCCGATCACGTCACCCTCACGCGCAGCGATTACAAACGCAACGTGCTGCGGACCCCGGCGAACAACAAGCTGCGCATGGAAGATGATCGCGGCAAGGAGCACATCAAACTCAGCACCGAGCACAGCGGCAAGAGCCAGCTAAACCTTGGGCATCTGGTCGACAACGAGAAGGATAAGCGCGGCGAAGGGTTTGAATTGCGCACCGATGGCTGGGGTGCGATTCGGGCCGGGCGCGGGGTGTTTATTAGTGCGGATGAACAACCCAAAGCGCAGGGTAAACAGCTCGATATGTCTGCTGCAGTCGGTCGCTTGCAGAGTGCCGGAGAACAGCTGGAAAAAATCTCGGCAGATGCTGCCGTTAGCCACGCATCCCCGGCGGACGTGCAGGCGCAACTCGATCTGCTGAAACAGGACCTGGACGCGCTCAAATCCTCGGTCCTGCTGCTCAGCGCTCCGGATGGCATCGCCCTGACTAGCGGCAAGCACCTGCAACTGGCCGCGCAAGAAAACCTGATGCTCAACGCGGGCGGCCATGCCGACCTCAGCGTGGTCAAGAAACTCTTCATGGGTATCGGCCAGGGCCTGAGCCTGTTCGTGCGCAAGGTCGGGCTCAAGCTGATCTCCAACGAAGGCCCGGTGAGCATCCAGGCGCAGAACGACACGCTTGAACTGCTCGCTCGCCAGGGAATAAACATCACCAGCACCGAAGACGAAATCCACATCGCCGCGAAGAAGCGAATCGTCCTGAACGCCGGCGGCAGCTACCTAGCCATCGAGCGGTGCAGCATCGAATCCGGCACCGCCGGCGACTACCTGATCAAGGCCGCGCACTTCGATTTCAAAGCGAAAGCGGAACAGCCGATTGAAATGCCAGTCCTGCCGCCCCTGCTGGATATTCCGCCTGAACTGCACGAATTCTGGCCTAGCTTCAGCGGCGGCAATATTCATTACGAGCGGAGCATGATCAAAAATGCCGCGCCGGTTGAACAGCCCGAGCCACTTGAGGAGGAAGAAGAGGAAGAAGAAATCACCGAGGGCATCACTCTGCGTATCGGGCTTTTCTTTGACG
The DNA here is from genome assembly GCF_057834665.1 of Pseudomonas sp. GL_135. Lineage (NCBI taxonomy): Bacteria > Pseudomonadati > Pseudomonadota > Gammaproteobacteria > Pseudomonadales > Pseudomonadaceae > Pseudomonas > Pseudomonas sp. GL_135. The sequence continues at coordinate 2,758,230 of NZ_CM174408.1, forward strand.
GTACGGGGAATAACCAGAGCAATGCGGCAGCGACCGCACAGTGCCGACAATCGGATTTGGACAGTTTCAGTCGTGAAGAGCTTGAGAGCATTGCGGCGACGTGCAAGCAGTATGGGTTTGGGGAGTTTGACGGGAGCGCGTTTAACAGCGCTCCAGATAACAGTTATGGGAATGCGCCAAGTAACGTGGCGTATTTGTATGACTTGTATCCGGACAACAGTACTACTCCACTCAAGGTAGACCAAACGATCGCCTACATCTCCGCTTACATAGCAGGGATCGGCACTCGTAGTGGCGGGGAGGACGACATGCTGGTTGGTCAAGCTCTCGGGCAGGGTGAAACGGGTGTCGTAGCACGAGTTCTGCAAGCGCCAACTTTGGCGTCGAAAGAGCTGGAGCGCTTTCGCCAAACAAATCCTGGGGTTCACATCCAGCAAATCGAGTTCGATATTTTCGGTTTCAGTCGCGGCGCGGCGGCTGCCCGGCATTGTGCCAATGAACTGCTGAAGCCTGCACGTGGAATATTTGAAGATATGCTCAAAGGCGGCGGGTTCGGGCTGTTGAAGAGTTTTGATGCAGCATCTGACGTCAGCATTAATCTGATTGGCCTGTTCGATACTGTTGCGGCCATCTCAGACCCTCTGCATGGGGACTTTAGTCCTGGCGACGACGTTAATCGTGGCGTCAATCTCTACCTGCCACCCGACTGCGCGCGGCAGGTCATTCAGCTACAGGCGCTCGACGAGTACCGCGCCGACTTTTCTCTTAACAACGTGCACCACACGCACCTCCAGATCGGACTGCCGGGCGCCCACTCCGATGTCGGCGGGGGCTATCTGCCACGCGCGCGAGAAAAGCTGTGGATGACGCAGCCCTGCAAGGCCAGCGTTCCAACCGGTCAAAGGGTTGAATCCCACGCCGCTTGGGCCTGCGCAGAGGCGGACGCCAAGGTACTCCGCGAATCAGGCGTGGCCCGCGATGGCTACGTTGCGGTGAAAGCCTGGCCTGCAGCAACTAACCCTCGCGGCAAAGCGGCGCCGGTCATGGAGGACTACTGGCTAACCGTAATCCTTGAACGCCCGGTGCATGGCGAACTTAGTCTGATCGCACTGCGTGTCATGCGTGAGCTAGGCGTGCGTCACGGGGTGCCATTCGACGTCATCACCGATACGGATAAACGCTTCAAGTTACCGGATGAACTCCTGCCTATCGCCAAGCGAATTTTGCAGCGAGTAATGACTGACCGGCTCGTAAGACTTGAACCGGCGGAAGAGGCGTTGCTACGAGCGCGTTACATCCATATGTCCGCGCACTGGACCCCACGAGGCCCCTTCTTACTTAACAAGCCGGCACCGCGAAATCGTAGGAATGTGCATCTCAACCGCCCGCAAGAGGGGTACCCAGAATGAAGCGCCTGGTCTTAGGGGCTGGGTTACTGATCGGTCTGAGTGGCTGCGCAATGAGCCCCTCAATGTCACCGTCCCCCAGATTGCCATATCCAGCATGGTATGTCGGTCTGGCGGCCCCCCAACATATGGAGGTGTGGGTGGAGACGGTTGATGTGATCAATCAGCGAGGACTGAGATTTTTTCGAGTGCATGGCGGAGTCGCGAGTTACACCGGTCAGCCGGAGGGCTGGGGAAATGGCGCGGGCAAGTCGAAGCCTATCAACAACGTCGATCTTCCTGAGCGTATCTTTCTGCGCTGGCAATCTCTGGTTGAGCCGCAAGCCTACAAGATCAGTATTCAGATACCGCAGTGGGTGCGCGATCAGATGATCAAGCCAGAGCAAGCCTTTTGCTTATGGGCAGGCAAATGGGAGGAGGACTATCGCGACGCGATCACCCTTGGAATGGCGCCGGGGGGAATTGTTAAAGTCTGGGTGGGTGGATCTTGCCTGGGATACAAAGAAGTCGGCCGCTTTCAGGCCGAAGTTGAGCCTCGCGGCCCTTACTTGAACAATAAAGGCCTGTATTACCGACCACCAAATCCAGCGGCACAAGCCTGGATAGACCAGCACGGCATTCCGTATGGCAGTTGGTAATGCTGATGCGGCCTCGCACCCATCGCGCCACCGCACAAATGAACGTCTCAGAATCCAGTGCGGCGCTCACTCCGATGTCGGCGGAGGCTATCTCCCACGAGCACGAAAAAAGCTGTGTATGACGCCGCCCTGCAAGGCCAGCGTTCCGACTGGTCAAAGGGTTGAATCTCATGCCGCATGGGCTCGTGCAGAGGCGGACGCCAAGGTCTTGCGGGAGTCAAGCGTTGCGCGCGATGGCAACGTTGCTGTGAAAGCCTGGCCAGCAGCAACTAACCCTCGCGGCAAAGCTGCGTCGGCCATGGAGCACTACTGGATAACCGTAATCCTTGAACGCCCGGTGCATGGCGAACTTAGTCTGATCGCACTGCGTGTCATGCGTGAGCTAGGCGTGCGTCACGGGGTGGCATTCGACGTCATCACCGATACGGATAAACGCTTCAAGTTACCGGATGAACTCGTGCCAATCTCGAAGCGAATCTTGCAGCAGGTAATGACGGACCGACTCGTACGCCTTGAGCCTGCACAAGAGGCATTGCTACGAGCGCGTTACATCCACATATCCGCGCACTGGACCCCTGAGGGTCCCTTCCTTTTCAGCAAACCGGCACCACTTAATCCTAGGAATGTGCATTTCAACCGTCCGCAAGAAGGTTACCCCGAATGAGGCATCTGATATTTGCGGTTGGTTTATTGATCAATCTCAGTGCCTACGCGAGTGGGCCAAGATTACCACCAGCCCCCAAGCTGCCGTATCCGGCCTGGTACATAGGTTTCGCTGCACCCAAGCACATGGAAGTCTGGGTGGAAACCGTCGACGTTCTGGATACGCGTGGACTCGCTTTCTTCAGGGTGCACGGCGGCGTCGCGAGTTATACAGGGAAAGTCGAGGGCTGGCAACAAGGGGTGTCGGGAGGAAAACCTATAAATAACGTCGATCTACCCGACCAGATTTTCCTGCGTTGGCAGTCACTGGTAGAGCCTCAGGCTTACAAGATCAAAATACAAATACCCCAGTGGGTACGCGAAGAGATGATTCGGCCAGAGCGAGCGTTTTGTCGATGGGCAGCCGAGTGAAAGGAAGACTATCGAGAGACGATCACGCTAGGCATGGCACCTGGCGGGATCGTCAAAGTCTGGTTAGGCGGATCATGTCTGGGCTTCAAAGAAGTCGGCCGCTTTCAGGCCGAAGTTGAGCCTCGCGGCCCTTATCTGAACAATAAAGGGCTGTATTACAGAGCACCAAATCCAGCGGCACAAGCGTGGATAGACCAGCACGGCATTCCTTATGGAAGTTGGTAAATCGATTGTCAACGTTCCAAGACGCCGCTTGCGATAATTACTCAATCAAACTAACCGAGAGTCTTCACAACTATGAAAGACATCATCCGCCTAGGCGACCTCACCACTCACGGCGGCGTTGTGCTTCAGGCCTTTTCGCACACCGACCTCAACGGCAAGCCCATCGCCGGGGTAGGGCACAACGTCAGTTGCCCGTTATGCAAAGGTATTTTCCCCATCGCCGAAGGCAGCAGCACGTACGCGGTGGATGGAATCTCCGTTGCGCTGGACGGCATGAAAACCGCCTGTGGTGCGGCGCTCATTGCCAGTGGCCCAAAGGGCGCCGTTACCAGCTGAAATCAAACTGCACTGGTCACCGAAGGGTCTCGCAAAAAAACACGGAGAAATCGACGGTGCAATGCCGTCGGTTTCGCACTGCTCTGCGCTGCTTCAGGTCGATTGCGGTAACCCCTCCATGTTTAACGGGGCCTTCAAGACATCAACACGCCGCCTGTCGGAACACAATCGACCGTTATTAAACTTTCAGCGCCAAACCACTTGTCGGGTCCATCTTCGCTTTCCTGAATTCGAGCTTCAGGCACGTCTCTTTATATCTGTGCGTTCTGCTTAGTTGACCGATCGCCGTAATCGAAACATGAACTTGTCGTTAAAAACCCTGATACGAATTAGCCTGAGAAGGGAGTAACACTATGTTCCTGCACAATAAGCGTCTTCAATACACCGTTCGCGTCGCCGAGCCTAATCCGGGTCTGGCCAATTTGCTCCTGGAGCAGTTTGGCGGCGCCCAAGGCGAGCTGGCAGCGGCCACACGTTACTTCACCCAAGCGTTGGCTGAAGAAGATCCAGGTCGTAAAGATCTGTTGCTGGACATCGCGACCGAGGAGCTGAGCCACCTTGAGATCATTGGCTCGATCATCGTGATGCTCAACAAGGGCGCCAAGGGCAAACTGGCCGAAGGCGTGCAAGCCGAAGGCGAGTTGTACCGTGACATCAACGGTGCCGGTAATGATTCACACATCACCAGCCTGCTGTACGGCGGTGGTGCACCGCTGGTCAACTCCGCCGGGGTGCCATGGACTGCGGCCTACATCGACACCATTGGTGAACCGACGGCGGACTTCCGTTCGAACATCGCTGCCGAAGCACGGGCGAAGATTGTCTACGAACGCCTGATGAACGTGACCACCGATCCAGGCATCAAGGACGCGCTGGGCTTCCTGATGACCCGTGAAATCGCGCATCAGATTTCCTTCGAGAAAGCGCTGCACTCGATCCAGCCTAACTTCCCGCAAGGCAAGCTGCCAGGCATGCCAGAGTTCTCCCGGACTTACTTCAGTATGTCCAACGGCGAGCCGAACGTACGCGGGCCATGGAACAGCGACGCTGATTTCGAATACGTCGAGAATCCAAAGCCGGCAGTAGACGGTGGTGACGGCACCGCTTCGGTCACGTTGAGCGAAGACGATTCGGTCACCCTGACTATGATGAAAGAGCGACTGAAGTCTGACCTGGACGCTGAACCGATGACCGGTGCTGATCTCGGATCAGGTCTGGCACAGGGCAAAGCGGAGTAAAGCTTGAGAGTAGGGTCGGTGCACAGCCGGCCATACGGTCTATGTGATCACAACCGCGTACAGCCTGGAGATTTCTGATGAGCCGTTTACTTGAAGATTCGACGCTCAATGGAGCCAGCGAATTGTTCAGCGATAAAGCCCAGCCGGACTTCACTTCATGTTTGACTCGCTTTGAAGCGGAAGCAGCGACGCTGGGGCGTGGATTCAGAACGGCGTTGTTCGTTCAGCAATCCAAGGCCGGACTATTGCCGAAATCCGTGAAAGGGGTCGACAGCCTTCATTGAGCCTCGGCGTTTCTGTGGCTATTTCACAGTAGCGCTTGCGGACTGGACTGTTTCATCCCCTATGACTCCATCGGTTTTGCCCGCGAAAGCGGGCTTTTTTTGTGTCTGTCGAGGGCGCGGAACGGGATCCCGAAGCAGCAGCGGCACCTCCCGCAATCCGCTGCGTTGCGACACGCTGGACTGATCCGCGATTACCCGCCACTGTATCGGCCTTCGCGCGTGAGCAATGCGTATTTTCAGGCCTGATGCACATCGGGAAAGGGAGCGGATTTGAATCAGCTAAAACGCCTTGAAAGCGGGATCAAGGGCTTCGACGCACTGCTCAAAGGAGGCCTCGTTGCCGGCGCCTCGTACATCATTCAAGGGCGCCCGGGGTCGGGCAAGACAATCCTTGCCAATCAGTTGGGGTTCAACCATGTCCGGCAAAACGGCCGCGTGCTGTTCGCAACGTTGCTTGCCGAACCCCATGACCGGCTGTTTCATTTCCTCTCCACCCTGAGCTTCTTTGATCGCGCGGCGGTGGGCCAGAGCATCCAGTTTGTCAGCGCGTTTGACACCCTGGAGAACGATGGTCTGGACGAAGTCGTGAAGTTGCTGCGCCGCGAGATCACCCGCCAGCATTCCAGTCTGTTGATTCTGGACGGTCTGCTCAACGCGCGCTCCAGGGCAGAAACGCCTCTGGACACCAAACAATTCATCTCCGAGCTGCAGGGGCACGCCGCCTTCGCGGGCTGCACGGTGCTGTTCCTGACCAGCTCGCAACTGGACGACGGCAGTCCCGAGCACACCATGGTCGACGGCGTGATCGAGATGGGCGAAGACACGGTCGGGTCGAGGACGGTGCGTCGGATCAAGATGCGCAAGACGCGGGGCAGCGGCGCGATCCCGGGCGCACATGAATTCGAAATCAACGAGCAGGGCATTTCCATTTACCCGCGTCTCGAATGCATGCTGACCCGAAACGACGCCATGCCCGAATACCCCCACGCCATGCTGAGCAGCGGCATCAAGGGGCTGGACGCCCACATCGGTGGCGGTCTGGTCCGGTCTTCGGTCACGCTGATCATGGGGCCTTCAGGGGCGGGCAAGACTTCACTGGGCATCCAGTTTCTGGGCGGCTGTTGCGCAGAGGAACCAGGGCTTTACTTTGGTTTTCACGAGTCGCCGCAGCGGGCGATGAGCAAAGCACGTTCGCTCGGCGTGGACTTGACGGCACTGCAGGCGTCGGACGCGCTGCACATCGTCTGGTCCCCAGCCTCGGCAGGTCTGATTGATCGCGCCTGTTACGACTTGCTCGACAGGGTAGAGCGACTACAGATCAAACGCGTGTTCATCGACAGCCTCAACGCCCTGGGCCGGGCGGCCGCCGATCAGAGCCGAGTGCCAGACGTGCTTGACGCCTTGCTCAGCGAACTTCGCGCCCGCGGAGTCACGGTGATGGCGGCCTGGGAAGCGCAGCGATTGTTTGACGGCCCCGTGAGCTTTCCTGCAACGGATATCTCCGGCGCCGTGGATAACCTGCTGCTCGTCCAGTTCGTACAGCATCGGACTGAACTTCAACGGCAGGTTTCGATTCTGAAGATCAGAGACAATGCCTACGATCCCTCGCCACTTGAAGTCGTGATGAGCAACGCTGGAATCACCATGAAGAAGGTCTGAGATATGCGATTCGCAACGTGGGGGTGGTCACTACCAGTGAGTTGTTCACGCAGGCGCCCGACCCTCGCGACAGTGTGGGACGTGCTCATCTGATGCCGACCATTCTGATCATTGATGATGAATACCTGATTGCCGATATCCTCAGCTTCGCACTGGAGGACGAGGGCTTTCAGACGGTGGTGGCCGGCAGCGGGCACAAGGCGCTGGACATTCTGGACCGCGAGCGGCCCGACCTGATCATCACCGATTTCATGATGCCGGGCATGACCGGCCTGGAACTCGCCGAGAGCATCAAGGCCCGCGCGATGCACGCCCTGACGCCCATCATGCTCATGAGTGGCGCACAGGCTTACATGGGGGCCGAACGGCCAGACCTGTTTGACGAAGTGATTGAAAAGCCATTTGATATAGACCAGGTCATCGACAAGATTCACGCCCTGTTTAAAGCTCGCCTGTGACGTTCTCCCCGTCCATCGTCATTGCTGTTGAACGAATCGATTCAGCCCAGGGTCGATACTGATAACGCTTACGAGATGGGCAGTGCAATGAATACCTGGTACAGCAGATCGTTGGGTGAAGGCACCGTTGTCTACCGCCGCTTGCGCGCGTTGAACGAACTTCGTCATCACGTCTGTCCGGACGTTCCCTGTCCGTACTCGCTGTATATGGACGCGGACAGCGCAGAGACCATTGTGTTGTTTGATCCCGAGCAGATTCTGCTGGCCACGGCATTTGGCGCATTGCCGTGTGGGCAGCCCCTGATCAACGGCGTTCGCCTGATCGATCTTGAATATCGCCCGCTGCCTGTCACTGTTCAAAGTGCACAGATGTTTAGCGCGTCACCGATACACCCTCAATTTCGGTCGTACGCTGAATACCGTGCGTGATGAGCGGTGGCATTGAACCATAAAGCTGATAGTAGATTGGAAGGGGCTCAAGCGTGAGCGGGTTCGGTTGCTGTCAGTATTGCTTACAGGAGATTCATAATGGCTGTGGCCGTTGTCAGACTGGAAGGTGAAGATATTCCCCTCGAACACCGGCAGTCAGGTGCTACTGCTGTCTTTCGCGTCAAAGATGATCAGGGCGCTGAACTGTATTTTGACGATGAAGTTGAAGCGGCCAAGTCGGCGGTTGAGTTAAGCGACGCCGAGCAGTCCTGAATCACCAGGCGTTCGGGCTGTCTGCACTCATTCATTGATAAGCAGGCTTAATATCGCATCGGTAAATTCTGCCGGCGCCTCTTGTGGCACATTGTGGCCCACTCCCGCGATCACCAGCCGTCGTACTGGCCCTGCAAAGCCCTTCACCGCAGAACGTTCATCGCGTTTCGATGAGACCCCATCGTCTGCACCCGCCAGAACTACTGCAGGCACCGTGATCTGTGGCTTTCGCGCAAGCCGCTCCTGAAGAACGCCATATTGGGGATCGCTCGGCGCCAGTCCATAGCGATGGCGATAGGAGTGCACCACGACGTCAACAAAGTCTGGGTTTTCGAACGACTGCGCGGTATCCGTAAAGGTGGATTCTGCGAATGGCCAGGTCGGCGACCAGAGCTTCCACAGCAACCGACAGAACTCAGCCCGATTGGCCGCAAGGCCCGCGCGGCCGCGTTCGCCGTGGAGGTAAAACTGGTACCACAGGCGTCGCTCGGCTTCGGGCGATGCCGGGGTGTTTGCCGAGGCAATGTCTTGAATGTTGTAGCCAGGGTCGCAACTGACCAGCCCCGTCACCCGTTCCGGCCACAGCGCGGCTACCACACACGCGGCGCGCCCACCCCAGTCATAACCGGCGAGAATCGCTTTCGGGATTTTCAATGCATCCAGCAGCGCCAGCAGATCTGCCCCCAGTGCCGCCTGTTCACCCGAGCGGGGCGTGGCTGAATCAAGAAAGCGGGTTGGGCCATACCCCCTCAGGTACGGCACGATGCAGCGACAGCCCGCCTGGACAAGCCGCGCCGACACCTCGTTGTACGCGTGAATATCATAGGGAAATCCGTGGAGCAATACGACAACAGGGCCATCGCCAGGGCCCATGTCGCGATAGGAAACATTCAGCACGCCAGCCACTATGTTCTTCACGGGAGTACTCCAGCAGACAGTACCAGCGAAGCCCTGGCGAATGCCGGGCTTATGTATGAGGTGTATAGGTTCGAGCGATTCAATTGCGCGATTGGCAATTGCAGACTAACGAGAGTGCGCTCATCCAGTCACCGATGCTCGCGCAACAGGCGCGCGCATCGGGAGATCAGCAATGGAGCGACGGTCTATATCCCGTTCCCCGTTGACAGGCCGATCAGGAAACCCAGGATTCGACTGTGTCGGAACCGTGTTCGGCTTTCCATTCTTTCAAGGTTTTGTGATTGCCACCTTTGGTCTCGACGACTTCACCGGTGTGCGGGTTTTTGTAGACTTTAACGGCGCGGGCTTTGCGAGTGGTCTTCTCGGGCGCGCTGGTGTGCTTGCCCTGCTTGGATCCGGTTGGGTGATCCAGGATCGAAATAATGTCTTTCAGGCTCTTGTTGTATTCGCCGAGCAGCGTACGCAATTTGCCTTCGAATTCGATTTCCTGTTCCAGGCCTTTATCACCTTTCATGGCTTCGAGGGCAGCGAGCTGGTCGGCAAGGTGACGTTCAAGCTGGCGGTATTCAGCAAGTTTTGACATTGGAACTCCATGTTTCGGTTTGTTGATACTGACGTGCGGCGTTAGCACTGGCGAACATTGGAGCGCACGGTGGTTACTGGTGTAACCGTAGACACTGTAGTGCGAGTGGGCGCATGGATGCCAGCACTAACAGCAAACTTTTCTGACTTAACTCCAGGGTTGTCGACGGCTGGGCCTCAGGTTGCTTTAAAACATGTGAGCCGATCAGAGTTGAGCCAGCGCTGCAGGCTGCACGGCCGGGTTCAATGCGGGTTTCAATGCCAGTCCGCCAAACGAGGTGGTGGGGTCTACATACCGCAAGGCCGACTTAATGTCTTTCCAGCCGACGTAATTCATCAGGCTTTTAATATCCCAGCCGTTGCCAGACGCCCAAGTTGCAAATCCTCGGCGCATGGAGTGGCTGCTGTAAAGGTCGTCGGGCAAACCGGCGTCTTTGAAGATGCGCCGCAACATCGGCACCAGGCTGTGTGAATTGATTGCCTCTACGGACACGTTACCCCAGCGGTCGATCCGCCGGAACACTGGCCCCTGAGTCAGGCCGGCCACGGTGATCCAGTTGATATAGGCATTGACCGGGCAGAGTGTCTTCAGTGCCGGGGTGCGGAACGTGGCACCCTCATGCTGGCGATCACCTTTGCTGTACGGCAGGTAGAAGCTGATGCCTTCGCCGGCCTGCGCCTGGGTGTTGCCGATGTCCAGCCTGGCCAGCTCATCGCCGCGAAACCCTCGCCAGAAACCGATCAGCACCAGGGCGATGGAGCGCCGATGGCGCATCAGCGTCTTGTGATCGCCGCGCTGCCACGCAGCGTCGGCCTCGTTCTCCAGCCAGGCGACCGCTTGCTCAAGGTGACGCAACAGCAAAGGCGCCGCCTGTTTGGCCTGCGCCGGATGCACGACCCGGATGCCTTTGAGCAGTTGCCGTACGGTGGGCGTTTTGGTCGGGTCCGGGAATCCCTGGGTAACGTGCCATTGGGCGAGGGCCGCCAGACGCTGCTTCAGCGTGCTGATGGCGTGCTTGTCCGCGTACTCGGCGAGATAACGCACGATGCCATCGCCCGTGGTGGGCAGGTAACCGCCCCAGGCCACTTCGAAATGCTCGATCGCGGCCCGATAGCTGCGACGTGTGTTGGCTCGGGTGCCTGCTGACAGGTATCGATCTGCTTTTTCCATGTATCCCTCGATCGGCGTGACACAGGCGCTTTGCCGGCTTTGGTCGCCGCTTAACCATCTGAGAGGCGATAAAGCACTATTATCGGCTGCTGTAAGAAACATTTCCACACAACGTTTTAGCTGATAACGTAGCCTGTAATAACGTGTTACGTAACACGGTACGAAATTGTAGGAGCGGACATGGCACGCGGCGGGATCAACAAGGCACTGGTAGAGCGCGCGCGACTGGCGTTGCTGAGCAAGGGCGCGTATCCCAGCATCGACGCCGTGCGCGTAGAGCTGGGCAATACGGGTTCGAAAACCACCATTGCCCGGTACCTCAAGGAACTCGACGTCCAGGCGCCTGCCGAAGCATCCTCGCGGGAGCGCATGGGCGATGAGCTAAGGGCGCTGGTTGAGGGTTTGCTTGATCGACTGACGGAGGAGGGCGCGGAGGTCATTGCCCAGGCACAGGCGGAGTTCGATCACCAGCGAGCAGGTTGGGAAACCCGATTGGAAGCCCTTGAAGTGGAGCTCAAAGCAGCCAGGCATCAGTGCGAATCGCAACATGCCGCGTTGACCGATCAGGGCGCTCAGCTGCATATCACCCATTCCTCATGGCAGTCGGAACTGACGCGAAATGCCGGTCTCAGTCAGCAGTGTCAGGACCTTGAGGTGCGGGTACGGGACAGGGACGTGCAAATCCAGTCCCTCGAAGAAAAGCATGTGCACGCCCGCGCGGCGCTGGAGCACTACCGCGAGGCCATCAAGGAACAGCGCGAGCAGGATCAGCGTCGTCACGACGCCCAGCTTCAGCAGATTCAGCTTGAGCAACGAAAACTCCAGGAGACGCTGATCATCAAGCAGGATGAATCCACGCGCCTGACCCGCGACAACGAGCGTCTGCTCGGCGAACTGCGCCAACAGGCGCGGGTGCTCACGGATCAGCACGACCAGGCGCAGCGCCTCGCTGCGGAACTTCGCACTGCCCAAATGGCCACCGCGAAAGCCGACGGCGCCCGTGAGCAGCTGCAAGAGCAACTGGCGGCCATAAAAGCGGAAAGTAAATCCCTGGCGAAAGCGCTGGCATTGGCCAATGAGCAATGGGCGCAGGCCAATCAGCGGCTTGCGGTTCTGAGCGAGGACAACGACAGCCTGCGCGCTCAGGTGCAGCTCAACATTGCCACACCGCCGCCGATACAGCCGTAAGCGACCCACCGGTCTTCAGCTTGCGGAAATCCATGTCCTATCAGCCCAACCCCGATGTCATCAAGCCCGCCACTCCCTCGACCGTGGCCTTGGCGCGGGGCTCGTTGTTCAAGTTTGTGTTCCTGCTGGCAGGCGTGTTTCTGCTGGCCGCTTACTTGTTGATGTTCCTCGCCCACGACCTTGATCACACCGAGGAACTCGAAAGCGCGTTCTATACCGAAAAAGCAGTGCGCTCCCTGCAGAAAACCCTGACCGTCACGGTCAAGGACTACGCCTTCTGGGGCGATGCCTACCGCTACCTGCATCTGAAGGTCGACCCCGACTGGGCATTTGTCCGTCAGAACATCGGATCGACGCTGTACAGCGATTTCGGGTTTCAAGGCGTGTTTGTCATTGATGACGCCGATCGCACGGTGTATGCCGTGGTTGAAGGCGAACTGGAAAAGGCCGATGCCGAGCCGTGGCTGGGCCCTGCCAAGGACCTGCTGCTGGCCAGGGCTCGGGAGGGCGCCGAGACAGAAACCCCGTTCACCGCTTTCATCGACCTGAACGGTACACCCGCGCTCGTCGCCGCAGCCGCCATCACGCCCGGCACCGACCCAAGCGTCAGCGCGGACGACCGGCTGCACTCGGTGTTGATCTTCGTCGACGTGCTGGACGACGCCAAGCTGGCCGTTCTGGGCAAGGAGTACGGCGTGGAGGGGCTGCACGTCGCCACGCCGGACGAGCGCCAGCAAGTGTCGATCTTCCCGCTGGGTGAAGGCGGGGCTGCGGGTGCTTTGCACTGGACGCCGCCCGCGCCGGGGCAGCGGTTGCTGGCCCTCGGTCTGCCACTGATTGGGCTGGCCGCCGCGCTGGTGTGCCTGATGACCTGGGCGATTTTGCGACGCACCACCGCTGCCGCGCGGTCCCTTGACGACAGCTATGCGTCCCTACAGAAAAGCGAGAGCGCGCTCGCCACCAGTGAAGCGCGCTTTCGTGACGTGGTCGAGGCCAGTTCGGACTGGGTCTGGGAAATCGACAGCGAAGGCCGGTTCACTTACCTCTCTGACCGCTTCGAAAGCGTGACCGGCCTGCACCGTACGCAGTGGATCGGTGCCCTGATGGACGACCTGCTGCAAACCGAACTCGGCCAAGTGTCCCAGTGGCTGGCGATCCCTAACCGTCGCCCTGACATCACCATCCAGTGCCGCTATCTGGAGACCTGCGGCCGCGAACGCATCAGCCGCCTCTCGGCGCGTTCGATGGCGGCGGGCGGATTCCGTGGCACGGCCACCGATGTCACCGAAGAAGTGGAAGCCCGCCGACGCATCGAATTTCTCTCCCAGCACGACGCCCTGACCGGGCTGCCCAATCGGGTCCGGCTGCAGGAGTTTCTCGACGGCAAACTGAAAGCGCTGCCGACACTCGACTCGCCACTGGTGATGCTGAGCATCGACCTTGACCGCTTCAAGCCGGTGAATGACCTGCTCGGCCACGCCGCCGGCGATCGGGTGCTTAATGACGTGTCCAGTCGGCTGTCTGATTGCGTGCGCCATGGCGATCTCGTCGCGCGGGTCGGCGGCGACGAATTCGTGCTGATCCTCAGCGAGGCCCAGACTCAGGACGAAGTCGAATCGCTGTGCCGGCGACTGATCGAGTCCATCGAACGCCCGGTGCTGATCGACGACCAGGAGATTTTCGTCAGCGCCAGCATTGGTATCGCCATGGCGCCCACCGATGCCCGCGAAGCTGCCGAACTGCTGCGGTACGCGGACATCGCGCTGTATGAGGCCAAGGCTGGCGGCCGTGGCACCTGGCGGTTCTACGCAGGCGACATGAACGCCAGGATCATCGAACGCCGCCGTCTTGAGAGCGACTTGCGCTACGCGATCAAACACGACGAGCTGCGTCTGCATTTCCAGCCACGCTTTCGCATTGCCGACGGCGAAATGGTCGGCGCCGAAGCGCTGGTGCGTTGGCAGCATCCCCAGCGCGGCCTGATTCCGCCGGACACCTTCATTCCCATCGCCGAAGAAAGCGGATTGATCATCCCCCTCAGCGATTGGGTCATGAAGCAGGCATGCAGCGAAGCCGCGCGCTGGCCGAAACAGCTGTTCGTTTCCATCAACCTGTCGCCTGCCGAGTTCAAGCGCGGCAATTTGCCCGCGCGTGTTCAAGCGGCCCTCAAGGCCACCGGCATCGAACCGTCGCGGGTCGAACTGGAAATCACCGAAGGGGTGATGATCGAGGACGCTGTCGGCGCGCTGGACGTCATGCGGACCCTGAAGCAGCTGGGGGTGCGCATCGCCATGGATGACTTCGGCACCGGGTATTCGTCGCTGAGTTACCTGCGTACGTTCCCCTTCGACGGGCTGAAAATCGACCGCAGCTTCCTGACCCGGCTCAGCGAAAGCGAAGGCGACCGCTCCATCGTGCAGGCCATCGTCGGACTGGGTCGGGCGCTTTCGCTCACTGTCACGGCGGAGGGCATCGAAACCGCTGAGGACCTGCAATTGCTCAAGTCAGTGCAGTGCGAGGAGGGTCAGGGCTATTTCTTGAGTCACCCGCTGACCGCCTCGGACTTCCACGCGCTGTTGGCAGCGAGAAATACGGCGGCGCTGGGCACAAACGTATAAAGTGCGCGCGCTGCCCTCGCAGCGCTTCTTGCATCACACCTGCTGCCGCACCCGGCCACTGTTTATTTCTGGAGTGTTCATGACCCGACCGCGCGCTGTTTTCACCGAAGGCTCGGTGGCCCGGCACGTGTTGGTGATGTCGAGCACCAGTGCGTTGAGCCTGCTCGCGGTATTCCTGGTGGACATCTTCACGCTGCTCTACGTCTCGATGCTCCACGATCCGTTGCTGCTCGCCGCGACGGGGGTGGCGAAGGTCTTGATCTTCCTTAACAGCGCTGTGTCCAGCGGACTGATCATTGCCGCGGCGACGGTACTGTCCGAGCGGATCGGCCATCGCGCCTCGAAAGCGTCATCCCGGCTGATCACGCACTTGATGCTGATGGTGGTGATCGCGGCAGGCGCGGCGGCGGCGTTGCAACTGGCGCTGCTGGTGCCGCTCACCCATTGGCTCGGCGCGGACGCCAGCACCTACGAAGCCGCGCGAATTTTCATCTGGCTGACCCTGCCGTTCAGCGTGTTGCAATCGGCCATGCAGATGTCGGCGCAGATTCTGCGCACCGCCGGCGACAGTCGCCGCGCCCTGTGGGTCGTATTGTCAGGTGCGGCAACCCTGGCCCTGGCGGACCCGCTGTTCATTTTTGGTTTTGGCCTCGGCCTGGAGGGCGCGGGGATTTCCTATGCGCTGTCGGCCCTGGTGTCCCTCGGGCTTGGCATTTACTGGTTGCGCGCCCAACTGGCGATGCCGTTTTCCCTCCGCTGGCGGCTGCTACGCCTGCACGCGCGCAAGGTCATGCAGGTCGGCTTGCCGGCGATGGTCGGTAATCTGGCCACGCCCGTGGGCCTGACCTATCTGGTCTCGTCGATCGGTGCCTATGGCACGTCGGCGCTGGCGGCCATGTCGGTGATGGACCGGGTCATGCAGTTCGCCTACTGCGTGTTCTTTTCCCTGCCCAGCGCGCTGGCGCCCGTGCTGGGGCAGAACATCGGCGCCCAGCGCAACGCTCGCGTTGCCTCGGCCATCGGTTTCAGCCGCAAGCTGGTCATCGTTTATGGCCTGCTGGTCTGGGGCGTGCTGCTGCTGGCAGCCAATCCACTGGCCGACACCTATGAAATGGATGGGGTCGGGCGAGCAATCTTTCTGGCGTTCTGCCACGTCGGCGGCGGACTGTGGGCGCTGATCGGGCTGGACTTCGTCGCCACCGCGATGTTCGTCACCCTGGGCCGGCCCTGGCTGGTGGCGCTGTTCGCCTGGCTGCGGGCGACGCTGGGCACCGTGCCGTTCGTGCTCGGCGGGATTCATCTGTTCGGCGCGGCCGGTGCGTTCCCGGCCATGCTGACCGGTAACGCATTGATCGCCGTGACTTCGATTACAATCGCGTCCCTGACCGCCAGACGGTTTTTCCAGCGCCGGAGCGCCGCGCAGGCGGTGGCGTGAGCAGGCCGTTGCCGCGCTCGTTCAGGCTTTATCCGAATCAACGAGACAAGGTGTTATGACAGACGACGAATCAGGGAATGACTCGCCCGAGGTGGCCTCACCGAAACGGCGTCGTGCGCCCAAAGGTGAAATGCGTCGTGCCGCCTTGCTCGACGCGGCGACAGTGATCTTCGCCCGCAACGGTTATTCCAGCGCGTCGATGAAGGATGTCGCGCAGCTCGCCGGCATTACCACCGTCGGCCTGCTGCATCACTTTCCGAACAAGGAAGCGCTGCTCAATGCGCTGCTGGAGCGTCGGGATCAGCGGGTGGTGTCGCGGTTCAGTGAACTGACCATGGAGATGACGCTGGAGGGGTTCGTGCGCTTTCTGAAGCAAAGCATGAGCTTCAGTGTGGAGAGTGCCGGGGAGTGCCAGGCAGCGATGGTGCTGAACACGGAGAGCCTGTCGAATCTGCACCCTGCATTCAACTGGTACAAAGAGCGCTTTCACATCACTCATCATCACGCTCAGGGCCACCTGAAGGCGTTGATCGAGGCGAAAGAAATTCGTGAGGACATTGAGGTGAGCGCGATGGCTCAGGAGATTTTCTCGGTGATGGATGGCTTGCAGATCCAGTGGCTGCGGGCACCCGATGAAGTGGATGTGATGGCCGTGTTCGATATCTATCTACGGCGCCTGAAAGCGGATATTCAAGCTCGTCCCTGAGCTTGAATGGTGCGGCTTAGTAGGTCTGGGCGGTGCTGACCTGCACTGCTTTGCGCAGTGGTGACGGCAGCGGGTTGCTGTCGCGGGTGGTCAGGTGTTCCGGGAACAGCGTGATCAAGGTGCGATCCAGCGGCAGGTCCTCGGAATCAGGCCCTACGAGGATCTTGAACTTGCCGGCGTCGACATCCCAGCTGTCGGTTTTCTCGACGTAGTACGCCAGGGAGCGCGAATCGATCGGGATGCTCACGGTCTTGCTTTCGCCCGGTTGCAGGTAAACCTTGGTGAAGCCCTTCAACTCCTTCTCAGGACGGTCAACCGCAGGGTTTGCAGGGTGAACGTACAGCTGCGCGACCTCGAAACCGGCCTGGGAACCGCTGTTGGTGACGGTGAATTTCACGTCAATCGTGCTGCCCGGCGCCATCACATTGGTCGACAGCTTCAGGTTGCTGTAGTCGAACGTGGTGTAGGACAGACCGTAGCCGAACGGATACAGCGGCTTGGCGTGCTTCTTGTCATAACCGCGATAGCCCAGGTAGATGCCTTCGCTGTAGTTCATCTCGGTCAGCGCGTTGTCACCCAGGTACTGCTTGGGGTCGGAGTACGACGGGTAGCTCGGGTTGTCCTCGATCTTCTTGTCGATGGTGATCGGCAAT
Organism: Pseudomonas sp. GL_135; assembly: GCF_057834665.1. Lineage (NCBI taxonomy): Bacteria > Pseudomonadati > Pseudomonadota > Gammaproteobacteria > Pseudomonadales > Pseudomonadaceae > Pseudomonas > Pseudomonas sp. GL_135. The sequence continues at coordinate 2,775,521 of NZ_CM174408.1, forward strand.
TTGCCCGACGGGTTGACCTTGCCATAGAGAATCTCGGCCAGAGCCTGACCGCCTTGCTGACCCGGGAACCAGGCGTGCAGGCTGGCGCCCACTTTGTTCGCCCAAGGCTGCATGTCCAGCGCGCCGCCGCTGTGCAAGACCACCACGGTGTTGGGGTTGGCCTTGGTGGCGTAGGTGATCAGGTCGGACTGGTACTCAGGCAACGCATAGTCGTGGTCGTTGGACTCGCCTTCGTACTCGAAATTGGTACCGGCAGCGATCACCACGGCATCGTACTTGGACAGGTCCTTCGGTGGACGCAGAGACGCCCAGCTCATTTGAACGCCCGCCATGCCGCCCAATACCGGCGTGAAGTTGCCTTGCAGGCGACGGTATTCCAGCTTGACCGTGTATTCCTTGCCAGCTTGCAGTCGCGCGGTTTTGCCGGAGGTGACCAGTGCGTTGATCAGGTCGAAGGACTTCTGGGTGCCGTCGTTTTCCAGCACCAGTTCGTCGTTGACCCACAACTTGAACGCACCGTCGGCACGCACTTTGAAGACCTGCTCGCCGGAAATGCTCGGCTTGATCTTCGAGGTGAAGCGTGCGGAGAACGCGCCTGGCGTGGTGTTGAAGCCAGACACCGCAGTGACGCCGCTATCGGTGGTGTTGGTGTTGGTGGTCCAGCTCAGATTGACGCCCGGCTCGACGCGGGTCGCGGCAGGAGAACCGGCCAGCTCAGTGTTGGAGAAGTACTCGGCCTTCACACCGGTGTTGCTGATGCCGTTCTGCCCGGTGCTCGGCTGATACCAGACGGATGCTTTGGGATTGAGGCTCATCTCGCGCAGGTACTCGACGTTCGCGCCCTTAGAGGCCAACTGCTGCAGGCCGCTGAGTTCGGTGACGTAGGTGTTCGGTGGCGAGTTGGGTGTGCCGAATGGCGAAGTCGGCGGCTGCAGGGCCAGGTCGCCGATCACGGCAATCTTCGCATCGCGTGCCAGCGGCAGCAGGGGTTTGCCCGCCGAGGTCTTCTCGTTGCGCAGCAGGACAATGGATTCGCGCGCCATGTTCAGCGCCGCACGTTGACCGTATTCCGGATGATCAAGTGTCTGGGCCTTGTTCAGTTGCTTGTCGAAACCGTAGCTCACCAGCGCGCGCAGGTTGCGCTTGACCTTGTCGTCGATGACGTTCTGGGTCAGCTGACCGCTCCAGAGGTAAGGCAGCAGCTTGGCTTCGGTGAATTGCAGGCCTGACGGCATGTCGATGTCAGTACCGGCCCAGGCGCCTTTGAACGCATCCTGCACCGAGTTGAAGTCGCTCATTACGTTGCCTTGATAGCCCCATTCACCCTTGAGCACTTCGGTCAGGAAATGATGGTTTTCACAGGCGTAATCGCCGTTGATCTTGTTATAGCCGCACATGATCGACGCGACGTTGGCGTTCTTCACCAGCGATTCGAAACCCGGCAGATACAGCTCGCGCAAGGTGCGCTCGTCGGCCTTGATGTTGACGTAGTGACGGTTGGCTTCCTGCTCGTTGGCCAGGAAATGCTTGCCCGCTGCCTGAATGCCCTGGGCCTGGATGCCGTTGGCGATGGCCGGGCCCATGACGGCGCCGAGGAACGGGTCCTCGCCACTGACGTATTCGGCGGAGCGACCGCCAAACGGTGTGCGGTACAGGTTGACACCCGGGGAGAGCATTTGCTGACCGCCGGAGATCCGCGTTTCGTAACCGATCGCCAGACCGAATTCCTTGGCGCGGTTGATGCTCCAGGTCGCGGCCAGGGCAGACTGCGCCGGGTATTGCGCGCCGAACGTGGCGTTGTTGACGTGCACACCCATCGACGAGTCGTAGGCGATGGTGCCTTCCATGCCCCACTTGGGCAGTCGGGGGATCATGTGGCCGTCGTCAACCCGGGTGAAGTTGATCTTCTCCGAGATGTTCATGTTGTCGAGCACCGCGCCAACGCGGGCTTCAACCTCGTTGCCGGTCATCGGCGTGGCGGCGTGAACGAGGGTGGCCTGGGCAACGCTGATGGCCAGCAGGCTCAACGCCATAGTCTGTTTGAAAGCTGACAAGGGCAACGTCCTCGTGGGCGGGTGGCAGTTCGTGATGTCGTGGCGGTCGGTCATGGCTTTTGCACCAGTACCGGCGCATCACCGGTGTCGACGGGAGCATCAAGCACCGCAGAGGAGGTCTTGGTGGTCGGCACGGCTACCTTGTCGACGCCAGAAAGCTGGTCGCGCTGTTTTTCAACCTGGGCGCGAACGGTTTCTGCAGAAGTTGCGTTTTGACTGGACGTGGAGTCCGCCGCAACAGCAGCAAAACTGCAGGCGCCGAAAAGCACGACGCTGCAAACAGACAGCAGGGGTCTATTCATCGATTGTTTCTCGATTGATGGGGTGTGGAAATTAAATAAACGTGCAAACCCGTCCAGAGGGGAACAGGACGAACGTTAAGTCCGGGGAATCTACTGATTAGTTCAGGGTTTGCAAGATTATTTTTTAATTAGACGAGCGGTGAGTGAAAAGGCACCTTGATCTCGGTTTCTGAGCAGGGTCCGGCGCTGGGAGCGAGATGAAAAACCGGATTTCTGCGCAATAAAAATCCAATATAATCGCTAAAAATTCAGTAAGTAGGCGTAGTCATCGCCAATCGTGGTTAGAAATTGCTATGTAGAAAACCTAATTGCTATTAGGTTTAGCTTGCTGGTAAGCTCTCCCGGCGCTGAGTAATCCTCGACAAATCAGACGACTGCATAGCCGCCTTAGTTGCCGGTACACAGTCGCCAGCTTTGGCGGTTATTAGCACTTGCTTGTTGATGAGCAAGCCGTTTACAGCATTAAAGTTAAAGCCGAATTGATTGTCAGCCGCTGGATGAATTGTCCGCGGCTTATAACCCGTGGGCGCGATTAAACGAGTTAACCGTTTATTAGTTAATAAAGTGCCTCACGCCGTTATCCATCCAGACCTTAAACCACCATGCCCCTAAAGCCGCTCGACGCCAGACAACTGAAGATTCCGGACGCCGAGCAGGTCTGCGCGTGGCTGTCGGCGAACGCCGGGCTGAAGGCTGCTGACCTGGAGCGGGCGCGGCGCTTGATGGCCGAATCCGAAGGCGCCGGGCTGCTGGCCTTGCTGACCCGCCTGGGGCTGGTCTCGGAAACCGAGATGGCTCGGGCCTGGGCAGCGCTGCTGCAGACGCCGCTTCTGACACTTGACGCCGCGGCCGACATGCTTGATCCGTTGCCGGCCTTGACCGAGCGCTTCATGCGGCATTTCCAGGTCGTGCCCCTGGCGTGGCGTGAAGACGGTCTGCACGTGGTGTCGGCCAACCCCTGCGAGCCCTATGCGTTTGAAGCCATTGCCTATTGCTGTCAGGTGCCGGTGTGGCTGTCGATCGGTTCGCGCAATGACGTCGACACGCTGATCGAGCGCTATTACGGCCAGGGTCGCAGCGCCATCGGCACGCTGATCGAATCCCTCGACGACCACAACGGGTCGCCCGAAGACATCGAGCACTTGAAAGACCTGGCCTCTGAAGCGCCAGTGATTCGCCTGGTCAACCTGATCCTGCAGCGGGCCGTCGAGCAGCGCGCCTCGGACATTCACATCGAGCCCTTCGAGAGCCAGCTGAAAGTGCGTTATCGCATCGACGGCGTGCTCCACGAAGCCGAAGCGCCGCCGTCCAGTTCTTCGGCAGCGGTGATCTCCCGCCTGAAAATCATGGCGCGCCTCGACATCGCCGAGCGGCGCTTGCCCCAGGATGGCCGGATCATGCTGCGGATTCAGGGCAAGGAACTGGACCTGCGGGTGAGCACGGTGCCCACCAGTTTCGGCGAGTCGGTGGTCATGCGTCTGCTGGATCGGCAGACCATCAATTTCGACTTCCCCAGCCTGGGTTTCGACGGCGAGCGCCTTGATGCCTTTCTGGCGGTGCTCGAACGGCCCCACGGCATTCTGCTGGTGACCGGGCCGACCGGTTCGGGCAAGACCACCACGCTCTACACCGCGCTGTCGCGGCTCAACACGGCCGAGCGCAAGATCATCACCGTCGAAGACCCGGTGGAATACCAGCTCGAAGGGATCAACCAGATTCAGGTCAAGCCGGCCATCGGCCTCGACTTCGCCGGGGCGCTGCGCTCCATCGTCCGGCAAGACCCGGACGTGATCATGATCGGTGAAATGCGCGATCTGGAAACCTGCCGCATCGCCATTCAGTCTTCGCTGACCGGGCACCTAGTGCTGTCGACGCTGCACACCAACAGCGCGGCGGCAAGTATCACGCGCTTGCTGGACATGGGCGTCGAGAGCTACCTCATCGCCTCGACGGTCAACGGCATTCTCGCCCAGCGCCTGGTGCGCCGCCTCGATCCGCTCACCCGCGAAGCCTTCGAAGCCCCTCAGGCGCTGATCGACGAACACGAGCTGGAGCGCTTCACCGACGAGCGTCCGATTCTTCTCTACCGCCCGCGCAGCGACGCGCCGGGCGGCGGTTATCGCGGCCGCAGTGCAATCACTGAATTGCTGGTGATGAACGAAGAACTGCGCAGCCTGCTGATGAGCCGCGCCGATGCCTCGACCCTCGAGCACGCCGCGCGGCGCGCCGGGTTGCGCACCTTGCACGAGGAGGGTTTGCGGCAGGCGGTGGCGGGGATTACCTCGCTCGAAGAAGTCCTGCGCGTGACCCGAGGCGAATGACATGACGCCGTTCAAATACCGCGCGCTGGACGGACAGGGCACTGAACAGAACGGGCTGCTGGATGCCGCCGATCGCGACGCGGCCATCGCCCTGCTGCACAAGCGCGGCTTGATGGTGTTGCAGATCGAGCCGTCGAGCCTGGGCGGCCTGCGTCAGGCTTTGGGCCGCGGCACGTTGAGCGGCGCTGCGCTGATGAGCTTCACCCAGCAGCTGGCGACCCTGCTCGGTGCCGGCCAGCCGCTGGAACGTTCTCTGACCATTCTGCTGCGCCAACCCGGTCAGTCCCGTAACCAGATTCAGACCCGCGCGCTGATCGAGCGCATTCGCGAGCAGGTCAAGGCCGGCAAGCCGCTGTCCGTGGCCCTGGAAGAAGAGGGCCGGCAGTTTTCGCCGCTGTACATCAGCATGGTCCGGGCCGGCGAAGCCGGCGGGGCGCTGGAAAACACCCTGCGTCAGCTCAGCGACTACCTGGAGCGCAGCCAACTGCTGCGCGGCGAGGTAATCAATGCGCTGATCTACCCGGCGTTTCTGGTGGTCGGCGTGCTCGGTTCCCTGGCGCTGCTGCTGGCTTACGTGGTGCCGCAGTTCGTGCCGATCTTCCGCGACCTCGGCGTGCCGATTCCCTTCATCACCCAGGCGATTCTCTGGCTAGGGCAGTTCCTCAGTGACTACGGGCTGATGCTGCTGGCCGGCAGCATTGCGTTGATCTGGGTCATCGCCTTGCGAGCCCGCGACCCCCAACGGCGGTTGCGACGTGACCGGCGTCTGCTGGGCATGGGGGTGATTGGCCCCTTGCTGCAGCGCATCGAAGCGGCCCGGCTGGCGCGCACCCTCGGCACGTTGCTGAGCAATGGCGTGGCGCTTTTGCAGGCGCTGGTCATCGCCCGGCAAGTGTGCAGCAACCGGGCGTTGCAGCAGCAGGTTGAGCAGGCCAGTGAGTCGGTGAAGGGCGGCGGCACGCTGGCCAGCGCGTTCGGCGAGCAGCCGCTGCTGCCGGACCTGGCCCTGCAAATGATTGAGGTCGGCGAACAGGCCGGCGAGCTGGACACCATGTTGCTGAAGGTGGCCGACGTGTTCGACGTCGAGGCCAAACGCGGCATCGACCGCATGCTCGCCGCGCTGGTGCCGACCTTGACCGTGGTCATGGCGATGCTGGTGGCGGTGATCATGCTGGCCATCATGCTGCCGCTGATGAGCCTGACCAGCAATATCTGAAGCCCAACCCTTTCAATCAGAGAACCAGACCGATGCGCCGCACTCCGTTTACCGCTGCAACCCGCCGCCAGCGCGGCTTCACCTTGCTGGAGATGCTCGCGGTCATCGTGCTGCTGGGCATCGTGGCGACCATCGTCGTGCGCCAGGTCGGCGGCAACGTCGACAAGGGCAAATACGGTGCCGGCAAGGCGCAACTGGCGAGCCTGAGCATGAAGATTGAAAGCTATGGCCTGGACCTGGGTTCGCCGCCGAAAACCCTGCAGCAACTGGTGGAAAAACCGGCCAACGCCTCAGGCTGGGCCGGGCCGTACGCCAAGCCGTCGGACCTCAAGGACCCGTTCGGTCATGCCTTCGGTTACCGTTCCCCGGGTCAGCACGGTGCGTTCGACCTGATTTTCTACGGTCAGGACGGCCAGCCCGGCGGTGAAGGCTACAACGCCGACCTGGGCAACTGGGAGTAACCGGCGAGCATGAACGCACCTGGGGCAAGCCGTGGTTTTACCCTGCTGGAGATGCTGGTGGTCATCGTCTTGATGAGCATCGGCATCGGCGTGGTCGGGTTCGGCTTGCACAAGGGTTTGCAGCAGGCGGCTGATCGCCAGTTGCTCGAGCAAATGGTTCAGGCCCTGCGCACAACCCGCAGTGCGGCGATTATCAGCGGCCAGACTCGCGAGACCTCATTCGACCTAGACCGCCGCAGCTTTAAGGCACCCGGCAGACGGCCGCAACAATGGCCCGCCGAGGTGGGCGTGCAGCTGAACACGGCGGCGGATCTGAATGCAGCGTTCGCGTTTTACCCGGACGGCAGTTCCAGCGGCGGCAATCTGCAGGTGTTCCAGGGCGATCGGCGTTGGCGCATTGACGTTGGCTGGCTGACCGGCAGCGTCAAGAGCCGCGCGTTGCCATGAAGGCCCACATCGGTCAGGCCGGTTTCACGCTGCTGGAAATGCTCGCCGCGCTGGTGATCATGGCCCTGTGCAGTGGCGTGCTGCTGATGGCGTTCGGGCAAAGCGCTCGCTCGTTGCAGCAGGTTGATCGCGCGGACCGGCTCAGCCAGGCGGCGCGTTCGGTGCTCGATGATCAGGCCGTCGGCGTGTTGCAGCCGGGGCAGAGCAACGGCGTGATGGACGGCGGCATCCGGTGGGCCATGGGCGTCTCGGCGTTGCCTGCCAACGCTGGGCAGCCACGCCTGTTGCGGGTGGAGCTGACGGTCAGCGCAGGGCGGCGTGAGGCACACTTCAGCACGCTGCGGCTGGTCAATCCGGCGAAGGCGGGCGCCCAGTGAACAGTCAACAACGCGGCTTCACGCTGCTGGAAATCATGATCGTGCTAAGCCTGCTTGCGGTGCTGCTGACCCTGGTCGGCGGCGCGCTGGTGGGTGCCAACCGCGCGGTGATCAAGGCCGATCACTACACCTCACGCCTGGATGAGCGGCGGGCTGCCCAAAGCTTTTTGCGTCAGGCCATCAGCCAGGCGCTGCCGCTGGATTTGGCGGAAAACGACCATTCCGGCGCAGGGCTGTTCGTGGGTACGGCGCAACGCATGCAGTTTGCAGCGACCCTGCCGGGCAACCTGGGGGGCGGCATTCAGCGGCACACCGTGGAAGTGTCCGGTCCGCCAGCGGACCGTCGCTTGCAGATCGCGTTCGCCCAGGTCCAGGACAATGTATTGCGCGCCTGGGGCGAGCCGCAGGTGCTGCTTCACGGCGTGAAAGGCTTGTCTTTGAGCTATCGCGGCATGACGCCAAAAGGTGAGGCCACCGGCTGGCTGAATGAATGGCCGTGGCCCAACCGTTTGCCTCACGCCGTGCGCGTCGAGGTGCAGATGGACGGCCTGGTGAACTGGCCCGGCGAAGTGATTGCCCTGCGCCTGGACCTGTCCGGCGGGGCTTCCGGTGCTGCATCAACTGCGGGAGGCGGGCAATGAATCGGCAGCGCGGCGTGGCCCTGTTGCTGGTGCTCTGGGCATTGGCGACGCTGAGCCTGTTGCTCGGCGGTCTGGCCGGCTGGGTACAGCTCGAAACGCGCCAGGCGTTATGGCAGCGACAGCATACCCAGGCGCTGCTGGCCGCCCAGGCCGGCATGAATCTGGCGTTGCAGGCATTGCTGGACGGGAATCACCGACCGCGCTGGATCGCCGATGGCCGCGCGGTGCCGCTGGCCTTCGACGACGCGCGGATTGTGCTCAGCGTCAGCAGCGAGCGCGGCAAGCTCGATCTGAATGCGGCCAGCAACGAGGACATCGCCCGCGTCGCCCAGGCCTGCGGCGCTGATCGCGATCAGTCGACGCAGCTGACCCGAGGCTTGCAGGCACGTCGCGACGGGAGCGCCGCGCCGTTGCGGGTTATTGAAGAACTGCGTCAAGTCCCGGGCATGACCCAACGCCTGTACCAACGGATGGCGCCGGAAGTGACGCTGTGGAGCGGCCTGTCGCGGCCAGACGCTGCATTCGCCTCGCCATTGCTGCGCAGCGCCCTGGACCTGGCAACACAGACAGCCACGGGCACCGACCCTGGCAGCGTGCTGAGCATCGACAGCCAGGCACAACTGCCGGACGGCGTCATCGCCCGGCTTCAGACCACCGTTCTACTGTCCCCATCGGAGGGTAACGCTCAGCCGTATCGGGTGCTGCGTTGGCAAGAATGAATTTACTCTTTTCAGTCCCAGCGCCGCTTCAGGCGTATCTGGCTAATGTTGAACGGCGCTGGCAGGGCAGCGTGGCGCAAGGTGTCTGGCAGCGCTGGCTGGCCGAATTGCGCGGTTGCGTGCCGGCGCGGTGGCGTCATCGGCTCAGGCCCCAGGTAGCCGTGCAGACCCATCGCTGGCCGATCGTGACGCCCACGCCTGAAATCCAGGCCAGCGCCCGCCAAGTGCTAATGCTGCCGACCACTGTGGTGATGATCCATCGCCTGCAATTGCCGACAGCGGCCGCGCGGGCTCTCACTGCCGTGGTCGGCTATGAGCTGGACAAATACACGCCGTATCCCCGCGATCAATTGCTCTATGTCGTGCGCCAGGACGGACGCAGCGCGGGCGGGTTGCAGATCACCCTGATTGCCATCCTCCGCGAGCGCATGCACGCGATTCTGGCGGAGTGCGCCGCCCAGGGCCTGACGCCGCAACGGGTGGACGTGTGCGCAGAGGACGGCACCCCGCTGGGGATCGATCTGCTGCCCGAGTCCGCGCGCCCATCGAACCCGCGCGGGGGCGTGGACCGGCGTCGTGTGCTTGTCGGCTTATGCGCCGTGCTGCTCGCCACGCTGATGGGCCTGTGGCTGCACGATCGTCAGCAACGCCTGGAAGGCATGCGCGCGACAGTGCAGTCGCTGAAAGGCCAGGTGGCGCAGGTTCAGCAGCTGCGTCAGCAACTGACCAACACCCTCGGCGCCGCCGATTACCTGACCCGGCACAAGGCCGCGCGCCCGACCATGGCTGCGCTGATGAGTGAATTGACCGCCTGCCTGCCCGACGACACCTGGCTGGAGCAACTGGAAATCGACGCTGACGACGTGTCGTTTTCCGGCCAGAGCGTGCGTGCCAGTGCGCTGATCGGCCGCTTGAAAGACTGCCGCAGCCTGGAAAACCCGCAGTTCCAGGGCGTGATCCAGCCCGACGCTGCCAGCGGCAAAGAACGCTTCGCCCTGCACGCACGCTTTCATCAGGAGGCCGCCGATGCGCCGAACGCTGATACCCCGTGAATTGACGCCCCGTGAGCGTCGCGGCGCTGCGTTGATCGTCCTCGCCCTGGTGATGGGCGCAGGCTACTGGCTGCTCATCGACAGCTGGTTCGCCGGCCCGCTGCGGGACATGGGCGAAGAGACCGAGCAGCTCAGGTCCCAACAACAACGCTACGTTGGCCTGGTGCAACAGCGCGAAAGCCTGAGCGCAGCGCTGGAAAGCGCCGAGCAGGACCCGGCCAGCAGCGCGAGCCTGTTGACCGGCGAAGACCCCAGCGCTGTTGCCGCCGATCTCATGCAGCACGTCGCGGACGTCATCATGGCCCAAGGCGCGAAAGGCGCCGGCTGCACGCTCACTCAACGGATGCCGATCACCCCGGAACAGGACGGCAGCGAGCCGTTTCGCCAGGTCAAGGTCAGCGTCACCCTGGAATGCGCCATCGAGCCGCTGATGGCGGTGTTGCACGGGCTGGAATATCAGCGGCCGTTGCTGTTCATCGATCACATGAGCGTGCGTCGCGCGAGCAATGCGCCGGGCAAAGGCGGGGCAGGGCGACTGACTGTGCAACTGCTGATTCGCGGCTATCTGCAGCCGGTTGCTTCAAAGGCAACGGCCGATCAAACCGACCCAGCGCAGGCCGCCCCATGACGCGCTTCCCGATCACGGTCGAGCGCGTGCTGATGGCCGTCGCTCTCGTATTGCTGGCGCTGATCGCCCTGGTGCTCACCGGCACCTGGCAGTCCGCGGACTGGCTGCCTGTCGAAGCGAACCATCGCCCGGCCTTCGCGGCAAAAGCGCCGACATTAGCGCGCGTGGAATTGCCCGGTCTGGCCAGCAGCTGGCAGACCCCGCTGTTCAGCGTCGATCGCCGTCCGGACCTGCAACAGTCTGGCACTCAGGCAGCGTCCAGCCTGGCCGGGCTGACCCTGACCGGTGTGCTGCTCGACGGCACGGTGCAGCTGGCATTCATCAAACCGGCCACCGGCCCGGCGCTGAAAGTTCGCCTCAACGGGCCGCTGCCCAACGGCTGGACCCTGCGCGCGATCAGCCCGACGAGTGCCACGTTTGGCCTCGGCGAGCGCAACGAAACCCTCACTGTTCGGCGCCTGCGATTGCCAACGCCGTCGACTCAACCACCGCTTTCCCTTTCCCGTGAAGACCTCCATGAACCTGCCCCGTAATCCTTCCCTGCGCCGTGCCTCTAGCACGAAACCCGTCGCGACGCTGCGTTCGCCCTTGTTGTGCCTGGCAGCGGCCGTCGCCTTGAGCGGCTGCACCACCGCGCCGACGGCCCTTGAGCCGGACAACGGCATGCTGCGCGAGGCGCTGGACGGAACCGGCACCCAGCGGCGGCCGGTCGACCCGCGCAGCGAGCAAATGCCGGTTCAGGCGCAAGCCAGCCCCGCGGACAGCTCGACGGCGACTACCGGCACACGGCAGATCATCCGGGGCACCCAGCGCTTCGTGAAAACACCGGCGCCGACAGCCGCAACGCCCCAGGCGGCGGAAGGCGACATCGTCTTCAACTTCGCCAACCAGCCCATCGAAGCGGTGGTCAACAGCATCCTCGGCGACATGCTTCACGAGAGCTACACCATTGCCCAAGGGGTGAAGGGCGAGGTGAGCTTCTCCACGTCCCGGCCGGTCAACCCGCAGCAGGCGCTGTCAATTCTGGAGACCCTGCTGTCGTGGACCGACAACGCGATGATTCGTCAGGGCAATCGCTACGTCATCCTCCCGGCCAGCCAGGCGATTGCCGGCAAGCTGGTGCCGGAAATGGCCGTTGCCCAGCCGTCTGCCGGGCTGTCGGCTCGGTTGTTTCCGCTGCGTTATATCTCCGCCACCGAAATGCAGAAACTGCTCAAGCCGTTTGCCCGGGAGAACGCGTTCCTGCTGGTGGACCCGGCCCGCAATGTGCTGAGCCTGGCGGGCACCACCGAGGAGCTGGCGAACTATCAACAGACCATCGACACCTTCGACGTCGACTGGCTCAAGGGCATGTCGGTGGGCGTGTTCGGCCTGCAGCGGGCCTCGGTGAGCGAGCTGATGCCGGAGCTGCAGAAGCTGTTCGGACCGGACAGCGGCATGCCGTTGGCAGGGATGGTGCGCTTCCTGCCCATTGAGCGGACCAACTCGGTGGTGGCGTTTTCTTCCCAGCCGGAGTACCTGAACGAGGTGGGCACGTGGATTCGCACCATTGATGAAGGCGGCGGCAACGAGCCGCAGTTGTACGTGTACGACGTGCGCAACATGAAGGCCACCGACCTGGCGAAATACCTCAAGCAGATCTACGGCACGGGCGCGGTACAAGAGGAAAGCGCTGCCAAGGTGGCGCCGGGTTTGCGCACGCGCTCGATGTCGTCGCTGACAGGCGGCACGTCAGGCGGTACTTCTGGAGGGCTGGGTTCGGGCAGCGGATTGAGCGGCAGCGCCGGTTTGAACAGCAGCGGCCAGGGCGGCATGTCCCAAAGCGGGCTTCAAAGCACGGCAGCTTCGGACGACGAGCCGGAACAAGACGCGGACGCCAGCAGTGACAGCGGTGCCGACGACAGCAGCTCATCGGCCACTGCGGCCTCGGGTAATGGGCAAAAAGGCCTCGACTCAACCACCCGCATTTCGGCGCAGAAAAGCAGCAACCAACTGCTGGTGCGTACGCGCCCGGCGCAGTGGAAGGAGATCGAAGCAGCGATCAAGCGCCTGGACAATGCGCCACTGCAAGTGCAGATCGAGACGCGGATTCTCGAAGTCAAGCTGACCGGCGAGCTGGATCAGGGGGTTCAGTGGTACCTCGGCCGCCTGGCCGGCAATTCCACCAGCACCACCGTCGCTAACACCGCCGGCAGTCAAGGTGCGCTCGGTGGCGGCGGGGCCGGTCTCGGGGCCACTGATTCGCTGTTCTATTCCTTTGTCAGCACCAACCTGCAAGTGGCGATTCATGCCCTGGAAACCAACGGCCGCACCCAGGTGCTGTCGGCGCCGTCGCTGGTGGTGATGAACAACGAAAACGCGCAGATTCAGGTTGGCGACAACATCCCCATCAGTCAGACGACGGTCAACACCGGCGTCTCGAACACCACCCTGAGCAGCGTCGAGTACCTGCAGACCGGCGTGATCCTCAATGTCGTGCCGCGCATCAACCCGGGCGGGCTGGTGTACATGGACATTCAGCAGCAGGTCAGCGACGCCGACGGCACGGTGACGGTGAACGGCAACCCGCGCATTTCGACGCGCTCGGTGTCGACCCAGGTGGCGGCGCAAAGCGGGCAGACCGTGTTGCTCGGCGGGCTGATCAAGCAGGACAACAGTGACAGCGTCAGCGCCGTGCCCTATCTGGGCCGGGTGCCCGGGCTGGGCTGGTTGTTCGGCAATCGCAGCAGATCCAAAGACCGCACCGAGTTGCTGGTGCTGATCACCCCGCGGGTCATCAACAGCAGCAGCCAGGCGCGCCAGGTCACCGACGATTATCGTCAGCAGATGCAGCTGTTGAACGGCGCCGGTGCCCCACAAGCCCTGCGCTAGACGCTTGCAAAGGTGTAACAAAGTTTTCCGGGGCGCGGGGTGTGGGCGTTAATATGGGCGGGAACGCTTGCGAACGGGTGGCTCGGACCTCCCGCTTTCGCCCACTTCCCACCCGGGCGCCATCACCGGCCCCCACACGGAAAACCAACAATGATCTTGAGAGTGACTGGGGTGGTGATGGCGATTTTCGCCATTGCCCTGTTGTACATGGGTGCGCAACTGGTGGCCGCCGGCGGCTCGGCGGCGTACTCGATTATCGCCTTGGCGGTATTGGCCTCGGCGGTGCTGCTGATGCTGAAAAAGAAGTCGGCGCTGACGGTGTATGCGCTGCTGATGTGGGCGATTCTGATCTGGATCCTCTACGAGGTCGGCTTCGACAAATGGCAGTGGATTCCGCGCGGCGACCTGTTCGCACTGCTGGGTCTGTGGCTGGCGCTGCCCTGGGTGGTGCGTCCGCTGTACAAGGCACAGAACCCGGGCGACACGCGTCGCTTCCACCCGTTTCTGGGTGGCACCGTGGGCGTGATGATGCTGATCGTGCTGGCGGTGATGGTTTACGACCCGTACCCGGTAGCCGGCAAAATCGACGCCCCGCTGGCAGCGCGCAGCACGGGCGAAGCCGGCAGTGACTGGGTGGCCTACGGCGGCACGAACAACGGTCAGCGTTTCTCCAGCCTCGACCAGATCAATGCGGGTAACGTGAAGAAGCTGACCGTGGCGTGGGAATACCACACCGGCGACCTGCGTGATGCCGCCAAAGACGCCGGCGAGTACACCTTCGAAGCGACGCCACTGAAGGTCAACAACCGAGTCTACTTCTGCACCGCGCACAACGAAGTGCACGCGCTGAACCCTGAAACCGGCACGCTGGACTGGAAGTGGGCGCCGGAGAAGAACCGCTCGTACCTGCAGCAGCACCAGACCTGCCGTGGCGTCAGCTACTACGCCCCGGCGGCAACCGCTGCGGCCGATACCTCACCGAGCCAATGCGCCAAGCGCATCATTACTGCCACCGCAGACGCAAGACTGGTGGCCCTGGACGCTGACACCGGCACGCTGTGCAGCGATTTCGGTACAAATGGCGTGGTCGATCTCAGCGCCAACATGGGCGAGATCCGTCCCCATGCGCTGATGCAGACCGCCGCGCCGCTGATCGCCGGCGACTTGGTCATCGTCGGCGGTTCGGTGATGGACAACGGCTTCAACGACGGCAACCCGTCGGGTGTCATCCGTGCCTACAACGCCGTGACCGGTAAGCTGGTGTGGAATTTCGATCCGGCCAATCCTGAGATGACCCAACCCATCGCAGCCGACCAGAACTACCCGCAGGACACGCCAGTGGCATGGGGCACGTTGAGCGCCGACATGAAAAATGGCCTGGTGTTTGTGCCGTTCGGCAACGCCTCGCCGGACGAACTCGGCATCAACCGTGATCCGAACAGCAACACGGAAAAATTCCGTGACACGCTGGTGGCGCTGGACCTGAACACCGGTGCGTTCAAGTGGAAATTCCAGTCCTCGAACAACGACCTCTGGGACCGCGATAACCCGTCGCAGCCGACCTTGATGGACGTGGGCAAGGAGGGCAGCAAGCAGCCGGCGCTGCTGTTGCCGACCAAAGTGGGCAACATCTTTGTGCTGAACCGACTGACCGGCGAGCCGATTGTGCCGGTCGATCAGGTCAAGGTGTCGACCCGGGGCGGCGTGCCGGGCGAGCAGTTCGCGCCGACTCAACCGGTGTCGAAGATCAACTTCATCCCGGAAGCGCTGAGCGAAAAATCCATGTGGGGCCTGACGCCGTTCGATCAGATGTCCTGCCGGATCACTTATAACAAGCTGCGCTACGACGGTAATCCGTGGACGCCGAGCACCGAGCAGGGCTCGATTATCTTCCCGGGCAACATCGGGGCGTTTAACTGGGGCTCGGTGGCGGTTGATCCGGATCGGCAAATCCTCATCGCTGCGCCGGTGCGTCTGGCCTACACCTACAACCTGATCAAGCGCACCCCGGAAACCGCCGAGAAGCGGCTGTTCACCCAGGACGGCACGCCGTACTGGAACGAGAACTTCAAGGGCGATTATGCGATTCGCATCAAGCAATTCGCATCGGCGCTGGGCGTGCCGTGCATTGCGCCACCGTGGGGCCGCATGGTCGGGGTTGACCTGAGCACCGGCAAAACAGCGTGGATGCGTCGCACCGGCACCACTAAAAACCTCAAGACCGCCTTCCTGCCGGGCCGCTTCCCGATTGGCTTCCCGATGGGCATGGTCGCCCATGGCGGTCCGCTGGTGACGGCGGGCGGCGTGGTGTTCCATGGCGCCACGGCGGACAACTTCATCCGCGCGTACGACATCAACACCGGTGACGTGCTCTGGGAGAAGGAGCTGCCAGCCGGCGGTCAGGCCACGCCTTCGACCTACCTGGGCAGCGACGGCAAGCAGTACGTCGTCATCTCGGCCGGCGGGCACGGCTCGCTCGGCACCACCTTGGGCGACAGCGTGATCGCGTTCCGCCTGGATTGATTGACTGACGTGCGACCAGGGCCGTGACGCAGTGGTGCGTCACGGTCTTTTTTGTGATGGCATCCCGCACATCCGAGGGTGCTCACACCGGCGTCTTCCCGGCTGAAGCCGGTCCCACTATGGGTATGCGTTCGCCCTGTAGGACTGGCTTTAGCCGGGAAGGCGTCAGATGCCACACCGCTGAATATGTGCCGCTTACGCTGGCCTGTTCCCGGCTAAAGCCGGTCCTACTATGGGTATGCGTTCGCCCTGTAGGACTGGCTTTAGCCGGGAAGGCGGCGGATGTCACACCGCTGAATATGTGCCGCCCACTCTGGCCTGTTCCCGGCTGAAGCCGGTCCTACTAGGGGTATGCGGTCCTAGCCTGCTGCATATGTCGCATCACCGGGCAGCGGCGCTCCCGCAATGCAGCCGCATTCAGCCCTAAAAAACGATGTTCCGGTAGAAAGCCTTCAACGTATCAACGAATTCTTCGGACAATTTCGTCCGCGTCTGGGCCGGTGCCCACATGACGTAGGTGGGGAAGAGGATCTGCGGCACGAACGGGCGGATGACGATGTCGCGGTGGCGAAAATCCCGGGCCACCAGCGGGTGGGCGAGGGTGATGCCCATGCCCAGTGCCACCATCTCGCAATTGATCGCGCTGTACTGGGCCTCCACGGTCATGACCCGCTCAACGCCGGCCTGCTCGAACAGGCCGTCGACCAGTGCGCGGGTGCCATCGCCGTGGCACAGCGAAACAAAAGTCTCTCCCTCCAGATCGGTGAAGGTGATCTGCGTTCGGCTTGCCAACGGATGGGACGCCGGCAGCACGCAGACCGCCGCCACTTCGCTCAGCAGCTCGATCTGCTGGCTGTCGACATCGCCGGGGTGCACCACAATCCCCACGTCGCAGAACTGCGACTTCACCCACTGCTCCACAGTGGGCGAGGAGTTCACGTGGAGGGACACGGTCAGCTCCGGTCGCGTCTCGGTGAACGCTTTCAGCACCCGGGGAATCATGCTCAGCCCGGTCGACGGCACCGCCGCCACCCGCAAGCGCCCCGTGCCGAGGTTGCGGATGTTCTTCGCCGACAGCTTGAGGCTGTCCAACCCGACATAGGCGCGCTCGACCTCCTGAAAAAACGCCTGGCCCTCCTGGGTCGGAATCAACCTCACGCCGGCGCGCTTGAACAGGGTCAGCCCGGTGCTGAGTTCCAGCTGGGCGATCAGCCGGCTGATGTTGGGTTGCGAGGTAAACAACACCTCGGCGGCAGCGGTCATGGAGCCCAGGCGCATGACGCTGCGGAAGGCTTCGATCTGTCTCAGGTTCATGGGGTGCCCCATATCAAATATGAATAACTAAGCCGTATATCCGTATTTGACCATATGGACACCCCGTCGCAATACTCGAACCCGCCACCCATAGCGCACATGAAGATGCGCCACCCCGCGATGGATTCGCCGGGAGCATGCACGCTGCATGCAAGGCTTCGGTTCACGCCGAAGCGACTGACGCATTGTTCGATCTGCCCCCATGCACTTCGGAGATAGTCTGTGAATAGCCTTGACCTTCCCTCAGCAGCACGACCGTTTCGTCCCTTCCATCGCAGTGCCGTGGCCATTGCCCTGACGCTCGCCGCCATGGGCAGTGCGCCGGCCTTCGCCGAGACCACGCTGTACGTCGCCGGCGTCGGCGGCTCCACCGAGCAGATGTACAAAAACCGCGTCATCCCGGCCTTCGAAAAGCAACACAACGTCAAGGTCGTCTACGTCGCTGGCAACTCCACGGAGACCCTGGCCAAGCTTCAGGCGCAGAAAGGCCGTCAGCAGATCAACGTCGCGATGATGGACGACGGCCCGATGTACCAGGCGTTGCAGATGGGCCTGTGCGAAAAGCTCAGCGACGCGCCGATCTACAAGGACCTCTATCCGCTGGCGCGGTTGAGCCCTGAGGCCACGGGGATTGGCGTGGTGGCGACCGGCATCGGCTACAACGAAGACGCGTTCAAGAAGCGCGGCTGGGCGGCACCGGATTCCTGGGAAAACCTCACCGACCCACGCTTCAAGCAATTGCTCGGCATGCCGCCGGTGACCAATACCTATGGCCTGCACACGCTGGTGGAAATGGCCCGGCTGAGGGGCGGCGGCGAGAAAAACATCGACCCCGGCTTCAAGGCGCTGAAGGACGAAATCGGCCCCAATGTGCTGGCGTGGGTGTCGGCCCCGGGCGAGATGGACGGCATGATGCAGAATGGCGACATCGTCATGGCGGTGTACGGCAGCGGTCGGGCCGTGGCGTTGCAGGGCACCGGCTTCCCGCTCAAATTCATCTACCCGAAGGAAGGCGGCATCGCCTTGCAGGTCGCCGCGTGCAGCGTGACACCCAACGCGCAATCCGAGCTGGCCCAGGCGTTCATTCAGTACGTGCTGTCACCTGAAGTGCAGGAAATCCAGGCGCGGGAGAATGGTTTTGCGCCGGTGAACCAGACCGTCAAGCTGCCGGACGACGTCGCCGCACGCATGCCGTACGGGCCGGAGAAGGTCAACGCGCTGATCAAGGTCGATTGGGAAACCATCAACCCGCAGCGCAGCGAGTGGACCACGCGCTGGAACCGCACCGTCGAGCGTTAGGGTCACCGATCGCTTGCGCTGACTGACAGTCGCTGATCGACCTACGCGCCGATCGTCCCGAGCACCCTTCTGGAGACGCAGGTCCGCCTGCGTGGCACGCCCATGGCATTTCTCACCCTCGAAGGCATCGTCAAGACCTACGGCACGTTCCGGGCCATTGACGGTTTGAACCTGGAAGTCCGGCACGGCGAGTTCATCGCCTTGCTCGGCCCGTCCGGGTGCGGCAAGACCACCACGCTGCAGTCCATCGCAGGCTTCGTGCAGCCCACCGAAGGCCGCATCGTTCTGGACGGTCGCGACATCACCCACGTGCGCCCTGAACAGCGCGGGCTGGGCATCGTCTTCCAGAGCTATGCGTTGTTTCCGCACATGACCGTGGCGCAGAACATCAGCTTCGGCCTGGAAATGCGCGGCGTGCCCAAGGCCGAGCGCGGCAAGCGGGTCGACGAAGCACTGGACTTGGTGCGGCTGGCCGGCCTCGGTGAGCGCTACCCGAAAGCGCTTTCGGGCGGTCAGCGCCAGCGGGTGGCGATTGCCCGCGCCCTGGCGATCCGGCCGAACCTGTTGCTGCTTGATGAGCCCATGTCCAACCTCGACGCCAAGCTGCGCGAAGAGATGCACATCGAGCTGCGGGCGATTCAGCGCGAGCTGGGCATCACCACCATTCTGGTGACCCACGATCAGGTCGAAGCGATGACCATGAGCGATCGCATCGCGGTGATGCAGAAGGGCCGCATCGTGCAGATCGACACGCCGTTCGAAGCCTACGAGCGGCCGCATTCGCCTTTCGCGTCGGCGTTCCTCGGCAAGACCAACGCTTTCGCCGGCGCGGTGCAATTGCGCAACGATCGCTGCTGCCACGTGCAGGTCCACGACACGTTGATGCACGTGCCCCACGAAGACCGCGCGCTGGGCAATGACGTCAACGTCTACATCCGCCCGGAAAAAATCCGTCTGGTGGCGGTCGGCAGCGGGCGGTTTTCCGGGCGCGTCAGGCTGCGGGTGTTCCTCGGCAATCTGTGGTTGATGGCGGTGGAAAGTCGCCTGGGGCTGGTGCACATGACCTTGCCAAACCTCGGCACGCCGCCCCCGGAGGAGGGCAGTGAGGTCGGGCTGGACTGGTCCGACGATGACCTGCGTCTGCTGGACCGGGAGGTCGCCCATGGCCAGGTATGACGCCGAACGGGTGGGCGTGGCGCCCTGGCTACTCAGCGGGCCGGCGTTACTGGTGTTCATCGCGCTGTTACTGGCGCCTTTGCTGCTGACCGCCGTGCTGTCGTTGAACCTGTTCAACGACACCGACGGCGTGGTGCCGAGCTACAGCCTTGGCAATTACCTGGAGGTGTTCAAGGACGATTACTTCCACGAGATATTCCTGCGGACCGGCGGCATGGCGCTGGCCGTCACGGTGCTGTGCGTGCTGCTGGGCATTCCGGAAACCATCATCATCGCGCGTATGGCGCCGCGCTGGCGGTCGCTTTTCCTGCTGGTGGTGCTGGGGCCGCTGCTGATTTCCGTGGTGGTGCGGACCCTGGGCTGGGCGATTCTGCTGGGCAACAACGGCCTGATCAACGATGCCTTGCAAGCCCTGGGCATCGCCGATCAACCGGTGAAAATGCTGTTCACCCAGGTCGGCGTGGTCATTGCCCTGACCCATGTGCTGGTGCCGTTCATGGTCATTGCGGTCTGGGCAACCCTGCAACGGCTGGACCTTCAGGTCGAGTGGGCGGGGCTGTCCCTCGGCGCGTCGCGGCTGACGGTGTTCCGCCGGATCATCCTGCCGCAGATCATGCCCGGCGTTTTGTCCGGCTCGATCATCGTCTTCGCCCTGGCCGCTTCGGCCTTCGCCACCCCGGCGATCATCGGCGGTCGGCGCCTGAAAGTGGTGGCCACGGCCGCCTATGACGAGTTCCTCGGCACCCTCAACTGGCCCCTCGGCGCGGCCATCGCGATGCTCCTGCTGCTGGCGAATCTGATCATCATTCTGGGTTGCAGCAAACTGGCCGAGCGCCGGTTCAAGCAAGTCTTCGAGTAGCCGACCATGCACAAGAACGGATTTTTCTCGCTGCTGTTCCATGCCCTGTTCGTCACCTTCATCGTCGCGCCGCTGGTGGTGGTGATGGCCATGGCGTTCACCAGCAAGGGCTACCTGTCGCTGCCCACTGACGGCCTGTCACTGCGCTGGTTTCGGGCGCTGACGGACAACCAGGAAATGCTCGACGCCTTCGCCTTGTCGATCAAACTCGGCCTGGCCTCGGCGACCATTGCCGCGTTGCTGGCGATTCCGGCGGCACTGGCCATCAGCCGTTATGACTTTCCCGGCCGGGGCGCGGTGACCGGGTTTCTGCTGTCGCCGCTGATGATTCCGTCAGTGGTGCTGGGCATCGCGTTCCTGCGCTTCTTTTCCCTGGCGCAGATCGGCGGCTCGTTCTGGGCACTGACCCTGACCCATGTGATTGTCGTGCTGCCCTATGCGCTGCGCCTGACGCTGGCCTCCACCATCGGTCTTGAGCGCGACATCGAGCAAGCCGCGCTGTCCCTGGGCGCCAGTCGCTGGACCGCGTTCTACCGGGTGGTGCTGCCGCGGATTCGCACCGGGGTGGTCGGCGGCTGGATGCTCGCATTCATCCAGAGCTTCGACGAACTGACCATGACCGTGTTCGTCGCAACCCCCGGTACCACCACGCTACCGGTGGCGATGTACAACCAGATTTCCCAGACCATTGACCCTCTTATTACCGCGGTTTCAACGGTGTTGATCGTCGGCACGTTGCTGCTGATGCTGATATTGGACCGAATGGTCGGATTGGACCGGGTGTTGATCGGAGAAGGCAAATGAGCCAGGGCACACAGAGGGACATTCAATCGGACGTGATCGTCATCGGCGGCGGGCTGGTGGGCACGGCAGTCGCTTACGGCCTGGCCCGCAGCGGCGCCGACACCGTGGTGCTGGACCAGGGCGACGATGCGTTTCGTGCTTCACGGGGCAATTTCGGGCTGGTCTGGGTCCAGGGCAAGGGCCACGACTTGCCGGACTATTCGCGCTGGACGCAGTCGTCGGCGACCCGCTGGCCTGACTTCGCTCGGGCGCTGATGGCCGACAGCGGCGTGGACGTGCAGCTCCACCAGCCCGGTGGCTTCCATATGTGCTTCAACGACGAGGAGTTGATCGAGCGGCAATCGCGTCTGCAAACCCTGCAGGACGCCCTTGGCGATTACCCGTTCCAGATGCTCGACGCCGCTGAACTCAAAGCGCGCCTGCCGTTGATCGGCCCGACTGTGGTGGGCGCCAGCTACACCCCCCTGGACGGCCACGTCAATCCATTGAAGCTGTTGCGCGCGCTGCACACCTCGGCCCAGGCCAAAGGGGCGCGGTTTTACGGCGGCATTCAGGTGGATGACATCGACGGCGCCACCGGTGAGTTCTGCGTCACCGCCGGCCATCAACGCTTCATCGCGCCAAGAGTGGTGCTCGCTGCCGGACTGGGCAATCCAGGGCTGGCCCGGCAAGTCGGCCTGCACGCGCCGGTGGCGCCCAATCGTGGCCAGGTCCTGGTGAGCGAGCGGGTCCGGCCGTTTCTCGACCACCCGACGGTCCATGTCCGGCAAACCGACGAAGGCACCGTTCAGCTGGGCGATTCCATGGAGGAGGTGGGTTACGACGACAGCACCTCCACCCAGGTGCTCGAAGCCATCGCCCGGCGTGGGGTCGCGACGTTTCCGCTGTTGCGGGAGGTGCGGCTTATCCGTGCCTGGGCGGCGCTGCGCGTCCTGAGCCCCGACGGCTTCCCCATTTATCAGCAATCGGCCAGCCACCCGGGCGCCTTCGTGGTGACCTGCCACAGTGGCGTGACCCTGGCCGCTGCCCACGCCCTGCGCATCGCGCCGTGGGTGATGGGTGGCGCCATGCCTGACGAGCTCGGCGCGTTCGCCGGTGAGCGTTTCCTGACTGACAAGGTGTTTTCCCATGCGCACTGATCCGCAGTTCCAACCGGTCATGAATGAGGTCAGGTCGACGCGGACTGTCAGCCTCAGCTTCAACGATCAAGCCTTTGAGGTGCCGGCGGGCATCAGCGTCGCGGCGGCACTGCTCATGTCGGGCATCAACCGTTTCCGCGCGACGCCGGTGAGCGAATCGCCCCGGGCGCCGTATTGCATGATGGGCGTGTGCTTCGAGTGCCTGGTGGACATCGACGGCGTGCCCAATCGCCAGAGCTGCCTGATCGAAGTGGCGCAGGGCATGCGCATCCACTCCCAAGAAGGCGCACGGGACCTGATTTTTCAGGGCGGCAACGTGCAAACCGGCAATGAGCAAACCGCCAGTGTGCAGACCGTCGAGGTGCAGCCATGAATGGTCTTTTTGGCAGCGTCGCGGAAGCGGTGGACGTGGTCGTCGTGGGCGCAGGTGCCGCCGGCATGGCAGGCGCCGTGGCCCTGGCCGGGCTCGGGTTGCAGGTGGTGTTGCTGGACGAGCAGGGCAGCCCGGGCGGACAGATTTATCGGGGCATCACCCTCGCGCCGCTGTCGCGGAGGGATCTCCTCGGCGCGGATTACGCCCACGGCAACGTGCTGGCTCAGGCCCTGGCGTCGTCATCGGTGCGCTATGAAAAGGGCGCGGCGGTCTGGCAGGTGACCCGGGACCATCAGGTCAGCTACCTGCATGACGGGCGTCTGCGCACGCTGCAGGCCAAGGCGGTGTTGCTTGCGACCGGGGCGATGGAACGACCGTTTCCGATTCCGGGCTGGACCTTGCCCGGCGTGATGAGCGCAGGCGCCGCGCAGATTCTGCTGAAAAGCGCAGGGCTCGCCCCGACCGAGCCGGTGGTACTGGCCGGGTGCGGCCCGCTGTTGTACCTGCTGGGCTGGCAATACCTGCGCGCGGGCGTGCCGATCAAGGCCTTGGTCGACACCACGCGGCCGGAAGATTACTGGCGGGCGCGGCGTCATCTGTTCGCGGCGCTGCGCGCCTGGCCGTATTTGCGCAAGGGGCTGGAATTGATGCGCAGCCTGCGCAGCGCGCGCATCCCGCACCACACCGGCGCCGAGCAACTGGCGATCGAGGGTGACGAAGCCGCCGCTGCGTTGACCTTCACCGTCGGCGGCCAGGCTCAGCGTATCGCCGCGCGCTGCATACTGCTGCATCAAGGCGTAGTGCCGAACATTCAATTCAGTCAGTCGTTGCGCGCACGGCATCATTGGGATGTGGACCAACTGTGCTTCAGCCCTGTGATCGATCCCTGGGGTGAGCTGGACGTGCCGGGGATGTTCGTCGCCGGTGACGGCGCCGGCATTGGCGGGGCTCAGGCCGCGGCCGTGCAGGGCGAGTTGGCGGCGCTGGGCATTGCCCAACGGCTGGGCACGCTGGATGCAGGTCAGCGTGATCAGCGAGCCGATGCATTGCGTGAGAAGCTGGCGTTGAACCTGCGCATCCGGCCGTTTCTCGATGCGCTGTACCAGCCGAAGGAAGCCAACCGCATCCCCGCCGATGAGGTCATCGTCTGCCGGTGCGAGGAAGTCACGGCGGGGGACCTGCGCAAGTTCGTCGCCCTGGGCTGCGCCGGCCCCAACCAGGCCAAATCGTTTGGGCGCTGTGGCATGGGGCCCTGTCAGGGCAGGATGTGCGGACTGACGGTGACGGAGGTGATCGCCAAGGCTCGCGGCGTGTCGGCGGCGGAAGTGGGTTACTACCGCATTCGTCCGCCGATCAAGCCCATCACCCTGGGGGAACTGGCCGGTGAGTGAGGCGCGGGCAAGGCACAGCGACGTGCTGGTGATAGGCGGCGGCATCCATGGCCTGAGCACCGCACTGCATCTGGCCCAGCGTGGCGTTGAGGTCACGGTGCTGGAGGCTGATTACTGCGGTCGGCATGCCTCTGGGGTCAATGCGGGCGGGGTTCGAACCCTGGGCCGTCACGAGGCGGAAATCCCGCTGGCGCTGTCGTCCCGCGAACTCTGGCACGACCTTGTCCAGACGCTGGACGACGACGGCGGTTTCGTGCCCAGCGGCCAGCTCAAGCTTGCGGAAACCGCTGCAGAACTCGACGAGTGCCGCCAGCGCGTCGAGCACTTGCAGCGCCTGGGTTTCACCCACGAAGTGCTGATCGACGCTCAACAGGTATTTGAAATCATTCCTACGGTTGCCCGGCATGTGGTGGGCGGCATCTGGGTCAAGGATGACGGCTATGCCATTCCCTACAGAACCGTGACGAGCTTTCGGCTGGCCGCAGGGAAGCTCGGCGTGAAAGTGCTTGAAACGACGCCGGCCCAGCGCATCGAGCAACGCGGCAGTGAGTGGCAGGTCACCACGCCCGCTGGGGTGTACAGCGCGGGGCATCTGGTGATTACCGCCGGCGCCTGGGCGCGGGAGCTGGCAGAACAGATCGGCGAGTCGGTGCCGGCCCACCCCGAAGGCCTGATGCTGATGGTGACCCACCGCGTCGCGCCGTTTTGCGCGCCAGTGCTGGGGGCGACTGGCCGCTCGCTGTCGTTCAAGCAATTCTCCAACGGCACGGTGGTGATTGGCGGCAAGCTGATTGGCAGCGTGGATTTCCCGGCGCGCCATGGTGAAGTGGATCTGGCGCGCCTGGGCATCAGCGCGAGGACCGTCACCGACCTGTTTCCCCACCTCAAACACCTGGGCGTCAATCGGGTCTGGGCCGGTGTTGAAGCCTTTACCGCTGACGACTTGCCGGTGATTGGTGCGAGCCGCAAGGCCAGTAACCTCAGTTACTCGTTCGGATTCTGCGGCAGTGGTTTCCAGATGGGCCCCGGTACCGGCAAGCGCCTGGCCCAGCAGATCCTCGGCGAGCACTCGGACATTTCGCTGGAGGCGTTCGACATAGGACGTTTTGATACCGCAAGGCTCGATGAGCCGCGTTCAGGCGGCTCCCACATCCCGACACACTTACCTTTAGTTGCCCGTTAATGCCTCACACCCTCCCAACACATCAGGAGTTCACATGCTGGAAATCAATCGTATCGAAACCAACCAACGCATGAGCCGTGTCGTGCAGTGCAATGGCTTTACCTTCCTCGGCGGCCAGACCGCAACGGACCGCTCCCTCGACATCAAAGGGCAGACCGCGCAAGTGCTGGAGAAGATCGACAACTATCTGGCCAAGGCCGGCCTGGACAAGACGCGGATTCTCACCGCCCAGGTCTGGCTCTCGGACATCGCGGCGAATTTCGCTGGCATGAATGAAGTCTGGGACGCTTGGGCACCGGAAGGGCACGCACCCGCACGGGCCACCGTGGAATCACGTCTGGCAGCGCCGGATTTGCTGGTGGAAATCACCGTGGTTGCGGCGGGCTGAGTCAGCTGCTGCAGGAATGAACTGCGCCGGGCCGGGGCTTGCCTCCGACCCGGCGTTGCCGCTCAAGGGCTGACAGACGCTTCGGCGGAGTTGGTGACGAGGTGGTTTTTGGTGGTGCGACGCTGTTGCGTGATCAGCACCTGAGGCACCGATGAACAGTGGTATTTGATGCCTTTCCTCGTCGGCATCAGCGCGACGCTCTCCATGCATTCTGCGCGGGTCGAATACGCCGTCGGCTGGTTCTCGTCCAGACATCCTTCCGCACCGGAACACATACTCATTACAACCACAAAAATGCTCTTCATTGCTCACATTCCTTTCAGGCAATCACGGCGCGGGACAGCGGGTGTGAAGCGATTTTGAGGGGTGGTAATGGCAGAAGGCAATGGCGGTTCAATGCATTTCGTCGGGAATATGACGCTTTTGGACTTTTTGTGGATTAGCGCGTCGTTTGGCAGTCGGTAAATTGACGTCATGTTTTTTAAAAGGGTGTTATGTGTTTAAACCTGCAGCCAGTTCTTCGACGGATCCAGAGCATTAAGCACGTCAGATCCCTTCAGAAATCTTTAAACTTCAGCCAGTTTTTACGCCGAGAAAGGGGGCTCGCATGCAGCGCATCATGATTGTGGGGCAGCCGGGGTCTGGCAAAAGCACGTTGGCCCGGAGATTGGGCCAGCTGACCGGGATTCCCGTCGTTCACATCGACACCATCCATTGGCAACCTCGGTGGGTCGAGCGAAGCGCGGCCGAGAAGACTCGCCTGTGTCTTGAGGTTGAAGCTCGCGATCAGTGGATTTTTGAAGGGGGACACTCGACCACGTGGGCCCACCGCGTTGGCCGGGCGGATCTACTGGTATGGATTGATCGCTCAACGGTGCTGCGATTCTGGCGCGTGCTGGTCCGCGCTGTGAGGCACCGGGGACGGACTCGGCCAGACCTTCCCGCGGATTGCCCGGAGCAGCTTGACAAACTTGGGGAGTTATTCCGGTTCATGTGGACGACCCGCAAGGTGTCGCGGGAAAAGATGCAGCAACTCGTCGCCACAGCTCCACCGGGGTGCCGGGTAGTCCGACTGCGCTCAAACCGACAGACCCGCAGGTTTCTCGCGACGATAGAGGCAGGGGCTGCTTACTCTCTCAATGGGTTCTGATTCATGCGCATAGCGGCGGGTATTCAGTGCCGAACCGGGCTGCGACCCACCGCTGCACACGAGCCTGGTTGCGTAAGGCCAGATTGATGAGGGCGGAGGCGGTCAGTGTCATTCCTGGTTCCATTTCCGAACAGGGATTCATGAGCATCGCTCACTGCTGTTTGTCACAGGGCCCTGTAGTACATCGGTAACGCGTGAATTAGGTTGAAGGCCAAACCTCTTTCACCCAGGAGCTCGCCCATGAACGCAGTTGCAGCACTCTCGACACTGGTGATGATGCTGATGGTCGCCAACGCTCAGGCGGACGGCAGCACGCCCGCCATGACCCTGGTCCCGAACGGCTCGCAAGCTTCGATTCTCGGGAGCCCGGCGATGTTTGTCGGCACGGTGCGCATCGATCCATTGGTCTCCGCGAATGAGCCGTCCCGGGTCTCGGCGGCCTATGTCACGTTCGGGCCCGGCGCGCGTTCCGCCTGGCACACGCACCCGTTGGGGCAAACGCTGGTGGTGACCGCAGGCACGGGCTGGGTGCAGCAGCAAGGCGGGGAGAAACAGGTGATTCGTCCGGGGGACGTCATCTGGACGCCGCCGGGCGTCAAGCATTGGCACGGCGCCACGGCACAGACAGGTATGACCCACATGGCGATCCAGGAATTCCTCGATGGCAAGAATGTGGAATGGATGGAGCCCGTTTCCGATGCCCAGTACGAGGCCTCCCGATGATCCTCGCCCGACACGCGTTGACTGCTGAGCGATGCTCAGCTCACTTATGACCTGCGCTCATCCAAGGAATGCGGCGAACCCGGATATACTCCGTCCAATCCGCGTGTTCGGGATCAACCCGTCCCTTGCCGTTCGAGACGCCCTTGCGTAGGTAAATGATGCAGCTCACCCGTGCCAACCTCGCCGATTTCATGTACTTCCTGGCCGTCGCCCGACATTTGAGTTTCAGCCGTGCGGGATTGGAGGTCGGCATCAGCCCGTCGGCCCTCAGTCATGCGATCAAGGCGCTGGAAGCCAGGCTTGGCGTGCGCTTGTTGAACCGGACCACCCGCAATGTCACCTTGACCGATGCCGGTCAGGAGCTGCTGGCGTCGATTCGTGAACCCATCGACCGCATCGACCAGGCGATGGACGTGCTCAACCGCTATCGGGACGAGCCGACGGGGAGGATCAGGCTGAATGTGTTCAGCGATGCCGCGCTGTTGCTGCTGGCGCCGGTATTACCGCTGTTCGGTGAGCGTTACCCGGACATCGAAGTGGATATTTCGATCTCCAACAGCATGGTCGACGTCGTGGAAGGCGGCTTCGACGCCGGCATGCGCTTTGGCGCAACGGTGCCTGAAGGGATGATCGCGCATCGCCTGTCCCCGGACGTGCGCTGGGTGGTCGCCGGCACGCCCGACTACCTGCGCAAATGGGGCACTCCCGTTCACCCTGAAGACCTGAAGCAACATCGCTGCCTCAAGTTCAAGGTCGGCACCGGCAAGATATACGACTGGGAGTTCGAAAAAGAAGGCGTTCAGCTCGCGGTCCCGGTCTTCGGTGGCGTGATTCTCGACGAGACGCGGATGGCGATTGCACTGGCCTGCGAGGGCAGTGGACTGATATACGCCGCTGAACCGATCCTCGCGCCTTACGTGAAAAGCGGTTCCCTTGAGTTGGTGCTTGAGGACTGGGCGAGTGTGAGTCCGGGGTTCCATATCTACTATTCCAGCTATCGCCAGCAACCGCTGGGGCTGCGCCTCCTGATTGACATGATCCGGGATATTGCCCCGCTGGGGTGATCCGCTACGGCTCAGACCGGGACGCCTGACGCTTTCCCGGCTAAAGCCGGTCCAACAGGGTGCTCCCGATTCCCGTCATTAATGAGCAATGCTCATCACCGCATCACACGCACCCCGATAGGCGAGGGCTGACGTCGCCTGTACCGTGACGCCACTCAATCCATCAAAACCGGCGCTCGTCGCACATCACCCTGGCGTGAGGCGATTGCACGGGCCGGACACGTGTCGAGGGCATCAATGCGTACTGCTGAGCTACAAAGAGCCGAGCCTGAAATAGCCAGGCCTGATCGAGGTGTGTGGAGCGCCGTAGGGGCAATGGCCATGTGTGTGGCCATGCTCATCTCATCCGAATTCATGCCGGTCAGCCTGCTGACACCGATTGCCTCGGACCTCGGCGCGACCCAGGGGATGGCCGGCCAGGCGATCTCGATTTCGGGACTGTTTGCCGTCTTCACCAGCCTGTTCATGTCGGTCATCGCCGGGCGCATTGATCGTCGGTACGTGTTGATCGGCTTGACCAGTCTGATGCTGGCCTCGCTGATCCTGATTGCCGAGGCGCCGAGCTTCCTGGTCCTGATGATTGCGCGCGCCGTGCTGGGGATCGCCATCGGCGGGTTCTGGGCACTGTCCACGGCGACCGTCATGCGGCTCGTTCCTTCCGATACCGTGCCCAAGGCCCTCGGCATCATTTTCACCGGCAACGCCATCGCCACGGCATTTGCGGCACCCATCGGCAGCTACCTGGGCGGCATCATCGGCTGGAGAGGCGTGTTCTGGGGGCTGGTCCCGCTGGTGCTGATCAACCTGCTGTGGCAGTGGATCAGCCTTCCGTCGATGCCGCCCAAGTCGGCGGGCTCGGTCCGTCAACTGTTCGCGCTGCTGCGTCGTCGCCACGTGGCGTTCGGCATGATGGCGGTGATGTTGACCTTCGCCGGTGCGTTCTCTGCGTTCACCTACTTTCGGCCGTTCCTTGAAACTTACACGCACGCGACCACCCCGCAGCTGTCGCTGTTCCTGCTGGGGCTCGGTGTCGCGGGTTTTGCCGGCACCTATGCGGGTACGGCGCTGGTGAATGAGCGGATGTATGCGCTGTTGCGCTGGCTGCCATTGCTGCTGGCAACGGTGACGCTGTTGATGCTGCTGTTCGGCCACCTCAAGCCTGGCGTCGTCGTGGCGATGATTTGCTGGGGCGGGCTGAACGCCGCGATTCCGGTGGCCTGGTCGACCTGGCTCAGCAAAAGCGTCAGTGATGACCCGGAAAGTGGCGGCGGCTTGCTGGTTGCGGCGATCCAGCTGTCGATCATGGTCGGTGGCGCTTTGGGTGGCTTGCTGCTGGACCACGTGTCCATTGCCGCGACATTCATTGGCGCCGCCGCATTGCTGGTGCTGGGCGCCATGATCGTCGGTAATGGCACTCGCTTGCGCGGCTGAAACCGGCTTCGAAGCCCAGCCCCGCCCCGACCGCAGCACAACAGACCATCACAGACAGGCACATCATGCGCATGGAAAACAGAACAGCCCGTCTCTTCAGACAGGGCGTTGGCGGATTATTGGCCATTTTGGGTGTCGCCATGGCCTTGGGCGGTGCCGTGTTGCTCAGTGACGGCGGATCTGCCTGGTACGGGGTGGCAGGCATCGTCTGGGTCATCTGTGCCATCGGCGTGTTCCGGCGCGACCATCGCGTCATCCCGCTCTACGGCGTTTTATTGGCCGCGACGGTGGCGTGGAGTGTCTGGGAAGCGGGGTTTGACGGTTGGCAGTTACTGCCACGGCTCGGACTGCCTGTGCTGCTGGTCGTTCTGCTGGTCGCCAGCACCGTGGGGCTTCGAGCTCCGCGCCGATCGGCATGGCTCGGCTCGCTGGCGGTTTTACTGGTGAGCGTGGCGGTGGGCGCTGTGCTGCATGGCCAGTCGGTCGAGGCACCTGACCCGCTGCTGCGCGCAGGCGTATCGAGCCGCTATCCCCCGGCAAACGCCATGACCGAGGCGGCCGCTCGCCAGGATTGGCCCGTTTTCGGCAATGATCAGGGCGGCACACGGTTCAGCCCGCTGACGCAGATCACGCCCGACAACGTTCAGCAATTGCAAGTCGCCTGGGAAGCTGAGACAGGCCCTATGGGGCCGGGACCGGAAGGTGGTCTGGAAGTGGTGCCGATCATGGTCGGCGATACGCTTTATGCGTGTAACGATCAGAATCGCGTCACTGCGCTTGATGCGGAAACCGGCAAAGAGCGCTGGCATCAGGACATTTCAGGCGGCACGGCGGCATCCGGCAAACCCTGCCGAGGCGTCGCTTTTTACCAGGTGCCTAATGCCGAAGGACCCTGCGCTCAACGGATCATCGCACCCAATCAGATGCCCGGGCTGGTGGCCCTTGATGCGCGCACTGGTGAGTTCTGCGAGCACTTCGGCGACAAGGGTTTCGTCGACCTGAGAGAGGGCATCAAGGCCTACCCCCACGGCCTGTATTACGTCAGCTCGGCGCCGCAGATCATTCGCGGCAAGGTGGTCGTCGGGGGCGGAATTCCGGACGGTCAGTACTGGGGCGGGCCGTCCGGAGTCATCCGCGCTTTCGATGCAGAGACCGGCCAACTGGCATGGGCCTACGACTCCGAGCAGCCTGATCGTAAGGGTGCTCCGCCCAGTGGCGAGGTTTACTCACCGTCCTCACCGAACAGCTGGGCACCGATCAGCGCCGATGAAACCCTCGGCCTGGTCTATCTGCCCATGGGCAATGCAACCCCCGACAACTTTGGCGGTTTGCGTCGGCCGGGTGACGATCAGGTCTCCAGCTCGGTCATTGCGCTGGACGCTGAAACCGGTCGGTTGCGCTGGCATTTCCAGACCACCCATCACGACATCTGGGATTACGACGTGCCGGCTCAGCCGACGCTGGTGGATTTGCCCGTGGACGGCGTCATCCGCCACGCGCTGATTCAGGCGACCAAGCGAGGCGAGGTCTTCGTTCTCGATCGAGAGACGGGCACACCGATTGCGCCCGTTCAAGAGCAGGCAGTGCCTCAGGGCGGGATAGCAGAGGGCGAGCGGTTGTCGGCGACTCAGCCTGCGTCGATCGGCCTGCCTGCGTTTCGCCAGCCGACGCTGCAGGAACGTGACATGTGGGGCATCACCCCGCTGGACCAGATGCTGTGCCGGATTCAGTTTCGCCAGTCTCGCTACGAGGGGCACCTGACGCCGATTACCTTGGGCAAGCCCGTGCTGATCGCGCCGGGTTCGGCCGGAGGGATCAATTGGGGCGGTGTGTCGGTGGACCTCGACCATGGCGTGATGGTTGTCAACTGGCTGCGAATGGTGGACCGCGTCGAACTGGTCAGCCGGGAGGAGGCGGTTGAACGCACGTTCAGGCTGTCGGACGGCCAGAGCCCGGGCGGTGATGCCCAGCGGCCCATGCTCAACACGCCTTACGGCGCGTACGGCACCACTTTCCTGTCCGCACTCGGCACGCCCTGCAATGCGCCGCCGTGGGGACTGATTTCGGCAGTGGACCTGGCCAGCGGCAAACTGCTCTGGTCCAGACCGCTGGGGACGGCAAGGGACACCGGTCCGCTGGGCATTCCCTCGATGCTGCCTGTGACGGTGGGTACGCCAATGACCGGCGGCTCGGTCAGCACCCGCAGTGGTCTGATCTTCATTGCAGCGACCGCCGAACGCACGATTCGCGCACTGGATGTGCACAGCGGTGAAGAGCTCTGGTCGGCGCGGCTGCCGGGCGCAGGCAATGCGAGCCCCGTGACTTATATCGGTCCCCGCAGCGGCAGGCAGTTCGTGGTGATTGCGGCAGGGGGCAAGAAGGCGCTCAAAACGCGGCTGAGCAACAAGATTGTGGCGTTCGCATTGCCGGCGCCCGAACCCTGAAACGGCAGCGTGGCATCCACACATTTGCTGGGTGCCACGCTCGACGGGTTCAGTTCCTAGTGCCTGCCGGACCGATTGGCTGGATTGGCTGATTAAAGGCAAGGCACCTTGCCGGCTTGAGCCACCTCAACGCCTCGACTGTCCAGCAGCGACACCTTGACCTCTGCATCCGCTCGGCTCTGTACCAATGTATAGCGTTCATCGGCTGCAAACCCGTCGTAATCGAGTGTCGCGTTGCAGCGACGATGACTGTTCTGATACCCGATCATCACAATCCCCAGTTCCATCGAATGCCTGCCTGGCGAAACAATGAAGTGATTCAAACTGTTGGCCTGATTTCCGTCGAGACGTCTTGCGATCATGTCGTCTCCTGCATGGGCCTCAATGTCGACGATGGACTTTCCAGGTTCAGCGCGCGGTGTTCCAGTGGTGCAGCCGGCTATCGCCGCGGCAGACAATAAAGCTGTCGCAAAAGTAAGTAATTTCATGGAGTGCCCGTTCATTAATTGGTTAATGTCTTTAAATATTTAACGCGCACAACGCTTCGCCCGCGGCGCTCGACATGACGGCAGGCGCTGTCACTCAAGAATCGCAACGTGAGTGCTTTCATTATAAAAACGATATCCACCCGTGGGCCGTCAAAAAGCGCAGCCGATTGAGCAAAATCGTCTGACGTTATTGTTTTGAAAAAGTGATGCGTACTGCATTCCTGCCGAAGACGCGGGCCAGTTCGGCGGCATTGTCGATGCGACCCAAACGAGTGTACGAATAGGGCGATGAGAAAGTAGCGTAGAACGCGACCAGCGTGCGTGACCCGTACAGCATCAGATCGCCGCTGTGGATCGTGCCGGGCCGAATCGTACTTGTCGGCAGCGATGTCGGCAGTTCGGCGTGCTTCTCGTTGTTGTTCAGGTCAGGCATGTCGATGGAGAGTGGGAGCAGGGCGGCAAATGCGCGTGCCGCTTGTGTATCCGCCAGGGTGATCGCGAAGCGCGTGTCGCGAACCGTCATCCAGATACGGGATTCCGGAAGCTGCGCGGTGGCTGACGTGGCCGCGGGGGCAGGGCCCACGGGGGTCGCAGGCGAGGCATTGCTGTCGCTCAACGCTGTCAGGCCCAACAGAAGTCCGAAGGCCCGCGTCAGTCCCCTTGCGCCCCCGACATGAGCTTGGGTGAAGAGGGCGAATCCATTGTTGCGCATCCTGTGGGCACCTTATGCAGTAGGGTTATTCGGAGAAAGTTGATCAGCCGTGATGGAGTAAGTGGTCAGCGATCTCATTGCTTTCGCGTCCAATCCCCATCGGATACCTGCTGTCACACCACTCTACGTCGGGGTATTGGCCTGAACCATACGGCTCTCCAGAATGCTTTTATGAATAAACTTCACCAATGCCGGAAAGTTGCAGGGCAGGGCGCGCCAGTTGCCCGGGGAAGGGCGTTTCAATCTCAAGACTTTATATAAGTCTTAATCAGGATGTTTACGATGGTCGATCTTTGCCGAGCCCTGATTCCATCATCCTGCCAACGCGATAGCAGGGGGTTCCGACACGTTGCGCATCGTGCCGCAACAAAAAAGTCTAGGATTTTGCACGTTGGAATTGCTCTCAATCGGGTCATCGTGGCCGGCGGTTACAAGGAGCGCAGGCCTCTTCAGCGTCACGCGACGGTCATAAACCGGACGGAAGGCAGAGGGGGATGACTCAAGTTGTGACGCACTGGGCAGATAACCGTGATGTCAGTTACATACGCAAGTTTGTTCAAGGATCGAACCCATGACCCAGCGTCAATCCATTCGCATTGCCCCTTCTCTTCATCCGCGTGTTCTCTGGTTCGCTTTGATTCCGGTCGTGCCTGCCGTTGCATGGATACTCGCCCAGTCAACCTCTCTCCCGAACCTCATCGCGTGCGCGGCGCTGGTTCTGATCGGCTTTGGCGCAGGTGCCTGGAGTGCTGCTTCCCAGCGTGCCGTGGTGCTGGGAGCCACGGCTCTGGCGCAGGCGGAGCAGTCAGAGGCGGACGCGGCGAGCAACGGCATGACCTCGGGCGTACAACTCAATGAGGTGTTGCTGGGCGCCATGCCGATCTGGGCCCGGCAGGTGGAAAGCTCTCGGTATCAGACCGAAGAAGCGATTGTGAATCTGACCAACCGGTTCATCGGGATCGCCGCGCGATTGCAGGAAACGGTTCAGGCGTCCCAGCGCGCTGCCGGCGAACTTGACGGGCAAACCGCAGACGGGGCGCTTGAAGTGCTGTCCCTCAGCGAAAGCGATTTAAGCCAGGTGATCAATTCGCTCAAGGCCGCTCAGACCAGCCGTGACCAGACCCTGGCCCAGGTGCGCGGCCTCACGGCGTACACCGGCGAACTGCGCACCATGGCCGCGGACGTAGCGGCTATCGCCGCGCAAACAAACCTCCTGGCCCTCAACGCAGCCATTGAAGCGGCGCGTGCCGGTGAAGCCGGTCGCGGCTTTGCCGTGGTGGCCGACGCAGTGCGCAGCCTGTCGAGCAAATCCAGTGAAACCGGCCAGCAGATGTCGGCCAAGGTCGACATCATCAATAACGGCATCACGCAGTTGGTGCACGCCGCATCGAGCAGCGCCGATCAGGACAGCCAATCGGTGGCCGCGTCGGAAAACAGCATTCAAGTCGTGCTCGAGCGCTTCCATAACATCACCGGGCGCCTGGCCGAATCGGCGGACCTGCTCAAGCAGGAAAGCCGTGGCATTGGCGATGAGATGACGCAGGTGCTGGTCGACCTGCAATTCCAGGACCGTGTGAGCCAGATCCTCAGCCACGTGCGGGACAACATGGAAGATTTGCATGTCCACCTGCTCCAGGCGAACGAGACCCCGGACCAGGCGACGTCCCTTGATGCCCGCCAATGGCTGGCGCGCATGGACGCCACCTACGCCACTGACGAGCAGCGGCGCACCCACCGTGGCGAGACGCCCGTGCAGCAGAACTCTCAAGACATCACCTTCTTTTAGGAGCTCATCATGGCGAAGAATGTATTAGTGGTCGACGACTCCAGCAGCGTGCGGCAAGTGGTAGGCATTGCCTTGAAAAGCGCCGGTTACGACGTGATCGAGGCGTGCGACGGCAAGGATGCGCTGGGCAAGCTCACCGGGCAGAAAGTGCACCTGATCATCAGCGACGTGAACATGCCCAACATGGACGGCATCACCTTCGTCAAGGAGGTCAAGAAACTGGCGAGCTACAGGTTCACGCCGATCATCATGCTGACCACCGAGTCCCAGGAATCGAAGAAGGCCGAGGGGCAGGCGGCGGGCGCAAAAGCGTGGGTGGTGAAGCCGTTTCAGCCCGCACAGATGCTGGCAGCGGTGTCGAAACTGATCCTGCCCTGAATCCTTGCGCGGAGGAGGCTGCGATGCCGATCACCCTCGAAACACTCGACGACAGCACCTGCGTCAGCATTGACGGGGAGCTGACGATCTACACCGTCGCCGAGCTGGCGGGCGAGCTGTTGCCGCAGATGGGCGGCGCGCCGCGCCTGATGCTGGACCTCTCGCAGGTCACAGAAATGGATGGCGCGGGGCTGCAGTTGCTCGCGGTCATCCAGCGTGAAGCCGAGAACGCTGGCACCGCCTTAAGTGTCATCGGCCAGAGCCTGGCGGTCACGCAGGCCCTTGAGCTGTGTCGCAAAGCGGCCTCATAGCCAGGCCGCCGCCGCGCCAACCCCAGCCACGTTCATTGCACGTTCATTGATAGACAAGGAAGGTCCAGGTGAGCATCAATCTCGACCAGGCATTGCAGACATTCATCGTCGAGGCCCACGAACTGTTGCAGGTCATGGAGCAATCCCTGCTGCAACTGGAAACCGAACCTGACGACCAGGATGCCATCGGTGCGATTTTTCGTGCCGCGCACACCATCAAGGGTTCGGCCGGCCTGTTCGGCCTGCACCCGGTGGTCAGCTTCACGCACATTGTCGAGGACGTACTCGACCGACTGCGCGACGGCAGTGTGGCAGTCGACTCTCGGCTGATCGCGGTGCTGCTCAAGTGCGGCGATCATATGCTGGAGCTGATCAACGTTGTCGCCAGTCGCGGAGAGACGCTTGAGCCTGCGGCCCTGGAGCGTGAAGCGGCGTTGCGCGAGGCGTTGAGCAGCTATCAGGCGGCGCACCCTGTCCCCGATGCCAGCGCTCAAAAGACTGAAGAAGAGGGCGTTGATGGCGGCGCAGACACGTCCGCCGAGGTGCTCTGGCATATCTCCCTGCGCTTCGGCGTGGACGTGTTTCGCAATGGGATGGACCCGCTGTCGTTCCTGCGCTACCTGGAAATCCTGGGGCAGATAACACAGGTCACGACCCTCACCGACACTATTCCGGCACTGGACAGCTGGGACCCGGAAAGCTGCTATCTGGGTTTCGAGATCGACCTGCGCTCGACGGCCAGCCACGCCACCCTCAACGAAGTGTTCGACTTTGTGCGGGACGACTGTGAGGTGCGCATCGAGGCCATCGACGAAGCGCCCCACAGCGCGGTGGCCATCGGCAGCGAGCTGGTTGCTCAGGCCGAGCAGGGCCCACTGACCGCTTCGGTGCAGCGTCTGCCGGCGGCCAGTGAGCCGAAAGCCCGGGACGGCAACTACGTGCGCGTCAATGCCGACAAGCTGGACGAACTGATCAACCTGGTCGGCGAACTGGTGATAGCGAGCGCCGGTGCCAGCCTGTTGGCCCGTTCCTGTCACAACGACCCGCTGCAAGAGGCGACGTCAACGGTATCGGGACTGGTGGAGGAGATCCTCGATGGCGCACTGCACCTGCGCATGATTCCCATCGGCGACACGTTCAACCGCTTCCGCCGCGTGGTGCGCGACATCAGTCAGGAGCTGGGCAAGGACATCGAGCTGAGCATCAGCGGTGCCGAAACCGAACTGGACAAGACTGTTGTCGAGAAAATCGGCGACCCGTTGATGCACCTGCTGCGCAACGCCATGGACCACGGCATCGAAAGCGCCGATGCCCGGCGCGCTGCCGGCAAGGCGGGGAAGGGCCATCTGAGCCTGAATGCCTACCACGACTCGGGGAGCATCGTCATTGAAATCGCCGACGACGGCAACGGACTCAACCGCGAACGAATCCTGGAGAAGGCTCAAGAGCGCGGACTGGTCGCCAGCGGTGCAGTGCTCTCCGATCAGGAGATCTACAACCTGATCTTCGAGCCGGGTTTCTCCACCGCCGAGGCGGTGACCAATCTGTCGGGCCGTGGCGTCGGCATGGACGTGGTCAAGCGCAACATCACGCTGCTGCGCGGCACCGTCGATCTGGACAGTCGCCCGGGGCAGGGCACCGTGGTGCGCATTCGTTTGCCCCTGACCCTGGCGATCATCAACGGGTTTCTGGTCGGCATCGATACATCCACCTACGTGATTCCGCTGGACATGGTTCAGGAATGCATCGAACTGGACGAACACCAGCGCCAGTCAAGCCGTGACAAGGGCTACCTGGACCTGCGTGGCGAGGTGCTGCCGCTGGTGGACCTGCGTGACCACTTCAGCCAAGAAGGCAGCGCCGGCCGACGCCAGAATGTGGTGGTGGTGCGCTACGCCGAGCACAAGGCCGGGCTGGTCGTCGATGACCTGCACGGAGAGTTTCAGACCGTGATCAAACCGTTGGGCAAGTTGTTTGGCGCACTGCGCGGCATCAGCGGCTCGACCATATTGGGCAGTGGCGCGGTGGCCCTGATCCTCGACATACCGGCATTGCTCAATCAAATCGTACAACTGGAAGCCCGCACGACCCAGGCGCCTTATTCGCCGACCGTTGTCGCTCGCTGACGTATTTGCAACACCATGGAGGTTTCACGATGAAATGGTTCTACGATCTAAAGATTTCCACCAAATTGATCAGCTCATTCCTGGTGGTCCTGGCGCTCACTGCCGCAATGGGCGTCTTCGCCATTCATCAGCTAGGGGGCGTCAACCAGGCGGCTCAGGACATCCGGGGCAACTGGATGCCCTCCATGCGCGCAGCGGCAGGCATGCGTTTTTTTGCCGCCAGCTATCGCCTGAAAGAAAATCGCTCCATCGGTACCGATGTCGCCGAAGAGAAGGCCCAGGCCGAGCGGGAAGCCACCGAAGCCCGCCAGCAGTTTGAAGCCCGCATGGGCACCTATGAGAATCTGCTCTCGAACGAGGAAGATCGTCAGCTCCTGGCGGCGGCGAAAGGCGCTTGGGCTACCTACCTCGCAACCAGCAATCAGCTGTTCGACCTGTCCCGGCAGAACCAGGAAGACCAGGCGCGCAGCTTGCTCAGGGGTGAGTCGAAGGTGCGTTTCGAAGACGTGACCAACCGCCTGCAGAAAATGGTCGAGCTCAATGACGCCGGCGCGACGGCTGCCGGTGACAAGGGCTCTGCGCTGTACGAAGGCGCCCGCTGGGCGATCATTGCGGCGCTGATCGCTGCGTTAGTGATCGGCCTGGGCCTGGCCGTGTTTATCGCGCGCATCATCTCGCGTCCGCTGAGACAAGCCGCCACCGCCGCCGAGCAATTGGCTGAAGGTAACCTCAGTACGCCTATCGAACCGGGGACGAAAGACGAAACCGGCATGGTGCTCAACGCCATGCGCAACATGGTCGGCAAGCTGGGACACATCATCGGCGAAGTGCGCAACGCCGCTGACAACCTGGCCAGCGCCTCCGAGCAGGTCAGCGCCACTGCGCAATCGATGAGCCAGGCGACCAGTGAACAGGCCGCCAGCGTCGAAGAAACCAGTGCCTCGATCGAGCAGATGAGCGCCAGCATCAACCAGAACACCGAAAACGCCAAAGTGACCGATGGCATGGCCAGCAAGGCCGCCAAGGAAGCTACCGAAGGTGGCGATTCGGTCCAGCAGACCGTTGTCGCGATGAAGAAAATCGCCCAGCGCATCAGCATCATCGATGACATCGCCTACCAGACCAACCTGCTGGCCCTCAACGCCGCTATCGAGGCCGCTCGGGCCGGTGAGCATGGCAAGGGTTTCGCGGTGGTCGCGGCCGAAGTGCGCAAGCTGGCCGAACGCAGCCAGGTCGCCGCCCAGGAAATCGGCGAACTGTCTTCCAGCAGCGTGGACATGGCGGAAAAGGCCGGCAAGTTGCTCGGTGAGATGGTGCCGTCCATCAACAAGACCAGCGACCTGGTGCAGGAAATCAGCGCGGCCTCCGAGGAGCAGGCCGCCGGCGTCGCGCAGATCAATACGGCGATGACCCAGCTCAATCAGGTGACCCAGCAGAATGCGTCGAGCAGCGAGGAGCTGGCCGCCACCGCCGAAGAAATGAGCAGTCAGGCCGAACAGCTGCAACAGGCCATGAGTTTCTTCGTGCTTGATTCAACACCCAGGCCCGCTGCCCAAAGCAGCAGCGTGGACAACGCCGGCAGCAAGCCGAGCCATCAGCCGCCACGGGTAAAACCGCAGCCGCCGCGCAAAGCGTTTGCGTACAGCATGGCCAGCGCCCCGGACGAATCGGAATTCACCCGCTTCTGATCACAAAGCATCGATGCGGGATTACAGGGAGAACGACATGGGCGCAGTGATGACCACTCGGCACACCGCGGTTGCGGTGGATGAGGACGCGCAGTACCTGACCTTCATGCTCGGCGGCGAAATGTTTGCCATCGGCATTCTGGGGATCAAGGAAATTATCGAATACGGCAGCCTGACCGTGGTGCCCATGATGCCTGCGTTTGTGCGCGGGGTGATCAATCTGCGCGGCGCGGTGGTGCCGGTGGTTGATCTGTCGGCGCGCTTCGGACGGGCCAACTCCGCAATCACCCGGCGCTCCTGCGTCATCATCATTGAGGCGAGCACCGACGAGGGGCAGGCGCAGGACATCGGTTTGCTGGTCGACACCGTGTCTGCGGTGCAGGAGATTCCGTCCACACAGATTGAACCCCCGCCCAGCTTTGGCGCGCGTATTCGATCCGATTTCATCAGCGGCATGGCCAAGGTCGATGGCAAGTTCGTGATTGTGCTGGACGTGGACAACGTGCTGTCCATCGATGAGATGTCCAGCCTTGCCGAAGCCGGTCAGGCCCCGGCCCTTGATCTCGACCCACGTTGAGGCCCGAACATGGCAGACACCGCTACCATCGAT
Organism: Pseudomonas sp. GL_135; assembly: GCF_057834665.1. Taxonomy (NCBI): domain Bacteria; kingdom Pseudomonadati; phylum Pseudomonadota; class Gammaproteobacteria; order Pseudomonadales; family Pseudomonadaceae; genus Pseudomonas; species Pseudomonas sp. GL_135. The sequence continues at coordinate 2,815,970 of NZ_CM174408.1, forward strand.
GATCGTGAGTTCGGTCAGTTCCAGAGCTGGCTATACCGCGCGGCCGGCATCAACCTGTCGCCCGCCAAGAAAGCACTCGTGGCAGGGCGCCTGTTCAAGCGCCTCAAGCATTACGAGCTGCAGAGCTATGGCGAGTACTTCAAGCTGATCATGAAGGACGAACGCAAGGGCGAACTGCAGGTTGCCCTGGATTTGCTGACCACCAACGAGACCTATTTCTTTCGCGAGCCCAAGCACTTCGACTTCCTGCGTCAGCAGGTGCTACCCAAGGCCACGCCGGGCAAGGTGTTTCGCGTATGGAGTGCGGCCAGTTCCTCAGGCGAGGAACCCTACAGCTTGGCGATGACCCTGGCCGAAGGCCTGGGGACCACGCCCTGGGAAGTGGTCGGCTCGGACATCAGTACCCAAGTGCTGGCCAAGGCGCGCAGCGGCCATTACGCCATGGGCCGTGCCGAGACCTTGCCTCAGCCGTTGCTGGTCAAGTACTGCCTGAAAGGCATCGGTCGCCAGGAGGGCACCTTCCTGATCGACAAGGCATTGCGCAGCCGCGTCAACTTTGTCCAGGTCAACCTCAACGAAACGCTGCCCGCCCTGGGTGAGTTCGAGGTGATCTTCCTGCGCAATGTGATGATTTATTTCGACCAGCCGACCAAGACCCAGGTCGTCGCACGCATGCTGCCGCTGCTTAAACCGGGCGGCTACTTGATCATCAGTCACTCGGAAAGCCTCAACGGTGTTAACGACACCTTGAAGCTGGTGGCGCCCTCGATTTATCGCAAGCCATGAAAATGCCTGTCGGCGCCGCCGAAGTGGTATTGGCCCCGGGCCAGGTCAGTTTCGCGACGCGTCCGACGCGCTTGCGCACGCTGCTCGGTTCCTGCGTCGCGATCACCTTCTGGCACCCGCAGCGGCTGATCGGCGGCATGTGTCACTTCATGCTGCCAGGACGCCTGCGTCACGATCAGCCGCTGGACGGCCGATATGGCGACGAGGCGCTGGAGTTGCTGCTCAGACACGCCCTTATCAACGGTACTCAGGTCCAGGATTACCAGATCAAGCTGTTCGGCGGCGGCAGGATGTTTCCCGATCAGCCGCGCGACCTGCGCACGCAAGATGTGGCCAGCCTGAATATTCGCGCAGCGCTGGACCTGGCCGAGCGTTACCACCTCCATCTGACGGCTCAGGACATGGGCAGCACCGGTCACCGCACGATCATGTTCGACGTGTGGAACGGCAACGTCTGGGTTCGGCACCAACCAATGGGAACACCTCAACACGATGCCAACAAAAAAAATCAGCGTTCTGCTGGTCGATGACTCGGCCGTGGTGCGCCAGGTGCTGATGGCCATCCTCAGCGACACACCCGACATCCATGTCATGGGCGCGGCGTCCGACCCGATTTTCGCCATGGACAAGCTCGCCCGGGAATGGCCCGACGTGATCGTGCTGGACGTGGAAATGCCACGGATGGACGGGATTACCTTTCTCAAGAAAATCATGAGCGAGCGGCCGACGCCGGTCGTCATCTGTTCCTCACTGACCCAGAAAGGCGCCGAAACCTCTCTGCAGGCGCTGTCGGCAGGGGCTGTGGAGATCATCACCAAGCCCACGACCGGATTGAAGAATTTCCTGATCGAATCGGCAGCAGAGCTCGTTGCAGCGATACGTGCTGCTGCACATTCCAACGTCAGAAACCTGGGAAAGCGCAGCGCCAGCCCGGCGCCGTTAGCCGCGCCGACAGGCAAGCTGACTGCCGATGCCATCCTGCCGGCCGCCAGTGGCCACGCCATGGCACAGACCACCGAACGCATCGTCGCCATCGGCACCTCCACCGGCGGAACCCAGGCGCTGGAAGCCGTGCTCAAGGCTCTGCCAAGGGTCTGCCCGGGCATTGTGATCGTGCAGCACATGCCCGAGAAGTTCACGGCCTCCTTTGCCGAGCGGCTCAACAGCATCTGTGCGATCGAGGTGCGCGAAGCACGTAACAACGACCGCATCCTGCCCGGCCTGGCGCTGATAGCCCCCGGTGGCAGGCATCTGATGGTCACCCGCAGTGGCGCTTATTATCACGCCCAAGTGATCGACGGGCCGCAGGTGAATCGCCATCGACCTTCAGTGGATGTGCTGTTTCGGTCGGTGGCCAAGTTCGCTGGCAAGAACGCCACCGGGATTATCATGACCGGCATGGGCGATGACGGCGCGCGCGGCCTCAAGGAGATGCTCGACGCCGGCGCCGCGACCGTTGCCCAGGATGAAGCGAGCTGCGTGGTGTTCGGCATGCCCAAGGAGGCCATCAAGCTCAACGCTGCCCAGCGGATCATGCCGCTGGAGCATATTCATCAGGCGATACTGAACGGCTAGCCTGGCCGCCGGCCTTCAGCTTACGGCCAGGCAATGACCGATCACGATCGCTCTTTCATGGGCAGACGCTTGACCGAGTACGCCCGCTTTTCGTCCTCGGAGTTGTAGTAGACGTTCTGCGTCGTGCTGAGGCTGTTATGGCGCAGATCGACTTGCAGATCCTTCATGTCGCGGTGCGGCGCGTCGAAGGTGGCCGAAGTGTGCCGCAGCCAGTGCAAGGACGCAGCGCGCAGACGGCCGACGTCTTCATCGGGCCAGTGCTCGGCTTGCATACGCTGCAGCGCGCGATCAAACACCTCCTGCAGCAGTACGCGGATATGCCGGTCCGACAGCCCGGCGCGACCGCGCTGAGTGGCGATCAGCGGCGTGCTTTCACGGAAGCCGGGCAGGGGAGACAGCCCCTGATGCAGGCGCCAGCGCTTGAGGTAGTTTTCGACATAATCGTCGCGCACGCTGATTTTGCCGGCTTTATTGCCTTTGCCCACCACGTGGTACCACCAGTTGCCGGCGCTGTCCTTGCGCAGATCGCCCATGGTCGGTTTCCAGTTGTCGCGGCCCACCAGATCGGACACCCGCAGGTACATGGCAAAGATCGTCGCCACGATAAACAGCGTGCGCTCGTACTTGGTGTCTTCGGCGGCCAGCAACTCGGCGGTCTCCAGCACGAAATCCCACTGCAGCGAGGTCAGGATGCGCGTGTCCTGATTATCGGTGTTGCGCTCCTTGTATTTGCTCTTTTGCTTCACCGCGCGAAACGGGTTCTGCTCGCAGAAACCTTCGTCGATCGCGTGCTGGAAAAAACTGCCGCATACGGCGAAGATCTGCGCGATAGAGCCTTGGGCCAGCCGGTAAGTGTCTTGGAGGGCGGGCCGGTTTTCTTCCTGCGCGCGCTTGCGTTCTTCCTTGGCGACGGTCTGGCTGAACGGCCGCCAGTCGGGGTTGAGCACGTAGGTGTCCGTCGCGGTTTTCTTGCGTGCACCCAGGCGGGTGAAGCGGGATTTGACCACCGGACCGACCCAGGCGGGGTCAGGCGCCAGGCAAAATTCCATGAAGCTCTCGGCCTGGGTGCGGCGCATGGCGAGGAGGGGCGTTCTGGATTTGAGCAGGGTCCAGAGCAGCAATCGCTCGACGTGGGTGCGGTAGGAATTAAACGTGGATTCATTGCCCGCGTAGGATTTGAGAAAGCTGCGCACGGCGCGGTAGCCTTCGATGGCCTGAGTCTCGGCGGGGAATTGCTCGAGATAATCGCGGATCGCGGGAAGCTCTTCCTTTAAGGAACTGAAGTTGAGCTCGCCAAACTTCGCGTAGGTTTCGAACAAGGGATGAGGTGACGAGGGCGCGGGCATTTGAATTCGCTTGGTGGCAACGCGGAAAGTGCCGGCATGATCAGGCAGGATGGGCGTGGATGCAATATCCGGGTCTGACAGTTATCGGATATTGCATTTTTGAGTTGGGGTGTGTTAGCGGGGTCGCTTTAAGCCATTTGGGGTTTATGAGTTGGTTTAGGCTATTCAGAGCGATCCAGGTCATGTCTTCGGGTATCGGTATTTGGTTTCGCGGGCTTTCAGCAAGTTATGCTACGCAAATGTGGCGATCCTCCTGGCTGTTTGGCGCTTTTTTGGCAGCGTCGTTGCTCGGCAGGCCTTATTTTACGAGGCTTTGGGGGTGTTCAAGCGCTGGTGAGCACGCAGGAAACGCGTTAGCGAGCTGCTGGTTCACGTGGTCATAGTGACAGTCATCGGGATTCTCCCTGGCATAGGCCTGGGACGGTGAATCTGGGGTCGAGTTTGATGCCTGCAGTCATGAAGTCGCTGCACAAGATCCCGGGTGGTCAGGCGCTGGCGGTCAGCTGGATATCGCTGAGCTGCATTGTCGTAGGTCTCGGGATCTGCGCTTGTGGCGTGTCATCTGTGAGGCATATCACTGGCGGCGGTCAGGTATCGACATCCGCGTGAGTGAGGATCAGATATTGATTCTGGTGACTGAGCGCTGGCATGGCGCACGAGATGTTCGCTTTGGATTCGAAGGCTGAGCTTGATCTGGCGGTGCGCTGCAGGTAAGCGGTGATCGTTATTGTTGGATCATCGGGTTTGGAGTGGACGGTGTGAGCTGTGAGCATCGAAGACCAAGCGTTGGTATCGGCGTGAAGCTTCATGGCATGACAGAGGATCCCAGAATAGAGAGACGCCACGTTCGATTGTCTGAGACCACACCCCAAATGCGTAATATGGTGTTACGCATAATGTATATTATGTTAAATTATGTGTCAGGGCGTCGATGCTTTGTAATCGCATTCATCAATCCATAGTCCATAGCTTCCCTTTCACAAAACCTGAGCCAGTTGCCGGATCGCACCGCCTGGCAAGGTCACGCCGATAATCGCCGATGCGACCCCGGAGATCCTGATGCCCAGCACAGGCGGCCCGCGCTAAGTAAATGAACAACAGCTGAATTAACAGCGGCGTGTTTCATGCTAGCTGTACGTAACGCACAAGCGGTTGCAGGACCGGAACGCTCAACGTTGCAACCGCTGCGTTGATCAGCGCCACGTACAGCAAGGTGGCGCTGGCGATCAGACCAACCTTTTGCAACGTGACGACAGCAACAGCGAAAAACGCTGGCAGCGTGGACAACGCAAATCAACATCGAAGTTCATGTCATCCGTTGCCTTGCGACAGCCTGGCGTTGGCGGCTGGCATCAGGTCGCCGTGTAGCCGGGGATGTGCTCGGAGCCGATGCCTCCGCTGCCGCCAACGAGGCCTGCGCCCTGCTCCACCCATCGTCGGGCCCAACCCAGACAGGCATCGGGACCGAGATCCTAGCGGTAGTACAACAGCGAGGTAGTTTGGCGCCCCGGATCAAAGATGGAACGCGGGTTTGGGCTCGCGATCGCCCTGGACAGAAGGAACGCGGACGCGCAGCGCAATCATCAACGCAGCCAGCAGCATCAGCACGGCTGCCGCGACGAATACGCCTGCACTGCCACCGAGGTTGAACATGGCGCCGCCCGCAGCGGCGCCGGTGGCAATGGCTGACTGCACAGATGCCACGACCATGCCTCCGGCGCTTTCCGCCTGATCAGGGACCGCGCTGGCGACCCAGTTAGACCACGCCACCGGCACACCACCAAAGCCCAAACCCCAGATCGCCAGCAGTACCGCCTGCCCCGGCACTGAGGCCGGTAACAGTACCAACGCCAGCGCTGCAACGCCGACCAGCGCGGGCATGAGCACCAGGGTGGCCAGTGGGTTTCGTTCCAGCAACTTACCGGCCAACAGCGTGCCGACGAAATTCGCCGCACCGAACCCCAGCAACATCAGTGACAGCCCTTGGGAGCCGATGCCGGTCGTCCCTTCAAGGAACGGCCGCACGTAGGTGAACATCGCGAAGTGCCCGCTGTGCACGAGCACGCAACCGAACATGCCCATGGCGATGCCCGGACGCCGCAACACCTCGTAAATGGTGCGAAGTCTGGCTGGCCGGCGCGGCGCGAGCTGCGGAAGCGTGAACGACTGGAAAGCCAGGGTCACCATGCCTACCGCCGCCGCTGCAAAGAACGCGCTGCGCCAGCCATACAGCCCACCCAGGTAGCTGCCCAGCGGCACCGCCACTACCGTGCCGATGGCGATGCCGCTGAAAATGATCGACAGCGCCCGAGGCAACAACGCACTCGGCACCAGGCGCATCGCCACTGCCGCCGCCATGCTCCAGAACCCGCCAAGGGCGATGCCCAGCAAAATGCGCATCAATAACAGCACCACGAAGCTGGAGGATACGGCGACCAACAAGTTGGAGGCGACCATCAACGTTGAAAAACCCAGCAACACCCAACGTCGGTCGATGCTGCGGGTCAGGCCTGGCACCAGCAGCCCGGCGAACAGCGCCACCACGGCTGTCACTGTTACCGCCTGGCCAGCCAGCGCTTCCGACACGCCCAGGTCGGTCGCCATCAGCGTCAACAAGCTGGCCGGAAGGTACTCGGCGGTCAGTAATCCGAACACGCCCATCGCCAACGAGAAGACGGCCATCCACGCGGGTGTCGCAGGCGCCACGTCCGCGCCGATGCCCGGCTGGGGGTCGGATGCGGCGTTACATACACAGTCAGTCATTTGCAGGATCTCCCGATCGTCATTGGGAGACAGAGTCTAGGCGCCGAAAACCGGATGATCTATGATCCTCGGTCTCAACTTTTTGACCGAAACACCTGAATGATGCCTGCAGATCAGTTTGCTCTCTCCTCCGACCTCATCAACGAACTGCTGCGTGGCATGCGCCTGCGCGGCGTCGAGTACCGGCGTATCCAGACGGGTCCTGCCTTCGGTCTGGGTTTCGCGGAAACACCCGGGCACGCCTGGTTCCACTTCCTGGCCTTCGGTCATGCAGTGCTGCAAATGGAGGACGGCAGCACCTACGCGCTGTCTGCCGGCAACGCCGTGTTCATCTCCCATGGCGCGGCCCATCGGCTGCTTTCCCATACGGAAGCGCCTGTTCAAGACATCGATCGTCTGGATGGTGCACCCTTGGGTGACACCGTCAGTGCAGTGGATGCCGGAACCGATGCCAACGCCACGCCGAGCACCCTTTTGTTCAGTGGTTGCATGGAGTTCGAACTAGGCAGCATCCATGGCCTTGGCCGGCTGATGCCGGGCCTGATGGTGATTGATGCTGGCGGCCAGCGTTACCCCGGGCTGGTGCCGATACTGAGCACCATGGAGCGCGAGGTCAGTGCGGCCCGTGTCGGCTTCGCCGGTATCCTCGCACGCTTGGCTGACGTGGTGGCTGCCATGATCGTCCGCGGCTGGGTCGAGTGCGCCTGCGGGAATGCCTCTGGCCTCGTTGCCGCCTTGCGTGATCCACGCGTGGCCGGTGCACTGCTGGCGGTCCATCAACAACCGGGACGCGAGTGGACCGTCGCGCAGTTGGCAGAGCGCTGCAATACCTCGCGCTCGGTTTTCGCGGACCGCTTCCAGGTGACGATCGGCATGACGCCGCTGCGCTACGTCACTGAATTGCGAATGCGCCTGGCGAGCCAGTGGCTGAGCCTTGAAGGGCTGCCGATTGAAGAGGTGGCACAACGTCTGGGCTACACCTCCCAGGCTGCGTTCAGTCGTGCGTTCAAGCGCGTTACGGGCAAAACACCTGGATTGAGTCGCAAGGTGAAACGGCCCGCGATGGCTTGAACCCCGAGCGCCCATTGCGGCGCCGCGCTGGCCACACAATCAATTACGCCTGATCTGATTCAACAAGGTGACGAGTCCCCTTCCCTCTGATGCGTAACGTTCCGCTGCTACATATGAAGCAACGGAATTTCCTGGCAAGCCTTTCTGAAGGTCAACCTGACCGGCGCATCTAGAAGCGGTACGACACGCCAGTGGTCACGTTGATCGGATCGCCCGGATAGAAGTTTGCCGAGTCCTCGCCCTTGGCATCGTAGGCCGTGTTGGACGCCGTCGCGTAACGCTCGTTGGTCAGGTTGCGGGCGTCGACGAAGACCTCCCACTGGCGGTTCGGCGCCTCGTAACCGAATTTGGCGCCCCACAGGGTGTACGACGGTGCGCCCAGCGAGTTGGCAAAGTCGACGTAGTAACTCGATGCCGAGCGCGCATTCAACTGCGCATAGAAGCCTGCGGCCTGGCGGTATTCAAGCTCGGCCTGATAGACCTGACGCGGCAGGCCGGGCAGCTCGTTGTCACCAAAGGTGGCGTCGTGGCGGTAGTGGAAATCGTTGTAGGTGAAGGCCTGGCGCAGGGTCACGGTGTCGCCGCCCTGTCCTTCCCACAACAACGCGTTGAGTCCCGCTTCGATCCCTTGGTGAAGGGTTGCGCTGCCGTTGGAGGTCGCCACCAGCTGATCCTGGGTGGCGGTGGCCTGGCGCACCACGACAGAGAGCAATTCTTTCTGCACCCACGACCGGTACAGCGTCAGGCTGCCATCGAAAATCCCATGGCCACCGCGAATTCCGAACTCTACGGTGTTGGCTTTTTGCGGGCGTACGTCGCGCAGGTAAGGTGTGCCGGTGCTGCCCAGTTGCCAGGTAACCGGCGGATCGATGGAGCGGCTGACGTTGCCGAACAGCTCGAATTCCGGTGTCAGCGCGTAGCGCAGGCCGATACGGGGCGCGACGTCACGCTCTTCGTATTCCACGCTATTGGGAAACGCCGTGGTGTTGACCCCGGTGGTGTATTCGATGTCGGCCTTGCGCTTGATGTCGATGAACGACAGCCCCGAGGACAGCCACAGGTCGTCGGTCAGCTGCAGCTCGTTGCCCAGGGAGAACACGGTGTCGCGCGAGCCGGTGTAGTTGGCTTCCTGCTGCTTGATTTTCGTCGCCTTGCTATGGGATTTCACGTCGGCGAGGTAAGCGCGCGTGGTGCTGAAGGTCACGGTGCTGTCGCTGTTCAGGCCCAGAAAAGTGTCGCCGGTGCGCAGGTAGCGCAGGGTCAGGTTGATGTCCTTGGAGCGCCAGTCCTGGGGCGTGGCCGAGTAACGCCAGCCGTTGTAGAGCGGATAGTCGTTGTAGCCCAGTCCGACTTCAAGCCTGGCGTTGTCGTCGAAGGTGTAAGTGGTCTTGCTGCCCAGCAGTGTGGTGCCGTCCTTCTTGCGACCGAACGGTACAGCGTTGCTGGTGGGGTCGTGCTTGATCTGGTACTTGGTCAGCGTATTGCCCTGGCTCAGGGTCTCCTCCCGGTAACGCAGAAAGAAACGCGTCTCCAGTTTCGGATTAAAGACATAGCCGAAGTTGGCGACGATGCCCTGCCCTTTGTTTGCAGTATCGTCCTGATAACCGTCCCGTTCGTTGTGCTGCAGGCTGACGTAATAATCGGCATTGCCCTCGACGCCTCCGGTACTCAACACCTGTTTGCGATAGCCGTAACTCCCGGCTTCGAAGCGCGCGTAATTGCCGGGATCGGTGCGTCCGGTCTTGCTGACAAAGTTGATCGCGCCGCCCAGGGACAACGCCGAATAGTTAAACGCATTGGCGCCGTACAGCACTTCCGTGTGATCGACCCCGGCCATGTCGAGCATGTCTTCCTGCGTACCGCCGGGCCCGGTGAGCGGCAAACCGTCGAAGAGGAATTTTATGCCCAGTACATAGCCTTGATAAAACGTGTTCAGGCCTGAACCACGAATCGAAATCTTGTTGGCGGCTGAACCGCTGGTGGCCTGGGCAAAGACACCCGGTTGCAGCGCCAGTACATCCTCGGCATTGGAGGCACGGCCTTTTTCAATTTCGTGGTTGTCGATGACCGCCGTCTTGCCCGGCACCTTCGCCAATTGTCTTTCGGCTTTCTGCGCCTCACTGGCCTGAGTGCCGGTCACGGTCACGGTGGAAAGTCGAGGGGCCTGGGCATTCGGGTCATCAGCGGCGAGTGAAGTGCCGTGGACCAGCATCAGCAATACGCCCAGGCTGGAAGCCGTGGCCAGTGAATCAAAACGCAGAGCGCTTACATCAAACTTCTGCAGCATCGGGATACTTGCTCCAATGGGTCATAGACAGGGGAGCATCTATTCGTATAGTTGCGCTCTCGAGACACTTAGCAGAGTTCGTGCCACCCGTTATTAGCTGTTTTAAGTACGGTTTTATTAAGTAGCCCCGTAACGCAACGGGCATTTTGTGTTTCCACTGTCGGATCAACAACAGTTGCCAGAAAGCGCGCATCCCCCCACAACCCTCTGAATAGACACCTGCCCTGTTTCTGATATAGCTGAAAAGCAGCTGCTCATAACAGCGACTGTTTGCCTGCCAACAGCTCAACGACAAAACGTGTATTCCTCATACTTTCATGCCAGCCCGCCGTGAAAAAAACGCCCGGTTTGCAGGTGTTCACTAATTGGTATGGCTCTTGCTCTAGTCTCGGGTGTGACATCAAAGGCATGCGGAGAATCTCTTCCGTCACCTGCCGTTAATAACGGAACCCGAGTTCCGGTTTTGTTAAACATCCAGGAGTAAATCAATGGCCAATGCCCAAACAGCGAGCGCACTGGATGTGCTCTGGCGCCAGGCGCCGGGCGGCGAGTTGCTCGATCTGGGTCGGGTCTATCGAGGGCCTTTGGCGCTGTCGAGGCTGCACACCACGCCCGGGCGCATCCTGAGTCGCCGCGAAGCGGTACTGCTCGGTGTCTTCGCGCTGGTGCTGCATGGTGCTGTCATCTATTGGGTCAACAGTTCATCGACGCCGCCGTTGCCTGTCGTGCCGCCGGAAATCCCGCCGATGACCATCGAGTTTTCCCAGCCCGAGCCGCCAGTTGTCGAACCACCACCGCCCGCCCCCATCCCTGAGCCCGCCGTTGAGCCGCCACCGCCGGTCGAGGACGAGCTGGCCGTGAAGCCGCCGCCCAAGCCGGTCCCGAAGCCGACCCCTAAGCCAAAACCGGTGGTCAAGCCGGTGGTCAAGCCGGTGCCCAGGCCGGTGGACAAACCTGTGGAGCCGTCGCCACCCCTTGCGCCGCCAATGCCGGTCGCTGCTCCGGCTCCGCCTGCACCACCGGCGCCCGCCCCCGTGACACCGGCCTCGGCCAACGCCGGCTATCTGCACAATCCGGCCCCGGAATACCCGGCCCTGGCCATGCGCCGCAATTGGCAAGGTACCGTTTTGCTGCGCGTGCACGTGCTGGCCACCGGCAAGCCCGGCGAGATCCAGATTCAGAAAAGCAGCGGTCGCGATCAGCTCGACGACGCGGCGTTGGCCGCCGTCAAGCGCTGGAGTTTTGCGCCAGCCAAACAGGGCAACAACCCGGTCGATGGCTGGGTCAGCGTGCCGATCGATTTCAAATTGCAATAAACCCTGATTTCGCTTCACCACACTGCGGGCTACCTGACCAAAGGCGCATCGCTACACGATTTGAACGCCTTGTTGGAGTACTCACATGAACCTTATCGCTTCGCCTTTCGAATCCATTGAACACGCGGTCATCTGGCTGCTGATCGTTTTTTCCGTTGCCACCTGGGGACTGGCCCTGCTCAAGGGTGTTCAGTTCGCCCGGCTCAAGGGGCAAGACAAGAAATTCCACAAGCAGTTCTGGGCCGCATCCAGCCTGGATTCCGCGGCGGAACTGGCCCAGACCCAACCAGGCGCCGCAGCCCGTGTCGCCCTGGCAGGCTACGCCGCGATTCAAGTGGCGGAAGGCGGTCAGGCCGCTGACCTGAGCCAGGCGATCAATCATCAGGACCGTCTGGAACGCGCGCTGCGCCAGCAGATTGTCCGTGAACGCCGCTCGCTGGAAACCGGCCTTGCGATTCTGGCCAGTATCGGCAGCACCTCGCCCTTTATCGGCCTGTTCGGTACGGTCTGGGGCATCATGTCGGCGCTCAAGGGCATTAGCGCTGCAGGTTCGGCAAGCCTTGAAACAGTCGCCGGGCCGATTGGTGCCGCGCTGGTGGCCACAGGCGTGGGTATCGCCGTCGCCGTGCCGGCGGTGCTGGTTTACAACTATTACCTGCGCCGCCTGAAGCTGACCGCCGCTGACCTGGACGACTTCGCCCATGACTTCTACAGCCTGGCGCAGAAACATGCGTTCCGCGTGCTGCTGCATCCGGTGCTGAACAAGTCGGGCGCTACTGCCACAGCCCAGAAAGTGAAGGAGGCGTCCTGAAATGGCTTTCTCAACCCAGGATAGCGATGAAGTGCTGAGCGAGATCAACGTTACGCCGCTGGTGGACGTGATGCTGGTGCTGTTGGTGGTGTTCATCGTCACAGCGCCCCTGTTGACCAACTCGATCCCGATCAACCTGCCCAAGACCGAATCCGTCGCACCGGTGGAACAGAAGGATCCATTGGTAGTGAGCATCGACGACAAGGGCAAGCTGTTCATCAACAAAGACGAGATCCAGCCGGATCTGCTGGAAACCAACCTCAAGGCCGCCAAGGACAAGAACGCCGACGTGCGCGTGCAACTGCAAGCAGACAACGGCGTGAATTACGGCGAAGTGGCGCGAGCGATGGCATCGATTGAAAAGGCCGGGATTACCAAGTTGTCAGTGATCACCGCGAAATAGATGATCGGACCCTGGATGGACCTGTGCGAGTGAGCTCGCTCACAAAAGCGCCAGTACAGACGGTGCTATAGATCGCCTGTACTGGCGCACTGGTGAGCACAGTCACTCTCATCAAACTAAAAATATCGTTACACCATTCAACAAACCTTTACCAAGTCCAGCCCGGTTCTGAGGCAACGATGCGGTGTGCGTTACCCACCGCATCGCTGCAACCGCCCCCGTCAGACCGCCTCCTGCTGCAATGCATCGCTGAACTGGCGATTCCACAACCGCGCATATTGCCCGCCCAGCAGCAAGAGCTGTTGATGGTTGCCGTCCTCGATCACCCTGCCCTTGTCGAACACCAGAATCCGGTCCAGATGCGCGACCGTCGAGAGACGGTGCGCCACCACCAACACGGTTTTGTCTTCCATGATTTCGTCCAGCTTGTCCTGAATGAAGCGTTCGGTAATCGAGTCCAGACTCGACGTGGCTTCATCCATCACCAGGATCGGTGCGTTCTTGAGCAGCACCCGTGCGATGGCGATGCGCTGACGCTGGCCACCCGAGAGCTTGACCCCGCGTTCGCCCACCAGCGACTCGTCACCGTGTTCCATGCTGTCGATGAACTCGCTGGCGCCTGCGCGATGAATCGCTTCGGCCACTTCTTCCATCGACGCATCCAGACGACCGTAGTGAATGTTTTCGCGAATGCTGCGGTGGAAGAGCCCCGGTTCCTGGGGAATCAGACCGATCTGCTGATGCAACGAGTGCTGCGTGACATTGCGCACGTCCACGCCATCGATCAGCACCCCGCCCTTCTGCACGTCGTACAGCCGCAGCAGCAGACTCAACAGGGTTGATTTGCCCGAACCCGAAGCGCCCACCAGACCGACTTTCTGCCCCCCCGGAATGACGATGTTCAAGTGCTCGAAGATCGGCTGGTCGGTCCCATAGCTGAAACCGACGTCACGAAATTCGAGATCTCCGCGCTTGACCTGCAGCGCCTTGGCACCCGGTCTGTCGATGACCTCATGGGGCCGAATCAAGGTGTGCACCCCGTTCGAAATGTTGCCGGTGGCTTCGAAAAATTCGAGAAAGCGACGGGACAGGTTGCCCACATCGCTGATGATCAGCAGCGACAGGCTGGTGGCCATGACGAACGCGGCAATGTCGATGCGATGACTGCGCCACAGGTACAGCGCCAGCATCAACAGGCCCAGTTTCAGCAGCACCCCGCAGCTGGTCTGGAACCACCGGATCTTCTCCATGTAGCCCAGCGAGCGATAGGCCGCGGCGACCTCCTTGTCCAGAAACGTGCCCAGGTAGTTGTGCTCGAACGCGTGCCGGGCGAACAGTCGGATGTTGGCCAGGTTCGACACCGCATCCACCACCTTGCCGGAACTGATGCTGCGCGCGGCCGAGTACTGCTGAGCCAGTGGGTGGCTGCGACGCGCCAGCAGGTAACACACGGCGATGAACAACGCCGACCAACCCGCCATGAACACCGCCAGCAGGGGTGAGGCCGTCCACAACAGCACCGTCGCCAGGCTCAGCGTCACCAGCAAGGGAATCAGATCAAACAGCAAAATGCTCAGCGTCTGGTTCACCCCCATCGCGACCTCGGAAACCCGGTGCGCCAGGGCGCCGGCAAACTCGTTGCTGATGAACCGATGGGAGTGCTGCTGCAGGTAGGCAAACACCACGTGGGTCACCGTCCGGCGCTGCAACGGCAGCACGTGAATGTGGCAGCCGGCCGCCGCGCGGGTGAACAGCACCTCGCACACCAGCAGCAAGGCAAAGGCCGTCAACGGCCAGCGCAACACCTCGAAGGCGTGTTCGGCGTCCAGCCCGTTACTGACCGTGCGAGTGATTTGCCCCAGCCCCCATGGAATCAGGATCGAGCACACCACTGCCGCGATTTGCAGCAGCAGAATCGCGACGTACCAGCCCTTGAAGTTGCCAATGAAAAATCGGACGAAGGCCGCCGGCGTGGACGGCAGATGTTCCACCCTCCAGCTGAGTAACCGGCGATCACGGGGTGCAAAGGGTGAGAAAGATGAGCTCATGACAGATAGCATTCCTGAATGACGCCTGTAGCCGCGCAGCTTTCAGGCAAAAATGGGTGATGGGAGCTGGATCCTCGTGGAAGATCACCGGCTGCGTGCTGCGTAAACCGAAGCGCCCGCCTGGGGCGCCAGTTTGCGGTAGACCAGACCCGACACGGCGCACAGCAACCCCGCCAGGCCCATCACCAGCGCCACGTCGCCTTCAGCAACCGTCGCGTGCCCGCGAACCGACATGATCAGGCCGAGCAAGGCTGCGGCGATGCCCACTGACAGGCTCATGGTCAGTTGAATGGTCATGGCCGACAGGCTGCTGGCGGCGCTCGATTGGCCGGGCGGCACGTCGGCATAGGTCAGTGCGCCGAGGGTGCTGAATTGCAACGAGCGAATGATGCCGCTGGTGAACAGCACCGCAACGACGATCCAGTACGGGGTGGAAATGCTGAACATGCCGCAGGCGGCCAGCGTCAGTCCCGTCAATACGGCGTTGCCGATCAGGGTTCGCCGGAAGCCCAAGCGGCTGACGATGCGCACCGCCAGCAGTTTCATCAGGAATGCCCCCGCGCCACCGACAAAGCTCAATAATCCGGCCTCCAGCGGGTTGAGTCCGAAGCACAGCTGAAACAGCAGCACCAGCAGAAAAGGCTGGGACGCGCTGCCGATGCGCATCAGATTGCCGCCCCAGAAGGTCACGCCGAATGTGGGGATTCGCAGCAGGGAAAGGTCAATCAACGGGTGGGCCGCGCGCCGGGCGTGCCAGACGTACAAACAGGCGGCAACGACGCCAAAGCCGATCAATAGCAGCGCCCCGTTGCGTGGCAGCAAGCCATGGCCCAACGCCTCGAAACCGAACACCAGCCCACCCAGTCCCGCCGCGCTGAGCAGCAGACCCGGGACGTCCAGTACCTCTCCCGGCGTGCCGGGGTAATCCGGGATATAGCGCAGGACGAGCGCCACACCGAGAATGCCGATGGGCAGGTTGATCAGAAAAATCCAGTGCCACGACAGGAACGTGACCAGCACGCCACCCAGGGGCGGCCCCAGGATCGGCCCGATCAATGCCGGGATCGTCAGGTACGACATGGCGCGCAGTAGATTTTCCCGGGCCGACCAGCGCAGCAGGATCACCTGCCCCACCGGCACCATCATCGCCCCTGCCGCGCCTTGGGCCATGCGCGCCATCGACAGCTGAAACAGCGAGCTCGAACAGGCACAGCCGACCGACGCCAGCGTGAACAGCACGATGGCGCTGATGAACACCCGCCTGGGCCCGAAACGATCGGCCGCCCATCCGCTGACCGGTACGAACAGCGCCACCGCCAGCAGATACAGCGACACCACCAGGTTCATGCGCACACTGGGCTCACCGAAATCCCGCGCCATCTGCGGCAATGCCGTGAGCACCGCGGTCGCGTCGATCAGCTCCATGAACAGCGCGCAGCCGATGATCATGGGGATGCGGCGCAGGTTGGAGGGGGTCGGGCATTCGCTGACGCGTCGGATCAGAGCCGCAGAGTCGCGGTTATCGGCGCTGATGCCTTGATCAATGCCCATGGCCTGCCCGAGGTCTCGTCTGGATAAACATGTGCGCTCACGCTGCTTTCGCGGCCCCCTTCAAAACAACCCGGACTTCGGCGGTGGCGTGCCCTTGAGTTGCCAGGCGCCGACCGCTGCAGCTTTCCAATGCCGAGGATTGTGGTTGGCAACCGTGCGCGCATTGCGCCAGTGCCGGTCCAGGTTATGGGCGCGACCGGTCGTCGAGGCGCCGCCGACATCAAAGATCAATTCTGCGGCTTTCAACGCGGATTCCGCTGCGATGTATTGCGCCTGCGCCACATCGACAGCGGCCTGATCCACTGCGTCGGCATCAAGCTCGGCAGCCCATGCCCGATCAATGGATTCGGCAGCTCGCAGCACCACCGCTTCGGCGGTAAACGCCCGGGCAGAAATATCGCCCACACTGAGTTCGACATACGGGTCGTCAACCGAGCGGCTGGCTGTGCTGTGCTTGATCGGGCGGGCGTGCTGATTGGCGAACGTCACGGCATCGTTCAAGGCGTTGCGCGCGATGCCTGCCTGCACCGAAGCCAGGAACACCTGCAGGAACGGCGTCACAATCGTGCGCGTCCCCTCCTCGACCGTGCGCGTGCGGATTTCTTCGGGCCTGACCAGCACGTCGTGCAGGTGCGTGGTACCGCTCGCCGTCAGGCGCTGGCCCATGGCGTCGAAATCATCCAGCAACTCAAGCCCCTTGCGATCACGGGGCAAAATGAACGAGACCGGCTGGTCGTCTTCGTCCAGTGCCACCGCACTGACCCAGTCGGCGTACAACGAACCGGTGCTGTAGTACTTGCTGCCGGTGGCCCGGTAGTTCTCGCCATCACGCACGATGCGCGCGCTGATCGATCCGTTGGCGCCGCCGACTTCCCAACCCGCATTGCCCACGACGGCGCCTTGCAGATAGCGCTCGAACCAGCGTTCACGCTCGCCTTCCGCGCCCTCGGCACGAGAGGCCAGCAGCCCCTCGATGAAGCCAAAACCGGGCCGCAGCGCCTGGGCCACGTTGGAGTCCGCCGAGGCGATGCGAATCAACAGCGCGATCACGTCCTTGACCGAGCCGCCCGCTCCGCCGTATCGGGTCGGAATCCGGGTGGTGAACAGCCCGGCCCTGGCGATCTGCGCCACGGCGTCATAAGGCAATTGCCGGTCGCGCTCGCGCTGTGCGGCGCCGGCCGCGATCTGCGGCAGCAACGCGTCGGCGCGGCGATTGAGTTCTTCCACCGAAGTGACAGGCGTTTTGGGTACAGCAGACAACGTGCTCATGGCAGTTCCTTGTTCAGCATCGAACTTAAATGGCGATTTTCCACAGCCGGGATTCATCAAACAGCAGCACCGCGCTTTCCGGTTCCAGTGGCGGCACCACCAGCTCGCTGCCCGCGCCCGGCAAACGCGGTACCGCACCCAGCAAGCGTTGGGTGTATTCGTGTTGCGGGTGCTCAAAGAGGGTCTCGACCTCAGCGCTTTCCACTACCTTGCCGTGACGCATCACCAGCACCTCGTCGCTGACGTGGCGAATCACCCCCAGATCATGGGAAATGAACAGATACGCCAGCCCCAGCGAGGCTTGTAGATCGGCCAGCAAGTCGAGGACCTGGGCCTGGACCGACACGTCCAGCGCCGACACCGGTTCGTCGCAGATGATGACTTTCGGGTTGCTGGCAATTGCCCGGGCGATGGCCACCCGTTGGCGTTGTCCACCCGACAGCTGCAACGGCCGACGGCTCGCCAGATCAGCCGGCAGGCGGACCTGCTGCAACAGCCGGGCGATACGCGGGCGCTGCTGCTCGAACGCAATGCCGGCAACGTCCAGGGCGTCGGCGAGAATCTGTCCGACACTCCAGCGCGGATCAAAGGAGCTCAACGGGTCCTGATAAATCACACTGATGTCGCGACGGTGCAGGCGCCGCGTCTTCTCCGCCACCCGTGCGTGGCCGGCGCCGGTCCAGGGGACGTCGAGGAACTGCACGTCACCGGCGTCAGGCTCCAGCAGGCCGAGTGCAATCCGCGCCACAGTCGTCTTGCCCGAACCGGATTCACCGACAATGCCCAGCGTGCGGCCGGCGCGCAGCTCGAAGCTGACACCATCGACCACCTGACGCGACTGCTGGTCCGGACCGACATAACGCTTGCCCAGCCCGGAGGCCTTGAGCAGCACCGGCGAATCGGCACCGGGACGTGGTTGCGCAACCAGGGTGCTGCGCTCGGGGGAAAGCCGTGTACCGCGAGCGTGCTCGGCGGGCACGGCGTCGAGCAGCGAACGGGTGTAGGCGTGTCGAGGATGGCGCAGGACCTGTTCCATCGGCCCCTGCTCGACCACTTCGCCCTGGTGCAGCACCAGCACCTCGTCGGCCAGTTGCGCAACGACCGCCAGATCATGGCTGATGATCAGCAGTGAATCGCCGCGGGCCTTGATCTGCTGCAACACCTCAAGAATCTGCGCCTGCACGGTGGCGTCCAGTGCGGTGGTCGGCTCATCGGCGATGACCAGACCGGGATCAAGCGCCAGTGCGCTGGCGATCAACGCGCGCTGACGCAAGCCGCCGGAGAGCTGATCAGGCCGCTGGCGGGCACGCAATGCCGGTTCCGGCACACCCACGGTCTGCAACAGCTCGATCACCCGTTCGTTGCGACTGCGCCGGTTACCCCAGCGGTGGGTTTCCAGCACCTCAAGAATTTCCTTGCCCACAGGGCGCAGCGGGTCCAGCGAAACCAGCGCGTCCTGCAACACGAATCCGATGTCCTTGCCGCGCAGGTCGCGCCAGCCGCGCTCCGACAGACTCAACAGATCCTGTCCCGCGTAACTCAACCTGCGCGCCGTTACCCGGGCGCCTTCACCGGCCAGGCCGATCAGGCTGCGGGCCGTGACGCTTTTGCCGGAACCGGATTCGCCCACCAGCGCCAGGGTCTTGCCCGGCTCCAGGGTGAATGACAGGTTACGCACCACCGACTGCCCGGCGAACTCGACGGACAGCCCTTCGACGATCAAGCGTTTCTGGTCGCTCATAAAAGACGCCCCTCCAGACGTTGTTGCAGGTAACGGCCCGCGACCGTGGTGGACAGTGTGGTGAGGACGATGAACAGCCCGGGGAAGAACGTCAGCCACCAGGCATTGGCGATGAAGTCACGGCCCATGGACAACATGGTTCCCCACTCGGGCGCCGGCGGACGTGCGCCGAGACCGAGAAAGCTCAGGGCCGACGCCCAGACGATGGCCTGGCCGACGCCCATGGTCAGGGTCACGATCAGCGGGCGCATGGCATTGGGCAGCAGCTGACGAGTGATGATGCGCAATGGCGGATGTCCCAGCGCCCTGGCTGACTCGATGTAGCCGGCGTTGCGCACCGCCAGCACTTGGCCGCGCACCATCCGCGCATAGCCCGGCGCGCCCCCAAGACCTGTGGCGACGATCAACGGCCCGATGCCGCTGCCGAAAATCGCGACGAACAGCAGCGCCAGAATCAGACTGGGAAACGCGAACAGCACTTCCAGCAACCAGCCGACGCCTCGATCCATACGCGCACCGCCCAGGCCACCGAGCAGGCCGAGGACGATGGCAATGCTCATGGCAATGGCGGTTGCCGCCAGGCCGATGAACAGCGATTGCCGCGTGCCGTAAATCACGCGGGAAAAGATGTCGCGCCCCGACTGGTCGGTGCCGAACCAGTGGCCCCAGCTGGGCGGATGGAACGCGTCGCGGGGCACGATGGCCAGCGGGTCGCTGTGGGCGAACAGCTGCGGGACCAATGCCGCGACGATCACCAGCAGCAGAAAAGTGACCGCCAGCAGCGGTCCGGGACGCAGTGTGCTGCGCGTACGCTGAACCCTGCGCGCAGCCAACGGGGCTTCCAGTGTCAGTTCACTCATACCGAATTCCCTTGTTGACGAGGGTCGACCCACAGGTACAGCAGGTCGACGAGCATGTTGGCCAGTACGTAACCGGCGGCGACCACCAGGCTGATGCCAATGGTCAGCGGCAAGTCCTGAGCCTGCACGGCCTGGAACAGCTGGCGACCCAGGCCCTTGCGGGAAAAGATCACCTCGATCACCACCGCCCCGCTGATCAGCGCGCCGATGGCCCAGCCCGACAACGAAATCCCCGGCAGCACGGCGTGACGCAACGCGTGCTTGAAGCGCACATTGAAATCGCTGAGGCCTCGGGTTCTGGCGGTCAGTACGAAGGGTTGCTCAAGGGTCAGGTCAAGGGATTCGCGGGTGACCTGGGCGATGAATCCCGCCAGCGGAATGGCCAGGGCAAACGACGGCAACACCAGCGTTCGCCAGCCATCGCTGCCCGCAGGCGGGAACAGCCGCAGGCCGAAGGCGAACACCGCCAGCAGCAGGATGCCGAGCCAGAAGTGCGGCAACGCGGCAGACAGGGTTTCCGCCAGCGAGGCCAGGCTGCCGACCCAGCGTCGACGGCCGGCCGTCAGCACAGTCAGCGCCAATACCAGAATCCAGGCCAGCGCCAGAGACGTGAAGGTCAGTTCAAGGGTCGGCCAGGATTGCTCGGCGAGCACCCGCGTCACCGGCAGATGCTGGGAATAGGAAACACCCAGGTCGCCCTGCACAAGACGCCCCAGATACAAGGCGTATTGCACCGGCAGTGGCTTGTCCAAACCGTACTCTCGGGTGGCTTCAGCGATGGTTTCAGGCGTGGGGTTGCCACTGGGTCCGCCGAGGATCGCCTGCACCGGATCGCCCGGCATCAGCCGCAAGGCAAAGAAGGTCAGCGTGGCGACGGCCCATAGCACCAGAATGCCGCCGCCCAGACGCCACAATGCGCGCCTCCCCTGTTGCTGCAAACGCTCGCGCCGTGGATGGGCCAGTTCGCGGGCAACTGTCGGATTCGTCATTTGTTCACCCATGCGTCATAGAGGTAAGTCACGGCCAACGAAGGCTCCAGGCGCACGCCCTGAGTGGTTTTGTAGATCCCCAGCCGCGTGCTCTGCGGGTACGTGGTCAGTTGCAGGTACTGGCTCGACGCGATCTGCTGGGCCTTGTAGTACAGGGCACGGCGCTGCTCGGCGTCCTGAGTGGCCAGTGCCTGCTGAATCAGGCTGTCGAACGCCGGATCACTGAAGCCTGCGGTGTTCTGGTGATAGCCGCCGACGCCTGCCGGACGAATGAACTCACTGCCAAAGATGATCCGTAGCACGTCGGCGGTGTTGGTGTTCCAGTAGCCCAGGCGAATGTCATAGTCCCAGTCCGCCTGGCGTTTGGTCGCCAGCACATCGCTCATCTGGTCGACGATCAAGTCGAACCCGGCCTGCCGGGTCGTCGCCTGCACCTGTTCCCACAGGGTGTATTCGGAAGGCGGCGTGCGGTTGCCCATGACCACGTGAACCTGCAGGCGCTTGCCGTTTTTGGTGCGATAGCCCTCACTGTCGCGCTGGGTCCAGCCCGCTTGATCAAGCAATTGCGCGGCCTTGGCCGGGTCGTAATCCTGGGCGTGCTGGAAGTCCGGGCTGTAGAAGCGTGTCGCCGGGCTCAGCGGCCCGCCTGCTCTAGGAAACTCGTTGAAGTACACGCTCTTCAATGCGCCGTCGATGTCGGCGCTGCGGACGAAGGCTTCGCGCACCTTTATGTCGTCGAAAGGCGCTCGGGTAATGTTCAGCGTGCCGTTGGTGGGGTTGCCCGGGCGCTGGGCGATGATCAGTGTCAGATCTGGGTTACGTCGCGCGGCCTCATGGGATTCGGGCGGCAGCGCCTCGATCACGTCCACCTCGCCCGCCTGCAGCGAGGCAAAACGCACGGACGGCTCCTGAATGAATTTCCAGACAATACGGTCGAGCCACGCGGGCCCCTGATGCCTGGCGGTGGGCGGCGCCGAGTTGTAGTCGGGATTGCGCACCAGCTCGACCTGACTCTGCCGATCCCAACGCACGACCTTGAACGGGCCAGTGCCCACCGGGCTTTCACAGTTCACATCGCGAGGCCGCTGCAACGCGGTGGGTGATTCGATGCCGAGAAAACCCTGGGCCAGCACTTCGAGAAACGCAGCATAAGGGCTGGCCAGATGGACCACCGCTGTGTCGTCGTCGATCACGTCCGTGCTGCGGTACTGGCGAATGTAGCCGCCTGCGGTGCTGGACTGGGTTTTCGGATTGGCCATGTGATCGAGGTTGGCCTTGACCGCCGCCGCGTTGAACGGCGTGCCATCGGTAAAATGCACGTCGTTGCGCAGATGGAAGGTGTACGTCAGGCCGTCGTCGGACACCTCCCAGCGTTTGGCCAGCCAGGGACCGATGCGCCCGTCAGCGTCCATCGACACCAGCGAATCGAGATACTGTTGCGCGACGAACACTTGGGGCATGTCACCACCGACATGGGGGTCCAGGCAGGTCGGCTCGCGGTCAGTGGCGTACACCAGCGTACCGCCACTGACGGGCTGATCGCTGTGGGCAACCGTCGATGTGCTCTGGCCGCAGCCAACCAGTACGCCACACAGTGCAGCGAGACCGACTATAGAGCTGTGGGTGAGCAACGATCGCGATCGTGTGCCTGGAAGTCGCAAATACGGGGCGGGTTCTCGCATGGGTCCTGATGCCTTTAGTCCGGGAACAGGGCTATTGCACAAGGCATGCCGGGTTTTCCGGCGAATAAACACGGGTTCAAACGGGGAGTCGCAGGTGTTGGAAACGACAATCTGTGCAGTCACTGTTGGCGAGCCAACAGTCATCCTGGAAACCTCAGCGGTCTGGCCGGCTGACTCAGGGCTGCCGGGTCGCGATAGCGAGCACCGAAGTGGTCGTTCGGCAAGCGCGCCTGGCCCTCGCCAAACAGACGTTCGCGCAAGGTTTCGCCGTCGTTGTAGCGTTCGCGGAAGCGGCCGCGGCGGCGCAGTTCCGGGATCACCAGTTCTATGAAGTCCCGAGCGGTTTCGAACGACAGGTACTGCCGCAGGTTGATGCCGTCGATGCCATCGACATCCAGCCATTTCTCGATTTCATCGGCGACCACGCTCGGCGTCCCCGCGACGAAGAAGCGCTCGCGGTTGAAGCCTTCGAGCTGGGCCAGCACCGAACCGACAGTGGACTGCGGTTTGAAACGCGCCAGACTCTGCCAGCCTTTGATCTGTCGTTCGATCAGATCACTGATCAGCACATCCCGAGGGTACGCGGTCAGGTCGACGGCTGACTGCGCGTGGGCCAGGGACGCCTCGACGCTCATCAGCTTGCGGTAGCTGTCGAGCTTGTTGCTGACCTCTTCATCGGTCCGGCCCACGATGACCCCGGCCATGACGATGAATTTTAGCCCCGCCGGATCACGCTCGTGAGCAATCGCCTTCTGCCGCATGGCCCGGATATTGGCCTGCACCGCTGCCGTATCCATGCCGCCGGTAAACACCACCTCCGCATGGCGCCCCGCAAACTCGATGCCGGCGGGCGAGCCGGTGGCCTGAAACAGCACCGGCGTGCGCTGGCGCGAAGGCTGGCACAGGTGCGGCCCGGCCACCTTGAAGTGCTCGCCGACGTGATCGATGTAGCGCACTTTTTCCGGATCGGTGTAGACCCGCCGCTCGCGGTCCTGAATCACCGCATCATCGTCCCACGAGCCTTCCCACAGCTTGTACAGCACGTCCAGGTACTCGTCGGCGATCTCATAGCGGTGATCGTGAACCACCTCCGTGTCATGACCGAAATTGCGCGCGGCGTTGGGCAGATACGAAGTCACGATGTTCCAGCCCACTCGCCCCTTGGTCAGGTGGTCAAGGGTGCTCATGCGCCGGGCAAACGCGAACGGCGGCTCGTAGGTAGTCGAAAACGTAGCGCCGAAACCGAGGTTTTTCGTTACGGCCGCCATCGCCGGAATCACCAGCAGCGGGTCATTGCTGGGAATCTGCATACCTTCGCGCAATGACGTTTCCGGGCCATCGCGGAACGTGTCGTAGGTGCCAATCACATCAGCCAGAAACACACCGTCGAACGTCCCGTATTCGAGCAACTGCGCAAGCTCGGTCCAGTAATCCAGGTCGTTGAAGCGATGACGATTGTTCTGAGGGTGTACCCACAGGCCATGGACGATGTGGCTGACACAATTCATCTCGAACAGGTTGACGTGCAACTGCTTGGGCACCGCGGGCACTCCTCTTTAAACACACTTTTTAAACACTCAGGCCACGGCCTCAGATGGCAATTTGCAGATAGACCTCGGCGCGCTCGCGCTGCTCTTCCAGCGTAGGAATCGCATTGATCAGCGCGCGGGTGTAGGCATGGGCCGGGCGATCGAACACTGCACGCACGGGGCCAGACTCCACGACCTCGCCATCCTTCATCACCAGGACTCGCTCGCTGACATGATTGATCACGCCCAGATCGTGGGAGATGAACAGGCAGGCGAGCCCCAGACGCCGCTTCAGATCGTCGAGCAGCTCAAGGATCTGCGCTTGCACGGAGACGTCCAGCGCCGACACCGGCTCATCACAAATGAGGATTTCAGGGGTCGATGCCAGGGCTCTGGCAATCGCAATCCGCTGACGCTGGCCACCGGACAGCTCGATGGGGCGACGTGTGAGCGCGCTGGCGTCAAGTCGCACCAGCTCCAGCAGTTGCAGCGCCCTGCTCCGCCATTCACCTCGGGGCAAACCCGCCACCGAGAGCGCCTCGAACAACACCCGCTGCACCGTGTAACGCGGATCGAACGAGTTCAGCGGGTCCTGAAACACCACCTGAACCGCTCGGCGTGCCTGACGTTTTTGCCCGGCATCCAGTGTCGACCATTGCTGCCCGGCCACCCACACGTCGCCCGCATCGGCGCTTTCCAGGCCAAGAATCAGTCGGGTCAAGGTGGTCTTGCCCGAACCGGACTCGCCCACGACACCCAGTGTTTCGCCGCGGCGCAATTGCAACGACACCTGGTTGAGCACGGTACGACGGCGACCGTCCGGGCCGACGAAGGATTTGCTCAGGGAGCGAGCTTCCAGCAGGACCTCGCCCTGAGCGTGGGGCTCGGGTTCGACGGCCGCCAGCGGCCGGCGCTGGGGTCTGAAATGCACCGCACGAGCCGCCCGCAGCAGCAACTGAGTGTAAGGATGCTGCGGGTCCTGCAGCACTTGCTCGTTGGTGCCTTGCTCGACGATCACGCCATGGCGCATCACGGCAACCCGATCGGCCAGGCGTGACACCACCGACAGATCGTGGCTGACCATCAACAGCGCGTTGTCCTCCCCTCGCAGACTTTCCAGCAGCGTGATCACCTGGGCCTGAACCGTGGCGTCGAGCGCCGTGGTGGGTTCGTCGGCGATGATCAGGCGCGGGTTGCAGGCAATGGCCGACGCAATCAGTGCCCGCTGCCGCAGTCCGCCGGACAGTTGCCACGGGTACTGGCTGGCGCGCAGTTCGGGCTCGGGAATGCCGACGTCGCGCAGCAGCTCAAGCACGCGCACGCGCCGGGCTTCAGCCGCCAGACCGGTGTGCAACTGCAGCGGCTCTTCGACCTCGGCACCGACCCGACGCAACGGGTCCAGCGCGCCGAGGGCATCCTGCATGACAAAACCGATGCTGGCCCCACGCAGGCGCTGCCAGGACCGCTCGTCCAGATGACGCAGATCGATGCCCTGAAACGCCAGCCTGGCCGCCTGTACCTGCGCGCCCTTGCCTGTCAGCCCGGCCAGGGTTCGTGCCGTCACGCTTTTACCGGAACCGGACTCACCCACCAGTGCCAGGCATTCGCCACGATGGATGTTCAGGCTGACCCCGTGCAGCACCGGCTCGGCGGTGCCAAAGCGTACGGTCAGGTCGCGGATATCAACCAATGGCCCCAGTGACGGGATGTTCGCACTCATAGGGGTTTTCCTTCGCTGCGCCGTAGCAGTTCACGGCCGATGGCACTGATGGAAACAACGGTCAAGGTGATGCTCAGGGCGGGCCAGGCCACCAGCCATGGCGCGTTGGCCAGGAAGCTGCGACCGATGGCCATCATGCCGCCCCACTCCGGCGCCGGAGGTGGCGCGCCGAAACCCAGAAAGCTCAATGCGGCACCTGCCGTGATGGTGCCACCAATGCCGATGGTGGCCAGAATCAACACCGGTTTGAACGCGTTGGGCAGGATGTGCCGGAGCACCACCGCCAGGTACGACTGCCCCAGCGTGATGGCCGCTTCGACGTAGCCGGCGTTGCGCACGTTCAGCGTCTGCGCCCTCACCAGGCGCGCGTATCGGGGCACACCGGCGATGCCCACGGCGAGAATCAGGTTGGCCGCGCCCTGTCCGAAGAAGGTGATGATGACCAGCGCCAGTAACAGGTCAGGGAAGGCCAGCAGCACATCGACGCCACGCATGATGCCGGCATCCAGCCAGCGAGGGCCGAGGCCTGACACCAGCCCCAGCAGTGTGCCCCAGGCCAGGCCCAGCCCCGTGGCGGCCAGCCCCATGAACAGCGATGAGCGCACGCCGTAGATCAATCGGCTCAACACGTCACGACCGTTTTCATCGGTGCCGAGCCAGTGCAGCGCGTTGGGCTGCTGGAAAGCCAGACGTGCCGAGGCGTCCAGCGGATCGTAAGGTGCGATCAGGTGCGGCAGGGCCGCCGCCAGCAGCAACAGCGCAACAAAAAATCCCGCCGCCCACAGCCCCGGACGCAACCGCGTGAGACCGGCAAGGCCCAATGGACGCGACCCGCCGACGCCCGTCGCAGGGCCGACGATGACCGTTTCAATTGCCTGAGACATTCACAGCCTCCTTGCGGCTGATCCTCTGATTGATAACCGGGTGCACTTCACGGCGCCGGATTCGGCACACGCTGATGAACCGCCTGGATCTGCGCCTTGATCTCATCGCTCAGGGTCACGTCCAGCGCGCCGAGGTTTTCGCGCAGTTGCGCCAGGGTGGTCTGGCCGGTCAACGCGCTCGCTACAAACGGCTTGTCGATGACGCAGGCCAGCGCCAGTTGCGCCGGGGCCAGGCCATGCTGTCGAGCGATCTGCACGTAACCGGCAATGGCTTCCTGGGCGGACGCGCTGTCGTAGCGATTGAAGGTGCGGTACACCGCTGACAGCCGCGAACCTTCCGGCAATGCGCCGTTGAGGTACTTGCCGGTCAGTGCACCAAACGCCAGTGGCGAATAAGCCAGCAGCGAGACGCCTTCGCGGTGGCTGAACTCCGACAGACCGCCTTCGAACAATCTGTTCAACAGGCTGTAGGGGTTCTGCACGCTGACAATGCGAGGCAGGCCCAAACGCTCGCTCTGCTTGAGAAATTCGGCCACGCCCCACGGGGTTTCGTTGGACACACCGATGTGACGCACCTTGCCTGCCTTGACCTGATCGGCCAGCACTGACAGCGTTTCTTCGATGGCGACGGCGTCCGCGTCCTCCTGATAGGGGTATTCACGCTGGCCAAAAATGTTGGTTTTGCGATCCGGCCAGTGCAGTTGATACAGGTCCAGATAATCGGTTTTCAGCCGCGTCAGGCTGCCGTCCAGTGCTTCGACGATGTTGCGTCGATCATGGTGACTGAGGCCGTCGCGAATGTGGGCCTGCCCCTTCGGATCCCGCGCAGGCCCGGCGATCTTGCTGGCGAGTACCACGTCCGACCGCCGACCGCTGCCGGCAAGCCATGTGCCGATGTAACGCTCGGTGGTGCGCCAGGTTTCGGCCTTGGTGGGCGTGGGGTACATCTCGGCGGTGTCGATGAGGTTGATGCCTTGGGCCAGCGCCAGGTCCAGTTGCTGATGCGCATCGCGCTCGCTGTTCTGATGCCCCCAGGTCATGGTGCCCAGCCCCAGAACGCTGACCTCGATATCGCTGTTGCCCAGCTTGCGGTAACGCATGATTGATCCTTTTTTCAAGACGGCAGCGCCACGGATCAGGCCCGCAGCGCGTACTGATTGGTCGGAAACGGCAGGCCCAGGTGCTCGCGCAAGGTGCTGCCGGTGTACGCATGACGGAACACGCCGCGCTTCTGCAGCAGCGGCACGACTTCGTCGACGAAGATCTCGACGCCAGACGGAAACATGTCCGGCATGATGTTGAAGCCGTCCGCGGCATGGGCCAGAAACCAGTGGGTCAGCGTGTCGGCGACCTGTTCCGGTGTGCCGACCAGCAGCCGATGACCGACCAGGATGCGCCGCGACAGCTGGCGGATACTGAGGTTTTCCCGGCGAGCCAGATTCAGCTGCGCTTCCAGAAAGCCTTGGGATCCGCGCTCAAAATCAGCGACCGAACCGATGCGCTCCCACGGCAACGGCGCATCAGGGTCCAACTCGCTGGCGGCGATCCCGATGCGACCCGCGACCTGCTCAAGCAGGCCGTGTTCGCCGTTCCAGGCGTTGAGCGCATCAAATCGCGCATGGGCCTCGGCCTCAGTGCTGCCGATGACGGTGGACAGGCCCGGCATGATCTTCAGGTGATCGGGATTGCGTCCCCAGCCGGCAGCGCGCTCTTTCATCTCCTGATAGAACAGCTGGCCGTCCTCAAGCGTGGTCTGGGTGGTGAAAATCGCATCGGCGTAACGTGAGCCCAAGGCCTTGCCGCCCTCCGAAGAACCGGCCTGAACCAGCACCGGACGTCCCTGGGGCGAACGCGGCACGTTGAGCGGCCCTTTGACCGAGAAGTGCTTGCCGACGAAGTCAATGGTGTGGACCTTTGTCGGGTCGGCAAACCGCCCCGAGCGAGCGTCGCCAATGATGGCGTCATCCTCCCAGCTGTCCCACAGCTTGACCGTGACGTCGATGAACTCGTCGGCCCGGGCATAACGATCAACGTGCAACGGCGCACCGGCCAGTCCGAAGTTCTGCGCCGCCGCGTCCCCCGCGTTGGTGACGACGTTCCAGGCTGCACGCCCGCCGCTGATATGGTCCAGCGACGCAAAACGGCGGGCGATGTTGAACGGATCGTTGTACGTGCTGGACGCCGTGGCGATCACGCCGATGTGTTGGGTAGCCAGTGCGACCGCGGTCAGCAACACGGTCGGCTCAAGGCGTCCAGCCGGCTGCTTTGAGACATCGCCTGCCAGGGCCGGGCCGTCCGCGAGGAAAATCGCGTCCAGACAGCCACGTTCGGAAATGCGCGCGATGTTGCGGTAGTACTCGACGTCCAGATAAGCGTTGGCTGGCACCTCGGCGCTACGCCACGCACCCGAGTGCGAGCCGAAGCCCAGGATGTTCATGCCGATGCTCATCTGCCCTTCGCGGCTGTTTTTGCCCGTCGCGGTACTCATACGGCACTCGCTTCGTCACGGGCGCCGCTGGCCTGCGTGTCGGCATCGGCCGCGTGCAGGCTGCGCCACGCAGCGTTAGGGGTGATGTCGTTGAGGTAGAAATTGCCCAGCGCACGTTCGCGGAAAATCGCCGGATTGTGTGAAGCCAGCGTGCGGGCATTGCGCCAGTGGCGGTCAAAACGGCGGGTCTCGCTGGTGGCCGAAGCACCGCCCACCTCGAACAACAGCGTGGTCGCCTCCAGAACCTGTTCAAGCACGATCTGCTGCGCCTGATAGGTCCGAATCTCGGCTTCGGTGTAATGCTGCTCAATGGCGTAACCCCCCTGCTCCGCCTCGTACACGTCCTGGAGCACCTGCGCGACAGCCAGCACCTGTGTGCGGGCTGAGTAAGCCAGGCTCGACAGACGGCCGATCACCCGCTGCACCAGCGGGTCGTCCTTGGGGCTGGATTGCCCCGGAATTCCGAAGGCACGCGTGCGGCCCCTGACAAACTCGGTGGCGTCGCGCAGGACGGCGTCGGCGATGCCGGTCAGGGTCGCCAGATGAAACAGTTGGTAGAACGCAGTGAGGTAGGACTCGGCGCGTAATTCGTCTTTCTTAAAGCGGCGCAGGATGTGTTGCTCCGGCACCTTCACCTCGCTGAAGCGCGTGGTGCCACTGCCCGTGAGGCGCTGGCCGAAACCATCCCAGTCGTCCTCGACCGTCACGCCGGTCGCATCAGTGGGCACCGAGACGCTGACGAAGTCATCGCCATCCAGGGCCACGGCGGCGATCCAGTCGGCGTACAACGTGCCGGTGCAGTAATACTTCTCGCCATTGAGCCGCCAGCCCGCTGCACGGTTACCCGGTTCAATCGCCGTGAGTGTCACCGAGTTGCGGGTGGTGTCGCTGCGCTCGGCCATGGCGGCGCCCCACAGCTGGCCGTCGGCAACCTTGGCCAGCCAGTCATCCTGAGACTTCTCATTGCGCGCAGACAGCCGGCCTTCGACGAAACCGAAGTGCGCACGCACGATCTGCGGCAAGTTGGAGTCGGCCTTACCCAACGCGATCACCAGCTCGAACAACTGCGGGAGGCTTGCGCCCAGGCCGCCCTGCGCAAGCGGCACCCGCAGCGCACCGAAGCCGGCGTCACGCAACCACTGCACGGCTTCGAAGGCGAGTTCGCGCGTCTGTTCACGGGCGACAGCGCTGTCGGCAATGCGGGCAAACACGTCGGCAAAACGCTGATGCAGGGAGTGAAACGTCACATCAGGGGGTATCGAGGAACTCATTGTTTTTCCTTCTTCGTTAACGCTTGCACTGGATCGGCCACCTCCCGGTAACGCGCTCATTCCTGAGCCGCCCGGGGGTCGATCCAGCGGTTGATCAGATCCACGGCCAGGTTGACCACCACGTACACCGCAGCGGCCAGCAAAGTCACACCGAGCACCATCGGAACGTCCTTGTTGCTCGTGGCATCGAGCATCAGGCGGCCGATGCCTTGCCGGGCGAACAGCAGCTCGATGACCACCGCCCCGCCCAGCAGGCTGGCGAAGATGAACCCGGCCAGCGTCACCAGCGGCACCAGGGCATGACGCAAGGCGTGACGCAGGCGCACAGCGGCGTCGGAAAGGCCGCGTGCCCGGGCCATGGCGATAAAAGGTTGTTCAAGGGTGTCTTCCAGCGATTGACGCAGCAGTTGAGTCAGCACCGCCGCCACCGGCAATGCGAGCGCCACCGATGGCAGAATCAGTGATCGCCAGCCCACCGAGCCGGAAGGCGGCAGCCAGTGCCAATGGAACGAAAACACCAGCGACAGCAGGATGCCGATCACGAAGGACGGCGCTGAGGAGATCACCAGTTCGCTGCCCGACGCGACCGAGCGAACCCAGCGTGAGCGATGGGCAGTGAGGATCGCGCAGACCAGTGCCAACACCACCGCAAGCACGGCGGCGCTGATCGACAACTGAATGGTCGCGCCGATCTGCTCCGAGATCGCCTGCAGCACCGGAATACGCAAGCGGTAGGACTGACCCAGATCACCATGGGCCAGACGCGCGATGTAATGGCCGTACTGCACGATCAATGGATCGTCCAGCCCGTACTCGGCACGCACCCTGGCCAACAGTTCCGGAGTGGGCAGCGCTTCCGGGCCACCCAGAATCGCCAGCGCCGTGTCGCCGCCGCTGAAGTTGACCGCCAGAAAAGTCAGCGTCGCAGCGCCCCACACCACGCCGATGCCTGCCAGCAGGCGCAGGGAAATACGTTTGAGCGTGGTCATGGTTGACCCCTGTCCAGCCAGAGGCTGGTGAAAAACGGCACGTTGTGGGAAGTGTCGAAAATCACGCCCTTGACCTGACGCCCGTAGGCGGTCAGCACCTGACTCTCCACCGAAGGCACGGCTGGCACGGTTTCGGTGAGGCGTTTCTGCGCCTCGGCATACAGCGCCTGCAACTCAACCGGGTCCCGTGAGCGGCGTGCCGCACTGAGCACCCGATCCAGCTCGGCATCGCGGAACTTGCCCGCGTTCTGGCCGATTAACGTTGGGGTACTGATCGATTGGCTGTGATAGAGCACAAACAGACCGTCCGGCGTGTTGGTGTGCCAGTAACCGGCTGCCAGCGCCTGAAACTTGCCGGCGTACCGGCGTTCAGTCACCCGGGACAGCGGCAGCATCTCGATCGGCATAGCGAAGCCGATCTTTTTCAGGTCCGCCTGAATGGCCACCGACACGCTGGCCGGGAACGCCGGGTTGTCGTAGGTCAGTAACGTGGCGCTGAGACGCTGCCCGTCTCGGGTCCGGTAACCCTGGGCATCGCGTCCGGTCCAGCCAGCCTGATCGAGCAGCGCATTGGCGGCATTGACGTCATAGGCCAGCGCGTCGTTGTTCGGTTGATAGAAACGTGTGTTGGCGGCGAGGAAATCAGCCTTGCCGATGAACTCGCCGAAGCCCGAGATCCATGCCAGTCCTTCGCGGTCGATGGCTTTGGCGACGGCGCGACGCACCAGCACGTCATTGAACGGCGCCTGCTCGACGTTGAAGGTCATGCTGCGGCTCGGGTTGCCCTTGCGAATGCGGCTGCGCATGACCAATTCGGGATTGGCGCGAATGGCCGCAGCGTTCTGCGCCGGGGCATCCAGAGCAAAATCCGACTGCCCGGACTCAAGCGCGGTGAACCGAATCATCGCCTCGGGGACATAGCTCAGCTCGATGCGATCCAGATAAGCCTCGCCCTGATGGCGCGTAACCGGCGGCGCCCAGTGATAACCGGAGCGTTTAACGAAGACCGCGCCCTGATCGCGCTTGTAGCTTTCCAACAAGAACGGGCCACTGCCGACAGGATGCTCAGCGATCGTTCTGGGCGCTTCGCGAATCTGTTTAGGCGAGACCATTCCCAGCCAAGACTGCGCCAGTACGTCGAGGAACGGCGTGTAGGGCTCACGCAGATGGGCTTCGAACGTGTATTCGTCGATGACCTTGCCGTCGAGATACGGCGCGATGTACGCAGCGGCCAACGGTGATTTGGTTGCCGGATCGCGCATATGCTCCAGGTTGGTCTGCAGCGCGACGGCATTGAATTTCTCGCCGTCACTGAAGGTCACGTCGTCGCGCAGATGAAAGGTGTAGGTTTTGCCGTCCTCGGACACCTCCCAGGACTTCGCCAGCCATGGACTGATGCTGCCCTGCTCGTCCTGATACACCAGGCAGTCGAACAGGATTCGGCCCATCCACTGGATGTTGCCGTTGGACAAGGCATGGATATCGAAACTGCCGGCGTCCGAGGCTGCCGATACGCGCAATGTTCCGCCGCTGCGACCTGGCGATTGCTCATGAAAGTCGGAGGCCGGATAGGTGATGAC
Source organism: Pseudomonas sp. GL_135 (assembly GCF_057834665.1). Classification (NCBI taxonomy): domain Bacteria; kingdom Pseudomonadati; phylum Pseudomonadota; class Gammaproteobacteria; order Pseudomonadales; family Pseudomonadaceae; genus Pseudomonas; species Pseudomonas sp. GL_135. Next base: position 2,848,929 of record NZ_CM174408.1, read on the forward strand.
ACCGTTGTTCACGGTGCCGTCGGCGTGGGGGGCGCCAGGTTGCGGAGCTGTCGGGGGCGAACAGGCGGCGATCGCCATATATAAGCAAAGAATGCCCGTCAGTTTAAAAATGGCTGTCAATGAAGCTTCCTTGAAAGAACTCACTTGAAAGAAGTTAGCGAACGCGAAGACGGTGTAACTTCATCAACGGTTATGCAGTGAACATGCCAGCGCTAGTAAATAAACCCATTAAGTCGTTAGCCAGGCATCGCACAACCCAGGCCGGACAGGGCAATTAAAGGGTGCGCAATGCCGCCAGCCGGCCATTACAGTTCCACTCTCGGAGTCCCCTTGCCAAGCCCGCACCTGCAGGAGCCTGAACATTAATGAAAAATGCTTATAACCTTATATCAGTACCGGCGCTGCTCATTGTCCGCGCACTAACAGACTGCTCATTCGCTGTTGCTTTTCAAACACAAAGGGATAAATACCCCGGAGAGCAGCACCACTAACCGGCCCTGTTGAAAATCCAAAACCTGTTCAGAACTAAGTTCAGCCATGCACAGCGCAATGACCGAAGCCCGCCGCGCAACTGCCTGTTTTATGGAATAAAAACATTGGCACAGAAACTGCTGAGAGCGAATCAGGCATGACTATACGAATAGAAAGCTGGCACACATTTATCTATTCATAAGGAAACACATTAGATGCATTCGGTATTTCGGGGAGAGTTACACACGTTGCCGCTGGCGATCCGCCGTGCAACGTTGCTGACCACAGTGGGGCTGGGGTCGGCATTACTGTGGTCAGGGGTCGCGCTGGCAGACGATGTGGTGCAGTCATCGTCTGCCGATCCCGCCCAGACGCCACGCCTGAATACCGTGACGGTTCAGGGCGCGAAGATCACGCCGGCAGAAGCCGCGAAAAGTCAGCTCGATGAGGTGCCGGGCGGCACCAGCGTTGTTGACAGCGAGCAGGTCGCCAAGGGACGTACCGCGACGTTGCAGGACACTCTGGCGTATCAGCCCGGTGTATTCGTGCAGTCCACCGGCGGCAACGACGCGGCGAAGATTTCCATCCGTGGCTCCGGCGCCAATACCTCGCCGGGCTATTTCCGCGAGGGCATCAAGTTTCTCTTCAACGGCCTGCCAATCACAGGGCCTGGCGGTACGCCGTACGAGTTCCTCAACGGCTCCGGCATTAACTACACCGAGATCCTGCGTGGCGCCAACGCCTTCCAGTACGGCGCATTGAGCCTGGGTGGTGCGATCAACTTCGTCAACCAGACCGGCTACACAGCGCCCGGCCTGCGCGTGCGCGCCGAAACCGGCAGCTATGGCTACAACAAGCAGAGCGTCAGCGTGGGCGGCGTAGAAGGCGACTTCGATTACTACCTCAACGCCGACAACTATCGCAGCGACGGTTACCGCGATTACAGCCTGTCGAAGAGCCAGGGCATCGTCGCCAACTTCGGTTATAAATTCAGCCCCAAGCTTGAAACCGAGCTGATGCTGCGTTACCGAGACGAGTACCACAACGACCCGAGCGCCACCACGCTTGATTCGGTCAAGCACCACACCCGCGACGCCAGCGCCACCGCGGCCAGCAGCGGCGCCGGCAGCCGTCGCCCAGGCAGCGTCTGGGCCGGGAGCAAGACCACCTACACCTTCGATGACGACTCCAGACTGTCGGTCGGCCTCTCCTACTATGAGTACGCCCACAACAACAGCCCGAACAGCCCGAGCAATCCGAGCTACTGGGACTGGCATGACCTGAGCTTCGTGCTCGGCTATGACCGCATCGACAAACTCTTCGGCCATGAAAGCCGCACCAGCCTGGCGTTCACGTCCACCGAACACCTCAAGGGCGAGGTCAACTCCACCTTCGCCAACAAGCAGACCCGCAAGTTCGTCGACTACGGCTCTTCGTTCGATCACGTGTTCTCGTTCGGCAATGACCTGGAGCTGGTCGACGGCCTGTGGCTGACCAGCGGTGTGTCAGCCATCAATGTGCGTCGCCACGCGGAGGTGAAAGAGTCGCTGGTCGCCAACACCACCGCCTATCCCACCGATGTGACCTACGACAACTGGAGCTTGGCACCGCGTATCGGCGTGCGCTACGAGTTCACCCCTGAGCTGCAAGTGTTCGCCAACTTCAGCCGATCCATCGATCCGCCAGCTTCATGGGAATACTCAGGGTCAGGGCCGACATCGCCTTACGTGCGGCCGCTGGTTGAGCAGAAAGCCAATACCGTGGAAATCGGCGTCAAAGGCGCATCCGGCATCTTTGACGGCAGTCTGGCGATCTACCGTTCGTGGGTCCGCGACGAATTGCTCAACGTTCAGTTGATTCCTGCGACCTCCACGGCGGCGGCGGTCACAGGCGCCTTCAACGCCACACCTACCATCCACCAGGGCATCGAGGCCGGCCTGAATACCCGGTTGTGGGAAAGTGAGTCCGGTGAAAAAGTCACCTGGCGTCAGGTCTACACCTACAACGACTTCTACTACCGCCACGACCCGACCTTTGGCGACAACCAACTGCCGGGAATCCCTAAGCACATCTACCAAGGCGAAGTGCAATACCAGCACCCTCAAGGTTTCTACACCGGCGTGAACGTGCAGTCCGCCTCCCGCACCGCAGTTGATTACGCCAATACGTTCTATGCGCCTTCCTACACCATCTTCGGCGCGAACGTGGGCTACGAAACGCCGGAGAAAGACTGGAAAGTGTCGCTGGACCTGAAAAACCTGGCGAACAAGAAGTACGTGACCGCCGTCCAGCCGCTCTACAACGCTGCGGGTCAGGACACCGCTTCGCTGTATCCGGGCGACGGCATCGGCGCTTACGTGGGCGTGGAGTTCCGCTACTAACCGTCTGATCCTGGACCACGACAGGGCCTGCGTGGCCCTGTCCGTCTTTTAAGGCAATACCTGAATACTGATTGCAGGAGAGATGATTCGTGACACAGAACATCTACGACACCGCCCAATTCTTTGAGGGCTACAGCCAGTTACCGCGCTCGGTGGAGGGGCTGAATGGCGCTCCGGAGTGGCCTGCCTTGCGCGCGTTGCTGCCAGGAATGAACGAAAAAAAGCTGGTCGATCTGGGCTGCGGGTATGGCTGGTTTGCCCGCTGGGCTGTGGAGCACGGCGCCCGGCACGTGCTGGGGCTCGACGTCTCCGAAAAGATGCTGCAACGCGCCGCTGCCGATGGCCAAGATCCGCGCATCACCTACCGACGGGCGGATCTTGAACAGCTGGAACTGCCCAGCGCAGGCTTCGACCTCGCGTACAGTTCCCTTGCCTTCCATTACATCGTCGACCTGCCCGGCTTGCTGCGCACTCTGCACGACGCCCTAGTCCCTGGCGGCAAACTGGTGTTCTCCATCGAACACCCGATCTTCATGGCCTCGCTGCACCCGGGCTGGGTCGTTGATGATCAAGGCCACACCTCCTGGCGTGTCGACCACTATCAGGTTGAAGGCCCTCGCACCACCCACTGGCTTGCCGAAGGTGTCATCAAACAGCACCGCACGTTAGGGACATTGCTGAACCTGCTGATCAAGACCGGCTTCACCCTCGACCATGTCAATGAGTGGGGACCTTCGCCCCAGGATCTTCAGCAACGTCCGACCCTGGCTGATGAACTGCACCGCCCTATGATGCTGATCATTGCGGCCAGTCGCTGATCAGCTCGCCGTCAAGCGCTCAGTTGCTCGATCTGCTGGAACAGTTCAAAGCTGTCCCGTCCACCCGCTCTCTCTCGAATCAGCCGGGCAAGGTTGGGTCAGGCGGCGTTGATCAGGGTTTCAGCTGAGGTTCGGAAGCATTCACGTCGCACCGCGCAGATAAACCAGTGTGTCGCACACGCCGTACCGACCCGAGGTTTGTGCATCAGAAATCGTCTGAATGAGCTCGAAACCGACCGCCTCGGCCAGTCGCTGACTCGCCAGGTTGGCCGAGGACGCGGTCAGCCGCAGCGTGTGCCCGGAAAGCTTCGATACCAACGCCCTCAGTGCCTCTTTCATCAACCCCTGATTGGCGTGTACCTGACTGACCCAGTAACCGATTTCGTAGCCCGCAGCCCCACCGGCCATGGGCCGGAGTCCGACACATCCGACAACCGCGGGCGCTTCGCCTCGGTCCAGCAGAAAGTACTTTTTCTCCGCGGTGGCGTCAGCGAAATCATCACGGGCGCGCTGTAGGGTTGCCTGTGTATCGAGCAAGGTCCAGTGAGGTTTGGCCCAGAGCAGAAAGTCCCGATGCAATTCGTAACTGGCATTAAACGTTATGAAGAATTCATCAGCGCATCTCAATACTGCCAGACGCGTCGGACACTTTTACAACCCTCCAGAGCATTTCATCCTCAAGGTGGAAACGGTAGAACTTCCGACTCTTGTGGTAATGAACCCTGAAACGCTGATTGAAGATTTACGCGACTGAGTCGCGAATAACACATACTGATGAATTGCTGTTTGAATCAAGACAGTTGCATGGATAGGCACAAAGTTTCGACCCCTGCGCGAGACCACCTTGCAGCCAACTGAAGTGACGCTCGTGGACCTCCGCCGGGCGGATTTTCGCCTCCGGGTCACCGGCCAGGCCCGCCCTTGAGCCTCTGCCCTGATCAGGGGAGCACCCACTGGATATGCCAAAACGGCAGTTCTTTATGCAATTACAGAAGTTGCAGCGGATTTTATATTGCGTTTCAATCTAAGCAATTCTTCCTTCCAACAGATCTTTGGATGCATTTATGACCGTTGCTGAAGTGGGTGGATTACATCGTCACTTGCTGCTCAGTGCGCGGCGTGCAAAAGCCGCTCCCCTGCAATCGTTATTCCCCGCGCCGGAACAGGACGTAAGTTACGTTGACCTTCTGGAAATAAACGGGGAAGCGTTGGATCTGTTTCAGGGGACGAGCAAACGATGCGACCTTAGTTGTGCATTAATAATCAAGAATTCTGGTGAATACAATGGCAAAACATATTCAAATTCTGGACGGCGGCATGGGCAGGGAACTGTCGCGCAACGGTGCGCCGTTCCGCCAGCCGGAGTGGTCGGCGCTGGCGCTGATTGAGGCCCCGGAATATGTGCGGCAGGCCCATGACGCGTTTATTCACGCCGGCGCCCACGTCATTTCTACCAACAGCTATGCCGTGGTGCCGTTTCACATTGGCGAGCCACGCTTTCAAGAAAACGGTGCTTCGCTGGCACGTCTGGCAGGATCGATAGCACGGGCTGCGGCTGCCGCCAGCGTCAATCCCGTGCGCGTCGCGGGCTCGCTCCCTCCCCCGCTCGGTTCCTACCGTCCTGATCTCTTCGAGCCCGTAGAGGCAGCCAGGATCCTGCGCGTGCTGATTGAGGCCCTGAGTGAACATGTCGATCTGTGGTTGGCCGAAACGCAAAGCTCCATCGCTGAAGTGCGGCTGGTGGCTGAGTTGTTGAAGGATGATCCGCGACCGCGCTGGTTCTCCTTCACCCTCGACGATGCCCTTGATACAGAGGGCAAGGCCCGGCTGCGATCCGGTGAGCGCATCCGGGATGCCGTGGTCGCTGCGAGCGAACTCAACGCAGCCGCCATCCTCTTCAACTGCAGCCCGCCGGAAGTCATGAGCGCGGCCCTGCTTGAAGCGGCGGCCCACAGCGAACTGCCGCTGGGGGTTTACGCCAATGCCTTCGAGCCATCGGACAACAAGCGCGGTGCCAATGAGGGGATCAGTGAACTGCGTCGGGATACTCAGCCACCCAACTATCTACGCTGGGCAAAAGAATGGGTTGATCAGGGCGCCAGTCTCGTAGGCGGCTGCTGCGGCATAGGCCCTGAACACATTGCAGCGCTGTCGGCTGCCTTTGACCTCGCTGACTCTTCAACCGAATCACTGGATGCCCGGCATGATTGATCGTCGTTCTTTTATCAAGGGTACTGGGGCGATCGCCATGACCGCCGCGATGACTTCTTCGTGGTCACTGTCGAGCGCCTTTGCCGACGAGCCTTCACCTCCCAAAAAGGGCGGACACCTGATTATCGGACTGGACAACGCCTCCACCACCGATCGGCTGGACCCGGCGTTCTGGTTTGAAAGCTGGATGTATTTCACCGGGAGCCAGCTGTTCAACGCTCTGGTCGAGATCGACGACAAGGGCGAAATCGTACCGTCACTCGCCGAGTCCTGGTCGAGCAGCGAGGGCGGCCGCAAATGGGTGCTCAACATCCGCAAAAGCGTGCAGTTCCATGACGGCCGCTCTTTGAGCGCGAAAGACGTGATCTGGTCGCTCAACCATCATCGCGACGAAAAATCGTCCTCCCCGGTCAAGGGTTATCTGGAGCCTGTCACAGGCCTTGCGGCCACCGGCGAGCATGAGGTCACGATCACGCTGGGAGAGCCCAACGTCGAGTTTATTTCCCTGCTGTCGGCGGTGCATTTTGTCATCACCGCAGAGAACGAAGCGTTTGAAAAAGGCATCGGCACCGGCGCTTTTATCCTCGAGAGTTTCCAGCCCGGCGTGCGCATGCTGGTCAAGCGCAACCCCAATCACTGGAACCCCGAGCGCGGCCATGTGGACTCGGTCGAGACGTTGGCCATGAACGATTCGACAGCCAGGGTGGCTGCGTTGATCAGCGGCTCGGTGCAGATCATCAATCGGGTCAATCCACGCATCGTCGGACGAATCGAGAAAATGCCTTCGATCCAGCTGGTTCGCGACAAGGACAGCCAGATATTCACGTTGCCCGGGCTGGCCAACCTTGCGCCCTTCACTTCGCTGGATGGGCGTCTCGCACTGAAATACGCCGTTGATCGACAGCAGATGATCGACACCGTGCTGGGAGGCTACGCCTCGCTGGGCAACGACAATCCGGTCTTTCCTTCAAGCAAGTATTTCTCACGGGACATTCCTCAGCGGCCTTACGACCCTGACCGAGCGCGGTTCCATTGGCAAAAGGCTGGCTTCGATGGCCCGCTGGTGCTCTCTGCTGCAGATGCCGGTTTCCCCGGCGCGGTGGACGCTGCCCAGCTGTATCAGCAATCGGCGAAAAAAGCGGGCATTGTGCTTAACGTCGAGCGGGTGCCAGACGACGCTTTCTGGACCGACACCTGGCTGAAAAAACCGTTATGCACGTCCAACTGGGGTGCCCGCCCTACCGCCGATGCGCTGCTGTCTCTGGTGTTTACCAGTAACGCCCCATGGAATGAATCGGCCTGGCGAGTGCCCGCCTTCGACCAGTTGGTGAAGGCGGCGCGTGGGGAAACCGACGAGGTCAAGCGCCGACAGATCTACCACGACGTCCAGGTGATGCTGGTCGATCAAGGCAGCGAAATCATTCCGCTGTACGCCGATGCGCTTTCAGCAACGCGCAAAAACGTGCGGGGCTTTACGTCGGTGCCGGGCGTGCCGCTTAGCGGCAACCGCGCCGCCGAGAAAGTCTGGCTGGAAGGATAATGTTCATGGCGTTGACACTGCCGTTTTTCGGTCGCGCAACCGGGCGAAACCGTTTGACCAGCATGATTGCCCGGCGTCTGGTCGCCGGGCTGCTGATGCTGTTGGCGATCTCGTTGTTGATCTTCGCGGGCCTGAACTTGCTGCCCGGTGACACCGCCACGGCGATTCTTGGCCAGTCCGCCACACCCGCGGCGGTCCAGGCGCTGAAATTGCAACTGGGCCTGGACCAACCCGCAGGTTGGCGTTATCTGCATTGGCTCGGCGGCGTGGTGCAGGGGGACTTCGGCGTCAGCCTGACGTCCCGTGAAAACATCTCCGTCGCCTTGTGGGAGCGGCTGAAAAACACCCTGTTCCTGGCCGGCAGTACCGCGCTTGTGGCAGTACCTGTGGCCTTGACCATTGGCTTCGTTTCGGTCCGTTTTCACGGTGGCTGGGTCGATACTCTGCTGAATCTGCTCACCCGCGCAGCCGTGGCCTTGCCTGAGTTCTTCTCGGGCTATCTGCTGATTTTCATTTTTTCGATGAGCCTCGCCTGGCTGCCCAGCAACAGCAGCGTGCAAGTGGATATGACGCTGTCGGCGCGGTTGGTGGCGATCACCCTGCCGGTGCTGACGCTGGTTCTGGCAGTGTTGGGCCACATGAGCAACATGACCCGTGCCGCGCTGCTCAGTGCCCAGCGCAGCAGTTATATCGATACCGCGGTCCTCAAGGGGCTCTCGCCCATGCGGGTGCTGTGGCGCCACGTATTGCCCAATGCCTGGGGACCGATCATCAACGTGATCGTGCTCAACATGGCGTACCTGATGGTGGGCGTGGTGATCGTGGAAAACGTCTTTGTCTACCCGGGCCTGGGTCAATACATGGTCGACAGCATCAGCAAGCGTGACATTCCCGTCGTGCAGGGGTGCGCGCTGGTGCTGTCAGCCGTTTACATCCTGCTCAATCTTTTCGCCGATGCAGTCGCCCTTCTGACCAATCCGCGCATCCGCCACGGAACATAGTCCATGCCCGCGTTAAAAATTTCCCATCTGCCCGGCATTGTCGGTCTGATCCTGTTCATGGCCATCGGACTTTTTGCGCCCTGGCTTTCTCCCCACGCACCTGACCAAGTGATCGGTATGGCCTGGGATGTGCCGTCGGCCCTCGCGCCGTTGGGCACCGACAATCTTGGTCGAGATTTGCTTTCCCGGCTGATCTGGGGCACCCGCACGTCGCTGTCGGTGACGGCCGTGGCGGCGCTTATCGCGTTCCTGGCAGGTACCACATTGGGATTCATCGCCGGCGTATGCGGTGGCTGGATCGACCAATTGATCTCTCGTGTCAACGATGTACTGATGGCGATCCCGACGCTGATACTGGCGCTGGTCATTCTGGCGACGCTGCCCAAGACCCTCGGGGTGATCATTCTTGTGCTCGGGGTGCTGGAAGCCACCCGCATTCTTCGGGTGGCCCGCGCACTCGCGGCAGACATCGGCGCCATGGAATTCATCGAGGTGGCGCGCCTGCGTGGCGAAGGGCTGGTCTGGATCCTGCTGCGGGAGATTTTGCCCAATGCACTGCCAATATTGATCGCCGAATTCGCCATGCGATTTGTCTTCATTCTGCTGTTTCTTTCTGCGTTGTCTTTCCTGGGGCTGGGCATTCAACCGCCTACCGCCGACTGGGGCGGGCTGGCGCGCGATAACAAAGATGGCATTCTGTTCGGGATCTGGGCTGCGCTCATACCGGGCGCCGCTATCGCCATACTGGCGCTGTGTATCAATACGCTGGCTGACTGGCTGCTCGGCACCAATACCCGTGCCTGGGGAGCCCGCCATCATGCTTGACTCTTCAGGCACCATTGCGCCGCCGCTGCTGGCTGTTGAGGAGCTCCATATCGTCGCCAGCGGCAAGCCACAACGGACACTGGTCGAGGGTATTTCCTTCACCCTCAACGCCGGCGAAGTGCTCGGTTTGATTGGTGAGTCCGGAGCAGGAAAGTCTACCATCGGGCAGGCGATACTGGGTCATCAGCGCGAAGGCATGGCCGTCACCGGTGGACGGATTCTGTTCGCGGGCCAGGACCTGCTGCGCTTGTCTGAAGCGCAACTGCGCCGGATTCGCGGCAAGCGTATTGCCTACGTCGCACAGTCTGCCGGCGCGGCCTTCAACCCGGCGCTCACCCTCGGCGAGCAAGTGGTCGAAGCCGCCAGGGTGCACGGACTGATGGATGCACAGGCGGCCAGGGAAAAAGCACTGGAATTGTTCCGACGGTTCTCTCTGCCCGATCCTGAACAGTTTTTTCTGCGCTATCCCCATCAGGTGTCAGGGGGGCAGTTGCAACGGGCGATGATCGCCATGGCATTGTGCAGCGGGCCTGATCTGATTGTGTTCGATGAGCCCACGACCGCGCTGGACGTCATCACGCAGTTGGGGATTCTTCAGGCCATCGCCGGGGTGATTCGCGAGGCCGGCGTCGCGGCAATCTACATCAGTCACGATCTGGCGGTGGTCGCTCAGTTGGCTGACCACATCATGGTGTTGCGCCATGGACGACGGGTGGAGTACGGCACGACCGGCCAGATTCTGCATGCTCCCGCTCACGCCTACACCCGTGACTTGCTCGGCGCCGAGCGTGCAGGCAATCGCCCGCAGACAGTGCAATCCGAGACAGCTACGCTGTTGACGATTCAGTCCCTCAGCGCCAAGTATCACCATCAACCGGTTTTGCACGGTATCTGCCTGAATCTGGCGAAGGGTCGTACGTTGGCGCTCATTGGAGAGTCGGGATCCGGCAAGTCCACGCTCGGCAAAGTGGTCTGCGGGTTACTGGCGGCTGACGCAGGCTCGATGAAGCTTGACGGCATGACGCTGCCCTCCACGCTGCGCCAGCGCACCCGAGACCATCTGCAGCGAATACAGATGATTCATCAGATACCCGATAACGCGCTCAATCCCAAACTGCTGATTGGTGACCAGGTGGACCGCGCACTGCGCACTTTCACCACGCTGAACCGAGATCAGCGCCAACGACGTGTCATGGCGCTGCTGGACCGGGTCGGGCTGGACGGGACAATTGCGCAACGTTATCCCCACGCGCTTTCCGGCGGGCAGAAACAGCGCGTCTGCATCGCGCGAGCGCTCGCAGCGGAGCCCGAGTTGATCGTCTGTGATGAGCCGACCTCGGCGCTGGACCCTCTAGTTGCGCGCGACGTATTGGCTCTGCTGCGGCAACTGCAACAGGATACGGGCGTGTCGTATCTGTTCATCACCCACGACCTTCACGTTGTGAAAGAGATTGCCCATGATGTGGCGGTGTTGTGCGAGGGGCGCATCATCCGCCAGGGCCGGGTTGATGAAGCGCTCAGTGCCCCGCTCGATGACTACACCCGGCGCTTGATCGAGGCGGTACCGCAACTAAGGCAGGACTGGCTGGCCGAGATGACCGGCTACACGTCGTCGTCCGTTTCGACGGCTGCCCCCTCCCCGCTGCGCGCGTATTGACTCAGCCATGCCATCCGACGGGCGCGCAGGGTCGTCGCTGATCCGGCGTGTGCACACGCGAACCTTCCCGCGCGATGTGCGGGAATAACGCCGCTTTTGCAAGGCGCGCGCTGCGTCGAAATATGCGAAAGACCCGTCAGGCAGTTCTCCTGACTGACAGCGTCGGGGGCAGGCAGATCCAGACTTAAAAGGGACGCCCCTATCGGAACGTCCCTTTCTCCTCACTCAACGGCGAAAGAGACGGTCTAGAATCAGCAAAGCAATCCCACCAATTGCCACTGCAGCGACTGGTTTTTCTTTAACAAACCCAGAGATGCTGTCCATGGCATCGCCATAGGCCTGGGTCAACTGACCGGAAGCCTGGCGACCGGTACCTTCCGCCTCCAGCGTCGAATCACCAAACAGTTTCCCTACTGCGCTCTGTGCTTTGCCGGCCACCTGCTCTACAACGCCTTCTACCTGTTCGCTCTTCATGATTCACCAAACCTTCGTGTGTGAGTGACCCAGGATCAGCCTGGGAATGGGGCAACGTGCGCAGAATTAGGGGCCAGGGGCAGTGATTAGTTCAGCGACGATCAGCCTCCGGGCTCCTGCGCATGACGGCTAACCAATTCTGCGCCTGTAACCGCCATGGGCTTAGACGTCCCAAGTGCTCGCCTCGCCAAACGATCAAGCCAACGCTGACAACCATTTAGAACCACGGTGCGCCCCAAGAGTCTGTCCTTACACACCCTTAAGCCTCATCGAGCATTTCATGATCATCGTTCATCATCTCAATAACTCCCGTTCGCAGCGCATCCTCTGGTTACTGGAAGAACTCGCCCTTCCCTACGAGATCAAGCACTACCAACGAGATCCCAAAACCAACCTGGCGCCCCCAGAGCTGAAAGCTATAAACCCGCTGGGGAAATCACCGGTGATTCAGGATGGCCCTCATGTACTGATCGAGTCCGGCGCTATCGTCGATTATCTGATCCGCCGCCACGGTAACGGCCGTTTGCAACCTGACCCGGCCACCGCAACCTACGACGAATACGTGCAGTGGCTTCATTTCGCAGAAGGGTCGGCCATGCTGCCGCTGATGCTCCACCTGTATGTCGGGCGTCTTGGGGAAGCCGGCAAGCCGCTGCACCCGCGAATCGAATCTGAAGTGACCAACTATCTGGGGTATCTGGAAACCGCATTGAAACTTACCCCGTACTTGTTGGGCGAAGAAATCAGCGGCGCGGACATCCAGATGAGCTTTATTGGTGAGTTTGCGAAGTCACAAGGCATGCTTCAGGACTACCCTGGCCTGGCGGCCTGGATCGACCGGTTCCAGGCGCGGCCGGCCTATATCAGTGCGATCGAAAAAGGCGGTGATTACATGTTCGCGGGCTGAGTTCTAAGCTCGCAGGCTTGCTAGCCCTGCCCTGGAAAGCGTCTGCAGGCGCTTCATGGCTCACGTCAGGGCGCAATCGCAGTTATAAAAAAGCCGTCTCACGACGGCTGTTTCAGCTTCACCGGGTCATTTAACCAACCAGTTCTCAACCTCGTCGCCGAACTGGCCTTTCCAGGCTTTCAAAAGCTTGTGGTTGCCGCCCTTGGTTTCTACGACCTCACCTGTCAACGGGTTTTTATAAACCTTCATCTCTCGGGCCTTACGTGTTTTTTTCTCGCCAGCCACTGGAGCAGACTGCCGACCGCTGGATCCCTGCGGATCGAGAATGCCGACTATCTCTCTCAAGCTGAAGCCGTACTCACCGAGCAGGCCACGCAGTTTGGTTTCAAATTCGATTTCTTTCTTCAAACCGCTATCATTTTTCAGGGTTTCAAGTTCGGCGAGCTGGGCGGCGAGCTGTTGTTCAAGTTTGCGGAATTCAGCAAGGCGGGACATTTAAATCTCCAAGGTCGTTTTGATATGGCCGATGTTAGCCGAACGCCGGTCATCAGTCATTCGCCTGGTTTCCCTAAGCACCGCCGAACGGCGGGCGCCGCAACAGTGATATCGCCCGACTGGCTGCCACGACTGTTTTGTCAGCTCGGCATCGCTAAACCGCTGGGCGACGGTTTGAATGCCTGCAACTACGTTGCGGCAGCCGTGGCTAGCGACGCAGCACGCACACCTGAATCAGACTCTGCAAACCTGCTCCTCTCAAGGATTCACATGACCGACGTGACTATTACGCAAAGCGAGGATGGGAGTATCTAGCGTCATTTCATGCCTGGGGCAAAGAGCATTCGCCCATGCAGCGCTTGCTTTAGGCTTTCCCTGCAACAATGTTTTCCCGTCACAGGCATCGGTCATTCAGGTCATTGGGGCGATCTGAATCGCCCCGGATTTAATAGACACCTCGAATGAGATTGAAGATGTGTCTAAGTGTTATCCCTTCGGGTAAAGTGTCGCCGCCCGATAATTGGATTCGGGCTTTAGTCAATGGAGTTTTACGTGAAGTCCTTTAGCAAAATCATCGCTTCTGCAGTGTGTGGTCTGGTTCTGGCGGGTTGCACCGGCACCGCCATGAAGACTCAGCAATATGACAGGAGCCAGTACACCGTCGTTGGCCATAGTGAGGCAAGCGCCACTGGCCTGATGCTTTTCGGCCTGATCCCGATTCGTCAGAACGACCGTTTTGTCCGCGCTCAGAGTTACGCCATCCAGGCCAAAGGTGGCGATGCGCTGATCAATACTCAAGTGCAGGAAAAGTGGTTCTGGGCCTGGGTTCTGAATGGCTACACCACGACTGTATCCGGTGACGTGATCAAACTGAAAGCCGCTCAATAAGTAGCCTTCGGTTCAAGAGAGCCCGGTTCGCCGGGCTTTTCTGTTTCCAGCGTCTGGAATGTCTCTCGCTCATCAACGTATCAGGCGCTTTGAGCAAGAGAAGCAGTGTGATTCAAGGCTTCCAGCTCACGTACAAGTGGCAGTACCTGTTTACCGAAATACGCAACTTCCTCCTGAAAGTGCAGAAATGCGGAAAGCACCAGGTCCACGCCCACGGCTTTCAACGCCACAATGCGCTCGGCAATCTGCCTGGGCGTTCCAATCAGGTTTGTTTTAAACCCGTCGTTATATTGAATCAGGTCTTCAAAGGTGGACTTGGCCCAGTTCCCCTCGCCTTCAGGGCTGGCCTTGCCGGCCTGTTTTGCCGCATCGCCAAACGCATTCACGGCTTCAGGGTCGGCCTGATCGATGATTTCCTGTAACACCGCGCGTGCTTGCTCTTCGGTTTCACGAGCGATGATGAACGCGTTGACGCCGATCTTCACTGAATGCCCGTTGGCCGCTGCCTTCGCGCGAATATCATCCACCTGAGCCTTGATGCCTTCTAGCGTATTGCCGTTGGTGAAGTACCAGTCGGACACCCGCGCAGCCATGTCGCGGGCGGCGCGGGAGCTGCCGCCCTGAAAAATTTCAGGATGGGGTTGCTGGATGGGCTTCGGGCGCAGTGTGTAATTGTGGAAGCGGTAGAAATCACCTTTGAAGGTGAAATTATCTGTTGTCCAGATGCCTTTCAACGCCTGGATGAACTCTTCCGAACGACGGTAGCGCTCGTCATGCTCCAGCCATGGCTCACCAATGGCTTGAAATTCACCCTTGAACCAGCCACTGACGATGTTGATCGCCACGCGGCCTGCCGTCAGTTGGTCTATTGTCGCCAGCTGCTTGGCGACAACGGCGGGCGTCCAGGGACCGGGAAGGATGGCCGCGATCACCTTGAGTTTCTCGGTCGCCGCCAACAACGCATGACTGAACGCGACGGACTCGTGTTGGTTATCGGCGCCGTATCCGGCCGTGAAACGGATTTGCGTGAGCCCGTACTCGAAGCCCGACTGCTCGGCAATTTGTGCCAGCTTGCGGTTGTACTCGATGCCCCAGTCGGTGCGCTGCTCGATTTTACTGACGACCAAGCCACCGCTGACGTTAGGTACCCAGTAAGCGAATTTAATTGCGTTCTGACTCATCTACCGATCTCCAGACAGAGCAAGGGAGCCGCCTGGCGTGGTCGCCAGGTACGGTTTGAACACCTTCCTGAAGTGGCAATAGCAGCAACTGTGCCAGCTCATAATTTAGATAAATTTCAGCGGGTTAACCCGCCGGCAAAGTATTTATCGAAAGCCTGGCAAACAACGTTTTGCTGGATACGTGTTGCCAGGCAAACAGTTGGACAGTCCATCCAATAGCAGCGACCAGGCTGCTCAGTGGGCTTGGGGGCCATCATCTGTTGCTCAGCCGGCGCGGCGTTGGGTGTCTTCCTGAGCCTCGGCCTTTTCCAGCCCTTTGACGACGTTGCTCAAATTGATCAGCGTCATCCAGCGGACCTGATCGCCCTTGCCGATGCTCACCAGGCTGCGCATGCGGTCATTGACCGACCCCCTGATGCTCGCGCTTCGCTCCCACCCTTCGGGATGCTCGGAGGCCGGGTGGGTGAAGGTTTCAATGGAGTCAGTACGGTTGACCACCAGCCCGAAGTTATTAACCTCGCCTTTAACCAATAGCACCCGTTCCAGGGCATTGCCGGGAGGCGTGGTGCCTTCTACCAGACTGCTCAGGCAGACCAGCGGAATTTGCTCGCCGCGCAAATTGAAACTGCCCAGCAAATGGGTGTCCGGTTGCGCAAACCGGACAAAGTGCTCGGGCATATCAAGGATTTCCAACACTTGATCAAGCGGCACCACAAACTGCTGCGCCGCCTGGAATAGCAGGCACGTCTGGTTCATCTGCGCGAGGCGATCGCCTAGCGCGTCCTGCTTTGGCGGGCCGGTCTGATAGATCCTGGCGAAACTGAGCGTCTCCGAGCGTTCCAGCAAATCGCAATGTTCAAGCAACAATGCCTGGTCTCCGTTCTCCAGCCCGACAACACCGGCAAACATCCCGGGCTCTCGTAATCCATAGCGGGGCAGCGGCAGGATTTCATGGGCACGCTTGCACACGATCGAGATCATTCGGTCATAGACCAGACCGATGCGATAGCCTTCTGCCGAGGTCAACACCAGCAATTGATTCTGGGGCTGCGCCATTGCCGGACGATCAATGCCCAGTATCCGGTTCAGGCTCAAGGCAGGCACATCAACCCCGCGCCGGTTCACGACGCCCAGGCAATAATCGCCCCCCAGCTTGCTCGGCAGCATGTCCGGGCGGTCGACCAGTTCGGTGATGGCTTTCGCGTCCACGGCGTAGCGCTTTCCTTCGCACTCGAACAACAGCAAGTGACGCAGCGCCTGGGATAGGTCCTGCACCTGTACTGGATGGGCGACATCGCCCGCGTGCGCAGTCAACACCTGCGGCAAGCCACACAACGCGTCCAGGTCGAGCCGGTAAATCATTCGTTCATGTTCCAGCATCACGAGTTCTGGCAGCAGCGCAACCGCGGTGCCCTCCCCGCCGAGACGGCACAGGTTTCGCGCCTCGACTTTCATCACGTCACTGACGCCGCTGACCGCAATGCCCAGGCGTCGGCCTTGATGATTGACGATGGCAACCATCTCCAGCGGATCGTGCCGGGACACATCGTGCTCGCCGAACAACGAGCGGAGCTCGATCAGTGGCAGCGCCTTCCCGCGCAGGCTGAACATGCCGAGCAATGCCCCGCCTTGCAGCGGATGGGGCTGCAGCCGGGTGGGCCAGTTGATCACCTGCTCCAGTGCCTGAGCTTCAATCGCAACTTCCAGAGCGCCCAGCTTGATTACTCCAAACGCCAGGGCGTCGCTCATAGCGTTTCAACCTGGCCTGGGGCGCTCAAGCCCTTGCCCAACCCGGTCGCCAGCTTGATACGGTTGAGCTCGCCGATCAGGTCAGCGACCCGCTCAGCCAGATGATGCTGTTCTTGCGTCGCCGCGCCGATGGTCGTCATCGCGCCATTGGTCTTTTCCACCCCGGCAACGATCCGCTCGAACGCGCTCCCTGCGCTGCGGGAGATCTCGCTGCCGGAGTTGATGCGGCGGACCGTCTCCTGGATCAATTTGTTGATCTTGGTGGTGGCTTGCGAAGACTTTTCAGCGAGCTTGCGCACTTCGTCGGCCACCACTGAAAAGCCCAGGCCATGCTCACCCGCCCTCGCCGCTTCAATCGCGGCGTTGAACGCGAGCATGTTGGTCTGACCGGCGATCGTGCTGATCACCTCGATGATTTCCTGAATGTCTTCTGCCGATTTGCCGATGGTGTCCATCGCCGCGGACGCCTCGCTGAGGGTCTGGGATCCGCGCTGGGCTTCATCCTGGGTAATGCGCGCCTGATCGTTGGCGTCGCCAGTGGTTTTGACCACCTCGTCGATGGCCTGCATCAGACGCGTGACGGACTCATCCATCGCCTGGGTCTTGGCTTCAATGGCTTCTTCCAGCTCGACCTGAGCGGTAATGTCGGTGGCGAATTTGACCACCTTGTAGGGTTGCCCCACCGCATTGAACACTGGGTTGTACGTCGCCTGAATCCAGATTTTCTGACCGTACTTGCTGATGCGCATGAAGCGCCCGGTGAAAAACTTGCCGCTGCTCAGCGCGCCCCAGAATTCACGATAAGGCGTGGTCTTGACGTACTCGGGTTCGCAAAACAGCGAGTGATGGCGGTTCTTCAATTCCTCCATCCGGTAACCGACCAGATCAAGGAAGTTGGCGTTGGCCGAGAGGATATTGCCGCTCAGGTCGAACTCGATCACGCCCTGGGCGCGGTTAATGGCGTTGACCTTGCCTTCGTGCTCCATTGTGCGAACTTTGGTATCCGTCACGTCGGTGGCGAACTTGACGATCTTGTAGGCCTGGCCCTGGGCATCAAGGATCGGATTATAGGACGCCTGAATCCAGACATCCCGACCGTCCTTGCTCAGCCGCTTGTACTCGTTGGCGTCGTACTCGCCCTTGCTCAGCTTCTCCCAGAATTCGCGGTATGCCAAAGACGCGGCGTATTCGGGTTCACAAAACATCCGGTGGTGCTGGCCCACGACTTCGTCCAGCGTGTAGCCCAAGGCCGAGAGGAACTTGCTGTTGGCGGTCAACACATAGCCTTCAGGGCTGAATTCGATCAACGCCTGTGAACGCTCGATCGCCTCGATTTTGCTTTCCCATTCGGCATTGCGATTGCGCACTTCGGTGACATCGCTGGCAAATTTCACGATTTTGAAAGGCTTGCCATTGTTGTCCATCACCGGGTTGTAGGTAGCTTGCAGCCAGATCTGCCGTCCGTCCTTGGCCTGACGCTGGTACTGGCCGGCATCGAACTTGCCGGTGCCCAGCTTCTCCCAAAACATCAGGTATTCCTTGCTGGTCGCATAGTCGGGCATGCAAAACAGCCGGTGATGGCGCCCACGAATTTCTTCGAGGTCGTAACCCATGCACTCGAGAAAGTTCTGGTTGGCATACAGCACGTTCCCTTGCAGATCGAATTCGATCACGGCCTGGGAACGGTCGATAGCGCTGAGGAGGGAGTTCAGGTCTGCGCCGGTCTGGGCAAGTTCGGCAGTCGAATTGGAGTTATTGTTCATGGGGCAGGTCCGCAAAAAATGATGTTGAGTGGGCGGGGCTCCTTCCCTGAAAAGCGTTCGGCGACCGCGGTTCACTGTTCGTGAGACGCCTCATACAGAGGCGCGCTCGGGCCGGGCGCAAGTGTTCTCGTCTTGTAATGTTGACGTTTCAGATAATCGATCGGCAGCAGCTGCCAGAAACTTTAGGCAAGGTTGTACATTTATTTAATCTTGTACAAGTTTGAACCTTCGGTGCGAAAAGCAAGTCCCTGCTGAAGACCTTCGGTTTGCCTGTCCAGCCCGTGGTAGTGTCGTCGCTCCCGCCGCGCCATTGAGCGACATTCCCTGCGGGTCGGCGCACTCCCAGGGCATGGCGAGACCATGGGAAAGCCTGCCTTGGTGATCGCCGTCTGACGCGCAAATCGTTCCCACATTGCCCTGTTGAACTTCGTCGACACGCCGATACCGAAAGTGCTACCGGCTTGCAGGTGCAGCAGTTCTCCCACCCAGCCGCTCCAGGTTCACGATCGTTACGCGTGTCGAATAACCGCCTGGCACTTCGTCCCCTTTTTTCAGGTAATGCACATGGCCGCCAAGGCTCACCCCGGTTTGAAGAATCATGAAGTTTTGGGTCATTTTCTCGACGCTGCTTCCCACCTGACCGGGGCGACGGGCGCCATCCTGATAGTGCGAGACGAAGAGCAGTGGCGCACGGTGGCCACCTACGGTACTGCGCCGGAGGTGCGCGCAGACGACATCACCGGCGGCTGGTTAAAGATGGTGTTGTCCTACGGGGACGTCGTCGACGTTGGCGAGGCCATGCCCGCTGACGCTGCGCTGCCTGCCGGGCTGGATCGAGTGGTCAACGAGTCACTGGTCTGCGTCGCCCTTCGGGATGGCGACGCTGCCCTGACCGGTGCGGTTTTGATGACGATCCCGCTCCCCCACAAGCGACTCAGCGCCGCGCATATCTATGGCGTGCAAACCCATGCAGCCGACCTCTATGACTCCCTCAAGACGGACCCCACACCTGCGGCCGGCGGATCAGCCGTCATCGAGCGCCTGCGCTTGCTGGAGTCGGTGGTGGTCAACGCGAAGGACGCCATCCTGATCACCGAAGCAGAACCGATCGATTTGCCCGGACCGCGCATCGTGTATTGCAATCCGGCGTTTCTCACCACTACCGGTTTCAGCCTCGAAGAAGTCATGGGAAAGACGCCGCGGATCCTGCAATGCCCTGAGACTGACCGTGCCACGCTGCAGCAAATCAGGGCCGCGCTGCAGCGCTGGGATCCCGTCGAGGTCGAACTGATCAACACGCGTCGTGACGGGACCAAGTTCTGGGTGCAGCTCAGTATCGTGCCGGTGGCCAACGAGAAAGGCTGGTTCACTCATTGGGTTTCAGTACAGCGCGACATCACAGAGCGTAAAGACGCAGAACAGAATTTTCGCCAGGCCCAGCTTGATCGCGAGGAGCGCGTGGCGCTTGAGTCGCGGCTGATCGAGCGGGAGCGTATTCAGGACGAACTCTCCTACGCGGCATTCCACGACGAGTTGACGAGGCTCAAGAATCGCGGGTATTTCATGGCTCGCATCCATTCGGCGTTGAGCAGAGGGAACGCCGGTAATCCCGGTGCGGCCACGGTGTTGTACCTGGACCTGGACCGATTCAAGTATGTCAACGACGGCATGGGGCATCATGCGGGCGACAGCTTGCTCAAAAGCGTGGCAGAGCGCCTGAGCGAGTGCATTGAGCCCACGGCGGTGATCGCCCGCATCGGGGGCGACGAGTTCGCGATATTGCTGACCGACGAAGGCCATCAGGAGCAGGCGATCGAGACCGCCAAGCGCGTGACCCACGCCCTCAGCTTGCCGACCGCCATCGACGGGCAACAGCTTTTCATCTCCTGCAGCATTGGCATTGCAACGCTGGACGTTCAGCACACCACCGCCGAAGACCTGATCCGGGATGCGGACGTGGCCATGTACGCGGCGAAAAAGAAAGGCCGTGGCAGCTGGGCCGTCTTCGACCTCTCCATGCGCCAGGCATCCATCGACCTGTTGGTGATGCAGAACGCGCTCAAGCACGCGATCACTCGCGATGAGTTCTACCTGGTGTACCAGCCGATATTCTCCATCACCACTGAAGCGGTGGTGGGCGTTGAAGCATTGGTAAGGTGGCGCCACCCGACCCTGGGGATCGTCGCGCCTGATGTGTTCATCAGCGTGGCTGAAGACATTGGCGTCATTTGCGATCTGGGTCAGTGGGTCATGCGCAACGCCTGTCGCGAGGTCAAGCGGTGGGGTGACGCTACCGGTCCGGCCGGTATCAAGCTGAACGTGAATGTGTCAGGGGTCGAGCTCAACCGCAAAGACTTCGCCCTTCAGGTCGCCGGGATTATTGCAGAGACCGGATTCGATGCCCGCGCCTTGCAGATCGAAATCACCGAGTCAGTATTCCTGCATGAGCCGGAAATCGTTGCCAAGACCCTCGAAGACCTTCGCGCCCAGGGTATCCGGATTGCGCTGGACGACTTCGGAACGGGCTACAGCTCCCTCGGCTACATCGACCGCTACCCCATTGACGCCATCAAGATAGATCGGTCCTTTGTCACCCGCATGATGAAACATGAACGCAGCGTCGCCATCGTCAAAAGTATCCTGTCCCTTGGCGAAGCGCTGGATCTGGCGATTGTCGCCGAGGGCGTTGAGACCCCTGGTCAGATGGACCAGCTCAGGGAATTGGGCTGTCCCTATGCTCAAGGCTTTCTGCTCAGCCCGCCAGTGCTGGCCGAGGATGTTCTGACACTGCTGGTTGCGAAAAGGCGATGACAAGCCGCCTGGCAATCGCAGAACCGATGCCGCCGGTCGACGCGGTGACCCGTGCGAGTTTTGTATTCGGTTGAATGTTCATCTCCACTCCGTCACATCAGGTTGATGAGACGCAAGTCACCCTGGTGGAGCTGCCACGAATTGCACAGTTGGGGTGGAGCTTCTCATCATCAGCGGGCCACAAGGCCCGTTCCAGAGCCTTTTGCCAGCATCTACCGTTCGTCACTCGCGGCAAATCTCTTTGAACGGCAGGTCAGTACGGTCGTACTAAAACTGGCGAACTATCCGTATCTGCATCTCATTGTTCTGGAGAACCCATGAAAGCCATTATTTACAACGGTCCTTACGACGTCAGCGTTCAGAACGTTCCCGATGCCAAAATTGAAAAAGCGACCGATGTCCTGGTCCGCATCACCACCACCAACATTTGTGGTTCCGACCTGCACATGTACGAAGGCCGCACCAGCTTTGAAACAGGCCGGATTCTGGGTCACGAAAACATGGGCGAAGTCATCGAAGTCGGTGCCGGAGTCGATCGCGTGAAAGTGGGCGATATGGTCTGCCTGCCGTTCAACATCGGTTGCGGCTTCTGCGATAACTGCGAGCGCGGCCTGACCGGTTACTGCCTGACCGTCAACCCTGGCAGTGCCGGTGGCGCCTATGGTTTTGCCGAGATGGGGCCTTACGAGGGCGGCCAGGCCGAACTGCTGCGCGTGCCGTATGGTGACTTCAACTGCCTGGTGCTGCCTGAAGATGCCAAGGAAAAAGAAGACGATTACGTCATGCTGTCGGACATCCTTCCAACCGGCTGGCACGCGACAGAATTGTCCGGCCTGCTGCCGGGTGAAAGCATCGCGATCTACGGCGCAGGCCCGGTCGGACTGATGGCTGCCCATTCGGCGATGATCAAAGGCGCCTCGCAAGTCTTCGTGGTCGACAACCATCCAGACCGTCTGGCCCTGGCGGCCAAGCTGGGCGCCACGCCGATCAACACGGCGCAGACCCAGGCCGTCGAGCAGATCATGAACCTGACCAACGGCAAAGGAACGGACCGTGGCTGCGAATGCGTGGGTTATCAGTGCTGCGACAAGCACGGCCACGAAGCCAATCACGAGACCATGAATAACCTCGTTGCCTCCACCAAGCCAACCGGCGGTATCGGTGTCGTGGGTGTCTTTGTGCCACAGGATCCGAACGCCGCCAGCGATCTCGCAAAAGAAGGCAAGATGGCCTTCGACTTCGGCTCTTTCTGGTTCAAGGGTCAGCAGATTCGTACCGGCCAGGCCAACGTCAAGGCGTACAACCGTCGCCTCGCCGAGCTGATTCACCATGATCGCGCCAAGCCATCGCAGATCATTTCTCACAGCCTGAAGTTGTCCGAAGGTCCGGACGCCTACAAGCACTTTGATCAGCGCGACGACGGCTGGACCAAAGTCGTGCTCAAGCCATCGGCGTAACGCTGCCGGGTAATCCGTCAACGCAGCGCGTAGACAGGCCATCGGGACTGGAGGGGATTTGTCCCCTTCGGTCCCGAACTGCGTTTATGGGTATAGAAACTGCCGTATTCGAGTCATTCACCTCGGTGCCTGCTACGGCAAAGCGACTTCACGCACTTTGTCGATCTCTGCGATCACCTGCCTCGTTGCATGTTCGATCAGCCCTTCGTTTCGGCACAGCACCCAGCCGTTATCCGATATCGCCCGCTCAAAGGCTTCAGTGCAAGCGGTGTGCTCCTCCAGCGTATGAATCACCGTACTGCTTAACCCACGCCGGCGTGCCGCTGCCCTCGCCCATGAAATCCCGGCCGCAGTGACGACACCGACATGCACGTCCGGCGCTCGCACGTCCTGGTCAATGTTCAACTGCAGGATCTCTGCGAACGGGACCATCCGGCGAAACGCGGCGTCCGACGGGTACCAGCGATCGATCAGGATGATGCTGTCGGCTGGCTGTTGAGTCAGCACATGCCGGGAGATCCAGCCACGGCTGGCCGCCAGACGCTCACACACCTCCCATTCCAGATCGCGATCGGGCTGTCTGGCCAGCCGGTTAACGAGGGCCATTGTTTCACCCCGGTGGGGATCACGTTTGCTCTCGCACAACCGGATCACTTTCTGGCCGTCAGCCCTCAGTGACTGGGTGACGGCCTCCAGCAGCGTCGTCTTACCGACACCCTTTGGCCCATCCAGAGACACAAACAGCGGACGACTCATGCGTCAAACAGCGAGGGCTTCGTCAATGGCCGCAGTCAGCCGTGGATCATCGGCCGTCACATCCGGCGCAAAGCGACCAATCACCTTGCCATCGCGTCCGATCAGGAATTTCTCGAAATTCCACAGGACCTCGGTGCCTGCGCCGCTTTCGATACCGTAGCCCTTGAGGCGTTCACGGAACGGGCCGTCGCCGGTGGCAGCGGGCTGGGCGGCCGTCAGTTCACGGTAGAGGGGATGGGTGTCGTCGCCGGCGACGGAGATTTTCGAGAACAGCGGGAAGTGCACGTCGTAGGTAGTCGAGCAAAAGGACTGGATGTCGCTGTCGCTGCCCGGCTCCTGTTCCTTGAAGTTGTTGGCCGGAAAACCCAGCACCTCGAGCCCGGCGTCTTTCTTGCTCTGGTAAAGGCTTTCGAGCCCCTCGTATTGCGGCGTCAGACCGCATTTGGAGGCCACGTTCACCACCAGCAGCACTTTACCCTTGTACTGGCCCAGGCTGGCTGGCGTGCCATCGATTTGCTTGAGGGGAATGTCGTACAGAGAATCGGTCATGGTTAGCTCCTTCGTTACTGAGTTGGCTATCGCCGGGTGAGTGGTCTGTGATCGAGGATCAGTGGTCGGACTGCACGGACACCTTAAAGCATGCGGCCAATGATTCAGTCATGATTTCCGCTTTCGTTTCAAGGCAGTGGCCTCCGAGGGATCATCACACTGCGGCCTTTACCCTTTTTCGATTACACGCAGACCACCGTTCGGCGTCCAGGCAAGATTCTGCGATCAACGGTACGAACCTATGTGCGAAGATGGCAGTCTGACATCACAATTCCCTTTCTGGCCCAGTGAGGCCTGACATGAATGACCTGCACCGCCGCAACCCTTGTCGCCTGCCTATATTGCTAATGATCGCAGTGTCCACTGTGATTGGCCTGTCCGTCCTGTGGGAATTCAAGCTCGAAGGCTGGGTCATGCACTGGCTCGCCCTGCCCTACGACGCTGACTTTGAAGACGCCGAAAGGTGGCGTTTCGTCCTGACCTCGACCGGATTTTCGCTGATTTCACTGATCGTCCCGACCATTCTGCTCAGACGCCTGATTGCCAACGCCCAGTCGAGCTTCCGTCGACTGAAGCAGGCGCAGGCGCAGACAGAAACCCTGGCCACTTATGACTCGCTGAGCGGTCTGGTCAATCGACGTATTTTCATGAACATGGTGCGCAATCAGCTCGGTTTGCGGCGGCCTGCGGCGGTCATGCTCATTGATCTTGACCATTTCAAGGCGGTCAATGATCAGCACGGTCACGCAGCCGGCGACCTTGTGCTGTTCGAGATAGCCCGCAGGCTGGAATCCATCGCCGACGATAACGGCGGGGTGGCGGTGCGTCTGGGGGGTGATGAGTTTTGCCTGCTGTTTCTCAACTTCAAACACCAGACTGAGCTGTGCCAGATCGCCGAAGCCGTGGTTGTTCAGCTCAGTGCGCCGTTGTCTACCGCAGTCGAGCCCTCGGCACTGGGCGCCACGATCGGCATTTCCCGGTCATGGACAGATGCGCAAGAGGCATCGGCCTTGCTGCACTGCGCTGATACGGCAATGTACCGGGGCAAGAAAAGCGGGCGCTCGACCTTCAACTTTTATGACAGCGAATACGAACGGCAGCGCCGGGCCCAGGCCGACCTCGAACTGGCGCTGAAGCGGGCGGTTGAAGAAGACGAAATCGTGCCCTACTTTCAGCCAATCGTGGCGCTCCCCTCGCAGGAGGTCGTGGGTTTCGAGGTGCTCGCACGCTGGCTGAAACCCGACGGCAGCACCGGCACGCCGGCGGAGTTCATCCCTGTGCTCGAGCGCCTGGGGCTGATTCCCGTCATGACCCGCTCTCTGATCAGGCAAGCCTGTCGCGCCGCCAACCGCTGGGACGACCGCTTGCGCCTCTCAATGAACGTCAGCGCGACCATGGTCACCGACGTGCTGTTTCCCGATCAGTTGCTGAACCAGCTGCGGGAAGAACACTTTGCGTTTCATCGCTTCGAAGTCGAAATCACCGAGGAGGCCCTTGTCGGCAATCTCGACGCGGCACAGCGGAACCTGAGCAAGTTGCATGATCACGGCATTACGGTCGCGCTGGATGACTTCGGCATTGGCTACTCGAGTCTTTATCACCTGACCCGCCTCTCGATCGACAAGATCAAAATAGACCGGTCGTTCTTTGAACCCGGGCAGACCGATCACTTGCCCATGGTCGAAGCGATTCTGGGCATGGCCCGCAGCCTGAAAATGCAAGTCACGGCCGAAGGGGTCGAGGAATTTCACCTGCCCCATCTGCCGTCGTGGCTGGCGAACAGCGGATGCAATTACGCCCAGGGCTACCTTTATGGCCGTCCGAAGCCGGCCTCGAGCCTGTTCTGCTACACGCATTCATCTTTTGTGCAGCAAGCATGCTGAGGGTTCGCCAGCATTTCCCGTGTCGACATCGTCCGCCCGCGCGACCGGGTCATGGGGCTCAGTCATCGCGGATCGAAATGCACTGAACGCTGGACCCGGCACTGACTCCAAACCTTGTCCCGACGCCCACGGCCACCGTGCCGCGTCGGCAGGCATTCGAATCATCTGCCCACCCAAGGAATTCCCATGACTGATCCACGTAACGTCGCCCACGACAAAAAAGTGCAGCAAGAGAAAAAGAACCACGGCGAAGAAGTCGCGCCGGATGCCGTGCACGCCCCCCAGCCCGGCATGAAGCCTGCGCTCAAGCACGACGAAGATGCGACCGAGCAAGACGAACAGGCGTGAATCAGGCACTGACCTGAGCTGAGACCCAGCGTCTGGCGGCGCTGACGAACGTCAGTCGCCGCCGCACGGACGCCCGCCCCCCAATCCTGCGAATTCCGCGCCAACCCAACCCAACTCAAGCCAAACCACGCCACGCGAATCCGCGTCCCTGCAAGCCGTCACGTCAATTTGCGGCAGGTCAGACTCCCGCAGGCAGGGCCGCTCAACTGCTCGCCCGTTTCCAGACTGAACACCGAGAAGTGCAGCGGACAGGCGATCGTCCGTCGGTTGTGATTGACGGTCCCATGCTCCAGCCAGCCCTCGCGGTGCGGGCAGAGACTGGGCACTTCGTAGAGGTTGTCCCCGGCCTGAATCACGAAGGTCGCCGGCCTGAGTGCCACTTCCCCTTCGTCAAGCATGGGCAACGCCCTCGCCGATTTTGATCGACTGAGCCTTGTACACCGCCTGATCGAACGCATGGTTGGTGATCAACCGCCCCATGCAGATGCCTTGCCAGGCATTGGCGTGGTTCAGTTGCTTGTCGTTGTCCATCGCTTTGAGCAGCCGCTGACCTTCAAGGGCATGGAAGACGTCGATGTGCACATGTTCGCTGTAATAGGTATGGGCTTTGATCCCGAGCCTGTCGCACAGCGTGGTGTAGCAACCGAAGAAGAACGGCACCACCGTCTCGAAGTAAGTGATGACGCCAGCGAAATACGACGGATCCCGGGCACGCATGGTCAGCCAGCAGAACATGTTGGGAAACGTGCAGCCTGCCTCGGCGTTCGCTTGAATATTGCTTTCCAGATCCGTCGGCATGCCCAGCTCATCCAGCAGCACCTGATAGAGCGTGGTGTGCGAACGCTTGATGTTCCCCGAGCCGAACTCGTCGATCATCATCCGCAGCATGGGCATCTGGGCCTCAAGGCTCAGACGCGGCATGAGGTGATAAAACACCTGGGCTTCGGTGAGACCGTCGAGGGCGAACTCCTGCACAAGGATCTTGAATTCGTCCAGGCTCATATGTTCGGCCACGTAGCGCGCCGTCTCGGGTTCCTCTGCCTTGTCCTCATCCACCAGCGCCGCGAGCATGGTGCGCAGTTCGCCCAGATTGGCCGGCTGCTGCTCGGTCATGCTGTCGCGGATCGCAGCGTCAAGCCATTGCTGCTCGAACTGCAGCAGCTCGGCGGGGATGGGCTGAAGCTTCTCGATCAGTGCCCGGTTTGCGCGAAACAGCGATTTCTGGGAAACGGTCATCTGGCGTACTCCGCACTGACTGGCTCGAGAGCAACGCGCTCGTGAGCACTCTGTTTCTGCGTCGTGAGCGACGAACGCAGGACCCCGCGAGCCGCCAGTTCGCGCTTCACGTGTGCGTACCAGTCATCCTCACCCAGGCAGAATGTGTCATTCAGCCGGGCCACGATGGCCGCAACGTCTGGCTGCTGTGCGAGGCAGGCCACCCGGCACAGGGCCGGCTCGAGGTTGGCAAGGGAGACAACGTTTCCATCGCTGATCAACGCGCCGGCCAGCTCCCGCTCCCAGCCGATGAAGTAATCCACGCCCTCCCCCCGAATCCGGTCGATCTGCGCCTGCGTCCGCGCCTGGCTCGGCGAGTCCTTGAGGCCGGTCACACGCTCCAGCCGAGCAATTTTCAACAGCGTGTCGAAGCTCTTTTCATTACCCGACAGCGCCGATTCGTTGTAGACCAACAGGTCCAGCGGGGTGCGGCTGTGAATGGCCTGGTAGTGGGCCAGAATGTGCGCCTGACTGATGCCTTCGGCAAAGGGTGACGTCACGATGATTTCCCTGGCGCCAAGCTCCCCCGCGAGTTCGGCCCGTTCAATCACCTCCTCAGTGGTGGGGGGCTCAATGCCCGCCACAACGCGATGGGTGTCTCCGGCAAACTCCAGGGTGTACCGGAGCATGTCGGTCCACTGCGCAACGGACAGGTTCCAGCCTTCGCCCGAGGTCAGACACGGGATAAATCCCTCAACCACCGGCGCGCAGGCACGAACGAGCTGCTTCACGCTTTGCCGGCAGACATTGGCGTGTGCGTCGAGCGGCGTCACCAGGGGCACCAGCACTTGATGTCTAGACATGCTGGTAATCCTCTTCGGCAATGACCAGGTCAAGGGACGCGTTGTACAGCCGCTGCAGACCGTCGGGAAACCCATGGACGCCGGACGCGGCGTCAAATGAGGCCAGGTGCGGTTTCAGCGCCGCGCAGTTCTGGTAGTCGCGGTCATGGGTGTAGAAGAGGCAATCGGCCTCAAGCACCTGCGCCGCCTGCAGGCGTTTTTCCGCAGGCAGCCCGGCCAGCTCCGGGCTGCTCGCCGCCCGGGTCAGCGCTGCGTCGCTGTAACCCGCGCGCAGAATTTTCATGTCGGAGTGCAGGACATCCATAAAGGGGTAGTAAACGTCCTGAAGCGCGCGGGGCTTCTTCCAGATAATGGCATCGCAGACGCCAACCTGGCTGAAGCTCATGCGCACTTGGCTGTCATAGCGCCGGGTGAAGAATCCCAGCGACTTGGCGCGGATGTCGGCATTTTTGTGGTGCATGCCCATGAACACCGTCGCATCAATCATCGGCGCCTCTTCAAGCATCGTAAGCCTCCAGCGCCTGGCGGATAACCTGCAGAGCTGCTTCGAAAGCGTCAGGGTCGCGTGCCAGGGCCAGGCGCACAAAAGAGCGACCTTGCTCCGGATGGCTCCAGAAGAAATAGCGACCGGGCAAGACGTAGGCCTGATGGGTCAGCAGGTAGGCTTGCAGGTCATCGCCCGAGAGGTCATCGCGCTGGATTTCAAACCAGGCGACGCTGGTTTCAATGGCCGGCTCGATGTAACGCAGCATCGTGCCCTCAAGGTATTCCCGTGCCACGCTGCGGTTGGTCTGCAGCACGTCGCGAACGGAGGCAAAGCCATCGGCTTCGCTGTCGTTGATGTACTCGGTGACGACTTGAAGAATGAAGGGCGAAACGTTGAGCAGCACGCTGGTGACGATGCTGTAGATCTCCGGGTTCAAGCGGCGACTGCTCATCAATGTCGCGCACTTGGTGTCCTGCAGCGGCCAGGTTTTGCCGGTGTCTTCCATCACCAGGTAATCGGTGCCGATCTCATCGAGGATGGCGTAAGCGTCGACACGTTGACCGCCGGCCACTTTCAGAAACGAGGCGAAGCAGAAGTCCAGAATCAGGATCTTGTCGTGATCGCGGCAGTATTTCGCGACTTCGATAAAGGTTTCCGGGCCCTCGGCGAACATGGACGTGCCGGTCGGGTTGTTCGGGTCCACCAGAAAAATCGCGTCAACCGACGATGCGGTCTTCTCCAGCAGCCGGTAGACCTGGGTAGGGTCAGCCAGGATAGCCTCCGGCAGCGGCGTCATCGGCACTTCCATGTGCTTGAGCAGATCGTGCAGGTTGTCGAAGCAGGGTTCGATCAGGGCGACGCTCATGTCGTGCTTGCGCAGAAAGGTGGCGGTGATGTGCATCGCCACCGAGGCGGCGTACACCAGGTAAATCTCATCGCTGCGCTTGAGCGCATGGTGCTGACCGTGAAACTGAAAAAATGCCTTGATGAACGCTTGCTCACTCTCGTATTGGGTCAGCGTCTGCGCGCGTTGCCACAACTGGGGGAGCTTTCGGACGATGTCGGCCTGGGTGCTGCTCTGGTTCTGGTGGGTGTGGGCATCGGCAAGGTTGTACCGGGTTTTGAGGGCGGTAATTTCGTGCTGAGTAATGTCTTCCAGGACACGTGCTTCATGCGTACTGACGGGCTGGGCAGAGAACGTCATGAGGGATCCCTCTCATTGTGGGTGTGTTATCAGGGCTGCCCGGCAATCATTCTGTATTCCTTTTCGCCCCGAAACTGTACCTAGTACAGGCAACGCTTGCCCGCGCAGCCTTGCCCGGTGCACCGATGCACCGATGCACCGATGCCAGTGCGCCAGTGCAGAAGGCGCACCGGCACCCCGTCACGCGAATCCCAGGCGGGACGCCGCAAAGACCGCCTGCTTGGCGGTGTCGACCTCAAGCTTGCGCACGATGTTGGCCATGTGGAACTTGACCGTGCGCACACGGATGTCACAGATGCAGGCGATCTCGCTGTAGGACTTGCCGAGGGACACCCACCCCAGAATCGTGTGCTCGCGGACAGTGAGTGGCGGCTCTGCGGTGTTCTGCGACATCGCGCCCGGGTTCATGTCGCTGTGAAACGCCACCAATGCCAGTTGCAGCGTGCCTTTGATGTGCTGGATCTGGTGGTGGAAGTGCGGACTCTGCTCGCGGTTGACCAGACTCAACAGCCCCATGCGCTGTTGCGGATCGTGGACGACGAAGGTGTAGCCGTCCTGCATCGAGAACTCTCGGGTGAGCTGCTCGAACGCGCCCTGCCCTTGCACGGGCTTGCGCCGGTAGGCTTCGGTCCAGTGAAAAGGCGCGACGCTTTGCACGCCGTGGGAAATGATCGGATCGACGCGGTGCAGTGCCTCGCCGCAGTATTTGCGCTGCCAGGCAATGGGGAAGCTGGACAGGAAGTTCGACAGGCCAAAGGTGCGCTTGTCGATGGTGGCGTAGGTGAACGGGCAGTCTATTTCAGAGGGCAGATGCTCGATCAGGGTGGCCAGGTTTGGATCCTGGCCCGGCCTGACGAAAAGCGGAGCGTTGAAATGCATGATCAGCATCTTCTTTTTGTTGGCATCAGGCGGATGGGGTTCAGCGTTCCTGGCGAGAGGCTGTAAGCCCTCGCTTGACGGCCGGGCGCTGCTCGATGGTTTGCAACCAGGCGCGCACCGCCGGGAACAGCGAAATGTCCAGGTCCAGTTCTTCATAGGTGCGCAGCCAGGTGAACAGCGCAATGTCGGCAATGGTGTAGCGCTGGCCGGCAATGTACTCGCGATCGGCAAGTTGACTGTTCACCACCCCGTAGAGCCGCAGCGACTCTTTACGGTAGCGATCCAGCGCCTGGTCGTTGGCGATCGTGCTGGCATGGCGGAACCACCACAGCTGTCCGAGCATCGGCCCCACGCTTGCGATCTGGAAACTCAGCCATTGCTGGACCTGCAGGCGTTCTGCCGGGGTCTCGCCACCCAGTGCAGCGTGCTGATCGGCCAGATAGGTCAGGATCACTGCCGATTCAAACAGCGTCACGCCTTTGTCGTTATCGATCAGGACCGGGATTTTTCCGTTCGGGTTGAGGGCCAGGAAGCCAGGGGCTTTCTGCTCGCCCTTGTTCAGATCGACAGGGGTCAGGGTGTAGTCGAGGCCGAGTTCTTCGAGGGCGATGGGGATTTTCTGGCCGTTGGGAGTGTCGGCCGTGTAGAGGTGAGGCGAGGCAGTATTCATCAAAGGTTCCGTCCTTGTGGTTGCATTTACAATGAGTCTGCATTATTCCTTTAGCACCCCGCAAGACAGTCACAGGAGTTTCATCTTCATGGATAGCCTTCGTTTACAGCGCACCGCCAGGACCGAATCGGCCGCCCAGGCGTGCATCGAGTGCATTGAGCACAGCCACCTGTCGGGAGTGGTCACCCAGAGTTCTCCGCTCTTTACCGTTGTCGATCTGATCAAGCGCCTGGAAAGCGATCAGCGTACCCGCGGCCAATTCTGGAAGGTCAACGACCGTGCCCACGAGCCATCAACCGGCACGGCGATCAGTGCGTGGCCGCTGTGGTTCAGCGAACCGGCGCGCAACGATGAGCGGCCGTTGTTCTACATGACTCAGTCAGCCACCTCCGCGCACCTCTCGATGCTCACGTCCCAGACCGGGCAGCGGGGCATTGTGCTCAATGACATTGAGTCTTCCCCCTCGCGCTGGGCAAAAGGTGCTCACCCGTGGTTGCCGTTGTGGCTGGCCTCCAATCGGCACTGCATCCCTTTCGACCCCGCCAGTGGCGATGAAGCCAGGGCGATACTTATCGGTGCGCTTGACGAACTCTATGTGCAAGGGGCGCCCGGCTTCTGCTACATGACGCTGCACGATGAAAGCGGCGATGGGCTGGCGTGTGATCGGACCCAGGCGTTTATGGGGATGTACCGGCTGGACAACCCGACCCCCGCGGCACAGCAAGTCCGGTTGCTTGGCGCAGGACTCATGCTGCGGGAGGTGCAAGCCGCCGCGCAGATCCTCCACGATGACTGGGGCATCGCCGCCGAAGTGTGGAGCTGCCCCAGCTACACCAAGCTGGCGCGGGACGCGGAACGCCAGTCCCGGCATAAACGCCTTCTGCGCGGCGAGGCACCGAGGACCAGCCATCTGCGGGACTGCCTCGGCAGCTCGCAAACACCGGTGGTTGCCGTGACCGGGTACGCGGAGTTCGTCGCGGCACAACTGGCCGCCCATGTGCGGGGACCTTTCACCGCGCTGGGCGCCGACAGCCTGGAACCCCATCAACGCCTGGACCGGCACTGGATCGCGATGACGGCCCTGCGCGAACTGGCGAATCTCGAGCAGATCAGCACTGCGCTTGTCAGCAAGGCGCTGGAACGTTACCGGCTGGTCTGAGAGACTTTTCGGGACTGGCGGGCGTTGCGGCTGGCATTTTCCAGCGCGTCCGCAAACAGGCGTTTCTGATCGTCATCGAACTCCACCAGAAACAGTTCTTCGACGGCCTGCTTGTAGACCTGCCAGATCCGCTTGCGCAGAACCCGGCCGGCGTCGGTGATCCGGGCGATGGCGCCGCGCCCGTCCTCGAGGGACTTCTCCCGGGTGACCAACCCTTCCTTCTCCAGACGGTCAACCAGCCGGGTGAGGTTGTAGCGTTCGATGGCCATGACGTCAGCGAGTTCGTGCATCCTCCTGGCGCCGTCCTGCCCGCTTTCGATACCCCAGAGCGCGTCATACCAGTCGTACGGCGGCAGCTGTTCTTCGGCCAGCCGCCGCTCGATTTCCTTGATCAGGCAGCGGTGCGCCCGAATGAAGTTGTACCAGAGGTCTGGCGATGGGGTGGCCATGGTATCTCCAAATCCTAGGGTTGATTGCAGTTGCAATCATAGCGGCAATGACGCTAGATTCAATTGCAATTGCAACGATGAGCGGGTTGAACAACGGCCCGCTGATGCCATTTTCAGGAGATGTAATGATGGAACAGAGCTACCTGCTTCGCGACGAGGATCCACAAGAAACCCGCGAATGGATTGACTCGATCGCATCCGTCGTCGAGGCAGAAGGCCGCCCCAGGGCCCACTTCCTGATCGACCAATTGCTCGATTTCGACGTTTCTGTTCATGGTGACTTCCATGGACGCGTCACCACGCCGTACGTGAACACCATTCCCCCCGAGCGCGAGTTGCCTTACCCGGGCGACCTCGGCATCGAAAAGCGCCTCAACGCCTTCATCCGCTGGAACGCCCTGACCATGGTCCTGCGGGCCGGCAAGCATTCCGGCGTGGGTGGTCACATCGCCACGTACGCATCGGCGGCAGTGCTCTACGACGTGGGCTTCGATCATTTTTTCCGCGGCCGGACAGACACCTTCGCCGGCGATCTGGTGTATATCCAGGGTCACTCGGCGCCGGGCATCTACGGCCGGGCCTTTACCGAGGGCCGTCTCACCGAGGCGCAGCTCGATAACTTCCGCCGGGAAACCGATCGCGACGGTGTGTCGTCCTATCCTCACCCCCGCCTGATGCCCGACTTCTGGCAATTCCCGACCGTGTCCATGGGCCTGGGCCCGATCACGGCCGCCTACCAGGCGCGCTTCATGCGTTATCTGGAAAACCGTGGCCTCAAGGAGCATCAGGGCCGCAAGGTCTGGGCGTTTCTGGGCGACGGCGAAATGGACCAGCCGGAATCCCTGGCCGCCATTTCCCTCGCCGGGCGCGAAAAGCTCGACAACATCATTTTCGTCGTCAACTGCAACCTGCAACGCCTTGACGGACCGGTGCGCGGGAACAGCAAAGTCATCCAGGAATTTGAAAGCCTGTACCGGGCCGCCGGCTGGAACGTGATCAAGGTGATCTGGGGGGGTGGCTGGGACGAACTGCTGGCCAAGGATAAATCGGGCCTGTTGCGCCAGCGCATGATGGAATGCGTCGACGGCGAGTACCAGACGTACAAGTCCCAGAACGGCGCTTATGTGCGCGAGCACTTCTTCGGCAAATACCCCGAGCTCCTCGAGCTGGTCAGCGACATGACCGACGACCAGATCTGGAAACTCACCCGTGGCGGCCACGACCCGGTCAAGGTCTACAACGCCTACGCCGCGGCATCCCGCAAGACCGGCCGGCCCACGGTGATCCTCGCCAAAACGGTGAAGGGCTTCGGCATGGGCGAAGCGGGCGAAGGCCAGAACATCAACCATCAACTGAAAAAAATGGGGGGCGACGCGGTCAAGGCATTCCGCGACCGTTTCGGGCTTGAGCTGAGCGATGACCTGCTGGGCGAAATGCCTTACCTGCGACCGGACGAAGACAGCGTCGAAGCCCGGTATCTTCGCGCCCGACGCGCGAGCCTCGGGGGGCAGATTCCCGCCCGGCACGCCCAGGTCGAGCCGTTGCAGATCCCGCCGTTGGCGGCGCTGGAGGTGCAGCTGAAGAGCACCGGTGACCGTGCGATCTCCACCACCATGGCCTTCGTGCGGATCCTCGCCACGCTGCTGAAGGACCCGAACATCGGCAAGCTCATCGTCCCCATCGTGCCTGACGAGTCGCGCACCTTCGGCATGGAAAACCTGTTCCGCCAGATCGGCATTCATTCCCACGTCGGCCAGCTCTACACGCCGCAGGATGCCGGCACGCTGTCCTACTACAAGGAAAGCACTGACGGGCAAATCATGCAGGAAGGTCTGAACGAGTCCGGGGCGACGTCATCCTGGATCGCGGCCAGTACCTCCTACGCCAACCATGGCGTGATGACCCTGCCGTTCTACATCTTCTATTCGATGTTCGGCTTCCAGCGGGTCGGTGATCTGCTCTGGGCCGCAGGGGACGCGCGGGCTCGAGGCTTTTTGCTCGGCGCAACCTCCGGGCGTACCACCCTGATGGGTGAAGGCTTGCAGCACGACGACGGTCACAGCCACGTGATGTCGGCCACCGTGCCGTGCTGCGTTTCCTACGACCCGACGTATGCCTACGAATTGGCGGTCATCGTCCACGACGGCATGCGCCGGATGTACGTCGATCAGGAGGACATCTACTACTACATCACCCTGCTCAACGAGAACTACCCGCACCCCGAACTGCCCGAAGGCGCCGAACAAGGCATTCTCAAGGGCCTGTATCGACTGCCGATCGAACACGAGGCCCAGCCCGGTCGCCACGTTCAGCTGATGGGCAGTGGCTCGATCCTCCCCGAAGTCATCGCAGCGGCGGAGATCCTTGCCAGCGAGTACCAGGTGAGCAGCGACGTCTGGTCGGCAACCAGCCTCACCGAGGTTCGCCGTCAAGCGCAGCAGGCCGAACGCTGGAACCTGCTGCATCCGCTGGAAGAGCCGAAAGTGCCGTATCTGACCGAGGTGCTCGAAGGGCACCCTGGCCCGGTGGTGGTCGCGACGGACTACATGAAAATCCACGCAGACCAGATCCGTCCGTGGATCGGCAACCGTCGCTTCGTGGCACTGGGCACCGATGGTTTCGGGCAGTCGGACACCCGCGAAGCGCTGCGCCGGCACTTCGAAGTGGACCGTCAGTTTGTCGTGCTGGCAGCGCTGACAGCCTTGGCTGACGAGGGCGCAATCGACCGGCAAGTGGTCGCCCGCGCGCTGGCCGAGATGCAGATTGACGTTGAGAAAGTCGATCCGATAACCGTGTGATGCGGCAGTAAACATAACGCAGAGACAGGCCATGAACCTGTCTCTGCGTTTGTGTTTTCGGTCCGTCAGTCCGGACCCGTGAAAAGCCGGCTGTTTTCTCTTGAAAGCTTTCCCCTGATACCTATGTTGGGTGTCTGTCTTCGGTATCAATCGGACAGGAGCCCGTCTACTGCTGCCAGCGAGGGTTAGAAAGGGAGGCCCGATCATGCGCGGCAATGCCATCAACCACCCAAAATCCGACACATCATCCGACCAGCACCTGGGCGCCCAGTGGCGGCTGATGAGTGCCTATGAGCGGTTCGAACAACTGGTTGTCCTCGCCCTCAGCTGACCTTGATCACCACCTTGCCAAACGGCCCCCGAGCCAGATGTTCGTACGCCTCACGGGCCTGCTCGAACGGGTAGACATGGTCGATGACCGGACGAATGTGGTGGGTGTCGAGGAAAGCATTCATGCGGTCGAACGAAGAGCGTGGCGCCACGGCAATCCCGCGAAGGGTGGTCTGACGGAAGATCAGCGGCATCAGGTTCAGCGCGGTGGTTTGCCCGGTCAGGAAACCGATCTGGGCAATCTTGCCACCCACTTTTGTCGCCTGAACGGACGCGTTGACGCCCTCCCCGCCGGCCACATCCAGCAGCAGGTCCACGCCTTTGCCGTCGGTGAGTTTCAGCACTTCTGCCGCCCAGTCCGGGGTCTTGCGGTAGTTCACGCCCGCCATTGCGCCGAGCTTGATCACGGCGTCCAGATTGTCGTCGCGGCTGGAAGTGACGATCACCTTGGCGCCCAGTGCCATGGCGATCTGTGCGGCGAAGATCGACACGCCGCCGGTGCCTTGCACCAACACCGTCTGGCCAGGCTCGATCTGGCCGTAATCCACCAGCGAGTACCAGGCGGTCAACGCGGCAATAGGCAGCGTCGACGCCTCTTCGTCGGTCATGTCATCCGGCGCACGCACCGCGCTGTCTTCGTGGATGATCATGAATTCCGCCAGCCCGCCGGGCAGTGGCGAGCCGAAGCAGTAGTCGGGTTCGTCGGAGGCGGGCATGCCGTCGAGCCAGCGCGAGTACAGGTGCGAATTGACCCGGTCGCCCACCGCAAAGCGGCTGACGCCCTCGCCCACGGCGACCACCGTGCCGACAGCGTCGCTCACCGGAATCAGGGGCTTGGGCACCGTGTGCGGTTCGTAGATTCCGTCAACGATGGCTTTGTCGCGGAAGTTCAGGGACACCGCGCCCACCTTGACCAGCAGCTCGCCGGCCTTGGGGGTTGGCGTTGCGGTTTCACCCTGCTGCAGGTGGTCGAGGCCGAAATCTTTCAGAAGCCAGGCTTTCATGGTGTATCTCCGCTGAAGTGTTTACCAGAAGGCCGGGGTCGGCCGTCAGTGTGCTGGGGGCATTGTTTCTGTTATGAGCGAATGGATAAATGCCCGGCCACGCACAGGATTGTTATCCTGATGCGCAACAGTCATCGCGATTTCCAAGGAGCGAACCGATGGACCTTTTGCAGTCGATGCAGGTGTTCGCGAGGCTGGCGGAGCTCGGCAGCTTCACTAAAGTGGCCGAAGCCACTCAGTTGGGCCGCCCGCACATCACCCGATCGATTCAGACGCTGGAGGCTTCCCTCGGCGTGCGCCTATTTCAACGCACCACGCGCACGGTGAAGCTGACGGCCGAAGGCGAGCAGTTTTACGAACGGGTCAAAGGCATCCTCGCCGACATCTCGGACACCACGTCGATGTTCGATCGCAGCGGCGTCACCCTGCAAGGGCGACTTCGGGTGGACATCCCCACGGCGTTCTCCCAACGCAGTTTCATCGAAAGCCTGAAGGGATTCACGGGCGCGTTTCCCGCCATCGAACTGGTGGTGGGCGTCACCGATCGGGCGGTGGATCTGGTGGCTGAGGGCGTTGATTGTGTGTTGAGGATTGGCGAGCTGCGCGATTCAAGCATGGTCGCGCGGCAGATCGGTACCGTGGAGATGGTCACCTGCGCGGCGCCTTCCTACCTCGACACGTGGGGTAGACCTACAACGCTCGGCGATCTGACCCAGCATCAGGGCGTCGATTTTCTCTCGGGACAGAGCAACCGGCCCCTGCCCTGGTATTTCCAGGACGGCGGCGAAGATCGGCCTTACCCGAGCCGCGGAGCCATTACGGTCAACGAGTCCAACGCCTATGTTCACTGCGGGCTGGCGGGCTTCGGCATCATTCAGGCGCCCGGCATCACCGTGGATGCGTTTCTCGCCAGCGGCGAACTGGTCGAAGTGCTGCAGCCTTTTCGTCCGGCCCGGCGCAAGGTGTCAGTGCTTTATCCCAGCCGGACGCACCTCGCGCCCCAGGTGCATGCCTTTGCCGACTGGTTGCGTGAACACTTTCCCGCGTTGCATCCCAAATGGTTCAAGGCTGACTGACACAACCTACACGCCGGGTACGCCGTCGGGCGTGGCCTTGGGTTCATGGCCGCGCGGTAAGGGTCGAGGGAGAGAACGACTAAGACGCCTTCGACGTATTCAAGTTGAACAACGTCGCCGCCGTGCCGCTTCGATAGTCCGACGGCGTCTGCTTCATCTCGTGACGGAAGTGTCGATTGAAGTTCGACAGGTTGATGTAGCCCACTTCAAAGCAGACATCGGCGATGGACATTTGCGTCTGCAGCAACAAGCGGCAGGCCCGCTGGATGCGCAGCTTGCGCATCAGGTCGATGAACCCATGCCCGGTGGCGCGCTTGAAGAATCGTGAAAACCCCGGCTCGCTCATGTGCAGGCGCTCGGCAATCACTGAGAGCCGGATATCGCCAGTGAGCTCCCGCTGCAGGTAGTCGAATGCCCGGTGGACCCGCTCGGCGCTTTTCGCATCGAGGGTCGGTGCGTAACACGAACTCGCCAACGTCCGGGCTTCCCTGTCACACGCTCCGCTCAGGGTATGGAGCAGCTCAAGAAACAGCAGCAAGCGCTGTAATCCGTTCGCCGAGCCTATGCGTTCAAGCAGGTCGGCGGCCCGCAGCGCGGTCTCGCCGGTGAATTCCAGCCCACGGCGGGCACGATCAAACAAACCCTGCAATTCACCCAGCTCAGGCATCGTCTCGCGCAGCGCCAGCAAGGTGGCACCGTCGAACTGAAGTACGACGTCACGGCCTTGCAGGTGCTCCCCCGGCGCCAGATCGCCCATCCAGTCATGGGGTAAATCGGGACCAATGAGCGCCACATGGCCGGGGCCGAAGGCGCCGATGTAATCGCCCGCCACCAGTTTGCCGCTGCCTTTGCGGATCAGATGAATTTCGTATTCAGGGTGATGATTCCAGCGCGCGAGGGCATAGGGATAGTCGTGCTCGTACCAGCGAAAACTCTGCTGGGGCGCCGGCAGGATGATCTCCAGTTCGGCAGGCAACTGCTCGAATAAGGCGGTTCGGCTTTCAGGCATGGTCTGCCCCTTTTTTGTCGTTGGTGGCGCGTGCATCGACGCACCATACGCCCATTGCATCACCCTGCTCCACCTCGCCTGTCGCTGCGCGCTGATACTTTTTTAGCCGGGCGCAGGGCCGGGCTGCGCGGTTAAAAAAGCATCAGTGGCCCATCCTCAGCGCGTTTGTTGCAGGGCGTGCAAGCTGCTGTAATCGGCTTGCCACTGCCCGGAGTCACTCGGATGGCAGTGGTTAAAAACAACAATAACGATTCCGCGCCACCGGCGTGGAATGGAGATCACCATGAAGATCACCCATCACGCGCTGCTGCTGGCTGCCGGCCTGTCCCTGGCGGGCATCAGTCAGGCTGCCGAGACGATCACCATCGCCACCGTCAACAACAACGACATGATCCGCATGCAGCGGCTCTCCAGGGTGTTCGAAGAGCAGCACCCCGACATTAAACTCAACTGGGTGGTGCTCGAAGAGAACGTCCTGCGCCAGCGGCTGACGACTGACATCGCAACCCAGGGCGGCCAGTTCGATGTGTTGACCATCGGCACCTACGAGACGCCATTGTGGGGCGCAAAAAACTGGTTGGAGCCGATGAAGGACCTGCCCGCCAGCTACGACCTCGACGACATCATTCCCTCCGTGCGCCAGGGCCTGTCGGTCAACGACACGCTGTATGCGTTGCCCTTCTACGGCGAGAGCACGGTGACCTATTACCGGACCGACCTGTTCAAGCAAACCGGGCTGAGCATGCCCGAGCACCCGACCTGGACCCAACTCGGGGCGTTTGCCGCCAAACTGCATCACCCGGATCAGGGTCAGTACGGCATGTGCCTGCGAGGCAAGGCCGGCTGGGGCGAGAACATGGCCTTGCTGACAACGATGGCCAACGCCTTCGGCGCCCGCTGGTTCGACGAGCAATGGCGACCCGAGCTGACCAGCCCCGAGTGGAAGGCCGCTGCCGATTTCTACGTCAACACGCTGAAAAACTATGGGCCGCCCGGCGTCTCCAGTAACGGTTTCAACGAAACCCTCGCCCTGTTCAACAGCGGCAAATGCGCGATCTGGGTCGATGCCAGCGTGGCGGGCTCGTTCACCACCGACAAGGAACAGAGCCGGGTCGTGGACAGCGTGGGCTTCGCGCCAGCACCCGTTGAAGTGACCGACAAGGGTTCGTCCTGGCTGTACGCCTGGTCTCTGGCAATCCCGGCAACCTCCCAACACAAAGACGCCGCCAAGGCCTTCACCACCTGGGCCACCTCCAAGGAATACATCCAGCTGGTGGCGCAAAAAGACGGCATCACCAACGTGCCGCCCGGCACCCGCACCTCCACCTACAGCGACGCCTACCTCAAGGCTGCGCCGTTCGCCAAAGTGACACTGGAGATGATGAAGCACGCCGATCCGACGCACCCGTCGGCCAAGCCTGTGCCCTATGTTGGCATTCAGTACGTGACCATCCCGGAATTCCAGGCCATCGGCACGTCGGTGGGCAAGCTCTTCTCCGCCGCACTCACCGGCCAGACCTCCGTCGAGCAGGCACTGGCTGCCGCGCAGTCGACGACGGAGCGGGAAATGAAGCGCGCTGGCTACCCAAAGAAATAAACCCACCGCCGACGGATGTCGGCCGGATCTCACCGCATGACGGATGACTCTTCCCATGAAACGACTCGAAGGTAAAAGCGCGCTGATCACCGGCTCGGCGCGAGGTATCGGGCGGGCCTACGCCGAAGCCTACATTCGCGAGGGCGCGACGGTCGCCATCGCCGACATCAACCTGGAGCGCGCGACCCAGACGGCCACCGAACTGGGGGCCAGTGCCTACGCGGTGAGGATGGATGTCACCGATCAATCGTCCATTGACGCTGCCATGGCGGCCGTCATCGCCACCACCGGTAAGCTGGATATCCTGATCAACAACGCCGCGCTGTTTGATCTCGCGCCTATTACGGACATCACCCGCGAGAGCTACGAGCGCCTGTTCTCCATCAATGTGTCCGGCACGTTGTTCACCCTCCAGGCGGCGGCGAAGCAGATGATCGCCCAGGGTCATGGCGGCAAGATCATCAATATGGCGAGCCAGGCCGGGCGGCGCGGCGAGGCACTGGTGGGCGTTTACTGCGCGACCAAGGCCGCGGTCATCAGCCTGACTCAGTCCGCCGGGTTGAACCTGATCAAACACCGGATCAACGTCAATGCGATCGCACCGGGCGTGGTTGATGGCGAGCATTGGGACGGCGTCGACGCGCTGTTTGCCAGACACGAGAACCGGCCGCTGGGGGAGAAGAAAAGGCTCGTCGGCGAAGAAGTGCCCTACGGTCGCATGGGCACCGCCGAGGACCTGACCGGCATGGCGATCTTTCTCGCGTCAGCGGAGAGCGATTATGTCGTCGCCCAGACCTACAACGTCGACGGTGGCAACTGGATGAGTTGAGGCCGGGGAAAACGCGGGGCGCTGATCCATCGCGTCAGTCAGTGGGAATGGCTCGCCCCACTGATGGGCCGCACACGGGACTAACCGGATTGAGCTAACCGCCGTATGATTCCCGTTCAACGAATAGCGGCGCAGGCGACCTAAACATCAACGACTCAACGATTCCCTCAACAGCCAACCCTCCGAACGTAGACCCCGACGTGCGCTTCGAGTGCGTCGGCTGCGGCGCCTGCTGCCGCGGCCGCTTCGTCCCCTTGACCCTGAGTGAAGCAGTGACCTGGCTAAAACGCGGCCATTCTGTCGGGGTTT
Organism: Pseudomonas sp. GL_135; assembly: GCF_057834665.1. Lineage (NCBI taxonomy): Bacteria > Pseudomonadati > Pseudomonadota > Gammaproteobacteria > Pseudomonadales > Pseudomonadaceae > Pseudomonas > Pseudomonas sp. GL_135. The sequence continues at coordinate 2,890,972 of NZ_CM174408.1, forward strand.
TGCTTGAGGCGTTCGATGAGTCGCTCTGGCTGGTCGGATCGCCCGAGTACGCCTACAACGCCGGGCGATCCGCGCCGGTCACCGGCGGTTCGGGCACCCTGCGGGTAACGGTGATTCTGGCGGCGAATGCCCTGCCTGAGTGCCCGAACCTTCAGCAGAACGGGCTTTGTTCCGTCTACCTGGAACGTCCGCTGGTGTGCCGGATCTACCCGATGGAGATCAGTCCTTTCATTGAGCTGAAACCCCAAGCCAAGGACTGCCCGCCGGAAGCCTGGCAACAGGGCAGCCTGCTGGCGTCGGATCAGGGATTGGCGATGCTGGTCCAGCAATCGCGCCAGTCCGACCGCGAGGATGCCCGGCGCAAGGTGGCGGTATGCGAAAGCCTTGGTCTGACCGTCGCCGGCTGGAAAGGCAACGGCCTGGTGATTCACCAGCCTTCGGTCGAAACACTGCTCGCCGCCTGCGAAACCGCTGAGATCAATGCCGGCCCAACTGCTCAAGCCTGGCAGATCAAGGCAGAAGACCCGGCGTTGAGGGCGTATCTCAACACCCAGTCCGTGCCCTTGGCTGACTCACCGAGCGACGCTTACATCTTCCACCCACTACCCCGCTGAACCGCCGCCGCTTGCCGCTTGCCGCTTGCCGCTTCAGCCTATCACCCGCGCATACACTGACCGGTCCACATTCCCGCCAGACAGAATGACCCCGACCTTCTTCCCTGCCATGGCCTGGCGTTCCTGGATGAGCGCCGCCAGTGCAGCGGCGCCTGCACCCTCCGCGAGGTTGTGGGTGTCGGTGTAATAGACGCGCATGGCGTCGGCGATTTCTTCCTCGCTGACAGCAACGATGCGCTCTGCACCTGCTCGATAGATCGCGAAGGCGGCAGGAATGGGCTGGCGCACGGCAAGGCCGTCGGCAAAGGTGTTCGCCGACGAGGTCTGCAAAAGGGTGCCTTCTTCGAACGACCACTTGGCAGCCGCTGCTTCGGTGGACACCACGCCGACCACCTTTGTCTGCAGGCCCAACGCGTCGCGGGCCGCAATAACGCCGCAAATCCCCGACCCGCAGCCGATCGGCACGTAAACCGTGTCCAGCTCCGGCACAGCCATGAACAACTCCAGTGCATACGTGGCCACGCCCTTGAGCAACTCGATGTGGAAAGGCGGGACCAGATAGTGCCCATGCACGTCCGCCAGCCGCGCAGCCTCTTCCCGGGCTTCGTCGAAATCCCGGCCGCATTCGATCACGGTGCCGCCGAGGGCGCGCATGGCGTTGTTCTTTTCCGGCGAATTGCCTTCCGGCACCACGATCGACGCACTTAAGCCCGATGCCGTGGCGGCCAGCGCCAGGCTCTGACCATGATTGCCGCGCGTCGCGGTGACGATGCCTTTGACGGCCGGGTAAGTGCGTTTGAGCCAGTGCATGAAGGTAATTCCACCGCGCACTTTGAACGCGCCGGTGGGCGTGTGGTTTTCATGTTTGACCCACACCATGGTGTTCAGCCGCTCGGCCAGTAACGGCCAGGCATATTGAGCGGTCGGCGGCATGACCGCATACACCTGGCGAGCGGCCTGTTCGATATCCTCGCGTGTCAGTCCGTGCATGGCCGTATCCTCGAAAATTTGGCTCAGTTTAGGCAGAGCCCCACCGCGCCGGCTTTCAAAAAACTGACCTGACTTTTTGCCGCCCACTTCATTAGTATCAATGCTATGAACCCGACAACACGCCCGCCTCGCCCGCCCCCGCCTGAACCGGTTCGCCGTGTCGAAGCAGGCCCGTGGATGATTGAATTGCTCCCCGCCGCCGGTTACGCCACTCGTTACGTGGCGGCTCAGGCAGCGATTGGTTTCGCCTTCGAAAGCCAGCGCGGGCTGCACGCCATCGGCAGCGATCGGGTGCAGCCTTTCGACGCGCTGCCCAACGGCCTCGCGTTCGTGCCCGCCGGTTGCGACGTGTTGTCGGAGTCACCCACGGGCGGTGAATACCTGCGGCTGCTGCGCACGGACGAGCTTGCGCTGACGGGCGACCAAGCCTTTAACAACCGCATCGATGCACAGGCGATCCCTTTGGCGATGAAGCTGCGCGCCGCGTTGCTGCAGTCCTCGCCTGCGGACGACTGGGAGGGTTGGGCGCTGGCGCTGGCTGAACGGGTCGCTGACCGAAGCCCCCACGACACGCCGCTGCAAGGCTCGATCAACGGCAGCCGGATGCGCAGGCTGGATGAGTTCATCGACGCGGGCATCGACGGGCCGCTGGGGGTGCACGCCATGGCGGATATGCTGGGGTTGTCCGAGGGGTATTTCATTCGGGCCTTCAAGAACACCACGGGCAAAAGTCCGCACAGTTACCTGATCGACAGGCGCCTGGCCAAGGCACGGGCCCTGATGCGCGACTCAAACGCGAGACTGGCAGAGATCGCCCCTGCCTGCGGCTTCAGCTCCCAGGCCCATATGGCGACCGCTTTCCGGCTCCGTTTGGGCACGAGCCCGGCGAAATGGCGCAGTCAGTGGGGGTGATGACTCATCTTCCAGTCACCAGCCGTACCGCTGCAGAACCGCACTGACAACGGGATGGCGGTCAACCGTCTCTAAAGACGAGTGAAATCCGGGCCGAGCCCTCTGCAAATGATCCCGCGTCCCGCTCCACTGGCTGACTACGACAGCAAGCATTTCAACTGCGCCAGGTGCCTGCGGGTGCCAGGTCACCGGGTTGTCAAACACATCGCTGAAAACCTCCCACTGACTGTGCAATTTGCGCCGGGCGCCTGCCACCAAGCGATCCAGTTGATCGGGATCGGCGTCAGGCAGCCACCGTTCCGGGTAGTCGATCAGGCCGATGGAGGCATAGCAGTTGGTGGTGATGTACGCCAGCGCACGGAGTTGTTGGGCACGTTCAAGAACGTCGTGAGCCAAAAGGCCGGACAGCGGAAATGCCAGGCCCAGATGGGTGAGGATCGCCGCGCTCTCCGTCAGCACGCCACCGCCGGGAATGACCAGGGTCGGCACCTGCATCAACGGATTCAAGCGTTTCAACTCGTCCTGCCCGGCGCCCGCTTCCCACGAACTGGCGGGCACCAGGCGGTATTCGGCGCCGCACAGCGTGAGTGCCATCTCGATGGCGGCCGAGCCGGATCTCTCGGCCCCAAATAACGTGAACATGCGTTCCCCTCTGTCATCAGGCTTTATGGGCATGCCGGCGCTGCCATTCATCAGCCACATCGCCCAGGGTTTTGCGGGTGTCGTTGCGTATCCAGGCCATGAAGTCGCGGTCGAATTTAAAGGCCGGTCCGCACTGCCCGGTCATGAAGCGCCGCACGTTCTGGGTATTGCGGTACTCCTGAGTCACAGGGGTGTTTCGGGAAAGCGGATCGCTGTGCCAGTCGAAAGCCATGGGATAAGTCCGAAAGGGTTGTCCTACGCATTCTAGCGGCGAAACCTGCGTTGCCATGACCGTCCATAAGTGCGCAGGAAGAAACCGTCACGGGATGGCAACAATCTGGTATTAAAGTGCCACCATCTTCTGCCGGAAGCACCCAGTGATCCCTCGATCGTTGTCCTCGCTCCGTTTCATTCAATCGCTATTGGTATTGCTCTGCGCGGCGACCTTGCTGTTCCTGTGGGGACTGCATTTCCAGCAAAAAGCCTCGTCTCGCGAGGAGGCGCTGGCAGCCAAGGCGGCCGAGCATTTGAACCTGGCCACCATCGCTGCCGAAAACCTGCGTCAGTTGGTCGACAGGGCCCAGGCCATCGGCGGGGTCGCCCGCAGCGACATGCAGGCGTTGGGCGTGCAGCATCAAGGCCTGGTGCGGATGTTGGCTGAGGACCCGGTTTTCAAACGCATGAGCCTGTATGCCGTCGACGGCCAGTTGATCTCTGCCAGCCACAGCGATGAGCCCGCCCAATTACCTTCTCTGTGGCTCACCCAGTTGCAGGATCACTCGGCCCGGTACGGTTTCAAGGCGCTTCTACCCTCTTCCCTCGGCCCACAGACAACGCCCCTTGGGCCCAGTTGGCGTCTGCCATTCCTCTTGCCGCTTACCGATCCGTTCACCGGCAGGCTGGATAACGTCCTCTTGATCCAACTGGACATCGGCTACCTCGCGGCCCTGTTCGAGCACATCGATCTGGGCCAGAGCGGGATGATGCGGCTGATCGATAACATCGGCCGAGAGCGCGTGCGGATCAGCAGCAGCGGCGTGGTGTTCTCCGGCGCACCGATGACGCCCGAGCTGCCGGGTGACGGCCCGGTGGCGGGAATGCTGCCTCAACATTCCCCGGCCGGCCTTTTTCAAAGCCTGTACCTGCGCGTGCCACAGCGGGGTTTCAGCGTTGTCGTGAGCCAGGCGGAGGACGAAATCCTTGCGTCCTCCCTGCTCGCCTCGCGACAGCAATTCTGGCTGAACCTGTCCATGACCGTGCTGATTCTGGGCGCCCTGTTCTGGACCTTGCGGGTGCTGCGCAAGCGTCAGGAAGCGTTCACCGCCCTTGAAGACGCCCAGCTCATCAATCAGCAACTGATCAGCCGACTTGAGGACGAACATCGGCGCAGCAGCCATGCCGCTGCGACGGATCACCTGAGTGGCCTGCACAACCGACGCCAGTTCATGGAGCTGACCACGCAAGTACTCGCCAGACAGCGCGGCAGGCGCCGATTGCTGGCCATCCTGTTCATCGACATGGACCGCTTCAAATCCATCAACGACTCGCTGGGGCACAAGGTCGGCGACATGCTGCTGCAGGCTGTCGCGGGGCGCATCTCCCGCATGCTTGAACCCGGCGATGAAGCCGCGAGGTTCGGCGGTGACGAGTTCGTCATCCTGCTGGCAGGCGAGCGCAGTGAAGAACAGATCGATGGCTGGGCGCGGGCGCTGGTCGACAAGTTGTCGGCGGTTTACTCACTCAACGACCATGAAGTCATGACCAGCCCCAGCGTTGGCGTCAGCATCTGCCCCCGGGACGGTCAGGACGTCGAAGAGCTCATTCGCGGCGCGGACGCGGCGATGTACTCCGCCAAGCGCGCCGGTCGCGGCCAGTACCGCTTCTTTGACCCGTCGCTGAACGTCGCCGACGTCGAGGAATTCATGTTGGAACAGTCCTTCAGCCAGGCATTGAACCATCACCAGTTCGTTCTGCACTATCAGCCGCAGATCAGGCTCGACACCCTGCAGGTCGAGGGTTATGAAGCGCTGGTGCGGTGGCAGCATCCAGAGTTCGGGCTGCTGTATCCGGACCGCTTCATTTCGATGGCTGAGCGCAACGGTTTCATCGTCGGCCTCGGCTGGGAAGTGTTGCGCCTGAGCTGCGAGGACTTGATGCGCTGGCACGCCGAGGGCCGGGCGCTGAAGGTCGCCGTCAATGTTTCCGCGATCCAGCTGCATCAGGCGGACTACAGCGACAGGTTCTTGCGTGAGCTGGCAATACGGGGCATTGCCCCGCAGTTTCTGGAGGTGGAGATCACCGAAACCTCCCTGCTCGACCCTGAAGGCCTGGCCGTTGAGCACCTCCAGCGCCTGCGCCTGGCGGGCGTGCGCATCAGCCTCGATGATTTCGGCAGCGGCTACGCAGGCTTCGCGCACCTGCAACTGTTGCCGTTGAACACACTGAAGATCGACCGCGCGTTGATCGCCCCACTCTCCAATAGCCCCGATGACAACCCGATCGTCTCCTCCACCATCATTCTGGCCAAGCGCCTGGGGCTTGAAGTGGTGGCCGAGGGCGTGGAAACCCGCGAGCAAGTGGTGTGCCTGAAGCTGGCCGGCTGTGACATCGTTCAGGGCTACCATTTCAGCCGGCCCCTCAGCGTCGCACAGTTGCAAGAGTACCCACCCTTCATGAACCTGGTAGGCGAAGCATGCGTGCAGTGAAAATTCTGGCGGCTCTGCTGGCGAGCGTGATGCTGATCGAGCCGGCGTATGGCCAATGTTCGCAGCAGAGCCTGCGCATCGCCGTGATTCCTAAGAAAAGCATGGAGGTGCTGCTCCGCGAGCAGCAACCGCTGATAGAACACCTGCGTCGGGCGACGGGCATCCCGGTGGAGATCGTGCCCTCGTCTTCTTACGAAAGCGTGGTCGATGCCATCGTATCGGGCGGGGTGGACCTGGCCTGGCTCGGGCCGGCTTCCTACATCCTGGCGTATCAACGTGATCCGCGCATCGAACCGTTCGCCAGCCTGACCATCGCCAAAGGCTTCTTCACCCCTGCCGGCCAGCATTATCAGGCCTTGCTCGTGGCCCGCCAGGACGTTGCCCGGCAAACCGAAGGTCTGCGCGGCAAGCGGGTGGCGCTCACGGACCCCGCCAGTACCTCGGGCAGCATCATCCCCAACGCGGAGTTCTCCGCGCGGATCGGCATGCCCCTGCCGCAGTTTTTCAGCTCGGTGGTGTACTCCGGCTCACACGACAAGTCGCTGGACGCAGTGCTGGACCGCAAGGTCGAGGCCGCCTTTGTGTCCAGTGTCCGGGTGGATGAATACCTCAACAGAGGCGTGATCAGCCGCGAAACCCTGAGCGTGTTGTGGCGCTCGGAACCCATCTACTACGACCCGTTCGTCTTCCGTGGCGCGCTCTGCGCCGACATCAAGGCCAAGATCCGCGACGCAATGCTGGTGAATAACCAAGGCTTGCGCGGCTTTCTTGATGCCCAGGAAGCCTCGGGAATCGTCCCGGTCGGCCACGCGCAATACGCTCCGTTGCTGCAGAAAATGCAACAGATCGCGCCGGCGCAGTGATGGATTTAGACGGACGCAGACTGTTTATTCGCTGGCGCCCACCCTTCACGCCCTGACCAGAATCGCACTCGAAATCAAATCGAAAAGATGGTCGGCCCGGGCCGCGAGGGCGGGCTGATCGTTCACCCAGGTCAGCGCCCCGACAAGGGCGAACAGGTCGGCACCGTCCATGTTGTCGCGGGCCAGCCCGTCCGCTTGGGCCCGCTGCAACAGCCGAGTCCCCGAGGCCTTCATCGTGACGCATGACGCATGGAGCGCGGAATCCGGTTGCTCGATGGCCGCGACCATCACCGCGATCACGCCTCTCAAACTGCGCGCCACGCCGACAATCTCGCGCAACCAGGTAATCAGCGCGGCGTCGGCGGGTTCAACCGACTCAAGCTCGCCGGCCTTGACCCTCAGCTCGTCAAAACTGGTACGCAGCAGCGCCTCGAATAATGCCTCCCGTGTGGGAAAGTGCCGGTACATCGTGCCCAGCCCGACGTCAGCTTTGCGGGCGACGTCCCTGATCGACGCATCGGCGCCCTGCTCGGTGAACACATCACGGGCGATCACCAGGATGTGTTCGTAGTTTTTTTGCGCGTCAGCTCTCATTAACAACCCATTCTTCAAAAGTGGAGCAACACCGGCTGTATTCGGATCAGTGTTCCGATGACTATAGCCGGGACTGGTTTCAGAGGACAGCAATCACGGGCATGGGCGTTCGCAGGATTCGTTTTGTAGGACTGGCTTTAGCCGGGAAGGCGTCGGTGGCTTCACTGCAAGATTTAGGGTGTGAACGCTGACCCCTTCCCGGCTGAAGCCGGTCCTACTGTGCGTGGCATTTGAGTGAGGAGGATTTATCGGTTGAAAGGGTGTCCAAGCCCGTAAGCGCAAATTGATCATATAAAAAGCCCCGCGCCGATACAGTACGCAACCGATCTGTCCCCCTGGAGGCCCAATGAATCCGGACACGACCCTGAGCGACGACGCGGGATCCCCGCCCCAGCAGGACTGGTTTTCCATCGAGCACCGCGGGCGCATCGACGAGCTGATCGCCAAGCTCAAAACCAGTGACACCAAAGAAAGCGTCTCGCGCTACCACGCCATGGCCGAAGGCTATTTGCTGGGTCTGCTGGACAGCTACCACGTCAGCACAGAGCACCACGATGCCGTTCGCCAATACCTGCACAACCTGGCGATAGCGCGGTTGAAGGCCGTGAAACCCAGGCTGCGCAAATGATCCGGCGTGAGCAGCCTGGGCGAATGAGCCTGCGCCGCTCAACCGATGATGATCGTGCCCGCAGCAATGACCGCGCACGACAGGATCTTCCGCGCCGTGAGCGACTCGCCCAAAAACAGATACCCCAGCAATGCCGCAAACAGCACGCTGGTTTCACGCAGGGCCGACACCGCCCCCATGGGGGCCAGGGTCATGGCGTAGATGACGATGCCGTAAGCCAGCAGCGACACCACGCCCCCGCCTAACGACGTGACCAGTCCGGGCCGGACGCTCACCAGACTGCGAACGTCGCGCAGACAAACGTACGTGATCGGCATCAACACCCCCCACAGCGCGCACATCCAGGCGGTGTAGGCCATCGGCGCACCGGACAGGCGCCCGCCAATCCCGTCGGTCACGCTGTAGGCGGCGATGAAACATCCGGTGCCCAAGGCATACGGCAGGTTGGCGACGTGGAGCTTTCGGCCTTTGAAGGCGAGGGAAATAATGCCTGCCGAGACCAGCGCGATGCCGATCATCGTGCCGGTCTGCACCACCTCCCCCGCAAAGATCGAAGCGCACAGGGTGATCAACACCGGTGAAGAGCCCCGTGAGATCGGGTAAGTCTGGCCGAGGTCGCCGCTGCGGTAAGTTCGTACCAGAAACAGGTTGTAACCCACATGCAGGAGCGCCGAGAGCCCCGCGTAAAACCAGCTTTCCTGCGCCGGCGCCGGCATGAAGAAAGCCGCGACCGTGCTGACGATGGCCACCGCCACGCACATGATGGTCATCGACCAGAGCTTGTCGGTGCCGCCACGCAACAAGGCGTTCCAACTGGCGTGCAGCAAGGCGGCGAAGAGGATCAACAGGATGATGTAAGTAGGCATGTCGGATTCTAGTCAGTGACTCATTCGAAATTAAAGCGAAGGCTTCTCATCCGACCATGAATAAATCCTCATGGGTCATTCGTAGGAAATTCCGGCTGCGGTTGATTCTTCGAGCAACCAGTCGCGGAAACTGGCCACGTGGGGCTGGGTTTCCACCCCCTTCGGGCACACGAAGTAATAGGCAACCGGCGAGGGAAACGGTACCTCGAACAACCTGATCAAACTGCCGTCGCGCCGTTCTTTTTCCACATGCCCGCTGCGAACGAGGGCAATGCCCTGCCCCAGCAAAGCCGCTTCGACGGTCATGTTGGTGTCGGGAAAACGCACGCTTTCCTTCAGCGAGGTCACGCCAAGGCCTATGTTCTGAAACCACACTTCCCAATTCGGCACCAGGTCGGAGCCGTCCCGCGCCAGCAGCGGATAGCGCAACAGCTCCGCCGGTTCCCGTGGTACGCCGAAGCGCTTGAGCAGGTCAGGGCTCGCCACCGGAAAAATGTGCTCTCTGAACATGAATTCCGAATGCAGCGCGGGGTAATTGCCGCCGCCCAGACGGATCGCAATGTCCGCCTCGCCGCTGGCGAAGTTGATGGTGGTGTCCGTACCGTCCAGTGAGACGAGGATTTCCGGGTGCCGTTCGGCCAGAGTGGGCAAGCGCGGCAACAGCCATTTCAGCGCAAAGGAATAGGTGGTGCTGACCTTGAGCCTGACGCGGCCTTTCTCTTCGCGAAGGTCTGCAAGCGTCGCCTCCAGGTTCATGAAAAACGTCCGGACAATCGGCGCCAGCGCCGCTCCGGCGGGCGTCAGTCTCAGCGTCTTGCCGCGCTGAAACAGCTGCACGCCCCAGATGTCTTCGAGATTTTTCAACTGGTGACTCACCGCACTTTGGGTCACGTGCAGCTCCTCCGATGCGGAGGTAAATGTCCCGTGACGGGTGGCGACTTCGAAGGCGCGCAAGGTGGCGGTGGGTGGCAGGTCTCTCATTTCAATGCGCCTCTGCAAGCAGAGCGCGAGCCGCCCCGATTATGAGTGAGTGCTCATGGTAGAGCATTCACCCGAATCGGGAACAGTCGGGACGCCTCAGAAAACCATACCGCCTGCGACATCCAGCGTGGTGCCCGTCACCCAGGCGGCGTCCTCGGACACGGCAAACGCTACCGCCGCCGCGATATCCCGCGGCTTGCCGATGCGTCCCAACGGGGTCTTGGCGATGAAGAACTCATCCATGCCCTGCGCGGATTCCGCGTTGCCTTCGGTGTGGACAAACCCCGGCGCGATGCCCACCACGCGGATGCCCCGCGGCCCCAACACCATGCCCAAAGAGCGGGTCAGCGTGTTGACCGCGCCTTTGGTGGCGCAATAAACATGCACTTGGGGAAAAGGGCTGTGGGCCAGACCCGAGCTGATATTGATAATGACCGAGCCCGCCTGCATGACCCGAGCGGCGGCCTGTGTGGTGAGCAACAGGCCGCGCACGTTGAGGTTGAAATGCTCATCGAAACTTTCAGCGGTCAACTCCTCCAGGGAATCGGGTTTATAGATGCCGGCGTTATTGACCAGAATATCCAGCTGGCCAAACGCATGAACCGCTGCGTCTATCAAGGGACCGATCTCGGAAGGCCCTGAAAGGTCCGCCTTGTGCGCCATCGCTTCGCCACCGGCTGCCACAATACGGGCAACGACACGCTCTGCGTCTTCGACGCTTCGTGAATAGTTGACGATGACCTTTGCGCCCTCTGCCGCCAATCGCTCGGCGATGCCTGCGCCGATACCTTTTGAAGACCCTGTGACGATCGCCACCTTGCCTGCTAACTGACCCATGTTTGCTGCCCCTGTGAATGAATGTGAGGGCGCATGGTAGGCTCGGCGATCCCGTTTATTCAGAGGTGCAATCGGCATGCAGTATGAAGCACTGCTTCAAAACGGCGTCATCCGGCCGGACCTGCTGCCCGGCATCGCGGCTTTCGTGCAGATCGCCCAGCACGGCAGCTTCACCAAAGCGGCGGCGGTCATGGGTACGTCGCCCTCTGCCCTGTCGCAAACCCTGCGGACGCTGGAAGGCAGGCTCGGCGTGCGGCTGCTCGACCGCTCCACCCGAAAGGTGGGCCTGACTGAACTGGGGCAACGTTTTCTGGGATACGCGCAGCCGGGTCTGGCCGCCCTGGCCTCCGCCGTCGAGGACGTCAATGAATTGCGGGACAAGCCCACCGGCGTGTTACGCCTCAACCTATCTCGTACCACTGCAGACATCGTCCTGATGCCGCACCTGGCGGCGTTCATGGACGCCTATCCGGACATCACCCTGGAGGTCCACTGCGACAACGCATTGCTGGATCTGGTGGCCGGCGGCTTTGATGCCGGTATCCGGGTTGGCGACTACCTGGCCCAGGATGTCGTGGCAATTCCCATGGGCGGCGCTCACCGCATCGCCACCGTTGCAACGCCCGGCTACTTGCGGGGCCGCGAACACCCGAGCACCCCGCAAGACCTGCATCTGCATCGCTGCCTCAACATTCGCCTGGCCAGCGGTGTGTACCGATGGGAGTACATCCACGAAGGCGTTGCCATGGAGATTCTTCCGCCCAGCGTGCTGATCACCAATGATGGCGACACCTTGATGCAGGCCATTCGCGCGGGCGCGGGCATTGGTGGCGCATTCGAAGCCCAGGTGAAAGACGAGATCGACAGCGGACAGCTGATAGCGCTGCTCAAGCCTTTTTGGCCCGACGTCTCGCCGTTCTATCTGTATTACCCGAGCCGTACCCACGTTCCACGGAAACTGCGCGCGTTCATTGATTTCATGAAAGCGCGGTTGAACGCCTGAGCACCGCCGCCCATACGGATGTAGGACCGGCTTCAGCCGGGAAAGCATCAGGTGCCATACCGCAAGGCTAATGGCGTTCAAACTGGCCTCTTCCCGACCGAAGCCGGTCCCACGAAAGCATCGCGTGCGGTCAGTGACATCGAGTGTGTACTCGGATGTAGGACCAGCTTTAGCCGGGAAAGCGTCAGGTGTCCCACTGCACAACCCACTTGTCCTGCTCCGCTTTGAGGCCTGATCACACACAAATGCTCCACCCCGGAGCAACCGCAGGAGGCCAATGCCGGTAAAAGCCATCACAGCGCGGCGGCTTTCACTTGGCACGCTTATTTCATGGTTAAAACAAACGGCAAGCCGGACCCAGGTCCTTAAGTCTCGCCCACATACGCGCCTCGAATGCGCCAGGTATCGAAGCCTGATCGACCCCCACCGGGTTGATCGGGCTTTTTTTATGGATGCTGTTCATGCACGACTCTCGTCCCATTGTTCACGTTGGCTTCCTGCTCTCAACCGAAGGCACCTATCGGCGCATGGGCCGCAGTGCCTTGCTCGGGTTGCAGGATGCGCTGGCCGAGATCAACGCCGACGGCCGCCGCCACCTGAAACTGGAAGCCATTTGCGTCGACCCCCAAGGCGATCCGGCACGCTACAGCAGTGGCATTGCGCAGCTGCTGGGTGCGGGCGTCCGGCACATCTTCGGCACCACGCTGTCGGCGAGCCGCAAGGAAATCATCCCGGACCTGGACCAGCACGGCGCGCTGCTCTGGTATTCGAGCCCGTACGAAGGTTACGAAAGCAGCGAGAACGTCTTGTACCTCGGCGGATGCCCGAACCAGACGCTGTTGCCGCTGTTGCGCTACGCGCTGCGCGAGTTCGGTAATCGGGCCTTTCTGCTCGGTTCCAACTATGTGTGGGGCTGGGAGAGCAACCGCATCGCCCGGGAGGTGCTGGAAGCCAACGGCGCTGAAGTGACTGGGGAAAAGTACTGGCACCTGGGCGCGACCGGCTTCGACCCGTTGATCGAAGGGCTGATTCAGGACCCGCCCGCGTTCGTGCTGAACAACCTGGTGGGCGAGTCGTCCTACGCTTTCTTGCAGCAACTGGACCGTGCGTGCCAGCGCGAAGGCCTGCGCCTGCCGGTGCTCAGTTGCAACCTGACCGAAGCGGAGCTTGATGGCGTAGGCCCGATGCAGGCATTGCGCCTGCTGTCCTGCGGGCCGTTTTTTGAGACCCTCAACCCGGCGTTTTGCGAGGGCCAGCAGCGCCATGGCCCGCGCACCTGTTCGCATTACTACACCAGCGCTTACACGGCGTTGAGGGTGTTCGCCGATGCTTTGCACGCCAGCGACGATGCGTCGCCCAAGGCGATTTGCGAGCACCTTTACCGACATCCTGTCGCCAGCGTCCTCGGCACTGTCAGCCTGTCGGCGCGCAATCATCACAGCGCGCTGGCCAGTCATATTGCCGAACTGCGCGGGGGACGCTTCGAAGTCGTGCACTCGGCGCCCCACCCGATCGCCGCCGACCCCTATCTCACTGTTACGGATGTACACGCCGACGTGGTGGACCGACACGCCACCCCGGCGCCGCGCTTGAGGATCGTCAAATGAACACACGCGCCTTTCCAGCTTTCGACCAGGGTCACTTGCTGCTGATCGACTGCGATGAACGCAGTCAGGCCAACCTGGGCAAGAGCCTGCACCGCCTGGGGATTCACTCGCAGGTGCTCGATCACGACGGACCGTGCGACACCCAAGGCTGTTTCGCCGCCATTCTCGAAATCGAGCATTTCGCCAGTCCGCTGGCCGTTGAGGCGCTGAATGCGGCCAGCATTCCCATCGTCGCACTCACCGCCCACGAAACCCTGTCGCAAATCCAGCGCGCACTGCAGCTCGGCGCCACGGCCTTGCTCAACAAACCCATCAGCCAGGGCTCGGTCTACACCACGCTGATGATGGCGGTGGGACTGCGTGACCGTCAGCGCGCCGATGCCGAACAACTCAACGAGCTGCAACAGCGGCTTGCGCTGCGTCCGCTCATGGCCCAGGCCCTGGCGCGCTTGATGGTGACCCAGCGCATCAACGAGGCGACGGCATACGAGCGCTTGCGCAGTCTGTCGATGCAGCTCAACCGGCCAATCGAAGCGCTGTGTGTTGACTTGCTTGCAGCGCGGGACGAGGACCGTGCATGAACACCCTTAAAGCCCTGCTGCGTCGGCCCGCGGTGGCCGTTTCACTGCTGTTTATTGTCACTGTGGTGTTGCTCGCGGCGCTGGCCCCGTGGATAAGCCCCTTCGATCCCGATGAGCAATTCGTCGAAGGCCTGACCCTGGAAGGCGCGCCCATGGCCCCGGCGACGCCGTACTGGATGGGCACCGACCTGCTCGGCCGTGACCTGCTGTCGCGGTTGATCTTCGGCGCGCGCACCTCGCTGTTCATCGGTGTGCTCGCCAACGGGCTGGCGGTGCTGATCGGTACGCTGGTGGGCCTGACCGCAGGCTTTGTGCGCGGCTGGCTGGGCAGCGTGTTGATGCGCCTGACCGATCTGATGATGGCCTTCCCCGCGCTGCTGCTGGCGATTGCCCTGTCGGCGATTTTCCAGCCCAGCGTGTGGATCGTTGCCATGGTCATCGCGATGGTCAACTGGGTGCAGATCGCCCGGGTGATCTATGCCGAAACCGTGGCGCTCAGTGCGCGTGATTTCGTTGCCGTGGAGCGCACCCTGGGCGCCAGCTCCCTGCGCATTCTGTTCTCGCACCTGTTGCCCCATCTGCTGCCGACCATTCTGGTGTGGGCGACGCTGGGGATTTCCACCACCGTTTTGCTGGAAGCCACCTTGTCGTACCTGGGCGTGGGCGTACAACCGCCGACGCCAAGCTGGGGCAACATCATTTTCGAGAGCCAGACGTACTTCACCTCGGCGCCCTGGCTGGTGTTCATTCCGGGCGCGGCGATCATCCTCCTGTCCCTGGCGTTCAACCTGGTCGGCGACGCCCTGCGCGACGAACTCGACCCCACACTCAAGGGGCGTCGCTGATGCTGCCGTTCATTTGCCGACGGGTCGGTTACGCGCTGCTGATTCTGCTGGGCGTGACCTTCATTACCTACCTGTTGCTGTTCCTGCTGCCCGCCGATCCGGCGCGGCAAATCGCCGGGCGCAGCGCGACCCCTGAAGTGGTCGCGGCGATTCGTGCGCAGCTGGGGCTGGACCTGCCCTTCTATCAGCAATACCTGAGTTACCTGGGCAACCTGCTCCACGGCGACCTTGGCCGCTCGTACATCCAGCGCACCGCGGTAAGTGAGCTGATCGGCGCGCGATTGCGGCCTTCGCTGGAACTCATGGCGGCGGGGATCGGCTTCGAGCTGTTGATCGGCATCAGCCTGGGCATGCTCGCGGCGCTCAAGCGCGACAGCTTCGCCGACAAGCTGCTGATGGCGTTTTCCTTTGTCGGCGTGTCGGCGCCTCAGTTCATCGCCGCCATGCTGTTTCTGTACTTCTTCGCCGTGCAACTGGGCTGGTTCCCGCTGGGGGGCTATGGAGGTGCCAGCCACCTGATGCTGCCGGCGCTGACCCTCGGCCTGCTCGGCAGTGGCTGGTACTCGCGCATGGTCCGCTCGTCGATGATCGAAGTGCTGCACCAGGATTTCATCCGCACGGCGCGGGCCAAGGGCCTGAGCCGCGCACGGATCGTGTTCGTGCACGTGCTGCCCAACGCGATCGTCCCGGTGATCCCGATGATCGGCATCGACATCGGCGTGTTTATGGGCGGGCTGGTGGTGGTCGAGTCGGTGTTCGGCTGGCCAGGCATCGGTCAGCTCGCCTGGCAATCCATTCAGCAAGTCGACATTCCGGTCATCGTCGGCGTCACCACGCTGTCGGCGGTGGCCATCGTGCTGGGCAACCTGCTGGCGGATCTGGTGATCCCGCTGGTGGACCCGCGCATCGACATCAAGCAGCACTGAATTCCATCAACACACGGGGCACAACAATGAAGATCAACGCGCTGACCCTGGCCGTGGCGGCCACGCTGTTTACCACGCCACTGTGGGCCGACACGCCGAAAAGCGGCGGCGATGTGGTGGTGACCTACCAGAACGATGTCGCGACGCTGGACCCGGCGATTGGCTACGACTGGCAGAACTGGTCAATGATCAAAAGCCTGTTCGGCCGCCTCATGGACTACAAGCCCGGCACCACTGAACTGGTGAAAAGCCTAGCCGAGGACTACAGCATTTCCCCCGACGGTCTGGTCTACAGCTTCACCCTGGTCAAGGGCGTGAAATTCCAGAACGGCCGTGAACTGGTCGCCAATGACGTCAAGTACTCCCTGGAGCGCACCGTCAACCCGAAAACCCAGAGCCCGGGCGCCGGTTTCTTCAGCTCCATCGTCGGTTATGAAGACGTAACCGGCGGCAAGACCACCACCCTCAGCGGCATCAAGGTGGTCGACGACCAACACCTGACCATCACGCTGAGCGCGCCGAACGCGACCTTCCTGCACATCATGGCGATCAACTTTGCCTCGGTGGTGCCCAAGGAAGCGGTGGAGCAATGGGGCGCCGACTTTGGCAAACACCCGGTCGGCAGCGGCGCGTTCAGCCTGGCCGAGTGGAAACTGGGGCAGAAGCTCGAGCTGGTGAAGAACCCGAATTACTTCCAGAAGGGCCTGCCCTACGTCGACAAGATCACCTTCGAAATCGGCCAGGACCCCACCGTTGCGTTGCTGCGCCTGAACAAGGGTGAAGTGGACATTGCCGGCGACGGCGTGCCCCCCGCGCAATTCCTGCAGTTCAAGAACGACCCGGCGTCCAAGCAGTTGCTGGTCACCGGCAACCAGTTGCAGACCGGCTACGTGACGCTGAAAACCACCCTGCCGCCGTTCGACAACCTCAAGGTGCGCCAGGCCATCAACATGGCCATCAGCAAGGAACGCATCGTGCGCATCATCAATGGTCGCGCGGTCCCGGCGAACCAGCCGCTACCGCCGGCGATGCCCGGTTATGACACGCAGTACAAGGGCTTGCCCTACGACGTCGAAGGCGCGAAAAAGCTGCTGGCCGATGCCGGTCTCGCCAAGGGTTTCGACACCGAGCTGTACGTGATGAACACCGACCCGCAGCCGCGCATTGCCCAGTCGATCCAGCAAGACCTGGCCAAGGTCGGCATCCGCGTGCAGATCAAATCCCTGGCCCAGGCCAACGTGATTGCCGCCGGCAGCTCCAAGGATCAGGCGCCGATGGTGTGGTCCGGCGGCATGGCCTGGATCGCCGATTTCCCGGATCCGTCAAACTTCTACGGCCCGATTCTCGGTTGCACCGGCGCGGTTGAAGGCGGCTGGAACTGGTCGTTGTACTGCAACAAGGCGCTGGACGAACGCGCCGCCAAAGCCGACGCCATGGCCCGCCCGGAACAACAGGCCGAGCGCACCGAAGCGTGGAAGAAGATCTTCACCGACGCTATGGCCGACGCGCCGTGGGTGCCGATCTTCAACGAGCAACGCTTCACCGTGCGCTCCAAGCGCATGGGCGGCGACGACGCGCTGTACGTCGATCCGGTCCACGTGCCGGTCAACTATGACTACATCTGGGTGAAGTGATTTGCGCTGGCCTGTGCCGGCAAGCGCCGGGTCACAGGTCACCTTTCCCTTGCCCCATTGCCTGTTTGCAACGAGGACCGCACCCATGTGCCAGAACTGCCTGGTCAAGACCATTCACAGCGTCAACAGCCATTTCGGCTGGGACCACAGCTTCACCCCGGTCGAGCGCGTGGCGCCCGGCACCACCCTGCAGATGAACTGCCGGGATTCGTCCAACGGCTATTTCACTGCGCAATCGCAAGTGGCCGACGTCAGCGTCATGCCCTTCGACCAGATCAATCCGGTCACCGGGCCGATCTACGTCGAAGGTGCCGAACCCGGCGACATCCTGAAAATCACTCTGGACAGCTTCAAGCCCGGGGGCTTCGGCTGGACCGCCAACATCCCCGGCTTCGGCCTGCTCGCCGACCAGTTTCAGGCGCCCGCCCTGGCCCTGTGGCATTACGACACGCAAACCCTCGCCCCCGCCGCCTTCGGTGACTTCGCCAAGGTGCCGCTCAAGCCGTTCGCCGGTACGGTCGGCGTGGCGCCGGCCGAAACAGGCTTGCATTCCATCGTGCCGCCGCGTCGGGTCGGCGGCAATCTGGACATCCGCGACCTGGCGGCCGGCAGCATTTTGTACCTGCCGGTGGAAGTCGCTGGCGCGCTGTTTTCCATCGGCGACACCCACGCGGCCCAGGGCGATGGCGAGGTCTGCGGCACCGCCATCGAGAGCGCCATGGACGTGGTAGTCAAGCTCGACCTGATCAAGCAAACGCCCTTGGCCACGCCGCGTTTCAGCACCCCCGGCCCGGTGACGGGGCACCTGGACAGCGCCGGCTACGAAGCCTTCACCGGCATCGGCCCGGACCTGATGCAAGCCGCCCGCCAGGCCGTCGCCAACACCATCGACTGGCTGTGCCGCGAGCACCGCATGCCGGCGGAACAGGCTTACATGCTGTGCTCGGTGTGCGGCGATCTGCGCATCAGCGAAATCGTCGACCTGCCCAACTGGGTGGTGTCGTTCTACTTCCCGAAAGTGGTGTTCCAGTGAAGCCAGCCGAGCAGCCGAGTCTGTCGGTGGAGCGGCTGAGCATCGACGTCGGTGGCGGCGCGTCACGGCGTCGGGTGGTCGATGAGTTGAGTTTCGCCCTGTATCCGCGCCGTACCCTGTGCATCGCCGGCGAATCCGGCAGCGGCAAATCGCTGTCGTCCCTGGCGATCATGGGCCTGCTGCCCAAGGCGGCCAGCGTCCCCGGTGGCGCGATCCTGTTCGACAACCGCGACCTGCTGAGCCTGCCGGAGCGAGAGCTGCAACGCCTGCGCGGCAAGCGCATCGGCATGATCTTTCAGGAGCCGATGACATCGCTGAACCCGCTGCTGACCGTGGGCCAACAACTGGCGGAAACCCTGCGCCGGCATGAAGCACTGAATCGCAGCGAGATTCGGCAGCGCTGCCGGGCCATGCTCGACGCCGTGCGCATGCCCCAGGTCGACAAGCGCCTGACCCAGTACCCCCATGAGCTGTCCGGCGGCATGCGCCAGCGGGTGATGATCGCCATGGCGATGCTCTGCCAGCCGGAAATCCTCATCGCCGACGAGCCCACCACCGCGCTGGACGTGACCATTCAGGCGCAGATCCTCGAGCTGATGCGCGAGTTGCAGCAGCAGTTCGCGACCAGCCTTTTACTCATTACTCACGACATGGGCGTGGTCGCCGAAATGGCCGATGAAGTGGTGGTGATGAATCAGGGCCGCATGGAAGAGCGCGGCTCTCTGCATCAGGTCTTCACCGAAGCGCAAGCGCCCTACACGCGCAAATTGCTGGCCGCGGTGCCGGTACTGGGCAGCGCGCCGCCGCCTGATGTAATGACCGAGCAGCCCGTGATGCTCGCGGTCAAGGACCTGAGCGTGCGCTTCCCTCTGCGCCACGGCTGGTTCGAAGCGCCGCGCACGGTGCATGCCGTCGAGGGCGTGAGTTTCGAGCTGCGTCAGGGCGAAACCCTGGGGCTGGTGGGCGAAAGCGGCTGCGGCAAATCCACCACCGGCAAAGCCTTGATGAACATGCTCGGCTATCAGGGCAGCGTCAAATTGCTGGGGCAGGAACTCAATGGTTTGCAGGGCGACGCGCTGCAGCGGGTGCGCCGTGACGTGCAGATGGTCTTCCAGGACCCGTATGCGGCGCTCAATCCGCGCAAGACCGTGTTCGATCTGGTGGGCGAGCCGCTGCTGATTCACGACAAGATGCCCGAGCCCCAGCGGCGCGAGCGTGTGGCGCAATTGCTGCAACAGGTCGACCTCCCCCGGGACACCCTGGAACGCTATCCCCACCAGTTTTCCGGCGGGCAACGCCAACGCATCTGCATTGCCCGGGCGCTGGCGCTGAACCCCAAAGTCATCATCGCGGACGAATCGGTCTCGGCGCTGGACGTCTCGGTTCAGGCGCAAGTGCTGGAGTTGCTGGAACGGCTGCGCGCCGAGCATGGATTGAGCTACCTCTTCATCTCCCACGACATGGCCGTGGTCGAACGCATCTGCCACCGCGTGGCGGTGATGTATGGCGGGCGCATCGTCGAAATCGGCGCCCGTGATCAGGTCCTGCACAACCCGCAACACCCCTACACCCGACGTTTGCTGGCGGCAGTGCCGGTGCCCGAAGTGGGCCGGCGAAGGGATTTCAAGAGCCTGCTGAAAGAGCTGGAACGGCCTGACCCGATCAAGGCAGCGGATTTTGTTGCGCCCGCGCAGCGGTTTTCGGCGGTGGCGGCGGATCATTGGGTGGCGGTGGAGTGAGCGCCGGGCAGCACGCGCCAGCAGGAGTCGGCTTGCTGCCAATCCGGATGTTTGTGTGGCCATCCCTGGCCATGCCTTGATCGGCGTCAGAACTTGAAGCGTCCCACCAATCCATTGAGCTGACCGGAAATGTCGGTCAAACGACCCGAGCCCGCCTGCGCCGTGTGGGCGAATTCTTCGACCAGTTGCGCGTCAGTGTGGATCTGGGCGATGTGGCGGTTGATCTCTTCGGCCACCTGATGCTGCTCCTCGGCAGCGGTGGCGATCTGGGTGTTTTGATCACGGATGGAATCCACGGACGTGCGGATCTTGTCGAAGCTGTCCCGGGCCTGCTGGATGCACTCGACGCTGCTGTTGGAGACCTCCAGACTGCCGCGCATCTGCACCGTCACCTCCTGGGTACGCCTGGCCAGGTTGCCGAGCAGGCTGTCGATCTCGCCGGTGGAATCGGCGGTGCGTCTTGCGAGGGCGCGAACTTCGTCGGCGACCACCGCGAAACCCCGACCCTGATCCCCGGCACGCGCTGCTTCGATCGCCGCGTTAAGTGCCAACAGGTTGGTCTGCTCGGCGATCGAGCGGATGGTGTCGAGAATGCCGTTGATGTTCTTGCTGTCCTGCTCAAGCAGCTGCATGGTCTCGGTGGACTGTTGCAGCTCCTTGCTCAGTTTCAAGACGCTGCCGTTGGCTTCGCTGATGTGTTGCTGCCCGGCGTGTACGTCGCGATAACCGGCGTCAGCGCTGGACGCTGCCTGGCTGCAGGAACGCGCCACTTCGTTGGCCGTGGCGACCATTTCGTTGAACGCGGTGCTCACCAGTTCAACCGCCTCGCGTTGACGCCCGGCCGCTTCGTCCATGTTGCGCGCGACTTCGCGGGTGTCCGCCGCTGCGCTCTGCAGGTCAGAGGAGGCGCCGCCAATGCGTTGCATCAGTTGCGCGATCATGCCGAGAAACTGGTTGAACCATCCCGCCAATGTGGCCGTTTCATCCCTGCCGTGGACCTTGAGCTGGCGCGTCAGATCGCCCTCGCCTTCGGCGATTTCCTGCAAGCCATCGGCCACACCCCGGATCGGGCGCACGATTACCCCGGCGAAGGTGGCACCGACGATGGCGAAAATGATTGCCAGCGCGGCGGCGATCCCGGCGATCAACCAGGTCAGGCTGGAGGCCTTCGCCATCACTTCGTCGCGCTCGATCAGACCGATAAAGCGCCAGCCAAGCCCTTTGGAGCTGATCACGTTGCCCATATAGACCTTGCCGTCTATTTCAATCTGCGTCGCGCCATCGTCGGCCTTGGCAAGCTCGGCATAGTTGGCGCCCAGACCGGTCAGCGGCTTGAAGTTATGCCCGGCGTTGCTCGGGTCGACCAGCACGTTGCCGTTGGCCTCCACCAGCATCAGGTAGCCGCTGTCGCCCAGTTTGATGTTCTTGACCAGCTCGGTGAGCTGCTTGAGGGACACGTCCAGCCCCACTACCCCAACGACGGCGCCGCTGGTATCGGAAACCGTGTGAACGGTGCCGATCAGCGACACGTCGTCCGGCGCCCAGTAATAGGCGCCGGTGCGTACGGTGGTGCCCGGTGCGGCGATGGCGGCCTTGTACCACGGGCGCTCGCGGGGATCGTACTTGCTGATCTTGGGATCATCCGGCCAGCTGGCGTAGCCGCCGTCACTCAAGCCCAACGACAGATACGCCGTGGTCGGATGGGTTTTGGCGAAGCCGTCGAAAATCTCCAGTAGGCGGCGGTTGTTGTCGGTGAGTGGAAGCTGCGCAGCGTCGGCGCCCGAGTAGTTTTTGAGGTCCTTGGCCGACACGATCCGCGGATCTTTCGCCAGGTAATCGACGTTCTGGCTGATGGCGTCGAAGAACTGCGTCATGCCGTTATCGATCTGCCGGATCTCGCGGCCACTGCTGTCCACGAAATTCGCTTCGGCGGCTTCGCGCGCGTTAAACACCACCAACCCCGCCACCACCAGCACCGGAACACAGGCGATGGCTGCGAAGCCCCACGTCAGCTTCTGTTTGATGTTCATGAGACCTTCCGCATCGGTTTTAAGCGTTATTGGGCAGAATTGAAGGCGAGCGTGGTGTTTTAGTTATGCAAGTGTTCCAAGGTTACTTGAGTGCTATCGGCTGTTCGCCGGTGAACCTGAGGCGCGAACACGAAGAAGCGCTGTACGACCGCTATGCGTGTGTTGCTTACTGGCGAATCCGGGCGGTCATTGCCTCCGGCGGGTCAGCACCCGCCCAACACGTCGGCAACCACGGGACTCTCACATGGCGATCAGATACATCCGCAGCCTGACCGGCCGAAGACGCACCGTCGTCGCCAACCGGCACCTTGGTTTCGTCTTGGCCTTTGTGGCCGGGGCCATCAACGCCGGGGGGTTTCTGGCCGTGCAGCAGTACACGTCGCACATGACCGGCATCGTCTCGGCAATGGCTGACAATACGGTTCTGGGTGCGTATGACCTGTTGCTACGTGGCGCCAGCGCCCTGCTCTCTTTCATCGCCGGCGCGGCCTGTTCGGCCGTCATGGTCAACTACTCCCGTCGTAGACGTCTGCACAGCGCCTTCGCGCTGCCCCTGTTGTTCGAGGCGTCTTTACTGCTCTGCTTCGGCTTTCTGGGCGCCAGGCTGGCGGCAGTGGACGGATTGATCGTGTCGCTGACGGTCATGCTGCTGTGTTTCATCATGGGCCTGCAAAACGCTTTGATCACAAAGGTCTCCAAGGCTGAAATCAGAACCACGCACATTACCGGTATCGTCACCGACATCGGTATTGAGCTCGGCAAGCTCTTCTACTGGAATGGCGCCACACCGTCGAAGCAGCCGCGAGTGCTTGCCAATCGGCCGCGCCTCACGTTATTGACCGTATTGGCACTGAGCTTTTTCGTCGGCGGTGTGGCTGGTGCGTACGGGTTCAAGCTCGTCGGGTACATCGCCACTGTGCCGCTGTCGCTGGTGCTTGGCGTGTTGGCCGTTGTACCCGCGCTGGACGATGTGCGCCGCTATGTCCGCCGTGCGTTGCGCGGGTGATCCGTTGTTGATCCTGATTGAGCACCTCCGCCCTACTCCAAAGGAAATTGCGATGCCACCCGGCAAACGTGAACTGGCGCGAATTGAACGCCGGTTAATCGCCACGCTGACCGAAGCGTGCGAAGCAGCAAAAGGTGAAATCAAAGGCTTCACCTGGCTAACCCATATGGCTGACCTGGACGCACTGGCTAAGACCCTGAAGGTGATCTGGGTGTTCGACACGCTGGCGGACAGACAGCTTGCCGAGGTTGAAGCGAAGGTCCGCATTTTTGAGCTGACGGCCACCGCGTTGAAAGAGGCCTGTATTGATCTGAAGCTCTCGAATCGCAATGTCCGCTTTGACTCCGAGGAAGAATGCCAGCGCGCTCAGGATGGCAATTGGCAGAAGCGACTGGGTAAGGATCACTGACGTGGCGAAGGAAATCGAAAATCCGTGCATCGCTGTGTGCCAGCTCAGGGGCGATCTGTGTGTGAGTTGTGGGCGGACCAAGGACGACATCAGAAAGTGGAAGCGCATGAAGCGCCCTGAAAAAATGGCGGCGGTACAAAGGGCAAGCGTGCGTTTGAAGGCGTTGAAGTTAGCGATGGATTCAGGGTTCGGTGCGGCAGCGGTTAGAGCGCTCGAAAACCGCTATTGATGACCGGTGGCTATTGGCCGACTTCCAACAGTGCCGAGCGGCCGCAATTGTTCCAAACATGCACGCTCGTTATCTTGCTCAAACTCAGGCCCAGCTCGATCCTAGCGCTCTGATCAATCACGACCAACGCAACCACCGCGGCCCCATGGCAGCCCCCATCAAGGTCGGCACCAGCATCCCCAGAAAGTACCAGATACCCCAGAACGGTACGGCCATTTCAGGGCAATGCAGGCAGTAGGCAAGCGTCGCCAGGGAGCTGGCGAGCAGGCCGCCGCAGGCGCCCGCAAGCTTCGGCCGGGTTGGCGCCAGGCCGCGCAAGGCCCAGAACACCGCAACAACGCCTGGCACCGAGAGCACGGTGATGTTGAAGGCGCACACTTTCCAGGTTGTGCCCAAGACCATAGCGATTCGATCATCTGCAGGTGCGACAGCCAGTCCGTACAACGTGCCGCCCCAGATCGCCGCCACCCCCAGGGTCACCCACAGCTTGCCGCCTCCCGCACTCATGCCGGGACGAGCCAGACGCGTCACCATCAGCAAAGCGCCCACCATCAGGCTCAGGGGAAAGGCGATCTTGGCCCAGAAAATCGGGGTCGTCGCGACTTCGGCCAGATCAGGCCGTACGCCGAAGCGAAGCAGGATCACCAACAGCGCCCCCACTCCGCCAATCAGCATCGCCAGGCTGAAACGCTTGGCGATCGCCTTGGGATCGACGGGTTCGACCCCGGTGGAGAGCATGGAAACAAGATCGTCTGTGTTCATCATTTACCTCTGATCATGGCCGCCAGGGCCTTGAGCCCGCGATGCACGCCAATCTTTACCGCAGACTCGGAAAGCCCGGTCAACTGCGCCGTCTGCGCCACGGAAAGCCCTTCAAGCTTGACGTGCATGATGGGCAGCCGCTGCTTGTCCGGCAGCTCTTCGAGCAACTTGTCCAGATCGCGACTCGCCTGAGCGGGTTCCAGACAGGGCTCGGCAAACAGCTCCTCGGCGTCATCAATGGAATCGTTGAGCCCATCGTGCCGCGATCGGGAACGATAGAAATCAGCCAGCTTGTAGCGGGCAATGGCAAAGACCCAGGCCGTCAAAGGCTGATCGGATTGATAGGTCTGACGGCCGTTATGCACCGCCAGCAGAATCTCTTGCAGCAGATCCTCTATTTCATCTGGCTGACGCAGCAGCCGTGCCCTGAGAAAACCACGCAGGTGCGTGCTCAACTCCCGCAGAAAACGCGCGTAATCAGCCTGATGGCCCTTGAGCCCTGACAGAAAGAGCGTCTGAAGATCGATCTCTCGCCTGCGCAACGAATCGTTATGTGTAGTTCGGTCCATCGATCGCCCTGGTTACACAACAGTTAGAGATTTTTTAATTGTTCTTCTCATCAGGCGCGTTAAGAGCGCGCACCGACTGAACGCACGGTGGGCAGTGAACTGAGAAACCCCCGGCGGCGCAAATTCTTTCACGATATTTCAAATATTTTTTCGATCGCTGTAACCGGTTGGCATTTGGCGACGAATTACTTCCCGGATCGCAAGCAAAGCGAAAAATCGCTGAACTGTCGACCAACCTACCCAGATCCTCGGAGAAATACCATGAAAACCATGAACATTGCCGCTATCGCAATTGCCCTGTCTTCCGTTGCTGCCGGCTCAGTGATGGCGGCCGAAAAACCAGCGGCCATGGAGAAGTGCTACGGCGTTTCCATGGCGGGCAAGAACGATTGCAAAGCAGGCGCAGGCACCACGTGTGCTGGCACTTCGAAGACTGACTACCAGGCCAACTCGTGGAAAAACGTTCCGGCCGGCACGTGCACCTCGATCAAGACGCCAAACGGCCACGGTACTCTCGAAGCCATGTAACCCGCCACATCACGGGACACGTCAATCATGAAAACTTCCCCAAAGATGGGCGCTGGACTTGGCCTCAAGGCAGAGCATTACGAGGATGCACTCGATTGCACCGCCAGCGGCCTGTGGTTTGAAGTCCATCCGGAAAATTACATGGTTGACGGCGGCCCCCGACTGGCCTGGCTTGAAGCCATCGGCAGTCGTCACCCGCTGTCACTGCACGGTGTATCTCTGTCACTGGCGGCCGATTGCCCGCCGGACAAGGCCCACTTGCAACGGCTGAAAGTGCTCGCCGATCGCGTTCAACCGGCCCTGATGTCGGAACACCTGGCCTGGTCAACCTGGCGAGGCCAGTACCACCCCGACCTGCTGCCGTTTCCCCGTTCCCATGAAGCGCTGCAACGGATCGTCGACAACATTGATTGCACCCAGAACACCCTCGGGCGCCGGATTGCGATTGAAAATCCGACCCACTATTTAAAGCTCGACGGCCATGACTGGAGCGAGCTCGACTTTCTCACCGAGCTAAGCGACAGAACCGGTTGCGGGCTGCTGCTGGACGTGAACAACGTGTTTATCAGCGCCCATAACCAGGACTTCAACGCTGCCGGTTATCTGGACGCCTTCCCCGCCAAAGCGGTCATGGAAATCCATCTGGCCGGTCATACCCCTGACCCTGGCGACTCAAACCTGCTGATCGACTCCCACGACAGTGCCATCAGCGAATCGGTTTGGTCCCTCTATGAACGCTTGATCACGCGCATTGGCCCACGCCCGACGCTGATCGAACGCGATGACCAGATTCCCGCCTTTGATCAATTGATGATCGAGCGCAGCCGCGCTCAGGGCGTCCTGGACACCCATCGTCACCTGCAAATGGAGACTGCGTAATGAATCTGTCACTGGCCGGCTTTCAGGACGCCTTTATCAGCGCCTTGTATGGCAATGACCCCGAGAGCTTGCCGGTGTTGACCGAGCAGTCGGGATTTCTGGTGTATCGCAACACCGTCATGAAAGGCGCCAGTGATGCCCTGTTGGCGAACTTTCCCACCGTGGAGCGTCTGGTAGGCAGCGAATGGTTGCAGGCCGTCGCCGCGCGCTATGTCCGCCAATTCCCGCCTGCCGATGCGCGGTTGCTTCATTACGGCCAAGGCTTTCCGGACTTCCTTGACGCTTTCGAGCACGCCCGGGATCTGCCTTATCTGGGCAATGTGGCGCGCATCAATCTGCTATGGAGTGAAGCCCATGGCGCCGAAGACGACCTTGCCCTCGATGTCACCGCCTTTGCCGCCATCAAGCCGGCGCTGTTGGCCGGCGTAAGGCTCAAAGTGCGCGCCACGGCACGCTGGAAATGGTTCCCGGACCAACCGGCCTACACGCTCTGGCGGTGCAATCGCGAACTGATCGACGTACCGGCCGAGCTGGATTGGATCGGCGAAGGCGTTTTGATCAGCCGCAGCGCCGCCGTCGTTGCCTGGTATCCGTTGAGCATGGGCGAGTGCGCTTTTCTGGACGCTTGCGCAGCCCATCTCCCCCTGGACGAGGCCGCCGAATGCGCAACACAGGCCGAACCCGAGTTGGACCTGATGAACATGCTCAGCCGTCTGATCGCTGCCGACGTATTTGCCGCTCATTGAGCATTGGAGAACACCGTGAATGCACCTCGCCTGCTCACACTGTGGAACAGCCTCGCCGACCGTATGCATCACCTGATCAATGATTCGGTGTTGGCAATGGTGGCGCGGATCTCGATTGCCGCGATTTTCATCATGTCCGGCCGGACCAAGGTGGAGGGCTTTTTAACCATCACCGACAGCACTTACGAGTTGTTTCGCACTGAATACAACTTGCCGTTGATTGCTCCGGAACTGGCTGCCCATCTTTCTGCCTATGCCGAGCATCTGTTCCCTGCCCTGCTGATTCTTGGTCTGTTCAGTCGTCTTTCGGCCCTGGCCCTGCTGGGCATGACGTTGGTGATCGAGATATTTGTCTACCCCGACGCCTGGCCGACTCATTTGTCATGGATCGGATTACTGCTGGTTATCATCGCCAAGGGTGCCGGTACATTTTCTCTCGATAGACGATTGGGCATTCGATGACTTCAAACAAGCGCCTCTTGCGCGGCCGGGTGCCGGCACTGCGCGGCAGCGCTGACTAGTCGTGTGTGCAACTCGCGATCACATGTGATCCAGAAGTAGCGTCAGCGCGGCGTCTACCCACCTTGAAGACCTTAAGCGTCATCAATGCATCGGCCTGCATGGCATGCCTTATTGGCCATTTATCCATCAGGGAGAAGAGGTGTCCATCCGTGCCGAAGCATCTTTCTCGGCCAATAGTGTCGAGTCCGTCAGAGCGGCCAGCAAATTGGGACTCGGTCTGGCCATGCTGACGTACTGGGACGTACGCACCGCCCTCGCGGAGGCCAGTCTGGTTCTCGTCGAGCTGGAAGATGGGGTGCCTGAGCAACTGTCCATAGCAGCAGTACTTCCTACTCGTCACTACGTACCCAACCGGGTGCGCGTGCTGCTTGAACATCTTGAACAGGCGCTGAAGTCTGGATGACTCAAGACGATCTGCACCGAATGCAATCATGGCGCTCGGTATCCATGGGACCTATGCGGCTTAGTGGATCCAAGGGAGTTAACTATTTATTTATGCAACAGGTGCTTCAGATCCTCGCTCTTCAGCCGATTGATTTAGATTGCCGAGCTAAATCTGGCTTTAAAGGCCTTTGAGTGATAAGTCAGCCACCATCTGGAGTGAACACGTGACGTTACGCGTAACCTGCAAAGCTATTATTATTGCGCTGTCTTTAGGGCTGTCAAATATGGCTGTCTCTGAAGATCTCAAAGTCTACAACTTTTCGCCCGTCAATCAATACAACCTTAATCTTTCTGCCAGTTTCTGGAACCCGATCATACGGTATGTGTCCGAAAAAAGTGGCGTGAATCTCACGCTGAAATTAGGGCGCACATCCTCTGACACAACCAGTTATGTGCTCGCACAAGAAGTTGATTTCGCTTTCACCAATCATCTCTTTAGCCCTGAGCGCGACAAAATGGGCTGGAAGGTATTTGGTCGCCGTGACGCGCCTCCCCTTGAAGGACAAATCGTGGTCCCTGCCGATTCGCCCATCCATAGCCTTTCTGAACTGGAAGGCAAAGAGGTCGTGTACCCCGGGCCCGAAGCGTTCATTGCTTATAAAGTCACCAGCTCGGAATTGGTAAAGAAAGGGATACACACGTCTACGGTATTTGCAGGAAACATGGACGGCGCCTTCAGCCAGCTGCTCAGCGGCAAGGCTCAGGCGATGGGGGTCAACTCACAGCTTGTCAGCGGCTACACGGAGAGAGAAGGTAAGTCGTTCCGCGTATTGTGGAATTCGTCCTCGTTCAATGATTTAGCCCTCATGGTCTCCCCTCGTATTTCACAAAAAGAACTTGATGCGGTAGCCAACGCATTTTTCAACATGCAGTACGACAAAGACGGCAGCAAGATTCTTCATGAGGCGGCCGAGTTGGTCCATGCACCCGCACCGATTACCTTTATTCCTGCGACGGCAGCGGATTACGCTTCCTATCGTGATTTTTACAGCGGCTTGCCGGCAAACCTCAAGTAAATAATCTGACATTAGCTGAAGAGGCTATTAATGACTTTCTTTAAAAGCCTGCTGCCCAAATCACTGACGTCGCAAATATTGGGGATGCTGTCTATTCTGATAGTGGTGTTCCTTACGGCCGGGCTGGGTCTGTTTTATAAAAATCAGCTTCTTCAGCATATCGAGGAAATCCAAGACACCGCCAACATGCTGATAGAGGTTGCCGCACAGGCCGTGGAGGAAAGTGTCGTCATCGGCGATTACGACACCATCAAAAGAACCCTCGAAAAGACCCTGGCTCGCTCGCCGTTCCAATCCGCCATGTTTATTGACCTGTCGGGTGGCGTCATTCGCCTGCAGGCGCCCAGTGCGCCGGCTGGCAGAGCCCCCGCGTGGATAGAGGCCGAGGTCGCTGCACGATTATTCGATGTCAACCGACCGATTACGATCGGTGGAAAAGATTATGGGGTGATGCGCCTGTCATTCAACGCCGAGAAAATAGCGACCGAACTGTGTAATTTGGTGGTGCAAGCGACGGTACTGGCGGTGCTTTTTTTGCTCACAAGTTTGTTGTTGATGGGATGGGTGATCAAGCGTTCGCTCGCCCACCTGGACAAGCTTCACTCCTATGAAGCGGAAATCGCGTCCGGCGCAGTGGCAGCAGAAGCCATGCTGGTCGCGGATGCGCCCGTCGAAATACAGGAGGCAATCAAAGCGGTAAACCGTACTGCGGCGAATATGCGTAATCACTTTGGTCAGCGCATCGAATCGTTGATGAACACCCTGGTGCAGCATAAAAACGCCCTGGACGAGGTTTCAATCGTCTGCGAATGTTCGCCCTCCGGTCGCATCACCTATGTCAACGAACGATTCGTAACCAGCTCACAGCGTTCCCGCGCCGAGCTTTTAGAGCTGACGATTGATCAAGTCTGGAACGGCATGTCTTCAGCCACTCAGCCGTGGCAGTGGGCACCTGAACGTGAAGTGCGGAACGGTGAGGTCAGGCTTACAGGTCAGGCCGGTGCGGAGAAATGGCATCAACGCACCATCATCCCTATTCTCGATGACAGGGGCGGCGTTGAAAAATATATCTGCATCGACATCGATATCACCGATCGAAAAGAGTTTGAGCTGGCGATTCTGGATAACGCCAGAAGGCAACACCTGATCGCCTTGTTTGGCCAGCAGGCATTGACAGAGGAAAACGTCAGCGCCCTGGGTGAACTGGCCGCACTGACAGCGGCGCAAGGGTTGAGCATGAGTAAGGCCGCTTTATTAGTCGTTGATCGCGTGAGTCACGGAGTCATCCTCAACGCTGAAACTGGCTTGACCAACATTGATATCCGAAATGGCGACACAAATGCATTCTTGAGCAGTACGGGTTCTCCTGCCGGGCTCGATATTTCCGATACGCCGGATGCGAAATACAAATTGCTGTCGGTTGACACAGTGGGAGCTGAGCGCATCAGAAGCCGTGTTGAGGTCGATATACCTTGCGGGGATGCCTTTAAAGGTGTGCTCGGGGTTTATGCCACCACAGGGCACGCCTTTACACCTGAAGACGTTAGCTACCTCCAAACGTTGGCAAACCTGCTGGCAGCTGCGCTTGAACGGGATGACGCAAAGAAAAGGCTTACCTCTCTGGCCGAAAATGATTCGCTTACACATCTGCCCAATCGCTGGTTCCTGAATAATTACCTGCACGCTGCAATCAGCCGCTCTGCATCCGCGCCATGTGCCATAAGCGTCATGTTCATCGATTTGGACAGATTCAAAACCGTGAACGACACCATGGGGCATTCCGTAGGGGATGAGTTGCTCATCCAGGCGAGCCGGCGCCTGGAAAAATACGTTGACGACGACACCCTGGTTGCGCGGCTGGGGGGCGATGAATTTTCGGTTGTGGTGACACAGCCTGTTTATTCGGCGAGCTCCATAAAATCGCTTGCGACCCATGTTGTCGACGCGTTGGCAAAACCCTTTAATCTTCGTGGTCAGGATATATTCGTTTCAGCGAGCGTAGGCATCGCCAATTACCCTTTTGACGGGAATGACGCTGGCGTCATCCTCAAGCACGCTGATACCGCCATGTACCA
The DNA here is from genome assembly GCF_057834665.1 of Pseudomonas sp. GL_135. Taxonomy (NCBI): domain Bacteria; kingdom Pseudomonadati; phylum Pseudomonadota; class Gammaproteobacteria; order Pseudomonadales; family Pseudomonadaceae; genus Pseudomonas; species Pseudomonas sp. GL_135. The sequence continues at coordinate 2,922,187 of NZ_CM174408.1, forward strand.
TGCAAAAAAGAGCGGTCGTAATAATTTCAAGTTTTACACTGCCGAGATGAATCAAAGTGCCGTCAAGCGTTTGCAAACTGAAACGCTATTGCGGGGCGCGCTTGATCGCGACGAGTTCATTCTGCATTTTCAGCCCAAGGTCAGCCTCACCGATGGCAGTATCAGTGGTCTGGAAGCTTTACTGAGGTGGAATCATCCAGAGCTCGGCCTGGTTTCTCCCGCCGATTTTATCCCGATGCTTGAAGACACCGGCCTGATCATTCCCGTGGGCGAATGGGTCATCCGGAAAGTCTGTGAAACCCTGAAAGGGTGGGAAGATAACAATCTCGGGGTGGTGCCGATCGCCATCAACCTTTCAGCCAGGCAGCTTCAGGTAAAAGGGCTGGCTAAAATCGTCAGGCATATCCTGGAAGAATACGGTATCAACCCCGCTCTTTTAGAGTTCGAGCTCACTGAATCCGTGTTGATGATTGAACCCGAGTCGGCGGTTGAAATACTTCGAGAGATAAAGTCATATGGCATAGGGCTTTCGGTGGATGATTTCGGAACGGGTTATTCCAGTTTGGCCTACTTGAAGCGATTCCCTATCGACACGCTTAAAATCGATAGAATGTTCATAAAAGATATAACAAGCAATCATGAAGACGCGGCGATCACCCGAGCGGTCATCGTGTTGGCACACGAACTCGATTTGAACGTCATTGCCGAAGGTGTCGAAACATTCGACCAGCTAGAGCTGCTTGTCAAACATGGTTGCGATCAAATTCAGGGTTACCTTTTCAGTAAGCCCGTCACGAGTGATGAGTGTGCCGCCATGATTAAATCTTCACGCACGTTGGCTATAAAATTTTCGGAACCTGATTTTGCCTGAGTCAGTCTCTGCCGCATTTGCACGAGCACCAGGGACGGGCAGCGGCGCTTGAGCCCAGGGTGAATCTCTTCCCCGGGGGCCTCCCCCTCTAGAACCATCGCAGCGCTGGCGAACACCATTGGGGTCGCGACGCAGCCCGGTTATTGGCACACTGTGCGGCATTCGCCTGAACACACAGCGCCTAACCTCTATCCGGACGTCACATGACACCCAACGCAGAACTCTATAACCCTTCCACCGAATACGCCGACAAGCTGATTTCGCGGATTGGCCAAACACCTTCGTGGATCGCCAAACGTATCGGGGTCACTGACAAGCGCATCCGCTACATCCTTGATGGCGAACGCACCGTCAAGGGCGAAACGACGCCCATTCAGATGACCTACACCGAGCAGTTTGCCCTTGAGTGCCTTGTCCAGGAGGCCATCGCCCTTAAGCGGTAACCATTCCGGGCTGCCGCGAGGCTACAAGCCTTCCAACAGCCCGTCGGCACGAAGCAGATCAACGATCACGTGCTCATCCACCGCATAGACACCCCGTGAAGCCTTCCACACCAGGTTCTTTTCCTGCAGGGCAATGAGGGCTTGCTGCACGCCCGGCACCTCGACCTTGATGTCGCTTTCGGCAATCCCCGCCTGCTTCAGCGCCGCGACGTACAGTGCCATGGTGGGCGCCTCGAAGGGGGCGTAGCTTTCGCCCATGCTCCCCATGACGCGAATCACGGCGGACTGGATCGGGGTGAGGCTGTGGATCACCTTCTTGAGATTCGCGTTCAGCTCATCCGCTTGCGCCCGAACCAGCTCGGCAAACCGCTCACGTACGTTTTCAGGGTCGATGAAAAAGTCAAAGCGGATGGCATCAGCTGCAGCACCGAGCAATTCGGGGCGATAGCCACTTTCTTTGAACAGCTGGAACACCTCCGCCGGATCAAGCGGGGATGGCAGATCAATGTTGGCGCACAGCCAGTCAATGTAGTTTTGATCGAGCGTCGGGAACGGCACCATCGATGCCCCGAAGAACGCCTGATCCTTGCTGTTGCGCAGCATGGCCAGCTTGTCCCTGTTCGAGCCGGTGCAGACGATGCGCAGGCCATGGTGCCGGGAGCTGTTGAGTTCGTCCCTCGCCGCCTTGAGCGCGAACAGCGCTGCCACACCCGCCTCGGTTGTGATCGCATGCTGCGCTTCATCGATCATCAGAACGATGAGCTTCTGCGATTCGTCCGAGAGCGCCACCAGCGCCGTGGTGAGGTCGATGTCCTTGCCGAGGCCGATTTTATCCAGACTGAAATTCAAGCCGCCAACAGCCACCTTGTCTATCCCGGAAGCCTTGGCCAGCCGTGTGATGAAGCCATCGTTTTGGCCAACCGCTTCGCGGATGGCTTCCACGATGACAAGGCCAGGGTCTTTGGTCAGGTCTTGCCAGAGGTCTGCATACAGCACAATCGCCCCCGCCTTTTCCAGCGCAGGGCGCAGGTCTTCACGGGCGAAGGTGGATTTTCCTGTACGCCGGGGCGCTGCCAGGAAGACGCCGGAGCTCGCGGAACTGCCCACGGATATCTGCATGATCAGCTTTGAGAGTCGGGCGGCCAGCTCGGGGCGGTGGTAGAAGATTTCAGGCATCGGTAGACCTCAGGCACAGCTATATAGGCAATTATAGAGTGACTATAGACCAATTATAGAAAGGTAAAAACTCTACGTTTATAGCGGATTATAGAGTGACTATAGACTGATTATAGAGGAGGTGATTTTAGCGATGCAGCGGCACCCTCAGGCCCGCAACCATCCAGGCCCTGCCGGGCCAGGACGATAGGACAATCTCCGGGATGGTGCGAGCTAATCGATCAACCCCTGCGCGTCATAAAACGGGTACGGCCCAGGGTAATCACCGAACACGCCGTTGTGGGTCACAAGGCCCTCCTCCGCGTCCCAGCGATGCAGCAGGTAGCCTGCCGGTTCGAGGTTGAAATGCGCCGGAGCGTCATCGCGCAGGTCGAGCACAATCTGGTGCGAGGTGCCCGGGCAGGTGCAACTGATGCTACCGGCGAAGCGTCGTTGCATCGGTCGATGCAGATGCCCGCACAAGACCCGCTCGACCTGCGGGTGGCGTCCAATGACTTCTTCCAGCGCAGCACCGTTGATGAACGCTTCGCGGTCCATGTGGCCGATGCCGGTGACAAAGGGCGGGTGGTGCATGATCAGCAGGGTTGGCACGGCGGGGCGTCGACCGAGCACTTCATCCAGCCAGGCCATCTGACTGTCCAGCACTCGCCCGCCGTGGGCGCCGGGGATCGTCGAGTCCAGACCGATCAGCCTCACTGGATGGGCTTCGACCACCCAGTCCAGCGGTGCTTCGGCCGAGATCGGCAGGTACACGTGGTCGGCAAATTCAGCCAGCAGGTGCTCGCGGACGTCGTGATTACCGGGCACCAGATAGTACGGCATGCTCAGGCGCGCCAGCTCGGGGTGCAAGACGGCGTATTCATCCGGCCGACCGAAATCCACCAGGTCGCCGCTGATCACCACGATGTCCGGGCGCGGGTGGCTGGCATTCAGATGGTCGACCGCGCGACGCAATGCACCCAGGGTGTCGACCACGCCATAGGTCAGTTTGTTGCCGGCTTTAAGGTGCAGATCGCTGATCTGCGCGATGAGAAACGGGGCATTCGACATTCAACTTATCCAGGCAAGAATTACGGGTGCAGGGCGAACAGCGCGCGCGGCTCGATGGCCAGGGCAATGTGATCGCCCGGCGCGTGAATGACGCTGTCGGCGCTGTCCACCAGCAACGGTTGCGCCGCGCCGACCTCAATCAACAAGCGGCTTTGCGCCCCCTGAAAGAACTGCCCCAGCAAACGCCCGTGCAGGTGCCCTTCGCTGCTCACCACCCGCAGATGCTCGGGCCGGCAATACACCGTTGTCGGCTCGCCCGCCTCCCCCCATGGGAGTACGCCGCCGCTGACCTTAAGGCCGCTGGCGGTACGCCCGGCCACTGTGAATGCGTTGAGATTGCCAACGAAACCGGCCACGAACGGATTCGCCGGTTGCTGATAGATTTCCCGCGGGGTGCCGAGCTGGGCGATGCGCCCTTGCTGCATGACCAGAATCCGGTCCCCCAGGGCCATGGCTTCGCCCTGATCGTGGGTGACGAACACCGAGGTGATGCCCAATCCGCGCAACAGCTGATCGAGTTCGCTGCGCAAGCGTTCACGCAGTTGCGCGTCCAGTGCGGCAAGGGGCTCGTCGAGCAGCAGGACTTTTGGCCGTGGGGCCAGGGCTCGGGCCAGTGCCACCCGCTGACGCTGCCCGCCCGACAGCTCATGAATGCCGCGTTTGGCGTGTTCCTGCAACCCAACCAGTTCCAGCAGCTCGGCGCAGCGCTTGTTGCGCTCCGCGACGGCCACGCCGCGCACCTTCAGGCCATACGCGATGTTGCCTTCCACAGTGAGGTTGGGGAACAGTGCGTAGTTCTGAAAAACCATGCCGACATCACGACGCTCAATGGGCAGCCGGGTTACGTCCTGATCGCCGAAGAACACCTGGCCGACGTCCGGCCGTTCCAGTCCGGCGATCATCCGCAGCGTGGTGGTTTTGCCGCAACCGGACGGGCCGAGGATGGCCAGCGTCTCCCCCGCCTCGATGGTCAGGTTGAGGTCGTGAACGGCAACGGTGCCGTCGGCGAAAGCCTTGCGGCAACCGATCAGGCGCAGCGTGGTTCCAGTCATTTTTGCTCTCCACGGGAAAGGCGTGCGCTGATGGCCTGCAACGCCACCAGCAGCGGCACGATCATCAACAGAAATATGAGTGTGTAGGCGCTCGCGACTTCCAGCCGCGCCGAGGCGTAACTGTCCGCCAGACCCACCGGCAGCGTTTTGGTCATGGGCGTGTGCAGCATCCAGGTCAGGTTGAATTCACCCAGGGACAGCGTCACCACCATCAACAGGCCGGCGAGAATCCCCGCCCGGCAGTTCGGCACCACGACGCTGAAAAAACGGCGAAATGGCCCGGCACCCAGACTGGCAGCGGCCTCCTCCAGCGTCGGCAGATGTTGACGCTGCATCACCGCCATCACCGGCCGCACCAGAAACGGCAGGGTGAACAGCACGTGGCCGACGAGGATGAACAGCCAACTGCTGCGGAAACTGCCGAACTGGCCGTAGGTCAGCAACAGGGCCAGGGCACTGGCGAGGCCGGGCATGGCGACGGGCAAGACCATCAATTCCTCGAAGGCGCGACTGAAGCGGTTGTTCATCCGCACCAGCGCATAGGCTGCCGGGACGCCGATCACACAGACGCACACCGCGCAGGCCAGGGCCAGCTGAAGCGACAGCCACACCGTCGGCGAGTACGCCTGCCAGACCTGGGCGATCCAGTCGAAGGTCAGTCCGCTGGACACGCCCTGAAAATAATTGCGGGTCAGCCCGGCCACCAGCGACATCAGCACCGGCACCAACATGAAGGCGCAGACCAGCAGCGTGAACAGCAGCTGCGCGATGAACAGCGAAGAACGCTTCACAGGACCGTCCTCGATTGCTTGACCATGCGCCGCGCCAGCAGCAACACCGCCCAGGTCAGCGCGCCGAGCACCACCGACAGCGCTGCGGCGACGGTGAAGTTGGCGTAGTTGGTAAACACGTTGTAGATCGCCACGGGGGTGACATTCAGCTGTGTGCCCAGGGTGAACGCCGTGCCGAACGCGCCCATGGACGTGGCGAAACAGATCGCGCCACAGGACACCAGCGCCGGCGCCAGCCCGGGAATAATCACGTCACACACCACCCGCCAGTGCCCGGCGCCGAGGGAATGCGCGGCTTCTTCCAGGCTGCGGTCGAGGCTTTCGCAGGCCGCCATCACCGTGAGAATCACCCGCGGAATCGAGAAATACAGGTAACCGAGGAACAGCCCCGCCAGGGAATAGGCAAACACCCAACGCTCACTGGCCAGTTTCAGGCCCAGCATCGCAAACAGCCCCTGCCGCCCTGCCAGCAGAATCACCAGAAAGCCCACCACCACGCCGGGAAACGCCAGCGGAAAAGTCAGCAGCGCCACCAGTGTCGAGCGCCCGAAAAAGCGCTGACGGGCGAGAAACACGCCGGTGATACCGCCGACCAGCAGCGCGGCAAAAGTGACCACCGCAGCAAGCACGCAGGTTTGCGCCAGGCTGCCCAGGTACTGCGGGCTGCTGAGCACTTGCCAATAACCACTGCCGGCGCCGTCCCGCTGCTGCCCGCCGAGCACTATCAGGTGCGCCAGCGGCAACAGCCAGAACGCTGCCAACACGGCCGCCGCGGGTGCCAGGGCCCAGGCGGCCGTCGGGCGCAAACGCCGTTTCAACAACCCACCCGCGGCCTCGTCCTGCGCCTCCAATACCGTACTGCTCACTTACTTGACCTCGCTCAGGTAACGCGCGGCGAAGGCTTCCTGCACGTCGGCCATGTGCTGGTAATCCACCACGCCGGCGCGGGCGTAATCGCTGTCCGGCAGGAACTGCGCGGCGACGTCCGCCGGCATCTTCATGGCGCGGACCGGGCGCAAATAGGCCTTGGCCCACAACGCCTGGCCCTGCTCGGAGAGCACGAAATCCAGCACCTTTTCAGCGTTGGCCAGATGCGGAGCATTGGCGACCAGGCTCATCACGTAAGGGACGCTGATGCTGCCCTCCTTAGGGATGACAAATGCCACGTTGGCCTTGTCCTTGTAGCGGGCGCGGTAGGCGGTGAAGTCGTAGTCCACCAGGATCGGCAATTCGCCGGAGAGCACCCGCGCATAGGCCGTCTGCTTGGGCACGATCGGCGCGTTCTTCGCCAGTTTCTGGAAGTAGTCGATGGCCGGCGCGAAGTTATCCAGGGTGCCGCCCATGGCCTGGTTGATGGCTACGGCGGAGACGTAGCCGACGAACGCGCTGGACGGGTCGAGGTAACCGACCATGCCTTTGTATTCGGGTTTGAGCAGATCAGCCCAGCTCTGCGGGACCGGCAAACCGCCCAGTGCATCGACGTTGACCATGATGCCGAGCGTGCCGGAGTGGATCGCGAACCAGTGGCCTTCCGGGTCTTTCAGGCCTGCGGAAATCTGCTCCCAGCCCTTGGGTTTGTAGGTGCCGACGACACCGGCTTTCTGCGCCTGCAGACCGAAGGTCACGCCGTAATACACCACGTCCGCTACCGGGGCGGCTTTTTCCGCTACGAGCTGCGCCAGGGACTGGCCGGAGTTCTTGTTGTCCAGCGGCACCTGCACGCCGGTGCTGTCGGCGATGGCCTTGAGCTGGGTGCCCCAGTCCGCCCATTCCGGCGGGCAGTTGTAGCAGATCGCGGTTTCGGCGGCCTGGGTCAGGCTGGCCACGCCACACAGCAGCAGGGCGGCCAGGGTTTTACTGAAGCGGATCATGGAGCGTCTCCTCGTAGGGCTGAGTACTTTCGCCCGGCCGGATGTGGCACGGCAGGCAATGGGAAGTCGGGGCGGCGCCGGCAATCTGCGCCAGCAATTGATCGATGACAGTGGTCGCCAGCGCGGCGATGGGCTGGACCACGCTGCACAGGGTCGGGTGCATCTGGGTGCCGATGGCAATGCCGTCGAAACCGATGATCGACAGCTGCTCGGGCACTGCCCAACCGTGACGGCGCAGCTCGGCGATCAGGCTGATCGCCAGCAAATCGTTTGAACAGACCAGCGCGGTCGGCGCGTCAGGGCCGCTCAACAACGGCGCGAGGGCGCTGAAATCAGCCTCGGTGTGGCTGGGCATCTCGATGATGGCCATGGCGTTCAAGCGGTGTTCAGCCATTGCGTCGCAATAGCCCGCGTAACGCTGCCGCGCCCGGTCGGACTGCAGCGTCGGCCCCGCCACCATGCCTATGCGGCGATGACCGGCGTCCAGCAGATAACGCGTGGCGAGGGCCATGCCGGCGCGGTTGTCCACCGAGACGGCGCTGTATTCGGTGCTACCGGGCTGGTGATAGGCGAGCACAAAGGGCGTGTCTTCTGTGCTCAGGCTTTGCAGCACGCGATTGCTGTGGGCGTCGGTGACTGTCAGCACCAAACCGTCGACCCGCTGGCGCAACAATTCTTCCACCACGGCGCTTTCTCGCTCGGCGCTGTAATCGGTGGTCGCCAGCAGCAGGTTGTAGCCGCGCAACCGCGCGGCGCGCTCCATGGCTTGGAATTGTTCGGCGAACACCGGGTTGAGCAGGCTCGGTACGACCACCCCAATGAGCTGGGTGGTTTGCAGGCGCAGCTGGCGGCCCAGCAGATTGGGGCGAAAACCCAGTTCCCGCGCGGCGGCGAATACTTGGTCTCGGGTGGTGGGACGCACCACGTCGGGGGAGGCGAAACACCGGGCGGCGGTCGCACGGGACACCCCGGCCACCCGTGCGACGTCTTTCAGGTCACTCATGTTCACTCGCTTGAGATCGATCTCATTGGCGAGGACATTACGGCGTCAATGTGGCATTTCAGGGGCTGGGGTGTGACAGATTGGAGTCAGTGGGTGCGGTGGCATTGACTGCGCCCCCTTGCATGTGACTGGCTGCGGACGAGTTGTGGGACCGGATGTAACCAGTGGAATTGGCGGCGAGCCCTTTGTTGGGCCGAATGCATCCGGTGGGTTGGCGGTAACCCCTTTGTGGGACCGGCTTTAGCCGGGAAGGCGTCAGGTGTCACACCGCAAATCCACGAGTGTTTGACCTGGCCTCTTCCCGGCTGAAGCCGGTCCCACTAACAAACCGCATGCAACCGGCACTGGCGGCGCGCACATTGTGGGACCGGCTTTAGCCGGGAACGCGTCAGGTGTCACACCGCAAATCCACGGGTGTTTGGACTGGCCTCTTCCCGGCTGAAGCCGGTCCCACTAATAGAAAGCATGCATCCCGTGAGGTCAGGCGTCGGACAGCACCACATGGTCCATCGCCGCGGGCACACCCACCACTTTGATCTCAGCCGCATTGGGTGCCGCAGTGAACGCAAAGTCTTCGGCGTGCAGGCTGTGGCTGTAATCCCCCGCCAGGGTGACCTGGAATTTCTGACCCGCGCTGTCCGCTTCATGACTGCGCACGTAGGTGCGGTCGCTGTTGGCGTTGTAGCTGACCTGCAAGGAGCCGTCGCGGCCGTTGCCCAGGCCGGTGAAACCCAAGGCGGACACGTCCAGGATGTCGTGGCCGGTGGTGAAGTCGGTGATCAGGTCTGCCGCGCCAACGTAGCTGTCGCTGATGTGATCGAAGCGGAAAGTGTCCGCCCCGGAACCGCCCGTGAGTCGATCGCTGCCAGCACCGCCGACCAGCAAATCATCGCCGACACTGCCGGCGAGCACGTCATTGCCCGCCATGCCGAACAAGGTGTCGTTGCCCCAGTCGCCATATAGCGTATCGGCGCCCGCCGTGCCGGTGGCGTTCACCGACGTCAGCGGTTGGGAGGAATCGACGCGGGTGTCGTCCGGGTTGGCGAACAGCACATTGCTGGCGGTCAGGTCGTAGAGGTGATTCCCGTTGATCAGGATTTCGAAGCGGTTGCCGTCGGCATCAGGCTCCAGCGACTTCAGCGCCGTTTGATCGCCTGCCAGATTCAGCACGACTTTGAGCGTGCCGTCGTAACCGTTGCCCAGCCCTTTGAAACCCAGCGCCGTGAGGTCAAGGCGATCATGGCCGTTGCTGTTGAAATCCGTGATCACATCACGTTGGGCGTAGCTGCCGCTGGCGTCGTTGCGCAGGCTGTCGCTCACGCGGGTGTAGACGAAGGTATCGGCGCCGGCCCCACCCGTCAGCGTGTCACCACCGCTGCCACCGAGCAGGCGATCTGCGCCACCGTCGCCGGACAGGTTGTCGCGCCCTGCGCCGCCGATCAGCACATCATCGGCGGCCGTGCCGAGAAGCTTGTCGTCACTGGACGTGCCGGTAATCGACGAGAAGAAATTCGCCGCGCCCAACGTGCTCAGGTGGTTGCCGTCGAGTGCCAACTGGAAGCGGTTGCCAGCAGCGTCCGCGTCCAGGCTGGAGAGATAGGTGATGTCGGTGCCAGCGTTATAGGTCGCCTTGAGGGTACCGTTGTGGCCATTGCCCAGGCCGGACAATCCCAACAGTGTCAGGTCGAGACGGTCACTGGCATCGTTGAAGTCGGTGATGCGATCAGTGAACGATGTCGTTGCCGTGCGATAACTGTCATTGACCGAGCTGAACCGAAACACGTCGCTGCCCGTGCCGCCGCTGAGGCGGTCCGCGCCTGCGCCGCCATGAATCACATCGTCACCTGCGCCGCCATCGATGCGATCGCGGCCTGCGCCGCCGCTGATGAGTTCGTCCGAGCGGCTGCCGATCAATGTGTCCGCGCCGGCACTGCCGCGCACGATCAGCACATCGCTGTTGTTGTAGACCTGGGTTTGGTTTCCCGCCGCGCTGATGTCACCGGCATGGGTGCCATTGATGACATTGCCGAAGATCACACTGCCCTCGACGCTCGCCGCGTCCGACGGCACCTCGGCCACGCCAAAGGTCGATCCGGCGCTGCCAGTGATCAGGTTGTCGTAGACGAAATTCTGCGTGCCGTTTTCGCTGCCCAGATTTCGAATCGCCACTTCCGGCACGTCGTTGCTCTGCGCATTGCCGTGAATGACGTTGTTGGACACTTCGATGTGCGTGGTGCCTTGCAGATTGACGCCCGACCCGCCGTTGTCATGGATGTCGAGGCGATACACGCCGCCGTATTCGATGCCGCGCATGTGCACGCCATCACCGCCGTTGCCATAGACGTCGCCGCCGATGACGCTGAAAAAGCCGGTGTCGACGCCGCTTTCTTCATGGACGTGAATCCCGTCGCCAGCGTTGCCGGAAGCGAGGTTGTCGGTGAGCGACATCGCCACGCTGCCCAGGCCGACATTGATGCCGTTGCCGCTGTTGTCCAGCGCGCGGTTGTCCTGAAAGGTCAATGCGGGGAGCGACCCGCCCAGTGCGAAGCCGTCGGAACTGTTGCCCGTGGCCGTGCTGTTGCGCACCGTCAAATGCACCGACGCGCCGGTCAGGTCGAAACCGCTGCCGCTGAAGTGCGTAGCGGTGACGCCATCGATCACCAAGTTGGTGCTGCTCGCCCCTGACTGCGACCAGCCACTGACCTGCCCACCGCCGTTGACCTGATTGCCATCCAGCGAGAGATTGCTGACGGTCGCGTCTCGAACGGTGCTGCCTGCTACCACGCCCAGCAGAGAGGCGGTATTCGACCCGGCGCCATCGGCCAGCTTGAGCACGCTGTCACCGGCGCCATCGCCGGTGAGGGTGACGTTGCTTTTCAGCGCCAGGGCGTTGCCCGAACCGTCGCTGTCGGCGACAAGCCAGGTGCCGCCAGGGATGTAAACCTTGCCCCCACCCGCAGCGCTTGCGGCATCGATTGCCTGTTGAATGGCGACGGTATCGTCAGTGACGGAGTCGCCCTTGGCGCCATAATTGCGGATATCAAAAGTGGGGCTGATGCTCATGCGCTGCTCCTGCCTGGAATACTGACGACCTGTGAACCCGTTGTCGCAACCGGTTCGGCGAACAGGTTGGACCGGCGGATTTCCTGATTGTTAGTACCTTTCCATGGGCTTTCGTCGGATGGACAGCACGATCGGCGATAACGGCGGTTGTTCAGCCCGCCTGCCCCATTAATGCAACTGCATCGGTGCCAGCGGCAGTACGCATCGGCGACGCAGGTTCATTCGCTGCACGCCAGATCGCCTCGGCGACGTCCTGGGCCTCGGTCACCAGGGTCGAGTGCGACCATTCGCTAAACACGTGTTGAGCCAGATCGGCATAGGCGTCCGGAATGCTGCCCTGCATGCGCGGCTGTGCATTTTTGCCGAAGTCGGTCCCCGGTGCGCGGCCCGGCAATACCAGATGGACACGAACGTTAAACGGCTCAAGCTCCAGCGCCAGGGATTCGGTGAACGCATTCACCGCCGCCTTGCTCGCCGTGTACACGCTAAGCAATGGCAGGGATTTGAGGGTCACGCTGGAGGTGACGTTGATGACGACCCCCGCGTTGCGCCCGCGGAACTGCGGCAGCACGGCCTGAGTCATCGCCATGGTGCCAAAGGTATTGGTCTCGAACATGCTGCGGACCTTGTCCATCGAGCAGCCTTCAAGAGCGCCCAGCAGTCCGATGCCGGCGTTATTGACCAGCACATTGATCGGCCCTGCGGCGTCGATCGCCTTCTGGATGCTGTCTGGGTCGGTGACGTCCAGGGCGAGCACGCTCAGATGTTCGGACGCTTCGAAAAGCGCTGCATCGGGCGTGCGCATGGTCGCGATGACCTTCCAGTTTCGGTCGAGGAAATATCGGGCGGTAGCCAGGCCGAAGCCCGAAGAGCAGCCGGTGATCAGAATGGTGTTCATGGATGTGTCTCCATCGCGTGATTGACAGGGACGCCACGATAAGCTGTGGTAACCGGACTTAATATCATCCCCCGTCCGCTTTTCTTTTGCAGGAGTCCGGCATGTTCGATCCGCTTGCTGAGGTCGTCACCCTGCTGCAACCCAGTGCTTCGCTGTCCAAAATCGTCAGCGGCGCAGGGGCATGGCGGGTACAGCGCTCGGTGTACGGCCAGCCGTTTTACTGCGCGATCCTGCAAGGGGGATCTCGGCTTTCGGCGGCCGGACATTCGCCGATCAGCCTGCAGGCGGGCGACTTCGTGTTGATCCCGGCAGCTTACGATTTCGAGATGATGAGCCTTCAGCCGCTGGCAGACGGCGACGGCGAGCGCGCTCCTCTCGAGGTCCGTCCTCGGGACATACGTGTCGGCCCGCTGGACGCGCCCGTCGACGTTCAGTTGTTGGTCGGTCACTGCACATTCGGATCGCCGGACGCTGCTTTATTGGTCTCGCTGCTCCCGCAACTGATTCATGTGCGCGGCGAGCCCCGGCTTGCGACGCTGGTGGAGTTGGTGACCGAGGAAGCCCGCGCTCAGCGGCCAGCGAGGGACGTGATCCTCGCCCGTCTCCTGGAAGTCCTGTTTATCGAAGCGCTGCGTTGCACCGCCACCGACGCCGCGCCACCGGGGTTGCTGCGCGGGCTGAGTGACGAGCGCCTGGCGATGGCGTTACGGCAGATGCACGAGCACCCGGGCAGGCAGTGGACCGTTGAAGAACTGGCCAGGGAATCTGCCCTTTCACGCTCGACGTTCTTTGAGCGTTTTCAGAACGCATTGGGCATGCCACCCATGGCGTATCTGTTGGCGTGGAGGATGGCGCTGGCGAAGAAACTGCTGAGTGAGCGCGTGGAGGACATTGCCGGGATTGCACAGCGCGTGGGTTACGGCTCGGTAAGTGCGTTCAGCGTGGCATTTACCCGCTACACAGGGCGCGCGCCGGGGCGGTACTCGCGGGAAAGCAACGTGGGATGACTGACCCTGCGCGAACTTACTAACATTCGTCACTCCAGCCACTTAATGCGCGCACTCTCCGATGAACAGCTATCTGGCGCAGGCACACAATAATCGATGGTCGAACCGGCGCCTGCTCTCGGCATGCCTGGGGTTGAGCAACGAAGAATACCTGGCGCCGCGAACAGGTTTTTTTCCCTCAATTGAGCTGACGCTGCGGCACATACTGGATGTCGATCAGTTCTACCTGGCCGCGCTGACGTTTGATCTGGAGGGTCAACGAAAGGATCTGCCCGAGCATCTGTCGCTGCAGGCAATCGTCCAGCTCCAAACGGAAGCGGACGACCGACTAGTTACGTATTGCGAAGATCTGGATGAGCACGCGCTTTGTCGTCTAGCGGGTGTGGTGCGGGCGACGGGCATTATTCCGGAACGCGTGGATCGCCTGTTGCTACATCTGTTCCAGCACCAGATTCACCATCGTGGACAGGTTCACGCCATGCTGTCCGATACCCGCATACCGCCGCCACAACTGGATGAGTTTTATCTGGATGGGGATTTGCCCATGAGGACATCGGACAAGCCACTTCCCGCTGAAACCGGTCCTACCAGACCACACACATCCAGTCACGCTAGCGGTGAACCCACTGCAGGACCGGCTTTAGCCGGACAGACGTCATGTGTCACGCCGCGAGATTGATAGTGCTCCGACAGGCCTCTTCCCGGCTAAAGCCCGTCCTACGAAAGACCGCGTGCATCCAGTGTCATTAGCGATGTACTCCGGTGTAGGACCGGCTTTAGCCGGGAAGGCGTCAGACGTCACGCTACCATTCGTTGGCTGAGGAATGGGGTCTCGGCCAATGGCGTTATTTATGCGCCTTGCCCTTGGGCACCATCTGTTTGATCGTGCCCGTCGGAATATCAACCAACAGGTACTGGTCCTTGATCTCCACCCACTGTTGATTTTCGTCCGGCGCGCTCAGGTGACGTGCTTTCCAGTCTTTAAGCGCCAGGCTGGGACGTTGGTATTGATCAGGGACGTTGTCGCCTTCCTTGATTTCCTTGACCCCTGCACCCGGGCGATCCATCGTCACACTTGGCTGTTCGGCTGCGTAGGAAAAGCTGCTGACTGCGCATACTGCGGTGAACAGCAGATGAGGGAGGAATTTCTTTCCGAGCATGATCAGATCCTTTGGCAAACGAGTGCCGTTTATTGAATAAGGGGTGACGGTGCATCCGTCATGCTCTGACCGGGACTGATTCCCAGGAGTTCGATCTGATCACGTGCGTTCAGACGCGTATCACCTACGCGCGCACTCATCCCGGCCGAGCTAGCCGCCCAAGACGTCAATGAGGTGTGCAACGAGCGCCCGCACCTTGGCCGAAGGTCTGGGGCCGGAGGGAAATACGGCGAACGCCTGCAAGGGCTCAAGTTCGTAGTCGGGCAACAGGTGAATGAGGCTGCCATTGCGCAGGTGTTCGGCCGCCATGAGCGTCGTGACGTTGGCAACCCCGAGGCCTGCGGTGGCGGCGGCCAGAACGCCCGGGGCCGCATCGATTTTGACGCGGCCGTGCAGCGTGACCCGTTGCTCCACGCCTGACTTGACGAGCTTTAACGTGCTTTTGGCCGGATAGCTTTGTTCGTGCAACAGCGCGTCGTGAAGCGCCAGGTCTTCGGGCGCTTCCGGCAGCCCTCGTTTGCCGATGTAGGTCGGGGACGCCACCAACACGCGCGGCACTGACGCAATCCGCCGAGCGCCAAATGTGGAATCCTCAAGGGTACCCATTCGAATGGCCATGTCGACGCCGGCTGCCACGAGGTTCTGCCGCTCGTCGCGCATGCTGATCTCGACGCGCAGTTCGGGATATCGCTCGAGAAAATCGGGCAGTGCGGGAATCACTGCCAGGGTGCCGTACGCAATGGGCACCGCCAGACGCAGGGTGCCACGCAAGGAATCGATGCCACGGGCAGCGTCTTCAGCGTCCTGCAGATCGGCCGCCGCCTGGCGTGCCTTGTCCAGAAACGCCGCGCCCGCTTCCGTCAGGGCCACACTTCGGGTCGTGCGCAGCAACAGCTTCACGCCAAGCCGAGCTTCCAGTCCGGTGACGATTCGTGAAGTCGAAGGCTGAGAAAGCCCGAGCGCCTGAGCGGCGCGGGAGAAGCTGCCCGATTCGGCCACGCGGGTGAAAACCTCGATCTCCAGCCAGCGATCAGTCATTTGAATTCCAGATAAGTGTTCTGCGAAACGGCGGCATTATTTTGTGCGAGGCAAGAGTCTACCGTGGTCTCGTCATTCAACGGAGCTTACGGCTGACATTCATTCATGGCCCGCTTCATACCATGGGCGCCAATGCCAACGCCGGCCAGTTCCATCATCGAACCACGAGGAAAATCATGTCCATCAAACTCTACGGCGATCCGGGCTCGGGCAGTCTTCGGCGCGTCACGGCTGCGGCCGCGGTCATGGGCGTCGACATCGAACGCATCAACGTCGATTTATTCAAGGGAGAAAGTCATACCCCTGAGTTTTTAAATCTCAACCCCCACGGCCTGACGCCGGTGCTTCAGGACGGCGATACCGTCATCTGGGAGACATCGGCGATCAACCTCTATCTCGCCACAAAAGCGAGCCCGGATTTAAACCTGCTTGGACGAACAGAAGCAGAGAGGTTCGAGGTTCTGCAGTGGATGTTCTGGTCGGGTGAACAATGGCGGGTATTCTCGACCTTTCTCTTCAACGAATGGGCCGGCAAGACGTTGACAGGCAAGCCGCCGACCGACGCCGTGGTTGAGCTGGCCATGAGCAATATCCGCAACGCTGCTATGGTGCTGGATGCCCAACTGGCGTCCCGGAAATACATCGTCGGTGATGCCCTGACCCTTGCGGACATCGATATTGCAGCGCCCTTTTCGCAGTACCAGCGGACAGGCGCGCCGTTCAATGAATT
Organism: Pseudomonas sp. GL_135; assembly: GCF_057834665.1. Taxonomy (NCBI): domain Bacteria; kingdom Pseudomonadati; phylum Pseudomonadota; class Gammaproteobacteria; order Pseudomonadales; family Pseudomonadaceae; genus Pseudomonas; species Pseudomonas sp. GL_135. The sequence continues at coordinate 2,938,340 of NZ_CM174408.1, forward strand.
CCCCAATCTGATGGCCTGGCAACAGCGTCTGCTCGACACCGTACCGGCATGGGCGGCCACTCGGGATGAGGTGGAAGCGCGCATGAGTGGCGTGCTTGACGACCTGGGCTGACACCGAAAGGTGTGGGAATCTGTGTTCCCGCACCGCTCCTGCCCCTCGACACTCTGGCTGCGCGCCGCCGGTGCAGTGGACTGCGTCCCTGCAACGCGTTAGCGTCCGCCCTTCAGCGACTCCGAAGGACAAACCCGCATGGACAGCCCCACGTTCCAGACTCCCCGACTGACACTCGCCCCGCTGCGGTTAACCGATGCGCCCGTCATTCAACAGTTGTTTCCCCAGTGGGACGTGGTCCGGTATCTGGACAGCCATGTGCCATGGCCCTATCCCGACGACGGCGCGCTCACCTACCTCCGCGACCTTGCGCTTCCTGCCATGGCAGAGGGGCGCGAATGGCACTGGACCCTACGCCTGACACCAGAGCCGGCGCGGGTGATCGGCTGCATCAGCCTCCACGATCAGCCCGAGAACCATCGGGGGTTCTGGCTGGCGCCGCCGTGGAGAGGTCACGGTTATATGCAGGAGGCGTGCGAAGTGATCAACGCCTTCTGGTTCGAAACCCTGCAGCGGCCGGTGATGCAGGTGCCCAAAGCCGCTGGTAACGAGGCATCGAAAAGGATTTCAAAACGCGAGGGCATGCGCATGATCCAGCGCCGGAACGGACACTTTGTGTCTGGCCCGATGGTTCAGGAGCTCTGGGAGTTGACGCGCGATGAATGGCTGGCGATCAAAGCACGGACCTCGGGATGATGCAGCAGGCACTGGTTTTCAGGAACAGTGGCTTGATTGCCTGTTGACCTGCCCCGTCTCAATCCCTAGGGTAGCCGGCCTTCTTTACCCCTCAGGAACCCCATGTCCAGCCGCAGTACACTCCCCTCCACCGTCTACCTTCTGGGCCTGACGATCTTCTCGCTGGTGACGGCCGAGTTCATGGTCGCCGGCATGATGCCGGCGCTGGCCGATGCGTTTTCGGTCAGTCTCGCCCAGGTCGGCAACCTCATCGCCTTCTACGCCCTGGGCATGGCCATCGGCGGTCCGCTCGTGACCGTCCTGCTGCTGTCCAGAGGCGTCAGCAACAAACGCTCGTTGATCGCGCTGCTCATCTGTTACGTGGTAGCAGGCGCCATTGCAGCCGCCGCTCAAAGTTATCTGGTGCTTGCCGCTGCTCGCGTGGTCATGGGCATTTCCAGTGCCGTGTGCATCGGTTTGTGCATGACCGTGTGCGCAGCCCTCGTCACCCCGGAACGACGCGGTCGCGCGGTGTCGGTGGTCCTCGCCGGGCTGATGCTGTCCCCCGTCGTGGGCGTGCCGCTGACCACCTGGGTCGAGCAACACTTCGGCTGGCGTGCCAGCGCCTGGCTCGTGGTGGTGCTGGCGATGCTGTGCACGGTGCTGGCGAGCAAGCGACTGCCCGCGAGCGCCAATGGCAGCGAACCGCCGCTGCGCCAACAAGTCGCGGACATGAAGAATGCGCCCCTCTGGGCGGCTTACGTCACCAGCGGGTTGATCATCGGCGCGACCTTTGCCGCATTCAGCTACTGCACGCCCATCCTGATTCAGGAAGTCGGCGTCGCGCCGAAATTCGTTGCACCGTTGCTGGCGCTGTATGGCGTCGCGAACGTGTTGGGCAACTGGGTGGTGGGCCGACTGGCGGATCGCTACATGATGGCGATCGTCGGTTGGGGCCTGGCAATCATGGTGCTGGCGTTGTCGGGCTTTGCCCTGGCCGGGCATCACCTGTGGCTGAACCTGATGTGCTTCCTCGCCCTCGGGCTGACCGGTGTGGCGCTGAACCCTGCGATGGTCGCGCGGGTCATGAAAGCGGCCGAGCCCGGCGCGCTGGTCAACATCATGCACACCTCGGTCATCACCGCCGGACTGGCGTTCGGCAGCTGGGCGGGCGGTGTGACAATCGACGCGGGCCTGGGATTGCGATCACCGCTCTGGGTCGGTGCGGCGATGGCTCTGGCGGGCTTGCTGAGCCTGGTGCGGCCGATAGCGATGCGTCGCAGCCAAGCGTTGTGCGACTGAAGGCCTCGTCACTGACGTCGGTGTATTGCGAGGTGACGTGTCCTTCAGGGCACGTCAGCGGCGCCAGCGCCCACCAGCGGACAGACCTGCCCGGCCCGCTCGGCCAACAGATTGCGCAGCGCGTGCATCTGCCCGATCCGCTCGTCCAGCAACGCGATTTTCTCGGCGAATAATCGCGCCAGCAGGTCGCTGGAGACCTGCTCGCTGTTCCATAGTAGCGGCAGGTTTTCGCCGATTTCCTTGAGCGAAAACCCCAGCTGTTGCGCCAGCTTGATGTACCCCACCAGCTGCAGCGTCTCCTGCGGATAATGCCGATAGCCATTGGCACTGCGTTGCGGCTTGATCAGGCCTTTCTCTTCATAAAACCGCAATGCATCCACGGACACCCCCGCACGCACCGCCACTTCGCCTATTTTCATGACGTTCAATGCTCACGTTGACTCTGGACCTAAGACCAGGCTTTAGCCTGCGGGCTCAACTGTGAGGGAAGATCATGATCAGCGCAAAAAACAATCTGGGCATCGTCAAAACTAGCGCCATCTACGACCTGGTGGTGACAGCGGGCTTCATGACGCCCTGGACGGCAGCATGGGTGCTCACCGGCTTCGCCACGTTATCGGGCGCTTTGGCACTGGAGCGGCCGGTGCCTGTGCTGGACGTCGGCGGCATGCTGTTCGCCAACCTGCTCGGCAGCGTGGTCGTGGTCTGGTCGCTCTGGCGCCTGGCGCAACCGAGCCGACGCGTGGGGTTGTATGACGCACTGGCGCGAACGCTGTTCGCCACCTGGCAGCTTTACGCGGTTGCCCAGGGCGCGAGTGTTCTGATTCTCGGGTTTACGGTGTTTGAGGTGCTGTTCGCCGTCGCGCAAGTGTGGCCGATCAGCGCTGTTCGGCAGGTTCATCCAAGGGCAGGTCAAGCGGCATCGGGCGCAGGCTAAGGCGCCAGCGTCGCTGCAATGATCTGCGCCACCGCTTGCAATCGTTCACTGACACCTCCCCGGCAGCGAGCCGGCAATAAAACGATGTCCACAGCGGGCAGCGCGGGCAGATTGAGACCGGTGACCTCCAGCATGTCGGCCTCGATGATCGCGGAGGCATTGAGGCACGCCACGCCCAACCCCGCCGCGACTGCCGCCTGAAGCCCCGCCACACCGGATGCCATATGAGCGACGACGTGGGCAATGCCGTGTGCGTCCAATGCGTTGCGTGCCAGCCTGTGCAGCGAGCAGGTTTCAGGCAGCAGCGCGAGTTCGATAACCCTGTCTTTAGGCGGAAGTGGCTTGCTGCGGGCGGCCACCCACATCAGGGATTCCGTGCGCAGCACTTGGGCTTCTTCGGATGATGAGGAAGGCGACCCCGTCGTGCGCAGGATGATCGCCAGATCCAGCGCGCCGCTGCCGTGGGCATTGGCGATGACGTCGCTTTTGTCGATCTGGGTGCGCATCCGCAAACCGGGGTATTGCTCAGCGATGCGCGCCAATAAAGTCGCCAGCTGGCTCGGCCGGACGTAATCGGAAATACCGATGTGGACCTCGCCCTCAAGGGGCACGCGGTGCATGTCTCGCCAGGCCGCATCCGACAACGCCAGTATCTGACGAGCATGGCCAATCAGGCGCTGACCTGCCGCGGTGGGGCGTACGCCCTGCTTGCTGCGCACCAGAAGCTGTTCACCCGCGGCTTCCTCCAGCTTGTTGAGCTGTTCGCTCAGCGCCGACTGCGATCGATACCGGAGGGGCACCGCTGCCGTAAGACTGCCCGCATCCACCGCAGCGACGAGGGTCTTCAATTGTTCGATGTCAAATCCGTGCATGTCGATCTACCGGGATACCTGATGATATCCGACGGATCTTACTGCTATTCCGATATGGACAGAGCGAACAATCTCAATGCTCGCACTCACATCAAGGAATGCTGCCGTGCCATTCGTAAGAATATCGCTGCTCAAAGGCAAAACCCCTGCCCAACTTCGCGCCATCGCCGATGGTGTTCACCACGCGCTTGTCGAGACTTACAGCGTGCCGCCAGACGACCGATTTCAGGTCATCGATCAATACGAGAAAGGCCTGTTTTTCTATGACCCGAGTTTTCTGAACGTCAAGCGCACAGATGACGTGGTGTTCATACACATCCTCGCCAACCGATGGCGCGACACGCCGACAAGGCAAGCGCTTTACCGCGCCATCGCCGATCAACTCACTGCCCGCCCCGGCATGCGCCGCGAGGACATCCAAGTGTTCATCTCGAATAACGATAAGCATGACTGGTCATTCGGCAACGGTGTCGCTTCCTATGTGCCGGAGGCTGATGCCTGAGATCACCCAGGATCAGTCTTCGCCAATGATCTGCCCGGCAAGCTCCGCGAATACGCGAAGCCGGTCCATCTGCCGCATGTCGTGGTGGTAGCCCATCCAGATGTCCCGCCCGGGCGGCGCCTGTCCAACGTCCAGCCGCCTGAGCGCGGGGCTCTGATCTCCCAGCGCGCACGGCAGTACGCAAATGCCAAGGCCAAGGGCGCACATCCGGGCTTGCACGGTTCGGCTGCTGCTGGTGAAAACCACCCGCGCCTGCGGGTACAAACCTCGCAGCCAGACGACGTCAGGGTAATGGGATTGCGCGGTGTCCATGGTGATCAGCCCGACGCCCTCACCGTGCGCGTCCGGAGAGAACGGTTGCTGGGCGCCCACGTATAGACCGTAGTTCAGCGTGGTCAAGCGACGCTGGACGATGTCCGGCTCGGTGAAAGGGACGATCCGAAACGCGATGTCCGCCTCTCTGCGTGTCAGGTCGGACAGCCGTTGTCCGGCAATCAGCTCCGGCACGATCAGGGGGTGGCGCCGGAGCAGTTCGGCCAGTACTGGCCCAAGCACATAGCCGGCAAACCAGTCAGCCGAGGAGATGCGCAGCAGGCCTTCGAACTGTTCGCTTCCGCCGGCGATGCGCCGTTCGATCGTCAGCGCGCTGCGCTCCATCTCCTGGGCCAGCTCGAAGATGCGCTCACCGCTGTCGGTCAACACCAGGCCGGTTGACGTACGACGAAAAAACACCTCGCCACTGCTCTGTTCCAGCACATGCAGGCGCCGCCCGACGGTGGGGTGGCTGACGCCCAACAGCTTTGCAGCGGCCCCCAGTGAACCGCCGCGGGCGACCGCCAGAAAGACGCGCAGGTCATTCCAGTCCATGGCGTACCTCGTACAAAAGTGAACGCCGAAGATGCAGTAATGGCAGTCCCTAAGCAACTGCACGACTCGCACAATGGCGCCTCGAGCAAAACAGCCATAGGCAGAGGGGCATTGATGAACATCGGGTTTATCGGAGTGGGAACCATGGGTCGGGTGATGATCCTGCGGCTGATGGCGGCAGGTCATCACGTGAGGGCCTGGAACCGTAGCCCTCAGGCGCTGGCAGATCTTGAGGGCGTAATCGCACTGACTGACCCCGCACTGGCTTTTGAGCAGGAAGTGGTCATCAGCATGCTCGCCGATGATCGGGCGGTGCGGCAGGTGCTGCTGTCTTCCGATGCGCTGGCGCGTGCCGGCAAGGGCTGCATTCACATTGTGATGTCAACGCTGTCACCTGCCTTGATCAACGAATTGCAACACAGTCACGAGCAGGCAGGCATCGCGTTGGTCGCGGCCCCGATGTTCGGGGTGCCGGCGGTCGTGGCTCAGGGTGAGGCGAACATCCTCGCGTCCGGCGCCGCTGACGCAATCGAGAAGACCCAGCCGCTGCTGGATGTGCTCGGAAAGAAGACCTGGCGAATGGGCGACCGGCCTGTGCAGGCCTGCATCGCCAAGATCGCCGGCAACATGATGATCACCCAGGCCATTGAATCCCTGGGCGAAGCGACACGCCTGGTAGAGGCCTACGGTCTGCCCCCTTCGGCGCTCGTTGAAACCGTCACTCAAACCCTGTTCGCCTGCCCGAGTTACCAGCGCTATGGGCATTACGTCGCCAACCGCGTGCACGAGCCCGGCTTCAAGCTGTCCCTGGGCCTGAAAGATGTGGACTTGGCGCTGAGGGCCGCCGAAGCCGTTGCCCTGGAGCTGCCTGCCGCGAGGGTGGTACGCGCGGGCATGTCAGCGGCGATCACCCAGGGCCTGGGCGATCGAGACTGGTCCGCCTTCGCCACCATCGCGCAACCCCGCCCGTTGGGCACCCAACCGATACGCTACCGAGGAAACACCATGACCATTGAAATGCTCGCTGCGCGGCTTGAAGCGCTGGAAAGCCGCGCGGCGATCGAATCGCTCATTTCCGGCTACGCCAACGCCTACGACCTGATGGACATCGATCTGTTGCGCAGCCTCTGGCACCCCGACGCGACGCTGGACCTGCCGGATTTCGGCGTTGGACGAAACCTTGAAGAGATCGCCGCCATGGCGCACACCAGTTGGATCAAGTTGCCGCATATGCATCACTGGATGTCCAATCCCATGATCCAGATTCAGGGGACGATGGCGACCGCAACAGTCGCAGCAGACTGCCTGTTTCATGATCGCGAAAAGGGTCCGGTACAGGTCAGCGGCCTTTACCACGACCGCTTCGAGCGGCGCGACGATCAGTGGCGATTCAGCGCCCGTCGTTTCGAATTGCACTTCCTGACGCCGCTGCTCAACTGGACGCCGATCGCGGGTTCGGAAACGTTCGAGCGCGCCTGAAACCGCTCTGCCTGAACAGCGCATCACGCCTTGCAGCGGCGATGCGCGCCTCGATTGATTGACCCCCTTCTTATCCGATCGCAGCGCCGCCGTTGCGTATGGAGGTTTACCCATGTTCGCGAAGGATACGTTGTCGCCTGATCCGCGACGCTGGGCGATGTTTTTGATTCTGCTGGTCGGTGCCTTCCTGCCCCCCCTGGACTTTTTTATCGTCAACGTCGCGCTGCCATCGATCAAGCAGGACTTGAGTGCCGGCGCTTCCGCTGAGCAACTGGTCATCTCCGCCTATGCCGGGTTCTATGCGGTGACCCTGATCACCGGTGGAAGGCTCGGTGACATCTATGGCCGTGGCCGGGTGTTTTTCATCGGTCTGACTGGCTTCGCGGGGGCGTCATTGTTGTGCGGGCTGGCCTGGTCGCCCTGGTCGTTGATCGCAGGACGCGTATTGCAGGGCATAACAGCCGCTGTGATGGCGCCACAGGCACTGGCATCGGTGCAGGCCATCTTCCCGGATTCGGAAAAGCCCCTTGCGCTCAGTCTGTACGGTGCGGTGTTCGGACTGGCGTCGGTCATCGGGCAGGCTTTGGGCGGGATTCTGATTTCGCTGAACCTGTTCGGCCTGGGCTGGCGGGTCATTTTCCTCGTTAACCTGCCAGTTGCCGCGCTGGTTTTGCTGTTCGGCATACCTGTGCTTAAGGAAATCCGTGCGCGAAATCCGAACACACTCGATCTGGGGGGCGTGGCCCTTTCGATCCTGACCCTGGCCGCGCTGATCGTGCCGCTGATCAAAGGGCGAGAAACAGGATGGCCGCTGTGGGCCTGGGTTTCATTGATGGCAGTGCCGCTGTTGGCGTGGATGTTCTGGCGCTACGAAGCGCGACTGAGAGATGCCGGTGGCTCGCCGCTGCTGGATCCCCACGCACTGAACGTTCCGGGATTGGGTCGCGCACTCGTCATCGCGCTGCTGTTTTACACGATCGCGCCGTTTTTCCTGCTGTTCTCGATCTACTTGCAAGGCGCGCTCGGCACATCGGCACTGAGCGCGGGGCTGGTGTTTCTGCCTTTCGGCGCCGGATTTCTACTCGGGCCACTCTTGGCGCCCGCCTGCAAACGGGCGCTTGGCGTGTACGTCAATGCAACGGGTATGGGCCTGGAGTCGGCCGGCTTTATCGGCATGATGTGGCTGCTCAGTGCGACGCCGGCCGGCGTGTACCCGGCGCCGGCCCTGCTTGCTGCCCTGCTCTTCATGATCGGTTTCGGGCAGGGGCTCGGGCTTCCCACTCTCATGCGCATGGTGACGGGCCGCGTGGCGCCGGCGTATTCGGGCATGATCGCCGGGGTCGCCAGCTCGACGTTGCAAATCAGCACAGCGTTGAGCGTTGCAGTGATCGGCGGGGTGTTCTACGCGATCCTGGATGGACGCACTGACCCGGCAGCCATCACTCACGCATTTACCATCGCGCTGTCGTGCATCGCGCTCTGCCTGGGCGCCGCGGTGCTGCTGAGTATCACGCTGGTGCGCGAGCCGGCGTTGCCCGACGGGAAGAGCGCCGCCCGGTCAACCGGTTAAGCGGCGCAAATCTTAATGAGCCCCAACCACTTGCCCGGCAACCCTCTCACCCTGCACAAACCCATGGGCCCGCGCACGAAACGCAATCGCCAGGCTGATCAGCAGCACCAGCACCATCACCCACGCAAAGGCCCCCGCGCCCCAGTGACCAAGGAGCACGCCACCCAGAAGCCCGCCGCCGGCAATCGCGCTGTTCCAGACGACCACGTTCATCGACAGGGCCACGTCGGCGCCCTCACCTGCGGCGTCAGCCAGCGCGGTTTGCAGCAGTGTGGCGGCGCCGCCGAAGGTCAGGCCCCAGACGAAGACGCCGAGGTAAATCGCCGTGGCAGAGGCCGAGAACATCCCGAAGAACACCGAAACCCCGGCGAAGGTGGCGAGGCTCAGCAACACCGCGGTGCGAAGATGACGATCGACCAGACGCCCCCCGACCCAGATGCCCATCAGTGCGGCAATGCCGAACACCAGCAGCACCAGATCGACATGGGCACTCAGCCCGGCCAGGGAAACAAAGGGCGCGACGTAGGTGTAGAGAATGTTGTGGGCGAGCATCCACGTCAGCACCACGCCGAGCACGGGACGCACACCCGGCGTCATCAGCACTTGACGCAGCGGCATGCGCTGCGAGGACGATTGACCCGGGTAGTCCGGCACTTTGACCAGCACCCAGGCGATCAACACCAGGGTCAGTCCGGACATCACGGCAAACGACATCCGCCAGCCGATCGCTCCGCCGAGCCAGGTACCGAGGGGCACGCCCAGTGACAATGCGATGGGCGTCCCCACCATCGCCACTGCCATGGCGCGGCCCTGTGACGCGGGTTCAACCATGCGCCGCGCGTAGCCGCCAATGAGGCTCCACGCCAGTCCCGCTGAAACCCCTGCGAAAAATCGCGCAATCAGCGTCAGCCAGTACACCGAAGACAGCGCCGTGATGGAGTTGAACAGCAGAAACCCGATGACGGTGAGCAGCAGCACCGTTCTGCGCCGCCAACTGCGCGTGGCGATGGTCAGCGGGATGGCCGCCAGCAACGAGCCCAAGGCGTACACCGTGACCATCTGCCCTGCCAGTGACGCCGATACACCCAGACCATCGCCTATTTCAGGCAACAGCCCTGCCGGCAGCGTCTCCGTGACGATGCAGATAAAACCGGTCATCGCCAGCGCCAGCAGCGCCCCATACGGCAGTTTTGTGGCCTTTCCCTCATGGGACATCGTTCGATCCTCCGACTAATATACTGATCGGTAGCAATCTAAAGAGCCCAAGCCGGGTAGTCAATCACTTATGTATCGACTAGTATTTATCTCACTTGAAAGGAGGGTCACATGGCTCAGATGGGACGACCGCGCACGTTCGACCGTGACGTGGCAATCACCCAGGCGCTGCATCTGTTTTGGGAACATGGCTATGACGCAACGTCACTCAGCCAGCTCAAGGCGAGTATCGGTGGCGGCATCACCGCGCCGAGCTTCTACGCGGCGTTTGGCTCAAAGCAGGCGCTGTTCAACGAAGTCATGCAGCGCTACCTGAACACCCACGGACGCGTGACCGACAGTTTGTTCGACACCGCCCTTGCCCCCAGGGAAGCGATCGAGCGCACGCTGCGGTGCTCGGCGAAAATGCAATGCGAGGCGGGTCATCCCAAGGGCTGCCTGGTGTCGCTGGGTTTTCTGAGTGCGTCCACCGAAGAAAGCAAGACCATCTCCCAGCCGCTGGCAGATGCGCGAGCCTTGAACCGTGCCGCCATTGTCGCGTGCATCGAACGAGCCATCGCCGCAGGAGAACTGCCCGCAAAGGTGGCGCCAGCCGCGCTGGCCACGGTGTTCGACAGCTTCATGCTGGGCATGTCGGTACTGGCGCGCGACGGCGCGACGTTTGAAACACTGGACGCTGCAATTACGCACGTCATGGGCGTGTGGGACGGGCTGCGCATCGACGCTCCGATGAAAGACCCGGCTGCGATTTGATCCCTGGCAATCCCTGGGTGTACTCGCCCGCTCAGGCTTAACCAAAACGCGCCAGTGCCGCATCAATGAATCGACGCAGCTTGGCCGTTCGCTGCCGGCTGCCGGTGTACAGCATATGCAGGGGCCGGCTCGGCGCCTCATAGTCAGGCAACACTCGAACCAGCTCGCCGCTGCGCAAGGCGGGCTCCAAAAATATCAGCGGGCCGAGCACGATGCCGAAACCGTCCAGCGCGGCCGAAAGCAGCGCGCGGCTCTCGTTGACCCTCAATCGACTCGCCACCTGAACCCGCTCCACCTTTGACCCTTTGCAGAAGACCCACTCGCGGTCAGTTGGCCGCGACCACCAGGCATACCCCAGACACTCATGATTGCTCAGGTCCTGCGGACATTGCGGCACGCCGCGTTCGCCCAGATAGCCAGGCGCTGCGCAAGCGACCAGTTGATAAGGCGCCAACGGCCGGGCGGTGAGGCTGGACACCTCCAGCGGGCCGATCCTGAACGCGATGTCGAACCCCTCCTCCACCAGATCAACGAAGCGATCGGTCAGCTGCAGATCGATTTCAATCTCGGGGTGCAGCCGCAGGAATGTCGTGACGAAGGGCATCAGGCGAGAGGAGCCGAAGGTGATGGGCGCGCTGATTTTCAGCTTGCCGCGCGGGGTGTCGTTCATCATCTCCCCAAGGGAGTCAGCCGCCTTCGTTTCACTGAGGATGTGTTTGCAGCGTTCCAGATACGCCTGGCCCAGTTCGGTCAGGCTCTGGCGCCGCGTGGTGCGGTTCAGCAGTCGCGCGCCGAGTCGATGCTCGAGCGCGGCAACGTGCTTTGCGACCATCTGCGGCGACAACTCCAGACGCTCGGCCGCTTTGGCGTACGAGCCGCATTCCGCCGCCATGACAAAGGCTTCCATGCTGCTCAGACGGTCCATGATTCAACACTCCTGGTAGCGAGACTAAGTGCCCGATGATTATTTATCTGCTGCTGGTTCGCAATCATCATGGCCGCTTCCAGCAAATCATCGGAGTTATCACATGCGCATTGGCATCATCGGAGCAGGCTTTATTGGGCAGGCAGTGGCGCAACGGTTCATCACGGCAGGCCATGAAGTCATGCTCAGCAATTCACGTGGGCCGCAAACCCTGAACGGCCTGCTCGTCGAGATACCCGGCGTTCAGGTCGGCACGATCAAAGACGCTGCTGGCTTTGGCGATGTGGTTCTGGTGGCCATTCCATTCAACCGCTACCCAACCCTGCCGGCCGAATGGTTTGCGGGCAAAACGGTACTGGATGCCAACAACTACTACCCCGACCGAGACGGCCCTGTCCCGGCGCTGGACAGGTTTGAGACCACCACCAGCAGGCTGATCGCCGAGCATTTGCCTGGCGCCAGCGTGGTGAAGGTGTTCAATGCGATCTTGGCCGATGACCTCATCAGGGATGCTCGCCCCATTACGGCGCACGACCGACGCGCCTTGCCGGTGGCCGCCGATGACCCTGGGGCGAAGGCGCTGGCGGTCCGGCTACTGGACGAGGTGGGATTCGACGCGGTTGACGCCGGTAATCTTGACGAGAGCTGGCGATTCGAACGGGCCAAGCCGGCTTACTGCATTCCATTGAACAAGGAGGCGCTTAAGACCGCGCTGGCCACGGCTGAGAGGCACGTTGAATTGCCCCATGGCTCGTGGCGCCACTGAGTGACGTCATCCCGCACAGCCCTCGAGAAAAGCGCCACCGTCCGATAACATGCGTGCCTGCACTCGCCTTTTACATAACCTCGGGAAGGGACGTGATGATTGATCTCTCGGTTTGGCCTGCCGGCTGGCACTGGTCTCGGGAAGATAAGGTGGCGATTGCCAGCGCAGAAAATCCCATGGGCCATTCCGCTGAATAAGGAGCCTCACCATGGCTGCCATTACCGACTATTCGGACACGCTTCATCGCCAAGCCGTGATCGGACTCTGGGACGCCGTATTCGGCTACGAAACCGCCCATAACACGCCCGGCCTTGCCATCGACAAAAAGCTGGCTGTACCAGACGGACTCTTTTTTGTTGCCCTGACGGACAATGAGGTGGTGGGCACCGTTCTGGCCGGCTACGACGGTCATCGCGGATGGCTGTATGCGGTGGCGGTGCACCCCTCCCATCGCAGAAAAAGCGTAGGCATGCAGTTGGTTCGTCATGCAGAGCACGCCCTGAGAGTGCGGGGGTGCATGAAAATCAACCTGCAGATCGTCAGCACCAATGCCAGCGTCCAGGCGTTCTATGAGTCCATGGGTTACTCAACCGAACCGCGTATCAGCATGGGCAAGAAAATCGACTCGAATATCACGGGTTGATACGCCCGCGGCAGCGAACGCCCTTTCCTGCCCCGCCGCCACGCGGGCTGACTACCAGTGGCCCTGACCAGGGGCGCTGGGCCTTGCAGGTTTATTTAGCCGGATGCGCTTTCAGCCAGGCCTTCATCTGCGCGATTTCTGCCGCCTGCGCCGCCACAATCTTGCGCGCCAGCTCCAGCATCTCTGGATCCTTGCCGTACTTGAGCTCGATCTTCGCCATCTCCACCGCGCCTTCGTGGTGCGGCAGCATGCCGGCCGCAAACGCCACATCGGGGTCGTCGCTCATCATGCCGTGGTGCATGTCGTCTTTCATGGCGCCCATCGATTGCTGGTAAGCCTCGTGCATCTGTTTGACGTCCTCCGCCTGGTCGGCCCTGACGGCGGTGACGGAAAGCAGAGCAATGACGCTGACAACGGCGGCAATCTTTTTCATGACGAAGCATCCTGGATGAGGGTAGAGACGAAGGCGTCAGGCTAGACCTTTCCATAGCGGCAAGGTCAAGCGCATTCTCCAATGCCGTTTTACGCTGTCCGCTCAAAGCCCGAAGGCGTCCTTGAGCAGCGCCGAAAGCTGTTTGGGTTTGCGGCCCAGAACGTCTTCGAGGTCGGTGCTGGTCTGGTCGAAGGCGCCGCCTTCGATGGCCGCGTACCAGCCGGCGATAAATCGGGCGACGTGTGGCGGCCAGCCTTCACGCTCACGGGCCTGGACGAAGGCCGCCGACGAAATCGGCTCATAGGCGATCGCCTTGCCCGTGAGGTCGGACAACGCGTTGGCGATGTCAGCCAAGGACCAGGGGCTGCCGCTGTTCAGCAGATAACTGCGATTGCCATGGGCGCTCTGCCTGAGCAGGACGGCACCGGCTTCAGCCAGCTCCTGATAACAGGCCAGCGCAATTCTGCCGTTGCCGGCGGGCGCGGCGAAGCCTGCATTGATCGCGTTGGCGCCGATGAACATTGGCAGGTCGTTGGCGTACAACGGATGCCGCAGCACGGTGTACGCCAGGCCTGACTGCATCAGCAATTGCTCAGTGGCGATGTCGCTGTCGGTGACGCCCTCGATCGGAAACTGCACGTCGTCCAGCCGCTGGATGGCGGTGTACATCATGTGGTCGACGCCGGCGCGGCGTGCGGCATCAATGACGTTCTTGTGCTGAGCGACGCGGTCGGTGAAGGCCACGGCCGAAACCATGTAAACCTTTTCGATACCCTGGAAGGCGTTTACCAAAGCGTCGTCATCCGTGTAATCGCCGTAACGCACCTCGACGCCCCGCGCGGTCAAAGCCTGCGCTTTGCCCGGATCCCGGGCCAGCCCCACGACGTCGCCGGCGTCACCCCGTTGCAAAAGCGCGTCCACGACTGCATTGCCCAGTCGGCCCGTAGCCCCTGTTACCAGAATCTTGCCCATTGGAATTCACCTTTTGGCGTTGAGAGAGCGCTCACTGTGCACGCTCACAAGCGGATGAATTAGTCCGGTATGGGTAGAATCAGCTTCAACCAAACGTTGGAGACCCTCATGGAAACCATGGGCAATCTGGAGTCGTTCGTGCGTGCTGCACAGTTCAGGAGTTTCTCCGAGGCCGCCCGGCGCATGGGCGTCTCGGCAGCGGCGGTGAGCAAGAATGTGGCGCGTCTTGAAAGCAACCTGGGCGCCCGGCTTTTTCAGCGCAACACCCGCAGCCTGACCCTGACCGAAGCAGGCGAAGCCTTCTACGCGCAAGTCGCCGACAGCCTGGAGACCATTCAGGCGGCAGTCGCGCAGGTGGGTGACAATCGCAACGTCCCGGCCGGTCGTCTGCGGGTCAATGTCGCGCCCTCCTTCGCCTACGACTACTTGCTGCCGTTGCTCAAGCCCTTCAAGGAAAAATACCCGGCCGTCATCCCCGACTGGCACCTGACGCTGGCCCGCGCTGACTTGGTCGGCGACGGATTCGACGTGGCCATCGGCGGCGGCATGGAGCTGTCCCCCGGTGTGGTCGCGCGGGAACTGGCGAAGCTGCATCTGGTGGCCGTGGCCTCACCCGACTGGCTTGAAGGCCGCAAGCTGCCACAAACCCCGGCGGATCTGCAGGGGCAACCGGGGGTGGTCACGCGCTCGACCGACACCGGCAGATTGCGCGCCTGGACCCTGCGCAGTGCTGCGGGTGAAACCTTTGATCTGACACTCGACCCGGCGGCGATCATGAACGACCCCGAAGCCCTGTGCGGTTGCGCGCGAATGGGCATGGGCGCAGCCCTGGTGCCGATGGAGCGCGCCTGGCCCTGGCTGCAGACCGGTGAACTGGTGCGGCTGCTGCCTGAGTGGTACGTGGACCTGGGCTCGGTTTCTGTGTACTTTTCCGCCCGTAAAGCCTTGCCCGCCAAGACGCGGGTGTTCGTGGACTTTCTGGTCGAGCATTTTCGCACCACGATGGGCAGCCGATTTCAAGGCGACTGAACCCAGAGCCTGAAACCCGACAGAGGGACGTCAGCCTCCGCAGGAGCTTGCCGAGCTGGAACAGCGTGCCGCCAGCAACGCTCAGTCCTGTTCACATGTACTCAGCGCACCGTCGATAACCACAGTGCGCTGATCTTTCCTCCTCCCGAAAACACCCACCCGACCACTGGCGTCGCTCATTTCTCGAAGTCACTTTCATTATGAAATTCACTGTGTAATATTATGACCGTCATTCAGCGGAACCTGACCGGAGAAACCCATGAAACGCGCCACCTTCCAGCCCATGCCATGCCCCGTTGCCAACGCCCTGGAACACATCGGCGACGGCTGGAGCATGCTGATCCTGCGCGATGCCTTTTACGGGCTGCGCCGTTTCGATGACTTCATCAACAGCCTCGGCATCGCCTCCAACACCCTCACTCGCCGCCTCAATGATCTGGTCGCCCATGAGCTGCTGGAACGTCGCCCTTATCAGGACAATCCGCCGCGCCACGAGTACCACCTGACCGAGGCCGGCCGTGATCTGCGTCAGGTGATTCTCACGTTGATGGCGTGGGGCGCCCGCCACTCCAACACCGACGACAAGGTTTATCTCGCCGATCAGGAAACCGGCAAACCGGTAGACCTGGCCCTGATCGACGCCAACACCGGCAAGCGCATCACTCGCGACGGCCACCGCGTACACATCAGCCCCGATGCCGACGCCTTGACGCAATGGCGTGTCCGCGCCGGTCAGGCCTACCGCGACAACGACGCACTGGTCAGCCCCTTCCCTAACTGATTCCCACGAGGTCCTTTCGCCATGGACACCCACGCCACGTCTGCACCGCAATCCGCTACCCCTCCCGGTCCTGAGCCCGTCAGCGCGTCCGCTGCAGAAAACCCCGCCACCGGCAAACCACCCGCTGCCTCCCGGCGCAAGAAGGTCCTGCGCCTCGGCCTGCTGGCCATCGCCATGATCGGCGCGCTGGGTTACGCCAGCCATTGGTGGCTGACCGGGCGATTTATCGAAGACACCGATGATGCCTACGTCGGCGCCAACACCACCGTGATCAGCGCCAAAGTGCCGGGCTATATCAGCGAGGTCGCGGTGCAGGACAACCAGTTCGTCAAGGCCGGGGATCTGCTGGCACGCATTGACGTGCGCGACTATCAGGCGGCGCTGGCCAAGGCTGACGGTGCGGTGGCGGCGCAGCGAGCGACGCTGGTCAATCTGGATGCGACCGAGCAACTGCAACAGGCGATGATCAACCAGGCCAAGGCGCAACTGGACGCCGCCGACGCTGAAACACAGCGGGCGAGCGACGACCACACCCGCTATCAGAATCTGGTGCGCACCCAGGCGGTGTCCGTCGAAAGCGCGCAACGGGTCGACGCCACCTGGAAGACCGCCCGTGCCGACCACGCTCGTGCCGAAGCCGGCCTGCTTGGCGCTCGCCGGCAGCTGGACGTGATCGAGAGCCAGCGCGGCCAGGCCCGGGCGGCGCTGCAACAAGCCCAGGCCGAGCGTGATCAGGCCCAGTTGAATATCGGTTACACCGAATTGCGCGCACCGGTGGACGGTTATGTCGGCAATCGCCGCGCCCGGCTCGGCGCCTATGCCGCCGCCGGCAGCCAACTGATCTCGGTGGTCCCCGCCCAGGGGTTGTGGATCGATGCCAACTTCAAGGAAGACCAACTGGCGCGCATGCAAGTGGGCCAGAGCGTCAGCGTTCGTGCGGATATTCTTCCGGGCCGTGAATTCCACGGCCATATCGAAAGCCTCGCCCCCGCAACCGGCGCGCAGTTCAGCGTGCTGCCAGCGGAAAACGCCACGGGCAACTTCACCAAGATCGTCCAGCGAGTGCCGGTGCGCATCCGCCTCGACGGCAGCGACGCTCGCTTCGGCGCCCTGCGTCCGGGCCTGTCGGTGGTCGCGAAAATCGACACCGCCGAAGCGCCCGAGCACAAGGACGTTGCCGTGGCGGTGCAGCCATGAACTCGCCGATGCCAACCCTGAGCACATCGCAAAAGGTTGCCGCGTTTGCCACCATGTGTGTTGGCATGTTCATCGCGCTGATCGATATCCAGATTGTCTCTGCGTCCCTCAAGGACATCGGCGGCGGCCTCTCCGCCGGCGCCGATGACACCGCCTGGGTGCAGACCGCTTACCTGATTGCCGAAATCATCGTCATCCCTATGTCCGGCTGGCTGTCGCGGGTGATGAGCACACGCTGGCTGTTCGCCGTGTCGGCCGCGGGTTTCACCCTGACCAGCCTGCTCTGCGCGCTGGCCTGGAATATCCAGAGCATGATCGCCTTCCGCGCCTTGCAGGGCTTCCTCGGCGGCTCGATGATCCCGCTGGTGTTCACCACCGCCTTCATGTATTTCACCGGCAAGCAACGGGTGATCGCGGCGTCGACCATCGGCGCCATCGCCTCGCTGGCGCCGACACTGGGCCCGGCCGTTGGCGGCTGGATCACCGATATTTCCTCCTGGCACTGGCTGTTCTACATCAACCTGGTGCCCGGCCTGTTCGTCACCTTCGCCGTGCCCATGCTGGTCAAAATCGACCGCCCCGACCCGAGCCTGCTCAAGGGCGCGGATTACATCGGCATGGCGCTGATGGCGGTGTTCCTCGGCTGCCTCGAATACACCCTCGAAGAGGGCCCGCGCTGGAACTGGTTCAGCGACAGCACCATTTCCACAACAGCATGGATCGCGGCGATCAGCGGCGGCCTGTTCATCTGGCGCTGCCTGGAGATCAACGAGCCGATCGTCGATCTGCGCGCCCTCAAAGACCGCAACTTCGCCCTCGGCTGCCTGTTTTCGTTCATCACCGGCATCGGCATTTTCGCGACGATTTACCTGACCCCGCTGTTCCTCGGCCGAGTGCGCGGTTACGGTTCCCTCGACATCGGCCTGGCGGTGTTCTCCACGGGGATCTTCCAACTGCTGGCGATTCCGGTCTACGGCATGCTCGCCAACCGCGTCGACCTGCGCTGGATTCTGATGTTCGGCCTGGCGCTGTTCGCCCTGTCGATGTGGGACTTTTCACCGATCACCCATGACTGGGGCGCCAAAGAGCTGTTGCTGCCCCAGGCCATTCGCGGGTTTGCCCAACAGATGGCGGTGCCCCCGGTGGTCACGCTGACACTCGGTGCGCTGGCGCCCGACCGGCTCAAGCTGGCGTCCGGGTTGTTCAACCTGATGCGCAACCTCGGCGGCGCCATTGGCATCGCCGCCTGCGCCACCGTGCTCAATGACCGCAGCAACCTGCACTTCCTGCGCCTGGCGGAAAACCTCAACACCCGCAACGAGCCGATGAACACCTGGCTCGAACAGTTGAGCGGCAGTGCGCAAAGCCTGGGACAAAACAGCCTCGACGCCACTCAGGTGGCGCTGCGGCAACTCTGGGCGCTGACCTGGCGGGAGGCACAAACCCTGACCTACGCCGACGCTTTTCTGATGATCATGGCCTGCTTCGTCGTCGCCACGCTGATGGTGCCGTTGATGCACAAGGTCAAGCCGCCGCAGCAGCCCTCTGCCGACGCCCATTGATGACATTCGAGGATTTTTCGATGAAAACCCTGCTCCCCGTCATGCGTTTCCCCGTCGCGGCGCTCACCCTCGCACTGGCCCTGGTGCAGACCGGTTGCACCGTCGGCCCTGAGTATCAGCGGCCCGACGATCAGGCAGCGGCGCAGTTCATGGCACAGGATGCCCTGCGGCATCGCGACGGCAGCCGCCCGGCACCGGCCCTGGAAAAATGGTGGCTGGGGTTTGACGACCCGCAGCTCACGCGGCTGATCCAGACGGTGCTGGCGCAAAATCTTGACCTCGCCGCCGCGATGGCCCGGGTCGATCAAGCCCAGGCCGTGGCAGTGCAGGCCGGCGCCATCCGCCTGCCCCAGGGCAGCCTCGACGGCCAGGTGGTGCGGCAACGTCAGTCGCTGGAAAGCCCCGAAGGTCAGTTGGCCAGTCATCAGCCCGGTTACGACCGCAGCCAGACCCTGAGCACGATCGGTGCAGGCGCCAGTTGGGAACTGGACCTTGCCGGCGGGCTGAAGCGCGGTGAACGCGCGGCGCTGGACGATGCCCAGGCGGCGCAGGCCAGCCAGGCTGGTGTGCGGGTGTCGGTAGCGGCGGAGGCGGCGGACGCCTACCTGCGCATCCGTGGCGCCCAGCAGCGGATTCGCGTGGCCGAGCAACAGATTGGCAACCAGACCGACCTGCTCGGTCTGGTCGACAAGCGCCTCGGTCAAGGCATCGGCACCCAGCGCGAAGCGTCCCAGGCGCGAGCGGTATTGCAGCAGGCGAAAACGACGCTGCCACCCCTGCGCACCGAACTCGCCGTGCAGTTGAACCGACTCGATGTGCTGATGGGTGCAGCCCCTGGCACGTATGCACGGGACCTCGCCGGCAACACGCCCCAGGACGACAGCTACCAAGTGCCGCAGATCCCGGCCAACATCGCCCCCAGCGAAATGCTGCGTCGGCGCCCGGACGTGATCGCTGCCGAACGCCGACTGGCCGCCAGCAATGAACGCATCGGTCAGGCCACGGCCGAGTTCTACCCCAAGCTGTCCCTCGGTGGCCTGCTGGGTTTCAACAGCTTGCACGGCGGTTCGCTGCTGACCGATCAGGCGTTTCAGCCTCAAGCCATGCTCGGACTGCATTGGCGGCTGTTTGATTTCGGCCGCGTCGATGCCGAGGTCGCCCAGGCCAACGGCGCCAATGCGCAAGCCCTGGCCGAATACCGGCAGTCGATGCTACGCGCCAGCGAAGACGTCGAGAACGCCGTGGTGACGCTTGTGCAGTTGGAAAGCCAGCGGCAGGATCTGGCGCTGGAAATCTCCGCACGCCAGGCCGCCCGCCAGGCGGCGAGTGAAGCCTATCAAGGCGGCGCCGTGAGCCTGATCGAAGTCCTCGACGAAGACAGCGAACTGCTGCGGGCCCGCGATCAGATGGCCCGGCTCAACGCCAACGACGCCCGCGCTGCGGTCGCGACTTTCCGGGCGCTGGGCGGCGGGTGGGACGCAGGCGAAGCCCAGCTGTCAGAACACTAAAGGCTCACCCCTGAACTGAACAAATGCCCCATACCCGCCTGGCGAATCATTCCCGGTGCCGGAACCTTTGTCTTGCCGCCTGAGTCTTTTCTGGAAGCCAAATTGCATTCTGCCAGCATGCAGCGTAAAACGCTGGCCGCCGATACTGCTGGATCAGCCGGCCCGCGCAGTACCGGATGGCGCATGACGCCCCTCCGACCTCAGGTCATCACGTTACGTTTGCAGGTGGACACTTGAAGGATTTGACCCGGGAAGCCCTTGAGGCTGAAGTCATGCAATTGCGGTCGGCATTAAAGACAAGCGAAGCCCTGAGGCTGGCAAGCCTTGACACCGGCACACCATCAAGGGCCGTCGTGGATGCCCTCGACCCTATGGCCGAGCGCGCCGCCGAAGAGGTGGCCGAGCAGGCGATCGAAGACGCGCAGACGCGCTACCGCCTCGCGGTCAAAGCCACCAACGATGCGATCTGGGACTGGGACCTCAAGGAAAACCACGTCCTGTGGAACGACGCCCTGGAGCGGGCTTACGGGCATCCACTCGCCACCGTCGAAATGACTGGCGACTGGTGGATTGCACAGATTCACCCGGATGACAGGCAACGTATCGTCACCTCGATCCATGACGTGATAGACGGCAGGCAGACCGGCTGGAGTGACGAGTACCGATTTCGCCGGGTGGACGGCTCCTACGCCCAGGTCCTCGACCGCGGGCATGTAATCCGCGACGTTCAAGGCAACGCCTTGCGCATGATCGGCGCGATGCTGGACCTCACGCCGATCCGCGACACCGAGGCGGCACTGCGTCAAAGCGAGGAGCGTTTCAGGACCATTCTGGAAACGATCGAAGCCGCGTTCGCCATCGTTCAGGTCAAGTTCGATGAAAATGACTACCCCGTCGACTATCGCTTCGTTGAAGCCAACCCGGCGTTCGAACGTGAGGCTGGCGTCAACCTGCGCGGAAAATGGGTCAGGGAATTTGCCCCGGATCTGGAGCAATTCTGGTTCGACACCTACGGACGGGTTGCCAAAACCCGCGTGCCCGCCACTTTCGAGAGCTACGCCAAAGCCTTCCAGCGCTGGTTTGACGTGCGCGCGGTCCCCGTGGGCGATCCCGCCGAATGTCAGATTGCGATCATTTTCAACGACGTGACCGGGCGGCGTGATGCCGAAGAGCGTCTGCGCCAGAGCGAAGCCGTCGCCCGCGCGAACGTCGAGCGGGTGCAACTGGCCCTGGCCGCCGGGGCCATTTTCGGCACCTGGCACTGGGACTTGCCCAGCGACAGCTTCACCGTCGACGACGCGTTCGCCCGAGCCTTTGGCCTTGACCCGCTGCTGGGCCACGAAGGGCTTAGCCTGGAGCAGGTGGTTGAAACCGTGCACCCTGATGACCGCGCGGGTCTGATGACGGCGATCGACGAAGCCATCCGTCGCGGCGGCGCCTACGCCCATCAGTACCGGGTTCGTCGAGCGGACGGCAAATACTACTGGATCGAGGCCAACGGGCGCGTCAACTTCAGCGATGACGGCGTTCCACTCAGTTTTCCGGGCGTGCTGATTGATGTCGAGGAGCGGCGTTCGGTCGAAGCCCAGCGCGACCTGGCCACCGCCGCCCTGCGGACCCTCAATGAGACCTTGGAACAGCGCGTGGCGGAACGCACCGCGGCGTTGATGCAGACCGAGGAAAAGCTGCGCCAGTCACAGAAAATGGAGGCCGTGGGCCAACTCACGGGCGGCCTTGCCCATGATTTCAATAACTTGCTCGCGGGCATCTCGGGCTCGCTGGAATTGTTGAGTGCGCGCTTTGCCCAAGGCCGTCTGACGGATGTCGATCGCTACCTGACGACGGCACAGGGCGCGACCAAACGGGCGGCTGCCCTCACTCACCGATTACTGGCGTTCTCCCGTCGCCAGACGCTGGATCCTCGGCCCACTGAGGTGAATGCCCTTGTAGAGGGCATGACCGAGCTGATCCAGCGCACCGTCGGCCCCAGCATTGACGTGCAGACCATTGCGTCGGCCGACCGCTGTGTGGCGCTGGTCGATGCGAGTCAGCTAGAGAACGCACTGCTGAATCTTTGCATCAACTCCCGGGATGCGATGCACGAGGGCGGCAGCATCACCATCGAAACCGGTCATCAAGTCGTGGAGGCCGGGGACGCCGCAACGCTGGAAGTGACTGAGGGCGAATACCTGACCCTTAGCGTGACCGACACCGGAACCGGTATGCCTGCGAGCATCGTGGCGAAGGCGTTCGACCCCTTCTTCACCACCAAACCCATCGGCCAGGGGACGGGGCTGGGCTTGTCAATGATCTACGGTTTCGCCAAGCAATCCGGCGGGCAGGTTCGCATCACCTCAGTGGTAGGACAAGGCACCACGCTGTGCATTTATCTGCCGCGCTACCACGGGAATGCCGGCTGCCATGACGCGCACCTGCCGGATCCCGCCACTCAGACTGCAGGCATTGGGGAAACGATCCTGGTTGTGGACGATGAACCCTCGGTGCGCATGCTGGTGACTGAGGTGCTGGCCGAGCTTGGCTATAGCGTCATGGAGGCGGCGGACAGTGCCAGCGGACTGAAACTGCTTCGCTCGGACGTGCGAGTGGACATGCTCGTGACCGATGTCGGTTTGCCCGGCGGGATGAACGGACGTCAGATGGCGGACGCGGCGCGCGAACTGCGCCCGGGACTGAGGACGCTGTTCATCACCGGCTACGCGGAAAGCGCAGCCATCGGTGCCAACCAGCTTGAGCCCGGCATGCATGTGCTGACCAAGCCCTTTGCCATTGACACGCTGGCGGCGCGTGTCCGCGAGCTGATCAACACGCCGGTCTGATATTCAGGCCGGCGGCAATGCCCATCGAAGACCCAAAAACGGGCACACCTCGCTGTTTTCCGCGAACGCGGCGCATCCCCGGGGTCAGATTTGAAACCTCGCGGGGCATGGGACAGATATGTTTCGCTTCCAGCGATTGACAGCCTGCTGAAACGCTCGCTATACGTACTGCGTTGTACGACAACAGACGATCGCAACCGATAACCCCAATAATAAAAAGTGATGCCATGATCCCGAACGAGTCTACCCACCCGCAGAGCATTACCCAGGCGGCCACCCGGTCCGTTGGCAAATACCGCTGGACAATCTGCGCGCTGCTGTTTTTCGCAACCACAGTCAATTACCTCGACCGTCAGGTGCTCAGCCTGCTGGCACCGGAGCTGTCCACGACGTTTGGCTGGAGCAACACCGACTATGCCAACATCGCCTCGGTGTTCCAGTTCGTCTATGCCATCTCGATGATTTTCGCCGGGCGTCTGGTCGACAGGATTGGCACCAAAACCGCTTTCGTGGTGGCCATCAGTATCTGGTCCACCGGCGCGGTCATGCACGCGTTTGCGGTGCCACTGGGACAAGGCATTGGCGCGATCACCACCGCCCTGGGGTTCGCCGCCATTCCGGTGTCCATTGCAGGGTTCATGCTGTCGCGGGCCGTACTGGCGGTTGGCGAGGCCGGCAACTTTCCGATTGCGATCAAAGCGGTCGCCGAATACTTCCCGAAAAAAGAACGCTCGTTTGCCACCGGCATCTTCAACTCCGGCGCCAACGTTGGCGCGATCACGGCGCCCATTTGCGTGCCACTGATCGCGGCATTCTGGGGCTGGGAATCAGCGTTCATCGTGGTCGGCCTGCTGGGTTTTGTCTGGCTGGGCGTGTGGACGGCGCTGTACGAAAAGCCGGATCAGCAAAAACGCCTGACGGCCGAGGAACTGGCCTATATCCGTAGCGACGAGGTTGAGCACGTCAAGGCGGCCCCGCTGCCGGGCGCGCCTGCGGTCAAGGTCTCCTGGTTCAAACTGCTCACCTATCGCCAGACGTGGGCGTTTGCCTTCGGCAAGTTCATGACCGACGGCGTGTGGTGGTTTTTCCTGTTCTGGCTGCCGACCTACCTGTCGGCGCAGTACGGGATGAAAGGCCAGGCCATCGTGCTGCCGCTTTTCGTGCTGTACAGCATGACCATGGTCGGCAGCATCGGCGGCGGCTGGTTCCCGAGCTACTTCATGGCTCGCGGTGACAAGCCCTATGACGGCCGCATGAAAGCCATGCTGGTGATCGCGCTGTTCCCGCTGGTGGTGCTGCTGGCGCAACCGTTCGGCTACATCAGCTTCTGGGTGCCAGTCCTGTTGATCGGCATCGGCGCGTCCGCTCACCAGGCGTGGTCCTGCAACATCTTCACCACCGTCTCCGACATGTTTCCGCAGAAGACCGTGGCGTCGGTGGTCGGCATCGGTGGCATGGCGGGCGGCCTGGGCGGCGTGGTCATGACCAAGATCGGCGGCTGGGTGTTCGACTACTACAAGTCGATCAACGACATTCACACCGGCTACATGATCATGTTCGCGATCTGCGCCCTCGCCTACCTGGTGGCGTGGAGTGTGATGAAGACGCTGGTACCGCGCCACAAAGAGATCACTGATCTTTAACCTGCCGGACGAAGCCAGGCCCCAGTGTATGCAGGGGCTGAGGCAATAGTGTGGGACCGGCTTCAGCCGGGAAGGCGTCAGGCGCCACGCGCAAAAGTGATGGGGCTTGCACTGGCCTGTTCCCGGCTGAAGCCGGTCCCACTAAGACACCGTGTGCGGTCAGTGAGAACGAGCGTGAACTGGACTGCTGGACCGGCTTTAGCCGGGAAGGCGTCAGGCGCCACACTGCAAAAGTGATGGCGCTTGTACTGGCCTGTTCCCGGCTGAAGCCGGTCCTACGAAACCGCGTGAGATCAGTGAGACTGAGCATGAACTTGACTGTGGGACCGGCTTTAGCCGGGAAAGCGTCAGGGGCCACGCCGCAAAAATGCGGGTGATTTCAATGGCCTCTTCCCGGCTGAAGCCGGTCCTACGAAACCGCGTGAGGTCAGTGACACTGAGCATGAACTTGACTGTGGGACCGGCTTCAGCCGGGAAAGCGTCAGGCGCCACGCCGCAAAAGTGATAGCGCTTACACTGGCCTCTTCCCGGCTGAAGCCGGTCCCACTAAGACACCGCGTGAGGTCAGTGAGATTGAGCGTGAACTTGAATGTGGGACCGGCTTCAGCCGGGAAAGCGTCAGGCGCCACGCCGCAAAAGTGATGGCGCTCGCACTGGCCTGTTCCCGGCTGAAGCCGGTCCTACTAAGACACCGTGTGCGGTCAGTGAGATTGAGCGAACTCGACTGTGGGACCGGCTTTAGCCGGGAAGGCGTCAGGCGCCACGCTGCAAAAATGCGGTGATTTCAATGGCCTGTTCCCGGCTGAAGCCGGTCCTACGAAACCGCGTGAGGTCAGTGAGATTGAGTGTGAACTTGAATGTGGGACCGGCTTTAGCCGGGAAAGCGTCAGGCGCCACACCGTAAAAGTGATGGCGCTTACACTGGCCTCTTCCCGGCTGAAGCCGGCCCCACTGCACAGGTGCAGGACGAGTGATTCCGGCATTTCCGGAGATCAAAAAATACTGTCAACCACTCCGCCATCCACCCGCAGCGCTGCGCCGGTGGTGGACGACGCCTGCTCGGAGCTGATGTAGATGATCATGTTGGCGATCTCGTCCACATGGGAGGCGCGGCGGATGATGGATGAACCGCGATGGGCCACGACGAAATCCGCCGCCACTTGCTCCAGGCTTTTGCCGGAGCTTTCGACTTCAGGCTTGAGCATCTCGGCGACGCCCTCTGACAGCGTCGGCCCGGGCAGCACCGAGTTCACCGTCACGCCGGTGCCGGCCAAGCGTTTGGCCAGACCTCGGGAGATCGCCAGTTGCGCCGTTTTGCTGAAGCCGTAGTGGATCATGTCGGACGGGATGTTGATCGCCGACTCCGAGGAGATGAAGACAATCCGCCCCCATTTGCGCTCTACCATTCCGGGCGCGTAGGCCCGGGAGATGCGCACGCCGGACATCACGTTGGTGTCGAAGAACCGCTGCCATTCGCTGTCGGGGATCTCGAAGAAGTCCTGAGGGTTGAAGATGCCCATGTTGTTGATGACGACGTCGAAGTCAGGATGGTGCGCCAGCAGCTGCTGACAGGCGCCCTCCTCACTTAGATCGCCGGCAAAACCGGTGGCGTTCTCTGCCAACGGGCCCAGCCGCTGCAACGCCGCGTCGACACTGCCCTGGCTTCGCCCGTTGATTACCACGTGCCCGCCGGCCTCAAGAAAACCCTTGGCGGCGGCGAAGCCAATGCCGCTGGTGGAGCCGGTGACCAAAACGTGACGGCCCGTAAAGTCGATTTTCATCTCATTAACCTCTGCAGTGCACTGAGTGGAAAGGACGTTTCTGTACAACGTCTGAACCCGCAGTAAAGAGGCAAATGACGACAACCGCGAGCCGTTATCATTTTTCGCGTCGGACGGGTCAGCTGCCCACGATCAGTTGCCCCTCAACGCCCTGTTCGACAGCGACGTCTCGTCGTGATTGATCCAGCAGTTCGTTCAGCGCGGCGTGCAGCTTCTGCAAGGCCCCTTCTTTATCCACCCACCAGTCGGTGGACCACAGCCTCAGCAGGTTCCAGCCCAGACCGGTGAGAATCGCCCCGCGGACTTTGTCCCGATCCCGAGCAGTGGCCGCGCTGTGATACGTGGCACCGTCGCACTCGACACCCGCCAGGTAATCGCCGGGGCGATCCGGGTGAACGATGCCCAGATCGATGCGGAACCGTGACACGCCGATCTGCGGAACCACCTGCCAGCCCATACGCCTCAGGCCTTCGGCAACGGCTTCTTCGAACGGCGAGTCATAACCGCCCACCGAACCTTGAACCGCCTCGGCCAGCGCTTTCGGCCCACGCTGAGCGAACTCGATGAAGTTCTTCAAGTCCCGCACGGCCCGCGCGTTGGTGCGGTTGAGGTCGATCATCGACGGATCGAACGAGGTGAACACCAGCATTTCCCGCCGGGACCGGGTGATGGCGACGTTGAGCCGACGCCAGCCGCCGTCTTTGTTGAGCGGCCCGAAGTTCATCGACATCACCGGCGCACCGGCTTCAGTGGGGCCGTAACCAATGCCGAGCATGATCAGGTCGCGCTCGTCGCCTTGGACCGTTTCCAGATTCTTGACCACCACCGGCTCGGTCTGGGTGTCCTGGAAGAACGGCTCGATCTGCGGGTATTGCTTGCGGGCCGCGTCCAGCAGGTCGTTGATCAGCTTCTGCTGATCCGAGTTGAGGGTGATGATGCCGATGGAATACCCCGCCGCCACGAACGCAGGGTCGGTGAGGCGCTTGACGGTTTCATCGACGATGGCCTGGGCTTCGGCCTGGTTGTAACGCCCCTTGCCTTTCGCATACACGCCCTCGACCTTGCGCCACTCGACCGCACTGGCGCGGGTTTCCGCCGCCGGGAAAGTGATCAGGTTGCTGTCGTAGTACCGGTGGTTGGAGAAGGCAATCAGGCTTTCATGGCGACTGCGGTAGTGCCAGCTCAGACTGTGGCTCGGCACCCCTGCCCCCAGGCATTCGTCGAGGATGCTTTCCATGTCTTCGGCGGTGTCGTCGTCGCCGGCATTCGGGCCACGGTTAAAGAAGTTGGTCGGCGGCATCTGCCGAGGGTCACCGGCGATGATCACCTGCTTGCCCCGGGCAATCGAACCGATGGCGTCCCACGGCGCGATTTGCGACGCCTCGTCGAAGATCACCAGATCGAACGGCGGCTGATCGGCGGGCAGAAACTGCGCAATCGACAACGGGCTCATGAGCATGCAAGGGGCCAGGCAATTCAGCGCATCGCCCATCTCGATCGCCAGCTGCCGGACCGGTTTGTGTCGCCGAGACTTCTGCAACTCATGCTTGAGAATCGCAAAGCCGCTGCTTTTGGGGATGTCGTTCTTGGAGGGAATCAGGCCGCAGAGTCTGGCGCGGATATAGCGCACCGTCAGCTTCGCCAGTTCGTCGTCCAGGCGCACGAAGGTGCTGATGTCGCTCATGTGCTCGGCCGTGACGAAATTACGCAGCAACGGTTCGCCGTCGATGCCTTGGGTGGCGAACCAATGGGCATAGGCCGTGACGAAGGTCTGCTCGGTGGCAGACGGCAACAGGCTGCCGATTTCCAGCGCCTCGGCCAGACGGGCAAGGCCTGCTTGCGCCGCCTGTTCGCGCACCCGGCACCAGTCGCACCACGCCTTGAGCTGCTCTTCCTGCTGCCGGATGGCGAGTGACGTCGCCCGAAGAACGGTCACGCTCGGGTGGGTCTCGGTATCCGTGCCCGCCTGGCCGGCGAACAACCGCGCAGCGTCCTCAAACCGCGACAGCGCCTGCTGCAACGTCAAGCAGGCGGAAGCGATTTGGCCGCTCGGCGCCAACATGTCGTTCGCGTCGATCACCAGACGTGCAACGGCGCCGCGCAAGGCAACCAGGTTTTCGGGGGATTCGGCCAACCCGATCAGCGTTTTGCGCAAATGCTCGGCCATTGCCACGGCCTGCAGCGTGCGCACCGGGTCGCTCTTCAGGCCCTGCCAGCCAGGGATCGATTGCATGTCGCTGGCCAACCTGTCCAGTTCCACGAGCTGAGCCTGGAGGCGCTCAAAAATGGCGAGGTCGCCGACGGTGTCCGGCAGGCCCGCCGCGCCCCCCAGGGAGGCGAGTTTCTTCGCGACCGTTTTCTTGGCGAGTGTCCCCAGGAACCAGAACTTGCCCTCAGCTTCCTGCCACTCATTGCGCAGCTGCGCGACCGGCACACGACGGCACGCCTCGTCGGCGTAATCCAGTGACAGGGTTTCTTCGAGCTCCCGATAGCTCTCGAGCAACTGGCAACTGCGCCGGGCCGCTTCGATACGTGCGGCAGCATCGGGGGCAAAGGCAAATGACAGGTTCAGGCCATGGGTTTCAAGGGTCAGGGCGATCAGCTCATTCAGCTGCCGGACCTGATCCACCTCAGCCAAGGGCAACGGCACGTGAGTCAGTGCCAGCAGCCGTTCGCTCGCCGCATCCAACTCATCAAGGGCCTGGGGCACCTCGCGGGCAACGCTGGCGATTTGAGCCTGCCAGGCGTTCGACCATTGCGTCTGCGCGAGAGCGCCAAACGCGCCGGACAACTCGCGAGCGGCAGTGCCATTGAGGCCAAGGCGACGGGCGAGATCCAGCAAGCCGGCGTACTCGGTTCCATTGTGTTGCGTGCCGGTTTCCCAGGCCACCCTTGGCGTCTGCGCACTGTGGTCGCGCACCACCCGACCGATCGACTGGTGCAGGGTCAAGCCGTTATCCCAACGTCGGTGAAGCACATCGACCAACTGATTGAGCCGTGAGCGCAGGGTCTGCAGGCGCGCGGCTTCCCGCTCCCATTCCTCGGCGCTCAACGCTTCACTCACGTCCCAGGCGCGGTCCAGCTGCTTGAGCACTTCAACCTTGGACGCCTTGCTGGAATGCAGCTCCAGACAGAATTCGCCAAGGCCCTTTTCCGCCAGGCGCCGAAACACCACGTCAAGGGCCGCGCGTTTCTCGGCCACGAACAGCACACGGCGGCCGAGGGCCAGGTTGTGGGCAATCATGTTGGCGATGGTCTGTGATTTGCCGGTGCCGGGCGGTCCGTCCATGACAAAGCTGTGGGTGTTGGCCGATGCCACGACCGCCGCCACTTG
This sequence comes from Pseudomonas sp. GL_135, assembly GCF_057834665.1. Taxonomy (NCBI): domain Bacteria; kingdom Pseudomonadati; phylum Pseudomonadota; class Gammaproteobacteria; order Pseudomonadales; family Pseudomonadaceae; genus Pseudomonas; species Pseudomonas sp. GL_135. The sequence continues at coordinate 2,968,035 of NZ_CM174408.1, forward strand.
CGAAGAGTCAGCCGGCAACGGCGCGAACAGTTGCGCAGGCGTCACTGTCGCATCCAGACGCTCGGGCCGGGGGAATTCGGCCGAACCGGCAAAGCCTTCTCCTGCGGCGTCCGGGTCCAGCAGATGCTTGACCAAAGGGCTCTGCAGCAGCTGCGCCGCGTTGGCGTTCAGGTCTTTCCACATCAGGTATTTGGCAAACGAAAAGGTGCCCAGCACCAGTTCGGTGCTCACCTCGAAACCGGGAATATCGCGCACAGCCCGGCGCACCGTGTTCCAGATGCCCGCCACATCAATGCCGCTGCCATCGCTGGGCAGCTCACCGTCCAGCCCGGGAATCACCAGTTCGAAATCGTGGCGCAGCAATTCAAGCAAAGTCAGGTTGAAACGCGGCTCCTCGTCGAGGAGGCTCAGTGTGACCCCGGACATGGCGCTTTTGCGCTCGAGTTTCACCGGCAGCAACACCAGCGGGGCTGAGTAGGTTTTCGGGTCGTCGGCGCTTTTCTTCCATTTCAGGAAGCCGATGGCCAGGAACAGCGTGTTGGCGCCGCCTTCCTCCAGATCGCCGCGGGCCTTGCGGAACAGGTCGATCAGGGTGGCTTCCAGCTTGACCTTCTCCAGACTGGCAAGGACTTCGCCGCGTGCCAGTGCCTGACGGGCCACTTCGTCGACCAGGCTTTCGTTGTTCTGCTGTTCATACAAGGCCTCATCGCGGCCGCTGCTTTTCAGATCAGGCACGGCCACCACGCGGATGCGCTGGCCGCTGGAGAGCAGGTCTTCAAGGGCTGCCGGATCAGGGCACAGCAGACGCACACCCTTGGCGCTGTCCGGCAAGTGCAGCAGACGGTTGCGCGTGGTCAGGTCGAGCAACTTGCGCTGCCAAAGCGTCAGCTTTCCCGCAGGGCCCTCGGCGTCTTCATTGATCTCGACATCGAAGCCCGGCAGCGACGGCGCTTCCTCCAGCCCTTCCGCCACGGGCGGTGCTGCGTCCATCCCATCGACTGCACCGACGGCTGACACCAGCGCCATCGGACGAATCTTCTGCATCCGCGCGCGATGCACATCGATGCCCATGATGAACTGCTCATCGTTGAGCTCCCGTTCAGCGGCGGCCACCGCCCGGGAAAAACTCGGCGCGGGCATCTGGGTCGCCAGGGTCGTCTCGAACACCAGCATTTCTTTCAGATCGAGACGCTTGCGCACGGCCGATGCTTCATCGGTCAGCAACTGGGAAAACTCCTGAGGCTGCAACCAGACGCCGGCGAATGCGTGCCCCTTGGTCATGACCAGCAGGGCATTGAGTCCGGCCTGCTCCAGCGCGGCCGCAAACAGCAGTGCGGTATCGAGACAGGTCGCCACGCCGTTTTCCAGCACCACGCTCGGCGGTCTGATCTTCTGGCCTTGCTGCTCAAAGCTCGCCGGTGGCAACGCATAACTCAGTTGAAAGCTGCACACCGCCGACCAGATGGCCGAAGCCAGCTCCCAGGTGCGCGTGCGCGATTTGCTTTCGTAGCCGTCGATGCCGTCTTTCTTGCCGGCACGGCGCAGCACTTGAGACGCGGCTTTGAGCACCCGGTCTACCGCAGGATCATTGGGCATGCAAAACGCGGCGAGCAGTTCCGGCATGGCGCTCAAGCCGCCCCATTCGGTCCGGGCAAGCAGCTCGGTGGGGACGCGCTGTTCGACGAGGACGTTCTCGCCCTGGGACACGCGCATCACCACGTCGGCGTTAAGGCTTTCCGTCAGGCCGGACAGGTAGGCGGCGTTCAGCTTGATGTCGCGATCCGAAATACTGAGTCGATCACCCGGGTGGATGCGGTCAATATTCCAGCTTCGGCTTTCAACGAAATTCGGGTCGGTGCTCAGCGTCAGCACAAGGTCTTCGAGGGTCGTTTCTTCCTGGTTCCAGAGGCTCAATTCGCGGACAAGAGGCACGGCATTCTGGTGGGAGGCGAAGCCGATCTTGCGGGCGATCAGCGCGTCAATCTTGATGTTCATTCACAGGATCCTGAAACTACGAGCGCCGGCCCCATGCGGAGCGCGCCAAATGGCGCCTATAGTCCACGAGTCAGCGTTGGTTGTGAATGTGTTTATGGATGTATCGGACCACCCGGCGCACGCTGGCGCCTTGCCGAAGGTCGAGCGCGGACTGGCAGGACGGCTTTAACCGGGAAGGCGCAGGTGGTCACTGCGCAAATCGATGGCGCCCGCAACGCCCTCTTCCTGGCGGAAGCCGGTCCTGCCGCCATTATTCATTGTCGCACCGGACTTACTCCGCGAGCATGACCCGATTGCGCCCCTCCTGCTTGCCTTCATACAAGCGCTGATCCGCCCGGTTCAGCGCATCCCGGAAGGCCTCGCCATCCTTGAGAATGGCCACCGCTAGGGTCGCCGTCAGGGTCAGGCTCACCTGCCTGATCTCGCCCGCTTGCTCGCTGATGCGCATGAGTATCCGCTCGGCGATCAGCCGGGCTTCTTCGAAGGTGGTGTTGGGCATCAGCACCAGAAACTCTTCGCCGCCCCAGCGCGCGGCGATGTCGGTGGTACGCACGCACCCGGCGATGACGTCGGCCACCTGCTGCAACACCACGTCGCCCATGTCGTGGCCGTGCTGGTCGTTGATCTGTTTGAAATGATCTATGTCAATCAGCACCAGTGCCGTAGGGACCTCGCGTCGCCCGCCGCCCAGCTGGCGCAGGCGCTGCAGCACGCGCCGCCGGGTATAGAGGTTGGTCAGGCTGTCGCGATGGGCGGAGTGGTAAAGGTTCATGTGCATCGACAGGTTGAAGCGCACCGACAATGCCGTGGCGTGCAGCAACAACGCCGTCGCGGTCAGCGCGTTGGCCGCACCGAACAGGTCCTGGACGTTTTCGCTGATGCTGACGACGGGCACTTTGTTGCGCATGAGGTACCCGCCCACCGTGACGATAAGCACCGCAGCGCTCAGGCAGCTGCGGCGCACAGGTGATGAATGAAAGCCGAAGGCGATGATCGGGACAATGCAGAACACATAAAGGTGGAAGTTGCTGTCCCAGCCGAGCCTCCAGGTGGCGATGGCGGCGTGGGCGATGATTTCGATGCAGATGAGCATGCCGGCGCATCGATACAGCCGGCGCTTGATGGCCAGCAGACACGCGATGTAGGCCATGACGCTCGCCGCGTTGGTGACCCACATCACGGGCAGATCCACGATCAGGAACAGGCCCAGCAGCAGCACGTGTATCGCGAACGCGATCTGCACGATCGGGATGATGTGTTTCCAGTATTCAACGGTGGCTTCGCGAGTGACCTGAGTGCGGTCATCGGCGGTGAGGGTATTCATCGGGCTGTCTCGGAAAATATAAGTACGGTGGTATAGAAGGTAGCTAAGGACAGCGTCCGGGGTGACGCCATATCGCGACTGGGAATAGCGTTGATTCCAATTTAATCTGCTTGCAGACCGTTGAATCTTCACCATTTTTAAGTTCTAGGCATTTTGCCACCATTTTATTTTTCGCCCGCATAAAACTAATTAAAAAGCGCGAAGGTCATTGAAGTAAGCGCAAGGATTCTTGCGTTCAGTCAATGACTAAAGGAACTGCCACCATGATTCGCGATGACCGAGTAACACCCGCTGGCTACGACGATCCCGTCTACCGAGGCACTGCTGTTGCCCCTTTGCTCAAACGTATTTCCTGGGGCGCCATTCTGGCCGGTGTGGTGCTCGCGCTGGTGGTCTCGCTGATGCTCAGTCTGCTGGGCACCGCCATCGGCAGCGCCAGCATTGACCCGCTGCAGGAAGCCGACCCGTTGGCGGGCATGGGCAAAGGCACCGGCATCTGGCTGGGTGTGAGTATGGTCATTTCCCTGTTCGTTGGGGGTTGGGCCGCCGGCCGGCTGGCCCATCGTGAGGGCGCCTTCCACGGTATTCTGGTGTGGGCCAGTGTTTCGCTGATCAGCGTTTACCTGGTGTCCAGCGCCGTGACCGGCGTCGTGCGAGGCGGTTTGAATCTGACCGGCAGCGGCCTGTCGGCGGTGGGCAACGGTATCGCGCAAGTGGCCCCGGCCGTCGGCGGCAAGATTCAGGAGCAGCTGCGTGCCCAGGGCATCGACTTCAATCTGGACGATATCCAGGGTGAAATCGAACAAGCCATGCGTCAGACCGGTAAGCCTGAGCTGGACCCGAACCAGGTCAAGCAGGATGTCGCCACCACCCAGCAAGACGCTAAAAACACGGCGCAACGCAGCGCGCAAGATCCGCAACAGGCCGACGAGCAACTGAGCGGCTTGCTCGACCGTCTGAAAGCCAAGGGCGATCAGGCGTGGGATGCGGCTGACCGTCAGGCGTTCGTCAACCTGATCAAGGCCCGTGGCAACAAGACCGACGCCGAAGCCAACCAGATCGTCGATCAGGCCCAGGCCAGCTACCGCCAGGCGTATGCCAAATATCAAGAGCTGAAAGCCCAGGCCGAACAGAAAGCCCGTGAAGCGGCTGACGTCGCGGCGAAAAACATTTCCCGCGCCGCCTGGATCCTGCTGATCACTCTTGTGGTTTCTGCCCTGGTGGCAGCCGGTGCCGGTGCAATGGGTCGTCGTACCCAACCGGCTGCGAAGATCGTCGGCGCCGTCTAAGCGTCGCGCGTCACGCAAAAAAATGGCCCGATCCTGTGATCGGGCCATTTTCGTTGCGCGGGCCATTCTCCCCCGTCCATCGGCAATTGCGAGGCTCAATCCTGAGACAGAATGCACCCCAGCAACCCCGGAAAGCGGATATCCAGCTCATCGGTGCGCAGGGAATTCATGTGCGTGGTGCCGACGTTGCGCGTGTGCACCAGGCCGGCGTCGCGCAAGACCCGGAAGTGATGGGACATGCTGGACTTCGGCCGACCGCCGTCGAGCTCGCCGCATGTGGCCTCGGCCACCGAGGAAAGACAGCGAACGATTTCGAGGCGTACAGGGTCACTTAATGCGTAAAGCAAACGCTCAAGTGTGAGTTCGGTCGGTAACGGATGTTTGAAGGCGCGCATGCCGCGCATCATAGCGAGGGGTTTCATTCTTCGCTATATTTCGAATACTATCGAACAAGCGAATTCAATCATCAGGAGTTATTTCCATGTCTGCATTGTTCGAACCCTTCACGCTGAAGGACGTGACCCTGCGTAACCGCATTGCCATCCCTCCAATGTGCCAGTACACGGCAGACGACGGCGTCATCAACGAGTGGCACCACGTTCACCTCGCGAGCATGGCCCGCGGTGGTGCGGGCCTGGTGGTCGTCGAAGCCACTGCCGTCTCCCCTGAGGGCCGCATCACCCCGGGTTGCGCCGGCATCTGGAGCGACGAACACGCCAAGGCGTTCATTCCTGCAGTGCAGGCGATCAAGGCAGCCGGCTCGGTTCCGGGCATCCAGATCGCCCACGCCGGTCGCAAGGCCAGCGCCAACCGTCCATGGGAAGGTGATGACCACATGGCCGCCGATGATGCCCGCGGCTGGCAGACCATCGCACCCTCGGCCATCGCCTTCGGCGCCAACCTGCCGAAAGTCCCGCAGGAAATGACCCTGGACGACATCGCCCGGGTCAAGCAGGACTTCGTCGACGCTGCACGCCGTGCCCGTGAAGTCGGCTTTGAGTGGATCGAGCTGCACTTCGCCCACGGTTACCTGGGCCAGAGTTTCTTCTCCGAACACTCCAACCAGCGCACCGATGCCTACGGTGGCAGCTTCGACAACCGCAGCCGCTTCCTGCTGGAAACCCTCGCCGCCGTGCGTGAAGTCTGGCCGGAAAACCTGCCGCTGACCGCGCGCTTCGGTGTGATCGAGTACGACGGCCGTGACGAGCAGACCCTCACCGAATCCATCGAACTGGCGCGCCGCTTCAAGGCCGGCGGTCTTGATCTGCTGAGCGTCAGCGTCGGTTTCACCATCCCGGAAACCAACATCCCATGGGGCCCGGCCTTCATGGGCCCGATCGCCGAACGCGTACGCCGTGAAGCCGATATCCCGGTGACCTCGGCGTGGGGCTTTGGTGATCCGAAGCTGGCTCAAGCCGCCGTGCAGAACGGTCAGCTGGACCTGGTGTCGATCGGCCGTGCTCATCTGGCGGATCCGCATTGGGCTTATTTCGCCGCCAAAGAACTGGGCGTCGAGAAAGCCTCGTGGACCCTGCCCGCGCCTTACGCGCACTGGCTTGAACGCTACCGTTAAGCGTCACGCGATACAAAATGCCGCCCATTGAGGCGGCATTTTTATTTGTCGGCGGCACTGGGTACTATCCGCTGCCGGCCGCCTGTGGATGCGCCCTGCCCCGATTTGAATTCCCTTCCAGGACCTGACGATGATCAGAGAGTTGAAAACCTTCGTCTGCGTCGCGCGCCGAGGCACCTTTGCGGCGGCCGGACGTGAGGTCGGGCTGACGCAATCGGCGGTCAGCGCGCAAATCAAGAACCTCGAGGATACCTTGGGCGTCGCCCTCTTCGATCGCACCGGCCGCGCCGCCACCCTCAACGCTGCCGGGCAACGCGCCGTGGCACTGGCCGACGAAATACTGCAGTTGTTCGGGCGCATGGGCAGCCCCGACAGCGCCAATGATTTCCGCGGCGCGCTGCGTATCGGTGCCATCAGCACGGCGCAGACCGGCATTCTGCCGCAAGCCCTGGTGTTGCTGCGCAGCAAAGCGCCGTTCATCGAAGCCAGCCTGGTGCCGGGGGTGTCGCTGAACCTGCTCAGTCAAGTGGACGCCGGCGAGCTCGACCTGGCGATCATGATCAAGCCGCCCTTCTCCCTGCCTAAAGAGCTGCACGCCGAGGTCATCGCCAAAGAACCCTTCGTGCTGATCATGCCGGCGAACATACAGGGCGACGATCCGCGGCAGATACTCAGCGACAACCCCTTCATTCGCTACGACCAGCGCTCGTTCGGCGGGCGCCGGGTCACGCAGTTTCTGCGCGAGCGCAAGCTTGAGGTGCAACAAACCCTGGAGCTCGACGAACTGGACGCTATCGTCAAGATGGTCCGCGCCGGGCTCGGCGTGTCGCTGGTGCCGATGGCCGGGTTATGGCTGGAGCATGCGGAAGACGTGCGGATCATCGATTTGGGCGAGATGACGTTCTTCCGCGAAATCGTGCTGGTGAGCAAGTACCTGCAGCGGGACACGCCGCTGCTGGATCTGTTTCGCCGTTGCGTCATCGATGCCCTGGAACACCCGGCGGGCTGACCGCCACCTGGCAGCCGCTTATTTGGCGAAAAGCTGGCTCATGTCTTTGAACGCCTTGAATTCCAGCGCGTTACCGCACGGGTCGAACAGAAACATGGTGGCCTGCTCGCCCACCTGGCCCTGAAAGCGGATGTAGGGTTCGATCACGAACTTTGTTTCGCGGGTGCGCAGACGCTCCGCCAGCGCCTCCCATTCTGCCCAATGCAAGATGATGCCGAAATGCGGGACCGGCACGTCGTGGCCGTCCACTGCATTGGAATGCACGGATTCCTGAGAGGTGGTTTTCGGGTGCTCGTGGATGACCAGTTGATGGCCGTAGAAGTCGAAATCGACCCATTGCTCGCTGGAGCGACCTTCCGAGAGACCGAACACGTCGCCGTAGAAGTGGCGCGCGGCGGCGAGGTCATAGACAGGAATGGCGAGGTGAAATGGCGAGAGGCTCATGTGCGGGTCCTTGGGTCTGGAGGAATACGGGTGGATTGTTGACTTAAATCATCCAAGGCTAAAGCGGATATTTTATCTGCTGAGCCCCGGGAATTTTGATCAATCGCGCCCGCCCTCAAGCTTTTCCGACACCTCGCTTCGGCCTTGATAATTCGCTCCAGCTTACCGGGACGCTTCTGAGGCTCACGCGAGTGAACGGAGCAATTGTCGACCGATTGTCTGATTCCATTCATATAAGGCCTCTTTTTGCCGGAAAGGCATCCATCTATCGCAGCGCCCGCCGATAGACCGGCAGACACAGCGTAATTCTTTCCCCGCAATTGCTTGAAGGCCCGTACGGCATGACAAAATCCCTGAAATTCAGCCACAAGATTCTGCTAGCGGCCTCGCTGGTGGTAATCGCCGCATTTACCTTGTTCACCCTCTACAACGATTATCTGCAACGTAATGCCATCCGGGATCAGTTAAGGGAAAGTCTGAACCAGATGGGCGAAAGTACGGCCGGTAATATTCAGAACTGGATGTCGGGACGCATCCTGCTCGTGGAAAACGTCGCCGAGGGCGCTGCCGTTTCGCCGTCGCCTGAAGTATTCAACCGCCTGCTCGGTCAGCCGACGCTGATCTCGACGTTCATGAGCATCTATCTGGGCAAGGCCGATGGCTCGTTCGTGACGCAGCCGCCCGACGACATGCCCGGCGATTACGACCCGCGCACCCGTCCGTGGTACACCGATGCGCTGAAAGCCGGCAAGACCACGTTGACCGAACCCTACCTGGACGCCGTGACCAAGGGCCTGATCGTGACGATCGCCACGCCGGTCAAAGGCGCTTCCGGCATCGCCGGGGTCGCGGGCGGCGACCTGAGTCTGGACGTCTTGGTGAAAATGATTGGCGCGCTGCGCCTGCAGAACGACGGCCATGCCTTCCTGGTCGATGCCAATGGCCGCATTCTGGTGCATCCAGACACCTCGCTGGTGATGAAAACCCTGGCCGAGGTCTACCCGAGCGCGACGCCGCGTTTGTCCAGGGACATCAGCGAAAGCGAGCACGCCGGCAGGACCGAAATCATTACCTTCGCCCACGTTGACGGTCTGCCGTCGGTCAACTGGTACGTCGGCATCGCCGTGGACAAAAGCGAGGCCTACGCGGCACTGGGGGATTTCCGTAACTCGGCCATCGTCGCCACGATCATCGCCGTGGTCCTGATCATCCTGCTGCTGGGCGTGTTGCTCAACGTGCTGATGCGTCCGCTGAACACCATGGGCCGCGCCATGCACGACATCGCGGCAGGCGAAGGCGATCTGACCAAACGCCTGGAAATCCTCAGCCAGGACGAGTTTGGTTACCTGGGCGACGGCTTCAACCTGTTCGTGGAGCGGATCCATAACTCGATGCGCGAAGTGGCCTCCTCCACCGTGCAACTCAACGAAGTCGCGCTGCGCGTGGTCAGCGCGTCGAACTCCTCGATGCTCAACTCTGACCAGCAAGCCAACCGCACCAGCAGCGTCGCGGCGGCCATCAATGAGCTGGGTGCTGCGGCGCAGGAAATCGCGCAGAACGCCGCCATGGCGTCCGGGCATTCCAGCGACGCGCGCAATATGGCGTCCAGTGGTCAGGCCGTGGTCGGTCAGAACATTCAGGCAATGAATCGCTTGTCGACCCGCATCAGCGGCGCCAGCGAGCAGATCGAACAGCTCAACACCAAGACCGCCAACATCGGCCAGATCCTCGAAGTGATCACCGGCATCTCCCAGCAGACCAATTTGCTGGCGCTCAACGCTGCCATTGAAGCGGCGCGCGCCGGGGAAGCGGGACGCGGGTTTGCCGTGGTCGCTGACGAGGTCCGCAGTCTGGCCCACCGCACCCAAGAGTCAGCGAGCCAGGTTCAGAAAATGATCGAAGAGCTGCAGCACGGCGCCCGTGAAGCGGTGGCGATCATGAATGACAGCCAGCGTGAGAGCCACGAAAGCGTGAGCATTGCCAATCAGGCCGGCACCAGCCTGGAAAGCGTGACGGTGCGGATTGGCGAGATCGACGCGATGAACCAGTCGGTCGCCACGGCCACCGAGGAACAGACCTCGGTGGTCGAAGCGATCAATGTGGATATCACCGAGATCAACACGCTGAATCAGGAAGGTGTGGAAAACCTGCAAGCCACCTTGCGCGCCTGCTCCGACCTGGAACGTCAGTCGGTGCGCTTGACACAGTTGGTGGGCAGTTTCCGTATCTGAGGTCCGACGGGGCGCAGTTCATCGCAAATCCGACGCTTGATCGGTCAGTCCTTGCGAAAACAGCGCTCCGACGAAATGATGGCACTAAGACATCACCGGTGATGTCATAGTCCGGTCACCCCACCCTTTTGGTGCAACATGCTTTCCTTTGTCATTGATCGACCCGGTCCCAACGACGCGCAACTTCTCGCCGAGGTCGATCGCACCATTCTGTCGCGTTTCCGCAGTCTGCGGTTCAGTACCGAGCTGGAGAGCCGTTACGAAGTCGAGACGCTCGAGCAACGCCGCCAATTTCTGACCGCCGTGGGCATCGGCGGCATCCTCATCTACAACCTGTTCATGGTCAGCGACTGGCTGAGCCTGAACGACATGTTTACCTACGTGGCGCTGGGCCGTGTCTGCCTGATGACGCCGATCTTTATGATTCTGCTGATCATCGCGCGGCGCGCCACTACCCGACAAGTCGTCGAGATAACGGCAGCCATCGGCACCGTGACGTGTTCGGTGATGCCGCTGGTGGCAATGGTTTACAGCGAAAGCCCGTTCCGCCTGCACTACCAGCTGGGGATGCTGCTGATCATGGTGTATTGCACGGTGATCCAGCAGGTGCCGGTGCGCTGCGCAGCGGTGGCCATGGCCTGCATGCTGGTCATCCAGTTGGTAACGACTTATCTCGCAGACTTCGCCGACTACAAAATCTGGCAGGCCAACGCGCTGCTTTTCTTCTCAGCGGGCGCGTTGCTGATGATGGCGTCGTGGTTTCTGGAGCACGGCAGTCGGTTGAGCTACCTGTTTGCGTTGCGCGGGCGGTTGCTGCGCGCGCAGCTGGTGGAACTGGCGCGCATCGATTCACTGACGCAGTTATTCAACCGGCGTTTTCAGGGCGAGGTGCTGGCGTCACTGTGGAGCCGAGCCGCGCAGACGCACATGAACGTCGCGGTCATCCTGCTGGACATTGATCACTTCAAATCCTACAACGACAACTACGGACACCTGCAGGGCGACACTTGCCTGCGGCTGCTCAGTGGCGTAATCCAGCGCACCGCGCAGAAGGCCGATGCCCTGACCTTCCGCTTTGGCGGCGAAGAAATCCTCGTGCTCATGACCCACGCCCACCCGGCCCAGGCCAGGGCGCTGGCCGAAAACCTCCGTGCAGCAGTCGCCGCGCTGAACGTTCCCCACCCGGTGCTGGGCGATGGAGCCAGGGTCACCATCAGCCTCGGTCTCGCCATTGCCAGCGCAACGCACACCAGCGCCGAAGTGCTCATCGCCATGGCCGACAAGGCGCTCTATGCCGCCAAAGGCGAAGGCCGTGACTGCCTGCGCTGCGCCCCTGCTGAAGTAGCCTAACGAGCCCTGCCAGCAAACCGCGGTCCCGACTGAATGACTGCGAACACCCTGTGGGACCCGCTTTAGCCAGGAAGGCGTCGGCATTCATGCCGCAAGATCTGCGGGGCACACACGGGCCTCTTCCCGGCTGAAGCCGGTCCCGCTAAAAAGCATCGCGCGCATCCTGAGTCACTGGCTAAACGCGAACCTTGTGGGGCCGGCTTTAGCCGGGAAGGCGTCGGCATTCATGCCGCAAAATCTGCGGTGCGCACACGGGCCTCTTCCCGGCTGAAGCCGGTCCCACTAAAAAGCAACGCGTGCATGCAGAGTCACTGGCTGAACGCCAACTTTGTGGGACCGGCTTTAGCCGGGAAGGCGTCGGCATTCATGCCGCAAGATCTGCGGTGCGCATCCGGGCCTCTTCCCGGCTGAAGCCGGTCCCACTAAAAAGCATCGCATGCATCCAGAGCCGCTGGCTGAACGCGAAACCTGTGGGACCGAGATCCACCCTCCTGCTCACCAAAGTGCCAGAAAACCACAACCCTCTAAACGTCAAATAGGTGACAACACAAACCACTCAAATGTGCCGACCGTCACAAAACGACGGTTTCCCGACGTACGGCTACAACTTTTCCGTTCCGCTAGGTCATACCTGCGTGCACGCCGATTGGAAATTGGCACGCAGCGAGACCTCAGCCTGTGACCGGAGATAAGTACATGATTTTTAACGTCCAAAATTTTGGCGCCAAAGGAGATGGCGTTTCTGACGACACCGCAGCCATCCAACAAGCGATCGATGCAGCTGCGGCGGCGGGCGGAGGACAAGTCTATGTACCCCCCGGGACCTACATCGTGTCAGGCGGCGAGGAACCGTCCGACGGCTGCCTCATGCTCAAGAGCAACGTCTACATGTACGGCGACGGCATGGGCGTCTCCAACATCAAGGTCGCGGACGGTTCCGACACGAAAATCACCGGTGTCATTCGCTCCGCCTACGGCGAAGAGACCCACGACTTCGGGCTGAGCAACCTGACCATTGACGGCAACCGGGACAACACCACCGGCAAGATCGACGGCTGGTTCAACGGCTACATCCCGGGCAAGGAAGGTTACGACTCCAACGTCACCCTCGATGGCGTGGAAATCAAGGACTGCTCCGGTTACGGCTTCGACCCCCACGAACAGACCGTGAACATGGTCATCAAGAACAGCGTGTCCCACGGCAACGGCCTGGACGGCTTTGTCGCTGACTTCCTCAGCGACAGCACCTTCGAAAACAACATCGCCTACGACAACGATCGCCACGGTTTCAACGTGGTCACCAGCAGCCACGATTTCACCCTGAGCAACAACGTCGCCTACGGCAACGGCGGTGGCGGCATCGTCGTGCAGCGCGGCAGCGAGAACATCCCTTCGCCGAACAACATCACCATCACCGGCGGTGAGGTCTATGGCAACGGCGCCGAAGGCGTGCTGATCAAGCTGTCCAGCGAGGTCACCATGACCGGCGTCGACATCCACGACAACGCCAGCGCCGGCGTTCGCATCTACGGCAGCAACAACGTCGACGTCATCAACAACACCCTGAGCAACAACTCACTGGGCGGCGGCGTACCGGAAATCGTCATCCAGTCCTACGACGACACCAAGGGCGTTTCCGGCAAGTATTTCAACGGCAGCGACAATACCGTCCAAGGCAACACCATCAACGGCAGCGCCCTGTCGACCTATGGCGTGGCCGAGCGCAACGAAGACGGCACCGACCGCAACGCCATCATCGGCAACACCATCACCCATACCACCAAGGGCGACACCCTGGTGTATGGCGATGGCAGCTACGTCAGCGCGACCGTGCCCGTGGTGGCCGTCCAAGGTACCGACGGCAACGACACCCTGCTGGGCAGTGACGCCAACGAGATTTTCTATGCCGGCGCGGGCAATGACATCGTCAACGGCGGTGGCGGCAGCGACATCCTCATCGGCGGTGCCGGGGTCGACAAGCTGACCGGCGGCGCAGGCGCGGACATTTTCCGCTTCACCAGCGAAACCGACAGCTACCGCACCGCGACCACCAGCTTTGATGACACCATCACCGACTTCGACCCGACCCAGGACAAGATCGACCTCGCCGGTCTGGGCTTCACCGGCCTGGGCAACGGCCGTGGCGGCACCCTGCAGATCAGCTACAGCGCCAGCAACGACCGCACCTACATCAAGGATTACGATGCCGACGCCAACGGCAATCGCTTCGAACTGATCCTCGCCGGGAATCTGGTCAGCGCACTGACCGCCGACAACTTCATCTTCAATCGAACCCTTACGGGCACGACCGGCAATGATTCGCTGCAGGGCACTGACGGGGCCGACACACTGTTGGGCCTTGCCGGCACTGACAGCCTGGCCGGCGGCGGTGGTGACGATCGTCTCGACGGTGGCGCCGGGCAAGACACCCTGAGTGGTGGCGCCGGCGCTGATACCTTCGTGTTCTCCAGTCGCACCGACAGCTACCGCAACTACAACGCCGGCGGCGCGAATCTGGGCGACGTCATCACCGACTTCGACGTCACCGCCGACAAGATCGACCTCTCCAAGCTGGGCTTCACCGGCCTTGCCGACGGCATGAACAACACCGTGTACGCGGTGCTCAACGACGCCGGCGACAAGACCTACATCAAGTCGTTGACCGCCGATGCCGAGGGCAATCGTTTTGAAGTCGCGCTCGTGGGCAACTACCTCGACAAACTGACCAGCGCCAACTTCGTGTTCGCCACTGCGCCGACGGTGAATCAGGCGCCCGTGGTGGCCAATCCGTTGCTGGACCAGAACGCCACCGAAAACACGCCGTTCAGCTACGTCGTGCCAGGCACCAGCTTCACCGACCCTGACAACGACACCCTCAGCTACACCGCGACCCTGGCTGACGGAACGGCCCTGCCGGCCTGGCTGATCTTCGACGCCGCAACCCGCACCTTCAGCGGCACCCCGGGCAACACCGCCTCGGGCACCTACGCGATCAAAATCACTGCAAGCGATGGGAGCAACGCCACTGTCAGCGACAGCTTCACCCTCGCCGTGCAGGACGTCCCTGTGACGCCGGGCGTCATCAACGGCACGCCGAACAACGACACGCTGACCGGCACCACCGGCAACGACCAACTCTTCGGCGGCGCGGGCAATGACACCCTCAATGGCGGCGACGGCAACGACATCCTCATCGGTGGCGCCGGTGCCGATAAACTCACCGGCGGTGCGGGGGCAGACGTGTTCCGCTTCACCTCTACCCAAGACAGCTACCGCACGGCGACCACCAGCGCCAGCGATCAGATTCTCGATTTCGATGTGGCTGCCGACAAAATCGACGTCTCGGGCCTGGGCTACACCGGTCTGGGCAACGGCCTGAATGGCACGCTGCAAGTGACCTACAACGCCAGCACCAACCGCACCTACGTCAAAGACAACGTGGCGGACGCCAGCGGCAACCGTTTCGAGCTGTCGCTTGCGGGCAACCTGGCCGGCAGCCTCAACGCCAGCCATTTCGTCTTCGCCGATCAGAACGTGCCCAGCAACGTCGCGCCGGTGGTGGTGATTCCGCTGCTGGACCAGAACGCCACGGAGAACTCGCCATTCACGTACGCGGTCACCAGCAACAGCTTCTCCGACGGCAATAACGACGCGCTGACCTACACCGCGACCCTGGCCGACGGCAGTGCCCTGCCCGAGTGGCTCAGTTTCGACAGCACCCGCCTGACCTTCAGCGGCACCCCGACCAGCACCGCTTCGGGCACCTACACGCTGCTGATCAAGGCGACCGACCCTTCCGGCGCGTCGGTCAGTGACAGCTTTGCCCTGGCCGTGGCCGACGCACCGGCCAGCACCATCACCGGCACTGACAATGCAGAAACCATCGCCGGCACGGTGGGCGCGGACCTGATCCTCGGCCTGGGCGGCAACGACACCATTCGCGCCGGCGCAGGCCCGGACATCGTCGACGGCGGCGCAGGGCGCGACTCGCTGTACGGCGGCGACGGTGCCGACACCTTCCGCTACACCAGCGTGCAGGACAGCTACCGGGACTACAACACCGGCGGCGTCACGGCCACCGACACGATCTACGACTTTACCCACGGCGTGGACAAGATCGACGTATCGACCCTGGGGTTCCTCGGGCTGGGCGATGGCAGCAACGGCACGCTTTACCTGAGCCTGAATGCCGCCGGCGACAAGACGTACATCAAATCAAGCGTGCCCGACGCTGACGGTCACCGCTTCGAGATCGCCCTGAGCGGCAACTACCTGAACATCCTCACGGCCGACGACTTCGTGTTCGGCTCGCGGGCTGACCAGGACATTCTGTTCCTGCCGACCCTCGGTCAATCCAACGCACGTCTGTTGCGCATGACCGAAGACGACAGCCAGTCCGGCACCACCATGCTGGTCGACGGCCTGAGCAAGTACACCACTTACGACGTGCGCAGCCAGTTCAACGATGCGGACGGCAATGGCATCGACATCGCGGTGGGCGGCAGCACGGTCAACGGCATGTCGACCCTCGGCGCCGAAGAACTGAAGCTGTGCTGGTGGCTGACCGACATCGACCAACCCGGCCCGGCCCTGTTGCGCGCCGTGGCCCTGTTGAACGACCAGCTCACCGAGCTTAAGTCGATCGACAACGTGACCATGGGCATCATCTGGGGCCAGGGCGAGGAAGCGGCGCAGGAAATCGCCCGCGCTTCGGACAAGGAAGCGGCCGCGGCGGCGTACAAGGCGGCGACCTTGTCGGTGTTCGATTACCTGCACGCGCAGTTCGGCAACTTCAACGTGTACATGATGGAAACCGGTCACTACGACCAGGACGCGGCCCGCGCCCGTGGCTTCTCGGAAGAGAAGATCGCCGGCATCGTCGAAGGCGTCGGCTATGTCCGTGCCACCCAGGAAGCGATTGCCGCACAGCGTGACGACGTGAAGATTGCGGTGGATTACACCGACCTGCCCCTGCGCCACGAAGTCGACCCGCTGGTCTACCCCGATGACGTCTGGCACCTGCACGAAGAGTCTGCCGAGATTGTCGGTCAGCGTCTGGCCGACTACATCGCCGACGACCTGGGCTTCAAGGGTGACCCGAGCGACAACAACAGCGTGCAGGCGATCTTCGACGGTGCGCAGAACGAAGGCGGCATGATCTTCGGCACCGACCAGGCCGACACCCTGGTGGGCTCGTCCGGCAATGACACGCTGGACGGCGACCTCGGCGCCGACAGCATGAGCGGTGGCGACGGCAACGACATTTACATCGTCGATAACGCCTTCGACAGCGTCACTGAAAGCAGCGACTCGCCGTCGCAGATCGACACCGTGCAGGCGTCGGTCGGCTGGACCCTCGGCGCGAATCTGGAAAACCTGGTGCTCACCGGCGTTTCAGCCATCGACGGCAATGGCAACGAGCTGCGCAACTTCATCACTGGCAACGCGGCGGCCAACGTGATCGACGGCGAAGGCGGTGCCGACAGCATGAGCGGCGGCAATGGCAACGACACGTACTACGTCGACAACAGCGGCGACAGTGTGATTGAAACCAACGCTGATCGCGTCTCGGGCGGCATCGACAGCGTGCACAGCACTCTGGCGACGTTCACCCTGGGCGCCAACGTCGAAAACCTGTACATCGACAGTGCCGATGCGGCCAATGGCATCGGTAACGCGCTGGACAACGTACTGTTCGCCGGCATCGGCAACAACGTGCTGGACGGTCGCGACGGCAACGATACGGTGTCCTACTTCAACGCGCAGGCCGGTATCACCGCCACCCTGTCGACCTCGGCCCAACAGAACACCGGCGGCTCGGGTCTGGACACGCTCAAGAGCGTCGAAAACCTGATCGGCAGCGCATTCGCGGACAGCCTGACGGGCAACAGCGGCGCCAACGTGCTCAACGGCGGTGCGGGCAACGACACGCTGATCGGCGGTTCGGGCAACGACCGTTTGATCGGCGGTGCAGGCACCGATTCGCTGACCGGCGGCACCGGCGCGGACACCTATGTCTTCGACTCCGTTGCCGACATGGGCGTTGGCGCGTTGCGCGACGTGATCAATGGCTTCAAGAGTGCCGAGGGCGATCTGCTCGACTTCAGCGCCCTGGACGCCAACCCGCAGACACCGGGCATCGACGCGTTTACCTTCATTGGCAGCAACGCCTTTGACAGCAACGACGCGACCGGGCAACTGCGCTTCGCCGACGGGATCCTCTACGGCAGCGTCAACGCCGATGCGACGCCGGACTTCGAAATCCAGCTGGTCGGCGTCAAGGAGCTGCACGTGACTGACTTCGTTGCCTGATTGATCGCCTGAAAACCAAACGGCCTCCGCAATGGAGGCCGTTTGTTTATGCATGGCGTACTCAGGGGGCCCTTCCCGGCTGAAGCCGGTCCCACTGAAAGCATCGCGTGCATCCAACCTAACTGGCTGAAACTCGAACGCTGGGTCAGCATTTACCGTGTAGGACCGGCTTCAGCCGGGAAAGCGTCAGCACGCACACCGCAAAATGGAGGGTGTACACACCGGTCTCTTCCCGGCTGAAGCCGGTCCCACCCACGGCATCGCGTGCATCCAACATCACTCGCTGAACCCCGCCCCACTCACAGCATCGCGGGCATCAACCGCCTTTTTTGCGCTGTTGCCAGGCAGCTGCCAGCCCGCTGAGGCAGATGATTGCGATGCCGGCCTGGGCGGCAAGCGATGGCGAGTGGTTGAAGACGATGTAGCCCCACAGCCCGGCGAAGACGATCTGGCAGTAACCGAACGGCGCGAGCATGGCCGGCGCGGCGAAGCGGAACGCCTGGGTCAGCATCAAGTGCGCGACCATGCCGCAAGTGCCCAGCGCCAGCATGAACGGAATGTGCTTCCACTCCGGCGACTGCCAGAAGAACGGCACGATCGCGCTCATCAACAGGCTGTTGAACAGCCCGGCGAAAAAGTTGCTGGTGGTCGGGCTGTCGTGGGCCGCGACCAGACGGGTCAGCAACTGGTAGCAGGCGAAACAGAACGCCGAGCCCAACGGCAGCAGCACCGCTGGCCGGAACAGCTCGCCCCCGGGATGGACGATGACCAGCACCCCGCTGAAGCCCACCAGCACGGCGATCCATTGCCCGCGGCTGACCGTCTCCTTGAGCAGTGGCACCGACAGCGCCGTCACCAGCAGCGGCGCGAGGAAGTTGACCGCCGTTGCTTCGGCAATCGGAATGAACATCAGGCCGCTGGTGAACAGCAGGCTCGTGCCCAGCAGGCACACGGCGCGCAACGCCTGCAAACCCGGGCGCTTGGTGCGCAACACACGCAACCCCGATGACGGCATGAAAATGCACGCCATCAGCCCGGTGTGCACCACGTAGCGCACCCAGACCACCATCATGATCGGGTAGATACCGGAGAGGTACTTGGACAGGGTGTCGTGACTGGAAAACAGAAAGGTCGCAAACAGAATCAGTGCGATGCCTTTCAACGGCTGGTTGACGCCGGAGAGCGGCGTGCTGGTGGTGCTCATCTGCGTTCCTTTGGCCTTGCGTGAATGCGGGTCTGTCCCTTGCCGTGTCGAGCGCCGGCTTTCGTTCGAGGAGCCCAGCCTCAGCAAGAATATAGAACCCGTCGCCGGAGCACCAAGCAAACATGACCAGGCAGGTGTTTTTCTGACTGCCTGGGTCAGGCCTTTCCGCTTGCCCGGATTTGCCGCAGACTGCCGCTCTCGTTGGCTCGGAAAGGGACGCTCAGTGGACCGCATTCAGGAAATGACCCTTTTCGCCGCCGTCGCCGAAGGCCCCAGCTTCGCGGCCGTGTCGCGCAACCTGAACGTGTCCACGGCGACGGTGACCCGCGCCGTCGCGCAGCTGGAGGCGCGGCTCGGCACCTTGCTGATCGTGCGCACCACCCGCCAGTTGCGCCTGACCGAAGCCGGCGTGCGCTTCGCCGACGATTGCCGCCGCCTGCTGGCCGATCTGCACGAAGCCGAAAACGCCGCCGCCGGCATTCATGGGACGCCGCGCGGGTTACTGACCGTTACCGCGCCGCAGGTGTTTGGCGATCTGCACGTCACGCCGATCATGACCGACTACTTGACTCAGCACCCTCAGGTGCAGATCCGGGGCCTGTTGATGGACCGGATCGCCGGGCAACTGGAGGAAGGCATTGACGTGTCCGTGCGCATCGGCGACCTACCCGATTCGTCGATGACCGCCATTCAGGTCGGCACCGTCCGCCGCATGGTCTGCGCCTCCCCGGCCTACCTCGCGGCCCATGGCACGCCACAGCATCCCAGCGAGCTCATCGAGCGCGAAACCGTTTCCGTGATGATCACCGGCCGCAGCCCTGACTGGACCTTCCGCATCGAAGGCCAGCATCAGGAAGTGAAAGTCAGGTCGCGGTTGTCGATGACGTCCTTTACCGCCTCCATTCATGCGGCGGTCGATGGCTGGGGCCTGACCCAGGTGCCGTCCTACCAGATCCGCCGACACTTGCAGGCGGGCACGTTGTGCGCCGTGCTCGAAGATTTCGAGGTCAGGCCGATGCCGGTTTACGTGGTCTACGTCGAAGGGCGACGGGGGTCATCCAAAGTGCGCTCGTTCGTAGATTTCTGCGTCCAGCGGTTGCGCGCTGATCTGGAGTACAGCGCCGGGCCGGGCTGAGGGCGGGACGGACTACCCGAAATATCGAGTCAACCCACCCTCCCGTGGGAGTCGAGCTTGCTCGCGAAGGCTTACTTTCAGTCCCAAAAAAGTGGCTGAATGCACCGAGTTCTTCGTGAGCAAGTTCACTCGCACCGGACACCCCAGTCTCTACCTACCCACTGAAATAGGGTTAGAGTGGTCGCGCTGGCTCCGTCATCCTTCGCCACAGCAACACAAGGAACGGGGCGCTTTCCATCAATCACCTGAAGGAAGACTCGCGTGAATCCATCGTCTCACCCAGCGAACATTGCCGAACTGATCGTCGCCGCCATGGGCGCCGGTCAGAAAATCACCGACATTATCCCTGAATACGTCCCTGCCGATGCGGCCAGTGCCTACGCGCTCCAGCGCGAGATTCTGCGTCTGCGCGACACCACTGTGGGCGGGTGGAAGGTCGGCGCCAAATCGCCGACCGGGCCCATCAACGGTGCGCTGCTGCCGGACGATGGTATTTTCGCCAGCGGCAGTCAGGTCGAGTGCGTCGACTACCCTTCGCCGATTCTGGAGCTGGAAATCGCTTTTCGTCTTGGCCGCGAATTCACCCCTCGCGAAGAGGCGTATTCGGATGAAGAAGTGCTGAACAGCATCGCGACGATGGGCGCGACCATTGAAGTGGTGTCGAGTCGTTTCGCGGGCTGGCCGAAGATCGAGCCGTTGCTGGCTTTGGGCGACCTGCTCAACCATGGGGCGTTGGTCATCGGCGAATTCATCCCATACGACGCCAACTTCCCTTTCGTTGAACCGGCGCTGAGCTTCACCTATGGCGATGAAGACATCGTGCCGGGCGACGGCGCAAATCCGGCCGGCGACCCGCGGCGTTTGCTGCCGTGGCTGGTCAATCACCACACACAGAATGGCTTGAGCGTGACGCCGGAGATGGTGATCACCACCGGTTCCTACACCGGGATGTACAAGACCAGCGGGCCGGGCCAGGCGGTCGGGCAGATTCGGGGACTGCCGGCGGTGTCGGTGGAGTTGATTTAGGTTTCTCGCTCGCCATTGGTGGGACCGGCTTTAGCCGGGAAGACGTCGGTGCATCCAACCTACCTTCAGCGCCAGTTACGGTCCCTTCCCGGCTAAAGCCGGTCCCACTAAAAGCATCGTGTGCTTTCTGCCCTGTTCCCGCCGACGCTGGTCATACCAAAAGCAGCGTGCGCTTTCTGGGCTGAAACCGGTCCTACCGACCGCGCACGACCTGTGGGACCGGCTTTAGCCGGGAAGCGTTTGATCCGGGTGCTTCCGGGGTGAAGGCTCACCCCTGCCGCCAGTACCCCGGCCGGTTGTACACCTCTTTCAGAAACGCGATAAAGAACCGGACTTTCGCCGGCAGGTAATGCTGCTGCGGGTACACGCCCTGGATGTCGTAACTGGGCAAGGCGAACTCATCCAGCACGGTGAGCAGCGCGCCGCTTTCAACCTCGTTCTGAATCTCCCACGTCGAACGCCAGCTCAGGCCCAGCCCGCGCTTGGCCCAGTCATACAGCAACTCGCCATCGTTGCAGTACAGATTGCCCGCCACCTTGATCGCCACCGGCTTGCCCTCGCGCTGAAACGTCCAGCCGCGATGCTGGCCACCCTGCAGGTTGAACGACAGGCAATTGTGCTGCGCCAGATCCTCAAGCACCTGGGGAAATCCATGCTCGGCGAAATACGCCGGCGAACCACAGACCACGCGTTTGTTGGCGTACAGCTTGATAGCGACGTAGTTCGGGTCCAGCACCTCGCCGATGCGGATGCTCATGTCATAGCCCTCGCGCACCAGATCCACCACGTTGTCGGTGAGGTTGAACGAGAGCTGCAAATCCGGGAACCGCGCCTGGAATTCCGGCGCATGGGGCGCGACGTGCTGACGGCCGAACCCGGCCGGTGCCGACACCACCAAGTGCCCACGCACGCTGGTTTCGTTCTCGCTGATGCTGGCGTCCAGCTCCTCGAACGACTGCAGCACCAGCTTCGCATTCTCCAGATACGACTCCCCCGCATCGGTCAGGGTCAGGCCCCGCGTCGAGCGATGAATCAGCTTCACCCCCAGCCGATCCTCCAGCGCGCTCAGTCGCCGGCCCATGATCACCGGCGTCACGCCCTCTACCAGCGCCGCGGCGGCAAAACTGCCACGGGTGGCCACCAAGACATAGCTGCGCAATTCCGTATAGCGATCCATTCGATACTCCAGATACCGATAGAACGGATAAAAACAGCCATTCACAAAACATCGGATTCAAATCAGGCTGTTTACGTACAAAAACTATCGAGTTCAGGAGACTAACAAATGACCGTCATGAGAGCCATCGAAGCCGCCGTTCTGGTGATGCGTCGCGAAGGCGTCGACACCGCCTTCGGTATTCCGGGTGCCGCGATCAACCCGCTGTACGCCGCCTTCAAGAAACTCGGCGGCGTTGACCACGTACTGGCGCGCCACGTCGAAGGGGCTTCGCACATGGCCGAGGGCTATACACGCGCCATCGCCGGCAACATCGGCGTGTGCATCGGCACCTCGGGCCCGGCCGGCACCGACATGATCACTGGTCTCTACTCAGCCTCCGCCGACTCGATTCCGATTCTGTGTATCACCGGCCAGGCGCCGCGCGCTCGGATGCACAAGGAAGACTTCCAGGCCGTGGACATCGCCAGCATCGCCGCGCCGGTGGCCAAGTGGGCAACCACGGTCATGGAGCCGGGCCAGGTGCCGTACGTGTTTCAGAAAGCCTTTCAGTTGATGCGCAGCGGTCGGCCCGGTCCGGTATTGATCGACCTGCCGTTCGATGTGCAGATGGCCGAGATCGAGTTCGACATCGACGCCTACGAACCGCTGCCGGTGGTCAAGCCCCACGCCAGCCGCAAGCAAATCGAAAAAGCCCTGGCGATGCTCAACGCCTCTGAACGTCCGCTGATCGTTGCCGGTGGCGGCATCATCAATGCCGATGCCTCGGACGCGCTGGTTGAATTCGCCGAGCTGACCGGTATTCCGGTGATTCCGACGCTGATGGGCTGGGGCACGATCCCCGATGACCACCCGCAAATGGCTGGCATGGTCGGTCTGCAGACGTCTCACCGCTACGGCAATGCGACGATGCTGGAGGCCGATCTGGTCCTCGGCATCGGCAACCGCTGGGCCAACCGCCACACCGGCACCGTGTCGGTGTACAGCGAAGGCCGCACATTTATCCACGTCGACATCGAACCGACGCAGATCGGCCGTGTGCTGACGCCGGATCTGGGCATCGTTTCCGACGCCGGCGCCGCGTTGGCGATGTTCATCGAAGTGGCGCGCGAGTGGCACACCGCCGGCAAGCTGAAGGACCGCCGCCACTGGCTTGCGAGCTGCCAGGAACGCAAGCGCACGCTGCAGCGCAAGACTCACTACGAAAACATCCCGGTCAAGCCGCAGCGGGTGTACGAGGAGATGAATCAGTACTTCGGCAAGGACACCTGCTACATCAGCACCATCGGCCTGTCGCAGATCGCCGGCGCGCAATTCCTCCACGTCTACAAGCCGCGGCACTGGATCAATTGCGGTCAGGCCGGGCCGCTGGGCTGGACCATTCCGGCGGCACTGGGCGTGGTCAAGGCGGACCCGAGCCGCCAGGTTGTCGCGCTGTCAGGGGATTACGATTTCCAGTTCATGATCGAAGAACTCGCCGTCGGTGCGCAGTTCAAGCTGCCGTACATCCACGTGGTGGTGAACAACTCCTACCTGGGCCTTATCCGTCAGGCCCAGCGCAATTTCGACATCGACTACTGCGTGCAGCTGGCCTTCGACAACATCAATGCGCCTGAGCTGGAAGGCTATGGGGTCGATCACGTCGCGGTTGCCGAAGGCCTGGGTTGCAAGGCAATCCGCGTCCTTGACCCGGCGCACCTCCAGACCGCCTTCGCCGAAGCTACGAGCCTGATGCAGCAGTACCGCGTGCCAGTGGTGGTGGAGATCATTCTCGAGCGCGTCACCAACATTGCGATGGGCACCGAAATCAACGCGATCAACGAGTTCGAATCCCTGGCCGAGTGCCGCGCCGACGCTCCCACCGCCCTCAGCCTGCTGGACTGATCGCTCGGTTAATCCAAGAAAAAGAGCCCAGAACAAGAAGGAGTACGTCATGCCACGTTTATGCGCCAACCTGTCGATGCTGTTCACTGAACTGGAATTTCTGCAACGTTTCGAAGCCGCCGCCGACGCCGGGTTCAGTGGCGTCGAGTACCTGTTTCCCTATGACTTCAGCTCCGCCCAGATCAAGGCCGAGCTGGACCGCAACCGGCTGACTCAAGTGCTGTTCAACCTGCCAGCCGGGGACTGGGCCAAGGGCGAGCGCGGCATCGCCTGTCACCCCGATCGGGTCGAGGAGTTCTACGCCGGCGTTGACCTGGCCATCGCCTACGCCAAGGTCTTGGGCAACACCCAGATCAATTGCCTGGCGGGGATCAAGCCCCAGGGGTTCGACGACGGGCTGATCGAGAAGACCTTCGTCGACAACCTCAAATACGCCGCCGACCGCCTGCACGCCCAGGGCATCGATCTGGTGATGGAGATGATCAACACCCTGGACATTCCGGGGTTCTACCTGAACACCACCGCCCAGGCGCTGGCGATTCGCGAGAAGGTCGGCAGCCGCAATCTGTCGCTGCAATACGACATCTACCACATGCAAATCATGGAAGGCGACCTGGCCCGCACCCTCGAAAATCACCTGCCGACGATCCGTCACGTGCAACTGGCCGACAACCCCGGCCGGCACGAACCGGGCACCGGCGAAATCAACTACGGCTTTCTGTTCAAGCACCTGGACCGGCTGGGTTATCGCGGTTGGGTCGGCTGCGAGTACAAGCCGCTGACCACCACCGAAGCGGGGCTTGGGTGGCTGAAAACCCATAATTTGATCTGAAGTCAGCGGCAAGCTTCAAGCTTCACGCATTGCCAGCCGGACGAACGCAGTCAGGCTTCTAGCTTGCGGCTTGAAGCTTGCCGCTTGCCGCTTGCCGCTTGCTCCCCAACAACAACCAGAGGCATCTTCTATGGCTAACATCGGATTCATCGGCACCGGCATCATGGGTCTGCCCATGGCAGAAAACCTGCAGAAAGCAGGTCATCAACTGATTCTCTCCCGGCACTTCATTGCCCCGCCCGCGTCCCTGGTGGACGGCGGCGCGACCGTGCTGGCCAACCCGCGGGAAGTGGCACAGGAAGCGGAATTCGTCATCGTCATGCTGCCCGACACCCCGCAGGTCAACGACGTGCTGTTCGGCGAAAACGGTCTGAGCGAAGGCACCGGTGCCGGCAAAGTGGTCATCGACATGAGTTCGATCTCCCCTTCGGCAACCAAAGCCTTCGCCGAGAAGATCAACGCCACCGGCGCGCAGTACCTCGACGCACCGGTGTCGGGCGGTGAAGTCGGCGCCAAAGCGGCCACGCTGAGCATCATGGTCGGCGGCGAACAGGCCACTTTCCAGCGCGCCCTGCCGCTGTTCCAGACCATGGGCAAGAACATCACCCTGGTCGGCGGCAACGGTGACGGCCAGACCGCCAAGGTCGCCAACCAGATCATCGTTGCGCTGAACATCCAGGCCGTGGCTGAAGCCCTGCTATTTGCGTCGAAAAACGGCGCCGACCCGGCCAAGGTGCGAGAGGCATTGATGGGCGGGTTTGCTTCGTCGAAGATTCTCGAGGTGCATGGCGAGCGGATGATCAAGGGGACGTTCAACCCGGGCTTCCGGATCGCGCTGCATCAGAAGGATTTGAATCTGGCGCTCGAAGGCGCGCGGGAGTTGGGGTTGAACCTGCCCAACACGGCCAACGCCCAGCAAGTGTTCAGCACCTGCGCGGCCTTGGGCGGGAGTGGCTGGGATCACTCTGGGCTGATCAAAGGGCTGGAGCACATGGCGAATTTTTCAATTCGCGGGGATCACAGGCCCGACTGACCGGCACTGAAAGGTGTGTTGTACGTACCGGCCTCTTTCCGGCTGAAGCCGGTCCTACGATGTGCACGCCGTTGCTTCTCGGTTGAGGCCGGTCCCATTGAAAGCAGCGACATGTACTGTGTAGGACCGGCTTTAGCCGGGAAGAGGCCCGTCCTGCCGACACATTTCTGGGCCAGTGACACAAGCAAAAAAGCCAGGCCTCCTCTCGGACAGCCTGGCTTTCTTCTAGGATGGAGCTTCTAAATGACTCCGCGACCGATCAGAAAATATTGATCGGGTAATCCGCAATCAAACGAAATTCCTTCACGTCGCCATCAGGCTGATCGCCGTTGGCGGTGTGCCAGGCCTGACGCATGCGCAGGGACAAGTCCTTTGCCGGGCCGGACTGCACCACATACTTCGCCTCAAGGTTGGTTTCGTGATGGTCGCCGTCATCGCCATAACCGGTGTAAGTACTGTTCGACGGGATATGGGATCCATCGATGTCGTCACCGTGGATATAACGGACCATGAAGCTCAAACCCGGCGCGCCGTAACTCGCCATGTTCAGGTCATACCGTGCCTGCCATGATTTTTCGCCCGGACCGTTGAAGTCGGAATACTGAACCGAGTTGGCCAGCAGTATCGAATCACCGGTGTCGCCCGCGCCGTTATTACCGAAGGCCACATAATCGAACGGCGTGTCGCCATGCACTTTTTGATACGCCAGGGTCACCGTGTGGGCGGTCAGGAAAGAATACGCAGCGGCCAGCGACCAGGTCGTGTTGCTGATATCGCCCGCCTTGGCGGCACCGCTGTCGTTGGTGCGATAGATATTGAAATCGAAGTTCAACGACTGCTGATCAGAGATCGGCAAGGTGTAGTTGGCATTGCCGTAGTACTGATGCCAGACATCTTTGAGGTCCGAGCCGTAAAGGCTGACCGACAGATTATCGGTGAGTGCGTATTTACCGCCGGCGTAGTCAATGCTGCTGGCTTCGACGTTGGCATACGCCGCCCAGATGCCGTGATCATTGTTGGTGGTGACCGGGCCGTTGCTGCCGGTGAAGTGGCCGCCGTCGAGTTCCAGATTGGCAATGTCGCTGCTCAGCAGGTTGAAGCCGGTCGCGGTTTGCGGAAACAGTCGGGAACCGCCCGCACCAAACACCGGCGCCTGGGGCTGCAGATTGCCGTAACGCAATTCGGTTTTCGAGATGCGCATCTTCAGCGCCCCGCCGGCCGTGCCGTATTCATCCTGCGGATTGCCATGGCTGTCCACCGGCAGGTTGCCAGTGCCGGTGGTCCCGCCGCCGCCATCAAGCTTCAGGCCCCAATAACCGTAAGCATCAACGCCAAAACCCACGGTGCCCTGGGTGAAGCCGGAGCTGAAATTACCCAGCACACCCTGGGTCCAGTCCTTGCTGTCGTCCTTGCTGTTCTTGTTGTCCCGGTTGAAATAGTAGTTCTTCAGGTGAACGGTCAGACTGCTGTCGTCGACGAAGCCCTTGGCCGCCGATTGATCACTGACAACCCCTGCCGTTGCCAATTGACTGACACCCAGCGAAACCGCCAGCGTCATCAGATTCCATTTCACGAAAGTCATTGCTATCCCCTGTCTCGATTAAGGCCCAGCGCGCGCGCCCCTTGAATACGGGGCACTGGTTCAAACTCACACGATGATTCAGCACTGGAGCGGGCGTTGCGGCAGATGGAAAAGAAACACACATGCCAGTGACTGGACGGCTGTTCCAGCCAAAGGAGCACATTGATTATTGTTGATGACCGCTCTGCTCAGGGTATACCACGCACTTGAGGGCCGAAAATCTTGTAGCACTATCCGACCGACGGGATTCCCAACACGTCTTGATAGTCACTATCAATTTTCGTAATAGTTGAAAACTTTACGCCGGTGTTACCGTCGTCGGCGATGAAGAACACGAATCAATTGCCGGATGACTCCGCAGCGTCTGGCAATCGAATCATGCTCCGCTTCATCATTCCTTTGGTAAGACTTTTAGCCACCTCACGTCAGTGCGGTGGCTTTTTTTCGTCCCTTTACCATGCGCGGCTCTACCGACTTCGAGTGAACGCGCAATCGGGTAAAAATTCCATCGCAAAGTACCGGCGGGCGCTATTGCGTTCATAGTAAAAATAACTCACCGGTCCCAATAAAACTCCGATATAAAGCGCACCAAGTAATAGCGTTCTAATATCACGAACGCTTTCATTTCAGGTGCACACCATGTTTAAAAACCTATCAATTGCCAAGCGCCTGGGATTGGGCTTCGGGCTTGTTCTCGCGCTGATGATTCTCGTCACACTGGTCGGCGTTAACCGGGTTCACCTGATGGAATCCGCCCTGACCGACGTGAGTGAGGACGCCACCGTCAAACAGCGTTACGCGATCAATTTCCGCGGCAGCGTGCATGACAGGGCCATTGCCCTGCGCGATGCCGTGCTGGTGCGCAACGACGCCGGCCTCGCCACGCACCTGCGTGACATAGAGCGCCTCGACGGCCTGTATCAAGCCTCCGCCGCGCCCATGGACCGCATCTACCAGGCCAAGGGCGCGTCGCCCCGTGAGCAAGAGCTGCTGGCCAACATCAAGACGGCCGAACGCACTGCGCTAAGCGCGACCGAAAAACTGCTGAAGCTGCGCCAGCAAGGCGAGATCGATCAGGCCCAGACGCTGCTGATGGAGCAGGTGTCCGGCGCCTACAAGGATTGGCTCGCCCGCATCAACGCATTGATCGACCTTGAAGAAGCGTCCATTGGCGGGCACATCACTTCGGTGCGAGTCACTGCCGCGCAATTCGCTTCACTGATGTTGCTGTCCACCGGCATCGCCGTGGTGTTGGGCATCATCGCCTCGTTGATGATCATCCGCAGCCTCAAGTCGACCCTCGGCGCCGAACCTCACCAGGTTGCGGCCTCGATCCGTCGTCTGGCGGCCGGCGAGCTGACGGACAAGATCGAAACGGCCTACCCCGACAGCGTGATGGGCGCGTTAAAAGCGACCAACCTGCACTTGTCGGCCACCATCACCGAAGTGCGCTCGGCTGCTGCGGCGTTGACCCACTCCTCCGCCCAGCTGTTGTCCAGCTCCGACAGCAACAGCGAGCAGATGCGCCTGCAGGCCAGCGAAACCCAGCAAATGGCTACCGCGATTAATCAGATGGCCACCACCGTAAAAGAAGTCGCGGGCTACGCCGATCAGGCGGCGAATGCCACCCAGACCGCCGATAACGAAGTTGAAAATGGCAAGCGCGTGGTTGAAGGCACCGCCCAGGCGATGGACCAACTGGCGCGCAAGCTGGAAAGCGCCGCTGACTCGGTGGGCCAGGTGTCCAGCGACAGCCGCGCCATCGAAAACGTGGTGGCGGTGATCAACTCCATCGCCGAACGCACCAACCTGCTGGCGCTCAACGCTGCCATCGAAGCCGCCCGTGCCGGTGAAGCAGGCCGCGGTTTCGCGGTGGTCGCCGACGAGGTTCGCTCCCTGGCCAACCGCACCCAGGAGTCGACCCAGGAAATCCGTGACATGGTCGGTCAGTTGCAGACCGGTGCGGTGAAGACTGCCGACCTGATGCGGGAAAGCCGTGAAATGGCCCAGCGCACCGTCGAGCAGACCCACGAAGCGCAAACTGCGCTGGTGAAAATCCGCCACGAGGTCGGCGCGCTCAACGACATGAACGCGCAGATCGCCAGCGCCGCCGCGCAGCAACGGGCGGTGGCCGATGACGTCAGCGTTAACATCAACCGCATCCACGACGCGGCGCTGGAAACCGCCGTCGGCTCCAATCAGGTGGCGCGTTCAAGCCGCGAGCTGTCGACCCTGGCCGACGTGCTGACCGACCGCGTAAGCTTCTTCAAGGTCTGACCCTACAGGGCCGCGCCGCGCAGGCGGCGTGGCCCTTTTACGCCATCACCCGCCGCCTTGTAATGCGCGTTCAAGACGTCTTGATCCTGACGCCGCACCCGGCTTAATCGCTGGAGTCCCTCTGCACTTTCTGGTCTAGTAGTGATCCGATCATCGCAAGTCGCCCCTCGTCGATGCCGTCATCCATTCGCTGCAACTGCCGCCCAAGCAAAGGTCCCGCCGATGTCTGCCCAACGTTTCAAGCACGCCCTCTCCTGCCTTTCCCTATTGGCCTGTCTGACCTCCACGGCTGCCTTCGCCCACGCCCATCTTGAAAGCCAGCAGCCCGCTGCCGACAGCGAAGTGAGCGCGCCCAAAGAGCTGCGCCTGGTCTTCACCGAAGGCGTCGAAGACACATTCACCAAAGTCGTGATCAGCCTGGACGCGCCCGATACGCCGACTGAAATCATCCAGACGCGCAGCGTCGAAACCGATCCCAACGACAAGAAAGTCCTGATCGTGACCCCGGCCGTGCCGATGGTCCCGGGCAAGTACAAGGTGGAATGGCACGCCGTGTCGGTGGACACCCACAAAAGCGAAGGCACCTACCGCTTTCAGGTGACGCCATAACCCCATGCACGAAGGACTGATCCTGTGCCGCTTCCTTCACTTCGGCGCAGTGCTGTTGCTGTTCGGTGTCGGCGTGTTTCGCAGCCAGTTGTTCGTCCCGTACCTGCTGGGTTTTGAGGCCAGCCCGGGGGTACGTCGATTGAGTCGGCTGCTCGTCTGGCTCGCCGCTGTTGCGCTGGCGAGCGCGCTGGCCTGGCTGATGCTGACGGCTGCTTACCTGAGCAGCGACTGGAACGGCGCAATTAATCCGTCCACCGTCGGGCGGGTGCTGGGCAACACCTGGTTTGGGCACGTGTGGGTTATTCATCTACTGCTGAACGCGCTGGTGGTCATCCTCCACCTCCGGGTCAAGCCAGGCATTTTGCTGGTCCTCAACACGCTGTTGCTGCTGACCCTGGCGCCGGTCGGCCACGGCGCGATGTTCGATGGGCTGAAGGGCCAGCTGTTGATCCTCAACCAGATGCTGCATTTGCTCGGCGTCGGCACCTGGCTCGGCGGATTACTGATGCTGGCCGTGCTGCTGAAGGATGATCATTGCGTCGACCTCGCAGCTGTATTGCGGCGTTTCAGCGGCATCGGCTACGGGCTGGTGGCGGTCATCATCGCCACGGGCCTGATCAACGTTCGTGCCCTCAGCGGCGGGTTCTGGCCTGAGCCTGCATTTGCCGGGTTTGGCCTGGTGCTCGCCGTGAAAGTAACGATGGTGTTGGGCATGCTGGTGCTGGCGGCACTGAACCGGCAATTGGCCCAGGCGGATGATCTGCCGGTGAGGCGCCTGAGGCTGAGCGTGTTGCTGGAAGGCCTGCTCGGCGCAGGTGCGCTGGCGGCGGTCTCGTTGCTCGGCACCTTGCCGCCGATGCTGGGCTGACGTTGAAAGCAAGAGTTTGAGCGCAAGACTCGGAGTGTCGTCCGCCATCGACGCCGCTAACCTACAGGCCATTGAACCGTCAGAGAGCCGCCGAAAATGAGCCGTCAGCCGAGCCGTCCGTCCGCCGAAAACGTCGAGCTCGATCCGCGTTGGAACGCCGTGTTGTCACGGGACGCCAGCGCTGACGGGGAGTTCGTCTACGGCGTTCGCACCACGGGCGTTTACTGCCGGCCGAGCAGCAGCGCACGCTTGCCCCGCCCGGAAAACGTGGTGTTCTTTGCGACCGCCACCGAGGCCGAAGCCGCCGGGTTCCGCCCGAGTAAGCGCGCCACCGCCGATCGCACCGGTCTGGCCGAGCAGCATGCAGCCGTGGTCGCCGGGGCCTGCCGACTGATCGCCGAAGCGGAGTTGCTGCCGACCCTCACCGAGCTGGCCGCCCACGCCGGTATGAGCCCCTGGCACTTCCATCGTGTTTTTAAAGCCGTCACCGGACTGACGCCCAAGGGCTACGCCAACGCCCACCGCGCTGGAAAGGTGCGCAGCAAACTGACCGACAGCGGGCGCATCACCGACGCCCTGTATGACGCCGGTTTTAATTCCAACAGCCGTTTCTACGAAGCCAGTGCCGGCCTGCTGGGCATGAGCCCGACGGACTACCGCACGGGCGGCGCCACGCTGAAGATTCGTTTTGCCGTCGGCGAGTGCTTTCTCGGTGCGATTCTGGTGGCCCAGAGTCCGCGCGGCGTGTGCGCCATTTTGCTCGGCGATGACCCCAACCAGTTGGTGCAAGACCTGCAGGATCAGTTTCACAGCGCCACGCTGATTGGCGGCGATGCCGAGTTCGAGCGGCTGATGGCTGAGGTGGTGGGGTTTATCGAGGCGCCGAAGCTGGGCCTGAACCTGCCCCTCGATTTGCAGGGCACGGCGTTTCAGCAGAGGGTCTGGCAGGCCCTGGCGCAGATCCCGCCGGGCACCACCGCCAGCTACGCGCAAATCGCCCAACGGATCGGTGCGCCAACCGCCAGCCGCGCGGTCGCCCTGGCCTGCGGGGCAAACCGCATCGCCGTGGCCATTCCCTGTCACCGGGTGGTGCGCAGCGACGGCGCGTTGTCGGGTTATCGTTGGGGGGTCGAACGCAAGCGCGCGTTGCTCACGCGTGAAGGTCAAGAAACGGAACCACAGCATTCACGCTGAGCTATTTTGATCGGTTCCAGCCCAGCTCAAACTTCAGTTCCGCTGCTTTCACGATCCTATCGATCCTCGCGGGTGTGCCACAGACGCAGCAGATAGATTGTGGAATTGGCTATCTCGTAGCGCATCTCGTAATGGCCGATCTGGATTCTGCGCACATCCCTCGGTTCAAATTCTTCAAGGCGTTCGCCGATGCGTGGATTGACGAGCAGCGTAGTCGGTGCCGCCGTGAGTTGCTGCACGGTTCGTGCGGCGGCAGGCTGATTGGCCGCTGCCAGAAACTCATAGAGCCGGGCAATGTCGGAAAGCGCCTTGCTCGTCCACTTCAGTTCCATCAGCGTGGAACCGGCAACGGCGTGTCGGTGCTAAGGCTATCGGCCCAGGTCTGAACGGTCTGGTGGTCAATTACGTGACCAGCATCAACATCAGCCAATGCCTCCCGAGTCAGGCGACTGCGCTCTTCTTCCTGATCTATCCAGGCGGACAGGGCCTGTTTGACGATCCAGTTTTTGGAGCGTTCCAGCCGCTCCGCCATCAAATCGACTTTTTGTGCCAACGCCTCAGGAACGTGAGCCGTCACCGATCGGGTCTTTGCGGAAGTTGCCATGATAGGACGGTCCTGATTGGAGAGTGATTTAAAGTTAATCATAGTGAGTCATTAAAAATCGTCAAGAAAAGGGTCAGCTGTCGGATTGCGCTGTACGCCATCCGTTAGTCGTTTCCGGCTAAAGCCGGCCCACCCGGGAAGCAAAGCATGCAAACGCCGGTAACAGCTTCTCGCTTGAGAAACCCTGACAGCGGCGTAAGGTCCCTGCACCGGATCTCACAAGGAGCATGGACGTGCCTTCGACTCTTCAAGCAGCGATAACCGACACCGCCCCCTCATTCTGGTTGATCGCCGACCAGCTCAACGCACGCAACGAAACCGAACGGCTGGACTACATACGCTCGGGCTTCCCGCCCGGCTGGGTCAAGGTGTTGCGTAACGCCTTCCACCTGAGCAACAGCCAGCTTGAGGCACTGCTGGCGACCTCGCTCTCCACCCTGGAACGCCGCCAGCGCCAGCAACGGCCGCTGGACATTGTCGGCTCCGAACGCCTCGATCGGGTTGCCGCGCTCGCCACCCACGCCGCCGAACTCTTCGAAGACCAGAACACCGCCCGCCGCTGGATGGTGGCGTCAAACCGCGCGCTCAACGGGCAGACGCCGATTGCCCTGTGCGAAACCGAAATTGGCGCGCGGCAGGCACGCCGGGTGCTCAGCGCCCTGCAGCACGGCGGGGTCGTCTGATGCAGGCCTGGAGGATCAGCAAAGACAGTGCCGCGAGCGATCTGTCCGGCCTGGGTGCCGCGCAGTTCGGCGGGCGCTGGAATCATGCCGACCAGCCTGCGGTCTACCTGGCGCTGAGCGCATCAGGCTGCGCGCTGGACACGCTCGTCCAATGCGCGAGCCTGCCGCAACCGGGTTTCCAGCTGATTCACCTGCAGTTGCCGGATGACCCGGCACTGTATTGGCAGCCTGCCCTCGCCCAACTGCCGCCCGGCTGGGACGTCACGCCGGCAGACCGGCCCAGCATGGATTTCGGCAGCGCCTGGCTGGAGCGGCGTGAGCAACTGGGTTTGATCGTGCCCTCTGCAATCATCACCCACACGCGCAACCTGCTGCTCAATCCCCGTCACCCTGCCATGGCGCAGGTCAGGGTGCTCGACGTGCGCCCTTTCACCTGCGGCTGATCAGCGCCGGGTGTCGACGACGATTCTGCCGCGCACCTGCCCGTCCATGAGCAGCTGCGCGGTTTCAACCACTTCACTCAAACCGATCTCCCGGCTGATCAACGGCAGCAGCGAGACATCGAGATCCCGGGCCAGACGCGCCCAGGCGTCGATGCGGTCCTGGCGCGGGCGCATGACACTGTCGATACCGGCCAGCGTCACGCCGCGCAGAATGAACGGCGCCACCGACGCTGGAAAATCCATTCCCTGGGCCAGACCGCAGGCTGCCACCGTCCCCCAATAGCGGGTGCTGGCGCAGATATTGGCCAGGGTGTGGCTGCCTGCCGAATCGATCGCCCCGGCCCAACGCTCTTTGGCCAGCGGGCGGCCGGGCTCGGCAAGGGTCGCGCGGTCGATGATTTCAGCGGCGCCGAGGGAGGTGAGGTATTCGCCCTCGCTTACCCGACCGGTGGAGGCCACGACGCGATAGCCGAGCTTCGCCAGCAGCACAATGGCGAAGCCACCGACCCCGCCGTTGGCGCCGGTCACCAGCACATCGCCCTTGTCCGGCGTCACGCCGTTTTTCTCCAGCGCCATGATCGCCAGCATCGCGGTGTACCCCGCCGTGCCGATGGCCATGGCCTGCGCTGGCGTAAAGGCGCTCGGCAGCGGGATCAGCCATTTGCCTTGCAACCGCGCCTTCTGTGCCAGGCCACCCCAATGGCCTTCCCCCACGCCCCAGCCGTTCAGCAACACCTGATCTCCGGGTTTGAAGTCCGGATCGCTGCTGTCCTCGACCGTGCCGGCCAGGTCCACCCCGGGCACCATCGGAAACTGTCGCACGATCGGCCCTTTGCCGGTGATCGCCAGGCCGTCCTTGTAATTTAACGTGCTATGGCTGACGCGCACCGTGACGTTGCCTTCAGGCAACTGAGCATCGTCTATGTCCGTCAGCTCGGCCCGGTAGCCCTTTTCGTCTTTGTTGATCAGGATGCCTTTGAACATGTCACTCACTCCTATTTAGACCGCTCGTCTATAAACAGATCTGAAGACATCAGCGCGGTAAGCCGCGCAGAAATCCGATAATGAAGGTGTTGAGCGGTTGCTCGTTCTGCACCAGTCGAGCCCGCAGCACGGCGCCCTCCCAGCCGATCCAGAAATACGCCGCCAGCTCTGAACAATCAGTGCGCGCTGGCAGTTCGCCCGCTGCGATGGCCGCCTTGAAGCACACCGTCAGGCGCGCCTGCCAGTCGAGGAAAACCTTTTCCAGCGCTTCGCGGAAGCCCCCTGGCAGGACGCTCACTTCCTGGCCCATGTTGCCGACCAAGCAGCCGCGGCGAAAATCGTGGCGGGCGATATTGACCTTCGATTCCTGAACGAACCCGGCCAGCCGTTCCAGCGGCGACAAGGTTTCATCCAGCAGCCAGCGATCCAGGCGCCGGGCGAAATAGCCGGCGTAGCTTTCGAGCACCGCGAGGCCGAAGACCTCTTTGCTGGCGAAGTAATGATAGAAAGAGCCTTTGGGCACACCGACGCGCTTGAGGATGCCGTCGATGCCGGTGGCCATGAAGCCTTGCTCGGTCAGCACCTCGACCCCGCAGCGGATCAGCGCCTCGCGGGTGTCGAAGTCATCAGGGCGTGCCACTTTCGGTGGACGGCCGGGGCGTCTGGGTTTTGCAATGATGTCGTTCATGGGGTTGCATATTAGACCGAGCGTCTATTAAATCAACCGCAACTTTTCAAGTGCTGCTATTCAGCAGCCTTTTCGCTATGGAGACTCTGCCAATGATCGCCTGGCCCGACACCCGCCTGCTCAAACTGCTGGACATCGAACTGCCCATTCTGCAAGCGCCCATGGCCGGTGCGTCCGGCTCGGCCATGGCCGTCGCGGTGGGTAAAGCCGGCGGCCTGCCCTCGCTGCCCTGCGCCATGCTCACCCGGGCGCAAATTCGAGAAGAAGTGGCGCGAATACGCGCGGGCACCCATGCGCCGCTGAACCTGAATTTCTTCTGTCACTCGACGCCGCCCGCCGACCCGCAGGCGGATGCAGACTGGAAAAACCTGCTCAAGCCCTACTACGCCGAGTGGGGTGCCGACTTCGATGCACCCACCCCCACCTCCAACCGCGCGCCTTTTGATGAGACGGCGTGCGCCTTGATCGAGGAGCTGCGCCCGGAAGTGATCAGCTTTCATTTCGGCCTTCCGGATGCCGCGTTGCTGGCGCGAGTGAAGGCGACTGGCGCGAAGGTACTTTCCTCGGCCACCACCGTGGAAGAAGCCGTGTGGCTCGAAGCACGGGGGTGCGATGCCATTATCGCGATGGGCTACGAGGCCGGCGGCCATCGCGGGATGTTCCTCAGCGATCAGTTGCACACCCAGGTCGGAACGATGGCGCTGGTGCCGCAGATCGTCGATGCCGTGACGGTGCCGGTCATCGCCGCCGGTGGCATTGCCGACAGTCGCGGTATTGCCGCGGCGTTCATGCTCGGCGCGTCAGCGGTTCAAATCGGTACCGCCTACCTGTTCACTCCGGAAGCCAAGACGTCGGTGCTGCATCAGGCGGCACTGAGCCGCGCCCAGGACAGCCAGACCGCCATCACCAATATTTTCACCGGCCGCCCGGCCCGCGGCATCGTCAACCGCATCATGCGTGAGATAGGGCCCATGTCCGATGCCGCGCCAGCTTTTCCCTCGGCGGGCGGCGCGCTGATGCCGCTGCGCAGCAAGGCTGAAGCCCGGGGCGACGATGGTTTCATGAATCTTTGGGCGGGTCAGGCGGTGGGCATCAAGCACTCGCTGTCGGCGGAAGAACTCACCCGGACGCTGGCCATCGGCGCCCTGGAGCGGCTGGCCGGGCGCTAAGCCGGGGACTTAAGCCGCCGATTTAAAACGCAGCGCGGCAAGATCCGGCTTTCGCGCAGGGAAGAGTCGCTATATATTTCGCTGCATAGCGTTTTACCGGCGTCCGGTTGGCGTTCTTCCTCACCCCCGTTTGCCACAGCCCGTTCCCCACCCCGGAGCCGTTCCATGCGCGCAGTTTCACACCGCTTCACCCTCACCTCACTGGCCGTCGCCTTTGTCGCGCTGTCCTCGGGCACAGCGTTTGCCGATGAAGTCCAGGTGGCCGTCGCGGCCAATTTCACCGCGCCGATCCAGGCCATCGCCACGGACTTCGAAAAGGATACGGGCCACACACTCGTGGCCTCGTTCGGCGCCACCGGCCAGTTCTACACCCAGATCAAAAATGGCGCGCCGTTCGAAGTGTTCCTCGCCGCCGATGACACCACCCCGGCGAAACTGGAAAGCGAAAACGAGACGGTGAAAGGCTCGCGCTTCACCTATGCCGTTGGCACCCTGGCGCTGTGGTCGGCGAAAGACGGCTATGTCGATGACAAGGGCCAAGTGCTGAAAGCCGGCAAATTCCAACACTTGTCCATTGCCAACCCGAAAGCCGCTCCGTATGGCCTCGCCGCCACCCAGACCCTGGACAAACTGGGCCTGACCGACGCGACCAAAAGCAAGATCGTCGAAGGCCAGAGCATCGCGCAGGCCTATCAGTTCGTGCAGACCGGCAACGCGGAACTGGGTTTCGTCGCCCTCTCTCAAGTGTTCAAGGACGGCAAGCTGACCGGTGGCTCGGCGTGGATCGTGCCGGCCAACCTGCATGAGCCCATCAAGCAGGACGCCGTTATCCTCAACAAAGGCAAAGACAACGCCGCCGCCAAGGCGCTGATGGAATACCTCAAGGGCCCGAAAGCCGCCGCGATCATCAAGTCCTACGGGTATCAGCTGTAAATGCTGCTGGGCAGCGCCGACCTTGCGGCCATCTGGCTGACGCTGAAACTGGCGTCCCTGACCACTGTGATTCTGCTGATCGTCGGCACGCCCATCGCGCTGTGGCTGGCTCACACCCGCTCATGGCTCAAAGGCCCTATCGGCGCGATCGTGGCGCTGCCTCTGGTGCTGCCGCCCACGGTGATCGGTTTTTATCTGTTGCTGCTACTCGGGCCGAACGGCGCGATCGGGCAGCTGACCCAAAGCCTCGGGCTCGGCACCCTGACCTTCAGTTTCACAGGGTTGGTGATCGGCTCGGTGCTGTATTCCCTGCCGTTCGTGGTGCAGCCCTTGCAGAACGCCTTCGCCGCCATCGGCCCTCGCCCCCTTGAAGTGGCGGCAACGCTGCGCGCAGGCCCGTGGGACACATTCTTCTCGGTGATCCTGCCGCTGGCCCGCCCGGGTTTCATCACCGGGGCGATTCTGGGTTTCGCTCACACCGTGGGTGAGTTTGGCGTGGTGCTGATGATCGGCGGCAACATCCCGGAGAGAACCCGCGTCGTGTCCACGCAAATCTACAACCACGTCGAAGCGATGGAATATGCCCAGGCCCACTGGCTCGCCGGGGCGATGCTGGTGTTTTCCTTTGTGGTGCTGCTGGCGCTGTACTCCAGCGGCAAGGCCCGCTCGGCGTGGAGCGGCGCATGAGTTCGATGATCGATGTCCGACTGAAGGTGGATTACGCCGAGTTCGCCCTCGACGTCGACCTCAATCTGCCCGGTCGCGGCGTCACGGCGCTGTATGGCCATTCCGGCTCCGGCAAGACCACCTGCCTGCGTTGCATTGCAGGGCTGGAAAAGGCCGCCGACGGGTATATCCGCGTCAACGGCGAGGTCTGGCAGGACAGTGCCAACAACGTCTTTCTCCCCCCACACAAACGCTCTCTGGGATATGTGTTCCAGGAAGCCAGCCTGTTTCCGCACCTCGACGTCGAGGCCAATCTGCGCTTCGGCCTCAAGCGCATTCCTGAACGGGACAGGCGCATTACGTTGCAGCAGGCGACCTCGCTGCTGGGCATCGATCATCTGCTCCAACGCGCGCCCGACAAACTGTCCGGTGGCGAGCGTCAGCGGGTCGGCATCGCCCGGGCGCTGCTGACCAGCCCGCGCCTGCTGCTGATGGACGAACCCCTGGCGGCGCTGGACGCACAGCGCAAAAGCGAAATCCTGCCGTACCTCGAACGTTTGCATGACGAACTGGATATTCCGCTGATCTACGTGAGTCACGCCCAGGATGAAGTGGCCAGGCTGGCCGACCATCTGGTATTGCTCAGCGACGGCAAAGCGCTGGCCAGCGGCCCCATCGGCGAAACCCTGGCCCGGCTGGATCTGCCGCTGGCGATGGGCGACGACGCGGGCGTGGTGATCGAGGGAAGCGTGCAGGCTTACGATGCGGCCTATCAACTCATCACCGTCCGTTTGCCGCGCAGCGACCTGAGCATCCGCGTCGCCCACTCTGCATTGCTGCCCGGCAAGCCGCTGCGTCTTAAAGTGCAGGCGCGGGACGTGAGCCTGAGCCTGCAACCCGACGCTCAAAGCAGCATCCTGAATCGCCTGCCGGTGACCGTCATTGATGAGATCGCCGCCGACAACACCGCCCATGTGCTGGTACGCCTGGATGCCGACGGCTCGCCGCTGCTGGCGCGGATC
This sequence comes from Pseudomonas sp. GL_135, assembly GCF_057834665.1. Lineage (NCBI taxonomy): Bacteria > Pseudomonadati > Pseudomonadota > Gammaproteobacteria > Pseudomonadales > Pseudomonadaceae > Pseudomonas > Pseudomonas sp. GL_135. The sequence continues at coordinate 3,007,575 of NZ_CM174408.1, forward strand.
ACCCGGTATTCAAGGGATCAGCTGCAACTGGCGCCCGGGCAACGGCTCTGGGCGCAGATCAAGTCGGTGGCGCTGCTGGCGTAGTCCCGGCCCATCACCCATCGCACTCATCAGGCACACATTTATTCGGCACGACTGCGCAGCGCAACGGTCAATGCAAAAAGACCCGCATTCAGGACTGCCTTTCATGCCGGACACAATCCACAGCGAAGACCTGCCCAAAGATCTGCATTACGTCGACGACAGCCAGCCCGGATTTACCCGCAAGATCCTGCGCGGCAAGTTCGCCTACTTCGACACCGACGGCCAGCGCATCCGCGACGAAGACGAGATCAAGCGCATCAACGCGCTGGTCATCCCCCCGGCGTACACCGACGTGTGGATCTGTGCTGACCGCCAGGGCCATCTGCAAGCCACCGGCCGCGACGCGCGCGGGCGCAAGCAGTACCGCTACCACCCGCGCTGGCGCGAGATTCGCGACGAGAACAAATATTCGCGGATGATCGCCTTCGGCAAGGCCCTGCCCAAAGTGCGCAAACAGCTGGAAACCCAGCTGGCGAAACCCGGCATGGGCCGCGAGAAGGTCATGGCGGCGGTGCTGTCGTTGCTGGACCAGACGCTGATCCGGATCGGCAACAGTCAGTACGCCCGGGACAACCGCTCCTACGGCCTGACCACGCTGCGTAACAAGCACGTTGACGTGAAGGGCAGCAAGATCTTCTTCGAGTTTCGCGGCAAGAGTGGTGTCGAGCACCGCCTCAGCGTCACCGACCGGCGCCTGGCGAACATCATCAAGCGCTGCATGGAATTGCCCGGCCAGAATCTTTTTCAGTACTTGGACGACGACGGCCAACGGCACACCGTTTCCTCCCACGACATCAACCAGTACCTGCACACACTGACCGGCGCGGACTTCACCGCCAAGGATTACCGGACCTGGGCCGGCAGCGCGATGGCCCTGGCGACCCTGCGCAAGCTGCACTGGGAGCCGGAAGCGGACGCGAAGAAACACGTCGTGTCCATGGTCAAGGAAGTCGCTCGATTGCTGGGCAACACGCCGGCCGTCTGCCGCAAGTGCTACATCCACCCGGCCGTGCTGGAAGCCTTTGCGATGGGCGAACTGGCCAAGCTGCCGCGCATTCGCCAGCGCAAAGGTCTGCGTCTGGAGGAAGTGGCGCTGGCTGGTTTCCTTCAGGGCCTGCAGGCCGCCGAGGTCATTCGTGAAGCATCCGAAGAACTGACAGGAGAAATAGCATGACCCCCCACGACGCTCATATTCCCGGGGAAAAACTCAACGACCCGGACGCGCGCCCTGCCGACGTGGCCGACGACCGCGACCGCACCGATGACGTGCGTGAAGACGAGCCGCTGACCGGCGGCGACCACGATGACGCCGGGCACACCCCCAAGGTGCCTCTCGCCGAGTAAACCCGTTCTTGCATTTCAGGATTCAAAGGCCTCACCCATGACCACACCGCCGCACCTGCCAGACGACACCCGCCCTTCTTCCTTCACCGTAGATGCCAACCGCCCCGGATTCGTCCGGGTCCGCGGTGCCCGTGAGCACAACCTCAAGGACGTGGACGTCGACATCCCCCGCGATGCACTGGTGGTGTTCACCGGCGTCTCGGGGTCCGGCAAATCCTCGCTGGCGTTTTCCACCCTGTACGCCGAAGCCCAACGCCGGTACTTCGAATCCGTCGCGCCTTACGCCCGACGCCTCATCGATCAGGTGGGCGTGCCCGACGTCGACTCGATCGAAGGTCTGCCGCCCGCCGTCGCGCTGCAGCAACAACGAGGCACGCCGAGCACGCGCTCCTCCGTCGGCAGCGTGACGACCCTGTCCAGCCTGATCCGCATGCTCTATTCCCGCGCGGGCACGTATCCGCCGGGCCAGCCCATGCTCTACGCCGAAGACTTTTCGCCCAACCTGCCCCAGGGCGCCTGCCCCGAGTGCCACGGCCTGGGCCGGGTCTATGAGATTCCCGAAGAGCTGATGGTGCCGGACGATTCCCTGACCATCCGCCAGCGCGCCATTGCTGCCTGGCCCTCGGCATGGGGCGGCCAGAACCAGCGCGACATCCTGGTCACCCTGGGCTACGACGTCGATACGCCCTGGCGCGACCTGCCGAAAAAAGACCGGGACTGGATTCTGTTCACCGACGAACAGCCCAACGTGCCGGTCTACGCCGGCCTGACGCCTGAAGAGACGCGTCTGGCGATCAAGCGCAAGCTCGAACCCAGCTATCAGGGCACCTTCACCGGCGCCCGTCGCTACGTGCAACACACGTTTGCTACCACTCAGAGCGCGCTGATGAAAAAGCGCGTCTCGCGGTTCATGCGCGGCAGCCCCTGCCCGCTGTGCGACGGCAAGCGTCTCAAGCGCGAGGCACTGTCGGTGACGTTCGCTGGCCTCGATATCGGCGAGCTGTCGCAAATGCCGCTGCTGCGGTTGGCGGAAGTCCTGCGCCCGGTGGCTGCGGGAGTCTTCGCGGATGAAGATCGTGACACCGCCGTGCTGGATCGCGAACAGCGGGCGAAAGCGAAAAACAAGCGGGTCAGCGCAGGCGGCTCGGCCCACGATGCCGCACCCGACGTGCGCGCCACGCCGAACCTGTCCGTCGAGAAGCGCCTCGCCGCACAGCGGATCGCTCAGGATTTGCTGGCGCGGGTCAGCACCCTCACCGAACTGGGGCTCGGTTACCTGGCGCTGGATCGCAGCACGCCGTCGCTGTCGTCCGGTGAACTGCAGCGTCTGCGCCTGGCGACACAATTGGGCTCGCAGCTGTTTGGTGTGATCTACGTACTGGACGAGCCTTCTGCAGGCCTGCACCCGGCGGACAGCGAAGCGCTGTTCACGGCGTTGCAGCAACTCAAGGCGTCCGGAAACTCGCTGTTCGTTGTCGAGCACGATCTGGAAACCATGCGCCGCGCCGACTGGCTGATCGATGTCGGCCCTGCCGCCGGCGAGCATGGCGGACATGTGCTGTACAGCGGCCCTCCCGCAGGTCTGGCCGAAATCGAAGCCTCGCAAACGGGTCGTCATCTGTTCGCCGAGCATTCCGCACTGAGTTCGACAAGAAGGCAGCCGACCGACTGGCTGCGCCTGGAAGGCATTACCCGCAACAACCTCAATGAACTGAGCGCTGAATTCCCGCTGGGCTGCTTCACCTCGGTGACCGGCATCTCCGGCTCGGGCAAGTCCAGTCTGGTCAGCCAGGCATTGCTGGAGCTGGTGGGCGCAGAGTTGGGGCGCCCGGTCGCGGAAGTCGAAGCGGAAGAATCCAGCCTGGAAGACGACGCGCCGCAACCCACCGGCGGGCGCATTGGGGGTGACATCAGCGCGGTCAAGCGGCTGGTGCAGGTTGACCAGAAACCCATCGGCCGCACCCCGCGCTCCAACCTGGCGACCTACACCGGACTGTTCGACAACGTGCGCAAACTGTTCGCCGCAACGCCCGACGCGCAGAAGGCTGGCTACGACGCCGGGCAGTTCTCGTTCAACGTCGCCAAAGGCCGCTGCCCGGTGTGCGAAGGCGAAGGGTTCGTCAGCGTGGAATTGCTGTTCATGCCCAGCGTCTACGCGCCCTGCCCGACCTGCCATGGTGCGCGCTATAACCCCGACACCTTGGCGATCAAGTGGAATGGCTTGAGCATCGCTGACGTGTTGCAGCTGACGGTTGAGCAAGCGGTGGACGTCTTCGCTGAGCAGCCAGGCGTGCTGCGTTCGCTGACGGTGCTGCGTGATATTGGTCTGGGGTATCTGCGTCTCGGGCAACCGGCGACAGAACTGTCCGGCGGCGAGGCCCAGCGCATCAAACTGGCGACGGAGCTGCAGCGCAGTCAGCGCGGTGCCACCTTATACGTGCTCGACGAACCGACCACGGGCCTGCATCCCACCGATGTGGATCGCCTGCTGACGCAGTTGAATGCGTTGGTGGATGCGGGGCACAGCGTGGTGGTGGTCGAGCATGAAATGCGCGTGGTGGCTCAGAGTGACTGGGTGATCGACATCGGCCCGGGCGCTGGGGACAAGGGCGGGAATGTGGTGGCGTGTGGGACGCCTGAGGTGGTTGCCGAGGTGGCAGAGAGCCGGACGGCGCCGTTTTTGCGCAAGGTGTTGGGGGGGTAAAGACGAAAAAGGCACTTGAGGTTGCCCTCAAGTGCCTTTTTTCTGAATGGTGCCCCGAGCCGGAGTCGAACTGATTAACCAAAGCCCAGTATTTGAAAGGCCTTATTGGATGCTTAGCGTTTTTATGTACTGATGGATGTACTTTTTCACTTTCGCTGGACTGTTTGCCCCCTCGCCGGCGTCCCGCCGATATTCACTGCCCCATTATTTCAGGCTTCACTAATCTTCAGCCAATTCCGGTAGGCGGGATCTCCCGAAACATGGGAGGACGCCACATCGCGTACTTGAGCACTCCCATAACTCCTGCTCGTCAACCAAGCCCAGCCGCTGCGATGCTTTGGCATGAATGGCCGACTCGCCTGCCCTCCCCTCGGCGGTCGACTGCGTGCTCGCGTCGCGCCTCGTGCTCGAGCAGGTTATTCCTGATTTTCAGTTCATGCTCTTTGACGTACATGCTCAATTCTTCGCATGGTCTCGGATGCTGTGCGTGACCACTCCCCAGATATCGAAGTCGTCTCCTTCCATGATGAAGCGGTCGGGGTATTTTTCGGTTTGCCGAGCGCAGCACCGTGTGACAGCTTACAAAGGCGAGGTACTTGACCAGCGGCTGCTGATTAACCGCTCCGATGATGACCTGCCCTGCCTTGGCGTCGATGCCCTTGTTCACGATCAGCCGATCACCACAGAAGATACCCGCACCCTCCATGCTGTCGCCTTCAACCTTCACCAGGTAAGTGCCCGGAGCGCGGATGTTCAAGAACTCGTCCAGGGAGATGTCCAGGTGATCAGGCGCCATGTCGTTATTCAAAGCGGCACCACCACGACTGGAAGTAGAACGCCTCTTCGATCTGCTCGATGCCAGAAATAATCAGGCCCTGGGTACCCATGCTCGTCACGCTGGCATCGAGAAGCCTTGGCAAAGCATCCCGCGCGTACCCGACGCTGTTCAAGATGAAGGCTTCTCGCATAATGCGGCCGAGGGCGGAGCACTGAGACTCAACGATCTGCACGTCGCCTTTGAACGGCGGGATCCTGCTGAGCTGGTCTTTCGGTACGGCGACGCCCATCTGGCGGCGCGGAGTGATGAGGACGTACATGGGAAGGCTTCGCTTGTTCGTACTGTACACACGTACAGTTAACTAAGCGAAATGATTGCGGTCAACACTGTATAAGCCGATTTACGACAGGTGACCTCATGTGCGGACGCTACTCGATCTACGAGCCAATGGACCACCACCTCAAGACGCTTGCTCCAGAGCAGTTGGTCATCAATGGATATGATCTTTGGCCGATTGAGCGATACAACTTCGCGCCGACGACTCGCGTCGAGATCTTCAGACCGACCGGGGACGGCTTGAGTGTGGACAACGTGCGGTGGGGATGATCGCCGTTTTGGGCTAAAGGTGTTGGGAAGGGTCGCGCCCCGATCAATGCCAGGGTCGAAACGTTATGACACAAGCAGCTCTGGCCGAACGGCCGTGCGCTCGCTCCGGCGAACGGTTGGTTTGAATGGATCAAGGATCCGAGCGACCCGAAGAAGAAGCATCGCTACTTCATCAGGCTGAAAGAGGAAGGCCCGATGTTCTTCGCCGCGTTGGCGGAAATGCATTGGGGGCTTGAGCCCGACCCGCACGACGGCTTCGTGATCATCACCGCCGACAGCCATCAAAGGCATAGCCGACATTCATGATAGTCGCCCGGTAGTGCTGAGCACTGAGCACGCCACGAACGGCCTGATGCTGACACCTCGCCCGAGCGCGCCCTCCTGGTCGCTAGGACTTGCTGCAGAAATACCCCCAGCTTAGAGTGGTCAGCCGTAGGGCGCAAAGTGTGGTGCTTTAAAAGTCAGGGTCTGAGGCTAATCCCCGCCCCGACTCGTAAATCACATCCGTAACCGTTGGGTCACTCAATCTTTGTTTTCTGCCAAAAAGCGAGCCTTTTGCTTTTTGAGGATCTCAGCTATTGACGGCTGTGAAACATTAAACTGCTCGCCCAAGTCAGCCTGGGTGTATCGGTTAGTCTGGTAAAGCCCGAAGATTTCCCTCTTGGCTGCCTCAGGAAGAGGACCTTTATCCCCTGCTGGCGTCAAAGCAGCAAAACTAGCCTCGGTGGTAGCTACTATCTGCTCGAGTTCGTTGATTTTGGCAACCTTGGCGAGTACCGCGTCCCTCTGCTGCGGATCGCCAGCGTAGGTTACAAGATCGTCCAATGCCGCATGCCGAAGACGACTTATCATGTCCTTCTGCTCCGTGCTGGCCCGCTTTACAGCTGCTATATCTACTACCCGTACCGACTGCTGCTCAAAAAAGCTTTCACCTGCCATGATAACGACCTCTATTGCCTATATTTGTATTATAGGCACTCTATAGGCTTCATTGGTCATGCGCAACACTCCTTCAGTGTGGTTAGAGGCAAACATCCCGGATATAGTTTTGAGCCGCCTTTAAGGCTGCTTGATCAGCAATGATCCCGGCGCGGATATCGAGAACAGCTCGTCCAGCTGCTGCAGTGAGTTCGACGGACGCTGCATCACCCAAGCCGGAGGCGCTGGCGGCACCGGACACGTTCCGGCCACCGGCACTACAACTTCCCGCGATGCGCAGCCGACGAGTCCCATCAGCAACAGCGCGGCGCAGAGTTTCGTTTTCAGCATTGGCTTTCACCTTCTCTTCGGTTGCGTTCCGATCTAAAGAGGCAAGGCGCTGCTCGGCGTTCCGCTGTTTGGCGAGCGCCCTGCGAGCTTGTTCTGCTCCAGCGGTGGCGATAGACGCGAGATCAGCCTGACGGCTGGCTTCGTTCGTGGCGATAACCTTGCCGTATGCATTGGCCTGCCATATCCAGGCGACGGTAGCACCGGCCGCGAACAGGCCTACCGCAATCACAGCGGCGCCGATCAGTTTCAACTGAGCCTCAGTCACGGCACGTCCTTGAAGAAGATGTGATGGCCCAGCTGCAAAGTTTGCGTCGCGCTCAACACCCACTTCGGCGGCTTGGTCATCGACGTCGAGTAGTAGTGGGTTGCGCCGTCTGTAGGGTCCGGCGTTATGCCCTCGATGACCTGCTGCGCAGCCAGCTGACATCTGGCAAACTCGGCGGCCGGAATTTTCTTGGCGCCGGTGAGATACGGGTTATTGGGATCGTTCTTGTTCCAGCAGCTGAACTGAGATGGCTTTCCGCAAACTCCCGCGTAACCCTCGCCCCACCACGATGTGTCCTTGCCGTCGTACACGCGGTTCCGGATTGTCCAGGCGACGGCCACCATCCCAGCCAGCCCTTCGCCGCGCGCCTCACCCCACAGCGTGCGCGCCAGCACATCACGATCTTTTTCAGTCACGGTCATCACTTTTCTCCAGGCAAAAAAATACCCGCACAGGGCGGGCATAGTTAATTAAATGGTGCTAAATCCGGATTACCGACCTCTGCATGCGATGTCGCAGCTTTTCAAGCGGACTCTCAATCAGATAAAACATTAACGCACCAACAGCTATAGACACCAGTATGGAAACAACCATCCACGGAATGCTGTCGGCGCGCCCTACAACAATCACGTAGAAAACAAATATATGAATCAAGTATATAGAATAGCTCCATGCGCCAAGCCTTTTGAGAAACACACTTCGCAAAAGTGAACCAATAAAACCTTTACCATCAGCAAGGACTATCACAAATACCGCCCACAACAACGAGTAGATGACAAACTTATTCATCAGCCAGTTATCTATAGGCATGCCGAAGATGACGTTTCTTGGAACCGGAAAACTCAAAGCAATAAGCAGCATTACCGACCCGCCTAAAATTGTGGATAACCTACCAGTAATTTTATCTCTAAATTCAGAGTGAGCAATGGCGCAGAACGAGCCTATGGTGAAGCTTGAGATATACCACCGCGTATCCAAACTATTCTCAGGGGTCAGCCAAAAAGGCCAGATGGCTTGTTCGACTGCGATAAGCGCTACTGTCACAACCATGCATATCGCCCAGCCGAATCTCTGGTAGAGAAATATTAGCAGTGATGCAATAAAAGGAAGAGCGAGGTAGAATTTGAATTCGACCGGTATAGTCCATAAATGCCCAGCCATAGACTGAAAGCTTATCACCCGAAAAACGTCATGCATTGAAATAATGCCGAGCATTCCGGCGGAGTAATAAATGAGAACCGATATGAAGAACAAAGGTAGAATCCTGAGCACCCTCCCAAGCGCATATTCAAATAATGACCTTACGCTGAAGCCCGACCTCGCAAATTTAGCAGTGAGCAGAAATGCACTCAGTACAAAGAATAACCAGACACCTATCTTCCCCGTCCCTGACAAATATACACCAAGTGAACTGTGGAATATCTGTACGCTATGGATAACTATTACAATGAGACATGCGAGGCCTCTTATGCCATCGGCTCCTTCAAATCGTTTCTGCATTGCCACCCCTCTAGTCCGGAGCGCACAAACTACCATTATGCAGAACGAAACTCTCGCATTATCGTAATTTGGACATAGTGTCGCGATCAAGCGCTGATAGAGGCCACGGCTGCTGGCGCGGCGGCGATGTCAGGGATTGCTGGCATGATGGGCCAGGTCGGCGACGACGGCCAGGCAGCCTGTGTAGCGACCTTCCCGAGCGCGTACTTGTAAGCCTTCCACACCTTCAGGTTATTTATCAGCGCAGCCTGCTCAGCCACGTCCTCTTCAGTAGCTTCACCGGCCTCTTTCCCGTAATCGATTGTGTCTATTCGGTCCTGAATTCGCAGAATCTGCGCAGCGGCCGCAGAGTTCCTTGCCGCGAGGTCCGACTCACTGCTGGCAAGAAATTGCGCAGCTGAGGCGGCGTTTTTCATCTCTTTGGTGATGAGTTTGGACCAATCGATGTTGCTCATTCGGCATGTACCTCATCTTCGGGCAGGGTGGGCAGTGGCTGAGGGAGCCGGACAGGGCCGTCCGGGACATTGACAAGGTCAACGGGGAACGCCTGCTCTTGGCTGTAGTTCCAAGGATTTGGAAATAAAAGGGTGAGAATTAGCTCGCCTCCTTCCTTTTCCACGTCACGAACAAACCACTGGGAGCTGATAGCGGATCTGGGCAAGGTGTCGCCATCCCCCATAGGGGTAAAATCAAAGTCTTCTGCGTTGATGTTCAGTACTGATCCGGTTTTGATGATGACGAGAGTGTCATCCCTTAGTTGCGGAGAAAGCTTAATTCTCATTAGAACCACCTTCCAGTAGCCATGAAGAATCCGGCGGAGATTGTTTGTGCTTGGGCGCCGTTTCGCCACACAAGACCCGCCGAAGACTCGGACCGTGCGTTGGCGTAAATGAAGCCATATGTATCTACGTTAGCGACCGGCGTTCCCACAGCGGTCAGGCAGTATTGGCCGCTAAAAAAAGGGACAGGAAAGGTAACGTTCTTCACCGTGGATTGGTTCGCAGCTGCATAAAAGTTGGGGACAGGACCGATGCAGATCATCGTGCCGTCAGGGAATTTCAGTGCTCGTCCGTTTCGATTACTGACAAGCTGAAACAGCGCTCCGTTACCGCCCAGCGACATGGTTCCCAATATTGCAGCTACAGCTGCGTCTCCTAATCCAAGCCCGGTCCTCGCGGCTAAAGGCGTGTTCCCGCCCGTCCCGCCCTTGGCAACCGGCACGATATTCTCAACCGCTACGCTGCCAAGCCCGAGGTTAACGCGGGCATTGGCTGCATCCGATCCGCCCGTCCCGCCCTTGGCAACCGGCACGATGTTCTCAACCGCTACGCTGCCAAGCCCGAGGTTAACGCGGGCGTTAGGCGCATCCGATCCGCCTGTACCGCCTTTTGCGACCGGGAGGGTATCGTAATTCCCGGTGCTGCCCAGGGCAGCCAACTTGAAACCAAACTCGTTCACCAACGCCCGCAATGCGTCGGCCGAGTCTTTGACGTAGCCCTGCATCGGGGCCAACGCGTACTTGCCTGCACTTGTCGTGGGGCCCAGGTAATTCGGCGAGATCGCCAGGGCTGTATCGCTGGCGATGTTGGTCACCTCATACCAGCCCCCATCCGGGCCGAGGAACGCATCCCCCACCCGGCTGTTGGCAATGAACGCGGTTCCAGTGCCCGTAACGGCGTTCGAATTTTGGACGACCGAAACCGTCCCGGTCTTGTACCAGGGCATATGACAATCCTTGAGAAATGGGTGACTGGCGGGGCTACGCCGCCATCTTTGCGAATACAGCTGGGAGGTGAAAATCGAGGGGGTTATCCGGAGGCCAAGTTCGCCGAGAACCTGCCCAAGTGGCAGAAGTCCGTCGACGACCGCAAGTCATCGCCGGGGCACCTCATCGCCACCATCAGCAGCAAATACACCCTGAGCGAGCAACAGATCGAGCAGATCAACAACCTCGCGCCCATCGAAGGAGAATCCGCATGAAAATCCACAACGTCGCGCAGGGAAGCCCCGAATGGCACGCGCTGCGCGCCAACTATCACACCGCATCGGAAGCCCCGGCGATGATGGGCGCTTCGAAGCAGTTGAAACGCACCGAGCTGCTGCACGCGAAGAAGACCGGCCTCGATCGCGATATCTCGTGGTGGGTCCAGAAGTACCTCTTCGACAAAGGCCATGAAGCCGAAGCCAGCGCCCGGCCGATACTTGAGGCCCGCCTGGATGAAGACCTGTTCCCCATCGTCGGTACCGAAGGCGACCTGCTGGCCTCCCTTGATGGCTGCACCATGCTGGGCGAGATCCTGTTCGAGCACAAAATGTGGAACGAACAGCTCGCGGCCGATGTGCGCGCCGGTGAGCTGGACGCCCACTACTACTGGCAGCTTGAGCAGCAACTGCTCGTCGCGGGCGCCGAAAAAGTCATCTTCGTCTGCTCCGACGGTACCGAAGAGAATTTCGTCTCTATGGAGTACTTCCCCGTGCCCGGCCGTGCCGCAAAGCTCGTCGCTGGCTGGAAGCAATTCGAAGCAGACCTGGAAGCCTATGAGCCGAGCGAGTCAGCGGCCGAGGCTGTAGGCAAAACGCCGGACGCATTGCCGGCGCTACGCATCGAAGTCACCGGCATGGTGAGTCGATCAACTTTTACTTTCCCCACGATGCACTCCTTGAATCCGGCTCCATGCCGGCCATCACGTATAGCCCACCACCTAAATATTTGCCACCGGACTCTCGGAGGCAGCAACTCGTCTGAGGTAATGGAAATGCCAATCCGCAAAATCATCATGCACATGATCGACAAAAAACCCGATGGGAGCCCCGCCGTGCTTCATACCGCCAGCGAGCCGCTGCCCGAATCGCAAGCAAACGAAGACCTATTATGGCGTTTGAGCGAGAGCTACAACGGCAAGCAAGGCAAGGCGTGGGGTCTGTTCCACGCTGAGTCCGGCGCACACCCGCTGCGGGGCTGGCTGAGCAAGTACATCGCCGACGAGATCAGCTTCCACGAGTTCAGCGTGGTTGCGGTCGAGCATTTGCAGCACTTGATGGAAGAGTCAAACCTCGCCATCGGAGGGCACGTCCTGTTCGTGCACTACCAGCAGGGCATGACCGAGTACCTGTCCATTGCGGTTATTCAGCAATCGGAAGGCATCGCAGTTGACCAAGACCTCCGGACCATCACAGCTAAATATCTAGACCTCGATCACCTCCACCTGGCCGGGCGGATCAACCTGTCCGAATGGCAGAACAATCCGGCGTCTCGGCAGTACATATCGTTTATCAAAGGCAAAAACGGCAGGAAAGCTACGGAATACTTCCGTGACTTCATTGGCTGTCAGGAAGCCATCGACGCTCCCGGCGAAACCCGTACCCTGCTCAGGGCGTTCAGCGACTTTGTGGAAAACGAGGATCTGCCTGAGGAGGCGGCACGGGAGAAGACACGCACCCTGGTGGACTATGCGATGAGTCAGACCAAATTGGGCCAGCCAATCATCCTTGAGGAACTGTCCGGGCTGGTGGATGAAGATCAACCCAGGTCTTTTTACGACCATATCCGCAACAAGGACTATGGGTTGTCCCCGGCGATCCCTGCCGATAAGCGAACGCTCAACCGATTCCAACGCTTCACCGGGCGCGTGGAAGGGCTGTCGATCAGCTTTGAAGCGCACCTGCTTGGCACGAAGGTGAAGTACGACAAGAACAATGACACGCTCGTCATTAACGGCGTGCCGACTCTTCTGACCGATCAAATCAAGCGCGCCAGCGTAGAGAGGTAACCGTGGAGCAGCTTCAAGGATTGTCATGACCATTTCCGCTCCAGTCATCCGGTACCACGGCGCCAAGTTCAGACTTGCACCGTGGGTGCTGCAGTTCTTCCCGCACCACACCTGCTACGTCGAATCATTCGGCGGCGCTGCCGGCGTGCTCATGCAGAAACCCCGAGCCTACGCCGAGGTTTACAACGACCTGGATGGGGACATCGTGAACCTGTTCCGGATGCTTCAGGATCCGGCGACGCGGAAGGCGCTTGTCGAGCGACTGGTGCTGACGCCCTACTCGCGAGCCGAGTTCGAGCTTTCGTGGGAACCGGCAACTGATCCGATCGAACGAGCGCGGCGCACGATCATTCGAGCACAGATGGGCTTTGGCTCAGCCGGCGCGACGAAGGGCGTCACCGGCTTCCGCATAGACACGAAGCGTCAGTACGGTACCGCCCAGTCACTCTGGGCCGAATACCCCGACTCGCTCGCGGCCGTTGGCCAACGGCTCGCCGGCGTCTTGATCGAGAACCGGCCTGCCATTGAGGTCATTACCGCACACGACTCAGCGACGACACTGCATTACGTCGACCCGCCGTACGTGCACGACACCAGGTACAAAGGCGCATCAACTGGACGGTATTACCGACATGAGATGAACGACACAGAACACCGGAAGCTGCTCGGCGTTTTGCTCGAGCTAGAAGGAATGGTCGTGCTGTCTGGCTACCCAAGCGGGCTGTACAGCGACCTGCTTGCTGACTGGCGCTGCTACAGCACGTCGGCGCGGATATCCGCAGGGCGCGGCACGGCAAGCCGCACGGAATGCATCTGGATGAACCCGGCCTGTGTAGAGCGAGTAAGTCAGATCGGCTTGGACCTCGGCGAAGGCGGATGACCCGTGATCCTTTCGTTGAATTAAGGCATCGGCAGGCATTGGTGTTGTAGAAGCGGCTTCACTTTCCGGCTTTAGCTTTTTCCCACTCTTGTTTAAGTATCTGCTGACACCAGTCAACAACACTCTCAGCGAGTTGCTTGGCGGGACCACCGGGCCGATCGCACTCCATATGCAGCTGAATGACCGCCTTCATAAGTTCTTTCGAATCTACCTCAGCAGGATTAAGAAGCAGTTCAATTTTGGATTTCAAACTTATCAAATCCTTCATCGCCTGGACGTGAGACGCGGCCCAATCAGCCTGCATTTGATGGGCAATAGAGGGATCTGACACCAGATACAAGCTATACGTGGACTTCGCAGACTCCCAGTAAATATTCAGTCGTTGGACGTTAAGCGCTTCAGCTATATAGGCCGCGCACGTGTTACGCAGGTCATTTATCCAGTCCTGGCGACTAGCTTTTAAAGAATTCTGGTTGGCTATTCGTTCCTGAGTAGCTATCGCAGCTCGCTGAAGCGTAAAGTTCTGAGCAGCCACTTTCTCTTGACTTCGAACAGTTTTATTGAAATTCCGAATAGTCAGATAGGTGCCAAGCATAAAGATGCAGACTGTACCTAAGAAGGTCCAGAGATTCGACCAATCGAATCCGGTATCAACGACCACTTTTGGAATCTGTTCGAGATAAACAACTGACGTTTCGTACTTCACACCTTACTCCATGGTTATTGGGCCTGTCGGTCCATCATAATCCTAGGTACGTACTATGCCCAAAGAATCAACGAGAATCGTCTGCCAGTTCAGCTGCGGCGCTGCATCTGCGGTCGCATCCAGGCTGGCACTCGCCGACTACGGCGGCACGCATGACGTGCAGATCATCAATGCCTTCATTGCCAACGAGCACGAAGACAATCGGCGATTCCTCGCCGACTGTGAAACCTGGGCCGGCAGGCCGATCACGGTTCTGCGTGACACCAAATACGGCGCCGATATCATCGAAGTTTTTCGGCGCGAGCGTTACGTGAAAAATCAGTCGGGAGCCCCTTGCACCAAGCTACTCAAGCGCCGGCTGCTCGAAACATGGAAGCAGCTAGGTGACGTCATGGCTTTCGGCTACACCGCTGAGGAGCGGGATCGGCTAGAAAATTTCCGAGAACGGAACCCTGATCGCCCTGTCATCGCGCCGCTGATTGATCGCGGCCTGGGCAAGGAAGACTGCAAGGCGATGGTCGAACGAGCTGGCACAGAGCTGCCCTTCATGTACCGACTTGGCTACGACAACGCCAACTGCATCGGCTGTGTGAAAGGCGGAGAAGGATATTTCCGAGCCATCCGTGAAGACTTCCCAGAACAGTTCGAATCGCTCTGCCAAGTCCAGAATCTGCTGGGCCCGGAGTCATACCTCCACAGGAACCGCGCCACAAACGAGCGTTACTCGCTGAGAGACTTGAGCGAGGGCCCGGTGCGGCGCAACGAGAAGATTCAAGCCTGCTCCTTTTCCTGTGAAATTGCTGAAGCCGACATCATCGCCAGCATGTGATAAGTGGATCGCAGGCAGCGCATCAATGGCCAATACGACGGACTCATGACAGTCCTACGAACAACAGTTGTCCGGCATGCCATGGCGTTCAATCCCACAAACGTGCATAAATTGCGTGGAATCGAACCATGATCCAGCATCATTAGATTTTGTTCGGCGACTGCATCGAAATGATGCAGACGCTGCTCACCTAAGCTATGTCATTTTCATATAAATATTTCGCTATTTGCTTGGTAGCGCTACTCTCCATGTGATTGGAAGTTGTAAATAAGATGTCACGCTCAAAGCTATTCATGAGTAACTGAATTTCGCTCGGGAAAATAGGCCCAACGAACACCATGAACCGAAAACCAAGCAAGTCAAACTGAAACCCTTCTACTTCTGCGGCCGTCATTCGAGCAGGGAACGAAAATATCCCGTTCAACGCTTGGTGTGTATTAACATCCACCACCATGAAGATATCCCTCACCCTCCCCTTAGGGTCTAACAGAAATTCTTCGATAGCAGTCAGCACTGGTGGAGATATGGCTCCTTTACAGCTATTCACTTTTGCAAAAGTCGTAGGCCATACAGCGGCTCGCCAGAAGATACTCAAAGCAAAGTAATAAAGTGAATCCACAACATTAATCGGCACATCAGCCGACGCATAAATAGCTCTGCGCTGATGATGCGCGGACGGTCCTTGCCTAATTAAAATGTCAAGCATAGGAAAATCAACGAACCCCCCCAAAGTTTTGACACCGGGGTCTCGCCAAATTTGGAAAATTTGATTTCACAGGCACCACATAGAAAATGAGCGGTAACCTGTTTATCCGTCCTACCTGCTTTGCGTGAGGAAGTATCGACCTTCAAAGGTGAATGGCCACCTTGGCTTTTCGGATCACGTACAAGCTTGTATGCCGCCTTGGGCACTAAATGGCTATTGTGCAGAACCCCCTCTTTTCTACAGAGACCACACCGTCCATTTTTCATTAGAATTCCAAGCTCCATGATTTCAGCCGACCGATAGTTTGGTTACGAAAAGCGAGGATACGTTATGTCACCCTTACGAGATGTTCGAAATGACTCCAGTTAGCTTTCAGCCGCAGTGTCAAGCACAGCCGTGACCAGGGACGGCGCGCTGTTCCGCTCCGGCAGACCCGAGCTATCAGCATTATGCTCTATTCCTCCGCGCCCCCAATTCGACATGTCCGCCGACCGCGAAGACGCCATCGCGTGTTTCCGCGTCGGTTACGTCAGCCTTTGAAAGCAGACACCAACCCAGTAACTGCTCCGATTAAACCCACAGCAATGCCGAACCAATACCCTACCGACTCTCTGCGTTGCTTTTGCTCTGCTCTGATTAAATCCCTAACCGTTCGCAATCCAAGCGGCGTCAGATAGTAGGGTTCGTCAGGATGGACATCCCAATCGACACGGGAAAAAAAAGATGAATCTGACTCGTCAGGCATTTGCACTAGGAGTGATTCGGCTTTTCTACGGTAATAACTGGTTTGTATCGAAGCTCTCCACTGTTCAGAAAGCTCCCACCTTCGAACATAGTCCGCCATTTCACCGCTTTCGTAAGATTGCTCGCTGTCCGGCGGCTCGCTTTTGCGTAGAGCATTGGCATCTCGCCGGTGCTTAAACAGCTCGACGCGGTACTGCACGTAATTCGGCAACATCCTTTTCCCCCTCAGAAATTCCAAATCGCAATATACCCGCGAGGATCCCCTATGTCCGCACATCAGAAGAAACACCCCCTCGATTTCAAAACTCAGTACGGCCTAGGCTTCGACCCGCAAGACGATGAGATCGTCGTGGACTTCTTCTGCGGCGGTGGCGGCGCCGGTACCGGGCTGGAAATGGGCCTCGGTCGCAAGGTCAGCGTGGCGAAGAACCACAGCGCCAAAGCGATCAGCATGCACACCATCAATCACCCCGGCGCCAAGCACTTCACCACCGACGTGTTCGACGGTGATCCGGACGCCGAGTGTGGTGGAAAGGCGGTCGGCTGGTTCCACATGTCGCCGGACTGCACACACCACAGCCAGGCCGCCGGCGGGCAACCGCGCAAGCGCGAGATCCGCAATCTGTCGTGGATCGGTCTGAAGTGGGCAGGCAAGAAGAAGCCTCGAGTCATCAGCCTGGAAAACGTGAAGCAGATCCTGCAATGGGGTCCGCTGATCGCCAAGCGCGACAAAGCGACCGGCCGCATCATCAAGCTGGTGCCAAGCGTGAACAAAAAGGGCAAAGAAGTCCTGGTGAAGGTGGTTGCCGCGCCCGGCGAGATTGTTCCTGTCGGTGAGCAGTTCCTCGTCCCAAACCTCAAGCGCAAAGGCAGCACCTGGAAACGTTTTGTCGAGCTGCTGGAGCAGCACGGCTACGTGGTCGAATGGCGTGTCATCAAGGCGTGCGACTTCGGCGCGCCCACCAGCCGCGAACGCCTGTTCATGATTGCTCGCTGCGACGGGCTGCCGATCGTCTGGCCGGAGCCGACCCACGCGAAGAAGCCCGGCAAGGGCCAGCTAAAGTACCGCACCGCCGCCGAGTGCATCGACTTCAGCGATTTGGGTAAGAGCATTTTCGGCCGCAAGGATGAGCTGGCCGATGCCACCAAACGCCGAATCGCCAAGGGCATGAGGAAGTTCGTCATCGACCACCCTGCCCCGTTTATTGTGCCGATCGCGAACTGGTCGACTGAGACGATGCAGTCGCTGAACGAGCCGCTGCGCACCGTGACGTCTTACCCGAAAGGCGGGGCGTTTTCGGTGGTGAGCCCCATCATCGCGCCAGCCACGCATCAAGGCAGCGACCGTATCAACGATCCACTTGAGCCGCTGCCGACTGTGACCTGCGCCAACCGCGGCGAACTGACATTGATCAGTCCTACGCTGGTTCAGACCGGCTACGGGGAGCGCGCGGGCCAGCAACCGCGCGTGCCTGGATTGGATCAACCGCTGGGGACCGTCGTTGCTGGAGGCGTAAAGCACGCGCTCGCCTCTGCGCACCTGGTGAAGTTCAGGTTCAACGACGAAGGCAAAGCGCTGGACGAGCCCCTGCCTACCATCACGAGCGGCGGCAACTATCAGCGCCCCGCCGGAGCGGCGCACGCCATGGGGATTGCCACGGCCTTCATGGCGCAGATGAACGGCGGCTTCAACACCACCGTCGCGAAAAGCCTCGAAGACCCGGTAAGCACAGTGACGAACACTGGCAGCCAACAGCAGCTGGTAACGGCGACGCTCGTCACCAACACAACCGGCCACGCCCCGTCAGATATCCAAGGACCGGTACCGACGCTGACGACAGGCCAACACCAGATGCTCGCCACGGCGCATCTTCTGCACCTGCGCGGCAACTGCGACGCCCGGGCGGCCGCCGATCCACTCCACACGGTCAGCGCCGGCGGGACACACCACGGACTCGTCACCGCTTTCATGGAGCGTCAGTTTGGCGCCAGTGTTGGCCAGCACCTGGATGAACCCGCACCGACCATCACGGCCGGCGGCGGAGGCAAGAGTTCGCTGGTAAGTTTTGAGTTGTCGCCGGAGCACGAAGAAGGTGCGTTGCGCGTTGCCGCATTCCTGATCAGTTACTACGGCACGGAGAACATGAGCAGCTGCGACCAGCCTGCCCCGACGATCACCACAAAGGATCGTCTCGGCCTGGTCACCGTCATGGTGAAGGGCACGCCGTACGTGATCGTCGACATCCGGCTGCGGATGCTGCAACCGGCTGAGCTGTACCGGGCGCAGGGCTTTCCACCGGACTACATCATCACCCACGGCGCAGACGGCAAACGGTTCACGAAGACCGAGCAGGTCCACATGTGCGGCAACAGTGTCAGCCCGCCGCCGATGGCTGCCTTAGCGCGGGCCAACGATCCGTGGTCGGCCCTGACAAAGCGTCATTTGGCTGCGTAAGTCTGCATCACTTTTTTAGTCGTTCAATGAGCCCTGATATCTGCTCTATGCCGTCAAACGTGGATGGTATACCGGTCTCGTCAGTGACAATGCTGCTAAAAACAACCTGTTCAAATCTGGTGAGAATCTCTTTATCATCATCTTTCTTTGCCTCTTTTGCGAACTTGGTATACCCCTCAATGAATTGACACAGAGTAACCCTTAAGTCCAGCTGAAGAAGTTGCGCTTTGACTGATCTAAAATTCTGGAGGGTAACTCTAAAAAAATAGATCAACATAAGCTCAAGAGCGACCACGGCAATTCCGCTAGCTATTTCTTTAGCTGGATCAGCTGATACAGGCAACCAATTGAGTATCTTTGTTATGGGCAAAGCGACTAGCACAACACCCAAGCTACGGACAAATAGAAGACTCCACTTACGCTCCTCATCTTTCACATCCCTTAGCTGCTGAAAACCTCTAACCAAACCCAGGAAGTTGAGTTGAGAAGTGTAACCTTCTAGGTTTTTGGCTAGAGTATCAGCCCTGCCCTCTCGATCATTTAGTTCACGCTCGTAAATTTCAGTGGTGACCTTAGCAGAAACAATCGCGGCCGGCAGTTCGCTCAAGGCCTGCATGTGGGGATGAGCAATGTACTCCCTCATTATGTAAATTGGCATATGATATTGCGCAAATTTGATCTGAAATGACGATTCGGAGTAGGTGGAAAGATCGACTAATAGCAGTCGATTCCAAGCTATAGAGAGGGAATCGTGCAAGCCTGATCTAGCTTTGATTTCGAATTCGGTAATGAATCGGTAGCAGCTCGATAAAAGCTGAGACATCAGCGCCTTGTCGTACTTGAAGTACTGCTGGACGTCAGACTTAAATCGCTCACCGATGTGGATTATATTAAATGAACACGCTGCATTAAATGCGTCAGGCTGAGCCTTCATAGCAACTAATGCCTGAGCAACGAACTGCATAACTATACCCTGCTCGGAATCGTTCCCAACGTTAAGGGTTTCAATGTCTGCGAATATCAACCCGCTCGTTCTAGCTAAAGCAGTGCGAAGAGCGTCATTGTCAAAAAATACAGGGCTAGACATCGCGTCTACGTTATCTACTACAGGTTCAGTCATAAGTTGCTCATCCATCCAAGGAGTATTGCAGGCAACAAATAAGCTCTAGATGTTACCTGCATATCAATAGCTAGTTAACGATTGGGCTAGCCGGCTATCACCAAACATAGAAACATCATAGCTGCGGTCTGAGGGCAAATACTAGAAATCGAGCCCGCTGGTCATCTCAGCATGGCTGTCATTCAAGCAAGCGGCATCGTCTCGCC
The DNA here is from genome assembly GCF_057834665.1 of Pseudomonas sp. GL_135. Taxonomy (NCBI): domain Bacteria; kingdom Pseudomonadati; phylum Pseudomonadota; class Gammaproteobacteria; order Pseudomonadales; family Pseudomonadaceae; genus Pseudomonas; species Pseudomonas sp. GL_135. The sequence goes on from NZ_CM174408.1 coordinate 3,027,541, forward strand.
GAAGGAGGGGTTATGAGCAATCAATCAAAGCGTTTGAGCAATTGCGCTGCAGAGCGCTTGACAGTCTGCCGTGAGGATGTTGCGCCGGCAGGTGGTGGCGTCGACTTCGGTATCGATTGCAGATCGGTTCGCGTGTCGCAGGAGGCCTATTCGATCTTTATTGCCAGGGAGCAGATGGGCAAGGATCGGGTAGCCGTCCTACAGCGGCGCCTGAACATCGCCGATCAGAAGATCAATGATCTTGAACATGCTCGCGGCCAGCGCTTGGAGATCAACCCAATTTCACTCCGAGCATTGCTTATCGCAGTGACTGGGGCACCGCACGAAATCCGCGAGATTCAAGCTTGCCGCGGGATCCCCGACAATCCAATTGATCAGCTGCTGCGTGAATACAACGACTGGGTATATGCGCCAGCCCCGCCAGCCGCGATGCTCGACTCCAGCATGATCGGCATCGTGCACACCCCTCCGGTGGAGTACGACGAGCCATGACCAATAAAGTCGAACTGGTTAGCGTGCCGCGTGAGCTGCTGGAAAACATCAGTGCGTGGCTTGAGCGAGCGAACCAAAATTCAGATGCAGATATTGACGAGTGCCTAAAGGTACGCGCCTTGCTTTCCGCCCCTGCCCAGGATTTCCGCGCAGTGGTGGAGGAGCCGGTTCCGTTCGGATACTGGCGAGTCCCTTTTGATCTACCTCTTCAGGGTTCTTTCCTGCTTTGGGAAAGTAAAGGTCCATGGGGTAGCCTGGAATACGAAAGCGACGAAGCGATATCCGACCGGTACTTCGAGGCCGGCGGCCCGGACTGCAACTACTGGGAGCCGGACCGTCCAGAGGGTGACGGTTGGTTCTGCTTGGCGATCCATGACACTGACGACGGCCCCGTCTGCTGGTGGGCGCTCCCGGTGGTGACGCCATGACCGGCGCCAAAGAACGCCCCATCCTGTTCTCGGCGCCGATGGTGCGCGCCATCCTGGAAGGCAGGAAGACAGTCACGCGACGGGCCGTTAAAGCCTGGCAACAGCCTCAGATCGAAGATGACGGCTGGTGGTTCGCAGTCGCTCAACGTCATCCACGGTGGGGATTTGGAGTAAGCGGGGACGACGCGAAGGCGTGCGGTGCAGAACTGGCGCGCTCAGGCTGCTGCCCTTACGGCAGACCCGGCGACCGGCTGTGGGTCCGCGAGACTTTCGCCTTGCCCGGCAATGAGGACGGCTACTGTATCGACTGGCAAGACAACTTGATCAAAGGCGATGAGCGTGGTGCGGCTCGGATTTACCGGGCGAGCTGTCCGCCGTGCGACTACGGCCTGACACAGATCCCACCGAAAGCGGAATGGAAGCCAGATACCGAAGTCATGGAGTATGACGGTGCATGGCGCCCCAGTATCCACATGCCGCGTTGGGCCAGTCGCATCTTGCCGGAGATCACGGAAGTGCGCGTCGAGCGGCTGCAGGACATAACCGGCGACCAGGCGGAAGCAGAGGGAGTTGACGTCGCGATCTGCCAGCTCTACCTCAAAAGCTCGCCTAGCAGGTTCGAATGCAAGGGCAGCGAATGGAATCGATGTATTCTCGGTGCAAGGCTGAAGGACTGGATGCTTTGGCGACCAGCAAAGTTATCGACGAGTCATACCCCTATGGCTCGCGCAGTGGCTGGGGTTACAAGACGTGGCTTGCAGCACGCCGCAACTTCTTGCCGAAACACAACCTTCCGCTTCGCCGGGCCAAGCGCCCCAAACCTGACCTGTTTTCTTAACCCCTTCCCTATCTATCAACATGCCTGCTGATTCACGGCGGGTGAGGAATTTTCATGCCCATCGAAAACATGCCCGTCATGCGCGGCCTCAACATCAAGCAAATTCCGATGCGACTGCTGCAGCCCTTTGAGGAGCAGGCGCTGCGCAATCATGGCCAGTCTTTGCAGCGGCTAGCCGAACGCGGCGGGATGAATGCCTGCGAAATCCTCGGCATTATTCAAGGCCTGAGCTGGAGCCAACTGAAGCACCACAAGGATGACGAGGCCCGCCTGATTAAGTGGGTTGCCGCACAAACACTGAACCCCGCATAGATCCGGGACGGAGTAGCCAACATGAACACAGCTCAAAAAGCCGAGCCTATCGAGTACATCCGCTTGCCAGAAGTGCGGCGCATCACCGGGCTCAGCACCGCAACCATTTACCGCATGGCCGTCGGCGGGAGATTCCCCCGCCAGGCGAAGGTTGGCGAGCAGGCCGTGGCATGGATACGCTCAGAGGTCGAGCAATGGGCGGCAAGCAAGGCTGAGGCGCGCAAGCGCGTGCCTTTAAATGGCCTCGACCTTGTCCAGGTAGTCAGCCCAGTTCTGCATCATTCCCGCCGCTGTTCCACGTATTCGGCATGGTTGTATGTCTTCCGGATCTTGCTTGATCCGGCGTGCGACAGCTGCGCCTCGATCCAATCCTCGTTGTAACCCATCTCGTTCAGGGCAGTCGAAATCGTCGCGCGGATCCCGTGCCCGGTCAGTCGGCCCTCATATCCCATACGCTTCAGCGCCATGTTGACGGTTCCGTCGCTTATCGGCTTTGCCGGGTCACTCCGGCCCGGCAGTAGCAATGTGTAGGCGCCGGTCATTTCCATGACGTTGCGTATCTCCTCCACCGCCTGCCGCGACAGCGGCACCAGATAAGGCGGCACCTTTGCCCCATCTTTTCCTCGAATAAGCTTCTGCAACTGCTTCACGCCTGTCGGCGGAATCGTCCACAGACCGCCGTCCAGGTCGAACTGATCTCGGGTCGCAAACCGGAGCTCTCCCGTGCGAACGCCGGTCAACAGCAATATCCTCACCGCGCTGCGCGTGTATTCGGCACCGTTGAATGTCCGCAGCGAATTGAGAAACTCAGGAAGCTCAGCCAGTCGAAGCATCGGGTTGTGCTTCTCGGGCGGCTCCTTCACCGCGACGATGTCCAGGTCGGACGCAGGGTTGTGCTCTATGTAGCCGGAGGCGATCGCGAACCGGAAGATCTCATTCAGCCACGGGCGGCACTTCCTCGCGACATTCAGCGCGCCCCGGGCCTCAACCCTTCGCATGGTCGACAGCACATCGCTGCGACGGATATCAGATATCGGCAACTTGCCTAGCGACGGAATGAGGTCTTTGTCCAAGTACATGCGCGATTGAGTTGCACCGCCTTTCCGGGCCGCCGTCATGCGCGGTGACTTGAAGGCATGCCATTCTTCAGCGACAACTTCGAAGGTTTTCACTGCGCCGGTGCTGGCGGTCAGCTTTTCTTCACGCCGGGCAGATCGAGGGTCTATTCCTTTTGCTATGAGCGAGCGGGCCTGATCCCGGCGTTCGCGTGCTTGCTTGAGGCTGACTTCAGGGTAGGTGCCGAGGGATATGCGCGGTTGGCGGCCGTGCCAGGAGAACCTGAAATGCCACGACTTCGCCCCCTTTGCAGCAACGAAAAGCGACAGCCCGGCCGAATCAGTGAGGCTGTAGTCCTTGTCGCGGGGCTTTGCTTGCCGGACGGCAGTGTCAGTGAGGAGCATTAGTACATCACCAGATTAATCGAATTGAACATGTGCTGGTAAATGTACTAAAAATCTTGAGCAGGCGTGAGAAGAGTTGCGGAAGCTTAAGAACAGAAAACCCCGCGTAGCCTGGGCTAGCGGGGTCTTTTGAGCATGCCTGAGAGGGCATGAGAATCGAATATGGTGCCCCGAGCCGGAGTCGAACCGGCACATCCTTTCGGACGACGGATTTTAAGTCCGGTGTGTCTACCAATTTCACCATCAGGGCGGTAGCACATATCAGCCTTGACCTTCGCGCGTAGTATCGCGAGGCCAGCCAACAAGAGTGGGGAATATATACACCCCAAGCCCTGGAGGCAAGTTCAAAGCTTTCGGATTCAATTGGTTACGTTTGTTTGTCGTCGCAAGCGCGATAGCTTGTCTATGCTCTCTCCCCACACAGGGCGACCCGCTGTGCGGCTGTCTTGCTACTTTCTTCGAAGAATCAAATGAGGTGTCTATGAAATCCGCTTTGTGGCTTGGCCTGATTGGAGCATTTACGGTGAGCGCTCAGGCGGCGTCGCTCAATGTCCCGATGAACCTGGTGAGCGCTGACGGCGCCCCACAGCCTGTTGGCGAGGTGACCATCAGCGAGACCGCTTACGGGTTGGTGTTTACCCCCGAGCTAAAATCGCTGCCCGCGGGGATTCATGGTTTTCATGTGCACGAAAAGGCGAGTTGCGATTCGGGCATGAAAGACGGCAAAAAAGTCGCGGCACTCGCAGCAGGCGGCCATTTTGACCCGGCCAGCACCGGCAAGCATCTGGGGCCATACGGCGATGGCCACCTGGGTGATCTGCCCGCGGTCTACGTCAACGCTGATGGGGTGGCCAACTATCCAGTGCTCGCACCCCGCCTGAAAAAGATTTCCGACATCAAGGGTCACGCGCTCATGATCCATGTCGGCGGCGACAACCACTCCGACAAGCCTATGCCATTGGGCGGTGGCGGTGATCGCATGGCGTGCGGTGTTATCTGATCGAGCTAAAGCGCGCTTGGCGTCAGTTAAACCGGTAACGGAGAAGAGTGGCTTGAGATGTGGGCTATCGTTTCTTGGCGTGTTGCGGAGACGATAGTTGGAGTTGCGGAAGCAATTCACCAAACGCCACCCACAAAAAAGCCCGTAAGACGTTGATCTTACGGGCTTTAAATGTGGAGGCCGAGGTCGGAATCGAACCGGCGTAAGCGGATTTGCAATCCGCGGCATAACCATTTTGCTACTCGGCCTCAAACGCTCAACGATCCAACCACTACCGCTAAACGCATACAAACTGGAGCGGGAAACGAGACTCGAACTCGCGACCCCGACCTTGGCAAGGTCGTGCTCTACCAACTGAGCTATTCCCGCTTTGTGTGGGCGCCATTCTATACACTCAAATGACCCCGTCAACCCCTTGATTTAAAAATACTTATTTTTCATCCGTGGTCGTGCGCAGATGCGGCCATGCGGCCCGCAGGTACTGCACCATCGACCAGAGCGTCAGGCCCGCCGCGATCATCAACAGCACGTAACCCAACACAACCCAAAAGGTGAACGCAGGCGGATTGGCCAGCAGAATGACCAGCGCGAGCATCTGCGCAGCGGTTTTCCATTTGCCCAGATTCGATACGGCCACCTGTGCCCGAGCACCCAGTTCAGCCATCCACTCGCGCAAAGCGGAGATAACGATCTCGCGCCCGATGATCACGGCAGCTGGCAGGGTCAGCCAGAGGTTGGCGTGAGCTTGCACCAGCAATACCAGCGCAACGGCCACCATCAGTTTGTCGGCCACCGGATCGAGAAAGGCGCCGAACGGCGTGCTTTGCTCCAGGCGTCTGGCCAGGTATCCGTCCAGCCAATCGGTCGCGGCTGCCAGTGCGAATACCGAACTGGCGGCCATGTAGCTCCAGTGGTACGGCAGATAGAACAACAGAATGAAGATCGGAATCAGCAGGACACGTAATACGGTGATCAGATTAGGGATATTCATCGGCACAACTGGCTACGAGGTGAGCGAGCATTCTACTCGCTGTGCAGGTTTGCATAAATCGACTCTGCGAGCTTTTTGCTGATTCCTGGCGCTTTGGCGATTTCTTCGATGCTGGCCCGTGACAATTCCTGAAGGCCTCCGAAGTGCTTGAGCAGATCGCGACGACGGGTCGGGCCTACGCCTGCCACCCCTTCCAGGGTTGAAGTCCGACGGGTTTTGCCACGCCGCGCACGGTGCCCGGTGATCGCGAACCGGTGCGCCTCGTCGCGGATTTGCTGGATCAGGTGCAGCGCGGGCGAATCGCCCTTGAGGGTGAACTCATGGGCCGCGTCATTCAAGTACAGCGTTTCGAAACCGGCTTTGCGCGTAGCGCCCTTGGCAACACCCAATAGAATCAGATCGGGGATGGCCAGCTCGTTCATCACGTCACGGGCCATGCTCAACTGGCCCTTGCCGCCGTCCACCAGCAGGATGTCCGGCAATTTGCCTTCGCCGTCCTTGATTCTGCTGAAGCGACGGGTGAGCGCCTGGTGCATGGCGGCGTAGTCATCTCCCGCCGTAACGCCTTCGATGTTGTAGCGGCGGTAATCAGATTTGATCGGACCCTCGGGACCGAATACCACGCACGACGCCACCGTTGCTTCGCCACTGGAATGGCTGATGTCATAGCATTCCAGGCGCTGCGGCGGTTCATCCAGCTTGAGCACTTGAGCCAATGCTTCAAAGCGTGCGGTGACGTGCTGACGGTTAGCGAGCCGCGCCATCAGCGCTTGCTCGGCATTGGTCACGGCCAGTTGCTGCCAGCGCGCGCGGGTGCCACGCACCCGGTGGCTGATAATGATTTCACGGCCGCGCGAAGCATCAATCGCGTCGATCAGCGCCGGAAAATCCTCGCTGACCACGTTGACGATGACTTCGCCCGGCAATTCGCGCTCGCCGCCGCCCAGGAAATACTGGGCCAGGAAGGCAGACATGACTTCGCCCACCTCCTCCTCGATCCCGACCTGGGGGAAGAAATTCTTGCTGCCCAGCACCCGCCCGCCACGCACGCTGATCAAGTGCACGCAGGCGCCGCCCGGGTTGACGAACGCCGCCACCACGTCAACGTCGCCGGTGCCGCCGTCCATGCTCTGCTGGTCCTGCACGCGGCGCAGCAGACCAATCTGGTCACGCAGCTCGGCGGCGTGCTCGAAATCCAGATTCATCGCCGACTTTTCCATCAGCGCGTTGAGCTCGTCGGTGAGGGCATTGCTGCGCCCCTCGAGAAACATCACCGAGTGACGCACGTCCTCGTTGTAGACCTGAGGCTCGACGAGGTTCACGCAGGGTGCCTTGCAGCGCTTGATCTGGTACTGCAGGCAAGGCCGGGTGCGGTTCTTGTAGAAGCTGTCTTCGCACTGACGAACATGGAAGGTCTTCTGCAGAATGCTCAGGCTTTCGCGAATCGCACCGGCGCTAGGGTAAGGCCCGAAGTAGCGGCCCTTGGCCTTTTTGGCACCACGATGAATGCTCAGCCGGGGAAATTCGCCGTCGGACAGGTGCACATACGGGTAGGACTTGTCGTCGCGCAACAGGATGTTGTACGGCGGACGCGACTCCTTGATCAGGGTTTGTTCCAGCAGCAGCGCCTCGGTTTCGTTGGCGGTGATGGTGGTTTCAACCTGAGCGATCCGCGCGACCAGCGCCCCGGTTTTCGGGGCATGGCCGGTCTTTCGGAAATAGCTGGCGAGACGCTTCTTTAAATTCTTGGCCTTGCCGACGTACAGCAGCTTGCCGTCGATATCGAACATTCGATATACGCCGGGGCGGCCACTGCAGGTGGACAGAAAAGCACTGGGATCAAACGGTTGGGTCATTTATGCGCTGGCGTCGACCATGCCGTGACGAACGGCCAGCAGGGCCAGCTCAACGTCACTGCTAATCGACAGCTTCTCGAATATGCGGTACCGGTAGGTATTCACGGTTTTGGGGGACAGGCAGAGCTTGTCGGAAATGGTCTGCACTTTCTGGCAGCCGACAATCATAAGGGCAATCTGGATTTCCCGCTCGGACAAGAGGTCGAACGGCGAATTGCTGGTCTGCGGCTGGAACGACTTGAGCGCCAGTTGCTGGGCGATCTGCGGGCTGATGTAGCGCTGCCCCGCGAACACCAGGCGAATGGCCTGAACCATTTCGGTCAGACCAGCGCCTTTGGTCATGTATCCCGCCGCGCCGGCTTGCAGCAGCCGTGTGGGAAACGGGTCTTCTTCGCACACCGTGACCGCCACCACCTTCATGTCGGGGTGGCTGCGGATGAGTTTGCGCGTCGCTTCCAGCCCGCCGATGCCGGGCATCTTGACGTCCATCAGCACGACATCGGGTTTCAGCTCGCGGGCCTTCTGCAACGACTCTTCGCCGGACTCGGCCTGTCCCACCACCTGCAAGCCTTCAATGTCGGCCAGCATGCGCGTGATACCTGTCCGAACCAGATCGTGGTCATCGACAACCAGCACCCTAATCAAGCAGACACCTCACCGAGCAATTCATGACAACTACCCGCCACGTTAACAAAAAGAAAGTAAGCGACCTGCTCTGGAGCACTGCTTGTGCATGTGTGCCAGATGATCTGTAACAGTGCCGACAAACTATCATCATCGACCCGAAAACTTGATAAAAATCTTCAAACGCCCGACCGCTGCATCGCTCGAATTGCCCTATGATTTTTTGTCTGGGGCGTAGCTGCTCTGGTATTCCGCCAGGGTGGTAGTCAACCGGCAGATGGCATCCTGCTCTTCCTTGCCCAGCGTGCGATAACTGCCCACCATCCACTCCTCGTTTTCGCTCAGACCGACGATGGGCACCGGCGTACGGGAACCCGTCAGCACGTACAACACGTCAACACCTCGAGGAGCGACGCGGGCAAGATAATCGGCCTTGGGGGTGCGTTCACCGTTTTCGTACTTGCCCTGAGCGTTGGCTTCCACGCCACCTATTTCACCGAATGCGCGCTGTGAAAGCCCCAAGCGCTCGCGCTCTTCCCTAATTCGGGCACCTATTCCACTCATTTGAATGCATAGCCTTGTTGACACCACTCTTTTGAGTGATAGAATCGAAATAATTTGAACGAACTTGAACGGTTTTGAACTATGCCCGGAATCCGTACCGCCGCACAAGCCAAGGCATGGCTGGAACAGCAAGGCAAATCCGTTCAAGAGTTTGCCCGGGAGCACAACGTGGACCCGGCGACAACCTATCAAGTGTTATCCGGGCGCAAGAAAGGGCGCCGGGGCGAGTCGCACAAAGTCGCGGTGCTGCTGGGAATGAAGATCGGCGTGATACCCCATGAAGCCGGGTCTTCGGAAGTGCCCGAGGATTGAATTGGCTTGTTGCCGCTTTAAGCATTGCTTATGGGGCCCTAATCACGTCCATGGCAATTTCCAATTGAAGAACCCAACGGGTCTGAAGTAAGCTCGGCGGCATTCCACGGAGACAGACCATGTTGCCTTCCCTTTCCACCCAGCTGTTCAGCGCCGCCGACGGTTCACGTCTGGCTGAGCGTGCGACTGCCTGGAATGCGACGACGTCTAGCGCTCCTGCTTCTTATTTTTATGGGTATTGGTTTAGCCACTGGCGCGCCTGATACCCATACGGCGCCCTGAACTTCGGGACGCCCACCAGAGATAACTCTCACCCCCGGTCGGCTTCCCGACCGGGGGTTTTGTTTTTCTGGGCCACACGTTTTTGACTGATTGATTCGAGGAGCAACACATGAACCGCAACCACTATTACCGCAACGACACCGACTTCGCCTGGCGATTTAGCAACCTCCGTTCGGGACAGCCTGCCGCCTCCGATCGGTTACTGACAGGTGGCATCGCCCTGCTCACAGCCAATCCGGCCAATTGTCGAACACCCCAGTAGGTCCGCGCGGGAATACCCGCCGACCAGGAAGCCAGCACATGAATTCGCCCGTCGTCAGCAATACCCTCATCGATCTGCCGTCCGGCGCCGTCATCCTGGATGACCGCCGCCCTGCCCCGAAACGCCTGCCCACTCCGTTCGCGCTGAAGCATCAGCTGCCGCTGGACGCTGCTCTGACCGCCCAGGTCGCGGCCCACCGCCAGTCGATCCGCGCCATTCTCAATGGTGAAGATTCGCGCCTGCTGGTCGTTGTCGGGCCGTGCTCGATCCACGATCCCTTGGCCGCCCTCGAATACGCCGAGCGCCTGGCGCGCCTGGCCGCCGAAGTCAGCGACCAAATGCTGCTGGTGATGCGCGCTTATGTCGAGAAGCCCCGCACCACGGTTGGCTGGAAAGGCCTCGCATACGACCCCGCGCTGGATGGCAGTGACGACATGGCCGAGGGCCTGGCCCTGTCGCGGCAGCTGATGCGTGAAATGGTCCGGCTCGGCCTGCCGATCGCCACAGAGCTGCTGCAGCCGATGGCGGCGGGTTACTTCGATGACGTCCTGAGTTGGGTGGCGATTGGCGCAAGGACAACCGAATCGCAGATCCATCGGGAAATGGCCAGCGGCCTCGGCGTGCCCACGGGCTTCAAGAATGGCACCGACGGCGGCATTTCCGTCGCGTGCGACGCCATTCGCTCGGCGGCCCACGCCCACCGCCATTTCGGCATGGACTCCCAGGGCCACCCGGCGATTGTCGAGACGTCGGGCAATCCAGACACCCACATCGTGCTGCGCGGCGGTCACGGCGGTCCCAACTACGACGCGGCGAGCGTTGCAGCGGTGAATGCCAGCCTGGCGAAGCACCGCATGGCCGCCCGCATCATGGTCGATTGCAGTCACGCCAACAGTGGCAAGGATCCGCTGCGTCAGCCGGCCGTGTTCAACGACGTGCTGCAGCAGCGACTGGCCGGCGACCGAACGCTGATCGGCATGATGCTGGAGAGCCATCTGTTCGAAGGCTGCCAGCCGCTGAGTGCTTCCCTTAAATACGGTGTGTCGGTGACGGACGCGTGCCTGGGTTGGGCGTCCACCGAGCACCTGCTGCGCGATGCCGTGAACAAACTGCGCTACAGGTAACTCATGCAGTCACGTGTCCAGCCGCTTTTCCAGTAACGTCTGCAAACAGGAAGCCGGTGCCGGCCATGTCGCCGGCTTCCCGCCTAATCGTCGTCGCCATCAGCGGCGGCCCGTGGCAGCGAAGACGTCCGTCGTGGGAAAGCGCCCGGCGCGTCGGGTGTATTTGCACCGCAGCGCCAGCGCCTTTTCCAGCCTCTCCGGAACATAAGGCCTGGAGCGGTGCAACGCTCCTCACAGCCTGCACTCACCGGCGCAGGTCCACACCCGCTACCCCCCCTCCGCCCAAGACGTTCGCTGGTTAAGCTCGATCCTTCTTTTATATCCAAGGAGTGATCGACATGTACAAGGAAGTCACCACCAAGTACCCCCTCTTGCTGGTCCACGGTTTGTTCGGTTTCGACCGGATAGGCAACGCTGAAATGTTCCATGCCATCCCCCAGGCATTGGAGAAAGCTGGCTGCAGGGTTCACGTGCCGGCGTTGTCTGGCGTCCACGACAACGAAACCCGCGGCGAGCAGTTGATTGATCAAATCGAACGCTTCCTGCGCCGCACCGGTTATCTAAAGGTCAACCTGATCGGACACAGCCAGGGCGCGTTGACCTCACGTTATGCTGCCGCGCTGCGCCCCGACATCGTGGCGTCGGTCACTTCCGTGAGCGGCCCCAATCACGGCTCGGAGGTAGCAGACCGGGTGCGCCGGGCGCTGACGCCCGGGGAGATGCCTGAAGCCGTGGCTTCGCGGATGACCGCAGGTTTCGCTCACTTCCTTGCGCTGCTGAGCGGCAACCCGGACCTTCCCCAAGACCCGGTTCAGGCGCTGGATGCGCTGACGACCGAGGGCGTCGCGGCGTTCAACCGCAAGTATCCCCAAGGGCTGCCATCGACGTGGGGCGGCGAAGGCGCTGAACGGGTCAACGGCGTTCACTATTACTCGTGGAGCGGCTGCATCGACGGCTCATTGTTTTCCGAAGGCCGCAATGCCTTAGACCCGCTGCACCTGGCCTTGCGCAGTTACGCGCTGCTGTTTGAGAAGGAGGCTGCATCCAATGACGGTTTGGTCGGCCGTTTCAGCTCCCACTTGGGAAAGGTGATCCGCTCCGACTACCCGATGGATCATGTGGACTCAATCAACCAGAGCGCGGGCCTGGTGCGCAAGCAGGTCGATCCGGTGAAGCTGTACGTGGACCACGCCGCTCTGCTGTTCAGCAAAGGGCTTTAACCGACGATGTCATCTGTCACGACCAGACAAAGGGGCCTGAACTTTCTCGGGAAACGCGGCCCTTATTCCGGTACGCTCGTTTCTTTTTTTCACAGGAGTCACCCAAAATGGCCAAAGCCACTGCCCGCCACATCCTCGTATCCAGCGAAGAGAAGTGCAACGAACTCAAAGCGCAGATCGAAGGCGGCGCTGATTTCGCCGAAGTCGCAAAATCCAACTCCAGCTGCCCGTCCAGCCGTCAAGGTGGCGACCTGGGCTCCTTCGGCCCGGGTCAAATGGTCAAGGAATTCGACACCGTGGTGTTCAGCGCACCGGTGAACGTGGTCCAGGGCCCGGTGAAAACCCAGTTCGGTTATCACCTGCTGGAAGTGACCAGCCGCCAGGACTGATCCTGCGCGCTGCTGCACCAACGGCCCGCCCTTGAAAGCGGGCCGTTTGTTTATCGAATCCTTGCTCCAGAGCTGTATTGTCCGGTTACAAAGACTCCGGCTTTGCGGTACCTTGCCACCGGGGTAATCAATAAAAAACCGGACCGGCCACCCGCGCCGTCATGACCTTCAACCCTGATATCGCTCGCCAATATCAGTCAGGATTCGTGCAATGCGTTTTGTTTTGTCATCGCTGATGGTCGCAACACTCGTCTTCGTTTCTGGTTTTCAGGTTTTGTCCGCCGCCCCGCAACACGCGCTGACCGTTTACGGTGAGGCGCCGCGCTATCCGGCTAATTTCGGACACTTCGATTACGTCAATGCCGACGCCCCGAAAGGCGGCAGCATGCGCCGCTCTGCCCAGGAGATCGGCCAGTTCGATCACATCATGCCCTACCTCGACAAAGGCACCGGCGTCGCTCAAGTCAATGGCTTGCTGTACTCGCCACTGGCGGTGAAGTCGCTGGACGAGCCGTACACCGTTTACGGCTTGATCGCAGAAAAGATGGAGCGCGCCCCCGACGGCCTGTCATTGCGTTTCTACCTGAGCCCTAAAGCAAAATTCTCCGACGGCTCGGCCATCACCGCCGAAGACGTGCGTTACACCTATAACCTGCTGATGACCCAGGGCAGCCTGTCGTACCGCACCGAGTTTCAGGACGTCAAAGGCGTCGAAGTCGAGTCGCCGACGCAAATCCGGTTTGATTTCAAGAGCAACGAGAGCCGCACCCTGCCGCTGGACCTGGCCACGCTGCCCGTGTTTCCCGAGCATTGGTGGAAGGACCGCGACTTCGCCAACGGCGGCGGCTTCGAGATCCCGGTGGGCAGCGGCCCGTATCGCATCGGCAAGGTCGACCCGGGTCGCAGCATCACCTTCGAACGCAACCCTGACTGGTGGGGCAAGGACCTCCCGGTCAATCGCGGCCGGTACAACTTCGATCATTTCAGCGTCGAGTATTTCGGCGACACCGATGTCGCCCGTCAGGTGCTGCGCGGTGGCGGTTACGACTACAACCGCGAATATTCCGCCACCGGTTATTCCATCGGTTACGACAGCCCGGCGTTGACCGAGGGCCGCCTGCAGCGGGCGCACCTGGCCAAGGGCGCGGTCCAGAGCTCTCAGGGTTTCATCTTCAATCTAGACCGTCCGAAGTTTCAGGACCGTCGCGTGCGTCAGGCGCTGGCAATGCTGTGGGACTTCGAATGGACCAACAAACAGATGATGCGCAACGTCTATGTGCGTCAGAACAGCTACTTCTCCAACAGTGATCTGGCCGCCACGGCATTGCCGACCGGGTCCGAGTTGAAGATCCTTGAACCGCTGCGCGGTCAGGTGCCGCCCGAAGTCTTCACCACCGTATTCAAAACCCCGAAAACCGATGGCAGCGGTTTCATTCGCGACAAACAGCTGCAGGCCCTGGCGCTGCTCGAAGAGGCAGGCTGGATGCCCCAGGGTGACAAGCTGGTCAACGCCCAAGGCGAGCCGTTGAGCTTTACCTTTCTCAACGGCCAGAGCGGCTTCGAGAAAATCCTGCTGCCGTACAAGCGCAATCTGGCGCAGATCGGCATCGATTTCGAAATTCGCCGCATCGACTCGGCGCAGTACCTGAACCGGGTCATGGCCCGCGATTACGACATGATCGTCACCGGCTACGGCGTCTCGACCTCCCCCGGCATGGAGCTGTACAACAACTTCGGCTCGAAAGTCGCCACCGATTCCGGCTCCAGCAACTACATGGTCCTGCGCGACCCGGCCGTCGACACGCTGATCGAAGGCCTGGCCAAAGCCGACAGCAAACCCGCGATGGTCGATTACGCCCATGCCCTGGACCGGGTGCTGCAGTGGGGCTTCTACTGGATACCCAACTATTACCCACCGGGCTCGTCCACCGTGTGGTGGAACCGCTTCGGTATTCCCAAGGTACAGGCCAGCAATAGCGAGGCCATCGACACCTGGTGGGAAGTCAGCCCCCAGGCCCTGACCAATGAAGAGTTCGCCCAGCAACGGGGCGCTTCGGCCATTCCTTCGGAGGTCAAGTAATGCTCGGCTACCTGATGAGGCGCCTGCTGCTGATCATTCCGACGCTGCTGTGCATTCTGCTGGTCAACTTCTTCATCGTGCAGGCCGCGCCGGGCGGGCCGGTCGAGCAAGCCATCGCCAAGCTGCAAGGCGTGGCCGGCGGCACCATCGGCGCAGGCCATACCGAAACCATGAACGCCGGTCAGTCCCGGGCCAGCCGCGGCCTCGACCCCAAGCTGATCAAGGAAATCGAGCGCCAGTACGGCTTCGACAAGCCCCTGCATGAGCGCTTGTGGCTGATGCTGAAGAATTACGCGCAACTGGATTTCGGCAACAGCTTCTTTCGCGGCGCCAAGGTCACGGACCTGATCCTGCAAAAGATGCCCGTCTCCATCTCGCTGGGGCTGTGGGCGACGCTGATCACCTATCTGGTTTCGATCCCGCTGGGTATTCGGAAGGCAGTCAAGCACGGCAGCCACTTCGACATCTGGAGCAGCACGGCCATCATCATCGGCTACGCGATGCCGGCCTTTCTGTTCGCCATGCTGTTGGTGGTGCTGTTCGCCGGCGGCACGTCGCTGAGCTGGTTCCCGGTGCGCGGGCTGGTGTCCGAGAACTTCGATCAACTGAGCACCCTGGGCAAGATCGCCGACTACTTCTGGCACCTAGTGTTGCCGGTGACCTCCCTGGTGATTGGCGGCTTCGCGACGCTGACCATTCTGACCAAAAACTCCTTCTTGAACGAAGTCACCCGCCAGTACGTGGTGACCGCCCGGGCCAAGGGGCTGAGTGAGCGACGGGTGCTTTACGGCCACGTGTTCCGCAACGCCATGTTGCTGATCGTGGCGGGCATTCCCCAGGCGTTCATCAGCGTGTTCTTTGCCGGTTCGTTGATGATCGAAGTGATCTTCTCCCTCGATGGTCTCGGCCGCATGAGTTACGAAGCCGCGGTGTCCCGGGACTACCCGGTGGTGTTCGGTTCGCTGTTCATCTTCACGCTGTTCGGGTTGCTGATTAAGCTGGTCGGGGACATCTGCTACACCCTGGTCGACCCCCGAATCGACTTCAGCGCGAGGAACGCGTGATGCGCAGATTCTCTCCGGTGGCTCGACGTCGCTTCGAGCGCTTTCGCAATAACCGCCGCGGCTGGTGGTCGCTGTGGCTGTTCTGCGGGCTGTTCGTGCTCAGCCTGTGCGGCGAGCTGATCGCCAACGACAAACCCCTGGTGCTGAGTTATCAGCACGAGCTGTACTTCCCCGCCTTCAAGCGTCACACCGAACAGGAATTCGGCGGCCAGCTGCCGTTTCAGCCGGATTACCGCAGCGATTACGTGCGCCAGCTGATCAGCAAGGGCGACGGCTGGATGCTGTTTCCGCCGATCCCGTTCAGCGATGACACCCCCAACTATGACCTGAACAAACCCGCACCAAGCCCGCCCTCTTCGATCAACTGGCTGGGTACCGACGATCAGGCCCGGGATGTGCTGGCCCGGGTCATCTTCGGCGCGCGGGTGTCGATTCTGTTTGCCCTGGCGCTGACCTTCATCAGTGCGCTGATCGGCATCGCCGCCGGCGCATTGCAGGGCTATTACGGCGGCTGGGTGGATTTGATCGGTCAGCGTCTGCTGGAAGTCTGGTCCGGTCTGCCGGTGCTGTACCTCCTGATCATTCTGTCGGGCTTCGTCGAGCCTAACTTCTGGTGGCTGCTGGGGATTATGGCGCTGTTTTCATGGCTGGCGCTGGTGGACGTGGTGCGCGCCGAATTCCTGCGCGGGCGCAACCTGGAGTACGTCAAAGCGGCGCGGGCGCTGGGACTGAGTGATCGCAAGGTGATCCTGCGGCACATCCTGCCCAACGCGATGAACGCCACCCTGAGTTATCTGCCGTTCATCCTCACCGGGGCGATCTCCACGCTGACTGCGCTGGATTTCCTTGGCTTCGGCATGCCCGCCGGCAGCGCGTCACTGGGCGAACTGATCGCCCAGGGCAAACAGAACCTGCAGGCACCATGGCTGGGCTTCACGGCATTTTTCACACTGGCGCTGATACTGTCGCTGCTGGTGTTTATTGGCGAGGCCCTGCGGGATGCCTTCGACCCGAGGTCCTGAGATGTCCGAAAACCTGATCGAAATCCGCGACCTCTCGGTGTCGTTCAACGGCCACACCGTGGTCAAGCACCTGAGCCTGGACATCCCGGCCGGCGAGTGCCTGGCATTGGTTGGCGAGTCGGGCTCGGGCAAATCGGTGACCGCCCACTCGATTCTGCAACTGCTGCCCCAGGCCGGCACACTGAGCACCGGCAGCATTCGTTATCGCGGCAAAGAGTTGCTTGGGGCCGATGGCAACGTCATGCGCGAGCTGCGCGGCAATCAGATCGCGATGATCTTTCAGGAGCCGATGACCTCGCTGAACCCGCTGCATACGGTGTCCCGGCAGATCGGCGAAACCTTACTGCTGCACAAGGGGCTGGCGGGCAAGGCGGCCCAGGCGCGGATCATCGAGCTGCTGGAGCTGGTCGGCATTCAACACCCGAAAAAGCGCCTGAAGGCCTACCCCCACGAGTTGTCCGGCGGCCAGCGCCAGCGGGTGATGATCGCCATGGCCTTGGCCTGTGAGCCGGAACTGCTGATTGCCGATGAGCCCACCACGGCGCTGGACGTGACCGTGCAGCGCAAGATCCTGCTGCTGCTCAAACAGCTGCAGCAACGGCTGAACATGTCGCTGCTGCTGATCAGCCACGACCTGAATCTGGTGCATAGCATCGCCCAGCGGGTGTGCGTCATGCGCGCCGGGGAAATCGTCGAGCAGTCCAATTGCCAGCTGTTGTTCAAGAACCCGCAACACCCTTACAGCCGCCTGCTGCTGGACGCGGAACCGGCGGGCGAGCCGCTACCCCGCGACACCCGCGAGAAGGTGCTGGAGGTCGATAATCTGCGGGTCTGGTTCTCCCTCGGCGGCGGGATTTTCAACCGGCACCACGAATACCTGAAAGCCGTCGACGACATCAGCCTGAGCATCGAGCGCGGCAAAACCTTAGGCATCGTCGGCGAATCCGGCTCGGGCAAATCGACACTTGGTCAGGCCATCCTGCGCTTGCTGGAGTCCCGTGGCAGTATCCGCTTCAAGGGTCATGCGCTGGACAGCCTCAATCAGAAGCAGATGCGCCCGTGGCGCAAGCAGATGCAGGTGGTTTTTCAGGACCCTTACGGCAGCCTCAGCCCGCGTATGTCGGTGGCACAGATCATCAGCGAGGGCCTGGAAGTTCACAGCGACCTGGACAAGGCCAGCTGTGAGGCCGAAGTGATTCGCGCGCTGGAGGAAGTCGGCATCGACCCGTCGAGCCGGCACCGCTATCCCCACGAATTCTCCGGTGGCCAGCGTCAACGTATCGCCATTGCCCGCGCCCTTGTGCTCAAACCTGCCTTGATATTGCTCGACGAACCGACCTCTGCACTGGATCGCACCGTGCAGAAACAGGTTGTCGCGTTGTTGCGTCAGTTGCAGGAACGTCATGGCCTGACTTACCTGTTCATCAGCCACGATCTGGCGGTGGTCAAGGCGCTGGCCCATGACCTGATCGTGGTCAAGGACGGCAAGGTGGTCGAGCGCGGCGCGAGCCACGACGTATTCGATGCGCCGCAGCACCCCTACACCCGGGAATTGCTGGCGGCGGCGCATCCCGGTTTCAATTGAAGCTCGTCCGAACCAGTAGTCTGTGCGGCCAGATGCCGAGAAACAGGATTGACGGAACCGCTCATGAAAGACAGTGAGAGCCTGAAGGACTACCGACGCGTTCGGCGACTGGCGATCCGTTCGCTCTTCGAGATCATCGAGCAGTCCAGCGAAGGCACGGTCATCGTCGACCGGGACGCCCGAATCGTCTGGATCAACGAGCGCTACGCCCGTCGCTTTGGCCTCGAAGACCCGGGCCGAGCGGTGGGCCAGCCCTGTGAGCAGGTGATTCCCGGCAGCCTGCTGCGGCAGGTGGCGAGCAACGGCCAGCCTATTCTGCTGGACATGATGGACACGGCGAAGGACCCATTGGTGGTCATGCGCCTGCCGATCCATGACGACGGCGGCGCGGTGATCGGCGCCATCGGTTTCGCGCTGTTCGACGAGCTGCAGGCCTTGTCGCCGCTGCTCAAGCGCTATTCCAGCATGCAGCAGGAACTGGCTTCGACCCGCTCGCTGCTGCGCGCACGCCAGGCCAAATACAGCTTTGCCCACTTCATCGGCACCAGCGCCGCCAGCCTGGAAGTCAAACGCCGCGCACGGCGTAGCGCCAGCACCGATTCCCCGGTGTTGCTGCTGGGTGAGACCGGCACCGGCAAAGAGCTGCTCGCCCACGCGGTGCACAACAGCTCGCCCCGCGCCCACAAACCCTTCATCAGCATCAACAGCGCAGCGATCCCCGAAGCGTTGCTTGAGGCGGAGTTCTTCGGCACGGCCCCGGGTGCGTTCACCGGCGCCGATCGCAAGGGCCGCAACGGCAAATTGCACCTGGCCGAGGGCGGCACGCTGTTTCTCGACGAAATCGGCGACATGCCGCTGCCGCTGCAGAGCAAGTTGCTGCGGGTGCTGCAAGAAAAGGAATACGAGCCGGTGGGCTCCAACATGATGGTCAAAAGCGATGTGCGGGTGATCGCCGCGACCTCGACGGACCTTGAAGCGGCGATCAAGCGTGGCGAGTTTCGTGCCGACCTGTATTACCGACTGAGCGTGCTGCCCATAAAAGTGCCGCCGTTGCGCGAGCGTCTGGATGATATTCCGGCGCTGACGGAGGCGATTCTCGAGGACCTTCACAGCCAGCACGAACTGGCGCCTTCAGCCATGGCCGCCCTCGCTCAACACGCCTGGCCGGGCAATATCCGCGAGCTGCGCAATGTGCTCGAACGCGCGGCGCTGCTCAGCGACGATCTGCAACTCAACCCTAACGACATTCTCGCTGCCATCGGCACGCTGGTGCTGGTGACCAGTCCGCCGGCAACCGGCCCCTCGGCCTCCAATGATCAGACCTACAGCGAGGCACGGCAGCATTTCGACCGGGAGCTCATTCAGGCGAAGCTGGCGCAGTGTGCGGGTAACGTGATCCTTGCGGCCCGGCAATTGGGGCTGGGGCGTTCGACGCTGTACAAGAAAATGGCGGCATTGGGGATCGCCGAGTCTCAATAGAGAGACTGTCTGTCTACGAATCTGGAATGCACCTCAGGTATCACGATCCAGAGCGGTTGCGAGCCAGGGCAACTGGTTTGTCATCCTCCCGCTTGCTCAGGAGTGGTCTCATTTCCTGGACAGGTCAGACGCTTCGTTCCCACACTGACAAGAAAATGCGTTAAGAATCAGGCAGTTAGCGTAATGGCATAAAACTGGCTATACCTCCTGTTGCGCGGCCTCGCCGCACCCAAAATAAAAACAACAGGAGACACTCGATGAGTGTGATCATCGCTTTAGCGGCGCTTACGCTGCTGATGCTGGCTGCCTACCGGGGTTACAGCGTCATCCTCTTTGCCCCCATCGCGGCCCTCGGCGCCGTGCTGCTCACCGACCCATCAGCCGTGGCGCCCGCCTTCACCGGCGTGTTCATGGACAAGATGGTCGGCTTCGTCAAACTCTACTTTCCGGTGTTTCTGCTGGGTGCCGTGTTCGGCAAGCTGATTGAGCTGTCGGGATTCTCGCGCTCCATCGTGGCGGCTGCCATACGCCTGCTCGGCACCCGCCAGGCGATGCTGGTGATCGTACTGGTCTGCGCGCTGCTGACCTACGGCGGTGTGTCGCTGTTCGTGGTGGTGTTTGCGGTCTACCCGTTCGCCGCCGAGATGTTCCGTCAAAGCGACATCCCCAAACGGCTGATTCCGGCGACCATCGCCCTGGGCGCGTTTTCGTTCACCATGGACGCCCTGCCCGGCACGCCGCAGATCCAGAACATCATCCCCTCAACTTTCTTCAACACCACGGCGTGGGCGGCGCCTTGGCTGGGGCTGATCGGCACAGCGTTCGTGTTCAGCGTCGGCATGCTGTTTCTGCAGCGCCAGCGCAACCGGGCCCAGCGTGCCGGCGAAGGTTATGGCACCGAACTGCGCAACGAACCGGACACTCCGGACGATATCGCACTGCCCAACCCGTGGATCGCGTTGGCGCCGCTGTTGCTGGTCGGGATCATGAACCTGCTGTTCACCCAGTGGATTCCCCAGTGGTATGGCAAGACCCACACCCTCGCGCTGCCGGGTATGGCGACGCCGGTGCAGACCGACATCGCCAAAATTACCGCGATCTGGGCCGTGGAGGCGGCGTTGCTGGTGGGCATTCTCTTCGTGCTGCTGTTCGCCTTCCGCACGGTGAAATCGAAGCTGGCCGAGGGTAGCAAAGGTGCGGTCAGCGGTGCCCTGCTGGCGGCGATGAACACCGCGTCGGAATACGGTTTTGGCGCTGTGATTGCTTCGTTGCCCGGATTTCTGGTGCTGGCGGACGGGCTGAAAAGCATTCCCAACCCGCTGGTCAACGAAGCGATTACCGTGACCTTGCTGGCCGGCATCACCGGCTCGGCGTCCGGGGGCATGAGCATTGCCCTGGCGGCGATGTCCGACAGCTTTATCGCGGCGGCCCACGCGGCGAACATTCCGCTGGAGGTGTTGCACCGGGTCGCGGCCATGGCCAGCGGCGGCATGGACACGCTGCCGCACAACGGCGCGGTCATCACCTTGCTGGCGGTCACCGGCCTGACTCACCGGGAGGCCTACAAGGACATCTTCGGCATCACGATCATCAAGACCCTGGCGGTGTTCGTGGTGATCGGGGTTTTCTATGCAACCGGCATCGTATGAGGAATTGAACATGAGTCTGCAAGGCAAAACGGCACTGGTCACCGGCTCCACCAGCGGCATCGGCCTGGGCATCGCGCTGACGCTGGCCAATGCCGGCGCAAATCTGCTGCTCAACGGTTTCGGCGATGCGTCGGCGGTGATCGAGCAGATCAAGCAGTACGGCGGCAAAGTCGGCCACCACCCGGCGGACGTCAGCGATGTCGCGCAGATCGCCGACATGATGGCCTACGCCGAACGTGAATTCGGCGGCGTCGACATTCTGGTGAACAACGCCGGGATTCAGCACGTCGACGCGGTGGAGGATTTCCCCGTCGAGAGCTGGGACAAGATCATTGCCATCAACCTGTCGTCGGTGTTCCACAGCACACGGTTGTGCCTGCCGGGCATGCGTGCCAAGGGATGGGGGCGAATCGTGAACATTGCGTCTGTGCATGGCCTGGTGGGGTCGACGGGCAAGGCGGCGTATGTGGCGGCCAAGCATGGCGTCATTGGTCTAACCAAGGTGGTCGGGCTTGAGACGGCCGGCAGTAATGTCACCTGCAATGCCATCTGCCCGGGTTGGGTGCTGACGCCACTGGTGCAGAAGCAGATCGATGATCGGGCTGCGCAGACAGGTGATGTGGAGCAAGCCAAGCATGACCTGCTGGCGGAGAAGCAGCCGTCGCTGGAATTCGTGACGCCTTCGCAGCTGGGTGAGCTGACGTTGTTTCTGTGCAGCGAAGCCGGGGCGCAGGTGCGTGGCGCGGCGTGGAATATTGATGGGGGGTGGCTGGCGCGGTAGGTCCAGTAGGACCGGCTTTAGCCGGGAAAGCGTCTGTCGCTACATCTCTAAATGTGTGTTGCTCAAACCGGCCTCTTCCCGGCTAAAGCCGGTCCCACCATGGTGCGCGGACATTTTGTGGGACTGGCTTTAGCCGGGAAGGCGTCGGTTGTTACACCTCAAGTGTGTGGTGTTCATAACGGCCTCTTCCCGGCTGAAGCCGGTCCTACAAGGGAAAGCGTCGGTGATGACACCGCAAATCATCGCCTCGGAGACCTCAACTCCCCGGCTCGTCCCGCTCGTCCACCAACCCCCAATCCTTGACGTCCACCTGCGCGGCCGGCTGGGGCGCGCGCGGCGCCGTAGCGATGGTCGACGGCCCGTCCTCGCTGTGCAATTTCAAGCGCAGGCGCACGTTGTTGGCCGAGTCGGCGTTCTTCAAGGCTTCGTCTTCGGTGATCGCGCCTTCGACCGCCAGGTCATACAGCGCGTTGTCGAAGGTCTGCATGCCGAGGTTGGTGGACTTTTCCATGATGCCCTTGAGCTCGGTCAGCTCGTTGCGGTGAATCAGGTCGCGAATGGTCGGCGTGCCGAGCATCACCTCCACGGCCGCGCGGCGCTTGCCGTCGGTGGTCTTGACCAGCCGCTGGGAGACGAACGCCTTGAGGTTGTTGCCCAGGTCATGCAGCAACTGCGGGCGGCGCTCTTCGGGGAAGAAATTGATGATGCGGTCCAGCGCCTGGTTGGCGTTGTTGGCGTGCAATGTCGAGATCGCCAAGTGGCCGGTGTCGGCAAACGCCAAGGCGTGCTCCATGGTCTCGCGGTCGCGGATCTCGCCGATCAGGATCACGTCCGGCGCCTGACGCAAGGTGTTCTTCAGGGCGGCGTGAAAGCTGCGGGTGTCGACGCCCACTTCGCGCTGATTGATGATCGATCGCTTGTGCTTATGAATGAACTCCACCGGGTCTTCGATGGTGATGATGTGGCCGCTGGCGTGGCGGTTGCGATGATCGATCAAAGCCGCCAGCGAGGTGGACTTACCTGAACCGGTGGCGCCGACGAACAGCACCAGACCGTGCTTCTCCATGATCACGTCGAGCAGGATCGGCGGCAGGTGCAGGTCCTCGAATTTGGGGATGTCGAGCTTGATGTTGCGCGCCACGATCGACACTTCGTTGCGCTGCTTGAAGATGTTGATCCGGAAACGCCCGACGCCAGACAGGGAAAAGGCCAGGTTCATTTCCAGCTCGCGTTCGAAATCCACGCGCTGCTCGGCGTCCATGATGCCGTTGGCAATCACCGCGACGTCACCGGGCTTGAACGCTTCGGTGCCCAGCGGCTTGAGCACGCCATTGAACTTGGCGCAGGGGGGGGCGCCCGTGGACAGGTAAAGGTCCGATCCATCCTGGGTGGCAAGCACCTTCAACAACGCCGGAAAATCCATAAGGCAACACCGCACAAGAGGTTTGAGGAGACTGCAGGCCTACAGTGTGTCGACCTTCGGCCGGTTTCAACGTTCGGGCTGTTTGACTGGCCGGGTCGGGCGTGTCTCAGTGCCGATTTACACGTTCGTCCGGCCAAGGTGTGGGAAATTACCCGAAATCGCGTAGCAAAGGCATAATGCGCGGCTTTTTTATCGAGACGTCCGGACCATCATGAAAGCCCAAGCCCGCCATATTCTGGTCAAGACCGCTGAAGAAGCCGAGCAACTGAAGCAGCGCATTGCCAAAGGCGAGGCCTTTGACGTGCTGGCGAAGAAGTATTCGACCTGCCCGAGCGGCAAGCGCGGCGGCGATCTGGGTGAGGTGCGCCCGGGCCAGATGGTCGGCGCGATTGATCAGGTGATCTTCAAAAAGCCGCTGCGGACCGTGCACGGGCCGGTCAAAAGCAAGTTCGGGTATCACCTGGTGCAGGTGTTTTATCGGGATTGAGGGTTGGGGCCGGAATGTGTAGTGGTCGTTCTGGCCCCTTGCCTTAGTAGGACTGGCTTTAGCCGGGAACAGGCCGGATTGAGCACCCTCGATTTTGCGGTGTGTCGCCTGGCCCCTTCCCGGCTGAAGCCGGTCCTACAGGGTGTGCGCGGCCCTACGCAGGGTTCTCGGCCCTGCCTCAAACCGGCATCACACTCCTCGGTATCAATGCCCCCGGGTGCTGAATCACCAGGCTCGCCAACTGATGCCCGGCGTCGGCCGCATCTTTTGGACTGCCGCCGCGCAAACGCCGAGCCAGATACGCCGCGCTGAACGAATCCCCCGCTGCCGTGGTGTCGATGACTTTCTGCACGGTATGCGCAGGCACCTCATAACGCCGGTCGTCGACACTCACAAGACAGCTCTGCGCCCCGCGCTTGACCACCACCTCGCTGACGCCCATGGCCCGATAGGTCTGCAGAATCTGATCGCCGTCGCTGTAGTCGAACAGCGCCTGCTCGTCCTCCTCGGTCAACAGCGCCAGGTCCACTTCGTGCATCACCGCGCGATACGCCTGGCGCGCCTGCTCGATGCTGCGCCACAAGCGCGGGCGGTAGTTGTTGTCGAACACCACCCGCGCGCCACGGTCTCGGGCGTCGCCAAGAGTTGACAGCAACCGCGCCCGGCCCGTTTCACCCAGCACCGCCAGAGTGATGCCACTGAAATACAGCACGTCGTAATCCGGGAGCGCGGCCAGCACCGGCTCGGCCGCTGGCGTGGTGAAGCATTCGCGCACCGCCGCCTCGTTGCGCCAATACAGGAATCGCCGCTCGCCGCTGGCATCGGTCTGAATGCAATACAGCCCCGGCAGCCGCCCCGGCAGACGCTGTACCCGACTCAGACCAATGCCCTCATCGGTCCAGACCTGGCACATGGCGTCGCTGAAACTGTCGTCGCCCAGCGCCGTGACGTAATCCACCTGCGCCGCCGAACCCAATAGACGCGACAGGTACACCGCCGTGTTCAGCGTGTCGCCGCCGAAGCTCTGCTTGAGCGTGCCGTTGGCGTGCTGTTGCAACTCGATCATGCATTCGCCGATCAGCGCGACGCGCGGGTAGCTGTGACTGACCATCTCACTCATTGCAGACTCCTGTCAGAAGCAGGTATCGAAGGATTCGATGACGCACAAATCATCACCCACCAGGCACCCCGTGCGCCATTTGTCGAAGGTCAGGCACGGGTGCGAGGTGCCGAACGAAATGATATCGCCGACCTTCAACTCGCAGCCCGGCGCGACGGTCATGAACGCATGCTGGTCCATCACCGCTGTGACGGTGCAAGCGCTGACGTCCTCGCCACTGGCCGGTACCACGCCGGGCGCATAACGCTTGATCGGGTTGGGCATGCCGGCATCGAACGCCACGTCGCGCTTGCCCATGGCGATCACCGCAAAACCCGGCTCCGGCATCGATTGCACGTGGGCCCAGACCTCCATCGCCGGACGCAAACCTTCGCTCAGGTCGTGGCGTCGGTCGAGCACGCAGCACTGCGCGTCTTTGTAGATGCCGTGGTCGTGGACCACGTAACTGCCGGGGCGCAACACGCTCAGAAACCGTTCGCGCACCTGTTGTTTGTCGAACTCTTCGGCGATCAGGTCGTACCAGGCCGAACCCGAGGCGGTGACGATCGGGCGATCCAGGGCAAACGCGCCCTTGTCCTGCAGCGTCACGGCCAGCCGCACCAGCGACGTGGCGAACGCACGAATGCCGCTCACGGCCTGGTCGCCATGAATCACGCCCTCGTAGCCCTCGATGCCGGTCAGCTTCAGCGCCGGTTGTGCAGCAATCGCGTCGGCCAGGGCCATGACCTCGGCTTCGCTGCGGCAACCGCAACGTCCACCGACAACGCCGTACTCGATCATCACATTCAGGTTCAGGCCCTTGGCGGCGAAGAACTCGCCCAGCGCCTTGACGTTGTCCGGGTGATCGACCATGCAGTGAAAATCGAACATGGAGTCAGTGAGCATCTCGGCGATGATCGCCATGTTCGGCGCGCCGACCAGCTGATTGGCCATCAGCACCCGACGCACGCCATGGGCGTAGGCCGCACGGGTCTGCACGGCAGTCGCCAGGGTCATGCCCCACGCGCCGTGCTGCAACTGCCGCAGAAACAGCGCCGGCACCATGCTGGTCTTGCCATGGGGCGCCAGTTCGGCGCCGCTGTCGCTGACGAACTTCTGCATCCAGCGCAGGTTGTGCTCCAGCGCCGTGTCGTGAATCACCAGCGCGGGCAGGCTAACGTCGCGCACCAGGTGGTCGCCGGGTTGTGTGGCGCCTTTTTCAATCGCGGCAATGCTCATGTTGTTCTCCTGAATTTTTTGTTCGTGTGCATGACACGTCTGCACGTTCGGCGACGCTATTCAATGACGCGCCGGGCCAGGCCGTTGGCGCTGTCGGTCAATACGCGCCGGTAATGATCGTAATGGGCAGTGGCGTCGGCGCGTGGGGCGACGATGCACAGGGTCGCGATGCAGATGCCCTGTTTGTCCCGCACCGGCGCGGCGAAGCAATGGGTGAAGGTGTCGGCAATGCTGTCGAAGGAAAAGAAGCCTTCGTCGTGGGCCTTGCGGATCTCGGCGAGAAACGTCTCGATGGGCAGGCGCTTGCCATCTGGAAGGATGAAATCCTCGTCGTCGATCAGGTCGATGATCGCCTGATCGGTGAGGTGCCCGAGCAGCAGGCGACCCGAGGCCGTCCACGGAATCGGCGCGTCCTCGCCGATGTCGGACGAAATGCGGAAATGCCGCGCGCCCTCCTTCATCAGCGCGACGGTGTATTTGCGGCCGTTGAGCAGGCACATCTGTGCGGTTTCCCGGGTCTGCTCGACGATCTCCCCCAGGCTGACTTCGGCCTCGCGGGTGAAATCGAAATGACGCAGATGCGCCTGCCCGAGGAAGTACAGTTGCCGGCCCAGGTACACGTGGCCGTCCTTGCCGACGGTTTCGAGGATGCGCCGCTCCAGCAGCGAACTGACGAGCTCATACACCGTCGATTTCGGGCTGCCGATGCCGCTGGCGATCTCGTTGGGCCGCATCGGCGTGCCGGTTTCCTTGAGAAAATCGAGAATATCGAACGCTCGGTCTAAACCACGGGCCCGGCGTTTGATGTCTTCGGTCATAAGAGCGGCTCCAAGCTAAACGGCGCGGATGCAAAAACCGCCTTCAGCCTTTAAAAATGGGGTAGGCAATTGAGCTGCAAGCTTCAAGCGGCAAGTGTTGCATCAGCGCGCTCCCGACTTGCAGCTTGCAGCTTAAAGCTTGCCGCTGCTCCCTACTTCTTCTTGTAGGCAATGCAATCGATCTCGACCTTGCAGTCGACCATCATGTTGGCCTGTACACAGGCGCGGGCCGGGGCGTGTTCCGGGGAGAAGTACTCGCCGAAGACCTTGTTGAAGCTCCAGAAATCACGCGGGTCTTCCAGCCACACACCGACGCGCACGACGTCTTCCAGGCCGTAGCCGGCTTCGGTCAGGATCGCCACCAGGTTCTGCAGGGTCTTGTGGGTCTGCTCGACGATCCCGCCGTTGATGATCTCACCGTTTTCAGCCGGCACCTGACCCGACACATGCAGCCAGCCATCGGCTTCGACGGCGCGGGCGAAGGGACGTGGCTGGCCGCCACCTGCGGTACTGCCGGCACCATAACGAGTAATGCTCATGAAAATCTCCTTTGATTGAGCGTCTTAAAAACGAATGTTCTTGAGGAATTCAGCCAGACGCGCTGACTCGGGTTGTTCGAATAATGCCTTGGGCGGGCCCTGCTCTTCGATGCGGCCCTGGTTCATGAACACGATCTGATCGGACACCTCATAGGCGAAGCGCATCTCGTGGGTCACCAGCAACATGGTCATGCCCTCTTCGGCCAGGCCCTTGATCACGCTGAGCACCTCACCGACCAGCTCCGGGTCCAGGGCCGACGTCACTTCGTCGAACAGCATCAGGCTCGGGTTCATGGCAATGGCGCGGGCAATCGCCACGCGCTGCTGCTGGCCGCCGGACAGCTGGCCGGGAAAGTGATTGCGCCGCTCCAGCAGGCCGACGCGCTCCAGCCATTTTTCAGCCAGCGCGATGGCTTGATCCTTGGGCAGCTTCTTCACTTTAAGCAAGCCAAGGGTCACGTTCTGCAGCGCGCTCAGGTGCGGGAACAGGTTGAACTGCTGAAACGCCATGCCGGTCATTGCACGGTGCTGGGCGATGAGCTTTTCCGGATGACGCACGCGCTTGCCACTGACGTCGCTGTAGCCAATGTCCTGGCCTTCGAGACGAATGTGACCGCCCTGAAACTCTTCCAGCAGGTTGACGCAACGCAGCAGCGTGGTCTTGCCCGAGCCACTGGAGCCGATCAACGTGACCACGTTGCCTTTGTTCATCTTCAGGTCGACGCCCTTGAGCACTTCGACCGGACCATAGGATTTGTGCAGCCCTTCGATGCTCAACAGAGCCGGGGCGGCAGGTGCGGTTTGAGTCTGTGTCATGGCAAGGCCACCCGTTTTTCGATTTGCCGCCCAAGAAGCTCGATGGCGTAGTTGATGACGAAGAAGAGAAAGCCGGCGAACAGGTAAAACTCGAGGGTCATGAAGTTGCGCGCGATGACCTGCTGGGTACTGAGCAGCAGCTCGGCCACGCCTATCACCGAGAGCAGGGTCGAGGCCTTGACGATCTCCGTCGACGAATTGACCCAGGTCGGCAATATCTGCCGCAGCGCTTGAGGCAACAGCACATAACTGAGGGATTGACGGAACGTCAGGCCGATGGCCTTGCCGGCTTCAAGCTGCCCGCACGGGATGGCCTGCAGGGCACCGCGCACGATCTCGGCGACGTGGGAACCGCAAAACAGTGTCAGCCCCAGCGCACCGGCCTGGAACGCGCCGATCTGCCAGCCCAGCGCTGGCGCCATATAGAAGCAGGCCAGCACCAGGACAAACACGGGGGTGCCGCGAATCAGGTCGACGTAGGCGCGAAACGGCAGGCGTGCCCACCATTTGCCGTAGGTCAGGATCAACCCGGCAAACACGCCGATCATCGTGCCGAACACGATCGCCAGGCCGGCGCACTGCACGCTGGTGAGAAACCCCGCCCACAGCGCTTCCCGGGCAATCCACAATTCATGCAACCAACTGGGTTGTTCGTACATGGTCCGGGCCTCCTAGCGGCGAATCGCCAGACGCTGCTCGAGGTAACGCAGCAGCATGGCAATGAGGTAACAGGCCGCGACGTACAGCGCCGTGGTGACCAGCCAGGTTTCAATCACCCGGTAGCTCTCGACGTTGATCTTGCGCGCGTAATAGGTCAGTTCCGGCACCGCGATGGCGGCGGCCAGCGACGTGTCCTTGAACAGCGAAATGAAGTTGTTCGACAGCGCCGGCAGCACGTTGCGCAACATGACCGGAACGACGATGTACGCACGCACCTGCCATTCGCCGAGGCCGATCGCCAGCCCTGCTTCGCGCTGGCCCTTGTGAATGCTCAAGAGACCTGCGCGGAACACTTCGGTCAGGTACGCCCCTGCATACAGCGACAGGGTGATGATGAACGACGGGATCTTGTCCAGACGAATGCCAAGCCCTGGCAAAGCGAAGTAGATGAGCAGGATCAGCACCAGAATCGGCGTGTTGCGCACCACGGTGACGTAAATCGACGCCACGATACGCAGAGCACGGTAGCGGGACAGCATCGCGAATGCGGCCAGCATGCCGATGACGCAACCGATGGCGATGGAGATCAGGGCCAGTTCCAGGCCGAGCCCCAGCCCTGCCAGCAGACTGGGGAAATCCCGCCAGACTGCTGCAAAATTCAGCTGATAATTCATGGTCAGCAGTACCTGGGGCGGGACGGCACCACGGCCACCCTCGCCCCCTTCAGTGAGCGACGCACGCGGCGCGGATTATTTGTATTCCATCGGGAAACCGATCGCAGGGGTCGGCAGGTCCACGCCGAACCACTTCTTGAACGACTCGGCATACATCGGGAATTCAACCCCGGTCATGGCTTCATGGAGCGCGGTGTTGACGAAGTTCAGCCAGTCCTGATCGCCACGTTTGACGGCGCACGCGTAGGTTTGCGGGCTCCAGGCAAACGCAGGCGAACGATAACGACCCGGGTTCTGCACCATCAGGTATTTCACCGATGACTGATCGGTGGCGGCCGCATCGGCACGACCGGAGTTGATGGCCTGGTACATCAGATCGACGCTGTCGTACTGGTCGACTTTCGCCTTGGGCAGCGCCTGATGCACCAGCTCTTCGGCGTAGACGTTCTGCAGCACCGCCACAGTGACGCCGTCCCCGGCGCCTTTCAGATCGTCGATCTCCTTGTACTTGCTGTTGGTCGGCAGGAGCAGCGCCACACCTTCGCGGTAGTAAGGCAGCGTGAACGCCACCTGCTGGGCGCGGCTGGCGGTGACGGTGATGAACTGGCAGCTCATGTCGACTTTGTCGGTGAGCAGGTTCGGAATCCGCGCGTCCGAGGACTGCACGACGAACTCGACCTTGCTCGGGTCGTTGAACAGGCCCTTGGCGACGATGCGCCCGATGTCGATATCAAAACCCTGCAACTTGCCGTCTGCACCCTGGAAGTGCCAGGGCGCATTGGTGCTCCCGGTGCCCACGATCAAATGACCACGTTGCAGGACGCTGTCGAGTTTGCTGTCAGCGGCGTAAGCCGTCGTTGCAAACGTCGCTGCCGTTATCAAGGCCAATGCACAAGCTTTCAAAGAAAGGGATCCGCGCCGCATGAGAGAAACTCTGCCGGTTGTGTTTATTCCGCTATAGCGGAACGCTGTGTGCCACACCGGAATAGACAGCAGAAAGTGTGCCACAGAGTCAGGCGGTAAAAGAAGGCGAAAAAAATCCCGCTATTTTCAGCCACATGGACGTCGAGCTAGGTGTGTACGGGATGAAGCCGCACGCGAGCCAACAGGATTCAGCGCTACGGATCACCCCACGGGTTGAGAATCGGGCCCCATCGGCGGGCACCCTGCGCCAAGAGCGCGCATCACGGTCTACATCGCGTGACCGTTCATCGTGCCAAGGGCACGATTCCCTTGAAAGCCACCCTAGCCACCGCATCAGCTCAGTAGTGGCACTTTGGACCTATCTGAGATCCCGCCCAGCGTGACGCGACATGCCGTTGGGCCGGTTACTCCGAAACTCCACCCATACAAGCTATGGTTTTCCTATGACCGGCCGATTTATCTGGGGTCAAGGGAACATTGGCACCGTTACTGCTTCAAACGTCTTTATGAAAGTTTTGTGACAACCGTATGAACATGCACGGACGGCAGGCGCTTTTACGAGTTGTAGGGTGGAGGAACGCCAATGAAAGAACGAGCCACAGTCATCTGCCGCAGAGACAACCAGATACTCTACGTGCGCAAACCCAAATCTCGCTGGAATCTGCCGGGTGGCAAGGTCGAGGCCGACGAATCACCTGCGCAGGCTGCGGCACGCGAGTTACGTGAAGAAACCGGGCTGATCCTGGAAGACCTGGCGTACATCAGCCGGTTTGAGGGCGGCGCGGTGATGCATCACGTCTTCGAAGTCTCAGTGACAATGATCGCCACTCCCGCACCGCACAATGAAATCGCCGACTGCAAATGGTTTACCACTGAGGAGTTGGGCGGCCAAAAGGTCAGGCCGTCAGCGAAGTCGATCGTGAAGGCGTTTTTGACCAACGCAATTTATTAAGTGTTGTTGAGAGGCGTTCACAGGTTTTTCACATCGGGGGCGGTAGTCTTCACTTGCTCCTCCAAGACTGACTTTAAGCCCGCACCCCCCATCGCGGGCTTTTTCTTGTCCAGAATTCCTCGATCTGCCCCTCTTTCTGCGCGACGTGATCTATAAAGAATTCTGACGGTCGGACTTAATTTCGGGATCCAAACGCCGACATCAAGTCATGGGCCTATTCACGGAGCGGCAGATGTTTAATTCCAAAATCAAAAAGCAGGTGACCACTCTGAGTTCAGAGCTGGTCACGCTCAAAAATTTCCATGACGCCCTCATGCAGGAAATGCTGTCGCTGACGGTGGATTCCGACCTGCGCATCACGGATGCGAACGGCAAGTTCTGCGCAGCCATCGGTTACTCCCAGGATGAACTGGTCGGCCACCCCATGGCCGCGTTTGTCCCTTCCTATGTAGCGACCATGCCATGCTTTCGCAACTTCAGGGCGGCAGCGACCAGCGGCACGGCAGTGACCGACGACTACCGCTTCGTCAGCAAAAGCGGTTCGCTGATCTGGATTCACGCCACGTGGTCGCCGTTGAAAGATGAGCAAGGTCGCCTCGTCGCCCTCAAATGCCTGGCAACCAACGTCACCACCGAAATCAACAAGGCGCGGGAAAACGAGTCGTTCATCAACGCGCTGCTGCGCTCGACCGCAGTCATTGAGTTCGACCTTGGCGGTCACGTGCTTAAAGCCAACCAATCCTTTCTCAAGGAAATGGGCTATAGCCAGGATCAGATCCTCGGCAAACACCACAGCCTGTTCTGTGACCCGAAGTTTGCAGGCACCGATGAGTACAAAACCTTCTGGAAACGCCTGAACAACGGCGAGTTCGTCGCCGACCGGTTCAAGCGCATCAACAGCCGCGGCGAAGAGGTCTGGCTCGAAGCGACCTATAACCCGGTGCACGACACTCAGGGCGAGCTTTATAAGGTGGTCAAATTTGCCACCGTGATCACGGATCAAGTCCACCGCGAGGCGGAAATCAACGTGGCGGCTGGCACTGCCTTCGAGATTTCCCAGCGCACTGACGTCTCGGCACAGCGCGGGGCAGCGGTGATCAACAACACTGTCGAAACCATGAACGGCATCGCCGACCAGATGCTCTCCGCCTCCCACGGCATGGAAGCCCTGGGCAAACAGTCGTTGCTGATCAGCACCATCGTGCAAACCATCGGCGGCATCGCCCAACAGACCAACCTCCTTGCCCTCAATGCCGCCATCGAAGCCGCCCGGGCCGGTGAACAAGGCCGTGGCTTTGCCGTCGTGGCCGATGAAGTGCGTCAACTGGCCGGGCGCACCAGCACGGCGACCGAGGAGATCGTCGCGGTGGTGCAGCAAAACCAGAAACTGGTGGATGAGGTGGTCAAGGACATGGGCAGCACGCGGGCTCAGGCCGAACAGGGCCTGTCGCTGGCGAACCAGGCCGGTAGCGTGATCGTGGAAATTCAGGAAGGGGCGCGGCAGGTCGTAGGGGCGGTACAGCGATTTAGCCACCAGCTCTGACGTCGGCCGCCCTCGCCTCGTGCCCGGGTGCCCCATGGCAAATGGTCGCAGCGCGCTGAGCGGGAGATACGCTTGCCCTACAAAATGCTAATCTGCGCGACAGATGTGGCCCCATCCGGTATGCCACCCCACGTTGACATGGAGCCGACAATGGCTTTGGATTCCCTGCTCTGCCCGGATTTGCTGACCATTGCAGAGCGTTCGGCGATTGCCGAGGTTGAAGCGACCACAAACATCCTCAAGCTGGTGACCCGGCTGACCGGCATGCGCTTTGCGGGCATCGCCAAGTTCACCGACTCCGAATGGGTCGCCTGCGCGGTCTATGACGAGATTCACATCGGTATCCAGGAGGGCGAAGTCCTGGAGCTGGAAACGACCCTGTGCAACGAGCTGATCGAAAACCCGCAGGCGCTGATCATCCCCAGCATCAGCAGAAGCGAGCGCTATGCAGGTCGCCCGGTGGTCAAGAAATACGCCATCGAAAGCTATATCGGCGTGCCGATCAGCCTCCCGGACGGCCAGCTGTTCGGGGCGCTGTGCCTGCTTGATTCCAAAGCCAGCTCCTTCGACAACCCGGACCTCGTCGAGACACTGGGTCTGTTCTCCCGTCTCATCGGCTGCATCGTGTTCTCCCATCATTCAACGGTGAACAAAGTCAGGACTCAGGTCGAGCACGCCTGATCAGGTGATGCTCACCGGGCGAGCGGCGGTAGGTGGATAACCAAGACGGTGTTACACTGCCGCGCCTTGAATTAGCCTGCGCTGCTTGAGCCTTTCGTGGGGTCGCGGCGCGCGGCCAGACCTTTCCGTCTTCCGGCGCACAGCAAGCGTGGCCGATGCATGTCGGTCACCCGCTGAACCCTATCGGACGCTGCTCCCGTTCACCCATCTTCATCAGGTCATGTCCCCGTCACCGGTGACGTGCAGGCTGCTGGTTGGATCACGAGCAATCGCCACCAGGCGTCGAAGGCCATCGCCAGTCAGCCCTTTGTAAACAATCCAGGATAAGCAATTGATTTCCACAGCTAACATCACCATGCAGTTTGGCGCCAAGCCGCTGTTCGAGAACGTTTCGGTCAAATTCGGCGGTGGCAATCGCTACGGCCTCATCGGCGCCAATGGCTGTGGCAAGTCCACCTTCATGAAGATCCTCGGCGGCGATCTGGAGCCGTCCGGCGGCCAGGTGATGCTCGAGCCGAACGTGCGTCTGGGTAAATTGCGCCAGGACCAGTTCGCCTACGAAGACTTCACCGTCATCGACACCGTGATCATGGGTCACGAAGAGCTGTGGAAGGTCAAGGCCGAGCGCGATCGCATTTACTCGCTGCCGGAAATGACCGAAGAAGACGGCATGGCCGTGGCCGAGCTGGAAACCGAATTCGCTGAAATGGACGGCTACACTGCCGAGTCCCGTGCCGGCGAGCTGTTGCTCGGTCTGGGCATCGGCATCGAGCAGCACTTCGGCCCGATGAGCGAGGTCTCCCCTGGCTGGAAGCTGCGCGTTTTGCTGGCCCAGGCGCTGTTCTCCGATCCTGAAGTGCTGTTGCTCGACGAACCGACCAACCACCTGGACATCAACACCATTCGCTGGCTGGAAAACATCCTGACCCAGCGCTCCAGCCTGATGATCATCATTTCTCACGACCGTCACTTCCTCAACAGCGTGTGCACCCACATGGCTGACCTGGATTACGGCGAGCTGCGCCTGTTCCCGGGCAACTACGACGAGTACATGACCGTGGCGACCCAGTCCCGCGAGCAGCTGCTGTCGGACAACGCCAAGAAGAAAGCCCAGATTTCCGAGCTGCAGTCGTTCGTCAGCCGCTTTTCGGCCAACGCCTCCAAAGCCAAGCAGGCCACTTCCCGCGCCAAGGCGATCGACAAGATTCAGCTGGCCGAGGTCAAGCCTTCGAGCCGCGTGAGCCCGTTCATCCGCTTTGATCAGAACAAGAAGCTGCACCGTCAGGCGGTCATCATTGACCAAATGGCCAAAGGCTTCGACGGCAAGCCGCTGTTCAAGAACTTCAGCTTTCAGGTCGAAGCGGGCGAGCGCGTGGCGATCATCGGCCCGAACGGTATCGGTAAAACCACCCTGCTGCGCACCCTGGTCAATGAACTGACCCCCGACGCCGGCACCATCAAGTGGACCGATGCGGCAGAACTGGGTTACTACGCCCAGGACCACGCCCACGACTTCGAAGACGATGTCACCCTGTTCGACTGGATGGGGCAATGGACTCAAGGTGAGCAGGTCATTCGTGGCACCCTGGGCCGCATGCTGTTTTCCAACGACGAGATCCTGAAATCGGTCAAAGTCATTTCCGGTGGTGAGCAAGGTCGCATGCTGTTCGGCAAGCTGATCCTGCAGAAGCCGAACGTGCTGATCATGGACGAACCGACCAACCACCTGGACATGGAGTCGATCGAGGCGCTGAACCTGGCGCTGGAGAACTACCCGGGCACGCTGATCTTCGTCAGCCACGACCGCGAGTTCGTATCGTCCTTGGCCACCCGCATCATTGAGCTGAGCCCAAGTGGCGTGACCGACTTCAGCGGCACCTACGACGATTACCTGCGCAGCCAGGGCGTCGCCTTCTGATCAAGGCCCTGCGCTGACAGAGTGATGCGGAAAACAAGGAGCCCCGTCCACAGTGACGGGGCTTTTTTGTGACAGTGGGAACGGCTTTGGCCGAAAAGACGCCAGACCAAGCGCCCCCAATCCTGCGGTGTGACATCCGCCGCTTTCCCGGCTAAAGCCGGTCCCACTGGAATCACGCGGTGAGTGGGTGGGACCGGCTTCAGCCGGGAAGCGGCAAGTCCGGGCGCCATCTGATCCCGGATAAAAACCGTTAGCCAGCTTTCATTTCCTGACACCACGGGCGATGATGCGGCACTCCCACCGCTCCAGCGAAGCGTCCCCATGTCAGCCGCCCTGCCGCCCGATACGCCTGCCAACTCGCCTGTCAGCGACGCCAGTTCGATGGCGATCACGCTGCAAATCGTCTCCATCGTCATCTATACCTTCATCGCCTTCCTGTGCATCGGTTTGCCCATCGCAGTGATGCCCGGCTACGTTCACAACCAGTTGGGCTTCAGCGCGGTGGTCGCGGGGCTGGTAATCGGCGCGCAGTACCTCGCGACGCTGTTGAGCCGTCCGGTGGCCGGACGCATCTGCGACACCATCGGCACCAAGCGCGCCATCGTGTACGGGTTGTCCGGCATCGCGCTGAGCGGCGTGCTCACCCTGGCGGCGATCCTGCTGGAACGCTTCGCCGGGGTCAGCCTGACGATTCTGATCATCGCTCGCCTGTTCCTCGGTGCGTCCCAAGGCTTGATCGGCGTGGGCACCATCAGTTGGTGCATCGGCCAGGTCGGTTCGGAACACACCGCCCGTTCGATCTCATGGAACGGCATCGCTTCCTACGGCGCCATTGCGATTGGCGCACCGCTGGGGGTGGTGATGGTCGGCGCGCTGGGGTTTGCCAGCCTGGGCGTGGTGCTGTTTTTGCTGGCAGCCGGGGCGCTGCTGTTGATCCGCAAGAAACCGGCGATCCCGGTGGTGCGAGGCGAGCGTATGCCGTTCTTCTCGGTGTTTGGCCGGGTGGCGCCGTTTGGCCTGAGCCTGACCCTGTCCTCCATCGGCTACGGCACGCTGACGACGTTCATCACGTTGTTTTACGTGGCCCGCGGCTGGGAAGGCGCGGCCTGGTGCCTGACGGTATTCGGCATCTGCTTCATCGTCGCGCGGCTGCTGTTCATCAACGCAATCAACCGTTTTGGCGGCTTTCGCTCGGCGATCGTCTGCATCACGGTCGAAACCCTCGGTCTGTTGCTGCTGTGGCTGGCGCCTGACACCACCTTCGCCTTGATCGGCGCAGGCCTGACCGGGTTTGGTCTGTCGCTGGTCTATCCGGCGCTGGGCGTCGAAGCCATCAAGCAAGTGCCCAACAGCAGTCGCGGTGCCGGGCTCAGTGCCTATGCGGTGTTCTTTGACCTGGCGCTGGCCATTGCCGGCCCGCTGATGGGTGCGGTGGCGTTGGGCATGGGTTATGGCTGGATTTTCTTCTTCGCGGCGCTGTTGTCGGTGGCAGCATTGACGCTGGCGGTGGTGCTGTCGCGCAGGGCGCCGGTCGACACGCGGGTCTAGCGAGCGCAGCGCCTCAGAGCTTCCCGGCTGAAGCCGGTCCTACAGAGGGAAAAGGCCGGCGATCCTGCAGCAGGTCTCAACGCTCGGACATCCCCCGGCCAGAGCCCGTCCAACCTAAAAGCTGAACTGCCGCCTCGCCTCCCGGTCGGAATAGCACATCCCCCGAACAGGAGTGAGGGCGTGACCCCCGATCCCGCTGGCTCTAACGCTACCCCTCCGGACCCGGCCACGTTGCGCGAAGTCCACAAACTGCGCGTGCTGACCGTGAACACCCACAAGGGCTTCACCGCACTGAACCGGCGCTTTATCCTGCCGGAGTTGCGTGAAGCCGTGCGCAGCACTGGTGCCGACCTGGTGTTTCTCCAGGAAGTCCTCGGCGGCCACGACCGCCACGCCGCCAAGTACGAAGACTGGCCCGACACGCCGCACTACGAATTTCTCGCCGACAGCATGTGGACGGACTTCGCCTATGGCCGCAACGCGGTCTACCCTGACGGCCATCACGGCAATGCGTTGTTGTCCAAATACCCGATCCTGCATCACCGCAATCTGGACATTTCGATCACCGGGCCAGAACGCCGCGGCCTGCTGCATTGCGTGCTGCAGGTGCCGGGGCATGCGGAAGTCCATGCGATCTGCGTGCACCTCAGCCTGCTGGAAAGCCACCGTCAGTTGCAGCTGAATCTGCTGTGCGACCTGCTCGACTCATTGCCCGAAGACGCTCCGGTGGTCATTGCCGGTGACTTCAACGACTGGCAGTTGCAGGGCAACAAGCGTCTTCAGCGCTGCGGCTACCTGCACGAGGCCTTCGAGCGCAGTCAGGGGCGGTTGGCCAAGACCTACCCGGCGCGCTTCCCGATGCTGCGCCTGGACCGTATTTACCTGCGCAACGCCACCAGCCACCATCCGAAAATTCTCGGCACGCGCCCGTGGACGCATTTGTCCGACCACCTGCCGCTGGCGGTGGAAGTGCATATGTAGCAACGGCCGTTCATCACCGCCGCCGTTGGTCTGCAAGCGGACCATTGGGTTAAACCATTGCGTGAACGACCCATCACATTTAAGGCGAGGCACAGGCTTCGCCTTATCAATAACAAGAGGTCTGCGATCATGGCTAACACCGGAAAGTCGAACCCTGGCAATTTTGCGAACGATAAAGAAAAAGCGTCCGAAGCCGGCAAGAAAGGCGGACAGGCTTCAGGCAGTGGCAATGCCGGAAGCGATATGAAGAGAGAATTGGGTGCAGGCGCGAGCGGCACTGGCAAGAAAGGCGGCTCAGGCGGCAAGTCGTAGTGGCGTGCAGGTGAGTCAAGTGAGCGAGGGCCTGGGCTCTCGCTCTTTTGTTTGATCAGCGGTTAAACAAACGACGTGCGCCTCATGGCAGGCGCACATTGCCAGCGATACCCTCCCCCTCATTTATCCGGATTGATCAGCGGCACCGTTGCGTCCCGATCAAACTGGGAACCCGGGTCTTCATTGCCCGGATCCAGGTCGGCGTCGAATCCTGTTTCTTCGTCACCCGGCTGAGGGGCGGGGCGCGGCGCGACGGGTGCAGCATCAGGCGTATGGGATTGCATGG
The DNA here is from genome assembly GCF_057834665.1 of Pseudomonas sp. GL_135. NCBI lineage: Bacteria > Pseudomonadati > Pseudomonadota > Gammaproteobacteria > Pseudomonadales > Pseudomonadaceae > Pseudomonas > Pseudomonas sp. GL_135. The sequence goes on from NZ_CM174408.1 coordinate 3,066,255, forward strand.
CTGTTACCTCTCGTTTCAATGGGGCCAACACTAGAATCAGAGGGCTCAACAACGACCCGGTTCAATGGATCGAGCTTAGCTGGCGCTGACGGTCCAGTGCACGGCGTCCTCGGCAAACTGAAGTTGCTCGACACGGTGGGCAATGCCGCAGGCCAGCGAATCTTCGGCACGGATCACCTTCTCCTCCGCCGACAGGCAGCGCCCGATGTCCAGCGGGTGCACGGCGCTCACGGTCTCGCTTTCGTAGATATTCACGTAGCGCTGCAGGTCGTTGTCCAGGCTGCGCAGGTATTCGCGCATGCGTGAGTGATCCACCGAGCTCTGATTGAAGTACCAGCTCATGGGATGGATCAGAAAACGCGAGTGAGGGCAGACGATCCGCTCTTGAGCCGCCAGGTAGATGACGATGCCCATGGATTCAATGTTGCCGCTGTTCAGTGCGCGGATCGGCACTTTCAGGGACTTCAGGAAGTTGTACAGGGTGAATCCCAGCGCGGTGCTGCCGCCAGCGGTCGACAGATTCAGCAGCAACCCGGTCGCGCCCTTGCCGAGGGCTTCGAGGCAGCGATCACGAAAATGCTCGGTGCTCGCCTGATCGACCCCGCAGTGGAAATGAATAATGTGCTCGCTCATCGGCGGCCTCGCTGTGCAGTCACCCTGAAAGCTGGCGCCGCTGAAGATGGAGGGTGGATATTCGGGCCTCTTCCCGGCTGAAGCCGGTCCTACCAAGGACCCTGGCGCCTTCGTAGGACCGGCTTCAGCCGGGAAGGCGTCGGACGCCACTCCGCAAAGACAGGCTATGGGCAACCCTCAAATCTGTGGCCTCGACGTATCTATCTGAAATGTTGAAATTCGCACGCGTAGCTAAATTTGCATGGGCTGAGGATAGCCGCTCGCCGGGCATGTGAAAGTCCACCGCCGCGCATTCCGAAGAACCCCTGGGGCAATCAACAGTCAGTAAAGAAGCTTCGCCGGTTTCATCGCGCTGCTTTGCCCAGGCGAGCGCAGCGCCATGCAGCCTGGACATCCAGACCCGCCCCACCGCACAGGACACCCCTCATGAGTTTGCACGACAAGATCATCGGCCGCCTCGGCTTCGGCTCCGCGCCGCTGGGCAACATGTTCCGCACCATCGACGAAGAGGAAGCGGCGGCCACCGTTCAATCCGCCTGGGACCAGGGCATTCGCTACTTCGACACCGCACCGATCTACGGCGCCGGGCTGTCCGAACAGCGTCTGGGCAAGGCCCTCGCCGGCGTCCCCCGCGACGCGTACACCCTGAGCACCAAAGTCGGTCGGCTGATTTCCGACGAGATCGACACCGAGACCCGCAGCGGTCCGTTCGCTGAAGGCCTGAAAAACAAGATCGTCACTGATTACTCCGCCGATGCCACGCTGCGTTCCATTGAAGCGAGCCTGAAACGCTTGAACACCGATCGGCTGGACATCGTGTTTGTTCACGACGTCGCCCAGGACGCCCACGGCGATGCCTGGATCGAGCATTTCAACATCGCTCGCACCGGCGCTTTCCGTGCCCTCACCCGACTGCGCGAAGAAGGCGTGATCAAGGCCTGGGGCCTTGGCGTCAACCGCGTCGAGCCGTGCGAACTGACCCTGGACCTGGAAGAGGCCCAGCCCGACGGCTTCCTGCTCGCCGGTCGTTATTCGCTGCTCGACCATGACCAGCCGCTGCAACGGCTGTTCGACAAGGCCCGCCAGCACAACGCCGAGTTCGTGGTCGGCGGGCCTTACAGCTCCGGCGTGTTGGTGGGCGGCAAGCATTTCGAGTATCAGGAAGCATCGCCGGCAATGCTCGACAAGGTGGCGCACATTCAGGAGATCGCCCGGCAGTATCAGGTCGACATCAAGTCGGCGGCGCTGCAGTTCGTCCTCGCCAACCCGCTGGTGGCAGCGGTGATTCCAGGTGCCAGCCGGCCCTCGCGGATCATCGAAGACGTCACCGCGCTCAACGCACAGGTGCCGGATGGTTTCTGGCAGGCCATGCGCGATCAGGGCTTCATTGCCCTGCAGGCGCCCGTGCCGATGAAAGACTGATATCGTGGGCAACGACGCCGGGCCAGACGCCCGGCCTTGTTTTCTGCGCGAGATCTGTCCATGCGAATTCTGATCGTCAACGTCAACACCACCGCATCCATGACCGAGACCATTGCCGAACAGGCCCGCAGCGTGGCCTCCCCCGGTACCGAAATCATCGGCCTGACCCCGCGCTTCGGCGCCGAGTCAGTGGAAGGCAATTTCGAAAGTTACCTGGCGGCCATTGCGGTGATGGATCGGGTCATGTCCTACGAAGGGGCTTATGACGCGGTGATTCAAGCCGGCTACGGCGAGCACGGCCGCGAGGGCTTGCAGGAACTGCTCGACGTGCCGGTGGTGGACATTACCGAAGCCGCGGCCAGCCTGGCGATGCTGCTGGGGCATAAATACGCCGTGGTCACGACGCTGGACCGAACCGTGCCACTGATCGAAGACCGTTTGAAGCTGGCCGGCGTGTACGAGCGTTGCGCGTCGGTGCGGGCCAGCGGCATGAGCGTGCTGGAACTGGAAGAATCGCCCGAGCGTGCGGTCGAAGCCATCGTTGAGCAGGCCATCGAAGCGGTGATCCGCGACAAGGCCGAAGTGATCTGCCTGGGCTGCGGCGGCATGGCCGGGCTGGATCAACTCATCCGCGACCGTGCCGGCGTGCCGGTGGTGGATGGCGTCACCGCAGCGGTGGCGCTGGCCGAATCGCTGGTGCGTCTGGGGTTGAAGACCTCGAAAGTGCGGACCTACTCGACGCCACGGCCGAAGAAGATCGTGGGTTGGCCGTTCAAGTTTTAAACGCCCAGTGTCCGACCCACGCCAGATTGAATGGCAAACACATACCCTGTGGGAGTGAGCTTGCTCACGAAGGCTGCATTCCAGCCGCTGAAGATTTAGCGGATGTACTGTCCTCTTCGTGAGCAAGGTGGAACGCCACCCCGGTCACTCCCACAGGTTTGCATCTCCCAAAAGTTTTGCGTCGGTCCAGCTGCTGCCCGGTGTCGAAGGTCGCTCGGTCCAACGATGCACCGCCGCCGCATTCGCCTCTCCCCGCCGAATCGTTTAGTATCCCCGCCGCCGGTTTCCACTCGGAATTAATAGGGAATCCCCAAGCGCGCTGCGCGCTGAAACGGAACTGTCCCCGCAACTGTAGGCGCTGAGCCCTGCTTCCTGTTTGCCACTGGGTCACCCCGGGAAGGCCGAAGCATGGCGATGATGCGCCAGTCAGGAGACCTGCCGGCCAGCATATTCATTCACCGGCGGGGTGTCCGGGGAAGGACTCCCGTTCGCGCGTCGCTCGCGCACGCTGTGCTCGCCCTCATCTTAGGGCGCCCGTCGGGTGGACTTTCCAGCGCCTGCTTCGCCAAGCACTCAGGCTTTCTGGAGATCGCTGTTCATGCCGCTGCGCCGCCTCGCCGCCCTGCTCGTCACGCTGACCTTGCCCACCGCCGGTTTTGCGGCGTCGACCGCCTACCCTTTGACCGTGGACAATTGCGGCGAACCGCTGACCTTCACCCACGCCCCGCAGAAAACCGTGACCATTGGCCAGGCCGCCACCGAGATGCTCTACGCCCTCGGCCTGGGCCCGAACGTCATCGGCACTTCGCTGTGGTTCAATCCCGTGCTGCCCCAGTACCAAACCCTCAACGACGGCATCGAGCGCCTGGCCGACAACGCGCCGAGTTTTGAATCAGTGATCGGCAAACGCCCGGATTTCGTGCCGGTGCAGTTTGAGTGGATGGTCGGGCCCCAGGGCGCCGTCGGCACCCGCGAGCAGTTTCGCGATCTGGGCATCCCGACCTACATCCTGCCGTCCGATTGCGAGGGCAAGAACAACCGGGTGGGCGCCGACGGCACGCGCCTCGAAGCCTTCCGCATCGACACCCTGTACAAAAGCCTGCGACAGCTGGCGCAGATCTTCGATGTGCAGGACCGTGGCGAGCACTTGATCACGGGTTACCAAACCCGGCTGGCCCAGGCGGTGACGCAGGCGAAAGCCCATGCCAATCCACCCCTCTCGGCGGTGTTCTGGTTTTCCAGCCCGGACATCAACGTCGACCCTTACGTGGCCGGGCGCAAGGGCATTCCCAATTTCATGCTCGACACCCTCGGCATGCGCAACGTCATCGACTCCGACGAGGAATGGCCGACCGTGGGCTGGGAAACCATCGCCAAGGCCAACCCGACCGTGCTGGTCATCGCGCGCATGGACCGTCGCCGCTTCCCGGCCGACGATCACGAGAAGAAGCTGGCGTTTCTCCGCTCTGACCCGGTCACCCGCAATATGGATGCGGTGAAAAACAATCGCATCGTGATCATGGACGCCAGCGCCATGGAGTCCAGCGTGCGACTGTTTGACGGCATCGAGCAACTGGCTCAGGCCACTCAAGCGCAATGACGTCATTCAGCATGCCCCGGTCGAGCATCGTCCGAATCTTCGGCCACGGTGCCTGGGCCGCCGCGTTGCTGGCGTTGGCGGTGCTGGCGGGCGTGGCGATTGGCGAGACATCAATCAGCCTGCCGGTGATCGTTCAGGTGCTGGCGAACAAGCTGTGGGCCGCAGGCTATCCCCTCGACCCGATCGACGAGGGCATCGTCTGGAACTACCGCCTGACCCGGGCCATCGTTGCCGCCACCTGCGGCGCAGGGCTGGCGGTGTCGGGCGTGGTCCTGCAATCGTTGCTGCGCAACCCGCTGGCCGATCCCTACTTGCTGGGTATTTCTGCGGGCGCGTCGACCGGCGCAGTGTTGGTGGCGATCATCGGCATCGGCGCCGGTACGATTTCTCTCTCGACCGGAGCGTTTGCCGGCGCGATCGCCGCGTTCGCGCTGGTCGCCCTGCTCGCCCGCTCCTCGCGGGGCCAGACCGCTGCCGGCCAGATCATCCTGGCGGGCATTGCCGGGTCGCAGCTGTTCAACGCCCTGACGTCCTTCCTGATCACCAAGTCGGCCAATGCCGAGCAGGCCCGCGGGATCATGTTCTGGTTGCTGGGCAATCTCAGCGGCGTGCGCTGGTCGTCGGTGGCGCTGTCGGTGCCGGTCGTGGTGCTCGGTTTGCTGGTGTGCCTGTGGCATCGGCGCGCGCTGGATGCCTTCACGTTTGGCAGCGATTCGGCGGCTTCGCTGGGCATTCCGGTGCGCCGCGTCCAGGCGGTGCTGATCCTCACCGCCGCGCTGATGACGGCGGTGATGGTGTCGATCGTCGGTTCCATCGGCTTCGTCGGTCTGGTGATTCCCCATGCGGTGAGGCTGATCGCCGGCGTACGCCATGGGCGGCTGCTGCCCCTGAGCGCGTTGATCGGCGCGCTGTTCATGATCGCCGCCGATGTGCTGTCGCGCACGCTGATCAAGGGTCAGGTGTTGCCGATCGGGGTGATCACTGCGCTGGTGGGCGCGCCGGTGTTTGCCATGATTCTGGTCCGCGGGAATCGTCCTCGATGAACGCCCGTCAGGAGGTGCCCGGGCCCATGCTCGAAGGCAGTGACCTGAGTTATTCGGTCAAGGGCGCGCCACTGCTCAGTGGCGTGAGCCTGGCGATTCGGCCGGGGGAGAATCTGGGGATCGTCGGGCCCAATGGCTCAGGCAAGTCGACGCTGTTGAAGTTGCTGGCAGGGATTCAGACGCCGTCTCAGGGCGAAGTTCGCCTGGGCGGGAAGCGCTTGTCGGCGCTGAGCCGGCGGGACATTGCGCGGCAGGTGGCGGTGGTGGAGCAGCATGCCCAGACCGGTGATTCGATCAGTCTGTTGCAGGCGGTTGAGCTGGGGCGTACGCCGTGGCTGTCGGCGCTGGCGCCGTGGGGCGAGATGGATGACGGGATTGTGGCGAAGGCCATTGCGGATGTGAGTTTGCAGCCTCTGGTGCATCGGTCGTGGCATACGTTGTCGGGTGGGGAGCAGCAGCGCGGGCATATTGCGCGGGCTTTGGCGCAGCGGCCGCAGGTGCTGTTGCTGGATGAGCCGACGAATCATCTGGATATCCAGCAGCAGTTGTCGATTTTGCAGTTGGTGCAGGATTTGCCGGTGACGACGGTGGTGGCGTTGCATGATTTGAATCAGGCGTTGGGCTGTGATCGTCTGGCGGTGATGGATGGCGGGCGGTTGGTGGCGCTGGGTTCGCCGTTTGAGGTGTTGTCGCCAGAGCTGTTGGGGGACGTTTTTGGGGTGCGGGGGCATTGGTTGGTTGATCCGTTTGACGGGGCTCGTCTGTTGAGGCTGAGGGCGCCAGGATCAACGGCGTCGGCCTAACGGCCTCGTTTTCGCCTTCGGCGAGTTACTTGGAAAAGCACCCCAAGTAACCAAGGGTGCTTGCTCTCGGTTTGGCCCGACTCCGTCGGGTTCCCTCACTCCGACGACGCTCCGTGGGCCCGCGCCGAACGGACATCCATGTCCTGACGGCGCTCTCGCCGCATCCATGCGGCTCGGCCCACTCCGCGTCGTCTACGATCGGCCTGCACCAAAGTCGCGATTGGCGGTGTCTGGACCTTCTGCGCATGAAGATCAACAGCAGATCAAGAGCAGATCAAGAGCAGATCAAGAGCTTCCCGACTGAAGCCGGTCCCACTGACTGCACGCGTTGCTTTTTAGTGGGACCGGCTTTAGCCGGGAAGAGGCCAGTTCAGGCGCTCGAGGATCTCCGGCCTGAACCGTATTGGTGGGAGCGAGCTTGTTCGCGAATGCGGTATATCAAACACCCCCGGTCATGCAGCCCCACCCCCAACCTCAATACCGCGGCTTCACCGCCTTCCACTCCGGTTTGTATTTCTGCATCTGCCGGACATCGTCCCGCTGGCGAATGCCGCACGTCAGGAATTGGTCATTGAGTTTGCCCAGCTGGTCGTAGTCCAGTTCAAGCCCCAGCCCCGGTTCGCGGGTGAGGTGGACGCAGCCGTCGACGATGGGGAGTTTGCCGCCTTTGATGACTTCTTCGTCCGGTTCTTGCCACGGGTAGTGGGTGTCGCAGGCGAAGTCGAGATTGGGGACGGCGGCGGCGACGTGGGTCATGGCCATGAGGCTGATGCCCAGGTGGGAGTTGGAGTGCATGGAGACGCCGAGGCCGAAGGTGTCGCACATTTTTGCCAGCGCCTGGGTGTCGCGCAGGCCGCCCCAGTAATGGTGGTCGGCGAGGACGATTTGCACGCTGTTCAGCGCGACGCTGCGGCGGAATTCGTCGAAGTCGGTGACGACCATGTTGGTGGCCAGCGGCAGGCCGGTGCGTTTGTGCAGTTCGGCCATGCCTTCCAGCCCGGGGGTCGGGTCTTCGTAGTATTGCAGGTCGTCGCCGAGCAGTTCGGCCATGCGGATCGCAGTTTCCAGCGACCAGTTGCCGTTCGGGTCGATGCGCAGCGGGTAGCCCGGGAATGCCTTTTTCAACGCCTTGATGCACGCCACTTCGTGCTCCGGGTCCAGCGCGCCAGCCTTCAGTTTGATGCTCTTGAAGCCGTAGGCTTCGATCATGCGCCGCGCCTGGGCGACGATCTGTTCTTCGCTCAGCGCTTCTCCCCAGCTGTCCGGCGCGTAGGGCGAGTCGGCGTGCTGGGCGTATTTGAAGAACAGGTACGCACTGAACGGCACGCGGTCGCGAACGGCACCGCCGAGCAAATCAACCAGCGGCAGGTTCATCGAGCGCGCCTGCACATCCAGGAACGCGACTTCGAACGCCGAATAGGCATTGCTCACCGCCTTGCTGGCGTGGGAGCCCGGCGCCAATTCGGCCCCGGCGACAGACGCAGGCTTGCTGGCCGCCACGGTCGCTTTGACCACCGCGCGCAGGTGGTTGAGGTTGAATGGGTCCATGCCGATCAACTGGCTCTGCAACTGCTGCTGGATCGCCAGCGCAGGCGCATCGCCGTAACTTTCGCCCAGGCCGAGGTAGCCGTTGTCGGTTTCCACTTCAATGATCGAGCGCAGGGCAAAGGGCTCGTGGATGCCGCTGGCGTTGAGCAACGGCGGATCGCGGAAGGCAATCGGGGTGACGGTGACGCGTGTGATTTTCAAATGACTTCTCCCGGTCAATCAGGGTGTGAGCTTAGGGTTTCAGGCTTGGATTTGAGCTGAGCGAGGTCGCTGTACGAAGGGTTGCAGCGTCTTCAGGCTTGGGGCGGTGCGGGTCGCCTTTGGGCGTGGTGCGGGCGAAGAAGATCACCACGGCCGCCACCAGCGAGGTCAGCGCCAGGCCGTACATGCCGCCTTGAATGGAGCCGGTTTTCTGCTCCAGAAAACCGAACGCCGTGGGCGCCACGAAGCCGCCGAGGTTGCCGATGGAATTGATCAGCGCGATGACAGCCGCGGCGATGCGCGCGTCCAGATACCCCTGGGGAATCGGCCAGAACAGCGCCGAAGCTGCCTTGAAACCGATGGCGGCAAAACAGATGGCGACGAAGGCAAAGATCGGCCCGCCGACGGTGGACATGAACATCCCGCACGCGGCAATCACCAGGGTGACCGCAACCCACGCCTGTTGATGCTTGAAGCGAGCGGCCAGCGCGGCGAAGCCGTACATGGCGATGATCGAGATGATCCACGGGATCGAGTTGAACAGGCCGACTTCGAAATCGATGAGGCTGCCCATCTTCTTGATCATGCTCGGCAGCCAGAACGTCGCGCCGTAGATGGTCAGGGCCACGGAAAAGTAGATGAAGCAAAAGAGCATGATCTGTCGGTCGGCGAGCAGCTTGAAGATGGACGGTTTGATCACCTGAGCCGCTTCACGGGCGCGTTGTTCCGCGTCGATCGCGCTGATCAGTGCGCCCTTCTCTTCTTCGCTCAGCCATTTGGCTTCGCGGGGATGGGACTGCAGCCAGAACCAGACGAATCCGCACAGGGCGATGGAAGCAAAGCCTTCGATGATGAACATCCACTGCCAGCCGTGCAGGTTCAGGCCGCTGACGCCGAGCAAGGCGCCGGACACCGGTCCGGAGATCACCGACGCAATGGCCGAGCCGCTGAGAAAAATCGCCATGGCCTTGCCGCGTTCGCTGGAGGGCAGCCACTGGGTAAAGTAATAAATGATGCCGGGGAAGAACCCCGCTTCCGCCGCGCCCAGGATGAAGCGCAGCACATAGAAGCTGGTTTCACCGCGCACGAAGGCCATCGCCATCGCCGCAGCGCCCCAGGTGAACATGATGCGCGTCAGCCAGGCGCGAGCGCCGAAGCGTTGCAGGAGCATGTTCGACGGGACTTCGAACAGCGCGTAGCCGACGAAAAACAACCCGGCACCGAGACCGTACGCCGCAGCGCCGATGCCCAGGTCGGTTTCCATGTGGCTGCGGACGAAGCCGATGTTGACCCGGTCGATGTAGTTGACGATGAACATGATGACGAACAACGGCAACACATGACGCTTCACCTTCGCGGCCGCGCGGGCCAGTACGGTGGGATCGGCGCCGCCGATGGGTTCACTCTGGGGAACTGTGCGGTTCAAGGTGCGACTCCCGGTCTTTGTGATTTTTTTTGGGATGGGAAATGCAGGTGATGAACCGATCATGGACCGGCGCATTGTTCCCGTCTAATCTAGATTGACTGTTGATTGATACCCGGAATAGATCAATGTTCGAGCTTGCCCAGCTGCGCTGCTTCACCACCGTCGCCACCGAACTCAACTTTCGCCGCGCCGCCGAACGCCTGAACATGACCCAGCCGCCGCTCAGTCGGCAGATCCAGTTGCTTGAGCATTCGCTGGGCGTTCAGCTGTTCAACCGCAACACCCGCAGCGTCGCGTTGACCGCTGCAGGTCGGGCGTTTTTCATCGAAGCGCAGACGCTGCTCGAGCGCGCGCATCAGGCGGCTATCGCGGCGCGGCGCTTTGCCGAGGGTGACATCGGCTCGGTGACCATCAGTTTCGTCGGCAGCGCGGTGTACGAGTTTCTGCCACGGGTCATCGCCGAAGCCCGGCAGAACCAGCCCCACGTGAAAATCTCCCTGACCGAGCTCAACACCTACCAGCAACACGAAGCCTTGCGCGCCCGGCGCATCGATCTGGGCATCGTGCGGGCGCCGCTGCTGCAGCCCGGTTATGAGACCGAATGCCTGGTCCGCGAGCCGTTCGTATTGGCGGTGCCCAGCAGTCATCCGCTGGCCAGCGCACAGAACATCAGCGTGCAAGACCTCGACGCGCAGCCCTTCCTGATGTACTCGCACTCGGCGTACCCGCCGTTCAACGAACTGCTCACCGGCATGTTTCGCTCGGCGCAAGTGGCGCCCGAGTACGTGCAGTGGCTGGGTTCGTCGCTGACCATTCTGGCGCTGGTGAATGCCGGCATGGGCCTGGCGCTGGTGCCGCGCTGCGCGGCCAATGTGGTGTTCAAGGGCGTGACGTTCCGCGATATCGATCTGGGTGAAGGGGTGCAGAGCGAGCTGCACCTGGTCTGGCGCTCGGACAACGACAACCCGGCGTGTCAGATGCTGCTGGAGGCGATTCGCGCGGCGGTGAAAGCCGAAGGGGTGTGAAGCGGATGCAGCCGGAAACCCATAATCAATGGGACTGGCTGGAACGCCGACTTGTGCGACCGGCTTTAGCCGGGAAAGCGTCAGTGGGCGCACCGCAAAGGTGACGGTGCCTGCGCTGGCCTCTTCCCGGCTAAAGCCGGTCCCACTAAACCATCCGCGTGCATTCAATGGGACTGGCTGGAACGCCGACTTGTGGGACCGGCTTTAGCCGGGAAAGCGTCGGAGGTCACACCGCAAGAGTGACGTCCGCATCCGGCTCAGCACTCAGGTGCGCTGGGCGGCTGCCGACACATCCAGAGGCGCGGCATCCTCCGGCGTGGTCGAGAACGGCTCAATCTTCCCGACGATAAACAGGTAGCTGAACGCCCCCAACAGCGCAAACGCCCCGGCGGTGAGCAGCGGCGCGGTGAACGAGCCGTTGCCGATCACCAGCATGAAGCCGGTGAACGTGGTGATGAAAATGCCGGCGGTGTTCGACGCGAAGTTCTGTATCCCGCCGATCGACGCCACGTGGGCCGGAGACGGCGCCACGTCAGCCGGCAAGCACCAGATGCTCGCGCCAGCGAACGCCAGGCTGGCATAGGCCAGGCTGAAAAAGCCGAGCATCGCCCAGGTACTGTCGACAAACACCGACAGGGAAATACTCGACGACATCAGCATGCCGCCGACGATGCAGGTCTTGCGCGCGGCGGTCAGGCTCCAGCCCCGGCGATACAGCGCGTCGGAAGTGAGCCCGCCGATCCAGCCGCCGACGATGGACGCCACCGCCGGAATAGTGCCCAGCGTGCCCAGTGATTTCAGCGAGAACCCGCGTTCGGTGACCAGGTAAGTCGGAAACCAGGTGATGAAGAAATAGATCACAAAGTTCAGGCAGAAGAAGCCCAGCATCATTCCCCACAAGGTGCGGTGACGAAACAGCGACGCCCATCTGACCTTCGGCCGCGCAGCCAGAGTCGCTGCCTTGCCCGCTTCATGCTGCTCGATGGCGGCCACGGCCTGAGGCTCTTTGTAGATCAAGAACCAGCCCACGACCCAGATCAGGCCCACCGCGCCGGTGATGATGAACGATGCGCGCCAGCCCCAGAATTCGATGATCAACGCCACCAGTGGAATGGACAGCGCCGAGCCGACCCGCGAGCCGCTGTCGAAGATGCTGGTGGCAAAGCCGCGCTCTTTGATGTCGAACCACTGGCTCACGATTTTCGCGCAGGACGGATATGCCCCCGCCTCTCCCACGCCGAGCATCAGCCGGCAACCGAACATCGACGCCAGGCTGCTGGCCGCCGCCGTGGCCGCCGTGAACAGCGACCACCAGGCGACCGCAAGGGGCAGCGCGATGCGCGCACCGACCTTGTCGACGAACCAGCCAAAGGGCATTTGCATGAGTGCGTAGGTCCAGAAGAAGCCGCTGAGCAGCAGGCCCATTTGCCCTGAGCCAAGACCGAGTTCTTTCTGGATGTAGGGGGCGGCAACCGCGAGGTTGGCCCTGTCGATGTAGTTGATGGCCACCGCGAGGAAGCACAGAAAAATTACCAACCAGCGCCCTTTCTGCATGGCGAGTCCTCCTAATTATTTTTATGAGTAAGACGTCGTTAGAGCCTCGTCTAGCGCCCAGTCCCTGATCTGCGCGCTGTTCACTGATGGATTGAGCATCCGTCAAAGACCGCAGAATTGGCCTGACCAAATATCCGAATGCAGCGGATACTAGACCCGCAAATCGGGTTAGGGAAATCGAAAAGGCGATTTATTTGCTGAATTACGGCTCGACGGTCGGGATTTGCATAATTTGGCCTGACCAATCTATGCTGCTGCGCACGCCACGCTCCGCCCGGCTTCAACGAAGCACTGGCGGTCTTGAGCGGCCCGCTCCCCATAACAACAAGGACTGCGCAATGAAAATGACCTTCCGTTGGTACGGCGACAGCGATCCCGTCACCCTGCCCTACATCCGCCAGATCCCCGGCATGACCGGCGTGGTCTCGGCCATCTACGACATCCCGGTGGGCGAGGTCTGGCCGCTGGAGAAGATCGCCGCCCTCAAGGCTACGGTGAATGCCCACGGGCTTGAGCTGGAGGTCATCGAGAGCGTGCCGGTCCACGAGGACATCAAACGCGGTTTGCCTTCCCGCGATCAGTTGATCGACAACTATGGCCAGACCCTGCGCAACCTGGCGGCCTGCGGGATCAAGGTGGTCTGCTACAACTTCATGCCAGTGTTCGACTGGACCCGCTCGACTCTGGCCATGGAGCTGCCCGACGGTTCGACCACCCTGGCGTTCGACGTGGCGGTGATCGAGCAGGCCAATCTCGATAACGGCATCAGCCTGCCCGGCTGGGACGTCAGCTATGAGCCGGACGTCCTGCGCGCGCTGATCAACGAATACGCGCAGGTCGATGAAGCCACCCTGCGAGAACGGCTGGCGTACTTTCTCGAGCGGATCATTCCGGTGGCGAAGGATGCGGGCATCAAGATGGCCCTGCACCCGGACGACCCGCCGCGCTCAATGTTCGGCATGCCACGGGTGGTGAAGAACCGCGAGGACCTGGCGCACATTCTGGCGATGGTCGATGACCCGGCCAATGGCCTGACGCTGTGTTCAGGCTCCCTCGGCGCCGACCTGGGCAATGACATCCCTTCGCTGGTCCGGGAATTCGGTGGTCAGGGACGCATTCACTTCGCCCATCTGCGCAATGTGAAGGTCAACGACGCCGGTGATTTCTTTGAGACCGCGCACCGCTCGGAAGACGGCTCGCTGGACATGGCCGAGATCGTCAAGGCCTACGTCGAGACCGGCTTCGAGGGCTATTACCGCCCCGACCACGGGCGCATGATCTGGGGCGAAACCGGCAAACCGGGCTACGGCCTGTACGACCGGGCGCTAGGGGCGGTGTATTTGAACGGGTTGTGGGAAGGGATTCGCAAGACGATGGCGTGAAGCGTCAGCTCAGGGTGCACGTTGACGAGTGGCGAACACTGACCGTTTGGGAGTGGCCGGGGTGGCGCTCCACCTTGCTCACGAAGACGGTATCCGGGCCAATGACGGTTAGCGGATGCACCAACCCCTTCGCGAGCAAGCTCGCTCCCACAATGTCCGTGTTCGCTGCTCGGCAGCGTTGACCTTGATCTGACGCCTGTTAACGCAACTCGGCTTCCATTCCGTCCAGCCACCGCACTTCAGAACGTCGCAGGTGTTCGCGCATGGCGGTCTGGGCGCCGATCAGGTCGCGGGTCTGGACGGCGTGCAGAATGGCTTCGTGCTCGGCCACCGCCATGGCCCAGGTTTCGCGGGTTTCGGAGTGTTCGCTGACGTGGGCCGTGAGCGGGCTGTAACGCTCTTCGAAGAGGGAGGTGATGATGCGCACCAAGGTCGAGTTGCCGCTCATTTTCGCCAGCCGCTGGTGGAATTTGCGATCGTCGTCCAGCGCTGGGACACCTTTGAGCGCGCCTTCGCGCATCTTGTCGATGCACCCCTGCAGGTAGCGAAAGTCAGCCTTGCTGCCGTGCAGGCAAGCCAGCATCACGCTCTCACCTTCGATCAACGCCCGGGCCTGCATCAACTCTGACGGGCTTTCACCCAACGTGCGGGTTTTGCCTTTGACGCCGAGCAGGTGCTCACAGACGTAGATCCCGGAGCCCATGCGGATTTCGACGCTGCCTTCGATTTCGAGAGCGATGAGGGCTTCGCGCAGAGACGGACGAGAGACGCCGAGCAACTGGGCCAGATCACGCTCGGGGGGCAACCGCGCGCCGGGGGCGATGCCATGCTTGCGAATGTGCTCGCGCAATCGGTCGGCAGTGATCTGGTACAGGCGGCGTTCGGGTGCTGGGTTTGGCGCGGTCATCAATCACGTTCCATCAAGATGCGCCGGAGGATATCACAGGCGTTAGGGCGCCTTGTGGCGTGGCCAGAGATGCGGTCATGACTGGATGCACGCGAGCGTTTAGTGGGACCGGCTTCAGCCGGGAAGAGGCCAGCACGGACACCCTCAATTTTGCGGTGTGACCACCGACGCCTTCCCGGCTAAAGCCGGTCCCACTATTTAGGGCGCGGTGTGTCAGTTTGATGGACGCAGATCTTCGCGCGCGGCGCTCCACTGGATGCAAGCGGTCCCACTATGGATTCTCGGTGTGTCAGCTGGGGATCAATCGGCCAACGCTCCGCCAAGCTGCGGCTGCTCAAACCCCGCAATTGAACGTCCCATCTCCACTACCGGCAAAAACCTGCGGCGTTTCTTCTCCTCGTGGTTCTGCGCAATGTCTGCAATGCGGTGCTGCAAAAACGGGTTGAGAAACCGATCGCGAACGATGGCCAGATAATCCCGCGCCTGATTCAGTCGGCCCTTCGCCGCAAACACCGGCAGCACCTCCTGCTCCCAAAGATCCTCCAGGCTCTCACGCAGCCGTGGGTCGTTCATCGCCTGAAACACCGTCTCGTCCGCCGGCCGGCCATCCTTCAACCAGCGCTCGGCCAGCCAGGTGTGCCCGAGGTTGAGCATGAACAATTTGAACTGCTCGTACTGTTCCAGTTGATCCGTCACCACCACGCAAGGGTGCGTACACGGCAGCACCAGCCCCGGCTGCCGCTCAATCGCCCAGATCGCGTACGGCTCGGCAATGGCGCCAACCGGTTGAATGGGCTGCGAGACGATGCGATCAACCAGGGAATTCGCCCAGCGGCAGGTGCCTCGCAGATAGTGGGCAAAGCCGGCGTCGATGCCCCACTGCGCCGCCAGTTGACTGAGCAGGTCGCGCAGCACGTCGCCATTGCGCGACACCAGCTCACAGGGGAACAGCGACAACGCTGCATCAGGATTCACCTGCCAGCGGTCATGGAGCAACACCAGCAGTTTCGCCGGAAAACTCCGGGGCGTCGGGGCATCAGCGGCCAGGCAAGACGCCGTGTCCGCCGCGTCCAGCACGTAACCGTTGTCGCCGGTGTTGGAAATCACCACCTTCACGTCGTGCCGCATCGCCTGACGAATCACTGACCAATCGGGGTCGGCGTGCAGCGCCCCGGCAATCGAGGTCGACCAATACTCTTCATCTACTGTTCGGCCGTCTTCCATGCCCTGAATGCGCACCGGATACCCCAAGCCGCTGGCCAGCGCCTGCACCCGCCGGGCACTGTCCGCGCTGGATGTGGTTTGCACGACAGTCATTCTGCCCAGCGCTTCGCCCTTTTCAAGCGCCTGGGAAATGAACAGATCGACGTGGGCCTGAAGAAAACGGCTGGTGCCAAATTGCAAGATCGGGGTAAACGGGGTCGCACGCATGCCCGCGCCTCCTAGCATTCGACGATGGCTTTGACGACGCGCTGCGCCGGGTCGAGCAGCGTGGTGAAGCGCTCAGTCACTTCGCTCAGGGCCATGCGGTGGGTGTTGAGCGCTGCGTCGGGGATCAGGCCGTCGCGCAGGCATTGCTCGACGTAGCGGAAGTCCTCGACCGTGGCGTTGCGGCTGCCCATCAGCGTCGCTTCGCGCTTGTGGAATTCAGGGTCGGAGAAGCTGATGGTGTCGCGAACGATGGACACCAGCACATATTTGCCGCCATGGGCGATGAACTCGAAACCGCGCTCCATGGCCTTGGCGTTGCCGGTGGCGTCGTACACCACATCGAAGAACTCGCCCTGGGTCAGTTGCTCCAGTTGCTGCTTGTCGTCCGCGCCGATCAGCACGGCCGAGTCGATCTGCAGGTGCTGCTTGCAGAACGTCAGGCGGTCCTCGCGGGTGTCGAGCACGGTGACTTTCGCCCCGCGCAGGCGGGAGAAAATCGCCACCGCCATGCCGATCGGGCCGGTGCCAACCACCAGCGCGCGCTGGGCGGATTGCACGTCCGAGCGACGCACCGCGTGGGCGCCAATGGACAGAAATTCGATCATGGCCGCCTGATCCAGCGTCACACCGTCGGCCTTGAGCACGAAGCCGTGGGGCAAGCTCAGGTATTCAGTGAACGCGCCGTCGCGGTGGACGCCCAGCACTTGAATGCGCACGCAGCAATTGGTCTTGCCCTGGCGACAGGCGACGCAGTCGCCACAGGACAGATACGGCATCACATACACCACGTCGCCAGGCTCAAGCCCGCTGCCCGCCTCGCTTTGCTCGACGATGCCGGAGAACTCGTGGCCCATGACCCGGGGGTATTCGAGGAACGGCTGGTTGCCGTTGAAGATATGCAGGTCGGTGCCGCAGACGCCTACCCGCTTGATGCGGACCAGGGTTTCGCCAGGGGCGCGTTCGGGTTTCGGACGGTCAAGGGCCAGGAGGGATCCGGGTTTTTCGCAGACGACGGTGAGCATCTTCTTTCTCCAGACCAGGCACGCCGGCGCAACTGGGAGGGCCGAAGCCGTTTGTTGCCGGGCAATGATCTTGTTGTTGTGAGGTGGCTGATGAATGCTGAAAGCGCGGGCCGCAGCTGAATGGCTCGCCCTGCGGCTCAGGAAAAAACTACACAGCCGCCCGATCATTGGCAAGACCAATCAACAAATCAAGCTATTGGCCTTACCAGATTCAAGATTCGATGTTCCGGCGCGAAGGCCCGTGCTACCGCTGTAAATCCCTACAGCCGATGGTTATGATCGGAGCCCATGACTTCCCCATTGCCGATCCGCTCGCCCTGCCCGCCCGGCGCCTGTCAATGCGACCGCGACCAACTGTTGGCGCTGGACGGGGCAGATGTGCGCATCCTTCGCCTGACCCGCCAGGAAGAGAAACGCCTGCTCGATCGCCTGGAAAATATCGCCAGCCTGGAAGATCTGCAGCGCCTGCAAACGCGAATGTTCGACCAACTCGGCATCCGCCTGGACATCGCTCCCGGCTTCAATGAGGTGCGCAGCATGCGCGGCATGGTCATCGACATCGCCGCACTGCCCGGCATGTGCCGCAAGACCCGCGCCGCCATCCCCGCCGCCATCCGCCGCGGCCTGGAAAGAAACCCCGAAATCGCCTGGCGCCTGCTCGACGCCCACGACTTGTTGCGGGATGCCTGATCGCGGTGACCTGCCCGCAGGCTCTGTCACTGCAGCACCTGCATCTACGGCCTTACTTCTCCCAGTCCGCCTTGGCGATCTTCAACCCGTGCAAGCCATTGTAGGCCGCGCGCTTGGGCTGCTCCCAGCCTTGCAGCAACGCCGCATCAAGGTCGTAGATTTCGACGCCCAATGGCCGGCAAACGGTCAGCGGGTCCTGAGCATCCGGGCCCCACATCGGCAGGGACAGGTCACCACCCGGGCACGTTGACAACGCGCAGAGCAGGTCGATCTCGGCGAAAAACTCCAGGTAGTCCCCCTGTTTGGCCGGGCAGGCTTTCATGAAATACAGGTCGTCGTGATTCAAGCCGGTGCACTGGAAGATGTTCAGCACGTCGTGGACGTCAAACTCGGTCAGGCCATGGGGCAACACGGCGCGGGTCAGGTTCGAATGGCAGTGGTGGTGAAAGTCTTCGCCGGTGAGCATTTTGTTCACATAGGGATCGCAGCGGGTGCCGAGCAGGTCATGCAGTCTGCCGCCGTGTTCGTCGATGCCGTAACTGGCGAGGCTGTCGTCGGTGATGGTGACCATCGGCCGCAGGAACGGCAGGTTAGACCACAGGCGGTCGTGGGTAGTGACATGGGCGCCCTGCAGTTGCCGGGTGCGCGCGGCCCACATGCGTTCGCGCGGGTCGTCGGCGCTCCAGACATTGAAGTCGCCCACTTGCGGGCCCACCGGGGTGGTCACACGGAACACCTGCCCGGCCGTGACCTTCCACGCCCGCCCGGTGCGGATGGGCACTTCGAATTGCTCGACCAGGGTGCGGCTGTCCTGCGCGTCGCGAATGCGTTGATAAAAGGCGGTGTCGACCTGCAGGGCCGAGCCTTTGCTGACCTGATAAGCAGCGGGATAGTCTTTGTACATGGGGGCTCCGGGCGAGTGGGTTTTCAGCTGATGCGTTGAGCACAGCACAGCCCGTGCCAAGGGATGTGTGGCATTCAACACGCACAGCGACAACCTGTTATTTGGAATTTAATTTCCATCTGTACAAGCAATAGAACTGCGGCTAGCATTGCGACAGCCTCACCGAGGCCCCGAATCGACCTCAACAAGACCTCATCCAGAGGCGCCAGGGGATTCACATGCTCGACCGCGCCAGACGTTTTTCCATCAAGCAGATCGCGACTCAGGCCGGCGTGAGCAAAGCGACGGTCGATCGCGTCCTGCACCAGCGCGGCAGCGTGCATTACCAGACCCACCGCCGCATTCATCAAGCCCTCGAAGAACTCGAAGCCCAGGAAAAGTCCGGGCCTGCGGTGGGCCGCACCTTTCATATCGATGTCATCCTCCACACACCCAAGCGCTTCAGCGATGCAGTGCAGGAGGCGATTCTCGCGCAGCTCGGCAATCTGGCGCCGTTTCGTGTCTTTCCGCGTTTTCACCTGTATCAGGCCATCGGCACGCAGCAGATGCACGACCTGATCCTGCGTTGCGTCGGCAAAGGCAGTCAGGGCCTGATCATCAAGGCCGCAGATGAGTTACCGATCAACGAGGCAGTGAATCAGGCCACGGCGGCGGGTGTGCCGGTGGTGACATTTGTTTCCGACCTGCCCCAGAGTGAGCGCATTGGTTACATCGGTATGGACAATCGCACCGCCGGGCAAACCGCGGCGTACCTGATGTCGCGCTGGCTGGCCGAAGAAGCGCAAGACGTGGCGGTGGTGATCAGCAGTGAGCTGTTTCGGGGCGAGGAAGAACGGGAAATGGGTTTCCGCACCTGGCTGCGCAGCCGTGCGGCGCACCTGCGCGTGGTCGACGTCACCGGAGGGTTTGGGGTGCATGAGCCGACCTTTGAAAACGTGACTCGGGCGCTGCGGGACAATCCGTCGATCAAGGCCATTTACAGCGTCGGCGGCGGCAACCGAGCCATCGTCGAAGCCTTCGCCGCACTCGATCGGCCCCTGGAGGTGTTCATCGGGCACGACCTCGATCAGGAAAACCGGCAACTGCTGGCGGAAGAAAAGATGGCCGCGATCATCGATCACAACCTGCACGTGGACGCCCGCAACGCGTTTCTGCACATCCTGCAGTTTCATCGCCTGTGGAAGGCGATGCCGATTCCCGTGTCCCACGTGCAGGTGGTGACACCGTTCAACTTGACCCACTGACGCGCAGTCGCGCCTTTACGCCGATCACCCCATAACAACAATCCCGGAGATCCACCCATGCTACGCATTGCTGTCCTCGGCGCAGGCCGTATCGCCAACATTCACGCGGCCAACGTGGCTGCCAACCCCGACGTGCAACTCGTGCTGATCGCTGATCCATGGCGCGAAGGCGTCGACACCCTGGCCGGGAGGCTGGGTTGCGCGGCGGCCTACGATTGCGCCGAGGCCATTGCCCGGGACGATGTGGACGCGATTGTCATCGGCACGCCGACCGACACCCACATCGACCTGATGCTGCGGGCGGTTAAGCTGGGCAAACCGGTGCTGTGCGAGAAACCCATTGACCTGGATTTCGCCAAAGCCGCCCGCGCAGTGGAAGAGATCGAGCGCCTGAACGGCAAAGTGATGCTGGGTTTCAACCGCCGTTTCGACCCGGACACCTTGCAGATGCGCAAAGCCATTACACGGGGGGACATCGGCGAGGTGCGCCAAGTGGTGATCACCAGCCGTGATCCGGGGCTGGCACCGGTGGAGTACCTGACCCACTCCGGCGGCATCTTCCGCGACATGACCATCCATGATTTCGACACCGCACGCACACTCCTCGGCGAAGAACCCATCGAAGTGATCGCCATCGCCAGCCGACTGGTGGAGCCCGCGCTCGCCCAGATCGACGACTACGACAGCGTGATGGTCCTGCTGCGCACCGCCTCCGGCAAACAGTGCCACATCAATTGCTGCCGCGAGGCCGTGTACGGCTACGATCAGCGCCTGGAAGTGTTCGGTTCAAAGGGGATGATCCTCAACGACAACCATCGCCCGAGCACGGTGCGCAGCTACAGCGCCACGCAAACCGAAATGCGCGAGCCGCTGGAGAACTTCTTCCTCGAGCGTTATGCCGCTTCCTACCGCATCGAACTGAATCAGTTCATCGACGCGGTGCGCGGCAACCAGCCCCTGCCGAGCAACGCCCGCGATGGCTTGAAAGCTTTGCATCTGGCGAACTGCGCCATTGAGTCGATCAAGACCGGGCGGGCGGTGAAGGTGGAAATCTGAGTCGCGGAGGCACTTGTCGCCCGAACTCAGGATCGGGCAGGTGAACTTTCTGTAGGGGATTGCCCGTCGTCAAGACGCCACGGTATCGCGGAGCAGACGCGGTCCATGTGGGCGTGAGCTTGCTCACGAAGACAGCATTCCAGTCGCTAAAGATTCTGCGGATGGACTGTCCTTTTCGCGAGCAAGCTCGCTCCCACACTGTTTATCACCGGTAGCTCGGCGATAACGTCATGTTCGATGTGTCCCTGCCCATCACTTGAAGTCCCGACTGCGCACGTCGAGCCCGGTGAGCATCGGCGTGAGGTCGAACAATCGCTGGGCGATGACGTGGCGCACGCCCTTCTGGTATTCGAACTTGCCGAACACCTGCATCAACTGCGACCCCACCAACACCTTGCGCTGACGCTCGGCCAGATCACGCCAGACCACGACGTTGATCATGCCGTGTTCGTCTTCCAGGGTGACAAAGGTCACGCCGCTGGCGGTACCGGGCCGTTGTCGACCGACGACAAGACCGGCGACGCTGAAGCTCCGACCATGTTCTTCATCCAGCAAATCCTTAGAACTGCGAAAACGCTTCGCGGCGAGTTTATGGCGCAGCAGGGCCAACGGGTGTGGGCCGAGGGTGGTGCCGAGGGTGTCGTAATCGGCTGCAAGGTCCTGGGCGACACTCGGCAACGGCAGCGCGACCTGGGCCTCTTCGCCAAAACAGTCATCCCCGAACAACGGCCGTTGCATCTCGACGCCGGCGATTTCCCAGCGCGCCCGATGCCGATGCCCCACCAGCCCCCGCAGTGCACCGGAATCCGCCAGCGCAGCACGGGCCCGATTGTCCAGCTCGGCGCGAATGCACAGGTCGGTTACGTCTTTGAAATCCCGTACGCCCCGCGCCTGTTCGATGCGTCTGGCGTCTTCCTCGCGAAAGCCGCGAATCATGCGCAGGCCCATGCGGATCGCCAGGTTCTGGTTGTATTCTCGGCCGGCCACCGGCTCCAGCGAACAGTCCCAGTCGCTGTAACGCACGTCCACCGGATGCACATCGATGTGGTGGCGCCGGGCGTCTTGCAGCAATTGATCAGGGCTGTAAAAGCCCATCGGCCAACTGTTGATGAGTGCGCAGGTGAACGCCGCCGGCTCGTGGCATTTGAGCCAGCAACTGGCGTAGGTCAACAGCGCGAAACTGGCGGCGTGGGATTCCGGGAAGCCATAGCTGCCGAAGCCCTTGATCTGTTCGAAAATCCGCTGGATGAACTCGTCGGGGTAGCCCTTTTCCTTCATGCGCTCGCTGAGGCGAATGCGATGGGGCTCGAGACCGCCGTGGCGCTTCCAGGCCGCCATGGAACGGCGCAATTGATCCGCCTCCCCGGGGGAGTAATCGGCGGCGACGATCGCCAGCTGCATGACCTGCTCCTGAAACAGCGGAACGCCCAACGTGCGCTCGAACACCACTTTCAGTTCTTCGGACGGGTACGTCACTGCCTCTTCGCCGTTCTTGCGGCGCAGGTACGGATGCACCATGCCGCCCTGAATGGGCCCGGGGCGGACGATGGCGACTTCGATCACCAGGTCATAGAAGGTGTTGGGTTTCAAGCGCGGCAGCATGGACATCTGCGCCCGCGACTCGATCTGGAAGACGCCGATGGTGTCGGCGCGGGTGATCATGTCGTAGGTCGGTTTGTCCTCGGAAGGAATGGTCGCGATGGTCAGGTCGTAACCACGATAGCCCCTGACCAGATCGAAGGTCCGGCGCAGCGCGCTGAGCATGCCCAAGGCCAGGATATCGACCTTGAGCAGGCCCACCAGATCGAGGTCGTCCTTGTCCCATTGAATAATGGTCCGGTCCGCCATGGCGGCGTTTTCCACCGGCACCAGGGTTTCCAGCGGGTGCTCGGAAATCACGAAACCGCCGGGGTGCTGGGACAAATGCCGCGGGAAGCCGATGAGTTCGCCGGTCAGCGTCAGTACCCGCCGCAGGATCGGACTGTCGGGTTCGAAACCGCATTCGCGCAGGCGTTCGGCGGGCGGCATGCTGTCGCTCCAGCGGCTGAAGCAGTCGGCCAAAGCGTTGATCTGATCGGGGGGCAAACCGAGGACGCGCGCCACATCGCGGACCGCTCCCGCACCGTGGTAGGTACTGGCAACGGCAGTGAGCGCCGCCCTGCCCCGTCCGTATCGACGGAACACGTATTGCAGGACTTCCTCCCGCCGTTCGTGCTCGAAATCGACGTCGATGTCCGGGGGCTCGTCGCGCTCTTCGGAGATGAAACGCTCGAACAGCAGATTGCTTTTTGACGGGTCCAGTTCGGTGATGCCCAGGGCGAAACACACTGTGGAGTTGGCCGCCGAGCCTCGGCCCTGGCAAAGAATGTGCTGGTCGCGGGCGAAGCTGACGATGTCATGCACCGTAAGGAAGTAACTCTCGTACCGCTTGGCCGCGATCACCTTCAGCTCTTTTTCGATGTTGCTGCGGGCGACCTCCGGCACGCCTTGAGGCCAGCGACGGCTTGCGCCCTGCTCGGTCAGATGCCGCAGCCAAGAGCTGGGGGACTGGTCTGGCGGTACCAGTTCATGGGGGTATTCGTAGCGCAATTCACTGAGGTCGAAGGTGCAGCGCCGGGCGATGTTCACGGTTTCGATCAGCAGGCTTGCCGGATACACCTCGCCGAGCACCGACAGCGGCCGCAGATGCCGCTCACCGTTGGCAAACAGCCGATGCCCCGCCTCGGCCACGGTGGTGTGGTGGCGAACGGCGCTCATGGTGTCCTGCAAGGCCCGACGACCGCGAGCGTGCATGTGCACGTCGCCGCTTGCGACGGCTGGAATCGCCAGGGCCCGCGCCATACCGAGCAGAGTGTTAAGGCGCTTTCGGTCATCCGGACCGCAATGCAACTCGACGCTCAGCCACAGATTCTGCTGAAAAATCCCACGCAGCCATGCGCCTTGTTCCCGCCGCGTCGGAACGTCCTGATCAAGATCCGGCAGCCACAGCGCCAAAAGCCCCGAGAGCGGCGGCTGGAAGTCCTCGCGCAGCAAGCGGTATTCGCCTTTCTTGCTTCGACGCCGACCCTGGGTGATCAAGCGACACAAGGCTTGGTAACCGGCAAGATTCTCCACCAGCAAGACGATTTTCGGCCCGTTCTCGACAGTGATTTCGCTGCCGATGATCAGCGGCAGTGCACACTCCTTCGCCGCCTGCCACGCCCGCACGATCCCCGCCAGGGTGCATTCATCGGTAATCGCCAGCGCTTGATAGCCGTGCAGCCTGGCGCGCTCGAACAGCTCCTTCGCACTCGACGCCCCGCGCTGAAAGCTGAAGTTCGATAGGCAATGCAGCTCAGCGTATCCCCCGCTCATGCGAACCAGCCGTGGAGCAACAGGTTGCTGTCACCGACGCTGCGGTACGCCCAGCCGCGCTGGCCGTTGCGGGTTTCGACGAGGTAGTAGTCGCGGCGCACGTCGCCGCCGTCCCACCAGCCCGACTCGATGCGCTCCGGCCCGGCCAACACGCGCAGGCCGGGCTCGGTCAGTAACTCCGGCTCAGGCAACAGCCAGCCGGGGCGTGGCACTTTAAGGGTCAGCGCCAGCGGTTTGCTGGGGGATGCTGACAGCGAGGCGTGTTCCGGGCGATGGTCGGCATTGAAACCCAGCCCTGCGACCGCTTCATCTCCGAGCCGGGCACGCAGGCGTTCGCGCAGCTGCTCCCAGGGCATGGTCTGCTGCGGGCGGTCGTCGAACAGTTCGCGGTGGGTGGGCACGAACGCCGGCAGATCCTTGGCCTGCAATCTGAGTGCGCGCACCGGCGAAGGCACTTCGACTTGCTCCAGACGGCCACGCGCCAGCTCGAACAGCATGTTGGCTTCGCGCTCGGCGCTGAGCAGGCCGACGGGAATCTGCGTGTCCGGCGCAACGCTGCCAACGCTCGGCACGTGCTCCAGATGAATCACGAAACGCTGAACGCCGCTGTCGCGCCCGGCCAGAAACACCGCCAGATCGGCAATCATGCGCTTGAGCGGAAACAACAGCGCCTGATGGGATTCGACGTCGAAATTCAGCTCGATGCGGGTATCGAAACGGTCCGGCGGCACATAGCACTCCAGCCCCATGGGCCTGCGCCCAAACAGCGTGTCGAGGTGTTGCAGCACGGCCGCCGGGAAACGCCGGGCCAGGGTGTCGCGGGGCAACGCCTCAACCTGTCGCACGCGGTGCAGCCCCATGCGCGCCAGTGCAGTGGCGACTTCGGTTGGCAGGCCGATACGGTTGACCGGCATCTGTGCCAGCACCTCGTGCAGCGTGTCGCCATCGGTCACGGCAAGCCTATCATGGGCGTTGGCGAGCATGCGGGCCGCCAGCGGGTTGGGCGCCGCAACGATGCGGTGGGTGAAGCCCAGTTCGGTCAGTTCCTGACGCAGACGCGCTTCGAACACCGGCCATGGCCCGAACAGGCCGAAGCTGGATTCGACCTCCATCAACAGCACGCGCGGGTACTTGAGGCTGACGTGGGAACTGAAACGGTAGGCCCAGGCCGCCAGCAAACGATGCCAGCGCTCGGTTTCGTCCGGGTCGTATTCGACCGTGGCGAATTCACGGGTCATAGCATGGGCTGCGGTCAACGACTGGCCGGCACGCAGGCCTATGGTTCGGGCCGCCGGGTTGACCGTTTGCAGCACCCGGCGCTGGGCCGTGCCGCTGATCAGTGCCAGCGGTTCTTCAGGGTTTTCGCGACGACGCATGACGCCGTCCAGCGCCAGCTGCGGGAGGAGGACACAAGCCCAGAGCATGACAACCTCAGGCGTCAGCAGTGAACGGAACGGGGGAAGACGGCGCCAGCCCGCCGCGACACTTCAGCACCCGCAACTGACTGGGGCGTGCATCGATCGCAATGCGCAGCGCGGCCGGTGACGGATTGGCCGCCGCCTCATGCCCGCGGCAGGCAAAGGCCAGGGTTTCACCGGTTTCGGCGGCCACCTGCAACCGCCGCAAGGCGCGGTCGTCGACTTTGGTGGGCCAGCACAACACAGCGCCGCAACTGCCCGAACGCAGGCATTGCTCCACCGCCCACAAGGCATCGCGCTCGTTGGCATGAATGATCGACAACTGCTTCAGGTCGATGCCCGCCATCTGCCAGGCCTGGGCATAGGGCAAAAAAGGAGGCGCAACCAGCACGATGCGCTCGCCGCTGTCAGCGAGCCGCGCCAGGGTTGGCCACATCAGCCGCAACTCGCCACTGCCGTTGGCCGCCACCAGCACTTCGGTCATCGCTGCAGGTGGCCAGCCGCCCAAAGGCAACGCTGCATCGAGGGCCGCGTGGCCGGTGGGCTGCGCGGCCACCGAAGCAACCTGCTGACGCCCCTTCCAGACGCGCCGCTCGTCCAGCAGCGCGTCGAGGCTGACCACCGCGCCCATCATTCCCGCCGCACCAGGCCACAGAACACGCCTTCGATGGCGAAGTCCTGGTCGGGCCGCACGATGATCGGTTGGTAGGCAGGGTTGCGCGGCAGCAGGCGCAACTGATCATCGCCGCGCTCAAGGCGCTTGATGGTCACTTCGCCATCCAGTCGGGCGACGATGATCTGCCCGTCGCGGGCCTCGGCGCTTTGCAGGATGCCCACCAGATCGCCGTCGAAGATGCCGTCGTCGATCATCGAGTCCCCGTTCACCCGCAACAGGTAATCCGGGACGCGCATGAAGGTGCGGCTGTCCAGCGTGAAGGTGTCGTGGTGATCGAGATCGGGCCCGATGGGCGCACCGGCGGCCACTCGGCCGAGCACGGGTATGTCGAGCATCTGCGGACGTGGGCGAGTGTCCAGCAGGCGGATACCGCGGGCCTGATTGGCGACGACTTCGATCAAGCCGGCGTCGGTCAGGGCCACGATATGCTTGCGCGCAACACTGCGGGACGCAAATCCGAAGGCCTCGGAAATTTCTGCCAGGCTGGGAGGCTGGCCATTCTGGGCGATGCGATCTCGAATGAACGTGAGGATAGCAGCGCGTTTGGGGGATAGGGTCGTCATGGAGCACATTTGTACTCTTTTCGATTAACCCTGACCAGCGCCTCTTGTCGATCCGGCTGCCATTTTTGTAACAGAGCGGCGAATCCGGGGAATCGCCACCCTGCTCAAAAGCCCTGCCTAGCGCTCAAACAGCGCCTGAATCTGCGGATATGCGAGGCTGGTGTCGGTGACTGTCTCTGAGCGGCCCTCCTGCAGAAAATCCCGCGCCAGTTGTTCAGCCTGTCCCCACAGCGTCTGGGCAATGCTCGACCCGGCGCTCAAACGGCGCACGCCCAACTCGGCCAGTACGTCGGCGGCGGGCAGTCCCTGTCGCGCCAGCAGATTGATGGGCAGACCGATGCCTGCAACGACGGCTTTGATCTGCTCGACATCCACCAGGGCCGCGACGAACAGGCCGTCCGCGCCCGCCTCCCTGTACAGCTGGCCGCGCTTCAGGCTTTCTTCCAGACGCAGCTCATCAGGGACCAGACTCGCCAGGTACACGTCCGTGCGGGCATTGATAAAGACGTCCAGGCCGTTGCGGGCCGCCATGTTTTTGATCGCCTCGATCTTACGGGCGAGAAGCGCCGGCGCGTCGGAACCATCTTCGATATTGATCCCGACCGCGCCGACGTCCAGCACCCGCTTGACGTTTTCCGCGACGGTTTGCGGGTCGTCCGCGTAACCGTTTTCGATGTCGACCGACAGTGGCACCTTGATCACCCGGGCGATGCCGGCCGCAACGCTGACGGCAATGTCGACCGGAAACACCCGGCCATCGGCATAGCCGTGGGCCCAGGCGACCCCGGCGCTGGTGGTCGCGATGGCGGTGGCGCCGAGGCTTTCGAACAGTCGAGCGCTGCCCGCATCCCAGGCATTGGGCAGGCGCAAAACGGTGGATTGGTGATGCAACGAGCGAAACGTCTGAGCGGAACCGGGCATGATCATCTCCATTGAGTCGGTTTCGGGGCGGGTGCTTACTTTTACGGTGTGCGTGTGCGTGATTGCGTGGGCCAGTCTAGAACAGTGACGCCTGGGTCGAAGCCACTGCCTTGACGCGCTTTTCCCGGAGTGCGGGCTGATAACCCTCTAGCGTCAGCAGCAGATGCTTGGCGTCGAGGCCACCGGCAAAACCAGTGAGCGCTCCGGAGCTGCCGATGACCCGATGGCAGGGAGCGATGATGGAAATCGGGTTCTTGCCGTTGGCGGCACCGACCGCGCGCACGGCCGCCGGGTTGCCGATCTGCAGGGCAACGTCGAGATAACTGCGGGTTTCACCGAAGGGAATGCTCAACAAGGCCTGCCAGACTGTCTGCTGAAAGGCTGTGCCATGGAATTCGAGCTCAAGGTCGAAGCGCTGACGCTGCCCGGCGAAGTATTCGGCGAGCTGGCGCTCAGTCCGGTCAAGGATATCGCTGCCGGTGTCTTCGCTCATCGCCCCCAGCAGCACGCGATTCGGGCGGTCGTTTTCCCACAGCACGGCGGCCAGGCGCGGACCTTTGGCGATCAGTTTCAGCTGACCGACCGGGGAATCGATGAAACGGTAGGTGAAGATCATCGTCTGGCTCCTGCTCTGATTTTTGCTGTCGATACGGGCGCGCGGGGGTTATCTGGAATCGTCCGGGCATGGGCCGTACGCCGTCATACTACTCGCGCGCCCCTCCCGAACCACCCGGTTCTTGCGCTCGAACTCCCCGGTCAACCGCCCTTCTGCTTGCCTGCCGCGTCCGCTGCGGAATTCCAGATGTGAATCGCGGCGTAGGCGCGCCAGGGTTTCCAGGCTTCGGCCCGCGCCTTGTGCTGCGGCAAACGGAGCAGCGATGGCTCTTGCTGGGTCATCAGGTTCATCAGCACCAGGTCGGCGGCGGGCCAGGCGTCCGGGTCACGCCAGGCGCGCATGGCAATGTACTCCACGGTCCAGGGGCCGATGCCGGGCATGGCCAGCAGCTGTCGCCGCACATCGCCGAGGTCGCCATGGCGAACGTCAAGGGACAGCTCGCCACTGGCCACCGCTGCCGCGAGACGCTGCAGGGTGTCGACGCGCTTGCCGGGCATGCCGATCTTGTCCAGGTTGGCCTGCGCCAAGGCCTCAGGCGTCGGGAAGCGCCAGGCCAATTGTGGATGCAACCCCTCGTTGACCTGAACCCCGGCGCGCTGCACCAGGCGACCGACAATCGTCGTCGCACCCTTCACGCTGACCTGCTGCCCGACGATCGTGCGCACCGCCAGCTCGAACCCGGAAAACGCCCCGGGCACGCGCAGCCCCGGACGACGCTGCACCAGCGATGCCAGCCACGGGTCTTGCGAGAGGGATTGGTCGATGATGTGCGGTTCGGCGTACAGATCGAACATGTGTGAAACCGGCACGATCAGCTCATCAATGTGCTGACTCACCTCGCCGTGGGCGGTCGCCAGCAGTTGATGCCCGCCCGGCGCCAGTTCCACCGTCAAGGCACCCTGGCTGCCCTTGAACTCGATGTTGCGCAGGTAAACGCCCCCGACCACCGCTTCCACCCCCGCCGTCATCCGCGCCGCGAAGAAATCGAGCATGCGCTGCCAGTCGAACGGCGGATTGAAGGCGATCAGGCGCGAGGCATGGGGCTGGAGAGCTTGACGCATGGGGAGGTGCCGGCAGTCAGGGTCGGCTGACGCTAGCGTAATCGATGGAGGGGCACAAATTTTTCGGGCGGGAACCTGTGATTGAGGGTGAGCAAACCGGCCTATTCCCGGCTGAAGCCGGTCCCACTAAGAGATCGCGTTCTAAGTGTAGGACTGGCTTTAGCCGGGAAGACGTCAGGTGTCACAACGCAAGAATGAGGGTGATCACACTGGCCTCTTCCCGGCTCGAAGTCGGTCCCACTAAGAGATCCGATGGATCCCCATCAGCTCGGGCAGCCCACGGCCCCGCCATCAAGGTTCTGCTTGTAGTTTTCATACTGCAGGGTGGCTTTGCCGTCGTTCCACTTGAGGGTCAGGACCAGCACGGAATCGAAGTCCTCGGCGACCCAGTCGTCGACCAGTTTGAGTTTCTCGCCCGATGCCTCCTGAGCGACTTTGTTGATCAGCTCCGGCAGGTAACCGTGGGACCAGGCGGTGTAAATGGTGGCGTCGTGGTATTTGTCGCGCATCAGCTCATCGGCCAGATCGCCGGTGTCATTGGCGGCGAAGTCGATATTGACCGGCAGGCCCAGCTTGATCGCGCTGGGTCCCACGGTCATGAGCGGGCGCAGGTAGCTGTAGGAATGATCGTGCTCCCCCTCTTCCACATGACGGCTGGGGTTCGCGGCGAAGATGAAGTCGGCCTTGCCGAAGGTGTTCGGCAGCACGGTGGACAGGTCGATGGCGCGGTTCAGGCCCTGGCAGTTCAGCTGGCCCAAGCCGGTTTCGGGCTTCTCGGCGTGGCGCAGAAACACCAGGGTCTGGGTGCCGTTCTTGGGCTCGGCATGCACACCCTTGCCCGCTGCGAACCAGAAAATGGCGGAAGCGATGAGCAGGGTCGGCAATAGAAAATAGGTCATGCGCTGCATCGCGCGGGACAACAGAGGTGGCGTTGAAAGGCTCATATGGGCATGAAATTCTGATGGCTCGTGATGGGCATGATGCCCGATGCAACGTCCTTGTCAGCGTGCGGCTCGGTGCAGTATGGCGAGCGAATATTTCCGTATAACGAATGCCCATCAGATCAGAAAACGCTCAAGAGGTTGCACGCAACCGCATGATTTGCCGAATTAATCGCCCAACGGTCCTGGCCGTGTGTTTCGCAGGGAGTTACCCAGAGCGTAAATAACCCGGCGCAACTGTTTGCCCAGCAACACCTGATCATCAGACTGCTGTGCCATACGCAGCATTAAAAGCCATGAAGTCCTGTGAATCCGGGTCTCCACAGGGCCACCGCCCATGGCACAAAGCCTGCACTGCTCCAATCAAGCTAACCGATTCGCTCCGACTGTCGATGTCGTCTCAAGCAGCCGTACGCAGCTTCCGCCCTTTGATTGGACACTCACCATGACTTCGTTTCCTCGCCTCCCGACCTCGTTAAAAGTACTCGTCGGCGCGCTTGCACTGACCTTGCAACCGCTGGCCCAGGCTGCCGAGGCGCCACCCGCCGAGGTACATCTGGATTACGCCTACTATTCACCGGTCAGTCTGGTGCTCAAGCATTTTGGCTGGCTGGAAAAAGCGCTGCCAACGAGCAAAATCAGCTGGGTGTTCAGCCAGGGCAGCAACCGCTCGCTGGAATACCTCAACAGCGGCGGCGTCGACTTCGCCTCCTCTGCCAGTCTCTCCGCGGTGCTGGCGCGGGCCAACGGCAGCCCGATCAAATCAATCTACGTCTACAGTCGCGCCGAATGGACCGCGCTGGTGGTGCGCAAGGATTCGTCCCTGCAAAACGTCGCCGACCTCAAGGGCAAGAAAATCGCCGCCACCAAAGGCACCGACCCTTATCTGTTTACCCTGCGCGCCTTGCAGCAGGCGAAGCTGACCAAGGACGACGTCGAGCTGCTGCATCTGCAACACCCGGACGGCCGTATTGCGCTGGAAAAAGGTGACGTCGACGCTTGGGCCGGGCTCGATCCGCACATGGCGGCGAGCGAAATACAGGCCGGCTCGCGCTTGCTCTATCGCAACAAGGACTTCAACAGCTTTGGCGTGGTGAGCGTGACCGAGCGCTATGCGAACGAGCACCCGGAAGCGATTAAAACCGTCCTGGGCGCGTACGAAAAAGCCCGGGAATGGTCGTTGAAAAATCCGGACGAGCTGGCGCAATTGCTCGCCACCGAGTCAGGCCTGCCGCTGGATGTCGCTAAGCTGCAGCTGACCCGCACTGACCTCGGCAGCCCGCTGCTGACCGACAAGGACATCACCGCTTCGAAAGCCGCCGCGCCGATTCTGGTTTCTGAAGAGCTGGTGCGCAAAGGCACGAACGTCGACCAGGTCATCGACCGCTTGATCGACCCGGGCTTCGGCAACGCGGTCGTCGCCAAGCCATGAGCAGCGCGCGGGGTCGAGAAGCCGGTGGCAGCGGTATCGAAAGCAGCGTCAGCCCCCAAGCGCAGAGGTTGGAGCGCGAGGCACCTGATGCCCAACCGACTGTGCGGCGAGCACGTGGGAATGGGCGGACCCGCTTGAAGGGTTTTGCCATGCCGGTGGTCATTTTACTGTTGCTGGAAATCTCCGTGCGGGTGGGTTGGGTGCAGTCCTACCAGATGCCGGCGCCCAGTGAGATCGCCTCGACACTGATGGACCTGGCCGACGGCGCGCTATGGAAGCACATCGGCGCCAGCCTGACGCGAGTGCTGTCGGGGTTCGTCATTGGGGCGGGGCTGGCGCTGGTGTTTGCGGCGTGGGTTGGACTCAGCCGCGAGGCGGAAGCCTATCTGGAGCCGACATTCGCCGGCCTGCGCTCTATCCCGAGCCTGGCCTGGGTGCCGCTGTTGCTGTTGTGGCTGGGGATTGGGGAAACGTCCAAGATAGTGCTGATTGCCATTGGGGCTTTCTTTCCGGTGTACCTGAACGGTGTCGCGGCCATCCGCAACATCGACCGCAAGCTGGTGGAGGTGGGCCAGATGTATCGCTTCAGTCGGTGGCAGATGGTTGTGCATGTCTTTTGGCCCGCCGCCTTGCCCGGCATCTTCACGGGCTTGCGATCGGGATTGAGTCTGGCGTGGATGTTTCTGGTGGCGGCAGAGTTGATCGCCGCGACGAAGGGGCTGGGGTATTTGCTGAGTGATGGGCGCGAGACGTCGCGGCCCGATATTGTGCTGACGGCAATCATTGTATTGGCGGTGTTGGGCAAGTTGACCGATGGGGTGCTGGCGATGCTCGAACGGCGGTGTTTGGCCTGGCGGGATAGTTTTAGGGGCTAAGATCAAGGTCAAGATCTAAAGCGTCGGCCTAACGGCCTCGGTTTCGCCTTCGGCGAGTTACTTGGAAAAGCACCCCAAGTAACCAAGGGTGCCTGCTCTCGGTTGGGCCCTTCGTTCCTCAGGGTTCCTTCACTCCGGTCCCGCTCCGTGGGCCCGCTGCCATCCGCCATCCATGGCGGGGGGCAGCTCTCGCCGCATCCATGCGGCTCGGCCCACTCCACGAGACCTCCGTTCAGCCTGCACCAAAGTCGCGTTGTGCGGTGTCTGAACTATCTCGGTTGAAGATCAAGATCAAAGGCTTCCCGGCTAAAGCCGGTCCTACGATTGGACCGCATGCTCTCGCGTGATGATCGTGCCCACGCTCCGCGTGGGTATGCATCCCAGGACGCTCCGCGTCACGTCACCCAGGCCTGAATGCGCGCTGTATTCGAGACGCGGAGCGTTCGGGGCGGCGTTACCACGCGGAGCGTGGGAACAATCAGAAATAGTGGCGGCAACCTCGACTGTAGGACCGGCTTCAGCCGGGAAGCCTTTGATCTGCTTTAAAAGCGCTTTTGATCTTCGTACATAAAATGCCCAGACACCGCCAATCGCGACTTGGGTGCAGGCTGAACGCAGGTCTCGCGCAGTGGGCCGAGCCGCATGGATGCGGCGAGAGCGCCGTCAGGAAATGGATGTCCGTTCGGCGCGGGCCCACGGAGCGAGACAGGAGTGAAGGAACCCGACGAAGTCGGGCCCAACCGAGAGCAGGCACCCTTGGTTACTTGGGGTGCTTTTCCAAGTAACTCGCCGAAGGCGAAACCCGAGGCCGTTAGGCCGACGCCCTAGATCTAAAAAACGCCGCAGGCGAAATATCTGCCGTTAGGCAGATGCTCTAAACGCGATGTTGACGCAACGCACCAATCTGGTGTCTCCTGAAACCGGTTTCAAAGCCAAAGAGCTCCCCCCATAAGCCTGCTGATAAATCCAATAAGGTCCAGGCCGTGAACAGCATTTCCACCCCGACGCCGCGCACCCGCGTCACCATGAACGACGTCGCCGACCTCGCCGGCGTCTCCAAGGCCAGCGTCTCGCGCTTCATCGGCGATGACCGCCAACTGCTGTCCGACGCCATCGCCAAACGCATCGAACAGGCCATCGACACCCTCGGCTATCGCCCCAACCAAATGGCCCGCGGCCTCAAACGCGGCCGCACCCGCCTGATCGGCATGCTCGTCGCCGACATCCGCAACCCCTACTCCATCGCCGTCATGCACGGCGTCGAAACCGCCTGCCGCAAGCACGGCTACAGCCTCGTGGTATGCAACACCGACCGCGACGACGAACAGGAACGCCTGCATCTCGCGGCCCTGCGCTCCTACAACATCGAAGGCCTGATCGTGAACACCCTCGGCCATCATCTCGATGAACTGCGCGAACTGCACCGCGAGCTGCCGATGGTGCTGGTGGACCGCAAGGTCGATGAACTGCACAGCGACCTCGTCGGCCTCGACAACGTCGCGGCGATCCGGCAAGCGCTGGATCATCTGCATAACGCCGGCTATCGCGATGTGCTGATGGTCACCGAACCCCAGGACGGCACCAGTTCGCGGATCGAGCGGGTCGACGCTTTCAAACACCAGATTGCCCAGCGCGCCGACATGCATGGCCAGGTCTGCGAAACCGGCGAGGCGTTGCGCGATCGGTTGCGCCACTTCCTCGCTCAGCAAGGCCCCGGCCCCAAAGCGCTGTTCACTGCCAACGGCGTCGCGACCCTGATCACCACCCGCCAGCTGCATGAGCTGGGCTGCCATCTGTTCAACGAAGTCGGCCTGATCGCCCTTGACGAACTGGACTGGTACCCGCTGGTCGGCAGCGGCATCACCTCTCTCGCCCAACCCACCCATGAAATGGGCATCACCGCTTTCGAGTGCCTGCTCAATCGCCTGCGCGGCGATCTGGAGCCGGTGCGGCTGTACGACTTCCCTGCGCAATTGATCGCGCGGGGCTCGACCCGACGACAGACCTGACATCCCACACAGATACCGCAGGTCAGGCCCTGCACACTGACGCGAACTTTTTCTCGGTTCGCTCGTTCGAACAAAAATGTAACCGGTTTCAGAGGACAATAATAATGACCCTACCATCCGTTGCCATCAGCCTCGGCGCCTTCGGTGCAGACCTTGTACGCGAGCAAGGCCAGGCCAGTTTCATACCTCTACTCGTCGATGCCGGCGTCAAGCGCATCGAGCTGCGCGAAGAGCTGTTCAGCCCCAGCGTGGATGCCCAGGACTTTCCTGCCCTCGCCCGTGCCATTCAGGCTCAAGGCTTGGAGTGCCTGTACTCGGCGCCCCTTGAGTTGTGGCTCGAAGGCGACACGCAACCGAACCCCGAATTGAAACCGACCCTGGAGCGCGCCACGGCGTGCGGTGCGTTCTGGCTTAAGGTCTCGCTGGGCCATTTTGGCGAACATTGCGATGTCGCCGCCCTCGCCGATCGTCTTGCGCCCTACGACGTTCACGTGCTGGTGGAAAACGACCAGACCAAGCAAGGCGGCCGCATCGAGCCCTTCGTGCAGTTCTTCGCGCAGATCACCGCGCTGCAAATGCCCATCGGCATGACTTTCGACATCGGCAATTGGCGCTGGCAGGAACAGGCCGCCAGCGACGCCGCGCAGCAGTTGGGTCGTTACGTTGAGTACCTGCATTGCAAAGCGATCAGGGTAAATGCAGCGGGCAAGCTCATTGCCGTGCCGCCAGCGCCCGCCGATCTGCAAGCGTGGGAGCAGCTCATCACGCACATGCCGGTTAACCTGCCCCGCGCCATCGAATACCCGCTGCAAGGCGATGACCTGCTGCAGGTGACGCGCCAGCAGGTTGCCCTGCTCGCCCGCCTTGGCCAGTCGCGATCCACTCAATCGAACGCGACCGACGCGGAGGCGCTGAGCCATGTCTGAGATCGATATTCTCTCGTTCGGCGAAACCATGACCATGCTGGTGGCCGAGCAAACCGGGGATCTGGCGCAGGTTCGCCACTTCGAGAAACGCATCGCTGGCGCTGACAGCAACGTGGCGATCGGTCTGTCGCGGCTGGGCTTCAAGGTCGCGTGGCTGAGCCGGGTCGGCAACGACTCCATGGGCCGCTTCGTCACCGACAGCCTGCAACAGGAAGGCGTCGATTGCGCTCACGTTACCGTGGACGCCGCGCACCCCACCGGTTTTCAGTTCAAGTCCCTGGAGCTCGAAGGCGCCGACCCGGTGGTCGAGTACTTCCGTCGCGGCTCGGCAGCCAGTCACTTGTCGGTCAACGACATCGTCCCGGAACTGCTCAAGGCGCGGCACTTGCACGCCACGGGGATTCCGGCGGCGCTGTCCGACACCTGCCGGGAGCTTTCCCACGTGCTGATGACGCAAATGCGCGAGGCCGGTCGCAGCGTGTCGTTCGACCCCAATCTGCGGCCTTCGCTGTGGTCGAGCCAGGCGACGATGATCCGCGAAGTGAATCACCTCGCCAGCCACGCCCACTGGGTCATGCCGGGCCTGGCCGAAGGTGAGTTGCTCACCGGTTTCGACACCCCGGCGGACATCGCCCGCTTTTATCTGGACATGGGCGTCGAGGCGGTGATCATCAAACTCGGCGCCAAGGGCGCGTATTACCGCACCCAGCTCAATGAGGCGTTCTTGCCCGGCGTGCCGGTGGCCGAGGTCGTGGACACGGTAGGCGCAGGCGACGGTTTTGCGGTGGGCGTGATCAGCGCGCTGCTGGAAAACCTCGGCTTCGAACAGGCCACTGCCCGGGGCAACTGGGTCGGCAGCCAGGCTGTGCAAAGCCGTGGCGACATGGAGGGCCTGCCCACCCGCGCCGCACTCGACGCCGCCGACGTCTCGGCAGGCGTGCGACGACAGAGCGCCTGAACGCTCGCTTTCACACACACCGAACCTGCATCACCTGCTGCGACAAAAACAACATGCTCAGGGAGCCTGAAATGGAAAAGCTGCTCGAATCCGTCAAACACGCCGGCCTCAAACGTCGCTGGCTTTTGATCATGCCCATCGTCTTCATCACCTACAGCCTGGCGTACCTGGACCGTGCCAATTACGGCTTCGCCGCTGCGTCGGGGATGGCCGAAGACTTGAATATCACCCCGGGCATGTCGTCATTGCTCGGTGCGTTGTTCTTCCTCGGTTACTTTTTCTTTCAGGTGCCCGGCGCCATCTATGCGCAGAAAAAAAGTGTCAAGAAACTCATCTTCGTCAGCCTGATTCTGTGGGGCGGCCTGGCCACCCTGACCGGCATCGTCTCCAACGCCTACATGCTGATCGGTATCCGCTTCATGCTCGGCGTGGTCGAAGCGGCCGTCATGCCGGCCATGTTGGTGTACCTCTGCTATTGGTTCACCAAGGCCGAACGCTCGCGCGCCAATACCGTGCTGATCCTCGGCAACCCGGTGACGATGCTGTGGATGTCGGTGGTGTCCGGCTATCTGGTGGCGCACTTCAGCTGGCGCTGGATGTTTATCGTCGAAGGTTTGCCGGCGGTGATCTGGGCATTTATCTGGTGGCGTCTGGTGGACGAGCGTCCGGCCCAGGCCAAATGGCTGACCGCTGAAGAAAAGACCGAACTGCAATCGCGCCTCGACGCCGAGCAGGTCGGCATCAAGCCGGTCAAAAACTACGCCGAAGCCTTCCGCTCGCCGCGCGTGCTGCTGCTGGCCGCGCAGTATTTCTGCTGGAGCATTGGCGTTTACGGCTTCGTGCTGTGGCTGCCGACCATCATCAAGAAAGGCATGCAGATGGACATGGTCGAAGCCGGCTGGCTCTCGGCCCTGCCCTACCTGGCCGCGGTGATCGGGATGGTGCTGGTGTCGTGGGCGTCGGATAAAACCCAGAAGCGCAAAGCCTTTGTCTGGCCACCGCTGCTGCTGGCCGCCGTCGCGTTCTACGGCTCCTACGCGCTGGGCACCGAGCACTTCTGGTGGTCGTACTCGCTGCTGGTCATTGCCGGCGCCTGCATGTACGCACCCTATGGTCCGTTCTTCGCCATCGTCCCGGAAATTCTGCCGGCCAACGTTGCGGGCGGCGCCATGGCATTGATCAACAGCCTCGGGGCGCTGGGCTCGTTTGCCGGCTCCTACCTGGTCGGTTATCTCAACGGCGTCACCGGCACCTTGAGCGCTTCATACCTGTTCATGAGCGGCGCGCTGCTGGTGTCGGTGGTGCTGACGCTGCTGCTCAAACCGGACAGCAAGGCCCGGCCGCTGAGCGATAAGCCTGGCGTTGGTCCTGCGCCAGCCCACTCCTGATCGGGAATCCTTTCGATGACTCACCATGTTGTGCTGTACAAAAAACTCTCGGCGCCATTGATGGAGCGCCTGCAAGCTCAGGCCGAGGTCACGCTTATTGAAGACCCGAAATCCAGCGACGGCCTGGCACGCCTTCGCGACGCCCTGCCCCATGCCGACGCCTTGCTGGGCGCGAGCGTGAAACTGGACGCCGAACTGCTGGACCTGGCGCCGAAGCTCAAGGCGGTGTCCAGCGTTTCGGTGGGCGTCGATAACTACGACATCGAGTACCTGACGCGGCGCGGCATTCTGCTCACCAACACCCCGGATGTGCTGACCGAAACCACCGCCGACACTGGCTTCGCGCTGATCATGGCGACGGCCCGTCGGGTGGTGGAGCTGGCCACTCTGGTCCGCGACGGCCAGTGGCAGCAGAACATCGGGCCGAAGCATTTCGGGTCCGATGTGCATGGCAAGACCCTGGGCATCATCGGCATGGGCCGGATTGGCGAGGCGGTCGCCCAGCGGGGCCATTTCGGCTTCGGGATGCCGGTGATCTATCACAGCCATTCACCGAAGCCGACCGTGGAGGCGCGATTTGATGCCCGTTATCGCAGCCTGGAAGACCTGCTGCGCGAAGCGGATTTCGTTTGCCTGACCGTGCCGCTGACCGCCGAAACCGAGGGGCTGATCGGTGCCGAGCAGTTTGCGCAGATGCGGCCGGAGACGATCTTCATCAACATCGCCCGGGGCAAGGTGGTGGACGAGCAGGCGCTGATTGCCGCGCTGCAGAACGGCCAGATTCGCGCGGCGGGTCTGGATGTCTTTGAGCAGGAGCCCGTGAATCCGGACTCGCCGCTGTTGAGGATGGACAACGTGGTGGCGACGCCGCACATGGGCTCGGCTACCCACGAGACCCGCGAGGCGATGGCCCGCTGTGCCGTGGATAATCTGCTGACGGCCCTGGCCGGGGAGCGACCGAAGAATCTGGTCAACCCCGGTGCCTGGAAGAACTGAACAGCATCACATGCGGGAGTGACCGGGGGGCGCTCCACCTTGCTCGCGAAGACTGAGGTACATCCGCTGAAGATTTAGCGGCTTTGCGACTCTATTCGCGAGCAAGCTCGCTCCCACAAAATTGAGATCAACTCAAGATTTTGGGCACGCCGCAGGACTTGCGCGGGTGACCGGGGTGGCGCTCCACCTTGCTCTCGAAGACTGGGGTTCAGGCGTTACAGATTTAGCAGCCCTGCCACTCCCTTCGCGAGCAAGTTCGGCCCCACACGATTGCGCCAGTCGTTGAGACTTGTGACCCTCGACAAATCAGCCGCTTAAATCACAAACCGCGCCACCATCGCCTTCAGATCCACCGCCAGTCTCGACAGCTCATGGCTGGCGGCGCTGGTCTGGTCTGCCCCGGCCGCCGTTTGCGGGGCGAGGTCGCAGATGTTGACCAGACTGCGGTCCACCTCCCTCGACACCTGTGCCTGTTCTTCCGATGCACTGGCGATGTCCAGGTTGCGTTGGTTGATCTGCGCAATGGCTTCGCTGATCACCTGCAGCGCATCGCCCGCCGAATTGGCCAGGCTCAGCGTGGTGCGAGTACAGTCAGTACCGAGAACACGCTTAAACCAATAACCAGTGTGGCAATAAAAGCGAACCCGAGGAATGCGCGAGACGCGATGTTCATGTTTCTTATCGACATGAACGATCTCTCTGGAAGGCTGATGCTGCACCGAGTCTGATTATTGACGTTCGCCTTGCTATGGGCAGCACCTTAACTTTCATGGGGGGCGCTTAAAGCGGTTTGAGATATATATTTCTGCCAACCCACTTTTACCCAGAGGTATTAGATCGCTATAACGATTCAGCGCTTTGTTAAACGATGAACCTGTATATAAGCGATTCCTGACAAAGATCATTACAAAATGAAATTCTCGGTTCTGTAGGATTTATTTCCCGACACTGTCAGAACTCGGTGCTACCTTTACCTGACTCGTGGTCTGCGGGTCAGGCTTCATCACGCGACGTGTCGATCGCCGAAGCCTGAACAGACCTGCCGTTTTCCTACCCTGCGGAGCTTGTGAAGTGCTCGATTGAACGAGGTGGGTCCATGAATAAAGTGACATTCCCGAACGCCTGCCAGCTGATGCGCTGGCATTTTCATCCGGTGGGCTTCGAAGCCAACATGGATGCGCCCGGCAGCATGGTGGCCCGCCTGTTCGACAGGGCCAGCGGCGAGACAGTGATCGCGATCGCCGCCATCCCCTGCGCCACGGTGATGAATGCCACAGATGTTGAACGCATCATCGAAGCCATTGAGCTTGAGGTGGAAACCTTCATTCCGAGGCGCTCGCTGTACCTCAATCGGGCCTGAGCGCCTGTGCGTTTCAACTTATTCAACTGAAGTGCTGAGAGATTCGCCGGATGAAGTGCCAGGGCAAGAGGCCCCTCGGCGATCATCGAAAAACGCCTTGTCCCCCGCCACCCGGGCCGACGCACGTGGGATGTTCCCATCGTCATTGCCAGCAGACTCAATGAACCAGTAGCAGTGGCGAACGGCGCGAGTGATGGCCACGTACGCCAGACGCAAGACCTCATCTTTCTGCGCGTTGTCGAACGCTTCCAGATCCCCTTCCCGGCCCAGCCCCGCCAACTGATAGACCTGATTCTTGTACGGCGATTGCGTCAGATGCTGGCAATCCCCAAGCAGAAACACCGCGTCGGCCTGTAGGCCTTTGGCGCTGTGATAGGTCAGTTGCTTGAGGCGACGGTCCTGGGGTGGCAGCCTGAAGTCGGCATCGGCGAGGGCCTGCAAGGCTTCCGGCAAGCGGCTGCGTTCACTGCCTTTGCGGTACAGCAGCAGCACCGAATCGCCGGCGTGGTAGTGCTCGGTCAGGCTGGCCAGCAGCCGGTCGTCGTCGCGGTCGAGCACGGTCACCGGCAGCAGCTCCTGCACCGGGCCGCTGGCGCGGGCTTTCTTGCCGCTGATCGCCGGTGCCGCACGGACGATGTGTTCGGCGGCGTCGATGATGTGCTGGTGGCTGCGGAAGTTGTCGCTGAGCATGACCTTGGTGGTCGCGGGCGAGGAAAACTCCTTGGGGAACTCCATGAAGAATTTTGGCGAACTGCCGCGCCAGCCGTAGATCGATTGCCAGTCATCGCCGACGCAAAGCAGCGATGAACGCTGGGCACCGCGCCCCACATGCAGCGCCGGGCCACGACTGCGTATCTCCCGCAGACTGGCGCGGATCCACGAGACGATCTGCGGCGAGACGTCCTGAAACTCGTCGATCATCAAATGCGACAGCGGGCGCAGCCCTGCATCGCTGACCAGCTTGAGGTTCTCCGGCGAGTTTTCGCCAAACAGCGAAAACATCCGGTTGTAGGTCATCACCGGCGGTGACTGGTCCAGCAGGTGATTCTCGAAGGCTTTCCAGAACAGGCTCAGCGCTTCGAAGAAAAACCGGTCAGGGTCCTGCTCGGAAAAGCTCATCTGCGCCACGGCGTTCGGCACATCCAGCCCGAGGTTTTCGATGAAACTGGCGGCTGCCACGAAACAATCCAGCAGTGGCGCCGCGCTCAGCTCGCCTTTGACCTTGTAATCGAAGCCCGGCCCCGCCACGGCCGCGCCGGACAACGACTGCATCATGCCCCGCGAGGCCTGGTAGTTTTCCAGCCAGATCACCGGCTTGCGGCAGAACGCCTGGAACAACGTGCGCTTGATCACCCACTCCGCCCACACCGGCAGCTTGGCATCCGGGCGGCGCAGGTGCTGGTCTTCGCCGGGGTCGAAGCCGAGGACGATCCAGGCATCCAGCTCGGCGGCATACCCGTGGACGTGGAAGCTCAGGCCGCTGACCTCGACGGTCTGGCGCATCGGCTCGACACCCTGAATCGGCCAGGCGCCAGCGCGAATCCACAAGTCTTCGATGATGTCGCACAGCTCCTCGTCGCGCTTGGACGACAGGCCCATCACGGTGATGCGTTTCTGCACGTCCGGGTGATCGCGGTCCAGCTCCTTCAGTTGCAGGGACTGCCGGTACAAAGGCGCCATGACATCGCGAAAACGCGGGCTGGCGGCGTATAGATCGCGGTAGCAGAGGTTCAACTGATGGCGCTGGGCGTCATTGATGCGCAGGTCGAAAGGGTTGCTGTCGGCGCTGTCGTCGAACAGCTGGCCCGACTGGCTGCTGAGGTTCTCGAAGGCCTGCAATTGCTCGAAACCCGGCAGGCTGCGGACCAACGGCAGAATGCGCGAATGGAACGTGCGCACCACCTCGCGGACCTGACGCAGGGTCAGCTCATGGCCCCACAGCGCCATGATCTCGACCAGCTTGTTGATGAAGTCCTTGCGCGATTCGCGGGTGAAGGTCACCACGGTCATCGAGTCCAGCTCGAAGCCCAGGTAGTGGTTGAGCAACAGCACGCGCAGAACCAGCGACGTCGACTTACCCGCCCCGGCGCCGGCAATCACGTAGGTCGAGGGTGTGTCGCTGAAAATCATTTTCCACTGCGCGGTGGTGGGTTGCGCGTGAGCGGCCAGCTTCTCGGCGACGTCCGCCTTGATGCGCTTTTTCAGCTCGTTGGTGAGGGGCAGGCGCCAGTCGTCGAACAAGTGATCGTCAACCCTCGGGCCGCGGTGCTCCAATGGCCGCGTGTCGCGGATCACCAGCACCTGCCGACCTTCTTCGATGCCATCGAAGCGGCCCTCGTTGTAGCCCTCGTTCACGCCTTCGGCATGGCCGTTGAGATAACCATCGGCATGACCCTGCTGCCACGACGGGACGTGCTGCGCCTGCATGCGCGACAAGCCGCCTCCGATCATGCGAGCCATTAGCCGTTTGAAGAACGGCAGACGTTCGGGGACGTTCAGGTCAGGCGGCAGCTGGTGGGAGGGCTGGCTGGAAGATTGAGGGGGTAGCTCGGCGGAAAAATCGTGAGGCACGCGGGCTCCGGGTTTCGGCGTTATCGACAGGGCGCCTATGGTCGCCCCATTCGTCATTCAGCTCCAGTGAAATGCTTTCACGTCAGGGAGTTAGCCGATCAAGGGCAGAGGGTTTGTAGCCCGCACGAACGTGCAAGCATCGAATTAACCGATTGTAATCATGCAGAACTTACGCTTTTTATCGATGATAAGTTGATAGATCATTGCCCCATCGACTGACAAGTCATCACCAGCGGCGCCCTGCCACAGGCCCGGCCCTGCTACGGAGGAACTGATCATGCTGCAACTTCGACCTTTCAAATCCCTTGGCGGCGCAGACCACGGCTGGCTGAATGCCCATCACCATTTCTCGTTCGCCAGTTACTACGACGAGCGCCGGATGAACTGGGGCCAACTGCGGGTCTGGAACGATGACGTGATCGAGGCCGGCACGGGCTTCCCGCGTCACCCTCACCGGGACATGGAGATTATTACCTATGTGCGTGAGGGCGCCATCACTCACGAGGACAGTCTGGGTAACCGCGGCCGTACCGAAGCGGGCGATGTGCAGGTGATGAGTGCCGGCACGGGTGTGGCGCACAGTGAATACAATCTGGAGTCGAAGGAGACGCGGATTTTCCAGATCTGGATCATGCCGGACGAGGTCGGTGCTCCGCCGTCCTGGGGTGCCAAGCCGTTTCCGAAAGGCGACCGCGAAGGCTTCGTGACGCTGGCGAGCGGCAAGGCGGACGA
The DNA here is from genome assembly GCF_057834665.1 of Pseudomonas sp. GL_135. Classification (NCBI taxonomy): domain Bacteria; kingdom Pseudomonadati; phylum Pseudomonadota; class Gammaproteobacteria; order Pseudomonadales; family Pseudomonadaceae; genus Pseudomonas; species Pseudomonas sp. GL_135. The sequence continues at coordinate 3,109,726 of NZ_CM174408.1, forward strand.
TGACATCGAGTTGCGGATTCGGGCCAATGCCCGGTTGGTGGCGGCGAATCTGAAGGCCGGTGAGACGGCTGAATATGCCTTGGACGCTGGCCGCCGGGCGTATCTGGTGCCTGCCACTGGTGTCATCGAGATCAACGGTCTCCGTGCCGAGGCACGGGATGGTGTGGCGGTTGAGGATGAGCGTGTGTTGCGGGTGACGGCCATCGAAGACAGCGAGATCGTCCTGGTGGATGTGGCTTAAAAAGCCGTAAATCAAGATCAAGATCAAGATCAAGAGCGTCTGCCTGGGGGCAGACGTTTCGCCTTCGGCGACTTACTTTTGAAAAGCACCAAAAGTAAGCAAAAGTGCCTGCTCCTGGTTTGGCCCCTCGTTCCTCAGGGTTCCTTCACTCCGGTCCCGCTCCGTGGGCCCGCCGCCATCCGCCATCCATGGCGGGGGGCGGCTCTCGCCGCATCCATGCGGCTCGACCCACTCCGCGAAACCTCCGTTCAGCCTGCACCCAAGTCGCGTTTCGCGGTGACTGGACCCTCTGTGTACAAAGATCAACAGCAGATCAAAGGCAGATCAAGGGCTTCCCGGCTGAAGCCAGTCCTACAAGACACCGCGTGCTTTCAGTGGGACCGGCTTTAGCCGGGAAGCCTTTGATCTTGATCTTCGTACGCGATAGGTCTAACACCACAAATCGCGACTTTGGGTGCAGGCTGAACGCAGACGACGCGCAGTGGGCCGAGCGGCATGGATGCCGCGAGAGCGCCGGCAGGACAGGGATGTCCGTTCGGCGCGGGCCCACGGAGTGTCGTCGAAGTGAGGGTATTCCGACGCAGGAGGAACCTAACCAGGAGCAAGCACCCTTGGTTACTTGGGGTGCTTTTCCAAGTAACTCGCCGAAGGCGAAATGTCTGCCGTTAGGCAGACTCTCTCAGCCGCACCACGAACTCAGGGTCGACACAAAGCCTCAAGGCGCTATCGCGCCGTCAACAAGCACTTGTGCCTCAGCCACCAGGCGCTTGAGGTGATCCTCGCCCTTGAAGCTCTCGGCATAGATCTTGTAAATATCCTCAGTGCCCGACGGCCGCGCCGCGAACCACCCGTTCTCGGTGATGACCTTCAAACCACCAATCGCCTGATCATTGCCCGGCGCCTTGCTCAGGATGCTTTGGATCTTCTCCCCCGCCAGCTCCGTCGACGTCACCTGCTCCGGGGACAGCTTGCTCAACAGCGCCTTCTGCTCGAAGTTGGCCTTTGCCTCGACGCGGGTCGACACCGGCTCGCCCAACTCATCGGTCAACGCCTTGTACATCTCGCTCGGGTCGCGACCTTTGCGTGCGCGGATTTCCGCCGCCAGCAAGGCCGGAATCAAACCATCCTTGTCCGTCGTCCAGACCGTCCCGTCGCGACGCAGGAACGACGCACCGGCACTCTCCTCACCGCCAAAGCCCAGCGAACCCTCGTACAAGCCTTCGGCGAAGAACTTGAAGCCCACCGGCACTTCGTAGAGGCGGCGGCCCAGACGCTGGGTCACGCGGTCGATCATCCCGCTGCTCACCACGGTCTTGCCGACGGCTGCATCGGCGCGCCAATCCGGACGGTTCTGGAACAGGTAATCGATGGAGACCGCCAGGTAGTTGTTCGGCGCCAGCAGGCCGCCGGTCGGCGTCACGATGCCGTGACGGTCGTGGTCGGGGTCGCAGGCGAAGGCCACCTGGAAGCGGTCCTTCAGACCGATCAGGCTTTGCATCGCGAAATTGGACGACGGGTCCATGCGGATCTTGCCGTCCCAGTCCACGCTCATGAAACAGAAGGTCGGATCGACGAACTTGTTCACCACTTCCAGGTTCAGCCCGTAGTGCTCACCGATGGCCGACCAGTACCGCACGCCTGCCCCGCCCAACGGGTCAACGCCCAGATGCAGACTGGCACCGCGGATGGCGTCCATGTCGATGACGTTTTTCAAGTCCGCGACGTAAGTATTGATGTAGTCGTGGCGATGGGTGGTGTCGGCGCGCAGGGCTTTTTCGTGGGTGATGCGCTGGACGTTGACGATGCGCTCGGCCAGCAATTCGTTGGCTTTGTTCTCGATCCACTTGGTGATGTGCGAGTCAGCCGGGCCGCCGTTGGTGGGGTTGTACTTGAAGCCGCCACTTTCAGGCGGGTTGTGCGAAGGCGTGATGACGATGCCGTCGGCCAGACCGGTCGTGCGCCCGCGGTTGTAGCAGATGATGGCGTGGGAGATCGCCGGCGTCGGGGTGTATTCGTCACCCTCGGAGATCATCACGTTGACGCCATTGGCTGCCAGCACCTCCAGCGCCGAAGCGGCCGCCGGGGTTGACAGGGCGTGGGTGTCGGCGCCGAGGAACAGCGGGCCATCGATGCCGTTGGCCTGCCGGTACAGGCAGATCGCCTGACTGATGGCCAGCACGTGCCACTCGTTGAAGCTCAATTCGAAAGAGCTGCCGCGGTGCCCGGAGGTACCGAAGGCAACCCGCTGGGTCGCCACCGACGCGTCGGGCTGGCCGGTGTAATAGGCCGTCACCAGACGAGGAAGATCGACCAGCAATTCTGCAGGCGCCAGTTTGCCCGCGAATGGACTGATACTCATGCGAAACCTCCGTGGATGAAAAATAGGAAAAGACAAAAAAGAAAAGGTCCCGACCCAGCGGGAAACAACCTGAAACGCCGCCTGAAATGACAGTGCCGCGGCAGTTTACTGGCAGTTGGACCGTGCCGCTCGGCTATCGATCCGTAACGTCCTGAGACAATTAGCTGAACCACGTCATAGCTGCCACCACGCCGGCAACAGCTGTTGAATCTTGCGCTCAGCAAAGCGATCGTCGATCAGCACTACGACACCGCGATCGTCCAGGCCGCGAATCACTCGGCCCGCGGCCTGTACCACTTTCTGCATGCCGGGGTAGAGATAGGTGTAGTCGTAACCGGCGCCGAACAACAGGCTCATGCGCTGCTTGAGTTGCTCGTTGACCGGGTTGATCTGCGCCAGTCCCAGGGTGGCGATGAACGCCCCGATCAACCGCGCTCCCGGCAGGTCAATGCCCTCGCCGAATGCCCCGCCCAGCACCGCAAAACCGATGCCCTGACTGTCCGGCGTAAACCGCTCGAGAAAGGCCTGCCGTTCCGCCTCGGCCATGCCCCGGGATTGCTTCCACACCGGCACATCAGGGTGGCTGCGCTCCATTAGATCTGCCACTTGCTGGAGGTAATCGAAGCTGCTGAAGAACGCCAGATAATTACCCGGCCGCGCCTCGAACTGCCGCGCCATCAGCTCGACGATGGGCGCCAGCGAGGCCTGCCGATGGGTGTAGCGGGTGGAAATGCGGCTGACGATTTCCACATCCAGCTGCGAGCGTTGGAACGGAGACTCGACGTCGACCCACGCCGTGGTGTCGGGCAGGCCCAGCAGGTCACGGTAGAAGTGCCGTGGATTGAGGGTCGCGGAAAACAGTACCGCGCTGATCGCCGCGGTCAGGCGCGGACGCACGAAACCCGCCGGCACGACATTGCGCAGGCAGAGGCGCGACAGCGACTTGCTGCCCAGCTCACGCTTGCTGATGTCGAACAAAAAGTGCTCGTCGAACAGCTCGGCAATACAACCGAACTGGATGGCCTCGAAATAGAAGCTTTGCAGCTCACCGTTGGCCGCGTGGGGGTGCTCGTTGAAATAGTCGCCGAACGCCGTGATGCACAGATTGAGGCTGTTCAGAAACTTGCCGGGCGTGGCGGCGTAGGCCTGATACGGCGCGACTTGCTCCTTGTGCAGGGCGTTCCAGTCGCGGTTGAGCCGCTGCAAGGCTTTTTTCACCGGCTCCGGCGCGCTCTGCCGCACCTGATTCATGCTGTACTGATCGAGGGTTGCGCTGTACATCGACCGCGTCCGCTCGACCATGTTATGCGCCTCGTCCACCAGCACCGCGACGCGCCACTGATTGAACTGACTGAGCCCGAACAGCATGCCGCTGAGGTCGAAATAGTAGTTGTAGTCGGCGATCACCACGTCCGACCAGCGCGCCAGCTCCTGGCTCAGGTAATACGGGCAGACCTGATGGCCCAGCGCAATCTCACGCACGCCTGCCTGATCAAGCCAGGGCTTGATCATCGCCTCGCTGCGCGCCGCCGGCAGCCGGTCGTAAAAACCTTTGGCAAGCGGGCATGAATCGCCGTTGCAGGCCTTGTCCGGGTATTCGCAGGCCTTGTCCCGCGCCACCATCTCCAGCACCCGAAGGCTCAGCTCCGGGGCACTTCGCCCAATCACGCTAAGCGCATCCAGCGCCAGCTTGCGTCCCGGCGTCTTTGCAGTGAGGAAAAACACCTTGTCCAGTTTGCGCGTCGGCGCGGCCTTGAGCATCGGGAACACCGTGCCGATGGTCTTGCCAATGCCGGTGGGCGCCTGGGCCATCAAACAGCGTCCGGTGCTGACCGCCTTGTACACCGACTCGGCCAACACTCGCTGCCCGGTACGAAAACCGGCGTGGGGAAACTTCAGGGCGGTGAGCCCACGGTCTCGGGCGTCGCGATGGGCCAGTTCCTGCCGCGCCCACTGCAGGAAGATTCCCGCCTGAATTTCGAAAAACGCCTGTAACTCGGCGGCCGTGAAACGCTGCTGAATGAGGGTTTCCTGCTCACTGATGATGTTGAAATACACCAACGCCAGATTGACCTCGGCCAACTGCATTTGCTGGCAGAGCAACCAGCCATACACCTTGGCCTGGGCCCAGTGCAGCTGCCGATGGTTGGCGGGCAGGCTGCTCAGGTCGCCGCGATAGGTCTTGATCTCTTCGAGCTGGTTCAGCGCCGCATCGTAGCCATCCGCCCTGCCCCGAATCCTCAGCTCATGAAACACCCCGCTCAACGCCACCTCAGCCTGATACTGCGGCCCCCGCCGCGCCGCCACCGTCCGATGCCCGGCAATCCCCTCCTGCGCCGTGGGCGACGGGGTAAAGCGCAAATCCAGATCCCCCGCCTTCGCCGTGAACTCACACAACTCCCGCACCGCGACCCGATAACCCGTTTCAGGATCGACAGCCGCAACCGCCACAGTCTCGACAGAAACTGCGCGGTTATCGGGGGAAATAGTGGAAATGGAAGTCACTGAAAAGGCTGGCCGTCAATCGGAACACTGGACGGACGTACAGATAACAGCTCAACGCGATCGAGGCAAACGGAAATGGATTGGCGGCCGGATTTCGGCGCGAGCGTGGGGACGATCAAATGGGGGAGTGTCAGCACTGACGCCTTCCCGGCTAAAGCCGGTCCTACAAATGCACCGCGCACGCCCCGTAGGACCGGTTTCAGCCGGGAAGCTTTTGATCTGCTTTTGATCTTCCTACGCAAAAGGCTCAGTCACCGCCAATCGCGACTTGGGTGCAGGCTGAACGCAGGTCTCGCTCCGTGGGCCGAGCGGCATGGATGCCGCGAGAGCCGCCCCCCGCCATGGATGGCGGATGGCGGCGGGCCCACGGAGTGAGACCGGAGTGAAGGAACCCGACGAAGTCGGGCCCAACCGAGAGCAGGCACTTTTGCTTACTTTTGGTGCTTTTCAAAAGTAAGTCGCCGAAGGCGAAACAGTCTGCCCCCAGGCAGACGCTTGTGATCTTAAGGATCTTGATCTTGATCTTGATCTCCATCTTGATCTGAAAAAAAACCCTACCCCAACCGCTCCTGCACCAAAGCATTCCGAACAATCACCAGCATCGACTCAATATTCTGCCCCCAATCCACCGACCCGCTGATCCGCAAACACTGCTGATGCAACCCCCGCACACTGAACAACTCCCCCGGCGCCACCACGATCCGCTGCTCCAGCAACCGATTGAACACCCGCGCCGTATCCACCCGATGCACACTCTCCAGCCAGATCGACGCCCCGCCTCGGGGCAGCTCAAACTGCACCTCATCACCCAGATACTGCTCCACCCCGCTCGCCAACTCACCGACCCGCTGCTCGAGACAACCACGCAACTCCCGCAAGTGCCGATCGAACTGCCCCGAAGCGTACAACCGCGCAATCGCCTTCTGCCGGACGGGCGGCAGGCGAAACGAGCGCAACACCCACTGCTGATGCAACAGCGCCCGTGAATGCCGACTCAACAGATACCCGAATGGCGCCTCCAGCCCGATCATCTTGTCAAAAGCACCCACCACCAACAGCCGCTCCGGATCAATCAAATCCCGGAACGGCGAACTGTCGTCCTCGAAACACAAAGCGCCATGGGTATCGTTCTCCAGCACCCACACCCCCTGCAGGTTCAGCACCTCCGCCATCCGCGCACGCTGGGCGTAAGGCATCCTCTGGCCGCGAATCGGGTCCATCCGCGACGACACAATCGCCAGTTTCACATCCTCGCGCCGGATCAACGCACCCAGCTCATCAAGGTTGATACCACCCTGCGCATCCGTGCAAACCTCAATCACCCGAATTCCGTATGTCTGCAGCGTACGCAGAATGCTCCAGCCACATGGCGACTCCACCAGCACGGCACAGTCGCGTAGCTGCAGCGCTTCGATGACGGTCTTCAAGACGCCGGTCTTGTCCGGCCCGATGAACACATTGTCCGGGTGCCAGCAATGCTCGGTCGATGAGGTGTAGTGGCCGGCCAGCGCCGTGCGCAGCTCGATATCGCCGAAGGGTTCAAAGCGCGGATCGGGCTGGCAGGGATAGTGACGCATGAGGTCGCGTTCAACACTGAGCAGCGCACCGTGAAGCGACACCAGCAGGGTGGGCTCATCGGCGCCGAAGACAAACATGTCCGGACGCCGGGCACTGGCATGAAAACGCGTGAACACGTCATCACCTTCCAGGGGCATGTCGTTGCAAGGGTTGGGCAGCGCGAAATAGCCGGACTTGGGCACGGAGCAGATTCGCCCTTCCTTCTCAAGAAGGCTATAGGCATTCTGCACCGTGGAAATCGACACCCGCAGCCGTCGTGCCAGGAGCCGCAACGAGGGCATGCGCGCGGCGGGCCCGGCGGACAGCTCGTTGGTCAACCTGAGCAGGTAGCGATACACCATCTGGTAGGCAAAATCAGTCTTGTTGTTATTCATCGAATACCCCATCCGTGCGCCAGGCGCAGGGTCATTGAAAAAGCGCCGCGTGGACCGCCCGAGGCTCAGCGCATCACTGCGCGTCAGTTCACCTCACAGCGTTCAACGCCCCGAAATCAGTTCCGTCGTCAGGGCGCCGGTGTGCGGATCGACTGTCGTCACCCGCCGTTTGTCGGGGTCGCTTGCGCGAACCCGAGCGATGATCGAACGCTCGTCGTTGAAGTCCACATGGCGCTTGGCGTATAGCGATTGCAGCCCCTTCAGGCTCAGACCGCTGACTTCCACCAGCCAGTGCGGCACCAGGTCCGGGGCCAACTGCCCGGCAAGCGTCTTGTGCAGATCGCTCAGCCCGACCAGCATGCCGGGGTGATAGCGGCGCAGGAAATCCTCGAGCCGCGCGCCGGCGTCGACAAACGGCGAAAACAGCAGGCAAACCCACTGCGTTTCGCTCAGGCCAAATGCCTCCTGGCCATAGCCCTCGGCAAGCTGACGGCGATCCGCGATTTTCTCCGGGCTGTCGTAGGCTGCCAGCGCCTGCTTGATCAGGCGTACAGGCATGCGTTTGCGGCGCATCATGACGGCTGCCAGTTCCAGGTACTCTGCGATGCCGTCGGCGTATGCTCGACCTTCGATGAATTCGGCCTTAAGCCCGCGCAGGTGGGCCATCAGTAACGGATTGGCGCAGTCCGACTCGCTGAAGCTGAACGCCAGGTCATCAAACCGGAAGCCCAGGAAGTCAGTCAGCAGCCCCCAGTGTTCCTCCGCGCGGTAGCCGATGAGGTCCGCAGCGGTCAGCAAGGTCGGGGCGATGGTTCGGTTCGGGTACACCGGTGGCCGGCTGTAGCCCGACGGTTCTGCGGATTCGCCGTACAGCTCTTCGTAATAGGCGCGCCCGAGGCTGTCGATGACGCTCAATGCCCCATTGAAACCCAGGGTGTGCCAGGGCTCGATTTTCTGCCCCCCGTGCCGCGCAAGACGCATGATCCAGGTCGCGTACTGCTTCTGCTCCTTGAGCGAGTCGCCGCTGATCACGGCATTGACGCCGTCTCCCCAGCAGGCGGCACGGACCAGAAAATCCGCCATGCCCAGATAACAGCTGTTGCAGAAAGTGGTCCGCGCATCGCCAGCCGTCAGATGCCCGCCCAGCAGCACGTCGGAGCGATTCTGCTCACGACCCGCCGTCGAAAACGGTAAGTCGGGCTCGAAAATCTGTACGTACTGATGATCGATCACCAGCAGTTCGACCCTCGGGTCGTCGTGCAGAAACAGCGCCGAATAGCAGCGATCAATGTTGCCCATCACCGCCGACGTAATACCCGCATGGCGCATATTCGCGACCCGTAGTCTGAACGTTGCCGGCCCCCGTGCGGCGATACTCAGTTGAGCTGCACGCAACATGGCGACGGTATAGGCGCTGTCCTTACCGCCGCTGAACGGGACCAGCACTTTGTAGCCGCCGATCCTTTCAATCCCGCCCGCTGCAACGATCAAGCGCTGTATCAACAACTGCAACGCTGTTCGTTCGTTTCGATTCAAATAACCCGAGAGCCGCTGCAGCACTTGCTGATAGACGTAGTTCATGGCTTGTTCGTGCATTGAACTCATGGCTTCAATACCCGGCGACTTATCAGCGCGGTAGCACTGTTCCCTATTGGCGGCTTGATATCCATACATGAGGCAGTTCCGCTAGTGATGGATGCAGCAGACCGGTTATCACGCAAAGCAGAGGGCGGCAGGTCAACAGGCATCGACTCGTTCCTTGAGCATGTAATTGTTGAAACTATTATCGACGCATGCGAAACAATTACAAGCCAGCCACTACCGACACGTGAAGGTTCTATTTTCGACAAATCCGAACAGCAATTAAACGAGGACGTTTAAATAAAAGTTTATTAAAACGAACAGTCCATTGATTCAAAAAGACTTATCAACCACACACCCTGGGAGGATTGATCAATAAATTAAACACCCAATAAACAAAAAAGCCTTCCAGAACATTCGGGAAGGCTTGAGTGATACAACGTGACCGGTGACTGACAGGGCGGATACCTGGAACCCGGTCTCCGGCACCTCAATCCCGACGCCAGGTCAAAAGCGTCGGGCATTCAACGAGCGCGATGGTCTGCGCTCAGGATGGATCGACCTCAACCACTACACGACCACCTACCGGGCAACCGTCCATCAAACGGTGGGCTTCGACCAACTGATCAAACGGGAACACCTTGGTGATCTGCGGTAACAGCATGCCGTCCGCCGTCATCTGGTTGATGTCGCGCAAGGCACGCTTGATCGCTTCTTCGTCCTGCTTGATGCCCAGCTCCGGCTTGCCGGTGAAGTTACCCACACAGTGCACAAAGAACTGAATGTTCTTCTGAAACGCTGCACACGCCGGGAACGGCGTCTGGTTACCACCCTGCAGGCCATAAAGAATCAGACTGCCACGGGGTGCCAACACATCACCCAGAATCGACATCTGCGGGCCACCCAGACCGTCGAGGACAATGTCCACGCCGCGGTTGTCGGTGTAGCGGTTGATCGTCAGAAGCAAATCCTCTTCTTCGGTAACGATCACTTTGTCCGCACCCATTTTCAGCAGGTAGTCGCGGCACGCTTCGGTCTTGGTCGCGGCAATCACCTTGATGCCGAGCGCCTTGCCCAGTTGCAGGAACGCAGGGCCCGCGCAATGGCTAGCGTCGGTGACCAGTGCCGTTTGCCCTGATTTTGCCCGCGCCAGTTCAACGAACGCAAAATACGCCACCAGCATCGGTGTGTAATGAACGGCCGCCTCATTGGGGGTCAGCACGTCTGGATAGCGGGTCACGGAAGTCTGGGGCAGCAGAATCAGCTCGCCGTAGACCGGGTACACATTGACGTCTGCCGAAGGAAAGCTGGCAACCTTGTCGCCCACTTTCAGATCGGTCACGCCATCGCCGATGGCCGTAATGACGCCCGCCATTTCGGAACCCAGACCGGCCGGCAGGCGAGCCTGGGATGAAGCCAGATTTTGTCGCCACAGCACGTCGTACCAGGTAACGCCGATCGCCTGAACGCGCACTTGCACCTCACCGGGTGCAGGCAACGCGACCGGCAGCTCTTCTACTTTGAGCACCTCGGCCGGACCGAACTGATGAAAACGGATCGTGCGGGACATTTCGAACCTCGCCTTATGAACCTTGATGCCATGAACTCTATCCGGGCGCCGCCGGTAACACTATCAGTGGCTATTAATAGTCGACATGCCTGCCATCGATTCTGATGGCGCAGGCAGCTGCTGAATCTTGCGCCGCCGTCCCGGGCCTGCTGGGCGCACATTGTTGGGTGCTCACCGCGACATTGCAACCCGAAGCCTGAAGATCGATGCATCCCGTGCTACGCGCTGGCTGCGACGCACCGGATTACAAAGGGCCAGCACGTTGCCATTGGTGTGTTTTTGCGGGTCAAGGTTTCATCAGCTACCACCATTGGGTGCGCCTCGGAGCACATTTACAGCGGTCCCGGAAAATTCAACAATGCAGACAACCGGTATTTACCCGTAATATCCCTGCCTGAGCTGAACACGTGGCGCGCGTCTGGGCCGCCAATGTATCGACCAATGCCCCCGAGACCCCCGTCATGAATCGCAACGACCTGCGTCGCGTCGACCTCAATCTGCTCATCGTTTTCGAAACTCTGATGCACGAACGCAGCGTCACCCGCGCGGCGGAGAAGCTGTTCCTCGGTCAGCCGGCGATCAGTGCGGCGTTGTCGCGATTGCGCGGGCTGTTCGACGATCCGCTGTTCGTGCGCACCGGACGCAGCATGGAGCCCACCGCGCGGGCCATCGAGATCTTTGGCCTGCTGTCCCCTGCCCTGGACTCCATCTCCACCGCCGTCAGCCGCGCCGCCGACTTCGACCCGGCCACCAGCACCGCCGTATTCCGCATTGGCCTGTCCGACGAAGTCGAGTTCGCCCTGCTGCCGTCACTGCTCAAGCGCCTGCGTTCGGAGGCCCCGGGCATCGTGCTGGTGGTGCGCCGCACCAACTACATCCTGATGCCGGCGCTGCTCTCCTCCGGTGAAATCTCCATCGGCGTCAGCTACACCGACGACCTCCCCGCCAACGCCAAGCGCAAAGTGCTGCGCCGCAGCAAACCCAAACTGCTGCGCGCCGACACCATGCCGGGGCCGATCACCCTGGACGACTTCTGCGCCCGCCCCCACGCCCTGGTGTCCTTCGCCGGCGACCTCGGCGGCTTCATCGACGAACACCTGGAAAAAATCGGCCGCAAACGCCACGTCGTGCTGGCGGTTCCGCAGTTCAACGGTCTGGCCACGCTGATTGCCGGGACCGACATTGTCGCGACCGTGCCGGACTACGCCGCCGCGGTGCTGACTGCTGCGGGGGGTGTTCGCTCGGAAGAGTTGCCGATTGAATCGCGTACGTTTGAGCTGCACATGGCCTGGCGGGGGTCGCAGGACAATGATCCGGGGGAGAGATGGTTAAGGTCGCGGATTCAGATGTTTTTTGGGGATCCGGATAGCCTGTAGGGGGCTAGCGCGGGCCCGGCACCGCACGGGCTACTGCGCAGACTCAAGCCAGAGATTCGAGCTTGTCAACATCGACTGCAGATCGCCGCAGTTCCAGAATCGTGCGCTCATGCACAGCTCCCCACTCGCGCATGGCACTCACCAGAGGCACCAGAGAGTTGCCCAGTTGCGTGAGCGAATACTCAACTTTAGGCGGCACTTCGCGATAGATCTCGCGATGAATAACCCCATCAGTTTCCAGCTCTCTCAACTGCAATGTCAGCATCCTCTGCGTGATGTCAGGTATCGAGCGCCGCAGCTCATTAAACCGTTGGGTTCCTGACATCAGGTGGAAGAGGATGAGCGACTTCCACTTTCCGCCAATGACATCGACGGTAAACGCGACGGGGCACGCGAACGCTTCGAGTTCATCCTGGGGATTACATTTCTTCACGGTGATCACCACGGTATAAAAAGTGTGCCTACAGCACATTATTGTGCGTACTTACTCGCCAGTGCTGCGTACGCTAGCATCATTCCATATTAACCACTATGGAATCCGCCAGATGAGCTTGTTGCTGTCCCCCCACACAATCAAAGGCCTCACACTGAAAAACCGCGTTGTCATGTCCCCTATGTGCATGCACATGGCAGCGGACGATGGCTTCGTCTCTGACTGGCATCGCGTTCATTACGGCGCTCGCGCGTTGGGTCAGGCAGGGCTGATTTTTCCAGAAACATTGGCTGTCCACGCTGACGGCCGTATCGGCCCAGGCGACCTCGGCATCTGGAGCGATGAACACGTTGGTGGCTTGAAAGCGCTGGTTGAGCTGCTTCATGGCTTTGGCGCAAAAGCAGGCGCCCAGATCGGCCATGCCGGACGCAACGCTGATCTGCCCAATCTGATTCACATCGCGCCGTCCGCCATACCCTTCACGGATACCAGCCCTGTTCCACGCGCACTCGCGGCGGATGAAATTCCGGGTCTGGTCAAACTTTACGGCGATGCCGCACGACGTGCCCGCGACGCCGGTTTCGATGTCCTCGAGATTCATGCCGCCCACGGCTACTTGTTGAGCGAGTTTCTCTCGCCGCTGGCCAATACCCGCGACGACGAATATGGCGGCGATCCCAAGCGACGCTATCGCTTCCTTCGGGAAGTGCTGGAGGAAGTCAAAATCCATTGGGGGGATCGCCCACTGTTTGTCCGCATATCCAGCTCTGATTACGCGCAAGGCGGCAACACGCCCGAGTCGTTCCTTGAGTACGGTCGCTGGATGAAAGAGCAAGGTGTTGACCTGATCGACTGCAGTTCCGGCGGTATCAAAATGGTCAAGGTCCAGACCTACCCGGGTTACCAGGTACCGGCCGCTGAATTGCTGCGCAAAGAACTGCATATCGCGACAGGTGCTGTCGGTGTGATTCAGAACGGACGTCAGGCCGAAGAAATTTTGCAAAACGGCCAGGCTGATTTGGTGTTTGTAGGCCGGCAAATGCTGCGAGATCCATTTTGGGTTCGTAGCGCTGCAGATGATCTAAAAGAAATGATCGAGATTCCTGTCGCCTACACTCGTTATGGATCTGTCTGGCTGGATACCACTGCTAATTGATAAGAGTTGAGACATGAAAATGACTTCCATGAAGCGTTGGCTTTTGGTCGCCCTGATTTCCAGTTTGGGCACGATTGCCCAGGCAGATACCCAACCCCATGACAAACAAGTGAGTCATACGATCGTGAATAAACCTACCTACGTAGATGAATACCAAGCCATCACCGACGTGCTGAATAAATACATCGAGGGCTGCAGGCAGGCCGACAGTAGCATCATGAAACCCGCGTTCAACGAACATGCGACGATGTACAGCGTCGGCGCCGATGGCAAACTCGCAGGCGGCGCGATTTCAATTCTGTTCAAGGGAATCGACGAAGACTTTCGTCCGTCACCGAACGCCCAGGCCGCTATAACCCGTATCGAAATCGTCGGGACTGCCGCCAGCGCACGGATAGATGCAAATGACATGTCGGGCCTCTCTTTCACTGACTTCTTTCAACTGCTGAAAGTGGAAGGCAAGTGGGCGGTGGTCAGCAAAATCTTCCAGCCGCATACGGAGTCTTGATGGAGGCTTGGGCAGACTGACATTCGAAGAACGAGAATCGGGCCGCAGCGAAGAGTGATCTTCAACCTGATGTCTCGGTCTTTTAAAACGCCAGGTGCCGGTCCATTAGGCTGATCGATTCAACCCGCCCGTCCGCCCAAAGCCAACCCGCCACCACCGCCCGCCTCCCCCCAAAACGCCTCCGCCGCCTGACTCAGCTGCGCCTTCGGCCGGGTCAGGTGAATTTCCAGCGGAATGTCCCAGCTTTCATCCAGCGCTCGGACCAGTCGCCCTTCCAGCACTTCCTGCTCGGTCAGGCTTTTCGGCAGCCACGCCACGCCTTTGCTTTCCAGGGCCATGGACATGAGTACGGCTGCAAGGTGGCTGCTGAAGAGCGGTTTGAGGTGAAGGTAATCTTCCTTGCCCCGCAGTCGGTGGGCGACGATACGCCCCAACCCGGATTCATGGGTGTACGCCAGATACGGCAACGCCGCCGGCGTGGTGCCAAAGCGGGTCGATGTGCTCGCCAGGGGCACCAGCACGTCCTCACCGACCTTCTTGCTGATGAACTGATCAGGCGCCAGCAGCGGCGGCACGTCGGGGTGGCGATGGCAGAGCATGAACTGCACCTGGCCGTGGATCAGCATCTGCTCGCAGACGGCCATGCTGTCGGAGTGCAGCTGCACGGCCTCGATGAGCGCGGCGTTTTCCGAGCTTCGCAGCCACTTGGGAAAGAAAGTGAACGACAGGGAATGCGTGGCCGCGAACTTGAGTGAGCGCGCCGCCATTCCGGCCACTTCCTGGGCCTCGTTGCGCATCCGGTACAGGTGCCGGGCCGCCTCCTGAGCGCTCGGTAGAATTTGCCTTCCCGCCTCCGTCAGCGTTGCGCCCTGAGGCGTACGCACGAACAGTTCCACCCCCATCCAGTTCTCCAGCGAGCGAACCCGGCGGCTAAAGGCCGGCTGGGTAACGTGCCGTGCCTCGGCGGCACGGACAAAGCTGCCGTACTCCGCAAGCGCCGAGAGATCTTCAAGCCAGACGAGTTCCACGGGGCCATGCCTCCTGTGCATAGGGTGCGGCATTAATAGCATTGGGCGGGTGTCGTCGCAAAGCCTAACGTGGGGCCACGAACAACAAGAGGAACCCGTCATGCGCATCGTGGACATCCGTGAAAAAACCGTTTCCATTGCCTCGCCCATTGCCAACGCCTATATCGATTTTTCCAAAATGACCTGCTCGGTCGTGGCGGTGATCACCGATGTGATCCGCGACGGCAAACCTGTTATCGGCTATGGCTTCAACTCCAACGGTCGCTACGGCCAGGGCGCGCTGATGCGTGATCGCTTCCTGGCGCGCATCACCGAAGCCGACCCCGACACCCTTGTCGATCATGAAAACAACAACCTCGACCCGTTCGCCATCTGGAAAACCCTGATGACCAACGAAAAGCCAGGCGGTCACGGAGAGCGCTCGGTCGCCGTCGGCACCATTGACATGGCGGTCTGGGACGCGGTCGCCAAGATCGAAGGCAAACCGCTGTATCGCCTGCTGGCTGATCGTTACCGCAACGGCGTGGCCGACGACAAAGTCTGGGTCTATGCCGCGGGCGGCTATTACTACCCAGGCAAGGACCAGACCAAGCTCAAGGCGGAAATGCAGAGCTACCTGGATCGCGGCTATGACGTGGTCAAAATGAAGATCGGCGCCGTGCCCCTGGACGAAGACATCCGCCGCATCGAGGCAGTGCTAGAGGTGGTCGGGGACGGACGTCGTCTGGCGGTGGATGCCAACGGCCGTTTCGATCTGGAAACCGGCATTGCTTACGCCGAAGCCATCAAGAAGTACAACCTCTTCTGGTACGAAGAGGTCGGGGACCCGCTGGACTACGCGCTTCAAGCCGAGCTTGCCAATCACTACGAGCTGCCCATGGCCACCGGTGAAAACCTGTTTTCCCATCAGGACGCCCGCAACCTGCTGCGCCACGGCGGCATGCGCCCTGATCGCGACTTTCTGCAGTTCGACTGCGCGCTGTCCTACGGGCTGGTGGAATACATGCGCACGCTGAAGGTAATGGAAGACATGGGCTGGTCGTCCCGCCGCGTGGTGCCCCACGGTGGTCACCAGATGTCCTTGAACATCGCCGCCGGCCTGCACCTGGGCGGCAACGAATCCTACCCGGACGTGTTCCAGCCCTTCGGCGGTTTTGCCGACGGGATCAAGGTGGAAAACAGCTACGTCGGATTACCGGATATTCCAGGTGTCGGGTTTGAAGCGAAGTCCGCCTTGTACGCCGTCATGCGCGAGTTGGGTGAGGGCTGATCAGACCGCGTCTGCGGCCCTTTTTGAAAGAGGCCGCAGACACACGCGTCATTCCTGACGCCACGCCACATGCCCATCACAACAATAAAATGAGGTGCTTCCGTGGAAACGTCCAAATCACGCTGGTATAGCCAGCTGTATGTGCAAGTGCTGATCGGCATCGTGATCGGCGCCGCCATCGGTTACTTCTTGCCAGACATCGGTGCCAAGCTCCAGCCCTTCGCCGATGGTTTCATCAAACTGATCAAGATGCTGTTGGCACCGATCATTTTCGGGACCGTCGTCGTGGGTATCGCGAAGATGGGCAGCATCAAAGAGGTGGGCCGAATCGGTGTGAAGGCCCTGCTCTACTTCGAGATTCTGTCCACCATCGCGCTGGTCATCGGCCTTGTCGTTGTAAATATCGTCAAGCCGGGCGTCGGCATGAATATCAACGTCAGCGCCCTTGATGGCAGTGCTATCAGCAAGTACAGCCAGGCTGCCAGTGAACAGGGCGGGACCATTGATTTCTTTCTCAATATCATTCCTCACACGTTCCTCGGCGCCTTTTCCAACGGGGTCATGCTTCAGGTCATCCTGCTTTCTGTGTTGATGGGCATCGCGTTGGTGCAAATGGGCGAAACCAGCAAGCCGCTGATCAACACCATTGATCTGTTTCTGCAAGGCCTGTTCAAGATCGTTGCCATGGTCATGCGACTGGCGCCGATCGGTGCGGGTGCAGGGATGGCTTTCACCATCGGCAAGTACGGCATCGGCACCCTGCTCTCGCTCGGTCAGCTGCTGATCGCCCTGTACCTCACCACGCTGATCTTTATCGTCGTCGTGCTGGGTTCCGTGGCACGGTGGTCGGGCATGCCGCTGATGCAATTTCTGCGTTATTTCAAGGATGAAATTCTCATCACGCTGGGCACCTGCTCGACCGAAGCGGTGCTGCCACGCATGATGGTAAAACTGGAAAAACTGGGCTGCAAAAAATCGGTGGTGGGCATGGTGCTACCGACCGGTTACACGTTCAACGCCGACGGCACCTGCATCTACCTCACCATGGCCGCCATCTTCATCGCCCAGGCGACCAATACCCCGCTGACCTTTGCCGATCAGTTGATCTTGCTCGGAGTGTTCCTGCTGACGTCCAAAGGTTCGGCAGGGGTGGCAGGTGCAGGGTTCGTGACGCTGGCGGCGACCCTGACCACCATCCACTCCATTCCTCTGGTCGGGCTTGTTTTGCTGCTGGGCATTGACCGGTTCCTGAACGAAGCGCGGGCCGTGACCAATTTGATCGGCAATGGAATCGGCACCATCGCCATCGCCAAGTGGGACAACTCCTTCGACGTCGAGGCCTGCGAGCGCGAGATCGCCGCGATGAAAACTGAGAAATCCCAAAGGAAAGCCTTGGCGGCGCAGAAGTAATCCTCCAGGCCCTCCGTTGATTGCACGTGAGACACGGCATCGTCGGCAGCCGCTTCAAAGCTCATCCAGTCAGGTAAAACGGTGTTGTCACCGCTGTAGCTTCTGTGACAGGAAGTCCCGGATGTACTGCGCAATCTCGGGCGCATGGGTCTCCAGCGCAAAGTGCCCGGCGTCCAGAAGATGCACCTCGGCATTGGGGATGTCCTTGCGAAACGCCAGCGCGCCCGGCGGAATGAAGGCCGGGTCGTGTTTGCCCCAGACCGCGAGCAAGGGCGGTTGATGCTTGCGCAGATACGCCTGGAACGCGGGATAGGCTGCGACGTTGGTGTGGTAGTCGAGAATCAGGTCCAGCTGTATCTCCTCCGCGCCGGGCCGGGCCATGTAAAAAATGTCGAGGTTGTAGCCGTCGGGCGAGAGTTTCTCGGGATCCGCACCGGTGCCGTACTGCCAGTCGCGGATGGTCTTGGGCGACAGCGACGGTCGACAGGCTTCACGGTTGGCCGACGAAGGATCACGCCAGTAAGCCTGCCACGGGTCCCACTGATCGCTGAAACCTTCAAGGTAGGCGTTGCCGTTCTGGCTGATGATGGCTGTCACCTTTTCCGGGTTGGCGGCGGCGAGGCGCAGGCCGGTGGGCGCCCCGTAGTCGAAGATGTACAGCGCGTATCGGGTCAGCTCCAATGCTTCGGTGAAACCCTCGACCACTTTGTAGAGGTTGTCGAAGGTGTAATCGAACTGACCCCGCGGCGGCGCCAGGGTG
This sequence comes from Pseudomonas sp. GL_135, assembly GCF_057834665.1. Classification (NCBI taxonomy): domain Bacteria; kingdom Pseudomonadati; phylum Pseudomonadota; class Gammaproteobacteria; order Pseudomonadales; family Pseudomonadaceae; genus Pseudomonas; species Pseudomonas sp. GL_135. The sequence goes on from NZ_CM174408.1 coordinate 3,127,875, forward strand.
TTGCCGAAACCGGGCAAGTCCGGCGCGATCAGGCGGTACTGACTGGCCAGCAGCGGCATCAGGGTGCGGAACATGTGGCTTGCGCTCGGGAAGCCGTGGAGCAGCAACAGTACTGGCGCATCCTTCGCGCCGACTTCGCGGTAGAACACCTCGACGTCGCCGACCTTTTGCGTGTGGAACCTGACACGGAAGGCATCGTCGAACTCGGCGTTGCTGTGCCGGCCGGAAGGAGGTGAGCTGGCTGAGGCCGTGCTGGCAAATGATGCAGCCACGGCAGACGCCGCTCCCACCGCGGACGCCTGCAAGATACCGCGGCGGCTGAAGCCGGGCTGGCTGTTCGAGGAATTGACCGAATCGGAACGAGTCATTGGGAGACCTTCATGAGTGGGTTCAGGCTCAATGCTATTGGCCGCAGCGAAGGCCGTGAATCACCAGTAAACTCAACTCACCATTTCTGATTGTGCAACGTTGCTGAAGATTTTGAGGCGTATGAACCGGCCTCTTCCCGGCTGAAGCCGGTCCCATTAAAAGCACCCTGCGTCCCAGTGGGACTGGCTTTAGCCGGGAAAGCGCCAGACGTCACACCGGGAAGCTTAGGTCGATTGAAGGACGTCTCTGCGCAATAGCTCAAAGCCACGTGGCTTCATGAACAGATGCCACATGACGGTGCAGGGTATTGATTGCAGACCTTTTATTACGCCGAACATCATTACGACTGATAGTTACCTTCGCGTCATTCGATTCGTGCAATAACACCCCCGAGAACATTATCCGCCCATCTCAATAACATCGGCGGATTCTCCCATGCTTCAGTCTTTAACTCCTTTGCGCTATCCCCTCGCCGCGTTGACCCTTGTGGTCCTCGGCGCGTGCGGCCGGACGCCTGAGGCGACGGTTGCGCCGGCGGCGGCGAAAGTCAACGTGGCCAAGGTGATCGAGCAACCGGTCAACGAGTGGGACGAAGTCACCGCCCGCCTTGAATCGCCGGAAACCGTTCAGGTTCGCCCGCGCGTTTCCGGCCAGATCGACTCGGTTGCGTTCACTGACGGCGAGCTGGTGAAAAAAGGCGACCTGCTGTTCCAGATCGACCCCCGCCCGTTCGAAGCGGAAGTCCACCGTCTGGAAGCGCAACTGCAACAGTCCAAGGCCGCGGCCCAGCGCAGCACCAATGAAGCCCAGCGCGGCGAACGTCTGCGCACCAACAATGCGATCTCCGCCGAACTCGCCGACTCTCGTACCACCACCGCCCAGGAATCCAAAGCTGCCGTTGCTGCCATCCAGGCACAGCTTGATCTGGCGCGCCTGAACCTGAGCTTTACCCGCGTCACGGCGCCGATCACCGGCCGCGTCAGCCGTGCGGAAATCACCGCCGGCAACATCGTCACTGCCGACCAGACCATCCTCACCAGCCTGGTATCCACCGATAAGGTCTACGCCTACTTCGACGCCGACGAGCGCGTGTTCCTCAAGTACAACCAGCTGGCTCGCGACGGCAAACGCGGCGCGACCACACCGGTGTACATGGGTCTGTCCAATGAAGCGGAAAACCCGCACCTGGGTCAGATGAACTTCGTCGACAACCAGGTCAATCCGCGCACCGGCACCATCCGTGGCCGCGCCGTATTCGACAACAGCAAGGGCGAATACACCCCGGGCCTGTATGCGCGCCTGAAGCTGGTCGGCAGCGGCACCTACTCAGCCATGCTGATCAAGGACGAAGCGGTGGGCACCGATCTGGGCAAGAAATTCGTGCTGGTAGTCGACAAGGACAACAAGGCGATCTACCGCAGCGTCGATCTGGGGCCGAAGCTTGAAGGCTTGCGCATCGTGCGCAGCGGCCTGAGCAAAGACGACCGCATCGTCGTCACCGGCCTGCAACGCGTGCGTCCGGGCTCACCGGTTGACCCGCAGGACACGCCGATGGCCAGCCCCGAAACACTCTCCGCATTGCAACAACAACGCCAGGCGCTCGAAGCCAGCAACCAGCCCAAGGCGCAGTCCAAGCTGGACGCCAAGGTTGCTGCTTCCGCCACGCCACGCGGTTAAGGGACACACTCGATGAATTTCTCCAAGTTCTTTATCACGCGACCGATCTTCGCGGCGGTGCTTTCGCTGCTGATCCTGATCGCCGGCGCGATCTCGCTGTTCCAGCTGCCGATCAGTGAATACCCCGAAGTCGTGCCGCCGACCGTTGTCGTGCGCGCCAACTTCCCCGGCGCCAACCCGAAAGTGATCGGCGAGACCGTCGCCGCGCCGCTGGAACAGGCGATCACGGGCGTCGAGAACATGCTCTACATGTCTTCTCAGGCGACCGCCGACGGCAAGCTGACCCTGACCATCACCTTCGCGCTGGGGACCAACCTCGACACCGCGCAGGTGCAGGTACAGAACCGGGTCACCCGGACCGAGCCAAAGCTGCCGGAAGAAGTGACGCGCATCGGTATTACCGTGGACAAGGCCTCGCCTGACCTGACGATGGTGGTCCACTTGACCTCGCCGGATCAGCGTTACGACATGCTGTACCTGTCCAACTATGCGGTGCTGAACATCAAGGATGAGCTGGCACGCCTGGGCGGTGTCGGCGACGTTCAGCTTTTCGGCATGGGCGACTACTCGCTGCGGGTCTGGCTCGATCCAAACAAGACCGCATCGCGCAACATCACGGCGACCGACGTGGTCAACGCCATTCGCGAGCAGAACCGTCAGGTGGCCGCCGGTCAACTGGGCGCACCGCCCTCCCCGAGCGCCACCAGCTTCCAGATGTCGATCAACACCCAGGGCCGTCTGGTTTCTGAGGAAGAGTTCGAAAACATCATCGTTCGCGCCGGCGACAACGGCGAAATCACCCGGGTCAAAGACATCGCTCGCGTCGAACTGGGCTCCAGCCAGTACGCCTTGCGGTCGTTGCTGAACAACCAGCCAGCGGTGGCGATCCCGATCTTCCAGCGCCCGGGCTCCAACGCCATCGACATTTCCAACGAAGTGCGCGGCGAGATGGAACTGCTGAAGAAAAACTTCCCGGAAGGCATGGACTACAGCATCGTCTATGACCCGACGATCTTCGTGCGCGGCTCCATCGAAGCGGTGGTTCACACGCTGTTTGAAGCGCTGATCCTCGTCGTACTCGTGGTGATTCTGTTCCTGCAGACCTGGCGCGCCTCGATCATTCCGCTGGTCGCCGTACCGGTGTCACTGATCGGTACGTTTGCGGTCATGCACCTGTTCGGCTTCTCCCTCAACGCGCTGTCGCTGTTCGGGCTCGTACTGGCGATTGGTATCGTTGTGGACGACGCCATCGTGGTGGTGGAGAACGTCGAGCGGAACATCGAGCTTGGCCATCCGCCGATGGAGGCCACGCAAATTGCGATGCGAGAAGTGACCGGCCCGATCATCGCCACGGCCCTGGTGCTGTGTGCGGTGTTCATTCCGGCGGCGTTCATCTCCGGCCTGACCGGGCAGTTCTACAAACAGTTCGCGCTGACCATCGCCATCTCGACGGTGATCTCGGCCTTCAACTCGCTGACCCTGTCGCCTGCGCTGGCCGCTGTTCTGCTGCGCGCCCACGATGCACCGAAGGACGGCTTCTCGCGGTTCCTCGACAAGCTGTTTGGCGCTTGGCTGTTCCGCCCGTTCAACCGTTTCTTCGTCAAGGCCAGTAACGGCTACGTGAGCACGGTTGGCCGAGTGATCCGCGTCAGCGGCGTGGCACTGGTGGTGTACGCCGGCCTGATCGTGATGACCTGGCTGGGTTTCTCCAACACCCCGACCGGCTTCGTACCGGCACAGGATAAACAGTACCTGGTCGCCTTCGCGCAACTGCCGGATGCCGCGAGCCTGGATCGCACCGAGGACGTGATCAAGAAGATGTCGTCCATCGCCCTGGAACAGCCGGGTGTGGAGAACGCCATCGCCTTCCCTGGCCTGTCGATCAACGGGTTCACCAACAGCCCGAACTCCGGCATTGTCTTCGTCGCCCTCAAGTCCTTCGATGAGCGCAAGCAGGCCAGTGAGTCTGCGGGCGCCATTGCCGGTGCCCTCAACGCCAAGTATGCCGGGATTGAGGAAGCCTACATGGCGATCTTCCCGCCCCCGCCGGTACAAGGCCTGGGCACGATCGGCGGTTTCCGCCTGCAGATCGAAGACCGTGGCAACCTGGGTTACGACGAGCTGTACAAAGAAACGATGAACGTCATCGGCAAGAGCCGCAGCGTGCCGGAACTGGCGGCGCTGTTCACCAGCTACACGGTGAACGTGCCCCAGGTCGATGCCGCCATCGACCGTGAAAAAGCCAAGACCCTTGGCGTGCCGATCAGCGACATCTTCGACACCCTGCAGGTCTACCTGGGCTCGCTGTACGCCAACGACTTCAACCGTTTCGGCCGGACCTATCAGGTCAACGTGCAGGCTGAGCAGCAGTTCCGCCAGGACGCTGAACAGATCGGTCAGTTGAAAGTGCGCAACAACCGCGGCGAAATGATCCCGTTGGCGACGCTGTTGAAAGTCACCAACACCTCGGGCCCGGACCGCGTCATGCACTACAACGGCTTCATCACCGCCGAGATCAACGGCGCCGCGGGACCGGGTTACAGCTCGGGTCAGGCGCAGACAGCGATGGAGAAACTGCTCAAGGAAGAACTGCCCAACGGCATGACCTACGAGTGGACCGACCTGACCTACCAGCAGATTCTGTCAGGCAACACCGCTTTGCTGGTCTTCCCGCTCTGCGTATTGCTGGCCTTCCTGGTACTGGCCGCGCTGTATGAAAGCTGGAGCCTGCCACTCGCAGTCATCCTGATCGTGCCCATGACCCTGCTGTCGGCCATTGCCGGTGTGATCATTGCCGGGAGCGACAACAACATCTTCACCCAGATCGGCCTGATCGTACTGGTGGGCCTGGCGTGCAAGAACGCGATCCTGATCGTCGAGTTCGCCAAGGATGAGCAGGACAAGGGCAAAACCCCGCTGGAAGCTGTGCTTGAAGCCTGCCGCCTGCGTCTGCGGCCGATCCTGATGACCTCCTTCGCGTTCATCATGGGTGTGGTGCCACTGGTGCTGTCCAGCGGTGCCGGTGCCGAAATGCGTCATGCCATGGGCGTGGCGGTGTTCTCCGGGATGCTCGGTGTGACCTTCTTCGGTCTGCTGTTGACGCCGGTCTTCTATGTACTGATTCGTAACTACGTTGGACGCAAAGAGGCACGCCAGGCGGCCAAGGCTCAACGCATTCAGACCACCGCCCCGGAGGCTCATTGATGAAAGCTGCAAAACTCTTTCTGCCGAGCCTGCTGGTGCTGGCGCTGGCGGCCTGCGCCGTCGGCCCGGACTACAAGAAGCCGGAAACCGCGGCGGCCAACATCCAGGCCGCCACCCAGCGGGCCTATGACCGCAGCCACATCGAAACCGTCTGGTGGCAGCAGTTCGACGACCCGACCCTGAACAACCTGGTCGCCGAATCGCTGCAGGGCAACCGCGAGTTGCGCGTCGCCTTCGCCCGGCTGAAGGCGTCCCGCGCGATTCGTGACGACATCAGCAACGACGCGATGCCCGTCGTGACCAGCCGCGCCAGCAGCCAGATCGGCCGCTCGCAGGTACCGGGTGAGACCGAACACAGGGTCAACCAGGAACGTTACGACCTCGGCCTGGACATGGCCTGGGAACTGGACCTGTTCGGCCGCATCCAGCGGGAGCTGGAAGCCAGTGACGCCGACCAGCAGGCTGCCGAAGCCAACCTCTATCAGCTGCAGGTGACGATGATCGCCGAACTGGTCGACGCCTACGGTCAGCTGCGCGGCGCCCAATTGCGCGAGAACATCGCCCGGGACAACCTGAAAAATCAGCAGGAGTCGCGCAGCGTCACCGCGCAGTTGCGTGATGAAGGCGTGGGCAATGAGCTTGATGTCGTGCGTTCCGACGCGCGTCTGGCGGCGGTGGAAGCCACCATTCCGCAGCTTCAGGCCGAGCAGGTGCGCCAACGCAATCGCATCGCCACCCTGCTCGGCGAGCGACCGGACGCCATGACCGTGACCCTCGCTCCGGCCAAGCTGCCGGCGATCTCCAAAGCTCTGCCGATCGGTGATCCGACCAAGCTGCTGGAAAACCGTCCGGACGTGCGCAGCGCCGAGCGGCAACTGGCGGCGCAAACCGCGCGAATCGGCGTGCAGACCGCCGACCTGTTCCCGCGGGTCAGCCTGAGCGGTTTCCTCGGGTTTACCGCCAGCCGTGGTTCGCAGATCGGGTCCGGCGCAGCACAAGCGTGGGGCCTCGGCCCGAGCATCACCTGGGCGGCATTTGACCTGGGTAGCGTCAGGGCGCGGATTCGCGGCGCCAATGCCGATGCCGAAGGCGCTCTGGCCAATTACGAGCAGCAAGTGCTGCTGGCCCTGGAAGAAACAGAAAACGCGTTCAGCGACTACGACAAGCGTCAGCAGCGTCTGGTGTCGCTGGTGCGGCAGAGTGAAGCCAGTCGATCGGCGGCCAATCTGGCGAACATCCAGTACCGCGAAGGCACGGCCGACTTCCTCGTCCTGCTGGACGCCGAACGTGAGCGTCTGGCCGCCGAAGACAGCCAGGCCCTGGCCGAAATCGATCTGTATCGCGGCATCGTCGCCATCTACAAAGCCTTGGGCGGCGGCTGGCAGCCGAACGCCTGAGGTCATGGGATGAACGGCGGGATTGCTCAAGCGGCGGCGGATCTGCAGCGCTGATCTGCGGCCACCCTCCGCCGCTGTACGAGGCCCCGGACCCACAAGGTTCGGGGCTTTTTTCTGGACCGTTGATAAACAACCAGCGAGCGCCCGAGGGGGCCATCACTCCCCACAGCGTTTGACACTCGGCGGTCTCTCCCCGAAGCTGCTGCACACGCCCACACGGAAACCGATATGTCTGAGTCGTCTTCCCGGCGCACACCCGCCCAGCTCAAGGCTCGACGTCGCTGGCAGGTGGCAATTGCGCTGGCGCTGTTGCTGCTGATCATCGCCATGGCGATGCTGGTGCGAAACTGGCACGCGCCGCCGGCCGCACCGCAGGTCAATCACAGCTATGCCGAAGCACTGGAGCAGGCCCACGGTGGCAAGCCCGGCGCCGCGCGCGTGCTCTATCAGCAATTCACCCGCACTGACCTGTCGGATATTCGCCGCGCCGGCCTGCTGGCTGAGCTGGTCAATTACCCGGGCCCCCAGGCCCTGAAAATTCTGCGCGGCGATCTCAAGCGCCCCGCGCCGCTGGTTCAGCAGGCGGCCATCCAGGCAGTCACCGCCATGCTTCCTGAAGATCAACGCAGCACGCTGATCGGCCCGCTGCTGGACGCCGCCGATGATCAGGTGCGCTTCAGCGCGGTGCGCGCCTTGCTGCCGCTGAGCCCGGATGAACTGGGCCTGTATTACGGCGCGCTGCAAGAGGCCGCTCAGCACTATGAGCAGGCGCTGACCGCCCAGCCGCCGAGCGCGCAACGTCAGCTCGCGCTCGCGCAGCTCTACCTCAACAACGGCACGCCGCAAAAGGCGATCGAGGCGCTGGAACTGGCCGCAAAACTGGAGCCGGACAACCTCGACACCGGCCTGGCGCTGGTGCAGTTGCTCGACGGTCAGGGTCAGGCCGATCGTTCGCGCCAGTTGCTCGCCCAATGGCTGGAGAAACAGCCCCAGTCGTCCCTGGCGCAACACGCACTCGGCCAATGGCTGCTGCGTCACAAACAGAACGAATACGCCCTGCTCCCGCTGACTCGGGCCATTGAGCTGGACCCGGAGAATACCGGCTACCGTTACGACCTTGCCGTGGCGCTTCACGACCTGGACCAGCTCGAAGCCGCGCAGCGTCAGCTGGAGGACATCCTGCAGCGCGCACCCGCCGACCGCCGCGCGCGGATTTTGCTGATTCGTTACTGGACCGAGACCGGGCAGCTGCAGAAGGTGCAGGTGCTGCTCGCGGAACTGGAGCAGCTCAACGCCGATGATCCTGCCCTGCAGCAAGGCCTTTAAGACGGGACTGTTTCCAACGGCGCTAAAGTATAAGAAATTACTTACAACGCTTTGCGCCTATTATTGTTTTTTTGTCAGACCCGCTTATCGTCTCCGAGGTGTTTCACTTAGCGATGAGTAAATCCGCTATTTTACAAAGCGTAAAAAACGTGCATTATTTACTCGCGCCACAATTGAACTACCCGTCTTGATACCAACGCTCATCCTCAGAAGTTAGTGTCGACGGCCGATCCTGATGTCAAGGACACGGTAGAACGTGGTGAAACCAAAAGCAGCAGAACCCGATGCGCATCGTAGTGCGTGGAAGGTTGCTTGCATTGAGCTGACAACAGCCATTAATTGCCGGAGTATCATTTTGTCCAGACTTGCCGAATATCGCGCAGCAGAAAAAGCCCTTCAGGAGCAGCTGGCCCAGCTGGAGTACCTGAAGAACGACGACGGATTGAAGAAGGAAATCGAGTTCGAGCAGCAGTTGCAGGCCCTGATGAGCAAGTACGACAAGACCTTGCGCGACATCATTGCCATCCTCGACCCCCACACCGGCGCCTCCACCTCCGCACCAGCAGCTCCGAAACGCCGCCGTCCGCGGGTCGTCAAGGTCTATCAAAACCCGCACACCGGCGAAGTGATCGAGACCAAAGGCGGCAACCATCGTGGTTTGAAAAACTGGAAAATACAATACGGTGCCGAAACCGTTGATTCGTGGTTGCGCGGCCGCTAATCCACTGCGCCCTTAAACATTGGCCTGCAACATTGAGAGGAAGCTCTGCTCGCGGGGCTTCTCTGCAAGTCGGTCTGTATGGCAATGAAACATGTGCGCTCAGCGCTGATAACAGCCAGCCAACGGTGAGGTATTTTAAATAATGCAAGCCGGCGCAGGCACGCTTTGAATATCAAACCTGACAATTAGCTGAACAGATTCGTATTAAAGGGATATACCGCTTTCAATACACGGTTGGCTTATAGCATGCTTGATCGTCGAGTTTCACCCGCGTTATTTATCACGCTAAATATGGACGTGAGGGGCGTTGAGGCTGGCCATGAGCCTTCATGCATCGACAGACGAATTTTCCCTCCGCGGCTGAACGGCTCGTGAGCTTCACATTTTTTTCACACCGGGTTGTAGAGGATGGAGGCTACTAAAGGATTAGTGCCCCAATGCCCGCTTCGGCGGGCTTCTTTATGCCCGCGATTTGTGTATACCCTGCCTCGACCCTACTGCGCCGATCCGAGGCGCAGACTGTCCCTGATTCGCAGCACTTCGTCTTTATGGGCTGCATAGCCCTGCGCCGAGCCGGCATACGACAACGACCACGCCAATTGCGGACTCGCCGCTGCTACCAGTGTCTGTGTCATGACGTGGTTGCCGTTCTGGGTGATCGTGCACGTGGTCTCCATTGCCGGGATGTCGCTCAGCGTGCTGTCTTTCATCCGCGTGCAGACGCTCTGAAAACCGCCGCGGGCGAAATTGACCTGCACCGCCTTGCGCATCTCCAGCAGCACGCTCTGCACATTGACGGAGTGACCGGGCTGCAGCTGCGTCTGGGTCAGCTCGACCACCATGGCCGGATCACCGTTCTGATCGTTTTTAACCGCACGCTGTCGTATTTGCACGGCGGGCTGCCCTTCGCTCGCCGGCGGCTGGGGCAGCGCTTCCACTTCCCAGCCTTGGGGCCAGATGATCATGGCGTCAGCCGAAGACGCGACGCCCGGAATCATCAGCACAAGACAGAAAGCAACGCGGGCGCATGGGCGCAATGAGAGATGCATGGGCGGTACCTGAAGGTCGAGCCGCGAAGTGTGAGCCGGTCATCCATTGCCCACAAGCCGAAAGCCGCGATTTATGCGCCTTCGGTTTGGCGAGTCGTTCATGAGTCCGTATCATTACGCAACATTTTAGCGTTAACCCGGAGACAACCATGAGTCTGCACGACCTGAACACCTTCCCCGGCGTCACGGCCACCCCGGACGCATCGACCGCAAAATTCGTCTTCAACCACACCATGTTGCGGGTCAAGGACATCACCGCTTCCCTGGATTTCTACACCCGCGTGCTGGGTTTCAGCCTGGTGGAAAAACGCGACTTCCCGGAAGCCGAATTCAGCCTTTACTTCCTGGCGCTGGTGGACAAGGCGCAGATTCCACAGGACGACGCCGCGCGCAACGTCTGGATGAAAGGTATCCCCGGCGTGCTCGAACTGACCCACAACCACGGCACCGAGAAGGACCCCGCGTTTTCCTACCACAACGGCAACACCGACCCGCGTGGCTTCGGCCATATCTGCATTTCGGTGCCCGACGTGAAGGCTGCCTGCGCGCGCTTTGAGGAACTGGGCGTCGACTTCCAGAAACGCCTGACTGACGGCCGCATGAAAAGCCTGGCCTTCATCAAGGACCCGGATGGCTACTGGGTCGAAATCATCCAGCCGACGCCGGTATCGGGCGAGTAATCTCGCTCGATCAGTAGGGATTGCCTTGATCGGGACAGGACCGGCATTGACCCCAACCGTGGGACCGGCTTTGACGTCTTCTGTAGGACCGGCTTTAGCCGGGAACGCGTCAGGCGTCATGCCGCAAGATTGTGGGTGTTCACGCCGGCCTCTTCCCGGCTAAAGCCGGTCCCACTATGAAACCGCGCGCGTCCCGTAGACCGGCTTTAGCCGGGAAGGCGTCGGGGGTTACACCGCAGGATTGCGGGTGTTCACACCGGCCTCTTCCCGGCTGAAGCCGGTCCCACTCTGGAACCCGGCAAGGGTCACGCTGCTTCTATCACCTGATCCGTATCAGCCAGATCCGCATAAAGCTGCGCGTTCGACGGCTCAGGGGTGAACGTCAGCGCAATGTTCTGGCACTGCTCTCTGAGCTGTTGCAGCTTCAGCGGCCGGCTGAGGAAATACCCCTGCGCTTCTTCGCAGCCGAACTCACGCACCAGGCTCATGCAACGGAACGTTTCGACGCCTTCCGCGACGGTGCGATAGCCCAGCTCGCGGGCCAGGTGCAGCACGGATCGGGCAATGATGCGGTTGCGCGGGTTGCTCTCGAGGTCCGTGACCAGGGATTTGTCCAGCTTGAGGATATTGGCCGGGATTTCGTGCAAGTAGGCAAAGTTGCTGTACCCCGCGCCAAAATCGTCGATGGCCACGTCAACGCCCAACTCGCGAATACGAGTGAGCTGGGCAATGACGCGCTTGTCGGCACGAATCCACTCGCCTTCGGTGATCTCGACTTCCAGCCGAGCCGGTTTCACGCCGTGCCGGTCGCAGGCGCTTTGCAGCGTCAAAGCGATGTCCAGATCGGCGAAGTCCAGCGGCGACAGGTTGAGCGACAGGCGTACATCCTCATCGATCCAGCCGCTGAGGTCGCTCAGCGCCCGATCAATGACCCATCGGGTCACCGTGCTGATCCTGCCAGCGCTCTCGATCAACGGAATGAATTCGCTTGGCCAGATCTTGCCCAGCATCGGATGGGTCCAGCGAATCAACGCCTCGACGCTGAGCAGACGGCCATCCTGCAGGCTGAAACGCGGCTGGTACTCCAGATAGATGTCGCCACTGACCAACGACTCGGCGAGTTCGTTGAGCAGGGTCAAGGCGCGCCGCTGGGCGCAATCCTCCGCTTCGTCATACGCCGCCCACGGCACCTGTCGATAGACCGCCCTCCCCGCCGCGTGAGTCGCTTTGCCCATGAGTGCAGCGGCGGAGTTCTGACCGTCGTCACAGCAGGCCAGCCCCACGGCAATCTGCTGATGAGTAAAAGGCTCTGTGATCAGGGCCAACAGCATGCGAACCAGGTCGTCGCGGCGAGACCGGTCGCAGCTCATCTGCACACAGAAATCCTGGTCGCTGACGTGGTACAGCTCGGCGATGCCATCCAGGCGACGACGCAGGCAGCGAGCCATGTCGCGACGCGTCTGCTGCGCATCCAGATTGCTGCTCACGCTGATATCCGCAACGCTCATCACCGGCTGGGTGCGGATTACCACCATGAGTCTCACCTGGCTTGCGGTCACCTCAACGCCCTGGGTGTCCAGCAGGAACTGCTGCAAGTTGGGCAGGCGGCTGACAGGGTGGCGGTAACGCATCACCTGGCACTGTTCGACCTGCCCCATGACCAGTTGCGCAAAATCTTCGAGGACAGCCACTTCGTCGGGCTGGAGCTCGCGGGGAACTGTGTCGATCAGGCAAAAGCTGCCGAGCACATCGCCGTGCTGATTGCACAACGGCGCCCCGGCGTAGAAACGGATGCCATCAGGTCGGGTAACCAGCGCGTTGTCGGCGAAGCGCACGTCAAGCGTGGCGTCATTGACCACCATGACGCCGGAATTCTGAATGGTGTAGCGGCAGAATGACTGCTCGATAGGCGTCTGACTCGCGTCGAAACCTACCCGACCGGGGAACCACTGGCGGTCTTTTTCCACCAGCGATACCAACACCGTCGGTACGCGAAAGTGCGCAGCAGCCAGGCGACACAGGCGGTCGAAATCCTCACTGTGTGCGGTTTCCAGCCATTGCAAAGCATGAACCGCGGACAGGCGCTTCTGCTCAATTTGCAGCGAACAGTTCATGACCTGCGCCCTCGGTTCTAAAAATACGGATTGAATGATATCTCATGGCCACTACTGCTGACACTGCTTCATGACGGAAGGTGCGAAGCGGTGATAACAGCCTTAAAACAGACTTCGGCCGAGTTGAGAAAAGTGATATCACAAAGACATCAGCTAATCGTTTCAGTTCCAAAGCTATACAGAAATAAAGTTTTGTACAAGTTTTAGTAAAGTTAATACGATCGGCGCCGACAGATGGATCAGAGCGACCCGCAGGCAGCCATAACGCTTCCTGCAGAAAAGTCGTCAGCGCCACTGACTTCCGAGAAAAAGGACCGTTCTCACCGACAAAATCCTAATCGCCCCACTTAGGGGCTGTGAGAGCCCCATGAATATTCTTGCCCCTGCCGTGTACCTGACCAACCGCCTGCGCTTTCCCGCCAAGTTCGCGGTGCTTGCCATCATCGTTCTGCTGCCGCTGGCCCTGTTGGGCGCGCGCTTGCTCAATCAACTCAACGCCAGCATCGATAACATCCATTCCGAACAAGTCGGCCAGCGCTATCTGACGGACGTTACCCCCGTGCTGCGCCTGTCGATGCTTCAACGCGCTCTGACCAACCGCTTGCTCAGCGGGGATCAGACCGCCCAACCTGACCTCGCCGCCAACCAGGCCAAACTGCTGGAGGCGTACACCAGACTCGAGACCACCGACCGACAGCTGGGTGCGGGGCTTGAAACCGGAGATCGGGTGCAGCGCTTGCGCTCCGGTGCCGAAGGGCTGATCAGCCAGACTAAAACCGGGGCCGATCAGGCGACCCTGTTTGACGCATGGAGCGATCAGATGACCCAGACGCTGAATTTTATCTACTTCGTCTCCGCCACCTCCGGGATGGTGCTCGACGAAGACTACGCCTCGCTGTTCCTGATCGATCAAAGCACCCTGCGTCTGCCTCGCCAGATCAACGTGGTCGGACAGTTGCGCGGCCTGGCCAGCGGTCTGCACGAGGGTCAGCCGCTCACGGACACCCTGCGTGGCACGATCAAATCGCTGCTCAAGCAAGAAGCGCAGATTCGCCAGGAGCTGCTGCAGAGTCTCAGCCTGCTACGGCGTCAGGAACCGACCCTTACTGATCGCATTCAGTCTCCTGTGAGCAGCGCGCTCTCCAGCCTCGACAGCTTTCGCAGCGACCTGCAAACCCTGGTCACCTCACCGGAAACCACCATCACCGGCATGCAGGGGCTGCCAGCGAAAGGCAATGCCGTGGTCGCCGAGCTGTATAAGGCACAGGACGCCTTGCAGGCAGCGCTGTCCGCAGAGCTTGAACAGCGCCTTCAGGACAAATCGGCTGACCGCGCCGCCATGCTGGCCATGTTCGCCATCGCCGGACTGTTGCTGATCTACGCCTTCAGCGGGATCTACAGCGCCATGCGCCGGGCCATGGAAGACATGTTGAGCGCCACCCGCCGCATCGCTCAGGGCGATCTCACTGCCCGTGTCAATGTGGTCGGCAAAGACGAAATGGCCGACATCGGCACCGGCTTGAATCACATGGTCCAGGCCTTTGGTGAATCCCTGGCTCAGGTCGAGCGCAGCTCGAGTTCGGTGTCCGACGCAGCCACTCGCCTGACTGCGTCCATCGACCGCGCCAAAGTGTCGATGAACGCCCAGCAAGGCGAAACCGAACAGGTCGCCACCGCCATCAACGAAATGACCGCCAGTGTCGCCGACGTCGCCCAGAACACAGAAGGCGCAGCGCGTGCAGCGGAACAGGCCAGTCAGGCGTCAGGCAAAGGCCTGGTCGTCATGCAGCAGACCCGCCAGACCATCGAGGCACTGGCCGGCGAAGTCGACCTCAGCGCGCAAAAGGTCGCAGCGCTCGCGCTGCACAGTCAGGAGATCGGCGGGGTCATTGAAGTGATCCGTAACATCGCCGACCAGACCAACCTGCTCGCCCTCAACGCCGCCATCGAAGCCGCCCGCGCCGGTGAGCAAGGCCGTGGCTTTGCCGTGGTCGCCGACGAAGTGAGGACCCTGGCTTCACGGACGCAGAACTCCACCGCCGAAATCCAGCGGATCATCCAGCAATTGCAACTGGCGACCGGCGCTGCCGTGGAGCAGATGAAAGCGGGCAAGGACCGGGCGCAGGATTGCCTGACGTCGGCCGATCAGACGTCCTCAAGCCTGAACGCGATCAACGAAGGCGTGGAATCGATTGTCGGCATGAACACCCAGATTGCCAGCGCTGCCGTTCAGCAGCACGCCGTGTCCGAAGACATCAACCGCAATGTCACCGAGATCCGCAATGGCACCTTCATGTTGATGGAAGGCATCGAGGACAACGCGGTAACGGCGGACGAACTGTCGCTGCTGGCCGGCGAACTGCGCACTGTGGTCGGTCGTTTCAAGCTTTGAGCACCGGGGCGCGTTCCGTAAAACGACACACGCCCTGCCCTGCATCGCTCAAGGGACCTGAGCCCCCGCCACCGCCACGTACACCGAGTACAACGATGTGTTGGCGGTGATGAACAAGCGGTTACGGCGCGGGCCGCCAAAGGTCAGGTTAGCGACCTTCTCCGGCAGGCGAATCTTGCCCAGTAATGTACCGTCGGCGGCGAAACACTGAACGCCGTCGCCGGCACTGGTCCATACATTCCCTTGCACGTCCACGCGCATGCCGTCCGGCACGCCCGGCTCGATCACCGCAAACACCCGAGACTGCCCCAATTCACGTCCATTGATGACCTCGAATGCGCGGATGTGATGGGGCCCGTCAGGATCGTGGGAGCGACCGGAATCGGCGATGTACAAGGTCTGCCCGTCCGGAGAGAACGCCAGGCCGTTGGGCTGCACGAAATCGTTGGCCATGCAGGCGACCTCGCCGCTGTCCGGGTCGATGCGATAGACGTGGCGGCCCGGCTGCTCTTCCTCGGCCTGATAACCCTCGTAATCAGTGAGGATGCCGTAGCTGGGATCGGTGAACCACACCGCGCCATCACGGTGCACCACCACATCATTCGGCGAATTCAGGCGCTTGCCTTCAAAGCGCTCGGCCAGCACGGTGATCGACCCGTCCGGTTCAGTGCGGGTGACGCTGCGGGTGCCGTGCTCGCAGGTGATCAGCCGGCCAAGGAGGTCGCGGGTGTTGCCGTTGGCGAAATTCGACGGGGTGCGGAACGTCGACACGCCCTGCTCCGGGGTCCAGCGCAACATGCGCTGATTGGGGATGTCGCTCCACAGCAGATAGCCGCCGTCGTTGAACCACACCGGCCCCTCGGCCCAGCGGCACTGATCGTACAGGCGCTCAAGCTGGGCGTTGGGCAGGATCAGGCGGTGGAAACGCTTGTCATGGCATTCATAGAGGTCGTCGGACACGGGGTCGATCCTTGCTTCAGGCGCGGGCATTTTTGCGTCCGCTGACAGCGGTAATTACCGCGATAATGATCAGGCCGGTGAGGATCAGCCGCACCCCGGCACTGGCGCCGAAGGTGTTGAGCATGCTCACCAGCAGGTAGAGAAACAGCGATGCGCCCCAGATGCCCGGCACGTTGGAAAACCCGCCGGCCACCGAGGTGCCGCCGATTACCACCACGGCGATGGACGCCAGCAGGTATTCCTCGCCCATGCCCAGGGAGGCACCGCCGGAAAACCCGGCCAGTGTCAGCCCGCACAGGCTGCCGAACACCGCGCAGAGCACGTAGGTGGCGAAACGCATTCTTCCGACACGAATCCCGGCCAGTTCGGCGGCGCGGGCGTTTTGCCCGATGGCCAGCACCGAACGCCCGTAGCGGGTGCGGGTCAGCACATAACCCATGAGCACCGCCACGGCGATCACCACGAGGGCCAGATACGGCACGCCGAACACGCTGCCGGTGGCGAAGGTGTAGAAACCCTCCGGCGGCGGCACCCGCACGCTGCGGCCATAAGCAATGGCCAGGGATTGCAGGATAAAACTCGCCGACAACGTGGCAATGATCGGCGGAATGCGCAGCAGGCGGATCAGCGCAAAATTGCCGCAGCCCACCAGCACGCCGATGCCCAGCACGCCGAGCACGCCCAGCCAGATGTTCGCGTCCTGACCGTCCATGAGCTTCATCCCCAGCGCGCCGCTCAGGGCAATGTTGGCCGGGATAGACAGGTCGATGTTGCCCGGCCCGGTGCTGATCACGAACATCTGGCCGATGCCGACAATCGCGAAGAACGTCGAGAACGCCAGCGCGCCAGACAGTAAAGCGCCTGCGCCCTGCCCGCCGGTAAACACCAGCGTCGCTACCCAGATCAATAATGCGGCGAGGAAGGACCACAGCCACGGCTTGCCGCGCAGCGCTGCGACAGTTGAAGTGCTCATAGCGGGCGTACCTCCAGACGATTGACCGCCGCACGCAGCGCCAGCACGAAAATCAGAATCGCGCCCTGGGCGCCGATCTGCCAGTCAGGCGAGATGCGGATGAACGACAGCAGCGAACCGGCCAGCACCAGGGTCAGCGCGCCGAGCACTGCGCCCATGGGTGACACGCGCCCGCCGACGAATTCGCCGCCGCCGAGAATCACCCCGGCGATGGACAACAGGGTGTAACGCAGCGCCACGTTGGCGTCGGCCGAGGTGGTCAGCCCCACCAGAAACAGCCCCGACAGCACGCCGAAACTGCCGGCCATGGCGTACATTGCCACCTTGATGCGCAGCAGCGACCAGCCGGCCTTGGCGATCGCCAGCGGATTGCCGCCGGCGCCGCGCAACACCACGCCGACGGTGGAGCGCATCAGGAAAAAGTGCATCGCCAGCCCGAGCACGAGGCACACGATGATTGCCAGCGGAATCAGCGGCGGCTTGATTCGCACCAACGCTTGCAGCCACTGCGGCGCCGTCCCGCCCGGCGACGGCAGCAACAGAATCGCGCCGCCGACCCAGATGAACGACATGCCCAGGGTGACAACAATCGACGGCAGGTTGCGGCTGTGAATCAACGCGCCGAGCAGCGCATACACGCCCACGCACCCGGCCAGTGCCAGCCAGCCGAGGAACGGGTGTTGATCGAGCAGCGTCACCGCCACGCAGGCGACGAAGCTGATGAAACTGCCCATCGAGAGATCGAGGTCGTTGACGCTGATGATCAGCATCTGCGCGATGGTCGCCAGGGCGATGGGCACCGCCAGGTTGAGCATCAGGTTCAGGCCCATGTAGCTCATGGCCCGGGGTTGCATGATGAAAATAGTCGCCAGCAAGACCACCAGCGACACCGCCGGCAAGGCAGCGCGGAGCATACGGGCACGGCGCGCGGCGTTGTTGCGCGGCGCAACGGGTGCGCGGGCAACGGAATTCAGCGGGGCATTCATGGGGTTTCCTCGGCGAAGGAGCTGCGCAGGATGCGCTCCTCGCTCAATTCACTGCGCGGCATGTCGAGCACGGCCTGCCCATCGCGGAAGACATACACGTGATCGCAATAGGTCAGCTCTTCCAGCTCCGTGGTGTACCAGATGAAGGTGCGGCCACGGGCCGCCTCCTCCATCAGAATCGAATACACCTCGCGCTTGGTGCCGACGTCGACGCCGCGCATGGGGTCGTCCATCAGGATGATCTGGCTGTCGGATGCCAGCGCCCGGGCAAACAAGGCTTTTTGCTGATTGCCACCGGACAAAGAGAGGATCGGATTGCCCATGTCCGGGGTGCGGATGCTCATGCGCTTCATCCAGTCATTGGCCATCGCTTGCTCGGCATCAGGGTCCAGCAACAGGCCGCGCTTGAGCTGGTTGAGGGAGCCGATGGTGATGTTCTCGCCGATGGACCACAGCGCAAACACGCCGTCGGTCTGGCGGTCACCGGCCACGAAACTGGCGCCGGTGCCGTGCTTGACACAGTCGCGCAGCACCTGGGTCAGCAGTTGGCTTTGACCATGGCCCGCCAAGCCGGAGAGCCCGACGATCTCGCCGGCAAAGGCCTGTACCGAGCGGCCATCCGCCTGACGCGCCGGGCGCTGCTGCACGCGAGGGCTGCCTTGCTCACGGCGGGACGCAAATGCCTGTGTGGCCTGTTGCTGTTCGCGGGCCGTGCCGCCCATGACTTCCACCAGCGAATCATGGGTGAAGTCTCGCGCGGCGCGGGTTTCGACGATTCTGCCGTCCCGCATCACCGCGATGCGGTCACAGGTGCCGAGCATTTCGCCGAGGATGTGACTGATCAGCACGATGCTGCCGCCGCCCTCGACGAACCGCCGCACATGCTGCAGCAACTGCTGGGCGACGCGGGCGTCGAGGGATGAGGTGGGTTCGTCGAGGATGATCAGGTCAAGGCGCTCGTCGACGTTGATGAACGCCCGGGCGATCTCCACCATCTGCCGCTTGCCGATGGACAGGTCAGCGACGATGTCATCGGCGTCGATGCCGTGGCCGGGGAAAATCTGCTCCAGCATCGCTTCGATCAGCGCCCCGGCCCGACGCCGCCAGCCGAAGCCGCGCAGAGCCGGTGACATCAACCGGGTGTTCTCTGCCACGTCGAGGTTCGGGCACAGCGACAGCTCCTGAAACACACAGCGAATGCCGTGCTGACGCGCCACTTGCACTGAATAGCCTTCACGCAGGTCGCGGCCCTCAATCAGCAACTGGCCACAGTCGGCGGCCAGGGTGCCGGCGAGCACTTGCATCAGGGTCGATTTGCCCGCGCCGTTGTGGCCGATCAGCCCCAGGCATTCGCCGGCGCGCACGCTCAGGTCGACGTCACTCAGGGCACGCACGGCGCCGAACGATTTGCCGGCGCCAGCGAAGGCCACCCGCACAGGTCCATTTGCGTTCATGGTCGAAATTCCTTGGCGGGCCGCAGACAGTGCGGCCCGCGATGCTTACTGGAAGAAGCTCACAGGGAAGCGGCGGGCTTGAGCTTGGCGACGTCGTCGACGCTGTAGGTCTCGCTGACGATCCCGCCCTTGGGCAGGTCCTTCAGGCTGGCGTCGAGGGTCTGCTGGGTGACGGTGACCGCTGGCGACAGCAGGTCATGGGGCATCTGCTTGCCGTCGAGCAGCTGCTGGGCGACATAGAATGCCAGGCTGGAAATGCTCGGCCCGCTGCTGATCGAGAAGCTCTGATAGCCCTGAGTGTCGCTTTGCTTTTTCCACCAGCTCAGCTCTTCTTCGCGGTTGCCGAAGATGATCGCCGGCAACGGACGGCCCGCCGCGACAAAGGCCTGGGCAATGCCGACACCTTCGCCGCCCTGGGTCACCACGGCGTCGACTTTCGGCAGGCTCGGCAACACGCCGGAAACGGCTTTCTGCGCCACGGTCGGGGACCAGTTGCCGTTCACTTCGCCGACCACTTTCAGGTTCGGGTGTTTCTGCGCGCCGGCGGTGATACCGGAGTGAATACGCTCGTCCACCGACACGCCGGCCAGGCCGCGGACTTCCAGCACATTGGCGCCCTGAGGGAAGCGCCCGGCCAGATAATCCATCTGCTCGATGCCGGTCTGTTTGAAGTCCATGGAGATGCGATAGGCGCAGGGTTCGGAGACGGTGCCGTCGAAGGAGACAACGATGATGCCGGCGTCGCACGCTTGCTTCACCGCACCGTTGAGCGCCGTCGGCGATGAGGCGTTGATGACAATGGCGTCATAACCCTGAAGGATCAGGTTCTGGATTTGCGCGGCTTGCTCGGTAGCCTGGTTTTCCGCCGTGGTGAAGCTGTCGGCCGCCGCGATCACGCCGTCCTTGACGGCTTTGTCGGTGGTCTGCTGCCAGCTGGCGAGCATCAGTTGGCGCCAGGAGTTGCCGGCGTAATTGTTCGAGAGTGCGATTTTCTTGTCGGCCGTATCGGCGTGGGAAGCGACGGGCAGAGCCATCAGGGGCGCCACGGCCAGTGCGGCACAGAGCAACGAACGGCGTAGCGGGTGACGACGACTTTTCATAGTTGAACCCTTGTTATTTTTATGGGGGCTGCAGGGTGGCCGACGGCGTCGGTCGCACCTTATTACGAACAGTACGCGGCGAGTCTGCACTGGCCGGTGCGGAGCGTCAGTGGTCAATCGTGCAGACCTGATGCGGGATCCCGCAAGCGACCTGCTGGAACGTGCGTTCTTTTTGCCACGCAGGGCCCATAATGACCCGACTGCTTCCTGCAGTTTCAAAAAATGCTCAGTTCGAGAACGTGTTCGATCCCAAAAATAAAAACAGGTTGGAGCCCATGGCACAGCGACCGCACACCCTCGCCGAAGACGTGCTGCATCACTTTCTCGGCATTTCCCGCGCCCTTGCCGGCCAGCTGGATTTCCAGTCGATGATCGATGCCGTCTCCCGGGAAATCAGCCCGATCCTGCCCCACGACCACCTCGACGTGTGCCTGTTCGTCCTCGACAGACGCGAGCACATTACCTATGAAAGCGGCGTACACACCCTATGGGGCGACGTGGCCCAGCCGATGCCGGTGCACACCAGCCCCATTCGCACGGTGCTGCTGGGCGAGCAGCCTTTTCTGCTGACCCACGACGCCATGAACGACGCACGCTTCGCCTTCCCCGGCGCCATCAACCACCCGATTTTCGACGCCCGTTTGCGCAGCCGCCTGCACGTGCCCTTGCGCGCCCGTGGCGAAATCATCGGCGCGCTGAGCTGTTCCAAACACACCGAGCATTTCTACACCCTGGACGACGTGCGCCACACCCAGCACGTCGCCGACCTGCTCGCCTCGTACGTGTACGCCCTGCGCCAGACCGAACAGGCCAAACAACTGGCAATCGCCGAGGCCCAAGTGCGTGCCCGAGAAGAAGGCCTGCGCCAGGGCGCGCTGCGCCTGACCGAGGAACTGGAGCGTGAACGTCAGCGGGTCGGCATGGATCTGCATGACCAGACCCTCGCCGACATGACCCGCCTGCACCGGCGCATCGCCCGCCTGCAAACCCTGCCCAGCGTGCCGGGCGAGGACCTGCGCGGAATTGCCCGCGCCCTCAAGGACAGCATGCAGGAGTTGCGGCAGCTCATTGATGCGGTCAAGCCGACGGTGCTGCAGTTGTTCGGCTTTGAAGAAGGCGTGGAAGACCTGTTGCGGCGCAGCGTGCGCGACAGCGGCCTGAGCATCGAAACGCGGTTGCAGGACAGCACCAACGGCATGGGCGATCGCTTGCCGGAGTCGGTGAAGGTCGCGGTGTTCCGCATCATTCAGGAAGCGGTGAACAACGCGATCAAGCACGCCATGCCCGACAGCATCGTCATCCACATCAGCCACACCTGCGGTCTTTTGCAGCTGACCATCGACGATGACGGCCTTGGGCTGGATGTGGGGCATCGGTTCAACAGCGGCGGTATTCAGAACATGCAGGTGCGCGCGCAACTGATGGCGGCGCAGCTGACCATCGAACGCGGTCCACACGGGCGAGGCACCCGGGTCAGGGTGTGCCTGCCGCTGGCTGACCTCGCTGTAGTGGATGAGGCGGCGGGTGTTTCCGGGCCTGCGCGTTTAACGGAGACGCCATGCACGTCCTGCTGATTGAAGACGACCCGGTGCACCGGGCGTTCCTGCGCGAAGTGATCGAAGTGGCCCTGCCGGAATGCACCCGTTTGCTGGAGGCCGAAGACGGCCAGATCGGCGAGAGGCTGTTCACCGAGAGCCCGGTGGATGCCGTGGTCATGGACCTGCAGATGCCCTGCCGCACCGGCGTCGAAGCGGCCAAGACGATCTGGCGGTTGCAGCCCGACACGTCGATTCTGTTCTGGTCGAATTACTCGGACGAGGCCTATGTGCGCGGCATCGCGCGGATCGTGCCCCAGGGGGCCGCTTACGGTTACATCCTCAAAACCGCCTCGGAAGAGCGCTTGCGTCTGGCCTTGCGGGGGCTGTTCATTGAGCAGCAGTGCGTGATCGACCGCGAGATTCGTGGCGTGCAACTGAAGGCCCACGATCAGTTGTCCGGGCTGAGCGACGGCGAATACGAAGTGCTGCAGGACATCGCCCTCGGCCTGACCGACCGCACCATCGCTACCCGCCGCAACCTGTCGCTGCGCAGCGTGCAGAACCGGCTGCAGCAGCTTTACGAAAAACTCGGCGTCTACCAGCCCGATGCGGCCGGCGAGCGCAGCACCGCCTTCAACCTCCGCGCCCGCGCCGTCAACGTCGCCCTGCTCCGCCGCCTCCTCAACCGCACCGCGCTGGAACAGGCCGAGGCCGAACTGCAACTGTGGCTGAAAAACCCGGCGCGGCATCGGTTTGGAGGGGACTGAGGGAAGATCAAGAGCGTCTGCCTGGGGGGCAGACTGTTTCGCCTTCGGCGACTTACTTTTGAAAAGCACCAAAAGTAAGCAAAAGTGCCTGCTCTCGGTTTGGCCCTTCCTTCGTCAGGGTTCCTTCACTCCGGTCTCGCTCCGTGGGCCCGCCGCCATCCGCCATCCATGGCGGGGGGCGGCTCTCGCGGCATCCATGCCGCTCGGCCCACTGCGCGAGACCTGCGTTCAGCCTGCACCCAAGTCGCGTTTTGCGGTGACTGAGCCTTTTGCATATGAAGATCAAGATCAAAAGCAGATCAACGGCTTCCCGGCTGAAGCCGGTCCTACAGTCGGAGGCGATTCCACAAGTGTACGCGGTGTTTTGTAGGACGGGCTTTAGCCGGGAAGAGGCCAGTTCAGGCGCCGACATTTTTGCTGATAGTCCCCCTCCTTGTGGGAGCGAGCTTGCTCGCGAATGCTTTATCACTAACACCAGATATCTGTTGGATGTACCGCCCCCTTCGTGAGCAAGCTCACTCCCACAAGTCCCTGACGACTGATCTGCCCCTGATCTGCCCTAGATCTGCTCTCGATTTGCTTTTGATTTGCTTTTGATCTTCCTGCGCAAAAAGCCCAGTCACAGCCAATCGCGACTTTGGTGCAGGCCGAACGCAGACGATGCGCAGTGGGTCGAGCCGCATGGATGCGGCGAGAGCGCCGTCAGGACATGGATGTCCGTTCGGCGCGGGCCCACGGAGCGTCGTCGGAGTGAGGGTATTCCGACGAAGGAGGAACCCAACCAGGAGCAAGCACCCTTGGTTACTTGGGGTGCTTTTCCAAGTAACTCGCCGAAGGCGAAATGTCTGCCATTAGGCAGACCCATCTCAGCCGCACCGCAGTGTCGCTGTGGGGAACGCGAGATCACCTCCGCTTGTCGATTAAAACGAGACCGCGACGCGTCGCTCAACTGAACGACGCCACCCTGGAGTATTGCCTATGTGCAGGAACCACACGCGTAACCCCATCCTCTGCCTCATCCCGCCGTACCTGCTGGATCAAATCGCCCGCAACGGCAACAAGGCCCAGCGCGAAGCCGCCCTGCGCACCCGGGCCAAAGACAACACCTTTCGCTCCCTGCGCCTCAGCGCGCAACCCGACCGACGCGTCGTGCACCTGGCCGCTGCAGCACCCACCGGCAAACGCCGTTCGATCTACACCGCCGACGGTGGCGAAACCCTGCCCGGCACCCTCGTCCGCGGCGAAGGCCAGTCCGTCAGCGGCGACATCGCCGTCGACGAAGCCTATGACGGCCTCGGCGCCACCTTCGACTTCTTCTTCGACGTCTTCGACCGCAACTCCATCGACGACGCCGGCATGGCGCTCGACGCCACCGTGCACTTCGGCAAGGGCTACAACAACGCCTTCTGGAACTCCGCCCAGATGGTCTTTGGCGACGGCGATCAGTCACTGTTCAACCGCTTCACCATTGCCTTGGACGTGATCGGCCACGAACTGGCCCACGGCGTCACCGAAGACGAAGCGGGCCTGGTCTACTTCAACCAGGCCGGCGCCCTGAACGAATCAATGTCCGACGTGTTCGGCTCACTGATCAAGCAGTACGCCCTGAAACAAACCGCCAAGCAGGCCAGCTGGCTGATCGGTGAAGGGCTGTTCACCGACCAGATCACCGGCAGCGCCCTGCGCTCGATGAAAGCCCCCGGCACCGCCTTTGACGACAAAGTGCTGGGCAAGGACCCGCAACCCGGGCACATGGACGACTTCGTCCATACCTACGACGACAACGGCGGCGTGCATATCAACTCAGGCATCCCCAACCATGCGTTCTATCAAGTGGCGACGCGCATTGGCGGTCATGCCTGGGAAAAAGCCGGGCGCATCTGGTACGACGCGCTGCGCGATTCACGTCTGCGCCCCAATGCCGGCTTCGTGCGCTTTGCGCGGATCACCCACGATGTGGCCGGCCGGCTGTACGGTGTAGGCCAAGACGCTCAAATCGCGGTAAAAGAAGGTTGGGCGGCCGTGGGCATCAACGCGCAATGATCCGCCATGGCCATCTGGCAAAAGAAGGAGCCACGAACATGCGTATCTCATTCAGCGAAAGCGGCGGGGTCGCGTTTTTTCCCGGGCTGAGCAAGCCCAACACCATTGAAGTGGACGCCCTGCCCGAACCCGATCAGCAAGAGCTGCGGCAGCTGGTCGACGCGTCCCGGTTCTTCGCGCTGCCTGAAGGTCGGCGCCCGGCCCGTGCGCTGCGCGGCATGCAGCATTACACGCTGACCATCAGCGAAGGCGACCGGGAGCGCACGGTATGCGTCCCGGCCCCGGTGGAATCCGGCCCGCTGCAGGGCCTGATGCAATGCGTCAGGCGGCACGTGTCCGGCTAGCCCCATGACCGCGCGCCGGGCACACCGCTAGCTCGGCGCCATCACTCCCTGCCCATCAGGAATCCCGTGCCCAACCTTCTCTCATCTCTCTTTCCTCGGTCCACGCTCACAGCAGGCGCTGCCTGCACATCACAGGGCACGGACCGATGATGCCTGTCCGCCGCCTGTGCCTGGTCCTGGGCGATCAGTTGTCCTTCGACCTGGCCTCTCTTGCCGACCTCGACCCCCAGCGCGACGCCGTGCTGATGGTCGAGGTCATGGAAGAAGCCACCTACGTCGCCCATCACCCGCAGAAAATCGCCCTGATCTTCAGCGCCATGCGCCATTTCGCCCAGGCGCTGCAGGAGCGCGGCATCATCGTTCAGTACGTAACGCTGGACGACCCGCTGAACACCGGCTCGGTGCCGACCGAGTTACAGCGCTGGCACGCCTCGTTGCAGGCCGAAGAAGTCCACGCCACCGAGTGCGGCGACTGGCGTCTGGAGCACTCGGTCAGGGAATGCGGACTGCCGCTGATCTGGCACAGCGACACGCGGTTTCTTTGCTCCCGGGAGGAATTTGCCCAGTGGGCCAGCGGCAAGGTTCAGCTGCGCATGGAATTCTTCTACCGCGAGATGCGCCGCAAGCAACGCCTGCTCCTCAACAGCGACGGTACGCCCGTGGGTGGTGCCTGGAACTTCGACGCCGACAACCGCAAGGCGCTGCCGAAGAAGGTCTCGGCGCCCTACCCGGCGCGTTTCGTACCGGACGCCATCACACGCGATGTGCTGGCGCTGGTAGGTGAGCGGTTCGCCAGTCACTACGGTTCGCTGGACAATTTTGACTACCCGGTGACCCACGCCGACGCCCAGGCCCTGTGGCAGTACTTTCTCGATTACGGGCTGGGCGCGTTCGGTGATTATCAGGACGCCATGGCGATGGATGAGCCCTTCCTCTTCCATGCGCGGATCAGTGCGGCGTTGAACATCGGGCTGCTGGACCTGCGCCAGCTGTGCAGCGACGTCGAGTCAGCCTACTGGTCGGGCGGCGTCGCGCTGAACGCCGCCGAGGGCTTCATCCGCCAACTGATCGGCTGGCGGGAATACGTGCGCGGCGTCTATTGGCTGAAGATGCCGGACTACGCCGAAGGCAACTCGTTCGGCAATACCCGGGCTCTGCCGGCGTTCTACTGGACCGGGCAAACCAACATGAACTGCATGCGCCAGGCCATCGGCCAGAGCCTTGAGCACGCCTACGCCCACCATATACAGCGGCTGATGGTCACCGGCAACTTCGCCCTGCTCGCCGGCATCGCGCCCAAGCAGATCTGCGAGTGGTACCTGGCAATTTACATGGACGCCTTCGAGTGGGTCGAGCTGCCCAACACCCTCGGCATGGTCATGCATGCCGATGGTGGCTACCTCGGCTCCAAGCCCTATTGCGCCAGCGGCCAGTACATCAAGCGCATGTCCGACTACTGCGGCAGCTGCGCGTACAAGGTCAAGGAAAGCACAACCGAAGATGCCTGCCCCTTCAATTCGCTGTACTGGCATTTCGTGATGCGCCACAGCAACCTGCTGCGTGCCAATCAACGCATGGGCATGGTCTACAAGAATCTTGATCGGATGACCGAAGCGAAACAGGACGCGCTGTGGCAAAGGGGCGAGTCGCTTCTGAGCAAGCTCGACGCCGGAGAGGCGATTTGAAGAAGAGTGAACTGCCGGTGAAAACCTGCGCCGTCTGCGGGCTGCCGTTCACCTGGAGAAAGAAATGGGCGCGCTGCTGGGATGAGGTGCGTTACTGCTCGGAGCGTTGCCGACGGGGCAAGGGCTCCGAGTCGTGAAAGGGTTTATTCAGCATCGGTGGGCACACACGGGGCGCGACGACTGATCAATGGACCTGCGCGCGGCTGGCTCTGCCAATCAGTCTGATCAACAACTGCTGCTTGGGGCCTGCCGTGGTCTCGCGGGCCACCTTGATCAAATATTCCTGAGGGATAAGCCCGCCCGCTTCGGCCAAGGCTTCGTAAATGGCAAACAGCCGCGAATCAATCGTCGTCTCCTCGGCGCATTCGATCAGATAGGCAATTCCGGGACTGGCTTGTTCGTTCACAATGGATCCTCCTTGTAGGTCAGTTACTTCAAAGGAGAGGCAGGCGCGGCGGGAGTTCCCATTTTCTGGACCGGGCTCCTCCGAACGGTGGAACCCTTATGCCGGGGCGCCTGAATATCAGTTTTCGCTTGCCAAAATCCGGTTGCCCCCTTAAACAGAGCGTGCCGTTTCAGCACCTGCGACGACGTGCCACGCGTTTTCTGCCCATTGCGTCCTCGCAATCCGGCGTCGTAACAGGCCTGCCGAAACGCCCAGACACCTGCAAAGCATGGAGACGCCAGGTAAACCCGATGACAGGAAATACGTCAGACACACTCCCCCGCACCCGTCGCGCACCCAAGGGTGAAAAGCGCCGCGAAGAACTGCTCGACGCCGCGCTGCAACTGTTTTCACTGGAAGGCTACACCGGCGCCTCCATTGCCCGCATCGCCGACATCGTCGGCATCTCGGTGGCGGGCGTGCTGCATCACTTCCCGAACAAGGTCGCCCTGCTGATGGGCGTGCTCGCGCGCCGCGACGAGGTCAATCACAAAGTGATCAGCAGCTTGCACAGCGAGCCGACGCTACAGGGCTTCGTCAGCGGCCTGCGGCAGATCAACCGTTCCAACGCAACAGCGCCCGGCGTGATTCGCGCGTTCAGCATGCTCAATGCCGAAAGCCTGGTGGACAGTCACCCGGGGTGGGAGTGGTTTCAGTCCCGCTACGTAACGATTCACGGGCGCATGCGCGCACGGCTCGATCATCTGGTCGTGACCGGCGAAGTGCGGGGGGATGTGGATCTGGACGCGATCGTTCACCAGATTCTGGCGATGATGGACGGGCTGCAGCTGCAATGGCTGCGCTTCCCGGAGACGGTGGATCTGGTGCAGCGTTTCGACAGTTACATGGCTCAGGTCGAGCGCGACATCCGCGCATAAAAAATGAGGCGATCCGGGCTGGCCGGATCGCCTCATTCTCTGTTACTCAAGCTCGGATGGTCACTCGGGGGCCGGGCCTGGCCAGCGCCGCGGAAACGCCCGACGCCAGCCCACTGCTCAGCCCTTTCCCGCTGTGATCAATCAGTACTCGGTGTTGCCGTCGTAGTCCGTGTTGCCATTGGCTGCGTCGGTGTCTTCGGCCTGATCAAGCACACCGCCGGTCTTCACCGCTGGCAGGGTCACTTTGACCGAGTTCAGCGCCGAACGTGGCAGCGGGTTGCTGGTGGTGGTCGACAGTTCCTGACGGAACGAGTTGACCAGCTTGGCATTCAGACGGATGTCGTCCGAGGCCGCGCCCAGGCTGATGTTGAAGGTGTCGGCATCGATCACCCACTGCTTGCTCGCCTCGTCGAAGTACGCCAGCGAACGGTCGTTCAGTTCGATGGTGACGTGACGGGTTTCGCCCGGCTGCAGGAAGACCTTCTTGTAGCCTTTCAGCTCTTTGACGGCACGTTCGACTTTCGGGTTCTGCTGGCCGACGTACAGCTCGGCGACTTCGGAACCGGCACGCTTGCCGCTGTTGGTCAGGTCGAACGAGACCTTGATCGGCGTGTTGCCCACTGCAACGCCCGGGGTGACCGAGATGTTGTTGTAGGTGAACTGGGTGTACGACAGGCCGTGACCGAACGCGAACAGCGGTTTGGTGTTGGTCTTGTCGTAGCCACGGTAGCCGAGCATGGTCAGGTCGTTGGCGTAGCTGATTTCCTTGACCTTGGTGCGTGTGTTATCGAAGTTCGGGAAATCCTTGTACAGCGGATTGTCTTCGATGTTGCGCTCGATACTGATCGGCAGCTTGCCCGACGGGTTGACCTTGCCGAACAGGATCTCGGCCAGGGCCTGACCACCGTTCTGACCCGGGTAGAAGGCGTGCAGCGCAGCCGGCACCTGGTCGATCCAGTCACTCATTTTCAGCGCGGTACCGCCGTGCATGGTCACCACGGTGTTCGGGTTCGCCTTGGCGATGTTCTGGATCAGCTCGTTCTGGTACTCAGGCAGATCGAAGCTGTGGTCGAAACCTTCACCTTCGTATTCAGCGCTGTTACCCACGGCAACCACGACCGCGTCGTATTGCGACAGGTCGGACGGTGCGGTCAGCGAAGCGGTCGACATCTGCACGCCCACCAGGCCGCCCATGGTCGACAGGTAACCGTCACGGCGCGAGTACTCAAGCTTCACGTCGTAAGCCTTGCCGGCTTCCAGCTTGATCTTGCCGGAAACAGGAATGGTCGGCGGAATGCTCTTGTTGGTGATGTTCTCACCGTCGCCGTTGTCGATGACCTTCTCGCCGTTGACCCACAGACGCACGGCGCCGTCGGCACGGACTTTGAAGACCTGGTCGCCGCTGATGGTCGGGGTGACCTGACCGCTCCAGCGAATCGAGGTGTTGGCGGTGTCGCCGTTGCTCGGCACCTTGTCGCTGGACCAGTCCAGGTTGACGTAAGTGTCGATCTGGGTGGCCGACGGGTCGCCGGACCAGGTGGCGTTGTTGAAGTACTCGGTCTTCATGCCAGCGACGCTGTTGCCTTTGCTGTCGGTGGTGGTCCAGTGCATGGCTGTCGGGTCGAGGGACAGGGTGTCAAGGAACTCGACCTGAGCACCCGGAGCGATCTGGCGCAGACCGCTCAGCTCGCTGATGTAACGGGTAGCGTCAACGTGAGCACTGCCGAAACCGGTCGGTGGTGCGTACTTGGCCAGGTCGCCAACGACGGCGATGCGCTTGACCTTGTTCTTGTCCAGAGGCAGCACGTCGCCCTGGTTTTTCAGCAGCACGATACCTTCGCGAGCGATGTTCAGGGCGACCTTGTTGCTGGTGGCGCTGTTCATGTTGTGCGTGGTCAGCGGTGCAAACTTGTCGAACTGGTACAGGTAGATGTTCTTCAGGATGCGGCGGACCTTGTCGTCGATGGTCGCCATGTCCAGCTCGCCACTGTCCAGGTACGGCTTGAGCACCGAACTGTTCATCTGGCCGCCCATCATGTCCAGGTCGGTGCCGGCCTGTGCTGCTGGCAGACCGTGCACGACAGCGTTGTAGTCGCTCTGTACCAGGCCCTTGAAGCCCCATTCCTTCTTCAGGATGTCGGCGATCAGGTGCTTGTTCTCGCACGCGTACTCGCCGTTCACTTTCTGGAACGAGCACATCATCATCGCCACGGCGCTGTTCTTGGTGGCGGATTCGAACGGCGGCAGGGTCATCTCGCGCAGGACGCGCTCAGGCATGACCTGATTGAGGATGAAGCGGTTGGTTTCCTGATCGTTACCGGCGTAGTGCTTGGCTTCCGCCCAGACGCGACGCTGCTGAATACCGTTGATCACCGCAGGGCCGAGGCTGGCGCCGAGGAACGGGTCTTCACCGGAGAGGTATTCGAACGCACGGCCGCTCCACGGCATGCGGTACAGGTTCATGCCTGGACCTGTGACGAACTGGTAGCCGCCGCTCGCGGTGTCGTAGCCCAGGGCGCGACCGAAATCGATGGCGCGACGCGGGTTGAAGGTGGCCGCCAGGTTCGGGCCGGACGGATAGACCACGCCCGGATCGTTGCCTTCGCTGGTGTAACGGATGCCCGCGCCACCGTCGGCGCCGTGGATCTGTGGCACGCCGTACTGGGTCAGCGGCTTGACGTCCCAACCACCGATGCCGCCGATGTAGGCCAGCTTTTCTTCCTGAGTCATCTTCGCCAGGGTTTTTTCTGCCGCTTTGTCAGCGCGCAGTTCCTTGGCCGCCAGTTGCTCTTGGGTCGTGGTGTCGGCTGCGTTGGCGTGGCAGATGGCCAGGCTCAACAAAGCCAGTGCCGAGTGGGCACCGAAAGTTTTACGGTTTCGCATAGGGGACGCTCTCCAAGTATCACCCGCGCTCATTTGTCGCAGTTGACACGCCACAAGCCTTTGTTTCAGGCATGACTCGGCCTATACCGAAGTTCTCGAAAGAACATCGGTGAACGGGAAAGTGGCGTTACAACGTGACGATGAGTGTGGGCAATTTGATCTTCTGTAACTAACGTTAATGGCGATGAGCCACCGAACTGCACGAGCGTTGCCCGAGACGTTTAAATTAAGGCAATTGTTTTCAAGTGATGTCAAACAAAAAAATCAATCTCGAACAAACTCGACATTTTTTGATACATCATCTGAACTCTTGCTAAACCTACAGGTCTGTAGGTTTAGCAATTTTCACCGCTGGACCCTTTAAACCCCGTAAATACAGGGTTTCAGTCATGGGGAAGGCGGTGAGCCAGCGCTGGACACCGGCGTCGGGATCATTTCAAACACATGACAAACATTGGAGAAACATCACATGAAACTGCCAGCACTGGGCGCCATCGCTGCACTGACTCTGTCGTTTGCAACTGCAACTATGGCCGCTGACTCCGACACTCAGGAAACTATTTCTGGCGCAGCAGATTCCACTGTCATGACCCAGACACAAGATACAAAAGCCGTAAAGAAAGCCACCAAACAGAATCAGGCCGATGAAAACAAGCGCGGTCGTCCAACCGCCAACACTTCGTCTGCGACAAACTAACGCACTGCCGTTTAGTTGCTGTTAAGCAGCATACTGTTATTGCACATTATGTATTCACCCCAGAGGTCTCGTCAGAGGCCTCTCTTATTTGAACCGGTGCTGTGTCCATTCATCTGTCCCCTATCAATAGCCAACAACTCACCGCGCACTCGGCCGAAGCGCTGTGTGCCTGGCTGTTGGCCAATGCCGGGCTGAAGACAGGTGATCTGGAGCGGGCACAGCGACTGGCCCAGGAATCGGAAGGCAGTTCGCTGACGGAATTGCTGACTCGCCTGGGCCTGGTCTCTGAACTGGACCTGGCAAAGGCATGGGCTTCGACGCTGCAAGCGCCGTTGCTGCTGGCGGAAAACGTGACGCTGTCCGGCGATCCTTTGCCGGAGTTGAGCGAGCGCTTCCTGCGGCACTATCGCCTGCTGCCCATCGGCACCCATGCCGATGGCGTGCATGTCTTGGCGGCCAATCCGGGCAATGCCTATGGGCTGGATGCCGTGGCCTACGCCTGCCAGGCGCCGGTGTACGTGTCGGTCGGTGCGGGCAGTGAGGTCGACGGGTTGATCGAGCGTTATTACGGCCAGGGCCGTTCGGCCATGGGCTCCCTGATCGAGACCCTCGACGAACACGGCGGCGCCGAAGAAGACATCGAGCACCTCAAGGACCTCGCGTCCGAGGCGCCGGTCATTCGACTGGTCAACCTGATCCTGCAACGTGCCGTCGAGCAACGCGCCTCCGATATTCATATAGAGCCGTTTGAAAGCCAGCTGAAAGTGCGTTACCGCATCGACGGCGTGCTCCACGAAGCCGAAGCGCCGCCGTCCAGTTCATCGGCGGCGATCATTTCGCGACTGAAGATCATGGCGCGGCTCGACATCGCCGAGCGTCGCCTGCCCCAGGATGGCCGCATCATGCTGCGCATTCAGGGTAAAGAGCTGGACTTGCGGGTGAGCACGGTGCCCACCAGTTTCGGCGAGTCGGTGGTGATGCGTCTGCTCGATCGGCAGACCGTCAGCTTCGACTTCCCCAGCCTGGGCATGGACGGCGAGCGCCTGCAGAACTTCCTCGACGTGCTGGAGAACCCCCACGGCATTTTGCTGGTCACCGGCCCCACCGGTTCCGGCAAAACCACCACGCTGTACACCGCGCTGTCACGGCTCAACACCGCCGAGCGCAAGATCATCACGGTTGAAGACCCGGTCGAGTACCAGCTCGAGGGCATCAACCAGATTCAGGTCAAGCCGGCCATCGGCCTGGACTTCGCCGGCGCCCTGCGTTCCATCGTCCGCCAAGACCCGGACGTGATCATGATCGGCGAGATGCGTGACCTGGAAACCTGCCGCATCGCCATTCAATCGTCGCTGACCGGTCACCTGGTGCTCTCGACCCTGCACACCAACAGCGCCGCCGCGAGTATCACGCGTCTTCTGGACATGGGCGTCGAGAGCTACCTGATCGCCTCCACCGTCAAAGGCATTTTGGCCCAGCGCCTGGTGCGCAGGCTCGATCCGCTCACGCGCATCGCCTTCGAAGCGCCGCCGGAACTGGTCGCCGAGCACGGTCTGGAGCGCTTCACCGATCAGCGCCCGATCACCCTGTATCGCCCCGCCAGCGAGTTGCCCGGCGGCGGTTATCACGGCCGCAGCGCCATCACCGAATTGCTGGTGATGAATGAAGAACTGCGCGGCCTGCTGATGCGCCAGGCCGACGCGGCAACGCTGGAGCAAGCCGCCCGTCGCGGTGGCCTGCGCACCTTATATGAGGAAGGCCTGCGCCAGGCGGTGGCCGGCGTGACGTCCCTTGAAGAGGTGCTGCGCGTGACGCGCGGCGACTGACCATGGCCCATTTCAAATACCGTGCGCTGGATGCCGACGGCGTCGCCCAACACGGCACCCTCGAAGCTGCCGATCAAAACGCGGCGACAGCGGCCCTGCACAAGCGTGGTCTGTTGCTGCTCAGCCTTGAAGCCAGTGCCAACAGCGGCCTGCGCGCGGCCATGCGCCGGGGTGCCATGAACGGCGCGGCGCTGGTGAGTTTCACCCAGCAACTGGCGACCCTGCTCGGTGCCGGCCAGCCGCTGGAGCGCGCCCTGACCATCCTGCTCAAGCAGACCCACGAGCCCAAGCGCCAGGCGCTGCTTGAACGGATTCGTGAACAGGTCAAGGCCGGTAAGCCGTTGAGTCAGGCGCTGGAAGAAGAGCACGGCCAGTTTTCCAGCCTGTACATCAGCATGGTCCGCGCAGGCGAAGCCGGCGGCTCCCTGG
This sequence comes from Pseudomonas sp. GL_135, assembly GCF_057834665.1. Classification (NCBI taxonomy): domain Bacteria; kingdom Pseudomonadati; phylum Pseudomonadota; class Gammaproteobacteria; order Pseudomonadales; family Pseudomonadaceae; genus Pseudomonas; species Pseudomonas sp. GL_135. The sequence goes on from NZ_CM174408.1 coordinate 3,161,812, forward strand.
AAAACACCCTGCGTCAACTCAGCGAATACCTGGAACGCAGTCAGATGCTGCGCGGCGAAGTCATTAACGCGCTGATCTACCCGATCTTTCTGGTGGTCGGCGTGCTCGGTTCGCTGGCCTTGCTGCTGGCCTACGTGGTGCCGCAGTTCGTGCCGATTTTTCGTGACCTGGGCGTGCCGATTCCCTTCATTACGCAGGCGATCCTGTGGCTGGGGGAATTCCTCAGCGCCTATGGGTTGCTGTTGCTCGGCGCCATCGTCGGCCTGATTTGGACCGTCGCGGTCCTGCGCCGGGATCCGCAACGACGCCAGCGCCATGACCAGCGCCTGCTGTTTATCAAAGTCATCGGCCCGCTGTTGCAGCGGATCGAAGCCGCGCGTCTGGCGCGGACCCTCGGCACCTTGCTGAGCAACGGTGTCGCGTTGTTGCAGGCGATGACCATCGTCCGTCAGGTCTGCGGCAACTACGCCCTGCGCGCCCAGGTCGAGCAAGCCACCGAGTGGGTCAAGGGTGGCGGCACGCTGGCCCAGGCGTTCGGCGAGCAACCGCTGCTGCCGGAACTGGCCCTGCAGATGATCGAAGTCGGCGAACAGGCCGGCAACCTGGACGGCATGCTGCTCAAGGTCGCCGACGTATTCGACGTCGAGGCCAAGCGCGGCATCGACCGTCTGCTCGCCGCGCTGGTGCCGAGCCTGACCGTTGTCATGGCGGTGATGGTGGCGGTGATCATGCTCGCCATCATGCTGCCGCTGATGAGCCTTACCAGTAACATTTGAGGAAATACACATGTCCCGATTCAACGCTGCCCGAGGCCGTCGCCAGGGCGGTTTCACCCTGCTGGAAATGCTCGCCGTGATCGTGCTGCTGGGCATCGTCGCCACCATCGTCGTGCGTCAGGTCGGCGGCAACGTCGACAAGGGCAAATACGGCGCAGGCAAGGCGCAACTCGCCAGCCTCGGCATGAAGGTCGAAAGCTACGGCCTGGACGTCGGCACGCCGCCGGCCAATCTGCAGCAGCTGGTGACCAAGCCGGCCAATGCGACCGGTTGGGCCGGCCCGTACGCCAAGCCGTCGGACCTGAAAGACCCGTTTGGTCACGCGTTCGGCTACCGCTACCCGGGCGAGCACGGCAGCTTTGACCTGATCTTCTTCGGTCAGGACGGCCAGCCTGGCGGTGACGGCTACAAGGCCGACATCGGTAACTGGGAATAACATGCACGCCCTGCCCCGCGCCCGCGGCTTCACCCTGTTCGAATTGCTGGTGGTGATCGTTCTGATCGGCATCAGCGTCGGCCTGGTGAGCTTTGGCGTGGGTCGGGGTTTGCACGCGGCCAGTGAACGTCGCGCGCTGAGCGAAGTGGTTCAGTCGCTGCGGGCGGCGCGGGTGCAGGCGATCGTCACCGGGCAACCGGCCCAGACGCGCTTTGATCTGGGTCATGGGCGCCTTCAGGGCCCGCACCTGAAACCGGTGCAGCTGCCCACCGACATGCGCGTGCAACTGCAGACCGCTGACGGCCTGGGCCCGGCGTTCGAGTTCTACCCGGACGGCGGTTCCAGCGGCGGCCATCTGCTGTTGGCCCGGGGCGACAAACACTGGCGCGTCGACATCAACTGGCTGACCGGCAACGTTCAGTTGCGCACGCTCAATTGAGGCGTCAGCGCGGTTTCACACTGCTGGAGATGCTTGCCGCCCTCGCCGTGCTGGCGGTGTGCAGCAGCGTGCTGGTGGTGGCGTTCGGGCAGAGCGCGCGGGCCTTGCAGCAGGCGCAACGCAGCGACCGGCTGAGTCTGGCGGCGCGTTCGCTGATCGATGAAGCCAGCGCCGGCCGCTTGCAGCCGGGTCGCACCGAGGGCAAGTGGAGCGGCGTGACCTGGCAGATGGAGGTCAGCGCGCTGCCCCGCGGCAATGCGCCGGCCACGGCCTGGCGGCTGGACCTTGAGGTGAGCGACGGAGCGCGCCGCGCCCATTACAGCAGCCTGCAAGTGCGCAGTGCCGACTCCGGAGCCGGGCAATGACGCGCCGAAGCCAAGGTTTCACGCTGCTCGAAGTTTTGGTGGTGCTGAGTTTGCTCGGCGTGCTGCTGACCATGGTCGGCGCGGCGATCACCGGGGCCAACCGCGCCATGGCCAAGGCCGAGCGCTACAGCACGCGGCTCGACGAAATACGATCGACGCAGAATTTTCTGCGCAGCGCCATCGCGCAGGCGCTGCCCCTGGCGGCCAGCGGTGCCGAGCCCGGTCAGGCGCCGGTGTTTGAGGGCGACGCCCAGGCCATGAGCTTTTATGCGCCGCTGCCCGCGACGTTGGGCGGCGGTTTGTACCGGCACAGCGTGACGCTGGCGGCCGGTCAGCGTTTGCAGGTCAGCCTGGAGCGCTTGCGCGGTCAGGCGCTGCTGCCGGCCGAAGAGCCTCAGGTGCTGCTGCATCAGGTGCGCTCGCTGCAGTTGAGTTACCGCGGGGTGTCGCCCACCGGTGAATCCACCGCGTGGCTTGATCACTGGCCGTGGCCGGGACGCCTGCCCGTCAGTGTGCGCATCGACGCGCAGCTGGCCGGCCCCGTGCCGTGGCCGTTGCAGAGCATCAACCTGCGCCTGGACCTGTCCGGCGAGGCGCACACGTTATGAACGGCGGTCGGCAAAATCAGCGCGGCGTGGCGTTGCTGCTGGTGTTGTGGGTGCTGGCATTACTCAGCACCCTGCTCGCCGGTTTGCTTGGCTGGGTGCATTTGCAGAACCGCCAGGCCCTGTGGCAACGCCAGCACACCCAGGCGGTGCTCGCGGCAGAAGCCGGGATCGGCATGGCGGTGCTGGCGCAGCTGGATCGCGACCCGCAGCAACACTGGAAAGCCGACAACCAGCCCCACGGACTGCGTTTCGACGAGGCCGCGCTGGCAGTGAGTCTGGGCAGCGAGACCGGCAAGCTCGACCTTAACGCGGCGCCGGCGGAATCCTTCGCCCGCCTGCTGGTGGCGTGCGGGGCGAATCCGGACCTGGCGCGGCAAGTGGCGCAAGGCCTGGAACAGCGTCGCGGCGGCGGTCGAGCGCCGCTGCGGATGGTCGAGGAAGTGCGCGAGCTGCCGGGCATCGGCCAGCCGCTTTACCAGTGCGTCAGCTCACACGTCACGTTATGGAGCGGCATGAGCGCGCCCGATCCGCGCATGGCCTCGCCCTGGCTGCGGCAAGCGCTGGGTTTGCCTCAGGCCGGGCCCGCGACCGAAGAAGCAGGCCCGGTCATCAGTATTCGAAGCCAGGCGACATTGCCCGGCGGTTACACCACGACGCTCAACGTCACGTTGTTATTGAACCCATCGAAGGAGGGAGCGCGACCGTATCGCGTTCTGCGTTGGCAAGAATGAAGCAATCACTTTTACAGCAGCTGGCGCCCTTGCAGGCCCGGGTGCGCAGTCAGTGGCGCGACAGCCCGGCGCAGCCTCTGTGGCAGGCCTGGCTGGACGAATTGCAGGCCCTGCTGCCCGCCGGCGTCCGCGCACGGCTGATGCCCCAGGTGCGCGAGCGGCTGATCGACTGGCCCTTGCCCGAGCACATTGCCCACGAGACCGGCGAGCGACTGATCCTGATGCTTCCCGCCGGCATGGTCCTGGCGCAACCGCTGCAATTGCCGCTGGCGGCGCTGCGCGATCTGCACAGCGTGGTGGGTTTCGAGCTCGACAAGTACACGCCCTACCCCCGCGAGCAGATGCAGTACGTCGCGCGCGTCACCGCCAAGGGCAAAACCCAAGCGCAGGTGCTGCTGGTGGCGGTGCTGCGCGAGCGTTTGCAGCCGGTCATCGACACCTGCACGGCACGCGGCCTGCCGCTGTACGCCGTGGATGCGCGCAACGCCAAGGGCGAGCGGCTGAATGTCGATCTGCTGCCCGCCCAGCTGAAGCCAGCGGTGGCAGGCTCCGCACGCTTGCCGCGTTTCCTTGCCATGATCTGCGGCGCCTTGCTGCTGACCTGCATGGTGCTGTGGCTGGACGCGCGCACGGCACAGGTCGAGGCGATGCAACAGCACGTCGACGAGCAACGCAGCCAGGTGCAGGCCGTGCAGAACCTGCGCCGCGAACTGATCAATACCCAGGGCGCCGCGCGTTACCTCGCTCAGCAAAAGGCCGCGCAGCCGACCACCTCCAGCGTGCTCGCCGACCTCACTGGCTGCCTGGGCGCCGACACCTGGGTCGAGCAGCTGGAGATTGCCGAGGGCGGCAGCGTGTCGATCACCGGCCAGAGCGCCAAGGCCAGCGCCCTCATCAGCCGCATGAAAGACTGCCGCACCCTCACCGACGCGCAGTTCCAGGGGATCATTCAGCCCGACGCACAAACCGGTAAAGAGCGCTTTTCCCTGCGGGCCCAATTGCGCAAGGAGGCCGCCGATGCGCCGTGAACTGACACCCCGTGAACGTCGCGGCGCCGCGCTGATTGCCCTGGCCCTGGTACTGTGGGCGGCCTGGTGGCTGCTGGTGCAAAGCTGGTTTCTCGACCCGTTGAGCGACTTGCAAGATCAGGCCGACACCCTGCGCCACCAGGAGCAGCGCTATGCCGGCGCCCTCGCCCAGCGCGAGAGCCTTGAGCAGCAGTTGCAGGCGGCGCGCCGCGACCCGTCGAGCCGCAGCAGCCTGTTACCCGGCGAAGACCCCAGCGCCGTGGCCGCCGATCTGATGCAACGCAGCCTCGATCTGGTCAAGGCCCACGCCGATCAAGGCCCCGGCTGCCAGGTCACCCAGCGCATGCCGATCACCCCCGAGCGCGACAGTGCCGAGCCGTATCGTCAGGTCAAAGTCAGCCTGACCCTGGACTGCGCCATGGAGCCGCTGGTGGCTTTGCTGCACGAACTGGAATACGGCCAGCCGTTTCTGTTCATCGACAACCTGAGCATTCGCCGCGCCACCTCGGCGCCCGCCACTGGCGGCGCCGGACGCTTGCAGGTTCATCTGCTGTTGCGCGGGTATCTGCAACAGGCCGCGCCGCACAAGTCGCAGCCGTCCAACCCCGCCGCCGAGCCAGAGACCGAATCCCGGCAGCCACCTGATCCCGCCGAGCAAGCCGATCTGGATGAGCAACCTGAACCACCGACACCGTCCGAGGAGCCTGACGCATGAAGTTCGACGCCCTCACTCTCGCGCTCGGCGCGGCCACGGTTGCCCTCGCCGCCGTCGCCGTCAGCCTGAGCATGGGCGCCGGTCAGGACATCGACTGGTTGCCGCCCGGCGAAGCCCGTGAAGCCGCGCCAACCGCCAGGCCCGCCGCATTGCCGGCGCTGCCGGCTCAGGCGCTCACGCTAACCTGGCAGCAATCGATGTTCAGCCCGGACCGCAAGCCTGATCTGGTCACCGGTAAATCCCAGGCCTCGTCCCTGGATGGCATCAGCCTGAACGGCGTGATCATCGACGGCGCTTCGCGCTGGGTGCTGCTGCAACTGCCGCAGAAGCGTCGCCTCAAGCTGGCCGTCGGCAGCACGCTGGACAACGGCTGGACCCTGGAGTCGGTCACGCCGCAAAACGCCACTTTCAGCCATCAGGGCCAGACCCGCGAATTGCGACTGCCCCTGCTGCGCCTTCCGCCGCCGTCGAAAGTGCCCCCTATTACTCTTCCAAACGTACCCACACCATGAACAATCGCACCTCTGAGTTTTTCCGTTTACGCAGCCCGTTGTTGTGCCTGGCCACCGCCGTGGCCCTGGCCGGATGCGCGTCCACCCCGGAACGTTTCGAAAACGATCCGGCCCTGATGCAGGAAGCACTCAATGGCACCGGCTCGCAGCGCGGCCCGGTCAGCGATCCGGTCGAAACGCCGAGCCCGAACAACCCTGGCGCCAGGCCTGCGCCTGCGCGCAAACAGATCATTCGCGGCAACCAGACGTTCGTGCGCGGTGCGGGACCGGCGCAGACTGGCGCGGGTGCGAAAGGTGCGTCGGCCGCCGCCGGTGACATCACCTTCAACTTCGCCAATCAGCCGATCGAAGCGGTGATCAACACCGTGCTCGGCGATTTGCTGCACGAGAACTACAGCATCAATCAGGGCGTGAAAGGCGACGTCAGCTTCTCCACCTCGCAACCGGTGAACAAGCAGCAGGCGCTGTCGATTCTGGAAACGCTGCTGTCGTGGACCGACAACGCGATGATCCGCCAGGGCGACCGTTATGTGATCCTCCCGGCCAATCAGGCCGTGGCCGGCAAGCTGGTGCCGGAAATGCCGGTGGCGCGACCGTCCACCGGGCTGTCGGCGCGGCTGTTCCCGCTGCGCTTTATCTCGGCCACCGAGATGCAAAAGCTGCTCAAACCTTTCGCCCGTGACAACGCGTTCCTGCTGGTCGATCCGGCGCGCAACGTGTTGAGCCTGGCCGGTACGCCGGATGAACTGGCCAACTACCAGGACACCATCGACACCTTCGACGTCGACTGGCTCAAGGGCATGTCCATCGCCGTGTATGGCCTGCAACGCGCCAGCGTCGGCGAGCTGATGCCCGAACTTCAGAAGATGTTCGGCCCGGACAGCGGCATGCCGTTGGCCGGCATGGTCAAGTTTCTGCCCATTGAGCGGACCAATTCGGTGGTGGCGATTTCTTCCCAGCCGCGCTACTTGAGCGAAGTCGGTGACTGGATTCACACCATCGACGAAGGCGGCGGCAACGAGCCGCAGATGTACGTCTACGACGTGCGCAACATGAAAGCCTCGGACTTGGCCAAATACCTGCGTCAGATCTACGGCAACGGCCAGATCAAAGACGACAGCGCCGCCAAGGTGGCGCCGGGCCTGCGCACGCGCTCGCTGTCATCGCTCAACGGCAGTGGCACCGGCAGCAGCGGCGGCATGGGCGTGGGCGGTCAGGGCCTCAACGGTAGCTCGGGGATGGGCGGCGGCATGGGCGGCGGCCTGGGTTCGGGCATGGGTGGCGCCAACGGAGGTTTGCAGAACGGCTCTCAGCAAGGTGAAGAGGAGCAGGACGGCGAATCCTCTGAGGACAGCGCTGACAGCAGCACTCAGGGCGACAGTTTGGATGCCGCAGCCAGCGGCTCGGGCGCCAGCAAGCGCCTGGACGACAGCACGCGGATCACCGCCCAGCAGAGCAGCAACCAGTTACTGATCCGCACGCGCCCGGCCCAGTGGGCCGAGATCGAATCGGCCATCAAGCGTCTGGACAACGCACCGATGCAGGTGCAGATCGAGACGCGGATTCTCGAAGTGAACCTGACCGGCGAGCTGGACCTTGGGGTGCAGTGGTACCTCGGCCGTCTGGCCGGCAACTCCACCAGCACTACCGTGGCGAACACCCCTGGCAGTCAGGGCGCTCTGGGCGGTGGCGGCGCAAGCCTTGGTGCCGAGTCGCTGTTTTATTCGTTTGTCAGCAACAACCTGCAGGTCGCCCTTCACGCCCTGGAAACCAGCGGCCGCACGCAGGTGCTGTCGGCGCCGTCGCTGGTGGTGATGAACAACCAGCAGGCGCAGATTCAGGTCGGCGACAACATCCCGATCAGCCAGACCACGGTCAACACTTCGGCCACCACCGCCACCCTGAGCAGCGTTGAATACGTGCAGACCGGGGTCATCCTCGACGTCACGCCGCGCATCAATCCGGGCGGTCTGGTGTACATGGACATTCAGCAGCAGGTCAGCGACGCCAACGACACGTCCACAGACGCCAACGGCAATCCGCGCATCTCGACGCGTTCCGTCTCAACCCAGGTGGCGGTGCAAAGTGGCCAGACGGTGTTGCTGGGCGGCCTGATCAAACAGGACAACGCCGACACCGTGTCTGCCGTGCCTTACCTGGGCGCCATTCCCGGCCTGCGCTGGCTGTTCGGCAACACCACCAAGAGCAAGAAACGCACCGAACTGGTCGTGCTGATCACCCCACGGGTCATCACCAGTAATAGCCAGGCGCGGCAAGTGACCGATGACTACCGTCAGCAGTTGCAGTTGATCAAACCCACGCCGCCGATGAGTGCCCGGTAGTGTGTTGATCGTTCCCGCGCTCCGCGTGGGAATGCCGCCCCGGACGCTCCGCGTTCCCCCCTCACTCGGTAATAGAATTGCGGGCGAGGCGACGCGGAGCGTCACGGGATGCGTGCCCCCGCAGAGCGTGGGCACGATCAGATACACAGTGGGCATGCACGATCGCGCGGTTGCTTACGCCACGGCCGGCCTCAAATGGCTTTACTCGCGCACGTGAAACTCTGGGCCGCCCGCGCACACCAAGACAGTACCCAACACTGGCGGGTGTGAGCCCGAGAGAGAGCACTCAATTGGACAGCAACGACGGTTTGCATTTTCACGACGACGAACTGGCGCAGGCGCGGCGCTTTAACAAGAAGCTGGCCTGGCTGCCGCGATTTCGTATCCGCAACCGCTTCACCCCTCTTTTGATTCAGTCGCTGTTGCGCGTCGGTCAGCTGAATGGCGCGGCCAAGCTGGCCCGCCATGGTTTGCACGCTGAAACCACCACGGTGAGTGTCGACGGTCACCGCGTGCCGGTACGGATCATCCGGCCCAAGGGCAAGGCCAAAGGCGTGGTGCTGGACATTCATGGCGGCGGCTGGGTGATCGGCAACGCGCAGATGAACGACGACCTGAACATGGCCATGGTCCGGGCGTGCGATGTGGCCGTTGTTTCGGTGGATTACCGGCTCGCCGGGTCGACGCCTGTGCAAGGGCTGATGGAGGATTGTCTGGTTGCAGCGCGCTGGCTGCTGGGTGACGGTTGCCCGGAGTTTGCCGGGCTGCCGGTGATGGTCGTCGGCGAATCGGCGGGCGGGCATCTGGCCGGCACGACGCTGTTGCAGCTCAAGGTCTGGCCGGAGCTGTTCAAGCGCGTGTGCGGCGCCCTCCTGTATTACGGGGTTTACGACTTGACCGGCACACCGAGCGTGCGTACGGCGGGGCCCGATACGCTGGTACTGGACGGCCCGGGCATGGTCGACGCCCTGCGCATGCTGACGCCGGACATCAGCGACGTGCAGCGTCAGGCGCCGCCGCTGTCACCGCTGTATGGCGATTTCACAGGCTTCCCGCCGGCACTCATGTGGGTCGGCGCGCTGGACCCGCTGCGCGATGACACGCTGCAACTGGCCGATCGCTGGGCGAAGACTGCCGGGGTTGAAGTGCACCTGTTGCCCGAGGCCCCCCACGGCTTCATCCATTTCCCCACCATGATGGCCGACCGCGTGCTGGAGCACAGCCGCGCCTGGATTCGTCAGCGCATTCAATCTGCTGCGGGTTGACCGAATTCGACTGACTGCACATGGCTCTCTAGTGGGACCGGCTTTAGCCGGGAAGGCGTCGGTAGCCACACCGCAAAATGGATTGATGATCGTCCACACGCTCCGCGTGGGGATGCCGCCCCGGACGCTCCGCGTCCATCGCTGCGACGCGGAGCGTCGGCGGATGCATTACCACGCGGAGCGTGGGAACGATCATGGTGTATGCACCGGCCTCTTCCCGGCTAAAGCCGGTCCCACTAAAAAGCGTCGCGTGCAGCGATTGGGATTTCCGGTGGTGCCGGTCCTGCAAAAAGCAACCCGATCGAACCCCTCGCGCGCTCCCGGGTCTGCTGATCTATTGCTTAACCGGAGAACACTCGATGTCGCCGCACCACACCCTTGTCCTGCTCGCCCGATCGGGTTACGCCGCCCGCGGCGTTCTGTACCTGATCATCGGCATTTTCGCCTTGCTCGCCGCCCGTGATTCATCACGCCCCAAAGACAGCCACAGCAGCCTCGAAGCCCTGTTCAGCCAGCCCTTCGGCCACTTTCTGGTCGGTCTGGTGGTCGCGGGCCTGCTTGCATTCGCCGCTTGGCGCGTGTTGCAGGCAACGCGGGACGTCGACCATCACGGCAACGAATTCAAGGGCCTGGTGATCCGTGGCGGGCTGCTCGCGGGCGGGCTGGTCAACGGTGCGCTGGCGTTTTTTGCGCTGGGCCTGCTGATCGATGGCCTGCGCAGTTCCGGTGGGTCCGGCGGCGGTCAGACCCAAGACCTGCTCGCGCAACTGCTGTCGTGGAAACACTCCAACCTGGTCGTCTACCTCGTTGCGCTGGTGCCGCTCGGCGTCGGTATCGCGCACTTCTTCAAGGGCTGGAAAGCCTCGTTCGAGAAGTATTTCGAGGCCGACGAAGAGGTCATGAGATACGTGACCCCGGTGTCCCGCTTCGGCCTGATCGCGCGCGGCGTGGCGTTCGTCGAAATGGGCGTGCTGCTGGCCATCAGCGGTTCGAGTTATCAGGCCATGCACCCGCCCGGTCTGAAAGACGCGCTCAACGCCCTGCAAAACCTGCCCGCCGGCGGCGTGGTGCTGATGGTCATGGCGCTCGGCCTGATCGCGTTTTCGGTGTACAGCTTCGCCGAGGCGGCGTGGCGCCGGATCAACATGGACGTACCCGGCATGGCCCGCGCCTGAGTCTCAACAGACGGCGCTCTGGTCAGAGCGCTGCTGAATCGGCAGCTCCACACGAAACGTCGTACCCACCCCTTCCAGGCTCCGCACGCTGATCGTACCGCGATGCTTTTGCACGATCCCGTACGACAGCGACAGCCCCAGCCCGGTCCCCTGGCCCACCGGTTTGGTGGTGAAGAACGGATCGAAAATCTTCGGCAGCACCTCCGGGGCAATGCCGGCCCCGGTGTCGCTGATCTCAAGCCACACGCTGTCCCCTTGCACGCCGTTGCGCAGCGTAATGGTGCCGCGCTCCGGGCCGATGGCCTGGGCGGCATTGACGAGCAGATTCATGATCACCTGATTGAGCTGCGCCGGCAGGCATTCGATGTCGGGCAGTGGCTGGTAATGCGTAACGATGTCGGCCTTGTACTTGACCGCATTGGTCGCGATGTTCAGCGTCGAATCGATGCCACGCTGCAGGCTTGCCCATTGCCATTGCGGGTTGGGGTCGGCCCGGGAGAACTCCTTGAGGTCCTTGATGATTTGCGCGGCACGGGCCACCCCGTCCCTTGATTCCTGAATCAGCAAGGGGATTTCCGCCTCGACGAAGGCCAGGTCCAGACGGGTTTTCAAGGCCGTGAGCGATTGGAGAACCTCAGCCGATCCAAACTGATCCTCGGCGGCTTTGTAGGCCTCCAGTATCTCCTCAAGCTTGGCGAAATAGACCGCCAGCGTGCCAAGGTTCGACGAAATGAAGCCGATGGGGTTGTTGATCTCGTGGGCGATGCCCGCCGCCATCTGCCCCAGTGAGGCGAGCTTTTCAGCGCCGATCAACTGGCTCTCCAGCTGCTTGCGCTCGTCGATCTCGACCTGCAACGCATGACTGGCCTGCTTGAATGCCCGCGTGCGCTCCTCGACACGCTGTTCGAGACTTTCGTTCGCCGCCTGCAGGTCCTCGTTGACCCGGTTGATCACCTGATAGCTGTGCAGCAGCCAGCGACCCAACAGCACCAGCAGGCAGACGGAAATGATCGAGAATATCTGCAGCAGCAACATGATCGACCAAGCGCCTCAATCCGTAGACTCATGCCCTTGTGTCGGCCTGCCGAAGGTGAAGTTGAGGGGCGATTTATATTGCGCGAAAGCCGCGAAGAGTGGCGATATCTCAACTAATCTTGCGGCATTCAGCGGTCCGTGTCGGTCACGATGGCGACGACGAGAGGGTCAATCATGGAAGCCTCAACCAGTGTTTCGTTGCAGCACCGCCCCACCGTCCTGCTGGTGGACGACGAAGAATCGATTCTCAACAGCCTGCGCCGCCTGCTCCGCGAGCAGCCTTATGACGTGCTGCTGGCCACCAGCGGCGAACAGGCCCTGGCGATCATGGCCGAACGGCCGGTCGATCTGATCGTCAGCGATGCGCGCATGCCGGGCATGGACGGCGCGGCGTTGCTGGCGCGGGTTTACAGCCTGTACCCGGACACCACGCGCATCCTGCTGACCGGTTACGCCGACCTCGAAACCATCGTCAAAGCCATCAACCAAGGCCATGTGCATCGCTACATCGCCAAACCCTGGACCGACGAAGAGCTGGTGCTGACCCTGCGTCAGTCCCTGGCATTCCAGTTTTCCGAACGCGAAAGACAGCGCCTCGAACAGCTCACCCAGCGGCAGAACGACGAGCTGAAAAGCCTCAACGCCACCCTGGAAAAACGCGTGCTGGCGCGCACCGCGGAGCTGCGGCAGACCGCCGACATGCTCGATCTGGCCTACGACGAGCTCAAGCACAGTTACGCCACCGGCACCGAGGTGTTTTCGATGCTGGTCAATCAGCGCCTGCCCGTGGACAAGCAGACCAATCGCGACGTCATCGACCTGATCAACGCGTGCAGCAGCCAACTCAATCTGGACGAGTCGACCCGCCGCGACCTGTGCATGGCCGCCGCACTGTACAACATCGGCAAACTGGGCTGGAGCGACGCGCTGATCAATACCCCGTCGGACATGGTCAGCCACGCCGACCGCGAGACCTGGCGCAGTTACCCGCGGCAGAGCGAATCGTTGCTAATGACCCTCGAACCCATCCAGGACGCCGCCAGTCTGATCCTGCATCATCAGGAGCGCTGGGACGGCAGCGGCTTTCCGGCGCACCTCAAGGGTGTAGCGATTCCCTACGGCGCACGGCTGCTCAAGCTGGCTGTGGACTTCATCGAACTGCAGCGCGGGCTGATTCTGGAACGGCACCTGAGCAGCGGCGAGGCCTTGCTGTTCATCCGCCGCTACGCCGGCAAGCTCTACGACCCGGAGTTGATCGAAGACTTCGCCAAGGCCTGCGCGGCGTACCTGGACGACGCGGTGCTCAACGACCCGACTGTCAAGGCCGTCACCACCCGAGAGCTGGTGCCGGGCATGACCCTGGTGCGCAACTTGAATGCGGACAACGGCATGTTGCTGCTCAATGCGGGCAAAGTGGTCAACGCCGCGCTGATCGAAAAGCTGGCGGCCTTCGAGGCCATCGACAACAAGGCCCACTACAGCATTTTCGTGCGCCTGCCCGAACACGTCCCCGGTTCAGAGCCGCCGAAAACCCACTGGACTCAGGTCGGGTGACGCCCCGCCCACTTCGTTGATTGAGGACTGACTGATCCGCAGTGATCGGAACCTCAGCCTGTTTTTCCCCACGCGCCCGCTCCCTAGCATGGCTCCACTCATTACGGTGGAGCTTTGCCCATGCACGATTCGCACGTTGTTTCGACCCCCGCGGCGCCCGCACCTGCGGCGTCCTCTTCCTGGCGCGACTGGCTCTCGGTGTATTCCGTCGCCTTGGGTGCGTTTGCCTTCGTCACCTCCGAGTACCTGCCCGTCGGCGTTCTGCCGCAGATCGCCGACAGCCTCGACGTGACCGACGGCGTGGCCGGGCTGATGGTTACCGTGCCGGGCATCGTCGCGGCCATCTCGGCGCCGGCGATCATGCTCGGTGCCGGGCGCATGAACCGCCGGCTTCTGCTGTTGTTGTTGAGCCTGTTACTGGTGCTTTCGAACCTGATCTGCGCGGTGGCGCCGTCGCTGGCGATCATGCTGCTGGGTCGCGGTTTGTTGGGGATCTCCCTCGGCGGTTTCTGGGCCGTGGCGATTGCGGCGGCCGGGCGTCTGGTCAGCCAGTCGAGGGCAGCGAAAGCCACGGCGCTGATCTTCGCCGGCATCACACTGGCGACGGTGTTCGGGGTGCCGTTCGGGACCTTCGTCAGCACGGCCTTTTCCTGGCGGATGTCCTTCGTCGTCACCGCCGGCCTGGGCCTTATCGCTCTGGCGGCGCAGGCGTACACCCTGCCCTCGCTGCCTTCCAGTGAGGGGCTCAACGCCCGCGCGCTAAGGGTATTTCTGTCCCGGGGCACGGCCCGGCGCAGCATGCTGTTGCTCGGCACCGTGGTCGCCGCGCACTTCACCGCCTACACCTACGTCGCGCCGTTTCTTGGCCAGTACGCCGGGTTCTCGCCAAACGCTATCACCGGGGTGCTGCTGGGTTTCGGGCTGGTGGGCATGCTGGCGAACTTCGCCATGGCCGGGACTCTCACCACCCATTTGCGCGCGTCGCTGGGCGCCGTAATTGTGCTGATGGTGCTGGCGCAACTGGCGTTGCCCCATCTGCAAGGTCTCGGCGTAATACTGGCGGTGCTGATGTGGGGCGTGGCCTATGGCGCGATTCCCCTGGGTGTCAGCAGCTGGATGCAACTGACCTCGCCGCAATTGCCGGAAGCCAGTTCGGCGATGCTGGTGACCACGTTCCAGGTGGCGATCGCGTCGGGCTCGCTGTTCGGCGGGCTGATGGTCGATCACCAGGGCGTCTCGGCGGCGCTGTGGCTGGGCGCGGGTTTGGGGTTGCTGGGCCTGGCAGTGATGCTCAGCTTCGGTGTCGCCCGGGCGCCCATCGCTCAGGCGTTGCAGCGCTGAGTCAGTCCTTGAGAATGTTGTCCTTGAAATAGTCGATCAACACCCGCAACCGGGGTGCCGTCTGCTTCGACGCAGGCCAGAGCATCCACAGGTTGCCGGTGTGGTCGGTGTAGTCCCCAAGCACCACCTTCAGCCTGCCGTCCGCCAGCGGCGCGCGGATGGAAAAGTCCGGCAGGCAGGCGATTCCGACGCCGTCAATCGCCAGATGCGCCAGCGGATCCGTGGTCGTGCAGGTCAACGCCCGCGAAAGGTTCGGCTGAATATGGGTGTCGCCGACGCGCAACGGCCAGCGCTCGATCATCCCGGTGGCCGGAAACTTGTGCAGCAGGCAGGTGTGGCGAATCAACTCGTCGGGGTGCGCCGGTTCTCCGCAGCGTTCCAGGTACGCGGGCGATGCCACCAGTTGCAGCCGGAAGCCGCCGAGCTTGCGTGCGGTCAACCGCGAATCCTGGGGCGCGCCGGTGCGGATCACAGCGTCGAAACCCTCCTCGATCACGTCCACCATGCGGTCGGACATGTCCACTTCCAGCTCGATGTCCGGGTACGCGCGCATGAACCCGGCCAGCACCGGCATGATCAGCACGTTCTGAATCGGCACGCTGATGCGCACTTTGCCGCGCGGGGTGGCGGACAGTTCGAGCAGCTCCAGCTCAGCCGCTTCGACCTCGCTGACGATGCGCTTGCAGCGATCGAGAAACAGCTCGCCTTCGGTGGTCAGGGTCACGCTGCGGGTGCTGCGATGGAACAAGCGCACGCCCAGGCGCTCCTCCATGCGCGCCACGCTCTTGCCCACGGCGGATGCGGAGATTTCCAGCAGACGCCCCGCTTCGGTGAAGCTGCGGGTTTCCGCCACGGTCATGAACGCCGTGATGCCGCTGAGACTGTCCATCATGGGGGGTGTGCTCTTGGGTGGATGGGGGCTGAAGCTAGAGGTTATTCCGCTGGAGTATCGCGGACATGCAGCAGGACTGCTATCGCCGCACGGTGTGTTCTCGGATGCGCCGCGAATTGTAGGACCGGCTTTAGCCGGGAAGGCGTCGGGTAGCGCGCTGCAGAATTGAGGGTGAATGTACTGGCCTCTTCCCGGCTGAAGCCGGTCCCACTAAAAGCACTGCATGCATTCAGTGAGATTGGATGCGCCGCGAATTGTAGGACCGGCTTTAGCCGGGAAAGCGTCGGGTAGGGCGCTGCAGAATTGAGGGTGAATGCACTGGCCTCTTCCCGGCTGAAGCCGGTCCCACTAAAAGCACTTCATGCATCCAGTGCAATTGGGTGCGCAGGGAATTGTAGGACCGGCATTAGCCGGGAAGGCGTCGGGTAGCGCGTTGCAGAATTGAGGGTGAATGCACTGGCCTCTTCCCGGCTGAAGCCGGTCCCACCAAAAGCACTGCATGCATTCAGTGAGATTGGATGCGCCGCGAATTGTAGGACCGGCTTTAGCCGGGAAGGCGTCGGGTAGCGCGCTGCAGAATTGAGGGTGAATGCACTGGCCTCTTCCCGGCTGAAGCCGGTCCCACTAAAAGCACTGCATGCATTCAGTGAGATTGGATGCGCCGCGAATTGTAGGACCGGCTTTAGCCGGGAAGGCGTCGGGTAGCGCGCTGCAGAATTGAGGGTGAATGCACTGGCCTCTTCCCGGCTGAAGCCGGTCCCACTAAAAGCACTTCATGCATCCAGTGCAATTGGATGCGCCGCGAATTGTAGGACCGGCTTTAGCCGGGAAGGCGTCGGGTAGCGCGCTGCAGAATTGAGGGTGAATGCACTGGCCTCTTCCCGGCTGAAGCCGGTCCCACTAAAAGCACTTCATGCATCCAGTGCAATTGGGTGCGCAGGGAATTGTAGGACCGGCATTAGCCGGGAAGGCGTCGGGTAGCGCGCTGCAGAATTGAGGGTGAATGCACTGGCCTCTTCCCGGCTGAAGCCGGTCCCACCAAAAGCACTGCATGCATCCAGTGCAATTGGGTGCGCAGGGAATTGTAGGACCGGCTTTAGCCGGGAAGGCGTCGGGTAGCGCGCTGCAGAATTGAGGGTGAATGCACTGGCCTCTTCCCGGCTGAAGCCGGTCCCACTAAAAGCACTGCATGCATCCAATGAAATTGGATTGAAAACAGAAACGCCGCCAACGTGGTGCTCACGATGGCGGCGTTTTCAGTAGGAGGCGCGGTGCGGATTCGCGTCAGGCGCTTTGCGAGTAGAACGGGTAGTCGGTGAACCCCGCCGCCGTGCCGCCGTAGAACGTGTCGCGGTCGTAGGCATTCAGCGGCAGGCCGCGGCGGATGCGTTCCGGCAGGTCGGGGTTGGCGATGAAGTCGCGGCCGAAGGCGACCAGGTCCGCATCCCCTGCCTGAAGAATCGCCTCGGCGGACTGCCCATCGAAGCCACCGGCGGCCATGATCAGGCCGTCGTAATGCTCGCGGATCAACTGCGCCGCCACCGGATTCTGGTCTTTGCTGACGTCGATGGCGTTACCCAGCACCCGCGGTTCGATGAGGTGCAGATACGCCAGCTTCAAGGTCGCCAACTGCTCTGCCACATAGATAAACAACGCCTGTGGGTCGCTGTCTTTCATGTCGCCGAACGCACCACTCGGACCCAGCCGCACCGCCACCCGCTCGCTGCCCCAGACCGAACTCACCGTGCGGGTGATGTCCAGCAGAAACCGCGCGCGCCGGGGAATGCTGCCGCCATACGCATCCGTGCGCAGGTTGCTGCCGTCCTGGAGAAACTGGTCGATCAGGTAACCGTTGGCGCCGTGGATCTCCACGCCGTCGAATCCCGCCAGCAGACCCCGTTCAGCGGCGCGGCGGAAGTCTTCCACCAGCGCCTCGACTTCGGTTTCGCCAAGGGCTCGGTGGGGCGTGCTCGGCACCCAGCCGTTGGCGGTGTAAGCCACACCGTCGTAATCAACCGCCGACGGCGCCACCGGTTGCGCGCCGCCGGGCTGCATGTCGCTGTGGGACTGACGCCCGGCATGGAACAGCTGCAGGAAGATTCGTCCGCCTTTGGCATGCACGGCGTCGGTGACGGTTTTCCAGCCGGGAATCTGCGCGTCGTCGTACAGGCCGGGCGAGCCGAGATAGCCGTTGCCCGTTTCCGACACCACCGTGGCTTCGGAAATGATCAGCCCACCGGGGGTCGCGCGCTGGGAGTAGTACTCGGCCATCAACGCCCCGGGCCGGTCGCCGGGCTCGGAACGCATGCGCGTCAGCGGCGCCATGACCACGCGGTGGGACAGTGAATGGGGACCGATGTGAAGAGGGGAAAACAACATTGGGTGCTTCATGTTCAGCTCCGATTAAGTATCTGGCGCCACGTTAAGGCAATGGCCCAGGAGGAAAAACGGGGCGTGGATCCGCTCTCTTCGGACGCAGGTGTCCGCAATGGCTGACGCTGTCGGGGGGCAACAAGCGCATTGATGTCGACATTTGGTGCGGTATCCGCAAAAACGCGCGGCGTTCGCTGGAGTCGCTCGCTGGAATCGCTCGACCAAACGCCACTGAGCCTATGCCCTGCTCAGCCTGACCGACGTGCTGGCATAAGCCCTCGCCGCAGCGCTGCCATTTTTCAACGAGACGTTCACGGTATCGAAAACTTTGGGCGTCATGCTGATCGTGATGGGCGTGCTGACCATCAACCTTCGGCGCCTTTCCAGCACTCCTCCACAGGGCTTTTCTTCATGAAAATCAGCGTTTTCGGTAGCGGGTATGTCGGGCTGGTGCAAGCCACCGTCCTTGCTGAAGTCGGCCACGACGTGGTCTGCATGGACATCGATCAGGCCAAGGTCGAGCAGTTGCGGCAGGGTCAGGTGCATATCTTCGAACCGGGCCTGGCCAGCCTGGTGCGGGAGAATCTGGAAAACAAACGCCTGCAGTTCACCACCGGCACCCGGCTTGCGGTCGAGCACGCCGAGGTGCTGTTCATCGCCGTGGGCACCCCGTCCCGCGACGACGGTTCCGCGGACCTGAGGGGGTTTTTCGCGGTCGGCGAAGCCATCGCCACTTACCGCTCCGAACCGCTGATCATCGTTGAAAAGTCCACGGTGCCTGTGGGCAGTGGCGACGCCCTGCGTGCACACATAGACAAAGCCCTGCGCCAGGCCGGGCGCTTGCTGCAGTTCGATATCGTCTCCAATCCCGAGTTTCTCAAAGAGGGTTCGGCGGTCAATGACTGCCGGCGCCCGGACCGGATCGTCATCGGCTGCGACAACGACGCCGTGCGCAAGGTCATGCGTGAGCTGTACGCGCCGTTCAACCGCAACCACGACCGGATCATGTTCATGGACCTGCGCAGTGCCGAGCTGACCAAATACGCGGCCAACTGCATGCTGGCGACCAAGATCAGCTTCATCAACCAGATCGCCGAACTGGCCGAGCACCTGGGCGCAGACGTCGAGTCGGTCAGGCTGGGCATCGGCGCGGATTCACGGATCGGCTACGACTTCATCTACCCCGGCTGCGGTTACGGTGGCTCGTGCTTCGGCAAGGACATCCGCGCGCTGATCCACAGCGCCCGGGAAGCCCATTGCTCCAACGACCTGCTGGCGGTGGTCGAGGCGATCAACGAGCGGCAGAAGAACAAACTGTTCGAACGGGTCAAGGCGTTCTACGAGGGTGACCTGCGCGGCAAGACATTCGCGCTGTGGGGCCTGGCGTTCAAGCCGAACACCGACGACATGCGCGACGCGCCGAGCCGGGTGCTGATGGAAGCCTTGTGGGACGCCGGCGCCACCGTGCGCGCGTTCGACCCCGAGGCCATGCAAGAGACGCAGCGCCTTTACGGCAACCGCAGGGATTTGATTTTGATGGGTACGCCGGAGTCGACGTTGAACGACGCGGACGCGCTGATCATCTGCACCGAATGGCAACAGTTCAAGGCCCCGGATTTCGAGTTGATCCAGCAACGCCTCGCCGCGCCGGTGATCTTCGACGGCCGCAACCTGTACGACACCGAACGGCTGGCGCGCAGCGGGTTCCACTACTTCCCGATCGGGCGCGGGGAGTCCTGCGAACTGCCGATCCCGCAAAAGCAGTGGCTGCCGTACAAAAACGTCGCGGGGGGGTCGATGGTGTAGCCGCTGGCGCCTTCCCGGCTAAAGCCGGTCCCACAATGAGATACGCCGCCAGTCCCACTGGATGCACACAATGCTTTTTGGTGGGACCGGCTTCAGCCGGGAAGAGGCCCTCGTTCGCGCCATAAATTGTGCGGTGTGAGGTCTGACGCCGTCCCGGCTAAAGCCGGTCCCACACTGAGGTACGCCGCCAGTCCCACTGGATCCACTCGATGCTTTTAGTGGGACCGGCTTCAGCCGGGAAGAGGCCCGCATGCGCGCAACAAGATTTGCGGTGTGACGCCTTACGTCTTCCCGGCTAAAGCCGGTCCCACAATGAGGTACGCCGCCAGTCCCATTTGATGCACTCGATGCTTTTAGTGGGACCGGCTTCAGCCGGGAAGAGGCCCTCGTTCGCGCCACAAGATTTGCGGTGTGACGTCTGACGCCTTCCCGGCTAAAGCCGGTCCCACAAGGTGTTCAGTGCCTGTCCCATCATTGAGTACGGCGCCAGTCCAGAATTAATTCCGGCGTCAGTCCCACGAGTTCTTCACACCCCTCAAACCAATTTTTGACAATCGCGGCCCTACTATCCCGCCACTGTCGCGAGGGTGGGATCATTTATATGCTGGTTGTTGAAGATCTGGTGCTGGATACCGGGAAGTACCGGGCGTTCCGCGCGGACAAACACCTCAAACTCAATCCGACCAACATCGACATACTGGCGCTGCTGATGCTCAGAAGTCCCGCTATTGTCAGCAAGGAAGAGATCGCCAAAATGCTCTGGGGCGAACAAGGCACTCACAAGAGCACCGGCCTCGGGACTCGCGTGCATCAAATCAGAAAAGTAGTCGACGACGGTTTTGCCTTCCCGCTGGTACATACGGTGTATGGCGTCGGCTATCAACTGTGTAAATAGCCGCACACGTCGGCTTACTTACCGCCCTTTATCGCCAACCGCTTCCAGTCCTCGGGATTAAGCACACCTCGGATAACAGGCCGACTGCGTTTATCCAGCGATATAAATACCGCACTGTCGTATTCGCTCATTTCGGCATGGGGATAACCCTGCTGACTTTCTATCTGGCCGATACAACCGCTGTGGGTCACCACCACCAGATTACGGTCGTTTGCCTTGTGCGCCATGACCTGGCCGAGGTTCATCTTCCCGCAGTCAAACAACCAGTCCTGGGACGCCACCGGATGGCCGAACAAGGCTGCGGCGGTTTGCACCGTGCGCGTGGACGGGCTGGCGATGACATCGGTCTGGCCCAGCCCGAGCTGGCCTAATGATCGTCCCACCTGGGCAGACACCTGGTTGCCGTTGCGCGTGATCCCGTCTTCTGGCCCTAGGCATTCATTGTCAGAGCGGTCGCAGCGCTCGCCGTGGCGCACCAGCACAACCACCTCGCCTTTCTTCCAGCTCGCGTAAAGCCCCGCCCTGCTCATGTTTTGCCCGCTGGCGAGTTCAATGGGCGAACGGGGCCAGTACGTGTAACCCGTCAACAACAGGAGCGAAACGCCCATGGCCGCAGCGGTCAGCAGCACTCTAAATGTGTGACGGTTTCGAGGTAACGTGCCCGCCCAGAGTGCAAGCAGGGCATTGGAATAATCGCGCATCGTGTTGCTCCGACTATGAGCCCATCGGCAGATGGAAGTCTGTGTCATTGAATAACGACAAGCGTAATCAGCGATGCATGATTATTTGGTAAACGGTGCGTGAAAAAAACAGTGGCGGTGACTGTCATACATTCTCGCCGGATGCGTAATGCTTCATATGTTTCACCCTGCAAAAAGACACGCCTCAATAAACAACTAACAACAATCACTTCAAATAGAGTTTTCACATGGCCTTCACTGCCGCTTGACCTGGGCCTGTCTAAGTTCCGTCAGCGGCCGGCCACAGCCCGGCGAAGTTGATAATTCATGCCTAACGGGACACGCCAACGTGCTAAGCGAACGATCACGATTTTATGCCTGGAACCTGGGTTTGCCGCTGGCGATTGCGCTGGCCATCTTCGTGGTCTTTGACCTTACGACCCTGGACGAGATGATCAGCAACTGGCTGTACTACCCTGACCACGCGTTTCCCTATGGCCACAATCGTCTGTTCGAAAACCTGACCCACCGCTGGCCTCGGATCATTCCTGACCTGACCGGGGAAGCGGCCATCACCGGATCAATCCTGTCGTTTGCCTGGCCGCTGTTGAAACCGGGGCAACACGACCGTCTTATCAGGTCGCTGGAGACATTGCGCATCGCCCCGCTGCTGCGCTTCACGACTCGCCACCGGCGGGACTTCCTGTACATCGTCGTATCCTTTGCG
The DNA here is from genome assembly GCF_057834665.1 of Pseudomonas sp. GL_135. NCBI lineage: Bacteria > Pseudomonadati > Pseudomonadota > Gammaproteobacteria > Pseudomonadales > Pseudomonadaceae > Pseudomonas > Pseudomonas sp. GL_135. The sequence goes on from NZ_CM174408.1 coordinate 3,183,507, forward strand.
GTCATCACCGGCATGATCCATTTCTTCAAAAGCCACACCAGCATCTATTGCCCGGTCGAAACCACGCTGTACGGCGGGACCCTGGAGAAAAAGGAGTGGTTCGAGAATTTCAGCCTCTTCCATGAAGCCGGCGCCGGTCGCTGCTGGCCGGGTGGGCACGCCTCCGGTGGCTTCACCATGGTCGCGCTGTACTTCGTCGCGCGGCGTCATCAGTGGCGCCACGCCCGGGTGATCCTTTACGCATCAATGGTTCTGGGTGCGATCTACGGCACGACGCGGGTCCTGCAGGGCTGGCATTTCATGTCGCACACGTTCTGGGCCGGCGTGATTGTGTGGATCGGTGCGTTGCTCACCGCCCTTGCCTTCTATGGCTGGCGCCAACTTGCAGGCTCCGTCGCGCAAACAGCCTCACCCATCGCGGCCGTCGCTCGATAGGCCACACATCCCTTCGCATTACTGTCACACTGGCGACCGCCGAGCAAAATGATGGCTTCGGGCTATATATCCGTTTAACTCAGGCGGCCCGGTAAAGGACCTGCCATACGCTGCCGACGCGGCAGCAATGGCTGCGTACTCGCTGCCGTTTATCCAGTCGCCGACATCTATCCCGTCGCGCCAAGTCCATCTTTTTTCGAATGACAGCGTCGAGAAGTCGCCTATGAAGTCGGACAACGTACAAATCGGCGCCCTGGATTTTCTCCTTGGCGGCGGCGAAATGGGGCAATTGATCCGGGATTTCGACTGGGCGTCGACGGCTCTGGGTGAACCGGCATCGTGGCCGCAGTCGCTGCGCTCAGCCATCAGCATTTGCCTGCATTCAAGCTTCCCGACGGCCATCTACTGGGGCGCGGATTTCTGCCTGCTGTACAACGACGCCTGGGCGCCGATTCCGGCAGACCGGCATCCGGCAGTGCTTGGGCGCCCGGCGCGGGAAGTCTGGTCTGCCATCTGGGACGTCGTCGGGCCGCAGTTCGACGCGGCCTACAAAAACGCTGAAGGCTTCTCGACGTTCGACCAACTGTTGATGATGGAACGCGGCGGGCGGGCGCAGGAAAGCTGGTGGAACTACAGCCTGACGCCCATTCGCGGCGAAAACGGCCGCATCGCGGGCATCCTCAATCAGGGCCACGAGGTCACTGACCGGATTCTGGCCGAGCGTCGTCGGGCGGAAGAACTCGTTCGCCAACGCAAGATGTTTGAGCAGGCGCCCGGTTTCATCACCATCCTCGCCGGCCCCGAGCACCGCTTTGAGTTCGTCAACCAGTCCTACACCCGGCTGTTCGGCGAACGTGACTACATCGGCAAAACCATTTACGAGGCGTTCCCGGAGCTGGGCGGCCAGGGGTTCTACGAGTGGCTCGATGCGGTCTACACCACCGGCGAGCGCCTGGTGCATCAGCGCACGCCGATCCAGCTCAGTCATCCCGACGCCCCGTGCGAGGTGCGTTATCTGGATTTCATCTATGAGCCGCTGCACGATGACGCAGGCCAGGTCACGGGGATTTTCTGCGAAGGCTACGACGTCACCGAAGCGCATCTCTCCCGTGCAGCACTGGAAGCCAGCGAGGCCGCGCTGCGCGAGGAAACCCGCACCCTGGAAACGCTGAACCGGGTCAATGCGGAGCTGGCCCTGGAGCTGGACCTCAAGCGGCTGGTGCAAACGGTGACCGATGCCGGCCGCGAGATGACCGGCGCCGAGATCGGCGGGTATTTTCACAACGCCGCGAGCGATCATTTTGAGCTGTTCATACTGTCTGGTGCCCAGTCGCCGGAACTGGCGCGGCTGCCGGGCCCGCGCGCCAGCCCGGTGTTCTCGCCGGCATTCCTGACCGCCGGCGTCATGCGTTCCGACGACCTACTGCTGGACCCGCGTTATGGGCGAATTTCCCCGCATTTCGGCCTGCCGACAGGGCATGTGCCGCTGCGCAGTTATCTGGCGGTGTCGGTTGTGTCTCGCTCCGGCGACGTGCTGGGGGGCCTGTTTTACGGCCATCCCGAGGCCGGCCAATTCACCCCGCGCCATGAAAAATTGATGTCGGCCCTGGCCGCGCAGGCTGCCATCGCCATCGATAACGCCACGTTGTTTCAACAGGTTCAGAGCGCTAACGAAACCCTGGAACAGCGGGTGCTGGCCCGTTCCCAGGAATTGTCCGAAGCCCATTCGGCACTGCGTCAGGCGCACAAGATGGAAGCCGTGGGACAGCTCACCGGCGGCATCGCCCATGACTTCAACAACCTGCTCGCCGGTATCATCGGCAGCCTCGAAATGATCGAACGACGTATCGCCAACGGCCGGGTCGATGGCCTTGACCGCTACGTCAACGCCGCCCACGACTCGGCCAGTCGCGCCGCCACCCTCACCCAACGGCTGCTGGCGTTCTCCCGTCGTCAGACCCTTGATGCCAAGCCTACCGACGTCAATCGGCTGGTGGCAGGCATGGGTCAGCTCATCGCCTCCACCATCGGCCCTTCCATCAGCATAAGGACCATCGCCAGCGGCGACCTGTGGCTCAGCAAGATCGACGCACCGCAGCTCGAAAGCGCGCTGGTCAATCTGACGCTCAACGCCCGCGACGCCATGCCCAACGGCGGCGAACTCACCGTGCAGACCCGCAACGTTTCGGCTGACAGCGTCCCGGGGGTGGCGGCGCAGCTGCCCGCTGGCGATTTCGTCGAAATCAGCGTCAGCGACACTGGCACCGGCATTGCCCCGAGCATCCTCGAACGGATCTTCGACCCGTTCTTCACCACCAAACCCATCGGCCAGGGCACAGGCCTGGGGCTGTCGATGATCCACGGCTTCGTTCACCAGTCCGGTGGCACTATTCAGGTGCGCTCGACCCAAGGCGCCGGCACGACGATCTCGCTTTACCTGCCGCGCTACCTGGGTGACCGCCAGCAGACCCCGGCGCGCTGCCCGTCGCAAACCCGCAGCCGCGGCGAAACGGTGCTGGTCATTGACGACGAGCCCCACGTGCGCATGTTGATGTGCGACGCCCTTCGCGAACGCGGATACCAGGTCAGCGAAGCCATGGATGGGCCATCGGGCTTGCACATGCTCCGTTCGATGGCATCGATTGATCTGCTGGTGACCGATGTCGGCCTGCCCGGCGGCATGAATGGTCGACAGGTCGCCGACGCGGCCCGCGCCCTGCTGCCTTCCCTCGATGTGCTGTTTGTCACCGGTTACGCGGAAAATTCGGCGGTGGGCGGCGATCAACTGGAGTCCGGCATGGCCGTGTTGCTCAAGCCGTTCGGGATGGACAGGTTCGCGCAAAAGGTCGGCGAAATCCTCGCAGCAGCGGCGCCCCGGGACACCACCCAAGCCACCTGCGATGTCGTGGACGGCTGCTGAATCCGGTCGGCCCCGGGCAAGGTCATCCGATAGCGCCCGTCGCACGGAGAATGCAGGGCTTTGGCCCGGCGTATCCGCCCCCGACCAATCAGTCAGTTTTTTTCGCCTTGCCACGGAACTCACAGGGCCGGCATGCCCCTAACCACGACGTCAGCGATCCGGCAAAACGCCGGTTCCACGAGAGGTTTAGGTTTCCATGTCTTCCAGCACCCCATCCGCCGCCATAGGCCAACCAGACGAGCAGCGCACGTCGCCGCGTCGTCTGATTTTCATCTCGGTCCTTGTCGCCACCATGGGCGCACTCGCTTTCGGTTACGACACGGGCATCATCGCGGGCGCCCTGCCCTTCATGACTTTGCCCCTCGATCAGGGCGGTCTAGGCCTGAACCCTGTCAGCGAAGGGCTGATCACTGCATCGCTGATCGTCGGCGCCGCCTTCGGCTCGCTGGCCAGCGGTTACCTGTCCGACCGTTTTGGCCGACGCGTGACCCTGCGCATGCTGTCGCTGTTGTTCATCGTCGGCGCCCTCGGTACAGCCACTGCGCCGTCGGTGCCGTTCATGGTCGCCGCGCGCTTTCTGCTGGGCATCGCCGTTGGCGGTGGGTCGGCCACGGTGCCGGTGTTCATCGCCGAAATCGCCGGGCCTTCCCGTCGCGCGAGACTGGTCAGCCGCAATGAGCTGATGATCGTCAGCGGGCAGTTGCTGGCCTACGTGCTGAGCGCGGTGCTCGCGGCCTTGCTGCACACCCCCGGCATCTGGCGCTACATGCTGGCCATCGCCATGGTCCCGGGCGTTTTGCTGCTGATCGGTACGTTCTTCGTGCCGCCCTCGCCGCGCTGGCTGGCCTCCAAAGGCCGCTTCGATGAAGCGCAGCACGTGCTTGAGCAACTGCGTGACACCAAAGACGCCGCCAAGCGCGAAGTCGAGGAAATGAAAACCCAGGAAAAACAGGCCCACAAGCACGTCGCCGCTCGCGAGTTGCTGCGCCAGCCATGGGTGTTGAAGCTGTTGCTGATCGGTGTCGGGCTGGGCTTTACCGCTCAGTTCACCGGCGTCAACGCGTTCATGTACTACACGCCAATCATCCTCAAACACACCGGCATGGGCACCAACGCTGCGCTGACCGCGACCATCGGCAACGGCATCGTCTCGGTTATCGCGACCTTGCTGGGCATCTGGGCCATCGGCCGTTACGGGCGTCGGCACCTGCTGATGACCGGTCTGGTCATCGTGATCATGATGCAGGCGGCGCTGGGTAGCGTGCTGATGTTCATGCCGCAGAACCTGACCCAGAGCTATGCGGCGCTGGCCTGCATTCTGGTGTTCCTGCTGTTCATGCAGATGTGCATCTCGCCGGTGTACTGGCTGCTGATGTCCGAACTGTTCCCGATGCAGGTCCGTGGCTTGCTGACCGGCACGGCGGTGTCGATGCAGTGGCTGTTCAACGCAACCGTCGCGTTCCTGTTCCCGATCGCGGTGGACACCCTCGGCAACCCGACCTTCTACGTGTTTGCGGCGATCAACATCGGCTCGCTGATCTTCGTCTTCCTGTGCCTGCCGGAAACCAAGGGCAAGTCCCTTGAGCAAATCGAGAAGCACATGAAGAAGGAGCTGTGAGACGAGGTTTCGAGTGCCGGGCCTTGCGTCCGGGACTTTGAAACCGAGTGGCTAAGACCAGAGGGCTGAGACCGCGCACATTCAGCCGAGCAATTCGGTGATCCAGCGTACTTGCTGCTCGGTGTCGTGCAGTTTCTGCTCTGACACCGCGTGCCGCGCACGTTGCAAGTTGGCCAACGTGCGCTGCCTGAAACGCAGCAGGCGCCGCCATTTGTCGAGGAACGCCGGACTGCGTTCGAGCATCAACAGCGGCCCGAAGTACAGCGCTTCAGGGCTGTACACCACTGGCCCGCTGCGTTCGGCAACGATGATTTCGTAGTCGAAGCGGTTCTCCCGCAGGATTTCTTCATGGACGACGCGGTAACCGTTGTCCATCAACCACTGGCGCAGCTCAGGCTCGCCGCCGTTGGGCTGCAGGATCAGGCGCTCGCTTCCATTGAGACGCGATTTGCCCTTCTCGAAGATGTCGCGAATCGTCTCGCCGCCCATGCCGCAGATACTGATTGCGCTGATGCGGTCTTCCGCCTCAATCGCAGCAAGGCCATCGGACAGGCGCACGCGGATTCGTTCCTCGAAGCCGTTCTCGCGCACCGTGCGCTCGGCCGCCCTGAGCGGCGTCGCCGCCACCTCCCCCGCCACGGCCATCGCAATGAGCCCACGGCGCATCAACGCCACCGGCAGATAGGCATGATCGGAGCCGATGTCGGCCAGTCGCGCGCCGGCCGGCACCAGCGCCGCCACCCGCTCCAGACGCCTGGACAATGTGTGTTCGTTCAACGTTTGCAGCCCCTTCTCTCGCCACCGCCCGGCACGACCTGCCGAAACGGGGCGTGAGTCTGTCGGGCGGTGGCGAGGATTTCAACTGCATTGGCGAGTGGCCGGCAGATTGCGCTGCGGGTACTAAGGCAGCTTGGCGATGACCTTGATCTCGAAATCGAAGCCATACAGCCAGGTGACGCCGACGGCCGTGATGGTCGGGTGCGGCGCTTGGCCCCAGAACTCCGGCACCACTTCCCAGGCTTTTTCGAAGGTCGACTGCGGATCCACCATGAACACGGTGACGTCGATCACGTCATCGAAGGTGCAGCCGGCGGCGTTGAGGATGGCATTCAGATTTGTAAATGCCAGCCGGACCTGAGCGCGCAGATCAGGCTCGGGCGAGCCGTCTTCGCGGCTCCCGACCTGGCCCGAGACAAACAGCAGGCCATCGGATTTGATCGCCGGCGAGTAGCGATTGCGCTCATACAACGCGTGGCGGCCGGGCGGGAATACAACGTCACGAACAGTCATGTGCTTCTCCTTCAGCGGAGCGGGATGCTCCGTCGTTTCGATGGGCAGACTGTAGGGCGGCGGATTCGCTGGATAAACCAGCAGCCTTGATCAAGACTGTTTGCATTCCCCAAACAATCAGGTGACGCGATGGACCGTTTCGACGCGATGCAGGCGTTCGTCCGAGTCGTGGAAACCGGCAGCTTCACCAAGGCCGCCGGTACGTTGCACATGAGCAAAACCACGGTGACGCAACTGGTGCAGCAGCTTGAAGCGCGGCTGCGGGTCAAGCTGCTCAACCGCACCACGCGCAAGGTCAATGTCACGGCCGACGGCGCGGTGTTCTACGAACGTGCGCTGCGCGTGCTGGCGGATCTGGACGACGCCGAGACCGGCCTTTCCGCTGCCTCCGCTGCGCCACGTGGGCGGTTGCGTGTGGACGTGCCCAGTCCGTTCGCGCGCATGGTGCTGATCCCGGCGCTGCCGGACTTCAACGCCCGCTACCCCGACATCCAGATCGACCTGGGCGTGAGCGACCGGATGATCGACCTCATCGGCGAGAACGTCGACTGCGTGGTGCGCGGCGGCGAGCTGACTGACCAATCGCTGATGGCCCGGCACATCACCGACTTGCAGCTGGGCGTCTACGCGTCGCCTGCTTATCTGCAGCGCGCGGGCACGCCGACTCATCCCCGTGACCTCGAAGCACTTCAGCACCGCATCGTCGGTTTCCGCTGGGCGCGCACCGGGCAGCCGTTCCCGATGGTGCTGCAACGGGACGGCGAACGGGTTCAGGTGCTAAGCCGCTACTTGCTCACGGTGGACGACGGCAACGCCTACCTCGCGGCAGGTCTTGCCGGCATGGGCGCACTCTGGCTGCCGCAGTACATGGCTCAGCCGTCCGTGCATAGCGGTGAGTTGATCGCGTTGTTCGAGGACTGGCAGCTGGAATCGATGCCCATGTACGTGGCCTTCCCGCCCAACCGGCATATCAGCCTCAAGCTTCGGGTGTTCATCGACTGGGTTGTGGAGTTGATGGGCGACGGGTACAAAAGCCGATCTTCCGCAACGGTTGTACAAGGAGCGACGCGCAATGGATGAAGTGATCAGTTACCGACAAGCCACGGTCGAGGACGTGGCGACGATCTGCGAACTGGGGCAGCTACTTAACGCCATTCACCATGCAGAACGTCCTGATATTTATGCGGCTGAAAGCCGGGATTACCTGCGCGATGCCCCTCACTGGAGCGGGTTTCTGAACAATCCAGAGCAGGTTATTTTCCTGGCGTTTGTCGGGGATCGAGCGGCGGGTTTTGTCAGCGCAGGGATGTTTTCAGCGGGCGGGCCATTGCTGCAGCCGATGGCATTCGCGCGGATCGGTTCGGTGTGCGTGGCCGAGGTTTTCTGGGGCAAAGGCTTGGGCCGTGGGCTCATTGAGCGAGTGCAAGGGTGGGCGCAGGAGCGCGGCGCGCGGGACATTCGCTTGTCGGTGTGGGGCTTCAACACCCATGCGCGGCGGTTGTATGAAGAGCTTGGCTTCGAGACGCGGGCGTTTGAAATGGGCATGCGCCTGACATGAGCACCGTTCATCGCGGGCACCTGCCACTTTGTAGACGACCGGTCAGTTTTGTTTTAAGGTGCTGCGCATTATGAAGAAACCCAACCTGGAAATGCGCCAACACATCATCGACGTCGCCAAGTCGTTGATGACCCATAAGGGCTACACCGCCGTGGGCCTGGCTGAAGTGGTGAGCGCGGCGGGCGTGCCCAAGGGCTCGTTCTACTACTACTTCAAATCGAAGGAAGAGTTCGGCGCCGCGTTGCTCGATGAGTACTTCTCCGAGTACCTGGGCCGCGTCGACACCGTCATGACACGATCAGGCAGCGGCGCTGAAAAGCTGCTGGCCTACTTCGACTACTGGATCGAGACCCAGGGCACCGATCATCCAGAAGGCAAATGCCTGGTGGTCAAGCTGGGCCCGGAAGTCTGCGACCTGTCCGAAGACATGCGCACGGTACTGGAGGCTGGTACGGCGAAGATCATCAAGCGCATCACCGCCTGCGTGAACATGGGCGTGGCAGACGGCAGTCTGCACATCGAAGAAGGCAGCGAAGCCTTCGCCGAAACCCTGTACCAACTGTGGCTGGGCGCTTCCCTTCTGGTGAAGGTCAACAAGTCCACCACGTCCTTCGACACGGCCATGAGCCTGACCCAACGCCTGCTGCGGTAGCAGGCGCTTTTTTTTCAAAGACTGGTAGACGACCGGTCAAATATGCGAGGAATTCTCAATGAGCGATATCAGTAATAACACCGACTTGTTTTCCCCCGTGCAAATGGGCGCCATCGAAATGGCCAACCGCATCGTCATGGCCCCCGTCACCCGCAGCCGCTATGAAGAAGACGGCGTGCCGGGTGAACTGCACGCCACCTACTACGCCCAGCGCGCCACCGCCGGGATGATCGTGGCCGAAGCCACCAACATCTCGGCCCAGGGACGCGGCTATGCAGCGACGCCCGGGATCTGGAGCGAAGAGCAGGTCGCCGGCTGGCGCACAGTCACCGACGCCGTGCACGCGGCCGGCGGCAAGATCGTCAGCCAGCTCTGGCACGTGGGCCGATTCTCCAGCGTGGACCTGCAGCCCAACAGCGAAGCCCCGGTCGCGCCGTCCGCCATTCAGGCCGAGGGCAACACTTACACAGCCAACGGCTTCGTCCCGGTGTCGATGCCCCGTGCACTGGAGACCGACGAAATCCCCGGCATCATCGAGCAGTACAAACTCGCTGCCGAGAACGCCAAGCGCGCAGGGTTCGACGGCGTTGAGGTTCACTCGGCGAACAGCTACCTGCTCGACCAGTTCCTGCGCGACTCGACCAATCAGCGCACCGATCAATACGGCGGGTCGATTGAAAACCGCGCGCGACTGACGCTGGAAGTCACCCAGGCCATCGTCGACATCTGGGGCCACGATCGCGTCGGGATTCGCCTGTCGCCCGTCACGCCGGATGCGGGTAACACGCCGCCGGACAGCAACGTCATGGCATTGCACGGTTACCTGATTCAGCAGTTGAACCGCTTCAATCTGGCGTACCTGCACTTTGTCGAAGGCGCGACCGCCACCTCCCGTGAAGTGCCGGCAGGCGTCGACATGGATGCCTTGAGTGCCCAGTTCAACGGTCCGTTCATTGGCAACAACAACTACGACCTGGACATGGCCGTCGAGCGCCGCGCCCAGGGCAAGATCGACGCCGTCGCGTTCGGTCGTCTGTTCATCTCCAACCCGGACCTGGTCGCGAGGCTGCGCCACGGCGCCGAGCTGACCATCGCCCCGCGTGAAAGCTATTACGGCGGAGGCGCCAAGGGCTACACCGACTGGCCGCTGGGCACTTACTAACAGCGCCGGCAACCGCAGCGCTTTCAGACACCGCATTCACTAACGGCTGAACGGCAAGGCTTTCTCAGGAAAGCCGACGCTGCCCGCACGCCTTGAATTTGAGGAAACATGAAGATGAATTATCTGGACCAGAAAACCGCCATCGTCACCGGCGCGTCGTCAGGCATCGGCGCTGCAACCGCCCGAGCATTGGCCGCCCAAGGGGTTAACGTCGTTGCTGCCGCGCTGGATGAGAAAGGCCTTGCCGCGCTGGTCAGCGAACTCCGCGCAGCGGGATTTGAGGCGTCCAGCTTTGTCACCGACGTGACCGACGCTGAACAGACGCGCGCTTTGGCGCAGTTCGCCAAAGACACCTACGGCTCAGTCGACATCCTGGTCAACAACGCCGGCCTGATGCTGTTCTCCCACTGGGTTGACCTCGTGACCCAGGACTGGAACGCCATGATCGACGTCAACATCAAGGGCTACCTGAACACCATCGCCGCCACCCTGCCCTTCATGCTCGAACAGAAATCCGGGCAGATCCTCAACATGGATTCGGTGGCCGGGCATCAAGTCGGCCCCGGCGCCGGCGTCTACAGCGCGACCAAATTCTTCGTGCAGGCCATGACCGAATCCATGCGCAAGGAGCTGGGCGTGCACCACGGCATCCGCGTCAACACCGTCAGCCCCGGCGTCATCAACACGGGCTGGGCCGACAAAGTCACCGACCCCGCCGGCCGCAAAGCGGCACAAGCGCTGAACGAAATTGCCATCGCGCCAGAAGACATCAGCCGCGCCGTCATCTACGCGCTGAATCAGCCGGCCAACGTCACCGTCAATGACCTGATCATTTCACCTACCCGACAGGACTGGTGAGTGCGCGGCTGTTGCTGCTCGACGCTTTGCCCTATCGAACTCAAAACCTGGAGTACACAGACATGAACAAGAACATCAAAGCCGTTGCCACCCACGACTACAACGCCGTGATCGACACCGCCAGCCGCTACGTTGAAGGGCTGCGGGAAGGCAGTGTTACGACGATCAAGCAGGCCTTTCATGAAGAGGCGGTGATGTACGGTTTCACCAACGGCCAATTGCTGGGCGGGCACATCAGCAACTTGTATGACTTTGTTGAAAGCAACGGTAAAGCAGCGGACATCACGACGCGGCTGGATGTGCTGGCGATTACGCCGACCACGGCCGTGGTGCGGGTGGACATGGAGAAGGACGCCATTGGCGCTGATTACAACGACTACCTGACGTTGATCAAGATCAATGGCGACTGGAAGGTGATTGCCAAGGTTTATCACCAGTTTGAGGGGTAGGTTTTACAGCGATTGTTTTGGACGTAGGCCTCGGGGTTTCGATCTCGGGCTTGCGTGCCGGGTTCTAGCAGTTGGGTATTGAGCGTTTTTTGAGTCGTAGCGGTGTTTATTTTTGGAGTAAGACGTGATGGTTTTAGTTGAATACAGCGCAGGTTTGCCGTGCAGTGCGGATGAGGCGTGGAAGGTGCTGCGGGGGTTTGGCGGAATCGCGGACTGGCATCCGGCGATTGTGAAGAGTCATCTTGAGGGTGAGGCTGGGGGTTTGCGGGTAGGTGCGATCAGGCGGCTAGAGCTTGCGGACGGTGCCGTGTTGCGTGAGCATTTGACTGAGTTTGACGATGGGCTCAGGGCGTTGGCTTATGTGTTTGAGGAGTCGCCGTTGCCGGTGGATGGGTATCGGGCGCAGATTCGCGTGGATGAGGTTGCGGGGTTGGTCGATCGTTGTGTGGTGCGCTGGAGTGCTGGGTTCGAAGTGCGGGAAGCCGGGACTGAGGCGGAATTTGAGGGATTGGTCAGGGAATTGATTGTGCAGGGGCATGAGGGTTTGGAGGGGACGGTTCTGGGTTGATTGTGTCTGGACTGGCAGAACTGATACAAAAGCGATGCATCCCTAATTAGCAAACACCCACTTCAGGAGCGAAACGCTTGACTTCAACCGATCTGCAGCGCCTTTACAACAAAGCCTGGCTGTTCGCCTCCCACGCCCACGTCGGGCAGACGATGAAGGGGGCAGATCTGCCGTACACGACCCATGTCGCGATGGTGGCGAACGAATTGATTTTCGCGGATCGGGAAAGTGACATTGGTGACCTGACCATCGCGATGCCCGCCGCGCTTCTGCACGACGTAATCGAGGATACGGGGACCTCGGAAGAGGCACTGGCTGAGGTGTTCGGCGCCGCTGTCGCCTCGACCGTCGCCTGCCTGAGCAAGAACCTGATCGTGCCCTTCTCGGACGAGGGCTATTTCCAGGCGATCGCGGCGCATTCCCGGGAAGCGGCGGCGATCAAGTTGTGTGACCGGATCACCAACCTCCAGTCCGCGCCATCGACGTGGTCCCTGGAAAAGCGCGCGTCTTATTACGAGGAATCTGCGCAGATTCTGGCGGCGCTCGGGCCTACCAATGACTATTTGAATCGCCGGCTTACCGATGCGATGGCGCGCTACAAATCTTTGCACGTCGATCAGCAGCGGGAAATCTGACGTCCTTTCCGTGTGCAAGGTGAAGCGCTACCCCGGTCACTCATCAAACATGCCGGCACTGCAGCTGTTACAGGCGAACGAGGTAATTGTGGGAGCGAGCTTGCTCGCGAAGACTCCGGTCCATCCGCATGTCTTCAGCGGCAGGAATACTGTCACCGCAGCTCTGAAATCTCGATCAGATTTAAATCGGGATCACGCACGTACACCGACCGAATCGGCCCCGTCGCGCCGGTGCGCTCAACCGGCCCTTCCACGATCGGCCACGCCTCGGCCTGCAAATGCGCGATCACCGCGTCAAGGCTCTGGCTGGCAATGAAGCACAGGTCCAGCGCGCCCGGCACCGGGAGGTGGGCCTTGGGCTCGAATTCGTGACCGCGCTCGTGAACGTTGATCTTCTGGTTGCCATAGCGAAACGCCAGACGACCGCTGCCGAAGGTTTGCAATTCCATGCCCATCACGCGCACGTAGAAGTCTTTACAGGCCTCAATATCGATGGTGGTCAGGACCAGATTGTCAAGGTGATCAATCATTTGCGTGCGCTCCGTGGGCTAATGAGGTCGACCGTCAGGCAGTCTTTCGGCACCGACCTCAGTGTTCGTTCTTGTCCAGCGTTCTCAACTTCTGCGGTAATGCCCACATTAACAGGCCAGCCGCGATCAGGCTGCTGACGCCGATGACGTACAGCGCAGGCGTCGTCGTGCCGGTGAGGTCCTTGATCCCGCCGACCATCACCGGGCTGACGATGCCGCCGAACTGCCCCAACGTGTTGATCAGCGCAATACCGCCCGCCGCGCCGGCACCTGCGCCCGCCAACAGCTTGGGCGGGAGCGTCCAAAAGGCTGGAATGGCGGCGACAATCCCGCCACCGAGCATGGCCAGGGAGACGATCAACAGGCTGGTGTGCTGGGCAAAAAATCCGGCGCTGAAGAAGCCGATAGCCCCAAGCACCATCAGCCCGCAGACGAATTTGCGGCGTTCGCCGCTGGCATCCGAGAGACGCCCGACAACGATCATGCTGATGGCGCCGAAGATGTACGGGATGGCCGTGAGCAGCCCGATGATCACCGGGCTTTCGACACCCGCGCTGCGAATCAGCTGCGGCGCCCAGAAGTTCAGGCCGTAGGACGCCACCTGAATCAGGAAATAAATCAGCCCGAGCATCAGGAAACCCGGCATTTTCAGCGCGGTCAGCAGGGAGCCCCCATGCTTGTTCGGCTCATGCTGAGCGATGCGGCTCGACAGATACGTCTTCTCGGCATCGGTCAGCCAGTGCGCATCCGCGACACGGTCCTTGAGGATCTTCAGTACGGCAAAACCGAGGGCGATACACGGCAGGCCGCCGAGCAGGAACAGCCAGTGCCAGCCACGCAGCTGCATCACGCCGTCCATATGGCCGAGCACCAGCCCCGAGACCGGTGCACCCAGCAGCCCGGCGAAGGCCGAGGCCAGGAACAGAATCGAGGTGATGCGACCCCGGTAGGTCTGCGGGAACCAGAGCGTCAGGTAAAACAGCACGCCCGGCGCGAAACCCGCTTCCATGGCGCCGATGATGAAACGCAGCACATAGAACTGCCATTCGGCGGTGACGAAAACCATCAGCGCCGTGGCGACGCCCCACGACATCATGATGCGGGCAATCCAGCGCCGCGCACCCACCTTGTACAGCATGATGTTGCTCGGCACTTCGAACAGCACGTAGCCGATGACGAACAGGCTCGCCCCCAGCCCGTACGCGGTGTCGCTCAGGCTCAGATCGGTTTGCAGCTGGAACTTGGCAAAGCTGATGTTGATGCGATCAAAAAACGCGAACAGGTAGCAAACCATGATCAACGGCATCAAGCGCCACGCGACCTTGCGGATCAGTGCCTTTTCGGCGCTCACAACCTCGGCGAGGCTGCTGTTCGGGGTCAGAACAGAGACAGTCATTGCGATACTCCAGATCGACTCCCTGAGAGAGCCCTATTGTTTTTGTTGTCTGGACGCGCACGCAGCGGAGCGCGCGCGTTTGTGTGGGAAACCGGGACAGGCGGCGTGTTAGCCGGGCAGGTTTTCCGGCGCCGGGTGAAGATCACGGTTGCGCCCGGCCTTGGCCACCTGCCCCGGCATTTCATGGCCCAGCAGCCCCGGTAAACCGCGCGACAGGACGAGCAGATGCTCCAGGTCAATGCCCGTCTCGATGCCCATCTCATCGCACATATTCACCAGGTCCTCGGTGCAGATATTGCCCGAGGCGCCCGGCGCGAACGGGCAGCCACCGAGCCCGCCCAGCGAGGCATCAAAGCGCCTCGCCCCCGCTTCGTAAGCAGCGAGCACATTGCTCAGCCCCAGGCCGCGGGTGTTGTGAAAATGCAGCGTCAGCGCCGATGCCGGGACACGGGTCAGCACGCGCTGCACCAGCGAAAACACCTGGCGGGGGTTGGCCATGCCAGTGGTGTCGGCCAGGGAAATGCCGTGCATGCCCAACGCTAAATACTCATCCACGATCCGCAGCACACGGTCCTCATCGATGCGGCCCTCGAACGGGCAACCGAACGTGGTGGCAATGGAGCCGTTCAGGCTAAGCCCAGTGCCCGAGGCCAGCGAGACCACCTCGGCGAAGCCCGCCAGGGACTGCTCGCAACCCATGCGCATATTCGCCAGGTTGTGGGTCTGGCTGGCGGACATCACCAGATTCAGCTCATCGGCACCCGCCTCGATGGCCCGCTGGGCACCGCGCAGGTTGGGAATCAGGGCGACGTAGGTCACACCGGGCTGGCGCCGGATGCCGCGGAACACCTCATCCCCGTCACGCAAGGCTGGAATGGCTTTGGGAGAAACAAAAGAACCGGCTTCGATGCGGCTGAAACCGGCGAGAGAAAGTTGGTCGATCAAGGCGATCTTGTCAGCGGTGTCCACCCAGGTCGGCTCGATCTGCAAACCGTCGCGCGGGGACACTTCCTGCACGATCAGGCGCTGGGAGAAGTCGGTGATCATTGCACCACCCCACTGTGCTTGAGCTGCGCAATGTCATCGGCGCTCATGCCCAGCTCGCCGAGCACACTGTCAGTGTGCTGCCCCAGCGCAGGGCCTTGCCAGTTCACGGAGCCTGGGGTTTCCGAGAGTTTCGGCACGATGCCCGGCATCTTCACCTTGGCCCCGCCGGGCAGATCGGCGTCAAGAATCATTCCGCGCGCCTGGTAGTGAGGATCGGCAACGATGTCCGCGACGTTGTAGATCCGTCCCGCCGGCACCTCGGCCGCTTCAAGCGCCTTGAGCACGTCATCAATGGGCAAGGCCGACGACCACGCGCTGATCGCCCCGTCGAGCATATCGCTCTGGGCGGCGCGGCCATCGTTGTGAGCGAACTCGGGATCCTCGGCCAGATCGGCGCGGCCAATGGTCTGCATCAGGCGCTTGAAGATCGGGTCGCTGTTGCCGGCGATGACCACATAGGCACCATCGGCAGTCGGGTAAGTGTTGGACGGCGCAATGCCCGGCAGCGCGCCGCCGCTGCGCTCACGGACGTGGCCGAGCATGTCGTACTCCGGCACCAGGCTTTCCATGACGTTGAACACGCTTTCGGCCAGAGACACGTCGACCACCTGACCATCGCCCTGGCCGGTCTTGACCCGCAACAGCGACATCAG
Organism: Pseudomonas sp. GL_135; assembly: GCF_057834665.1. NCBI lineage: Bacteria > Pseudomonadati > Pseudomonadota > Gammaproteobacteria > Pseudomonadales > Pseudomonadaceae > Pseudomonas > Pseudomonas sp. GL_135. The sequence continues at coordinate 3,199,278 of NZ_CM174408.1, forward strand.
CGCGCCCATCACCGCGTGCATCGACGCCAGCGAATCCCCCAGGCTGACCCCGACCCGCGCCGGGGGCGAACCCGGCGTGCCGGTGGTGTAGCGGATGCCACCCATGGCTTCGCCAATGGCGCCGAAGCCGGGGCGGTCGCGGTACGGGCCGGACTGACCGTAGCCGGAAATTCGCACGAGGGTGAGTTTGGGGTTCAGCGCGTGGAGCACCTCCCAGCCAAGACCCAGCTTTTCGAGGGCTCCGGGCCGCAGGTTCTCGATCAGCACGTCGGCGCTTTCAGCCAGCCGCTTGACGATGTCGATACCTTCGGGAGATTTAAGGTTCAGGGAGAGGGACTTCTTGTTGCGCGACTGCAGGTACCACCACAGCGAGGTGCCTTCGTGCAGCTTTCGCCATTTACGAAGCGGATCGCCCTGCCCCATGGATTCGATTTTGATCACCTCGGCACCGAACTCGCCCAGCAGGCGGGCGGCAAAGGGTGCAGCGATCAGCGTGCCGATTTCAATGACGCGCACGCCTTGAAGGGGGCCTGTCATAGCGGTTACCTCGAGTCTTTCTTGGAATTTGTCGCCAAGACTAGAGGAACGGGGTTGGGCAAATCCAACCGTCAGTTGGCAACGACCGTTCGCAAAACGCGAACGCTCAGCCTCCGTGGCTCTGCAGATGATCGAACAGCAACTGGCTGACCGGCGACAGTGCGGCGGTGTCGCGCATCACCAGAATCAGCGTGCGCCGGGCCCACTCATCGCTCAAGCCTACGGCCCTGAGGCCCAGCGACGGACCGAGCAGATCGAACGCCTTGCGTGGCAGCACGCCGATGCCCATGTCGGCCTGGACCATCCGGCACATGGCATCGAAACCCGGCACGTGGATGCGCACCCGCAGCGGCCTGCCGTGGGCGCGGGCGGCGTTCTGGGTACGCATGTTGATGGAGCTGGCGGCGTGCAGGCCGATGTAGTCGCTGCCGAGTGTGTCCTCGAACGCTACCTGCTGATGCCCGGCGAGCGGGTGATCGTCACGCATCACGACGACCAGTTCGTCGCGGCGATACGGTGCGCTGTGAAGGCCCTGAGTGTCGGTGTCTTCAGAGCAGATGCCGATGTCCGCGACACCGTCGACCAGGCCCTGCACGACGCCGTTGCTGGGCCGCTCTTCGAGATCGACTTTGACCAACTCATGAGTGGCGACGAAGGCGTGCAGGTCTTCCGGCAAGAACTGAATGATGGCCGAGAGGTTGGCCAACATGCGCACATAACCGCGCATGCCCTGCAGGTGCTCGTCGAGTTCAAGGCCCATTTTTTCCAGATCGGAGAGCATCCGCCGGGCATGGTGCAGCATCGTCTCGCCTGCTGCGGTCAACAGCATGCCCTTGGCATTGCGCAGGAAGAGGCCAATGCCGAGCACTTCTTCCAGCTCCATCAGCCGCTTGCTCGCAGCCGACACCGCAATCGCCTCCCGCGCCGCCGCCCGGGTCAGGGTGCCTTCTTCGTACACTGCCACGAACAGCTTGAGGGTAATCAGGTCGAGTCGGCGGATGAGGTTTTTGTGCAGCATGGGACGTACTCGATCAGGGCGCGGCCGAAAGCATACACGTGCTGCTGTTGTGTGGAACCGGCTTTGGCCGGGAACAGGCCAGCGCAAACACCCTCAATTTGCGGTGTGACGAATGATGCCTTCCCGGCTAAAGCCGGTCCCACCAAGCATGCGTCGTGTCGGTGGGATCACCGCAAAACCCGCTGACTGGATGCGGTTTCCTGTAGGACTGGCTTTAGCCGGGAAGAGGCCAGCGCAAACTCCCTCAATTTTGCGGCCTGACAAATGATGCCTTCCCGGCTAAAGCCGGTCCCACCCAGCATGCGCAGTCCCACTGATGGCATCACTCCGGCACGGTCAGTCCCGTCCATTGTTGAGACAGTACCCACAGGCGTTCAGCGAGTCCGGCATCGCTCGCCCAGTTCGCCACACCGGCGCGGCCCGCTTGCGCGTCATGCGGGGCGGCGATGTTGCAGTCTTCGCAATACACGCCGCCCTTGCCGTCCAGCACGGGACTGGTCGCGCACCACAATCCCGTCGCGGCGCCCTGCTCTATTGTTTTGAGCCCCGCGTGAGGGTCCAGCCGTTGGTTGCCCTGCTCGTCCAGCACGCCGAACGCTGCGATCTCCTCGGTGCTGAGGTGGCGGCCCAAGTCAGTCAGTATCTGCCCCGGATGCAGCGAAAACCCGCGCACGCCGTGATCTTTCCCACGGGCATCAAGGGCAACGGCAAACAGCGCATTGGCGGTTTTGGACTGACCGTAGGCCATCCATTTGTCGTAGGGTCGGTGCTGAAAATCGATGTCATCGAAATCGATCCCGGCAATCTGGTGCCCCCGTGAAGACACCGAAATCACCCGCGCGCCGCCGGCGGCCACCAGCACAGGCCAAAGCCCACAGGTCAACCGGTAGTGCCCGAGGTGATTGGTCGCGAACTGGCTCTCGTGGCCGTCGACGTCCCGTGACAGAGGCGAGGCCATCACGCCGGCGCAGTTGATCAACAGCGCGACGGGCTGGCCTTCCCCAACGATTAGACGGCTGAAGGCGCTCACCGAATCGGGGTGAAACAGGTCCATCTCGCGAACGTCGACCAGGTCGGCGCCAGCAATCGCAGCCAGCGCGACACGGGCGCGCTGCAGGTCTCTGGCCGGAACAATGACCCGAGCGCCTGCGGTGACCAGACGTTGGGTGGTGACGAGGCCAAGACCGGAATGACCGCCGGTGACGATGGCGAGCTGGCCCGTGAGGTCGATGCCCGCCATGACTTCGTCGGCGGTGCTGGCGGCATTGAAGGGTGTGTCGATGGGTTGCTGAGGCGTGGACATGCTGTTCTCCCGGATGAGTATCGCGAGAGGGAATTCTTGGCTAAGCTCCCAGGACGAACCAGTCACCTGAATCCGGTTTTCTGTCGTGATCATCCAAAAACCTGAATCTGATCCTCTTTCCGACGTACTGGCATTGGCCGGTTTGCGCGCGGCCTGTTCCGTTCGGCTTCAGGCCGGTGGCGCCTGGGCGCTGCGCTTCAGGCCTATTGAGCTGAAGTTCAACGTCGTGCGCCGGGGCGAATGCTGGCTGCGGATGGACGACGCGCCACCCCGACGGCTGCGCACCGGCGACTGCTTCGTGGTGTCGCGTACGCCCTTCGTCCTGGCGAGCGGGCCGGAGGTGGAGGCGCTGGACGCCGCCGAGGTGTTTTCGGCGTCGGGCGAGTCGGCGCGCTTCGGTGTCGGTGATGAGGTGGAGCTGCTCGGCGGCAGCGTCTCGCTGGTCAGCCCCGGCGCCGTCGAATTGCTCGACATCCTGCCGCCCGCTTTGATCATTCACGCCGAAAATGGCGCCGCGACCTCGTTTGGCTGGCTGCTGGACGAGCTGGACCGGGAATGGCAATCAGGGTTGGCGGGCGCCCAGGCCATGTGCAACGACCTGCTCCGACTGATCTTCATCCATGCGCTGCGTCACCACATCTCGACGGCCAACGCAGCCGAGCTGAAATGGCTGGGCGGGCTGCGCCACCCGTCGATCGCCCCCGTACTGAGGGCGATTCACCGCGCGCCGGAAAGGTCATGGACTCTGGTTGAACTGGCGAGCCTGGCGTGCCTGTCGCGCTCCAGCTTCGCGGCCCTGTTCAAAAACGTGGTGGGCCAGGCACCGGTGGAATACGCCACGCGCTGGCGCATGCAGGTCGCGGCCACACGCTTGCTCGACAGCGTGGACAGTGTCGCGACAGTCGCTGCGTCGCTGGGCTATTTGTCCGATGCGGCGTTTGGTGTGGCCTTCCGCCGCGTGCACGGCCAATCGCCAGGACGTTACCGGCGCGAGACCGTCGGGATCAGCCCGGCGTCGCGGTAGTCCTGAATCAGCGCATCAAACAGCTCGATGTCCGAACGCGTGCGGGCAATCAACTGCGCCCCGGCCACCGCGGTGTATATCGCCAGCGCCCGCCGCTCGCACTGCTCTGCGCTGCCCACTCCCGCCTCCATCAGCCTGTCGGTCAGCCAGGCCACGCTGGCATCGGCGTAGGCTTTTACCTCGCGGCGGATTTCTTCCGGCAGGTCCTCGTGCTCAGCCGCCATGAAGCTGGACAGGCACAGCCGGTTGCCGTTTTGCAGGGAGTCGCGAAAGATCGACGGATACAGTTCCAGGCAGCGCAGCGGGTCCGGGTTCGCCTCGCGGATCGCCTCAAGCGCGCTGGTGGTGTCCTGCCAGTAACGTGCCGCCACCGCAGCGCCCAGCTCGGCCTTGCTCGGGAAGTGGTAGTAGATGCTGGCATTTTTGATGCCGACCGTTTCGCCGATGCTGCGGAAATTGATGCCGCTGTACCCGTGCAACTGCGCCGCCGTTTTCGCAGCGGCCAGAATGGCCTCGCGCGCATTTTCGCTCACGCTGAACTCCTCCAAGGGTCGATTGAGGGGACGCATCCTACTCCTAAACACTTCAACCTGCCAATTGACAGGTAGGGGTTGACAGCGCCTTCGAACGCGCTCAAAGTTTGCCTACCAACTGACAGGCAGACACATTATGACCTCCTCCATACTGCAATCCGATACCTCCGCTCTTCCCATGATGAAAATCCACGACTGGTTCAATGGCCCTTACCCGGCCAGAGTGCGCATCGCCCTGGCAGAGAAAAACCTGCTCCCGCGAATCGAATTCGTATCGGTAAACCTGTGGAAAGGCGAGCACAAGAAACCTGAGTTTCTCGCCATCAATTACTCCGGCACGTTGCCCGTGCTTGAGCTGCAAGACGGCACGCTGATCGCCGAATGCACCGCCATCACCCAGTACCTGGACGCTCTCGTTGGCAGCCCCGACCTCACCGGCGCAACGCCGCTGGAGAAAGGCCGCATTCACATGATGACCAAGCGCGCAGAGATCGAGTTTCTCGACGCGGTCAGCACTTATTTCCATCACGGCACGCCCGGTCTTGGCCCAGAGGTCGAGCTGTACCAGAACGCCGAATGGGGCAACCGAATGCGCGACAAGGCGGTCCGAGGCATGCGCTATTTCGACAGTGTGCTGAAGACGCAGCCCTTTGTGGCCGGCGATTCGTTTTCGATGGCCGATATCGCGGTCTTTGGCGGAATGATCTTCGCTTCGCTGGTGGATCTCGCGGTGCCCGCAGAATGCACGGCGCTGCGGGCCTGGCACGCACGGATGAATGAACGTCCCAGCGTCCAGACCTGGCAGGCGATGGTCGCAGCAGGCCAGGCCCAAGGCTGAATCCCTGACGTTGGCACCCCGAATCCGGGGTGCCAATTGGGGCAAGTCGACCTCACCCAACCGTCGAGCAGTGCATTTCTGCCAAGAAAGAGGTTAATTCGTCATCAAGCTGAACCGATTCAGGTCGATATCCCGGTGATCTCTCTTCCTATGGACAGCCCCGACATGAACCTTAGACGCCTCAACATCGCCCCCCGCTCGCTGATCTGCTTCGGCTTTTTTGCCGTATTGATCGCTGCCGTCGGCCTGTTCTCACTGATGCAATCCTCCCGCCTCAAAGACGCCCGGGATGCCCTGCAGGACAACGTGCTCCCCACCCTTCTCGCCATCGCCGACATCAAAAACGACCTGTTGACCATCCGTCTTGGCAACACCAGCCTGCGTGCTGCGCAAAGTGCCGCGAGTAACGAGTCCGCCATGAAGCGCGTCAGCCAAGGCCGCGGTGATCTCGAGAATGATGTAAAGCGCCTCAAATCACTGCTGATCAGCGAGCGAGGCTTGAATGCCTACGCGCAGATGGAGCGCGACATGCAGGCTTACCTCGCGGTGCACGCGCGCTTTCTCGACGCTGTGGCGCAGAAGCGCGATGACATTATCGTCTCATTGACCGAGCCGTCCGGCGAACAGACCCGCGCGGCCGATACGCTCGCGAAAGACATCGCCACCATCGCCGAGCTGGCCAACGAGAAAATGCACGCCTCGGATGTCGCAGCAGAGGAAAGTTACGATCAGGCCCGCAATGTCATCATCGCCGCGATCGTGATTGCGCTGGCCGCTACCCTGGCCCTGGCCGCGCTGTTCACCCGCAGCCTGGTGGCGCCGATCGCCAAAGCCCTGGCCGTTGCGGAAAACATTGCTGCCAACGATTTGAGCAAGCCAATTCAGGTGGACGGTTCCGATGAGCCGGGTCGCCTGCTGCAAGCGCTGTCGATAATGCAGCAGAACCTGCGCCACACCCTCTCGGAGCTGGGCCACTCGTCCAATCAACTGGCCTCGACCTCCGAAGAAATGACCGCCGTGACCGAGGAATCCCTGCGCGGGGTTCAGCGTCAGAACGACGAAATCAATCAGGCCGCTACGGCCATCAACCAGATGAGCGCCGCGGTGGAAGAAGTCGCCCATAACGCCTCTCTGGCCTCGACGGCGGCGCGCGATTCCAGCGACTCGGCGGAACAGGGTCGTCTGCGGGTCAACGAAACCATTTCGGCGATCAACGAGTTGCACGACTCGGTCGGCGCCACTGCGGATGAAATCAACGGGCTGGCCGGCCAGGTGCAGAACATCAGCGGCGTGCTGGATGTGATTCGCGGTATCGCCGATCAGACCAATCTGCTCGCCCTTAACGCGGCCATCGAAGCCGCTCGCGCGGGCGAAGCCGGACGCGGCTTTGCCGTGGTGGCCGATGAAGTCCGCGCCCTGGCGCACCGCACCCAGCAGTCCACCGCCGAGATCGAAAAGATGATCGCCTCGATTCAGGGCGGCACCCACAAGGCGGTCACGGCCATGGGCCAGAGCAGCGAACGCGCGCGGGTCAGCCTGGACGTTGCCGGTGCCGCCGGGCGTGCCCTCGCCGATATCAAAACCGCCATCGTGCTGATCAACGAGCGCAACGTCAGCATCGCCACGGCCACGGAAGAACAGGCCCAGGTCGCGCGGGAAGTGGATCGCAACCTGACCAGCATTCGCGACCTGTCGCTGCAGACGTCTGCCGGTGCCAATCAGACTTCCGCAGCGAGCAACGAGCTGTCACAACTGGCGGTGGGCCTGAACGGTCTGGTGATGCAATTCAGAACTTAATCGGACGGGAGTGATCGCACCTCTGAGCCGTCTGTTTGCGGCATCAAACGATTTCGGAGGTGAAAGCATGAAGTTTGTGAAGCTGGGTTCCACGGGGCTGGACGTGTCGAGGCTGTGCCTGGGGTGCATGACGTTTGGCGACCCGGACGCCGGCACGCACCCGTGGACGCTGGATGAGGACGCCAGCCGTCCGATCATCAGGCACGCGGTCGAGCAAGGCATCAACTTCTTCGACACGGCCAACAGCTACTCGGCGGGCACCTCGGAAGTCATCGTTGGCAAGCTGCTGAAGGAGTTCACCCGTCGCGAAGAAACCGTCATCGCGACCAAGGTGTTTTTTCCGGCCAACATGTGGGAAGGCTCCAAACGGCCCAACGAACAGGGACTGTCGAGGAAAGCCATCATGGCCAACATCGACGCCAGCCTGACGCGGCTGGGCACCGACTACGTCGACCTGTACCAGATTCATCGCTGGGATTATCACACCCCCATCGAAGAAACCATGGAAGCGCTGAACGACGTGGTACGGGCCGGCAAGGCGCGCTACATCGGCGCGTCGTCGATGTTCGCCTGGCAGTTCGCCAAGGCTCAGCAGGTCGCGGCGGCCAACGGCTGGAGCCGCTTTGTGTCCATGCAGAACTACCTCAATCTGGTGTACCGCGAAGAACAGCGCGAAATGATTCCGCTGTGCCTGGATCAGGGCGTCGGCCTGATGCCATGGAGCCCGATGGCCCGTGGCAGACTCACCCGGCCCCACGGTCAGCAGACCGAACGCACCAAGACCGACATCTCTGGCCAGTCGTTTTACGAGGGGACGGAAGCCGAGGATGGTCGCGTCATCGACGTGGTCGAGCAGATTGCCGGCGAGCGTAGCGTGCCCATGGCGCAGGTCGCGCTGGCGTGGGTGTTGGCCCAGCGTGGCGTGTCGGCGCCAATAGTCGGGGCTTCCAAGCCGCACCATCTGGACGATGCGATCGCGGCGCTGGAGCTGGTCCTCAGCGATGACGAAGTGAAACGCCTTGAGGCGCCCTACGTTCCTCACGCCGTGACGGGCTTCGCGTGAAGCCCAACGGTCATTCCGGGCTTGCCACCGGCCGGGCCGTCGTCTTGTTCGACGGCACCTGCAAGCTCTGCAATGGCTGGGCGACTTTCATCATCCGCCAGGACCGCGAGCACCGACTGACGCTGGCCGCCGTGCAGTCGCCCGAGGGTCAGGCGCTGCTGAAATGGGCGGGATTGCCCCAGGATCAGTTCAACACCATCGTGCTGGTGGAAAACGACCGCTTCTATGTGCGCTCGGACGCGATGTTCAAGATCCTTGCCCACCTGCCCGCGCGATGGCACTGGCTGCTTCTGGCACGGCTATTCCCGAGGGTCTTACGGGACTGGCTGTACGACAAGATCGCGCTGAACCGCTACCAGCTGTTTGGCCGTTACGACACGTGTCGCTTGCCCGCTGCGGATCACCCCGATCGCTTCCTGGGCAAGAACGCCCTCAACAACCGATAAATCTTCAGCGGCTGAAATGCCGTCTTCGTGAGCAAGCTCACTCCCACACGTCCTGCGCATTGCTTAAAATCTCAAGCCGTCCCGCGATCCCGTCGGAGCACTCCCGCACCTCTTGCCCATGACTCGAAAGCTCAAGCCGTTCCGCGATCCCGTGGAAGCACTCCCACACGCCTTGCCCATCACTCGAAATCTCGAGCCGTTCCTCGATCCCGTGGGAGCGAGCTTGCTCGCGAAGGCCATCTTCAGTCCGCGGAGAAAGTGGCCAAATGTCCCGGCCCCTTCGTGAGCGAGCTCACTCCCGCACGTTTTGGGCGTGGCTCGAGATCTCGAGTCAGCCTCACCTCGAAAAATCCCACTATGTGGGACTGGCAATCACATATTGAGGTATCAGGACATGTCGTCTATGGTGGACGCCAGTGCTCCCTATCAGCTCCCTTTATAAAAACAACAGGAAGTCCCATGCCCACGCCATCTCTGGATTCGGGCCTGCACGCCAGCACCATGAAGCGCCTCAACCTCAAGTTGATCCCCTTCCTAATGCTGCTGTACATGGTCGCGTACATCGACAAGTCGAACATTTCCGTTGCCGCATTGCAGATGAATGCCGAGCTGGGCCTAACCGCACGCATGTACGGCATCGGCGTGGGGCTTTTCTTTCTGACCTACATCCTTCTTGAAGTCCCCAGCAGCGTCATCCTCACGCGGGTCGGCGCGCGGCGCTGGATTGCGCGGATCATGATCACCTGGGGCATCGTCGCCGCGGGCATGGCGTTCGTGCAGAGCGCGAATCAGCTGTACGGCATGCGCCTGCTGCTGGGCGCCGCCGAGGCGGGTTTTACCCCGGGCATCATTTATTACCTGTCGCAGTGGTACCCGAAGACCGATCGGGCCAAAGCCATGTCGTTCTTCTACATCGGCGCCGCCCTGGCGTCAGTGATTGGCTTGCCGCTGTCGGGGGCGTTTCTGCACCTGGACGGGTATTTCGGCGTCAGCGGCTGGCGCTGGCTGTTTCTGCTGGAAGGCCTGCCGGCGGTGATCCTCGGCATCGTCGTGTTGCGTTACCTGCCGGATTCGCCGCAAAGCACACACTGGCTGCAGGCTGATCAGAAGGAATGGCTGAGCCGCACCATCGCGGCTGAACAGGCGAACTCGCCGATTTCCCACCATGCCGCCTGGCAGACTGCGTTTCGCAGCCGTCAGGTCTGGCTGCTGAGTCTGTTCTGGCTGTTGCAGGCGTTCGGCACCATCGGCATCACGCTGTTTCTACCGCTGATCGTCAAGTCGGTGTCGGGCCAGGAGTCTTTCACCGTCAGCGTGATGTCGGCGCTGCCGTTCCTGTTTGCCTGCGTGTTCATGTACTTCAATGGCACCCATTCCGACCGCAAAGGCGAACGCGGCTGGCACCTTGCGCTGCCGTTGATGGCCGCCGGCGTGTTGCTGGCGCTGGCGGTGTGGACCAGCAACCCGTGGCTGGCGTACGGATTGCTGGTGGTGGCGGTCGGCCTGAACTGGGCGGCCACGCCGGTGTTCTGGGCGACGACGACCGAATACCTCTCGGGTGCTGCGGCCGCGGCGTCCATCGCGCTGATCAACTCCATCGCCAACATCGCCGGCCTTGGCCTGCCGCCCGTCATGGGCTGGATCAAGGACGCCACGCAGAGTTACGACTACGCGCTGTTGCTGGTTTCCGCAGCCTTGTTGGCCGGCGGTGTGCTGGGGCTGTTTCTGGCCCGGGCGCCCCGTGCCGCACCCGTCACCGCCCGCGCAACAGCTCCCGCTGCTGCCCCTGTCCCAAGAGGTCTAGATGAAGCCAAGGCTCCTTAAAATCGCCCGCTTGCCGGCCATGCTCAACGACGCGCTGAACGCGACCTACGACGTGGTGGAAGCCGATCAGGACGGCACTGGCGTCGGCCAATCCACCGCCGACATCCGCGCCATGGTCGCTAATGGTGAATCCACGGTCAGCCGTCAGTTGATCGACAGCCTGCCTGCGCTGGAAGTCATCGTCGTGTTCGGCGTGGGCTACGACGGCGTCGACATGGCGGCGGCCCGTGATCGGGGCATTCGTGTCACCCACACCCCCGACGTACTCACCGAGGACGTGGCGGATTTCGCCATCGCCTTGATGCTGGGCATCGCCCGCAACCTGCGCGGGGCCGACCGTTTCACTCGCTCGGGCGCCTGGGCAAGCGGCCCCATCGCCTTCAGTCGCAAAGTCAGCCGGGCGCGATTGGGCATCATTGGTCTGGGCCGTATTGGGGCCGCCATCGCCCGCCGGGCCCAGGGTTTTGACATGTCGATCGCCTACACCGGGCGACGGCCTCAGGACGTCGAGTTCACGTATTACGCGTCGGCGGTAGAACTGGCCGCAGCGGTGGATTTCCTCGTGGTCGCGGTCGGCGGCGGCGCCAGCACCCACCATCTGGTGGATGCGGAGGTGCTCGAAGCCTTGGGTCCGAAGGGGTATCTGATCAATGTCGGCCGTGGCAGCGTGGTTGATGAAAATGCCCTCGCCCAAGCCCTCGCCGAGGGTCGTCTGGCGGGCGCGGCACTGGACGTCTACGAAAACGAGCCGCACCCCGCCGCTGCGCTGCTTGATCTGGACAACGTCTTGCTCACCCCGCACATGGCCAGCGCCACGTGGGACACCCGGCAGGCGATGTCCGATCTGGTCATGGCCAACCTCCACGCCTGGCACAGCGGCGCAGACTTGCCCACCCCCGTACCGGGATAAGCCGATGTCGGCAGCGGCTGGCTGAATTGAAAAACCAGTCGCAGAAGACGGCACTCGTTGCCTGTTGGCAGTGAGAATTTGGCGGTATGGTGTGGGCTTTCCCCTGCCAAGGAAGATCCATGGCCACGAATCCCTCCAGCCACGCTCAAAAGCACCTCGCCGTTCTCATTGATGCAGACAACGCCCCCGCCGCCATCGTCGAAGGCTTGTTCGAAGAAATCGCCAAATATGGCGTCGCCAGCGTCAAGCGCATCTATGGCGACTGGACCGGGCCGCAGCTCGGCGGCTGGAAAAAGGTCCTGCTGGACCACTCGATCCAGCCCATCCAGCAGTTCGCTTACACCAAGGGCAAGAACGCCACCGACAGCTCGCTGATCATCGACGCCATGGACCTGCTCTACACGCGGCGCTTCGACGGCTTTTGTCTGGTCTCCAGCGACAGCGATTTCACCCGCCTGGCCTCGCGATTGCGCGAAGAGGGCCTGACCGTGATCGGCTTTGGAGAAGAGAAAACGCCCAGGCCGTTCGTGGCGGCCTGCGACAAATTCATCTACATCGAACTGCTGCGCGAAGAGGTAATCGCCGCCGCCAGCGCAGAGCAAACCCTCGATGCCCCCGCGCAGTCAGATGTGGCGAAGCCCGCAGCGGCAGAAACCCCGAAACGTCCCAAAGCACCTATCGGATTTATCGCGAAAATCCTCGACGACATCGCCGACGAAGACGGCTGGGTCCAGCTCGGCGCCCTGGGCACCAACATCACCAAACTGCGGCCGGAATTCGACCCGCGCACCCACGGCTACAAAAAGCTCAGCGACCTGATCAAGGGCTACCCGCAAGCGTTCGAGCTGCAGGGCAGACCGGCGTCCAGTGGCACAGCGGTGATGTACGTCAGGCACAAACAAAACGGTAAATAACCCAATCCGCGTTTTTTTCATTTATGGAGACTTCCATGCCCCTCTTCTCAGTCGACTATCGCTTCAAAGACCAACCCCGCCACCACCGCTTCGAGCTGAATCAGCCTGAGCTGTCGGTGAGCGAAGCCGCGATGCACCTGCTTGAGCTGCATTTCGGCGACAGCGAAAACAGCTTGATCATGCCCAATGCCGATGCCCTGCCAGATGAGATCATCGAGCTGGCCGGCCAGCTCGGGCTGACGGACATTCACGTCACCCAAACGGCGAACGACGACGCCGTGTAGAAACGTTGAACCCTGCAGCGGCACCTGCATCCGATCACTACGACTGAACATTTCCCGACTGACAGGTGCCCCATGATCGAGATCAACAGCTACACCACCGTGAAACGCCGGGAGCGCGTGCCCCATGATGTATTCGCCCACTACTGGCGCGATGTCCATGGCCCGCTGTGCTCGCGACTGCCTGGCCTGGGCTTGTACATCCAGCACCATTTCTCCCGGCAGCAGGATGCGCACCTCTGGCCCCTTGCCGATGGCATCAGCGAGATTCAGGATTACGAACTGGACGGTGGGGTGGAGATCGGTTTTGAATCCGCTGCGGACCAGAAGCAGTTTCAGGAAGCCAGCCCGATCCTGTTTTCGGACGAGCAGAACATGTTCGACGAAACCCTGGCCTACGCCCTGCCCCAAGGCTCGCTGACCCTGACCAACGCGCTGGAGGATGAGCGCTTCAACGGCACCGACACCTTCGACCGCATTCACGTGCACTTCAGTCCCCGCGAAACACTGCCGCAGTTGCATGCCTACTTGAAGTCGAACCTGGGCCCGCTTCTGGCAAGCGCTGAAGGGGTAGTTAAAGTCTGTCTGCACCTGTGCGAGCCTTTCGAAAACGATGGCCAGCACCCACCTGCGCCGAACGTTGCGCACTTCGCCAACAAGGCGCGCGCGGAATTGGCCGTGCTGGAAATCGCGTTTACCTCGCCGCTGGCGCGTCGTCGTTTTTTCCAGAGTGACGTATTCCAGAACACCTTGCCTGAGCAGTCGAAGCACATTGCCCAGCTCAAGACGTTCGCCGTCTCCGGGCTCTACACCTACGTGCGCGACAAGTCCCTGACCACCGCAGGATTGCGCGGCAGTCGGGCAGCCGAGCTGATCGAATACCTGGGGGCGGTGAACCAGGTTCAGCCCGATGTTGAAGCGCTGATGCTGAAAGGCACCCAGGCCCGCTAGTGGTTGCTGTCGGTGGCCGTGGCTCACGGCTGCCGACAATTTCATGACCTGGAGCACCCCCTGCCGCCTCAGGATTGATCTGATCCATGCATCAAAGGATGAAAAAATAACGATTATCGTCGTCTGAAAATTGCCACAGAATCTCCAGTTACAAGCGCTTACAAACTCAAAAAAAACGCTGGAGAACAATATGCATCAGCCGCCAAGCCAGACCTCCTCCGGGAAGTCCAGGGCAGGAATGGTCTTCCGGGTCACCTCCGGAAACTTTCTTGAACAGTTCGACTTCTTCCTCTTCGGCTTCTACGCCACCCAGATCGCCTCCGCCTTCTTTCCCGCCGGCAACGAGTTCGCCTCGTTGATGATGACCTTCGCTGTCTTCGGCGCAGGTTTTCTGATGCGGCCACTGGGCGCTGTGCTGCTGGGCGCGTACATCGATGATGTCGGGCGCCGCCGCGGCCTGATCGTAACCCTCGCGATCATGGCCAGTGGCACCTTGCTGATTGTCCTGGTGCCGGGTTACGCCACGATCGGCCTGTGGGCACCGGCGCTGGTCTTGCTCGGGAGGCTGCTGCAGGGATTCTCCGCAGGCGCAGAGATGGGCGGCGTGTCCGTCTATCTCGCCGAAATGGCAACGCCGGGGCGCAAAGGTTTCTACGCCAGTTGGCAATCAGCCAGTCAGCAGGTGGCCATCGTTGTCGCCGCCGCCCTGGGTTACGGCCTCAATCAATGGCTGGCCCCGGCCGAGCTGTCGGCGTGGGGCTGGCGCATTCCATTTGCCGTCGGCTGCCTGATCATCCCGTTCATCTTCCTGCTGCGCCGCAGCCTCGAAGAAACCGCTGAGTTCACCACGCGCAAACACCGCCCGACGATGAAGGAAGTGTTCGCAACACTGCTCGGCAACGCCAGTGTTGTCATCCTCGGCATGTTGATGGTGGCGATGACCACCACCGCATTTTACATGATCACCGTTTACGCCCCGACGTTCGGCCGCTCGGTTCTGCAGCTCAGCACCAGCGATGCGCTGATCGTGACCCTGCTGGTGGGCGTGTCGAACTTCTGCTGGCTGCCCATCGGCGGCGCGCTGAGCGACCGCCTGGGGCGCAAGCCGCTGCTACTGGCGATGTCATTGCTGACGCTGGTCACGGCGTATCCGGCGCTGTCATTTCTGGCCCAGGCGCCGACCTTTGCCCACATGCTCGAAGTGCTGCTGTGGTTTTCATTTCTCTACGGCATTTACAACGGCGCAATGATTCCCGCCCTCACCGAAATGATGCCCGTCGAGGTGCGCGTGGCCGGTTTCTCCCTCGCCTACAGCTTGGCGACGGCGATCTTCGGCGGCTTCACGCCGGCTGTTTCCACCTGGCTCATTCACCTGACCGGCGACAAGGCAGCGCCGGCCTACTGGATGATCTTCGCCGCCCTGTGCGCCTTTACCGCGACGCTGGTGCTGTACCGCCGTCTCGCCACTCAGTCACTTGCCACTGCTTGAAGGACCCTGTCATGAACTCCGTAGTAAAACCCCTCTGCGTTATGGCGCTGACTCTCTGCGCCTACGGCAACCTCGTGCACGCCGAAGAGCTGACCGTCATGACCTCGGGCGGCTTCACTGCCGCCTATCAACACCTGGGACCGCAATACGCCGAGCACAGCGGTAACACGCTGAAAACGGTACTCGGCCCGTCGATGGGCAAAGCGGCGGAGGCCATCCCCAACCGGTTGAGTCGCGGCGAGCACGCCGACGTGGTGATCATGGTGGGCTACGCCCTGGATGACTTAATCAAGCAAGGCAAGGTTGACGCCGCCTCGCGTGTCGAACTGGCGGACTCGCGCATCGGCATGGTGGTTAAGGCCGGCGCAGACAAACCTGCCATCACCACGGAGGCGGAGCTGAAAGACACCTTGCTGGCGGCCAGTTCAGTGGCCTATTCAGACAGCGCAAGCGGCGTCTACATCGAGAAAGAGTTGTTCAAGAAACTCGGCGTTCAGCCGCAGATGGCGCCCAAAAGCAAGATGATCGAACGCATTCCGGTGGCCTCCGTTGTGGCCAAGGGTGACTATCAGCTCGGCTTCCAGCAGGTCGCCGAGCTGTTGCCGATCCCGGGGGTCACTTTCGTCGGCAAGATCCCGGAAGACGTGCAGTCGGTGACCCGCTATGCCGCCGGCATTCCGAAAAATGCCGATCACCCCGTTGAAGCGAAGGAGCTGCTGAAGTTTTTGTCGTCCCCCGACGCCCAGGCCAGCATTCGCGAAACCGGCCTGGACTCAGTCCCGCGTTAACGTCCCGGGCAGCGCGCGAATGCGCTGCTCCAGCGCCAGTGCCGCGGGCGTCAATGTGCGTCCGCGGCGTTTCAGCACCCCCATCTGCCTGACCACCTCCGGCTCCACC
Source organism: Pseudomonas sp. GL_135 (assembly GCF_057834665.1). NCBI lineage: Bacteria > Pseudomonadati > Pseudomonadota > Gammaproteobacteria > Pseudomonadales > Pseudomonadaceae > Pseudomonas > Pseudomonas sp. GL_135. The sequence continues at coordinate 3,215,103 of NZ_CM174408.1, forward strand.
AGCCGCACTTTCGCCAGAATCGGGTGGGCGGAGATCGGCATGGCAATGGACGGAACCACCGCAATGCCAAGCCCCGCCTCGACCAGCCCCAGCACCGTGGTCACGTGGCGTGCTTCGCAGACGCTGTGCTTGCCCGGCTGCAGCCCGGAAAGCGCGCGATCCAGCACCAGGCGATTGCCCGAAGATTTGTCCAGCGTGATGCAGTCGTGCTCGCACGCCTGAGCCCAAGTGACGGCGTCGAGGGTCGCCAGCGGATGGTCGCGGCGGCAGGCAACGACGTAGTGCTCTTCGAGCAGCGGGCTGAACTCGATTTCCGGCGCGAGGTTGCCGGTGAAACTCACTCCGAAATCGGCCTCGCCAGCAGCCACCGCCGCACTCACCTCATTGGCCGACACGTCGATCAGTCTGATCTTCATCAGCGGGTATTGCCCGTGAAAGCTGCGTATCGCATGGGGCAAGAAGTAGTAGGCCGCTGAAGGCACGCAGGCCACGGTCAACGTGCCCCGGCGGTTCGCGCCGCCATCGCCGATGCTGAGCAGGGCCAGATCCAGGTCATCCAGCAGACGTTCGACCTGAGGCAGAAACGCCCGCCCGACGTTGGTCAACGAGACCTTTCGCGTGGTCCGCTCAAACAGCTTGACCCCCAGGGCGGACTCGAGCTTTTCGATGCGGCGGCTCAGGGCCGACTGGGTGATGCGGATGGACTCGGCGGCCCGGCGAAATCCCTGGTTTTCAACCACTGCGCGAAAAGCCTGGAGGTCATTGAGGTCGAAATTAATGTTCACGGCAAGGCGTCGCTTTGATCGAAGACGGGCATCAATGGTAAGGCGCAACCCATTCGCGAGCCATCCCCCGGGCGAGTCTGATGGCGCACCGCTGGCGTGGATCGGAACGGATTATTTAATACAGCGTGTCGGCGATCCGGCCCGGCAGCGCTTTGTCATACGCTTCGCCGTCGATGGCCGCTTGGGACACCTCTTTGAGAATCTGCCCCGCCGTCGGCAGTGCGCTGCGCGGTACCTGCTTTGACGCATCCCACAGCCCTGCCCTGATCACCGCCCGGCTGCACTGGAAATACACGCTGGTGACGTTGATGCGCAGCACCGATTTCGGCGGCTTTCCGTCCACGGCAAAACGCTCCAACAGGTCGGGCGCGATGGAGATCTGCGCCGTGCCGTTGACGCGCAGGGTTTCGCCGACGCCCGGTACGAGAAACAGCAGCGCGACCCGCGGGTCTTCGACGATGTTGCGCAGGGTGTCGATGCGGTTGTTGCCGCGTCGGTCCGGCAAATACAGCGTTTTGCTGTCTTCGATGTGCACAAAGCCTGGCTGATCGCCCCGGGGCGAAGCATCCAGTCCCCCAGGCCCCGACGAGGCGAGAATCAGAAAGGACGCCGCTTCGATGAACGGCCGGTAAACCGGATGAATGTGGTCGACTTCTTTGACCAGCGACGGCGGCGCGATCGGGCCATAAATTGCTTCCAGCGCCTGCACGGTTGTCACGTTCGAGCTGTCTTCAAGATCCATCGTGGTTCTCTGCGGTTTCTTCTTGAATGAAAAGGGTCGGAATGCAGTGACGCTTCATGCCCGTTAGGGGCAATAGTGCCCGACGCATGTGGCAGATTGAGCGGCGATCTGATTCACTGCCTGCCTTTTCACCGTCCAGCCTCTGCACACCGGGTAAACAGGCATGAACCGTCGCAAGAAACTTAACCAGATACTCAGAGCCAACGCAAAAAAGGCGAGTGCCAAACTGGCGCCGAAGAACAAAGACACCTACGTCAGCAAGGCCGATCGGTTGAAGCTGGCTGAGGCTAATGCTGAATCCAGCGCTGAAGCCACAACCGAATCCGCGCCCGGAGCGGCCAGCCCTTCCGAGCCGGTCTGAACGCCCTCAGTTAGCAGCGCCACTGCTTACGCCTTCCCGGCTAAAGCCAGTCCTACGGGACGCGCGGGGTGTCAGTAGGACCGGCTTCAGCCGGGAAGAGGCCAATGCGTACGCCACCAATCTCGCAGCGTGACTTGCGACGCCTTCCCGGCTGAAGCCGGTCCTACAGGACGCGCACGGTGTCAACAGGCGTCTCGGCTTACGTCGATGAAGGCCGGAATCGCTGGTCCGCCGCGCACATTTCAGACACTGCTCAGCTGTACCGACTCGCGCTGGACAAACACCAACCGGGCGCTCGCTATCACGCGGCCGCCGAAAGCCACGTCCCCTTCCACCTCATCGCCGAAGCCCTGGGTGAAGGCCTGGAACTGCCCGTTGTGTCGGTGCCGGCGGACGAGGCGATGGCAAGGTTCGGCTGGCTGTCGAGCTTTGTCGGGCGAGACATGGCGAGCCATAGCAGCAAAACCCGTGAACGGTTGGGCTGGGTGCCGACCGGGCCGGGTTTGATTGAGGATCTCAAAGGGTGTTTTGAACGACGGTGAATGATCCGTAGAGACGCCGAGCTGCCGCTTCTAACGAAAGGCCCGTGCGCGAAACGGGCCTAGAGCGCGTCGGAACCCCATGAGAAGCGATAAACGCGCACAGGCGCCGGCGGCTGGCAGCGACCATTGTCCGCATCGGCCCCGACAATCAACCATTCGGCCCTGGACGTCGACCCCAACCGGCGAGCCTTGTCCACCACGAAGCACCGCTCAAGCTCGGCAGCGGGCACCAGAGCAAAGGCAGATGGATGGGTGCGCAGCCAGAGCGCCGCGTGTTCGGCGGCCGATTGATCGGCGAACCCGAAATGCACCACCGGCTGGCGGGCGAACAGCCAGTGGCCTTCTCGCCAGCCGACCAGCACCAATTCGGCGCCGTCGGTCAGCCGGGCCGCTTCGCCCATGAGCACCTTGTGGGGATTGGGGCCGTCGGTAAATGGCTCGACGAAGCCACGGCCGAACCACAGGCAAAACCACGCCACCACCGCCACGCCAAACACGGCGCGGGCCTTCGGACGATGGCCGAACCAGCGTCGAAGCAACCAGGGAATCAAAGGCGCCGCGGCCAGCACCAGGCCGGGCAGCGCAGGGAAGATATAGATCTTGCGCTTGCCGGTGCTCAGGCAGAAAAACAGCACCACCAGAACCACCCAGCCGAGCAACAGCAATATCCGTGCGTCGTGCTTTCGCAGTTGGCGACGCCAGGCGGGTACCAGCCACGGCAACGTCAGCACCAGCGGCAGCCAGTACTGGGGAATGACGGTCAGGAAATACCAGAACGGTTCGCGATGATCCCAGGCCGACGCGTAGCGGCCACCGGTCTGGTGAAACAGGATTTCCTTCAGGTACGCCACTTCGTCAGCGCCACCCTTGAGCCAGGAGGTGGCGAGCAGCGGGACAACCCAGACCGCGCAGCCCGCCAGCACCACCAGAAAACCGGTCGCCCAGCGTCTCCCCTGCCCCGGCATGACGGCCACGCCCGGCCATCCCTTTCGCACGGCATAGGCGTAGGGCACGAGCATCAGCGCCGGCAGAAAACCCACCCCCTTGCTGATGATGCCCAGGCCCATGGCCAGACACCCAAGGTAGAACCAGCCCCACGCCGGGCCCAGCAGCAGGTGCCGGACCATGCCGTAGAAACCAAGCGCGACCCATAGACAGAGGAAGCTGTCGATCTGGCCGGTGCGCAGGATGCTGTAGGTCTGGTAAGTCGCCAGAAACAGCAGCGCGGCAATGCGGCCCACCCGGCGACACCACAGGCGCCGGCCCAGGTCGTACAACACCGCCGTAGCGGTCGCTGCCGAGAGCAGGCCCGGGATGAAGAGTGCCAGTGACGGCGAGCCGGTCAGCCAGGTGAAGAACGCCACCGTCCACATGAACAACGGCGGCTTGTCGCCGTAGATTTCACCGGCCCGATGGGGGATCAGCCAACTGCCGCTGTGCAGCATCTCCAGGGCGACGCCCAGAAAGCGTTCTTCGTCGACATTGAGCGGCTGCCGGATGCCAAAGCCGGCGCCGACCAGAATCAGCGCAAGCGCAACCAGCGCCAGGCACTGCCACGCGGGAGATTGAAAACGTCCCACCGGCTATTCCTTCAGGTCTTTGTGTTTGGCAATCAGCTGCAGGTTGCGCAGGTAAACCACAAAGCCAAATGACTGACCGATGATGAACACCGGGTCTTCGCGGTAGATGGCGTAGAGCAGCAACAACGCGCTGCCGACCATGCTCAGGTACCAGAAACCCACCGGAATCACGCTGCGTTTCTTGATTTCGCTGTACAGCCACTGCAACACGAAGCGGCCGGTAAAGACCGCCTGACCGAGAAACCCGACCGTGAGCCAAAGCGCTTCGCGCGTGAAATTCATCCGTTCATCTCCTCGGGCTGCGTATTGAGTCGGGTGCGGCGCACCAGCCACCAGACGCCGAACAGGTCGAGAATGCCGACAAGCGCGCGGTCCAGATTGCCGTAGTTGGAAACGCCCGCCTGGCGATGACGGTGGTGGACCGGGTGGACGATCATTCGGCCGTGATGGCGCTGGATCAACGCGGGAATGAAGCGGTGCATGTGGTCGAAGTAAGGCAGTTGCAGAAACGCCGTTCGCTGGATCAGTTTCAGCCCGCAACCGGTATCGGGCGTGGCATCTTTGAGCATGCGGCTGCGCAAGGCATTGGCGAAGCGGGACGCCCAGCGCTTGCTCGCGGTGTCTCGGCGGTTGACGCGGTGCCCTGCGACCAAGGTCACCGGCTGGCCCGGGGTCCGGTCGTTGACCTGCCCCGTATTGCGCACCAGCGCCAGCATGCCGGGCAGGTCCGCAGGGTCGTTCTGGCCGTCGCCGTCCAGCGTTGCCAGCCATTCACCGCGGGCAGCGCGGGCGGCATGCCAGATCGAGGTGCTCTGTCCGAGGGACACCCCGTGGTGGAGGATTCGAAGGGGCTCAAAACCTGAAGCCTTGATCTGCTGCAGAACCCGCAGCGTGTCGTCGGTGCTGCCGTCGTCGACCACCAACACCTCGTATCGCTCTCCAGCCAGCGCGGTGCGTATTTCATTGAGCAATGAAGGCAGATTTTGCGCTTCATTTTTTGCCGGGATCAACACCGACACGAACACCGATTCACTCATCACGCCCACCGCTTCTCTTGTTTTGATTGACTGGCCTGTTTCGCTTGTGTGCCCGGGTAGAAATCGCCATACCAGCGCACGAATTCAGCCACGCCCTGCTCCAGCCCCACCTGCGGGCTGAAGTCGATCCATTTCGCCAGGCCGGAGACATCCGCCCAGGTTTGCAGCACGTCGCCCGGCTGAAGCGGCAGGTAGTTGCGCCGGGCCTGAATTCCCAGCGCCGACTCCAGGCAGTGGACAAAGTCGAGCAGCTTCACCGGCGCGCCTCGCCCGATGTTGAACAGCTGACACGGCGCGACCCCGTCCATGAGCGGCGGGGGCCGCGGCAGGAGCCGGGTCATCGACTCGATGATGTCGTCGACGTAGGTGAAATCCCGCGCCATCTCGCCGTCGTTGTAGATATCGATGGGCTCGCCTTGGAGGATGGCCTGGGTAAATTTGAACAGCGCCATGTCCGGCCGTCCCCATGGCCCGTACACGGTAAAAAAACGCAGCCCCGTCGCCGGAATCCGGTACAGATGCGAATAGCTGTAGGCCATGAGCTCGTTGGCGCGCTTGGTCGCGGCGTACAGGGAAACGGGCTGTTCAACGGCGTCTTCCACGGCAAACGGCATCTTGGTGTTGGCGCCGTAGACCGAACTGCTCGACGCATAAATGAGGTGCTTCACGGGGTACGTCCGGCAGCCTTCCAGGACGTTGAGAAACCCGACCAGGTTGGCATCGGCGTACACACTCGGGTTATCGATGGAATACCGGACACCGGCCTGGGCTGCCAGATGAATGACCTCGCTGAAGCCAGACGCACCGAACAGCCCGAGCAAAGCCTGCGGGTCGACGATGTCGATGGGCTGAAACTGAAAAGAGGGGAAGTGTTCAAGCTGCGCCAGCCGGGCACGCTTGAGGTCAACGCTGTAGTAGTCGTTCACGTTGTCGATGCCGACCACTTGAACGCCCTGGCTGCACAACCGCCTGGCCATGTGAAAGCCGATAAACCCCGCTACCCCGGTGATCAGCACCGTCATTGCGCGAGTGCCGGCCGGCGGCGAGCAGCCTGATTGAGTCCTGCATACCCTGAGCGTGAGACCGTGACGTTCATTTCATGAGTCCTTGTTACAGAACCCGCCAACCGCCCGGAGCTCAGGGCTGCACAGCTGATTCTGTCGGATGCTTGATCAAGCGACGTGAAACTGTGTCACAGCAATATTTAAGCAATGTGAACAGGGTTGACGTCACATCGCGTGAGGCCCGCCAGACGTTCGACCAGCGCAATGCAGGTCTGTCGAGCGATCCCTCTAGCACAGCCTTGATGGCTTTCTGCCGACGGGAAAATCGTTGGCATTTATGGATGCCGCCACGGTCAACACACCCAGGGTGTCACGCCTTCAAACCCTTAATCCTCCATGTCAAAAGGAAAATGTCATGGCTTCAACCGACAGCAAGCCCACCATCGATTACACCGTACGAACCGGTCCGGGCACCGTGCAGGTGGACCCCTCCACCGGGGGCGATCAAACCTGGAGCATCGTTCTCCAGCCTGACGGCAAGATCATCGTCGGCGGCGAAAGCTTCCAGACCGCCATTGGTTATCCGGGCTCGCCGGGCGATGAAAGCTATGGCACACGCGGCAGCTTTACGGCGGTGCGCCTCAACAGTGACGGCAGCCTGGACAACAGTTTCGGCCAGGACGGGATCGCCCTCGTGCCTGCCAGCCTGGACCCGGAAGACGAGGCTTACTACGTCATGGCAGTACAGGCCGACGGTAAAGTGCTGTCGGCGCAGCCAGGGCTTGGGGGTTTGAAAGTCGAACGCTTCAACCTCGATGGCACCCTGGACACCACGTTCGGCAAAGGCGGCGCCGCTGCCCTTGATGTACCGATCAGCACCGATGGCATGGCGATTTACGCCACAGCAGATGGCTCGATATTCGTCAGCCTCCGCGGCACCTCGCAAGCCGTGGTGTTCAAGCTGGACAGCAGCGGTACGCCGGCGGAAAACTTCGGTGTCGACGGCACACTCGTCCTCAACCCGACCGGGCACTACGGCACCGGCAATATCGCCACCGTTGTGCAGCCCGACGGCAGCGTATTGCTCGGCAGCTGGCTGTACGTGGGCTCCGACGGGCCCCACGACCCGGGCGATCCGGTTTATGCCGTTCAGCGACTTGCCGCAGATGGCAACCTGGATACCGCGTTTGGGGCGGACGGCGTGGTGTACTTCGATGCCGCGCTGGGGCTGGACTACCGCGCTGCGGTAACCGTGCAAGCCGATGGCAAGATCATCATTGCCGGCGAGAGTTCTGACAACACCGCCTTCAACGTACTGCGGCTGAATGCCGATGGTTCCTTCGATACCTCCTTTAGCGAGGACGGCAAGCTCACGATTCAGGTGCCCCAAGGCGAGAAGAACTATGCCCACTCGGCGATCGTTCAGCCCGATGGCAAAATCCTCATCGCTGGCGACGTGATCACCCGGCTGAACGCCGATGGCAGCCTGGACACCACCTTCGGCAGCCAGGACGGCCAGTACCATGTCGATGGTTCCAGTGATGCCAACTACCTCATTGGCAACGACACGGCCGAGATCATCCGTGGCCTGGGTGGTGACGATGTATTGCAAGGCGCCGGTGGCCGTGACGTGTTGGCAGGCGGACTCGGCTCGGACATATTCCGCTTCACCCAGATCAGCGACAGCTACCGTACCGCGACTGAAACCGGCAGCGACCGGATTCTGGACTTCGACGTCTCCCAGGACCGTGTAGACCTGATTTCACTGGGTTTCACCGGCCTTGGCGACGGCCACAATGGCACGCTGGCGATCCAGGCCAATGCTGACGGCACCCGCACTTACCTGAAAAGCTTCGACGCCGACGCTGACGGGCAGCGTTTTGAACTGGCATTCGAAGGCAATCTGACCGGGCAATTGAACAGCACCAATGTGCTGTTCACCGCCCCCACCGTCGAAGGCACTGCAGGCAAGGACGTGATCACAGGAACCGCCCTGTCGGAAGTGATCTACGGTCTGGCGGGTAACGACCGGATCGACGGCGGCCGAGGCTCCGACGTGATCATCGGAGGAGCAGGTGCCGACCAGTTGAGCGGTGGCGACGACCCGAACCTCTCGGTCTATGGCCGTAACGGCATCAATGACGCTGACGTGTTCCGCTACACGGCGGCCACGGACAGCTACCGCACGGACAGCCAGAGTTTTGTGGACCTCATTGTCCGGTTCGCCAACAACAACGACAAAATCGACGTGTCGGCGTTGGGCTACACCGGTTTCGGTGACGGTACCGGGACTACGCTGAAGGTGGTCTACAACCACGACCTGGACCGCACCTACCTCAAGGATGTGGAAGCCGACGCTCAGGGCCACCGGTTCGAAATCGGCTTGACCGGCGACTGGACCCAGGACCTGGGCAATTCCGACATGATCTTTGCGCAAGCGGAGGAAGTGACCCTGGTGGGCATGGCGAGCGAGGTCACGCACGGCTGACAGGCTGGGTGTGCGAGCGGGCTCATCAGAAAACCGACGAATCCTGAGGCGGCGATCTGACGCTGTCGGATGTTCCATCAACCGCCAACGGTGTCACCGTATTATTCATGCACTTTGAATGAGGGGACGGGCTGGTGCCTGCCCCTCTTCTTCAAGCTTCCCTGTTAGCGCGGTCGCAGTGACCACGTGGCTTTCCGGTCAGCGAACAGTAAGCGCCAGCTTGCCGCGGATGTGCCCATGGGCGGCTCGCTCGTGGGCCTTACGCGCATCGGCAAGTGCATAAACGCTGTCGATTTCCACGCGTATCGTCCCCGCATCAAGCAGGCCTGCGAGTACCGCAAGCTGAGCGCCACTTGAGCGCACCTGTGTCGCAGACACCGTGACGCCCCGTCTCTCGGCCTCCTCGGCGTCGGAGAAACCCAACGGAAACACCGGAAAAAGTGCGCCTCCGGCTTTGAGTGTCTTGAGGAACCGCCCAGTGGTTGGCCCGGCGACGGAATCGACGACCAGATCGACGTCTTTCACAGCATCCTCGGGTGTCGTCTTGCTGTAGTCGATGAACGCGTCGGCACCGAGGCCCAGCAGGAACGCCTCATGCGCGCCGGAGGCGACCGCAATGACCCGCGCGCCCTTCCATTTCGCGAGTTGCACGGCGAAGTGGCCGACGCCGCCTGCCGCGCCGTTTACCAGCACGGTCTTGCCTTCGAGGGGCACCGGCTCGTGCCTGTAGGGTTGAAGCGGGTTCGGTTCGTCATGCCCCAGTTCGATCATGAATTGCCAGGCAGTCAGCAACGACATGGGCGCCGCAGCAGCGTGCACGTGATCGATGGCACGTGGCTTTAGGGCGATCTCCGACGCCGGGACGCTGACATATTCTGCGTAGGCCTTGCTCGGTCCGAAGCTTGGAAAGCGAACCATCGAATACACTTCGTCGCCGACGGCAAACCCCGTGACGTCGTCGGCGAGGGCTTCAACCACCCCAGAGATATCTGTCCCCAGAATGATCGGAAACGGCACGTGCGGCTGCCACTCGGGCGGCAGGGCCTTGTAGCCGTCGCGAAGGTACCAGTCAGGTGGATTGATGCCCACCGCATGCACGCGAACCAGCACCTCACCCGGCATAAGCGTCGGCACCGGTGCATCCTCGTAGCGCAGCACTTCAGGGCCACCATAGGCGTGCTGTCGAACCGCTTTCATCGTAGAAAAGGTCATCGTTTTCATCCTGCCTGAGAGTAAATCCGCACGAACGGAACGCCGCTCCGAATATGCGGAGCGTCGACCCGCTTGTCAAGGAAGGACGCTCGCAGCCGACATTCGGGTCTTCATCACGAAGCGGTGCGAGTCAGGACACGGCTCCCCGGATCAATAGGCGGTACGGATGATGACCTTCCCGCAGGCGTGCCCGGTGGCGACTTTCTCCAGCGCGGCGCGGGTTTCGTCCAGGGCGAAAATCGAGTCCGTGACGATCTGCAACTGCCCTGCACTGAACTGCCGGACGGCAGCCGGCAGATGCGGGGTGGCGCTGGCGAAGAACACAGCCTCCCCGGCATGGTCTTCGCGGGATTCGATGTCGAACTCCACGAGGGTCGCAATCCGTCCGCCCTTCCCGAGCACCGACCAGGAGCTGTCCAGTGTCGGGCCGCCCACCGTGTCGAGCACCAGGTCGATGTCACGCAGCCTGGTGAAATCCTGAGTGCGGTAATCGATCACTTCGTCCGCGCCCAGGCTGTTCACCCGTTCGATGTTGCGTGCGGAAGCCGTGGCAATGACGTAAGCGCCCGCCAGGTGCGCCAACTGCACCGCCATGCTGCCGACGCCTCCCGCTGCACCATGAATCAAGACGCGTTGGCCGGGCTTCAGTTGCCCCACCTCAAACAACGCCTGCCGGGCGGTACCGAACGACGTCGGCAACGCCGCCGCCTGCTCGAAGCTCATGGCAGCCGGGATCAGACACAGCTCGGTGGCAGCGATTACCAGCTGCCGGGCAAAGGCGCCACCTGCCGTGGGGGTGCTGCGGCCGAACACGCGATCACCGGCTTTAAGGTGCGTTACCTGCTCGCCTACTCCGCTGACGATGCCGCTGAAATCGGTGCCCGGGATGTAAGGCAGCTCAATGGGAAACACCGGCTGCATGTACCCGGCGATGATCTTCAGGTCCAGCGGATTGACGCTCGCCGCCTCGACCCGCACGAGGACGTCGTCCGCGCCTGGCTTGCTCAGTTCGTGGTTGTGCAACGTGACGACCTCGGGGCCGCCGAATACAGAAATTGAGGCTGATTTCATGATGGCTTTCTCGTGGTCTTCAGGCTTGAGGGAATTGACCGAGTTGCAGGAACAGGCCGAACCAGTCCTCCATGTGCCACGTGGTGACCACGCGGCCGTTCTCCAGCGCATGGAACTCATGCAGTCGGAAGCTCACCTGTTTGCCGGTGGCGGCAATGCCAAATAATTCGCCGAGGTGGGTACCGGTTATTTCAGCGCGCACGGCGATCTGGCCGGGGGCCTGAACCATGTCGTGGATGACGATACGCACATCGGGAAACGCGTCGGCAAGGCTGCGGATAATTGGTTTGATGCCCTCGGGGCCTGGGCCTTGCCCGGGTGCCAGGGGGATGTCATCCCAGTCGGCAGCCAGCACGCTGTCGACGAGGTCGGGATTGTTCTCGCTGAACGCGCGGTAGAGGGTTTCAACGGCCTGGCGTTCGGTGTGCAGGCGGGTGGCAAGTTCTGCGTTTGTCATGAGGCTGCTCTCGTCGTGGGGTGTGGCGAGAGTGTGAGCGCAGGGCTACCATCCGTATAACAAATGGCTCGTATATAGGTTTATTTGATTTATGGATTTTCATGGCATCGATCTGAACTTGCTTGCCGCATTCAATGCCCTGATGGACGAGCGCAACGTCACGCGCGCCGCCACCCAGGTCGGCGTCAGCCAACCGGCCATGAGTGCGGCGCTTTCGCGCTTGCGCAAGCTGTTGGGCGATCCGCTTTTTTTGCGCAGCCCTGACGGCCTCCTTCCAACGCCCCGTGCCCGTGAGGTGGCCCAACCTGTCGCCGAGGCGCTGAGCCAGATCAAAGCTGCGCTGTTGACGATGCCTGGTTTTGTTCCGGCCGACGCCGTGCTCACAATGAATCTCGGCTTGTCGGACTATCCCGCCTTCGTGCTGCTTCCCACGCTGCTGCAGACCTTGAGCGAACACGCGCCACACCTGTCGATCAACGTTCACGCAGTGAATGACCGCGACCATGCCGTGGACATGTTGGATGCGGGAGTGATTGATGCGGCAATTGGTGTATTGCCGAGCCATCAAGACGGTCGCATTTTCACGCGACCCATTCTGCGTGACGTGTTCGTCACCCTCATCGCCCATGGCCATCCGGCAGCCCGGAGCGGCATGGACATGGACACTTACCTCTCGCTGCCCCATGTACTGGTTTCGCCCGAGGGTGAACGACACGGCTTGGTGGATCAGGCGCTGGCTCAGTTGGGCAAACAGCGCACCCTGGCACTGACGCTGCCACAGATGTTTGCAGTGCCGGCGATCGTCGCGTCCTCCCGCATGACCGCCACCGTCCTGAAACGCATTGCCCTCAGCTCGCCAACGGGAGGAAAACTGATCCTGTTCCCGCCGCCGGTAGCCCTGCCGGAGATCACCTTTCATCTCATCTGGCATCGTCGTGGCAATGGGAACCCGGCTCAGGAATGGTTGCGCGGCATGATCGAATCGGTGGCAGCGGGGCTTTGAAGGACAGCTTGCGTAGTGATGACGTCCCTCGGGCGCCCGGTGTCGCCTGTCATGTACACACCACGCACGCCGCCCGACATTGAAACGGCGGGCGATTGCGAGCGTGGTTGAGCACAAAGCCTCTGGACCGCGCCGACCAGCGACAGAGCGGTCCCCTTGCGGGGCGAAGAGGCACAGCGCATGATGCACGATCCCTTTTTTCTCCACGCAGATTATCAATGTCCCATCATCCCGCCCCCTTTCCTTTCAACGAGGAAGAGCGCGCCCTGTCCCTCGAGCACCTGGATGTGCTGGACTCCGGCAGCGAGAAGGCATTCGACGACATCGTTCTACTGGCCACCACCCTGTGCGACGCGCCCATTGCGCTGGTGTCCCTGGTGGATCGAGATCGCCAGTGGTTCAAGGCCTGCATCGGCCTCGGCGTGCAGGAGACCCATCGGGATCTGGCCTTCTGCGGCCATGCGATTCTCGACCCCGCGCAGGTGCTGGTGGTTGAAGACGCCGCCCTGGACCCTCGCTTCGCTTCCAGCGCGCTGGTGCTCGGCCCGCCCTACATTCGTTTCTATGCAGGCGCCCCTATCGTTACGGAAAGCGGTGTCGCCCTCGGCACTGTCTGCGTGATCGATACCCAGACCCGGCAGCTGAGCGAACGTCAATCCCTTGCGTTGCAGGCCTTGGCCCGGCAAGCCGCTGCCTTGCTGGAAGCCCGGTTGCTGGGCAAGCAGCGCGCACGGCAGCTCGCGCAGTTTGAGGAACAGTTCAAGCAAGCCGAGCAGAACCCCAGCGAAGTGACCCCGCTGCTGCAGAACTCGCGCTGCATTTCATCGCTGGGCATGCTCACCGCAAGCATTGCCCATGACTTCAACAACTTGCTGCAGAGCGTCAGCGCTGCGTTTCAAATGACCCGCCTGCGTTCCCGCCGGCCTACCGACGTCGAGCGCTTCGCCGAGACCGGTCTGCAAGCCGTAGAGCAAGGTCGGCAGCTCATCAGTTATTTGATGTCCAGCGTACGCGGTGACGGGCCTGAGCTCATCTGTATCGACGTGACCGCACGCCTTCACGCGGCGCAGTCGCTGATGCGCCACTCGATGAGCGAACGCATCGATCTGAGCTTCGATTTCGCTGAGTGGGGTTGGGGTGTGCTGTGCATGGAGGCCCAACTCCACGCCGTGGTCATGAACCTGCTCACCAATGCGCGCGATGCGCTCAAGGGTTCCGGTCAGGTTCATGTGTCTACCCGATGGGTGCACGTGGAAGATGATCTGTCGCTCCAGCAGGGCGACTACCTGGTCGTCAGTGTTCGGGACAACGGCCCCGGCATGACTGCCGAAGTCGCCCACCAGGTGTTCGAGCCCTTCTTTACGACCAAAGCGGTTGGCGAAGGTACGGGGCTGGGGTTGGCCCAAGTCAGGGATTTTGCGATCAAATCTGGCGGCGATGCGCGCATCGACACAGCGCCCGGCGCCGGTACGACCGTGAGCCTGTACCTGAGAATCCTGGGCTGTATCGCGACATCGGAAGCGGTATAGCCGCCATCACATCGCATGCGCAAGCGTGCCGCTTCGGCCCGTAACGATTTGTCCTGTACGTGGCGGTACACAGGTCCGCCCCCTGCCCGGCCGAAGCAAAATCATACGCGACGACATTTCTTTTACATTCAAGCGCTATAGTGGCGGCCCTTGTTGGGGAGTAGCCTGCTCTGGACTCATTGTCCCAGAGCGTTCGTGTCAACATTCTCGGCGGCCTGCCGTGGCACGAACACCTTCGGGTTGGCGAGACCAACGATGCATCCATGCCTAAAGTCGGGCGTGTGGTTGCGTCGTTGACTCACAGCCCGACTGGAACATAACCGTGAACCCGATTTCCCTCATCCTTCTTGCTCTGGCCATGTCCACAGACGCTTTCGCAGCGGCCATCGGAAAAGGCGCAAGCCTGCATAAGCCTCGTTTTATCGAAGCGCTGCGCACCGGCGTTATCTTTGGCGTGATCGAAGGCATCACGCCGCTGATCGGTTGGGGCATCGGCCAGGCCGCCACGTCCTACGTCAAGAACTGGGACCACTGGATCGCCTTCACCCTGCTGGTGGTGCTTGGCGTGCACATGATCTACAACGGCCTCAAGCATGAGGACGCCGAAGATGAAAAACCCAACCAGCACTCGTTCCTGATACTGGCCGTGACGGCCTTCGCCACCAGCATTGATGCGCTGGCCGTGGGCGTTGGCCTGGCCTTCGTCAATGTAAATATCCTTGTGGCTGCCGCGGCCATCGGCGTCGCGACAACGGTGATGGTCACGATTGGCGTGATGCTGGGCCGCGTGCTGGGGACCGTGGTGGGCAAACGCGCGGAAATCATTGGAGGCATCGTGCTGATGCTGGTTGGCGCGACGATCCTGTACGAGCACTTGTCCGCGGCGTAACCGCAGGGGCCAGGCGCGCCCTCCTGTCACTGAAGGCCGCGCAAAGGTGTGCTCCCAATTAAAAGAAATTCGGCAAAACTGCCCAAACCCAATATTTTTTGGGTGGACTTAAAGAAAATTGCCCGGCCATGGGAGCAATCAAGGAATTTTCGCGATGACGTCCAGTGCACACTTCAGGCGGCAGGACTCGTCGCGACTATCAGTTTTATGCAGGAGCACAGCCCCATGAACTACCTGATCCGCCAGGCAACGGACAAGGACGCCACCGTAATCAGCGAGGTCATCGTGGCGGCGCTGCGCGAGTCCAACAGCCAGGACTATTCAGCAGCCGTCATCGCGCAGGTTGAGCTGAGTTTTTCCCCGCCGGCGATCCTGCGCTTGCTGGCGCAGCGGCAGGTGTACGTGGCGACTCTCGGCGAAGAGATCATTGCAACGGCGAGCCTCGATCAGGCCACGGTCCGAAGCGTATTCGTCGCGCCGACACACCAGGGCCAGGGCGCCGGGCGCGCGTTGATAGCGGCGGTTGAGTCAGCCGCCGCCACCCACGGCGTCCTTCAGTTGCGCGTGCCCTCTTCCATCACGGCAGAGGGCTTCTACCGATCACTGGGCTACTCGACCGTTCGGGATGAATACCACGGCGAGGAGCGGACGATCATCATGGAGAAGTCGCTGATATCTCCGGCTTAGTCAGCGACGCCACACCCGGCCTTCTGCACTGACCACCCAGGGCGAGCGATCGGCAACAATCTGCACCCCACCGACCCAGCGCTCTGCCGGCCCGAGCTCAAGCCAGTTCAACTCGCCACGCACCACGCGCTCACCCAGCGCGGTCAACCGGACAAGGCGCCTGGGCCATTCACTGCCCGGCTGTTCGTGAACCAGCGGCCGGGGCGCCTCGATGAGCGGCCTGAGCAGCGCGTTGAACATCATGTCGCCCAGATACGGCAGTGGCTCATAGGTGTGCATGAGATGGCCGAAGACCTTGCCGGCCGCCATCTCGCCTTTCTCCGCAAGGATGCGCAGGGTCAGTCGCTGAGTCAGGCCCAGGCCATCCTCTGCGCCGGGCAGTTCTTGCAGTTGTCTCGCCAACGCGGGACCGAGCAGCGGCAGCGCGCAATGGTGCTGTGCCGCGAGCTCGGCCCAGCGCGTCGGGTCCGCTGCGGTGTAGGCGGCCCATACCTGCCGGGCCAGTGCCAGAGCGTCTTCACCGATAGCGCGCCGCTGGGGCCAGAGCCAGGCGAGCACGTCCGGGTTCAGTTGCCCGATGCCGATGAATCGCTCGACGCCGGGCACGCGATTGATCTCGATCAGCTCCAGCCTGCGCGGCACGGTAGGCAGACTCGCCAGCAAACGCACCAGAAACAGCTGATCGTACGCATCGGCCTCGCACCACAGGACCAGTTCACTGTCGGCATTCAGGCGTGCCAATGCCTCACGCTGAATCGCCTGGCGTTGCTGAACGTCACGGGGTGACAGTCCAAACGCCTGCTCGGCAAACGCGGCACGTACCGCCCAGTACTCATCGTCGGGCAGCGCAGGCACCGGTCCCATGACCATCGGGTCGTCGAACATCTGGAACGAGCCTGCGAAGCCGACAACGCGCAGGCTGCGCTCGATGTCGTTGCCGCAGCGCCAGTGCTGAACCTGTGCTTCCCCCGTCGCCGCAAAATCCGGATGGCGGGCGGCAAACGCGACGGCGTCGGCATGGGCGATCAATTTGGGCCAACTGGCGAAACCTGCCTCGCGGGCCACCAGCCACTGGGCGTCGGCGAGCCGGTAGTCGGGCCCGGGCAGGCCCATTGCGCGCAGTTGCGCCCGGGCGTCATCGGCTTCGCCGGTTTTAAGTGATTTAAGCAGACGTTTTGCGTGCTTACGCAGCGCAGGCAGATCGAGCAGACCGTGTTGACGGGACGCATTAATGGCAGGCATGCCAACTCCTTACAGGGCTCGGTCCGCCGACAAGCCGGGAGCTGGAATGAATGATTGGGGAAACGCTTGCCTTGGGGAACCCCTTCGCGCGGACCGCAGGCGCAGCAGACGCCCGGAGGCCGACTTTAGCGGGAAGGTCTTGAGGATGCAAAGGTTGGCGCGGGAATTGGGTCCCAGAATTGAACGGCATCGCGCCGTGAGTATTGCCCCACGGCGCGTGCAACCCTCGGTTCACCGCCCGTGCTCGCGCAGGGGCAAGGACGGTCCTGACGTTACGTCAAACCAGCCCCATCTCCGGATGATCCTGAGCCACGCCTACCAGCTCCACTGACACGGCATCCGCTGCCGTTGATGTGTTGGCCAGCAACGCTGGGGCGTCGGCAAATACCATGGCTTTTGAAGGCAGACCGCCGTTGAAATCACCGTCCAGCACCAGTTCGAAGCGATGCCCTTGCACATCAGGATCAAGGTCTTTCAGGTAGACCCGGGTGTGCTCGGCGTTGGCGGTGAACTTCAGGGTGCCGTCATGGCCGTCGCCGAATCCGGTGAAGCCGAGGCCCGAGACGTCGATTGTGTCGTGGGCGGCATCGAAGTCGCCGATGCGGTCTGCATGGCTGGCAGTCGCCGTCCGGTAGCTGTCGGACACCGAGGTAAGCAGAAACAGATCAGAACCTGCGCCGCCGAACAGCACGTCGGCATCGGCGCCGCCGATCAGGGTGTCGTTGCCGCTGCCGCCGAGCAAGCGGTCATGGCCGGCGGCGCCCCAGAGCAGATCCGCCCCCGACCCACCGTTCAATGTGTCTGCTCCGTCCTTGCCGTTGAGCGAGTCGGCCTTGGCCGTTCCGACGAGGACATCGCTGCCATTCCCGCCGTCGATGGCGTTCAGCATCGGGTTGGTCCCGACGTGGTCACCCGCGCCTTGCAGCGATACGGCGCCCTGCTGCAGATGAGCGAAGGTGTTGCCGTAAACGGAGTTGCTGCCTGACTGGCCGCTCTCCTCGGCCACGCCGAAGGTGCTTTTGTCGCCGCCTGTGATGATGTTGTCCGCGAAGGTGTTGTGGTCAGCCGGATGAAGCTTCCCGGAAACGCCGCCGCGATCATCGAATGGCTGGATCAGCACTTCAGGAATGCCGGCCTTCTGCGCGTTCTCGTGAATCAGATTGCCGCGCACTTCAACGTCCGTGCTGCCATAGACACGCACGCCGGAGGTGCCGTTGTGGTGGATGTCCACGCCGCTGATATCGACGCCGTTGGACAGTTTCACCAACACCCCTTCCGCCGCATTGCCGTACACCTCGCCACCCTCGATGGTGATGTGATGCGGCGAGGGGATGTTTTCGCTGCCGCGCTGGACGACGATGCCGCCGCCGCCATTGTCGTGGGAGACGTTGTTCAGCAGCGCCAGGTCGTGAGTGGTCGTGACAACGTTGAAACCGTGGCGGTCATTGTCGTACGCCAGGTTGTTGCGAAAGGTGCTGTCGATCAGGTAGTCGGCAACGAAACCGTCGAGCCCGTTGCCATGGGACACGCTGTTTTCGATGAGCATGTTGGCCGTGCGCTCGTGGGGATCGAAGCCATAGCCCGAGCAGTCGCGGATCTCGACGCCGGAGAGCGTGACGTTGCTGTCCTGACCCGGCTGGCCTGGCAGAAACCCGTTGTACCAGCCATCCACCTTGCCTGTGGTCGAATCCCGGTTGCCGTCGAGGGTGAGATTGCTGACGCCGAAATCGTGGGTCGCCTCGCCGCTCGCCGAGCGGATGAGGCCGGTGACCGCCTGGTCGGTGCCATCGGCCAGCTTGAGCACCGTGGCGCCCATGCCCTCGCCCTTGATGAACACATTGCTTTTGAGCATCAGCGCGCCGTCGGCAGGCTTTCCGGCCGGGGTCAGGGTCCAGGTGCCCGCGGGAATATACACATCGCCGCCGCCGGCTTTGGCCGCAGCATCGATGGCGGCTTGAATGGCTGCGGTGTCAGACGTATGTCCGTCACCCACAGCGCCGAAATCCCGGACATTGAATTGCAGTGTCATAACGTGCTCCGTTTTCAACTGAAAAGACGGGGGGAAGTATGGGGATGTCGTGTGAAAAGCGGGTTATCTGACGGGATATAAGACAGGCGGTGGGCAATCACGCCTGGATTTTGCCTGTGTCCCTCCGCCGCAGGATCAAGGCGCTTCCCGGCCAAACCCGGTCCTACTGACTGCATGCACGTTGCAGGACCGGGTTAGCCGGGAAGGCGTCAGCGAAACTTTACTGCGCCGAGTGCCGTTGTCAGGTGTGGATTCAACGACCCAGCAACACCGCCTGCATGCGTGTCTGCGCTTCCTGAACCACCTTGGCCTTGGCATTCAGGTCCTGCAACAGCGTGTTCAACTCAGCCTGCACCTTGGGGTCCGTCACTTGAACCACCGAGCCATTGATCTGGATCTGCGCCTTGTGAGCGTCGACGTAGTCCGCCACTTTCAGGCCCGATTCGAAGGTGCCGTTGACTTGCGGCATGACGGTCAGGAGCGTGTTGGCCGGTACGCTGACGGTGCGATCATAGGCGCTGTCATACACGGCTTTCAGATCGTCCGGCTGTTTGAGCTGGGCATGGGCTGCATCAGCTTTCGCCAACGTTTGCTTGAGCTGCACGACGAGGTCGTTCACGCCGGCTTGCACCGTCTTGAGATCATCGCGGCGCGCGATCACGTCGCCCAATGAGCGGAACGCGCCTTTCTGCACGAAACCGTTCAGGGGTTGGGTGCTGGCGTCCATACCCTTGTTGAAGTCAGTGATCACGGCGTAGTGCTGGGTGTAATCACCGAAGGACTTCGATTCATCCGGCGTCAGTGTGGGGACGTGGACACCCGGCTTGTCGATGATGCGGGTTTGCAGGAACTGCTTGAACGCGGCGCGCTGGTCAGGCTCGCTGCTGCCGCAGGCGGTCAGGAGCAGCGGCAGTGCGAGGGCGAGTAACCAGTGGCGGCTGAATGAGACGGTCATTGTCGGTGGATCTCCAGGAAGTGAAAAAACGCCGTTGGCAGAGAAATCGTGCCTCACGGTGGTACGGCGTGCGGGTTCAGTCGGCAGCTTGCCGATGCCGCTGCACCGTTTGTACGCGTGATGCTAGATAGCTGGCGCGCCCATAAATTCCGTTTGGATCCCGTTATTTTGCGGTTTTGCGCGATACCGCTCACTTGCCGTCGGGATCAGGCCGGGCCAGAGCGTGATGCCCAGGCTCGGCGCTGAGCCTTGGCGTCATGGGCTTAGAGACGAATATCCTCGGGGCGCTGAATCAACGCTTCGATCCGTGTGCCGGTGATCTGTTCTTCATTGGAGAAACCGTCATACCGCGCCAGTTCCCCGAAGCTGATGCCCGTGAGCGCCTCAATCTGCGTGACGCTGCGTCGATACGTCCTTAACGCGCCAAATACCAGCTCCAGTTTGCCCAGCTCGCGGGTCTGGTCAATCACGTACGCGCTGGCCGAAGGCTTGCCGTCATCGCCGAGAAACGCGACAACTTTCCAGAACGCTCTGGGGATTTGCACCCCTCGGTACAGCGGGTCGTCACTGCGCAGCACTGGTCCGGTGAACACCGTTGCGCGCTCTTTCCAGCGGCGGGTGTTTTCCAGGATGAAGTCTTCGAGCTCCAGCCAGGTTTTCTGATTGAAGGCGGACATCTGCGGCGAGCAATTGGTGAAATGAAACGTGTCCTGATTGGCGGTCTGCGCCTCGTTACCCCAGTTGGGGTCCTGCCGCCGCACCAGATGACCGCGATCGAGCAAATTGTCGCGGTACAAATCCTCGCCAAGCTGCGCCTCGACCGGCAGGCGGCCGTCATAGGCCCAGATGTCCTGGCGCCGCACAATCTCGACGCTGCTGCCACCCTCGATGTTCACGCCGACGTACAGCGCAATGCGCCGACTCCGGGACATGCTGATGGAGAAATGGGTGTAGTCCAGACGGTTGCCGGGATTTCCCACCGGAAATACGTCATCCGGCGTCGAGGTGGTCGGCCAGGGCACGACGAACTCCCCGAGAAAATCACCGCTATAGCCCGATCGACCTTCCAGTTGCGCTGCCGGCGTGATCCGCGCCTGCGAGGCTGACCGCAGGGCGGTGGCATGGGATGACGGTTCGGTCGTGACGGGATGAAGATCAGCCAGACGGGGGCGATAGGCGAGATCCACCTGAGGGTTATGTGTCGGCATCCTGCTACCTCCTGATTGAAGAAGGCCCTTCGCAGGCCCTGTTGATACAACGAACACGATCATGTGCCGCTGAGTGTGAATATCACATGACCTGAGAGCATGGTGGGTATCGGTGAGCGGTGGTACCCGGGAAGCCCTTGATCTGCGCAGCGCTTTTGATCTTCGTACACAAAAAGTCCAGACGACACCCATCGCGACTTGGGTGGAGCGAACCAGTCTCGCCCTTGATCTCCCATCAGCCGCACCACTGCCGGCAATGGACATCGAGCGTAAGTTGTCCCGCCACAATCCTTGCTATCATCCGCCCCCGCGCACACGAAGGGTCGAGCCCCCCGCCTGTCTTTCGACGACTGCGCCACATGATCAGGTCGCAAAACCGGTTAACGCCCCGAAGGAACCCGAATGCAGCACGCTACGTTGAACCGTTTCCATGCTGGACTGCTGGCCCTGTTGCTGCTGTGCGTGACCCTGCCAGCGTTTGCTCAGGCCGCGCCGGCCCCAAAGGCCGCGCCGCAGGCCGCCAGCCAAGGCGATGCAGCGCCTGAAGTCGAGGCACCGAGCCTGGATGATCTGAACGAGCAGCTTGACCAGATCCGGCAAAAAGTTACCGTCAGTGCCAATGACGACTTGCTGTCGAGCCTGCGTCAGGCCGCGTTGCAGGTGCAGAAGCAAGCCGATGAGCTTATCGCCAAACAGGCCGTTGACATCGAGCACCTGAACGATCAGCTGAACATCCTTGGCCCGGTGCAACCCGACGAAGCGCCTGCCCTGACCAGCCAGCGCAAGGCGTTGACGGCCCAGAAAAACGCGCTGGTCAGCGACGAGCGGCAGACCAATACGTTGAGTCAGTCGGCACGGGACCTGGCCACCCAGATCTTCAGCCTGCGTCGCAGCCTGTTCGATTCCCAAATCAGCACCCGTACGGCAAGCCCGTTGAGTTCGGCGTTCTGGTCGACCCTGATTCGCCCGACCGATGACGACCTCCGGCGCATGAACGGGCTGCTGGACGACGTCCGCAGCGTGTTCATCAGCGCACTGGCGCCCGGCAACCGCATGCTGTTTGCCAGCGTGGTGATCGGCGCGCTGCTGATCTGGGTGGTGGTGCGCCGCCTGCTGGAGAGCCTGCTGATCCGCCTGATGGTCCGTTGGTTGCCCGAAGGCCGTCTGCGTCGCAGCGCCCTCGCACTGGCCGTCGGGCTGTCGACGGTGGTCACCATCACCGCCGCCACGTCCTTGCTGCGTTGGGGCATCGTCAGCAATGCGGTGCTCAGCAACGACGTGGTCAACCTGCTCGACCAACTGCAGACGCTGATCACCTTCTGCGCCTTCATCGTCGGCTTGGGCCGCGCGCTGTTGATGCTGCCGCACCCTTCGTGGCGCCTGCCGAAAATTCCGGATGAAATTGCCACCGCCATGGGCCGCTTCCCGCCCGTGCTGGCTTTGGCGCTGATGGTCATCGGCACCCAGGAACGCATCAACAGCGTCATCGCCAGCAGCCTGGCACTGACCGTCGCGGTCAACGGCCTGACCGCACTGGCCGTTTCGCTGATGTTCTTCTTCGGCCTGGTGCGCTACCGCCGCACCCGCCGCCGCTTTGCCATCGAACGTCCCGGCGGCCTCGCCGGGTTGATCCCCTTCGTCGTCGCGGTCTGGGTCGGATTGAGCCTGCTGGCGTTGTTGAGCGGCTACCTGACGCTGGCCTACTTCCTCGCCGTCAAGCTGCTGTGGATGAGCGTGGTGGCCTCGACCGCCTATCTGCTGGTGGCGTTCTTTGGCGACGTCTGCGAAACCCTCCTGTCGCCCAAGCAACCGGGTGGCATGGCACTGGGTTCGGCACTCGGCCTGTCGCCGCGCCATCAGGCCCAGGCGAGCACCATTCTGGCGGGCGTTGGCCGCAGTTTGCTGCTGCTGGCCGCCGTGCTGCTGGCCTTTCTGCCCTCGGGTTCAAGCCCGGGCGAGTTGCTCGAAAGCTTCACCCGGATGGAAGTGACCGACAAATCCCTGGGCGCCCTGAACATCGTTCCAAGCGACATCCTCATGGCGCTGGGTTGCCTGGTACTTGGCATGCTGGGCGTGCGCGTGCTCAAGGAATGGTTCGGCGAGCGCCTGCTGCCGGAAACCAACATGGACGCCGGCATGCAGGCGTCCCTGGTGACCCTGATCGGCTACATCGGGTTTGTGCTGGTGATTGCGGTGGTGATGTCCACGCTGCACATCAGCCTGACGAACCTGACCTGGGTAGTGAGCGCCCTGTCGGTGGGGATCGGTTTTGGTTTGCAGGCCATCGTGCAGAACTTTATCTCCGGCCTGATCCTGCTGACCGAGCGGCCAGTCAAGGTGGGAGACTGGGTGAGTCTGGCGGGGGTCGAGGGCGACATTCGCCGGATCAACGTGCGTGCCACCGAGATCCAGATGTCCGACCGCTCCACGGTGATTGTGCCGAACTCACAGTTCATTACCCAGAACGTACGCAACGTGACCATGGGCAACGCACTCGGCGTGGTCGGGATTTCCCTGACGTTGCCGCTGGAAACGGATGTCTTGCAGATCCGCGAACTGCTGTTGCAGGCGTTTACCGAGCACGAAGCCGTCCTGGATACGCCAGCGCCCTCGGTCACCTTCAAAGACCTGACCAACACCGGCCTTATCATCAGCGCCACGGGTTACGTCAACAGCCCGCGCTCGGTGGGCGGTGCGCGAAGCGACCTGTTGTTCACCGTGTTGGGTCGCCTGCGGGAAATGGGCATCGCCCTGTCGGCACCGCAGAGCATGGTCTTGATCAACGACGGGCTGGGCAAGGAACAGCCGCCGGCGGCAGCGGAGTGATCACCCCGCCCCGTTGAGACACGCGGCGCGGCAGTCGACCGTTGCATGACTGTCGCGCCGCGCGACCACCGGACTCAGCTTACGTTTTTGTTCGGGTCTTCGGCATGGGCCCAACGATAATCCAGACGCGGCGCGAACACTTTGATCCGGCGTTTGATCTTGATCAGGATCGGGTCATGCACGGGCTCCGGATCTTTCAGGAAGACGGTCAGCACGGCACTCAGCGCGTACAGCCCGCAAAAGGCCCAGACCACGCCTTCAATCCCGTAACTGTCATTGAAGATCGCGACCACCGCCGGGCCCACCCAGGTCGACGCCCCTGCCCCGAGGCTCAACACCGACAATGCAGCGGCCTTGTTGTTCGGCGCCAATGCGGGTGCGAGCGCCGAGAGCGGCACGAAACACGCCAATGTCAGGCCGTAGAAGGCGCCGAAGATCGAGGCGATCAGGAAGTCGTGGGGAAACGCCTGCGGCATGAAGAAGAACAACGGGGTGCTGATCGTGCTGCCCACCGCGCCAAACCACAGGATCGTGTTGCGATAACCGATCTTCGTGCTGATCACGCTAGAGCCCAGATTACCGATGATGTTGAACACGAAGACGATGGTCAGCAGGCGCAGCCATTCTTCTAGCGTGAACCCGACGGTGTGCATAAAGAACCCGGGCATGACCACCAGAAAACCGAACATCGACGAGGTGTTGATCACCCGAACGATACCGGCCAGCGACACTTTGGGACGCGTCCACATGATGGTGATGTTCTTGGCCATCGACACGAGCGGCCGCTCACCCTCGGGCGCCAGCCGACGCATGCCGTGGGCTTCACGCATCCCGATCAGACCAATCGCGCCGCCGACCACCACCAGTGCAAAGGACAGCCAGAAGGTCTGCAATGCGCCGATCAGCGGGATAGCGACACTTGCCACCAGAGAGCCCAGCATCGGCAGGCCCGCCGCGTAAGCCACCCAGAACCAGCCCACGGCCATGCCCATTTTGCGAGAGGGCGTGGACGCGGCGATCCATACCAGAAAGCCGTAAGCGAACAATGGATAGCCGAAGCCGCGCAGGCCGTAGGTCAGCAGAATCATTGAGTAGCTCAGGTCCTGCAGTCCATAGATCAGGAAGAGCACCTCAAACACACTCCAGATGACCAAGCCCAGGAACATCACCCGTTTCGGGCCCCAGATGTTGGAGAGCGCGCCGGCGAGCCAGGATGAAATCCCGACCGTGACGCCATAGAGGGTGAAGATCATGGCGACTTCATCGCCGGGCATGCCGCGTTCGCTGAGGAAGGGCGAAAGGTAACCGAGTTCTACGCCATCGCCGATCATGAAGATCAGCAGGCCGACAAAGCCCCAGAACATGGGATAGGGAATGCCTACTTTGTCGCAGAATCGTGAGAGTGGAGTGTTCGGAGTGGATTGATCGCTCAATTTTCCGTTCCTTTTTGATGCAGGACGCTTGGGCGCGCCAATGAGTGGCCTCGATGAGGTTGAAAGGCAGAGGGGGTGGCACAGATTTCCGCTTCGGGCAGCGAGCAAAACTGGCTTGACGAGTAGCGCGCGGGGGTCGGATGTGCAGCCGCTATCGTCGACCCATTAATCTATGTTTTTCTAGATTTTCGAGCCCGTAGCCCGCTTTTTATGCCAGATGAAACGATTAATCACAACCGGCCAACGTTGCTAAAGGTGCGACAACGTGCCCGGTTGTATCGTCTGCGGGGTAGAGGAACTGGGCGCTCGGGTATCGCAGGTTGTGGATGAAAATAAACACATTTTTTTCGTGAGATGGCTCTATTCCAATCATCTCAGCGAGGTTCCATGAGTACGGCGCCGCGCTTGATGCAGAAGCTACCGAGGGTACGGCCAGCGAAATGCCGATCAACGTCGTCCAGCAGCCTATCGTTGACCGCCTGGTCAGACCCGCCGCGCCAATCGGGTCGCGAAGTCTCGGTAGGAATGAAGCTTGCGTCCCAGGATTTGCGTCAGGCGTGCCACATCGCCGGTTTCCGGAATCATTCCGTCGCTGACAAAACGCTGGGCCATGAGGCGCATCTCATAGGCCATCCACGTGGGCATGAACGTCGCGACGTTTTGCTCGAAACCCGACGGATCATCGCCCCCGTAAACGACCGGACGTCCGAGGACTTGCGTCCAGATCGCGGCAACCCCCTCGCCCGTCAGCGTATCCGGGCCAACCAGATTGATGACTCCGTTGGGCAGGTCGTCCGAGGTCTGATCGCGCCGCAACAGCTCGATGGCCGCCACTTCGGCGATGTCCCGGGCATCGACCATGGCCAGGCCCTTGCTGCCAATCGGCATCGGATAGACACCGTGCTCGAAGATGGCTTCCTTGACCATTTCGTCGTTGTCGATGAAGTAGCTCGGACGCAGGATCGTGGCATTGAAGCCCATTTGCTCAATCATCCGCTCAGCGCCTGATTTCACCGCGAAATGCGGCACGTCGACGAAGCGGTCGGCGTGAATAACCGAGAGGTAAACCACGCGGTTGACGCCGGCCTCCCTCGCGATATTGAGCGCGATCAGCGCCTGGGTGAACTCATCGGCCGCTACGGCGTTGAGCAGGAAGAACGTGGAAACCCCCACGAACGCACGACGAAGGGATTCGATGTCGAGCATTTCGCCCTGGACGACGTCCACTTGCGTGGGGAAATGTGTGCTCGAAGGGTCACGTACAAGGACACGTACGTGGGCATCGCGCTTGAGGAGCTGTTCAACGACTTTGCTGCCAACTCGGCCGGTAGCGCCCGTTACGAGGATAGTCATGGTGGTTCACCGTGGTGGATTTAACTGGAGACGCCACTATCGGTGGATCATGAATGAACCGCTAGACGCCGATATTAGACACGGCGTTCCATGTATGGAACAGTCTCATTCCAGCATCAGCCCTGTCGCTCGGCGGCCGGCGCTATCGCTCATTCGCAACCGTTGCTTTGTTTTCAGGTGAACCATGGATTTGCTTGCCCTTGCTGATTTCAATCTCGTCGCCCGGCATGGCGGGTTCGGCCGCGCGGCACGTGCCGCCGAGCGGCCCAAAGCAACGTTGTCACGTCGGGTTGCAGAGCTGGAGCGCAGCCTGGATTTGCGCCTGTTCGAGCGCGGCGGGCGTACCCTAAAGCTCACCGAGGAAGGCCGCGCGCTGTTTGAACGCACGGGAGCGCTACTGACCGAGCTCGATGAGACGGCTGCGGCGATCGCGTCCGGCGGAGCGCGACCACGGGGTAAATTGCGCATCAGCGCCCCACTGTTCTTTGCCCAGACCGCCATGGGCAAGCTGGCAGCAGGCTTTGCCCTTGAGCATCCGGAAGTACGGCTCGAGGTGACGACGGAAGATCGCGCTGTCGACATGATCGAAGAAGGTTATGACCTGGTGATTCGCGTCAATCCGGAGGTCGACGAAAGCCTGATCGGTCGCATCTTTCTGCACGACCGACTGGTCGTCGTCGCGAGTCCACACCTTGCCAGCCCCAAGCCGGACGTACCGGTAGCGGCGGTGACAAGAGGGCCCGGCGACCGTCAGCGCGTGTGGGCTGTAGCAACTCCCAAAGGCCAAACCGCTATGGCAATAGACCCGGTGCTGAGTCTGTCTTCGCTGGTCATGGTCCGCGACGCTGTGTTGGCGGGCGTAGGCGCCGGCCGCTTACCGGTGTCACTGGTGGGTCAGGACCTGCGCAATGGAACGCTGGTGCACTGGGGCGACATCGACGCAACGCCAGTCGCACTGTGGGCCCTGTATCCGTCGCGACGATTATTGAGCGCGCGGGTCTCGGCGTTTCTCGATTATCTGAGACGAGCGTTTCCGAACGGCGCGCCCGAGGAGCTGGCGGCTTTCATGGCGCGGTGACAGGATGCGGGGTTCGTTGCACCTTTTTGAAACCCAATCAATCCCAATGCAGGAGCGCACCATGCAATATCCAATCGCCATTGAATGGGGCGACGATACGACGGCCATCGGCATACAGATTCCGGACATTCCCGGCGCGGTGACGGCTGGTGACACGTTTGAAGAGGCTTACAACGCGGCGGTCGAAATTGCCCACATCTGCCTTGAAGAGCTGGTTGCCGACGGTCAACCCGTGCCCATGCCGTCGTCTGCTCGGGCTTATCACGGTCATGACGACTTCGTACGCATGGGCTGGGGTATGGTCGAGATCGACATTACCCCTTATCTGGGCAAGACCGAGAAGGTCAATGTCACCTTGCCGGGATTTGTCATACAGCGGATCGACCGTTATGTTCGCGACCACAACGTCAAAAGCCGGTCTTCGTTCCTGGCGGATGCGGCGCTGGAAAAACTCGGGCGGATTTAAGCCACAGGTGACCGCGACAACTCCACGAGCTCTTGGTAGGACCGGCTTTAGCCGGGAAGGCGCTGGGTCTCACACTGCACCAGTGACAGCCTCACCAGGGCTTGGGGATTTTCCCGACCCATGGCCAGGACGATGGGGAGACGAAGGCGTGACGCATCTGCCCGGCCGTTGTCGCGCGTGCACCGGCGTCAAAAGCGAGCGCGGTTCGCAAGGCCGGCCAGCAAGGGTTTGGTAAACAGGCTGGCACCTGCAACCCGCAGTCGAGATGCTCATCACGGGCCTGGGTCGAGGGCAGGTGGCGAAAGGGATGTTTGCCGCTAGCGAGCTCGTAGATCACACACGCCACCGCGTAGATGTCAGCGCAAGCCGAAAGCTGCCGGTCTTCAAGGAGTTCAGGTGAGGCATAGCCCGGGGTCCAGGCGTTGAAACGCTCGCGGCTCAGGTGCGGCAGGCTGGAGAGAACGCCCTCCTCGGCCCTTCCGAGCCCAAAGTCGAACAGCCGCACGCCCTCTTCACTGAGCATGATGTTGCTGGGTTTGATGTCGCCGTGAACGACGCCGCGAGCGTGGGCGTATGCCAGTGCGTCCAACAGCGGCACAACGATCTCCCGCAGCTCTTTCCACGGCAGTCCCAGCGGCCGCTCGCAGAGTAATTTGTCCAGCGTCAGGCCTCGCATGAGTTCCATTGTGATGAAGGCCCGCTGGCATGAGGTGTCGACGTGAAACCCATGTACACGCAGCACGTTGTCATGGCGCAGGTATCGGGTCAGGCAGAACTCGCTGTAGAGCACCGCGCTGGCGTCCGGCGACTCGACGAAGTCTGGGTTGAGGACTTTGAGCGCGACGTAAGGATCGGGATCTCCGTATTGCTCGGCCAGCAGATCGCGCGCGCGGTAGACCGCGCCCATACCGCCGGCACCGAGCAGGCGCTCGATGCGATAACGATTTGCCAGAATATCGGGCATTGCGCTCAGTCCGGCTGAAGTGAGCACCCGAGCCGGTTCAGGTTTCTCAGAGGGGGCAAAGGCGAAATAGGTGAGGTCGGCAGGCGGTTCATCGCGGGGAGAATCAATCACTGCCTGCCCGTCCGGGTTCGAGTGCACGGGATCGGTCATCCGCGAATCACCACGGCAGTCAGGTTATCCCGGGCGGCGCCGCGCAACGCGTCATCGAACAGACGCTTGAGCGCTGTTTCCGGCAGCGCGTGGTTCAACGCGTGGCCCAATGCATCACTGCTCAACCCTTGGTACAAACCGTCGCTGCACAGCAAGAAGGCATCGCCCGGAAACACCTCAAGTTCCAGCACCTCCAGCGTCAGTTGCTCGGCAGCGCCCACTGCGCGGGTCAAGGCGTGCGCGCCGGGATGCGCCTGGGCCTGCCGAGCGTTCATCTGTTGTTCGTCGATCAATTGCTGTTGCAGCGAGTGGTCCCGGGACAGCTGATACAAGCGCTGACCGCGCCACAAATAGCAGCGACTATCACCCGCCCAGACGCACGCCGCCCGGTTTTCCTCTGCCAGGAGCGCAACCACGGTGCTGCCGATGATGTTGTCGTGTCGGGCTGCGCTGACAGTCAGCTCCTGGCCCAATCGACGGTTCAGCCAGTGCAGGCATTGTCGAATGCGGATGAGCCGGTCATCGAAATCTTCATGGACGGGGAGCTCCGCCAGACTGGCGACGATCATCTGGCTGGCGATATCACCTCCCTGATGCCCGCCCATGCCATCGGCGACCACCCACAGTCCCTGCTCGGGACGCGCCAGAAATGCATCTTCGTTGCGTGCCCTGACCTTGCCGCTGTGGGTCCGGGCAGCGCTGCGCCAGGGGCCGGCAATCGCCATCACAGTTGTGCCGGCATGCGGAAGCTGCGCAGCACGGTCATGTCGAATGGGTTTGGCGAGCGCTGACTGGTCAACAGGTAGCTGGCCCGCAGCCCGCCGACATCGGCCTTCAGCACCAGCACGTCGCGGCCGGTCAGTTCTTCCCGCTGCAGCGAATCCAGCAAACGGAACAGCGACCACGGCCCTGTGCTTTCTTCGATGCCCAAAGGTCGGCCAACCATTCTGTCGAGCACCAGACTTGTTCGACCGGCCTCGGCGTCCGTGGGCCACTTGAAGGACACCGGAACGATCGGGCCATGCCGATATTCGAGGGTTTTGTCACCCAGCTTGAATTCGGAACGACTGACCGACGGGTCCAGGGTGTGAGGCTCGAGCTTGAACTGCACTTGAGGCTCGCCCGGATTGTCCGCGAAAAACCCCTGCCGGATGACCCGGGCCGCATTCATCTGCTCGAGGTACGCCCGGGAGATCGGCAGGCTTTGCCCGTCAATACTGCGCAGACGATGGCTGCCCTTCTCGCCAACCACGAACGGCCGCAGGAATCCGTCGAAGAAGCGGTCGGCAACGCCCTGAACCTTGAAGAACTCGCGAAAATCACTGAGCGCGACATCGCTGGCACTGTCGGCGTTGAACGGGTAGCGCTTGCTGATCGCCCTGGCGTAAAACCCGTACACCTCACTCTGGTAGTGCTGGTTCACGTGCTGATAGGCGTCGTGAAGCACCAGCCGCCACGCGTCCTCGGCCAAGGCGTTGAACCACGCGCTTACTGGAGGCGGCAGGCGAGAGGATGCACCGCGCACACTGCTCAAGGCATCACGCTGGCCGCCCATGCGTGACTTGGCCATGTCAAATGCCGCCTGCTCGGGCGAACTGGCTCGACCGAGGCTGGCCATCTGCATTTGCAGCTCGTTGAGTGCGGCCAGAACGGGGATCAGATCCGCGGCCGGGCCGTCCTTGTCGTCAAGCAGGCGGTGCAATGGATCGAAACGGTTCTGCAGTGATTTGCGTGCGGTAACCGGTACCGATGCACTGAGCGCTTCAGAGGCTTTACCGGATGCGGCGATTGCCAGTTTGGCCGCCTTCGCGCCCGTTTCCGCGAGCTGCGCAGTGGTATCGACAGCATCTGTCAGCGCAACGACAGGCGTTAAACGGGTGTTCTCTCGAACCTCCCTGAGCAGGTTGATGACCGGAGAATGAGCCGACGTCAGGCTGGCCAGCTGTTCCGCACTGTCGGAAAAATCGAAAGGCCCGGGCAGCTCGACCGCGCTGACCGCTTCGCCCCAGTAGTCGGCGTAATCGCGAAAATAGAGCTGTTCCAGTTCGACCATCAGACGCCGCATGTCCATGTCGCTGAGGTCGGCGCCTTCGCCCAGTACCCAATTGTCCCGCAGGATATCGGTCACCACCCGGGAGCCTTGCACCGAGAAATACTGCTCGTAGCCGTGTCGGGTGTAGAACCCCGGTATCACATAATCGGCACCGACGAACAACCCCGCCTTCGGGCCGAGGTGCGGGTCAAAACTGTAGTCCGGCAAGGCATCCGCCTGCTCACGCAGCATCCGGTAGATGACGTTCGCCAGGGACTCACCGCGCAGCACCTGCCGTGCCTGCGCCACGCGTTGATCATTGAGGGCATGGACGAAGGGCAGCTTCAGCAATCGTTCGAAATGGCTGTTCAGACCGTTTTGCACGGCGACGTTGCCGGGGTACAACTCAGACCAGTCAGCGGCGACCCGCTCCTTGAGCCAGGCCGCATCGCGCCGGTCTTTCAAGCCCATCATCAAATAGGCCCGCAGGCTTTTGAGCAAACCTTCGCGGTTCTCCAGGTTGGCGGCAATCTGGCCCTCCAGCATCATCGCCACCTGGGGCAAGAGCAGCCGTTCCAGCTCGCGCTCGTAGGCAGTGTCGACGACTGGACTGACCACGTCACCTTGATAAAGGCCACCACGCACCTGGTAACCTACGGCTCCCTCGTCAGGGAAGACCTGGGTCGCCGCATAGCGGGTATCCAAAGCGTTCAGCGTTGCGAGCAGGTCATTCGGGGCCTCGTTCGCCGACCGTTGCTCGGCCCGGACTCTGGCAAGCGCACTCACACTGTCGAGCCTTTCATAGTTGCCGGAAAAACTCACGGCCCAGAGCGTGCCGAACAACGCCAACGACGCCAGCGCCCCCACATACAGTGCGCGCTGTGCCCAATGGATACGGCGACGCTCGCGCATGTCCAGGCCTGCAAGGTCCGCCTCCGGAAAGATGACTCTGCTGAGCAGGTGGTTGATGAATCGGGATCGCCCACTGCCCAATGTCGGCCGCGTTTCTGTGCTGATACCCGGCCCCATACCCCTGCCGACAGCGGACACGTGCATGTCCTGATCAAGGTGCGCTGCGCTGGTGAGGTAGAAGCCCCGCAGCTGGCTGGCCGACTGATAGCGATTGCCTGTGAACGCCAGTTCTACGAACACGCATACGCGCTCGCCGATGCGACTGAGTTGATGAGGGAAATCCAGAATGCTGCCACGGCGCGACGCATCACGCTCTTGATGAATGCGAGTGATGACCTGACTGTTCAACCGAACCAACAGTTCGGCGAACTCGTTGCGCAGTGCGTCGGCATCGGTGCCGCTCTGGCCTTTACGGAAACTGGTACCGAGGACCTGATCGCTTTCCTCACGGGTCAGTTGATCGAAAAACGCGTCGAAGCCCGCAAGGCTGTCGGCCTTGCTCAGCACCAGATAGACCGGCACCTCCAGGTGCAGCTTTTGACGCAGCTCCTGCAAACGCGCACGCACCTGTCCGGCGAGGGTCTCGAGTTCGGGGTCACTGGCGTGGAGCAGCGTGTCGACCGGGAGGGTGACGAGTACACCGTTCAGAGGACGTTTGCGGCGATATTTGCCCAGCAGACCCAGTAACGTGCACCAGGCGCTGCGGTCGATGTCGGCGCTCGGCTGGGTCAGGTACCGCCCTGCGGTGTCGACGAGTACGGCGTTGTTGGCAAAATACCAATCGCAGTGGCGAGTGCCCCGGGTGTCTCGGGTGAGCTTGCGCTCGACGCCGTTGAGCGGAAACTCGAGCCCTGAAAAGTCCAGCAGGCTGGTCTTGCCGCTGCCTTCGGGCCCGATCAGCAGGTACCACGGCAGCTCGGTGCGCCAGTGCTCACTGCGGCCGCGATACAGGCTCGAGGTCTTCAGCGTTTTCAGCGCGTCCTTGAAACGCGTCGTCAGTTCAGCCTGCTCCTCATCAATCTGATCATCGCGCAGGATGCGTGCCTGACCCTCTTCACTGCCTTCGACCGCCTTCCTGCGCTCCCCGGCGCGCCAGCTGACATAGACCATCGCAAGGCCCCAGAGCAGGAACAGCGAACTGATGGTCAACAGCCGAGAGGTTGAACCCTCCCAGAACTTCCGGTCGTCAACCGCCAGGGCCGGCCCCAAGAACCAGATCATTAGTGCCACGAGCAATACGAACAGCAGCGTCCACACCCACGTCTGACGCAAAAGCGCGCGGGTTTTCTCGAAAAGTTTTTTCATCACACGTCTCTGTTTACGGCTGGGGCTGGGGCTGCGATCGGGGGTGAACGGCAAGCTGATCAGACGGCTGATAGGGCTGCAGAACGGCATTGCGGTGCTCACCCAGCACCCAGGCGAAGCCCGAATACATCACGACCAGACAGACCAGGGTGAAGCCCACCACCATCCAGGTGGGCACGATGCGAACAAGGCTGCGGCGCTGATTGCTCAGGCCTTCCCAATGGGGTGACAGCTCGCGAGGCGCATCACCCCGCAGCTGGCGAATTTGCCGGTAAACCGCGTCGCGAATGTTTTCGAGTTCCTGCACGCCACGGGTCTGCACCCGGTAGCGGCCCTCGAACCCCAGAGACAGGCACAGGTACATCAACTCCAGCATCGGCAGGTGCTTGACCGGGTTTTTCGAGAGCCGATCCAGCAGCTGGAAGAATTTCTCGCCACCGAAGGTTTCCTGGTGAAAGCGGCTCAGCAGGCTCATCTGCGACCATTCGCTTTCATTGCCCCAGCCGCTCGTTACCACGGCCTCATCCAGCGCAGTACAGAGCACATAGCGGGCGCCCGCGACCTGACTGCTCTCGGCGCCATTGTGCAGCGCGCGCGCTTCAAAGGTTTTCAGCACCTGCGCCAGATGCCCATGGAGCGCGCTCATGTCCTGGGGGATGTCACCGTTCTTGAGCCGTACCACTTCGGACAGCAACTCCGATGCAGCTGCCACCAGCGGGTTCATGCCGACATTGAACGTCTGCGCCGGTTGCAGGCGCGCGGCGTAGACCATGCGTTCTTCCAGTTGCTCGAAGCGCGGCGGCGGCGTGGAATCCGTCATCGGCCTGGACGCCGGGCCATGGCCGTGCCGGCTGACCAGGACGGTTTTGTCGTCCTGGCGGTAGTCGTTATTTTGGATCATGGCGGTCAGTTCCTGATGGCCCAGAAATTGAGCTCAAGCTCGGCGAACTCTCCGGACACGTGGAACGCGAAACCGCCGGAACGCTCGAGCTGCTCCAGGTCCTCGGAGCTGAGTTCGAGGAGGAAGTAAGTTTTTTTCGAATGGAATGCAATCTGCCGAGGCGCCACCGGTAACGGGGTGAGTTTGATTCCGGGCAGGTGCAGGTTCACCAACTGGCGGATTCGCTCCACCGGTGCAACCTTGAAATGCGCGGGCAGACGATGGCGCAGTTCCTCGGCGTCGCAGTGGGCACTCGCCGCCAATACAAAAGAGGCCGAACCCAGCAGCGTGCGATCGTGCAGCGGCGAGACAGTGATGCCGTATTGGCGCGGCTGCAGCACCAGCTCAATGGCGTGTTGTTCCAGCACCATCGACAGCATGTGCCGAAGCGCTTCCATCACCTTGCGAAAGCACTCCCCTTGATTGCTGTGCCGATAGCGGCTGTCCAGCCGCGGGCGCTTGCTGTCACTCGAGAAGGTCGCCAGATCGGCCAGCAGCGTCAGCAGCGCGCGGTAGAGTTCTTCCGGATGCACATGTTCGAGGCCGAGGTAGTGACGCAGCAGCAATTCGGCACGATTGATCAGCTGAAGCATCATGAAATCCCCCACTTCCGTGCCGGCGACCGTGCCACTTGAGCGAATACGCTCGGCAATGCTGTCGCCCCTGTGACTGAGCATGCTGATGACTTCCTTCAAGCACGACAGCAGATAACTGGAAGCGTGGGACTGCAGGTAGGTGGGTATGAAATCCGGAGCGAGGCTGACCACGCCGTCAGGGCTGGTGTCGAGCACCTCGCAGATTTTCAGCTTCACGTACGCGTGATCGCTCTGCTGTTCGCCCAGCAGCAATCTGAAATCCGGACGACCGCAGCTGACCTGACACGCTGCGTCATCGCCCGCGTTTGAATCGGCGACTTGCGCTTCATAGGCGGTGTAACGGGCCAGCACGTCGGACTGCTCCGGTCGCCGCGCCTCCACGAGATTGCCAGTGACCAACGGCAACGCCAGGTAGACAGGCATGTTGCAGGTATTGGGCGGTACGTCAAGCGCCAACGACTCCGTATTGCCGATCAGTTCGAACAGGCTGCCGTCCGGGAAGATGCCGGAAGCATGGCTGATCACCAGTTTGCCCATGTTGAGAAACTGCAGGTCGATCTCCAGCGTAAGGAATCCCCAGGCGTAGCCACCCATTAACCGAGTGCGCATTTTCAGCTGGTGGTCGTAATAGCGGTCGTTGTGTTGGAAATGCTGAGGGCGCAGCAACATGCCCTCCTGCCAGATGACTTTGTGCGCGTTCATGGCTGGTCAACCGCCTCGGCGAGCTCTTGGCGTGAGGGGTGAATGCCGCTGTCGTCAAGGGTCAGATCCACTTCGGTAGCGGTTTTCGGCGCGAGGTAAAGCGTGGAGCGCCAGGAGCTTTGTGACAGGTCGCGGTACGCTGCGACCACGCCGACGTAGCGACTGCCCTTCTGCACACTGAGCTTGAGCTCGACCGTTTCGCCCGGACGCAGCTCAAGCTCCTCGGTGGCGACCATGTCTGGGGCCAAGGACTCTTTGGCTCGTTCATACAGGCTGAAAAAATCAGCATTCTCGAAGGCCACCGCATGCTTGAGCTCGTACAGCCGCACCACAATCGGTGACGGACGGCCATTCAGATCGGGATTCAGCTGATCACTGGCCGTGAGCCTGAGGTTGAGTTTGGTCAGGTGTGAGAACGGCGAAAACGTCGAACAACCTGCCAGCATCAGCACGGCCATCAACGCAGTCAGCGTATGGGGAAATACAGTTGAGCGGCGAAACATGGGCTTCATCCCCGGTGATCCGTGTGGAGGGTGGAAATCAGACGAATTTGCTCTTCATAGGCGTGGGCGAAGTCTCGCGCCAGCAGGCGCTCGCTCCAGTCATTGTCCTGACGCAACGCCTGGTGATAACGGCCAAATGCTCTCCAGCGACTGCCGGAGGTTGCGAGCAGTGGCGGGTTGTCGCGCTCGAACCGCAGGGTGAGTTGCTCCGGAGAAAAATGCTCCAGCGTCGCGCGAATGGCTGCGCGACTGGCGGCCAGCAGGGCCACCTGGTGCGCCTGCACGTCATGGAATGCTCGAGTGACCGCGCCCTCAGCCGGCAACTGCCCGGGCTTGCCAGGTCGCAACAACGCCGACAGCGCTTCGCCAGCATCGACAGCTGATTTCAGCGGGTTGCGCTGAGCGCCCTGCACGCTGGTCTGGGAAAGTCGCAATTCATTTTTCAGCTCGCTCCGCGTGTGCAGGTTTTGCTGGAGCCCGCCGACACACTGCCTGAGTAAACGACCGGCATTGAGCGCCAGCGTTTCCCGGGCATCCTGATCAAGCTCATCGAATTCGATGCCCAGCGCTTCGGCAAACCGGGTCCAGAAATCGTCGTCCTGGTGCTCGACTTCAAACGCTGCGGGCGTGGGTGCAGCAGGCGCCGCGGATTGTGCTGCTGGATCTGCAACCAGCTCGGGTACGCGCAGGCTGTCCATCTCCACCCGGGCATAGTCAGCGCGTTGTTGGCCGTCCTTGATGACGGTAACTGGCGAAATCAGCTCGTCGATGTCCGAGTGGACGCGCTCCTGCTGGTCGAGCGCAGTCAGCGGGTCGAGGTCCAGAAACGAGTCGTCCGGGATGATGCTGCCGGCCGCCTGCGCACGGCCCACGAAACCGTCAACGCAGGCCGGGTCCCCCATGAATCGCGCACGCAGCTCGAAATCGCCCAGTACATACCGGCTGCCGTGCTCGATGCGCACGGCCTGGCCCTTGGGCAGCCGCGCCCCGCTCTCTCCACTCAGTACGCCGTTGCTGCTGGTGTCGGTGAGAAAATAGCTGCCATCGCGGTAGCTGATCGTGAGGTGGTGGTGGGACACATACCGATTGTGGTCGGGAATGACCCAATCACAATCGGCGCCACGTCCGATCACGCCACCGGCCTGCATGAAGGTCTTCTGGCACAGGTCCGCCGGCACGAATTGCCGGGCACTCTGCATTTCAAAAACCAGTTCCATGGTGATGCTCCTTACGGTCAGTTGCCGCGGTTGACCGCCTGCGGATCACCCAGAGGGCGATAGGTGTTGTCGTTGAACGTGTAATTGCCGCTGCAACCCGACAGGCCACAGAGAAGAACAAAGGTCAGCAGAACGGCTTGCCGGTGACGAGCAAACATCAGAGGATCTCCAGAAGTGAGCGCAAGGCTCCGACAGTGGGCGCTATGGAAAGCGAGCGGGGAACAAGGCGGTTTGTCTTACGCATTGACGTCACCCAGATTGATGTTGAGGCGTCCAAGGCGGTACAGCAGCGTGCGCCTGGGCAGGCCCAGCTCACGCGCCGACAGGCTCTGATTGCCTTGGTTTTTGCGCAGGCAGTCGAGCAGCAAGGCGCGCTCGACCTGCTCAAGGCGTTCGCGCAGGTCCAGGCGTGCGCGTTTAGGCACGACATCCGCGCGCAGGGTGAAATGCTCGGCAAGCAATTCGCCGCCTTCACACAGCAGAACGGCGCGCTCGACCAGCCCCTTGAGCTCGCGCACGTTGCCGGGAAAGGCATAACCGGACAAATGATCGAGTGCTGCGTCGGACCAGCACAGAGCGTCCCGTTGTAGGAATGCGCAGGCCCTGTCGGCAAAATGACGGGCCAGATCAACGATGTCATCGCCGCGCTGGCGCAGGGCGGGCAGCTCGATGGGGAATTGCGAGAGGCGGTAGTAGAGGTCCTCGCGAAACGTGCCTTCACTGACCATTACTGACAAATCCCGGTGGGTTGCTGCCAGGATGCGTACGTCTATTTTGTGCGTGTCGTTGGAACCCAGTGGACGGATCTCTCCCTCCTGGAGTACGCGCAGAAGCTTGGCCTGCAGCGACATCGGCATGTCGCCGACTTCATCGAGCAAGAGGGTGCCGCCGTTGGCTGCGTCGAAGAGCCCGGCGCGATTGCGCAGAGCCCCCGTGAATGCCCCCTTGCAATAGCCGAACAACTCGCTTTCCAGCAGGCTTTCGGGCAGCGCCGCGCAGTTCTGCACGATAAAGGGCTGGGAGCGGCGCGGACCATAGTCATGGATGGCACGGGCCACCACTTCCTTGCCGGTGCCCGTCTCCCCGCGCAGCAGAACGGTGTAGGGGCTGTGCAGGACTTTGCTGATCATCGAACAGGTCTGACGTATTGGCGCGCTTTTGCCGATCAATCCGTAGGCGCTGATGCTTGGCACGTTGACGCGCACCGGATGCGAATCATCGACGCGTCGTCTCAAGCGGTGGAGCAGGTGCAGTTGACTCAGCACGAACGCGCCCAGTCGACCAAGGGAGTCGGCAAAGGCCTGTAGCTCAAGGTGTCGACTGCTTGCGCAAACGAGCAAGCCTTCGACCGTTTGTTGCTCATTGACGATGGGCACACACAGCAGCGACTGCCAGGGCGCCGCCCTGATCGGCAGGAAGCTGGTTTCGTGGAGGCTGCCTGGCAAATCGGCAATGCACACAACGCGGTTCTGGCACAGCGCAAACTGCAGCAGTTGCTCGCCGTTGTAATCGGCTGGGAGGCTGTGTGCCCCACGGGGTTGCACGCTGCCCTCAAGACGCTCGGCCGTCATGCCCAAACTCGTGTGTGTCGCGTCGAGCAGATAAAGCTGGGTCAGCTCGCACCCGCTCAACTCGGCAAGTCCCAGCACAAGGCCGCCCAGCAGTGCAGCATCGTCTGCAGCACGTGCGAGGCGAGTGAACTGATCCAGCAACACTTCGGCATAAGCCAGCGGCTGTGGCACCTGTAGGAACATGGCACCCATCTCAGGCAAACTCGCAGGTCACGGCGCCGCCATGATCAAGTGTTGCGTGCACCGATGTAAGACGTTGGCCTGCGGCCATGGCGTCGAGCAGCCGGTCAGCCACCTGCGGCAGAACGTGAAGCTCCAGCAAGTGGTCGATCAGACGTGCGCCGCTGTCGCCCTGGCTGCAGCGTTCAGCCAGTTGATCGACCAGCGCCTCGGAAAAGGTGAACGCCAACTGACGGCTGTTCAAACGCTCACCGAGACCTTTCAGTTTGATCTCGATCAGCTCACGCAGCACCGACCCGCTCACCGGGTAGTACGGGACGACGCGCATGCGTGCGAGCAACGCCGGTTTGAAATGCCGCGCGAGAACCGGATGGAGATGCTCCTCAAGCACCTGCGCAGAGGGACGCGAGCCGTCGGCGCAGAGGTGGCTGATCAGGTCGCTTCCAAGGTTCGAGGTCATCAGGATCAGCGTGTTGCGGAAGTTGATCTCCCGCCCTTCCCCGTCATTGGCCACGCCCTTGTCGAAGATTTGATAGAACAGGTTCAGAACGTCCGGGTCAGCCTTTTCGACTTCGTCGAGCAGGACCACGGAATACGGCCTCTGCCGCACCGCTTCGGTGAGCATGCCGCCCTCGCCATAACCGACATAACCCGGTGGCGCGCCAATCAGACGCGAGACGGTGTGCTTCTCCTGAAACTCGGACATGTTAATGGTGGTGATGAACCGCTGGCCGCCGTACAGCAAGTCGGCGAGGGCCAGCGCTGTCTCGGTCTTGCCGACCCCGCTCGGTCCGACCAACAGGAATACGCCGACCGGTGCGTCAGTTTTGTTCAGGCCGGCAGCAGTCGCGCGCATTGAACGATCAAGGGCGTGAACAGCCGGCTCCTGACCCCGGATGCGGGCGCCCAGGTCAGTGGCAAAGCTGGCGACCCTGGCGTTGTGTTCTCGCGCCAATTGCGCCAAGGGCACGCCGGTCCAGGCGCTGATCACTTCGGCAACAAGCCGAGGGCACACTTCGAAGCTCACCAGCCGCTCTGTGGCCTGGGCCTGAGTCAAAGCGCGGTGAGTCTCGTTGAGCTCGACTTGCAGGTCTCCGATACTTTGCGCTTGATCGATGGACCGGTTTTCGATCGCAGCACCTTCGGTACCTTCCTCAACGGTAACGTGCTGTTCGACCTTCGCCCGATCACGCGCTAGCGCCAGTCGCTGACGCAGGTCCAGCAGTTGCTCGGCCAACCCCTTCTGTTCGGACCAGAGAGCCTCGAGAGCATGGCTTTCTTCGTCCGCAGCGTGCAGACGGTCTTCCAGCGCATCCAGTGCGTGGAGATCAATGGGCAAACCGGCTTCTGCGTCGCGTCGCAGCGCATGACGCTGACGGCTGCCTTCAGCCCGTTCGCTGCGCAGACGCTCAAGACTTCGCGGCGCGGCAGCGAGGCTGATGCGAACGCGGGCGCACGCCGTGTCGAGCACATCAACGGCTTTGTCCGGCAACTGCCGGCCAGCCAGATAGCGAGCAGACAACTCGGCGGCGGCCACCACTGCATCGTCACGCAAATAGATGCCGTGGCTTCGCTCGTAGACCTGCGCGAGGCCACGGAGAATAGTCGCCGCTTCATCAACGGTCGGTTCGAGCAGCTGCACTGGCTGAAAGCGACGGGCGAGCGCCGGGTCTTTTTCAAAATACTTTTTGTACTCGGACCAGGTGGTTGCAGCAATGGTGCGCAGTTCACCGCGCGCCAGTGCCGGCTTGAGCAGATTGGCTGCATCGGAACCACCCGCTTCCCCCCCGGCCCCGATCAGGGTGTGGGCCTCGTCGATGAACAAAATGATCGGCCTGGGCGACGCTTTGACCTCGTCGATCACTCCCTTGAGGCGACGCTCAAACTCCCCTTTGACGCTGGCGCCGGCCTGCAGCAGGCCCATGTCCAGCGACAGCAGCTCAACGCCTTTTATTGCCTGGGGCACTTCACCGGCGGCAATGCGCGACGCCAGCCCTTCAACGATCGCCGTCTTCCCAACGCCGGCCTCACCCACGACAATCGGGTTGTTTTTCCGCCGTCGGGCGAGAATATCCACCATTTGCCGAATGGCCTCGTCACGGCACAGCACCGGATCGAGTTTGCCGTCCCGCGCTTGTTGGGTGAGGTTATGGGTGAAGCGCGCCAGCAATGACTCGTCGGCCGCACCGGGCTTCGTCCTGTCGGAATGCTCCCGCTGCGACAAGGCGAAAGCTTTCAGTCGCTCCGTATTCAGGCGGGCCAGCAATGCCTGATACCGGCTGCC
Source organism: Pseudomonas sp. GL_135 (assembly GCF_057834665.1). Taxonomy (NCBI): domain Bacteria; kingdom Pseudomonadati; phylum Pseudomonadota; class Gammaproteobacteria; order Pseudomonadales; family Pseudomonadaceae; genus Pseudomonas; species Pseudomonas sp. GL_135. The sequence goes on from NZ_CM174408.1 coordinate 3,256,436, forward strand.
TGCGTAACGCATGGGGTTGCGCAACAGCGCGAGCACTAACGCACCCTGCTCAACCTGGGTCTGGCCCAATTCGAGGTTGGACACCAGCAGAGCGTCCTGCAACCACTGCACCAGTTCCGGCGCGAATACCGGGTTGCGTGACGCGCTGTTTTCCACCCGCATCTGCAGCGCCGCGCGGAATTCACCCGCGTCCACATCGGCATCCTGCAGCGCTCGAGAAAGCAGGCCCTGCGGGCGCTCCAGCAAGCCCAGCAAAAGATCTTCGACAAGGACCTTGCTACCGCCGCGTCCCACACAGTGTTCAGCGGCGTGCTCCAGGTCGCGACGGCTTGCGGCGTCGAGGGCCTGAATAAGTTGTTGCAGGTTGACGTTACTCATTATCCGGCTGTCCTTAGTGATTTGCTGGCCAGGGTTACCACGCCGTCCGCGCGTTCGCGGCCCAGCCAACTGGTCCATCCCAAGCGACACGCGTTCTGCTCGGCCAGGCGCAGTTCGCGAATTTCGTCCTGACGCAGCGCCAGGCGAACGTCGTAATCAAGCGGGTCACGCAACGCGAATCGCACCAATGCGCACAGCGGCTGGTAACCCGCGCCAATCGGCAGGAACTCGTGAAAACGCTGCCAGCCAAGCTCTCGAATATGAATGCGGAACTTGCCACTGCGGTCGCGGACGTGTTCGCCAAGCACCAGGTCCTCGCCTAGCTGGCTGTTGGCTTGGCCAAGACTGTTGCGCTGCTCTTCGAGAATTTCCACGCGACGCTCCATGCATTGCTCAATCGTCAGTTCTGCGTGTTTGAAGTAGTAACGCAGCACCGCCTCAATCAGCGCTGCCGAATGCGCGCGCAAGCTGAGCAAACCGAGGTACGGCAGCAGTCGCTTCCAGTTCAGCTCTCGTGCACTTCGAATTTCCTCGCTGCCCAGTCCGATCAACGCGAACAACTGCGACGAAAACGGATCGATCGCGCCGCTTTCAAAGCGCGCGCGGTAGCGATATTTTTTCCAGATCGGCAGCATCAGCCGATGCAGGCGATGGTGAAACAGATCGAGAAACTGGCGAGTGGGATTGCCCGACTCGCTGTCACCCAGGGCTTGCTCGCTGTAGAACGCCGGCAAGGGTGATCCAGACCCGACAAGCCCCAGCAGGTTGAAGCGCAGGCGTGCACGCATCAGCCCGGACTCTTCAAAAAACTCCACACAGTCAACATCACTGCCCGGAAAGCCCAGGCTCGGGTTGGCCTGGAATTCCAGCTGGTCGTACAAGTCGTCATCGTTAAGATGCGGCTGTGCAGTGCGCAGTCGCTCAATGACCAGCAAAACGGCCTGAAACAGCGAGTATTCGCGTATGCCTTGGGTCAGCCCGCTCAAAGCAGGGGCTGCAGGCCCATACGGGGTGTCCATTGGTACACCTCTCCCTGTGTGCTTTTTACGCGCAGTTCGTGATACGAATTGAGGCTGGCGTAAAGCGCGAAAAACTCGTTGAGAACAGAGGCGAACACGAACACATCGCCCTCCCCGATATAGCCCTGAGGATCGATGGTCAGTTCGGTGCGCAACCCGCGTACCGGCAACCCTCTGTGCAGCCGGTCGACATGCTGATGCCGGATCGATTTGAGTCCGCCCAGCAGGCGCTCACTGACCTTTGCGGCGTGCGGGTCGTAATAGCGCGGCAGGTCGTATGTTTCGAGGATCACCTTCAACGCATTGACGTCGGCGAGGGACAGGTAGTTGAGCGACATGTTGCTGATCAACTTCCAGAGGAAGTCCTGATTCAGCGGCGGCGCGTAACACGCTGTGGCCGGGGTGATGTTGCGGAAGGTCAGAAATTCCGGCGTCTGTTCGCAGGCAATGCAGATGTCACCCAACTTGAGCTTGCGCGGCAAATTCTGGTTGGTGCACATCATCTCGATCGACAGCGTTTCTGATGCTTCAGAGGGACGGATGCCAAAGCTCAGGTAGGTGTCGAGGCCATCGTGAAGCGATGACGAACGCTGGCGAATGCTGTAATGGGGTTGGCGGTCAGGCACATCGAAACTAGGGTCATGTTCGAACGATTCGAACGGCACGTACGTCTCGTAACCCAAGCCGCCGGGCTTCCAGCCGATCACGGATTCGACCGAAAACACGCCGCAGTTTTCCGGGGCGTAGAGCGCTGGCATCAGCAGGTACTCGTCCTGTTTGCCATCAAGGCGGATAGGCGTGGCATCGTGATTGAACAGGTTCACGATCGGCGTGCAATGCAGCCTCACGTTGTCCAGCGTGGGACGCAGTCGCTGGACGTCGCTTTTGCGAATGTCGAAACGCAATTCAAGGCCGCGCACTTGCTTGAGCGTGTCTTCTGGCAATGCGGCAAGAAGGTCGAGGCCGGTTACGTCGACGAACAGGAACTTGTCCTGAAAGGCGAAGTACTCCTGCAAATAGCGATAACCGCGGAAGGTATTCAGCGGATACGGAATCAACGCTTCGTCCTCGGCAAAACCCACGGGCTGGATACGATCGCCAGGCATTCTGAACGCCATGGGCGTGCCGTTGACGCCGTGCAGGGGGTTGCCGTCCGAGTCTAGCGGTACCAGCTCGACACACTCCAGATTACGCAGCAGGCTTAGATAGAGCATCTGGCTTATGTAGCGCTCGCCAGCAAAATGCAGCCGCAACCGGCTCAACTCCAACTCGCCGAAATGGCCTTCGCCATTTACTTCCAGACGCAAGCTCAACAGCGAGCCGTCCCCCTTGACCGAATACGTCAGCGCAACCAGACCCAGCGCCTGGACGTCGGTTGGGTAGCAGGTACGGAAGCGACACTGCACGCCATCGATCGGCACACTGTCCACCGGCGTATTGCGCTCGACCCTCAGCGCAGGCGCGGCCAGCTTCAACGGGTCAAACTGGAGAATGCTGAAGGCCGGCAGCGGTTGCATGTAGTTGGGCCAGAGAAGCTGCATCAGCGAATGAGTGAGCTCAGGCAGCTCGTCATCGAGTTTCTGGCGCAGGCGTCCGGTCAGAAAGGCAAAACCTTCCAGCAACCGCTCCACGTCCGGATCCCGACCGGCCTGCCCCAGAAAGGGCGCCAATGCCGGGCTACGCTCGGCGAATCGACGACCTAACTGGCGAAGCGCGGTGAGTTCGCTTTGGTAGTAGTGATTAAAGGACATGGTTTTACCTTCGAGTGGAGCTGCTTGATTCAAGGGTGAGCGTTACGGAACACTGCCTGCTGGCGCCTTATGACGTCAGGTGCAACCACGAGCGGCGGGTTTTCCCGACATCAGGTTTTCCTGTGGTTGACCTGTACCTGACCGCCACCCTCCAGGCGTGCGGCGAAAGTGACCTGACGCTTGAAGCCCTGAACCTGCAGCAGCCCTTCGATACGGAAGGCGAGCCGAAGCTGATCGCCGTCATGGGGCAGTGCGGTGACCTGGACACGACTCAGGCGTGGCTCGTAGGTTTCGATGAAGACTTCAATGGCGAGCCGCGCCTTCGTTAAAGCGTCATGAAGGCTCAAGCGCATGTCATTGAGATCCGGCAGCCCGTAGTCGGAAAGCGTCTGAACACTGCCCGCCCGCGTACTGAGCATCTTGGCCAGATGGGCGGCCACCGAAGCCGTGGCAGAGTCTTCGGGGCTCCAGCCGACGCGCTTGCCTGCGTCGCCACCCAGGCGTTCGAAAAGGGTGCCGTATCCAGTCATGGGTTGAATCCCTTCACTCTTTGTCCAGCTTGCCCACCAGCGACAGGGTGAAATCGGCGCCCATGTACTTGAAGTGCGGGCGCACGTTCAGGCTGACGCGGTACCAGCCGGGCTCGCCCTCCACATCACTGACGATGATCTGCGCGGCACGCAGCGGACGACGACCACGGACTTCCGCGCTCGGGTTTTCCTGGTCTGCGACGTACTGGCGAATCCACTTGTTCAATTCCAGTTCGAGGTCGGTGCGTTCTTTCCACGAACCTAGCTGCTCGCGTTGCAGGACTTTCAAGTAGTGAGCAAGACGGTTAACGATCATCATGTACGGCAGCTGTGTGCCGAGCTTGTAGTTCAGCTCCGCCGCCTTGCCTTCTGCGCTCGTGCCAAAAAACTTCGGCTTTTGTACCGAGCTGGCGGAGAAGAACGCCGCATTGTCTGAGCCCTTGCGCATGGTGAGCGAAATGAATCCCTCCTCCGCCAACTCGTATTCACGACGATCGCTCACCAATACTTCGGTAGGGATCTTGGTTTCGATTTCACCCATGCTTTCGAAGTGGTGCAGAGGCAGGTCTTCGACCGCGCCGCCGCTCTGCGGGCCGATGATGTTCGGGCACCAGCGGAACTTGGCGAAGCTGTCGGTCAGCTTGGTACCGAAAGCGTACGCCGTGTTGCCCCACAGATAGTGCTCATGGCTGTTGGCAACGGTTTCCTTGTAGACGAACGACTTGACCGGGTTCTCTTCCGGGTCGTACGGATTGCGCAGCAGGAAACGCGGCACCGTCAGGCCAACGTAACGGGCGTCTTCCGACTGGCGGAAACTCTGCCATTTGGCGAACTGCGGGCCTTCGAAGTGATCCTTCAGATCTTTCAGGTCTGGCAGGCCCGTGAAGCTTTCCAGGCCAAAGAACCTGGGGCCCGCAGCGGCAATGAACGGCGCATGAGACATACAGGCAACGCTGGAGACGTACTGCATCAGCTTCACGTCTGGCGAGCTCGGGGACATGAAGTAGTTGGCAATGATCGCCCCTACCGGCTGCCCACCGAACTGACCGTACTCGGCGGTGTAGATATGTTTGTAGAGCCCGGCCTGCATGACTTCGGGCGAATCTTCGAAATCTTCCAGCAAGTCCTCTTTGGATACGTTGAGAATTTCGATCTTGATGTTCTCGCGGAAGTCGGTCCGCTCGACCAGCAACTGGAGTCCACGCCAGGACGACTCCAGAGACTGAAAGGCCGGGTGGTGCAGAATCTCATCCATCTGGCGGCCGAGCTTGGCGTCGATCTCGGCAATCATGCGGTCAACCATAGCCTTCTTGACCGGCTCACCCACGTTTTGCGGTTTGAGCAGCTCTTCGATAAACGCGGACACGCCGCGCTTGGCGATGCCATAGGCATCCTCATCTCGAGGCAGACGGGTTTCGGCGATGATGCTGTCGAGAATGCTGAGCTCGCCGGACGCTTTGCTCTGCTGCTGCGATGGTGTGGTACTCATGATATTGGCTCCTTGGCGGATGGACTCAGGTGTCCTGGGCGGCGGCATTCAAACCCAGCTCGCCGAGCACGCGACCGCGGGACTCGTCATCGGCGAGGACGCTTTCGATGGCTTTGCGAAAAGCGGGCGCGTTACCCAGCGGTCCTTTGAGCGCCACAAGGGCGTCGCGCAGTTCCATGAGTTTTTTCAGTTCGGGTACCTGGTCCACCAGCGAGGCGGGATTGAAGTCCTTCATCGACTTGACGTGCAGTTGCACCGCCATTTCTTCATTGCCTTCATCGTCTTGAAGACGGTTCGGCACGCTCAGCGTGAGGCTCAGGGCCTGCTTGGCCAGCACCTCGTCAAACGTCATCTTGTCGATGCTGATGGGCTTGCGCTCTTCGACTTTTCGCTCGTCTTTACGCAGGGTGTAATCACCGATGGCGAGCAGCTTCAGCGGCAGCTCGATCTCTTCCTGCGCACCACCCGTCGCGGGCTTGAACGTGACATTGATGCGTTCTTTGGGCGCTACCGATCCTTCTTTGGCCATGGCCGTTCTCCTGTTAATTAAGGCTCTGAGGCCTATTCAAGTAAGACTTCGAGGTCGAGGTGGCACAGCCTGCGATACACCTCTTCCTTGCGCTGCCGGGCTCCGTGATCCTGAGGCAGCAACTCGAAACAGCTGTGCAAGAGATGCATCACTTCCAGCGCAAGCTCAGGCTCCCAGGCATCGATGCCTGAGTCCTGCAGGGTTTGGTCGAGGGTTTCGAGTTGGGTCTTGGCGAGTTCGTATTTCCTGGCGGTGAAACACAGCCGGGCAAGAGCTAAGTGCCAGAAAAATCGTGCGCGACCGCCTTGGGCGCTGTGCATGCCTTGCTTGAGAAATTGCACCCCCGCTCTGAGGCCATCCTTGCGCAACACCGACGACGCGTTTTCCAGGGCAAACTCCCAGGCAGGTTGCGTGTCGGCCATTTCTACTTTGCGGGGCGCGCTGGCGGCCTGCAGGCGAGGCATGACGCTAGCGGTGATCCAGGCCCGGGTTGCCTGATCCGCAAAAGGGACGCCGTCGTGAAAACGCAGCTCGACCACACCTGGCAATCGTTGAATCAACAGCGCAAGGTGAAGTTCTACCTCGCGCATTGCTGTCTCAGCGCTTATCCCCTGCAGGCACTCCCAGGCCATTCGCTGGCCATCGAACCAGAATGGCGCCTTTGCCAGGCTCGCCTCCAGCTCAAGGAGCAAATCGGCGTAGCTGCCCTGATCAAATTTGTCCTGATAGCCCTTGAGCTTGTCTGCAGGAAGTCCACGAAGCGCAGTGATTTGCTCTGAGTTGCGCTCGGGCAGCGTCTCGATTGGTAACCACAGCATTGTGCGATTGAGGCGCAACGCGCGCAGGTCGCAAGGTTTCTGACTAAGCCACCAGGCACACAACGCACGCGCGCTCTCCTGCTGGAGACGCAGGGACTTGTGCGCGTCTCTCTCATCGCTGATCACTGCCGATGGGGCGAATAACTGGGTAGCAGCCTGCGTGACCTGCTGTACAGCCACGCCAACGGCCCCTGCCCCGGCGTTCGGCAGGTTGTCGGTCGCCCGCTGGGCCATGTTCTTCAAGCGGCGGGAGATCGGCAGGAGCAAGGGCGCGTCATCGCCCATGTGCTGTGTAAATACCGCATCAAGGTCTTCAAGAATTTCAACGAGGCGACTGAATAGCAGTGATTGCTCATCGACCGAAACGATGTCGTTGAGCACTTGTTCAATACGGGGAATCAGCCAACCCATGGCTGCGGAACGCGTGCGGGCTTTGGCGGGATGGACTTCGGCCCAATGATGCACGCAAAGATAGTGAAGAAGTTCAAGTCCTGCCAACAGCCCATGAAACGACTCACGCTGATATAAGGCCCAGGCAAGCCATGCCCCAACGCGCAGATCTTTGGACAGGTTGCGGAGCAGGTTTTCACATTGATCGCGCACTTTCAGCCAGTCGAGCTGACCTTGTACATGCATGGATTGAGCTTTATTCAGCTCGCTTTCCAGCGCTTCGTATTCATTTGAAAATCGAACGTCTTCGCCCGCAAAGCTTCCGACGGAAATAGGGGCGTGAGCGACTTCAAGATAATGAGCGGAGAGCTGGCTTGAATAGGACATGCATAATCTTCGATATAAAACCCCGTCAATGCAGCGAATAAAGCTGCTGATGTAACGGAATTATTTTAGAAACTGCTGCCGGGTTGATATGTAACAAAACGTCTACCCTTCTGAGGCCGCAGATAATACTCAGCGTGTTTATCACTATCAAGCCATCCATGAACGCGATAATTCCATATGCTCTGTAGGAAATTTCCACAGACTTCACAGTTATCTGTTGAGTTCCAGCGATCCGGTTTCCTGATCACTAACGCGTAAAGCTAGATATAAGAGTAGTCAAAGAGAGTTTCACGCTGCCACACACAGCACCTAACGAAGGCTGCTGAACTTCAAAAGGTCTTGGCGCCACAGCAATTGCGGAATAGCATCCAGCCATTATGCGCAATAAGTTGCGCACTCTCGATCTCATGAAACGGCAAATAATGCTCCCCCGGCCTTGTCGGACGGGCCTTTGCTGCGAGTGCGCAAGAAGTTGCGCACTACTGCGCAACTTCTTGCGCACATTACAGCTGCTAGCCTGGCTTCATGACGACCTGACCATTAAATTTCACAGCAAGCATATGATTTATATAGTATTTCTGAAATTGGCACGAAGTTTGGAATACCTCATACACCCAGAGCGAATAGGCTCTCGGGTATTTCTATTTATGAGGCAAGGAGCATCTCCATGGCGACACCAGCATATATGTCCATCACGGGCACCAAGCAGGGTCTGATCACCGCAGGCGCCTTTACTGCTGACTCGGTCGGCAACACTTACCAGGAAGGTCACGAAGACCAGGTCATGGTGCAAGGGTTCCAGCATGAGATGATCATTCCCCGCGACCCGCAATCCGGCCAGCCAACCGGTCAGCGTGTGCACAAGCCGGTCAAGATCACCAAGGTGTTCGACAAGTCTTCACCCCTGTTACTGGCAGCTTTGACATCGGGCGAACGTCTGACCGAAATTACCATCCAGTGGTATCGCACTTCCGCAGCGGGTACACAGGAGCATTACTACACCACCAAACTTGAAGACGCGATTATCGTCGACATCAAAGACTACATGCATAACTGCCAAGACCCGTCGAACTCGCACTTCACTCATCTGGAAGACGTAGAGTTCACCTATCGTAAAATCACCTGGACCCATGAAGTGTGTGGCACCTCGGGTTCCGATGACTGGCGCTCTCCGGTTGCTGGCTAACTTCAGCTGACATCCTCAAGACCTCGGCCGACCCTGCCGGCCGAGGTCTTGACCATAAAGGCCAACTTAACTTTCTGACGTTTGTCTCAAGGTGATGAACTCCATCACGCAGCAGTAAGGATGGATGTTCAAGCCACCCAATCAGGCTAAAGGCGACCAAAGTGCGTGCTCCCTATCTGGCCCCTTCTACGTCGGGTTCCCCCACTCAACGACGCTTCGCGGGACCAAGTCGCGACTGTCGTCGTCCGAATTTTTTATGTACGAATATCAAGAGGCACAGCTACAGCATTCGCGGGCAAGCTCGCGCCCAAAGGGAGGGGTCCGATCAGCAAAACTGTCGGCGCCTTGGCTGACCTCTTCCCGGCTAAAGCCGGTCCCACTAAAAAGCACACCGCGTGCCGTCAGTGGGACCGGCTTCAGCCGGGAAGCTCTTGATCTTGATCTTCACACACATAACGCCCAGACGACGCCATTCGCGACTTGGGTGCAGGCTGAACGCAGGTTTTGCGGAGTGGGCCGAGCCGCAGGGATGCGGCGAGAGCGCCGTCAGGACATGGATGTCCGTTCGGCGCGGGCCCACGGACCGAGACCGGAGTGAAGGAACCCGACGAAGTCGGGCCCGACCAGGAGCAGGCACCCTTGGCTGCTCTTTAAAACAGAGAGGGGGGTGCTTTTCCAAGTAACTCGCCGAAGGCGAAACAGTCTGCCCCCAGGCAGACGCTCTTGATCTTCGCTCAGCGACCGGGCGGCTGCTCTCCATGGGGCACCACCGCCACTGTCAACCGGGAAATACAACACGCCTTGCCATCCTCCGTCGTCAGCCGGATATCCCAGACATGGGTCGTACGCCCGATGTGCACCGGGTGCGCCACCGCTGTCACCCGCCCACTGCGCACCCCGCGCAAATGGTTCGCGTTGACCTCGATCCCTACACAAAAAAACCGGTCAGTATCGATCACCAGATAGCTGGCCGTAGAACCCACCGTCTCCGCCAGCACCACCGAGGCGCCGCCATGCAACAAACCATAGGGCTGATGAGTTCGCTCATCCACCGCCATACTCGCCGTCAGCGACTGATCGTCGACGGCTTCAAATCGAATATCCAGCACCTCACCGATGGTGTTCTTCTGCTTCGCATTAAGCGCATCAAGGTCTGGAGGGCTACGCCATACACTCATGGTTCTTCCTTGTTATTTGAGGGTTTGCACTGCATCTCACACCACAGCCGGGAACGCAGTAACGCTCGCCGCTTAATCATTCAACGTGCCGAACATCCACCAGTTGCATCGCGCCGGCAAGGGGCAGATCTGCCTCAAGATAAGCAAGACTGGCGGTGTGCATCGGTTGCGCTTGCTGCAAAGAGCCATGCACCGCCAGCCCGATCAACGTGCCCACCAAAGGTTGATGACTGACCAGCAAGACATTCTCTGCACTGTACGCATCCAGCTGCTCCAGCACCTTGTGCGGATTGCCGTCCGGCGTCAGCCACGGCACGGTCACGATGGCATCGGTGAACCCGAGGGCCTGACGGACCAGTTCGGCGGTCTGCTGGGCACGCACATACGGGCTGGCAAAGATCCGCTGCAACGGCTGACCCATGAGGTGAGCGGCACTGCGCAAGACCTCTTCGCGGCCCTTGGCGGTCAGCTCGCGCTCGGCGTCCATACGCGCCTGAGGTTTCGCCTCGCCGTGGCGCAGAATCCAGACCTTCACGGTTTCGGCTCCTCACCCGGCGTGGACGGCGGCGTAACCGGCGCAGAGGGCGGTACGTCGGCAACCCCGTGCGACGTGTCGGCAACCACCGACGGCGCTTCGAAGACCGGTGATGTGGTTTCGGAAACCGGTGGCGTCGCAGCAGGCACCGGCTGCGGGGTAACAGGCGCCGGTGGCGGCGTGGCTGCAGCGGATTGCGGAGCAGAAGGCGCGGGTTGCGGCTTATCAACCACAACATGCGGCGCCTCGCCCTCCGGTGCACGCGGCGTTGGCCAATCGGCAAAAGGCCACGGTTTCTGATCGGTGTGGAAGGTGCCAAAGCGGCCGATCTGCGCCAGGTACTGACTCAGGCTGTCACCGAACGACATCACGCTGAGGCTCGGCGCGCCGTTGAACAGGCGGTAAACCAGCTGCACCAGGACCGCCACGCCCAGCACGACCTCCGCCACCTGCCAGACCAGCACAAACAGCACCATCCACAGGATGCGCAGCAGGATTGGTTCGTGTTGCTTGAGTTTTGATTCGTTCAAGAGCTTCTCCGTGTGAAGATCAGTTGAAACCACTGGTTGAGATGAAATCGACGTCGGTCTTGGGCTCGGCGCGCATCAACAGCTCGATGACCTGCTCCAGCGTACGGCCCTCGAACAGAATCGCGTGAAGCCCGGCCACCAGCGGCATGTAAACCTGCAGTTCCTGCGCCTTGGTCTTGAGCACCTTGAGCGTATTGACGCCCTCCGCGACCTCGCCCAGCCGGGTAACCGCTTCGTCCAGGCTCAGGCCCTGGCCCAGGGCGAAACCGACCTGGTAATTGCGGCTCTTCGGCGAGGAACAGGTGACGATCAGATCGCCGACCCCGGCCAGCCCGAGGAAGGTCATCGGATTGGCACCCTGACTGACCGCAAAACGGGTCATTTCCGCCAGCGCCCGAGTAATCAGCATGCTCTTGGTGTTCTCGCCCATGTTCAGCGCCACTGCCATGCCGGCGATGATGGCGTAGACGTTTTTCAGCGCGCCGCCCAGCTCCACGCCAAAACGGTCAGCGCTGGCGTACACGCGGAAGGTGCGGCCGTGCAGCGCGGCCTGAACCTGTTGACACAGGCCTTCATCTTCACTGGCGACGACCGTGGCGGTCAGGGCATGTTCGGCGATTTCGCGGGCCAGGTTGGGGCCGGACAGCACGCCGATTCGCGCGGCAGGTGCGATGTCCTGAAGGATCTCGCTCATGAGCTTGAAGGTGTCGGCCTCGATGCCCTTGGTCAGGCTGACCAGCATCTTGCCGGTGAGCAGATCGACATGCGGCGTCAATACGCCACGCAGCGCACTGGACGGCAGCGCGACGAAGACCAGTTGACTGCCCTGCAAGGTAGCGTGCAGATCAGTGACCGGCTCGACGCCTTCGAGCACCTTGATGCCCTTGAGGTAGCGCGGGTTCTCGCGATTGACGCGGATCGCCTCGGCCTGCTCCGGATCGCGCATCCACTGCGTCACCCGATGACCGTTGCCGGCCAACAGATTGGCCACTGCGGTCCCGAAGCTGCCGCCGCCAAGGACCGCTATTGGTTGCTGCTGGGTCATAAAACAATCCATTCAGGGCCATCACATCTGGCGATGCGGGCATTATACGGAGCGTCAGGCTCGCGGCCAGCGGCAAACGTTGCCCCCACGAACTTATAGCCGATCCCCCACTCTTGCCGAGGAAAATGCCCACAGCTCAGTTAAGATGCGCACCCGAAATGAAAATTCCTCAACGGCGCCGATGAGCTATCGTCAGGTCGCTCCCGAAGAGATTCGTCACATGACACCAAGCGTCCACCTCCCGTGCCCCGTCAGGCTTCGCCATGCCTGAACATCGGCAAACCCTCCGGGCCCTGACAGCCGGAACCGCCTCGTGACAGCTCAGCGCGGCTGGAACATCAGCACCCGGACGCAGATCCTCAGCCTGGGCCCGGCCCTGTTGCTGACTTTGCTGCTGATCAGCTTCTTTACTGTGGTGCGCATTCAGGACCTGCGACAGGAGCTCAATCACACCGGGCAGCTCATCGCCAACCAACTGGCCCCCGCGTCGGAATATGGCGTCATCGTCGGCAACAATGCCGTTCTGGAAAACCTCATGAAGGCCACGATGAACACGCCCCACGTGCGTTTTCTCGAGGTTCGCAACAGCGCTGGTGTGGTGCTGGTGCATGTCGAGCCTGCCGAGGAGCAGGGGCGTTCGCGGCAGATGGAAGTGTTTCAGGCACCGATTCGCCTACAGCCTGACAGGTCCTCCCGGCTAATCGAAAACGCCGATACGGCACGTGCCGATGACGATCCCAGCGTGCCGGTCGAAGGTTACCTGGGCCGGGTGCTGGTGGGCATGTCCAGTGATGCGTTCAACCAGCGAGAACAGGAAATATTGCTGAAGGCCGGTGTGCTGGCGATGTTCGCCCTTCTGTTCACCTACATGTTGGCGAGGCGCTTGTCGCTAAGCCTGTCCCAGCCGATCAGTGCCATGAGCGCAGCGGTGAAGGCCATCCAGCACGGTGACTATTCAGCGCCGCTGCCGGTTGCGGATGATGCCGAGCTGGGCGATCTGGCGCGGCACATCAACAATCTGGCCCTGGGGCTGGAAAAGGCGAGCCGCGAGCAGAAGCAGGCGATGGACGAACTCATCCGCACCCGCGAAGAAGCCGAACGCGCCAACAACGCGAAGTCCGAATTTCTGGCAATGATGAGCCACGAGCTGCGCACGCCCATGAATGGCGTGCTGGGCATGCTGCAGTTAATGGAAACCACCAGGATGACCGACGAGCAAGCGGAATACGCTGCGCTGGCCATGGAATCCACCGAGCATCTGCTGCGGGTCATCAACGACATCCTCGATTTCTCACGTTTCGAACGCGATGCGCTGGAACTGGAGAGCATTTCATTCAATCTCGCCGACCTCATCAGCACCTCGGTTCAGGCGTTTGCCCACAACGCCCAACAGCGCGGTCTGGCACTGGAACTGGATACGCCGCCTTCGATAGAGACCTTGCAGGTCAAGGGCGACCCGACGCGAATCCGGCAGATTCTGGTCAACCTGATCGGCAATGCGCTGAAATTCACCGAGTTTGGCAGCGTGCGCGTCGAAGCGGGTTTCACCTGCCCCGACCCGCAGCACGTCCTGTTTACCTGTGCAGTCCGCGACAGCGGCATCGGCATTTCCCCGGATCTGCTGGAGTCAATGTTCGATGCATTTCAGCAAGCGGACAACTCCATCTCCCGGCGCTACGGCGGCACCGGGCTGGGACTGCCCATCGCGCGCAATCTGGCCGAACGCATGGGCGGGTCGCTCCAGGCGCAGAGCAGCGAAGGACTCGGCTCGGTGTTCCAGCTGCAAATCCCGCTGCAGCGGGTTCAGCAGCCGGTGATCGAGCCTGCGCCCGGCGCCGTCGGTGAGCTGCCCCAGAGCCGCGACGCCTGCGTGCTGCTGGTCGAAGACAACCCGGTGAACCGCACGGTGGTCGACGCAATGCTGCGCAGTCTGGGCCTGCAGGTGAGTGTGGCGGCGGATGGTGTTGAAGCAGTGAGCATGGCCAGTCGGGAAAGCTTCGCGCTGATTCTGATGGACTGCCGACTGCCGGTCATGGACGGCTACGAAGCGACACGCCGAATCCGGCTGTTGCCGGGGCTGGCGACGTTGCCCATTATTGCCCTGACCGCCAATGCCCAGCACGGCGACCGGGATATTTGTCTGCAAGCCGGAATGAACGATTACCTGGCCAAGCCGTTCAAACGTACTGATTTACAGCAGGTTTTGCAGCGATGGCTGACCATTAAGCCATCTGCGACTGGCGGTAAATGATAAATTGCGGCAGTCTTGTGCGCAGATTTGACCCACGCCAACGCGCGGACGAAATATTTCAGTGCACAGGTGTACATTCATTTCACCCGTGCTGTGACTTTCACTACAACGCAATAGTCTATGAGTAGGCTGCCAGCCGAGGGATTTCCCGCTGGCCAGATTGGGTAAGTAACGCCACACCCTGCCGCACAGGATTATCGAGGAGCTCGCATGACCAAACAAAACGCCTTTACCCGGGAAGATCTGCTGCGCTGCAGTCGCGGCGAGCTGTTCGGCCCAGGTAACGCGCAATTGCCCGCCCCCAACATGCTGATGGTTGATCGCATCACTCATATCAGCGAAGAAGGCGGCAAGTACGGAAAGGGTGAATTGGTCGCCGAACTCGATATCAACCCGGACCTGTGGTTCTTCGCCTGTCACTTCGAAGGTGACCCGGTGATGCCAGGTTGCCTGGGACTCGATGCCATGTGGCAACTGGTCGGCTTCTTTCTGGGCTGGCAAGGCCTGCCGGGCCGCGGTCGCGCACTGGGCTCGGGCGAAGTGAAATTCTTCGGTCAGGTACTGCCGACCGCCAGCAAGGTCACCTATAACATCCAAATCAAGCGCGTCCTCAAAGGCAAGCTGAACCTGGCGATTGCCGATGGTTCGGTCAGCGTGGACGGCCGCGAAATCTACACCGCTGAAGGCCTGCGTGTCGGCGTCTTCACTTCCACTGACAATTTCTAAGGGTATTCGCATGCGCCGCGTCGTTATCACTGGTCTGGGCATTGTTTCCTGCTTGGGCAATGACAAAGACACCGTCTCCGCCAACTTGCGTGCAAGTCGCCCTGGCATCCGTTTCAATCCGGAATACGCCGAAATGGGTCTGCGCAGTCAGGTCTCGGGCTCTATCGATCCAAATCTGCCGCTCAAGGAACTGGTCGACCGCAAGACCCTGCGCTTCGTCGGTCAGGCGGCAGCTTATGCTTACGTGGCCATGAAGAGCGCCGTGGAAGACTCCGGGCTGACCGAAGAGCAGGTCTCCAACCCGCGCACCGGTCTGATTGCCGGCTCTGGCGGTGCGTCGACCCTGAACCAGATGGAAGCGCTGGACATTCTGCGCGAGAAAGGCATCAAGAAGGTTCTTCCGTACTACGTCACCCGCACCATGAGCAGTACTGTTTCAGCGTGCCTGGCGACGCCATTCAAGATCAAGGGCCTGAACTATTCCATCGCTTCTGCCTGCGCCACCAGTGCTCACTGCATCGGTACCGCCATGGAACAGATCCAGATGGGCAAGCAGGACATCGTGTTTGCCGGCGGTGGTGAAGAGGAGCACTGGAGCCAGTCGTTCCTGTTCGATGCGATGGGCGCGCTGTCCAGCAAGCGCAACGACACGCCGGAACAGGCTTCCCGTGCCTACGACGCCGACCGTGACGGTTTCGTCATCGCTGGCGGCGGCGGCATGGTGGTAGTCGAGGAGCTGGAACATGCTCTGGCCCGTGGCGCGAAGATCTACGCCGAACTGGTTGGCTACGGCGCAACTTCCGACGGTTATGACATGGTCGCGCCGAGCGGCGAAGGCGCCATCCGCTGCATGCAGCAGGCGCTGTCCACCGTAGACGGCACCATCGACTACCTGAACACCCACGGCACCTCGACTCCGGTCGGCGACGTCAAGGAAATGGAAGGCGTGCGTGAAGTGTTCGGTGACAAGGCGCCAGCGATCAGCTCCACCAAGAGCCTGTCGGGTCACTCCCTG
The DNA here is from genome assembly GCF_057834665.1 of Pseudomonas sp. GL_135. Lineage (NCBI taxonomy): Bacteria > Pseudomonadati > Pseudomonadota > Gammaproteobacteria > Pseudomonadales > Pseudomonadaceae > Pseudomonas > Pseudomonas sp. GL_135. The sequence continues at coordinate 3,272,193 of NZ_CM174408.1, forward strand.
GGCGCCGCCGGCGTTCACGAAGCGATTTACTGCATGCTGATGATGGAAGGCAACTTCATGGCGGGTTCGGCGAACATCGACGAGCTGGACCCCGCCGTTGCCGACATGCCGATTCTGACCAAGACCCGCGAAAACACCGAGCTGAATCTGGTGATGAGCAACAGCTTCGGCTTCGGCGGTACTAACGCCACGCTGGTGATGAAGCGCTGGACTGGTAAGTAATCCAGTCAGTTGCAGAAAAAAGGCGCCCCTCGGGGCGCCTTTTTTGTGGGCGAAGTAAATGCATTGGCCCGGACCCGATTGTTGTAGGACCGGCTTCAGCCGGGAAGGCGTCAGGCGTCACGCCGCAAAATTGATGACGACCACAGCGGCCTCTTCCCGGCTGAAGCCGGTCCTACAAAAGCACCGCGTGCATTCATTGGGATTGATGGCGGCCAAACCGGTCCCTTCCCGGCTGAAGCCGGTCCCACAAAAGCACCGTGTGCATTCATTGGGATTGATGGCGGTCAAACCTGCCTTTTCCCGGCTGAAGCCGGTCCCACAGAAGCACCGCATGCATTCCGTGGAACGGCGTCCGGGGTCACACAGAAAACGCTGCAACCATGCCATTCAGGTCTGTCGCCAGTCGCGACAGTTCGTGGCTGGCGGCGCTGGTCTGATTGGCCCCCGCCGAACTCTGTAGGGAGATGTCGCGGATGTTCGTGAGATTACGATCCACCTCACGCGCGACCTGCGCCTGCTCCTCGGAGGCGCTGGCGATGACCGTGTTGCGTTCGGTGATCAGCGTAATGGCAGCAGCGATGTCGTCCAGCGCGACCCCGGCGGACTGTGCCAGCTCCAGCGTGGTCTGGGCGCGGCTGTTGCTGCCTTGCATGGCGGCCACGGCGTGATCGGTGCCCTGACGGATGTCGCCCACCAGTTGTTCGATTTCCAGGGTTGACGACTGCGTCCGATGGGCCAAAGCTCGAACCTCATCCGCCACCACCGCAAAGCCGCGTCCCGCCTCCCCTGCCCGCGCGGCTTCAATGGCTGCGTTCAACGCCAGCAGATTGGTCTGCTCGGCAACCGAGCGAATCACGTCCAGCACCTTGCTGATGCCATACACCTTCTGCGCAAGGGTCTGTACCTGCTCGCCGGCGTCGGTCACGTCTTCGGCCAGATGGGCAATGGACGCCACGGTCTGCTGAACCTGCTGACGACCGTGCTGCGCAATCCGGTCAGACTCCCCGGACGCCTCTGAGGTGGCCACCGCATTGCGCGCCACTTCCTCGACAGCGGCGGTCATCTGATTGACCGCCGTTGCCGCCTGATCGATCTCCAGGCTCTGCTGGTGAAGGCCGCGCGTCGCGTCTTCAGTGACGGTACTCAATTCCTCTGACGCCGACGCCAACTGGTTCGACGAATCGGCGATGCGCATGATCGTGCTGCGCAAACTCTGCTGCATGGACTTGAGCGCTTCCAGCAATCGGGCCGGTTCATCACGGCCCTGCACGACGATGTCGGCGGTAAGATCACCCGCCGCCACCACCTGAGCAATGCCCAGCGCCTGGGTGATCGGCCTGACGATGCTGCGGGTCAATCCCCACGCCAGCAGTAGCGTAATCAACGCCGTCAACAGCATCATGCCCACGACCCAGCCGAACGCATTCGAGAAGACCGCCCGCGCCAGATGACTCGCCTGTCCTGCGCCCTCCTTGTTCAACGCCGTCAGCTCGGTCAGGGCGAGGGTCATCTTGTCGGCGAACTGGTTCATCTCGCCATTGACCAGTTGCATTGCGCCCTCCACCTGATTGGCAGCGGAGAGCTCCATGACCCGGTTCTGGCGCTGGAAATAAGCCTGTTGCGCACTGGAGAAGCTTTCGTACAGCTCACGCTCGCGGGGCGAGCCGATCAGAGCCGCGTAGTTTTGCTGCGTGGTTTGCAGGCCTGCCTTGAGCTGATCGAGCTTGGCTGTGTTCTCGCGAAGAGCCTCTGGACTGCGGTTGAGCATCAGACGCAACGTGAGGGTGCGAATCCGCATGAGGTCCTGGCCCATGGTGCCAAGCTCCATGACGCTGGGCAGCCACTTGCTCTCGACCTGGTCAGACTCCTTGCGCATGCTGGACATCTGCATCAATGCAAAGGCGCCAAGACCGAACACCAGTAAGGCCAGCACGCCGAAACCGAGGGCGGCCCGGGGTGCGATATTCATGTTTCTCACGGTCATGCCTTGTCCCTTCCCAAGACTCCGCTCTGAAGAGAGCAGTTGCTCGTGATGTCGGCTCAGAGATGAAGCTCTGTAGGACAATTCCTTGAGCACTTCGTAATAATTCATTACAGAGTGCGTAGCACCGGCATTCCAGCCACGTACGCGAGTGATCTATATCCTGTGAGCCCTATCCAGAGGAGAGCGCCATCATGCTGACCATCATTCCCCGCGCCGAGGACGTCGAAGGCCAACCCATCCTGCGCCCCCTCCCCGCTGCGCAATGCCGGAGCGTCGGGCCCTTCGTGTTTTTCGATCACATGCTGGAAACCACCTATGCGCCCGGCACCGGCATGGACATCCGCCAGCACCCACACATCGGTCTGTCGACCCTGACCTACCTCTTTGAAGGCGAGATCCGACACAAAGACAGCCTCGGCAGCGATCAGCACGTAAGACCCGGCGAAGTCAGCTGGATGACCGCCGGCCGGGCCATCGCCCACATCGAGCGCACACCCGAAGCCCTGCACGCCATCGGCTCGCGCCTGCATGGTTTGCAGGTCTGGCTGGCATCGCCCACCTCCCATGAGCAGGGCGAAGGTCATTACAGCCATCACCCTGCCGATACACTGCCGGTCAGTGATGGCATGGGCATTCGTATCCGCCTGATTGCCGGCGAAGGCTTCTGCCTGAAGTCGCCGGTGCCGGTGCTGTCACCCACGCTTTACGCCGAACTGAACCTGCAGACCGCCACGACGCTGTGTGTACCCGCCGAGCACGAACAGCGCGCGTTGTACGTCATCGAAGGCGATTTGCTGCTGGATGGCGAGCCGGTGCAGGCGCGCAGTCTGGTGGTACTGGATGCTGGAAGCGAGCCGACGCTTTGCGCGGAAAGCGAATGTCACGCGGTGCTGATTGGCGGTGCGCCACTGGATGGGCCGAGAAGGATGAACTGGAACTTCGTAGCCAGCCACCCGGCGCTGATTGAACAGGCCAGAGCAAAATGGGCGGCCGGGGACTGGCCGACCGTGCCGGGGGAAGTGGAGCGGATTGAACTGCCAACGCCCCGGAAATAGCCGCAGGGTCACACACCCTGCGGGAGCCGGCTTGCTGGCGAACCCTTCAGTCGAGGCAACTGCTGACATTGGAACTCAAGCGGTCAGCAGCCTCCTGCTTCAGGTGATCAGCCTGCAAACACCTCGTCCAGCAGGTTGTGCATCGAGGTAAACGCACGCTTGGAAACGGTCGGATTGTACATCTGCACGCCCGGGTTGTTGGCGTGCGGGTCGGTGAAGGAATGGAACGCCCCGCCGTAGCTCAGCAATTGCCAGTCGACGTTGGCAGCGTTCATCTCGGCTTCAAATGCCGGCAGCTGCTCTTTTGGCACCAAAGGGTCGGAAGCGCCGTGCATCACCAGCACCTTGCCCTTGATGTTGTTGGCGTCAGCCGGGGTCGGCGTGTCGAGTGTGCCGTGAAAGGACACCGCAGCCTTCAACGGCGCACCGGTACGTGCGAGCTCCAACGCGCAGCAACCGCCGAAGCAGAAGCCAAATGCCGCGAGCCGGGACGTGTCGACGGCGGCAATGGTCTGCGCGGTCAGTTGATCCAGGGCGGCCTTCATGCGCTTGTTCAAGAGCACGCGATCATTCTTCAACGGCATCATGGCAGCCGCCGCTTCATCGCCATTGGACGGGCGCACCTGCTGGCCGTACAAATCCGCCAATAACACCACGTAGCCCTTCGCTGCCACATCTTTGGCAATCTGCTCGGCGTCTACGCTGACACCCATCCAGTTAGGCGCCATCACCAGACCCGGTGCGGCCTGAGCGCTTTCGCTGAAGGCCAGACGGCTCTCGTAGCTGACGCCGTCGATTTCATAGACGATTGACTGCACAGTCACATTGCTCATAGCGAACTCCTGCTGACAAGGATGGAGGGAGATTAAATGACAAAACCCGCCGGAGCGGGTTCTGCCGTGACGCGGATGTTAAACCGAGAGCTCGACCAACAACTTGTTCAAACGGCGCACGTAAGCCGCCGGATCTTTCAAGCTGTCGCCGGCCGCCAGCGCAGCCTGGTCGAACAGGATGTGCGACAGGTCGCCGAAGCGGTCTTCATTCTGCTCGTGGTCCAGTTTGCCGATCAGCGGGTGCGACGGGTTGAATTCGAAGATCGGCTTGGAATCCGGGACCTTCTGACCACTCGCTTCCAGAATCTGACGCATCTGCAGACCCAGGTCCTGCTCGCCAATCGCCAGAATCGCAGGCGAATCGGTCAGACGGTGGGAAACGCGGACTTCGCTGACGGCATCACCCAGCGCCGTTTTCAGGCGCTCGATCAGCCCTTCCTTGTCCTTGGCGACTTCTTCCTGGGCTTTCTTGTCCTCTTCGGAATCAAGCTTGCCCAGGTCCAGGTCACCGCGCGCCACGTCAACAAAGCCTTTGCCGTCGAAGTCGCTGAGGTAGCTCATCAGCCACTCGTCGATGCGGTCGGTCAGCAGCAGCACTTCAATGCCTTTCTTGCGGAAGACTTCGAGGTGCGGGCTGTTCTTGACCTGGGCGTAGCTTTCGCCGGTGAGGAAGTAGATCTTGTCCTGACCTTCCTTGCCTCGCGACAGGTAGTCGGCCAACGAAACGCTTTGCTCGCCGCTGTCGTCGGAGGTCGATGCAAAGCGCAACAGGCCCGCGATCTTCTCTTTGTTGGCGAAGTCTTCGGCCGGGCCTTCTTTCAGCACCTGACCAAAGTTTTTCCAGAAGCCTTTGTATTCTTCCGGCTGGTTTTTCGCCAGCTTCTCCAGCATGTCCAGCACACGCTTGGTCAGCGCCGACTTCATCGAATCGATGATCGGGTCTTTCTGCAGGATTTCGCGGGACACGTTCAGCGAAAGGTCGTTGGAATCGACCACGCCCTTGATGAAGCGCAGGTACAGCGGCAGGAACGACTCGGCCTGATCCATGACGAACACCCGCTGCACGTAGAGCTTCAGGCCGCGCGGCGCTTCGCGCTGGTACAGATCGAACGGTGCGCGGGCCGGCACGTACAGCAGCGAGCTGTATTCCAGCTTGCCCTCAACCTTGTTGTGGCTCCAGCTCAGCGGGTTTTCGAAATCGTGGGCGATGTGCTTGTAGAACTCCTGGTATTCCTCGTCCTTGACCTCGGCACGGGGACGGGTCCACAGCGCGCTGGCGCGGTTGACGGTTTCCCACTCTTCAACAGGCTCGGCATCGCCTTCGACAGGCGCCTGCTCCTTCGGCAGCTCGATGGGCAGAGCGATGTGGTCGGAGTACTTCTTGATGATGTTGCGCAGGCGATAGCCATCCGCGAACTCGTCTTCGCCGCTCTTGAGGTGCAGCACGATGCGGGTACCACGATCAGCTTTCTCAACCGTGGCGACTTCGAACTCGCCCTCGCCTTTCGACGACCAGTGCACACCTTCGCTGGCGGAAAGGCCGGCGCGACGGGTGAACACTTCAACCTGGTCGGCCACGATGAAGGCGGAATAGAAGCCGACACCGAACTGACCGATCAGATGGGAATCTTTCTTCTGATCACCGGACAGATTCTTCATGAAATCGGCGGTGCCGGACTTGGCGATGGTGCCCAGATGGGTGATGACATCTTCGCGGCTCATGCCGATGCCGTTGTCTTCCAGGGTAACGGTCTTGGCGTCCTTGTCGTAGCTGACACGGATCTTCAACTCGGCGCCGCCTTCCAGCAGCTCGGGCTTGGACAGCGCCTCGAAACGCAGCTTGTCCACCGCGTCGGATGCGTTGGAGATCAGCTCGCGAAGGAAAATTTCCTTGTTCGAGTACAGGGAATGGATCATGAGGTGCAGCAGCTGCTTCACCTCGGTCTGGAAGCCCAGGGTTTCCTTTTGAGTTTCCACACTCATGGTCATCAAACTCCAATCAGTCCACACAAATAGGGGTTGCTGCGCGAAACGCCGAGGACGGCTCCGAGCAGCGGGTTGTCATCAAGGTGGGGGCTGAGGAGACGATTTCAAGGGAGAGACATCCTGTCAGTGAAGAATCTTCCTCATCGAAACCACCAAGGCCATAGATCTGATGACTGACGACGGAACATTAACGATTAGCCTCGTTGGATCTGCTGAGGTGTTACACCGCTGAGACGCCAATGTATTAATCCCGTAGGAACATGGAACTAACCCTGCGACCAAGTGCTCGAAGCCACGTTGATGACCAATAAGGAGAAACACCCCATGCGTAAATCTTTAGCTATTGCCCTGATGCTTTCTGCCACTCTGGGCCTCGCCGCCTGTGACAAAAAATCCGAAGATAAACAGCAAGATGCAAACAAGGCTGCCGAGCAGTCGCAAGAATCGATGCAAAAAGCGCAAGACAAAGTGAACGACGCTGCCAAAGAAAGTCAGGAAGCCGCTCAAAAGAACGCTGAAGCCGCTCAAGAGCGCGCTAAAGAAGCGAACCAGGCAGCACCTGCAACTAAGCAGTAAGTTTCCAGAGTTTCAAAAAACAAAGCCCGCATTTAGCGGGCTTTGTTTTGTCTGCTTGAAAAAGATCGGCGCGTTTATTCTGCGACGCGCCGACCTCCTCATCAGGCCAGCGCTTCGCTGCGCTTGCCCAGCATACGATCCACCACGAACGCGATGAACAGCGTGATCAGCGACGGGATCAGCCAGGCCAGGCCTTGCTCGCTCAACGGCAGATGAGCCAGCGCATCCGGCAGGTACACACCCAGCGCGGAACCCTTGACCGCATCCCCCGCACCGATCAGGAACGCCACCAGCATGACCGGCGCGACGATCCGTCCTTGCTCGTGCCAGAAATCCTTGCAGAAACTCAACGCCACTAGCGCAATGCATGGCGGGTAAATAGCGGTCAGCACCGGAATCGAGAACTGGATGAGCTTGGTCAGGCCCAGATTGGAGACCAGCAGCGAAAACGCCGCCAGCAGGATCACCAACGTCTTGTAGGACAGCGGCAGCACGCGGCTGAAGTACTCGGCGCAGGCGCAAGTCAGGCCAACCGCAGTGACCAGACAGGCCAGAGAGATCAGCACAGCGAGGAAGCTGCTGCCCAAGGTGCCGAAGGTGTGCTGGACGTAAGCATGCAACACCGCGGCGCCATTGGTTGCACCGGCGGCAACGGCATGGCTGTCCGAGCCCAAGCGGAACAGGCTGATGTAGACCAGCGCCAGACCGACACCGGCAATCAGGCCGGCGATGATGGCGTAACGGGTAATCAGCCGGGGCGACTCGACACCGCGCGAGCGAATCGCGTTGACGATGACGATGCCGAAAACCAGCGCGCCCAACGTGTCCATGGTCAGGTAGCCGTTGATGAAACCCTGGGAAAACGGCGCCGCAACATAGGCAGGTTCGGCGATACCAACCTCACCCGCTGGCAGGACAAAGGCGGCAATGCCGAGGATGGCCAGAGCGATAATTTTGAGAGGCGCAAGGAACCGGCCCACGGTGTCGAGCAAACGACCCGGATAAAGGGAGATCCAGAACACCAGGACGAAATAAACCAGGCTATAGAGGAACAGCGCCAGCGGGCTTTCACCGGTCAGCGGGGCCAGGCCGACTTCAAACGACACCGTCGCCGTGCGCGGCGTGGCGAACAACGGGCCCACCGACAAATAGCACACGGCAGCAAGGATGGTTCCGGCGACCTTGCCGATCGGACTGCTCAACGCGTCCATCGCGCCGCCCACCTTGGCGAGCGCGATGACCGTCACCACCGGAAGGCCGACGGCCGTGACCAGAAAGCCCAGGGCCGCCATCCATACGTTGGGGCCGGCCTGGAGGCCTACGATCGGGGGGAAGATGATATTGCCAGCGCCCACGAACAGCGCAAATGTCATGAAACCCAATGCCAGAATGTCCTGGCCTTTCAACACTTTCATTAAGGAAACCACACTGCTGAATCGGAATTAAGAAGAGGATTTCCCTGAGGGTGGGGGAAATGCTGCCCGCCCTTTTAAGACAGACCCTGAGCGCGCTGCCGCTCCTTGTGGGAGCCGACTGCACAAAACGGCGGCTAGCCTACCCTATTTGGCGCACCGATACAGGGCGGTGCGACCACTCAACGCACGTTCGTGTCGCATATCAGAAATGTCTTACAGAATTAAGGTCAAAGCATCAGCGCAAATCGAAACGCCGGAAACGCAAAAGCCACCCGAAGGTGGCTTTTGTTGATCAAGCAGTGAGACGAAGGGATTAAGCCTTCTTCACTTCCCAACCGGTCAGCTCAGCCAGGGCTTTGCCGATGTCTGCCAGCGAACGCACGGTTTTCACGCCTGCGTCTTGCAGCGCAGCGAATTTCTCGTCTGCAGTGCCTTTGCCGCCAGAGATGATCGCGCCCGCATGGCCCATGCGCTTGCCCGGAGGAGCAGTCACACCAGCGATGTAGGAAACGACTGGCTTGGTCACGTGTGCCTTGATGTAGGCAGCCGCTTCTTCTTCAGCCGAACCGCCGATCTCACCGATCATGACGATCGCTTCGGTCTTCGGGTCTTCCTGGAACAGCTTCAGGATGTCGATGAAGTTCGAACCCGGGATCGGGTCACCACCGATGCCGACGCAGGTCGACTGACCGAAACCGGCGTCAGTGGTCTGCTTCACAGCTTCGTAAGTCAGGGTGCCGGAACGCGACACGATACCGACCTTGCCTGGCAAGTGAATGTGACCTGGCATGATGCCGATCTTGCACTCGCCCGGGGTGATGACGCCTGGGCAGTTAGGGCCGATCAGGACCACACCCAGTTCGTCGCACTTGACCTTGGCTTCGAGCATGTCGATGGTCGGGATGCCTTCGGTGATGCAGACGATCAGCTTGATGCCGCCGAACGCTGCTTCAAGGATGGAATCCTTGCAGAACGGAGCCGGAACGTAGATGACCGAAGCGGTTGCGCCGGTTTTTTCTACTGCTTCGGACACCGTGTTGAACACGGGCAGGTTCAGGTGCGTGGTGCCGCCCTTGCCTGGGGTCACGCCGCCAACCATTTTGGTGCCGTAGGCAATGGCTTGCTCGGAGTGGAAGGTACCCTGGGAGCCGGTGAAGCCCTGGCAGATAACCTTGGTGTCTTTATTGATCAGGACGCTCATTATTTGCCCTCCGCAGCTTTGACGACTTGTTGAGCAGCGTCGGTCAGGCTGGTAGCTGCGATGATGTTCAAGCCGCTTTCTGCCAGTACTTTAGCGCCCAGCTCAGCGTTGTTGCCTTCAAGGCGAACAACCACCGGGATTTTCACGCCGACTTCTTTCACGGCGCCAATGATGCCTTCGGCAATCATGTCGCAACGAACGATGCCGCCGAAGATGTTGACCAGTACTGCAGCGACGTTGGTGTCGGACAGGATGATCTTGAACGCTTCGGTAACGCGCTCTTTGGTTGCGCCGCCGCCTACGTCGAGGAAGTTGGCTGGCTTGCCGCCATGCAGGTTGACGATGTCCATGGTGCCCATGGCCAGACCGGCACCGTTGACCATGCAGCCTATGTTGCCTTCCAGTGCCACGTAGTTCAGTTCGAACTTGGCAGCGTGGGCTTCACGTGGGTCATCTTGCGATGGGTCGTGGAAAGCCTTCAGCTTTGGCTGACGGTACATGGCGTTGGCGTCGATGTTGATCTTGGCGTCGAGGCAGTGCAGATCGCCGTCAGCCTTGATGACCAGCGGGTTCACTTCCAGCAGGGCCAGATCGTGGTCCTGGAACAGCTTGGCCAGACCGGTGAAGATCTTGGCGAACTGAGTGACCTGCTTGCCTTCCAGACCCAGCTGGAAGGCCAGATCGCGACCCTGGAATGGCTGAGCGCCGACCAGTGGATCGATGGTGGCTTTGAGAATCTTCTCAGGCGTGTCGTGAGCGATTTTCTCGATGTCCACGCCACCTTCGGTGGACGCCATGAACACGATACGACGGCTCGAACGATCGACTACAGCGCCCAGGTACAGCTCTTTGGCGATGTCAGTGCACGATTCAACCAGGATCTTGGTGACCGGCTGACCGTTGGCATCAGTCTGGTAAGTGACCAGACGCTTGCCCAACCACTGTTGAGCGAACGCAGCGGCGTCTTCCTTGCTGCGAACCAGCTTGACGCCGCCCGCTTTACCGCGACCACCTGCGTGAACCTGGGCTTTGACGACCCACTCGGTTCCGCCGATCTTGTCGCACGCTTCTGCTGCTGCTTCCGGGGTGTCTACTGCATAGCCCTTGGAAACTGGCAGGCCGTATTCAGCAAACAGCTGCTTACCCTGATACTCGTGAAGATTCATGCTTATTACCGTCTTCGTTAGGTACTGCGCATTCGGTGCTGCTCGTCAAAGCGTGCCGCACCACCTGTGACCGCTTCTCCCGGAGAACGCCGGTCAGGCATCAAGCCTGCCCTGTGCTGCCAGGAGTTCGAGTCCAACGGACCTTCCGCGGTAAGCCCTGCGAGCAGGGCCTACGACGGGCGGACCGTCGTGGTTATTTTCAGCGTTTTTTCTTGTTCTGGATGTGGATGGCGCCGCCATTCACAGCCAGTGCCGCTTCGTGCAGCGCTTCGGACAGCGTCGGGTGGGAGAAGACCATCATGCCGATGTCTTCGGCACTGGTGCCGAACTCCATACCGATCGCGCCCTGCTGTACCAGCTCTGCAGCGCCCGGACCAATGACGTGTACACCCAGTACACGGTCGGTCTTGGCGTCAGCGATGACCTTGACGAAACCGCCGGTGTCATTCGCTGCCATCGCACGGCCGCTGGCCGCGAACGGGAACTGACCGACGTTGACTTCAACGCCTTCAGCCTTGAGCGTCTGCTCGGTTTTGCCGACCCAGGCGATTTCCGGGTGGGTGTAGATAACCGACGGAATCAGGTCGTAGTTCATCTGGGTCTTGTGACCCTTGATGCGCTCGACAACCATGATGCCTTCTTCGGACGCTTTGTGCGCCAGCATCAGACCACGAACCACGTCACCGATCGCGTACACGCCAGGAACGCTGGTCTCGCACTGCTCGTTGACGAAGATGAAACCGCGCTCGTCGATGTCGACACCGCTGTCGGCAGCCAGCAGCTCGGTGGTCACCGGGCGACGGCCCACGGCCACGATCACGCGGTCGAAGGTGATGTTCTGCTCGCCGTCCTTATCGGTGTAGGTCACGACGACTTCGTCGCCATTGACCTTGGAACCGGTGACGCGTGCGCCCAGCTTGATGTCCAGACCCTGCTTGGTGAAGGTCTTCTGCGCTTCTTTGGCAACGGCTTCGTCAGCGGCTGGCAGGAATTTCTCCAGGGCCTCGAGGACAGTTACCTTGGCACCCAGGCGAGCCCAGACCGAACCCAGTTCCAGACCGATGACACCAGCGCCGATGACGCACAGACGCTCAGGCACGGCCGGGAATTCCAGGGCACCTGTCGAATCGACGATGGTGACCTGATTGACCGGAGCCGGCGGAATGTCGATCGGACGCGAACCGGACGCCAGAATGATGTTCTCGGCTTCGATGACTTCGGTGGTGCCGTCTGGCTTGGTCAGCTCGACTTTCTTGCCGGCCAGCAGTTTGCCGTGGCCTTGCAGGGAAGTGACGCCGTTGGCCTTGAACAGGCTGGCGACGCCGCCGGTCAGGCCTTTGACGATCTGAGCCTTGCGACCAATCATGGCAGCAATGTCCATTTTCAGGTCGCTGAGCGAGATGCCGTGAACACCGAACTGGTTCTTGGCTTCGTAGAATTTCCAGGAGCTGTCCAACAGCGCCTTCGAAGGGATGCAGCCCACGTTCAGGCAGGTACCGCCAAGGGCCAGCTTGCCCTCCTTATCCTGATACTTCTCGATGCAGGCAGTCGTGAGACCGAGTTGCGCGGCCTTGATAGCGGCCACGTAGCCGCCAGGGCCTGCGCCAATCACTACCACGTCGAATTTCTGGGACATAGAAAAGAGTTCCTCTTTAGCTGCGAGCTTTAAGCCACAAGCTGCAAGCTGATCCGTGATGCTTTACAGACGAGTTGCAGCCTGTTCATTAGGATGTTGCGACGACCCAAGCGTTGGCGCCAGGCTGCTGTAACTTGCAGCTTGGCGCTTGCGGCTTGCAGCTGTCCTTGAATCAGATGTCCAGCAACAGACGAGCCGGGTCTTCCAGCAGGTTCTTGATGGTCACCAGGAACGTCACGGCTTCTTTACCGTCGATCAGGCGGTGATCGTAGGACAGCGCCAGATACATCATCGGACGGATGACGACCTGACCGTTGATCGCCATAGGACGCTGCAGAATGTTGTGCATGCCCAGGATGGCCGCTTGCGGCGGGTTGACGATCGGGGTCGACATCATCGAACCGAAAGTACCACCGTTGGTGATCGTGAAGGTACCGCCAGTCATCTCGTCGATGGACAGTTTGCCGTCGCGGGCTTTCTTGCCGAAGGTAGCGATGCCGCCTTCGATTTCAGCCAGGCTCATCTGCTCGGCATTGCGCAGCACCGGAACCACCAGACCTCGATCGCTCGATACGGCGACGCCGACGTCGGCATAACCGTGGTAAACGATGTCGGTGCCATCGATCGAAGCGTTGACCGCTGGGTAGCGTTTCAGCGCTTCGGTCGCGGCCTTGACGAAGAACGACATGAAGCCCAGGCGTACGCCGTTGTGGGACTTCTCGAACAGGTCCTTGTACTTAGAACGCAGCGCCATGACTTCGGTCATGTCGACTTCGTTGAAGGTGGTCAGCATCGCCATGTTCGACTGAGCTTCAACCAGACGCTCTGCCACCTTGGCGCGCAGACGGGTCATCGGCACGCGCTTCTCGGTGCGGTCGCCAACGGCAGCCACAGGCGCAGCGGCAGCAGCCGGTTTGGCGGCAGGTGCAGCGGCCGGCGCGGATTTCTTGGCTTCGATGGCGGCAACCACGTCTTCCTTGGTCACGCGGCCGTCTTTGCCCGTGCCTTTGACGCTGGACAGGTTGATGCCGTTTTCTTCGGCCAGCTTGCGGGCAGCCGGAGCGCCGATGGCGTCTTCGTCACCGGCACCAGCAGGTGCAGCGGCAGCCTGGGCCGGCGCAGCAGCCGGAGCCGATGCAGCAGCGGCTGGAGCGGCGGCAGCAGGAGCGGCAGCAGCACCGCCCGCTTCGATCGAGCCCAGCAACTGGTTCGACAGGACAGTGGCGCCCTCTTCGGCAACGATTGCGCCCAGTACGCCGTCAGCCTCGGCCAATACTTCCAGCACGACCTTGTCGGTTTCGATATCGACGATCAGGTCGTCACGCTTGACGGCGTCGCCCGGTTTCTTGTGCCAGGTGGCAACGGTGCCGTCGGCAACGGATTCCGGGAAAGAGGGGGCTTTGATCTCAATAGCCATTATCTGTAATTCCTTTAATTCGGTTTCTAGTGCGCGAAGGCGTTAAACGGAGAACGCGTCTTTCAGCAGTTTTTCCTGCTGCTCGGCGTGCATCGAAGCGTATCCACAAGCTGGGGCAGCGGAAGCATCACGGCCGGCATACTCGAGAACGAGGTTGCGGTTGTGATTGCCGATGCTGCGGCGCAGGTGGTGCTGACTGCTGTACCAGGCGCCCTGGTTCATCGGTTCTTCCTGACACCAGACCACGTTGGTCAGGTTGGTGTAAGGCGCGATGGCCTCCATCAGGTCGTCTTCCGGGAACGGATAGAGCTGCTCGAGACGCACGATAGCGATGTCTTCGCGGCCTTCGGCACGGCGTTTTTCCAGCAGGTCGTAGTAGACCTTGCCGCTGCACAGCACCAGACGCGTCACTTTCGCGGCATCGAGGGTGTCGATTTCCGGGATGACGGTCTGGAACGAGCCATGGGCCAGATCTTCCAGGGTCGACACGGCCAGCTTGTGGCGCAGCAACGACTTCGGCGTCAACACGATCAGCGGCTTGCGCAGCGGACGGATCACCTGACGGCGCAACAGATGGTAGATCTGAGCCGGGGTGGTCGGTACGCAGACCTGAATGTTGTGCTCGGCGCACAATTGCAGGTAACGCTCAAGACGTGCCGATGAGTGCTCCGGGCCCTGCCCTTCGTAGCCATGGGGCAACAGCATGGTCAGACCGCACAGACGGCCCCACTTGTGCTCGCCGCTGGTGATGAACTGGTCGATCACGACCTGCGCACCGTTGGCAAAGTCACCGAACTGGGCTTCCCAGATCACCAGCGCATTGGGCTGAGTGGTCGAGTAACCGTATTCGAACGCCAGCACGGCCTCTTCCGACAGGAACGAGTCGTACAGGTCGAAACGAGGCTGACCGGCGTACAGGTTCTGCAGAGGCACGTAGGTCGCGCCGTCTTTCTGGTTGTGCAGCACGGCGTGACGGTGCGAGAACGTACCGCGACCGACGTCCTGCCCGGTGATGCGCACCTGATGGCCTTCGAATGCGAGCGTTGCGTAGGCCATGGTTTCGGCATAACCCCAGTTGATCGGAAGGCCACCGACTTGCATCTTTTGGCGGTCTTCGTAGATTTTCTGGACCTGACGCTGAACCACGAAACCTTCCGGCACTTCCATCAGCTTGGCTGACAGCTCCTGCAAGGTCTTGAGGTCAAAACTGGTGTCATGACGTGCGGTCCACGCGTGACCCAGGTACGGACGCCAATCGACGAACAATTCCTTGTTCGGCTCTTTGACGAGACTTTTGACCACGTGCATGCCGTTGTCGAGCGCGTTGCGGTACTCGTCGACCTTGGCCTGGGCGGCTTCGGCGTTGAGAATGCCAGCGGTGGCCAGTGCATCGGCATACAGCTCACGGGTGGTGCGCTGTTTGGCAATCTGCTGGTACATCAGCGGCTGGGTGCCACTCGGTTCATCGGCTTCATTGTGGCCGCGACGACGGTAGCAAACCAGATCGATGACCACGTCACGCTTGAACTGCATGCGGTAGTCGATCGCCAGCTGGGTCACGAACAGCACAGCCTCAGGATCATCGCCGTTCACATGGAGGATCGGCGCCTGAATCATCTTGGCAACGTCGGTCGCGTACTCGGTGGAGCGCGAGTCTTCCTGCTTGCTGATGGTGAAGCCGACCTGGTTGTTGATCACGATGTGGATCGTGCCGCCCGTCTTGAAGCCACGGGTCTGCGACATCTGGAAGGTTTCCAGCACCACGCCCTGACCTGCGAACGCAGCGTCACCGTGAATAGAGATCGGCAGCACTTTCTCGCCAGTGGCGTCGTTGCGACGATCCTGACGGGCACGCACCGAGCCTTCGACCACAGGGGACACGATTTCCAGGTGGGAAGGGTTGAACGCCATCGCCAGGTGGACTTCGCCGCCGGTGGTCATCACGTTGGACGAGAAGCCCTGGTGATATTTAACGTCACCGGAACCCAGCTCGACCTTCTTCTTGCCTTCGAACTCGTCGAACAGGTCGCGCGGGTTCTTGCCGAAGGTGTTGACCAGCACGTTGAGACGGCCGCGGTGGGCCATGCCGATGACAACTTCCTTGGTGCCGTAGGAGCCGGAACGCTGAATCAGCTCGTCGAGCATCGGGATCAGGCTTTCGCCGCCTTCCAGACCGAAACGCTTGGTGCCCGGGTATTTGGTGCCCAGGTACTTTTCCAGACCCTCGCCCGCCGTCACACGCTCGAGCAGATGGCTCTTGATGTCGGCGGAATAGGCAGGACGGCCACGCACGCTTTCGAGGCGCTGCATGAACCAGTTGCGCTGGTTGGAATCGACGATGTGCGTGAACTCGGCGCCGATGGTGCGGCAATATGTCTGCTGCAACGCTTCGACGATTTCGCGTAGGCTCGCTTCTTCCTTGCCGATGAACAGGTCGCCGGCACGGAATGTGGTATCGAGGTCAGCGTTGGTCAAACCGTAATGGTTGATCGACAGGTCAGCTGGCGCAGTACGCTTCCACAGACCCAGAGGATCGAGTTGCGCACCCTGATGGCCGCGCATACGGAATGCCTGGATAAGTCGCAGCACTTCAACTTGCTTCTTTTCATGCTCGCTGCTCACGCTGCCGGCAGAGACCGGTTGGGCGCGGCGCTGGTTTTTCCCCAGCAACACAAAATGATCGCGAACCGTAGAGTGCGATACATCGGTGGCAGTGCTGCCGTCAGCCGGCAACGTCTGAAAATAGGTGCGCCACTCTTCTGGCACAGCGTTAGGGTCGTGCAGGTAGAGCTCGTAGAGCTCTTCCACATAGGCAGCGTTACCACCGGAAAGGTGGGCGCTGTTCCACATGCGCTGCATCACGCTTTCTTGCATGCTTGGTCACCCTCGATTAGGGGACACCATCGGCGTCGATGCCAGCGCAAACTTGAAAAGTCCATGTGCAGCGACTTCAAGTCACTAGGAATCACGCAGATAGTCCGGGTACCAGCCCGGATGCCCCTGCTGGTTTCATTTCTTCAAAATAAGAGCTGAAGCCATACGACAACTGCTCAGGTTAAAACTACGGCGCCGGTTGAAGCCTGCGCCGCAGCGTTTACGGGTGCTGCAGTAGCGGGTGCTGCGATGTTACAGGTGTGGCGAAGTCAGACACCGCTTTTGAGCAACATGTTGCGCACGTGACCGATAGCCTTGGTTGGGTTAAGGCCTTTCGGACACACGTTGACGCAGTTCATGATGCCGCGGCAGCGGAACACACTGAACGGATCGTCCATGGATGCCAGACGCTCTTGCGTTCTGGTGTCACGGCTGTCGGCCAGGAAACGATAGGCTTGCAGAATCGCAGCAGGACCCAGGAACTTGTCGGGGTTCCACCAGAAGGACGGGCAGGACGTCGAGCAGCAAGCGCACAGAATGCACTCGTACAGGCCGTCGAGTTTTTCCCGCTCTTCCGGGGTCTGCAGGCGCTCGATTGACGGAGCCGGCGTATCGTTCTGCAGGAATGGCTTCACCTTCTCGTATTGCTTGTAGAAGATGCTCATGTCGACGGCGAGGTCACGGATGACCGGCAGACCAGGAAGTGGGCGAACCACCAGCTTGTTGCCCTTGACCACCGCCGACAGCGGCGTGATGCAGGCCAGGCCGTTCTTGCCGTTGATATTCATGCCGTCGGAACCGCACACGCCTTCGCGGCACGAACGACGGTACGAGAAGCCTTCGTCCTGCTCTTTAACCAGAGCCAGGACGTCCAGCACCATCAGGTCTTTGCCACCGGTGTCGACCTGGAAATCCTGCATGAACGGCGCGGCGTCCTGATCAGGGTTGTAGCGATAAACACTGACTTGCAACATGGCGGTCACCCTTAATAAGTCCGAATCTTAGGTTCAAAAGTCGGAACAGTTTTCGGCGAGAAGTTCACGGCACGCTTGGCTACGCGCTTGTCACCCGGGAAATACAGGGTGTGGCACAGCCAGTTCTCGTCGTCGCGATCTTCGAAGTCTTCGCGGGCGTGAGCGCCTCGGGACTCCTTGCGATGCTCTGCGGCGATCGCCGTTGCTTCAGCGACTTCCAGCAGGTTTTGCAGCTCCAGCGCTTCGATCCGGGCAGTGTTGAACGCCTGGCTCTTGTCGTTGATCTTGACATTGGAAATACGCGTGCGCAGGTCAGCCAGCTGGGCAATACCCTTCTGCATGTATTCGCCGGTACGGAACACACCGAAGTAGTTCTGCATGCAGCTCTGCAGCTCTTTGCGCAGGGTTGCGACGTCTTCGCCATCGGTACGCGAGTTCAAGCCATTGAGGCGAGCCAGCGCGACGTCGATGTCGGTTTCGGAAGCCCGACGGTAGTCGACGCCGTCGTTGAGCGCCTGCTCCAGGTGCAGACCGGCAGCACGACCGAACACCACCAGATCGAGCAGCGAGTTGCCGCCCAGACGGTTGGCACCGTGTACCGAGACGCACGCCACTTCACCGACCGCGAACAGGCCGGGGATGATGGTGTCGACGCCGGCAGCGTCCTGGGTGATCGCCTGACCATGAATGTTGGTGGCCACGCCGCCCATCATGTAGTGGCAGGTCGGTACGACAGGGATCGGCGCAACGGCCGGGTCAACGTGTGCAAAGGTCTTGGACAGTTCCATGATCCCTGGCAGGCGGCTGTGCAGCACTTCTTCGCCGAGGTGATCGAGCTTGAGCATTACGTGGTCGCCGTCAGGACCGCAACCGTTGCCGGCGATGATCTCTTTAACCATCGAACGAGCCACAACGTCACGACCAGCAAGGTCCTTGGCGTTTGGTGCGTAGCGCTCCATGAAACGCTCGCCGTGCTTGTTGATCAGGTAGCCGCCTTCACCACGGCAACCTTCAGTGACCAGTACACCTGCGCCGGCGATGCCGGTTGGGTGAAACTGCCACATCTCGATGTCCTGAACCGGTACACCGGCACGCAACGCCATGCCCACGCCGTCGCCAGTGTTGATCAGGGCGTTGGTGGTGGAGGAATAGATGCGGCCGGCACCGCCGGTGGCCAGTACAGTCGCGTCGGCGCGAATGTAGGAGGTTTCACCGGTTTCGATGCAGATGGCGATGATACCGACGAACGCGCCGTCCTGGTTCTTCACCAGGTCAACTGCGTAGTACTCGTTAAGGAATACGGTGCCGGCTTTCAGGTTAGCCTGATACAGGGTGTGGAGCAGCGCGTGACCGGTTCGGTCGGCGGCCGCACAGGTACGTGCAGCCTGACCGCCCTTGCCGAAGTCTTTCGACTGACCGCCGAACGGACGCTGATAGATGCGGCCCTGCTCGGTACGGGAGAACGGCAGACCCATGTGTTCGAGCTCGAACACGGCTTCCGGGCCCACGGAACACATGTATTCGATAGCGTCCTGGTCACCGATGTAGTCGGAGCCCTTGACGGTGTCGTACATGTGCCAGCGCCAGTCATCGTTCGGATCGGCCGAGGCGATTGCGCAGGTGATGCCACCCTGGGCGGAAACGGTGTGGGAGCGAGTCGGGAAGACCTTGGTGACGACAGCGGTCTTGTGGCCGCCCTGAGCCAGCTGCAATGCGGCACGCATGCCCGCACCGCCGCCGCCAATGATAATGGCGTCGAATGAAAGCGTATTAATGTTAGCCATGAATCAGATACCCCAAAGAATCTGCACACCCCAGACGAAGTAAGCGAACATCGCAATGCCGCACACCGCCTGAAAAAGGAAACGCACCACTGTCGCGGACTTGCCCAGCGCCATCGGCGTCAGGTAGTCGGTCGCGATGGTCCACATGCCAACCCAGGTGTGAGCCGCCAGGGCTACAAGGGCCAACAGGCTGAAGATGCGCATTGCGTTATGGGAGAAGAGCGCGTGCCACGTGGCGTATTCGATGCCAGGGTGAGCGATCAGGTACCCGATCAGGAAAATGAAATAAGCCGCGAGTACGACGGCGGAGACGCGTTGCGCCATCCAGTCATACAGGCCCGAACGAGAAAGGTTGGTGACGTTGGTTACCATATCCACACTCCTGCCAGAACGATCACCACCACAGACACGGCGATAACGATTTTAGAGCCCAGCTTGCCGCCTTCCAGCGTCTCGCCAATGCCCGAGTCCATGATCAGATGACGGATGCCCGCCACCAGGTGATACAGCAGCGCGGACAGAAGAGCCCAGATCACAAACTTGGCCAGCGGACTGGTCAGCCCTGCTTTCACCGACGCGAAGCCTTCCTCGGAGTCGAGCGACAGGTCCAATGCATAGAGCATGATGGCAATGCCGACGAAGAGGATGACACCGGAGATACGATGAAGGATGGACGTGTAAGCAGTGATAGGGAGTTTGATGGTCCTTAGGTCTAGGTTTACAGGTCGTTGGCTTTTCACGGCTTTTTTTCACACTGAAGAGCCCTAACACTCAGGGCAAGTTGTTGGGAAGTGTACTGGTCAGGTACCCACTACCCAGGAAGTGACCAACCCCGTTGAATCGGGCCTGAAAGCCCCTGGCGGTCGGACGCCGAGTATAGACAGTTAGCCAACTAATGACAACGCGCAGACCCCGTCCCAAGGGTGGATTGCTTTAGCCCGATAATTGGCGTAAATGGCCCGTAATTTCGACGAAAATCCCCCGTTAAAGCCTTCTGCTACAAGACTTTTGGCAAATTGACTTTAGAATTTATCTCACTATAGTGATGCGGGCCCTGCGTGGGGGGTCTGTCTGATGATTTGAAGCATAATTAGGAGGCCACATGGCTGATAAAAAAGCGCAGTTGATCATCGAGGGCGCAGCCCCCGTCGAGCTGCCCATTCTGACCGGCACCGTTGGTCCCGATGTTATCGACGTACGCGGCCTGACTGCCACCGGACGCTTCACATTCGACCCAGGCTTCATGTCCACCGCTTCATGCGAATCGAAGATCACCTACATCGACGGTGATAACGGCATTCTCCTGCATCGCGGCTACCCGATCGAACAGCTGGCCGAGCAGTCGGACTACCTGGAAACCTGCTACCTGCTGCTCAACGGCGAACTGCCGACCGCCGAGCAAAAAGCCGAATTCGTCGTCACCGTGAAGAATCACACCATGGTGCACGAGCAACTGAAGACCTTCTTCAATGGTTTCCGTCGCGACGCCCACCCGATGGCCGTCATGTGCGGTGTGGTCGGCGCCCTGTCGGCGTTCTACCACGACTCGTTGGACATCAATAATCCGCAGCACCGTGAAATCTCCGCGATCCGTCTGGTCGCCAAGATGCCGACCCTGGCCGCGATGGTTTACAAGTACTCCATGGGTCAACCCATGATGTACCCGCGCAACGACCTCAGCTACGCGGAAAACTTCCTGCACATGATGTTCAACACGCCGTGCGAGATCAAACCGATCAGCCCGACGCTGGCCAAGGCCATGGACCGGATCTTCATCCTCCATGCCGACCACGAACAGAATGCCTCGACCTCCACCGTGCGCATGGCAGGTTCCTCGGGCGCCAACCCGTTCGCCTGCATCGCAGCCGGTATTGCTGCACTCTGGGGCCCTGCCCACGGTGGCGCGAACGAAGCCGTGCTGACCATGCTCGATGAAATCGGCGATGTGTCCAACATCGACACTTACATCGCCAAGGCCAAGGACAAGAACGATCCGTTCAAGCTGATGGGCTTCGGTCACCGCGTTTACAAGAACCGCGACCCGCGCGCCACCGTGATGAAACAGACCTGCGACGAAGTCCTGCGAGAGCTGGGCATCACCAATGACCCGCAGCTCGAGTTGGCCATGCGTCTCGAAGAGATCGCCCTGACCGACCCGTACTTCATCGAACGCTCGCTGTACCCGAACGTCGACTTCTACTCGGGCATCATCCTCAAGGCAATCGGCATCCCGACCAGTATGTTCACCGTGATTTTCGCCCTGGCGCGAACTGTCGGCTGGATCTCTCACTGGAAAGAAATGCTGTCGAGCCCGTACAAGATCGGTCGTCCACGTCAGCTGTATACCGGTGAAGTGTCGCGCGACATCGTTCCGCTGGCCGAGCGCAAGTAACTCGACAGCCACCTCGAAGACGCAAAAAAGGCTGCCCTGAGGCAGCCTTTTTAGTGTGTGGCTTTAACATGACAAGCGAACCGGTCAATTCTTCTCGGCTCGATCCTTCAGCGCTTTCAGAGTGTTGAACGGCGCGTCCACCACGAACTTGTTCGCCAGCCAGGATGGCACGCTGCCGCCGGGCTCGGTGTGAACTTGATAGGTGACCTCGGTCAGGTTGTCGCCCTTGGGCGCGAACTTCCAGAACCCTTCGACCTGCGCGACCCGCACGAAGCCCTTCTCTTCCGGGATGTACTTGGGCTCGCCTTCCAGCTCACGGGTCACACTGCCATCGGCGCCTTCCACCGTCGTCACTTTCAGCACCGAGTCCCGAGGCGTGACCGGCCACGGCGTGTTGAACTGGGAGTACGTCCAGGTCTTGTCGCCGTCGTGCTTGAGGATCTTCTGCAGCTTGCATTCGTGAATCCAGGCACACGCGCTGGCCACATCTTCCTGCAAAGCACGGAGCTTGCCGATGCTCGCCTTAATGGTGGTCACGCCCTGATAGGCCTTGTACTGCGATCCGGGCACATCGCTGAGGGAGACTTTGATGCCCTCCTCGTTCTTCGCGACTTTCCACTCTTCAGCCTGGGCCGACGCTGCGACCCATACAGTCAGTCCCAGCCCGAAAGCAATGCGGTACAGAGAACTCATAGGTTGTTCCTTATTGTTGAAGTTCAGTCACGACCGGTCGCGCTTCATGCCACCGATGTCATCTCTTCCCACCAGCCGATCAGTCGGATCGCTTCCTGCGGACTGGTACCACAGACCTCAGGCTCCGCCGCGAACTGGTCACACACCGCCGGCCTTCCCGGCTTTCCAAAAATGCCGCAGAGCATGTCCAGCGACAGGTGCAGACAGCGCACACCCGCAGGTTTGCCGTTGGGCATGCCGGGAATCGGTGAGGTGATGGACGGCGCGATGCAGCATGCGCCGCAGCCTGGACGGCATTCCATGAAGAGAACCTGCTGTGGCGGTGAGAACGATGGCAGGATCTTACGCGCTAAAACACACGTTTGAAATCGGGCGCTGAGACCGGGTCACGGGTTCATCACTTCTTGAATGTGAAATCCAGCGCAGCACCTTCCACGTCCTTGCGCGCCTCATTGCGCAACTGCAAGTCCATTTCGTTGCTCAGCAGACGGCCTTGCATCTGGAAGTCAGGGTCAGCGTTCGCGTCAGGAAACATTTTCGGAAGCAGGGGCTTGGCACCAGCTGAGGGCGCCTTGGCCTTCGACGCGGAGCTGATCACGTTAGCCGGCGGGGTCAGCTGCTTGACCATCTCAGGGGGCAGGCTAAGGTCCAGCGGCACTTTGTTCAGCTTGGTTTCTTTCACCACTTGGGACGCCGATTTGCTCTTGCTGGCCACTGGGGCACGCCGCGCCACTTCGGCATTGTCCGCTTTAACCTTGGCGGATTTGGCGTTGGAGCCCGCTGCCTTATCGTCAGTCGTCTTAGCGTTGGTAATCGCTCGCGGCGCTTCAACCGACGCCTTGCCCGAGGCGACAACCGGCACGGTCTTGATATTCGGCGTAAGGGCGTGGACCTCTGGCGCTTCAACCGCAGGCTTGTCCGGCACTGCAGACGAAGGCTCAGCTCCAGAGACAGGCTTCGCTGGCTCGGGGGACTCGTGCGACACAGCCCGCGCATCAGCACGGGCGCCGGCCGTCGACGCAGTGGCTTTCGCCGGTGGCGTGGGCGCTTTGTCGGCATCACAAGCGCTAAGCATCACCAACAACATCACACTTACACAACGCAGTGATTTCATAGTCTGAACGGCAGTAAGTAAGACAGGGCCATATGCTGGCCCTTTGCATGGCGACTGACAAGTTGGTCCTGTCTGCCTCCCCCTGTAACGTATGGAAAGCTGGCAACCTTACGAGTTCACCAGGATTGCCCGGCATCCTGGCACAGCTGCTTGGCGAGCATGCCCACTGTCATCAACGCCCTCTCCGCTTCACGGTTCCACGGCAGACCGCAATTGAGGCGAATGCAGTGATTGAACTGCTCCGTATTACTGAAAATCAGGCCGGGTGCGATGCTGATGCCCTGTTCCAGCGCACGCACGTGCAACTCCTGGGTGTTCACCCGCCCCGGCAGGCTGATCCACAGAATGAACCCGCCCGCAGGTCGACTGATCTGCGTGCCTTCCGGAAACATCTGCTGCACCGCCAGCTGAAACGCGCTGAGATTCTTGCGGTGCTCCTGGCGGATAAAGCGCAAGTGCCGGTCATACCCGCCGTTTTCGAGATAAGACGCCACCGCCATCTGCGTCACGCTGCACGCTGAGTGGGTGCTGAAGGTTTGCAGACGCTGGATTTCAGCCTGGTATTTCCCGGCGATCATCCAGCCAATACGCACCCCGGGCGACAGGGTCTTGGAGAAGCTGGAGCAGTAGATGACATGGCCCAGCCGGTCGAAGGCCTTCAAGGCCTTGGTCTTGTTCTGCTCGTACATCAACTCGCCGTAGATGTCGTCTTCGATGATTTGAATGTCGAAGTCCGACGCCAGGCGCAGCAGGTGTTTCTGCCGCTCTTCCGGCATGGTGCTACCCAGAGGATTGCTCAGCCGGGAGGTCATCACCAGCGCTTTGATCGACCATTGATTGGCAGCCAGCTGCAAGGCTTCAAGGCTGATGCCGGTGTTGGGGTCGCTGGGAATTTCGATGACTTTCAGGCCAAGCAGATCAGCCAGCTGCAGCAGGCCGTAGTAGGTCGGGGATTCTGCGGCGATCAGGTCGCCCGGACTGGTCAGCACCCGCAGTGACATTTGCAGCGCGTCGACGCAGCCATGGGTGATCACGACTTCAGACGGGTCGATCACCACGCCTGCGTCGCGCATGCGAATCGCCACCTGACGGCGCAGCGGCTCGAAGCCGGGGCTGAACATGTAATTGAATGCCCGAGGGCTTTGAAAGCGGGTGACCTTGGCCAGTTGCTGGTGCAACGCGCGCAGGGGCAGGTAATCAATGTGCGGGACCGCTGCGCCGAACGCGAACACCCCTTCCCGCCGTGCCTCGACCAGCACTTGTTGAATGATGCTGGCGCGGGTGACCAGGCCGGGGCGCTCCACCCGAGCGATATCGGGAGTCGCCGCCGTGAGGGCCGGGGTCTGGTGCACGTAGTAACCGGACTGCGGCCGCGCGCGGATCAAACCCTGGTCTTCAAGGTTGGCGTAGGCCTGCAGGACGGTGGCATGACTGACGTTGAGCTGGGAGCTCATCTTGCGCACGGACGGCACGCGTTCGCCTGGCTGATACACACCCCGGCGAATGTCTTCGGCCAGCTGTTGGGCGATGCGTTGGTACAGCAACAGACTGGTCATTTCGCGTCCCTCGATCCTGTGCTTTGATCTCGCATCCGCTGATCAAAAAGCAGGATCACCGGAACAGTTCGGAAGTGTACGGTGACAGTTCCTGTTCCGGCTAGAGGGCGCGGCGTTTGAATCACTCGGATTCCGACATTCCTCTGCGCCTTAGCGAGGCGCGCTCAAATGTCCCTTGTCGTCCGAGAAGACGATTTCGACACGGCGATTCTGGGCACGGCCGCTTTCAGAGGTGTTGGCGTCCACCGGGTACTGATCGCCGTAACCTTCGACCTGCATGCGGTCTTCCTCGATGCCCAGATCAGACAGCACGTCAGCAACGGCCTGCGCGCGGTCCTTCGACAGCGCAAGGTTTTCCCGAGCATCGCCTGTGCTGTCGGTGTAGCCCTCAATGCGCACCACACGTTTGGGATTGAATTGCAGGAACTGCACGACCTTCAGCACCGTGCGGTTGGCCGAGCTTTTCAGTTCGGCGCGGCCGGTATCAAACAGCATGTCGCCGAGGGTCATCACCAGCCCGCGCTCGTTCTGCTGTGTCGACAGGCTGATCACCTGATCTTCCGCCCACTTGCCTTGTTGCTGGGCACCGGCCAGCTTGGCTTCACGCAAGGCCAGCTGCAGGCGCTGACGCTCCAGTTCCAGTCGCGCGAGCTTTTCCTGATTCAACAGCAGCTTGCTGTGCTCCCGGGCGATCGCGCTGTAACGGCTGCTCAAGTACGCGTAATGACTGACGTCGTCAGCGCTGCCGATGTAGCTCGACAGGCGCTCGGCCCGGCCGAGCAATTCGCCGGCGCGGATGACATCCTTCGGCGCGCTGCGCAGGACATTGGTGTCTTCCTTGACCGTCTGGTAATCGGCAATGGCACCCTGCAACGACTGCTCACTGCTCTGGTGGCCGGCACAGCCAGCAAGACCGGCACTGGCCAGTAACAGACCGACACTGAGGCTTCGCGCAACGGTATTCATTGGCCAGCCCCCAACTGCTTGCGCAGGCGCTCAAGGCGGGTGTTGACCTGAGCCACCTGCGCTTCGCTCTTCTGGGTCAACACTCGGGCCTCGGCCAGACGCGCGTCCAGCTCGGCCTGTTCGGCCTGCATGCGCGCATCCTTGTAGGACTTGTCCGCCATATCGGCGCGGGCCTGGGTCAGCTTCGCCTGGGCTGTCACCAAGTCCGGTTCTTCATCTGTAGCACCGACTGCAGTGGCCTGGGCGACCGCCTGTTCGGTGAGTTTGAGTTGTTCGGTGGGCGCCGGGTCGTTGGCACAGCCGCCGAGGGCGGCGAGCACAACAGCGCCGAATACAGGCTGGATTTTCAAGAGAAAGCTCAAAACACATTCCTACTGATGGAGGGCATTGCCGGACTGCTGCAATTGGTTTTTCCACAGGTCCAGATTGCGCGTTACGGCTTCACCGGAGCGACCGGAAGCCGCCAATTCTGTCATTTTTTTCGCCAGCTGTCCGCGCAGCCATGGATCGTTGCAAGCCGAATTGAACGACAACGCCAGATAAAACCCCGGATGATCGAGAACCGCGGGCTGGGCTTGCAGGTCTTTGGCGATGTCCAGCGCCTGGGTCACAGCCATCCCGGCGTAGCGGCCGGCCAGGACAAATTCGACCTGCCCCGCCGCCAGTTTCTGAAAGGCCTGAACGAGACTGGCCTGCTTCTCCAGCGTCAACTGCGCTCTGATTGCCTGATCGAATTCGGCGGTCACCCGGGTCTTCTCTGACATGGCCCCAGGATGGCCCTGCAGATCGGCCAGTGAGTTGAACGGTTGCTCGTGGCCGTTGCGGGTCCAGACCATGATGTCGTTCTGGGCGATGGGCGGGTGGATAAAGTCCAGGGATTCCAGCTCGGCGCTGTTGAACGGCGTGTCGGCGAGCATGTCCATGCGCCCGGTGCGCACTTCCTCAAGGGCCTGGCTGCGCTTGCCGCCATACAACAGCTCGACCTTGACGCCGACCTGCTGCGCGACCTCCTTGAGCAAGTCGGCATTGGCGCCCATCAGGTGTTTGGGGTCTTGGGGGTCGCGCCACAGGTACGGCGGCGCATCCGGGCTGCCGGTGACAATCAGCCGGTCACACTTGCCCGCAGACCAGGCCAGCGACGGCAGCAACAGCAACCCGCCCAGCAGTGAAGCCAGCGTCTGCTTTGGCGACAACATGACGACGTCCTTTTTTCAGCCCATAAAAAAACCCGTCAGATCCGACTGCCTGAGCGCTGGTTCATCAAGTGAACACGCTTGCGGCAGCCCGAACGAACGGGTTCTCTTTATAAGTCAGGGAAGTGGATTAAACCAGCTTCTCCAACTCGGGGATCGCTTCGAACAGATCCGCGACGAGACCGTAATCCGCCACCTGGAAGATTGGCGCTTCTTCGTCCTTGTTGATCGCGACGATCACTTTGGAGTCCTTCATGCCTGCCAGATGCTGGATCGCGCCGGAGATGCCGACCGCGATGTACAGCTGTGGCGCGACGATCTTGCCGGTCTGGCCGACCTGCATGTCGTTGGGCACAAAGCCTGCGTCGACGGCCGCGCGGGAAGCGCCGACCGCTGCACCCAGCTTGTCAGCCAAGGTGTAGAGGTGCCTGAAGTTGTCGCCGTTCTGCATGCCGCGGCCGCCGGAAACAACGATCTTGGCAGCGGTAAGTTCCGGACGGTCGGACTTGGCCAGCTCTTCGCTGACGAAAGACGACTTGCCCGCATCGTGAGCTGCGCTGACGGCTTCAACAGACGCAGAACCACCTTCAGCTGCCACGGCGTCAAAGCCGGTAGCCCGAACGGTGATGACCTTCACGGCGGCCGACGACTGAACGGTCGCAATGGCGTTGCCCGCATAGATCGGGCGCTTGAAGGTGTCAGCGCTTTCAACCGAGATGATCTCGGAGATCTGGTCGACGTCCAACTGGGCGGCAACACGCGGCAGGATGTTCTTGCCGTTGGAGGTTGCAGCGGCCAGCACGTGGCTGTAGGCCGAAGCCAGCTCGACGACCAGCGGGGCGACGTTTTCCGGCAGTTGGTGTTCGTAGGCCGCATTGTCAGCCACGAGGACCTTGGACACGCCTGCGATTTTTGCAACAGCTTCGCCAACGGCACCGACATTGTGGCCCGCGACCAGAACGTGAATGTCACCACCGATCTTGGCAGCCGCGGCAACGGTGTTGAGGGTGGCGGGAGCGATTGCGCCGTTTTCGTGCTCAGCGATAACCAGGGTCGTCATCAGATCACCTTCGCTTCGTTTTTCAGTTTATCAACCAGTTCAGCAACCGACTTGACCTTGATGCCTGCGCTGCGGGCAGCCGGAGCTTCAACCTTCAGGGTCTTGTTGGTGGACGCAATCGAAACACCCAACGCATCAGGGGTCAGCACTTCGAGCGGCTTTTTCTTGGCTTTCATGATGTTCGGCAGCGACGCGTAGCGCGGCTCGTTCAAGCGCAGGTCGGTAGTGACAATGGCCGGCAGCTTGAGGGAAACGGTCTGCGCGCCCGCGTCGATTTCACGGGTGACATTGACGCTGTCGCCGGAGACTTCGACTTTCGAGGCGAACGTGCCTTGAGCATAGCCGCTCAGCGCAGCCAGCATCTGGCCGGTCTGGTTGTTGTCGCTGTCGATTGCCTGCTTGCCGAGGATGACCAGCTGCGGCTGCTCCTTGTCGACAACGGCCTTGAGCAACTTGGCCACTGCCAGGGAGGTCAGTTCGTCAGCGGATTCTACGAGGATGGCGCGATCGGCACCCAGTGCCAGCGCGGTGCGCAGTTGCTCCTGAGCCGTGGTCGGACCGATGGAAACGACAACGATCTCGGTCGCAACGCCCTTCTCTTTCAGGCGCACGGCTTCTTCTACAGCGATTTCGCAGAAGGGGTTCATCGACATTTTAACGTTGGCGAGATCGACGCCGGAGTTGTCCGCTTTGACGCGAACCTTGACGTTGTAGTCGACCACTCGTTTGACAGCTACAAGAACCTTCATGGATTCCTCGTTTCTCTCCGGTGAAAAGAAAATCGCCAGGCCATGCCCGGCGATGGGTACTCGTCAGTGTAAAGAACACCTGTGAAAACAACGTATTCGCGGTTGCCGAATGCGGATGTCAGCAAAAGCGGCGACGCTACGGCGGCAATCCAAGCCAGACGTTGATCGCCCGTGTAAACTGCAGCGCGCCGCCAGCGTGGGGCTGAAGGTGGTGCGGAGGCGATGCTCACGTTGCTTTTAGCGGTGTTCTGCTGCCAACGGGTTTGTACCGGCAGCCGAGGCGAACAGCCAGCTGGGGCGAGTGCAAAACCGCCCGTATCTTGACCGCAACGTCTGGTCGGGTCAATACGACATAAACGCCAGTCACAAGCCGCCTCACCATGATTTATCAGGGTTTCGGCCGATTCAAACAAACGTTTGTATTGGACCTGCGAGGTGGTGTAGATATAATGCGCGCCTTCACAATGACGCCCGGGTGAACGACCTTCCCGGTGTCGGTTTTAGCCATCTATAAAAATACGTCTAAAAATACGCCGTTGAGCCTTGAGTAGGAGATAGCCTGTGGAACGCGAATTTATGGAGTTCGACGTCGTCATCGTCGGAGCCGGGCCCGCCGGGCTGTCTGCCGCTTGCCGCCTGAAACAGAGAGCCGCTGACGCCGGTCAGGAAATCAGCGTCTGCGTCGTGGAAAAAGGCTCCGAGGTCGGTGCCCACATCCTCTCCGGCGCCGTGTTCGAACCCCGAGCCCTCGACGAACTCTTCCCTGACTGGAAAGCCCTCGGCGCCCCGCTCAACACCCCGGTCAAAGGCGACGACATCTACGTGCTGACCGGTGCCGACGCCAGCCAGAAAGTCCCGGGGGCACTCGTTCCCAAGACCATGCACAACGAAGGCAACTACATCATCTCCCTGGGCAACCTGTGCCGCTGGATGGCGCAGCAGGCCGAGAACCTGGGCGTCGAAATCTACCCGGGCTTCGCGGCTCAGGAAGCGCTGATCGATGAAAGCGGCGTGGTGCGCGGGATTCTCACTGGCGACCTGGGCGTTGACCGTGAAGGCAATCCGAAAGAAGGCCTGTACACCCCCGGCATGGAGCTGCGCGGCAAGTACACGCTGTTCGCCGAAGGCTGCCGTGGTCACATCGGCAAGCAACTGATCAACCGCTTCAACCTCGACAGTGAGGCCGACGCCCAGCATTACGGCATCGGCTTGAAGGAAATCTGGGAAGTCGATCCGGCCAAACACCAGCCAGGACTGGTGGTGCACACCGCCGGTTGGCCGCTGGATATCATGGGCACTGAAAACACCGGCGGCTCGTTCCTTTACCACCTGGAAAATAATCAGGTCGTGGTCGGGCTGATCGTGGATCTGTCCTACGCCAACCCGTACCTGTCGCCGTTCGATGAATTCCAGCGCCTCAAGCACCACCCGGTCCTCAAGCAATACCTGGAAGGCGGCAAGCGCATCAGCTACGGCGCGCGGGCCATCTGCAAGGGCGGCCTGAATTCGCTGCCGAAGATGATCTTTCCCGGTGGCGCGCTGATCGGTTGCGACCTGGGCACGCTGAACTTCGCCAAGATCAAGGGCAGCCACACCGCCATGAAGTCCGGCATGCTCGCCGCTGAAGCAGTGGCGGATGCGTTGTTTGCCGGCAGCGAGGGTGGCGACGCGCTGAACGACTACGTTGAAGGTTTCAAAGCCAGCTGGCTGCACGAAGAGCTGTTCGCCAGCCGCAACTTTGGCGCGGCTGTTCACAAGTTCGGCGCCATCTTCGGTGGCGCGTTCAACTTCATCGATCAGAACCTGTTCGGCGGCAAGATCCCCTTCACCCTGCACGACACCAAGCCGGACTACACCTGCATGAAGCTGGCGGCCGACTCGAAGAAGATCGACTACCCGAAACCCGACGGCAAGTTGAGCTTCGACAAGCTGAGTTCGGTGTTCATCTCCGGCACCAACCACGAAGAAGAACAGCCCTGCCACTTGAAGCTGAAGGACCCGAGCATCCCGATCAGCGTCAACCTGCCCAAGTGGGATGAGCCTGCTCAGCGGTACTGCCCGGCCGGGGTTTACGAGGTGGTGACCCAGGAAGACGGCACAAAACGCTTCCAGATCAACGCGCAGAACTGCGTCCACTGCAAGACCTGCGACATTAAGGATCCATCGCAGAACATCACGTGGGTAGCACCAGAAGGCGCAGGCGGGCCGACCTATCCCAATATGTAAGGGAAGCGGCAAGCTTCAAGCTTTGAGCTGCAAGCTTCCCGGCTGAATCCGGTCCTACTGACACTGCGCGTGTTCAGTGGGACCGGCTTTAGCCGGGAAGGCGTCGGCGGCCACATCGCACCATTGATGGTGTGCACGCTGGCCTCTTCCCGGCTGAAGCCGGTCCCACAAAGACACCGCGTACCCTTGTAGGACCGGATTTAGCCGGGAAGCTTTTAAGGTTCAGCAACCACCCTCACGCCGATATCTTCAACCGCTCGCCCTCATCCCCCGGATTGCGCTCGAAGTAGCGTTTGTACTCGCGACTGAATTGCGAGGTGCTCTGATACCCGACCTTGTGCGCGACCTGCGCCACCCCCATGCCTTCGCCGATGAGCATCTGTTGAGCCTTGAGCAGCCGCACGCGCTTCAAGTACTGCACGGGTGACAGCAGCGTGCTGCGTTTGAAATGCTCATGGAAGGTTGAAGCGCTCATGTTGGCGCAGCGAGCCAGATCCTCGACGCTCAATGCCTCGTCGTAATGGTCGCGCAGGTAGTGCAACGCCGCCGCAATACGGGCGAAGTGACCGGTCTGCTCGACCAACGCCCGCAGCACACCGGCTTGCGGACCGCGCAACGCGGCGTACACCACTTCCCGAACCCGGGCCTGGCCCATCACTTGCGCGTCGAGTGGATCGTGCAGACAGCGCAACAACCGCTCGACACTCTCGCGCATCGGCGCATCCAGCTCGGCGGACGTCATGGACTCCGGCGTCTGCGCCCTGACCTTGACGTTCGGCGCCTCGCCCATGGCCTGAACAAGCTCACCCAACAGAGCCCGATCAATTGATACGGCGACGCCATACATCGGCGCCTCGGCCGTCGCGAAGGTTTCGCACATGAACGGCACGGACAACGCCTGCACCAGATAATGACCGGCGCCGTATTCCAGGGTTCGCGGGCCCAGGCGCGCGAGCTTGCTGCCCTGGGCAATGATCACCAGGCTGGGTTCGTAGATCTGCGGGCTGCTGGCGACGTAGTAATCCCACGACATCGCCTGCACGCCCGGGACGAGGGTGTCGACGAAACCCGGGCGCGGTGCCAGTGGCTTGATGAGGGAGACCAACGCAGTGTTGGCATCGGAATGGGAAAGAGGAGACATGGGCAGCCATACGGAGGATTTGACACCGCTATCATCGCAGATCAGCAGCGTGACGCCCTACCCGATCTGTGAAATCCGGAGGATCAGGCATGACAGACGGAGGAATGACCATGGCCGCCGATGCCCTGCCTGAGGACAATACATCGCCTCAACCGTTATCGTTTTTGCGAGGTTCTTCATGTACACAGCCATCGGTTACGCCGCCCAGTCCGCCACCACCCCCCTCGCCCCCATGACGTTCAGCCGCCGCAGCCCGCGGCCGGACGACGTGGCCATCGAGATCCTGTACTGCGGCGTCTGCCACTCCGACATCCACCAGGCGCGCAACGAGTGGGGCATCGCTGTTTACCCCCTCATGCCGGGTCATGAGATCGTCGGCAAGGTCACCGAAGTCGGCGCCAACGTCAGCAAGCACAAAGTCGGCGATCTGGTCGGCGTCGGCTGCATGGTCGATTCCTGCCGCCAGTGCGAAGCCTGCGCCCGCGACCTCGAGCAGTATTGCCTCGAAGGCGCGACCATGACCTACGCCACTCCGGACCGCGTCGACGGCAGCAACACCATGGGTGGCTATTCCAACAGCATCGTGGTCAGCGAGCACTTCGTCGTGCGTATCCCGGAGAAACTCGACCTGGCCGCTGCCGCACCGATCCTGTGTGCCGGTATCACCACCTATTCGCCGCTCAAGCATTACGGCGTCAAGGCCGGCGATAAAGTGGGTGTGCTGGGCATGGGCGGTCTGGGCCACATGGGCATCAAGTTCGCCAAGGCCATGGGCGCGGAAGTGACGCTGTTCACCCGCTCGGCGAGCAAGGCCGAAGAAGGTCGTCGTCAGGGTGCTGACCACGTCATCGTCTCGACGGATGCCGAGCAGATGAAAGCGGCTGCCGGTCATTTCGACTTCCTGCTGGACACCATTCCGGTGCAGCACGACCTGAATCCCTACCTCGAAACCCTGCGATTTGACGGCGTGCACATTCTGGTCGGCCTGATCGAACCCGTGGACCCGGCGCTGCATGCCGCCAATCTGGTGATGAAGCGTCGCGTGCTGGCGGGCTCACTGATCGGCGGCATCGCCGAAACCCAGGAGGTGCTGGATTTCTGCGCCGAGCACGGCATCACCTGCGATATCGAGATGCTCGATATCAAGCACATCAACGAGGCCTACAGCCGCATGATCGCCGGTGACGTGAAATACCGTTTCGTGATTGATATGGCCACGTTGAAGGCCTGATCCATCGGTTCGCCCCGCGGAATGCGGGGCGAACGGCGACACCCCTACCGCGAGCGTTCAAGCCACTCCGGCTGGAGCGCTGATTCAGCATGAGGCGCCTCATCCGGCTCGGGCGCAGCGCTGGCCTCGGCGACCCCGTGGGCCAATGGTGCAACCTCGCTGGGTGCATGCTTTCGTCCCTTGACCACCGTCACCGTAGGCGTGGCGACCACCGCATTAGCCATGGCTTTCAGTGCCGTGGCCTCCCTCGTGGCGCGGCGAGCCGCAGCCGAAGGCTTCACGGCAGACCTGGCGGTCGCCTCCGTTTGTACGGCTGGCGAGGTAGCTCCGCTGATTTCGAGTTGGCCGAGCTCGCGCTGGCGCAGCATTTCGCTGGCAGCTGCACGCACCTCGCCCACGCCCTGCAATAACGCCAGGCTTACGTGGACGTCGTGCTTGAAGTCGCGGAGGTAGTACCGGGTTTCATCAGCCTGACGCTGCATGTCAACCAAAGCTGTCTCCAGCAGTGCAATAGTGGCCCGCAGCTTCATCTGTTTTTTGCGTTTTCCGGCTGGCGCGGAGTCGAGACGGTCCCGCTGCTTGCCAAGCTTCTTCTCCACCTTGCTGTGTTTCTTTTCGAGCTTGGCGAGCTTTTTTTCCGCCCCGGCGAGGGCTTGCCCACAGGCGTGCTCAAAATGCTCCAGCAAGATTGTGGCCAGCTCCTGAAGCAGCTGCAGTGGTGTGAGCTCAGTTTTTTGTTTATTCGCCATACCAGCCTCCCCTTCCCGAATCGCCTGTGCCCTGGCCGGTCGGCCAATGGCGTCTGAACAGTTAAGACCGCGGGTCGGGGTTATGGTTGGGTCGATCACGAGCCGCTTCATCGATCGCTTCACCAGCAGGCGCTTTCCAGGATTTCTACAGGGGTGATTGCCGTCCATTGCGTCAACGTTTCGCCCGTTATTCCCTGCTCTGCTCATCTACACGCTAGCCACCCAACTCCGCAGACAACCGTGCCGCGGCGTCCTTGATCACCGGCACCAGGTCGGCCATCTTTTCCAATGGCATGTACGGCACCGTGCTGGCGATGCTGATGCCAGCGACGATCTGTTTGCTGGCGTCACGCACGGGCGCA
This sequence comes from Pseudomonas sp. GL_135, assembly GCF_057834665.1. Taxonomy (NCBI): domain Bacteria; kingdom Pseudomonadati; phylum Pseudomonadota; class Gammaproteobacteria; order Pseudomonadales; family Pseudomonadaceae; genus Pseudomonas; species Pseudomonas sp. GL_135. The sequence continues at coordinate 3,306,748 of NZ_CM174408.1, forward strand.
GCCACGCAACGGATCGACGGTTCGTTGTCTTCCAGATCAAACGCATAACCGCCCTGCACGTACTCACGCATGCGCGCCCGCACCTGCTCCCAGGTCTGCTCTTCATGGGCAGGCCACAGCGGATTTTTGCCGGTGGTTGGCACGCTGATCTCATACAGCCGTTGCCATTCGCTTTCCGGGCTGTCCAGCAGCAGCGCCTTGCCGATGCCGGTGCGCGCCAGCGGCATGCGATGGCCCACCCGCGAACGCATCTCCGGACCATTGCGGCCGGGATTCTTGTGCAGGTACAGCACCTCGTCGCCATCGCGCATTGCCAGGTGCACAGTGTCGCCGGTGAGCGCCGACAATTCGTCGAGGAAGGGTTTGGCGAGCACCAGCAGCGGCACTTCTTCCTGGGCCTGGAACCCCAGTTCGATCAACCTGGGCCCCAGGAGATAGCCGGTTTGCGGCACCACTCGCAGGTAGCGCTCCTCCACCAGACAGCTGGCAAGCCGGTGCGTGGTGCTGCGGGTGGTGCCGATGAGCCGGGCGATTTCCTTGAGGTCGCGGGCGCCGCTGGCGACCGCATGAATCACGCCCAGGCCGCGAATCAGCGTTTGCGTGCCGGTGGGTGCAGGGTCTTTGCCAGTGACGGCGGTGTCGGGTGCATCTTGCATGGCGCGCCTTATCGAATCAGAAAACCGGCGTCATTATCGTCGTCAGCCTTGAAGCCTGCCAGCGTTGTGCAGAATTTGCTCTGCGTCGGCGCAGGGTCATGACCACTCGATGCGTTCGACCTTGCCCACCAACAGCATGTCGGACAACGCGCCGTACGCACGCTCGAAGACCCTCGCATTTTCCCCAAGATTCACCTTGGTAGCACGCTTCCCAGGGCAGATAATCAAGCAGTTTCGCTGAAGAAGGATTCCACAGGCATGAGGCAAAAGGTTCTGAGACTTTCGCAAAATCACCTTGGCCGTGACTTTGTCGTAGGTGACATTCACTTCAAAACCACCGACTTGTACAAAGGCCTGCGCAAACTCGGCTTTGACAGCAAGACTGACCGAGTCATCGGCGTCGGCGACCTCATTGATCGCGGCCCGGGCGTGCTCGATGGGCTTAAGCTTTTGGGCGAGCCGTGGTTTTTCACCGTAATGGGCAACCATGAACAGATGCTGATTCGGGCTTACCGTGAAAACCCGGACGCTCGTTATGGCTCTCATGGTGCGGGTTGGTGGGCAACCGTCGCCGATGAGTCGAAAGAGATGATCATCGTCAAGCTTGAGACCCTCCCTACCCTCATCGAGATCGAATCACCCCTCGGGGTCGTGGGCGTTATACACGGGGATGTACCGAGAGGCTTGTCCTGGCAGCGGTTCGTCAACGATATCGACAACGCGCAAGTCGAAGAAATAGCCCTTTGGGGGCGAGAGCGGATCAAAAAACATTACCGTCAAGGCGTCGCCGGCGTTTGGCGTGTTTGCACGGGTCACACATGGATTCCAGAGCCGTTACGCCTCGGCAACGTGCTCGCGCTGGATTGCACCGGAGGCGGCGACGGGCCTTTGGGGATTTACTGCGTCCAGGACGACACCCTCTATGTCGACGGTCTTTCCGTGGCGCTTGACCAAGCTGAAGTTTTCACGGAGTTGCTTAACGATCTAGAGCGCACGCAGGCAGAACTCAACAACACGTTGAGTGCTGGCACGCTAATCGAATCCCAACGCCTGAGCCGTAAGGCTGAAGGTTTAGCGGGTCGGGCGAATACTGCCTGGCTTGCACTGCAGCCTGAGGTCGAAGCGTCTCAGAAGCTCTTGAATGAGCTCCACGGGCTCAGCCTGCTTGGCGGGGAGCGTAGGGTCATGAAGCTAAAAGAATTACGGTCTGCATACCAAGGAACCCACATAGAAGGATTACTGAACAGGCTGTTCTCCTAAACGCGAGCGCTGTTGCTTCCCGACAGTATCCGGGGGCAGGACTGATGACTTGGAACAGGTGATGGATCATCGATGGCTGACCTTGCACGCCACAACTCGTTGAACATGGTGGCGCGTCTTGTGATTGCTCGGTCAGCATAACAATGGGGCGCTACCCCATAATCCAGGGTGTATTAGCCATTCGCTTGCGGTGTATTCGCTGGTTGCATACGAAGTATCGTTTGCCGTGAACAGCACTGCGGGAAATTGCGCGAACGTCATCATCGCGCCAGCGAAGTCTTTGGCACTCTTTCACTTAAAGACCATTTCTGTAAATTCAAACGTGCCGCGGGGTAAGCGCGAAGTCCCACGAGCCACAAGTCTATCTTGCGTCGTGGCTAAGTAGTGGCGCAGCTCAAGTTCCCGCGATCTGTTACTTGAATACCTCTCTATTACTCATCCCGCGTAGTCATGCGACTGCGGAGGTCGCCAAGCCCCACGCTGAACCAACTAAAGACGCGCTACCTTCTCTACAGTGGAACTAGAATGCCACTATTCCGGATCGCACCTTAGTTGTGCCTGCTCCGTCCGGATGCCTCATCACAGCGCCTTGTGCCTTATCATCCGCTTGTTTTCTTGCTATTGGCTTTGTATCAAATTTGAAACAAATAAGTTGCCATCCCCTGTGGAGCGGACTATTTTCTTACGGCGCTCACTAGGGAGCTAACAAATAAAAAAGGTGTGCAGGGATGCAAAGGTTCAAGCCGTCCAATGCTGTCCGTTATTCCGTTAAACCCGCAACCACGACCGCACTTTGCGCGTTGTCTTTAACCTTTGGCTGCTCGACTTATGCCGATTATGCAGAACAGGGGAAGTTAGGTGACGCGGCCAGTTGGCGCTCGGAAGAATTTCAGAGTGACTGGGGATTGGGCCGTATCCAGGCTGACCAGGCCTATGCTGCCGGCATCACCGGCAGCGGGGTAAAAATTGGCGCAATGGACTCAGGATTCGACCCCTCTCATCCCGAAGCCAGCCCATCCCGCTACCATGCGGTAACGGCCAACGGCACCTACGTAAATGGTTCGCCCTTTAGCATCACGGGTGCCATCAACCCTAATAACGACACCCACGGCACGCACGTGACCGGGACCATGGGCGCGGCCCGGGATGGCGTTGGCATGCATGGCGTGGCGTACAACGCGCAAATCTATGTCGCCAACACCAACCAGAGCGACAGCTTCCTGTTTGGCCCGAGCCCGGATCCGCAGTATTTCAAAGCGGCCTATGGCGCGCTGGCCGATGCCGGCGTGCGGGCGATCAACAACAGTTGGGGTAGCCAGCCGCCGGATGTGACCTACGCGACGTTGAAAGGCGTACAGGCTGCCTATGCCCAGCATTACAACCGGGGCACCTGGCTGGATGAAGCGGCTAACGTGTCGCGCAAGGGCGTGATCAACGTCTTCAGTTCTGGCAATACCGGCTATGCCAACGCCAGTGTGCGTTCTGCGCTGCCGTATTTCGAGCCAGACCTGGAAGGCCACTGGCTGGCGGTGTCTGGCCTGGACAGCGCCAATACCCAGCGCTACAACCATTGCGGCATTGCCAAATATTGGTGCATCACCACGCCCGGGAGGCTGATCAACAGCACCGTGCCTGGCGGCGGCTATGGGCTCAAGTCCGGTACGTCCATGGCCGCGCCCCATGCCACGGGCGCATTGGCGCTGGTGATGGAGCGCTACCCGTACATGAACAACGAGCAGGCCTTGCAGGTGCTGCTCACCACCGCGACCCAGCTCGATGGTTCGGTCACCCAGGCGCCCAATGGCACTGTGGGCTGGGGTGTGGTCAACCTGGAGCGGGCCATGCGCGGCCCAGGCCAGTTGCTGGGGACCTTCAACGCCAACCTGAGCGCTGGCCAAACCGATGTCTGGAGTAACGGTATCTCTGATCAGGCGTTGATCCAGCGTCAGGCCGAGGACGCTGCTGAACAGACCGCCTGGCAGCAAACCCTGGTCAGCAGAGGCTGGCAGAACGGCGTGGCCAGCACCGCCAGCCAACAGGACCAGACCGACTACGCCGTAGGCACCGCCCGTGCAGCGGCAGCGGCTCAGCGCCAGTACCAGGGCAGCCTGATCAAGTCCGGCGCGGGCCGGTTGATCCTAGAAGGGAACAATACCTATCGCGGCGATACCCAGGTCAACGGGGGTGTGCTGTCGGTCAATGGCTCCCTGGCGTCCGCCGTGCAGGTCAATGCGGGTGGCACCCTGGGCGGCAATGGCCAGGTCGGTAACCTCACCGCGTTGAACGGCGGGCAGGTTGCGCCGGGCAACTCCATCGGCATCTTGCGGGTGAACGGTGACTTAACCTTCGCGCCGGGCTCAACCTACGCGGTAGAGCTTTCGCCAACGGCCAGTGACCGTATTGTGGCCACCGACAGTGCCACGGTGTCGGGGGCCAACATGGCCCTAGCCCTGGACCCAACGCCGCTACCATTAAATGCAACGCCTGGCCAAACCCTGGTCGGTCGCCAGTACAACGTATTGCAAGCCGCCAACGGTGTGAACGGGCAGTTTGCTGCGGTCACCTCCAACTATGCTTTCCTCGGCGGCCAACTGGACTACGCCGCTAACAGCGTTGCGCTGAATATCGAGCGCACGGCGGCTTTCGACAGCGTGGCGCGAACCCCTAACCAGGCAGCCGTGGCCTCGGCCGCCGAGCAATTGGGGGCGGGCAACGCGGTGTATGAAAACCTGCTGCTCGCTCAAAGTGCCGCCTCGGCCCGGGAAAGTTTCCAGCAGCTGTCGGGCGAGATCTACCCGGCAGTCGCCACCCAGTTGATCAACGACAGCCGCTATGTGCGTGATGCCGTTGGCGAGCGTCTGGGCGCCAGCGTGTTCGGTGCCGACGCCAATACGGCAGCGCAAGACAATGTGTGGTTCAAGGCCTTGGGCGCGTGGGGCAAAACCGATTCCCGTAGCGATACGGCTGGCTATACCTCATCCATTGGCGGCATGCTGGCGGGTGTCGACGGCGACGTAGGTGAAGCCACGCGCCTTGGCCTGATAGGCGGCTACAGCGACAGCTCGGTCAATATGGGCTCGGGCACCCACTCCCGTGCATCGGTAGACAGCTACCATCTGGGCGCCTACCTGGGCCATGAGATCGGCGCCTGGCGCCTGACCTTCGGCGGTGCCTACAGCTGGCACCGGATCGACGGCAGGCGCGATGTACAGGTCGGCGGCGCCAGTGGCCGGGAGAAAACCAAACACGATGCGCAAACCGCACAGGTATTCACCGAAGCGGCGTACCGTATTCAGTTGCAGCCCGCAGTGCTTGAACCCTTCGCCAACCTGGCCTATGTGCACCTTGGCACGGATAGCTTCAGCGAGAAGGGAGATGCCGCAGCGCTTGCGTCCGGCAGCGATACCCGTGAAGCCGTGCTCGGCACGCTGGGTGTACGGGCGCTTAAAACCATCGCAATCACTGATCGTCAGAAGCTGGATCTCTCCGGCAGCCTGGGCTGGCAGCACAACCTGAGCGACACCGATTCAGAGCAGCACATGGCCTTTGCGGCAGGCGGCAGCAGCTTTGGCATCGAAAGTTCACCCCTGGTGCGTGACGCGGCCCTGGTGGGTGCCCACGCCCGCATGGCGCTCAACCGTGAGGCCAGCGTTAGCCTGGACTACAACGGCCAATTGGCCAGCCGTGAAAAAAGCCACGGCATCGGCTTGAGCCTTAACTGGCAGTTCTAAACGCAAAGCGGCAGGGCGAGCCAGGCCATCGCCCGCCGCTTGCATAAAGCTGAATGTTTCAACCTACCCATTGTTGGAAAAAGAACGACGTGGATGCCAAGACGGCATTCGCGCGGGGTTTTGTGTGCGCTAACTAAGGACAGTTATATCTATGAAAGAGCTATCCACCACTCGACAGGTTACTGTCAGCTCCATTCGGCACGCTATTCGGCAAGCCAATCGCGCTTCTTGCGGCGCCCTCGCCTGTTACCTGGCCACCCTCGGTGTAGCCCAGGCTGCGCCTTACGTAGAAGCCGGCCAGGCCGGGAATGTCGCCAGTTGGCGCAGCCCGGAGTTCACGGCCCAATGGGGGCTGGGCGCGATCAACGCCGACCAGGCCTACGCGGCCGGTTACACCGGCAAGGGCGTGAAGTTGGGGATTTTCGATCAGCCGGTATACGCACCGCACCCGGAATTCGCCAGCCCGGATAAGGTGATCAATCTGGTTACCAGTGGCATTCGCGAGTACACCGACCCCTATATTCCGGTAAAGGCCGGCGACGCCTTCCGCTACGATGGCACCCCTACCCCTGACTCCAACGGCCGGCTGGGCAATCATGGCACTCACGTAGGTGGCATCGCTGGCGGCAACCGAGACGGCGGGCCCATGCACGGCGTGGCCTTCAACGCCCAGATCATCAGCGCCGACAACGGCGACCCAGGCCCGGAAGACGGTATTGTGCTGGGCAACGATGGCGCGGTTTACCAGGCTGGCTGGAACGCATTGGTCAGCAGTGGCGCGCGCATCATCAACAACAGCTGGGGCATTGGCATTACCGACCGCTTTGACCAGGGCGGTCGCGACCCGGCCTTTCCGCACTTTACCGTGCAGGATGCGCAGCTGCAGTTCAATCAGATCCAACAGATCCTCGGCACTCGCCCAGGGGGCGCTTACCAGGGCGCCATCGATGCCGCGCGCAGCGGCGTGGTGACCATTTTCGCCGCAGGCAACGACTACAACCTGAACAACCCGGACGCCATGGCCGGACTCGGGTATTTCGTGCCAGAGATCGCCCCCAACTGGCTGACGGTTGCTGCCCTGCAGCAAAACCCCAACGCCACGGCCGCTGGCGCCACGCCTTACACCTTAAGCACCTTTTCTTCTCGCTGCGGCTACACGGCCAGCTTCTGCGTGTCGGCGCCAGGTACGCGGATCTACAGCTCGGTGCTTAACGGCACCAGCCTGCAAGACCTGACCGTGGGCTGGGCCAACAAAAACGGTACCTCCATGGCCGCGCCCCATGTGGCGGGCAGCATGGCGGTACTGATGGAGCGCTTCCCCTACATGACAGGCGCACAGGTGGCCGACGTGTTGAAAACCACCGCCACCGACCTCGGCGCGCCTGGCGTGGACGCGCTCTATGGCTGGGGCATGATCAACCTGGGCAAGGCCGTCAACGGCCCGAGCATGTTCGTCACCGAAGCGGATATTCCTGCTGAGTTTCGTATCAGCGGCGCCTATGGCGACAGCCAGTTCGTGGCCAACCTGCCAGGCATAGGCGCGGTGGTCGATGCCGGTAAACCAACCCAGCGCCTCTGCAGCGGGCCACAGTGCGGGCGGGACACATGGAGCAATGACATCTCCGGGCATGGCGGCTTGACCAAGACAGGTATCGGCACCTTGGTGCTGACCGGCGCCAACACCTACAGCGGCCCAACCTTGGTCAATGAGGGGCGCCTGGCGGTCAATGGTTCGCTGGCCTCGGCGGTGACCGTCAACGACACCGGCATGCTTGGCGGCAACGGCCGGGTCGCGTCCCTTACCGCCAACCGTGGCGGTACCGTAGCGCCGGGCAATTCCGTGGGCACCTTACAGGTGGCGGGCGACCTTAACCTGGCGCCCGGCGCTGTTTATGCGGTGGAGTTGTCGCCCACTGGGAGCGACCGCATCATCGCCGGCGGACAGGCTACGGTGAGCGGTGCGACCATGGCCCTCTCGCTGGAAAACGGCGCCGGCTTCACCACAGGCGAGGTCAACAGCCTGATCGGCCGGCAGTTCAACGTGCTGCAAGCCGCTGGCGGCGTGCAGGGCCAGTTCGGGTCGGTGCTGGATAACTACGCCTTTCTGGATGGCAACCTGGCCTACAGCGGTACGGGCGTTGCCCTGGCCCTGGAGCGCAACGGGGACAGCTTCGCCAGCGCCGCGCAGACCGCCAACCAAGCCAACGTAGCGGCCGCCGCCGAGCAATTAGGGGCCGGTAATGCGGTGTACGAAGAGCTGCTGTTGAGCCCTGATACGGCTACCGCTCGGCGTGCCTATACCCAGTTGTCCGGCGAAGTGCATCCGGCCATCGCCACTCAGTTGATCAACGACAGCCGCCAGCTACGCGATGCCGTAGGTGATCGCCTGCGCGTCGAAGGGCTGTACGAACAGCCTGCGGAGGGTGTTGAAGGCAACAACCTGTGGGTGAAAGGCCTGGGCGCCTGGGGCAAGAACGCCGGCAGCAGCGACAGCGCCAGTTCAACCTCATCCTTGGGCGGCCTGCTCGCCGGTGTGGACGGCCTGGTGGCTGAGCACACCCGGTTAGGCGCCATGGTCGGTTACAGCGATACCTCGTTAGGCATGGGTGACGACACCCATTCCAGCGCCTCGGCCGATAGCTACCACCTGGGTGCCTACATTGGCCACGAGGAAGGGGCGTTGCGCCTGACCGCAGGTGCATCCCATAGCTGGCACCGCATTGACGTCAAGCGAGACCTGCAACTGGGCACTTCGGCCGACCGCCTGAAGGTCAAGCGCGACGCGCAATCGACCCAGGTCTTCACCGAAGCGGCCTATCGCCTGAACATGCAGCCTCTGGCGCTGGAACCCTTCGCCAACCTTGCGTATGTGCACTTCGACAGCGACAGCTTTACCGAGAAGGGAGGCGCCACGGCGCTCAAGGGTGATGACGACACCCGCGACACCGTGCTTTCCACCCTTGGCGTACGCGCCGGTAGCCGTTTCAACCTCACCGACACTCAGAAGCTGGACGTGTCCGGCACCTTGGGTTGGCAGCATAACCTGAGCGATACCTCGGCCGAGCAGCACCTGGCCTTTGCCAGCGGGGCGAATACCTTTGGCGTGCAAAGCGTGTCCATGGACCGGGACGCAGCCGTGGTGGGCGCCCGCGCCAGCCTTGCCTTGAACCGGGATGCGCGGATCAACCTGGACTACAACGGGCTGCTGGGTGCCCGGGATAAAACCCACGGCGTGGGGCTGTCGCTGAATTGGGATTTCTAACCTCTAGCGCTGCCTGAAAGCCTGCGCCAGCTTGCGAGCTCTCGCCAGATACTAAAAACCGTTTGAAGGGTCGATTTTGTCCCTCCAAACGGTTCAGCAGTTATCCGGTGGAGCGCCTGAGCACGTGCTCGAAAGGTTGCTCTCTTTGATGTAGACAACCTCTCAGGCACGCTCTTAACAAGGCATTGGCGGCTGCCATGCCTTCCTCAAGAAACGTTCGTCACCGGGCAAGTGATTGACGTCCCTCATTACGCATCGAAAGGGTCATCACAACTCGATGCGTTCCACCTTGCCCACCAACAGGATGTAAGACAGCGCCCCGAGCAGCGCCAGAAGGGCGATGTAGGTGATCGCTGGCGCAAAGGAATCACCCGACGCCAGGAAGCCGATGACGATCGGTGTGGCGATTGCTGCCAAATTGCCAATCAGGTTGAACGTCCCGCCGGTCAGTCCCAACAGCCGCGCCGGTGCGAGGGTCGACACCAGCGACCAGGTGATCGACGCCAGGCCGTTGCCGAAAAACGCCAGGGCGAGGAAGGCGATCACCAGCGGGGTCGAGTCGACGTAATTGGCGCCGATTATTGAGGTGGAGATCAGCAGACCGGCGATGATCGGCGTTTTACGGGCGAAGCCCACGGTGTAACCGCGACGGATCAGCCAGTCGGAGAAGAACCCCGAGCACAGCACGCCGACGAAGGCCGCGAGGAACGGCAGCGACGCCAGCAGGCCGGACTTGATGAAGTCCATGCCGCGGTATTTGACGAGGTAGGTCGGGAACCAGGTGAGGAAGAACCACAGCGTCGAGTTCAGGCAGAACTGGCCCAGATAGATGCCCCACAGCTTGCGCTTGGTCAGCACGATGCCCAGGTCCTGCCAGCTGAAACCGCTCTTGCGTTTCGAGGCGTCGGTCTGCATGTCGACCAGTCCGCCGCCGTCCTTGATCAAGTCGATCTCGCCCTGATTGATGCCTTTGAAATCACGGGGTTCACGGTAAACCATGTACCAGATCGCCGCCCAGAGCACGCCGACGCCGCCGGTGGCCACGAACACCATGTGCCAGCCATAGCGGGTTTGCAGCCAGGCGAGCACCGGGGTCAGGAACGCCAGGCCGACGAACTGGCCGGAGGTGTAAAAGCCGACGGCGGTGGCGCGTTCCTTTTCCGGGAACCAGGCGGTGACGACGCGGCTGTTGATCGGGTACGCCGGGGCCTCCAGCGCGCCGACGGCCATGCGCAAGACGAACAGGCCGATGAAGCTGCCAACGAAGCCGAGAAAAATGGTCGCAATGGACCACAGCGCCAGCGCCACGGTGTAGAGGATGCGCGGCGGCACGCGATCCACCAGCCAGCCGCCGGGCAGCTGCATGGCGGCGTAGGTCCAGCCGAACGCGGAGAAGATCAGGCCGACGCGCACCGGATCAATGCCCAGCTCGCTGGTCAGTGCGGGCGCGGCGATGGACAGGTTACTGCGGTCGAGGTAGTTGATCACTACGGTGATGAACAGCAGCACCATGATGAAAAAGCGTTTGCGGGTCGGCGTGGCGGTGGTCGCCCGCGCCTGGGTTGCGGTCTGTGTGCGCAAGGGAGGTGCCTCTTTTTATGGTTATCTGAGGTCTGGCGTTATGTGTTTCGTGTGTGGACGAGTAGCCAAAAGCTTCGTGAGCAAGGTGGAGCGCCACCCCGGTCACTCCCACAGGATGGTCAGCGCCCTCGATATCAGGGTCATGCACAGTGCCTGTGGGAGCGAGCTTGCTCGCGAATGGGCTTGACGCCGAATCGACGTCAAACTTGCAGGTCAATCACCACTCGGCAAAGCTGCCGTCGGCATGGCGCCAGATCGGGTTGCGCCAGCGGTGGAGGATGGCGGCGCGCTCCTTGACGTACTCTTCGTTGATCTCGATGCCCAGGCCCGGCCCGTTCGGGATCTTCACCATGCCTTTGTCGTAATCGAAGACTTCCGGGTTTTTGATGTAATCGAGCAGGTCGTTGCTCTCGTTGTAGTGAATACCCAGGCTTTGCTCCTGAATGAACGCGTTGTAGCAGACGGCGTCCAGTTGCAGGCATGCGGCCAGAGCGATCGGGCCCAGCGGGCAATGCAGCGCCAGCGCGACGTCATAGGCCTCGGCCATGTTGGCGATCTTGCGGGTTTCGGTGATGCCGCCGGCGTGGGAAGCATCCGGCTGGATGATGTCGACATAACCTTCGCTCAAGACGCGCTTGAAATCCCAGCGGGAAAACAGGCGCTCGCCCAGGGCAATCGGCGTGCTGGTCAACGGCGCCAGCTCCTTGAGCGCTTCGTAGTTCTCGCTGAGCACCGGCTCTTCGATGAACATCAGCTTGTACGGGTCCAGCTCTTTCATCAGCACCTTGGCCATCGGCTTGTGCACGCGACCGTGGAAGTCGACGCCGATGCCCACGTTCGGGCCCACGGCATCACGCACGGCAGCGACGTTGGCCAGGGCCAGATCGACCTTGTCGAAGGTGTCGAGGAACTGCAGCTCTTCGGTACCGTTCATTTTCACCGCGGTGAAGCCTCGCTCCACCGCTTCTTTTGCCGCACGGGCGGTGTCCGCCGGACGGTCGCCGCCGATCCACGAATACACCCGAATCTTGTCGCGCACCTGGCCGCCGAGCAGGTCGCTGACCGACACGCCGAGCGCCTTGCCCTTGATGTCCCACAGCGCCTGGTCGATGCCTGCCAGCGCGCTCATGTGAATGGCGCCGCCGCGGTAGAAGCCGCCCCGATAGAGCACGGTCCAGATGTCTTCGATGTTGCGCGGGTCTTTGCCGATCAAATAGTCGGACAGTTCCTCAACCGCTGCAGCCACGGTGTGGGCGCGGCCCTCGACCACAGGCTCGCCCCAACCGGTGACGCCCTGGTCGGTCTCGACTTTGAGGAAGCACCAGCGCGGCGGAACGATGTACGTCGTGAGTTTGGTGATTTTCATGTCTTGTCTCTCTTATTCAAAAACACATGCTGTTGGCGCACTTGTTTAAAAAATACAGCCTCGATGGCGCAACGAGCGGGTGGGTCACTTGTTTGCAGGCTTTTGCTGGTTCCAGGCTTCAACGTAGGCCTTGGCGCTCTTGGCGACGTCCTCGGCGCTCATGCCCGGCTTGAACAGCCCCGAACCCAGGCCGAAACCGGACACGCCGGCATCGAGGAAGACTTTCATGTTGTCCGGGGTGATGCCGCCCACCGGAATCAACGCCGTGCCGGCCGGCAACACCGCCAGCCAGGCCTTGACCACCGCCGGGCCCATTTGCTCGGCAGGGAACATCTTCAGCACGTCGGCGCCTTCGGCCAGCGCCGCGAAGGCTTCGGTCGGTGTCGCTACGCCCGGGGAGAGAAACAGGCCTTCGGCTTTGGCTGCGCGCAGCACCTTCGGATCGCTGTGGGGCATGACGATGACCTGACCGCCGGCTTCCTTGACCTGACGCACTTGTTCCGGGGTCAGCACCGTGCCCGCACCGATCAGGCAATCGGCGGGCAGGCTCTGACGCAGCAGACGGATGCTGTCGTACGGCTGCGGGGAATTGAGCGGCACTTCGATGACGCGGAAACCGGCGGTGTACAGCACGTCACCGATGGCCGGTGCTTCTTCGGGGCGCAGGCCGCGCAGAATCGCGACCAGACCGTTTTGCACGAGGGCTTGCTTGAGCATGTCAGTTCTCTACGTGAAGGGGCCGGGCAGCGGCCGAAGAGGAGGATTGAATCAGACCGGCCTGCACCGCGACCTGCCACAGACCGCGCTCGGTGGCCTGTTCCGCCAGGGTCACTCTGGCAAAACCGTTGGCATCGAGGGCGCGCTGATAGCGGGCGATCAGCGCGTCGCTGCCGATCAGGATCACGGCAGGCAGCTGCGCATCGGCCTGGCGCAGCAGCTGTGCCAGCGCGACGATTTCATGGCCGATCAACAGGCCGGACAAGTAATCGGATTGGGCGGCACCGGACAGCACGCCGGTCAAGCCGAGCGTTCGGCAACTGAAGATGGTCGACAGGGGACCTGCCGCACCGCTGGCCGAGCGAGACACTGCCACGCCCCGGTCAAACGCTTCAGCGTCGAAGGTCTCGCTGCGCTGCATCGTACGGCCGAGAATGGTGTGGCTGGACAGCGCCGCGTAGACCTCGCCGGTCATGAAGGTGTCGAAATGCTCGATCCGACCGTCCACCGCCCTCACCCACTTCGAGTGGCTCCCGGGCAGGCCGATCAACAGGGGTTTGGCGGCTTCGCTGGCGGGCAGCGAGTCGAGGACGCCGAGGACCTGGGTTTCTTCGCCGCGCATCACGTTGGGCAGCTCGGAGCGCTGCAGGATGCCGGGAATGATGTGAACGTCGACGCCGCGCACGCTGCGCACCGTGACCAGCGCGGAACTGAGGGCCGCGACGCTGGCGGGCGTCTGCTGGTAGACGGCTTCGCGCCAGCCCTGAGCGCTGCCGACCATGCCGCAGGCGATCACCGGCAGCGTCGGTTCGGCGTCGAGCCAGTCGCCGCAGGCTTCGTCAAAAGCCAGTTCGAAGCCGTTGAAAACCTGCTGCCCGCCGATCGAACGGGGTGTCGATGGCAACTGCATGATGCCCGCGCTGAGCGAACGTTGTTCCAGTACCCGGCCGTGTTCGCCGAGTCGATACGCGCGAAGGGAGGTCGTCCCCCAATCGAGCGCGATCAATTGCGCCTGCATGGCTTCACCTGATTGTTATTAATGAGTGAATGCGGGGCGGACTATAAACCGGTTGATGGCGATATCTCAATATATAACGGATGATCCCACATATTGGGATGACGAACGGATCGGCAAGCAAATTCGATAAATGCCTGTTCCGTCCGGGTTTGCGGTTCGGCATACTGCTGCCCGTCGCTGGCGACACTTATACGAAGACCCGGATTCGTCTCGACGCTTGTTGACCTTGGGTCTGCTTCGCCTCACGCCGTGCCTTTCACCGGTTTTTTATGTGCCCTGCCCACTCATCGGCCTCAGTGTCGAAGGTGGTAACTTTCGTGCCTGTCGCACCCTTTCATTGTTTGCTCTGCCCTGCACGCCTGCTGGCGCCTGTTCGCGTGCCCGCACGCCTGACTCATCTGAAAAAGGATCCTCAAGATGAAGCGATTCGTCGTGCTCGACAGCCTGCGCGGTCTCTGCGCCCTGACCCTGATTGTTCATCACTCGCACATCGAGCGAAGCATCACAGAGCTGGCGTTTTTCCGTAATGCCAGCCAGTTCGCCGGTTTGTTTTTTGCCCTCAGCGGCTTTCTGATGTACCGCCGCTACGTCGGCACGCTTACGACTGCGCGCCAGCTCGGCGACTTCACGATGGCCCGCGCCTGCCGGGTGATGCCGCTGCACTTGGCGGTACTGTTGTTCTTCATCGGTTTCGAGTGTTTGAAGCTAGTCATGGAGCGCTACGGGCTGCTGTTGAATTTCCCGGCGTTCAGTGGTGACCGGGCGCCCGGGGAGATCCTGCCCAATGTGCTGCTGATCCAGGCGTGGTGGCCGGGCTTCAATGCGTTGTCGTTCAACTACCCGTCGTGGTGGGTCAGCGTAGTGTTTTATCTGTGGCTGATCTTCGGGCTGATCTGCTACGCGTTGCCGAGAATGGCGCGGATGCTGTTCACGCTGCTGGGCGGGTTGGCGTTTGTCGGGCTGTTCGCGGATTCCGGTCTGCTGACGCGTTATGTGTTGTGGGGCGCGGCGTGTTTCTTTGCGGGCACGGTGACGTACAGGCTGTATGCGCGGCTGCGGAATTTCGTGCCGGGAGTGGCACTGGCCAGCGTGCTTGAACTGGGGATATTGGCGACGATCGGCTGGGTGATGGTGGACGGCGAGCCCCCGCTGACGATTGAATTGGCGCTGCTGTTTTGCCTGGCGATTCTGGTGTTTGCGTGGGAAGCCGGAGCGGTTTCGCGGCTGTTGCAGCCGCGGCCCTTTCCGGCGCTGGGCAGGCTGTGGCTGTCGATTTACCTGACCCATGCGGCGGTGATTTTCGTGGTCGCCACCGGGCTGACGGTGGCGGCCAAGTTCGGCGGTTACCCGCTGTTGGTGGACAGGCCCGGCGAGATGCCGGGGTCGCTGGTGCGTTATCTGAGTACAGGCAGTGCCCTGAACGACAATCTGTTGTTGCTGTTGGTGGTGGTGGCGGTTGTGGTCCTTTCGATGTTGGTTCATCGCTACATCGAGGTGCCTGGGGTGCGGTTTGGGGAGCGCTTGGGGCGGGGATTGTTTCGTGGTCGGCGGACCGATGATGCTTCTCGCATCAATGGCTGAGGGCAGAGCAGGATCCAGGGCGCTGCTCTCGGTTTAATCCGACTTCACCGAGTACCCTCAGTCCGGTCCGGTCTGGCACATGGACCCGCCACCTTCAATGGCGGGGCTCCCGCGGCATCGGCACTCTTCGCCGAGCAGGCCATGTCCACTACTGGTGCGTCACCCAGAACGCCACCGCCCCCACAACCAGCACAATGATGAAAAGAATGGCCCATGCATCCACATGGCTTTCGGATTTGGCAACTTTCGGGTGATTTCGCATTGCATCGCCTTTTGTCTGTTTTATGGGTGATCGCAAAACTCGCGTGCCAACGACGGACGTCGTCAGCCATCGCCTCAGTAAAGTTCAGGGATGCCCTTATCACAAGTGAGGCTATGCCTAGCCGACGTGCTGCTTAGCACTTTCGGTTCTGTGCATATACTCAAACATCACTTTTGCGCATATCTGCAAACTGGTAACCTCCCCCGGCTCCGCAAGGAGTGCGCGGCCGTGCGCGCAGATTTGTTCGGTAGCCTGAAAGCAGACGACAACGCATCGCCTTTCCGGCTGGCCCAGCAGCAGTGAACCGCCTGAGACAGGACCACCATGTACGTATACGACGAGTACGATCAGCGGATCGTCGAGGACCGCGTCAAGCAGTTCCGCGACCAGACCCGCCGCTATCTGGCCGGCGAGCTCAGCGAAGAAGAGTTCCGCCCGCTTCGCCTGCAAAACGGCCTCTACATCCAACGCTTCGCCCCGATGCTGCGCGTCGCTGTGCCCTACGGCCAGCTGACTTCACGCCAGGCCCGGATGCTGGCGAAGATCGCCCGCGATTACGACAAGGGCTACGCGCACATCAGTACCCGCCAGAACGTGCAGTTCAACTGGCCGGCACTCGAAGACATCCCTGACATTCTCGCCGAGCTGGCCACCGTGCAGATGCACGCGATCCAGACCAGCGGCAACTGCCTGCGCAACGTCACCACGGACCAGTTCGCCGGCGTGGCAGCCGACGAGTTGGTGGACCCGCGCCCCTGGTGTGAAATCGTCCGTCAGTGGACGACCTTTCACCCGGAATTCGCTTACCTGCCGCGCAAGTTCAAGATCGCGATCAACGGTTCGACGTCCGACCGCGCCGCCATCGAAGTGCACGACATCGGCCTGGAGCCGGTCAAGAATGCTGCTGGCGAACTGGGCTTCCGCGTGCTGGTCGGCGGTGGCCTTGGCCGCACGCCAGTGGTCGGTGCGTTCATCAATGAGTTCCTGCCGTGGCAAGACCTGTTGAGCTACCTCGATGCCATCCTGCGTGTGTACAACCGCTACGGCCGTCGCGACAACAAGTACAAGGCGCGCATCAAGATTCTGGTCAAGGCCCTGACACCTGAAGTGTTCGCCGAGAAGGTCGAGGCCGAAATGGCCCACCTGCGCGGCGGCCAGACCACGCTGACCGAGGCCGAAGTGCATCGCGTCGCCAAACACTTCGTCGACCCGGACTACAAGCCGCTGACCGATTACAGCGCCGAACTGGCTGAGCTGGATAAACAGCACCCCGGTTTTGCCCGTTGGCGCTCGCGCAACGTCCTGGCCCATAAAAAGCCGGGTTACGCCGCGGTGACGCTGTCGCTGAAACCCACGGGTGTTGCCCCGGGCGATCTCACCGACAAGCAACTGGATGGCATCGCCGACCTCGCCGACCGCTACAGCTTCGGTCAACTGCGCACGTCCCACGAGCAGAACATAATCCTGGCCGACGTTGAGCAGAGCCAACTGTTCACGATGTGGGGCGAGCTGCGCGAGCAAGGCTTCGCGACGCCGAACATCGGCCTGCTGACGGACATCATTTGCTGCCCGGGCGGCGACTTCTGCTCGCTGGCCAACGCCAAGTCGATCCCGATTGCCGAATCGATCCAGCGCCGTTTCGACGACCTTGATTACCTGTTCGACATCGGCGAGCTGGACCTCAACATCTCCGGCTGCATGAACGCCTGCGGTCACCACCACGTTGGCCACATCGGTATTCTCGGCGTGGACAAAAAGGGCGAAGAGTTCTATCAGGTGTCGCTGGGCGGCAGCGCCAGCCGCGACGCCAGCCTGGGCAAGATCCTCGGCCCGTCGTTCGCACAGGACGTCATGCCGGATGTGATCGAGAAGCTGATCAACGTCTACGTCGAGAAACGCAACGAAGACGAGCGCTTCATCGATACCTACCAGCGTATTGGCATCGACCCTTTCAAGGAGCGCGTCTATGCAGCGAATCATTAAGAACAACGCGGTCATCGACGAGACCTGGCACCTGCTGCCCAAGGACACGACCTTCGACAGCTTGTCCAACTGCGACGACCTGATCGTGCCGCTGAACCTGTGGCGCGAGCATGCCCATGCGCTAAAGGCCCGCGACGGCGGTCTGGGTGTCTGGCTGGACAGCGATGAGGAAGCCGAGGAAATCGGCGACGACGCGGATCAGTTTCAGGTCATCGCCCTGAACTTTCCGGCGTTCACCGACGGCCGCAGCTACTCCAACGCCCGCCTGTTGCGTGACCGCTACGGTTACAAGGGCGAGTTGCGGGCCATCGGTGATGTGCTGCGGGATCAACTGTTCTACCTGCACCGCTGTGGGTTCGACGCGTTCGCGATTCGTGCGGACAAAGAC
This sequence comes from Pseudomonas sp. GL_135, assembly GCF_057834665.1. NCBI lineage: Bacteria > Pseudomonadati > Pseudomonadota > Gammaproteobacteria > Pseudomonadales > Pseudomonadaceae > Pseudomonas > Pseudomonas sp. GL_135. The sequence continues at coordinate 3,324,553 of NZ_CM174408.1, forward strand.
CCGTACGAAGCGCTGGAAGGTCTGAGGGACTTTTCCGTGACGTATCAAGCTGCCACCGACGAGCCGCTGCCGCTGTTCCGGCGCCGTTAAGTCGCTGCTGCTGACTCCACGTTAAAAGATGCTGAACAAAAAGCCCCGCCTTCGTGAGAAGTCGGGGCTTTTTAATTTCTGCTAGCGCTGCATTGAGTGGGACCGGCTTCAGCCGGGAAGAGGTCAGTGCAAACACCCTCACTTTTGCGGTGTGGCGCCTGACGCCTTCCCGGCTAAAGCCGGTCCCACATTCGTGTTAACTCAAATTCTCAACAGCTGCACGGGCTGCATTGAGTGGGACCGGCTTCAGCCGGGGAGAGGTCAGTCTGAACACTATCCACGTCGCGCCTGCTCTGGCCCCTTCCCGGCTAAAGCCGTTCCTGCAATGGGTTCCTGCAACCTTCGCGCAGCGCGTTCAAGCGATCAATCACCAGAACCGCTGTTGCGTCAGCTTGCCCCACCACCCTGTCACCAAATGGTCGACCGAGGTGCTCGCCGCGATGCCCACACGCTGCTGCAGGCTTTTGCGCTCGGCGTAGTGCAGATGGAACACCTCGGCGGTTTTGGCTTTCTCCGACAGGTATTCATCGCTGGTCTTCAGCTCATCCACCAGTTGCTTGTCTTTGGCGGCGATGCCCAGCCAGATTTCGCCGGTGGCGACTTCGTCGATCTGCAACTGCGGGCGGTAACTGGCGACGAAGTTCTTGAACAGCTCGTGGGTGATGTCCAGGTCCTCCTGGAATTTCTCGCGACCCTTCTCGGTGTTTTCGCCGAACACCGTCAACGTGCGCTTGTACTCGCCGGCGGTCAGCACTTCGAAATCGATGTCGTGCTTCTTCAGCAGGCGATTGACGTTAGGCAGCTGGGCAACCACGCCAATCGACCCAAGAATCGCGAACGGCGCACTGATGATCCGGGTGCCGATGCACGCCATCATGTAGCCGCCGCTGGCCGCGACCTTGTCGATGCAAATGGTCAGCGGAATGCCCGCCTGACGAATCCGCGCCAGTTGCGACGATGCCAGACCATAGCTGTGCACCATGCCGCCGCCGCTTTCCAGGCGCAGCACCACTTCATCCTTGGGGGTGGCGAGGGTCAACAGCGCGGTGATCTCGTTGCGCATGTTCTCGGTGGCCGAGGCCTTGATGTCACCGTCGAAGTCCAGCACGTAGACACGCGACTTCACCTCGGTGGACTTCTTGTCCTTCTTCAGTTCCTTTGCCTGGGACTTGCGCAACGCCTTGAGCCGCGCCTTGTCCAGCAGCGAACCTTCGAGGCGATCACGCAGCCCTTTGTAGAAGTCATTGAGCTTGGTGACGTGCAACTGACCGCCTGCACCGCGGCGCCCTCGACCTCGCATCGAGCCGATGACCACCAGCACCACGATGATCGCGATCACGATGGTGACGGTCTTTGCCAGGAAACTGGCGTAATCGAAAATGAACTCCACAGAAACTCCTTACCGGTACAGCAGATCCTCGGCAGAGGATCGCGAATGGGGCCAAGCATACCGGTGCGCCGGTGGCCGGGCCAGTGACGAGACGGGCGAATACGGGACAGATCGGCCAATTCAAACGAGCGTATGTTTTTTCATTGACAGACCGCGGGCCGTCCTCATAACCTCCCAGCACTTTCAACGTGCCAGGGTGACGCGGTCGTGGGCAGCATCTATCTCATACGACATGGCCAGGCCTCGTTTGGTGCGGACGATTACGACGTCTTGTCGCCCACCGGTTTTCGCCAGTCGGAAATCCTCGGCGCACACCTCGCGCAGCTCGGCCTGACCTTCGACCGCTGCATCAGCGGCGCCCTGTACCGCCAGCGCCACACGGCTGAAACGGTGATTGCCCAGCTCAACGCCGCCGGCCTCCCCACCCCCGAACTTGAAACCGACATCGCCTTCAATGAATTCAACGCCGAAGGCGTGATCCGTGCGCTGCTCCCGGCCATGCTGGATGACGAGCCCCATGCCTTCGAGATCATGCGCGACGCCGCCAACAACCGCGCCGAGTTTCAGCGGCTGTTTGCCGCGATCATTCGCCGCTGGCTGGTGGGCGATCACGACGCCGCCGCGCTGCAGAGCTGGCAAGCGTTCGTGGAGGAGGTTGAAGCGGGCCTGAGCGGGATTCTAGACAGCGCCGGGCCAAGCGATCGCATCGCCGTGTTCACCTCCGGCGGCACCATCACTGCCCTGCTCCACCTGATCTCGCAAATGCCGGCCACCCAGGCCTTCGAACTCAACTGGCACATCGTCAACACCTCGCTCAACCACCTGAAGTTCCGTGAGCGCGAGGTGTCCCTGGCTTCCTTCAACAGTTACGCGCACCTGCAACTGATGAAGGCGCCGGAGCTCATCACCTACCGCTGAGCCCGGCCAACCGCACCCGCAAAGTGCTCGTCATCACTCATATAAAAGGATCACACCATGAGCTCCGTAGAAAACGCCGTTCAAGCCATGAAAGCCAAGTTCAACCCAGCCGCCGCTGCAGGCCTGGACCTGGTGTTCGGTTTTCGCATCGACGAAACCAAGAACTTCTCCCTGATCGTCAAGGACAGCGCCTGCGAATTGCAGGAAGGCGAAAACCCGGACGCCCAGGTCACGCTGGTGATGGACGGCGAAACCCTGGAAGGCATCGTCAGCGGCGAGACCGACGGCATGCAGGCATTCATGGGCGGCAAACTGCGCGCTGAAGGCGACATGATGCTGGCGATGAAACTGAGCGAGCTGTTCCCTTCCTGAGAACGCACCGTTCTTGCAAAAACCGAAGCTGCCCGGCTTCGGTTTTTTTTCGCCCGGACTGTGCTCGCGAAGACAGGGGAACGGCCGCTAAGTATTCAGCGACTGAAATGCCGTCTTCGTGAGCAAGCTCACTCCCACCGGGACCGTGTTTATGCGCGAAAGCGTGGTGCGTGTCCGCGTGCATATTCTGTGTAGCACGGCACACTGTGGGAGCGAGCTTGCTCGCGAAAGCCGTGAATCAGGGTGGCTGATTGCCCCGTAACACCCACGCCAATAGCCCTTGTTCGCCGGCGCCGGAGCGCATTAGATTAGCCAATGATCCTGGCCAACCATAATAATCTGCAGGGATAAGCATGCCGCTCACCGACCAGTCCACCCAGGTTCGATCCGGCGAAGAACTCGACGCTGCGTTGATCGACCCTTATCTGAAAGCCCATATCCCCGGCCTGAGCGCCAGCGCGCAGGTCAGCCAGTTTCCCGGTGGCGCGTCGAACCTGACGTACCTGCTGAAGTATCCGGAGCAGGAATTCGTCCTGCGCCGCCCGCCTTTTGGCCATAAAGCAAAAAGCGCCCACGACATGGGCCGCGAATTTCGCATCCTGAATCAGCTGCGGGACGCCTTCCCTTACTGCCCCAAGGCGTACTTGCATTGCACCGACGATAGCGTGATCGGTGCCGAGTTCTATGTGATGGAGCGGGTCAAGGGCATCATCCTGCGCTCGGAGTTGCCCGCCGAGCTGAACCTCAACGCCGCGCAAACCGAAGCCCTGTGCAAGAGCTTCATCGATCGGCTGGTCGAGCTGCACCAGGTGGATTACACCGCCTGTGGGCTGGGCGACCTGGGCAAGCCACAAGGTTACGTTGAGCGGCAGATTCGCGGCTGGACCGAGCGCTACGAGAAAGCGCGCACCGCCGACGCACCGAGCTGGGAAAAGGTCGCCCGCTGGCTGGACGAGAAAAAGCCCGAGGACCATCCCGTTTCCAGCCTGGTGCACAACGATTACCGCTTCGACAATGTGATCCTCGACCCCGACAACCCGATGCAGATCATCGGCGTGCTGGACTGGGAGCTGACCACCCTGGGCGATCCGCTGATGGACCTGGGCAACAGCCTGGCGTACTGGATTCAGGCGGACGACCCGGCGCCGGTGCAACTGATGCGGCGTCAGCCCAGCCATGCGCCGGGCATGCTCACCCGCGAGCAGTTCGTGGCGTACTACGCCGAGCGCTCGGGCATCGCCATCGACAATTTCGACTTCTACTACACCTATGGGCTGTTCCGTCTGGCCGGCATCGTCCAGCAGATCTACTTCCGCTTCTTCCACGGCCAGACCCAGGACAAGCGCTTCGCCCAGTTCATTCACATGAACGCCCTGCTGGAGCGCATGGCTCTGCAAGTGATTGAGCGTTCCAGCCTCTGATTGCGACACGACAAGGAAAACAACAATGTCCAAGACTCAACTGTTCGACCTCGATGGCAAGATCGCTTTCGTTTCGGGCGCCAGCCGTGGCATCGGCGAGGCGATCGCCAAACTGCTGGCCCAACAAGGCGCCCATGTCATCGTCTCGAGCCGCCGGATCGACGGTTGCCAGCAGGTGGCGGACGCGATTCTCGCCGAGGGCGGTCAAGCGACGGCCATCGCCTGCCACATCGGTGAAATGGAACAGATCACGGCAGTGTTCGCGCAGATCCGCGAGCAGTTTGGCCGCCTGGACATTCTGGTAAATAACGCAGCCACTAACCCGCAGTTTTGCAACGTGCTGGACACCGACCTCGGCGCGTTTCAGAAGACCGTTGACGTGAACATCCGCGGCTATTTCTTCATGTCGGTGGAAGCCGGCAAGCTGATGCGCGAGCACGGCGGCGGCAGCATCATCAACGTCGCGTCGATCAACGGCGTGTCGCCGGGCGTGTATCAGGGCATCTATTCGGTGACCAAAGCGGCGGTGATCAACATGACCAAGGTCTTCGCCAAGGAGTGCGCGCAGTTCGGCATCCGCTGCAACGCTTTGCTACCCGGCCTCACCGACACCAAATTCGCCTCGGCGCTGGTGAGCAACGAGAAGATCCTCAACACTGCTTTGGCGCAGATCCCGCTCAAGCGGGTGGCGGCGCCGAGCGAAATGGCGGGGACGGTGCTGTACCTGGCCAGCGATGCGTCGAGCTATACGACAGGCGTGGCATTGAATGTGGATGGCGGTTTCCTGTCCTGAGCCTCTTGAGCACACCTGAGCCGCTGAGGTGAACTGAGGTGTTCCTGATGGAATAAAGATTCCATCAGGAACCTCCAACCGCCTACATTTTCCGCACAACAACAGGTCTCAAAGGACACGCTGTCATGCGCGGGAATTCTCTTCCAGAACTGGGCGTCGGCCTGATCGGCACGGGTTTCATGGGTCGGGCTCATGCCCTGGCGTTCCACAACGCACGCACCACCTTCGATCTTCCCTTCAACCTCAAGCTCGTCGCGCTGGCCGATGCGGATGCTGTGCGCGCGGAACAGTGCGCAACCGGTTGGGGGTTCGAACGCAGTCATGGCAACTGGCAACAGTTAATCAGTGATCCGGCGGTGAACCTGGTGGCAATCACCACGCCGAACCTGCTGCATTTCCCCATGGCGATGGCGGCCCTTGACGCGGGCAAAGCGGTGTATTGCGAGAAGCCGCTGGCGGTGAGTCTGGAACAGGCGCGGGAGATGCAGGCGGCGGCGCGCAAGGCCGGCGTCGTGACGAGGGTGGGCTACAACTACCAGCACAATCCGATCATCGGGCTGGCGAAGCAGATGATCGAAAGCGGTGAGCTGGGGCGGATCGTCAGTTTTCAGGGGGAGTTCAGCGAGGACTTCATGGGCGATGGGCTGTCGCCGTGGTCCTGGCGCTGCGAGGAGTCCCATGCCGGCGGCGCCCTGGCCGACCTCGGCAGCCATTTGCTGGCGATGGCGCGGTACCTGCTCGGCGACGTCGACGCGGTGTGCGCGGACTCGCAAACGGTGCACCCACAACGCCCGGCCACCCGCGGCAGTGAAGAGCAACGGGCGATCAGCATCGATGACCAGACTTACGCCCTGCTGCGCTTTGCCAACGGCGCGCGGGGTACGTTCGGCAGCAGTTGGCTCAAGCACGGCTACAAGAACCACTTGAGCTTCGAGATCGGCGGCACCGAAGGCACGTTGTCGTTTGATCAAGAACGTTTGAACGAGCTGCGGTTGTACCGGGCAGGATCCCCCGGACGCGACGGATTTCAGCGAATTCTGGCGGGGCCCGCGCAACCGGGGTATGCGTCTTTCTGCCCGGCGCCGGGACATCAGCTGGGGTACAACGAGCTCAAGACGCTGGAAGTGCACGAACTGATTCAGGCGCTGGGTGGGCAGGGTTCAAACGGGACCGATTTTGCCGAAGCCATGGCAGTCGAGCGCCTGGCCACAGCGATTCGCGTGGCGGCGAAGGAGATGCGCTGGGTGAGTCTTTCGGATATTTGAGCCAGGTGTCATGCCGCGAGATTGATTGTGTTCACACCGGCCTCTTCCCGGCTGAAGCCGGTCCCACAATAAGAGCGTGCACCCCCTGACACACCGCGCGGGCTGTGAGTGGGACTGGCTTTAGCCGGGAAGACGTCAGGCTGCACACCGCGAGATTGATTGTGTTCACACCGGCCTCTTCCTGGCTGAAGCCGGTCCCACAACAAGAGCGTGCACCCCCTGACACACCGCGCTCGCTGTGAGTGGGACTGGCTTTAGCCGGGAAGGCGTCAGGTGCCACACCGCGAGATTGATTGTGTTCACACCGGCCTCTTCCCGGCTGAAGCCGGTCCCACAATAAGAGCGTGAACCCCCTGACACACCGCGCACGTTGTTAGTGGGACTGGCTTTAGCCGGGAAGGCGTCAGGCTGCACACCGCGAGATTGAGGGCGTTCGCGCCGGCCTCTTCCTGGCTGAAGCCGGTCCCACAACAAGAGCGTGCACCCCCTGACACACCGCGCTCGCTGTGAGTGGGACTGGCTTTAGCCGGGAAGGCGTCAGGTGCCACACCGCGAGATTGATTGTGTTCACGCCGGCCTCTTCCCGGCTGAAGCCAGTCCTACTCCACCGTCCGCCTTGCAGGTAGAATGCTGCGCTTCCGGGCAGCCATTCTGCCCATCTGCCCGATAAGCACCTTCCCATGCCTTTCGAACTCACCGTTGAACCCACCACCCTGCTGGTGCTGGCTGTCGTTGCCTTTGTCGCCGGTTTCATCGACGCCATCGCCGGTGGCGGCGGTCTGTTGACCACACCTGCCCTGCTCACTGCCGGCCTGCCGCCGCATCTGGTGTTGGGCACCAACAAGCTCAGCTCGACCTTCGGCTCGGCGACCGCCAGCTACACCTTTTATCGCCGCAAGCTGTTTCACCCGGCGCAGTGGAAACGCGCGTTGATCGGTACGGCGGTGGGAGCGCTGATCGGCGCGGTCGTCGCACATTATCTGCCTGCCGAGCTGCTGAATCAGATGCTCCCGGTGATCGTGTTCGGCTGCGGGCTTTACCTGCTGTTCGGCGGCACGCCCAAAGCACCGCTGGACAGCAACGCGCCGATCAAGACCAAATGGCAGGTGCCCCAAGGCCTCGGGCTGGGCTTTTACGACGGGGTGGCCGGGCCCGGCACCGGGGCGTTCTGGACCGTCAGCACGCTGCTGATCTACCCGGTGGATCTGGTGAAAGCCAGCGGCGTGGCGCGCAGCATGAACTTCGTGAGCAACGCCGCTGCGCTGATGATCTTCGCCATCAATGGCTCGGTGGACTGGGTGATCGGATTGACGATGGGCGTGGCGGTGATGGCCGGCGCCTTCATGGGCGCCAGAACCGCGATCAAGGGCGGCGCCAAGTTCATCCGCCCGGTGTTCATCACCGTGGTGCTGGGGTTAACCGTCCGCCTGGCCTGGCAACACTGGTTCAACTGAGCCTGAGCGCTGGGCCAGGTAAAGATCGATCAAATAGCGCGCAATCGAGCGACTGGCCGGCAATGGCGGCAGGTCGTGGATGCTGAACCACTGGGCGTCTTCGATTTCGTCTGCCTGGGGCACGATCTCGCCGCTGGCGTATTCGGCGTGAAAGCCGAGCATCATCGAGTGCGGGAACGGCCAGCACTGGCTGCCCTTGTACTGGATGTTCCTGACCGTCACCTGCACCTCTTCCATCACCTCGCGGCGCACGCAATCCTCGGCCGACTCTCCGGGCTCGGCGAATCCGGCCAGCGTGCTGTACACCCCGGTCACGAAACGCGGTGAACGCGCCAGCAGCACTTCGTCGCCGCGGGTGATCAGTACGATCATGCTCGGCGAGATCCGCGGATAAGCACGCAGATCGCAATGCGGGCAATACATCGCCCGCTCCCCCGGCACCTGCCGGGCCGGCTGGCCGCAACTGCCACAAAAACGATGTTCACGGGCCCAGGTGCTGATCTGCGCCGCGTAACCGAGCATCTGGAACACCTCGGCGTCGTCGGCGAGCATGAACTGGCGCAGGGTTTGCCACTGCGCACCCTCTACATCCAACGCCTGCGCATCTCGAAGTGTCTGCACGTACACCGGCTCGCCGTCAAAATGGCCAATGCCGTGCTCATGCATCAAGGACAAATCCTGCCGCTTGAGCCACTCGCGCGGGAACAGCACGCCGTTGCTGTCCTTCAAAAAGCCCTGGTCACTCTGAACCACAGCCCAACCGCCGGGTGCCTGAACATCAAGCACAGCGGTGGTCCAACGCTTCGGGCGTGTCATGCCTCAACTCCTCTGATCACCGACCTGACCGTCTGCAGCTTGATGAAGCGCTCAGAAGCGGCAGGCAGTTATGCATTCAAATAGGTCAGTCAATTGTCGAAGACCGGCTTTTGTTTGCTCATGTGAGCCACCATTGCCAGCTTCAGGTCGGCCGATTGCAACATGGCAGCGTTCCAGGTGGCAACGTATTCGAGGCCGTCGTCCACGCTGTGATCGCGCATGTAGCCGATCATGCGCTTGCTGCCGCTGATGGCGATGGGTGATTTGCTTGCGATGTCACGGGCGATGGCGAACACGCCGTCGAGCAGCTGCGGCAGGTCGGTGAACGTGCGGTTGACCAGGCCAATACGCAGCGCTTCTTCGGCACCGACGTTACGCCCGGTGTAGGCCATTTCGCGCATCATGCCATCGCCGATCAAGCGCGGCAGGCGCTGCAACGTGCCAACGTCTGCCGCCATGCCCATGTCGATCTCGCGAATGGAAAACAGCGCATCGTCTGCCGCATAGCGCATGTCACAGGCGCTGATCAGGTCGATGGCGCCGCCGATGCAGTAGCCCTGAATGGCCGCGAGCACCGGTTTGCTGCAGCGGTCGACAACGCTGAAGGATTCCTGCATCTGCAGGATCTTGCGCCTCAGCAGGCGCGCGTTGCGGCCCACGTCCTTGCCCAGCTCGTTGGCTACCGACGCGAGCAGCGTCAGGTCAATGCCGGCTGAAAAGTGCTTGCCGGCGCCACTGAGCACGACCACGCGGACGTCGTCGGTGTCCTCGATCCAGCGGAAAATCTTGACGATCTCCTGCCAGAACGCCGCGTTCATCGCGTTGATTTTTTCCGGGCGATTGATTTGCACATGGGCAATGTGGTCGGCCAGTTCGACCTTGAACGCACTGTAGTCAGACACGATGTTGATCCTTCCGGGGTCAGACGAGGTTTATTCCTTGACGCCGGATCATAGCAAGTCAGTATGTGCGCTCGCAGGCCACGGTTGCGCCATTTGCCGGACGGCGAATATGGCGGAAACCCCAGCAGATGCCACTGATCGGCCAGTAAGAAAACTGAACGGTCTTACCCGGTAACGGTCCAGAGTGTTGGCTACACGGGATCGGATTTTCACGACCCTGACGGCCTGGGCAGCCGAACCTGCTTTGGCGCCCGACACTTTCTCAGGTCGCAAGAGGGCGATTCTTGACTACATCAAAAGCGGCAACCGGTATCGTGGGCCTGGACGACATCCTCGCGGGTGGTCTTTCACGCAGCCACGTGTTTCTCCTGGAAGGAGAGCCCGGCACCGGCAAGACCACCGTCGCGCTGCAGTTTCTGCTGGCGGGTTCAGCAGCGGGCGAACGGGGTCTGTACATTACGTTGTCTGAAACCGAGCGCGAATTGCGCGACGGCGCACGTTCCCACGGCTGGGAGCTGGACGAGAACATTTCGGTGTTCGAGCTGACGCCCCCTGAAGACCTGTTGAACGCTGCCCATCAGCAGAGTTTGCTGTACTCCTCTGACCTTGAGCTGGGCGAGGCGACCAAGCAGATTTTCGAAATTGTGGAAAAGGTCAAACCATCCCGGGTGATCATCGACAGCCTTTCGGAAATTCGTCTGCTGGCACAGAGTTCGTTGCGTTACCGCCGGCAGATCCTGGCGATCAAGCACTATTTCGCGCGCTACGACACGACAGTTGTCCTGCTCGACGACCTCACCACCGAGTCCCTGGATAAAACCGTGCACAGTGTGGCCCACGGCGTCATCCGCCTTGAAGGCCTGACGCCGACCTACGGCGCCGAGCGCCGCCGCCTGCGGGTGGTGAAGTACCGCGGCCAGAAATACCGCGGGGGCTATCACGACTTCAACATCATGGATGGCGGCATTCAGGTATTCCCTCGCCTGGTGGCGGCCGAGCACCGCGCCGGGTATGTCAGCCGACAGCTCAGCAGCGGCATCAAGGAAATCGATGCCCTGCTCGGGGGCGGACTGGACAGCGGCTCCAGCACGGTGATTCTGGGGCCTGCAGGCACCGGCAAATCACTGATTTCTCTGACATTTGCCGCGGCGGCAGTAGCGCGCGGCGAGAAGGCAGCGCTGTTTATTTTCGATGAAGAACTGGGCCTGCTGTACACGCGGATGCGCAACCTCGGCATTGATCTGCGCGCCCTTGAAGCCACCGGGAATCTGCTGATCGAGCAAGTCGACGCTGCCGAACTGTCCCCGGGTGAATTTGCCCACCGCGTTCGCCGCTGTGTTGACGAACTGGGCATCCAGACCGTGGTGATCGACAGCCTGAACGGTTACCAGGCCGCGATGCCTGAAGAGAACGCGCTGGTCCTGCACGTGCACGAATTGCTGCTCTACCTCAACCGTCATGGCGCCTCGACGTTCATGACCGTCGCCCAGCACGGCCTGGTCGGCGACATGCAGACCCCGGTGGACATCACCTACCTCGCCGATTCGGTGATCCTGCTGCGTTACTTCGAAGCGCTGGGTCAGGTCCGTCGGGCCATTTCTGTCATCAAAAAACGCACAGGCACCCATGAGTCAACCATTCGTGAATATCGCATCAGTTCGTCCGGCATGACCATCGGCGAACCACTGGAAGCCTTTCAGGGCGTATTGCGTGGCATCCCTCAGTATCACGGTGAGAACAATCCGCTGCTGCGGGACACTGACGCGTGAGCACGCCGGGACAGCTATCGGAGCGGGCCATTATCCTGGCCCCCCTTGGGCGGGACAGCCAGATCGCGTTGACGATGCTGCAGGAAGCCGGCTACCCGGCGATGATTACCGGTGACCTTGCGCAGCTGTGCAGTGAGCTGATGGCCGGTGCCGGTCTGGCAATCATCGCCGACGAGGCCCTGCGCAATGCGGACATCAACCCGCTGCTGAGGCTGCTGGCCCATCAGCCGGCCTGGTCGGACTTCCCTATCGTGTTGCTGACCCACCATGGAGGCCCGAAGCAGAATCCGTCAGCCCACTTGGGCAAAATGCTTGGCAACGTCACATTTCTGGAGCGCCCGTTTCATCCTGCGACGCTTATCAGTCTGGTGAGCACAGCGGTGCGCGGCCGTCGACGACAATACGAAGCCCGCACGCGCCTGGAAGAACTGCTGGAAAGCGAACAACGGCTGCAGCATGCACTGAAGGCTGGACGCCTGGGTTCCTGGCAGCTGGACACCGAATTTTTGGCGCTGGAGTGCTCGGACATCACCAAGGCGCATTTTGGCAGGGCCGAGCGCGACCCACTCTCCTACCACGACTGGCTGAGTTCGGTGCATGCCGAAGATCAGCCGCGCATGCAGTCGGCTCTGCAGCACACCCTGGACAGCGGCGCAGACTTCATCATCGAGTTTCGCAACGTCTGGCCGGACGGGTCGGTGCACTGGATCGATATTCGCGCACGGGCGATTCGGGCGCAGAACGGCCGCGTCAGCCTGCTTTCCGGTGTGACGTCGGACATCACCGAGCGCAAGCTGGCGGAACACCAGCTGCGCCGCCTCAACGAAACGCTGGAGCAGCAAGTCGAAGAACGCACCTCGCAGTTGCGTCATAACGAAGAAGTCCTGCGTCAGTCGCAGAAAATGGAAGCCGTGGGCCAGCTGACCGGCGGTATCGCCCACGACTTCAACAATATGCTGACCGGGATCATCGGCAGCCTCGAGCTGCTGAGGCGGCGTCTGGCACGGGGTCGCACCGACGATCTCGATGGCCTTATCGACCTCGGTGTGACGTCGGCCAACCGCGCTGCGGCCCTGACCCATCGCCTGCTGGCGTTCTCGCGGCGCCAATCGCTCGACCCCAAGCCGGTCTTGATGAACGACCTGGTCAACTCCATGGGCGAACTGCTGAATCGCAGCGTCAATGAGAGCATCCGCCTCGACATGTGCCTGGACCCGGAACTGTGGACCGCCGAGGCCGACCCGAACCAGCTGGAAAGCGCCCTGCTCAACCTGGTGCTCAACGCCCGTGACGCCATGCCAGACGGCGGCATGCTGATGATCGAGACCTTCAACCGCCATCTCGACCGCGAGTTCACCAACGCCTACGAGAACCTGCTGCCGGGCGACTACGTGGTGCTCAGCGTCCGCGACACGGGCTGCGGGATGCCAGAGAACGTCATCAGCCGGGCGTTCGATCCGTTTTTCACCACCAAACCCATCGGCCAGGGTACCGGTCTCGGCTTGTCGATGATCTACGGCTTCAGCAAGCAGTCACACGGTCACGTCGCGATCGAGAGCCAAGTGGGCGATGGCACCACGGTGCAGCTGTTCCTGCCGCGTTATCAGGGCGCCGAACAGCAAGAGGCCCCCGCCCTTCCCAGCGACACACCCCAGGCCCGTGAGGGCGAAACCATTCTGCTGGTTGAAGACGATCCGGCCGTGCGCGCGCTGGTCAGCCAGGTGCTGAGCGAACTGGGTTATGCGTACGTGGAAGCCGGTGATGCGGTCGGGGCGATTCCGATTCTGGAATCGAGCCAGCGTATCGACCTCATGATCAGCGATGTCGGCCTGCCCGGCATGAATGGACGTCAATTGGCGGACATCGGCCGACAGCTGCGGGCTGACCTGAAAGTGCTGTTCATCACCGGCTACGCGGAAAACGCCAGCGCCCGCTCGGGCTTTCTCGAGGAAGGTATGCAGATGATCACCAAGCCATTTGCCTTTGACCAACTGACGGCCAAGGTGCGGGAGATGATCGAGATCTGAAGCAGGACGGGTTTAGACACACAAGCCGGCGATTGCCGGCTTTGTTGTTTGTTGTGGCAGGCTCAGTTGAGCAGGGTCTGGATCTGCAAATGCAGCGTTTCCATGGTGAACGGCTTGGCCAGGATCGGCGCCTTTTTGGTGATCGGGCTACCACAATCCACGATCTCTGCCGGGTAGCCACTGATGAAGATAACCTTGAGCTCCGGTCGCAGCTTGACGGCGGGCTCAGCGATCATCACGCCCGACACCCCGCCCGGCAGGCGGTAATCGGTGATCATCAGATCGAGGTGGGGTTTGGTGGCAAGAATTTCGAATGCCTGCTCCCCGTTCTCCGCCTGCAACACCCGATAGCCTTCGCCCGAGAGGTAATCGGACAGCAGCATCAGAATGAGCGGCTCGTCTTCGACGATGAGTACGACATTTTCTGCATCAGAGCTCATTTGAACGCCTTTGATCTTATAGATAGCTGCCAATACGACCATGGGCCGCGCCGGAGGTTGCGCGGATCATCAGTTATTTGATGAGGGCCTGTGGGGGCTGAGGATGGGGCGGCCTGACCGCCGAAGGATCTCTGGCAGATGGATTCAGAAGGCCATCTTGCGATTCAACAGGGCTGTTGCCATCGCATCGTTACAGGTCGCGACGGCTAGGAAATCGCCATACCAGCCAACCCGTAGAGCGAAGAGCTGTTCAAGATCCGCGTCTGCCATCGGCTGCCCCGGACGATGACTGATGATGTGTAAACGAAGTGTTTGAACCGGTGTAAACGAGGTATCCCGGCTGTGCAGCGGTTTTGAAAAGCAACTCGCCGAAGGCGGTGCAGCTCTGCCGCGAGGAAGAGCTGCAGTCACCGCAAAATCAACGCTCGAGCAGAATGCGCAACATCCGACGCAACGGCTCGGCCGCACCCCACAACAACTGGTCACCCACGGTGAACGCGCCCAGATACTGCGACCCCATGTTCAACTTGCGCAAACGCCCTACCGGGATATTCAAGGTGCCGGTCACCGACGTCGGGCTCAGCTCTTGAATGCTCGATTCGCGGTTGTTCGGGACCAGCTTCACCCACGGGTTGTGCTGACTGATCATCCCTTCGATGTCCGCAATCGGCACATCCTTGTTCAGCTTGATGGTCAGCGCCTGGCTGTGGCACCGCATCGCACCGATGCGCACGCAAATGCCGTCGACCGGAATCGGGCTCTTGAAACGGCCCAGAATCTTGTTCGTCTCCGCCTGCCCTTTCCACTCCTCGCGGCTCTGACCGTTCGGTAGCTCCTTGTCGATCCACGGAATCAGACTGCCCGCCAGGGGCACGCCGAAGTTCTCGGTCGGAAAGCCCTCGCCGCGCATCGCCTCAGCCACCTTGCGGTCGATGTCCAGAATCGCGCTGGCAGGGTTTGCCAGTTCGTCGGCCACTGACGCATTGATCGCGCCCATCTGCTTGATCAGCTCACGCATGTTCTGCGCACCGGCGCCGGAAGCCGCCTGATACGTCATGACGTTCATCCACTCCACCAGACCGGCCTCGAACAGCCCGCCCAGGCCCATCAGCATCAAACTGACGGTGCAGTTGCCGCCGATGTAGTTCTTGGTGCCGGCGTCCAGCTGCTGGTCGATGACCTTGCGGTTGACCGGGTCGAGGATGATCACCGCATCGTCCTGCATGCGCAGGGACGACGCCGCGTCGATCCAGTAACCCTGCCAGCCTGCTTCACGCAGCTTGGGGAATACTTCGCTGGTGTAGTCGCCGCCCTGGCAGGTCAGCACCACGTCCAGGGTCTTGAGCTCGTCGATGCTGTAGGCATCTTTGAGCGGCGCGACATCCTTGCCCACGGACGGGCCTTGGCCGCCGACGTTGGAGGTGGTGAAAAAAACCGGCTCAATGAGATCGAAATCCTGCTCTTCCAGCATGCGCTGCATGAGCACGGAACCGACCATCCCGCGCCAACCGACCAGACCTACACGTTTCATCGCAACTACACCTTAATTAAAAGTGGGGCCCCGACCGCAGAGAGCCAACGGGCTCAACCTGACAGTCGTGGGCCCGAGATATTACAGATTGCGCAGCGCGGCGACTACGGCGTCGCCCATTTCCTGCGTACCGACCCGTGCAGTGCCTTCGGACCAGATGTCGCCGGTGCGCAAACCCTGATCCAGCACCAGGCTGACGGCTTTCTCGATGGCGTCGGCAGCGGTGTGCTCGCTGAAGCTGTAACGCAACATCATCGACACCGACAGAATCGTTGCCAGCGGGTTGGCCACGCCTTTGCCGGCGATATCCGGCGCCGAACCGTGACAAGGCTCGTACATGCCCTTGTTGTTCGAGTCCAGCGATGCCGACGGCAGCATGCCGATGGAACCGGTGAGCATGGAGGCTTCGTCGGAAAGGATGTCGCCGAACATGTTGTCGGTGACGATCACGTCGAACTGCTTCGGTGCGCGGACCAGCTGCATGGCAGCGTTGTCGACGTACATGTGGCTGAGTTCGACGTCCGGGTAATCCTTGGCGACCTGCTCGACGATTTCGCGCCACAACTGACTGGACGCCAGCACGTTGGCCTTGTCCACCGAGCAGAGCTTTTTGCCGCGCACGCGGGCCATGTCAAAGCCGACACGGGCAATACGGCGAATCTCGCTTTCGCTGTAGGGCAACGTGTCGTAGGACTGACGCTCGCCGTTTTCCAGTTCGCGGGTGCCACGGGGAGCACCGAAATAGATGCCACCGGTCAGCTCGCGGACGATGAGGATGTCCAGGCCCGCCACGATCTCGGGCTTCAGGCTCGACGCATCGGCCAGCTGCGGGTAAAGAATCGCCGGACGCAGGTTGGCGAACAGGCCCAGTTGCGAGCGGATCTTCAGCAAGCCGCGCTCCGGACGAATGTCGCGGTCGATGGCGTCCCATTTCGGGCCGCCAACGGCGCCGAGCAACACTGCGTCAACAGAGCGGGCAAGCTCAAGGGTCTCATCTGCCAGCGGCACGCCGTGCTTGTCGATGGCCGCGCCGCCGATGACGTCGTGGCTCAGTTCGAAACCCAGCTGGTATTTCTGACTGGCCAGCTCCAGCACCTTGACCGCCTCGGCCATGATTTCCGGACCGATGCCATCACCTGGAAGAATCAGAATCTGCTTGCTCATAAAACCCTCGTTTCAGAATATGCGTCGAGCCGGTAGATGGTGCCAACTCGGGAGCGGCAAGCTCCAAGCGGGGAGCGGCAAGAATCAGCAGTCACACCGCGGTCAACTTGTCGCTTGAAGCTTGAAGCTTGAAGCTTGAAGCTTGAAGCTGATAATTGCCCCTCAGCGAAACAGCCAAGGCTGCGAAGCCCGATGCTTGCTCTCGAATGCTGCAATCGCCTCGCCGTCCACCAGGGTCAGGCCGATGTCGTCCAGGCCGTTGAGCAGGCAGTGCTTGCGGAAGGCATCGATCTCGAAGCGGTACACCTTGCCATCTTCGCGGGTAACCGTCTGCGCTTCCAGGTCCACGTTCAACTGATAGCCCGGTGTGGCTTCGACCACCTTGAACAGCTCATCGACTTCGCTTTCGCTGAGGATGATCGGCAGTAGGCCGTTCTTGAAGCTGTTATTGAAGAAGATGTCCGCGTAGCTCGGCGCGATGATGCTGCGAAAACCGTACTCTTCCAGCGCCCACGGGGCGTGTTCGCGACTTGAGCCGCAGCCGAAGTTTTCCCGGGCCAGCAAGACGCTGGCGCCCTGGTAGCGCTCGGCGTTGAGCACGAAATCCGGGTTCAGCGGACGCTTGCTGTTGTCCTGATACGGCTGACCCACGTCGAGGTAGCGCCACTCGTCAAACAGGTTCGGGCCAAAGCCGGTCCGGCGGATCGACTTCAGGAACTGCTTGGGGATGATCTGATCGGTGTCGACGTTGGCGCGATCCAGCGGAGCGACCAAACCGGTGTGTTGGGTAAAAGGCTTCATGCGGGGCTCCTTATGCCTGGCTCATGGTGCGAACGTCGACGAAACGGCCGTTGACCGCTGCCGCTGCCGCCATCGCCGGGCTGACCAGGTGAGTACGCCCACCGGCGCCCTGACGGCCTTCGAAGTTACGGTTGGAGGTGGACGCGCAGTGCTCGCCGCTCTCCAGGCGGTCCGGGTTCATCGCCAGGCACATCGAGCAGCCCGGCTCACGCCATTCGAAACCAGCTTCGATGAACACCTTGTCCAGCCCTTCCCTTTCGGCCTGTTCCTTCACCAGACCCGAGCCCGGCACGACGATCGCCTGCTTGACGGTCGACGCCACTTTACGGCCTTTGGCGATGTCCGCTGCGGCGCGCAGGTCTTCGATCCGCGAGTTGGTGCACGAGCCGATGAACACGCGATCCAGTTGAATATCGGTGATCGCCTGATTGGCTTTCAGGCCCATGTACTTCAAGGCGCGCTCGATGGAGCCACGCTTGACCAGATCGGCTTCCTGCGCCGGATCCGGCACGTTCTGATCCACGGCCACGACCATTTCCGGCGACGTGCCCCAACTGACTTGCGGCTTGATCTGGGTCGCGTCGAGCTCGACCACGGTGTCGAACACCGCGTCGTCGTCGGACACCAGGTCTTTCCAGGCCTCGACGGCTGCGTCCCACTGCTCGGCAGTCGGTGCGAAAGGACGACCCTTCACGTAGGCAATGGTCTTTTCATCGGTCGCCACCAGACCCACACGGGCGCCCGCTTCGATGGACATGTTGCAGATGGTCATACGGCCTTCGACGGACAGGTCGCGGATGGCGCTGCCGGCAAACTCGATGGCATGGCCGTTACCGCCGGCGGTGCCGATCTTGCCGATGATGGCCAGGACGATGTCCTTGGCGGTGACGCCGAACGGCAGCTTGCCTTCGACCTTCACTTGCATGTTCTTCATCTTCTTGGCGACCAGGCACTGGGTCGCGAGGACGTGCTCGACCTCGGAAGTGCCGATGCCGTGGGCCAATGCGCCGAATGCGCCGTGGGTCGAGGTGTGCGAGTCGCCGCAGACCACCGTCATGCCCGGCAAGGTCGCGCCCTGCTCCGGGCCGATGACGTGAACGATGCCCTGACGCACATCGTTCATCTTGAATTCGGTGATGCCGTACTCGTCGCAGTTGTCGTCCAGGGTCTTGACCTGCAAGCGCGACACCTGATCGACAATGGCGTCGACGCCGTCCTTGCGGTCAGGGGTGGTCGGCACGTTGTGATCGACGGTCGCAACGTTGGCGTCGATGCGCCACGGTTTGCGACGGGCCAGGCGCAAGCCTTCGAAAGCCTGAGGCGAAGTCACTTCGTGAATGATGTGACGGTCGATGTAGAGCAGCGCAGAGCCATCGTCGCGCTGCTTGACCAAATGCGAATCCCAGAGCTTGTCGTAGAGCGTTTTGCCGGCCATCAGACGGTTCCTCATCAGCGTATTTCTATGCCCCGGCCGCCGATGTCGCAATGACACCGTAAAGACCCTTGGCTTGTGGGGGTGATGCTATGGAATATGATTAAATAACTCAAATTCATATTTTTCATGCTTTGCATAACCAACAGGAATTCGAGATGGATCTGGCCAACCTCAATGCCTTTATTGCCATCGCCGAGACGGGCAGCTTCTCGGCGGCCGGAGAGCGACTGCACCTGACTCAGCCCGCCGTCAGCAAGCGCATCGCCGGTCTGGAGCAGCAGCTCGACGTTCGACTGTTTGATCGGCTGGGCCGCGAAGTCAGCCTGACGGAAGCCGGTCGCGCCCTTCTCCCCCGCGCTTATCAGATCCTCAATGTGCTGGACGACACCCGTCGTGCGCTGACTAACCTGAGTGGCGAAGTGACCGGGCGCCTGACCCTGGCGACGAGTCACCACATTGGCCTGCACCGTTTGCCTACGTTGTTAAGGGCGTTTACCAAGACTTATCCGGACGTTGCGCTGGACATTCAGTTTCTCGATTCGGAAGTGGCCTACGAAGAAATCCTCCATGGCCGTGCGGAGCTGGCGGTGATCACGTTGGCGCCCGAGCCCCACGCGCTGGTGAAAGCCGTGAAGGTCTGGGACGACCCCCTGGACTTCGTCGCCGCACCCGAGCACCCGCTGGCCAATCAGAAAAACGTCAGCCTGGCCGACATCGCAGGCTACCCGGCGGTGTTTCCGGGCGAGAACACCTTCACTCACCACATCGTCAGCGGACTCTGCGAAGCCCAGGGTCTGAAGCCGAATATCGCCATGAGCACCAACTACATGGAGACGATCAAGATGATGGTGTCCATCGGACTGGCGTGGAGCGTGCTGCCGCGCACGATGCTCGACGAGCAAGTCACGGCCATCCCGCTGCCGGGAATCCAGTTGCGCAGGCAGTTGGGGTATATCGTCCACACCGAACGCACGCTTTCAAATGCCGCGCGGGCGTTCATGGCGCTGCTGGATGCGCAGGCTTACGGGTTGACGCCATTGCAAACGCAATGAGCGCGCACAAAAAAAGGCGCCCCGCAGGGCGCCTTCTTACGCTGACTCGGGATCAGTGAGTCAGGGTTTTCTGAGCATTGATTTCGATGCGTTTTGGCTTGGCCTCTTCAGGCACCAGACGCAGCAGGTCAATGTTCAACAGGCCATTGGCCAAAGCAGCGTTTTTGACCTCGATGTGGTCAGCCAGGCGGAACGACAGCTTGAATGCACGCTGGGCGATGCCCTGGTGCAGGAAGGTCACGCCTTCCGCGGTGTTCTCGCGCTTGTTGCCGGTGACGGTCAATACGCCCTTCTCGACTTGCAACTCCAGATCTTCCTCCTGGAACCCCGCCGCCGCGATGACGATGCGGTATTGGTCATCAGCGTGTTTCTCGACGTTGTAGGGAGGGTAGCTGCTGGCGGACTCGTTGCGCGCCGCCGACTCGAACAGGTCGTTGAAGCGGTCGAAGCCAACGGAGTGACGGAACAGTGGAGCCAGGGAAAATGCAGTAGTCATCTGAAAATCTCCTGATAAATCAGCAAGTGGTTATCTCCGCGACCCGACTTCGGCATCGCGTCATCCCAAAATAGGGACGGCCATTTGCGTTTCAAGAGTCCTCAAAAAAAATTTTCAGGCGGCTTCCGGCACGCTCACACCGAGCATCTGGCTGATCCGCTCGCAGTCGGTTTCGCGGCGCAGGGCATCGAACAGCACCGTCGCTTCGGGGTAGCTTTTGGTCAGCAGGACCACCCATTGCTTGAGCCGGCCCGGTGCCTGAACGCGGGTCATCTTGGCCATGGCCTGCAGCCAGAAGTCTCGCAGCAGAGGCTGCAGCTCGATCCAGGTCATGGGGATGACCTCACGCCCGGCCTGCGCGGCGGCAATCTGCCGGCCCAGGTCCGGACGCGCCACCAGACCGCGACCAATCATGATGTCGCGGGCCCCGCAGATTTCCCGGCAGCGGCGCCAGTCGTCAACGGTCCAGATCTCGCCATTGGCAATGATCGGGATCTTCACCACGTCCTGAATCTTGCCAATCCACTCCCAGTGCGCTGGCGGCTTGTAGCCGTCGACCTTGGTCCGTGCGTGAACGACGATGTGTTCCGCGCCGCCTGCTTCCAGCGCCCGGGCGCAATCAAGGGCCGGCTCGGTGCTGTCATAGCCCAGTCGCATCTTGGCGGTGACCGGAATGTGTGCCGGCACGGCGCGACGTACGTGGCTAAGAATCGTGTGCAGCAGCTCCGGCTCCTTGAGCAACACCGCCCCGCCCCGGGACTTGTTGACCGTCTTGGCCGGGCAGCCGAAATTCAGGTCAATGACCGGGGCGCCCAGTTCGGCCGCGAAGGCTGCATTCTCGGCCAGGCACACCGGGTCAGAACCCAGCAATTGCACACGCAGCGGCACGCCGGCGCGGGTTTTCGAGCCCTGCAACAACTCGGATGCGAGCTTGTGGAAGTAATGCTCCGGCAGCACGCGCTCGGTCACCCGGATGAATTCGGTCACGCACCAGTCGATGCCGCCGACCTGCGTCAGCACGTCGCGCAGGATGTCGTCGACCAGGCCTTCCATGGGTGCCAGGGCAATTTGCATGGGTCACACTCGGAAAAAAGTCAGGCAGTTTACGCAGAGGCCGGCGGATTGGATACGGGTCAAGCGTGCCGGACGTCAGGAGACTGTGCTGTGCAGCCCCGCGGCGTAGCCGTCGATGAACTCGCTCGGCATGCGCTTGGGTTTGCCCGACGACAGTTCAATGCAGACAAAGGTGGTTTGCGCCCGCAGCAATGTCATGCCGTCACTGGGACGTTTGAGCTGGAAGCGCCGGGTCATTTTCAGACGCTGGTCCCAGTCGACGATCCAGGTCGCCAATTGCAGCTCGTCATCCTGATACGCGCTGGCCAGGTAGTCGATTTCGTGACGCACCACGGCCATGGCCCGGTCGAGTCGGCGGTACTCGGTCAGGTCCAGCCCAAGTTGCTGCGAATGCCGCCATGCGCAGCGTTCGAGCCAGGTGACGTACACAGCGTTGTTGGCGTGACCCAAGCCATCGATGTCCTCCTCGCCCACCTGCAGATCGATGACGAACGGCGTTGCCAGATCCCAGACCATTTCTTCCTGCCTCCTCGGTTCATCCTGCGGGCAGTGTAACCAAAAGCATCGGACAAAGCTGATGGCGGGCTTGCCTGACCAAAGATTGAGGTGTCCCCGCCGGCCCCTTCCCGGCTGAAGCCAGTCCCACTAAATGACCGCGTGCATTTAGTGGGACTGGCTTTAGCCGGTCCCACGACTGACCGCGCGTGTTTAGTGGGACTGGCTTTAGCCGGGAATGCGTCGGGTGTCAGAATGCAAATTGAGGGCGCCTGCACTGGCCTCTTCCCGGCTGAAGCCGGTCCCACTGACTGACCGCGCGCATCTTGTAGGACTGGCTTTAGCCGGGAATGCGTCGGGTGTCACAACGCGAAATTGAGGGTGCCTGCATTGGCCTCTTCCTTGCTGAAGCCAGTCCCACTGACTGACCGCGTACATTTAGTGGGACTGGCTTTAGCCGGGAAGGCGTCGGACGTAACACCGCAAGATTGAGGTTGCTTATGCTGGCCCCTTCCCGGCTGAAGCCGGTCCTACTACTGGAAAGGCTGGCGACAAAGGATGTCCTGCCTGACTCAGACCACCGCCGACTTCGCCGCCCTCAGCACTCGATCCGACAGTTCGCCGGGGCCCAGGGCCCGGGCGAGCGCCAGACCACCGACCATCAAGGCGATGTCGGCCAGGGTCTTGTCGGCCTCCTCCGGGCTTGCAGCGAGTTGCGCCACCATCAGTTCGACATGTTCCGCCAGGACGTTGCGGAAATCGGCGGAGAGACGCGCCATCTCCCCGATCGCCGTCGGCAACGGGCATGCATGCTGTTGCGCGTCACGGTGCTTGCGCGACAGGTAGAACGCCGCCAGCAGCGCGCGCCGCTCATCGCCCGGTAACTGATCGTCGATCGTCGCAACCATCTCTCGGCGCTCGGCCAGCAACTGGCTGAAGGCTTCCAGCATCAGCGCTTCCTTGCTGTCGAAGTGCGCGTAGAAGCCACCCACGGTTAGCCCCGCTGCGCCCATGATCTCGTTGACGCTGGGTTCGATCGGGCCGCGCGCGATCAGCGCGGTGCTTGCAGCAGTGAGTATGCGTTCGCGGGTCTGTGCTTTTTTGTCGTTCATGACCGCCTCCGGGATGATGGCGATAATATTATCCTCATCATGTGCGTTGGCAAGGACGCAACCGATGTTTGAGATCAACGACCGGTGGATGAACGACTGGAGAGACATATTAAGGACAAGGTCTGGAACCAGACCCCAAAAAAACAAAAGGGCCATTCAATAATCGAATGACCCTTGGTCTCGCAGAGCGAGAAATCGTGGCGTCCCCTAGGGGACTCGAACCCCTGTTACCGCCGTGAAAGGGCGGTGTCCTAGGCCACTAGACGAAGGGGACGCAAAACCTTCGAGCAGATTCGTCGGTGACAACATGACGAACCCTGGCAGAAATTGGTGGAGCTAAGCGGGATCGAACCGCTGACCTCCTGCATGCCATGCAGGCGCTCTCCCAGCTGAGCTATAGCCCCGACTTTACGCCTCTCGGCGGAGATCAGCTTTAACGCATCACTCGGTGAAACTGGCGTCCCCTAGGGGACTCGAACCCCTGTTACCGCCGTGAAAGGGCGGTGTCCTAGGCCACTAGACGAAGGGGACGTAACCCTTGCGTACCGCATCGGTGCTGGTTCCGAAGCGGTACAAGCTTCAAGGCGGTAAAGCGACCCTTGAAGCTTCTAATTTGGTGGAGCTAAGCGGGATCGAACCGCTGACCTCCTGCATGCCATGCAGGCGCTCTCCCAGCTGAGCTATAGCCCCACATTACACTTGCAGAGAACGCTGCGTTACCGCGTGTTTCTGCGTTGCCGTGTGGACGGGGCGCATATTAAGTGCGACCCACAAAGCTGTCAAACTCTTTTTCAAACAATTCCAAAAGAATTTTCCGGGATAACAATCACTTACCGCCTCCCGCAAAAATGCCCCACGCCGGGCCATCCGGCAAATGCCCCATGGCCCGGCGTCGTTCAGCCAATGGCGCCGAGCAGCTTTTCCCACTCTTTATTCTCTTTCTTGGACACGCCGCCCAGCAGGTCCAGCGCCTGGCGCAGACGGAAACGGGTCAGGTCCGGACCAAGAATCTCCATCGCATCGGTCACTGATACCGAGTTTGCCTGACCGGTAATGGCGGCAAACATCAGCGGCATGGCATCGCGCAGCTTCAGTTCAAGGTGCTCGACCACGGCCTGAATGCAACCGGTGATCTTGTCCTTCTCCCACTGCCGCAGGGATTCCAGCTTCCACAGGATCAGTTGAATAACCTGACGCACCTGTTCCGGCGACAGCCTCTTGTGCTCAAACAGCTTCAGGTCCGGCGTCACGCCACCCGCGAAGAAGAAGCCGCCCAGTGGCGCGATCTGACTGAAGGTTTCGACGCGACCCTGAACGTGGGGCGCGATCTTCATCATGTAGTCGCTGTTGAACGCCCATTTCTGCACGCGGCTGGCGAACTCTTCCACCGGCAGCTCACGCAGCCACTGGCCGTTCAGCCAAGAGAGCTTCTCGATGTCGAAGATCGGGCCGCCTAGGGAGACGCGGGTCAGGTCGAAGTGTTCGACCATTTCGTCCAGCGAGAACTTTTCGCGCTCGTCCGGCATTGACCAGCCCATGCGGCCCAGATAGTTGAGCATCGCTTCGGGCATGAAGCCCATGCGCTCGTAGAACGTCACCGACGTCGGGTTCTTGCGCTTGGACAGCTTGCTCTTGTCCGGGTTACGCAGCAGCGGCATGTAGCACAGTGCCGGTTTTTCCCAGCCGAAGTATTCGTAGAGCAGGATCAGCTTCGGTGCCGACGGTAGCCATTCTTCTCCGCGCAACACGTGGGTGATGCCCATCAGGTGGTCGTCGACGACGTTGGCCAGGAAGTAGGTCGGCAGGCCGTCGGTCTTCATCAGGACCTGCATGTCCATGCGGTCCCAGGGGATTTCGACTTCGCCACGGAGGATGTCCGGCACCACGCAAACACCTTCGCTTGGCACCTTCATGCGGATCACATGGGGCTCGCCAGCGGCCAGGCGGCGCTCGACTTCTTCTTTCGAGAGCAACAGCGCGCGGCCGTCGTAGCGCGGGGTTTCGCCACGGGCGGTCTGCTCGGCGCGCATCTGGTCGAGCTCTTCGGCGGTGCAGAAACACGGGAAGGCATGACCGGCGTCGACCAGTTGCTGCACGTACTTCTTGTAGATGTCGCCGCGCTCGCTCTGGCGATACGGACCATGGGGACCACCGACATCGGGGCCTTCGCTCCATTCGATGCCGAGCCAGCGCAGAGCGTCGAAAATCTGTTGTTCGGACTCGCGGGTCGAGCGCAGTTGATCGGTGTCTTCAATGCGCAGGATGAATTCGCCGCCATGCTGCTTGGCGAAGCAATAGTTGAACAGCGCGATGTACGCCGTGCCAACGTGGGGGTCGCCGGTGGGCGATGGCGCGATGCGGGTGCGAACGGTGGTCATGGAAAATCCCGGATAGGTCGAACAAGCCGCGAATGTTAACAGGCGCGGCCTGCGCGGCTCCAGTATTCAAGCCCCTGCGCGGATCAAACCGCCAACAACCGCTCCCGCAGCTTGCCGATCTCGTCACGCATCTGTGCCGCCGCCTCGAACTCCAGGTCACGGGCCAATTGGTACATCTTCTCTTCCAATTGACGAATGCGCTTGGTGATTTCGCTCGGCGAGCGCAGTTCGGCTTCGTACTTGGCGTTCTCCTCGGCAGCTTTGGCCATGCCTTTGCGCTTCTTGCTGCGCGAGCCGGGCACGGTGGCGCCTTCCATGATGTCGGCGACGTCCTTGATCACGCTTTTCGGCGTGATGCCGTTGGCCAGGTTGAACGCGATCTGCTTCTCGCGACGACGGTCGGTTTCTTCGATCGCGCGTTCCATGGAGCCGGTGATGCGGTCGGCGTACAGAATCGCCCGGCCGTTGAGGTTACGCGCGGCGCGGCCAATGGTCTGGATCAGCGAACGCTCGGAACGCAAGAAGCCTTCCTTGTCGGCATCGAGAATCGCCACCAGCGACACTTCCGGCATATCCAGACCTTCGCGCAGCAGGTTAATCCCTACCAGCACGTCAAAAGTGCCCAGGCGCAGATCGCGGATGATCTCGACGCGCTCAACGGTGTCGATGTCCGAGTGCAGGTAACGCACCCGCACGCCGTGGTCGGCCAGGTAATCGGTAAGGTCTTCGGACATGCGTTTGGTCAGCGTGGTCACCAGCACCCGCTCCTCGATCGCCACGCGCTTGTGAATCTCGGAGAGCAAGTCGTCGACCTGGGTCAGCGCCGGACGGATTTCAATCTGCGGGTCGACCAGCCCGGTTGGCCGCACCACTTGCTCGACGATGCGACCTGCGTGTTCAGCTTCGTAGTTACCCGGCGTCGCTGAGACGAAAATGGTCTGCGGGCTGACGTTTTCCCACTCATCGAAACGCATCGGCCGGTTGTCCAGCGCCGACGGCAGGCGGAAACCGTATTCCACCAGCGTCTCCTTGCGCGATCGGTCGCCTTTATACATAGCGCCGACCTGGGGCACGCTGACGTGGGACTCATCGATCACCAGCAGCGCGTCAGTTGGCAGGTAATCGTACAGCGTCGGCGGCGGCGCGCCGGACGGACGGCCGGACAGGTAGCGCGAGTAGTTTTCGATCCCGTTGCAGTAACCCAGTTCGAGAATCATCTCCAGGTCGAAACGGGTGCGCTGCTCCAGACGTTGCGCTTCCACCAGCTTGTTGGCGCCGCGCAGGTATTCCAGACGCTCGTTCAGCTCGACCTTGATGCCTTCCATCGCCTCCAGGAGGGTTTCCCGCGGGGTCACGTAGTGGCTCTTCGGATAGAAGGTGAAGCGCGGCAGTTTGCGAATGACCTCGCCGGTCAGCGGGTCGAACGCCGAAAGGCTCTCGACTTCGTCATCGAACAGCTCGATGCGGATGGCTTCCAGGTCCGATTCAGCCGGGAAGATGTCAATCACGTCGCCACGGACACGGAAGGTCGCCCGGGCAAAATCCATGTCGTTACGGGTGTATTGCAGGTCGGCCAAGCGACGGAGCAAGGCGCGCTGATCGAGCTTGTCGCCGCGGTCCACGTGCAGAACCATGCGCAGGTAGGTTTCCGGACTGCCCAGACCGTAGATGCACGACACCGTGGTGACGATGATCGAGTCCTTGCGCTCCAGCAACGCTTT
The DNA here is from genome assembly GCF_057834665.1 of Pseudomonas sp. GL_135. Taxonomy (NCBI): domain Bacteria; kingdom Pseudomonadati; phylum Pseudomonadota; class Gammaproteobacteria; order Pseudomonadales; family Pseudomonadaceae; genus Pseudomonas; species Pseudomonas sp. GL_135. Next base: position 3,351,469 of record NZ_CM174408.1, read on the forward strand.
GGTCGCGGACAGGCGCATCTGTTCGATGTGGTCGTTGATCGACGCATCCTTCTCGATGAAGGTGTCCGATGACGGCACGTAGGCTTCGGGCTGATAGTAGTCGTAGTAGGAAACGAAATATTCGACCGAGTTGTTCGGGAAAAACGCCTTGAACTCGCCGTACAGCTGCGCGGCCAGGGTTTTGTTCGGCGCCAGCACCAGGGTCGGGCGCTGCACTTGCTGAATGACGTTGGCGATGCTGAAAGTTTTGCCCGAACCGGTTACACCGAGCAGGGTCTGGTGCGACAGGCCGGCGTCGATGCCTTCAACCAACTGACGAATCGCCTCCGGTTGATCACCGGCCGGCTCAAAACGGGTAACGAGCTGAAACTCGGACATAAGGTACCTCTGGAGGGGCCACTGCCAGATAAATCCTGCAGCAACGCAATTGAGCACGGACGGCTGATCCCGTCAGGGAAAAGACGTACATAAAAGAAGTGATGGGACTACAAGTGGAGTCGACTGCGCCACCTTTCAAGCCACCCTCCCGAGATTAGTCCGCAGCACGGGACTAACGGTCGAAAAATTTTGCCAAAAAACGGGAAAAACCCGCCCCTGCCTGTCGCCCGCACTGGCCCGGGTCTTTATACTAGCTCCCCGTTTGTGCACCGCTCTAGTGCAATCGGCTGGAGCGACGCGACCCATTCACTCCCCACTCAGAGCCCCCGCACAATGAGCCTGTTCTCCGCTGTCGAAATGGCACCACGCGATCCTATCCTGGGCCTCAACGAAGCATTCAACGCCGATACCCGTACGACCAAGGTCAATCTGGGTGTCGGTGTTTACAGCAACGAAGAAGGGAAAATTCCGCTGCTGCGCGCCGTTGTCGAAGCGGAAGAAAACCGGGTGGCCCAACACCTGCCCCGCGGCTATCTGCCCATCGACGGCATTGCCGCTTATGACAAGGCCGTGCAAGCCTTGCTGTTCGGCGCCGAGTCGCCACTGCTGGCATCGGGCCGGGTGATGACGGTTCAGGCGGTCGGCGGTACGGGCGCTCTGAAGATCGGCGCTGACTTCCTCAAGCAGCTTTCTCCCGACGCCGTTGTGGCGATCAGCGACCCAAGCTGGGAAAACCACCGCGCGCTGTTCGAAACCGCCGGTTTCCCGGTGCAGAACTATCGCTACTACGACGCCGCCACCCATGACGTGAACCGCACGGGCATGCTGGAAGATCTGCAGAACCTGCCGTCCGGCTCGATCGTCGTGCTGCACGCCTGCTGCCACAACCCGACCGGCGTTGACCTGACCCTGGAAGACTGGAAGAAGGTCCTTGAGGTGCTGAAGGCCAAGGGTCATGTGCCGTTTCTGGACATGGCGTATCAGGGCTTCGGTGACGGCATTGACGAGGACGCGGCGGCGGTGCGTCTGTTTGCCGACAGCGGTCTGACGTTCTTTGCCTCGAGTTCGTTTTCGAAGTCGTTTTCGCTGTACGGCGAGCGGGTCGGCGCGCTGTCGATCGTGACGGATTCGAAGGAGGAAACGGCGCGGGTGTTGTCTCAGGTGAAGCGTGTGATCCGCACGAACTATTCCAACCCGCCGACCCACGGCGCGTCGATTGTGGCGGCGGTGTTGAGCAGCCCTGAGTTGCGTGGCAAGTGGGAGGCGGAGCTGGGTGAGATGCGCCTGCGGATTCGTGGGATGCGTGAGGAGATGACCCAGCGTCTGGCGAATAATGCGGCGGGGCAGGATTTCAGTTTTGTCGCGCGGCAGCGGGGGATGTTTTCGTATTCGGGTCTGACGACGGCGCAGGTTCATCGGTTGCGCAATGAGTTCGGGATTTATGCGCTGGATACCGGGCGGATTTGTGTGGCGGCGTTGAACCAGGGGAATATCGGGGCGGTTACTGAGGCGATCCTGGCGGTTATCTAAGCCGCTTATGATTTCAGATCAAGATCAGAAGCGTCTGCCTGGGGGCAGACCGTTTCGCCTTCGGCGACTTACTTTTGAAAAGCACCAAAAGTAAGCAAAAGTGCCTGCTCTCGGTTGGGCCCGACTTCGTCGGGTTCCTTCACTCCGGTCTCACTCCGTGGGCCCGCCGCCATCCGCCATCCATGGCGGGGGGCGGCTCTCGCGGCATCCATGCCGCTCGGCCCACGGAGCGAGACCTGCGTTCAGCCTGCACCCAAGTCGCGTTTGGTGTTGTCTGGACTTTTGGTGGTTGAAGATCAAAAGCAGATCAAAGGCTTCCCGGCTGAAGCCAGTCCTACGGACTGCCGCCGGTCCCACTGACTGTATGCGGCGTTTTAGTAGGACCGGCTTTAGCCGAGAAGAGGCCGGTGTGGGCGCTCGAAATTGTTGCTGACCGGACACCCTCCTGTGGGATCGAGCTTGCTCGCGAATGCTGTTGTCGTAGCTGATCGTTCCCCCGCCGCGCTGCCAGTTAGCACTTTGATCGAACCCTTGCCCTTAGTTGCCCTCGATATCTGTAAGTCCTGCAAACGGGATATGACAGAAGAGGTGCATATGGCTACCCAGAACATTGATCAAACCGTCAACCGCAACGACCCGGCGATTAATCCAGAGACGCCGGACAGTAGCCTGGCGCAGAACGATGCGTTGAAGAACCAGGGCGAGTCGCAGAGCCAGTCCGAGGACGGCGCGCAAAGTCAGGAGAACAACGGCAACCTGACGGGCGAGAACAGTTTCACACCTGATTTTGAGCCCGAGGAGCATGAGTCGCCGGACACGACCAAGGAGGAACGGCAGACCGGCGAGCTGGATAAGGATATTGATACGGCGGGAGGTTGAGGTCGGATACCCGATCAGGTTTCTGCTCTGATCACGGGGTCCGACTTTCATGAGTCTTTGTGGGCGTGAGCTTGCTCACGAAAAAGTCCTTACAGCCGCTGAATCTCCGTGGGTTTAGCCTAAGTCTTCGCGAGCAAGCTCGCTCCACGGAGATTTCAGCGTTATCCATTTTGCAGCTTCGCACTTGAAGGCGGCACCCGGCGCTCACTCTCGCGGATCTTTCATTGCATAGCCCCCTACCAAAACGGCACCATCACGCTTTCGTCTGCGCCTGCAGACCCGCCTGAAGTTCATCCCCCCGGAGCGTTGTCGATAATGGTCCAGCCCGCCACTCAGGATGCGCCGCGCGTCGGCAATAAACTCACCCCTCGCGAGTTTCGCGGCATGGCGGCGATTTTGATGTCGATCGCCCTCGCCACCCTCGACACCGCCATCGCCAACACTGCCCTCCCCGCCATCGCTGCCGATCTGCACGCCTCGCCCGCCGCGTCGGTGTGGATTATCAACGCCTATCAGCTCGCTGCCGTCGCCACACTGCTGCCGTTTGCGGCGCTGGGCGGTGTGCTTGGCCATCGCAAGGTGTATCTGGGCGGGCTGATTCTGTTTGTGGTGTCGTCGGCGTTGTGCGCGCTCGCCTGGTCGTTGCCCACGCTGACTGTAGCGCGCGTGCTGCAGGGCATCGGCGCCAGTGCGATCATGAGCGTCAACGCCGCGCTGATCGGCTCGATCTTCCCCCATGAACGGCTCGGGCGCGGGCTGGGCATGAACGCGCTGGTGGTCGGCACATCGTTCTCCATCGGCCCGACCGTCGCGTCGCTGGTGTTGTCGGTGGCGAGTTGGCCGTGGCTGTTTGCGATCAACCTGCCCATCGGCCTGTTCGCGCTAGTGTTCGCCTGGAATTCGCTGCCCGCGACGCGCCTCGGCACGCTGACCTTCGACCGCGTCACCGCCGTGCTCAACGTCATCACCTTCGGCGCCCTGATCTTCGCCCTGAGTCAGGCGGCGCAGCTGGGTTCGATGGCCAGCGTGCTGATCGCGCTGGCGATCTTTCTGGTGGGGGGCGTGCTGATGCTCAAGCGCGAGGTCGGGCACCCTGCGCCGATGTTCCCCCTGGATCTGCTGAAGCGGCCGATGTTTGCGTTGTCGGCGCTGACGGCGTTCTGTTCGTTCGCCACCCAGGGTCTGGCGTTCGTGTCGCTGCCGTTCTTTTTTGAAAGCACCCTGGGCCGCGACCCGATCCAGACCGGATTTCTGATGACGCCGTGGTCGGTGGTGGTGGCGATGATCGCGCCGTTTGCCGGGCGCATGTCTGACCGTTATCCGCCGGGGCTGCTGGGCGGGATCGGCCTGGCGATGCTGTGCCTGGGGATGATTTCTCTGGCGAGCATGCCGGCTGACGCCAGCGTAATGTCGATCATCGCGCGCATGATGCTGTGCGGCATCGGCTTCGGGTTCTTCCAGGCGCCGAATCAGAAAGCGCTGATGACCAGCGCGCCAAAGGAACGCTCCAGCGGCGCCAGCGGCACGATTGCGACCGCTCGCCTGATCGGTCAGGCCACGGGTGCGGCGTTGGTAGCCTTGAGTTTCGGCATTTCCAGCACCCACGGCCCGGTGCTGGCGTTGAGCATCGGCGCGGGCTTCGCGGCGGTGGGCAGTGTGGCGAGCGGCTTGCGGTTGGTGACGAAGAACACGGCCAATCCTCGGATGTGAGCAGGCGGTCTGCACCTTGTAGGCGTGAGCTTGAGCGCGATCGCGGTGTGTGAATGAATTCACCGATCAATGACATACCGCGATCGCGAGCACGCTCATTCCTACAGGTTGAACAGCAGTTACGCCTTGGCAGCACCGAGCCAAGGCAGGATCAGGCAATCATCGCGTAGAACTGGGTGATCGGTTTGGCGCGCAGGGTTCCTACCATGGGGAACTTCAAGCATCGACCATCGATCAACGGCTTCGGCCCCGAGAGGAAACGCGCAATGAGCAAAACCAAAACCCTGTTCATCACCGGTGTCAGCAGCGGCTTCGGCCAGGCGTTGGCGCAACAGGCGCTGGCCGCGGGTCACACCGTGATTGGCACGCTACGCAATGAAAACGCCGTTCAGACATTCGAAGCCCAGGCACCCGGCCGCGCCCACGGCGTGCTGCTGGACGTCAGCGACTTCGACGCCATCGACCGCGTGGTGGCCGAGGCCGACAACGCATTCGGGCCCATCGATGTGCTGGTGAACAATGCCGGTTATGGCCATGAGGGCATTGTGGAAGAGTCGCCGCTGGATGAGCTGCGTCGTCAGTTCGACGTCAATGTGTTCGGCGCGGTCGCGATCATCAAGGCCTTCGTGCCGCTGTTCCGCCAGCGTCGAAACGGGCACATCCTCAACGTGACCTCCATGGGCGGCTTCATTACGATGCCGGGCATCGCGTATTACCACGGCAGCAAGTTCGCGCTGGAAGGCATTTCCGAGTCGCTGAGCAAGGAGCTGAAGCCGTTCAACGTGTTTGTCACGGCCGTGGCGCCGGGCTCGTTCCGCACTGATTGGGCGGGCCGTTCGATGCAACGGACTGCACGGCAGATCACCGATTACGACGCCAGCTTCGACCCGATCCGCAAGGCCCGCGAAGAACGCAGCGGCAAACAGCCGGGCGATCCGGTCAAGGCGGCAGATGCGATGCTCAAACTGATCGACAGCCCTAATCCGCCAGCGCATCTGTTGCTCGGCAGCGATGCGTTAAAGCTGGTGCGGGAAAAGCTGGCGCAGCTGGAGGCCGAGTTTGCGGAATGGGAAGAGGTGTCGCGCTCGACGGATGGGTGAAGCGTCATGGAAAGGTGGGCCATGCGCGGTCTGGTGGGAGTGAGCTTGCTCACGAAAGCTCAGGTCCAGCCACTGCATCTTGAGCGGCTGGAAGTCAGCATTCGCGAGCAAGCTCGCTCCCACAGGTTCTCCGTCATCAGGCTCATTTGCAGTGTCCAGACAAGGTCGCCATAGGTTGGGCGGCAGCCGGGAAAATGTGGGGCTGATTGGAAAGCTACACCCCGCCCCGGCTGAAGATACGGATGACTTCATCCAGATGCCCCGCCATCGCCTGCTTCGCGGCTTCTGCATCCCGGTTTTGCAGGGCGTCGAGGATCAGGCGGTGTTCGTGCTCGGAGCGGAACGGCATGTCGTCGGAGGTGTAGTGCGCCTGTAAGCGCTGGAACATGCTGCCGTACTGATGCCCGAGCAGGTGCTTGATCATCAGCGCATACGCCGGATTGCCCGAGGCCTGGGCGATACGGATGTGAAACAGGCGATCGCCGGGATGGGTGTGGGAATGCTCGCGGTTGTCCCGCGCATTGCGTTCGAAGGCTTCCCGGATCGCTTCGAGCTCTTCATCGCTGGCGTGATGCGCGGCGAGCGCCGCCGCTTCCGGTTCAATCAGCCGTCTTGCCTGGAGCAAGGCAAAGGGCGGGATTTCCGCGCTGAAATCCACTTCAATGCCAAGCTCGGGGTCGACGTCCTTCCACTGGTCCCGGGTAACCTGGGTCATCACCGGTTCATCGGACAGCACCCGCACCGGCGGTTCGCAGACCAGCACGCCATTACCGACGCGCACATCCACCAGCCCGATCACCTCCAGCGCGATCATCGCCTCGCGCACCGAGGCCCTGCTCACGCCCAGCATCTTCGCCAGTTCACGTTCGGCCGGCAGCCGGCTGCCCGGTGGAAATTCGCCGCTGTCGATCAGCGCGCGGAGCTGATCGGCGATCTGACGATAAAGTCTCTGGTTATCAATTACTTGGATTGGCATCGGAAATCGGCTCGGAAAATTACAGCGCACCGGATCGAAAAATGACCTTGTTGCGGTCCATGACAAGTGCTAAAAACAGGACCAATGGCCTGACCATTGGAGCGCTGCAGTGAGCGGAGCATAGCAAACCCACGAGGGTTCGCGTGCATCGAATCCAGCTCATCGCGCGGCCTCGGTTAGATCAACAGACCCCACAGCCGGGTCGTCTCAACAATAAAAACAAGGGATCAACATGGACCTCACCGGTAAGCGAGTGCTCATCACAGCCGCCGCCCAGGGCATCGGTCAAGCCAGCGTCGAGGCTTATCTGAAGGCCGGCGCGGAAGTCTTTGCCGTGGACATCAACGGCGCAGCGCTGGATCACCTGCAAGGCGTGCATAAGCGTGTCCTCGACGTCACCGATCACGCCGCCATCGAACGGCTGGCCGCCGAAGTGGGCGCGCTGGACGTGCTGTTCAACTGCGCGGGCGTGGTGCACAGCGGCAACATCCTCGAATGCTCCGACGACGACTGGCGCTTCGCCTTCGACCTCAATGTCACGGCGATGTACAAGATGATCCGCGCGTTTCTGCCGGCGATGCTGGCCAATGGCGGCGGCTCGATCATCAACATGTCGTCGGTCGCCTCGGCCATCAAAGGCGTGCCCAACCGCTTCGCCTACTGCGCCAGCAAGGCCGCCGTGATCGGCATCACCCGTTCGGTCGCGGCCGATTTCGTCGGACAGAACATCCGCTGCAACTGCATTTGCCCCGGCACGGTGGAATCCCCTTCCCTGCGTCAGCGGGTGGCCGATCAGGCGGCGCGCGAGGGCCGCGAAGAGGCGGAAGTCTACGCGGCGTTCGAAGCACGCCAGCCCATGGGGCGCCTGGGCACGCCCGAGGAAATCGCTCAACTGGCGCTGTACCTGGGCTCTTCCGCCAGCGGCTTTACCACTGGCACCGCGCAGATCATCGACGGCGGCTGGAGCAACTGAGGCTGCCAAGCCTTGCTTCGACATCAAACCAAATTCTGATCAATCACCTCTAGAGGACACCCCATGAAATTGCTGCGTTACGGCGAACCCGGTCAAGAGCGCCCTGGCCTGCTGGACAGCAACGGCCGCATTCGCGACCTGACCGATTTGATTGGCGACCTTTCGGGCACCGCCCTGAGCCCGGAAAGCATCGCGCACTTGCAGTCCCAGGACGTCAACAGCCTGCCGCTGGTTGAGGGCAATCCGCGCCTGGGCCCGTGCGTGGGCAAGATCGGCAAGTTCATCTGCATCGGCCTGAACTATGCCGACCACGCGGCTGAAACCGGCGCGGATATTCCAAAAGAACCGATCATTTTCAACAAGTGGACCAGCGCCATCGTCGGCCCCAACGACAACGTGGAAATCCCGCGCAATTCGAAGAAGACCGACTGGGAAGTCGAGCTGGGCGTGGTCATCGGCAAGGGCGGTCGCTACATCGACGAGGCCGATGCGCTGGAGCACGTGGCGGGTTATTGCGTGATCAACGACGTGTCCGAGCGTGAGTTCCAGATCGAGCGCGGCGGCACCTGGGACAAAGGCAAGGGCTGCGACACCTTCGGCCCGATCGGCCCGTGGCTGGTGACCCGCGATGAAATCGCCGATCCCCATCAGCTCAACCTGTGGCTGGAAGTCGACGGCAAGCGCTATCAGAACGGCAACACGCGCACGATGATTTTCCAGATTCCCAAACTGGTGAGCTACCTGAGCCAGTTCATGAGCCTGCAGCCGGGCGACGTGATTTCCACCGGTACGCCGCCGGGCGTGGGCCTGGGGATCAAACCGGAGCCGGTGTTCCTGCGCGCTGGCCAGACCATGCGTCTGGGCATCGAAGGCTTGGGCGAACAGCAGCAGTTGACTGTCGACGCCTGAGGCAGCAAACACCGTTCCTGTGGGAGCGAGCTTGCTCGCGAAGAGGCCAGTACATCCACTGAATTTCTGTGGGTAGAGATGCCGCCTTCGCGAGCAAGCTCACTCCCACAAGATCTCCATCCGCTTGAGATCATGTGAGACTTGAAAACACAGGATTTCAACTCCCTTAAGATCTCCATCCAGTTGAGATCATGGGGTGCCTGAGATCACAGGGTTTCGCCGGACTGAGATCACTGTGGTGCCAAGCTGAAAAGTTTTAACCGAATTCCCAAGCAAGCCGCGCTGCCCATAACAATGCCAAAGGGACCCGCCATGACCACCATCACCGCCTTGCGCGTTGAAGACATTCGTTTCCCCACCTCGCAATTTCTCGACGGCTCCGACGCGATGAACCCAGACCCCGATTACTCGGCGGCCTACGTCATTCTCGAAACCGATCACCCGACCCTCCAGGGACATGGCCTGACGTTCACCATCGGGCGCGGCAATGAGATCTGTTGTGCCGCGATCAAGGCGCTGGCAGGCGTAATGATCGGCCTGAAACTGGAATGGATCGCTGAAGACATGGGCCGTTTCTGGCGCCACGTCACCAGCGACAGCCAGTTGCGCTGGATCGGCCCGGACAAGGGCGCGATTCATCTGGCGACCGGCGCTGTGGTCAATGCCACATGGGATTTGTGGGCCAAGTCCGAGGGCAAGCCGGTGTGGCAACTGGTGGCGGAAATGACCCCGGCGCAACTGGTGCGCTGCATCGATTTTCGTTACATCACCGACTGCATCACCCCGGACGAAGCCCTGACCCTGCTAACCGAGCGTGCAGAGGGCAAGGCGCAACGGCTGCAAATGCTACTGGCCGACGGTTACCCCTGCTACACCACGTCGGCGGGCTGGCTCGGTTATCCGGACGACAAGCTGCGTCGGCTGTGTCAGGAAGCGGTCGACGGCGGGTTTTCCCACATCAAACTGAAGGTCGGCCGCGACCTGCAGGACGATATCCGCCGTGTGCGTATCGCCCGGGAAGTGCTGGGGCCGGACCGCCATTTGATGATTGACGCCAATCAGGTCTGGGAGGTCGGCGAGGCCATCGACTGGGTCCGCGAGCTGGCGTTCGCCAAGCCCTGGTTCATTGAAGAACCGACCAGCCCCGACGACGTCGAGGGCCATCGCACCATTCGTCTCGGCGTGCACCCGGTGAAGGTGGCGACTGGCGAGATGTGCCAGAACCGCATTGTCTTCAAGCAGCTGATCATGCGCGGGGCCATCGACGTGGTGCAGATCGACGCTTGCCGCCTCGGCGGGGTCAACGAGGTGCTGGCGGTGATGCTGATGGCCGCCAAATACCAGCTGCCGGTCTGCCCCCATGCCGGCGGCGTCGGGCTGTGCGAGTACGTGCAGCACCTGTCGATGATCGACTTTCTGTGCATCGCCGGGACCCATGAAGGTCGGGTCGTGGAGTACGTCGATCACCTGCATGAGCATTTTGAAGACCCCTGCGTGATTCGCGATGCCGCGTATCTGCCACCGGCCGCGCCGGGGTTCTCGATTCAGATGAAATCCGCTTCGCGGGAGCAGTACGCGTACAAGGGCTGAGCACACTGCCGGCCCCTCGTAGGAGCACGCTTGCCCGCGAATGCGTCCGTCCAGACGCTGCTGACTCGCCTGACACATCGAGTCCGCCAGCAAGCCGGCTCCTACAAATGCACGCGCCGCAGAGATTGCGCCAGGTCATGAAACGGACGGAGTACAACAACAATGTCGTCCCGACACTCAAGCGTTCCGGCACCGCCCTTGCGGGTGGATGCCCATCAGCATTTCTGGACTTACACCCCGCAGGACTACCCGTGGATTGACCAGCGCCATGGCGTGTTGCAACGGGACTTTCTGCCGGACGATCTGAAGCCTCTGCTCGATCAGCACAGTATCGACGGCTGCATCGCGGTCCAGGCGCGGCACAGCCTGGATGAAACCGACGTTCTGCTGAGCCATGCCGCCAATCACCCATGGATTCTAGGCGTGGTCGGCTGGGCGGATCTGCGGGCGCATGATCTCGACGCCCAGCTGGCACGCTGGACCGACGCGGCCAAACTGGTTGGCATTCGCCACTTGATTCAGGACGAACCCGCGCCGTCGCTGTTCCTCCAGGACCCGGCCTTTGCCCGTGGCATGCGTCAGTTGCAAACCCTCGGCCTGACGTACGACGTGCTGATAAAAGACAAAGACCTGCACGCCGCCACTGACTTCTGCCAACGCCACGACCAGCATCACCTGATCCTTGATCACCTCGGTAAACCGGACCTGTCCCAAGAAGACCCCATCGCCTGGGCCGATCGCCTCGCCCCCCTCGCGGCCCTGCCCCATGTCGCCTGCAAACTCTCCGGGCTGATTACCGAAGCCGACTGGCAGCGCTGGCGACCGGTGGAACTGCTGCCGTATTTCTATCTGGCGCTGGAATTGTTCGGGCCGCAGCGACTGATGTTCGGTTCCGACTGGCCGGTCTGTCAGGTCGCCGGCAGCTACAGCGACGTTCACCAGCTGTTTGAATCCGCCATCAGCACGCTCGCCGTCGATGAGCAAAACGCGCTGCGCGGCGGCACCGCCATTCGCCTCTATGGCCTGCAAGGAAACTGCCCATGAATCTGCACCTGCAAGACAAAATCATCATCGTCACCGGCGGCGGCTCGGGGATTGGCGCGGCCATCTCGCTGGGGCTGGCCGAAGAAGGCGCGATCCCGGTGATCTTCGCCAATCAGCCGCTGCCTGCCAAATTGGCCGCCGAGCTGGACAGACGCCAGCCGCAAACCCTGTTCGTGCAGGTCGAGCTCCGTGACGAGGCCGAATGTACGGCGGCGGTGAGCCATGTGCTGGAGCGTTTCGGGCGCATCGACGGGCTGGTGAATAACGCCGGGGTCAACGACAACGTTGGGCTGGACGCCGGTCGCAGCGCGTTCATCGAGTCCCTGGAGAAGAACCTCATTCACTACTACGTCATGGCGCATGTGTGCGTTGACGCGCTGAAGGCCAGCCAGGGCGCCATCGTCAACATCGGCTCGAAAACCGCCCTCACCGGCCAGGGCGGTACCAGCGGTTACACCGCGTCGAAAGGCGCGCAACTGTCGCTGACCCGGGAGTGGGCGGCGTCGCTGCTGAGTGATGGCGTGCGCGTGAATGCAGTGATCCCGGCCGAGGTCATGACGCCGCTGTACGAGCGCTGGATTGCCAGTTTCGACGACCCTGAGGCGAAGCTGGCGAAGATCGTCGGAAAGATCCCCCTCGGCCAGCGCATGACCACACCGACGGAGATCGCCGACAGCGTGCTGTTTCTGCTGTCCCCGCGCGCGTCCCACACCACCGGGCAGTGGCTGGTGGTCGACGGCGGCTACACGCATCTGGATCGGGCACTGACATGAGCGCGCTGACATGAGTACCGGCATGGCCGCGCAGCGGTTCTGTCTGGCCCTGGACCTTGCCGATGACGAGGCGTTGATTGCCGAGTATGAGCAACTGCACCGGCGCATCTGGCCGGAGATTGCCGAACACCTGCGCAGTCAGGGCGTGCTGGACATGCAGATCTGGCGACTGGGCACGCGGCTGTTCATGGTCATGGACACCGCCCCGGGCTTTAGCGCCGACGCGATGGACCAGGCGTCGGCGGCCAACCCCAAGGTGCAGGAATGGGAGGCGTTGATGTGGCGGTTTCAGAGACCGACGCCGTGGACGGATCCGGGGAATAAGTGGCAGCCCATGGCGCAGATTTTCAGCCTGTCGGATCAGCCGCCTTGAAGCCCTTCAATTGTGGGAGCGAGCTTGCTCGCGAAGGGGCCGAAACACCTCCTACATCTTCACCGCCTGAAACGCCGTCTTCGTGAGCAAGCTCACTCCCACAGGTACGAGTGCAAGGCTTCGATCCCTGCGCGACCGAACATCTGCTTCATCACGCTGCACGCTTGAACAACAACAAAAAAGGAGAGCGTTATGTTGACCAAACAAAGCAAAGTCCAGACCACGGTGTACCGACACGCTGAGCCGTCGGTGCGGGTGGCATTGATGCTGGTGACCAGCCTGTTTTTCCTCTGGGGCCTGTCGTACGGGCTGCTGGATGTGCTGAACAAGCATTTTCAGGAAACGCTGCACGTCAGCAAGGCCCAGTCCGGGTTGTTGCAAGCCGCGTACTTCGGCGCGTATTTCATCATCGCCCTGCCCGCCGGCTTCTTGATGGACCGCTTCGGCTACAAGGCCGGGATCCTGTTGGGCCTGTGCCTGTATGCGGCCGGTGCGTTGCTGTTCATGCCGGCGGCCAATGCGGCGAGCTTCCCGTTTTTCCTGTTTGCGCTGTTCGTCATCGCCTTAGGGTTGGGCTGCCTGGAGACGGCGGCCAATCCCTACGCGACGGTCCTGGGCGATGCGAAAGGCGCGGAGCGTCGGCTCAATCTGGCGCAGTCGTTTAACGGCCTCGGCCAGTTCGTTGGGCCGCTGCTGGGGGGCGCGCTGTTCTTCGGCGGCAGCAACGCCGGCAGTGACAACAGCTCGCTGCAAACCACCTACGTGGTCATCGCAGTGATCGTTTTGCTGGTGGCGGCGCTGTTCGCCCGCACGCCGATGCCCGATCTGCGCGAGCAGGAATCGAGCATTCAACGCCACGACAACAAGACCCTCTGGCAGCACAGAGAATTCGTCGGCGGCGTGGTCACGCAGTTTTTCTACGTGGCGGCGCAAGTCGGCGTGGGCGCGTTCTTCATCAACTACGTCACAGAGCATTGGGCCAGCATGACCAGCCAGAACGCCGCGTATCTGCTGTCGGTGGCGATGATCTGCTTCATGTGCGGGCGTTTTTTCAGCACCTGGCTGATGGGCCGCATCCCGGCACAGCGGTTGTTGATGGTCTACGCCTGGATCAACGTTGCGCTGTGTGCGGTGGTGGTCAGCGGCGTGCAAAGCGTGTCGGTGGTGGCGCTGGTCGCGGTGTTCTTCTTCATGTCGATCATGTTCCCGACGATCTTCGCCATGGGCGTGAAAAACCTCGGCCCGCACACCAAACGCGGCAGCTCGTTCCTGATCATGGCCATCGTCGGCGGCGCGCTGATGCCGTATTTCATGGGCCTGGTGGCGGATCACTTCTCCACGTCGCTGGCGTACCTGCTGCCGCTGGGGTGTTTTGTGGTGGTGGCGTTTTATGGCCGCAGCGGGTTACGCGGACGGGAGGCGTGATCGGGCTTTTGCGGTGTGGCGACCGATGCTTTCCCGGCTGAAGCCGGTCCCACAAATCGGGCATCCAGCTATTAATGATCGTTCCCACGCTCTGCGTGGGCACGCATCTCGTGACGCTCCGCGTCGCCTTGCGCAAAGGCCGAAATGTGCGTCGTCCCAGGGCCGCAGAGCGCCCGACCCGGCGTTCCCACGCGGAGCGTGGGAACGATCAGAAATCGCGGCTCCACCCGGTCCCACTGGCTGCACGCGAAACCTTAGTAGGACCGGCTTTAGCCGGGAAGAGGCCAGTGGCAGCACCCTCATTTTCGCGGTGTGACCATTGGCGTTTTCCCGGCTGAAGCCGGTCCTACATTGGGTTCGCAGTCAGTCAGGAGAGCGGGCAGTTGGAGCAGTAGTCGAGGCCGTCGACGCGATAACGGATGCAGCACACGCGGCGTTCGCGCTTTGGTTTGTCTTGGCCGTCGAGGTTGATGTAGCGCACCGGTTGATAGAGCGGATTACGACGTCCGTCCGACAGGTGTCGGGCGTTCAACAGCTGGTGACCGTGACGCACATCGGCGTGAGGCATTGCGTTGGCGAGCACGCCCAACAGCCATTCGAAATAGTTGCCGGCATTGCTCCACAGCACTTTCGGGGACAGGTGCACATGGCGGGCGATGGCGTCGATAAAGGGCCTGAGGTGTTGCTCCAGCAAATCATCAAAACGCTCGAAGGGATCGACTGGAGCGGGCAGCCACTGCTGACCCGAGTGAGGCAGCTTGAAGGCCGCAGGCAGGCCATTGTCATCAAGGATCAATTGCAGATGATCGAGGTGCAGTGGCAGGCGGCGGTTGAGGATCAGCGACGCCGCCACCACCGGAGGAATCAGCTTGATGAAATAGTGCTTGCTCCACAGCGACGCCAGCCCTCGAGGGTCGCTGGGCGGATAGGCGCTGCCGAAGCGCGTGAGCACGTCGCTTAAACCGTCGCCGGTCAGAATCGTACGCAACGGCACGCCGGCGCGGGGATCGTCGGTCAGCACCAGGACGTCGCGATAGTGCTGGAAATCGGCAATGAACAAAGGCGCCAGCGCAGGAATCATGGGGCGACTCGCTGCGCTGGCGACCTGTTCACCCGCATACGATCAATGGGACCGCTGCCGCGCCAGCACCCACAACCCCTGCTCCAGCGCCGGAAACAGGCTGTTGTTGAAGTTGTTCCAACGCAGTTCGAGGATGGTGTCGTCCGCCGCAATGGGCGTATCGAGCACGTCGAACACCACTTCACCGGAATCGATGCCGGTGTCGACGTAATGGAAGGACGCGCCAGTCATGTTCACCACCGGAATGTCGACCATCTCCCGGGTGATCCAGTCGACCACTTTCTTGCCCCGGGCGCCGTACAGCGCGTCGAGGGTGGCATAGGCGCCGCGCCGCTCGTAAGGCGATTCCAGACGCGTGATGCCCGGGTGCACGTTGAAGATGCGGCGATGGAAATCAGCGCCTTCACGCACCAGTTCATCGAGGATCACCAGCAGCCCGTCGAGCACCACGATGTCGGCGCCCAACGCGTGCAGCCGCTCGCCCAGACGTCGTTCGAAATCCGACTTGCCGGCCGGCCGTGCGCTGTGGTCCAGGGGCAAGGCGCGGTAGCTCGACGGCACGTTTTCAAGCAGGTCATCGACCTTGCGTCCTTGAACCGTCAGGCCCGGCGGGTAGAACCAGTGGGCGCCCTGCCCTGGCGCGAAACCGTAATCCTTGATGCTCTCGCGATCGCGTGCCGACTCGGGGTTCTCGTCGTAGATGATTGCTTCCAGGGAGAAGTGATCGCCGAGGGCAGTCTCATTGAGCGCCTTGACCAGGTACTCCAGCGGCGAGGTCATGTAACGCTGTTCGCCGTGGTAATCGACGTATTGACCGGCCTTGTCCGCCGCTGCGTTACGCAACGACCAGACGTAAACAAGCTTGGTTTTCTGCATGAATATCGGACTCAGGAAAGGGTGTGCAGGGTGTTGCCGCTGACGCCTTCAGCCATGGCGACCACGACTTTTCGTTCGCCGCTGAACGGCTTGCGCGAGTGCGCCGTGAGCATGTTGTCGAGCATCAGCACATCACCGGTCTGCCACGGGAAGACCACTTCGCATTCGCTCAGCACGCCGCGAATTTCCGCCAGCGCGTCGGCCTCCAGCGGGCTGCCGTCGCCGTAGTAGACGTTGCGCGGCAGGCCTTCTTCACCGACGGTGTCGAGGAGGATTTCCTGCATCTCTTCATCCAGGTTCGACAGGTGAAACAGGTGTGCCTGATTGAACCAGACCCAGTCTTTGGTGCGCGGATGCTGAGCGACGCCTTGCACCAACTGCCGGGTGCGCAGGTCGCCGTCCTCGTTCCAGTCGCACTGGATGCCCCGAGGGCGGCAGTAATCCTCGACGTCGCTGTGGCGGTCGGTGTTGAAGACCTGTTGCCAGGTCAAGTCGAGGCCGTTGCCGTAGTTGCGCACGTACATAAGCCGCTTCTCTTCGAAGCGTTTGCGCAGGGCCGGACTGATGCGCTGGAACACGCGGCGGCTGTCGGCAATCGGCGTTTCGCCTCCGCTAACAGCGGCTTTGGCGCAGTAGAAGAAGATGCGCATGGGCCATTCGGTGGTGTAGGCCTGTTCGTTGTGCAGGGGGATCGAGCGGTGGGCCGGGTATTCGGTGGAGGTGTAGACGCCTTTGCCATCGACCTGGCTGCGCGGGGTGGAGCCGAATTCGTAGTTGAGCAACGGGTGGCCGAAGGCGGCGGCAAATCGCTGGAAGCCTTCGACCCCTTCAGGGGTGAATCCGCTGAAGAGGATGGCGCCGTCGCGCTCCAGGGATTGGTTGACGATGCTGCGCAGGGCGTCGATTTCCACGGCCAGGGAAACCCCGGCCTGGCCGGGCTGGACGCGCAGGGGAAAGCCGGCTTCGAGGCGCAGGCGTTCGGGGGTGAGCATGCGCATGTTCATGGGCGGTACGCTCCTGATGTGGCTGAAGGGTTGGATTCAGGCCATCGCCTTGCGCAGGCTGAGGGGACGCATGTCGGTCCAGACGCTTTCGATGTGGTTGAGGCAGGTCTGTTTGTCGCCTTCGACGCCGACGCTTTTCCAGCCGTCCGGGATGGCTTTGTAGTCGGGCCAGATGGAGTACTGTTCTTCGTGGTTGATGACGACCCGGAACTGTGTGCTTTCGCTGTCGAAGCTCATGTGTAAACCCTCATGGTGTTGGAACGGCGCAGGTAAGCGCGCCTTATCTGAAAGACGAATAAGGGCGCGAAGTGGTTAGTCTTTTTTTAAAAACCTTCAAAGCCGATCAAGGGCGGATGAGGTGCGACGCACAGGGTGAAGTGAATATGTCCACCTAAGGGTCGGTACACACACCGAATATCGGGGGTTGAGATAAAGCATTCGCGCGCAAATCCACCGCACATTCAAGGCGCTTGCGCCGTCACGTGAGCTTTCATGCAAATCATTCCCTCATCCATTTGACGCAGCCCTCGGCTTTCACCAAGCTAGCCGCCTTCGCATGATTTTCAGGAAACACCCCGCGTGATGACCACAAGCCTGCACTGGCGCCGTTTCGTATTCTGCCTCGCTCCATTGATCGCTCTGCTCGCTGCCTGCGACGGCGGCGCGCCAAAGACCAAGCCTTCCGAAGCGACGACCTACGTCAGCGTCGAGTGGGACAAACTGCCGGCGGTGAACGACACCGACCTGATGGCCGGCTACAACAGCTGGTTCTCGGCGTGCAAGCGTCTGGCCAAGGACGCGGTCTGGGGCGGCACCTGCGCCCTCGCCGCCCAGGTGCCGCAGAACCCGGCTGCCGTGCGCGACTTTCTCAAGAATCAACTGCAGGTCTACAGCCTGCGCTCCTCCGAGCACGGCGCCAACGGGCTGATCACCGGCTATTACGAACCGATCTACAAAGGCACCGAGCAACGCAACGACGCACACCCGGTGGCGGTGTACGGCGTGCCCGATGACCTGATCATCGTCAACCTCGACAGCATCTATCCCGAACTCAAGGGCAAGCGCCTGCGCGGGCGGCTTGACGGCCGCGTGCTGCGTCCCTACGACGATGCCGCAACCATCGGCAACAAGGGCGCCAATGCCCCCGTGCTGGCCTGGCTGGAAAACCCCATCGACCTGCAGTTCCTGCAAATCCAGGGTTCGGGTCGGGTTCAGCTGGAGAATGGCCGTCAGTTGCGCATCGCCTACGCCGATCAAAACGGCTACCCCTACAAGCCGATCGGCCGCTGGCTGGTGGAGCAAGGGCAATTGACCAAGGACGAAGTGTCGATGGGCCGCATCCGCGACTGGGCGATCGCGCACCCCGAACGCGTGAATGAACTGCTGGGCAGCAACCCGAGTTACGTGTTCTTCACCCTGCGCCCGGACAGCACCGAAGGGCCGCGCGGCTCGCTGAATGTGCCGCTGACCGCTGGCTACAGCGTGGCGATTGATCGCAAGGTCATCCCCCTCGGCAGCTTGTTGTGGCTGTCGTCGACCCGCCCCGACGGCACGCCGCTGGTGCGCCCGGTCGCGGCGCAGGACACCGGCGGCGCCATCGCCGGCGAAGTCCGCGCTGACATGTTCTGGGGCACCGGCGATGCGGCTGGCGAGCTGGCGGGCAACATGAAGCAGCAAGGCCAGATCTGGATGCTGTGGCCCAAGGGCGCCGCCCTGCCCGACGCCAAACCAAAGGACTGACCAAGCTGAACCGCCGACTGATGCGCCACCCGCATCAGCCGGCGTGTGTCACGGGTTGAACTGAAATCGGTTTCAGGCATCACAGCATGCTTCTTCCCGGAAACCCTCCTCGATCTCCCATGACTACCTCCTACACTCCCCCGGCCTTCAATATGGGCTGGCTGCTGTTCGCCCTTGCCATGGGCGCGTTTGCCATCGGCACCTCCGAATTTGCGTCAATGACGTTGCTGCCTTTTATCGCCAATGACTTCCAGGTGACCCAGCCCCTCGCCGGACATGCCATCAGCGCCTACGCGCTGGGCGTGGTCATCGGTTCGCCGGTGATCATGGTCCTGGGCGTGCGCCTGCCCCGTCGAGCCTTGCTGGTAGCGCTCGCCGCCTTCATCGGAATCGCCAACGCGCTGAGTGCCATTGCGCCTTCGCTGCCATGGCTGGTGTTCTTCCGCTTTCTCAGCGGCTTTCCCCATGGCGCGTATTTCGGCGTCGCCATGCTGCTGGCCGCTTCGCTGGTGCCGAAGAACCGTCGCGCCCAGGCGGTCTCCCGCGTGTTCCTGGGGCTGACCATCGCCACTATCATCGGCGTGCCGTTCGCCACTTGGATCGGCCAGACCCTCGGCTGGCGCTGGGGTTTGGCCATCGTCGCCGGACTCGCCGCGATCACGGCGGTACTGATCCGCTGCCTCGCGCCCGCGTCACCTGCCGAAGCTGACGCCAGCCCGTTGCGCGAACTCAACGCCCTGCGCTCGCGGCAAGTCTGGTTGACCCTGGGCATCGCCGGCATCGGCTTCGGCGGGATCTTCTGCGTGTACACCTATCTGGCGGCCACGCTGATCGAGGTCACCCACGCTTCCGATTTCATGATCCCGGTGGTGATGGCCGTGTTCGGCGTGGGCACGACGGTGGGCAACCTGATCTGCGGATGGGCCGCCGACCGCGTAACCATGCTCGCCGCGGGCGTCTCGCTGGGCTTCACCGCGCTGGTGCTGGCGCTCTATCCGTCGGCCACCGGTAACCTGTGGCTGCTCATTCCGCTGGTGTTTTTCATCGGGTGCGGTGTGGGCCTGGCAGCGATTCTGCAAACCCGCCTGATGGACGTTGCCCCCCACGCGCAATCCCTGGCGGGCGCACTGGTGCAAAGCGCATTCAACGTGGCCAACGCCATCGGGCCACTGGTGGGTGGTTTGGTGATTGCGGCGGGCTACGGTCTGCCGGCCACGGGCTATGCGGCAGCGGCGCTGACCCTTGGCGGGTTGGGAATGTGGTATTGGGCACTGATGGATGCGCGGCACGCCGAGCGCCGCGTTGTCAGGCAACCGACCGGGTCAGTTTGATGCTGAGCGCTGGTGCCCGATTGTGACGTTGATCCAAGCGTCGCCCTGACACTGCGCCCGGGCGCGCTTTGGACCTCTCATGCGTCGGGGCCTGACTCGTCGGGCGACGGGAACAAGGTATCGACCTTATGCTTGCTGGAAGTGCGGACCGGGGCCATGGCGGCGGACTCCGCCAGGCGCGTGGCCATTTCCCAGTGACGGGATTCCTGCCCTTCCGGCTTGCCTTCGGTCTCCCAGATCAACTGGGCCAACTGACGAACAGTGTCTTCGTCGACATTCATGCGTATCCCCCATTTATGCTTGCGCAAGACATTGGCCGGCGCCAAGGCGGTGCCGAATCCATCGTCCGCTACGGTACCCGCCATGAACAGTACCAGCCGGTAACGAGGGTAAATGACGGGCGTGCAGAGGCCGACGAACGCCAGCCGGCCGCTGGTCGGACTTAACGGATCCACCGGAAATCGACGGCGAACCACGATGGCCTCCTCAATCCCTGTTGCGTTTGAGCAGCAGGCTGGCCACCAGGCCCAGTCCCGCAGCCACACCGACGGCGGCCCATGGATGGGTCGTCACGTAGGATTTGGCATTGCCCACCGCTCGGGTCAGCGCGGGTTGGGCGTCCATTTCGATTTCGCTCACCGCAGTGGTGCCACGGGCAAGGAAATCCTTGAGCCGCTCATGGGCCTGGGTGGTGCGATCCTCGTTCAAGGCATCCCCTGCCGCCAGCAAGGCATTGGTCTCATCGAGAAAAGTGTTCAGCTCGGAACGGGTTTTCTGATAAAGATCTTCACGAAGTTGTTCAGTGATATCGCTTGCCATAATAATTCTGCCTCCTGGGTGTGAGAAAGGTTGACTGAAGCGCGAATCGATTCGTTCCAGTGACTTTTAAAAAACCGCCTTTCGCAACGCCTGGCGTGATGAGCATCGCTCGCCGACCGGCATGGGGCGGGACTCAATAGCCTTATGATCTGTTTAAAAAGAGACTCCATGAACATCGTGCCGATCCTTGAGCTGCCCGTTGACCAGCAAGCCCACGTCCGGCAACTGCGCAATCAACCCGACGTGCGTAAGTTCATGTACACCGACCATGAGATCAGCGAGGCCGAGCATCTAAACTGGCTAGAAGGGCTTCGTGCCAGTTCTCGCCAGCAAGTGTTCGTCGTGCTGATTGAGGGCGTGGCGGCGGGCGTTGTCTCGTTGAGCGCCATCAACACCACCCACCGCACAGCAGATTGGGCCTTCTATCTCGACACCACGCTGCAGGGCAAAGGCCTTGGCAGCCAGGTGGAGTTATGGATGCTCGACCATGCGTTCGGCGCCGCAGCGCTGGAGAAACTCAACTGCGAAGTGCTGGAGATCAATCCGGCCGTGATCAAGATGCATCAGAAATTCGGTTTTGTGATCGAGGGGGTTCGACGTGAAAACATCATTCGCGACGGCAAACGCGTCGGCGTGGTGCTGTTGGGCATCACCAAAACCGAATGGCAAACACAGCGGCCCAAGGTGCTGGCTGCGGTGGAGCGTATTGCCGGGCGTCGGTAGAGAGTCGCCCGAGCTGCGCAGCTAAGAGCGAGCAGGATCGCCCACCAGAAAGGCGCGCGTCAGGCGATATTCATCAGCCGGACAGCGGGACGTTCATCAGCCTTGCAGTACAAATAGTCGCGCCACTTTCTGAAGGCGCTCTGCTGCCTGACAAACGCCTCTTCCCACTGCGTTCCTCCGACGTGCTCAACAGGGATAGACATCATTTGCTCGGTAGCCTGATCCAGCTCGCTGATCAGGTCGAGGGCGTTAGGAATATCGAAAGTCTGAGGTCGCATAATCGATCCGTTTTTTTTGGCTACTGAATGGAGTAGCCAACTCGTTGATAGTGCGCGCGTTCCGACGAGTGGCTCATTTATGTTACACATTTGCCATGTTGCAGAAAAAACCCCACACGGGGTGGGGTTTGGTGTGACGCCAGGCGCTAGCTGTTGCCAGGAGAGGGCTCTTCATCCTCATCGACGGCAGGATTGTCAGGGAGCTCCACCTCATCCAGCCCTTTGTTGCGGGCGGCGATGGCTGCGTCCTCTTCATTGTCGATGCCTTCAGCCGAGTCCGCGCTTGCGTCGGGATAGACCTCTTCTTCGCTACCCGGCTCGGCAGGGCCTGGATACGCGTTCTCTGGCCCGTTGTCTTCGATACCCATGATCATCTCCAATACGAGACGCAGGAAATCTGCGCTTATAGGACAGAGGTGGGTTGAGGGGAATTAGTGCCGGGTGATTGATGAGCGGTTTGTCGGCATGCTGTTTGACCGGTGCTGAAATACAGGGTCTTTTCTGATGTACAGCAGCCACGCGGCAAATGCAGCTTGCTGACGACGATGCGCCAGCTGCCATTGCTCACGCCCGAAAGCGGCACTGTCCATGGACATCAGCTCTGCCGTGGCTCGGTTGAGCTCATCCAGCAGGCGCCCGCTATCTTCGGCGATCATATCTGAGGCAAGCATATCTTTGCTCGTTACGAAGGGATAACTCTGACCCCGTAATTGACGCTTCATTGCGAAACGCCACGAAGGCCGGACGGGCGGTAGCCATTGGCCGTCATTTGAGGGCGAGTATGGCGGTGAGTTGAGAAGTTTGGTCAGGGATTCGACCATGTACGCTGGAATGTTGTAGTAATAGGGCTTCAACGACTTCGTGATAGCGCAGTTTCAGGACAGCGCTGCGCGGCTTTTGCGCAGGTTGAAAATGAAGAAGGGAATCGAGCCGCTAAGTGGCTGATTCCCTTTTAACTGAATATGGTCAGGATGGAGTGATTCGAACACTCGACCCCTGGCACCCCATGATTGACGATTTTCTAAGCTGTTGATTCGCTGGGCGGTGGGAATCAATCAACGGCGCTGGCGCGTGGGATGCGTCCCCATGGGTCTGGGTCGTCGAGTTCAAACGGACAAGGGCATTTGCGGACCCGGTGGGCAGAGGCTCAGTCCCCTTCGCCTCTGCGCCGGTTCGCAATCTTTGCACCACCGAGAAGCACAAACACAAATGCGGCCTTCATTGCGATACCCGGCATCTTCGACGGGTCCCAAAATAACGCAGCCGTAAGGTCGGCGATAAAGACAGCAACTAAGAACCACTTCGCGATTTGAATATCGCGCTTTCTCAAAAGAAACACTGGTCGACTCCATCCATAGATTTGATGCTCTGGAATCTACCATGCCGTCCAGGCTCAGCCACCCCTTCCCATCTATCCACATGCCTGCCGGTGTACGGCCAGGTAGAGACCCTGGCGCACCGGTCCTCAGAGCCAGCCCCTCAAAATTATTTTCAAAGACTCGTACCAGCTTACGAAGCGGGAATTACCGGCGCGACCGTAGAAAATGCTTGGCCAAATCATGGCCAGGCCGAAAAGGAACAGGGCTGCCGCTGAACCCTCCAGGTCAAGGGACAGCAAGTAGAGAGCCATCGCCCATAGCGCAACCCCCAGCAGCACGAACATCGCAACCCACCGAATTCAATTACGTTTCTGACGGTAGTGCATTGTCACCGCCGCCGTCCACCCCTCCACGTTGAAGCGAGCCTGCATACGGCGGGCGAGGAATTCCATGCTCGAAATAAACGGAGGCTACGGCCACGCTACTCATGTCAGCACGCCGCAGTGGATTGAGCCGCTCACCCTCGACCAGATGCGTCGCGCTGTCGAGCTGATGAGCGAAAAGATAACCGCCGCCGAGGCCCAACCCAAGCGAGTGATCTGGCGGGTATGTCGCGGCGGAATTTGTCTCGCCAATTATCGCGAGGATTGATACGACGCGGACGCCGACCACTTCCAACGCATCTACAAAGATCTGGCAAGCGCTCCACGGACATGATCGTGCTGCCCGCCGAGTTCTACGAAATAAACACCCCGGAGCGTACCCGCCGCAATTGTAGAGGCGGCATCCACAAGCGCCTTGAACAGCTGGAAGAGTCGGCAGTCATTCATGCGATCCACGTCTTCGACGCCGAACAAATATTCATCGATGCCGCTTGACCATGATGGCCGGTTGGCCGTAATTTGGCCCCAACATGTCGATCTTGCGTGCGGTGATACGCAGCGACCAACGACATACAACCCGACCATCTCGTCGGGTTTTTTTTAGAGTTCGGAAAACATAAGGACATGGGCATGCGGCTGGTCATTTTCGCAAGTTTTATAGCTGGGGCACTTTCCGGCTGCTCTGGAATACCTTCAGTCCCCTACAACGAACCCTCTCAAACTGAGAACTTGGCTCGAGTTCGGGTCATCACTAATTCAGATGCGTTTGGTGATAGCGTCATCGGCAGTTGCGCTCCGGCTATCCGTCATGAAATGGCTCGGGCCGGGCGTTTTGGGCGTGACGGACAGCCCAGCATCAATTATGTGCAATACCCGTTAAACCCGAAAAAAATAGGGATACCCGGAAGAGTTGCACCCGAACTTTCTGAGTACGTTCCTGCGACTCGAATGGCTGAAGGCGTCCACAAGGAGATCGTGACCGAGTATCGGGTCAGAGCTGATCTGCCGTTCCAGCTTGCAACTAGGGGCGCAACTTTTGGTAATAATGGCCGCTCTTTCTCGTCATGCCCTGGCCAGGCCCTCATTTACCATCTGGAGCCTGGGAAGGACTACGAAGCATTGATAGGGCTCCGGTTCAGCATTAACGCAAACGGAGCGCCAGCTCCTACTTGCGTATTCGGAATTGCCGAGCTCGTATCTCTCCCTGGTACTAAGATCGTGATACCTAAACGAATGGAGCCTGATGCGCCTCCGCAGACGCGTTGCAAGAAGTGACAGCTTAGCCAGCAATGGGATTCGTACATATTTTGGGTGTTTTGCGAGCAATCGGTTTCGATGTGTCGCTTTGTGTCCGGGCAGACCTGATCGGAAGAGGCAAAAGCAGTCTGAGACCAAAGAGCACTGGACCAAGAAGGTTGAGTAGCGGTACCTGACGCGCGCATTTAAGGACGCCAGGGTGGCGGCGGATTGCTACAACGGATGGAAGGAAGAAGAGATGCCAGGATTCCACAAAGTCAGGGCACTGTCGCTGCACCTGTACAAGAAAGCCGGGAAAGATGGGCAGAAGATCGCTGAGCACTCCAGCAAGGAGATGACCAAAAACTACCAAAAGGAGCACGCCGAGGCGATCTGGTCGGGGGTCATTCCGGAATTCGATATCAGCGAAATCACCGGATAGTTTTGCGCGGGTTTTGCGCAAGCCAGAAATGAAAAAGGGAATCAAACCGGTAAGTGGCTGATTCCCTTTACAAAATATGGTCGGGACGGAGTGATTCGAACACTCGACCCCTAGCACCCCATGCTAGTGCGCTACCGGACTGCGCTACGCCCCGACTAGGCGTTACTCTGTGCTACTTCTTCGTCGCTTATCTTGCGAGAGCGTCGAGGAATATACCCTAAGCTTTTGAATGATGGAAGTATTTCGACGCACCGCGCGATGTCACTTGCGCAGCACCACCAGCACATCTTCCAGCTCGACAATCATCTGTTTGATCAACTGCTTGTACTGCAGTGAATCATCCTTGACCTCATCGCTGGACATGCGCAAACGCGCGCCGCCAATGGTGAAGCCCTGATCGTAAAGCAGCGCGCGGATCTGGCGGATCATCAGCACGTCCTGTCGCTGATAATACCGGCGGTTTCCACGGCGCTTGACCGGATTGAGTTGAGGAAACTCCTGCTCCCAATAACGCAGAACGTGCGGTTTGACCGCGCAGAGCTCGCTGACTTCACCGATGGTGAAGTAGCGTTTGCCGGGGATAGGCGGTAGCTCGTCGTTATGACTTGGTTCCAGCATAAGCCTCAACTCGGGCCTTCAATTTCTGCCCTGGGCGAAAGGTGACCACACGGCGAGCGGTAATCGGGATTTCTTCCCCTGTCTTGGGATTTCGGCCCGGTCGCTGGCGTTTATCGCGCAGATCAAAATTGCCGAATCCGGACAATTTGACCTGCTCGTTATCTTCCAGAGCGTGCCTGATTTCCTCAAAGAACAGCTCGACCAGTTCCTTGGCTTCTCGTTTGTTCAGGCCTAGCTCTTCGTACAGACGTTCGGCCATCTCAGCTTTCGTCAGAGCCCCCATACGCTACATCCTTAACGTGGCGTTTAACCTTGCCTCTAGCGAGGTGAGAATTTGCTGCGTCGAAGCGTTTACCTCATCGTCGGTAAGAGTGCGCGATGGATGTTGCCAGGTCAAGCCGACTGCAAGGCTTTTTCTAAGCGGATCAATGCCTTTACCCTGGTAAACATCAAACAGCCTGAGGTCTGTGAGCCATTCCCCTGCATTCTCTCGAATAACGTCCAGCACGGCAGTCGCAGAAACATCACGATCGGCCAGCAGCGCCAGGTCGCGACGCACTTCCGGGAAGCGAGAAAGCTCATGGAATTTCGGCAGGCGGCCTGTCGCCACTTCAGCCAGAACCAGCTCGAAGACGAACACGGGACGATCAAGGCCCATGGTCTTCGACAGTTCCGGGTGCAGCGCGCCAATGTAGCCGACTTCACGCCCGTCACGCTCGATACGTGCGGTCTGACCCGGGTGCAACGCGGGATGACTTCCGGGTACGAAACGGAAGTCATCTTGCGCACCGGCGAAGCCCAGCACGGCCTCGACGTCGGCCTTTACGTCGAAGAAATCGACGACATCACGGCCTTGCGCCCAGCCTTCCGGGAGACGGCTGCCACAGATCACACCGGCCAGCATCGGCTCTTGCTTCAAGCCTTCCAGCTGACCGACGAAACGCAACCCGCTCTCGAACAGACGCACGCGGTCCTGCTGACGATTGAGGTTGTGTTGCAGAGACTTCACCAGACCCGGCCACAGGGACGAACGCATCGCCGACATGTCAGCCGAGATCGGATTGGCCAGCAACAGCGGTTCAACGCCCGGGCTGAACAGCTCGAACCATTTCTGGTCGATGAAACTGTAGGTGATCGCTTCCTGATAACCGCGAGCCACCAGCAGACGACGCAACGCCGGCAGATCGCTCCGAGCCTCGGCACGCGGTTGCGGTGCCAGGCGCGCCTGTGGGTAACGAACCGGCAGACGGTTGTAACCGTGGAGGCGGGCCAGCTCTTCGATCAGGTCGACTTCGAGGGTGATATCGAAGCGGTGGCTCGGCACCTCAACGCGCCATTGCTCACTGGCGTGAGGCGCGACGGTGAGGCCGAGCGCTGTGAGCAGACGCTCGATTTCCGCTGCGTCCATCTTCATGCCCAGCATCTGCTCGATACGCTCGGCACGCAGGATGATCGGCTCAATGGACGGCAAATGCTGGTCACTGACAGTCTCGATGACCGGACCGGCGTCGCCACCGGTGATTTCCAGAAGCAGGCCAGTGGCGCGCTCCATGGCTTCGCGGGCCAGCTGCCAGTCAACGCCACGCTCATAGCGATGGGAAGCGTCAGTGTGCAGGCCATACGAACGGGCCTTGCCGGCAACGGCGATCTGATCGAAAAAGGCGCTTTCGAGGAAGATATCGCGGGTGGTCGCGGACACACCGCTGTGCTCGCCACCCATGACACCGGCGATGGCCAGGGCACGCTGGTGGTCGGCGATGACCAGGGTATCGGCGCGCAGGCTGACTTCCTGACCGTCCAGCAAGACGAGCTTCTCGCCCTCCTCCGCCATGCGCACACGAATGCCGCCGTTGATTTCGGCAAGGTCGAACGCGTGCAGCGGCTGACCCAGCTCAAGCATCACGTAATTGGTGATGTCCACTGCAGCGTCGATGCTGCGCACGTCCGAGCGACGCAGCCGCTCAACCATCCACAAAGGTGTAGGGCGTGACAGATCGACATTGCGGATAACGCGGCCCAGATAGCGAGGGCACGCCGCAGGCGCGAGCACTTCAACCGGACGAACTTCATCGTGCACGGCCGGCACCACGGCAACCTGAGGACGCGTGACGACTGCGTTATAGAGTGCACCCACTTCACGGGCCAGACCCGCGACCGACAGGCAGTCACCACGGTTGGGCGTCAGGTCGACTTCGATGCTCGCGTCGTCCAGCTCCAGATACCCGCGCACATCCTGGCCCACCGGCGCGTCGGCCGGAAGCTCCATCAAGCCGTCATTGCCCTCGCCCACCTGCAACTCGGCCTGCGAGCACAGCATGCCGTTGGACTCGACGCCCCGCAGCTTGGCTTTCTTGATCTTGAAATCGCCCGGTAACTCGGCGCCGATCATGGCAAACGGGATCTTCAGACCTGGGCGCACGTTCGGCGCGCCGCACACAACCTGAAAGGTCTCAGCGCCATTATTGACCTGGCAAACGCGCAGCTTGTCAGCGTCCGGGTGCTGTCCGGTGCTCAGCACCTCACCCACCACAACACCGCTGAAAACGCCCGCTGCCGGGGTGACGCTGTCTACTTCAAGGCCGGCCATCGACAGACGAGCAACCAGCTCGTCGCGGGACACTTGCGGGCTTACCCAGCCACGCAGCCATTGTTCACTGAATTTCATCCTGCTCTCCTAAAGAATTCGTTACGGGCGACCTAGCGAAATTGCGCGAGGAACCGCAAGTCGTTGTCGAAGAACAGGCGCAAGTCGTTGACGCCATAGCGCAGCATCGCCAGACGTTCTACGCCCATGCCGAAGGCGAAGCCCTGGAATTCTTCCGGATCGATGCCCGACATGCGCAGCACGTTCGGGTGGACCATGCCGCAGCCCATGACTTCAAGCCAGCCGGTCTGTTTGCACACGCGGCAGCCTTTGCCGCTGCACATCACGCACTCCATGTCGACTTCGGCCGAAGGCTCGGTGAACGGGAAATACGAAGGACGGAAACGCACTGCCAGCTCTTTTTCAAAGAACACGCGCAGGAATTCCTCGATGGTGCCTTTCAGGTCGGCGAAGTTGATATCGCGGTCCACCAGCAGGCCTTCGACCTGGTGGAACATCGGGGAATGGGTGATATCGGAGTCACTGCGATACACACGGCCGGGGCAGACGATGCGGATCGGAGGCTTCTGCGATTCCATGGTGCGGACCTGAACCGGCGAGGTATGGGTGCGCAGCAGCATGTTCGCATTGAAATAGAAGGTGTCGTGCATCGACCGGGCCGGGTGATGGCCTGGGATGTTGAGCGCTTCGAAGTTGTGGTAATCGTCTTCCACCTCAGGGCCTTCGGCGATGCCGTAGCCGATGTGGGTGAAGAATTGCTCGATTCGTTCCAGAGTGCGGGTAACCGGATGCAGACCGCCAGTGGTCTGGCCACGGCCAGGCAGGGTCACGTCAATGGATTCGGCCGCGAGCTTGGCCGCAAGATCGGCCTCCTCAAACGATGCCTTCCGCGCATTGAGAACCTCTGTGACACGTTCCTTGGCTTCGTTGATCAGCGCGCCGACTTTCGGACGCTCATCGGCAGGCATATTCCCCAGGGTCTTCATCACCTGAGTCAATTCGCCTTTCTTGCCAAGGTACAGAACCCGGATTTGCTCCAGGGCATTGATATCTTCGGCGCTTTGCACAGCCTCAAGTGCTTGAGAGACCAGCGCGTCCAGGTTTTCCATGTACAGACTCCAGATACAAAATAGGGGAAGAGCTTACAAGGCTCTTCCCCTATTTATGACGTTTAACACCAGACCCCGAGCGGGGTCCGGTGATTGCCGGGGACTTAGGCCAAAGTGGCTTTAGCTTTCTCGACAATCGCAGCAAACGCCGCTTTTTCGTTCACTGCCAGATCAGCCAGAACCTTACGGTCGATCTCGATCGACGCTTTTTTCAGGCCAGCGATGAAACGGCTGTAGGACAGACCGTTGATACGCGCACCAGCGTTGATACGAGCGATCCACAGAGCGCGGAACTGACGTTTTTTCTGACGACGGTCACGGTAGGCGTATTGGCCAGCCTTGATTACCGCTTGCTTGGCAACACGGAATACGCGTGAACGCGCGCCGTAGTAGCCTTTAGCAAGTTTCAGAATTTTTTTGTGACGCTTACGGGCAATGACGCCACGCTTTACACGAGCCATGAGTTAATTCCTCTGTTCTTGATCAAAATTAGCAAAGGCGCAGCATGCGCTTGACTTTTGCCACGTCGGACGGATGCAGCAAGCTGCTTCCACGCAATTGACGCTTACGCTTTGTCGACATTTTGGTCAGGATGTGGCTCTTGAAAGCGTGCTTGTGCTTGATGCCATTCGCGGTTTTCAAAAACCGCTTAGCTGCACCACTTTTAGTCTTCATCTTTGGCATGTTCGGATACTCCGCATTCAGTTGATAAACATAACCGCAAGGCCTGCCGTGCCCTGGTGGTTATTTCTTCTTTTTCGGGGCGATGACCATGATCAGCTGGCGTCCTTCCATCTTAGGATGCTGTTCGACCGAACCGTATTCGAGCAGGTCAGCTTCGACCCGCTTCAACAGTTCCATCCCCAGCTCCTGGTGGGCCATCTCACGACCGCGAAATCTCAAGGAAATCTTGGCCCTGTCCCCGTCACTCAGGAAACGTACCAGGTTGCGTAGTTTTACCTGGTAATCCCCTTCCTCCGTCCCTGGACGAAACTTGATTTCTTTAACCTGGATCTGCTTCTGATTCTTCTTGGCGGCAGCAACCTGTTTCTTCTTCTCGAAGATCGATTTGCCGTAGTCCATCAGTTTGCAAACAGGGGGTACTGCATCGGCGGAAATTTCCACCAGATCCAGTTTGGCCTCTTCAGCCTTAAGAAGCGCGTCTTCAATTGACACAATCCCAAGCTGCTCACCCTCAGCCCCAATTAAACGAACCTCACGTGCCGAGATATTCTCGTTGATCGGGGCTTTCGGTGCAGCTCGTTTATCTTGTCTCATTTCACGCTTAATAATAATTACTCCGAATCTTGGCGACCACGCCGGGAAACCGCTTGTGCAAGGAACTCCGAGAACTGGGCGACCGGCATCGAGCCAAGGTCTGCGCCTTCACGTGTACGCACAGCGACAGTTTGTGTTTCAACCTCCCGATCCCCAATCACGAGGAGATACGGAATTTTGAGCAACGTATGCTCGCGGATTTTAAAGCCGATCTTTTCATTTCTCAAGTCGGACTTGGCACGGAATCCGCTTTGCGCCAATGTTTTTTCCACCTCAAGGGCAAAATCAGCCTGTTTATCAGTGATATTCATGATCACTGCTTGAGTTGGAGCAAGCCACGCAGGAAACGCGCCTTCGTAATGCTCGATCAGGATTCCGATGAAGCGCTCGAAGGAGCCAAGAATTGCGCGGTGCAACATGACTGGGTGCTTGCGACCGTTGTCTTCCGACACGAATTCGGCGCCCAGACGGATCGGCAGGTTGAAATCGAGCTGCAGAGTACCGCATTGCCAGACGCGACCCAAGCAATCCTTGAGAGAAAATTCGATCTTCGGACCGTAGAACGCACCCTCGCCCGGTTGCAAATCGTACGGCAGGCCAGCACTGTCAAGGGCTGCAGCCAGTGCGGACTCGGCGCGATCCCACAATTCATCGGAGCCGACACGTTTCTCCGGCCGGGTCGACAGCTTCATTTCGATGTCTTTGAAACCGAAATCGGCGTAGACGGCCATGGTCAGCTTGATGAACGCGGCGGATTCAGCCTGCATTTGTTCTTCGGTGCAGAAGATATGCGCATCGTCCTGGGTGAACGCTCGGACACGCATGATGCCGTGCAGTGCGCCCGAAGGTTCGTTGCGGTGGCAAGCGCCGAATTCGGCCAGACGCATCGGCAACTCGCGGTAGCTTTTCAGGCCCTGATTGAACACCTGCACGTGGCAAGGGCAGTTCATCGGCTTGATGGCGTAGTCGCGGTTTTCCGACTCGGTGGTGAACATATTCTCGGCGTAGTTTGCCCAGTGCCCGGACTTCTCCCACAGGGAGCGGTCGACGACCTGAGGCGTCTTGATTTCCAGGTAGCCGTTCTCGCGCTGGGTTTTGCGCATGTACTGTTCAAGAACCTGATAGAGCGTCCAGCCGTTCGGGTGCCAGAACACCATGCCCGGCGCTTCTTCCTGGGTATGGAACAGGCCCAGACGCTTGCCGATCTTGCGGTGATCGCGCTTTTCGGCTTCTTCAATGCGCTGAATGTAAGCCGCCAGCTGCTTCTTGTCGGCCCAGGCCGTGCCATAAACGCGCTGCAATTGCTCGTTTTTGGCATCGCCGCGCCAGTAGGCGCCGGAGAGCTTGGTCAATTTGAACGACTTCAGAAAACGGGTGTTCGGCACATGCGGGCCGCGGCACATGTCGACGTATTCTTCGTGGTAGTACAGGCCCATGGCCTGCTCGTTTGGCATGTCTTCGACCAGACGCAGCTTGTAGTCTTCGCCACGGGCCGTAAACACGTCGATCACTTCCGCGCGCGGCGTGACCTTCTTGATGACGTCGTAATCCTTTTCGATCAGCTGTTGCATGCGCTGCTCGATCGCCGCCATGTCGTCCGGCGTGAAAGGACGCTCATAGGCGATGTCGTAATAGAAGCCATCATCGATGACCGGGCCGATCACCATCTTTGCAGTCGGATAGAGTTGCTTGACGGCGTGGCCGACCAGATGCGCGCAGGAGTGACGAATGATCTCCAGGCCTTCCTGATCCTTGGGGGTGATGATTTGCAGGCTCGCATCGGTGTCGATGATGTCGCTGGCATCAACCAGTTGACCGTTGACCTTGCCGGCCACGGTGGCTTTGGCCAGGCCCGCACCAATGGATGCTGCGACCTCGGCAACGGATACCGGGTGATCGAAAGAACGTTGACTGCCGTCGGGAAGAGTAATAGTTGGCATGGCGCCTCCTCTCCTAGTGGTGACCCCTACCAAAGGTCACGTGGGTGGGATAGAGCCAGTACGCGATTCGGTGGTATGCCTGCCTCACAGTGGCAGGAGCCCGAAGGCCAACCTGAAGACCGAACCAGAGTGACTGGAACTTACGAAATCGACAGAACTTGCAGCAGGGCACCGGGGCCCCGCGAGACGCGAGCTAATCTGCAGGCGCGCATGCTATCACAGCGTTTCGGCAGGGTCAGCTAAACGGTGGCTGGCGTCGCACGCGGATCAGCAATTGAACCAAGCCGCAGCAGCGCCACGGAACTGGTGCGCTTCAAGGACCTCAGATTATCCGTAGTACCTGTTCAAGGCCTGACACCTCGACGGCCACCGACAAAAAGGAAATCACCATGAAGCTTCTACGCGTTGCCGCCCTTCTCGCCCCGCTGGCCCTGACACTGCCCCTCAGCGCTCATGCCGCGATGGATGCGAAAACCAAGACCAGCTACATGAACGAATGCACCACCGCAGCCACCCAGAGCAATCCATCGATGGACGCCAGTGCAGTTAAAGCGCACTGCGAGTGCGGCGCTCAACAAATTGACAAGAACTTCTCCGACAAGGAGATTGCGTCGCTGAATGACAAAACGACGCCTCCCAGTACCGATATGACCTCTCGCCTGCAGGCTGCGGTGAGCAAAAATTGCCTGAACGGCAAAAAATAAAAAATTTACATTTCCTTGATGCCCCACACCGGGGCGTAAAGAAGCGGGTCAAGGCTGACACGCTGAAGGCCACGAATTCTGCGGGTTTCAGGCATACCAGAAGGGTTTGCCGATGCACCCTTTGATGATGGAAAACAGGCCTCTGGAGCGCCTTTGGGGCGTTATATCGAGGATGCTGACGCAAAGTTCTAATCGAAAAAGTCCAGCATTCACACAATTCGACTATGATAGCGCTCGTGTGCCCAGTTGGCCTGAGCAACACAGCACTACTGAAAATTATGTTCCTGGAGATACACCATGTCTAATCGCCAATCCGGCACCGTAAAATGGTTCAACGATGAAAAAGGCTTCGGCTTCATCACCCCACAGGGTGGCGGCGACGACCTTTTTGTACATTTCAAAGCCATTGAATCCGACGGTTTCAAGAGCTTGAAAGAAGGCCAGACTGTTTCCTTCGTGGCTGAGAAAGGCCAAAAGGGCATGCAAGCTGCTCAGGTTCGCGCGGAGTAATCCCAGCGATCTGAAAAAACCCCGTCACTGACGGGGTTTTTTTATGCCTGCAATTTCGTGGTGCGCCGGCGTTAACCGCAATTGACGCGGTTCACCTTCCCTGAATCGTCAGTGTTCAGGTTCAGACGATCCGAGCGGTATTCCAGTGTGACGATGTCATGGGGCCCGAGCACTCTGGCGGTCTGCGCGCCGGCCTTGGCCTTCGCCTGATCCAGCAATGCCGCTGACGCCGGCTTGCCAACAGCGAACTGCACTGCTGCCGCGTCACAACGGGCATAACCACCAGCGGAACTGGCCGGGGAACTGGCGACGCTCTCCTCAGGCTGGCTCGTAGACTCCGACGTGCTGCTGCAACCGGCCAGCAGCGCTGCGGCGAGCACCAGACCCGATGATGCGTATTTCCAGGGCATACAACCTCCTAACGTTTAACTAAAGCAGAACCTCTGCGACAGCGGTCCAGCCGCTTCGTTTCGCCATGGATAAACCAGGGCGAGCAAACCTCCTCTGTCGAGGACAGCGCAGGAGTCTGCCCCAAGCGTCACTCGCCCGGCGCATTCAATCGTGACAAAACGTTTAAAACAGCGCCCGCAGGACCCATTGAGCAGGATGGGCGCGGCTCAGTAGACGTCCACGTAATCCGTGGTGGGGTTGGCCCAGTTGTCGCGAAGGGCATTGTAGATCTGCGTCACCCATACGGCATCGCTGGCAGCCACCGGGCCCACGCAACCGGAACCGGCCGCCCAGGTCTCCAGACGAAACAGCAGTCCCCCAATGTCCACGCCGCCCACCGCGTCGCTGGAAATCCACGCGCGACCGTCCCGGCTGACGCGCAACTGGGTATGCACGCCATCCTGCGCAGCCGCGATCATTTGCCGGACGGCGTCGAGGGTGAGGGAATCGGAATTATTGAGATCGATAGACACGGTTTTGCACCTTGATTGCTCTGCGCCGAGCATCGGGATGCCACACGGCGCAGCACGGCGGATTTACTTCAGAAGACCGAGGCGCTGAGTCAGCAGATCAAAAAAGCCTTGGGCATCCCCATTTTCCACCCAGAACACATTTTTGTTCTGAGCAAGGGTGTCGTACCAGTCGGCGATGGTCTGGCCGTGGGTCACACCCTCACGGTTATCGATCACCAGATTGACCTGCCGGCCGCTGAACAGCTCCGGCTTGATCAGCCAGGCAATCACGCTCGCATCATGCACCGGCCCGCCGGGCAGGCCGTAATGGACCATGTCAGCCTTGACGTACTCGTTGAGGATACCGCTGACCAGCTTGCCGGCCTGATTGTTCAAGCCATCGATCTGCTTGATACGCGCTTCGCTGGTGAGGATCTTGTGGGTGACGTCCAACGGCACATAGGTCAGCTTCACACCGCTGGCCAGGACAACCTTCGCCGCGTCGGGATCGGCGTAGATATTGAACTCGGCCACCGGGGTGATGTTGCCACCGTTGAAGTGGGCGCCGCCCATGACCACGACTTCCTTGATGCCCTGGGTGATTTCCGGCGCCTGAATCAGCGCGAGCGCCAGGTTGGTCTGCGGCCCGAGCATGGCGATGGTGATGCTGTGGGGCGCAGCTTTCTTCAGGGTATCGACAAGGTACTGCACGGCATTGCCTTCAGCCAGCGGCTTCTTCGGCTCATGCACTTCCACGCCCGGCAGTCCTTCTTTGCCGTGAATGTTTTCGGCGTAGATCGGCGTACGCACCAGCGGTTTGCCCGCACCGGCGTACACCGGCACTTCTTCGCGGCCGGCCCATTCCCGAGCCAGCCTGGCATTGCGGGAGGTCTTGTCGATGCGCACGTTGCCCGCCACGGTGGTGATCGCCATGACATTGAGTTCTTGCGGCGACGCCAGCGCCAGGAGCAGTGCGACGACGTCGTCGGCGCCCGGGTCGGTGTCGATGATCACGTTGCGCTTCTCGGCGGCATGCACGGACGTGGCGGATAAAATGGCCAACAGCGCGGCACTCCTGATCAGCCCGGTGAAAAAATGTCGGGTTGTGTTCATGGGAACTCCTTGTTCCTGACGGCTAAAGATGAAAAAACGGCGTTAAAAAACCACGCCCGCCACCAGCGCGATGTTGGTGTATGGCTGGCATTCGCCGGTGCGGATGATAGCCCGAGCACCACGGCTCAGCTGTTTCAATGCGTCATGAGTCACCAGGCGTTGCTCACCGAGGCTGCCCGAAGCATGCAAGCTCGAAACGGTGGCCAACGCTGGCGGCTGTTTCGACAGCATCTCTTCGGCGAGGACATGACTCTGGACCTGCATTTCAGTCAGCACCACATTCAGCACGCTGAGGAAATCGGGCACACCGTGGGTCAGGGCCAGATCGATCAGCTCGACGCCGGCCGGCACGGGCATGCCCGCATCGACGATCATCAGGATGTCACCGTGCCCCAGGGACGCGATGGCGCGGGACAGGGCGATATTCAGCAGCGGTGTTTTTTTCATGATTGATGCCCTTGTGCGGCGGAGTGTGCCGCAGAGACCTGAACCTCGGCGAACGTCGGAATGGAAGGCTGGGCGCCGGAACGGGTAACGGAGAGCGCCGCAGCGACCTGACCGAAGCGAATGGCGTCCGATTCGGATTTGCCATCGGCCAGCGCCGCCGCGAAGCCGCCGACAAAGGTATCGCCGGCCGCCGTGGTGTCAACGGGCTGGACCTTTGGCGCCGGGAAGTGCTCGGAGCGAGACGCGCTGGCAAACAGGGCACCCTGCTCGCCCAGCGTGACGATCACCTTGCTGACGCCGGCTTTCAGCAATGCCGATGCAGCGGCGTCTGCACTGGCGGTGCTGTCGACTGGCAAACCGGTCAGCGCGGTGGCCTCGCTTTCATTCGGGATCAGGTAATCGATCCAGGCGAACCATTCGGCCGGCAGCGGGCCACTGGCCGGCGCCGGGTTGAGGATGACGGTCTTGCCCAGTTCGTGACCGCGCTTGAGCACGTGGCCGACCGTGTCGAGCGGCACTTCAAGCTGGCAGATGATGACGTCGGCACCGGACAGCAACGCATCGAAGCTGTCCACCACGGAGGCGGTGACGTGGCCGTTGCCGCCCGCCACGATGACGATTGCGTTCTGGCTGCTGTCATCGACGACAATCAGCGCGACGCCGGTGGACTCGCCGGTGACGCGGGTGACTGCCTGGCAATCGATGCCTTCGGCAAGCAGCGCGGTGCGAAGTTGTTCGCCGTAGGCGTCATCGCCGACGCAACCGATCATGGCGACACTGGCGCCGAGTCGCGCCGCCGCCACGGCCTGATTGGCGCCCTTGCCGCCCGGCACGGTGACGAACGACTGCCCGGCCAGTGTTTCTCCGGCCCGGGGCAAACGCGGCGCGCGCGTCACCAGGTCCATGTTCAGGCTGCCCACTATCACTACTTTTGCTTGCATGACGTCTACTCTTCAGAACACTTTTCAGACCGCGCGGAGCGCTCGGCTTAACGAAATTCGGTAAATACCTGGGGTGGAGGCGCTGTGGATTCGCGCAGCACAATACTCGGCGCAACAACCAAGTGTTCGACAGCGGTTTCGCCCCGCGACGAGATCCGCCGCAGCAGCATCTCGGCAGCGCGCTCGCCCAGTTGCAGAATGGATTGGCCGACGGTGGTCAGGGCCGGGTAAACGTACTGGCTCATCTGGATGTCGTCGAAGCCAATGACCGACAGATCGGCCGGGACCCGCACGTTACGCTCGGCGGCGGCGCGCAATACACCGATGCCGACCATGTCGTTGGCCGCGAAAATGGCGGTCGGCGGATCCCGCTCCAGCAGTTTCACCGCAGCAAGATAGCCACTGGGGCCGGTGAAATCGCTTTCTACCACCCAGCTTTCCGGCACGTCGACCGAAGCTTCCTGCATCGCCCGGTGATACCCCGCCAGACGCATCTTCGCCACGCTGGTTTGGGCCGGGCCGCAGATACAGGCGATGTGCCGGTGGCCGAGGGACAGCAAATGCGACGTCGCCAGGTACGCGCCCAGCTCGTGGTCGATGCGCACCAGATCAGCCGTCACGCCGTCCAGGTCCCGGTCGACGATAACCAAAGGCGTGCGAACTGCGGACAAGCCCTCGACGAGGCTGTCACCGCCGCCCACCGACGAGACGATCAGGCCGTCGACGCGTTTTTCCAGCAGCACACGCAGATAACTGCGCTGCTTGTCGGGGTTGTCGTCGGAATTGCAGAGGATCACGCAGAAGCCGTTGCGCTCGCAGTAATCCTCGATGCCCCGGGCCAGTTCGGCGAAGTACGGGTTGATGCCGTTGGGAATCAACAGGCCGATGGTCGCGGTGGCCTTGGCCTTGAGCGACCGCGCAACGGCGCTGGGCACGTAATCCAGCTGCACGATGGCGGCTTCGACCTTCTTGCGCACCTCTTCACTGACCGGTCGGGTGCGGTTAAGGACGTGGGACACCGTGGTGTAGGAAATCCCGGCAATCGCCGCTACATCCTTGATGGTTGCCATGTCAGCCGCGCCGCCGCGCGCGATTGCTGCGGTAGGTATCGAGGACCACCGCGACGACGATCACGGCGCCGGTGATGATACGTTTCGTTGGCTCGGTCGCGCCGATCTGCGCCAGCCCTGCCGCCAGCACCGAAATGATCAGCACGCCGAAAAAGGTGCTGATCACCGAACCGCGCCCGCCCATCAGACTGGTGCCGCCAATAACCACTGCTGCAATCACTTGCAGCTCAAGGCCGGAACCGGCGTTGGGATCAGCGGCTTCAAGGCGTGAAATCTGGAATAGCGCCGCGACGCCTGCCAGCAGACCCATCAGCGAGAATACGAGGATCTTGTAGGGCTTGGGATTGATCCCCGCCAGACGCACGGCTTCCTCATTGGTGCCGATGCCGATCAGGTAGCGGCCGAACACGGTGCGGGTCAGCACGGCCTGGGCGGCGAAGATGACGATCAGGGCAATGACGAACGAAGGCGAAATACCGAATGCGAAGGGATTGGACAACCACGCAAAGGAGTCACCTATGTACGCAGTGCGCGAGTCGGTCAGTTGGTATGCCACGCCGCGGGCCATTTCCAGCACGCCGAGGGAAACGATAAACGAAGGAATGCGCCACGCCACGGTGATCGAGCCGGTCAGCGTACCGGCCGCCGTTGCGCAGGCAATGCCCAGCAACGCCGACGGAAACACGCCCCAGCCCCAGCCGAGCATGGCCACACTGACCGCCGAAGCAGCCAGCGCCAGCACCGAACCCACCGACAGGTCGATGCCGCCGATGATCAGGATGAAGGTCATGCCGACCGCCAGCACCATCAGGTCGGGAATCTGGTTGGCCAGCGTGCTGAAGGTTTCGTACGACAGGAAATGATCGCTGAGCAACGAGAACAACACGATCATCGCCAGCAGTGCGCCTGCCAGCCCGAGGTAGGTGCCCAGGCCGAAGTAATTGCCGCTGCGCTTGCCCGGAGACGGCAGCGCGGCAGGAGAAGTAGAAGTTTTCATCAGTCGATCCTGGGCGCGGCTTCAGACAGCAGCGCGTCACGTTTTTGATAGCCCGCGAAGGCAGCGGCAAGCAGTTCGTCCTGGGTCCAGGTGTCGCGCTCGAAGGTGTCAATCAGGCGCCCGGCAGACAGCACGCCGATGCGGTCGCAGATCAGCATCAGCTCGCGCAGATCACTGGAGACCACCACCAGCGCCCTGCCCTGCCGGGTCAGTTCACCCAGCAGCGCGTAGATGTCGAACTTGGCGCCGACGTCGATGCCGCGCGTGGGCTCGTCGAACAACATCACCTGGCAATCGCGCTCCAGCCAGCGGCCGATCACGACCTTCTGCTGATTGCCGCCCGACAGTTCCGACACCAGTTGCGTCGGGCTCGAACTGCGAATGCGCATGGCGCCCACCTGACGCTGAGCCAAAGCGATCTCCGAATTGCCGTTGACCACGCCGGCACTGGAAATGGCCTCCATGTTGCCCAGCGCGATGTTGGCACTGATCGATTGCGACAGCAGCAGGCCCTCGCCTTTGCGGTCTTCGGTGATCAAGGCGATGCCATGACCCACGGCGTCCACCGGCGATTTGATCTGCACGCTGCGCAGCGGGCTGCCGACTTCGATGCTGCCGCTGTCGGCCACGTCCGCGCCGTAGATCAGCCGCAGCAGCTCAGTACGCCCGGCACCGATCAGCCCGGAAATCCCGAAGATTTCACCGGCCCGGACATCAAAGGAAACATCGCGGACCTTGTCGGCGCGATTCAGGCCTTTGACCGACAGCGCCACTGCGCCAATCTTGCGCTCGCCCAAATCGATCTTCTCGCCCAGCTCACGGCCAACCATCAACGTGACCAGTTGCTCGCTGTTGTAGTTGGCCATGAAGTCGACGCAGACCAGCTTGCCGTCGCGCAACACGGCGATGCGCTGGGCGACGCGGGCCAGTTCTTCCAGGCGGTGGGAGATGTAAATGATGGAAACGCCGCGATCCTGTAGACGGGTGATCTGCTCAAAGAGCATTTCCACCTCACGCGCCGTCAGCATCGCCGTCGGCTCGTCGAGAATCAGCACATGGCAGTCGCCGATCAGGTTGCGGGCGATTTCGACCATCTGTTGATGGCCGATGCCCAGTTCGCTGACCAGCGTGTCCGGGTCGATGGCCTCGAGGCCGACCTGGGCCATGGCCTTGATCGCCTCTTCGCGCAGCTTGCGACGATTGATGAAACCGGCGCGGCTGGGCAGGTTGTCGAGAAACAGGTTTTCCGCCACCGACAGCGTCGGCAGCAGATTGAGTTCTTGCATGACCATGCGCACGCCGAGCTTTTCGGCCTGGGTGCGACTGGCAGGCTGGTAGGGTTGCCCCTGAAATTGCATCTGGCCGGTGGTCGGCGTGACCAGCCCGCCGATGATTTTCGACAGCGTGCTTTTGCCCGCGCCGTTTTCCCCGGTCAAGGCCAGCACTTCCCCACGCATGAGCGTCAGGTCGATGTCACCGAGTACGGGTTGGGCGTAGGTTTTGCCAATACCACTGACAGATAGAACAGCGGCCTGAGCAGACGCTGACATAACGATCTCCACGCACCTGCCCTCACGGGCAGGCGGTACATATTTGGAAACGGTGGGTTTGGAATGTACTGACTGAGAGACCAGGCCGGCTTATTGCGGCTTGGTCACCAGCTCGACCGGGGTCTCGATCACGCCGTTGGTGATCTCGAGCTTCTCGCCCTTGACCATTTTCAGGGCGGTGTCGATACCGAACACGGCCTGACGCGCCGCGAACTGGTCAGCGGTGGCCAGAATGCGGCCGTCTTTGAGCATCGGCTTGATGGCGTTGATGTTGTCGTAACCGACGACCTGAACCTTGCCCGCCTTGCCTGCCGCACGAACGGCCGATACCGCGCCGAGCGCCATGCTGTCGTTGCCCGCCAGCAGCGCTTTCAGGTTCGGGTATTCGTTGAGCATGGCGGACGCCACCGCGTTGCCCTTGTCGATTTCCCAGTTACCGGACTGCGTGGAAACGATCTTCATCTGCGCAGCGTCCATCGCGTCCTTGAAGCCCGCGGTGCGTTGCTGCGCGTTGGTGGTGGTCGGCACGCCTTCGATGATGCCGACTTCAGCACCCGCCGTCAGCTGCTTGGCCAGGTAGTCGCCCACCAGCTTGGCGCCCTTGCGGTTGTTCGGGCCTACGAAAGGCACTTCCATGCCCTTGCTTTTCAGCACGTCGGCGTCCAGCTGGTTGTCGATGTTGACGACTTTGATGCCCGCGTCCATGGCCTTTTTCAGGACCGACGCCAAGGCCTTGGAATCGGCCGGGGCAATGACCAGCGCGTCGACTTTCTTGACGATCATCTGGTTGACGATGTCGATCTGCGCGGCCGTGTCGGACTCGTTCTTGATGCCGTTGGAAATCAGATCAAAGTCAGCGGAATGCTCTTTTTGATACACCTTGGCGCCGTCTTCCATGGTCAGGAAGAATTCATTGGCCAGGGATTTCATCACCAGCGCAACGGTCGGCTTTTTCGCGTCGTCGGCAAAGGCAGATGAGAGAGGCAGGGATGCAGCAGAAGCGGTAAGCATGGCAACAGCAAGAAGACGTGCAGCGAATGGCAGCTTCATGGATCACTCCGACATTATGATTGTTGTTATCGGCAGCGTTTACGCGTCAGGGGAAGGATAGACGGAATCGCAAACGTTTGCGTGAGCGAAACTATGGGAAGCGCCGGGACGTTTGTCAACTCAGTAAAGCAGGAATTTTAGAGCGGGCCAGGTATCGCCCTGCTCCTCCGATTGCCGTGGCGACGCTGGTGACCCGCACCCCGAATCGGAGGATAGAAAGGAACGATCAATTGTGCAGATTAAGTCACGCACGTTCCTGACGGGCGGTTGGACGTCGACCGGCAGCGTGGAGCTTCAGATCTTCTTTCAGGGTGGCGATCAGATTGGCGATGGCGCGGCTGGAGTTGAGCGAACTGACCGGAATACCTCCGGCCAGGAGGTCGGCGTGGCCCCTTTCGCGATCAAATATCTGCACCATTATTTGATCGTTGGCATCGATGGTGCACTTGCATTTGGCAGGCAGGAAGCCTGATTCGACGATATGGCAGAGTTCAAGTGTGGAGATCATGGCAAATTTCCTTATTTAGTTATGCACGGTGGATGTCGACCGGTGCCAGCAATTCCACGAGTTTGTCATGAATGGGACGAACGGACATGACGCAGATCACCGAGTATGCGTCCCCTGAATTCTCAAGAGGATTGCTGTCGCGACAACGCGCCGCTGAATGCTGCGGTTTCAGCCGGTTGGATGGCGTAAATAACACGGGTTTGACGGCGTCATGCAGGAAACAAATCAGTAAGCTGAGCGCCTCGGAAATGGCCATTAGCCAATATCGTCGCGCGGCAGTGAACTAATTACGCGCGTGGCGGCCAGAGGGGCTCGCACTGCAACATGGCAGTCGCTGCACAAGCAAGCTTTCTACAGTATTTGGAGCGCAAGATGGGTCGGGGCAACAACGAGTTTGAGTTCTGGTGGGGCACGTCAGGCCCGTGGGTCGAGCCGCCGAATGTACGCCGCAGCGGGACCAGTGGCGTGCAGCGCGTGGTTCACGATGGCAAGACGTTCTATGTCAAACGCCAGACCGGCCATCTGTTTCGCAGTTTGCGCTACCCCACCGGGCGTCCGACTGCACTGCGTGAAGGCATCGCGCTGACAAAACTCGAGGAACTCGGCATCAACGCGCCACGTCCGGTGTTCTATGGCACTCGCAAGGTTGCCGGAGTCTGGCAAGGCGTGCTGGTCACGAAGGATCTGGGTGGCTTCATCGATCTCGACACCTGGTACGCACAGGGCGGCGCCGCCACGCTGAGCACCGAGCAACATCAGCGACTTTTCAAGCGTCTGGCTGAAACGCTGGCTAAGATGCACATGGGCAAGTGGCAGCACGGCTGCATGCGCTCCAAGCACATTTTCATCAAGGCGACCGTCACTGACACGCGCTTTGATTTCGAACTGGCGCTGCTGGATCTGGAAAAATCCCACGGGCGAATCACCGCGATGGGTGCTGCCCGTCACGACATTCCGCAGCTCAGAAGGCATTCATTCTGGGATGAGTCCCAATGGCAGTACTTTCTGTCGTGCTACGAGCAGGCCATCGGCCGAGCCATCTAGACGACGCAGCCGCCCTTCATGCCATGCGGTATCTGGCATGAAGGGCTCAGCGTGAAGGGCTCAAACCATCAAGAGGCGTGACCGGCCTGCTCCCTGATCAACGCCGGCACCCGCCGATCGCTGATCGCCTGCGCCACTTTGGTCGCGATATCGGCACGGCTGAACGGCTTGGCCAGCATCTCGAAACCGGCAATCTGCTTGGACGATTCGCTGGTGTAACCGGTGACAATCAGCACCGGCAGCGCAGGCAGGACTTCGCGCAGACTCAGGGCGAGCTGCGTGCCGCTTTTCTCCGCCATCAGTTGATCGGTGACAAGTACGTCCGGCCGCAAGCCTGCGCTGACCATCTGTTCGGCAGCAGAGGGCGACGCCGCTTCGGTCACCCGATAGCCCAGGTCACGCAGTTGCAGTGCAACGGTGTAGCGGACCAGTTCTTCGTCATCCACCACCAGCACGTGAAAGGGATGATCCGCGCCAGGCGCCGGGTCTGCATCGACATCGCCGGCTGCCGGTGTCTGTAGATCGGCGCTGGAAATCGGCAGCCAGATGTCGACCCGCGTACCAAGACCCGGCGCCGACTGAATGTCAAATCCGCCCCCGGATTGCAGGGCCAGCCCTTGCACCATCGACAGCCCCAGGCCGGTGCCCTTGCCGACGCCTTTGGTTGAATAG
Organism: Pseudomonas sp. GL_135; assembly: GCF_057834665.1. Classification (NCBI taxonomy): domain Bacteria; kingdom Pseudomonadati; phylum Pseudomonadota; class Gammaproteobacteria; order Pseudomonadales; family Pseudomonadaceae; genus Pseudomonas; species Pseudomonas sp. GL_135. The sequence continues at coordinate 3,395,419 of NZ_CM174408.1, forward strand.
AATGGTTCAACGCAGCGCTGCAATATGTCCTCGCTCATGCCGCCGCCGTTATCCGTTACCGTCAGCCTGACGTAGCAACCGTGCGCCGGCGATGGACCCAGGCCCGCACCGTCGGCGACCACCTCGGAGCAGGCACTGATCTTCAGGTAGCCGCGTTCGGCGATTGCGTCACGCGCGTTGACCGCAAGATTGAGCACGCCTAACTCAAGCTGATGGGGATCGATGAGGATGTTCGGCAATCCTGGCGGGATCTCGACGATGACTTCAATGGTCGGCCCCAGCGAACGCTGGATGAGGTCGCGCATATCGTTGACAAGACTGTCCAGCGCCACGACTTGAGGTTTGAGCGTCTGCCTGCGGGCAAAGGTCAGCAGACGACCTACCAGGATTCGCGCGCGATCCGCCGCTTGCAGCGCAGCGTCGATCAACCGATGGGAGCGGTCGTTGCTGACAGGCTGGCGCCGCAGCAACTCCAGCGATGTCATGATCGGCGTCAGCAGGTTATTGAAGTCATGGGCGATGCCGCCGCCCAACTGACCGACCATTTCGATCTTGCGCGACTCGTGGAGCAGAGAAATGGCCGCCTCGCGCTCGGCCACTATCGTGGCAACGCGCTGTTCGAGACTCTCGTTGAGTTCGATCAACTGATGTTCGGCGCCAACCCGGGCGGTGATGTCGACGCAAACAAACAGCAAGCCGCTGAGGTGTTGTTGCGCGTCGAGCAGCGGCGTCACGTGGGTCTGCACCCAGACGACGGAGCCGTCTGCGAGGACATGGTGCTGGGTCAGCTCAAAGGGCGCTTCGGCGGTCAGGAATGTCTCGTAGAACATCGGCTGCGAATTGGCCGGCAAGTCTTTCTGTAACTCGAGGATCGAGCGGCCGGCAATCGCCTGACGTTGCAGCCCCATGATCTCGCAGTAGCGATCATTGACTTGCTGGAAGACGCCTCGGTGATCACACAGCGCAATCCCGGCACCCGCCTGCTCGAACATTCCGGCAAGTTGCGCTGAACTGGCGTGTAGCGCCGCTTCGGACCGCATGTGGTTGATCCACTGCCAGCCCAGCTTGGCCGCTTCTTCGATAATATGGATGTCATGGGGGCTGCATACCCGCAGCCCTTCGAACTCGACCGTAAACACCCCGGCCAACGTGTCATGGCGCATCAGCGGGACATGCACGACCAGACTCGCCGTGCCGTCTGGCTGAAGAGCGCCGGCGTACGAGTCGGCCAGATCGGGATCGGCACTTGCCGCCGCTTGCACGGTGACACCCTGACGCAACGCCGAACAGGTGTCATCGCCGACGACGATCAGCCCTGATCGAGCCGTCACCTCACCTTGCCGGTATTCACGGCGTACGCCGAAGTCACCGACCTCGTCAGCCTCTGCGATATGGACACGGGTGGCGCCCAGCTCGTCACCGATACGCCGTATGAGGTCCGCTTCGATCTGCTCTGGGTCGTGAATGGACGGAAAAGACTGGCCCAGCTCAAGCAGCAGCGCCTGACGACGCTCGAAATGAACGCGCTCGGTGGTTTCAGTGACAATGCAAAGCACACCGCCGACGGATCCATCGTTCTGGTGCACCGCAGAATAAGAGACGTCAAAGTAGACGGTCTCACCGTAACCGTGCCGCTCGATATAGAACGGGCGATCTTTGGCAGCAAAGGTTTGCCCGGTTTCCCGTACGCCACGCAGCAGCGGCTCGAGGTCGTCCCATAGCTCGCGCCAATTCTCGATGGCGGGACGGCCGAGGGCGCGGGGATGTTTCTCGCCGATGCTCGGCGCATAGGCGTCGTTGTAGAGCGCCACGAAATCGGGCCCCCAGAAGAGCACGATCTGCGCCTGCACAGGGAGAATCGTGCCCATCAGGGCTTTTAGACTGTCCGGCCAGTCAGAGGGCAGGCCGAGGGGCGAGCCGTCCAGCAATGAGGACTGAAGCAGATCACCGACCGCACCGCCGTTGGCAAGGAAACGCAGGGGTGCTGCGCTGAACCCGGTGTTGGGTGGGGTATCCATAATTAGGGCCTGACAGGAAATATCGTGAGCAGATAGCCTCGTTTAGAGCGACGTTAATGCGAATATGTTCCACTCAGATTGGCACGACTTTGCATACAGCCGGGCCCGGTGGCCATGCCAGTCGGGCCCTGGCGTGGCTCAATCCTCTTCTTTGACGGTGGCTACCTCGTCAGCGCGAACGCGGATGGTTTTGCCGGAGATGTCTTCGAACTCATAAAAGCCGTCTTTGCTCTTGGTCTTTGGCGCATCCTTGGTCACGTACTGGGTACCGTTTTGCAGGGTGACCACGGTGGACGTGGAGCAACCTGCCAACGCTGCACAGCAGGCGAACGCGACCGGCATCAGCAATGATTGAATCTTCATAAAGCCTCCTGGTTTGCATGACTCGTGCGCAGTGCGCTTGAGCGCTGAATCGTCGTGTAGCAGATCAGATCAGCCGGATCGACTTTGGTTCGCGGCCCGAACAATCAGACGAAAAATCAGCGACTTGAGTCAATCACGGTTTTTGTCTGATCCGTAGTTGCGAAACGTCCGACACTCAAATACTGTATGCGCATACAGCGAACAGGAGGGTCACTTCGTGTCTGACACCCATGCAGCAACCGCAGCATCGCCAGGGCACTACGAGCGCATGGCGGTGCGGGTCCAGAAAATCATCAATTCCCAGAGCGCGCAGAAAGCCCGCGCGGCACTGATTTTTCGGCTGGCGGACGAGCTTGAGGACGACTGGAAACAGTTGCTGGAAGAGATCGACGAGAACGACAACGTGACCCTGGCCTGGCGAGACGACGGCGGTGTGCAGATTTTCTGGACAGTGCCCAAGGAAGACTGACCTGCAAACCGCCCCACCCCCTTGATGAATTACCCAGTTGGAAAACATGCTTAGATTTTGTGTCGCACTGCTTTTGGCTTTTACCTTCCTGCAAACCGCTTCTGCTGACGTCAACATTGGCACCTGGAACCTGGAGCACTTGAGTGTGCGCCCGAACAAGGACTTCCAAGGCATCGCCAAGGTCGCGCAGAAGGTCGACTTTCTCGCCGTTCAGGAGCTGATGAGCGAAGACGCGCTGGAGGCGCTGGCCAAGGAGCTGACTCGGCAGACGGGCAAGCACTGGAGTTCGATGGCTTCCCATGCCGTCGGCCGCTCTTCCTACAAGGAAATGTACGGATTCGTCTGGCGGGATGACGCCGTTGCCTATGAGGACGGCGCCGTGAGCTACCTCGACCGCACCGACACCTTCGAACGCGAGCCTTACTCCGCGCAGTTCCGGTCGCTCAAGGACGGCAAGACCTTTGTCGTTGCTACTGTGCACATCCTGTACGGCAAGAACCAGGCGGATCGCGCTTCGGAGATCGTCGCCCTGTCCAATTACTGGACCTGGCTGCAGGAGACCTACCCCGGCAACAACCAGATCATGTTGATGGGCGACTTCAACACCCCGCCCAACTCGCCCGCGTGGGACAAGCTCGACAGCAGCGCCAGGCCGCTGGTACTTGATGGCGCCAGCACGCTGTCTACCAAGGATGGCAAATTTGCCAACCTTTACGACAACATCTTCATCAGCAAGCAGTCGGCGATCCGGGTGAACAAGGTCGAGGTGTTCGATTACCCGAAATTCCTCGGCCTGACACACGCCAAGGGCCGTAACAGCGTGTCCGACCACGCTCCGATTTTTCTCAGCGCCAGCTTGAGCGGCGGCCACGGGACGGCCAGCGCGTCTGCCATCACGGCGCAGGCCCGGCCCACGGCGAGCAATTCAACAAAGCCCGTTGCCAGTGCCGGCGGCAGCGCAGCTAACTTGACGCTGGCGATTCGCGGCAACAAGAAGACCCTGGTTTACCACCGTCCGGACTGCCCCTCGTACAACGCGATCGCCGAGAAAAATCGGGTTGAGTTCAATAGCCCGGCGGCAGCCGAAGCGCAGCATTACCACTTGGCCGGCAACTGCCATTGATCCGCAGCGGCAGACACGAGTCCATGTTTCCGTCGCCAGACACACAGTGGCAGGCGACGAAAAGCTGTTCGAAAACCGAATGACCGCTTGAGTCATTCACGCACCGGATTGCAGGATCCAGCCCTCGTGCAAGCTCTTCCTCAGGTGGGTAAATTCAGGCTTCGAGGGGACTCATTTTATTCATTCAACGCTTTTGGATGCATGGCCAATATCCATATCGATATGGCACATCGCCGCCCATCGGCGAGCGATTTTAAACGCTCACAAAGGTGTGTAATTCTCTGCCGGGCCAGCCGCTCCGCAACCTGTTGGCGGACGTCCCGCCCCGGTCAAAAGGCATTAGGATTCAACGCCATCGGGATTTGATCAGCCTGTATCCATCTTGAAGTGAAGGTACCGACGATGCAGTCGACCTCCATGCTGTCAGGCACGTGAAGGAAGTACTCACTCAACCGGCGTCACCGCACGCCCCCACAGGCTGAGACAAATGAATGACTATAAGGATTTTGAAATTCATTACTGGTTTCAAGGTGAGCCGCGGCGTTTCAACCACCAGGGAAACCATCTTTGCGACAGTGACGCGCTGCATTTCGCGACTTTGCATGCAGGGGTGGGCGCGGTCGAGGGCCACATCTGCGCGGGCCCGGTGAAACGCGCGCTGCTATACGCCGAGGGACTGGGCGTCACACAGGTGCAATGGAAACGCACCTGATCCGGGAAAACTGCAAACAAACGTGGATTCACGTGGTCGGAATTTACAAGCAGCGCTCATTACACCAGCAAAGCGAGGTAAACATGACCATCGATAACGCACTCAAGCAGGAAGTCCTGACCCGATTGCTGCATGCCCACCCGGCAGGCCTGGGTAAGGAAATTCTGGACAACTACCGAGGGGAGAACGCCGTTGCAGACACCCTTGAGCATTTGCAACAGGCCGGGTTGATTCATGACGGTTGCGTTAACCGCCCTGCCGACGGGGATCGCACGCTGAAGTACCCCGTAAAACTGAGTTCCTCCGGAGTCGTGGCTGCCAAGCAACTGGAAGCTGAGCCTTCTAAACAGTAAGTTTTGCGCAGGCAACAAAAAAACCGGCCAAGGCCGGTTTTTTCAGGTGTCCGATAAAGTGGTGTTCTCCCCTGGCGCTACCTGCACTGATCATCCTAAGCCTGTCAGGAAGCAGCACCACAGGGGAACGAGAACAAGCCTACAAGCCAAGTCTTGTTTTCGTCACGCCCGCTTTTGTGACTTCATGCGTCCAGACCCTGATGCCTGGTGTTGCGCCCAACGCCTGCGCTCAGACCGCCGGATAATCGCCTGTGCCGTCCGGCCATGGGGTCAGCAGCTCGAAGCCGGTCTCGGTCACCACCACCATGTGTTCCCATTGCGCCGACAATGACTGATCCCGGGTGAGCACTGTCCACCCATCTTCCAGCACATAAGTGCCCGGCTTGCCGGCGTTGATCATCGGCTCGATGGTGAAGACCATGCCGGTTTTGAGTTTCAGTCCCTTGCCCGCTGCGCCGTAGTGCAGCACTTGAGGCTCTTCGTGGTATTTGCGACCGATGCCATGCCCGCAGTATTCGCGCACCACGCTGAAGCCTTCGCGGTATGCCACGCTCTGAATGGCGTGACCGATGTCGCCCAACGTCGCACCGGGTTTCACTGCGTGTATGCCTGCCAGCGTGGCCTCGTACGTGGTCTCGACCAGACGCCGGGCGAGCGGGCTGACCTCGCCGACGTAGTACATACGGCTGGTGTCGCCGTACCAGCCATCCTTGATGACCGCGACGTCGATATTGACGATGTCGCCATCCTTGAGCACGTCATCCGCCGAAGGAATGCCGTGGCAGACGACGGTGTTGGGCGAGATGCAGGTCGTTTTGGTGAACCCGTGGTAACCGACGTTGGCCGGGATCACTTTCAGCTCGTTGACGATGTAGGCGTTGCAAATGTCATCCAGCGCCTCGGTGCTTATGCCTGGCTTGACGTGCTCTGCGATCATCGCCAATACATCTGCGGCCAGACGCCCTGCCACACGCAGGCCGACCAGATCGGTTTCAGTCTTGATAGTAATGCTCACTGGGACACCGCCTTGGCCGGAGCCAGATCCGGTACGAGGTCGCAGGCCTGAAGGATCAACACGGCGCCGCCGGACGTTTCAGCGCGAATCAGCAGTTGGCAGATCTCGCTGTAATTGAGACCGGGATGAAGTTCGGCCAGCATGCCCACCCGCATCCAGTGCTCAGCCTGAGCATTGATTGAGCGGCTCAGGGCCGCGCTGGCGCAGCGAATGTTGGCGTGCATCTGTTCGGAAATTTTTACCAGTCCCATAGCGACCTCGCGAAGAATATACGGAGCATATACGTTTCATATATTTTCACGCAACCGCTGCGGGCATCTCTTAAGACAAACGTCCTTACGCTGAGCGGGATTGGGAGAACTCGGTCGCGCACTCGGAAAGCGACGTGGCTAATTGCGAAATCGCCTCGCGGTCGTCTTCGCTAAGCGCCCGGTAATGAGTAATGACCGCCCGCTCTGCCTCGTTCAGTGTATCGGTGGCGATGGGCGTCCGCTCACCCGACAACACGTACATGACGTCGATGCCTTTTTTGCCAAGCGCCGCCAGGTAATCGGAGCGCGGAATGCGTTCACCGCTCTCGTACTTGCCTTGGGCATTGGCCTCTACGCCACCGATGGAACCGAAGTCCTGTTGCGACAGCCCGAGCCGTTTGCGTTCTTCTTTCAGACGTGAGCCGAGATCTTTCATAAATGAGGGTCCTGAAATTGACTGTGTTCAAAGAGCAAGACCCCATTGGTCCGAGGGAGTTGCGCCCTTGAGCCCATTTGGTCAATCTTCCGAATTGACGGCTCAAGGAATCCCCACCATGGCCGATAGGTTCTGATGTACCGCTATTCCTTTCGAATGGCAGCCCGATTTCTGTAGTTCGGAGAACCAGACGATGATTTCTTTCTTACTGGGTTGGTTGGCGCTATCGGCCGTCGGCACCTTGATTGCGCTGGCCATGATTCGCACCGGTAAATCACGCCAGCCTGACGCAGACGACACAGTGCGCGGTCAAACGCCCGTCCCGGTTCTGGTGCGATTCAAACCCTGAATCGATTGTGGCCGTGTTGCGTGGAGCACGCGCCCTCACATCACTCCCCCGCAAGCTGACCCTGCTCAGTTCCATAGCTACTTGCGTGGCCCGTTGCATAGCCTGTTGCGTAGCCAGCGCTTGATGGCGCGAATGCCAGGTCGGCCTGACTGGCGCTGAACTGGCGAAGCCCTGATGCCAGGGCAAGAAAATCCTCACGCTGCATCTCGTTGCCCCAAACGCTGCTGAACGACGACTCGTTCTTTTGCGCAGCGAATTCCGGGCGGGTATTGGAGTGATTGGTTTGCATGAGCGCTCTCTTCTTCTCGATACTGTTTAAACATACAGTATTTTCAACGAACCCCGAGCGCAAGGCCTGTCGCGACGAATGGTCATGGCGATCAGGCTCGACAGTGTCATCACTCATGGCTGCCTGCCTGGCGCCACGCGGGCCGAAACCGAAGCCAGACGCTTAGACGCGTGCCAGTGCTTCGAGCCGCTCAAGGTCATCTGCCGACAACACAATCCCCTCCTTCAATGACTGTTCACGCTGGCCGTAGCGGCGATCACCCGGCATGCGCTGCTGGCCGACGCCGTGCATCTGCCGGACCAGTTCTTCGCTGCGTTCGGCGAATGCCTGACCACTGCCCTTGTCCGGATCGATGACGATGATGACCTGGCCGGTCCACGGGGTTTGCGCGCCGGGCGACATGGACATGTCGAACTCGAACGAGAAATTGCCGCCCGTGAGTGCAGCGGACAGCAGCTCCACCATCATCGACAGCGCCGAACCCTTGTAACCCCCGAATGGCAGCAACGCGCCACCGTCGAGAATGGCTTTCGGGTCTTCGGTCGGCACGCCGTTGCGATCAACGCCCATTCCCGGCGCAAGCATGCGCCCCTCTCTGGCGGCAATCTGCACGTCGCCGTGGGCGATGGCGCTGGTGGCCATATCAAACACGATGGGCTGACCGTCAGCGCGTGGCGCGGCGAAGGCGATGGGGTTGGTGCCAAACAAGGGTTTTTGCGCACCGTGGGGCACGACGCAGGTCATGCTATTGACCACGCTCAAGGCCACCAGCCCTTCCTGAGCGAACGGCTCGACGTCCGGCCACAGCGCGGCGAAGTGATGGGAGTTGCGGATGGCCAGAATGGCGATCCCGGCGTTCCGCGCTTTTTCGATCACCAGGGCTTTCGCCGCCTGCATCGCCGGCTGGGCAAAGCCGCCCATGGCATCGACGCGCACAAACGCCGCGCCGACGTCCTCGACCTTTGGCTCAGCCTGACCATCGACCCAACCCGCCGCCAGCGACGACAGATAACCCTTGATGCGGAAGATGCCATGGCTGTGGGACCCGTCGCGCTCGGCGGCCGCGCAATTGGCGGCCAGTACCCGCGCCACCTCGGGCGAGGTGCCATGGAGCAGGAAGATCTGCCGCAGCAGCTCTGTCAGATCGGCAAAGGAAATGGTCCGGGTGGTCTGGCTGTCGTGCATCGAAGGCATCTGAAGCTCCTTTGTGATTATTGGATGTGGAAGCGGAACAGAAAAGACAGGTGTCTGGAGACGCTCGTTTGAAGAGTAATGCCCAGCAACAAGCCGGTAAACTGCGGGCCTGCTGCAGTGGCTGCCCTGCCCTCAACCGAACAAGGATCTCACCATGGATTCCCCAACCATTGATTGCCAGACCGTCGTCCTCGGCGCCGGTATCATCGGCGTCTGTTCTGCGCTGCACCTGCAAGCGGCAGGCCAGCGGGTGGTCTTGCTGGACCGTGATGAGCCAGGAGCTGGCACCAGTCACGGTAATGCCGGCTTGATCGAGCGCTCCAGCATCGTCCCGTACGCCTTTCCCCGTGAGTGGTCGCGGCTGGCGCGTTATGCCCTCAACCGGCAGTCTTCCCTGCGGTTCAGCCCGGCCTGGCTGCCAACGATCGCGCCCTGGCTGTTTCAGTACTGGCAGAACTCCTCGCCCGACAAACTGGCCAGCGCGAGCCGCGCAATGCTGCCGCTGATCGAACGCTGCGTCAGTGAGCATGACCTGCTGGCCGAGGCCTCAGGCATGACCTCGCTGATCCGCGCCAAGGGTTGGATCGAGTTCTATCACGACCGGGGGGAATTTGATCTGGCAGTGGCCGATGCTCGCACTTACGACCGTCACGGGCTGCGTTATGAGGTGCTTGATGCAAGCCAGTTGCGCGATCGCGAGCCGCATCTGAGCGGGGCATTGGGCGCCATCCACTGGCTCGACCCGAAAAGCGTGAGCGATCCCGGTGCACTGGTTCGCGGTTATGCGGCGTTGTTCGTTGAGCGCGGCGGCCTGTTGCTCAAAGGTGACGCGCGCAGTCTTTGTCAGCACGACGGCAGCTGGCAGGTAGAGACCCGCGAGGGGCTGGTGCGGGCGCAAAACGCAGTGGTGGCGTTGGGGCCGCAATCAACGGAGGTGACCGCCCGCTTTGGATACCGCATTCCCCTGGGGATCAAGCGCGGCTACCACATGCATTACGCAGCAAAACCGGATGCGCCGTTGCAACACTCGATCATCGATGCCCAGGCGGGCTATGTGCTGGCGCCCATGGCGCGGGGTATCCGACTGACCACCGGCGTCGAGTTCGCCGCACCCGACGCGCCCATCAACGAGATCCAGCTGCGCCGCTGCGAGGCCATCGCCCGAACGCTTTATCCGTTGGGCGAGCGGCTGGACGCTGAACCCTGGCTGGGTCGTCGGCCCTGTTTGCCGGACATGCGCCCTGTCATTGGACCGGCGGCGTCGCACAAAGGGCTGTGGTTCAACTTTGGGCACGCGCACCACGGTCTGACTCTGGGCCCGGTCACCGGTCGATTGCTGGCGGAAATGATGAGCGGCGCCAAGCCCTTTACCGATCCCGCGCCTTACAGCCCGGACCGATTCGGGTAAACCTCGGCGCGCCGCTGACTATTCCCCCTGCAACCGCTTCTGAAAGAACAGGCGCTGGTGCCCGGGCGGATAGTCATCCAGCCGACCAAACTGTTCATAGCCATGCTTGCGGTAGAACTCCGGCGCCTGGAAATCAAAGGTGTCGAGCCAGACGCCAACGCAGCCCCGCTCGCGGGCGAGGTCTTCGGCCATCGCCATCAACTGGCTGCCCATGCGCTGGTCCCGGGCCTGTTCAGGTACCACGAGCAGTTCGATGAACAGCCAGCTGTAAAGAATACGGCCGTGGAGGCCGCCGAGCACGGCGTCGGTCTGTTCGTCGCGGACAAACAAGGCAAACTTTTCGTGCTTGCCGTCGCCTGCCATGGCCGCGTTGTAGGCCCTCAGTGGTTCAAGGATCTGCAGGCGTTCTTCTTCGGAGGGGTTGGATTTGAATTCGATACGGACACTCATGCGTCGCTTCCTGCTGACGGAAATGGGGACGCCAAGGTTGTCGGATATGCGGAAGGGAGTAAAGCTGCGAGAGGTTAAAGCAACGGACTAGAGGGAATCAGTGAGAAGGGATGTGGAAGCCCCGGGGGCCTCCACATGCGCTAAAGCGCTGGGTCGATCAGTCCTTCTGATCGCGCAGGACGTTACCGGAGGTGCCGTCGATGCGGAATTCGTAGGTCAGGCTGTCAGCTTTGCGGCCTTCACCTTCCCAGTAGCCATTGTCGTCGGCTTCGATCTTGTAGATCTCGGTGTAACCCGCCGACTTGGCTTTTTCGATCGCTTTTTCGATGGTGATCCAGCCAGCGCCCGGTTTGTCCGCCAGGGCGAACTGTGCGGTGGTCAGGGCAGCGGTGGCGAGAACGGCAGCGGTAAGTTTCTTGATCATGATTGAACTCCATTTCCCTTTGCGGGCTTTTTGAATGCGAAATTTTGGAGTTCGTGACCGGAAAATAAGTTCATCCGAGGTTTTGTAACCGCTTGATGCTGCCGAATGGATACCACCGCAGACAGCGGTTTAACACTGCGCGAACGCGGATCAGCGCTTGACCTTGCGACGCAGCACACCGTTCAACACCACCACGACAACAGCAACGAAGATCGCGATGTATTGAAAGGTCTTCTCGCTGAGCACGCCAGTGGTCTGTAGGTGGGACAGGCCAAGCATGATCGCCAGAACGCTCAAGGCGATGATGATCGAATAAATCAGACGCTGTTTGTTGGTCATTACGGGATTCCTGAAAACGGGTCGAGATGTGGGCCGCAGTGCAAATGTGCGGACATGGTACCTGCTCGGGTCGGCGCTGGCACGCCACCGCCCGCGCCAGGGCTGTGCCAGGCTACGTCCCCGCTGCGGCGAAGCGTCTCGGCCGCTGATTTCCGTCACTTTCACGTGGTTTAATACGCGCACTTTTTAGTCGCTGAAGCATTTCAGGGCTGTAGGACGTGTCTGCCAACAACGCAGATTTTTCCTCCCCCCTCTTTCAACAAGGAGTCCCCAATGCCCCATGAAGGCAGCCTGTTGCAGGCCGCAGTCGTGTTCCTGCTCGCCGCCGTTCTCACGGTTCCTCTGGCCAAACGTCTGCAACTGGGCGCCGTGATCGGCTACCTGATCGCGGGTGTGATCATTGGCCCGTCTTGCCTCGGCCTGATTGGCGACCCGCAGAGCGTCGCGCACATCTCCGAGCTGGGCGTGGTGCTATTGTTGTTCATCATTGGCCTGGAGTTGTCGCCGCGACGCCTCTGGACCATGCGCAAATCGGTGTTCGGTGTCGGCATGGCACAGGTGCTGCTAACGGGGGTGGTCATTGGCGCGGTCGCGTTGCTGGGCTTCAATCAGCCGCTGAACAGCGCCGTGGTGCTCGGCCTGGGGCTGGCGTTGTCATCGACCGCCTTCGGTCTGCAAAGCCTGGCCGAACGCAAGGAGCTCAACGCACCCCACGGTCGCCTGGCCTTCGCCATTCTGCTGTTCCAGGACATCGCCGCCATTCCGCTGATCGCGTTGGTGCCGATGCTGGCAGGCGGTTCTCACGATGCCGGTTCCGGCGATTCCCTGCGTCACGGCCTGCAAGTGCTCGGCGGCATCGCCATTGTCGTGGTCGGCGGTCGTTACCTGCTGCGGCCGGTGTTTCGCATCGTCGCCAAAACCAAACTGCAGGAAGTCTCCACGGCGACCGCTCTGCTGGTGGTGATCGGCACGGCGTGGCTGATGGACCTGGTGGGCGTGTCCATGGCGCTGGGCGCATTTCTTGCCGGCCTGCTGCTGGCGGATTCCGAATACCGTCATGAGCTGGAAGCGCAGATCGAACCGTTCAAAGGCCTGCTGCTGGGGCTGTTCTTCATCAGCGTCGGCATGGGCGCCAACATCGGCCTGCTGATCAACTCGCCACTGACGGTGCTGGGCCTGACGCTACTGCTGATCGGCTTGAAGTTGCCGTTGCTGTTCTTCGTCGGACGTCTGGCGGGCGGCCTCGGCAAGCAGAGCGCGCTGCGCCTGGGGCTGGTCCTGGCGGCGGGCGGTGAATTTGCGTTCGTGGTGTTCAAGATCGGCCGTGATCAGGGCCTGTTCGATGCCGCGTTGTACGACACGCTGGTGCTGACGATCACCTTGTCGATGGCGCTGACGCCATTGCTGCTGCTGGCCCTGTCGCGCTGGCTCAAGCCAAAGCCCGTGATCAAGGAAGTGCCGGCAGAGTACAAGGAAATCGAATCGGACAACCCGCGCGTGGTCATCGCGGGCATGGGCCGGATGGGGCAGATCGTTGCGCGTATTCTGCGCGCGCAGAACATCCCGTTCATTGCACTGGACACCTCGGTGGAAACCATCGAGTTCACCCGCAGTTTCGGTAATGTGCCGGTGTTCTATGGCGACCCGCTGCGTCCGGAAATCCTGCGCGCCGCGAAGGTGGACCAGGCCGAATATTTCGTCATCGCCACGGACGACCCGGACACCAACATCAAGACCGCCGAGCTGGTGCGCAGGCTCTACCCGCACATGAAGATCATTGCTCGCGCTCGTAACCGCCAGCACGTTCACCGCTTGCTGGACCTGGATGCCGAGGCGGTGCGGGAAACCTTCTATTCGAGCCTGGAAATGACCCGGCGTACGCTGATCGGCCTGGGCCTGAGTGAAACCCAGGCGGCCGCGCGCATTGATCGGTTCAAGCGCCACGACGAACAAGTGCTGAATCGCCAGCACCTGATCTACGATGATGCCGCGAAGGTCATGCAAAGCGCGCTGGAAGCCCGGACTGAATTGTCCGAGCTGTTCGAATCCGACCGGATCGATGAGGAAGCGAGTGACGCGCAGCCTGCCGCCAAGGCCAGGAAATAGGCTAAGCGGCGGATCGACGTGCAAGATCAGGCCCATGCCACGATCACCGGCGCATGGGACCTGTGGGAGATTCTATGGTTGTCATCAAGCCAAAATCCCCCTTTTGATCGTTCCCACGCTCTGCGTGGTAACGCCGCCCCGGACGCTCTGCATCCCGCAGACGACGCGCATTCAGGCCGGGGAAGGTGACGCGGAGCGTCACGGGATGCATTCCCACGCAGAGCGGGGGAACGATCAAGATCAAAAGCTTCCCGGCTGAAGCCGGTCCCACAGAATACATGCGCTGCTGTTTAGTGGGACCGGCTTTAGCCGGGAAGAGGCCAGCCCAGGCGCTGACAGTATTGCGGACACTTCCTGTGTGAGCTTGCTCACCAAGGCAGTGTTTCAGCCTCCGGAAAGGTGGAGCGTACACGGCCCATTCGCGAGCAAGCTCGCTCCCACACGTTATGCAGTGCAGGTGAAAACTCCGCCAACTCCCCGCTCGTGAGATTGAGCCTTCTGAAGAAGGCTCACCTCTTCAGCCCATGACCTCGCTCAGCGGAATGAAGTTGAGCAGGTCGCCCTCCGCCACCGTCGTGCCTTCCACGATCTCGATCAGCCCGTCGGCCCAGGCCGCGCTGCGCAGCACACCCGAGCTCTGGTTGCGGTAGGCAACCAGGCGGCCCTGTTCAAGGCGTCCGCGCAAGTACTCGCGCCGGCTTCCAGGTTTGGTCCAGACGAACGCAGCAGGCACCTGGAATTGCAGCGGCTTGACGGCCTGCACGCCGAGGCGTCTGAGCAGATAGGGCCGGGCCAGCAGTGCGAAGGTCACCAGCGTGGAGGCCGGATTGCCCGGAAGGCCGATCACCGGCACGCCACGGAAATGGCCGAATGTCAGCGGCTTGCCCGGTTTGATCGCCAGTTTCCAAAGAGCGATCTCGCCCTCTTCACGCAGCGCGTGACCGAGAAAATCCGCTTCGCCGACGGACACGCCGCCCGTGGAGAGGATCAGGTCGACGTCGTTGAGGCTGCCCAGCGCCGCGCGGGTTTTCTCGAGGTTGTCGGGAAGGATGCCCGCATCGACCACTTCGCAGCCCAGTCGCGCCAGCCAACTGCACAGCAACACGCGATTGCTGTTGTAGATCTGCCCCGGGCCCAACGGCTGCCCCGGCTCGATCAACTCATCGCCCGTGGACAGCACGGCCACCCGGGCGCGGCGCACAACCTGCACTTGGCCAAAACCCATGGTCGCAGCGAGGCCCAGTTCGATCGGGTTCAGGACCGTGCCCGCATCCAGCACCTTGTCGCCGACGGTGGTTTCCTGGCCTTTGGGGCGGATGTTCTGACCGGTGCTCAACGGTTCGAGAAAGCGCACGGTCGCGTCGGCTTGAACCTCGGCATTTTCCTGCATCTCGACGCAGTCAGCCCCTTCAGGAACCGGCGCGCCGGTGAAGATTCGCGCGCAAGTGCCCGGCTGCAACGGCTCGGGCGCTTGCCCGGCGAAGATCCGCTGGCTCACTGGCAACGGCTCGCCGGTCCAGTCCGCCACGCGCATCGCGTATCCGTCCATGGCGCTGTTGGGCCACGGCGGCAAATCCAGCGTCGAAATCAGATCCTCAGCCAGCACGCGCCCCTGGGCATCGGCCAGCGCCACGGTTTCACGCTCGCTGATCGGCGCGTTGGCGGCCAGATCCATCAACCGCTGCATGGCCTCTTCGACCGGCATCAGGCGACTCATTTCAGTTGCGCTCATGGAGGCTCACCCGCGGGTCGCGCAGGGTTCGGCCTTCTTCAGGTGCGGCACGAAATTGCACGGGCGGAAGCTGTTGTTCAACTGATCGGCGAGGATGCCGTCCCAGCCGGTGCGCACCGCGTTGGTCGAGCCCGGCAGGCAGCAGACCAGCGTGCCGTTGGCCAGACCGGCAAGGGCGCGGGACTGAATGGTCGAGGTGCCGATGTCGGGCAGGGAAATCTGGCGGAACAGCTCGCCAAAGCCATCCACCTGTTTGTCCAGCAAACAGGCCACGGCTTCCGGGGTGCTGTCGCGACCGGTGAAGCCGGTGCCGCCGGTGATCAGCACGACTTGTACTTCATCGTCGGCGATCCAGGTCGCCACCTGGGCGCGGATCTTGTACAGGTCATCTTTGAGCAACACGCGCTCGATCAGGCCATGACCTGCAGCGGTCAGGCGGTCGACGAACATCTGGCCGGAGGTATCGGTTTCAAAAGTACGGGTGTCACTGACCGTCAGAACAGCGATGTTCAGGGGTACGAAAGGCGAGTCTGCCTTGGCTTTCATGGCGAGGTCCGGTTGTAGAGGAAACAGGGCGGTGTTATATCACAGCACCTGCTTTTTTCCGCGCCAACCGAGCTGATCATGACCCCTTCCGAAGCCCTCCCGCCCTGCTCTATCCTGCTGCTTGCCGGAGGCCAGGGTCGGCGCATGGGCGGGCGTGACAAAGGCCTGATCACCTGGCGCGACAAGCCTTTTATCGAGCATTTATACGGGCTGGTGCGACCGCTCACGGACCATGTGATCGTGTCGTGCAACCGCAACCGCGAGCAGTACGCGCGCTACGCCGACCAACTGGTGGAGGATGAGCAACAGGACTTCCCCGGCCCTTACGCGGGTATTCGCGCCGGTCTTGCCGTGGCCAGACATGACTATCTGCTGGTCATCCCCTGTGACATGCCGCTGCTGGATCGTGAGATTCTCGACGGCCTGCGCCAGAGCGCGGCCACTTCCGGAACGCCAGTCATGGTCCGCCAGGGCGAGCAGTGGGAACCGCTTCTGTGTTGCATTCCCACCTGCCACGCACAGGTGTTCGAACAGCATTGGCGGGAAGGACAGCGCAGCCCGCGCCGGACCCTGGCAGAGTTGCGCGCCGTCGGGTTGCAGTGCGAGGCCGACGACCCGCGCCTCGCCAACCTCAACACGCCGGATCTATTGACCGAGATCAAGGCCTGAGCGCAGCGGGCAGGTTTCATGGAACTTTGCCGTTACACTCTGCGTCAGACACATCACTAAATAAAATTCCCGGAGACACAGCAATGAAACAACGGACTCTTCCTGCCGCCTTTCTGCTCGCGCTGAGCCTTGCCGGTCTTGCCGGTTGCTCGTCGCCCACCGTGATCACGCTGAACGACGGCCGTGAAATCCAGGCAACCGACGAGCCGAAGTTCGATGAAGAGTCGGGCTTCTACGAGTTCAAGCAGCTGGACGGCAAAGAAACCCGCATCAACAAGGATCAGGTTCGCACCGTTAAAGAACTGTGATCCCGGCTTGATCGCGAGGGTTTGAACACACCGTCGCAGAGAGCAAAAGACCCGCCAATCGAGCGGGTCTTTTTTTGCCTTCAATCACCCGCAGCCCCATCTAGCGCGCTACCAATCCAACGTGATCCGGCTTTCGAATACCCGCTCCTGCCCCGTCACCGGATCAACAAAGCGCAATCCCTGGGCAAGGAGTTTCAGCGGGTTGGCGTAGTCGTCCACGGCGTCCTTGAGCACGTCGGGATAGAACGGGTCATTGCAGATGCCAGCGCCCAGGGCGGCCATGTGCACGCGTAGCTGGTGTTTTTTCCCCGTCACCGGATACAGCGCGTACCGCCAGAGCCCGCCCTTTTTTTCGCTGACCACAACCCGGGTTTCCGTGTTGCTCGGGCCCTCGCCCTCTTGCATGCGAAAGAAGGGTTCGCCATCGACCAGGCGGCTTTTGTGAACACGCGGAAACGCCATGTCCGGGAGCGCAGGCGCTATCGCCTCGTAGCGCTTTTCAATCTGCCGGGTCGGAAACAGCGCCTGATAGGCCGACCGCGTCTGCTTGTTGGCCGAGAACAGCACCAGCCCTGCCGTATGCCGGTCGATGCGGTGCAAAGGCACCAGATCGGGATTGTCGAGGGTACGGATCAACCGTCGCAGCAGGGTCTGCTCAACGTACCCGCCCGCCGGTGTGACGGGCAGAAAATGCGGCTTGTCAGCGACCACGAGATGCTCGTCGGCATACAGGATCGACTCCTGCACCGGGATCGGCGTCTCGTTGGGCACTTCGCGAAAGTAATGGATGCGCAGGCCTTCGCGGTACTTAAGGTCCACGGCGATCGGCTGGCCGTCGGCATCAAGCACTTTGCCCCGCGCGATCCGGTCCAGCCACTGCTCGCGGCTGATGGCACTGAAGCGCTCGCACAGGCAATCGAGCACCGTCAGCCACGGTCCGGGCGGCAGATACAACGTGCTGGCTTGACGGTGGGCAGCGGTAAATACAGGTGCGGACATAAACAGCTCAGAATAAAAGTGGTGATAGCAGCAAGGCTGGCATTATCTACGCCGAAGAACCTTTGCGCGACCGCGTAGATAACGGCTTTGCCGGAGGGCTCTAGCCCGGGCGATACAGAAGTGCGCGACGTTATGCCGCACGGAAAACCGGCGCCAGTTGTCTGACAACCACGGTCCGGCGCTGGATGCGCAAAATGATTTGTCCTAAAATGTTTCGAAATCGGCAAGCAGGCGCGAATCCGAGCGGACACGAACTTCTACGTGACTGAAATCGAAAACGCCTGCCAGACCTGAAACCCATAAAAAGAAAGCCCGTCATCGACGGGCTTTTTTCGTTTTCAGCGTTTGTGTCGCGCGTAGAGCGCCAGTGCCCACGACTTTTTTCTTTCGCCACTTTTTGAGGTTACGCCCATGCTGGTTCAATTCTTCCAATGGATCAAACGTCTCTCCACCGGGACTTCTTCGCAGAACGACGAAAACTACTCCCAGTCGTTTTCCAACGAGGACCATGACGTGGGTCGCTGGACGTTCATGTCGGTGTTCATCGTACTCACCCTGAGCCTGTACATCGTCGCCGGCCTTGGCTACTACGCCAAAGTGCACGTCTGGGACGGCATGACCGACGAGCAGAAAGCCGCCGTCGCTCAAGCCATGGTGGTCGACACGCAATACCTCTGAAGCCAGTCAAGACGCGCGCGGTTATGCACTCATCCCACGCGCGTCAGTCGCTCAGAAACAGCACGACCTGATCGGTGTCGAACGGCCAGTCCAGTTCGGCACCGGTGTCTGCCCGCCTCAGCACGGGAATCCTCAGGCTGTAGGTTTCGTAGCACGCCTCGCTCTCGGCGATGTCGACCAGCTCCACCATCAAGCCGTGCTCCACCAGCGGCATCAGTTCGGCTTCGGCCACCTCGCACACATGACACCCCAACGTTCCAAACAGCTGACATTCCGATGGCATGGCCGGGCCCCTCTGTGGCTGTGATTCCAAGGGTTTGATCTGGAAGTCTAGAGCTGGCCGCGAATACCGTCGAGCCTGCGCAGGCTTCCCGCCCCCCTCCCGTCGCCCACCCACACTGGAGCGCGACGTCCGGCGGGCGCACCGGAACAGCGCAAAAACCGCTTCAAGCGAAACGGCAGACCTGTTGACGCGATTGGAATGAACCTTCAGGAATGCGCCATACTCGAAACCCCATATCGTCATCCCCTAAGGAGAAAACCATGGCTCGACCTACAGCAGACAAAGCCCAGGACATATTGATGTCTGACTTCCAGACGCTGGTTGCCGATACGGAAAAATTGCTGGCGCACACGGCCTCTCTGGCCGGTGAACAGGCCGACGAACTGCGCGAGCAGATCCGCGAAAGCCTGGTCCGTGCCCGCGAAACCCTCAAACTGACCGAAGAAACCCTCCGCGCCCGCGGCAAGGAAGCGGTCATCGTCACCGAGGACTATGTGCAGAGCAACCCATGGCAATCGGTAGGCATCGCAGCTGGCGTCGGCTTCCTGCTGGGCCTGTTGGCCACCCGGCGCTAACGGCCATGACGCAGCCGACAGGTCCAACCGGGACCGATCAATCCTCTTCGCCGCGGCGGCTGGGTGCGGCTTTTCTGGGGCTGTTGCACACCCATGTCGAACTGTTCGGCATCGAGCTTCAGGAACAGAAAGCCCGTACGGTCAGGCTGTTGCTGTTCGCCGGCCTGGCGCTGGTTTTCGCGTTGCTGCTGCTCATCGGCCTGTCCGCGTTGCTGCTGATTCTGGTCTGGGACAGCTATCGCCTCTACGGAATCATCGGCCTGTGCGGGTTATACACCCTGGCGGCATTGTTCTGCGCAATGCGGCTCAAGGCAGCTGTTTTCGATGAGTCCTCACCCTTCCATTCGACACTGGAAGAACTGGCAAACGACCGCGAGCGACTGATGCCATGAGCGCACCTCAATTGCCCCAGACCCACAACCGTCGCGAGTTGCGCAAGGCGCTGATCCGGCTGCGCATGGAGATGCACCGGCAAGAAATCCGTCAGGAATCCTCGCGCCTGATGCATCCCCTGCAACGCATGCGCGGCATGGCTTCCGACCTGCCTGGCTCCCTCGGCATCAAGCACGGGCCGCTGTGGGGCGTCGGAGCTGTCACCTTGCTGGGGTTTCTCACTGGCAAGGGCACGCGCAGCAAAAAAACCGGCAGCGTTACCCGCCTGATCAAATTCAGCGCAACTGTTTTGCCGTTAATCAAGATGGCCCTGCAGAACTCGTCCCGCCGTCGCTAAAGCCTTCTGGCTGCATTCTTGCTAACAATCCGCGCCTTGCCCGATATTCGTATCGGGCAAGGCGTCGGTGTTTGTCGAGCGAAAATCCCACAGCCAAGCCTTCGCCAGCACCGCTTCCATCAATCGTCACTAAGGAGGCCCCGTGTTCGATGGGCAACCGCTCGCCTGTTTTCAGCCGTTCATCGACACCGCGACAGGCCGCATTGCCGGCGTTGAAGCACTGGGCCGCCTGCGCCAGGCAGACGGCGGTCTGCAATCGGTCGGTCCGTTGTTTGCGGATCCGCGACGCCCGGCCGTGCAACTGCGTCGGCTGGATCGTCAGATTCGCGACAACGCCCTCAGCCGGTTGCACGAAGCGCCGGGCGACTGGTTTCTGAGCCTGAACATCTCGCCACGATGGATCACCCGCCTGCGCCACGATGAATCGCCGCCCAGCCTCAAACAACTGCAGACCTACGGCATTCCTGCAGAACGTATCGTCTTTGAGATCACCGAATTGAGCGGCGACGGCCAGCGGCTGAAGGACGTCGTGGCTCGCTACCGCGACGCCGGGGCACGCATTGCCATCGATGATTTCGGCGCCGGCTATTCGCAGCTGGACCGGGTGCTTGCGCTGCAACCCGACATCCTCAAACTCGACATGCGTCTGTTTCAAGCCGCGGCGCGGGGCGGCCCCAGCAGCGATGTGGTCAAAGCCCTCGCGCAGATGGCCGAGAAAACCGGCTGCTGGATCATCGCTGAAGGTGTCGAGACCGAGGCCGAACTGGACTTCGCTCTTGAGTGCGGCTCGCGCTACGTTCAGGGCTATCTGTTTGCGCCGGCGCAGTTGGCTTTCTTCGAGGCCGATGCGTTCGTCGAGCGCTTCGCTGCCCTGCGCGATCGTTACGTGATGAAAAAAGTGGCCGAGCGTGAACGGCTGATGACGCTGCGCAAGCAGGTCACGCAACTGATGTCCCGGCTGCAGAGCTGGGCCGAGAACGATGCCCCGCTGAGCGACTTGCCCCAGGTCACGGAATTCCCCTGGTTGCTGCGCTTTTATCAATGCGACCGCCACGGCACGCAGCTGACGCCCAATCTGGAATGGCGCAACGGCGCGTGGAGCCCGGATGCTCGGTATCTGGGCCATAACTGGTCCTGGCGGCCCTATTTCTATCACTTGCTGGCCGAAGGCTGGCACGAGCGGCGCCTGACGCTGTCGAGCACCTACCGCGACGCCACCAGCAATCAGTACTGCCTGACGGCCGGGCAGTTCTTCGACAACGGCGAGCGACTGTTGCTGATCGATGTCGACGCGGCCGGGTTTTGAGGCTGTCTGTGGATACCCTTTCGGCGATCTTGTGCTTGCAGCGTACGGGGTGAACCGGGAAGCTAGCGTGGTAATCATTCTACGGAGTACCGGCCTTGGATTGGCAAACCCTGCTTACCCGCGAGCGCCTTGGCAAGACCCTCCACAGCCCTGAGGAACTGGGGCGCAGTCCTTTCCACAAGGACCACGACCGGATCATCTTCTCCGGTGCATTTCGCCGGCTCGGCCGCAAGACTCAAGTTCACCCGGTCACCAGCAATGACCATATTCACACGCGCCTGACCCACTCGCTGGAGGTCAGCTGCGTCGGCCGCTCGCTGGGCATGCGCGTCGGCGAGACCCTGCGCAGTGCCCTGCCCGACTGGTGTGACCCCAGCGATCTGGGCATGGTCGTGCAATCGGCCTGCCTGGCCCACGACATCGGCAACCCACCGTTCGGACACTCTGGGGAAGACGCCATTCGCAACTGGTTCAAACAGGCGGCAGGCCGTGGCTGGCTGGACGCGATGAGCGAGGTCGAGCGCAATGACTTCCTCAATTTCGAAGGCAATGCCCAGGGTTTTCGCGTCCTCACCCAACTGGAATACCACCAGTTCGAGGGTGGCACGCGGCTGACCTACGCCACCCTCGGCACTTACCTGAAATACCCGTGGACGGCCCGTCACGCCGACTCGCTGGGCTACAAGAAGCACAAGTTCGGCTGCTACCAGAGCGAGCTGCCGATCCTGGAGCAGATCGCCGGCAAACTCGGCCTGCCGCAGATCGAGGATCAACGCTGGGCACGTCATCCGCTGGTTTACCTGATGGAGGCTGCGGACGACATCTGCTACGCGCTGATCGATCTCGAAGACGGCCTGGAAATGGAGTTGCTCACCTACGACGAAGTGGAGTCGCTGCTGCTGGGTCTGGTGGGCGATGACCTGCCGGAGACCTACCGCCAGCTGGGCCCCAATGACTCGCGCCGTCGCAAGCTGGCGATTCTGCGGGGCAAGGCCATCGAACACCTGACCAACGCCGCCGCGCGCGCTTTTGTTGAACAGCAGGACGCGTTGCTGGCGGGCACGCTGCAGGGCGATCTGGTCGAACACATGCACGGGCCGGCCAAGCGCTGTGTGCTCAATGCCAAGGACATGGCGCGCAAGAAGATCTTTCAGGACAAGCGCAAGACGCTGCATGAAATCGGTGCCTACACCACGCTGGAGATTTTGCTCAACGCCTTCTGCGGCGCGGCGCTGGAACAGTTCGGCGGGCATGAGCCGTCGTTCAAGAGCCGACGGATTCTCGATCTGCTGGGCAATAACGCACCCGACCCGAGCTGGCCGCTGCACACGTCCTTTCTCAGGGTCATCGATTTTATTGCCGGCATGACCGACAGCTACGCCAGCGAAATGGCCCGTGAAATGACCGGCCATTCCAACCCTGTCTAGCGGCGCCTTTTAGCTCTCGCGCCTTTTCGAAGGCCTTGGCAAAAGCCCGAACCCGGCCCTGAATCAGGGCCCGGATTCGGGTTTTTCACATTGGGGCTTCAGGCAATCCAACAGCAAGTTCGGATATTTCCTACACAACCGTCGGAATGCCCTTATCGCTGGTCGTACATCCCTGCCGAATAATCCGCGCCTTCCGAGCCTTGGGACAACCCGACCCATTACCTCCCGAAGACACCGCCCGCCCTGCGAGCGCGCCGCCGGCCCGCCTTCAAACAGCGGCGCTCACTTCCCCTACGTCTGGAACCGCCGATGTTCACTAAAGATTTCCGAATCCTGCTGGTAGAGGATCATCCGTTTCAGCTGATCGCCTTGCAGATCCTGCTGAACAATCATGGGCTGTACCGCGTCACGCCGGCGCTCAATGCCAGCGAAGCACTCGGCGCCATGGAGCGCAGCGCCGAGCCTTATGACCTGCTGCTCTGCGACCAGCGTTTGCCAGGCATGTGCGGCCTGGAGCTGATACAGACGGCGAACCGGCGCGGATTGATCCAGCGCGCCGTGTTGCTCAGCGGCCTCGATGCAGATCCGCTGGCCAACCTTGAGTCCGAAGCCAGAGCGATGGGTCTGCCGCTGCTGGGATGCCTGAGCAAACCGCTCAACACTCTGGAGCTGATCAGCCTGCTCTCTGCGCCCGCCTGACATCACCCGCGTGCGTCCTTTCCGGGCATAACCCTTAATAAGCCAGGGCGCTGCCGAGTATGCTTTTCATGAGGCCTGTTGTTATCGGCGCAACCGTTGACATTAAACAGGTAGGCCATGATTCAAAAATGCGTAGGGTTATTCCGATTCGAAATAAACACGCGTTTCTACATAGCATTAAATCAGCGGTAAACGCTGTTACGTATTAAACATTCATGACCGCCGTGTGCATCCATGTACGCACATACGCTTATTTCTGTAGGAACATTCCTATATAGCCCTTCGGGCATGATCTCTTTATGTGCGCCTTTGAACATCTGGGATAAGGTGCGCGCTTTCTTGCCACCCGTTATGGACTGATCATGAACTCTATTTTTATTATCGACGACCACCCGGTCATACGCATGGCCATACGTATGCTCCTGGAGAACGAAAATTACGAGGTGGTCGGAGAGACCGACAACGGCGTCGACGCCATGCAGATGGTCCGCGAATGCATGCCCGACCTGATCATCCTCGACATCAGTATCCCCAAGCTGGACGGGCTCGAAGTACTCGCCCGCTTCAACGCCATGAACCTGCCCTCCAAGATTCTCGTACTGACCGCCCAGGCGCCGAGCCTGTTTGCCATCCGTTGCATGCAGTCGGGCGCCTCGGGTTATGTGTGCAAGCAGGAAGACCTCAGCGAACTTGTCAGCTCGGTGAAGGCCGTATTATCCGGCTACAATTACTTTCCCAGCCAGGCCCTTGCCGCGACGATCAAAAAAGAAGGTGACCCAAACGAGCTTGAGCGCTTCAAACTCGTCAATGACCGCGAACTGATGGTGTTGCAACTGTTTGCCCAAGGGCGGACAAACAAGGAAATAGCCAAGGGCATGTTTCTCAGCAACAAAACGGTCAGCACTTACAAAACCCGTTTAATGCAAAAACTCAAGGCCAAGACTCTGGTAGAACTTATCGAGATGGCAAAACGCAATTCGCTAGTGTGAGAGACAGGATGCCAAAGGCGTTAAAGGACTATTGCATAGCAGCCGTCATTGTCTGCCTTGGCTTCGATACCCAGGCAGGCCCGCTGACGCCCGAACGCTACACGCTGCTGAGCCGCTCCAACCCTGCGCACATGGACGTGACGCTGGACCGCGCCCAGTGGCAATGGGTGCGCAACAAACGCGAGCTGGTGGTCGGCACCTCCGCGCCGGACTATCCGCCGTTCGACATGACCCTGACCGGGCGTGACTACGAAGGCTTTACCGCCGATTACGTCGGCATCCTCGGACGCGTGCTTGACCTGCCGGTGAAGGTGCTGCGTTTCGCCAGCCGCGACGAAGCGATTCAAGCGCTGAGCAGGGGCGAAATCGACCTGCTGGGCAGCGCCAATGGCTACGAGGCGGCGTCGCGCGGGATCATGCTGTCCACGCCTTACGCCGTTGACCAGCCTGTCCTGGTGACCCGCACCGGAGAGGCGCGGCCGCTGAACGGCGACCTCAACGGCTTGCGCCTGAGCATGGTTTATCACTACCTGCCCCCCGACGAAATTGCCGCGCTTTATCCCAAGGCGCGCCTGCAAACCTTTCCCTCGTTTCAAAGCGCGATCAACGCCGTGGCGTTCAACCAGGCTGACGTGTTTCTGGGCGACACGATCTCCACCCATTACGTGATCAACAAGGGCTATCTGAACAACGTGCAGATGGCCAATTTCGGCAAGCATGAGGCGAACGGTTTCAGCTTCGCCGTAGAGGCTACCAACCCCGTGCTGCTGGACATCGTCAACCAGGTGCTCAAAGGCATTCCGGTTGAAGAGCGCATCGCCATTTCCAAACGCTGGGGCGCTGGCAGTGACCTCATGCTCACCGACCAGAAGCTGCAGCTCAATCAGCGGGAAGAACGCTGGATCGCTCAGCATCCGACCGTTCGCGTGGTGTTCAACGAGGCCTATGCACCGCTGACTTTTTTTGACGGGGCCGGCAATTTCAGCGGCGTCACCGCCGATTTGCTCGAACTCATCCGTCTGCGCACCGGGCTTACCTTTAAGGTCAGCCACGCCGCCAGCATGAACGACATGACCAACCAGCTGAGCCAGGGCCAGGCCGACCTGATCGGCGCGTTGATCCCCAGCGAGGAGCGGCAGAATCGCTTCAATTTCAGCCGGCCCTACATGGACAACGTGTTCGTACTGGTCACGCGCAAGGAAACCTCGGCGCCCTCCAATCTCGATCAACTGGACGGCAAGCGGGTGGCGCTCACTCTCAGCAGCCCGATCCTGCCCTTCCTGCGCGAACGGCACCCGGGCATTTATCCGGTGGAGGTCGACAACCCCGCCCAAGCCCTGGACCTGCTCGCCCACGGCCGGACAGAGGGCGCCATCACCTCATTGTTCAGCGCCAGTTATTTCCTTTCCTCCCGGGCGCTGAACGACACGCTGCAGATGCGCGTCACCGTCGGGCAGGAACCGGCGCGCATCGCCATGGCCACGTCACGCAACGCGACCGAGCTGACCTCGATCCTCGACAAGGCGCTGTCGAGCATTGCCCCGGAGGACCTGGCAGCCATCAACAACCGCTGGCGCACCTACACGCCGCCGAGCAGCGGCGCCTGGCACGACTATCAATTGCTGATCTACCAGATCATCGGCGGCGCCAGCCTGTTGCTGCTGGGCTCGCTGGCCTGGAATGCCTGGATGCGTCGGCAGATCAAACAGCGCGAGCGCGCCGAGCGGGCGCTCAACGATCAGTTCGAATTCATGAGCGCGCTGGTAAATGGCACGCCGCATCCCATCTATGTCCGCGACCGCGACGGCCTGCTGAAAATGTGCAACGAGAGCTACCTCGCCGCGTTTGCCGCTCGCCGCGAGGACGTGATCGGACAAAGCATTCTGGACGGTGTACTGAGCGACACCGAAGAGGCCCTGGGCTACGTCGAGGATTACAAACGTGTCATGGCCGAAAACGAGCCGCTGATTCTCGACCGCTCGCTGCACATCGGCGGTCGCGAGTTGACGATCTACCATTGGATTCTGCCGTTCCGCGACTCCCTCGGCAAAGTGCAAGGCATCATCGGCGGCTGGATCGACATCAGCGAACGGCGGCAATTGATCGAGCAACTGCAGACGGCCAAGGACCTCGCCGATGATGCCAACCGCGCGAAAAGCACCTTCCTGGCAACCATGAGCCACGAGATCCGCACGCCGATGAACGCGGTCATCGGCATGCTCGAACTGGCCCTGAAGCGCGCCGACCACGGCCACCTGGACCGCCCGGCCATCGAAGTGGCCTACAGCTCGGCGAAGGATCTGCTGGAGCTGATCGGTGACATTCTCGACATCGCCCGCATTGAGTCAGGCCGTTTGAGCCTGAGTCCCGAGCGCGCCAACCTGCGCCAGCTGGTCGAATCCGTGGTGCGGGTGTTCGACGGCCTGGCCCGACAGAAGAGCCTCACGCTGGCGCTGGATCTGGACGCGCGGACCAACACGGATGTGCTGATCGACCCGCTGCGTTTCAAGCAGATTCTCTCCAATCTCATCAGCAATGCCATCAAGTTCACCGAACGGGGTCAGGTCAAGATCACGCTTCAGACTGAAGCCGGGCGCAACCCGCAGCAAATGCGCGTGCAGGTGGTGATTCACGACAGCGGCATCGGGATCACCGAGCAGGACCAGCAGCGGCTGTTTGCGCCCTTTGCTCAGGTGGACCAGTCCGGGCAACTGGCGCGAACCGGCGCCGGCCTTGGCCTGGTGATCTGTCGCAGCCTGTGCGAAATGATGGGCGGACACCTGACGTTGAGCAGCCGTCCCGGGGATGGCACGCGGATCGAGATGACCTTCGAGTTCACCACCCTCGAGCCGCTGGATGCAAAAAGCGTCGCCCGTGAAGCCGCGCCGCACGCGTCAGCCCAATTGCACATCCTGATCGTCGACGATCACCCGGCAAACCGTTTGTTGCTATTCGAGCAACTGTGCTTTCTCGGGCATCGCTGCGACATGGCGG
Source organism: Pseudomonas sp. GL_135 (assembly GCF_057834665.1). NCBI lineage: Bacteria > Pseudomonadati > Pseudomonadota > Gammaproteobacteria > Pseudomonadales > Pseudomonadaceae > Pseudomonas > Pseudomonas sp. GL_135. The sequence goes on from NZ_CM174408.1 coordinate 3,422,653, forward strand.
TACAGGGCGCCGAAGCCCTGGAGCGCTGGCAGGCTGAGCGGTTCGATCTGGTCATCGCCGACTGCAACATGCCGGTCATGAACGGTTACGACCTGACCCGAGCCCTCCGCCAGCTGGAGCAAAGTGAGGCACGTCCGCGCTGCACCGTGCTGGGCTACACCGCCAATGCCCAGCCGGAGGAAAAGCAACGCTGCCAGGATGCAGGCATGGATGACTGCCTGTTCAAACCCATCAGCCTGACGGCACTGAACGACCGCCTCAGCAAAGTCATGCCGCTGCGGGTTGCGTCGGCGCAAGGCGCGGTGGTTGCGGTGGCGACTGGGACCGCTAAACCGCCGCAGGAAGTGTTCGACCCGCTTACCATCGAAGCGCTGACCGGTGGCAGGGCCGACATGAATGCGCGGCTGCTCGATCAACTTATCGACAGCATTCGCCAGGATCGCGTCGAGCTGAATGCCTGCACGCTCCCGGAGCAGTTGAAAGACATCGGCCACAAGGTCCGCGGCGCGGCGAATATTATTTCCGCGACGGCTGTCATCGAAGCGTGCGAAGCGCTGGAAGCTGCCTGTGAAGCCGCCGCACCGGACGCCACTGTCGGCGAACGGCAGTCAGCGCTTGATGCAGCGATGGAAGTCCTGGAGCAGGCACTGGTGGCTTATCGTGGGAAGACGCCAGCGCCAAAGGCGAGGCCGCTGGCATGAGGCTGATTCCAATGAGCGCTGCCGATTTTCAGGCTTTTGCTGCCCGGTCGGTCGCCGGGTACGCCAGGGACATCGTTCGCACCTACGGGCTGCCTGAAGTGCTGGCCTTCAAAAGCGCCAGCGCTGACTTCAATGATCTGGTTCCGCAGGGCCTGGAGACAGAGGGGCATGACTTCTACTGCTTATGCACCGATGAAGGCGTTGAGGTGGGCAGCCTCTGGCTAGGCGTTGTGGAAGATCAGCCGTTGCCGGCCAAACTGTTCATCTATGACCTGGAGATTCATCAAGCCTTCAGGCGTCAGGGCCTGGGCCGGCAAGCACTGCGCGCCGTCGAATCATGGGGCATCGAGCGCGGCATACGGCGCTTGGAGTTGAATGTCTTCGCTGACAACCATGGGGCGCGCAAGCTGTACGAAACGTCGGGGCTGGCTGTCAGTGAAGTGACCATGGGCAAGGATTTCTAGTCTGCCGGAATGCGTCGGCGGTCATGCCGGCGCGGTAGCAGAATCAACGCTGCCGTACGGCGCCAGGTGTTCGCTCAGGTATTTCAGTAAAATGCTCACCTTCGGCAGCGCCTCCCTGGTCTTCAGCCAGACCAGGTTCATCGGCAGTCCGTCGGTGGCGAGTTCCGGCAGCACTTCCACCAGCCGGCCTTCGTTGAGATGGGTCTGCACCAGCCAGGTTGGCAACTGTGCGATGCCATGCCCGGCCAGCGTGGCCGACACTTCACCCTCGCCGTCCCCCACCGCAATGCGCGGATGAATGACCCGCCGCTCCTGATCCCCCGGCACGCGCCCGCGAAAGTACCAGGGTTGGACCTGCCCGTCGGACTGGCCGTAGGCGATGCAATGATGATCCTCCAGATCAGCGTCATTTTCAGGCCGACCGTGTTCGGCGATGTAACTCGGTGCGGCACAGAACACCAGTCGCTGGGCGCCAATGAACCGATGCCCCAGCCCCGCCGCCCAGGCGTCGCGGCCGCCGATCCTCACTACGATATCAATGCCTTCATGCACCGGATCGATGAACCGGTCGGAGAAGGAAATGTGCGGTTGCAGCAGCGGGTACTCCCTGACGAAATTGAGAATCAGCGGCAACACATGGAGGCGCCCGTAGGAGGCGGGCAAATCAATTCGCACCCGGCCATGGGGCTCATGCCGCTCCGACGCGAGCGCCAATTCAGCTTCTTCGAGGTCAGCCAGCACGCCGCTGCAGGTGGCGTAGAACTTCACACCGGCTTCGGTGAGGGCCAAGCGGCGTGTGGTGCGATTGAACAGGCGCTGGCCCAATCGCTGCTCCAGCCGGGCGATGCTTTTGCTGACCGCCGACGGCGTCAGGTTCAACTTCAGTGCGGCGCTGGCGAAGCTGCCGAAATCGGCCACGGCCACAAACACGTCAATGCCCTTGAGCCGTTCGGATGAAAACATCGCGATCACCACTAATGAACTGAATTCGCGATAGTAAGTCATTTATGTCGCGGATGAGAACGCAAATCTCCAATAGGCTATGGCTACGTCTTTTGGAGCTTCTTCTATGCAACCTACACACTCGGCAACGGCGTCCGCGCCAGATGCCACCTCTCGATCAGGTGTTCAGATCCTGATCATGGCGGTCGCTGCTTTTATCATCGTCACTACCGAATTCCTGATCGTCGGACTGCTTCCGGCCATGGCCAAGGACCTCGGTGTATCGATCGCCGTGGCTGGCCAGGTGGTGACACTGTTCGCCTTTACCGTGATGTTATTCGGGCCGTTCCTCACCGCAAAGCTCGCCGGTGTGGAACGCAAAAAGCTGTTCACCATCATCCTGCTGGTGTTCGCGGCCTCCAACGTGCTGGCAGCGCTTTCCACCAACATCTGGGTCATGGCCCTCGCCCGTTTCATCCCGGCGCTCGGTTTGCCCGTATTCTGGGGCACCGCCAGCGAAACCGCCGGGCAGCTGGCAGCGCCCGGCAAATCGGGTCAGGCCGTGTCGCGGGTGTACCTGGGCATCTCCGCCGCCCTCGTATTCGGCGTGCCGCTGGGCACCGTCGCCGCCGACACCCTCGGCTGGCGCGGCAGCTTCTGGGTGTTGGCCGTCATCTCGCTGGTGATCGCCATCCTGATGCAACTGTGCATGCGCACCTTGCCTTCCTCGCCTGCCAAGCACGGCGCAAAGCAGACCGACATCCTGAAGCAGCCGCGCTTTCTCGCCCACGTGTTGCTGTCAGTGCTGGCGTTCACCGCCATGTTCACGGCCTACACCTACCTGGCTGATATCCTCCAGACCCTGGCTGACGTTCCGACCAATCAAGTGGGCTGGTGGCTGATGGGCTTCGGTGCCGTGGGCATGATCGGCAACCAATGGGGCGGCGCGTTGGTTGATCGCAGCCCGCTGGGGGCTATGGTCCTGTTTTTGGTGATTCTGAGTGTCGGCATGGCCGCTGCGATTCCGCTTGCCACCAACCACGTCTGGCTGATTGCCGCGCTGGTGCTGTGGGGCGTCGCGTACACCGCGCTGTTCCCGGTGTGCCAAGTGCGGGTCATGCAAGCCGGCGCCAAGGCACAGGCATTGGCCGCGACCATGAACATCTCGGCGGCTAACGCCGGGATTGGTCTGGGTGCGATTTTTGGCGGCCTGGGGATTGGACACCTCGGACTCGGGTCGTTGGGATGGATTGCGACCGGGATTGCGGCCTTGGCGATTGTGGTTGCGCTGCTGATGATGCGTAAACGCTGAGGGCTGATGGGGGACTGATTTATTGACACGCTTCATCGCAAATTAATCTGTCCCCTTTCTCGCTTTATCGTCGCTCACCCCAGGCAGCGACGAAGCAGGCACCGCCGGGACGAAGCTGGTAGACTGCGCCCCGAAATTACTTAAGAGGAACGCTTCATGGCCACTAACCGCTCCCGACGTCTGCGCAAAAAACTCTGTGTCGACGAGTTCCAGGAATTGGGCTTCGAGCTGAAGCTTGGCTTCAAAGAAGACCTGGATGACGAGGCCATCGACGCCTTCCTCGACGCTTTCCTGACCGAGGCCATGGACGCTAACGGTCTGGACTACGTCGGCGGCGACGATTTCGGCCTGGTTTGCCTGGCGAACCGTGGTTCGGTCAGCGAAGAGCAACGTGCTGCTGTCGAAGCATGGCTCAAAGGCCGTAGCGAGCTGACTGAAGTTGAAGTCAGCCCTCTGCAGGACGCCTGGTACCCGGAAAAGCCGATCAACGCGGCTGTCTGATCAGCGGGCGGGCCTTCCCGCCAAGCTGATACCCTCAAAAAAGCCATCCTCAGGGATGGTTTTTTTGTGCCTGAAATTCAAGGCTTGGCGTTTCTCGCCCCAGCAAACCTCAGCCAGATCTGCGGAACTAAACAGCCGAGTCCCCTAAAGCGCCCGATCCAACCGCAAAAATCACGGTTTAACGTGACTTTGAAGGGACAAGCGCAAAAAATAGCGCCGTTTGACGGCAGTGCCCCGGCGCAAGTCACGAAAGCTTGGGGCATAATGCCGCTTTACCGAAACGCCAGTGTCACGCCCTGCCATCGGGCATTTCTGGTGGTTCGTTCACCGTGCGAGGGAATTCACCCCCTCTTCATCTCCGCATTTGCTGCAGTAGGGTTTATTGAATGATCAAGTCTTTGCGTCCGCTATTTATCGCCACCCTGCTTTTGCCCCTCTCGTTCTCCATCGCCGCCGCCCCTATCAACACCGCCCTGCCGCCCAAGGTTCAGGAAGCACTTAAAGCCAGCAAGCTGCAGAACGATGCGCTGTCGCTGGTGATGCTGCCGGTCAGCGGCCCCGGCACCCCTACGGTTTTCAACGCTGACGTGTCGGTCAACCCGGCCTCGACCATGAAGCTGGTGACCACCTACGCCGCTTTGGAAATGCTCGGCCCGACCCACCAGTGGAAAACCGAGTTTTATACCGACGGCACCCTCAGCAACGGCGTTCTGCGTGGCAACCTGTACCTCAAGGGCGGCGGCGATCCCAAGCTGAACATGGAACGCCTGTGGCTGCTGATGCGCGACCTGCGGGCCAACGGCGTGCAGCAGGTGACCGGCGATCTGGTGCTGGATCGCAGCCATTTCGTGCAACCGCAACTGCCGGTGTTTGATGACGATGGCAACGACAAGAACAAGCCGTTCCTGGTGCGCCCCGATTCCTTGATGGTCAATCTCAAGGCACTGCGTTTCGTCACCCGCAACGACGGCGGCAGGATTCTGGTTTCGGTGGAGCCGCCCATCGCCGCCATCCACATCAACAACCAGGTGAAGGCGCTGTCGTCCAGCAAGTGCACCGGTGACGTGCTGTACAACCCGGTGCCGGCAGCCGATGGCGGCATCACCGTCACCGTGTCCGGTCAGTTGGGCGACGGCTGTAATTCCCAGACGTATCTGTCGCTGCTCGACCACCCGACCTACACCGCCGGCGCCGTGCGCGCCATCTGGCAGGAACTGGGCGGGACGATTCTCGGCAAAGACCGTCTGGACGTGACGCCCGGCAGCGCCAAGCTGCTGGCCAAGGCCTTTTCGCCGGACCTGGCGGAGATCATCCGCGACATCAACAAATTCAGTAACAACACCATGGCCCAACAGCTGTTCCTGAGCCTGGGGTCGGAGTTCCGTAACGAGGCAGACGGTGACGACGCCAAGGCCGCACAGCGTGTCGTGCGCCAATGGCTGGCGAAGAAAGGCATCATCGCGACGCACCTGGTGATGGAAAACGGTTCAGGCCTGTCCCGCGCCGAACGGGTCAGCGCGCGGGAAATGGCGCAGATGCTCCAGGCCGCGTGGAACAGCCCGTTTCAAGCCGAGTTCATGAGTTCGCTGCCGCTGGCGGGCATGGACGGCACGATGCGCAAACGGCTGAAACGTACGGCGCTGCGCGGTGAAGCCCACATCAAAACCGGCACCCTGAACACCGTACGGGCTATTTCCGGGTTCAGCCGCGACAGCAATGGCAACACCTGGGTGGTGGTCGCGATCCTCAACGACCCGCGGCCGTGGGGAGCCTCTTCGGTACTGGATGAAGTGCTGGTCAGCCTGTACAACCAGCCAAAACTGGCAAACACGTCCATTTCGCTTCAGCAGTAACGGCCTGCGCCGGGCTGTGCGACGTCGGTCGACGACATGCGCACAGCCCGGCCGCCAATCCTGCATACCCATTCTGCCTACCAGCTCTGGCCCAACCCCAACAAACCGAGAATCTGCTTGCGCAGGTCGACCAGATACGGGTCGTCACGGTGCCGTGGATAGGGACGATCAATGGTCAGCTCGGCCTTGATCTGCGCGGGCCGGTCGCTGAAGACAATGACGCGGTTGGCGAGCAGCAATGCCTCTTCGACATCGTGGGTGACCAGCAGCGCCGTGTAACCCTGGCGCTGCCACAGATCGATCAACTCCTGCTGCATGGCGATCCGGGTCAGCGAATCAAGCTTGCCCAGCGGCTCATCGAGAATCAGCAGCCGCGGCTCGTTGACCAGCGCCCGGGCCAGCGCGACTCGCTGCGCCATGCCGCCCGACAACTGTCGCGGATAGGCCCGCGCGAATTGACTCAAGCCGACCTTCGCCAGCGCCTCATCAACTTTGCCCTTGGTGGTTTTGAGCAGGCCCTGGGCTTCCAGCCCGAGGGCAACGTTGTCCCACACCCGACGCCACGGGTAGAGGGTCGGGTCCTGAAACACCACCACCCGAGTGGGATCCGGTCCGGTGATCGCAGCGCCGTCCGCGGTAAGGCTCCCGCTGTCTGCACCTTCCAACCCCGCGACCAGCCGCAGGAGGGTAGATTTGCCGCAACCGGAAGGGCCCAGCAGGGCAACAAATTCCCCCGGTTCAATCTCCAGCGACACCCGCTCCAGCACCGGCAATTTGTGCCCTTCGAGGGAGAAACCGTGGCTCAGATTATCGATCCGCAGCGCCAGGCCACGACTCGGCTCTGCGCTTGCCGCTCTGGCTGCATTCACCATTTCATTGCTCCTTCCTGCCAGGCCAGCAGACGGTCACGAATCAGAAACAGCGCCGAGATAAGACCTGAACAGGCCAGCGCCATGATCAACAACGCCGCGTACATGTTCGCGTACGCCGCCCAGCCTTGGGCCCATTGCAGGTACCAGCCGATGCCGGACTTCACGCCCATCATTTCGGCCACGACCAAGGTCGAGAACGAGGCGCCGAGGCCCATGAACAAGCCGACGAAAACGTGAGGCAGCGCTGCTGGAATCGCCACCTTGAAAATCAGAAACCCCTGCTTTGCGCCCAAGGTACGGGCCACGTCGTAGTAGGCCTTGTCCACACTCGATACCCCTGACCAGGTCAGCACCGTCACCGGGAACCAGGTCGCCAGAGCAATGAGAAACACACTGGCGCTCCAGCTGCTGGGAAACAGAAAGAAGCACAGCGGCAACAACGCGGTGGACGGCACCGGGCCGAGAATTCTCAACACCGGGTGCAGCCAGTAGCCGATGCTGCGCGACCAGCCGATGGCGACGCCGGCGATGAACCCCGTCAGCGCACCCACTGCAACCCCGCTCCCCAGCAGAATGGCCGAATGAAACAGGCTGTCGGCCAGGCGCGGCCAGTCTTCGACATAGACGTCCAGTAACGCCTGGGGCGGTGCGAAAAACGGCACTGGCAACACGCCGAGTTTGGCGGTGAGCAGCTCCCAGATCGTGAGCAGAATCGGCAGCGCGATCAGCCAGGGCCCGAGTGTGTGCGTACGCGTGACAACGCGCTGAGACCAGCGCCCCGCCACCACCGCCAACAGGATCAGCCCGGTCATGATCAGGCACAGATTCGCCAGGCCCTGGGTCATCGGCCAGAGACGAGTAGCGTTGGGCAGATACACGATCAACAGCGCCGCCACGAACCAGACCACAGCCGCCACCACACCCTGCAGCCAGAATATTCTTGCAGAGGGTTTCGACCGTTCGAGTTCAACAACCAGATCAACTGAAGACATCGGCAGTGATCTCCGCAGCAAAGGCGTTGGCATCGGTGCTTTGACGGATGACCTCGACGGTTTTCAGATCACGCACGTAGGTGGCGATCTCCGCAGTCAACGCCGCGCCGACGGCGTGGTGGCCATGGGTATGATCGTGAAGGATGGCGACGACTTCCTCGGTCGTGGTGTTCAGCGCATACGCCTGGAATCCCTTGGCCACCTCCTCCGGATGCTTGACCGAGTAATCGTGGGCTTCAAGAATCGCCTGCGTCAGCGCGGCCACCACGCGTCTGTCGTCCCGCGCCAGTTTGCCGGTCACGCCCACCACGCAGCAGCTCAGGTTGGCGTAGTCCTCCACCAGGTTGGACGACAGCTCGCGGGCCTTGCCGGCGTTGATCAATCGGTACATGAACGGGTCGCTGCCGCTGACCGCCTGCACCTCCCCACGCTCCAGCGCCGTGCCCAGCAGGTCGGCCGGATACAGGCGCCACTCGACGTCGCGCACCGGGTCGACGCCATGTTTCTTCAGAAGGATGGAAAAGAAGTTGCGGTCAGGGCTGGCCATGTCGGTCACGCCGATGGCCTTACCTTTGAGGTCTTCGAGGGTCTCCACGTTGCCACTGGCCGCCGTGAGCAAACGCAGGCAACCGCCGTGGGTTCCGGCCGTCAACTTGACATCAAAACCTTGCTCCAGCGCTTTCAGCCATCGCAATGCCATGCCGATCCCGGCGTCGGCCTTGCCCGTTGCGATGGCTTCCAGCAGCACCTCTGTTGAATTGCCGAAATTGACCAGTTCGACGTCCAGATTGTGCTTCTTGAAAAAGCCCTGCCCGTGTGCGATGACCACGGGTGCCAGGCACACGGCGTTCAAGTTGATCGCGAGCTTCAATGCCCTGGGCTGATCGAGTTTGATGAACTCCCCCGTGCCCGCGGGCTCGCTCGCCCCGCCACTGGCGTCGGTCCCATGTCCGGCATGCTCTGCGTGTTCGTCCGCAGCCCAGACGCCGCGCGGCAATGACAGCAGAAGTGGTGACGCCAGCGCGGCGCCGGCAAGGCCCAGCACCCGCCGACGGCTCAGTTGATCGAAAACGGCCATGGTGTTCCCTTACCCGGTGAGTGAAATGGTCGTCGCCGAACAAGAATTTTAATAACCAAATTCTGGGGTTTCGCCGACTGCTTAAAACATTAGCACCGACCTTTTAATTAATTAAATTCATTTTTGTTCTATATGACTATGCAAATAGTCTATCTATCGATAGTGACTGTTATGCATCCCCAACAACGTCAACGCTTCTAGTGGGTGCGTGCTGACGGCAATGTCATGCACCGCCTCGTGCACTACCGCTATGCTGCGTGCTCGACCCATCACCGGATTCGCGCCGCCCATGAAGACCTCCAGATCCCAGACCGTCCGCCACGCCCTCCTCCTATCGGGATTGCTCAGCGCACTGCTATCGGCAGCCGTGCCAGCCCACGCCGAAGACAGCAAACCCACCCGCGTGCGCGGCGCCATCACAGCGGTCGAGGGGGACGCTTTGAAGATTCACAGCAATCGCGGGGAGGACTTTCAAGTCGTACTGACCCCTGACACGCAGATTCGCGGCGTCACGTTGGCGCAAGTGTCGGAAATCAAACCAGGCAGCTACATCGGCTCCGCCGCGGTGCCGCTGCCGGACGGTTCGTTGAAGGCGCTGGAGGTGCATGTGTTCCCGCCGGAAATGGCGGGCACGGGGGATGGCCATCGGGCCTTTGACCTCACGCCGGACAGCACGATGACCAACGGATCGGTCGGCGATCTGGTCGCCAGTAATGGCCGCACCATCACGGTGAATTACAAGGGCGGGCAGAAGAAGATCGTCATCCCTGATGACGTGCCGATCGTCAACCTGGTGCCAGGCGATCGCAGCTTGCTCAAGCCCGGTGTGAAGGTGGTGCTGCAGGCGCAGAAAGGTTCGGACAACGCGCTGACGGCGCTGTCGATTTCTGCGGGGGAAAATGGCGTGACGCCGCCAATGTGAAGCGGCCAATGTGCAGGGCTTGTAGCGTTCAAAACCTGCGTGGCGCCGGTAGATGAAACAGCACCGGTCAGCACGCGCAGGTCAATGAATGCAGGGCTGATTCAGAGACAGGTCGCGAGCACCGCGCCACGCTGCTCAATGGCCTTCGCGCCGGGCTTGGCGTAGAAATTGACCTTGGTCATGCCCGCCTTGCCAGCGACATCGGCGAAATACTCGCCTTCGGTGGTATAGACCGTGAACGCGCCAAGGTCACCTTTGGCCATGAACACGTCGGCCACGTCACCGAACAGTTGCACGTTGGCCCACGTGACCTTGATGCACTCGGCAACGGCGACTGCTGGTTTCTGGCTGGTGTAAACCTGCGCCGGCCGTGCCGAGCGCGTCTGATTCAAGCTCATGCAGCCCGTTAACCCACCCGATAACAGGAGCAGCGCCACAGCGCCCGCCCAACGTTTCATGCCAGTCCCGTTCATCAAACGCCCTCTTCCTTAAAAAAGGAGGGATGTTACCAGCAACGTCAAGCGAGCCCCATGGCTAAGCCGTCTGAGCGCTTAATCATCCAGCCCGGCAGGTGGTGCAGCAGGAGCGGCCTTGCCGGGCTTGGCCGGTTTGCCCGACTGGGTGGCGGCCTTCGGCTCGGCGACCGGCGCAGGTGGGGCAGCGGCGGCCGCTTCTTTTTCGGCCATCGGCATCTGGTCGATGGTGCTGAAAATGTCCTTCGGATCGATGGGACCGTTGTGAGTCATTTTCTTCTCACCGTCCTTGCCCACCAGAATCACCTGCGCCTGCTTTTCTGTCTGAGCGCCAAGCTTGAGTTCGCGGATCAGGGCCATGGTGGCCTGGGCATCAAGGTCTTTGCCGTTACGCTGCCCCACGGTATTGATGATGGTGTAAAGCACCATGTCGCGCTTGGCGAAACCCTCCTTGTTGGCGGGTTCGTCCAGATTTTTCTTCAGACTCACCAGCGTCGGGTCCACCGAACTCGACGCGATAACGATCAGTGGACGGGTCTTGCCGCGCTCCTGGGAAAGTGGGCCATCACCGTCGGCAGCCAGCAAGGGGCTCGACACGGCGAACAAAACGGCAAGGGTCAACGACCGGCTCAACATACACACCTCCTCTGGTTTTCCATGCACTGATGATCGCGCATCATGGGAAAAGGTCCAGACGGTAGCGGGAAAAAACCGGATTTATTTCGCGGCGCGCAGAGGCTCGCGGGTATCAAATGGGGTCAAAACGTCCGGCCATAGGGGCTGAGGCGGGATTGAGGAAGGCTGGTCTGACGAGGGAATTTCAGGCAATAAAAAAGGGCGAATCTTTCGATTAGCCCTTTTTTTCACCGCCCAGCAGAGCGGATTTGTTTGGTAGGCGCGATTGGACTCGAACCAACGACCCCCACCATGTCAAGGTGGTGCTCTAACCAACTGAGCTACGTGCCTGCTGTGGGTCGGCATTCTACGGATATTCAAATGACTGTCAACGTCTTTTTCGCCCACTAAGCCTATGAATATGCAAATTATTTCCCCGTAGCATCGACATGGGCGGATCAAGCTACAGCGTCGCCGTCGATCAGCGAGATTCGGGCGGTGAACGCCATGACCGGCCTCCCGATCGCCAGCGGATGCTTGGGTGAATCAATGAGGGCCCTCGACTTGCGCACCGACATGCCGCCTGTCGCCATCATGGCACTTCGGACGAACTTCAGATGCCCAACGATGACAAGGAATCACGACACGGAGATCACTCGATGAACAGATCACTTGCTGCACTCACGCTCGGCTGCGCCCTGACCTGCACTTCCCTCGCGGCGCTGGCGGGCGCGACATCGCCAGACATGGGGCCGCCACCGTCACAGACCGGCATCGACCCGCGCGTCCAGGGCAGTGACGCCGCTCGCCAGGGCGCCGATGTGGACACGCAAACCAAGAAGGGCATCAGCATTGGCGGCGGTACGTCCATGAGCAATGGCACCGGCAATAACAACGATGCCGACCTGCCCGGTGGCGACACCACCAATGGTGGCGGTAGCAAAGGCTCGGGTTCGTCGAGCGCGGGCGGCGCAGGTGGTTGAAGCCTCTCGTACATCTTAGAAATGAAAGGGCGCTTGAACAGCGCCCTTTTCGTGCCTGGATGTCGTGGCTGGCCGTGGTGTTTTGATATAGTGCGCCGCCGCCGCGCCTGAACCAGGGTCTCGGGACCGGGCGTCATCAACAGTGGAGAGCGGCACCGTGGGCATGAAGAAATCAGCGCTGGAACTCAAGCGTGACCTGAGTACGATTGCGGCGAATCTGGAGAGTACCGCAGGGGAAATCAGCCGACTGGCCGAACGGGTCAACGATGTGGACGTGGTCGCGGTGCTGCACTTGATGAATCAGCAGTACAAGGACGCTGACCGCCTGCGCGCCTACGTGGACGAGATCAGAGCGGGCCGCATTACTCGCGCCAAGGCCGAGTGACACGGGCGGTGGATGACCGAACGCCTAAGGTATTCAGACATGCATAAGCAAAAAAGGGTGACCCTCTCGGGCCACCCTTTTTCGTTACCGCCCAGCAGAGCGGATTTGTTTGGTAGGCGCGATTGGACTCGAACCAACGACCCCCACCATGTCAAGGTGGTGCTCTAACCAACTGAGCTACGTGCCTGCTGTGGGGCGGCATTCTACCGGGAATCGAATTGCTGTCAACGTCGATTCATCCCTAAGCCTCTGAATGCCCAAGCTATTTGCGCCGACGGGAGCGAATAGGATCGAGTGTATGCCTCAACAACCGGCGCCTCGCCAGCGCCAGTAGCGCTTCCAACCTGCGACCTCGGCTGGTCGGCCAATTTCATCTCAGGTAGGATCCGCCCATTCGTAAAAAATATAAAACAGGGCTTCCAGGATGACGAACACGCCATACCCCCATTCCTACTACGCCGCTTCCGCCAATCCGGTTCCGGTTCGGCCTCGGCTTCAAGGGGACGTCGAAACCGACGTGGTCATCATCGGTGCAGGTTACACCGGCTTGTCGAGCGCGCTGTTTCTCCTCGAACACGGCTTCAAGGTCACGGTACTGGAAGCCGCCAAAGTCGGTTTCGGCGCCTCGGGCCGTAACGGCGGGCAGATCGTCAACAGTTACAGCCGCGACATCGACACCATCGAAAAAACCGTCGGGCCCAGGGAGGCACAACTGCTCGGCCACATGGCTTTCGAAGGCGCGCAGATCATTCGTGACCGAGTCGCCAAGTACCAGATCCAGTGTGACCTGAAAGACGGCGGCGTTTTTGCGGCGATCACCCCTAAGCAGATGAGCCATCTGGAATCGCAAAAACGTCTCTGGGAACGCTACGGCCACACGCAGCTTGAGCTGATGGACCAGCGTCGCATCCGTGAAGTGGTGGCCTGCGACCATTACATCGGCGGCCTGCTCGACATGAGCGGCGGTCACATCCACCCGCTGAACCTGGCGCTGGGCGAAGCGGCGGCAGTCGAGTCGCTGGGTGGGGTCATTTACGAGCAGTCAGCGGCAACGCGCATTGATCGCGGTGCCAGCCCGGTGGTGCACACCGCCGAGGGCAAGGTTCGGGCGAAGTTCGTCATCGTCGCGGGCAATGCCTATCTGGGCAACCTGGTGCCGGAACTGGCGGCCAAATCGATGCCCTGCGGCACTCAGGTCATCACCACCGAACCTCTCAGCGAAGAACTGGCGAGCACGTTGCTGCCCCAGGATTACTGCGTCGAGGACTGTAACTACTTGCTGGACTACTACCGGCTTTCAGCCGACAAACGTCTGATCTTCGGCGGCGGCGTGGTGTACGGCGCGCGCGATCCAGCCAACATCGAAGCCATCATCCGGCCGAAGATGCTCAAGGCGTTTCCGCAACTGAAGGACGTGAAGATTGATTACGCCTGGACCGGCAACTTCCTGCTGACCTTGTCGCGGTTGCCGCAAGTCGGGCGACTGGGGGACAACATCTACTATTCCCAAGGGTGCAGCGGCCACGGTGTGACCTACACCCACCTGGCGGGCAAAGTGCTGGCCGAAGCGTTGCGCGGACAGGCAGAACGTTTCGACGCCTTCGCCGGCCTGCCCCATTACCCGTTCCCCGGCGGGCAACTATTGCGCACGCCGCTGACGGCATTGGGTGCCTGGTATTACAGCCTGCGGGACAAGCTGGGGTTCTGAATCAGAGGCGATGAACGGCCAACCGTTAACGGGCAGCTGGATTGTTCAGCGCCTTGACCGCCTCGCCCGCCGCCTGTTCCTGCCCGGCCTGGGCCAGATCATTGGCGGCTTTCAACCAGCGTTCACGATCCACCGGCACCGGCACTTGTCGTGGCCCCTGGATCAGTACGGCCCAGTTGCCGGCGTCATTCCAGTCCGAAGTAAACGAATCAAAACTCGTCGTCACGCGCCCCGGCCCGGTGTAGATCAGCACCGTACGTTTGTTCTGATCGAACCCGACCAGCACGCCGTAGCGCTGCTCTTTCCAGAACATGGAACCGTCCGAGAACCGCACCATGACCGGATAACCCGCCGACACCTGGGCCAGCAGATCAGGCAGACCAGGGTCGACGGGGTACACCACAAACCCGTATTCGCGCGCCAGGTTCAGCATGCTGCGCTCGAGCCTGTCTTCGGCGCCGGGCAGTTTCAGCGGTTTTTCCAGAAGGCCCGGCGTCGTCTGTACGCCATGCACGGTCAGCATACTGGCCAGCGCGAATGGCGCGCTTTGATAATCCTTGCCCCGGAACGACGGCACTGCGTTGATTTCCACCCGGTCAGGCAGCGTCTTGTACATCGGCGGGTAGCCGGGCTTCCAGTTATGGGCATTCGAGCAGCCTGCCAAGACCAGCACGGCCGCAAGCGCCAGCCATTTGCGTCGACCTGCAACGCTATCCAATCGCGTCAATGCCCGCACGTTCTTCACTCACTTGACTGATGGCGAGGGATCACGAGATCCGGCCGGAAGGCTGATGATAGAGCCGTCACTGGTTGCGGTATAGCCCGAAACGCTGTCAATGCGAGTGGATAGAACAAAACGGTCACGAGATTCCTACCACCGGTCAATTTTTGGCAACAACAGGAAGACTAGACTGTCGGTTACTAAGAGACGAAGAGAAGAGCCGGAGGAAGCCATGAGCCTCGGAATGACCATTGTGATGTTGATCGCTGCCTGGATGGCCGTTGCGGCCGCCATGTTGTGGGGGGTGATGCGGATTTCGCGTCGCCATCATCCGCATTATCGGGAAACCGAAGCCGCGAAGTCCGTAGAGCGTGCACAACGCAAGCTCCGTCATGCCACAGCGCACTGATACCGCTGTGGACTGATCAATCACCGTACAAATGAAAACGGTCGGTAATGGCATCCCATTCCCGACCGGTTTTTATTGCCCTGCCTTTGACTGCTTCGCGGTTCCTGCTCCGCCCTCAACGGCAGGCGGAGCTTACTTCAGTGTCAGACCTTCTGGCCCTGCGCCTCGGCGTCCAGACGGCGCTGGCGGGACCGACGAACCAGCATGTTCAGCACTTCGATCAGGGCCGAGAACGCCATGGCGGTGTATACATAGCCTTTCGGGACGTGGGCGCCGAAGCCTTCGGCGATCAGCGTCATGCCGATCATGATCAGGAAGCCCAGCGCCAGCATCACCACGGTGGGGTTATCGTTGATGAACTTGGCGAGGGGTTCCGACGCCACCAGCATGACGACCACGGCAGCAATCACGGCGATCACCATGATCGGCAAGTGCTCGGTCATGCCAACGGCGGTGACGATACTGTCGATGGAGAACACCAGGTCGAGCATCAGGATCTGCCCGATAGCGGCAGCCATGCCCAGGGTGACGGTGTTCGACGCGGCTTTCTCGGCTTCGCTTTTGATGTCGACGCTGTGGTGGATCTCGGTGGTGGCTTTCCAGACCAGGAACAGGCCGCCGGCAATCAGGATCATGTCCTTCCAGGAGAACGTCTGGCCGAACACCTCGACCACCGGCGCGGTCAGCTGGACAATCCACGCCACGGTGGTCAGCAGGCCCAGACGCAGGATCAGCGCCATGCTGATACCGATCCGGCGCGCCTTGGTGCGCTGATGAACCGGCAGTTTGTTGGTAAGAATCGAAATGAAGATGAGGTTGTCGATACCGAGCACGATTTCCATGACGACCAGTGTCGCCAGAGCGATCCACGCCGTTGGGCTTGCGGCCAGTTCCAGAAGGTATTCCATATAACGAGTGTCCAGGATCAGTTCAGGGGATAGGGCGGCATTTTAGGGACGGAAACACTTCAGTAAAATTCGTATTTTTCAGGCGTATACTTCGGTTTTCCCGAAGTGACGTCCCCCATGCTCAATTATCGACAGCTGCATTATTTCTGGGTCGTGGCCAAGACCGGCAGTATTGTCCGGGCCTGCGAGCAATTGAACCTCACGCCACAGACGATCAGCGGACAAATCAGCCTGCTGGAGCAGACCTACGGCGTCGAGCTGTTCAAGCGTGTCGGCCGCCAACTGGAACTGACCGAAACCGGCCGCGTCGCCCTCCCCTACGCTGAACAGATGTTCCAGCTCGGTGGCGAGCTCGAAGCGGTGTTGCGCGCGCAGCCCGACGAACAGCAAATCCTCTTTCGCGTTGGCGTCGCCGATGTCGTGCCCAAATCTATCGTCTATCGGCTCATCGCGCCGAGCATGGCCCTCAACGAGCTGGTGCGCATCAGTTGCCGGGAAGACCAGCTCGAACGCTTGTTGGCCGACCTCGCGATTCAGCGCCTGGACCTGGTGATTTCCGACAGCCCGATGCCCTCTCATCTGGACATTAAAGGCTATAGCCAGAAGCTGGGCGAATGCGGCGTGAGTTTTTTTGCCACCCGCGCCCTCGCTGCCCTGTACGGCAAGAACTTTCCCCACGGCATGCAAGGGGCGCCGCTGCTGGTGCCCGGCCAGCAAACGGTGGTGCGCAGCCGCCTGATGCGCTGGTTCGCCGAGCAGAATATCCAGCCGAAGATTGTCGGGGAGTTCGACGATAGCGCGCTGATGAAGGCCTTCGGCAAGTCCGGCAGCGGGATTTTCATTGCGCCGAGCGTCATCGCCGATGAAGTGATCGAGCAATACGACGTCGAGCTGATCGGTCATACCGACGCCGTGACCGAGTCGTTCTACGCGATCTCGGTCGAGCGCAAGGTCAAGCACCCCGGCATCGTTGCGATCACCGAGGGGGCACGCCGCCAGTTGTTTCCGGATTAGGCGTTGCAGGCTGCCGGGTGTGGGCGGACTGTCATCAGCAGCAGGGCCAGCAGGATCGACAGCAGGATAATCCCGGCCGCCGCGAAGCCCAGGCTGCCAAGGCCCAGATGGTCGATCACCCGTCCGCCGATGATCGCGCCAATGCCGATGCCCAGGTTGGCACCGGCGATGTTCAGCGAGGCGGCAAAGGCCGGGGCCTGTGGCGCGGCTTTCATCAGCCGCACGTGGCTGACCAGAAACAGCGCCGCCTGGGTCGCGCCCCACACGGCCAGCGCCAGGGCCAGCGCAGGCAGCGAGTGCATGCTCGGCACCACCATGACCATGCCGCCGATCATGAAGGTGCAGAAGGTCAGGCTGGCGATCAGCGGATGGCGATCCACAAGCCGCCCGCCCAGTGAATTGCCCAACAGGCCCACCGCACCGAAGCCCATCAGGCACCAGCCGACCACGGTGCCGTTGAAACCGGCGAGGCGCTCGAGCATGTCCGCCAGGTAGGTATAGGCCGTGAACATGCCGCTGAACACCAGCACCGAGAGCAGCACATGGCCCTGCATCAACGGGCTGCGCAGAATCCGAAACTGGCTGCGGAACGAGGCTTGGTCCTTGTGCACGCTATGGGGCAAATAGATGAACAGCAGCAGCGCCTTGGCGAAGGCCACCACCGAGAGGATGGCGAAGGCACTGCGCCAACCGATGGCGTCCGAGATCAAGGTGCCAACGGGGATCCCGAACACCGTGGCGCAGACGATGCCGAAGCCGATCTTGGCGATCGCACGGCCGGCATGATCAGGGCCGACGATGTCCACGGCGGTTTCGCTGGCCAGCGCCCAGAACACCGGCAACCCGAGCGCCGGGATCAGCCGCGCCGCCGCCATGACCCAGATAGTGGGCGCCAGCGCTGCAGCGGCGTTGGAAACGCCAAACATGATCAGCACCGAAATGAACAGGCGCTTGCGCTCGAAGCGCGAAAAATACGCGGTCAGAAACGGCCCGAAGCAGGCCACCGTGAAGGCGAACAGCGTGACCAGCAGGCCGGCCTGAGGAATGGTAACGGCCAGGTCGCGAGCGATGGCGGGCAACAGGCCGACGATGACGAACTCTGTGGTCAGCACGGTAAAGCCCGCAGCTGACAGCAGGTAGATGGGGAAAAACATGAAATCTCCAGAACGACGAAACGACCGGTCCTTGCGGAGCGGTCGACCGGATGTGGCTTGAATCAGGACGCGGAGGGTATCAGAACCAGGCGCTTGGGAGCCAGGCGCCGGACGAGCCACGTGTCGCTGCCCGCGCTGAGCCGGGCAGCGAGGTCTGTCAGTAAGCGCCCATGTAGTCGCGCTTGCCGACTTCCACACCGTTGTGGCGCAGCAGATCATAGGCCGTGGTGACGTGGAAGAAGAACTGCGGCAGCGAGTAATGCAGCAGGTAGGTCTGGGTGCTCAGACGCTTTTCTTTTTCGGTGCCAGGGCGCAGCACGATCTCGCGCGCTTCGTTGCCATCGACCTGTTCGGCTTTGATCTCATCGAGGAACGCCAGCACTTTGGTCAGCAGCGCTTGCAGGTCGGCGAAGGTGGTTTCGGTGTCTTCATACTTCGGCGGCTCAAGGCCGGCCAGTCGTGCGCCGGCGCCTTTGGCAAAATCAACGGCGATCTGCACCTGACGCACCAGCGGGAACATGTCGGGGAACAGACGCGCCTGCAGCAGGGCATCCGGCTGAATGTTCTTGGCGGTGGCGTGGGCTTCGCCTTTCGCCAGAACGGCGCTGAGGGCGGTGAGCATTTGCTTGAAGACAGGAATCGAGGCAGCGTAAAGAGAAAGGGTCATGGCAGTTCCTGGGGAAATGAGTCGCACGGAGGCGGACGCGGCTTGTCTTTTACCTCATCCACCCCCTACCCTCATAGCCTTTTCAACGCCTGGGAAATGGGTCATGTCTGACGAGCTGGATTCCGAAAACACCGTTGAAGCCTCGGGTGCGCTGCAGCTGAACAGCACCGAAGTGCGCATTCTGGGCTGCCTGATCGAAAAGCAGGCGACCCATCCCGAGACCTATCCCCTCACCCTCAACGCGCTCGTGCTGGCTTGCAACCAGAAAACCAGTCGCGAGCCGGTGATGAACCTGACGCCCGGCCAGGTCGGCCAGAGCCTGCGCGCGCTGGAAAGCCTGCAACTGACACGCCTGGTGATGGGCAGCCGGGCCGACCGCTGGGAACACCGCGTCGACAAAACCCTGGAGCTGGTGCCGGCGCAACTCATCCTCACCGGCCTGCTGTTGCTGCGCGGCCCGCAAACCGCCAACGAGCTGCTGACCCGCAGCCACCGCATGCACGACTTCGAAGATACTGACGCAGTCGTGCATCAGCTGGACCGGCTGATCGGGCGCAGGCTGGCGGTGCTGATCCCGAAACAGGCAGGCCAGCGCGAAGACCGCTACTTGCATGCGCTGGGTGATCCGGCCGACATGGAGAGCATCCTCGCCGCCCGCGCGAACCCGGCGGAGCGCAGCGGTAGCGGCAATTCGGGCAGCGCGGGCAGCTCGGCGATGGCGGAGAGGGTCGAAGCCCTCGAAGCCCGCATCGCCGCCCTGGAAGAGCGGCTGGCAATGCTGGAAGGTTGAGAGCGGCTCCGAGGAATCCTAAGCCTGGTGCAAAACCTGTGGGAGCGAGCTTGCTCGCGAAGAGGCGGGTACATCCGCTACATATCCGGTGGCTGATACGCCGTCTTCGTGAGCAAGCTCACTCACACATGTCCCCTGCCGCGCGACAGCGTGCTGCCTGAAGATCGGTAGCCAGGCCCACCCTGGCGTTACCCAAGCGCAAGCATCAACCCCGGGCGAACGCCGCCGCGGCCTGATACTGCGCCTCACTCGGCGTCACGCCGGTGTAGAGAATGAACTGCTCCAAGGCCTGTATCGCCGCCACCTGGTCGCCGGTGATCAGGCGCTTGCCGAGCCGTTCGGCCTCGACAACGAACGGCGTTCGCGCCGGCGTGGCGACGACGTCAAACGCGGTATCGGCCTGATCGATGGCGGACACCTCGAAGGCCAGCGCTTCGGCTTGATCACCTGCCATCCCCAACGGCGTGACGTTCACCAGCAGCGGCGGACGCTCACTGCCCAGTTCGGCTTGCCACTCGAAGCCGCAAGTCTGTGCAAGCGCCCTGCCCGCCTGCTCGTTGCGGGCCACGATCAGCCCGTCAGTGAAGCCTGCGTCGCGCAGGGCACAGGCGACAGCCTTGGCCATGCCACCGCTGCCGCGCAGGGCGAAGCGGGTACGCGGCACTTCATGGGTGTCGACCAGTTGGGCGATGGCGATGTAATCGGTGTTGTACGCTTTCAAGTGGCCATCGGTATTGACGATGGTATTGATGGATTGAATGGCGGCGGCGGACGCGTCCAGTTCATCGACGAGTGCAATGCAGGCCTCTTTAAACGGCATCGACACGCCGCACCCGCGAATGCCCAAAGAACGCATGCCGGCGATGGCGGCGGGCAGGTCGTTCGGCGAGAAGGCCTTGTAATAGAAGTTAAGACCCAACTGTTGATACAGGTGGTTATGGAAGCGAACGCCGAAGTTGCCCGGACGTCCGGCCAGCGATATGCACAACAGCGTTTCCTTACTGGCAGTGACCAACATGAAATCTCCCGAGTGGTATTAGAAGACGCCTGGGGAAAGGCGTAGAATCGCGGCGTTCTGGCGCTACACGTTTATAACCGCGTTACAACGGCGCCAGCCCTTGTCATGAAAGTTGTCGAATACCTTACACAAAATTTACCCAACGGCCTCGCAGATAATTCCGAAACCGTTGTCTGAGAAGTTATCCCGTGGCAGTGCCTGAGCGTAACGCAGGCTCGCGACAACGGGAATGAACACCGAGGAACAGTCATGATTCGTCAGATCCCCAAAGTTGCCTTGTTGTTAGGCGCCCTCGCCCTCGCAGGCCAGGCTGAAGCCCATGGCGGCGGCCCGGGCTGGGGTGGAGCCGCCGTGATCGGTGCGGTCGTCGGCGGTGTCGTCGGCGCGGCAGTGGCGTCCGGTCCGGTTTACGCATCGCCCGCGCCGGTGTACTACTCGGCCCCGGCGCCTGTTTATTACGCGCCACCGCCGCCACCGGCGGTTTACTACCAGCCGGCTTATGTCGTTGAACGCCCGGTTGTCTACGCACCGCGTTACTACGGTCCGCCACGTTATTACGGCCCACCACCGGGCTACTACCACGGCTACCACGGTGGCGGTCGCTGGTAACGGCGGTCTGCTCCGGCCAGCAGGGCTGTCGATCAGTGGTCGCCAGCCCTCACCCACCACTGACCCCGCCTCCCTGGCGGGGTTTTTGTTTCCGGGGCGTTCAGGCCGGAACGCCCGGTGTGCGCACATCACCCCATCAGCGTCCCTACCCGCTCATCAATGACAACTATCGAGAGCGGTGATTTTTGCCTCAAGCGATCGCGCCGTACAGTAGCGCCATAGATTGATGGAGGCACTTATGACCAAGGTTCAAATCATGTCGGTTGTCGGCAGCGCAGTTCCCCCTCAGCTTCGTGAGCGCGGGCTGTTGGCGTGCTGGTACCTGATGCAGAACGGCGAGCCCGTGAGTGGTCCTTTGCCTTCACTGCCGGCAGCGCAGGCCCTGTCCCAGCAACTTGAATGCCGCTCGCTCAACAGCTGAAACCCTATTCGCTCTTCCCTGTGAATCGTGCGTTGCTCCGCACACCCCTTTAGCCCGCCTCTTTAATGACGCGGGCTTTTTTTTTGCGCGGTGATCCGGTTTTGATGCGAAACCCTGTTCGGCAGGTGCGCCATGAAAGGCAATTTGACCCTTTTAAATACAGGCTTTTTGGATCCGCCACCTGAACCTGAGCTATACAATCGCGGTTTATTACCGAAACCCCGCACCACCCCATCGACAACTTCAGAAACTTGCTCCTAAAATGCGCCGAACTTGTTGTCGTGCTTGAAAAAAGTCCGACGTTCCACGCTATTTCCATCATTAGTGAGCTTGGCTCTTGAAAATTCGCCCAACCGTCATCGGCCTATTATTTGCACTTACAGGCTGCGCACTTTCCACTGTCGCATTCTCCGCGACGGCGCTGGCCAATGAGCCGGCGGCGTTCAAGCGCGACCCGGCCAATCTGCATCTGGCCTCCGGCAGCTCCATGATCACCGACCTGCAAACCGGTCAGGTTCTGTACGCGAGCAACCCCGACATCGTTGTGCCGATCGCCTCGGTGACCAAGCTGATGACTGCGATGGTCACCCTCGACGCCAAGTTGCCCATGGACGAGATGATCAAGGTCGATATCTCGCAAACGCCCGAAATGAAAGGCGTGTTCTCCCGGGTCAAGCTGGGCAGCGAGCTGAATCGCCATGACATGATGCTCATCACCCTGATGTCATCGGAAAACCGCGCCGCGGCGAGCCTTGCCCACAGCTATCCGGGCGGCTATCCGGCGTTTATCCGGGCGATGAACGCCAAGGCCAAGTCGCTGGGCATGAACCATACCGTGTACATGGAGCCCACCGGGTTGTCGGTCTACAACGTCTCCACCGCCCGTGACTTGACCAAGCTGGCCCTCGCCGCACGCAACTACCCGATGCTGCGCGAGCTGAGCACCACTCCGGAAAAAACCGTGACCTTCCGCAAGCCGAACTACATCCTCGGCTTCAGCAACACCGACCATCTGGTGCGTAAATCCAACTGGGACATCAAGCTGACCAAGACCGGCTTCACCAACCAGGCCGGGCACTGTCTGGTGCTGCTGACCAGCATGGCCAATCGTCCGGTGTCCGTAGTCATTCTCGACGCCTTCGGCAAATACACCCATTTTGCCGATGCCAGCCGCATGCGCTTGTGGATGGAAACCGGCAAGAGCGGTCCGGCGCCGGAAGTCGCGCTACAGTACAAGAAAGAGAAGAACCAGGTGATGCGGCAGAAGGGTTTGCAGGCGTCGGAATAAGCCTTCGCGCCGCATTCAGTGGGCACCCGCCGGGCGCCCACTGATCAATGATTTGCCCTTGCCATGCGCTTGAGTATCACCACCATCCCCACGCCCAGCCCGGCCATGCCCACCAGCAACGCCGGGTAGCTGATCCACCACGGAATCGGCGTGGTCATCATGCTGTATTCCGACATCCCGCCAATGCCCGCCACCAGATTCAACGGCAGGAACACCACGTTGATCAGCGTCAGCTTGCGGAGCAGGTTATTGGTGTTGTTGTTGACCAGATTGCCCCGCGCATCCATCAGGCTGGCGAACACCGTCGAGTAGATATTCGCCTGTTTGTGGCACTGCTCGTTCTCGATGATCATGTCTTCGATCAGCGCCAGGCTGTCGCCGGAAAACTGATGCTTGTGGGCGTGATTGCGCAGACGGGTCAACACCGAGCCGTTGCTGTCGATGGCGTTGATGTAATAGACCAGGCTTTCGCTGAGGTTAAACATCTGCACCAGATGGCGGCTGTCCATCGACGCATTGAACTGCTGCTGCAATTCCCGGGCGATCATCTTGATCACCTTCAGGTGACCCAGATAATGATGGATGTTGTGGAACAGCACCTCCAGCAACACGTCCAGCAGCGTGTGCATCGGCCGATGCTGTCCCAGGTCGCCGAACTGTCTCTCGTCGGCGCAGATCAGCACCATGTGATGGGGGCTGAGCAGCACCCCGAACGATGACACGTCAAAGGAAAAGGTGTCTTTGCCCGAGTAGTTCTCCGGCCGTTTCCAGATCATGAACAGCGCGTCCGGATGAAACTCGATACGCGACACCTCGTCGGGGTCGAGCGCCGAGGCCAGGGCGTGGTCGTCCAGATTGAAGCGCTCCAGCAGCAGCGTCTTCTCCGCCGCATCCGGGTCGCTGAACCACAGCACGCTCGCCTCGGCCTCAGAACATTCCCATAACCTGCCCGCCTCCAGGCGGTGGCCTTTGATCACCGGCCTAACCCGCCAGACCGCGACGTTTGATGTCGAGGCGGCGAATGAATTCCTCCAGCACCAGCGCGTACAGATCGTCCTGCAGCCAGGCGTCTTCGATGCCAGCGTCGAGGTTGGGGTTGTCGTTGACTTCGATAACCACCACGCGGTCGCCGGACTGCTTCAGGTCGACGCCATACAGGCCGTCGCCGATCAGGTTGGCGGTCTTCACCGCCAGGTCCACCACGGCCCGCGGCGCATCATGAACCGCCAGAGTGCGGCACTCGCCGTTGATCTCCGCGTCGATGGCCTTGTGGTTGTAAATCTGCCAATGCCCCTTGGACATGAAGTACTGGCAGGCGAACACCGGCTTTCGGTTGAGCACGCCAATGCGCCAGTCGTATTCGGTGTAGAGGTATTCCTGGGCCAGCAGCAGCACTGAGTGCTCGAACAGCTCCCGCGCCGCGTCCTGCAACTGCTGCGCGTCCTGCACCTTTATCACGCCTTTGGAAAAACACCCGTCGGGGATTTTCAGCACCAGCGGAAAGCCCAGTCGTGCCGCGACGTGCTCCAGGTCATCCGGTCGCTCCTTGTAGAGGATTTCCGTGGCCGGCATGCCGAGCTTGTGGCTTTTGAGCAGGTCGGTCAGGTAGACCTTGTTGGTGCAGCGCAGGATCGACGCGGGGTCATCCATCACCACCAGCCCTTCGCTTTCGGCTTTCTTGGCGAAGCGGTAGGTGTGGTTGTCGACGCTGGTGGTCTCGCGGATCAGCAGCGCGTCGTATTCGGCCAGCCGCGAGTAATCCTTCTTCTCGATCAGTTCAACGTCCACGCCCAGTTGCTGGCCGACGCGGATGAAGTTGTCCAGCGCCTTGCGGTTGGACGGCGGCAACGCTTCCTGGGGGTCATGCAGAATCGCCAGGTCGTAGCGATAGGTGCGGCGCGAGCGCGGCTGGCGCCAGATCTTGCGGCTGAAACTGTCCAGGGACTGAGCGAACTGGTCCTGCTGGTGATCGCGCAGGCGGGTCAAGGCGCCGGTCTTGATGCCGACGATGTGCCAGTTGTCGCGCTTGCGAAACTCCACCAGCAGGATCGGCGCCGGAAACGCTTCGAACAGCTGACGGGCCAGATCCTGCAACGGCGCGAGATCGGTCTGACCGAAATACAGGCTCAGGGTGAACCCCTCGGTTTCGTCATACGGATGGTCACGCAGCGCATGTTCGAGGCGCTTGTCGAGGTCATCCAGGGCCAGGCCGTAAAGGGACTTGCGGGTCAGCTCACTGATGGTTTTCACCGACGGAATCACATGGTGACCCCGGGCTTCGGCCAGCAGCGAGCAGTAATAACCGTGGCCCAGATAGCGGTAACTGCGGCACAGGTTGATCACTTGCACCCGCTGACCGGCAGTGTTCTGGGGCGGGTTTTCCAGGTAGTCCTGGGCGCTGATCAGGTGTTCGCTGGGCAAGTAAGACGACCAGTCTTCGAGCCGCTCCACAACAATCAACAGTTGGCTTCGGGTTGAAACAGGTTTCAGCGGATTGACATTAAAAGTTGCCGAACGCTGAGGTTGTGCTGATACTTCGTCGGTCTTCACCGGCACCGCATTCATGAGTTGATCCTTCGGGAAACAGTCCTTTCTATAAAACATGGCTTTGTAGAAATGTCCCGTTTCGTTACTCACTCTTTACGGTGTCGGACATGAACTTTATATATCGCCTCGCCCAGCCTGCCGATGTGGATGAACTGTTGGTGCTGGAAAACCAGTGCTTTGAATCCGACCGCCTGAATGCCCGCAGCTTTCACTGGATGGTCACGCGGGCCAATGCGCGATTGATCGTGGCGCTGGGCGATCAGCCCGAACAACGCTTGGCCGGTTACGCGCTGGTACTGTTTCATCGCGGCACATCCCTGGGCCGGCTTTATTCCCTTGCGATCAGCGACGCTGCCCGGGGCCAGGGCCTCGGGCAGCAACTGCTGGCCCAGGCCGAACAGCATGCCCTTGAGCGTGAGTGTGCCTATTTGCGGCTCGAAGTCCGTCCGGACAACGCCCCGGCGATTCGCTTGTACGAGCGCAACGGCTATCGCCTGTTCGACCGCATCGACGACTACTACGAAGACCACGCCCCGGCGCTGCGCTACGAAAAACGCATCCGCGAACACGCCACCGGCGTCGCCCGGCATGTGCCCTACTACCCGCAAACGCTGGACTTCAGCTGTGGCCCGGCGTGCCTGCTGATGGCGATGAAAGCCCTGCAACCGCCGCGCGCCATGCAGCGCCACGAAGAACTGCAGATCTGGCGCGAGGCGACCACGGTGTTCATGACCTCCGGCCATGGCGGTTGCAGCCCGCAGGGCCTGGCGCTGGCCGCGTTGCGCCGGGGATTCGAGGTCGGCCTGCAGGTGTCGGTGCGCGGGCCGCTGTTTCTGGCTGGCGTGCGCAGCGAAGAAAAGCGCGAAGTCATGCGCCTGGTGCATGAGGAGTTCAGCCGCGAACTGGCCGACAGCACGGTCCGTCAGCTGGGCAGTGCGCCGCTCAATCTCCGGCAACTGCAACAGGACAATGGCCTGGCACTGGTGTTGATCAGCAGCTACCGACTGACTCGTTCCAAAGCACCGCACTGGGTGTTGGTCACCGGTTGCGATGACGACTTCGTGTACTTGCACGACCCCGATATCGATCACAGCCAACAGCGTCAGGCCATGGATTGCCAATACATGCCGGTCAGTCATAAAGAGTTCGCCGGCATGAGTTGTTTTGGCGCCGACAAACTTCGCGCGGCCGTTGTTTTATATCGACACGGTCAGTCGCTTATATAAACGGCGTCAGGCAAAGCGCTGTTGGCGTAAAGATCCCGTCGTATTGATTGCAGTTGAACAGGCGATCGTAATGAATAGGCGTTCGGCCCTTGGGCAATTAGCAGGATGACGCGTGATGGATAACTCGGTGATCGGTGTGATGATTCTTTCAGCGATCGCGCTGTTTGGCGCTTCCGCGTTTTACTTTGATTTTGTTCATCCCCACCGCAAACGCAAAAACCCGCAGAAATGACAGGTGGCGCGCCCGACGGATTATTTTTTCGCCGCGCCTGCTCGGCAAAGGCGTAACGCCAACGACCCGCTAAGCTTGTGCAGGTGACGCTGGTTTTGCACATTGCTCGGGGGAGTTCAAACATGCTCATCAAATGGGTACTGGCTGCGTTGCACCTGCTGGCGTTCGGTTTTGCGATAGCCGCAGTGCTGGCGAGAGGACGGGCATTGCGACGGTTACGCACGGACGATCCGCGATCCTTCAGGGATGTGTTCGTGGTCGACAATATCTGGGGCGTCTCGGCCGGGATTCTGCTGATCACCGGGGCGTTCCGGGCGTTCGGCGGGCTGGAGAAAGGCTCCTATTACTACCTGCATCAGCCGCTGTTTCACCTGAAGATGGCAGCGTTCGTGGCCATGCTGGCGATGGAAGTGGTGCCGATGTTTGCGCTGATCAAGTGGCGCATCGCGTTCAAGAAGAACCAGCCCATTGATACGTCCCTGTCGCGCCGCTTCGCACGGATCAGCCACATGGAGGCATTGCTGATGGTCATCATCGTCATCGCCGCCACGGGCATGGCGCGGGGGATATTGCTGAGTTGAGGCCTGAGCCGATGCCCAGACCTCCAGCGGTCAGGTCACCCAGAAGAACATCAGGGTCAGGTTCGCGCCCGAGATCAGTCCGAACAGCCCCCAGGCCAGGGTTTTGGTCAGGCGGCTGTTGACGAACGGGCCCATCAATTGTTTGTCACTGGTGAAGCGAATCAACGGCCACAGGGCGAACGGCAGTTGCAGGCTGAGGACGACCTGGCTGAGCACCAGCATCTTGCCCACCGCGCCATCGCCGAACCAGATCACGCCGATGAGCGCCGGAATCAGCGCCAACCCACGGGTCGCCAGGCGGCGTTGCCAGCACGGGATCTTCGCTTTCAGAAACCCTTCCAGCACCACCTGGCCGGCGATGGTCCCGGTGAACGTTGAACTCTGCCCCGCCGCGAGCAGCGCAACGCCGAACAGCACACTGGCCACGGCGCCGCCTACCAGCGGGTCGAGCAAATGGTACGCGTCCTGAATTTCCACGACGTCGGTGTGACCGGTGCCGTGGAACGCCGCGGCGGCCAGGATGAGGATGGCGGCGTTGATCACCAGCGCCAGGCTCAGGGAGGCGATGGTGTCGACCCGGGCGTAGCGAATGGCGCTGGCCTTGCTTTCGACTGACGTGCCGTTGACGCGGGTCTGCACCACCGATGAATGCAGGTACAGGTTATGGGGCATCACCGTCGCGCCAAGAATGCCGATGGCGATGTACAGCGGCTCTTGATTGCTGAGCATCTCCCACGACGGTTTGAGACCCGCGACGACGTCCGGCCAGAACGGTTTGATCAGCACCAGTTCGATAAAGAAGCACGTCGCGATGGTCGCGATCAGCCCCAGTACGATGGCTTCGAGACGCCGGAAATTGGCGCCCTGTAACGCGAGCACGATGACCGTATCGAACGCCGTCAGCGCCACGCCGGTGGTGATCGACACGCCCAGCAGCAAGTGGAACGCCAACGCCGCACCCAGCACTTCCGCCAGATCGGTGGCGAGGATCGACAGCTCGGCAAGGACCCACTGCCCCATGCCGACCCGGTGGCTGTAGCGCTCGGAGGACAGCTGCGCCAGATCGCGGCCGGTGGCGATGCCCAGGCGCGAGCACAAATTCTGCAGCACCATGCCCGACAGACTGGCCAGCACAACCACGAACAACAACGCATACCCAAAGCGCGAACCGGCTTCGATGGCGGTGGCCCAGTTGCCGGGGTCCATGTAACCGATGGAAATCAACAGCCCGGGGCCGACGAACAGCATCAGCTTGCGCAGGAAAGACGCATTGGCGGGAATGGCGACGCTGTCGGTGGTCGCCGACGGGCAGAATGGCGCGGTGGCGGTGGTCGGGAGTGTGTACTTCACGGGAATCCGAAACGTGGTGGCGGTCAGCCCCGGAGCTTAAACGCGCAGAAATGTTTTGTCTTGAATCTCTGGGGCACTAACATGCTGCGTCTCACCGATTCGGAAAAAACAATAATGCATGCCGCTTCTGATAGCCCTGATCACGCCCGCCCGACCCAGGACGGAATCGACCCGATACGCGCTGCGCGAATTTCCGCCCGCATCGACCGACTGCCCGCCGTCGCCACGATCTGGAAGCTGGTGGCGCTGCTGTCCATTGGTGGTTTCTTCGAACTCTATGATCTGTTCCAGACCGCTTACATCAGCCCCGGCCTGATTCGCGACGGGCTTTTTGCCACCGGCGCGCAGGGTGTCTTCGGCTTTTCCGACCAGGCGGCGTTTGCGTCGGCGACGTTCCTGGGGCTGTTCCTCGGCGCCAGCCTGCTGAGCCCGATCGCCGACCGCTACGGCCGCCGCGCGATCTTCACCTTCGCGTTGATCTGGTACACCGTCGCCACCGTGCTGATGGGCATTCAGACCTCCGCACTGGGCATCATCTGCATGCGCTTTCTGGTGGGCATCGGCCTTGGCATCGAACTGGTGACCATCGACGCGTACCTGTCGGAACTGGTGCCCAAGCGCATGCGCAGCTCGGCGTTCGCTTTCGCGTTTTTCGTGCAGTTCCTGTCAGTGCCGTCGGTGGCATTGATGTCCTGGTGGCTGGTGCCCCAGGACCCGTTCGGCGTCGCCGGCTGGCGCTGGGTGGTGTTGGCCAGTGCGGTGTTCGCGCTTTTCATCTGGTGGCTGCGCTCGCGCCTGCCCGAATCGCCGCGCTGGCTGGCGCAACACGGCCGCTTCAGCGAGGCGGAAAAGATCATGGATGACCTCGAAGCCCGTTGCGTCAAGGACCACGGCCAGGCGCTGGACGAACCGGAAACCCACAATGTGGCCGTCGAAGGCCGAGGCCGCTTCGCCGACATCTGGCAACCGCCGTATCGTCGCCGCGCGCTGATGCTGATTGTGTTTCATGTGTTCCAGGCGATCGGCTTTTTCGGCTTCGGCAACTGGCTGCCTGCGTTGCTCTCGGGTCAAGGCGTGAGCGTGACCCACAGTCTGGCGTATGCGTTCGTGATCACCCTCGCCTATCCGCTCGGGCCGCTGCTGTTCGTGAAGTTTGCCAACCGTTTCGAGAACAAGTGGCAAATTGTGGGCTCGGCCCTGGGCTCGATGATTTTTGGCACGCTGTTCGCGCAGCAGACGACGGCGGCCGGTCTGATCTTTTGCGGGGTGATGATTACGTTCTGCAATGCGTGGTTGAGTTTCAGTTATCACTCGTACCAGAGTGAGTTGTTCCCGACCAATATTCGCGCCCGGGCGGTAGGGTTCTGTTATTCGTTCAGTCGCCTGTCGACGGTGTTCAGCAGTCTGTTGATCGGGTTGTTTCTGGATCACTTCGGCACGCCGGGGGTGCTGACGTTTATTGTGATGAGTATGTTGATCGTGATCATTACGATTGGCGGGTTTGGGCCGAAGACGCGGAATCTGGCGCTCGAAGATATTGCTCATCGCTAGGGTTCGCGGTGCGGCTGAGAGAAGATCAAGAGCGTCTGCCTGGGGGCAGACTGTTTCGCCTTCGGCGAGTTACTTGGAAAAGCACCCCAAGTAACCAAGGGTGCTTGCTCCTGGCTAGGTTCCTCCTGCGTCGGAATACCCTCACTCCGACGACGCTCCGTGGGCCCGCGCCGAACGGACATCCATGTCCTGACGGCGCTCTCGCCGCGTCCATGCGGCTCGGCCCACTCCGCGTCGTCTGCGTTCAGCCTGCACCAAAGTCGCGATTGGTGGTGTCTGGACTTTTTGGGTATGAAGATCAAAAGCAGATCAGGAGCAGGTCAAGGGCAGATGAATCGCGGAGGACTTGTGGGAGTGAGCTTGCTCACGAAGGGGTCAGGACATCCACCGGATATCTGGTGTTTGAAATTGATCGTTCCCCCGCTCTGCGTGGGAATGCATCCCGTGACGCTCCGCGTCATCTCCCAAGGCCTGAATGCGCGTTGTTTACGAAACGCGGAGCGTCCGAGGCGGCGTTACCACGCTGAACGTGGGAACGATCAGACGGATATCTGGTGTTTGAGATAAAGCATTCGCGAGCAAGCTCGCTCCCACAGGAAGTGTGGCTGATCCGCAATACTGTCGGCGCCTGGGCTGGCCTCTTCCCGGCTAAAGCCGGTCCCACTAACCAACAGCGCATGTATTCAGTAAAAGTGGCGGCGACCTCAACTGTAGGACCGGCTTTAGCCGGGAAGCTTTCGCTCTGCATCTGCATCTGCATCTGCATCTGATCTTGATCTTCATACACAAGAAGTTCAGTCACCACCAATCGCGACTTTGGTGCGGGCTGAACGCAGGTCTCGCGCAGTGGGCCGAGCCGCATGGATGCGGCGAGAGCGCCGTCAGGGCATGGATGCCCGTTCGGCGCGGGCCCACGGAGCGGGACCGGAGTGAGGGTACTCCGACGAAGGAGGAGCCCAACCAGGAGCACAAGCCCTTGGTTACTTGGGGCTTTATCAAGTAACTCGCCGAAGGCGAAACAGTCTGCCCCCAGGCAGACGCTCTTGACGTTAAGGATCTTGATCTTAAGGATCTTGATCCGAAAAAACCTACCGAATCCCCAATCGCCTGGCGAGCCGACTCAGATTCGCGCGATCAACATCCAGCTCCCGCGCCACATCCGCCCATTTCCCGCCATGCCGCTCCAGTGCGTCACCAATCAACCGCCTCTGAAACCCGTCCACCGCCCCCTTCAGCCCCTCGCCCGGCTCTATCGCCGGTATATCGTCGCTCACCTGCAACACAGCAGGCGCAGCCACTCGCAACTCATCCAGCCCCAAGGCATCCGCCTCGATCGTCAAAATCCGCGGCCGCTCGCGATGCACCGACAGCGCCTTGAGCACCGCGCGGCTGATCAGATGCTCCAGCTCCCGCACGTTCCCCGGCCATGGGTACGCCAACAGCACCGCCTGCGCCGCCGAGCTCATGCGCAAACTGCGCAGCCCCATCCGCGCCCGGTTCTCCTCCAGAAAATACCCCGCCAGCAGCAACACATCGCGACCCCGTTCGCGCAACGGCGGCACCACCAACGGGTAAACGCTCAGGCGGTGATAGAGATCCGCGCGGAACCGACCGGCGCGCACTTCTTCTGCCAGATCACGGTTGGTCGCGGCGATGATGCGCACGTCCACGCGATGCTCCTGATCGGAGCCTACCCGCTGCAACTGGCCGCTCTGCAACACCCGCAGCAACTTCGACTGGACTGGCAGCGGCAGCTCGCCCACCTCGTCGAGGAACAGCGAACCACCATGGGCCAGCTCGAACTTGCCGCTGCGGCCGCTGACCGCCCCGGAAAACGCGCCTTTGACGTGACCGAACAACTCGCTTTCCACCAACAGCTCCGGCAGCGCGGCGCAGTTGAGGCTGATCAACGGCTTCTGCGCCCGGGGCGACTGCACGTGAATGGCCTCGGCGACCAGTTCCTTGCCGACGCCGGTTTCGCCGGTGATCAGCACCGTCAGCGGGCTGTTGCCCACCAACTGGATTTCCTGCTGCAAACGCTTGTGCACCGGGCTCTGCCCGATCAGCTCCCGGGGCCCGCGTCCGCCTGCGGCGCGCTTGTAAACCTCTGCCAACAGGCGTTGATCCTCAAAACTGCGCGCCAGTTGGCTGATCCGTTCGCTGGCCATTACCGTCGCCGCGGCGAGGCTGGAAAACGCCTGAAGATCGCCCAGATCGACCCGGCCAAAGCGCGCCGGATCGAGGGAGTCCAGCGTAATCACGCCCCACAGCGTGTTCTGCACATAGAGCGGGCAGCCGAGGCAATCGTGCACTTCCAGATCGCCATGGACGCCCTCGACCAGGCCGTCGTACGGGTCTGGCAAATCGCAATCGGTGGAAAAGCGCGTGGGTTCGCGGTTTTGCAGAATGATGTCCAGCCGCGGGTGCTCCCCCCGCCGGAATCGTCGCCCCAGTGTGTCCGGGCTCAGTCCCTCGACGGACAACGGCACCAGCGCCTCATCCTCCAGCTTGAGCAACGCCACCGCGTCGCAGGGGAATAACTGTCGCAACGAGCGCAGCAGCCGGCGATAGCGCTCATCGTCCGGCAGGTCCCGGGACAGGTCGGCGACCAGCGGAATCAGCGCCAGCAGTAGAGGATGAGTCATCAAAGCTCCCGGTCATGTCATGGGAAGGAGGCGCGGTGGGCAGGTCATTATGACGGCGGGGCGAGTCTAAACGACAACACCCTGGCCGATCTTACCCCTGCCGACGCTATGGAGGGCGGTCTGAACAGCGCCAGGCAAAGATCGCCGGATTAAAGACGGCATTAAACCGTCATTCTCTAGAAGTCATTCGTTGGTCGCCAACGCTACGGCGGCGGCAGTCCCAACAATCAAAAGTAACCCCCGCGGACTTTTGTAAAAGATGTCCCCCGTCATTCTGACGCCACCCTACCGACGTATTGATC
Organism: Pseudomonas sp. GL_135; assembly: GCF_057834665.1. Taxonomy (NCBI): domain Bacteria; kingdom Pseudomonadati; phylum Pseudomonadota; class Gammaproteobacteria; order Pseudomonadales; family Pseudomonadaceae; genus Pseudomonas; species Pseudomonas sp. GL_135. The sequence goes on from NZ_CM174408.1 coordinate 3,455,887, forward strand.
CAAGCCCTTTAATTTAAATGAAAGTGGTGAAAATCTTATTTTGTTTATAGTCCGTTGACCCTAAAGGAGCACTCACTATGGCCAGAATTCAGGGACGAGTTCTTGAAACTTCCCCTCCCTTGGTAGTTGATCTCGACGGCACGTTATTGCGCTCGGACCTGCTCATGGAAACGGCCATGGCGTTTATTCGCGGCCAGCCGCTGAAAGCCCTGAAAATGCTCGGCTGGCTGTTCAAAGGCAAAGCCGCGCTGAAGGAAGGCCTGGCCCTCAACACCGAAATAGACGTCTCCGTGCTGCCCTACGATCCGCAGATCATCGAGATGATCCAGCGCGAAAGAGACGCCGGACGCATGGTGGTGCTGGCGACGGCAAGTCATGTAAGTCTCGCCGAGCGCATCGCCGATCACCTTCAGTTATTCGATCTTGTGCTGGCGTCCAACGCCAACCGCAACTTGTCCGGCCACAACAAGCGGGACCTGTTGGTGGCGCACTTCGGCGAGGGCGGTTTCGACTACATCGGCAACTCCAAAGATGACTTGCCGATATGGAACGTGTCTCGGCAGGCCTATGTGGTCAATCCCGACCGCGGAGTGGAAGCCAACGTAAAAGCGCAAGTCCGCGTTGAGCCAACCATTCGCAGCAACACGCCGAGCTTGCGAGACTGGCGCAGGGCCCTGCGCATGCACCAGTGGCTGAAAAACGCGCTGATCTTCGTGCCGCTGCTGGCGTCCCACCGGCTGGCCCAGTTCGAACTGATGCGTGACGGCGTCATTGCGTTTCTGTGCTTCGGCCTGTGCGCCTCCAGCGTCTACATCCTCAACGACCTGCTGGACCTGTGCGACGACCGCCATCACAAAAGCAAATGCAATCGGCCGTTCGCCAGCGGGCGTCTGTCCATCAAGGCCGGTCTGGTGATGGTGCCGACGTTACTGGCGATGGCCTTCGGCGCCGCGCTCTTGCTCTTGCCGTGGCAATTTTCGGCGGTGATGGCCGCCTATTACGGCCTGACCCTGACCTACTCGCTGAGACTCAAACGCCTGATGGCCTGGGACGTGATCGCCCTGGCGATGCTGTATACCGCGCGGATCATCGCCGGCGTGGCGGCGTTCAGCCTGACGTTGACCTTCTGGATCCTCGCGTTCTCGATGTTCATATTCCTCAGCCTGGCGATGGTCAAACGCTACGCCGAGCTGCGTGACGCCCGCGCCCGGGAGGTCAATACCCTCGCTCGCGGCCGTGGTTACCACCCGGGCGATCTGGACATGATCGCTTCGTTGGGGGCGTCTTCGGGCTACCTCGCGGTAATGGTGCTGGCGCTGTACATCCAGGACGCGAAAACCACCGAACTGTACGTCACGCCACACATCATCTGGCTGGCCTGCCCGCTGCTGCTGTTCTGGGTGACGCGGGTGTGGATGCTGACCCATCGCGGGCAGATGAATGAAGACCCGGTGGTGTTCGCCATCCGCGACCGCACCAGCCAGCTGATCGGCGCTGCGTTTCTGATGATGTTCTGGATCGCCGCATGAGCACGCCGTTGTATTCCTGGGGACGTTTTCCCCGCCACCCGCAACGCGGTCATGGCTGTGTGTGGCTCGACGAATTGCCTGCGCAGATGGACCGCGTGATCGGCGCCCACCGCAGCAGCCTGCCCTACGGCAACGGCCGCAGTTACGGCGACAGTTGCCTGGCCGCCAGCGATCAGGTGCTGCACATGCGCTCGCTGGATCGGCTGATCGAGGCCGACTGGAGCACCGGGGTGATCAAGGCGGAGGCCGGTATTACCCTCGCTGAAGTGCTCGCCGTGGCCATCCCCCAGGGCTGGTTTTTGCCGGTGACGCCCGGGACCCAGTTCGCGACGCTGGGCGGCGCCATCGCCAACGACGTTCACGGCAAGAACCATCACGTGCGCGGCACCTTTGGCCGTCATGTGCTGGGCTTCGGCCTGCTGCGCCACGGCGAGCCGGAAGTGATCTGCTCGCCTGACGTCCACCCTGAGCTGTTCGCCGCGAGCATCGGCGGCCTCGGCCTGACCGGGGTGATTCACTGGGCGCAGATTCAGTTGATGCCGATCCGTGCCAGCCAGATTGACACCACCACGGTGCGCTTCGCCAATCTGGCCGAATTCTTTGCGCTCTCTGCCGAACTCGACGCGGGTCATGAATACAGCGTCGCCTGGGTCGACTGTCTGGCCAGAGGCGCGGAGACCGGACGCGGCGTATTCATCGTCGGCGATCACGCGCAATACGGCTCCCTCGACGTCGTTCAACGCAAGAAGCTCAGCGTGCCGCTGACGCCGCCGGTGTCGCTGATCAACAACGTCTCCCTCAGCGCTTTCAACAGCCTGTACTGGCGCCTGCACCCCAGCCAGCGCAAACAGGGCCGCAGCGCCTACGAACCCTTTTTTTACCCCCTCGACCGAATCCTGCACTGGAACCGGATTTACGGTCGTCGGGGTTTTCAGCAATACCAATGCGTGGTGCCTGCGGCGAATGCCGAAGCGGCCATGGGCGAACTGCTGCGCACCATCGCTGAGGCCGGTCAGGGTTCGTTTCTCGCCGTGCTCAAGCGCTGCGGCGATATGGCCTCGCCAGGCTTGCTGTCATTCCCCATGGAAGGCACTTCCCTGGCCCTGGATTTTGCCCAGAGCGAGGCCCTGGAAAAGGTGCTGTTCCCGCGTCTGGACGACATCGTTCGCGCCGCCGGCGGGCGCTTGTATCCGGCCAAGGACGCCCACATGACTGGCGCCGATTTCCGCCGCGCCTACCCCGCCTGGGAGCAGCTGGAAGCGCTGCGCGATCCCTCTTTGATGTCCCGTTTCTGGAGCCGTGTGATCTTATGAAAACTGCAGTGAAGAAAGTCCTGATCATCGGCGCCACCTCCGCCATCGCCAGTGCGTGCGCGCGTTTGTGGGCCACGGAAGGCAGCGATTTTTTCCTCGTGGCACGCAACGTCGAGAAGCTGCAGCAGACCGCCGCCGACCTCAAGGCGCGTGGCGCGACCAACGTCACGCTGCACGAGATGGACGCCAACGATATCGAGGCGCACCCCTTGATGATGGGCCGCTGCCTGACCGCCCTGGGCCAGATCGACATCGCCCTGATCGCCCACGGCACACTGCCCGACCAGAAGGCCTGCGAGCGTGACGTGCACATGGCGCTGAAGGAATTCGCCAACAACTGCACGTCGGTGATCGCCTTGCTGACGGTGCTGGCGATGCAGTTCGAGACCCAGCGCTGCGGCAGTCTGGCGATCATTTCTTCGGTGGCGGCTGATCGCGGCCGCCCTTCCAACTACCTCTACGGCAGCGCCAAGGCGGCGGTGTCAACCTACTGCGAAGGCTTGCAGGCGCGGCTGTTCAAGGTCGGCGTGCACGTCACCACCATCAAGCCGGGCTTCGTGGATACGCCGATGACCCAGGGCCTGTCGTTGCCGGCGGCCTTGCTGGCACAACCGGCGCAGGTCGCCCAGCGCATCGTCAAGGGCATCGCCAACAAGGTGCCGACGCTGTACGCACCGGGTTTCTGGGCGCTGATCATGCTGGTCATCCGTTCGATCCCGCAGCCGGTGTTCAAGAGGCTGAACCTGTGAGCGAAGCCGTGCCCGAAACTTCACACCTGTCCGGCTGGCGCTACCGCGCGGTGCTGCTGTCGGTGGTCGGTTCGGCGCTGGGCTATCTGGCCTTTTCGCTGTGGGGCGGCTGGCAAGCAGTGGGCGCTGCGGTGAGCGAGGTCGGGCTGATCGGCATTGTCATCGCGCTGTTCATGTCATCGGTCAATTACGGGCTGCGCTTCGTGCGCTGGCAGACCTACCTGAAGGTGCTCGGCCATCCGATGCCGTGGCGCCCGAGCCTGAACATTTACCTGGCCGGCTTTGCCCTGACCACCACACCCGGCAAGGCCGGTGAAGCCCTGCGCGGCGTGTTGCTGAAACGCTGGGGCGTGCCCTACCCGCAGAGTTTCGCGGCGTTTTTCAGCGAGCGCCTGTCGGACCTGTTTGCGGTGGTGCTGCTGACCCTGTTCGGCCTGTCGCTGTACCCCCAGGCGTGGCCGATGATTGTGGTCGGCGTGGCGCTGGTGGCGGTCGGGCTGGTCGTGCTGTCGCAACGTCGGCTGCTGGAGCGCATCACCGAAACGGTGCCGGCCGGTGGCGGCAAGGCACTCGGGCTGCTTCGCCATCTGCTGCAGGTGCTGATGCATGCGCAGCAATGCCATCGTCTGCGCCTGATGCTCGGCCTGACCGCGCTGAGCGTTGTCGCCTGGAGCGCCGAAGCCCTGGCGTTCGACTGGATTCTGAAATGGATGGGCGCCGACATCCCGCTGACCTTTGCGGTGTTCGTCTACGCCCTGGCGATGCTGGCCGGCGCGGTGAGTTTCATGCCTGGGGGACTGGGCGGCGCGGAGGCGGTGATGGTCGGGCTGTTGGTCTGGAAAGGCATGGACGGCGCCGACGCCGTGGCCGCCACCGTGCTGATTCGTCTGGCCACCCTGTGGTTCGCCGTGGCCATTGGCGCGGTGATGCTGATCAAACTCAAAGGCGAGGCGACGACGCCTCGGGTTCAACCGATTCAATAACGCTTTTCGACGGGATTAAAGGGACAGGAGTGCAAGTCATGGTGGCAGCAGTACGTTATCGAGCGTTGTTTGGCATTCCTCTGTTATTGGCGGTGGCCGCCGTTCTCTGGAGCTTTCTGGCATCCAGCGGACCGATTCAATGGATGGACAACGGGATCTTCATCGCCGACGCCTCGGAGGGCCGCTATTTCAGCGACACCCTCGGGCCGCTGGATCACCCGTTGTACCTGTTCGTCACCACCGCGCTGTTCGCTCATTTCGGGCCGCTGGTGCTGAGTTTCATGAACTCGATGCTGCTGATTCCACTGGGCTGGGCGATTTTCCGCCTGGCCAAGGGCGTCGGCGCCACGTCGCAGCAAGCCTTGCTGGCGATTGCCGCCGCGCTGCTGTGCCATTGCGTGTTCTGGGTCTCGACCAAAGCGGAGGTGTACCTGCTGCACACGCTGCTGGTGACTTTGGCGTACATGGTGCATTTTCGCGATAAATCGCGCTTGGGTCTGCTCACCGCGCTGTTCGTCATCGGCATGCTCACGGGCCTTGCCGCCGCCATTCATCAACTGACGTTCATCGTGCTGTTTCCGCTGTACGTGCAACTGGTCTGGCAGCACAGGGCGCGGGTCCTGCTGACGATTCCGGGCTTTGTGCTGGGCTTTGCGGTGGCGATCCCCGGCATCTTGCAGGAGTTGCAGAACGGCCTGAGCCTGATCGACATCGGCCACCGTTACCTGATTGGCATTCCCGACAAAACCACCGAGCAGAGCTGGCAGGGCTCGCTGTTTCGCTTCGACGACATGTGGCACGAGAAGAACTCGGTGGTGCTGCTGATGCTGTCGCTGCTCGGCCCGCAACTGGTGGCACTGGTGCTGTTTCCAAAAAGCCGGCGCCTGCGACTGTTGTGGTGCGCGGCGGTGCTGAACTTCATCTTTGCTGTGTCTTACAACGTCACCGACCGCTTCACTTTTTTTCTGCCGGGGGCGGTGCTGTTGAGCATCATCGGCGTGATTCATGTGCAGGCGTGGCTGGCGCGACACAACGCCGCCGTGGTCGCCTACGCCCTGCCCTTCAGCGGCCCGGTGACGATCCTCGCGGTGTACGCGATTTACACCAGTGGCGTCGTCGCGCTGCCGACCCACAAGGAAGCGCTGCCTTTCCGTGACGATATCCATTATTTCATGGCACCGTACCTGCGTGATCGGTCGGCGGAGGCCTTCGTCCAGAGTTACGAACAATCGGCCCCGCCAGGCGCGCTGATCGTTGCCGACTGGACGCCCAACGGCGCATTGCGTTCCGCGCAAGCCAGCGGGCTGCTCAAGGGGCGAACCATTGCGCTGTGCGAAGGTGCGCAGGACATCGAGTCCTATCTCAGCGGGCCTGGCGCCTTCCTCGCGCGGACCAGTTATTGCTCAAGCATCTCGGACCGTTTCGATCTGCAGACGCTGGCGGTGGGATACGAGCTGCACGCGAAATAGTCAAACAGAGGGAAGAAAGCCCCTGCGACGAGCCTAACGTTGCAGGGGCTTTTTGTATTTATGGCGGCGTGGGATTCGGCGGGAGGAGAATCCTGCAGTGTTCGCCCCCCCTTGAACCTTGTCGAACATGGAATGACCGTTCGTCGGGTGGAATGCACCTCTAGCGTCGCGCGATTGACCAATAGGTATCCATGACAACAAAGGGATTCACATCATGATCAAGACAAAATTGACTGCCCTGACCCTCGCTGGCCTGATGGCTGTTGCCACGGGCTCTGCATTTGCCGGCTCCACAGGCCCGACCGATCCGGTCGACAAAAACGGCCCTAAGCCAAGCACGTCTACCAGCGGTCAGAATAACGACGGCAGCTCCCCAGGCACGTCAACTCCAGGCACCAAAGGCATGGGCAGCACTAACGGGACCACCCGTGGCGACGCTGACGGCGGTGGCATGACCAACGGCAGCGGCATGGGCGGCAGCGGCGGCGGCACGGGTGGTGGCGCGAGCGGCTCCAGCGGTAGCAAATAACGCGATGTAATGACCGTGTTTGCCTGAGCGCGAGCGCGCCGGGGCAGCACTGAATACGATGAAGGGCCGAATCTGATTCGGCCCTTTTTTCGTTTCGGGCATTTGATTGACCCAATGGATTTTGGAGCCGTCGCGCGGGCGGCGATTGGCCTCCCCATCTTCCGGGCGATTGGACGTAGCCCCCGTACCTCCGCGGCCTTAGCGTAGCAGTCATCAATCGCCGCCGGATGACCCGCCTATGAAACCGCTCAATCACTTCCCCTCCCTGCTATGCTGGCTGGCCTTCGCTGGCCTTATCTCTGTCGGCAGCGCCCAGGCCCATGCTGCGCAACAGGAAAAGGTGACCGTGCTGGAACAACACCCGATGCTCAATGCGCCCGGGAAAAAAGCCATGGTGCTGACCGTCGATTACCTGCCGGGCCAAGCCTCCATCGCCCACAGTCACAGCGGCAGCGCGATTGCCTATGTTCTGGAAGGCGAGGTGATTTCGAGAGTCAACGAGGGCAAGGCGATTACCTACAAGACGGGCCAGACATGGTACGAGCCGGCCGGATCAAAGCACTACGAATCGCGAAACGCCAGCGCGACAAAGCCTGCGAAATTGCTGGTGTTCATCCTGCTGGACGAAAAGGCCGACATCCTCACGCCGCTGCCGAAGTGACATTGAGTGTGATCACACCGGCCTCTTCCCGGCTGAAGCCGGTCCTCCAGTGGGATGGCGGCGATCCGTTGGACCGCTTCAGCCGGGAAAGCGTCAGGCAACGCACTGCAAAACCGGGCAGACAAACCCGAGGCTAAATTTTCGACCGCTGCTGTCGATACGCTATTCGTAGAGCCCGAAATGTCGGGTCGGACCGGATCAGTGAAAGGCAAAAGTATGTACACGAACATTTTTCTGCTGGTAGAGCATGGCCGCGATCAAGGTGAAGTGTCTGTGTTGGGCTGGTTCGATGACGAACGCGCCGCACAGGACACCGCCGAAGCCATGGAGTGGAAAGCGTATCGCGATGAAGCCAAGCGTCGTCATCAGTGGTCGAGCGAGCCACTGCTGCCACCGGACCAGACGGCCCATCGTCGTTTCTGGGTCAAAGGGATCTCTAAGTTCAGCCACACCCCGGCACCCCGTTCGTGGGCGGTGCATTGATTCGGCGCATGTGAGTCTTGAGCGCAGCCTCCGCTGAAAGGGGACTGATTTATTTACAACGCTTCACCGTAAATTACTCTGTCCCCGCCGATTCCAACCGCGCGCCAACCACGCTCCACCGCACGTTCAGGCCCTTGATCTGGACGGATACCCGCGCCTGAGATAGCGTGCGGCTCCTACCCACTTCCAGGCCTCCCTCCATGACCGACCGTCAACTCATCGTCCCGGACGAAATGCGTTTGCTCGCCGAGCGCGCGGGCTATGCCCCTGCCGTCAAGGTCGGTAAAACGCTCTACTGTGCCGGTCAGGTCGGGCGCACCCATGAGCTGGCCGTCATCGAAGACCCGGAGCAGCAATTCCTCGCGGCATGGGAAAACCTGCGACTCGTATTGACCGCTGGGGGATGCACCTTCGAAGACGTCGTCGACCTGACGACTTATCACATCGATCTGCACCGTCACATGCCGGTGTTCAGGGCGGTAAAAGACAGCGTCTTCCCTAGAGGCACCTGCGCCTGGACCTGCCTCGGCGTCAGTGAACTGGCCAAACCCGGCCTGCTGGTGGAAATCAAGTGCGTGGCGGTGCAGCGCTGATGCTCTGATTGCCCGGTTCCTGCGCCAGGCATTCGGGCAGATTCGTCCCCAGTAGCACCGCTTATCCCGCAATACTCTGTCTGATCATCCAGCGAATCATGTACGCCACCGGTACACAGTGATGCCGGACCCGTCCGTGTCCGGGTCGCCGTAGCGTTCGACATAACGGCTGAGCGTCGACCCTCGTCGGTCAGCAACCGGACAACACCTGGCAAGCTAATGCGCGGCCCAATGGGAGACTTGCCGCCGCCCGTCAGCGGCACCTGTCAGGCACTGCGCAGCCGTGGCGCCCGGATCCTTGCGCTCCAGGGTGGTCACCGGTTTGCCGGGAGGCGAGTAGATTGTGATGCGCTGGGCGCCGACGGGGCGAAACTCGATTCGGGTGCCATCCTCCAGGTGCAGCGCCTGGTCCGTGTATTTTCCCTCCATTGCGTGGTAATAGGGCGGCGCGCTCAGGCATGTGCGCAAGTTGCCGTCTTCGAAAATCTCGACAAAGAACACGCCCCCCGCATGGGGGCCGGCCCACAGACCTGTATGTCTGGCCGGCGGCGGCGTGGCGCTCACCGACGGGTAATCCACCAGCGACACGTTGCTCGTATGCTTGCTCGCGCAGCCAGACGCGCATGAGACAGCAGCCGCCACGATAAGCAACGCCGTGGCTCGCGTTACGCTCATTCCATTTTGCATAGTGAACCTACACTTCCAGCGCGTGGTTGACTGGCAGACCGATGCGCATAAGCGCCTGCATGTCATTGCCTGACGCGACGTCGAACAGGGTGGGTTTGACTCTAGTACGCAGCCATTGCCCTCGCAACCTTCAAAAACAGCGGCAGCCCGCACGGGCGCTTCCCACCCTCCCTTCCCGTCATATGCCCATGGCAAGAATGGGCCGAACGCCGCATCGTTGGCCGTGTGTATGCATTTCCCTCGGGATCAGATCATAAACTCGACCTATGCTTGGCAAGAGCGGGTGGTAGTGGTGCTGAAAAATTTCATCCAAACGGCACGTCCGAGGGTTGAACCCCCTATACCGCGCACAGTCCATGCACTACATCCCAAGGGGGAACATCGATGAATGACTTATCAAAAGCTTCAGGGTTGAGGCGTTTCACTTCCATCATTGCAGGCATCTTTGCCCTGTTTCTGTTGGCGGGCGGTATCTGGCTGCTCTCATTGGGCGGCTCTTTTTATTATCTGTTCCTGGGCGTCGCGCTGCTGGCGTTCGCTGTCCTGTTGTGGCGACGTTCCGCGGCATCGCTCTGGCTTTATGGCGCGCTGATGCTGATCACTGTGGTCTGGGGCCTGTGGGAAGCAGGCACGGACTTCTGGGCGTTGGTGCCGCGTTTCGACATCCTCGGGGTGTTGGGTCTGTGGCTGCTGATCCCGGGGGTCACCCGTGATATCCCTGAGCGTCTGAAGCCGGGCAAAACCTTTTTATCCGCGACATTGGCACTGGCCATTGTGGTGATGGTTTACGCCATCTTCAACGACCCCCAGGAAATCAACGGCAGCATGGCGACGGCGCAACCTGCCCAGCATCAGCCTGTCGAGGGCATCGCCAACGGTGACTGGCCTGCTTATGGCCGCACACAGTCGGGCACGCGCTATTCACCGCTCACCCAGATCAACGAAGGCAACGTTAAAGACCTTCAGGTGGCCTGGACCTTCAACAGCGGTGAATCGAAAACCGCCAATGACTCCGGTGAAACCACCAACGAACTGACGCCGATCAAGGTCGGCGACAACATGTACATCTGCACCACCCACCAGATTCTGGTGGCGCTGGACCCGGCCACCGGCAAAGAGAAGTGGAGATTCGATCCCAAGCTCAAATCCGACCCGTCCTTCCAGCACTTGACCTGCCGTGGCGTCGCCTACTTCGATCAGGCGGACACCACCCAGTTTGCGAAAAGCCTGGAAGGCACGCAGCCGGTCGCCACCAGCTGCCCGCGCAAAGTGTTCCTGCCGGTCAACGATGGTCGCCTGTTCGCCATCAACGCTGACACCGGCGCACCCTGCGCCGACTTCGCCAAAAACGGTGAGCTCGATCTGCTGCACCTGCAGCCCTACCCGTATCCGGGCGGCCTCGAACCCACCTCTCCGCCTGTTGTGACAGGTACCACCGTGATCATCGGTGGCTCGGTGACCGATAACCTGTCCGTGCATGAGCCGTCCGGCGCAATCCGTGGCTACGACGTCAACACCGGTGCGCTGAAGTGGATCTTCGACACCGGTGCCGAAGACCCGAACGCAATTCCGGGTGATGGCCAGACCCTGGTCAACAACTCGCCTAATGCCTGGGCACCGCTGGCTTACGACGCGAAGACCGATGTGGTTTATGTGCCAACCGGCAACCCGACACCGGACATCTGGGGCGGCAACCGCACTCCGGTGATGGAGCGTTATGCGAGCTCGATCGTCGCGATGAACGGTTCCACCGGCAAGCTGGTATGGAGCTTCCAGACCACCCACCACGACTTGTGGGACATGGACGTACCGGCTCAGCCGACCCTGGCTGACGTGAAGACCGGCAGCGGCGACGCCGTCCCCGCGGTGTACGTGCCGACCAAGGCCGGCAACCTGTTTGTGCTGGACCGTCGCGATGGCAAGCCGATCGTGCCCGTCCATGAAATGCAGGTGCCTGCCGGTGAAGCCGCGCCAGGCGATCGGGTCAGCCCGACCCAGCCGCGCTCGGACCTCAATCTGACGTCCATTCAGACACTCTCCGACAAGGAGATGTGGGGCGCGACCATGTTCGACCAACTGGTCTGCCGCGTGATCTTCAAGCAGCTGTCCTACAACGGCCAGTACACGCCACCGTCCGAGCAAGGCACGCTGGTGTTCCCGGGCAACCTGGGTGTTTTCGAATGGGGTGGTATCTCGGTGAACGCCGACCGTCAGGTGGCGTTGATGAACCCGATGGCGCTGCCGTTCGTGTCCAAGCTGATCCCACGCGGCCCGAACAACCCGCTGTGGCCTAAAGAAGGTGCCACCGGCTCCGGTACCGAAATGGGCATTCAGCCCCAGTACGGCGTACCTTATGGCGTCGAAATCAACGCCTTCCTCTCGCCATTGGGCTTGCCGTGCAAAGAGCCGGCCTGGGGTTATGTGGCTGGCGTGGACATGAAGACCCACGATGTGGTGTGGCGCAAACGCATCGGCACCATCCGCGACAGCCTGAAGGGCATTCAACTGCCGCCGCTGAAAATCGGCGTACCGATGCTGGGTGGTCCGATTTCCACAGCCGGCAACCTGATGTTCATTGCGGGTACCCAGGACAACTACCTGCGCGCTTTCAACGTCACCAACGGCGACCTGCTCTGGGAAGCACGCCTGCCAGCGGGCGGCCAGGCCACGCCGATGACCTACGAGAGCAATGGCAAGCAGTACATTGTGATCATGGCCGGCGGGCATGGCTCGTTTGGCACGAAGATGGGCGACTCGTTGATCGCCTACGCCCTGCCGTCGAGATAATCAGCGGCTGAGCGACAACAAAAAGCCCGAGTGATCGGGCTTTTTGTTGCCTGCCATTCAAGCATGGCGGTGGTCGGTGCTTTGTAAACCGACGCCTGCTTCAAAGCCGGAAACGGTCCACCGATTGGGAGAGCTGGCCTGCGAGCACTGCCAGTTGATCGGTGGTACTGGCCGTCTGGCCAATCACTTGGCTATTACCAGCCGACATGCTGGCGATCATCTCCACTTGATGAGCAATCTCATTGCTGGCCAGACTTTGTTCACCAATAGTCCGGGTAATGTCATTGACCAACTGAGTGGTGCCCAGCGTTGCCTCAAGTATTTCGCCTATGGCCTGCTCCACTTCGGCAGTCACAGCCATACCCTTATCGACCTGAGCAACACCCGCTTCCATGCTCATCACGGCGTCGCGAGTGCTTTGCTGGATACGTGCCACCATACTGGCAATTTCCTGGGTAGAGGCGCTGGTGCGTCCCGCAAGGCTGCGCACTTCATCGGCAACCACCGCAAAACCTCGCCCCTGCTCACCGGCACGGGCCGCTTCAATAGCAGCGTTCAGCGCCAATAGATTGGTCTGGTCGGCAATGCCCTTGATCACCTGAATAATGTTGAAGATACCTTCAGACTCTTTGTCCAGCAGACGAATCACTTGCGCCGACTGCTGAGACGATCGGGCGATGCCATCCATGTCGCTGACCACCTGATGAATCACACGGCCGCCATTCTTGGCCAGGGTTTCGGCCTGATTGGCCATGGCCAGCGCCTGCTCCGCATGCCGCGTGATTTCCTCGATGCTCGCCGTCATTTCGCTGGTGGCCGCAGACATGGCGCCGGCTGCGGCGCTCTGCTGCAGGCTGCTCCCGGCGACTTCGTGACAGCTGCCCGCCAACTGCTGGCTGATCGTGCTGACGCCTTGAGCGTTATTGCGCACCGCCTCAATCATCCCGCGCAAGTCCCGCTGCATGGCTGCCAGGCTAAGGATCAGCAGGCTGGCTTCATCGCGGTTACCAGGTTGAGCGATAGGTTCGCTCAAGTTGCCATGGGCAATGCTGTCGGCGATCCGTCGCGCATTATGCAAGGGCGTCATGATGCTTCGCATCACCCAAAAGCCCTGCGCGGTCAGCAGCAGCATACTGATCAACAGCACAACACCCAAGGCGATGTTGGCACTGCGGCTGGCGTTACGGGTCCCCTCGCCACTGGCCTTGGAATTAGTCTCTATCAGCTCGCTCAAACTGGACATTTCACCTTCCAGCCGGGTGAAGGCGCTGCTGAACTGTGCCAGCTCCTGCTGTGCCCGTTCAGGACTGTTGAGTGCCAGATCGACAATTCGCTCGCCTGCGGCAATATAGGCGTCCAAACCGGGCTTGATTTTCTCCAACGCTGACTTGAGGCTTTGGTTGAGGGGCAGTGCACGGTTATCAGCAAGGACCTTGCGAAAATCTGCAGCATGTTCGGCCAGACCCGCCACGACTTGATCCCGGTCGGTATCACTTTTGCCTAGACCGACCAGCATCGCCAACAGCACGTCAGCACGCAGCGCGTCGTGCATCATGTCGGCTTCCAGATGATTGCTCAGGGCAATCATGCTGACCTCACTGTCGATCATCGAGGCTTCCGTTCGCGCGTTGCTCAAATAACTGACCAGACTGATTAACAGAACCGCGAGCACGCTGGTGCCAGTCAAAAGCAAAAGACGTAGTTTTATTGACATCATCAGGCCTCAGCTCATCGATGGAGAAATTGCCACCCTGCAAATCTTATCGGCGCTTACCAACGGTTATTTAAGACCGATTATTGATTGACCCACAGGAATGACGGCTTATTTCTCCACCGATAAATCGAAAGGAGCGAGAAAGGCAAAATGGGTGTGTCGCGAGGGGTACGGACGGCGCGGCGCTGATGGACACGGGCCTTGCTGACAGGCAACCGCTGGTGCCCACTTAACATTAAGTGAACACCACGGCCGGGATAGCTGGAATGGGGATGATGGGATCGGCCGGAGATAACCGAACCGACCTCCCGGGTCTTATTCGGTATGGATCACACCGGTCATCGCGGTAAAACGGCTCTGCGGATTCTTGAGCTTGTCGAGCACCTCATCCGGCGTGGACTCGCGGAACACCACCATGTGCCCCACCTCTTCACCGCCTTCGGTGACACGCTCGATGTCGTTGATCATCCAGGTTTTCAGCTCTTCCACGCTGATGCCCAGCTGCTCGGCGACCTGACCGTGAAAGCGTTCTGTGTCGTATTGATTGAACTCGTCGTTGTTCATGGCCTTGGCCTCCTTTAACGGGTGTAAGTCTGAGGCCGCAGGAGGCGCGCACAGTTCAGTCGGTTATGACCCACGGTGCCCAACGCCAGGATCAAAAAGGTCGTTAGCGCAAGCCTGGCCCGGCCATCCAGGGACTGTATTCGAATGCAACCGCGCCTCTGGACACGCCGGTTTCATCCACGGAGAAACCCGGCATCTGCGTAAGGTCCAAGTGCTTGCATTGCTCGGTCAGCCGGCTTTGCAAGACGTTGTCGTAGGTGAAGGCCTCAGGGCGTTCGCGATGGCGTTGGAGGTTGACGACGCACGCCTCGACCTTGCCCTGCTTGTTCGCCAGATACTCGAACGTGACCACGCCAATGCTATCCGGCGGCGCTTTCAGCAGTGTCCGCTCGGCAAAATAGCGGCTCTGCGCGTAGTGCTGATAAAGGGGCTGCATGGACAACCGCTGGGTATCATTCATGGGCAGGTAGATCAAAGGGGCGACGACTTCGACGTTGCCGTCTTTGTCTAACCGGTCTGCGGGTACGACCGGGAACACCGCGCTCCAACACACCTTTTTTGAAAGGTCGGCAAGCCGTGCATTCGCCGTGGCAAGGCCCGTCGCCTGGGTTTCGCAGCTGAACACCTCATTGCTGCGATTGATCTTGATGCGCAGGCGAACCTCACCCGTCAGGCCTTCGCTGTTGGCCTCAAGGCCTCTGTTTCCGAGAATGGACTGGAAACGTGCGACGAAGGTGTGAAATTGCTGCTTTTTGATGTCTTCCGGGCTCGGGACGGCCGGGGCAGCGGCAGGAGACGTCACTTGCCGGGACTGACAGGCCAGCAGCGCGCAGGCAACGCCGAGGATTGCGGTCAAGCGTAGCCAAGGAGAAATTGGGCGAATCAATAACAGGCGTGAGACAGGGAGAGTAGACAACATCGATCATCCTTGAACGACAGAGAACAAAGTGCGCGAAGATACCGTTGCTCGGCGCAGTGCGTCCACAACATGCCGTCAAAATGAGGGCGCACACACTGGCCTCTTCCCGGCTGAAGCCGGTCCCACTAAAAGCAACGCGTTCGACCCGTAGGAATGGCTTTAGCCGGGAAGGCGTCGGCTGTCACGCTGCAGAATTGATAGCGCCCATACCGGCCTCTTCCCGGCTGAAGCCGGTCCCACTAATTGACTGCGTACGCATTGTAGGACTGGCTTTAGCCGGGAAAGCGTCGGCAGTCACGCTGCAGAATTGATGGTACTCACACTGGCCTCTTCCCGGCTAAAGCCGGTCCCACGAACAGCACTGCATTCCCACCGGCACACCGCGTACACATAGTAGGACCGCACTGCATTCCCACTGGCACACCGCGTACTCATAGTGGGACCGGCTTTAGCCGGGAAGGCGTCAGATGTCACGCTACAAAACAACGGACAGCCACGCCCCACCGGCAACTGACAAACCGACCTCCGCCTCCAGCCACTGGCATGCGACAATCACGCACCGAACACCGTCGGCCCTTTTACGGTCTGACGTAGAGACTCTCTCGCGGATGAACCCGATGATCAATGCCCTCGTATTTTTCGCCACCGTGATCGGCATGGAGGGCTTTGCCGTGTTTGCGCACAAGTACATCATGCACGGCTGGGGCTGGGGCTGGCATAAGTCGCACCATGAACCGAGAACCGGCTGGTTCGAGAAGAACGATCTGTATGCCGTGGTGTTCGCCGGTTTCGCCATCGTGCTGATCGCGCTCGGCACCCAGGGCGCGCACCCGCTGGAATGGATTGGCGCCGGGATGACCGCGTACGGCTTCCTGTATTTCATTGCCCACGACGGCCTGGTGCACAAGCGCTGGCCGTTCAAATACGTGCCGCGCAATGGCTACCTCAAGCGCCTGTACCAGGCGCATCTGATGCACCACGCGGTGCCGGGCAAAGAGCGTTGTGTGTCGTTCGGCTTTCTCTATGCGCCGAGCGTCACTCGATTGCGCGCCCAGCTTCGACGCCTGCACGACGGTCCGTTGCAGAAATCCGACCCGGACGTTGCCACAGGCTCGCAGGCCGCGCGGGCCACTGCCGACCACGAGTCACGCTAGCCTTCCACGCCCCCACCAACACCAGTCGCAGCTTGTCCAGCTTGCTGGTCGACACCCGCGCATCCCACGCCCGAGCGCCGCGCGCCCTGACCTTCACGCCGATCTCGCGATAGACGCAGCCCGCCGTCGCCACCGCCCACGCCGATCGCCACGGCAACGCGGTCAGGCCCGCGTTGGCACTTTCGTAATACGGCTCTGCCATGTTCACCAACCGCTGGGCAAGCACGGCCACTTGCGATCGATACTGCGGATCCGCGAGCCGATCCCTGGGGATCCCCAACTCATCCAGCCAGTCACCCGGCAGGTAGCAGCGGCCCACCGACGCGTCTTCGACAATGTCCCGCGCGATGTTGGTCAGCTGAAACGCCAGACCCAGATCGCAGGCACGGTCGAGGGTCGCTTCATCGCTCACACCCATGATCTGCGCCATCATCAAGCCGACGACGCCCGCCACGTGGTAGCAGTACTCCAGCGTATCGTCGATGCGCCGATACTCGCGCTGGCTGACGTCCATCGCAAAACCGTCCAGATGCTGCAGGGCATAACGCTGCTCGATGCCATGGCGCAGAACAACCTCCCTGAACGCCTCGAACGCCGGGCTGTGGGTCGGCGTGCCGGCGTACACGGCGTGAGTCTGGGCGATCAGCCGTTGCAGGCGCTCGGTGACCTCCTGCTGACTGACCACCGAGGCCGAGTGCCCGGCTTCCTGACCGTCAATGACGTCGTCGCAATGCCGGCACCACGCATAGAGCATCACCGCGCTGCGACGGGTCACCGGGTCGAACAGGCGTGACGCGGCCGCGAAGCTTTTCGAGCCGACTTCGATGCTCTGGGTGGCGTGGTCGAGCAGCGCCTGATCGGCGACGCTCATGAGTGCAGCTCCTCCAGCATCAGTCCGGCCGTGGCTTTGGCCGAACCGATGACGCCCGGCACGCCAGCGCCCGGGTGCGTGCCAGCGCCGACCAGATACAGATTGCTCAGGCTCGCGTCGCGGTTGTGGGGGCGGAACCACGCGCTCTGGCGCAGGATCGGCTCAAGGGAAAACGCCGAACCGAGGTGCGCGTTGAGCTCGCCCTTGAAGTCCTGCGGCGTAAAGATGCGGCTGGTGACCAGGTCCTCGCGCAGACCGGGCATGTAGTGCTTCTCCAGGTACTCGAAAATACGATCGCGGTAGCGCGGCCCTTCCACTTCCCAGTCGATATCGGCGTTGCCCAGGTGCGGCACCGGCGACAGCACGTAATGGCTGGAACAGCCCGGCGGCGCGAGGCTCGGGTCAGTGATGCAGGGCGCGTGCAGGTACAACGAGAAATCTTCGGCCAGCGCCGCGCCCTTGAAAATCTCCTGAATCAGCGCCTTGTAGCGGGGCCCGAAGCACACCGTATGGTGCTGCAACTGAGGCTGCGGACGCTTGAGTCCGAAGTGGATGACGAACAGCGAATTGCTGAAGCGCTTGCCCTTCAATCGCGCCCCTTCCTTGACCCCGCGCGGATGGCCGCCGAGCAGTTCGGCGTAGGTGTGCATGACGTCGGCGTTGGAGGCCACACAATCGGCGTTGATCTGCCGACCGTCCTTGAGCCGCACGCCGGTCACTCGCTGGCCACTGGTCTCAATACTGGCGACATCGGCGTTCAGCTCGAACTGCCCGCCGATGTCTTGGAACAGCTTGACCATGCCCTGCACCAGCGCACCGGTCCCGCCCTTGGGAAACCACACGCCCCACTGACGTTCGAGAGCATGAATCAGTGTGTAAATTGAGGACGTCGCGAACGGGTTGCCGCCCACCAGCAGCGAGTGAAAGGAAAACGCCTGGCGCAGTTTGTCGTCCTCGATGAACTCCGACACCATCGAGTACACGCTGCGCCACGCCTGCAGCCGCGCCAGCTGCGGCCCGGCCTGAACCATGTCGCGGAACGACAGGAACGGCACGGCGCCGAGCTTCAGATAACCCTCTTCAAACACCGCTTTGGAGTACGCCAGAAAGCGTTGATAACCGGCGACGTCTTTGGGGTTCATCGCTGCGATCTGGGTGTCCAGAGACTGCTGATCGTTGGCGTAATCGAACTTCGTCCCGTCTTCCCAGCACAGCCGATAGAACGGCGACACCGGCAGCAGCTCGACATAATCCTTGATGGATTTGCCGGCGGCGGTGAACAGCTCCTCAATGGCCGTCGGGTCGGTGATCACCGTCGGCCCCGCATCGAAGGTGAAACCCTCGTCTTCGTAGACGTAGGCGCGGCCGCCGGGTTTGTCGCGTTTTTCCAGCAGCGTCGTCTGCACGCCCGCCGCCTGAAGCCGGATGGCCAGGGCCAGGCCGCCGAAACCGGCGCCAATCACAATTGCGCTTTTTGCTTGAGTCATTTCAATTCTCGTTGTGCTTAGGCAGGTGATGCCTGGCCTGGTAATGCTTGGGCAGGTAACGGACCGCGGCTTTGACCGCCTCGTTGATCGGTACGGGCGGCTTGCCGGTGAGCACGCGCAGTTTGTCGGCCAGGGTGCTGCGGCCTGCGTAGAAACGGCTGATCAGGCCTTCGGACAGGCCATAGAACCGCTGCATCACCTGCCAGCGATTGGACGGCCGCCCGGCTAGAAACAGCATGCGGTTGAGCAGCCGATAGAAACGCTGGGACTCCCACGCACGCTGCGCAATGGCGCGGATGCCTGCGTCCAGTGAGTCGCAATGGAGCGTTGGCTGAGCGGCAACCCACTCCGCCAGCCGTAGGGCATGGGGCAGTGAATAGCCGGTAGTGCAATGAAACAGCCCGGCGCGCAAACCCGATCGCGGCTGGCCTGCAGCTTCGCGCCAGAACGCGGCGAAATCCCCGGCCAGGGTGATCGGCAACACGCCCTGCTCTTCGCGCAGGCACTCGGCGATTTCCCAACCGTGAGCCCCGGCGTAATCAGTGATGTGCTGACGAAGCTGGTCAGAAGTAAATGAATATTGGTCGACGTAATGGGTGTCCTCGACCAGCAAGGTGTCGGCTGAGAATGGCAGCACGTAGACGAAGCGATAGCCCTCACTTTGCGCGACCCGGGCGTCCATGATGATCGGCGCGGTCAAGCCATGGGGCGCCTTCAAACGCAGCAACTGTCCGAGAAACGCCTGCTGGCCCAACACCATGTGCGCCGTGGCCTGCACGCCGCGGCCGTCGATCACCGCGCGGGCCTCAAGCCGCTCGCCGCTGTCCAGCACGACGCCGTTCGGGGTGAGTTCGGTGATACGTCGGCCGGTCAGCAGCGCGTCGCCCAATGCGGGCTCGATGACCTCGGCAAAGCGTTCCGACGTGATGCTGGCATAGCCACTGTTCAACCGTCGCGAGCGTTGCGGGAAGTGCACGTCATAGGTCGCCCAGCGCTGCACCACCAACGGCTGCAGCCATTGATGCTGCTCGGCGGTGAGGTCGCCTTCGTGAAAGGACCAGGTGTGGTTGCCGCCGAGGTACGTCTGCTCTTCGATGCACAGCACGCGCAACTCTGGCCGCCGCTGTTTGAGACGCCAGGCGATCAGCCCGTTGGCCAGGCCACCGCCGGCGAGAATCAGGTCATAGGTCATGGCACCAACCCCGCCAGCACCGGTTCGCCCGTGCGCACCACGGCTTCGACAATGTCGGCAGCGCGGGTCGTGCCGCCGGCCCGGGCCAGTTCCGTTGCGAGGCGATCAAAAGGCTCGGTGGACAACCCGCGCAGCTGCGTCAGCCTTTCGCGGATCTGCCCCGCCCCGGCGCCGCGACGCAGTTGCAGGCCAATCCCGGCGTGGGTAACCCGCGAAGCGACGCCCGGCTGATCAAACGCGATGGGCATGACCAGCATCGGCGTGCGCGCGACGATCGCGTCCATCACCGTATTCAGGCCGCCGTGGGTGATCACCGCATCAGCGTGTTGCAGCGCCCATTGTTGCGGCGCGAAATCGGTCACCCAGGTCGCGCCGGTTTTAATCAAACGCTGCTCCTGCCGGCGGTCGAGCCCACCGCAATGGGCGACCAGCAGCTGCGCATTCAGCTGTCGGCTGGCCGTGGTGATGCGCTTGAACATGTCAAAACGACTGCCCTGCAGCGTGCCGAGGCTGGCAAAGATGAAGGGCCGGCTTGGGTCAATCGGCCATTCGCCCTGTTGTTCGGTTTGAGCCGCCCGCAGTGGCCCTACCGCGTGAAAATTCGCGGGCGGATGCTGTCGGGGGAAATCGAAACCGGGGATGGTCTGGCTGATCTGCGCGTAGGGTGAGAGGCATTCATGCAGCCCGTCGCGGGGCTCGATGGCCAGGCGGCGTGATGCGTCGCGCAGCACCTTGCTCAGCGGCCCCATCAGCCAGTCGTACACCTTGCGGCTGCCTTCGAACATATGCCGGCTGCGTTCATCGGTGGCGTAGGCAAACGGCATCACTGGCAGCGGCAATTGCGGCTCGCGGTTGACCGGCAAGGCGCAGGCCACCGAGACAAACGGCAGGCCCAGCCCTTCGGCGACCATCCCGCCCGCCGCTTCCATCTGGTCGCACAGCAAGGCCTCGATCTGCCGCAGCGCCAGCGCGGCGGGCAGCTCGGCGCTGAGCATGCGCGTGGTGTCGCACAGGTCGCGGATCACCCGGCGCAGGCGCAGCGGGTTATTGGAACAAGCGGCACGGCGCAGCGCCGCTTCAAGACTGCCCGGCGGATGACTGAGGGCGCCGAGGGCATGGAAGCCGATGCGCGGATCGGTCAGCCAGCGGCGTGCATCGGCCTGCTGGAAAAACGTGACCTGATGACCCCGGTCGATCAACGTTCCGGCCAGGGCCTGAAACGCCTGAAAGTGGCTGTAGAACGCCGGCGCCACGACGGCAAAATGCGTCATGACAGCAACGACTGCAGGGTATTGGGCGCCAGCAAGCGGGCACTGCGCAACGCGCGAAGATCAGCCGAACCGGTGCAGAAGCAGGCGATACGCAGCTGGCGGATAACGATGTCGAAATGCTCAATGACGGCAGCAGTGGACAGCGTTGCGTTACGCAGCACGCCCGCCGCCTGTCCCACAACATCCGCGCCCAGCCGAATGGCCTTGGCCACGTCGATGCCATTATGAATACCGCCGGAGGCAATCAGCGGCGTATCCGGCAAGGCCTGGCGAACCATGGCCAGGCTGACGGCGGTCGGGATGCCCCACTGCGCAAACGCCATGGCGACTTCGCGATCGGCCGGGTTTTCGGCGCGCTCGGCCTCGACGGCGGCCCAACTGGTGCCGCCAAGCCCGGCGATGTCCAGCACCTGCACCCCGGCATTCACCAGCGCCAGTGCAACATCGGCGGACAGGCCAGCGCCCACTTCCTTGACCACCACCGGCACACCGACGTCGAGCACCACACGATGGATCGCTTCGAGAATGCCCTGCCAGCGCCGGTCGCCGCCGGCCTGAACCGCTTCCTGCAAAGGGTTTACGTGGATGATCAACGCGTTGGCCTGAAGCATGTCGACCGCACGGCGGGCCATGTCCAGGCCGTCAGGCTCGATCAGCTGCGCCGCGCCGATATTGCCCAGCAGCGCGATGTCCGGCGCCAGACGCCGCAGTTCGCGAGTCAGGCCCTGATCACCGCCGCTTTGCAGGGCTACCCGCTGGGAGCCGACGCCCATGGCGATGCCCAACGCCTGGGCAGCTTCGGCCAGATGACGGTTGATCGCGGTGGCCCGGTCGGCCCCGCCGGTCATGGAACTGATGAGCAGCGGCGCGCGCAAGGCAATGCCCAGCAGCGAGCTGCTCACGTCAACGTCGTCCAGATTCAACTCTGGCAGCGCGCAGTGTTCGAAGCGGATGTCGTCCAGTCCGGAGAAGGAGGAACGCACGCTGGCGCGCCTGTCCAGCACGATATCGAGGTGATCGTCTTTTCGACGACCCATATCGCTGTGAGTCATACTCGCTCCATGCAGCTGAATTATTGAACCGGCTATACGGTCTTCTGCAGACGCAATCTTGTACAAAACCGATTTTCCTGTACAACTTTGCCGTATCTTGAGGCATTTAGAAACAGCAGTTGTTCCGTGACGACCGACCCCGCACCCCCTCACCGGTCCGCGACGAACAGTATTACCGCTAAAGCATAGGGAAAGACCGATGGCAGGTAACGTCGACACAACAATCAAATCGGGCTTTGCCGGGCGACTGGGAGACGTCCGGGCGGCCATCGAAACGCGGCTCTCGGAGCTTCTGCCCGAATCCGGCAACGAGCGTGACCTGGTGGCGCTGGCCATGCGCGAATCGACGTTGGCGCCGGGCAAGCGCATGCGCCCGGTGCTGTTGGTGCTCGCTGCCGAAGGGCTGGTCGAGGACGGCCGTGAAAACAGCCGCACGATCAGGCGTCAGGCCGTGGACCTGGGCTGCGCTGTCGAAATGATCCACGCCGCGTCGCTGGTGCTTGACGACATGCCCTGCATGGACAACGCAGCGCTGCGGCGCGGTCAGCCCACGGTCCATCTGAAGTTTGGTGAAGACGTGGCGGTTCTGACTGCCATCGCCCTGCTCAGCCGGGCGTTCGGTGTCGTTGCCACCATCAGTGATCTGGCCGCGACCACTCGTACCGAGTTGGTCGAAGTGCTGGCCAACACCGTTGGCATGCAGGGCCTGGTGCGCGGGCAGTTCCAGGACTTGCGCGACGGCCAGCGCAGCCGTAACGCGGACGAGATCGCTTTAACCAATAACTTGAAAACCGGCGTGCTGTTCGGCGCAATCATGGACATGGTCTGGCTGATCAGCGGCGCGCGGGAGGATCAGCGGCCGCTGCTGCAGAACTTCGCCATGGAGCTGGGCCAGGCCTTCCAGATGTACGACGATTTGCGCGACCGATGCGCCGACAGTGACAAGGATCAAGGCAAGGACGATGGCAAATCCACCTTCGTTTCGCTGTACGGCGAGGACAAGGTCAAGCGGCAACTGGCCCTGCACCTGTCCAGCGCCGAGCAGGCCCTGCGTGAGGTATACGGCGACGACTCCACCATCGCCGGCTACCTGCGGCTGATCTTCGAGAAAGCCGCGCTCAACGGCTAGCGGACTGCGAACCCAGTTTGGCAATGGCCTGCTTGAGTTGTTCGCCGTCGGAGAAGCGCTCCTGACGCACGACCGCGCCGTTTTTCAGCGTCAGCCACTGGACCGTGTCGCGGTCGCCGTCGTAGGCCGAGGCGACCCGGGCGTCGCGGTCGAGCAAGATGCGGTATTTGGCCGAACGCATGGCGGGCACTGCCACCATTTTCACCAGCGACGGCATCTTCTCGATGTCCGCCACGTAAACGACGTGGCGCTGCTCCAGATACCCCTCGGGCCCCTCTTCAAGGGCGGCGTTGACCATCTTCGCCGCCGACATGCTGCGGGCGATCAACAACACCTGGGCCTGGTCGTCCAGCGTGTAGGCCTTGTCGAATTGATCCAGCAGCGTCCACTTGGCCACCGGCTGGGGTGCGTCCTGGGCGAAGGCGTTGAGACTGAGAAACAGAGCGAGGGCCGCAAATTGCCGCATGGTTTAAATCCCTTTAGCAGGAGAGTTTGAACAAGAACAAGCGTCGAGGATAAGGGCTGGAGTGCCTGCCCGAATCTGCCTTTCTGGCGCCCATGATGGCTCAACACATGAAGCGTGCGCCAATTTACCAGCAAGCGGTTGAAGCGGTTCGCCTGTTATGGGTTTTGCAGGTGATTTATCCCCTGTAACCCTATAGGCTCGGCACCTTTCGCGCCCATCGCTATTTTCCGGACACTCAATGAACCTTCAGCAGCGCAACAACGTGCACGTCATGGGTGAAGGCCGGGCGACCCTGATTTTTTCCCATGGCTTTGGTTGCGATCAGGCCATGTGGCGCTTGCTCAGCCCCCATTACGCTGACCGCTTCAACGTCGTGCTCTACGATCTTGTGGGGGCGGGCAATTCGGCGATCGAGGCTTACGACCGGGACAAGTACGCCACGCTGAACGGGTACGCCCACGACCTCACCGAACTCATCCACGAATTTGCCACCGGGCCGGTGATCATCGTCGGCCATTCGGTCAGCGCAATGATTGGCGTATTGGCGGACCGCCAGACCCCGGGGCTGATCGCCGCCCACGTGATGATCGGCCCCTCCCCTTGCTACGTTGACTCCGGCGATTACATCGGCGGTTTTTCCGAAGAGGACGTGCATTCGCTGCTCGATACGCTGGACAGCAATTACCTCGGCTGGTCGAGCACCATGGCCCCGGTGATCATGGGCGCACCGGGTCAACCGGCGCTTGGCGAAGAACTGACCAACAGCTTTTGCCGCACCGATCCGGAGATCGCCAAGCAGTTTGCCCGCGTCACGTTCCTCTCGGACAACCGCAGGGACGTTGACGGCCTGACCACCCCGACGCTGATCCTGCAATCCACCGATGACATGATCGCCCCCGTTGCAGTGGGTGAATACCTGCGTGCTGCGTTGCCGAACAGCACGCTGAGTCTGGTGGACAACGTCGGGCACTGTCCGCACCTGAGTGCGCCGGCGGCCTGTTCAGACTCGATGGATGACTTCCTCAGGCCGTGGGCGACCGTCCGTGGCGAGTGACGTCGTCGCAGCGCCGGACCTCGTCGAGCTGTTCGAAGGCGCCCCTTGCGGGCTGGTCGTCACCGACGAAGACGGGCGCATTCTGCGCGCCAATCGCACCTTCTGTGACTGGCTGGGCTACACCGACGCCGAGTTGAGCGGCATGCCTTTCCAGAATCTGCTCACGGTCGGCGGGCGCATTTTCCACCAGACCCACTGGGCGCCATTGATGCGCTTGCAGGGCTCGGTGGCGGAGGTGAAATTAAGCATCGTTCACCGCGACCGTCGCCAGATCATCATGCTGCTCAATGGCGTGCGCCGGGAGCATGAAGGCAAGGTCTACAACGAGCTGGCCTTTTTCGGCACCGCTGACCGAGACAAATACGAGCGCGAACTGCTCAAGGCGCGCAAGGCGGCGGAGGACCTGCTGCAGGAAAAAATCGCCGCCGAGGCAGCATTGCGTCGGGCTCAGGCGGAACTCAGCGAGGCTTACGAAACCGCTCAACGGCGCGCGACGTTTGCCGAGCAGATGGTGGCGATCGTCAGTCACGACCTGAAAAACCCCCTCACCGGGATCAAAATGGCCACCGACCTTCTCGCTCGTGGTCAACGCACGGCGCAGGAGAGCCGACTGTTGCAGCACGTCGGGGATTCGGTGCAGCGCGCCACCCGGATGATCGCCGACCTGCTCGATCTGACAGTCATTCGGGTCGGGCGCGGCATCAGCGTCAACTCTATAGAGGTCGACCTGCGCACCTTCATCGGCCATTGCGTTGATGAACTGCGCGTCGCCTTCCCGGGTGCTGAGCTGGCGCACCACTCCAACGGCAGCGGGCTGGTGGCCCTGGATAACGACCGTCTGTTTCAGGTGATCGGCAATCTCACGGCAAACAGCGTGGCGTATGGGGACAATGCCAGACCCGTGACCATTACCTCTGCGCTGGACGTCGGGACGGTGTCGATCAGCGTGCACAACTTCGGCCCGGTCATCCCCGAGGCGCAACGCACCCGCCTCTTCGAGCCGCTGACCCGCGGCGCGGACGTCCATGCGGACCTGCGCAGCGTGGGTCTGGGGCTGTTCATCGTCCGCGAAATCGCCCGGGCCCATGGCGGTGATGTATCCGTGGTGTCCGACGCGGAAGAAGGCACAACCTTCACGGTGAGACTTCCGCGGTGCGCAGGTGAAGCGTCTCTTCCCGGCTGAAGCCGGTCCCACTGATTGACCGCGTGCCCATAGTAGGACTGGCAAACCTCGACTGTGGGACCGGCTTTAGCCGGGAAGGCGTCGGCAGTCACGATCCAGAATTGATGGTGTCCACACTGGCCTCTTCCCGGCTGAAGCCGGTCCCACTCATCGACCGCGTACCCCAAGTGGGACTGGCAAACCTCGACTGTGGGACCGGCTTTAGCCGGGAAAACGTCGGCAGTCACACTGCAAAATTGATGGCGCTCACACTGGCCTCTTCCCGGCTGAAGCCGGTCCCACTAATCGACCGCGCACCCCCAGTGGGACTGGCAAACCCCGACTGTGGGACCGGCTTTAGCCGGGAAAGCGTCGGCAGTCACGATCCAGAATTGATGGTGTCCACACTGGCCTCTTCCCGGCTAAAGCCGGTCCCACTCATCGACCGCGTCCCCCCAGTGGGACTGGCAAACCTCGACTGTGGGACTGGCTTTAGCCGGGAAAACTTCCGCAGTCACGCTGCAAAATTGATGGTGCACGCACTGGCCTCTTCCCGGCTGAAGCCGGTCCCACTAATCGACCGCGTGCCCCCAGTGGGACTGGCAAACCTCGACTGTGGGACCGGCTTTAGCCAGGAAGCCGCCGGAAGTCAGGCTGCAAAATTGACGGTGCACGCACTGGCCTCTTCCCGGCTGAAGCCGGTCCTACGAATCGACCGCGTGCCCCCAGTGGGACTGGCAAACCTCAACTGTGGGACCGGCTTTAGCCGGGAAAACGTCGGCAGTCACACTGCAAAATTGATGGCGCTCACACTGGCCTCTTCCCGGCTGAAGCCGGTCCTACGAATCGACCGCGTGCCCCCAGTGGGACTGGCAAACCTCGACTGTGGGACTGGCTTTAGCCGGGAAGGCGTCGGCAGTCACGATCCAGAATTGATGGTGTCCACACTGGCCTCTTCCCGGCTGAAGCCGGTCCTACTGATTGACCGCGTGCCCATAGTAGGACCGCGTACGCATTGTAGGACTGGCTTTAGCCGGGAAAACGTCGGCAGTCACACTGCAAAATTGATGGCGCTCACACTGGCCTCTTCCCGGCTGAAGCCGGTCCCACTGATTGACCGCGTGCCCCCAGTGGGACTGGCAAACCTCGACTGTGGGACCGGCTTTAGCCGGGAAGGCGTCGGCAGTCACGCTGCGGAATTGATGGCGCACGCACTAGCCTCTTCCCGGCTGAAGCCAGTCCCACTGAAAACCCATCAGTGTCTGGGCATGAGTGCCGCCACCGCTTCGATCTCGATCAACATTCCGTCCAGCGCCAGGCGCGGGACCGGGATCAGTGTGCACACCGGCTTCATATTGCCAGCCCATGCGAGATCAGCCTGCTCGACCCATGCGCGCAACCGTTCTTCCGAGTGATCAACCATCAACAGCGTCAGCTTGAAAAGATGGTGAAGGTCGGCCCCGCGAGATTGCAGGGCGGTGCGGACGTTGGCGATGGCTTGCGCTGCCTGATCGGCAAAGACAGGTGACAGTTGGCCTTGAGCATCCTCCCCGCCTTGCCCCGCGACGAACAGCCACTCGGCGCCTGGGGCAACGACGGCGAGGTGGGAATAGGCATTGGGGGCGGGATCGTACAAACCTTGTGGGTTGTACAACGTGAAGGGAGCAGCGGGGGTTTGCGTCATGGCAGTGATCCTGAACGTGAGGGCGCCCAGTCTCGAACCTCCACCTAAGTGGAGGTCAAGCAGGCGCTGACGTTTGAATCAATTCTCCAGCGCATACCGCCGGCAATGCTCCAGATAGCCCTGCTCGTGGCTGCCGACCAAATGCACGACGTTGCTCCACAGCCACGACGGCGCATCGAGGGTCTGCGAGCGGTTAAGCTGCAGGTCGCGCATCCACGAGGTGCGCGTGGCGAGGTCCATCTGCCGGGCGTGTGCCAGACCGACGACGCGAGCCAAGTAACCCGCCGCTTTCATGGCTTCGCGTTCGCTCAGTTGATCGAGCTCAAGCTTCATGTCTTGGGGCAGCAGCTCCCGAACGAAGAAACCGTGATCGAGCATGCGCGTCGCAATCATGCGGTTGCCGAGGCCCGGAGACAGATGTCGGGCGCCTTCCACCACGCGCTTGCCGTTGTCCCGGGGCATGCCCGCGCGCGGGGTGCGCGGTGCGGCGGCAGCGACGGCTTCCTTGACGTCGAGCAGGCAAAATTCCTGATCTTCGTCATCGCCCACGCTCAACAGGACCGCATAACGCAGCAGACCCAGCGAGCTGCAACCTTTCACCCAGTAAGCACAATCGAGCATCTCGACGCGGTCATCCCTGGATCGGCCTTTCAACGAGGTGACCAGCGCATGAATTTCCGGCGTCGAGCACAGGTCCTTCAAGCCATGACGCTCGTCGCGGGACAACGACCAGAAATGCTTGCCCAGCGGAATGGTCGGCCGCGTGTCTTCAATGCGCTCCTGAGCAAGGTGCTTCCAGGTCCGCTGCACCGCGCTGCGCATGCCCGCCTTCACCTGCGCCGGGCGCGCGGGCTCCTCATCGGCGCCGTCTTCGAACGCCAGCTCATAACCCTGCATCATCTCTTCGAGCATTCTCGCGGTGGCGACGCCCGGCAGATCCGAACCCCGGGCTGCGGTGGCCAGAGACAGCGCCAGCCGAACCAGGTCATGGGCCGGATTGCCAATCACCGTCTGATCCAGATCGCGGATGTGAATATCGATGCGACCCTTCGAATCGCCGGTCGGGCCGAGGTTGCCCGCATGACAGTCGCCGCAGATCCACACCGGCGGGCCGCTGGGCAGACGTCGGCCGGATTGACTGTGCAGCCATTCGTAAAACTGCACCGTGCTGCCGCGTACATACGCGTGGGCCGAGCGGGCCATCTTCAGATTACGTAATTCATTGAGCGGCTTGATACGGGCGGTGGGTCGAGGGGTCTTCATGAAGAATTCTTTGCAGGGAGATGTAGCGTTGACTCACCACGGCGGGAAATGTTGCGGAATGTTTCACGATTTGGGATGACGCGTTGTGATGACAGACATGATCCACCTCCGCCGACTGCCCCTTAGAACACAAACCCATGCCCCAACTCGCCCTCCATCCATTCGAGAAAGCGCCGCACTCGGGGAAATCCGGAGTGCGCTTTCGGGAATACCAGATGATGAGCCGCGACCGGGGCTGACAGCGCTTCGGGCGCCACCTCGACCAGCGCTCCGCTTGCCAGGTATTTCTGCGCCAGCAACGTGCTTTCGAGTGCAAAACCCAGGCCGTGGCTGGCGGCCTCGAGCGTCATGTACGAGCGGTCAAAACTCAGCGCGTAAGGTTTTTCCGGGCGCGCCAGACCATGCTGGGCAAACCAGGCGGGCCAGCGCAGCAGCGTGGCTTCCGAGAGAATCAAATCCCGGTCCAGCAAGTCGGAGGCCTGAGCGACCGCACGCTGGGCGACGAGCTTGGGTGAAGCCAGTACGGCGAAGGTTTCGTTGCGCACCGTCCGCACTTCGAAGCTCGGCCAGTTGGGCTCGCCGTGGCGAATGTCGACGTCGATTTTGTCGCGACTGAAATGCAGCGACTCATAGGAACACGACAGATTGATCTGAATGTCGGGGTGGCTCAGGCGGAAGGCCTCCAGTCGCGGCATCAACCAGAGCAGCCCGAAGCTGGGCGAGGAATGCAGCCGCAGGCAGTCGAGGCTGACGTCGCTGCCCGCCCGCTCCGTGGCGATGGCCAGGCTGTGCAGCAACCCGGAAATATCCTTCAGGTACTGCTCGCCCACCGGCGTCAGCGTGACCCCGCGCGCCGCACGCACAAACAGCTGGCGGCCAATCATCGCTTCCAGCCTGGCGAGTTGATGGCTGACTGCCGAGGGCGTCAGGTCCAGCACTTCCGCCGCCCGGGCGACGTTGCCAAAGCGCGCGGTCTGCTCGAAGGCCTGAATGGCTTTCAGCGGTGGCACGCTGGCAGGTGCTTCGTCGATACGCCTCATGGGCCGGCTCCGGGTGAGTTCTTGTTATGTCGGTAACCGCCATTCAATCACCCCGAACGAGGCGTGACGAGTGCTGAATTTTTTTCAGCATCCAATGACTTTTGCGTCATTGCTCGACCCTTGCACGGAGCTCAAGCTGATCCGGCCAGAGACTTCGGACAGCGAAAAGGTTCGCTTCCCGCGGATCCAGCCCATAACAATAATCACACGAGATCACGCCCATGCTCCTTCAAGGCAAAATCGCAATCATCACCGGCGCCGCCTCCGCTCGCGGTATCGGTCGCGCCACCGCTGCCACCTTCGCTCAACAGGGCGCCCGCGTGGTGATCCTCGACCTCGACGAATCCGCCGCCCGCGACGCCGCCGCTTCCCTGGGCGAAGGTCACCTGGGCCTCGCCGCCAACGTCGCCGACGAAGCGCAGGTCAAACAAGCCGTCGCGCGGGTCATCGAACACTTCGGCCGCATCGACGTGCTGATCAACAACGCCGGCATCACCCAGCCCCTCAAGACCCTCGACATTCGCCCCGGCGACTACGACAAAGTGCTCGACGTCAGCCTGCGCGGCACCTTGCAGATGTCCCAGGCGGTGATTCCGCTGATGCGCGAGCAAAAGACCGGCAGCATCGTCTGCATGTCGTCAGTCTCGGCGCAACGTGGCGGCGGCATTTTCGGCGGGCCACACTACAGCGCAGCAAAAGCCGGCGTACTGGGCCTGGCCAAAGCGATGGCGCGGGAGTTGGGGCCGGACAATGTGCGCGTGAACTCCATCGCGCCGGGCCTGATTCACACCGACATCACCGGCGGCCTGATGCAGGACGAGCGCCGCCACGCGATCATCGACGGCATTCCTCTGGGTCGCCTGGGTGCGGCGCAGGATGTCGCCAACGCTGCGCTGTTTCTGGCCAGCGACCTGTCGTCCTACCTGACCGGCATCACCCTGGACGTGAACGGCGGCATGCTCATTCATTGATGCCTTCTGCGCCGGCCGAGGTCGCCGGCGCTGTTCTGAATCGACGTTTCAGCCGCAGCTGACCATAAAAACAAGAGATCAGACCATCATGACTACCCTCTCTATGGATGCGGTCGTTTCCGTCCGCACCAATGCCTACCGCAAAACCGCGTGGCGGCTGATGCCGTTTCTGATGCTGTGCTACCTGTGCGCCTACCTGGACCGGGTGAATGTCGGCTTCGCCAAGCTGCAGATGATGAACGACCTGGCCCTGAGCGAAGCGGTGTACGGGCTCGGCGCCGGCATGTTCTTCCTCGGCTATTTCCTGTGCGAGGTGCCGAGCAACCTGATCCTGCACCGGGTCGGCGCTCGCCGCTGGATCGCCCGCATCATGATTTCCTGGGGCATTATCTCTGCCCTCTTCGCTTTCGTTGAAACCGCCTGGCAGTTCTATGGCCTGCGCTTTCTGCTGGGCATCGCCGAAGCCGGTCTCGCACCGGGCCTGCTGCTCTATCTGACCTACTGGTTTCCGTCTTACCGCCGGGCGCGAATGACTGTGCTGTGGTTCATCGCCATTCCGCTGTCGGGAATGATCGGCGGGCCGCTGTCCGGGCTGATCATGACCCAGTTCGCCGGCGTGCACGGCTGGGCCGGCTGGCAGTGGATGTTTGTCATCGAGGCCATTCCCACCCTGATCGTCGGGCTGCTGGTGCTCAGTTACCTCAAGGACGGCGTGCACCAGGCCACCTGGCTCAACGACGAGGAAAAGGAGCTGGTCAACAAGGAGCTTGCCGAGGACAACAGCCAGAAAGTCACCCACGCGTCAGTCGGGGAGTTCATTCGTGATCGGCGCCTGTGGTTGCTGGCGTGCATCTATTTCTGCGTGGTCATGGGTCAGTACGCGATCACCTTCTGGCTGCCGACGCTGATCCGCAACGCCGGCGTCGCCGACCCGCTGCACATCGGCCTGTTGACCAGCCTGCCGTACATGTGCGCCATCGCGGCCATGCTGTTGATGGGCCGCAGTGGCGACAAGCACCGCGAGCGGCGCTGGCACCTGGTGGCCCCGATGATCGCCGGCGCCATTGGCCTGTCGCTGGCGGCGTTGCTGGGGGGCAATCTGCTGCTGTCGGTGCTCAGCCTGTGCCTCGCCGCCTCCGGTGTGCTCTCGGCATCGTCACTGTTCTGGATGCTCCCGACCACGCTGCTGGGCGGGGTTTCCGCCGCCGCAGGGATCGCCGGCATCAACAGCTTCGCCAACCTCGCCGGCTTCTGCTCGCCGTACCTGATCGGCTGGATCACCACCGCAACTGGCTCAAGCGCCATCGGCATGTACCTGATCACCGGCGTGTTGTGCATCGGCGCCCTGCTGGTGCTGCGCATCCCCGCCGCGTCCGTCAATCGCTAATAAAAGGAGCCACTCACATGAACATCAGTCCATCGGGACACGCCGCTTTGTCGCTGGCCCAGCGCGCCTTCAATATTCGTCGCCACGCCCTGCGCATGGGGCAGGTTCAGGGCCAGGGGTATGTCGGTCAGGCGCTGGGCGCGGCCGATCTGCTCGCGGTGTCCTATTTCCATGCCTTGCGCTATCAGCCGCAGGACCCCGAATGGGAAGATCGCGACCGTTTTTACCTGTCCATCGGTCACTACGCCATCGCGCTTTACGCCGCGTTGATCGAAGCCGAGATCATTCCGCTCGACGAGCTGGAAACCTACGGCTCCGATGACAGCCGCCTGCCCATGTCGGGCATGGCCGCTTACACACCGGGCATGGAAATCACCGGCGGCTCGCTGGGACACGGACTGGGCATTGCCGTCGGCGCGTGCCTGGGCCTCAAGCGCAAGCACTCCGCCTCGTTCGTTTACAACCTGCTCTCGGACGGCGAGTTGAACGAAGGCTCGACCTGGGAAGCGGCGATGTCGGCCTCCCACTGGAAGCTGGACAACCTCATCGCGATCATCGACGTGAACAACCAGCAGGCCGACGGCCATTCCAGTGAAGTGCTGGCGTTCGAACCCATCGTTGACCGCTGGCAGGCCTTCGGCTGGTTCACCCAGCGTGTCGACGGCAATGACATCGACGCCCTGGTCAGCGCCTTTGACGCCGCGCGCAACCACACCGGGGCGCAACCTAGGGTGATCATCTGCGACACCAAAATGGGTAAAGGCGTGGACTTTTTGGAGACCCGCGAGAAAACCCACTTCATTCGCGTCGATGAGAACGAGTGGGATCTGGCACTGGAAAATTTGCAAATCGGGAGAACGGCATGAGCGCACTGACCCACAACGAGCCCGGCAAAAAACGTCTGACGACGTCGGCGATGATTGCGTCCATTGCGTCCGAAGGCCAGGCCACACGCCCGGCGCCATTCGGCCACGCGCTGGCGGCCCTCGCCGAGCAACGCGCGGACATCGTCGGGCTCTCCGCCGACCTGTCGAAATACACCGATCTGCACATTTTCGCCAAGGCCCACCCGGAGCGCTTCTACCAGATGGGCATGGCCGAGCAGTTGCTGATGAGCGCAGCGGCCGGCATGGCCCGAGAAGGCTTCGTGCCCTTCGCTACTACCTACGCGGTGTTCGCGTCCCGTCGGGCCTATGACTTTATCTGCATGGCCATCGCCGAAGAAAACCTCAACGTCAAGATCGTCTGCGGATTGCCCGGCCTGACCACTGGATATGGCCCGAGCCACCAGGCGACCGACGATCTGGCGATCTTCCGCGCCATGCCCAACCTGATGATCGTCGACCCATGCGACGCGCTGGAAATCGAACAGGCAGTGCCGGCCATCGCCGCCCATCAAGGTCCGGTGTACATGCGCCTGTTGCGCGGCAATGTCCCGCTGGTACTCGACGAATACGGCTACACCTTCGAGATCGGCAAGGCCAAGACCCTGCGCACCGGCAACGATGTGCTGATCATCTCCACGGGGCTGATGACCATGCGCGCGCTGGAAGCGGCGAAGGCACTGCAAGCCGATGGCGTCGATGTGGCAGTGCTGCACGTGCCGACCATCAAGCCGCTGGACGAGCAGACCCTTCTCGCCGAAGCGCGCAAACCCGGACGGTTGGTGGTGACGGCGGAAAACCATTCCATCATCGGCGGGCTGGGTGAAGCGGTAGCGACGGTGCTCTTGCGCAACGGCGTGACGCCGACGTTCCGGCAGATCGCCCTGCCCGACGCCTTCCTCGACGCCGGCGCCCTGCCGACACTGCATGATCGCTACGGGATTTCCACCCCGGCGGTGTGCGCGCGTATCAAGGCGTGGTTGTAAGCGCAGAACATCGGGGGGGCTTTTCGAGTCCCCCCTCTTCGCCCAGGAGATTATTCGTGGACCCCGACCAACTGCTGGATCCCGAGTACGGCTGCTTCCGCGACGAGGTGTCCAGCGAATGGACGCTGAGCCATCTCGCCGACATTCGCACACGTATCCACGCCACCTTTAAACCCGCCGGACTTGCTCGCGGTGAACAGCGCTGGGTCAGTCAGCCCGCAGCCGCCCACACACTGCGGCTGTGCCTCCACCGACCTGGGAAAAGCGCTGATGCCCACGACCTCCCCGCGATTCTCTACGTGCATGGCGGCGGGTACGTGCTGGGTTGCCCGGAAATGGCCGACGACTACCTGGCGGATCTGGCGATTGAGCTGGGCGCTGTGATCGTCGCCGTCGATTATCGGCTCGCGCCGGAGCATCCGTTTCCCGCGCCGCTGGAGGACTGCTATCGCGGACTTGAATGGCTTCACCGAGAGCATGCTGCGCTGAGCGTCGATGCTGGCCGCATCGCAATCATGGGGCACAGCGCGGGCGGCGGACTTGCTGCGGCGTTGACACTGCTTGCCCGGGACCGTGGCGAGATTTCCGTCGCCGGCTCGGTGCTCATTTATCCCATGCTCGACCCTCGCACCGGCACCGCCGATGCACCCGTGCAAAACCCCGGCACCGGTACGTTCAGCTGGTCACGGGAGGCCAACCAATTCTGCTGGCAGTGCTACCGCGGCGAGTACCTCTGCAACGATGAGCAGGCGGCGCTGTTTTCTCCCGCGCTGGCCACTGACCTCAGCCACCTGCCGCCGAGCTTCATCGCTGTCGGTGCGTTGGACCTGTTCGTGGATGAAGACATGGCCTACGCGGGCCATCTCTCTCGCAGCGGCGTGCCCGTCGAGCTGCACGTTTATCCCGGCGTGCCGCACATGTTCGATCTGCACCCGGGCGGCGTGACAGAGCAGTGCAAGACGGATGTCGTCCGCGCGCTGAGGAAAATGCTGGGGCGATGATCCGTCCTGCGGGGCGGTTTTCTAAAGCAACGCGCTCAAATCCAGCTTGTCCTGGGGCACCGGCATCGAGAAGTAGTAGCCCTGGGCCTGGCCCGCGCCCATGTCCCGCAACAGTTCCAGGGTCGCGGCGTCTTCCACGCCCTCCGCTACCACCGTCAGCCCCAGGGATTCGGCCATGCGCACAATGGCGCGAACGATGGCCCGGCTGCGGGAACTGGTGGTCAGTTCGAGGGTGAATGACTTGTCGATTTTCAGGCCGCTGAAGTGGTACTGGTGCACGTAACTGAGGGATGAAAAACCTGCACCGAAGTCATCGAGGACCACCGACACGCCGTTGTCGGCCAGATGCTTCATGGCCTGACGCGCCAGCTCGGGCTCGGCCACCAGCGCGCCTTCGGTGAGTTCCAGGCAGATGCGCGACGGCGCCACGCCGTGCTGGCTCAGCAAACCCAGGACTTCGCTGGAAAATTCAGGGCGGGTGATGCTGTAGCTGGAGCAATTAACGTGGACCGTCGGCCAGTGCGCGTGGTCGGGATGGGCGAGGATCACCACCACCTGCTGCAGCATGTAGAGGTCCAGCCGGCCAATCAGGCGCAGGCCTTCCAGCGCCGGCAGAAACTGCCCCGGCGCGACGATCCGGCCATCGGCCTGACGCCAGCGGATCAACGCTTCGAGGGCCAGTATCCGGCCGCTGGCCACGTCGATGATCGGCTGGAAATACGGCAGCAGTTCGTCGGTGCGCTTGAGGGCGTTGCGCAGCGCCGTCTCCTGCTCCATCTGGTCGGACACCTCGCGGCGCACTTCCTGGTTGAATACCGCGTAACTGTCGCGCCCGGCATTCTTGACCCGGTACATGGCCGTGTCGGCATCCCGCAACAGGTCGGCCGGCTCGCTGTGAAACTGCAGGTCGGCGCCGACAACGCCGATACTGCACGACGAAAATACTGCGTGGCCGTCGATGAAGAACGGCACGTCGAAGGCCAGCAGAATGCGCTCGGCGATGGCCACAGTGACGTCCGGCGGCGCCGCGTAGGCCAGCACTGCGAATTCATCGCCGCCCAGCCGCGCCAGCAAATCGTTGTCGCGCATGCAATGGCGCAGCCGTTCGGCGGCCTGAACCAGCAACAGATCCCCAGAGTGATGACCCAGGCTGTCGTTGACCATCTTGAAGCGGTCCAGGTCAATGAACATCACCGCCAGATCCTCGCCCCGCTCGCAGAAATCCTGCCACGCGCCTTTGAGCCGCTGCTGCAGATAGCTGCGGTTGGGCAGCCCGGTCAGCGCGTCGTGGGCGTTCTCGTGTTGCAGCTTGGCGTTGGCGTAGTCCAGCTCCCGGGTGCGGTCCTGAACCCGCGCTTCCAGGCGCAGATTGGCAGTGTGAATGGCCTCGGCGGCACTGCGCCGGGACAGCGCGGTGTCGATGTGGCGAGAAACGAAGGTCAGCAGTTCCTGATCCCGCAGGGAATAGCTGACGTGGGACGAATAGCTCTGCACCGCCAGTACACCGCGCACCACGTCGCCGTCGAACAACGGAATGCCCAGCCATGAGCTGGAGCGGTTGACCTCGTTCTGCAGGGTGATCTCGCCGATGCTTTCCAGCCAGCGCGCCTCGGCACCGTCGATCAGGCACGGCCGGCGCTGGCGGATGACGTATTCGGTAAAGCCGCGCTCGCCACGGCGCGGGTCGGGGCGTCGGGTCAGGCGCTCGTCAACGTAATACGGGAAGGTCACCTCGGCGGTGGCATCGTCGAACAGCGCAATGTAGAAGTTAAGGGCAAACAGCAGCTCGCCGACGATGCCGTGCAGGCTTTTGAACAGGTCGGCCATGTCGCCGGGCTGGCTCGACAGCTCGGTGATCTGGAACAGCGCACTCTGCAAGTGCTCGGCGCGTTCGCGATCGGCCACTTCATTGCGCAGGGCGTCATTGAGGCGAGACAGCTCAAGGGTCCGGCGGGCGACGGTTTCTTCCAGTTGCGCGCGGTGCAGAATGCGGTCCAGGGCCATGGCCACGTGACGGGCCACCACCAGAAACAGCTCTTGATCCTCGACGCTGTAGACCCGCTCGACGTCATAGACCTGCATCGCCAGCATGCCGAACACGTCGTCGGAAGCGTTTTTCAGCGGCGCCCCCATCCAGAATTCCGGGCGATGGCCCACGCAATGAAAGCGATCCAGCGCCCGTGCCCGCTCGATCCCGGCAGCATCGACGAACAGCGCTTGCTCGGTGGTCAGCACATAACCGGTCATGGACAGCCGCTCGGGATCGAGAAACTCGTAGGTTTCCGCTTCAAGGGCGTCGAGGTCGGTGATGTCGATGTAATAGGGGTAAGTGATTTTGCCGCTGTGGCTTTCGTACAGCGCCAGGTAGAAGTTTTCTGCGTCGATCAAGGTCGAGAGCTGTTTGTGCACGCCCTGCAAAAATGCCGCGCGGTCACGGGTCGAGCTGGCCAGGTAGGTGATTTCATAAAGCACCCGCTGGGTCGCCTGGGCCCGCGCCAGCGCATCGGTTTGCAGGCGCAGGCCGAGACGCCCTGCCAGCTCGGCGAAAAATGGATCGTTTGAATA
Source organism: Pseudomonas sp. GL_135 (assembly GCF_057834665.1). NCBI lineage: Bacteria > Pseudomonadati > Pseudomonadota > Gammaproteobacteria > Pseudomonadales > Pseudomonadaceae > Pseudomonas > Pseudomonas sp. GL_135. The sequence goes on from NZ_CM174408.1 coordinate 3,493,486, forward strand.
GGCATCCGGCATTAACAGCCAGCCGAGGGCTGACTCGCCATGGCCGGTCACCCAGCGCTGTAGATGATGCTGGCGGCAGTAGCCATCGAATGCTTCACGGGGTATCAATGTCGGCCAGTCCGTGGCGGAACAGCCTTGCCCCAGCAAGTGCATTTGCTGGCCGGCACGGTATGCGGCCCAGCTCAACGTCGGCGCGGTCTGCCGGGCGGCGCGCAGCAAGGCGTCCAGCGAACTCTCCCCGGTCAACCCACCCATGACCAGCGCGCTGTCATCGTCGGGTGCAGAGATCCGCTCGTCGGCAATCGGCGTGTACCCGCTGGGGGTAAGAAGTGGGGAATTCATAGGCGCTCCATTGCCAGCGTCGGACTGAGCTATCTTCATGGGGTGTGACAGAAGGTTGCAAGCGGGATATTCGCATTTGCGGTCTATTCGCGACGAAAAAACCGAATTCCACGACATTTGTTGGAATTACCCGCCGTACGGCCCTATAGCGGCCTGCAAATCGAAAGATTTAACCCGGCATTCTGTTTAAGCAGCCCGCTTCACACAGCGCGTCAAACAGCCCGGCTGGGAAGGTTTCATCCTTAGGCATTGACCTTTGCGCGCCCTCGCCTGTCACTGATTGCTGTTACCCGTCTTTTTGCCCCACTGGAGATGATCACGCAATGATCAAGACTTACAGCTACGCCGCGCAAAAACCCACTGACAGACTGGCTCCGTTTCAGATCGAGCGCCGTGACCCGGGCGCCGATGACGTGCAGATCGACATCCTGTTCTGCGGCGTCTGCCACTCGGACCTGCACACCGCCCGAAACGAATGGAACAACACCCTGTATCCGTCGGTGCCGGGCCACGAGATCGTCGGCAAGGTCACCGCCGTCGGTGCCAACGTCACCCACTTCAAGGTCGGCGACCTCGCCGGCGTCGGCTGCATGGTCGACAGCTGCCAGCACTGCGCGTCCTGCGCGGAAGGCGAAGAGCAATACTGCGAGAACGGCTTCACCGGCACCTACAACGGTCCGGTGTTTGGCGGCGAGAACACCTTCGGTGGCTACTCCGACAAGATCGTGGTGAAAGAGAAGTTCGTGCTGAAGATTTCCCACAGCGACAACCTGGCCGCCGTGGCACCGCTGCTCTGCGCCGGGATCACCACCTACTCGCCGCTGCACCACTGGAAAGTCGGCCCGGGCAAGAAAGTCGGCGTCGTCGGGCTGGGCGGCCTCGGCCACATGGCGGTCAAGATCGCCCACGCCATGGGCGCCCACGTGGTGCTGTTCACCACCTCGCCGAACAAGCGGGAAGACGGCCTGCGCCTCGGCGCCGATGAAGTGATCGTCTCGAAAAACCCGGATGAAATGGCCACCCAGACCAATCAGCTCGACTTCATGCTCAACACCGTGGCGGCGCCGCACGACCTTGATCCGTTCCTGAACCTGCTCAAGCGCGACGGCACCATGACCCTGGTGGGCGCGCCGGATCAGCCGCACCCGTCGCCAGGCGTGTTCAACCTGATCTTCAAACGCCGCAGCCTCGCCGGCTCGCTTATCGGCGGCATTCAGGAAACCCAGGAGATGCTGGATTTCTGCGCCAAACATGGCATCGTCTCGGACATCGAGATGATCCACATGAAGGACATCAACGAAGCCTACGAGCGCATGGTCAAGGGTGACGTGAAGTACCGATTCGTCATCGACATGGCGACATTGAAAGAACAAGCGTCGGCTGCCTGACGCTGAGGGTTCCGGGGCCGGTTTCGCCGGCCCTGGCACTCGTAACATTCTGTGATTTTTCCGCTCGAGAAATATCCGCAACCATCCTCCGGTGCCTCGGTCACAACCCTTGAGCCATGGCCAGCACCGCCCGCTTATGCTGATCCCGATAAGGCACCAGCCTTCGCTGCTGACACCAGCGCCGCGGATTAGAGAGCGCGACTCACAAGTGCATGAACAAATCCAACGAAATGCAGTGCCTGCGCATTGGTTATCGTTAAAGACTGCCGTCGCTTTGAAAATTGCCGTTGCCACTGGCCATACCGCATGCCGCTCCACCTGCCGTCCCTGCCCGCGCGTCCGCCCACCGTCGGCCGCCAGGTCTGACCCGATGCTGACGAGGAACCTGCTCATGACCGATCAGCCTGATCGCCCCATCAAAGAAGAACTGTCTTGTGACCTCAAGGCCTTCACCGTCCCTTCCCGCCGTAATTTCCTGAAGTCCATCGGCGTCTCCAGCCTCGCTGCCGCGACGGCGCCGATCTGGACGCAAGCGCTCGAAGCCCAGGCCGCTGTCGCCGATGACATCGACCCGCCCGCCGCTGACGAGCGGCGCATGACCCTGAAGGTCAACGGCCAGGCCCACACCCTGAACCTGCCGGCCAACGCCGCGCTGCTGGACGTGCTGCGCGATCGCCTGCAACTCACTGGCACCAAGAAAGGCTGCGACCACGGCCAGTGCGGTGCCTGCACGGTTCACGTCAACGGCGTGGCCATCAATTCGTGCCTGTCCCTCGCGGCGATGCACGAAGGCGACGACATCACCACCATTGAAGGTCTGGCGCAGAACGGCAAATTGCACCCGGTGCAGGAAGCCTTCTGGGAACACGATGCCTACCAGTGCGGCTACTGCACCTCCGGGCAGATCATGAGCGCGGCGGCGTTGTTGAAAGACAAAAACATCGGCACCGACGATCACAGCGTGCGCGAAGCCATGAGCGGCAACATTTGCCGTTGCGGCGCGTACAAGAACATCCTCGCGGCGATCCAGTCGGCGCGCATCAAGGTCCAGGAGGTGAGCTGATGAGAGCCTTTGATTATGTGCGCGCCAACAGCGTCGAACAGGCCGTGACGACCCACGCGAAAAGCCCGACGACCTTCTTCCTCGCCGGCGGCACAACGTTGCTCGACCTGGTCAAGCTCGACATCATGCCGGCCGACCAAGTGATCGACGTCAACCACCTCTCGCTCAAGCAGATCGAGGTGCAGAAGGATGGCAGCGTGCGCATCGGCGCGCTGGTCAGCAATACCGAACTCGCTCATCACCCGCACATCGTCGAGCACTATGCCGTGCTGTCCCAGGCGCTGCTGTCCGGCGCCACGACTCAATTGCGTAACAAAGCCACAACGGCTGGCAACGTGATGCAACGGGTGCGCTGCAACTATTTCCGCGACGGTTATTCACCTTGCAACAAGCGTGAGCCGGGGTCGGGTTGCGCCGCCATCGACGGCCATAATCGCAGCGTGCATGCGGTGCTGGGCACCAGCGACCAGTGCATCGCCACCCATCCTTCGGACATGTGCGTGGCAATGATCGCCATTGGCGCGACGGTCGAGGTGCAGGGCCCAAAGGGCAAGCGCAGTGTCGATTTCGCTGACTTCCACCTGTTGCCTGGGGCGACGCCGTGGAAAGAACACGCGCTGCTGGACGATGAGCTGATCACCCATGTGGTGCTGGCCGCGCCGCTGGCCGGCAATAAGTCCGCGTATCTGAAGCTGCGGGATCGCGCCTCGTACCAGTTCGCCCTGGCGTCCAGCGCGGTGATCGTTGTCATGGACGGCAACACCGTGCGTGACGCGCGGGTCGCCCTGGGCGGCGTGGGAACCAAACCCTGGCGCTCGCTTGAGGCCGAGCAGGCGTTGAAGGGCCAGAGCCTGAGCCCGCAGACCCTCGATAAGGTCGCCGCCATCGCCCTCAAGGGCGCCAAAGCCTATCGCCACAACGCCTACAAGATCGCCTTGGGGCAGCAGGCCATCGTGCGCAACCTCGGCACCTTGAATGCCTGACCGGAGGATTCACCATGACTGACGCAATGATTGGCTCGGCACCCCGTCGCATCGATGGCCAACGTAAGGTCACCGGCAGCGCGATGTACGCGTCCGACCACCACCTGAAGAATATGGCCTACGGCTACGGCGTGTTCAGCACCGTCGCCAGCGGCAAGATCACCGGCCTGGAACTGGACGCCGCGCGCAAATCGCCGGGCGTTCTGGAGATTCTGCACCACGGCAACTTCCCGGCGCTCTATCACAACTCGACACTGCCGATGTCGTTCGCCCAGATCCTCAAGGCAGCCAAGTCCGACGAAAGCCGCCTGCCGTTCGAAGACGACACCGTGCATTACGCCGGCCAGTTCGTCGCCCTGGTGGTGGCCGATACCTTCGAGCACGCGCGGGCGGCGGCGTACAAGATCAAAGTGAGTTACAGCAAGACCGACGCCGTGGCCAACCTCGAACAAGGCCTGAAAGCTGGCGCGCTGCAGGATGGCAGCCCGAACCACAGCCGGGGTGACGCCGCCGCTGCTTTCGACAGCGCCGCCCACAGCATCGACGCCACCTATTCGACGCCGGTCGAAACCCATAACCCGATGGAAATGCATGCCACCGTCGCCAGTTGGGAAGACGGGCGACTGATCGTTTACGAGGCGACCCAAGGCGTGGTCGCCCACCGCAATTCCCTGGCAAAAATCTTCGGCATGATCCCGGAGAAGGTCGAAGTGCGCGCGCCGTTCATTGGCTCGGGCTTCGGCAGCAAACTGTGGATCTGGCCCCATTCGGTCGCCGCCTGTGGCGCTGCCAAGGTGCTCAAGCGCCCGGTGCAACTGGTGGTGCCGCGTCAGCAGATGTTCACCACCACCGGCCATCGCCCGGAAACCCGTCAGCGCATGCGGCTGGCCACCGACGACAAAGGCAAGCTGGTATCGGTGAGCCACGAGTCCATCAACACCACGTCGTTTACCGACCCGTACAAGGAAAACTGCGGCACCTCGACCAAGAGCCTCTACAGCTGCGCGAACGTGCTGGTGACCCACAAGATCATCGAGGTCAATCGCGGCACGCCGACGTCCATGCGTGCGCCGGGTGCAGCGCCGGGGCTGTTCGCCCTGGAATCGGCCATGGATGAAATGGCCGAAAAAATCGGCATGGATCCGCTGGAGTTCCGCAAGCTCAACGTCTCCGAGCGCGACGAAAGCCAGAACCTGCCGTGGTCAAGCAATCATCTGCAAGAGTGCATCGACAAGGCCGCCGAGCGCTTCGGCTGGAGCAAACGCAACCCGGCGCCGGGCTCGATGAAGGACGGTACCGAGATCATCGGCTATGGCATGGCCGCCTGTAACTGGGACGCCTATCGCACGCCGGCAGAGGCGCAGGTTGCGCTGCGCGCCGACGGCACGGCCTGGGCCATTTGCGGTGTGCAGGACATCGGCACCGGCACCTACACGATCGTTGCTCAGGTGGTCAGCAGCATCACCGGCATCCCGCTGGACAAGATCGAGGTCGAGTTGGGCAATTCGTCGTTCCCGCCGGCGCCGGTGTCGGGCGGCTCCTGGGCGACCGCAAGCGTACTGCCCGCCATCGCCGAGGCCACCCGCCAGGCCGTCGATCAGTTGAAGGCGTTTGCGACCGCGCCCAAGGGCGTGTTTGCCGGGGCCAAGGCCGATCAGGTGAGCTTCGAGCAGGGCCAGTTGAAAAGTGGCGACAAGACGTTCGCCATCGCTGACGTGCTCAAGGCGCAAAAGCAGGCCAGTGCTTTCGGTGAAGCCAAGACCGGCATGAACGACACCAGCAAGCACTCGTTCCGCTCCTTCGGCGTGCACTTTGTCGAAGTGCGCTGGGACCCGGGCATCTCGCGGCTGCGGGTATCGCGGGTGGTCAGTGCCATTGACGTGGGCAAGGTGATCAACCAGAAAACCGCCCTCAATCAGGTCGAAGGCGCGATCGTCATGGGCGTCGGCATGGCGCTGTTTGAGGCCACCGATTTCGATGAGCGCAACGGCATGCCGGTGAACAACAACTACGCCGAATACGTGGTGCCGGTGCATGCCGATCAGCCAGAGATCGACGTGATCCTGCTGGATTACCCCGACTTTGAGCTCAATGAGTTCGGCGCGCGCGGGATCGGAGAAATCGGGATCACCGGCCTGGCGGCTGCGGTGGCCAATGCTGTCTCGCACGCCACCGGCAAACGCATCCGCGACCTGCCGATCACCCTGGACAAATTGATGGAGTTGCCGCCGACGATGAAGGTGTGAATCGAAAGCGGTCGCTGCAACTCAAGCAGCGGCCGCTTTCGCGCCGGTACTGCCGATCATCCAGCAATCAGGGAGCCCACCGACTCCCTGAACATCACCGCCCTTCCAACAACTCCCCTGCCCGATCCAGCAAACCCAGCGGGTCGTCCGTCTTGTGAATGTCCACCGAGAGCATCTGCCGAAACTTCCGTGCGCCGGGGAAACCGGTGCCCAGGCCCAGCACATGGCGGGTGATGTGGTGCATCGAGCCGCCGTCGCGAAGGTGCGCTTCCACGTAGGGGCGCATCAGCGCCAGGGTGTCGGCGCGGGTGATCGGCGGGGCGGTGCTGCCGAACAGTTCGCGGTCCACGCCTGCCAGCAGGTACGGGTTGTGATACGCCTCACGGCCGAGCATCACGCCATCGAAGGTATTCAGATGCTCCTGGCACTGCTCCAGGGTCTTGATGCCGCCGTTGAGGATGATCTCCAGTTCGGGGAAGTCCTGCTTCAACTGCGCGGCGATGTCATAGCGCAGAGGCGGGATGTCCCGGTTTTCCTTCGGCGACAGGCCTTCGAGAATGGCGATGCGGGCATGCACGGTGAAGCTGGTGCAGCCGGCGTCGCGCACGGTGCCGACGAACTCGCAGAGCTGCTCGTAACTGTCGCGGCCGTTGATGCCGATGCGATGCTTGACTGTCACCGGAATCGTCACCGCGTCGCGCATGGCTTTGACGCAATCGGCCACCCGTTGCGGATACCCCATCAACACGGCGCCGATCATGTTGTTCTGCACGCGATCGCTCGGGCAACCGACGTTGAGATTGACCTCATCGTAGCCGGCCGCCTGAGCCAGACGCGCACTGGCGGCGAGGTCAGCCGGGTTGCTGCCGCCCAATTGCAGGGCCAGCGGATGCTCCGTCTCGTCGTGGCGCAAAAAGCGCTCGGTATCGCCGTGCAGCAACGCGCCGGTGGTGACCATCTCGGTGTACAGCAGCGCGTTTTTCGACAGCAGCCGCAGGAAAAAACGGCAGTGACGATCCGTCCAGTCCATCATCGGGGCCACGGAAAAACGCCGTGAAGGCTCGAACGGAAGGCGGTCAGTACGGGGTTCTGTGGTAGGCAACATGGCAGCAATGAGCAGGTCGGGCGAAGAGGACGCGCATTCTAACAGCTCGCACGCCCGGCTGAAGCGGGTCATGGTGAAAACACGCGCGCTCTGCAGAGCCGAACTCATACGGTAAGTAATGAAGCAGTCGCTTGAAACTTATAAACAACTTCATCACTGCCACAGGGTCTTAAACTTCACGACCACCCTAAGCATTAGCAAGCTAACAACCCTCTTTCAAGACGCTCGCTTTAAACATATCCATAGGCGCTGGCTTTATTAAGCCTTTTTCCGGCAGATTATTTGACGCCATAAATTCGCAGCCTTGTTACGCCCTTACTTTTTAAACAGGAGTATTTAAATAAGAATGGAAGTTGACGCCAACAAAATAAATGAACTTTATTTTAATTAACCACTGGCAAAGCAAGTTGAATGAGATATAACAAGTAACACCCCGTACCCATAATCGTACACACATGAAAACCCTTAACGTTATTGGCCTATGGCTGCTGCCTCTGTGCGCCGCAACCACGGCGCTTGCTCAGCCCAGCGTGAACACTTCCGCGACAGTTGAGCAGCACCGGACGCTCAACCACCGTGACGTCGGCGGTATTGTGATCGGGCAGACCATGACCCTGGCAGGCCGGACGTTTTATGACAGTTTCGCCAATACCTGGCGCGAGAAAGATGAAGCGGAAACGTTTACCGTCACCATTACCGAGCGCCCCACTGCGCGTTTAGGCAGTCAGGTCTTCGTGGATTACGGTAATCGCCGCTTGTTTCAAATGTTCCTCCCGCCCAACCGCACGCTTATTCCGGCCATTGCCGCCGACGCGGCCGGTCAGGTGTACCAGGCCATTCTTGATTATCAATTGGCACAATTCTTTGGCGACCCGGACATGGGACGAGACGAGCTATGAAAGCACCCACTATTAACCGCCGCGTGTTGGTTGTCGCCAGCTTTGTCTTGTTGGCTGGCATGTGTTCAGGCGTCCAGGCCAGCGAACTGGCCTATGTCCCGAACAACCCGTCGTTTGGCGGCAACCCGTTGAACGGCCCGGTGCTGCTCAATCAGGCCCAGGCGCAAAACCATTACGTCGAAAAGTCCTCATCGTCCGGCGCCTACTCCGGGCAGACCGCGCTGACCCAGTTCAACAGCATGTTGCAGAGCGCCATCCTCAGCCGGGTGTCGTCGGCGGTGACGTCCAGCATCGTTGGCGCCAACGGCCAACTGGTTCCGGGCACCGTCGAAACCACTGATTTCCGCATCGCAATCACCAACCTGCAAGGCGGCCTGCTGCAGATCGTCACGACCGACAAAAACACCGGCCAGACCACCCAGTTCCAAGTGAATCAACCGTAAGACCCGTCGCATCCGATATCTGCAACACCCCACAACAACACTGAATAAGGAAGATCATCATGCAAGCACGCAAATCCTTACTGTCTCTGGCTATCCTGTTTGCGGTATCCGGTGCGGCCATGGCCGACTCAAGCACCGTCAACACCACCCAGGCCGGTACTGACAACAAGTTGGGCGTCGAGCAGCAAGGCGCCACCCAGTCGACGGTTACGGTCAATCAGAACGGCGGCCGTAACACCGCTGGCGCCAGCCTCAATGGCATTCCTGTCAGCCAGAGCGCGACCTACAGCAACCTGACGATCAATCAGACCGGCTACTACAACATCGCCGGCGCCAAACAGGCCGGGAACAACAACACCGGCTCGATCACGCAGAATGCCGGCGGCCCTCAACCGCAGATCGCCAGCCTGAATCAGTCCGGCGCTTACAGCAAAGCGACCATTGATCAACAGGGCAGCTACAGCACCAGCGCCAGCATCACCCAGGGCGGCGGTAACAACAACACCGCCAGCGTCTCGCAAACCGCTAACTCGAGCTCCAGCGGGACTATCTCCCAGGCCGGCAGCTACAACCTGGCGAGCGTCTCGCAGCAAGGCAACAGCAACAGCGTGGGCGGCAAAGTCATACAAGCGGGCAACAGCAACACCGGCACCGTTTCGCAACAGCGTAACCAGGCGCAGACCGTCGCCACTCTGCAACAGAACGGCAACAACAACCTTGGCTCGATACAGCAGACCGGCTCCATCTTCACCAGCGCCAACGTGCAACAGCGCGGCGACTTCAACACCGTCAGCGCTTCCCAGAACGGCACTTCACTGACCGCAGACGTCCAGCAGGTCGGCAACAACAACTACGCGTCCAGCACCCAGACCAGCGTCAACAACGAAGAAACCCTGCTCCAGACCGGCAACAACAACCGCGCGGTCGTTAGCCAGACCGGCACCGGCACTTACACATCCTCCAACATCGTCGGCCTGACCCAGTCCGGCAACAACATGGTCGCCAACGTCAGCCAGAACGGCGGCAGCGGCAACGTGGCAACGATCTACCAACACTAAGATGATGTACCCCGCCAGGGTCTGGCGGGGTTTTCTTGCGGGAAGAGAAAGTATGCGCGTCCGTCCCCTCATGTTGATGTTCACTGCCGTCATGCTGCTTGCCGGCTGCACCACGTCTCGCCCTGCGGCGACCATTTCCCCGGCCACGTTGTCGCCTGCCACCCAGAGCCTGCGTGACCTGACCCACCTGCCGCCGCCCGCGGGTCCCATCAGCGTCGCGGTCTACGGCCTGCGGGACCAGACCGGGCAGTACAAACCGTCCCCCGACAGCTCGTTTTCCACCTCGGTGACCCAAGGCGCCGCGTCGCTGCTGATCAGCGCCCTGCGCGACTCACGCTGGTTCAAGCCGGTGGAGCGCGAAAACCTTCAAGACCTGCTCACCGAACGCAAGATCATCCGCGCACTGGAACAGCCCCAGGATCAGGCCCAGGTGCAACTGCCTGCGCTGCGGCCGGCGAACATGATCATCGAAGGCGCCATCGTCGCCTACGAAAGCAACGTGCGCACCGGCGGCATCGGCGTTCGCTATCTCGGTGTCGGGCCATCCGAGCTTTACCGCCAGGATCAGGTGACCGTCAACCTGAGGGCGGTGGACATCCGCACCGGTGACATCATCCAGAGCATCACGACCACCAAGACCATATTCTCGATTCAGGTCGATTTCGGCATCTTCCGCTTCGTCTCCCTCAAGCACCTGCTGGAGGTCGAGACCGGCGTGTCGCGCAACGAACCCGTGCAGCAATGCGTGCGCGAAGCCATCGAAACGGCGCTGATCCACATGATTGCGCAAGGCGCCCGGGACGGTAGCTGGAACCTGAAAAACCCCGCTGACCTGAACAAGCCGCTGCTGCAGAGTTACCTGCAGAGCTACGACGAACAAATGACCACCTTGCCGCTGGCTGAGGCGGACCAGGACATTGTTACGACAGGAGAAAAGAATGGAACGCAACGCTAAAGGATTCGCCTGGGTCGCCGCCGCACTGCTGCTCACCGGCACGCTTGCCCAGGCACAGGCCCAGGATCTGGTGCGCGAGGCACGCTATGCGGACATCACTGTCGGCAACAGCGTCGCTACCATCTTGCAGATCGGCGCCTATAACAACGCGCGCGTCGATCAAAGCGGTGCGCGACAGAATCAGGCCGTGAGTCAGACCGGCAGTCGCAACCAGGCGGTGGTCAACCAGAGCGGGGTGAACAACGCGGTCACCGCGCAGCAGAACGGCACGGCGAACACCGCGCAGGTCAGCCAATCGGGCACCAACAACCAGACCGGCGTGACGCAGCACGGCACTGACAACGCCGCGAGCGTGGTGCAGACCGGCGCCTACAACCAGGCCTTCGTCGGGCAATACGGTCAGGCTAATCAGGCCAGCGTCACCCAGGCCGGATTCGGCGGTGCCGTGTCCATCAAACAGTTCGGCGACAACATGAAAGCCAGCGCGACCCAACGGTGATCACGATGATGGACTTCACGCAGCTCGTTGTGACGGTTGACGCCCAGCGCAGCGGCTCGACGGTGGTGATCCGCCCCCACCTCGAGAATCCGGCGCCGCTGACGCTGCACTACCGAATGACCGTCAGGCAGACCAGCGCCCAGGGCACGTCGGCCATCGACCAACAGGGCGATCTGCAGAGCGGGGTCGCGGCGAACAGCGTGAGCTTGAGCCTCACGGCCGAGGCGACGTGTCAGGTTCATCTGGAAGTCTTCGATCGGACCACGCTGATCAAATCAGTCGACAGCGACTGCGGCGAGACGCCCACTCGTTGATTGTGGCCACACCACTGCGCGCGGATTCACGTATCGGGCACATGGCTGCGGGCCGTCGCAGACCGTCGGCGGATAAGATGTCAGCGCCCGGGAACATCCCGGCCGGTCCGGGCTCCAACCAGTCTGGATCGAGTATCCGCCCTCCTCGGGAACCGACAGACCATGCCCCCGCGCCGCTCTTTTAAAAAGCGCGCATCGCCCGGATCATGGCTGACACGCAGGCACGCCGTTTGCGCAAACGCAGGCGTCTAAACCGGTGCGTGTGTCGCGGTTGACGCCCTTGAGTGACCGGCGGCGCTCGGGTAATGTCAGCACAACCACAGGACAGAGCACGCTCATGACTTCCAAGCTGGAACAACTCAAGCAATTCACCACCGTCGTTGCCGACACCGGCGATTTCGCTGCCATCGAAAAACTCAAGCCCGTCGACGCCACCACCAACCCTTCCCTCTTGCTCAAGGCCGCTTCCAGCGACAGCAACAGCGACCGGTTGAAAGAGGCGTTCACCGGCAGCAACAACGACATCAACGTCGCCAGCGACCGTTTCGCCGTCGCCATCGGCCGTGAAATTCTGAAAGTGGTCCCGGGCCGCGTTTCCACTGAAGTGGACGCACGCCTGTCGTTCGACACCCAGGCCTGCATCGAACGCGCCGACCGCATTGTTGGTTTGTACGAAGATTTCGGCATCGGCCGCGACCGCATCCTGATCAAGCTGGCGTCGACCTGGGAAGGCATCAAGGCCGCTGAAGTGCTGGAAAAGAAAGGCATTCAGTGCAACCTGACCCTGCTGTTCTCTTTCGCTCAGGCCCAGGCCTGTGCCGACGCCGGCGTTTTTCTGATCTCGCCATTCGTGGGCCGCATCTACGACTGGTACAAGAAAGCCGAAGGCAAAGACTATGTCGGTGCCGAGGATCCGGGCGTGCAGTCGGTGACCCGCATCTACAACTACTACAAGGCTAACGACTACAAGACCGTGGTCATGGGCGCCAGCTTCCGTAACCTCAGCCAGATCGAAGAACTGGCCGGCTGCGACCGTCTGACCATCAGCCCTGACCTGCTGCATAAGCTGTCGGAAGACAACGGCACACTTGAGCAGAAACTCAAGCCAGGCAATGGCGGCGAGCCGCGCGTGACTCTCAACGAAAGCCAGTTCCGCTGGGCTTCCAACGAAGACGCCATGGCCACCGAGAAACTGGCCGAAGGCATTCGTCAGTTCGCCCGTGACCAGGTTGCACTGGAAAAGATGCTGTCGGCCAAAGCCTAAATCGTCAGGCATGTAAAAAGGGCGGCCTCCTCACAGGGGCCGCCCTTTTTTATGCCTCGGTTCAGGACCGCAGCATGTGACTGGCGATATTGCTGACGCTACTACTGGTGCTCGAGTGCGTTGACCAGGTCACGGAAGGCTTCGCGGTTCGAGTCGTTCAAGCCCATGAGGATCTTGTGGGCCTCAAGCACCTTGGCCTTCACCACGTCTTCGCACTGATCCTGGGTCGGCAGATCGCTCAAGGCCTCGGGACGCGGAACAGGACGCCCGACGATGTTGAAGACCTGATCGAAGCCCATGGACTGCAGCAGCCGCGTGATGTCTTCATGGGTGGTGACGACCGTCGGCAACAACCCGGCCTTCTGGCGCGAGAGGATCGACAGCTTGGCCAGCAGACCCAGGGTTGTGCTGTCGATGCTGCGGGTTTCGGTCAGATCGATGACCACCGTCGAGAAATTCATCGAGGTGAAGATCCGCTCAATTGTCGCATCCAACGCCGAGCACAGCGTCAGACGCACTTCACCCACAAACTTGAGGACGAATGTGCCGTCTTGCTCGGCGAACTGGATTCTACCGGTACTCATTAAAGGTTCCTGCTCAACACTAACAAGGCGATATCATCCGGCATCTCCCCTAGCGTGGCCAATCCAAACGTCTGGCGCAGACCATCCAGGCTGCCCCCCGCCGCCTTGACCAGTTCGGGCAAGTTGGCTTCTTTCTCTTTGAGTGTATCACCTGGCAGAAGGTCCAGAATGCCGTCGGACAGCAGGGTGAGACTAAAGGACGCAGGCAGATCGATGACGTGATCCGTGTAAGTCGCTTCATTGAACAGCCCGACAGGCAGACCACGGCCTTCAAGGTAATGCGTGTCCCCCGGGGTGTAGAACACCGGCAGCGGCAAATGGCCGCCGACGCTGTACGTCAGTTGCCCGGTGACCTCGTCGATCACGCCACCCACCATGGTCACGTGCTTGCCCAGCTTGCAGCTGATCAGCCCGCGATTGATGTGGCCCAGCACATCTGACGGCTTGAACTCCGGCAGACTGCCGCCTCGCTTGGATTCAAACAGCAGGCGCGTGGTCATGAATTTCAACAGCACGGTGATGAACGCAGACGACGCGCCATGACCGGACACGTCCGCCAGGTAAAAGGCGACGCGTCGCTCATCGACCCGAAAATAATCAACGAAATCGCCCGACAGGTACAGCGACGGGATGATCTCATGTTCGAATTCGAACGCGTCGATGGCCCAGGGGCTGATGGGCAGCATGTTCATCTGCACCTGACGGCCCGCGTCCTGGTCTTCCTGCAGCAAGTGCAGGCTGGCCTCGAGCTCGCGGTTGGCGGTCTCCAGCTTCTGCCGGTATTCCTGGTTTTCGTGGAGCAGGCGCGCCCGGTCCAGCGCTCGTCGGACCGAATGCTCAAGCACTGCAAGGTCTTCGAGGGGTTTGATCAGGTAATCGGCAGCGCCAAGGCGCAGTGCTTCGACGGCATCACTCATCACACCCGCGCCAGACACCACGATGACCGGCGTTTCCGGCGCAAGACTGGTGACCTGACGGATCAGCTCGAGACCGCCCACCTGCGGCATGCGCAGGTCGCAGATCAGCAGATCGGGCTTTTCCCGCTCGAAAGTCTGTAGACCCTGCAGGCCATTACCGGCTTGCAGAACACTGAACCCGCTGTCTTCCAAATAGGCCGCGAGACTCGCGCGCACGACTTCGTCGTCATCGATGATCAGCAGCGTGGCACTGGTTTTTTGCATGTGGGCAAACGGCGCCAGATTAGGTTGGCGTAGGCGGCTGGTTGCAGTCAGCCCGCGTACTGGATTCGCTTCTAGCCTCTCTGGCTCAGGTAGCGGACTTTTGGTCAAACGCTTCACATGACAGAGCTGCCCTTCAAGGCGCAGACGGTACTCCCATCCGCCTGGCGTTTCAAGCGCGGCCCCGCTGCCGAACGGCGTCTTTACATCGCAAATCGCCCGGAGTTATAAGAACCGTTAAATCAGCAATCAAAACGAAGGATGCGTCATGGGCCAGCTCGATCGCGATTACGAAGAAAAACGAGATTACATTCGCATGCGGGTCGATGCGGACATCAGCCTGATCTACGCCGGCCAGATTATCCCGGCCGTCTGCGTGGATTTATCCAGCTCTGGCATGCAGATACAAGCGCCCCGCTCGTTCCAGGTGGGCGACAAGATCAGCGTCACGATTGATTCCGAGCATGCCGCGCTCAAGGGCCTGGAGGCCGACACCGAGGTGGTGTGGATTGCCGACATCGAGGGCGGCGAGCAAAAACTGGGGCTGACGATCCTGGCGATGAAGTGACGTCAGTCCGGAACTCCATCACATTTTCGAAAAATAGCGAAAATAAAAAGGCGACCCTCAGGTCGCCTTTTTTTGCATCGCTTTCCAGCGCAGCGGGATCAGAAGTCGTCGACGACTTTGCCGTCTTTGACTTTGAACTCGCGGTTTTGCAGGTAAGCGTTGCGGATGAAGATGTACTTGTCGCCATTGATCAGCTTTTCGGCTGAGAGCAGGCTGGCCCGGGTGTCGACAACGCTCACGGCCAGCGCAGTGTTACGCGTCGGGACGTGATCGATGTAACGCCAAGGCTGGGTGTAGGTGTCCGGGTATTTAGCGAATGTGTCACGCACGGTGCTCGGACCAAATAGCGGCAGCATCACGAACGGGCCGCTTGGAACGCCCCAATGACCGAGGGTCTGGCCGAAATCTTCGTCGTTGCGTTGCAGGCCCATCTTGGTGCCGACATCGAAGAAGCCCAGCAGGCCAAAGGTGGTATTGAAGATCAGGCGTGCGGTATCGACGCCCGCGGCTTCAGGTTTGACCTGAAGCACATCGTTGGCAAGGTTGGTGACTTCGCCGACGTTTTTGAACATGTTGTGGATGCCGTCTTCAAGGAACTGCGGCGTGATGAACTCATAGCCCTGGGCGATGGGCTTCAGCGCGTAGGTGTCGACGGTGTCATTGAAACGGAAAATCGCACGGTTGACGCCTTCCCACGGATCTTCGTCCGCCGCATTAGCAGCCATCGGCGCCACGGCCAGACTGGCCCACACGCACGTTCGAACCAGACGATTGATAATGCCAGCACCGTTCTCGGGCATAGCTGAGACTCCCAGTCAAAGTAATCAAGCGGGCGCTACGCCCCAAACCAAAGGCGGGAGTATAAAGCGTTCTGTGACTATTTACGTCGCTGAAATGGTGGGTGTTTTGTAGGGCCCTAAACATCTGGAACCACTGTCATCGTTCGGTCATCGATTTGTCATGGCAATCCCTTAGCGTCAACGGCTTTGAGAGGGAATGCCATGCTCGCCCCGGTCGCCGTCGCTGCTCCGTCGTTCACTGCCGTTTTGTTCGGACTGAGCGGTTGCCTTGTCGACTTCGGCGCCCAGGCGCGCACGCTGCTGGGCAGCGATGGCAGGTCACTGGCTTCCCGGGACGCCCAGCCATTCGCGACGCTCGCGCCAGGTGCAATCAACGCCCTGAAGCATCTCAAACAGCACGGCATTCCCTGCGCCTGGCTCGATGAATACCCCTCCTCGATTACCGATCAGCTGGCGGCACCGCTCAGCAATCTGATTCTGCCCACTCCCGCGCCGACCCACCGTTGGCCTGCACCTGATGCGTGCTGGCAAGCGCTGATGACCCTTGGCGTGAAGCAACTGGACGGCTGCGTATTGGTGAGCGGCGATCCGCGTCTGCTCATGGCGGGCATCAACGCAGGGCTGTGGACGGTGGGGCTGGCGTCTTGCGGCCCGCTGTGCGGTGTGTCGCCTGAGCAATGGGAGGCATTGAGCGATCTGGATCGCGAGCGCCGTCGCGGCCGAGCCACCCTCGAGCTGTATGCGGCCGGCGCACATTCAGTCATTGATCACTTGGGCGAGCTGGAGTCGTGCCTGGCGGATATCACTCTGCGCCGGCAGAAGTCGGAGAAGCCTTGAGCTGACTGAGGTCATGCACAGTGGCTTGGAGTGGATTAGTCTAGAGCGGTAAAGGACCTTTGCCTGCGTATTGCGGTCCATCGTGAGACCAATCAGATTAAGGAAGACCCCATGTCCGTCAGTGACTTGCAACTACAACTCGACAGCCTGAACCAGCAGCTGGAGCATAATCCTGATCTGACCGCAGAGGATCGCTCGAACCTGACCGAGGTCATGGAGCAAATCCAGGCGCAGATCGAACTCGAGACCGTCTCCCAAGACCCGAGCATTGCCGATGGCGTCAACCTGGCGGTCGAGCGTTTTGAGGTCGATCACCCGACCATCGCCGGTACGCTGCGCAATGTCCTGGTAACGCTGGGGAGCATGGGGATCTGATTCAGGCGTCTGCTGGCCCACCTCATTGAAGCAGCCGGCTCGATTCTGAAAGCCGGCTTGCCGGCTAACGCAGTGCGTCAGTGACCCCTATCGTCTGAACATTCGGGCTCACCTGCAGACCGGCACCTACAGATGGGGCAGCAATGCCTTACTGCCGCGCGAGACGCCCGTTTTCCAGGGTCAGCGCTTCCGTGCTGCGGTAGGGGTTGATGTCCAGCCCGCCGCGGCGCACGTAACGCGCATACACCGTCAGCTTCTCCGGCTTCAGCAAACGCTGCAGGTCCATGAAGATGCGTTCCACGCACTGCTCATGGAAATCAGAATGCTGGCGGAAGCTGACGATGTAGGCCAGAAAACTGGCGTGATCCAGCGCCGCGCCACGGTATTCAACCGCCACGCTGCCCCAGTCCGGCTGGCTCGTCACCGGGCAGTTGGATTTGAGCAGATGGCTGTGCAGCGCATCGTCCACCACTCGCGACTCATCGCAGCGCAGCAGTTCGGGTTGAGGGCGGTCGTAGCTTGAAATAGTCACGTCGAGGTCATCGACGCACACACCCGGCACCGAAACAATTCCCTCGGCCTCGATGTCCTTCAGGCTGCGAATGCGGACGCCAACCGGCTTGCCAGCCGCCGCCGACAGGTCCTTCTCCAGTGTGGCGATCAGCTCGGCTTCAGACGCAAAGGCGGTCTGATTGAGCGAGTTCAGGTAGAGCTTGAACGACTTGGATTCGATGATATTGGCCGAGTCCGCCGCAATGCTGAACTCACCAATGGCCACCACCGGCTTGCCCGACGGCAGCAGCCAGGACAACTCATAGCAATTCCAGAAATCGACACCCTGATAAGGCAAGGTCTCGGCGGTCAGTCCCAGTTCCGCCCACTTGGCAGCGCGTGGGATAGGGAACAGCAGAGACGGGGTGTACGTGGCGATGTATTCGCTGGACTTGCCCAGCGGCGAGTGTTCGGCTGCGGGATGCATGGCGGGACCTGGACCTGAAAAAAGCGGCTGTTAAAACCAAGGCCGCGAAGTTTATCGGGTTCGCGCAGGGTTTTCAGCGTTTACTGACTGATCGCCACCTCGCCGACCATGCCCGGCTCGCACAGCCCGCTAGTGGAATCATCGTGCTTCATGGCCGCGGTGCCGTGTTCCGAGCCGTACTCCCCACAGCGCGTCGGCCCCTGATCCATCTGCTACTCGTAACGCAAGGCGTGGGCCGGCTGGATCTGCGCGGCACGGTAAGCCGGGTAGATCGTTGCCAGAAAGCTGAGGATAAAGCCGGCACTGCAGATCAGCGCCACATCGCTGCCTTCGAGCTTCGACGGAAGATTGCTGATGAAATAAACGTCCGAGGTGAAAATGTGCTGGCCTGTTACGCGCTCGACCCAGCCGACGATCTGACTGACGTTGATCGCTGCGATCACCCCCAGTACGCCGCCGATCACGGTGCCCACGATGCCGATAACGGTGCCCTGCACCATGAAGATGGTCATGATCTGGCTCGGGGT
Organism: Pseudomonas sp. GL_135; assembly: GCF_057834665.1. Taxonomy (NCBI): domain Bacteria; kingdom Pseudomonadati; phylum Pseudomonadota; class Gammaproteobacteria; order Pseudomonadales; family Pseudomonadaceae; genus Pseudomonas; species Pseudomonas sp. GL_135. The sequence continues at coordinate 3,511,893 of NZ_CM174408.1, forward strand.
GGCGCCGATGGTGCGCAGGATGGCGATGTCGGCGCCCTTGTCATTCACCACCATGATCAGCGTGGCGATGATGTTGAACGCCGCCACGGCGACAATCATCAGCAGCAGAAGGCCGATCATGGTCTTTTCCATCTTCATCGCGCTGAACAGGCTGCCCTGCGTGTGGGTCCAGTCATCCGCTTTGTAGTCCGCACCGAGTCCGGCGGCAATGGCCGTTGAAACCTGCGGCGCGGCGTACAAATCCGTCAGCGCCAGGCGTACGCCCTGCACTTGATTGGGCTGCCAGCGCTGGATGACGGCGGCATCGGCGACGTTGACCAGCGCCATTGAACCGTCCAGTTCGGCACCGACCTTGAACACGCCCACCACCGTCAAGCGCTGCAGGCGCGGGGTGATGCCACCGGGGGCACTGCTGATTTCCGGAACGATCAGCGTCAGTTTATCGCCGACGTTCAGACGAAAGCGCCGGGCGGTGATTTCGCCGATCACCACACCAAATTCGCCCGCCTTCAAGTCCTGCAGGCGGCCCTGCACGATGTGCTGGGTCACGATGGAGACTTTGGATTCCAGGGCCGGATCGACGCCGTTGATCTGTATCGGCTGCATCGAGCCCTTATACGACAGCATGCCGTCCATTTCAGTGAATGGCACGGCGGCCGTGACCTGTGGGTCTTTGAGCGATGCCCTGGCCGCCGGCTGCCAGTCGTCGAGCGGCTTGACGCCAGAGATCACCGCATGGGGGACCATGCCGAGGATCCGCGAACTCATTTCCTGCTGGAAACCGTTCATCACGGACAGCACCACGATCATCGCGAGCACGCCCAGCGCCAGCCCGATCATCGAGGTCATGGAAATGAACGAGATGAAGTGGTTGCGACGCTTGGCCCGCGTGTAGCGCGTACCGATAAAGATGGATAACGGTCTGAACATTCGTGGAGCACCGTAACTAAGCAGCTAAAAGTAAAAAGCCGATGCCCTGAAGACACCGGTCGTACGGGTCAGGCTTCGACCAGACGGCCTTCTTCAAGACGCCACACGCGGTCCATTTGCCGGGCCAGCGTCATGTCGTGGGTCACCACCAGAAACGCAGTGCGCGACGACGTGCTCAGCTCGAGCATCAGGTCCTGGATCCCTTGCGCCGTGTGAGAGTCAAGGTTGCCGGTGGGCTCGTCGAGCATGACCAGACCCGGCTGGTTAACCAGCGCGCGGGCGATCGCCACCCGTTGACGTTCGCCGCCGGACAGCTCCGACGGCTTGTGCGCCAGTCGATGCTTGAGCCCTACCCGCTCCAGCAGCGCGGTTGCCCGCTGACGGGCCTCCGGAATCGGCGTCTTGCCGATCAGCAACGGCATGCAGACGTTTTCCAGCGCGGTGAACTCGGGCAGCAAGTGGTGGAACTGATAGACGAAGCCAAGGGCACGGTTGCGCAGCAGACCGCGGGCCTTCTCGTTGAGCGCCGAAAGCTCTTCGCCCGCCAGCCAGACACTGCCTTCAGTGGGCGTGTCGAGGCCGCCAAGCAGGTTGAGCAAGGTACTTTTGCCCGAGCCCGAGCTGCCGACGATCGCTACGCGTTCGCCCGGGTGCAACTCCAGTTGCAGGCCCGAGAGGACGACCACGGATTCCGGACCTTCCTCGTAGGATTTGCCCAGGTTGCGGCAGCTCAGTACAGCTTTATCACTCATGCCCGACTCACTCATAACGTAGCGCCTCCGCCGGCTGGGTGCGCGCAGCACGCCAGGCTGGATACAGGGTGGCGAGAAAACTCAGGACCAGCGCCGCGCCGCATACGAGCAGCACGTCCTGGGCCATCAATTGCGAAGGCAGATAGTCAATGAAGTAGACATCCGCGTTGAGAAACTTGTGACCGATCAGACCTTCCAGCGCCGAAATCGCCGAACTGACGTTGAGTGCCGCAAGAATGCCGACACCGGCGCCGATCAACGTCCCGACCACACCGATGACCGTGCCCTGGACCATGAAGATCGCCATGATCTGGCCCGGGGTCGCGCCCAGGGTACGCAGAATGGCGATATCACCGCGCTTGTCGTTGACCACCATCACCAGCGTGGAAATGATGTTGAACGCCGCGACCGCCACGATCAGCAACAGCAACAGGCCGATGATGGATTTCTCCATGCCGATCGCCTGATACAGGTTGCCGTGAGTGCGGGTCCAGTCGCGGGAGTAATACTGGTGCTCGCCGAGGTTCTGGGCGATGTCGTACGCCGTGCGTGGCGCCTTGAACAGATCGGTGAATTTCAGACGCAAGCCCTGCACCTGATCCGGCTTCCAGCGGTGCAGCCGCGCCAGGTCCTGCAGATTGGTGACGCCCAGGTAGCCGTCCAGCTCGCCGGCGCCGACATGAAAGATGCCGACCACGGTAAAGCGCTTCATGCGCGGGAACATGCCGGCAGGGGTCACGGTGACTTCGGGGGACACGAACGTGACTTTGTCGCCCATGCCGACACCGAGCTTGGTCGCGGCCTTGTCGCCGATCACCACGCCAAAGCCGCCCGCGACCAGGTCGTCAAGGCTGCCCTGCTTCATGAAACCGTCGATGATCGACACCTTGCGCTCCTGCGCCGGGTCGATGGCATTGAGCAGGATCTTCTGCACATTGCCGTTGTTGGTCAGCAGGCCTTGCATCTGAGTGAACGGCGCAACGGCCTCGACCTGTTTGTTCTGTTTGACCCGGGAGGCCAGGGCCTGCCAGTCATTGATCGGCTCGCCGGACTCGATGGTAGCGTGGGGCACCATGCCCAGCACGCGGGTGCGCATCTCGTGGTCGAAGCCGTTCATGACCGAGAGCACGACGATCATCACGACGACGCCCAGGGCGAGGCCGATCATCGACGTCAGGGAAATGAAGGAGACAAAGTGATTACGGCGCTTTGCACGGGTGTAGCGCGTGCCGATGAATACAAAAAGAGGTCTGAACATTTAGGGGCTTGTTCGGAGGAATGGGAACGTCCTTGTGGCGGGCCTGGGCAAGCGGCTTTACACTCGGATCACCACCGGATCACGCTCGAAAAGCTGAGCTATGATTTTGAGCAATCACTCTGACAACCGCCGCTACCATGGGTTCGCCATGCCGACACTAGATGAAGAAGAACGCCGCGAATACTACCGTATCGAGGACAGCGTCGCACTGGAAATTAACCGCATCGCCGAGCCTGGCACGGGAGAGGAACCTGGCCATCACGACACGTCCACGCTCTTCGATCTGCTGAGCGAATTGCACGTCGCCGAGTTTGAATCCCAGCACCTGCTCCGCCAGCTGGATGATCGAGACCGCACTACCAACAGCTTCCTTCGAGCGATGAGCAAGCGCATCGACTTGCTCGGCCAAGTGGTAGCGCACACCGCACTGGGCAAGCTGGGCGCGCCGCAGCGCGTGATCATGTCCGAGGGTGGCCTGCAATTCGAAACCCCTCAACCCTTCCAGCCCGGCACCCTGTTGTCGGTGAAGATGGTGCTGATGCCCCAGGCGTCGGGGATGATGCTGCGGGCCCGGGTGACGCAGTGTCATGCGTTGACCATCGGCGATTTTGACGTCGGCGCGGAGTGGATCGACCTCACTGACGCCCAGCGCCAATTGCTCGCCCGACACATCCTGCAACGACAAGCCGCGCAGCGGCGGCTGGCCCGTGAGCAGGCAGACCCCGACACCAAGCCAACCTGACCCCGGCACCCCTTATTTCAGCCCGACCTATTCCAGCGCCATGCGTACCAAGGAGTGATTGTGACCATTATTTACGGCCACCGCGGCGCCAAGGGCGAAGCACCGGAAAACACCCTGACCAGCTTTCAGGAATGCCTCAAACACGGCGTCAAACGCTGCGAACTGGATCTGCACCTGTCCCGCGACGGCGAGCTGATGGTGATCCATGACCCGACCCTCAAGCGCACCACCGACCGCCGCGGCAAGGTCGTCGAGCACGACGCCGCCGATCTCATGACCTACGACGCGCGCAAGGGCGGACCCGGCTGGGTGCAGCCCTGCCCCATTCCCCGACTGGAAGAACTGTTCGAGAAATGCGCCTTCGATCACTGGCAGCTTGAGGTCAAAAGCGCGTCACGCACCCGCGCGGCAACCACCGTGCTGGCCATTCGTGAAATGGCTCAGCGCCACGGACTGTTGGATAAAGTGACGATCACGTCGAGTTCCCGGGAAGTGCTGCGCGCGGCGCTGGAGCTGACACCGGATATTTCGCGAGGGCTGGTGGCGGAATACGCCTGGCTTGACCCGCTGAAAGTGGCTCAAGGGTATGGCTGCGAAATACTCGCGCTGAACTGGACGCTGTGCACGCCCGAGCGCTTGAAGAAAGCCCAGAACCAAGGGCTGCATGTGTCGGTGTGGACAGTCAACGAGCCCGCGCTCATGCGCAGACTCGCCGACTTCGGCGTTGACAGCCTGATTACAGACTTTCCCGGTTTGGCCAGCGCCACCCTTGGGAAGTACTGAAATCGGTCTCCCCGGCCGGCTCAGGCCACCGGCCGGAGCCGCTCAAAAAAGCCGGTTCAGGCCGTCATATGCCGCTACCCGATAGGCCTCGGCCATGGTCGGGTAGTTGAACGTGGTGTTGACGAAGTACTTGATGGTGTTCGCCTCGCCCGGCTGGTTCATGATCGCCTGACCGATGTGCACGATCTCCGATGCCTGGTCGCCGAAGCAGTGCACGCCGAGAATCTGCAGCGTTTCCCGGTGAAACAGGATCTTCAGCATGCCGACCGGCTCGTTGGAAATCTGCGCACGGGCCATGCTCTTGAAAAACGCCTTGCCCACTTCGTACGGCACTTTGGCCACGGTCAGGTCATGCTCGTTCTGACCGATCGAGCTGATCTCGGGGATGGTGTAGATCCCGGTCGGCACGTCGTTGACGAAGCGCCACGCGCCGTTGTCCACCGCGCTGCCCGAGGCCGACCGACCCTGGTCATAGGCCGCACTGGCCAGACTCGGCCAGCCGATCACGTCGCCTGCACCATAAATGTTCGGCTGGCTGGTGCGGTAGGCTTCGTCGACATCGATCTGACCGCGACCGTTGGCCTTGATGCCGACGTTTTCCAGACCCAGCTTGTCGGTGTTGCCGGTACGGCCGTTACACCACAGCAAGGCGTCGGCCTTGACCTTCTTGCCGGACTTGAGGTGCAGGATCACACCGTTGTCCAGCCCTTCAACGCGCTCGTACTCCTCGTTGTGGCGAACCATCACGTTGTTGTTGCTGAAGTGATAGCTCAGGCCCTGAGAGATTTCCGAGTCGAGGAAGCTCAGCAGTTGGTCACGGTTGTCGATCAGTTCGATCTCGACGCCGAGGCCACTGAAGATGGACGCGTATTCGCAGCCGATGACGCCTGCACCGTAGATGATCAGTTTGCGCGGGGTGTGACCCAGGCTGAGGATGGTGTCGCTGTCGTAGATGCGCTTGTGGGAAAAGTCGATATCGGCGGGCCGATAAGGCCGCGAGCCGGTGGCGATGATGATCTGGTTGGCAACCAGTTTTTCCACAACGCCGGTGTTGCACACGACGTCAATGCTGCGCTCGTCGGCGAAGCTGCCGGTGCCGAAGAAGACGTCGACACGGTTGCGCGCGTAGTAACCGGTGCGCGACGCCACTTGCTTGTTGATGACCTTCTCGGCGTTCTTCAGAACGTCCGGGAACGAGAACCAGCGTGGCTCGCCGATGGCGCGGAACATCGGGTTGGTGTTGAACTGGATGATCTGTTTAACCGAGTGACGCAGGGCCTTCGACGGGATCGTGCCCAGGTGTGTGCAGTTGCCGCCGACCTGCCGACGACTGTCGACCATTGCCACCTTACGCCCGGCCTTGGCAGCGTTCATCGCCGCGCCCTCACCCGCCGGGCCCGAACCCAGCACTACCACGTCGTAGTTGTAGACAGCCATGCGTACTCCTCAGAACTGGCCGAGACACCACTCTGGTGTCTCCGGCTGAATCATGCCGCCCGGGCGGCATGAAGGATCGAAACTCGCGGCGCAGTCTAGTCTCACCGAGGGCAAACGACCATTAACCCTTGGTCGCGTCCCTCGGCAGACCTCTCTGCTATGCCGCAGGTCGAGTGCTGGAAACCTCACTCGACTAGAGAATTGCTGCGGATGATAAATCCCTTGCGTGACGATTCCTAAAAAAATCGCACGCCCAGGCATCTGTCTCTACGGCGGCCCCAGGCATTCACTCGGCCAGATGCAGAAACAGACGTTGCGCGAGTTCCTTGCCGATGGCGCTGCGATAAATGCTCACCACTTCCTTGTTGTCCTTGGCCGCCTTGAGCATCGCCCTGTAACCCATCAGCCGCTGTTCCGGGAGTTTAAGGTGCGCGGCGGTGAAGGCATCCGCCGCCGCGTCCTCGCTGGCGTAGTGAAAATGCGCCCACCACAGCAGGTGGTCATCCTTGTCGCTGATCGCATATTCCTGCACGAAGTCATTGCGGCGGGCACCCGACATGTTTTTCCGCCCCTCAACCCGGGCGATGTGCACCTCCTGCTGTCGATCCAGATAGCTGACCCGGCTGGCGGTCGGCGGCTGGCGCTTTATCATCTCGATACGCAGCTGACGTCCCTGCTCGCGGAATCGCTGCTCGGCTGCGCGCAACTCGTCCAGCCAGGTCTGTACGGATTCACCCTTGCTGCCTCCCCCATCGGGATCTTCAAGGTGAATCTGCAGCTTCTCCGCCAGCTCACCTAATTTGTCGGCCTTTTGCACCAGGATGTCTTCCATGTCCTCGGGCTCATTGGCACGGCGAGACTGGCGCACCGCGCTGGCAATCTCGGGCTCCACACGATCCAGCAGGGCGCGGCTTCGACGCATGAGCTCTGCCAGTGGGACGATGCTGTCGCGATTGACCGGCTTGCGTGGCTGTTCCTCGATTTCGACCCATTCCCCCTCCGCGTGCTGGTGGTACGCGCCAACGACCCGATCACCGGTGGCCGCCTTGACCTCAACGACTTCACCCAGTGAAGGCTCCTCGCCTTCACGCAGCCGGCCGATCAACGTGCGCTGACCTCGAGTCTTGATTAACCGCTTGCGTGTCTGCTTGAGCCTCGGGATATATTCCGCAGGCGTCTCGGCAGGCTCCTCGCTCTCGCGTATCAGGTCCGAAAGCCGGTGCTCGGCACGGTCGGAAATCGCCGACAGGTCTTCGAAAAAGCGGTGAAAGTGCGAAGTATTGACCACCTCAGGCTCGCTCTCGAGGGCAGCCAGGGCGACGATCGAGGCCCGGTCATACTGTCTGAGCGAGCTCTCGAGCACATCGATCTGTTCGGCAATGGTGTAATCGTGCGGTTTTTCCAACTCCGCCTGAGACGTCAGCGCGGCATGCAGAGGGTCATCATTGAGCAGACGCTTCAGCGCCACCGCTTTGCGGGCATCCAGAATGCTCTCGGCACTCAAACACAATTCCAGTGACGACCACATTCGACTGGCGCGCCAATCGACAAGGGAGTACATCCGGCTGTTGTAAAATTCCAGCGCTTCCGTGCGCCAGTAGGCCTCACCGACTTTCGGCACCTCCCGCAGCCTTTGCCACAACCCTTCTCTGATCAGCGCCCAGTGCACCCCGCTCTCCTGCAACACCAGTGACTTCTCGAACACCCCCAAGTAGATCCCGACATTTTCGGAGGCAATTCCACCGGACACCGCGCGCATCCGTGCCACCTCTTCTCTGGCGACAATCAGCATGTCGCGAAGCAGCACGCCCTCCAGCAGACAGATCCGCCGGGCGATGCCTTGCAGGTCCCTGGCATAGGTTTTGTCAGGGGTGCGGTCGGCAGGACGCAGGGACAGGTCGAGCGCGTTTCTGCGGTCGACGATTTCCATCACCGCGCGGATGTCTGTCTCAAGCAGCGCAATGACCTCATGGTGCCGTTCGAGCGGCATGGCATCGATACGGTTGTCGTTTTCCACTATCCGGATGTACAGGTCGTTCTGGCGCTTGAGCAGCTCGGACTTCTCGGCGTTGACGAGTTTAAGCCGGGCAGCATTTTCCAGGGCCAGCTGCCGGGCGCTGCGCTTGGGGCCTCCGCCTCGTAGCCGCAGACCGAGGTCCAGACGCCAGACCTTACCCTCGCGCGTCAGCCAGGGCCCGGTGCGCTCGAGGTTGTGGGGATGAACAATCTGCACGTCACCCTCGCCGACACGAACCATGAATACGGCGTTGTCGACGCGCGCATACCAGGCGCCGTCCCGCTCATACAGACCTTGCGTGCCGAAGGCGTTCGAAGGCTCAGGCAGCTCGGGCGGCGGGAGGATTTCGAACGACCGTAGCGCAAGGGTCTGCTGGGCGGTCAGGTTCAGATCGGGTCGCGACCACGTGAAGTCCAGGCGGCTTTCGAGGTTGACCGTCATGACAACAGGATCAGGCGCGGGGACCGGGATGATCGGGGTCGAGGTGATCGAAGGCGTCGAAGGTGCCTTGAGCAGATCAGCCAGCCTGCGGCGCGCCAGCTGGGCAGCGTGCTGGCGACCGGATCGGGCACCCTCGCCCAGCGAGCTGTGCAACAACAGCATCGCCACCGTCAGCAGCACATTGCCCATGGATTCCGTGCTTTCCCGTGCGCCGCCGGCGCCGTCTGCGGCCAGCGCCCCTTGGGCTTCGCTCAGGAATTGCACCAGCCACAGCGCGTGGCCGACCGGGCCCGAAATGAAAGGCATGACCGACTCCAGCGCCAGCCAGCCGCCGCGTTTGAGCAATGCCCAGCGGCTTTCGGCGTTGGAGGTGGACTGCCTCTCCGCCAGTTGGATCAGCGCGGACGCGTTGGCCCTGAACAGCGCAATCAGTGGATCACCCACTGCTTCATCGACCACCAGCTGCGCAGGCGACGGGATTTCGAGGGGCGCGAAGTCAGAACCCTGGCCGAAGCGCACGACATGGGGCTGATCAAACCCGCCATTGGCATACACCTGGCGTGCATGGTCGGCCATCCAGATCAGCACTTCGTCCTGAAGCTCACCGGGTTCGACGATGGCCGCGCGCAGGGCTGCCCAGGATTCAAATTCGACCAGCGACTGAGCGGAAAACGGTCGGTACAGCACCACCGGCCCCCTGGACGTATCGCGATCACTGATCACAAACATATTGGTGACTTCATCTGCCTGCGCCCCAACCGTGGCCCGGAAGGCCAGCGGACGCAGGGTCGTGTTGCGCAGCGCTGAAGGGCGCCGCTCCAGCGGCTGAACAAGGGCGGCAACACGCTGATAGGCGCTGTCACAAAAATGCCCCTCGCTACGCATTTTCAGCACCAGCGCCTGCAGTGGCAGTTGAGCGCGAAGCTGGTCGATGTACGCCGCCTGACGCTTGGCGGACTCTACGGGGTCAGTCAGCAGCGTCCGTTTCAGCAGCGCCGGGTAGTGGCGCCCGATGTCGACCTGACACACCAGCAGCCGCAGGTAATCGGCGCTGAACCAGTCCGGCGCCGGGGTGCCGTCCCTGTGCACGATGTGCAGCGCACCGGCTGGCTCGCCGGACAGGTTTTCCAGGGCGAACTCGGCGAGGCTCATGCGTATCGGTTCGACCAGGCCCGAGGCGAACACCTGACCACCGCCGGGAATCGCGGCGGCAACCACTTTACGGATAACCACGTCCAGATCGGCGATCAGCAGATCCGCCGCCTCCGGGTGATCGGCGAGCATTTCGCGCTGCAGTTGCTGGCTGGCGTAATCCAGCAACGGCGGAATGTCCTCGCTGAACGTGCTCTCTGCGCCCGCTGGAGCGCCCGCCAACGCAATCATTCGACGGCTGATATCCATGCGGTCGGCGACGCTGGCCTGGCGCAACCAGTCTGGAAGCGTTTCGGGGCTTTCCAGGCCCGGAACGACGGGGAGCAGAAAAGGCGTGATGTCGGTGGCAGCGGCCATACGGCGATCGAGCTCGGCAAAATCCTCCGCGTCGGCGTGGTCCAGTCGAGCAACCTGCTGCAGCTGGAGGGCCAGCATCGACTGGGCCAGCGCATTGAACAGGTCACCCTCAACCTCGCGCAGCGTCCAGGCCTCGGCTTGGGTGGCTGATGGAGACGTACCGAGGCTGGCTATCAGATCAGCCAGCGAACCATGCCTGACGATGACACCCGGCGTCTGCCAAGTGAAAAACATCTCCTTGCCGCCCCAGACACCGGTCGCCGCCAGCACGGGCAGCACTGATAGCGGATTCGAAGCGTCCACCGCCTCAGGGATGCAGGCGCGAATGACAGGGTGCGGATGGGCCTCGTTGATACTCAGCATGAAATTGCGCTGGGTCTGGTCGGGAAAATAAGCGATGGGACGAAGGAAATCGCGCTCGTTGTCATGCAGCGCGGGGGTGTCGTTCAACGCTTGCAGGTAGCCTTTCTTCAGTGCGTCAGACAGTCGCGCCCATGGGGTTTGTCCATCTGCCGCCGGCGTACCCCAGAAGTCCACCAGCGCCTGCTGAAACTGCTCGTTCAGCTCCAGAGCAACCGTATCCACCAGAATGTTCAACTGATCAAAATCGATCGGGGTCGGGGTCGAGCCTTGAGCGGCGGGATCGATGATCAGCGTGTTGACCCCGGAGCGCCAGCGTGGCGTCTTGCCCGTCAGGAATACCTGTTGCAGATTTCTGAACAGCGTTTCCGCGCGCTGACTGCCGTCAGAACCGGCTCGGGTGATGACGCAAATCTCGGGATCGATTTCAAGGTTCGGGAATTGTTGTTGCAGTGCGGAACGCAGCTGCTTGATTGCAACGTCATGCAGCGTAGGTCGCAGGGAAACCCCAGCGATCAGATGAAGGGTTGAGCTCATTGGCCAGTTAACTCGTGCAATGGATTGAGGATCGCTCAGGGGCCTGTCAGGCACTGAGAGAATTTGCGAGGAGTTAAACCGGGAATGAGCGCACCGATGGGATACATAAATATTGTTTTCACGCGGGCGCAGCGGGAAGTCCGTGGTCGATGGGCGGGGCGTTCTGATTGCCAACCGCCAGCTTTACACATATCGTTACAAATCTGCGGCACGCGAGGCCAGGCTCGGGCGCCGCAGCAGAGGACGCATAAATACAACGGATCCCCCCAGCTAGACAGCTTAAGTGAGTAATTCCAGATGGCCTCGACCCCAGGCAAAGGCAAGGCGATATTTCGCGTTGTCAGCGGCAACTTCCTTGAAATGTTTGACTTCATGGTCTATGGCTTCTACGCCACGGCTATCGCCAAAACCTTTTTCCCCGCTGACAGTGAATTCGCATCGCTGATGCTGTCGCTGGCCACCTTCGGCGCCGGCTTCCTCATGCGCCCGCTGGGTGCCATCTTCCTCGGCGCGTACATCGACCACCACGGCCGGAAAAAAGGCCTGGTCATTACCTTGGCGATGATGGCCATGGGTACGGTATTGATCGCCTGCGTGCCGGGCTACGCGACCTTGGGCGTCGCCGCGCCGCTGCTGGTGCTGATCGGGCGTCTGCTGCAAGGCTTCTCGGCCGGGGTTGAGCTGGGCGGTGTGTCGGTGTACCTGGCGGAGATTTCCACGCCGGGCCGCAAGGGCTTCTTCGTGAGCTGGCAGTCGGCTAGCCAACAGGCGGCAGTGGTTTTCGCCGGTCTTTTGGGTGTCGGCCTGAACCACTGGCTGAGCCCGGAAGACATGGGTCAATGGGGCTGGCGTGTGCCGTTCCTGATCGGCTGCCTGATCGTTCCGGCGATCTTCGTGATTCGCCGTTCGCTGGAAGAAACCCCCGAGTTCGAAGCTCGTGCCCAACACCACCGCCCAAGCCTGGGCGAAGTGGTCAAGTCAATCGGTCAGAACTTCGGTCTGGTCATCGCGGGCATGGCGCTGGTGGTCATGACCACCGTATCGTTTTACCTGATTACCGCTTACACCCCGACGTTCGGCAAAAACGAGCTGCACCTGTCTGATCTGGACAGCCTGCTGGTCACGGTCTGCGTGGGTATTTCCAACTTCATCTGGCTGCCGGTGATGGGCGCACTGTCGGACCGGATCGGCCGCAAGCCTCTGCTGCTGGCGGCGACCATTCTGGCGATCATCACGGCGTACCCTGCCCTGTCCTGGCTGACTGCCAACCCGAGCTTCGGCAACCTGCTGATGGTCGAGCTGTGGCTGTCCTTCCTGTACGGCTCGTACAACGGCGCAATGGTGGTTTCCCTGACCGAAATCATGCCGGTCGAAGTGCGCACCACCGGCTTCTCCCTTGCTTACAGCCTGGCGACCGCGACGTTCGGCGGTTTCACGCCGGCGGCCTGTACGTACTTGATTCATGTGCTGGACAACAAAGCCGCACCGGGCATCTGGCTAAGCGGCGCTGCAGTGCTGGGCCTGATCGCCACGCTCGTGCTGTTCCGCAAGGGTCAGACGCGGATTCAAGGCGTGACAGCGGTTGGCTGATCGCCGAGAGCAGTAAGCTTCAAGCTTCAAGCCATAAGCTCAAGCAAACAAAACGCCCCGATTGATTCGGGGCGTTTTTATTTCCAGATGACGTGGGTCGCCTCGGGATTTCGGCCGGTTCGCTGGAACTGTGGGAGTGAGCTTGCTCACGAAGAGGCCAGGTCAGCCAGCTACTTTTCTGGGGAGGGACACTAAGCCTTCGCGAGCAAGCTCGCTCCCACAGGATCGTGGGGCGCCTGAGATCTCGGCCGGTTCGCTGGAACTGTGGGAGTGAGCTTGCTCACGAAGAGACCAAGACAGCCAGCCACTTTTCTGGGGAGGGACACTAAGCCTTCGCGAGCAAGCTCGCTCCCACAGGATCGTGAGGCGCCTGAGATTTCGGCCGGTTCGCTGGAACTGTGGGAGTGAGCTTGCTCACGAAGAGGCCAGGACAGCCAGCCACTTTTCTGGCAAGTGACACTAAGCCTTCGCGAGCAAGCTCGCTCCCACAGGATCGTGCGGCGCCTGAGATTTCGGCCGGTTCGCTGGAACTGTGGGAGTGAGCTTGCTCACGAAGAGGCCAGGACAGCCAGCCACTTTTCTGGCAAGTGACACTAAGCCTTCGCGAGCAAGCTCGCTCCCACAGGATCGTGCGGCGCCTGAGATTTCGGCCGGTTCGCTGGACTTGCTCGCACATGAAAACGCCCCGAACCAGTCGGGGCGTTTTTTTACTTCGCAGTTCAGCTTGCAGCTTGCAGCTTGAGGCTTACCGCTTACCGCTGCTTTCAACCTACTTCGGGAAAGCCGGCGGGTTGACCCCGGTCATTTCTTCCATCACGCGGACCACCTGGCAGCTGTAGCCAAACTCGTTGTCGTACCAGACGTACAGCACAACGCGGTTATCCATGGCGATAGTCGCTTCGGCATCAACGACGCCGGCGTAACGCGAGCCGACGAAGTCGGTGGAGACCACTTCCAGGGAGTTCACGAAGTCGATCTGTTTGTGCAGATCGGAATACAGCGCGGTGTGGCGCAGGTACTCGTTCATCTCTTCGCGGGTGGTGGCCGTGCCCAGGTTCAGGTTGAGGATGGCCATCGAAACGTTTGGCGTTGGAACGCGGATCGCGTTGCCGGTCAGCTTGCCAGCCAACTCAGGCAGCGCCTTCGCTGCAGCGGTGGCAGCGCCGGTTTCGGTGATGACCATGTTCAGCGCGGCGCTGCGGCCACGGCGATCGCCCTTGTGGAAGTTGTCGATCAGGTTCTGGTCGTTGGTGTACGAGTGAACCGTTTCAACGTGACCGTTGACGATGCCGAACTTGTCGTTGACTGCCTTGAGCACCGGCACGATGGCGTTGGTGGTGCAGGATGCCGCGGAGATGATCTTGTCATCGGCGGTGATCTGCTGGTGGTTGATGCCGTGCACGATGTTCTTCAGCTTGCCCTTGCCCGGTGCGGTCAGGACCACGCGATCGATACCCGGGCATTGCAGGTGCTGGCCCAAGCCGTCGGCGTCACGCCATACGCCGGTGTTGTCGACCAGCAGCGCGTCCTTGATACCGTATTGGGTGTAATCCACCTCGGCCGGGTTCTTGGCATAGATCACCTGAATCAGGTTGCCGTTGGCGCAGATGGTGTTGTTGGCTTCATCGATGGTGATGGTGCCGTCGAAAGGACCGTGGACCGAGTCACGGCGCAGCAGGCTTGCGCGCTTGACCAGATCGTTTTCAGCGCCCTTGCGGACCACGATGGCGCGCAGACGCAGGCCGTCGCCGCCACCGGTTTTTTCGATCAGGATGCGTGCCAGCAGACGACCGATGCGACCGAAGCCGTACAGGACGACGTCAGTGCCCTTGCGCTCGCCGGAATTCTGCTGGCCAATGACTTCGGCCATTTCTTCGCGGATGAATTCTTCAGGGGTGCGGCCATTGGCCTCGGCCTTGTACTTGACCGCCAGCTTGCCCAGGTCCACCGAAGCGGCGCCCAGTTTGAGCTCGCTCATGGCTTTGACGAGGGGGAACGTCTCGTGTACGGACAACTCGCTGGCGTCGGCCTGGCGGTGACGCGCAAAGCGGTGTGCTTTGAGAATCGCGATGACTGAACGGTTGATCAGGCTGCGGCCATAGATCGAACTCACCACATTATTATTGCGGTAGAGCTGACCGATAAGCGGGATCATCGCCTCGGCGAGGGCTTCACGATCGATCCATTCACCAAGACACTGGTCGGGCTTCTGAGTCACGGGAACCTTCCACATGTAGGGGCTGAAAAAAGGGACTACATTATGCACAGGCCTTTGTTTATGAGCAATCCAGACTTTCCACGACCTGGAGCACTACATAATTGCGAGCGCACAAAACTGACAGCGTCTCTGCGGATTAGTTACACTCCCCGGCTTTGCCGCAACGCCTGGAGCTTTAACTTCCGTGCCCGTTCTGCGCCTTCCGATTCTGCCTGCTGCAGCAGGCAAACAACATTGGGGTAACCTCCCCGGTGCCGCCCTGAGTCTCGCCATTGCCGAGGCTGCCAGCGCCGCGAAACGCTTCACCCTGCTGCTCACCGCAGACAGCCAGAGCGCCGAGCGCCTGGAACAGGAACTGAAGTTTTTCGCCCCCGAGCTCCCGGTCCTGCATTTCCCCGATTGGGAAACCCTGCCCTACGACCTGTTCTCTCCTCATCAGGACATTATCTCCCAGCGCATCGCCAGCCTTTACCGGCTGCCGGAGCTGGTGCACGGCGTGCTGGTGGTGCCGATTACCACCGCGCTGCACCGCCTGGCGCCGACCAGTTTCCTGCTGGGCAGCAGCCTGGTCCTCGACGTGGGCCAGAAGCTCGACGTCGACGCCATGCGCACCCGCCTTGAAGCCAGCGGTTATCGCTATGTCGACACGGTGTATGAGCATGGCGAATTCACCGTCCGTGGCGCGCTGATCGACCTGTTCCCGATGGGCAGCAAACTGCCTTACCGCATCGACCTGTTCGATGACGAGATCGAAACCCTGCGCACCTTCGAGCCGGAAACACAGCGCTCCATCGACAAGGTCGATTCGGTGCGTCTGTTGCCGGCCAAAGAATTCCCGCTGCAGAAGGAAGCGGTGACGCGTTTCAAGGCGCGTTTCCGCGAACGCTTTGACGTCGACTTCCGGCGCAGCCCGATCTTTCAGGACTTGAACAGCGGCATCACGCCGGCCGGTATCGAGTACTACATTCCGTTGTTCTTCGAAGAAACCTCCACGCTGTTCGACTACCTGCCCCAGGACACCCAGGTGTTCTCGATGCCAGGGATCGAAGCGGCGGCCGAGACCTTCTGGAAGGACGTGCGCAACCGCTATGAAGAACGCCGGGTCGATCCCGAGCGGCCGTTGCTGCCGCCGGCGGAGCTGTTCCTGCCGGTGGACGATTGCTTTGCCCGCCTGAAAAACTGGCCCCGAGTGGTCGCGAGCCAGGATGACGTCGAAAGCGGCGTCGGTCGCGAGCGTTTTCCGGCGCAGGTCCTGCCGGATCTGGCCATCGAAGCCAAGGCAAATCAACCGCTCGCGGCGCTGTCGAAGTTCCTCGGCGAGTTCCCGGGACGCGTGCTGTTTACGGCCGAATCCGCCGGTCGCCGTGAAGTGTTGCTGGAGCTGCTCGAACGCCTGAAGCTGCGCCCGAAAACCCTGGACAGCTGGCAGGAGTTCGTCGACAGCAAGGAGCGTCTGGCGATTACCATCGGGCCGTTGGACGAAGGCCTGGTGCTGGAAGAGCCGGCGCTGGCGCTGGTGGCGGAAAGCCCGTTGTTCGGCCAGCGGGTGATGCAGCGTCGTCGTCGCGACAAGCGCGCCGACAGTCACGCCAGCGATGCCGTGATCAAGAACCTGGCCGAGCTGCGTGAAGGCGCCCCGGTGGTGCACATCGACCACGGTGTCGGCCGTTACCTGGGGCTGGCTACGCTGGAGGTCGAGAACCAGGTCGCCGAGTTCCTCATGCTGGCCTACGCCGAAGAGGCCAAGCTGTACGTGCCGGTGGCCAACCTGCACCTGATCGCTCGCTACACCGGCAGCGATGACGAGCTCGCGCCCCTGCACCGTCTGGGTTCCGAAGCCTGGCAGAAAGCCAAGCGCAAGGCCGCCGAACAGGTGCGCGATGTGGCCGCCGAGCTCCTCGATATCTATGCCCGCCGCGCGGCACGCGAAGGGTATGCCTTCGCCGATCCGAAGCTTGACTACGACACCTTCAGCGCCGGCTTCCCGTTCGAAGAAACCCCGGATCAGCAGACCACCATCGAGGCCGTGCGCGCTGACATGCTTGCGCCCAAGCCCATGGACCGTCTGGTCTGCGGCGACGTAGGTTTCGGCAAGACCGAAGTGGCCATGCGCGCGGCGTTCATCGCCGTGCACGGCGGCCGCCAGGTGGCGATTCTGGTGCCGACCACCCTTCTCGCTCAGCAGCATTACAACAGTTTCCGCGACCGCTTCGCTGACTGGCCGGTGACGGTCGAAGTCATGAGCCGCTTCAAATCGGCGAAAGAGATCAACGCCGCCGTGGCCGACTTGGCCGAGGGCAAGATCGACATCGTCATCGGCACCCACAAATTGCTGCAGGACGATGTCAAGATCAAAAACCTGGGGCTGGTGATCATCGACGAAGAGCACCGCTTCGGTGTGCGTCAGAAGGAACAGCTCAAGGCCCTGCGCAGCGAGGTCGACATCCTGACCCTCACCGCGACGCCGATCCCGCGCACCCTGAATATGGCCGTGGCCGGCATGCGTGACCTGTCGATCATCGCTACCCCGCCGGCGCGTCGTCTGTCGGTGCGCACCTTCGTCATGGAGCAGAACAAGCCGACCGTCAAAGAAGCGTTGCTGCGTGAGTTGCTGCGCGGCGGTCAGGTTTACTACCTGCACAACGACGTAAAGACCATCGAAAAATGCGCGGCGGACCTGGCCGAACTGGTGCCGGAAGCGCGCATTGGCATCGGCCACGGGCAGATGCACGAGCGCGATCTCGAACAGGTGATGAGCGACTTCTACCACAAGCGTTTCAACGTGCTGATTGCTTCGACCATCATCGAGACCGGCATCGACGTGCCGAGCGCCAACACCATCATCATTGAGCGCGCCGACAAGTTCGGTCTGGCCCAGCTGCACCAGTTGCGCGGCCGGGTCGGGCGCAGTCACCACCAGGCGTACGCCTACCTGCTGACGCCGCCGCGCAAGCAGATCACCCCGGATGCCGAAAAGCGTCTGGAGGCGATCGCCAACACCCAGGACCTCGGCGCAGGCTTCGTGCTCGCCACCAACGACCTGGAAATCCGGGGCGCCGGCGAACTGCTCGGCGACGGCCAGAGCGGGCAGATTCAGGCGGTGGGCTTCACCCTGTACATGGAAATGCTCGAACGCGCGGTGAAGTCGATCCGCAAGGGCGAGCAGCCGAACCTCGACCAGCCGCTGGGTGGCGGTCCCGAGGTCAATCTGCGAGTGCCGGGGCTGATTCCCGAGGCCTATTTGCCGGACGTTCATACGCGCCTGATTCTGTACAAGCGCATTGCCAACGCCGCCGACGAAGAGGGTCTCAAGGACCTGCAGGTCGAGATGATCGACCGCTTCGGTCTGTTGCCCGAGCCGACCAAGAATCTGGTGCGCCTGACGTCGCTGAAGTTGAAGGCCGAGCAACTGGGCATCAAGAAAGTCGACGCCGGGCCCCAGGGTGGACGCATCGAATTCGCGGCGGAAACCCCGGTCGACCCGCTGACGCTGATCAAGCTGATCCAGAGCCAGCCCAAACGCTACAAGTTCGAAGGCGCAACGCTGTTCAAATTCATGGTGCCGATGGAGCGCCCCGAGGAACGTTTCGCCACGCTGGAGGCGCTGTTCGAGCGCTTGACCCCACCGCCTTCCAAAAAATCGGCTTAAGGATTCACCATGGGTTTGATCCGCTCCTTCACCCTGCTGCTGGTGCTGTTTGCCCCGGCGGCCTTCGCCGATGGCACCTATCAGGTTGAACTGATCCTGTTCCGCCAGAACGGCGAACCGGCGGCGACCAATCAACCCGCGCCGGAAGACTGGGCCGCCGGGGCGCAACAGCTGGGCACGGACAGCCAGACGCCCACAGCGCTGGACGGTCTGGCGAACAAGCTGGAATCAAGTGACGGCTATAACGTGCTGCTGCACAAAGCCTGGCAACAGGACCTCAGTGCTACGCCGAGCAAGGTGGCGATCAGCGACGGCCAGGAGCAGTTCGGCCACTTCCCCATAGAGGGAACCGTGAGCCTGGGTCTGGCGCGCTTTACCGACATCGACGCGAACTTCTGGGTCAATCAGCTGGACAGCCACGGCGTGCTGGTGACCAGCGAGCGCATGCGTCAGGCGACCCGGGTCAGAAACGGAGAACTTACTTATATGGACAACGGAAGCCTCGCCATGCTGATCAAGGTTTCTCCCGTCCAGCCACCCCGTTGACGCAGGCCTAGACGTGGCGTCCAACCTGGAAAAAGCCCTCGCCCTGCCGTGGGAACCGCTGTTCAAAACGCAGTCGGTCGAGCGCGGTCTGGAGTACGCGCGGCAGCAGCGCGTCATGCTCGAACACTTGAGCGCAGACGTCGTGCGCACGGTCTGCCGGGGCTCGAGCCTGGAGATCTATACCCAGACGCTGTTGTTCAAGGACCCGGAGCGCACGCGCAATTTCATCGTCGGCAAATGCACCTGCCCGGTCAGAAACAACTGCAAGCACTGTGCGGCGGCGCTGTTCTTTTTGCAGGACCCGGAAAACAGCCCCGGGATTCTGGCAGCGGTCGACGGCGAATCGGTTGCGCGCCGGCCGAAAGTCGTCGAGCAAAAACCCAAGCTGCCCGAGCGCCTGGAAAAAAACATCAAGCCCGAACCGCGGCTGATTCTCGCCAGCTTCGAGTACAGCGCCTACGAGCCGCGCAACGGCAAGATGCAGCGGCACATCCAGCACCGCGCGGCCCTGGCGTTTCGTTACCGCGAGTCCTATGTGTCCGGCGTGCCCGCACCCGGCCGTGGCGGCGACATCCTCTGGCATCTGCCGGACGAAATATTGCGCACGCGCCGCCATCCGGAGCGTGAAGGCGAGTACCGCAAGCAGCTGCAGGAGCTGGGCTTTCGCATCGCCACCCGGCAGAGCAAGGCGCTGCCCGACAGCGCCGGCGAAATGTTCGAGCTGCCCACCGACAAGGCCTGGCTGAGCTTCATTCTCGACGAGTTGCCCCGGCTGCGCGCCGAAGGCTGGCAGATCGAAATGAGCGAAGACTTCGGCTTCGACGTGACCCCGGTGGACGACTGGTACGCCGTGGTCGACGACGAACCGGAGCGCGACTGGTTCGATCTGGAGCTGGGGATCATCGTCAACGGCGAGCGGCTGAGCCTGCTGCCGATCCTGATAAACCTGCTGCGCACCCACCCCGAGCTGATGACCGCCAGCGGTATTGCCAAGCGTCGAGACGACGAGCAGTTGCTGGTTCAACTCAATCATTTCACCCAGCGTGGCGGCGTGCCGATTCAGGTGGCGCTGCCTTATGGCCGGCTGAAACCGGTGTTGGCGACCCTCGGCGATTTCTACTGGCGCGAGGACGGCAACAACGCCATTCGCCTGAGCACCGCCGACGCCACGCGGCTCCGGCAGCTGGATGACCTGCCGCTGGTGTGGCAAGGCGGCGACCGGCTGCGGCAGTTTTCCGAGCGACTGGTGAACATCAAGGATGTGCGCGGCGAGGTGCCGGAAGGCCTCAACGCGACGTTGCGGCCTTATCAGCTGGAGGGCTTGAGCTGGATGCAGGCACTGCGCGAGCTGGAAGTCGGCGGCGTGCTCGCCGATGATATGGGCCTGGGCAAGACCCTGCAAACCCTGGCGCACCTGCTGCTGGAAAAACAGGCCGGGCGACTGGACCGGCCGGCGCTGGTGGTGATGCCCACCAGCCTTATTCCCAACTGGATGGACGAGGCGAAGCACTTCACGCCGCAACTCAACGTGCTGGCGCTATTCGGCACCCAGCGCCATCAGGACTTCAAGCGTTTGCAGGAGTACGACTTGATCCTGACCACGTACGCGCTGCTGCCCCGCGACGTCGAGGTGCTCAGCCAGCAACTGCTGCATGTGCTGGTGCTCGATGAAGCGCAATACATCAAGAACCCCAACAGCAAAGCGGCCCAGGCGGCGCGTCAGTTGAACGCCCGGCAGCGTCTGTGCCTGAGTGGCACGCCGCTGGAAAACCACCTGGGCGAGCTGTGGTCGCTGTTCCATTTCCTGATGCCCGGCTGGTTGGGGGATGCCAAGCAGTTCAACAGCAATTACCGCACGCCGATCGAGAAGCTGGGCAACGAGCAGCGCCTGGAGCACCTCAACGCGCGGATCAAGCCGTTCCTGCTGCGCCGGACCAAGGAGCAGGTGGCGACCGAGCTGCCGCCGAAGACCGAGATCGTGCATTGGGTCGAGCTCAACGACACCCAGCGCGATGTGTACGAAACCATGCGTCTGGCGATGGACAAGAAGGTCCGCGACGAGATCACCCGTAAGGGCGTGGGGCGCAGCCAGATCATCATTCTTGAAGCGTTGCTCAAGCTGCGGCAGGTCTGCTGCGACTTGCGGCTGGTCAACAGTACGCCGGTCAATCCGCGGCAGTCCAGTTCGGGCAAGCTCGATAGCCTGATGGAGATGCTGGAGGAGTTGTTTGCGGAGAACCGCAAGATTCTGTTGTTCTCGCAGTTCACCTCGATGCTGGAGTTGATCGAGGCGGAGTTGAAGCAACGTGGGATCGCGTATTCGCTGTTGACCGGGAAGACCAGGGATCGGCGGGTGCCGGTGCAGGATTTCCAGAGCGGCAAGCATTCGATTTTTCTGATCAGTCTGAAGGCGGGCGGCACGGGGCTGAATCTGACGGCGGCCGATACGGTGATTCACTACGATCCGTGGTGGAACCCGGCGGCGGAGAATCAGGCGACGGATCGGGCGTATCGGATTGGTCAGGATAAGCCGGTGTTCGTGTACAAGATGATTGCGCGGGGGACGGTGGAGGAGAAGATTCAGCATTTGCAGCAGGAGAAGGCGGCGCTGGCGGCCGGTGTGCTGGATGGGCGCAAGGCCGGGGACTGGAAGTTGCAGGATGAGGATATTGCGGCGTTGTTTGCGCCGTTGCCGGTGGTGGCCAAAAAGGTGAAGCGCTAAGGACATCAAGATCAAGAGCGTCTGCCTGGGGGCAGACTGTTTCGCCTTCGGCGAGTTACTTGGAAAAGTCGAAAGTCGCACCATCCCCAAGTAACCAAGGGTGCTTGCTCTCGGTTGGGCCCTTCCTTCGTCAGGGTACCCTCACTCCGACGACGCTCCGTGGGCCCGCGCCGAACGGACATCCATGTCCTGACGGCGCTCTCGCCGCATCCATGCGGCTCGGCCCACTCCGCGTCGTCTGCGTTCGGCCTGCACCAAAGTCGCGATTGGCGGTGACTGGTCTTCTTTCGTACGAAGATCAAAAGCGCGCTTACGCTTAGTAGGACCGGCTTTAGCCGGGAAGCCTTTGATTTGATCGTTCCCACGCTCTGCGTGGGGATGCATCCCCTGACGCTCCGCGTCACCGGTCTCACTGATGCAACGCGCGCTTTTAGTGGGACCGGCTTTAGCCGGGAAGAGGCCAGCTGAGGCGCTGGATTTTTTGGATCTGTTTGAAGGGGACTGATTTATTTACAGCGCTTCACCGTCAATTAATCTGTCCCCGCGTCAGCCACTCGCTCACCCCGCCGCCCGCACGTCTTCTCCCGCCCATTTCACGTAACACACCACCACTGGCATGTTGTGTTCGGCGCAGAAGTCGATCCAGCGCAGTTGGTTGTCTTGCAGGCGGTCGCCGGGGCCTTTGACTTCGATCATTCGGTAGCGGCGTTGTTCGGGGTAGAACTGGATGAGGTCGGGCATGCCGGTGCGGTTGGCTTTAATGTCTTGCAGCAGGCGGCGGAACCAGCGTTTCAGGTGTTGAGCCGGGAGGCAGTGCAGCGCTTGGTCCAGTAATTCGGGGGTCAGGGTGCCCCAGAACACGAAGGGCGATTGCAGGCCAAACTTGCTGGCGTAGGTGTCGCGGATCACCGCTTCGTAGCGCTGGTTGTCGAGTTGCGCCAGGCATTCGTCGAACAGGGCCGCGCGGCGCTGATAGAAGTCCGGGCTGTAGAGGTCGCTGGGGGCGCTGTGGAACGGGTGGAAAAAAGCCCCCGGCAACGGCGCAAAAATCGCCCGCCAACAGAGCAGACCGAACAGCGAATTGACCAGCGCATTCTCGACGTAATGCACCTCGCTCCCCTCTTCCGCCAGGTGCTGCTGAATCAGCCGTTCGACGCTGTGATCGGGCAGCGGCAGCACGCTCAGATCAAGCCGGCTGACCGTACGCTTCAATCTCTTCTGCACACTGCCTTCGCCCAGCTTGCGTTTCAGACGCGGCTGAATGCGCAGCAGGTGCTGGGTTTCCTCATCGTTTTCCGGTGCCGATTGCGCTTGCAGCAGCAACGTCATTGCGTCGAGGAATTGCTCACTGCGTTCCAGCACGCGAATCCTGCGCACACGGGCGCCGGGGTAGCTGGACTGCGCGTAGACACTGAGCGCCAGCGGCCAGTCCTGCTCGCGCTCGGCTTGCTGACCGATCTTGAACAACAGCTTGGCGCGACGCATGGCCAGCCAGGGGTTGTCGGTCTCGACCGCCAGCGCTTGAGGCGCCAGGTCGGCCAGTGCCATGCCGTCGTCTAGCGCCTGTCGGCAGTTGTGCAGGTGCAGGCAGATGTCGATGTCGGCGCGTTGATTGATGCCGCGGGACTCGACGGAAAATTCGACTGTCTCGTAGCGATAGATGCCCAGGTCCGCGAGGACGAACTCCGACCATTCCTGATACAGATTGCCGAAGTACAGCAGGCGAAGCCGGTCGCACAGGGGCATGACCTGGAGGGCGAAGATGACTTCTTCGAACCCGGCAAACCAGTGCTCCAGGCGCTGGGGTGCTTCGTAGATCGGCAACAGGCGCTGCAAGAGGTCGGATTTTTTCTCGGCGCTTTTGACGCCGTGGGCTTTGAAACACTCGCCCAGCTCATCTTTGCGCAGCAATGCGAACAGGGCGTGGAGGTCCAAATGGGGTTGGCCGTCGACCCAGCCTGTTTCCAGCAACGGCGCGGCGGCGAGTCGGACATCGCCGATTTCTGCGTAATCCAGCTTGCTGGCGCGAAACAGCGTGCCTTTGCGCATGACCATGCGCACCAGCAACGCCTGTGCCGGTTGCGGCAGCTGGGCAAAATCGTTGATGAAACGCCGCTCGTCTTCATCGAGCAGGTCGTCGTAGCGCTGGGCGATCCAGTTCAGCACCTGGCGGAAGTTTTCCAGGTAGTAAAACGGATTGTCGAGGGGAGAAAGGCTCACGGCGAGGTCACGTAAAGGCTGACGGAAGAGCGTCAGGATACTGGTTATCCGTACAGATTCCAGCCTTGCCTGCTGTAGGATGGCGCCGGCCCGATCAACGGCGCAGACCAAAGGGCCCTGTCCACCCGCTACACTCCCTCAACGTATTTTCAGGAGATCGCCATGCCTTCCACCGGCAAACCCCTTGTTTATCTCGCGGGCTTCGACGTGTTTCGTGCTGATGCCATCGACCACGGCCGCAGGTTGAAAGCGTTGTGCGATCAGCACGGTCTGGAGGGGTTGTACCCTTTCGATAACGACGTGCCCCAAGGGCTTACGCCTGAAGAAGCGGCCGCGGTCATTTGCAAGGCCAATATCGCAATGATCAAACGCTGCGACGGCGTGCTGGCGAATCTAAACGCATTTCGTGGTGCCGAGCCGGATTCAGGCACCGCCTTCGAAGTGGGCATGGCCGTCGCGCTGTGCAAGCCGGTCTGGGCGTATTTTGAAGCAAACGGGTCGCTACGCGACCAGATCGAACATGACGCGGCGGGCTTCGATGCGCAGGGGTTTCAGGTAGAAGATTTCGGTCTGCCGCGCAATTTGATGCTGGCGTGTACCTGGGCTGGCAGTAGCGAGACGGCGGAACAGGCGGTTGAAGCATTGGCAGCGTATTTGCCTGGCTGAATGCAGATCCCTGTGGGAGCGAGCTTGCTCGCGATGGCGTCGTATTTACCACTGAATATCCAGCGGATGTACTGGCCTCTTCGCGAGCAAGCTCGCTCCCACAAGGTTTGCATCTGCTGCGAGACCGCGGAGCAGTTTAAGACTGGAGATATCCGACAATCGAGCGCTGACGCCCTCTTCTATTCCAGGTTCGACGAACTGATGTCCAGCTTGTCAGTGTCCGCAAACTCGTCCAGGTCCAGTTCGCTTAAATCCAGCTCGCCCTCGGGATCGCGGTCTTCGTCGGAGTCGGCGTCGTTGAGGGGCGATTGGTCACCGCCGAAATGATCGCCATCGTGTGCCAGATAGGCCATTGATTGGGTGTCTGGCTGGCGGGTCTGTACTTGCATCTGTACCTGCATCATTGACGCTCCGAAAGTGAATGGCTCCACGCAGGCTAACCCAACCGGCGGGTTAAAAGCACAGCTCAGGACCAATTGAGGAAAGATCCGCCATCATCGCGCAGCATCTGCACCATGGCGTGGGCGGCAGGCGACAAATAGCCCTCGCGGCGTAGCATCACGCAAATGGTCCGGGTCATGGTGGTCTGTTCCAGCGGCACCTCGCGCAGGTCCTGCATGTTCTTGCCGAACTCCAGCGTCTCCCGGGCGATGAAACTCAGCAGGCTGGTCTGGGCGATCAGCCGAGGCAGCAGGGAAATCGAGTTGGACTCGATCTGCACTTCCGGCAGCGGCAGGTCGTGGCGGGCGAAGGCGTCGTCGACCCAGATCCGCGACGACACCCCCGCAGGCGGCAACACCCAACGGTACCGACTCAAGTCGCGCATCTCGAATGGCGCAGTGAAGATCGGATGATTGCGGCTGGCGATCACCACCGCTTCGTCGGTGAGGATCGGGTAGTAGGTGAATTCCTCTTCGGCGCTGCGCTGGGCGCAGATGATCATGTCCAGGTGCCCGGAGCGCAGTTGCTCGCGGAGCATGTCGTCCTGGCCGATCACCAGCTTCAGTGTGACCTGCGGCGAGCGTTTGAGTAGTGCACTGGTCAGTTCCGGCAGCAGGTACTCGGCCATGGTCGCCGCACAGCCCAGACGGATATCCCCTACCGCGCCACTGGCAAAATCCCGCACCTCGCGCTGGGTCTGGGCGATGCTTTGCTGCAACACCTTGCCCCGCGCCTGCAGCAGTTCGCCCACGGGGGTGAGCTTGATTCTGCGGCCGTCGCGCTGGAACAGTTTGGTACCGAAGGATTCCTCCAGCCGCTGGATGCTTTTGGTCAACGCCGGCTGGCTGCGATTGAGCTTTTCCGCCGCGCGCCCCAGGTGACCGAGCTCGGCGATGGTTTCGAAATAGGTCAGGTCACGCAGGTCCATATATCAACCAAAGTTATCAATTCATGATTATTAGAAAATAGACTTGATCGATTGCGCTGTCGATACTGGGCGTCATTGGAAAACACCTACCAGGAAACGCCAATGCTCTGGAGATCCGCGTTGCCACGCCCCACCTCGTTCGCCCTCGCCCACCAGCACCCGCTCATCCAATGGTTGCTGCTCATCCTCATGGCCGGTAGCGCCGGCCAACTGTTCAAATACTTTCACGTACCCGCCGCGCTGTTTCTCGGGCCCATGCTGGTGGCGATCGGCTTCGGCGTCGCCGGGGCCAGCATTCGCCTGAACAAGCACGTGTTCCGTCTCGGTCAGGGCACGGTCGGGGTGCTGGTCGCCCATTCCATGACGGTCGGCGTTCTGCTGGCGGCGATGCAGTCGTGGCACGTCATGGTCTTCGCCACCTTGCTCACCGTTGCGCTGAGCGCGGTGGTCGGGATTGCCATGGCGCGGTGGGGCGGCATTCAGAGCAGCACTGCGGCGTGGGGCACTTCGCCGGGGGCGGCGTCGGCGATGGTCGCGATGTCCGAGGATTACGGCGCCGACTCGCGGGTGGTCGCCACCATGCAATACGTGCGGGTGGTCTGCGTGGTAATGGTCGGCGCGCTGGTCAGTCGGCTGCTCGGCGCCGATGCTGGCGGTTCGGAGGCCCACAGCACCGATGCGCTGCTGCACGGGATGAACCTGCTCAATCTGGGCTTGAGCCTGCTGGTGATCGGGGTCGGCGTGACGCTCGGCAGTCGCTTGCCAGCCGGGGCGTTGCTGGTGCCCTTGTTGCTTGGCGGCGCGTTGCAGCTGAGCGGCGTGCTGCAGATCACCCTGCCCACCTGGGTACTGGCGATTGCCTACGGCGCGATCGGCAGTTACATCGGCTTGCGCTTTGATCGGGTGACCATCAGCTATGTCTGGCGGCGGCTGCCGGCAATGATCGCTGGCGCGCTGGTGCTGATTCTGCTCTGCGCCCTGTCGGCCTGGGGCATCGCGGAAATCATGGGCAAGGACTTTCTCTCGGTGTATCTGGCCACCAGCCCCGGCGGCCTTGATGCCATGGCGATCATTGCCATCGACACCCACTCGGACGTCGGTTTCGTGCTGGCGATGCAGACCCTGCGGCTGTTCGCTGTGATCGTGACGGGCGCGTACATCGCCCGGCAAGTGATTCGTGTGTCGCAACGCTTCGCCTGAAAGCACGCAGCCAAATCCAGCGGCACGCACGCCGATGGAATCTTCAGCGAGCCGGCGACCTCCAACGCTGCACACTCATTGGAGGCGAACGCCATGGCCAAGTTGAAAATCGCCACGTTCAACATCAACGGCATTCGCGCGCGTTTGCCCATTCTGTTGCAATGGCTGGAAAAGGAAGCGCCCGACATCGTCTGTTTGCAGGAGCTCAAAGCCGCCGACACAGCTTTCCCCGCCGACGACATCCGCAATGCCGGCTACGGCGTGATCTGGCAGGGCGAGCCGTCATGGAACGGCGTGGCGATCCTGTCCCGGGACAGTGAGCCGCTCGAGATCCGCCGGGGTTTGCCGGGCAATGAGAAGGACAAACACAGCCGCTATCTGGAAGCGGCTGTGCAGGGCGTGATCGTCGGTTGCCTGTACCTGCCCAACGGCAATCCGCAGCCCGGGCCGAAGTTCGAGTACAAACTGGACTGGTTCGAGCACTTCATCACACACGCCGACTCGCTGTTCAAGAGCGAGCATCCGGTGGTGCTGGCCGGTGACTACAACGTCATCCCTACCGACAACGACATCTACAACACCCGCTCATGGCTCAAGGACGCCTTGCTGCAACCGGAAAGCCGCGCGTGCTTCGAGCGTTTGCTGGAGCAAGGCTGGACTGACGCCCTGCGCGCGAAATTCCCGGACGAGCGGATTTACACGTTCTGGGATTACTTCCGCAACCACTGGAAAACCAACTCAGGCCTGCGCATTGACCACCTGCTGTTGAGCAAGGACCTGGCGCCCACGCTTAAAAACGCGGGGGTGGACCGCTGGGTCAGGGACCTGCCCCACGCCAGCGACCATGCACCGACGTGGATTGAGTTGAAGGTTTGACCGAGATGCGCAAATCCTCAAACAACACATAACCTGCAGGAGTGACCCGGGTGGGGCTCCACCTTGCTCGCGAAGAGACCGGGACATGCACTACATCTTCAGCGGCTGAGACACCGCCTTCGCGAGCAAGCCCGGCTCCCACATGGAACTGCGCCTGATCCAGTAGCGGCGGTGGCGCGCACCACCGGTTTTGTGGCGGACGCACAACAGAAATCACCCGCACAAACCTGTGGGAGTGAGCTTGCTCACGAAGGCGGCAGTTCAGGCGCTAAAGATATAGCGGATGTACTGGCGTCTTCACGAGCAAGGTGGAGCGCCACCCCGGTCGCTCCCACAAAGGTCGCGTTGGCCTTCAGAGAGCGCAGGATCCCGCGAACTAGGCCCGGCTCGCCAACGCCGTCGCCAGGCTTTGCTCCAGCGGTAGCACCGGCAACAGCGTCGCCTGATAGGCGTGATACAAATCCGGCTTGCCGGCCCAGATGTCGGCGCTGGGTTTGTTTTCAGGGTTGAGCTCGTGGCGCCAGCTGCCGTTTTCGTAGTCGATGAACAGCGTCTCGCTGAACTCCCAGAACGTCCGGTACCAGTCTTCGTATTGCTGCTCGTGGGTGCGTTGCAGCAGTGCGGCAGAGGCAGCAGCCGCTTCGGCGTGGGTCCAGTGCAAACGATGGCGAACCACCGGGCGGTTTTCCCAGTCGAGGGTGTAGACGATCCCCGGCGCGCCATCGACGTCCCAGCCATAGCGGCAGGCGTTTTCGAATAAACCGCGAGCGTCTTCCAGCAGCCAGGCCGGCGTTTCCAGCCCGGCCTTGCGCCGCGCCGCTTCCAGGTGCAGCACCAGCCGCGCCCACTCGAAGGCGTGGCCGGGCGTGGTGCCATAAGGGCGGAAACCGTCGTCGGGCTTGTCGACGTTGTAGTCGAGCATCGGCTGCCACTGCAGGGTGAAATGCTCGATCACTTGATGGTTGTTGCCAGCGGCGTGCTGATGGATGACCCGCTCGACGATGCTCAGCGCCCGATCCAGCCAGCGCGCATCGCCGGTGACGTCGGTAAGGGCGAGGAACGCCTCGGTGCTGTGCATGTTGCTGTTGGCGCCGCGATAGCTTTCTTCGTTGCGCCAGTCGCGGTCGAAGGACTCGCGCATGGCGCCTTCTTCATCGCTCCAGAAACGCCCGGTGATCACCTGAATCGCGTCTTCCAGCAGCGCCTGTGCGCCGGGGCGTCGAGCGACGACTGCCGAGCTGGCCGCCAATGCAACGAAGGCATGCAGGTAGGCGTTCTTGCCGGTGTCGGCGCTGTGCTCCAGAGGTCTGGCGAACCAGCCGCCATGCTCGGCATCGCGCAACGGCCCGGCCAGCGCCGCGATGCCGTGATCAACCAGCGCAGCGCAACCGGGAATGCCGTTGATGTGGGCCATGGCAAAACTGTGGGTCATGCGTGCGGTGTTCATGGTTTCGGCGACGGCATCGGCGGGGAGCCGGCCGAGGTCATCCAGATTGCCGAAGCCCTGGGGCAGCTTCGAGGCCTTGGCAAACGCCAGCAGCCGATTGCCCTCCTGCATCAGCCAGGCCGTGTGACCCGGGGAGCGCAGCCAACTGCTGAAATCGCGATTCACGTCATCCATTGCCCTTCACCTATCTCGTCGGCAGGTTCGGCCCGCCAGGAATTATTAGTCGGGGCGAATCATGCAAGCCGAGGGCAGCGACAGGCAAGTGAATGAGGTGAAAGGGTTGGCCAGCTACAAGCTGCAAGCTGCAAGCTGCAAGCTGCAAGCTGCAAGCTGCAAGCTGCAAGCTGCAAGCTGCAAGCTGCAAGCTGCAAGCTGCAAGCGCCAAGCGCCAAGCGCCAAGCAGCAAGCAGCAAGCAGCAAGCAACCATAGTTTTGCAATCAAACCCTAAACCGCGTGACCACCTGATTCAACTCCGCCGCCAGCCGGGACAGCTCGTTGCTCGACGCGCTGATCTGGTTGGCGCCGGACGACGATTGCATCGACAGGTCACGGATGTTGACGATGTTGCGGTCCACTTCCCTGGCGACTTGCGCCTGCTCTTCAGCCGCGCTGGCGATCACCAGATTGCGCTCGGAGATCTCGTTGATCGACGTGGTGATCCGGTTCAGCGACTCGCCGGCGCCCTGGGCCAGTCCCAGGGTTTCGGTCGCGCGGGTGCGGCTGATCGACATCGATTCCAGCGCCTCGGAAGAACCGCTGCGCATGGTCGTGACCATCTTGTCGATTTCCAGGGTCGACTGCTGGGTGCGGTGGGCCAGTGCGCGCACTTCATCGGCGACCACGGCAAAGCCGCGTCCGGACTCACCCGCCCGCGCCGCCTCGATGGCGGCGTTCAGCGCCAGCAGGTTGGTCTGCTCGGCAATGGAGCGAATCACGTCCAGCACCTTGCCGATGTCCTGGGACTGATCGGCGAGGTTCTGCACCAGTTCCGAGGTGTGCTGCACGTTGCCGGACAGGGTCTGGATCGAATTGACCGTGTCGATGACCCGGCTCTGTCCGTCGCGGGCCGCGGTGGTCGATTCGCTCGACGCCTGGGACGTCGACACGGCGTTGCGTGCGACTTCCTCGACGGCCGAAGTCATCTCGTTCACCGCCGTGGCGGCCTGTTCGATTTCGGCGTTCTGCTGATGCAGGCCGCGATGGCTGTCTTCGGTCACCGAATTCAGCTCGGTGGCGGCCGACGCCAGTTGGCTTGCCGAGTTACCGATCAGGCTCAGGGTCGAGCGCAGATTGGTTTGCATCTGCTGCAACGCGCTCTGCAAGCGAGTGACTTCGTCATTGCCCTCGACGCGAATGTCATGGGTCAAATCGCCCTTGGCCACGTATTCGGCGGCATCAACCGCTTCCTGCAGCGGGCGGACGATGCTGCGGGTCAGCCACACCGCCAGCACCACGGTGGCCAGTGCCGCGATCAGCACGAACACCAGCACCACGTTTCGGGAGTTGCCGTATTGGGTTTCTGCGGCGGCGCCTTCGAGCTCGACCTGATGGGAATAGAAGTCACCGAGTTCGCCCAATTGCGCGCCGGAGTTGTCGACCGCCGTCTTCATGTCCACCAGCAACAGCTTGTTCAGCGCCTTGAGGTCTCCGCTCTCAGCGAGCACAAAAGACTGGGTCAACCCCCGCTGATAATCGACCAGCGTCGCGCGGAATTTGACGTACAGCGCCTTCTCTTCCGGGGTGTCGATAAAGGCGTCGAGGCTGGTGAGTTTCTCGTCGAGGATCTTCGCACGCGCGTCCATCTGACCCTTGTAGACGCTGACGTTTTTCGGATCGGCATCAAGAGCAACCCGCAGCGAGATCGTGCGAATGCGCAGCATGGCCTCGCGGATGTCGTTGACCAGCCGCATGCTCGGCATCCAGTTGCTTTCGACGGCCACCTCGCTCTGGCGAATCGTCGACATCTGGCTCAGGGCGAACCAGCCGAGCAACGCGACCAACAGGGAAATCAGGGTAAACCCAAGGCCGGCGCGGCGGGCGATGGTCAGGTTGCGTAGGCTCATAACGGTCGGCTCATTCTTGTAGGGTCGGGACGCAAAGTCGTCAGATGACTACCGCTTATCGACGCTGCCGCAGGCTTCTTTAGCCAACCGCACGTGAAGAATCCGAACGCCCGTTCGAGAAAACATCGAACCCCGCCCGCTTGAGCGGTCTAGACCCTTAAGCCCGATCACACATTTAAGCGGAGGTGAATCATGCATCTGGAAGGTTCCTGCCATTGCGGCGCCGTCGAATTCAGCCTGACAAGCGCCCATCCCTACCCTTATCAACGCTGCTACTGCTCGATCTGCCGCAAGACCCAAGGCGGCGGTGGCTACGCAATCAATCTGGGCGGCGATGCCAAAAGCCTCAAGGTCAAAGGCAAGGACAGCATCGCCATCTACCACGCGAAGATGCGCGACGATGAGGGTCACCAAACCCACACCAGCAGTGCCGAACGGCATTTCTGCAAACGGTGCGGCAGCGGGCTGTGGTTGTTCAGCCCCGAGTGGCCTGAGCTGATTCATCCCTTCGCATCCGCCATCGACACCCCGTTGCCAATCCCGCCAGAGCACACGCACTTGCTGCTGAACTCCAAGGCGCCCTGGGTGGAAGTGGCCGCAGGGCCGAATGACCAGCAGTTCGAGGAATTCCCTGAAGAGTCGATCGCCGACTGGCATGAGCGGCTGAAATTGACCCGGTAGCCTGGCCGGGTGAAGTCACCAGGGCCGCCGGGCGTTCCTTCTGCAGTTAATGCAGATGGAGCGCCCGCCCAACCGACCACCCGATAATTCCCTGAACCTCTTCCCTGAGCGCCGACTCCGAACTAAAAGCCCCTAAGCCCAATAAAAAAGCCCACGAGGAAGCGCACATGCCTCTGCATCGAGTCGCCAGCCTGACCGACATTCAGCGAGATCGCGGTCTCCAGGTCGAGTTTGGCGAAACCAAGGCGCTGCTGGTTCTGCACGGCGACGAAGTCCGCGCGTTTCAAGCCTTCTGCCCCCATGCCGGCGCGCCATTGGCCGACGGCGCCATCTGCAACGGTCATCTCATCTGCCCTTGGCACAAGGCCGAATTTTCCATCGACGACGGCCATCTCTGCGAACCGCCTGCGCTGGATGCCCTGACTCGTTACCCCGTCCACGTCATCGATGGCCATGTGCACGTCGATGACCAGCCCGTCACCGCTGACACGCCGACGCTGGCCGAAGACAGCCGCTGCTTCGTCATCATCGGCGCCGGCGCCGCGGGCACAGCTGCCGCTTGCGCGCTCAGGGAAAAGGGCTTCAACGGTCGGTTGCTGCTGATCGACCGGGACGCCGCGCCCGGCTACGACCGCACCGCGCTGAGCAAATTTGTGCTGTCCGCCGAGATGGAAACCGATGAGATCCCTGCCCTGCGCGACGACGGGTTCTACCTGAGCAACCGCATCGAACGGGTGCACGGCGAAGTGATGAAACTGGACGTCGTCAACAAGCGCGTCACCCTGGCGGACGGGCGCCGCTTTGACTACGACGCGGCGCTGGTGACCACCGGAGGCGAGCCGCGTGGGTTGCCCCTGGAAGGCGCCGATCTGCCGCAAGTGCTGACCCTGCGCAGCCGTGATGACGCGCGCCGAATTTTGGCAGCAGTCCATCCCGGCAGCCACGCGCTGATCGTCGGCGACAGTTTTATCGGGCTGGAAGCGGCGTCGGCGTTGCGCACTCAGGGTGTCGACGTGACCGTTCTGGCCCATCACGAGGTGCCGTTTGCCAGCCAGTTAGGCGAGCGCGTCGGCAAAGCCTTGCGCGCGCTGCATGAGCAAAACGGCGTGCTGTTCCGCACCCACGTCGACGTCAGCCGGTTCGAGGGTGATGAACAAGATGGCCAGCAGGTGCTGCGAGCAGCCGTACTCAGCAATGGCGAACGGGTGGAAGTGGACCTGGCCCTGGTTGGCGTCGGCGTGAGCCCGGTGACGCATTTCATCGACGGTCTTCAGCTGGAAGACGATGGCTCACTGGCGGTCGACGACGGCATGCGCGCGGGCAAGGATCTGTGGGCGGCGGGCGACATTGCCACCTTCCCCCTTAGTCATCAGCCACGGCGCATCGAGCACTGGCGCCTTGCCCAACAGCAAGCACGCATCGCAGCGGGCAACATGCTCGGCGATGACCTGCACTACGCCGACGTGCCGTATTTCTGGACCTACCATTTCGAAAAGCGTCTGGACTACCTCGGCCACGCCGAAGACTGGGACGACATCGTCTACCTCGGCGAGCCGGAGCGATTTGATTTCCTGGCGCTCATCTGCAAGCAAGGCGTCGTCGCGGCCGTGGTCAGCTGTGAACGTGAAAGGCCGATGGCGATGCTCGCCGAACGCATGAAACAACCGCTGTTCAAAGACGAAGCGCTCATGCTGATTAATCAGATCGACGATTGAGATGCACGACGAAAATCCCTTATTCACCCGCACACCGGAGGGCACCATGCCTGATAAAGAATCCAACCGCGAAGACCTCGACCACAAGCCTGAAAACGCAGGCAAGGTCGGCGAGGAACACAAACAAGCCAATCAAAGTGGTGAACAACAGCGACCACCGGAAACCGAGCACCCGGCAGATCCTACGGACGCCAAACCTTGAGGCAGCCGCTCTAGCCCTGGCTGGTGGCCTGCTGGCGATCGTGCCGCTGTTTAGCGCAGCGGCCTGCCGCCGGCTCGGCAGCCTTGTCCACTTTCAGCCACCACGCCTCGCCTCGGCTGGGGTACTGAACGTAAAACGGTTGGCCCATTTCTGGCGTGGTGATGGAGATGCTGCGGTCCCACGCCAGCGCGAGAATCCGGTCAAACGGCTCGTGCCAGGCGTGCATCGCCAGGTCGAAGGTGCCGTTGTGGATCGGCAGCAGCCACTTGCCCCGCAGGTCGATGTGCGCTTGCAGCGTTTCTTCAGGCTGCATGTGCACGTCGGGCCAATCTTCGTTATACGCGCCGGTTTCCATCAGGGTCAGGTCGAACGGACCGTACTGCTCACCGATTAACTTGAAACCGTCGTGATAGCCGGTGTCGCCACTGAAGAAGATCCGCTGCTCGCCATCGAGGATGACCCACGACGCCCACAGGGTCTGGTTGCCGTCCCGCAGCGTGCGGCCTGAAAAATGCTGCGCCGGGGTCGCCACAAAGCGAATGCCGTGAATGTCCGTCGACTGCCACCAGTTCAATTGCTGAACCTTGGCCGCCGGCACGCCCCACTCGATCAGCGTATCCCCTACCCCCAGCGGCGTAATGAAATGCTCGGCCTTGTCCTTGAGCACCTGAATGGTCATGTGATCGAGGTGGTCGTAGTGGTTGTGGGAAAGGATCACCGCCTTGAGTGGCGGCAGGTCTTGCAGAAGGATCGGCGGCTGGTGAAAGCGCTGGGGACCGGCCCACTGAAACGGCGACGCACGCTCGGCAAATACGGGGTCAGTCAGAAAATATTCGCCACGCAGTTTGAGCAGCACCGTGGAATGGCCGAGGCGGTACACCGTGTTGTCAGGCGCGGCAAACAGCTGCTGGCGTGACAGCGGCTGCACCGGGATTTCCCCGGCCGGGCGCGTGTGATGAGGTTTGTTGAATAAAGCGTTCCAGAAGATACGCAAGGTCTTGCCAACGCTTGAGCGCGCCATTGGCTTGATGTTGAAATAGCGACCTTCGCGCCGAGTCAGGACAGGCAGCGCAGGATTTGAATCCAGGTTTTTTTCGATCGAGGCCATGGGGGTGCTGACTCCATAAAACGGGTGAAGGTGGCGTTGCGCGAGCTGCAAGCTGCAAGCTGCAAGCTAAAAAGAGCATGCCGTACGCCGTAAGCTTGCGACTTGAAGCTTACAGCTTGAAGCTCTTGGCTGCTTCTACACTACACAGTGTAGTTTCAAGCTTGCACGATGGGCAAAGAGAAGTAAACTGCGCGGTGTAATTTTCTTGCGGGGTGACGTGGTTGCCCGGCTCACCTCACAGAAGAGACCCCATGACTGCCCCATTGCGACTGACCGACCGTAAACGCGAAGCCATTGTTCAGGCGGCGATAGCCGAGTTCCGCGATAACGGTTTCGAGGTCACGAGCATGGACCGGATTGCAGCACGGGCCGAGGTCTCCAAGCGCACGGTTTACAACCACTTCCCCAGCAAGGAAGAACTGTTCTCCGAAATGCTTCACCGCCTGTGGTCCAGTGCCGCGACGCAGACTGATGCGGTGTACAAGCCTGGGGTGCCCCTGCGCGATCAACTGCGCGAATTGCTCGACGCGAAGATGAAGACCCTCGGCGACAGCAACTTCATTGACCTGGCTCGCGTGGCCATCGGCGCGACCATCCACTCCCCCGACCGCGCGCAGATCTGGGTCAGCCGGCTCAATCAGCGGGAAGAAACCTTCACCGTGTGGGTCCGCGGCGCCCAACAGGACGGCCGCCTCAAGGCCGTCGAGCCGGTGTTCGCCGCGTCGCAGATTCATGCGCTGCTCAAGGCCTTTGCTTTCTGGCCGCAAGTCACCCTCAACGAACCCCTGCTCGCGCCGGACAAGCAGCGCGAAGTGGTCGAGTCTGCGCTGGACCTGTTCCTCTGCTGGTATGAAATCCCGCTGGATAAATCCTCGACCTAAACCGTCCCGTTATCCATGGCCGCCGTAACGCGCTCGACAATCTGCCGGCGTGCGAGCAAACCCTGCATGGCGCGATCAGTGGCGATGGCAAGGATATTGGCGGGTGCCGAATCCGGGCGGCCCGAATCGTAGGGCGGTGCCGGCGCGTACTCCAGCTGCAGCTGGATGGTCCGGGCGGTATCGGCATCGAACACTTCGCTGATCAGCGTCAGGGCAAAATCAATCCCCGCCGTCACGCCGCCGCCGGTCATCAGGTTGCCGTCGCGCACCACGCGCTCGCGTACCGGAATCGCGCCGAACTGCTCCAGTAACGAATGGGACGCCCAGTGAGTGGTGGCGCGGCGGCCTTTCAACAGCCCTGCCGCACCGAGCACCAGCGCGCCGGTGCAGACCGACGTCACGTACTGCGCCGTGGCGGCCTGATGCTGAATGAACGCCAGGGTTTGCGCATCTTCCATCAATACGTCGACGCCTACCCCGCCCGGCACGCAGATCACATCGAGGTCAATGCAGTCGGCGAAGGTCGCGGTCGGTACCAGGGTCAGGCCGGTGCTGGACTGCAGCGGCTCGAGGTTCTTCCAGACCAGGTGCACGACCACGCCAGGCATGGTTGCAAAAACATCGTAAGGGCCAGTGAGGTCCAGTTGCTGGACGTTGGGGAATACCAGCAGGCCGATATGCAGGGTCATGGTGTGTTTCCTTGTACGAGAAGTGATTCATCTGACGGTATGAAGTGACGCTGCCGATGGGACTCGGGCCAGCGCCTGGACGAAACCACTGTAGCGAGCTAGCCTCTGGCGGATACGCCATAAAGCCAACAATTCACGCCAATTTTTTACAGCGAGGGCGCCATGCCTCATCAGCCCCGGCCGGTTCATGTTCTGGCCTTTCCCAACGTTCAGTTGCTCGACGTCACCGGACCGCTGCAGGTGTTTGCCTCGGCCAACGTCATGGCGCACGAAGCGGGCCTGAAAAAAATCCCCTACCGGCCCGAAGTCATTGCCAGCGAACCCGGCAGCATCGTGTCTTCCGCCGGGCTCGGCCTGCTTACTCACCCGCTGCCGTCCACGCCTTCGGACACGCTGATCATCGCCGGTGGCGGCGGGGTCCATGCCGCGCTGCTCGACCCGGTTCTGGTGGCCTGGGTGCGAACGCAATCCCTCAGTGCCCGGCGCGTAGCGTCGGTGTGCACCGGCGCATTTTTGCTGGCGGCCGCTGGCGTGCTGGACGGCCATCGGGTGGTCACCCACTGGGACAGTTGCGATGAACTGGCGCGGCGTTTTCCTCACCTGCGCGTCGATCCGGACCCGATCTTCATCAACGAGAACCAACTGTGGACGTCCGCCGGGGTGACGGCGGGGATTGATCTGGCACTGGCGATGGTTGAAGCGGACCTGGGGCGGGACATCGCGCTGGCGGTGGCGCGGGATCTGGTGGTGTTTCTCAAGCGCCCGGGCGGGCAATCGCAGTTCAGCACGGCATTGTCGATGCAGCACCAGACCCGCGATCAAGGCAGCCGCTTTGGCGACCTGCACGCCTGGATTCTCGACAATCTGGCCAGTGACCTGTCAGTCGGCACGCTGGCGGCGCAGGTCGGCATGAGCGAGCGCAGTTTCGTGCGCCACTACCGCGCCCACACCGGCAACACGCCGGCGCGCGCGATCGAGCAATTGCGCGTCGAAGCGGCGCGGCGTCTGTTGGGGGACAGTGCACTGCCGATCAAGCGCATCGCCGACCGCTGCGGGTTTGGTACGGAAGAAACGTTGCGGCGCAGCTTTATGCGCGCGGTATCAGTGACGCCCCAGGCGTATCGGGAGCGGTTCACTGCGGCATGAAGCAGCTGCGGATAAACCGCCTTCGCGAGCAAGCTCGCTCCCACGAAATTGACTGGTCGGAAGACAAACACCAGAGCGAAATTAATTTTCATGAATTGATCTTTTTATCCTGCTTCGTGTAATTTAATTTTCATCACGAAATCAGAGATAACAATAATGACTGCCTGTGATCGTCCCGCCCCCGCTTCTCTTTCGCCGCTGATGGCGCTTGCAACACCCACTGCCGAGTTCGTCTTCACCGCCTGGTTGCGCACCGGTTAATCCACCGGGATTAACCCCGTCTAGCGGGCCAGCCCCGTCGCCACCAAGCCCTGACCTCCTCATTCTCAGCAAGGAATCCGTTGCATGCCTCCGTCAACCGGCCTGTCTCTCTTGGTCTACGCCGCCGTCGCGATCATCGCCCTGATCGTGCTCATCGCGCGCTTTCGCCTCAATCCGTTCATCGTCATCACCCTGGTGTCCGTCGGCCTCGCGCTGGTCGCCGGCATGCCGGCCAATGCCGTCGTCGCGTCCTATGAGGGCGGCGTCGGCAAGACGCTGGGGCACATCGCGCTGGTCGTGGCGCTGGGCACCATGCTCGGCAAAATGATGGCCGAGTCCGGCGGCGCCGAGCAGGTGGCGCGCACGATGATTGACCGCTTCGGCGAGCGTAACGCCCATTGGGCGATGGTCTGCATCGCGTTTCTGGTGGGGCTGCCGCTGTTCTTCGAAGTGGGCTTCGTGCTGCTGGTGCCGATCGCCTTCACCATTGCGCGCAGGGTCGGCGTGTCTATTCTGATGGTCGGCCTGCCCATGGTCGCCGGCCTGTCGGTGGTCCACGCCCTGGTGCCGCCGCACCCTGCGGCGATGCTGGCGGTGCAGGCGTACCAGGCGTCAGTCGGCCAGACCCTGTTCTACGCCATCCTCATCGGCATCCCCACCGCGATCATTGCCGGCCCGGTCTACGCGCGCTTCATCGTGCCGCACATTCATTTGCCCGACGAAAACCCGCTCGCCAAACAATTTCTCGACCGTGAACCCCGCGTCCAGTTGCCAGGTTTCGGCATCACCATGGCGACCATTCTGTTGCCGGTGGTGCTGATGCTGCTGGGTGGCTGGGCCAATCTGATTTCCACGCCAGGGAGCGGCTTCAACAGCTTCCTGCTGTTCATCGGCAACTCGGTGATCGCGCTGCTGCTCGCCACGTTGCTAAGCTTCTGGACACTGGGTATCGCCCAGGGCTTTTCCCGCGATTCAATCCTGAAATTCACCCAGGAATGCCTGGCGCCAACGGCCAGCATTACGTTGTTGGTCGGCGCAGGCGGCGGTCTGAACCGAATTCTCGTCGACAGCGGCGTGACCAACGAGATCGTCGGCCTGGCGCAGGACTTTCACCTGTCGCCGCTGCTGATGGGCTGGCTGTTTGCGGCATTGATGCGCATCGCCACCGGCTCGGCCACGGTGGCGATGACCACCGCGTCCGGCATCGTGGCCCCCGTGGCGCTGGGTCTGGGCTATCCCCATCCGGAGCTGCTGGTGCTCGCGACCGGCGCCGGCTCGGTGATTTTTTCCCACGTCAATGACGGCGGGTTCTGGCTGATCAAGGAGTATTTCAATATGACCGTGGCACAGACCTTCAAGACCTGGACGGTGCTGGAGACGCTGATTTCGGTGATCGCTTTCGTCCTGACCCTCGGGCTGGCGCAGGTGATCTGAGTGGACATTCTTTACCAGATCCGTGCCCGCCAAGAGTCGTTCAGCGCCGGCGAAGGCCGCATCGCCAGGCTGGTGCTCAGCGACGTGGCGTTTGCCGCCAGCGCCAGCCTCGACGACCTCGCCGCCCGCGCCGAGGTCAGCAGTGCCACGCTGTCGCGCTTCGCCCGCACCGTGGGCTGCAAGGACTTGCGCGACCTGCGCTTGCAACTGGCCCAGGCCAGCGCCGTGGGCAACCGCTTCCTGACCGCGGAGCAGGCGCCGGAACAGTCAGCGTTTTTCAGCCAGATCGTTGGCGACATCGAGTCGACCCTGCGGCAGCACCTGGCTGGATTTGACGAGTCGCGCTTTCAGGCGGCGGTGGCCCTGCTGGCGCCGGCCCGGATGATTCACAGCTTCGGCATGGGCGGCGCGTCCAGCCTGTGCAGCGAAGAACTGCAGACCCGGCTGGTGCGGCTCGGTTATCCGATTGCCGCCAGCCGCGACCCGGTGATGATGCGGCTCATCGCCGCGACCCTCGGGCCCGAGCACAGTGTGATCGTCTGCTCCCTGAGCGGGCGCCCCCCTGAACTGCTCGACGCAGTGGATCTGGCCCGCAGCTATGGCGCGAAGATTCTCGCCATCACCCTGCCCGGCTCACCGTTGGCGGAACGCGCAGATGTGCTGCTGCCACTGCAGATCGCCGAAACCCATTTCATCTACAAACCCACCGCCGCGCGCTACGGCATGCTGCTGACCATCGACGTGCTGGCCACCGAACTGGCGCTGACGGCGCCCGACGCCAACCGCGAACGGCTAAGGCGGATCAAGCTCGCCCTGGATGACTACCGCGGCGGCGACGACGGCCTGCCCCTTGGAGACTGACCCCATGCTTTACGACCTGATCATTCGCGACGCGCTGGTGATCGACGGCAGCAATACGCCGGGCTACCGCGCCGACGTGGCCCTGCGCGACGGCCGCATCCAGCGCATCGGCGACCTGCACGACGTCTCCGCCCGCGAAGAAATCAACGCCGCGGGCCGCGTGCTGGCCCCGGGTTTCATCGACGTGCACACCCACGACGACACCGTGGTGATTCGCCAGCCGGCGATGCTGCCGAAAATCACCCAGGGCGTGACCACGGTGATCGTCGGCAACTGCGGCATCAGCGCCTCACCCGTTTCCCTGGCGGGGGATCCACCGGATCCGATGAACCTGCTGGGCCCC
Source organism: Pseudomonas sp. GL_135 (assembly GCF_057834665.1). Classification (NCBI taxonomy): domain Bacteria; kingdom Pseudomonadati; phylum Pseudomonadota; class Gammaproteobacteria; order Pseudomonadales; family Pseudomonadaceae; genus Pseudomonas; species Pseudomonas sp. GL_135. The sequence goes on from NZ_CM174408.1 coordinate 3,552,547, forward strand.
GCCTCCGCGTTCGTTTATCCGCGCTTCATCGACTACCGCAACGCAGTGGACGCGGCGCGACCGGCGGTCAATGTGGCGGCGCTGATCGGTCACACCGCCCTGCGCAGCAATCACATGGACGATCTTTTTCGAACGGCGCGCGCTGATGAAATCAGCGCCATGCGCGAGCAATTGCGTGACAGCCTGGCGGACGGCGCGCTGGGGCTTTCCACCGGTCTGGCCTATGCCTCGGCTTTTTCCGCCGAGACCGACGAGGTCAAACAACTGGCCGAGGAGCTCACAGCGTTCGGCGCGGTGTACACGACGCACTTGCGCAGCGAGTTCGAGCCCGTGCTGGAGGCGATGGACGAGGCGTTCGCGATCGGCCGTCACGCCAGATCGCCGGTGGTGATTTCCCACATGAAATGCGCGGGCGCCGGCAATTGGGGTCGCAGTCCGCAGCTGCTGGCGTCCCTGGAAAACGCCGCGCTGACCCACCCGGTGGGCTGCGATTGCTACCCCTATGCGGCCAGTTCTTCGACGCTGGATTTGAAACAGGTGACCGATGCGTTTCCGATCACCATCACCTGGTCGACGCCGCACCCGGACCAAGGCGGCCGCGAGCTGAAAGACATCGCCGCCGACTGGGGCCTTTCACTGGTGGACGCCGCGCGCAAACTGCAACCGGCCGGCGCCGTGTATTACGGCATGGACGAAAAGGATGTGCAGCGCATCATGAAACACCCGCTGTCGATGATCGGCTCGGACGGCCTGCCGGAAGACCCGTTCCCGCACCCGCGCCTGTGGGGTGCGTTCCCTCGGGTGCTGGGGCATTTCAGTCGGGACGTAGGGCTTTTCCCGCTGCACACCGCCGTGCACAAGATGACCGGACTGACCGCAACGCGCTTCGGGCTCACGGATCGCGGTTTTGTGCGCGAAGGCTATTGCGCAGACCTGGTGCTGTTCAACGCTGACACCGTGCGCGATGTGGCGGATTTCAAAGAGCCCAAGCGCCCGGCGGAGGGGATTGATGCAGTGTGGGTCAACGGGCATTTGAGCTATGCCGAGGGCAAGCCTCACGGGGAACGGCAAGGACGGTTCTTGCCGCGAAGCGGATCGCTGGTGGGTGGGTTTAGCTAATCTCTGTAGGACTGGCGCTCGCCGGGAAGACGCCAGGCGGCACACCGCAAATCAGGGCTTTACACACTGGCCTCTTCCCGGCTGAAGCCTGTCCTACTAAAAGCATGCGCTGTGTCCGTAGGACTGGCTTTAGCCGGGAAGCGTCAGGCGGCATACCGCAAATCTGAGCTGTACACACTGGCCTCTTCCCGGCTGAAGCCGGTCCTACTAAAAGCATGCGCTGGGTCCGTAGGACTGGCTTTAGCCGGGAAGGCGTCGGGCGGCACACCGCAAATCTGAGCTGTACACACGGGCCTCTTCCCGGCTGAAGCCGGTCCTGCTAAAAGCATGCGCTGTGTCCGTAGGACTGGGTTCACCCAATCACAACCCCACGGCATTCGCCAAACCCGATGCTCACTTCTCCGTCCTTGCGGCAGCGCGCTTTGAGGATCACCTCATCGCCGGCCTCCAGAAAGGTTCGCGTCTCGCCGTTGGGCAACTCGACGGCGCGCTTTCCGCCTTCGGTCATTTCCAGCAGGCTGCCAAGCTGGCCGGGCTGCGGGCCTGACAAGGTGCCGGTGCCGAACAGATCGCCGGCTTGCAGCTTGCAGCCGTTGACGCTGTGGTGGGCCACCATCTGCGCGACGGTCCAGTACATGTTCAACGTGTTGCTCAGGGACAGACGCTGGGGCGCGATACCCTGCTCTTTCATCCGCGCGGTGAGCAGCAGCACTTCCAGCTCGATGTCCAGCGCGCCGCCGGCTTGATCCTGCTCATCGAACAGATAGGCCATCGGCGGCGGGTCACCCTCGGGGCGCGCCGGTTGGGCCGCGCGAAACGGCGCCAGGGCCTCGGCCGTGACCACCCACGGCGAAATGCTCGTCGCAAAACTCTTCGACAGAAACGGCCCCAGCGGTTGGTATTCCCAGGCTTGCAGGTCCCGGGCCGACCAATCGTTCAACAGACAGAAACCCGCGATGTGCTCGCCCGCCCTGCCAATGGCGACGGGCTCGCCCGCCTCGTTGCCCTGCCCGATCCACACGCCCACTTCCAGTTCGTAATCCAGGCGTTTGCTCGGCCCGAAATCCGGCGCCTCGGCACCCGGCTTCAAGGTTTGCCCGCTGGGGCGCTTGACCGGCATCCCGGACACACCCAGCGTCGAGGCCCGCCCGTGGTAGGCAATCGGTACGTACTTATAGTTCGGCAACAGCGGGTTGTCCGGGCGGAACAGCTTGCCGACGTTCATCGCGTGATGAATGCCGACGTAAAAATCGGTGTAGTCGCCGACCTGTGCCGGCATGTGCATCTGGCAGTCAGCCATCGGCACCAGCAAACGATCCCCCATGGCTTGCAAGCGCTCACGCTGCAAGGTTTTTTCGTCGAGCAGGTGCAGCAATTCGTGGCGCAGGGCCTGCCGCGACGAACCGCCCAGGGCGAAAAAATCGTTCAACTGCCCGCGACAGGCGGCTTCGACGGCCACGCGCGCGGCGCCGTTGAACAGGCTGGCCTCAAGGGCTGTTTGCAGGTCGAGAATGAAATCGCCGATGGCAACGCCGCCGCGCTTACCGAAACCGGGGCGGCTGAACACGCCCAGGGGCAGGTTCTGCAGGGGGAAGTCGGGATGGTCGTTGGCGCTGGCAACCCAGCTGCGCAGGTGCTGTGAAGTGCTCATCGTTGGCTGTCCGTGTCGAAAGGCTTGAACGTTCTGGCGATGCCATCCCAACAGGCATCGTAATCGCTTTGCAGCTGTGGGCTTTCCAGCGCGTGGTAGCTGGGCCGCAGGACCTTGCCGGTCTCGAACATGAACGCCATGGTCTGTTCGATCTTGTGCGGCTTGAGCTCGGCGGCCATGGCCTTCTCGGCGCTGGCGTTGTCCGGGCCATGGGCGCTCATGCAGTTGTGCAGTGAGGCGCCGCCGGGCATGAACCCTGCGGCCTTGGCGTCGTAGGCCCCGTCGATCAGGCCCATGAATTCGTTCATCAGGTTGCGGTGAAACCACGGCGGCCGGAAGGTGTTTTCCGCCACCATCCAGCGCGGTGGGAAGATCACAAAATCGACGTTGGCCTGACCCTCGACAACGCCCGGAGACGTCAGCACGGTGAAGATCGACGGATCGGGATGGTCGTAACTCACCGTGCCCAAGGTGTTGAACAGGCGCAGGTCGTATTTATACGGGACGTTGTTACCGTGCCACGCAACGACGTCGAAGGGGGAATGACCCAGCGTGGTCGCCCACAGTTCGCCGAGAAATTTCTGCACCAGCACGGTGGGCTGCACGCTGTCTTCAAAACAGGCGTGGGGCACCTGGAAATCCCGGGGATTGGCCAGGCCATTGCTGCCGATCGGACCCAGGTCAGGCAGACGCAGGGCGCAGCCATGGTTCTCGCAGATATAACCTCGCGCGGCGCCGTCGAGCAACTCGACGCTGAATTTCAGCCCCCTCGGCAGCACGGCGATTTCTTGCGGCTCAAGGTCTAGCAGGCCCAATTCGGTGGTGATGCGCAGGCGACCCTGCTGGGGCACGATCAGCCATTCGCCGTCGGCGTTGAAGAACGCGCGCTGCATAGAAAGGTTGGCCGTGTAGACGTAGACGCTCACGCCCTCGGCCTGCGCGGCAGACGAGGTGCTGGCCAGCGCGTGCAGGCCGTCGATGAAATCGGTCGGTTCGGCGGGGATGTCGAACGCATTCCAGCGCAGGCGATTGGGGGTGACGGGGCCTTGCTGTTGACCGGTAATCTGCCGCTCGAGTCGCTGAAAACGAGGGTGCGCGGCAGACGGTTGAATACGGTAGAGCCAGGTCCGCCGGGCTTCGGCGCGGGGGACGGTGAATGCGGTGCCGGAGAATTGCTCGGCATACAGGCCCAGCGGATGACGCTGAGGCGAGTTCTGCCCGCGGGGCAATCCGCCCGGCATCGCCTCGCTGCTGAATTGATTGCCGAAGCCGCACTGGTAGCGCAAGGAGTCGGACCGGGGTGCTGTCGACATGACGACCTCTTATTGTTTTTATCGTAAGCGTGTTACGCATAACGTAATTTGAGTTTGCAGAAGGGTCAAGCTATAAAGCAGCCTTTCCAGACCGGGGGCCTCCCTTGCCATGACCGACGATTCCACCCCCGCCGCCGCGCCACGCCAGCAGAAAGTCCAGTCGGCTGAAGTCGGCGTCGGCATCCTCAAGGCGCTGGCCGAACTGGCCCCCGCCACGTCACTGTCGAAACTCGCCGAGTACGTCGACATGCCCGCCAGCAAGGTGCATCGCTACCTGCAAGCGCTGGTGGACAGCGGCTTTGCCGAGCAGGACCCGGCCAACAATCATTACCGTCTGGGCCGTTCGGCATTACAGGTCGGCCTGGCCGCACTGAGCCAACTGGACGTACTGAAAACGTCTGCCCCAGCCCTGATCGCACTGCGCGATGAACTCAACGAAACCTGCTTTCTGGCGGTGTGGGGCAACAAAGGCCCGACGGTGGTGTACGTCGAGCAGTCGCTGGGCGCGGTCACGCTGGTGACGCAGATCGGCTCGGTGCTGCCGCTGCTCAGTTCGTCCACCGGGCTGGTGTTCGAGACCTTTCTGTCTGCGACTGAAACCGCCCGGTTGAGGGAGGCGGAATCGGCCTCGTTGAACGCGGCGCAATTGCAGGAGATCGACCGGCACGTCTGCGAAATCCGCAGCACCGGGGTGCATCAGATTCATGGGATGTTGATGGCCGGGGTCAACGCGGTGTCATCACCGGTGTTTGCCATGGGCAACAAGCTGGTGGGTGTGGTGACGGTGGTGGGCTCGGCATCGGTGTTTACCGATCAGCGTCAGGCCCTTGCGGCACAGGAACTGCTGCAGACGGCCCAGGCGATCAGCGCGCGGATGGGTGGGGAAATAGTAAGACCGGCTTTAGCCGGGAAGGCTTCGGCGGTTACACCGCAAACTTGATGGCGTTCAAACCGACCTCTTCCCGGCTGAAGCCGGTCCTACTAAAACATCGCATGCACCCAGAAAATGAGCGGTGAGCCCGACTGTAGGACCGAGTACATCTGGTGGGACCGGCTTTAGCCGGGAAAGCGTCGGCATTTACGCCACACATTTGATGGTGCTCAAACTGGCCCCTTCCCGGCTGAAGCCGGTCCCACTAACAGCGCGCGTGCACCTACTTCAATCCACTGCCAACACCCCCCGTCGCACTTGATCGCGCTCGATCGACTCGAACAGCGCCTTGAAATTGCCCTCGCCGAAGCCGTCGTCGCCCTTGCGCTGGATGAATTCGAAGAACACCGGCCCCATCAGGGTTTCCGAGAAGATCTGCAGCAACAGACGCTTGTTTCCGCCTTCGGAATTGCCGTCCAGCAGAATCCCCCGCGCCTTCAGCTCGTGCTCCGGTTCGCCATGGTTAGGCAGCCGGCCTTCGAGCATTTCGTAATAGGTGTCCGGCGGCGGTGTCATGAAGCGCATGCCCAGCGCCTTGAGCCGGTCCCAGGTGTCGATCAGATTTTCGGTGAAGAACGCGACGTGTTGAATGCCCTCGCCGTTGAACTTCATTAAGAACTCTTCGATCTGCCCGGCGCCTTTGGACGATTCCTCGTTGAGCGGGATGCGGATCATGCCGTCCGGCGCTGTCATCGCTTTCGAGGTCAGGCCGGTGTACTCGCCCTTGATGTCGAAGTAGCGCAGCTCACGGAAATTGAACAGCTTCTCGTAGAAGTTCGCCCAATAGGCCATCCGCCCGCGATATACGTTGTGGGTCAGGTGATCGATGAACTGCAGGCCGGCGCCCTTGGGGTGACGGTCGACGCCTTCGAGGTACACGAAATCGATGTCGTAGATTGAGGTGCCTTCGCCGAAACGGTCGATCAGGTACAGGGGGGCGCCGCCAATCCCCTTGATCGCCGGCAAACGCAATTCCATGGGCCCGGTGCCGATCTCGACAGGCTGCGCGCCGAGTTCCAGCGCGCGCTTGTAGGCCAGTTGCGAGTCCTTGACCCGAAATGCCATGCCGCACACGGAAGGACCATGCTCCGCCGCGAAGTAGGACGCTTCGCTGTTGGGCTCGTTGTTAAGGATGATGTTGATCGCGCCCTGGCGGTACAGCGACACGTTCTTGGAACGGTGTTGGGCGACTTTGGTGAAGCCCATGATCTGGAAAACAGGCTCCAGCACGTTGGGGGTCGGCGAGGCGAATTCGATGAACTCGAAGCCCATCAGGCCCATTGGATTTTCGTAGAGATCAGTCACGGTCTTGCTCCTGCTGAAAAGTGAGAGGCACAGCGGCTCGGATCACGATTCAGCGGGTGGCGCGCAGGAAATCCCCCGCACGCTGCGGGCGAGGAAGTCGCCGAAGATCAATTGCAGACCGAAGCTTTTCATGGGGGAAAGATTACTCCGGCTTGTCCGATTGCGCATCGGGATGGGCGGTCTGAAACGCCGGATGCTGCAACGCCAGTGCTTCGACCCGGCAAATACGCGGGTACGGGCTCATGTCGACGTTGAAGCGTCGCGCCGCATACACCTGAGGCAGCACATACACATCGGCCAGGCCAACCGCGCCAAAACAAAACTCAGCGTCGCCAATCAGGGCCTCCACTGCGGCGAAGCCTTCGTTGATCCAGTGGCCGATCCACGCCGTCACATCGCCTTCGTCGTGACCCATGCCGCGCAGGCGATTCAGCACCGCCACGTTGTGCAACGGATGAATGTCGCAGCCGATCAGGGCGGCAACCTGCCGATGGCCCGCGCGGGCGAGCAGCGCTTCGGGGAGCAATGGGAATTCGGGGGATAATTCTTCGAGGTATTCGATGATCGCCATGGACTGGATGATCACCTCACCGCCATCCACCCTCAAAGCGGGAACGCGGCCCTGGGGGTTGATCGCCAGGTAGTCGGGCCGGTGGTGTTCACCGCCGTCGCGGATCAGGTTGACCGGCAGTGCGTCGAACGCGAGACCTTTCAGCGCCAGGGCAATGCGCACCCGGTAGCTCGAGGTCGATCGGTAGTAGGTGAAAAGATCCACGGGAATGGCCTGTTATTGTTGTTTTGGTTTTCACTACGGCGTAAGCGACTTACGCAATGCGTAAACTGCGGCAATGCGGGATGGCTGTCAAGTTCAGCTCCAGCTGGCTCAAGCCCAGCCCTCCAGCCGCAGAGTGGCGCGCACCAGCCGTTGCTCCTCGCTTTCGATCTCCCGCAGGTTGTCGCAGATGTTCTGGATGTGCGCCACAGCCGCCTTGCGCGCCTGCTCGGGCAAGCGCCCCGTGACCGCGTTGTACAGCCGGGCATGATGACGGTCGATCTGCCGCTTCTGGGCGTCACGGTGATAGAGGTTGTTGACCGAAGCGAACACCGTGTTGAGCAGCAGATCCGTCAACGAACGCAGGGTCTGCACCAGCACCGGGTTGTGGGACGCTTCACAGATGGCCAGATGAAACGCATGGTCGAGCCGAGCGTGTTCGGACGCCGGCATCGGGTGGTCATGGCCGGCCACCAACGCGTTGTAGGCCCGGGTGATCAGCACGAAATCCGCGTCGGTACCACGCAACGCTGCCAGCCGCGCGGACTCCCCCTCCAGCAGGCTGCGCACCTCGAACAGGTCGTACAGCGTGCGCGGCTGGGAAGCGAACAAATGCATCAGCGGCGAGGCAGCGGTCAGCCCGAGCCCGCCCATCTGCGCGACGAACGAGCCCTTGCCATGACGGGTTTCGATGATGCCCCTGGCGCGCAGCAGTTGCAGCCCTTCGCGCAGCGCAGTGCGCGATACCCCCAGCTTTTCGGTCAGCCGCCGTTCGGAAGGCAACAGCTGACCGACTTTGAGCACCCCGTCGACAATCAGCCGCTCGATGCGCTCGCTGACGACATCGGCGACTTGCTGCGGGCGCTGGGTTTGGGCAGTTTCCATGACTAAGTGCTCCTCGGGTTAGCGCTGGGTCCAGTCCGTTCGCTCGAATCGATCGGTAGGAGCCGGCTTGCTGGCGAACACATTTTTTCAGTCGCGTTCCAACAAGCTGGATTGCCCGGTTTGCCAGCAAGCCGACTGCTGCCACGGGCGTCGCACTGGTATGACCGCGGATATCAACCTGAACAGCAGAGAGCGTGACTGGCGCTATCTAACTGATATTCATGTGTATTAGCGGAAAATTTGCTGTTCCCTCATGGCGAAACTGGTTCGACCACTGCTCCACCCGGTAGACACTAAGCCCGGCTGAGCCAATGATGCAAGCCAGCCATTCACGTTCCGTCACGGAACGGGCCTCCTATAAAAACAAGACAGGGTTGCGAACCCACCATGAATATCCTGTACGACGAACGCGTCGACGGCGTTCTGCCGGCCATCGACAAACAACAGCTGCTCCAAGCGCTGCAAACCCGCCTGCCCGATCTGGACATCCTCCATCGGGAGGAAGAATTGCGCCCCTACGAATGCGACGGCCTCTCCGCCTACCGAACGACGCCGATGCTGGTGGTGCTGCCCCAGCGCATCGAGCAGGTGCAGACGCTGCTGAAGGTCTGCCACGAGCGCGGCGTGCCGGTGGTGGCCCGTGGTGCCGGGACCGGACTGTCCGGCGGCGCACTGCCCCTGGAAAAAGGCGTGTTGGTGGTGATGGCGCGCTTCAACAAAATTCTGCATATTGACCCCGCCGGGCGCTTTGCCCGCGTGCAGCCTGGCGTGCGCAACCTGGCCATTTCCCAGGCCGCCGCGCCCTATGACCTTTATTACGCCCCTGATCCCTCGTCGCAGATTGCCTGCTCCATCGGCGGCAACGTCGCGGAAAACGCCGGGGGCGTGCATTGCCTGAAGTACGGCCTGACCGTGCACAACCTGCTCAAGGTCGACATCCTGACGGTCGAGGGCGAGCACATGGTGCTGGGCTCCGACGCGCTGGATTCGCCGGGCTTCGACCTGCTGGCGCTGTTCACCGGATCCGAAGGCATGCTCGGCGTGATCACCGAGGTCACCGTCAAACTGTTGCCCAAGCCGCAAGTCGCACGGGTGTTGCTGGCCGCCTTCGACTCGGTGGAAAAAGCCGGGCGCGCGGTCGGCGACATCATCGCCGAGGGCATCATCCCCGGTGGGCTGGAAATGATGGACAACCTTGCCATTCGCGCCGCCGAAGACTTCATTCACGCCGGCTATCCGGTGGACGCCGAAGCCATCCTGCTGTGCGAGCTCGATGGCGTGGAAGCCGACGTCCACGCCGATTGCGACCGGGTTCGCGCGGTGCTGGAAAACGCCGGGGCGACCGAAATCCGTCAGGCGAAGGACGAAGCCGAACGCGTGCGCTTCTGGGCCGGGCGCAAGAACGCCTTCCCGGCAGTCGGTCGGCTGTCGCCGGATTACTACTGCATGGACGGCACCATTCCGCGTCGGGAATTGCCCGGCGTGTTGAAGGGCATTTCCGCGCTGTCGGAAGAATACGGCCTGCGCGTCGCCAACGTTTTCCACGCCGGCGACGGCAACATGCACCCGTTGATCCTCTTCGATGCCAATCAACCCGGTGAACTGGATCGCGCCGAAGCGTTGGGCGGGAAGATTCTGGAGCTGTGCGTGAAAGTCGGCGGCAGCATCACCGGCGAGCACGGCGTAGGCCGCGAAAAGATCAACCAGATGTGTGCGCAATTCAACAGTGACGAGCTGACGTTGTTTCATGCGGTGAAAGCCGCTTTCGATCCGGCCGGCACCCTCAATCCCGGCAAGAACATCCCGACCCTGCACCGCTGCGCCGAATTCGGTGCCATGCACGTGCACATGGGCAAGCTGCCCTTCCCTGAACTGGAGCGTTTCTGATGGATGCCCAACGTCAGCCGCCCTTCGTGGCCCAGGAGCGCGATGCCAGCGATGCGCTGCTGGAACAGGTCAACCGGGCGATTCAATCCGCCCTGCCGCTTCGCATTCAAGGTGCCAACAGCAAGGCATTTCTGGGTCGCGAGGTGGCAGGTGAGGTGCTCGACACCCGCCTCCACTGCGGCATCGTCACTTACGACCCGACCGAGCTGGTGATCACCGCCCGCGCCGGCACGCCGTTGTCGGTGCTGAACGCCGCGCTGGAAGACGCCGGTCAAATGCTGCCCTGCGAGCCACCCAGCTACAGCGATGGCGGCGCAGGTGATGGAACCGTCGGCGGCATGGTGGCCGCAGGCTTGTCCGGCCCACGCCGGCCATGGTCAGGCTCGGTGCGTGACTTCGTGCTGGGCACGCGGGTGATCACCGGCCTGGGCAAGCATCTGCGCTTCGGCGGCGAGGTGATGAAGAACGTCGCCGGCTACGACCTGTCACGCCTGATGGCCGGCAGTTTCGGTTGCATTGGCCTGATCACCGAAGTCTCATTGAAAGTCCTGCCCAAACCGAGGCTGTGCACCAGCATCGCACTGGAGATGGACAGCAGCACCGCCCTCGCCCGCCTCGCGCAGTGGGGTCAGCAACCGCTGCCGATCAGCGCCGCCAGCCACGACGGCCGCGTGCTGCGCTTGCGCCTTGAAGGCGGTGAAGGTTCAGTCGCGGCGGCCCATGACCGCCTCGGCGGCGAATCCATCGACCCGGCTTACTGGCGCGCGCTGAACGAACACCGCCTGGATTTCTTCACCGATGGCCGGCCGCTATGGCGCGTGTCATTGCCCGTCAGCACGGCGGCGCTGGACCTGCCGGGGGATCAATTGATCGACTGGGCCGGCGCGCAACGCTGGTTGAAATCCGACGCCAGCGGCAGCGAGATTCGGCGCATCGCCAGCGCTGCAGGTGGTCACGCCACCTGCTACAGCCACGGCCTCGATGACAGTCCTTTTCAGCCGTTGGCCACGCCCTTGCTGCGCTACCACCGCCAGCTCAAGGCGCAACTCGATCCGCACGGAATGTTCAATCCGGGCCGAATGTACGCGGAGATCTGAACCATGCAGACGACCCTGAGCGAACACGCCAAAAGCCTGCCCCGTGGCGAAGAGGCGGAAAGCATTCTGCGCAGTTGCGTGCACTGCGGTTTCTGCAACGCCACTTGCCCGACCTATCAGTTGCTCGGCGATGAGCTGGATGGGCCACGCGGGCGCATTTACCTGATCAAGCAAGTGCTGGAAGGCAAGGAAGTCACCGAGAAAACCCAGCTGCACCTGGACCGCTGCCTGTCCTGCCGCAACTGTGAAACCACCTGCCCTTCCGGCGTCGACTACCACAACCTGCTGGACATTGGCCGGGAAGTGGTCGACGCCGCCGTACCGCGCCCGCTGGGCCAACGATTACTGCGCGACAGCCTGCGCGCCGTTGTTCCCAATGCCGGGCTGTTCAAATCCCTGACCCAGTTGGGCAACTCCTTCAGGCCGCTGCTGCCCGGCGCATTGAAGACCAAGCTGCCCGGCAACATCCGCCCGGCCAAAGCGCGGCCGACCCGTCAGCATGCGCGACAGATGCTCATCCTCGAGGGCTGCGTGCAACCCGGTTTGTCGCCCAACACCAATGCGGCCACGGCGCGTGTGCTGGATCGGCTGGGCATCAGCGTCACATCCATCGCTCAGGCCGGTTGCTGCGGCGCCGTGGATTATCACTTGAACGCCCAGGAACAAGGCCTGCAGCGGGCGCGGCGGAACATTGATGCGTGGTGGCCGAGCATTCAGGCCGGTGCCGAAGCCATTGTGCAGACCGCCAGCGGCTGCGGCGCCTTCGTCAAGGATTACGGCCACCTGCTGCGCAACGACCCGGCTTACGCGCAAAAAGCCGCGGCCATCAGCGAACGCACCAAGGACCTGGTCGAAGTGCTTCGCGCCGAACCCCTGGAGCAGCTCGGCGGTTGCACCCGCCAGACCCTGGCCTTCCACTGCCCGTGTACGCTGCAGCACGCGCAGAAACTCGGCGGCGCCGTCGAGTCGGTGTTGACCCGGCTGGGCTTCAATCTCACACCGGTGCCCGACAGTCACTTATGCTGCGGCTCGGCCGGCACCTATTCGATCACCCAACCGGTGCTGGCGAAACAGCTGCGGGACAACAAGATGAACGCGCTGGAAAGCGGCAACCCGGACGTGATCGCGACGGCCAACATTGGCTGTCAGACCCATCTGGCCAGCGCCAACCGCACGCCGGTCAAACACTGGATCGAACTCATCGAGGACGCGTTGCCTCCAATTTGATTGCAGGCGCCCTGGCTCCGTATCAGACCGACACGCATGACACCCTTTGCCCTTCAGGAGAACTGCATGAAAACCAAATCCGTACTGACCCAGACCGAAGTCACCCAGATCCTCGCTGCCGCCCGTACCGAGGCGCAGAACAACGGTTGGGCGGTGTCCATCGCCGTGACGGACGACGGCGGTCACCTGCTGGGCTTCGAGCGCCTCGACGGCTGCGCGCCCATCGGTGGCTACATCGCCATCGAAAAAGCCCGCACCTCGGCGCTGGGGCGTCGCGAATCCAAGGGCTATGAGGAAATGGTCAACGGCGGCCGCACCGCATTCGTCACCGCCCCGCTGCTGACCTCGCTGGAAGGCGGTGTACCGGTGATCATCGACGGCCAGACCATCGGCGCCGTGGGTGTGTCCGGCGTGAAGGCCGACCAGGATGCGCAAGTGGCCAAGGCCGGGGTGGCGGCGGTGAGCGCGCAATAACGCCACCCGCGATAACGCTCTACGCGCCGGCGCCCAAGGGTGCCAACACCTATTCACGATGGAGACCCCTGATGACCGAATTCGTCAATTGCCACAACCTTAAAGTGGCGGCCAACCTCAAGCGCTTTGTCGACGAGGAAGTGATTCCCGGCACAGGCCTGACCCCGGCACTGTTCTGGGCCGATTTCGATTCGCTCGTCCACGACCTCGCCCCGGTCAACCGCGAGTTGCTGAAAGAGCGTGACCGCATACAGGCTCAACTGGACAAGTGGCACAAATCCAACCCTGGCCCGGTCACCGACATGCCGGCGTACATCGCATTTCTCGACAGCATCGGCTATCTGAAGCAGGTGCCGGCGCAGGTGAAGGTTTCCACTCACAAGGTGGACATCGAAGTGAGCGAACAGGCCGGTCCGCAACTGGTGGTGCCTGCCGCCAACGCCCGATACGCCTTGAACGCGGCCAATGCGCGCTGGGGTTCGCTGTACGACGCGCTATACGGCACCGATGCCATTTCCTCGGCCAACGGCGCCGAAATCAAGGCCGGGTACAACCCGCTGCGTGGCGAGAAAGTCATCGCTTTCGCCCGCGCTCTGCTCGATGAAGCCGCGCCCCTGGCGTCCGGCTCCCATGTCGGCGCCAAGGCCTACGCGGTGGACAGCGGCGAATTGCTGGTCACCCTCGCCGACGGCAGCCAGTCGCGCCTGGCACAGCCCGAGAAATACATCGGCTATCAGGGCGAGCCGCGCCAGCCGAATGCAATCCTGCTGAAGAACAACGGCCTGCACATCGAAATCCAGATCGACCCCGCCAGCCCGATCGGCGCCACTGACCCGGCCGGAATCAAGGACCTGCTGCTGGAAGCCGCGCTGTCGACCATCATCGACTGCGAAGACTCGGTCGCCGCGGTCGATGCCGACGACAAGCTGGTGATCTACCGCAACTGGCTGGGCCTGATGAAAGGCGACCTGACCGAAGCGCTGGTCAAGAACGGCAAGACCATCACCCGTCGCCTGAACGCCGACCGCCAATACACGGCGGCCGACGGCAGCGCGATTACCCTGCACGGGCGCTCGCTGCTGTTCATCCGCAACGTCGGCCACCTGATGACCAACCCGGCGATCCTCTACGACGGCAATAAGGAAATCCCCGAAGGCATTCTTGATGGCGTCATCACCAGCCTGATTGCCCTGCACGACCTGCACAACCGCACCAACTCCCGCGCCGGCAGCGTCTACATCGTTAAACCGAAGATGCACGGGCCGGACGAAGTCGCGTTCGCCAACACCCTGTTCAGCCGCATCGAAGACGCGCTGAAAATCCCGCGCAACACCCTGAAGATGGGGATCATGGACGAGGAGCGGCGCACCAGCGTCAACCTCAAGGCGTGCATCGACGCCGCATCCTCTCGGGTGGCCTTCATCAACACCGGTTTCCTTGATCGCACCGGCGACGAGATGCACAGCTCAATGGAAGCCGGGCCGATGCTGCGCAAGGGCGACATGAAAGCCACGCCGTGGATCAAGGCCTACGAGCGGAGCAACGTGCTGGTGGGCCTGGCGTGCGGGTTGCGCGGGCGAGCGCAGATCGGCAAAGGCATGTGGGCGATGCCGGACCTGATGGCCGACATGCTGGAGCAGAAGATCGCGCACCCGAAATCCGGCGCAACCACGGCGTGGGTTCCGTCCCCTACCGCGGCCACTTTGCATGCGCTGCACTACCACAAAGTGGACGTGAAAGCGGTGCAGCAGGAGCTGGAACAGGTCGATCTGGACAGCATCAGCGAAGACATTCTGCTGGACCTGCTGAGCATCCCCGTCGTCGAAAAGGCGGAGTGGAACGAGGATCAGATTCGCGAAGAAGTGGAAAACAACGCTCAGGGTCTGTTGGGCTATGTGGTGCGCTGGGTGGAGCAAGGCGTTGGCTGCTCCAAAGTGCCGGACATCCACAACGTCGGCCTGATGGAAGACCGCGCGACGCTGCGCATTTCCAGCCAGCACATCGCCAACTGGCTGCGCCACGGTGTGATCTCTGAGGACTATGTGAAAGATGCGTTGAAACGTATGGCGAAGGTTGTCGACCGGCAAAACGCCGGGGACTCGGCTTACACGCCAATGGCCGGCAATTTCGAAAAATCAGTGGCCTTCCAGGCCGCCAGCGCGCTGGTGTTCAAAGGCCGCGAACAGCCGAGCGGCTACACCGAACCGCTGTTGCACGAGTTCCGCTTGGCGTTCAAGAAGGAGCATTGATCGAGCGGAAGCGCTGGGGATTTGAAGTGGAGGTGACTTAGTCACGAATGGGCTGGGTCAGCAGCACTCAGGCTGGCTGACAGAATGCCTTCGCGAGCAAGCTCGCTCCCACAGGTTCAGCGTCTGACTCAAGCTTTGGGGTGGATGGAGGACTTGTGGGAGTGAGCTTGCTCACGAAGGGGCCAGTCCAGCCGCTGCATCTCTACCGGCTGGAAGTCAGCATTCGCGAGCAAGCTCGCTCCCACACGATCAGCATTCGACTCAGGCTTCGGAGCTGATCCTGGATTTGTCGGGGTGACCGGGGTGGCGTTCCACCTTGCTCACGAAGTTCCTACGTGCTCTCCCGCACCACCAGTTCAAACCCCAGATCCACCTGTGCTACGTGGACCGTGCCGTCCAGCAAGCCGAGCAACAGTTGCGCGGCGCGCTGGCCGACCTGTTCGCGCGGGGTTCGGATGGAGGTCAGGCGCGGAACCATATGGGCCGAACCCGGCAGGTCGTTGAAGCCGATCAGCGAAACCTGTTGCGGAATGCGGATGCCCCGCCGCAGGGCCTCCAGCGATGCGCCCTGGGCCAGGTCGTCGTTACAGAAAAACACCCCGTCGACGTCCGGATGTGCTTCCAGCAATCGGGCAAACAGCTCACTGCCCAGACCGATGGACGACGGCAGCGGCGACGCCATTTGCAATGCCTCGTCATACAGCCCTTCCTGCTCCAGCACGCCGCGAAAGCCAACGCCCCGTTGAATCACCCGTGGATCGAGCTGCGCCGATACGTACGCCAGTCGTCTCCGGCCACGGCTCAACAAATGACGCGCCGCCTCGGCACCTGCCTGTTGCTGGGAAAACCCTACGCATGGCTCGGCGCGGGTCGGGTCGAGTTCCATCATGTGCACGCACGGCACGCCGCTGGAGGCGAGCAATTGCTGCGCCGCCACGCTGCGGTCAAAGCCGGTCAGCAGAATGCCGCGCGGTCGGTGAGACAGATGACTGCGCAGCAGGTTCTCTTCTTCAATAGGCGAGTAGTGATAGTTACCGATCACCACTTCCAGCCCGCGCGGGCGCAAGACCGTCTGAATGGCTTCGAGGGTTTCGATAAACAGTTGGTTGGACAGCGACGGCACCAGCACTACCACCGACTGACTTTGCGAAGACGCCAGGGCCCGTGCAGCAGGATTGGCGACATAGCCTAGACTCAGCGCAGCAGCGCGGACTTTTTCCACCAGCTGCGGTGCCACGGTGCTCACGCCACGCAAGGCTCGGGACGCGGTAATCGGCGAGACGGCGGCCAGTTTGGCGACTTCATTAAGGGTGGGACGACCGGTGGAACGGGAACCAATACGTGTCATGCGTTGCCAACTGATTGGAAGAAAGCTGAGGGGGTTGCGATTGTGTGGGATGGGCTCTAAGGTAGCGCTATCTCACGGAGGCCCGCAACTTTTCGATCGATTCCACGACCGGGTTTTTGCATCTCATGGATCAGCGAGATACCCATAACAATGACTACACCTGGAAACAGTCTCGCCGGACTTGCACACCATTCGGCGAAGACAGCGCTGTCTCCGGGACGAGGTTTTTATGACTACTGCTCCACATGCTATTTCCGCCATCGTGGTAATGGGTGTTTCCGGCTGCGGCAAGAGTGCCGTCGGCGAGGCCATCGCAAACAACAGCGGCGGCCGCCTGATCGAGGGTGATGCGTTCCATCCTCAAGCCAACATCGACAAGATGAGCGCGGGCCATCCGCTTGACGACAACGATCGCGCCGGCTGGCTGACCCGCCTCGGCGAAGAAGTTGCCACCGCCTTGAAAAACGGCGAAAAACCCGTTCTCACCTGCTCCTCCCTCAAGCTCATCTACCGTGACCGTCTGCGTGCGGCCGTGCCGGGGCTGGGTTTCGTGTTTCTGGAGCTGACCAAAGAACTCGCCACCGAACGCTGTTCCCATCGCCCGGGGCACTTCATGCCGGCCAGTCTGGTCGACAGCCAGTTCGCGACCCTCGAACCTCCTTACAACGAGGACCGCACACTGGTGGTGGACGCGACCAAATCCATCGAGACCATCGGTAAGGAAGCGGCCACCTGGTGGAGCGAGTCCAGCGCCGAGCCACAAACCCCATCTGTCACCGCGCGCACCGGCTCTTGATCCTCGATCAGGCGTGAGCGACAAAGGTAGCGCTGTCTCTGATGACGCTGCCCTCGCTTCACAGGGCAGAGAGCAACAGCGTCAAGCAGTAGCTCCAAAAAAACAAAATACAACGGAGAGACACCCCCATGTTCGGCATGACTCAAGACACGTATCTGCTGGTCGATGCGTTGGTGACCATCATTGGCCTTGTGCTTTTGATCACCAAGTTCAAAGTCCACCCCTTTATTGCATTGACCATCGCGGCAGGTTTTCTCGGGCTGACCTCCGGGATGCCGGTCGAAAAAGTGATGAAATCATTCCAGGACGGTTTCGGCGGCGTGCTGGGTTTCGTCGGCATCATTCTTGGCCTGGGCACCATGCTCGGCAAGCTGATGGCCGATTCCGGCGGTGCTGACCAGATCGCCCAGACGTTGATCCGTCGCTTCGGCAAGGACCGCGTGCACTGGGCCATGATGTTTTCGGCGTTTCTGGTGGGCATCCCGCTGTTCTTCGAAATCGGCTTCGTACTGCTGATCCCGCTGGTGTTCATCGTTGCCCGTCGCAGCGGCGTGTCCATCGTCAAGATCGGTATCCCGTTGCTGGCAGGCCTGTCGGCCGTCCACGGCCTGGTGCCTCCGCACCCGGGTCCGTTGCTGGCCATCGGCATCTTCAATGCTGACATCGGCAAGACCATTTTCTACGGTCTGATCGTTGCGTTCCCGACTGCGATCATCGCCGGCCCGATCTACGGCAAGTGGATTGCCCAGCGCATTCCGGGCAACCCGTCGAAAGAGCTGATGGACCAGATTGCCAAGGAGTCGACCAACGACAACCTGCCAAGCTTCGCCATTACCCTGGTGACGATCCTGCTGCCAGTGTTTCTGATGCTGCTCAAGACGTTTGCCGACGTGGCGCTGCCAGCCGGTCACATCTTCCGCATCTGGATGGACTTCATCGGTCACCCGATCGCTGCCCTGCTGTTTGCCCTGCTGCTGGCGTTCTACACCTTTGGTTCGGCACGTGGTTTCAGCCGCGACCACATCATCAAGCTGCTCGACCAGAGCCTGGCGCCCGTCGCCGCAATCGTGCTGATCGTCGGTGCCGGCGGTGGTTTCAAGCAGATGCTGGTGGACAGTGGCGTCGGTAACCTGATCGGCCACATGGCCGTGCAGGCGCAGATCTCACCGATTCTGCTGGCGTGGCTGGTGGCCGCAGTGATCCGCATCGCTACCGGTTCCGCCACCGTCGCCACCATCACCGGTGCCGGGATTGTCGCACCGGTGGTCGGCATGGTGCCGGGCGTGAACCGTGAGCTGCTGGTACTGGCGACCGGCGCCGGTTCGCTGATTCTGTCCCACGTGAACGACGCGGGCTTCTGGCTGGTCAAGCAGTACTTCAACATGACCGTGTCCGAGACGCTGAAAACCTGGACCGTGATGGAAACCATCCTGTCGGTCGTGGGCATCATCCTGATCATGCTGTTATCGATGGTGGTCTGATGGGTTGATCGCGGCAAATTGACGCTGCGATCCTTGCCGCTGTCCCCATGCCCACCTCTACGGTGGGCATGTCATTTCTGACCCACTCAAAGCGCTCACCACCGCTCTGCTGATGACGCCACCCGAGTCTTCGGTGCAGCCCAGCCGGGCCTGATACAAAACCGTTCACACATCCCGTCATCAATTCGATTAAAGTTACGGCGTTTTGCCGGTACTCATTTAGGAAGTCTCCTACACTCCTCCCAGAGAACTCGTACGAGGCAATCTAATGAAAATTTCATCGCCGGCCGCTACGAGTTCTTTGCAATAAAGGGCAAAGGAGTGTGGAATAGGCGCCGCTCTGAATCCGGCTATCAATGCGATAGCCGATTCGTACGGGAAATTACCGCCAGCATCAGGCAAGATTCCCATGCCGTTCTGCCCCAGGAGCGACGCTCACTGTGACGAGACGATGAACCTGGGGAATTAAAATCGTACCAATGGCGTCATACTGATGACCGCATTTGGATGCAATCGGCAATTACCATCACCCAAAGGCTCACGCCAGCCTCCCGGCAGAGGCGCTTCATGAGGCCATCAAGGAAAAGATTATGTTGATACTCACCCGTAAAGTCGGCGAAAGCATAAACATTGGTGACGACATCACCGTTACCATTCTGGGCGTTCAGGGCCTCCAGGTCCGTCTCGGGATCAACGCCCCGAAAGATGTTTCCGTACACCGCGAAGAAATCTACAAACGCATCAAGGCCGAAACTGCAACCGACCAGGATCCGCAATAAACCCACCGGTTTATGCTTATTCGATAACTGTCAGCGGCCATCAGGTGCTGACAGATCGGCGACGGCGACTGACCAGGCGCCGTTTTTTTTCGTCTGGACTTTGGATCCATCAAAGTCAGCTTCGCTGATAACTAAGCGTGAGCGAATGCAGAGAATCTGCGTATCGGACGATGCACTTCCGGATGTCGCGACAAGTTGTCAGACATCCGGTATCGCCAACTAAAACGGCCGACCTCCATAAGAGATCGGCCGTTTTTGTTATCAACCGGTTTAACCCGATCAGCCCGCCGTGTTCAGGTGGCTGGCGATGCTGTCTTTGGCCTGCAGGCGTTTTTCCTTGAGTTTTTTCAATTCGTCATCGGGAATATCGCCCGCCTCTTCGGCGCTGACAATCTGGATGTCCAGCTCATCGTAGTGCTCGACCAAGGCATTGAGCTTCGCGTCGCCGCCTTTGCGCTCGGCAAGGTCTTCTTTGGTGATGCTCAGGTCCGCGTACAAATCGTGCTTAACCGGCATGGGATGCCTCTCCTCTGATGACTGATGTAGGAATGTTGAGGGTAGCCCAGCTTAAAGGTTCGGCGTTTTTGCCGATGTGAATAACGCGTTTTGACATGCACGATCCTGTACAACGGGCTAGGGTATCGGTCGAACCCTTTTCATGCCATTTCAAGGATCGACCATGACCTCGCCGTTTTCCCGTTCTCTTCTCGCCAGCGCTCTGGCCTTCGGTATCGCCTTCTCCGCGGCAGCGCCTGTCTTCGCCGAGCCCAACAAACAGGTCCAGGCGGATGCCGAGCAATACAAGGACGAAGCGCTGAAGCTGCTGGAGCAACTGGTCAATATCGATTCGGGCTCCGGCTATGAGCCGGGACTGACCCAAGTGCGTGACATCGTCGTCGCGCAGCTCAAGGCGCTGGGCGCGACTATCGAAATGGTCCCTAACACCGCGCCGGACAAGAGCCAGCATGTGGTCGCGACGCTCAAGGGCACCGGCAAGGCGAAGATCTTGCTGATGGCGCACATGGACACGGTGTTCAAGGAAGGCTCTGCCGCTGCCCGTCCGTTCCACATCAAGGACGGACGTGCCTACGGACCGGGGGTGATGGACGACAAGGGCGGCATCGTCGCCGGGCTTTATGCGCTGAAGATCCTGAAGAAGCTCGACTTCAAGGACTACGCGCAGATTACCTTCCTGCTGGACGCCAGCGAGGAAACCGGCTCGGCCGCCGCTACGGCACTGATTCAAAAGGTCGCCAAACAGCACGATGTGACCCTGAACCTGGAACCGGGACGCCCTGCCGACGGCTTGGTGATCTGGCGCAAAGGCAGCGCCACCGCAGTGGTTGAGGTCAAGGGCAAGGCATCTCACGCCGGCGTCGCGCCGGAACTGGGGCGCAATGCGGCCATGGAGGCGGCACATCAGATCCTGCAACTGGGCAAACTCGGCGATGCCGAGAAGAAGACCACGATCAACTTCACCGTGCTCAACGCCGGCGATCGCACCAACGTGATCCCGGATCAAGCCACCGCCAAGGCCGATGTCCGCGCCGCCGTGCCGGAGGAGTTTGATCGTATCGAGAAGGATCTGGCGCGGGTGTCGGCTGACAAACTGATCCCGGACACCCAAGTGACGACCCGTCTTGAGCGCGGCTTGCCGCCCATGCCGCAGACGCCGGAAACCGACAAGCTGGTCGATATCGCTCAGGGCATCTACGGCGAGATCGGCCGCAAGCTGACCATAGAGGGCAGCGGCGGCGCGGCCGATGCGAGCCTCTCGGCCGGGGTCGGTGTGCCGACGCTGGACGGCTTCGGCATCGTTGGCGGCAACATTCACACGCCCGAGGAATATGCCGAAGTCGACAGTGTGTCGCCGCGCATTTACCTGTTGACGCGGATGATCATGGAGCTGGCGACGCACACTCCGGGAAAGTGACCTACGCCTGCTCCCCGAGCCTTTTACATGAGCCTGTTACGTGAGCCGCCGCGCCTCATACGTGCGCAGGTGCAGATACACGTAATCGAGTGCCGACAGAGAATCTGCAGGTGACCTGTCGGCGCCTGGCCGACGGGTAATCAGCTCGCCAAACACATGCTCCACTTCAATCGGCGCGCCGCGCTCGATGTCCCTGAGCATCGAGGCGGTCATCTTCGAGCCGGGAGTGGTCAGCATCTTCTCAAACCGTTGGCGGATCTCACTGCGCAGCGGGTATCCGGCGTGGTCCGCTACCCGGGCACACTCATCCAACAGCGTCAGAATCAGCCCTTCCCCGCCACTGGCAACCACGTCGCCGATGCTCGCCCGCATCGACCCGGTAATGCCGGCCCCGGTCGCGATGAAGCACCATTTTTCCCACATCTCCTGAGTAATCTGTTCACTCAGGACCGCGTCGAATCCTGCATTGCCCAGCGCATCGGCGACCTGCTGAATGCGCGGCGTCAACCCACCGTCCCGTTCGCCAAACGAGAGCTGGTTGGTGTCGTTCAAGTGAAGGATGACGCCGGAGGCATCACGATCCAGCGAGATCAGGCATTGACCGCCGAGCACGTTTGCGGGAGAGAACCGCTCGGCGAGCCGATCCAGATGCGCCATGCCATTGAGCAGCGGCAGGATCAAGGTGTCCGGGCCGACGGCTGGCGCGAAAGATTCCATGGCGGTGTCGAGGTCGTAGGCCTTGCAGCTGAGGACGATCAGGTCGAACGTCGTGTCCAGCATTGCCGCCATGACCTGCGGCGGCGACAGGTATTCGATGTTGCCGAGCGGGCTGCGCACGATCAGTCCGTCACGCTCCAGCTCTTGCGCCCGCCCTTCGCGCACCAGAAATGTCACGTCTCGCCCGGCGTCCAGCAATCGTCCGCCGAAATAGCCGCCGATCGCACCCGCGCCCACCATCAAAATCCGCATTGGTCAGTTCCTGTTATGCAACGCCGAGGGTCAGGCAAGCAGAATAGATCAGCCGCCGGACTCTGGCTAACTGCTTATATGGCGGCCAACATATATTTTCCATGGCGGAGTCACGGCCAAAAAAAATCCCGGACCACCAAAACAAAGGTGCGCCGGGATAGAAGTGCTGCAAGGAGAGTCAGGATTGCGCGTTGGCCAGCACGGGCCAGAGGAACGGCAGACGTTCTTCGCTGCGACTGGACACCAGTCGCGGCGCCGCAGGGACAGGCTGCACGGCCGGGGTCTGCAAGCGGGTCAGCACCGAGTCGATCACTACACCGCTGGCGTCGTGATGGAACTGCCAGACGCCGTAGATGCGGCCGTCAAAGGACGCTTCGCTGCCCAGTCGCGGATCGACGCCCAGTCCTGCGCCCAGACCGAACAGGTGCAGACCATGCAGGCGCTGACCGCTGGCGTCGAGCGGACATCCCGAGGGATCGGAATCCAGCCCCCCCTTGACCTCCATCAGCGTGATGGCCTCGCCACCGGCATGACTCAAGGCCGGCAACACTGGTTGGTAGCCCGTGCACTGCACGACAATTTCGGCTTCCGCCAGCGCCTGACGCGCTCGCTCCAATTGATCGGCCGGGCCCTGATGGGTTTGCAGCAACTGCACGCGCACGCCGGTTTTGCCGATCCGGCCTTTGGACAGGGCTTCACGGCCCACGTCCAGCGCCCGGTAGCGCAAACCGCCGGAGCGGTTGACCCGACCCGACACCGGGCAGACGTCCCTCGCCGCATCGAACGCATAACCCGCATCCAGCGCGGCTTGAGCAGTTTCGTAAAACAGGCGGATCGGCGAACGGTGCACCAGCGTCACCTCCTCCAGGCCGGCAAACTCCAGCGCGTCGGCCAGGTTTTCCAGCACCGAGAACGCGCTGTGGGAGCCGCCCACGACGCATACCCGTCCTTTGCCCGCCAGCGTCGTCGCAAAAAGGTGGCGCAACTGCACGGCGTTCATTCTCAGCAGCGCGTCGGCGCTCTCGATCCGCGCCGAAGGTGGCACCGCGAGGCCTTGATCCGCCAGGCTGTCGAGCAGGTGCTGCGGGTCCTGCCAGCCGCCCAGATTGAGGACGACTGCGCGGCTGCGAATACGCCGACTGCGGCCATCTGACTCGACCCACACCTGATACTCATCGCCTTCGCGCACGATCTCGGTGATCGTCGTGCTGCTCCATAACTTCACGCCATAGCGCTCGACGATAAAGTCGAGCACCAGCTTCGAGGCTTCCGCCAGCAGTTCAGCGACGTCCGCCAACTGCGGCGCGCTTTGCGCCTGGTGTCGGATGCGCCAGTAGGCGGGCGAATGTTCCAGGGGTTCAAATACATCACGCAGCGCCGGGTCGCGCAGACAATCCAGAAACACATCGCCCACCGAGTTGGCGGTGATTCGGTAATCGCCCAGACGACCCGTGCCCGGCGTGGGACTTGCGTCGACAATGATTAAACCTTCCTTGGCCAGTTCTGGCATGGCGCCGCTTTTCAATGCGTTGAACAGCAGCCCCATTCCTGCAGGTCCGGCACCTCCTACTACACAACCGCAAACGGTTTCCAGATGATCTCCTTGCATAATTGTCACTCCACGCTGGGTCGTTACCGTATCGCCGCCTGCGTTATGAACAACCGCACTTACGTGCGCATCCAACCGCTATCGCTGAGGCGATGTCTGAACTTTCTAGTTAAAAATAAATGAGCTGTTACTGACTGACTAAATCTGGCAGGCATGAACACCGCAATGAACAGCGACACGTCGGCGGCTGTGCTAACAGGAGCATCAACCCGGGTCTATTGGTCCGGGGGAGCCTCTGGGGCGCCACTTTGAGAGCGGCACCTCCTTCCCGAGGCTTCGTCGAGTCGGCTGTCCGCGCCGCCTGTTCTCAGTTTTCTCCGAGGGACGCTACCGCCAACTCATCGCGCGCCTGAACGGATTCATCCTGGAATAAAAAGTGCCAGGCGCTTGTACTAAGCGCCATTAAGCGAAGTCGAAAACGTAAAGTGATAGTTGCAAAGAACTGACTAAGTGTCAATTTTACGAGACAAAGGAGTTTGCGTGAGTTAGGTATCGTATCCTACTGATTTATATGGAGATTTATATTTTGACGCCAATAAATCGGCGCTGCGTAGTGAGCCCATGGATTTATAAAATCACCGCCCCTCGCAATTTAACTGCGAATCGCAGGTCGCTGCGGTTTTAATTAACCGAGTTCGGAAAATCCAATGCGACATGAGTCAATTGTTGCTCGTACTTCTCTATGATCATTGACGTTCCGCAGAATTAATTGACGCCAGAATTATTCATCTTCCTAAGTGTAATAAGCCGTCTGCAATGGCCAGAGAACGCTGCCGGATCCGATGAATGGGCTACTTTCGTATGGCCGGCTGAGAACTATTCGGCCCTGCCGTACCTCCATTGTGGTGTGTTAGCACTTTCCCAAGGACAGAGAGGTGACCCTATGAATGCTGATAAAACTCATCGGTCCAGCATCGCCGAAATTGATTATTCACGGGACACGCTGTTCGGGCCTATTCCCATGCAGGCAACCTGCCGAGTACGTCTTGCCACGGTAGAGCACGAGGGGCACAGCTTGCGCGAGCTGACTATCCTCGGCGATGTGCCGGATTATTTGCCCAAGTCATCGATCATTCGCATTGCAATGGATGGCCGCATTGAGGCGGGGCCCGTTCGTGAGCACTATGCGGTTAAAGACAACGGCGAGGAGCACTACAAGCTGCTCTTCGAGAATGAGCACCTCCACCGCACGCATTGAAAACGCTCGCGCTACTGCGCGCCGTTGTGGACGTGGACAGCCTGAGCGATCCCAAGGGGTTTGCCGGACCGGGGCTCCACGTTGGGAGGAATGGCGAGGGTCGGAGGGATGAAAGGCAGCACTGCCGCAGAGGCCGGCGCTGTATCAAGTGAGGTAGCCTCCCCGCCCGCACCTTGACGTACGGGCAGCACGTCGGCCCCGTAGCGCAGGCCTTCAACCTGAGGCTTGATTTCCAGCACCGGCTCCGGTGGGAGCAGTTGCTCTCGCTCCAGGGACGTCATCGGCGGTCGGAAGCTGGCGTTCCGCGTTTCCAGCCGCTCCAGCATCGTAATGATCGACGCAGCGCCAACCACAACAATGCCCAGCAGGCAGCTGACGCCGATGATTACCTTGCGACGGCGGCGCGATGGCGCCGCCCGGTTCTGCTCTTGTACTGCATCGATCTCGGGTTGCGCGTACGCCATGCAAATCCTCAATGTCCCGCCTGGCCGCCTTGGCCGATGAAGACCAACATAAGGCGGAACGGGGATTATTGCTAGAGCCCTGCGCTCAACTCGCCAGCGCGTGCGGGTAATGCCTGGCCTTCACGAGGTCGGCCTGAAGGTCACGGATAAGTACGCACAAGGCGTGGCTATTATCGAGCGAGTCCAGAGCAATATTGGAAGCGAACAACTCGACGCGCTGAGTGGCAGGGTCGATGACTTCAACCGTCATTCGATCCTCTATCACCGTGCAGTTGCAACGCAGGGGCAGAAACGCACTTTCTATAATGTTGCGCAGTTCAAGCGTGGAGAGCGTACAGGCAATCATCTTCAATCCTCCACAGGCAGGACTGGGTGATGCCTTCAGCCGCTCGCCTGACCATAAATAACCGTTTACACCACGAGGGAAATGTTTCCCGGGCCACCATTCGCCAGTCGGCAAACAGGGATATTCAACTTATACGCCGCAGCCCAAAGTGAAGCAAACAGCCTTTGTCGCGCTCATTTCAGATCCTGAGCTGCCGTGATGCGGAGGTAAATCGATTCACTCTGGTAGAACTCGACCCGTTCACACTTTAACGGGCGCAATCACCGGACTAATAGGCGCTACATCGTCTTGGCCATCCGTCGGACAGGGTCAAAGGTCCGACGAGCGACGTCATTTACCGATCCCTGGGATTAGCTGCGTGGCAACTTGAGATGAATGAGGGCAACGCGCGCGCCTTTCTTGTCCTGACGCTCTTCGATAGCGAAGGGTTTGAAGCCGAGCTTGGGATAGAAGAGCAATCCGGGGACGTTATGGTTGAAGCAGGAAGCGGTCAACTCCGCCGCTTCGTGTTTGCCAAAGGCCAGTTCCATCATGCAGCCGATCATGTAGCGGCCAACGCCTTTGGAGCGAAAGCGCGGATCAATGATGACGTTGCCCATGGAGCAACGGCCTCTGAAATCGTAGCGGGAGAAGTTGGCGAAGCCCACGACCTGGCCGTCCAGTTCGATGACCGTGTTGTCCGAGCGCTGCTCAATGGATTCGGTCAACTGCTCCGGGGTCAGCGGAAACACCGCCTTGGGGAACATATAGAAGAGCTCGTCGATGCTTTGGGGCATGTCGCAGATAAAAGGGATGTCTTTTTCTTCCAGGGGGCGATGGATAAACATGGTGAGTTACCTCTCGAAGAAACAGGGGGCGTGGGCGGACTATAACCGTCATCCCGTGGAGCTGACGGTATAAGACACCATCCAGGCCTGAATGTGCCGAAATGTTACAAATGGCCTGAATCCGTCGCAGAACATTGTCGCAAACCCCTGACAGTCATGGAAATGCTCTCACCGGGCAGAACGCCTCCGCCCTTTTAGTGACTCATGCATTTTGCACGACCACGTTCGTGATCGAATTCTGCATCCCTTTGATTTTATTACATTTTTATATGGCTTGGCGTTTGGCACAGGCAGTGCACCGTAATGGGGAGAAGCACAACATCATTCGCACGGAGCAGCAAAATGAACGTCTCACCTGATTCTTATCCTGCCGCTGTAGAAGAATCCTCCTCAGTCTCGGGCGTGTCCTGGGGTGCCATCTTTGCTGGCGCTGCCGGCGCCGCTGCCTTGTCCCTGATCCTGATTTTGCTGGGCTCGGGCCTTGGTTTTTCGGCGATGTCGCCCTGGGCCAACGAAGGCGCCAGCGCGAAGACAATCGGTATCTCGACGGTCGTCTGGCTCGCACTGACGCAAATCGTGGCATCCGGTCTTGGCGGTTATCTCGCAGGCCGACTGCGCGTCAAATGGGCCAACATGCACGGCGACGAAGTTTATTTCCGTGACACCGCGCACGGCTTCCTGTCCTGGGCTGTCGCGACGCTGGTAGCTGCCGTGCTGGTTGTGGGCTCTGTCAGCGGCGTCGTCGGAAGCGGCGTGAAAGCCGGCGCCACTGCGGTAGCGGGCGTTGCGGGTACTGCCGCCACTGCCGCTGGTTCTGCAGCCGGCAATACCAGCAGTGACCAATACGGTTACTACATCGATTCGCTGTTCCGCGATGACCGCCCTGCTGCTGTTAGCGATGATGCGGCCCACGGTGTTGTGGTGCGTATCTTCACCAAGACAATGGCCAACGACGGTCAGCTGGCTCCGGAAGATCGCACCTACCTGGCACAGCTGGTCGCTCAGCGTACCAACTTGAGTCAGGCTGATGCCCAAGCGCGCGTTGATCAGGTTTATGGTCAGGCCAAACAAGCTGTGGCCGACGCCAAGCTGAAAGCCCAACAAGCTGCTGATGCTGCCGCCAAGGCCGCTGCGACCGCTGCGCTGTGGACGTTCGTTTCGCTGCTGTGCGGTGCGTTTGTGGCAAGCCTTGCCGCTATCTGGGGTGGCCGTCGTCGCGATGCAGTGACGTATGTCGAAACCCGTGCTTATTCCACTACTTCCAGCATTCGCTGATTAAGGAGAGTCATCATGCGTTCACTACTTCTGTGGTTCCTCGGCATCCCAATCCCGATCATCATTCTGATTGCGCTGTTTGTGCATTGATTGAGTGATTAAAGATCCGCGCTGTTCTCCCAGAGACAGCGCGGATTTTTTTCGTCTGGCCCAAAGTTAGTAGAGCATCTGCCTGGGGGCAGATGGTTTCGCCTTCGGCGACTTACTTTTGAAAAGCACCAAAAGTAAGCAAAAGTGCCTGCTCCCGGTTTGGCCCTTCCTTCGTCAGGGTTCCTTCACTCCGGCCTCGCTCCGTGGGCCCGCGCCGAACGGGCATCCATGCCCTGACGGCGCTCTCGCCGCATCCATGCGGCTCGACCCACTCCGCGATACCTGCGTTCAGCCTGCACCCAAGTCGCGATTGGCGGTGACTGGGCTTTCTGTGTATGAAGATCAAAAGCGCGTTTAAGCAGATCAAGAGCTTCCCGGCTGAAGCCGGTCCTACAAGAGCCAATCGCGCTGACTGCAAAGGTTGCCTTTAGTGGGACCGGCTTTAGCCGGGAAGAGGCCAGCTCAGGCGCCCACAATCTTGCTAAATGCACCCCTTCCTGTGGGAGCGAGCTTGCTCGCGAATGCTGCATTTCAAACACCAAATATTCGGCGGATGTACCAATGCCTTCGCGAGCAAGCTCGCTCCCACAAGTCCCCCAGTGTCCTTAGCCCGCAATCCGCCCTTGGGCTGCTTTTGATCTTCATCCACAAGAGGCTCAAACACCGCCAGTCGCGACTTGGGTGCAGGCCGAACGCAAATGACGCGGAGTGGGCCGGGCGGCATGGATGCCGCGAGAGCGCCGTCAGGACATGGATGTCCGTTCGGCGCCGGCCCACGGAGCGTCGTCGGAGTGAGGGAACCCGACGAAGTCGGGCCAAGCCGAGAGCAGGCACCTTTGCTTACTTTTGGTGCTTTTCAAAAGTAAGTCGCCGAAGGCGAAACGTCTGCCCCTAGGCAGACGCTTGTGAGCTTGATCTTAAAGATCTTGATCTAAGCCACGCCATCGATCATGGCATCCCCAACCAGTTCGGCAGCGCCAGCGAAATGTACGGCACGTAAGTCACCAGCAACAAGAACACCAGCAGGATCGACAACCACGGCAGCGCGGCACGAATAGTCTCGCCCAACGTCAGACCTGTCACCGCAGACGTCACGAACAGATTGAGCCCCACCGGCGGGTGGACCAACCCGATCTCCATATTGACCACCATGACAATACCCAGGTGAATCGGGTCGATGCCTAGCTTCATCGCGATCGGGAAAAAGATCGGCGCCAGGATCAGAATGATTGCCGACGGCTCCATGAAGCTGCCCGCGACCAACAGCACGATGTTCACCATGATCAGGAAGCCGATCGGAGTCAGCCCTTCGGAGATGACCCACGCGGTGATCTGCTGCGGAATCTGCTCTGTGGTGAGAACGTGAGCGAACAGCATGGCGTTGGCGATGATGAACATCAGCATGATCGACAGCCGGCCGGATTCCAGCAGCACTTTCGGGCAATCCTTGAAACTCATGTCCTTATAGACGAACAGCGCGATGAACGCCGAGTAGACCGCCGCCACCGCCGCCGCTTCGGTCGGGGTGAACATCCCGCTGTAGATCCCGCCGAGGATAATCACCAGCAGCATCAAGCCCCAGAACGCCCGTTGCGCGGTGTGCAGCCACTGGCGGAAAGTCACCCGTGGCTGGGCTGGAAGTTTCTTGACCCGCGCGACGATGTAGATCACCACCATCAGCGCCAGACCCAGCAGGATGCCGGGAATCACACCCGCGATGAACAGCTTGCCGACAGATGTTTCCGTCGCGGCGGCGTACACCACCATCACAATGGATGGCGGAATCAGAATCCCCAGCGTACCGGCGTTGCAGATGATCCCGGCGCCGAATTCTTTCGGATAACCGGAGCGCACCATGCCGGCGACGGCGATGGAACCCACGGCTGCAACGGTGGCGGGCGATGAACCGGACAGCGCCGCGAACAGCATGCACGCCAGCACCGCCGCAATCGCCAGGCCGCCGCGAATGTGGCCGACGCAGGCGTTGGCGAAGTCGATCAGCCGCTGAGCCACCCCGCCGGTGGTCATGAAGGCGCCGGACAGGAGAAAGAACGGGATTGCCAGGAAGGTGTAGCTGTCGGAGGTTTCAAACAGTTTGATCGCCAGGGAACTCAACGAGTCAGGGCTGAACAGCAGGATCGAAACGGCGCCGGACAAGCCCAGTGAAATGGCGATGGGCACGCCCAGGAACATGAAAACGAAGAGCAGCAGGAACAGGCAGATAACAGTCATCAGTGCTGCTCCTCGGCAGGGTTGGCGAGTTTGCTCGCTTCAGCCGCTTCGTCGGCCAGACCCAACCCGGTCTGCCGGTGCGTCCAAATGCGGTAGAGGATTTCCAGGTAGCGCGCGATCACCAGGCCAAAGCCGATCGGCACGATGATCGCGATGTACGCGACCTCGATACCGAACCGGTCGAGGTCCTCGGCGCCGATGCCCGCCACGAACAGCGCTGACACCCACTTGTAACTGGCGACGAGGAACAGACCGGCGTAGGCCAGACAGCAGGCGCAGGCCAGCATCGCCAGAATCCGCTGGACCGGCTTGCTGGTTTTCTTGACCAGCGCGTCGACCCCCAAGTGGCCCGCCGTGCGCACACCGTAGGAAATCCCGAAAAAGATCAGCCAGCCAAACAGGGCTTTGGTCAGCGCCACGCTCCAGGTCATGCCTTGGGCGTAGCCCATCAGGTGGTCTCCGATGCCCGCGAAGAAGTCGCTGCTGACGGCCCATTGATCGCTGAGGGAATAAAACAGGGTGTAGATGTTGTTCAACGCCACGTAGACGAAAGTCACGAGGGTCATGGCAGCCAGCAGAAAAGCAATGATGCCCTCCTCCAGATGCTCCCAGAGTCGCGTCAGCGGGTGCATAAGCATTCTCCGAACGAAGCCGAACCTAGCCGGGTGTAGAGGCGGCCGTGAAGGCGGCCACCCACGAAACGGGTGGCCGCCGGTCAGTCACGGTCTGTAGCGAGAAGCGACTGAAGGGCTCAAGGTGCCTTGTTCGAATCGTCGGCGGCCTTGATCAGGTCGGCACCGATTTCCTCGGAGAACTTGTCCCAGACCGGCTTCATGACTTCACGCCATTTCGCGCGCTGCTCAGGGGTGAGCGTCACGATTTCACTGGTTTTGGAGTCGATGATTTTCTGCTTGGCCGTCTGGTTCAGCGCTTCGGCCTGCTTGTTCACCTCGACGGTGACCTGATCCATGATCTTCTGCAGTTCGTCACGCACGTCCGCCGGCAGGCCGTTCCAGAACTTGGAGTTGGTGATGACCATGTAATCGATCAGGCCATGGTTGGACTCGGTGAAGAACGGCTGCACCTCGTTGACCTTCTGGCTTTCGTAGTTCGACCAAGTGTTTTCGGTGCCGTTGACGGTGCCGGTCTGCAGGCCTTGATAGACCTCGGCGAAGCTCATCTTGCGCGGGTTGGCGCGCAGGGCGACGAATTGGGCTTCCAGCACACTGGACGCCTGCACGCGGAATTTCAGGCCGCGGGCATCCTTTGGCTCAACCAGCTTTTTGTTGGAGGACAATTGCTTGAGGCCGTTGTGCCAATAGGCCAGACCGTGAATGCCCTTGTCGTCCATCGAGGTCAGCAACGCCTTGCCTTGGGGCCCCTGCTGGAAGCGGTCCACGGCAGCGAGATCGTTGAACAGGAACGGCAGGTCGAAGATTTGCACTTTCTTGGTGTACTGCTCGAATTTCGCCAGGGACGGCGCCAGCATCTGTACGTCGCCGAGCAGCAGGGCTTCCATTTCCTTGCCATCGCCGAACAGCGAGGAGTTCGGGTAGACCTCGACTTTGACCTTGTCCTTCAAGGCCGGATCGGCGGCGACCATCTTCTGGAACAGCAACGCACCCTGCCCCTTCGGCGTGTTTTCCGCCACCACGTGGGCGAACTTGATCGTGATCGGGTCAGCGGCCTGTGCAAGGCTGGCCACAGACACCGCGGCCGCGCAGAAAAGCGCTTTGGTCAGCTTCAACATCGATATCACCTTTTTATTTTTGTAGGAGCTTATGTTTGAAGGAGCAGGTGGAGTGCATGAGCATAGTGCAACCCCACGATGACGATGCCCCGGTGTTTAGAGAATCAGCATTTGTGTAAGCCGGCGTTCGGGGTAGCTGAACGCCCTGATGCGTTAAACCTCGAATCAACGCGGTTCACACCGTCGCCAACGCCAGCAGCCGCTGAGCACGCAGGAGCACCGGCGCGTCGACCATCTGCCCTTCCAGCTGAAACGCCCCTGCCCCCTTGGCCGCTGCGCTGGCATTGATCACCTTTCGCGCCCAGTTCAGGTCATCGATGCTGGGGGCTAAAGCGGCGTGGATCACCGGCACTTGCGCCGGATGGATGCACAGCGCGCCGCCGTAACCCATGTCATAGGCGTGGCGAATGGCGCGGTGCAGGCCTTGTGGGTCGCCGATGGCAGGGTGAACGCCGTCCAGCGGTGGCAACAGGTCGGCGCCCCTCGAATGCAATTGCACCGACATCCGCGCCTGATCGAGGAACGTCTGCGCGGCGTGGGTGCCGCTGTTGAGGTTCAGGTCCAGCGCCAGGTCGAGCCCGCCAAACGACAAACGCTCAACCCCCGGAGAACGGGCGATCTGCTCCAGGGCCAGCAGGCCTTTGGCGCTTTCGATGATCGGCAGGACCGGCTTGCCTGTCTGCCAGACGGCAGCGACGTGAGCAGCGCTTTCGACTTTCGGCAGCAGCACGCCGGCGACGCCAGCGTATTGCTCGCAAAACGCCAGGTCGTCCGCATGCTCAGCATGGGTAGGCGCATTGACCCGCACCCACACTGAAGCTTGTGTGTTGTCGTTCAAGAAGGCCGCAAGATTGTCCCGCGCCTGGCGCTTGAGGGGCTCTTCAACGGCGTCCTCGAAATCGACGATCACCGCGTCAGCGCCCGCCGCCAGCGCCTTGGCAAAACGATCGGGGCGACTGCCAGGGACGAACAATGCGGAGCGGATGATGGTTTGTGGCATGGTTGAAGCTCCTGAAAAAAGGTGTCATCCCGACGCTGTGGGCGCTTGCTCGCAATGACTGCCCTCCATCCGCTGAAGATGTGGCGGATGTTGCGGCCATTTCGCGGCAAAGCGCGCGCCTACTGTTGCAAGCGCTGACGATAGGCCCGCGCGGCAATGTAGAGGTTCAGACCACTCCGCCCGCTGTCATCCGCGCCTGGTCTTCAGTCGAAAACCCTAGCTCGCCGAGAATGCTGCCGGTGTGCTGACCCAGGCCCGGCACGCCGTCCATGCGCGGCGTGAACGCGGTGTTGTGGCCCGGCGGCAGCAGCGATGGCAGCGGGCCGGACGGGCTGTCGACTTCGCGCCATCGATCACGCGCCTTGAGCTGCGGATGGTCCCAGACGCCTTGCATGTCGTTGACCCGGGCGTTGGCGATCTGCGCGTCTTCCAAACGGGCAACCACCTCATCGACGCTCAACGAGGCGAAGCCGTCGACGATGATCTGCCGCAGCACTTCACGGTTCTCCGAACGCTTGAAATTCGCTGAAAAGCGCTCGTCAGTGGCCAGCGCCGGATCAAGCAGGACCTTCTCGCAGAACAGCGCCCATTCCCGCTCGTTCTGCAGGCCCAGCATGATCGTGCCGCCCCCGCCGGTGGGAAACGGCCCGTAGGGATAAATCGTCGAGTGGGACGCACCGGCCCGCGGCGGTGGCGGCGCGCCATGGTAGGCGTAATACATCGGATACCCCATCCACTCCACCAGGCTTTCCAGCATGCTGACGTCGATGCGGCTGCCCTCCCCGGTTTTGTCCCGCAGCATCAGTGCCGACAGAATCCCGGTGTAGGCGTACATGCCGGCAGCGATGTCGGCGATGGAACAACCGGCCTTGGCCATCTCGTTGTCGCCGGGCCCACCGGTGACCGACAAAAAGCCGCCCTCGCTCTGGATCAACAGGTCGTAGGCCTTCTTCTTCTCGTAGGGCCCGCCTTCGCCGTAGCCGGAAATGTCACAGACGATCAGGCGCGGGAAGCGTTCGTGCAGGGCTTCGAACGACAAGCCCATGCGGGCCGCGGCGCCGGGCGCCAGGTTCTGCACCAGCACGTCGGCCTTGCCGAGCAGCGATTCAAGAATGTCCCCGGCCTGGTCCTGCTTGAGGTCCAGGGTCAGGCTTTCCTTGGAGCGATTGGTCCAGACGAAATGCGAGGCCAGGCCGTCGACGCGCTGGTCGTAGCCACGGGCGAAATCGCCGACGCCGGGCCGCTCGATCTTGATCACCCGGGCGCCGAGATCCGCCAGTTGCCGGGTGCAGAACGGCGCCGCGATGGCGTGCTCAAGGCTGACGACGGTGATGCCGTCCAGAGGACGCGGGTTTTGTTGAGTCATGTTCGTAAACCTCATAGCCCATGGCGGGCAACTCACTCGCGGGAACGGTGGCTCTCATCAAGCGCGGTATGTGCCGCGCAATGAGCAGACGCCAAATACACTGTGGGAGTGAGCTTGCTCACGAAGACGCCGGTACGTCCGGCGCACCACTGCTGCTGATCCACTGCATTCGTGAGCAAGCTCACTCCCACAGAGACCGCATTCCCACAGCTAACCCTGTTTGCTGTTAGATCAGGTCGTCCAAATCCTGCGCATCGCGCAGCTGCCAGACCCGCTGAATCAACGCCGTGCCCTGCTCCACCGTGCGTGCGCCGGAGAACGCCAGCAGGCGCTGAACCTTGTCCTCCAGCTCAGGCCGCGACAGGGTGTTGCCCGGATCGCCTTTCGGCTCATCAATGCCGGCGCTAAGGGTGCGGCCATCGGTGGTGGTCACGATCACCCGACCCAGCCAGCGCGCTGGATAAGCGCCGTCAACCTCCGGGTCCAGCTCCATCGTGACCTTTTCGCGGAAGGCGGCGACGTCGGCATCGGTCAGGGCCAGGTCGCGAAATTCGATCAATTGCGCGCTGCCATGGACCGCGATCAACCCGAGCACCGCGCCCATGGAAAACTTGGCCTGGTGCACGGTCTGTGGCACATCGACCCGGCCGAGCACATCGATGGCGCCCTGATGAACCCGGGTCACAACCTTGGCGATCTGCACGTGGCGCAGGCCCTCTCGCTGCATCAGATGCAGCAAGGCATCGGCCGCCGGATGGGTGTGGCGGCATGAGGCGTGAAACTTGAACGAGGTCTCGACCAGCGCCCAGCGGCTGCCGAGGCGATCGGACAGTTTCGCAGGATCGCTGTCGCTGGACATCCCCGCCGCCATGCCCTGATCGCCTTCGAGAATATTCCGCGCGCCGGTCAGCCCGTCTTCGGTGAGGTACGCCGCCAGCAGGCCATCGGCGGCGGCCTTGGCGGTGTGCAGCTGTTTGGAATCGGCCGCGTCACGCAAAAACTCCCACAGCCCGGCGGCCTGGGTACCTGCCGTGCCCAGCAGGTTGATGAACTGCTCTTTGTCGAAATTCAGCAGCTTGCCGACGCCCACCGCCGCCGCGAGGGTGCCGACCGTCGCGGTGGTGTGGAAGATGCGGTAGTGCGAGCGGCCCATGAATTCGCCGATGCGGATGCCCGCCTCGTAACCGGCAACCGACGCCAGCAGTAAATCCTGGCCGGTTTTGCCGAGGTCCTGGGCCGCCGCCAGCACGGCCGAAAACACCACGGTCGCCGGGTGCAGCACCGAGCTGTTGTGCAGATCGTCCTGCTCGACCAGGTGCGAAGACGCGCCGTTGACCAGCGCGGCGAAGTACGCCGAGGCGCCGCGACCGCTGACCAGAATCTTCGCCTTGCCCTCTCGCGGGCCCATGCGTTCGGCATAGCGCTCGAACAACGGAATCGGCCGGGCGCCCTGGCTGGCCAGCGCCGAGCCGATCCAGTCGAGGAACAGGTCTTCGGTACGGTCCAGCACGACGCCGGGAATTTGCTCGTAGGTCAGCTCGGCGAGGAAATCCGCCAATGCCTGGGTGTGGCTCATGTCGGCGTCCTCAGAAGCTGCGCGGCAGGTCGAGCAGGTGCTCGGCGACGTAGGAAAGAATCAGGTTGGTGGAGATCGGCGCGACCTGATACAGACGGGTCTCGCGGAATTTGCGCTCCACGTCGTACTCGCAGGCAAAGCCAAAGCCGCCATGGGTTTGCAGGCAGGCATTGGCCGCTTCCCATGACGCTTTCGCTGCGAGGTACTTGGCCATGTTGGCGCTGGCACCGGCGTTCTTGCCGCTGTCGTATTCCTCGCAGGCACGCCAGCGCATCAGGTCCGCGGCTTCGATTTCGATGTGCGCTTCGGCGATGGGGAACTGCACGCCCTGGTTCTGCCCGATCGGGCGGCCAAACACCACGCGATCACGGGCGTAGGCGGCGGACTTTTCGATAAACCAGCGGCCGTCGCCGATGCACTCGGCGGCGATCAGCGTGCGTTCGGCATTCAGCCCGTCGAGGATGTAGCGGAAGCCTTTGCCTTCCTCGCCGATCAAGCTGTCGGCAGGCAGTTCGAGGTTGTCGAAGAACAGCTCGTTGGTCTCGTGGTTGACCATGTTGGCAATGGGCTGAACGGTCAGGCCGTTGCCGATGGCATCACGCAGGTCGACGATGAAGATCGACATGCCTTCGGACTTTTTCGTCACTTCGGCCAGCGGCGTGGTGCGCGCCAGCAGGATCATCAAGTCGGAATGCTGGACGCGGGAGATCCAGACCTTCTGGCCGTTGATCACGTACTTGTCGCCCTGCTTCACCGCCGTGGTCTTGATCTTGGTGGTGTCGGTGCCGGTGCTGGGCTCGGTCACGCCCATGGATTGCAGACGCAGTTCGCCGCTGGCGAGCTTGGGCAGGTAGTAGCTTTTCTGGGCGTCGCTGCCGTGACGCAAGAGCGTGAACATGTTGTACATCTGGCCGTGCACGGTGCCGGAATTGCCGCCGCAGGCGTTCACTTCTTCAAGGATCACCGAGGCTTCCGCCAGGCCCAGCCCGGAGCCACCGTATTCTTCCGGGATCATCGCCGAGAGCCAGCCTTCATCGGTCAGCGCCTTGACGAAGGTTTCCGGAAAGCCCTTCTCTTCGTCGATCTTGCGCCAGTATTCAGCCGGAAACTGGGCACACAGCGCGCGCACGCCGTCACGGATGGCATTGAGGTCTTCGTTTTCGTAGGGATTCATGGTGTCCACTCGCATCGACCGGCGGCCATGGGATCGGCGCGCCGGGCTGTAAAGAAGAAAGATTCAGTCAAAAACGACTTCGGCACTCTGGGCGACGCCGGCGTCATTACCGGCCCACAGCTGCGCCTTGCCCGGCTCGACGATTCGTCCGCCGACGCGGAACGCCGCAGGCACGTTCAACGGGCGCACGCCGCGATAGGCGAAATGCCGCACACGCTTGTCGGGATGGGCGCGAATGAACGCGCGCAGGTTGAAGGTGGCGATCATCGGCCCGTGCACCACCAAGCCGGAATAGCCTTCGGTGCCGCTGACGTAGGGGTAGTCGTAGTGAATGCGGTGGCCGTTGAAGGTCACGGCGGAGTAGCGAAACAGCAGCGTCGGCGTCGGCTCAATCACCTCGCTCCACTCGCCCTGCTCCGGCGCGTCGCCACTGTTGAGTTTCGGCGGGTTGGGTTCGCGGTAGACGATGTCCTGCTCTTCACGCACGCACAATTCGCCGTGTTGCGAGTAATCGTGGCGCACCGTCACGAACAACAGCGAGCCGGTGCGGCCGTGTTTTTCTTCGATGTGCAGAATGGTCGACAGGCGATGGGCGTCAGCGCCGACTTTCAGCGGCTGGATGAACTCGACTCGGCCACCGGCCCACATGCGATTGCGATTGTCCGCCGGCGGCAGGAAGCCGCCACGGGCCGGATGGCCGTCGCCGCCGAGCTGCACCTCGAACACCGGCTCCTGGAAAAAACACCACTGCCACAGCGGCGGTAGCGGGTCGCCGACAGCGGGCGTGGGCTCGCCAAAGGTCGCCGCGATGCGCTTGATCAGGTTGACGCTCAGATGATCCTGGGCTTCTTCGGTGCGGCCAATCCAGGCCGTAAAATCCACGGGTGACGCTGCAGCGCTCATGGGCGTAAACCCTCTGGGTTTGTTGTTATGGCCCGATCATGGAAGTGCGCCGGCATTCTGTGAATTTGCATTTGCGTATAGCGGCGTTCGGGTATGCTGAACGCCTCCTGCAGTGTCCGGACACCCCCCATGCATTTCGACCTGGCTGACTTGCGTCTCTTCATTCATATCGGTGAATCACCCAGCCTGACCCAAGGGGCGCGCCGGGCGTTTCTCTCCCCTGCCGCCGCCAGCGCGCGGATCAAGGCACTGGAAGGCCAGTTGGGCACACGCCTGTTGTACCGCGACAGCCGTGGCGTCGAACTGACCCCCGCCGGCCAGCGCCTGCTCAAACACGCGCGGCTGATCATGAGCCAGGTGGATTACCTGAAAAGTGAGTTCACCCGCTACGGCACCGATTCGGCCGGGCACATCCGCATCTTCGCCAACACCACCGCCGTCACCGAGTTTCTGCCTGAAGTGCTGGCCGGCTTTTTGGCGAAACGGCCCGGCGTCACCGTGGACCTGCAAGAGCGCCTGTCCCGGGACATCGTGCGCGGCGTGCTCGACGGCAGCACCGACATGGGCATCATCGCCGGCCCGGTGGAAGCCGCGGGGTTGCAGGTCATCCACTTCAGCACCGACCGCCTGGTGCTGATCGTGCCCGTGGGCCATGAGCTGGCGACCGAGAAAAAAGTCACGTTCAAGCAGACCCTGGCGTTCCAGCACATCGGCCTGCACGAAGGCAGCACCCTGCTGAGTTTTTTGCGTGATCACGTTGAGCGGATGGGGCAGAGCCTGTCACTGCGGATTCAGGTGTCGAGCTTCGAAGCCATCTGCC
This sequence comes from Pseudomonas sp. GL_135, assembly GCF_057834665.1. Lineage (NCBI taxonomy): Bacteria > Pseudomonadati > Pseudomonadota > Gammaproteobacteria > Pseudomonadales > Pseudomonadaceae > Pseudomonas > Pseudomonas sp. GL_135. Next base: position 3,591,393 of record NZ_CM174408.1, read on the forward strand.
GGATGGTCGAAGCCGGAGTAGGCATCGGGGTGATCCCGGAGTCGGCGGCGTTGCGGCACAGTCGGACGATGGAGCTGGTGACCATCGAGCTCGACGAGCCCTGGGCGGTGCGCGAACGGAGCATTCTGGTCCGCGAGCTGGACGCCCTGCCGGGGGTGGTCAGGGCGTTGATTGCGGTGTTGTTGCCGGAGCCTGACGCCGCAAAGCCTGAGGCGTAGTCAGATCCAGACGGCGTTCTGCGCGGTGCGCTCGTTGGTGTCGCTGCCCGTGTTGATGACGCCGCTGGGCTCGATCAACATCAATTTCACTTCCTTCTCGGCGTTGGGTTTGTGCTCGACGCCCTTAGGGACTACGTACAACTCGCCCGCCTTGAGCTCGACGAACCCGTCGCGAAAATCGATGCGCAGACAGCCCTCGAGCACGATGAAGGTTTCGTCGGTGTCGGCGTGGCTGTGCCAGAGAAACTCCCCTTCCAGCCGCGCCAGCTTGAACTGGTAGTCGTTCATCTGCGCGATGACTTTGGGCTGCCACTGCTCGGTGAACAGGCTGTATTTCTGGGCGAAGTTGACGGGGGTGTATTGAGTATCGGGAGTAGACATGTGGGCGGCTCCGACAAGGTTTGATGTGGAGCCAATCTAAGGCGCGGGGTGGGTGGGGTCTTGTACGTTGTTGCAGGGTGGTGGGTGCATCCGGTTTTGCGGTGCTGCGACTGACGCTTTCCCGGCTAAAGCCAGTCCTACAGGATGACCGCGTCCAAATAGTAGGACCGGCTTCAGCCGGGAAGAGGCCTGTGTGTACGCCATCCATTTTGCGGCGTGACGCCTGACGCTTTCCCGGCTGAAGCCGGTCCCACTGAAACACCGCGCACTCATAGTAGGACCGGCTTCAGCCGGGAAGAGGCCGGTGTGTACGCCATCCATTTTGCAGCGTGACGCCTGACGCTTTCCCGGCTAAAGCCGGTCCCACTGAAACACCGCGCACTCATAGTGGGACCGGCTTTAGCCGGGAAGAGGCCGGTGTGTACACCATCCATTTTGCGGTGTGACGCCTGACGCCTTCCCGGCCGAAGCCGGTCCCACAAGGTGTGTTTAATTCCCTCATCCGCGCACCGCCAACATCTTCAACCACCGCCCCGGCGGGTAGCCGAAGGTCTTCACGAAATGCCGCGTCATGTGGCTCTGGTCCGAAAATCCAGCCATCACCGACGCGTCGCTGAGCGTGACGCCTAACGCTATCGAATGACGCACCAGGTCAAGCCGGCGCAAGGTCAGGTAGCGGTAAGGCGTGGTGCCGAACAGCACGCGGAAATCCCGCGACAGGCGCCAGCGATCGGTGTCGCTGGCCTGTTCCAGATCGGTGAGGCTGACGCCCTGCTCCAGACTGGCCATGAGCATTTCCCGCGCACGTTGCGCGCCGGCGTAGTTGACGCTCTGGCGGCCATTGCGCACTCCAGCGGCCGCTTGCAGAGCGATGGCGAGGTCGTAGATCGCGTCGTCCAGTTCCAGAGGATCTAGCGCGGTGTTCAGGTCTGAAAGCAGCGCCTGCGTCGACCTGAACAGGCGCGGGTCATTCGACGCCCCGCCCTTGATAAACGGCAGCGGCTTGCCGCCGAGCACCTGCTGAATCATCGCCGGTTCCAGGTAGAACATCCGGTAGCGAAAGCCGTCTTCGGTCCCGGCGTGGCCGTCATGGGCTTCGTCGGGATGCAGCACCATCGTTTGCCCCGGCAGGTTGTTTACCTGCTCCTTGCCGTACTGAAAGCTTTGCACCCCTGACATCGTGTGACCGATGGCGTAGGTGTCGTGGCGGTGCATCTCGAAACCGTGCCCGTGAAAGTACGCCTCGATGCGCTCGATCTGCGGCAATGGCGCGGCACGCAGCACCCAGTCCCGTGCGGAGTGGGTCAGGTGAGTGTCTTCGTCTGCGTGTGTGTCCATCGGCAGGGCTCGCGGCGGTGGACGGCAGGTGCTTTGAGAGGACACCGGCCGCGTTCATAAAAAGGGCTAACCGGGCTGCTTGAGCAACGCTGCCGATGCGTTGGACGCATGCACCGCCGGCGGTTTCTCGCTGAGCAGGTTCTGGATCGCCTGACTGTAAGCCTGGCGCCCGAGATTCATGCTGTTGTTGTGGTTACCGCCCGGCACCATCAGCAGGTTCTTTGGCTCCTGTGCCGCGTCGAATAACGCTTCACTGAAACGCGGCGCGACAAACTGATCCGCCGTGCCATGCACGATCAGCACCGGCATGTGCACGTCGGCGATCTTGTCGATGGAGTCGAATTTCTGCGAGACCAGCCAGCGCACCGGCAACGAGGTGCGTTTGCTGGCGACCGAGGACGCGACGTCGGCGAGGTTGGTGAAGGTCGATTCGATGATCAGGCCCCGCGCCTGGATGGGCTCGTCACCTTTCTGCGCGTCCCGGCCCAGTTCGGCGGCGAGGTCGACGGCCACGGCCCCACCCAGCGAATGCCCGTAGATCAGGCGCTTTTGCGGGTCCGGCTGGATCTGCTTCAAGCGCTCCCAGGCAATGCGCGCGTCTTCATAGACCGACGCTTCCGAAGGCAACTGGCCCTTGCTCTGGCCGAAGCCGCGGTAATCGATGGCGAGGATGGAAAACCCCAGGGCGCGCAGTTGTTCGATGCGGAACAGCTGGCCGGTGAGGTTCCAGCGCGAGCCATGCAGGTAAAGGATGGCGGGGGCGTCCTTCTTCTCCGAAGGCCACCACCAGGCATGAATGTTCTGCCCGAGGCCGAAGGTTGGCCCTTTGAGCTCAAGCTCTTGCACATCGGACGGCAGGCCACGGTACCAGCTCGCCGTGCCGGGCTCGATCATGAAGACCAGTTCACGTTCCTTGTGCTGCAACGCCGCGCAACCGACCGGCAGACCGACGACGATCAGCAGCATGCACAGCCAGAAAAACCAGCGGGCCTTGAGCCGCGCCAGGGAGAATGTTCGCATTGAGAAAGGTGTCCGGTGCAGAAGTAAGTGCACCGGCAGTTTGCCACTCATTGGCGGTGTGGGGCATTCCTTCTGTCGAAAGGCCCGGGCCCTGCGAGGGTCAGCACCCTGCAAGGGTCAGCACCACACCCCGCCCCGCAGAATCAGTAACCCGAGCCCGAGGCCGCCGCACCACTGACAATCGCGATCCCGGAACTGGTGCCCAATCGCGTCGCCCCCGCTTCGATCATCGCCACCGCGGTGGCGTAATCGCGCACGCCACCGGACGCTTTCACGCCTACGCCCTGCCCCACGACCTTGCGCATCAAGGCCACGTCTTCCACGGTTGCGCCGCTACGGCTGAAGCCGGTGGAGGTCTTGACGAAGGCCACGTTGAGGTCACGGCAGATCTCGGCGGCGCGGGTTTTCTGCGCGTCGTCCAACAGGCAGGTTTCGAAGATGACCTTCAGCGGCACTGCACCACAGGCGTCTTTGACGGCAGCGATGTCGTCGCGTACTTCGTCGAACAGGCCGTCTTTCAGCCAGCCGATGTTGAGGACCATGTCGATCTCGCCTGCGCCGGCGGCAATGGCCTGCTTCGCTTCGAAAGCCTTGGTGTCGCTCAGCCCGGCGCCCAGCGGAAAGCCGACTACAGCGCAGACCTTGACGGCCGCACCTTCCAGCAACGAAGCGGCATAGGGCACCTGGCCAGAGTTCACGCACACCGAATAGAATCCGTGCGCCTGCGCCTCGCGGCACAGGGTTGCGATCTGCTCGCGGCTGGCGTCGGCGGCCAGCAAGGTGTGGTCGATGTACTGGGCGAGTGCTGCGGGTTCGATCTTCATGGCCAATCGTTTCCTGATAGTGAGGCGGTAACCGTCGACACGCTTTAAGCTTCATGCCTGAGCGCATCATTTTATGTTGTAAATATAACAATTAATGTTATTTTTTTACCATATCCATTCGACAATCGGAATGCCCGTGGACAGTAAAAAATCCGACCGTATCAAGCTGATCCAGCAAGCCCTGCAAGATCAGAAGGCCATTCACCTGAAGGAAATGGCCGCCCTGCTGGACGTTTCGGAGATGACCTTGCGTCGCGACCTGACCCGGCACCCCGACAAATTCCACCTGCTGGGCGGGCATATCACCCTGGCGTTTGATCCGTCCGAGGCCAGCGATTACAAAGTCACCGAGCAAGGCACCCGCCACGTCGAGGAGAAGCGCCGGGTGGGCAAGCTCGCCGCCGCGTTCATTCAACCCGGCGATACGGTGTTTTTCGACTGCGGCACGACGATCCCTTTCGTCATCGACTTCATTCCGGAAGAGCTGGAATTCACCGCCGTGTGCAACTCCCTCAACGTCTTGCTCAAGCTGCAGCAGAAGCCCAACTGTTCCATCGTGCTGTGCGGTGGCACCTTTCATCGCAAGAATCAGGTGTTCGAGCACCACAGCGAGGCGACCATTCTCGATGGCATCCGCCTGACCTGGGCGTTCGTGTCAGCGGCCGGGGTCAGCGACGAGTTGGGCGTGACCTGCTTCAACTTCAACGAAGTGGAGGTCAAGCAAAAGGTCCTGCGCCAGGCCCGGCACTGCATGTTGCTGGCCGATCACTCCAAGTTCGATGCCGTGCGCACGGCGCATTTCGCGACGTTGCAGGACTTTCATGTGGTGGTGAGCGACAAGAAGCTGCCCAAAGCCTATCGGGATTTGATTGAGGGCTATGGGGCTAAGTGGGTGGTTTGATCAGCCCATTTGCATCGCCTGGAATAACGAATTCGCGAGCAAGCTCGCTCCCACAAGTACGATGGGGTTTCAAGGTCCGAGGATGGAAACTGATCACTGTGAGAGTAAGCAAGCTCACTCTCAGCGAATCAGAAGTCACCGGACATCTGTTGACGGAAACCGGTCACCGTGGTGAGCGACCGGGGTGGCGCTCCACCTTGCTCGCGAAGAGTCCTTCAGCGTTTCAGATCGCTTTCCAGCTGCCGCACTTCCTCAGCCCCCAGATACCCCGTCGTCACGCTGAACGACGCAGTTTCCCCCGCGCCCAACTGGCGCACATTGCCTTTGGCCTTCTCCGCCAGATAACCCTCGGGCTCACAGGTCGCGGGCAACACAAACGCGGCCACCTGCTGATCAGCGTTGTGCAGAATCCACCGCGCCGCATGGTCGAACTGCGCCGGTTGGTAACGCGTATAAAACGCCGGACCCTCCGGGTGCTTGAGCAGGAAATGCGCGTTGCCCTGGGCGTCCGCGTGCACGCCGTCGAAGAAGCAGACGATCTCCGGGTCGTACAGTTCAGGCGTGCTCAGGCTGTCCAGCCGCGAAGGGTCTTCCGTTAGTTCGGTCATGTACGCCGACCACGCCGGCGTCGGCTTGACATGGGCCGGCACGCTGCTGCGAACCCGCGTACGCGCCATGCCCAATGGCTCGACGAAACGTGCGCCGTCGACGTAGGCGTAATTCATGTGCGCCATGTACATCAGCTCCATCGGCCTGCCGGCCAGGTTGCGCACGTCCATGCCGATGTCGAACAGCGCCGAACCCGGACGCAAGGTCACGCTGGGCCTGGCGCGGTAGTGGTCGCCAAAGCCCATCACGTATTCATAGTCGCCGCCGATGCGCAGAAACGCGCCGCCCGCGTCCTCGCCGATTTCCAGCCAGGCGCTGTCCATCGGCGCGCAGGGCATTTCGCCGTGTAACGGGTGATCGTCTTCCGGCGTCGGGCAGCCGTTGCGCAAAAGGCCGCTGTGGAACATGAAGCAACCGTAAGTGCCGATCACCGTCGGGCTCGGGCGTGGTTGTTCGAACATGTTGCGCATGGTCAGGTCGCAGCCATCGAACACCGCCGACCAGATCATCTGCCCCTGATACGGCAGCACCACAACCCGGCCGCGATCATTTTCCAGCGCCAGGGCTTTCACGCCGCTGGGGTAGGTCCAGGCCAGCACGCGGAAGTCGGCGGATTCCACCAGTGTCTTTTCATCGCCACTGAACAGCTCCGGGTGCAGCGAAATCGTGGTGCGCTTGTCGGCCGTCTTCATGATGCGGTCACCGCACCCGCCGGAGCCTGAGCCGGCAGCGGATCACGCATGCACTTGATGGCGTAGGCGACGATCGCCACGAAGCACAGCAGCGGAACGGTGTAGGCAATCTGCATGTTGCCGCCGGTGGCGTCGGAGAGCAGGCCCTGGAAGATCGGCATCACACCGCCGCCGACAATGCTCATCACCAGCAGCGAACCGCCGACACCGGTGTCTTCGCCCAGGCCGTCGATGGTCAGGCCATAGATGGTCGGCCAGCACGGACCGAGGAAAATACTCACACCCACCGCCGCATAGACCGCGCTGATGTTCGGCACCAGAATCGTGTAGGCCAGCAGCACGATGGCCAGTACGCCGTAGATTGCCAGCACCTTGGCCGGGGACATCTTGCGCATCAACAGGTTGGCGACCATCTTGCCGACGAAGTACGCGGCGAAGGTGGTCAGCAGGAACCATGAGGCGCTGCGTTCGTTCATCCCGCCCATCTGCATCGCCAGGCGAATGGTGAAACTCCACACGCCCACTTGCGCGCCGACATACAGAAACTGCGCCAGCACGCCGAACGTGAAGCGCGGGTTGCGCCACAGACGCGACAGGCTCTGGCCGATGCTGCTGGATTTGACGTTAGCCTTGACGACGCCCTTGCACGCCGGAAACTTGGTGAAGGCAATCAGCACGAACATCAGCACCAGCACCGCGATCATCCATTTGTACGGCAGCAGCGTGGACTGAATCATCTGCAATTGCTGGACCGCCGCGTCCGACGCGCTCATCTGCGTCAACTGCTCGCGGGTGGCGTCGGTGTCCTTGAACATCACGAAGCTGCCGACGTACACGCCGGTCATCGCGCCGAACGGGTGGAAGGTCTGAGAGATGTTCAGGCGACGGGTGCCGGTTTCACGCGGCCCCATCAGCGTCGAGTAGGTGTTGCAGGCGGTTTCGAGGAAGGCCAGGCCGGCCGCGATGACGAACAGCGCCATCAGGAACATGCCGTATTTGGCCATCGACGCTGCGGGGAAGAACAGCGAGCAGCCCGCCATGTACAGCACCAGACCGATGAGGATGGTGGTCTTGTAGCTGAAACGTCTGACGACCATCGCCGCCGGAATCGCCACGAAGAAATAACCGAGGTAGAACGCCGACTGCACGAAGGAGGTCTGCACATCGCTGAGCAGGAAGGCCTTCTTGAAGTGCGCGATGAGCACGTCGTTCATGCTCGCGGCCGCCGCCCACAGCGCGAAGCAGCAGCACAGCAGCAGGAAGGCGAACCACGGCGTGCGGTTCAGGTAGAACCCGTCCGGTGATTGTTGGAGCGCGGGTTTTGTCATTGTTGTTCTCCGGGAAGTACAGGGAATACCCCGCCCCGCCGATCAGGCGATCGGCAAGACGTGGCGGCTCAAAGGGTGTCGAGAAAGTGGCTGAACGCGGCAGCGTCCGGGTAGGAACTCTGGGTGCCAAGGCCGGTGACCGAGCAAGCCGAATAGGCCACGGCGCGGGTCATGGCGTTGCGCATGTCGCCGTCTTCGCTCCAGTGGCGAGCGAAGCAACCGATAAAGGCGTCGCCGGCGCCGGTGGTGTCGCGAGCATCGACCTTGATGCCTTCAACGCGAAACTCACCCTCTTCGCCGACATACAGCGCGCCCTTTTCACCCAGGGTGACGATGACGTGGCGAATCCCGTCCTGCACCAGTTGCAGGGCGGCCGCGCGGGCCGAATCCACCGAGTCGATAACCAGGCCGGTCACCAGCGCCAGTTCGGTCTCGTTCGGGATGAAGAAGTCCAGCTGCGACAAGTGCTCGCGGCTCAAGCCCTTCACCGCCGGTGCGGGATTGAGCAGCACCGGAATGCCGTTGGCCTTGGCGAACTCGATGGCGTAGTAAACGGTTTCCAGCTCGATTTCCAGTTGCAGCACGATGAGCGTGCAGTCGCGCAACGCGGCCTGGGCAGCGTCGATGTCCGCAGGTTTCAGGTGCGCGTTGGCGCCTTTGACGATCAGGATGCTGTTGTGGGAATCGCTTTGCACGAAGATCGGCGCCACGCCGCTGGAGACGCCGGGAACGCGCTGGACGAACTGGGTGTCGATGCCATAACGCTTGAAATTGGCCAGGGTGTTGTCGGCAAACATGTCGTCGCCGACCTTGCTCAGCATCAACACGTCAGCGCCCAGCTTGGCCGCCGCAACCGCCTGATTGGCCCCCTTGCCGCCGCAGCCCATGGCGAAATTCGGTGCTTCGAGGGTTTCACCCTGCGCCGGCATCCGGTCGATGTAGGTGATCAAATCCACCATATTGCTGCCGATGACCGCGATCTTGTTCATGTGTGTAATTACCTTGTTCACGCGCTGGGCCCGAAGAATGAGCCACCGTCGCGGTTTTATTTTTGTTATTTAAATAACATTTTGTGTGACTATTCAACCTATTTCTTCCCGGGAAGACATGCGGCCTGTTAAGGGGCGCACACGATGGTTATGGGAAGCGGGCTGGAAGCCCTGCAGCAGAGGGTTTGCAGCCACTGGTCGTACAGACCATGGATTCGCGCAAACGTTTGCGATGGAGATGAAACATCATCGAACTTTGCGCAGTTGAACGAACTGAGGGAGGGGTTTGCCCGCAAAAAGCTGCCCGCAGGAGCCTGCGGGCCGGGCACTGCAACGGGATCAGAAAATCACTACATCAGGAAATACAGCAACAGAATATTTGCCACCAGCATCGCCACCGCCGTGGGAATCTGCGCTTTGATCACGGCGTATTTGTCGGGCAGTTCCAGCAACGCCGCGGGTATCAGGTTGTAGTTGGCCGCCATCGGCGTCATCAGCGTGCCGCAGTAGCCCGAGAACATGCCGATGGCAGCCATCACCGCCGGATTGGCGCCGTACATGCCCACCAGCACCGGCACGCCAATGCCGCCGGTCATCACCGGAAACGCCGCGAAACCGTTGCCCATGACGATGGTGAACAGCGCCATGCCGAGTACATACACCATCACCGCGACGAGGCGGAAATCCAGGTTGATGTACGCCGTCGCCAGGTGCGCCACGGCCTTGCCGACGCCCGCGTCGTTGAACACCAGGCCGAGCATTGCCAGCATTTGCGGCAACACCAGCGCCCAACCCAGCGCTTCGGTCAAGCGCCGCGATTCGCGCATGGCCTGCACCGGCGTGTCGCGGGTCAGCCAGCAGGCCAGTCCCAGCGCCACCAGACTGCCAATGCCCAGCGACACGAACGTGCTGTTGGCCGGGTCCAGCAAAAAGACGTCGCCGAACTTGATGTTCTTCAGCAGCACCGCGCCAATCACGGTGACCAGCGGAATCGCCAGCGCCGGAATGAACAGCTTGTTCTTCAAGCGCCCTGCACTCTCCCGCCGCGCCCGGTCGTTGAGGTTCTCATGCTGACCGAAACCCACGCCGCCGAAGCCTGCGATCACCGCCATGACGACCACGCCGACTCCCACCCACACCGGTGGCAGCTTCTCGCCGACGAGGAACGCGATGGCGAACAGGCCCCAGAACAACCCCGTGGTCCAGCGCTTGGGGTTGGTCCGATCGGTCGCGGTCATGAACGCCGTGATCGCCAGAATCACGCCCGCCAGCCAGTACAGGTATTGAATGGAAATGATCATTGCGCCAGCTCTCTGTCCACAGCGGAGGCCGGCGGCAGCACCTTGAGCTCACGGTTCAGGCGCTGATCGAAACGGTGCAGGCGGATAGCGTGAATGACGAACGCGCAGATCGCTGTCGGAATCCCCCAGAAGGCGATGTGCATCGGGTCGACATCAATGCCAGAGCCAAGCAGGAAGGTGTGCATCAGCGCAATCGCACCGAACGCGACGAAGATGTCTTCACCGAAGAACAGCCCGACGTTGTCGGTCGCCGCGCACAACGCCAGCAGCTTGATGCGCAACGCCTCGGGCAACTTGCCGAAGCGGGATTCAGCAGCGCCCTCGGCCATGGGCGCGAGCAACGGCCGCACCATTTGCGGGTGGCCGCCGAGGCTGGTCAGCCCCAGCGCTGCAGTGGTTTCCCGCACGAAGAGGTACGCGATCAAAAGGCGTCCAGCCGTGGCGCCGGTGAACCGGGCGATCCAGTTCTGCGCGTGCAGACGCAGGCCGTGGCGTTCCAGCAAACCGATCACCGCCAGCGGCAGAAGGATGATCAGCGGCAGCGTGCGCGTCTTGATAAAGCCGGTACCGATGGTCGCCAGGATGGTTTCTAGCGGCATGCTGGCAGCAAGGCCGGTGGCCAGGGCGGCGAGCGCCACGACCAGCATCGGGTTGAAACGCAGGACGAAGCCCAGAACGATGACCAGCACGCCAAGCAGCGGCCAGAGGTTGATAGCGGTTTGCATGTTGGGGTTCTCGTTGGCAGTGGCGGTACCTTGCTGGGGCACGAATAAGGAACAGGGTCGAGAAACGAGCGGTCGCGGCGCCTCTGCTTAACGAAGTGACTGCGCCGTTGCCCCATGGCACCGCAGTCGCACCGGGGCGTCCAACGGGAAAAACCCGCTATGGGCCATAAGATTTTCTGTTGCCGGAGTGGCATGTAACCTGCTGTTCCAGTGCTGTATTTGCACAGGTCGTGCCGCCCGGGTGTGCCGTCCGCACCTCATCCTGTGCCTGCAGGGGCGCTCAATTGCTCAAGGAAATCTCACGGTGAATCTCAAGTTTCTGGAAACCTTCGTCTGGGTCGCGCGACTGAAAAGCTTTCGCCTGACGGCGGAAAAACTGTTCAGCACCCAGGCCTCCATCTCCAGCCGCATTGCCGCGCTGGAGGACGAAATGGGCGTGCGCCTGTTCGTCCGGGATGCCAGGGGGGTGTCGTTGACGCCCGAGGGCGTGCGTGTGCTGGAATACGCCGAGCACATCATGGACACGATGCAGAGCATGAAGGCGGCGATCAAGGACCCGAGCCAAGTGCGCGGCCGCATCCGCATCGGCGCAATGGATACGGTGATACACACCTGGCTCAGCCCCTTGGTAACACGCCTGATGAAGTGTTACCCGAACCTGGAAATCGAGCTCACCGCCGAGACCGCCAGCAACCTCTGCTCGCAACTGGAAAAGGGTTATCAGGACATCATTTTCCAGACCGACGTGCTGCGCTTCGACAGCGTGCGCAACGCGGTGCTGGCGCGCTACCCCCTGCGCTGGGTGGTGCCGACCGGCTCGGCGTTCGACCGCCCGGACGTGACCCTGGAGGAGATCGCCGAGGCGCGCATCGTCACGTTCTCGCGCAACTCGCGGCCGCACCAGGACATCCTCAACATGCTGCACACCGCCAACATCGTCACGCCACGGATCAACTGCGTGAACTCCGCCTCGGCCATTACCCGCCTGGTGCGCGATGGCTTCGGCATCGGCGCGCTGCCGGTGACGCTGGTGCATGGTGAACTGGCCCAGGGCGTGCTGACGCTGATCGAGAACGTGCCGCTGCCGCCGCTGATGGACATCGTCGCCAGTTGGCGCACCGGCGCGGGCATGGAGCTGGTGGAAGACATCGTCGGCCTGACCCGCGAGGTGGTGAACGCCTTCGCTCAGGAAATGCCGGAGGGGTTTGTTTTGGAGGGCGGACCGGCGTGAGCCGGATCAATACCCTCCCCGCCCCTCCAGCAGCGTATCCAGCAACCAGGTCCCCGCCGGGCCCAGGCTTTTTTGCCGGGACCAGATCACGTCGACCGCCGAGCTGCGCGGCCAACCCGGCACCGTGAGTTCCTTCAACCGACCCTGACCGCAGGTGCTGACCAGCCAGCGCGGCAGCGCCGACCAGCCGAATCCGAAGATCGCCATGTCCATCAACAGCAGGTAATTGGGCGCTGACCAGCTGCGTCGCGCGCCGCTGGGCAGGTCGTCGGTGGGCACGCTCTCGTCAACGATGGTGTTCAGGCGCAACGCCCGATGCTGCGCCAGATGGCGATAATCGACGGCGTCTTCTGCGGCCAGCGGGTGGCTGTGGGAAACGAAGATGCCGAAGTCTGCGCGCTCGACGATGGTCGCGTAACCCACCTCCGGCGGATACGACGCCTGGGCCGACAGCAATCCCAGGGACGCCCGACCGCTCTGGATCAAGTTGATCGCGTCACCGTGTTCGGCAAACACACACTCCAGTTCCAGCTCTGGAAAGCGCTGATCGAGTTCGGTCATGCGCGCCTGAAATTCAGCGAACTGGTTGGCATCGGACAGCACCAGCGTCAGGCGCGGCTCCATGCCTTCCGCCAGACGCCCCGCCGCGCGACGCAGCGTATCGGACGCCGCGAGTACGTCCTCGATGCGCCCTTCCAGCGCCCTGCCCGCTTCGGTCAACGCGGGATGTCGGGTGGAGCGGTCGAACAGCTCCAGGCCCAGGTCGATCTCAAGCCGCGAAATCGCCTCGCTGATGGTCGACTGACTCTTGCCCAGGCGGCGGGCGGCGGCGCTGAACGAGCCCAGTGCAATGGTCTGCGCGAAGGCTTCAAGGGCTTCGGGGGAATAGCTCACGGAGGGACACCTCTGAAGTGCATGTGACGTCCCCATCGGTTTTTCCGATGGGACCGATTTTCACTCTAGACCATTGCGCCCCGACAATGCACACCTGCCCGCGAGAAAGTGATCACCGACATGCCTCTGCACACGCTCATGCCCCACAAGACCGCGAAACCGGTCGTTTCGCGAAAGTCCCTCAAAGAGCGCGCGCTGCATGCGCTGCTGTTCGAGCTGATCGGCGTGCTGATGTTCGCGCCCGGGCTGGCCTGGGTGCTCGGCCAATCCATCGGCAAGATGGGCGCGATGACGGTGATGATTTCCACGGTCGCCATGCTCTGGAACATGGTGTTCAACGCCGGGTTCGACCGTCTGCGCGCCCGGTGGGGTTTCGCCCTGAATCTCAAGGCGCGGGCACTGCATGCCATCAGCTTTGAAGTGGGGCTGGTGTTCATGGTGGTGCCAATGGTGGCGTGGTGGCTGTCGATCAGCCTGCTGGAAGCCTTTGTGCTGGACATCGGCCTGTTGCTGCTGTTTTTGCCGTACACGATGCTGTTCAACCTGGCGTACGACCGGATTCGCGAGCGTCTGCTCGACCGCCCGCAACCGTGCGCCGCAGATCGATAGCGGCGTGATTGGTCTCCTCTAAACCTCCTTCATTGGCTATTCGACGGGCCGCAGCGCCGGCGTAACATTTCGCCACGTCCAGCGGCATCCGCCGGCCACTTTGAAGAGAGCACCCACATGAACAACCGAATCAATTGGGCCCAGAAATCGCCCGAAGCCTATAAAGCCATGGTCGGCCTGGAGACGGCGCTGAGCAAATCCGGGCTGGATCATTCGCTGCTGGAGCTGATCCGTCTGCGTGCCTCGCAGCTCAACGGCTGTGCGTATTGCGTCAACATGCACGCCAATGACGCCCGCAAGGCCGGCGAAACCGAGGCCCGTCTGCAGACCTTAAGCGTGTGGGAAGAAACCGAATTCTTCACCGAAAAGGAAAAAGTCGTACTCGCCTGGGTGGAAAGCCTGACCCTGCTGCCCGTGCACCGCGCGCCGCAGCATCAGTACGAAGCGTTGTTCAAGCACTACAGCGACGCCGAGGTGGTCAACATCACCCTGGCCGTCGCCACCATCAACGCCTGGAACCGCTTCGGTGTGGGCTTTGCGATGATGCCGAGCTGATTTCCGTTATGGGCCTTACACCCGCAAGAACCGCCCGCTGATCGCCACACCCAGCAGCATCACGGCGATGATCATGAACGCCGCGCCGAGGCTGCTGAGGTGGGCGACAAAACCGATGCCGGCCGGGCCCATCAGGATGCCGATGTAACCCAACGTGGTGATCGCCGGCACTGCCACGTTCTCCGGCATGGTTTTCTGCCGGCCGACCGCGCTGTAAAACACCGGCACGATGTTGGAACAGCCGATGCCCACCAGCGCGTACCCGCACAACGCCGCCTGCCAGACCGGGATCAACGTCGCGACGGTCATCCCGGCCGCCGCGCACAGCCCGCCAAACAGAATGATTTTGTGTACACCGAGGCGCCGGACAATCGGATCGCCGCACAGGCGCCCGATGGCCATGAACAGAGCGAACACCGCATAACCGAATCCCGCGTAAGACGGCTCGACGCCGCGCTGGGCGCTGAGGAACACCGCACTCCAATCGAGCATCGCGCCTTCCGTGAGGAACACCGTGAAGCACATCAAACCGATGAACAACACCACGCCCCGGGGAATCGCAAACGCCGGCCCGCCCGGCTCGCTGCCATAGGGCAACAAGTGCGGCGCGGCTTTATAAAGCGCAAGGGCGATGAACAGCGCAACGAAGGCCATTGCCAGCCCTGGCCAGACGCCGACACTCAGCAACGCCGACACCCCCGCCGCCCCCAGAATCCCGCCGCAACTGAACAGCCCGTGAAACCCGGACATCATGGTCTTGCCGCTCGCCCGCTCGACGATGATCGCCTGGATGTTGGTCACGCAACCCAGCGCACCCATGCTCGCGCCGTAGACAAACAGCGTGGCGACCATCAGCGGCACCGAGCTGAGGGTCGCCAATAAAGGCAGGCACACACAGGCGATGGCGCCCGTTATCACGATCAGACGCCGACAGCCATAACGCACCGTCATCGCCCCGGCCAGTGGCATCGACACAATCGAGCCAATGCCCAGGCACAACAGCAACAACCCGAGGCCGGCGTCGTCCAGGCCGAGGCGGCTTTTCGCATAAGGCACCAGCGGCGCCCAGGCCGACATGCTGAACCCGGTGACAAAAAAAGCGATACGCGTCGAAAACTGCTCCAGCCGCCCCGGTACCACAGGCGCTGCGGTGCTGATCGAAGTCATTGCCGCTCCGTTGAAAACAGCGGCCCGGCATGGCCCGCTTCGCGACCAGCCTAACAAAGCTTGAAACAATGCCGAAGAAGCGATGTTGAAGGAAGTGCCCTCAGGAACACCTCAATCGACCTCGAAGACATCGACGCGGAACGTCAAAGGATGCATTCCCACGCGGAGCGTGGGGACGATCGATTGCTTCAGTAGGACCGGCTTCAGCCGGGAAGAGGCCTGTGCGTTCACCATTCATTTTGCAGCGCGGCGCCCGACGCTTTCCCGGCTAAAGCCGGCCCCACGAAAAGCGCTGCGTACATCCTGTAGGACCGGCTTCAGCCGGGAAGCCTTTGATCTGCTCTTGATCCGCTTTTGATCTTGATCTTCGTACACAGAAAGTCCAGACACCACCAATCGCGACTTGGGTGCAGGCCGAACGCAGACGACGCGGAGTGGGCCGAGCCGCATGGATGCGGCGAGAGCGCCGTCAGGACATGGATGTCCGTTCGGCGCGGGCCCACGGAGCGTCGTCGAAGTGAGGGTATTCCGACGAAGGAGGAACCTAACCAGGAGCAAGCACCCTTGGTTACTTGGGGTGCTTTTCCAAGTAACTCGCCGAAGGCGAAACAGTCGAGCCGTTAGGCCGACGCCCTTGATCTTGATGAAGGATCACCCCTTCCAAGCCGACTGCCGAATAATCTCCACAAAATTCAGCGGCTTGAACGTCGGATCCTCATCCACCAACACATCCGCATTCACCGTCCCGAACGTCGTATCAGGCTTATGCCGAAACCCATCCGCAAACGCACACAAAATGCATTCCTTGAAATCCTCCCCGCGCGGGTGAGCATGGGTCACCACTTCCCGCTGCTCATCACTGAACTGCCCGTAATTGATCCCCAACACATCCATCTCCACGCCCGCCGTCACCAGCGCCACGTTCGGCCGCAAATGCTCGGGCACGCCCGGCGTCGTGTGCAACGCAATCGACAACCAGACCTGCTCCATATCCGCCTCCGACAACCCGAACGGCTGCATGAACGCCCGCGCCGCATTGGCCGAATCCACCTCGAAACGCAGGTCCGCACTGCGATGCTGCGCCACCAGACCCAAATCATGAAACATCGCCCCGACGTAAAGCTGCTCGGCGTCGTAGGCCAGTCCCTTGCGCTCACCGGTCAGCGCGCCCCACAAAAACACCCGGCGCGAGTGATTGAACAGCAGGTCATCTTCCTGCTCGCGGATGTACTCGGTGGTGGCGCGGGCCAGCGCGCTGTCGGGGATCTTGATACCAGCAATCGATTGAGTCATGGGAATCTCTCCAGCGGCCGCACCGGGGTGGCGCGTTGAAGAGAAGTCTGGGCGACGGCGCATCTCGGCTCAATCGGCGCGCGGTCTCGTTCTCTGCCAAACGTGCATCGTTTACTGCCAGCCCACCTGCGGTTTACCAGATTGCTGCGGACCGCCCGCCTGACCTCGGATAAACTCTGCGCCGTTGCAGTGCGCTACGCCTCAAAAAGCGCTTTAAAAAGTGCCCTCAAAGCGCGCCGTCAGAGCCCGCCGATCAAAGCATTCCAGCACCTCTCACCTGATGCATCGACAACAAGGAGCCCCCGTGTACAAGGGCGTTGCGTTATCGGTCATGGCCTCCTGCCTGTTCGCGGTCATGTACTACTACACCTCACTCCTCACGCCGTTGAGCGGTGAAGAAATCTTCGGTTGGCGCATGCTGCTGACCCTGCCATGCGTGACGCTGTTCATGCTCTCCAGTGGAGACTGGAAGCTGGCCCGCGCCCTTGCCCTCCGGGTGCGACAGGCGCCTGCCCTGCTGGCAGGCATGGCGCTGTCGGCGACGTTGATGGGCGCGCAGTTGTGGCTGTTCATGTGGGCGCCGCTGCATGGCCGCAGCCTGGAGGTGTCGCTGGGGTATTTTCTGCTGCCGCTGACCATGATTCTCACCGGGCGTGTGGTGTACGGCGAGCACCTGTCGCACCTGCAGAAGATCGCCGCCTGCTGCGCGCTGGTCGGCGTGGGGAACGAGCTGCTGCGCCTGGGCAGTTTTTCTTGGGAAACCCTGCTCGTCTGCCTGGGTTATCCGCTGTACTTCGTGCTGCGGCGCAAGCTCAAGACCGACAACCTTGGCGGTCTGTGGTGGGACATGCTGCTGATCCTGCCCGTCGCGGTGCTGTTCATCTGCCAGGGCAACCCTTCGGTCGTGGAACAATTCCCACGCTTCTATGTGCTGATTCCGGTGCTGGGGGCGATCAGTGCGTCGGCCCTCGTCAGCTACATTCGCGCCAGCCGCCTGCTGGCATTCAGCGTGTTTGGCTTGCTCAGCTACGTCGAGCCGGTGCTGCTGGTTGGCGTTGCGCTGCTGCTGGGCGAATCCATCGGCCGCGATGAATGGATGACCTACTTGCCGATCTGGCTGGCGGTCATGGTGCTGGTAGGAGAAGGCGCCAAGCATGTATTGGCCCAGCGACGACGCCATCGCGCTTGAATGGCTCTCGGCAACTGACCCGTGCCATTCCGGCTCGTCTGGGCTGAATGTAAGCCTTCGCGAGCAAGCTCGCGCCCACGGAATCGTCAGTTGACTGCGCATCTTTTGTTGCCGCCAGACTTGTGGGAGTGAGCTTGCTCACGAAGAGGACCTTTCGTCCAGCGAACCGCCATGACCATCAACACCAAACCGCGCCAGCTGCATCTCCTGCAACCGGCTCAGCGTGCGCCGAAACGCAAACGCCAGATAACCTTCGGTGTACAGCTCGGCCATCGGCATCGCGGCTTCGACGTACAGCGGTACCTTGCGGTCATAGCACTCGTCGACCAGCGCAATGAAACGCCGCACGCCATCGTCATAGGGCGACAGTTGCGGCAGCTCGCGGTCCCCCGCCGTGACCTGTTCAACGCCATCCTCGGTGCCACGGGCAATGCGCCCCTCGCGCTGGGGTGCGCTCAACGCCGGCACTTCACTCAACAAAACGGCCTTGTAACGATCGCAGAGCTCGATGAAATCCATCGCCGCCAGCGGTTGCTCGCACAAGTCGGCATAGCGGCACCAGATCACGGTTCTACTGCTGCGCACCACCGGCACATGCCGCCTTCCCAGCGGCACAGGCTGAGTCGACACCGACTCGCCGCTGCTCAACGTATCGAACACCTCGACCAGCGCGCTCGGCCCCTGCTCCGCCTTCACCCAGTAACGCTGCTGCGCCTGACCGGGATGCAGCCGGTGGTCCTCGCCGCCGTCGACCGAGACCACCTCCATGAAGTGATTGATCGCCGTGATCGCGGGCACGAAACGCTCGCGGTTATGCCCGGTGGCGTACAGTTGCTCGGGCAATTGATTGGAGGTGCAGACCAGCACCACGCCCTCGTCGAACATCGCGCGCACTAGACCGCCGAGGATCACCGCATCGCCGATGTCGTTGACGAACAACTCGTCGAAGCACAGCACGCGCACGTCGTGGGCCAGCTCCCGGGCCAGCACCTGCAGCGGCTGGGCCACGCCGGTGAGCTGGAACAGGCGCTGATGCACCCAGCGCATGAAGTGATGAAAATGCTGGCGCCGGGCCGGGACCTGCAGGCTGTCGTAAAAACGGTCCATGAGCCAGGTCTTGCCGCGCCCCACCGGGCCCCACAGATAAACGCCTTTGACCGCGCCGCCGCGCTTACCGTCATTCAACGCCTGCCAGCACGCCTGCAAATGCAGTGCGGCATTGCGCTGGGCTTCGTCAGGCTGAAAACCCTGGGCATCAACGGCCTGCTGCCAGGCCTCAAGTGGAGACAGAACGGTCATCGAGACGCTTCACTGCGCAGTGGAGTTTTGGTCGTGGCGTCTGGAATACGAGGCGCCCAGTAGATAGAAGCAGCCGCCGGCGATGATGAACGCCGCCAGCATGTAAAACATGAAATGCGCCGACTGAGTCGCCAGTGCGAAGCCGCACAACACCGGCCCCAGGGCGCCGCCGAGGTTGGAGAGGTTCTGCGCGCCGTAATACATGCCGCGCAAATGGGGGGGTGCGATGCGGTCGATGAACATGTACTCGGCCGGGAACACGATGATCTCGCCGAGGGTGAACACCGCCACTGCCAGCGACCAGTGCAGCACCGTCGTCGACAAGGCAAACCCGACCACGCCCATCAGGAACAGGCTGAAACCTGCAGTCAGCCACTGATTCAGGTACTGATGGCTGATGCGTTTACCGACCAGGTACTGCAAGCAGATCACCACCGCCGCGTTCACCGCGACCACCGAGCTGATGACCTGATAGGTGAATTCCGGCGTGCTGGTGGTGACCAGGTATTGCGACAGGTACGCGGTGAACTGCCCGAACACCACCGCGCTAAGCACGCCGCCGACGGTGAAGCACACCAGCCGGTAATCCTTGAGCAGGATGCGTCCGACGGCGATGAAGGAAATCGGTGCGTTCGCAGGGTCCGCCGAGCTCAGCTTGCGGTCCCCGTACATCGCGTAAACCAGGAAAAAACCCAAGCCCAGAATCGCCGACATCACGAACGGCAGCTTCATGTTCCAGTGCGCCAATCCTGCGCCGATGAACGGCCCGACGGCATAGCCGATGTTGATGAGTGTGTAGCGCACCGAAAACACTTTGCTCTGATCGGCCACCGGCAACAGCTTGCCAAACGCCGCCTTGACCACGATATCGATGACCGAATACGCGAAGTTGAAGGACACCAGAAACAGGAAGAACAGCCACAGCTTGCCGGTCACGCACATGCCGATGAAACCGGCGACGAAGAACCCGGTGAAGCACAGAATCAATCGATAACTGGACAGTTTGTCGGTGAGGTAGCCGCCATACAGGCTCAGCAACGAGCCGACAATCAGCGCCCCACCGACGACCAGGCCGATGTCGCTCATGCTCAAAACGAAATTCGAAGACAGGTAAATCACCAGATAGGGCAAGGTGATTGCCCTGCCCAGCGTCAGAAACAGCGACGAAGAAAGCAGGAGATTGACTGAAGCCGGGTAGTGTCTGAGCGCAGCGAGCATCCGTGTTCTGTCCTTCATGACGTGCCGAGCCTTGATGACGGGAATCGGCGTGCTGTTTGAGGGAAACATCCTTACACAATCAGGGGTAACGGGACACATGAAGAATGAGTAAAACGCGGCAGGGTGTGGCATCCCACCGACTGGCCGTCTGCGTTCACATTCCGTAACATCCCCTCCCTTTGCACCCCGCCCTTCAGGAATTTCATGAAACCCGCCCGTCTTCGCGCCGATGTCCTCGCCGGACTCACCACTTCTTTCGCCCTGGTGCCCGAGTGCATCGCCTTCGCGCTGGTCGCGCACCTCAACCCGCTGATGGGCCTGTATGGCGCGTTCATTATCTGCACGCTGACTGCGCTGTTCGGCGGGCGTCCTGGGATGGTTTCCGGCGCGGCGGGTTCGATGGCCGTGGTCATTGTGGCGCTGGTGGTGCAGCACGGCGTGCAGTACCTCCTGGCGACGGTGTTGCTGGGCGGGTTGGTGATGATCGCGTTCGGGCTGCTGCGCTTGGGCAAGCTGGTACGGATGGTGCCGTATCCGGTCATGCTCGGGTTCGTCAACGGCCTCGCGATCGTCATCGCCATGGCGCAGCTGGAGCATTTCAAAAGCGGCGAAAGCTGGCTCAGCGGCACGCCGCTGTACCTGATGATCGGCCTTGTGGCCCTGACCATGGCCGTGGTGTACCTGCTGCCGCGGCTGACCCGCTCGGTACCGCCGGCGCTCGTTGCCATTCTCGGCGTCGGCCTGCTGGTGTACCTGTTCGACCTGCCGACACGCACCCTCGGCGACATGGCGCACATCGCTGGTGGTCTGCCAGGCCTGTCGCTGCCGGACGTGCCGTGGAATCTGGAGACCCTGCGGATCATCGCGCCCTACGCGATCCTGATGGCGCTGGTCGGCCTGCTGGAAACCCTGCTGACCCTGAACCTCACCGACGAAATCACCGAGAGCCGCGGCTACCCCGACCGCGAATGTGTCGCCCTCGGCGTCGCCAACCTGGCGTCCGGCCTGTGCGGCGGCATGGGCGGCTGCGCAATGATCGGCCAGACGGTGATCAACCTGAGTTCCGGCGGCCGCGGTCGTCTGTCAGGCATCGTCGCCGGCGTGATGATTCTGATGTTCGTGCTGTTCCTCTCGCCCCTCATCGAACGCATTCCGCTGGCGGCGCTGGTCGGCGTGATGTTCGTGGTGGCCCAGCAGACCTTCGCCTGGGCCTCCCTGCGCGTGCTGCGCAAAGTCCCGCTAAATGACGTCTTCGCAATCATCGCCGTGACCATCGTCACCGTCCTCACCGATCTCGCCACCGCCGTGCTGTTCGGCATCCTCATCGCGGCGCTGAATTTCGCCTGGCAACAGGCCCGCGAGCTGTACGCCGACAGCCATGTCGAGCCCGACGGCAGCAAGATGTATCACCTGCACGGCACGCTGTTCTTCGCCTCCACCACGCCGTTCCTCGATCAGTTCGATCACCTCAACGATCCGCAGCACGTCACGCTGGACTGCCGCCACTTGATCTTCGTGGACTATTCCGCCATCGCGGCGCTGAAAACCCTGCGCGAGCGCTACCAGAAGGCGGGCAAACACCTGCGTGTGGTGCATCTGTCGGAACGCTGCAAAAAGCTGCTCAAGCGCGCGGGTGTGCAGCACGCTTGAGATGAGCATCGAGCCTCAAGCGCCGCTTAGCTGATAGCACGCACAATCGCCTCGGTCGCCACCACCTGCGCGTACTCACCGTGCAGGTTCGCCAGCGACATGGCGTGGATATCTTCAGCACTGCGTGGCTGACCGAAGAAGTCCTCGCCGTCGAAGGTGAAGCAGGCATCGTGGGGCACGATGACTTCGAAGCCGAGATTGCCGCCAGTGCGCGCGGTCGACTCCACGGAATTGTTGGTCACCACGCCGACGATCACCACCTGATTGATCCCGTCCGCACGCAGCCAACCTTCCAGCGCCGAATGGCAGAACGCATCGGGCACCTGTTTGTGCAACTCGCCTTCGTCGTCCCACGGCGTAAACGCCGGTTGAAACTCGACACCTGATTGCTGCGGCCAGAACACAGAATCCGGTGAGCGGGAGAAATGCCGCACATGAATCACCGTGCGCCCGCTGTCACGCCAGGCGCTCAGCAGTTCCAGCATGCGCTGCTCGGCGTCAGGGTTGTTACGCCGGCCCAGCTTGGGGTGGTTGATACCCTGCTGCATGTCGATGAGGACCAGCGCCGCTTTCGGTTGGATGTGCATGTTTGTTCCTTTAAGACAATCCCGGGAAGGACACTCAGCCAATAGGCGCACGTGCTTAAACGGCACTGAAATGCCGCGCCCATTGCTGTTCGGCGAACTGTTCGATGATGAAGTCGACGAACGCGCGGGTTTTGCCCGGCAGTAATTTGTGCCCACTGTAATAGATGGAAATGTTGCCGTCCTCGACATACCACTCCGGCAGCACCCGTTGCAGCGCACCGCTGCGCAGGTATGGCAGCGCGAACGGCATGCTCACCAGCGCGACGCCCAGACCCTGGCTCGCCGCGCGGCAGGCAGCCTCGGAATCGCTCAGGGTCATGCGCACCTTCATGCGCAGCGGGCTTTGCTCATGACTGCGATGGCTCAACGGCCAGGAACGGATCCGCCCGGTTTGCGGCGAACGGATCAGAATGCCGTCACAGCCGTGCAAGTCGTCTGGATGCGTGATGCCTTCGTGGGCGTGCAGCCATTGCGGCGACGCCACCAGCACGCGGTGAGCGGGCGCCAGCTTGCGGGCGACAACGCCCTGGGGCAGATCGAAGCCACCGCCGATGGCTGCGTCGAAGCCCTGCCCGATGAGGTCCACCTGCCGGTTATCGAAATGCCAGTCGGGGGTGATGGCCGGATAGCGTTGCAGAAAATCGGCCAGCAGCGGCACCACATACAGACAGCCGAACATGGTGCCGACGCTGACTTTTAAGGTGCCGGCGGGACTGCCTTCGGCACTGGCCAGGTTGGCGACAGCGTTCTGAATGGTATTGAGGCTGGCACTGACCTCGCCGAGGAAACGCTGGCCGGCTTCTGTCAGCGTCAACTTGCGCGTGCTGCGCTGGAACAGTCTTACCCCCAGCTTCGCCTCAAGTTTGGCGACGCTCTTGCCGACGGCAGCGGGCGTCAGGCTCAGCCGGCGTGCAGCCTCGGCAAAGCTGCCGACCTCGGCACTGCGCACGAAGCATTCTATGCTGCTGAAGTGTTCCATCGCGCTCACTCACAACTTCCGGTTTACACAGACTATCTCGATTAACGGCTACCGGACGGGTAATCGTCGGCAGATACTCGTGTCCATCAACCCACTCCTCACCTCTATCGGAGATCGACATGACGCACCCCACCAATCTGATCGGCAAAACAGCACTGGTCCAAGGCGGCTCACGCGGCATCGGCGCCGCGATCGTCAAACGGCTGGTCGAACAAGGCGCAGCAGTGGCCTTCACCTTCGTCAGCTCGGAAGCCAAAGCGCAGGAGTTGCAGGACAGCATCACTGCAGCCGGGGGCAAAGCCCTGGCCATCAAGGCCGACAGCGCCAACGCCGAGGACATCCGCAGCGCCGTCGCCAAGACCGTGCAGACATTCGGCGGCCTCGACATCCTCGTCAACAACGCCGGCGTGCTGGCCATTGCGCCGCTCGAAGAATTCACCCTTGAGGATTTCGACCGAACCCTGGCCATTAACGTACGCAGCGTCTTCATCGCCAGCCAGGAAGCTGCACGGCACATGAAGGAAGGCGGTCGCATCATCAACATCGGCAGCACCAACGCTGATCGCATGCCCTTTGCCGGAGGCGGCGTCTACGCCATGAGTAAATCGGCGCTGGTCGGCCTGACCAAAGGGCTGGCCCGCGACCTCGGCCCACGCGGCATCACCATCAACAATGTCCAGCCCGGCCCGGTCGACACTGACATGAACCCGGCCGACAGCGACTTCGCCGACACACTGATGGGCCTGATGGCCATCCCGCGCTACGGCAAATCCGAAGAAGTCGCCGCCATGGTCGCCTACCTCGCCGGCCCGGAAGCGGGCTACGTCACCGGCGCCAGCCTGACCATCGACGGCGGCTTCGGCGCCTGATCCACGCGCCCTCGCCGTCGACGCAAAGCCCCGGACCCTGGTAAGGAGCCGGGGCTTCGCGCTTTTTGCTTAAGCGCATGAAAATTCTGAAAAAAAGTTTTGCCTTCAACAAAGCTTTCGACTACATTAGCGCGCCTCGACAGACTGAACGTCTGAAGAGATACGGTGAAGTGTCCGAGTGGCTTAAGGAGCACGCCTGGAAAGTGTGTATACAAGAAATTGTATCGAGAGTTCGAATCTCTCCTTCACCGCCACATTAAAAAGATCCCCGCAACGCTTATGGCGTGCGGGGATTTTTGTTTCTGGCCCTTGGCAAGTCTCGCCTATGTGGGAGTGAGCTTGCTCACGAAGGCGGCATGTCGACCGCCAGATATTCTCCGGTCACAACTGCTCTTCGCGAGCAAGCTCGCTCCCACAGTTCCCTCATGGACTGGTAGAGCGGTGATGTATCTGCCCTTGCCACGCGCCTTCCCGCCCTTCAAACGACCACGTGACCCCACCCACCGGAATAACTAGAATCGCCCCGCGTTTATTTTTCCACGCAAAGCGTCGGAAAAATCGCCATTTGGGTGTCTTAACAGCTAAGGTCTACCCGTCGTACTGTGAATGACTCCAATTCCCGTACACGGATAGCGCTACCCCAAAAGAAAACAGTCCGTATTCCGGCCCCCATTGCGCACCCGCGAGAGAGACATGCAGGGTGCGAATTCGCAGGAGAAGGTAAATGAATGGCATCGGTAAACGTTTGCGCCAAGAAAGAAAACGTTTGAAATTGACTCAAAGCGCGCTGGGCGCCATCGGTGGTGTGGAAGCCAACGCTCAGGGGCATTACGAAAGCGGGCAGCGGTTGCCCAGGGCAGATTATCTGTTCAAGATCGCCGCCGCGGGAGTGGATATCAACCGCGTTGTCACCGGAGTAGACGCCTCTGCCCGCGCTGAAATACCCACGTTTTCGACGGTGGTGACGAATCAGGACAGGGAGAGCGCAGCCGATCTCGACAGCTCGGAAAGCATGGTGAAAATCATCAGCCAGCTGCGTCAGAGCCTGTGGATCACGGCGAATGCATTGTGCGAAGTGACCCGACTGGTTGACTCCGAAGCGCCACGCTCGAGCGCCGACCATGTCGAAGATCACCTCAAGGTGCTGCAAGGTGACGCCGACATGTTCGCAGCACTCGCGCTGGCAAAAGTCCAGAAAGCCGCCCACGAAACCCACTGATCCCCATCAGCGTGACTGACAGCTGAACCTCTCAGATGGTAGCCTTGCGCCATCCAGGGAGGTTCCGATGATCAGAATTCCAGCACTGTCCGCCGCCGTCATGACGTTGCTCTTGTGCGACGTGGCAAACGGCGACGTCTTCAAGTGCGTCGCCGCAAACGGCGCTATCAGTTTCGCCCAAAGCCCTTGCCCGACCTACGTGGGCGAATCCAGCGTGCAGCGGCCGCCTCCGTCCCGGCTTTCCAGCGAGTGGGAGGAAACCGATTTCCCCTACCGCCTGAACAAGAACGCCACCGAAATTCTACAAGTGAGCCGACGCAGAAAGCTGATCATCACCAACGAGCGAGAAATCGCCGATCGCCTGCAAAGCATCCGCCCCCCGCCACCCGCGCTGCCTTCAACCTGCACCGCGCCGCGATACGACAGCGCCTGCTTCGATCCTTCGGGTGGCCGGGTTCGTCAACCCGTGAAAAGCGGCCTGATGAGATCCTCAGGAAACTGACAGCGCCGTTCGCCTACTGATTACCCGCGGCTTGTCGCCTGTCGCTTGCCGCTCACCATTACTTCTCAATTCTCTGAACTAAGTTTTTACCGGCGCCGATGTGATGCCCCGTGAGAGCTGCTTACAGTCGGGCCCCATCGCCAGAATCACAAAAACGAGCCGGCCATGACCTCCACCGACACCCGCCACGACGCCGTTCAGCACGCGGCAAAAACGCTCATCGACGCGTTCGCCAGCAACGACACGGACGCCTACTTTGCGGCATTCGCTGAAGACGCCACCTTCCTCTTCCACACGCTGCCCGCGCCCTTGCTGTCCCGCGCCGCTTACCGCGATGTGTGGGCCGGATGGCAAGCCGATGGCTTTGCCGTTCTGGGTTGCCAGTCGCGCAACGCGCACATCAGTCTGCAAGGCGATGTGGCCATTTTCATGCATGACGTCGACACCCACGTTCGATTCGGCGATGAAGAAAGCCATTTCGGCGAGCGTGAAACCATCGTCTTTCGGCGATATGGCGCGCGCTGGCTGGCGTGCCACGAACACCTGTCGGTGAAGACGGGCTAGCGCGCACGCGCGCTCAGTGGCGAGTAGCCCCTCAGAGGCTGCCCCACCTGCAACACACTGCTTAATCTGATTCATGGTCGCAATGCCGACCACTGCCAATGCCACGATCGGGTTCACCGGTCGAGATAACGGGCCAGCGCTTTTGCGTCGGCCCCAGAACAACACGACAGCGCGCAGGAACATCCCATGGCTCACCCCACCACCACGATCGAAACCTTCGGGGTCGAACAGATCCCTGACCATCAGCGCGACGCTGCGCCCCTCGACCTGTTTCGTCTGACGTTCGGCGGCGCCAACACCTTCGCCACCGCCGTGCTCGGCAGTTTTCCGGTGCTGTTCGGCCTGTCATTCCAGGCCGGCGTCTGGGCCATCCTGCTGGGCGTTGTGCTCGGGTCGATCATCCTGGCGCCGATGGGCCTGTTCGGCGCCCTCAACGGCACCAACAACGCGGTCTCGTCCGGCGCGCATTTTGGCGTTCACGGGCGCATCGTCGGCTCGTTTCTGTCGCTGCTCACCGCGGTGGCGTTCTTCTCGCTGTCGGTCTGGAGTTCGGGAGATGCGTTGATCGGCGGTGCCAAACGCATGGTCGGCCTGCCTGAGAATGACATCACCCTGGCGCTGGCCTATGGCATTTTCGCGGTGCTGGTGCTGGTGGTATGCATCTACGGCTTTCGCTTCATGCTGTGGGTCAACAAGATCGCGGTGTTCGCTTCAAGCCTGTTGTTTCTGCTGGGTATCTTTGCCTTCAGCGGCAGCTTCGATGCGGGCTTCGCCGGCACGGTCAACCATGGCAGTCAGGGATTCTGGGCGGCGTTCATCGGCGCTGCGCTTCTGGCGATGAGCAATCCGGTGTCCTTCGGTGCCTTTCTCGGCGACTGGTCGCGCTATATCCCACGCCAGACATCGAAAAAACGCATCATGGCGTCGGTGTTTCTGGCACAGATCTGCACGTTGATCCCGTTCCTGTTCGGCCTCTGCACGGCGACCATCGTGGCCACCCAGGCGCCGCAATACATCGCGGACAACAACTACGTCGGCGGCCTGCTGGCGGTCTCGCCCAGCTGGTTCTTTCTGCCGGTGTGCCTGATCGCGATCATCGGCGGGATGTCGACCGGCACAACGTCGCTCTATGGCACCGGGCTGGACCTGTCGAGCATGTTTCCGCGCCTGCTCAACCGGGCTCAGGCAACGATTCTGATCGGCATCGCGGCCATCGCCTTCATCTTCATCGGCCGTTTCGCCTTCAATCTGGTGCAAAGCGTGTCGACCTTCGCGGTGCTGATCGTCACCTGCACCTCGCCGTGGATCGTCATCATGGTGCTGGGCCTGATCGTTCGCCGTGGCTTCTATCACCCGGCAGACCTGCAGGTGTTCACCCGTGGTCAGAGTGGCGGTCATTACTGGTTCGAGCACGGCTGGAACTGGCGGGGACTGGGCGCGTGGCTTCCGAGCGCGGCGGTGGGCCTGTGCTTCGTCAATTTGCCGGGGCAGTTTATCGGTCCGCTTGGCAATCTCGCGGGCGGCATCGACATCAGTCTGCCGATTACCCTGGGCCTGGCGGCGCTGTTGTACATCACCCTGCTGCGCACCTTCCCGGAACCGGTCGGCGTGTACGGCGCCATGGGTCCGCACCCGTTACTCGGCAATAACGCACATCGCAACGTAAAGAAGCCGATGGCGATCGGTTGACAGTCCGACGCCATTGACCCAGGGCTCGCTGCAAAGCGGGCCCTTTTCGTTGAGAACCTACCCGCGAGGCTACCCCGACCGACGGGTCGCGTGCCGCTGGCGCCAGTGATTCACATCACGCACAATCGCGACTCACCTCAGCATCCCACCCACAGCAACACGTCAGCTCGACCCACAGGAGATCACCCCCGCATGAACGCAAACGACTGGACCGAAGCTGCCTTGGCGAAGTACATCGTGACCAATCCGATGTTGCAGGCTGAAATCCAGGATTTGAGTCCGAAAGAGCAGCAACAGCAGACCCTCTGGGCCTTCGAAGACGAAGCCGAAAATCTGGGCATCCCGACCTGGGAGCTGGCGCTGACCTTCATTGCCGAAACCCCGGAGCAACTGAAGGAACTGCGCCTAGCTGCGCACAAGGAAGCGGCCGAGGCACTGGACATGGACTGGGAAGAGTACTGCGAATTGAACGAAGTCGAGGTTTAACCGCCCTGCTTGCGTTCCCCTTCAGGGTCGCCAGCCTCGGCGACCCGATCCCCTGACTTGCCAGTCATCCTTTACGCTTTACCTTGCCCTGCCGGGTGGGTAACGTCTGCGCCACTTCAAAACGAAAAGGACTCGCTCCATGAGTGATTTGGTCGCCTATCAACTGGATGACGGCGTTGCGACGCTGACCCTGGCCAACGGCAAGGTCAATGCCATCAGCAACGAGGTGGTTGCCGCATTCAATGCCGCACTCGACCGTGCCGAGCAAGACCGCGCCGTGGTGATCATCACCGGTCAGCCCGGGATCCTTTCGGGCGGGTACGACCTGAAAATCATGACCTCGTCGCCGGAAGCCGCCATGGCCCTGGTCGCCGAAGGTTCCACGCTGGCGCGGCGCATGCTGTCATTCCCCTTCCCCGTCGTGGTCGCGTGCGGCGGTCATGCCGTGGCGAAAGGGGCCTTCCTGTTGTTGTCGGCGGATTACCGCATCGGCGTCGAAGGCCCGTTCAGCATCGGTCTGAACGAGGTGCAGATCGGCATGACCATGCACCACGCCGGCATCGAACTGGCCCGTGACCGCCTGCGCAAAAGTGCCTTCGGTCGCTCGGTGATCTGCGGCGAAATGTTCGATCCCAAGGGCGCGCTGCAGGCCGGCTTCTTCGACAAGGTGGTCGCCCCGGAAGAACTCACCGAGGCCGCGCGCACCGTGGCGCTGCAGATGAAGAAGATCAACATGCGCGCCCACAAGCAGACCAAGCTGAAAGTGCGCAAGGAATTCCTCGAGACCCTCGACCGGGCCATTGAGCTGGATCGTCAGATCCCGCTCTGAGGAATCCTCGACAACGCGCTGCGGCCCCTGCAGCGCATTCCCCTGAAACATCCCGTTAAATTCCTGCTCCCCCGCCCGGGCTGTGGCCGATTGCCGATTCCAGTGCACATCCGTACACTGCGCGCCTTTCGCTTACCGGGTGGTTTTTGCATGCTGTTCGTATTGCGTATGTTGTTGATGGGTCTGCACTTTCTCGTCGCTGGCGCGCTGGGGCTATTGTTGGGCTTGTGCCGCCCGTTCAACCCTGACAACAGCCGCCTGTGTGCTCGCCTCTACGCCCTCCCCGCCATGAGAATTCTAGGGCTGCGCCTGAATGCGCAGCTCGACCCGCAGTTCGAGCAGGCAAGGCCTTGCGTGATCATCTGTAACCATCAATCCAACTACGACCTGTTTGTGCTCGGCAACATCGTGCCGCCGCGCACGGTCTGCATCGGCAAAAAGAGCCTCAAGTGGGTGCCGTTCTTTGGTCAGCTGTTCTGGCTGGCGGGCAACGTGCTGATTGATCGCGGCAACCCGCAGCGGGCGCGTCGCGCCATTCTCCAGACCACTGAAACCCTGCAGCACAAGGACACCTCGATCTGGGTCTTTCCCGAAGGCACGCGCAACAAGGGCGAAGAACTGCTGCCGTTCAAGCGCGGCGCGTTTCAGATGGCGATCGAGGCCGGTGTGCCCATTGTGCCCGTCTGCGTAAGCACCTACGTGCGCAGCATGGATTTGAATCGATGGAACAGTGGCGAGGTGATCATCCGCACGCTGCCCGCTATCCCGACCGCGAACCTGAACAGCGAAGACATCCCGCAACTCATCGCGCTGTGCCACGGCCAGATGCAGACCCGCATCGCCAGCATGGACGCGCAAGTCCGCGGGTCCGCCACCGCCATCCAAACAGACGCTGAACGGCACTGAAAAAACCTGCGAACTCGTTTAAATCCGCCGACTCTGATCAGGGAGCGCGCTAAGCTGCGCGTCAGTTCTCCCTAAAAGAAGAAGCAGACATTATGGGTCGAGTGGTTGCCGCTGCCGTTTACAGTGCCGGAAAGAAAGTCACCAATATCTCCCTCGACGAAGGCGCGACCTGGGCGGCGAAACCGGGGCATTTCGTCTGGATCGGCCTGGAGAACCCGGGTCTGGAAGAACTGACCACGCTGCAACGGCAGTTCAACCTGCACGAGCTGGCCATCGAAGACGCCCTGGAGGTCCACAGCCGGCCGAAGCTGGAAACCTTCGGCGACGCGTTGTTCATCGTGACCTACGCCCCGATCCGCGAGAACGGCAAGCTCATCTTCATCGAAACCCACATCTTCGCCGGCAAGGGCTACGTCATCACCTCGCGCAACGGTGATTCGAAGTCCTACGGGGCGGTGCGCCAGCGTTGTGAGGCGCGGCCGTTGCTGCTGGAGCACGGGGAAGACTTCGTGCTGTATGCGCTGCTGGACTTCGTCACCGAGAACTACCAGCCGGTCACCGAGGCCATTCACTGCGAGCTTGAAGAGCTTGAGCACAACGTGCTGCGCAAGGACCTCAACGAGTCCGACATCCACCGCATTCACGCCCTCCGTCGCGATCTGCTGCGCCTGCGCCGCTATGTAGCGCCGATGGTCGAGATCGGTGAGGAGCTGCAGAAGCTCAGCTTTCCCTTCATCGACAAGAACATGCGCCCGTACTTCCGTGACGTGGAGATCCACGTCAAACGGCAGATGGAAGACCTGTCCAACCTGCGCGACATCGCCAGCCAGACCATCGAAATCAGCCTGCTGCTGGAGTCTTCCCGGCAGAGCCTGACCCAGCGCAAGTTTGCCGCCTGGGCCGCGATTCTGGCATTCCCCACTGCCATCGCCGGCATTTACGGGATGAACTTCGAGAACATGCCGGAGCTGACCTGGCACTACGGGTACTACATGGTGTTGGGTGTCATTGTCGGCGGGTGCGGGGTGTTGTTCGCGAGCTTCAAACGGTCGGGGTGGCTTTAAGTTTTCTGCATAGGCCTACGACTGTAGGACCGGCTTTAGCCGGGGAGAGGCCTGTCCGAACACCCTTAGTTTTGCAGTGTCGCCACTGACGCCTTCCCGGCTGAAGCCGGTCCCACAGGAGGAATGCGTGCTGTCAGTGGGACCGGCTTTAGCCGGGAAGAGGCCTGTCCGAACACCCTTAGTTTTGCAGTGTCGCCACTGACGCCTTCCCGGCTGAAGCCGGTACCACATGAGGAATACGTACTGTCAGTGGGACCGGCTTTAGCCGGGAAGAGGCCTGTCCGAACACCCTCAATTTTGCAGCGTGACAACTGACGCCTTCCCGGCTGGAGCCGGTCCCACAGGAGGAACAGGTGCTGTCAGTGGGACCGGCTTTAGCCGGGAAGAGGCCTGTCCGAACACCCTGAATTTTGCAGCGTGATAACTGACGCCTTCCCGGCTGAAGCCGGTCCTACAGAATAATCCCGACCCTACAATAAACATCGCACCCGGCCACCCCGTCCTCAGCTCACCGGCCGCTTGTTCGCCACAAACCGCATCATCCATTCCGCTACCGCCGTGCCGTGGTGGTCTTCTTCCAGGCTGGCGATGCCTTTGCCGTAGACCTGTTCGCCCAGCGCGTCCTGGCGAATATCGAGCAGCGTGCGCGAATAGTCGTGGATGAATTCCGGGTGACCCTGAAAGCACAGCACCTGGTCGTTGATGTGATACGCGGCGAACGGACAGAACTCGCTGGTGGCAATAACCGTCGCGCCTTCGGGGAGCACGGTGACTTGATCCTGATGGCTGATCAGCAGCGTGAGTTTGTCCAGCGCCGGCGTCATCCAGGGTTGGGTCGGTGAGAGGTTGTAGTGATGAATGCCGACGCCCCAGCCCTGGGAGGCGCGCTCGGTCTTGCCGCCCAGCAGCAGCGCCAGCAACTGATGGCCGAAACACACGCCGAGCAACTTGTCGCCGCGCTTGTAGCGGTCCAGAAGGTAGGTTTTCAGGGTTTCGATCCACGGATCGGTGCCAAATGAATCGGCCTTGGAGCCGGTGATCAGATACGCGTCGAACTGCTCGTCATCCGGCGGATAGTCGCCCTGCATGACGTTGTAGACGACAAATTCCGCAGGCACCGGCTGGCGGGCGAAAAGTTTCTCGAACATCCGCCCGTACCCCTGGTATTGATCGACCAGCTCCGGGCGAAGAACGTCGGTTTCCAGAATGCAGATGCGTAACGACATAAAAATCCCTGAAGCGACAAAAGCGAAAATGCGTGGAACCAAGCCTGCCTTGAAGGCCGGGGCAAGGCAAGGCCCAGTTGTGGCCGCACGCTGTCGTCAGCTGAACTGCGGCTGTCGCAGCACTTCATGGGCCACAACCGGGCGCCGGCGCTAGAACAGCGAGCCCTCCTCGGCTTTCTCCAGCAGCAACGCCGGCGGTTGAAAGCGTTCGCCATAGCGCCCGGCCAAGGCGCGAGCACGGGTAATGAACGGCTTGAGCCCGTACTGGTTGATGAACTGCAACGCCCCGCCGGTCCAGGCCGGAAAGCCGATACCCAGCATTGAACCGACGTTGGCGTCCGCGGTTGATCGCAACACACCCTCTTCCATGCAGCGCACGGTTTCAAGGGCCTGAATGAACAGCAAGCGGTCGCGAATATCCTGGCCGCTGATCTGTGCGTCGGGCTTCTCGAATCGAGTCTTCAACTCGGGCCACAAGTGCTTGGGCGCGGCGTCGGGGTAGTCGTAAAAACCGCCGCCGGAGGTTTTCCCTGCGCGATCGAATTCATTCAACAGCTGCTCGATCACTGCGTCGGCCGGATGCCCTGCACGCTCAACGCCCTGCTCGGCCAGATCCTTGCGCGTCTGCTGGCGAATCTGGTTCATCAGCCTCAACGACACTTCATCGGACACCGCCAACGGCCCCACGGGCATCCCGGCCTTGCGTGCCTCGGTTTCGATCATCGGCGCACTGACGCCTTCGCCGAGCATGGCAATGCCTTCGTCAGCGAAAGTGGCGAACACCCGCGAGGTGAAGAACCCGCGGGAGTCATTGACCAGAATCGCGGTCTTGCCGATTTGCTGGACGAAGTCAAAGGCCCGCGCCAGGGTCATGTCGTTGGTGCGCGCGCCTTTGATGATTTCCACCAGACGCATCTTCTCCACCGGGCTGAAAAAATGCAGGCCGATGAAGCGCTCCTGCCGGCTAATGGCGCTGGCCAGTCCGGTGATCGGCAGCGTCGACGTGTTGGACGCAATCACCGCATTGGGCACCACCACTTGCTCGGCGGCAGCGCTGACCTGGGCTTTTAGCTCGCGATTTTCGAACACCGCCTCGATGATCAGATCGCAGCCTTCCAGATCGCTGTCGCGGCCGGTCGGCTTGATGCGGCCCAGCACGGCGTCGCGCTGAGCCTCGGTGATGCGGCCGCTGGCAACCTGCTTGTTCAGCAACCGCACAGAGTAATCCTTGCCCTTCTGCGCGGCCGCCAGGTTGACGTCCTTGAGGATCACGCTGACACCCGCCACCGCCGTGACGTAGGCAATGCCGCCGCCCATCAGCCCTGCGCCGAGGATGCCGACCTTGCGCATGTTGAACACCGGCGGCGCCTTGGGCCGCGCCTCGGCCGCCTTGACCCGGTTGAGCTGAAACCAGCTGCCGATCATGTTTTTGGCGATGGGTCCGGTAGCCAGCTCGGTGAAGTAACGCGCCTCGATTTTTTCTGCCGTGTGGAAATCCACCTGAGCGCCTTCCACCGCTGCCGCCAGAATTTTCTCCGGCGCCGGATAGCATCCCCAGGTTTTGCTGCGCAGGATTGACGGCGCGATGGCCAGCATCTGTGCCACGTTCGGCTGCGCCGGCGTGCCGCCAGGCAACTGAAACCCTGGTTGATCCCACGCTTTGATCGGCACCGGATTGGCCAGAATCCACTCGCGCGCCTTGCCCATCAGGTCCTCGGCATCGCTGGCCAACTGATCGATCACACCGGTCTTCAAGGCATGGTCGACGCTCATCGTCCGGCCTTGCATCAGCAACGGCAGCGCTTTTTCCAGCCCCAACATTCGCACCAGCCGCACCGTGCCGCCCCCGCCCGGAAGCAAACCGAGGGTGACTTCCGGCAAGCCCAATTTTATGTGGCCTCCACTCAGTGCAATGCGATGGTGACAGGCCAGGCACAGCTCCAGGCCACCGCCCAGAGCCGAGCCCTCAATGGCCGCCACCACCGGCTTGCCGAATGTTTCCAGCGCACGAAGCTGGGCCTTGAGGTCCATGGTCATCTGGTAGAAGGCGGCGGCGCGGGCGGCGTCGACCTGGCTCAGCTCGTTGAGGTCGCCGCCGGCAACGAACGTCTTCTTCGCCGAACGAATGATCACACCGACGATGGCGTCTTTGTCTGACTGCAGGCGCTCGAGGATATCGGCCATGGCCTGGCGGTACGCCGCGTTCAGGGTATTGGCCTGCTGGCCGGGCATGTCGAGGGTCAGGGTGACAATCTGTTCCGGGCCGGTTTCGTAGCGGATGGCATCGGTCATGCGGTCGTTCTTCCTGAAACGGTTGTCGGATAAAGGCGATCGGCGAAGGGCTTGGCGTACTCCACGTTCATACCCGCTCGATGATCGTCGCGATGCCCATGCCGCCGCCGACGCACAGGGTCGCCAGGCCGTAGCGCAATTGCCGGGTTTCCAACTCGTCGAGCAGCGTCCCGAGAATGATGCAGCCCGTTGCACCCAGTGGATGGCCGAGGGCGATCGAGCCGCCGTTGACGTTGACCTTGTCGGGGTCGATGTCCAAGTCCTTGATGAACTTGAGCACCACCGAGGCAAAGGCCTCGTTGACCTCGAACAGATCGATGTCATCGATGGTCAGCCCCGCTCGCGCCAGGGCTTTGCGCGTGGCGGGCGCGGGACCTGTGAGCATGATGGTCGGATCGGTGCTGGTCACCGCCGTCATCACAATGCGGGCCCGGGGCCGCAGCCCCAGCGCCTGACCTTTTTGCGCAGTGCCGAGCAGCATCAAGGCGGCGCCATCGACGATGCCGGAGCTGTTGCCCGGCGTGTGCACGTGCTCAATGCGCTCAACGTGGCTGTAGACGCGCAGCGCCGTGGCGTCATAGCCCATTTTGCCGATCGCCTCAAAACTGGGGCGCAGTTTGCCCAATGCCTCCCGTGTCGTGTCGGGGCGGATGAACTCGTCATGGTCGAGCAAGAGCAGGCCATTCTGGTCCCTGACCGGCACCAGCGAACGGCGAAACGCGCCGCGCTCCCGGGCCAGTACCGCTTTGTGCTGGGATTGCACGGCGAACAGGTCCACATCATCGCGGCTGAAGCCTTCAAGGGTTGCGATCAGGTCGGCGCCGATCCCCTGGGGCGTGTAGTGAGTGTGCAGACTGGTTTGCGGGTCCAGCATCCAGGCGCCGCCGTCACTGCCCATCGGCACGCGCGACATCGATTCCACGCCGCCGACCACCACCAGATCCTCGAACCCGGAGCGGATCTTCATCGCCCCCAGATTCACTGCCTCAAGCCCGGATGCGCAAAACCGGTTGACCTGAACCCCGGCCACGCTGGCGGCCCAATCGGCGACCAGCGCTGCGGTTTTGGCAATATCGGCGCCTTGATCGCCGATAGGCGTCACGCAGCCCAGTACAATGTCGTCGACGTGGTGGGTGTCGAGGTGATTGCGCACTTGCAGTTCTTTCAGCAGCCCCGCCACCAGATCCACCGGTTTGACGCTGTACAAGGCGCCATCCGGCTTGCCCCTGCCCCGCGGCGTGCGCAAGGCATCGTAAATAAACGCTTCGGTCATCCTGTCCTCGTTAACCCGATGAACTGTCTTTTTATAGGCGCGATCGACAGTCGAACTGTCATGGGAGCACTGTCTATCACAAGCGGTATCACAGAGCGCGTTCTTTCGCCTGATCGGTTGACAGGGTAGCTGGTTGTGGGAAGTTTCGGACTCTGACGAACGGTAGCGCGCTATTGAACTTGGGCGGTTTGGTACGCAGGCGTCTAGCAGGCGAATATCTGAGTGATAGCTATTCGCCAAATGCGCTTAAGCAATAAAAGTCAGGCTGCTTAATCCTCAACGATCTAAGCCACACAGCACGCGGGCTCTAAGGTTTAGTCAGTAGCAGTGGCGCCACAACAAAAACGATTCACCCAGCGCCCGCCGCTTGCGATCTGCTGATCGGGGCACCTGCTCTTTTGCCTCACCTTTGCCAACCCTTGCTTTGGTCATTCCCAGGGCTTATGGGTTTCTGTCGCTCAGGAATAACAAGAAAGGCATCCACTATGTTCAAGTTCAAACGCTCGAAAATACGCCAGGCTGGATTAATTGTTTTCGCCACCACGCTGCTGCTCATTCTGCCCAACATGACTCGCCTTTTTGGCTGAGCCCCTCCAGCGTGCGAGCGTAGCCCCGACGACTGACTTGCCTGTGTCCTGCAGGTCACCGGTGGGCGCGCGGGTATCGCGTATTGAACTCGCGAAGTTTTGGGATTTTGGGGGGTGGCATTCAGGCGCACCGAGTGGCGCGC
This sequence comes from Pseudomonas sp. GL_135, assembly GCF_057834665.1. Lineage (NCBI taxonomy): Bacteria > Pseudomonadati > Pseudomonadota > Gammaproteobacteria > Pseudomonadales > Pseudomonadaceae > Pseudomonas > Pseudomonas sp. GL_135. Next base: position 3,628,039 of record NZ_CM174408.1, read on the forward strand.
CGTTCGGCTGATGGCCGCCGAGCGCTCTTCTGAACGCTCAGCCGCTAAGGGCTGATCAGCCCTGGCGTTGCACCTGAATCATCGGCGCCGGCACTGGCTTCTTCACAGCCTCCGGCATAGCGATGGGCGCCGAGGGCGACACCACCACCTTGGCGTGCATCTGTTCGCAACCACCGCCACGGCGCATGCCGCGCACCGGGCAGGCGTCCAGATAATCCAGGCCGACGGCGAGCTTCAAATGCCGCTCCGGGATCGCCAACTGATTGGTCACGTCGAAGCTGTACCAGGCGTCGTCAATCCACGCTTCCGCCCACGCATGGCTGGACAGATGCTCGCTGCTGTCGCTGCAGAGATAACCCGATACATAGCGCGCCGGCACCCCCAGACTGCGGGCGCAGGCCAGGAACGCATGGGTGTGGTCCTGACACACGCCGACGCGATTGGCGAACGCTTGCGCGGCGCTGGTATCGACGGCGGTCGAGCCCGGCGTATAGGTGATGTGCTCGTTGAGCGCGTGCATCATGTCGATCAGCGCGGTGCGGTCGGTGCGCTTGTGGGTCTGCGCGATGGCAAAGGCGCGAATCGCTTCGTCGGCCTCGGTCAGGCGGGTAAAGCGCAGGAACGGCAGTGCAGACTGGCTTTCATGTTCCGCCTCGCGCTTCTCGTCGATCTCGACCTGGCCACGCGCGCCAATGACGATGGCTTCGTGGGGTTCGTCCAGCGTCAGAACGTGGAGAATATTGCCAAAGGGATCGATCTGAGCACGCACCGGGCGCGGCAATGCCAATTGCCAGCTCAGCACCTGCTGGCGCTCGCTGTCATGGGGAGTCAGACGCAAATACTGGATGCTGGCGCGGACCTGATCGTCGTAGTGATAGGTGGTCTCGTGGCTAATTGAGAGTCTCATGCAGCCTCCAGGTAAGAAGTGTGAATGACGCTACCCAGTTGGGCCAGAAGTGGGATGAATTCGTTCAACCACTCATGCAGGCCTTCATCGAGGATCTCGTCGATGCCGGTGTAGCGCAGGCGAGCGTCCAGCTCGGCGGCCAGACGCTGGGCGGGACGGCCATTGGCCCCTGGCAGACTGGCGAGAATGATGTCCAGCTCCTCCAGACACGCACGCAATGAGCGCGGAATATCCGCACGCAACAGCAGCAATTCAGCGACCTGACGGGCACCCGGTGCATCGCGGTAGACTTCCGTGTAGGCCTCGAACGAGGACAACGCGCGCAACAGCGCACTCCATTGGTAATAGCCGGCGGCGGAACTGTCTGCCGCCGCGTTGGCGGACGGGCCGCGCAATTCGAGCATTTCATAGCGCGCATCGAGCATGCGCAGGGTGTTGTCGGCGCGCTCGATGAACGTCCCCAGACGAATGAAACGGAAGGCGTCGTTGCGCATGATGGTGCCGTAGGTGGCGCCGCGGAACAGGTGCGAACGCTCCTTGACCCATTCACAGAAACGGCTCATCCCGTAGCGACTCAGCCCCTGTTCGGCGATGCCGCGAATTTCCAGATACGTGGCGTTGATGTTTTCCCACATGTCCGCCGTAATACGCCCACGCACCGCATGGGCACTGGCCCGCGCCGCGCCCAGACAGCTGAAGATGCTGGCCGGGTTTTCGGCGTCCAGCGCGAAAAAGTGCAGCAAGCGCTCGGCGTGCAGGTCGCCGTGGCGCTCCAGGTAATCGTCCAGGGTTCCGGTGATCAGCAGTGGCATGGCGATTTCATTGAGGCCATCCCCGCGTCCGTCCTGTGGCATCAGCGACAGCGAGTAACTGACGTCGAGCATCCGCGCGAGGTTTTCGGCGCGCTCCAGGTACCGCGACATCCAATATAAATCCGAGGCAGTTCTACTTAGCATTGGCAGGCATCCTTAATCCTCGACCACCCAGGTGTCCTTGGTTCCGCCACCCTGCGACGAATTCACCACCAGCGAGCCTTCGCGCAGAGCAACGCGCGTGAGACCGCCGGGCACTACACGGGTTTCGCGGCCAGCCAGGACGAACGGGCGAAGGTCGATGTGGCGTGGGGCGATGCCGTTCTCGACGAATGTCGGACAGGTCGACAGGCACAAGGTCGGCTGGGCGATGTACGCGTGGGGCTTGGCCTTGAGCCGCGCCCGGAACGACTCGATTTCGGCGGCAGTGGCGGCGGGACCGACGAGCATGCCGTAACCGCCGGAGCCCTGGGTTTCCTTGACCACCAGATCGCCCAGGTTGGCGAGCACGTGGGACAGCTCTTCGGGCTTGCGGCACTGCCAGGTCGGGACGTTCTTGAGGATCGGCTCTTCGTCGAGGTAGAAACGGATCATGTCGGTCACGAAGGGGTAGACCGACTTGTCGTCCGCCACACCGGTGCCGATGGCATTGGCCAGTACAACATTGCCGGAGCGGTAGGCGGCCAGCAGGCCCGGCACGCCGAGCATCGAATCCGGATTGAACGCCAGCGGATCAAGGAATGCGTCGTCAAGCCTGCGGTAAATCACGTCGACTGCCTTCGGCCCGTCCGTGGTGCGCATGAAGACGCGGTCGTCGCGCACGAACAGATCGGCGCCTTCGACCAGTTCGACGCCCATTTCCCGGGCCAGAAACGCATGCTCGAAAAACGCGCTGTTGAAGCGCCCGGGCGTCAGCACGACGACGCTGGGGTTATCCAGCGGACTCGAGCTTTTCAGGGTGTCCAGCAGCAGATTCGGGTAGTGATCGATGGGCGCGATGCGTTGCGCGGCGAACAGCTCGGGGAACAGCCGCATCATCATCTTGCGGTCTTCGAGCATGTAGCTCACGCCGCTGGGGGTGCGCAGGTTGTCTTCGAGCACGTAATACGTGCCATCGCCGTCACGCACCAGATCGACGCCGGAGATATGCGAATACAGGTCTCGATGAAGATTCAGGCCCTGCATCGCCAACTGGTATTGCTCATTGGCGAGGACCTGTTCGGCGGGAATGATCCCGGCCTTGATGATGCGCTGATCATGATAGAGGTCGGCGAGAAACATGTTCAGCGCCTTGACCCGCTGAATGCAACCGCGCTCAACCACCCGCCATTCGCTGGCCGGGATGCTGCGCGGAATCGTATCGAAGGGGATGAGCCGCTCGGTGCCCTGCTCGTCGCCGTACAGCGTGAATGTGATCCCGGCGCGATGAAACAACAAATCGGCCTCACGCCGACGCTGAGCGAGCAACTCAGGCGGCGCTTCGCCCAGCCAGCGGGCGAATTCCCGATAATGCGGACGGACTATGCCGCCCGCATCGTACATCTCGTCATAAAAGGTGCGGATCATGCCGTACTCCTTGTCACCATGGACACCAGAGCCTTCGCAAGGCCCGTGCCATCGGCATAAACGCTTGAAAATCAAAGGGTTGATTTAAACAGCCGGAGCGCTCGCACCATTCCTGTGCGCGATGCGCCCTGACCTGTTACCCGACGCTCCATGGCGAAGCGTCCCGCGCTTGGAAAAACTATCGCGCGCATAGCCAGAGTTCATTTCCGCGCGGTACGTGAGCTGAGCATAATCGCCCCATACCGCAGACCAACCCGCCGGATCACACAAGGCGATTGGCTACAAAACCTTATTCGCAGCATCGCTGCAGACAACCGATATTCCCTTTCCGCCGCTCTCAAGAGAGCGGCTTTTTTTTGCCTGTGATTCAGCTCGGTGCATCTCCCGCCCCACTTTTGCCGTGGAGCCGGGAGACAGCGTTTGAAGATCCGCGCAATGGCTTCAGCGCCTCAATGTCAATGAAGGCGCTGGAGTATCTGTTTGACGCCCCAGCCTTCGACTTCCCCGTCCAGACCGACAATCGCGGTCTGGAAATCCTGCTCGAAATCGCCTATCCCGTCGTAGGTGGCGTACATCACTTTGCTCAGTTCCAGGTGCCAGGCACCGTCTTCCAGTGCATTGAGCTGGACATTGACTGACTCGCCCCGAAATTTTTCCGCAGCCTGACGCGCCCGGTCCTCATCCGGAAAGGTGGCATAGAACTCAATGGGGTGAATGCGTGCGAAGTCGAAACCGCCTTCTTTCATGCAGCGCAGAACATGGCTGCTGACGTCTTCTTGATAGGCTGTGCTCATGAAACGTCCTCCTATGCAACGATAGATAGAGTTTCAACTATCCCGAAACACCCCTCGATGGCGAGGCGTGTAGCGGCAGGTCATCTGCCGCCCGGGACTCAAGCATGTCGCTGGCAAGGCCGGTGCGCTTTACAAAACGGGCATACGTACGCGAGTGGACTCGGGTAGATGCATCACCGACCTCGCTGGCAGAGTACGCCCATTGATAGCGCGTTGCCAATTGGCAGGATGCCGTGGAATGCAGGCTTCTTACGAAGCCTCGACGATGGAGATGATCTGTACCGCGTTCTGCTCTTTGAGTGTCTTCACGGTGGGCTCGGCAGTGCGACCGTCAAGGTCGTTCAGATCAAGATCACTGGCGACCGGGAACAGGATCGGACGGAGTTGCTGCGCAGCCTCTTCTTCACTGGGACGGTGATCGGATTCAAGATCGAGGGTTTGCTGCACACCGTCTTTGTCCAGAAACGAAATAGTCCACACTTTCATCAATCTCTCCTCAGTAAGGGCCTGACAGCGGCCTAGTGATCTTGACCCTTGCAGCGCAACGACGTTCAACCCGAATCGTCAGCGCACAGCTGACGTTCGCAGCCTGAAGCCATGAATCCGCAGGCAAAAAAAAACGCCCCGGTCTCGGGGCGTTTTTCATGTGGCTGCCGTTATTGTGGCTTGGCGTCTTTGACCCCTGCCGTGTTGTCCAGCAGGCTTCTGGTCGCGGTCTGCAGGAAGCTGTCGAGCTTCTTGCGCAACTCGGTGACGTCGGGCGCATTCGGCATCAGCTCGGCGTGGGGCTTGGTGCCCAACTCGTAGCTGTACACCTTCGGCTCCATTTCCTTGGGTTCGATCAGGATCCGGTTGCCGGTGACCAGCGCCACGGTCTGCTCGCTGCCCGATGGCTTGATCACACCGAAGCCCTCGTCTCCTGCGGGCAGATTGAGCAGGTCGCGGCCCCAGCACTGGTGCACGGTGTCGCCACCCAGGCGACCCATGATGGTCGGCACGATGTCGATCTGCGTGCCGACAATGCTGCTGCGCTTGCCGAACTTGTCTTGCAGGCCCGGGGCGATCATCAGCATAGGGACGTTGAAGCGGCCCAGGTCCATTTCGGTGATCTGCTCGTTGTTGCCGAAGCCGTGGTCACCGACGACCACAAACAGCGTGTCTTTGTAGTACGGCTCTTTCTTGGCCTTCTCGAAGAACTGACCCAGCGCCCAATCCGAATAACGCATGGCAGTGAGGTGTTCATCCAGGGTGCCATGCCCGGTCACGCGCTCGACCGGCAGATTGGCCGGCAGTGCGTACGGCGTGTGGTTGGACAGGGTCTGCAACAGGGCATAGAACGGCTTGCCTTTGGCTTCGCGGGCTTTCAGTTCTTCGGCGCCACGGTCGAACATGTCCTGGTCGGACACGCCCCAGGTCGGGTCCGAGAACACCGGATTCACGAAGTCATTGCGGCCAATGAAGTTGGTCATGCCCTGGTTGCTGAAGAAGCCGGACTGGTTGTCCCAGGCGAAGTCACCGTTGTAGACGTAAACGTCGTCGTACTTGCGCGCGCTGAGCAGCTGCGGCAGACCGGACAGCTTGTGACTGCCTTCCGGCGTCTGCATCAGGTACTCGAAGCCCGGCAGGTTCGGGAAGCACGCCATGGTCGCGAACATGCCCTGATGGGTGTGCGTACCGTTGGAGAAGAAACGATCGAACAGCAGACCTTCCTGGGACAGTTTGTCGAAGTAAGGCGTGATGTTTGATTCATCACCCAGCGCGCCCACGGAATGACCGGCGAAGCTCTCCATCAGGATCACGACGACGTTCTTGATCGGCAGCGTGTTGGCCGCCGGCGGAGTGAAATCGCGACGTACCGCAGCTTTTTCTGGATCGATCAGCTTGTCGTTAGCGGTCAGCAGCATGTCGCGGACGATCTGCTGGGCTTCGGCCTGAGGCAGGGTCGCTTTCCAGATGTTGTCACGGTCCTCGGACATCCGGCTCTTGGCCGCCGCGATCAGCGTCAACGTGCCGTTCAGGCCCAGGGTGTTGGCGAAGTTGGATTCAGTGGTGTAAGCATCGCCCCAACGCAGCGGCGGGCCCTGACGCAGGGTGCCGCGAGCGGCGATGACGGCCACCACCAGACACAGCAGAAAAACCACGGCGCGCTTGTACAGCGGCGCGACCACGCGGTTGTCGGCGCTGGCAACGTTGAAGCCGCCACGGGGCCGGGTCAGGCGATCAACCCCTTTGAAGACCAGGCTCAGCAGCCAGGTCAGCAGTGCCCAGGCCAGCAGATAGCGAACCACCGGATAGCCGTACCAGATCATGCTCAGAACGGTTTTCGGGTCTTCTTTGACATACTGGAAAACCAGGCCATTCAGACGCTGGTGGAATTCACGGTAGAAATCCATCTCCATCAGGCCGAAGAACGCGGTCAGGCTTGCAACCAGCGTCAGCCAGAAGCGAAACACCCCACGGGCGGCCATCATGCGCGCGCTGAACAGCGACAGCAGAAGGGGAATCAGAATGTACACGACCAGACGCAGATCGAATCGCAGGCCATTGCCGAACGCCTCGACGAACGTCGAAACCGGCGTGGCGCCGATGCCTTCGCGGTTATAGACCAGCAGCGCAACGCGCAAGAGGGTGTACAGGACCATCAGCACCAGGCCGCTCAGGAGCGTATAGGCCAGGTGCGATTTGACGGTAGGTTGCGGCGCGCGCGCCGGGGCGTCCGTTTTGGCCATGTGTTGTGGGATCCGTTGGATTCAGGTTTAGGTTCAGAAGCTGTGCGCCCGACCGTATCGAAAATGCCGGTCCGGGCTGCGGGGGCCAAATATTACGTGAACCCTCGCGGTTTACCACCGATGCCGCGCATTCTTCATGACGGATCGGTACAAACATTTACCTCAATCAGGTGCGAGGCTTGAGACGGCGCGAATCTTCCCGAAGGAACGGTGAAAATTCCGTTCATTAATGCCGCCTCTCATATTTTCTTACAAAGCCTTGAATGGCGCTTAAACCTTGAATGTCTGGGCATACCGCTCGACGGCGTGTTCGATGGCTTCAAAAACATGAAGTGCATGGGGGCTGAGCGAGGCGTTTTCCTGCAGCGACGCCTGCACTGCCGCGATCAGCCGCGCGATGCGCAGGTTCGGTTTGCGGATGTCACACGTCGACGCCAGGGTCAGGATGCCGAGCCTTGAACCGAACAGGCTTTTCGAGCCATCCAGGCGCAGGGCAAGCGCGTCATCCTTTATATATGCGGTGGTATTGACGATGTCGTAGGCCGGGGCCAGTCGTGCATCTGCCCCCAAAGGATCGCGGTACAGCAGCCCGAAGTTCTTCAGGTGCGCATCGCCGTTGCCGACCATGCAACTGAGCGCGACGATGTCGAAGAACTGGTCCAGCGAATCACGCACCTGCTCGGGCGCGCAAAACAGGCGAATGGCCTTGGCGATGTTTTCGTAGCTCGAATCGTATTTCTGTTCCGTGCCCAGGCCCATCAGCACGGCCATGTCCTCGAAACCGATGGCGCGTTGCTCCGCGTCCCTATCAAAACGGCGCATCACGAACAGCTGGCGATTATCCGACAGATAAAATTCCGGTACCGGCATGCCGGCCCTGCGCGCAGCGTCCATGCACACGAATTCGTTGACGGCCAGCCCTGGGAAGTCCGCCCTCCCCGACTTGACGATCAATTCGGGCATCAACAGCGTGGCTTTCGGGTCCGTGACAAAGTCCGAGTCGGGCACGATGACCTTGGGCTGAACGCCTGAAATCCCCGTGCGCAAAATGTACTGATCGACCAGTTCGGCAAACAGATCCTGCGCCCCGTCCCAGCTGAGTATCTGGCCCAGGCTTTTGCCTGTGACCGGGCCCGCACCACCCAGCAACGCGTCGATCATGGGCGAAGCCACGGCCACGCGCCCCACCGGCGAACCGCTGCCGGTCAATGCCATTAGCAGCATGGGATTGATGGGTGTGGTTTTGGCGAGGCGATTGCGCAACTGTTCCAGCACGAAGCCTTCGGGCAGGTTCATCTGGAAAACCGGGTGCAGGCTGCGCGAGACGTAGGCCGCATCGCGCACGCCCATGGTCAGGCTGATCTGCGCCGCCGGACTCGCGTCCAGGCCGTAGCGAAACAGGTAGTCGCCTGACTCCGCTGCCGACAGCTCACCGCTCTCACCCTCCGGGGTAAAAATGCGTACGCGATCCAGCGGTTTCACTGGAACACCTCGCGCAGCTCTTCAAAGGTCGGGCGTCGGGCGGAGACGACTTTTATCTCGGCATTCAACGCGGCCAGGACCTTGGCGTAGAAATTCACCGCCACGGTCGGGCTGCCTTTTTCAACTTCGGCGAGCTTTTGCCGGGTCATGCCCGACTGGTAGGCCAGCTGAACCTGAGTAAGGCCGCGGGATTTGCGCATCTCCTCGATCTGACGGCCCAAACGTTCGAGCAATAACGTCGCGTCCATTTGTCACGCCTGCATAACATTCAAGAATGAATGGAAGGTATACGTGACATGAGGGACGGGCAAGGAAAAGTTACGTAAACCTGACATCAACGCGCAGATGTCAGGTTTACGTAACACCAGCAGTCGTCAGGTGTTGCTAGGTTTGCTGATCGCCTGAAGCACATACTGCGGCAATGCGAAGGCGCCGATGTGGACCTCAGGGTTGTAGTAACGGGTGACGATGCCGCTGCCGGCGAATCGCTGGCGCAATGTCTCCAGTGAAATCTTGCGGTGCTGGGAATCCGTCGAGCCCCAAGCGAACGTCATTGCGCCGCCAATATAGGTGGGCACCGCTGCCTGATAGAAATGCCAGTCGGCAAACAGGCCATTCATACGCCCTGCCGTGGTCTGCACTTCGCTCAGCTGCATGAACGGCGTGCCATTCTGGGTGACCAGAATGCCGCCTTCGTTGAGGCAGCGATGGCAGGCCTGATAGAAGTTCTCCGAGAACAGCACTTCGCCCGGCCCGATCGGGTCAGTCGAATCGGAAATGATGACGTCGAATTTTTCCTCGGTGTTGGCGACGAAGCGCATGCCGTCGTCGATCACCAGGTTCAGACGCGAATCATCGAAAGCGCCTTTGGAGTGATTCGGCAGGTATTCCTTGCACATCTCGACCACGGTGCCGTCGATCTCCACCATGGTGATGTGCTCCACTGTCGCGTGCTTGGCGACTTCGCGCAGCATGCCGCCATCGCCACCGCCGATGATCAGGACGCGTTTGGCGCGGCCGTGGGCCAGAATCGGTACGTGGGTGAGCATCTCGTGATAGATGAACTCGTCGGCTTCAGTGGTCTGAATCACGCCGTCCAGCGCCATGACGCGGCCCATGCGCGGGTTCTGGAAGATCACCAGATGCTGATGCTCGGTGCGCACTTCATGCAGCATTTTTTCCATGCGAAAGCGCTGACCGTAGCCTTCGTACAACGTTTCTTGATAATCGCTCATGGAGGGAGTCCCCGATAACTACTGATGACAGGACGGCAGGCCGCCCACAAGAAGGCGCGCATTCTACGTCGCGGAGCATGACAGGTCGAATGTCGTGGTGGCGCGAGGGTGATCCGCCCAGACAAAAACGCCCGACTGGCCAGGCCAGTCGGGCGTCATGTGTTCTGAAGCCTTGCTGCGCTTCTAGAGATGCACGTTACTAAATACGCACGTTGCCACGCGGGCCGGCGATTGCCCAGATAATCAGGCCCAGCACTGGCAGGATGACAATCAGCAAAATCCAGAGAATTTTCTTCCCGGTTTCCGCGCCGCTTTTCAGCACGTTGATGATGGCCCAGATATCCAGCGCCAGAATAATCAGGCCAATCAGACCGTTGAAGGTAGAACCCATGGTGTTGCTCCTTATTGAAGGCTTGCCCACTTGAGAGTGGTGGCCTGCAATGAGGGTTCCGTGGGTTGGCAGGGATATTTCGCTGCGCAGCAAAGGCCGCTGGCGAAGATCAAATCTGCGCCTTGAGCGCCTCCAGCGCAGGCTCGATCAATATCCCGAGCTCGACGCCAAGGGCCATGACCCGCTCAACGTCGGTGCCGTAGACCAGCACGGTTTGCAACACATGGTCCAGAGGCTCGCTGATGTCCATTAGCACATAACCGCCCATGTCCCTGTTCATGCTGGAAAGCTGCACCTGAATGCGGTTCAACGCTACCAGCGGCTCGGCCTTGACCAGTTGCTTGGGCTTGATATTGAACGGAACGTTCGGGCCGAACGACGCCATGATCTCGGTGAGCAGGTCAGGATAGGTATCGGCCTGAAGCAAGACGGTGTCGGGGAGGCTACCGATGACAACCCACTCCCCCAGCGGAATCGGGAACGTGTCGTCGAAATTGATATCGGGATTGGCGGTCAGGAATGCGTCGGGGTCGGCGTAAGCCTGGGCGGCCTCGTCGGCGATTTTTCCGATTTCTTCATCGCTCATGCAGCCGGAGCTGATCTTGCTGATGAATTCGATGAGTGAAGCGTTCATGGCAGATCGTCCGAGGGCAGGAAAACAGGCGCGCAGGATAGCTGGAAATGCTGCGCGCCTCTATCGCTTACGCCCCCAGACGGGTGAGCTGCTCGGCGGTCTCGGTCGCGCCCATCGTTTGCGCGGCCATCAAGGGAGTAACGCCCTTGGCATCCTGAATGTGGGGGTTGGCACCTTTGGAGATCAGGTAGTCGACGATGGCCGTACGGTTGAACATCGCCGCCATCATCAGTGCCGTCCGACCGTCGGCCGATGCGCCTTCGACATCTGCGCCGCCTTCGACAAGGATCTTCACGGTTTCCAGATCGCCCTTGAAAGCAGCGCCGGCGATCGGGCTCTGACCGTTGTCGTTACGCAGCTCGGGATCGGCCTTGTGCTTGAGCAGCACACGCACGGCGTCTTGATGACCGTGATAGCTGGCCAGCATCAACAGCGTGTCGCCTTTGTGATTACGAAGGTTGGGGGTCAAGCCGTTTTCCAGCAGCCGGTCGAGCATCGGGGCGTCGCCGGCGCGAGCCCGGTCGAATACCTGCTCGGCAAACTCCAGTGCCTCTTCGTCTGTCATGCGCGTGGCAGAACCGGGCGTGTTCGGGGCTTCAGACATTACGTAACTCCAGTAGCGCAAGGCATTGCGCGGGATCAATCAACGGGTGCGGCTATCTATGGCCAGGCACTCTAGGAGCCCTGGACAAAGCGTCTAGTTCCACTGATGGCGCCACCGCACAACGGGCCCCCACAATGCCAGCTTCAGTTTCCGGCGCCCAGTCAGCGGTATCAATCAGCCCGATAGGGGCGATTAAGACTGTGCTGAGAAAATTTCAGGAACGTAGTGAAATAAATCCGGGATACCGCTGTCTCAATTACGTCCGCAATGGGCAAGCGCTCCCCCCGTCACACCCATCCCCTACTCCTCACTCCGGTAAATTGCAGGATGCACGAGAGGCATTCATGCATATTGCACGAGACAGTATTTCCTATTAATTCGTAAGCCCCTGATTTTATTGGAATTTATTTAACCTCAAAAGCTGGCACAGTCACTGCACTAGTCATTCCAAGCTTGTTATCCCATGAGCAATGGAGCCTCTAGACATGACTTTCATTCAAGAAAAATTCGCATCCGTATTTTCCGATTTCGAAGTCACCACCCAGCCGCGTCCGGACGGTGGCGTTCTGTTGACTCTGCGCAACGAAGAAGGCACCAACATCCGCCGCTGCGTGTCCTACGCTCAACTGCACACTCCCGTGCAGCTGGAATGGGTGATCAGCGCGATTCGTCGCGACTTGGCCGCTCAAGCCAGTGAGCTGCCCGCTATCTCGATGTTGCAAAGCCAGCACCGCTTTGATTTGCCTACTTATCACACCCGATAAGTACTACGCCGCACCATAGCGTTCCGGCAGCAACACGTTTTCACTCTCATCGAAGCATCCCTTGTAGATTCCCGCGATAGTTGATGCTATCGCGGTTTTTTTTGGGCTGTTTTGAGCAGGCTTACCTCAAGCGCAGGCGGATACCGAGTCGGGTTCTACTGAATGATCCCCCGACACAACGCCTCGCCCACCGCCTGAGCACGGTTGGTTACGCCGAGCTTGGCGTAGATGCTTTTGAAGTGATGCTTGACGGTCGCCTCCGAGACTTCTTTTATCAGTCCGATCTCCCACGCCGTCTTGCCTTCCCGCGCCCATTTGAGAATCTCCAGCTCTTTTGGAGACAGCGCCCGCGTCTGCAACTGACGCCCCTTCCCTGCCACATGAAGCATCGGCACCAGACTTGTCAGCAGGTACCGATCGTTGTGGGACAGCGGGCGCTCCATGCCGTTGAGCGTGCAGATGGTGATGACGTCCTGATTGGCTCGGGTCTGGCTGCTGTACCCGTAGGAAAACGCTGGCAACAGATCGCAATCCTCCACCGCCGCCATATAGGCCGCAGAGGGCGGGTAGGTCTTGAACGCCTCTTCCCAATTCAGAAAGCCCATGGTGTGGCGGTAGCAGCGGATGACCGGGTCTTCGATCATCAGGCGTCCCTGACAATAAAGATCCTTCCAGTAACTGTCGACGTTCGACGTGATACAGCTCAGCAGCACGCCATTGCGATACTGATAAAGCATGGCCCGCTCGCTGCGACATTCGGCCCGCAGCCAGTGAAGCGCGTTGGCGATGGCCGCATCGCCATCCTGTTCAGTGATGCTGCTGACCATTTGTTGGATCAACGGACTCAGCGTCCCTGTCTGCACGTTTTTCATTTCCCCTCCCGTATAAACAACTAAATGCGCGGCCCTGATGCCCCTTGGATTTTTTATGCATGGCAGCTCGAAAACAGCGCCGGGTGCTGTCGTCAGCACGACCGCACGCGGCGCATTCAAAAGCTGTCAGGGTCCGACAGGCGAAGGGTTACACAGTCGAGAAGGGTTAAACACAGCGTCGAAAACAAACAGGCATGCCTGACCGTGAAACAAGCAACTTCCCACAAAAGAACAAAAACCTACTTACAGTTTTCCGCATTTAGAAACAAAAACGGCCAATGTCAAAGACATCGGCCGTCATTTGCAGTACGCCTGAAACGTCAGAAAACGCCGGGGTCGATCGACGCAAAACTGCTGACGGTGAGGTGGCCGCTCAGTTTTCCACTGTCGCGCGCAACCCCGCAGGTGGCCATGCCAGCCAGTTGCGCCGCATCGAGCTCTTCGACGATATCGGACAGGAACAGAATGGACTGCGCCGGGAGGCCGATACTCGATGCAATTGATCGATAAGACGCCTCCTCGCGCTTGGGCCCGGAGGTGGTGTCGAAGAAGCCGCTGAACAGCCCGGACAGATCGCCCGCCTCCGAACACCCAAAGATCAGCTTCTGCGCCTGGATTGAGCCCGACGAGTAGACGTAAAGCGCGTACCCCGCCTGATGCCAGCGTTTCAACGCTTCAACCGCATCCGGGTAAACGTGCCCCTTGAGCTGCCCGGCCTGGTAACCCTGCTGCCAGACCATGCCTTGCAATGCCTTGAGCGATGTGGCCTTGCGATCTTCGGCGATCCATTGCAGCAGGATCTCGATCACGCGATCAACACTCGCGTCAGGTTCGCCGCTGTCGTGACGCACGGCCTGCAGCTGGGCGGCGACGTCGGGTTCGTCGGCATGCGCGCGAGCGAACTCGGGCAAATGCTGTTTGGCATACGGAAAGAGCACGTCGAAGACGAAGCTCACCGCGCTGGTGGTGCCTTCGATGTCGGTCAGGATCGCTTTGATGGTCATGTTGATCAGTCTTCCAAACGCGGGAACTGGCTGGCGATGCTTTCGCCGGTGAACTTGGCGACCCAGCCTTCCGGGTTGTTAAACAGGCGAATGGCGACGAAGTGCGGATGCTCGCCCATGTCGAACCAGTGTCGGGTGCCGGCCGGCACTGAAATCAGGTCGTTTCTCTCGCACAGCACGGCGTAAACGTAATCGTCGATGTGCAGCGTAAACAGCCCACGGCCGGCGACGAAGAAACGCACTTCATCTTCGCCATGCTGGTGCTCCTCAAGGAACTTGGCGCGCAGCTCGGCTTTTTGCGGGTGATCGCTGTTGAGGCTGATCACATCGACGGTCACGTAACCGCGCTCGGTCATCAGCCGGTCGATCTGGGTACGGTAGGCAGCAATCACTTCCTCCTGACTGGCGCCGGGGGTGATCGGCGTCGCTGCCTGCCAGCGGTCGAACCCAACGCCATGCTCGGCCAGGGTCGAGGCGATGTCTTCCAGATGGGTCAGGACCTTGTTGGGCAGCTCGGGGGATGACACATGGTAAACGGACAGACTGCTCATTTCGGGGCTTCCTCGGTTCAGTCCGCGTCTGCCGGCTCTGGGGCCGATCTGACGCGTTGATTCAGGCAGTGGGAACGCTGGGGTGCATTGATCGGTGCGTAGAACAGGGATCAGCGGTTGAGCACGGATAGCGTCTTGAGCTCGCATTCGAACAGGAATTCTAAGGCTTCGATCTGGCGCAGGGCATCGCTCATCTTCGCACCCCAGGTGTACAAACCATGACCGCGGATCAGGTAGCCGGCGCAGTCAGGGTGTTGATCCAGCCAGGGCTGGACCTTGGCGGCGAGCCGGGCGATGTCCTGATCGTTGTCGAAAATCGGCACTACCACTTTTGATTCGTGGGTGGAAACGCCGCTGAAGGCCTTCTGCAGTTCGTAGTCCTCGAACACCAGATGATCACCGGCAGTAAGCCGGGACAGCACGGTGGCGTTGACCGAATGGGTGTGCAGCACAGCGCCCACCGCCGGCTTGCAGCTATAAAGCTGCGTGTGCAGCAGGGTTTCGGCGGACGGTTTCTTGCCGGGTTCCAGGCTGTTGCCGGCAAGGTCAGTGGCCAGCACGTCGTCGAGGCCCAACTGGCCCTTGTGCTTGCCGGAGACCGTCAACAGCGCCTCCGTCGGCGACAGGCGCACGGAATAATTACTGCTGGTGGCGGGCGACCAGCCCCGGGCGTACAGAAACTGCCCCGCTTCGATGATTTCCCGAGCCAGTGCTTCGCGACTCATACGCGCTCCTCTTTCATACATGTGGCGGTCAGAACAGCAGCGGCCACGGCCGCCAGACTCGCAATGGCAAAGGTCCAACTGGCGCCCAGCGCGTTCCAGCTGTACCCGGCATACAAAGCGCCCATTGCCCCGCCGGTGCCGGAAAGGGCGGCGTACAACGCCTGACCCTGCCCCTGTTGGCGCGGGCCGAAGCTGCGTTGCACGAAATGCACGGCCGAGGCATGGAAACTGCCGAACGTGGCCGCGTGCATCAGTTGGGCAACGATCAGAATCGCCAGATGATCGGCCAGATTACCCAGCAAAAGCCAGCGCAAGGCGGCGATCACGAAACTGGTCATCAGCACCTGCCGGACGCTGAACCGTTGCAACACACGGCTCATCAGCATGAACATCAACACCTCGGCAATCACCCCCAGCGCCCACAGCAGGCCAATCATGCCGCGGGTGTAACCGAGGTGTTCCAGGTGCAGCGTCAGAAAGGTGTTATACGGCCCGTGGCTAAGTTGTATCAGGGCGACGCTGACATAAAACGCCAGCACACCCGGCCTGATCAGTTGCCTGAGAAACCCGTCGCCCGCGACCCGTACGCCAGAGGCAACCGGCTGAGCATTCGGCACCCACCAACTGCTGGCGACAATGCCGATCAGAATCACCAGCAGCAATTGCGGATAGTGATCCAGGCTGAACCACTCCAGCATCCGGCCCAGCACGACCACCGAGAGGATGAAACCGATTGATCCCCATAGCCGGATCTGGCTGTAGCGTGAAGTCTGGCCCTGCAAATGCGTCAGCGTGATGACTTCAAACTGCGGCAGCACCGCGTGCCAGAAAAACGCATAGAGGGCCATGACCATCGCCACCCAGGCGTAGGACGTGTCGACGAGAATCAGGCTGAAACAGGCCAGTCCGCAGAGGGCGCCAAAACGCACGATGGTCAGACGTCGGCAGGTGTAATCGCCGAGCCAGCCCCAGACATTGGGTGCGACGCAGCGCATCAGCATCGGGATCGCGATCAGTTCGCCGATACGCGCGGCGGAAAAACCCAGATGGCTGAAATAAAGCGCCATGTAAGGCGCCGTGGCCCCAAGCAGGGCGAAATAGAAGAGGTAGAAGCTGGCGAGCCGCCAGTAAGGAAGCGCCGCCACGCTCAGATGACCGCGGCAGCAGCGCCCGGCTCAGGCATTACAGCTGACCCAGAATCGGCGTGGTGACACGCACGTCACTGTTTTGCCCGCGATGGCGCAGCAGGTGGTCAACCAGCACGATCGCCATCATTGCCTCGGCAATCGGCGTGGCGCGGATACCGACGCACGGGTCGTGGCGGCCTTTGGTGATGACTTCGACGGAGTTGCCATCGACGTCGATCGAGTGCCCCGGCGTGGTGATGCTGGAGGTCGCTTTCAGGGCCAGGTGCGCAACGATCGGCTGCCCGGACGAAATACCGCCGAGGATGCCGCCCGCGTTGTTCGACAGAAAGCCTTCGGGGCTCATCTCATCGCGGTGCTCGGTACCGCGCTGGGCAACGCAGGCAAACCCGGCGCCGATCTCGACGCCCTTGACCGCGTTGATGCTCATCAGCGCGTGGGCCAGTTCGGCATCGAGACGGTCGAAAATCGGCTCGCCCAGGCCCGGCTTCACGCCCTCGGCCACGACGGTGATTTTCGCACCCACCGAGTCCTGATCGCGACGCAGCTGATCCATGTAGGCTTCCAGCTCCGGCACCTTGCTCGGGTCGGGGCTGAAGAAGGCGTTGTCTTCCACCGAATCCCAGGTCTTGAACGGGATTTCGATCGGACCGAGCTGGCTCATGTAACCGCGAACGGTAATGCCCTGGGTGGCGAGAAACTTCTTGGCGATGGCCCCGGCGGCGACGCGCACGGCGGTTTCCCGCGCAGAGCTGCGACCGCCGCCACGGTAATCGCGGAGGCCGTATTTGTGGTGGTAGGTGTAATCGGCGTGGGCGGGCCGGAACAGGTCCTTGATCGCCGAATAGTCCTTGGACTTCTGATCGGTGTTGCGGATCAGCAGCCCGATAGAGGCGCCGGTGGTCTTGCCTTCGAAAACGCCGGAGAGAATCTCGACCTCGTCAGGCTCCTGACGCTGGGTGGTATGACGGCTGGTCCCCGGCTTGCGGCGGTCGAGGTCACGCTGCAGGTCTTCCAGCGACAGCTCGATGCCGGGCGGGCAGCCGTCAACGATGGCAACCAGCGCCGGACCGTGGCTTTCGCCGGCAGTGGTGACAGTGAACAGCTTGCCGTAGGTATTGCCGGACATGCGGGAGGCTCCGAGGACGTTCAAAAACTCAAGCGCGCCAGTATACGCAGGCTTATGGCGCAGTTCATCCTCGAACCTTATTCATTTGCCCGCGTCCAATTGACACTTTATTGATGACGGTCCTGCAATGCTAAGCGCCTTACCCCTGATTCGCGGCTTCTGGCCGCTGCGAGCGATCATCTTGAGCCTGACCCTGCTGTCATCCATCGCCCACGCCGGCACGCCCGTCGTGCTGCAGCGCCCCATCAGCCTGGACACCGGCAGCGGCGAGCTGTTCGGCACACTGCTGCTGCCCAAATCCGCGAAACCGGTGCCGGTGGTGTTGATCATCGCCGGATCAGGGCCGACCGACCGTGACGGCAACAACTCCGACGGCGGACGCAATGACAGCATGAAGCGTCTCGCCCTGATCCTTGCCAAGCACAACATCGCCAGCGTGCGTTATGACAAGCGCGGCGTCGCGGCCAGTCGCCCCGCTACACCAGACGAGCGCGATCTGAGCATCGAGAAGTACGTCGACGACGCCGTCGCCTGGGCGGCCAAGCTCAAGACTGACTCGCGCCTGGGGCCTTTGATTCTGATGGGTCACAGCGAGGGCGCATTGGTTGCCACCCTGGCAGCAGAACGTGCGGGCGCAGTGGCGTTGATCTCCGTCGCGGGCACCGGTCGCCCGGTGGATCAGGTGGTCCGCGAGCAACTGCAGGATCGCCTCCCTCCTCCGCTGCTGTCGCGCAGTGAGCAACTGATCGAAGAGATCAAGGGCGGCAAGACTGACAACGACGTGCCCGAGCCCCTTCAAGTGGTGTTCCGCCCCAGCGTGCAGCCTTATCTGATTTCACTGTTCCGGCAGAATCCGACGGCGGCGTTCGGGCAATTGAAAATCCCGACGCTGATCATTCAGGGGCGCAACGACATGCAGGTGGGCGTGGGCGACGCCGAGTTGCTGCACAAGGCCAAGCCCGACTCGCAACTGGCGATTATCGACGGCATGAACCATGTGCTGCGTATCGTGCCCATGGACATCAAGCGTCAGTTGGCGTCCTACAAGGATCCGCAGTTGCCGCTGGCCAGTGAAGTGACTGACCGCATCCTGAAATTCCTCGACTCGATCCCGGCCGCCTGAGGCCGGTGCTCTTCTCGTCGACGCGCGAGTCGACCCGCGATCCCTTCAGCTTCGTCATAAACGGCCGATAGCAGTCTGCTGGCATCGTGTGCCGGTGCCATGTGCCAGGCAATGTCGATAACAGGATCGCCGTGATGACAGAAGCAACCATGCAAACCGACGCGGTCGAGCCGACCGATGCCCAAGAAGGCGAAGTCGCCGCGCCTGTCTTGTGGGAAGAAGTACACGCCGAGCACTTCTCGATGCTGCGTCTGGCGCCGCTGCCAACCGATCGTGCAACCGGCGCCCGCCCGCTGCGCTTTGTCGAGTTCGGCAAGGCCGAGCGCCACAACAAGGAATTCAGCCTGCTGCGCATGAGCTACCAATTGCCGGGGCAGAAGACCCGCAAAGAACAGAATTGTCTGGATATCTGGGTGGATCACGCCAATCGCAGCGTTCGCGTGGGCCCGGCGTCCGGCCTGCAGATCGATCCATGGAACCGTGGCCTGGGCCGTTTCATGCTGGCTCAAGGCATTGCCTGGGCGCAGAAACGATGCGCCGAGTACAAGATTGAAGGTGTCGCGCTGGCGAACAAGGATGCACTCAACGAAGACACGCGCCTGCGTCGTGACCACTTCCTCAAGACCCAGGGTTTCGAAGTCGCCTACGCCGATGCCCAGCACCTGAAAGGCACCCTCAAGGACGCCAAGGTCGGCAACCTCAATAACACCTGGAATGCCGACAAAATCCAGATCGTGCAGATCCTCGACGCCGCGCAGATGCTGCAACAGGCCGAGCAGCGAATTCAGGAACAGGACGTCACGATCAAGAAGTCCGAAGACAAGGTCAGCAAATACCGCCGGGACGACAGCGGCTTGCGCTTCACCATCGCCTGCCTGGTCACGTTTGCCGTGTTTCAGGCCGGCCTGCTGATCTGGATTGCGACGCATCGGTGACCCGGCGTTAAGACGGGAAAGGCCGGTGTGCTCGCCATAAGATGCGCGTTATGAATGCCGACGCCTTCCCGGCTGAAGCCGGTCCTACAGTTGCATCCGGTCAGTGGGACCGGCTTTAGCCGGGAAGAGGCCCGTGTGCTCGCCATCAGATTTGCAGTGTGAATACCGACGCCTTCCCGGCTGAAGCCGGTCCTACAGTTGCATCAGGTCAGTGGGACCGGCTTTAGCCGGGAAGAGGCCCGTGTGCTCGCCATCAGATTTGCTGTGTAAATGCCGACGCCTTCCTGGCTAAAGCCAGTTCTACAGTTGCATCCGGTCAGTGGGACCGGCTTTAGCCGGGAAGAGGCGCGTGTGTTCGAAATCAGATTTAGGGTGTCACGACCGACGCCTTCCCGGCTGAAGCCGGTCCCACTATTTGACCGCATATCCATAGTGGGACCGGTTTTAGCCGGGAAGAGGCCCGCCGATTATCTGATTAGATCCGCGCTGCAAAGACGTCTTGATGATTGCGGCACTGGTCTGCCGTCAGCATGAACACGCCGTGGCCGCCACGCTCGAACTCCAGCCAGGCGAAATCCACTTCCGGGTACAGCGCTTCGACGTGAACCTGGCTGTTGCCGACTTCCACGATCAACAAGCCCTTTTCGTTCAGATGGTCCGCCGCCTGGGCCAGCATGCGCCGCACCAGATTCAATCCATCGTCACCGCAGGCTAGCGCCAACTCCGGTTCGTGCTGGTATTCGTCGGGCATGTCGGCGAAATCTTCGGCATCGACGTACGGCGGGTTGGACACGATCAGGTCAAAACGCTGACTCGGCAGACCGTCGAAACCATCGCCCTGCACGGTGTACACGCGCTGATCCACGCCATGGCGCTCAATGTTCTGATTCGCCACTTCCAGCGCCTCGAACGACAGGTCGGCCAACACCACTTCAGCGTCGGGGAACACGTCGGCGCAGGCGATGCCGATGCAGCCGGAGCCGGTGCAGAGGTCAAGAATGCGTGCCGGATCGCTGGCCAGCCAGGGCGTGAAACGCTGCTCGATCAGTTCACCGATGGGCGAACGCGGAATCAGCACGCGCTCGTCGACGATGAATGACATCCCGCAGAACCACGCCTCGCCCAGCAGATACGCCGTCGGCACGCGCTCTTCGATGCGTCGCTTGATCAAGTGCTGAACCGCCACCAGCTCTTCCTCTTCGAGGTTGCAGTCCAGATAGCTGTCGGCAATTTCCCACGGCAGATGCAGGGCGCCGAGCACCAATTGGCGAGCTTCGTCCCACGCATTGTCGGTGCCATGGCCGAAAAACAGGTCTTCCCCGTGGAAACGGCTGACAGCCCAACGGATATGATCGCGCAGGGTGCGCAGGCGGGAAGTGATCACGGCAGACTCCTTGAAAAAACGACGGGCGATTCTATCAGCCCTCCACGCAACAAACGATCCCGCACCGGGCGCGGCGGCCACGCGCAAAATTTTCCTCAGTCTTTGCCTCGTTTTGCAGGCACTATGACAGCAACCGCGACCTGCTCGACGGCTTGAAGCCCGGCAAAAAAGCGAGGCCTGTGAGCATGGCGATTCACAGAATCGCTCTGCCAGTGGACAATGTGGCAAAAGCCCCACTCGAAGGAGCCCCCCGATGTCTGTTCCAAACACTGGTCCGAAGACCATGTTTCAACTCAGTGGCCGCGAATACGCGGCGGCCACGTTGAGTAATGCCACACTGATCATCATCGATGCGCAGAAGGAATACCTCAGCGGCCCCCTCGCCCTGACCGGTGTTCAGGACGCCATCAATAACATCGTCAAACTGGTCGCCGCAGCCCGTGCAGCGAAGTCGCCGATCATTCACGTCCGCCACCTGGGCACCGTCGGCGGCATGTTCGATCCTCAGGGCGAGCGCGGGCAGTTCGTCCCCGAATTGCAGCCGCAGGGCGATGAAATCATCATTGAAAAACGTCTGCCCAATGCGCTGAATGGCACCGTTTCCACCGACGACCGCACCACCCTGCACAGCCTGCTGGAAAGCCGTGGCCGGCTGGATCTGGTGGTCTGCGGGTTCATGAGCCACTCAAGCGTCAGCACCACCGTGCGCGCGGCCAAGGATTACGGGTTTCGCTGCACACTGGTTGAAGACGCCTGCGCCACCCGCGACCTGCCGACCCCGAGCGGCGTCATCAAGGCCGAGCTGGTGCAGCAGGCGGAGATGGCAATCATGAACGACAATTTCGCCAAACTGGCGCTGACCAAAGACCTGATCTGATTCCTCCTCGACAGGAGCTGTTGCGACCGAGCTGACTGTGTGTGCCCTCGCACCGATCATTTTCCGGCAGTTCCTGTAGAAAAGGCGTACAAATGCAGTCGTCAGGCGGGGTAATCCTGCTCACCTGACCGCCTATCCGTTATCTACCCGTGATGCCCCTGAAACCTGACCAGGCGGGAACCACCCTACCCTGTGCTGGTCAGAGCGCCGATACCCATAGAGGAAATCGGAATGAAAATATCCGATGGTTTTGATGCCCGTCGCCTGCGTTCCAAGGGCCAGGGCAGCTGGCGGATGCGTATTATTGCTGCGATTTCGGCCGTCCTGGCCACCGCTGGCGTGCTGCTGGCAATGGCCGGCGTTGCCAGCCTGATCGGCAACCCTGTCGCGCTGGGCGAACTCAACGCCAGTCCGGCGGGCGCCGTGGTCACGGTCATCGTCGGTTTACTGATGCTCTACGTCGGCATCTGGTTCTGGCGCCGCAGTCGTCGTCGCCGTCGTCGTGCCGGCGAGCTGAACATGTCTCCCCACCTGATGAAGAAACACGACTGACCCTCGCGTCATCCGCTGCCGTTTAATCCCCGATAGTCTTAATCATCGATAGTCGCGCCGATTCCGGCGTGACGCGGTTAAACTGGCCCCCTTCGCGGAGACCACCATGCAAGACGACGATTTTTCCCTGTTCAGAAGTGAGATTCGCGGCGTAAAGCCGATCAAGACTGAACATGCGGACGTAGGAAAACCCAAAACCGACCGTAAGAACCTGGCCAAGCTGCGTCAGGCAGCCACCGTGCGCTCCGATGCGACGATTACCGTTGATGGTTTGTCAGACCAGTTCGTGATCGACGTTGGCCCTGAAGACACGCTGTACTGGGCGCGTGACGGGGTGCAGGAAGGCCAGATGCGCAAGCTCAAGCTTGGGCAGATCAGCTTCGAAGGCAGCCTGGACCTGCATGGCATGAGCGTCGAAATGGCGCGCGAGACGATGTGGGAGTTTCTGGCGGAAGCGGCCAAGCTGGAAGTACGTTGCGTGCGCATCACGCACGGCAAGGCCGTGCGGCTGGATGGCAAGCGGCCGATGATCAAGAGCCACGTAAATACGTGGCTGCGTCAGCATCAGCAGGTATTGGGATTTGCGTCGTGCATCGCCAAGCATGGCGGGGCCGGTGCGGTGTACGTGATCCTCAAGCGGACCATGATGGAAGGGCGTGACGAGTAAGGCAGGCGTTTGCCGACCAGTCCTTGTGGGTTGGCACTCCACTTTGCTCACGAAGGCGGCATTTCGACCCCTGAAAATTTAGCGGTTATCACGTCCTCTTCGCGAGCAAGGTGGAGCGCCATCCCGGTCGCTACCACCGCTCATTAAGCGCTTATCCGATCAACGCGGGCCAGAACCGCCCCCACCGCCACCGCCGCCACCCGGGCCGCCGCCTTCATAGTGACCACCGCCGCCACCGCCTCCATGCCCCCCGTGGCCTCCCCCGCCCGGGCCCCAGAACGGCCAGCATCCGGACATGGCCGACATCACCGCGATGACCATCGCGACTTTCGCTATACGACTCAACATTTCGATTTCTCTCTAAACGCGGGCTTGATCACAGGTATTCATCACCTGCTGCTTGAGACAGCACGCGTCCGTCAATCCGCGTCGCGGTTTGGTACCGGTCGCGTACCAAAACGGATACGCAGGACTGTGCTTTCCCAAGGGACCGAGCGCGAGCTTTCGGCACGGCGGCGCCATGCCGCAGGCCTCTCGGCCGCCTGCCGTACCCCTGCGCGCCCAGCTACGCTACTATGTGCGCCTTTGCAGGCCCGCAACCCTGCGTTTTTTGAACCCACACGGAACACACCCCTGTGACTCTGGAACAGAACTACACCGCCATCCTCGGTCAACTCGGCGAAGACGTCTCCCGCGAAGGCCTGCGCGACACCCCGAAACGTGCAGCCAAAGCCATGCAGTACCTTTGCCGCGGCTATGAGCAAACCCTCGAAGAAGTCACCAACGGTGCGCTGTTCAGCTCCGACAACAGCGAAATGGTGGTGGTCAAGGACATCGAGTTGTACTCGCTGTGCGAACACCATTTGCTGCCCTTCATCGGTAAGGCCCATGTCGCCTATATCCCGAGCGGCAAAGTGCTGGGCCTGTCGAAGGTCGCGCGCATCGTCGACATGTACGCCCGTCGCCTGCAGATCCAGGAAAACCTGAGCCGCCAGATCGCCGAAGCCATTCAGCAGGTCACCGGCGCGATGGGTGTGGCGGTTGTTATTGAAGCCAAGCACATGTGCATGATGATGCGCGGCGTCGAGAAGCAGAATTCGTCGATGATCACGTCGGTGATGCTGGGCGAATTCCGTGAAAACGCCGCAACCCGCACCGAGTTTCTCAGCCTGATCAAGTGATCCCGGCATCCTGAAGGCCGCAGCATCAGGCTGCGGCTGTCTGGCGGCGCGTGCCGCCGAGTGAGGTTTTAGCGTGTTGATGAAAGCAGTGAGAGTCGGTCTCGGCCAGCTCGTGATCGCGGGCGATTTCCTGACCCGGCCGAGCAAGAAGAAGCGTTCTCCCGAAGCCCAGGCTGCCGTCGATGCGTCGGCCAAAGCGCTGACGCTGTATCAATTCCACGCCTGCCCGTTCTGCGTGAAAACCCGCCGGGCAATGCGCCGTTTGAACGTGCCCGTGGCCCTTCGTGATGCGAAGAACAACGAGCCGGACCGCCAGGCACTGCTCAGCGGCGGCGGCCGGATCAAGGTGCCTTGCCTGCGGATTGAGGAAGAAGGTCAGACGGTGTGGATGTATGAATCGAAGGTGATCATTGATTACCTCGAGAAGCGATTCGCCGCTGTTTGATGTAGGTCTCCACCTTGTGGGATCGGGGCTCCACTCGTCCTCTCGGCCATTTCGCAAAACCTGTGGGAGCGAGCTTGCTCGCGAAGGCGGTGTATCTGCCGATGGGGATTCAGCGTCTTGACTGGCCTCTTCCCGGCTAAAGCCGGTCCCACATGATCGGCGATCGGCTCACTATCTCAGCCATCCCGCAAAGCCTGTGGGAGCCAGGTCAACTCACGCTCTCAGGCATTCCGCAAAACGTGTGGGAGCCAGCTTGCTCGCGAAGGCGGCGTGTCTGCCGGTGGAGATTCAGCGAATGCCACGCCCTCTTCCGCGTTTACTTCGGGCAGCCTTCCTGGCGACACGCCGTATATGCCTTCAACTGCTCAACCCGCACTTTGGTCTGGGCTGACAGGCACTGCGCCTGAACCAGCGGCCACATGCTTCCGCCGTCCTCCCGCTTGCCGGCCTGATACTGGCAATCGGCGTCACGGAACGCGATCCACTTCTTCTGCGCATCCTGCAGCGCTTTCTTGCGTGCCGGCGTCTTCAGGTAGCCCATCTGCGTGTTGTATTGAGTGTTCAACTCCGCGTCCAGCACGGCGTACTCTTTGCTCGCGCACTGATTCATCGACGCCTGATTGGCGTCGCAGTCCTGAGCCTGGGCCGAGCAACCGATGCCCAGCGCCATCAGCATGCCGACCGCGATCATCCTGTACTGCATGTCTCATCTCCTTTTAATGAACAGCGCCAAACATCAGTCCAGCATGCCGACATAACCCGGTTGCTGCTTGACCCGCGCGAGCCAGGCTTGAATAGCCGGGAACTGCGCCAGGTCGAAGCCGCCCTGATCGGCCACGTGAGTGTAGGCATACAGCGCAATGTCGGCGATGGAGAAACTATCCCCTACCAGAAACGGCGTGCGCAGCAACTGCTGCTCCATGACTTTCAGGGCCTTGTTACCGCGCCGGTGCAGCGAGTGGTATTCCTCCATCCGCTCCTCCGGCAGCCCCAGGTAAAACTGAATGAAGCGCGCCACCGCCAGGGTCGGCTCATGGCTATATTGCTCGAAGAACTGCCACTGCAGCATTTGCGTGCGCAGGCGCGGCTCGGTCAGCAGGTAAGGCGTGCCTTCGGCGAGGAAATTGAGAATCGCGTTGGACTCCCACAAGCAGGTGCCGTCTTCGAGCTCAAGCACCGGGATCTTGCCGTTCGGGTTCTTCGCCAGAAACGCTTCGGTTTCGGTCTCGCCCTTGAGAATGTCCACCGGTACCCACTCGTATTGAGTGCCGAGCAGGTGGAGCATCAGCTTGATCTTGTAGCAGTTGCCCGAGTTGTAATCGCCGTAAACCTTGTACATCAACCCTCTCCCCTCAATCGTGTGCCGTCAGTCGTGCCGGTGGTGCGTGTGCGCAATGTATCAGGCCGCCTGTGAAAGCTGTGTGTGCCGAATGACGGCGGCCAGTCGTTTCAAGCCTTCGTCGAGGCGCTCGGGGTCGATGTGACTGAAGTTCAGCCGCAGATAACCCGGGTTGGCGTCCGGATCGGCAAAAAACGGCTCGCCCGGCATGAACGCCACGTTCTGTTCCAGAGCGCTGTCGAGCAAGGTGCGGGTGTCGATTTTGTGCTTAAGCGTCAGCCAGAAAAACAGGCCGCCCTGGGGGCTGTTCCATTCCGCCAGATCAGCGAAGTGCCGCTGCAGCGCGGCCTCGAACGCATCGCGACGGGTGCGATAGAAGCTACGCAACTCCAGCAGATGCTGCTCGTAGTGCTCACTGCCGATCCACTGCAACGCCTGCCACTGGCCCACGCGATTGGTGTGCAGATCCGCCGATTGCTTGAGCTTGAGCAGATGGGGGAACAGGTCGGGCGTGGCGATCAGGTAGCCCACGCGCAACCCCGGCATCAGGGTTTTCGACACGGTGCCGGTGTAGATCCAGCTGGCTTTTTTCAGGCGGCTGACGATGGGCCGGGCACTGCCGCCGTCAAACGTCAGCTCGCGGTAAGGCTCGTCTTCGATCAGGGTGACGCCGAATTCATCGAGCAACGCCGCCACCGCATCCCGCGCGGTTTCGCTGTAACGCACCGCCGACGGATTCTGGAACGTGGGAATCAGGTAGGCGAACGACGGCGAGTGCTGCTCCAGTCGCTGACGCAGCGCGTCGAGGTCCAGGCCTTCGGCGAGCAGCGGCACGGTCAGGCAGTCGGCGCCGAACAGTTGGAAAATCTGCAGCGCGGCGAGATAGGTCGGCGCTTCGAGCAGGATCTCGGTGCCCTTGTCGATGTACAGCTTGGCGGCCAGGTCCAGCGTCTGCTGGGAACCGCTGACGATCATCACCTGACTCGCGTCGCAGTCGATGCCCAACGCCCGCGCCTGGGCGGCCAGCGCCTCACGCAGCTGCGGCTCGCCTTCGCTCATGCCGTACTGGCCGATGCTGCGCGGCATCTCAGACCATTCACTCTTCGGCAACATGGCTTCGGCCGGCAATCCGCCCGCGAACGACATCATTTCCGGGCGCTGGGCGGCGGCGAGGATTTCGCGAATCAGTGAACTCTTCAAACGGGTAACGCGTTCGGAAAATGGCATCGGATCACCGCTGGCGGAGAGAAAGGAGAATACGTCAAACTGCTTGACCGAAATTACGATGCCGCACACGGATACGTCAATATGCTTGACCTTAAAAACTCATCGACCCAGCAAATTGCCATGGAAGCGTTTTTCTTCGGCTATCAGGCGTTCACCGCCAAGGCCGATGAAATGCTCGACCGTCGTGGCCTGAGTCGGGTGCACCAGCGCATCGTGTTTTTCATCGCCCGCTATCCGGGCCTGAGCGTGAAGGAGCTGCTCGGCAAGCTCGGGGTGAGCAAGCAGGCGCTGAACACGCCGCTGCGGCAGTTGATCGAGATGGAGCTGGTGCTCAGCGTCGCGCCCGAGGACGACAAGCGTAAGCGCCTGCTGGAGCTGACCGCCGAGGGACGCAAATTCGAAGAGTCCCTGCGCCGCGAGCAGGTCAAGCTGCTGCAGCGGGTGTTCGCCGAAGCCGGACGCGAAGCGGTGGATGGCTGGATGGCGGTGAATCAGGCGTTGGGCAACACGATGACCCGCGGCTGACCCGCCGGTTTACAGACCGCGGCCGAAACTGTGCCGACCATTGCGCCGATGGCTGTATCGCAACGGGGCATGGCCACTGCGTATAGGCTGGCGGTTCTGTTCAACCGTTGCGCCAAGGATAGACCCGCATGACTGACGTGCCCCTCGCGCCATTGCGACCGCTGACCGACTCCTCGCCCTCCGCCATCGTCGCCGGCTTCATCGCCATGATGACCGGCGTCACCAGTTCGCTGGTGCTGATGTTTCAGGCCGGTCAGGCCGCCGGGCTGACTTCGGCGCAGATTTCCTCGTGGATCTGGGCGCTGTTCATGGGCATGGCGGTGTGCAGCATCGGCCTGTCGCTGCGCTATCGCTCGCCGATCACCGTGGCGTGGTCGACGCCGGGCGCGGCGTTGCTGATCACCAGCTTGGGCGGTGTCGCTTACCCCGAAGCGATCGGCGCGTTCATCACCTGCTCGGTATTGGTGATCATTTGCGGCGTGACCGGCAGCTTCGAACGGCTGGTCAAGCGCTTGCCCACCTCACTGGCAGCGGCATTGTTGGCGGGCATTCTGTTCAAGATCGGCAGCGAAATTTTCGTCGCCGCGCAACACCGCACCGGCCTGGTGCTGGGCATGTTCTTCACTTACCTGATCGTCAAACGTTTCTCGCCACGCTACGCCGTGCTGGTGACCTTGCTGGTCGGCGTCGCGCTGTCGGGCATGCTCGGCCTGCTGAATTTCAGCGGCTTCGCCCTGGAAGTGGCGATGCCGGTCTGGACCACGCCTTCGTTCTCTATCGCGGCGACCGTCAGCATCGGCATTCCGCTGTTCGTCGTCGCCATGACCTCACAGAACATGCCGGGCGTTGCGGTCCTGCGCGCGGACGGCTATCAGGTGCCGGCCTCGCCCCTGATCACCGCCACCGGGATCATCTCGCTGATCACCGCGCCCTTTGGCGCTCACGGCATCAACCTCGCGGCCATCAGCGCCGCCATCTGCACCGGCCCCCACGCCCACGAAGACCGCGACAAGCGCTACACGGCGGCGATCTGGTGCGGGATTTTCTACGCCATCGCGGGGGTGTTCGGCGCAACGCTGGCGGCACTGTTCGCGGCGTTTCCCAGGGAACTGGTGCTGTCGATTGCTGCTCTGGCGCTGTTCGGCTCAATCATCAATGGCCTGACCGTGGCCATGAACGAACCGAAGGAACGCGAAGCGGCGCTGATCACCTTCATGGTCACAGCGTCAGGCCTGACGCTGTTTTCCATCGGTTCGGCGTTCTGGGGGATTGTTGCGGGTGTTTTGACGCTGCTGATTCTCAACTACCGCAAATGATTGATCGCGGCGTTCCACTCTTCTGCAGGAGCGCGCTTGCCCGCTATTCGCGGTGAGTCAGGCGATATCGAGTGCAGCAGGCAGATCCCGTTCGCGGGCAAACGCGCGCTCGTCAAATATACCAACGCCGCCGATGTATCTGGCGACCTACGGATTGTGGGAGCGAGCTTGCTCGCGAAAAGGCCGGGACATGCGCTGAGTCTTCAGTGGCTGAAATGCCGTCTTCGCGAGCAAGCTCGCTCCCACAGGAATTGTGTTTGCAGCGCCACAGCGCGGCTGTATGAACGATGGAGATCATCCCCAGGTTGCACGTTGGACCGGGTTCGAGGGTGGACCTCAGCGACGACTGAACTGCAAATGCGCGGGATCATGTTTTGGTCGAGTTGGCGGAGGGCGGCTTGCCAAGCCCCGGCTCATAACCTGAAATGCCCCACCATGCCTTTCAATTCCATGCCCAGCGACGCCAGTTCGATGCTGGAAGCCGCGTTGCCCTGCATCGCCAGCGCGGACTGATCGGCACTCGCGCGGATACTGGTGACGCTGCGGTTGATCTCTTCCGCCACCGAGCTCTGCTCTTCCGCCGCGGCGGCAATCTGCTGGTTCATCTGCTGAATCATCGACACCGCCGCGGCAATGCTGCCCAGCGCGCTCTCGGTCTGCAGCGCATCGCTCACCGCCAGTTTGACCAGCTCGCCGCTGCTCTGAATCTGCGCCACTGACGCCTGAGCACCACTTTGCAGTCGGCTGACCAGCCGCTCGATTTCTTCCGTGGACTGTTGCGTGCGTTTGGCCAGCGCGCGGACTTCATCGGCCACCACCGCAAAGCCCCTACCCTGCTCACCCGCCCGTGCCGCTTCGATGGCCGCGTTCAGTGCCAGCAGGTTGGTCTGCTCGGCGACGCTTTTGATCACGCCAAGCACTGTGCCGATGTTCTGGATTTCCGCGCTGAGGTTCTCGATCGAATCGCTGGCGGAACGGGACGACGACGCCAGTTGCTCAATCCGCTGCATGCTCTGGCGCACCACGGCCTGGCCCGAGTCGACCTTGGTGTCGGCGGTCTGCGCCGCGAGCGCCGCCTCTTCCGCATTGCGTGCGACGTCGTGAACGGTGGCAGTCATCTGGTTCATCGCCGTCGCCACCTGCTCGGTCTCTTCTTTCTGGCTGCTGACTTCCAGATTGGTCTGCTCGGTCACCGCCGACAGTGAATGGGCGGACGTCGCCAACTGCTCAATGCCCGCCTGCAGGCCGCTGACGATCGTGCTCAAGCCGGCGCCCATCTGCTGCATCGCTTGCATCAACTGGCCGATTTCGTCCTTGCGGGTGACATTCACGGTGCGGCTCAGGTCGCCGGCCGCGATCCGCTGGGCCGTGGCAATCACGCTGCGCAGCGGCGCGACGATCAGGCGCGTCATCACCAGCGCCGCGATCAGACCGACCACCAGCGCCAACACGGACGAGCCGATGATCATCATCGAGTTGGCCTGCAACTCGCTCTGCATCGACTGGCCTTCGGCGTCGTAGGCCGGATTGACCTGCTGCACCACGGCTTTGGCGTTGCTCGCCAGTTGCTGCGAGACCTTCGCTTCCGACTCCAGCAGCCCGGTGTATTCGTTGAGTTTGTCGCTGAAGTTGCTGATGTGCCCGCCCACCTCGGTCAGCACCGTGAGGTAACCGGCGTCCTTGATCACGCCCTTGAGCTGCTCGGCCAGTTCCTGCGCCTGCACCGCCTGCTCGATCTTGCCGGTCTTGACCTCCTCGCCCGAGCCGGTCTTGCGGCTCTTGTCGAGGCGCACCCGGGCCTCGTCCATGGCCTGCATCATCAGTTTCGAAACCTGGCTGACCTGACCGGCCTGCTCGATAAATTCCGCACCCTGCTGACCCTGGGAATCTTTCAGCGTGTAGGCACCGTCGTCGGCCAGCCCCGCCTGCAACACGTCGAGGTTATTGGCGACGCTGGACACCGACCAACTGGCCATTTCCAGCGCCAGGTCCTTGCTCTGACTGATGCTGACGAACTCGTCGAAGGAAGCGCGATAGGCCGCCAGTGCCTGCTGCACCTGGCCCATTACCTGCTCGTTGATCGGCGCGTCGGCCTTGAGCTGCTGCGCCTGAACATTCAGCCCGTCGAGCCCGGCGTGAACCTGATCGACCACCTTCGGATCGCCGTGTAAGGCGTAATCCTGCTCCAGCAGCCGCACGCGATTCACATCGCTGTTGAGTGCGGTCATCGCCTTAAGGCTGTCGAAATGCGCGCTGATCGAGCGCAACGACCAGACCCCAATGGCCGCGACCAGCGCCGTCAGCAGAAGCACCAGCACGAACCCGATGCCCAGCTTCTTGGCCATCCCCAGATTGGCGAAACGCGTCTTCACGGCAGACATCATCAGTTTCCGCTCCACAGCTTGAGGGCGCGCATGGCAAAGCCATCCGCGCGCGGCCAGTCAATATCCGTGGAGATTCGCAATGCCAAAGGGGCAAAACAAGGTGTTGGCGCCTGAATGATGGCAAATAGCTAGAGCAAGGTCGCTTACAGAACGGTGATCGTCGTACTAGCGCGTGGCCGGGGCCACCGTCAGCGTGCCCGCCTCAGTGTCGAGCACCGCACGAGTGCCCAACGCCACCGCCAAGTTGCGGTCGCCATGGCCGATGGACAGACCGCCCAGGACCGGAATGCCCAGATCGCCCAAGCGCTCAATCAAGACATCGGGCGGCCGGATCGGGTTATTGCCGTGACCCGGCTCGCTGAACTGACCCAGCGCGATGCCGCCGAGCCGTTGCAGAATCCCGCAATTGAGCAGATGGGTGATATTGCGATCAACCCGATACGCCAGCTCGCCGACGTCTTCGAGCAGCAGGATTGCGCCTTCCAGATCAGGCATGAACGGCGTGCCGATGCAGGTGCTCAGCATGCTCAAGTTACCGCCAAGCAAGATGCCCTCCACCGTTCCCGACGTGCGCACGGTGAAAGTGGGCTCTGCCCGGTCTGCATGGATGACGGAAGGTTCGGTGCTTATCAATGCGTGCTTGAGCGTGCTGGCAAAGATGCCGCCTTTTTCCAGCTGCGCCGCAACTGGGCCGTGAACTGTGGCGAGACCGGTGTGGGTCCAGAGTGCGGCGTGCAAGGCGGTGATGTCCGAGAAACCGACCACCAGCTTCGGGTCGCGAAGCACGGCGTCGTAGTCGAGTTGGCCGAGGATGCGTTGAACGCCGTAGCCGCCACGGTTGCACAGCACGGCACGGATTTCGGGGTCGGCCAGGGCGTCGTTCAGGTCGGAAATGCGATCGGCGTCGGTGCCTGCCAGGAATCCGATGTTGTCCAGTGCGTGGGGGTAGACGCGGGGGCGTAATCCCCAGGAGGTTAGCTCCCGCAAGGCTGCTTCCACCCGGGCTTCGGCGACTGGTCCGGCTGGGGACACCAGCGCCACGGCGTCGCCAGCGCGGAGGACTTTAGGGTGAAGGGTTGGGCGGGAGGCAGGCATTTTTTGGGGGCTCGGCGGGGTTTTGTGATGGGTGCAATGTAGAGCACTGGGGGGAGTGAATCCAGTGGGGGTGTTGTTGTGGTGTGTAGAACCTGCTGGAGACGTCGTTGCGAATTTGCGGGCGCGAGCTGTAAATTTTTTTGGTGAATCGAAGCTGTTGATGCGTGCATTGAAGATTCGCCTAACGCGGCTTTGTTGCGGTGATATATGGTGTGGCGGGCCGAGATTCTCCATATCCATGTGCCGACTGGTAGCTAGTGGGCAATGGCGCATCCCAGATGACCGGCTGGCACATGCTGCGCAGCTGCGTCGCGACCCATATACGGGTGGCAGCTATCTACCCAAAGCGATCATTCAAAAGCCTACGAAAGTGGGTGGGATGCAGTTCGTCCCTGAAATACTCCGTTGGATATCGCTATAGCCAATCGCAGCATGCTACATCGAAAGTCACACACCATCTGGCGACTGTTCGCACCAATGCGTACGAAGAGAGCATTAGCACCAATTCATGCCGTTTATGGTTTAGCGACTCGCGGCGAAAAATGATGGGCATAGGCCAGTTAAAGACTGGACCTAAAAGCAAGCAGTCTCTACACTCGGCTCGGATACATTAATCTTGGGCTGCGCTTCAAAAAATAGAACTCCACAGACTTTGGCTTGACGAACATCAGGAGTGGCAATGGCTAATACAGTTCTTTATGGAAATGGTTTAAACAGACCTTCAAATAATGCCGTTAGTTGGGATGACTTACTGGATGATCTTAAGGGTTCGAATGGTTTCGATAACGGTCGACTGCCATATACCATGGTGTATGAAAGGATCTTTATGGGAAAGCATAAGGCGAACGAAAAACACGAATTCGATGAGCTGGATCTGAAAATAAAAATCGCTAGCGCTCTTGCAGAGCAGGAGCCGAATGAGATCTTCGAATTCCTAGCGAGTATGAATTTTGAGAA
The DNA here is from genome assembly GCF_057834665.1 of Pseudomonas sp. GL_135. Classification (NCBI taxonomy): domain Bacteria; kingdom Pseudomonadati; phylum Pseudomonadota; class Gammaproteobacteria; order Pseudomonadales; family Pseudomonadaceae; genus Pseudomonas; species Pseudomonas sp. GL_135. Next base: position 3,661,390 of record NZ_CM174408.1, read on the forward strand.
CTATCTTACGACAAATTATGACTATGCTTTCGAAAAAGCACTGGGTGTAGCGCCGGAATTATTAAGCACTGAAGAAATCTACAGCTTGCGAAGGAAACGCAGATACAAGATTGGTGATAACGTAAAACAGCTCTGGAATATTCATGGCGAGATTGATAACCCTAAATCAATTATGCTTGGCTTAGACCACTACTGCGGATCACTAAGTAAAATAGACTCTTATGTCAAAGGCACCTACAAGCACGCCGTTGACGGGAAATCGGTTCAAGTTGAGCCAATGAAAGACAAGCTGAGGGATCAAGAGTTTTGTTACTCGTCTTGGGTCGATTTATTTTTTTCCTCGAATGTCCACATAATCGGTTTTGGCATGGATTATAGCGAGACAGATCTATGGTGGCTATTAAACAAAAGAGCTCGGTTCGCCGCCCAAAATCTTGTAAATAATGAAGTCTATTTTTACTCCCATTACTTGGATGATGAAAAAAAAGGCCTGCTTGAGTCCTTTGGGGTTAATATCGTACTGACAGAGATTCTTAGTGGCGATTATAAAAGCATGTATAGAACCGCTATTGAAAAAATGCTTCCTTCATGGGGTTCAGTGCGAGCGGCATAAAAAATGGTGTCGAATTACTCCAAGCTAAATATTAACAACCGAATTACATTCATATCACTTACAACTTAATCTCCGACATAGTCGTGCTAACGAGATCGGTTGCGATCAAGGGATGATAATATTAAACAGGGTTTATAACCCGCCAATGGCTTTAACTATGAGCCACTGTTTTTAGCTTAGCTTTTTTTGTGAAGCAGTAGATCAATAGGACTCTTAAGAGACATTAAAATGGTCGATAGAACACACATCTGTGAGCGCTGCGCAAGTGATAACGAATTGAGATTAGAGATTCAAGAGAGGGGAGTCCGTGCTAAGACTTGCCCGACCTGCCAGAGAAAAGGTGTTCGAACCCTTAGCGCAGAGGATAGAAGGGTCAAGCGAATAGTTAGAGCGCTCATCAGAGTCAATTATTCAGAGTGGCATTACAACACTCATATAGGAGGAAGCTCGCTTTACAATTTGATGTGTAAGAATGAAGTGGTATTCAGTTTTGACAAACATATCGATTTCCCTCTTCCTGACGAAGTTTGGTGTGCAATTGAAAAGGATATAGGATGGTACCCAGATTCAGAGGAGGATATCACTCTTGGAGGCGGCTATTGGGACGGTGTTATTCTTGATGCGATACGAGGAAATCATAGTGACTTTGTGCATGAACTGGTAAACAAGGGATTGCACAATAACCATTTTGAAGTAGAGCCAATAGTAAGAAAGAAGCTCAAGACTCTTTCTTCATATCTTGCTCTGAACATTCCAGCGGGAGCAGAATATTTTCGAGGTCGGGTGGGTGTTAGCTCGCGGCTATCCCCTGTGCTTCCAGAGCCTGGCTATCCGCCAGAATATAAGTATCAGCCTTACCAGTCAGTAGATATTGATCGCCCACCATTGCATTTGGCGACTGAAGGACGATTCAATCGCACTAGAGTCTCGGTTTTGTACCTGGCATCTGACTCCAGTACTGCCGTTTCTGAGCTTCGCCCCGATCCCGGACATCTTGTTTCAATCTCAAAATTCGTTTCCGTTCGCGACCTTAAGATTGCAAATTTTGCTAGTTTTGATGTGCGGAATTTCCTTAGTGATAGCAAGCTAGAGCAATTGAGAGAAATACTGTCTATTGGTGATATATTAAATGTTCCAGTACAGCCTGAGCACCGCTATCTTTATAGCGTTACCCAGCTATTTGGTGATGCTCTGCGGCTTGAAGGATTTGATGGCTTAACATTTAAAAGCAGTGTTGGGGAAGGTATTAATTTAACTTGCTTTGTTGCTGACGCTTTCACCCCGATTGCTGGCAGTGAAGCTGTTTATGAGATTTCCTCTCTGCGATACGAACTCAGAAGCATGCCAGTAATTGGCGAGAATTATGATGAGCTTGAGTACCAGCGTGATGAAAATAGTCCACTTTCAACGCTGTTACATAGTTTAGCCAAGAAGAAATAATATACCCTAAGCCTGTGGCGCTTGATAATTTTTTGAAGAAACTCTGGCTCTGCCACTGAACATTCCGGCCGGACGTGTTCAGTTAAAGTAATACGTCCCCCCCACCCATGATTAAAAACGCCAGCTTAATATAATTATAAAACTTAACTACGCTATCAGGCAGCACCCACTAGTTCAACAATGTCCAATTAATAGTACCGAACTGAGTAGGGCGCACTTTATCTGTGGGGCCCGGCTCGATCTGCCATAGGCTCTGGTAAACTTCTTCGGCGGGACCAGCAGGAATCTGGCGCTGACTCTGCGTTGTAGGCAGATGTCCTTCACGGTGACACATCTGGGGCTTAAGACTGCTCTTTTAATTCAACTTTTTCTGTCGCAAGAAATAGATGGGGGGGTGCCGAATTCGCTGCATCCGCCAGATGGCCCCGTTCACTAGACACATCTGAGGACTTGATACCTCTTCAAAATCCGGTAAGCCAACTTTTGACTGTTTAAGTCACGCGTGGATATCTTTTAGCCAATCTTTGCCGTCACAAAGGACCGTCCTTGTCTATTAACTGCCGTCCATGAAGAATAGCTTTGGGTCGTGAATAGCCTTCCACGGCGGGCTATTTTGGGTCGACTTGAGCTGCCTAAGACCACATAAAACCGCCCTAGGCGGCCCTACCTAATCACCTCGATCCGGACCTAATTTGGACTCCTGCTTTGGTTAACAGCTCGTACAGGGTCGCAATTTTTGTTCGTGTGCCACGCGTGGCACAGTAAGTGAATATCACCCGCTGCTTAGCACGGGTGAAAGCCACAAAAAATCCTGCCGTGGCCTCAATTTCATCCTGAGAAAAACTCCACCAAGCGCCATCATCCAGTCCGACAAAGATAACGGTGTGATACTCAAGGCCCTTGCTCTTGTGGATCGTCATTAAAGGAATTGCGTGCACGCCTTCGTACATGTCGAGGGCGTGGGACCAGTCCTTACTGTGGAGCGAGCTGGATAAAAGATGTTCCGCCGTGGCGTCTAACACTTTTTCTAGCCAGCTCCCTTGGCCATAGGCGGCGTTAAAACGGATCACATGCTCTACACCCACGAAATTTAGGATGTCCTCAACAAGTGCGCGTGAGACCACCTTACTTCTTGGGGGGAGGGAGTAGCGTGCAGCCAGTTCGGTTGCATAGGTGTCCAACACACGAGCGAGCCTACTCTGCCTGATTGGGTCATCGGCATCGATCCCTCTCATTGAGGCGAGCCAATTCTGGCAAGTCGACCAATAACTTCCCGCTCTCGGAGTCATTGATAACCGGAGAAAGTTGAACGCCAACTTCGAGATTTCCTCTGTCATCAGCTCCTGCAGCATTACTTTGCCGACCATTCCAGCTTCGTTACGCAGCGCCAGATTTTCGTTCGCAAAGGCAGGTTCCAAGAGTTCTGCATATTCTCCCGCCTTTTGTCGAACCAGTATGACGAAGTCTCGAGGAGTCAGTTTCAGGTCGGCAATATATGACGCTACTGATTGCGCTAACTGACGCGCTTCAGTTTTTGGACTCGGGAAGTCGAGAATTGAACAGCTTTCTCCGTCAATTGTGCCGTCAGTCTGAGATACCGGCTGCACAGCTTGTACATCTAACGCCTGGGCCAACACGTGCTGGATACGTACCAAGTCCGGCGAAGATCGGTAATTGTTGAAGAGCGAAGTCCGGACACCTCCGAAATCAGCATCAAAGGCAGAGAAAGGATCATCCATCGCCATTGCCCATCGCATGATCTGCTGCTTGTTATCTCCGACAGCCGTCACGATGGTTTCTGTGCCTCGAAAAATCGTGCTTACCAGATCGTACTGAACCCTGGTGGTGTCCTGGAATTCGTCCATGAACAAATGCGAATAGGTGAGGCGCAAGGCATCCCGCGCCATCGGATTGACTCGCAGCAGCAATTCAGCGAGACGGCCAATCATTGGGAAAGACAACACACTTTTGCCACCGCCGTGGAGCGACACTCGCCAGAACGCATCTGCCGCCCATTGCGCGACAGTTGGGTCTGGCCATCCTTCGACAGGTAACGGTGAGCCGAGCAGGTGCCGACGCTCAAAGGTTTTAGACCCTATCTCACGCACATCATTTCTTGTTCCGATTACCGCAGGTGGCGGTGGAAGGTCATGGAGGTACTCGCGAAAATCTCGCTCCGTGTGAGTCGTGATCTCGTAATCGGGTCTTGGCCTCCAGCGGTCAGGTAATGCCTGATAGAAGCGGTCGACCAATCCTTTTGCAAACGCATCAAACGTCATGGAGTCGAAGCGGCTCGCATGGGAGTGGTGACAGCGCTGACGTACGCGTGCTGCCAGATTAGATGCCGCATCACGTTTGAAGCTTATAGCCAGAATGCGCCGTGGAGATGGCGCAGTGTCCGTCTGAAGGAGAAAGGCAGCGCGCTGCGCAAGCAGCTCTGTCTTGCCAGCGCCTGGTCCGGCGATAACGGACCGATTTTTTTTCGAACGTACCACTTTCAGCGCATTCGCTTCCAGAGCTTTAACCCCGACGGGTTTCCAATCCTCTCGAGCTATTCGGCGTGACGAAACGGCCATGATCAGTCTCGCCTCAGGGAGCTTGCAATATGTCGAACGACCTCAGCCAGAACTACTGGCATATATGCGGTTAGGCTCGCCTTACTAACACGCGTCAATGCCGCCAGATGCGTGGCTGGCTTGCTATGGGTGAGGAAGTGGTAACGATAGCTCGGAAACAATGCCGGGTAATCCTCATAGGGTCCCGTGTATACCGAAAGTCCTGGACCTGACGTCCCCAGCACAACCTCTGCTGCCTTGTCTGCGGTCATACGTGGACCACCCCCTTTTGGAATTACGGCGGCATAGTCATCGGGGAAGGCATTTAGCATTGCGAGATCAAGGTCGAGCGGAGCCGAAAAGTAGACCCCGTACTCCTTCAGCCTATTGATCCAGCTCAACTGAGTGGAGTGATTTGCTACATTGCGCCATCCTTGCATCCCTTGCAGTTCTTCGTCGGTCAAACTGCCGGTTGATGTTTGTAGCAATTTGGCTTTGGGTGCACCGAACTCAATAAGCTTCTCTAGGGCTGTCTTTACTCGCCCCCATCCTCCACCATCACGACCGAGATCCAAGTCCAGAAGAGTTGCGTAAGGAATACCTAGCCCCTTAAGCAAGCGCCAGAAATATTGGACGTGTCGTCCTCCTAGAGGAACGATCGCGACAAAAGCAGGATCGATGAGGAGGTCAAGCGCTTCAGCGAGTTGAGGGAGGACGATTCTTTCCGAATCACCCTCAACGAGTAGGACAAACCGTGCGAAGTAAAGCTCGGGATAGGCCAATATGGCACCACGCACAAACTTGCTGGCCTCCACATCATCAGTAGGCAGCTCAATTCGCTTCACGTTAGATACGCGCGTCTTTGCGTTACAGCGGCAGTAACGGACCTCGCTTGGCTCGACTCGGCTAAGAACCGCCGGCGAATGACTCGTGATTATGGCCTGCGCACCGCTGGCCTCAGTCAACGATCGAACCTGTCGGATGATGCGAGCAAGAAAGTAGGGTGAAAGGTGGTTTTCTGGTTCCTCAAGAGCAAACAGTGTGAGAGCGGGAATATGGAGTGCATCCTCTCGAAATCCGGCCACAGAACCTTCAACGACCTCGCGCTCTAGGTCAAAAACGGCGGCGGCCAATGCAAAATAGAATAGCGACTGCTGTCCGTCGCTGAGGGCTTCAATACCTCTTTCTCGCCCGTCAGGTCCCTGCTCAAATATGACCGCGATCTTGTTGATCACTTCCTCAAACCGTCGGCTCACCAGACTGAGCCTAGGCTTGGTATTGGAAGCGTCGTCATGCAGGTCTGCCCAGCGTTTTTGCAGAGCCTCGGTGATTGCGGTGATCGCAGACTCGCCTTCAAACGCAGCGGTCAGGCTCTCAGTCGCCTCTTGCACTTTGTCTTCGGTGTCGGAGGACCATTCAATGGCCCTCAGGAGACGTGCGGCCAGCGTACCGGCAGTTGCTCGGATTTGGCCGGCGGCGTCTCGACTTGCCGGGGTGTAATAAAGTTGTATGAGGCCCCGATCGGTCACTGCCACCGGTTGGTATTTATCCTCTGCGGGCTCGTCATCTAAGCAATCGATCCAAAAAAGATTCTGTGACACCTCTCCCTCCAGCGTACCGTCGTCATCCCACTGTGCTTCAAGCCGCATTCGGCAAACGGGCGCCTGGGCTGCTCTCGTAATCAGCATGTGCCGAAATGAAGGGGCGATGGTTTCCGCGGTTGCAGACCCGTCCAACAATTCCGGGAAGGCAACGATCGCCTCAATGAAGAGCTCTTTGGAATCGCGGCTCTCAGGATCCTCTCCAGAAGCTAGGTGGAAATCGGAAAGTGATACGGTGCGCTGCGCCCGCGTAACCCCAAACAGCTTCGACATAGCCTGCAAAAGCGCAGTTTTACCCGCAGCGTTAGGGCCAACGATCGTAGTGACCTCATCTGAGATTGGAATGGAAATCTCATTCGGGCCGAAACAGCGAAAGCCAGAGATCGTGATCGACTCGATGCGCACAGGTTCATTCCTCAATGCGGTAACAAGCACACATGCTCGTCACTACCCAGAAAGGTTATAGCAGTATCCGTTTGCGCACAGCGCTACAACCGTGATTTTTTGGTAAGTTTAGTCAACTAGTTACGCAGGCAGTGGGATCAGCTACGAGACGGCAGCCTACTGATTTCAGCGTCCCCCCCCCAACCCCAGTGCAAACATCTCTTCTCCCCCATTCCGCCATCAGCCACATCCCGCGACCGGCCGTCCTATCGGATTGCGGTGTGTTTGGACCAGAAAGTGCTGTGCAACTGACTTGGGGAGGGATCATTAGCGAACGCCGTATCTTATGGGCCGGGTGCGTTCTGCAAGTTAAGATTCAAACTCAACCATCCCTGGTACTTCCTCTATTTGGCCTAGCGGCGGCTTCGAGTAGGGGTAGGTTAAAGGTCAGCATGTCTGTTCCTGATTGAATCAACCGTCATTCTTGCACTGCGCTACCAAGCGCTACCCGTCAAGGTTGCCGCTCATGAACTTAGAGTGCATCGACGTGATGGGGCGTTATCTACTCTTGGTGTTAAGGAGTTGCCTACTGCTTTCCCTGCGAAACATTGTGCACTGAAAAACTAAGGTCATATCGTATTTGTTAGTGGAGCAGGCATCATATATTGATTCGGTACGGATATGGTAAGGCGCCTAGGATGCGTAAAGGTAAACCAATCGTTACCCACCGCCGAATTATAATCCTAAGCTTTTCTTTAGGAGCTCGCCAAAAATTGGCCAAATTACAGGTTGAAAGGCTCCCCATGCGGGTCCGCAAACTTTCTCAACTAGGCTCTTAGCTTCTTTCCCGTTACCTTCTCTCGCTGACTCTACAGCAATGGCTAGGTCCTTGCGTTGCTCTACTGAAACTACTTGGCCCTGATTTTCCAGTATCGCAATCAGTCTCGTCAAAGTGTCACCATCCGCACCAGACGCAGAATCTATTCTCTGGTCAATATTGTTGCCGGCGGCAAGTTGCATATTAGTGAATTGCCCTCCCGAGATATGCACATTATTGACAACACGCTGGACGCTATTTTTAGGCCTATTTAGCGACAGCCTAGCTGCCTTGTATCCCAATTCGGTCAATCCGGCGTACTCTCGCTTGCTATAGCCACCAATAAATATCACCCCGCTGCTTGGATCATTCTCAACCATCTCATATGGGCCAGTACTAATAAGCTTCTTGTTTTCGAGATCCGAGAAAGCAATATCGAAGTCAACGCGCGTGACCATTCCGCCCACGCAAATAGCCGCAGCGAGATCAGATACTAATGGACCGACATATCCGCTACTAAGATGATTGGAGCCCAGGGCACGGTCTGAAAAATCCGCCAAGAGCCCGGCCAGAATTTGTTTTTCAGCTTCGTCCAGACGTACGGCCATATCTATTCCTTTCACATAACGGATCTGCAGCAGATCCAAAACTGAGTGACATTCGTGAGTACTTACAGTTTGATAAGAATGCAAGACCTCACGACCGTTTTTACACATCGTACGGAGTTATTTGCACCGCGCCCATGGTACGCCTCTAACCAAAGTAGATTCTCAATCCCACCCTGTTGTAGGTCGCCGCCGGGGCTTAGGCCCTAGGGTAGCGCAGATTAATCGTTCAACAGCACACAAAGATGCACCCGTGCAAAGCTACAATTGACTGCAAGGGTTTTACTTCTCAACAACCAGCGGTCTTTGTCAGCGCTTCTTATCATCGGACCCAGGGCCGCACGTCACCTCAAACCGCCTGACATTCTTACGCAACCAAGCTAAAGAAACCATTCGCGTCCGCAAACACATGCTTAGTCTTCAACAACGCAGCCCCAGCCTTCGCACGAAATTTCGCAAGCTCAGGCAACGCACCCATCAACTTAGGATGCTCCCCCAACCTCGGCGCCAGATCGGCCTCTTCGATGCGGTAAATTATGCAGCTGTTATACACGCAGAAACGCGCCAGCGTCGACTTCGCGTCACGAAGCAGCTCTCGCCAATCAGCTCAGCCAGCCATCCGGTCGTTGCAGCTACGCAGAAGCCACCCCGGATTCAAGAATAAAAGGCTCATCAGGCACCACGCCTTCAGCGCGATGTCTTTCTCAGGATAATCTCCCAGGCGCATGTACTGTTCAAGCTGAGCGCGTTCGGCGTCGCTGAGCATTGGCGGCATTGAGCACCGCAGGCTGGCGGGTAGCGGCGCGTTGCCGGCTGGTTTCGGTCCGCCCCAGTTGCCGGTGTGTCAGGTCGAACATCTGGTTGCCCGCCGCTGAAAGCCAGTCCCGAGATTTTACGTAGCCGGTGACTTCTTGCTCGACAATGCGCAAGCTGCTTGAACACCACGGCCGGCGGCGCGGCCAGGGCCAGTAATCTGCGGCAGGCGAGCAGCGCGACCTCCATTGAGTCCAAGACCAGACTGGGCCGCAGGCGGGTCGACAGGTCGGTGGACATCGGTCAAGTGGAAATGGGCAAGGAAACTGTACCGAACGACCCGCTTGTAGTTTGCCAGTGCGGTCATGGACCTCCTCCCGTAAACGCACCCTTGTGGCAGTGGCGCTGGACCGCGCTGCGTCCATACGAGGTTTCGTCGACCAAGGAGTTTCATCCCCCTGAAACAAAACCGTCAAATACTGCCGTTCCAACAGGAACCGGAACACCGCAGTCAGCCACACACCCTCTGGAAAACCACCCTTGATAGCAGTGATATCGAGCTGCATTCCCATACCCAGAGAGGACTCTCCCATGCGCGTGTCTGGCCAGCAACCCCCCGCCTCCCCCAGCTCTATCGAACTCCAGCAACGCTCAAATTCGACCGCCGCCGCAGACCACGCTTCCGTAGGCCAAGGTCATCCCCAATCCGCTGAGGTCAGCGCAGCGGCGCTGACCCAAGCCCGTGAGATGAAGCATTTGCTCACGACCTACGTGAGCAGTCAGTTCCAGCCCTACAAAGATCGTCTGGATCCGGAATCGGGGCACCGGGAGGAGATCGATCGAATCATAGAGAGCCGAGTCAACAAGCTGATGGAGGAGAACATCTCGTTCCAGGAGCTTGGAACGTTGATGGAAAAAGCACAGAAAATGGACCGGAACGCTTCAATGGTGTCGGGGACGGCGGGCGGCGTGCCGTTCGCGGTGGCGTCGTCGCTCCAGGCCGCTATTCCCGTGATCACGGGGATTGGGGCGAACATACCAAACCCGGTGGCAAAAGCGGCAGCCCTGGGCACGATCTCACTCGCGGCAGCATCAGCGATGGATCAGGTCGGCGGCGCTTCCATTAAAAAACTTCGAGAAGACGCGTACTACCTGCATGCGCCTGCGGACAAACTGCATGATTCGTTGAATGCCGCGCTGGAGACTATCGATACCACCGCGAACCTGGCCGTCCAGAACGCCAAGGAGGCGCAGACGTTCACGATGCGAAACGCACTAAGGACGGTTGTCAGCCCGGTGGTGGCGGCGATCAATCCGAAGGCCGAGCCCATTGTGGACACAGCCATCGCCATTGCGGGTGGGCTCGCGGCAGGGACCGGCACCGGATACCTCGCCAACAGTCGGCGCACCGAACAAGGCACCAGTGGCCCTGCGCTGCTGCTGGGACGAAGAGATGCCGAGGCCAAAGAGGATCTGAGTCAGGAAACCGAATGGATCGACACGTTGAAGGCACTGCGGGACGCGAAAACCATTCGTACGCCGCTCGCCAATGGAGTGGGACGTCTGGCCGACGCCGGTCGCACCCTGGTATCCGATCCGCTCGGAGCGGTATCGAGAACCGCCAAAGCCACTTTCACCCCTTCCGGCGCCGCCAATGTCAGCACGCTGACCGCTGGCTTCACCGCACTGGAAGCCGGTAAAGGCGCTGCGGTCAACGCCTTGAGCGCGCAGCACCCCGCCCTGAGTTCATTTGCAAAACACGCCATTAATACAGCAGGCGGCTCGGTCGTGTTCGGCAGCAACGCTGCCGGTGTGGCAGTCGGGGACAAGCTGGTTGACGACTTCAAATCGCGACGCAAGACAGCGGCGGAGTCCACGACAGGCGCTACCGAGACCGCTCAATCCGTGCATGAAGATCCGGCCGACGCTCCGGGTGAGACTCCCACCGACGAGGCAACCCGCACCAGTAGACCGTCCAGTCAACGATCCCAGCGGGCGGCGTCTGACTCGAATTCTCTTCCACGAACCAGCCTCACCGGCAACCGGATCACGAATGCCGAAAACCCGGCGCCCTCCTCTACCAAGTCTCCAGCAGGCAGTCTTCGGGCTAGCCTCAAGGGCGAGCAGGCGCAACCCCCGACCAGCGGCGGCCCTTCCAGCGAGGCAGCGCGGCCCGGGTCGAGGTCTTCGGCGGCACCTGCCCCGCTCCAGGTCCAAACCCCGGTGCCGGTGGATGACTCCTCGGATGACGACGCCAGCTTCCACACTGCGACGTCGGATAACGAATCCGTCTACCACACTCCGCCGCAAAGCCCGGTTTGAGAGAGTCGGACGATAAGGTGTGAAATCGCCGGCCGCCGTCGTCGGAGACGAGGATAATGCGGCCGGACATCGTGGGTGGGAGTGGAGCGAGCGCGGAGGATTAAGGGGGCTCAACCGCTGAAAAATTGGCGTTGGTGGTGTCCTGATCCAGGGGGCGCGACTTCGCATGTGATTTCGCCGTGGATGAACAACTGCAGTCATCGGGTTTAACCCACAGTTGCCTGAGTCAGATAAGGATCGATGACGAACGCGCGTCTACCTTTGCCAGGTGTTGGGACACACACTCACCTGCGCAACAGTGCAGCCTTTGCGCTCCGGGGCGTTGAGCGTAAACGTCCTGATCTGGGTCAGCTGACTTCTCCAGCCCCCCTCAAGCATCACTCCCCCGATCCAGTGTTTTCAAAAGTGTGTGACGACTCCACGGCCCGCAGTATCCCGGAAGATGTGCAGCGACTTGGTAACCGCAACGTTTATACCAGTCAGCCACGCCATCATCGAGGGTCTCAATAAGTGCATCCCGGCAGCCACGCGCTTGAGCCAGGGCCTCAAGTCGGTGCAAAAGCTCAGTGCCGATTTTCCGCCCTCGCCAAGCTGCATCCACCCACAGGTAATTAATAAAAAGACGGTCGAACTCGGTGCGACCGGTAACGCCACCTATTAAGATTTCATCATCCAACACCGTACAAGCGATAGGGTTCGCGACACCGCCGTGTTCACCGGACAAGTTCTGACCATGATTTATGACGCCATCAGACACGGCTTGCAGATGCTGTACGTGAATGCCGCAGGTTCGCCATTCCTTCATGTCATTTCCTTATGTCCGGCGTACCACGATCTTGCGCAAGTGCCGTGCCTATAAGCGTTCGATTGGCTGCTTATGGTCAGGAGTGGCTGATGGCAGCCTGCGCCACTTAAGCTGCAGCAGACCTTGCGGGATGACGATTCGCTTAACTGTTACGGCGAAGGTGCTGCGTTGACCGTATACCAGCCCGACGGTGTCTTTGCACACACTTGCGGTCTTAACGGGGTTTCGACGGTAGTGTCGGCCTGAGTGGATAGTTGTCGAACGGCAATCACGCAGCCTGCTTTCCACGTGCTGACTTTCATTATTTGAAGTTCCATTTCATAGTCTTTGCCGGGTTCGGGAATGAACGTGACAGGTGCGGGAAAGCATGACATCTGCGAGCCGCCCATGCCGAATCCTGCAATAAAGGGTTTTCCGGCCGGGATGACATGCTCGTCAAACACCTTGGATGACTGATTGATGGCTTTGCTCGCCTTACTTGCAGGCATGCCAACCACGCTGTTTTGGCTGTCTGTCGCCCGAAAAGGGTAAAGTCCGGCCGAGTCGACATGCGCCGTTTGCCAACCTGCTTCTTCAGGCGTTTTGGTGAGCAGGGAATCGTTGTAAAACGCCTCGCAGGTCTGGCCGCTGATGAAGCCCGCATGGGTGGTGTCGCCCGTGATCAGGCGCACGCGAGCAGTGTTAGACGGGTCATATTGGCTGATTTGTGCTTCGTTGCGGACATCGGTCTTAGTACTGGCGCAGCCGATAAGGGTCAGGCTTACGGCCAGCGGCATGAGTAAACGCATGGGTAATATCCATATTCTGCGATGGTTGATGGCCGCAACCATACTATGAAGGGACTGTACTCGCCCACTTCGGGGTAGGCATCTGGCCATCCTAACTACCGACCCGCTGTCATGGCTCCATTCCCCCGCTCCCGTCTCCATACAGCGCGCGCAACGGTAAAGCCGGGTTAAGGAAAAGAGGCGCGCCCAGTGTGATTTCAAACAGCGATCTGGCCGGGATTTCTACGTAGGATTCTTCGCTGTCTATGGACCCTTGCAATACGTTCAACGACGAAAAAAACGGGATGACAGGTGAGCCGTCAGCCTTCTGCCAATTCGCGATGCTGATGTTGCTACCCGCTTCGAGGGTGACATGACCTTTGCCAGTCCCGGCAGTGCCAAGCACGTAGACAACTGAGTTCAGCAGCGTGTTGAAAAACTCAGGTCGATGGGCCGGCTCATCGGCCGCCAGCCTGAGTGACTGTTCGAGGGCGTTTTCTTGCTGGTTGTTCATGATTTCCATCCGTGGCTCCACCAAACAGACAACAAATGAGTGCACAGCGCGCGTAGTTTTCCACGGGACTGTGAAAACAGGAAGGACAGGAGGCTCTGCTGATGGCAGCGCCTTGCATTCAACATCGTCAGGCATTTCACACGATGTGAAAAATCTGTCGTCAGTGGCAACAAACTAAAAAGCACTCTGATATCATTCTCACCTGCGAATACTTCGCATTGCCAGGGAGGCTTCAACCCGTTCTGATCACTTTGCTGGGTAGCTCGTCATGTTCCTTTTGCATCCGTTTCGCCCCACCCTGCTTGCGCTTTGCTGCTCTGCGAGCTTCATCGCCAATGCTGCTGATTCGGCGGTTGAGCTCGGCGCTACTGACATAAACGCGGATGCCGTCAAGGCTAATTCCAACACGCTGCCTGAGGTCTACGCAGGTGGTCAGGTCGCTCGTGGCGGGCAGATGGGTGTTCTGGGTAATCAGGACAACATGAACGTCCCCTTCACCATGACCAGCTATACCTCCCAGCTTATCGAGGATCAGCAGGCTGAAGATGTGGGAGACGTACTCCTCAACGACCCGTCGGTGCGCCAGTCTTACGGCTTCGGTAATCAGTCGCAGATATTCGTGATCCGCGGTCTGCCGTTGGCAGGCGACGATATCTCCTACGGCGGTTTGTACGGCGTCCTTCCTCGGCAAATTCTCTCCACGGACGCGATTGAGCGGGTGGAAGTATTCAAAGGTCCCAACGCGTTTATCAACGGCGTGAGCCCCACCGGTACGGGCTTGGGTGGCAGCGTGAATTTGCAGCCCAAGCGTGCTGAAGACGTGCCGACTCGCCGTTACACACAAGACATCAGTTCTGACGGCCGCGTTGGTGAGCATCTGGACCTTGGCCAACGCTTCGGCGAGGGCAACCGATTCGGAGCGCGAGTCAACCTTAGCCAACGTGAAGGCGACACTGCGATAGATGACGAAAACCAGCGCACAAAGTTGTTCGTCGCGGGACTCGATTATCGGGGTGACAGCTTTCGCGTCTCTACCGACTTTGGCTACCAGAAACAGCGCATCAATGGTTTACGCAACACCGTGCAATTGGGTAATGCGACTAAAATCCCGACCGCCCCTGACGCCAGCCACAACTACGGCCAGGACTGGACGAATGCCGAAACCGAAGACACGTTCGGCATGATGCGTGGCGACTGGGACCTGAATGAAAACTGGACTGCCTACCTTGCAGGGGGCGCCAAGCATACGCGTGAAACGGGCGTATACGGCACGCCAACCCTCGTAGGTAATAACGGCGTTGCCACTGTCGGCGGCTCCGAGATCCCGCACAATGAGGACAACACCAGCTTTGCAGCGGGGCTTAACGGTCATGTTCAAACCGGGCCGGTGAGTCATCAGATCGCGATTGGCGCCTCTACCCTCTGGACCCAGCAAGAGAACGCCTACACCTTCTACCGCCCGGTCACTGGGAATACCAATATCTACACCACACCTAGTCTGCCCAAGCCAACGGCGGTCTCCAGCACTGGCGGCGATATGGGCGATCCGGGCGTCACCGGCAAAACCCGCAACCGAAGCCTGGCCGTTTCCGACACCGTTGGCTTGTTCGACGACAGTTTGCTGCTGACCTATGGCGTACGCCGTCAGCAACTGCGCGTAGAGAACTACTCATACGACGGCACCACTTCCAACGGAGCGGCTAACGCGGCCAATGACGGCAGCCGTACCTCGCTTTACGACAAATCCATCACCACTCCGGTGTACGGCATCGTCTATAAACCGACTGACACCGTTTCCCTGTATGCAAACCGCATTGAAGGCTTGGCCAAAGGGCCGGTCGCATCCGGTACCAACGTCACCAACCTTGGGGAAGCGTTCCCGCCTGGCCGCACCAAGCAACTGGAAGCGGGTATCAAGCTGGACATGCAATCGTTCGGCGCAAATCTCGGCGTGTTCCGAATCGAGAAGCCCAGCGATGGCTACGTCGATGCTACCCAGCGCCTCTACATTCGCGACGGCGAGCAGGTGAACAAAGGGGTTGAGCTGAGCGTGTTTGGTGAGCCCATCGAAGGCCTTCGCCTGATGGCAGGCGGCACGCGCATGACCTCGGAGCTGAAGAAGACCGCGGGCGGGCTCGCTGATGGCAACCATGCCATCGGGGTGCCCACCTTCCAGCTAAATGCGAGCGTCGACTGGGACGTTCCTGGCCTGGAGGGAGCTGCCCTTAGCGCCCGTATGCTTCGTACTGGAGGCCAGTATGCGGACCAGGCCAATAACCTGAGCCTTCCCACCTGGAATCGGTTCGATGCCGGGGCGCGCTACAAACTTAAAGTCGATCAAAAGGACCTGACGTTGCGCGTCAATGTGGAGAACATCACCGACAAGAACTACTGGGCCTCAGCCAACGGCGGCTATCTCAGCCAGGGCGACCCGCGTCTGGTCAAGCTCTCAGGCACCATAGACTTCTAAATCAAAGCTCCCAAGGGCTAGGCATCATCATTCCCTTGGGAGCAAGTGGCTTTCAATGAGTCGAATTCAGGTCAGCCAGCGGACAGACCCGAGAGCCCAAGGCATAGCCCAGATCAAGCGTTCAGCAGCATCTAAGGTACGCCTCGGGGTGTCAGTTGCCTGGGAGAGTTCTACCTCTCGACCACCCGCTCTCTTTTTCAGCGCTTCCTGTCATCAGATCCCGGGCTGCGCGTCACCTCAAACCGCCTCACATTCTTGCGCAACCAACCCAGAAACCCATTGGCATCCGCCACCACTGGCTTGGCCTCCAACATCGCTGCCCGCGCCTTCGCCCGAAACTTGGCCAACCCAGCCAGCGCCCCCATCAACTCCGGATGCTCCGCCAGCCACGGCTCCAGATCGGCCTTGTCGATCCGGTAAATCATGCAGTCGGTGTACGCACAAAAGCGCCCAAGCGTCGGTGCCCCATCAACAAACCCACTCTCACCCAGCAACTCCCCCGGCCCCATGCGCCCTACTTCAAGCCAGCCGTCCGGTCGTTGCAGCGACACTGAAACGACGCCGGACTCGATAATGAAGAGCGCATCAGGCACCACGCCCTCGGCCAGCACGATGTCTTTCGCCGGATAAGCGCCCAGGCGCATGCGCTGTTCCAGCTGCGCGCGGTCGGCGTCGCTGAGCATGCGCAACGCATTCACGGTATTCAGCACGGCAGACTGCCGCGTCGCAGGGCGATGCTGGTCCTGGCGGGTTTCGGTGGACGCCAGTTGCCGGTGAATCAGGTCGAACAGCTGGTTGCGCACCGCTGAACTTCGGTCCCGGGATTTCACGTAGCCGGTGACCTGGTATTCGGCGATGCGCAGGCCGGACTTGACCACCACCGCCGATGGCGCGGGCTGGGCCAGTAATTCGCGGCAGCCGAGCAGCGCTTTCTCCAGGGAGTCCAGCACCAGGCTGGGCCGCAGGCGGGTCGACAGTTCGATGGACAGGGTGACCGAATGGAAATGGTCCGGCCGGCTGAAGTTGACGATGCGGGTCTTGGCGGCCATGGCGTTGGGGATCACAGCCATGCTGCCCTCGGAGGTCAGCAGGTGGGTGGAGCGCCAGTCGATTTCGATGACTTTGCCTTCGATGTCGTCGACGCGAATCCAGTCGTCCACCCGAAATGGCTTGGTCGCGTTGAGGACGATGCCGGAGAACACATCGCCCAGGGTGCTTTGTACGGCGAGACCCAGGATGATCGCCACGGCGCCTGAGGTCGCCAGCAAGCCTTTGACCGGCAGGTCCAGCACGTAAGCGGCCGCCGCTACGGTCGCAACGAGGAAGATGATCGCGCCCATGACGTCTTGCAGCAGATGGCCCTTGCCGCCGATGCGCGGCTCCATGACCACCACGGCGAGCACGGTCAGGGTTCGCGCGCCGTAGAGCCACCAGGCGATGGTCAGAATGGTCGCCAGCACATGTCGCGGAACGGACCAGTCGGCGGGCACCGGATACAGCGGACTCAGCCCGCCATCAAGCAGCGCCATGCTGAACAGCACAAAAAGCACCAGCCGGCAAACGAGCTTGCGCCGGCGCCAGCGCGGGTGCAGCCACTGCCAGAGCGTGAGGTCGATGACCAGCAGCACGGCAGCGCTAATCAACGGATAGGCGAACCACAAATGATCCATCGACATTCCCTGAGGGTGGACAGCCCGTGGAGCTTAGCTGAATACCTCGCCGGGAGTGCCGGTCTGCTTTTTCGCTGAACGGGTCTGGCCGATCAGAACGCCGTGACGCCCCCGTCCACCGCCAGCGAGTGCCCGGTGGTGAACGCGGCGCCGTCGCTGCACAGGTACAGCACGGCGGCGGCGATTTCCTCGACTTTGCCGATCCGCCCGACCGGGTGCATGGTCGCGGCGAATTCGGCCTTGCGCGGGTCGGCCTCGTGGGCGCGGCGGAACATGTCGGTGTCGATCACCGCGGGGCACACGGCGTTAACCCGGATGTGTTTCTTGGCGTATTCGATGGCGGCCGATTTGGTCAGGCCGATCACCGCGTGCTTGGACGCACTGTAGATGCTCATTTTCGGCGCCGCGCCCAGCCCGGCGACCGACGCGGTGTTGACGATCGCGCCGCCGCCCTGGGCCAGCATCAGCGGCAGCTGGTATTTCATGCACAGCCAGACGCCCTTGACGTTGACGCCCATGATCGCGTCGAACTCGGCTTCGCTGCCTTCGGCGAGGCGGCCCTTTTCGATCTCGATGCCGGCGTTGTTGAAGGCGTAATCGACGCGGCCATAAGCGTCCACGGCGTGGGTCATCATCTGCTGCACCTGAGCGTCTTTGGTCACGTCACACGGCAGAAACAGCGCTTCCCCGCCCGCCTGACGAATCAGCTCGGCCGTGCCCTCGCCGCCCGTGCTGTCCAGATCCACCACCAGCACTTTCAGGCCGTGTTCGGCGAAGGCCAGCGCGGTGGCTCGACCAATGCCCGCGGCGGCGCCGGTGACCAACGCGACCTGACCGCAAAAAGTCATGCTCATGGGTTCGTCCTTTTGTACTGATTGATGGAAGGCTCGGCACAGGCCGGCGATGGGCCGCAGCTTAGCGGTCGCGACACAATCAACGTCAGCACTATCAAAAGGCCGGTTGCCCGGCCATTGGTGGCGATGATAATAAGCGGCAAACGCCATCATTAGCATGGATCGGCGGGCATTCCGTACAGCGGCAATCCTTGCTGTCCGGACCGTTACGGTCTATCACTGCTGCGATCCCTAAAACCTTTCAGCCACTCCAACCGAGAGCCTGCCATGACCGCCCTGAACAACCGCCAATTCCTCCTCGCGCGCCGCCCGATCGGTGCTGCCAGCCGTGAAGATTTCACCTTCCAGACCGTGCCCGTTGCGGAACTCGCCGAAGGCCAGATCCTGGTGAAAAGCGAATACCTGTCCCTGGACCCGGCCATGCGCGGCTGGATGAATGAAGGCAAGTCGTATATCGCGCCGGTCGAGCTGGGTGCGGTGATGCGCGCGTTGGGTGCGGGCAAGGTCATTGAGTCGCAACACCCGAAATTCGCCGCGGGCGATTACGTTCAGGGCGTGCTCGGGGTGCAGGATTATTTCGTCGGCGAGCCCAAGGGCTTCAACAAGGTCGATCCCAACCTCGTGCCATTACCGGTGTACCTGGCGGCGCTGGGCATGACCGGCATGTCGGCGTATTTCGCCCTGCTCGAAGTCGGCCAGCCCAAGGCCGGGGACACCGTGGTGATTTCCGGCGCGGCCGGTGCGGTGGGCAGCATTGCCGGGCAGATCGCCAAAATCAAAGGCTGCCGGGTCATCGGCATTGCTGGCGGCAAGGAAAAGTGCCAGACCCTGATCGATGAATTCGGCTTTGACGGCGCCATCGATTACAAGAACGAAGACATCCACGCGGCGCTGAAACGCGAATGCCCGAAAGGCGTGGACGTGTATTTCGATAACGTCGGCGGCGACATCCTTGATGCGGTCCTGACCCGCCTGGCGCTCAAGGCTCGAGTGGTGATCTGCGGCGCCATCAGCCAGTACAACAACAAGGAAGCCGTCAAAGGCCCGGCCAACTACCTGTCACTGCTGGTCAACCGCGCGCGCATGGAAGGTTTCGTTGTCATGGACCATGCGGGACACTTCGCCAAGGCCGGGATGGAAATGGCCGGCTGGCTGGCCCAGGGCAAGCTGAAGAGCAAAGAGCATATCGTCGAAGGCCTTGAGACCTTCCCCGAAACCCTGCAGATGCTGTTCAAGGGCGAAAACAGCGGCAAGCTGGTTCTGAAGGTATGAGGTCAAGGCGAGACCGCAAGGGGTGAGCCGTCGCTGATAATCCGCTGAACAACTCACGGATAACGCTGCCAAAACCACCAGAGGGCGCACTCTGGTGTAAGCTCGTGCGCTGTTGATCCGACCCATCGAGAGGCTTATGCGGGCTCCCTTCCGACGTTCTACCCTTGCAGCGCTGCGCGGTTTTGAATCCTCCGGCACGGCGATCACGATTCTGCCGAGTGCAGCCGACTATCGGCAGACACTGCTGGCCAAGATTGCCGCCGCCACCCGGCGGATTTACATCGTCGCCCTGTACTTGCAGCAGGATGAAGCCGGCCAGGAAATGCTCGATGCGCTGTATGCCGCCAAGGCTGCGCGCCCGGAGCTGGACGTCGTGGTGCTGGTCGACTGGTTCCGTGCCCAACGCGGCCTGATCGGCGCTGGCAAGCAGGCCGGGAACTCGGCGTGGTATCAGGCGCAGAACCTGGAACACGATCAGGAAGTGCCGGTGTATGGCGTGCCGGTGCAAACCCGCGAGCTGTTCGGCGTGCTGCACCTCAAGGGCTGCGTCATCGACGACTGCGTGATTTACAGCGGCGCCAGCATCAATAACGTTTATCTGCACAAACTCGGCAAATACCGGCTCGATCGTTATCACCTGATCGACAGCAAAGGCCTGGCCGACTCGTTTCAGCGCCTGGTGCAGCAGGACATTCTGCCGTCCGACGCCGTGCATCGCCTCGACCTGCCCTCGCCCCCCAGCTCTCGCAGCCTGCGCGGGGAGATTCGTCAGTTCCGCCAGCACCTCAAGCGCGCCAGCTACGACGTCAACGATGGCGTGCGTGACAACGGCGAGCTGCGCGTCATTCCGCTACTGGGCATCGGCAACAAGAACCCGCTGAGTAAAACCCTCTGCGATCTGATTGCCGCGACCGATGAGCAACTTACACTGTGCACGCCGTACTTCAACATGCCGCTGGTGGTGAAGCGCGAGATCAATCGCGCGCTGAAGCGGGGCGTGAAGGTCGACATCATCATCGGCGACAAGACCGCCAACGACTTTTTCATTTCGCCGGAGGAGCCGTTCAAGGTGATCTCCGCGCTGCCGTATCTGTACGAGATCAGCCTGCGTCGCTTCATGCAGAAGCATCAGACGGCGATCGCCAAGCACCAGTTGAATATTCATCTGTGGAAAGACGGCGACAACACCTATCACCTCAAGGGCCTGTGGTCGGACGACCGCTACACCCTGCTGACCGGGAATAACCTGAACCCTCGGGCCTTTCAGCTGGACTTGGAAAACGCCGTGCTGATCGATGACCCCAAGGGTGAATGGCTGAAGCCGCGCGCCGAGGAAATCGCCCTGCTGATGCGCAATACCCATCGGGTCGGCAAGTTCGACGAGCTCGATACCCTGAGCGAATACCCGGTTGGGGTGCGCACCTTTCTGCGCCGGGTCAGCCGGGTCCGGGTCGAGCGCCTGCTCTACCGGATTCTCTGACGACCATGGGCAAAAGCACTGGCGTTCGCGCGCAACAGGCCGATCAGACCCGCGCGCGGATTCTTCAGGCGGCGATCACGGTGTTTACCCGCGACGGGTATTCCGGTGGGCGTATCGAGAAGATCTCCGCCGAAGCCGAATCCAACGACCGGATGATTTATTACTATTTCGGCAGCAAGGAGAAGCTGTTCGTCAAAGTGCTTGAGCACACCTACGAGCAGTTCAACCGCGCCGAAAGCCTGCTGTCACTGGACCCGTCGACGCCGGTGCAGACGCTGCGCCAACTGGTGGCGTTCGTCTGGGACTATTACGTCAGCCACCCGGAATTCGTCGCCATCCTCAGCATCGAAAACCTGCACAAGGGCAAGCACGCGCGCCAGTCCGGGGAGCTGCGACGCCTGTCAGGCGAAGCCGTCGGCGTGCTCAGACCGATCATCGACGCCGGTCAGGCCCAGGGTCTGTTTCGGCAGGACCTCGACATCAAGCACGTGTATTTGATGATCGCGTCGCTGTGCTACTTCTATAACTCCAACCTGCACACCCTTAGCTCGTTCCTGGGCCAGGACATGGCCGCGGAGGGAGAGCGGACGGATTGGTTGGCGTTTATTCAGGACCTGGTGATGCGGGGTGTGGCGAAGGCCCCTCAGACGCCACAAGTCTAAATTGTGGGAGCGAGCTTGCTCGCGAAGGCGCCGGTACATCCGCTGAATATTCTGTGGCTGAGATACCGCTTTCGTGAGCAAGCTCACTCCCACAAAGGCCAGTACATCCGTTAGATATTTAGCGGTTGAAATGCAGTCTGTGGGAGCGAGCTTGCTCGCGAAGGCGCCGGTACATCCGCTGAATATTCTGTGGCTGAGATACCGCTTTCGTGAGCAAGCTCACTCCCACAGAGGCCAGTACATCCGCCAGATATTTAGCGGTCGAAATGCAGTCTGTGGGAGCGAGCTTGCTCGCGAAGGCGCCGGTACATCCGCTGAATATTCTGTGGCTGAGATACCGCTTTCGTGAACAAGCTCACTCCCACAAAGGCCAGTACATCCGTTAGATATTTAGCGGTCGAAATGCAGTCTGTGGGAGCGAGCTTGCTCGCGAAGGCGCCGGTACATCCGCTGAATATTCTGTGGCTGAGATACCGCTTTCGTGAACAAGCTCACTCCCACAAAGGCCAGTACATCCGTTAGATATTTAGCGGTCGAAATGCAGTCTTCGTGAGCAAGCTCACCCCCACACGGACTTTATTCAGCACAGGTCCAGCGCAGTCCCTGAAGAGTCAGTAAATCCCTCAGGCTTACCCAATCAGTGCGTTCCGGGATTGGCTTTCAAATGCGCCACCTTCTCTGACAACCCCGTCCACTGCGGCTCATTCGGCGCAAATCGGTTGCGCAGGTACGCGGCCAAATCGCTGATCTGGGTATCGGACAGGCTGTCCTTGAAGCCCGGCATGTAACCCAGATCGGCCGTCGCCGGCTTGTCTATTCCCTGCTGAATCACTTTGATCAGATTGTCCGGCAGCGCGCTGTGGACGTTGGTATTGGTCGCCAGCGACGGGCTCACGCCAAACAACTTCGGCCCCAGACCGTCGGCATGACACCCCTGGCACGAACCTTCGAACACCCGTTGGCCATTGCTCAACGACTGGGGCGAAACGCTCGACTTCTCTGCCAGACTCGTCGCCGTTGCCGGACCGACATCAGCGCTGCCAGACGCAGGCTCATTCAACGCCGCGAGATACACCGCCATCGCCCGCACATCGCTCTTCGGCAGTTTCGCCAGCTCCGACACCACCGGCCCCATTGGTCCCGCCGCGACACCGTGGGCATCGGAGTACCCGCTGCTCAGGTAACTGAACAACTGATCCTCGGTCCACGGCGTCGGCGCTTTCGACAGGCTGTTGAGCGCCGGCGCTTCCCAGCCGTCTACGGTGCCACCCGCGAGAAACGACGTGCCGCCCTTCTCCGCCCCCAGCAGATCCCGCGGTGAATGGCAGGCCGCGCAGTGCCCCAATCCATTGACCAGATACTGGCCGCGATTCCATTGCGCGCTTTGCTGGGGCTGCGTCTGCACCTCGCCTTTGCGCAGGTACAGCGCGTTCCAGCCAGCCATCAACGGCCGCACATTAAAGGGGAAGCGCATGTCATTGGCGGGCTGCACCTGTTTCACCGGCGTCTGCGACATCAGGTACGCGTACAGCGCCTGCATGTCGGCGTCCTCGATGTTTCTGAACGCCGTGTAGGGAAACGCCGGATAAAGGTGTTTGCCATCGCGACTGATGCCGTCACGCATCGCCCGCTCGAACGCCGGATAGGACCAGTTACCGATGCCGGTTTCCGGGTCCGGGGTGATGTTGCTGCTATATAAAGTGCCAAATGGCGTCTGCATCGCCAGCCCGCCGGCATTGCTGGCGCCATTCGGGGCGGTGTGGCAGACCGCGCAGTCGCCCACGGCCGCCAGCAAACGCCCGCGCTCCAGGGTCGCCGACGACCAGGTGCCCGCTGAAGGCGGTGTGATCGTCGCGATTTCCGCACGCCAGGGCAATGCGGTCGCCGCCATGCCGAGCAACGCGCCGAACGCTGCAAACAACGAACCGAACAGCCATTTCGAACGTTTGGCTGTTGGCGATTGCGGCGGTTGGCTATTGGATTGCGTGCCAGCGCTGTTCAGTGCGGCAAGGATGCGCTCGGCGGTAATCGGCAGTTCGCGAAAGCGAATCCCGGTCGCGTCGTACACGGCGTTGGCAATGGCCGCGGCACTCGGCACCGACGCCGACTCCCCGGCACCCATGGGCGGCTCGGCCTGGCGCGGCATCATCATGACGTCGACCTTCGGCACTTCCGGGAACGTCAGAATCGGATAACCGCCCCACTCCTTGCTGGCCACGGTCGACTCCTCGAACGTCACCCGCTCCTTGAGCACGCGGCTGGTGGACTGGATGACGTTGCCGTGGATCTGATGCTGCACGCCGGCCGGGTTGACCATCATCCCGGCGTCATGGCCGATCACCACCCGGGTCACCGACACGTCGCCGGTGTGCTTGTCGATCGCCACGTCTGC
This sequence comes from Pseudomonas sp. GL_135, assembly GCF_057834665.1. Lineage (NCBI taxonomy): Bacteria > Pseudomonadati > Pseudomonadota > Gammaproteobacteria > Pseudomonadales > Pseudomonadaceae > Pseudomonas > Pseudomonas sp. GL_135. Next base: position 3,685,366 of record NZ_CM174408.1, read on the forward strand.
GACCCACGCCGCCCACGCCGCGCCGAAGCCGGGAAACTTGCTGTGGATGTAGCGCGCGTAGGCAAAACCGCGCCCGCGCAAGACGCCGTCTTCTTCGGGAATTTCCATGGGTTGAGTGCGCGGCGTCCAGTCAGCGCGCGCCGCCGTGGCACGAACCAATTCAGCGGCGCGCTCGTCGTGCAGATAACGCAGGCGGTATTCGATCGGGTCGACGCCGGCGGCAAACGCCAACTCGTCGATGTAGGACTCATGCGCGAAGGTATTGGGAAGTGCCGACACGCCGCGCATCCACGAGGCCCGTACGATCGGCGCCATGTCGTGAATGGTGACGCGCATGTGCTCGATGTCGTAGGGCGGGATCGAGGTGCGATCGCCCATTTCGAACATCGTCGCCACCGGCTCCACGCGCCCGGTCAGTAGCAAGGCCAGCGTCGGCGAATTGTTCGACGGATAACGGGTGCTGAAGTCATACCCGGCGATTCCGCCATCGGCGTTGAGCCCGCCGTCGACTTCCATCAACTGAGCGGTGCCTTTTGGCTCCCAGGCATGTTCCTGCTCGCGGGTCAGCTGCACGCGCACCGGCCGGCCCACGGCGCGGGACAGCAACACGGCATCGGCGCAGACGTCGTCGGCGCAGTTGCGCCCGTAACAGCCGGCCGCTTCCATGCGAATGATGTCGATGCGTTCTTCGGGGTATTCCAGCAGCCAGGCCAGATCGGCGCGGAGCATGTGGGGGTTCTGCGTGCCGGACCAGACCCGAACGCCTTCTTCGCTGTAGTCCGCCAGACCGCACGAAGGTCCGATGGAGCCGTGAATCTGGTAAGGCCACAGATAGGTTCGCGTCATTCGCTCGCTGGCCTGGGCCAAGGCGTCTTCGACATTACCCTGATCGAGCACCACCCGCTGAATGCTCGGGTTGTCGCGAATCGCCTGCTCGATGTTGCTCATGTCCGGCAACTGGTGCTGCCACGGTTTCCAAGTGACTTTAAGTTCGCGCGCCGCCTTGGCCGCCTGCTCTTCGCGCATCGCAACGATACCGACGAAATCGCGAATCACCACCACGCGGACGATACCGGGAATGTGGGCGATGGAGGATTCATCTACTTCCAGCAAGCTGGTGCCGACAAAGTCGCCCGTGTCGTAACCGGCATAGGGCGGACGTACGACACGGCCATGGAGCATGTCCGGCAGACGCATGTCGTGCACGTAGGTCAATTCGCCGGTCGCCTTGCCCGGAATGTCCACCCGGGCGGCGCCCTGCCCCACCAGCTTGTAGTCTTCCAGCCGCTTGAGTGGTGCGTTGCCGGAGATGCGCAACTCGACACGCTGATCAACCAGCAACTGGCCAAAGGTCAGCTCGCGACCGTCCTGCGCCTTGATCACGCCGCTGTCGATGACCAACGAATCCATATCGACCGACCACTGCTGCGCGGCCTGTTGCAGCAAATAGCGCCGCGCCTCGGCCGCCGCATTGCGCAACGGGATGGCGGAAATCTGCAAAGTGGCGCTGGCAATGGTCGCGCCCTGATTCGGCGCACGTTCGGTGTCGCCCAGGATCATCGTCACCTGATCCATCTGCAGGTCCAGCTCTTCGGCGACGATTTGCGTCAGCGAGGTGCGAATGCCGGTGCCCAGATCGACGTGGCCGTTGAAGGCGAAGACGCGGCCGTCCTGATGGATGGCAATGAACAGCCCCAATTCCACGGGCCGGACGGTGGGGGTGCCGCCTTTGGCGACCGGACCGGATGGCGGGAGGATGTCGTCGACGATCAGCAGCACGCCGTTTTGGGCGAGCAATTCATCGCGCGTGGGCAAAGTCTGGGTCATTGGACGGGATCCGGGCTGGGCTGATGAAGTGCGGCACGCAGGACCGCTCGGAGAATTTCCAGGTGTGTGCCGCAGCGGCACAGGTTGGCCGACAGTTCGTTGCGGATCTGCGCTTCGGTGGGGTGCGGGTTGCGGTCGAGTAACGCTTTGGCGGTCATGATCATGCCGTTCATGCAGTAGCCGCATTGCGCGGCCTGTTCGTCGATGAACGCTTGCTGCACCGGATGCGGGCGGTCTCGTGAGCCGATGCCTTCCAGCGTGGTGATCTGCCGTCCTTGTGCGCCCGCCAGCGGAAACACGCAGGAGCGTGCGGCAACGCCGTCGATGATCACCGTGCAGGCGCCGCACTCGCCCAGGCCGCAGCCGTATTTGGGGCCATTAAGGTGCAGGTCGTTGCGCAGGATCAGTAACAGCGGCGTGTCAGGCATTGCCGTAACGCTCGCGGCCTGACCGTTGACGTTCAAGGTCACGGTCTTCTCTGCCGCCCGCTGTGGCTCGCTTGTGTCAGCCGTCATGTGTTACCTGCTGTAGCTTGCATTTGATGAAGTGATTACTTCATGAAACGAGAGCAGGAAGCATGCCAGCGGAGAAAAGGCTGTAGGACGATGGAGTTTTCGGGAAGGAGATGACGCCTGGCGAGAGGGTCAGGGGGCGTTATTCGTCGCCCTCATCAATCAGTTTGCGCAGCAGAAACAACACAGCCACGCGTTCGGCGGGGTTGAGTTTGCTCAGGGTCAGCTCACTGATCTGCGCGGCGCGAGGCACGGTTTCCTGCACCCGTTGCAGGCCGCTGTCGGTCAGGCTGCAGATGACTTTGCGGCGATCCTGCGGGTCCGGCTCAAGACTGATCAGGTCCCGGGCTTTCAGGCGATCGACGATGCCGCGAATGGTCGCCTGATCCACGGCCGTGGCCTTGACCAGCTCGGTTTGCGAGCTGGGGCCGTGATCGCGCAGAGCGCACAGGGTCACGAATTGCACCGCCGTGAGCTGCGAATCGCCGACATTCTGCTGGAAGATCGCCAAGTGACGCTGGTAGGCCTTGCGCAGCAGATGGCCCACTTGCTCGGAAAAGGTGTAGGACGGATTGTTATTGGAAGGGTTGTCAGTGGACACGGGTGGCTCGTTCGGCGGGATCTGGAAAGTGGTGGCTACAGTAACGTCTGCGGGGGTTGAGGGGAATCTTCGGGATGAGTGAGTTGTGTCGTGACCGGACACGGATGGCCCGGCCTTGCTCATACCCTGTGGGAGATTCTACGGTTGTCATCAAGCCAAAATCCCTCTTTTGATCGTTCCCACGCTCCGCGTGGTAACGCCGCCTCGGGCGCTCCGCGTCCCGCAGACGACGCGCATTCAGGCCGGGGAAGGTGACGCGGAGCGTCACGGGATGCATTTCCACGCAGAGCGGGGGAACGATCAAGATCAAAAGCTTCCCGGCTGAAGCCGGTCCCACAGAGTGCACGCGCTGCTTTTAGCGGGACCGGCTTTAGCCGGGAAGAGGTCACCCCAGGCGCCGACAGTATTGCTGATCAGCCACACTTCCTGTGGGATCGAGCTTGCTCGCGAAGACGGTATTCCTACCGTCGGATCTCTGGTGGATGTACCTGCCTCTTCGTGAGCAAGCTCACTCTCATCAAACAAAAAATATGTCTCTGATTTCGTTACACAATTCAAGAAGCCTTTACCAAGTCCAGCCCCAGTTTCCGGGCCTTGCGCAGCAAGGTCCGGTACTGCTTTTCCTTGCTCCGTTCTTCAAACGCTTCGATCCCCTGCTCAACATAGGGCTGCCCCTTGGTCAGCATGGCGTAGATCAAGCGCGCAAGTTGGTGAGCCGTGGCCTTGATGGCGCAACTGGTATCCATCCGCGCCAGTCGGGCCCTGTGGCTGGCGCCGATAAAGCTTTTGTCATTTCGCGCGTTGGACGCCGCCTGCTTGAGCGCCTGGGCCGCGTTGTTGAGGATTTTCTGACTTTTACCCGACAGTGGGCGACCGCCTGAAATCCGTGTCGGTGGCGCCACGCCCAGCCAGGAACAGAAATGCTCCATCGTAGGAAATCGGGACAAATCCGGCCCAATTTCGCCGGCAATGATTAGAGCCGTATCGACGCCGATGGTCGGTATGGCGGTGAGATCGACGCCCATGACGCGCCAAATTGACTGATGCAGAGCCGCCTGATCTGCTGCGCAGCGGTGGGGGCTACGTAGGATTTTTCGTGAGGGTTGCGGGGCCTCCTCGCGCTCGGGCAGCTGACTCAGCGCGCCCATAATGGCCTTGTCGCAAGCGCCAATCTGCTGCTCAAAGAAGTCATAGCATTGCACTTCCTGTTCGAGCGCATGCAGGTGCTCCAGACGCCAATTACCGTGGAGGCTGCGGGCTACAGTCTCTTTGCTGGCCTTGATCCGCCGATCAGTCAGGTCGGCCAGGACAGACGGATCGCGCTCGCCGGCAATGATTGCACGAAGGATTTTCATGCCGGTCACGCCCGAAATATCGCTGATGACGTTGGCGAGCTGGATGTTCATCTGGCTCAGCGCTTTTTGCATACGGTTCAATGTTTGGGACTGACTGCGAACTTTACTGGCTCGTTGGCGAATGAGTGCCCGCATTGAACAGATCGCATCGTCAGGGCGAAAAGCTCCGCGCAGCAGGCCATGGCTCATCAGTTGCCATATCCACTGGCAATCGAGGACATCGGATTTACGACCGGAAATCTGCCGCGTTGCGCGTGAGTTGACCAGATAGACCTTGAAGCCTCGCGCATCAAGAAGCTCAAACAGTGGAATCCAGTAGACGCCAGTGGCTTCCATGGCCACGACCTCGATCTTCAGACCTTCAAGCCAGTCGGCCAACTTGATGAGGTCGTCGGTGAAGGTGGAGAAGCTGCGTACCGGTTGCTCGTGGTCACGATCAACGGCGACCCAATGCTCGCGGCTGCCAATATCGATACCGGCACAATGCGGATGGACCAGTTCAAAACGCTGCCTGGATTGCTTGCGCGCCATGCTATTTCCTCGCAGGATGATGGGCGCGCGGGGCACACGGTGGCGAAAGGGTTCACTCTCTCATACGTGGTCACGGCTAGCCGTGCCGACAAGGACTCCACGCCGATACCGTGCGGGCCACTCTCCCACGCGGGTGCTGTCACACCAATGTGAGTACCGGCCTCTGTCCCGCGCACCTGAATCCTAGCAAAGCAAAAAGCGGCTGCCCCTGACGGGGCAGCCGCTCTTCGCTTTCCAAGGTATTAGCATCACCACAGGAGAGGAGTCGTGCACCCTGTTTGCTGCGTGACAGCGCGGCGCGTAGCGGCGGGACGGCTCCCACAGGGACCGCGTTCTGAATGCGATCGCGAGCAAGCTCACGCCTACGGATCTCACGGTCGCGGGGAAGCTGCCTCAGGCTTTCGATGCCTCGGGCGCCACCACTTCCCCCGCCAGCACCACGGCCTGATCATCGAGATATATATCGCAACGACGCAGCGGGATATCCAGATGGCACGGGGTTTTGCGGGTGCCGCCGACTTCGGTATTTGGCCCTGTGGAAAACAGGAAATTGCCATAGAACGCCCGGGCGTCCATGCACATGCCGTCGTTCTTGTCGTGCAGGCCCATGGCCGTCCACTGTGCGCGCGGTTGCAGGCCCCAGCCGATGTGGGAAATCCCGTAGACCTCCGGGTCGTTGAAGTACTTCAGGTATTCGCGCAGGTACTCAGCCTCGAAACCACCGTGAATCCCGGTGATAAACCCCTTGTCGATCTCCAGCGTGATTTGCTCGCGGGAATAGGTTTTGAACGGCAGGACGATGTCGCCGACATCAATGACCAGCGTGCCCTCGGCGGTCTCTTCGTTGGGCCAGGAGAACAGAAAACCGCTGGGCCAGTGATCCCAGCGGCCCGGCTCGTCGGCGAAACCGTACTCGGTCACTGAAGGGTATTGCCCCAATTGCGCGCGGAAATCGCTGCCGGCGCGGGACTTCACCTGAATCGACCGGGCCGCCTTCAGCACCTGTTCGGCGGCCAGCACTCGCTCTTTGTCCGCCACTGTCGGCAGCATCCGCGCCAGCACTTCCGGGGGCTCCACCGCCAGCAGAATCCGCGTCCCGGTCTTGAGGATCTGCTCCTGCTCCGGCGAGTGCAGCAGCATCATCGTGTCGACGATCAGGTCCGCCGCCTCAAGGGCACGTTGCGCCGCAATGTTGCCGGTCAGCGCGGTGTCGCCGCAGTAGGCGGTCATGTCGTTGCCCATGGCTTTGGGGTGATTGAACGACGGCAGCTCCACCGCATAGGCCTTGGCGCCCAAACGTTGAGCGGCGTCCATCGCGGCGCTCACCGTACGCGCATCGGAGTAGTGGCTCTTAAGCACCGCGACACTCTGGGTCGCGTCCACTTTCGACAGTTTCAGCACGTGCTCGAACATCTGGGTCAATTCGCAATCGCTAACCGGCATCTCTTTTCTCCTCTGGGGCGGATGACGAGCCGGTTGCACCATTGCAAGGCGTCGCGCATCAGACCAGTGCATTTTTTAAAGCGTACACACTTATTAAAAGCGATAAGACATCAATCCGTGCGCCGCTGCAATAGGCACGCCATTCTGTTACCTAACCACACAGATACCAGCAGATATGGGTTACAGCGAGTGACATGCCTGTTTGCGACACCGCCGGCCGTTTCTGGAAATATCGGTTCACTTTTAAAATTATAAGCGTATACACTTTAAAAACACCGCTACGAGACAATCAATCTCGCCTCGCGGTCATTCAGAGCTCCTGTGACTCAGAACTCACGAAACACGAGGGAATGCGCGCCATGCCAACCACGCAAAAAATCGCCATCGTCGGATCCGGTCTGGGGGGCGCTGCGGCTGCGACGCTGTTGCAGAAAGCCGGTTTCCACGTCGACATCTACGAACAGGCCCCTGCGTTTTCACGCATCGGCGCCGGGGTCCACATGGGTCCGAACATCATGAAAATCTTCCGGCGCATGGGCATTGAGCAACAGCTCAGCGACATGGGTTCGCACCCGGATTTCTGGTTCAGCCGCGACGGTGCAACCGGCGACTACCTGTCGCGCATCGCCCTGGGCGAGTTCTCTCTCAAAGAATACGGCGCGGCCTACATCACCGTGCACCGTGGCGATTTGCACGCACTGCAGATGTCGACGCTGGCGCCCGGCAGCGTGCACTTCAGCAAGTGCCTGACCACCCTGGAGGAACGCGAAAACGGCGTGCGTCTGAATTTCGCCGACGGCACCCATGCCGACGCCGACATCGTGATCGGCGCCGATGGCATCAATTCCAGGATTCGCGAAGAGCTGTTGGGCCACGAGAAACCGCTGTACAGCGGCTGGGTCGCCCACCGCGCGCTGATCTCCAGCGAGGTGCTGACCAAATACAACCTGGAGTTCGAGAACTGCGTGAAATGGTGGAGCGAGGACCGTCACATGATGGTTTACCACACCACCGGCAAGCGCGATGAGTACTACTACGTCACCGGCGTGCCCCATGCCGCATGGGATTTTGAAGGCAACTGGGTCGACAGCAGCCGGGACGAAATGTACGAAGCCTTCGCCGGGTATCACCCCACCGTGCAGGCCCTGATCGAGTCCACTGAAACCGTGACCAAGTGGCCGCTGCTCAACCGCAACCCGCTGCCGCTGTGGAGTCGCGGCCGCCTCGTTTTGCTCGGCGATGCCTGCCACCCGATGAAGCCGCACATGGCACAGGGCGCTGGCATGGCCATCGAAGACGCCGCGATGCTCACCCGCTGCCTGCAGGAAACCGGCCTCAGCGACTACCGCACCGCGTTCCAGCTGTACGAAGCCAATCGCAAGGAGCGCGCCTCTCGCGTGCAAGCGGTTTCCAACGCCAACACCTGGCTGCGCACCCAGGAAGATCCGGCCTGGGTCTACGGTTACGACTTATACGGCCAGGAGCTGAAATCGGGGGTGGCGGCATGAGCACCTTCATTCAGGGTGGCAACGTTCAGGCCAACGGCATCCGTCAGCATTACCTGCGCTACGGCGGCGACATACACGCGGGCAAACCGGCGCTGATCCTGATCCCGGGCATCACCAGCCCGGCGATCACCTGGGGGTTCGTCGCTGAACACCTGGGCCAGTCTTTCGACACCTACTTGCTGGATGCGCGCGGTCGCGGGCTTTCTTCCACGGGACCGGATCTGGATTACAGCGTCGACACCTGCGCCGACGACATCGGTGCGTTCGCCGCCGCCATGGGGATCGACAGCTATCACCTGGCCGGCCATTCGATGGGCGCGCGTTTTGCCGCACGGGCGTCGGTTCGTTGTCCGCGGGGGCTGAAAAGCCTGGTGCTGATCGATCCGCCGGTGTCCGGTCCGGGGCGTCGTGAATACCCGGCGAAGTTACCGTGGTACGTCGATTCGATCCGCCAGTCGCAACAGGGCATGAGCGCGGAAGACATGCGCGCGTTCTGCCCGACCTGGACCGAGGAGCAATTGCAGCTGCGCGCCGAGTGGCTGCACACCTGCTACGAACCCGCCATCGTGCGCGCCTTCAACGACTTCCATGACGTGGATTTCCATCAGGACCTGCCGAACCTGCCGGTCCCTGCCCTGCTCATCGTCGCCGAGCGTGGGGGCGTGATTCAGGCGCAAGACGAAGCCGAAATCCGACAGCTGCAACCGAACATTCTGATCGCGCGGGTGGAAAACGCCGGGCACATGATTCCGTGGGACAACCTCCCGGGGTTCTTTGCCGCGTTCGGGGATTTTCTCGGTACGCCGCTCAATTAACGGCCTTTGCTTAATACGATGAACAGGAGAACCCAATGACCGACCCACAAAGCGCGGACGCCAACTATCAGGGCGTCTGGGGCAATCGCATCGGTTTTGGTGCGAAACCGGCCCTGTTGATGATCGATTTCATGCAGGGCTACACCCAACCCGGTGCGCCGTTGTATGCGCCGGGCGTGGTCAGCGCGGTGGTCGAAAGCGTCGAGCTGCTGGCCTGCGCACGGGAACACGGCATCGCGGTGGTGCACACCAATATCCGCTACCACCCCACGCATTTCGCGGACGGCGGCATGTGGGTGAAAAAAGCGCCGGTGATGAAGGACATGGTCGAAGGCAATCCGCTGGCCGCGTTCTGCGAGGCCGTGCAGCCGTTGCCCGAAGAGGTCGTCATCAGCAAGCAGTACGCGAGTTCTTTCTTCGGCACGTCACTGGCATCAATGCTGCACGCCCAAGGGATCGACACCGTCGTGCTGGCCGGTTGCTCCACCAGCGGCTGCATCCGGGCGACAGCGGTAGATGCCGTGCAGCATGGTTTCCGGACCATCGTGGTGCGGGAGTGCGTGGGCGACCGTCACCCCGATCCCCATGAAGCGAACCTGTTCGACATCGACAGCAAATACGGGGATGTGATTGGTAAGCAGGAGGCTATGACGCACATGCGAGCGGCAACCGGTAAGCGATGAGCTGCAAGCTACAAGCGGTAAGCCGCAAGTGAAGAGCACGCGGTCCCCACTTGCAGCTTGAAGCTTACCGCTTGCCGCTTCTTCCCCCATATGACAACACCGCAAACACAGGCAAAATCAGCCGCCGCCGCGCTCACCGGTCGTAGAACCGCCAGGAGACCCCCATGCCCTCTGCGAATGTAGACACCTCCGCGAACTTAGCCGCGGACCCGATCAAGGCGCTGTACAGCAAGATCACCTGGAAGCTCATTCCCTTCCTGTGCTTCTGCTACCTGGCCGCTTACCTGGACCGCATCAATATCGGCTTCGCCAAGCTGCAGATGCTCGACCAGTTGCACTTCAGCGAGACCGCGTTCGGGCTGGGCGCCGGGCTGTTCTTCGTCGGCTATATCCTCTTCGAAGTGCCGAGCAACCTGGTGCTGGAGAAGGTCGGCGCGAAGATCTGGATCGCGCGGATCATGATCACCTGGGGCTTGCTGTCGTCCTGCACGTTGTTCGTCAGCACGCCGACGCAGTTTTACGTGCTGCGCTTTCTCCTTGGCGCCGCTGAAGCGGGCTTTCTGCCCGGCGTGCTGTTCTACCTGACCACCTGGTTCCCGACCTACCGCCGTGGCCGCATCATCGCGTTGTTCATGATCGGCCTGCCGCTTTCCAGCGTCATCGGCGGCCCGCTGTCGGGCTGGATCATGGGCCATTTCGACCAGACCGCCGGCCTGCGCGGCTGGCAGTGGCTGTTCCTGATCGAGGGCATTCCCAGCGTGCTGCTGGGGGTGATGACGTTCTGGGCGCTGCCGAATAATCCGAAAGAAGCCAAATGGCTGAACAGCACCGAACAAACCCTGCTGGAAGGCGAACTGCGCCTGGACGACGTTGAGGGCAAAGACAGCAAGCACAGCTTTCGCGACGGCTTTTTCAATCTGAAAGTGTGGATGCTCGGCGGCATCGACTTCTCGATCCTGCTCAGCGCCTACGCCATGGGCTTCTGGATGCCGACGTTCATCAAAAACGCCGGGGTCACCGACACCTTCCACATCGGCGTGCTGACCGCATTGCCCAGCGTGGCCGCGTTGATCGGCATGCTGATGATCGGCGCCAGCTCCGACCGCCGTCGCGAACGTCGCTGGCACATCATCGTGCCGTTCTGGATCGGCGCCGTGGCCATGGCCGCCAGCCCGTTCTTCACCCATAACCTGGTCATGACCGTCGCGCTGTTTGCCGTCGCTTCAGCCGCCATCATCGGTGCCGTGCCGGTGTTCTTCAGCCTGCCGGCGACGTTCCTCAAGGGCCGGGCGGCGGCGACAGGCTTTGCATTGGCCTGCTCGCTGGCGAACATTGCGGGATTGGTGAGCAACTCGATGATGGGCATCGCCATCGACGTCACGGGCAGCAGCGCCGGGGCATTGTGGTTCTTTGCCGGGTGTTTGATTTTGAGCAGCCTGCTGGTGGTGGCGTTGCCGGCGAAGCTGGTGAATCGATGATGACCGGGCCGGTGTCGGCTAAGCCTCCGAACCGAGGACCGATTGATTGCCGCTGAAGCGTTGTAAATAAATCAGTCCCCTGACGGGTGCTCACCCCGCCAATGCAATCAGCTGTTGCCGCTGGGCGTCGGTGAGCAACGGACCACGCGCAGCTTCGGCGTTTTCCTTCATGTATTTGGGATTTCCCGTACCGGGAATTGCGCACGTCACCGCCGGGTGTGAGATCAGAAACTTCAGCGCCAGCTGCGCCCAGCTCCTGGCCTGAACCTCCCCCGCCCAGCCCGGCAGCGGCGCGTTGCGCAAGCGTCCGAGCAGACCGCCGCCACCGAACGGCCGATTGCAGATCACCGCCACTCCCCGCTCACGGCACAGCGGCAGCAGCCGTGCCTCGACAGCGCGATCGTCCAGTGCGTAATTGATCTGCAGAAAATCAAACGCCTCAGCCTTCAGCGCAGCTTCGACCTCCGCGTAGGCCGATGGGGTGTAGTGCGTGAGACCGATGTAACGAATGCGCCCTTCCTCTTTCCACTGACGCAGGGTCGGCAGGTGGGTTTTCCAGTCCAGCAGGTTGTGGATCTGCATGAGGTCGATGCGCGGGGTCCGCAACAGCCGGAACGACGCTTCCATCTGGGCAATGCCTTCGTCGCGTCCCCGGGTCCAGACCTTGGTCGCCAGAAAAGCCGGCGATGACGGCTGATGAATTGCCAGCAACTCGCCCGTGGTTTCCTCGGCGCGGCCGTACATCGGTGAACTGTCGATCACCGTGCCGCCCGCCTGAAACAGCTGGTCGACCACAGCGGGTAGCTGTTTATACGCGTCGCTGGCGGGCTCGACATCGAACCCGCGATACGTGCCGAGGCCGATCATCGGCAACGCTTCGCCGCTGGATGGAATATCTCGCGTGAGCATGTTCCGCTCTCCTGGTTGACTGGGCGATGTGCCGGGTGGTGGGGCTTCGAATGCCTGCGCACGGCGCCCGAAGGCGTCAAGAACCAGCGCCGCCGAGGCACCTGCTGCCAGAGTGATCAGTCTTCTGCGGGTGAGCGGGTGTGGGTCGGTCACGGGCATGTCTCCGGGGCGGGCTGACGTGAGCGCACAGTGATTGATCGACCCCACGCGTGCGCCGTGGGTTCAAGTCTGTACGACCATCTGCGCAGACCTCGGGTGTGCACTGGAACTCAATCATTCCTCTTAACTAACCGGAATGACGCAGAGCGTCTCTGGATGCATTCCCACGCGGAGCGTGGGAAAGATCAAACATCAGCGCCTGGACTGGCCTCTTCCCGGCTGAAGCCGGTCCCACTAAACAGCAGCGCGCGCAGCCAGTGGGATTGGCGGCGCCCCGGTAGGACCGGCTTTAGCCGGGAAGCTGTTGCCCTGCTTTTGCCCTGCTTTTGATCCTCGTACGCAGCAATTCCAGACGACACAAAACGCGACTTTGGTGCAGGCTGAACGCAGGTCTCGCTCCGTGGGCCGAGCGGCATGGATGCCGCGAGAGCCGCCCCCCGCCATGGATGGCGGATGGCGGCGGGCCCACGGAGCGAGACCGGAGTGAAGGAACCCTGACGAAGGAAGGGCCAAACCGAGAGCAGGCACTTTTGCTTACTTTTGGTGCTTTTCAAAAGTAAGTCGCCGAAGGCGAAACAGTCTGCCCCCAGGCAGACGCTCTTGATCTCGGCAAATACCGCGACCACCTGCGCAGATCGCGGGAACGCTGGGCAGCCCCATGCGTCAGAACTCCATCTTGAACACTGGAAGACACGAAATGAAAACCGTCATTACCCTGAACGAACTCGCCAACGCCGACCTGCGCCCCTACACCGAAATCTGGCTGACCTCGCCGACTGCCGTTCGCGAACCCGGCCACACCGATGACGAACTGTGCCTGTGGCGCGCCAACCAAGTCTTCTCCCACGACATGCTCAGCGAAGGCACCCATGGTCAGAACGTCATGCCGGTGTGGCTGGTGGTTGACGACATCGACGACTCTGAGCAGGTGCTTGAAGTCGAAACACAAGTGCGTGAACGCCTGCTGACCGCAGGGCTTGAAGGAGAGTTCTACCCGGCGGAAGTGGGCGAGCGGACGGACGGGGTCAAGTGATTTAACCGAGTACAGAAGCTACGCGTAAGGCCGGCGAATATACCTGCCAGCCTTTGCGTATCGCCGCGAGTTACCGCGATTTATGACTTCAGCGCGTCATACGCTTCCAGCGCGTGCATCGAGTAGATGTACGCCGCGCCTGCGTTCAACGAGATCGCGGTGGCCAGGGCGGCGGCGACTTCTTCGCGGGTCGCGCCAGCGGCGATTGCGGCCTGGGCATGGGTGCCGAGACAGCCGTCGCAGCGTGTAGTGACGGCAACGGCGAGAGAAATCAACTCGCGGGTCTTGGCGTCGAGAACGTTGTTCTCTGCGGCGGCTTCGCCAAGGGCCATGTAGGCCTTGACCATTTTCGGGTTGGATTTGGACAGCGCACCAAACGATTGCTTGATGGTGGAAACCAGATCGGGCCAGTTGCTGAACATATTGGTATCTCCTGAGGGCGGCGACTAGACTGCGCCGAAACACCTTCAGTCTCCGCCAGCCACGGTGCGGCGACTTGCTCGTTTGGCTCATTCTTTTGTCCGAAAGTCGCCTATGAATGCCATTGATACGCTCATCGCCCTCGCTGACATCCGCGGCAGCCTCGACCTTCGCTGTCAGTTTCAGGGTGACTGGGCCCTCGACCATGCACAGGAACCCGCTGGCACGTCGCCCTACCACATTGTGCTGGCCGGGCACTGTCACGTTGAGATGGCCGATCGACAGCGATTGACCCTGAGGGCCGGGGACATTCTGGTTCTGCCGCGAGGCAGCCAGCACCTGTTGTTGAGCCCCGGCCAGCGCGTGACGCCTTCTCGGCCCCAGCGCCGGACTGACGCAGGCTTACTGCCGATGCAACGCTTCGGCGACGGGGTGGAGCTGGATTTACTGTGCGGCCGCTTCATCCATCAGCCCAAGGCGATGCTGTTCTCGTCCCTCCCCGATCATGTGAAGGTCTCGACCCAGGCGCTGGGCCACGGCGACCCGTTACCGGCGCTGGTCGCACTGCTGCGCAGTGAAGCGGACGCCAACCTGGCGGGGGGCCAGTTCATGGTCAATGCGCTGACCTCGGCGCTGTTCACCCTGGTGTTGCGGGAGCACCTTCGTCAGTCGCCGCAACATAGCGGCAGCCTCGCGCTGCTGACAGACAAGCGTCTGGGTCGGGCGTGGCAAGCGATGCTGGAAAACCCGGCCCATGACTGGAACATCAACGCCCTGGCAGAACTGGCGAGCATGTCCCGGGCGACCTTCATGCGCGCCTTCGCGAAACTCAGCGGCAGCTCGCCGTGGACATTGCTGACCCAGGTTCGCATGCAACGGGCCTATGGATTATTAAGTGCGTCGAAAGAAGGCCTGAGCGACATCGCCGCTCAGGTCGGTTACCAGTCCCAGGCGGCGTTCAGCAAAGTCTTCAAGGACACCTACGGCATGGCGCCCGGTCAAATGCGCCGCAGCCTGATCGGCGATGTTGACCAGTGACTCAACGCTTCAACCCGGCGGCGTGGCGCCCAGGCGTTTCCACATCGGTTTGGTCAGGCGCTGGGTGTTCTTGTAACCGGCCCACGGGTCAGCCTTCAGCTTGCGCAACCGCTGCTGCAGATTGGCGATGTTCCACTGTGCCGATGACTTCACCTCGGTCAGCTCGTCACGGGTGATCGGCACCGACACTGGCAACCCCGGCCGCGCCCTTGCCGAGTAGGCCACCACCGTACTGGCGCCCCGGCTGTTGCGCAGGTAATCGATGAATATCTTGCCGACCCGGTTCTTCGGCCCTGACGTCGCGGTGAATCGGTCCGGCAGCTCCCGTGACATGAATTGCGCCAGCGCTTTGGCGAAGGCTTTGACCGACTCCCAATCGGCCCGGCGTGCAAGCGGCACGACGATGTGCATGCCCTTGCCGCCACTGGTCTTGACGTAAGCATCCAAGCCCAGCTCGTCGAGGGTCGACAGCGTCAGTTGCGTGGCTTCGATCATGCTGCGCCAGGGCAACTGGTCGTCCGGGTCAAGATCAAGGACGAAGTGGTCCGGCAGCTCGATCTGATCGTAGGTCACGCCCCAGGTGTGCAGTTCGATGGTGCCCATCTGGGCGGCACCCACCAGCGCCTTGACGCTGTCGATCTCCATCAACCGTGCATGGCCGGGGTCGAGCTTGGGGTCCAGCTGCTTGATGTTGGGGATCGCCATGCGCTCGGAATGTTTCTGGAAAAACTGCTCGCCCTCCACGCCTTCGGGGCAGCGCAACAGCGCCACGGGCCTATGGTCGAGGTGCGGCAGAATCCAGTCCGCCACCGATTCGTAATACTGCGCCAGCTCGATCTTGTGCAGGCCGCTCTCCGAGTCGATCACCCGTTCGGGATGGCTGACCATCACGCCGGCCACGTCGATGCGGTCCTTGCCTGCACGTTTGCTGGCAGGCTTGGGTTTCACGGCTGAAGCATCGGCGCTGGTTGCGGATTTTTTGCTCGGCGTTTTGGTCTTGGCGGCGCTGGGCTTGAACGGTGCCTTGATGTCTTTCGGCGTCCTGGGGTATTCGTGAACCACGTCGCTGGGGGGCTTGTCGCTGCGCAACGAGACAAACGCCGAATGACGAATGATGCCGTCGCGGGTCCATTCGCCGAACTCGACTTCCGCCACCAAGGTCGGCTCTATCCAGTGCACACCCCGGGCCTGGGCGCTGGTCACTTTTTTCGCCAGCGGCGAGGCGTCCTGTTCCAGCGGCTTCATCTGCTCAAGCACGTCGCCGAGCACCTGCTGATTGAACCCGGTGCCGACCCGACCGGCATACACCAGGCCCGCGCCCTCCTCGTTCACCGCCAACAACAGCGCGCCAAAACCATTGCGCGCGCCCTTAGGTTTGGTGAAGCCGACAATGACGAACTCCTGGCGCAGCTTGCACTTGAGCTTGATCCAGTCAGCGTTGCGTTTCGACTGGTACGCGCTGCCAGCCCGCTTGCCGATGACGCCTTCGAGGGACATCAGGCTCGCGCTCTCGATGATGTCGCGATGGCCGGCGGAGAAGGCTTCGGAGAACCGGAGCAGACCCTTTTTCTGTCGTCCCAGCAGTTTCTGCAGCGCGGCGCGGCGGTCTTCCACGGGCATCTCCCGCAGGTCTTCTCCATTCAGGAACGGCACGTCAAACAGGTAGTAGATGATGTCCATGCTGCGGTCGATGTCGAACGCATTCTGCAGCGCCTGAAAGTCCGGCAACCCGGCGTCGTTGAGCACCACGACTTCGCCGTCCAGCCAGCAGTTGTCCAGTTTCAACTCGCCGATGGCCTTGGCCTGCAACGGCAGTCGCTCGGTCCAGTCATTGCCGTTACGGGTGAAAAACTTCACCTCGCCATCAATGATGCGAGTCAGAATCCGGTAGCCGTCGTACTTGATTTCGTAAAACCAATTGCCCTCGGGCGGGGTGTCCATGAGCGTCGCCAACTGAGGCGAGAGCTTGGCCGGCACGCCGCTCTTTTTGGGCGAAGGCGCTTTGGCTTCTTTCCCCGCTGGCTTTTTTGCGGGCTTCTTCGCGGTAGAGGTCTCGGCAACGGGCTCAGACGCTGCCGATCGACGTTTGGCGGTCTTGGCCGGCGCGCGCCCCTCGCCCACCGTCGCGCCACTGACCACGCTTGCCGGCTTGCCAGCCACGATGTCGTATTCCTCGCCCGAGCGCACGGCGTCGTCCTTTTCCTTGATCAACAGCCACTGCTCCTTGTCGCTGTTGCCCGGCAAGCGGGTCCGCACCAGCGCCCAGTCGCCGGTGAGTTTTTCACCGATCAGGGTGAATTTGAGCTTGCCGGCCTTGTAGGTTTCCCGAGGGTCGCCGTGGGGTTGCCAGATGCCGCGGTCCCAGACGATCACGTCGCCAGCGCCGTATTCGCCCTCGGGAATGCTGCCCTCAAAACTGCCGTAATCCAGCGGATGATCTTCGACGTGCACCGCCAGACGCTTGTTTTTCGGGTCCAGGCTCGGTCCTTTCGGCACTGCCCAGCTTTTCAGCGTGCCATCCAGCTCAAGGCGAAAGTCGTAATGCAGATTGCGCGCATCGTGCTTGTGAATGACGAAACTCAGCGCCTTACCTTTCTTGCTTCGCGTCTTGCCCTCGCTTTCGGCCGGCTCGGACGTGACATCGAAGTTGCGCTTGCGGGTGTATTCACTCACAGGTTTTGTCATGACGATGAACCTCTGCGCAGTGGAACGGTGCATCTTTTAACGCTACAACAGGACACGCGTTCAAGAGGCCTTGGTGGTCTTCTTCCGGGGCGGCGCACGACGCTTCGCTGGCGCATCGTCCTTGGACTCGGTTTTGCTTTTGGCCGCCGGTTTAGCTTTGGCGGGCGCCGCCTTCGCTGCAGCGCCGCGACCGCCCAAACTGCGCTTGAGCAGTTCGGTCAGGTCGATGACATCGGCCGACTTACGCTCAGTGTCACCCGCATCGGTCTCGACGTTTTCGATCTTGCCTTCGCGGGCCTTGGTTTCCACCAGCGACATGATCTGGTCCTGGAAGGTGTCGCGGTACTCTTCGGCGTCCGGCGTCCATTCGGTGCTCATGTCCTTGATCAGGCGCTTGGCCATGTCCAGCTCACTCTTGCTGAGCTTGACGTCGGTGGCCTCCTTGGGCAGCTCAAGGCTGTCGAGGCCACGCACTTCCGAGGGCCAGCGCAGCAGCACGAGGACGATCGCCGACTCCAGGGGCATCACTGCCGCCAAGTGCTGGCTGGTGCGAATCACCACATGGGCCAGCGCCACCTTGCCGGTATCGACCAGTGACTGCCTCAACAGCGCGTAGACTTTCTCGCCGCGCTTGTCCGGGGCAAGGAAGTACGGCGTGTCGATGTGCTGGAGCGGAATCTGGTCGCTGTCGACGAAACCGAAAATGTCGATGGTCTGGGTCGATTTCGGGTGCGCCGACCGAATCTCGTCCTCGCTGATAACGACGTAGCGCCCCTTCTCGTACTGCACGCCTTTGACGATGTTTTCTTTATTGATCTCCTTGCCGGAGACCTTGTTGATGCGCTTGTAACCGACCGGGTCCATGCTGCGTTTGTCCAGCCAGTCGAAGTCGACACCTTGCCGCGACGTCGCCGACACCAGCGCCACAGGAATATGCACCAGCCCAAAACTGATCGCGCCTTTCCAGATTGCCCGAGGCATAGTTTTTATTTCCGATGGGGTGTGAGGGGGTATGTGTAGGAAGTGACCGGAGCGCACGCGGAAAAGTTTCGGGCCACCGACCGGAGCGTCGCTTGCATCAACATAGCGGGCGGGGGCTGCCCGCCTTTGGTGCGCAAGACGTGTCACGTAAACGCCCGCCTAGACAGATCGCGTACCTATTCGGCGAAGCCTCTTCTTAACGCAACGAAAAAGCGTTAAGCTCCCGCCACTCCTTTTTGCACGCCGTACCAGAGCCGTCTCTGTCAGGCCTGCGACCTCTCCCGGGTATTCCCATGACGTCCATTTCTTCCGCAAGCCACGGCGCCACAATGACCAAGGGCCTGGCAATGCTGTTCGCGTTCTGCTGCGGCGCAATCGTTGCCAACCTGTATTACGCGCAACCCATCATTGGCTTGATTGCGCCGGACATCGGCCTGTCCGGCACACTCGCCAGCTTTATCGTGTCGCTGACCCAGATCGGCTATGCACTCGGCCTGTTCTTCCTCGTACCGCTGGGCGACTTGCTGGAAAATCGTCGCCTGATGATCGTGACCACCGGCGTCGCCATTCTCAGCCTGCTCAGCGCCGCATTCGCGCAAACGCCCAATCTGTTTCTGGTCGCCTCGTTGCTGGTGGGTTTCAGCTCGGTAGCGGTGCAGATTCTGGTGCCACTGGCCGCCAACCTCGCGCCGGAAGAAACACGCGGGCGCGTGGTCGGCAGCATCATGGGCGGCCTGCTGCTGGGCATCCTGCTGGCGAGACCCGCCGCCAGTCTGATCGCTGACCACTTTGGCTGGCGCGCGGTGTTCGGCACCGCTGCCGTGATGATGCTGCTGATCAGCGTGGTGCTGGCGACCACCATTCCGAAGCATCAGCCTGCCCACAGCGCCACCTATGGCCAGTTGCTCAAATCCTTGTGGACCCTGCTGCGCAAACAGCCGGTCCTGCGCCAGCGCGCGTTTTATCAGGCGTGCATGTTCGCCACCTTCAGCCTGTTCTGGACCGCCGTGCCGCTGGAACTGGCGCGCAACCACGGCTTGTCGCAAAGCCAGATCGCCCTGTTCGCCCTGGTGGGGGCCATCGGTGCCATCGCCGCGCCCATTGCCGGACGCCTGGCTGACGCTGGCCACACCCGCGTCGCCAGCCTGTGCGCCATGCTGTTCGCCGCGCTGAGCTTTCTGCCCAGCCTGATTGACCCTGCCTACGCCGTGATCGGCATGGCAGTCACCGGCGTCATCCTCGATTTTTGCGTGCAGATGAACATGGTCCTCGGCCAGCGGGCGGTCTACGCTTTGGACGCCAAAAGCCGCAGCCGGCTTAACGCGCTGTACATGACCAGCATCTTTATCGGCGGCGCGATTGGCTCGGTGGTCGCCAGCGCGCTGTATGACCATGGTGGCTGGGTGTGGATTGTGATCGTGGGGAGTGCATTTCCAGTGCTGGCGTTGGTGGGTTTTTTGAAGAACTCACGGCCATGAAGAACGGAGCGCGGCACGCGCAGGATGCTCAGGCCATAGGCGGGAGGCGCTGATCGCCGCCCAAGAAAAAACCGCCGATATCGGCGGTTTTCTTTTTAAGGTTCAGCCCCTGAACCCAGCCATTGGGCCAGTGGGTTCAAGGTCTTTTCCAATTTCGATTGCTACGCGCAGAAAATGCAGCTGAGCTTGAGCATACTCCGCAGCACGCTTGTGCGCTTCGGCACTGAATTCCGTCATTTCTCGAATCTTGGCCTTGCGTTTTTTGATATTCATGAGCACCTCCCTGCTGTGGTCTTGGGGGACATCCTAGAAACGATCGGCTGAAATAACAAGGCAGCCAGCCGTGTCGAACTCGAACCCCAGTGCCTGATAGTAGTTCACCACGCCTGGCTCGGGGCGTTCGATCTGGATGACTTTGCATCTCAGCAACTGCGCGTAAACCCTTACCGCCATTAACATCAATGGGGCAACCAACCCTTTCAGGGGATGAGTCCCGGTCGGTTGACCTTCCAGCAAGATAATCTTGATCCGCAAACGGCTCCGGCGCGGTGTTGCGTAACATAAACCGCAAAGCTCCTGAGCATGCCACAGGGCGAGGTCAAGACCTTTAGGATCTTTTAGCTTCCATTCCGGCACCGCCCGCCAGGGATAGGGGCAGCGCTCCCATTCATCGCTGATTGCGAGCGCCGCGGGATCAATAGGCATGAATCTCACAGCGCGACTGTCGGTACCAAGTGATCGTACTTCCACGGACCTATCGAGCGTTTGGTTAACCAATTCGCGCGCTTTCGACTTGAGGACCTGATTGCGCAGGTCAGTCCCCTTTCCCCGTCTCCTCATTGCCAAATTCACCGCATACCAAAGCAGCGAATGATGACGAAGGTATCCGCGCCACATGCGTTACATATTTATAGCTACCAATTTAATGTCGCCTATCAACCATCGCCTCAAACCCCCTCCGCAAATCCTCAATCAACGCCTCCACATCCTCCAGCCCAATGTGCAGCCTCAGCAACGGGTTCAAGGATTTGTCCGACGCGTTGTCACGATCACCGACGTTCGCGACGATGATCAGGCTTTCGAACCCGCCCCATGACGCACCCAGGCCGAACAGTTGCAGGGCGTCGATGAAGCGTTCCAGATGGCGGGGGTCGGTGTCCGCGAGTTCGAAGGTGAGCAAGCCGTTGCTGCCGTTGAAGTCGCGCTTCCACAGGGCGTGGCCCGGATGGTGGGGCAGCGCTGGATGGAACACGTTTTTGACCTGCGGCTGTTGCTGGAGCCAGTGCGCGACTTGCAAGGCCTGACGCTCATGGACGTCCAGCCGCGCGGCCAGGGTACGGGCACCGCGCAGCACCAGATATGCATCGTCCGGACTGACGGTATTGCCGAAGGTGTCGGTCATGACGGCCAGACGCTGCCAGACGGCTTGGGTGGTACAGACGCTGCCCATGACGACATCGCTGTGACCACTCAAGTATTTGGTCAGGGCCATGATGGAAATGTCGGCACCCAGGGTCAGCGGCCGGTACTGATACCCGGAGCCGTAAGTGTTGTCGACCGCCAGCAGAACCCCCTTCGATCGGCACAACGCGGCAATCGCCGGAAGGTCGCACAGTTCATACAACAGCGAGCCGGGAACCTCGGTGTAGACCATTCGGGTGTTGGCTTGCAGCTGCTGCGCCAAGCCGCTGCCGTCGGCAGAAAAGTAGCTGTACTGAATACCGAACGGCGCCAGGAATGCTTCGGCGATCTGCCGCACCGGTGAATACACCGCGTCAGTGATCAACACATGATCGCCCGGTCGCAGGTAAGCCAGGAATGTCTGCGCCACCGCCGCAAGGCCAGTGCCGAACAGGCGTGTGCGGTAGCCGCCTTCAAGCTCGGTGATCAGGTCTTCCAGTTCGAACGCGGTCGGATTGCCCCGCGCGCCGTAGCTCAGCACGCGCTCGGTGTCGCGACGCTTTCGTGCCTCACGCATATCGCCCAGGCTGTCGAAGAGCACGGTGCTCATTCGCGTGACCGGCGGGTTCACGCCGCGCGGCCCGTTGCCCTTTGCGCCACGGGCGGCATGCACCAACCGGGTACGAACGCGATCTTCCTCCGCAACGGCCAACAAGGGCTTGAGACTGGCGATCTCCTGCTCGGTCATTTGCCCCAGCAGGCCGATCTCCCACGCCAGGTACTGCCGAGCCGCCGCTTTGTTGCCCGAATGACGGTCATGGGTGAAGAACAGAAAATCAATGCAGTCCTCGTCAGGCGGATCACCTGCGCTTTCGCTGAGGTTGAAACCTGCCGTCTGCCATGTATTGAGATCCAGCCAGCGCACCGAGCCGCGCAGCGCTTCCGGTAGCTCCAGTGCAGCCAGCGCCGCTACGGCAGATTGCTCCGCCACCAGCACGACAGGTTTCCACTGCGAGAGCACGTCCGCAGCCAGCCGAGGGCGAATCGACCAGCGCGCCCCCTCGATGTGGCCTTTACGAAACGCCATGCTACCGCGCAGATCGATCAGCGTGACCGCGTTGTCTCTGAGCGCCTCCGCCAGTTCGGCGGCTTCTATTCCAGCCAGGGCCGGGAAAGCACCTGAATTGTCGATCGGCAGGTGCAAGCCGCTACTCAACCCGCCTTCAAGTACATAAGCGTCGTGGCCCAGCTGACGCAGCCAGGCGGCAACGATGGGTGCGCGCACGCCGTCATTGTCCACCAGCACCAAGCGCGCTTGACGCACGCCGATGTACAAGTCGGTGCTCTGGATCAACTGCCCACCCGGCGTGTGTTGCGCGCCAGGCAAACTGCCGAGGGCAAATTCTTCCGGGGTACGCACGTCGCACAGGAACAGGCTGCGGGACTCTTCGGCAAACCATGCCAGAACCTGCGCCGCGTCCACCGCCTGCACCCCGGCGCGCCGGGCGAACTGTTGAGCTGCCTGACGCTGGCTATCCAGCGAAGCGCCGACCGGGACATTCGGGTATCGGCGATCACTGCCGTGCTCCAGCGGCAAGTCGGCGAGATACCAGCCCTGGGTGCCGTTTTCGAGGGCGTAGACCGGATTTTTCACCCCAAGGTCGATCAGCGTTTGCGCGCCAATAATGCTGCGCGTGCGGCCGGCGCAGTTGACCACGATGGGCGTGGTGTCATCCGGTACCAGCTCGTTCAGCCGATAGCCCAGCTCGCCATTCGGGCAGCAGACCGAACCGGGAATGGTCATCTTGCGGTATTCATCGAACGGTCGGCCGTCCAGCAATACCAGCGGCTCGCCACTGGCTTGCATCGCCGCCAGCTCGGTGGCGCTGATATGCGGCGTATGCCGGGCCTCTTCGACCAACTCGCCAAAGGCCTTCGATGGCACGTGTACCCCGGCAAACAGCTCACGGCCGCCGGCGCGCCAGCCATCGGTGCCGCCCTCAAGAATATGCACGCCGCTGTAGCCCAGCGCTTCAAGACGCTGCGCGGCGCGTACGGCGAGTTCACCATCATCGCGGTCGTAAACCACCAGGCGAACCCGAGGATTGGGGGCGAGGCGATGCACGTCCAGTTCAAGGCGGCTGTACGGCAGATTCACCCCGTGAAACAGATGTGCCTCACCGTACTGGCCGTGTTCGCGGACATCGAATACGGCGATTTCCTGTCCGTCGAACAGCCAGGCGTGTAGTTGTTGCGGGGTAACTTTTTGGCTCATGACGTTCTCGTGATTCTGTTGTAGAGCGCCATCAGGCGTAGGCCTTGATCGAGGGGGCCATTTGCGAGGCGTTGTAATTGAGCACCTTGCCTTCCTGGTTCACGCCATAGCGCCCGTTCAAAGATTCCAGCGGGCGCCCGTACAAGTGGAAATGCAGGGTCGGTTGCTCGCCCTCGACTTTGATGCCGTGCAAATCCTCGCCGAGGAAGCTGATGGGCGTTCCGGGCTGCACCACCACTTCCTTTTCCAGCGCGAGCCGGGCGAACGCCGGATCGCTGCCGTCGTCCGTGCGCGCCCACACGTAATTGATCTCCTGCCCCTCGACGGCAACGATTACCGCCCAGGTTTCATGGTTGTGGGGCAGCGTACTTTTGCCCGGCAGCAGTGAGTTCATGTACAGCGTCGGGGTCTCGCCGTCGTCGTTCAGCCGGTAGCGGAACGCAGTGTCGCCCTCCCCCGGCACGGGCGCGGGAAAGGTGTCGAAGTTGAACAGGTCACGACGTTCCGCCAGCCCCTCAAGCAGCGTGACGATGCTGTTCAGTGCGTCCCGATCGACGCCGCGCTGATGGATGGCGCGTATCTGCTGCAGAAACGCTTCGACGACTTGGCTGCGGTTCTCGATGCTCATCAGGTGCTCCTTATGTGTGTTCAGGCCAACACGCCCGGCTCAGACCGACAGGCTGTAACGGCTGATATTGCTCAACAGAAACGGATCGCCACTGGCGACCGGACGGCGTCCGGCGTCGCCCAAGGCATGGCGCAAAAACGTCTGGGTCCGCTCATGGGTCGGGCGCTGGAAAATGTGTTCGGGGCTGCCGTGCTCGACTATCAGGCCGTTTTCGGTGAAATACACGACATCGCTGATGTCCTCCGCGAAACGCATTTCGTGGGTGACCAGCACGCAGGTCATGCCCTCTTCGGTCAGCTCGCGAATCACCGTCAGCACCTCGCCGACGGTTTCCGGGTCCAGGGCCGAGGTCACTTCATCGAACAGGATCAGTTCCGGCCGCATGGCCAACGCTCGCGCAATCGCTACGCGCTGCTGCTGGCCGCCGGACAGCTGCCCTGGATACGCATCGGCCTTGTGCTCCATGCGGACTTTGGCGAGCAGTTCGTGCGCGTGCTTTTCGGCGTTCGCCGCCGTTTCGCCGAGCACCTTGCGCGGCGCGATCACCAGATTTTCCAGCACGGACAAATGCGGGAACAGGTTGTACTGCTGGAACACGAAGCCCACGCGCTTGCGCAGTTCGATCCGCTGCGCCTCGCTCTTCAGCGCGTGGACATCGGTGTCACCCACGCGAATGCTGCCGCACGCGGTCTGCAACAAGCCGGTGATGCAGCGCAGGATGGTCGACTTCCCCGAACCCGACGGGCCGATGATTGACACCGCTTGCCCGCGCTGAACGTCGAGGTCGATGCCCTTGAGCACGGGGTTGCTGCCGAACGACAGATGAACATCGCGCAGGCTGATCAGGGGTGGCTCGGCGCGCGTGTCAGGAGAAGGCATAACGTCGCTCCAGGAATTGAGTGAATCGGGAAATCGGATAGCAGTAGGCGAAAAACAGCGCCAGTACGCTGAAGTAGATCAGCACCGTGAAGCCGGTCCGGTTGACCGTATTACTGGCAATCTGCGCGGTGTCGATCAGGTCATGCACACCCACCAGCGAGGCCAGCGCAGTGCCCATGGTGATCACCGCGTAGAGGTTCATCCACGGCGGCAACATGCGCTTGAAGCACTGCGGCAGGATGATCGAACGGAAGATCTGCCCGCGTGTGAAGGCCAGCGAGCGGGAGGCTTCCCACTGCGTCCCGGGTATCGAACCGATGGCGCCGCGAAAGATTTCCGCGACGTTGGCGCTGGCGGGCAACGCCAGGCCGAGGGTGACTTTCACCCAGTCCGGAAACGAGATCCAGGACGTGCCGATGTGCAGCTCGAACGGGAAAACGTAGGTGGTGAAATAGATCAGCACCAGCCACGGCGCGTTACGAAATACCTGCACCCAGACCTTCGCGGGCAGGCGGGTGATCCACAGCGGCGACACCGCCAGCGCCCCCACCAGCAGGCCGAGCAGAGAACCGATGGCGATGGCCAGCAGGCTGATCAGGATATTTTGAGCAAAGCCCGCCGCCAGCGCTGGCGACCACTCCAGGAGCGCCGCAAACACCGGGATTTTCGGGGCGCCGAAGACCAGCCACAGCAACACGGCGGCCAGCAGCACCAGCGTGCCCGGGTGCCGACGCGGCCAGGAAAGCGGCAGGCGCACAGACGAATCAATGGCCATAACCAAGCATCCTCAATTTGGCTTCAAGGGCACGGCCCACGCAGTTGACGACGAAGCTGAGCAGGCCGAAAAACGCCAGCAGCAGAATCATCAGTTCCAGCACGTTGTCGCTCTGGGTCCAGATCATGATCGAGGCGTAGGTGATGTCGCCCACGGCAATGGCCGACGCCACCGCCGTCATCTTCACCAGGTCGATCAGGTTGTTGATCAGCGACGGGAGCGCGAAACGCATCGCCAGCGGCAGCTGCACGTTCCACAGCAACTGACGGCTGCTGAAGGCCAGGGAGCTGGCGGCTTCCAGCGTCACGCTCGGCACCGCTTCGATGCCGGCGCGCAAGGCCTCAGCGTGAAATGCGCCCTTGTGCAGGGAGATCACAATGACCACCCAGGCGAACGGCGTCAGCGGGTTCGCAGCGCCAACGGCCTGGGTCAGCAGCATGTTCAGCACCAGGAACGCGCAGTAGAGCTGCACCAGCGTCGGCGTGTTGCGGGTCACTTCGATGAACACCCGCGCTGGCCTGGCCAGACTTGGCTTGCCGCTGGTCAGCATCGCCGCCAGCGCAAGGCCCGCCAACAGGCTGCCCACAATCGTGAATGCGCACAACGCAATGGAGGTCACGGCGCCATTGACCAACGAACCTCGCTGGTAAGCGTCCAGCAAAAAGCCGTAATTCAGACCGAACCTCGCCGCGCCCTGCACGAACAGTTCAAGCAGGTGCGTCATCGGCTCGCCCCGTTCCCAAGCCGCACGTTCAAGCGCCCGCGGCCTGGAACTTGTCGTGCAGCTCGACCAGCGCTGGCGAGGCCGGGGTGATGTGGTGGCGCTTCTCGGCGTCGATCAGCCAGCCGGTGCGGTGCCAGCCCTTGACGATGGCGTCGAGTTTCGCCTGGGTGTCGGTCTCGCCGGGGCGGGTCCAGATCACCGACGGCGCAGGATTGAGTTCGGGACTGAGGGCGCGGTAGTTCTGCCATTCCGGGCTGTCGGCCACCAATGGATTGATCAGCGTAGCGTCGTGCACTGCTGCAACGCAGTTGTTGCCGCGCAGGGCCAGGAGGGATTCCGACGAGCTTTTGAATGCTTTCAGTTCAGCGCCGAATTCGGTCAGCGGTTTGATGTAACTGCTGCCCTGGGACGTGCAGACGGGTTGGCCCTTGAGGTCTTCCCAGCGGGTGATCTTGCTTTCTTTGAGCAACGCTGCGGTGCCGCCGACGCGATAGAACGGCGTGGGTACGAATCCCAACTGCTGGCCGCGCTCAGCGGTCCACTCCATGTTGGCGATCAGCAGATCGACCTTGCCCTGCTGCAGGAACTGCACACGGTTGGCGGGCAGCACGGACACCAGTTCCACTTCGGCGCCCAGCTGACGACCCACGTCTTCGGCCAGGTCCACGTTCAGGCCCTCGGGTTTCTGCGTCGTCGGGTCAATGGAGCCAAACGGGCCGCCGGACAGCAGCACCCCCACCACCACACGGTGGCGCTGCTCGATCTTGTCCAGAGTGGCATCGGCCTGCGCCGCAAAACTGGCGCCCAGCGTCACGGTGGCGCCGATCATCAGCGGCAGGATACGAGCAAGTGGCGAACGCGTGGACGGCATGGACTTCCCCTCAGATGGACATCGGCTCGGCGCGTGCAACGGGTAATGCGTCAGCGCCTTGTAATGAGCTGCATGCTAGGGAGGGAACTGCCGGAGCGGAAATGCAAATATCAAATATGGTTATAACTTTCTGGTTTCGGCCCTTAAAGCAAAAAAGCATAAGCTCTGTTTTATTGAGCTTTATCGACATTTTTTGAGACTGAGCTTTCCCCATTCATAAAAAATCGTAATGTATTAGCCTGTTCAGCTGATGTAATACAGGCGTGCAGGCGTGAGCTTGCTCACGATTGCTGTGTATCTGCGCCGATGATCGGCCTGACAGATCGCGATCGCGAGCACGCTCACGCCTACAAGCAATGGCGCTGCGGGTAATAAACCGTTCAAACGAGTAAACACGATGTCCTCCACCCTAGACCTCGAACTGCTGCGCACTTTCGTCGCCGTCGTCGATCACCACAGCTTCGCTGGCGCCGGGGCGCATCTGTCGCGCACGCAGTCGTCGGTTACCCAGCACATGCAGCGTCTGGAGCAACAGATTGGCGTCAGTCTGTTCCAGAAACAGGGCCGTCAGAAGCAACTCACCGAACCCGGTCGACAACTGTTACGCCATGCCCGGCAGATGCTTTCGCTGAACGACGACGCGCTCAACTCCCTTCGCGAAAGCAGCATGAGCGGCGTGCTGCGTATCGGCTCGCCCCACGACATCGCCGACACCATCCTGCCGCCGATCCTCAGCCACATCGCCCGTTCTGCGCCGAAGCTGCGACTGGAGATCGACGTCGGTCGGAGCCCGTTTCTGATGGAGGATTTGCATCGCGGCAAGGTCGACATGGTGATTTCAACCCGCGAGGATCCGGCGCTGGAAGGATTCGCCTTGCGCACGTCGCCGGTGTGGTGGATCTGCTCGGCGCAGTACCTGCACGTCCCTGGAGAACCGATACCGCTCATTCTGGTGGACGAGCCGAGTATTTACCGACGCTATGCCATCGAAGCACTGGAGCGCGCCGACATCGAATGGCGTCAGGCGTACCTGGCGTCGAACCTGATCGGCATCAAGGCGGCCACGCGCGCGGGCCTCGGGGTCACGGCGCGAAGCATGGAAATGCTCGGGCCGGACATGCGGGTGCTGGGGGAAGCCGACGGTCTGCCGAGAATGCCCGACGTCACTTATTACCTGTGGATTCGTCCCAATACGGTGAATCCGCTGGCGCGCCGGGCGTATGAGCTGATTCGTGGCAGTCAGGGCCTGTAGCGGCCCTGGTCTCTTCCACGGGGTTATTTCTGCAGTTGCGCTTCCAGCCAGTGCTTCAAGTCCGCCACTTCATCCGTTGTAATCGTATGCCCTGCCCCGGCGTAGGCATGAAACTCGGGAACGATCAGCAAATTCTCCAGCACCGCTTTGGCGTCGGTTGCACCCGAGTAAGCCACGCGGGTGTCGGCCGAGCCGTGGCCGATGAACACCTTCAGTGGTTTCAGACGCTCATCGGGTTTCAGGCGTGAATGAAGGGACGCGAGAATCTTGCCGCTCAAAGGCGCGATGCCGTGCACCAGTTCCGGGTATTGCAGGCCGATCTGGTAGCTCATCATCGCGCCCTGGCTGAAGCCGACCAGGATCACTTTGTCGGGCTGGGTCTGGTATTTCTCGGTGGCCTGCTGAATGAAGGTCCGCAGCAGGTCGGTGCTTTTGTCGACATCACTGGTCACGCCTTCGTATTCGGCCTGATCGGTGTCCTGGGTGAACCACTTGTAGCCGCCGCCGTCGACTTCCTGTGGCGCACGCACGGAGAGGTAGGTGTAATTCGGGGAGAGATCGTTTTTGATATCGAGCAGGTCGCGCTCGTCGCTGCCATAGCCGTGCAGGAAAATGATCAGCGGTTTGTCTTTGAATTCAGCGGGCGCCGCCGCCACGTACGGCAGGGCAAGATCGGTGAGCAGCGCGGGTTCTGCGTGGGCCATGCCGGTGAACACACACAGCAGCGCGGCGAAAAACTTCATCATGAGCGTGAGCCTTTTTGCGAAAAACGTCGGGCTCATCATACGCAGCATGTCGCGAATGTCAGCCCGTCAGTGATCGCGCAAAGCTGTCGGGGGCCTGTACAGAGGATGAATTTCTCAGGCGCGGGCTCAGGATTCCAACGCCTCCAACCCCAGATGCTCACGCAGCGTCGAGCCTTCATAGGCTGTGCGAAACAGCCCTTTGCGTTGCAGGTGCGGAATGACGCTTTCGACGAATTCGCTGAACGAGCCCGGTAGATACGCGGGGGAAATCACGAACCCGTCGCAGCCACCCAACGTGAACATCTCCGCCAGTTGATCGGCGATCTGCGCCCCCGTGCCGACCAGTTGCGGCACCCGCACGCTGCTGGCGAAAATCCGGCCCAACGCTTCCAGCGTGGTGTCCGGCCCCTGCATCAGCAGCTTCTCCGCAGCAGCGGGCGGTATCGACGGCGCGCGTGCGATCTCCGCCAGGGTCGCCGACAGCGGAAACGGCGACAGGTCCACGTTCAGTTGCGACGCCAGCGTGACCAGACCCAGTTCCGGGCGCGCCAATGCGTTGTGCTTGTCGCGCTTGGCCCGCGCTTCCGCTTCGCTGCCACCAATGAACGGCATCACCGCCGTCAGCACTTTACAGCTGTCGGCGTGGCGGCCTTGCGCGACGACCTGTTCGCGCACGTCCTGGCGAAACGCGTGCATGGCTTTGAGGTGCGGGTGAATGGTGAAAATCGCCTCGGCCCAGCGCGCGCCGAACCGCCGACCACGGCCCGAGGAGCCTGCCTGAATCAGCACCGGCCGGCCTTGCGGCGTACGCGGAATGTTCAGCGGACCTTCGACCTTGAACCATTCGCCATGATGCTGCACCGAAGTGATCTTCGACGGGTCGGCGAGCACGCCGCTTTCCCGGTCCAGCTTCAACGCATCCGGCGCCCAACTGCGCCACAACTTCAGCGCCACTTCGACGAACTCGTCAGCGCGGTCGTAACGCAGGTCGTGCTCAAGGTGTTTGTCCTTGCCGAACAGGCGCCCTTCGCTGTCGTTCATCGACGTGACGATGTTCCAGGCAGCGCGGCCTTTGGACAGATGATCCAGCGTGGCGAACTCCCGGGCGATGTGCGCCGGCTCGTAATACGTCGTCGAGCGGGTAGCACCCAGGCCCAGTTTGCTCGTTTGCCCGACCAGATAGGACAGAATCGGCAGCGGGTCCAGACGCGTCGCATCCTGCGCCCCGTAACGCAGGGCCAGGTCGCGCGAGCCGCCCATCTGGTCACCCACCGCCAGCCGGTCGGCGAAGAACAGGAAATCGAATAGCCCCTCCTCCACCACCCGCGCCGTGCGGGCGTAATACTCGGGATCAAGGTAATGGCCAACCGTCTCGGGATGGCGCCAGACCGCATGACTGTGAATGACCGGCCCGGTCAGCAGGAACGCCGACAGGTGAATGTGACGACTCATGATCGTGCTCCTGACTTAGTGGGCGTGCGGGGTCCAGACAGCGATGTCGGACACCTTCAGCGCTTTGGGGATCATCCCGGCCTCGAAATAGAAGTCGGCGATGCGCTGCTGTTCGGCCAGTTCATCCACCTTGACCGGGACGATGTCGTAGCTGCGTCGGCTGTTGGCCAGCTCGACGGTCTCAGGCGGGATGTTGCCCCACAGCGGCGCCAGATTCGCCGCGGCTTCATGAGGATGACCTGTCACCCACTGCCCGGCGTCGTGCAAGGTGTCGAACACCACTTGCAGCACCTCGGGATGGGCCTTGGCGAAACGCGTGTTGGCCACATAAAAACGGTTGTAATTGGCAATGCCGCCGGAGCCGTCGGTCAGCACGCGAACATGATGCTCACGCTGCTGGGTCGCCAGGAACGGGTCCCAGATCGCCCAGGCGTCAACGTTGCCGCTGGCAAACGCGGCGACGCCATCGGGCGCCTCCAGGTAAATCGGCTTGATGTCCTTGAGGGTCAGCCCGGCGCGCTTCAGGGCCGAAATCAACAGGAAATGACTGCCCGAGCCCTTCGACACCGCAACGGTTTTGCCCTTGAGATCGGCAACGCTGCGGATCGGTGAGTTGTCCGGGACGATGATGGCCTGCGCCGTCGGGGAAGGATTCTCACGGGCGTAATAGGTCAGCGGTGCATTCGCCGCCTGCGTGAACAAGGCAAACGCATCGGCGACGTCGGCGTGCAGGTCGACACTGCCGGCGTTCATCGCGCTGAGCAGCCCGCTGCTGAATTCATGCCAGTTGACGGTGAAACCCAGCGGCTTGAGTCGTTCCTCCAACTGGCCGTCGTTCTTGAGCAGAATCCACAGCGTGGACGAACGCTGATAACCGATGTTGATGACCTGCTCGGCGTGAGCGGTGACGGTCGCCAGCATTAACGCGGCGGCGACGATGATCTTTCGCAGGGACATGAGGATCCTTGGACGGGCACTAAGGGGCGCTCAGCACGAAAACGAATGAGCACATCGAAATAGCTTCACTTTCATTATAAAGAACGGCGCAGGTTATTAAAGAAACTTATAGATCTATGCATATGCCCGAAGCGCAATGGAACGGCTCAATACCCGCTGCGGTCTAGGGATAAGCACATCAGTCCGTCGCCGAACCAAGGAGCACCCGTGAACATTTTCGAAGCCCTGAGAGAGAGTCATGACCGGCAACGCGGCTATGCCGACGCTTTGATCCAAACCCATGGCGACAGTGAGGAGCGTGTCGAGGTCTACAAACAGCTGAAAGCTGAACTGCAGGCCCACGAAACCGCCGAAGAGCGCTTCTTCTATATCCCGCTGATGCAGTACGACAACGGTGTTGACCTCAGTCGCCATGCCATTTCCGAGCACCATGAAATGGACGAAATGATGGAAGAGCTCGACGAAACCGAGATGTCCAGCCCGTCATGGATGGCCACGGCCAAAAAGCTGTCGGAGAAGGTTCATCACCACCTGAAGGAAGAAGAGCAGAAGTTCTTCCAGTCAGCGGGCAAGTTGCTGGACGACACGCAGAAGCAATCGCTGGCCCGTGAGTATCACAAGGAGTATGAGGAGCAGTTGGCTAAAGCTTAAGCCGCTCTGAATGCTCAAAGCCCCGACTGTTCGGGGCTTTTTTTCGGCTGCGTTTTTTCGCCGTACTTTTGTTCGCTGTGCGGCGTTGCTGGTGAAAAACGGTCGCGTGCGGGTTTGGCGGAGTGCGCAAGAAGTTGCGCACCTGTTTGTTGAAAATGGAAGGCTCAATGCTCTGCAGGCCACGTCGTTTGGGGCGTGCAGACAAGTGCGCAAGAAGTTGCGCAGGGGTGCGCAAGAAGTTGCGCAGGGGTGCGCAACTTCTTGCGCACCTTTGCCTCGTCGTCTGGGTTGGCGTTCGCTAAATCCTCCTGATTTTCTCCTTAAGCTATTGATTTTGCTTGGCTAATTCATAATTGGCACAGCCTTTGATATCTCCGTGCCCCCCGGATTGGCATTCACGCCTTCTCGGATGGTTTTTTGAGCACGGAGAGCACCGTTGGCAAACCCCGCAGTTACGTCCGGCAGTGACGCAAAAAACGAGCCGCAAGTGGCGATCGTTCCGCTTGATCTGATTCAGCTTGAGAACGTCGGGGCCGGCGCGGCCCATGTCGATGCCTGGCTGCAGGGCATCAGCGGCGGGGTCGTCTCCCTTGAGCGAATCAAGAGCGCTGCCGGTTTTTTGCCCGTGGTGGGCAACATCATGGCGCTGGTTGATGCGCTGAATGACATCGTTCGGCTGGCGACGAGTGAGAAGCGCGATCCGCTGGATTGGGTCAGTTTGGGCATCAATTTGATTGGCGTCTTGCCAACGCCGCCGACTATGGCGGCAGCCCGGATGAGCTTACGGCCGACGTTGTTTCTGGTGCGTCAGGAGATGCGGCAGGCGGGGAAGTTGGTGTTGGGTGATTCGCTGATCGAGGTGCTGATCGGGCACCTCAATGCGGACATCGTCGGGACCCTTGATGACTTCGTGACCCAGGCGCAGGCCAAGCTCCCCGGGATTCTCGATGACGCGGGGAAGTTCGGCGAAGGCGTGCTGAACGAGATCGCCAAGGGTCTGGAAAGCCTGGTCAACGGCGATCTCGATGCCGAGGGCAGTCTGCTTGAGGCGGTGCAGCTGATCAGCGATGGGCGCAAGCAGTGGGACTACGATCCCAAAGGCGCGATTTCCAACATTTTCATCGCGGTTGCCGACGTTTACATCGCAGCCGGCCAAAAAATCGTCAACGGCACCGTCGAACATCTTGTGCCTGAAGCGCTGAAAGACCCGGTACGCAGACAGGCTAAGTCGTTGCGTGCCATGGGGTCAGAGCTTCGGGCCCAGATTAATGGTCTAGCAGATCCTGAGGTTCAAAACTCGATTGGAGCGTTGCTGCAGACGTTGGCTGGAGCGGTTGTAAGTTGGCGTTCCCGCAATGGGCATGGGCAGTCGTTCAACATCAAGCCGGGGGTGATTAATCAGGCCAAGCGCCGGGGCAGCGAAGGCAAACTCGAAGTTGTTCAGCGTGAGAAGCCGGCGAAGGGCCGGCCAAACGTACTGAAGAAGTGCACATGTGCCTGTCCTTGCGCCTGTACCTGCGGCTCAACGGGGAACAGCATCAGCTTTGCGATGGGCTCGGAGTCGGTCAGTCATACCGATTTCAGCCTGCCGGGGCCGTTTCCGATTGAGTGGACGCGTACCTATTGTTCTAGTCTTGATGCCTACGATCATGATGTCATTGGTGCGCGTTGGATCACGCCGTTTACTACGCGGTTTGATCTCTTCGGCGACGGTTTGGTGTTTCATGACTCCGATGGGCGTAGTCATGAATTTCCTCTTCCCAAGGTAAAACTCTTTCACTTCAACGCCATTGAGAACCTGACCGTCATTCGCCTCAGCAAGGATCGGTTGGCGCTGATGCGGGGGCTTGAGCACAGGGAAACCTATGTTCGGCGGGGTGATCGTTTTGTACTGATCAACAAGATTTTGCCTAATGGCGCCGGGGTGATGCTGCATTACGAGCATCGTCATGATGGGTGTTTGATGCTCTCTGAGTTGGTCACTTACCGGGAAAAGGACGCCCGAAAAATCCACTTGCGCTTGGGCACTCTGATTGATGATCAGGGCCGTCTGACCGGCCTGTGGGAAGTTCGTGACGGCGCTGTTAAACGCCAACTCTGCGCGTATCAGTACGATGATGCCGGCGATCTTGTTCTGGCCCAAGACGAGAACGGCTCGGCCTGGCGTTATCAGTATCAAAATCACCTGATCACTCGCTACACCGACCGCACCAATCGTGGTTTGAACCTGCAGTGGCACGGCACGGGCCCCGACGCCAAGGCCGTGCGCGAATGGGCCGACGATGGCAGTTTCGATACGCGATTGGCGTGGGATGAAAACATCCGTCTGACCTATGTCACAGATGCCTTGGGCCACGAAACCCGGCACTACTACGACAGCCTCGGCTACACGTACCGCATCTGCCACGCTGACGGCCGTTCGGAGTGGTTCTTTCGCGATACCGCCAAGAACATCATTCGCCACGTCCACACCGATGGCAGCACGGACCGCTATCGCTACGACAAGCTGAGCAACCTGACGGAGCACACACGCGCTGACCACAGCGTGATGAATTACGCCTACGACGACAAAAGCCATCTGATCAAGATCAGCGATGGCGAGGGCGGGTTGTGGAAGCGCGACTACGACCATCGCGGAAATCTGATTGAGGCGATCGATCCGCTAGAGAACGTTACCGAATACGCCTACAACACGTTCGGGCTCCCTACAGCGATCAAGGACGCCAACGGCAACACCAAAGCGCTGGCCTACAATGACGCCGGACAACTGGTTAAGTACACCGACTGCTCCGGCAAGCTGAGTGTTTGGGAGTACGACGAACGCGGCCAAATGGTTCGCTTCACCGACCCGGCCGGGCACAGCACCACGTACGAATACAAGTCAGGCCAGCTTGTCCTGATCAAACACCCGGACAAAACCGAAGAGCGCTTTAGCCGGGATGCCGAAGGCAGACTTCTCGCCCACTCCGATGGCCTTGAACGCTGCACCACATGGCGTTACACCGCCGCCGGTTTTATCGCCGAACGCGTCGACGCCGCCGAGCAAACCTTGCGTTACCGCTGGGACAAACTCGGTCGTCTCGTTGCGCTGGAAAACGAAAACGAACGCCGTGCGCACTTTCACTACGACCCGGTCGGGCGACTGCTGGAAGAGCGCGGCTTCGACAATCGCTCGACTCAATACCGGTACGATCCAGAAACGGGACGGCTCGCTCAGACGCTTAACGGCCAGCGCACCATCGCACTGACCTTCGACCCAATGGGCCGCCTGACCGAACGCCGTGCCACCCTCGGCGAAAAGTCCCAGAGCGAAACCTTTGCCTACGACGGCAATGGCCATCTGGTCATGGCGACCAACGCCGTCAGCCGCCTGCAATGGTTTCACGATCCGGCCGGCAACCTGCTGCGCGAGCACCAGCATTATTCGAATCTGGATAAACCACTGGTTGCCGTCTGGCAGCATGAATACGACGCCCTTAATAACCGCGTCGCGACTGTTCGCCCTGATGGACATCGCGTCAGCTGGCTTACCTACGGCAGCGGCCATCTGCTTGGCCTGAAGCTCGACGAGCACGAACTACTCAGTTACGAACGCGATGACCTGCACCGCGAAGTGGCCCGCCATCAAGGCAACAGCTTGCTGCAAACCCAAAGCTGGGACCCAGCAGGGCGTCTGCACGAACAGCTGCTAGGGCGCACCGACGACAAAACCACACTGATCAAACGCGCCTACACCTACGACGCCGCCGGCCAGCTCAGCGACATCAACGACAGCCGTCGCGGCCAATTGAGTTACCGCTACGACCCCGTCAGCCGCCTACTCAGCGCCACCAGTCGATTAGGCACTGAAACCTTCGCCTTCGACCCCGCGAGCAACCTGCTCGACGACAGCGCAACGCCCGTCCGCCGTCCACTCGACCCCGAGCCGACTCAAAACAAACTCGTGGACAACCTGCTGCGCGACTACGGCGGCAACCACTACGAATACGACGAACGCGGCAACCAGACAGCCCGATGGACCAATGGCCTGCGCAGCGAACTGCACTGGGACCTCTTCGATCGCCTCGCGCATTTCCGCGATACGCGCCTCACCGTCGACTTCGGCTACGACCCCCTCGGACGGCGCCTCTACAAACTTTCCAAAGCCCACTACCGCCCACGCCCGGAAGCCGGCACCGGCTGGAACGAAAACGAACACGCCCGCAAGGAACGCGAGCTCGGCTGCGGCTTCACCCTGTACGGCTGGGACGGCGACAACCTCGCCTGGGAAAGCAGCCCGCCGCCCTATGCAGGCGGGTTAGGCCGAACCGTCCACTACATCCACGAACCCGGCACCTTCGTCCCGGTCGCCCAAGCCATCCGCCACGAAACCATCCGCCTCGTAAGCCAACCGATTTACGAAGGTCGCTACAACTTCAAAGAAGACCCGCTGTGGAACTACAAACCCGTCGCGCTACCGATTGATGCACTCGCCTGGTACCAATGCGACCACCTCGGCACCCCTCAGGAAATCACCGACCAAAAAGGCAACACCGCCTGGAGCGCCCAGTACAAAGCGTGGGGCGAAGCAACCGAACAGCGCTCCGAGTTCGCCCAACAAATCGGCCTGACCAACCCGATCCGATTCCAGGGCCAGTACCACGACCACGAGACGGGCCTGCACTACAACCGCCATCGATACTATGATCCAAGAGTCGGGCGCTTCATTAGCAAGGATCCGATTGGCTACAGTGGCGGGCTAAACCTCTATCACTACGTGCCAAATCCAGTTGAATGGACCGACCCACTAGGTCTTTCCAAAAATAGCAACGTTCCGGTTGGAACACCCAAACAGGCCCAGATGAAGATTGGTAAGAAACAGGGTCCTCTTGAAATTACCCGAATTCATGGTCCGGATAAGAGTGTTCCACACAGTCAGTGGCACGCGCACTGCAAATGTGGGTCAGGGTATAATCTTGACGGCTCAGTGCACGACAAAGGTCGCGGAGATGTGACTTTCAGTAGAAAAACAATAGAATGGCTTAATCAGCACGGATGGAGCATTCCACCAAAATGAACTTAACAGCTCTTTACAGAAAGATAATAAGCAAAGAACCGTACAATGACATGGGCGTGTTCTTTTTGAACTACGAAACCTTCGAAGAGCTTCCTATGACATCGAGGTATGCCCGACTAAATCATCTGAAAAAAGAGATGACCGACGAGAAAGTTACGGACTTTCTAGTAGGTCTGTCAGTGTTTCTTTTGAACTCCATTGGTGCGATATCCTGCAAGCCGAAAAATGCTAAACCTTTTTTTGCGATCACCTTCACCGACTTCGAAGCTCTTAAAGAATTTGGCGTTCTGATCCCAAATATATTTATATATCCGCGTCCTGGGTCAATCGGATTTTTAGATAAAATCGAGAAAAGTAGTAGCGCCGTCTCACAAGAGATAAATCTCGTGAAAATGCATTTTTCACACTGCGGAATCGCGGACGCCTTTGAGTTCTATGAAAGTAGATTTTATGATTCTGCATGTGGGGAAGATTTTATACGGGTATTTGCCGTGCAAAAAAACTGCCGAGGTTAATGAAGTTATAAGCGAGTTAAAGGGGACGGATCCCTTTTAATCGCACGGCAGACGAAATGGCGCAATACGGGTTGGAGCATCTCCACCTTCAAGATTTCGTCGAAAACTTCTTCCATGAAACTCACGTGGATATTATCGCTCTGAACCGGGAGATCATTGAGCTTCCGAACGACTAGCCAACCCTTTTCCGTTGATAAAAAGAAGCAGCAGCTAAAGGGCGTTGCGACTTTAGCTCACAACCTATATATAAACGACGGAGCGCAATATGAACGTATTGGCACCATCATTTTTTGAGATTTTCATCCAGTTTTTAACGGGTACAACACTAAAACATCCTGCGAACTAAAGGGGACAGACTCCTTTAATACTCAGCTAGCGACGATGACATAGTAAGGGTGTACGCGGTGCTTAGATAATTTGGCTTCGGCTAATGAGTCAAGGATCAAAAAGGGACTAAACCCTTCAATTCCTTTAACAACGTGACTTGCAAAGCTAACAATAGTCGGCGTTCAAAGAAAGCCGGCATGACTACAGGCAAAGGAAAGATCAAAAATGAACGCTACCATTCCTCAATACAGCAAAGAAGAACTCGAAGTGATATTGCGGTCGGAAGATGCGGCAGTAGCCACGGATGCGCTGCTATACCTGTGTTTTAATATCGAGGATCCCGAATGGATTCAGATGAAGTGCGTACAAGCAATACAGGACCATCGGGACGACGACATAAGAGGACTGGCACTGACATGTATTGGCCATGTTGCCCGCATGCACAAAGTAATCGACGAAGCTTTGGTCATTCCTGTGCTGCTTAAAAATCTTAAACACAAGACCTTGGCTGGTAGAGCCCAAGATGCTCTTGACGATATCGAAAGCTTTATCAATCGATAACTAAACTTTCAAAGGGGACGGAACCCTTTAATCTCCTTATGTGTTTGACCATCCTGACGGACATCCAGACCTGGTCGGACCAGGCCAACCGGACCATCACGAAAGTCCACACGTCCACGGAAAGAACAAAAAAGGTGAAATGATAGTATTCACTTACCCAGCAACACGGCCGGAACAATTAAATGATCCAATATAAAATCTTGTGCTACCGCTCCGAGTTTACAAACTTTAAAAAACATGCAAGCGAGCGCCTAGCAAAAATGTCTGCCAAAGCTCATGATCAATTTGCTTTGCTGATGGCGGTAACATTAGAAGGCGCTATTGGTTTTGATGAAACACCCCAAGGCTCTTCTGCTCTAAACACTCTTGTTGAAAAATGTTACTGGGTTAATCTGCATAAGCTAAACATTCAACCACCTTCACATAACTACGACGGCTGCATGCCTTCACTTTTATTTAGAGATAAAAACGGTGGCTTCGAAAAGCTATATCAAGAACATACTGAATATGAAAAAAACTTACGGAAATACCAAGTACTGTCGAGACATCGACTTACTGAAAAACCTAAAGCATCAATGCTCGCCAGCATATTACAAGACCAGCGTCTTTTGATAACCGGCGGCGAATTATACGAAGCCCTAACGAATGCATGCCATTACCTATTGGTCCCTGTCTCATCGGGAGAGCACGGGCCTGATGCGTTTATTGCCTTTTCAAATAATCTTGATTATTTCTTCCAAGAGTTCAGATTAGCAGTTGATCATCATGCCGAAATAACTTTTGTTGATAGCGTATCAAAGCTGGTGTTTTACTAATGGAGACAACAAAGTTAAAGGGGACAGTTAAAGGGGACGGACCCCTTTAGTTCCCCTAATGGTCAACAGCTCGAAAGCAATATACTCTTTTAAGACACATTTTTTATGACGATTTACTGACCCCTGGCATCGGCCTTGATGGCAACAACTTCCTTAACTAAAGGGGCTAATCCCCTTAATCCTTCAACTCTATAAGCTCATCTTGCAAAGCCAGGAACTTCACTTGCTTAACATCTGATCACAACACAATCAACACCCTCAACTTTCACCCTATGAGATATCGCATGCTTACCTATAAACTCGCCTTCAACTTCTACACGAGGTGCGCCCTGACCTTCGCCTTACTCTCGGCCTCAGCCATGGCCCAAGGTGAACCAGAGAAAGATCTGGTCCGTCAGCTAGACGATGCGGTGATAAAGTATGGCTTCTCTGGCCAAACCGCAGACTTGGACACCGTCAATTCGCTGCTCGCCCGTGGCGCGAGACCGGATACGAAAATCTTGTGGCATGCGACGTATTACAAACGGCCAGATTTAGTTGATCGCCTACTTGAATTTCCGATTGACGTTAACCAAGTCATTCCGGAAAGCAGGGAAACAGTCCTGATCACCGCACTAAGGTACGGAGAAAACCCCAAAATTTCCTCAGATGAATTACACGTTATAGAAAGCTTGCTAAAAGCGGGCGCCAACCCAAATGTTATTGCCCACGCCGGTACTACTACGCCACTCAGGGCCGCCCTCGAAGGACAGCGTTATCCCCAGCCGGACTTGATCAAAATGTTGCTACGCTATGGTGCTGACCCAAAGCTAACGACGCCTAAAGGGGGTTCACCGCTGATGGGAAGAGGCGCTTCAAGTATCGAGGTTATTAAACTATTGACCGCAGCCGGCACCGATCCATATGGCGTCAGCAAGGCAGCGTTAACCCCTCTTCATTTTGTCTGTGAGCGAGCCTTTCAGCTGGCTGGTCACCCGGATCCGCAGGCTGCAGAACGCATCGCGCTGCTGCACAAAAAAGGAACCTCTATCGATGCACTTTCACCCCAGCAGGAGACGTTGCCCATTGGTACGCCATTGTGGGAAAACTCGAGGAGTCATAATCCCGATTGCATCAAGGCCTTAATGGACGCCGGCGCCAGTAAAGAAGCACCGGCCTTCACGCCTGAATATGTGGCAATTTTGCCGGAACTGAAAGGTCAAACGGTACGCGAGCGCGTGCTCAAATCAGCCAAGAGGTCCCCAATCCTGTATCCCGAGGCTGTTTTAAAGCTGTTCGAGTGACAGGCCCCAACCGCGTAGCGCATTTGAGTTTGATTGACACAGCCCCTCTAGGTTTGTGCATTCAACCATGAACCCTAACTGGCCATTGCCCACCTCCCCTCCAAACGCAAAAAGCCCCGAATTATCGGGGCTTTCCATCATTCCAGCGAGTTGATCACCAGAATCAAGGATCAACCTGCGCCATCAACTCCGCCACCGGCTCAGCCCGCTTCGCATACCGCTGGGCCACCACTGCACACACCATCAG
This sequence comes from Pseudomonas sp. GL_135, assembly GCF_057834665.1. Classification (NCBI taxonomy): domain Bacteria; kingdom Pseudomonadati; phylum Pseudomonadota; class Gammaproteobacteria; order Pseudomonadales; family Pseudomonadaceae; genus Pseudomonas; species Pseudomonas sp. GL_135. Next base: position 3,726,237 of record NZ_CM174408.1, read on the forward strand.
TTGAATCTGGTGAAACAGCATCAGCGGCAAAATCAGCAACCCAATCGTGCTCCCCGCAAACAGGACTTGAGCCATCGGCACGCCGGTGGCCAGGCTTTTCTTCGAGCCGCAGAACAGGATGGTGATGCGGTCTTCCTGATTGAAGCCAAACAGCTTGGACAGCAAGGTCGCGGCCACGAGCACCAGTGTCAGCAGCAGGCAGCACACCACCACCAGCCCGGCCAGGTCCCAGATCGGTGTTTTCTGCCAGATGCCTTCGTTGACCGCCTCGCTGAATGCACCGTAGACCACCAGCAGGATCGAGCCCTGGTCGACGAATTTCAGCCAGTTCTTGTTGCGTCCGACCCAGGCGCCGATCCAGCGCCGCATGATCTGGCCGGCAATGAACGGCAGCAGCAATTGCACACTGATCTTCACGATGGCATCGAGAGTCGAGCCGCCTTCGCCGTGGACGTTCAGCAACAGCGTGACCAGCAGCGGGGTCAGGAATATTCCGAACAGGCTGGAGGCCGCCGCGCTGCAGATCGCCGCCGGAATATTGCCGCGTGCCAGTGACGTGAAGGCGATCGCCGACTGCACCGTCGCGGGCAGCGCGCACAGGTACAGAATGCCCATGTACAGGTCTTTGCCGATCAGCGGCGACAGCACGGGTTTGAGTGCGAGGCCAAGCAAGGGGAACAGGACGAAAGTCAGCCCGAATACCAGCAGGTGCAGGCGCCAATGCCCAGCGCCGGCGATGATCGATTCGCGGGACAGTTTGGCGCCGTGAAGGAAGAACAGCAGCGCGATGGCAATGTTGGTCAGCCAGCCGAAGCCAACGGCCACTTGCCCGGTGGCGGGCAGGAAGCTGGCGATGATCACCACGGTGATCAGCATGAGGGTGAAGTTGTCGGGGAGAAAACGGGGGCGGGTCATCTGCGTTATCCGAAGCTGCCAGGAACATGCCCGCCACTTTAGCGCGCAATGCACCTGCCGACTAACGCCAATATGTCGATCAATAGCGGCTAACGGACACCTTGGCCGACTTGGACCTACCGATGACCTATTCCCGGCTAAAGCCGGTCCCACTAGAGGCAACGGAGCCGCTTGCCAGACATTGCGTCCACAAGCGGCTCAGCGATTAATCTGGGTTATGTCAGGCCAGACCGCCCTGAATCACACGCATCACGGTCACTCGACGCTGGCCGGGATTGTCCGCAATGAGCCGGGAAAGCGCGGCTTGCCACTTCAATATGTCTTTCTCTTTCGAGAGCGTCATCAGTTGTTCCCAGCCCATCGGGCCACGGGGGCCAGCCTGCGCAGCAGCCTGCTCGGGACTGTCTTCGCGTTTCAAAAGGTTTGCTGCAATTTCCGAGAGAGTACTCATGGCCGGCTCCTGGGCATGCGCGTTGTAGAGCATGCCAATTCAAAACTAAAGATGATTTCAGGAGAGCCTTCGCGCCAATTTTCTGTGATCGAGGCCGCCTGTAACAGGGATGTAGCAAAGTTCAGACCAGAAGAGATATCGCCGACTTATTGTTCATCTGGCCTATCCGATCACTCTCGATTTTGCAGTGTGTCGCCGGACGCATTCCCGGCTAAAGCCAGTCCTACCACTACGTGAAGCTCGTCGCCTTCCTGGCTAAAGCCGGTCCTGCTGACTCCACGAGAATCGCCATCCATGCGCGTCGGTCGGTCTTCCAGTGCCAACGGTTGACCCCTCTCAGCAGAGCCGCTTAACTGTATATACATACAGCCAACGAACAGGAGGGCTTCATCATGAACGTCGTTTTCCCCGGTTTTTCCGCTATTCCCCGCAGCCGACGCCCTGCGTCAGCACGTCCAGCCGCCCTGCCCCGGGCCTGCACTCGCCGAGCGCCGATGAGTCCGCCGGTCAATCCAGCGACTGCCCGGTTCAGCGTGGCCCATCATGATCCCGTATGAGCGAACCTTCGCGCTGATTGACTGCAACAGTTTCTACGCCAGCTGCGAACGGGTTTTCCGCCCGGACCTGATAAGGACACCCATCGTCGTGCTGTCCAACAACGACGGCTGCGTCATCGCGCGCAGTTACGACGCCAAACCCTTCGTGAAAATGGGCGCGCCGTATTATCAGATCAAGGACGACCTGCGCCGTGCCGGGGTGGTGGCGTTCAGCAGCAATTACGCGCTGTACGGCGACATCAGCGAGCGGGTGATGACGATCATCGAGTCGATGGTGCCGGCCCTTGAGGTCTACAGCATCGATGAAGCCTTCGCCGAGCTGACCGGCCTCCCGGGTGACCTGGATCGATTTGGCCGGGACATTCGTGAGCGGCTGTTCAAATGCACCGGCATCCCGGTGGGCGTAGGCATCGCGCGGACCAAGACGCTGGCCAAGCTGGCCAATCACACCGCCAAGCGGCTGTCGCACATCACCGGCGGCGTGGTCGATCTGAGCGATCCGTTCAAGCGCGACTGGACCCTGCGCAACACGAACGTTGGCGAGGTCTGGGGCGTCGGCAAACGCATGAGGGCGCACCTCGAAGGCATGGGCATCAAGACGGCGATGGACCTGGCGCGGGCGGACCCGTGGACCTTGCGCAAAACCTTCAGCGTGGTCATCGAAAAAACCGCCCGCGAATTGGCCGGCACGCCGTGCCTGGAGCTGGAAGACGTCACGCCGCCGAAACAGGAAATCTGCTGCAGCCGCATGTTTGGCGCACGGGTCACCGACATCGAACCCATCAAAGAGGCGGTCGCGACTTACACCCAGCGCGCCGCCGAAAAGCTTCGGGCGCAGAACTCGCTGTGCAAAAAGATCCGCGTCAGCATCCGCACCGGGATGTTTAACCCCGAGGAGGTCAAGTACGCCAACGCCGCACTGGTGGAACTGCCCTACCCGACCAACGACGTGCGCCTGATGACCAAAGCGGCGACCGAAGCGGTCAATCGGCTGTTCCGGCCGGGCTTCAAATACAGCAAAGCCGAAGTGCTGCTGATGGACTTGCGCCACCCGGGCGAATTCACCGATGACCTGTTTGCCCATTCGCAACCCACCGACGCCGGCAAGGTGATGGAGGTGCTTGATGAAATCAACACGCGATGGGGTCGCGGCACACTGCGCTCGGCCAGCGTCCCGGCGGCGCCGGAATGGGCCATGCGCCGTGACCTGATGAGCAGCAGTTACACGACGCGGGTTGATCAGTTGTGGACGGTCAAGGCGACCTGAGCCGTGTTTTTTGGCGCCCGCAGTGAACGCAGCCGCCCCTGAGCACAGCCAGCTTGCCCTGGCTGATGCACTGGGGGCTCGAAGTCATCAAGCGCTGCGGCCACTGAACGTGCAGATGTAACTGCATATGCATAACGCCCAAATAGGCTGAACTATGTTCCTGACCCATTGATCCCAAACGATGCGCACCCTGCGCGGCCCTGATGGGTCAGTTCATTTGCACAGCATAAGCGTCAGCACAATAGGGAGTCGTCGTGAACACTACCGCCCATCTTGTCTACAGAAACCCGCCAGGCCCGCTACACGCGATAATGCTTGCCGGAACCGTCCCGCTGTTTCTCGGCGCATTGCTGAGCGACATCACCTACTTTCAGACGTACCAGATTCAATGGAGCAACTTCGCCTCCTGGCTTATCGCCGGGGGTCTGGTGTTCTGCGGACTCGCCGTGCTGTTCGCGCTGGTCAATCTGATCCGGGCCGATCGCAAGGGCGGGCGCCCTGTGGTCTATCTGGTCTTGTTGGTGGTGACCTGGGCACTGGGGCTCGTCAACGCCTTTGAACATGCCAAGGATGCCTTCGCCACCATGCCGTCGGGCCTCATTCTCTCCGCACTGACTACGCTGCTGATTGGCGTGACGGCGTGGCTGGGACTCACCAGCGTGCGCACGGGGGATGGAAAATGAACCACTCGATCAAACTGACCGCAGTCAGCATGGCGTTATTGTTAAGCGGCTGCGGTGACGCCGGGGATGCGACCCAGGCATTGGGGCCCGATCCAAAACTGCCGGCCGCGCAGCGCGGTCTTTTACCCAGCATGAAGATTGCCGAACCGGCGTTGTGGGGCGACCAGAAACCCACGGTCCCTGAGGGTTACAGCGTCACGGCCATCGCCGCCGACTTGCAGATTCCTCGCCAGACGCTGGTGCTGCCCAACGGCGATATCCTCGTGGCTGAAGGGCGTGGCGGAAGCGCCGCGAAGCTCAAACCCAAGGACGTGATCGCGGGGTATATCAAGGCCCAGGGCAACACCAAGGTCAAAGGCGGCAACCGTCTGACCTTGCTGCGCGATGCTGACGGTGACGGCGTCTATGAGACGAAGACGGTGTTCGCGGAGAACCTTAACGCGCCCTACGGCCTAGCGTTTGCCAACGGCAAATTGTACGTGGCCAACCAGGACGAACTGGTGCGTTTCGATTATCAAGAGGGACAGACCAAAGCCGACGGACCACCGATCAAAGTCACTGACCTTCCCGCTGAAATAAATCACCACTGGACCAAGTCACTGGCCATCAGTGATGACGGGCGCACCTTGTACGTCGGCATCGGTTCAAACAGCAACGTGACCGAGCGCGGCATGGAGGTCGAACTCGACCGGGCCAGGGTGTGGCAGGTGGATGCCGAGACCGGTGCCCACAAAGCGTACGCGACCGGCATCCGCAACCCGACGGCGTTGACCATCCAGCCGCAAACCGGGAAGTTATGGGCAGTGGTCAACGAGCGCGATGAACTGGGCCCGGATCTGGTCCCGGACTACCTGACCTCGGTTCGCGAAGGCGGGTTTTACGGGTGGCCTTACAGCTATTGGGGTCAGAACGTGGACACCCGTGCCCAACCGCAGAACCCGAAAATGGTCGCTGCCGCCATCAAGCCCGATTACAGCCTCGGGTCCCATGCCGCAGCCCTTGGCGTGGATTTTTCCATCCCGGCGATGGGCGAGAAGTACGCTGACGGGGTATTTGTTGGCGAACACGGCAGCTGGAACCGGGAGAATCCGGTGGGTTACAAAGTGGTTTTCGTGCCGTTCAGCAACGGTCGTCCGAACGGGGCGCCGATTGATTTCGCGACCGGCTTTCGGGGTGCCGACGGGAAAACCCGCGGGCGGCCAGTGGGTGTGACGGTGGACCCTAAAGGTGCATTGATCATCGCCGACGACCTGGCAAACACCGTATGGCGGGTCACTCGTAGTCGATGAAGGATGATTCCAGGCAGGGCAATCCTGCCTGGAATGCAGAAAGGCGTCTGCCGCTGACCTGGATTGATTCATGGGGCGTGAAAAGGCGAATATCCGCCGTGTCCCCATTGATCCAGCACCCACCAACGGAGCGCAACTTTTTGAAGTCATCCACCGTTTCCCTCGAATCCCCTGATCAACCGGAAGTCATCGCCCTCATTGAAGCGCTGGATGACTACCAGATACCGCTCTACCCGGCAGAAAGTCACCATGGCATCGATATAAATGCATTGGCTTCGGACAATACGGTCTTCTCCGTTGCACGCGCCATTGATGGAACGGCTGTCGCCTGCGGGGCGCTCGTTGTCCACGCGACCCATGGCGAGCTGAAGCGGATGTTTACGCAACCTGCCTCACGCGGGCAGGGTCTGGCCGGCAGGATTTTGAGTGTTCTGGAAGACGAGGCTCGGCGACGCGGCTGCGCGCGAGTGATGCTTGAGACCGGGTACCTGCAACATGAAGCGATCTCGTTTTACGAGCGTAACGGCTACCAGCGCCGGGGCCCCTTTGGTGATTACCAAGAGGACCCCAACAGCGTGTTCATGGAAAAACGCTTCCCTGACTAATAGGAGCGCGGCATCTACTCGCCGCGCCGCGCATGGATTCACGCCGAAGGTCAGGCCGGCAATTGCCCCTGACCGCTTTCGATGATTTTCGCGAAATTCATGACGTTCTCGACGTACTTCGGATCCCCCACGCCGCCGGCATCCGCGGGGTTGTCCTTGTTGACCTTGTCCGGGCCCGAGTTGTAGGCGCGCAGTGCGGAGTTCCAGTCACCGAACGTAGCCTTCTGGTCGCGCATGTACAGCGCGCCGGCCATGATGTTGTCGTGGGCGTTGTTGACGTCGGCATTGCCGAGCTCGTTGGGGTTGTCTCGTTTGAGGGCGGCGAAGGTGTCGGCGTTGACCTGCATCACGCCTGCATCCTTTTTGCCATTGACATTGGTGGTGTCCTGGCCCAACTGACCACGGGATTCGGCCCAGATCTGACCCGCCAGAATGTTCGGCGGCACGCCGGTTGCGTTGGACGCTGCCATGATGTCCTTCCGGTAGTCCTCAAGCTGAGGCGGCAAATGCAAACCGCCCGAGCCGCTGAGGGCCGTGTCGTCCGACACCGCGTCAGTGTTGGCCGCAAGCGCAGCGGGTGCCTGAGCAGCGCCAGCGCCTTGCGCACCACCGCCCGCTCCTTCTGCAGCGCCACCGCCACCGCTCGCACCCTCGGTCGCGCCGCCACCACCGCCGCCGCCGCCACCGCCTCCGGTCACTGCGTTGTTCTGCGCCGCCGGATTGCCAGTCTGGTTGGGGTTGTTCTGCATCAGCATCTGCATCAACTGCATGATCAACGCCATGAGTTGCTGGGCGATGCCGTTCTGGTCCGCGCCACTTGTGAGGGGATTAGCGGCGTTGGTCGCCGGGTCCTGATTCTCGGGCGATCCAAAGTTGACCTGGGATTGCCCGGCATGGGCAAACAGAATCGAGCTCGCGTCGAGCGCTTGACCGGCGCCACCGCCGCCGCCCAGGGAGTTGCTCTGGCCGGGCTTGCCGCTCAGGGACGAAAAGTCCGAGTGGCCGGGCTCGCTCAACGGCCGAATCTGGGAAATACCGATACTCATGATCACTTACCTCTTTCGGGTCAGGAAACATCAATGGGCTTTGGGGATGCCGAACTGATCGAGGACCGGGTCGACGTTGTGATCGAAGGCCTTCTGGGCCTTGTGTTTCTTGACGGCTTCGATGATGGCGGAGATGCCGAAACCCAGGGCCATGGCCGCGTCGGCGATCCAGCCGACCACCGGAATGGAGGCACCGATGGCTGCCCCGGCGGCCAGCCCCGCTGCTTCTCCTACGACCATGCCGGCGACGCGGCCGCCGACTTTCGCCGCGACCTCGCCCAGCCCTGCGCGCCCGGCGGACTTGGCCACCGCGTCATAGCCATGCTTGGCCGCCGAGAGGCCGGATTTGGTGCTGTCATAAATGGTCCTGGCGGCATCGGCTTTGTCGCCGCGGGCGAGCATGTCCGACACCGAGGCAAAACCTGCCACTGAGCGCAGCGCTGACGGTCCCATGTTCGAAGCGACCTGGGCGGCCATCGACGGCGCATGGTCTTTATCGCCCTTGGCGTTTTCCAGCACCTTGCGACCGCTCTTGGTGTCTTCCAGATGGTGGAAGGTCGAATCCACATAGCGCGATTGCTGGCTCTGCACGAAGGTGTCGGGCAGCACGCTGTCATACGCAGCCTTTTGCGCGTCGGCGCTCTGCAGCGCCTCTTCGCCATCGGCTTTCTTCTGATCGAGCAACTGCCGGACGGCGCCGCCTTCGCTGAAGTTGCGCACGTACGAGTCCTGAACCTTGCCCTGCAGGTCAGGCCGCTGACCCAGTACCTGCTGCGCGGTTGGCACAGGAGCGTCGTCGCCAAGCAGGTCTTTCTGCATCTGCAGCTGCGCCGACAACCCGCCCAAAGCGCTGCTGTAATCGGCGTTCGGCTTGTCCTTTTTGGTGGCCTTGTCGGCAGTGTTCAGGTCCCCCTGCAGGGCCTCGCCGCTGTTGACCTTGCGCATCTGCTCGGTGACGGCTTTCTGCAACGTCGGCGTACTGGCGACCAGCGCCCGCGACTGCTGCGGTATCTGTTTGTCGAGGAAGGCTTGCACCTCAGGATCGGCTTGCAGCTGGCCGATCCTCTCGTTCAACGCCTCTTCGGTCTTGCCGGTCTTGCGCAGGTCCTGGCCGGCGACGACGCTCTGTTGGGTCTGCTGCAGCTTGATCATGACTGCGGCTTTCTGTTCGCCGCTGTAGGCCGAGGGGTTGTCGAAGACGTCCTTGCCCAGTTTGGAGATGTCGACGTTGGCCACTGAGTTGAGGGTGGCGGCATCGCTGAGCACGCTGGCAAATTCGCCGCCGTTGGTGGGCGCCTGCTTTTTGATCCAGTCGCTGATGTTCTTCGCGTTGAACAGCTTGTCCGGGCTGTGGGCCGCCAGCGAGCGACCGCTCAAACCGCCCTGGTCGATCTGCGTGAGGAAGCCGGGCTGAGACCAGGTTTTCGCCGCCTGCTTCAACGGTCCGGCCAGGCCCGGGTTGTCGTTCTGAATGGCCTTGAGGCCATCGGCACTGGTCAGGCCATCGACCTTGGTTTTGCCGTCGGCGCCCAAGGCATGCTTGGGATCGGCAGCCTTGGTCAGCGGCTCGTTGGCGCGCATCAACGCAGCGTTGCGGACCATTTCCAGAGATTGAGGGTCGGCGTCCGGATGGTCTTTCTGGTAGTTGGCAATGTCCTTGTCCGCGCTGTCGGCGGCTTTTTGCATGTTCTTGGCGAAGGCCTTGAGGTCGCCATCGGTTATTTTGCCGTCCGCTTTGCCGCCGTGCTTGCCGGTGTCCACAGCGGTTTTCAGCGACGGGTTGGCGTTGATGAAGTCCATGGCCTTCGCCGCGTCCGGGCCTTTTTCAGCGGCCATGCGCGCGGCGGCGATGGGTCGGTTCAGCTCTTTGGCGGCCTGATCGCGCTGATCCGGCGGCAGGTTGGCAACCATAGGCGCCCAGCGCTCAAGCTCCTTGGGCGACGAATATTTCGAGTCATCGAGGAACGCGGCTTCGGTGGCTTTGGGTTCCTCGGGCTTGGCTTCTTCGACCGGTTTCGCAGACTCGACCGGCGCTGCCGGGGCGGCAGCGTTCGCCTGGGCGACAGGTTGCGGACTGGCCGTGGGAACGGCACCGGAAGTGGGAGCATTTTGCGCGGCGGCGTTGGGCGATGTCGTGGCGGATTCGGGCGACGATGGCGCCTGTCCTTTGAACAACTGCGTGAGCTGGGTCAGCAATGACAGCAGCTGCTGTTCGATGCTCTGAGCCTTGCCCGCAGCGCCTGTGCTGCCAGGGCTATTGCCGGCAAAGGCACCGTTCGCCGGCGATGGCTGGGTCGACGCGCCGAAGCGAATAGTCGGATCGACGCCCCCCTTCAGTGACAGCGCCGGCTTGGCGTCAGTCATCGGCAATCCCTGGGCGGCTTCGGCGCCAACAGATTGGGATGCAGCGGCGTTGGGAGGAGTGCTTAATATACGCATGAGTCGTCATCCGGGCGTGAGGGATAGCGACTGTGTGGCTGCTGCGCCGCGGCGGTTCCGATAAATGTTGCAGTTTGTTTCTCGGATGCCGAGGGAGCAGCCCATCTCACTGGATGCACGCGATGCTTTTTAGTGGGACCGGCTTCAGCCGGGAAGAGGCCTGTGTGGACACCCTCAATCCTGCGGCGTGAGGCCCGACGCCTTCCCGGCTAAAGCCGGTCCTACAATTCCGCGTCGCCGCCAGGCTCACTGAAGACGCGCAATCCGCTTTAGTGGGACCGGCTTCAGCCGGGAAGAGGCCTGTGTGGACACCCTCAATCCTGCGGCGTGACGCCCGACGCCTTCCCGGCTGAAGCCGGTCCTACAATTCTGCGTCGCCGTCAGTGTCACTGGATGCACGCAATGCTTTTTAGTGGGACCGGCTTCAGCTGGGAAGAGGCCTGGTGTGAGCACCATCCATCCTGCGGCGCGATGCCCGACGCCTTCCCGGCTGAAGCCGGTCCTACAATTTCGCGTCGCAGCCAGTCTCGCTGGATACGCGCAATGCTTTGCGTAGGACCGGCTTCAGCCGGGAAGAGGCCTGTGTGAACACCCTCAATCCTGCGGCGTGAGGCCCGACGCCTTCCCGGCTGAAGCCGGTCCCTCAGCTCGGCGTCGCAGCCAGTCTCACCGGATACGCGCAATGCTTTGCGTAGGACGGGCTTCAGCCGGGAAGAGGCCTGCGTGAACACCCTCAATCCTGCAGCGTGACGCCCGACGCCTTCCCGGCTGAAGCCGGTCCCACCCAGATCGCATTCAGTCAGTCCCACTCGGCACTTAGGCAAACGGGTCCATCTGCCGCTTGAGTTGCTCGCGGGCCCGGGACAGGCGTGAGCGCACGGTGCCGATCGGTACGCCAAGAGACGATGCAGTTTCCTGATAATTGCCGTCCATTTCCAGCGACACCTCGATCACCCGCTGCATGTTCGACGGCAACGTGCCGATGGCCCTGACGACCTGCATCAGCTGACGATGGCCGTCGACCTGATGGCCGATGTCGCCATGGCTGTCGGGTTCGGAATGGGTATGGTCTTCCCAGCTTTCCTGATACGGCTGGCGGTACATCTTGCGAAAGTGATTGCGGATCAGGTTGAGCGCAATGCCGCACAGCCAGGTCTGGGGTTTGCTCGCGTGTTGAAACTTGTGCTCGCTGCGCAGCGCTTCCAGAAAGGTGCTTTGTAGAATGTCGTCGACATCTTCCGGGTTCATGACCCGCTTCTGAATGAAGCCGCGAATCATCTTGACCTGGTCACTGGTCAGGTGACGTATCCCTTGGGCGGGACGGCGCACGGGGGAGTCAATATCGAGAATCGCAAGGTTGGAAAACATCAGGGCTCTTCCTTGTTTTGAGTGTAATAGCCCTATAGCGATATGCGTGCCACACATACAAAAAATCTAACCCATTGATATTAAACAACTAAAACAGCCATCTGAAACGGCGCTGTGCAAAACTTTGCGCGAACACGCTGTTTCTTCGACGAGATTTGGCACAGATCCTTCTGCCCGCAAATAGATGGAACCGCTTTGCGGCCGCGCTCCACTCAGAGCCCATGACCAGGCCCCGAACCGAGCTATCCAGAGCCGACTTATGAAGATCGCCGCCCCGATTGCCCCACAGGCATTGCAACCCCCCGCGATCGCGCCGGCAAAGATGCAGGCGCCTGCGCCCGCGCCGCTGCATGCCAATGCGCCGAACGTCAACGGCACTTCGCCGCAACAGGTCGCGCGGTTCGCCTCGGCGTTGGTTCAGCAGAGCCGCAGCCTCAGCCAGCGGGAACTGCTGGCCAGCGGCAACGCCCTGCAATCCCGGGCGGTGAAACTGGGCGAGCTGTATCAGCTGTTGATGGGCAGCCAGGACAAAGGCCTCGACGATGCCGCGCGCAACCTGCGCAAACAGCTGCAAAAGCAGAACGCGTCGAGCCTGGCGCAGATTCTGAGCTACACCGACGGTGACCCGGCCAAGGCCCATGTGATGCTGCAAGCGGCCAGGAAGCAGGCCCAGGCCGACGGTGAAATGGGCGAGCACGTGGTGCTGAGCCAGCAGCTCAAACAGTTGCGTCGTCAATATGGCAAACGCACCCGCGCCGGCATCAACAGCGCCAAGGCGTTTTCCCGGCCGACCTCGGAAAAGCGGCGCGGCGCCCTGCGCAATCTGTACAGCGTGGCGGTGGCCGGGCAGCAGAACATCACCGGGCTGATTGACGCGCTGATCAACGAGCAGGAAGAACCCGGCGAATTCGAGCTGAACCTGCGGGACATGCGCAGCGCCCTCGCCGACGATCTTTCCTCCCTCACGCCGTCCACCTCGCCGGCGCAACTGCGCACCTTGATGCATGGCCTGAACACCGCGCGGCACGTCACCACCCTGCTGCGCGGTTGCGAACATCTACTGGGCCGCATGCGCGACAAGAACCCGGGGCTGCAAGTGGACGCAGCGGCCTTTCTCAAACACCTGCTCGCGCTGTCGGGCAAGGGCATGAGCCTGGGCGAAACCCTGCAACTGACGCAACACATCGGCGGCACTCAGCTCAAGCATCAACTGGCGTTTCTCAACGGGCTGCGGCCCATGCTGCAACAGCTGCCGATTCTGCTTTGGCGCGACCTGAAAAGCCGCCAGAACGCCTTGGGCAACCTGCTCATTCTCATGGCCGAACTGACTCGGCAGGAACAGAACCAGCTCCAGGGGGGCCTCGCCTGATGGATCGTGTCATTAACCTGCTCAATGCGATCGCGCACGCCGCCATGCGCCGCTCGGAAATCGTCGGTGCGTTCGTGGTCATCGCCATTGTGTTCATGATGATCACGCCGCTGCCGACGGGTCTGGTGGACGTGCTGATCGCCATCAACATCTGCATTTCCTGCCTGTTGATCATGCTGGCGATGCACCTGCCGCGCCCGTTGGCGTTCTCGACGTTTCCGGCGGTGCTGCTGCTGACGACGATGTTTCGTCTGGCGCTGTCGATCTCCACCACCCGCCTGATCCTGCTCAATCAGGACGCCGGACACATCGTCGAGGCGTTCGGCCAGTTCGTGGTCGGCGGCAACCTGGCGGTGGGCCTGGTGATCTTCCTGATCCTCACCGTGGTCAACTTTCTGGTGATCACCAAAGGTTCGGAGCGGGTGGCGGAAGTCGGCGCGCGGTTCACCCTCGACGCGATGCCGGGCAAACAGATGTCCATCGACAGCGACCTGCGCGCCAACCTGATCAGCGTCCAGGAAGCGCGCAAGCGACGTGCCGAACTGGGCAAGGAAAGTCAGCTGTTCGGCGCCATGGACGGGGCCATGAAGTTCGTCAACGGCGACGCCATCGCCAGCCTGATCATCGTCGCCATCAACATGATTGGCGGCATCGCCATCGGCGTGGTGCAGCACAACATGACCGCCGGCGACGCCTTGCAGGTCTACACCGTGCTGACCATCGGTGACGGCCTGATCGCGCAGATCCCGGCGCTGCTGATTTCGGTCACCTGCGGCATGATCATCACCCGCGTGCCCAGCGGCGAGAACGGCGTTGAAGCCAACATCGGCCGGGAGATCGCCGAGCAGATCACCAGCCAGCCCAAGGCGTGGATCATCGCGGCGGTGGCTATGTTGGGGTTCGCTGCTCTACCGGGCATGCCGACGGCGGTGTTCGTGGTGATTTCGATCATCTGCGGTGTCGGCGGCCTGCTCCAGCTGCACCGCGCCAAGCCCAAGGCCGAGCAAGCCCAGGCCGTGGCCGTTGCGCCGGAAATGAACGGCCGCGAAGACCTGCGCACCTTCTCTCCCAGCCGCCAGTTCGTGTTGCATTTTCACCCCAGCCAGAACCCCGCGCAGATCGAGGCGCTGGTCAGCGAAATCCGTCAGCGGCGTAATCGGCTGGTGGTGCAATACGGCCTGACCCTGCCCTCCTTCATCATCGAAACCAGCGAGCTGCTGCCGCCGGACGAGTTTCGCTTTTCGGTCTACGAAGTGCCGCTGCTTCGGGCCACGCTCAGCCAGACCCACGTCGCGGTCGACGCACGCTCGGTAGAAGGCTCCCCGGAGTCGGCCTCGCTGGAGTCGGCGGTGTACGGCAGCCTTGAGCGCGAGGAGGGTCAGTGGCTGTGGCTGCCGACCGACGCCCCGCAATTGCAGGAAGCCCACATCGAGCGCATCGATGCGACCACGCTGATCATCGAGCGCATGGAACGCGCGCTGCAATCGTGCGGGCCGCAGTTCATCGGCCTGCAGGAAACCAAGGCGATTCTCGGCTGGCTGGAATCGGAGCAGCCGGAGCTTGCCCAGGAAATGCAGCGGGTGCTGCCGCTGGCGCGCTTCTCGGCGGTGCTGCAACGCCTGGCCTCGGAGTGCGTGCCACTGCGGGCGATCCGTGTGATCGCCGAAACCCTCATCGAGCACGGCCAGCACGAGCGTGAAGTCACGGTGCTCGCCGACTACGTGCGCATCGCCCTGAAGTCGCAGATCTACCACCAGTATTGCGGCCCCGAGGGCCTGCTGGTCTGGGTACTGACGCCAGAAAGCGAAGGCATTCTGCGGGACGGCCTGCGCCAGACCCAGACCGAAACCTTCTTCGCGCTGGACAACGAAACCAGCCAATTGCTGGTGCAGCAACTGCACATCGCCTTCCCCCTGCGCACCGCCCAGCGCGCGGTGTTGCTGGTCGCCCAGGATTTGCGCAGCCCGCTGCGGACCTTGCTGCAGGAGGAGTTCTATCACGTGCCGGTGCTGTCGTTTGCCGAAATCAGCAATGCGGCGCAGGTGAAAGTGCTAGGGCGCTTCGACTTGGAAGACGACTTCGAGAGCGATCACGAAGACGATCCGCACGCGCTGGATAACGAGTACGCCGCTTGAGTGCCTGGAGAGCGTCACATGTTTGAATTACGCGTATTGACCGGCCTGCACCAGGGCGCCGCGCTGCCGCTGGTGGGTGAGCAATGGGGCATTGGCGCTGACGCCGATCAGGATTTGGCACTGCACGATCCCGGTGTCGAACAGCTGCACTGTCGCCTGCAACGCCATGGCGAAGGCTGGCTGCTCAACGCTGCCGAAGGCCCCATCGCCGACGAGGAAGGCCACCTTCACGCAAGCACCCTGCTCACCCCCAACACCGCCTTTGTGCTGGGTTCGGTCTGGCTGTGCGTGTCTCCGGCGCAGGACCCCTGGCCTTCCGTGCCTGCGGTGATTCCTCAGGCGCGGGCCGAGCAGGCCGCGCAGGCCGAGGCGCCGGCCAGCGCGCCGCTGGAGAAGGTCGAGTCGCACTCGCGCTTCTTCAACCGCACCACCGGCGTGGTCATCGGCGTGTTGCTCGGCATCGCCGGCAGCGCCTGGAGCCTGAGCCGCAGCGCAGCGCCCGCGTCGGAGCAACTGGCGATCAGCTCGCCTGCGCAGCAACTTGCGCAGCAGGCCAATCAGCCGGCCAGACATTCGAACGAGAAGGCCAAAACGACTGAGCTGCCGGCAAAAAAACGCATCCGGCTGACCAGCGTCGATGACGTCAAACGCCAGCTCAACACCATGCTCAGCGAACGGCTGCTCAGCGACGTCAGCGTGGAGCAGACGCCTGAGGGCCTGGCCTTGAGCGGCAACCTAAAGCCGGAATCGCAGCTGGTCTATCAGCGCATGCTCCAGCGTTTCAAGGACCGCTATGACACGCCGGTCGCGCTGATCGACAACGTCGCCGCCGGCACCAGTGGCCTGCCGTTCACCATCGTGCAGATCATGTCCGGGCCCAATGCGCACCTGGTCACGGCGGACGGTCGCCGGCTGTACGTCGGCGACGAGCTGGCCGGGCTGCGCCTGACACGCATCGATGACAACCGCATTCAATTCGACGGCGATCGCCACTTCGAGGTGAGCTGGTGAACGCGGCGCTGGATCAATGGAAATCCGCCCACCGTCAGCGCCTGAAGGGCTTTTCTGCGGTGAAGGTCAGCGGCCGTGTCAGCGCCGTCAGCGGCATTTTGCTGGAGTGCCAGATTCCCGCAGCCAAGGTCGGTGACCTGTGTGAAGTGAGCAAATCCGATGGCAGCACCATGCTCGCGGAAATCGTCGGTTTCACCCGGGATTGCACGTTGCTCAGTGCCCTCGGCACCCCGGACGGCATTCAGGTCGGCGCGCACATTCGGCCCCTGGGCATGGCCCACCGCATCGGCGTCGATGACCGTTTGCTGGGCAGCGTGCTCGACGGTTTCGGTCGCCCGCTGCTGGGGGATTCAGAAGGCGCGTTCGCCGGCCCCGGTGATCGGCGCGTGACCCTGCCGGTGATCGCCGACGCCCTGCCGCCGACCCAGCGACCACGGATCAGCAGAGCGTTGCCCACCGGCGTGCGCGCCATCGACAGCGCGATTCTGCTCGGCGAAGGTCAGCGGGTCGGCTTGTTTGCCGGCGCTGGTTGCGGCAAAACCACGCTGATGGCCGAGCTGGCGCGCAACATGGACTGCGACGTGATCGTCTTTGGCCTGATCGGCGAGCGGGGCCGTGAGCTGCGCGAGTTTCTCGACCATGAACTGGACGCCACGTTGCGCGCGCGTTCGGTGCTGGTCTGCGCCACATCGGACCGGTCCAGCATGGAGCGGGCCCGCGCGGCCTTTACCGCCACCGCCATCGCAGAGGCTTTCCGCGAGCGCGGTTTGAAGGTGTTGTTGCTGCTGGATTCCCTCACCCGTTTCGCCCGGGCCCAGCGCGAGATCGGCATTGCCGCCGGCGAACCCCTCGGGCGCGGCGGCCTGCCGCCTTCGGTCTACACCCTGCTGCCGCGCCTGGTCGAACGGGCCGGCATGAGCGAGAAAGGCTCGATCACCGCGCTGTACACCGTGCTGATCGAACAGGATTCGATGAACGACCCGGTCGCCGACGAGGTGCGTTCGCTGCTCGACGGCCACATCGTGCTGTCGCGCAAATTGGCCGAGCGCGGGCATTACCCGGCCATCGACGTGCAGGCCAGCATCAGCCGGATCATCAGTAACGTCACCGGCCGCGAGCACCAGCAGGCGAACAACCGATTGCGCCGCTTGATGGCGGCGTACAAGCAGGTGGAAATGCTCCTGCGCCTGGGCGAATACCAGCCTGGCAGCGACCCCGTTACCGACTGCGCGGTGCGGCTGAACGAGCCGATCAATGCGTTTCTGCGCCAGGACCTGCGCGAGCCGGTGCCGCTTGAGGAAACCCTCGCTGCTCTGATGCAACTCACCTCGCAACTGCCGGAGTAGTGGCGTGGAAGAAGCGCTTGAAGTCGACCCGCAAACCCTCGCCATGGAACAGGTCATCAGCGTGCTGACGCCTTTGCGCCAGCATCGCCAGGCCAGCGCCGAAAGGGCGCAACGGCAGGCGCTAAAAACCCTGGAGCACCTGCACGAACACCTGCAACAGACTCGCGATTCCTACACCCAGGAACGCCATAACCAGCGCGAACGCCGGCAGGTGTTGAGCAGCGCCCACGTCAACAAAGCGATGTCGCTGGACGACCTCGAACGCTGGCACGAGAAGGAAAACCGCATGCTCGACCGGCTCGCCTATATCCGTCAGGACATGGCCCGTCAAGAGATAGGTATTGAGGAACAACAGCAGCGTCTGGCCGAGGCGAAAGATGCGGCGAAAGCGTCCCAACGCGCCGTGGAAAAACTCGCCTGCCTGGCCGAGGCCCTCAACGAACAAGGTGAATCGTCATGAACAGCCCGGTGCAACACCCGCCTCGCCCACAGCCGCAACCGCGCGCTGAACCGTCCCGGACGCCCTCGCCCTCTCCCGCGTCCTCAAGTGAAACGCGCCAGCCGCTGGCCACTGTGCGTCGCGCCGATACCGAACGCCTGCGTCGGCTGTGCGATGAGTCCGCTTCGCCTGCGTCGTTGAGCGCTGACGGGATGTTCTTTTCTCAGCTGTTGGTGCCGCCGGTGACCGAGCAGCAAAGCGAATCCGCTTTTGCCGGCAGCAGCTTCAGCACGTTGTTTCCCACCGAAGGCGTGCCGACGCAATTGATCGACGAGCTCGCCCAACGCCTGCCCCAGCAACCGGATGGCCCGTTGAGCCTGACCTTGCTGATGCCCAATCTGGGCAAGGTGCAGGTCAACGCCAACAAGCGCGACAACCAGTGGAGCATCGAACTGGGCTTCGCCCGACGCGGCGTGCTGAAACGCTTGCAGCCCCACCAACGCAACTGCGAAAGCGCGCTTGAGCAGGCGCTGGGCTGTGACGTTGATCTGTCGTTGCACGAGGAGGGATAGGCAATGAGCTCGGACATGAATTCGGACGTGAGCAACGTGGACATGGGGGGATTGGACGTGAACCCCCTGAACATCAGCCGCCCGAGCCCTGTAGGACTGGCTTCAGCCGGGAACCCGTCATTCAGTCCGCTGACACTGCGGGAAATCAGCGCCGACGTCGCCGAGGCCTCGCGTCTACTGGGCGCGGGCGTGAGCTGCGGCTACACCGCCCAGGGTCAGCGCGGCGAGTTGAGCCTGAGATTGATCCCCGACGATGACCGCGCGCCCTCGGCAGCACCGGCTTCAGCCAGGAACAAGTCATCGCTGACCTGGTTCGACAGCGCCATCGGCCCCCTCGCCCTAAGCGACGCCGAAGCGGTGCTCAGTCTGCTGGGCGAACTACCGGTCACCCTCGGCGGCGACCATCAGCCGTGGTACTGGCAGCTGGTGAATCAACGCATGAGTACAGAACTGGGGGAACTGCTTTGCCCCTTGCGGCCACTCAGCGATATCACTGCGCTGTCCGTTGATGGCGAAAGCCCGAATGACGCACCGATGACCTGCCGATTGCAAATGCGGTTGGGTTCGCAGGTGTTGCACGCACAGCTCTGCGCCGATGCGCGGGTGATGTTGCAACTGCTCGGCAGCCATCACTGGCGGCCGCACCGGCAGAACGTCGCGCAAGACTGGCCCATCCAACAGCCGCTGGTGTTGGGCGAGCTGTCGTTGAGCCTCGATCAGTTGGCGTCGCTGCAACCGGGGGACGTGCTGCTGCCGTCGCTGTGTCATTTCGACGAGGAAGGCGGCGGGCGCGTGGAACTGGCGGGTCGGCAATGGGCAGTGCAGACGGACAGCCGCGCCGAGCAGCTGTATGTACGGTTCAGCCACGAGGAAGACTTGGGACATGGTCAATGAAGAATTGTACGAAGACGAGATCGAGGACCTTGCCGACGATGAGTCGACCGAGGACGGTCTAAACGGTAGGACCGGCTTTAGCCGGGAAGCGTTTGACGACGCCGAGCATCACGCCCCCGAGAACGAGTGGCAGGATGAAACCGACTCTGATGCCTACGCGGACGAACCTTACGAGCCTCATTCAGCGGAAACCCACCCCTCCCTCGATTCCCTCGATCAACTGCCGCTGGCCCTGACCCTGCGCTGCGGCAGCCTCGAACTGACCCTCGGCGACCTGCGCCGCATCGCTGCCGGCACCGTATTACCCGTCAACGGCGTTACGCCCGGCTTTGCCACCTTGTGCCACGGCGAACGTGTCGTCGCCGAAGGCGAACTGGTCAGCGTCGAGGGCCGCCTCGGTCTGCAAATTACGCGCATGGCGTCCCAAGCATGATCATGGACGGGATGAACCCGGTGATGCTGGCGCTGTTTCTCGGCGCCCTGTCGTTGATTCCATTTCTGTTGATCGTCTGCACGGCCTTTCTCAAAATCTCCATGACCCTGCTGATTACCCGCAACGCCATCGGCGTGCAGCAAGTGCCGCCGAACATGGCGCTGTACGGCATTGCCCTGGCTGCGACCATGTTCGTCATGGCCCCCGTCGCCCACGAGATCCAACAGCGGGTTCATGATCACCCGCTGGAGATGGGCAGCACCGATAAATTGCAGGCCAGCGCCAGCACCGTCATCGAGCCGTTGCAGCGCTTCATGAGCCGCAACACCGACCCGGAAGTCGTGGCCCACCTGCTCGACAACACCCAGCGCATGTGGCCCAAGGACATGGCCGATCAGGCCAGCAAAAGCGACCTGCTGCTGGCCGTGCCCGCCTTCGTGTTGTCCGAGTTGCAGGCCGGTTTTCAGATCGGCTTTCTGATCTACATCCCGTTCATCGTCATCGACCTGATCGTCTCCAACCTGCTGCTGGCGCTGGGCATGCAGATGGTCTCGCCGATGACCATTTCGCTGCCGCTCAAACTGCTGCTGTTCGTGCTGGTGCAAGGCTGGACGCGCCTGCTGGACAGCCTTTTCTACTCGTACATGTGAGGCGGTGATGGAAGCGCTGGCGTTGTTCAAACAGGGCATGTTTCTGGTGGTGATTCTCACGGCGCCGCCGTTGGGGGTCGCCGTGCTGGTCGGCGTCATCACCTCGCTGCTGCAGGCGCTGATGCAGATCCAGGACCAGACCCTGCCCTTCGGCATCAAGCTCGCCGCCGTCGGCCTGACCCTGGCCATGACCGGGCGCTGGATCGGTGTCGAGCTGATCCAGTTTATCAACATGGCCTTCGACCTGATCGCCCGGTCCGGCGGCGCGCACTAGATGCCCTTCGACGCCCAGGGCCTGTTCGAACTGATGCTGGGCATGGGCCTGGCGGCGGCGCGCCTCCTGCCGTGCATGATTCTGGTGCCGGCGTTCTGCTTCAAATACCTCAAGGGCCCGCTGCGCTACGCCGTGGTGCTGGTGGTCTCGATGGTGCCCGCGCCGAGCATCAGCCGTGCGCTGTCGGGCATGAACGACGACTGGTTTTCCATCGGCGCGCTGCTGCTCAAAGAAGCCGTACTCGGCACCCTCCTCGGCCTGTTGCTGTACGCACCGTTCTGGATGTTTGCCTCGGTGGGCGCGCTGCTCGACAGTCAGCGCGGCGCCTTGAGCGGCGGCCAGTTGAACCCGGCGCTGGGGCCTGACGCGACGCCGTTGGGCGAGCTGTTTCAGGAGACGTTGATCATGCTGGTGATCCTGTCCGGCGGGTTGTCGCTGATCACTCAGGTGATCTGGGACAGCTATCAGGTCTGGCCGCCCACCGCCTGGCTGCCCGGCATGACCTTCGACGGCCTGGACCTGTTTCTTGAACAACTCAACCAGACCCTTCAGCACATGATGCTCTACGCCGCGCCGTTCATTGGCTTGCTGCTGTTGATCGAGGCCGCGCTGGCGATCATCGGCCTGTACGCGCAGCAACTGAACGTCTCGATACTGGCCATGCCGGCCAAGAGCATGGCGGGCATCGCCTTCCTGCTCATCTACCTGCCGACGCTGCTGGAACTGGGCAATGGCCAGATCATGCAACTTGCCGATCTGAAGCACCTGCTCGGCCAACTGGTGCATGTGCCGTGAGCGAAAAAACCGAAAAAGCCACGCCCAAACAGCTGCGCGACGCCCGCGAAAAAGGCCAGGTCGGACAGAGCCAGGACCTGAGCAAACTGCTGGTGCTGTTGGTGGTCAGCGAAGTGACCTTCGGCCTGGCCGACGAAAGCGTCGCGCGGTTGCTGCACTTGATGACGCTGTCGTTCCAGGGCGTCGGCCAGCCCTTCATGCATACGCTGGAACAGGTCGCCAGCGAAGGCGCGAGCGTGTTGGTCGGCTTCATCCTGAGCAGCGTCGGCATCGCAATGTTGATGCGGCTGGTGGGCAGCTGGATACAGATCGGGTTTCTGTTTGCGCCCAAGGCGTTGAAGCTGGACTTCAACAAGCTCAACCCGTTCGCCCACGCCAAGCAGATGTTCTCGGCGCAGAGCCTGACGACCTTGTTGCTCAGCATTTTGAAAGCCACGGCCATCGCCGCGACGCTGTATGTCGTGGTGAAGCCGTCGCTGGGTACGTTGATTTTGCTGTCGAGCACAGACCTGACGACGTACTGGCATGCCCTGTTGCAGGTGTTCCGGCACATCTTGCGGGCGACGCTGGGGTTGCTGCTGGTGATCGGCGCGGTGGATTTTGCGCTGCAGAAATACTTCCACGCGAAGAAGCTGCGGATGAGCCATGAGGACATCAAGAAGGAGTACAAGCAGTCGGAAGGCGACCCCCATGTGAAGGGCCATCGGCGGCAACTGGCCCATGAGTTGTTGAACCAGGCGCCGACCGCGCCACCGAAGCCGGTGGAAGATGCGGACATGCTGGTGGTGAATCCGACGCATTATGCGGTGGCGCTGTATTACCGACCCGGCACGACGCCGCTGCCGCAGATTCACTGCAAGGGTGAGGATGATGAGGCGCTGGCGTTGATCGCGCGGGCGAAGAAGGCCGGGATTCCGGTGGTGCAGAGTATCTGGCTGGCGCGGACGCTGTATAAGGTCAAGGCCGGCAAGTACATCCCGCGGACGACGCTGCTGGCGGTGGCGAATATTTATCAGATCGTGCGGCAGCTTGAAGAAGTGACGGACGAAGTCATTCGAATTGAAGATGTTTAATCAGGATCACGATCAAGGGCGTCTGCCTGGGGGCAGACTGTTTCGCCTTCGGCGACTTACTTTTGAAAAGCACCAAAAGTAAGCAAAAGTGCCTGCTCCTGGTTTGGCCCTTCCTTCGTCAGGGTTCCTTCACTCCGGTCCCGCTCCGTGGGCACGCCGCCATCCGCCATCCATGGCGGGGGGCGGCTCTCGCGGCATCCATGCCGCTCGGCCCACGGAGCGAGACCTGCGTTCAGCCTGCACTCAAGTCGCGATTTGTGTCGTCTGGGAGTTATGTGTTTGAAGATCAAGATCAAGATCAAAAGCAAAGCAAAGCAACAGCTTCCCGGCTGAAGCCGGTCCTACGAGAGACACCGCCGGTCCCACAGGGTGTCCGCGTTGCTTTTTAGTGGGACCGGCTTTAGCCGGGAAGAGGCCAGTATGAGCGCTGGCAGTTTTGCAGACACGACTACCTCCCTGTGGGAGTCGAGCTTGCTCGCGAAGGCATTGGTACATCCGCCGAATAGTTGGTGTTTGCAATACAGCATTCGCGAGCAAGCTCGACTCCCACAGGGATGGCGTCCGACCGCAGATTTTCAGCCAGCATTCAGGCTTGGATCAGCAGATCCAGAATCACGATCACGATCACGATCTAAGGCAAGATCAAGGGCGTCTGCCTGGGGGCAGACTGTTTCGCCTTCGGCGAGTTACTTGGAAAAGCACCCCAAGTAACCAAGGGTGCTTGCTCCTGGTTTGGCCCTTCCTTCGTCAGGGTTCCTTCACTCCGGTCCCGCTCCGTGGGCCCGCCGCCATCCGCCATCCATGGCGGGGGGCAGCTCTCGCGGCATCCATGCCGCTCGGCCCACTGCGCGAGACCTGCGTTCAGCCTGCACCCAAGTCGCGATTGGTGTCGTCTGGGAGTTATGTGTTTGAAGATCAAGATCAAGATCAAAAGCAAAGCAAAGCAAAGCAAAGCAAAGCAACAGCTTCCCGGCTGAAGCCGGTCCTACGAGAGACACCGCCGGTCCCACAGGATGTCCGCGTTGCTTTTTAGTGGGACCGGCTTTAGCCGGGAAGAGGCCGGTATGGGCGCTGGCAGTTTTGCAGACACGACTACCTCCCTGTGGGAGCGAGCTTGCTCGCGAAGGCATTGGTACATCCGCCGAATAGTTGGTGTTTGCAATACGGCATTCGCGAGCAAGCTCGACTCCCACAGGGATGGTGTCCGATCCCGGATTTCCAACGCGGATTCAGCCCTGGGGGTGACGCGGAGCGTCAGAGGATGCATTCCCACGCGGAGCGTGGGTACGATCGAATGTCAGCGTTTGGACGGGCCTCTTCCCGGCTAAAGCCGGTCCCACTAAAAGCAGCGCGTGCATTCTGTGGGACCGGCTTCAGCCGGGAAGCCCTGATCTGCTCTTGATCTGCTCTTGATCTGCTTTTGATCTTCCTGCGCAAAAGGCTCAGACACCGCCAATCGCGACTTGGGTGCAGGCCGAACGCAGACGACGCGGAGTGGGCCGAGCGGCATGGATGCCGCGAGAGCGCCGTCAGGACATGGATGTCCGTTCGGCGCGGGCCCACGGAGCGTCGTCGGAGTGAGGGAACCCGACGAAGTCGGGCCAAACCAAGAGCAGGCACTTTTGCTTACTTTTGGTGCTTTTCAAAAGTAAGTCGCCGAAGGCGAAACAGTCTGCCCCCAGGCAGACGCCCTTGATCTCAAGGATCTTGATCTTGAGTTACTGCAAAGCATCACTGAGATGCCCCAACCCCGCCAGCTCCAGCTCCTGCCGGCGAATACTGTCCAGACTCACCGGCGATTCCTGCGCCCCCGGCACCGCATGCCACACCACAAAATCCCGCTGCACATCCAAAAACAAAAAGAAGTCATTGAACAACTCCGCCTGCGAAAACCGCCGCTCCAACGCATCGCGCAACTGCTCCGGACGCAAGGCCCGGCCCTCGATATGCAGCGCGATGCCCCAGTCCCGATGCTCACGTCGACTGACAAACGCCACGCCCGTCGCCACCGGCCAGATCGCCGCACGCTCAGCGGCGACGTGGGCGTAAAACGCTGCTTTTTCCGATACCCGAATCATGCTCAGTCCTTCAATGGCACCACAGTAAAATCCTGCTCATGGTCACGCTCATCAATCCCCTGACGCATGTCCGGCGGCCACCAGATCACCAGCTCCCGGTCATTGGAATCCGGCCGCTTGCACGAATAACCCGAGCAGCCATGGGTGGCACACCCCGCCAACGTGACGGTGACCAGAAACAGCAAAAGCAAACCGCGCAGGTTCATCGTGTAGCCCCCTTGAGCAGCGAAGGTCGGTTCTGTTTGGCCTTGCTCGACACCTGCGGCTGGCGCAAGGCGATGTAGATTTCGCTCTCCGCCCCCGGCTGCAGCCACGCATGGGGCCAGGCGCTGACACCCATCACCCAGCGACCCCCGCAGCGGCTTTCGTCGATGCGCACCGGTTTGCTGGTGGTGTTGCGTGCCACGACCACCGCGATGCCCCAGTCCTTGCGGGTAAACCACTGGGAACGCTGGCGATCCATGCTCAGACCAACCCCCGGATCACACAGGCTGTCCGCTTCGAACGGCAAGGTCTCGCCACTGTTGAAGCCCACCGGGGTCACGCCGTCGAGCAACTGGGTAAAGGCGTTCTGCACGTCACTGCGGGTGGGTTGTTCACCACCGTCGCGGCGTTCCTTGATGCGCTTCATCTGGTCATCGACGTCGTGGGGGTTGCCGTTCTGCACGTAGCGCGCCGGATTGATCTGATCGCCGATCAGCCGCGGCGTCAGGATGAACAGGCGCTCTCGCTGGTTCAGCTCACGAGTGCGGGACTGGAACAGCAGCTTGCCGATCACCGGGATGTCGCCCAGCAGCGGGATTTTGTTGACCTTGTCGGTGGTTTCCAGCCCGTGGAATCCGCCGATGACCAGCGAGCCATGCTCGGCGATCACCGCCTGGGTGCTGACGTTGCCCTTGCGCACCGCCGGCTGATCTTCGTTAATTTGCGAGGTGTCGATCTGGCCGTCTTCGATGTCGACGATCAGCTGCACTTGGGATTTGCCGTTCTGGTCCAGGGAGCGCGGAATCACCTGCAAGCTGGTGCCCGCCGTGATGGGCACAATGTCGGCGACGCGTTCGGAGGTGGCGGTGAGGTATTCGGTGCGGCTGAAGTCGATCACCGCCGGCTGGTTTTCCAGGGTCAGAATCGACGGATTGCCGATCACCGAGGCCGCACCGTTGCCTTCGAGGGCATGCAGGTCTGCCGAGAACTTGCCGGCGTCCTGAATGAACAGCGTGGTGCTGGTGCCTTGATCGAACAAGTTGGCGCCGCCGCTTACGCTGCCGCCTTTGAAATTCCAGCGGCTGGACAGCTGAGCCAGCTCGTTGCGATCGATGTCGAGAATCACCGCATCGATCTCGATCAGGTTACGCGGCGTGTCCAGTTCCTTGACCAGCTTCTCGTACATCGCCCGGCGCTTGGGCAGGTCATAGATCAGCACCGAGTTGTTGCGCACGTCGGCGCTGACGCGGATCTTCGAGCGGCTCGCCGATTCGCCGGACGACCCGCCGCGCTTGCCCTTGGAACCCAGCACCCGATCCAGCCCCTGTTCGATGGCGCCGGTGTCAAAGCCCTGGCTTTGCATGCCGCCGTAATTCAGGCCCGAAGACGTGTTGACGCCGCCCGCAGATCCCCCTGCGCCGCCCTGCCCTTGCAGCAGGTTGACGCCATTGATGGATTCGCCTCGGGAACGGCTTTCCAGCAATTCCTGAAGAATGCTGGCCACGCCGGCGACGGTGAGCTGTTGATCGCGATAACGAATGGTGCGGTCGGCGGCGTTGGCGTACTTCAGCGGCAGGACCACGATGTCCTGCTTCTCGGCTTTTTCCGGGGCCTCGACCTTCTTGCTGTAACTGCGCACGAAGTCGACGTACTTGGCCGGGCCGCGCACCAGCACCACGCCTTCGTCGGGCAATGCGCCCCAGCCGAAGCGTTTGTCCAGCAGGCCGACATCGGACAGCGCCTGCTGCAGGTCATCGACCGCTTCCGGCGACACTTCGATGCGCGCCGAGGTCTGCTCGCTGGTGGGGCTGATGTACAGGGTTTCGTTGTAGACGAACCACTGGAAGTGATGCTCCTGACCCAGCCGGTCGAGGAATTCCTGGGGGTTCTGCGCACGAATGCGCCCATCCAGGGTGCCCGGCATCGCTGGCATGTCCAGGCCGATGCCGAACTCCTTGGCGAAGTCTGCCAGCGCAGTCGCCAGCTCGGTCTGCCGCGCGTCGTAGGCGTAGGCGGTGTGTTTCCAGGCGTCAGGCACCGCGGCCAGCGCCGGCGCAGCGATGCCGATCATCAGCAAAGGCAACCACATTAAGGCCTTGCGCATTTCACACTCCCGGTTGCCAGGTTTTGAGGGTCGAGCGGGACGGCGAGGCGGTCGCGCTGCGAATCGAGGTTTGCATGAGGCTGAGCATCGCGGCGCGCTGATTGGCCAGGCGCTCCAGACGTTCGAGCAGTTGCGTGGGATTGCAGGGGTCGGGAATCCAGCTCACCAACACCACGCAGCGGGTGTCGGGGTCGATGGCCAGGCCGCCTTCACAAGCACAGGCCACGCCGGCACCGCCTTGGCTCAGCACGGCGTCGAGTCGTTGCGGGTCGCTGCCGTCGTAGGGATCGAGCACATCAAGGCTCAGGCGAATGCCGTTGCCCGACACCGCCAGTCGCGCGTTGGCGTCGTCGATCCAGCAGTCCAGCGGCGCGAGCGGACGTCGCTCGCACCACTGAGCGAGGATCGCGCTGAATTCACTGAATTCCATCGATGATCGCTTTGGTGATGCCGTGTTTGGCGCGCAGCCCTTCATTGAGAATCATGTTGGCGACGTTGGTCTGCTGCGAGGCATCGCTGAACGCCTGGAAATCTTCCATGGTGCCGCTTTCCGAGGCGGTTTCGGCGGCGTCCTGCATGTCGTCCTGGGCGCGGGAATAGGAGTGATCGAGGTGGTTTTGCAGGGATTTGAAACTGATCATGCCGGTGGCTCCAACTGAGGGATTCAACCCCTGAGTGGAACCTGCGGCCGCTCCGGTTCCATGAACCGTCACAACCGGGTCAAGAAAAACTCATGAAGGCGTCGACGATCCCACAAGACCACGGCGCAGGCTGTCCCAGTCGATGTCGAACGCACCGTTGGCGTCGCTCAGGCGCAAGGTCTGCGGCGCCAGCACCGGGTCACCTTTTAGCTGCCAGTGATCGGCGAAGCGACTGGCCGACAGCCACTCACCGAGGCTGCCGAGCATGTCGGGATGAGCGCTGAGCACGGCCCTGGTTTCGACGGTCTGGCCGGCGGCGAGATTCCTCATCAGCGCGCGAC
The DNA here is from genome assembly GCF_057834665.1 of Pseudomonas sp. GL_135. Classification (NCBI taxonomy): domain Bacteria; kingdom Pseudomonadati; phylum Pseudomonadota; class Gammaproteobacteria; order Pseudomonadales; family Pseudomonadaceae; genus Pseudomonas; species Pseudomonas sp. GL_135. The sequence goes on from NZ_CM174408.1 coordinate 3,753,216, forward strand.
TGCGTTCAGCGAGTGTGGTCTGATCGAGCAACTCGGCGAGGGCTTCGTTGAGCAAGGCTTCCACCGCCTCCATCGACTCCTCGGCCAGGGCCAGTCGCTGCTGCTCCAGTTGCTGCAGAAAACCGTTGGCGCTGTCCCAGAATTGCGCCATCGCCTGATCCTTTTCGTGCTGGGCCTGGGCGTGGGCGGCCGCCAGCATCTGCTCGGCTTCTGCGCGGGCATTGTCCAGCACTTCAGCGGCGAGCACGGTACCGGCCAAGTCTTCGCGACGCAGGATGTCGGTGACCAACACGGCGGAAGAAGACAACACGAGACGACGCTTGGCGAGCATGTTCAGCTCCTGAAAAACAATGAGGTAACGGCAATCATCAAGGCGTCGTCACCCGCCATAACACCGAGTGCCACAGGGTTTGCAGCTTGTTCTCGGGCAGCGCTGCGCCGGGCGGCGGCAGGGCATCCGGCGCCCAGGACAGGCGCAGCCGCGACCAGCACGGCTCACCCGCCCACGCCGCAAGCAACAGGCGCGCATCGCTCACCGAAGCGTCCAGCCACAACCCGGGCCGCAACGCCTTGGCCACCGCCCGACACCAGGGCTCATGCACCTGCCCGGCGTCGTCAACGCTCGCCTCCCCGCCCTGGCCGAAACAGATTCGGCCCGCCAGAGACAGCGCCCGTTGCTGCTGCGCTTCATCCAGTTGCAGCCATTGCATCAGCGATTCAACGGGCGGTGGCGGTTGGCTCGGGACCACACCGACGCTGTGCAGAAAGACGTTGTGTCGGGTGCCGAGCAGCTCGGCGCAATCTTCACGGGTCACGCCGCAATGATCGGCAAACACATTGAGCCAGTCGGCGTGGGCCCATTCCCAGGGCGCACACCACCAGCGAATCCAGTGCTCCTCGGCGCCTGACATTACGCCCGCACCGGCATGCTCGTCCGGGCACTGCGGCGCAGGCCGACGCGTTGCAACAGCGCATTGCGCCAGTCGCCGCGCAGGATCAGCACGATCAAGGCAATGAGCAGCAGCGCGGCAAACGGCGCGAGCCACAGCATTCGATTCCAGAAGTCGAGGTTGGCGCTGTCGATCAGAAACGGCCCGAAATTCACCAGCCGTTCGGTGTCCTGAAACTCTGCCGCCGGCACGAACACGATGGCGAATTTTTTCGAATCCAGGGGCTCGCCGGACATCCCCGGGATGCTGCTGGCGACCATCTGCTGGATACGCCCGCGCACGCTGTCCGGATCCAGGGCCGAGGTGTGTTTGATGAACACCGCCGCCGACGCAGGCTGCACCGGCTCGCCCGGCGCGATGCGTTCGGGCAGCACGACGTGAACGCGGGCGACGATCACGCCGTCGATCTGCGACAGGGTCGCTTCCAGCTCCTGGGACAAGGCATAGATGTACCGCGCGCGCTCTTCCAGCGGCGTGGAAATCACCCCTTCCTTCTTGAAGATTTCGCCCAGGCTGGTGCGCGAGCGCCGCGGTAGACCGGCGGCATCGAGGATCCGCACGGCGCGATTGATCTCGGCGGTCGGCACGCTGATGACCACGCCGGTCTTCTCGCTGCGCTTGCGCGCGTCGATGTGCTGGTCGGCGAGGCTGGCGATCACGTCGTTGGAATCCTGCTCGGACAGCCCGGTAAACAGGTCCGTGTCATCGCTGCACCCGCTAAGCAGTAGCATCAGGCAGATCAGTCCCGCAGTCAGGTAGTTCACGGCATGCCTCTACTGCAGATTGGTCAGTTTATCGAGGGCCTGAGCGCTCTTGCTGACGACTTTGGTGGTCAGCGCCATCTGCAGCGAATACTGCGACAGCGACCGGCTCATCTGGGAAATTTCCAGCGGGTCGTCGGTGGTGGACGCACGTTTCATCTTGCGTGCGGCTTGCTGCGAAAGCTTGTCGGTGGCGCCAAGGCGTTCCGACAGCGCGCTGGCGATCTGTTCCGACAAATGACTCTGCTGCATCGACAGCTCGGGACGCATGGCGGCATTGAACAGATCGACGTCCGCCTGCGAAGGCCCGCTGACCAGTCCCTGATCCAGGCGCGGCTCAAGATCGGTGGACGGCGATTTGAGTTGGTTGACATTGGAAAGGGTCACGGGTGTTCTCCGGCAGACGGTGTCGAGGGTCGCGGCTGGGTTCAGGACAGGCTGTTGCTGGTGTTACCACCGCCCACCAGCGCCGACACGAGGGCGGAAGCGGCCTGGACCAGCATGTTTTGCTGATCGTGCTGAGCGAACGGACTGGGTTGCCCGCCTGCGCCGTTGACGCCGGCACCGTTCTGTTCAGCTTCCAGCCCTTTCTTGATCAGGCCGCTGAGCAGTTGCCCCAGGTCCTGGGTCACGCTATTGGTGGCACCGCCGGACTGTGACGCATCGTTCATCGGCGTACCGAGGCCGCCGCCAACGCTGGCGTTGACGCCCTTCTGCAGCAGGTCACCCAGCAGTTGGCCGAGGTCCTGAGTCGCGCTGTTCGGGGTCTGCGCAGCGCCGCCCGATGAATCGGTCGGGGACAGGCTGCTTACTGGATCGTTAAGCCCCGCGCCACCGCCTGCATCGCCCACGCCGTTCTGTTGCTGACCGAGCTGAGTGCCCAGCGAGTCCAGTGCCGAGCGGAATGCAGCGGTTTCCTTGCCGTCGAGGAAGGAATCTTCCTTAAGCTCGTTTTTCCAGGAGCCCGAGTCCGGCGCGGGAAATTTCTGCGGATCCTGGGCCGTACGCTGGTCCATGAATTCGGCGATTTTTTCCAGCAGCGGCATGTCGCCCTTGGAGAAGGTGGTGCCCTCGCCCTGCTTGGTCAGCAGGTCATCCAGTGACGCCTTGGCCAGACCGTTGAGGGTTTGCGACATCAGGTCGGGCGCGCCGGCACCTGCCTGGCCTGCATCGGCCGCAGCACCAAAGTTTTCGCCCAGCTTGTCTTTGATCAGGTCACCCAGGGCAGCCTTGATCATCTCCGGATTGCCGCCGATCAGCGACGCCAGCGGGTTGTTCTTCTCCATCTGCTTGCCGACCATCTGGCCCAGCGGCGACTCCTTGTCCAGGTGCCCGCCTTTGGTCAGCGCCTGAGCGAGCTGATCGATGACGTCCTTCAGCGACTGCGGGGTCTTGTCGCCGCCCAGCGCGGGCTGGGAAACCACGGTACCGATGTGCAGATTTTGCAGCGGATTGGTATTGGCATTGAGACTTAGCATGAGACCTCCATCCTCAAGTGGATGCCCCCTTTTTCAGGGGGCGCTCGGACCGATCAGTAGCTGATGCCCTTGGCGTTCTGCGCCTCGGCACTGATCGCTTTGTTGGCGCTGTCTTCCTTGCCGGAACGGATGGCGCTGAGGACGTCGTTGGTCTGCTTGCGAATGTCGGCTTCGGTCTGCATGGCAATCAGGCGCGCCTGGCTTGCATCGGCCTTCTCGGTAGCGGCGTTTTGTGCAGCTTCGGCCTTGGAAGGGGCGGCGGACTCGGTGATCTGGTTTTCCTGCTTGACGTTGGTCACAGCGCTGGCTGCCTGCTGAGTCATTTGCCCGCCCGCGTTGATCGCGCTGTTAGCGAAGCCACCGACCATTGAGATTGGATTCATGTCGAACACTCCTGAGTCATCACCAGCGAAAGTGCTTGGTGCCAATGGGTGGCCCGGACCTCGGGATCGGTTCCGCATGGGGCTCAATAAAATTCGGAATGTTCACGCAAGATGCGGACAGGGACGTGTCGACGAGCCTGTGTCGCCGGAAGCGCGCGGTGGGCGAAGGTCAGACGTCGAGTTCTTTCATGCGGTGGTAGAGCGTGCGACGGGGAATGTCGAGCTCCTGGCTCACGGCCTCGACGCTGTTGTTGTGACGCTTGAGCGCGGCCTGGATCAGCGCTTTTTCGATCACCCGCAGCTGCGATTTGAGCCCCGATGACTCGCCCTCCTCGCCGGACTCGCCGCCCAGCAGCGGAAAGCCCATGACATGACGCTTGGCCGCTGATTTCAGTTCGCGGATGTTGCCCGGCCAGTCATGGTTGAGCAGGACGTGACGCAGCACGCCGGTGGTCTCGGGCACCGAAATACCCGACTCCTGCGCCGCCGCCTCAGCGAAACGGGCGAACAGCGGAAGGATGCGGGCCCGCTGCTCGCGCAGGGGCGCCAGGGTCACGGTCAATACGTTCAGGCGGAAATACAGATCCCGGCGAAAACGCCCCTGTTCAACCATCTCGTCGAGGGAGCGCTGGGCCGAGGCGATGACGCAGACATCCAGTGCAATGGGCGTCGTCGAGCCAAGCCGTTCGACGGAGCGCGTTTCCAGCACCCGCAGGAGTTTGGCTTGCAGGCTCAGGGGCATGCTGTCGATCTCGTCGAGGTACAAGGTGCCGCCCTGCGCGGCCTCAATGTAGCCGACCCGCGCCCGGTCAGCGCCGGTGTAGGCGCCGCTGACCACGCCGAACAATTCGCTCTCGGCCAGGGATTCCGGGATGGCCGCGCAGTTCATCGCGACCAGCCGGCCCTTGCGACCGGACAGCGCGTGAATCCGGCTGGCGACCGTGTCCTTGCCGGTCCCGGTTTCGCCTGACAACAACAGGTCGATCCCCAACTGACCGAGACTGCGGGCGACCACGCGCAGGTTCGGCACCTGATGGTCGTCCTCCAGTTGCTCATCGAATAACTCGTACACACTCATCCACGACCTCTGGCATTTCAGGGTTGCGCGACATTGGCTGCGCGAGATTGGCTGCGAGGCGTCCATTGCGAAACAGCGCGCTTGGTGCGGCAGGTATGTGTGAGACGCTGGGCAGGACTCGCTTTCGTGGGACCGGCTTTAGCCGGGAAGGCGTCAGGCGCTACACCACACGATTGATACTGAACACACTGGCCTTTTCCCGGCTGAAGCCGGTCCTACGAAATCGCCGCTTCTTCCGCATCGTTCATGCCCAGCTCTTTCATCCGGTGGTACAAGGTGCGCCGGGGAATGTCGAGCTCCTGCACCACCGCTTCCAGGCTGTGCTTGTGACGCTTGAGTGCGTCTTCGATGAGCATTCTTTCGATGACCCGCAGCTGGGTCTTCAACCCCGTTTCCTGATCGCGGTCCGGAGGGGCATCGCCGCCCAGCAGCGGGAAACCCAGCACGAAACGCTTGGCCGCGGATTTCAATTCGCGAATGTTTCCCGGCCATGCATGGCTGAGGAGCAGCTGCACCAGACGATTATCCAGCGCGGGTACCGGGCAACCGAAATCGGCGGCGACTTCCTGGGTGAACTGGTCGAACAACGGCAGGATCTGTTCGCGACGCTTGCGCAAGGCTGGCATTTGAATGGTCAGCACGTTGAGCCGAAAAAACAGGTCGCGACGAAAAAGCCCTTGTTCCACGAGTTCATCCAGAGGCCGCTGCGCCGAAGCGATCACCCGAAGGTCTACCGGAATGAAGTCAGTTGACCCCAGTCGCTCGATGCCCCGGGTTTCCAGAATCCGCAACAGCTTGGCCTGCAGACTCAGTGGCATGCTGTCGATCTCATCGAGGTACAGCGTGCCGCCGCAGGCCGCCTCGATGTACCCCTCCCGGGACCGACTGACGCCGGTGTACGCGCCGTTGACAACCCCGAACAGCTGACTCTCTGCCAGGGATTCCGGAATCGCGGCGCAGTTCATGCCGATGAAGGAACCTGTCCGACCGGACAGGTCATGAATACGTTTGGCCAGCGTGTCTTTGCCTGTTCCCGTCTCCCCACACAGTAGCAAATCCATACTCAGGTTTGCGGTATTCAATGCTATCTGCTGGATATCCAGCGCTACAGTTTCAGGCTGACGCGGACAGTCGCTTACATCGATTTCTTCTCTCATCGATACCTCTTGTAGTGGGGCAAGCGATTTATTAATACCACGCATTCCAAAGGCAGCAATAATTAATTTTAGTTCCCCGGCGTCGCGAGATATACCCCAGTGATAGCACTTTGACTTTATTGAAGGATGCCAACTAATTATCTGCAAAACATTCAAACGGCTATTTCAAATTATCCCTTGCCCCCGACTGGGCGATGACTTACGTGGGAGCGCCGGGGGACTGGACTGCCTGGCGCGTGCATCACAATAGCTTAACAATCAGCGGGTTATGCTCTGCCATGGTGCACTCCGTACTGAATGGCGAGGTTGGTCCTTCCTTCGCGTCACCGTCAATCGTCAAACTTGTTAATTAAGCATGCGTAAACCTGTATCTATCGAAGGGCCGCGGTTTAACTCGACTTTGTAAACATATGACCCAAGGACCACTTACTAAACCTCGCTAACTCGCCCACCTCATATCGCGTCACCCCATTGAACTTATATAACACTTCTCAAATCATCGAAGTGAGCAAAACATTTAAAACTTATTGATTAGTTAATAACGCTGCTAGTTTAATTGTGTTCGGAAATCCGACCGTTTCAACTCGGTTTTCCGAACGCCATTTACTGTACTCCCGCGTATAGGCCTAGAACCCTTGAATCTAGCGGGTCGGGCAAAAAGCCGTTGTTCATCCGGACTATTAAACGCACAGCAAAGGTTTGCGCGTGGACACTGACTGGATAATAGGATCCAACTACGCACTGTCCCGGATGATCGCTCCGCAGGCAACGCCAATTAACCCACCGCCGTTATCCACCTACCGCCATGGATGTTTCTAATTGTGTCTTCAGCGGCAACCGGCCGCGATGTATCAGCGCTTTTACACATCGCCCGAAAGTTCGGTGAGATTCGGGTTAATTGATTGCGTGAATAAGTGCCAACCGACTGATCCGAGGGCGGAGGAAGGCTGAAAAGCAGGCAAGCAGGAATGTGTCCGGGCCGACACACGACGGGTTCATTGCTGCCAAAAATAGGCCCCAGGCGGACAATCGCCTGGCGGACGCGTTGTGTCAGGGACGAACTGTACCCGCTGGGACGGCAGCAGTGCTGACCGCCAGTGCCTCGTTACCGGGCATGACATCGTCGGTCATCTTGCCGAGGGTGGCAGAAAGCTGCTCGAACTGGTCACGGGGCACCAGCACGCGGGAGGGTCCATCGGCGGTTCTTTTGCGCAGAAACGCCGGATTGAGGTTCAACAGCACCGAGCGATCGATGCCGGCACTGACCGCGAGGCGTTCAAGGTCCACCGGCCGCGCCAGCTCCAGCACCGTGAAATACGGCGCATTGGCCACCGGGCTGAGCTTCACGCCATAGCTCTCGGGTTCGCGCACCAGCAACGACAGTGCCAGCAGGCGCGGCACGTAATCCTGGGTTTCCCTGGGCAAGCTGAGGTGCCAGTAATCCGTGGGCAGACCTCGGCGCTGATTCGCGTCGATGGCCCGGCTCACCGTGCCCTCCCCCGCGTTATAAGCCGCCATCGCCAGCAGCCAGTCGCCGCCGAACTGGGTGTGCAGACGGGTCAGGTAATCCATCGCCGCTTTACTGGACGCCACCACGTCCCGCCGACCGTCATACCAGGCGGTCTGACGCAGGTCGAAATCACGTCCGGTGGCAGCCATGAACTGCCACAGCCCCGCCGCGTTACGGATCGAATTGGCTTTGGGGTTGTAGGCGCTTTCGATGATCGGCAGCAAGGCCAGCTCTGCCGGCATCGCGCGCTGATCGAGGGTTTCGACGATGAAGTGGAGGTACGGGCTGGCCCGCTGACTGGCATTGCGGATGAACCCTGCATTGCCCAGCAGCCAGTCGCGCTGGCGCACGATGCGTTCGTTGACGCCGTTGTCGTCGGCCAGGCGAAAATCCTGTCCCATCCGCTGCCAGATATCACTGCCGTCGTAGGGTTGCGTCGGCCGTGAATACGCCACCGGTTCTGCACTGCGATGGAGCCCCGCCACCAGGCGCGGCGTGCGTTCGGTACTTGCCTCGGGCGGCCCGTAAGACTGGCAACCGGTACACAACATCGCGACAGTCAGTGAAGCAATGCGCATCGGGCGAATGACACGCAAAGCGCCCGGGTACGGGCGGAAGGCAGGCGGCATGGGAGGTCATCCTGAGAGGTTTATGCTGTGTGGCACGGCTGCCTGAACGGTTCCGTGGCGAGGGGCTGAATCGCGGAAAGTTCACGCTTCGGCCGGGCTGACAACGCCGACCGAAGCGGGTGAACGCTGGGGTTAGGTCGGCCGATAGCTGCCCGCCCCCGTGGCCGCCATGTCCCTCAATGACGGCGTGTCGCGCTCGGCCGTCAACTGCCCTTCCAGTTTGTAGCCCACAGGTGCCTGCTGGGCCTCGGCGTAGTCGAAGGTGATCTCGCCGCGCAGCCGCTCGACACTGAGGTTGCTGCCGCTGCGAAAATTGGTCCACACCCCCGGCAAGGTGAACGAGTCTTCCTTGGCCGCATTGCGGAACACCGAAATGCTCTTGATGCGCAGGTTTTGCTCATTGTCCAGAATCCTCTTCAACCCGGCGTCGGTGAGTGTCCCGGCGATGGCCTGTTGATCGATCTCGGCCTTGGCATCGTCCGTCACTTCCAGTTTGATCTCCGCCCGGGTGGTGCCCCGGCGGTCCTGCAGCTCCTTCAGCAACCCGGCCAGTTGCGGGTCCTGACTCATCAGGCCGGCGATTCTCTCGGCGTTGCCCGGGTTGGTCGTCCCCCCCAGCCAGGCGCGCACCGGATCGGTGGCACGTTTGCTGTTGCTGGCGCGGTCGATGCGGTTGACGTTGCTCTGTTTGGTCGTGAAATCCATGGTCGTCATCAGCCGGGTGTTTTGATCCGCCGCCCTGTCCTGGCGCTGGGTCTGGCTGAGGCTGTTGAGCGCCGCGTACTGCGCATTGGTCAACGGTTCGGCGAACGGGATCGTCACCCTGGCGTAGGTCGAGGCCAGCGCATCCAGTTGCGCCTTTGCGTCCTTGCCCGACAGGTCGGGCGCCTCGATCAGCGGAAACGCCTTTTCCAGTGTGCTGGCCAGTGCTTTGGTCTCCGCCGGCAGCAACGGCAAGGTGTCCTTGAAACGGATATCAAACGCTTTGCCGGTCTTGTTCTCCACCACGACGCTGGCAGTGACACCCGTCGGTATCCCGCCCGACAGAAACACGTGGTTAGGCTGCGAGCTAAAGGCTGCATCGAACAGCCGCGCATAGGCAGTCGCGCCGCCCTTCTCCAGAAAACGCACCCTGTTGTCGCTGCGGATGTCGGTGCGCAAACCGTCCGACCCGCGCCCTTCCACCCGCTCCCGCTCGTAGCTGGCCAGGTTGGCGGTGCCCACGGCACCCGCCGAAACACGCAAGAAGCCCTTGACCGGCTTCGCGCCTATCTGCCCTGCATTGAGCCGGTATTCGGCGCCAAGATTAAGGTCCACATCGGCGTTGTGCTTGGTGCCGGTGCGCACTTCCTGCTCGGAGCTTTCATCCAGGAAAGACAGGGGATGCAGCCGGCTGGCCACCGCCCCCTGCGCGTCGCCACTCTTTTGCAACGGTGTGCTGGTCAGGTCGCGCACGAAGCCTTCGATGTCCTCGTCGCGCACGAAAAAACTCAGCGCGTTGCTCTCGGTGTATTTGTATTTGAGGTCGGCACTGACGCCTAACCAGCTGCCGTTCTGTATCAAGTTGGCGGAGGTGTCCTGTTTCGGCGCGGCGTGATCGGCAAAGCCGGCGCCGAAGCCAATGTTGCCGCCGCCCGCCACGGCGCCGTCGCGGTTCATCGAGACCTTGAGGCCGCGCTCGTACCGGGTGAAGGTCAGGCCATAAGTACGCTCCGGCTCGACGTTGACCCGTCCGCCCAGGTACGCAGGTCCTGTGACCGGGCCGCTGACGCCAGCGTTGACGTTGCCGGCATAGTTGCGACTGATTTTCAGGTTCTCCCGGGGTTTGAGCTGACGCAGCGCCGTGCTGAGCTCTTCACTCATGCGCGCGGGCGGGACGTCCATCCCGGCGCGCAGGTTCTGCGTCATCGGGTGCTTTTCATCGCGGAAGTATTTGAGCATCGTCTTGCTGGCGTCGTAGCTGGCCTCAAGTTCCGTGTGGCTGCGAAACCCGGCGTCGGTGTATTTCTTCAGCGGCGCGTTGGCGTATTCCTTGGCGTACGTCTGCTCAAGGGTATTTGCCACGCCATCGAGCAGCGCGTTCGAGGCATTGCCTTCGCGGGCGGCCGCCGTGAGCAGGTCAAGCTGTTGATTCAACTGAAAGAGCACATCGGCGTTAAGCGCCAGCCGCGCCTTCACCAGCGCCTGCGCATCGCCACGGTCGCGATCACCCTCGGGCTTGCGATGGCCGACCTGAAAGCGCTGGGACGTCAACTGTTCAAGTAACCCGTTCAGCGGTGTCCCGGTCACGCCGGAAACCGCCAGGGAGTGCGCCAGCCCGGCAACCATGTCATTGGCAACCGGTTTGGACGGCGTGAAGGTCGGGTTGTCCTGCCCGTCGCTCATCAGCACGCCATGGTCCTGGGCCAGCGAACGCAGCAACCGCTCGGTGTCTTCGGCAACCGCTTGGGTGGCTCGCTCTATGACGTCGGCGAGCAAGTCAGCCTTGGGGTTCTTGATGAAAGCGCCGTTGCCGCGAATCTGCTCCAGTCGCTCGCTCATCGCCGGGACCCTGGACGTGGGCCTCGTTCTCCAGCGTTGATCCAGTCGCGCCAGCATGTCCGATTCGGTTTGATAGACCTCCGCCAGACCTTTACGGCCCTTAAAGGCATGAGTGGCCTTGTCGAACGGCTTGCGCAGGCCCGACCCGACGCGCAGGTGCGACCTCAGGTAGTTCAACGGGCCGGGCGTGGCTTCCCGGGGCGTGACCGTTTCCATGTTCGCCCGCCCCAGCACGGCAGCGTTGACCTTGAGATTGCCGTGGCGGGTAAACCGACCCAAGGCGTCTTCGCGATCGGCGAGGCGTTGATGCAAGGCATGCTGTCGGGTCAACTTAGCGTCCTGCGGCGCAGGCGCAGTCAGGCTTCCATCGGTACCCAATTGCTGCTCGGTGGTGCCATGCTTCAGCAGCAACGCCCCATCGGGGGCAGTGCGAATGCTGTCCACCGAGACACCCGCTGGCAGATTCGGCTCAACCAGTTCCCAGGCGGACTGATCCTGGTGATGAACCCCCAAGCCCTGCTTGCCGCCCTGCCAGTGCTGCGCCGCCATGCGAAACAGCGCGCCGGCCTTGAGCACGTAGAGATCGCCGCCCGCGATGGTCATGTCCTGGATGTGACGTTGGTCGACCTCATGGGGATCCGGAATGCCCAGCGTTTCGTCGTCGCCAAAGCCCGGCAACGGCGGCAGCGCCTGGCGCGTGCCTTTCTGGTCGTGGGCGCGCAGGTGTCCGTCGCTCAGGGTGACGTAACGATCATCGTTGAGCACCGCGATTTTTTCCGCGACAACATCGTGGGCGCCCCGAAGTGTCGCGCCCGCTTTCACCTCGGTGCCATGCCCGATGGTGAGGTCCGGGCCGCTGCCCATCGTTCGCGACAGCGCCTGGGCCTGCACCGCCAGACGCTTGACCGCCCCTTCTTTGTCGACCACATAGGCGAAGCCATCGTTGCCCTGATGCAGGTCTTGCAGATTCGACTCCGAACCTTTGCTCCACTCATCGGTTCTCGGGTCCTTCACCAGCAGCTGACCGTCTTTGTGCGCCACGCTGCCACCGTCCAGATGGATCATCTCGTGGGCGTCGGGTACCAGCGTCGGCAAATTCCGTTGCTTGACCACCGCCGTGGACTGACTGAGGTTCCAGCCCGGCACGAAATCACCCTTGGTCGCGTCCCATTGAGCGGTGTGCTCCTTGCCATGAACGTCCTTGAACCGCGCGTTCAAGTTGCCGGCCTGGTCATTGAACAGACCGCTGAAGGTCAGCTTGCCAAACTCCGCGATCGCCAACTCCGTCGCTGCATGGGGCTGTAGATTCAGTGTGTCCGGCCACGGGTCGCCAGTCGGCAACCGACCTCTGTACAAACGCCCGCCGCCGTCGACCATCAGTAAATGGGATCCGGCGGTACCGATGGCTGAAGGCTTGTCGGCTTTTTTATCACCCAACGGCGCGTTGTTGAGGGTCAGTTCCGTGGAGCGACCTTCCGGCTCCTCCAGGTGAACAGCCCCGTCGTGGGTCGACACCCCCAGCAACTCGTTGCCTTGTACCGCCGTCGCACTGACCGGATGGGCAAACATCACGCGCGCTGGCTGACTGTCGCCCAGCTTCCAGACAACGCCTGCTTCATCGAGGACGTGGACATCGTTGCCATCAAGGCTCAATGATTTGAATTTGCCCTCGTGGCCATCGGGCAGTCCGGCGGCGTGCCAGCTGGCGTCGCCGCCAAAGCGGAAAAGCTGCTTGTCATGAAGGGTCCAGACGTCCCTGCCAGCGCCCTCGAAAATGCCACTTTTCTGAGCCAGATGACCCTTGTCGAAGGGGATCGGTGGCGGCGTGCCGCCGGCGCGATGAGGCCTGGAAGCAACATAGGCATGAACCGTATGCGCGGACGCATCGGCCCTGACGGCAAAGCCCTGGGCGTCGATCAACTGACCGCCCGGATGCTGGGCAAACGACTGACCCGGCTTGTTGAGGATCTCGCTCAACAGGCGCTGTTCGTTGTCCAGCCCTCCAATGGTCGCCCTGTCGCTGACCTCCACCCGCCCCTGCGCATTGACCGCCAGGGCGAGACGAGTCGGTGGGCCCAACGGCTGCAGGGGAACGCCGGGGTTTGGTCCGGCGGCAGGCTGCTGCGCGCCGTCATGGCGGCGAAAGACCGAGGCACCGAAGTGTTGAAGCGATCGCAACGGGTTATCAAAGCGCATGAGCAGGCATCCATGGAAGCGTCCGCCTGTGTGGCTGCCGATGCCCGAAGGGTTCCCACCACATGCAGCGTTTTTACCTGCCGCCTTGCCTGCTCTCTCTATAAGGAAGCTCGTTCCTCACGAATGCATCACCTTGTCGTGATCGCGAACGCTGTATTTCACCACGCCCCAGATCAGCAACTCGTCGCCTTCCATGACGTAGCGCGGCGGGTATTTGCTGTTCTCGGATTTGAGGATGACCTCGTTGCCCCGCATGTGCAGGCGCTTGCAGACCGGTTCGGTATTCAGCGCGGCGATGACGATGTCGCCATGCTCGGCATACAGGCTGCGGTCGACGATCACCAGATCGCCGCAATAGATGCCCGCGCCCTGCATGCTGTCGCCTTCTATCTTCACGAGGTAGACGTGGGGCGCGCGGATGTCGAACAGCTCGTCCAGCGAGATGTGCCGCTCGATGTGATCGGCCGCCGGCGAAGGAAAACCCGCCGGCACCTGAAAGGCGTAAAGGGGAAACCGTTCGCCCGCTGCCGACAACCGGCCAAGGATGGTGACACTCATGAGACTGACCTTGTGTTTGTTAACTGTACGTATATACAGTTAACGTTCTCAGCCGCGCGCGGTCAATCTGGTAGGCAGGAAAATTCGACGGGTGACACATGTGCGGACGCTACTCGATCTACGAGCCAATGGACCATTACCTCAAGACGCTGGCGCCAGAGCAGTTGGTCATCAACGGCTATGATCTCTGGCCCATCGAGCGTTACAACGTGGCGCCGACCACCCGCGTTGAAATCATCCGGCCGGTCGCTGACGGTCTGAGCGTCGACAAAGTACGCTGGGGCTGGTCGCCCTCCTGGGCAAAGGGCAAACGGCACGACCCGATCAATGCGCGGGTCGAAACCGTGATGACGGGCAAATTCTTCAAAGAACTGTGGCCGGAAGGTCGCGCGCTGGCCCCGGCCAACGGCTGGTTTGAGTGGGTCAAAGACCCGAACGATGCAAAGCGCAAACAGCCTTGGTTCATCCATTTGAAAGACCGACAGCCTATGTACTTCGCCGCGCTGGGACAGGTCAGGCCCGGGCTTGAACCGGACGAACGCGACGGCTTCGTCATCATTACGGCTGCGAGTGACGCCGGCATGCTCGACATCCACGACCGTCGCCCGCTGGTGCTGACGCCGGAGCTCGCTCGGGAGTGGATCGATCCGCAAACGCCGGCATCACGGCTTGCGCAAATCGCTCAGGACGGTTGCCGACCGGTCAGTGATTTTCGCTGGCACGCGGTGGGCAGAGACGTGGGTAATGTGCGCAACGACGGCGCCAGGCTGATCGAGCCCCTGGAGGGGCCCGATCTGGCAGAGAGTCAAACCACGCTCGACTTTTGATCGCTGCATTGCGCGGTCAAACGTTGCACGACAGCTGCGTGATCAGAGCGTCCACTTCACCGAGAACATCAGGTTGCGCGGATCGCCGTAAACGCCGGTGCCGGACTCTTTCGGGATGCCCTGCCAGTAGCGCTTGTCGAAGAGGTTGTTGACGTTGACCCGGCCGTCCCAGTGCTCGTTCAGCTTGTAGCCGGCCATCAGACCGACGATGCCGTAAGCGTCCTGATCCGCCTGACCGTCGCCGACGCGGTTGAAGGTCTTGCTCTGGGCCAGCACGTCAGCCCCCACTCGCCATTTGTGCAGCTCGCCGGGCAAGGTGTAGCTGGTCGCGGCTTTGAACAGATGCTTCGGCTGCTCGGGGGCGAACAGTTTGCCTTCGTTGCTTTTGATGCCGTCTTCGACAAACTGACTCAGCACGTAGGTGTAGGATGCCGAGACCTGCCAGTCCGGCGTCAGCGCGCCGCTCAGCTCGGTGTCGATGCCGCGGCTGCGCACCTTGCCCGCCGCGCCATAGCAACTGGTCGCCGGGAAGCCCGGGCAAGTAGCGGCACTTTGATTTTCCTCCTGATAGGCGCGGTTCTCTTGCTCCATTTCAAACAGCGCCACCGAGGCGTTCAGCGCACCGTCGAAATACTCACCCTTCAGGCCGATCTCGTAGTTTTTGCCGGTCATTGGCTTCAGCACCGAGCGCGATGAATCCGTCTCGGTCTGCGGCTTGAAGATTTCGGTGTAACTGGCGTAGGCCGAGTATGTCTCGTTCAGGTCATAAATGACGCCGGCGTACGGCGTGACTTCGCGGACCACCTTGTAATCGCCATCGCCCACGCGGTTGTCGTAGTCATACCAACTGACGCGGCCGCCGAGGATGACGTGCAGCGGGTCGATCGGGTTCAGGCGCGCGGCGGCGTACACGCCTTCTTCGGTGGCGGCGTTGCGGGTTTCATACAGGCTGGTGTCGACGTCAGGTTTGGGCAGTGAATGGGTCGGGTTGTAGAGATCGATCGGCGTGCCATCGGTCCAGCCGCCCCACTGGTGAAACTTCTCCTGCCGGTGACTCACGCCCACGACCAGCTCATGCTCGCGACCAAACATCTGAAACGGCCCGCTGAGGGAGGCGTCGAGGTTGGTCTGGTCATCGTCGTCGCGATACTTGCCGTGGTATTGCTGAAAGCCCAGACCGTCGTAGTTGCCGATGTAGCTGGAGAAGGTGTCTGCTTCGGCCCAGATCTTCTGCCCGGCGAGCTTGGCCGACCAGCCGTTGTCGAAACGGTGGGTGACGTCGGTGAAGAACATGATGTTGTCTTTGTTCCAGTACGACCAGTCGTTGCTGAGGAACGTCGAACGCTTGAGGTGCAGGTCTTCGCCGTTCGGACCACTGGGCAGACCGCCCCAGTCCGAGGTGTTGTCGTCACGCTGCTTCGACGCGCCCACGGTCCAGGTGGTCGAGTCATTGAGGTCGGCTTCGAGAATCCCGTAAAAGGTCTGGCGCTGGTTCTTGCGGATGTCGGAGAAGCTCTTGTCGTCTTCGTACGCCGCCACCACGCGGCCGCGAACAGTGCCGGAATCATTGAGCTTGTTCGAGGCATCGACCTCGGTGCGGTAGCGGTCCCAACTCCCAGCGCTGGTGGTCACGCTGACCTGTGGCACGGCGGTGGGATGCTTGCGCACCAGGTTCAACGTCGCTGCCGGGCTGCCCGCGCCGGTCATCAGTCCCGTCGCCCCGCGCACCACTTCGACGCGGTCATACATGGCCAGATCCGCGCCGGAAATCACGTCCTGGGTGTACGCGCTGATGCTGCTCGGCAGCCCGTCGTACATGATGTTGTCGATCTTGAAACCGCGCGCCAGGAACTCCTGACGGTCCGACGCCGTTCGGTGCAGCGTCACGCCCGGCGCGTACTTCACCACGTCGTTCAGGTCGTTCATGCCCTGATCGTCCATGCGCTGGCGGGTGATCACACTCACCGACTGCGGCGTCTCGCGGATGGACAACGGCAGCTTGGTCGCCGTGTTCATGGAACCCGTTGTGTAAGAGCCCGAACTTTCCGTGGTCGCCTGCCCCGCGAGGCCGTAATCGGCGTTGATGCTCAGGCCTTCCAACGCGACTGCGCCCGGCGCCGAGTTGGCGCTGTCACTGCCTGATTGAGCGGGCGAGGTCGCCGATGGCCGATCGGGCAAATCCTGCTGCACTGGCGCTGCGATGGACTGGCTGGAGAAACCAAGGGCGACGAGTGCCGACAAAGCTGGCAGGACGGGACGTAGCATCGGGTGCTTCCTGGAGAGGACGAAGGCGTGCTGATCTGCGGCACGGCACCCTGAAGAGCGACGTTCCGCATGGCGAAAAGCTATGAGGGCGCCGATCGTAACAACTTTTTTATAAATTGGTAATGCAAAGCGTTATCAGGTGTTAGAGGTTCTGATTCTGTTTCGCAAGCAACTACCGGTTGCGGTCCTAGGCCTGTCAAGCACTGTGATCGGTGTGTTTACGGGCCCTTCGGCACAACATCACTCACCGCCGGCTTTACGCACTCGAACATTTTCAAAGGACAGATAAATTGTCTCTAAAGATTTCCATTCAGCGGGTTCGTGCCTGGGCAGGTCTTTTGAGAGACGCGCCGCCTTATAGGGCGCACGTGCCAGACGACGGCGTGCCTCGCAAAACCTTTGAAACGCTTCGCCTCATGCCGTCGCTTGCCGCCCGCGATTGAACAGCTTGGGGCCGAGCAAGTTTACCGTCAGACCCAGCATCACAAGCACACCGCCCGCGCATTGCAGCACGCTGAGTCGCTCGCCCAGCACCAACGCTGAGGAACTGAGGCCGACCACCGGCACCAGCAGGGAAAACGGCGCGACTTTACCCGCAGGGTAGCGCGACAGCAGCTTGCTCCAGCTGATGTAGCCGAAGAGCGTGGCGACGAAGGCCAGATAAGCCAGGGACAGCACCGAGCTCCATCCCAGATTGAGCAGTGAATGCTCAATGAGCGCTGGCCCCTCCAGCCACAACGACATGGCGAGGAACGGCAGCGGCGGCACGATCGCCCCCCAGACGACCAGGGCGACGAGATCGACGTTCCCAAACCGGCGCGTGATGATATTGCCCAACGCCCACATCGACGCCGCGCACAACACCAGCAACACCGCCAGCAGTGGAGTTGCGGCCCCCGTGCCCATGCCGATGAGGGTGAGCCCGCCTGCGGCGATCAATAAGCCAGCCACGCTGTACACGCGTAATTTCTCACCGATGAATATCGCGGCGAACAGCAGGGTAAAGAATGCCTGCGCCTGCAGGAGCAAGGAGGCCAGCCCCGGTGGCATCCCACGGGCCATGCTCTCGAACAGAAAGGCGAATT
The DNA here is from genome assembly GCF_057834665.1 of Pseudomonas sp. GL_135. Lineage (NCBI taxonomy): Bacteria > Pseudomonadati > Pseudomonadota > Gammaproteobacteria > Pseudomonadales > Pseudomonadaceae > Pseudomonas > Pseudomonas sp. GL_135. The sequence goes on from NZ_CM174408.1 coordinate 3,770,634, forward strand.
GGCCGAAAGAAATGGTCGCTCCATACGCAAGCAGCCAGAACCACGGCAGCTTTGGACGGCGGATGAAAAACACGGCGGGAATCGCGACCAGCGTGAACCGCAGCGCGCCGAGCAACATCGGCGGCAGGCCATCCAGGCCGTATTTGATCACGATGAAATTCAAACCCCACGCAATGATGACGAGCAATGCCAGGCACAGGTCTTTAAACGGCATGGGGTTCCTTGGGAGGTGACTGCAGCGCGCTGCTGGGCGAAATGGGCACGTCGAATTGTGCAGGAGCACACGGATGTGTTCAACCGAACGGGCGTTGCAGGGGGTTCGCATGCTTTTCTCGGCGGCTCACGCCGCTATTCTGCGGCCCTGAGCACTTGCTGCTACCCATCAACGATAAATCTCCGGTTGAGTGCTACCCCTTCTAAAACCGGGAACTAACGGCTCAGGCCATTCTCGGAATAACGTGAATGGGGCTCTCTGGGAATGATGCCGGAGCAACAACCCTGGTGTAACACTGCCGCGCTGTTTCGCAGATCGCAGACAGAAGCCCCGGCCGCGCCATGCTGGCGCGGCCATCCACCCAGCAAAGGAGCCGCATCGATGGACTTTAAAGACGTAGCCGAAGTGATCACCACCAGCAGCACCTCGGGTGCCAACGATCTATTAGGCAAAGGCTGGAAATTGCTTGCCGTAGTGGCGGGCAACAGCGGGCCGGATTTCGTGTTTGGCCGACACAAGGATCAACCAAAGCTGGCCGGCAAGAAAAACGCCGGCGAGCTTCTGGGCGACGCCGACCTCTAAGGGAATGCGCCGGGAAGCCAGCTGCCTCAATTGAGGTAACGACAACCTTGACGTTCAGTCGAGATACGTCGGCTTCCCTAGACTTTAAATTGACCCATCAGGGCTTGCTGGTGGTTGGCCAGTTTATTCAACATTTGACTCACCTGCGCCGACTCGCCCGCCTGCAGGGAAATGCTCTCCGTCACGTCGCGAATAGCGGCCACATTACTGTTGATCTCTTCCGCCACCAGACTTTGCTCTTCGGCGGCGCTGGCGATCTGCAGGTTCATGTCCGTAATCATCCCGACCGCGGCACTGATGCGCCTGAGCGCACTCACTGCAAGCTCCACTTGGCGTACGCTGTTCTGCGCCTGTTCATGGCTCGTGCCCATGGTACCCACGACTTCGCGCGTGCCACTTTGAAGGCCTTCGATAACCTGGCGGATTTCTTCAACCGAATCCTGGGTGCGTTTGGCAAGGTTGCGCACCTCGTCAGCCACCACAGCAAAACCACGCCCGGCCTCACCGGCACGGGCAGCTTCAATGGCCGCGTTGAGTGCCAGAAGGTTGGTCTGATCAGCAATCGAGCGGATCACTTCCAGTACAGAGCCGATCTGTTGGCTGCTGTTGGAAAGACCCTCGACCTCCCCCATCGCCTCAGTCATCTTGTCGGCCAGCGATTCAATGGCCGTGGTGGTGGTGTCGATGACGGCCAGCCCTTCATGGGTCGCGTCATCAGCACTGCGGGCGGCTTCGGCGGCTTGCGCGGCATTGTGCGCGACATCATGGGCGGTGGCGCTCATTTCCTGAAAAGCGGTTGCCACCTGATCCACTTCACGCAGCTGCTGTTGCATCCCGTCGCTCGTTTGTTTTGCGATGGCGGCCGACTGGTCAGCGGTGGCACGTGCGTCCAGCACGGATAGCTTCACGTCGGCAATGATCGGCTGCAGCTTGTCGAGGAAACGGTTAAACCAGCCAGCCAACTTGCCCAGCTCGTCTTCCTTTTTGTAATCCAGGCGCCGAGTAAGGTCACCTTCGCCGGTGGCGATGTCCTTGAGCATATCGGCTACTTTCAGAATTGGGCGAGTTACGCCACGGGCGGTCAGCCACATGAGTGCCAGACCGGCAATAACGGCCAGCAAGCCGATGCCCAGCGCCATACGGCTGTCGCTGGAGCGACGGCTGTCAAGTTCGGCTTCAAGCTGCCTCGCCGGCGCGGTGAGGATTTCTTCTGGCACTTCGAGCAGGACACTCCAGGGCTTGGCGCCTGGAATGGGTAGCAGCGGTTCCAGCACCTGCAGCATCGGCCCCTGATGCAGCATCTGCGAGCGACCACCCGCCGTCAGGCGAACGAGCTCATCACTCTGGGCACCAAAGCCGGTGCTTAAGGGTTTGCCCAGTAACGAGGCATCGCCACTATGGGCAGCGAAAAGACCCAAGGGACTGACAATACTGATGTGGCCATGGCCGTCGTACAGCTCGGCATTTGCCTGGTTGCTGATCTCTTGAAGGCTGGCCAGGCTAATGTCAGCCCCGACCACACCCACGACCTTGCCCTCTACGACAAGCGGGACAGCAATGCTGGTCATTAAAGTTTTGACGTCGTCCACTTCATCTACATAGGGATCGAGTACGCAGGTTTTTCCGCTGGCAACAGGGCAGGTGTACCAAAAATTATAAGGAGCGCCGTTGCTCATCACTGTGGTGTCAGTGAGTACTTTTTCCTTCATGGCCTCGGCTTCGAGTGTTCCGTCACTGGACTGTGACCAGTACAGGGCGAAGCGGCCTTTTTCATTACTGCCTAAAGCCGGCTGGTCTACAAACTGCTCGTCCTCCCCATCAAGACCATTGGCCTCGAATACCACATACAGCCCCAGCAGATTGGGGTTGCCTTGAAGAGCATTGTGTATCTGTGAGGACAGATCAGCACGCACGGAAGCCGGGGCGATGCCGTGCTGCCGGGCCTGGGCCATCAGCATCTTCACTTGCCGGGCAAAACCGTCGCTGTATTGGTAAACGTCCATGAAATAACGCTGGATGCGCAGGGCTTGGCTCTCGCCGCGAGCCGCCATGCGCTTCTGCGCGGACTCCCGGAGCATGGCGGTGCTGGAAGCCTGGACGACCTGGGCACTGCGTTGCGACTGATACAACGAAGCACCGACCAGCAGCGTCACGATGAACAACAGACAAAGGGCTGCGAGCAGCGTGATTTTCCACTGAATAGAGAAGCGATTGAACATGGGTGTGCCTTGGATGCATCGAACGTGCAACTTATATCGGCGCGGCCGCTTGATTCCTAAATCGACTGCAGCGCCATCGCCCTTGGCGCCGACCGTTTTACCGATATTTTTGAGGGGTGGGTAAATCAGTAGGCTTGCGAAAAATGGCGAAGCCATTGACGGTGAAGGGCCCGCCGCTCACAGACGAGCCTGCCCCGGACGGCTTGCTGATGACTGTGCCGCAGATCACGGAACGTCTTTGAAAAACAGGTGGCTCCCGAGTGTTAGAGTCCGCTTGGCACTGGCAGCCCACGCCGGAGCCCTCGACAAAGTGGTCGCGTAATAGTGAGTCGCCCCGCCGGTGGGGTCTGGCACGTTCCCGTCGATTACTTGGTCGGCAGCGATTTGGCACTGCGCCAATTCGCGGAGCGGGATCTGTCGCGCGCCGCTCACGGACGGATAGTTCGGGTCGCCCTTGTTCCAGCAACTGAACTGACAGGGCTTCAGGCATACCCCGGCGTAGCCCTCGCCCCACCATGACTTTTCTTGTCCATCATTCACGCGGTTGCGGATCGTCCAGGCCACGGCCAGCATTCCCGCAAGCCCCTCCCCGCGAGCTTCGCCATACAGCGTGCGAGCGAGCACGTCGCGATCTTTATCAGTCACGGTCATGACTATTCTCCAGGCAAAAAAATAGCCCGCTCAACGGCAGACCAGGCAAATCGGATGTGCTTTTTTAGGCGGGAGTTGGAGAATCGCCTGCGCGCGACAGGCAGCGGTCCAACACGGTTTTCCTGCATGATCATCGGGAATGTTCGAAGCTAGGCGCGAAGAAGAACCAGGACCTTTGACGGTTCACGGCCACGTTCAGATTCGACGCATCTCAAATGAAATGAGCTTATTTATTCTTGCTTCGAACAATCTGCGCATCGACCTGGTCGGCGCATGTGTCGAGCAGCTCGATGGCCTGATCTTTCAGCTCCCATACGTCGCCGTTGTCACGCAAATCGGTATCCTGCGCATTGACCCGCTCGCACGGAATCAGCTCAGGGGCCTTCAGCCTTATGGCTGTTGTCTTTGTCACCACTTGAGGCTTTGCCACGCAGGCCGTCAGGCAGAGGCTGAGCAGCCCAATCACGAACAGGTTTGCTGTAGCGCTTGAGATCATCGAATTCTTTCCTCGCCTTCTTGGCTTTGTCCTCGCTGGCCTTGATGCGTTTGTCCAGGTCGGCGGTGTAGTCGGCGTTGCGCTGCGCTTCGGCGCGCAGCGTGGTGATCGTGGCCTGGCTTTCCTTATTGGCATCGACTGCTTCCTGCCTGGCATTGGCCTCGACAGTGATGGCCCCTTGCAACGTGACCACGCGGATCTGCTGGATGGCAATCAGCAGGCCCATGACGATGGCAATGACGATGGCGACCGCAACGGTTCGCAATGTGGCGCCTACCTTGGCAACTGCGACAACGGGTTCGAGGCTCATAACGAATCCGCCTTGCGTCCGAGGAACCGGATGATCAGCTCGCGGATCGCCGTCACGCCGATGAACCCTATGGTGCCGCCAGCGGCGACGGACAGGCTCGACGGCCAGGCCATCCATTCGATGACGCTGCTGGCTGACAGGCTCAATGCACCACAGATCAGCGCTTCAAGCACAACGCGCCATTTGTTGGCTTCTTTGCCTTCATAGAGCACGCGCAATAGGGAAATGGTTGCGGCCATGATCGCTCCTTGCCAGAGCGGCGTCGTGATGATCAGCCAGACGTGCGCCCAGAAGTCAGGTGTTTTTTCCGGCATCTTCGTTGACCTCCGACAGTCCGCCCTTCCGGGCTCGGGGAATGGGGCAGCCCTGCAGCACTCCTGGCTCAGAGCGATAGGCGTGGCAGGACTGAATAAAAAAGGCTCGGTGAATGCCGAGGCTCTGAATAAGTGCATTTCTTCCTATGGCGCGCGCCAAAGCGGCCCTGGAAGTAATGAGCGAAGCCCGACCCAATTGCCGGGCTTCGCTTCTACATCAACAACGGGGTGCTTACGCTGCAACCACATCCCAAGTGATAGCCAGCGAGCCGGTTACAGCCGTTGAACCCCAGCTGCCGCTCGTTACCCACAGCCCCATCCCTGCAGGAATAAACAACGGGTTTGGCATTTCAACCTGGGAGTTGACGCCAGAGACGCCGTTGCCGTTGCCATTGAAAATCATGCGGGTGTTCAGGTCGCCAATCGATGCTGGTGGAGTGAGAGATGCATACAGGTTCACAAAACCACTTGCAGGGTTGATCGACGCGGTCTGAATGACCAAGCCGTCGGTGTTTTCGCTGGGGGCGACGAGTTGAACCATCCCGTTAGGCATAACGGTGCGGAAGTGTTTGCCGATTTTAACTACGCTCATGATGATTACCTTTGAGTTGAATGATTTCTGCGGAGGATTCCGCATTCATGTCGCTCAAAGGCGATAGCTCGGGGCGCGTGGCCCTCACAGGATCCAAAGTCCCGCATCGGGAACACTTGATCTGGAGCTGCGTCATCTCGCCGACAGTGGCGAGAAGTCTTTTGCGCTTTTCACATTTGCCCAGCCCGCACGCCAAAACCCACTTGAAGATAAGTTAGGGTCGAGACAGGCGGGTGAGCCGCTTTAAGTCCGATTAGAACTCATAGCCAATGTGAAAGTAGGTTGGAAACGCATCAGTACCATTTTCGACCGGATCCTTATGATCCGGGTAGAAGACCGGCCGGGATTTCGTTTTCTTCGGCTCCCATCCAAATCGCGCCCAGACCGGAACACCGGTGCAAATTACAAAAGCGCCGTTGCTTTGCAACTGGGCGTAGGCGCCGGGGAATTTGCCCGTTTCAGTGTTCCACAGCGGTACGCCGGTAGACGAATAAATTACGAAATTGCCGTCACCTTGCATAACCGCGGTCTTGGCGTCTTTGCCATAGGTATTGGTGTGCCAGACAACCGCGCCCGCTTTTGTATAAACCACCAGGTTCCCATCGGCTTGGAAAACCAAAAAGAAATTGCCTGCTGGATACTGCCGTCCCATTTCCATAGAGGTTCCAGGCGGGATGATATTCACGAGCGTACCGGCTTGCAGATCCACGTGAGCACTGGAGTAAACAGGGAGAATATCCAGAATCACTACGTTCGCATCATCCTGAACCACCAAGTGGCATCGGTCTCTTTGATCTTCTTTAGTGATGCTACCGGAGGTCACCCATAGGCGATGGCGCAGTGAGTCTTCCAAAACGGCTTCGCCGTTTACGAAAAAGCGGGTGAGCTTTAAGGTTTCTTGGCGCAATGTATCTCTACTGTAAGGCTGATCGTTATTCGCGGCCCATAGAGCAGTATCACCGTCCCAGAGCGCGAGATTAGAGTCCGACTGAAGGATGAGCCGATACCGGCCATTTGGAGAAACAAGGTACTGACCTACAGACATCGATTGCTTCGGAGGCAGTGTCGATGTGCCTGAGCCGGCGAATAGAACTGGTGCTGGATTACTCATATTCTTACCTTTGAGTGAAATGATTTGTTGCGGAAGATTCCGCATTCATGTCGCTCAAAGGCGATAGCTCGGGGCGCGAGGCCCTCACATGATTCAACGCCCCGCATCGGGAACATTTGATCTGGAGCTCCGTCATCTCACCGATATGGGCGAGAAGTTAGTGTGGTAGGACCTCAGAAGGTGTAGATCACGCGATCGAACGTTTTCCATGGACCGTTATCGGGGTAAAAAACCTTAGGCAACTTCCCAGGCTTCCAACCAAAACGCGCCCAGATAGGGACACCGGTACAAATCACGAAAGCACCGTTGCTTTGCAACTGGGCATAGGCGCCTGGGAACCCGCCGGTTTGGCTGTTCCACAGTGGCACACCAGTGGACGAGTAGATGACGAAGTTGCCGTCAGTTTGCATAACCGCGGTCTTGGCATCCTTACCGTAGGTACTGGTGTGCCAGACGACGGCGCCCGCTTTTGTATAAACCACCAAGTTTCCATCGGCTTGGAAGACCAGAAAGAAATCGCCCGCGGGGTACTGCCGCCCTACTTCCAGATAGGTGCCGGGCGGGATGATGTTCACGCCAGCGGCGTTAGGGAGCAGCGTCGCCTTGGTATTACTTGAGAACACGGCCCTAACGTCCAAAATCACAATGTTGGCGTCGTCCTGAACTACTAGATGGGAGCGATAAATGACACTTTTGTCTCCTACGCCACCGGTGTCCATAACCCACAGGCGTTGACGGAGCGAATCCTCCAAATATCCGCCCCCCTGGACGTAAAACCTCGTGATTTTAATCTTCGCATGAGCCGCGTTCTCGCTGTAAGGCTGATCATCATTGCCTGCCCACAAAGCAGTATCTCCGTCCCAAAGAACAAGATTGGAGTCAGGCTGCAGGACAAGCCTGTAACGACCGTTAGGCGAAACGAGGTATTGACCGATCGTCATTGCCTGGTTCGGGGGCAATACCGACGTGCCCGAACCGCCAAACAGCGTAAGTATTGGATCTGACATTTTTTTACCTATTGAGGCGAATGAGAGTTGCGGAAGGATCCGCATTCGTTTCGCTCAAAGGCGATAGCTCCGGACTCGTGGCCCTCACATGATTCAGCATCCCGTACCGGTCGCTTTTTCAATACGCGACCTATATACCCACCAAACTCCATTTTGGAGAGATCGAGCCTCAGCCAGGCAGGTGATCCACGCTGAGACCGATTAGAACTCATAGCCGATATGACCGTAAGTCGGGTAAGCATCAGTACTGTTCTCCAAAGGATCCGCGTGATTTGGGTAAACCACAGGCCGCGATGGCTTACCTGGTTTCCACCCAAAACGCGCCCAAATCGGAACTCCGGTACAGATCACGAACGCCCCGTTGCCTTGCAACTGGGCGTAGGCGCCTGGGAATTTGCCCGTTTCAGTATTCCACAGCGCTACGCCGGTCGAGTTGTAAATTACGAAGTTGCCATCCGTTTGCATCACTGCGGTTTTAGCATCCATGCCGTAAGTGTGTGTATGCCAGACGGCTACGCCCGCCTTGGTGTAAACCACCAAGTTTCCATCAGCCTGGAACACCAGAAAGAAATCGCCAGCTGGATACTGACGCCCCATTTCCAGATAAGTACCAGGCGGGATGACGTTCACACCAGCTGCGTTGGGGAGCAGGGCCGCCTTGGTGTTACTTGAGAATACTGCTCTGACGTCCAGAATCACGATGTTGGCATCGTCCTGAACGACTAGGTGCGATCGATCCCATAGACCGTCGTCTGAGGAGTTTTGCGTGCTCATAACCCAGTTACGCTGCCGCAGAGAGTCCTCCAGGAATCCAGAGTTGCTCACGTAGAATCTGGTCGACTTATATTTCTCATGATAGGCGTTGAAACTGTAAGGCTGGTCAGTATTCCCTGCCCACAACGCTGTATCGCCATCCCACAGAACGAGATTTGAGTCCGACTGCAAAACAAGTCTGTATTTGCCATTCGGAGAGACAAGGTACTGACCGATAGTCATAGATTGCTTAGGAGGCAATACCGAAGAGCCTGAACCGGTAAATGGTGTTGGTGCTGGATCTTTCATTTTTTCTACCCTTGAGTCGAATGATTGTGTGCGGAGGATTCCGCATTCATGTCGCTCAGAGGCGATAGCTCGGGGCTCGTGGCCTTCACATGATTCAACGTCCCGCATCGGGAACACTTGATCTGGAGCTGTGTCATCTCACCGATACGGGCGAGAAGTTTTTTGCACTTTCCACATCTGCAATCTTTCAACATTCTGCGAAGCCTTTTGGTTTTTGCCAGACTCCGCTCCGCTCGCGCGGAGAGTAAAAGCCTCGGCCGGTTTGCAGTTAAAACCTGCGATCTGGCGATCCCTGTGAGTGTTAGTGCACCCGCCTGACTGCCCCCTCTTTCTTCGTTGATTTCCCGTCTGACCCTGCTGCCAAGGCCAGCCAGTGAAATCGGTGATTCCGTTCTGCTTAAAGAGCTCTGATCCAGTCGATCCCTTGTCGGGGCTGGGAGACCACTTCGCTGGTCCCAGGCTATCTGGCGGCTTCACCAGTCATGTACCGCTGCGGCAAATCGCTGCGATGGATGAAAATTAGCAAACGCTAAATGACGCGTCAACAGCTAATGCTAAATTATTTACACGACTGTGATGGATGTCGGTCGCTCGAGGTAGGTCGATATTTCTGACAGGGGTTTTGCAAACAGCTGACTGCCGTTATGCTTACGAAAGCTGTACGTATATACAGTAACCAAGGAGAAACTGATGTCCCTACCAGAGAAGAAAAAGCCTCAAGAGCGCGAGCCCATGTCCAGCCTGGAGCGCCTGAACCTAAGGGTGGCGGGCATGATCAACCACCCAATCGCCCAAGATCAGATGTGGGTGACGATCCATAAGCTGGAGACTGACGGCGATCGAGAGTGGAACGAGGTGATGGGGGCTATTGCGGAAGTGGATGGGATAGAGATGGTTTTCAACGATGAAGACCGCTCGGTCACGCTGAAGTGGGTGGCGCCGTCAGATAACGATCCGCGCGTCCAGGTGCGGGACGAATTCGAGGTATTGGAGGAAGCCGCGCCTTTCTGAGGGCACGAAAAAGCCCGCTTGTTAAGCGGGCGTCTGTATCTTCAACAAACCGCCTGTGCCAGTCCTGGTTAGCAACGTCCGTCAACGCAACTAGGCCTTCCTTGCGTTCCAAATCAATAAAACCTTCGCATGGATCGTCACGTCGTCGATCCTTGCCGTCTGGTTCTCATAATGCTGATTGTCTGAAATCAGCCGGTAATTCTCTTCGTCCAGTCGCATCACGCGCTTGATGTACAGCTCTTGGTGCCAGGTCAGTACGTAAATGCCCTCACCGATGAAGTCCTGCACGCCTTTGTCGACGATCACCAGGTCTTTATCGTTGATGGTTCCTTCCATGCTCTGGCCCCAGCCACTGATCATGGCCAGAGCTGTCTTCGAGGTGTAAGTCACACCTTTCTCGCGAAGAATCTCCTCTCTGACAACCAGGTTGCGTACCACCTCATTGTAATCAGGCGGCACCTGTCCGTGACCCATCGCTGCACGTATGTCGTACTGGCGAATGACAATCTCTTCATCGGTAGGACGAAGAGCGGCGAAATTGGCCGGAAGCACATCTGTGCTCTGCCCATCCGAGTCGGCAGCCGCCGCCACAATCCGGTCCCGCGCCTCATTTGAAAAGCCTTTCACCTTGGCAAGTGACTGCTTGAGCTGTTCCAGTGCTGAAAGCCCCGCCTTCACTGCTGGCGCCGAAGTCTCGGACGCAGCAGGGCTGACCAGGCTTCCCGAAGGGAGGCCGATCTTCTCTTCCAAATTCGCAGCGGCTTTCTCGCCGAGGTTTCGGTGCCCGTTAAGAATCTGGGACAGATACGACGCATCAAGGCCGTGCTTATTGGCGAACTCTTTCTGGGAGGCCCCGGCCATCAGTGCTTTAAGGGCTTCAGCTCTAAGCTTGTTAATGTCCATGTCCCATCATCGCTTCCGGTTAGCATACAGTAAATTATGGTCTGCTATCATTTGTATAATTGGCACTTGCTAATTTTCAAGCAGGCCGGGCAGGATGCTCCTATAGATTACGATCAACTGCAGGCAGCGAAACCAGACCCCGGAAACGAAAAAAGCCCCGCATAAGCGGGGCTTTTTACTGTGTTTGGCGGGGAACTAGGGATTCGAACCCTAGAAACGCTATTAACGTTCGCCGGTTTTCAAGACCGGTGCATTCAACCACTCTGCCAATTCCCCGAAGCATCTGGCGCTGGAGGTTTGTGAACCCCTCCGTCGCTTTGCGGGCGCCATAATACCGTAATGAAACAAGCTGTCAAACTCTCCGGCTAGCGCGCTGCCTCGCCTCTGTTATGATCTTTGCAACTTGAGGTTTCAAACCCTTCATTTTTACCATCAGGAGTAGCGCCATGCGCGAACAGGATTACGCAGTCAACAACCGCGTGCAGGTCGAGCAGCTAGAGGTTAGCCGCGTCCTGCGCAACACTTACGGCCTTCTGGCCCTCACCCTCGCCTTCAGCGGCGTCATGGCATTCGTCTCCCAACAGATGAACTTCCGTTACCCGAATGTCTTCGTTGTGCTGATCGGCTTCTACGGTCTGTTCTTCCTTACCAACAAATTGCGCGACTCGGCGTGGGGTCTGGTTTCTGCGTTCGCGCTGACAGGTTTCATGGGGTTCATCCTCGGCCCGATCCTCAACCGTTACCTCGGCATGCAGGGCGGCGCTGAAGTCGTCGGTTCCGCGTTCGCGATGACGGCATTGGTCTTCGGCGGTCTGTCGGCCTACGTGCTGATCACGCGCAAGGACATGAGCTTCCTCGGCGGCTTCATCACCGCTGGCTTCTTCGTGTTGCTGGGGGCCGTGGTGGCCAGCATGTTCTTCCAGATCAGCGGCCTGCAACTGGCGATCAGCGCCGGTTTCGTACTGTTCTCGTCGGTCTGCATTCTGTTTCAGACCAGCGCGATCATTCACGGCGGTGAGCGCAACTACATCATGGCGACCATCAGCCTGTATGTATCGATCTACAACCTGTTCATCAGCTTGCTGCAGATCTTCGGCATCATGGGCAGCAAAGACTGATCAGTTTGCCCGCTTCAACAAAAAGCCCGCTTCGGCGGGCTTTTTGCTGTCCGGCGTTCGTGAATTCTTTATCATTGCGTCCATGTTCCCTGTCAGCGCACCACCGAGCCGCCCATGAAGTTCGCCATCGCCCTGCATTCGCCCGCCCACGCGCCCTCCTCCCGACGCGCGTTGCTGTTCGCCAAAGCCGCATTGGCGCAGGGCCACGAAATCGTGCGCCTGTTCTTCTATCAGGAGGGCGTGCACAGCGCGTCCGGCAATGTGGTGTCGCCCCAGGACGAGTCGGACACCGCCGCGCAATGGCGTGATTTCGTCACCACCCACCAGCTTGACGGCGTGGTCTGCATTGCCGCCGCCCTGCGTCGGGGCGTGTTGAATGCTGAAGAAGCGGAGCGCTACTCGCGACCTGCGGCAAACCTTGCGGCACCTTGGGAGTTGTCGGGGCTGGGTCAGCTGCATGACGCGATCCAGGCGGCTGATCGCTTGATCTGTTTCGGAGGGCCTTAAAGTGGCGAAGTCATTATTGATCATCAGCCGCCAGGCGCCCTGGTCCGGTCCGGATGCCCGCGAGGCATTGGACATTGCCCTGGCCGGCGGCGCGTTCGATCTTCCGGTCGCCATGCTGTTCATGGACGATGGCGTATTGCAGTTGGCGACGGCGCAGAACGCCAGCCAGGTGCAGCAGAAAGACTTGACCGCCAACCTTCAGGCGTTGTCGATGTTCGGCGTGGAAGACCTGTACGCCTGCGGCACCAGCCTGAATCAGCGAGGGATGCAGCCGACCGCGCTGAGTGTCGAGCCACTTGAGGTGCTGGATGACACGCAAATCGCCGCGCTCATTGACCGTTACGACCAGGTGATCACGATCTGATGGCTACCCTGCACGTACTCTCTCACTCCCCTTTTACCGACGCCCGCCTGAGCAGTTGCCTGCGCGTGCTCGGCAGTCAAGACGCGATCCTTTTGTGCGGCGACGCGACCTATGCGTTGCGCGCAGACACCGCCACTGCTGAGGCACTGAGCGCGAACACCGGCAGCCTGAAGCTGTTCGTGCTCGATGAAGACGCTACCGCTCGAGACATCGCGCTGCCTGACTGGGCCGAAAGTGTCGACTACGCCGGCTTCGTCGCACTCTCGGTGCACTACGACAAGGTCAACACGTGGCTATGAACCCGCTCATCGTCGACGGGCGCAGTGTTGCGCTGGACAAAGACGGCTATCTTGAGGACCTGCACGACTGGTCCAACGAAGTCGCCGAAGCCCTGGCCTTTGAGGCAGACATCGCCCTGACGCCCGATCACTGGGAAATCCTCGAATTGCTGCGGGCGTTCTATGCAGAATTTCAGCTGTCCCCGGCCACACGGCCGCTGGTCAAGTACACCGCGCTGAAACTGGGCGCCGACAAGGGCAACAGTTTGCACCTGAATCGTCTGTTCAACGGCACTCCCGCCAAACTTGCCGCCAAGCTGGCGGGCCTGCCAAAGCCGACCAATTGCCTATGACCGACTTCACCCCTCTCGTCACCGAAACCCCGGCCGAACATCCTTTTGCGCCCTTCGTTCGCATTCTCGGCAAAGGCAAGCGTGGTGCGCGCAACATGACCCGCGCCGAAGCCCGGGAAGCCATGGGCATGGTGCTCGATGAAAAAGTCGAAGACACTCAGCTCGGCGCTTTTCTGATGCTGCTGCGGCACAAGGAGGAGAGCCCGGATGAGCTCGCGGGCTTCACCGAAGCGGTGCGCGAGCGTCTGCATGCGCCGGAACTGAAGGTCGATATCGACTGGCCGACCTACGCCGGCAAAAAGCGCCATCTGCCGTGGTACCTGCTGGCGGCCAAGTGCCTCGCGCAGAATGGCGTGCGCGTATTGATGCACGGCGGCGGCGCCCACACCGCCGGCCGGTTGTACAGCGAGCAGTTGCTGGAGCTGTTGGGCATTCCGTTGTGCCGCAACTGGCAAGCGGTGGGTGAAGCGCTGGAGCAGAAGAACATCGCGTTCTTTCCCCTCGGCGACTGGGCGCCGCAGTTGCAGCGCATGATCGATCTGCGCAACACGCTGGGGCTGCGCTCGCCGATCCACTCGCTGGCGCGCATTCTCAATCCGCTGGGTGCCCGCTGCGGGCTGCAGAGTATTTTCCATCCGGGCTATCAGGGCGTGCATCGTGACGCCAGCAGCCTGCTCGGCGACCACGCCATCGTGATCAAGGGCGACGGTGGTGAAGTCGAGATCAACCCGGACACCATCAGTCACTTGTACGGCACTACCGATGGCCAGCCGTGGGACGAAGAATGGCCGGCGTTGTCGGACCGTCGCCACGTGAAGCCGGCGACTCTCGACCCGCAGCATCTGGTCGCGATCTGGAAAGGCGATGTCGAAGACAGTTACCCGCAATTGGCGCTGATTGCGACCATGGCGCTGGCACTGCGTGGCCTCGGGATGCCGCGGGCTGAAGCCTTCGCCCGGGCGGAGCAGTACTGGGCAAACCGCGACAGATCGATTTAGCCGATAGCTACCCCCCAGTCTTTGCGCTATTCGTTCGAACGATTGTCTTTAGACTGATCTCCAACGTACTTCGGTACAGCTCAATTTGGAGTCAGACATGGGCCTTCTCGTTGAAGGACGCTGGCAAGACCAGTGGTACGAAAGCAGCAAAGACGGCGCTTTTCAGCGCGAGCAGGCCAAACGGCGGAACTGGGTCACCCGCGATGGTCGGCCTGGACCGTCGGGTGAAGGCGGCTTCAAAGCGGAGGCCGGTCGTTACCATTTGTACGTTTCCCTTGCTTGCCCATGGGCCCATCGCACGTTGATCGTGCGCAAGCTCAAGGGTTTGGAAGGTTTGATCGACGTCTCCGTTGTCAGCTGGCTGATGCGCGAAAACGGCTGGACGTTCGACAAGCAGAAAGGGTCTACCGGCGACGCGCTGGATGGCCACACCTTTATGTACCAGCGCTACCTCGCCGACACCGCCGATTACACCGGTCGTGTGACGGTACCGGTGCTGTGGGACAAGCAGCTGAATCGCATCGTCAGCAACGAGTCGTCGGAAATCATCCGGATGTTCAATTCGGCGTTCGACGACCTGACCGGCAATCACCTGGATCTCTATCCAGAGCCGCTGCGCAACGAGATCGACCGGCTGAACGACCGTATTTACCCGGCCGTGAACAACGGTGTCTATCGCGCCGGATTCGCGACGTCACAAGGTGCTTACGAAGAGGCTTTCGATGAAGTGTTCGCCGAGCTCGACGCGCTGGAAACGCTGCTGAGTGAGAAACGCTACTTGGCGGGTGAATACCTGACCGAAGCGGACGTGCGCCTGTTCACCACACTGATTCGCTTTGACGCGGTGTACCACGGGCACTTCAAGTGCAACCTGCGGCGCATTGCCGACTACCCGAACCTGAGCAACTGGGTGCGGGAGATGTATCAATTGCCGGGCGTGGCCGAGACGGTGGACTTCGTGCATATCAAGCATCACTACTACGCGAGCCACGCCACCATCAACCCGACCGGCGTCGTGCCAAAAGGGCCACAGCAGGATTTCACCGGCGAACATGATCGCGGGCGTTTGAGCGGGAAAGGGATTTTGCAGAACGGTTGAAGGGTTCATCAAACGTGACGAAGCCGCAGGTGTGACTATCGAGAGATGAATTGTGGGAGCGAGCTTGCTCGCGAATAGGCCAGTACAGCCGCCAAATCTTCAGCGGGTGGAATGCCGTCTTCGCGAGCGAGGTGGAGCGCCACCCCGATCACTCATACAGACGTCGCGTTTCTTGGGCGAGATTCGGCAGGAGCGCGGCGAAATCAGACGCTCGCCTGCGCCCCTTCGAACCACGCCAGTTTTTCCCGCAACTTCACCACTTCACCCACGATCACCAGGGTCGGCGCATGGACTTCGTGTTCGGCGACCAATTGCGGAAGGTTGGCCAGCGTGCCGGTGAAGACGCGCTGGTTTACCGTGGTGCCCTGCTGAATCAGCGCAGCGGGGGTGTCGGCCGCGCGACCGTGCTGGATCAACTGCTCGCAAATAACCGGCAGCCCGATCAGCCCCATGTAGAGCACCAACGTCTGCGAGGGCGACACCAGATCCTTCCACGGCAGGTCGGTAGAGCCGTTCTTCAGGTGGCCGGTCACGAAACGCACGGACTGCGCGTGATCGCGGTGGGTCAGCGGAATCCCGGCGTAGGCCGCGCAACCACTGGCCGCCGTAATGCCCGGCACGACCTGGAAGGGAATGCCGTGGGCCGCCAGTTCTTCGATCTCTTCACCGCCACGGCCGAAGATGAACGGATCCCCGCCCTTCAGTCGCACCACGCGTTTGCCCTGCTTGGCCAGATCCACCAATTGCTGGTTGATCTGATCCTGGGGCAAGGCATGATCGGCGCGCTGCTTGCCCACGTACACGCGGTCAGCGTCGCGGCGGCACAGATCCAGAATTGCTGGTGCCACCAAGCGGTCGTACAGAACGACGTCCGCCTGCTGCATCAAACGCAGCGCGCGAAAGGTCAGCAGATCAGGATCGCCCGGCCCTGCGCCCACGAGGTACACCTCACCGGTCGTGGCCGGCGCCTCGCCGTCGATCTTCGCTTGCAGCAACCGCTCGGCTTCGGCGCCCTGCCCGGCCAGTTGCCGGTCAGCGATGGGCCCCTGGAATACATCTTCCCAGAACGCCCGGCGCTGCTGAACGTTGGGAAACAGCCCTTTGACCTGATGACGAAAGCGTGCGGCCAGACCGGCCAGATGCCCGTAGGTCGGTGGAATCCAGGTTTCCAGCTTGGCGCGGATCAGCCGTGCCAGCACCGGCGCATCGCCACCGCTGGACACCGCGATCACCAGCGGCGACCGGTCGACGATCGCCGGGAAGATCACGCTGCACAGCGCAGGCGCATCCACCACATTGACCGGCACACCGCGCTGGCGGGCATCGGCTGACACCTGCGCATTGAGCGGCTCGTCATCGGTGGCGGCAATGATCAGCACGCAGCCGTTGAGGTCCGACTCGGTGTAGCCGCGCAGAATCTGTTCCCCGCCGCTGCGCTCGATCAGCTCGCGCACTTCCGCTCCGATCTCGGGGGCAACCACACGTAACACTGCACCGGAATCAGCCAGCAGGCGAGACTTGCGCAAGGCAATCTCGCCGCCGCCCACCACCAGCACCCGGGCGCCCCGAAGGTTATGGAACAGCGGCAGAAATTCCATTTAGCCGATCACCTCAATCCCGCCCATCCACGGCTTGAGGACTTCCGGCACGCGGATCGAGCCGTCGGCCTGCTGGTAGTTTTCCAACACCGCCACCAGCGTGCGACCCACTGCGAGGCCAGAGCCATTCAGCGTGTGAACGAGTTCCGGCTTGCCGGTTTCCGGGTTGCGCCAGCGGGCCTGCATGCGACGCGCCTGGAAATCGCCGCAGTTGGAGCACGAGGAGATTTCACGGTATTTGTCCTGGCTCGGAATCCACACTTCCAGGTCATAGGTCTTGACCGCGCTGAAACCCATGTCGCCGGTGCACAGTGCCAGTACGCGGTACGGCAATTCGAGCAATTGCAGAACGCGCTCGGCGTGACCGGTCAGGCTCTCCAGTGCTTCCATGGATTTTTCCGGCTCGACGATCTGCACCATCTCGACCTTGTCGAACTGGTGCTGACGGATCATGCCGCGGGTGTCACGGCCCGATGCGCCGGCTTCGCTGCGGAAGCACGGGGTATGAGCGACAAACTTCAACGGCAACTGTTTGGCGTCGAGGATTTCACCGGAGACGATGTTGGTCAGCGACACTTCGGCGGTCGGGATCAGGTACAGATCGGCCTCGCCTTCGCGGGAGATCTTGAACAGGTCTTCTTCGAATTTCGGCAGCTGGCCGGTGCCCTGCAACGCAGGCGCCTGAACCAGATACGGCGTGTAGGCCTCTTCGTAACCATGCTCGTTGATGTGCAGCGTGATCATGAACTGCGCCAGCGCACGGTGCAGGCGCGCAATCGGGCCACGGAGCAACGCGAAACGGGCGCCGGAGAGTTTGGCGGCGGTTTCAAAATCCAGCCAGCCGAACTTCTCGCCCAAGGCGACGTGATCCTGAACCGCGAAATCGAACGACGCCGGCGTGCCCCAGGTGCGCACTTCGACGTTTTCTTCTTCATCAGCGCCCACCGGCACTGACTCGTGGGGCAGGTTCGGCATGCTCAGGGCCATGGCATCAAGTTCGGACTGGATGGCGTCCAGCTCTTTCTTGCCAGTGCTCAGCTCTTCGGCCATGCGATCGATGTCAGCCATCAGCGGTGCGATGTCTTCGCCGCGCTGTTTGGCCTGACCGATGGATTTGGAACGGGCGTTACGCTCGGCCTGAAGCTGTTCGGTGCGGGTCTGCACGGTCTTGCGCTGGGCTTCCAGCGCTTCGATGCGGGCGACGTCCAGCGTGAAGCCACGGGAAGCCAGGCGATCCGCTACGTCCTGAAGTTGAGTACGCAGCAGTTTGGAGTCGAGCATATCGGTTTCTCGTATATTAAATTCGGGTCAAAGACAGGCCGGCCCACGTTGCGAGCAGCCCGCCCAGTACGCTGATGAGGGCGTAGCCAATGGCCAGAGGAGCCTGGCCGCCTTCAAGCAGACGAATCGTGTCCAGTGAGAAAGACGAGAACGTCGTCAAACCACCGAGGAATCCAACCATCAGACCGGCGCGCAGTTCGATCGGGACTTCCGGGCGGATCAGAAACAGACCGTACAGCACACCGATCAGCAGGCAGCCCACCAGGTTTACCGCCAACGTGGCCGTGTAGAAGTAGCGCGGCCAGTTCGCCGCCACGACGTTACCGGTGGCGAAGCGCAATAATGTACCAGCCACGCCACCGGCGGACACGGCAAGAATCAACTGAATCACTATTTTCTCCGCTGACGTGGGCTGGCACGGTCGAGCGCTGACAGGTGTTTGAGTTTCTCGCCGATTTTCAGCTCAAGGCCGCGGGGGACCGGCTGGTAATACTGGCGCGGTTCGAGCTCGTCGGGGAAATAATCCTCACCCGCAGCGTAAGCGTCCGGCTCGTCGTGGGCATAGCGGTATTCTTCACCATAACCGAGCTGCTTCATCAGCTTGGTCGGCGCGTTGCGCAGGTGCAGCGGGACTTCCAGCGAGCCATGCTCAGTGGCTTCGCGCATGGCCATTTTAAAACCCATGTACACAGCGTTGCTCTTCGGCGCGCAGGCCAGGTAAACGATGGCCTGGGCCACGGCCAGTTCGCCTTCCGGACTGCCGAGGCGTTCCTGCACATCCCACGCCGACATGCACAGCGGCAAGGCGCGCGGATCAGCATTGCCGATATCCTCGCTGGCCATGCGCACCACGCGTCGCGCCAGATACAGCGGGTCACAGCCGCCGTCGATCATCCGCGCGAACCAGTACAGCGCGGCGTCGGGGTTGGAGCCGCGAATGGATTTGTGCAGCGCGGAAATCTGGTCGTAGAACGCTTCGCCCCCTTTGTCGAAGCGACGGCGACTGTCACCCAGCAGGCTTTGCAGCAACTCGGGGTCAATTTCGCTGCCGTCTTCGGCAAGGTCCGAGGCGTTCTCCAACAGATTGAGCATCCGCCGACCATCGCCATCTGCTGCAGCCAGAAGCGTCTGGAAGGCCTCGTCGCCCAGGGTCAGATGCCGACTGCCCAGCCCGCGTTCTTCGGTTAACGCACGACTGACCAACTGACGCAGCGCACCCTCGTCCAGGCTTTTCAGCACATAGACCCGGGCGCGGGACAGCAGCGCGTTGTTGAGTTCGAAAGAGGGGTTTTCAGTGGTGGCGCCGATGAAGATCAGCGTGCCGTCTTCGACGTAGGGCAGAAACGCATCCTGCTGCGACTTGTTGAAGCGGTGCACTTCGTCGACGAACAGAATGGTCCGGCGGCCGTACTGCCCGGCCTGTTGCTTGGCGATCTCCACCGCCTGACGGATCTCTTTGACCCCGGCCAGCACCGCCGACACCGTTTCAAAGTGCGCGTCGGAGACTTTCGCCAGCAACCGCGCCAGCGTGGTTTTCCCTACGCCGGGCGGCCCCCAGAAAATCATAGAGTGCAGCGCGCCCTGCTCCAGCGCTTCACGCAGCGGCTTGCCGTGGGCTAGCAAATGTTGCTGGCCGACGTACTCGTCCAGGTTGGTCGCTCGCAGGCGGGCGGCCAACGGTTGCGCGATCGGTTCAGTGCTGAACAGGTCCATTGAACAGGCGACCCCCTTTTATTCCTGAATGACGTCAGCGCCCTTCGGGATCTGGAACTGGAATTTGCTCGCCGCGACAGGCTCGTTGGCCTTGACGCCGGTGAACAGGATATTGGTGCGTTGGCCGACGCTGTCGATCAGTTGCATGTCGTTGATCATGCCGTTGCGGAACGATAGACGCAGGCTGTCGAACAGGGTGTCCTTGGATTTAGGCTTGAGCACGAAGTCGATCACGCCGCCCGCTTCCTTGGCAGTGATGTCGAAGCTTTCGCTGATTTTTGAGACGTCGCCGGACAGCAGCAGCGCCGGGGTCTGGGTCAGGCGCTGGTCGAGGGTCTTGATGGTGACCTGCTCCAGGTCAGGGTCCCACAGAGAAACCTTCTTGCCATCGGAGACCATCAGCTGTTCTTGCGGCGCGTCGGTGTGCCAGTAGAACAAGCCAGGGCGCTGCAAGGTCATCTCGCCGGTGGTTTCCTGCAACTGGGTGCCGCCACCGTCGAGGGTGAGCTGGGAAAAACGCCCGCTCAGGGTTTTCGAGTTTTCCAGCAGTTGGGTCAGGCGCGCCACGTCCTTGCTGTCGGCGTGGGCCGAGACAGCAGAAAAAGCCAGTGCAGATACCAACAGCATGCGGATAAGACGCATGGGATTCCTCTTTGAGTGTGGTTGAAGCCGGGCGCCGCCGCGATGGCGACGCCCGGTGACGCGTGACCGGGAAGTGTCAGTCACGCACTGGGGCTGGCGCAATCACTTCGCGCGAGCCGTTGGTGTTCATGGGCGTCACGACGCCGGCGTTTTCCATGGTTTCGATCATGCGCGCGGCGCGGTTGTAGCCAATCTTCAGCTTGCGCTGCACGGCAGAGATCGACGCACGACGGCTTTCGAGCACGAACTTCACGGCTTCGTCGTAAAGCGCATCGCTCTCGCTGTCTTCGCCATCACCGCCGCCACCGCCACCTTCGAAGCCGCTACCCGCCTCTTCTACGCCGGCCAGGATGTCATCGTTGTAGTTCGGCGTGCCGCGCAGCTTCCACGCCTCAACGACCCGGTGAACCTCTTCGTCCGAGACGAACGCGCCGTGCACACGAATCGGCAGGCTGGTACCCGGGGGCATGTAAAGCATGTCGCCGTGACCGAGCAGTTGCTCGGCGCCGCCCTGGTCGATGATGGTCCGGGAGTCGATCTTGCTCGAGACCTGGAACGCCATGCGCGTCGGGATGTTGGCTTTGATCAGACCGGTGATCACGTCCACCGAAGGCCGCTGGGTCGCGAGGATCAGGTGGATACCTGCCGCACGGGCCTTCTGGGCGATTCGGGCGATGAGTTCTTCGACCTTCTTGCCGACGATCATCATCATGTCCGCGAATTCGTCGACCACCACAACGATGGTCGGCAGCTTGGTCAGCAGCGGCGCTTCGTCGTGAATGCTTTCGCGGTGGTAAAGCGGGTCGGACAGCGGCGTACCGGCCTCCTCTGCTTCACGCACCTTCTGGTTGAAGCCCGACAGGTTACGCACGCCCATCTTGGCCATCAGCTTGTAGCGGCGTTCCATCTCGGCCACCGACCAGCGCAGGGCATTGGCGGCGTCCTTCATGTCAGTGACCACCGGGCACAGCAAATGCGGAATGCCTTCGTAGATCGACAGCTCAAGCATCTTCGGGTCGATCATGATCAGCTTGGCGTCTTCCGGCCCGGATTTGAACAGGATCGACAGGATCATGGCGTTCACGCCCACCGACTTACCGGAACCGGTGGTACCGGCGACCAGCAGGTGCGGCATCTTTGCGAGGTCGGTGATGACCGGCTTGCCGCCGATGTCATGACCCAGCGCCAGGGTGACCGGCGATTTCGCGTCGTCGTATTCCGGCGTCGACAGGACCTCGGAGAAGCGCACGATCTGGCGATCTTCGTTGGGAATTTCGATACCGACCGTGGTCTTGCCGGGAATGACCTCGACCACACGCACGCTGGTAACTGCCAGCGAGCGGGCCAGGTCTTTCGCCAGGTTGGAGATACGGCTGACCTTTACACCGGCAGCCGGCTGAATTTCGTAGCGGGTAATTACCGGCCCCGGATGGATGGAATCCACCGTGACTTCGACGCCGAATTCCTTCAGCTTGATCTCCAGCAGATGGCCCACAGCTGCCAGCGATTCAGGCGAATAGTTGAGCTGCTTCTTTTCTGCCGGGTCGAGGATGGAGATCGGCGGCAAGGTGCCTTCCACGGCGCTGTCGACGAACAACGGCGCCTGTTTCTCTTTCTGTACGCGCTTGCTCGGCTCAGGGGCGCGGGGAGGCGCAGGGGCAATCACGGCTGGCACGTGCTTCTCGCGGGCGGCCATATGCTCGGTCAACGCCTGCTCGCGCTCGATGATTCGTTCCCTGGCTTTGGCCTGCTCGCGTCGATCCGGGGCAACCGGAGCCACCACTTCGTCGACGCGCATGTCGACTTCACGCAACTGAGCGACCATTTGCTTGCGCTCATTGCGGGCGGTCCACCAGCGGTTGAGCGAGCCGGTGAACAATTCGATCAGGTCCAGCGTGATCTTGCCGGTGTTGTCCATGACCTTGAACCAGGACAAATCGGTGAACACAGTCAGACCGAACAAAAACAAGGCGATGAACAGCAGGGTGCTGCCCTGGACGTTCAGCGCGCGCTTGGCCAGGTCACCCAGTACTTCGCCCAGCACGCCACCGGCTGAACCCGGCAGGCCTGACGCCGAATGAAAGTGCAAGTGCGCCAGCGAGGCGCCGGCGAGGACCAGGAACACCAGACCGATCATGCGCCAGGAAACCAGCCAGCCGCTCCACTGCCACGGCTCGTGGCGATGCCGGAAGACCTGATAAGCCTTGATCCCCAGCAGCAACGGGAAGATGTAGGCGAAGTAGCCGAGGATCATGAACAGGATGTCGGCAGAATACGCACCGGCAAAGCCTGCGGCGTTCTGAACCTGAGCCGAGTTGCTCGAGCTGCTGGTGTGGCTCCAGCCCGGATCGCCCTGATCGTAGGTCAGCAGCGCCATGATCAGATAAAGACACAGCGCACCGAACGCGATCAATGCACCTTCCTTGAGCCGGTAGTGCAGGTGCTGCCGCCAGAGCGGAACGGGGGTGGGTGCTATGGTGGATTTCTTCAAAACGCTTCAATTCCTGCGCGCAAGCGCGAACATCTGATGATTGACTGTGTACGACTGCCTTGGCGAAATGGCAGTGGCTTTCCCGAACATCGGCCAGAACAGCATCATGGCAGTAGGGAAAACCGCGCCTGCGATAACGCACGCTCGACAGGTGACTTGAAATGAGGTTAAACAACATCGGCATTGTACGGATTTGCGCGCCGCGCGCTACGTTAGTCTGGCGCGGTGCTTGCAGATGTTCAAGCGTCGCCGGGCGGTGACAATTTGAGCACGCATTTTCTTTGCCGACAAAGGCTTATGACGTGTTTTTCCTGCTCCCTTGAACTGTCAAAAGGCCATCCCCGGATCAAGAAGACAGCGGGTCGACGATCCCGGCATGATCAAGCGGCTTGTGACCATGCCTGCGACAGAGAGTTGCAGCCGGGGTTGCAAGCCTGCGTTGACTCCCCTCCCCTCTCGTAAAGTCTGGATGCCATGCTGACCTGGTTACAACGCGACACCCTAGATTTCCCTGCGCTGGAAAAAGCCATGCGCGAGCCCAACGGACTGTTGGCCGGTGGCGGCGATCTGTCTGCCGATCGCCTGATTGCCGCGTACCGACATGGCTGTTTTCCCTGGTATCAGCAGGGCCAACCGATTCTCTGGTGGTCGCCGGACCCGCGCACCGTGCTCTTTCCGGATGAGCTGCATGTATCACGCAGTCTCGGCAAGCTGCTGCGCCAGGGGCGTTATCGGGTCACTTTCGATCAGGATTTCGCGGCGGTCATTCAAGCCTGCGCCGAACCCCGGGCCTACACCGACGGCACGTGGATCACCGGCTCCATGCAGGCGGCCTACATTGAACTGCACGCCCGCGGCTTCGCCCACAGCGTCGAAGTCTGGGATGGCGACGCGCTGGTAGGCGGTCTCTACGGACTGGCGATGGGCCAGCTGTTTTTCGGCGAGTCGATGTTCAGCCGCGCCGACAACGCTTCCAAGGTCGGCTTCGCAACGCTGGTCGAATACTTGAAAGAATCGGGTTTCGTCCTGATTGATTGCCAAATGCCTACCGAGCACCTGCTAAGCCTTGGCGCGCGCTCGATTGCGCGCCAGACGTTCGCCGACTACCTGCATAAACACCTCGACGAGAGCAATTACACCGATTGGTCGCCTAGGCGAGTTTGATTGGGCTGGCTTACACTCATGTCTACAGTTTTTCTCGAGGGTTGATCATGACCGAGCTGGCGCGGCTGAAGTTCTATGCCACTCAACCCCACTCCTGTAGCTACCTGCCCGAGGAACAAGCCACCACGCTGTTTCTCGACCCCAGCCAGCCGATGGATGTCCAGGTCTATGCCGATCTCTCGGACATGGGGTTTCGCCGCAGTGGCGATCATTTGTACCGTCCGCATTGCCAGAACTGCAGCGCCTGTGTGCCTGCGCGCATTCCGGTCGGACTGTTCGTGCCTGATCGTCAGCAAAAGCGTATTTTCAAAAGGAACGCCGACCTCGAAGTGACGAGCACCAAGCCGCATTTCAGTGAGGAGTACTTCGATCTGTATCAGCGCTACATCGAGCAGCGCCATGCCGATGGGGATATGTTTCCACCAAGCCGTGACCAGTTCTCCACCTTTCTGGTCCGCGACCTGCCGTTTTCGCGTTTCTACGAATTCCGTCTGGAGGGTCGACTGCTTGCCGTAGCCGTCACTGACCTGCTGCCCAATGGCCTTTCCGCCGTTTATACGTTCTACGAGCCGGCGGAGGAGCGCCGCAGCCTGGGGCGTTACGCAATTCTCTGGCAAATTGCCGAGGCCGCACGCCTGCAATTGCATGCGGTGTACCTTGGCTACTGGATAAAGAACTGCAAAAAGATGAATTACAAGACCCAATATCGCCCCATCGAACTGCTCACCAATCAAAGATGGGTCACTCTTTACTGAAGCCCTTGGCTTAAACCTCAGTTTTCGGGCACAATGCAGCCCGCTTTTGCCTGGCTGCCGTTTGCACCGGGCCATTCATTGGATACCGAGGGCTTTACTGCATGTCGAAAGAAGACAGCTTCGAAATGGAAGGCACTGTCGTCGACACCCTGCCCAACACCATGTTCCGTGTGGAGTTGGAAAATGGGCACGTCGTAACCGCGCACATCTCCGGCAAGATGCGCAAGAACTACATCCGCATTCTTACCGGCGACAAGGTCCGCGTTGAGCTGACGCCCTACGACTTGAGCAAAGGGCGCATCACTTACCGCGCCCGCTAACAGGTCTTAACAAAAACGCCCGGCATATGCCGGGCGTTTTTGTGCGCGCGGGGTATAGGGGTGGACCTAATCAATCCACAAGACCTGACAGGCCATAAAAAGGCGGACCACTGATCCGTCAGACCGCGGCACGTTGCAAAAAATGTGGGAGCGACCGGGGTGGCGCTCCACCTTGCTCGCGAAGAGGCCCGAAGGGCTTCAAAGCAAGAGTCTTCAGCCAATCCCTAAAAAGCAAAAAGGCGCCAACTGGCGCCCTTTGCTGTGTTGCGAGAAACGTCAGGCCATTTCAGCCGTGGTTTCGTAATCGAACGTGATCTCGCCGTCTTTGACGTCGATGTGTACCACACCGCCATGCTCGGACAACTCGCCGAAGAGGATTTCCTCGGCCAGCGGACGCTTGATCTTGTCCTGAATCAATCGGGCCATCGGACGCGCACCCATCGCTGCGTCGTAACCGCCTTCGGCCAGGTAACTCCTCACCGCGTCGGTCACTTCCAGCTGTACGCGCTTGTCTTCCAGCTGCGCCTGAAGCTCGGTAAGGAACTTGTCCACCACGCTCTTGATAACCTCATGGCTGAGGCGACCAAATTGAATGATGGTGTCCAGACGGTTGCGGAATTCCGGCGTGAAGCTCTTCTTGATCACCTCCATCGCATCAGAGGAGTGATCCTGATGGGTGAAACCGATCGAAGCACGCGCAGCCGTTTCAGCACCGGCGTTGGTGGTCATGATCACGATCACATTGCGGAAGTCCGCCTTGCGCCCGTTGTTGTCGGTCAGCGTCCCGTGGTCCATGACCTGCAGCAGCAGGTTGAAGACTTCCGGGTGCGCCTTCTCGATCTCATCGAGCAGCAGCACGCAATGCGGCTGCTTGGTGACGGCTTCGGTCAGCAGACCGCCCTGATCAAAACCGACATAGCCCGGCGGCGCACCGATCAGACGCGATACGGTGTGACGCTCCATGTACTCGGACATGTCGAAACGCACCAGCTCGATACCCAGCGCCTTGGCCAGCTGACGCGCAGCCTCGGTCTTGCCGACACCGGTCGGACCTGCGAACAGGAACGAACCGACAGGCTTGTCCGGGGACTTGAGGCCTGCACGGGACAGCTTGATCGCAGTGGACAGCGAGTCGATGGCGGCGTCTTGACCAAACACGGTCAGCTTCAAGTCGCGCTCCAGATTACGCAGCAACTCCTTGTCGGAGCTGTTGACGTGCTTTGGCGGAATCCGTGCGATCTTCGCCACGATGTCTTCAACCTGCGGCACTTCAATACGCTTGACGCGCATTTCCACCGGTTGCAGCCGCTGGTAGGCACCCGCCTCGTCAATCACGTCAATGGCCTTGTCGGGCATATGACGGTCATTGATGTAGCGCGATGCCAGTTCGGCAGCGGCGCGCAGGGCTTCATCGCTGTATTCGATATTGTGATGCTGTTCGAAACGGCCTTTCAGCCCGCGCAGAATGCCGATGGTGTCTTCGACAGACGGCTCGGACACGTCGACCTTCTGGAAGCGACGGGCCAGCGCACGGTCTTTCTCGAAGATGCCGCGGAATTCCTGGAACGTGGTCGAACCGATGCAACGGATATCACCCGAAGACAGCAGCGGCTTGAGCAGGTTGGAGGCATCCATCACGCCACCGGACGCTGCACCTGCACCGATGATGGTGTGAATTTCGTCGATAAAGAGGATCGCGTGGGGCCGCTTCTTCAATTCGCCGAGCAGCGCCTTGAAGCGCTTCTCGAAGTCGCCACGGTACTTGGTACCGGCCAGCAGTGCGCCCAGGTCGAGGGAGTACACGACGCTGTTGGCGAGCAGGTCCGGCACCTGATTGTCGACGATGCGTTTGGCCAGGCCTTCGGCAATGGCGGTTTTACCCACCCCAGCCTCGCCCACCAGCAGCGGGTTGTTCTTGCGACGCCGCGCGAGAATCTGAGCGACGCGCTCGACTTCCATCTCGCGCCCTACCAGCGGATCGATGCGGCCCTGACGGGCCAGCTCATTCAGGTTGCTCGCATAGGCATCCAGAGGATTGCCTGAGGAAGAAGACTCACCGCCCTCGTCATCCTGCATATCTTGCTCACCTTCAGATTGATCGCCATGCCCCGGCACTTTGGAAATACCGTGGGCGATATAGTTGACGACATCGATACGGGCAACGCTCTGCTGTTTCAGCAGGAACACTGCCTGGCTTTCCTGCTCGCTGAAAATCGCCACAAGCACGTTCGCGCCAGTGACTTCACGCTTGCCGGAGCTCTGCACATGAAAAACTGCGCGCTGCAGGACGCGCTGGAAGCCGAGTGTGGGTTGGGTCTCGCGATCCTCGTCATGCACGGGGATCAGCGGCGTGGTGGAGTCGATGAACTCCTGGAGGTCGTGTTTGAGTTTGTCGA
This sequence comes from Pseudomonas sp. GL_135, assembly GCF_057834665.1. Taxonomy (NCBI): domain Bacteria; kingdom Pseudomonadati; phylum Pseudomonadota; class Gammaproteobacteria; order Pseudomonadales; family Pseudomonadaceae; genus Pseudomonas; species Pseudomonas sp. GL_135. The sequence goes on from NZ_CM174408.1 coordinate 3,798,183, forward strand.
GGTTTGCGCCGCAGGCACGCAGTACGGTGGCGGCAGCCTCATTGTCCAATAGGGCCAGCAGGAGGTGCTCGACGGTCATGAACTCATGACGTTTAGAGCGGGCCTCCTTGAAAGCCAGATTGAGGGTGACTTCGAGCTCACGGTTTAACATAGCTTCACCTCATACCCAAGTGTCCGGCGTTAACCGTCCTTCTCGATTTCACAGAGTAGCGGATGCTGGCTTTCCCTGGCGTACTGGTTGACCTGCATAGCCTTGGTCTCGGCGATGTCGCGGGTAAACAATCCGCAAACGGCCCGTCCCTCTGTATGGACGGCCAGCATGACCTTGGTCGCCAGCTCACGATTCAGGTTGAAAAACACCTCGAGCACTTCGACAACGAAATCCATCGGGGTGTAGTCATCATTGAACAAAACCACCTTGTACATAGGCGGCACCTGCAATATCGGCTTGGCTTCCTGTACAGCGGTGCCCGACGCATCGTCCTCATGGGGATGCGGGTCATCCTGATTGAATGTTAGTCGAATCTTGCTGATTGCATGCATGGTAAAGAAGGTTCACAGAGGACGTGATTGAAATAAGTGGTGGCGGCGATACCCGTTTTCAACTGGACCGCCGCTTGACCTTGACTATCGGCCAATCAGTGTTACAAACAATAGAACCCACATTGGGTAAAAAGGGTCCGCGCAGTCAACCAAAATTTTTTAGGTCCGGCGGATGAGAGGTGATGATACTCCCATCGGAGTCCTTTGCAGAGGGATGTGACTATGCTAAGCGGTAAGGTCAAGTGGTTTAACAACGCCAAGGGGTATGGCTTCATCGTTGAAGACGGCAAGTCTGAAGACCTGTTCGCACACTACTCGGCGATCAGTATGGAGGGCTATAAAACCCTGAAGGCCGGGCAGCCGGTTCAGTTCGAGATCACTCAGGGCCCCAAGGGTCTTCATGCCGTAGGCATCACTGCGAAAGCTGTTGCCGATATTCCTGAGGCAGCCCACCACCACGAGCGACATTTCGAGAAGCAACAGGCATAGAGCAACAATCACGCCTGAGCCGGACCGTTCAAGCGCGAGATTCGACAAGCCGGTCAATCCTTTCAGGGTTGGCCGGCTTTTTTGTGCCTTCGCTGCCCCGTTGCGTCCATCTATATAGAGAGGCGAGCCAACGCAGATATGGCCCAGATGCTCCTTTAGTCGAAATACGGTGGACTACTGGTCAGGACGCATCGGCCCCAGGCAACTGCGACGAGTTGCCGCAGGCCCCGTACTACAAGGGCTGAACGGTTTTCATGGGGAATCCGGGCACCTTCCGAGACCACGGCGAACGTCCCGGGCACCGCAAAGCCGTCACACGAGTACCGTAGTAATGGCCGGGTGCAGTGATATACTCAGCGCCGGTGACCGTTGGGTCATTGGGGGCCAGACCACCTGAAACCAGGCGTTCAGCCCTCGACAGGCCAGACCGCTACCCGGGTCCGACCGCTTGACGCTCGACTGATGCACCCCCTATCACGCGACGAAATTCTCGACTTTCGGCTCATCGATACTTTGGGCGAAAGTGCCTACCCTGCGCATCTCGAAATTTTGTGTACGCTCAGCAAAGAAGAGAGTTATCCCGAATATGTCCAACCGCTCGAAGATCATCTATACCTTCACTGACGAAGCGCCAGCCCTCGCCACCTACTCACTGCTGCCTATCATCGAAGCGTTCACCGCTTCCGCTGACATCGCCGTTGAAACCCGCGACATCTCGCTTGCAGCCCGCATCCTCGCCAGCTTTCCCGAGCGCCTGGGTGACAAGAAGGTTTCCGACGATCTGGCAGAGCTGGGCCAACTGGCGACCACGCCGGAAGCCAACATCATCAAGCTGCCAAACATCAGCGCCTCGGTTCCACAGCTGAAGGCCGCGATCAAGGAACTGCAAGCAAAGGGCTACGACATCCCGAACTACCCGGATGAAGTCGTGACCGACGCCGACAAGGTTGCCCAGGCTGGCTACGACAAAGTGAAAGGCAGCGCCGTGAACCCGGTTCTGCGTGAAGGTAACTCTGATCGCCGGGCGCCGCTCTCCGTCAAGAACTATGCACGCAAGCACCCGCACAAAATGGGCGCGTGGTCTGCGGACTCCAAGTCCCACGTGGCGCACATGGACAACGGCGACTTCTACGGCAGCGAAAAATCTTCGCTGATCGAAGCCGCTGGCGCCGTCAAGATCGAGCTGATCGGCAAAGACGGCAACACCACCGTGCTGAAGGACAAGACGTCGGTACTGGCGGGCGAGATCATCGACTGCGCGGTCATGAGCAAGAAAGCCCTGCGCGCTTTCGTGGCCCGTGAAATCGAAGACGCCAAGAAGCTCGGCGTGCTGTTCTCCGTACACTTGAAAGCCACCATGATGAAGGTCTCGGACCCGATCATGTTTGGCGAGTTCGTCGCCGAGTACTACCAGGAAGCGCTGAGCAAGCATGCCGATGTCCTGAAGGAAATAGGTTTCAACCTGCACAACGGCATCGGCGACCTGTACGCCCGTATCAAAGACCTGCCGGCCGACCAGCAAGCGCAGATCGAAGCGGACGTTAAAGCCGTTTACGCGACCCGCCCTGCGCTGGCGATGGTCAACTCCGACAAGGGCATCACCAACCTGCACGTGCCGAGCGACGTCATCGTCGACGCCTCGATGCCAGCGATGATTCGTGATTCCGGCAAGATGTGGAACAACGACGGCGTCCTGCAGGACACCAAGGCGGTGATCCCGGATCGCTGCTACGCGACCATCTATCAAGCCGTGATCGAAGACTGCAAGCAACACGGCGCCTTCGACCCAACCACCATGGGCAGCGTGCCAAACGTTGGCCTGATGGCGCAGAAAGCCGAAGAGTACGGCTCGCACAACAAAACCTTCCAGATCGAAACCGATGGCGTGGTCCGTGTGACCGACGACAAGGGCCAGGTCTTGATGGAACAGAACGTTGAAGCCGGCGATATCTGGCGCATGTGCCAGACCAAGGACGCGCCGATTCAGGACTGGGTCAAACTGGCCGTCAACCGTTCGCGCCTGAGCAACACCCCGGCGATTTTCTGGCTGGACCCTGAGCGCGCCCACGATGCGGCGATGATCAAGAAGGTCGAGCAGTACCTGAAGGATCACGACACGGCTGGCCTGGACATCAGCATCCAGTCACCTGTCGACGCGATGAAGGTATCCCTGGAGCGCATCCGCGCGGGCAAAGACACCATTTCGGTGACCGGCAACGTGCTGCGCGACTACCTGACCGACCTGTTCCCGATCATGGAGCTGGGCACCAGCGCCAAGATGCTGTCCATCGTGCCGCTGATGAGTGGCGGTGGTCTGTTCGAAACCGGCGCAGGTGGCTCGGCGCCGAAGCACGTTCAGCAGCTGAACGAAGAGAACTTCCTGCGCTGGGATTCCCTGGGCGAATTCCTGGCACTGGCCGCTTCCCTCGAGCACCTGGGCAACGTCTACGACAACCCGAAAGCGCTGGTACTGGCCACGGCCCTGGACAAGGCCACCGGTCAGTTCCTGGACAACAACAAGTCGCCATCGCGCAAGGTCGGCGGTATCGACAACCGCGGCAGCCACTTCTATCTGGCCACCTACTGGGCTCAGGCTCTGGCGGCACAGACCGAAGATACGGCGCTGCAAGCCAAGTTCACCGAGCTTGCAAAGACCCTGGCTGACAACGAAACGACCATCGTCGCCGAACTGAACAGCGTACAGGGCAAGCCATTGGACATCGGCGGCTACTACTTCCCTACCCCGGAACTGGCCAGCAACGCCATGCGCCCAAGCAAGACCCTGAACGACGCGATCAACGCGTTGAAGTAAGGTCGTAACGCTTGATCACAGACCCCGGCCCCGTGCCGGGGTTTGTGTTTCTGCGCAACGCTGCAATCTGAACACATGACCTGTGGGTGCGAGCGTGCTCGCGAAGGGGTCTCAAGCTTCAACATACAGTCGACAGGGACACCGCTTTCGCGAGCAAGCTCGCTCCCACAGTGGTTGACACCTGCCGCATGAGCGAAATATCCATGACTTGGCACCCACACATCACCGTCGCGACCGTCATCGAAGACAACGGCCGCTTTCTGTTCGTCGAAGAATTGAAAAACGGCAAGCTGGTGCTCAATCAGCCCGCCGGCCACCTCGAGCCTGATGAGACGTTGCGTGAAGCGGCCATTCGCGAAACCCTGGAAGAAACCGGCTGGGACGTCGAACTGACCGGCGTCGTCGGCATTTACCTGTACACCGCGCCGAGCAATGGCGTGACCTATCAGCGCGTGTGCTTTTCGGCCAAAGCGACGCGACACCACCCCGAGCGCGCACTGGACACCGGCATCGTCGGCGCGCCCTGGTTCAGCCGCGACGAACTCGCCGGCCAACCGGAGCGCTGGCGAAGCGAGTTGGTCTTGCGCTGCGTCGATGAGTACCTGGCGGGCCCGATTCACAGTCTGGAGGTCGTGCGCGACTGACTGGCCGCCCAGCGCAACTGAATAGCTTTTAGCCTTGGCGCCGACTCCCTGTTAGAATCGCGCCCTTTCCTGCTGCTACCCAATCGAATTCCTATGTCTGATTCAGCCTTTTCCGATACAGAAAAGAAGCGCGTCATTGTCGGCATGTCCGGCGGCGTGGATTCTTCGGTCTCCGCCCTTCTGCTCATGGAGCAGGGGTATCAGGTGGAAGGCCTGTTCATGAAGAACTGGGAAGAAGACGACGGAACGGAATACTGCACCGCCATGGACGACCTCGCGGACGCCCAGGCCGTGTGCGACAAGATCGGCATCAAACTGCACACCGTGAACTTCGCGGCCGAGTACTGGGATCACGTCTTCGAGCACTTTCTCGAAGAATACAAAGCCGGGCGCACGCCGAACCCGGACATCCTGTGCAACCGCGAGATCAAGTTCAAAGCCTTCCTCGACTACGCCTTCATGCTCGGTGCCGACCTGATCGCCACCGGTCATTACGTGCGTCGCCGCGACATTGATGGCCGCACCGAACTGCTCAAGGGCCTGGACCCGAACAAGGACCAGAGCTACTTCCTGCATGCCGTTGGCGGTGAGCAGATTGCCAAGACCCTGTTCCCGGTCGGTGAACTGGAAAAGCCCGAGGTGCGAGCCATCGCCGAGAAGTATCAGCTGGCGACCGCGAAGAAGAAGGACTCGACCGGTATTTGCTTCATCGGCGAGCGTCGTTTCACCGACTTCCTCAAGCAATACCTGCCTGCGCAGCCCGGCGAGATCAAGACCACCGAAGGCGAAGTCATCGGTCGGCATGCCGGCCTGATGTACCACACCATAGGCCAGCGTCAGGGCCTGGGCATCGGCGGGCTGAAAGATGCCGGCGATGAGCCGTGGTATGTACTGGTCAAGGACCTGGAGCACAACGAGCTGATCGTCGGCCAGGGCAACGAGCATCCGTGGCTGTTCTCCCGCGCCCTGCTCGCCTCTGAGATCTACTGGGTCAACCCGATCGACCTGAGCAGCCCACGCCAGTTGACCGCCAAAGTGCGTTACCGCCAGAGCGACCAGCGCTGCACCCTGGAACGCACTGAAACCGGTTACCGCGCCACCTTCGACGAGCCGCAACGCGCGGTAACGCCGGGCCAGTCCGTGGTGTTTTACGACGGCGAGGTTTGCCTGGGTGGCGGCGTCATCGAAATCGCCGAGCCGTGGCACACCAGGGATGCACGTTGATGACCCCGATTCAGGAACAACTTGTCGCCCTGGCCGGGGTGTTTCAGGCCGCTGTGCTGGTCGATCGCATCGCCAAGACCGGCCAGGCCGGTGAAGCGGCCGTTGGCTGCCTGATGGGCACGCTGCTGGTCATGGACCCGAAAGACACGCTGGACGTGTTCGGTGGCGACGACTTGAATCTGCACGAGGGCTATCGCGCCCTCGCCAGCGCCCTTGAACGCGACCCTGCCACGCTGCAACGGGAACCCTTGCGTTATGCCCTGGCGATGCTGGGCCTGGAACGTCAACTGTCCAAGCGCGATGACATGCTCGACACCATCGGCAAGCGTCTGCCGCAGATCAAATCCCAGGTCGAGCATTTCGGTATCGCTCACGAAAACGTCATTGCCGCCAGCGGCGCGCTGTATCAGGACACCCTGAGCACCTTGCGTCAGCGGATTCAGGTCCACGGCGACATGCGCAATCTGCAGCAACCCAACAATGCCTCGAAAATCCGCGCACTATTACTGGCCGGAATTCGCTGCGCGCGACTTTGGCGACAAGTGGGCGGTCACCGCTGGCAACTGGTCATCAGCCGCCGCAAGTTATTGAAAGAACTGTATCCGTTGCTTCACCGCTGAGTGGCGAACGCCCTTCAGCTCGCTCCGAACCCGACATCGCGCGAGTCATAACGGTCAGCCAGCCTCGGCTGGCCGGAATTTTCATGTATGATACGCGCCCCTTTTCGTCGCCTGACAGTCCGAGAACACCCCATGCAGCTTTCTTCGCTCACTGCGGTTTCCCCTGTAGATGGCCGCTACGCCGGCAAAACCCAGGCCTTGCGCCCGATTTTCAGCGAATACGGCCTGATCCGTTTCCGCGCCCTGGTGGAGGTACGCTGGCTGCAACGCCTGGCGGCCCACCCGCAAATCCCGGAAGTCCCGGCATTCTCCGCCGAAGCCAACGCCATCCTCGATGCCCTGGCTAACGATTTCGCTCTAGAGCACGCCGAGCGCGTCAAAGAGATCGAGCGCACCACCAACCACGACGTCAAGGCCATCGAGTACCTGCTCAAGGAGCAGGCGGCCAAGCTGCCGGAGCTGGCCAAGGTCAGCGAGTTCATCCACTTCGCCTGTACCAGCGAAGACATCAATAACCTGTCCCACGCGCTGATGCTGCGCGAAGGCCGTGACACCGTGCTGCTGCCGCTGATGCGTCAGATCGCTGAATCCATCCGCGAGCTGGCGATCCGTTTCGCCGCCGTACCGATGCTCTCCCGTACCCACGGTCAGCCGGCCTCCCCGACCACTCTGGGCAAGGAACTGGCCAACGTCGTTTACCGTCTGGAGCGCCAGATTGCTCAAGTGGCCGCCGTGCCGCTGCTGGGCAAGATCAACGGCGCCGTCGGTAACTACAACGCGCACCTGTCGGCCTACCCGGACATCGACTGGGAAGCCAACGCCCGCGCCTTCATCGAAGACGAGCTGGGTCTGGGCTTCAACCCCTACACCACGCAGATCGAACCCCACGACTACATCGCCGAGCTGTTCGACGCGATCGCCCGCTACAACACGATCCTGATCGACTTCGACCGCGACATCTGGGGCTACATCTCCCTGGGCTATTTCAAGCAGCGCACCATCGCCGGTGAAATCGGTTCGTCGACCATGCCGCACAAGGTCAACCCGATCGACTTCGAGAATTCCGAAGGCAACCTCGGCATCGCCAACGCGCTGTTCCAGCATCTGGCCAGCAAGTTGCCGATTTCCCGCTGGCAGCGTGACCTGACCGACTCCACCGTGCTGCGCAACCTCGGCGTGGGCTTCGCTCACAGCGTGATTGCCTACGAAGCGAGCCTCAAAGGCATCGGCAAGCTGGAACTCAACGAGCAGAAGATCGCCGCCGATCTGGACGCTTGCTGGGAAGTCCTCGCCGAGCCGATCCAAACGGTCATGCGTCGTTACGACATCGAGAACCCGTACGAGAAGCTCAAGGAACTGACCCGCGGCAAGGGTATCGGCCCTGAAGCGCTGCAGACCTTCATCGACGGCCTGGACATGCCGGCCGAAGCCAAGGCCGAGCTGAAGAAGCTCACGCCGGCGAACTACATCGGCAACGCCGTGGCCCAAGCCCAGCGCATCTGACCACACTGCATACGCTCTGAACGCCCGGCTGAGCCGGGCGTTTTTATTCCCGTCGTAAAAACACGTTTTTTCAATAGGTTACACATGAATCCTGACATCCCTCTTCAGCTCCTCGGTGGTATCACAGCGCGCGAGTTCCTGCGTGACTACTGGCAGAAGAAACCTTTGCTGATCCGTCAGGCCATCCCGGATTTTCAGAGCCCGATCGACGCCGATGAACTGGCCGGTCTGGCGCTGGAAGAAGAAGTTGAATCGCGCCTGGTGATTGAGAAAGGTGAGCGTCCGTGGGAGCTGCGTCGCGGCCCGTTTGCCGAAGACGAATTCAGCAAGTTGCCGGAGCGCGAGTGGACCCTGCTGGTTCAAGCCGTGGATCAGTTCGTGCCTGAAGTCAGCGAATTGCTGGAAAACTTCCGCTTCCTGCCAAGCTGGCGCATCGATGACGTGATGATCAGCTACGCCGCACCTGGCGGCAGCGTGGGTCCGCATTTCGACAACTACGACGTGTTCCTGCTCCAGGGGCACGGCAAGCGTCACTGGCAGATCGGCCAGATGTGCGACTCCGAAAGCAAACTGCTTGAGCACGCCGACTTGCGTATCCTGGCCGACTTCCAGGGTTCCGACGAATGGACGCTGGAACCGGGCGACATGCTCTACCTGCCGCCACGTCTGGCGCACTGCGGCGTCGCCGTGGATGAGTGCCTGACCTACTCGGTCGGCTTCCGCGCCCCAAGCGCCGCTGAAGTGCTGACCCACTTCACGGACTTCCTCAGCCAGTTCATGTCTGAAGAAGAACGCTACACCGATGCCGACGCGCAACCGGTGAGCGATCCGCACCAGATTCAGCGTGATGCCCTAGACCGTCTGAAGGGTTTGCTGGCCGAGCACATGGGTGACGAGCGCCTGCTGCTGACCTGGTTCGGCCAGTTCATGACCGAGCCCCGTTATCCCGAGCTGGTGGTCGGCCCCGAATTGGCCGAGAGCGAGCTGCTCGACAGCCTGGAACAGGGCGCCGTGCTGATCCGCAACCCGAGCGCGCGACTGGCGTGGTCGGAGGTCGACGACGACCTGCTGCTGTTCGCCAGCGGTCAGAGCCGTCTGTTGCCGGGCCATTTGCGTGAACTGCTGAAAATGATCTGCGCGGCCGATGCGCTGCACATCGACAATCTGGGCCAATGGCTGGCAGATGACGATGGACGTAACCTGCTCTGTGAGCTGGTCAAACAAGGAAGTCTGGGGTTTGCTGATGAATAAGATCCACGTACGGGTAGCCGACTGGCAGAAAGACAACGCCGACATTCGGCGCATTCGTGATGCCGTGTTCGTGTTTGAACAGTCGGTTCCGCCCGAACTGGAATGGGACTCGGAAGATGCAGGCGCCCTGCATTTTCTGGCACTCGAAGGGGATTACGCCGTGGGCACCGCGCGCCTGCTGCCCGATGGTGAATTCGGCCGATTGTCCGTACTCAAGGACTGGCGCGGCCTGAACGTGGGTGAGGCGTTGATCACCGCGATCCTCGCCGAAGCCGAGCGCCGCAATCTTAAACAGACGCGGCTCAGCGCACAGGTTCATGCGACGGCGCTGTATGAGCGCTTCGGCTTTACCGTGGTCAGCGACGAGTTTCTTGAGGCCGGCCTGCCCCACGTGGACATGGTGCGCAACGCGCACTGATTGCACCTGGCGACATTTGCGCCCCGGCGTTCGCGCTTCAGCTGCCTAAGCTGAAACAAAAGCACCGGGGCGCTTTGCTGTCTGCGATTCAACTTGGCGCTGCCCAGGCCGACAAACTGGCAAACTCGTCGTTCAGACGTGCCCCTCGCGGAGACCACATCGATGTCATTACGCACCCTGCTCGCGTCACTGTTGTTGGCTTGCAGCTTCACGGCCGCGGCCGCCACTGAAGTCATCCCCCTGAATTACCGCACCAGCGACGATCTGCTGCCCACCGTAAAGTCGTTTCTGGGCAACGAAGGCAGCGTCAATGCCTATGGCAACAAGCTGATCGTCAACGCCGAACCGGACAAGATCAGCGAGCTGCGCGACCTCCTCGGCCAGCTCGACACTGCGCCCAAACGGCTGATGATCAGCGTCGACACCAGCGACAGCACGGTCCAGAGCGACCAGGGCTACTCGGTCAACGGTACCGTTCGCTCCCAAGACGGACGCCTCAGCGCCGACGGCCGGACGCGCATCCAGAATTACGGCACCGCCAGCCGCGAGGGTGGTGTGCAACAGGTTCAGGCCAATGAAGGCACGCCGGCGCTGATTCAGATGGGCCAGAGCATACCGATCACTTCGGTGCAGTCCGATGGCTACGGCTACCCCCAGACCAACACGCAATACCGCAACGTGACCCAGGGTTTCTACGTCACGGCGACGGTCACCGGCGACATCGTTCATTTGAGCATCAGCACCAACAACGATCGCATGAGTCAGCAACAGGCCGACGCGATCAAGGTGCAGAGCACCGACACGCAAGTCAGTGGTCGGCTGGGTGAGTGGATCACGCTGGCCGGCGCCAGCGACCAATCTCGCGCCGACGAGCGCGGCGTCGTCCGACGCTACTCAACACAAGGCAGCAACGACATGCAGTTGCGGGTGAAGGTCGATAGCCTGGATTGAGGGGAACCGCTCGTTATCGCAATGCTAAGCCCAAGGGTGATTTAGCCACTGCACAAAATCGTGGGAGTGAGCTTGCTCGCGAAGAGGCCGGTTCAGCCAATGGCTTTCTGGTGGCTGACACGAGGCTTTCGCGAGCAAGCTCGCTCCCACATGGACCGCGACCATCAGTGCTAATCCGGTTAGATACCGCCAATTATGTAGTGCCTGAACAGACACTACATCCTGCTTTAACTCCGTGACCGCCCAGTATCTACGCTGACTTCCCCTCCCCAGCACCCGCACGCCCGAAACTGACCACCAAGTCGCATTCGACGAATTATGTAGTACAACCAAAAAAGCACTACAAAGTGTTTGACGAGGCTAAATCGTCGAGGCATGATGGCCTCGCTCCCGCTGATCGGAGGTCGTGCAGAACGCCTCCTGATCGCGCATGAACTCAGCATTTTCGTGCCGATTAGCGTCATTTCCGCCCACAAGGCAGCTTCATCCCCTCATCATCCTGAGGGCGAAAAAATCTGACCGAGAATCCATGCTTTCCGATTCAGCGAGCAGCCATCAGTGCGCCTTGAAGAAACACGCGGCGCCGGCGAAGCAAGGAGCTTCACCTCAAGACCCACAACACCAAGCAACGAGGTTTACCCCATGGCACTGACACGCGAACAACAAATTGCAGCCATCGAGAAAGACTGGGCCGAGAATCCACGCTGGAAAGGCGTAACCCGCACCTACTCCGCTGCTGACGTCGTCCGCCTGCGTGGCTCGGTTCAGCCTGAACACACGTTTGCAAAGCTGGGCGCTGACAAGCTGTGGAACCTGGTGACCCAGGGTGCCAAGCCTTCCTTCCGTCCCGACAAGGATTTCGTTAACTGCATGGGCGCCCTTACCGGTGGCCAGGCCGTGCAACAAGTCAAAGCCGGCATCCAGGCGATCTACTTGTCTGGCTGGCAAGTCGCGGCGGACAACAACTCCGCCGAATCGATGTACCCCGATCAGTCGTTGTACCCGGTGGACTCGGTGCCAACCGTGGTCAAGCGCATCAATAACTCGTTCCGCCGTGCTGACCAGATCCAATGGAAAGCCGGCAAGAACCCGGGCGACGAAGGCTATATCGATTACTTCGCGCCGATCGTGGCCGACGCCGAAGCCGGTTTCGGCGGCGTACTCAACGCCTACGAACTGATGAAGAGCATGATCGAGGCAGGCGCTGCAGGCGTCCACTTCGAAGACCAACTGGCGTCCGTGAAAAAATGCGGTCACATGGGCGGCAAGGTGCTGGTGCCCACCCAGGAAGCCGTACAGAAATTGGTGGCCGCACGCCTGGCGGCTGACGTTGCCGGCGTGCCGACCATCATTCTGGCGCGTACCGACGCCAACGCCGCAGACCTGCTGACCTCGGACTGCGACCCGTATGACCAGCCGTTCGTGACCGGCACCCGCACGCCGGAAGGCTTCTACAAAGTACGCGCCGGCCTCGACCAAGCGATTGCCCGCGGCCTGGCGTACGCGCCATATGCCGATCTGATCTGGTGTGAAACCGCCAAGCCGGATCTGGACGAGGCCCGTCGCTTCGCCGAAGCGATCAAAAAGGAATACCCGGATCAGCTGCTGTCCTACAACTGCTCGCCTTCCTTCAACTGGAAGAAGAACCTGGATGACGCGACCATCGCCAAGTTCCAGCGCGAGCTGTCGGCAATGGGCTACAAGCATCAGTTCATCACCCTGGCCGGCATCCACAACATGTGGCACAGCATGTTCAACCTGGCGCACGACTACGCCCGCAACGACATGACCGCTTACGTGAAACTGCAAGAACAGGAGTTCGCCGACGCGGCCAAGGGTTACACCTTCGTGGCGCACCAGCAGGAAGTGGGCACTGGCTACTTCGATGACATGACCACGGTCATTCAGGGCGGCAAGTCTTCAGTGACGGCACTGACTGGCTCGACGGAAGAAGAACAATTCCATTGAAGCTCTTTGAACCTCCCCTTCCCGGCTAAAGCCGGTCCTACGAAATGAAAAGCCGCCTTTGGGCGGCTTTTTGCTGACAATGGCTGACTTAACCTACGTTGCCAGTCAACTACTAACGATAGACAACTCAAATCAGCGCGCAAACGTTAATTAACCACGCAATCAATTACCGACTTATTGTCTCGGCTAATTAAACGGAACTTCGTCACGTTCCAGTGACACACATCAAACACGCCCTCCAAATGATATTTATTATCATTTAAGCCAAGCCCAACTGCCGCTCCGTCGTAAGATCCATATTTCTCGAAACCCTCCTCGACGCCCGCCCCTGCTGGGGCTAAGCATCAAAACCGTGACCTATCTCATTAATCCTGCGAATAAATTTGATGCAGAAAATTTACTTGCCCTCCTTTTGCACATAAAATCCCGGGATTGATCGCACTGCGACATATCGTCACTGCTTCTACTTCTTTCAAGCCCAGAGACCTTTGCTCTCTGTTAAGGACTGCCAGCATGCCCGACTCGACAGGATTGATTGCCCACAATTGGGGCTTCGCCGTGTTTCTCCTTGGTGTCGTCGGCCTCTGCGCCTTCATGCTCGGCCTCTCCAGCCTGCTGGGTTCCAAAGCCTGGGGCCGCAGCAAAAACGAACCGTTCGAATCCGGCATGCTGCCCACCGGCGGCGCCCGTCTGCGGCTCTCGGCAAAATTCTATCTGGTCGCGATGCTGTTCGTAATTTTCGACATTGAAGCCCTCTTTCTGTACGCCTGGTCTGTGTCCGTCCGCGAAAGCGGCTGGACCGGCTTCGCCGAAGCGCTCGTTTTCATAGCAATTCTGTTGGCAGGTCTTGTCTACCTATGGCGGGTAGGGGCGCTCGATTGGGCTCCCGTTGGTCGTCGTAACAGGCAGGCGAAGCTAAAACAATGAGGCTTTGGCAATGCAATATAATCTCACCAGGATCGACCCGGATGCTCCTAACGAGCAGTACCCCATCGGCGAACGCGAAGTCGTTTCCGATCCGTTAGAAGACCAAGTCCACAAAAACATCTACATGGGCAAGCTCGAAGACGTGCTGAATGGTGCCGTCAACTGGGGTCGCAAGAACTCCCTTTGGCCGTACAACTTCGGTCTGTCGTGCTGCTATGTGGAAATGACCACCGCCTTCACCGCGCCCCACGACATCGCGCGCTTCGGCGCCGAAGTGATCCGGGCATCGCCACGTCAGGCGGATTTCATGGTGATCGCCGGCACACCGTTTCTGAAGATGGCTCCGATCATCCAGCGCCTCTACGAGCAGATGCTGGAGCCCAAGTGGGTCATCTCCATGGGCGCCTGTGCCAATTCCGGTGGCATGTACGACATCTATTCTGTGGTTCAGGGCGTGGATAAATTCCTCCCTGTGGATGTTTACGTGCCCGGCTGCCCGCCCCGTCCAGAGGCATTTCTGCAAGGCTTGATGCTCTTGCAGGAATCCATTGGCCAGGAGCGTCGTCCCCTTTCCTGGGTCGTCGGTGACCAGGGCGTTTATCGCGCCGAGATGCCGTCGCAGAAGGAACAGCGCCGCGAACAACGTATTGCGGTGACCAACCTGCGCAGCCCCGACGAAGTCTGATCCAGTTTTTCTTTTACAAAAAGAAGCCTGAACCTGGGTTCATTCTGTACGTTGACCGATAGCGATCGAGACCTATGACTGCAGACACCGCTCTGTACATCCCGCCTCAAAAGGCTGACGACCAAGAAGTCGTCGTTGAACTCCATAACCGTTTTGGCGCTGAAGCCTTCAGCGCCCAGTCCACCGTCACTGGCATGCCTGTGCTGTGGGTGCAACGTGCGCGGCTGATTGAAATCCTGACCTTCCTGCGTCAGATGCCCAAGCCGTACGTGATGCTTTACGACCTCCACGGCGTCGACGAACGCCTGCGCACCAAGCGCCGTGGGCTGCCGGACGCCGACTTCACCGTGTTCTATCACCTGATGTCGATCGAACGTAACAGTGACGTGATGATCAAGGTCGCACTGTCCGAAAGCGACCTGAGCATGCCGACCGTGACTGGCATCTGGCCGAATGCCAACTGGTACGAGCGTGAAGTGTGGGACATGTTCGGGATCGACTTTCCGGGCCACCCTCACCTGACCCGCATCATGATGCCGCCGACCTGGGAAGGTCACCCGCTGCGCAAAGATTTCCCGGCCCGTGCCACTGAATTCGACCCGTACAGCCTGACCCTCGCCAAGCAGCAACTGGAAGAGGAAGCGGCGCGTTTCCGTCCGGAAGACTGGGGCATGAAGCGTTCCGGCACCAACGAGGACTACATGTTCCTCAACCTGGGTCCGAACCACCCTTCGGCCCACGGTGCATTCCGCATCATCCTGCAGCTGGACGGTGAAGAGATCGTCGACTGCGTGCCGGACATCGGTTACCACCACCGTGGCGCCGAGAAGATGGCTGAGCGTCAGTCCTGGCACAGTTACATTCCGTACACCGACCGCATCGATTACCTCGGCGGCGTGATGAACAACCTGCCGTACGTGCTCTCGGTCGAGAAGCTGGCCGGCATCACCGTGCCGGATCGGGTCAACGTCATCCGCATCATGATGTCCGAGTTCTTCCGTATCACCAGCCACCTGCTGTTCCTGGGAACGTACATCCAGGACGTGGGCGCCATGACCCCGGTGTTCTTCACGTTCACCGACCGTCAGCGTGCCTATACCGTGATCGAAGCCGTCACCGGTTTCCGTCTGCACCCGGCCTGGTTCCGCATCGGCGGCGTTGCCCACGACCTGCCCCGCGGTTGGGAAAAACTGGTCAAGGACTTCATTGACTGGATGCCCAAGCGTCTGGACGAGTACACCAAGGCAGCGCTGCAGAACAGCATCCTCAAGGGTCGTACCGTCGGCGTTGCCGCGTACAACACCAAGGAAGCGCTGGAATGGGGCGTCACCGGGCCGAGCCTGCGGGCCACCGGTCTGGACTTCGACCTGCGCAAGGCGCGTCCGTATTCGGGTTACGAGAACTTCGAATTCGAAGTGCCTCTGGCTCACGATGGCGACGCCTACGACCGTTGCATGGTCCGCGTCGAAGAGATGCGCCAGAGCCTGAAGATCATCGAGCAGTGCATGCGCAACATGCCGGCCGGGCCGTACAAGGCGGACCATCCGCTAACCACGCCGCCGCCGAAAGAACGCACCCTGCAGCACATCGAGACCCTGATCACGCACTTCCTGCAGGTTTCGTGGGGCCCGGTCATGCCGGCCAACGAATCCTTCCAGATGATCGAAGCGACCAAGGGCATCAACAGTTATTACCTGACGAGCGACGGCGGCACCATGAGCTACCGTACCCGGATTCGCACCCCAAGCTATCCGCACCTGCAGCAGATCCCTTCGGTGATCAAAGGCAGCATGGTCGCGGACTTGATTGCGTACCTGGGTAGTATCGATTTCGTTATGGCCGACGTGGACCGCTAAGCATGAACAGCACGCTTATCCAGACAGACCGTTTCGCCCTGAGCGAATCCGAGCGCTCGGCCATCGAGCACGAAATGCATCACTACGAGGACCCGCGCGCGGCGTCCATCGAAGCCCTGAAAATCGTTCAGAAGGAACGCGGCTGGGTGCCGGACGGCGCGATCTACGCGATCGGCGAAGTGCTGGGCATCCCTGCCAGCGACGTCGAAGGCGTGGCGACGTTCTATAGCCAGATCTTCCGTCAGCCGGTGGGCCGCCACATCATTCGCGTCTGCAACAGCATGGTCTGCTTCATCGCCGGTCACGAAGACATCGTCGGCGAAATTCAGAGCAAGCTGGGCATCGGCCTGGGTCAGACCACCGCCGACGGCCGCTTCACGCTGCTGCCGGCCTGCTGCCTGGGCAACTGCGACAAGGCGCCGGCGGTCATGATCGACGACGACACTTTCGGCAATCTACAGCCTGCGGGCGTCGCCCCGCTGCTGGAGGGTTACGTATGACCATCACTTCCTTCGGCCCCGCCAACCTGATCACCCGCGCTCCGGAAACCCATCCGCTGACCTGGCGTCTGCGCGATGACGGCGAGCCGGTGTGGCTCGATGAATACCAGAAGAAAGACGGTTACGCAGCGGCGCGCAAAGCGTTCGCCACGCTGTCGCCTGACGAAATCGTCCAGGCCGTCAAAGACTCCGGACTCAAGGGTCGCGGCGGCGCAGGCTTCCCCACCGGCGTGAAGTGGGGGCTGATGCCCAAAGACGAATCCATGAACATCCGTTACCTGCTGTGTAACGCCGATGAAATGGAGCCGAATACCTGGAAAGACCGCATGCTGATGGAGCAACAGCCCCATCTGCTGATCGAGGGCATGCTGATCAGTGCTCGCGCGCTGAAAGCCTACCGCGGTTACATTTTCCTGCGCGGCGAATACACCACCGCGGCGGTGCACCTGCGCCGCGCGGTAAAAGAAGCCGAAGCCGCCGGCCTGCTGGGCAAAAACATCCTCGGCAGCGGGTTTGATTTCGAGCTGATCGTGCACACCGGCGCAGGGCGTTACATCTGCGGCGAAGAAACCGCACTGATCAACTCCCTCGAAGGCCGTCGCGCCAACCCGCGTTCCAAGCCGCCCTTCCCTGCCGCCGTTGGCGTCTGGGGCAAGCCGACCTGCGTGAACAACGTCGAGACCCTGTGCAACGTCCCGGCCATCGTCAACAACGGCAACGATTGGTACAAGTCCCTCGCCCGCGAAGGCAGCGAAGACCACGGCACCAAGCTGATGGGCTTCTCCGGCAAAGTGAAGAACCCAGGCCTGTGGGAGCTGCCATTCGGCCTGCCCGCCCGCGAGCTGTTCGAAGACTACGCCGGCGGCATGCGCGACGGCTTCAAGCTCAAGTGCTGGCAGCCCGGCGGCGCGGGTACCGGCTTCCTGTTGCCGGAACACCTGGACTGCCAGTTCTACGCCGGCGGCGTGGCCAAGGTCGGCACCCGGATGGGGACCGGTCTGGCGATGGCGGTGGACGACAAGGTCAACATGGTTTCGCTGCTGCGCAACATGGAAGAGTTCTTCGCCCAGGAGTCGTGCGGGTTCTGCACGCCGTGCCGCGATGGCTTGCCGTGGAGCGTGAAGATGCTGCGCGCCCTCGAGAACGGCCAGGGTCAACCGGGCGATATCGAGACGCTGCTGGGGTTGGTCAACTTCCTCGGCCCAGGCAAAACCTTCTGCGCCCATGCACCGGGCGCCGTGGAACCTCTGGGCAGCGCGATCAAGTATTTCCGGCCGGAATTCGAGGCAGGCATCGCACCGGCACGTGCGGGCGACCTCACTCAGGTCATCAGTCCGACCATGGTCGGCGCATAACACGACAAACGGTCGGCGGCTCCCAAGGCCGCCTTCCCTGCATCCGACGACGCCGAGAGGCTGTTTGAATCGGATGGCACCGAGATTCCATTAGCCACGCCCGCTGACACCGGGCCAACGAAGAACTTTGAACCATGGCCACTATCCACGTAGACGGCAAAGCGCTCGAAGTCGATGGCGCAGACAACCTGTTACAGGCATGTCTGTCGCTGGGCCTCGACATCCCTTATTTCTGCTGGCATCCGGCACTTGGCAGTGTTGGCGCCTGTCGCCAGTGCGCGGTCAAGCAGTACACCGACGAGAACGACACCCGTGGTCGTATCGTCATGTCCTGCATGACGCCCGCCACTGACAACACCTGGATTTCCATCGAAGACGACGAATCCAAGGCGTTTCGCGCCAGCGTCGTCGAATGGCTGATGACCAACCACCCGCACGACTGCCCGGTCTGCGAAGAAGGCGGTCACTGTCATTTGCAGGACATGACGGTGATGACCGGCCACAACGAGCGCCGCTATCGTTTCACCAAACGCACCCACCAGAACCAGGAACTGGGGCCGTTCATCGCACACGAGATGAACCGCTGCATCGCCTGCTATCGCTGCGTGCGCTTCTATAAGGACTACGCCGGCGGCACCGACCTCGGCGTGTTCGGCGCCCACGACAACGTGTACTTCGGTCGTGTTGAAGACGGCTCCCTCGAAAGCGAGTTCTCCGGCAACCTCACCGAGGTCTGCCCGACCGGTGTGTTCACTGACAAGACCCACTCCGAACGCTACAACCGGAAGTGGGACATGCAGTTCTCGCCGAGCATCTGCCACGGTTGCTCAAGCGGCTGCAACATCAGCCCGGGCGAACGTTATGGCGAAATCCGCCGTATCGAGAACCGCTACAACGGTTCGGTGAACCAGTATTTCCTCTGCGACCGTGGCCGTTTCGGTTATGGCTACGTCAACCGCACGGACCGTCCACGCCAGCCACTGGCCGAAGGCATCAAGCTGGGCCTGGACGCTGCGCTGGACAAGGCCGCTGACCTGCTTCGCGGGCGCAACATCGTCGGTATCGGTTCGCCGCGCGCCAGCCTGGAAAGCAACTTCGCCCTGCGCGAGCTGGTTGGCGCCGAGCATTTCTACTCGGGCATCGAAGCCGGTGAGCTGGAGCGTCTGCGCCTGATCGCCCAGGTGCTGAAAGACAGCCCGCTGCCGATCCCGACCCTGCGTGAAGTCGAAGAGCACGACGCCGTGTTCATCCTCGGCGAAGACGTCACTCAAACCGCTGCTCGTATGGCCCTCGGCCTGCGTCAGTCGGTGAAGAACAAAGCCGAAGACATGGCCGCTGCGATGAAAGTCCAGCCATGGCTTGACGCTGCGGTGAAGAACATCGGCCAGCACGAGATGAACCCGCTGTTCATCGCCAGCCTGACCGACACCCGCCTCGACGATATCGCCGAAGAGTGCGTGCACGCTGCGCCCGATGATCTGGCGCGCATTGGTTTCGCCGTGGCCCACGCCATCGACCCGAGTGCCCCGGCCGTTGTCGGTCTGGACAGCGAAGCGCTGGCGCTGGCCGAGCGCATTGCTGCCGCTCTGCTCGAAGCCAAACGCCCGCTGATCGTGTCCGGCGCCTCGCTGGGCTCGAACGCGCTGATCGAAGCGGCGGCGAACATCGCCAAGGCCTTGAAGCTGCGTGACAAGCAGGGTTCGCTGAGCCTGATCGTGCCGGAAGCCAACAGTATGGGCTTGACCCTGTTCGGTGGCGACTCGGTCGACGCTGCGCTGCAGGCCGTGATTTCGGGCCAGGCCGACGCCATCGTCGTGCTGGAAAACGATCTGTTCACCCGCGTTGACGCTGCCACGGTCGAGGCTGCACTGAAGGCCGCGAAAGTGGTTATCGTTGCCGATCATCAGAAGACCGCGACCACCGACCGCGCGCATCTGGTGCTGCCGGCCGCAAGCTTCGCCGAAGGCGACGGCACGCTGGTCAGCCAGGAAGGCCGCGCCCAGCGCTTCTTCCAGGTGTTCGACCCGACGTATCTGGACGCGAGCATTCTGGTTCACGAAGGCTGGCGCTGGCTGCATGCCCTGCGCGCCACCCTGTTGAATCAGCCGGTTGACTGGACTCAGCTTGACCACGTCACCGCTGCCTGCGCTGCGAGCAATCCGCAACTGGCCGGCATTGTCGGTGCCGCGCCGTCTGCGTCCTTCCGCATCAAGGGTTTGAAACTGGCTCGCGAACCGCTGCGTTACAGCGGCCGGACCGCCATGCGCGCCAACATCAGCGTGCACGAACCCCGTATGCCACAGGACATCGACACCGCGTTCGCGTTCTCGATGGAAGGCTACTCGGGCTCTGCCGAACCGCGTTCGCAGGTGCCGTTTGCCTGGTCGCCGGGCTGGAACTCGCCACAGGCCTGGAACAAGTTCCAGGACGAAGTCGGTGGTCACCTGCGTGCTGGCGATCCGGGCGTGCGCCTGATCGAAAGCAGCGGCGACAAGCTGGGCTGGTTCGCCAACGTGCCGCGTGCTTTCTCCCCTGCGCAAGGAACCTGGCAGGTCGTACCGTTCTATCACCTGTTCGGCAGCGAGGAGACCTCCTCCAAAGCCGCGCCGGTTCAAGAGCGCATTCCTCAGGCGTATGTGGCGCTGGCCAAGTCCGAAGCGGACCGTCTGGGCGTCAACGACGGCGCACTGCTGAGCCTGAGCGTTGCCGGACAGACACTGCGTTTGCCGCTGCGCATCAGTGAAGAACTGGGCGCAGGCCTGGTGGCATTGCCGTCCGGTCTGGCCGGCATTCCTCCGGCGTTGTTCGGCAAAACCGTCGACGCACTGCAGGAGGCCGCTCAATGACCTGGTTCACCCCTGAAGTGATCGACTCGATCATCGCTGTCGTCAAGGCCATCGTGGTGCTGCTCGCCGTGGTGGTCTGCGGCGCGCTGCTCAGCTTCGTCGAACGTCGTCTGCTGGGCTGGTGGCAGGACCGTTACGGTCCGAACCGCGTCGGTCCGTTCGGCATGTTCCAGATCGCCGCCGACATGCTGAAGATGTTCTTTAAAGAGGACTGGAACCCGCCCTTCGTCGACCGGGTGATCTTCACCCTGGCGCCGGTGGTGGCCATGAGCGCGCTGTTGATCGCGTTCTCGGTCATCCCGGTGACCCAGACCTGGGTGGTCGCGGACCTGAACATCGGCCTGCTGTTCTTCTTCGCCATGGCCGGTCTGTCGGTCTATGCGGTGCTGTTCGCCGGTTGGTCATCGAACAACAAGTACGCCCTGCTGGGCAGCTTGCGTGCCTCGGCGCAAACGGTGTCGTACGAAGTGTTCCTCGGCCTGTCGCTGATGGGCATCGTGGTGCAGGTCGGTTCGTTCAACATGGGCGACATCGTCAAGTACCAGGCCGATCACCTGTGGTTCATCATTCCGCAATTCTTCGGCTTCTGTACCTTCTTCATCGCTGGCGTCGCCGTGACTCACCGTCACCCGTTCGACCAGCCGGAAGCGGAACAGGAACTGGCCGACGGTTACCACATTGAATACGCCGGCATGAAATGGGGCATGTTCTTCGTCGGTGAGTACATCGGCATCATCCTGATCTCGGCGCTGCTGGTGACCTTGTTCTTCGGTGGCTGGCACGGCCCGTTCGATATCCTGCCGCAACTGTCGTTCATGTGGTTTGCCCTGAAAACCGCGTTCTTCATCATGCTGTTCATCCTGTTGCGTGCTTCGATCCCTCGTCCGCGTTATGACCAGGTGATGGATTTCAGCTGGAAGTTCTGCTTGCCACTGACCCTGATCAATTTGCTGGTGACCGCTGCGGTCGTCCTGGCGGCTCAGTGAGGATTTGACCCATGTTCAAATATATTGGCGACATCGTTAAGGGTACGGGTACCCAGCTGCGCAGCCTGATCATGGTCTTCGGCCATGGCTTCCGTAAGCGTGACACCCTGCAATATCCGGAAGAGCAGGTCTATCTGCCGCCGCGCTACCGTGGCCGCATCGTCCTGACCCGCGACCCCGACGGCGAAGAGCGCTGCGTGGCCTGCAACCTGTGCGCCGTGGCCTGCCCGGTGGGTTGCATCTCGCTGCAGAAGGCCGAGGCCGACGACGGTCGCTGGTACCCGGAGTTCTTCCGCATCAATTTCTCGCGTTGCATCTTCTGCGGCATGTGTGAGGAAGCTTGCCCGACCACCGCGATCCAGCTGACGCCGGATTTCGAAATGGCCGAGTTCAAACGTCAGGATCTGGTGTACGAAAAGGAAGATCTGCTGATCTCCGGCCCCGGCAAGAACCCTGATTACAACTTCTACCGCGTTGCGGGGATGGCCATCGCCGGCAAGCCGAAAGGCGATGCACAGAACGAAGCCCAGCCCATCAACGTCAAGAGCTTGCTGCCTTAAGGAAGAAAGATGGAATTCGCTTTCTATTTCGCATCCGGCATCGCTGTGGTGGCCACCCTTCGGGTGATCACCAACACGAACCCGGTGCACGCCCTGCTCTACCTGATCATTTCACTGATCGCTGTGGCCATGACCTTCTTCAGCCTCGGCGCGCCGTTCGCCGGGGCCTTGGAAGTCATCGCTTACGCGGGCGCCATCATGGTGCTGTTCGTCTTCGTGGTGATGATGCTGAACCTGGGCCCGGCCTCGGTTCAACAAGAACGCGCCTGGCTCAAACCCGGCATCTGGCTCGGCCCGATTCTGCTGGGCGGCCTGCTCCTGGCGGAGTTGATTTACGTGCTGTTCGCCAACTCCACCGGCGCTTCCATCGGTCACACCACGGTGGACGCCAAAGCCGTCGGCATCAGCCTGTTTGGCCCTTACCTGCTGGTTGTCGAACTCGCCTCGATGCTGCTGCTTGCGGCAGCCGTGACGGCGTTCCATGTCGGCCGCAACGAGGCGAAGGAGTAAAGCCATGAACTCAGCAATCCCTCTGGAACATGGTCTGGCGGTCGCCGGCATCCTGTTCTGCCTCGGCCTGGCGGGCCTGTTGGTACGCCGCAACATTCTGTTCGTGTTGATGAGCCTGGAAATCATGATGAACGCAGCCGCGCTGGCCTTTGTCGTTGCGGGCAGCCGCTGGGCACAGCCTGACGGCCAGATCATGTTCATTCTGGTGATCAGCCTTGCCGCAGCCGAGGCCAGTATTGGCCTGGCGATCCTGCTGCAACTGTATCGCCGCTTCCACACGCTCGATATCGACGCTGCCAGCGAGATGCGCGGATGAACCTACTCTTTCTGACTTTCGTATTCCCCCTGATCGGTTTCCTGCTGCTGTCGTTTTCGCGCGGCAAATGGTCGGAAAACCTTTCAGCCCTGATCGGCGTGGGCTCCATTGGCCTGTCGGCCCTCGTGGCCGCGTACGTGATCTTCCAGTTCAACGTCTCACCACCGGAAGGCGGTCACCTGACCATGGTGCTGTGGCGCTGGATGTCGGTGGACGGCTTCGAGCCCAATTTCGCCCTGTATGTCGATGGCCTGTCCATCACCATGCTCGGTGTGGTGGTCGGCGTCGGCTTCCTCATTCACCTTTTCGCCTCGTGGTACATGCGCGGTGAAGACGGTTATTCGCGCTTCTTCGCCTACACCAACCTGTTCATTGCCAGCATGTTGTTCCTGATCTTGGGCGACAACCTGCTGTTCATCTACTTCGGTTGGGAAGGCGTGGGCCTGTGCTCGTACCTGTTGATCGGTTTCTATTACAGCAACCGCAACAACGGCAACGCAGCGCTGAAAGCCTTCATCGTGACCCGCATCGGCGATGTGTTCATGGCCATCGGCCTGTTCATCCTGTTCCAGCAACTGGGCACGCTGAACATTCAGGAGCTGCTGGTTCGCGCACCACAGCACTTCAAGGTCGGTGACTTCTGGATCGTTCTGGCCACGCTGATGTTACTGGGCGGTGCTGTCGGTAAATCCGCGCAACTGCCGCTGCAAACCTGGCTGGCGGACGCGATGGCCGGTCCTACTCCGGTGTCGGCACTGATCCACGCCGCAACCATGGTAACCGCGGGCGTGTACCTGATCGCACGGACCCACGGTCTGTTCATCCTGGCGCCGGACATCCTCCATCTGGTCGGCATCGTCGGCGGCGTGACGCTGGTACTGGCGGGCTTCGCCGCGCTGGTGCAGACCGACATCAAACGCATCCTCGCCTACTCGACCATGAGCCAGATCGGCTACATGTTCCTGGCGCTGGGTGTGGGTGCATGGGACGGCGCGATTTTCCACCTGATGACCCACGCCTTCTTCAAGGCCCTGCTGTTCCTCGCGTCCGGTGCGGTGATCGTTGCATGCCACCACGAGCAGAACATCTTCAAGATGGGCGGCCTGTGGAAGAAACTGCCATTGGCCTACGCCAGCTTCATCGTCGGCGGCGCTGCGCTGTCGGCCTTGCCGCTGGTTACGGCGGGCTTCTATTCCAAGGACGAAATCCTCTGGGAAGCCTTCGCCAGCGGCCATGACTATCTGCTTTACGCGGGTCTGCTCGGTGCGTTCATGACCTCGCTGTACACCTTCCGCCTGATCTTCATCGCCTTCCACGGCGAAGCGAAGACCGAAGCCCACGCCGGCCACGGGATTTCCCACTGGTTGCCGCTGGGTGTGCTGATCGTGCTGTCGACGTTCATTGGCGCCTGGATTCATCCGCCACTGGCCGGCGTGCTGCCGGAAAGCGCGGGGCATGCCGGCGGTGAAGCCAAGCACAGCCTGGAAATCGCCTCGGGCGCCATCGCTCTGGCCGGTATTCTGCTGGCGGCCGTGCTGTTCCTCGGCAAGCGTCGTCTGGTCACCGCCATCGCCAACAGCGGTCCGGGTCGTTTCCTGTCCGCATGGTGGTTCGCAGCCTGGGGCTTCGACTGGGTGTATGACGTGCTGTTCGTCAAACCTTACCTGGCGATCAGCCGCATCCTGCGTAGTGACCCGCTCGACCACACCATCGGCCTGATTCCGCGTCTGGTCAAAGCAGGCAACGGCTTGATGACCCGCACCGAAACCGGTCAGCTCCGTTGGTACGCCGCTTCGATCGCCGCAGGTGCCGTATTGGTACTCGGCGCGATTGTGCTGGTCTGATGAGTCGATTTGACATGAACCTTGCGACTTTGCGAAAGGAATTGAGCCCGTCATGATTCTGCCTTGGCTAATCCTGATCCCCTTTATCGGCGGCCTGCTGTGCTGGCAAGGTGAGCGCTTCGGCCCTACCCTGCCGCGCTGGATTGCGCTGTTGACCATGTCTCTCGAGACGATTCTGGGCCTGTGGGTCTGGAGCACCGGTACGTTTACCTATGCTCCTGCTCCGGGCGCCGATCCGACCTGGGCCCTTGAATTCAAGCTCCAGTGGATCCAGCGCTTCGGCATCAGCGTGCACCTGGCGCTCGATGGCCTGTCCCTGCTGATGATTCTGCTGACCGGCCTGCTGGGTATCCTCTCGGTACTCTGCTCGTGGAAAGAGATTCAACGTAACGTCGGCTTCTTCCACTTGAACCTGATGTGGATCCTGGGCGGCGTCGTCGGCGTGTTCCTCGCCATCGACCTGTTCATGTTCTTCTTCTTCTGGGAAATGATGCTGGTGCCGATGTACTTCCTCATCGCGCTCTGGGGTCACAGCTCGGCAGATGGCAAGAAGACGCGGATCTACGCAGCGACCAAGTTCTTCATCTTCACTCAGGCCAGCGGCCTGATCATGCTAGTGGCGATCCTGGGCCTGGTGCTGGTGCACTTCAACCAGACGGGCGTGATCACCTTCGGTTACGCGGACCTGCTGAAAACCAAGCTGTCCCACGGCACCGAATACATCCTGATGCTGGGCTTCTTCATCGCTTTCGCGGTCAAGCTGCCGATCGTGCCGCTGCACTCCTGGTTGCCTGACGCTCACGCCCAGGCGCCGACCGCAGGTTCCGTAGACCTGGCGGGCATCCTGCTGAAGACCGCTGCGTATGGTCTGCTGCGTTTTGCCCTGCCACTGTTCCCGAATGCTTCGGCGGAGTTCGCACCGATCGCCATGGTGCTGGGCCTGATCGGTATCTTCTATGGTGCCTTCCTCGCCTTCGCCCAGACCGACATCAAGCGCCTGATCGCGTTTTCCAGCGTTTCGCACATGGGCTTCGTGCTGATCGGCATCTACTCCGGCAGCCAGCAGGCGTTGCAAGGCGTCGTCGTTCAGATGCTCGCGCACGGTCTGTCGGCCGCCGCACTGTTTATCCTCAGCGGCCAGTTGTACGAGCGTCTGCACACCCGCGACATGCGCGAAATGGGTGGTCTCTGGAACAAGATCGCGTACCTGCCGGCCATCAGCCTGTTCTTCGCTGCCGCGTCGCTCGGGCTGCCAGGTACCGGTAACTTCGTTGGCGAATTCCTGATCCTGATTGGCAGCTTTGTCAGCTCGCCATGGATCACCGCCATCGCAACTTCCGGCCTGGTGTTCGGTTCTGTCTACTCGCTGATCATGATCCACCGCGCCTACTTCGGCCCGGCCAAATCCGACGCGGTCTATAAAGGCATGGACGGTCGGGAATTGATCATGGTGCTGGGTTTGGCGGTGTTGCTGATTCTGCTGGGCGTGTACCCGCAACCGATCCTCGACACCTCCTCGGCGACCATGCATGGCGTGCAGCAATGGCTCGGCACCGCCTTCACTCAACTCGCTTCGGCCCGGTAAGAGCGCTATGGACCTGACGATTCAACACTTTATTGCGCTGGCGCCGCTGCTGATTACCAGTATCACCATTGTGGTGGTGATGCTGGGCATCGCATGGCGTCGCAACCACTCGCAATCATTCCTGCTGACGGTAGCGGGACTCAACCTGGCTTTGCTTTCCATCTACCCGGCGCTTAAAGTCGCGCCGCTGGTGGTCACGCCATTGCTGCAAATCGACAGCTTCGCCTGCCTCTACATGGGCATCATCCTGGTGTCGACGCTGGCCTGTGTCACTCTGGCCCACGCCTATCTGGGTGAAGGCAAGGCAGGTTACCCGGGCAACCGCGAAGAACTTTACCTGCTGATCCTGATGGCCGCGGCCGGCGGGCTGGTATTGGTCGCCGCGCAACACCTGGCGAGCCTGTTCATCGGTCTGGAACTGCTGTCGGTGCCGGTCTACGGTCTGGTGGCTTACGCCTTCTTCAACAAGCGTTCGCTGGAAGGCGGCATCAAGTACATGGTGCTGTCGGCGGCTGGCTCGGCGTTCCTGTTGTTCGGTATGGCGCTGCTGTATGCCGAATCCGGCAGCCTGGGTTTCAGCGAGATCGGCAAGGCCATCGCCGCCACCGGCATGCCAAGCCCGATCGCCAGCCTGGGTCTGGGCATGATGCTGGTGGGTCTGGGCTTCAAGCTGTCGCTGGTGCCTTTCCACTTGTGGACACCGGACGTGTACGAAGGCGCCCCTGCCCCGGTAGCGGCGTTCCTCGCCACGGCCAGCAAGGTCGCGGTGTTCGGCGTGCTGGTCCGCCTGTTCCAGATCTCCCCGGCGGCCACCAGTGGCGTGCTGACGGACGTGATGTCGGTCATCGCCGTGGCGTCGATCCTGGTCGGTAACCTGCTGGCCCTGACCCAGAACAACCTCAAGCGTCTGCTGGGTTATTCGTCCATCGCGCACTTCGGTTACCTGATGATCGCGATGGTGGCGAGCAAGGGCATGGCGGTCGAGGCGATCAACGTTTACCTGGTCACCTACGTGCTGACCAGCCTGGGCGCGTTCGGCGTGGTCACGTTGATGTCGTCGCCGTACAGCGGCCGCGATGCCGACGCGATGTTCGAATACCGCGGCCTGTTCTGGCGTCGTCCGTACCTGACGGCGGTGCTGACGGTGATGATGCTGTCGCTGGCTGGCATCCCGCTGACCACGGGCTTCATCGGCAAGTTCTACATCATCGCAACTGGCGTTGAAGCGCACCTGTGGTGGCTGACCGGTTCGCTGGTCGTGGGCAGCGCCATCGGCGTTTTCTATTACCTGCGGGTGATGGTGACGCTGTATCTGCAGGACTCGAAGATCCAGCGCCACGACGCCCCGTTCAACTGGGCGCAGCGTGCAGGTGGTGTGATGCTGTTGGGGATTACGCTGTTGGCGTTCTTCCTGGGCGTTTACCCGCAACCGCTGCTGACCCTGGTGGGCCATGCGGGTTTGTGATGATTGAGTGATGCACAAAAAACCCTGCCTTCGAGCAGGGTTTTTTTATGGTTTTGATTTAGTACTTCGGCACACTTCAGGATCAAGAGCATCTGCCTAACGGCAGACATTTCGCCTTCGGCGAGTTACTGGAAAAGCACCCCAAGTAACCAAGGGTGCCTGCTCTCGGTTTGGTTCCTCCTTCGTCGGAATACCCTCACTCCGGTCTTGCTCCGTGTGCCCGCGCCGAACGGACATCCATGTCCTGACGGCGCTCTCGCCGCATCCATGCGGCTCGGCACACTGCGCAAAACCTGCGTTCAGCCTGTACCCAAGTCGCGATGGGTGTCGTCTGGACTGGCTGTGTATGAAGATCAAGATCAACAGCTTCCCGGCTAAAGCCGGTCCTACTGACCGTGCGCGAATACCTGTAGGACTGGCTTTAGCCGGGAAGCCCTTGATCTGCTTTAGATGTGCTCCTGATCTTCACACGCAAAAGGCTCAAACACCGCCAATCGCGACTTGGGTGCAGGCTGAACGTAGGTCTCGCTCCGTGGGCCGAGCCGCATGGATGCGGCGAGAGCTGCCCCCCGCCATGGATGGCGGATGGCAACGGGCGCACGGAGCGAGACCGGAGTGAAGGAACCCTGACGAAGGAAGGGCCAAACCAGGAGCAAGCACCCTTGGTTACTTGGGGTGCTTTTCCAAGTAACTCGCCGAAGGCGAAATGTCTGCCCTTAGGCAGACGCTCTTGATCTTAGGAACACGCGCTAGCCCGGCAATCGAACGGTTTTCTTGTCGCCGGTAAACAACGCCCACGTCGACATAAACAGCGCCGCTACCATCGGCCCGATCACAAACCCGTTCAACCCGAATACCGCCATCCCGCCCAACGTCGAAATCAGAATAAGGTAATCGGGCATCCGCGTGTCCTTGCCCACCAGGATCGGACGCAACACATTATCCACCAGCCCGATCACGAATATCCCAAACAGCCCCAACACCACGCCCTGCCAGATCATCCCGCTGAGCAGGAAATACAGCGCCACCGGCGCCCAGACAATGCCCGCCCCCACCGCCGGCAGCAACGACAGAAACGCCATCATCACTGCCCACAGCAAAGCGCTCGGGATATCCAGCGCCCAGAAAATAAACCCGCCCAGCGCGCCTTGAGTCACCGCTACCACAATGTTGCCCTTCACCGTCGCGCGCACGACACGGGTGAACTTCAACTGCAAGCGGCGCTTCTGCGGCTCGGCCAGCGGAATCGCGATGCGGATCTTGCGTGTCAGCTCCTGGCCATCACGCAGAAAAAAGAACAGCAAGTACAGCATGATGAAAAAGCTGACAACGAAATCGAACGTGCCCTGCCCAAAGCTGAACGCCTGTGTGGCCAGGTAGTTGCTGCCTTGCATCGCGCTTTTGGCGATTTTGTCGCGCAGGCCGTTGAAGTCCCCCATGCCCAGGCGATCAAGCCAATGCTGCACGTAAGGTGGCAACAGGACTTTGAATTCAGCCAGGTATTTGGCGATGTCGAGCTGACCACTTTCCACATTCTTGTAAAGCGTCGCCCCCTCCTGAACCATCAGCGCCGCGATGACGATCACCGGCAGGATCGCGATGACCAGACAGATCGTCAGCGTGCACAAGGACGTCAGGTTGCGCTGCCAGTTGAAGCGGGCCAGAAGGCGGCGTTGCAGCGGCGCAAAGATGATGCCGAGGATCACCGCCCAGAACACCGCGCCGTAGAACGGCAGCAGGATCCAGATGAACGCGATGGTCACCAATACCAATAACAGCAACAGGGTTTTACTTTGTAGCGCGGTTTCGTTCATGTTCCTTCCATGTCATTACACCGCGCCAAACACACGGTCTGATGCTTAGTCCGCCAATCGCCGCAGGAGTGCCGCGCCTGAAGCGCAAGGTCAATGGAGGAAGTGCGGGCAGCGGGCCCCGAGCCTGGCCCGCCACCCCGGCCTAGATTCTGAACTGCCGGACCAACTGGCCAAGACGCTGATTCAGCTCCGTGAGATTGCGCGACGTGGAGGCGCTGTGGCGGGTTTCATCGGCCACGCTTTCGACCGCCACCGCGATCTGGTGAACGCTGCGATTGATCTCTTCCGCCACGGCCGTCTGCTCTTCTGCGGCGCTGGCAATCTGCGCGTTCATGGCGTTGATCGTGCCGATCAGCTGACCGATTGTGTCCAGTGATGCCCCGGCCTCATTAGCCCGCGCGGACGTCCCATCGCCCGCCTCGCTTGAGCGCCGCATCGCCTGCACCGCGCCTTGGGTGCCTTGCTGCAAGCGGTCGATCATGCCCTGGATTTCCTGAGTGCTTTGCTGCGTGCGGCTGGCCAGCGCACGCACTTCGTCGGCCACCACCGCGAACCCGCGGCCCGCTTCCCCGGCACGCGCGGCTTCGATGGCGGCGTTGAGTGCCAGCAGGTTGGTTTGATCGGCGATGGAGCGGATCACACCGAGCACGCCGACGATGGACGACACGTCATTCTGCAGGCTATCCAGAGAAGTACCGCTGTCGCGGATGTCGTTCACCAGCGCGTGAATCTGCTGGATGCTGCCGTCGACCACTCGCTTGGCCGCCTGACCTTCAGCATCGGTTTGCTGCGCCGCGACAGAGGCGCCCTGCGCGCTCTTCGCGACTTCCTGGGCCGCAGCCGACATCTGATTGATCGCCGTGGCGACCTGGTCGGTTTCATGGCGCTGACGCTCCATTGCCTGCTCGGAGCGCTGCGCCTGATCGGTCACCTCGCCCACCAGGCCAGTCAGCTGCGCGGTCATCTCGGCGATCTGCCGGACCAGGCCGTGAATCTTGTCGACAAAGCGATTAAACGACCCGGCCAGTTCGCCAAGTTCGTCTTGGGAGGTCACCGCCAGGCGCTGGGTCAGATCACCCTCTCCGGCGGCGATATCATCGAGATTGGCTTTCATCAGGCGCAGCGGCCGCAGAATACCGCCCGCGATCCAGAAACCCACCGCTGCGATAATCACCAATACCAGCAGCGTGATGCCAATGATGCTGACGAGCATATTCTGCCGGCGCTCGGACACATTCTTCTGCAGCTCTGCGACTTTGGCATCGATGTTATCCAGGTTGATCGACGACCCAAAGGCCATGTCCCATTTCGGCAGATACTCGGTGTAGCCCAGTTTCGGCACCAGTTCGCTCGACCCGGGCAGCGCAGAGGAATATTCCAGGTAATGGGTACCTGCTTTCGCCACGTCAACCAAGCCGGCATTAACGAAAACGCCTTTTGGATCGCGAGCGTCCTTGAAGCTCTTGCCGATGCCGTCGGGGCTATTGCCCTTGAACAACCGCACCGCCTGCGAGTCGTAGCCGAAGAAGTACCCGTCCTTGGCGTAGTTGACTTGGGAGAGCATCTTGATGACTTGCGCGCGGGCTTCCATGTCACCCGGAGCCGAGGCGTCATACAGCGGTTTGATGGTGCCCAGCGCAACAGCCACATAACTCTGCAACGTGGCTTTGGCCTCCGCGAGCAGGTGCTGGCGGGTTTCCTCGACTTCGCGCTTGCCCTGCTCCCGCAGCATGATGACGGTGCTGGCGCTGATGATCAGTGCGAACACCAACACGGGGAGCACGGCGAGCGAAAGTACTTTGGCTTTAAGATTTAGCCGCATAGAAGTCATGACCCTTTGTTTTTTTGCGTTGAGTCGTTGGGGTTCCTTAACGGTTAACGGCCCGGCGCACAAAAAGTTGAGGTCACGACGGTTGACGAACGCTTTCGGCCCCCGGCAGTTGCGGGCTGAGTCGCTCGGGCAGATCGATACGCACTTGCAGCCCACCCAAGGGGCTGTCCAGCAACTGAATGCGCCCGCCCCACGCCTCGACGATGTCCTTGACGATGCCGAGTCCCAGACCGTGGCCGGTCACTTGCTCGTCCAGACGATTGCCACGGCCGATGACTTCATCGCGATGCTGAAGAGGGATACCCGGGCCATCGTCGTCGATCAGCAGGCAGTAGCCATCAGCGCCTTTGGCGATGGTCAGCCTGATCTCGCTGTCGGCCCACTTGCAGGCGTTGTCCATGACGTTGCCCAACAACTCAAGGATGTCTTCACGGTCCCACGGCAGAAACAGATCCGCAGCGATCTCACTGCTCAGTTCCAGATGCTCGCCATGAATCATCCGCAATGTGGAGAACAGCCCGGGGATCTCCGCAGCACAATCAAACCGTGCGCCTGGCAAGGCATCGCCTGACAAGCGCGCTCGATTGAGCTCACGCTCAAGACGCTGCTGAATGTGCTGCAGCTGATCGCGCAAGGTGTCGCGCACGTGCGGGTGGCCCGCCAGCCTGTCGCCTTCGGCCAGGCTCATCAGCACGGCCAGCGGCGTCTTCAGCGCGTGGCCTAGATTGCCAAGGGCGTTGCGCGATCGTTTGAGACTGTCCTCGGTATGGGCCAGCAGATGATTGATCTGCGCAACCAGCGGCTCAAGCTCCACTGGCACTCGCTCATCAAGTTGCGAGCGCTGCCCTTGCTGCAGCTGGAAAATCTGTTCTCTGGCCCTTTCCAGCGGGCGCAAGGCGCGGCGAACGGTGACGCGCTGCAACACAAGAATCAAAACCAGGGCCATCAGCCCCAGCCCGAGACCGATGCGCTGGACCAGTGCGAAACTGTCCCGCACCGGGGTGTAGTCCTGAGCGACGGTGATAGAGACGGTCTGTCCGAACTTGCGGTAATCGGTGTGCAGCAGCAACAGCGATTGATCGGTCTTTTCCAGGGCAAGGTCGGCATGCAAGCCGGGCTGCCCGGGATGCGGCAACTCCAGATCCCACAACGAGCGCGAGCGCCAATGACCGTGGTCAACATCAATTCGAAAATAGTGGCCGGAATAGGGTCGCTGATAGCCCGGCGACAGCCGATGCTCATCGAGCTGCAGGCCGTCGGGGCCGCGCACCAAGGCCACTAGCAGCAGCTCGCTCTCATTGCGCAGGCCTGATTCCAGGTAACGCTGCAAGCCAACTTCGAAGAGCCACAGGCTGATCTGCGCCAGGACCAGTCCAACAACCAGCAGCACGCTGATCAGGCCCAGACTCAAGCGTCGCTGTATCGACCTCACTCGCCCGTCCCGGCAAAACGATAGCCTTGCCCGCGCCGCGTCTCGACCACGGCCCGACCCAGCTTGCGGCGCAAATGATTGACGTGGACCTCGATCACGTTTGAGTCCCGCTCGTTCTCCCCATCATAAAGATGCTCGGCCAGATGACTTTTGGAGAGAATCTGGCCGGGATGCAGCATGAAATAACGCAGCAGGCGAAACTCTGCAGCAGTGAGCTGGACTTCCTCCTCCCCGCGACTGACGCACTGGCGCCCTTCGTCCAGGTGCAGGCCAGCGGATTCGAGCTTGGGCTGATTGGCCAGACCTCGGACACGGCGAAGCAGCGCCTGTATGCGCAGCTGCAGTTCTTCGGGGTGAAAGGGTTTGGTCAGATAATCGTCGGCGCCGGCCTTGAGACCTTCGATACGTTCGGCCCAGGAGGCCCGCGCCGTCAGGATAAGTACGGGGGTGGACAGCCCGCCCGCGCGCCACTTCTGCAGCACCTCAAGCCCAGGAACGCCTGGCAGGCCGAGGTCAAGCACGATCAGGTCGTAAGGCTCTGTGGCGCCTTGATGAATAGCGTCGCGGCCGTCGGTCAGCCAGTCGATTGCGTAACCCTGACGGCCCAGTGTACTGATGAGCTCGTCCGCCAAGGGAACGTGGTCCTCAACCAATAACAAACGCATCAATCGTCTTCCTTGTCTTGCAACAGGCGGCTGTCACCGGCATCAAATTTGAGTTCGCGCACGACATGATCGGCGGTGAGAAGCTCGATCTCGTACACCAACGCGCCGTGCTTTTCTTCAAGTTCGGCTTCAAGCAGCTTGGAGCCGGGGTAACGTCCCAGTGCCTGATCGATGAACTGCTCAAGCGGCAGAATCACACCTCTCCTGCGCAGCTCAAGCACCTCGTCCTGATTCAGGTCCCGAGCCAGGCACGCGACGCTTGGGGCGACCGCACAGGCGGCCACCAGACAGTAAACGAAACGCTTGGCGGGACGCTTACTGGCGATCATCAGGCGTCCTGGTGGTCTTTAAGTATCTGGCCGCTGACGGCATCGACTTCAACGTCCCACTCCACACCTTGAGCATCTCGCAGTTCGATCTGGTAAACGTACTTGCCATATTCCTGTTCCAGCTCGGTGTCCGTGATAGTGGATTTCGGGTGCTTGGCCAACGCAACGGCGTTGAGCTTTTCAAAGGATTGAATAGTACCTGCATCCCGCAGTTTCAGCGCCTCGTCAGGACCAAGGTCTCGAGCCTGGACGTAACCTGCTGTGAAAGTGAATGCGGTGGCAGCGATGAAGGCAGTCAGAATTTTCATGGTGAATCTCCGTTGGGTTCTGGTTGGTTACGGAGCCCACCATAAACGCGCGAACTTAATTGAAGCTGAATTTATCTGGCTACGTGCCACTACCCTATCAACCGTCAGTCGATGAAAGCGGGATCCACGGTATTATTCGCCCCAGTCCGACCCCGGAGGGGCCATGAGCAACATTCACATCAAACACCCTTCATTGACTATCAAGGCCGGCAGGCGCGCGATGACGCGGATCAGGGAGCAAGGCCTGTCGCCGATTGACGTTGGCATTATCCCTGGCGCGGCGGGAGGCCCGAAAGCACTGGGCATTCAGGGCCTGGATCTGGCGCTGTTTGGCGAATGGCTCCCCCGAGCTCAACGGAAGCGATCATTGATTGGCGCTTCCATCGGTTCGTGGCGCTTTGCAAGCGCATGCCTGCCGGACCCCGTTGCAGGTCTTCAGCGACTTGGGCGTTTGTACAACGAGCAGAGCTTCGCCAAAGGCGTAACGATGGCGCAGGTCTCCCGCAGCTGTGTGACGATGCTCGATGCGCTTCTGCAGGCGGATGACGCACACGTCCTGGCGAATCCCCATTACCGTCTCAACGTAATGATCGTCAAAAGCCGGGGCTTGCTTGCCCGGGATCATCGCGCAGGGTTGAGTCTGGGACTGGGGACCGTCATCGCTGACAACCTGATCGGGCGCGCGCGCCTGTCACGGCATTTCGAGCGGCTGGTCATGCACGACCCACGCCTCGTCCCTCCCCTTCTGCCAATGACTGACTTTCCGTCTCATTGCTTGCCACTGGACACATTGAACCTGCGCCAGGCATTGCTGGCGTCAGGCTCAATTCCCATGGTGATGGAGGGCGTTGCAGAGATACCCGGTATCGGCGCAGGAATGTTCCGGGATGGCGGTCTGCTTGACTACCACTTGGATCTTCCATACAGCGGAAGCGACATCGTGCTGTATCCGCACTTCACCGACAAAATCATTCCTGGCTGGTTTGACAAGACACTCCCCTGGCGCAGAGGCGATCAGACTCGGCTTCAAGACGTCGTGCTGCTCTCGCCCTCCAAGGAGTACCTGGCTACGCTGCCCTACGGCAAGCTGCCTGATCGGAGCGACTTTAAACGGTTCGTAGGCAGGGATGCGGACCGGCAACGGTACTGGCGTGCTGCAATGGAGAGCAGTCAGCGGCTGGGGGATGAGTTCTTGGAGCTCGTGGACACGGGTCGTCTCGCCCAGCGACTGGAGCCTCTGGTTTAACCACGCCGCCAGGTCTGCCTGTCGCTCGCTAAACCATTACTGATAAACTCGCCGCTTGCATTTATCGCGCTGGCGATCGCCACTTCTCAAGGCTTATATCACCGTGGAAATTTTTAAAGAGTTTACGTTCGAGTCCGCCCATCGGCTCCCTCACGTGCCCGATGGGCACAAGTGCGGACGTCTGCACGGTCACTCCTTTCGTATAGCGATCTACCTACAGGGCGAACCCGATCCCCATACCGGATGGATTCGCGATTTCTCTGAGATCAAAACCATCTTCAAGCCTCTGTATGAGCGCCTGGACCACAACTACCTCAACGACATTCCCGGCCTGGAAAACCCGACCAGTGAAGTGTTGGTAAAGTGGATCTGGAAAGAATTGAAACCACTGCTGCCAGAACTGTCCGCTCTACGGATTCACGAGACATGCACCAGCGGGTGCGTGTATCGCGGTGACTGATCAGTGCTGGCAAAAGAAAGACCACCCTATCGGGTGGTTTTTTTGTAACCGTCCGGGCAACACACCTTCCTAACACCGTCGCTTGAGGCGATGGTGTCCACCTAAATTTAAGTGGACACCATTTTTAGCCTTTTTAAGCGGACGCCCATGCCACAAGAACGCCGTTCCTATTCAGAGTCCTTCAAGGCCCAGGTCATTGCTGAGTGCGCCCAATCTGACACTTCAATTGCCAATGTCGCCTTGACCCACAACCTCAATGCAAACCTCGTCCATAAATGGATTCGGGTGCATGCGCAGAAAAACCTGGCACTGCAAACTGCCTTCATCCCGGTCAATACTTCGCCGCCGGTGCCGATGCATCAGGCCCTTCTTGCCACGATCCGAATCGAAGTGCCGCATCCAAAAGGTGTAGTCGTGGTGAGTTGGCCGGCAGAAAATGCAGCGGCGTGTTCTGCTTTCCTGCGAGACCTGCTGCGATGATCCGCATCGACTCCATCTGGCTCGCCACCGAGCCCATGGACATGCGCGCCGGCACTGAAACTGCGCTGGCGCGGGTTGTGGCGGTGTTCGGTGCGGCGAAGCCGCACAGTGCTTATCTGTTTGCCAACCGTCGTGCCAATCGCATGAAAGTGCTGGTGCATGACGGAGTGGGGATTTGGCTTGCCGCCCGGCGTTTGAATCAAGGACGTTTCTTTTGGCCGGGCGTGCGGCACGGCTCTGAAGTCGAGTTGGATGCAGAGCAACTTCAAGCCTTGGTGCTCGGCTTACCTTGGCAACGCGTCGGTTCCGGAGGAGCCATCACGGTGCTCTAACTTGTCTGCCATGGCGCGCTTGCCAGCGCAATTGGCCCATCAGTCTATCGTCGCCACCAGCCCTCTCTGGCAAAATCGGCGGCATGACTTTGCATCCAAATCTCGATCAATTAAACCCTGAACAACTGCGTGCCCTGGCGGCGCAGTTGATCCAGCGCGTCGAGACAATGCACAAGCAAATCACCCATCACAAGTCGGTCAACGAGAAGCTGGCCCACGAGATCGCGCTGCTCAAGCGCTTCAAGTTTGCCAAACGCAGCGAGCAACTAAGTCCAGATCAGGCCAGCTTGCTCTATGACTTGATCAATACTGATATTGCCGCTATCGAAGCCGAGCTTGAGGCGCTGCAACCGACACCAGTCGAAGCCAAAATGCGCCAGCAACCTAAGCGCGCAGCGCTGCCGCCGCAATTTCCTCGCACGCTGATCCATCACGAACCGGACAACAGCCATTGCCAGTGCGGCTGTGCTCTCAAGCGCATCGGCGAAGATGCCAGTGAAAAACTCGACTACACGCCCGGCGTGTTCACCGTCGAGCGTCATATCCGTGGGAAATGGGCCTGCGAGCAGTGCGAAACGCTAATCCAGGCGCCTGTACCGGCGCACGTCATCGACAAGGGTATCCCGACCGTGAGCCTGCTCGCCCACGTCATGGTGGCCAAGTTCGCCGATCATCTGCCGCTGTATCGCCAAGAGAAAATCTTCGGCCGCGCCGGATTGCCTATCGCCCGTTCGACCTTGGCGCAATGGGTAGGCAACTGCGGCGTGCAACTCCAGCCGCTAGTCGATGCGCTGCGCGAAGCCGTGCTGACGCACGGCGTCGTCCATGCCGACGAGACGCCGGTACAAATGCTGACGCCTGGTGCGAAGAAAACTCATCGTGCTTACGTCTGGGCCTATGCCACCAGTCAGTTCTCCGACCTGGCGGCGGTCGTTTACGACTTCAGCCCAAGCCGCGCTGGCGAACATGCCCGAGCCTTCCTGGGTCGTTGGAACGGCAAGCTGGTCTGCGATGACTTTGCCGGCTACAAGGCAGGCTTTGAACTGGGCGTTACGGAGATCGGCTGCATGGCCCATGCCCGCCGGAAGTTCTTCGACTTGCACGCGACCAACAAGAGCCAGGTCGCCGAAAAAGCGCTGCACTATATCGCGGCCTTGTACGAAGTTGAACGAGAAGTCCGAGAGCTGGAGCCGGGTGATCGGCAGCGAATACGGCAGGAAAAAGCAGCGCCGATCATCGACGCACTTCATAACTGGATGATCGCCCAAAGACAGCTTGTGCCTGAGGGATCGTCCATCGCGAAAGCGTTGGATTACAGCCTCAAACGCTGGATAGCGCTGACGCGCTATCTCGATGACGGTGCTGTGCCCATCGATAATAACTGGTGCGAGAATCAAATCCGGCCGTGGGCTCTTGGGCGCTCAAACTGGCTGTTCGCTGGCTCGTTACGCAGCGGTAAACGTGCGGCGGCGATCATGAGTTTGATCCAGTCGGCGCGGCTCAACGGACATGATCCGTATGCCTACCTGAAGGACGTACTCACTCGCCTACCAACGCACCAGGCGAACGAGATCGATCTACTTTTGCCTCATAACTGGACTCATATTCATTCAAGGAGGCCCCGTATTGTCTGAGATCGCTCTTGTTGCCCGAAAGCATCAATCCAGAGGGTTGAACGAGCGGTTCATGGCTACAACCTCGCCATGACTGGCGTTGGCCCCGAGCTTTGCAAAGTGCTTGGGCAACTCATCTCGCTTCGCTGCTGCCTGCCCTTTAACAGCCATCAAAAGCGCTTTCTGCATAGTCGCCGCGTCATAGTCGCAGCAGTAGCTTGGTGTGGATGGTTGTTGCCTCCAGGACTCCTCAAGTGAACCTCCATCGACCGGGTCGAAGCCAGCTTCACTCACCAGAGACATTACTGTTTCTTTCGCTTTGGGATCGTCACCTGCCACAGCTGCTGCCAAGCGTCCTGGGCTACCCTTCGGAAGGCCTAGCTCTGCCAATGTATAAGCCAGCACGTTGTTGAAGCCCTTGATCACAGGCCGTCCAATCTGTTTGGAAACCCAGACGCTTTCAGTCATTCCGTCATCAAGTTCTGCAATGCGGGGGTCACGCAACCCAGGGTAGTAATTGCTGGTGTCCACCACAGGGACGCTGTCAGGTACGGAGCTGAACAGATCAGAAGGAAGGGCACTCAAAGCAGGTAGCGGTATGGACAGTACGACCAGATCGACCCCGTCGACCGCGCCCCTAACATCAACAGGTTCGGCGCCTATCTCTTCGGCAAATGCGCGCACTCCGTTGATGCCTTTCGAATTCGCGACGTGGATATCATGACCAGCAGCTTTAAGCTTACGAGCGATGGTGGCGCCGATGT
Organism: Pseudomonas sp. GL_135; assembly: GCF_057834665.1. Taxonomy (NCBI): domain Bacteria; kingdom Pseudomonadati; phylum Pseudomonadota; class Gammaproteobacteria; order Pseudomonadales; family Pseudomonadaceae; genus Pseudomonas; species Pseudomonas sp. GL_135. The sequence goes on from NZ_CM174408.1 coordinate 3,837,315, forward strand.
TACCAGTCCCAATGATGCCAATTTTCATACCCTAAGCCTCATAATCGTGTGTCTTGAACCGATTCTAGAGCGCTGATGTAATAATGGTAAGTACCTACCAAAAGGTGGGTAACCCACCGTTGAGAAAGAAATGGAACGAGACTGGAATTGCAGTGATCCACAAAATCGCCGGAATTGGGCTGAGGCAACTACCGAGACGCTTCGCGTGTTGGAGGGGAAGTGGAAGATCATCATCCTGTGCCAGCTTTTCGCGGCGAAGGGGGCACTTCGGTTCTCGGATATAGAGAAGCTAATCGAAGGGATCAATCAGAAGATGCTGATTCAACAGCTCAAGCAGCTAGAAAGGGACGGCATCGTGTTGCGGACGGTGTACCCGCAGGTGCCTCCTAAAGTGGAGTACCGGCTCACGGATATCGGCCACGCACTCGGGCCCTCAATACAGGCATTGATAGAATGGGCGGAAATGAGGCGCAACTACGCCTGAGCGCAACCGTGCTTTGGAGCACTCACATGCCTCAGCATGCGGCGCTCCTCGACTGTCGAGGCGAGATCGCCGGACGCTTACGTTTTTTTTGACCTTGATTTAGCAGCTTTTTCGCGCTGCAAAAACAAAACCCCATCTGCTTTCGCAAATGGGGTTTCGGAATTTAATCTTGACGATGACCTACTCTCACATGGGGAAACCCCACACTACCATCGGCGATGCATCGTTTCACTGCTGAGTTCGGGATGGGATCAGGTGGTTCCAACGCTCTATGGTCGTCAAGAAATTCGGGTACTGACTCGTCCTCTCGAACGCTTCAGCAAATCGGTATGTGATCAAGGTACAGCTTGTGTGTTCGCAAACTTTCGTCTTCATGCGTCTTCACACACCGCAATCTGCTGTCTTTCTGCAGATTGCTTGGGTGTTATATGGTCAAGCCTCACGGGCAATTAGTATTGGTTAGCTCAACGCCTCACAGCGCTTACACACCCAACCTATCAACGTCGTAGTCTTCGACGGCCCTTCAGGGAACTCAAGGTTCCAGTGAGATCTCATCTTGAGGCAAGTTTCCCGCTTAGATGCTTTCAGCGGTTATCTTTTCCGAACATAGCTACCCGGCAATGCCACTGGCGTGACAACCGGAACACCAGAGGTTCGTCCACTCCGGTCCTCTCGTACTAGGAGCAGCCCCTCTCAAATCTCAAACGTCCACGGCAGATAGGGACCGAACTGTCTCACGACGTTCTAAACCCAGCTCGCGTACCACTTTAAATGGCGAACAGCCATACCCTTGGGACCGGCTTCAGCCCCAGGATGTGATGAGCCGACATCGAGGTGCCAAACACCGCCGTCGATATGAACTCTTGGGCGGTATCAGCCTGTTATCCCCGGAGTACCTTTTATCCGTTGAGCGATGGCCCTTCCATACAGAACCACCGGATCACTAAGACCTACTTTCGTACCTGCTCGACGTGTCTGTCTCGCAGTCAAGCGCGCTTTTGCCTTTATACTCTACGACCGATTTCCGACCGGTCTGAGCGCACCTTCGTACTCCTCCGTTACTCTTTAGGAGGAGACCGCCCCAGTCAAACTACCCACCATACACTGTCCTCGATCCGGATAACGGACCTGAGTTAGAACCTCAAAGTTGCCAGGGTGGTATTTCAAGGTTGGCTCCACGCAGACTGGCGTCCACGCTTCAAAGCCTCCCACCTATCCTACACAAGCAAATTCAAAGTCCAGTGCAAAGCTATAGTAAAGGTTCACGGGGTCTTTCCGTCTAGCCGCGGATACACTGCATCTTCACAGCGATTTCAATTTCACTGAGTCTCGGGTGGAGACAGCGCCGCCATCGTTACGCCATTCGTGCAGGTCGGAACTTACCCGACAAGGAATTTCGCTACCTTAGGACCGTTATAGTTACGGCCGCCGTTTACCGGGGCTTCGATCAAGAGCTTCGCGTTAGCTAACCCCATCAATTAACCTTCCGGCACCGGGCAGGCGTCACACCCTATACGTCCACTTTCGTGTTTGCAGAGTGCTGTGTTTTTAATAAACAGTCGCAGCGGCCTGGTATCTTCGACCGGCATGAGCTTACGGAGCAAGTCCTTCACCCTCACCGGCGCACCTTCTCCCGAAGTTACGGTGCCATTTTGCCTAGTTCCTTCACCCGAGTTCTCTCAAGCGCCTTGGTATTCTCTACCCAACCACCTGTGTCGGTTTGGGGTACGGTTCCTGGTTACCTGAAGCTTAGAAGCTTTTCTTGGAAGCATGGCATCAACCACTTCGTGTTCTAAAGAACACTCGTCATCAGCTCTCGGCCTTGAAACCCCGGATTTACCTAAGATTTCAGCCTACCACCTTAAACCTGGACAACCAACGCCAGGCTGGCCTAGCCTTCTCCGTCCCTCCATCGCAATAACCAGAAGTACAGGAATATTAACCTGTTTTCCATCGACTACGCTTTTCAGCCTCGCCTTAGGGACCGACTAACCCTGCGTCGATTAACGTTGCGCAGGAAACCTTGGTCTTTCGGCGTGGGTGTTTTTCACACCCATTGTCGTTACTCATGTCAGCATTCGCACTTCTGATACCTCCAGCAAGCTTCTCAACTCACCTTCACAGGCTTACAGAACGCTCCTCTACCGCATCACTTGCGTGATACCCGTAGCTTCGGTGCATGGTTTGAGCCCCGTTACATCT
>NZ_CM174408.1:3845000-4645000 GCF_057834665.1 Pseudomonas sp. GL_135
CGCCGGAGTCGATCAACAGCAAGCCGTCACCTTCGATTTGCGCGTGCTCTTCTTCGGTGGCGCGGTAGTGAGGCATCGCCCCGTTACCGTTGAAGCCGGCAATGGTGGCGAAACTCTGGGACACGTAGCCCGGACGACGGGCACGCGCCGCGCTGAGCTTCTCGTCGATGGTCAGTTCGCTGACGGGCTCGTTACCCAGCGCTGAATCCAGCCAGGCGAAGAACTCGCACAGCGCCGCGCCGTCCTGCTCCATCGCCTGGCGGATATGCCGGGTGTCGGCAGCGCTCTTCTGCGACTTGAACAGCGTGGTCGGGTTCAAACCTTCGACCAGGGTGACTTCGCTGTCCAGGTAATCCAGCAGGCCACAGGTGACCCGCGCCGGATCCACCAGCAATCGGGCATCCTTGGGCACGTTGCGCAACGCAGTGCCGATGCGCGTGTATTCATGCAGAGTGATGCCTTCTTGCTCCAGCGTGCTGCGCAGCGCGGCATCGACTTTCTCCGATGCGACAAACAGATTGATGCTGTTCGGGCCGATCAGGGCGAAGGAGATGAACACCGGGTTGTAGGAGACATCGGCGCCACGCAGGTTAAACAGCCAGGCGATGTCGTCCAGAGTGGCGAGGAAATGCCAGTCCGCCCCGCGCTCGGCCATCACTGTACGCAGTCGAGTGAGTTTGTCGGTGCGGGTTTCGGTAGCGTGGGGCGCCGCGTGCTCATAGACAGCCTGGGCCGGCAACGCAGGCCGGTCGTTCCACAGCTCCGTTAAAGGGTCGAGGTCGGTGCGAAGCCGCGCACCTTTTTCGTACAAATTGGCAGCCAGCGTACGCGACGACGCCACGGCCAACACCGCACCATCCACCGCGACGACGGAATCAGCCTTTGCCTGCTCGGTCAGCCATTCAAGTGGACCGGGCTGGCCGGGCTGCAGCTTGACCAGGTCAATCCCGCTGCCGGCCAACTCTTTGCTCGCTTGCTCCCAGTAACGGCTGTCCGCCCACAGACCGGCGAAGTCCTGGGTGATGATCAGGGTGCCGACGGAGCCGTAGAAGCCGGACAGCCACTGCCGCCCTTGCCAGTAACCCGGCAGATATTCAGAGAGATGAGGGTCGGCCGACGGCACCAGCCAAGCGTCGATGCCTTCACGGCTCATCAGGGCGCGCGCCTGCGCAAGGCGTTGCATCGCCACTCCAGTGGTTTTCGACTGCGTATTCATTGAATCTCCTGGTGACCCGAATTGTTTGCATCGCAGACCCGGATAATGGAGCAGCGATCAAAGCTGAGCAACCGCAGCGCCGCCTCCACCGTCGGGCGCAGTAATGGCGCGTAGGATCCACCTCCTGGCGCACTGATGAAAGCTTCGTCATATCAACCACTTCACCCGCGTCGATTTATATATAACCGAACACAGTTCCATCTATAAAACTGCAACACCGCTGTGATCGCTTAATTACACACTTACCGCTCAGTGGATTAGTTACTCAACCACACAATTACGTTTGTATGACGGGATTCAATCATCGAGCGCCATAAAACCGTTAACCCCACCCGCGCCCAAGTTCTGACGTTGGAAAAACGTCTTCCCGGTTATTTTTGACGGCCAGATAGGTGGTTTTCAGGAGCGCCTAAAAAGCGGCGCGCACCACGACAGCGCAGTGATGTTTTATTGACTACCAATAAAATCAACTACTTAGAGATGCTGTCGGCCCGTTTATCAAAAATCTAACAGAATGATGGCGAAATAATTTGACAGAAACGCCGCCTCCGTCGATATATAGGCACGTCCAATGTTTTCCCGTTTTTGCAGTGCGGCCCTAGAGCTGTGCGCCGAGAGCATTCCGACTTAATTACCCTGCGACTGCCAATAAAGTTGACGATTCAAACGGTGTGAAATCAGCGCCGGTGGGCAGTTTTTGGTTCAAAGAAAGGTTTTTTCGAATTACTGAATGTGCTCGGTGGGGCGGTAGCTTTGCCCAACGTTTTAGTCAGCGAGTGCTGAATAAGGCCGCCGTTTGAATGCACGCCTAATTAGTACAACGGCAGGATCTGCAGATTCGGGCGGTAGCGTGCCTGAAGCGCAATCTACCCCTGCCCTGCACTCCTCACTCTCTCCGAGGGCCTGATGCAATGCCTTTATCTTTCGACATGGATGAGCAGCTGGTTCAGCGACTGGCTGACGAAATCGATACCAACGGCTTTGCAAAACTGAACGCGGCCGTTCCGGACTCGGACCTGCAGCAGTTACAGGCCTGGACTGACGAGCAGGCGCAGAAACACCGGGGCGAATACTTTGCCTACCACGGCGAAGCTGCACTGAGCGAAAGCCTGCTGGCGAGCTACTGGTCTGACCCGCGTTTCAAGGCGCTGCTGGGTCGCCTCTATAAGCATGCTGCCCGTCGCGACGCTGCCAGTGACCGCATCTTCCCGGTCCTGCGCTGCGTGCAGGGCAATCAGGGCAAGCGCGAATCCAACAGCTTCCATTACGACGCCAGCCTGGTGACCGCGCTGATCCCCGTGTTTATCCCCAGCGAAGGCGAAGGACGCGGCGATCTGATGTTGTTTCCCAACATCCGTCGGGTGCGCTCATGGGTGTTGTTCAACGTGATCGAGAAAGCCCTGCTGCAGAACAAGATCACCCGCGGCTGGATCATCAAAGGCATGCAGCGCAATTGGCTCAAGCCATATGTCCTGCGCCTGGAGCCGGGCAGCGTTTATTTCTTCTGGGGTTATCGCAGCCTGCACGCCAATCAGGCCTGCCGGCCGGACGTAAAGCGCGCCACCGCGCTCTTCCACTTCGGTGACCCCCATACCGGCAGCCTGGCCACCCGGTTGATCCTGAAAATCAATCAAGGCCGCGCGCAGCGGATGAGCAACAAGGCAGGCAACCCGCCGCCGGCATCCACCCCCAACTGATTCCCCTTGAACCTGGCGTTGACGGCCCGGCGTCAGACCGGCGCCATCGCATCACTGCCCAAAAGCCTTTTAAAAGCTTTGCATCTGAAATGGAGAATTCGATGATCAACGTCACCAAGACTTACCTGGGCGATATCGACAAGTTCAAAGGCTACGTCGAGGGCATTTATGCGCGCGGCTGGCTGACCAATCACGGGCCGCTGGTGTGCGAGCTCGAACAACGCCTGAAAGAATATCTGGGCGTCAAACACGTCATCCTCACCAACAACGGCACCCTCGCCCTGCAAGTCGCTTATCGCGCGCTGGGTCTGAGCGGCAGCGCAGTGACCACGCCGTTCAGCTTCGTCGCGACCAGCAGTTCGCTGCAGTGGGAAGGCATTCGACCGATCTTCGCTGACATCGACGCCCAGACCTGGAACATCTCGCCCGACCACATCGAAAGCCGCATCGTCTCCGACACCACCGCCATTGTCGGCACCCACGTGTTCGGCAATCCGTGCGCTGTCGAGCGCATCGAAGAGATCGCCCGTCGGCGCAATCTGAAAGTCGTGTACGACGGCGCCCATGCCTTCGCCGTGCGCCACGCTGGCCAGTCGGTGCTCAACTGGGGCGACATCAGCACCCTGAGCTTCCACGCCACCAAGCTGTTTCACACCATCGAAGGCGGCGCAATCATCACCAACGATGACGAAACAGCGCGCCGGGTTCACCTGCTGTGCAACTTCGGCATCGCTGACGTCGACAAGATCGAAGGCATCGGCATCAACGCCAAGCTCAACGAATTCTCCGCCGCGATGGGCCTGTGCATTCTCGACGACATCGAGAACATTCTTCAGGAACGCGCCGAAATCGCTGACCGCTACACCACTCGCCTGGGCGATTACGTCGACCTGCAGCGGCCGGAAAACAACAGCCAGCTCAATCACAGCTATTACCCGATTGCCCTGAGCGACGAACAGCAACTGCTGCGTTTGCGTTCAGCGCTGAACACCAACGGGATCAACCCGCGCCGCTACTTCTATCCCTCGCTGGACACCCTTGAATACTTGCAGCCGCAAGCGGCACAAACCGCTTCACGTTCATTGAGCGAGCGCGTGCTGTGTCTGCCGATTTACCCGGGCCTGCTGCGCGACGATCAGGACCGCGTGATCAGCACGGTGATCGCCGAAACCAGCGGCGCCCACTCGCCCTACCGCGTGCCGTCCCTCGCGCAGGTCATGTAACACCGCCGGGCCAGCCACTGCGCCATTCACCTGTTTCGCCGGAAGGACTTTCGATGCAAACCAAGCGCTCAGTCATACGCAACACTGCGTTGAGCTATGCAGGCCAGGCCTACACGCTGCTCGTGGGGATCCTGATCATGCCGTTCTATCTCGGCCACATGGGGGCCGAGGCGTACGGGCTGATCGGGTTCTTCTCGGTGCTGCAGGCCTGGCTGCAATTGCTGGATGCGGGGTTGTCGCCAAGTCTGGTCAGGGCGGTGGCGCATCGACAAGGCAGTGAAGGACTGGATCGCTACACAGGTCGCCTGCTGCGCTCGTTCGAAATCATTTTCCTGCCGCTGGCGGGGTTCTGCTGCGTGGCGATGTACGCCGGCAGCGAATGGATCGCCGTGCACTGGCTCAATGCTCAGCAATTGTCGACCGAGACGCTGGTGCAGTGCATCGGGCTGATGGGCATCGTTATCGCCCTGCGCTTGTTTTCAACGCTCTATAAAAGCGGGATTCAAGGCCTTGAACAGCATGCATGGCTGAACATTGCCAACGTGATCATCGCCACGCTGCGCTACTTCGGTGGCCTGCTGCTGGTGAGCACGATTTCCAACGACCCGGTGCACTTCTTCGAATTCCAGGCGCTGGTGGGCCTGATCGAAGCTGTGATCTTCGCGGCCCGTGCCTATCAGCAGATGCCGACGCCATCGCCGCTGACCGGTTTTGACTGGGATCTGGTCAAGCCGATCATCCCGTTCGCGGCGAGCATGTCCGGCACCGCGGTGCTGTGGATCGTGCTGACCCAGATCGACAAGGTGCTGCTCTCAGAGCTACTGCCGCTCAATGAATATGGTTACTTCTCACTGGTGGCGCTGATCACCACCGGGATCATGATGCTCTCCAACCCGCTGGCGCAGACGCTGCTGCCGCGCCTCACCGTGTTGATGGCCGAAGGACGCCGGGACGACATGCATCAGCTTTATCTGGCGGCGAACCGGTTTGTGTGCACGTTCCTGTTCCCGCTCGCGGCGCTGATCGCGCTGCACGCCGACGAAATGGTCTTTGCCTGGTCGGGGGATCGCCCTGCTGCCGACTGGAGCCGAACGATTCTGCCGTGGTACTCGCTGGGCAGCGCCATCATGGCCGTCAGCGCTTTCCAGTTCTATCTGCAATATGCCTACGGGCGCATGCACCTGCATGTCTGGTACAGCATCGTTTCGGCGCTGATCACGGTGCCGGTGATGTTTCTGGCGATTCGTGGTTATGGCGCTTACGGCGCGGCGATCGCCTGGTTCGTGTTGCGCGTCGTGTCCTTCGCCGTCTGGCCGGTCATCGTCCACCAGCGCCTGGCCCCGGGCATTCACAGCCAATGGCTGCGCGACATCATCCGCATCAGCGTGATGACCGGCGTGGGCCTTGCGATCACCGAGCCCTTGCTACGCCTGATCGCCAATGAAAACCGCATCAGCATCTTCCTGGGTCTGGCCGTCAGCGGCCTGCTCACGCTGCTGATTGTGGCCGCCAGCTACAAGCCGCTGGTCATGAAGATTTCCGTTCTGTTCAGCAAACCCAGTGTTTAACTCCGAGTACCCAAGCCATGGATGCTAATAGCAATAAGACGAGCACCTCGCCGTCCGCCGCGCCCTTGGTCAGCATCGTCTGTCCAGCCTACAACCAGGAAGCCTACGTCGCCCAGACGCTGGAAGGCTTCCTGATGCAGCAAACCACGTTCGCCTTCGAAATCCTGGTGAACGACGATGCCTCCACGGATGGTACTGCCCGCATCATTGCCGATTACGCCAAGCGCTTCCCGACGCTGATCCGGCCCTTCTATCACGAGACCAATCAGTACTCGCAGAACAACCCGCCGGTGCCGCGCCTGTTCGGCGAAGCGCGTGGCCGCTACATCGCTTACTGCGAAGGCGACGATTACTGGACTGACCCGCGCAAGCTGCAGATCCAGGTGGACTTCCTCGAAAACAACCCGGATTACGTGCTGACCTACCACGACGCGATCCCCTTCGACATCAGCGGCCAGTACCCTATCCAGCTGCAAGGCAAGCTGCGCGGGGATGCCACGGCGCTGGAGCTGCAGAAGGCGCGGCCGATCTCGACGTTGACCACGGTGTTCCGCAACGTCTTCGATTCGTTGCCACCCGAACTGCGCGCCGCGCCACTCAACGATCTGGTCTGGTGGTCGCTGCTCGGTGCCTACGGCAAGGGCAAATTCATGGGTGAGGTCAAGCCAGCGATGTACCGGCTGCACCCGGGGGGCGTGTTTTCCATGCGCTCCAACAAACGCAAGCTGCACATGGCGCTGCAGACCTCCGGCGCCCTGGCCAACTACTACAACCGGCTCGGCAATCAGGAGCTGTATGAGCACTTCCTGATGGAGCTGGTCGAGTATTCGCTGTCGGCGATTACCCCGAAACGCAAGATGCAGACGCTCCTGGCAGTCGGGCAGAACTTCAGCACCAACATCAGCAAGAGACTGATGACGAGCCTCAGCAAAGGTCATGTTCAGTAACGTACTGGTGGTCTGCGTCGGCAATATCTGTCGCAGCCCCATGGCCGAAGCCATGTTCCGACAACGGGTGCCGAACGCACGCGTCCAGATCTCGTCGGCCGGGACCCACGCCATGCTCAGTTCCACCATTGACCCGCTGGCTCAGGCCGTGCTGCTGGTCAATGGCGTTCCCGCCCACAAACATCGAAGCCGTCAGATCGATCGGCAGATGCTCCACGAAGCAGAGCTGATTCTGGTCATGGAGCATCGTCAGACCCAGAGCGTCCTCAAGCTGGCCCCCGAGGTACGCGGCAAGACGTTTCTGATTGGCAAATGGCAACAAGCGCTGGAAATCGCCGACCCCTACCGGCGCCCGAAACTAGCCTTTGAACAGACCTACGAGCAGCTTTCGCGTTGCGTCGACGACTGGCTTCCTTATCTTCAGTCAGGAGATCCAAGATAAATGACCGCTATGAACCGTACTTCTCTGGACGAGGTCCAGGACTCCCGGATCGATCTGGCGACTATCTTGCGCACACTTTTCGATCACAAAGGATTGATTGCGTCGATTGTCGGCATCTGCGTCCTGCTCGGCGCCACCTACGCCATTCTCGCCACGCCGATCTTCCAGGCCAACGCGATGATTCAGATCGAGCCGCGCAAAGTCGGCATCGAGGGCCGCACCGAAGTCTCCAGCAAACCGCTGTCGGTTTCCCAGGCGACCACCGAAATCGAGCTGATCAAATCCCGCGCGGTGCTGGGCAAGGTCGTTGATGACCTCAAGCTGTACATCGTGCAGAAGCCCAAATACATCCCGGGCCTGGGCAGCTACATGGCGCGTCGGTTCAAGCCCGAGCGTGAAGGCGCGCTGGCCGATCCGATGTTCGGCCTGAACAGCTACGCCTGGGGCGGCGAAAAAATCGACGTCTTTCAGCTGGACGTGCCGGACGCACTGCTGGGCGAAAAGATGACCATGGTGGCGGGCAAACCGGGCACCTTCACCCTGTATGACGAAGACCGCAACAAGCTGCTCAGCGGCCCTGTCGGTCAGACCGTCGAAGGCAGCGGCATCAAAATCCAGGTGGCTGCGCTCAACGCCCGTCCGGGCACCGAGTTCACCGTGGTGCGTCAACGCACCCTGACCGCCGCGCTGGATTATCAGGACCGTCTGAAAATCATGGAAGCGGGCAAGGACTCCGGGATCGTCTACCTGTCGATTCAAGACCCCGACCCGGCACTGGCCAAGCGCATCCTCAACGAAGTCAGTCGCCTGTATGTGCGCCAGAATGTCGAGCGCAGTTCGGCCGAAGCCGCCCAGCGTCTGGAATTCCTGCGTTCGCAACTGCCTGCCGTGCGCAAGCAGCTGGAACAGTCGGAAATCGCGCTGAACAACTTCCAGATGGGCGCCAAGTCGGTTGACCTGAGCGTTGAGACCAAATCGGTTCTGGATCAGGTGGTCAAGCTGGAAGGCACCCTGTCGGACCTAAAAATGAAGCGCGTCGACGTCGAGCGTCTGTACACGCCGGAGCATCCGACCTACCGCGCCCTGATGACTCAGATCGGCCAGGTTGAAGCACAGAAAACTGCGCTGCTGAAGAAGATCGAAGCCCTGCCGGCCACGCAACAAGAGCTGCTGCGCCTGAACCGTGACATGCAGGTCACCTCGCAGACCTACACCCTGTTGCTGGATAAGAGCCAGGAGCAGGACATTCTGCGCGCCGGCAGCATCGGCAACGTCCGTATCATCGACAACGCCGACGCCAACGTCGAAGAGCCGGTCAAGCCGATGCGCAAAATCATCGTGCTGGTCGCCGCCCTGATCGGTTTGCTGCTGGCCGTTGCCACCGTGTTCGTGCGCCAGGCGTTCTACCGCGGCGTGGACAACCCGGAAGTCATCGAAAACCTCGGCATGCCGGTGTACGCGTCGCTGCCGTATTCGCGACTGCAGGAACGCATGGAAAAGGCCGCTCAGAGCCGTTCGACAAGCAAGGAGCCACGCCTGCTGAGTGTCAGCGCGCCGACGGAACTGGCAATCGAAGCGTTGCGCAGCCTGCGCACCAGCCTGCACTTCGCCATGCTCGAAGCCCGCAACAACGTGCTGATGATTTCCAGCCCGACGCCGGGCGTGGGCAAGTCGTTCGTCTCCAGCAACCTGGCGGTGATCATTGCGCAGACCGGCAAACGCGTGTTGCTGATCGACGCCGACATGCGCAAAGGCTACCTGCACAAGATGTTCAATCTGACGCCCAAGCATGGTTTGTCGGACACCCTCGCTGCGCGTCTGGGCAGCAAGGAAGTCATCAACCACACCGAAGTGCGGAACCTGGATTTCATCTCCTGCGGTTACGCGGCGCCGAACCCGTCCGAACTGTTGATGCACGACAACTTCAACAAAATGATCAGCGAGCTGTCGCCGCTGTATGACCTGGTGATCATCGACACCCCGCCGATTCTGGCCGTGACCGATGCCACGCTGGTCGGCCGTCAGTCCGGCACCTGCCTGCTGGTGACCCGCTTCGGCCTGAGCACCGCCAAGGAAATCGAAGCGTGCAAACGCCGCCTGATGCACAACGGCATTCTGATCAAGGGTGCGATCTTCAACGGCGTCCTGCGCAAGGCGTCGACCGCCGACTACGACTGCGCCGCCTACGGTTACGACTACACCACGGTCCGCAAGTAAATCGACACGCACGCCAAGGAGAAACACATGGCCAGGACCCTTGCAGTGATGCAGCCCTATCTGTTCCCGTACCTGGGCTACTTTCAGCTCATCGCTGCTGCAGACGTCTTCGTCCTGGGAGATGATCTGCAGTATGTGCGGTCCGGCTGGGTCAATCGCAATCGCATCCTGCACAACGGCGCGGCCAGGCTGATCAGCTTCCCGTTGAAGAAAGACCGCTTTCAGCTGCAGATCAATCAGCGCCAACTGTGTGAGCATTTCAGCGATGAAGCGCCACGGCTGATCGATCTGCTCGCCGAGAACTACCGAGAGGCGCCCTACTTCGCTCAGGTCATGCCGCTGCTGGAACGGTTGATCCGTTTCCCCCAGCAGAACATCGCGCTGTATGCCGAACACGCCATCCGTGAAATGTGTGCTTATCTCCACATCGTGACGCCGATCCTGCGCAGCTCGGACCTGATATTAGGTAGCGCTGCGGACAAGCAAGAGCGCATTATCCGCATCGCTCACACGTTTGAAGCCACCACGTTCATTACCCCGGAAGGCGGCTCGGTGCTCTACGACCGTGATCACTTTGCCCGCAACGGTTTGCTGGTGCGGTTTTTCCGGATGAACCCGGTGGCGTATCGGCAGTTCGGGCAACCTTTCGTCGCCAACCTGTCGATTATTGATGTGCTGATGTTCAACTGCGTCGAGCAGGTGCAGCAACTGTTGACCGAATACGGGCTGGACAAAAATCCACCCTGCGCAAGGCCCGTCATGATGCACGGGGTGGCGCAAAAACCTGACGTTGTCCTGACCGGGTCGCACCGGATCGCAGTGGAGTGAAGTGTATGTCTGAAGTCGTCAATAGCTCCGGTGGCTCGGCGCGCTGGTACCTCATCCAGACCAAACCCCGCCAGGAAGCGCGTGCGGCAGAGCACCTGCAACGTCAGCAGTTCGAGTGCTACCGCCCGGTCAAGCACGGTGAGAAAAAACGCGGCTCACGGGCGCCAGCCGAAGAAGAGCTGTTTCCCGGTTACCTGTTCATCCACATGGACCAGGCCAGCGACAACTGGTACCCGATCCGCTCGACCCGGGGCGTGGCGCGCATCGTTACGTTCGGCGGCATGCCGGTTCCGGTGCAGGATGCGTTGATCGAGCAGATTCGCCAGCGTCTGTTGGCGCCGCCGCCCAGGGTCGCCTTTCAAGAAGGTGAAACAGTGCGGGTCACGGCCGAGGGTTTTAACGACGTCGAAGCGATCTTCCTCGCCGCCGACGGTGATGAACGTGCGGTGATTCTGCTCAACCTGCTGCAACGCGAGCAAAAGGTCACCCTGCCGGTCAGCAGCCTGTCGCGGATGCAAGCGCAGGCGTGAGCCGTTAGCGTTGTCCGTACTGATCCACACATTCTGACCCACACATCCTGATTCCCACGGGGCTGATGCTTTCAGCCTCTTGACCCCCCTTCGCCCGGAACTCGCCATGACCCAGAAAACCACACTGGTGACGCTCACCTATGGTGATCGTTTCAACTACCTGCACACGCTGGTCAGCCGTTCGTTGGAGAGCCCGCTGATCGACCGCGTGATCATTGTCAGCAACGCGTCCACCGCGCCGCTGGACACCCTGCGCCGCAACTGGCCGAACCAGGTCAGCGTGATCTACATGCACGAGAACACCGGTTCGGCGCGGGGCTATTCGGTGGGGATTCAGGCCGCGCTGGACGCCGGGGCCGAGCACATCTGGCTGATGGACGACGACAACGCGCCGACCATCAACGCCATTGCCACGCTGCATCAGGTGCTCGAAGAACGTAAACGCGTCGACGGCGAAGACAAGGCCGCCGTACTGGGCTTTCGTCCGACCCATCAGGCGGATATCGCCGCCGGCGTGCCGAATCGCTTCGCCATCCAGCGCCGTTCGAGCTTTTTCGGTTTTCACATCGCGCAGCTGCCGTACAAGGTCTGGCGTCGCCTGCCGTGGGGCGCGCCGCAAAGCCCCCACCGCAAACTGCCGCTGGTGCAATTGCCGTTCGCTACTTACGGCGGCCTGCTCGCCCATCGCAACCTGTATCGCCGCATCGGCCTGCCGCTGGATGCGTTGATGCTCTATGCCGACGACAGCGAATACACCTTTCGCATCACCGCCGGTGGCGGCCGGATCTTCCTGGTGCCGGATGCCTTGCTCGATGACCTGGAAAGCTCGTGGAACATCAAAGCGCGCACCAACAACATCTACGAGAGCTTCCTGCTGGGCGGCTCGGACTTGCGCGCCTACTACGGCGCGCGCAACCAGGCCTGGTTCGACAAAAACATCTGGGCCAATTCGTCGCTGCTGTACGGCCTCAACCGCTGGGTGTTCTTCCGCCTGCTGCGGCTGATCGCCAAGCGACGCGGTGCCGAGGAGCGCCTGGGCCTGATCGAAAAAGCCATCCGTGACGGTGAGTCCGGGGTACTGGGTCTGAATCAGTCGTATCCATTATGAAAATACTGTTCATCAGCAGCCTGTATGCCCCTCACATTGGAGGCGGCGCGGAAATCATTCTTCAGCGTACCGTCGAAGGCCTGCAGCAGCGGGGCTGTGAAGTCAGCGTGCTGGTGACCGGTCCCGACGCAGGTTTGAGCGTTGAGGCGGTGAACGGCGTCAAGGTCTACCGCGCCGGCCTGCGTAACTTTTACTGGCATTTCGGTGCGCAGCGGCCTGGCCGTCTGGCGCGCCTAGGCTGGCATCTGCGCGACCGCTACAACGGCGCGATGCGCAGCTACGTTAAAAAGGTCATCGGCAACGAGCAGCCGCAACTGGTGGTCTGCCACAACCTGGCCGGCTGGTCGGTGTCGGTCTGGGACGAGATCACCGCTGCAAAGCTGCCGATCGTTCAGGTGCTGCATGACATGTACCTGATGTGCCCGAGCAGCAACATGTTCAAACGCGGCCAATGCTGCCAACAGCAATGCGGCAGTTGCCAGACCTTTCGCAAGGGCCACGATGTTCGGTCGGCACAAGTCGCGGCGGTGGTCGGGGTCAGTCGCTTCATTCTTGAAAAGCTGCAGCTGCGCGGATATTTCAGCAACGCCAGCCCGTACGTCGTGCATAACGCCAGCCCGTTCACCCCGCCGACCGCCTCGCCCCATCAGCGGCGGCAAACGGATCTCGCAGTGAAAAAAGCGCCGTTGCGCTTCGGCTACATGGGCACGCTGTCCCACCAGAAAGGCGTGGCCTGGCTGATCGAGCAATTTCAGCGACTGCCCTTCGACGCCACGCTGCAGATCGCAGGGCGTGGCCAGACGGATGACGAAGCCACGTTCAAGGCCCTGGCGAATTCGTCGAAGATCAGCTTCGTCGGTTATCAGACGCCTGAAACGTTCTACCGTCAGATCGACGTCGCCGTGGTGCCTTCGCTGTGGAATGAGCCGTTCGGCATGGTTGCCGTCGAAGCCTGCGCCCACTCGGTGCCGGTGATTGCCAGCCGCATGGGCGGTCTGCCTGAAATCATTCAGGACCCGCTCAACGGTTTGCTGTGCGACCCGCAGGATCCCGACTCACTGGGCCAGGCGATGTTGCAGTTGCACCAGAACCCGGAATTACTGGCGCGTCTGAGCGGAGAGGCGCGGGTCAGCGTGGCGTCGTTACTGAACCTGGAGCTGATGCTCGACAGTTACCAAAGTATTTTCGACCAGACGCTGCTGGACGATGTCGCCCAAGGCAACCGGCACTCACTGCCCTACCCGGTTTGAGCCACATTCGTTTGAGCACACCGGCATGCACCTGCGTCATGCCGACATTACCGCCGACGGCCCGCGACCTACCTGAGCAAGCGCTCCGGACCGTGCCTCTTCATTGAGACAAGCCATGTTTATCCCTTACCTGCCCCGGTTACGACGACCCTCGGCGGTCCTGTTGCTGGGTTTGTTGATCAGCTGCATCACGCGGGCGGACGAAGCGTTCATCATCGGCGTGGACACGCACTTGATGAACAAACCCGGCACCTCCGTCCGCGCATTGCAGCTGCTGAAAGCGGCGGGTGTCGACTCGGTGCGCGACGATGCCTATTGGTCCAGCGCCGAGCCCCGAAGAGGGTCGTTGAAGATCGAGCCTTCGTGGCAGTCATTCCTGAGCGCCGCCCAGGAAAACCGCTTGCGACCGCTGTTGGTGCTGGGCTACGGCAACCCGTTTTACGAGAACTACGCCAAACCGCGAAAACCTTCGGTGCGCGATGCTTACGGCAACTACGCCAGCTTTGTCACCCGCCAGCTCACCGACAGCGTGGACTTCTACGAAATCTGGAATGAGTGGGACAAGGAAAACCCGGTCGACCCGGCGTTCGCCAGGGACTACAGCCTCCTCATCGAGCAAACGGCCAAGCGCATTCGCGCCAACCAGCGGCCGATGGTGATTCTGGCCGGCGCCGTGACCAGTCAGGGCATGGACCTGGGGTTCGCCGACCGGCTGGTGGAATCGGGGCTGTTGAACCATGTCGACGGGTTGTCGCTTCATCCGTATGTGTATTGCCGTTCGGATGAGCGCAACACCCCGGAAAACTGGATTGCCTGGCTGCGACGAATCAGCGAGGACCTGACGGACAGGAACCGCAACAAAGGCCCGGTGCCGCTGTACCTCACCGAGATGGGCTGGCCCAGCAATGACGGGCGTTGCGGCGGTGACGAGAAGACCCAGGCAGCGTTCCTGGCGCGCAGTTTCTTCCTTGCGCAGACGATGCCCAACGTCAAGGGCATGTGGTGGAACGGCCTGCTGAACGACGGTCCCGACGGCACTGACCCGGAGCAGAACTTCGGCCTGCTCAATCAGGACCTGAGCATCAAGCAGGCGTACCTGACGCTGAAGGCCATCAGCCCGACGCTGCATCAGTTCCGCTACGACGCTGAAAAGAGTCGAGAAATCGACTCGCAATACCTGCTGCGATTCGCCAAGGGGTCAGAGCAGATCATGGTCGCCTGGACCGCCGGGCTGCCGCGATCGATCAAGGTCGACGCCAGCAGTGTGCTGCGCGGCAACGTGCAATACATCGACACCCGCCAGCCACAACGGGGGCAGGTCGATAGCGGTATCCCCTGGAACTGCAACGACGGGCGTTGCTCGGCGCAAGTGCCGATTGATGACTTCCCGAAAATAATAAGCCTGGGCACACGCCCGGCACTGTTTGCCTTGCCCTGAATTCTGCCTTTTTTTTTGGCCCGCCTTTCGAGCGCCCCTTCATTCAGGGCGCTGACGGCTCTTGACTGAGCGCGCTGAAGGCGCCTGCGCACGACCCCTTTATCTCTTCTACAGGTCGACCACAATGATTGTGATCAATGCACGTTTCCTGACCCAGGAATTGCGTGGCGTTCAACGCTTCGCCGAACAGATCTGCCTGGCCCTCAAGCAACTGCGCGACGACGTGGTGTTTGTGGCCCCCCACGGCATTCAGATGCACGAGAGCGCCAAAGCCCTCGACGTGCAATGCATCGGCAGTCACAGCGGCCACCTGTGGGAGCAACTGGACCTGCCGCTGTACCTGCGCCGTCAGGGCAACCCGCTGCTGATTTCGCTGTGCAGCACCGCGCCGCTGTTGTACGGCAATCAGATCGCGACCCACCACGACGTCACCTATGTGCGTCACCCGGAAAGCTACACGCGCACCTTCCGGCTGCTATACCGGACCATGACACCGATCATGCTGTCGCGGATCAAGTCGCTGCTGACGGTGAGCGCCTTCTCCAAGGGCGAGATCTCGCAGTTCTACAAATTCCCGGAGAAGAAAATCTTCGTGGTGCCCAATGCCGTGAGCGGTGCGTTTCAACCGGGGCCGCCCCTGAAAGAGCAACAGGATTACCTGTTGGCGGTGTCTTCGCCCAGCGCCCACAAGAATTTCAGCCGGATGATTCAGGCGTTCCTGCTGCTGCGCGGCCACGATGATCTGCAATTGCGCATCGTCGGGGGCGCCAGCGGAATCTTCAGCGACGACAACCTGCAACGCCTGGCCAGTCGTGACCCGCGCATCCGCTTTCTGGGTCGCCTGAGCGATGACGAACTGATCAGCCAGTACCAGGGCGCCACGGCGTTTGTGTTTCCGTCGCTGTACGAAGGCTTCGGCATTCCGCCCCTGGAAGCACAGGCCTGTGGTTGCCCGGTGCTGGCGGCCAACGCGGCGTCGATCCCTGAAGTGCTTCAGGCCAGCGCGCTGTATTTCGACCCGCTGGACATTGAACACATGGCCGCCGCCATGGAACGCATCCTGACGGACATGCCGCTGCGCCAGTCGCTGCGCCGACGCGGACTGAACAACGTGGCGCGGTTTTCCTGGGAAGAGTCGGCACGCCAGGTTTCCCAACGCATCGACGCGCTGCTGAGTCCGGCCAGAGACCGGCGCAGCAGCCAGGGCAGCGATGCCCTGGGTCGCGAATCTTCCAGCAAGCTCTGAGGCATTGCCATGAAACGCCTTGCCTATCTCGACGCATTGCGCGGCATCGCCGCCTTGATGGTGGTTTTCACCCATTTGTATGCACCGGTCATCGGTCACGTCTGGGCGCTGGATTACCTGATCGACCCCGGCAAGTTGGGGGTGTTGTGGTTCTTCATGATCAGCGGCGTAGTAATTCCCTACAGCCTGAAGCCGGTCCCCGATGGCGCCCGGCGTTTTCTGATCTCACGCTTCATGCGCCTGTACCCGGCCTACTGGCTGTCACTGGTGCTGTTTGTGCTGATGCTTCATTTGAGCGGCGCGCCGTTGCCGTCCTGGCCGCAGATCGTCGCGAACCTGACCATGGTGCAGGCGGCACTGGGCTTCGACGACGTCGTCGGCCTGTACTGGACGCTGTTTATCGAACTGGTGTTCTACGGCCTGTGCCTGGCGTTGTTCATCGCCGGCAAGTTGTATGACCTGGCGTTCCGGGCGCGCTGTTCGCTGGTGTTTCTGCTTGCAGCATTGGCGATGAGCGTGGCCCGCGCGCTGACTGAACACAAGTTGCCGGTGGCCCTTCCGCTCGCGTTGTCGCTGATGTTCTTTGGCTCCGTGTGGCGCCAGTGGTTGCTGGCGGAACACAGCCCGGCGCTGACGCGGAACCTGAAAATGCTGTTCGTGGCCTTCGCCGTGCTGTTACCGCCGACGCTGATCATGGCTTACAGCAAGGACATGGGCACCGGCGAAACCTGGGGCCGTTACTGCTTCACCTACGCCGTGGCCATTGTCAGCTTCGTGCTGCTGACCCGCAGTGTGCGTCTGAACCACCCGGCGCTGGTCTGGCTGGGCGCAGTGAGTTACTCGCTGTACCTGCTGCACCCGTCGATGGGCATGCTCAGCGAATTCCTGCTGCGCGGCACCGATGCACCGGGCCTGCTGGTGGCGCTGGTCGCAACAGTGCTGACCCTGGGCGCTGCCCATTTGTGCTTCCGCTACATCGAACACCCTTTCATACAGCTCGGAAAACGCCTTAATAACCGCAACGCCGAGACGCAGCCTGTCAGCGTCTGATTTAGCGCCTGCGCACATGGATAGGCATGGGATGGCCCTCGCGAGCCTGACTCGACGTACCGGGCGTCCCTCAGCCGTTAATGCAGAGAATTTCAATGAAGATTGCAATCGTCCACGACTGGTTGGTGACGTACGCTGGTGCCGAAAGGGTTTTGGCATCGCTGATCAAAATCTGGCCCGAGGCGGACCTGTTCTCCGTCATCGATTTCCTCAGCGACCAGGACCGCGCCCAATTGGGCGGCAAGGTCGCGAAGACCACGTTCATCCAGCGCCTGCCCAAGGCCAAAACCAAATACCAGCGCTACCTGCCGCTGATGCCGATGGCCATCGAGCAACTGGACCTGTCCGGTTACGACCTGATCATCAGCAGCAGCCACGCGGTGGCCAAAGGCGTCCTGTGCGGCCCGGACCAGTTGCACGTCAGCTACGTACACTCGCCGATCCGCTACGCCTGGGACCTGCAGCATCAGTACCTCAAAGAGGCGAACCTGAGCACAGGCCTGAAAGGCAAAGTGGCGCGGATGATCCTGCACTACATGCGCATGTGGGATCAGCGCACCGCCGCAGGCGTCGATGACTTCATCGCCAACTCGCACTTCATTGGCGCGCGCATCACCAAGGCCTACCGCCGTGAATCCACGGTGATCTACCCGCCGGTGGACACCCGCGGTTTCGCCCTGCAGGAAGAGAAGCAGGATTACTACTTCACCGCCTCGCGCATGGTGCCGTACAAGCGCATGCCGATGATCATCGAAGCCTTTGCGGCCATGCCGGGCAAGCGTCTGGTGGTGATCGGCGACGGCCCGGAAATGGAAAAGGCCAAGGCCGCTGCGGCCAACGCGCCGAACGTCACGCTGCTGGGTTATCAGCCGTTTGCGGTCTTGCAGGAACACATGAGCAACGCCAAGGCGTTCGTGTTTGCCGCCGAAGAAGATTTCGGCATCAGCCCGGTGGAGGCCCAGGCCTGCGGCACGCCGGTCATCGCGTTCGCCAAGGGTGGCGTGGTGGAAACGGTCTGCGGGCTGGATCATCCGCAGCCGACCGGGGTGCTCTACCCGGAGCAAAGCGTGGCGTCGCTGATGGCCGCCATCGAGACGTTCGAGATCAACGGTTCACGCATCACCGCACAAGCCTGCCGGACCAACGCCGAACGCTTCAGCGAGGCCCGCTTCGAACTGGAAATGCGCCAGTTCGTCGAAACCCGCCTGAGTGCAGCTCGTCAAAGCCGCCAGCCTGCGCACATCCGGCCGGTCCAGATCGCGCCGACACTGGTCAGCAACGACCTTTCCGCCCGCGTTGTTCCGATCAAATCCGTCTGAGCGAGCCCAGCCTATGCGCACTCCATTAAGGGGCATTCTGCATGCCCATTCATCGTCGCTGTCCGTTGCTCACCGGTTGCTCGATCTGGCGGTCATCGCGGTTGGCGGTTACGGCGTCAACCTGCTCACCGGTATACCGATGAGCAGCGAAGCCTGGATGCAGATTCTGCTGGCGGCGGTGGCCTTTCACTGGCTGGCCGAATACCACCAGTTGTACGGCTCGTGGCGTGGCGAGCGCATTGCGCGCGAGCTGCTGAAGGTCGCCAATTACTGGGGCCTGGCCTTTGTGCTGCTGTTGTTCGTCGACTACCTGCTGTTGCAGCCCGACGATCTGGCGGACAACAGCCAGATGGCCTGGTTTGCCGTCGTGCTGGTGGCGTTGTGTGGCTATCGCCTGGCGATCCGCAGCGTGCTGCACACCTTGCGCGCCCAGGGTTTCAACACCCGCCGCGTGGCGATCGTCGGCACCGGCCATTGCGGCGAACGCCTGGCAATGTCCATCGAACGCGCGCCGTGGATGGGCCTGAACCTGCTGGGTTTCTATGACGAAGCGCCGCAGCAGATCGACCTGGCGCGCATCGGCCGACGCATTTCGGTGCTGGGCGATCTGGATCAACTGATCCAGGACGCCCGCGACGGCAAGATCGACAAGGTGTACATCACCCTCGAACTGGGCGCGCAAGCGCGCCTGCAGGAGTTGATCAAAGGCTTGAGCGACACCACCGCGTCGGTCTACGTGATCCCCGACGTGTTCATGTTCGAGTTGCTGCACGCCCGCAGCGAGAGCATCAATGGTTTGCCGAGCATCAGCATTTTCGATTCGCCCATGGATGGCGCCTGGAGCGTGGTCAAGCGTCTGGAAGACATCGTGCTGTCGAGCCTCATTCTGACGATGATCGCCCTGCCGCTGATGCTGATCGCTCTGGCGATCAAGCTCACCTCGCCAGGCCCTGTGCTGTTCCGTCAACGCCGTTATGGCCTGGACGGTCGGCCGATCATGGTCTGGAAATTCCGCAGCATGAGCGTGCAGGAAAACGGCGCCGTGGTGACCCAGGCCACGCGCAACGACAGCCGCATCACGCCGCTGGGCGCTTTCCTGCGTCGCACTTCGCTGGACGAGCTGCCGCAGTTCTTCAATGTGCTGCTCGGCGATATGTCCGTCGTCGGCCCGCGCCCCCATGCCGTGGCGCACAACGAGCAATACCGCAAGCAGGTGTCGGGCTACATGCTGCGGCACAAGGTCAAGCCGGGCATCACCGGCTGGGCACAGATCAACGGCTGGCGTGGCGAAACGGACACGCTGGACAAGATGCAGAAACGCGTTGAATTCGACCTGCAGTACATCGAGCACTGGTCGGTCTGGCTGGACCTGAAAATCATCCTGCTGACGCTCTTCAAAGGCTTCGTCAACAAGAACGCCTTTTAAAAAGAAAATCTGCCAATTACAACAAACATGGCCAAGGGCTAGTAAGCTCGCCGGGAGGTGCACGGGTGCATGAGCGAATGTGATCCGATGTTCGGTGTAGGTAAGGGATGCAAAGAAATCACTGCGGTGCCAGTACGCACCTATTAGGATTAGAAGGAACATTCATATGAAAGTAACGTTAGCGGTCGTGCTGCTTTCCAGTCTGGTGTTGCAAGGCTGCGCATTCGCCCCCGGTCAGTACATGTCTTACAGCGATGTCACCGACAAAGACCCCGACGGTCCCGAGGTCACGCTGATCAACATCACCCCCGCCACGCTTGCGCAGCAGCAGAAAACCGCGGACGCAGCGGCCAAACCGCTGCCCCCGGAATTGCTGAGCTACAAGACGCCAGAATACGTCGTCGGCCCCGGCGACGCCTTGCTGGTGACCGTGTTCGAACATCCTGAACTGACCGCGCCGGGCTCCCAGGAACAACTGGACGCCAACAGCCGCGAAGTGCTGAATGACGGCACCGTGTTCTTCCCGTACGTGGGCCGTATCCAGGCCGCCGGCAAGACCGTTTCGCAGATCCGCGACCAACTGCGCATGGGTCTGGCGCCGCAATACACCGAAGTGAAAGTCGACGTCAAAGTGCTGCGATATAACAGCCAGCGCGTTCTGCTCTCGGGTGCCTTCAAATCGGCGGGCCCGCAACCGATCACCAACATTCCGCTGAGCCTGGTTCAGGCCATCAGCCAGGCCGGTCTTGATTCGACCGACGCCAACCTTGCCGGTCTGACCCTGCGTCGCGACGGCAAGGATTACGTGATCGACGTTGACTCGCTGAACCGCAAGGATTCGCAGATCAGCAAGATCTTCCTGAAGGACGGCGATTACCTGCACCTCAACAGCAATTCGAAGAACAAAATCTACGTACTGGGCGAAGTTCAGCGCCCACAGGTGATCTCGTTCAGCACCACCAGCGTGACGTTGCTGGAAGCCCTCGGCACCTCCGGCGGCCTGAGCCCCGATGCGGCAGATGGCGACGCGGTGTATGTGATTCGTGCACAGGATGCCACCCACGGTGCGACGGTGTTTCACCTGGCGGCGAAGAAGCCGACCAGTTATGCGCTGGCGAAAGGCTTCGAGCTGGCGGCCCAGGACGTGGTGTTTGTCGGCCCGGCCAACATCACCCGCTGGAGCCGTTACGTGAGCCAGTTGCTGGGTTCGAACAACATCATCCAGACCGGTGCGATGTTCAGGAATTGATAGGGCAGGCAGCTTCAAGCGGCAAGTGTGAAGCTTCAAGCTGACAGCAGAGCAACAGAGAAATCCCCGCAGTGGTCCGACTGCGGGGATTTTTTTTGGGTTGAATTTAGCAGCGGCAAGTGTTGCTGAGCCAACAGCGGATCAACAACTGCGTGCGCCTGGATCAACAGTCTGGGGTATCTGGCGGGATTACAGCTTAAGCTGATCGCTGGATCTACAGGTGCAACGGCTGATCGAGAGCGCTGGCACGCATGCTGCTTCAGTCCTGGCAAAGGGTCTTCACGCCCATTACTTTCGCGTTGAACGCGGCCTGCTCGGTGCCTTGCACCTCGGGTGACTGACCCTAAGGAAACAACCCATGTTAGTAGTCTCGATTTCAGGCAGCCCGTCCACCCGATCGCGCTCGGGCGTGGTGCTGCAACATGCCGCGCACTGGCTCAAGGACCGTGGCGTGGACGTGAACGGTGCGCGCATTCAGGATTTTGCTGCCGAGGATCTGCTGTACGCCAGGTTCGACAGCCCGCAGGTCGTGGCTTTCATCGAAGCGGTGGCGAAGGCCGACGGCTTGCTGATCGGCACGCCGGTGTACAAGGCGTCGTTTTCGGGAGCGCTGAAGACGTTGCTCGACCTGCTGCCGGAGCGTTCACTGCACGGCAAAGTGGTCTTGCCGATCGCCACGGGCGGGAGCATTGCCCACATGCTGGCGGTGGACTACGCACTGAAACCGGTGCTGTCCGCGCTGAAATGCCAGGAAGTGCTGCATGGGGTGTTCGCCATCGACAGCCAGATCAGCTACGGCGAAAACGCGTTGGGCGGTGAGTTGGATGAACTGCTGACCCAGCGTCTGCATGACGGGCTGGATCACTTCTTACTGGGCCTGCAACACCGTACCCAGGCGCGTCACAAAGAAGCGGGCGGGCATTTGAAGCTGGCGTTGTAAGCCTTCGACTTAACCCTGACGAGCTTTCGAAGGGAGGCTGACTTCGGCGTTCACTTCGCCACGGTTATCGAACTCGTGGGCGCGTTGCAGCTGTGGCTGTTCCATCAGTTGGGCTTTGCGGGCCTGAAATTCGTCGTAGGACAAGCCGCGACGGTTGAGGTCTTCGAGGGCCAACTGGTGGGTTTCCTCTGCGCTGTAGGGGCGCAGTTCGGGATGATTGCCAGCGGCACAACCGGCGAGAACGGAGGCGGAGAGTAACAGGGAGAGGGCAAGAAGACGGTTCATTGGGAGCCTCCATTCGGCTCGTTTCTGGAATGAAGCCAAGGCTACGCGCCGGGCCTTTCCAGCAGAAATCAGTCGTCTTGATAGTGGCTATCGGGTTGGGCGCGTATGCGGGGTTGCCCCGGTGCATCTGCCTGCATAGAACCCGCAGGCTCTGATCATGATCACACCGAAGATGTATTTGACGATGCAGATCCTGTGGGAGCGAGCTTGCTCGCGAAGAGGCCAGTACATCCGCTACCTCTTCTGCGGCTGAAATGCCGTCTTCGTGAGCAAGCTCACTCCCACATCTACGGTGTTCGCACGACGGGGATCCCCCACATGGATCTGCGTGAGACCGGAAGATCGTCAGACCAGAAAGTGCCACAACAGCGACGTGCCGATCAGCCCCACCACTGACACGATGGTCTGCAGCACCGACCACACCCAGATGGTCTGCTTCAGTTGCAGGCCGAAGTATTCGCGAACCATCCAGAACCCGGCGTCGTTGACGTGGCAGAAGAACACCGAGCCTGCGCCGATCACCAGCGCCACCAGTGACGCTTCAACCGGCGCCAGCCCGGCCATCATCGGCGCCAGAATGCCCGCCGTGGTGGTGGTCGCAACGGTGGCCGAGCCGGTTGCCTGCCGCAGCGCGACCGCAATCAACCAGGCCAGCAGCAGATACGGCATATGCGCGCCTTCGGCCACCTTACTGATGGTCTGGCTGACACCGGCGTCCAGCAGCGTTTGCTTCAAGCCGCCGCCCGCGCCAATGGTCAACAGCAGCACGGCAATCGGCGCCAGGCTTTTACGCAGCGTGCCGCCCACGTGCTCGCGGGAAATACCGTTGGCCCAGCCCAGACACACCGTCGCCGCCAGCACCGCAATGCCCAGCGCCACCAGCGGTTCACCGAGGAATTTCAGGGTCAGCGCGATGTTGCTTTCCGGCTCCATGGCGATTTTCGCCAGGGTGCTGCCGAGCATCAGGATCACCGGCAGCAGAATGATCAGCAACGAGATGCCGAAACTCGGCTGGCGCGTGGCACTGGGTTTGGCCGAGAACAGCTCGCCCAGCTCCGCCGGTTCCTCAATGTGCATGCGCTTCGACAGCCAATTGC
The DNA here is from genome assembly GCF_057834665.1 of Pseudomonas sp. GL_135. Lineage (NCBI taxonomy): Bacteria > Pseudomonadati > Pseudomonadota > Gammaproteobacteria > Pseudomonadales > Pseudomonadaceae > Pseudomonas > Pseudomonas sp. GL_135. The sequence goes on from NZ_CM174408.1 coordinate 3,868,077, forward strand.
CGTACAGCGGACCGGCCAGAATCACCGCCGGCACTGCCACGCAGAAACCCAGCAACATGGTCAGGCCGAGATCGGCGTGTAACGCGCTGACAGCGATCAACGGCCCCGGATGCGGCGGCATCAGCGCGTGCAGCGTGGTCATGCCGGCCAGCGCAGGAATAGCGATTTTCAGCAGCGGCTGATTCGACTGGCGGGCCATGACGAAGATGATCGGCACCATCATCACCAGTCCCACTTCGAAGAACAGCGGCAGGCCGATGACCATGGCCACCAGGGCCATGACCCACGGCAGCGCCTTGCCCTTGCCCAGCCCCAGCAGCGTCGACGCGATGCGGTCCGCCGCGCCCGACTCGGCCATCAGCGCGCCGAGCATGGCGCCGAGGGCAATGATGATCCCGGCCTCACCGAGAATCCCGCCCGCGCCCTTGCTGAACGCCTTCGCCACTGCCTCCGCTGGCAACCCCGCGCCTATCCCTGCGATGAATGTGCCCACCAGAATCGACAGAAACGGCGGAAGTTTGGTAGCGCTGATCAGCACGATGATGGTGGCAATGGCGATCAGGCAGCAGATGATCAGACGAGTGTCATGAAACACCCACGCAGCAGACGACAGATCCAACGCGGAACCCCTTATCGTTCGGTTTTTATTTCAGGAAGGTTTGAAACAATATGTTTCAGCCGGCCGAACCATACCGGATGCGGCATTGCGTCGCAGTTAAATTTTCACAGGATCCGGCCGTTTCGCCACCGGCCCCTACTTGAACCGCAGCATCACGCCGGGGGTGCGAGCTTGCTCGCGAAACCAGCATTTGAGTCACGCGCGCATTCGATCAGCACCTCGCGCAACCCCTGAGCGGCGGCTGACAACTGGTGGTCCGCCTGGGTCATCAAGCCAATACGACGCTCGATGCGCGGGCCTTCCAATGCGATGCAGCGGGCGCCGAGTTCTTCCATCTGCGCGATGCACAGCGACGGCACCGCGCTGACGCCCAAGCCATTGGCGACCATGCGTCCGACCGTCGACAGCTGATGGCTTTCAAACGCCACCGAGAGTTTGCCGTGCTGGCTCTGCAGGTCCTGCTCCAGCAGCAAGCGCACGGCGGACGGGCGTTGCAGGGTGATGAAGTCGTGATGCAACAGTTCGTCCCAACTCACTTCGCGGCGCGCGGCCAGCGGGGAATCCTTCGGCACCACGGCAACAAACCGATCCATGTAAAACGGCGTGAAGATCAGGTTGTTGCCCGCTTCGGGCTCAAAGCCGATGCCCAGCTCGACGCGCCGATGCCCGACCATCTCCACCACCTGCTCGTTGATCACGTCGTGCACCGCGACGTTTACCCGAGGGTAGCGCTCGCGAAAAATCTTCAGCGCGATCGGCAGCGAATTGCCCGCGTAGGACGGCATGGCGGCCACCGATACTTTGCCCATTTGCAGCGTGAAACGCTGTCGCAGCAGCTCTTCGGTGTTGTCCCAGTCGGCGAGCAGCTGCCGGGCCAGCGGCAGCAAGGCCTCGCCCTCGGGCGTCAGGCTGACATTGCGCGTGGTGCGGGTCAGCAATTGCCCGCCCAGGTCTTCCTCCAGCGCCTTGATGGTCAGGCTTAAAGCTGGTTGCGACACATGCAACCGTTCGCCGGCCTGAGCGAAACTCAAGCACTGCGCCACTGCCAGAAACGCCCGAAGCTGTTTCACGTTCATATATTTGGAATACTTATCAATCGATCAAAAAAACAAAATTAACAAATCAGTGCACGCGAGAGAAGATGCGGTCAACGCTCTCCGATGCTTAGATTGTCGGACACAACTACAAATAAGGCGGGATCTCACCATGGCTGGACTCGACAAACGCGTGGCAACCTACGCTGAAGCCCTCGCCGGGCTGACCGACAACATGACCGTGCTCTCCGGCGGCTTCGGACTCTGCGGCATTCCCGAAAACCTCATCGCCGAAATCAAGCGCATGGGCGTGAAAGGCCTGACGGTGGTTTCCAACAACTGCGGCGTGGACGGATTTGGCCTCGGCATCCTTCTGGAAGATCGGCAGATTCGCAAAATGGTCGCGTCCTACGTCGGTGAAAATGCCCTGTTCGAGCGCCAGTTGCTCAGCGGCGAGTTGGAAGTCGAGCTCACCCCCCAAGGCACCCTGGCGGAAAAAATGCGCGCAGGCGGCGCCGGCATTCCTGCGTTCTATACCGCCACCGGCTACGGCACTCCCGTCGCGGAAGGCAAGGAAACCCGCCAGTTCAATGGCCGCAACGTGATCTTGGAAGAAGCCATCACCGGCGACTTCGCCATCGTCAAAGGCTGGAAGGCTGACCACTTCGGTAACGTGGTCTACCGTCACACCGCACAGAACTTCAATCCGGTCGTGGCCACAGCCGGCAAGATCACCGTGGTGGAGGTTGAAGAAATCGTCGAGCCCGGCGTGCTTTTACCCACCGAGATCCACACCCCCGGCATCTATGTCGATCGCGTGATCCTGGGCACGTTCGAGAAGCGCATCGAGCAGCGAACCGTCAGAAAAGCCTGACGTCAGCGTCGTACTCGAACCGATCTCCCCCCTTTGTATCTCCGGCGCTGGGGCTTCCCACGGACCGGACAGAATAAAAGAGACCCAAGACCATGGCACTCTCCCGCGAACAAATGGCACAGCGCGTTGCGCGCGAACTGCAAGACGGCTTCTACGTGAACCTGGGCATCGGCATTCCCACCCTGGTCGCCAACTACGTCCCGGACGGCATCGACGTGATGCTGCAATCGGAAAACGGCCTGCTCGGCATGGGCGCCTTCCCGACCGAAGAGACCATAGACGCCGACATGATCAACGCCGGCAAACAGACCGTTACCGCGCGCAAGGGCGCGTCGATTTTCTCATCCGCCGAGTCCTTCGCCATGATCCGTGGCGGCCACGTCGACCTGACCGTGCTCGGCGCGTTCGAAGTGGACGTCGAAGGCAACATTGCCTCGTGGATGATCCCCGGCAAGCTGGTCAAGGGCATGGGTGGCGCGATGGACCTGGTGGCCGGCGCCGAGAACATCATTGTCACCATGACCCATGCGTCCAAGGACGGCGAATCCAAGCTGCTGTCGCGCTGCAGCCTGCCGCTGACCGGCGCAGGCTGCATCAAGAAAGTGCTGACCGACCTTGCGTATCTAGAGATCGAAAACGGCGCCTTCGTGCTGCGCGAAACCGCACCGGGCGTGACCGTCGATGAAATCATCGCCAAGACTGCCGGCAAACTGATCGTGCCGGATGACGTGGTGGAAATGACGTTTTAAGCGCGATGGCCCGCTCCTACGGGATCCGCGTCGTGCTCCACGTTTTGGCCACACCCTGAGCTTTCGCAGACACGCACCTTTGGTCAGACCGCCCTGCCCCTTCAGCGATGAAGGGGCTTTGCTGTATCTGAGCCGGTGCTTTTTTCGCGTCACCGCCAACACTTGAAACTGCCGTCCAAAAAACCTGAACAATAACTAAAAGAGGTAACACACGTGGCCGCCGACATCGAAGAAAGCCGCTCCGCCCGCTTTGCCCTGCGTTGCGCCAAATGGGCGGAACGCTGGTTCCCGGACTCGTGGGTGTTCGCCGCCCTGGCCGTGGTCATCGTCACCCTCGCCACGCTGGTCATCGGCGCCAAACCCGCCGACACCGCCAAAGCCTTCGGCGACGGCTTCTGGAGCCTGATCCCGTTCACCATGCAAATGGCCTTCGTGGTCATCGGCGGCTATGTCGTCGCCAGTTCGCCGCCGGCGGTCAAGCTGATCGACCGCCTGGCCCGCCTCCCGAAAAACGGTCGTTCGGCCGTGGCCTGGGTCGCGCTGATCAGCATGGTGGCGTCGCTGCTCAACTGGGGTTTGTCACTGGTCTTCGGCGGCTTGCTGGTGCGTGCCCTCGCCCGGCGTACCGATCTGAAAATGGATTACCGCGCCGCCGGTGCCGCGGCTTATCTGGGTCTGGGCGCAGTGTGGGCACTGGGCCTGTCCTCGTCCGCCGCGCAGTTGCAAGCCAACCCTGCCAGCCTGCCGCCGTCGATCCTGGCGATCACCGGGGTGATCCCGTTCACCCAGACCATCTTCCTCTGGCAGTCCGGCGTGATGCTGCTGGCCTTGGTGGTGGTCTCGATCATCGTCGCCTACGCCACCGCGCCCGGTCCGGCCAACGCCCGTGACGCTAAAGAGTGCGGCATCGACCCGAGCTTCAGCCTGCCACCGTTGCCGCCGCGCACCCGCCCGGGGGAATGGCTGGAATACAGCCCGCTGCTGATCATTCTGATGGTCGCGCTGGCGTCCGGCTGGTTGTACAACGAGTTCAGCACCAAGCCGGCAATCACCGCGATTTCCGGCCTGAACACCTATAACTTCCTGTTCATCATGGTCGGCGCGCTGTTGCACTGGCGTCCGCGGAGTTTCCTCGACGCCGTAGCTCGCGCGGTGCCGACCACCACCGGCGTGCTGATCCAGTTTCCGTTGTACGGATCGATCGCCGCGCTGCTGACCACGGTCAAGGGCGGTGATGCGCAAACCGTCGCGCACCACATCTCGACCTTCTTCACCAGCATCGCCTCCCACGACACCTATGCGCTGCTGATGGGTGTGTACTCGGCGATTCTCGGGTTCTTCATTCCGTCGGGTGGCGGCAAGTGGATCATCGAAGCGCCGTACGTGATGCAGGTCGCCAACGACCTCAAATACCACCTCGGCTGGGCGGTGCAGATCTACAACGCCGCCGAAGCGCTGCCGAACCTGATCAACCCCTTCTATATGCTGCCGCTGCTGGGCGTGCTTGGTTTGAAGGCGCGGGATTTGATCGGCTTCTCGTTCGTGCAGCTGTTGGTGCATACGCCGCTGGTGCTGTTCCTGTTGTGGGTGCTGGGCACGACGTTGGCGTACATCCCGCCGGTCATGCCTTGATTGGATAAGTAGGACCGGCTTTAGCCGGGAAGACGTTAATGGTCACACCGGAAAATCGAGGGTGCATGTGAAGGCCCCTTCCCGGCTGAAGCGGGTCCTACTCACAGGGCCTTCGCGAGCAAGCTCGTTCCCACAGGAACGGCGTTTATGGCGTTAGATTGCCGCGCAGGCCAGGACAAACGCCTTCACCAGTGGCGGCGTGCTGCCCTCCAGCGCAGCGCGTTCCGGTTGAAACAACGTAGCGATGAAAAACGGATGACCTTCGAGCTCCATCGCGCGGACCTCGTCATCTTCGTCATAGCCCGACACTTTTAGCGGGCCGCTAAACACGTCGGCCTCCAGTTCCTTGCGCAAACCATAGCGGCAGCGGTAGCGCTCCTGCGTTTCCAGCGCGTCGTAGGCGGCGGCAATCCGCGAACCCGGCCGCAGACGGATCGGCGCGAAGGCTTCGACCAGCGAGCAACTCAAGGGCGTGATGATGGCGTTCTCCGATTCCGGCGCGGTCTCGGCGTGCTCGGCATCGGCCCAACCTAGATAATTGCGCGCGTACTCCAGCAGCGCATGCTGAAAGCCGCCGCACGTGCCGAGGAAGGGAATCTGCCGCTCGCGGGCGAAACGAATTGCCGTCAGCGCGCCGTCCATGTTGCGGTAGGGGCTGGCCGGCACACACCAGATGCCATCGAACGCCTGCAAGCCCACGCCATCCCCGATCTCCGTCGTCGGCACCCACGTTGCCTGAACGTCGAGCCCGGTTTCGCTCACCACCCTGTCCAGCGCCACCGGTATGGCCTGATGTGCCGGCACGCTCACGTCGTAGTCACCTACCAACGCGATCTGGATTTTTTGCCCTTGAGTCATGTGTGCTCCCTGATATCAAAACGCTTTGCATGAGGTCCGGAGGCGACTATAAGCTTGTCGCTCTGCAATCAGAATTGGCGTCCAGGCAAGTGATCAATGCAGCCGCGCACTATCGAATCAATCATGCCGACCTCACCCTCATCCTAGCGCTGGTGCGTGGGCGGACGCTGGGCAAGGCCGCTGAGCTGCTGAAGGTCGATGTCTCGACGGTATTCCGCGCAGTGCGTCGGATGGAGAAAGCGGTGGGCACGGCGCTCTTCGACAAGAGCCGTGCGGGGTATGTGCCGACCAGCGCAGCCCTCGCGCTCGCCCAGCAGGCCGAAAGCGCCGAGAACGCCCTGGCGCTGGCGCAATTGAGCCTTGAGCAGGGCCGACAGGTTGTCAGTGGCACCGTGCGCCTGACCTGCACGGAAGCCGTATTGCAAAGCCTGCTGCTCCCCGCCTTGAGCCGTTTCATGCCGGACTACCCGGGCCTGCGTCTGGAGCTGAACACCTCCAGCACCTTCGCCAACCTGAGCCGCCGCGACGCCGACATTGCGCTACGGCTGACCAACACACCGCCTGAGCATCTGGTGGGCACTCGTCTGGGCACGGTTGCGTATCGGATCTGTTCGAGCGCCGCCTACGCGGGACGCATCGGTGATCTGGCCCTCGACGACATGGCCTGGGTCGCCCCCGACGATTTCCTCCCTGATCACCCGACCGTCGTGTGGCGGCGGCAGCAGCTACCCGGCGTGAACCTCGCCTACCGCTGCAGCTCCATGCTGGCCGTGGCCCAACTGGTGCGCGCAGGCATGGGCGTAGCAGCCCTGCCGGATTTCATGGTTCGGGACAGCGAGGTTCAGCCTTTGAGCGAGCCGCTCGCAGGCCATGACACCGGACTGTGGCTGCTGACCCGGCCAGATTGCCGGGCGCTACGCTCGGTGTCGGCGTTGTTCAGCGAGCTGACCAGGGCGATTAAGTTGTAGGCAGACAGCGCCAGATTGATGCCAGCTGTGCCGACGCCTTCCCGGCTGAAGCCGGTCCCACTAAGTACGCGGTGTTCGGGAGGCCTGCGTTCAGCCAGGAAAGAAGCCAGCACATTGAGATTGATCGGGCACGATGCTTTCAGTGGGACCGGCTTCAGCCGGGAAGAGGCCGGTTCAGTCGCTATCACTTTCTCGCTCGAACGGGGACAGATTAATTTACGGTGAAGCGCTGTAAATAAATCAGTCCCCTTTAAAAGCCGTTCAACCACCCCGCCGCTCCCGGCGAAACTGGCCCGGCGGCATGCCGTGGGCTTTGCGGAAGCGCCGCGAGAAATACGCTTCGTCGGTAAACCCGCAGATTTCGGCGATGTGGCTCAAGGGTTTGCTGCTGTTCATCAAATGCGTCCGCGCCAGCCGCATGCGCCGCTCCAGGACCAGTTCGGAAAAGCTGTTGCCGGTTTCCTTGCGCAACAGGTGGGTCAGGTAATTGGGCGACAGAAAGGCCGCCGCCGCCGCATCGGTAAGGGTCATGGCCGGATCGGCGATGTGTTCGCGAATGTAGTCGATCACCCGGCTCATCGCGTCGCGCCGTCCACGCCGCTCGGCCTTGTTCGCCGACAGCGCCAGCAACTGCGCTTCGTAGCGATTGCACACCGCGCCGATCAATTGCAGCAGGCATCCCCGCAGGATGGCGCCTGAGCCCAACTGCCTGGCGCGATCCATGACGCGCATCTGCGCCAGCAGCGCGGTCACTTCGGCGAAATCGGTGTCATCGAGGGTGAAATCCAGATGCTCCTGAAAGCGGAACGGCGCCAGTTCAGGCGCCTCGGCGACGGGCACGTCTTCAAGGTCCATCGGGTCGCACTGCAGGTGTTGCAGGAGAAATTCCTGAGAGAAGTTGATGACGACAAAATTGCTTTCTTCCGGGTGCGGAATCACGTGCAGGCGATGGGGCAGGATGAACGCCAGGGTGTTGCGCGGAAACGGCCTGACCGCGCCACCGATGTGCTGCACGGTGTCGCCGCCGAGGTTGATCTGGATCTGAAAATAGTCGTGACGATGGGGCGCGGTCAGCGCGGGCCGGACGGACTTGTCACGGATGTAGAAATCCATGCGGTCGCTGCGCTGCTGCATGCCATAGGTCTGGATGCGGGAGGGATGGGCCATCGCTGAAACACCTGAAATCGCCGGTTCGGACTGCCCCATGGTAGGGCAACGGCGGCAGCCGAACCAAAGGATTCTCAGGCGGGCTTGAACCTGGGATCAGCCAATCGTCACACTCAGTTCGGCAAGGCCTTCGATCCCGGCGCTGACCACATCGCCGCGCTGCAACGCGCCCACCCCGGCTGGCGTTCCGGTATAGATCAGGTCGCCCGCCTTGACCCCGACCGACTGCGACAGGTACGCGATCACGTCCCTGACCGCCCAGATCTGGTCAGACAGATCGCCACGCTGGCGGCGCTCGCCATTGACGTCGAGCCAAATCGCACCAGCTTCCGGGTGGCCGATCTCGCTGACCGGACGCAACGGTGTGGCGGGCGCGGAGGCGTCGAACGCTTTGGCCCACTCCCACGGCCGGCCCATCTTCTTGGCCTGGGCCTGTAAATCGCGGCGGGTCAGGTCCAGACCGACGCCGTAGCCCCAGACGTGGGTCAGGGCGTCCTGCGGGTCGATGTTCACGCCATCCTTGCCGATCGCCACCACCAGCTCGATTTCGTGGTGCAAGTCCTCGGTGAGCGGCGGGTAGGCAATCTGGCCTTCAGCGGGCACCACGGCGTCGGCCGGCTTCATGAAAAAGAACGGCGGCTCGCGGTCAGGGTCGTGGCCCATTTCCCGGGCGTGATCGGAGTAATTACGGCCGACGCAGAAAACCCGACGAATCGGAAAACGGCTGGCAGTCCCGGCAACGGCCAGGGACGGTGTGGCAACGGGGGCGATAACGAACTCGGTCATGGCGGTGTCCTCGATTTAAGGTGGCTCGGCATGGGTTGAGTGTGGCGATTGATCGCTTAGCCAGGTTGGACGGATCCCACCAGGTTTTGGACAAAACAACGCAACCACTAGCACCGATGATCAGCCACGGCCCACAAACGGCATGCCACTGGCCATGACGGTCATGTTCAGCACGTTGGCCGACATTGGCAGTCCGGCCATGTAACTCACCGCTTCAGCCACATGCTGCACGTTCATGGTCGGCTCGACCTGCAGATCACCGTTGGGCTGCAACACGCCTTTGGTCATGCGATCGGTCATTTCGGTGAGGGCGTTGCCGATGTCGATCTGGCCACAGGCGATGTTGAACTGCCGACCGTCAAGCGCGGTGCTTTTGGTCAGGCCCAGCACGGCGTGTTTGCTGGACGTATAAGGCGAGCTGAACAACCGGGGCGTGTGCGCCGAAATCGAGCCGTTGTTGATGATTCGTCCACCCTGAGGCACCTGACGCCGCATCAGGCCGAACGCGGCGCGCACGCACAAAAACATCCCGGTGACGTTGGTGTCGATGACGTTCTTCCACTGCTCGACCGACAACTCGTCCATCGGCACGGCCGGTGCGCCAATGCCCGCATTATTGAACGACACGTCCAGTCGACCGAACGTGCTTTCAATGGTCGCGAACAGCGCTTCGACGCTGGCAGGATCACGCACATCCGTCGGCACCGCCAGCGCCCGCTGTCCAGCAGACTCGGCCTGTTCGACCAGCGCCTGCAACGGCTCGGGCCGACGCCCGGCCAGCACCACGGCAAAGCCGTCAGCCAGCAGCTGCAGGGCAACGGCACGGCCAATGCCGCTCCCGGCGCCCGTCACCAAAGCAACTTTCAATACAGGAGATGAAGACATGCACGATTCCTTTTTTGTTAGAGAAGACCAGGCAACTGATCGTCAGCTGTGAACAGGCGTCAACACCGGCTGCCCGGCGTAAAACGCCAGCAGGTTTTCGGCGACCATTTTCACGGTGTCGCGCGACGCTTCCGGCGACAACCCCGCCAAGTGCGGCGTGAGAACCACGTTGTTCAAGGCTTTCAAGGCATCGGGGACGTGGGGCTCGTCGTCGAATACGTCTAGCGCCGCACCGGCAAGACGGCCGTGCTGAAGCGCGTCGATCACCGCATCGGTGTCGACGACGCTGGCACGCGCGATGTTGACGAGAAAGCCGTCAGCGCCTAACGCTGCGATGGCCGCCTTGTCGATCAGGTGCCGCGTCGACCCGCCACCCGGCGTCGCCACCACCAGAAAGTCCGACGCTTCGGCCAGCGCCAGCGGGGTCGCGCAATAGTTGAAATCCACGCCCGCGCGCGGCGAGCGGCTGTGATAGTGGATGACCATATCAAACCCCTGCGCGCGTTTGGCGATGGCCATCCCGACCGAACCAAGGCCGAGAATGCCCAAGCGTTTGCCGGCGAACGAGGGCCGTGTGACCTTGCGCCATTCGTTGCGGCGCACCGACACGTCGGCCTGAGGAATGTCGCGAACCGCCGCCAGCAGCAAGGCCATCGCGTGGTCTGCCACCGTCGGGGCATTCACCCCTGCCCCGTTAGTCACCACAATCCCCCGCGCCTCGGCGGCTTCGAGGTCGACACGTTCGTAGCCCGCGCCAATCACACAGATGATGCCGAGCTTCGGCAGCGCGGCCATTTCCTCGGCAGTGAACCCCAGCGGCCCGCGGGTCAGCACGGCGTCAATCTCCTCGCCCCCGTTCGCCACCGCCTCGGCACGCATTGCCGGCGTCGGCGCCAGAATCAGGCGAAAGCCGCTGCTTTCCAGAATCGGCAAATACATGTTCACGCTTTCCACCAGCACCAACACCGTTTTCATCATCCCTCCGCCAGGCAAAATTCGTGGTGCTGACAGTAGCGCGAGTGAGAGCGGTTGGGCAGAGGCGGACATGAAAATCCAGGGTCCTGACAAAACGCGTTAGCCCGGCAGACCCATTAACGTCACAAGCAACGCGGACACTTTCACGCACCCGATACCGAGTGAACGGAGCAGCCGAGGTCTTTACGATCTCCTTCAAAACGACAGCAATCCCCCTCGAAACGACAATCCCCGTTGCCCGAGACGCGCTTTGCTGTTTAAGGTCTAAGCCCTGCGACACCTGATTTTTCACGACAAAACGATGTGCCACGCGGCTCGGCAATGGCCGCGCCCCTTACGGTCACGCCTAAAAGGAACGTCAGAACCATGTTGAAAGGATTATCCAGAACGATTAGCGGCGCCGCGATTGCCGGTGTGTTGTTGTCATCCGCCGTGGCCATGGCCGCCGCTGATACTGGCAAGGAACCGGGTCGGGCGCTGGCGGCGAAGATCGGCGTGCCATGGCCGGCAGTGATCGCCCATCGTGGCGCATCGTTCAATGCACCCGAAGAAACGGTTGCTTCCTACACCCTGGCTCGCGAGCTGGGCGCGGATTACCTGGAGATGGACATCCAGCGCACCAAGGATGGCGTGCTCATCGCGCTGCACGACAACACGCTGGAGCGCACGACGAATATCGCGGAGGTCTACCCGCAACGGGCCAAAGACCCGCTGAATACTTTTACGCTGGAAGAAATCAAACGCCTGGACGCCGGCTCGTGGTTCAACAAGGCCTACCCGGATCGCGCCCGCGCCGCCTACGTCGGGCTGAAGATTCTGACGCTGGATGAGGTCATCGACATCGCCGAAGGCGGCAAGAACAAGCCCGGTCTGTACATCGAAACCAAGGTGCCGGCGCAGTTTCCGGGCATTGAAGAAGATTTAAAGAAGAAGCTCGATCAGCGCGGTTGGCTGAGCCAGCGTCCTGCCGCCGAGAAAGGCTATGTCAACGTCGCCCACATGCCCGGCCGCGTGGTGCTGCAGACGTTTGAAAAGCCAAGCATGGAGTTGTTGCAGAAGGCCATGCCCGACACGCCGAAAGTCCTGCTGCTGTGGCTGGGTGACGGCTCTATCGAAACGGCTTCGGGCAAGACGTTCAAGGATTCGGGGGCCAAGGACAAAGCCAGCTTCTATGCCAGTCAGCAGGTGAAATCCAAAGAAGAGTTCGCCGCCTGGATGGATTGGGCCAAGGCCCACGGCGCCGTAGGGACTGGGCCATCGGCGGCGCTGAAGAACGGCGGTGACCAGAGCTACAGTGACCTGGTGCAGCCGTGGATGAACAAGATGGCCCATGATCGCGGGATGATCGTCCACCCGTACACCGTCGATGACGCGGTGGATTTCAAAACGATCAGCGAACAGGGCGTGGACGGGTTCTTTACCAACCGTGCTTCGGAACTGCTGAAATTCTACGGTCGACCGTCGAAGGAAAGCATGGACTCGATCCTGAAACGCAGCAGCTTTTGAGCCAGGAACCGCCGGCATTTGCCGGCGATTCAACTGCAAGAGCGGATCAAGCCAGCTCTGCCACCACCGCTGCCAACGCTTTCGCCGGATCGGCCGCCTGGCTGATCGGGCGGCCGATGACCAGATAGTCGGAGCCTGCATCCAGCGCCTGGCGCGGCGTCAGAATGCGGCGCTGATCGTCCAGCGCGCTGCCGGCGGGGCGAATGCCCGGGGTGACCAGTTGCAGCGATGGATGCGCGGCTTTCAGCGCCTGCGCTTCCAGCGCGGAACACACCAGACCGTCCATCCCGGCTTTTTCCGCCAGCGCCGCCAACCGAAGCACCTGCTCCTGGGGTTCGATGTCCAGACCGATCCCGGCCAAGTCTTCGCGCTCCATGCTGGTCAGCACGGTGACCCCGATCAACAGCGGCTTGGGGCCGGTACGCTGATCCAGCACGTCACGGCAGGCCGCCATCATGCGCAGGCCGCCCGAGCAATGCACATTGACCATCCAGACGCCCATTTCAGCGGCAGCCTTGACCGCCATCGCCGTGGTGTTGGGAATGTCGTGGAATTTGAGGTCCAGGAACACCTCGAAGCCTTTGGCGTTGAGGGTTTCAACGATGTCCGATGCGCAGCTGGTGAACAGCTCTTTGCCTACTTTGACCCGGCACAGTTTGGGGTCCAGTTGATCAGCCAGATTCAACGCGGCTTCGCGGGTCGGAAAATCCAGGGCGACGATGATGGGGGTCTGGCAGGCGGACATGAGCGGGTTCTCTGGCAAGTCGAAATCGGCGCGCATTGTAGCCGAACATCCCGCAGGGCGGGACCCGGCAATCGGTAAATGCCTGCCCCACGCGCGCCAGGCGTTGGACATCTCCTACAATTGAACCACTGGACAGCGTCGCTGCTCCAACCCTTATCACAAGAAGGAGAGCGTTATGCCCTGGTATGCCTGGTTAATTCTGCTCGTTGCAATCGGCTCGATCGTCGGCGGTCTGCTGATGCTCAAGGATTCAGCGAAGAAACTGCCCCTCACCGATGAACAACTCAAACGCGTCCACGAGCGCAATGCCGAGATGGACGCAAAAGAAGCCCGAGATCGCTGAGTCAGTTTGTCGACGCTGACCGACATCGTTCAAGCGCATCGTGGGAGCGCGCACTCAGCGCCCTCCCACCAAGTGCTCGCCAATCATCCGCCAATCACCCGCCGCGCGTCCCCAGCCGGTAATACGTGCCTTCGTCAGTCCCTGTTCCGATCTTCGCCCTGAGCCACCGCGTGGTGAGTTGCCTGGGGTGTCACAGCGATCCGAAACGGCTGGAAGATCTTGAACATTTCCCCGTTCTCCCGAAGCTGCCGGAGCAATTCGCTGAAGCGCTCGCCGCTGATGGGTGCATCCGGGCGCAGCAGCGCATAGTGCCGATACACCTGGTCCACGCGGTCCGAGACCAGGAATTGTTCGGCGTCCTGCGGGTTGTTCGACATGAACGTGCTCAGATAGGAGCGCGTCACCAGCGCGATGTCCGCGCGGTCACGCAGCACCATCAGCAGGTTGCTGTCGTGGGAATAGGTCAGCGTGGCGTTGTAGTTATCGGCCAGAAATTTAGGGTCGGCGTCGAATCGCGCGAACGCGTAGTGATAGCCGCTGAACAGTGCGAGGCGCTTGCCGTGCAGCTCATCGAAATACGTCTGGGTCCTGCCCTGCAACCGGTGGGCGACAAACACTTCGGCGTCTTCGAGCCCCATGTCGACATCTTGATGGGGAATGCCTTTCCAGCCCCAGGCAGGGTTTTCGAAAATGGCCATGTCGAAGCGCGCCTGCTGGAAATCGCGAAACCGGCGCGGGATCGACGTAGGCACTGCCTCGAAGCGGTAGTCGTTCTGCATCGCGTTCAGTGCGCTGATCATCTGCGGCAATAATCCGGTGTCTTCGCCGCGCTCGGGACGAATCGTATACGGCGGAAAATGCGCCGCACCAATGCGCACGATCTGCGTCGCATCCGCCTGCCAGGCCCACAGTGTTGTGGTCGTGAACAGCAGGGTTTTAAAAGCCATCCGCATCGGCGTGGACATCAAGACAAGGCACCTCAGGCGAAACGGAGTGCGTAAGCTATGCGTTCGCGATCATTTAGACAACGGTCAAACGGAGGCTAAATCACCTCTGTCGTTCCAATTCTCGCCCTCCTTGCGCCTTGCTGCCCCCTTTCCCTTGCGGCCTTTTCCGGCCCTTTCCCGGCTGAAGCCGGTCCTGCCAAAAGCGCTGAAGCTGTCCGTGTCCTTTGCGTTATCGACCGCGCCGCGCTTTATATGAGGACCGGACGCACATGCAATTTATGCCGAGCCGCGTTGGCCAGGCAAGCGCTGTCCCGGCCATATGCGGGTCAGGGGCTACAAAAGACGCTGCGCCTGCAAACCTTCCGGCATGTCACGAGTCCCAATCATGGATCATCTGCGCCGGGCAGTTGGACGGGACGGCCGTCATCTGGCTACGCTCCAGGGCGCTGCCGCAGGTTACGAAACAGGAGTTGAAGATGTCCTACTGGCTGGTGATAGACCTGGAGGCCACCACCGAAGAGGGCGGATGGCCGGTGGCGGAGATGGAAATCATCGAAATCGGTGCGTCACTGGTCAATCAGGACGGACGTGAAATCGATCATTTCGAGCGTTTCGTTCGGCCCCTGCGCCGGCCCTTGCTGACGCCCTTCTGCCGCGAGCTGACGCACATTCAGCAGCGCTTCATCGACAGTGCGCTGACACTGCCCGCCGTATGGCCGCAGTTCGAACGCTGGATTGCTCAACACCGGGAGCGACTGGTGGCTTGGACCAGTTGGGGCGATTACGACCGTCAGCAATTGCAACAGGACTGGCGTCAGCACCAGCTCGCCAGCGAACTCGCCACCCTCCCCCACATCAACCTGAAACAACGCTTCGCCAAAGCCCGTCACCTGCAAAAACCCTGTGGTCTGAACACCGCGCTGCAACTGGCGGGAATGCATTTCAACGGCCAGCAGCACCGGGCGTTATCGGACGCGCGCAATACCGCACGGTTGTTACCGCTGGTGATGCCAGGCTAGGGCGTGACGCATTTATCAAAGCGGATGACGGCCTTTTATACGTTCGGCATACTGTCCGGCCTTTTCCAGCCCTTTCCAAGGAGATCAGCCATGTTCAAGGTCAACGAGTATTTCGACGGTACCGTCAAATCAATCGCCTTCAAGCAAGCAGCAGGCGACGCGACCATCGGCGTCATGGCTCCCGGAAAATACAACTTCGGCACCGGCGACCGCGAAATCATGCACGTGATCTCAGGCGAGTTGAAAGTCCTGCTGCCTGGCGCCAATGATTGGGAGACCTTCAAGGCCGGCACAGATTTCAAGATCCCGGCGAACGTCAAATTCGATGTCGAGGCGACCGAAGAAACCGCCTACCTCTGTGAATACCGCAAAGACTGACACGCAGATTCAGGTCGGCACTCAGTCGACCTGCTCCACCCCGGAATTGAACTGCAAGGCGGCCAGCCGCGCGTACAGTGGGTTGCTGGCGATCAGCTCGCGATGGGTTCCCACCGCGACCAATTTCCCCTGATCCATCACCGCAATGCGGTCTGCGTTCTGCACCGTCGCCAGCCGATGGGCGATCACCAGGGTCGTGCGGCCCTTCATCAACGTCGGCAGTGCCTGCTGAATCAGGTACTCGCTCTGGGCATCCAGTGCGCTGGTGGCTTCGTCGAGCAGCAGAATCGGCGCATCGGCCAGCAAGGCCCGAGCAATCGCCAGACGTTGACGCTGCCCGCCCGACAAGCCCATGCCGCCGTCCCCCAGATGGGTCTGATAACCCTGTGGCAGCAGTTGAATGAATTCATGGGCATGGGCAATCCGCGCTGCCGCTTCCACTTGCTCGACGCTGGCCGCCGGGTTGCCGTAGCGAATGTTGTCCTCCACCGAGCCGAAAAACAGCGCAGGGGTTTGCGACACCCAGGCGAAGCAGCGGCGCAGATCCAGCGGATCGAGGCGTTCGGCAGGCATGCCTTCAATCAGCACGCGCCCCTGTTGCGGGTCATAGAAGCGCAGCAGCAGGTCGAACAGCGTCGACTTGCCCGCACCGGAAGGCCCGACCAGCGCCAGGGTTTCCCCCGCGTCGACGGTCAGGCTCAAGCCGTCCACGGCATTGCGCTCCGGCCGTGAGGGGTAGGCGAAACTGAGGTTTTCCAGCGCCAGGCGACCACTGATGCGTTCGGGAAGCGTGAGCAGATCGCTGGTGGGCGCCGTGATTTCGCTGCGCGCCTGCAGCAATTCGGTGATGCGCTCTGCCGCGCCCGCCGCCCGTTGCATCTCACCGATGACCTCGCTGAGGGTGCCGAACGCGCTGCCGACGATCAAGCTGTAGAACACGAACGCCGCCAGCTCGCCGCCGGAGATGCGGCCGGCAATCACATCCATGCCGCCGACCCAGAGCATCACGCCGACCGCGCCCAGCACCAGTACGATCACCAGGGTAATCAGCCACGAGCGCTGCAGAATTCGTTTGCGCGCCGTCTCGAACGCGTCTTCGGCGGTCTGCGCGAAACGCTGACGATCCTGCTCCTGATGGTTGTAGGCCTGAACGGTCTTGATTTGCCCCAGGGCCTCGGACACGTAGCTGCCGACATCCGCCACGCGGTCCTGGCTCTCCCGCGACAGACTGCGCACACGGCGCCCGAAAACCAGAATCGGCGCGATCACCAGAGGCAGTGCGACGACCACGATGCTGGTGAGCTTGGGGTTGGTGAAGAACAGCAGGATGATGCCGCCGATAACCATCAGCGCGTTGCGCAGGAACATCGACAGCGACGAGCCGATCACCGATTGCAGCAGCGTGGTGTCGGCCGTCAGGCGCGACTGGATTTCCGAGCTGCGATTGTTCTCGTAGAAACCGGGATGCAGGCTGACGAGGTGGTCGAACACCTGCTTGCGCAAATCGGCGACCACCCGCTCGCCGATCCACGACACCAGATAAAAGCGCGCGAAGGTGCCGACCGCGAGGGCGACCACCAGCACCATGAACAGGCCGATGGTTTCATTGAGCAGGGTTGGTGAACGGGTCATGAAGCCCTGATCGACCATCAGCCGTATGCCTTGCCCCATAGACAGGGTGATGCCTGCGGTGACCACCAACGCCACCAACGCACCGACGGCTTGCTTGCGATACGGCGCGATCATGCGCAGAGCAAGACGAATGGCATGCCGCTGACGGCCGGAAAAGACTGAAGCCATGGAAGACACCCGGTAGACGAATCAGCCGCAGAGCCTACACCTCCCTCCCCGTGTACGCTCGTCAGCTTTCGCTGAACTCTGCAGGCGGGTTTCAGTCAAGGAATGCTGTCACGGCCTGGACATGCAGCCGTGATTACTATTGACGCGCACGTATTTGATGAGGAGACAGGCCATGACCTTGCACAGCGGCAGCAATCAAGAACCCGTGTTCCGCCCTCAGCCCGAGCTGCAACTGGGCGGCGCGATTCTCGATAGAAACGGGCAGGAAATCCTGATCACTGAAGAAATGGTTCAGGCAGCCTGCCAGGAATGCGAGAAGTACTGGGTGCAGCCCGAAAAACAAAGTTGATGTGCAGATTTGCTTGAGACCCGGCCATGGCGCCGGGTTTTTTATGGGCGCCGATCAGTCACCCACAACCGTTGCGCCGAGGGCCTCGACGATCTGACGCAGGGCCGCCGACTTGCCGTTGATCCGAACCTGCAGGCCGTCGATTTCCCGGCGCGGCGGGTAATGCTTGCGCAACGCATCGAAAGCCAGCCGCTGGCTCTCGGCGTCGCCCACCAGACTGCGGCGGAAATCGGCGTCGTCGCGACGAGGATCGTACACGCCGCGACACAGCGCATTCAGCGCCCACACCGGGTCGGTGGCGGCATCCAGAGTGACCTGCGCCAGCCAGGGCTTGGGCAGCAGATCTTCAAGCCTGATGCTCGCCGGTTGGCCGAGGTGCGCGCACAGGGCCTGATAGATCTGCGCCGTGCCGCGCTGTCGCCCGTCGAGGCTGTAGCCGGCGATGTGTGGGGTGCCGATGACGCACAGATCGGCCAGTTCGACGTCGACCGCCGGTTCTTTCTCCCAGACGTCCAGCACCGCTTGCAGGTCTTCACGTTCCAGCAGCACTTCGCGCAGGGCGCTGTTGTCGACCACCGGGCCGCGCGCGGCGTTGATCAGCCAGGCGCCCTGCTTGAGCTGCTGCAAGCGGGCGCGGTCGAACAGGTGCCAGGTGGGCGTGTCTCCGGCTTTATCCAGCGGTGTGTGCAGGCTGATCACATCGCAACGGGCGATGATCTCGTCGAGGCTGACGTAATCGCCGCCTTCGCTGGCCTGTCGGGGCGGGTCGCAGACCAGAACGTTCCAGCCCAGGCCTCGCAAAACCTTGATCAAGCGACCGCCGACCTGCCCCGCACCCACGACGCCATACGTGCGGCTGGCAAGCTCGACGCCTTCGATTTCCGCCAGGGTCAGCAAGCTGCCCAGCACGTAGTCCACCACGCCACGGGCGTTGCAGCCCGGGGCGCTGGACCATCGAATGCCGGCTTCCTTGAAGTAATCGAGGTCGAGGTGATCGGTGCCGATGGTGCAGGTGCCGACAAAGCGCACCGGCGTCCCTTCGAGCAATGCCCGGTCGACCCAGGTCACCGAGCGCACCAGCAGAATATCGGCCTCGGCGACGGCGGCGCGGTCGAGCGTACGGCCCGGATAGCGATGGATGTCGCCGATGCCTGCGAAAAAAGCGTCGAGCAAGGGAATGTTTTCGTCGGCAACTATGCGCATGTCAGGGCTCCTGGAGTGGCCGCAGTGTAGGCGCCAGAGCGCTCACGGGCCAGCGCGGAGCCAAGCATGGGACAAATCAGTCGAGCTTCTTGCGAATCCAGTACAGGAACTCACCGTCGCCGGCCTGTTTGTCCACCAGCTCATGGCCGAGGAACACACAGAATTTGGGGATATCACGCTGGGTGGACGGATCGGTGGCGATCACTTTCAGCAAGCCGCCGGGCGGCAGGTCACGCACCTTCTGGTGCAGCATCATGACCGGCTCGGGGCAGTTGAGGCCGGTGGCGTCGAGCACGGCATCGACGGCGGGGCTTTCAATGGGATCAGACATGGGGGTGATCGAATCAGACATGAGGGGGGCTCCGAAAACAGGCCGGCATTGTCGCCTAATCGGTACAGGTCGCCAATCGGCACTTTGCCCCGGCCCCTTCGCGAGCAAGCGCGCTCTTACAATGGGGCAGATAGCCGCCAACCTTACGCGACACAGACTGTCAACTACGCTGCTGCCTACAAACTTTGTAGGATTCTGCGACATCTTGGCGTTTGGTCATCCCGGACCCGGCACGTATGATCCTTGACATTTCTCCGCAGATTAGAAGCCTATGTCCCTGATAGTTCTACTGCTTCTGCCTTTCATCGGCAGCTGTCTGGCGGCGCTCTTGCCGCACAACGCACGCAACAGTGAATCCATTCTCGCCGGCCTGATCGCCTTGATCGGCGCGGTGCAGGTCGCACTGTGGTATCCACAGATCGCCCATGGCGGGGTCATCAGAGAAGAGTTTTTCTGGCTGCCGAGCCTGGGCCTGAACTTCGTCCTGCGCCTGGACGGCTTTGCCTGGCTGTTCTCGATGCTGGTGCTGGGGATCGGCGCGCTGGTGTCGCTGTACGCGCGTTATTACATGTCGCCGGACGACCCGGTGCCGCGCTTCTTCTCATTCTTTTTGGCGTTCATGGGCGCCATGCTCGGGCTGGTCATGTCCGGCAACCTCATTCAGATCGTGTTTTTCTGGGAGCTGACCAGCGTCTTCTCGTTCCTGCTGATCGGCTACTGGCACCACCGCGCCGACGCTCGACGCGGCGCTTACATGGCGCTGATGGTCACCGGTGCCGGCGGCCTGGCGCTGCTGGTCGGGATGATGCTGCTCGGGCACGTCGTCGGCAGCTATGACCTGGATCGCGTCCTGGCTTCGGGCGACGCCATCCGCGCCCACGCGCTGTACCCCGTGCTGCTGACGCTGATTCTGATCGGCGCGCTGAGCAAGAGCGCGCAATTCCCCTTCCATTTCTGGCTGCCCCACGCCATGGCAGCGCCCACACCGGTATCGGCCTATCTGCACTCGGCGACCATGGTCAAGGCCGGGGTATTCCTGCTGGCGCGCCTGTGGCCGTCGCTGTCCGGAAGCGAACAGTGGTTCTGGATGGTCAGCGGCGCCGGTGCCTGCACGCTGGTGATCGGCGCTTACTCGGCCATCTTTCAGAACGACCTCAAGGGCCTGCTGGCCTACTCCACCATCAGTCACCTGGGGCTGATCACCCTGCTGCTTGGCCTGAACAGTCCATTGGCAACCGTTGCAGCGGTATTTCACATCCTCAATCACGCCACATTCAAGGCGTCGCTGTTCATGGCGGCGGGGATCATCGACCACGAAAGCGGCACCCGCGACATCCGCAAACTCAGTGGGCTGATCAAGCTGATGCCCTACACCGCGACACTGGCGATGGTCGCCAGCGCGTCAATGGCCGGGGTGCCGCTGCTGAATGGCTTCCTGTCCAAGGAAATGTTCTTCGCGGAAACGGTGTTCATCACCTCCACCGACTGGGTGGAAATCGCCCTGCCGGTGATCGCCACGATCGCCGGGATTTTCAGCGTGGCGTATTCCCTGCGCTTTACCGTCGATGTGTTCTTCGGCCCGAAAGCCATGCGCCTGCCGCACACGCCCCACGAGCCGCCGCGCTGGATGCGCCTGCCGGTGGAATTGCTGGTGCTGGCCTGCCTGATCGTCGGCATTTTTCCCACGCACTCCGTCGGCCCATTGCTCGCCGCCGCGGCACAGCCGGTGGTGGGCGGTGAGCTCCCCGAATACAGCCTGGCGATCTGGCACGGGTTGAACGCGCCGATGATCATGAGCCTGATCGCCATGGCGGCTGGCATCGTTCTATATCTGCTGCTCCGTGGCCCAATCAAGCGCAAGCAAGTCAATGGGCCGCCGCTGATGTGGCGTCTGAACGGCAAGCGCATGTTCGAGCGCGTGCTGGTGTGGAAGATGCGCGGCGCCCGCCGACTGATGAGGCTGCTGACCACACGTCGTTTGCAGGCGCAGTTGTTCCTGATGGTTCTGGCCGCGCTGGTCGCCGGTTTCGTGCCAATGTACGAGAGCGGGCTGAGCTGGGGTGATCGACCGAAGATCCCCGGTTCCGGCGTCTTTGTGATGCTCTGGCTGATCGCGATTGCCTGCGCCATTGGCGCTGCGTGGCAGGCCAAATATCACCGGCTGGCGGCCGTGACCATGGTCAGCGTCTGTGGGCTGATGACCTGTGTGACCTTTGTCTGGTTCTCCGCGCCGGACCTGGCACTGACCCAACTGGCGGTGGAAGTCGTCACCACGGTGTTGATCCTGCTGGGCCTGCGCTGGCTGCCGCGACGCAACGAAAACGTGCCGCCACCGTCCCAGGCGCGACGCCGGGCCAAGGTGCGCAGGATCCGCGATTTCGTCCTGGCCGTGGCGGTGGGCGGCGGCATGGCGGTGTTGTCCTACGCGATGCTGACGCGGCCGACGCCGAACGCCATTTCCGAGTTTTACCTGAGCCGCGCCCTGGCCCAGGGCGGCGGCACCAACGCCGTCAACGTCATGCTGGTGGACTTCCGTGGCTTCGATACTTTCGGCGAGATTACCGTGCTGGCGGTAGTGGCGTTGACCGTCTTCGCGCTGCTGCGCCGCTTCCGTCCGCCAAAAGAAAGCATCGCCCTGCCAGCACAACAGCGCTTGCTGGCCCGCGACGTGGTCACCGATCTGGTCAACCCGCGTCACGCTGCCGACACGGCACTGGGCTTCATGATGGTGCCGGCGGTGCTGGTGCGCCTGTTGCTGCCAGTGGCCTTCGTGGTGTCGATGTACCTGTTCATGCGCGGGCATAACCAGCCGGGTGGCGGTTTCGTCGCAGGACTGGTGATGTCGGTGGCGTTCATCCTGCAATACATGGTGGCCGGCACTCAGTGGGTCGAGGCCAACATGAGCCTGCGGCCGTTGCGCTGGATGGGCACCGGGCTGTTCTTCGCGCTGGCCACGGGTCTGGGCTCGATGGCCCTGGGTTATCCGTTCATGACCACCCACACCGCGCACGTAGTCCTCCCGATACTGGGTGACCTGCACATCGCCAGCGCCCTGTTTTTCGACATCGGCGTGTACGCCGTGGTGGTCGGATCGACCCTGTTGATCCTCACGGCACTGGCTCACCAATCGGTGCGCAGCCATCGCCCGACCTCGCTGCCGCCGCCCATTGAGCCGGTCCCGGCCGACAGCCCGATTTCACAAGGAGCCATCTGATGGAAGAAGTCATCGCCATTGCCATCGGCGTCCTCGCCGCTTCCGGCGTGTGGCTGATCCTGCGTCCACGGACCTTTCAGGTCGTGATGGGCCTGTGCCTGCTGTCCTACGGCGTCAATCTGTTCATCTTCAGCATGGGCAGCCTGTTCATCGGCAAGGAGCCGATCATCAAGGACGGCGTGCCCCAGGACCTGCTCAACTACACCGATCCCCTGCCCCAGGCGCTGGTGCTGACGGCCATCGTCATCAGCTTCGCCATGACCGCGCTGTTTCTGGTGGTGCTGCTGGCGTCGCGCGGCCTGACCGGCAACGACCACGTCGACGGCCGGGAGCTGGGTGAATGAGTGTGATGAATCAACTGATCGTCGCGCCGATCCTGTTGCCGGTGCTCACCGCTGCGCTGGTGCTGTGGCTCGGCGAGAAACACCGCCCGCTGAAAGCGCGGATCAACCTGTTCTCCACCGGCCTCGGCTTGGCGATCGCCATCACGCTGATGGTGTGGGTGCAGAAAACCGGCACCACCGGTTCCATCGGCGTGTACCTGCCGGGCAACTGGGAAGCGCCGTTCGGCATCGTGCTGGTGGTCGATCACTTGTCAGCATTGATGCTGGTGCTGACCGGCATCGTCGCCTTCAGCGCGCTGCTCTTCGCCCTCGCCCGCTGGGATCGCGCCGGCGCCAGTTTCCACGCCCTGTTTCAGATTCAGCTGATGGGGCTGTATGGCGCGTTTCTCACCGCCGACCTGTTCAACCTGTTCGTGTTCTTCGAAGTCCTGCTGGCCGCATCCTACGGCCTGATGCTGCACGGTTCTGGACGGGCGCGGGTATCGGCGGGCCTGCATTACATCACCATCAACCTGCTTGCCTCGTCGCTGTTCCTGATCGGCGCAGCGCTGATCTACGGCGTCACCGGCACGCTAAACCTGGCCGACCTGGCGGTGAAAATTCCTCAAGTGCCGGACGGCGATCTGGGCTTGCTGCACGCTGGCGCGGCCATTCTGGCGGTCGCGTTTCTGGCCAAGGCCGGCATGTGGCCGCTGAATTTCTGGCTGGTGCCGGCGTATTCTGCTGCCAGTGCACCGGTGGCGGCGCTGTTCGCGATCATGACCAAGGTTGGCTTCTACACACTGCTGCGGTTGTGGACGCTGCTGTTTTCCGGTCAGGCCGGCGCCTCGGCGTTCTTCGGCGGGGACTGGCTGATCTGGGGCGGGATGGCGACCGTTGCTGTGGCGGCGATTTCCGTGGTGGCGGCCCAGCGCCTGGAGCGCATGGCCAGTCTGAGCATTCTGGTGTCGGCGGGGATTCTGCTCTCGGCGGTCGGTTTCGCGCAGCCGAGCCTGACCGCTGGCGCTCTGTTTTATCTGGTCAGCTCGACATTGGCGCTGAGCGCGCTGTTCCTGCTGGCGGAGCTGATCGAACGTTCGCGCTCGGCCAATGACATCGCCCTCGACGACGACGCCGACCAGTTGCCCAAGGCGCTGGAGTCGTTGCACCCGGTGCCGGGCACCAATCTGGATGACGAACAAAAAGCCGTGGTCGGCCATGTCATCCCCTGGACCATGGCGTTCCTGGGCCTGAGTTTCATCGCTTGCGCGCTGTTGATCATCGGCATGCCGCCGCTGTCAGGCTTCCTCGGCAAGCTGACACTGATAAGCGCCCTGCTCAATCCGCTGGGCCTTGATGTGGCGAAGGACGAAGCCATTCGTGGCGACAGCTGGACGCTGGTGGCCCTGCTGATTATTTCCGGACTGACGTCACTGTTTGCGTTTGTGCGTGTCGGCATCAAACGTTTCTGGACGCCTCAGGAACACGCGGCGCCGCTGCTGCGGCTCAACGAATGCCTGCCGATTGCCTTGCTGGTGGGTTGCGCCATTGTGCTGACGTTCAAGGCTCAGGCGCTGTTGCACTACACCCAGGACACCGCACAGGCGCTGCACGATCCGCAGCAATACGTGCTGTCAGTCAAGGCAGCCAGACCGATACCGGGGCCTGCGTCGTCAACGGCGGAGGTGCAGCCATGAAGCGCCTGTTTCCCGCACCGCTGTTGTCGCTGTGCCTGTGGGGTTTGTGGCTGTTGCTCAACCTGTCCCTGAGCCCGGGCAATCTGCTGCTGGGCGCACTGCTCGGCTTTTTCGCGCCCTGCATTTTCGCGCCGTTGCGCCCGTCGCCGTCGCGAATTCGCAAACCCGGTGTCGCCCTGCGCCTGTTTCTGCTGGTCGGTCGCGATGTGGTGGTGTCCAATCTGGCCGTCGCCTGGGGCGTGCTGCGCGCAGGTCGCCGTCCGCCCCGCTCGGCCTTCGTCAAGGTCCCGCTGGCGCTGCACGATGCCCACGGTCTGGCGGCGCTGGCGATGATCTGCACGGTGGTGCCGGGCACGGTCTGGTCCGAACTGGCGCTGGATCGCAGCGTGCTGCTGATGCACGTGTTCGACCTGGACGACGAAGCGCGCTTCATCGCGCATTTCAAAAGCACGTACGAACGGCCACTGATGGAGATCTTCCAATGAGCGCTCTGCTCACAAACGCGATTCTGTTTACGCTGTCGGTGTTCACCCTCGCCATGGTCATGACCCTGATCCGGCTGTTCAAAGGCCCGTCGGCGCAGGACCGGGTACTCGCGCTGGACTACCTGTACATCCTGGCAATGCTGATGATGCTGGTGCTGGGCATTCGTTACGCCAGTGACACCTACTTCGAGGCCGCTCTGCTGATCGCGCTGTTCGGCTTCGTCGGCTCATTCGCGCTGGCCAAATTTCTGTTGCGCGGCGAGGTGATCGAATGAATTCGTTGCAGGTTCTGCCGTTCTGGGTCGAAGTGCTGACCGCCGCCCTGCTGGTGCTCAGCAGCCTGTTCGGCCTGATCGGCGCGTTGGGTCTGTTGCGCCTGAAGGACTTTTTCCAGCGCATGCACCCGCCCGCGCTGGCCTCGACCCTCGGCGCATGGTGCGTGGCGCTGGCGTCGATCGTCTACTTTTCGGCACTGAAGGAAGGGCCCGTGTTGCATGCCTGGCTGATCCCGATCCTGCTCGCAATCACCGTCCCCGTGACTACTTTGCTGCTGGCGCGCACCGGGCTGTTCCGCAAGCGCATGGCCGGTGACGACGTGCCACCCGAGGTCAGCGACGGCAGACAGCAGGGGCATTGAGCCCGGTCTGCGGATTTGCAGCGCGCAGGCGGCCCCGTCACCCGCCGCTTGGGACATGGGGGATGTGGGCGCGTTCCGTGTGCAGGTTTTGCTGAAGGGGTGCTCTTATTCGCTGGCCTTGAACGTCAGTTCGCCTTTGCGCCATTTGGCTGCTTTGGCGGTCGCTGCTTTGAGGACTTTGCTAAGGCCGGACTGGATCTGTTCGTGGGCGGCAAACACCATGAAGATGCTGTGGGATTCTTTGAAGACGATGCCGTGGCCTTCGGGCACTTCGACAAACGCGTATTCGCCCAAGCCATAGATGGTCATCTTGATGTCGCGGAAACGGAGTTCGAACTTGCCGCCTTCGCGGCTGGGCAATACCGCGGCACGGAAGTGGTCACCCACTTTGAGTTCCAGCCCGGGTTTGTCATCGACCACCAGTGCGGTTTCAGTGTCGATCTCAGACATGTAGATGCCTTCAGGGGATTGTTCGATGACATAAACGAATCGCGCCTGGAACAGCTTCACCAACTTTGCGCGCACGTCGCCGAGCACGAATAACGCATGGGTATCCAGATTACCTACTGCCAATGTACAAACTCCCAACATGATAGGAACTCGCCCGTACAGCGAACCGGGCGAGAAAGAAACGAGAAAGGTGCGCCCTGAAACCGGACGCTGGCGTGAGCATGGATTCTACTGGCAGTGAGTCTATAGGGGATATATCCCTTTCGTCCGCAGTAATGAAGTTTTTGACGCCGTAGGCTGTTTCAGTTGACCTGGCCCAACACAGCAAGACGCCATGGGATGTTTGAGTAGGACCGGCTTCAGCCGGAAAGAGGCCGGTTTGGGCACCCTCAATTTCGCCGTGTGACACCAGACGCGTTCCCGGCTAACGCCAGTCCTGCTAAAGCGCGCGGTGTGTCGGTGGCCCTTCAGGCAATCAGTTAGAACTCTTGTCCTCTCCGGGCACTCCCATGCAACAGAAGGTTACTCACTGACCACGCCAATCCGGGTCCTCGACCCGTCCGGGAGAAAAAATGGAAATCATGACACCGTCGCTTGAGTTGTTGTTCGAACAACTGGGGCTGGAATCCGATCAGGCCAGCATCGACGCGTTCGTCGCCGGGCATCATGTGCCTGAAGGCGTGAAAGTGTCCGAAGCCGATTTCTGGACGGACAATCAAGCGGCCTTGCTCAAGGAAAAGATCCAGCTGGATGATGACTGGGCACCCATCGTCGACGAACTGAACGCTTTGCTGCACACGCCGACCTGACACGTCGCGCTTATAAAAAATGACGGCCCTGGAGGCCGTCATTTTTTTCCTGCTCCGTCATCATCGCCACCGGTTCGTTTGATGCGCGCTGCTCACTGTGGATAACCGGGCTGACCAATATTGGTAAACATCTGCCGCCCTTCGAGCGCAGGGGCATGCACGAACAACCCGTCCACCAGCGCGTCGCGTCGGAAATTGTTCCAGTGGGCCGAGCGATGGATGTAGCGCCGGTACAACAGGGTTTGCTCAGCATCACTCAACGCACCGCCCTCCCCTTTGGCGTAACTCAGCAGCTTGGCGGCAATGGGACGCAACTCCGGTGGCAGGCTTATTTCCGCGGAGTCCTTGATGGGCAGGAACGGCACGCCCTCTTCGCTCGCCAGCGCGTGCATCACCCGCAGGTAAACAAGGGCAAGATGGTTGTAGACACGGCGCTCCAGCGTCACTGTCGCGACGACTGTCTTGACGCCTCGTGAGGTGCTGCCGGACCGCTCGAAACACTCCACGCCCAGCGAGGCGCTTTCATCCGCAGGGTCGAGCAAGCGTTGTGCATCGAGCGTGGACAGCTCGGCGTGGGCCTGCTGCCAGGCATCTGTGGCATCGTACGGCGTATTGACGCTGACCAGACTGCGGCGAGGCCGGAACAGCGACACTTTCTCCACTTCCTGGGGCTGGTAGCCGCCGCCAATGTCCGAATGGCTGCCGGGGAGCACGATTTCCCGGGGCCAGTCGGGCTTGACGCTGTTAAGCACGAAGTTGCGCCGATGCTCGTCGCCGGCGACCAGGTGCAGCACCTGCTGCGCACACCCTGGCGGCAGAAACAGATTGACCCGTTTATTGACGGCATCGCGAACGCTACCCAGGTCGGAAATCCCGCCCACGGCGGCCACCGTGTCGAACAGCCCAATGACCTTCAGCCGCACGCTGCCGCTGGCCCATGAAAAGCTGTCCGACAGCGGCAGCTTGCGGGGATCGAGAACCGGGTCCAGCGCGCCCCGGGATTTTTTCAGCACTTCGTTGGCCAGATGCCGGGCCGACGCCGCACCCCGACTGAAGCCAAACACGTCCAGTTCCAGCGCCCCGATGACACAACCCGGGTTATCGCTCTCAAACATAAGAAGTTCGTCGGCAAGTTTTTTGATGCCCC
Source organism: Pseudomonas sp. GL_135 (assembly GCF_057834665.1). Taxonomy (NCBI): domain Bacteria; kingdom Pseudomonadati; phylum Pseudomonadota; class Gammaproteobacteria; order Pseudomonadales; family Pseudomonadaceae; genus Pseudomonas; species Pseudomonas sp. GL_135. The sequence continues at coordinate 3,896,007 of NZ_CM174408.1, forward strand.
ACGACACTTTCGCCACCACGCCGGTAGTACCGCGCCCAAAGCCCTGACCCGACAGGCGGGAATCGCGGCCGCCAGAGGTAGTACCAACACCACTGACATACACCGCGCCGTACACATAAGCGCCATCGGCGTTAATGATCGCCTTGCGTTGGCGTGCATATAAGCCGGCCAGTCTCGCGATATTGGTAAGGCTGTTGCTGTAACTGCTGCCAGGGTCAGTGTGTCGACCCCCGCACTCTTTTGTATGCACGCCACCGTTTACTTCCGCCATGGCCTGGCAGTCGGCGCCTATCTGGCTATTGACCCGGTTATTACCGGTTCCGTCGAAGAACACGCCGAGGCGAACGGTGACTTGGGGCGCGTCGGTGCGGGCATCGTTTGCTGCGTGAGTATTGGATATTTTTGTCATTTGATTCATCCGTGAGTACTGACATGAGTCCCGAACAGGCATTTACATATTCGGACATATACTCACAGGATGATCGCAGTTGACGCTCCGTCAACCGATGGAACTGCACTTCAGACGCGTCCTACTCCAATATCGGACGGTTAAATAATTAAAGGGCCTAAGTCGCACAACTAACGCTCCGCGAAGAGCTGCAAGCTTCAAGCCACAAGCCACAAGCGACAAGACGCCCGATCATTGCTCCCTGCTCTCCACTTGAAGCTTGAAGCTTGAAGCTTGCGGCTTGATCCTCAGCTTTTCTCCGGTCTATAGCCCAGCCGCAGCCCGCCCCAATGCCGGCCCTTGACGATGATGGGCACCGAAAGATCGTGCATCAGTTCGCCGGTGTCGCGGGTGTAGGTCTGCAACAGAACCGGCTGCTGGTGACTGCCGCAGCGGATGCCGGTGCGGTCGTCGAATTTGCGCTTGGTACGGTTGTTTATCGCGTCGACCGCCGTGTCGCCCGTCAACGGTCGGCTGAACACCTGATTGTGGGTCGGCACGTAACCCTGCTGGGTGCAAGCGATGGCAAAAACCAGCCCTTCATGACGGGTCAGCAGCGGCTCCTGAATGGCCGGCAGCGTCTGATCGGTGTAGCGGTCGAATCGCGTCTGGTACTTGGCCGGCGAAGTGTTGGCGATGGGCTGATAAGTGCGGTCGAACAGATCGGTCAGGCTGACCCGGCCCTGATCGATGTCCTGCTCGAACTTCGCGGCAATCTGGCCGGCGCCTTCCCGGGCAAGGTCATAAATGCGCTGGTGGTAGTCATCGAGGCCGACCTGGGCCAGGCGTTCGCTGATGGTTTCCGCCTGTTCTTCCATTTGCAACGCCGACTGCGCCAGGCGCCGGGTCTGGTCATCGCTGACGGCAAGGTCGCTGCGCATTTGCTCGACGGCCACGAACAGGCTGCTCAATTGCTCCTGATTGGTCTGGGCGCCCCGTGCAATTTCACCGACCTGCTGCTCCACGCCAACGGCCAGCTCGGCGATGTTCGCCAACTGCTTGCCGGTGGATTCAACCTGGGCCACGCCGCCACTCAAGTCGCCCGACAACTGGCGAATCTGCTCGACCACCTGACGGGTGCGCTGCTGAATATCAACCACCATCTCCCCGACCTCATTGGTCGCCGTCGCCGTGCGCCCGGCCAGCCCGCGCACTTCATCGGCCACCACGGCAAAGCCACGGCCGTGTTCACCGGCGCGCGCGGCTTCGATGGCAGCGTTCAGGGCAAGCAGATTGGTCTGGCTGGCGATGGACTGGATCACCGCCGTGACACGCTGAATGTCTTCGCTGCGCTGGCTGAGTGCTTCGATCAGTTCACGGCTGCTGTCGGCCCGTTCACTCAGTTGGTGCATCAGACCAATGGATTCATTGAGGACGCTGAGCCCGGCACCGCTGCTCTCCCGCGCCTGACTGGCAGCGCTGAGCGCTTGCTGGCTCAGGGTCGACGTGGCGCGCTCGGTGGTGATCATCACGTCAGCGCTGCTGACGATTTGCTCGGCCGCATTGACCTGGGACTGCAGCTTGCCCGCCAGTTGCCTGACGGAAAACGCCACGGCCGCAGCGGACAACGCGTTGTGACTGGTGCTTCGGGACAGATCCCGGGTCAGACGAGTCATCCCGTCTTCGCTCGTACCTGCCACGGCCCCTGGCGTCTGACTCGCGAACAGCGCCGGTAACCACAAGACCAACAGCGCAACGGGCAGACTCACATAGACAGACACATTGACCCAAGCCATCGCCGCAAACAGCAGGCACAGACCAAGGCTTTGCAGGGCGGGCGTCAGCCAGCGCGAACCGGTACGAACCTGCCCGTCAGCAGACGCGTGCGCGGGGTGGGAGGGTGTTGCTGCGTGACGACCTTTCGCATCCATGTCCGGGACCTGCCCTGCTTTCATTATTGTGAAAGCATTAGACGCCCAAATAGCGGCCATGCGCCATGAGTCATTGGTGGTAGTCGGTCGGAATGTGCGGTGACGGGGAACTTGAATGGGCGCAGCAGACGGTGCGCAATGGAACGGCTCGACCACCCGTTGCAGGCGGTCGAACCCGAGGGATCACGCCTGACGCTGGTGGCGGTCGATCTGCTCGTGGCGTTCCTGAGCTTCGATGCAGTACTTGGTGGTCGGACTGATCAGCAGGCGCTTGAGGCCAATCGGCTCGCCGCTGTCTTCGCACCAGCCAAAACTGTCGTCAGCGATGCGGCTCAAGGCCATTTCCAGCTGAGGCAGCATGCGCTGGTCACGGTCAATCACGTTCACCAGCCAGTGACGCTCTTCTTCCACGGAAGCGGCGTCGGCTGGGTCAGCCGGGGTGTCCAGGCTTTCGATCGCGATACGGCTCTGCTCGATACGCTCGTGGATTTCGACTTTCATGGCTTGCAACAGGTCGACGAAGAACGCGTGCTGCTCGGCGTTCATGTAGTCATCGGCCGGCATCGCCAGCAACTTTTCCTTGGTCATTGATTTCTCTATAAAAAAACGTGCATTAAGGCGATCTCAAAGGTGCGCCTCAACCTGGCATAAAGAGCGCCGTAGTCTCGAAGCGCCGCTTGGCACTCAATTTACGAGGGGCGGCAGTCTAAGGCCGGGTTCGGTACTCGGCAACATAATTGATCAGGATTCGTCCAACAAGGGTTTGAATACCCGGTGGCATTGGGTCGCGCCGGGATTTCAACGCGTGCTCGCCCGGTCGGGGTGCGCTCGAAAAGCGGCAGATGGTGTCTGACCGGCCATTGCGTGATCGGTTCAAACCGATGAAAAACGAAAAGGGCCTGATATCTGGCCCTTTAAGCAGCACGTCTATAGCTTAGCGCTTGAGCTTGCGCTTGTTGCGGTACTGATCGATAACCACGGCGACGACGATGATCAGGCCCTTGATGATGTCCTGGACATAGGCATCGACGCCGACGAAGGTAAAGCCGCTGGCCATGACACCGAGAATCAAGGCGCCGATGACCGTGCCGGTGATCCGCCCGACGCCCCCGGCCAGGCTCGTGCCGCCGATGACCGCAGCCGCAATGGCGTCCAGTTCGTAGGAAACGCCCATGCCGGCCTGCCCGGTGGCTGCCCGCGCCGACGCCACCACCCCGGCCAGCCCTGCCAACAGACCGGCGATGCTGTAGACGATGATCAGGTGACGCTTGACGTTGATCCCCGAGGTACGCGCCGCCTGCATGTTGCCGCCGATGGCGTAGGTGTATTTGCCGTACTTGGTGTAACGCAGGGCGATGTGAAAAATCACCGCCACCACCAGAAAGATGATGACAGGCATGGCGCCCTGGCCGATCGCCGTGTAGGAATCATTCAGCATGCTCACCGGCTGACCACCGGTGTAGTAGCGGGCCAGGCCCCGCGCCGAGACCATCATCCCCAGTGTGGCAATGAATGGCGGGATGCCGGTGATGGCGATAATGCTGCCGTTGATCGCACCGGCGAGCAGCCCCACCCCGAGCCCCGCGATCACCGGCGCCCACACCGGCAGATCGGTCAGCGACGGAAACACCGCGCGGGTGTAGTCCGACGACTGCGCCAGGCTGGCGGCAATCATCGCCGACAGCGCCAGCACCGAGCCTGACGACAAGTCGATGCCGGTGGTGATGATGACTTGGGTCACGCCGATGGCCAGCAGGCCGATGATCGACACCTGCAGAATCATCAGCACCAGCCGCTGGGAGTTCATCAGAAAGCTCTGATCGCGGACGATCCAGCCGAACAGCTCGAAAATCAGGCCAATGCCGATCAGCACCAGGAAAATGCTCAGTTCGGTGGGCAGCCGGCGCTTGTGCTTGCGGGGCGCCAGCGCGGGTTTGTTTTCCAGTATCGCGTTCATCTTCATGTGTGCCTCTTGTTCTTTTTCGACCCGACTGGGTCCTGGCGCAGTGCTCGAATTGGAGCTTCAACAGCCCGAAATTCAGTGAACAGGGTTTCCGGACGCCAAATGCATGACCCGTTCCTGAGTGGCCTCGGCGCGGTCGAGGGTGCCCATCATTTCGCCTTCGTGCATAACCATGACCCGGTCGCTCATGCCCAGCACTTCCGGCAGCTCGGAAGAAATCATGATGACCGCCATGCCTTCGCTGGCGAGCAGGGAAATCAGCCGGTAAATCTCGGCCTTGGCGCCGACATCGATGCCGCGGGTGGGCTCATCGAGGATCAGCACCCGCGGGTTGGTCATCAGCCAGCGCGCCAGCAGCGCCTTCTGCTGATTGCCGCCGGACAGCGTATCGATGCACTGCTCCAGGGACGGCGTCTTCACCCGCAGTTTTTTGCACATGTCTTCGCACAGCACGCGCAGGGCTTTCTGATGGACAAAGCCGTTGCCCACGTAATGGGGCAGCACCGCCATTTCCATGTTTTCCAGCACCGACAGGCACGGAAACAAGCCGCTGAGCTTGCGGTCTTCGGTGAGCAGCGCAAAGCCTCTCTCGATGGCGAAGTGCGGGTCGCTGACGCGGATTGGCGTCCCGTCGAGGAGAATTTCCCCGCGGGTGCTCGGGGTGATGCCGAAGAGCGTTTCGGCGACGTTGGTGCGCCCCGAGCCCATGAGGCCCGCGATGCCCAGCACTTCGCCAGCGTGGAGGTCGAACGACACGCCTTCGAACACGCCGTCGAGCGACAGGTCGCGAACCGACAGCAGCAACTTGCCCACGGGCTGGTCGCGTTCGGGAAACAGCTGAGTCAGTTCACGGCCAACCATCATCGAAATCAGGCTGTCGCCGTTCATGCTGTCGGCCCGCTGCAGGCCGATGTAGGCGCCGTCGCGGAACACCGCCACTTCATCGGCGATGGCGAACACTTCGTTCATCTTGTGGGTGATGTAGATGATGCCCTTTCCCTGGGCGCGCAGGTCGGCAATGATCGAAAACAGGTGGGCCACCTCCGTCTCGGTGATGGCGGACGTCGGCTCGTCCATGATCAGCACGTCGGAGTCGTAGGAAACGGCCTTGGCGATCTCGACCATCTGCCGTTCGGCGATGCTCAGGTTGCCGACCATTTCTTCCGGATCGAGGTTGATGCGCAGGCGTTCGAGCAATTCTTCCGTGCAGCGATGCATCGCGCGGTGATCGACCATGTGCAGGCCGTTGAGCTGCTCACGGCCGATCCAGATGTTCTCGGCGATGCTCATGTGCGGCATCAGGTTGAGTTCCTGATGGATCATCGCGATGCCCGATTGCAGCGCCGCCAGTGGCGACTGGAACACCACCGGTTTGCCGCGCAGGCGGATTTCGCCGGTGTCGGGCTGGTAGATGCCGGCGATGATCTTCATCAGCGTGGACTTGCCCGCGCCGTTCTCGCCCATCAGCGCCAGCACGCTGCCGGGCCGCACGCGCAGTTGCACGTTGTCCAGTGCCACCACCCCGGGGAAGCCCTTGCTGATGTTGGTGATTTCCAGCAGATAGGGATGCTCGGCGTCGTCCGCCGTCCCGGAAACGGGCGGATTGGTTGGGGCCGAAGAGGTTGCGGAAGCGGAAGCGAACATGGTCACAGGCTCCTCGAGTGACAGGGCGGCAGCAGCACGGAGGGGATGCTCTGCCGCGTGTCAGTCGTTGTGAGGTGAGCGGTTATTTGAAGGTGTTGACGTTGTCCGGCGTTATCAGCTTGAAGGGAATCACGATGGCCTGTTCGGGCAGCGTTTCCTTCTTCGCCAGTTTCACGGCCGCATCAATCGCGCCCTCACCCTGTCCCTTGGCGTCCTGAAACACCGAGACCGAGAGGTCGCCTTTCCTGACAGCGCTCAGGCCGTCCGGCGTGCCGTCGACACCGGCCACAAATACCTCACCCTTTTTGCCCGCCTGCTTCAGGGCCATGGCGGCGCCGATGGCCATTTCGTCGTTGTTGGAGATGACCGCTTTGAAATCGCCGCCCTGGGTCAGCCAGTCATTGGTAACGTCCATGCCTTTCTGCCGCTGCCAGGCGCCGGTCTGCTCCTGGGTCACCTTGATATTGGGGTAGTTTTTCAGGACTTCCTTGACCCCTGCGGTGCGGTCGCGGGTCGAGTTGTTGGCCAGTTCACCGAGCAAGATGACGACGTTGCCTTTGCCGTCCATTTTCTTGGCCAGGTATTCCATCTGCATGCGCCCGGCTTCTTTGTCGTCGGAGGTCACGGAGGCGACGCCTGCAGGCAGCTTCGGATCGTCCGGGCGGCGGTTGACGTAAACCAGCGGAATGCCGGCCGCTGTGGCCATCTTGGTGATGCGGTTGGTCGCTTCGGTGTCGACGGGGTTGACGATCAGTGCGTCGACCTTCTTGCCAATCAGCTCCTGCACCTGATCGAGCTGTTTGTTCACGTCATTGCGGCCATCGACAAACTGCAGGTCGACGCCGCCCATGGCTTTGACTTTCTTGTCCATGTCCTCGCGCATGTAGGTCAGGTAGGTGTCATCGAACTGCGACATGGACACGCCGATCTTCAGGTCGGCGGCCAGGGCGGCGCCGCTGCTCAGCATCAGGGCCAGGGCGAGTGAGGTAAAACGGACTTGGGTATTCATGAACGGTCTGTCTCCAGATTCTTGTTGTTGTAATGGCAGGGCTGACGACTGCTGGAGGTGCTGAGACTTAGCGCGGAGCGGTTGGCGCCGTGTCTGCAAGGTGCGCGACCGACCCGCCCGATGCCCCGCACACCACAACGCCGCGGCTTTGAACGCAGAGCACGCGGGCGATGGTTTCGAGGGCGGATTCGAACGCGGGGGCTGCGTTGCCCAGCGTGCGGGAAGCTGCGTGGGAAGCAGCGTGGCGAAGGGCGGGAAGCGCGAGTAAGAAGGGACGGCAAGCCTTGGCGGCTGATTTGAAGATATTCATCGGCGGTACCTGTCTGCGATTGGCTTTCTTGTTTTTGTGTCGCTCGTTCGGCCTGCTGCCGGAAGACCCGACCTCAGGCGCTGACGGCGAGAATCGGCAACCTGGAAAGGACTCTATTGGAAAATAATTTCTACTTCAACAGCTTTTAGAATTAATTTCTATTTTCGTTTTGATGCGCCACGTCCGAACTATCGGAGGGTGTGGCGCAGTGCCTCACAGGGCACCCGCGTGCGCTTTTTACAGCATCACCACCCGGCCCTCCATTGCGCTAGTCCTCGCAGCATCCAGCACCCTGGCCGAGGCCACCGCATCGTTGGCATCCACCGGATTACGCCCCTGATTCATCACCGCGTCTTGCAACTGCCGGTAAAACTCGGTCCAGCAGCCACGCTCCGACGGGACCCGCTCGCGGTGCTCGCCCTGCTCAAACCAGCCCCAGCGTCGATGTTCTTCCACGCCCCAGCGCTCGCCTTCGGATCGGGGAGACAACCCGGCCAGCGCAGCAGCTTCCTGACCGTCAAGGCCCTCCACGGTATAGCAGCCCCGTGAACCATTGACCCGAAATCGCGGGCCCTGGGCGTTTTGCAGGCAGTTGCCCCAGAGGTGCGAAACCACGCCGTTGGCATGGGTCAGGGAAATAAAGAAACCGTGATCGATCTTTTGCTCAGGCGTCGCGAACTCAAGCTCGGCGTACACCCGTTTCACCGGCCCGAACAGCAGCAGCGCCTGGTCCACCAGATGGCTGCCGAGATCGCGGAGAATACCGCCGCCGCTCTCCTTGCCCACGGAGGAAGGCGAGTAGCGCTCGACCCGCGACTCGAAGCGGCTGACGTTGCCGAGAACACCCTGATCGATCAGCTTGCGCACGGTGAGGAAGTCGGAGTCCCAGCGACGATTCTGGTACACGCCCAACAGCACGCCTCGGCGTTCGGCGGCGTCCACCAGCTCTTTTGCAGCCTGGGCATCCGGCGCGAACGGCTTGTCGCTGACCACGGGGACGCCGAGCTCAATGGCCTCAAGAATCAATGCACGCCGGGAAGCCAGCGGCGTCGAGATCACCACCGCATCGACACCGGCGGCGACCAGATCGGCCAGGCTGTCGAAGGCCGGGACCTTGGGGTAGTCGTTGCGCAGGTCCTGACGGCGTTCCGGCGAACGGGTGACCACGCCGGCAAACGTCACGCCGGGCTGGCTAGCAATCAGCGGCGCGTGAAAGTAGCGCCCGCCTTTGCCGTAGCCGATGAGTCCGATTTTCATGTGTGGAATTCCTGTTCCTGCTGGAGCCTGTTCAATACTGACGGGCCTTGGCCAACGCCGTTTTTTGTCGCTCGTACGCTTCGGCAGTCGTGCCTGTGGTCGAGACCTGCGCCACGCCCACGCGCCACCACGACAGGTAGCCATGGATCATGGTTTTCGGCAGCACCTTGATGTCGATCAGCGTCGAAACGGTCTGCGTGCGGGCATCGGCCAGTGCCGCTTCCAGCTCCCGGGCGTTGCTGACTTTGTACGTCTTGCAGCCATAGGCCGCGGCACTCATGGCGAAATCCACCGGCACGAAGTCGCCATCCAGCTGACCGGTCTCGGGATTGCGATACCGGAACTCGGTGCCGAAACTGCCCATGCCGTTGCCCATCTGCAAATTGTTGATGCAGCCGAAGGCCATGTTGTCGAGCAGCACCACGTTGATCTTGCGCCGTTCCTGAATCGACGTGGCCAGCTCCGAGTGCAGCATCATGTAGGAACCGTCGCCGACCAGCGCGTACACCTCACGCGTCGGCGCCGCCATTTTCACGCCCAATGCGGCGTTGACCTCGTAGCCCATGCAGGAATAGCCGTACTCGACGTGATAACTCTCGACACTGGTGCTGCGCCAGGCCCGCTGCAAGTCGCCGGGCAGACTGCCGGCCGCCGCGACGATCACCGCGTCCGCGGGCAATTGCTGGTTGAGCACCCCCAGCACCCGGCTCTGGGTCAGGCACGAACCGGTCATTTCGATGAAATCGCGCAGCACCTGGGGGTCGAGATGGCCGCTGACTTCCGGCTCGAAATCTTCGGTCTGGTATTCCACGGCGTACAGCCGATCCACTTCCGCGTCCAGGGCGGCCCTCGCCTCTCGCGGCTGCTCGCCCCATTGCGCGCGGTAGTCGCCCAACTGACTCGCCAACGACTGCAGCGCCAGGCGCGCGTCGGCCAGCACCTGCACGCCATCGAGCTTCTGCACATCGAAGGCGCCGACGTTGAGGTTGAGGAACTGCACGTCAGGGTTTTGAAAAAGGGATTTCGAGCCGGTCGTGAAGTCGCTGTAACGGGTGCCGACGCCAATGATCAGGTCTGCTTCTCGCGCCAGGGTATTGGCCGCCAGGCTGCCGGTCTCGCCGATACCGCCCATGTTCAGCGGATGGGCGGAGACGATGGCGCTTTTGCCCGCCTGGGTTTCGCTGAACGGAATGCCGAAGCGCTCGGCGAACGCCTGCAACTCTGCAGCCGCGCCGGAATAGCGCACCCCGCCGCCACAGATCAGCAGCGGTTTGCGCTTGCCTTTGAGAAGCGCCACGGCGTCGCTGAGCATCGCCTCGGTGGGCGGACGGCGGTCGATGCGGTGCACACGTTTCTGCAGGAATGAATCGGGGTAATCGTAGGCTTCGGCCTGCACGTCCTGGGGCAGCGCCAGCGTGACCGCGCCGGTTTCGGCAGGGTCGGTGAGCACGCGCATGGCGTTGAGGGCCGCGCTCATCAGTTGCTCGGGGCGATTGATGCGATCCCAGTATTTACTGACGGCCTTGAAGGCGTCGTTGGTGCTGATGCTGAGGTCGTGGAACTGCTCGATCTGTTGCAGCACCGGATCGGGCTGGCGACTGGCGTAGACATCGCCGGGCAGCAACAGCAGCGGAATGCGGTTGGCCGACGCGGTGGCCGCGGCGGTGATCATGTTGGCGGCGCCGGGGCCGACCGATGAGCTGCAGGCGTAGATCTTGCGCCGCAGGTGTTGCTTGGCAAAACCCATGGCGGCGTGGCACATGCCCTGTTCGTTGCGCCCTTGATGCACGATGAGGTCGCCGCTGTCCTGCTCCAGCGCTTGGCCCAGGCCAAGGACGTTGCCGTGACCAAAAATGGTGAACACTCCGGCGACGAACTTGCTCTGCACGCCGTCGACCTCGACGTACTGGTTATCGAGAAACTTCACCAGGGCCTGGGCCATGGTCAATCGAGTCGTGGTCATGCTTGCACCTTGTTGTTATTGGCGGTGATGAAAGCCTAGGGCGCGGTTGGCGAGTTGGCTGACTCAGCTGAATATTCAGACTCAGCGATGATTCCTGTGGGAGTGACCGCGTGCGGCAGACGGTCAGCGCAAATTCTCTACTTCGCCGTCGGCATGCTGAATTCGGCGCCCTTGGCGATGCTGTCCGGCCAGCGCTGCATGACGCTCTTGTAGCGGCTGTAAAAGCGCAGGCCTTCTTCGCCGTAGGCATGGTGATCGCCGAACAGTGAGCGCTTCCAGCCGCCAAACGAATGCCAGGCCATCGGCACCGGGATCGGCACGTTGATGCCCACCATGCCGACCTTGATGTTGCGCGCGAACGCCCGGGCGATCCCGCCGTCGCTGGTGAAGCACGACACGCCGTTGCCGAATTCGTGGGCGTTGATCAGCTCGACCGCCGAGGCGAAATCCGGCACGTGGACGATGCCCAGCACCGGCCCGAAGATTTCTTCCTTATAAATAGTCATCTCCGGCATTACCTCATCGAACAGCGTGGCGCCGACGAAGAAGCCCTGCTCCGCACCCGGCACGGTGAAGTTGCGCCCGTCGACGATCAGCTTCGCGCCCTCCTGCACGCCCTGGGCGATGTAGCCCTCGACCTTGGCCTTGTGCACCGCGGTCACCAGCGGGCCCATGTCCGAATCGGCGGTCATGCCGTTGCCGACCTTGAGCGCATCGATGCGCGGCAGCAGTTTGTCGATGAGTTTCTGCCCCACGTCTCCTACCACCACAGCAATGGAGATCGCCATGCAGCGCTCGCCGGCCGAACCGTAGGCCGCGCCGATCAATGCGTCGGCGGCCTGATCCAGGTCGGCATCGGGCATGACGATCATGTGGTTTTTCGCACCGCCGAGGGCCTGCACCCGCTTGCCGTGGGCCGTGCCCTGTTGGTGAATGTATTCGGCGATGGGCGTGGAGCCGACAAATGAAATCGCCTCGATGCCCTTGTGTTGCAGCAGCGCATCCACGGCCACCTTGTCGCCCTGCACGACGTTGAACACGCCGTCCGGCAGGCCCGCCTGTTTCAACAGCTGCGCCATCAACAGGCTCGCCGACGGGTCGCGCTCGGACGGTTTGAGGATGAAGCAGTTACCGGTGACCAGCGCCATGGGAATCATCCACAGCGGCACCATCACCGGGAAGTTGAACGGCGTGACGCCGGCGCAAACCCCCAGTGGCTGACGCAGGTTCCAGTTGTCGATGCCGCCACCGATATTGTCGCTGTAGTCGCTTTTCAACAGGCTCGGCGCGCCACAGGCGAACTCGACGATCTCGATGCCACGGACCACTTCGCCCTTGGCATCGGAAAACACCTTGCCGTGCTCGCGGCAGATCATGGCGGCCAGCTCGTCATGGTGCTGGTCGAGCAATTCCTTGAATTTGAACATCACCCGCGCACGCCGCAGGGACGACTGATCCGCCCACGCGGGAAACGCCGCCTGGGCCGCGGCGACGGCTTCATCAACGGTCTTCAGCTCCGCCAGCGCCACCCGCGCCTGCACGGCGCCAGTGGCCGGATTGAACACATCACTGAAACGCTCGGCGCTGTCGTGAATCTGGCCATTGATGTAGTGGCCGATGATTGGGGCAGTGCTCATTGCGGGCTCCTTAAAATAAGCGGGGAATTACAAGTCGAGCAGCCAACTGTGCTGCGGATCGTTATGGAATTGCCAGGCGCGCTTCGGCCCGGCCATCACGTTCAAATAATAGGACTCGTAACCGTACGGCACGCTGACCGGGTGATAGCCCTTGGGCACCGTGACCAGGTCATTGTTCTCCACGGCCATGGCCTGATCGATGCTGCGATCGTCGGTGTACACGCGCTGGAACACATAGCCCTGGGGCGGGTTGACCTGATGGTAATAGGTTTCTTCGAGAAAGCTCTGGTGGGGTAAATCATCTGTGTCGTGCTTGTGCGGCGGGTAGCTCGACGAGTGGCCCGAGGGCGTGCGCACTTCCACCACCAGCAGCGAATGCGCCGGTTCGGAATCGGGAAGGATGTCGCAGACGTAACGGGTGTTGGCCGCCCGGCCGCGCACGCTGCGTTTCATCGTGTCGGGAGTGATCACGCGCGCCGGCAGGTCTTTGGACGCATCGCCTGGCGCGGCGCACACGGCAATCTGCACCGCGCTCAACGCCGTGACTTCGGCCTGACTGCCCGGTGGCAGGTACACGGCGAAGGGCGATTTGTCCTCGAACACGGATTGCCGATCGCCGAGGTTTTCCCAGTTGAAACCGCCCTGCCCCGGCGCCTCGCCGCTGACGCTGATGCGGCCGCTGAGCAGCACCAGGCAGATTTCCTTGTCGCCCGTACTCACTGGCAACCGTTCGCCGACGCTCAATCGGTGGGCGGAGAAGCCGACGTACGTCAGCACGCCGTCGGCCAGCGCGACCACGTCGCGCCCTTCGGCCCTGCTCTTGACCAAGAGATTCATGTTCACAGGCTCCTCTGTTCAAGGGGTTGTTGAAGTGCGTTCTGTTGGTTAGCCACGTCATTCACCTGCGCGGCGGCCAGCAGCGTGCGCAGGGTTTCATAGCCCTTCTTCGCGTAGGCATAACTCGGCGCGACGGCCGGGTCCTGTTCCGCCTCGACCACCAGCCAGCCCTGGTAACCGGCCTGCATCAACACGTCCAGCAGCGCGGCGAAATCGATGTCGCCATCGCCGGGCACGGTGAAGGTGCCGTTGACGATGCAGTCCGGAAAGCTCCACAAGTTGTTGCGCGCCAGCTGCACCACCGGCTTGCGCACGTCCTTGAAATGCACATGGCAGACGCGATCAATGTGCTGGCTCAGCAACTGCAGCGGTTCGCCGCCGCCCATATAGCAGTGGCCGGAATCGAACAGCAGGCCGACTTCATCGCCAGTCAGGGCCATCAGCGTGTCGATGTCCTGCGGCGATTCCACGTACGCGCCCATGTGGTGGTGATAGGCCAGACGCACGCCATGGGACAACGTAAACCGGGCCAGCTCTGTTAGCTTGTCGGCGTAGGCCTGCCAGGCGCTGGCGCTGTGGAAGCGCGGCCGCTCGACCAGCCGGATACGCTGGCCCTGAATCGAATCGGCCACTTCGCCATAGACCAGCACCGAGGCGCCGTTGTGTTTAAGCAGTTCGACGTGACTGGCGATGGCGTCGATTTCTTCGGCCGCCGAGCGGCTGGCGAGTCGACCGGAATACCAGCCTGACACCAGCGCCAGGTCATACGGGCGCAACACATCGGCCACGCCTTGAGCGGTCTTCGGGAATTTGCCGTTGAGCTCGAAGCCCTCATAGCCAATCTCCTTGCCCTCACTGAGCGCAGTGCTCAGAGGCGTTTCGCCGCCGAGGGCCGGCAGGTCGTCGTTGCTCCAGGAAATCGGGTTGATGCCAATTCGGATTGCAGAAGCGGGCATGGCTGCACCTTTATTGTTGTTATCACGTTCAACTGAACGCACAGGCCTCAGGTTCTGACTTCAAGCCCGGGCGTCGCGCCAGGACTCGATCAGGAAAACGAAATTGCTCTGCACCCGCGTGATCAGGTCCGCGTCATCGATTTCGCCCTCCAGCCAGGCTCGGCTGGGCTCGTGAAAGATCGTGCGGCCTACGGCAAAACCCCGGCAGGTGGTGCTTTTGGCCGCCTCACGAAAGCCGACCGCGAGGGTTTCGGCGGGCGCATTCAGCCCCAGCAACACCACGCCCCGGCAGTACGGATCGCGCTCGTGGATCAGCGCGTCGAGCTGCTCCCAGACCTCCGCGGGCTGCGACTCGATTTTCCACCAGGCCGGGTAAATGCCGAGGTTGTAGAGGCGCTTGAGAGAACGAAGGATGACGTCCGGATGAGTCGAAGGATGATCCTTGGGCGGGATAACCTCCAGCAGCAGTTCGTGACCGCTGGCCAGCGCCGCCTGATACAGGCCCAACAACTGCGCTTCCTGCTCCAGTCGCAGCATAGGCTCGTCATCCGGGTGGTATTGCACCAGGCACTTGATGATCTGTTCTTGCGGCCAGCTTTGCAGCGTGCTGCCGACCGAACGCCCATGCTCGAATGCCAGCGGCCGCGAGCCTTGGACTTCCACCGGCCGGGCCACCCACCAGCCGCGGCCGCTGGCGGCATTCAGCGAATCCTGACCAAAGCGCTGATCCGCCAGCACCCCAACATCAGCGGCAATGCCGCGCTTGTGCAAATCGGCCTCGACCCGGGCCACCGCCTGAACGAACAACTGCTTGAGCTGGCCGATGCAGGCCGGATCGCGCCCGGCCTTTTGCGCCAGTTCTACCAGTTGCCCGCGGTGATCGAAGGCGAAGATGAACAGCGGCTGCCATTCCCGACGGGGCACGCTGACGCGGTGCAGTCGCTGCAGCACCGCGTCCTGATCGGGTCGGGTAATCGGCACCGGGCTGTTGAACAGGTATTCCAGCTCGACCAGCGTCGGCATGGCCGGCGCGCAGGCATGGCGCGACACCACCAGACCGCCGCAGGCATTGGCCAACTGGCAGCAGCGCTCGTCGCTCTCGTCGTTGAGCCAGCCCTTGAGAAAGCCGGACATGAACGCGTCGCCCGCGCCCAGCACATTGAGTACTTCCACGCGCACGCCGGGGTAAATTGCGCCGTCTTCCAGCTTCTCCGGTATCGCCCCGTGAATCACCGTGCAGCCTTGGGGCCCGAGCTTCACCACCAGGGTCGCGGCACTGAGCTCGCGGACACGGCGCAAGGCACTGAGCAAATCGGTCGAGCCGCCAGCGATGAGGAATTCTTCTTCGGTGCCGACGATCAGGTCGAAGCGCGGCAGGATGCGCTGCACGTGCTGGCTGACGGTGTCGTTGGCGACGAAGCGCGTCTCGCCGTCAGCTTTGCCGGCCAGGCCCCAGAGCACCGGGCGGTAATCGATATCGAGGACACGTTTGACGTTGTGTTTTTCGGCGTAGTCCAGCGCCTGACTGCTGGCGCGGAACACCTGATCGGTGGAGAAGTGCGTGCCGGTGATCAGCAGCGCTTTGCTGGAGGCGATCTGCGCTTCGTGGATGTCTTCGGGTTGCAGCGCCATGTCGGCGCAGTTCTCGCGGTAGAACACCAGCGGAAAGGTTTCGCGGTCTTTGATGCCGAGCAGGACCATGGCGGTCAGGCGTTCACTGTCGACTTTGATGCCGCTGACGTCGCAGCCCTCCCGCGCCAGGGATTCCACCAGAAACCGGCCCATGTGATCGTCGCCGACGCGGGTCAGCATGGCCGACTTCACGCCCAGCCGTGCGGTGCCGAACGCGATGTTGGCGGAGGAGCCGCCGAGGTATTTGGCGAAACTGCTCACGTCCTCCAGGCGCGCGCCGATCTGCTGCGCGTAGAGATCGACGCCAAGGCGCCCGAGACAAATCACGTCCAGCTGACGCCCAGTGGCAAAACGAGTCTGGCCCATGCCGGCCCTCTTCTTTTATTGTTATTGATTTGATTGTGGACCCGCTTGAAAGCGAGGTGCCTGCAAGCGAGTTCGTGGGTGCAGACTAGAACGCCGCCGAGGCTTGATCAATGAATTTTTCTAAATTATTTTCATGTGGAATATTTATTCCACTTTGCAATGCGGGTCGCAGCCTGCAAAACTGCCTGCCTGTCGTCCTGAACACTCCACAACGCAACACCCCGCCAAAGGATTCGCATTTATGTCCAGCCTTGATCAGCCAGGCTCGCTCGATACCGGAGCCGACGGTGCAACGGCCGTTACCGCGCCGGAGACCGCCGATGCACTGCTCAAGTTGATCACGGCCGACTACGAAAGCCTGCCGCGCCAGCTCAAGCGCATTGCCAGCTACATGAGCCAGCAGAGCGACCGGATCATGGTCGACCGCATCAGCGACATCGCTCGGGAATGCGAAGTGCATCCTTCCGCCATCGTGAGGTTCTCCCAGCGCTTCGGCTTCAGCGGCTTCAGCGAAATGCAGGCGCTGTTCCGCGAGGCCTACACCCACAAAGCCACGCCGGTGCAGAACTACCAGCAACGCATTCGCAGCATGATCGCCAACAAATCTCAGAAGGCCAGCGCAGGCGACCTGGCCCGCGAATGCGTAAACGCCACCCTGTCGGGGCTGGAGCGCCTGGCGCTGGAACTGGACGACGAGGCCTTTGAGAACGCCGTGGACCTGGTGGTCAACGCCGACAATATCTACGTGGTCGGGGTACGACGTTCGTTCGCCGTCGCCGACTATCTGGTCTACAACCTGCAACACACCAACAAGCGCATCCATCTGATTTCCGGGCTCGGCGGCAGTTATCGAGAGCAGATGCGCAGCGTACGCGCCAACGATCTGGTGATCGCCATCAGCTTCACGCCCTACGGCAAGGAAACACAGCACTGTCTGCGCATCGCCCAGCATCATCAGGCCAAGACGTTGATCATTACTGACAGCAATCTGTCGCCTCTGGCCAAGCGCGCCAATGCAGTGCTGCTCGTCAACGAAGGCAGTTCATTTGCATTTCGCTCCCTCAGCGCCACGCTGTGTTTGTGTCAGGCGCTGTTCATTGCCGTGGCCTACCGCCTGGAGTTGAAGGTGGACGAGATTTCCGAACAGGCCGGCTTCGATGACTGACATCTGACAACTTGTACAAACCCGACGAACCGTATAACTTTGTTATGGCTTTTTAACATTACGTGCGTGATGATCAGCTGCACTGCACACGGAACACGCATCTGAGCTGCCTCGCGCTCGCAAGGTCATGGATAGGACCGCTCCTCATCCATTTGCCTGAGCCGCCATCATGTTTTTCGACTCGTCCAAGAACAAAATCATCCAGGACCTGCAACTGACCGTCGCCCATCAGGCCAGTCTGCTGGAGGCGATCAATCGCTCTATGGCCAGCATCGAATTCGATCTGAACGGTGTGGTGCTCAAGGCAAACGACAACTTCTTCAAAACCATGCGCTACCGGCCCGAGCAGGTCATCGGCAAGGAACACCGCATGTTCTGCACGCCGGAGCACGCCCGCAGCCCCGAGTACGCGCAATTGTGGTCGCGCCTGCGCAACGGCGAATTCGTCTCGTCGACGTTCCAGCGCGTGGCGGGCGATGGCAGCACCGTATGGCTGGAGGCCAATTACAACCCGGTCAGGGACTCGGACGGCAAGGTCACCCGGGTGGTCAAATACGCGATGGACGTCACCACCAAGCTTCAGGCCGAGAGTGAAACCCACAATAAGCTGCAGGCCATCGACCGCGCCATGGCAGTCATCGAGTTCGACCTGGACGGCACGATCATCGCTGCCAACGACAACCTGTTGCGCTTGCTGGGCTACAGCCGGCAAGAGCTGCTGGGTAAAAGCCACAAGTTGCTCTGCCCCCCTGAGTTCACCAAAAGCACCGAGTATCAGGACTTTTGGCGTCGGTTGAACAAGGGTGAATTTTTCAGCGATCAGTTCAAGCGCGTCGGCAAGCACGGCCAGACGCTCTGGCTGGAAGCGTCCTATAACCCGGTGTACGACGCCGCCGGCAAGCTGTGGAAGGTGGTCAAGTTTGCGTCGGACGTGACCGCGCGCATCGAAAAGCACGAGCAGGATTCCCACAGCGCTGCGCAGGCGTATCACATTTCGGTGCAGACGCAGAAGTTTGCCGAGCAGGGCACGCTGGTGATCCAGCAGGCGGCCAGTGAGATGCGTCAGATCTCGCAGAATATCGATGATTCGTCGCGGATCATTGGTCAGTTGGGTGAGCGGTCGGAGCAGATCACGGCGATTGTGAATACGATTCGCAGTATTGCGGATCAGACGAATTTGCTGGCGTTGAATGCGGCGATCGAGGCGGCCCGGGCCGGTGATCAGGGCCGTGGCTTTGCGGTGGTGGCCGATGAGGTTCGGCAGTTGGCGGGACGCACAAGCCGTTCGACGCAGGAGATTTCGGAGATGATTCAGGTGATTCAGACCGAGACGCGGCAGGCGATTGTGAGTATGGACAATACGCGGAGTACGGCGGTGAAGGGTGTGGGTCTGGCGGATCAGGCGGGGGATGCGATTGTGCAGATCAGCTCGGGGACGAATGATGCGGTGGATGCCGTGAGGATGTTCGCGGGCCGCGATTGACCCTTAAGATCAAGTGCGTTTGCCTAACGGCAAACATTTCGCCTTCGGCGAGTTACTTGGAAAAGCACCCCAAGTAACCAAGGGTGCTTGCTCCTGGTTGGGCCCTTCCTTCGTCAGGGTACCCTCACTCCGACGACGCTCCGTGGGCCCGCGCCGAACGGACATCCATGTCCTAGCGGCGCTCTCGCCGCATCCATGCGGCTCGGCCCACTCCGCGTCGTCTGCGTTCGGCCTGCACCAAAGTCGCGTTTGGCGGTGTTTGAACCTTCTCTGTATGAGATCAAAAGCAAAAGCTTCCCGGCTGAAGCCGGTCCTACTGACTGCACGCGCTGCTTTTTGTGGGACCGGCTTTAGCCGGGGAGGCCAGTTCAGGCGCTGGCGATTTCAGGATCTTCGCTGATCGTGCCCACGCTCCGCGTGGGCATGCATACCGTGACGCTCCGCGTCACCCGACACCGGTTCCACTGAGTGAACGCGGTGTTTTTGTAGGACTGGCTTTAGCCGGGAAGGGGCCAGTCCGGGCAACACTTTTTGGACTGAGTTGAGCGACTGATTTATTTACGACGCCTCACTGCAAATTCATCAGTCCCCGAGCTCCCGCGTCACCCTTCCCACTCACAACTGCCCTTCATTCCTGAGCCGCATGGCCTTCGCGCGCTTCTCCAGTACCACATACACCACCAGCGCGATCATCAGCGGGATGAGGAAGTAGATCACCCGATAGCCGATCAGCGCAGCGAGCAGTTGGCCTTTGCTGAATTGGTGTTGCATCAATGTGATGAACACCGTCTCAAGCACACCGAGCCCGGCGGGGATGTGGGCGATGACGCCGGCGATGCTGCTGATGAGCAGGATCCCGAGCACCGCCGGGTAGAAGGCTTTTTCCGGCAGCAGGACGTAGATGAGCAGCGCCATCAGTCCCCAGTTCAGCGCGCCCAGCAAGGCTTGGCGCAGTGCCTGGTTGAGTGAGGGCAGGACGAGTTGTTGCTTGCGAAGGGTCCAGGTGCGTTTTTTGGAGAAACGGCAGGCCAGGAAGTACGCCAGGCAGACGGCCAGCAAGACGAAGCCGATCAGTTGCAGCGTGGTGTCGCCGATCTTCCAGCCTTCCGGGAGGTCGACGAAATCACCCGCGAAGACAAACCCCGCCAGCAGCATGTAGCCCAGCCAGTTGGTGATCAGGCTCAGGCTGAGGATCCGGGTGATGGTCGGCACGTCCAGGCCCAGCCGCGAATACAGGCGATAACGAAGCGCAATGCCACCGACCCATGAACTCAGGTTCAGGTTGAAGGCATAGCAAACAAACGTCACCGGGATGATCTGTTTTATGGCCAATTTGTGTTCGGTGTAGCGCCGGGCCAGGACGTCGAAGCAGCAGTACGTGAGGTAGCTGCCAGCGGCGATGACGAAGCCCAGCGCCAGGGTGCTGAGCTTGTAGGACTCCAGAGCGTGCATCACCTCGTTCCAGTCGAGGTTTTTCATCAGCGTGAACAGCAAGACCGGCACGGCGATGAAGAAGAACAGCGTAAACGCACGTTTGGCCCACTTCAGCCACGGACGATTCTTGCTGGCCTCGGTCGGTTTCTGCTCGTGGGTGGACGCTTGGGAGACGCCTGTCATAAGGATTTTTCCTGATCGGTCGGCAGGTCGTTTTTGAGGGCGGCGGCTTCCGGCAGTGTTTCCGGTGCGCGCAGGGGTTTCAGCCGAGGGCCGTGTACCGGGAACAGACCGGCAATCGCCGGGAAGTGCCGCAGGAAGTGGAAGCTGAGGAAAATCATCGGCGCACGCCACCATTGCCCTTTTGCCAGGCCCTTGAGGTTGACCTGTTTGCTGTGGGCCACCGCGAGGTCGCGCAGGTGTTCGTGCAAGCGCTGGTTCAATGCATGGTCGCGGATGAACAAATTGGCTTCCAGGTTCAGCGCGAGGCTCAGCGGATCGAGGTTGCTGGAACCCACAGTGGACCATTCGTGGTCGATCAATGCGACCTTGCCGTGCAGCGCCCGTTGTTTGTATTCATGGATCACCACGCCTTCACGCAGCAGCCAGGTGTAGGTCAGGCGCGAGCACACGCGCACAAACGGCATGTCTGGCTTGCCTTGAAGGATCAGCGTGACCTTCACCCCGCGACGGGCTGCGTTGCGCAGTTCACGCAAGAACCGGTAGCTGGGGAAGAAGTACGCGTTGGCAATGGTGATGCGCTGAGTCGCATTACGCATCGCCAACAGGTATTGCTCTTCGATATCGGTGGTGTGATGACGATTGTCGCGTTCGGCGAGAAGCATCCGCGCGCTGCCGGCCTGACGCGTCACCGGCTTGAGCGGCGTGAAGGTCTTGCGCACGGCCGGGCCGAGCATGCTCAGCGTCGAGCGATAGATGTCGGCGACAATCGGCCCACGCACCAGCACGGCGTAGTCCTGCTTGGCGGTGATGCCGGTGTCGGCCATGTGGTCGACGCTGTAGTTGATGCCGCCCATGAACGACGTCTCGCCGTCGATGACCACCACCTTGCGGTGCAGGCGCCGGAACAGATTAGTGCGCATGCCCATCAGTTTAGGGCGCGGGTCGAATAGCTGAATCTGCACGCCGGCCTCGATCATCTTGCTGACGAACGCGGTGCTCAGGTCGCTGGTGCCGTAGTCGTCCACCGTAATAATCACCCGCACGCCACGGCTGGCCGCTTCGATTACGGCCTGCTGCAAACCCTCGCCGACGCGGTCTTCGAAGATGATGAAGGTCTCGATCAGCACCTCTTCGCGCGCCCCACGAATGGCGTCGAACACCCGGGCGAAGAAGTCTTCGCCATTGATCAGCAACTCCACCGAGTTGCCGTCCCGCCAAAGGCCACACATGGCGCCCATCGCTCTCATACCCCTCAAAGCGTTACCTCCACCGCCAACGGCGCATGATCGGAAAGGTGCGACCAGGGACGATTCGACATCACCCTGGGCGACCGGATGTGCGCGTTGCGCACGTAAATGCGGTCCAGGCGCAACAACGGGAAGCGCGCCGGGAAGCTTTTCGCCGGCGCGCCAAATGATTCAACAAAAACCTCGCGCAGCCCGGCAGGATTCAACACATCATCGGCCTTCTGCCGCCAATCGTTAAAATCCCCCGCCACAATCACCGGCGCATCGGCCGGTAGACGCCCCACCAGGTCGGCGAGCAATTTCAGCTGCTGCTGACGATGAACCTCTTTCAGGCCCAGGTGCACGCACACTGCGTGCAGCTCGCCGAAATGCGGCACGTCCAGCACGCAATGCAGCAAGCCGCGTTCCTCAGTGCCGTGGATCGAGATGTCGAGGTTGTCATGGCGGAGGATCGGGTACTTGGACAGCAGCGCATTACCGTGGTGGCCATGGGGATACACGGCATTGCGGCCGTAGGCAAAGTCCTTCCACATGCTGTCGGCAAGGAATTCGTACTGCGAAGTGGTCGGCCAGTTCTTCACGTTCTGCGCGTGGTCCTGATGCTCGCCGTGGACTTCTTGCAGGAAAACGATATCGGCCGACACTGAGCGCACTGCGTCACGCAGTTCCGGCAGGATGAAGCGTTTATTGAGGAAACCGAAGCCCATGTGCATGTTCATGGTCAGCACGTTGAGCGTGACTGAGGCCGACGCGCTTTGTCGTCGGCCGTTGAGGTCTTCGGGGATCAGGGCACTGGTCACAACGTGGCTCCATGCAAATCGCCTGGCGCAACTTCCAGGTTTTCAGTGAGATTGAAACGTTCAAGCAACCGGCGCGCGTCGTAAGGGGCGCGGACCTTGATGTCGTTGTCGAAATAGCAATAAACGTCGCGGGACTTTCGTGCTCGGGGGGCTTTGTCCACGATCAACTGAGCATCCTTGGGCTGCGCGCCCCGTTGCCAGGCATCGATGCGATCACCCCAGTGCCTGATCGCCTCGTCGGAATACCCGCTGGCATAGAGTTCCTTGTCACCGTGCAGGCGCACGTAGACGAAATCCGTGGCAAGGTCTTCAACGTGGGGCCACTTGCCGGCGGTGTCCGCGACCACCAGCGCCACCTTGTATTTGCGCAGCAGCGCGACAAACTCAGGCACCAGAAAGCTTTCATGGCGGATTTCAACGGCGTGACGCAGCTTCAGGCGCGCCGGAATGTCCAGATAACCCGGCTGCTGCAGCCGTTCTGCGCATTTGCTGGCGCAGGCCTTGGCGGCTTTACCGTCGTGGGGCAGCAGTTTGAGAAAGTGCTCGAAGCGCTCGGCGTCGAATTTGAAGTTGGGCGCGAACTGCCAGAGGATTGGCCCCAGTTTTTCCTTGAGCTGAAAAACACCGGAGGCGAAGAAGTTGGCGACAGGCTCGTCGATTTCCTTGAGACGGCGGACATGGGTGATGTAACGCGGGCCCTTGACGCTGAAGACAAAACCCTTCGGCGTATCGTCGTACCAGCGTGCATAAAGGTCAGGCGACTGCAATGAATAGAACGAGCCGTTGATCTCGATGCTGTTCACAGCCCTGGAGGCGAATTTCAACTCGTTTTTCTGCGTCAGGCCGTCGGGATAGAAATCCCCGCGCCATGGCGTGTAACGCCAGCCTGAAATGCCGATACGGATGTCGCCCATGCCTGCGCTCTCTCGTGTCCTGCCACGGCACCTGCCGCGACACTTCTGAACTAGAGATAAGAAGCTTGGGAACCCGGCAGGTTCCCTGGCTTTTTGCGGGCGTCGTCGCGCAGATTGCCGCAGGCTGCACTCAGGACGCGGCCATGGCCCTTTTGACCTTTTCCCGCGCGCCGCAGACATTCATCTGGCACCACCGGCGACGGCCGTTTTTAGAGGTGTCGAGGAACAGCCAGTCGCAGTCCGGGGTGGCGCACGCCTTGAGACGCGACAGATCGCCGGAGGTGAGCAGCTCTGATGCCTGAACCGCAAGCCGGCCGATAAACCCGGCCGTCATCGAGCCCAGATCATCGCCGACACGCCAGCGCCAGATCACACCCGCTGGCGTCAATACCAGCAGGCGCTGGTCGGCCGTGTCGGCCAGCGCCTGATTCAACGCATCGAGGCTGACTTGATCGGCGCTGTGGTCCAGCGCCATAGGAAGCAATAACCGATACAGCGCTTCGCGGAAATCGATCAATTGTTCAAATGCCGTCACCGTGTGCCAGGAAGAACGGCGCACGACGGCAACGAAGTGCTGGTGCTCCAGATCGTCGATCAGGTCGGCGTGGCGGAACCAGTGGACGATGTCCTCCAGGTTGCCCAGCTTGTCGACGACCTCCAGCAACCCCGTGCCCGGGCGGCGGCCGTCACAGGTATTGAGGTAATCCAGCACAGCCGACCCGCCGACGAGGCGGATGGCGTTGATCTTCAGTTGTCCGATAGACATGGAATGCCCTCAGCTTGAGGCGGTGAGGGAATCATGGCAGAGATGTGAGGGGTTGCTGAAATTTCGGACGGTTGTGGGGTGAGGAGGAATGAGCAAACCGGTTCAGTCATCCTCCGGAGGCTCATAACACCTAAGGACGCCATTGAGCCAAGGGTCGACGATTTCGACTTTCAAATCTCGCAAGTAGGGGTCACGCTCAGGACACTGGTGAGCATCGGGGCCGTAAATATCAACCAAGAGGTATCTGCAGCCAGGCTCGTCAAACGCATAAACAAGCCAGTGGTCTCGATCTGCCTCTACACCCCGGCGAACAGTGCGATAGAAAGGGTCGCTAATCTTCGCCCATCGAGCGGTGATGGCAGGGTCAACGGTGAACTGGATGTGGTGCAGCGGGAGGGGGTGGATGTAGCCGTCGCGGCCAAACTCATTGGGTAAAATGCCGCAAAGCTTATAGTTGTAGAAAGCAGTGTAGATGACACCCCAATCGGAGACACCTTCTTTAAAGAGCTCTGTTACTTCAACGCGTGGATGCAAAACCCCTCACTTAGTCAGCGGCAGTTTGCCATGCTGAACAAAGTATTCGTTTTTTTCGTCACTGGCTTTGATCGCCTGTGTCAGTGCCTCGCTCAGGCTCACACCGCTTGTGCTGACGCGAGGTTTTGGTCGATCGGCGACCGGTTCAGATCGCTTCTGCTGGATCGTAGCCATTGTGGCTCTCCCTCATGAGTAGTGGCGTCGCCGATGCTACGCCGTACCTTAAATTTGATCAATGAAGCGGCGAATATCATCATGTTTCAGAGGCCATGCCTCATCTACGAAAGGATACCTCCAGACACCGGGTAACCGTTCGATTAGCTTTGCAACCTTTGAAATCCCACTCACCTCAAGCTCACACCCGCCTCAAGACGTCCCGCCAAGCTGAGAAAGACTCGCCGCCAGCTCGCTCTTGCGGAACGGTTTGGTCAGGCGCGGCAAATCCGGGTCCAGCCCTTCATGTTCCGCATACCCCGATACAAGCAGGATCGCAGTCCCGGGTCGAGCGTTACGGACCCGTCTGGCCAGGTCGGTACCACTGATGCCGGGCATGAGATGGTCCGTGATGATCAGGTCGACGTGCTGGCCGGTCCCAAGCAGTTGCAGGGCTTCCTCGCCAGACGAGGCTTCGATGACCCGGTAGCCCAGGTCGGCCAGCATGTACGACGTGCTGGCCCGCACAAGCTCTTCATCGTCTACAAGCAGCGCGATCCCTCGCAGCGAGTGCCGTTCCTGCGCGTCGTCGATACGTGATGCCGAGGTCGGCAGGGTCATACTCCGTGGTAGCCAGAGCTCTACGTTTGTCCCAAGCCCTGGCGAACTCTGAATGGTCAGCGCGCCGTTCAGCTGGGACGCCAGGCCGTGCACCATCGACAGACCCAGCCCAGTGCCTTTGCCGACGCCCTTGGTCGAAAAGAACGGTTCCACCGCCCGCGCAAGGGTGGGCGCATCCATACCAATGCCGGTGTCCGCAACGGACAGGCACAGGTAGTCGCCGGTCGGCAGCCTGGAACGGTGGTCCCTGCTCACCCACTCGGTGCAGGCAGATATCCGCATGGTCCCGCCCTCTGGCATGGCGTCGCGGGCGTTCACGGAAAGATTCAGAAGCGCCATCTCAAGCTGATTCGGGTCCGCGATCGCCGCTGGCAGATCAGGCGGAGCATCGACCACGACCCGGATCTGCGGCCCGGTGGTGCTGGCGACGAGATCGCCCATGCCGTTCACCAGTTTCGCCACATCGACCGACACCGGCTGCAGCGGTTGACGACGAGCGAAGGCCAGCAACCGCTGAACGAGTGTCCTGGCGCGATCAGCGGATTGCACGGCGCCGGAGATCAACCGCTGCTCACGTTCACCGCCCACGCCTCGGCGCTGGAGCATGTCGAGGGTGCCGACGATCGGGGTGAGCAGGTTGTTGAAGTCATGGGCCACGCCACCGGTGAGCTGCCCCATGGCTTCCATCTTCTGACTCTGGCGCAGCGCCGCCTGGACTTCTTCACGCTCGGCGATGGCATTGGCAATTCGTCCTTCCAGCGTGGCGTTCAGCTCCCGCAGCCCCTCTTCGGCCTCCTTGCGCGCGGTCACCTCGACAGCCGTGCCGGTGACGCGCAGGCAGCGGCCGGCGGCGTCGAACACGCCGCGCCCCTTGGCGGCGACCCAGCGAATCACGCCATCGTCCCTGCCAATGGTGCGGTAGTCGACGTCATAAAGGGCGCGGCGTTCGGGGTCGATGGCCGCCGTGAACGCCTCGATCGTTGCGTCCCGGTCATGGGGATGCAAACCGTCATAAAAGTCTTGAATCGTGACTGGCACGTCAGCCTGGATGCCGAACATCGCTTTGGTTCTGGGCGGCCAGATCAGCGTGTCGTGAACGATGTCCACGTCCCAGAAGCCGATGTCGGCGTGTTCGACGGCAAGGCGCAGACGCTCTTCGCTTTCGCGCATGCGCATCTCGGCGCCCACCCGCTCGACATGCGCCCAGCAGCGTTCGACGACTTCCCTGACGAGCATGACTTCCGAGGGCAGCCAGTCGCGAGGCTGATCCTGATGAACCGCCATCATGGCCGTCAGCCGGCCATTCTTGACCAGCGGGCAGCAGATGATGGCGTCAACGCCGATGCCCCGAAACATCTCGAGGCCTTCGCTGGGGCCGAGCTCTGCGCCGACGTCGTGCACGATCAGCGTTCGGCCTTCGCGCATGTCAGCCGCCGCCCGCGGGCCAAAAAGATCGAGGCTGTAGGTTCCGGCCGAGCTCTGGATGCCAGCCGCGTTGTAGTCGCTGCGAATCCAGAAGCGGTCGTTATCGACGTCGACATCCGCGTAGGCGCAGCGCGACACGTTGAGCCGGCGCCCGAGCAACTCGGTCGCAACGAGCAGAGCGTCTTCGGCGCGGCGGATGCTGAAAAGGCGAGCGTCGAGTTCATCAAAAAAGCTCAGTCTCGCCGCGCTCTCCTGCAGCGCCGCTTCCGCCTGATGCTCGGCGGTGCGGTCGCGGAAGATTTTCACGAAACCGCCCTGATCCATGACAAGGGGCATCATCAGTCCCGAGCCCCAGAAGCGCGCACCGTTTTTATCAACGTGCCAACGCTCGTTGACGGCCCGCCCCTGTTCCACCGCGAGTGCGAGCTCGCTCTGGAACACTCGCTCGGCCTGGTCGGTTTCGGTGAAGAAAAGATCGCCGTCGCGGCCCATGACTTCCTCGGCACGGTAGCCGACAACACGCTGAGCGCCGATGTTCCAACCCGTGACCTTGCCTTGGGCATCGAAGGTGATGATCGCAAAGTCCTCTGCGCCTTCGACGATCTGGCGGTAGCGCGCCTCGCTGCTGCGGATCGCTGCCTCGGCTCGAGCACGGTGCACGACCAGTCCGACGGTCTTGACCAAGAAGTCGCCGATCTCGATATCCGCCGGCAGCGGCTCGCGCCGTTCAGGGTGATACATGACAAACGTGCCGAGCATGGCGCCCTGTGCCGACCGAATCGGAATGGACCCGCAGACCTGCAAACCGTGTCCGACGGCGAGCGCCCGGAATGCGGCCCAACGAGGATCGTTTGCGATGTCGGGCACCGCCACCCGTGGGTTCGGGCTCGCAGACGTGCTGCCGGGACCTGCGCCTGGGCTGACATGGGTGCTTTCGACAGCCTCGATAAATGCCAGGGGCAGGCCAGGTCCGGCGCAATGCTGCAGGTGATTGCCCTCCTCGTTCAAGAGCAGGATATTGCCCAGAAAACGGGACGGGGACAGCGCCTCCACCTCGCGGACAATCGCGTCCAGCGCGACGTTCAGCGGTGTTTCTTCAACCGCCAGTTCAAGGATTCGGTTCTGGGCGGCCCCCCGTGCTGCCGCGCGATTGCGTGCCTGGGTCAGGCGGGCATTCTCGATGGCAATCGTTGCCAGACGCGCCAGGCTTTCCAGGCGTTTGACCGTATCGTCGTCGTGAGTGCGGACCTGCGACCAGTAGGCGCCGAGTGCCGCGACCGGAACAGGTCGACCAATAGGTGCCATGACCAGACTACGGACGAACGTCGGCGCGTAGGCGTCCTGCGGGATACGTGGATCGGCCCGTACGTCAGGGATCGCAACGGTCTCGCCGCGATGCATGACCCACCCTGAAATACAGTGATCGGCCGGGAAAGTCTGGCCTTGCCAGAGCGGTGAGACCGCATCTTCCGCTATGTAGGAACAGTGCCCGTCATCCTGAATAACGATCGCGACGCCATCCGCGCCGACCGTGGCGCGCGCCACATCGCGGAGCACGGCAACAACCTCATCCACTGATTCTGCCATCACCAGCCGCTCACTGGCATTCAGCACATGAGACAGGCGCTCATCGCCGCAAGGATCGACCGGATTGGTAGTCAAACGGATCTCCCGACATCGCCACGGCATCAACATCCCGCAGACTGGTTCGAACTGGACAGGGCTAAAGCGGCATTGTATCGGGTAACCCTTTGCCCTCGACACGGCCCGAATCAGTTTTTTCGACGAAGCGAACCACGCGCAAACAGCTCACCCTTTTGCATGATTCCGCAAACCTGAAACGACGAAGCCCCGCTATCAGAAAACCGACCAGCCAATCCGCGAGCTCAACAATTCCAGTGCCGCCATCCCGGCGAGCGAATTCCCTGCTGCATTGAGTTCCGGCGACCACACGCACACGGTAAATTGCCCCGGCACGATCGCCACGATTCCGCCCCCTACCCCGCTCTTGCCCGGCAACCCCACGCGGTAGGCGAAATTGCCGGCTTCGTCATACAGCCCGCTGGTGGCCATGATCGAGTTCACTTGCTGGGTCTGGCGTGGGGTGAGGATCTGCTCGCCGCTGTGCTTGCAGAACCCGTTGTTCGCCAAAAAGCAGAACGCCCGGGCCAGATCCAGGCAGCTCATCTTCAGCGCGCAGCAACTGAAATAACTGCGCAGCACGGTTTCAACCTCGTTATGGAAATTGCCGAAGGACTGCATCAGGTACGCCATTGCCGCATTACGGGCGCGAAACTGGTACTCGGAATCCGCCACGCGGGCATCCATCAAGACCTGGGGATTAGCCGAAAGCCGCCGAACGAAATCGCGCATGGACAACGTCGGCGCGGCGAAGCGCGACTGATTGATGTCGCAAATCACCAAAGCGCCGGCATTGATAAAGGGATTACGGGGCCGCCCGCGCTCGAACTCCAGCTGCACCAGCGAGTTGAACGGCTGGCCTGAGGGTTCATGACCCAGGCGCTCCCAAATGGCTTCGCCGGAATGGCCGATCGCCTGAACCAGGCTGAACACCTTGGAAATGCTCTGCACCGAAAACGGCTCCAGTGCATCGCCCGCGCAATGATAGGTGCCATCGTTGCCATACACGGCAATGCCCAACTGCTGGGCCGGCACGTCGGCCAGCGCGGGAATGTAATCAGCCACCTTGCCCTGGCCGATCAGGGGACGGACTTCGTCGAGAATCTCGTTCAACAGCGTTTGCATGAAGGGTCCTGGTGTCGATCCCCTGACGGCAGCAGGGGTTAGGATTCATGACGAATGCTGGAGGGACGGGATCACACAATTGGCCAGGATTTTGGTTTTTGCTGCGGGTGAGCTTGCACGTCTGGGTTGGATGGTTTCCACATCTCCCGCAAAAATAACCAGTAGATGATGCGGGTGATGACAACTTTCCTGAATTGACTACGGAGCCAGTGCTCCCTCGATCAAGTAGACATCTGTCTTGGCCGAGCGCTGGCGGATTTTTCTCAACGCGGTGTACTCGGCAGAGTTGTACCAAGCCTGGGCGTTATTCACGCTCGGAAACTCAATCACGACGCGTCGACGCTGTGGCGCCACACCTTCGAGCGAAGTAATCTTGCCGCCACGGACGATGAAATGACCGCCATAAGGCTTGAATGTTGATTCCACCTGAGCGCTGTAAGGCCTCATCCCCTCCGGATCGGTGATTTCAAATTCGGCAACATAGTAGGCCGGCGGCGACTTCGCTTCTGCTGCCATTAACCGACCGCAGGATGCGGCGACAAAAACCAGCCCCGCCATTGCAAGGAAATTAACCCTGAAGTGTTTCATCACCTACCTCCATCAAAAAACCAGTTCGCTTAGTCTGAGCGTGCCCTACAGACACGTACTTGCAGAAACCGTCAACGTCTGGCTTGAGTGCTGAGTTGAACCGGATCGGTTTCAATTAACACGTCGGACACGATCATTGTCTGAGTGACTTTCATATATTTATGAGAGTGCGCAGACGCAACAGGGCTTTGGTATTGATTAGTACATCAGATCATTAGCACATCAGAAAGCCGAGAGCGATGAGCTGCGGCTGCGAGTGAGTCCGCATTGGAGTCGTGAGGCCCGCCAGGCCGCTCTACACATGGATTGCTGAGCGCTGCTCACGGATTCATTCTCGAAACACCCGTTATCACCGGCAACCTGGTGACATAGGCTCCCGTCTTAATAGTCCAGCAGCATTGTTTCCTCGCCGAGTGCATGTTCAAGAGCGTATGCATCGGGGTGGAGTCATTAACCGCGGCCGGCTTCAGCAACCAAAACTGTGACGGAGACATTGATGAACCGTATGAACCCCACCGTTAATGGAGCTGGAATAGAGTTGTCTCGACGCCAAGTGCTGATAGGCACCGCAGGCACGGCAGTCACGGCCGTGTTCACGAAGGTCGATGATGCCCGGGCCGCTGCCGGCACGAAAGCAGCAGCGCCCAGCCCGCCGGACAGCCAGGTAAACCTGGTAGTCCATGGGGAGCGAGTTGCGCTCAATGTCGATAACCGCACCACCCTCTTGGACGTACTTCGAGAAAGACTCCATCTGACCGGCACCAAAAAGGGCTGCGACCACGGTCAATGCGGGGCTTGCACGGTGATAGTAGAAGGACGACGAATCAATGCGTGCCTCACGCTTGCAGTCATGCACGAAGGTGACAGCATCACCACCATTGAAGGCCTCGGCACGCCGGGCAACCTGCACCCCCTCCAATCGGCTTTCATCAAGCATGACGGCTACCAATGTGGTTATTGCACGCCAGGGCAGATCTGCTCGGCCGTCGCGATGCTGGAGGAAATAAAGGCCGACATCCCCAGCCATGCAAGCGATGATTTAGAGGCTAAAAGCACTGT
Organism: Pseudomonas sp. GL_135; assembly: GCF_057834665.1. Taxonomy (NCBI): domain Bacteria; kingdom Pseudomonadati; phylum Pseudomonadota; class Gammaproteobacteria; order Pseudomonadales; family Pseudomonadaceae; genus Pseudomonas; species Pseudomonas sp. GL_135. The sequence continues at coordinate 3,927,038 of NZ_CM174408.1, forward strand.
CACAACCGCCGAAATCCGCGAGCGCATGAGTGGCAACATCTGCCGTTGCGGGGCCTACTCCAACATCGTCGACGCCATTCAAGAAGTAGCCGGGGGCGAGGCATGAAATCTTTTACTTACGAACGCGCCACCTCTCTGCAGCAAGCGGTGGACGCCGCAGCGAGTCACCCGGGTTCGCGATTCATCGCGGGCGGCACTAACTTGCTCGATCTGATGAAACTGGAAATAGAAACGCCACAGCACCTGATAGACGTAAACGGACTCGCGCTCGACAAGATCAGCTCGACAGAGGATGGCGGGATAAGAATTGGTGCCTTGATGCGTAACACCGACTTGGCCGCCGCCCCCGAAGTTCGGCGGGATTACGCCGTACTGTCGAGAGCGCTACTGGCGGGAGCGTCAGGCCAACTGCGAAACAAAGCCACAACGGCCGGCAATCTATTGCAACGCACCCGGTGCGCGTATTTTTACGATCCCGATCAACCCTGCAACAAGCGGCGCCCCGGTGCCGGCTGCTCTGCAATCGGGGGCGCCAGTCGGCAGCAAGCGATCATCGGCGTCAGCGATGCGTGTATCGCCAGCCATCCCAGCGACATGGCGGTGGCGCTGCAGGCATTGGGCGCAAGGGTGGAAACCCTCAATCCGAAGGGCCAGACACGCACGATCGCTCTCGCTGATCTGTACACCGCTCCCGGAACGACACCGCATATTGAAAACACCCTGGGAAATGCCGAACTGATTACTGCCGTGACCTTGCCTAAACCCGTGGGAGGCAAGCACATCTACTACAAGGTTCGTGACCGCGCGTCTTACGCGTTTGCGCTGGTGTCTGTCGCAGCGATCGTGCTGCCAGACCAGACAGGTCGGATTGCGCTGGGGGGAGTGGCGTACAAACCCTGGCGAAGTGAAGAGGCCGAAGCTCATCTCCCAGACGGCGCAAAAGCCGTCGCAGAGCGTTTGCTGGCTGACGCTCATCCTACCGCGCAAAACGCTTTCAAAATCAAACTGGCAGAACGGACGATCGGTCTGGCTCTTTCCAGCGCCTCTTCTTAAGCAAAATCACCGGCATGGCACGGCCGCGGTCGATTGATCAGGAGTGACCCTCATGAAGTTTGATACGCCTGCGAACACCAATCCCATCGACCAAATGAAGGTGATTGGACAGCCAAAAGACCGTGTTGAAGGCAGGCTGAAGACGACGGGCACGGCGACCTATGCCTATGAGCAACAGGCCGCCGTCAGTCCTCCCGCCTACGGCTATGTAGTGGGCTCATCCATCAGTAAGGGCCGGATCTCTTCGATTGATTCCAGCGAAGCACGCCAAGCCAGCGGCGTTATCGCAATCGTCACCCACGAGAATGCAGGTCAGCTGGACAGAGGCGAATTTTACGTTGACCGCGCACTGGCCGGTCCCCAGGTGGATCACTATCACCAGGCAGTGGCAATCGTCGTCGCACAGACGTTCGAACAAGCCAGAGCCGCGTCGGCTTTGCTGCGCGTCTACTACGTCAGAGAGCCCGGCGCCTACGATCTGGCCGCGCAGCGAGCGTCAGCCACGACGCCCGCGCCAGGTGCATTTGGCCCTCCTCCACAGACGGCCATCGGGGATTTCGACGGCGCGTTCAAGGAGGCAGCTGTCACACTCGAAGGCCACTACAGCACCCCGGATCATGCCCACGCGATGATGGAACCCCACGCGACCATCGCTCAGTGGCAGGGAGAAAAACTGACGCTGTGGACGTCTATCCAGCAAATAAACTGGGGCGTCAGGGATCTGGCTAAAACGCTCGGTATTCCCAAAGACAACATCCACGTGATCTCGCCCTATATTGGTGGCGGCTTTGGCGGGAAAGGCACCATTCTGTGTGACGCCGTATTGGCCTCACTGGCGGCAAGAGCAGCCGGGCGGCCCGTAAAAGTGGCGCTTCCACGCCCGCTCATGTTTAACAACCTGACGCACAGGCCGGCGACGATCCAAAGGATACGCCTGGGTGCCAATACGGACGGCACGCTCACCGCAATCGGCCACGAGAGTTGGTCGGGCAACCTGCGCGGGGGTCGCACCGAGGCGGCTACCGCATCGACCCGAACGTTGTATGCGGGCGCGAACCGTATGACCCGTTTGTACCTTGCCCAGCTCGACCTTGCTGAAGGCAGCGCCATGCGCGCACCCGGTGAAGCACCTGGCATGATGGCGCTTGAAATCGCAATGGACGAAATGGCTGAAAAACTCGGTATGGATCCTGTGAAATTTCGTGTTCTGAACGACACTCAGGTAGACCCGGAACAGCCTGATCGCCCGTTCTCCCAACGTCAGCTCGTCGAATGCCTGACCACCGGAGCTGATCGCTTCGGCTGGGCTACACGCACTCCCCTTCCCGGTAAGCAATTGCACGACGGCTGGTACATCGGCATGGGCATGGCGTCCGCCATTCGTGGCGCACCCACGACGAAATCCGGTGCTCGAGTCCGGCTTGACCGCAAAGGTTTGGTCACCGTCGAAACCGACATGACAGACATTGGCACCGGCTCTTACACGATCATTGCCCAGACTGCGGCTGAAATGCTGGGCGTTGAAATGGATAAGGTGAACGTCAACCTGGGGGATTCGCGATTTCCGGAATCATCGGGTTCAGGTGGCCAGTGGGGAGCAGCCTCGTCCACCGCGGGCGTTTATGCTGCTTGCGTGAAACTCAGGGAAGTCATTGCTGCGAAGCTAGGCCTCGATCCCGCCAAAACAGAATTCAGCGACGGCTACGTTCGTGACGGTTCGAAAAACCTGCGACTGACCGAGGCCACCCGGGATGGCGATCTGTTGGCCGAAGACGTGATGGAATTCGGCGACCTGGCCAAGCAGTATGCCCAGCAGACCTTCGGTGCTCACTTCGTCGAGGTGGGTGTCAACGCTGCGACAGGGGAAATCCGCATTCGCCGTCAGTTGGCGGTGTGTGCAGCAGGAAGAATACTCAACCCCAAAACAGCTCGCAGTCAGATCATCGGGGGAATGACCATGGGCGCGGGCGCAGCGCTTATGGAAGAAATGATTGTGGATCATCGCCTGGGTTTTTTTGTTAATCACGACTTGGCCGGCTACGAAGTCCCGGTGCATGCTGACATCCCTCACCAAGAAGTCATTTTTCTGAATGAAGTAGACCCCTATGCAACCCCGCTCAAGGCCAAGGGTGTCGGCGAGCTCGGTATTTCCGGAGCGGCAGCGGCCATTGCCAATGCCGTCTATAACGCTACCGGCATCAGGGTTCGGGATTACCCCATCACACTCGACAAGCTGATTGATCATCTGCCCGCTGTGGGCTGACCTTACCGCTCTTCGCTTCGGAGTCATCCATGCAGCTCAGCCGCACGAACCTGGCAGATATTATTTATTTCCTCGCCATCGCTCGGCATCAAAGCTTCAGAAAGGCGGGTCTGGAAGTCGGGATCAGTGCCTCCGCGCTGAGCCATGCCATGAAAGGACTGGAGACGCGGCTCGGCGTCAGGCTGCTCAATCGCACCACTCGAAGCGTGACCCTGACGGCCGCAGGCGAGGAGTTGCAAGGCCTCATAAGCGCGCCAGTCAACGACATCGGTCAGGCACTGGAAACCCTCAACCGGCTACGGGATGAGCCTGCCGGCCGCATCCGGCTCAACGTGTTGAGCGACGGCGCAAAGCTATTGCTGGGCCCGGTTCTTCCCGTTTTCGTTGATCGCTATCCGGACGTCGAGATTGACCTGACCGTGACCAACCGAATGGTTGATATTATCGGCGACGGGCATGATGCAGGGATCCGGTTCGGCGGGACGGTTCCCGAAGACATGATTTCTCAACGACTCTCCCCCGATGTGGCTTGGGCAGTGGTGGGAACGGCTGATTACCTTGCGCGATTCGGTACCCCGAGCCATCCAGAAGACCTCTACCAGCATCGCTGCCTGCGCGTGCGCCTGGGTAATGCCCGCATCTATCACTGGCAATTCTCGAAAGACGGTCACCAGATGGAAATAGACGCGCCAGGCGCGATCACTATCGACGAAACCCGCGTCGGCGTAGCGATGGCGATGCGCGGCGTCGGCTTGATGTACGTTCCCGCCTATGTGGTCAAACGGCAGCTTGCCGAAGGTTCCTTGCAGCGCGTGTTGGAGGACTGGACTCACCACGATCCAGGGTTTCATATCTATTACTCAAGTTTCCGACAGGTCCCGGTAGGCCTGCGACTGCTCATCGAGCTTATTCGCGAACTCCAACCCATGGGACCGCTCCCCTAGCGACTTAACTCTCCTGCCGCTTGTTGAAGACATCATCGAAGGCTGGCACCGCTGAAAACGCATTTGGCCAGCCCGCATAGAAAGCAAGGTGCGAGAGCAGTTCGGAGGCCTCGGTCTGCGTCAGCCCATTGTCCATCGCACGATTGAGGTGGTAGCCGATCTGGGCGACCTGACCGTTCGCCACCAACGTGGTAACCGTAATCAGGCTTCGGTCTCTGGGGGCAAGACCCGGCCGTAGCCACAAATCGTTGAAGAGCGCGCTGGTGGTGTATTGCACCAACCCGGGCGAAACCGGCCCGACGGACTTATCGACACTGGCGGCGCGCGCCTCTTCGGCGATCTGATCGATAGGCAGCAGGTCGGGCGACACAGGCGCCAGTTGGTCAGGTGTTACGCCGTGCCTGCCAAAGACTTCTGTGGCAATCGGTGCCGCGCCGGCGGCATTACCCCACCCTGAATAGAACGCAAGGTGGTTGATTGTTTCGGATAGCTCCAGGGGCGTCACTCCATTCTTCAAGGCCAGATCAAAGTGCGCGGCAAGCTCGGCAGTCTGGCCGCGTGCGATCATTACTGCGACGGTTGCCAGGCTCCGGTCGCGGGGAGACAGTTGCGTGCGTTCCCACACTTGACCCAGGAGCAAGGTGTCCCTGTTGTGAGCCATTGCCGGCGAGGCAGCACGTATATCGGCTGAAGTAGGCATTTGAGAAACTTCCTTCGTCATCACGCCCTTTGGGGTGGCGCATGCAAATAAACACATCGCTAAGCTGACTGTTGCAGATGTGCGAATAATCATAGTGAGGCGTCGTACTGAGCATTGCTAACGGGCTCAAGCCACTCGACATTATTGCCGTCAGGCATCTGCTGGATGGCCATGTGGGTAACCCCGGTCGTACTCGTTGCACCATGCCCATGTCTATTGGACACAATGCCACCCAGCAAGACCCACGCAGGCACGGTTGCTCTCTGCCACATAGCTCACCTCTCGCTGATCAATAGGGTTGCAACCAAGCTAATTCATCCCTGTGCGTTCATCTACCGCGCTCGCGGTTCATGCCCCGATGAGCGGCACTCACCAATCGCCAATGCCACGGTGTGCAATCTGTCAGCAACTGCCCACCTGAACGTCATGCCGTGTTCCGAAGTCATAAAAACACCTCAGCCATGTTCCTCAAGGTGCCTTATGCGTTTGATACCCGAACTGAACGGCAAAGCTCACGTGCTGATATGCGGAGCCAGCCGCGGTATTGGCCTGGCACTGTGCGCGGCGTTGCTGGCTCGCGATGATGTGTCTCAGGTTTGGGCAGTATCACGAAACGCTACTACGGCTACAGAGCTGGCAAAGCTCGCAGAGCACTATGGCGACCGTCTGAAACGAGTCGACTGCGACGCGCGGGATGAGCCATCCCTCGAAGGACTGGTGAGCGAGACGCTTGCAGGGTGCGATCATCTGCACCTCGTCATCAGTGCACTGGGCATCCTTCATCAGGACGGCGCCAAAGCAGAAAAGGGTCTGGCGCAACTGTCGCTGGCGAGCCTGCAAGCGAGCTTCGCGACCAACGCCTTTGCTCCCATCCTGCTGCTCAAACACCTGCTTCCGTTATTGCGCAGGCAACCTTCGACGTTCACGGCGCTGTCCGCGAGGGTTGGCTCCATTGGCGATAACCGATTGGGCGGCTGGTACAGCTACAGAGCCAGCAAAGCGGCGCTCAACCAGCTGCTGCACACGGCCAGTATCGAACTGAAACGCTTGAACCCTGCCTCTACCGTCCTCGCCATACACCCAGGCACAACGGATACCGACCTGTCCCGGCCATTCCAGGCGAATGTGCCTGAGGGTCAACTATTTGAAGCGGGTTTCTCGGCGGATCGCATTCTTGAGGTGGTAGGCGCACATGGGCCGGAGGACAGCGGGACATTTTGGGCCTGGGACGACAAACCCATTGTCTGGTGACGTGTTTTGATCGAGAAATCCCTGCCAGGCATGTCCCCCCGAAGGAGGAAACATGCGGCAGGAATCGTTTAGAGCATGCCCGCTGCGTTGCGCACCCCTTCAGGCGCAGCTTTGGTTTCAGACAACGCCCCGCCATAAGCACCAGCCGCCATGGCGACCGGGTTGCCGCCACCGCCGATAAGGCCCACGGCTGCGCCTTTCGCAGTGTCCACTGCGCCTCCGACGCCGCCTTTGAGCATCCCGCCGACACTGCCGTCGGACTCGCCGATGCCAGTCATCACGTTACTCAAACCGGGCACCATCCACAGTGCTTTCCCGACTTGCCCAGCGGCTCCGGTTAAACCGTCCTTGTTATGGCTTTGCTCGGCCACAGGCGTGTCCTTGGTGTGCGTGGGGGCAGCATCGCCGCCGGCAGGTTGCTTACTCGCCCCGCCGCCAACTGACTGCAACAGCGCCCCGATCAACTTATCCAGCAGCTGCAGAAGCGGTGAGTTCTGCGTCGACTGCTCACCGGCGTTGCCCAGTCCCGGGCTCTGCTGAGCCAGGGACTGGTTTTGCAGACCCGACGGCCCGCCACTCCCGGCAGGGCCGCCATAGTTCACTGCGCCCGTGGTGGATTGCGTGGCGTATTGAGAATTCTGCGTGCTCTGGTCAGCCCGGTAAATGGCCGCGCCGCCGCTGGCCAGAGCGCCCGAACCTTGGGCGACATTGCTGAAGTTGCCGGTGGCACGGCTGCCGCCGTTACCGGAATCGGTAGGGGTATTCGAGGGTTTGCCCGCGTCGGGCGTCGGCTTGGCGTCCGGCTTGGAGGCATGGGGAGTGATGTCTGGTGTCTTGGGCGACGAGGCGCCGAGTCCGGGTAATTTCACGTTTTTCTCCAAACTGAAAGGTCGGTTGGCAGTGCCCCAGGCCCACTCTGGACCGCTTGCACGGATGCAGGCGTGTTGGATGTTGTAACGGGGCGATCGCTGTGAGGTTCGCGTGGGAGTGGGTAGCCCTTGTGTGGCGCCTAACGGCAGATCGGTTCCGCGGAAATAAAGGGTCCGGTCTGCAGCGGGGTCCCGATCTTCACTTCGCAGCAAAAAACGCCTTCAGCGCGCTCGCCAGTTCAGCCGGCGCCTCCTCCGCCATGTGGTGGCCGCTATCGATTCCGATGCCGGTGACCTTCTGTTGTGCCCATGGCTGCCAAACAGCAATCACATCGCCGTAGAGGAATTCGAGGTCATCCTTCAAGGACCAGATGACGTGAAGCGGGCATTGAATCCGGCGACCGGCCTCGCGGTCTTCCTTATCATGCACGTGGTCCAGGGCGAGGCCTGCGCGATAATCACCGAGCATTCCGATAACCGTTTCGGGGTCCTGGATCGCGGCCTGAAAATCCTCGAAATTCTCCTGGCCCATCGATTCGGCGCTGCCTCCGTACCAGGCTTTGGGGTCGGCGAAAATCGCCCGCTCAGGCTTGTCGGGTTGAGCATAGAAAAACCAGTGCCACCAGGTGGAAGCAAACCGCGCGCCACACCGTTCGAGCGCTTCCAGGATGGGCACGCCATCCAGAATCGCCAATTTCAGCACCCGAGAGGGATGGTCAAGGGCCAGACGAAACGCCGCGTAGCTGCCCCGGTCATGACCGGCCACATGAAATTTATCGAAACCGAGGCGATCCATCAGGGCGATGCAATCACGCGCTTTCGCTCGTTTTGAGAATGCCTCGTGGTCATGGGCGTCGGCGGGCTTGCTGGACTTCCCAAAACCTCTGAGGTCAGGGCAGATCACCGTAAAAGAGTCTGCCAGCAGTGGCGCCACCTGATGCCAGGTCGTGTGGGTCCGTGGATGACCGTGAAGCAACAGCAACGGAGGACCAGAGCCACCGTAGCGAACCCGTAGCGTCGCCTCAGGCAGATCAATCATCGCGAGCTGGAAACCTTCGAACATGTTCACCTCCTGGTGACCTCCCACGGTAGTGCAGGCACCGCTGGCGTGCGCTCGCTTCAAGCTCACCGATTACAGTCGGCCGTGCGCAACTTCCTGACAGCTTAGAATCGATGCGCCGATCATCGGCATGAACAGCCCTATCGCCCTTTTTCTTCGTGGGGACCGACAGCCGAGCGGGCAGGTCAGGACGGCATCAGCAACTGCGGCAGCCCGGAAAGGTCTTTCAATACAGCGTCAGGTTGCCATGCGGGGTCCAGTGGTTCGCCCTCTCGGTCGATCCAGACGGACCGAATGCCCAGTTCCTGGCAGACCTTCAGATCACTGAACTGGCCCATGGCGACATGGATCGTTTCATCTTTCGTAACACCCATCGCGGCGTAAGCGTAGTGGAAGAGCGCGTGATCGGGCTTGTACGCACGCGCCTGTTGGGCCGTGATGACAAAATCGATCGGTGTACCGATGGCGGTGATGGTGTTGGCAATCAGGTGATCCGAGGTGTTGCTGATGACGGCGATCCGGTAATGCTCGCGCAATAGGGCAAGCGCTTCGGGTACGTCGGGATGGGGCTCGATCCTTCCCAGGGTCGCGAGCAAGGTCTCAAGGTCTGCCGCCGTGGCGTCATGACCGGTTTCGCGCAACGCCTGGTTCAGGCTCGCATCGAGTACCGCTTCATAGTCGCGAAAGGGCGATTGCTGTTGATGCTCCATCGCAATCTCACGCAGGCGCACCGCGAAACTTGCGATGCTTTCCGTGGAGGCAGGGGCCGACAGATGTCGCTCAAGGATGGATGCCGCCGCTCGCCGTACGGCGTCATGCCATTGAACGAGGGTGCCATAGCAGTCAAAAGTGATGACTTTGGTGCGGGAATCAAGCTCAAGCATGGACGTGTTCTCCGAGGCTGCGCAGTGAGGTCGCGTGCTGATCAGGAATGTACGGGTACGCGCTTAAACTCAGTAGCCAGCTTGCTTGAAGAGTTCCACGGGAATGCGCGTCTGATCGGTCGAGCGATGATGTCCCTGCTCATGACTTGACCAAAATTGGTGCAACAACATTAACCGGATCACGCCCGCCCGAGCCTGCAGACTTCCTGCGCTTCCATTCCCAGCGTTGTCGATTCAAATATTCTGGAAGCGGACCAGGCATCGGGCCCTGAGTGCATCGAACCCGCATTTGTGAGGAGGGCCAACACGCAGTCGGTTTCTTCGAACCACCACGTGGTTGCGCTAAACCCGAGCACGTTCCCGCCATGACCGATCACAGGCCCGTATGGCGTAGAAGCACGGAAAATACCCAGCCCCATCTGCCTGCCGGGCTGAGCGGGGAGCCAGGCAAAAAACTGCCGTTGCATCATCGGGCCCAGCAACCGCCCGGACTTCAAGGCCGCCATGAACGTCACGATGTCCGATGCTGAAGACACGATGCCCCCTGCAGCCCACTCCACCGACAACTGACTGGATGAAACGTCCAGCAAGCCTGGGCCTGTGTAACGGTAGGAAGGCGCGACGCCGGCCGTTTGTAGAAAACATTCGGTCGCCCAATGGTAGCGTCTGGAAATGCCCGAGGCTGTGAGTCCTTCAGCGTCTTCAAGACCGGTCGAGGTCATCTTGAGCGGGCTGATAATGCGCTGTTTCAGCACATGTTCAAGGGGCTGAGAAGTCACCGCTTCAATGAGCAAGCCCAGTAATGTGTAGTTGGTGTTGGAGTAATGGAAACCTTCACCCGGTTCGAATACGGCTCCCACGCCACGGATGTAATCCAGTGGCTCAGAATGGGCCCAACGTTTGCCGGGGGTAATGTGCTCGCCTCTCCCGTCACGAATCCATCGGTCGTCATCTTCCCAACTCGCGATGCCGCTGTAGTGGGACAGCAACTGGCGAAGGGTCACGGTTTCGGCATTCGCAATGCCTTTCAGCACCGGCACCGGGAGGTACTGAGCCAAGGTGTGATCGAGACCGATACGCCCCTCCTCCACCAGCTGCAAGGTGACCACCGCGACAAACACCTTGGTTATGCTGCCAACCCCAAAGGTGCAGCCGGGATGTGCCGGCATTTTCTGCTCAAGATCGACATACCCGGCAGCCCCTTCCCACATCACGCCCCGACTGTCCCCAACGGCTATCGCCAGGCCAGGGACCATCGCTGGCGCGAGGCGATCAATGAATGTTTGAAGGTGAGAATGTGCGGTCATTGTTCGGGTCTTTTTTTGAGTAGATCCAACCGAGGAGGCCCCGCCACCGATGAGGTCGCCAACCCCTTTCATCTTGCTGGACTTTGTCTACGCTGAAAAGCGATGGGGTCATGAGGACCTCGACGTTCGCTCAGGAGTATTACCATGCACAAGCTCGTTTCGTCTGCGCTCATCACTGCGCTGATGACTGCGTCCGTTGTTCCTTTAGCCCTCGCCGAAGACGACCTGGCAAAAGGCATTCGTCATGACAACCGTGAGCTGGATAACGGCATCGATCATGATGCCAAAGAAGCCGACAAAGGCGTCAAGCATGACGCCAGCGAAGTGGATAAAGGCGTTAAACATAACGACGAGGAGCGTCATAAAGCGGATAAGCATCTGGATAAAGAAGCCAAGAAGCATCGTTGATCACGCTAATTTCCGCTTATTAAAGGCTGCTATTTAAAAGGAGTGGTCGATGCGTTTTCTTTCTTTAACTCTGCTTGCAGCACTTATCGTCGCAGGACCTGCGTTTGCCAAGGATGATCACCACGAGTGCGAAGCGGCACTCGAGAAACTGAAGGCAGCGACGGAGACTGACTTCACCTCGTCAGGTCACCATGAGCATCAACAGCCCAAAGCAGCCCATGAATCGGGCGACTTCAAGAAATGCGCCGACCAGGCGAACAAGGCGTTAGCGCACATGAAGCAGACGTAACTGCACGCTCAGCGGCTATGGGAGCGGCTCGTCTCTAGGAGGCCCCACCGGATGAATACGTTGTTTCAGTGGGGCCGCCTTCAGCCGGGGGAGATCGATCTGGGCGAGGGGAATCACGGATTCGCACGTCGGGGGTGTTGAATCGCAACAAATGCGGCCATCGCCTACCCTCGCGCCAACAACCAATCATCAATCATCTTCACCGCCCGCCCCACATCAACCTGATCACTGCGAATGTGCAGCTCGGGAAACACCGGCGGTTCATACGCTGAATTCACCCCGGTAAACCCTGTGATTCCCCCCGCCCGCGCACGCCGGTACAACCCTTTCGGGTCCCGGGCTTCAGCCACCGCCAGCGGCACATCGACAAACACCTCCACAAACCGCGCACTGCCCACAATCGAGCGGGCCAGCTGCCGGGCCGAGCGCGTGGGCGAGATCAACGCCACCATCACCGTCAGCCCCGCTTCAACCATCAACGCCGCGACTTCCGCCACCCGGCGCACGTTCTCTTCACGATCTTCGGCAGAAAAACTCAAGTCGCGGCACAGACCGGTGCGCAAGGAGTCACCGTCCAGAATGCAGGTCGTCAACCCGCGTGCGCGCAGCACCGGATTCAGGCTGTCGACGATGGTGGATTTGCCCGCCGCCGACAGGCCGGTCAACCAGAGGACCCTGGGTCTGGCGCCAGGCCTGGCCGAGGTAATTTCGCTAAACGGGTACGGCACCAGGTTGTTGTGCTGCGTCAGGCCAGGGGGGGTTGTGATCATGACAATGCTCCTCCTTGAGTCGGCGTCAGGCGTGGGCCTGGTGGATGATGAAGTCCACGTTCATGACGTCGTAGATCGGCTTGAAGTCGCCGTAGGCGTGCACGGCGCGAAAGCCGGCCGCACGCAGTTCGTCCTGCAACTGGCGCGGACGAATCGGGCACACGCGCAGCCGATATTGCGGCCCGTCGGCAAAGCGATAGACGAACTCACACACCGACTCGTCCAGCTCGCCAAGGCTGACACTGGCGGTGTCGCCGCAGTAGTAGTACCGGCCTGAAGAGGTGAAACGGCCGGCTAGAATCGCCTCGAAGTTGCGCTGATCGATCAACAGCAGCCCACCGGGTTTGAGCATCTGCCGAAACCGCTTCAACACGGCGATGCGCGCCTCGCGGTCGAACAAATGGCACAGCGAGCTGCCGAGGCACAGCACCGCGTCGAACGTGCCCAATACACGGGCATCAAGCGCTTGCCAGTCGCAACGATGGAGCGGAACGTCGACCCCCAGCCGCGCGAAGTTGCGGCGGGCGCGATCCACCATGGTCGGGCTGCCGTCACAGGCAGTGACGTCAAACCCGGCCTTGTGCAGCTGGGCGGCATGGAAGCCGCTGCCGGTGGCGGCATCCAGCACCCGCCAGGCACAGGCGGGGCGCAGCAGATCGTAGAAGAAAGAGCCTTCGCCGGCCGCACGTTTGTCCCAGTCGATGAGTTCGTCCCAGCGCTCGACGAAATCCGCCGTGTACTGCCGGGCATAATCCTCCTCGGCACTGCCTGACAGGTCAGCAGGCGAAAGCGCGATAACCGGCGTCATGGGCGGCGACTCCTGCGTGATGGCTGTTGGTGTGGTGGCTCGGGTCGGCGTACGCCCGGTATTTACTGCCCAGTTCCTCCGCCCAGGCGGCGGCATCGCAGACGCGCATCTCGGCCATGGCGAAATTCAGTTCACGCTGCATGACTTGCCTCTGCGCCTCGCCGAACACCGCCGTGCCATCGGCGCGAATCAGGCTGATGCCGTCCAGGCGCTGCCCCGCGTCGTTGACCTTGATGGCTTCTTCGCGCGTCACGCCGTAGGGCAGGTCGAGCAGCACCTTGCCCATGCCGACCTTGACCGGATAGCCACCGGGCAACCCGTGGGGACCGGGGGCGTGAACCCGCACCTCGTGATCGGCGTACAGGTTTTCCAGCACGGTCACCGCAGACATGGCGGTGAGGTACTGCCCGTCAACGCCGCCGAGCCGACTGAATTCACGGGCGACGCAGCCAAAAATAGCCTCGGCCGTGTGCTCGTCGGTGCGCTCTTCGCCATCAATCCAGTAGGTCAGGTTGAAGCTGGCGTCGTGCCGTTGCGTCGCCAAGCCATGGCGGGGCACGCTGTGACTGAAATAGTGATGGCCGATGAGTTTGGCGCAAACCTGTGTCGGCAGGCAGTCGGTCAGATGCGCAATGGCGCTGCGCGTGGCCGGAACCAGGTTGGCGATGTTGCCGATGCCGACATCCGGCGCCATGCCGACCTTGTAGAGGATCGGATTGACGGCGTCCGGAAACGCCGCGTTGACCACCAGACTTTTCGGGCACGCCTGTTTGACGGCGCGCATCAGCGCGTAGGCCGGGGCCAGGTGCATCGGTAGCCAGGGGCCGAGCTGCGCCTGATCGAGGGCAGCGAAACGCTCGGCCGGCAATTGCGTGATCACCCGCCAGGATTGCAGCGAGGCACAGTTGATAATGATGTCGGGCCGAATCTTCAGCAGCATCTCGGCATTGCGGTTGATGCACGACTCGCGCAGGTCCATCTCATGGCTGTGAATCTGAATCGCGACGTTTTGTTGAAGTGCGGCCAGTCGGATCAGGTTGCACATCCGCGTGGCCTTTTCGAGATCGCGGCTGGCGACGTGGAATTCGAACTGATTGCGCGGGGCCATGACCTGCAGGATTTGCAGGCACAAATTGCCGCCGCCAACGATGAGCAGTTTCTTGCGGTGCATGGTGTTCTCCCTGAAATGCGTGAGGGACTGCGGTGTTCCTGATCGCTAGCGCGGGTAGGCGCCGTTATCCACTGCGATGACTTTTCCGGTCAGGTGACGGCTCTTTTCCGAGAGCAGGAACAGAATGACGTCGGCCACGCCGTCTGGCTGGATGGGCTCCTTGATGATTTCCTGTCGCTCGTACTCGATGCGGCGGGGATCGGGAATACGATCATGGATCGAGGTGTCGCGAATCAACCCCGGGGACACGGCGTTCACCCGGATCCGGGGGGCGAAATTCCAGGCGTTGGCCTTGGTCAGGCCGATCACCCCAGCCTTCGTCGCGCCGTACAACGCGTCCATACTGCCGACCTCACCGGCAACCGACGTAACGTTGACGATGCTGCGCGAGTGCGTCGCGCCGGGCTCACGCCGGGCGAAATCCTTCGACAGGTAAACCAGCGACTTCAGATTGACCGCCCATATTTCCTCCACCTCCTCGTCGCTGTAGTCATAGACGCTCTTGCCGTGATAGATCCCGGCATTGTTCACCAGCGCCTCAAGTGCGTTGTGTCGGTGGCGGTCATAGAGGTCGCCGATGAATGACTGATAGACCTGCGGCTGAGAAAAGTCCGCCAGGTGCGTTTCCAGCCGATGCGTGGGCAGACGGGCCTGCAAGGCTTGCAGCCCCAGGCGATCCTTGTCAGCGGCGATGACGTAATAACCCGCCTCTACACAAGCAATGGCGGTGGCCTTGCCGATGCCGTTGGCGGCACCGGTGATGACGATTTTTTTCATGGCTGTCCCTGCTCGGTGAACTGATTCATGCGCTCATAAAAAGGTCGATGAAGCTGGTAGTAAGTCAGCAAGCGCGAGTCAGCGTGCAGAGGATGCTCGTCGAAGTCGGCGCTGCCGGCTGTGATGGTGGTACTGTTTTCCGCGTCCTTGTGCCAGCCGCGCCAGGTCTTCCATTGTTCGGGACATGTTGCGTTCCAGTTCAAGGCATCGGGCATGAAGTCCAGCTGCAGGTGGTCACACAGCCTGCGCACGGTATGTTCCGGGCGGCTGGCAAGGTCCTCGGCGTTGATCACCCAAGGGGTTTTGCCGGTCAGCCGCCTGACTTCGCAGAATATTTCGTACAGCGCCTGGTGACCGATCGCCTGCACCGGCATCTGCGGGAAGATCGCGTAATGGGAAAGAATCGCCCGGGCCGGGTCGCGAATGATGAAGACGTTCTGCTGCTCCATTAAAAACTCGGCATCAGCCTTCAACGGGGCGAGACAGTGGTAGCACATGTCCTTGTGCAAGACAGACGAGCGCTGGCGGGCGTTGCGCAACAGGGCCTTGATCGCTTCGTAGTCACGGGGTATCCCGCAGTTGAGGTCGCCATGGGGAATGGCCGAATGCTCGTCGAAGGCCATGTGCGAAAAAGGCTCGTGGAACACCTCGAAGTCACCGCGTTCGATGAACACCCTTTCCAGCACCGTCGAGCGCGACCGAGGATGGGCCCACAGGGCAATCATGCGGTTCATGCCCGGCCCTCCAGAGCCGCTTGCCGAAACGCGGACCGACGCACGAAACCTGGCGGATCCAGGGTGTCGGTGATAAAGCCTTGCAGGCGTTGCATGCCCAGGCGCACGTCATTGCCTGCGGTGAGGAACGCCGGATGACGCGCGTATTCGTCCTGGGTCAGGCCGCCTTCAAAATACGCCTGGTTGAAATAGGGAATGGCCAGAAGACGATCGAGGACTTTGCCGGGAATCTGCACCCACTCGGTGGCCGGTACGATGCTGCGCCCGGCCTGCTGGCGACGCACGATAAACTCGATGAGCTGAGGCGTCAGCGTGTACAGCGTGGTGTCGGCACCGGTGCGCTGCAGGTGCCAGCAATGCTCGCGGCCGCGTGCATCGGTGTCGACCTTGATGCTGCACAGCAACAGTTGCGCCGGGGTCTCGCGCCGTCGCATCAGCGCCTGCATCGCCTGATACACCGCAAGCTCCGCCCAGCGTTTGTCCGTGCGGCTGAGGTTGATACGACTGCCCCGCGCCTGCCGCTCGAACTCCGTTTCCGCACCCAGCCGACCAATCATGAAGCTGACCACGTAACGCGCCCGCTCCGTGTTCACGCCGTTGGCGAGTGCACGCTGACGCCCGGCATGGATGGCCTTGAGGCAGGCCTCCAGCTGGGAAACGGTAAAACACAAGGTGTTGTTGATCGAGCAGCCCCGCGCCACCAACTGCTCTATGGCGCGATAGCCCTGGGCGCTGCCGGGGATCTTGATCATGATGTTCGGCGCCAGCGCCGCCAGTTCCAGCCCCCGCGCCACCAGCGCGTCCTGATTCATCCAGTGCCCGCCCTCGATTTGTGCCGACAGCCAGCCGTATCGGTGTCTTGAACGCTTGAACAGCGGCAGCAACGGTTGAGCGCTGTCGATGATCACCTGGTCGTACAGCTGTCGCAGCCGGGGTTCGACCGACATCGACGTCGGCAAGGTGTGAAGGAAATCACGGTAGTGGGCTGCATTGCTCATGACAGCCTGACCGATGAGCGAAGGGTTGGTAGTGGCCCCGCTGACGCCGACATCTGAACTACCCGGTTCATCGGGCAACAGTCCGGTAATAACATCGCGCATGTCCGGATAATCCCGCACCAACTTGTTGGCACAGTCTTTATATACGGTCGGCGACGAATCAAACCACACTTGCGCATCGGAGTTATGACGTTTTAACAGATCAACAAAGCCCGAAGCATCCATGTAAATGCCCTTCCCTTTTCAATAGACCCAGGAAAATCGAGGCCCCCATTGCATACGGGCAAAATGCCAGCTTTTTCAAGCTGATAGTCAGGAATCTGAGCCGTCGACGCATTAAGATGGATCCGTGGAGATGACCTGTCAAACTGATTTAGCCAGTTTTTTAATGCCAATTAAGAATAAGAAGCTGGTCCATATAGAACGAATATTAAGATGAGTGATTATTCAAAATTTTCCCACTATTTGAATTAACTCAAACGAATGACATTTAATTTAAGTATCAGAGTTAGTGCAAATCAGTATTACGCACGTCAGCCCATTTACTTTCGAAGCCGGGATTTTTGAAATAATTAGTCATACCAATTATGAGGGATGGAACTGTTTCGCAGTGGAAGCGATAACGCTGCGGACATGTTTCACGCGCAAGCGGGTGATGCGCCAAGTGCAGGTCGACTCGCACGTTGTCCTCGACGACCACCCGCCATTGGGTTATGAAAGCGCTGCGGCAGTGATTGCGCCGCGCCAGATCACAAAAACAGACCAAGAGACCTGACCGTGAGCAAACCTTTCGCTACCGAACGCTACAGCTATAAAGCCCGCTGGTTTCACTGGGTGATGGCGATCCTGATTGTGCTCGCCTACGCGCTGATCCTGAGCCGTACCCAACTCGCCCGTGGCAGCGACGCACGAACCTTCGTGGTGCAAACGCATTTCTGGGTCGGCATTGTCGTGCTGGTCATGGCATTTTTCCGCATCGCCGAGCGCCGCCGCCACACGCCGCCCGGCATCACCCCGCCTCTGGAAGGCGCGTTGCGTCTGGCCGCCACGTTGTCCCATTACGCGCTGTACGCCTTCCTGTTCGCACAACCCCTGCTGGGTCTGTTCACGGTGCTGCTGGAACGTGGCGCCTTGCCAATTCCCCTGACCTCGCTGAGTATTCCGGCGCCGTTCGACCTTTCCAAGGACACCGCCGAAACACTGGAGCATTACCACGTCCTGCTGGGGACGATTTTCTACTACGTCATCGGCCTGCACGTGATCGCGGCGATCTGGCACCACTTTGTGCGAAAGGACAACACCGTCAGACGCATGGTGTAAGCGCGACCTGTCATTCGTCAGCGCCTCTCGCTTCAGCCTTTCCATGGGCCTCATCGAGGAGCTGGCGAATGACCTGCTCCTGAGTGTCGTAGGCGCCTTCGCCAAAGTGGCTGTAACGGATCTGCCCCCGGGCGTCGATGAGGTAATGCGCGGGCCAGTACTGATTGTCGAAAGCGCGCCAGATGGCGTAGTCGTTGTCGACAGCGATCGGGTAATTCAGGCCCAGCCTGGCGACGTTCTTGCGCACATTGTCGATGTCCCGTTCGTAAGGGTATTCAGGCGTGTGCACGCCGATCACCACCAAGCCATCCTTCTCGTACTTCTTCGCCCACTCATTGACGTGCGGAACGCTGTGCTGGCAGTTGATGCAGTCGAAGGTCCAAAAATCGACCAGCACCACCTTGCCGCGCAGGGAGTCCTCACCCAGCGGCGGCGAGTTGAGCCATGCCGTTGCGCCCGAGAGTGAAGGCATCGCGCCCTGGCTGCCGAGATTCGGTGCAGCGGCGGCGTTGACGCGGGTGACGACGTAGTCGATGGCTTTGGGCACGGCGCTGAGCAGGCCCTTTTCCACCGCGGCTGCGCCTTCAGACGTGGTGCCGGCGAGCAACTGATTCTGCGAGCCGGTGGCAAGGGTCACGGCCACCAGCAATGCAGCGAAGCCAACGCCACGCCGCAGCCAGCCGGTGACCGGCAGCGACAGTTTCAGCCGCGCGAGCAACCCGCGTCCGGCGAAAATCAGTACCCCCAACGACACCGCACTGCCGAGCCCGTACGCCAGGAGCAACAGGCTGGTCTGCGCATTCGGCCCCTGCAGCATCGCGCCGGTGAGAATGATCCCCAGAATCGGACCGGCACAGGGCGCCCACAGCAAACCGGTCGCAACACCGATCGCCACTGACGCACAAGGACCGGACAGGCGCCGCGTAGCCGGGTCGAGCCGATTGCCCAGCGCCACCAGCGGCAGCATCAGCCAGTGCCCCACGCGGGCGGAAAGCAGCGACAGGGCAAACAGCGTCAGGATGACCAGCGCGATATCACGACCGATACCGTTTGCCGCCACCACCCAGTCGCTGCTGACCACGGCCAGGCTTGAGACCAGCGCAAACGTCAGGGTCAGCCCCAGCAGGGTCATCAGCACCGACGACGCCGACCGATCGGCCCGGGCAAACAGAAAGGGGATGACCGGCAAGATGCAGGGGCTGAGCACCGTAACGATGCCGCCCAGAAACGCGATCAGAAACATGGCCGGCCACCCACATCGCTGATGAGCGTGGCGGACAGGAAGGCAGTGGTGAAGTTTTTCCAGTTCATGGCGGGCTCCGGGCACGTTGGATGTAAAAGCGGCCGAGGCGTGTTGCCTCGCAGCCGCCATTCAACGTGCGGGAGGTGTCGCCGGTGTGTCGGAAACATCAGTCAACGAATCGGCACGTATCTGCCACGGGACGGGATACACGGCGATACAGGCGGGCCTGTTCAGCGACCGTTCACCGAGTCCACCTTGCCATCCACCGGGTCCGGGGGTACGGCGCCGTCCTGGCTGGTGTCGATGCTGACCACCACCGACATCCCCGGTCGCAGACGGTCGACGTCGTGCTGGTCGTCGTCGATGGTGATGCGCACCGGAATGCGCTGGGCGATCTTGACGAAGTTGCCGGTGGCGTTGTCGGCAGGCAGCAGGCTGAACTCGGACCCCGCCGCGGGGGAAATGCGCTGCACCCGGCCGCGCATCTTCAGGTTTTCCAGGGCATCGACGGTGAAACTCACCGGCTGACCCAGACGCACGTTGGCCATCTGCGTTTCTTTCATGTTGGCGATGATCCAGCGCGGGCGCGGCACCAGCGCCATCAACTGTGCGCCGGAATTGACGTACGCACCCAAGCGCACCCCGATCTGACCCAACTGACCGTCCCGAGGTGCGGTGATGCGCGTGTTGGTCAGGTCGATCCGCGCCAGCTCAATGGCCGCCTCGGCATTCTTCACCGAGGCCTCCAGCGAGCCGCGATTGACGATCACCGTCTGCAGGTCCTGGCGGGAAATCTCCAGCGCCGCTTTGGCCTCGGCCAGCGCCGCCTTCGCTTGCGCATCTGCGGCACGGGTCACATCGAATTCGCTTTTCGACACTGAGCCATCAGTCACCAGCGCCTGCCCGCGGCGAAGGTCGGCTGCGGCCTTGTCACTCTGGGCCTGGGCATTCGCGATAGCGGCCTGCCGCTGGGCGATAGTGGCTTCGGCGCTGCGCCGTTGCTGCAGATTATTGGCCAGTGCGGCCTGTTGAACGCCCAACTGAGCAATGCCCTGATCCAGGTGCTGCTGATAGATCCGGTCGTCGATGCGCACCAGCAAGTCGCCCTGCTTGACCCACTGAAAATCCTGCACCGGCACTTCGTACACATAGCCACTCAGCTGTGGGCCGATGATCGTGGTTTGCCCGCGAATCAGGGCGTTCTCGGTGCTTTCGATCGGGCTGCTGAACGGCGGTAACTGCCACGCGTAGAGCACGACGAGAACGCCCGCCAGAGCGATGCCGCCGAACAGAATGGAGGACACCAGGCGGATACGCGCCGAACGCGGTTGCGTGGTGGCCGGCATCACCGCCGGCGCGGGCGCCGGAGGAATCGCCGAGGACGGTGCGGAGCGGCCCGAATCACCGGGTGTTGTATCGCCAGTAGCGTTGCCAGAAGGTTTGCCGGGTTCTGTCATGAAGGTTGAGCGCCAGAAGGTGTTAAGGGAGATGCCGCAGGGGTCGCCGGCGTAAACGGCGCGACCGGCTCGGTGGTGATCCACAGCCAGGTGGCGCGGCTGGTGATCCAGATCATGGTCAGCACCGCGATGACCGCAATCAGCATGAATACATCGTTATAGGCCAGGGTATTGGCTTCGCGGGTGGCGGCCGTCGCCAGCGAGCGAATGCCCAGACTGGTGCGCGCCGCCGGGTCGGCGATGGCGGAAATATAGGTCCCGCTCGCGCTTTGCAGGCGCGACTGCACCTGAGCATCAATCAGCGTGACGTGTTCGACGATATGCGCCGAATGGAATTTCTCGCGCCAGACCTGAAAGGTGCCCAGCAACGCCGAGCCGATCAGGCTGCCGACGTTTTGAGTGATCCCGAACATCACCGAAAAACTGACCATATTGCGCGGGTTGCTCATCACCCCGCTGATGCCCAGTACCAGGGTCGGCCCAAGAAAGAAGGTGCCGCCGAACGCCAGCAAAAACTGGCTGAAATACATCTGCGGGCCGCGGGTCAGGCTGGTTGAAAAGCTGTCCATGCTCGAACCGATCGCCATCAGCGCCAGGGACATGATCAATGGCTTGAACAGGTGCTGCGGATCGATCGTCAGTGCGCTGACCGCCAGGCCGGCGACGCTGCCCAGCAGCATGAACATATACAGCGTGTGCAACTGCTCGGTGCCCTGGTTCATGCCCTGCAGAAAACCGACCGCGCCGGTGGACTGTTCCGACAGCACGATCCGCGTCAGCAGCACGCCGAAGGCGAAGCGGATCATCCGGCCACTGCCCAGCCAGCGGGTGATCAACAACGGGCGGGTACGGTTGTGCTCGATGCACAGTCCGGCCAGGATCAGCACGATAGACGACGCGAGAGCAATGCCGATCCACGGTTCCTCAAGCCACCACTCGATGCGCCCCAGCGACAACGCCGCGCACAGTGCCGCGAAGCCTGATGCCAGCAAAGCGAAGGTCAGAAAATCGAGTTTTTCGAAAGCTTTGAAGCGGTCGCCCGGTGGCAACTTGAGCATCAGCACGCAGCCCAGGGACAGCAGGCACATGCCCAGTTCGAACAGGTAAAGCCCACGCCATTCGGCAATCTGCAACAGGTCTTCGGAGACCAGTCGCGCCAGCGGTGTCGCCAGTTGCGCCGTGCCGAGGCCCAGCACCAGCGCTTTCATCCGCCACTTCTGCGGAAAAGCCTGAATCATGTAGTACAGGCCCAGCGAACTCAGTGCCGCGCCGACCATGCCGTGGGCAGCGCGAACGGCGATGGCCGATTCGATGTCGTTGACGAACAAGTGGGCGAAGGTGACCAACGCGTACAGCACCAGAAATACTTCAGTGAACGCTCGCAGACCAAACTGCTGGCGAAACTTCACCAACAGCAGGTTCATCGACACATTGGTCATGACGTACGCGGCGGGCAGCCAGGCGATCTCGGCCTGGGTGGCGCCCAGCGAGCCTTGCAGGTATTGGAGGTTGGCGACCACCAGCGCGTTGCCCAGCCCGCCGGTCAAGGCCACGATCACGCCGACGATGGCGTAGGCCCAGCGCTTGGGCGTTGCGTGCAAGGGCGTCGACGGCGACCCCGGCAACGTTGGTCGCTCGTGGGGGGCCCAGTCGTGGGGTTTGTACTTGTCGTTCATTGAGCGAACCTGATGGATGCCGTGCCGAGATCACTGAGAAGCGAGGGAGGCCATTCCTGCAAGAATGGTCCCCCGTTAAAACTAGCTGATCATTCTCAGTTCCCGCGCCTGCTCCAACGTCACATCCACCGCATGAATGCTTGCCTGTCGATGCTTGAGCATCCCGCCGCTGCGGCCGTTGAACACCGCGTTGATCTCCGCCAGGATCGACAAGGCCACGCTGTGCGGCGCATCGCCGCCCAAGTCGAGGCCGACCGGGTAATGCAGGCTGGTCTGCGCAGCGGCTTCACGGGCGCGCTCCGGCAGTTCATCGAGCAAACGCTCGGTGCGGCTGCGCGGCCCGAGCTGCCCGATATAGCGCGGCGTTGATTCAAGAACCTGCCCCAGCCAATGACGGTCCTGGCTCAGGCTGTGGGTCATCACCACCACGGCGGCATCGGCGACCATCGCATGGAGTTCGGGCATCGGTTGCAGGGGCGCTGAAAGCACCTGATCGGCATCCGGAAAACGCTGGGGCCGGGCGAAATGCGAGCGCGCGTCGATCACCGTGATATGCCAGCCCTGCAACCGCGCCATGCTGACCAGCGGCATGGCGTCATGTCCGGCACCGAAGACCACCAGTCGACGCGGCGCTGCGATGTACTCAAGCAGCACTTCAACGGCGCCGTCCGCGCTGTCGTAGGTACGGGTGGCCGAGCGGCGGGCATCGAGCACCGTTTTCAGGTCCTCGGCCACAGCCGTCGCCAGCCAGCGTTCGCGCATTTCGACCTGCACCTGCCCGGATGAGCGAATCGCCACCCGTTCACCCAGCGCGGTGTGACGTTCGCTTTGTGTGCCGATCACCGTCGCCAGCGCAGCGCCAGAGCCGCTGGCCTTGACCTCACGCAGCACGTCGACCACCAGACTCGCGGCGTGAGGATCTATCCGCTCGAAAAGGATGTGCACCGTGCCGTTGCAACCCAGCCCGAAGCTGAGTTCGGCGTCTTCGAGCTCGTCGTCGTCCTCGCCCGTGCTGTATGTGCGCATGGACGGCTTGCCATTGGCCGTTAGCCACCAGGCCTTTTTACTGACGTCGCTTTCCAGGCAGCCGCCGCTGACGGTACCGGTCGACTCGCCCATCGGCGCGATGATCATCCGCGCCCCCGGGCGTCGGTAAGCCGAACCCTCGACCTTGACCACCGTGGCGATCACCACTTCCTGCTGCCCGGTCTGCGCCTCATCAAGCGCCCCCAGCAGACTGGATAGATCATTCATGCGCGCCCCCAAAAACCGGTTCATTCATCTGGCGTGATTCGTTTGTCACCTGACACATAGCCTGAAAAGCCACTGCCGTCTGTGACGCAAGTGCTGTTGTGCAGACTGCGAGTCGCCGCGCAGGTTCAGGTTTTGCCCACGAAACACGCGTCGTGCGCAGCGCACTTCCAGCGATTGGCCAGCAGGTTACCGCAGACGGCGCGCGGGTTGGCCATCGGTCACCAACCGGGCGAATCAGCCGGCGGCGGGGTTACACTCGAAGCTTGCCGTTAAATCCATGCAAAACGCTGATAATCCAAGGCATCAACGTACTCGTGGACAAGCGCCATCCTTCGTTTGGATATTTCGGTTGAACATTCCGGGCGACCCGAGTCTCAAACCCTGAATCGCCGTACCGCCTGGCTGCGTGGAATCAGTCCACCGGGCCCACCGGGCATCGGCTACGCCGGAGAGCACCTGATGACGCGCCAATTACGCCAGCTTCGCGAAACATCCTCCACTCACACCCTGTGCCAGCGTTTTCAGAGCGTGCGCGACCGTACCGAATTTCTGGTCGAGCCGCTGAGCGCCGAGGACATGGTGGTGCAGTCGATGCCTGACGCCAGCCCGGCCAAGTGGCACATGGCGCACACCACGTGGTTCTTCGAGACATTTCTGCTGATCCCGAACCTGTCGGCGTACGAGCCCTTCGATCCGACATTCGGCTACCTGTTCAACTCCTATTACGAAGCCGTCGGCCCGCGCCATCCGCGTCCGCAACGCGGTCTGATGACCCGGCCGAGCGTCGATCAGGTCCTGGCCTACCGCAGGCACGTCGACGAAAACATGACCACGCTGCTGATGACGCCGCTGAGCGACGAAATGACCAGCCTCATCGAACTTGGCTTGGCCCACGAAGAGCAGCATCAGGAATTGCTGCTGATGGACATCCTTCATCTGTTCAGCCTGTCGTCGCTGAAACCGGCCTACAGCCCGCGCTGGCCAAAGGACCTGTCCGGACGCCGCGGTCATTTCAAGCCGCTGAGCGCCGGATTGACTGAGATCGGCCACGACGGCGACGGCTTTTCGTTTGACAACGAAGGCCCACGCCACACCACCTATCTGCAGTCCTTTGAGATCAGTGACCGGCTGGTGACCAATGGCGAGTGGCTGAGCTTTATTGCCGACGGCGGCTACCACACCGCTGCGTTGTGGCTGTCCGAAGGCTGGACGCTGGTGCAGGAACACGGCTGGAATTCACCGATGTACTGGCAGCACGACGAGAACGGCTGGAAGCGCATGAGCCTGCGCGGTCTTGAGTCGATCGACCCGTCGGCGCCGGTCACCCACATCAGTTATTACGAAGCCGCCGCATTTGCACTGTGGGCCGATGCGCGCCTGCCCACCGAAGCTGAATGGGAAGCCGCTGCCCGCGCCGGTCTGCTGGAGCAAGTGGACGACGTCGCCTGGCAGTGGACCCAAAGTGCCTACAGCGCCTACCCCGGCTTCAAGCCGTCAGTGGGCGCCGTCGGCGAGTACAACGGCAAGTTCATGGTCAATCAGATGGTCCTGCGGGGCGGTGCCAGCATCACGTCGCCCGATCACTGCCGCCTGACCTACCGCAACTTCTTCCACGCCGACAAGCGCTGGATGGTCTCGGGCCTGCGCCTGGCCCGTGACAGCCGTCAGCCCGGCGTGGTTGACCCCAACGACAGCGAGTTTGCCCGCGACGTGGTGGCCGGTCTCGGCGCCCCGGAGAAAACCCTGTCGCCCAAGTATTTCTACGACGCAGCGGGTTCGGACCTGTTCGAAGCCATCTGCGAAACGCCTGAGTACTACCCCACCCGCGCCGAAACCGGGCTGCTGAAAAGCATCGCCGGGCAGATTGCCGCGACCATTCCATACGGCGCAGCGCTGGTGGAATTCGGCAGCGGCGCCAGTGAAAAGACGCGCCTGGTGCTCGATGCCGCGCCGCATATCGCCGTCTACGTGCCCATCGACATCAGTGCAACCGCGCTGAACAAGGCCGCACGGTCATTGCGTCAGCGTTACCCGTCGCTGATCGTCGCACCGCAAGTGGACGATTTCACCCGGGTGCTTACGCTGCCTGAAGAGGCCGACGGCCACACGCGGGTGGGTTTCTTCCCGGGTTCCACCATCGGCAACTTCAGCCACGAACAGGCCGTGGATTTCCTCCACAGCGCTCACGACGTGCTGGGTGAAAACGCCCATTTCATTGTCGGTGTCGATCTGGTCAAGGATGAGCAGACGCTGGTGGCCGCGTACGACGATGCCGAGGGGGTGACCGCGCAGTTCAACAAGAACCTGCTGACCCGCATCAGTCGTGAGCTGCACGCCGACTTCGATGTTTCCGCCTTTGATCACCTGGCTGTCTGGAACGCCGATCAAGCCTGCATGGAAATGCACCTGGTCAGCCGCAAACAGCAGAGCGTCACCGTCGCCGGCCACACCTTCCGTTTCGCTGCCGGTGAACGGCTGCACACCGAGAACTCCCACAAGTTTACCGTCGAGTCGTTCACTGAACTGGCGGCCCGTGCAGGGTGGACCGTCAGCGAATGCTGGATCAGCGATGCACCGGAAATGGCGTTGTTCAGCTTGCAGGCGTGAAGGGTGTGTTGTGTTCAAGCCCTTGGGATTCTCCAGTGTCATTTGCAAAATGGCGCTGGTAGCATCCGTTAGCACCCTCACGGACCCCGGCGGTTCAGCCGGGGATTGAGCACAACAATAATCAACAGGGAGTCAGCGATGACGGCTCAGGTCTTACCTGCCGAATACGCGGGCCAGCAATCAGCCTGCGCGAGCGTTCTGTCCGACGTTCGCAATCACATTGGTCACCTCACCCTCAACCGCCCCCAGGGCCTCAACGCCATCGACCTGCACATGGTCCGGCAGCTGCAGTTCCAGCTGGACGCCTGGGCGAAGGATGACGACGTCTACGCCGTGGTCCTGCGCGGCTCCGGCGAAAAGGCGTTCTGCGCCGGCGGCGACATCCGCTCGCTGTACGACAGCTTCCACGCCGGTCGAACCGAGCACCTGGACTTCTTTGTCGAAGAATACGCGTTGGACCTCACGCTGCATCGTTACCGCAAACCCGTCGTCGCCCTGATGGACGGCTTCGTGCTGGGCGGCGGCATGGGGCTGGCGCAAGGTGCAGACCTGCGCGTCGTCACTGAGCGTAGCCGTCTGGCGATGCCGGAAGTGGCGATCGGTTATTTCCCTGACGTCGGCGGCAGCTACTTTCTGTCCCGGGTCCCCGGCGAGCTGGGAGTCTATCTGGGCGTCACCGGTGTGCAGATCCAGGCCGCCGACGCGCTGTATTGCGGTCTGGCGAACTGGTACCTCGACGGCGAACGCCTCGATGACCTCGATCTGCAGCTGGATAATCTGAAGTGGAGCCTGACCCCGCTCAAGGACTTGCAGGGCGTGCTGGCGAAACTCGGCGTGCAGCATCTGCCCGCCCCGCCGCTGGCTCGGCTGCGGCCAGCCATCGATCACTTCTTCGCCCTGCCAGACGTCCCGAGCATCATTGAGCAACTGCTGGAAGTGCGCGTCTTCGACACCCATGCCTGGGCCATCGACACCGCTCACCTGATGCAAACCCGCTCCCCGCTGGCCATGGCAGTGACCCTGGAGCTACTGCGCCGCGGCCGGCACTTGCCGCTGGAGCGCTGTTTCGCCCTGGAGCTGCACCTGGACCGCCAGTGGTTTGAACGCGGTGACCTGATCGAAGGCGTTCGTGCCTTGATCGTCGACAAAGACAAGAAACCGCAATGGAGCCCTTCCAGCGTGCAGGCCCTGGATGCCGCGCAGGTGGCAAGCTTCTTCAGCGGTCATGAGGGTTGACCTATGCAAGATCTTGAACTGACCGAAGAACAAGTGATGATCCGCGACATGGCGCGGGACTTCGCGCGCAACGAAATCGCGCCCCATGCCCAGGCCTGGGAAAAAGCCGGCTGGATCGACGACGGGCTGGTGGCAAAGATGGGCGAACTGGGCCTGCTTGGCATGATCGTTCCGGACGAATGGGGCGGCAGCTACATCGACTACGTGGCCTACGCCCTGGCGGTGGAAGAGATCTCCGCCGCCGACGGCGCCACCGGCACACTGATGAGCGTGCACAGTTCAGTGGGCTGCGGGCCGGTGCTCAACTACGGCAGCGACGCGCACAAGCAACAGTGGCTTGAAAAACTCGCCAGTGGCCAGGCCATCGGTTGCTTCTGCCTGACCGAACCCCAGGCCGGCTCCGAAGCTCACAACCTGCGCACCCGCGCGGAGCTGAAAGACGGCGAATGGGTGCTCAATGGCGCCAAGCAGTTCGTCAGCAACGGCAAGCGCGCGCAGTTGGCGATCGTCTTCGCCGTCACCGACCCGGAGCTGGGCAAGCGCGGCTTGTCGGCGTTTCTGGTGCCCACCGACAATCCCGGCTACCGCGTCGACCGCATGGAGCACAAAATGGGGATCCGCGCCTCCGACACCTGCGCGGTGACCCTGAACGACTGCCGGATTCCGGCGCAGAACCTGTTGGGTGAACGGGGCAAGGGTCTTTCGATTGCCCTTTCGAACCTGGAAGGCGGGCGTATCGGCATTGCCGCCCAGGCCCTGGGCATCGCTCGCGCCGCATTCGAAGCCGCGCTGGGGTACGCCCGCGAGCGGGTGCAGTTCGACAAGCCGATCATCGAACACCAGAGCGTCGCCAATCTGCTGGCCGACATGCACACCCGCATCAACGCCTCGCGGTTGCTGGTCCTGCACGCTGCACGCCTGAGAACGGCGGGCAAACCCTGCCTGTCGGAAGCGTCCCAGGCCAAGCTGTTCGCTTCGGAAATGGCCGAGTGGGTCTGCTCCAAGGCCGTGCAGATTCATGGTGGCTACGGCTACCTGGAAGATTACCCGGTGGAGAGATACTACCGGGACGCGCGGATCACTCAGATCTACGAGGGCTCCAGCGAAATCCAGCGTTTGCTGATTGCCCGCGAGCTACGGCTCTACGCGCTGTAAGGGTGAGCCGGTTCGCCGGCACGCCCTCGCCTGCTCACCACCCAACGAACGCCGAGCCCCTCAAAGCTCGGCGTTTGTCACTCAGCGGCCGCCCGGCGAAGAGGCAGGCACGACAAAGCTGCGTCTTCCCAGCCGCAGGATCAGCAGGGTCACCGAATCGGCATTGGCCAGCAGAATCTTGCTTCGTTTACTCGCATCGCTGAGAAACACGTCACGGGCCTCGTCCAGAGTCTTGGTGCGCGCAAGCTTGAGGATAGCGCCGTGTTCAAAGCCCTCATCTTCATCGAAATCACGCCACTCGTCCTCTTTCAGCTGCAGAAACAGCTCATTGCGCGTACTCAGGTGCGACAAGCCGTAGGTTTGCATCCGCTCGATATCCGCTTTCAGCTTGATGTTGTTGGCGTTGTTTTCCTGTAACAGGTCGGGATAAGGCGCCGTGGTCTCCAGATAGGCGATGTCATGGGTATCGAGCACCAAATGCGAGAGTTCGTGGATCAACGTCGCGGCACGGTAATGGGCCGGGCAATCGAAACCCTGGGCGGCCGCCTCGGGTGTGAGCGGGAACCGCGGCGCGTCGAAATAGCGATCGGTCAGGAACACGCGCTTTTTCGGGTCCCGCTTGATAACGAAGCCCATGGTCCCTGAATGGCCCGCGCGATTGGTCCCCACCACAAACCGCGGTGATGAATACGGCGACAGTGACGCATCCATGACCTCATCGAACAGCGCCTTGATCGCGCGCTCGGTCTCGACCAACAGTTCGGGATCGGGCTGACTGACGCCAAAAAAGTCACCGATGATTTGCGTGACACGCGGGTGCAGCGGAGCGCCCGGCTTATGCACGTTCAAGTTATCCAGCGCGTTTTCAAGGTAGCGCTTGGCCTGCAGATGAGCCTCGCCGATATGCTGCGCGCGTTCGCGGAAGAACTGGCGTATCTCGGGCATGCCAGTGGCCTCGACGAGCAAGACGTCATCGGCGCTGACGTCCGCAGCATGTGCGCGCAGCTTGGTCACTGCCCCGCCACCGCCCTTCAGACCGGACTCGATGTCCAGCTGCCAGCGCTGCTTGTCGTCCAGCCTGATGCGCGGGCCGAGTGTCCGGTCTGCGCCGATAATCATCCATCTGCCGTTATTGGCCTCGCGTCGCACTTCATATACCCGTCCGGCAACCGCCGCGTAGGCCTTGCCGTTGCTCGGGTTGATGAACAGGCTCAACAATTCATCGCGACGCAGATTTTTGAGCGAGATGTTCCGGGCCTCCAGCGCCTGCAGGCGCTTCAGTTGCTGGGCGGTGAGTGTGACCTCATCCCAGGAAAAGTCTGAGGATCTCAAGTCCTCGTCGGTGATCAGGTCGCCGCCGATCAACTCGTCCTTTTCGGCCTGTTCCCTGGCCGTCACCATCACGCCCAGCGCCGCGGAAAACTCCGAGATGGCCTCACCCCAATGACGCCCGGCCGCAGACGCCGCCGATGCACGAAACAGCGTATGGCTCTGCCACAACGCAACCAGAGTGGCGAGCTTGCCGGGCACGATGCTCAATGCCTGCTCCAGGCCCAGCGACGCCAGGAACTTGCGGGACGCCTGATCGGCCTCCTCGGTGGTGACCGTGTCGGACGCGCCAATGTCCAGCAGCAGGCTGACGGTGTCGGTAAACATGAACTGCAGGGCGTTGCCCTTTTCTTCATCGAGCGAAACCGTGACCGGCCCCGGCGTGTTGGTGGGCACATCGCCCGGCCCCTGGTAAAAGAACGGCAGATGAGGCTCGACGAACCCGCCGTGTTCGTATCGCTTGCGTACTTCCGGGTCCAGTCGTTCGAGCAGCAACTGTTGCACTGTGGTGTCGCTGCGTATATCGGCCAGCAAGGCGGACAGGCTGGCGTACTCGCGGAAGACCAAATCCGGGTGGTACACGGCGTGCAGAATCACCGGGCCGCTGTCAGGGTCCTCGGCGCAGATCAGATAAACGCCCTTGACGGGGTCCGGTGTCATGCCTTCATCGGCGACCAGGCGCAGGGCACTGATGATCGTGCGCTCGCCGTCAAACGGTTCGCGGGCGATACCGTCGGGCATTTCAACCACCTGCGAGATGAATTCGCAGGCCCTGAAACTCAGTTTTCCTTGCAACTTATGCTGCATCGCCACCGCCTGCATCATCGGCGGCAGCTGATTGACATAGAGGGTGTTTCGCTTTTCCCAATTGGCATCCGCAGGATTCAACGTCTGCCGCAACAATGCTCGGAAGCCTGCGCCGACGTCCAGCCGACGGACAGTCCTGCGCACATAATCCGGTGTCACCAGGCGGCTGACATCGGGGTATTCGGTGGAGTGGAGGGTCAACGCCGCGTCCGGAAATTCAACGAAGCGATTGATGGCGTAATCGGTCAGTGACTCGCTGTGCTCAAGGGTGGCGGCGGGAATCGCTGAAGGAATTTGTCCAATGCCGGGAGGCGCGGCCACGTAACGACGCTGGGTAACCTTGATCTGGTCAGGATCCAGATTGCGTCCTGGGAAATCCATGCTCATCTGATCAAGCAGCCTGGTGCGCGCGTATTCAGAGAGCGTCGGGATGCCAAAGAGAAAGTCTTCATCGCCTTCGCTGGCGAGAAAAAAACGACGCCATATCGCGTTATAGGCACGAATGTCGCTGACCGAGGCGGTCTTGAACCAGTCCGGCAACAGCTCTTCAAACAGGGTGTTGTCGATCCTGACCGCGAGCGCGTCAAGCATGTCGACCAGTTGCGTATCCAGTTCGGTGGCACGGGCGACGCCGGTAAAGAGCCCGGCTTCAAACCGACAACGCCGGGCCCGGGCGCACAGCTGCTGAAGATTCTGCAACTGGCGATTGAACACGCTCTGCTGTAACGCCTCGATCGCATGGCCGTCGCAACGATTGAAACGCACATGAAGTTGCCCGCTCGGTTGCGTACGCAGGTGATTGCGCAGCAGCGCCCGGTCTCGCTCCCCCAACAAACCCAGCCAGCGCTCGCTGTGTCCGCTGCGCAATCGACTGCTGAGTTTGTCGATCAATGCCTGCGTGGAGGCGAAGTACTCCCACCCCTGCAGGCTGCTCCAGAACATCAGACCTGCGCCGGGCTGAAACGGCTGCCAGAGCACCATCGCATCGCTGAGGATGGCCCTGACCTCGGGCTCGTATACCAGCGAAAGCGAAAACACGTCGGTCATCGACAGGCCCGACGCTGTTCTCTGCGCACGGAGCGGAGCGTTGAGCACTTGCATGACCATGCGCGCCTGCTCGCTCGTCACCTGTTCCATGCGCTGCCTCACGGCCAGGTCCAGCCGCAGGGCGTCTTCCCTGAGCACCAGCGCCATCGCAACCGGCTGCAGCTGCCTGTCGTCAAGGCGCGCAAGGGCAACGCGTGACTGCTCAAACCGATCCAGGTAGCGTTCGACGAAGTCCTCGGCAATGCGCTTGAGCATGAAGTTGATCAGTTCGACATCCAGGTGCGCCCCTGCCGCCTGAGAGGAGACCAGCACCTGCGCCGTGTGTACGAGGGGATCAGGTCGGTGACCACTCACGCGCTCAAGCAACAACGCCACCAGATCCATTGACGTCGCGCGCAAGGATTCACTGATGGCGACAGAGGTCGGCTCGACATCGGAGGCGGCAATCGGCAGCGATTCCAGCCAGCGAACCCGGACCTCACCCGCGCGCAGGCCCCGTGCCGACGCCGCGCAGAGATAGCTCTGCAGTGCCTGCTCGGCGTAGCTGACGAGAACGTTGTCCAACTGGCGCAGGTGCGCCGCGTTGGCATCGGACGCCTGGGTTCGCTCCAGCCAGGACGGTGGCGACGGCTGAAGCACAGCGGTCTGGGAGGGTCCGGAGGCGGGGGGTTCATGGACGGCACTGTCAGGCCCCGGCGCCAGGGCGACCTGAATCAGGTTGTCCGCGGCGCTGCTGCACCAGACGGCGGCGAAGTCCATCGGTTGATTGTGCCGCCAGCGGCCCGCAGTGAAATGCACCTGACGCGGATCGATCAGGTGACGCACGTCCAGCGCGTCGTCATACATCGCCGACACCTTCACCGACTCAGCCGACAAACCTGTGACGTACTGCAGATTGCGCAGCTGAAGCGCAAGGATGGAATCCACCCGTTCGCGGAGCATGGGCCCGCCGATGATCTCCAGCGACACGGTCAAGGAGCCTTCACGCAGCAACAGTGGCTGGTCGGCAATCCCCAGTGTCGGGCGCAACAGCTCGCGTCCTTCCGGGGTTGAGCAAAATGAACTCAGCGACGTCAGGTTGGCGAATCGGCGCAGGCCGTGCTCCGGCGTAAACCACAGCAGCGGCAGGTCGGCCGGGCTGAAATCGAAAACCAGTGTGCCGGCCAGTTGCGTGACGGTTCCGTCAGCCAGGTGCAGCACAAGACGTCTGCAGCGCACTTGAGCGTCTGACGAGGTGTAGAGCGGCGCCGAGATGAGCAACGGCTTCAGCCTTTCGTACTCTTGCCGAGTGAGGTTGCCCTCGTGGCCGTAGCGGTACAGCTCATGGCACAGGCTGGTCGCGTAGACCTGAATAGCCATGTCGCGGCAGGAACCGGTCGTACGTTGCTGGCTCCAGTAATCGCGCAGCAGCGCGGCAAATCGGTCAGGCAGCGCAGGCATCGCATCGGCCATGGCCTGCGTGAATAATTGCGCGTCGCGATCGCTTACCACCCGCCCCTGCTCATCCAGAAATTGCTGCGTCACCCCCGCAGTCTGCTCGGCCTTGCAAAACGCTTCAAAGGCCGTCTGCGCCAGGGTTTGCGTCATCAGCACCCGCTCTTCGTCAGCACTGAAAGCAGGTTGCACCATGCGCATAAGGTGCTTCGCCGGATCAATAGCCTGATCCGGCAGCAGCCGGCGCAGTTGCAGGGCCAGAGCCGACGTGACAGCGCCAACCAGGTCAGGGGTCAACTTCAGCCTCTCGGTGAACTGCCTCACTGACTGCGCCTGATATTCGACGATGGCCTGCATCTGCGCGTGAAAAAACTGATCTTCGATTTTCTCGTACTCGAACGCCGCCGAGCGGTCGCTGTTCGCAAAGCGTCCAAGCAGCGCCTCCAGCAAAGCATGGCGATCGTCAAACGCTTCGATGCCGGACGCCAGGGTAAACAGAAAAATCCGTGGGTCGGGGGTCTGGCCGTGGCTGAACATCAGCGCAGCGCTGAGCTCAAGCGACGTGGGCGGGCCGTCATTGAGCAACAGCCGATCGACCCTGACCGGATCGGGATCATCGGCAGCCATCGCGCCTGCTGCGCGTCTGAGCCAGTTTTGTTCGGATGAGCCAAGCACGCCCGCAGCGAAAGCGTGGTCGAGTTCGTCGAGAAAGCGCTGTCGCAGTGACGCGCTGTTGAAGTACGTGGTGGTAACGGTGGACATGACAGCTCCTTGAGCACAAGCGCCCACGGCTGGCGTTGGCCGGCTGTGGGCAGGAAGGCTGGGAGCGTAGGGAAGAAATCCACCGCGACTGCGGTACATAACGCTGTACACGGGAAGGAAAATTCAGGATTGACTGGCGAAGGCGCGGCGACGTCAGGCCATGAATGCGAAAGGCCCGCACGTCGAGTGGCGTGCGGGCCTTTTAATCAGCAGACAGTCCAGCCGATCAGGCTTTCAACGTGCGCTCAACGTGGCCGGCGAACGCATCAATGATGTTCTGCAGGAACGGCCGGGTTTTCTCGCTCAGTTTGCCGTGCTCGTCAAAGAAGGTGCCGGCGTTGCCCAGATACGCTTCCGGCTGCTGCATGCACAGCACGTCGAGGAACACGAAGCACTGGCGCAAATGCTGATTGGCGCCGAAACCGCCGATCGCCCCAGGCGACGCACTGACCACCGCCGCCGGCTTTGCTTTGCCCCACGCGCTTTTGCCATAAGGGCGCGAGCCGACGTCGATGGCATTCTTCAGCGCGCCCGGTACCGAGCGGTTGTATTCAGGGGTGACGAACAGAAAGCCGTCCGCGCCCTGCAAGGCTTCGCGGAACGCGGTGTACGCGGCAGGCGGCGAGTCGAGGTCGATGTCTTCGTTGTACAACGGCAGGTCGCCAATTTCGACGATGCTCAGCTTCAGGCTTGGCGGCGCCAGTTCGGCCAATGCACGGGCCACTTTGCGGTTGATGGAGTCTTTCCTCAAGCTGCCGACGATGACTGCAATCGAATGAACCTGGCTCATGAAACGGACCTTCTGCTGTGGGAGGAAACAACAGTTATAGATGAAACAGGTGCGACATTCTGCGTTGTTTTTCCGTTGCTGATCATCGAAAGGTTCGATCCTGAAGCGTTGGCCTTCAGCGCGTCCATCGACAGGACCCCTCGATCCCGGCGCTACCGTTGGTCGCGACTATTTTTTTACGCGGCGAAAACTACCCCTTGAAACGGCGGTCTGACTGCCTTAGGCGAATAAGGTCCCTGTAGAAATTTGGGAATTACCTTACAAGCGGCCACGGTTTATTCACTCGCGGTGTTAGGATGCG
Organism: Pseudomonas sp. GL_135; assembly: GCF_057834665.1. Taxonomy (NCBI): domain Bacteria; kingdom Pseudomonadati; phylum Pseudomonadota; class Gammaproteobacteria; order Pseudomonadales; family Pseudomonadaceae; genus Pseudomonas; species Pseudomonas sp. GL_135. Next base: position 3,961,742 of record NZ_CM174408.1, read on the forward strand.
AGCGAAAACGAGCAGTTATTTCCAGAGGTTACAAAGCAAATGGCTTCAGTTCTAGTTGGGCAATTTCATGCGAGGGATGCGGAGGGTCGCGTTTACTCGGTGCATGAATTCCGTGAATCACAGCCTGACGAGGTTGATGGCGAGGAGCCCGTTTCCACTTATCGCCTGGCCATTGGCGACCGCGTCAAACATTTGGGCGGAGAAGAATTCGAGTTGATTCAGGGCAAGGTCAAGCTCATACGAGAGCATTGAAACACCCTGCAAGCCCGCCTCTCTCCCCACAGGCCGTGCAACTCGCGCGGCCACGAGTCCGGTTAGAGGGGCTTGCCACAGTGATCGACGCCCGGCGCGTCGAACAGCAGATACCAGAAAATCGCCGTTTCCTGCGTCGCCGGATCTATCGCGCGATAACGCAGATGATCCACCCCGCCGACCACAAATCCGTAGCGCTCATATAACCGGCACGCCTCCAGATTATTGTTCTGGGTTTCCAGGGTGATGCCCGGCAGACCGCGCTTGCGGCTCCAGAACTGCGCCACGTCCAGCAGCTTTCGCGCCACGCCATTGCGCCGCGCCCCGGTGTCCACCGCCAGCTCGTCGATATGGGCGAAGCCATTCCAGTGCTGACTGACCACCACATGCCCCACCGGCTGTTCGTCAAGCCAGGCCACCAGCACGGTGCTGTCGGCGGCGTCCCGATAATCGCAGAACTCTTCCGAATCGATGCCGTAGTTTTTCAGGTAAGGCTCGACCGCATCGACGGGCCAGTGCGCAACCGGCTCGCCGATCTGCACCCGTGCATAGCCGGTGACGGTGAAGGTGAATTCGCTGTTGAGGATGTAGTCTTCGAAGCACTCGTCAGCAACACGAATGCTGAACGTCGGGCTGGACGTGTTCACCATGGGCCTCCTGCACCATTACCGGATCGACATCACCTTCTATCAGAGCCGCCGTCTCACGCAAGCAGAGTCTTCGCGTCGCTGCTGCCGTCAGGCTTCTGCCTGAGTCTGAGTCTGCGCTTCGAGCAGCTGGGTCCACAGGGCCGGGGCGCCGGCGGATTTGGCGATAACGGCCAGACGCGCCTCGTGCTCCGCCAACTCTGACTCGCTGGCGATGATGATGCGGCCCGGCGTGCGATTGGCGATCCGGCGGATCTCGGAAGGACGGTCGGCGCCACCCTCACCATCGTTGTTGCCCGCCAGCGACAGGGTCGTCTGGCCACCGGTCATCGCCAGATAGACTTCGGCGAGAATCTCGGAGTCGAGCAAGGCGCCGTGCAGCTCGCGGCCAGAGTTGTCGACGTCGTAGCGTTTACACAGCGCATCGAGGCTGTTGCGCTGGCCCGGGTGACGTTCGCGGGCCATCGCCAGGGTGTCGAGGATCGTGCAGTAATCGCTCAGGTTGGCGCGATCGTGCTGGCCGATCAGGGCGAATTCGTTGTTCAGAAAGCCAACGTCGAACGCCGCGTTGTGGATGATCAGCTGAGCGCCTTTGACGAACTCGAAGAATTCGTCGGCCACTTCAGCGAAACGCGGTTTGCCGATCAGGAACTGGTCGGTGATGCCGTGAACGCCAATGGCCCCCTCGTCACTCTCCCGGTCCGGTTGCAGGTAAACGTGGAAATGCCGCCCGGTCAGACGTCGGCCAATCAGCTCGACGCAGCCGATTTCGATAACCCGGTGGCCGTCGGTGACGGGCATACCGGTGGTCTCGGTATCGAGGACAACCCTTCTTTCAGTGATGATGTTTTGTACAGTCATTGCCTACCGCCTCAGCTTCAGGCGCGGATATTAGCATGGGGATTTTGGGATGTGCGCTCCCCTCGGGCGACGGACACCACTGTTGCAGCGACCATAATCTTCAGCGCACGCTAAATCTGTGGGAGCGAGCTTGCTCGCGAAGTGGCCAGCACATTCATCACATCTTCAGCGGGTGGTGTACCGCTTTCGCGAGCAAGGTGGAACGCCACCCCGGTCGCTCCAGGTTTATCCGGCGTCACCGATCACGACTGTCATCCAGTGTGCTTGATACCGCGCACTTCATCCACGCCGCGGTTCGCCAACTGGTCGGCGCGTTCGTTGCCAGGATGGCCAATGTGCCCACGCACCCACTGCCAGCTTACCTTGTGGCGGCCAACCTGCTCGTCCAACTGCTTCCACAGATCGGCGTTTTTCACCGGTTCCTTCGCTGCGGTCTTCCAGCCGCGCTTCTTCCAGTTGGTCATCCACTCGGTGATGCCCTTCATCACGTACTGCGAGTCGGTCACCAGGATCACTTCACACGGCCGCTTCAGCTCTTCCAGCCCGCGAATGGCGCCGAGCAGCTCCATGCGATTGTTGGTGGTGTTGGCTTCACCGCCCCAGAGTTCTTTTTCGACGCCTTTGCACACCAGCAACGCACCCCAGCCGCCGGGCCCCGGGTTGCCCTTGCAGGCGCCATCGGTGAAGAGTTCTACGGTATCGCTCATTACGATGTTTCCAGAAAATTGAGAAAGCGTGGCGCCAGCCGGTGAATCAAGGCTCGGGCGTGCGCCGATTGACCTTGGCCATCGGCAACGGCAGCAATTTGCCCATGGGCTCGCGACGCGGCATGCGCACGGGTCGCAGTCCTACACTCATCTTGCGCGCGATCAATAGATAGAAGCCGCCGCCGGGACTTTGCCAGCCATCGCCGAGACGTTCGAGTCCGGCCAGACGGGCCTGCCACTTGGGCGAAGCAAGCGGCGGACGATAGCACCCGAAGCGGCGTTTCTCCAGCGCGAAGCCCAGCAGGTTGAGCCAGTCACCAACCCGCGAAGGCGAGATGCAACGCGCCCTGCGCAGGGCGTCGTTGGCGAAAAAATGACGAATGCCCCAAGTGCTCCAGGGGTTGATGCCGACGATCACCAGATGCCCGCCGGGCCGCACGCTGCTGGCCGCTTCGCGCAACAGGCCGTGGGGCGACAAGCAGAAATCCAGGCCATGCTGCATGACCACCACATCGGCGGCGTGCTCGCTCAACGGCCAGGCCTGCTCTTCACAGACAATCTCGACACCCGGCAACGGTGCGCCGAGCCGTACGTTGCGCTGCACCTGCTTTGCGGCCGGCGGGGTCTGCGCGGACGGACCGTAATGCACCAGATAGCCGCCGAAAAAACGCTCGAGCTCTTGCTCCAGCACGCGACTTTCTTCTTCCAGCAACAACTGTCCCAGGGGCCCGGACAGCCAGTCGCGGGCGGCGCTGATCAGCTCAAGCCATTCAGGATCGGCCTGGGCGAACGCTTCATCGGTCATTTCCGGTCTCCATGAGAAGGTCATTGCGATAGAGACTCGCCTCGAGTCAGTTCAGACCCTAAGATGCTTCTCTATGTTTCCAGCCAAGCGAACCGCGCCATGATACAGGTCGATGCCCTGCCCGCTTTCAGCGATAACTACATCTGGTTGTTACAAGACAATGCCGCCAAGTGCTGCGCCGTGGTTGACCCGGGTGACGCCGCTCCGGTCATTGCCTGGCTTGAGCGCAACCCGGATTGGCGCCTGACCGACATTCTTATCACTCACCACCACGCCGACCACACCGGTGGCGTCGCGCAACTTAAAGCGCTCACCGGCGCCAAGGTGTACGGCCCGGCCAACGAGAAGATTCCAGCGCGGGACGTGGCCCTGTCCGACAATGATCAGCTCACCGTACTCGGCCTGACATTTGTCGTCCATGCGGTTCCCGGCCACACCCTGGGCCACATCGCCTTTTACCACGCCGACGCGCAACAGCCCCTGCTGTTTTGTGGCGACACGCTGTTCGCTGCCGGTTGTGGCCGCTTGTTCGAAGGCACCCCGCAGCAGATGCATCATTCCCTCAGCCGACTCGCCGAGCTGCCCGACAGCACCCTCGTCTACTGCGCCCACGAATACACCCTGAGCAATCTGCGCTTTGCTGTCGCGGTCGAACCGGACAACCCTGACGTGCTGCAACGTTTCGAGCAAGTGACGCAATGGCGTGCGCAAAATCGCATCAGCGTGCCATCGACACTGTCACTGGAGCGCAGGACCAATCCGTTTCTGCGCGCTGCCGTCATCTCCGTGAAACAAAAAGCAGACGAACGGAGCGGAACCCTCAACGCAACGCCCACAGAGGTCTTTGCCGTACTGCGGGCATGGAAAGATAAGTTCTAAACAGGCTGCGAATCAGCACGGAAATTCTGAAAGGTTGACCGTTCAGCAGCCACTTTCTAGAATCGCCCGACATTTTCGCCTGGAACTATCCCCCAGCCAATGTCGTCATCTATACGTAAAACCTTCAATTCCGACACATTGACTCGGTTGGCCCAGGCGATCGCGGTGGTCGCGAGCGCGACACTGGCAGGCTGCCAGAGCTCCGGCAGCCTCGAATCCGGGCATGGCAGCAGCACGTCTCATCCCGTCGCCAGTACCAAGCCAAAGCCTGTTTACATTGCGCGCAAACCTGTGCCGCTGGCCCCGCCCCACGATGTCTGGGAGCGAATGCGTCAGGGTTTCCAGCTGCAGGACGGCAACGACCAAAACCCACGTATCGATCAACAGCGCCTCTGGTACGCCAACAACCCGTCGTTCCTCGAGACGGCCGGTAACCGTGGCAGCCTGTACATGCACTACATCGTCGAGCGACTGGAAGAGCGCAACATGCCCCTCGAACTGGCGCTGCTGCCGGTGATCGAGAGCGCATACAACCCAATGGCCTTGTCGCGCAGCGATGCGGCGGGGATCTGGCAGTTCATTCCATCCACCGGCCGCTACTTCAACCTGCGTCAGACCAATTTCTACGATGGCCGCCGGGACATCACGGCGTCCACGACGGCAGCGCTGGACTACCTGACCAAGCTGCACGACATGTTCAACGGCGACTGGCTGCTGGCCCTGGCGGCCTATAACGCCGGCGAAGGCACGGTCAGCCGCGCCATCGAGCGCAACGACAAGCTCAACCTGCCCACCGATTACTGGAACCTGCCGCTGCCGCAGGAAACCCGCGACTACGTGCCCAAGCTGCTGGCGCTGTCCCAGGTGGTCATGTCGCCAGATGCTTACGGCGTTAACCTCAGTCCGATCGACAACAAGCCGTACTTTCAGGTGGTCGAGCTGAATCAGCGCATGGACCTGTCGAAGGTCGCCGCCATGGCGAACATCGATGAAGACGAGCTGGTGCAGCTCAACCCGGCCTTCAAGAAGCGCCTGACCATCGACGGCCCGCAGCACTTGCTGGTGCCAACCTCGAAATCCCAGTTGCTGACCACCAACCTGTCGAACATGAAGCCTGAAGAGCTGGTCGACTGGCAGCAGTACCGCGTACGTCCGGGCGACAGCCTGGCCAGCATCGCCAGCCGCTACAAGGTCTCGACCAGCACCCTCAAGGACATCAACAAGCTGTCCGGCAACCAGGTCAAACGCGGCCAGGCGCTGACGATTCCAGTACAACCGGGCATGCAATTCGCGATGCCAGTGTTCGAAGAAGTCGCCGAGGTGGACGAGAAGCCAGCGCGCACTCGCAGCTACCGGGTGAAGAAGGGCGACAACCTGGTGCAGATCGCGCGCATCAACAAGGTCGACGTCAAGGATTTGCAGCACTGGAACAAGCTGTCGGGCCAGAACCTCAAGGTTGGCCAGACGCTGGTCATGCAGGACAACAGCAAACCGGCGAAAGCCAGCTCCCGCGCCGTGGCCAAGGCCGACAACAGCGCCAGGGGCGAAGACGCCGGCAAGAAATCGATGCAGTACAAGATCCAGAAAGGCGATTCGATGTACCTCGTCGCCAAGCGCTTCAACGTCGAAATGCAGCACCTCAAGCGCTGGAACCCACGCAGCGGCCAGGCCCTCAAGCCAGGGCAGACGTTGACGGTGTACCTGCCGCATTGATCTTACGCCCGCCGTGCCGACGCGCCGTGTAGGAGCGTCGGCCTGACACCTCCGCCCCACCCTTTTTCCAGCCGATACAAGCTGTTACTGTGACCGACCGCTGCCTGGATCGACCGCCGACTTGATACGTCACCTGCTGCTGACTTTCAGCCTGGTCTTGAGCACGACAGCCGCCGCGACCATCAGCGAAAGCCATGGTTACGCACAGTTCGGTGTCCTCAAGTACCCTGCCAGCTTCACGCATTTCGACTGGGTCAATCCTGAGGCGCCGAAGGCTGGCACCCTGCGAATCATGGCCAACGGCACGTTTGATACCCTCAACCCCTACACCTTCAAGGGCAGCAGCCCGATTTCGACGGCCAACTTCGGCCAGTACGGCGTCAGCGAACTCAACGAACCGCTGATGGTCGGCACCGGCCAATACGACCCGTCCGGCGATGAACCCACCTCCAGCTATGGCCTGATCGCCAAAACCGTCGAGTACAGCGAGGACCGCAGCTGGGTGGTCTTCAACCTGCGCCCCGAAGCGCGCTTTCACGACGGCAAGCGGATTACCGCCTACGACGTGGCGTTTTCCTACCGGACGCTGTTGAAGGACGGCCACCCGCAGTACCGCACCGCGCTTCAGGAAGTGCAGCGGGTGGACATCCTCAACCGCCACCGCATTCGTTTCGTGTTCAAGCGCGCCGGCAATCCATTATTGATTTTGCGCCTCGGCGAACTGCCGGTCCTGCCGCAGCATTACTGGAAGAACCGGGACTTCAAGGCCACCTCATTCGAGCCCCCGTTGGGCAGCGGCCCCTATCGCATCACCCAGGTGCGGCCGGGGCGCAGTCTGGTGTTCGAGCGCGTGAAGGATTATTGGGGCAAGGACCTGCCGGTCAACCGCGGCAAGTACAACTTCAATCGGGTGGAAGTGGAGTTCTACCGCGACGCCGACGTGGCGTTCGAAGCGTTCAAGGCGGGCGAGTTCGACATCTACATCGAGCATCAGGCGAAAAACTGGCTCACCGGCTATGACTTTCCGGCGGTAACCGAGGGCAAGGTGATCAAGGCGCAGATCCCGCACCAAATCCCGACGCAGACCCAGGGGCTGTTCATGAACACCCGCCGCGGCGCGTTCGCCGACATCCGCGTGCGCGAGGCCCTGGGGCTGATGTTTAACTTCGAATGGACCAACCGCACGCTGTTCAACGACGCCTACATGCGCTCGACCAGTTACTACCCCAACAGTGAATTCACCTCCAGCGGACTGCCCGCCGGCCGTGAGTTTCTAATGCTTTCGCCCTACCGCGAGCAACTGCCGGCCAGGCTGTTCACCCAGCCCTTCGCCGTGTCAAAAACCGACGGCGGCGGCGTGCCCCGGGATTCCATTCGCAAGGCGCTGGGGCTGCTGGCCGACGCAGGCTGGACGTTCACCGAGCGCGGCTTGACCAACCGCGCCGGCCAGCCGTTGCGTTTCGAAATACTTCTGGTCAACCCCAACCTAGAACGAATCCTGCAGCCCTACATCGAAGACCTCACGCGGATCGGCGTCGACGCGCACCTGCGCACCGTCGACCGCGCCCAGTACAAACAGCGGCTGGACCAGTTCGATTTCGACATGATTCTGATGACCCTGAACCAGACCCTCAGTCCGGGGCTGGAGCAATGGCAGTATTTCCATTCCAGCCAGGCCAGCATCAAAGGCAGTAAAAACTACGCCGGCGTCGCCAATCCGGTGGTCGACAACCTGCTCAACCAGCTGTTGGCCGCGAAGACCCGGGACGATCAAGTGGCGGCGACCCGCGCCCTGGATCGCGTGTTGCTGTGGCAGCACTACATGATCCCCAACTGGTACCTCAATAATCATCGTCTGGCGTATCGCAACCGGTTCGCCATGGTCGCCACCCCGCCCTATACCCTGGGCCTGCGTGCGTGGTGGCTCAAGCCTTCGGAGAAAACCCAATGACTGCCCTGCGCTCCCTGACCCGCGCCGGCGGCCTGTTTCTGAGTCCGTTCGTGCTGGCCCCGCTTCTGCTGGGCGTGACCGGTGCAGCCCACGCGGCCCCGCAACACGCCATCACCCTGTACAACGAAGCGCCGAAGTACCCGGCCGACTTCAAGCACTTCGATTACGTGAACCCGGACGCGCCCAAAGGCGGAATCCTGCGCAGCGCCGGTTTTGGCGGCTTCGACAGCCTCAACCCGTTCATCAGCAAAGGCGTGCCCGCCGACGACATCGGCTTGATCTACGACACCCTCGCCCGCCAGGGCCTGGACGAGCCGTTCACCGAGTACGGCCTGATCGCCGGCAAGATCGAAAAGGCCCCGGACAACAGCTGGGTGCGTTTCTACCTGCGCCCTGAAGCGAAATTCAACGACGGCCACCCGGTACGCGCCGAAGACGTGGTGTTCAGCTTCGAGACCCTGATCAAGGACGGCTCGCCGCTGTACCGCAGTTACTATGCGGACGTGGATCAGGCCGTCGCCGAAAACCCGACCACGGTGCTGTTCAAGTTCAAGCACAACAACAACCGCGAACTGCCGCTGATCCTCGGCCAGTTGCCGGTGCTGCCAAAACATTGGTGGGCCTCCCGCGACTTCAGCAAGGGCAACCTGGAAATTCCGCTGGGCAGCGGGCCGTACAAGGTCGTCGAGGTCAAGGCCGGCCGCTCGGTGCGCTACGAGCGGGTCAAGGATTACTGGGGCAAGGACCTGCCGATCAACAAGGGCTTCTACAACTTCGACCGGCTGTCCACCGACTACTACCGCGACAACACGGTGGCCCTCGAAGCACTTAAAGCCGGCGCCTTCGACTTCTGGCAGGAAATGGCGGCGAAGAACTGGGCGACGGCCTATGACGTTCCGGCTGTCAGAGAGGGTCGTCTGATCAAGGAAGAAATCCCTAACGGCAATCCCCAGGGCATGCAGGGTTTCATCTTCAACCTGCGCAAGCCGATGTTCCAGGACGTGCGCGTGCGTCAGGCCCTTAGCCTGTTGCTCGACTTCGAGTGGACCAACAAGCAGCTGTTCTTCGGCACCTACACCCGCACCAAAAGCTATTTCGACAATTCCGACATGGGCGCCAAAGGCCTGCCGACGCCTGCCGAGCTGAAGATTCTCGAGCCCTTGCGCGGCAAGCTGCCGGAATCGGTGTTCACCGAGGCATTCAAACTGCCGGTCACCGATGGCAGCGGCATCATCCGCGAGCAACAGCGCAAGGCGTTTCAGTTGCTTAAGGAGGCTGGCTGGAAAATCGTTGGCGACAAGATGGTCGACACCGACGGCAAGCCCGTCACCATCGAGTTTCTCCTGGCCCAGACCGAATTCGAGCGCGTGCTGCTGCCGTACAAACGCAACCTGGCCGACATCGGCATTGATCTGGAAATCCGCCGGGTCGACGTCTCCCAGTACATCACCCGCCGCCGCTCACGGGACTACGACATGATCGTCGGCAGTTTCCCGCAATCGAGCTCGCCGGGTAACGAGCAGCGCGAATACTGGGATTCCTCAGCCGCCGACAAGCCGGGCAGCTATAACGTCATCGGGCTCAAGGACCCGGCGGTCGACACGCTGGTGAACGGCTTGATCAACGCCGACTCGCGCCAGAGCCTGATCGACCACACCCGCGCCCTCGACCGCGCGCTGCTGTGGGGCTACTACGTGATCCCGAACTGGCACATCAAGACCTGGCGCGTCGCGTACTGGGATCACCTGGGCCACCCGGGCAAAACCCCGCTGTACGACATCGGCACCGTGACCTGGTGGGTCAAACCCGACGCGACGCCGGCCATTCCCGTGCAGGTCGCGCCGGACGCCGCCGAGCCTGAAACCGACCAGCCAAAAGGCACGGAGCAATAACATGCTGGCCTACATTCTGCGGCGTCTGCTGCTGATCATTCCGACCCTGTTCGGCATCTTGCTGATCAACTTCGTCATCATCCAGGCCGCGCCGGGTGGTCCGGTGGAGCAGATGATCGCCAAGCTTGAAGGCTTCGAAGGCGCCACCAGCCGCATCGCCGGCGGCGGCGCGGAAGTCTCGGTGGCCGGCTCGACCTATCGCGGCGCCCAGGGCCTGGACCCGGGCCTGATCAAGGAAATCGAGCACATGTACGGCTTCGACAAGTCGGCGCCGGAACGCTTGTGGATCATGGTCAAGAACTACGCCCATCTGGATTTCGGCGACAGCTTCTTCCGCGACGCCAAGGTCATCGACCTGATCGTCGAGAAGATGCCGGTGTCGATCTCCCTCGGGCTGTGGAGCACCTTAATCATGTACCTGGTGTCGATCCCCCTGGGGATCGCCAAAGCCACACGCCACGGCAGCCATTTCGACGTCTGGACCAGCTCGGCGATCATCGTCGGCTACGCCATTCCGGCGTTTCTGTTCGCCATTTTGCTGATCGTGGTGTTTGCCGGCGGCAGTTACTTCGACTGGTTCCCATTGCGCGGGCTGACATCGAGCAACTTCGATGAGATGAGCTGGCTGGGCAAAGTGGGCGACTACTTCTGGCACCTGGTGCTGCCGATCACCGCGCTGGTCATCGGCAATTTCGCCACCATGACCCTGCTGACGAAAAACAGCTTTCTCGACGAGATCGGCAAGCAATACGTGATCACCGCCAAGGCCAAGGGCCTGACCCAGCGCCGAGTTCTTTACGGCCACGTGTTCCGTAACGCCATGCTGCTGGTGATCGCAGGTTTCCCGTCGGCGTTCATTGGCATCTTCTTCACCGGCTCCCTGCTGGTTGAAGTGATCTTTTCCCTCGACGGCCTTGGCCTGATGAGTTTTGAAGCCGCGATCAACCGCGATTACCCGGTGGTGTTCGGCACCCTGTTCATCTTCACCCTGCTGGGGCTGGTGGTGAAACTGATCGGCGACCTGACCTACACGCTGGTTGACCCACGCATCGACTTCGACCGCAGGGATCATTGATATGACGTTGTCCCCTCTCAATCGACGCCGTTTCGAACGTTTCAAGGCCAACAAGCGTGGCTGGTGGTCCCTGTGGCTGTTTCTGATCCTGTTCGGCGCAAGCCTTGGCGCCGAACTTATCGCCAACGACAAACCCCTGGCCGTGCGCTACGACGGCGAGTGGTATTTCCCGGTGTTCAAGCGCTACCCGGAAACCACCTTCGGCGGCGAATTCCCGCTGGAAGCCAACTACAAGAGCCCGTACATCAAGGAGTTGCTGGCGGCCAAAGACGGCTGGACGCTGTGGGCGCCGATTCCGTTCAGCTACCAGAGCATCAACTACGACTTGAAAGTCCCCGCCCCGGCCCCGCCTTCGCGGGAGAACCTGCTGGGCACCGACGATCAGGGCCGCGACGTGCTGGCGCGGGTGATCTACGGCTTCCGGGTGTCGGTGCTGTTCGCCCTGACGCTGACGATCCTCAGCTCGATCATCGGCGTGATCGCCGGGGCGCTGCAGGGTTTCTACGGCGGCTGGGTGGACTTGATCGGCCAGCGCTTTCTGGAAATCTGGTCCGGGCTGCCGGTGCTTTATCTGCTGATCATCCTCGCCAGCTTCGTCCAGCCCAACTTCTGGTGGCTGCTGGGCATCATGTTGCTGTTTTCGTGGATGAGCCTGGTGGACGTGGTGCGCGCCGAGTTTCTGCGTGGCCGCAACCTCGAATACGTGCGCGCCGCCCGGGCGCTGGGCATGGAGAACGGCGCGATCATGTTCCGTCACATCCTGCCCAACGCGATGGTGTCGACCATGACCTTTATGCCGTTCATTCTCACTGGAGCCATCGGCACGCTGACCGCACTGGACTTCCTCGGCTTCGGCCTGCCTGCTGGCTCACCGTCCCTGGGCGAACTGGTCGCGCAAGGCAAATCCAACCTGCAGGCGCCGTGGCTGGGCATCAGCGCCTTCGCCGTGCTGGCGATCATGTTGAGCCTGCTGGTGTTTATCGGCGAATCCGCCCGCGACGCATTCGACCCGAGGAAATGAGATGAATCAGGACAATCTGGTCGAAATCCGCGACCTCTCCGTCGAATTCGTGAACGGCACCAACGTGCAGCGGGTGGTCGAGGGCATCAGCTTCGACATCCGCAAGGGCGAAACCCTGGCGCTGGTCGGAGAAAGCGGATCGGGCAAGTCAGTCACCGCCCACTCGATCCTGCGGCTGCTGCCTTACCCCCTCGCGCGCCATCCGACGGGGACGATTCGCTACGCCGGTGATGACCTGCTGAAAGTCAGTGAGAAGCGCCTGCGCGGCATTCGCGGCAATCGCATCGCGATGATCTTCCAGGAGCCGATGACGTCGCTGAACCCGCTGCAGTCCATCGAAAAACAGATCAACGAAGTGCTCGGCCTGCACAAGGGCCTGACCGGCAAAGCCGCGACGCGACGGACGCTGGAGCTGCTCGATCTGGTGGGCATTCCGGAGCCGGCCAAGCGCTTGAAAGCCCTCCCCCACGAGCTGTCCGGCGGCCAACGCCAGCGGGTGATGATTGCGATGGCCCTGGCCAACGAGCCCGAGCTGTTGATCGCCGATGAGCCGACCACCGCGCTGGACGTCACGGTGCAGCTGAAAATCCTCGAGCTGCTCAAGGAATTGCAGGCCCGGCTGGGCATGGCCTTGCTGCTGATCAGCCACGATTTGAACGTCGTCAGGCAAATTGCCAACCGAGTATGTGTCATGCAGCGCGGTTGCATCGTCGAACAGGCATCGTGCGAAGAGCTGTTCCGCGCGCCGCAGCATCCGTACACCCGGGAATTGCTCAGCGCCGAGCCCAAAGGCGGGCCGGCGAACAACCCGCCGGGCGCGCCAATGCTGGAAGTCGAGGACCTGCGGGTCTGGTTTCCGATCAAGAAAGGCGTGTTCAAGCGCACCGTCGATCACGTCAAGGCCGTCGACGGCATCCACTTCAGTCTGCCCAAGGGCCAGACGCTGGGGATTGTCGGCGAGAGCGGCTCAGGCAAATCAACGCTCGGCCTGGCGATCCTGCGGTTGATTCGCAGCGAAGGCGAGATACGCTTTCACGGGCATTCGCTGGGCGCGATGAATCAACATCAGGTCAGGCCGCTGCGGCGGCAGATGCAGGTGGTGTTTCAGGACCCGTTCGGCAGCCTGAGCCCGCGCATGTCGGTGTGTGACATCGTCGGCGAAGGCCTGCGAATCCACAAGATGGGCACGCCGGTCGAGCAGGAAGCGGCGGTGATCGAAGCGCTCAAGGAAGTGGGCCTTGATCCAGCGACCCGGCACCGCTACCCCCACGAGTTTTCCGGGGGACAACGGCAAAGGATCGCCATTGCCCGGGCATTAGTGTTAAAACCGGCGCTGATTTTGCTGGACGAGCCGACGTCGGCCCTCGACCGCACCGTTCAGCGTCAAGTGGTGGAGCTGTTACGCTCCCTGCAAACCAAGTACAACCTGACATATTTGTTCATCAGCCATGATCTGGCGGTGGTCAAGGCGTTAAGCCACCAACTGATGGTGGTCAAGCAAGGCCAAGTGGTCGAACAGGGTGTGGCAGAAGCCATCTTCGCCGCACCGCAACATCCTTATACACAGCAGCTGCTGGAGGCCGCCTTCTTGGCGCCGGCAGCTGTCGATTAACCTGAAGAGGAACAAAACAATGGGTTTTCTCGCCGGTAAGCGCGTCCTGATCGTCGGTGTCGCCAGCAAATTGTCCATCGCATCCGGTATCGCTGCCGCCATGCACCGTGAAGGCGCCGAGCTTGCTTTCACCTATCAGAACGAAAAACTCAAGAAGCGCGTCGAGGAATTCGCCGAGGGCTGGGGTTCGAACGCTGACCTGTGCTTCCCTTGCGACGTCGCCAGCGACGAAGAAATCGCCAAGGTCTTCGAAGAGTTGAGCAAGAAGTGGGACGGTCTGGACTGCATCGTGCACTCCGTTGGCTTCGCGCCGGGCGACCAACTGGACGGTGACTTCACCCAAGCCACCACCCGTGAAGGTTTCCGTATTGCTCACGACATCAGCGCCTACAGCTTCGTGGCCCTGGCCAAGGCCGGCCGCGATCTGATGAAGGGCCGCAATGGCAGCCTGCTGACCCTGTCGTACCTGGGCGCCGAGCGCACCATGCCGAACTACAACGTGATGGGCATGGCCAAGGCCAGCCTTGAAGCCGGCGTCCGTTACCTGGCCCGCAGCCTCGGCCCGGAAGGTACACGCGTCAACGCAGTATCGGCTGGCCCGATCCGTACCCTCGCGGCGTCGGGGATTTCGAACTTCCGCAAAATGCTAGCCGCGAACGAGGCACAGACTCCACTGCGTCGCAACGTGACCATTGAAGAAGTGGGTAACGCTGGCGCGTTCTTGTGCTCTGACCTGGCGTCCGGTGTCAGCGGCGAGATCATGTACGTCGACGGTGGTTTCAACACCACGGCGATGGGTGATCTGGAAGGTTGATGGTTGCTTGCCCGTTTTCAGAGTGACGACGCTCTGAAACTGGCGCAAAACCTGTAAGCGCTGGCTAGCTGGCGAAAGCGGTGGATCAGACGGCCCTGTGGCTGGATGATCTGCCGTTTTTTTTGGCTCCGGCTTTGGCGCTGGCGTCGGTGTGAAAATCCGAGGTTACGGGCGACGCTGGTAGGATCTGCCTAACGGCAGATATTTCGCCTTCGGCGAGTTACTTGGAAAAGCACCCCAAGTAACCAAGGGTGCTTGCTCCTGGCTAGGCCCCTCGTTCCTCGGGGTTCCCTCACTCCGACGACGCTCCGTGGGCCCGCGCCGAACGGACATCCATGTCCTAGCGGCGCTCTCGCGGCATCCATGCCGCTCGGCCCACTCCGCGTCGTCTGCGTTCGGCCTGCACCCAAGTCGCGATAGGGGTCGTCTGGACGTTATGTGCTTGAAGATCAAGATCTAGATCAACAGCAACAGCTTCCCGGCTAAAGCCGGTCCCACTAAAAAGCACACCGCGTACACCTTGTGGGACCGGCTTTAGCCGGGAAGGCGTCAGGTGCTACAACGCAAATGTGAGGGTGTCCAAACTGGCCTCTTCCCGGCTAAAAGCCGGTCCCACTTAAGGCACCGCGGACCCACAGTAGGACCGGCTTCAGCCGGGAAGCTGTTGACCTGCTTTTGATCTTTGAACACAGAAAGCTCAGACACCGCAGAACGCGACTTGGGTGCAGGCTGAACGGAGGTCTCGCGGAGTGGGCCGAGCCGCATGGATGCGGCGAGAGCGCCGTCAGGACATGGATGTCCGTTCGGCGCGGGCCCACGGAGCGAGACCGGAGTGAAGGAACCCTGACGAAGGAAGGGCCTAACCAGGAGCAGGCACCCTTGGTTACTTGGGGTGCTTTTCCAAGTAACTCGCCGAAGGCGAAATGTCTGCCGTGAGGCAGACGCTTGTGCTCTTCATACACCTCGCCGCAGGTGCCTCGGACCGCATGCTCCGAACACCGGCCACAAAAAAAGCCCCGACTCTTGCGAGTCGGGGCTTTCTGTTAGCAGCGTTCTGTGTCGATCAATACTTCTCGATCTTCGCCGCCGCCTCCAACTGCTTACGGTAGGCCGCGAAATCCTGCTGACCCTCACGGGATGACAGGAAACGACGATACTGGCTCTTCTCCTCATCCGACGCCGGCGCCGCCTGATTCACGCCGTTCAGACGCACAATCACAAAACTGCCATCCGCCGCCGTCAGGCTGCCATATACCGGCTTGTCCTTGCCTTCAGGCTTCGGCATACGGAACACCGCCTGCAACACCTGAGGATCGACACCTTCCTGGCTGCGTGAGGCCGCTTCCACGACCTTCCAGCTCTGACCTTCCTGCTTGGTCGCCGTATACGGCACCTTGCCGTCACGCAGGCCTGCCAGGAGCGCCTCGCCCTTGGCCTTCATCGCATCGCTGGCATGTTCTTTCGCCAGTTGCGCACGAATCGGCGCCGACACCGCTTCCAGTGGCAATTGCTCCGGCTGACGGTGCTCCTTGGCATGCACCACCACCACAGTCTCCGGATCCAGTTCCAGCGCAGAACTGTTGGAACCCTCTTCCATCACTTCCGGACTGAACGCCGCTTGAATCACCGCGCGGTTGGCTGCAATCCCTTCGCCACCCTCGCGACCGAACGGCGCGGTCGTCTGCACTTTCAGACCCAGATCCTGAGCCGGTTGAGACAGGTCGGACGCTTCGAACGCAGCGTCTTCCAGCTTCTTGCTCGCATCAACAAACTTCTGCTCGACCTGCTGAGACTTCAGCTCGTGGGTCAGCTTCTCCTTCAGGCTGGCGAACGTCGGTACCGACGGCGCTTCAACGCCCAGCAGCTTGATCAAGTGCCAGCCGAACTGACTGCGAACGGGTGCCGAAACCTGATCCTTGTTCAGCGCGTACAGCGCGTCTTCAAACGCTGGATCGTAGACGCCCTTGCCGGCGTAGCCCAGGTCACCACCTTTGGTCGACGAGCCCGGATCCTGAGAGAATTCCTTTGCCAGCGCCGCAAAATCTTCGCCTTTGGCCACGCGCTGCTGGATCTCTTCGATTTTGGCTTTCGCCTGAGCATCCGTGGTCTTGTCGTTGACTTCGATCAGGATGTGCGCCCCACGGCGCTGCTCGGCCAGGTTCGCGATTTCTTTCTGATAGGCCGCCTGCAGGTCTTCGTCCTTCACCGAAACCTTATCGAAGAAGGAAGACTTCTTCAGTTCGATGTAGTCGAGCACCACTTGCTCAGGACTCAGGAACTCTTTGGCGTGTTGATCGTAGTGCGCCTTGATCTCGTCGTCGGTGACTTTAACGCTCGACGGATCGGCCGGAAGGGTCAGCGTAGCGAAATCGCGGGTCTGTTTTTCCAGGCGGGCGAACGCGTCGACCTGGGCGTCAGTCACGAACGCACTGCCGCCGATGCCGGCACGAATCTGGCCGATCAGCATTTCCTGACCCAGAATCTGGCGGAACTGCAGGCGGGTGTAACCAAGCTGGCGAATGACCTGATCGAAGCGATCGGCGTTGAATTTACCGTCGACCTGGAATTCCGGTGTCAGCAACATTTGCTGATCCAGCGCAGCTTCGGAGAAGCCGAATTTGGAGTCAGCGGCGCCCTGCAACAGCAACTTGCGCTCGATCAGGCCTTTGAGGGCCGAGTCACGCAGCATCTTTTCGTTGAGCATCGCAGGATCGAAATCCTTGCCCAGCTGTTGCATCAGTTGGCGGCGCTGCATTTCAACCGCTTGACCCAGTTCAGCCTGGGTGACTTCCTCGCCATTGACCTTCGCAGCGTCCTGAGAATGGCTGGTAGCCCGAAAAATGGCATCGAAGCCGGTCAGGGCCATCAGGGCGATGATGACCCCGATGATGGTTTTGGCAATCCAGCCCTGTGAATTGTCCCTGATATTCTGCAGCATGTATCCCCCAGAGGGTTGTACTCGACTCACCAGGCTGCTGCACACGGTAACGCGGAGCGTGGGTTGAATCCGGATAGAAGAAAGGCGCATCCGAGGATGCGCCTTCTCGTAACTTGCAGAGCGGACGGGGTTCGATGTGCGTTCCCCGAGTGACAGTCCAGCGCTTGACCAACCGCACGTACCGCTTCACGCCCCGAACAGAGATAACGCTGTCCAGGACGGGCAAAGTAAAAAGAAACTTAGTTGACGGCTTCTTTCAGAGCTTTACCGGCTTTGAAGCCTGGTTTCTTGGCCGCTGGAATTTCCAGGGTTTTACCGGTCTGAGGGTTACGGCCGGTACGGGCAGGACGATCAGTGACGGAGAAAGTGCCGAAGCCCACCAGTACAACAGAGTCGCCAGCCTTGAGAGCGCCAGTGACGGATTCGATTACAGCGTCCAGCGCACGGCCAGCAGCAGCTTTCGGGATGTCAGCGGATGCGGCGATGGCATCAATCAGTTCCGACTTGTTCACTCTAAGTCCCCTTATATATTTGAGTATTTCTAAGTTTTTTTTGGTGTAACCAAACGAACACTGAGCGGCCTGAACAGGCTTGAAGAGCCGCTTTATAGCAAGGGCCCCAAAAACCTGTCAAGGAAGGCCTCCCAGACTAATGCGTGCTGATCCTCTCCTTGGCATCAGACTCGCGCTTTTCATCCTTGGCAACCATCTCGGGAGCCACATCCGGCAAGGGCTGCGGCGCGTATTGCAGCGCAATTTGGAGGACCTCGTCAATCCATTTAACCGGTTTGATCTGCAGGTCTGCCTTGATGTTGTCCGGAATCTCCTTCAGATCGCGAACGTTCTCTTCCGGGATGATCACTGTCTTGATGCCACCACGGTGAGCGGCCAGCAATTTCTCCTTGAGACCACCGATGGCCAGCACCTGTCCACGCAGGGTGATTTCACCCGTCATGGCAACGTCAGCACGGACAGGAATCCCCGTCAGGGCCGACACCAGTGCCGTGCACATGCCTACGCCTGCGCTTGGGCCGTCTTTTGGCGTCGCACCTTCCGGCATATGGATGTGCGTGTCGCGTTTCTCGTGGAAGTCCAGAGGAATGCCCAGGCTCTTCGCACGGCTGCGCACAACAGTCAGCGCTGCCGTGATCGATTCGACCATGACATCGCCCAGCGAGCCGGTCTTGATCAATTGACCCTTGCCCGGAACAACCGCCGCTTCGATGGTCAGCAACTCGCCGCCCACCTGCGTCCAGGCCAGACCGGTCACTTGACCGACCTGATCCTGCTGCTCGGCCAGGCCATAACGGAATTTGCGCACGCCCAGGAAGTTCTCGAGCATATCCGCCGTAACGACCACGGAAAAACGCTTCTCGTGGGCATGTTCCTTGACCGCCTTGCGGCACACCTTGGCGATCTGACGCTCAAGGCTGCGCACGCCCGCTTCACGGGTGTAGTAGCGGATGATGTCGCGAATCGCCTCGACTTCGAACTCGATCTCCCCTTTCTTCAAGCCGTTGGCAGCGATCTGCTTGGGCGAGAGGTACTTGGTCGCGATGTTGATCTTCTCGTCTTCGGTGTAGCCGGGCAGACGGATGACTTCCATACGGTCGAGCAGCGCCGGCGGAATGTTCATTGAGTTGGCGGTACACAGGAACATCACGTCGGACAGGTCGTAATCGACTTCGAGGTAATGGTCGTTGAAGTTGTGGTTCTGCTCGGGGTCGAGCACTTCCAGCAACGCCGACGCCGGGTCACCACGCATGTCGCTGCCCATCTTGTCGATTTCATCGAGCAGGAACAGCGGGTTGCGAACGCCAACCTTGGTCATTTTCTGGATCAGACGACCAGGCATCGAACCGATGTAGGTGCGACGGTGACCGCGAATTTCAGCTTCATCGCGCACGCCGCCCAGAGCCATACGCACGAACTTGCGATTGGTGGCGTGGGCGATCGACTCGGCCAGCGAGGTTTTACCCACGCCAGGAGGACCGACCAGACACAACACCGGGCCACGAATCTTCTTCACGCGCTTTTGCACGGCGAGGTATTCAAGGATCCGCTCTTTGACTTCTTCCAGACCGTAGTGGTCAGCGTCAAGGATGTCCTCGGCGCGGGCGAGGTCAAGACGCACCTTGCTCTGGGCCTTCCACGGCACCTGGACCAGCCAGTCGATGTAGGAGCGAACGACAGTGGCCTCCGCTGACATCGGCGACATCTGCTTGAGCTTGTTCAGCTCGGCGGTGGCTTTGGTCATCGCGTCCTTGGGCAGGCCGGCGGCATCGATGCGCTTTTTCAGCTCTTCAATTTCGTTGTGGCCTTCTTCGCTGTCACCGAGTTCCTTCTGAATGGCCTTCATCTGCTCATTCAGGTAGTACTCGCGCTGACTGCGCTCCATCTGCTTTTTCACGCGACCGCGGATGCGCTTCTCGACCTGAAGCAAGTCGATTTCGGCATCTAGCAACGCCAGCACGTGTTCAACACGGGCTGGCAGGTCAATGATCTCGAGGATCTCCTGCTTTTGCTCGATCTTCAGCGCCATGTGAGCAGCCATGGTGTCGACCAGACGACCCGGCTCATCGATGCTGTTGAGGGAGGAAAGCACTTCAGCCGGGACTTTTTTGCCCAGCTGTACGTATTGTTCGAACTGAGCCAGCAGGCTGCGAACGAAGACTTCGGATTCACGATCCGGGGCGTCGACTTCATCGATCAACGCAACCTCGGCGCGGCAGTGGCCGTCTACCTCAATGAAGCGCTCGACCGAGCCACGCTGCTCGCCTTCGACCAGCACCTTCACGGTACCGTCCGGCAGCTTCAACAATTGCAGCACGGTGGCAACGGTGCCGACGTTGTACAACGCGTCTTCGCCGGGATCGTCGTCCGCCGGGTTTCGTTGCGCCAGCAGCAGGATCTGCTTGTCGCCGGTCATCGCCGCTTCCAGGGCCTCGATCGACTTCTCGCGCCCCACGAACAGCGGGATAACCATATGCGGGTAAACCACAACATCGCGCAATGGCAAGAGAGGCAGTTCAATGGTCGTCTTCATGATTTCGCCTCTACGGCGGCCTTCAGGCCATGGACAGATATAAATAAGCTGAAAATCAAGATGGGGGTAGAACCTTAAAAAAACAAGCGCCGGGTTGAGTTAAAACGAAAGGATGCTTAAACGCAGACCGGCTTCGGAAGAAACGCGAAAAGGGCCCGAGGGCCCTTTTCGTTTCCAGTCGCCCGGTACGTTGCCAGCAGGCTACGCGTCGGGTGCCGCCTTGGCAGGTGGCTCGCTGTTTTCATAAATCAACAGCGGCTTGGAGGTGCCCTCGATCACGCTTTCATCGATCACCACCTTGCTCACGTCGGACTGCGACGGGATCTCGTACATGGTGTCGAGGAGAACGCCTTCGAGGATGGAGCGCAGACCGCGAGCACCGGTCTTGCGCTCAAGCGCACGACGGGCAACCGATTTCAACGCATCCGGGCGGAACTCGAGGTCCACGCCTTCCATCTCGAACAGCTTGCCGTATTGCTTGGTCAGCGCGTTCTTCGGCTCGGTCAGAATCTGCATCAGCGCAGCTTCGTCCAGCTCGTCCAGCGTCGCCAGTACAGGCAGACGACCCACGAATTCCGGAATCAGACCAAACTTGACCAGATCGTCAGGCTCGACTTCACGCAGGGACTCGCCGACCTTCTTGCCTTCTTCCTTGCTGCGCACCTCGGCGTTGAAGCCGATGCCGCCTTTGGTGGAGCGATTCTGGATGACCTTTTCCAGGCCAGAGAACGCACCGCCGCAGATGAAGAGGATATTGCGCGTGTCCACCTGCAGGAATTCCTGCTGCGGATGCTTGCGACCGCCTTGAGGCGGAACGGAAGCGACAGTGCCCTCAATCAGCTTCAACAAGGCCTGCTGCACGCCTTCGCCCGACACATCACGGGTGATGGAAGGGTTGTCGGACTTGCGCGAAATCTTGTCGATTTCGTCGATGTAGACGATACCCATCTGGGCCTTCTCAACATCGTAATCGCACTTCTGCAACAGCTTCTGGATGATGTTCTCGACGTCCTCACCCACATAACCGGCTTCGGTCAGGGTGGTGGCGTCAGCGATGGTGAACGGAACGTTGAGCAACCGAGCCAGCGTTTCCGCCAGCAGCGTCTTGCCGGAGCCCGTGGGGCCGATCAGCAGGATGTTGCTCTTGCCCAGTTCAACGTCGTCGTTTTTCTTGTCACGCTGGTTCAGTCGCTTGTAGTGGTTGTACACCGCTACTGCGAGAACCTTTTTGGCACGTTCCTGACCAATGACGTACTGGTCAAGGATGCCGCTGATTTCTTTAGGCGATGGCAGTTTATGCGCGCTGCTCTCGGCCTGTGCTTCCTGCACCTCCTCGCGGATGATGTCGTTGCACAGGTCGACGCACTCGTCACAAACAAATACCGAGGGGCCGGCAATCAACTTGCGCACTTCATGCTGGCTTTTGCCACAGAAGGAGCAATAAAGCAGTTTGCCGTTGTCCTCGCCGTTGCGGGTGTCAGTCATTCGATCGATCCAATCCGGTAGGCTTGCAACACAAGATGAGGGCAATTGCTCGATTTTTCAAGTCCACAGGCGGCATGGATGTATCAACCGCCCGGGATTATTGCCCTTCACGCAATCATTTGGTCATTTGACGCCGGTCGATCACCGAGTCCACCAAACCATATTCAGCAGCGCGTTCGGCGCTCATGAAGTTGTCGCGGTTGGTGTCGCGCTCGATTGCTTCCAGCGTCTGGCCGGTGTGGTGCGCCAGCAGCTCGTTCAGACGTTGACGGATGAACAGGATTTCTTTCGCGTGGATGTCAATGTCCGACGCCTGGCCCTGAAAACCGCCCAACGGCTGGTGAATCATGACGCGAGAGTTCGGCAGTGCGAACCGCTTGCCCTTGGCGCCACCGGCCAGCAGGAAAGCGCCCATGCTGCAGGCCTGGCCCATGACGGTCGTCGAAACGTCCGGCTTGATGAACTGCATGGTGTCGTAGATCGCCATGCCCGCAGTCACCGAACCGCCTGGGGAGTTGATGTAAAGATGGATGTCCTTGTCCGGGTTTTCCGCTTCAAGGAACAGCAGCTGCGCCGAGATGAGGTTGGCCATGTAGTCTTCAACCGGACCGACCAGGAAGATGACGCGTTCCTTGAGCAGGCGGGAGTAGATGTCATAGGCGCGCTCGCCACGGGCGGACTGCTCGATAACCATCGGGACCAGGCCGCCAGCGGCCTGGATGTCAGAGTTCTGCTGAATATAAGAATTGCGGGACATGTCTCGCATTCACTCCCAAATAGTCATGTCTTGAATACGCATAAGCCAGCGCGAAGGCTGGCTTATGGTGTTTTCGAACGAGAGAAGGAAATCAGTCGGCTTGTGGAGCTTCAACCGGCTTGACTGCCTCTTCGTACGAGACCGCTTTGTCGGTCACGCTCGCTTTCTGCAAAACAGTATCCACAACTTGTTCTTCCAGCACAACCGAACGAACTTCGTTCATTTGCTGTTCGTTCTTGTAGTACCAGGCCACAACCTGCTCTGGCTCCTGGTAAGCGGAAGCCATTTCCTGAATCAGCTCGCGAACGCGAGTGTCTTCAGGCTTGAGGTCGAATTGCTTGACGACTTCAGCCACGATCAGGCCCAGTTCAACGCGGCGCTTGGCCTGCTCTTCGAACAGCTCTGCCGGCAGTTGGTCAGGCTTGATGTTGCCGCCGAACTGCTGAACAGCCTGAACGCGCAGACGATTCACTTCGTTTTCCAGCAGCGCTTTAGGCACTTCGATCGGGTTGGCGGCCAGCAGACCGTCCATTACCTGATTCTTGACCTTGGACTTGATGGCCTGACGCAGCTCGCGCTCCATGTTCTTGCGAACTTCGGTGCGGAAGCCTTCGATGTTGGTTTCCTTGATGCCGAACTGCTTGAAGAAGGTCTCGTTCAGTTCAGGCAGTGTCGGTGCCGACACAGTGTTGACAGTGACGGTGAACTCGGCGGTTTTGCCAGCCAGTTCCAGATTCTGATAATCCTCTGGGAAGGTCAGATTCAGAACGCGCTCTTCACCGGCTTTGGCGCCGACCAGACCGTCTTCGAAACCCGGGATCATGCGACCCGAACCCAGCACCAGCTGAGTACCGGTGGCCGAACCGCCAGCGAACGCTTCGCCGTCGATCTTGCCGACGAAGTCAATGTTCAGTTGGTCTTCATTTTGCGCAGCGCGGTCAACGACTTCGAAGCTGACGTTCTGCTTGCGCAGGATTTCCAGCATGTTGTCCAGGTCGGAATCAGCGACGTCAGCCGACAGACGCTCGACGGAAATGGACTCGAAACCGGCAACGGTGAATTCAGGGAACACTTCGAAAGTAGCGATGTACTCGAGGTCCTTGCCCTTTTCGAAGGTTTTAGGCTCGACGGACGGTGCGCCGGCCGGGTTCAGCTTTTGCTCGACGACTGCTTCGTAGAAGGTCGCCTGGATCAGGTCGCCCAGTGCTTCTTGACGAGCACCGTCTTCGTAACGCTGGCGGATCACGCTCATAGGCACTTTGCCTGGGCGGAAGCCCGGGATCTTGGCTTTACGTGCGGTCTGCTGCAGACGCTTGTTGACTTCAGTCTCGATGCGCTCAGCGGGCACGCCAATGGTCATGCGGCGCTCGAGAGCGGAAGTGTTTTCAACAGAAACTTGCATGGATATTCCTCGTTGCACAGACGTTAGCCGGCCGTTTCCGACCCCAGAATCAAGGGCAAGCATTCTAGTGGGTCAAACTCAAGAAGTCACCCTACTGAACAAGGGTAAATAAAGTGGCATGCAGCCCGGGAATCGCAGACGACTGTTTCAGCCTGCGGGAGGTGTCTGGAACGCACCTGATACGCCCCTATATAAAAGGAAGCAAAAGGACGACCGAAACATGATCCAGTCCCTGGAAGCACACCGGACGAGCCCTGTGTCATAGGCCCATCAAGCTCGCACCGCGTTAAAAAGCAGCACGCTGAAACAAAAAAAGCCGCACTAGGCGGCTTTCTTTCGCCCCTCAACACCCGAGGTGTTGCGAGACTTGTAACTGGTGCGGACGGAGAGACTCGAACTCTCACACCTTTCGGCGCTGGAACCTAAATCCAGTGTGTCTACCAATTCCACCACATCCGCGTTTTGAAGCGCTTAAAGCAAAGGCGCCAGATCAAGAATCTGGCGCCTTTTCGAATATGGGGTGGACGAAGGGGATCGAACCCTCGACAACGGGAGTCACAATCCCGTGCTCTACCAACTGAGCTACGCCCACCATATTGCGTTGTAACCGACGCATTCAAACTGAATGCCACTTGTGCCAAAGCTGCCTAATGGCGCACCCGGCAGGACTCGAACCTGCGACCATCCGCTTAGAAGGCGGATGCTCTATCCAGCTGAGCTACGGGCACTTATTTCATTTGCCTTCATGAGACTGCAAATTAAGAGCTTTCAATCACGCTGAGCCGATCTTAACTCTACCTGACTTATTCAACCTTTCGACCTGATCTACCGCTTCCGGCTTATCCTGTGTGGGGTTGTGCCCGACAAGTGCGACGAATCTTATAGACGGCCCAAAAGGTCGTCAACACTTTTTTCTAAAAAATTCAGTTAATTAAAGGGCTTAGCTTATTAAGCGGACCAACCGTCTTTGCCCTTGGGTCAGGTCATGCGAGAATGCGCGCTCTTTTTCCCTCCCCTTCCGATGGTTAATCACGCGTAATGACTGCAAAACTAATAGACGGCAAAGCGATCGCAGCCAACCTGCGCCAGCAGATCGCTCAACGAGTCGCCCAGCGTCGCGAGCAAGGCCTGCGCACGCCGGGCCTCGCGGTGATTCTGGTTGGCAGCGACCCGGCCTCTCAGGTTTACGTCTCGCACAAACGCAAAGACTGCGAAGAGGTCGGCTTCATCTCGCAGGCCTACGACCTGCCCAGTGAAACCACCCAGACCGAACTGACCGATCTGATCGATCGCCTCAACGACGATCCGGCCATCGACGGCATCCTGCTGCAACTGCCGCTGCCCGAGCATCTGGAATCTTCCAGCCTGCTGGAGCGCATCCGCCCGGATAAAGACGTCGACGGCTTCCACCCCTATAACGTGGGTCGTCTGGCCCAGCGCATTCCCCTGCTGCGGCCCTGCACACCCAAAGGCATCATGACCCTGCTGGAAAGCACCGGTGTCGATCTGTACGGCAAGGACGCTGTAGTGGTGGGCGCCTCCAACATTGTGGGTCGACCAATGGCGATGGAGCTGCTGCTGGCGGGCTGCACCGTGACCGTGACCCATCGTTTCACCCAGGATCTGGCCGGACACGTCGGGCGCGCCGATCTGGTGGTCGTGGCTGCCGGTAAGCCGGGCCTGGTCAAGGGCGAGTGGATCAAGGAAGGCGCGATCGTCATCGACGTCGGCATCAACCGTCAGGATGACGGCAAGCTGGTGGGCGATGTGGTGTACGACACCGCCGTGCCCCGCGCCGGCTGGATCACTCCGGTGCCAGGCGGCGTCGGCCCGATGACCCGCGCCTGCCTGCTGGAAAACACGCTGTACGCGGCTGAAACGCTGCACGGCTGATTTCCCAAGCCACGAGCCCCACAGCGCACACATGAAAAACGGCACCCAAGGGTGCCGTTTTTTTATGCGCCGAACGTAGAAACGTGCAGGTTACTTCTTCGCGGCTTCCCAGCTCTTCAAGAGGTCCGAGTAAGCGATGGTTTCGCCCTTCGGTTTCTCGTTGGCCAATTTGCGTTGTGGCGCGAGGAACGCACCGTTGCTCTTCTCGGCTTTGGTGTACCACTCTTCGGCCGAGGTTTCCGGGTTCATCTTCGGCGCGCAACCGCTTGGTTCCTGAACCTTGGAGCGCTCGATGCGGGTCATGATTGCATCCTGATCCTTGGCCAGACCGTCGAGGGCCGCTTGCGCGCTTTTCTCGCCGGTAACGGCTTCAGCGACGTGACTCCACCACAACTGAGCCAACTTCGGATAATCCGGAACGTTGGTGCCGGTTGGCGACCATTGCACACGGGCCGGGCTGCGGTAGAACTCGACCAGACCACCGAGTTTCGGCGCCAGGGCGGTCATCTCTTTAGAGTTGATGTCCGATTCACGAATCGGCGTCAGGCCCACGATGGTTTTCTTCAGCGAGACGGACTTCGACGTCACGAACTGCGCGTAGAGCCAGGCGGCCAGGCGTTTCTTCTCTTCGGTGGACTTGAGGAAGGTCCAGGAGCCCACGTCCTGATAACCCAGCTTCATGCCCTCTTTCCAGTAAGGACCTTTTGGCGATGGTGCCATCCGCCATTTCGGCGTGCCGTCGGCGTTCATGACCGGCAGACCCGGCTTGGTCATGTCAGCGGTGAAAGCGGTGTACCAGAATATCTGCTGCGCGACGTTACCCTGGGACGGCACCGGACCGGACTCGGAGAAGGTCATGCCTGCCGCTTCAGGCGGCGCGTAGGCCTTGAGCCAGTCGATGTACTTCTGAGTGGCGTACACAGCGGCCGGGCCGTTGGTGTCGCCGCCGCGGGTGATGCTCGAACCGACCGGGTGGCAGTCCTCTACGCGGATGCCCCACTCGTCGACCGGCAAGCCATTCGGCAAGCCTTTGTCGCCGCTGCCGGCCATGGAGAACCAGGCATCGGTGAAGCGCCAGCCCAGCGACGGGTCTTTTTTGCCGTAGTCCATGTGGCCATAGACTTTCTTGCCGTCGAGCTCTTTGACGTCTTCGCTGAAGAACTTGGCGATGTCTTCATACGCAGACCAGTTCACCGGCACGCCCAGCTCGTAGCCGTATTTGGCTTTGAACTTCTCTTTCAGATCAGGACGCTCGAACCAGTCAGCGCGGAACCAGTACAGGTTGGCAAATTGCTGGTCAGGCAGTTGGTAAAGCTTGCCGTCCGGCGCGGTGGTAAAGGACGTACCGATGAAGTCCTTGAGGTCAAGCGTCGGAGAAGTGACTTTCGCCCCTTCCGGGCTGGCCATCAGATCTGTCAGAGACATCGCCTTGCCGTAGCGGAAGTGCGTACCGATCAGATCGGAGTCGTTGACCCAGCCGTCGTAGATACTCTGGTTGGACTGCATGGCGGTCTGCAGTTTCTCGATCACGTCGCCTTCCTGCAGCAGGTCGTGGGTGACCTTGATGCCGGTGATTTCGGTGAACGCCTTGGCCAGGGTTTTGGATTCGTATTCATGGGTGGTCAAGGTTTCGGAAACCACCTTGATGTCCATGCCGCGGAACGGCTCGGCGGCCTTGATGAACCACTCCAGTTCCTTGAGCTTATCGGCATCGGAGAGCGTGCTCGGCTTGAACTCGCTGTCGGCCCATTTCTTCGCCGCATCCTCGTACTGATCGGCCCATGCCGACACGCTCAAGCCACTGAGCATCACCATCGTTGCTACCGTCACACTATGTCGCAGCTTGTTTTTCTTATTGAACATAGACACCTCTTGTGTTGAATCTTATGTGATCCCGCGTTTCAACCTTCGTCATTCGCTTGCAGCAGGGGGTACGTCTGCCACCTGCTGGCAAAACCTTTTCAACCCCAACGCATCACCACCAACAGCCAGACCAGGGATAACCCGGAGGCCACCCAGATATCCCAGCTCGTCGCGCCGATGACCAGCAGGTGCAGGTAAGCACTTCCGAGCAGGCCAATGAACAGACGATCGCCGCGCGTCGTGGCGATCGGCAGAAACCCACGCCGCTCAATGCTCGCCGAACGCAGTTCCCAGGCCGTCATCGCTACCAGGATCGCAGCGATGGACGCAAAGAAAATAGCAGTTGGCAGGGTCCAGGACATCCACTCCATTTTTCGACTCCTCAGACACGACCAAGAGCAAAGCCCTTGACCACGTGATTACGAACGAACCAGATCACCAGCATGCCCGGCAGAATGGTCAACACCCCCGCCGCCGCCAGTACCCCCCAATCGATCCCCGACGCTGAAACAGTGCGGGTCATGACCGCCGCGATCGGCTTGGCGTTGACCGAAGTCAGCGTCCGCGCCAGCAGCAACTCGACCCAGGAGAACATGAAGCAGAAGAACGCCGTCACACCGATGCCCGAGCCAATCAGCGGGATGAAAATCTTGCCGAAGAACTTGGGAAAGCTATAGCCGTCGATGTAGGCCGTTTCGTCAATCTCCTTGGGCACCCCGGACATGAAGCCTTCCAGAATCCACACCGCCAGCGGCACGTTGAACAGGCAATGCGCCAACGCTACCGCAATGTGCGTGTCGAACAGACCGATCGACGAATACAGCTGGAAGAACGGCAGCAGGAAAACCGCTGGTGGCGCCATGCGGTTGGTCAGGAGCCAGAAGAACAGGTGTTTGTCGCCGAGGAAACGATAGCGTGAAAACGCGTAGGCCGCAGGCAATGCGACGCTCAGCGATATCACCATATTCAGGCAGACGTAGTACAGCGAGTTGATGTAGCCGCTGTACCAGCTTTCGTCGGTGAAGATCACCTTGTAGTTCGCCAGCGTGAAGTCCTGTGGGAACAGGGTCAGGCCGCCGAGGATTTCGGTGTTGGTCTTGAACGACATGTTGACCAGCCAGTAGATCGGCACCAGCAGAAACAGCAGGTAGATCCACAGCGGTATGAGCTTTTTGAACGACACTTTCTCGCGCTTGTTCATGGGCGCTCCTCAGTTCTTTTCGCTGTGGGTCATGGCGGTGTAGAACACCCACGACACCAACAGAATGATCAGGAAATACACCAGCGAGAACGCCGCCGCAGGGCCCAGGTCGAACTGGCCGAGCGCCATGGTCGTCAGGGTCTGGCTGAGGAAGGTCGTCGAGTTGCCCGGACCGCCACCGGTGAGCACGAACGGCTCGGTGTAGATCATGAAGCTGTCCATGAAGCGCAGCATCACCGCGATCAGCAGCACGCTCTTCATCTTCGGTAGCTGGATGTGTCGGAACACCGCCCAGTTGGACGCCCGGTCAATTCGCGCGGCCTGGTAGTACACGTCCGGAATGGCGCGCAGACCCGAGTAGCACAGTAACGCCACCAGTGAGGTCCAGTGCCAGACGTCGATGACCAGCACGGTCACCCAGGCGTCCGACGCATTCGCTGCGTAGTTGTAGCTGATGCCCAGCACATCGTTGAGGACCCAGCCCAGCAGACCGATATCGCCACGGCCGAAGATCTGCCAGATGGTGCCGACCACGTTGAAGGGGATCAGCAGCGGAATGGTCATGACGATCAGGCACAGCGACGACCAGCGTCCCTTGGTCGGCATGGTCAGGGCGATGCCGATGCCCAGCGGGATTTCGATCAGCAGCACGCAGGCGGAGTAGATGAACTGGCGCAGCAGGGAGTCATGCAGGCGCGGGTCCTGCAGCACTTGCCGGAACCAGTCGGCGCCGACGAAGTAACGGCTGGACTGGTCGAAGATGTCCTGCACCGAATAGTTGACCACGGTCATCATCGGAATGATGGCGCTGAATGCCACCAGCAGGAACACCGGCAGCACCAGCCACCAGGCCTTGTTGTTTTGCACTTTAGTCATGGGACACCTCGCTGGCCGACAGTGTGTTCGTCGCGGCCTCCAGCAGAAATTCATCGGCGTAGAGCATCAGCCATTGCGCAGGGAAACTGACCCAGGCCTGGCCCTGAGGCACCGGCTTGTCTTCCTGCAGGCGTACTTTCAACAGCTGGCCAGCCAGCTTGAGGGTGAGGATCTTGTAGGTCCCCAGGTCCTCAACGTAGGTGACTTCAGCCTGCATGGCGTCATCCACCGGGCCGTCCCACACGTGCACGAACTCGGGACGAATACCGACTTTCAACGTGCTCCATTTAGTGACTGCCAAGCGCTGCTGCAAGGCGTCGGACAACGGCAGATGAATGCCACCAAAGCCCACCCCGCCGGCTTCAGGCTTGACCTCGATGAGGTTCATCCCGGGGCTGCCGATGAAGTAGCCGACAAAGGTGTGGTGCGGCTTTTCAAACAGTTCGCGCGGGGTGCCGAACTGGACGATCTGGCCGCCGTACATCACTGCAATCTTGTCGGCGAACGTCGACGCCTCCAGCTGATCGTGGGTGACGTAGACCATGGTGATGTTGAACTGCTCGTGAATCTGCTTGAGCTTGCGGCGCAGTTTCCACTTCAGGTGCGGGTCGATCACCGTCAGCGGTTCGTCGAACAGAATCGCCGACACGTCATCGCGAACCAGCCCGCGGCCCATGGAGACTTTCTGTTTTTCGTCAGCGGTGAGGCCTTTGGCTTTCTTCTTCAGCAACGGCTGCAGATCCAGCACGTCGGCGATTTCCTGCACCTTGATCTTTACTTTCGCTTCCGGCATGCCCTGATTGCGCAGCGGGAAGGCGAGGTTGTCATACACCGTCATGGTGTCGTAGACCACCGGGAACTGGAAAACCTGAGCGATGTTGCGCTCTTCCGGCGACATGTCGTTGACCACGGTGGTGTCGAACAGAACCTTGCCTTCGGACGGGCTGAGCAGGCCGGAGATGATATTGAGCAGGGTCGACTTGCCGCAGCCGGACGGGCCGAGCAAGGCATACGCGCCGCCCTGCTCCCATATGTGGGTCATTTCGCGGATGGCATAGTCTTCAGGGCCGGTCGGATTGGCGCTGTAGCTGTGCGCGAGTTGTTGCAAGCGGATCTCGGCCATCAGGCAACCCTCGCCATGCGCAGGCCCGGTGCCTGAATCAGGCCGCCCTGCTGATCGAATACGAACAGTTTGTGAGTCGGGATGTACACGCGGATCGGCGTGTCCACGTCGTACTCATGGACGCCCGGCAAATGCAGCACCAGCGAGAAATGCTCGTTGCGCACGTGCAGGAAGGTTTCCGAACCGCTGATCTCGGCGAGTTCGACGGTGACCGCCAACTCGAGGTCGTCGTCGTTGGACGGCACCAGACTCAGGTGGCTCGGGCGCACGCCAAAGCGGTACTCGCCGTCGCCGATGGTGCGCAGGTCGACGTTCAGCGGAAAGTGCACGAAGTTGGCAAAGCTCACTTCGTTGCCTTCGATGCGGCCTGGCATCAGGTTGATCGGCGGCTCGGAGAACAACTCGGCGGCCAGCACGGTTTTCGGCTGGTGATACACCTCGGGCGTACGGCCGCTCTGAATCACGCGACCTTCGTGCAGAATCGTGGTGGTCCCGCCCAGCGCCAGCGCTTCGTTCGGCTCGGTGGTGGCATAGATAGCGATGGTATTGCGCGTCTCGAACAGCTGGCGCATTTCCTGACGCAGCTCTTCGCGCAGCTTGTAGTCCAGATTGACCAGTGGCTCATCGAACAGGATCAGTTCGGCGTCCTTGACCAGTGCCCGCGCCATCGCCGTGCGCTGCTGCTGGCCGCCGGACAATTCGAGGGGGTGGCGGCTGAGGAATTTTTCGATGCGCAGCATCTTCGCGGTTTCGCGGACGCGGCGGTCGATTTCATCCTTCGACATCTTCGCCTGGCGCAGTGGCGAGGCGATGTTGTCGTAGACGGTCATGCTCGGATAGTTGATGAACTGCTGATACACCATGGAGACGTTGCGATGACGCACCGCGACCTGGGTGACATCCTTGCCATTCATCAGTACCCGGCCGCTGTCTGGCTTGTCCAGACCGGCCATCAAGCGCATCAGGCTGGTTTTGCCTGATAAGGTGCGCCCCAGCAATACGTTGAATGAGCCGGGTTCAAAGCTCAGCGAAGCATCGTCGATCCAGATCTGACCGTCGACGGCGCGGCTGACGTGCTCAAGCGTGAGAGACATGGCGTGCCCTTTTTATTTGTTTTGTTCGGGGTGTTGCGTGTGTGCCGTATGGCAGGTCGTGACATCCGTTGACCGATTGTGCTGACCGCTTGTTGGATAGCGACAATCGTGCCAACCGGCCTGCTCAGGCGCTTTCTGGCTGAAATGCGCGGACTAGAGCGGTTGCGACAATTTGCCGCAGATATCGGCATTCGTTGATGAACATAAATGAACAGGAAAGGCTGAACACCTGAACAAAATGAACATTGACTTTGAACAATCCTGAACAACAATGGGTGGACGTTTTCGAGCACGGATGCTCTGCCTAGCGGCATCTCGACAACAATAAATAAAAAGTACTCGGACGGAGCCATTTCATGGCCACAGCAGGCGCATCCCCCAGCCACGACACCATCATTCAGGACTCGTGGGCCCGTTGCCGCGAGTTCGGCCTCGACCACCAGTCACGGCCGTCCTTTGGCCGCCTGCCCGATCAGCAGGTTTCGCAACTGCTCGAGCGCCATCATTCACTGGTGCAGACCACCCATCAGCAGGTGCTGCCCTTCTACGAGAACATCCTGAGCAATTCCAATTGCCTGATTCTGCTCGCCGATCATCAGGGCCAAGTGCTCAATTCCTGGGGCAACAAGCGCTTCGTCGAGCCAGATCAACAACCGGGTTTCGTCGCCGGGGCCAGCTGGCTGGAGCAAAGCGCCGGCACCAATGCTATTGGTACGGCCCTGGCGTGTGAACAGGCTGTTCACATTGAACACGATGAACACTTTCTCAAGGCCAACCGTTTCATGACCGGGTCGGCGGCGCCGATTTTTGATGCGTCGCGGCGGATGATCGCAGTGCTCGATGTGTCCAGCGACAGCTTCCTGCCGCCCTCCCACACCCTTGGGATGGTCAAGATGATGGGCCAGACCATCGAAAACCGGTTGATCCTCGACCAATTTCAGCACAGCCATTTCCAGCTGGTGTTCAATACCGGCCTGAACAACCTCGACAGCCAGTGGGCCGGGCTGCTGGTGTTCGACGAAAGCGGCCGGGTGCTCTGTGCCAACCGCCGCGCCGACAACCTTTTGGGCGTCAGCCTGCTCAACGCCAACATCGAAAACCTGTTCAAGGCGCCGATCGCCGACCTGCTTGATCAACCGGAAGGCCAGCCTTTCCCGCTTCAGGCCTCTGGCCACAACCGTTTTCATTGCGTGCTGAAGCGGCCGAAGGCGCCGGTGCTCAAGCTCAGAACGGTACCGGTGCCAATTCCGGTGCAAGCACCGGTTGTGTCACGGTCGGTCACCGTTGGCGCCATTGAGCCAGGGCTGGGTGATGAGCGGGTTGAGAAAGCCGCGCGCCAAGGTCAGCGACTGCTGGAGAAGAACGTCCCGCTGTTGATCCTCGGCGAAACAGGCGTAGGCAAGGAAGTGTTCGTCAAGGCCCTGCACCGTGCCAGCTCCCGCGCCGATCAGCCCATGATTGCCGTGAACTGCGCGGCGATCCCGTCGGAACTGGTCGAGGCCGAGTTGTTTGGCTATGAAAAAGGCGCGTTCACCGGCGCCCACCATAAAGGCAGCATCGGGCTCATCCGCAAGGCCGACAAAGGCACGCTGTTCCTCGATGAAATCGGCGACATGCCGCTCCCGGTTCAGGCGCGCTTGCTGCGGGTGTTGCAGGAACGGTGCGTGCAGCCGGTGGGCAGCAGCGAGTTGTACCCGGTGGACATCCGGGTGATTTCCGCGACCCATTGTTCACTGCGCGAGCATGTGCAGAACGGGCGGTTTCGTCAGGATTTGTACTACCGCATCAGCGGCCTGAACCTGGAGTTGCCGCCGTTGCGGGATCGCAGCGACAAACCCGCGCTGGTGCGTGCCATTTGGGAGCAGCACCGCGAACCGCAGCAGACCGCGGGGTTTGAGCCGCAGGTGATGGAGTTGTTCGAACGGCACCCGTGGCCGGGGAACCTGCGGCAGTTGAGCAACGTGATTCAGGTGGCGTTGGCGCTCGCCGACGATCAGCCGATTTCCACCGAGCATCTGCCGGAAGACTTTTTTGCGGATCTGGCGATGGGCTGCGAGCGCGTCGAGCCCGAGACAGTGCTCAACCGCAAGGCTGCGCTGGATACGCCTGAGGAACTGAGCGAGTTGTTGCAGGCGGCAGGCGGGAATATCTCGCAGCTGGCGAAGCGGCTGGGGGTGAGCCGGAATACGCTGTACAAGCGACTGCGGGAACAGGGGTTTTGAAGTCTTAGATGGTTCCCACGCTCCGCATGGCAACCCGCCGATGACGCTCCGCGTCAAATTAGACGCGGAGCGTCAGACGAGGTATTCCCACGCAGAGCGTGGGAACGATCGCTGCAGATGTATCTACTGGCAGGTGACCTGTGGGAGCGCCACCCCGGTCACTCCCACATTAACCGTGTTTCCAGCGCGACGTCGTAGCGTCTGGACGGTCGATCAATCCGCCAAGCGCCAGGTGGTGCTGCCTTTGCTGTCTTCCAGCACCACGCCCATGGCGGTGAGTTGATCGCGGATGCGGTCGCCTTCAGCCCAGTTCTTGTCAGCGCGCGCCTGCAGGCGTGCGGCAATCAAGGCTTCGACTTCAGCGGCATCCACTCGCCCTTCGGCGCCGGCGCGCAGGAAGTCGTCGGCTTCCAGTTGCAACACACCCAGCACACTGGCCAGTTCCTTCAAGCGCGCCGCCAGACCTGCCGCTGCGTTGACATCGCTGTCGCGCAGACGGTTGATCTCGCGAACCATCTCAAACAGCACGGCGCACGCTTCAGGCGTGCCGAAGTCGTCGTTCATCGCCGCCGAAAAACGCTCGACGTACGCTTCACCACCCGCAGGCTCGGCAACCGGCAGGCCTTTGAGCGCATGATAGAACCGCTCCAGAGCGCCTTTGGATTCCTTCAGGCTGTCTTCGGAATAGTTGATCGCGCTGCGGTAGTGGCTCGAAACCAATAGATAACGCACCACTTCCGGGTGGTATTTATCCAGCACGTCGCGAATGGTGAAGAAGTTGTTCAAGGACTTGGACATCTTCTCGCCATTGATGCGGATCATGCCGCAGTGCAACCAGGCGTTGGCGTAGGTCTTGCCGGTCGCGGCTTCGCTCTGGGCAATCTCGTTTTCGTGGTGCGGGAATTCCAGATCGCTGCCGCCGCCATGGATGTCGAAGGTCTCACCCAGGCAGCAGGTGGACATCACCGAGCACTCGATGTGCCAGCCCGGACGCCCTGCGCCCCACGGCGATTCCCAGCTCGGCTCGCCCGGCTTGACGCCTTTCCACAGCACGAAATCCAGCGGGTCGTCCTTGGCTTCGTCAACCTCGATCCGCGCGCCGATGCGCAGGTCTTCGATCTTCTTGCGCGACAGCTTGCCGTAACCGAGGAATTTGCCGACGCGGTAATACACGTCGCCATTGCCCGGTGCGTAGGCATAGCCCTTGTCGATCAGGCGCTGGATCATGTCGTGCATGCCGCCGATGTAATCGGTGGCACGCGGCTCCATGTCCGGCTTGAGGATGTTCAGGCGCGCTTCGTCCTCGTGCATCGCGTCGATCATGCGCGCGGTCAGGGCATCGAACGCCTCACCGTTTTCACGGGCTCGGTTGATGATCTTGTCGTCGATGTCGGTGATGTTGCGCACGTAGGTCAGGTCGTAGCCGCTGAAACGCAGCCAGCGGGTCACGACATCGAACGCCACCATGCTGCGGCCGTGGCCCAGGTGGCAGTAGTCGTACACGGTCATCCCGCAGACGTACATGCGCACCTTGTTGCCGTTTAGCGGTTTGAAGACTTCTTTGCTCTTGCTGAGCGTGTTGTAGATAGAAAGCACGTTGCCTACCTTAGCTCCACGAATCGCGGAGCGTCACAGTCCGGTTAAAGACCGGATGACCGGGTTTCGAGTCCTTCAGATCCGCGCTGAAATAGCCTTCGCGTTCGAACTGGAAACGGTCTTCCGGCTGAGCGTCAGCCAATGACGGTTCAGCGCGACAACCGGTCAACACCTGCAAGGAGCCTGGGTTGATGTTGTCCAGGAAGGTCTTGCCCTCTTCTGCTTTCTCAGGGTTTGCCGACAGGAACAGACGGTCGTACAGACGCACTTCGCACTCGATGCTTTCCGCTGCCGGCACCCAGTGCACAACGCCTTTGACCTTGCGGCCTTCAGGGTTCTTGCCCAGGGTTTCCGGGTCGTAGGAGCAACGCAGCTCGACAATGTTGCCGTCGGCGTCTTTGATCGCTTCGTCGGCGCGAATCACGTAGCTTCCACGCAGGCGCACTTCGCCGTTGGGCTCCAGACGCTTGTAGCCTTTCGGCGGCTCTTCCATGAAGTCTTCACGGTCGATGTAGATCTCGCGGGAGAACGGCAGCTTGCGCACGCCGAGCTCTTCCTTCTGCGGATGGCGCGGCAGTTCGAGGTGGTCGACCTGGCCTTCCGGGTAATTGGTGATCACGACTTTCAGCGGACGCAGCACGCACATGGCGCGCGGGGCGTTGTGGTCCAGGTCCTGACGGATACTGAATTCCAACATGCCGAAATCGACCACGCCGTCGGAACGGTTGGTGCCGATCATTTCGCAGAAATTGCGGATCGACGCCGGGGTGTAACCGCGACGGCGGAAGCCCGAGAGCGTCGACATGCGCGGATCGTCCCAGCCATGCACGTGCTTTTCATCGACCAGTTGCTTGAGCTTGCGCTTGCTGGTGATGGTGTAGTTCAGGTTCAGGCGCGAGAACTCGTACTGGCGCGGTTTGCACGGCACCGGCAGGTTGTCGAGGAACCACTCGTAGAGCGGGCGATGGCTCTCGAATTCCAAAGTGCAGATCGAATGGGTGATGCCTTCGATGGCGTCCGATTGACCGTGGGTGAAATCGTAGATCGGGTAGATGCACCACTTATCACCGGTCTGGTGATGGTGGGCGTGACGAATGCGGTAGAGGATCGGATCGCGCAGGTTCATGTTCGGCGACGCCATGTCGATCTTGGCGCGCAGGACGCGGGCGCCGTCTTCGAACTCGCCGGCTTTCATGCGGCTGAACAGGTCGAGGTTTTCTTCGACGCTGCGATCGCGAAACGGGCTGTTCTTGCCCGGCTCGGTCAGGGTGCCGCGGTATTCGCGGGCCTGCTCGGGGGTCAGGTCATCGACATAGGCCTTGCCCGTCTCGATGAGATGGACCGCCCAGGCGTACAGCTGGTCGAAGTATTGCGAGGCATAACGCACTTCGCCGGACCACTCGAAGCCCAGCCATTTGACGTCGGCTTCGATGGCGTCGATGTATTCCTGGTCTTCCTTCGCCGGGTTGGTGTCGTCGAAGCGCAGATGCGTGACGCCGCCAAATTCCTGAGCCAGACCAAAGTTGACGCAGATCGACTTGGCATGACCGATGTGCAGGTAGCCGTTGGGCTCCGGCGGGAAGCGGGTCACGATCTGGGTGTGCTTGCCCGAATCCAGGTCTGCCTGCACGATGGGGCGCAGGAAGTTGGTTGGAATGGCAGGGCCTGCCTTTGAATTCGCAGCGGCATCTTGAGTGGGCTTGCTCATAGGATCCTTGTACGGGTCGCGGCCAGGAAGGCCGGTTAAATCAAAGCGCCTATCATAGCCGAAGCTGTCAAGCCCCTGACAGCGCGCTGTGACAAAACTGCCGAGATGGACGTGTACTCAGCGAGAACCGCCGGGGCAATCGCAACTACCCGAGCGACGGCGACCCTCTGTAAACTGCGCGCCTGGTGTGATCAAAGGAACAGGCCTCGCACCCCGATGGCCGACTGCTGCGATCACCGCCCCTCACCACAGACTTCAAAGAGCGAGCTGACCATGTCGAAAGTAAAGCTGACCACCAACCACGGTGAAATCGTTCTGCAACTGAACGCAGAGAAGGCGCCGCTCACCGTCGCCAACTTCATCGAATACGTCAAAGCAGGTCACTACGAAAACACCCTGTTTCACCGCGTGATCGGCAACTTCATGATCCAGGGCGGCGGCTTCGAACCGGGCATGAAAGAGAAGAAAGACAAGCGCCCGAGCATCCAGAACGAAGCCGACAACGGCCTGCCGAACAAGAAGTACTCAGTGGCCATGGCCCGCACCATGGAGCCCCATTCAGCCTCGGCGCAGTTCTTCATCAACGTTGCCGACAACGACTTCCTCAACCACAGCGCCAAGACCGTGCAGGGCTGGGGTTACGCGGTGTTCGCTGAAGTCATCGAAGGCACTGACGTGGTCGACAAGATCAAGGGCGTCGCCACCACGTCCAAGGCGGGTCATCAAGACGTGCCGGCTGACGACGTGATCATCGAGAAAGCCGAGATCGTTGAGTGATATTGCTGATCTCCGATCTGCACCTGGAGGAGGGACGCCCGGACATTACCCGGGCGTTTCTCGGTCTGCTGAATGGGCGCGCTCGTGGGGCCGAGTCGCTGTACATCCTCGGGGACTTTTTCGAGGCCTGGATTGGCGATGACGCCATGTCGCCCTTCCAGCGATCAATCTGCCAGGCGTTGCGCGTATTAAGCGACAGCGGCACGCGGGTGTTCCTGATGCATGGCAATCGCGACTTCATGATCGGCCAGGGATTTTGCAAGGCGGCGGGCTGCACGCTGCTCAAGGACCCGAGCGTCGTGAATTTCAACGGCGAACCGGTGCTGCTGATGCACGGCGACAGCCTGTGTACGCGGGACGAAGCCTACATGCGTATGCGCCGTTATCTGCGCCATCCGCTGACGCTGTGGGTGCTGCGGCATCTGCCGTTGAGCACCCGGCACAAGCTGGCCCGCAAGCTACGCAGCGAGAGCCGCGCGCAGACGCGGATGAAGGCCAACGACATTGTCGACGTCACGCCGGACGAAGTGCCGCGGGTGATGAACGAGTCTGGCGTTAAGACGCTGATCCACGGGCACACCCATCGGCCCGCGGTTCATCAGGTCGAGCTTGGCGGAACCACGGCGCAGCGCATCGTGCTGGGGGATTGGGATCGCGAGGGGTGGTTGCTGCAGATCGATGGATCGGGCTTTCATCTGGAGTCGTTTGCGTTTGAGTCCTGACCAGATCACCGGTGCGTCAGAAGTGAACACCGATGATCGTCGAACGCAGAACCTGTGGGAGCGAGCTTGCTCGCGAAGGCTTACTTTCTGACATCAGAGAAAGTGGCTGAATGTCCCGGCCTCTTCGTGAGCAAGCTCACTCCCACAAGTATCGTGTTTGACGCCGACAGCGCGGCGTCAATCAATGCCCTCCCCCAGGCGCCGCCTTCGCGGTAAACGGCGGCTTGGCCAGCCAGATGATCAGGATCAGCGACAGGAAGATCCAACCCATCATGTAGAAATAGTCCACCGTGGACATCATGTAGGCCTGACTGGTCACCATCGAATCGAGCTGTGCATACGCCTGATTGCTCGCCCCGCCCAGGGTCTCCAGCGCATGCCGCGTTGTCGGCTCGTAGGCGTTCACGTTTTCGCTCAAATACGCATGATGCTGATTGGCGCGGCGGATCCAGATCCAGGTGGTCAACGACGCTGCGAAGCTGCCGCCCAGGTTACGCAGGAACGTCGCCAGCCCCGAGCCGTCGGCAATCTGCGACGGCGGCAGGTCCGACAGCAGGATGCTCAAGGTCGGCATGAAGAACAGCGCAACGCCCGCCCCCATGAACAACTGCACCAGCGCGATGTGGGTGAAATCCACCTGACTGGTGAAATCCGCACGCATGAAGCAGCTCAGGCCGATCGCCAGAAACGCCAGACCGGCCAACAGACGCAAGTCGAACTTATGCGCGTAACGTCCCACAAAGGGCGACATCAGCACTGGCAGCACGCCCAGTGGCGCCACCGCCAGCCCTGCATAGGTCGCCGTGTAACCCATCTGCGTTTGCAGCCACTGCGGCAGGATCAGGTTGATCCCGAAGAACCCCGCATAGCCCGCCACCAGACAGATCGTCCCGTAGCGAAAGTTGCGGAACGCAAACAGCCGCAGGTTGACCACGGGATGGTCATCGGTCATTTCCCAGATGACAAATGCCGCCAGGCCAATCGCCGAAATCGCCGAACCGATAATGATGAAATTCGACTCGAACCAGTCCAGGTCGTTGCCTTTGTCGAGCACGATCTGCAACGCGCCCACGCCGATGATCAGCGTGATAAGCCCCACGTAGTCCATGGGCTGGCGACTGGTGCTGACCGGTCGCGTGGCCATCTGCTGACGCACCACGAACGCCGCGAACAGACCGATCGGCACGTTGATGAAAAAGATCCACGGCCAGCTGTAACTGTCGGTGATCCAGCCGCCGAGAATCGGCCCGGCAATCGGCGCCACAACCGTCACCATCGCCAGCAATGCCAATGCCATCCCCCGTTTCGCAGGAGGATATACGGCAATCAGGAGCGTCTGTGTCATCGGGTACAACGGCCCGGCGACCATGCCCTGCAGTACCCGAAAGCCCACCAGCTCAGGCATCGAGGTGGAAATGCCGCAGAGGAACGAGGCAGTCACGAACAGCAACGTCGCCCACAGAAACAGCTTCACTTCACCGAAGCGTCGGCTGAGCCAGCCGGTCAGCGGCAGCGCGATGGCGTTACTGACCGCGAACGAGGTGATGACCCAGGTGCCCTGCTCGGAACTCACGCCGAGGTTGCCGGAAATGGTCGGCAAGGCCACGTTGGCGATGGTCGTGTCGAGCACTTGCATGAAAGTCGCCAGCGACAGGCCTATGGTGGTCAGCAACAGGCTTGGCGGCGTGAAAGAAGCGGGAGCGTTATTACTCATCGCGAATCCTTTGACACTCGAAGATCACCCCGGCCTGTACACACAGGCCGGGGCAGATGGATTGGCGAATCAGCGCAGGGCCGTCTTGCCGCTGGTTGACGCGCTGTTCTCATGGATCACGCGGGCAATCATCGTGTCGGCGTCGGCCAGTTGTTTGGCGTAGACATCGGTGGTGAACAGCGGCTGCTTCGGCGGTTGCTGCGCCAGCACCGGACCGCTCTGGTCGTGCAGGTTGACGTCAACGGTGGTCGACAGGCCGATGCGCAGCGGGTGCTTGGCCAGTTCGTCGGCGTTGATGTGAATCCGCACCGGCACACGCTGGACGATCTTGATCCAGTTACCGGTGGCGTTCTGCGCGGGCAGCAACGCAAACGCACTGCCGGTACCGGCGCCGACGCTGTCCACGGTGCCGCTGTATTTGATGTCGCCGCCGTACAGGTCTGCTTCAATGTCCACCGGCTGGCCGATGCGCATCTGGCCCAGCTGGGTTTCCTTGAAGTTGGCGTCGATCCACAGCTGGTCGAGGGGAATCACCGCCATCAGCGCAGTGCCCGGCTGAACCCGCTGGCCCAACTGCACGGTGCGCTTGGCG
This sequence comes from Pseudomonas sp. GL_135, assembly GCF_057834665.1. Lineage (NCBI taxonomy): Bacteria > Pseudomonadati > Pseudomonadota > Gammaproteobacteria > Pseudomonadales > Pseudomonadaceae > Pseudomonas > Pseudomonas sp. GL_135. The sequence continues at coordinate 4,002,979 of NZ_CM174408.1, forward strand.
ACGTAACCGGTGACCGGCGCAATCAGCGTACTGCGCGCGTTGCTCAGGTAGGCCTGGCGCAGTTGCGCAGCCGCCGATTTGACGTCCGGGTGCGAGGAAACCTGGGTGTCGTCCACCAGCGCGGTGCTGGTTGCCAACTGCTGCTGAATGTTGGTCAACGCGTTCTGCGCGGTGGTCAGGTCATCCTTGGCGTGGGACAGCTCTTCCTGGGAAATCGCCCCGCCCGCCGCCAGACTGCGACGACGGTTGTAGTTGTCCTGGGCTCTCTGCACTTCGGCGCGCTGGGCCGCCAGTTGCGCTTTCATGCCGTCGACGTTGCTGTACAAACCACGCACCTGACGCACCACTTTGGCCAGATTGGCTTCGGCACTTTGCAGCGCCACTTCGGCGTCGTTCGGGTCGAACTGGACGAGCACCTGACCTTCACGCACCAGGTCGCCGTCGTCAGCGCCTATGCTTACCACGGTGCCGGTGACTTGCGGGGTGATCTCCACGACGTTGCCGTTCACATAGGCGTCGTCGGTGCTCTCGCTCCAGCGACCATACATTTCGTACCAGGCCCAGACGCCAATCACGCCGAGCACCACGATCAGCAGCAAGCCGAGCAGCAGCAACTTGCGCTTGCGCGGGTTCTTGGTCGGTGTGGTCTGCTCGGCGCCCTTCTCGGCGGGTTTGCCGGCTGGCTTGTCAGCGGCCTTGTCGGGCGCCGAAGCGTTGACATCCTTTTGTTCGTTTTCAGCGTTATTGTCGGTAGTGGCAGTGGCCATGACGATTACCTTAATGAGTCAGCGAAGCAGTTGACGGGACGACCGGGGCGGCGTTTTCGCCGGACTTGCTTTCTTCGAAGCCTCCCCCGAGGGCCTGCATCAACTGGATCGAAAGATCGATTCGTTCCGCGTTGAGATCAGCCTGTTGGCGTTGCGATTGCAGCAGTTGTTGCTCGACGCTCAGCACGTCCAGGTAATTACCGATGCCGGATGAGTAGCGCTGAACGACGGTGTCGTAGGATTTCTGAATCACGTCGGTCGCCTGCTGGCGGGCCTCGATCTGGCGACGGATGTCGCGCAACTGGCCAATGCCATCACTGACATCCCCCAGCGCCCGGACCAGCGTCTTGTTGTATTGCGCCACGGCGAGGTCGTAGTCGGCGTCCCGCGCATCAAGGTCGGCACGGCGACGGCCGCCGTCGAAGATCGGCAGCGACACCGTCGGCGCCACGTTGAAGAAGCGACTGGCCGAGCCGAACATCGCATCACCCAGCAGCGACTCCGCCCCTGCCGAGGCGCTCAGGTTGAGGTTCGGGTAGAAGTTGGTCTTGCTGACGTCGATGTTCTTGCTCGCTGCTTCAACCCGCCAGCGCGCGGCGACCAGATCCGGGCGACGGCCCAGCAATTCCGCAGGCACCACCGACGGCAAGGCCACCGCAGCGGGTTGCAACACGGCGGGTCGGCTCAACTTTTCGCCGCGGTCCGGGCCTTTGCCCATGAGCACGGCCAGTTGGATCCTGGCGCTGCGCAGGTTCTTTTCGGCGTCCGCCAGCGACTCGCGGGAGTTGGCTTCAAGGCTCTGGGTCTGCTCGTACTGGTACTCGCTGTCGATGCCCGACTTAAAGCGCCGCGAGCCGAGGTCCAGCAATTGACTTGTGCGCTTGAGGTCTTCGGCCGCCAGATCGCGGACGATATAGGCCTGGCCCAGGTCGCTGTAGGCACGGGCAACGTCGGCAGCGAGGGTCAGCTGCGCCGCTTGCTGATCGACTTCGCTGGCACGGGCCTGGCCCAATGCCGCTTCCCAGGCAGCGCGCTGGCCGCCCCACAGATCGAAGTTGTAATTAAAGCCGGCGCTCAGGCTGCGCAAAGTGCTGTAGCGACCGCCGGCCCCGGTCGGGTCCTGATCCCGGGCCAGACGGGAGCGGCTGATGCTGGCATCGGCATCGACGGTCGGCATGCGTTCGGCGTCGGCGGCGTACGCCTGGGCATTGGCCTGATGGGTGCGGGCAGCGGCGATCTGCATGTCCGGGCTGTCGCGCAGCGCTTCGGTGATCAGGCTGTTGAGCTGCGGATCGCCGAGGCTGGTCCACCAGTCGCGCTTCGGCCAGGCCGCGGGCGACAGGGTGATGCCGTTGAGGCTCTGGGCCGCCTGCAGCGTGTTGGCATCAATGCCGACGCCTTCGGTTTTCAGGCCTTTGGAACTGGCGCAACCGGCCAGCACGAGTGCCACGACTATCAGGCTCAGGGACGTGCGCAGGGTCGAGCCCCGCTGAATGTGAGTGCTCATCGTTCGGCGATCCGGGCAATCGTGATGGGGTCGCCCGAGGCAACCAGAATTTTTGTCAGAATCTTTTCCAGTGCCAGCAGCTCGCTGTCTTCCAGCACGCCGACCATTTCGTTCATCGCGTGTGCGCCGATTTCCGGCAACAGGTCAGAGAGCGCCTTGCCTTCATCGGTCAGCACTAACTGCACCTGGCGTCGATCGGATTCCGAGCGCGCGCGGGACAGCAGGTTTTTCTGTTCAAGGCGATCAAGCATGCGGGTCATCGAGCCACTGTCCAGGTTCAACATGCGACAGATGTCAGCCGGGGTCTCGGCGCAGAAACGCGCGATCATCACCAGCACTTTGAACTGCTGCGCGGTGACGCCATGGGGCTCGAGATGCCGGTCGAGGATGCGGTTTTTCAGCTGTTCAGTCCGGCCCAGCAACATGCCCAGCAGACTGTCGTGAAAGTTTTCGGGAGTGAAATGCGCCATTGATAGCCAACCATTATCTGCTTAGGCAGTGAATGGGGCGGATCTTACTGCCTAGGCAGTGAACACACAATGAAACAATATTTAAGGTGCACGAAATCGGACGAACGTGATTCGCCTGCTGACGCGGAGGCTTTGATGATGTGGGGATCTAACGCATCTAATGCGGATGGGAAACTGTGGAAGTGAGCTTGCTCGCGAAGTGGTACGTACATCCGCTAGATATTCAGCGGATGTAACGCCGTCTTCGTGAGCAAGCTCACTCCCACATGGACGTTGATTGCTGCCGACAGCGCGGCGCCTGAATTATGAGGAGGCGTCTGAAATGACGCGTTAACCAAAGACGATTTAAAGGGCCGGCACGCCGCTGTGAAAGCGGAAGTCTTCGTCCGGGCTCAAGATCAGCTCGCGCTCGGCCTGGCGGATTTCTTCGATCTTGGCGTCGACGTCCGCTTCAGTCCCGTAGGTGTAGGCGAGCTTCAGGTAATCCTGAAAATGCCGGGCTTCGGACTTGAGCAGGCTGGCGTAGAACTTCGACAGGTCTTCATCCAGATGCGGCACCAGCGCAGCGAAGCGTTCGCAAGATCGCGCTTCGACGATGGCGCCGACGATCAGCGCGTCGGTCAGTCGGTAGGGGTTGTGAGTGCGAACGAGTTTGCGCAGCGAACCGGCATAGCGCGCTGAACTGATGTTAGCCATCGGGATGTTGCGCTTCTTGATGATGCCGATCACCTGCTCGAAGTGACGCAGCTCTTCGCGCGCCAACCGCGACATCTTTGCCAGCAGATCGAACTTGTCGTTGTACTGGAACATGAACTGAAACGCCGCACCGGCGGCCTTCTTTTCATTGTTGGCGTGATCGATCAGCAGGATATCCAGATTCTGCAAGGCGGCCTGAACCCAGCTGTCGGGCGTGGGGCAAAGCAGGAAGGCGTCGATTTCTGGATAAATCTGCATGGGTTCACGGATGGCTGGCTGGGCAAGGCGCAGCATTATACGGAGCCTGACCGGCAGAGCCAGCCTGCGCAGATGAAAAGCGCAGGATTTACCGCAGGCGCCTGAGCGTCACGCCGCTGTCAGACCGCGCCCATCGCATCCTTGAGGAAGCTGGGCGCGATGTAGCGTTCATAGTGCGCTTCGGACAGCAGGAAGAATTCCCGATCAATGGCATCGCGCAGTTCAGGCAGCGACCAGTCGCGAAACTCCGGCAGCAGCACCATGCCGTAGGCGTCCAGCTGGTTGATCACCCGCGCGCCCCGGGCGATCAACTGATACGCCCAGCAATATTCCGACTGATGGGGAACGAAGCGAATCTTGCGCTGCTCCAGTTGCGCCCGCAGCCTGGCCGGGTCGAACACCTCGACTTTCCCCGCCATCACTTGCACCAGCAGCTGTTCAAGGCGCAGCCAGACGGCACGCTTTGCATCCTCGTCGTAGCCGTTCCAGTGGATCACTTCGTGGTGAAAGCGCTTGCATCCCCGGCACACGAGGTCGCCGTAGACGGTGGAGCACAGGCCCACGCAGGGCGTCTTGATGATTTGATTGGGCATGGCAAGGGAACACGACGGCGAACGAAACAAGCCGGCATGTTAGCCCTTTGTCTAACGAGGTACACCCTTCAACCTGTAGGGGCTAACTTACCTTCAGCGGTTTTTTACCGTAGAATCACCGGGCCTTTTAAGGCGCCAATGTCCGTTGGAAGCTGTTTTCAAAGCGTCACGAGCACAGTCAGGGCTTTTTACCCTCGTAGAGAGCCCAACCCCGCAGTCCGGTTTAACGCAGGTTCGCCCTGCGTTCCCCTCCCAAACCGTTCGATGCAGGCGTAAAACTTTGAAAACAGCTTCTGTTGGAGATCGTCAGCTTCCTGCCAAGAAACTTTAAAAAGTTCGAGAGCGCCGATGCGGACCTTCTCTGGATGAGCGTCCCGGACACCCATTTGGGACCACTGATGAGGGTAATACTGTGCTTGAAGCCTACCGTAAACACATCGAAGAGCGTGCCGCCCAGGGTATCGTGCCCCAGCCGCTTAACGCCGAACAAACTGCAGGCCTGGTCGAGCTGCTGAAAAACCCACCGGCTGGCGAAGAAGCTTTCCTGCTTGATCTGATCACCAATCGCGTTCCACCGGGCGTTGACGAAGCTGCCTACGTCAAAGCCGGTTTCCTTTCTGCCCTGGCCAAGGGCGAAGTCACTTCCCCTCTGCTGGACCGTAAACACGCTGTAGAGCTGCTCGGCACCATGCAGGGCGGTTACAACATCGTGACCATGGTCGAGCTGCTGGACGACGCTGCATTGGGCCAGGTCGCTGCCGACCAACTCAAGCACACCCTGCTGATGTTCGACGCCTTCCACGACGTCGCTGAAAAAGCCAAAAACGGTAATGCAATCGCCCAAGGCGTTCTGCAGTCCTGGGCTGACGGTGAGTGGTTCCGCAAGCGTCCGACCCTGGCCGAGAAGATCAGCCTGCGCGTCTTCAAGGTCACCGGCGAAACCAACACCGACGACCTGTCGCCTGCGCCTGACGCCTGGTCGCGTCCGGATATCCCGCTGCACGCCCTCGCCATGTTGAAGATGGCCCGGGAAGGCATCGTGCCTGACGTGCAAGGCTCCATCGGCCCGATGAAACAGATCGAAGAAATGCGCGGTCAGGGTTTCCCTATCGCCTACGTGGGCGACGTGGTCGGCACCGGTTCTTCGCGCAAGTCGGCCACCAACTCGGTGCTGTGGTTCTTCGGCGACGACGTCCCGAACGTACCGAACAAGCGCGCGGGCGGTTTCTGCTTCGGCACCAAGATTGCCCCGATCTTCTACAACACCATGGAAGACGCCGGCGCTCTGCCAATCGAATTCGATGTCTCGAACATCAACATGGGCGACGTGATCGACGTCTACCCGTACGCTGGCAAAGTCTGCAAGCACGACAGCGAAGAAGTCATCACCACCTTCGAACTGAAGACCCCTGTGCTGTTGGACGAAGTCCGTGCCGGCGGTCGTATCCCGCTGATCATCGGCCGTGGCCTGACCGACAAGGCGCGTGCCGAGCTGGGCCTGGGCCCGACCGACCTGTTCAAGCTGCCTGAAGCCCCTGTCGACACCGGCAAAGGTTTCACCCTGGCGCAGAAAATGGTGGGCAAGGCCTGCGGTCTGCCGGAAGGCAAAGGTGTGCGTCCTGGCACCTACTGCGAACCGAAGATGACCACCGTCGGCTCCCAGGACACCACCGGTCCAATGACCCGTGATGAACTGAAAGACCTGGCGTGCCTGGGCTTCTCGACCGATCTGGTGATGCAGTCGTTCTGCCACACCGCGGCGTATCCAAAGCCGATCGACGTGACCACGCACCACACGCTGCCTGACTTCATCATGACCCGCGGCGGCGTTTCCCTGCGTCCGGGCGATGGCATCATCCACAGCTGGCTGAACCGCATGTTGCTGCCGGACACCGTCGGCACAGGTGGTGACTCGCACACCCGTTTCCCGATGGGGATTTCGTTCCCGGCCGGTTCCGGTCTGGTGGCGTTTGCCGCGGCCACTGGCGTAATGCCGCTGGACATGCCGGAGTCGATCCTGGTCCGCTTCAAGGGCGAGATGCAACCGGGCATCACCCTGCGCGACCTGGTTCACGCGATTCCTTACTTCGCGATCCAGAAGGGTTTGCTGACCGTCGAGAAGAAGGGCAAGAAAAACGCCTTCTCGGGTCGCATCCTGGAAATCGAAGGCCTGGACAACCTGAGCATCGAGCAGGCATTCGAGCTGTCCGACGCCTCGGCCGAGCGTTCTGCCGCAGGTTGCACGATCAAGCTGTCGAAAGAGTCGATCACCGAATACCTGAACTCGAACATCACCCTGCTGCGCTGGATGATCGAACAGGGTTATGGCGATCCGCGCACCCTGGAACGTCGTGCTCAAGCGATGGAAGCCTGGGTGGCCAATCCGGAGCTCATGGTTGCGGACGCTGATGCCGAGTACGAAGAAATCATCGAGATCGATCTGGCCGACATCAAAGAGCCTGTGCTCTGCGCGCCAAACGATCCGGACGACGCCCGTCTGCTGTCCAGCGTTGCTGGCGAGAAGATTGACGAAGTGTTCATCGGTTCGTGCATGACCAACATCGGACACTTCCGCGCTGCGGGCAAGTTGCTGGATCAGGTCAAAGGTCAGCTTCCTACGCGTCTGTGGCTGTCGCCGCCGACCAAGATGGATGCTCATCAATTGACCGAGGAAGGCTACTACGGCATTTACGGCAAGGCTGGCGCGCGCATGGAAATGCCGGGCTGCTCGCTGTGCATGGGTAACCAGGCACGTGTGGAGCCGAATTCGACCGTAGTATCGACGTCGACGCGTAACTTCCCGAACCGTTTGGGTGATGGGGCGAACGTGTATCTGGCGTCGGCTGAGTTGGCGTCTGTGGCGTCGATTCTGGGTCGTCTGCCGACGGTCGAGGAGTATATGGAGTATGCGGGCAAGATCGACAGCATGGCTGCCGATGTTTACCGGTACTTGAGCTTCGATCAGATCGCGGAATTCCGTGAGGCTGCGGCGAACGCTAATATCCCGGTTGTTCAGGCTTAATAGCTGAGACCGTGTTGAGAGAACCCCGCTTCGGCGGGGTTTTTTTATGGCTAGTTTATTCGTAGGACCGGCTTCAGCCGGGAATTGTGCGGTGATGCTGATAGGGGTCTGCCTGGGGGCAGACTGTTTCGCCTTCGGCGAGTTACTTGGAAAAGCACCCCAAGTAACCAAGGGTGCCTACTCCTGGTTAGGTCCCTCCTCCGTCGGGATTCCCTCTCTCCGACGATGCTCCGTGGGCCCGCGCCGAACGGACATCCATGTCCTAACGGCGCTCTCGCCGCATCCATGCGGCTCGGCCCACTGCGCGTCGTCTACGTTCGGCCTGCACCCAAGTCGCGTTTTGCGGTGACTGGGCTTTTTGCGTATGAAGATCAAAAGCAGATCAGAAGCAGATCAAAAGCTTCCCGGCTGAAGCCGGTCCTACTGACGGTACGCATGCTTTTTGTAGGACCGGCTTTAGCCGGGAAGGCGGTACCACTGACTGCACGCGTTACTTTTAGTGGGACCGGCTTCAGCCGGGAAGGGGCCGGTGTGGGCGACGGTAATTTCACGGCATGACGCTTGATCGTTCCCACGCTCTGCGTGGGCATGCATCCCGTGACGCTCCGCGTCACAACGCGCGATGTTCATGCTTTAGGGCACGGGTCGCCGTAGCCATGGCAGCAATCAGCCGCTTAGACTGTTCCCTCTTTCTGTTTTCAAAGGACGAATCCAGTGAATGTTGCTGTCGATCAAGTGGTGATCCATCGCTTTACCGAGGCCCATATCGAAGGTGTCACGGCGTTGTATAACGACCCCGAGGTGTGTCGTCAGGTGCTTCAGATGCCGTATCAGTCCACCGATGTCTGGCGCAAACGGCTGGCGGGGGCGGATGACCGTTCGGTGAAACTTGTCGCTTTGCATCAGGGCCAGGTGATCGGCAACATTGGTCTGGAGCAATACGCGCGCATTCGCCAGCGCCATGTCGGCGCGATCGGCATGGGCGTAGCGGCGGCGTGGCAGGGCAAAGGGGTGGGGTCGCGGCTGATGGCTGCCGTGCTGGAAGTCGCGGACAACTGGATGAACCTGCATCGGGTTGAACTGACGGTGTTCGCCGATAACGAAGCCGCCCTGGCGCTGTACCGCAAATTCGGTTTCGAAACCGAAGGCCGCCTGCGTGACTACGCCATACGCGACGGCGTCCTCGTCGACGCCATCAGCATGGCGCGACTGAAATAACCGCTCAGCCTTTGGAAGAGCGACGCAGAGCGTCTGGGGATACATGCCCACGCGGAGCGTGGGAACGATCAACAGCATTCGCGAGCAAGCTCGCTCCCACAGACAAGATGTCCGATCAGCAAAACTGCCAGCGTCCACACTGGCCCCTTCCCGGCTAAAGCCGGTCCCACTAAAAGCAACGGGTGCAGTCAGTGGGGCCGTCTTCCCGGCTAAGCAAGTCCCACTAAAAAGCACACCGTGTACACCCTGTGGGACCGGCTTTAGCCGGGAAGCTGTTGATTTTGATCTGCTTTGCTTTTGATCTTCATACGCAAAAAGCCCAGACACCGCCAAACGCGACTTGGGCGCAGGCCGAACGTAGATGATGCGCAGTGGGCCGAGCCGCATGGATGCGGCGAGAGCGCCGTCAGGACATGGATGTCCGTTCGGCGCGGGCCCACGGAGCATCGTCGAAGTGAGGGAACCCGACGAAGTCGGGCCTAGCCAGGAGCAAGCACCCTTGGTTACTTGGGGTGCTTTTCCAAGTAACTCGCCGAAGGCGAAACAGTCTGCCCCCAGGCAGACGCCCTTGACCCTGATCTCCCAACGCAAAAACAAAAAAGCCCCGCGTCTCTCAACGCGGGGCTTTCGATTACAGACGACTAAACCCTCAAACCACAGCCGTCTGCCCACTCATTGCCAGATCCAGCAACTCACGGTTAGCGACCGCATACATCGCATAATCGTGACCACTCGCCGCACGCAACTCCACCAACATCGCGCGCCAGCGCTCGACCATCGGCAAATGCTGCTCCAGCCACAGACTCAAACGCTCCTCGACGTCTGCAGGACCATTCGCCATCTGCAACACAGACACCGTGATCGCCCGCTGCTGCCAATCGATATCATCGCGGAACGCCTCACGAGCCAGCGCCTGCCAATTGTTTTCAACCGGCAACGCACTGATCTGCTGCAGATACCACGTCACATCCAGCGAACTGCCCACCGCGAAATACACCTTCGCCACGTCCGCTGCGTTCTGACCGGTCACGTCCGACGCCTCGATGATCGGCAACAGCGTGTACAGGTGACTCGTACCCGCCACCATCCGCGCCAGCAACTCCGGCACGCCGGCCGCGACGTACTCCTGATAACGCGTCTGCCAGACCTCACGGGTCGGCCCTTCCAGCAACTCGTCCAGCTTCAGACCCAGTGCCGCGATGTGCGGACCGAAGTGCGCCACATCACGCGCCGCGTCCAGCTCGTTGCGACGGCTGCGCAGGAACCAGCGCGTCGCGCGACGGCCCAGACGCATCAGCTCATCCATCAACGCCAGCTGAATCTCGGCCGGAACCTTGTAGTCCAGCGCTTCGATCTGACGGAACCAGTGCGGGAGGTGGAAGATGTCACGCACGATCACGTAAGCACCGGCCACGTTAGCGGCGGTCATGCCGGTCGACTCTTTGAGTCGCTGCACGAACGTGATGCCCATGTGGTTGACCAGGTCGTTGGCGATCTGCGTGCTGACGATTTCGCGCTTCAGACGGTGACGACGCATCGACTCGGAGAACTTCGCGCCCAGTGACGGCGGGAACGCCGTTTCCATGTCGCGGGCCAGGTAGTCGTCATCCGGCACGCGGGATTCCAGCAGCGCTTCCTTGAGGTCGATCTTGCTGTAGGAAATCAGCACCGACAGCTCGGCCCGGGTCAGGCCTTTCTTCTCCGCGATGCGCTCGGCCAGTTGATCTTCCGCCGGCAGGAACTCGATGGCACGGTCCAGCTTGCCGCGCGCTTCCAGGTCGCTCATCAGGCGTTTGTACTCGGCGATGCGCTCGTAGGCACGGCGCTCCGCCAGGGACAGGGCCTGAGTCTGCTTGTAGTTGTTGCCGAGGACGAGGTTGCCCACTTCGTCGGTCATGCTTTCGAGCAGCAGGTTGCGCTGCTTCTCGGTCATGTCACCGGCCTGAACCACTTCGTTCAGCAGGATCTTGATGTTCACTTCGTGGTCGGAGCAGTCCACGCCACCGGCGTTGTCGATGAAGTCGGTGTTGGTCGCGCCGCCCATCAGGCCGAACTCGACACGGCCCAGTTGGGTCATGCCGAGGTTGCCGCCCTCGCCCACCACTTTGCAACGCAGCTGATTGCCGTTGACGCGCAGCGCGTCGTTGGCTTTGTCACCCACGTCTGCGTGGGATTCGGTGCTGGCCTTGACGTAAGTGCCGATGCCGCCATTCCACAACAGATCCACCGGCGCCTTGAGCAGCGCGTGCATCAGTTCGGTCGGGGTCAGCTTGTCAGCGGTGATGTCGAAGCGCGCTTTCATCTGCGGGGTGATCGCGATGCTTTTCGCGCTGCGCGGGAAGATACCGCCGCCTTCGGACATCAGGCTGGTGTCGTAATCGGTCCACGCCGAACGCGGCAGGTCGAACAGACGCTGACGCTCGACGAAGCTGCTGGCCGGGTCCGGATTCGGGTCGATGAAGATGTGCAGGTGGTTGAAAGCCGCCACCAGTTGCAGCTTGTCGGACATCAACAGGCCGTTGCCGAACACGTCACCGGCCATGTCGCCGACGCCGATCACGCTGATGCTGTCCCGCTGCACGTTGATGCCGCGCTCGCGGAAATGGCGCTGCACGCCAACCCACGCGCCCTTGGCGGTGATGCCCATTTTCTTGTGGTCGTAACCCGCCGAGCCGCCGGAAGCGAAGGCGTCGCCGAGCCAGAAGCCGTAGTCGATAGCGATGCCGTTGGCGATGTCGGAGAAGGTCGCGGTGCCTTTGTCGGCGGCCACGACCAGGTACGGGTCATCGTCGTCGTGACGCACGACGTTGGCCGGCGGTACCAGCGCGCCTTCTTTCAGGTTGTCGGTGATGTCCAGCAGACCGGAAATGAACAGGCGGTAGCAGGCGATGGCTTCAGCCTGGATCTCGTCGCGGGTCCCGGTGGTCGGCAGACGACGGGGCAGGAAGCCGCCCTTGGCGCCGACCGGCACGATGACCGAGTTCTTCACCTGCTGGGCTTTGACCAGACCCAGCACTTCGGTGCGGAAGTCTTCTTCACGGTCGGACCAGCGCAAGCCGCCCCGGGCTACGTTGCCGAAACGCAGGTGTACGCCTTCGACGCGCGGCGAGTAAACGAAGATTTCGAACTTCGGCACCGGCTTCGGCAGCTCGGGGATCAGGCGCGGGTTGAACTTGAAGCTGAAGTAGCTCTTGCTCTGGCCGTTGGCGTCGCTCTGGTAGAAGTTGGTGCGCATGGTCGCTTTGATCAGGTCAAGGTAGCGACGCAGGATGCGGTCTTCGTTGAGCACTTGCACGCCGTCCAGCGCGGTCAGAATCGCCTGTTCCAGGCGCTGCTGCATGTCGTCGAGGTCGCCGCCGCTCAGCTTGCGCGCCAGGTAGAAGCGGGTCTTGAACAGACGCGTCAGCTCGCGGGCGATGTCGGCGTGGTTGTTCAGCGTGCTGGCGATGTAACCCAGGTCGAAGCCCAGACGGATCTGTTTCAGGTAACGGGCGTAGGCCCGCAGCAACGCCACATCGCGCCACGGCAAACCGGCCGTCAGCACCAGACGGTTGAAGGCATCGTTCTCGGCTTCGCCGCGCACGATGTGGACAAAGGCGTCCTGCAACGTGTCGTTGAGCTGTTGCAGGTCCAGCTTCAGGCCTTCGCCGTACGTGAACGCAAAGTCGTGAATCCAGAATTCGCGGCCATTGGTGTGGCGCAGGCGGTACGGGAATTCACCGAGCACGCGCAGGCCGAGGTTCTCAAGAATCGGCAGCACGTCGGACAGCGCCAGCGGCGTGTCAGCGTGGTACAGCTTGCAGTGCAGCTGCGCCTTGTCCCCCGACAGCGGCTGATAGAAGCTCATCACCAGCGGATTGGCTTCGGACAGGCTCAGCACGTGTTGCATGTCGACCACGGCAGAGTGCGCGGCGAAACGCTCGCGGTAGCCTGCCGGGAAACCTTTCGGGAAGTCGGCCAGGACATTGGTGCCCTGGGCTTCGCCGAAGCTTTCGATGACCAGACTGGCGTAGTCGTCTTTCCACGAACGGCAGGCCTGAACGACTTCGTTTTCCAGCTGCTGCGGGTCGATGTCGAGGGTGACTTTCGGGTCCACCCGCAGGATCAGCTGCACGCGCGCCAGTACCGATTCGGAGAAGAAGGTCCAGAACTCGCAGTCGGTGGCTTTCAGGCGATCCATCAACACTTGCTGGATCTTCTGACGGACTTCGGTGGAATACACGTCGCGCGGCACATAGGCCAGGCAGTAGCAGAAACGACCGTACGGGTCTTTGCGCAGGAACACGCGAATCTTGTTGCGCTCCTGGATCTGCACGATCGACATGACGGTGGTGAACAACTCGTCCACCGGGGTCTGGAACAGGTCGTCGCGCGGCAGCACTTCAACCACTTGCGCCAGTTCCTTGCCCAGGTGCGCCTTGGCGTCGAACCCGGAACGGCGCTCGACTTCGGCGACCTTGCGGCGGATGTAGGGAATGGCGCGCACGCTTTCGCCGTACACCGACGAGGTGTACAGGCCCATGAAGCGAGACTCCTTGATGACCTTGCCGTCGGCGTCGATCTGGCGGATCGACACGTAGTCCGGATACGCCGGGCGATGCACGCGGCTTGGGTGCGCGGCCTTGGCGAACGACAACAGGGTCGGCTCCTGCAGGTACTTCACTGCATAACCTTCGATGTGCAGGTCATCGGCGGTGAGCCCCGCGCGCAGCAGTTTGGTCAGGCCGAGGAAGGACGACGGGTCGTACTGGAGCTGACCGCCCTCGCCTTCGTCACTGACGGTGAATTCTTCGTAACCGAGGAAGGTGAAGTGGTTGTTCACCAGCCATTCGAGGAACACCTTGACCTCGGATTTCTCCTCGGGGTCAATGTTGTACTCGGTGGCGTCGATGCCGGCCAGCAGCTCGTGGAGCTTGGCTTTCATCGGCTCGAAGTCTTCCACCGCGACGCGGACTTCACCCAGCACCTGCTCCAGTTCGCGGGCGAGCACGTTCAGCTCCGCGGCATTGGCGCAACGGTCGATCTCCAGGTACATCAACGATTCTTGCAGGACGTCGTCGCCGCTGGTGCCTTTGGGCAGCAGTTCGACCAGTTGGCCACGGGCATCGCGTCGCACACTCAGTACGGTGGTTTGCAAGGTGTGGATGCTGTAGCCGCGGCGGTTGAGCTCGGTGCGCACCGAGTCCACCAGAAACGGCAGGTCGTGGTGCAGGACTTCCACGGCGGTGTGCGTGGATTGCCAGCCGTGGCGCTCGTAATCGGGGTTGTAGACCCGCACTTGCGGGCTGGAATGTTCAAAGCGCTCAAGCAAACGCCAGGCAGAAAGGGTACAGCCTGCCAGATCGGAGAGCCGACGCTGGGTCAGCTCGTCCAGGGAAATGATGCCGAAGAACTGCTCAGCGAACAGCGCCACTTGTGGCAGTGCCTGTTCACTGATGTGCTGGGCCAGTGCCGCTTGCAGTTGGTGCTGGAAGTCGGACTTGCTGGCTGCGGTGAAGAACGCCATCTTTGGTACTCCGCTTGGGCTTTTATATACGGTCTTAGGAGAGATGCGTGGTGCCGGGTCGAGTGTCGCGTTTACCGCTGCACGAGGATAGTCAGGAAAACGTGACTACGGGCAAAGCGTAGCGCTTTGCTTAAGTACTAACGCTTGTCGTGTGTGCGCCGTCACATCTGGCCGACCCGAATGAACCGTGTACACCGTCGCCCAGGCAGGCTCGGCTGTACAGCGTTTCATCTGCTACGCAGCTTAACGAGACCAGCCGCGCGCCTGCTTGCGGTGCTGCGACATATTCGGACATCGGGTTGCTACGGGATGTTGCGAAAGCGGCGAAGGCGCCACCTGGCTGAGATGACAACCCGGGCCTTGTACGAGTGAGTGGGCAAATGTGCGCGAACACTGGCAAAATCCCGCTCAGCCCCCCCAGACGCCCTCAAGGAACATCCCCATGCTCATGACCACCGACAGTTTCATCTACAACCCCTGTGACGAGGAAGAAGATGACATGGCGCTGGCGTGTTGCCATGGGTCAAACGGCGACCTGTTCATGCTGGCGCGCTTTCCGGACGAGGACGAAGTCGACATCACCTTCCGCGACGACACCATTCACGTCGACGAGCAGATCATCGTCACCTTCAGCGCCACCCGCCTGCTGTTGGAGATTGACGCCGGGGACGCCATCCATCTGGGCGGAGATACGTCCTACGAAATCCTGCACAGCACGCCGGCCAGTGAGCTGGCCGATCTGGATGCGACGTTGCGAATCATCCTCAAGGATGTAGGGGCATACATCAGCGAAATCCGCTAGTGAGTGACCCGGTCGTGGAGTACACCCGGCGGTGAGCGACGACGGGCCTCCCCTTCTTCGACCGACGCCACCAACGCCTCGACCTCTTCACTGAACGCTTTTCCGCCGTCGAGCGCCATGTATCGCACATGCAAGATGACGTCGGTCAGCGTTGCAAGCATAGCCTGCTGACTCTCGGATTCATGGTTGGGGAAACTCAGCGTCCAACTGGAGATGGCGCCCGTGCCTTCAAACGGGAAATAACGCTCATCGCCAAAGTCCAGCGTAGCCATGCCATGGTCATCAACACCGCTGGAAAGACCAATCTGCTGATTGGATCGCGGGTTAAAGACGATCTGATCCTGACGAATATCTTCGTCGCCTTCTGCCAGCTCCCCAGCCTGTTGATAAAGGTATTTCACATTGCCAATCTGCGGCTTCAACAAATAACTGCTGGACTGCTGGCTCAGCGTTGCATGAATGTCCTGATAGGGTTGGAGCACGACTGGCAATGACACCGACACCCGCACCAGTTGGCGCAAGTAATGGCCGGGGTAGTCCTTGTCGAATGTCGAGGACTTGAGCTGAAAATTGATTTCACCTTCGGCCCGCAGTGTCTCGACCACCGCGTCCCAACCCGTGGCAGCGGTCTGCGACGATAAAGCGGCGCCTGGATCGTAATCCTGCAATAGCGCTTTGAGCGACACGGTTTTTGTCAGTTCAAGGCGCCGCTCATGACGACTCAGATACGCCGACTCCATCTGCAGCAAGCCCAATTTAAGGGACTCGCCCGCTGTCAACCCGAAGCGGTTATCAGCCCAGGCGGTGGTCGAGATAAACCGCGTATCGCGGTCGCCGATTTCATACTGCCAACAGGCTTCGGTGCTCAAGCACATCGAGAGCACGGCGTCGTAGGCCTGGAAATACAGCGTCGACATCTGGCTCAACAACCATTGATACAGCCCAGCGCCGCAGGCCCGCCCTTTGATGAAGGCGTACATCGCTTGCGCCTGTTCCCGCGCTTTGGTGGCCTGTTCCAGACTGGTTGTGGCCGACTGCATGTTCACTTCCTGCGCCTGGATCTGCTGATCGAGTATTTCCAGCTCGAACTCAGCCTGTTTGGCCATGAACTGCCACTCGTCACGACGGCGATTTTGCAGGTCAGTGGTCAGTTGTACCTGGGCCAGCTCCGACAATACTGCAGCGGCACTTTCGGCTAATTCCGCCGGGCCAAAAGCAGCGCCGCCCCAGTGCATGCCACCGGTGGCACCACCGAACAGGTTAGGCGCCAGGTTGGCGAAGTGTCCCGCGGCACCCAGCGCCCGGGCAGCAACGGTAGAGCCCATCGCAGCCATACGCTTGCCATGGGCAGATTTTTCCAGGGCGCTGACATCCTTGCGCACTAACGCGTCGTAATACGCCTTGCGCGCGGCGACACCGCGCCGACTTGCTTGCAACGCGTCGCGGCTTTTGCCGGCCTCATCGATGGCATTTTGTTGTAGCCGCTCGGCAAAGGTCGCCAGATCATCGACGATCTGCCCCTGCTGCAGCTCATCCTGCTCGGCTCGGTCCCGGGATTCCATGTGGTTGAGCACTAGCTGGGCAAAACGGATCAACATTTCCACCGCGTATTGGGTGCGCGGCAGCATGGCGCGAAAACGATACGGTGGGATGATTGCCAGCGAGCCCAGGCGCCGCTGGCTCAGGCTCGAGCCGCTCAACTGCGCACGCAGCAGGTCCAGCGGATTGGCCGGGGCTTCGTACAGCGCCAATTGCATCGGCTTGCCATCCAGCGTCAGGTTGTTCCGCAGGTTGAACAGCCGTTGCTCCAGCTGGCTCCACAGGTCCAGCAACTGGCTGTTGACCGGCAGTCGGAAAGCCGGGAGATCAAGCAGACGCAGCCAGGGTGCGCCGTCATCGCGCAGCGGGATCAAGTCACGCAGCGCGTCGAGCATGGACGACTCGATCAAGGCAAAGGAACGCTTCTCCGGTTCCAGCACAGCAGACAGGGTCGCGGGCGTCCAGCGGCTGATACTGCGGCCATTCGACAACGGGCCTAACAGGGAGCCTGCCCGAACGTACAGCAGCTTGGCCTCGTTGAGGGTGTCGCGGGTGACCTGGCGATACAGCATGTCGCCCCAGGTCATGAGGTTGTTCACGTAGAGCATGAATATCGCTTTGCGGTAGTGCGACGGCGCCCCTCGCGCGATGGCGTCAGGATTGCCCAAACCTTCCAGCTCGGTGTTGAAGTGATCAGGCAGGCCCAGCGGACGGCAACTCCAGTAAGGCAGCCAATCGGTTGTCGAAGGCGGCGGGTAAAGTGGAGCCACGCGCATTTGCGGATTGAACAGGCGCTCCAGCCACGCCTGCGCTTCTGAGTAGTCGAACTCCTGCTGTAAGCGCCAGGCGACCAAGTGCGAGACGTGAAAGAAAATCTCCCAGAAATAAAGGCCATTGGCGCCATCGAAGTCCAGGTAAACCGGCGCGGTCTGGCCGGGTAATTCAGGTTCTACGGTGTGCTGGGTTTCCCAGGACAACGCACTTTCCAGCGAGAAAGCAGCCTTGTGCGACAGTTCCTTCGCGAAAAGGGTGTTGAGGCGAATGGAAGCGGCGCTGGCATCGATGCCGATGGTGCTGAGATCAAGGTAATGCGCGCCGGCTGGGGTTGTTTTGATCAATGGAGCGGGGTTGGATACAGGCACCCGCTCGACCTTGAATGCGTTTGCGCCGAAATTCATGTCATCACCAAGTTTTTCACCCCACTGATACACACGATTGGGGTCATATTGCGTCCCCCACTCGTGATCGAGCAAGGGCGTCTTGGCAGCGCCATTTAAAATTAATGTGCCACTCCCTACCGATATATTAGGATCGAAGCGGCGGATAACCCACTCCATCTCCGCCGGTTGGTAATTAGGCTTGTAGTGAGCACAATCCAGTGGCCAGTCCATGCTATCGCTAATGTTGGCGATGAACTCACCGTCACTGCCCGTCAATTCAAACGCCTCTTGATCAAACTTAATAACTTTCTGTGCCTGCATATAACTGAAATACTCGTCAGCGTAGTCCACGAAGTCGGCTTCAGTAACGGTACAGAGCACCTCTCCAGCATAAATGAGTGATGCGTCTATAGAAGGAATCTCCAGGTGCTTGTCGATGAACCTGATCACGCTGAATGTTAAATCGCCGATACCTGAGATGACGTCCACATGAAATCCATACCGCTGACTGTAGTCGATGGATTTACTATAAATAAAATCACTGTCTCGCTTTACATTGACTGCCTTATTGCAGAACCCTTGAAGGGTCCCGACTCCGTTTTTCCAATCGACGTGAAGTGTCAAGTATTGATTGACCGCCAACTCTCCTCTCCCGAGTACAGTTCCCTCGCTTGCTTGATCCCACGTTATCGGCGCAATCGTATACTTGCTGGCCACATCGTCGAAGGCGAACTGAACCCGACGGCTGTCTGCGCCAAGCATTGCACCCATGCTCCCGGAGACATCAAGGTTGACAGGGTGTAAAAGACTGTCGCGCACGTGGTAAGTGTTGATATCAGGCTCGAATCCTTGTGAGACAAAGTGCACCGCTAACAGCCGACCACCATCAGCGGCCCGGTCAGTGCCAACACCGAGTCGATAGCCTTTTGTAACAACACCCTCGGCACTCACCTCATTGGCGAGCAACTCATCCGGTGCCACGCCCGACTGAAGATGAATTGGCACACTCCAGCCATTATCAAGCCTTCGATACGCCAGCTTCAGATGATATTCGAACTCACCGGTCGTCGCCCCGGCATCGTCATACATCGCTTTCCCTGATTCAGCCCAGACCGCATATAAACGCCCATCCATGACAACCGGCCGACAATGTTTTATATGTGCACCCGAAACCGAGTCAATCGGCAACCACTGTGTCCAGCCCGCCATGGTCGCCTTGGTTGCATCGTCTCCCGGATATAAATGCGCCTTGCGCCAATAGAACCCAAACGGCTCGATGCTTTGCCGTCCGATAAAATAGTAATCGGCATCCACAAACTTCGTGCTGTCCACATAACAACCGGTGATCTGCAGATTGCTGATCACCTCGAATGCCTGCAGGTAGTTGCCCAACGCGCTTTGAACCGAGTCCCGAGACAACCGGGCCTGGGCGATTTCTGACTCAAAAGTCTCGAACATGCTCGTCTTGTCGAGTCGCAGCGTCGGGTCAAGATAGTTTTCGGGGTAATCCGCAAGCATCTGGTAGCCCGCCCACACGCTGTACTGCGACATGCCCTCGCGCCAGAGCGTCAGCGATTCGCGGGATGCGTTGGCGTAGCCTGGCTCCATGCCATTGTAGATGGCGTGAATATGTTGCTGGACGCTGGCAATGCTCTGCGCCACTCGACTGGTGTCCACCTGCCCGGTGACCTGATTGTCGATCAGCAGATACTCGTAGAGATCGTCTTGGGTCAGCGCCGGACTCAACGCCGCGTTTCCCTGCGGAGCGAGCTGGCCCAGGTAGTAGGCGACCAAAGCATCCCGTCGTTGTTCTTCCAGAACCCCAATAATTGCCTGGCTCATGGCCTTGCCCTCATCATCCGTTGATGTGCGTACGCCGCGCCGCCAGAGCGGCACGATCCTGTTAAAGACTGGCGGCCAGCGTCGCCGCTAACCGACGCTGGTCAGGGGGTGGCAGCAGCGCCTTGACCTGTTCGGCAAACACTTTTCCACCGTCCATAGCGCGATAGCGCAGGTGGATGATGATGTCCTGCAACTCATCGAACATCCGTTGCTGCGTGACACATTCATGTCGGGCAAACGTCAGCGTCCAGCTCGATACTGCGCCAGTCCCTTCAAAGGGCAGGTAACGCTCATCCCCCCCCAGGGGCGTATGCAGACCGCTGTCTTCGGTATCACCTGAGATCGCGATCTGCTGCCCTGATCTGGGATTGGCGATGACAAACCTGGGATTGACGTCATCGTGCTCGCCCGGCAACTCATTGGCCTGCTGATACATGTGTTTGCAACCACCCGGATCAGCCTTCAGCAAGTAGCTGTTAGTGAGTTGTCCGAGCACCGCCCGGGCGTTCTCGAACGGCCCCAGCACGCCGGGCAGCGACAGCGTTACCTGTCCCAGTCGACGCAAGTAGTGGCCCGGATAATCCCGGTCGAACAGCGATGGCTTCAAGGCAAAATCAAGTGTGCCGGACGCACGCAACTGGGCGATCACGGAAGGCCAGCCTGCCTCGTTTCCGTCGGTTTGGTAGTCAGCCAGCAAGCGTCTTAGCGATACGGTTTTTGCCAGGTCAAGGGACCGCTCATTGCGCACAAGAAAGGCCGACTCCATTTGCATCAGCCCCAGCCCCAGGCTTTCTCCTGCCGTAAGCCCGTGGCGGTTGTCCTGCCACGCATTGACCGGTATGAAGCGCGTGTCGCTATCTCCGATCTCGTACTGCCAGCATGCTTCGGTGGCCAGGCACAGCGAAAACACGGCGTCGTAGGCCTGAAAATAAAGCGTGGCCATCTGCCCGCCCAACCACTGATACAGGGCAGCATTGGTGGCGCGGTTCTGGATAAATGCATACAGCGCCTGCGCCGCTTCACTGGATTTGCGAGAGCGATCGCGTTTCAGTTGTGCTGAACGAATCAACATCTGCTGCAGCTCATCCTGCAGGGCGAGCGCCTCGAGCTGATTTTGCGCCTCGTCCTTGAGGAACGCCCACTCGGTGCGCCGCCGCTCACGGGCATCGGCACGTAACTGCGCTTCGGCACTGTCCGAAAAATAGAGGGCCGAACCCTCCAGCAGTGAAGCCGCCGCCCAGGGCGGCCCTCCCCAGGTCCATCCACCCGGTACCGGGATAGGCACCGGGGCGCATATCAAGGTGATGGTGTTGGGAAGCGCGCTCAACGCGCTGCCGGCTGAGCGTAATCCGGCCGCTACCATCCGTGAGGCACTGGCTCCGGCGAGCATCTGTTCCGCCGCCAATTCCGCATCGCTGACATCCTGTTCCAGCCACTTGTCGTAGGACGCGATTTTGGCGTGCAGTTGCTCACGACGTGACTTCAACGCTGCGAGGTTGAGTTCCGCCTGCTCGATGGCCTGAGTGTCGAAGGTTTCCACGAACCGTGTCAGCTCCAGCAGATGAGCCTGTTGCAGACTCTGCTGTTCGGCGCGGTCGCGGTTTTCCATATGCGCCTGCAGTTGACTGCCAAACGCCATAAGCGTGTCCACCGCCGACCGCGCACCCATCAGCATCGCCGTAAAGCGGTAAGGCGCAATGATCGCCAGTGCACCCAGACGCCGGACGGCGGCGCTGCTGCCTGCCAGTTGAGCACGCAGAAGGTCCTGCGGGTTGGCCGGGGCCTCATACAACGCCAACTTCATCGGCCGGCCATCCAGCGTCAGGTTGTTGCGCAGGTTGTAGAGACGCGCGTCCAGCTGGTCCCACACGTCCAGCAGGCGGGTATTGACCGGCAGGCGAAACCAGGGAGCGTCGATCAGGCGAAGCCAGGATTCGGCACCCAGAGACGCGCAAGTCACGTGTTCGAGGGACGCGGCGGTTGATACCTCGAAAGCTGCCAAGGCGTCATCCTCATGACGGGCGGCTTGAGCCAGGGTTTGCGGCGTCCATTGGCTGATGCTGCGCCCCTTGGACAGAGGCCCCAGCAGCGACAGTGCACGGACGTAATGCAGCTGGGCTTCGTTCAAGGTGTCGCGCGTCACCTGCCGGTAAAGCGAGTCGCCCCAGGCAATGAGGTTGTCCACATAGAGCATGAAAATGGCTTTGCGATAGTGTGAAGGCGCGCCATACGCGATGGTGTCCGGGTCCCGTGGCGCGGCGGTGTCGCGCGACGGGTCATCGGCGAACGCCAAAGGTCGGCTGGTCCAGTAGGGCAGCCAGTCCACAAGCGCAGGAGCGGGATGCAACGGCGCCACCCGCGCCTGTGGATTGAACAGATAATGCAGCCATTGTTCAGCGCCCGCGTAGTCGAACGACTGATGCAAACGCGTCGCGACCAGGTGTGGCAGGTGAAAGAACAGCTCCCAGAAGTACCGCCCGTTGGCGCCGTTGAAATCGACGGGCTGGGGCTGCTTGTACGGTGCAGCGCCTTCGAGCATGTGCTGTGCCTCCCAGCCCAGCGCTGCCTCCACAGAGACCTCGGCCCTGCGCACAAGCTCACCGGCGAAGGCGGTGTTGAGCCGCACGTAACGCAGAGACGGCACCAACAGGCATTCCAGATCGATGAACTGGCTACCATCGGCGGTGGTGACGATAGTGGGCATCGCATCGGAACGTTCTTTGCGGGTGATGGTGAATTCGTTGTAGCCCAGGCTGCCCGCCTCTTTTTTCATGCCGAAGCGCATCGGATACGTCAACTCGCCGCTCCATGGATCAACTTGCGCAATCGTTCTGGCCGAGCCGTTCAGCACAACAGCAAGATCGGCGTCTGGCACGCTTTTCCAGATACCGAAGTTGCGACGTAGGGGAGTGATCCCTTCAGCGTCCTCATACAGCGGCTTGCTGCACACGCCGATGGACTCAATGTTGCAAACCTGGTCAATCACTTTGATGCGTACATTGAGATCGAGAAACGGAGTCAAGACGCCAGGATCGTTGTCACCGCTTGGATTCAGGTCCACGCGGTCCAGGGTCCACACTTTCCCGTCAGCGTCGGCACCTTCCATCAGAACTTGTGCGCGCCCGCGATCGCCACCCAGTTGCTTCACCAGCGCGGAAAGTGCTGAGGTCATGGATGCCGAAGTCGGTGTGACGGACTGCCAGTACTTATCCTTCACCAGCACGAATGCGTAGCCTTCCACGACAGTAACGTGTCGTTTTAAAAAGCCGATGATGAGTCTGGGATCTGCATGAGAGCGGTTATCAAACGTAGCTATCAGCATATAATCCGACGCTTCGAGTGTTTCAAACGAAGGCATCGTGCATTCACGCAACGCGATTGCAGCACTCCATCGCCCGTTGCTTTGCAGGTAACTCACGTTCAGTCGATAGATAAAACTGTCAGCCTTGGGCTTTTCATTTGCGTCCAGTCCTTCTCGTAGTTGTTCCAGCCACACCACATGCAGACGCCCCTCCACCACCACCGGGCGGATGTGAGTAACTTGTCCAGACGTTTGCGTTTCGATCTTCTTCCACTCAGTCCACGCGGCCGGTGGCACCACCGGGCTGCTCCCATCCAGATCAATGGCCGCCTTGCGCCAGTAACAAGCGAACGGCTCCACTGTCTGGCGGCCGATAAAGTAATAGTCGGACTGGCGAAAATCCACGCCGTCGATATAACAGGCCACCGTATTGAGGTTGCTGACTTCTTCGAACAGCGTCAGGTAGTTGCCCAGCGCTTTTTGCACCGTATCCGTTGTCAGTCGCGCCTGCGCCAGATCCCCTTCCAGCGCCTTGAACGCCTCGGTCTTGCCCAGTCGCAAGGACGGGTCGAGATAGTTTTCCGGATAGTCGGCCAGCATCTGGTAACCCGCCCAGGTGCTGTATTCACTCATGCCCTCACGCCACAATTGCTGCGTACGAGTGTGCTCGGCGAGATCGGGAATCTCCCCAAACCCCGGCTCCATGCCGTTATAGATGGCGTGCACGTGCTGTTGAATGCTGGCAATGCCTTGCGCAACCCGACTGGTGTCTACTTCGGCGCTGACCTGATTGTCGATCAGCAGGTATTCGTAAAGATCGTCCGGCGCTACGAGTTTAGCCAGTGCAGGAGCGTCTGCGTTGGGCACGAGCTGGCCCAGGTAGTAAGCGACCAGGGCGTCGCGGTGTTGTTGATGAAGCTGCGAATGAAAGTTATCGTCCATGATGATACCGCCCCGTCGTATTGACTCTTCAAACAAACTTACGCCCTTGGATTTCGACTCTCAGGCAACTGAAAAACATGCGTATGAGGGAGTGTTCCCCAGTATCCATTACCCGAAAATCCAGGTTTATAGTTTACCTCCACGTCAGTCCCAGCCAAGCCTGGGAACGACGCCTTATCGACGCGATGAAATACTCTCAGCCTGCCGTCGTCAGTATAGTCCACCGATCTCGCCTTCACTTCTAAACCTGGAACTGGAATACTGATGTCGCACTCATTAATCTTAGAGGTATCCCAATCCCAGAAACCTGGATTCCCTTCGCCTGCCCACGCACTGATGGCCGAAAACCAATAGGAACTATTTTCTTCTATAACAGAAAACAGCGACCACTGGGCTAATCTACCCATGGCAAATGCAATTTTCTGGACGACACCGCCTTCAGACTCCAGAGATATTTCAAACGTAACATTGGTGTGTTCGTAATTCGACGCGTTAGGGCGTAACCGAGCGAAAATCTCGAAAGCATCGCCCCTCGTAGTGCTGACCACATCTTTGTTTACCGGGGACACTAAAAATAAGTATTTGTCAAACAACTCGGCATTTACTTTAAGCTGGTATTTAATACCGCTCATTGGATTTCCATCCAGATTCACGGTATTAACCGTCAATTCATAACGAACATCTCGCCCGAGTAGCCAGGGTGCATCTTCACGCTCTAGCCTTTCACCTTTCAACGCCCAGCTAAAAGAGAAGCCAGGTTCTTGCTGCACACTTTTCGCGTCTTCAGTTTTCATCACGTCATTCCTTTGATATCGGATATTTACATCAATCTACCACCACGCAGCCTGTACAAGATTGTACGAAGCCACGCATCCGCTCCTTGTCATCGCACATGCGCGAACACCAACAAGGGTTTTGCTAACAAACAATGGCAGAACAACTAAACTCCATAGCGCTTCGTCAGGTACTAGTTCTATGTCGTTCATCCACCCTGAACACCTGCCAGAGCGCTAATTTCTAGTAAGGGTACTCTGCCCAGCCAGTACGACTAAATACCCCTCCAACGCTTCGAGACGTGAAGCCGTCATGACGGCGCCGTTAGGCACGCTTGACAGGTCTTTCGATGGGATACCCAAATAAAGGGGGCGTCCGTCAAGCTTTACGGACACCGGAAAACTGATATCTTGCTCAACCGCACTTATAGTGATAACTCCCAGGTCGTCGACAACTGGCCCATCGTAAGGATCAGGCAGAGTGACTTCGCAGACCCACCTCAAATTCAGATTATCGTCAGGCAAAAGTCTCGACGTATAAAATTGATAAATCCACCCAAGCTGGTAAGTTTCGCGCCACTCTTCCAGCAGGGCACCGGTCAGTTTGAGGGTCATGGTGCCCTTATCACCAGGCGCCGCTTGGATACCAAAGTTGACACCTTCCAGGGTTGAAAGCTGTGTTTCGCCCAGGCCCTGGATGGTGACGCCCATTAAAGCCGGGTCCTCACCGACAAAATCCAATTGAAACTCAACACCGGGAATAGGCGTTCCGGACTCATCGGTTACTTTGACGAGAAGATTATTGGGCACGCTACGGGAAAGGAGAAGAGGCGAGTTTTCATCGAACATGCCTTTCTTCATTTCCACGGTGAACTCTACCGGAGGCATTGCGGAGACATTGAAGGTTACCGAATCGTCAGTGCCACTCACCCTGGCTGTCACCACATGCTCCCCGTGCTTGAACGTCGAATTAAAAACTGCCACCCCATCTTTATCGCTATAACTCGTGCTTTCGACACCCTCCGTCGTCGACCACTCCACCAGCGTACGTGGAGCAACCTCTCCGTCCAATTCCAGCCAAACCTTAAACAAAATAGGATGGGGGCTTCCCACCAAGAACTGATCACTGCTTGCCTCTTGTTTCACAATTTCCGCTAATGGATAAACGACCGTGCTTTCGCTGCTTTTCGACGTGCTTTGCCATTTCGCTTCAACCGTGACACTGCCCACTGCGGAGGCCACGTACGTTGCCGTGGCCACGCCGTCGCTATTCGTCGTACTCACCTCGTCAAGCAGGCCGGGGAGATCGGAGCTCCACGTGACCTCTTCCCCTTCTTTGGGCGTGCCATTGAGTTCAACCAGCGCACAAGAAACTTCCACTTCAATACCGACAACCACCGTTGTCGAGAATCTGACGTATTGAAAGTAAGGGATGCTGACGAACTCGACCTCTATAAACTCGAAGTCTCGGCCGTTTCTATAGTGTGCGATCACAGCGGATTTTCCGGCCGAGCTGCTGCGCAGTTCAGCGCGGGTACGGCCGGCCTGATCGGTAATGGTTTGATAGCGCTGAAACTCGCCCAGGCTTGTACCCCACTCGACCGCGCGGTCGGCAGCCTGATTACCGAAATCGTCCACCGCGTTCAGTGTGAAATAGATCGGTTCCAGTTTATTGGCCAATGCCGGATCCCCTTCATAAGTGCCCTCAATGAAGTGAATGGTCTCTTCATCACAATCAATTGTGACGCCAGGTGCCTTGAGCGTTTCACCGAGTCCATAGCTGGCGACCACATTTGCAACGCCCATGTCAGGTCCGCTTTCCAGTGTCGTATAGCTGACACCGTTTTTATCTGTGACTGTCTCCGTCTGCTGCAATGCGCCCAGATCGGTCGCCCATCTAACCCTGATGCCCTCAAACGGCACATCCATGAAATCGCGCAATGTAATGGTATAGGTCGCAGTCTCACCTGCGCGGTTAGCAACCAGATAATCGGGTGTTACGGTGATAGTGCTATTTAAGCTCTGTCCAACTTCTTCAGCAGGAACGATCTGCAACGACTGGGTAAGGCAGCTCAAAGCCAGTTCAGCAGCCTCGCGGTAAGCCCCAATGACACTGGTGGGCGCGAGTAAATGCAGTGCCAATAACGCTCTGGCGTCCAGCCCTGTGCGATGACTCAGGAGGGAAACCCGGACGACCGTGTCGAAGTCTCGCAAGCTGAAAACCACACCGTCATCAGGGTTGATGTGGTAGGACGACGCCAGCACCTCGCGGGCGCCCCAGCGCAAAAATCCTGCCAGTTTGCTGGCAGCACTTTCGCGGATCAGACGTTTGTCCGCATCGCTTGCATCCACCCAGAGGGTGTTGATCAGCCGAAAATAGTCCAACAGGGTTTCTTCATTCTGCTCACTCAGCCGTAAAACCATGGCGTACTGGGTGAGAAAAAACACCAATTTCAGTGACATCTCGGCGTTTTCCAAGCCAAACCATGGGTAATGCTCTACCAGTTGCGCGATCAGTGCGGGGCTTAACCCCAAGTGCGAACTGACAACACCGCGCTTCGTCAGCGCCTGAAGCACCAGCAAAACCTCGTCGCCAATTTCTACGGTCGTCGAAGACCGTGCGCCATAAACCCTCACCACTTCCTGCAGAAGCTGATAACGACTGCCATGTGCCCAGGACAACAGAGCCTTTGCAAGGTCGGCCGAGGTACTCAAATAGCTGGCCAGCCCCTCCATGAGCAAAGCTTCCTGTGCCCCTCGAGCGCGCATGACCATGTTGGTGATTTTCGGATGCAGCTCGTCCACGGCCAGGCCAAGGTCGACCAATATTTTGGACACCTGCCCGCTCAATGCGCTTTCAAAAGAATCCTCTGTTTCACCGTCAAGATTCTTGACCAACCCTCTGGAGGGGGCACCGGTCTGACCCTCATCAATAAAGCCGGACAATTGAGCAAACCAGTCAATCGGGTCACTGGCATAAAACTCCTTGCCCAGCTCATCCCGCTTCACCGTCACCGATACGTCCGGCGCCCCGACTTGCGCAAAGCTGCTGTCGGTGATCAGCGCGGCTGTCAGGCGCGAATGTATTTGCTCGAGCAGACCCTGTTCGGCCTCGGTGGCAATGGGCTGGGTCGCAGGTGGCAGCACCAGCTGGCACAGTTGAGCGACGCCCCACTTGTTTTCTTTGATCCAGCCGCCGAAGTCCACCAGTGCATGAAGCACACTCAAGGTGTCGGTGTTGGACGAGGCGTAATAGGTCGCGATCTGAGTTACCCCAGCCAGCTTGGAAACCAGATGGCTGCCGCCGTCATCCAGCAACTCCAGCAGCGCCAGCGCTTCAACGGTATTGAGGCCTAGATAACGCGGCAGTTTCACCAGGCGATAAAACGCTGAAACCACCTCGCGGGACCAGCTCAACGATTGCCCGGCGTAGGTCTGTCGCACCACCTTGGCGACATAGCGAAACACCTCGTAGGTCATCCCCAGCGCCGCGCACAAGTGATTGATCTTCTGCCGCTCAGCCTCGTTCTCGGGGATGATCGAAAACGGCTGGTCGTCGAGAATCAGCGGCACCTCAAACAACGCCTGGCCGTTAAACACCTGATCAAATTGCGACGCGGTCTTCCCCCGTCCATACGTGCCCAACCCGTACAGCAACGCGGCAAAATCTTCGGCGGTCGCGCCAAAACGTTTGCGCACGATCTGAAACAGGCCCAGCGAGCGGAGTGTGTTCTGGGTGATGTGGTAGGGGTTCGAGTCGCCTGCCTTGACTCTGCGAGCGACAGTGGATGCCTGTTGCTCGGCTTGCAACGAGGCCACCAGCAGCAGGTCCACTTCGTGAAATGGCAGCTCAAGCCAGCGCGATAAGCGGATCATCCGGTTCATGCGATCAAATCGATCAGGCGAGCTGCCGGTGAGGCGATGCCTTGGCCCGGGACCGCCGTTCTGCGCTGGCAGCGTTTCAATGCCCATCGCCGGCGATGCGCCAGCGTTGATGTAGACCGAACCGGACAGGCTGCCATCCACTGCCTGCCCCGCGCCCTGAGTGACGTTGGATGAACGGGTCGTTGCGAACGCACCGACGGACAATAAGGCTTCAAGTTCCTCGGTGGTAAGCCCGGTGCGAAGGCAAAACGTCTGGGTGTCCTCCAAATCGGTAAAACCGCCCACACCAAAGTTGTCCAGATAAAACGTTGTGGGGGTGCCCAGGTCGGTTTCATCGCGCAACAGGCGGGTGCGCGGATCGATGCGGCCTCGGCTTGAACTCAGCGGATGTGCCGGGGCATCGTCTTGAGGAAAATACGGTGCTTCGAGCAGCAACCCCTGCTGCACTGGACCAAACCCGGTGTCCTGAATCAGCGCGATGTCCGACAGCAAGGAATGCACACCGGGCTCCTTGAAGTACGGATAATCAGGGTCCGCCGCGCGTATGGCATCGCCCAGGGTGTAATTCTTGCGGCCGAGGGCGTAGTTGATCTGGCTGGTGTAGCGCTCGAACGGCAGCGCATTGGGGTAGCGCGCCTCCAGTAGCGCATCGTCGACCGGCTTGTCCACAAGCGCGATGCTGTCCAGATGACCACGGATCGAGCTCTCCAGAATCTCGTTGACCAACACAATGGTCGGCTCTACGCGGTTGAGCGCAGTGTGGTCGAGCAGCAGGTCCTTCAGATCAGGCCGCCGCGCGTCGAGGCTGATGATTGCGCTCTGATCACCGGAGGCCTCCAACTCCAGCGCGAACCGATACAGATCCGCCAGATAGGCAACGGGTGAAGTGGTGGCTTCAATGGCATCCGGCGGACAGTGATTGGCCCAGTCCGGGTTGAACATGTCCGTGTAGGTAGGGCCATCCACCAACCCTCTGATTCCTGACGGCGGGCGATTAGCCTGGCGCACTGAGGCAGTCAGACGTTGCTCGCGAAACTGTCGGGCAATCACGACAGACATCGCCTGCGCACGCGAATGGATATCGCGGGCTTCAGTGATGTGCATCTGCGGGTTTTGCTTCATCAAGCGGGGAATATTGGCTTGGGCCAGGCTCAGAACCGAACTGAACTGCTGGGTCAGCGCAGAAATTCCAGCCTTGGTCTGCCGTGTATTGCCCAGCAGCATATCCAGGGCCGAAACGGACTTGGCGGAATTCTTGACGATCTTCTTCATGACGGTCCTCATCCTGAGATAACGCTTCCATTAATGGATCACCGCACAAGATCCTTAAAATAAGTCAAGCAGACCCACGCCAATCCGCCGGTCAGAACCGACTAACGGCGTAGTCATACAAGAAGCTTCAGCCTGCGACCCGCGACTACAGAGGGTAAGCACCCGTAAAAAAGTTTGAGCAATGCGCTGGCAGCTCTGAGAAATGCTTTCTGCTAGCGCTGACGAGCCGAGCGAGGATTCGTATCCTTCAACTGATTCACCACTTTGCGACACCCTTCCCTGAAAATCCTGCAAAAACCCCCTTCGCCGTTAGTCGCCAAGCCCCGGATCGATTAAAGTAACGCCCCCAGCTTCGGTGCCGACTTGGCGCTGCTGCGAACCTGCCAGGAACCGTCATCGATGGAACATCGTGAAGCGTTGATCGCGCTGCGAACCTTTCTCTCCACCCAGATCCTCGGGCAGGAGAAACTGGTTGAGCGTTTGCTGATCGCGCTGCTGGCCGACGGCCACATGCTGGTCGAAGGCGCGCCCGGTCTGGCCAAGACCAAAGCGATCAAAGAGCTGGCTGAAGGCATCGAAGCGCAATTCCATCGCATTCAGTTCACCCCCGACCTGCTCCCCGCCGACATCACCGGCACCGAGATTTATCGTCCGGAAACCGGCAGTTTCGTGTTCCAGCAAGGCCCCATTTTTCACAACCTGGTGCTCGCCGACGAAATCAACCGCGCCCCGGCCAAGGTGCAATCTGCCTTGCTGGAGGCGATGGCCGAGCGTCAGGTCAGCGTCGGGCGCAGCACTTACGACCTGTCGCCGCTGTTTCTGGTGATGGCGACGCAGAACCCCATCGAGCAGGAAGGCACCTACCCGCTGCCCGAGGCGCAGCTCGATCGATTTCTCATGCACGTCAAGATCGGTTTTCCGGACGCCACCGTCGAACGCAAGATTCTCCAGCAGGCCCGGGGCGAAGCGCTCAATGGCGAGACCAAGCCCGAGCGCCGGGTCAGCCAGCAGGCGATTTTCGCCGCGCGCAAGGAAATCCTCGGTCTGTACATGGCCGATGCCGTTGAGGAATACCTGGTGCAGCTGGTGATGGCGACCCGCACGCCGGCCAAGTTCGATGCCGAGCTGGCCGAGTGGATCGGTTATGGCGCCAGCCCCCGGGGCTCGATTTCCCTGGACCGCTGCGCCCGGGCCCACGCCTGGCTGGCCGGGCGCGATTTCGTCAGCCCCGAAGACATTCAGGCGATGGTGTTCGACGTGTTGCGACACCGCATCATTCTGTCGTTTGAAGCAGAAGCGGCCGGCATCGATCAAGACCGCGTGATCCAGCGCATTCTCGACGTCGTGGCCGTCGCCTGACCCCATGCAACCCTATCTGATCTCCCAACCGGGCATTCGCATCAGCCTCGCCGAGCTGATTGAAATGCGTCATCGCGTGCGGGAAGTGCAGCTGTTTTCAACGCCCAGCCAGCGCAGCCCGTTGATCGGTCTGCACCACTCCAAGCTGCGCGGGCGCGGGGTCGATTTCGATCAGGTCAGGGTCTATCAGGCCGGCGACGACGTCAGGACCATCGACTGGCGCGTCACCGCTCGTACCCAGGAGCCCCACACCAAACTGTTTCACGAAGAACGCGAGCGACCGATTTTCATCATGGTCGAGCAAAGCCGCCGTTTGTTTTTCGGGTCCGGGCTGATGTTCAAGTCAGTCCTCGCCGCCCAAGCCGCTGCGCTGGTGGGATGGGCAGCGCTGGGCCACAACGACCGTGTCGGCGGGCTGGTGTTTGGTGACAACGAGCATTACGAAATCAAACCGCGACGCAGCAAACAAAGCCTGCTGCAACTGCTGAACCGGCTGGTGCGGGTCAATCAGTCGCTGCACACCGAAGCCGCTGCTGACCGCGACACCTTTGGCGTGGCGCTGCGTCGTGCGCGGGAGGTGATGCGTCCGGGCAGTCTGGCGATCATTCTGTGCGATGAGCGCGCGCTGTCCGACTCGGCCGAACAACAACTGACCTTGCTGTCACGGCACTGCGACCTGTTGCTGCTGCCGCTGTCCGATCCGCTGGATCACGCCTTGCCCGCTGCCGGCCTGCTGCGCTTTGCTGATCGCGGCGCGCACCTGGAACTCGACACGCTGAACGCCGACCTGCGCCAGAGCTACCGCGACCAGGGCGAGGCGCGTCAGGCGCGCTGGGAATTGCTGGCTCAGAAGCTGCGCGTGCTGATGATGCCGCTGAGCACCCAGCGGGAAATGGTCGAGCAACTGCGCGAATACCTCAACGGTCAGCGTCCGGTGAAACAGCCATGAGTGCGCTGGACCAATTGCAACCGTTGATTCTCCCGGAGCCGGTCGGTTTTTGGCCGCCCGCGCCGGGTTGGTGGCTGTTGCTGATTCTGCTGCCGGCGCTGGGCTACGGCCTGTGGCGCGCGCGCACGCTGCTGCCGAAAAAGGCCAGCCGCGAAACCGTCGAGCCATTGGACCCTTTGCGCCAGGCCGCGCTGATCGAACTCGCGCAGATGCCCAAACCCTACGACGGCGCCCCGGCCGGTGCCTGGCTGCAGCAGATCAATGGCCTGCTCAAGCGCCTGTGCCGCAATCACTACCCCTACAGCCAGAGCCACACCCTCAACGGCCGCAAATGGCTGGCGTTTCTCGACAACCGCTGCCCGGCCGCCGGCCTGACGCGCTGGATGATTCTCGTCGAGGGCGCCTACAAACCGGAATGCAAGCTCGACGACAAGGCCATCAACGGCCTGACCCAGTCGGTCGAGACCTGGATTCGCAAGCATGTTTGAATTCGCCTGGCCGTGGCTTTTTGCCCTTCTCCCGCTGCCATGGCTGATGCGCCTCGTGCTGCCCGCCGCAGACAGCGGCGAAGCGGCGTTGAAAATCAGCTTTCTCCCCGAGCTGGAAGGCCTCGCCGGTCGCCGCGCCCGAACCCGTTTGCCGGGCTGGCGGCGTCAGTTGCCGTTCATTACCGTCTGGCTCCTGCTGCTGGTCGCTGCCGCCCGCCCGCAATGGCTCGGCGAGCCGTTGCCGGTTGCCGCCAGCGGCCGCGATTTGCTGGTGGCGGTGGACGTGTCGGGCTCGATGGATTACCCGGACATGGTCTGGAAAAACGATGAGGTCAGCCGGCTGACCTTGGTGAAAACGCTGCTCGGGGACTTTCTTGAGCACCGTCAGGGCGATCGCATCGGCCTGATTCTGTTCGGCAGCCAAGCGTACCTGCAGGCGCCGCTGACCTTCGACCGCAAGACCGTACGGGTCTGGCTGGACGAAGCGCGCATCGGCATCGCCGGCAAGAACACCGCCATCGGCGACGCGATCGGCCTGGCTTTAAAGCGTCTGCGCCAGCGTCCGGCCGAGAGCCGTGTGCTGATTCTGGTCACCGACGGCGCCAACAATGCGGGCCAGATCGACCCGCGAACCGCCGCGCGCCTGGCCGCCAGCGAAGGCGTGAAAATCTACCCGATCGGCATCGGCGCCGACCCTGACAAAGGCGCCACCAGCATTCTCGGCCTCAACCCGAGCCTGGATCTGGACGAGCCTGCGCTGCGGGAAATCGCCGCGGTCAGCGGTGGGCAGTATTTCCGTGCGCGAAACGGCGCCGAACTCGCCAGCATCGGCAAGGCGCTGGACCGGCTGGAGCCTGTCGCGCAACAACCCACCCAGGCACGTCCGGCCCGGGCGCTTTATCACGTGCCGCTGACGATGGCCCTGTTGTTGAGCCTGCTGCTGGTGGTTCAGGAGCGTTGGCCGAACAACCCGGTTTATCACTTCTTCGCGCGCCGGCCGACGTTCGTTCGGCGCACGCAGTGGATTCAGCACTTGAAGCGCCTGACGAGGCGCCCATGATCGAGTTCCTGTCCGGTCTCTGGCCCCATTGGTCGCGCCCGGGGTGGCTGCTGATGCTGCCAGCGCTTGGCTGGCTGTTGTGGCGGTTATGGAATCGGCAGAAGCGCGTCGGGCGCTGGCAGATGATTATTCCCAGCGCCTTTCATTCTGCTTTGCTCAGCGGTGGCGGCGGTCGGGAAAGCAAATTGCCGTGGGTGGTGCTGGGCCTTGGCTGGTTGCTGGCGGTGTTGGCACTGCTCGGGCCGAGCTGGCAGCGGGTTGAGCAGAACAGCCAGCGGCCGGTCGATCCGTTGGTGGTGATGATCGAGTTGACCCCGGAAATGCTCGCGGCTGACAGCCCGCCCACCCGACTCGAACAGGCGCGGCGCAAGTTGCTCGATCTGCTACAGGCGCGCAGCGATTCACAGACCGCGATCATCGTGTACGCCGGCAGCGCCCACACCTTGGTGCCGCTGTCCGATGACCTGGCGACCAGCAAAAACCTGCTGGATGCGATCAAGCCATCGATCATGCCTGAAGCCGGCCAGCGCGCAGACCTCGCCGTGCGCAAGGCGCTGGATTTGCTAGAACAGGGCGACCTGGGCCAGGGGCGACTGCTGTGGGTCGGTTCATCCCTCAGCGACGCCGAACGTCAGGGGATTCGCGCCGCGATGACCGGACGCGATGCCCCCCCTTTGTTAATGCTCGGTGTCGGCACGGCGGAAGGCGCGCCAGTCACGCAAGAGAAAGGCGGTTTCCTGAAGGACGCCCAGGGCGGCATTCTCGTGCCGCGTCTGGACGGGCCTGTGCTCAAGGATTTCGCCGACAGCATGGGCGGTCGCTACACCGCGCTGCGCCTGGACAATCAGGACCTCGACGAACTCAGCCTGCTCGACGGTCCGAAGAGCCTTATCAGCCAGGGCCAGAAAGTGCGGCTCGACCGCTGGGCGGATCAGGGCTACTGGTTGCTGCTGCCGCTTCTGCTGCTGGCCGGTTGCGCCGGGCGTCGCGGCTGGCTGTTGGGGTTGCCGTTGCTGTTGATGGCCGTACCGCAACCCAGCTATGCCTTTGGTTTCGAAGACTTGTGGCGCCGTCCCGATCAGCAGGGCGAGCACCTGCTCAAGCGGCATCATCCGGCAGAAGCCGCGCGGCACTTCGAAGACCCGCAGTGGCAAGGCGTTGCCCTCTATCAGGCCGGTGACTACGCTGGCGCCGTCCAGCGCTTTGCCCAGGGCAGCAGCGCCGCGGACCATTACAATCGTGGTAATGCGCTGGCCCGAAGTGGTGAGCTGGAAGCCGCCATCGACGCTTATGAACAGGCGCTGGAACGGCAACCGGACTTCCCGGCGGCACTGGCCAACAAGGCGTTGGTGGAACAGCTCCTGGAGCAAAGCAAAGCGTCGGATCAGGCAAAAGCAGACGAGAAGGCAAAGACTGACGAGAACGCCGACAATGCCCGCCAAGGCAATGCCGGACAGACGTCATCGAACGCGCAGTCAGCGCCGCAGGATGCCAATGCAGACCGCTCGGCCAGCGATCAGCAAAGCGCCACCGACGAGCAGGCTTCCGGCGCAGGATCCGACAGCGATGAGCCTGCCCGCGCTTCCGGCAAACCGGGGGACGGGCAAATCGATGGCGAGCAGAAACAGGCGCTCGAACAATGGCTGCGACAGATCCCCGACGAACCCGGTGAGCTGTTGCGGCGCAAATTCTGGTACGAACAACAGCAGCATCAGGAAAAGACCCGATGAGTCGTCTGCACAGGTTGCTGATCGCAGGAATGTGGTGCCTGTTCGCCCTGGTGGCGCAGCTGGCGCAGGCCGACAGTGCAGGCTCCACCCTGCAATCCAGCGTCGACCGCACGCGCGTCAACACCGGCGAAACCGTTGAACTGACCCTTGAAACCGACGACGCGACCGTCTTCGGCCGGCCGGACATGAGCGCGCTGGACGCCGACTTCGAGGTCCGCGACACCCGCCAGCTCAACAGCCTGACCACGCTGGAAGGCAACGTCCACGCGACGACCCGCTGGCTGATCACGCTGATGCCGCGCCACAGCGGTTCGATCGAAATCCCGCCGCTGAAGCTGGGCGAAATGACCAGCCAGCCGATCGTGCTGCAAGTGGTCGACGTCGGCCCTGCCGCCCAGGGTCAGGAGCAGAAGCTCGCCCCGGTGTTCATGGAGGCGAGCCTCGATCAGGACAGCGTGTATGTTCAGGCGCAGGTCTTGCTCACCGTGCGCATCTACCACTCGGTGTCGCTGTTCGACGACAGCAGCCTGACACCGTTGCAAGTGCCGGACGCGCGCATCGAAAAGCTCGGCGAGACGCGCACGTACGAGAAGCAAATCAATGGCGTTCGCCACGGCGTAATCGAAATGCGTTACGCGCTGTACCCCCAGCACAGCGGTGTGCTGACCATCCCGGCACAGGCGTTCAGCGCCACGCTGGTTCAGGACACTACCGACGCCGCTGCGGCCGCCGCCATGGCGCCGGGCGCGATTGCCAGCGGGCCGAAACCCGGCCGACTGATGCACGTGACGTCGCTGCCCTTGACCCTCGACGTCAAGCCGCAACCCGCGCACTACCCGGCCGACACGCCATGGCTGCCGGCACGCAGCGTCAGCCTCAGCGAAAGCTGGAGCCCTGATCCCGCCCACAGTCAGGTCGGTGATTCCCTCACGCGCACCTTGCAGCTCAAGGCCGAAGGCTTGTCCAGCGCGCAGTTGCCGCCGCTGCCCGCCACTGACGTCAGTGCGTTGCGCCGTTACCCCGATCAGCCGCAACTCAGCAATCAGCCCGGCGAACGCGGTTTGACCGGCGTGCGCGAGGAGCGTGAAGCGCTGGTGCCCAATCGTCCCGGTGCCATCGAAATCCCCGCTGTCGATCTGGTTTGGTGGAATACCCATGAGGATCACCTGGAGCACAGCGCCCTTCCCGCTCGCACCTTGCAGGTCAGCCTCAACCCTGCTTTTGCCGTGGACACGCCGGTGAGCGACAACGCAAATGTGACGGTGATTGGGCCGCCGGTCTGGCCATGGCAGTTGAGCACGGTGCTGTTGAGTTTCACCACGCTGCTGGGCTTCGGCCTGTGGTGGCGCGGTCGCTGGCAACCGGCGCTGGCCCGGGTCGCGCAAACGGGGCCGAGTCCGCGTACAGTGCTCGACGACCTGAAACGCGCGTGCCTGGCCAACGACCCCCACGCCACCCGCCAGGCCCTGGACGCCTGGGCCCGTCAGCAGCCGGAAACCCTCGCCGACATGGCCGCGCGCTTCGTGCCGCTTTCCCACGCGCTGGATGGCCTGAATGGCGCGCTGTACAGCGAGACGGAAAAACTGTGGCTGGGCGACGACCTCTGGCGCGCCGTCAAAGCGCTGCCCGCCATCGAAAACCCCCAGGACCCGAGCGGAGGCGACAGCTTGCCGCCGCTTTATCCAAAATGATTTCCATCGATCAGCGCATTCTCCGGTCACAGACACAATGCGCTGATTGTTAAACCAAGGTACCCCCATGCGTCTGTTCCACACCTCCGACTGGCACCTCGGCCAGAACCTTCATGGTCAGGAGCGAGATTTTGAACACGCCAGCTTTCTGACCTGGCTGCT
Source organism: Pseudomonas sp. GL_135 (assembly GCF_057834665.1). NCBI lineage: Bacteria > Pseudomonadati > Pseudomonadota > Gammaproteobacteria > Pseudomonadales > Pseudomonadaceae > Pseudomonas > Pseudomonas sp. GL_135. The sequence continues at coordinate 4,039,971 of NZ_CM174408.1, forward strand.
GGCCCGTCTGGCCGAGCGCAAACCGGATGTCCTGCTGATCGCCGGCGACATCTTTGACACCGTCAATCCGCCGGTCAAATCCCAGGAGCGCCTGTACGACTTCATCGTCAGCGCCCATGAACAGAATCCGCAGCTGACCATCGTCATGATCGCCGGCAACCACGACTCCGGCTCGCGCATCGAACTGCCCGCGCCGCTGATGCGACGCCTGCGCACCCACGCGCTGGGCCGGGTGCTCTGGCTCGACGACGGCGTGCTCGACGTTGACCGCCTGTTGCTGCCGCTGAGCAACGCCAAGGGCAAAATCGTCGGCTGGTGCCTGGCGCTGCCCTTCCTGCGGCCGGCCGAAGTGACCGGCGCGGCGTTGGGCGACAACTATTTGCGTGGCATCGGTCAGGTCCATGAAATGCTCATCGGCGCCGCGAATCAGCGGCGCAAGAAAGGCCAGGCGCTGATCGCCATCAGCCACGCGCACATGGCCGGCGGCTCGGTGTCGGAAGATTCCGAACGCAGCCTGATCATCGGCAACGCCGAGGCTCTGCCCGCGAGCCTGTTCGGCGACAGCATCACCTACGTCGCACTGGGTCACCTGCACAAGCCCCAGCGGATTAACGGCGAAGACCGCATTCGCTACAGCGGCTCGCCCATTCCCCTGTCGTTTTCGGAAATCGGCTACCAGCATCAGATCCTCGAAATCGAGTGCGACGGTGACAAGCTGGTCAGCGTGAAACCGCTGTTAATACCCCGCGCCGTCAATCTGCAAAGGGTCGGCCCGGCGCCATTGGCCGAGCTGTTGCTGCAACTGCGGGATCTGCCGGACATAGACCTGCTCGCCGACGTCGACCGCCAGCCGTGGCTCGAAGTCCGCGTGCGCCTGGACGAACCGCAACCCGACCTGCGCAACCAGATCGAGGCCGCGCTGGAAGGCAAGGCCGTGCGGCTGGTGCGGATCGCCGCCGAATACGCCGGCAAGGGCGGACGCGAAGACGCCAATCAAGACCTGATCGAACTGGACCAGTTGAGCCCGCAGGAACTGTTCAGCCGCGCCTGGCAGGACAGTTACGGCAGCGAAGTGGATGAGCAGACGCTGCAGGACTTCGCGACCCTGCTTCAGGACGTGCAGCTGGAGAGCGAGCAGCCATGAAAATCCTCGCCATTCGCCTGAAAAACCTCGCCTCGCTGGCCGGCCCCTTCGAGCTGGATTTCACCGCCGAGCCCCTCGCCAGCGCCGGCCTGTTCGCCATCACCGGCCCCACCGGCGCGGGCAAAAGCACGTTGCTGGACGCCCTGTGCCTGGCGCTGTTCGGCGCGATTCCCCGGCTGAACAACATCGGCCAGTCCCGCGTGCCGGAGATCGATGGCGACATCAGCACCAACGACCCGCGCAACCTGCTGCGTCGCGGCACCGGCAGCGGTTACGCCGAGGTGGATTTCGTCGGCATCGACAAGCGTCGTTATCGCGCGCGCTGGGAAGCCAACCGCGCCCGCGACAACGCCACGAAAAAACTGCAGGCCAGCCGCCAGACGCTGATCGACCTGGACAGCGAGCAGGTTCTCAGCACCCAGAACAAGACCGAGTACAAGACCCTGCTGGAAGCGCGCCTGGGGCTGAACTTCGAGCAGTTCACCCGCGCGGTGATGCTCGCGCAAAGCGAGTTCAGCGCCTTCCTCAAGGCCGACGACAAAGACCGCAGTGAGCTACTGGAAAAGCTCACCGACACGGCGATCTACAGCCAGTTGGGCCGCCGCGCCTACAGCAAAAGCAAGGAAGCCGAAGAAGCGCTGAAAACCCTTCAGGCCCAGGCCGGCACGCTGACGCCGATGGAGCCGGAGCAGCGCGCCGAGCTTGAGCAGCGCTTCAACGACGCTCAGCAGCAGCTGAAACTGCAACAGGCGCACCTGCGCGAGCTGGAGCTCAAGCAGCAGTGGTTCAAGGAATTGAATCGCCTGCGCGACAGCCATCAGGCCGCCAACGAACAGCTCACCAGCGCCCAACAGACATGGGACGCATACAGCGCTGATCGCCAGCGGCTTGCGCTGTTGGAGCGTCTGGCGCCACAGCGGCATCTGTTCGGTCAGCGCGCCCGGCTTCAAGCTCAGCTCGCGCCGCTCACCGCCGCGATTCAGGCCCATCAGCTCAAGCAAACCGGGCTTGATGGGCACATCGCCGCGCTGGACAGCAAGCGCATCAGCGCCGACAGCGCGCTGCAGCAGGCGCAGGAACAACTGGCCAACGCGCGGCCGGCCCTGAGTGAAGCGTTCGAGCAACAGGCTCAGCTCAATCATCTGAATCAGGAGCTGCAACCGCTCGGCGAGCAGGCACGCGCCGCGCAGCAGGCGAGCACCGAGGGCCAGTCGACACTCGATCAACTCGCCGAGCAGCAGCGCCAGGTCCAAGCGCGCTTGCAGTCGATCGCCGAGCAACTGGAACAGAGCGCGTCACTGACCACCTTGAGTCAGTCGTGGGGCGCCTACCGGCCGCGTTTGCAGCAAACCGTGCAACTCAGCGCGCGCCTGATTCAGGGCCGTGCCGAGCTGCCGCAGCTGGAGAAAAACGCCACCCTCGCCGAGCAGACCCTGAGCGAACGCCGCAGCGCCTTGCAGGCGCTTTACGACGATGCCGAGGTCAAGGCCGACGCGGTCAGCCACGACATCGAGCGGCTGGGGCAACTGCTGCAGGACAACCGTCAGCAGCACAGCGCCAGCGACTCCCTCGAACGCCTGTGGCAGCGCCATCAGGACGTCGCCGGCCGGTTGCTGGACGTGCAAACCCGCCAGCAGCAGGCCACTGAGCGTCGCGCCCAAGGCATCGCCCAAGGCCTGAAACTCAAGGCCGAACACGAAGCCGCCGAGCAGGCGCTGAAGGTCACCGTTGAACTGCTGCAGCGCCAGCGCCTGGCCCGCAGCGCCAGTGTCGAGCAACTGCGCGAGCAATTGGTCGATCAGCAACCGTGCCCGGTGTGCGGCAGCGAAGAGCATCCGTATCACCAGTCGGCCGCGTTGCTGGAAGCGCTGTCCGGCCATGACGATGGCGAAGAGGCGCGCGCCCGGCAAACCGTCGGGCAGCTCAGCGAAAAGCTCGCCGAGCTGCGCGCCGAAGTTGCCGAGCTCAATAACCAGCTTAAGCAATCCAAACCGCAGCAGGACCAACTGGCCGAACAGCTGCAAACCCTGGCACCTGAGCTGGAAGCTCACCCGCTGTATCCGCGCTTGCTGGAGCAACCCGAGCACCTGCGCGGCGACTGGCTGAGCGAACGCCTGCACCAATTGGCTCAGGACATCGTCAGCGCCGAGCAGCGCCAGACCCGTCTGCTGAAAGTGCAGCGGGATGCCGAGTCCCTGCAGCAGCAAGTGCTTGAGGCGCGCGAGGCCAGTCAGCAGGCCATGAAGCTGCTGGACGATCAGCAACGCCACATCGCCTTGGACAACCAGGATTTCGAAGCGGCGCTGCAGGAGTTCGAACCCCTGCTACCCGCCGAAAGCCTGAGCCAGTGGCGCGAGTCGGCGACCCAGAGCTTCATGCAGCTGGACAACGACATTGCCGCACGCGTCGAGCAGCTCGATCAGCAGAAGACCGAGCAGCAGGAGCACAGCGAGCGGGCGCAAAAACTAGAACGCGAGCAAGTTGCGCAGCAGAGTCGCGAGACCGAACATCAAAAGGTGCAAGCGCAACTCGCGGCCCGTCATCAGCAGCAACAGACGGTGCAACAGCGCCTGGCACAGACCCTCGGCGATCACGCGTCGCCCGAGCGCTGGCAGCACGCCCTTGAACAGGCGGTCGAACAGGCCCGTGAGGCTCAGGCCGCCGTCGCACACGAACTGCAAGCGGCGCGCAGCGAACTGATCAAGCTGACCGCCGAACTGGAGGGTGAGCAACACCGCTTGCTGGCCCTTGAACAGGAATTGGCAGAACTCGAACGGCAGATCGCCGAGTGGCGCAGCAGCCACAGCGAGCTGGATGATGCCGCGCTTGAGACCTTGCTGGGGATGAGCGACGACAGTGTTGGCGAGTTACGTCAGCAATTGCAGTCCAGCGAAAAGGCGCTGGAGCAAGCCAGGGTGTTGATGGAAGAGCGTGCGGCGCAGTTGCAACAACATCAGGCCCAGCACAGCGACAGCGGCGATGCCGAGCAGTTACTGACCGCGTTGACCGAAGCCCAGGCGCAATCGGTCATTCAGGACCAGCTGTGCGCCGACTTGCGCGCCCAGGTCAGTGAAGACAACCGCCGTCGCGACGCCAGCAGCGCACTGCAGGAACGCATCGCCCAAGCGCACTCTGAATATCAGCGCTGGGGCCGGCTCAACGCGCTGATCGGCTCCGCCACCGGCGACACGTTCCGCAAGATCGCCCAGGCCTACAACCTTGATCTGCTGGTGCACCACGCCAACGCGCAACTCAAGCAACTGGTGCGTCGCTATCGCCTGAAACGCGGCGGCAGCATGCTCGGCTTGCTGGTGATGGACACCGAGATGGGCGACGAACTGCGCTCGGTTCATTCGCTGTCGGGCGGGGAAACGTTCCTGGTGTCCCTCGCCCTGGCGCTGGGCCTGGCCTCCATGGCGTCAAGCACGCTGAAGATTGAATCGCTGTTCATCGACGAAGGCTTCGGCAGCCTCGATCCTGAATCCCTGCAACTGGCCATGGACGCCCTTGACGGGCTGCAAGCCCAGGGCCGCAAGGTCGGCGTCATCTCCCACGTACAGGAAATGCACGAGCGAATCCCCGTGCAGATTCAGGTGCGGCGTCAGGGCAATGGCCTGAGCAGCGTCGAGGTCAGCAGCGGCTAATCCGTTTTTTCACGACGCACGGAAGCGCCCGATGGCGTTTCTGTGCAACCCTGTATCCCTTGCGCGACAGTCGCGCCAAACTCGAAAGAAGGTAAAACCACGTGGCAAACTCAAAAGTATTCTTCGACATCACTGCCAACGACGAGCCAATGGGCCGCATCGTCATGGAGCTGCACAACGACGTCGTTCCGAAAACCGCTGAAAACTTCCGCGCACTGTGCACCGGCGAAAAAGGCGACGGCCTGAGCTACAAGGGTTCGTCCTTCCACCGTGTGATCCAGAACTTCATGCTGCAGGGCGGTGACTTCACCAACCACAACGGCACCGGCGGCAAGTCGATCTACGGCAACAAGTTCGAAGACGAAAACTTCACCCTCAAGCACACCGCGCCTGGTGACCTGTCGATGGCCAATGCTGGCCCGAACACCAACGGCAGCCAGTTCTTCATTACCACCATCGTCACCGAGTGGCTGGACGGCAAGCACGTCGTCTTCGGCAAAGTCGTTGAAGGCATGGACGTGGTCAAGGCCATCGAAGCGCTGGGTTCGCAATCCGGCCGCACCAGCAAGAAAGTCGTCATCGCCGATTGCGGCGAACTGACCGAGGCCTGAGCATGACGTCGGCGCCTCACGCTGAATCGACGGTGCCGACGCTCTTCTCGTTCCGCCGCTGCCCCTACGCCATGCGCGCCCGCATGGCGCTGGGGTATTGCGGCGTACCGGTGCACACAGTGGAAGTCAGCCTCAAGGCCAAACCGGTCGAGATGCTCGAACGCTCACCCAAGGGCACCGTGCCGGTTCTGGTGCTGCACGACCGGGTACTGGAGCAAAGTCTGGACATCATGCATTGGGCCCTGGCGCAGCATGACCCGGACGATTGGTCCCTGGCCCAAGACCTTAACGGGCAGCGGCACATCGCCGAGCTGATCGAGGAAAACGACGGCAGGTTCAAGCAGGATCTGGATCACTACAAATACGCCGTGCGTTATCCCGAATTCACCCAGGAAGACTACCGCCAGCGGGGAGAGAGGTTTCTGCGCAGGCTGAACGATTTACTGGCGTCACGGGACTTTCTGATCGCCGATCGACTGACCCTGGCCGACATCGCCATAGCGCCCTTCATACGGCAATTTTGCGCGGTGGATGCGGACTGGTTCTGGCAAAGCCCCTACCCCAACCTGCAACGCTGGTTACAGCGATTTCTCGCCTCGGACCTGTTCATCACCGCGATGGCCAAACGCTGATTGCAACCGCATCGGTTAATAGCCAAACCACTTCGCTACACCACGTCCAACTGAAAGATCGGCGAGATCATCTCGCTGTGCCGTGGCGGCGGATTTCCGGCGTTGAGCTTCTGCGAGCGCTGCATCTCGACCGCTTCCGCGACCTCGGTCTTGAACTCCATGCTGCGCGCCACACCGCCCACTGAACTCTCGCCATGGCCGAGCAATGAGCAGCCGTTGTTGATAAGTGCGAAGAACACAATCACCCAGAAGTTCGCGCCTTTCACGATGCACGCCCCTGGGACTGAACAGCCGCACGATTGAGGTCAACGGACGCTGTTTGCGTCGACATCTGTGACGGGGCATTTATTTGTGGGTTCGTGCTGATGACGGTGACCACTGCGATGAAAACAACATACAACGCGATGGCGGTGTAAGCGCCGTGTTTGATTGAAGTGAGGATGGCAGTGGCCATGTTTGTTGCTCCGGGACGTGTCTGTTTCAGGCGCCCAGAATGCTTGAAGTGATAGTTATTAAATAACGATGGCTGGCGATTCAAAACATCGATGGGGTTGATTATTCAAGAAGTTAATCAGGTTAATAGACCAACGCATTGGTCATATTTACATCAATCCAAGTGGGAGCGAGCTTGCTCGCGAATAGGCTGGGACATCCACCCAATCTCCAGAGGCTGAAATGCAGTCGTCGCGAGCAAGCTCGTTTCCACAGGATCAGTGCCTGCTGTCGGAAACCGGGCGTCGCCCCCTTGAATACAACCCACAAAAAAATCCCCATCGCTTATTCAGCAGACGGGGACCAAAGGGGAGGAAATTCAACACTTTCGCTAACAAGCTCGCCGACACTTGATGCATGGCCTGACACGCAGTGGTCAGTGGGTCGCATCGACCTGTAGAAGACGAAGTTGCTCGCGAAAGCGTTTTCCGGTGATCAAAAACTTGCCGTTGAAAACCAGGTTCTTACAAATCCATTCCCCGGCAACGATACGTTCGTTAACGGGGAATGGATTCACTTCGAGTTCCTATTCATTGTTGAATCTTGTGATCCAGAGCGGCGTAGAAGTTGGCGCTTTGTTGCAGGTACTTCGGGGTGTAACTCTGGGTCGAGCTGACTTTTTTGTCGGTCGCTTCAACGCTGGCACTGGCAGGCAATGCAACGGTGGCGGAGATGGCGGACGCGGCGATGATGGAGAAGAGATTGAAGTTCATGGTGGGTACCTCGCTGTGGTGTGTCGTTTCAAGTCTTGACCGTCGTGGCCGTGGAATGAAAGTTACGCCCGAGGAGGATTTGGAAAAAATCTTTTCTGGCACTAGCCCTTATCACTTGAATTGATACACCGGCTGAGCCCTTGAAAATCAAGGGCTCAGCCTGCGTCAAAGCGTCACGGGATGTCAGTGCGCGGTAAGGAAATGGAAGTCAGACGGCGAATCGAAGTCGACTTTCTGCACGGTGTCACCCAGCAGGCCGGTCTTCGGGTCAACGCGGACGGTCACGATCTGGTTGCTTTTCTGGTTGGCAATCAGCACGAAGTGGCCGCTTGGGTCGAAGGCGAACTCGCGGGGCTCCTTGCCTTCCACGGTGCGGCGCTGAATTTCCTTGAGCTGGCCATTCGCGGCATCGATGCTGAACACCAGCAGCTCGTTCACTTCGCCACGGTTGGCAACGTAGAGAAATTTGCCGTCCGGCGACGTGTGCAGGCCGCCGGCAGCGCGGTTTTGCTGACCTTCCTTGTTGGCGAGGTCCACCAGTTGGGTCTGCTTGAACACGCCGTCGTGATAGTCAAACACCGCGACTTGGGCGCTCATTTCCATGGTCAGCCAGGCGTGCTTGCCGTCTTTGCTGAAGGTCAGGTGACGCGGACCGCTGCCCGGTGGCAGGTCGACTGAAGGCACCTTCGCCGGTTGCAGCGGCTGAGGCTGTTTGGCGTCGTAGTTGAAGACAAACATCTTGTCAGCGCCCAGGTCCATGGCGATCAGGTACTTGCCCTCGGGCGTGGGGACTGCGGCGTGGACGTGGGACGAAGCCTGGCGCTCCGGATTGACCTTGCTGGCTTCGTGGGTGGCGGTCTGCACCACCGGCGCTAGTTTGCCGTCCTTGCCGACCGGCACGACCGCCAGTACGCCACCCGGATCAGGGTTTACGGCGTAATTGGCAACGAACAGGAAACGCCCGTCCAGGCTCAGGCTGGAATGGGTCGGCTCGTCACTTTTGGTGTCAACCTGATTGAGAAACGACACCGCGTGGGTCTTGGGGTCGATAGCGTAGCTGCTGACCTTGCCGACGACGTCTTTCTGGCCCGGACCGTTTTCGTTGACCGCGAACATATGACGCTGGTCTTTGGAGAGCGTCAGCCAGGACGGGTTGTCGCTCTTGATCACCTGACGCGGTTTGGCGTCGAGCTGGCCGGTCTGGGTGTTGAAGCCGAAGCGGTAAATGCCTTCGCTGGCGCCGGCGGTATACGAACCGACCAGTACGTCATAATCAGTCATGGGTTTGGCCTGAACGGAGAGCGCGGAAAGGCTGCTGGCGAGCACTAACCACGGCAGAATTCTGGGAGTCATTGGAGTGTTCTCTTGTTGGAGTTGTTGGCGCGCCGTGCACGCGGAATGTCACGGCTATGACAGCGTATTGCGGAAAGTAGTTGCCTGGCGGGGACAGCGTAGGCGACCCGTCAGGCTGAAACTGCGGTGTCACTTGGCTGAACACAATCTCTGTGGGGGTGAGCTTGCTCACGAAGACGGTTCATCCATTAACCATCCATGGGGTTGTGCCGCCTTCGCGAGCAAGCTCGCTCCCACACACAAGCCTTCTGCGGTGCGTCAGTACGCGATTACTCCTGTTCGCCCTCTTCATCCTCGTCACTCGCCGAGATGCCATTGAGCACGACGATGCGGTGGTCGGCGTTGCCGTCATTGATGACCCAGCTCTGCAGCGCGGCATCGAATTCGGCAGCGTCGATCTGCGCCAGCGAGAAGCGCCAGACCTTGCGTTCGCGGCCGTCCATGCTTTCGATCTGGAGCATTTCGTCGAGGGTGAACTCGAAGGCGTGCAGGCCGTCGATTTCCAGCATGCTGTGGGCGGTCAGCGCGGCCTGGAGTTCAGTGCGAAGGGATTGAGGTGTGGTGGTCATGGCAGTGGTTCGCATCAGTGAAAGCGCGAATGATAGGTGAAAAGACGCCGAGGCGCTGGCCTCGGCGTCCGATGACCGCAGGTTCAGTCCTGAACCGCTTCCTTCGCGTAGTAGCGCGAAGGGATGCCCCAGACGATCAGCGCGATGGCCAGCACGCTGACGCCGAACAACGCGAACAGCGCCGGCGTCGCCGTGCCGGTGAGGTCCTTGATGCGGCCGACCATGAACGGCGCGATGAACCCGCCCAGTTGCCCCAGGGAGTTGATCAGCGCGATGCCCGCAGCGGCGGCGATACCGGTGAGAAAGCGCGGCGGGATGGTCCAGAAAATCGGCATCCAGGCGATGATGCCGGTCATGATCATGGTCATGCCGATCATCAGCGGCACCAGTTGTCCGGGAAACAACGCACAGACCAGATAGCCCGCAGCGGTCAGCGTCGCGCAGCCCGCCATGTGCCAGCGGCGTTCGCCGTGGCGGTCGGAGCTGGCGCCGATCAGCAGATTGCCAATCACCGCGCCCACATACGGAATCACTGTCAGCAAGCCAATGTTCAGGGTGTCGGTCACGCCGGCGGTTTTGATCAACTGCGGCATCCAGAACAACAGCCCGGTCAGCGCCATGACCAGGCACAGGTAAATGCCAGACATCACGTAGGTGGTCGGGTGTTTCCAGATGTCCTTTACGGTCTGTTTAACGACGGGTTTGGCCTCTTTTGCCATGCGCGCCAGTACCACCTGTTTCTCTTGATCACTGAGCCAGGTGGCGTCTTCGATACGGTCTTTGACCAGCCAGAACACCACGCCGCCGAGCAGAATGGACGGAATGCCTTCGATCAGGAACAGCCAGCGCCAGCCGGCCAGGCCCATGACGCCGTCGAAGTGACCGAGGATCAGCCCGGCAATCGGACCGCCGACGATCCCGCACAGGCAGATGGAGCTTTTGAAGTAGGAGTTGACCCGCGCCCGACGTGAGCCCGGATACCACTGGGTGAAGAAATACAGGACGCCGGGGACGAAGCCGGCTTCCATCACACCGATCAGAAAGCGCAGCGTGTAGAACCAGAATTCGGTCTGTACGAACATCATGCAGGCGGAGGCGATGCCCCACGAGACCATGATCCGCGCGATCCAGATCCGCGCGCCGATCTTGTGCAGCAGCACATTGCTTGGCACTTCGAACAGGAAGTAACCGACGAAGAACAGGCTCGCGCCCAGGCCGTAAACGGTTTCGCTGAATCCCAGGTCGCTGGCCATCTGCAGCTTGGCAAAGCTGATGTTGACGCGGTCCAGGTAGGCAAACAGAAAACAGGCGATGAACAACGGCACGATTCGCCAGCTCACCTTGCGATAGATGCTGTCCTCAAGGGCGTCGGCATCAAGGCGTTCCAGCGGGATGGCAGTGGCGGTCATGGGTCGCACCTCGTTTTGTTTTTATGGGGGTGTCGGGGTGTGCAGGACGCGGATACGAAAAGCCCTGCAGGAGCGCGCGCTTCTGCAGGGCTTGATGCCTTAAAGCTGCTTGATGCCGCCCGGCTGGAAAACGGCCTCGGCCGGGGCAATGCCATTGATCAACGGCGCGCCGAACTCATGCTGGCTGATCTCGAACGTGTCGCCCGGCTGAGTCTTGACGCCGTCGGCAAACGACAGCGTCGCGGTGCCGAAGAAATGCACATGCACATCACCCGGCCGCAAGAACTGGGCGTATTTGAAGTGGTGGTATTCAAGGTTTTCCAGGCTGTGGCACATGTTAGCCTCGCCGCTCAGGAATTCCTTCTCCCACAGCACCTGGCCGTCACGGTGGATGCGGCTGGTGCCCGCCAGATTCTGCGGCAGCTCGCCAACCCGCAGTTCCGGGCCGAAGGAGCAGGCGCGCAGTTTGGAATGGGCGAGGTACAGGTAGTTCTTGCGTTCCATGATGTGATCAGAGAATTCATTGCCGATGGCGAAGCCCAAACGGTAAGGCTTGCCATCGTGACCGATCACGTACAGGCCACTCAGCTCAGGCTCTTCGCCAGCGTCTTCGGAGAACGGCGGCTGCGGGAACGACTCACCCGGACGAATGACGATGCTGCCGTCGCCCTTGTAGAACCACTCCGGCTGCACGCCCGGCTGACCGGCTGCTGGCTTGCCGCCTTCCAGGCCCCATTTGAAGATGCGCATGGTGTCGGTCATGCCCGCTTCGTCATTGCCCTGCTGGTGCATTTTGTCCCGGGCCGAGGCGCTGCCCAGATGGGTCAGGCCCGTGCCGCTGACCAACAAGTGCGCCGGATCGGGGTGATCCAGTGGCGGCAAAATCATCAGATCGGCGCGCAGCTGCGAGTAATCGTGGTTGTCGCCCAGGCCCAGGCTGTCGACCTGTTCAGCGAGGGAGATTTTTTTGTCGATGGCTGCCAGGGCCAGATCACGGGTGCTGGTCGCGCCCTGGATTTCGCGCACCAGCGGGCCGTCCACCAGACCGACGCGACGCTGGCCGTTGCCCAGCTCGAACTGTACTAAATGCATGGGATTCTCCTGTTTGGGGTCTACACGGCCGCCCCGGAGAGCGGCCTGAGGTTAACGAGAGCCGCGCGCGCTGGCGGCGAATTTGGACTCGGGCAAGACGTGCTTGCGTTCCAGGACACGGTAGACCACGCCGGTCAGAATCAGGCCGCAGATCATCACGCCCGAAAGGAAGTACAAGCCGCTGGCCAGATTGCCGGTCAGTTCTTTCAGCCAGCCGATGACGAAGGGGCCGATGTAGCCGCCCAGATTGCCCACCGAGTTGATCAACGCAATGCCCGCCGCGGCACTGGCGCCGGCGAAGAAACGACCGGGCAAGGTCCAGAACACCGCGGTGCAGGAAAACAGTGAGAACGCTACCAGCGACAGCGCCGCCAGTTGCAGCACCGGCACGGTCAGGTACGCGCTGAGAAACAAACCAATAGCGCCGATGACATATAGCACCGCCAGGTGACCATAGCGGTCATTGAGCCGGTCGGAGCTGCGCGGGACGATCAGCAGGCCGACGATGCCGAAGATGTACGGCACAGCAGAGATGAAGCCGGTGGTCAGGTCACTGCCGCCGAACTGTTTGATCAGCGTCGGCAGCCAGAGGCCCAGGCCATAAATGCTCAGGGTGACCGGAAGGTAGAACAGCGCCAGCAGCAGAACGCGTTTGTCTTTCAACGCGTGCAGCGGATTACCGTGGCGGGTCTGGCCGTATTCTTCCAGGTCCTTTTTCAGCTCGCCGGCGAGCCACTGTTTCTCGACCGGGTCCATCCACTTCACGTCTTTCGGGCCGTCAGGCAACCAGCGCAGGACCGGCAGGGTCAGCAGAATCGCCGGCGCGCCGATGCACAGGAACAGCCACTGCCAGCCGTGCAGACCGGCCACCCCTTCCATGCCCAGCAGACCGCCGGAAATCGGGCCGGTGATCATCATCGCGATGGGTTGGGAAAGAATGAACAGGCCAAGGATTTTGCCGCGATGGCGGACCGGGAACCATTGAGTGATGTAGTACAGAACGCCCGGGAAGAAGCCCGCTTCGGCCGCGCCCAGCAGAAAGCGCATGACATAGAAGCTGGTCGGGCCCTGGACGAACGCCATGCCCATGGTGATGGCGCCCCAGGTGAGCATGATCCGGGCAAACCAGCGCCGCGCGCCGAAGCGTTCGAGCATCAGGTTGCTGGGGATCTCCAACAGGAAATAGCCAATGAAGAAGAGGCCGGCGCCCATGCCATAGGCCGCGTCGCCGATGCCCACGTCCGCGCCCATGTGCAGCTTGGCGAAGCCGACCGCAGAACGATCCACATATGCGATCAGGTAGAGCAGGATCAGAAAGGGAATAAGTTTCAGGGTGATGCGACGAATAAGCCTGAGTTCCTGGCTCATGGATGCGGTCCTCATTGTTTTTGTTATGGAAGCCTGCGGGGATCGCCTCTGCCTTCGTGTGCGCATCGCTGCGGAAGAAGCCGGCAGGGTCGTCCCTCGGTCGAGATCGACTATATAGTATTACTATTTAAGACTACAACTCTTCCACTCGTGACATTTTCGGCCTATTTTAGTCGGCACCTGCAGCCTTTAGTCTTACAAATAAGCCCTAACAATAAGAGTGCCGATTTATGTCTGATTCCGATAAGAAACCCGTGCTGCGCTCCGCCCAGTGGTTCGGTACCGCCGACAAGAACGGCTTCATGTACCGCAGCTGGATGAAGAACCAGGGCATCGCCGACCATCAGTTCCAGGGCAAGCCGATCATCGGCATCTGTAACACCTGGTCCGAGCTCACTCCCTGCAACGCCCACTTCCGCACCATCGCCGAACACGTCAAGCGCGGCGTGATCGAGGCCGGTGGTTTCCCGGTGGAATTCCCGGTCTTCTCCAACGGCGAATCGAACCTGCGCCCGACCGCGATGCTGACCCGCAACCTGGCGAGCATGGACGTCGAAGAAGCGATCCGCGGCAACCCCATCGACGGCGTTGTGCTGCTGACCGGTTGCGACAAGACCACCCCTGCCCTGTTGATGGGCGCCGCCAGCTGTGACATCCCGGCCATCGTCGTCACCGGCGGGCCGATGCTCAACGGCAAACACAAAGGCAAGGACATCGGCGCCGGCACCATCGTCTGGCAGATGCACGAATCTTACAAAGCCGGGCAGATCAGCCTCGACGAATTCCTCTCCGCCGAATCAGGCATGTCCCGCTCGGCCGGTACCTGCAACACCATGGGCACCGCCTCGACGATGGCGTGCATGGCCGAAGCGCTGGGTACTTCGTTGCCGCACAACGCTGCGATTCCTGCCGTCGATTCTCGTCGTTACGTACTGGCGCACATGTCCGGCATGCGCGCGGTGCAGATGGTCAACGAAGACCTGCGTCTGTCGAAAATCCTGACCCGCGAAGCCTTCGAAAACGCCATTCGCGTCAACGCGGCCATCGGCGGCTCGACCAACGCGGTTATCCACCTCAAGGCCATCGCCGGTCGTATTGGCGTGGACCTGGAACTGGACGACTGGACCCGCATCGGTCGCGGCACGCCAACGTTGGTGGACCTGCAGCCTTCCGGGCGCTTCCTGATGGAGGAGTTCTATTACGCCGGCGGCCTGCCTGCAGTGCTGCGTCGTCTGGGCGAGAACAATCTGATTCCCCACCCCGACGCCTTGACCGCCAACGGCAAGACCCTGTGGGAAAACGTGCAGAACTCGCCGATCTATGGCGACGACGAAGTGATCCGCGCCATCGACAATCCGCTGGTGGCCGATGGCGGTATCTGCGTGCTGCGCGGCAACCTTGCACCATTGGGCGCAGTGCTCAAGCCGTCCGCCGCCACGCCTGCGCTGATGAAGCACCGGGGCCGTGCGGTGGTGTTCGAGAACTTCGACATGTACAAGGCGCGCATCAACGATCCGGATCTGGACGTCGACGCCAGCAGCATTCTGGTGATGAAGAACTGCGGGCCTAAGGGTTATCCGGGCATGGCCGAAGTTGGGAACATGGGGCTGCCGGCCAAATTGCTGGCCCAGGGCGTGACCGACATGGTGCGGATTTCCGATGCACGCATGAGCGGCACGGCGTACGGCACAGTGGTGTTGCACGTGGCGCCCGAAGCGGCTGCCGGCGGTCCGCTGGCGGTGGTGCAGGAAGGTGACTTCATCGAGCTGGATTGCGCAACCGGTCGGCTGCACCTGGACATCCCCGAAGCGGAACTGGCCGCGCGCCTGGCCGATTGGCAAGCGCCGCCACAGTTGTTGATCGGCGGATACCGTCAGCTGTACATCGACCACGTGATGCAGGCGGACCAGGGTTGCGACTTCGACTTCCTGGTCGGCATGCGCGGCTCGGAAGTGCCCCGGCATTCCCATTGATTGAGAGCCATTGATTGAATGCGCCGCCTTGCTCGCGAATGCTGATTTTCAGCCACAGGAGACCCGGCGACTGGACATAAGCTTTCGTGAGCAAGCTCACTCCCACAGGTCCTCGGCATGGCTCGAAATCTCAAGTCAGCCACGGTCTGGTGGGAGCGAGCTTGCTCGCGAAGACGTCAGTCCAGCCGCTGCATCTCTGGCGGCTGGACATAAGCTTTCGCGAGCAAGCTCGCTCCCACAGGTTCGGTGTTCGGCCGAACAATCCCAGCTCATTTCGGGCGGCGCGCCTCTCTCGCCGCCAATGCTATGATGCGCCGCATTCACCGCTCAGGATCGCCCCGCGCCCCATGGATTACCGTAAGCCCTCCGACCGTAAAAGCATGCACTCGCGCATTGTCCAGGACATCGGCATGCAGATTGTCTCGGGTCGCTTCAAGCCCGACGACAAGCTCCCCGCCGAAGCCTTGCTCTGTGAAGAATATGCGGTCAGTCGTCCGGTGCTGCGCGAAGCCACGCGGGTATTGGTCGCCAAAGGGCTGGTGTATTCCCGGCCACGGGTGGGGACGGTGGTCAAGCCGCGCCGCGAATGGCACATCCTCGACCCGGACGTGCTGCACTGGCTGATGCAAAGCTCGCCGCAGAATGAATTTTTCGCCCTGCTCACCAGCGTGCGCAGCATCATCGAACCGGCCGCCGCCGCCCTCGCCGCGCAACATGCGACCCCCGAAGACCTCACCGCCATTGGCGAAGCCTACGAGCGCATGGCTGCCGCGCCGACCGTCGAAGACGTGCTGCAACCCGACCTCGATTTCCACAGCCGCATCGCCGACGCCACTCACAACGACCTGCTCGCGCACTTGTGCAACATGCTGTCGCTGGCACTGCGCGAAGCGTTGAAGCATTCCAACAAACGCCCGAACCTGCACGAACTGGCCTTGCCCCGCCATCGTGCGATCCTCACTGCCATCGAAAATCGCGATGCACTGGGCGCCCACCACGCCACGCTGGTGCAACTGGACGATGCGCGCAACGCGCTGAATGTGGTGTTGGGGCAAGGCGTGAAGTTGTAAGTCCACAAAACGACGCATGCACTTCGTAGGACCGGCTTTAGCCGGGAAGCCTTTGATTTGCTGTCGACCGCAGCAAAGCGCGCGCAATCTCAGGGCAGATAAATACTGAACAACCCGCCGCCCAAGGCGCCGCCGTTGGCGATTTCGATGTGGCCGGGGACGCCTTTGCGCTGATGCTGCCGGGCAATGTTCGCCGCGAAGTACAAACCCAATCCTGTGCTGCCGCTGTTCTGGTTGATCCCCAGCACGTAGTCGGTCTGCTCCTCGATCATGCGCGCGGGAAAGCCCGGGCCGTCGTCGTTGATGCTGATCACCAGTTGCTCGCCGACCTGTCCTGCCGTAATCAGCACTTCACTGCGCGCAAAGCGAATGGCGTTGATGACCACGTTGGACACCACCGAGCCCACCAGCTCGCGATCAAAGAAACCCGGCAAATCGAAAGCATCGACGGTAAAGCGGGCAGAGATGCCGCGACTGACGAGGACTTCCTGATGAAAGGCCAGCTGCGCTTCGATGAAATCATCCAGCTCGTGATAATCCGGGCGCAACGGCAGTTGGTTGACCCCCAGCTTGTACAGCCCAAGCAGCTGCACCAGCATGCCGTTCAGGTGGGCGAATTCGTAATCGATGACACCCTGATCCGGCGTACCACGACAGTTCTCGGGAAGCTGCTTGACCCATTGACCGTGGGCCTGAATCAACGAACCCAGCGAGTTCTTCATGTCATGGACAGTGGAAGCAATCACCATAGAGAAGTCGAGTCCGAGATCCTGATCTTTCATTCGCCGAAAGCCCTCAGCCGCAGTTTCTGGAAGCGCTCGAAGCGCGGGTCGGTCTCTGGCATCTTGCCGACCATCTTGAGACTGTTCTGGCATTCCGCCAGGCTCGCCGCGTCGAGGTTCTGAACGCCCATGTGCAGCAGCGACTGCGCCATGTTCAGGGCGATGCTGATGTTCTTCGGTTGCAGGGCCAGGCCCTGGCGGAACAGATCCTGCGCCTCGCCGAGCTTGCCGGCGCGGTAGCAGCGAATGCCCTGAACGTTAAAGTCGATAGCCGCTTTGCCCGCACCGAGAATCTCGGGATCGTCGGTCTGCTTGGCGATGTTCTGCATAACCACCGGATCGTCGCCGTAGATCTCGGCACAGCTTTTCAGAATGCCCGCGCCGGCGTTTTCCTGGCCGAGGGCTTTGAGCTGCGACGCCACCGCCAGCGCCGCATCGGCGCTGAGAAACTGCTCCATGCCCTCGAGCCGCTCCATCGCCTGCTCGGTCAGCTTGGCGGCCATGTCCGGATCGGAAGACGCGACGCTGGTGGCTTTCATCAGACGCGCGCGCACCTGCAGGCCGGCATCGTTGCCGTTCTCTTTGGCGACTTCGGTCAGGGTCTGGTTGATCTCAACGCGAGTGCGCGCATCCAGTCCGCGCTCGCCGCCACGGCTGATCAATGCCTGAGCAAAACCCAGGTTGGTTTCCGGGTCCTTGAAGCGAGAAAACTGGCCTTGGGAAACGGCCTGACGATACGCTTTCGACGCACCGTCGAAGTCCTCATTTTCCAGCGCCAGCTTGCCCAGCAAACGCTGACGGCGAACGGCGTAGGGCGACAAGCGCACCGCCTCTTCCAGCATCTTCTGGGCGCGCTTGTTGTCGCCGCTGGCCACCAACACATCGGCCAGCCCGTCGTACAACACTGGCATGGCGTTGAAGGCGCGAATCGCTTCTTCGTACACAGCTTGCGCTTCGGCATTGCGTCCGCGCTTGAACAGCAGCTTGCCCAATGCCGCATACGCCCAGGGTTGCGGGCGGTCCGCGAGGATCGACTTGAGAAAGGCTTCCAGCGGCTCGTGCTGGTTGAGGTCACGCAGTGCGTCGGCCTTGTAGCGCAGGCACAGCGGCGCAAAACGGGGGTCCTGTTTGGTCAGCGCAAGGCAGGCCGCCAGCACTTCGGTGGGGTTGCTGCGATCGAGCGCTTGCAGGATCGGTTTGAGCAGGGTCTTGCGCTGAACGATCTTCTCCAGACGCTGAGCCAGGCTCGCGCGGTTGAACGGCTTGGTAAGGTATGCATCCGGCTCCCACTCCAAAGCGCTCATCACCATCGCCTGGCTGTTTTCAGCGGTGACCATGACGAACACGCTTTCATGGCTGATCAGCCGATCGGTCATCAGGTCTTCGAGCACCTGCTGGCCATTTTTCTTGCCATCGCCCAGATTGAAGTCGTGGAGGATGAAGTCGTAACGCTTCTGCGCGCACATCTTCAACGCCTCTTCGCCGGTGTCGGCAGTGTCCACTGCCCTGACGCCCAGCTCGCGCAGCATCGAGCGGACCGAACTGCGGAAGTCGGAAAAATCGTCGACGATCAGAAAGGTTTTTTGGTTCCACGCCAGCATCGAGATTCCTGTCACCGGATAAATAGTCGGCCCTGAGGCACTTGCAAGGGCGGCGGTCTCGTTCCCAACGTCGGGCAGAGACGGCCAATAGAGTTGCGGCATGACGCCGCTTGTCCGAGTTATCGGCGGCTGCAGGGCAAAGCTTAGGCACGCCGCGCGGGAAAAGTGACGGGCGCGCGTCGGGTTGACGGGGGCATCGACGCCGAATGAGACGTGCACGAGCGGGTAAAGTCCTTGGGTGCCCAGCCGATATCCAGTCATGCAACGCGTAGCCAACAGCAACAACCCATTCCCTTCGAGTGCACCCCATGTCCTGGCTGACCGACCTGAAATTGAAGACCAAGCTCCTTTCGGCTTTTTGCCTGTGTGCGCTGATCACCGTGGTCGTGGGCGTGCTGGGTCAGAGCGGTATCTCCCGCCTCTACGAGCTGTTTGAAAACACGGTAAGCGACAACCTGGTATCGATCGCCAAAGTCGATTCGGTGAAGGCCAACGTCATCGCCACCAACCGCGACTTTTTCAAGGCCATCGGACTGAGCGCGCTCAAGGCCAACCCGGACGACATCAACGCGGCGATCCAGTCACTGAAAGAAAATCAGGCCCAGGCCGAGACCGACTTCAAGGTCTATCGCTCAACGCCGCTTGAAGCGGATGAAAAAGCCGCAGGCGATGACTTCGAACGCGACTGGGCCGCTTACATCAGCGCCGCCCTCAATGCGCTGTCTGTGGCGCAGAGCGGCGACCTGGAGCAAGCCAGCAAACTGGCAGCCACCAGCGTGACGCCCAGCTACCGCAAGACCATGGCTGAACTGAAACTCATGATCGAATCCAACATGCGCCAGGCCAACGAACAGGCCCAGGCGGGGGTTGAAACGGACAAGCAGGTGACGTGGATTCTGATCATCGGTTCGTTGATCGCGGTGGTGTGCGCCATTGCGTTGGGGCTGATCGTCACGCGAATGATCACCCGTCCTATCTACCAATCGGTGGCCAGCGCCACCCGGGTCGCGGGCGGAGATTTGAGCCAGCCCATCCACGTCGGCGGCCAGGACGAAACCGGCCAGTTGCTCAAGGCGCTGTCCAACATGCAGGGCAGCCTCAAAGGCACGGTACAGCAGATCGCCACCGCGTCGGACCAACTGGCGTCCGCCGCTGAAGAACTGACCATGGTCACCGATGACAGCACCCGCGGGCTCATGCGTCAGAACGATGAAATCCAGCAAGCCGCCACGGCCGTCAATGAGATGACCGCTGCAGTGGAAGAAGTGGCGCGCAACGCCGCCAGCGCGTCGCAGGTGTCTGCGCAGACCTCCGAAGATGCCATCAAGGGCCAGCAACAAGTGCAACAGGCTGTCACCGCGATGAATACCATGACCGTGGAAATCACCGACTCGACCCAACGCGTCGAAGCGCTGGCCGGGCAGATCCGCGATATCACCAAAGTGCTCGACGTGATCCGCGGGATCGCCGAGCAGACCAACCTGCTGGCACTCAATGCCGCCATCGAAGCCGCCCGCGCTGGCGAGCAGGGCCGAGGCTTTGCGGTGGTGGCGGACGAAGTACGTGCCCTTGCCCACCGCACTCAGACCTCCACCGGCGAAATCGAGTCGATGATCACCAAGGTGCGCAATGGCGCCGACGAAGCCGTACAGGCCATGGGCAAGAGTCAGGCAATCGCCGTGCACACTCAGTCGCTGGCGACCGAGGCCGGCCACGCACTGGCACGCATCAGCGAGGGCGTCAGCCAGATGAACGAACGCAACCTGGTCATCGCCAGCGCCGCGGAAGAGCAGGCGCAAGTGGCTCGCGAAGTAGACCGCAATCTGGTGAACATCCAGGACTTGTCGACACAGACCGCGGCGGGCGCCAACCAGACCAGCGCCTCGAGTCAGGCGCTGTCGCGATTGGCCGTGTCGTTCCACGCCATGGTCGGTAAATTCACGCTGTAACCGGCTTGGCGTTTCGGCGCCCGGCCAGCCAATCGCCACCCTGAGACAAAATGGCGTATTGACTAATTTGACACCCGATTTGTCGAAAATGACATTTCGGGTACAATCCCCGCCCGCCGCAGGGGATGGACCTGATGACCAGGTCCTGCGGTGGATGATGTTTACTCAAGCTGCTGATTCCAATGATCGAATAAAAAGCACAGCACCGAGGGACATAGAACACGAGGTCGACCTGTTCACTGGCCTCTTGACCCTTCCTCCTCGTTTTCCGAGAGCGAAGCCTGTCTGACGTTCGCGCCGCACACTGGCGCCCGGCATCGCAGGACGTTGCGCGACGATTGCTGCAGGCGGATAACTTTCTATCTATTGGATGATTCGATGTTCAAGAAAACGAGCACCGCTCTACTGGGCCTCGCGATTTCGGCCACCTTCCTGCAAGCCCATGCCGCAGAAAGCAAGAAAGTCGATGTACTGCTGATCGGCGGCGGCATCATGAGTTCGACCCTGGGCGTCTGGCTCAATGAACTCGAGCCGAGCTGGTCGATGGAAATGGTCGAGCGCCTCGACGCCGTGGCCGAAGAAAGCTCCAACGGCTGGAACAACGCAGGCACCGGTCACTCCGGTCTCGCCGAGCTGAACTACACGCCTGAAGACAAAGACGGCAAGGTCAACATCTCCAAAGCCATCGAGATCAACGAAGCCTTCCAGGTCACCCGTCAGTTCCTGTCCTGGCAGGTCCGCCAGAACGTCCTGAAGAACCCGCCTTCGTTCATCAACACCACACCGCACATGAGCTTCGTGTGGGGCGATGACAACATCAAATTCCTGAAAAAGCGTTATGACGCGCTGCAAGCCAGCCCGCTGTTCCGCCCGATGCAGTATTCCGAAGACCCGGCGCAGATCGCCAAGTGGGTCCCGCTGATGATGGAAGGCCGTGATCCTTCGCAGAAGCTGGCGACCACCTGGACGCCGATCGGCACCGACGTCAACTGGGGTGAAGTCACCCGCCAGTACGTGTCGTACCTGCAGACCCGCCCGAACTTCGATTTGAAGCTGTCCAGCGAAGTCAACGACATCACCCGCAACGACGACGGCTCGTGGCACGTTGAATACAAGAACCTGAAAGACGGCACCACCACCGGTACCGACGCCAAGTTCCTGTTCATCGGTGCAGGCGGCGGCGCATTGAAGCTGCTGCAGAAATCCGGCATTCCCGAAGCTCAGGACTACGCAGGCTTCCCGGTTGGTGGTTCGTTCCTGGTGACCGAGAACCCGACCGTTGCCATGCAGCACATGGCGAAGGCCTACGGCATCGCCTCCACCGGCGCCCCGCCCATGTCGGTTCCGCACCTGGACACACGCGTGCTGGACGGCAAACGCGTGATTCTGTTTGGCCCGTTCGCGACCTTCTCCACCAAGTTCCTGAAAGAAGGTTCGTACTTCGATCTGTTCAGCAGCATGACCACCCACAACTTCTGGCCGATGACCAAAGTGGGCGTCGAGCAGTACCCGCTGGTCGAGTACCTCGCCGGTCAGTTGATGCTGTCTGACGACGACCGCTTCAAGGCGTTGCAGGAATACTTCCCGCACGCCAAGAAAGAAGACTGGCGCCTGTGGCAAGCCGGTCAGCGCGTGCAGATCATCAAGCGTGACGCGGACAAGGGCGGCGTGCTGAAACTGGGCACCGAAGTCGTTTCCTCCCAGGACGGCACCATCGCTGCCCTGCTGGGCGCATCGCCA
This sequence comes from Pseudomonas sp. GL_135, assembly GCF_057834665.1. NCBI lineage: Bacteria > Pseudomonadati > Pseudomonadota > Gammaproteobacteria > Pseudomonadales > Pseudomonadaceae > Pseudomonas > Pseudomonas sp. GL_135. Next base: position 4,062,113 of record NZ_CM174408.1, read on the forward strand.
GGCGCGTCGACTGCTGCACCGATCATGCTCAACGTCTTGGAAAAACTGTTCAAGACTCAGGTCGCGACGCCTGAATGGCAAGCGAAGATCCATCAGATCGTGCCGAGCTATGGCACCAAGCTGAATGAGTCGCCAGCTGCTGTTCAGCAAGAGTGGAACTACACCGCCGAAGTGCTGCAACTGGGCAAACCGCCTGTGCTCGATCAGAGCGTCGGCACCAGCACTGCTGCGCCAGGCAAGCCTGCTGAAAGCAAGCCCGCCAGCGACATGGCGCTGTAAGCACGCCTGACCGCTAGCATCGATTCCGCTGCAGCCGTTCACGAAAGCCACGAGACTCCGCGTTTCGTGGCTTTTTTATTGCCTGTTCACCCACCCAAGGGCCTTGCGGATTGCCTGAAGAGCGTCAGCGACCGCTGATGAGGTGAAAGTGAACGGCAAGCGCTTGCGTTGGGTCCATCCTGTAGAACCAATCAGGGAGAAAGGTATGGACGCCACGAACACACGGGTGCTTAGGGATGTCGTCGTCATCGCAGGTTCACAAGGCGCGACCGAGGCCCTGCGGCACCTGCTCGTCAAGCTGCCGGCGGATTTCCCCGCTGCGGTGCTCATCGTCATTCACACGCTCCCTTCAGGTCCCGACTACATGGCTTCAGTGCTCGGTCGTTACTCGACGCTGCCTGTAGGCTATGGTGAGGAAGGCGAGCCGGTGCTGCCTGGCCGCGTGTACCTGGCACCTCCTGACCGACACCTGGAAATCGTCTCCCCCGGGATCATTCATCTCGACGACGGACCCAAGGTGCACCTTGCACGCCCTGCCGCCGATCGCCTGTTCATCACTGCTGCCGAAGTGTTTCGCGAGCGAGTGATCAGCCTGGTGCTGTCAGGCGGCGACTCCGATGGTGCAGAGGGTGCGTTAGCGGTCAAGAACGCCGGCGGGTTGAGTTTCGTCCAGCGCCCCGAGGAGGCGCCAGTGCCCAGCATGCCGATCGAGACGATGCGAAAAACCATATCGAGCCCTCAACTGAGTGCGGAAGAAATGGCAGACGCGCTGATCAAAGCGGTCGGCAGCGTCCATAGCTGACCTATCACAGGAGACCGCGAGCATGCCAGGAGGCGAACAGCATCCACCGCCGTCAGGCGCCTTCGATCTGCTGGACCTGGGCCCGGGGCGCAACACGGCGGTGTTTCGCCTGACCCTTGCTTTCATGATTCTGGTGCTGCTGACGTTCATCTCGGTGGAGGGGTGGCGCGCCTGGCGCGACTACAACCACGCGTACGACTTCGCCCGGGACTCGGTCACCAATCTGGCCCGTGCCACGGCGCAGCACGCTGAGGACGCCATCAGGCAGGTCGACATCCTGACGTACGCCCTGGGTGAGCGGGTCGAAGGCGACGGCCTGGCCAATATCAACGTTCCGCGCATTCACGCCCTGATGGTGCAGCAATCGAGGCTCATGCCTCAGCTCCACGGGCTGTTCATCTACGGCCCCGACGGTCGATGGATCGTCACCGACAAAGACATCACCCCGGAGACTGCAAACAACGCAGACCGGGATTACTTTAACTATCACCGAACCCACACCGATCACCGTGTGCGCATCAGTAACGTGGTCAAGAGCCGGTCCACCGGCGAGCTGATTATCCCGGTCTCCCGACGGCTGAATAACCCGGACGGTTCGTTCGCGGGCGTGCTGCTGGGCACCATCAAGCTCAGCTACTTCATGGATTACTACGGCGACTTCAAGATTGATGATCGTGGTGCGCTGGTCCTGGCGATGCGCGATGGCACTATCCTGATCAGGCGCCCTTTCATGGATTCGATGGTGGGGCAAAGCCTGGCCGACAGCGAGATATTCAAACGCTACCTGCCGACCGACGACGAAGGGGTTGCGGAAGTCAAAGCCATCGTTGACGGCACGTACCGGCTGTACGCTTACCGCGCCCTGTCCAGCTACCCGCTGGTGGTCGAAGCGGGGCTGTCGAGAGAGTCCTTCGTAGGGCCGTGGCGTCGCGACCTGTTCAAGTCCGGACTCGTGCTGTTGGTCCTGGTTGCCGGGCTCATCGGATTTGCCTTCATCGTACTCACCCAGCTGCGCCGCCGCATGGCCATGGAAAGTGAAATACGCCTTGCCCACCAGGCGGTCAAAGACATGGCACTGACCGACAGCCTGACCGGGCTGGGCAACCGCCGGCGCCTCGACATGGCACTCCACAGCGAAATCGGGCGCGCGAAACGTCAGCGCTACCCGCTTGCCCTGATCATGCTCGACATCGATTACTTCAAGCGCTTCAACGATCGCTACGGCCACGGCGCGGGTGACGACTGCCTCCAGCAGGTCGCTCAGGCCATCAGCGGCGTGCTGAAACGCCCTGCGGACCTCGCCGTTCGTTACGGCGGAGAGGAATTCACGATATTGCTCCCGGACACTGACATCCAAGGTGCAGGGCGTCTTGCGGAGGACATCCTGCAGGCTATCCGTGGGCTCGCGCTGGAACATGCCGATCATCCTGAGCGAATCGTCACCGCAAGCGCCGGCGTCACAGTCAGGTTTCCTGCGCAGGAAGACACGACCCCCGCCGGCATGATCAAAGCGGCAGATGCCTATCTCTACTACGCGAAAAATAATGGTCGCAATCGCTGGTATGCAGATCAGCACGCTCAAGCGAGCACGCAGGCATGAATGACAGATGGGTTTGAATGGCCGGCGGCCGGGACGCGTTACCGGGAAGGAACGGTGTTCTGGCGGGAATGGAGATGGATCAGATATGTCCCCTGCAGGAATCGAACCTGCATCTAGCCCTTAGGAGGGGCTCGTTCTATCCGTTGAACTAAGAGGACACTAAAACGGACGGCGTGCATCTTAACGGCAAGGCGCATGCTTGTCATGTCGTCATTATCAACGGGAGCTGTAGGCCGCTGGCTGTCCGTCACATCGAAGGGCCATCGTGCAGAATGCAACGACGGCAATAGGCCATATTGCAAAACGCAACCCTACAATTCGCCAAATAAGCCCTAAGCTATTGATTTATGTGGGTTTTATTCATGTTCGAGATTGGCATGCAGGCTGCAATACCTTTCTTCGCAAATTACCCTTCTGTACGCCATCCCTGCGAAGGTACCCGAGATGAACATGACCCTGTCCCTGCTTAACGCTGCCGCGCTTGTCGCATTGGTCGCCTTCCACTTCCAGGATGATGGCAGCAAGTCAGCGGCGGTCGGGTCAGAGAACGTCGCCATACAGGCGCAGCCTCATTACCTCTTGCAGCAAGCTCCCAGATTCGCAGCCATGCCGAGCCAAGGCACTGACGCTATTCTGGCTAATGACAGTGACGAGGCGGTATCCGTCAACCGCCAGGACCGTTGGGTATTCTGAAAAAATCGCTGATCGGTAGTTTCAAAGAGTTCGATGAGCTCTCTCCCAGAGAGCAACCATAGAGAGCAACCATGTCCAAAGCAGCAATTTCATTCCTGATCCTGGCCCTGATGGCCCTTGCCGCAGACCAGCTACTGGTGCCTTCGATGGAAACCATGAGCACCTTGGCAAAAGCCGCGGCAGGCGTTTTTGCCAGCCTGTTCGTTGCAGCACTCTTCGTAGGGCGCCGGATCAAGTTCGACCCGATCTTGCGGCAGGCCAAGCCCTGACGCCTTGCCAGGCCCACGCCGGTCTGTTTGCAAGGAGAATCGCCGTCTTCAAGGCGGCCGAGGCGTATGCAAAGCGGTCACGCCGCAGCCGACCCTTCGTCTTTTTATTCACTCCCTCCTCGTATTTTGCTCACTCTCCCACTACGCTGGAGACAGATAGCCATCACGGCGCTGACCCAGCACTGTCAGGCCATTGGTCTTTTCACTTTGCAAACCAGCACGCAATTCGGATAATTGGTGCTGGCTAAAAGCCTTTATCTAGTTCAATATTTGTCACACATTTGACGCCAAGGATTCGACGTATTGATGCAGGATGTCGGTCCTTTATGCGGGCTGGTTGAACATTTCGTCTAAAAGACAGTCAGAGCATGACATCTCGCGGCCTAATGCAAGAACCGCCTCTCTCTTTGAACTAATTCGGTTAAATATATGAGCCCTATGAAACAGGCCAATTATTCCAGTCGCACAGCTGACAAGTTCGTAGTTCGTCTACCGGAAGGCATGCGCGAGCGTATTGCGGACGTCGCCAAACAGCACCATCGCAGCATGAACTCGGAAATCATTGCGCGTATTGAGCAGAGCCTGATTCAAGAAGGCGCGCTGGGTGATGAGCCAAGTCTGCGTCTGGACAGCCCGGAGCTTTCGCTTCACGAACGTGAGCTGTTGCAGCGCTTCCGTCAGTTGGCTCATCGCCAACAGAACGCGCTGGTTTCCCTGATTGCACATGACACTAGCCTGGCAAACGACGACGAATAAGTCGCGCAAGTCAGAGACTTAAAAGCCAGCGCACCGCTGGCTTTTTTGTACCTGAAATTCGGTTAATACCTTGTCTGCGCGCATTAAAAAACCGCCCTGAAGGCGGTTTCGATTGAGGCGATGAGGTCAAAGCAAAAACACGGTCGCCAGGCCGAGAAAGATAAAGAATCCGCCACTGTCCGTCATGGCCGTGATCATTACACTGGCGCCCATGGCCGGATCGCGCCCGAGCCGCGCCAGGGTCATCGGGATCAGCACACCCATCAACGCCGCCAATAGCAGATTCAATGTCATGGCGACGGTCATCACCACCCCAAGGGACCAACTGTTGTAGAGAAGATAAGCAACGATCCCTATCACCCCGCCCCACACCAGACCGTTGATGAGCGCAACGGCCAGCTCTTTGCGCATCAGGCGTGAGGTGTTGCCGGTGTTGACCTGATCAAGAGCCATGGCCCTAACGATCATGGTGATGGTCTGATTGCCCGAGTTACCCCCAATCCCCGCCACGATCGGCATCAATGCCGCCAGCGCCACCAGCTTCTCGATGGAGCCTTCGAACAGGCCGATCACACGCGAGGCGAGAAAGGCTGTAATCAAGTTGACCGCCAGCCAGGACCAGCGGTTGCGCAGCGAACGCCAGACCGACGCGAAGATGTCTTCTTCTTCGCGCAGACCCGCCATGTTGAGCACTTCGGTCTCGCTCTCCTCGCGAATGAGGTCGACCATTTCATCGATGGTCAGACGGCCGATGAGCTTGCCGTTCTTGTCGACCACCGGGGAGGAAATCAAGTCGTAACGCTCGAACGCCTGGGCGGCTTCATATGCATCGCCGTCAGGATGGAAGCTCACCGGGTCGCTGGCCATGACCTCCGACACCTGCTTTTCGGGGTCGTTAACCAGCAGACGCTTGATGGGCAGCACGCCCTTGAGCACGCCATCGGAATCGACCACAAACAGCTTGTCGGTGTGGCCGGGCAGCTCTTTGAGACGGCGCAGATAACGCAGAACGACTTCCAGGCTGACATCCTCACGGATGGTCACCATCTCGAAGTCCATCAGGGCGCCGACCTGCTCCTCGTCGTAGGACAGAGCAGAGCGCACGCGCTCGCGCTGCTGACTGTCCAGCGCCTCCATCAGCTCGTGGACGACATCGCGCGGCAGCTCTGGAGCAAGGTCGGCGAGCTCGTCGGCGTCCATTTCCTTGGCGGCGGCCAGCAGCTCATGATCGTCCATGTCGGCGATCAGGGTTTCCCGAACGGAGTCGGACACTTCGAGAAGGATGTCGCCGTCACGCTCGGCCTTCACCAGCTGCCAGACCGTCAGACGGTCTTCGAGGGGAAGTGCTTCGAGGATGTAGGCAACGTCGGCAGAGTGCAGATCGTCGAGCTTACGCTGCAGCTCGACGAGGTTCTGCCGGTGAACGAGGTTTTCGACACGATCCTGGTGCTGGCCTTCCTGACGGTGTGTCAGGTCTTCGACGATGCGCTGACGCTGCAGCAAGTCGATGACTTGGGCGAGACGATCCTGAAGGCTTTCCTGCGTCTTTTTTACTTCGATTTGGGTCATAGGCGAACTCCACTCCCAGCAGTGGAACCCGCCAGAAGATCAATCAGTCGATTCTTGATTGGTGAAACTTAGTATTGAGTTGCTACTGGGTAAGTCCATGGAGGTAGTCCACAAGCCCCGGCGGGGCTGACGGGCGCAATCATACACCGCTTGCCGTGACGGGAGGCTAAAAATTCAACCTGAAACAATCGGTTGCATCGCATCCCTAACCGTTGTCCGAGTCCCTGATATCGCGCGGTCACATCCGGCGAACAAAACTCGCTCGCCGTGAGAAATCCTCATCGCTACCCTTTGCGGACACAGGCCAGGGAGGACGTCGCGATGCCGCTGAACACTGAAAAGCTCTTCATCACCCTGCTACTGCTTTCGCCACTCGGCGCAGGTGCCTCCACCGTCAATCGCTGCCAGGATCAAAGCGGCAGCGTGACCTTTACCACGCTGAGCTGCCCCAGCGGCCAAACGACAACGCCACAGGGTATCAACCCGGCATCAGGCATGACTTTCACACCCCCTCCTCCAACTTCAAAAGCGGAGGTGACGAAAGATCGCAAAAGCCGGGAGGTGGTGGTCGTGGGTCAGCGCGATGATGGTTGCGGAAATATCCTGAGCGCAGAGCAGCGCCGCAAGGCAATCATCAATCGGCAGACGCCAACGGGGATGAGCAAACGTGATGTGGAAAATTTGCTCGGACGACCGGACAAGATCATCAGCCGGAACGCTGAAGTCCGATATGTGTATGAGGAAAAGAAGGGACGCAGCCGACAGGTGTCATTCGATGAGCACGGCTGTGTAAAAGGCAAACGCTAGAAAGCAAAAAGCCCGCATTTGCATGCGGGCTTTTCGTTTTATGGTGCACTCGACAGGATTCGAACCTGTGACCGCTCGGTTCGTAGCCGAGTACTCTATCCAGCTGAGCTACGAGTGCAGATGGCGCTTTTTAAACCAGTTCACCTCTGGGCATCGCATTTTACTTCTGGAAGTGAGTGGTGCTTCCGAAGACCTGTTGAAGCCAGGCTCTTTCTAACTTAAGACTGATGTTCGTATCACTACAAACAACGCTTAAATGGTGCACTCGACAGGATTCGAACCTGTGACCGCTCGGTTCGTAGCCGAGTACTCTATCCAGCTGAGCTACGAGTGCATTTGTTGCCGCGCATTATAGGCCGTCAAATCTCTTGGTCAAGCACTTTTTCTAGTAAATTCAACAACTTACCGATCAAGCCAGATTACAACGTACTACGCAAATAATGGCGGAGAACGGGGGATTCGAACCCCCGACACCCTTTTGAGGTGTACTCCCTTAGCAGGGGAGCGCCTTCGGCCACTCGGCCAGCTCTCCGCAACACGGGGCGTATAATAACCACCCTTTTCCCCGTTTGCAAACCAAAAATTCAATAAAAATTAATGGCTTGGTTCTTCGTCCTTCTCTTTCTTTATACGCAGGTAAATCTCTTCGCGGTGAACAGCTACTTCCTTGGGCGCGTTGACCCCAATCCGTACTTGATTGCCTTTTACGCCGAGCACGGTCACGGTGACTTCACCATCACCAATGATCAGACTTTCCGCGCACCGGCGAGTCAGAATCAGCATACCTATCTCCTTACGGCTTACATTCAAGGGACTACAGTCTGCACAGACAAACAGCATGATCCCGGCCGGAAGCGGCCGCAGGTCCATGCCTCAGTATCGACCAGCGCCGGAAAAAGAATAGCGACTCTCGCACATCCACCCGCAAAAGGCGCGGCCGAAACCGGGCCTCCTGCCCAAGACTTACTCGCCCTGACGCGGTGCGTCGAGTTCGAAAGCGGTATGCAGTGCGCGTACGGCCAGTTCCAGGTACTTCTCTTCGATCACCACCGAGACCTTGATTTCGGACGTCGAGATCATCTGAATGTTGATGCTCTCCTTGGCCAGCGCTTCGAACATGCGGCTGGCAACACCGGCATGGGAACGCATGCCGACACCAACGATGGAAACCTTGGCGATCTTGGTGTCGCCAATGACTTCACGGGCGCCGATTTCGTTGGCCGTGTCCTGCAGAACCTGCAGCGCGGCCTGGTAATCATTGCGGTGCACAGTGAAGGTGAAATCGGTGGTGTTATCGTGCGAAACGTTCTGCACGATCATGTCGACTTCGATGTTCGCGCCGCTAATAGGACCGAGAATCTTGAACGCAACGCCCGGGGTGTCTGGCACGCCACGGATGGTCAGCTTGGCTTCGTCGCGGTTGAAGGCGATGCCCGAAATGATCGGCTGTTCCATGGATTCCTCTTCATCAATGGTAATGAGGGTGCCTGGACCCTCCTTGAAGCTGTGCAGTACGCGCAGCGGGACGTTGTACTTGCCGGCGAACTCGACCGCGCGGATCTGCAGGACCTTGGAGCCCAGGCTCGCCATCTCCAGCATTTCTTCGAAGGTGATCTTGTCCAGACGCTGGGCCTGCGAAACTACGCGCGGGTCCGTCGTATAGACGCCATCGACGTCGGTGTAGATCTGGCATTCATCGGCTTTCAATGCCGCAGCCAGGGCCACCCCGGTGGTGTCGGACCCGCCACGACCCAGGGTCGTGATATTGCCGTCTTCATCGACGCCCTGGAATCCGGCGACCACCACCACACGACCGGCCTTCAGGTCGGCGCGGATCTTCTGATCGTCGATCTGCAGAATGCGTGCCTTGTTATGGGCGCTGTCGGTGAGGATGCGAACCTGATTGCCGGTATACGACACAGCCGGAACGCCGCGCTTGATCAGCGCCATGGCCAGCAGTGCGATAGTGACCTGCTCGCCGGTGGACACGATGACGTCCAGCTCGCGTGGCACCGGTTGGTCGCTGATTTGCCGGGCCAGTTCGATCAGGCGATTGGTTTCGCCGCTCATGGCCGAAAGCACCACCACCAGATCATCGCCCGCATCACGGAATTTCTTGACCTTGTCGGCCACCTGTTCGATGCGCTCGACCGAGCCCACCGAGGTGCCGCCAAACTTTTGTACGATTAAAGCCATCTCAAAGCCGCCTCAGCCCATGAAGGGCGCCCGTTATCATTCAAACCGCGAAGCGCCGGAGCCCGAATGACGGGCCCCGGGTGGGTCGACTTAAATACCTTGCTCGGCGAACGGAACAGCCAGTGCCAGCGCTGCTTCGAGTCCGGCAGCATCAACACCGCCGCCTTGCGCCATGTCAGGACGACCGCCGCCTTTACCGCCTACTGCGGCAGCCGCCTGCTTCATCAAATCACCGGCTTTGAGTTGGCCAGTCAGGTCTTTGGTGACGCCTGCCACCAGCACGACCTTGTCTTCATGCACCCCGCCGAGCAGGATCACTGCGCGGCCGAGCTTGTTCTTCAATTGATCAACCAGGGCCAGCAGCGCCTTGCCATCCTGACCGTCGAGGCGGGCAGCGAGAACCTTGACGCCTTTGACGTCCACTGCCGAGCCCGACAGATCGTCGCCCGCAGCACTGGCCGCCTTGGCCTGCAGTTGTTCCAGTTGCTTTTCCAGCAGACGATTGCGCTCCAGCACCGCCGACAGCTTGTCCAGAACGTTGTCACGATTGCCTTTGACCAGGTTCGCGGCTTCCTTCAGTTGTTCTTCAGCCGCGTTCAAGTATTCCAGTGCCACGGCGCCGGTCACCGCTTCGATACGGCGCACGCCGGCGGCCACACCGCTTTCGCTGATGATCTTGAACAGCGCGATGTCGCCGGTGCGGTTGGCGTGAATGCCGCCGCACAGCTCGACCGAGAAACCGCCGCCCATGCTCAGCACGCGGACGTTGTCGCCGTACTTCTCGCCGAACAGCGCCATGGCGCCCTTCTGCTTGGCGGTCTCGATGTCGGTTTCTTCAGTTTCGACGGCGGTGTTCTTGCGCACTTCGGCGTTGACGATGTCTTCAAGCGCCTTGATCTGCTCGGGCTTGATGGCTTCGAAGTGGCTGAAGTCGAAACGCAGGCGCTGACTGTCGACCAACGAGCCTTTCTGCTGGACGTGATCGCCCAGCACTTGGCGCAATGCAGCGTGCAGCAGGTGCGTGGCGGAGTGGTTCAGCGAAGTGGCCTGGCGCACTTCGGCGGCAACTTCGGTGCTGACGGTGGTGCCGACTTTCAGGCTGCCCGACACTTGAACGCCGTGGTGCAGGAACGCGCCGCCGGTCTTGGTGGTGTCGCTCACGTCGAAGCGCGCATCGCCCACGGTCAGGTAACCGCTGTCGCCAATCTGGCCGCCGGACTCTGCGTAGAACGGGGTCTGGTCGAGGATGACCACGCCGTCCTCGCCTTCACTCAATTGCTCGACCGCGAGGCCGTCTTTGTACAGGGCGACGACCTTGGCCTCGCCTGCGGTGGCTTTGTAACCGGTGAACTGCGTGGCCACGTCAACCTTGACCAGGCTGTTGTAGTCCATGCCGAAGGAACTGGCGGAACGCGCGCGTTCACGCTGGGCGTCCATCTCACGCTCGAAACCGGCCTCGTCGAGGGTCAGGTTGCGTTCGCGGGCGATGTCGCCGGTCAGGTCCATCGGGAAACCGTAGGTGTCGTACAGCTTGAAGACCACGTCGCCGGGGACGATGGCGCCCTTGAGTTCGGCGAGATCCTGCTCGAGGATCTTCAAGCCCTGCTCCAGGGTCTTGGCGAACTGCTCTTCTTCAGCCTTCAGCACGCGCTCGATGTGCGCCTGCTGGTTCTTCAGCTCGGGGAAGGCTTCGCCCATTTCGGCGACCAGTGCAGCGACGATCTGGTAGAAGAAGCTGCCCTTGGCGCCCAGCTTGTTGCCGTGACGGCAGGCACGACGAATGATGCGGCGCAGCACGTAGCCGCGGCCTTCGTTGGACGGCAGTACGCCGTCGGCAATCAGGAAGCCGCAGGAGCGGATGTGGTCGGCGACGACTTTCAGGGACGCCTGATTGTCGTTGCTGCAACCGATGGCTTTTGCAGCAGCGGCCAGCAGGCTCTGGAACAGGTCGATTTCATAGTTGGAATTGACGTGTTGCAGGACGGCGCTGACGCGCTCAAGGCCCATACCGGTGTCGACCGATGGCGCTGGCAGCGGGTGCAGCACGCCGTCGGCCGTACGGTTGAACTGCATGAACACGTTGTTCCAGATCTCGATGTAACGGTCGCCGTCTTCTTCCGGCGAACCCGGCGGGCCACCCCAGATGTCGGCGCCGTGGTCGTAGAAGATCTCGGTGCATGGGCCGCACGGGCCGGTGTCGCCCATGGTCCAGAAGTTGTCAGAGGCGTAAGGCGCGCCTTTGTTGTCACCGATGCGTACCATGCGCTCGGCCGGCACGCCGATTTCCTTGGTCCAGATGTCGTAGGCTTCGTCGTCCGAGGCGTAAACCGTGACCCAGAGTTTTTCCTTGGGCAGGTTCAGCACGCCGGTGAGGAAGGTCCAGGCGTAGGTGATCGCGTCGCGCTTGAAATAATCACCGAAGCTGAAGTTGCCCAGCATTTCGAAGAAGGTGTGGTGACGCGCGGTGTAGCCGACGTTTTCCAGGTCGTTGTGCTTGCCACCGGCGCGTACGCACTTCTGGCTGCTCACGGCGCGGGTGTAGGCCCGTTTTTCCTGGCCGAGGAAGCAATCCTTGAACTGGTTCATGCCTGCGTTGGTGAACAGCAGGGTCGGGTCGTTGCCCGGGATCAGGGAGCTGGAGGCGACTCGGGTGTGGCCTTGCTCTTCGAAGAAGCGAAGGAAGGCTTCACGGATTTCTGCGCTTTTCATAGGTTCTTCCACGGAAACTGCGGCCTGGCACATGCATAGCGTCATTCGACGCAGCGACGGCAAAGGGCCGCATTATATAGGCGTTGTACGCTCGGTACAGCGTGTTATTCGATAGAAACCGGCAATCGGGCTGATCACCCGATCAGCGAACGCCAAATTCGGCAAAGGCCGCCACCACCTTGTCCAGATGCGCAGCCGTCACATCGAGATGGGTGACCATGCGCAATCGCGGCGCAGCGCTCAGCACGATACCGCGCTCGGCACACAGTGCGTTAAGTGCCTGAGCGCGATCGCCGATCCGTACGTAAACCATGTTGGTCTGCACCGGCTCGACGTCAAAGCCGAGGTCTGCAAGCGCTTTGCCCAGAGCGCTGGCATTGGCGTGATCGTCAGCCAGACGCTCGACCTGATGCTCCAGCGCGTACAACCCCGCGGCTGCCAGGATGCCAGCCTGACGCATACCGCCGCCGACCATCTTGCGCAGACGCCGGGCCTTGGCGATGAACTCACTTGAGCCGCACAGCACCGAGCCGACCGGCGCGCCGAGCCCTTTGGACAGGCACACCGACACCGAATCGAAATGGCGGGTGATCTCATGCGCGTCCACCCCCAGCTTGACAGAGGCGTTGTACAGGCGAGCGCCGTCCAGGTGCAGGCTGAGGCCTTTTTCGCGGGTAAATGCCCGGGCCGCCGCGAGGTATTCCATCGGCAGAACCTTGCCCTGCATGGTGTTTTCCAGGGCCAGCAACCGCGTGCGGGCGAAATGAAAATCGTCGGCCTTGATGGCGCTGGCCACTTGATCCAGGTCCAGCGATCCGTCCGCCTGGTTGTCGAGGGGCTGAGGCTGGATCGAGCCGAGCACCGCCGCGCCGCCGCCTTCATATTTGTAGGTGTGTGCCTGCTGGCCGACGATGTATTCGTCGCCCCGTTCACAGTGGGCCATGAGGCCGAGCAGGTTGCTCATGGTGCCGGTCGGCACGAACAGCGCGGCGGCAAACCCAAGACGCTCGGCCAGCCATGATTCCAGCCTATTGACCGTCGGGTCTTCGCCGTACACGTCATCACCAAGGGGCGCGCTGGCCATAGCGTCGCGCATGCCGGCGGAGGGTTGGGTCACGGTGTCACTGCGCAGATCGATAACCGCCACGATGAAGCTCCCACTGATTAGGGTCGAGCCTCAGTTCTGAGGCCCGGGGCATCGATAATCAAGGCTTGGGGCAGGAATGCCAAGACGCCTTATAAGAAAAGCTGATGAAAACCATCAAAAAGGCTCCAAGCGAATCCGGGAAATGTATGTTACAAACTGCACGCCGACGCGAAACGCCGTTGGCAACGTTCTCAGGGCGGGGTGCGATTCCCCACCGGCGGTAATGACGCGCAATGCGTCTAGCCCGCGAGCGCTTGCAGCGAGCCGAAGCTCGATGCAAGGTCAGCAGACCCGGTGTGATCCCGGGGCCGACGGTCATAGTCCGGATGAAGAGAGAACGGGACTGGCACAACAGGATCGTTTCGAGACAGCTCCAGGCGCTTGGCGTCGGGGACGGTTTCGCACGTACCCTGGCATCCCATTCGATCCAAAACGCCCTGTTTTTTTCATTAAACAGGAGTCAGAACACATGCAACCTACCGCCATTCACGCTCACGAGCGCATCGCTTTCATTCAAGCCTGCTGGCACAAGGAAATCGTCGATCAAGCGCGTAAAGGTTTTGTCGCCGAGATGGCGCAACACGGTTACGCCGAGACCGACATCGATTTCTTTGAAGTCGGCGGCGCGTTCGAAATCCCGCTTCACGCCAAATTGCTCGCCAAGTCGGGTCGCTACGGCGGCGTCGTGGCGGCCGGTCTGGTGGTCGACGGTGGTATCTATCGCCACGAGTTCGTGGCGCAATCGGTGATCAGCGCGCTGATGCAGGTTCAGCTGGAAACCGAAGTGCCGGTTTTCTCGGTCGTGCTGACCCCGCACCACTTCCACGCGGGTGTAGAGCACCAGAAGTATTTCTTCGATCACTTCGTACACAAAGGCCAGGAAGCCGCCAAAACGTGCGCCGACACGCTGACAAAACTGCGTGCAGTGCGTCGGGCGGGTGAGGTGCAGAAAGCGGCGGGTTGATTTCCATCCGAAAATCAAGATCAACGGCTTCCCGTCTGAAGCCGGTCCTACAGACCTACCGCGCTCCCATTGTAGGACTGGCTTTAGCCGGGAAGAGGCCAGCATGACCGCCACGCATTTCATTGAATGCTGGCGCTGCCCTTAGTGGGACCGGCTTCAGCCGGGAAGAGGCCAGCATGACCGCCATCAGGCCAGCGTCTCGTCCGTCGCCGGCACGATCAGAATCCCCGCCCGCAGTCCGTTTTTGACGTTCGGGTTGGGGAAGATGATCCGGGCGCCCTCTTCTTCTATCACCCAGCGTGAATCGGCCAGGTCTTCGGCCAGCACGTAGCCTTTTTCCAGCTCCGTGAAGTTCTCGATGTCCGCCGGCAGGTGCAGGCGGAAGGCGTCGCTGTGCTTGATGATTTCCCGGGCCACGCTGAACAGCTGCAAGCCATCCAGATCGGCAGGCTGATCAGCGTTGGTGCCAGCGATCAGGCGTTCGAGGCAGGACTTCAGCTTGTCCAGATTGACCTGCTGGTTCTGCCCGAACGGGCGCGCCTTGCCCAGTTCCAGGGTGAAGGCTTCGGCGTCGAGCTTGTCGTAGGTGTAGGCGCTGAACACGATCGACGCCTTGTTCTGCAGCAGCACCGCTTCCATGCCCGCCGTGCGCAAACGGGCGAGTTCACGGCGGGAGTGGGCGCGACCTTCTTTCCACGGGTACAGCGCGAACTGCTCGATTCTGGAGCCGCGAATCGCCGTGTGCAGGTCGTAATGCAGACGGTAGCGGCCCGGAATATTGAAGAAGCTGGCGGCCAGACGCTCGAGTTCGCAGGCGCGCAAGGCTTCGCTGCCGCCGCTGTGCTCATGACGGCCATTGAACAGCCGGTTGACGTCCTGCTCGACGTATCGCTCGCCGCGACGCATCGCTTCGGGGTTGCCAAACAGGAACAGAATACGCGCGCGAGGCTTGAGTTCGCCCCGGGCGATGGCGTGAATCAGCGTGTCGAGCAGTTCGATCGGCGCGGTTTCATTGCCGTGGATGCCGGCGGACAGCAGCAGGTCGGTGCCATTGTCGCGTGCTTCGGGAGGCCGGACCTCCAGCGCCCCTTCAGCGAGCCAGCGCATGCGAACGCCGTCGACGGTCAGCTGAGTCTTTTCCGCGGGTTCGCGACCCGCGAGGGTCAGTTCAAGCAGTTTGCCGAGGGCGAGCATGGGGGAAGCTTCCTGCGCAGGCTTAGTCGTGGGTGCAGTCTGGGCCGTGCACGTGGCCTTCTTCGTCGTCGCTGCTCATGTCAGCCGGCTCCATTTCCAGCTGCAGGCTGACCAGGTTGGTCGCCAATGGACGCAGCAGCAGGTTGGCGTATTCGGCATCGCCTTCTTCGACGTCAACGCCGATCAGCAACTGACCACGGCCGTCCTGTTGAATCCAGACTTCTTTGCCCTGCCAGATAACGGCAAGACGGGTGCAGGACGTTTCCAGCTGAGTGCCGTCGGTGTCTTCAAGGATCAAACGCAGCGCGTCGGTCATGGCAAAACTCTCTCTGTAAAAGCAAAAACATCGTCGCCTGACGCCGCTTGGGCGCAGGCGTGACGGATGGGTGCATCAGTTGATCTGGAAAGGATAGACCGCGCCCAGTTTCAGGTGCTGCGTCAATTCGTCCAGCGCCGTACGGCATTCGATCAGCAGTTGCGGATCGGCCAGATCACTGTCGCTCATGCGGTCGCGATAGTGCTTGTCGACCCACTGCGTCAGCGTGTCGTATAGCGGCGCGGTCATGATAACGCCTGGATTGACCGCCGCCAGTTCGGTTTCATTCAGGGCCACGCGAAGACGCAAGCACGCCGGGCCGCCGCCGTTCTGCATGCTCTGCTTGAGGTCGAACACCTTGACCTCGCGAATAGGGCTGTCGTCCGCCAGCAGGCGCTGCAGGTATTGCCACACGCGCTCGTTGCTGCGGCACTCTTCCGGCACGATCAACAGCATCGAACCGTCGGCACGGGACAGCAACTGGCTGTTGAACAGGTACGAACGCACCGCGTCTTCCACCGCCACTTCACTGCGCGGCACGCAAATGGCCTGGAAGCGACCGCCGCGTTGACCGAGTTTGGCGTGCAACTCGGCGAGCATCGGGTCGGTATTGAGAAACGCATCCTCGTGGAAGAACAGGACTTCACCGTTGCCCACCGAGATCACGTCGTTGTGGAACACGCCCTGATCGATCACGGCCGGGTTCTGCTGGGCGAAGACCACGCCCTCGGCGCTCAGGCCATGCAAACGCGCAACGGCCTGGGACGCTTCGAGGGTCTGGCGTGCCGGGTATTTCTGCGGCGCGGGGAAACGGCTGTCGAACGCGGCGCGGCCGTAAACGAAGAACTCGACGCCGGGCTCACCGTAACTGCGGCAGAAGCGCGTGTGGTTGGCCGCGCCCTCGTCGCCGAACTGGGCCACGGCAGGCAACGCCGCGTGATGGGCGAAATGCTGCTGATCGGCGAACATCGCGCCAAGCACGCGGCTGGTGGTCGGGTGCTCGATGCTGCGGTGGTATTTGCAGTTGAGGTTGGCGGCGGTGAAATGCACGCGGCCGTCGGCGGTGTCGGCGCTCGGGCTGACCGTGGCGGCGTTGGCCACCCACATGCTCGACGCCGAGCAACTGGCGGCCAGCAGCGGCATCGACTCTTTGGCGGCGCGCTCAATGACCTGTGCGTCGCTGCCACTGAAGCCCAGCGTGCGCAGCCCGGCCACGTCGGGACGTTCCTGCGGGGCCAGCACGCCCTGGGTGAAACCCATTTCCATCAGCGCTTTCATTTTGGCCAGCCCCTGCAAAGCGGCCTCGCGCGGATTGGAGGATTGCTGGCAGTTGTTCTGGGACGCGACATTGCCGTAGGACAGCCCACCGTAGTTGTGGGTCGGGCCCACTAGACCGTCAAAGTTGACTTCACAGGATTTCATCGGTGAGGCTCCGTGGATCTGTTTTTATGTGCACATTCTTCGATGTGCGCTGCGCTATCAAGGAGCGCGCTCAGTTCAGGGTGATGCCGGGCGTCAGGCTGGCAGGCAGCGCCAGGGTTTCCGTCTCCAGCGACGCGACCGGGTACGCGCAATAATCCGCCGCGTAATAAGCGCTGGCGCGGTGGTTACCCGAGGCGCCAACACCCCCGAACGGTGCGGTGCTGGCCGCGCCGGTCAACTGCTTGTTCCAATTGACGATGCCTGCACGGCTCTGCAGCCAGAACTGCTGATAGCGCGCTTCGGAATCCGACAACAACCCCGCCGCCAAGCCGTACTGCGTGGCGTTGGCCTCTTCGATGGCTGCGTCGAAATCAGCGTAGCGAATCACCTGCAACAACGGGCCGAACAGTTCCTCATCCTCACGATCCGCCACGTCACTGACGTCGATGATGCCCGGCGTCAGCAGCGCCGATTGCGCGGCAGGCTGGGTCATTTCGAGCAGGGCCACTGCGCCGTTGGCCAGCATGACTTCCTGGGCATCGATCAGTGCTTGCGCAGCGGCAAGGGAAATCACCGAGCCCATGAACGGCGCAGGCTGTTGATCGAAGGCGCCGACCTGAATGGTCGACGTCACCTCGACCAGCCGCGCCAGGAATGCATCGCCCCAGGCACCTTCGGGCACCAGCAGACGGCGGGCACAGGTGCAGCGCTGACCAGCAGAGATAAAGGCCGACTGAATCACGGTGTAGACCGCGGCATCGACGTCGGCGACCTGATCGACCACCAGCGGGTTATTGCCGCCCATTTCCAGCGCAAGAATCTTGTCCGGGTGACCGGCGAACTGTTGATGCAGGGAATTGCCGGTGCGGCTGGAACCGGTGAAGAACAAGCCGTCGATGCCCGTATGGGCCGCCAGGGCGATGCCGGTGTCCCGCGCGCCCTGCAGCAGATTGAGCACGCCCGCCGGCAGACCGGCCTCGATCCAGCATTGCACGGTCAGTTCGGCGACTTTGGGGGTCAGTTCGCTGGGTTTGAATACCACAGTGTTGCCCGCCAGCAGCGCCGGGACGATGTGGCCGTTAGGCAAGTGACCCGGGAAATTGTAAGGACCGAACACCGCCACCACACCATGGGGTTTGTGTCGCAGCACGGCGGTGGCATCGCCCAGCGGGCCGCTCTTCTCGCCGGTCCGCTCGCGGTAGCTTTGAATGGAGATCGCCACTTTGTTGGCCATGCTGGTGACCTCAGTCGCCGATTCCCACAGTGGCTTGCCAGTTTCCTCACCGATGCAACGGGCGATTTCATCGGCGCGGTTCTTCAGCGCAGCGGCGAAGGCTTCAAGCACGGCAATGCGCTCGTCCAGGCTGCGCGTCGCCCAGGCCGGAAACGCCTGACGGGCCGATTTGACCGCCGCATCAACCTGTTCAGCCGTTGCGCTTTTGCCCGACCAGATCACTTGCTGGGTCACAGGGTTCAGGGAATCGAATGCGTCGCCCTGGCCGTCCTGCCAGGCACCGCCGATATACAACGTGTTCATCAAATACTCTCCCGGGCAGGCGACAGGGGCACGGCGCGAACCTGATCACCGGCGCTGAGGCGCAAGCGCTTGGCGGTCTGTGGATCGACCACCAGGGTGCCGGCGGCGAAACGCGCAGGGGCAGCGGTCACGCGGCAGTCTTCGCGCTTGCGGTTGTGGATAAGGAAGGGCGTCGCGTCGTCACCCGGCGTGCCGACGGCCAGCACCAGCGCCTGGCTGTCGCGGACCGCGCGGATCTTGCTGGTTTCGCATTCGATGGCCGGGCCGGCGTCGAAGATGTCGACGTATCCCTGATAGCTGAAGCCTTCAGCCTTGAGCATGGCCAGCGCCGGTTCGGTGCTGACGTGCACGCGGCCGATGACGTCGCGCGCGGCTTCTGAGAGGAAGCAGCTATACAGCGGAAACTTCGGCATCAATTCGGCGATAAAGGCACGGTTGCCAACCCCAGTGAGGTAGTCGGCCTGGCTGAATTCCATTTTGAAGAAGTGCCGGCCCAGGCTTTCCCAGAACGGCGAATGGCCCTGCTCGTCGGAGATGCCGCGCATTTCAGCGATGGTCTTGGTGCCGAACAGCTCTGGAAACTCGGCGATGAACAGCATCCGCGCTTTGGACAACAAACGGCCATTAAGGCCATTGCGGCAGTCGGCGTGGAGGAATAGCGAGCACAGCTCGGAGTTGCCGGTGAGGTCGTTGGCCAGAAACAGCGTCGGGATCTCGCGGTAGATGTTCAGCTCTTGGGAAGCACTGACCGTCAGGCCTACCCGATAGTTGTACCAGGGCTCACGCAAACCCACGGCGCCGGCCACCGCAGAAATGCCCACGACTTTTTCATCGTCGTCTTCGAGCACGAACAGGTAATCAGCATCGCCCCGCCCGGCCTCGCCACGGAAGGTTTTCTCGGCCCAGCCGACCCGGTGCGCCAGACGCTCTTCATTGGCCGGCAAGGTGGTCAGGCCTGCACCGGTGCTGCGCGCCAGCTCGATCAGCGCCGGAAGGTCACTGCTGCGTACGGGACGAACGATCATGCTTTCTCCTCATGCCGGAGGTTCTGCAACCCCCGGCGAACTCGCTAACCTGCATTACGGCGTCGGCCTGCCATTGCATCGCCGGTCGCCGTCAACTCATCTCAACCCAACTTGACCCGGTTGTCAGACCGCGACGATGCGCACACTGGCGCCTTCGCCGACACCCAGCGCTTCGGCCGCCGTCAGACTCAAAGCGACCGGCTTGCCGGGCACCCAGTCCAGCTCCAGCATGACCGCGCGGTAATCCTGCAGCTGGCCATTGGAAACCAGATAAGGCCGCCCGCCTTTGACCGCATCACCGGTGCTGACCGTGTCCACCTTGACCGGCACGACGCGGCTCTGGGCGATGGAGCGAATGCCGGACACCCGCGCGTGCAGGGTCGGCCCGCCGTCGAAGATGTCGATGTAATGATCGGTTTCGAAGCCTTCGCGCATCAGGATGTCGAAGGTGATCTGCGCGCGCGGATGAACCTGGCCCATGGCTTCCTGCGCTTCATCGGGCAGCAGCGGCACGTAGATCGGGTAATGGGGCATCAGCTCGGCGAGGAAGGTCCGGCTTTTCAGCCCGCACAGGCGCTCGGCTTCGGCGTAGTTGATGTCGAAGAAGTTGCGCCCGATGGCGTCCCAGAACGGCGAGTCGCCGTGGTCGTCGCTGTAACCGACGATCTCGGTGACTACTGAGTCGGCAAAGCGCTCCGGGTGGCCGGCGACGAACAGCAGACGGCCGCGGGAGTTGAGCTCCGACCACAGCGTGCCGACCAGTTCGGGCAGCACGTAGAAACTGGTCAGCAGGCTGTTGCCGGTAAGGTCGTGGCATTGCGAGAGCACGTGAATCTTGTTGTGGATCTTCAGTTCACGAGAGGCGTGGACGAAGGTTTCGTTGCGAAAGCTGTAGAACGGCTCGGAATACCCCGCCGAGGCGACGATCCCTGAACAACCCACCAGACGACCGGATTCGGTGTCTTCGAGGACAAAGAAGTAGGTCTCTTCGCCGTTGAAACTGACTTCCGCCGCGAACGAGGCTTCGGACGCAGCAATCTTGTCACTCAGACGTCCAGCGTCATCCGGCAGGGACGTGACACCAATCGGGCTGTCTGCCGCGAGTCGTTGAACCTCGCTCAGATCCGCCATTTGCGCGGGGCGCATCACCAGCATGGTGTCACTCCTTGAGAAAAAAATCGGGCCGGTGTTCCGGCACAGGAAAAAACAAAAAGTGAAGCGTGCCCGACCTTGTAGGTGTGGGCTTGCAGGAGCGCCCGGGGTGGCGCTCCCACAGGTGGCTTATGCCGCCGTCAGCTTGGCAACCGCCCGTTCGAAGCGGTTCAGGCCTTCTTCGATATCGGCGTCTTCCACCACCAGACTCGGGGCGAAACGCACCACGTCGGGACCGGCCTGGAGCACCATCACGCCTTCCTGTTCGGCAGCGTTGAAGAAGTCTTTGGCTTTGCCCTTCCAGGCGTCGGTCAACACGCAACCGATCAGCAGACCCATGCCGCGCACCTGGCTGAACACGCCGTATTGCTGACCGATCTTCTCCAGACGCGCCTTGAACAATTCATGCTTGGCCTTCACGCCCGCCAGCACTTCCGGGGTATTGACCACATCGATGACCGCTTCGCCGACTGCGCACGCCAGCGGGTTGCCGCCGTAGGTGGTGCCGTGAACGCCAACGGCCAGGTGCTTGGCGAGTTTTTCAGTGGTGAGCATGGCCGCCATCGGGAAGCCGCCGCCGATGCTTTTCGCGCTGGAGAGGATGTCCGGCGTCACGCCGTAATGCATGTAAGCGAACAGATGACCGCTGCGCCCCATGCCGCTCTGAACTTCGTCGAAGACCAGCAGCGCTTTGTGGTCGTCGCACAATTTGCGCGCGCCTTGCAGGTATTCGAGTTCGGCAGGCAGTACGCCGCCCTCGCCCTGGATCGGCTCCAGCACCACCGCGCAGGTCTTGTCCGAGACAGCGGCTTTGAGCGCGTCAAGGTCATTGAACGGGACGTGGGTGATGCCAGTGATTTTCGGCCCGAAGCCGTCGGAGTATTTCGGCTGACCGCCGACGCTCACCGTGAACAGGGTGCGACCGTGGAAGCTGTTCAGGGCAGCGACGATTTCGTACTTGTCCGGGCCATACAGATCGTGGGAAACGCGGCGGGCCAGTTTGAAAGCGGCCTCGTTGGCTTCCGCGCCGGAGTTACAGAAGAACACGCGGCCGGCAAAGGTGGCGTCAACCAGCTTCTTGGCAAAACGCAGCGCCGGTTCGTTGGTGAAGACATTGGAGACGTGCCACAGCTTGTTGGCCTGATCGGTCAGCGCGCCCACCAGCGCGGGATGCGCATGGCCCAGCACGTTGACCGCGATGCCGCCGGAGAAATCAACCAGTTCGCGACCCGACTGATCCCAGACGCGAGAACCCTGACCGCGCACGGGGATAAACGCTGCCGGGGCATAGTTGGGGACCATCACTTGGTCGAAATCGGCACGTTGCACCGGTACTTGCTCAACGGACATCGGAGTCTCCTGAAGAGGAACGCCTGCCTGGGACAGGCGAGCGATGGAAGGATTGTAAGGACTGATTCGGGCCGGACCTTGCCGCCAAGCGACAACTTCTTACAGCGCCAAACCGGCTTTTTACGGGGTTTGCGGCAATGCGACAAATTGCGTCACAAAGGCGCAGTTTAACCGGTGGCGTGCGCGTATTGCAGTGCAGGATGGAAACAGCCCAGGGCTAATGCTCAACCACGCTCGGCGGGCACCGACGACAATTCGAACGGGCTGCTGCTGCGACGCTGGTTGCGGTCTTCACGGGGTGTGGCGCCGAAGAAGTTGCGGTAGGCGCTGGAGAAATGCGGCCCTGACGAGAACCCGCAGGACAGGCCGATCTGAATGATCGACTTGCTGGTCTGCATCAGCATCTGGCGCGCCTTGTTCAGGCGCAGTTCGAGGTAATACTGGCTCGGCACGCGATTGAGGTATTGCTTGAAGATGCGTTCCAGTTGACGTCGCGAGACGCACACATGCTGGGCGATTTCGTCGGTGGTCAGCGGCTCTTCGATGTTGGCTTCCATCAACAGCACCGCCTGGGTCAGCTTCGGGTGGCTGGAACCCAGACGGTTCTGCAACGGAATCCGCTGACGCTCGCCGCCCTCACGGATGCGCTCCACCACCAATTCTTCCGACACCGCGCCGGCCAGCTCGGCGCCATGATCACGGGCCAGCACCGCGAGCAACAGATCCAATACGGACATCCCGCCGCAGGCCGTCAGGCGATCGCGATCCCAGTCGAACAAATGACTGGTGGCGATGACCTTGGGGAAGCGCTCGGCGAAGTCGTCCTGCCAGCGCCAGTGCACCGCGGCACGGTAACCGTCGAGCAAACCCAGCTGCGCCAGCGGATACACACCCGCCGACAACCCGCCGATCACGCAACCGGCGCGGACCAGCTGCTTGAGCGCGCCACCAAGGGCCGAAGACATCGGCGCCGGCGGCTCGTCAGCCAGCAGAAACAGCTTCTGAAACCCCTCCAGACGACCGACCCACGGCTCGCCCGGCAATTGCCAGCCGGTGCCATCAGTTGGCGGCTCGGCCTGCAGAAACGACAGTTCGTAAACCACTTCGGGGTGAACGCGCTGAGCAACACGCAGGGCTTCCTCCGCCAGCGCCAGGGTCAAGGCTTTGGTGCCGGGCCAGATGAGAAATCCGATTCGATGGGCAGTCATGGCGTGCAATCCGAAACGTGTCGCTAAAAGGGGTCGCACGCCTGGCATGCGATGGGATTCTGTAACCTTCAGTCAATGGCTGCGGTCTGAATGACGCGCAGCATGAACCGTTCTGAAGCAAAACGCACCGCTCTCACAGGGCGGGCTCGCTACTTCAAACTGCCGGACAGGAACTGCTGCAAACGCTCGGATTTCGGATTGACCAGCACTTCACGGGGATTGCCGCTTTCTTCGACCAGACCCTTGTGCAGGAAGATCAACTGGTTCGACACTTCACGGGCGAAGCCCATTTCGTGGGTCACCACCACCATGGTCCGGCCTTCCTGGGCGAGCGCCTGCATGACTTTCAGCACGTCGCCGACCAGCTCTGGGTCCAGCGCGGAAGTCGGTTCGTCAAACAGCATGACTTCCGGCTCCACTGCCAGCGCCCGGGCAATCGCCACGCGCTGCTGTTCGCCGCCGGACATGTGCCCCGGGTAAGCGTCCTTACGGTGATAAACGCCAACCTTGTTCAGATAATGTTCGGCCTTTTCCAGGGCCTCTTTCTTCGGCACACCCAGGACATGCACCGGCGCTTCGATGATGTTTTCCAGTGCGGTCATGTGCGACCACAGGTTGAAGTGCTGAAACACCATCGACAGGCGCGAACGCATGCGTTGCAGCTGTTTGGGGTCAGCCGCTTTCAGACCACCGTTCTTGTTGGAGACAAGTTTCAGCTCTTCATTGTTGAGCAGGATGCGCCCTGATTTCGGCTGCTCCAGCAAGTTGATGCAGCGCAGAAAGGTGCTTTTACCCGAGCCGCTGGAGCCGATGATGCTGATGACATCACCGGCCTTGGCGGTCAGCGAGACGCCTTTCAGCACTTCGTGACTGCCATAGCACTTGTGCAGGTCCTGGACTTCCAGTTTGTTCATGATGTCGGTTCTCACAAGTAATCAGTCACTGAGCAGGCGGCCGCTGCGCAACGGGGTGCGGCCGGCCACTTTGGCCATCCAGAAACCCGGCTGGGCGTAACGCAATTTTTCGATGGCGAACAGCACGCCGGCCGTACCGGCACACACGGTGGTGGCGCGATCAGTCAACGGGTCGATGACTTCGAACAGCGGTTCGCCGGGCTCGACCCAAGCCCCCGCCGGACGCAAGAAAGTCAGCACGCCGGGATGGGGCGCATAAATCATTTCGGTGCCTTCGAACGGCATGCCTTCGCACGCTTCATGGCCGGGTTGCGGCCAATCGCCACTGATCAGGCCTTGCTCGGCCAGGAACGCCAGAATGCCTTCGGCGTAGGCCTCGGCTTCAGCCTTGCCGGTGTTGGTCTGGCCGCCCAGTTCCAGAGTGGTCGCCAGGCAGGCCAGCGGGATCTGCGCGTCCGGGAACTGCTTGGACAAACGCAGCCACGGTAACGAACAGGCTTCGTCGAACGAACTGCCGCCGGAATCTTCAGCCAGCAGCGCAACCGTGACGCCGAGATGCGCCGACAACGACCGCCATTGCGGCCAGTGCTGGGGCAAGGCGTACATGTGCAGCGAAGCGTCGGTGTCGCAATGCAGGTCCAGCACCACGTCGGCGTTGCAGGCGTGACCCAGCAAGACGCGCTGCATGCCCGCCAGTTCGCTGCCCGCCGGCGGTAACTGCTCAAGCACGTCGGCCATGGCCTGACGAATCAGTTTGACGTTGGCGTGGGGGTCGTCACCGAGCTTCCCTGCCAGCGCACGGGCCACAGGCTCGCTCAATTCGGTGAAATCGCGATTGAAATTCTTGCCACTGCCGTACTCGAAACGGCCCTGATGGTTGCCCTGCAGCAACTGGCCCAGACCGATCGGATTGGCGACCGGCACCAGCTCGATGACGCCCTTGAGCAGGCCCTGTTCTTCCAGCTGGGTCAGGCGTTTCTTCAATTCCCAGGCGGTGCGCATGCCCGGCAGCTCATCGGCGTGCAGGCTGGCCTGAATGTAGGCCTTGCGCTCGCCCTGACCGAAACGGAACACACTCAGGGTGCGCTGGGTGCCGAGGTTGCCCCACGGTAAATCGTGATCGATGCGCTGCATATCAGTGCTTCCTCGGGGCGAGGTAACTGAGCCAGCGGCGCTCGGCCAGCTTGAACAGTTTCACCAGAATGAACGTCAGGCACAGGTAGAAAACGCCTGCGGTGATGTAGGCCTCGAACGGCAGGTAGAACTGGGCGTTCACAGCACGCGCCGCACCGGTGATGTCCATCAGCGTGACGATGGACGCCAGACTGGTGGTCTGCAGCATCATGATCACTTCGTTGCTGTACTGCGGCAGCGCCCGGCGCAGGGCCGACGGCAGCAGAATGCGGCGGTACATTTTGGCTTTTGACATACCCATCGCTCGCGCCGCCTCGATCTCGCCCGGCGGCGTGGACTTCAGGCTGCCGGCGATGATTTCAGCGGTGTAGGCGCTGGTGTTGATGGCGAAGGCCAGGCACGCGCAAAAGGTAGCGCTCGACAGCCACGGCCACAGAATGCTTTCGCGCACCGCTTCGAATTGCGCCAGCCCGTAGTAGATCAGGAACAGCTGAACCAGCATTGGCGTGCCGCGAATGACGTAGGTATAACTCCAGGCCAGCAGATTGACCCAGGCGATTTTCGACACGCGCATCAGGCCCAGTGGCAGTGCAGCGAGCAGGCCGAAAAACAGCGAGAGCGCGAGCAGTTTGAGGGTGATCAGCAGGCCGCCGAAATACAGCGGCAGGCTTTCCCAGACGACGTTGTAATCGAAAATCATAGGTCTGCCACCCTAACGCCGGCCGAGTAACGTTTTTCGACGTAGCGCAGTACCAGCAGCGAGACACTGGTGATCACCAGGTACATGGCCGCGACTGCGAGGAAGAAAGTGAAGGGCTCGCGGGTGGCATCGGCCGCCTGCTTGGCCTTGAACATCATGTCCTGCAGACCGACCACGGAAATCAGCGCGGTGGCCTTGGTCAGTACCAGCCAGTTATTGGTGAAACCGGGGATCGCCAGACGGATCATCTGTGGAACCAGAATGCGGAAGAACACCCGGCCACTGCTCATGCCGTAGGCCATGCCCGCTTCGGCCTGGCCTTTCGGGATGGCCATGAACGCGCCGCGGAAGGTCTCCGACAGGTACGCGCCAAAGATGAAACCCAGCGTGCCGATGCCGGCCACCAGCGGGTTCAGGTCAATGTAGTCGTCGTGACCGAGCAACTGTGCAACGCGGTTGAGCAGGTCCTGACCGCCGTAGAAAATCAGCAGAATCAGCACCAGATCGGGAATGCCGCGGATCACGGTGGAGTACAGATCGCCCAGCCAGGCCAGCCAGCGCACCGGCGACAGCCGCAATGCCACGCCGATCAGGCCGAGCACGATCGCCAGCGCCATGGAGCACAGAGCGAGCTGCAAGGTCAGCCATGCACCGTCGAGGATGACGGCTCCGTAACCTTTCAACATGTTGTTTGGCCCTCAAGCGCGGGATAGAAAAATGGCGCAATCAGTCGGTGCGGTGACCGGCTGTTTGCGCCATTGACGGCTTTAAACCAACTTACTTGCCGTAGATGTCGAAGTCGAAGTACTTGTCCTGGATGGCTTTGTATTTGCCATTGGCACGGATGGCCGCGATGGCGGCGTTGAGCTTGTCCAGGTCAGCCTTGTCGCCTTTGCGCACGGCAATGCCGACGCCGTCGCCGAAGTAGTTGACGTCGGTGAAGGCCGGGCCGACGAACGCGTAGCCTTTGCCCGATTCGGTGTTCAGGAAGCCGTCCTGCAGCAGGGTGGCATCCGCCACGGTGCCATCGAGACGACCGGCGCCGATGTCCAGATAGACTTCGTTCTGCGAGCTGTACGGCTTGATTTCAGCACCCAGCGGGGCCAGGACTTCCTTGGCGAAACGCTCGTGGATCGAGCCACGCTGCACGCCGATGTTCTTGCCCTTGAGCTCGGTCAGGGCGTCGCTGACGACGGTGCCCTGCTTCATGACCAGCCGGGCCGGGGTGTTGTAGTACTTGTTGGTGAAGTCGACCGACTTCTTGCGGTCTTCGGTGATGGACATCGAGGACAGGATGGCGTCGATCTTGCGCACTTTCAGCGCCGGGATCAGGCCGTCGAATTCCTGTTCGACCCACACGCACTTGACCTTCATCTCTTCGCAAAGGGCGTTGCCGATGTCGTAGTCGAAGCCGACGATGCTGCCGTCCGGCGCCTTCGAGGCAAACGGAGGGTATGCCGCTTCGATGCCGATCTTCATGGGCTTTTCATCGGCGAACACGGGCTGTGCCAATACGGACAGTGCCAGCGCACCCAGCAGCATGAGCTTTTTCATTTCTTGGAACTCCATCGGTATAACGCGACAAATGGCAGTGAGCGAGACGCTCAATGAACAGGAGGAATCAGAAATTGCGACGCGAGGTGCCGGCGGGTCTCTGGGCCCGACAAGCCTTCGGCGAGTGGTCGGCATTTTAGCGGCAGGCTGAAAGTCGATATTTCTTCAATGCGACAACTAGTTACAGAAGCACATGAAATCGTATTCAGGCTAATTGACATCCAAAAAGCTTTATGCAAGTGCCAGAGCTGGCAAACCTATCAACGAAGCAAATAACGCGCCCATTATTGGCAAAGCCTTATGATCCGGCAAGTCCAGCGTGGGAGCGGGTTGATTCGGGGCGATGAAATGCTTGGTTTTCGGGTGGAAACGCCCCACAGCGGGGCGCAAGGTTACGCGAGCGGATGTGCGGTAACAGATCGATAATTCCCGATTCTTCGGGGGACCGTCCGGGTTATTAGGATCAAGAGCGTCCGCCTGGGGGCGGACTGTTTCGCCTTCGGCGAGTTACTTGGAAAAGCACCCCAAGTAACCAAAGGTGCTTGCTCCTGGTTTGGCCCTCCTTCGTCGGGTTCCCTCACTCCGACGACGCTCCGTGGGCCCGCGCCGAACGGACATCCATGTCCTAGCGGCGCTCTCGCGGCATCCATGCCGCTCGGCCCACTCCGCGTCGTCTGCGTTCGGCCTGCACCCAAGTCGCGATTGGCGGTGTTTGAGCCTCTTGCGTATGAAGATCAAAAGCAGATCAAAAGCAGATCAAAGGCAGCTCGAGGGCGGATCAGGGCCGGATTGCGGGCTAAGGATACTGGGGGACTTGTGGGAGCGAGCTTGCTCGCGAAGGCATTGGCACCTCCGCCGAAAATTGGTGTTTGAAATGCAGCATTCGCGAGCAAGCTCACTCCCACAAGGACGGCGATGCGATCAGCATAATTGTTGGCGCCTGGACTGGCCTCTTCCCGGCTAAAGCCGGTCCCACTCACAGCAGCGCATTCAGTTCAGTAGGACTGGCTCCGCCTGTAGGACCGGCTTTAGCCGGGAAGCTTTTGCTGTTGATCTTCTACGCGATAGTCCAGGCGACGCAAAACGCGACTTGGGTGCAGGCTGAACGGAGGTCTCGCGGAGTGGGCCGAGCCGCAGGGATGCGGCGAGAGCGCCGTCAGGACATGGATGTCCGTTCGGCGCGAGCCCACGGAGCGAGACCGGAGTGAAGGAACCCGACGAAGTCGGGCCCAACCGAGAGCAGGCACCCTTGGTTACTTGGGGTGCTTTTCCAAGTAACTCGCCGAAGGCGAAACAGAGGCCGTTAGGCCGACGCCCTTGATCTTATGAAGCAAGACCGTCAGGCAGCAGTCATGGTCTTGTGGGTTTCCACCAGATGCGCCACCACACTCGGGTCAGCGAGCGTCGAGATATCGCCCAGCGCGTCGTACTCCCCGGTCGCGATCTTGCGCAGGATGCGTCGCATGATCTTCCCGGAACGGGTCTTCGGCAGGCCCGGCGCCCACTGGATCACATCCGGCGAGGCGATCGGGCCGATCTCCTTGCGCACCCAGTTGCGCAGCTCGATGCGCAACGCCTCGTCCGGCACCTCACCGCCATTGAGCGTGACGTAGACGTAGATGCCCTGCCCTTTCAGATCGTGAGGCACGCCCACGACCGCCGCTTCGGCCACTTTCGGGTGAGCCACCATCGCGCTCTCGATTTCGGCGGTGCCCATGCGGTGGCCGGACACATTGAGCACGTCGTCGACGCGACCGGTGATCCAGTAGTAACCGTCTTCGTCTCGACGGGCGCCGTCGCCGGTGAAATACATGCCGCGGAAGGTCTTGAAGTAAGTGTCGACGAAACGGTCATGATCGCCATACAGGCTGCGCGACTGACCCGGCCACGAGTCGAGAATCACCAGATTGCCTTCCGCTGCGCCTTCGATGAGGTTGCCCAGGTTATCCACCAGGGCCGGAATCACGCCGAAGAACGGACGGGTCGCCGAACCCGGCTTCAGGGCAATGGCGCCAGGCAGCGGGCTGATCAGAATGCCGCCGGTTTCGGTCTGCCACCAGGTGTCGACAATCGGGCAATTCTTCTTGCCGACCGTGTTGTAGTACCAGTTCCAGGCTTCCGGGTTGATCGGCTCACCCACCGAACCCAACAGGCGCAGGCTCGAACCATCAGCACCGTCTACGGCCTTGGTGCCTTCAGCCATCATGGCGCGAATGGCAGTCGGCGCGGTGTAGAGGATGTTGACCTTGTGCTTGTCGACAATTTTCGACACGCGGGTGATGTCCGGGTAGTTCGGCACGCCCTCGAACAGCAGCGTGGTCGCGCCATTGGCCAGCGGGCCGTAGACGATGTAGCTGTGGCCGGTGACCCAGCCGACGTCCGCGGTGCACCAGTACACTTCGCCCGGACGGTAATCGAACACGCGCTCGTGGGTCAGCGCGGCGTACAGCAAATAGCCCGCTGTGGTGTGCAGCACGCCCTTCGGCTTGCCGGTGGAACCCGAGGTGTAAAGGATGAAAAGCGATTCTTCGGCGCCCATCTCTTTCGGCGCGCAGGTGCTTGAGGCCACGTCCAGCAGCGAGTGGTACCAGATGTCGCGATGACGGTTCCACTCGATATCGCCGCCGGTGCGCTTGCACACGATGACTTTCTGTACGCTCGCCGTTTCCGGGTTGGTCAAAGCACGGTCGACGTTCGCCTTCATCGCGGTTTTCTTGCCACCGCGCAGCCCTTCGTCTGCGGTAATCACTACCTTCGATTTGCAGTCGATGATGCGACCAGCCAGTGCTTCAGGCGAGAAACCACCGAACACCACCGAGTGAATCGCACCAATGCGCGCGCAGGCCAGCATGGCCACCACGGCTTCCGGGATCATCGGCATGTAGATAGTGACGACGTCGCCGCGATGGACATCCTGCCCGCGCAGCGCGTTGGCGAACTTGCAGACTTCTTCGTGCAGTTCGCGGTAGGTAATGTTGCGGCTCTCGGAAGGATCGTCGCCTTCCCAGATGATTGCGATTGAATCACCGCGCTCGGCCAGATGGCGGTCGAGGCAGTTGTAGGAAACGTTCAGGGTGCCGTCGGCGAACCACTTGATGTCGACGCGGTGGTCGTCGAAGGAGGTCTGTTTGACGGTGGTGAATGGCTTGATCCAGTCAAGACGCTGGGCTTGTTCGCGCCAGAAGCCATCGGGGTTGACCACCGACTGCTGGTACATCGCCTTGTAGGTCGCCTCGTCAGTCAGCGTATTGGCTGCCACTTCAGGGCGGACGGGGTACAGGGAAGCCGCACTCATCTTTCTTACCTCGGTGGAAATGTTGTTGTTTTATGACCCTGTTGTATCCGCCGATGGCTGCAAAGGCCATTCGACGATGGTCTTACCGACTCCGAGCATAGCGCCGAAAGCAGCTGAGGTGCCCGGTTTCAGGCAAATCTTCATGTCCCGGCTACGACTAAAGAACCCGTCGAGCCCGGCCAACAACCGAATAACAGCGATTGTTGCCGATTTGCTCAACAGACTTTATCAGAATGGTTTCTATATGAATTCCAGACAGGGGCATAGAATCCGTTCCGCCAACACGGCAAATGATTGATTAACAACAGCCCCCACGCTGGAACATCGATCAACTAAACCCACCCGGTCATCATTCGCTTCACCCAGAGCCCCACAAGGATTCTGCGCACCCTGTCGACCGCACTTTCTGCGTCGCAGTGTTAATGAAGCAACTTAGAGGAAATGAGTAATGAAAGCGGCACTGGTTGTAATGGCTCTTTGTGGTTTCAGCGCCATGGCAATGGCAGAAGAATCCGGCGCAAAAGTGGCCGCCCAGCAACAGCGTGTCGAGGAATATACCTACTCCACCAAGCTGGATATCGCGAAGGTTATTTCGGTGGATGAAGTGCCGAACGTCTGCCAGGTCGTCCCACAGCATATGACCTACGTTGACTCTCAGGGCAAACGCCACGTGCTTGAGTATCAGGTCATGGGCAACGGTTGCAGCAACGGCTGATCAGTTGCGCTCGCCGCTTGTTTCCAAGAGCGCTTACCCGCGAATCGCGGTGTATGAGTTTATATATCCGCTAACAGCATTACCGATTCGCAGGTAAGCGTGCCTCTACAGTCATGAACAACTTTTAACTTTGGCCTATTCCGTAGTGCTTCAACTTATTGGCGACGGTTGTATGGGAAACACTCAATCGCTTGCCTAATAAACGGCTGCTCGGGTGCGCCGCATAGAGCTGCTCAAGTACTGCTTTCTCGAACCGCCCGACAATATCTTCCAGCCCCCCTTCCAGGGAAAACGCTCCCAAGGGTTGTCGCACGCCGTAATCCGGCAGGCGAATATGTTCAGCTTTCACCAGTTTTCCGTCGCACAGCGAAACAGCCTGGAACAATACGTTTTCCAGCTGCCGCACATTGCCGGGCCAGTGGTATTGGCTGAGCCGATCCATTGCCGCTGGCGCCAGCCGGGGTAAGGCGCAACCAATCTGCCGACTGGCCTGATCAATAAAGTGCTCAACCAGCGGCGCGAGACCGTCCAGGCAGTCGCGCAGGGGCGGAATGTGCAGCGATAGCACGTTGAGCCGGTGATAGAGGTCCTGGCGGAATTCGCCACGGGTGCAGAGTTCGGACAAGTCCACTTGCGTGGCACAGATGATGCGCACGTCCAGGTACACCTCCTCGTCGCTGCCGACCCTCCGAAAGCACCCTTCCTGCAGGTAGCGCAGCAGTTTCGCCTGCAACCGTGCACTCATCTCCGCGACCCCGTCGAGAAACAATGTGCCTCCCGAGGTCAATTCCAGCAGCCCCAGCTTGCCTTCGGCTCGTGCACCCTCAAATGCGCCGGGGCCGTAGCCGAACAGCTCGGTCTCAGCCATGGACTCGGAAAACCCCGCGCAGTTGAGCGCCATCATCGGCGACTGGCCGCGCGGGCTGGCCAGGTGACAGGCCCGCGCCAGCAGTTCTTTACCCGTGCCGGTTTCGCCTTCGATCAGCAACGGCACATCCAGCGGGGCCATGCGCCGGGCCTCCCGAACCACCGCGGCCATCACCTTCGAACTCTGAAAAATGCTGTCGAAACCGCGCAGCTCCTGCTTGCGCACGTTATAGATGTGCTCGCCGACCCGGTCGGCGCGGTGGAGTGTCAGCACCGCGCCGGCCATGGCCTCGCTGTCTTCATGCTCGGATTGCAGGGGCGCGATGTCAGCCAGAAAGATGTCGCCTTTGACCTTCACGCGCAGACCGTTGATGCGCGAGCGATTGGCGCGCACCAGTTGCGGCAGGTCGAAATCCTCGGCGTAACGGGACAGCGGAATGCCCGGTACTTCATCAACCCGCACGCCCAGCAGCTGCGCGGCGGCGCGGTTGGCCGCAACGATGGAGCCGCCCATGTCGATGGACAGCACGGGGAATTCCAGCGCGCCGAGCAAGGCATTGAGCTCCATATGCCGACGTTCGCTGGGCATCAGTCCCACACGCTTGACGCCGAATACCCCGGCGATGGTCTCGAACTTCGGCACCAGCGCCTGGAACTGCAGATTGATCAGGTTCGGGCAACGCAGATAAATGGCGTCGCCATGCTCACCGCCCACTTCGCCGCCGGAGACGTTGACGCCGTAAGCCACCAGCAACTCGAGGATGTCGCGCAGGATGCCGACGCGGTTCTGACAATGGACTTTGATACGCATGAAGGGCTCGCGAACGTGGCATCGATTTCGGGTTAAGCCGAGTTTATCGTCAAGAATACGTTACAGCGCAAGCGGTGGATGAGGTACAGCGGTGGTGCATTTGAGCAAGCACCGGCTGTTCGTCACGATTTCTTTACAGATCCGCGAGCACTGCGGCGCTGATCGAACGGCAACCTTGCCCTTCAAGAGCGCCAAATCAGCTATCAATGGCTCAATCGGATTCAAACGCCTCACATCGCTTGCTCCATATAAGAACAAACCATCAGGAGAGCCCCATGAGTACGCATTACGTCGCCCGCGAGCCGGACGCCACCGGATTCATTGATTACTCGGAAGCCGAGCACAGAATCTGGAACACCCTCATCACCCGCCAGCTCAAAGTCGTCGAGGGTCGTGCGTGTCAGGAGTATCTGGATGGGATCGAGCAACTGGCTCTGCCCCACGACCGTATTCCGCAGCTCGGCGAGATCAACCGCGTCCTCGGCGCTACAACGGGTTGGCAAGTCGAGCGCGTGCCGGCGCTGATCCCTTTTCAAACCTTCTTCGAGTTACTGGCGAGCAAGCGATTTCCAGTCGCTACGTTCATTCGCAGCGAGGAAGAACTCGACTACCTGCAAGAGCCCGACATCTTTCACGAGGTTTTCGGACACTGCCCCTTACTGACCAACCCCTGGTTTGCAGAATTTACCCACACCTACGGCAAGCTCGGTCTGGCAGCCAGCAAAGAGCAGCGCGTGTATCTTGCCCGCCTTTACTGGATGACCATCGAATTCGGCCTGGTCGACACGCCCCAGGGGCGCAAGATCTACGGCGGCGGCATCCTCTCCTCGCCCAAGGAAACCGTTTACAGCGTGTCGACAACCCCTGAACATCAGCCCTTCGACCCGATTGAAGCCATGCGCACGCCCTACCGCATCGACATTCTGCAGCCACTCTATTTTGTGCTGCCGGATCTCAAGCGCCTGTTCGACCTTGCCCACGAAGACATCATGGGCATGGCCTGCACGGCATCCGAACGGGGGCTGCACGCGCCGAAGTTCGCCGCCAAGACAAAAGCCGCCTAAACAAAAGCTGCCTGAAACAGCAGCCCGAACCCGATCAAGGAATCTCCCGATGACCGCTCTCAATCAATCCCAATGCGAAGCCTGCCGCGCCGACGCCCCGCAGGTCAGTGACGCCGAGCTGCCGGACTTGCTCAAGCAGATCCCGGACTGGAACATCGAAGTGCGTGACGGCGTGATGCAGCTGGAAAAAGTCTTTCTGTTCAAGAATTTCAAATTTGCGCTGGCGTTTACCAACGCGGTCGGCGAAATTGCCGAGGCCGAAGGTCACCACCCGGGGCTGCTGACCGAATGGGGCAAAGTGACCGTGACCTGGTGGAGCCATTCCATCAAGGGGCTGCACCGCAACGATTTCATCATGGCCTCCCGCACCGACGAGGTGGCCAAAAGCGCCGAGGGCCGTAAGTAAAATGCATTTTTCACAGATCCAGCGCGTACCGGACGATCCCATCCTGGGCCTGATTCAGGCCTATGCCAAAGACCCGAATCCGAACAAGTTCGACCTGGGCGTGGGCGTCTATAAAGATGCGCAGGGCCTGACGACCATTCCCCGCGCGGTGAAAATCGCCGAGCAGCGGCTGGTCGACTCGCAACCCACCAAGAGTTACATCGGTGGCCATGGCGAACCGCGGTTCGGCACGCTGATCTGTGAGCTGGTCATGGGCGCCGACTCACCGCTGATCGGCAGCAAGCGCGTTGGCGCCACCCAGACACCCGGCGGCACCGGCGCGCTGCGTTTGAGCGCGGACTTCATTGCCCATTGCCTGCCGGGCAAGGGCATCTGGCTGAGTGATCCGACCTGGCCGATTCACGAAACCATCTACGCTGCGGCGGGCCTGAAAGTCAGTCACTACCCCTACGTGGGCAGTGACAACACGCTCAACGTGCCGGCCATGCTGGAGACGTTGAGGACCATTCCCGAGGGCGACGTCGTCCTGTTGCATGCCTGCTGCCACAACCCGACCGGGTTCGACCTGTCCCGTGATGACTGGTACGCGGTGCTGGAAATCGTCAAGCAACGCAACCTGCTGCCGCTGATCGATTTCGCGTACCAGGGTTTTGGCGACGGCCTTGAACAAGACGCCTGGGCGGTTCGCCTGTTTGCCGGCGAACTGCCGGAGCTGCTGATCACCAGTTCCTGCTCGAAAAATTTCGGCCTGTACCGCGAGCGCACCGGCGCCTTGCTGGTTTGCGCCGACACCACCGACAAGCTGATGGATGTGCGCAGTCAGCTGTCGGCGACGGCCCGTAATCTGTGGTCGAATCCACCGGATCATGGCGCTGCCGTCGTCGCCGAAATCCTCGGCGATCCTGAATTGAAAGCCCTGTGGGCTGAAGAAGTCGAAGAGATGCGCAGCCGCATTGCGCACCTTCGGGTCGGGCTGGTCGAGGCACTCACGCCGCTGGGTCTGGGCGAACGTTTCGCCCACATCGCCGTGCAGCGCGGCATGTTTTCCTACACCGGCATGAACGACGACCAGGTGGCGCGTCTGCGCAACGAGCACAGCGTGTACATGGTGGCAGCGGGTCGGGCCAACGTGGCGGGGATTGATGCCACGCGACTGGCTGAACTGGCAGCGGCGTTTGCAGCGGTTTGCGAGGACTGAGGCGCTCACCGAGCCGACTTTTTCGAGGGCCGCGCGCATGTTGTAGGAACCCATCCTCA
Organism: Pseudomonas sp. GL_135; assembly: GCF_057834665.1. NCBI lineage: Bacteria > Pseudomonadati > Pseudomonadota > Gammaproteobacteria > Pseudomonadales > Pseudomonadaceae > Pseudomonas > Pseudomonas sp. GL_135. The sequence goes on from NZ_CM174408.1 coordinate 4,097,825, forward strand.
CTACATGACCGGCGGCCCGCATTTAAAAGTCTGATTGTCATTTGTACTGCTGTATCCTCCCTGAGCGTTTTAAGACGCGCTGTTCAATTCAGCCGCAACACACTTGTGAGGAGCGATGATATGCATGAAATCCCGAACTTCCCCTTCCCAAGCCAAACCCAGCAAAGTGCAGCAGCCCGCCAGGAACTCGGTCAGCCGATCGAGATGAAAGCCAGCGGTAAGCGTAATGACAGCAGCAAAGCCCAAAGCCCGCGCTGAAGGCCGATTTTTACCGCTGACTGTTCAGCCCCTATGGAAGAGCGTCTTCAAGGTGTATTTCCATAAGGGCCGAATCATTCGCAACAGGCTTCACCTCTGCTTGACCCCGAATCAGATCCGCCCATCCGCTGCTGCCATGAACCTCCGTGCCTCGTTATCATGTGCCCTCGCACGGATTCAAGCGTCTACGCTTCAACCCGATTGACCCCTCGCTATTCTTTTTCCGTCGTAACCGTGGATCTATGCCCATGCCAGACGCTTCGAGCGCTGCCCCTCAACGTCCTATGGCTGTCACGCTGCAGGTTGTTTCCATCGTGCTGTTCACCTTCATCGGCTACCTGAACATCGGTATCCCGCTGGCCGTATTGCCGGGTTATGTGCACACCGACCTTGGCTTCGGCGCGGTGGCCGCCGGGCTGGTCATCAGCGTGCAATACCTCGCCACACTGCTCAGCCGCCCCTTTGCCGGGCGCTTCATCGACACCCGAGGCCCGAAAAAGGCCGTCATCATCGGCCTGTTCGGCTGCGGGTTGAGCGGCGTGTTCATGCTCCTCGCCGACTGGCTCGACGCCTGGCCGATGGTCAGTCTGATCAGCTTGTTCGTGGGCCGTCTGGTGCTCGGCAGCGCAGAAAGTCTGGTTGGCTCCGGCTCGATTGGCTGGGGCATCGGCCGCGTCGGCGCTGCCAACACGGCCAAAGTGATTTCCTGGAACGGTATCGCCAGCTACGGCGCACTGGCCATCGGCGCGCCGCTGGGTGTGCTGCTGGTCAACGCGCTGGGGCTGTGGAGCATGGGCGTCAGCATCATGCTGCTGGCGGCGCTGGGCATTTCCCTGGCCTGGAAGAAAACCCCGGCGCCGCTGGTGCATGGGGAGCGTTTGCCCTTCCTTCACGTGCTAGGGCGTGTGCTGCCCCACGGCACCGGGCTGGCGCTGGGGTCGATCGGTTTCGGCACCATCGCGACGTTTATCACGCTGTATTACGCCAGCCACGCCTGGCCGAATGCGGTGTTGTGCCTGAGCCTGTTCGGCGCCTGTTTCATTGGCGCACGCCTGCTGTTCGGCAACCTGATCAATCGCATCGGCGGCTTCCGTGTGGCGATTGCCTGCCTGTCGGTGGAGACGTTGGGGTTGCTGCTGTTGTGGCTGGCGCCCAACCCGAATCTGGCATTGGCCGGCGCGGCGCTGACCGGCTTCGGCTTCTCGCTGGTGTTCCCGGCGCTCGGCGTTGAAGCGGTGAATCTTGTGCCACCGGCCAGTCGCGGTGCGGCAGTGGGGGCTTATTCGCTGTTCATTGATCTGTCACTGGGGATTACCGGGCCGGTGGCGGGCGCCGTGGCGGCAGGCTTCGGCTTTGCGTCGATTTTCCTGTTTGCCGCGCTGGCTTCGCTGAGCGGGCTGGGGCTGAGCGTGTATCTCTACAAGCACGCGAAGAGGACGCGGGAAAAGCCAGTCGCGAGCTGATCCCGCTTGCGCGGGTCAAAAATCGACTTTGCCCCGCCCTGCCTTGATCGACCCGCGCTTGGTCTTCGACTCCAGTCGACGGGTCTTCGAGCCCAGGGTCGGCTTGGTTGGCCGGCGCTTCTTCTCGACCTTCCCTGCACTGATGATCAACTCACTCAGACGCTCCAGCGCGTCGGCACGGTTCTGCTCCTGCGTCCGGTATTGCTGCGCCTTGATGACCAGCACGCCGTCGCTGGTGATACGACTGTCACGCAGCGCCAGAAGTCGCTCCTTGTAGAACGGCGGCAGCGACGAGGCGTTGATGTCGAAGCGCAGGTGCATGGCGCTGGACACCTTGTTGACGTTCTGACCACCCGCCCCCTGTGCACGGATGGCGGTCAGCTCGACGTCGCTGTCCGGCAGATGGATGTTGTTGGAGATGATCAGCATCGCAACCTATGTCCTGGTTCCAAGCCGCCGCGATTTCACCGGCGGCTCTCGCCTTATTTGATGATCGACGTCCGCTGGGCCATTGACTCGCTGTTGGCCCGGCGCTTGTTCTTGATCAGGTAGAACACCCACATCGCCGCCAGCCAGACCGGGATCGCGTACACCGAAACCCGGATGCCGGGAATCATCAGCATGATCCCCAGAATCAGCACCACAAACGCCAGACAGACATAGTTGCCATACGGGTACCACAGCGCCTTGAACAGCGGCTGCTGGCCGACGCGGCTCAGGTGCTGGCGGAATTTGAGGTGGGAATAACTGATCATCGCCCAGTTGATCACCAGCGTCGCGACCACCAGCGACATCAGCAGCTCAAGGGCGTTTTGCGGCATCAGGTAGTTGAGCAACACGGCAATCAGCGTCACCGCCGCCGACACCAGAATCGCCCGCACCGGAACACCCCGACTGTCGACCCGCGCCAGTGACTGCGGCGCATCGCCCTGCTCGGCCATACCGAACAGCATGCGTGCGTTGCAGTAAGTGCCGCTGTTGTAGACCGACAACGCCGCCGTCAGCACGACGAAGTTGAGTATGTGCGCCGCCGTTGTGCTGCCCAGCATCGAGAACACATGCACGAACGGGCTGCCGCTGTAGGCATCGCCGGAGGCATTGAGGTCAACCAGCAAGGCGTCCCACGGCGTCAGTGACAGCAGCACCACCAGCGAGCCGATGTAGAAAATCAGAATCCGGTAGATCACCTGGTTGATGGCCTTCGGAATGATGGTGCGCGGCTGGTCCGCTTCCGCAGCGGTGAAGCCGAGCATTTCCAGGCCCCCGAACGAGAACATGATGAACGCCAGCGCCATCACGAGCCCGCTCACGCCATGGGGGAAGAAGCCACCCCGATCCCACAGATTGCTCACCGACGCTTGCGGGCCACCCTCGCCGCTCACCAACAGATAACTGCCCAGGGCGATCATCCCCAGGATTGCCACGACTTTGATGATCGCGAACCAGAATTCGGCCTCGCCGAAGACTTTCACATTGGCCAGGTTGATGACGTTGATCATCACGAAGAACACGGCTGCCGAGGCCCACGCAGGGACTTCCGGCCACCAGTACTGAATGTATTTGCCGACGGCGGTCAGCTCGGACATGCCCACCAGAATGTACAAAACCCAGCAGTTCCAGCCCGACAGGAAGCCGGCAAAGCCGCCCCAGTATTTGTGGGCGAAATGGCTGAACGACCCGGCCACCGGCTCTTCGACGATCATCTCGCCGAGCTGGCGCATGATCATGAAGGCGATGAAGCCGCAGACGGCGTAGCCAAGGATCATCGACGGGCCAGCGGATTTCAGAACCCCTGCCGAGCCCAGGAACAGACCCGTGCCAATCGCGCCACCGAGGGCGATCAGCTGGATGTGGCGGTTCTTCAGACCACGCTTCAAGTCACCCGAATGGGACATGTTTTCACTCATTGGCAAATCACCTTGGCGCGCTTGTCTGTGACGGAATCGAACCCGACGCGCTCATGGCGCGACGGAGGAAAACGGAGTGGGTAACCCCGAGGGGTTGGCGTCCGTACGCCGGTGGATCACAGAAAAAACGGGCGCGCATTGTACACCGCTCACACCGGTTTGCGCGGAAGAGTAGGACCGCCTTTAGCCGGGAAGCTGTGATTGTTTGGGCTCTTAATCACACCGCCGACACAATTTTGTCGCGAAAATAATTAACCGAAATCGTAAGCCCCCTAACGTTGTTTTCGCTGCAACTTTTGAAAACCCCGGCGAAATGCCAGCATCCAGCACCCGTTTTTCACTTTGCAACAGCCTGACTATTGAACTAGTTTTTTCAGTGCTTGCTGGCCACGAAGGTCAGCGTGCTTCCATGACGAGGACTTAAAGCGATGCCTTTCGTCCTCGCTGCATTCGGCAAGTACGTCATTCTCAGGAGATTCACCTATGCAAACAGTTGAACTGGCTCTGGAAGAAGAACTGCAATTGGACGATTGGTTTGAAGCACCGACTCATGATGCCGCTGTGGAGATGATGCAGGCCGACGCCGTGGTGCCGTTTGGCACCGCAATGTGGCCGTTCTAAAACAGCTGAAGGGCGAACGTGGCTAACGCGTTCGCCCTCTTGTTTTGAGCATTCGGAGCGGAGCGCACCCATGGACAACAGCAGCGCCATCGAACACTTCCTGTATTACCTGCAACACCACCCCGCCGTTAACGGCATGAACACTCCTCAAGTACTACTGGCCCATACCCCGGAATACCGCAGCCTCGTCGACGGCATCGCCGAAAGCTCGACGGCGCGGGATTTCTTCCGGTTCAGCACTATGCCGCTGGACACCACTCCGGTCGGCGAACTGACAGAAGCCATCACCCACTCCGATCTCTTTGTCCTGTTCTACGATTCCTCAACGCTGCCTAACCCGCGCGCCGAAGGACCGCCTTTCATTCGTCAGTTGCAGGACGTGATGTCGGCGCAGTGGAAGAAGTCTCTGCTGTTCAAGGATTACGGCGACTATTTCTACGACACGTTCAGCGTTGAGCCAGAGCGCATCGCGCAGCTGAATGCGGCGTTGATCGACACCATGAACGAAGGCGAGACCCTCAGCTTCAGCGACGAGCACGGCTCGTACTTCGAGGCACCGCTGCGCGAACTGAAGAAGTGGACCAACATCAACGGCGTCGGCAACTACGACCTGGCACCCGGTGAGATCGCCACCCACAGCGAATCCATCAACGGTCATGTGCGGTTCCTCGGCACCTTTCTCAGCACCATCCCTTTCGCGCGCAAGTACGGGATCATCGAATCGCCACTGGAACTGTGGATCGAGAACTCCATGGTGACCCGAATCGCTACTGACGTACCGGGGCTGGAGCACGACTTCAATAAGTACCTGGACGCCAATCCCTCGAACCGGCGCATTGAAGAACTGGGGATCGGCACCAACGAAGGCGTCAGCCAGCTGTACGCACGCAACGCCGGGTTCGAAGAGCGTCACTGCGGGCTGCATCTGGGCCTGGGCGGCGGCGCCAAGGGCAGCCATCACATGGACCTGATCTTCAACAGCGGTTCACTGGCCGTGGACAAGCGCGTGGTATTCGATGGGACCGCCTACGTCGTCTGACTCATAAGCGCGCATAAAAAAACGCCAGTCTTTCGACTGGCGTTTTTCGTAGTGCAGACCGCTGTCAGTGTTTCACAACGCCATTACTCAGGCTTGCGACGACCGAAGCCTGGACGCTGACCGGAGCCGCTTGGCGGGCCGCGGCGTTTGCCGGACGGGGTCTTGTCGTCCACCAGACCAATGCCAGGGCGCGAAGGCTTAGGCTTGGCCGGGCGTTTATTCATGTCGCTCGGGCGTTCCGCCACTGGCGTACCACGACCGTTGTCACTGCGAGCGCTGTCGCCACGTGGATTGCCGCCACGGGCATTGTCGCCGCCACGACCACCGATGGCCGGACGCGGGGTGCGCGCCGGACGACCGTTTTCCGCAGGCTTGCGCGCCGGGCGCTCGCCATCCGCCAGACGCGGCTCGCGGGCCGGACGATCAGGGGACACTGCATCCTTGGCCGGACGCAACTGACGCACACGCTCGCCTTTGCCCAACGGGCGGGACGACTGGCGCTGCAAACGCTCCAGCTTGTCCTTGGTCTTGGCGGTCATCTGCGGCATCGCAACCGGCGTCAAGCCGACCTCCGCGCTGAGGATGTCGACCTCCTGCTGACTCATTTCGCGCCAGCGGCCCATCGGCAGGTCGGAATTAAGGAACACCGGACCGAAACGCACGCGCTTCAGGCGGCTGACCACCAAGCCCTGGGATTCCCACAACCGGCGAACTTCGCGGTTGCGGCCTTCCATCACCACGCAGTGGTACCAGTGGTTGAAGCCTTCGCCGCCCGGTGCCTGCTGGATGTCGGTGAAACGCGCCGGGCCGTCTTCCAGCACCACGCCAGCCTTCAGGCGTGCCAGCATGTCGTCGTCGACTTCGCCACGGACGCGCACGGCGTACTCGCGGTCCATCTCGAACGAGGGGTGCATCAGGCGGTTGGCCAATTCACCGTCAGTGGTGAACATCAGCAGGCCGGTGGTATTGATGTCCAGACGACCGATGTTGATCCAGCGGCCTTCTTTCGGGCGCGGCAGGCGATCAAAGACGGTCGGACGGCCCTCGGGGTCGTCACGGGTGCAGATTTCACCGTCTGGCTTGTTGTACATGATGACGCGGCGAACGGTTTCGGCGGCTTCTTCGCGTCGGATCACGCGACCGTCGACCGTGATGGCGTCGTGCAGGTCAACGCGTTGACCGAGCGTGGCCTGAACGCCGTTGACCTTGATGCGGCCTTCGCCGATCCAGGCTTCAACGTCGCGACGGGAACCAACGCCAATACGCGCCAGAACCTTCTGCAGTTTTTCGCCTGCTGGGCCGATCTCTTTGTCTTGCTTGTCTTGTTCACTCATCTGGGCACCTCCCGGTGTGTCGAATCAGGGCATGCGCGAGTGGGCATGGCCTGTGGCCCGGCTCTCTGGAAGAAAGCGGCTCCGGATCAGAACAACTCTGACGCGGAACGGGCAGAAAACTGAAATCCCTGGCGCGTGTGGATCGCCAAAAGGTCGCGAATCATACGCGCCTGACGCGCGTTGCGCATCAAAGACTAGATGAAAAAATCAGGCTCACTTCTTTTTCCGCCGACTGGCGCCCTTGAGCTTGATCAGCCGAAGGGCCGATTCGGCGAGCACCGAGCGCTTTTCGTCCTTTTCCATCTTCTTCCAGGATTTGATCTCGCGCTTGCTGCGACCGCAGCCGAGGCAAATCTCTTCGTCGAACTTGCAGAGGCTGATGCAGGGATTCTTGGTGCTCATGGGTTCGCCTGAGTGAGGAATTGGGGCTGCGGACATTTCCGCCGCAGCCATCGTCACCGCGGATCTTCATCGTCCTGCGGCGGTTCTTCCAATTCAGACTCTTTATCGGGCTCATCGAGCAATAAATCGTCGAAGTCGATTTTCAGGCCCTGCTCCATGGTATCCAACTCGGCCAGCAGGCTGCGGAAACTGGTCTCATCCCGGGGCGCTTCAGGCTCGGCGCCAGGCTCTGCGTCGCCATCGAGCGCCAGGCTGGCATCGGCCAACGCCTGCAAATGCGCAGGCACTGGCGCGTCGTCGAATTCCAGCACCGGCTCGGTTTCCATCTCGCGCAAGTCGGCCAGCGGCGGCAGTTCGTCGAGGTTTTTCAGGTTGAAGTGGTCAAGAAAGGCTTTAGTGGTGGCGAACATTGCTGGCTTGCCGGGCACGTCGCGGTAGCCGACGATCCTGATCCACTCGCGCTCCATCAGGGTCTTGACGATGTTGGTATTGACCGCGACGCCGCGCACGTCCTCGATCTCGCCCCGGGTGATCGGCTGGCGATACGCGATCAGCGCCATGGTTTCCAGCAGGGCCCGTGAATAGCGCTGGGGCCGTTCTTCCCACAGACGCCCGACCCAGGGCGCGAACTTCTCGCGGATCTGCAAGCGATAGCCGGTGGCGACTTCTTTCAGTTCAAAGGCGCGGTTGTCGCAGGATTTGCCCAGCAACGTCAGGGCCTTTTTGAACACCGGCGGTTCAGGCCGCTCGCCCTCTTCGAACAGCTCATAGAGGCGTTCCAGGGATTGCGGTTTTCCGGAGGCAAGCAGAAACGCTTCGAGCAACGGCGCCAGATCGCGAGGTTCATTCAGGTTCATTGATCAGTTCTTGCTCTTTATTCGGCTCGCGCCCGCACATGAATGACGGCGAAGGCTTCGTTTTGCACCAGCTCCACCAGTTGCTCCTTGACCAGTTCCAGCACGGCCATGAACGTCACCACCACACCCAGCCGCCCCTCTTCTGCCGTGAACAGCTCGGCGAATGGCACGAAACCCGCGCCTTTCAAGCGCTCCAGCACATCACTCATCCGCTCGCGGGTGGACAGCGCTTCGCGGCTGACCTGGTGGCTTTCGAACATGTCACCACGGCGCAGCACGTCGGCCATCGACATGAGCAGCTCTTCGAGGGCGACATCCGGCAACAACTTGCGCACCCGTGCTTCCGGCGCTTCCAGCCTGGGCACCAGCACGTCACGGCCCACGCGAGACAGCTGATCGATACCTTCTGCCGCGGCCTTGAACCGCTCGTATTGCTGCAAGCGGCGAATCAGTTCGGCGCGGGGATCGCCCTCTTCCTCTTCGGCCATTTCCGAGCGCGGCAGCAACATGCGCGATTTGATCTCGGCGAGCATGGCCGCCATGACCAGGTACTCGGCGGCGAGCTCCAGGCGCACGGTTTTCATCAGCTCGACGTAACCCATGTACTGACGGGTGATTTCCGCCACAGGGATGTCGAGGATGTTGATGTTCTGTTTGCGAATCAGGTAAAGCAGCAGGTCCAGCGGGCCTTCGAAGGCTTCGAGGAACACTTCCAGCGCGTCCGGCGGGATGTACAGGTCGACCGGCATCTGTGTGACGGCCTGACCGTAGACCATGGCAAACGGCAGCTCTTGCTGAGCACCGGGCTGCGCGTCGGTCTGAGCATCCAGGGTTTGCGCTTCGGTCACTCGACTTCGACCCCGAACGGCGTCGGATCGCCGCAACCCACGCGCACCACTTGGGGCTCGCCATCGGTCAGGTTGACCACGGTCGAGGCCGAAATGCCGCCCTCGCCTGCGTCGATGATCAGGTCCACCTGGTGCTCGAGGATCCCGCGCATCTCGTAAGGGTCACTCATCGGAATGGTCTCGCCGGGCATGATCAGGCTCACGCTCATCAGCGGCTCGCCGAGTTCCTGCAGCAGCGCCTGGGCGATGGGATGACCCGGCACGCGCAGGCCGATGGTCCGGCGCTTGGGGTGCAGGACCAGACGCGGCACGTCACGGGTGGCGCCGAGGATGAAGGTGTACGGCCCCGGCGTGTGCGCCTTGAGCACGCGGAACGCCGCCGTGTCGACCTTGGCGAACAACCCCAGTTGGGACAGGTCGCTGCACATCAGCGTGAAATTGTGTTTGTCATCGAGTTGACGCAGGCGACGGATGCGCTCGACGGCCGTCTTGTCGCCCATCTGGCAACCCAATGCGTAGGACGAATCGGTGGGATACACCACCAGACCGCCCGCCCGGATGATTTCCACGGCCTGCTTGATCAGGCGCGCTTGCGGATTCTCCGGGTGGACCTGGAAAAATTGACTCACGGTAATTTCCTGTTCAGACGGCAGTAGGCTGGTCATGTTTGAACCGACACCAAAGGGGCGGCAGGTCTTCGGGCAATGGGCGATAAACGCCGATTTCAGACCATGCGCCTGGGGCATGAAAATCACTGCCGGCACTGACCAGCAGACCGAACTCACGGGCCAGAATCGCCAGACTGCCGACCTGATCGGCAGGCTGCAGGCCGTTGACCACTTCTATTGCGTGGCCGCCGGCCTGGATGAAGTCGGCGACCAGCTTGCGACGCTTGCTGCGGGTGAAATCGTAATGCGAAGGGTGCGCAAGGCTGATCCAGGCCCCGGCGGCGCGCAGGGTCGCCACCGTTTCCTCAAGGGTCGGCCAGTGTTGCTTGACGTCGCCCAGTTTGCCCGCACCAAGCCATTTGCGGAACGCTTCGGCGCGATCTTTGACGAAACCCTGATTGACCAGAAAGTCGGCAAAATGCGGTCGGGCCGGCGCATTGCCGCTGTCGCCCAGCGCCTGCTGCACCGCGCGGGCACCTTCGAGCGCGCCGGGCATACCTTTCATCGCCAACTTTCGGCTTATTTCTTCGGCCCGCAACCAGCGACCCGTGTGCAATTGCTCGATGGCCTCACGCAATTGGGGGGCATCTACGTCGAATCCGTAACCCAGTACGTGAATGGTGGCACCACCCCAGGTGCAGGACAATTCGATGCCATCAATCAGCTGCATACCAAGCGCAAGCGCCGCAGCACGGGCCTCGGCCAGGCCTTCAAGGGTGTCGTGATCGGTCAGCGCGAGGACTTTGACGCCGTGCTCGTGGGCACGCGCGACAAGTACCGCGGGCGCAAGGGCGCCATCGGAAGCGGTACTGTGGCAGTGCAGATCGACGTTCATAGGGGCGCTTTCGCAGTCATTGATGTTTGTTATTATGCCGTCACATCCAGCTTCTGGCTCTTACTGTGAAACAATTCATCGACTTCATCCCGCTCATCCTGTTCTTCATCGTTTACAAAATCAGCCCGCAAGCCGTCGATGTCCTTGGCCACAGCTTCATGGTAGGCGGGATTTACAGCGCCACCGCGATGCTGATCGCCAGTTCCCTCGTGGTCTACGGCGTCCTTTATTTCCGGCAGGGCAAACTCGAAAAGAGTCAGTGGCTGACGCTGATTGCCTGTCTGGTCTTCGGTAGCCTCACCCTGGCCTTCCACAGCGAAACCTTCCTCAAGTGGAAAGCCCCGGTCGTCAATTGGGTCTTTGCGCTGATCTTCGCCGGCAGTCACTTCATTGGCGACCGGTTGTTGATTCAACGCATCATGGGCCATGCGCTGACCCTGCCCCAGGCGGTCTGGACCAAGCTGAATATCGCCTGGATCGTGTTCTTCCTGTTCTGCGGCGCGGCCAATCTTTATGTTGCGTTTACCTATCAAGAATTCTGGGTCGATTTCAAGGTGTTCGGCAGCCTGGGCATGACCCTGCTGTTCCTGGTCGGCCAGGGCATCTTCCTGGCCCGCCATATCCATGACGCCGACCCGTCCACCCAGCCTTCAAACAAAAAAAGAGAGGACTGACATGCTCTACGCAATCGTGGCAACCGACGTCGCCAACTCGCTGGAAAAACGCCTGGCCGCACGCCCTGCGCATCTGGAGCGTCTGAACGCAATGAAAGCCGAGGGCCGCATCGTCCTTGCGGGCCCGATGCCCGCGATAGACAGCATCGACCCGGGCACGGCAGGGTTTACCGGCAGCCTGATCGTCGCCGAATTCGAGTCGCTCAAGGACGCCCAGGCCTGGGCCGATGCTGATCCCTACGTCGCAGCGGGTGTCTACGCTGGCGTGGTCGTCAAACCCTTCAAGCAAGTCCTGCCCTGATACGTCAGTCGAGCACCCGGCTTTTTTCACGAGTCGGGCCGCCTTCAACCCGCACGCTAAAGCTCACCCTTCGCACCGCCCTGCCGATATGTTGCTAGAACCAAAGGCTTTAAGTGCGGCTCAAAGAGGCAGGGCCGGTCATGCCTTGTGGGTGTTGATCGAACAATAATGGTTTGTCGCGAGGGGTCACACAGCAAGGGCGGCCCTCCAGTGCGGTATCGTTGCCAGCGGCTGGCGTAGACGTCGTCGGCACTGGCTAAATTGAGTGAGTCATGAGCGAGCTGTTACTTATTGATGATGACCAGGAGCTCTGTGAGCTTCTGAGCAGTTGGTTGAGTCAGGAAGGGTTCGCCGTGCGCGCCTGCCACGATGGCCAGAGCGCGCGCAAGGCGCTCGCTGAATTTGCACCCGCTGCGGTGGTGCTGGACGTGATGCTCCCCGACGGCAGCGGTCTGGAACTGCTCAAACAATTGCGCACCGATCACCCGGACCTCCCCGTGCTGATGCTCTCGGCGCGCGGCGAACCGCTGGACCGTATCCTCGGTCTGGAGCTGGGCGCCGACGATTACCTGGCCAAGCCCTGCGACCCACGCGAACTGACCGCCCGTCTGCGTGCCGTGTTGCGCCGTAGTCATCCGACGGCGGTGTCGTCGCAGATCGAGCTGGGTGACCTGTGCTTCAGTCCGGCGCGCGGTGTGGTCACGATTGACGAGCAGGAGTTCACCCTCACCGTTTCCGAGGCGCGCCTTCTTGAAGCCTTGCTGGGTCAGCCCGGCGAGCCGCTGGAAAAGCAGGAGCTGGCGCAGCTGGCCCTGGGCCGCAAGCTGACCCTGTACGACCGCAGCCTTGATATGCACGTCAGCAACCTGCGCAAGAAGATCGGACCACATGCCGACGGCCGCCCACGCATCGTTGCGCTGCGCAGCCGCGGGTATTATTACAGCCTCTGACGAGGGAGTTGGGAGGGGCAAGTTTCAAGCTGCAAGCTGCAAGCAACAGCGACGGCACAAGCAACACCATCGGCAGCGACGCCGGACTGCTTTTGGCTTGAAGCTTGTGGCTTGCCGCTTACAGCTGGGCGCGCACTCGGTAGCAGGCACACTACGTCAACACGCCAGCGCGCCTCCTTTACCCAAGCTTTACCGACGCCTGACCTCGCTTGACCTTGATCTCCCTAAACTGGCCTCAACCGGCACAGAGCCGAAATCGAGACAAGGAGATTCACCATGCGCAAGACTTTGATGGCTTTGATGTTCGCCGCAGCCCTGCCTACCGTCGCAATGGCCATGCCGCCGGAAGGCGGCCCGATGGGTGGCCCTGGTGGTCCAGGCTTTGATGGCCCTGGTATGCATCACCGCAAGGGTCCGATGGACAGACTCAACCTGACCCCGGAACAACGTCAGCAAGTCGACAGGCTGATGGGCGCTCAATGGCACGGCCGCAACGAGATCACCCAGAAGTACCTGGCCAAGCTGTCGGCTGCAGACCAGAAGGCGATGAAGGATGAACAGGACGCTGCCCGTGCTAAAACGCAGTCCGACATCCGCGCCCTGCTGACGCCGGAGCAACAGAAGACCTTCGACCAGGTCCAGAAGGACGAAGCCCAGCGCCGTGCGGACCGCGCCGAGTTCGAAGCCTGGAAAGCGCAGAAAGCGCAAAAAACCCAGTAACGGCCTGCTGGCGCGGCATTACACTTCCCCCAACCCGACACGCTTCCCGGCGTGTCGGGTTTTCTGTTTGACGAATCGGGTCGAGGGCAGCACGTGCGTTCATTGTTCTGGAGAATCCTGGCGAGCTTCTGGCTGGCCATCGCGTTGGTGGCGGGCCTGTCGATTCTGATGGGCCATGTGCTCAATCAGGACGCCTGGATTCTCAGTCGTCATCCCGGCCTGCATAACTTGCCGCAGAAATGGGTCGAGCTGTACGAAGGCCAAGGTGAAAAATCTGCCCAGGATTATCTGCAAGACCTCAAGCGCAAATACCACATTGACGTTCAGGTGCTGAACGACAGCGGCGAAGCGGTGATCCCCGGCACCTTCCCGCCCCGCGCGGCGGCCTTTGAAGAGCGGCAGAAAGACGATACACGCCCATTGCCGTGGCGGCGCCTGACCAGCGAATACACCAGCGAAAAAACCGGTGAAACCTACCTGCTGATTTACCGTATCCCCCACCCGGAGCTGGACGCGTGGCACCGCGACAGTCTGGTCTGGCCGCTGAGTGCGCTGGGTATCGCGCTCGTGGTGCTGACGTTGTTCAGCCTGATGGTGACGCTGTCGATTACCCGCCCGTTAAGCCGTCTGCGCGGCGCGGTGCATGATCTGGGCCAGACCACCTACCAGCAAAACAGCCTGGCGCAACTGGCTAATCGACGGGATGAATTCGGCGTGCTGGCTAATGACTTCAACCGCATGGGCGCCCGGTTGCAGAGTCAGATCAGCAGCCAGCGGCAGTTGCTGCGTGACGTTTCCCATGAACTGCGCTCTCCCCTGGCCCGGTTGCGGATTGCCCTGGCGCTGGCCGAACGTGCCGAACCGGTCGAGCGAGACAAGCTGTGGCCGCGCCTGACGCGCGAGTGCGACCGGCTGGAAGAGTTGATCAGCGAGATTCTGGCGCTGGCGCGACTGGACGCCGACATGGGCAGCGCCACGGCGGTGGATCTGTCAGGGCTGTTGCACCATCTGCAGGCCGAGACGGAGATGGGCAGCGGCGAACAGACGGTTTCGGTGTCGGTGGAGCCAGGCGTGCAGTTGCAGGGCTGGCCGAGCGTGCTTGAGCGGGCACTGGATAATCTGCTGCGCAACGCGCTGCGTTTCAATCCGGCAGGTCAGCCGATCGAGTTGAGCGCGAGCATTGAGGGGGATGAACTGCGCCTTAGCGTGCGGGATCACGGCCCCGGCGCCAACCCGGAGCATCTGGCGCAGTTGGGCGAGCCCTTCTATCGCGCGCCGAACCAGACCGCACCGGGTTACGGGCTGGGTCTGGCGATTGCCAAACGCGCCGCCGAGAAGCACGGCGGAACGCTGATGCTGGGCAATCACCCGCAGGGCGGCTTCGTGGCCAGCATCGTGGTACCCCGCGAGCTGACCGTTTTGCACGGCTGATTCGGCGGTACCGCCTTCTGCGATTCTCGGTGGGACCGGCTTCAGCCGGAAAGAGGCCGGTGTTTGTGTGGTGTGTATACCGGCAGTTTTGCGGTGTAACGCCCAATGCCTTCCCGGCTAAAGCCGGTCCCACTAGCCCTCCCAGGCGCTCACAAAATCAGCCACCGCAGGCTTCGCGGGTTCTCGCGGCGGGTTTTGCGGGGTACCTAGGTAGAGGAAGCCGACAACTTCTTCTTCGCCTGTCAGACCCAGCCCTTCGGCAACGTGGCGAGAGTACGACAAATCCCCCGAGCGCCAGACCGCGCCGATACCCATCGCGTAGGCAGCCAACAGGATGCCGTGGGCGGCACACCCTGCGGTAATCACCTGTTCCTTTTTCGGCACTTTGTAGTGGTCAGTCAACTTGGCTATCACGACGACCACCAAGGGCGCGCGAAGGGGCCCGTTGCGGGCCTTGTCCAGCGCTTTGGCGTCGACATCGCCGCCCTTGTCGACCAATGCCTGGGCGAGCAATTCGCCCATGCGATGGCGTGCGTCGCCTTCGACGGTCAGAAAGCGATAAGGCCGCAAGACGCCATGGTCAGGCGCGCGCAGGGCGGCGCCAAAGAGGATCTCGCGCTGCTCGGCGTCCGGGGCGGGTTCGATCAAGCGGGGCACGGACACGCGATTAAGCAATACGTCGAGCGCTTCCATTAAGTCGTCTCCAGGAAAAATGACGGGCCATTGTAGTGCCCTCGGTGCAGTCTTGAACTTCAATAACGATTAACCCGGGCAATTACTTACAACACTCTCGGAAATGCCTCGGTTTACACCAACGGGCTCGCGAGTAGAATGGCCGCCCTCTCACTTCCTGATCAGAGCGACTGCATGGCGTTGCCGACCCTCCGCATCATCGGTTTCATTATCGGCATCTTCCTGATTACCCTGGCCATCGCCATGGTCGTGCCGATGATCACCTTGATGATCTTCCACCGTACCGCCGACATGCCGTCGTTTCTGTGGTCGAGCCTGATCACCTTCGTGTCCGGGCTGGCATTGGTGGGCCAGGGCCGGCCAGAGCATGTGCACCTGCGTCCGCGCGACATGTACCTGCTGACGGTCAGCAGTTGGGTCATTGTGTGCATCTTCGCGGCGCTGCCGTTTCTGCTGACGCAACACATCAGCTACACCGACTCCTTCTTCGAAAGCATGTCCGGCATCACCGCGACGGGTTCCACCGTGCTCAGCGGTCTGGACACCATGTCCCCCGGCATCCTCATCTGGCGTTCGTTGCTGCACTGGCTCGGCGGTATCGGCTTCATCGGCATGGCGGTGGCGATTCTGCCGCTGTTGCGCATCGGCGGCATGCGCCTGTTCCAGACCGAGTCGTCGGACCGTTCCGAAAAAGTCATGCCGCGTTCCCACATGGTCGCCAAGTTCATCGTCCTGGTTTACCTCGGCATCACCGTGCTCGGCACGCTGGCATTCTGGTGGGCCGGCATGAGCCTGTTCGACGCCATCAATCACGCGATGTCGGCGATATCGACGGGAGGGTTCTCCACCTCTGACCAGTCACTGGCGAAATGGCCACAACCCGCCGTGCATTGGGTGGCGATCGTCGTGATGATCCTCGGCGCCCTGCCGTTCACCCTGTATGTGGCGACACTGCGGGGCAATCGCGGCGCTCTGCTCAAGGATCAGCAGGTGCAGGGTTTCATCGTCCTGCTGCTGGTGATGTGGCTGGTAATGACGACCTGGTACTGGGCGACGACCGATCTGCCGTGGTACGACGCGCTGCGTCATGTCGCGCTGAACGTGACATCGGTGGTGACCACCACCGGCTTCGCGCTAGGGGATTACAGCCTGTGGGGCAACTTCGCGCTGATGCTGTTCTTCTATCTGGGGTTCATCGGCGGGTGTTCGGGGTCGACGGCGGGCGGGGTGAAAGTCTTCCGCTTTCAGGTCGCGTACATCCTGCTGCGCGCCAACCTGCACCAGCTGATTCACCCGCGCGCGGTGATCAAGCAGAAGTACAACGGTCACCGGCTGGATGACGAGATCGTGCGCTCGATCCTGACCTTCTCGTTTTTCTTCACCTTCACCATCTGCCTGATCGCGCTGATGCTGTCGCTGCTGGGGCTGGACTGGATGACCGCGCTGACAGGCGCCGCCAGTACCGTGTCGGGCGTAGGGCCAGGGCTCGGTGAAACCATCGGGCCGGCGGGTAATTTCTCGACGCTGCCGGACGCCGCCAAGTGGATTCTGTCCCTGGGCATGCTGCTCGGGCGGTTGGAGATCATCACGGTGCTGGTGCTGTGCATCCCGGCGTTCTGGCGTCACTAGAACACTGCAAGCCGGACAACATCACGGGCGGCGCCGTCAGAAATTTCACCTCGGGCGGCGGGGGCTGGACTAAGCTCAGCCAACACCTTGGCCGCAGAGCACAACCTTGTGGAAACCCTGAAGACTTTCGACCGGTTTGCAGATTTCTATCCGTATTACCTGCATGAACACCGCGACAGCACCTGCCGTCGTCTGCATTTCATCGGCACCAGTCTGGTCATCCTGATCCTGGCATTCGCCGTGCTCAGCGCAAACTGGACGTTGTTGTGGGTCTTGCCGCTGGCGGGTTACACATTTGCCTGGGTCGGCCACTTCTTTTTCGAGAAGAACCGCCCGGCCACGTTCAAGCATCCGTTCTACAGCCTGCTCGGCGATTTCGTCATGTACAAGGACATGCTCAGGGGCAAAGTGCCGTTTTGACCCACCGTTATCGGCGTCGCTCATGGCGCCTCGCTGCCGCGCCGCTTGAGCAAAAAGCTGCCGGCGCTCAGACCGTCTCGCCCACCGGCTCGGGGGCTTGCGGGCTTTTAACCTTGACGTGGGCATCGGCCAGCCGGAACAGCTCGATCGTGCCATCCCAGTGCTCGATCAAGGCCGTGCAGGACTCCACCCAGTCGCCGCAGTTGAGGTATTCCACGCCGCCCACCTGACGGATTTCGGCGTGGTGAATGTGTCCGCACACTACGCCGTCCAGCCCGCGCTTGACGCACTCGTGGGCGATGGCTTCCTCGAAGTCGCTGATGAAATTCACCGCAGTCTTGACCTTGTGCTTCAGGTACGCCGACAGCGACCAATAGCCGTAGCCGTATTTGGCGCGCCAGTGGTTGAGCCAGCGATTGAGGGTCAGGGTAAATTCGTAGGCCGAGTCGCCAAGGAAGGCGAGCCAGCGGTGATAGCGGGTGATGACGTCGAACTGGTCACCGTGGATCACCAGCAGCCGACGACCATCGGCGGTCAGGTGCACGGCCTCATCGACCAACTGGATGTTGCCCAGAATGAGTTTTGAATAGCGGCGCAGAAATTCGTCGTGGTTGCCGGTGACATAGATGACGTCTGTGCCGCGCTTGCTCATGGTCAGCAGGCGGCGGATGACGTTGGTGTGCGCCTGGGGCCAGTACATGCCGCCATGCATCTTCCAGCCGTCGATGATGTCGCCGACCAGGTACACCTTGTCGGCATGGTATTGCTTGAGAAATCCGGAGAGGTGTTCGGCCTGGCAGTCACGGGTTCCCAGATGCACATCGGAGATCCACAAGGTCCGGACACGTTGTTTACGGCTGGGTTTCACGTTCTCGGCAATGCTCATGGACCACCTCCACTTTGGTTTTCCCAAGGGTGGACGCGGTCGGTGATATGAACATGACGGCTGTGTTTAGCTTTGATGACACGGCATATCGGTTAACACTTTCCGAGACCCGATGCGCATTCAGGTGTCCAGACCTGCGTGACGATCGTTGTGTCCCAGGTGTCGGGCAGGATCAATTTGATCACGCACCCGCTGCTTGAGAACCTTGGCCTCGGGAAACCCGCCGTCGGCCTTGCGCTCCCAGATCTGCACGTCATCGCAGGTGATGCGGAACACGCCGCCGGTGCCCGGAATCAGCGACACCTTGCCAAGGTCATCGGTGAAGGTGCTCAACAATTCCTGAGCCAGCCAGGCGGCACGCAGCAGCCAATGGCATTGTGTGCAGTAGGTGATGGTGATTTCAGGCTTGGCGGACATTAATCAGCCCAACCCTGCCAACAGGTCACGGGCCGTTTGCTGCGGGCCATCGTCGGAACCGTCGATGACTTCCTGCAACAAGCGACGGGCCTCGTCGATGTTGCCCTCATCAATCAGCACCTGCGCCTCGTTGATCTTGCTCAGCGGCTCTTCGTCCAGGCTCAGCAGATCGAAGCCGCCCTCCTCGATCATGAAGCTGTCGAGAAAAGCGTCATCCATTAAATCGCTGTTGCTCTGCACGATGTCTGCCGGGCCCGGCTCGAACTGCACGCCCATTTCCGGCGGCGTTTCCTCTTCGGCAAAATCGCTGAGGAACTGCTCTTCCGGCATCTCGAAGACCTCGGGCAGCTGGGTGAGGTCGGACGAGAACGAGGTGTCCAGTTCAGGTTCGGCCTCAGCTGCCGGGACGGGCGTGCGGGGCGCGGGCGTGCTATCGAACGGATCGACCAGCTCCCAGTCGGCGTCCATGGAAAGGTCGTCGAGATTGAGTTGAAAATCATCCGCAGGGTCAACCGGGTTCAGCGACGCGGCCGCATTTTCGTCCAACCGGGCGGGCTCCGTGAGGCTGAGCTCCGTCCGGTCTTCTGATGCTTGCCTGGCCGAGGCTGTTTGACCAGCCAGCATTGCGACAGCACCCAGCGCAGCTACAGGGGCTGCCGCCGAGGTCATGGCAGGCGGCGCGGACGGCGCTTCGGGCGCAACAGGCTCGGGTTTGAGTTTCGGATAACGATCGCGGATGCCCTGAAGCTTCTGTGCGTCGACGCCCTGGCTCAGCAGAACGCGCTCTTCCTCGTCATACGCTTCCACGTCGCCCTGTTCGCCGAGCAGTTCGAGGATGCGCAGGCGAACATCGGTACGTTCGGGCTGCTTGTCCAGCGCATCGCGCAGAATGGCCAGGGCTTCGGCGAAGCGACCGTAGGCTATGTAAATGCTCGCGCCATCCAGCGCGTCGGTGGCGGCACCGGCCAGGCGCTGGCCGGCAGGCGCTGAAGAGGCCGAACGCGCAGGGGTGACCGCCGGTACCTCGAAGACTGGCGTGACCGTGGCGGAAGACCTGACCACCGGTTCCACGGGCACAGGCTCGAGGGCCAGCTGATTTTTGATCCGGTTGCGGCGCACCGACCAGACCAGCGCGAGGAGCAGCAGTATCACCAACAAAGCTGCCAGGACCGTCGTCCAGGGGAAGTCGTCTTCCTCGGCGGCAACCGGCACCGGCGCTTGTAAAGGAGTGGCTACCGGAGCGGGTGGGGCTGGCGTTGCAGCTGCCGAGTCAGCTGGCGTCGTCGCTGCCGCGGAGGGGACGGAAGCAACTGGCGCAGGCTTGGACGACTGGGCCTTGAGTTCGGCGAGTTGTGTCTGCAGTTCGATGATCTGCTTGTCCTTGTCGGCCTCTTCGACCGTGGACGTCTGGACTTGCTGCTTGAGGTCATCCAGCGTCTTGTTCAACTGCTGGTTTTCAAGCGCCGTCGCCGCCAGCTGCTCGCCGACGTTCTCGGTCGCTGGCGCAGAGGCCGCTGGCGACGTGGTGCTACCTGCAGCGGCAGGTGCACGGGCAATCTTCGGTTCAACGGCGTTGTCGGGGAGCAACAGGCTCTGCCCGACCTTCAACTGGCTGCGCTCGCCATTGGCAAACGCTTGCGGATTGAGCGCCACCACACCTTTTATCAATTCGGCAGAAGAGGTCTTGCTGCCCGGCGCCTGCACCTGGCGGGCAATACCCGCCAGCGTGTCGCCGGACACAACGGTGTAATGCTTGCCCTGTCGAGCCTGGGGCGGCGCGACCGGCAGACGCGACTCATCATTCTTTGCACCAGCCGCCGGCGATTGAGTACGGCTGCGCGTCGCGGCTAGCCCTGTCGGCGAGGTCGGCGGATCAAGGAGCACGGTGTATTCATGCAGCTGGTCCCCGTTTGGCCGTACCAGCCTGACAAGGAAATTCAGATACGGCTCGGTGACCGCCTTATGCGATTCGATGTGAATCACACTGCGGCTGCCACGGATCACCGGTGTGAAGCGCAGGTCGTTGAGAAAAAAGACGCGCTCCACGCCAGCCTTGGCAAAAGCCTCGGGCGGGGCGAGCCCGACGACGATTTCTTCAGGACTCAGCCCGCCCGCTTCAATCAGTTCGATATCGGCGTTGAAGGGTTGCCCGAGGGCGGAATGCAGGCTGATCTCGCCCAGCCCCAGCGCAGCCGCCACGGAGCTGTGCAGCAGCGCGGCCGAGGCAAGCCCGATGGCCAGCAAACCCGAACGAAGACCTGACTGAACGCGAAGGGGCACCCCCCCTTCACGACGACTACCGGCCTGAAAACTCTTCAGCATGCGAACCCTTTTGAAGACGAGGCAGGCGTCCCTGCACATTCGGTACGCCCGGACACGTCATCCGGGCAGCATCAGTATGGGTGCAAATAGAACAGGATGTTTCGCCCGCATCAATGTATTTGTCGCGGGCGTTCGCGCGGTTTTCAGGATTTTTCGAGATTCGCCAGGATTTTCGAATGAACGCGCATGCACAGGTGCAGTTCTTCCTCGTCGATGCCGGCAAAAAGCTCGTGACGCAAGGCCGTGGCGATGGTTTCGATTTTCTCGATCAGGGGCCGTGCGGGGTCACAGAGGACGATCTTTTTCGCTCGACGATCTTCGAGCACCGCCTGCCTGAGCACCAGTCCCTGATTTTCCAGACTGTCCAGCAACCGGGCCAGGGTCGGGCCTTCAACGCCTACGCTCTGGGCCAGTTCACGTTGGGTCGGCGGCGTCTTGAAACGTGCCAGATGCAGTAAAACCAGCCAGCGCGCCTGGGACAATCCCAGATCAGCCAGCCGGCGATCCAGCTCCGCACGCCAGCCCCGGGACATATGGGCCAGCTGCATGCCAAAGCGGTGTTCTTCGGTTAACGGCATAGGTAACTCGACGGTTAAAGGCAATTCCTAATTAATAGGCAGCTAACCATGGAGCCCGGCAGGAGGCAAGCGCCTGAGCGCGGTGATTCGTCGCAGAGGCTGAGAGGGGCCGGGATGCGGCGGGTATGCCTTGGGGTTGCTTGAATGCGGGCGCGCCGTGCGCCGCGATGGCGGCGGGTTAAACTTCAAACTCCGACTGCAGCGCCGCGCGCACGCAATACAGCACGCCTTCGGGAACGCGGCCGGTAAACAGTTCGGCAATGGCGGTGACAGGGGGCAGTTCGCCTTCACCGTCGAGGAATGCGTCCTGAATCTCGGTCATCATGTCTTCGGGGAGGTCCAGCGCCTGATCCAGTGAAAGTTGCTGTTTGCCAATGGCTTCGGCGAGCATCGTGTAGACGTTTTTCTCCGAGCATTGCAGTTGACCGGCGATCTGCATCGGGGTCATGCCGGCGCGGGCGAGGCTGATAAGCTCATGCCGCACATCGGCGACCACACGCGGCGCCGGTGCCGCACCGCCGAGCACTTCAAGAAATGCCTCACCGTAACGCTCCAGCTTGCGCGCGCCCACCCCGCTGACCCGGCCCATTTCGGCCATGGTCCCCGGCTGGCTGCGCAGCATTTCGAGCAGAGTCGAATCCGGGAAGATGACGTAAGGCGGCACGCCATGTTCCTCCGCCAGCTTGCGCCGCAAGGCACGTAGCGCTTCCCACTGTTCGCGCTCTTCGCCGCGCACCAGTTGGCTCGCCGGGCTGCCGGAGGCTTTCGCGGTGGTCTGCGGTTTCAAGTCACGGCGCAGTTGCAAAGTGACTTCGCCACGCAACAGCGGCCGACACGTGTCGCTCAGGCGCAAGCCGCCGTAGCCTTCCAGGTCAATGTCGGCCAGACCACGGGCCACCAGTTGTCGGAACAATGAACGCCACTCGCCTTCGCTGCGGCTCTTGCCGACACCGAACACCGCCAG
This sequence comes from Pseudomonas sp. GL_135, assembly GCF_057834665.1. Lineage (NCBI taxonomy): Bacteria > Pseudomonadati > Pseudomonadota > Gammaproteobacteria > Pseudomonadales > Pseudomonadaceae > Pseudomonas > Pseudomonas sp. GL_135. The sequence continues at coordinate 4,120,042 of NZ_CM174408.1, forward strand.
CTTCTGGTGACCGAAGCTCTGCACCTTGTCGTTTTCCTTGCCCAGCAAGACGTCGACCAGATGCCCTACGCCGTAGCGCTGGCCAGTCCGATAGATCGCTGAAAGCGCCTGTCTCGCAGGCTCGGTGGCGTCCCAGGTCTGCACGCCGTCGACGCAGTTGTCACAATGCCCACAGGGGTTGGGCATGATTTCGTCGAAGTAGGCCAGCAGCGACTGACGTCGGCAGCGGGTTTCTTCACACAGCGCCAGCATTGCGTCGAGCTTGTGCTGCTCGACGCGCTTGTGGCGCTCATCGCCTTCGGAGTTTTGCAGCATTTGCTTGAGCATCAGCACATCTTGCAAACCGTACGCCATCCACGCATCGGCCGGCAGACCGTCCCGCCCTGCCCGGCCGGTCTCCTGATAATAGGCTTCCAGCGATTTGGGCAGATCCATGTGCGCCACGAACCGCACGTTGGGTTTATCGATGCCCATGCCGAACGCGATCGTGGCGACCATGATCAGCCCTTCCTCATTGAGGAAGCGCCGTTGATTGCCGGAGCGGGTTTCGATGGGCAAACCGGCGTGGTACGGCAGCGCCGGGTAGCCGTTGTCGCTGAGGAACGCTGCGGTCTCTTCTACCTTCTTTCGCGACAGGCAATAGACGATGCCGGCGTCGCTGCGCCGCTCGGACAGAAACGCCAGCAGCTGCTTGCGCGGCTGTTCCTTGGGCACGATGCGGTAAAAAATATTCGGGCGGTCGAAGCTCGACAAAAATCGCTCGGCGTTCTGCAAGTGCAGACGCTCGACGATCTCTTCACGGGTGCGCTTGTCGGCCGTGGCCGTCAGGGCAATGCGCGGCACATCCGGAAACAGCTCCGCCAGTTGCCCCAGTTGCAGGTATTCCGGACGGAAATCATGACCCCATTGCGACACGCAGTGGGCTTCGTCGATGGCGAACAGGGCAATGTTGAGGTTCTGCAAAAACGACAGCATGCGCGGCTGGACCAGACGTTCCGGCGCCAGGTACAGCATCTTGATTTCGCCCAGACGAATGCGGTTGGCGAGGTCGCGCTGCTGCTCGGCGCTGAGGGTGGAGTTGAGCGCTGCGGCTGAAACACCGAGTTCTTCAAGCGTTGCGACCTGATCGTCCATCAACGCGATGAGCGGCGAAACCACCACCGCGAGGCCATCGCGCAGCAGACCGGGCACCTGGAAGCACAGGGACTTGCCGCCGCCGGTGGGCATCAGCACCAATGCATCACCGCCACTGGCCACGCGCTCGATAATGGCACCCTGGCGACCACGGAAGCTGTCGTAGCCGAAGATGTCTTTAAGTACGCGTTGAGCCTGGTCGAGCATAAATACCCCGGATGGTGCCGCAACAGCGGTCGATAATCGCTGTGAAAATCGCAAAACGCGGCAGTATACCGGAGCGCTCCGACAGATTGGACAGCGGCGACACCGGCGGTCGAAATTAACCGGAATAGTGATTCCAGTGGCCTCGCCGCTGGCGCCGGGCGGCCTCAGGGCCTAGAATTCAGCATCGTTTATTCCCAAGGTAGTCTGTCAATGTCCTTCGCTGAGCAATTACACCGCCTGCAAGCCTTCCTCGATGCCGATGAGCTGCATGACGAAGCGCTGGACTATGTAGCCGCCCACGGCTATCTGACCGCGCTGTCCATTTGCGCCGAAACCGTGCCGGACCGTGAGTGGATCGACGCACTGTTCGCCGAGCCGCCGCACTACACGGACGAAGCGCAACATCAGGAAATCGAAGCCACACTGATCCAGCTCAAAGCGCATATCGCTCGCCAACTGGCGTCGGACGAAGAGTTCGAATTGCCGTGCGACCTGGACCTGGGCGATGACCCCGACGACTCCGAGCTGCGCGGCTGGTGCATCGGCTTCATGGAAGGCGTGTTTCTGCGCGAGTCAGCCTGGTTCGAAAACGACGAAGAGGAAGTCAGCGAGATGCTGCTGCCGATCATGGTCGGTTCCGGTCTGTTCGACGAACAGCCAGAGTTTGCTGACATCGCTGCCGACGCCAACCTGATGGACGACATGATCGTGCAGATCCCGGAAGCGCTGACCGCCCTGTATCTGCTGCTGCAAGCCCCGGATGAAAAGCCGGCGATCCTCAAGCCTCGCCATCACTAAGCTCGACCATCAAGTCTCGGCGTTAGCGCATGAGAAACGTACGAGCCGACGCCGGCTCGTACGCCCCCTTCCCCGCTACTTGTGTTTCTTGTCACTCTTCTTGAATGCCGCCTCGATCGCTTCGTTGATCGTGCGCAGTACCTTGACCCGCGCCCAGCGTTTGTCGTTGGCCTCGACCAGCGTCCACGGCGCGATTTCAGTGCTGGTGCGATCCACCATGTCACTCACTGCCTCGCGATACAGCGGCCACTTGCTGCGGTTACGCCAGTCATCCTCGGTGATTTTGTGGCGTTTGAACGGCACCTTCTCCCTCGCCTGAAAACGCTCCAACTGGGTTTTGTCGTCGATCGCCAGCCAGAACTTCACCACCACAACCCCGAAGTCGGTGAGCTGCTCTTCGAAGTCGTTGATCTCGCTGTAGGCCCTTAACCAGTCAGCCTCGGAGCAGAAGCCTTCGACCCGCTCGACCAGCACCCGTCCATACCATGACCGGTCGAATACGGTGAACTTCCCGCGCGCCGGAATCTGCCGCCAGAACCGCCACAGATAAGGCTGAGCCAGTTCATCCTGACTGGGCGCGGCGATCGGCACGATGTGGTACTGCCTCGGATCGAGGGCGCCGGCTACCCGTTTGATCGCGCCGCCCTTGCCCGCTGCATCATTACCTTCGAACACCGCCACCAATGAGTGACGGCGCATGCGCTTGTCGCGCATGAGCCCGGAAAGCCGGGCCTGTTCGGTGATGAGTTGCTCGTCGTAGTCGTCCTTCTCCAGCGCCAGGGTCATGTCGAGGTTGTCGAGTAGGCTTAGCTCATTGCTGTTGTTGGGCAAAGGGCCGAGTCCGACTAGATGGGTCGCCCCTTCAGGCGTCTTCAGGGCGTTTTGCAAACCTTCGAGCAGCAAGCGGCCGACGGTCAGACTCCGGTAGTTCGGGTCGACGCCTTCGATGACGTGCCAGGGCGCGTAGTCGCGACTGGTGCGACGCAGCACGCGCTCGCCAAAACGCACAAAGCGGTCGTAGGTCTTCGATTGCTGCCAGTCCAGCGGGCTGATCCGCCAGCTGTGCAACGGGTCATCCTTGAGGGTTTTGAGGCGCAGCTTCATCTGCCGCTTGGACAGGTGAAACCAGAACTTGAAGATCACCGCGCCTTCGTCAACCAGCATCTTCTCCAGGCGCTCGGCGCCGTTAATGGCCTGATCCAGGACCGGGTCCTTGAACCGCTTGTGCACCCGCCCCTGGATCATCTGGCTGTACCAGTTCCCGAAAAACACGCCCATGCGGCCCTTCGGCGGCAACTGGCGCCAGTAACGCCAGACCGGCGGATGGGCCAGCTCTTCATCGGTTTGCTGATCGAAGGTGCGCACTTCGATGTAACGCGGGTCCATCCATTCGTTGAGCAATTTGACGGTTTCGCCCTTGCCGGCGCCTTCGATGCCGTTGATCAACACGATGATCTGGCGCTTGCCTTGCTCATGCAGCTCGTACTGAGCCTCCAGTAGCGCTTCGCGCAGGGCCGGGACTTCAGCGTCGTAGGTTTCGTCGTCGATGGTGTGGCCGATTTCAGCGGATTCGAACATGCAGGGCTCCCTTAAGGATCGCTCAAGACTAGCAGGCGACAGGCGGCGTCGATGCAGGTTATGACCGCCAATCGCTGCGATGGATCACTGCATCGAGAAACATTCGGTTGCAGTAGCACCGAGGCGGCGGCATCACGCGTCCACCTCGATGCGCGGGTTACCAGCCCGCGCGGTACAGATCCGTCAATTGGGTGAGCAGCAGCGTTTCGGCCGCTTCGCGCTCGGCGATCAGCGCCAGGCCCTGTCGATGGTACTCGTCGGGATCAACCGGCGGATGATCCTCCAGCGCCGCCATACGGGTGCGCACTGGCGCAGTGGCCGCAGCCAGTGCCGGCGCATGCTCGGAGCGCAAACGCGCGTTCCACTGCCGGTCACTGACGGCAAACTGCAGGAAAGCCGGGCCGCGTTCCGCCTCCAGCACCTGGCGACTGGCATCCAGCAATGCTCCACGATCAACTGCCGCCAGTCGCGCCCAGACCATGCGGTAAGGCTGGCCGGGCAGCCCGAGCTCATCCGCGAGCCCGACGCGGTAGGCCAGTCGCACCTCGGCATGATCCAGCGCCATGCCAAGGGCTTCGCGCCGGGCAATCTCCGCATCCGCAATCGCCTGCACTTCGTTAAGGCGAAAAAGCTGACGGAGAACACCCAGCAACGCATCCGTGCGTTGGCTTTCTGCAACGCCCTGCAGCGATCCATGGCTGTAAACCGCGACCTGAATATCACTGAAAATCAGACGCGCACCGTCCTGGCAGGTCTGATTGGCTCCGAACAAGCGGTCGTTGGCCATGACCTCGATCTGCCCGCGCAGCACGGCATCCTGCGCGGTCGTTTCCAGGACCGTGAGCACCTCACTGGCAAGCTCGGCGTGGAACTGGCGGAAGTCCGGGGTTTGCCTCAAACGTTGCAACAACATTAAAAGATGAGGCGCATCGGCGGCTTGTTCAACTTGCGCCCAGGCCGCGAGCAACCGCTGATTCAGCACATCCTCGCCCGGGCGCAACCACGCCTGCGCGGAGGGTCTGCCAGCCCTCGCGCTCGGACCCGCGCGGTGGCCATGGGACTCGGATTCGTCGTCCGATGCCTCGGAATCTGTGTCCATCGGCGCGCCTTCTACATGGATCTCGCGAATGTCTTCGGGAAAATCGTAGTCGAGCTGGTAGCGATGACCGTAGCCGGTGTCGTTGCGCCAGTAATCCTCAAGGGCCTGATGGGTAAACGGGTTGTTGTAGGCGTAGATCACCGTGTGCCGGCTGTCGTCCATGGGGTTTTCGATGACTTCGGGCGGGATGTCGGTGATCTGGTTGTCACTGATGTCCAGCTCGCCAAGCCCCAGCGTATGGGTCCACTCCGGCCATTGAGTGAGGCCTGTGTTATTGATCCAGAGGGTCGATAGGTTAAAGCGGCTGGTGTCGGTGAATTCACCCAACTGGCTGCCGGCCAGACTCAGGGAGTTCAGCGCAGGCATATCCATCAACGTATTCATGGCGGGCTGGTCCAGCGTCCACGACATATTTTCCAGCGTCAGATGATGCAAAGACTGAAACTGCGGCAAGACGTCCGGAACCGCGGTGAAGCTGCCGCGAACGTTCAAATGGGTCATGTTCGGGAAATTGGCCAGAAAAGCATTGGCAGCGCCCGTATCAAACTGCACGTTATTGAGCTCGATCTGCGTAATGTCGGCATAGAAGCCATGCAACGGCGGTAAGTCCGGCATTGCCAGGTATTCGAGCGTCAGCCAATGGGTACCCCGGGGTGCGTCATCATGGCTGTAGCGCCACGCCCGACCCAGCGCATTGGCGACCCGGCGCCGCGCCAGACGTTCGCCGTCGTTGAGCAACACGCTGATATCGTCGGCCTCAGCCCAGGCGATCAGGCTCATGTGCAATTGGTCGTAGGCGACAGCGCGTGCACGCGTCGCGCTCAGCAGTTGTTCCACTGATCGCCCCCGTCGCGTCATGGCCTGCACTTGGGCCGCCAGCTCGACGCTTTCCGGGTAGAGGTGCGTCATTGCCTGAATCAATTGCTGTTGAATCGCACGTTCAGCCACAGGCAACCCCCGCCCGCTGAGTGGATAACCGATGCGCCCGTCAAGCAAGCGCTGCGGGGGCCTGAACTCGGTCGGTAACGTCCATTGCCCCAATTGCTCGGCCGCCCATTTCGGTTGCGACCGGACCCAGTTGAAGACACGGCGCTTGAAGGCGCGCACGCCGGTCTGCGGGTCGTTGAGCCCCATCGCCTCGCAACTGCTCTCCGGCAGCGCGCGCAACAGCGCGGAGAACAGACTGCCTTTTTTCTCCGGTGCCTCAGAGCCATCTACCTGAAAGCCTTTGTCGCCCTTGATCAACACACGTTGTCGGGTGGCATTCTCGGCGCCGATGCTGTCAAGCAACGCACCGGTGGCGTCGCCGCTTCGTATTTCAATGCGCACATCGGCGGGCCATCCAGGAAACGTCGCGAGGCTGCGCAACGTCAGGCGCTGAAGATCATCATTGGCCGTACTGGGCGTCAGGAAAAAGCCTTCCAGCGCACGGCTCATGCGGGTCTGACGCAAATGCTCACGAACCTTTCCGGCGATTTCCAGCGGGATGCGCCGAGTGTTCAGCATCGCAACCCTCTGTTCGCCGGCGATCTCCGCGATCAGCTCTCGGCCTGCTGCCAGCGTAAGCGAGGGGAAATCCCGTCTGAGCAGGGTAATCAGCGGGTCGTTTGACTGCTCGGTGGCGAGGTAGGCCGCGTTGAAAGCATCAGCGGAATCTGCCGCCTGCTGACTCAGGCGAAAACGCTTGGCGGTATCGAGCAGCGCTGCCGGCGCAGGTTGATTGCCGATGTGCAATGCCGCGAGCTCTTCTTCGTCTACCCCGCTGACTGCCATTATCCGGCCAACGGCTTTGTCGTCGATGTCCGCGAGTTCCGGATGGAGGCGACGCAAGGCCACGCTCACGTCGGTCAGGCGCAGATGACCTGCTGCATTCCGGGCCGGAACGCTGCGTCGGATGAACGAAGGTGGCTGCGACGCCGCGGCTTCTGCCGCCATTGCGCCTGTTACGGCACCCGCGACACCCAGCGCCCCCATGAACGCCAGGTTTTGCGCGACATTGCCCAAGTGATTCAGTGCTTCATCCATCTCGCCATGGCGCCACGCGTCAATGCCTTCGAAGGTCTCGTCCAGCAATTGCGCGCCCGCGACGACCATCATGACTTCGCCAAGACCGGGAACGAATAGCGCGGCGATATTGAGCGCGTCCATGCCGTAGTCCAGCCAGTCAGCGAGGCGCTGGTCACGGGTTTTCTGGTCCTCGTCGTCAGTGGGGACCGCCAGCACGCGAGCGTCGTCTTTCAGTCGCAGCATTTTATGAAGATAGAAAACATCACCCAGCGCACCTCCGACCTCGATGGCTTCCAGATCGAGAAAAGCATTCTGATCCACCTCGGAAACGCTGATCAGCTGTCGGTGAAAACCTTTGCCACGGGCGACGCTGTGCAGGACATGGGGCGCCAGGCGCTCATGCAGCCGCTTGAAAAATGCGGCCTTGCTGCGCTCGGGGATGAAGCGGTCGAAATAGCGTTGATACGCCTCGGAGCGCAGTTTGGTCCGCAACGCCTGTGTGAAATGTTCGAGCGAGGGATAGGACTGGATAGCGCCATCGGCTTCACCAGGCAGGTACACCACGCAACGCGTCTGCTCGGAGGCTTTGAATAACAGCGGCCCGCGAAGCTTGCAGCCCAGCAGTTGCAGGGTAGACACCTCATCCGCAGGGCCGTAGGCGTCGAGCTGCAGCAACATCTGGTACTGCGCCTCATCAATGGCGCCCTTGAGGCGTGCAATGTGGGAGTCGACCCGCAAGGCCAGACGGGCGTGCTCGATAATGCGCGCCTTGATGTCATCGTTGCCCAGGCTACCGGGAACGTCCGGCCTCGCGACAGGGTGCAGTACATGATGCAGGTGCCGCTGATACTGGCCACCCAGGTCAAGCCGGCGGCACAGTTCGATGAAGCGACCGGGGCTTACGTTCAATGCATGAACGCTTTCTGGCCCCGCAGATGTGTCTGGCGTGCCGCCAAGGATGGCCGAGGTGCTTTCACGATCCGCTTCCATTGCCTCCACCGCTTCAAAATTTTGCAGGGCGGCAGCCAGGAGCGAACGCGTGCTGGAACGCTGCGGCGAAGCACGACCTGTGAGCCAGTCGCGCTGGAATCTGGCGTGGAAGAAGTGGTCGCGATCGACATCGAGACCCGGCCCGAACTCGGTGTCGAGGGCCTGGGTCAGCAACGGCCTGGCGAACGCCGGCAAGCCCTGAATGCGCTGGAGCACCTGATTGAGGTCTTCGCGGGCAGCCTGTGCGAGGGTCATGTCCTGGCGCAGTGCATCGCGCATGGCTGGCGTCGCCTGAATGAACCATTGCGGTAGCGTATTCTGAATAAATGAAGTCATGAGAGCCTGACTGGCGGTGTTCATCTTACGTCCTTGTTTCTGCGTGTGATCAAAGGCGCATAGATAAACAGGAACGCACCCGCAAAGTGGCATACATATGTAGTGCACGGCCCCCCGGGGGCTGGAGTAACATCGCCACCTCGCCCGTCCCGAGCCAAACATGACTACCATTGACCCCACCCAGATCGCCGGGATTGTCCACGGCCACGCGCAGATCGACTGGGACGAACACGGCAATCCGCATTCGCGGGTGTTCTCCGACGTCTATTTCTCGACCGAATCAGGTCTGGATGAAACCCGCCATGTGTTCCTGACCCAGAACGAGCTGCCCGAGCGCTTTGCCGCTTTGCCGGCGGGCGATCGGCTGATCATCGGCGAAACCGGCTTTGGTACCGGGCTGAATTTCCTGTGTGCCTGGCAGCTGTTCAACGCCAGCGCGGTCGCAGACGCACGACTGCATTTCGTCAGCGTCGAAAAATACCCGTTGAGCCGGGTTGATCTGCAGCGCGCGCTGAGTTTGTGGCCCGAGCTCAAGGCGCAAGCGGACCAGCTGCTGGTCCAATACGTGGCAGTCCATCAGGGCTTCCAGCGGCTGGTGTTCGATGGCGGCCGCGTCACGCTAACCTTGCTGATCGGCGACGCGCTGGACATGCTGCCGCAGCTCGACGGGCAGATCGACGCGTGGTTTCTCGACGGTTTCGCGCCCGCGAAAAACCCGGACATGTGGATGCCCGAGCTGTTCGCCGAGCTGGCGCGGCTGGCGGCACCGGGCTCGACCATCGGCACCTTTACCAGCACCGGCTGGGTGCGCAGGGCATTGAACGCAGCCGGTTTTAAAATGAAGCGCGTGCCGGGGATCGGGCATAAGTGGGAGGTGCTTAAGGGCCGCTTTATCGGCTGGCCCGCAGACGTGGCAACGCCCCCACGTGACAAGCCCTGGTTTGCCCGACCTCGTTCAATGCCCCGTTCACCGGACACCCCTCGCACAGCATTGGTCATCGGCGCAGGCCTGGCAGGCTGCGCCACCGCGTCGAGTCTGGCCGCGCGCGGTTGGCGCGTCAGTCTGCTGGAGCGCCACGGGGATCTGGCGCAAGAAGCATCGGGCAATCCACAAGGCGTGCTCTACCTGAAGCTTTCGGCCCACGGCACCGCGCTGTCGCAGCTGATCTTGAGCGGATTTGGTCACACGCGACGTTTGCTGGAGCGGCTGCAACGGGGCATCGACTGGGACGAATGCGGCGTGCTGCAGTTGGCCTTCGATGAAAAAGAGCGTGAGCGTCAGGCGCAACTCGCCGCGGCCTTTCCCGAGGATCTTCTGCATGTGCTGGAACGGGCTGACGCTGAGTCGCAGGCGGGTGTGGTGTTGAAGAGCGGCGGTTTGTTTTACCCGCAAGGTGGCTGGGTGCATCCGCCGGCGTTGTGTCGCGATCAGGCCAGCGCAAGCAACATTGAACTGCTAACCCACAGCGAGGTGATCGAGCTGCGGCGCGACGGCGTGCTGTGGCAAGCGTGGGATGGCGAGCGACTGTTGGCTTGCGCTCCCGTCGTCGTGCTGGCGGGGGCTGCCGAGATCAAACGCTTTCCTGCCAGCGCGGACCTGCCACTCAAGCGGATTCGCGGGCAGATCACTCGACTGACTGCAACCTCCGGAAGCCAGGCGTTGACGACTGTCGTGTGCGCCGAGGGTTACGTGGCGCCCGCGCGCGATGGCGAACATACGCTGGGCGCAAGCTTCGCTTTCAACAGCGATCACCTGACGCCGAGCACGGCTGAGCACCTCGGCAATCTCGAGTTGCTGCGGGAAATCTCCGAGGACCTCACCGAGCGGCTGAATGCCGACGCGCTGCCCGCCGAGGAGTTGCAAGGTCGCGCCGCGTTTCGCTGCACCAGCCCGGATTACCTGCCCATCATCGGGCCGCTCGCGGACCGGGCAGCATTCCTTGAAACGTACGCCGTGCTGCGCAAGGACGCGCGCCGGACGCCGGATACCGAATGCCCATGGCTCGACGGTTTGTATGTAAACAGCGGTCACGGCTCTCGCGGCCTGATCACTGCGCCGCTGTCAGGCGAACTGATCGCCGCCTGGCTGAATGACGAACCGCTGCCACTGCCGCGAAGCGTGGCCGAAGCCTGTCACCCCAACCGATTCGCGCTGCGCGGGCTGATTCGAGGGAAATAGAAAAGCCTGCGGTATCGGCTGTCCAGGCGCCCGCCGCCGCTATCCGACGCAACTTCTTCCTCCTTCCGAAGATCCACTGCTTCGCCAGCTACATCGGCTCCGGCCAAACCGTTATCCTCCAGCCCATCCCTCCATTCAGGTGCGTGTCGATGCTGCAAGTCCAGGGTGTGTTCAAGAGCTATGCCACGGCCCAGGGCCCATTGGCTGTTTTGCGTGGAGCGGACCTGCAACTGAATCAGGGCGGCAGTCTGGCGTTGATGGGTGAGTCCGGCAGCGGCAAGAGCACACTTCTGCATCTGGTGGCCGGTCTGGACCACGTGGACAAGGGCAGCATCGAGATCGCCGGACAGCGTCTCGACCAGATGAACGAGGCGCAACTGGCCAACTGGCGACGCACGGAAATCGGTCTGGTGTTCCAGCAGTTCAACCTCATCGGCAGTCTGAAGGTCGAGGACAACCTGGCATTTCAGGCGCGTCTGGCGGGACGTTATCAGCCTGAATGGCAGGCTGAACTCACTGAGCGACTGGGCTTGGGCGCGCTGCTCAAGCGCTACCCCGAACAGCTGTCCGGCGGTCAGCAGCAGCGCGTTGCGATTGGCCGGGCACTCGCCTCGCGCCCAGCCCTGCTGCTCGCTGACGAACCCACCGGCAACCTGGACGAAGCCACCAGCGATGAAGTGCTGCAGTTGCTGCTTGACCTCCTGGGCGACAGCACCACCAGCCTGTTGATGGTGACTCACAGCCCGAGGGTGGCGGCGCGATTGCAGCGTCAGGCCGTGCTGCACCTGGGTAGGCTGGTCAGCGAAGGCGAACGCTGAGATGGCGGTCTTCTACTGGACGTTGAAAGCACTGCTGAGCCACTGGCGGCGCCATCCCGTGCAGTTTTTCAGCGTGCTCACCGGCCTGTGGCTGGCAACCAGCCTGCTCACCGGCGTGCAGGCGCTGAACAGCCAGGCCCGTGAAAGCTACGCCAAGGCCAGTCAGATGATCGGCGGCGAGCCCCAGAAAATTCTGGTCTCGACCAACGGCGCCAACTTTTCCCAGGACCTGTTCGTGACCCTGCGCCGCGCCGGCTGGCCGGTCTCACCTGCATTGCGCGGTCGTGTAAACCTAAAGCAAGCGCCGGAGCAGCGTTTGACGGTGCTCGGCATAGAGCCGGTCTCGCTGCCAGTGAACACCGCGCTGGCGGGGCAATCGCTGGACACCGAGCAGATCGTCGACTTCTTCACACCTCCCGGCACCACCTGGATTTCACCGCAGACCCTCGCGGCCCTCGGCCTGCATGAAGGGCAGCAGCCGGTCATCGACTCCGGCAAGGTGCTGCCCCCCTTGCGTGCGAAAACGGACATGGCGCCGGGCGTGCTACTCATGGACATAGGCTTCGCCCAGCAGCTGCTCAATCAGCCGAATCAGATCTCGCGACTGGTGCTGCCAAAGGATTTTGCCGATAACGCCCCTGCGTTGCCCGCCGAGCTGAATGGCGAGCTGGTACTGCGCAAAAGTGGCGAAGACAACGACTTGGGCAGGCTGACAGAGAGCTTCCACCTGAACCTCGACGCGCTGGGTTTCCTGTCATTCGTGGTCGGCCTGTTCATCGTGCATGCGGCGATTGGTCTGGCACTTGAACAGCGTCGCGGGCTGCTGCGCAACCTGCGCGCCTGCGGGGTTAGCGCGCGTGGGTTGATGGTGAGTCTGGTGGTCGAGCTCGGCGTGCTGGCCTTACTCGGCGGCATCGCCGGCGTCATCAGTGGTTACTGGCTGGCGAGCGCGCTGTTGCCCGATGTCGCGGCGAGTCTGCGCGGGCTGTACGGGGCTGAAGTCGCCGGGCATCTGAACCTGAGCATCTGGTGGTGGATGAGTGGTCTGGGCGTCAGTCTGCTCGGCGCGTTTCTCGCAGGCGCCAGCAGCCTGCTGCGTGCCGCGCGCCTGCCTTTGCTGGCGCTGGCCAATGCCCAGGCGTGGCATGAAACCCACGCCAAATGGCTGCGACGGCAAGGCTGGGTCGCCGGGATTTCAGCGCTGATTGCGGTATTAGCCGGGCTGTTTGGCGATAGCCTGGCGCTGGGCTTCGTGTTGATGGCAAGTCTCCTGCTGAGCGCGGCGCTGGGCCTGCCAGTGCTGCTCAATCTGCTGCTCAACGCACTGTTGGGCAGGAGCCGCTCGGTGCTGGGGCAGTGGTTTCTCGCTGACTGCCGCCAGCAACTGCCGGCCCTGAGTCTGGCGCTGATGGCCCTGTTACTGGCCATGGCCGCCAACATCGGCGCGGGCAGCATGACGTCGGGGTTCCGCCAGACATTCACTCACTGGCTGGAACAACGCCTCAGCGCAGAGCTGTATATCAATCCGCAGAATCCGGCCCAGGCCGCACCCTTGCAGCAGTGGCTGAGCCAGCAACCGCTGACGTCAGCGGTGCTGCCCAACTGGCAGGTTTCAGTGCAACTGCATGGTTGGCCAGCCGAGCTGTATGGCGTGATTGACCATCCGCACTATCGCCAGCACTGGCCGCTGCTGGAATCGGCGAGCGGGGATGCGTGGAAGCAACTGGCGCAGGAAGACACGCTGATGCTCAGCGAGCAACTGGCGCGCCGTCTGGACGTCAGCGTTGGCGATGAAGTCAAACTGCCCGCGCCGGACGGGCCGTGGCCGCTGCGCGTTGTCGGTATTTACGCCGACTACGGCAACCCCAAGGGCCACATGCTGGTGAACGCTGACCACCTGCTTAAACACTGGCCGCAACTGACGCCCAACCGCTTCAATCTGCGCATCGATCCCAAAGCTATCCCGCAGCTGCTACGTGTGCTGCACAACAAATTCACCATCGACGACAACCGCATCGTCGATCAGATCCAGCTCAAGGCCTGGTCGCAGCAGGTTTTCGAACGAACCTTCGCCGCCACCGCCGCTTTGAACAGCCTGACGTTGATGGTCGCTGGTGTCGCCCTCTTCATCAGCTTGCTGACCCAGAGCCAGAGCCGCCTCGCGCAACTGGCGCCGTTATGGGCGCTGGGTGTGACGCGGCGGCAATTGATGCTGCTCAATCTGGCGCAAACATGGTTGCTGGCGGTGCTGACGCTGGTGCTGGCGATTCCGCTGGGGCTGTTGCTGGCGTGGTGCCTGGACGCTGTGATCAACGTGCAAGCCTTCGGCTGGCGCCTGCCACTGCAGGTGTTCCCCATGCAGCTACTGCGCCTGACGCTGTTGGCGATGCTTGCCACGCTGCTGGCCTCGGCGTGGCCGCTCTACCGTTTGTACCGTACCCGCCCCGCCGATTTGCTGAGGACTTTCGCCAATGAAGGTTAAGGCCCTGATCCTCTTCGCTGGGCTACTGCTCATCACGCTGCTGAGCGGCTGCGATGAAAAGCCCGAGGAAGAGAAAGGCTTCGCCGGCCTTGCCGACGACGCTTCAAGCTACGCACAGGTAACGCCGGACAGGCATTTCGCTTTTCCCGACGACCACGGCCCCCACGATGACTTCCGCATCGAGTGGTGGTACGTCACCGCCAATCTCAAGGATGCCGACGGCCAGTCGTTTGGCGTGCAATGGACGCTGTTTCGCAACGCACTGCCCCGTGCGAAAGGCTTTCAGGGCGACGGCTCTGGCTGGAATAACCGCAACCTGTGGATGGGCCACGCGGCAGTGACGTCCCGAGACGACCATTTCGCAGCGGAACGCTACGCCCGTGGCGGCGTGCAGCAGGCCGATGTGACGCTGGCGCCGTTCGCAGCCTGGATCGATGACTGGTCCTTCACCAGCCAGTCTGCCAACAAGGACCCGCTGGCGGACATGCAGTTGCAGGCCAGCGGTCCGCAGTTCAACTATCGCCTGCACCTGAAAGCCACGAAGCCATTGGTGCTGCAAGGCAAACAGGGGTTCAGTCAGAAGTCCGAGCAGGGTCAGGCGTCGTACTACTACAGCCAGCCGTTTTTTCAGGCGGACGGCAGTATCGAGATTGACGGCAAAACCTATCAGGTGTCGGGGCCTGCATGGCTGGACCGGGAGTGGAGCAGCCAGCCGCTCACGGACAATCAGACAGGCTGGGACTGGTTCTCGCTGCATCTGGGGGATGGCACCGAAGTCATGCTGTATCGCATGCGGCAAAAGGACGGTGAGCCGTACCTGACCGGGACATGGATCAACGCCGATGGCAGCACCGAACAACTGGCGGCGAAGGACATAGAACTGGCGCCGGAAGACACCACTGACGTTGAAGGCCGCGACATCCCCACACGCTGGTCGGTGAAAATCCCGTCGAAGGCCGTGGACATTGCCGTCGAAGCGCTCAACTCGCAGGCATGGATGAACTTGGAAATCCCCTATTGGGAAGGGCCGGTCACCCTGAACGGTAGCCATGAGGGTGTGGGGTATCTGGAGATGACGGGCTACTGACACGCCGCCGCGACGGACCCTCAGAATCATCTAAAGTTTCCTGGCGGCTGCCGATAAACAAAGAATCGGACAGTGAACCCGATATCCCAACCCCGTCAGGCCAGGACGCCTGCTTCAATAGCGTCTGGAGCCTCGATGTCTACATTAAGCTTGAAAGATATGCAGCTGGATCTTGAAGATTCGGCGGCTTACTTTGACTCTCTGTCGCAATTCCTCGAAGGTCATGCCATCTACCTGAAGGCTCAGAGAGTTGTGTGTCGACAAGAGGACCTCATGCTCCTCGAAAGTCACGCCGGTAACCTTGCCAACTCGGTGAGGTACATCAAAACCGCAGCTTTACGGATCGCCAACCGCTCGCGTTGAGTCGGGCGAGATATGCGCTTCCCAGACATCACGTGGGCAGCGCTTCTTGAACCTGTGAGCGCGTCGGCACCCCACGAAAAACCTCGTCGGTGATTAAAAACCCGGCCGCACCTCCCTCGCCTGCAATGTTTTTTTATTGAACGATCCACGCCTGCCTGCACTCGATAAAGCTAGGCCGCTGACGGCAGCGCGCCCTGATTATGTGTTCGCTTTTGAAGTAAGCGGGTTCACGTCAGGGTCTTATCCGCGCCGAAACAGGGCCGAAACGTTACTGGCTGAGTGCATTGCGCGAGCTTGGGATTAGACAGCGCAGGATGTACGCCACGCGCCACACGTACGCAACCATGCGCCTGATGTCCGGAATGAACCCGGCATTCACCGCCGCGCAATCCCGGTAACGCCAAACACGCCGAAACATAAAGGGTTTAGGACTGATGTGCGGATTAGCTGGCGAACTACGCTTTGACAATCAACCTGCGGATCTCGCCGCAGTAGAACGTATCACCCATCATCTTGCGGCCCGCGGCCCGGATGCGTGGGGTTTTCATAGCCAGGGGCCGATTGCCCTGGGCCACCGTCGTTTGAAAATCATGGACCTGTCGGACGGTTCGGCGCAGCCGATGATCGACAGCCACCTGGGCTTGTCCCTGGCTTTCAACGGCGCTATCTACAACTTCCCGGAACTGCGTGCCGAGCTTGAAAGCCTTGGCTACCAGTTCCACTCCGGCGGCGACACCGAAGTGCTGCTCAAGGGCTACCACGCCTGGGGCGCTGACATGTTGCCCAAGCTGAACGGCATGTTCGCGTTCGCCATCTGGGAGCGCGACAACAGAAGCTTGTTCATCGCCCGCGACCGTCTTGGCGTCAAGCCGCTGTATCTGTCGCGCACCGACAAGCGCCTGCGTTTCGCTTCCGCCCTGCCCGCCTTGCTGAAAGGCGGCGACATCAGCCCGATGCTCGACCCGGTCGCACTCAATCACTACCTGAATTTCCATGCCGTTGTGCCTGCGCCACGCACGTTGGTGGCCGGCATCGAGAAACTGCCACCGGCGTCCTGGATGCGCGTGAGTGCCGAGGGCAAGGTCGAGCAGAAGGTCTGGTGGACGCTGCCTTATGGCCCGCGCGCCGACGAAGCCAATCTGACCCTCGAAGACTGGCGCGACCGCGTGCTCGACAGCACCCGCGAAGCCGTTGCCATCCGTCAACGCGCTGCGGTGGACGTCGGCGTGCTGCTGTCCGGCGGCGTTGACTCGAGCATGCTCGTCGGCCTGCTGCGCGAAGTGGGCGTTAAGGATCTGTCTACCTTCTCCATCGGTTTCCAGGATGCGGGCGGCGAACGCGGTGACGAATTCCAGTATTCGGACCTGATCGCCAAACACTACGGCACCAACCACCATCAGCTGCGCATCAAGGAAAGCGAAATCATCGAGCAACTGCCCGCCGCATTTCGGGCAATGAGCGAGCCGATGGTCAGCCATGACTGCATCGCCTTCTACCTGCTGTCTCGGGAAGTGGCCAAGCACTGCAAAGTGGTTCAGAGCGGCCAAGGCGCGGACGAGTTGTTCGCCGGCTATCACTGGTACCCGCAAGTAGACGGCGCCAGCGATCCCTACGCTGCTTACCGCGATGCGTTCTTCGACCGCAGTTACGCCGAATATGCCGAGACCGTCGCGCCGAAGTGGTTGACCGCGAATGACGCCGCAGGCGATTTCGTGCGCGAGCATTTCGCGATGCCAGGTGCTGATGCGGCGGTGGACAAGGCCTTGCGACTGGACAGCACCGTCATGCTGGTGGATGACCCGGTCAAGCGCGTCGACAACATGACCATGGCCTGGGGACTCGAAGCCCGCACCCCGTTCCTCGACTATCGACTGGTCGAGCTGTCGGCTCGGGTCCCGGGACGCTTCAAATTGCCCGATGGCGGCAAACAAGTGCTCAAGGAAGCGGCTCGCCTGGTCATCCCGTCGGAAGTCATCGATCGCAAGAAAGGCTATTTCCCGGTGCCGGGACTCAAGCATCTGGAAGGCAATACGCTGAACTGGGTCCGCGATCTGCTGCTTGATCCCAGCCAGGACCGTGGCCTGTTCAACCCGGTCATGCTCGACAAACTGCTCACCGATCCGCAGGGTCAATTGACGCCACTGCGCGGCTCCAAGCTGTGGCAGCTCGCGGCGCTGAACCTGTGGCTCAGCGAACAAGGACTCTGACCGATGAAAGCCAACGCTTCGATCCACAACCAGCGTTTGCTACGCGGCCAGACGCCATCGTACGAGCGCTTGCAGGCTCGCCTAGCCGAGGACGGCAGCACGCCTGAGACAGAACCGCTGGCTCTGCATTGCGGCTGGGGACGGCTGCTGATTGGCCACACCTACCCGGACCCTGCGTCCCTGGCGCAGGAGCTGCTCAACGAAAAACAGGGTGAGCGCGACATCGCCCTGTATGTCGCCGCACCGCAGCAGGTGCTGGCGCAATCGCCGCAACAGTTGTTTCTCGATCCATCAGACACCTTGCGTTTGTGGTTCAGCGATTACCGCCCCGCCCAGCGCGTGTTTCGTGGGTTCAGGATTCGCAGAGCGCAAAGCGAAGGTGACTGGACCGCGATCAACAATCTGTACATCGCCCGTGGCATGTTGCCCATCGACCCTGCCCTGCTGACGCCTCGGCACCAGGGTGGCCCGGTTTACTGGATCGCTGAAGACGAGACCACTAACGCCGTGATCGGCAGCGTGATGGGCCTGAATCACCAAAAGGCTTTCAACGATCCCGAAAACGGCAGCAGCCTGTGGTGCCTGGCGGTTGATCCGCAATGCACACGGCCTGGCGTCGGCGAAGTGCTGGTGCGTCATTTGGTCGAGCACTTCCAGAGCCGGGGCCTGGCGTACCTGGATCTGTCGGTGCTGCATGACAACGAACAAGCAAAAAGCCTGTACGCCAAGCTGGGCTTCCGCAATCTGCCGACCTTCGCCATCAAGCGCAAAAACGGCATCAACGAAAAGCTGTTTCTCGGCCCCGGCCCACAGGCAGACTTCAACCCCTACGCGCGGATCATCGTCGAAGAAGCCCATCGTCGTGGCATCGAGGTGCAGGTGGATGACGCCGAGGCCGGACTGTTCACGCTGATCCATGGCAGTCGCCGTGTGCGCTGCCGTGAGTCGTTGAGCGATCTGACCACCGCCGTCAGCATGACGCTGTGCCAGGACAAGCGCATGACCCAGAAGACGCTGAAGGCGGCGGGGCTGGAAGTACCGGTGCAGCAATTGGCGGGTAACGGTGACGACAACCTGGCGTTTCTGGAAGAACACCAGCGCGTCGTGGTCAAGCCGGTTGACGGCGAGCAGGGTCAGGGCGTGGCCGTGGACCTGCGCACCATCGAGGACGTCCAGGCGGCGGTCGAGCGTGCCCGCCAGTTCGACAGCCGCGTGCTGCTCGAGAGTTTTCATGAAGGCTTGGACCTGCGCATCGTCGTGATCGGTTTTGAGGTGGTGGCAGCGGCCATCCGCCGTCCTGCCGAGATCATTGGCGATGGCCGTCACACCGTGGGCCAGTTGATCGAAGCGCAAAGCCGTCGTCGGTCCGCAGCCACGGGCGGCGAGAGCAAGATTCCAGTGGACGACGAAACCCATCGCACCGTTGAAGAAGCGGGTTTCAGCTTTGACAGTGTGTTACCGACCGATCAGCGGCTGGCCGTGCGCCGTACCGCGAACCTGCACACCGGCGGCTGCCTGGAAGACGTCACCGCGATTCTTCACCCGGTACTGAAGGACGCCGCCATACGAGCCGCACGCGCCCTCGACATCCCGGTGGTCGGCCTGGACCTGATGGTCCCGGCAGCTGATCAGCCGGAGTATGTGTTTATCGAAGCGAACGAGCGCTGCGGCCTGGCCAATCATGAGCCACAACCGACGGCCGAGCGTTTCGTCGATCTGTTGTTTCCCCACAGCCAGCCTGCTCATGGCTAAGGCGAAATCCCTGTAGCAGTGCGCGTGCCCGCAACCAGTCCGGTATGACGACGAATGCGTCGCCGCCGGACCGGTACCGCGAGCGACTCCGCTATCAGGTTAATTTGCGCCACACAAAGAGGTCCCTATGACGACTGCAACCCTCCTTGAACCGGATCTGAATTACCTGCAGAAAGTCCTGCTGGAAATGCTCGCCATCCCGAGCCCGACCGGGTTTACCGACACCATCGTGCGCTACGTCGCCGAGCGCCTTGAAGAACTGGGCATCCCGTTCGAACTGACCCGTCGCGGCACCATCCGCGCCACGCTGAAAGGCAAACAGAACAGCCCCGACCGCGCCGTTTCCGCGCACCTGGACACCATCGGCGCCAGCGTTCGAGAGGTCAAAGACAACGGCCGTTTGGGCCTGGCCCCGGTCGGTTGCTGGTCGAGCCGTTTTGCCGAAGGCAGTCGCGTCAGCGTATTCACCGACACTGGCGTGATTCGCGGCAGCGTGCTGCCGTTGATGGCTTCCGGGCACGCTTTCAACACGGCCGTCGACACCATGCCCATCAGTTGGGACCACGTTGAAGTGCGCCTGGACGCCTACAGCGCCACTCGCGCGGACTGCGAATCGGTGGGCATCAACATCGGCGATTTCGTGGCGTTTGACCCGTTGCCCGAATTCACCGACAGCGGCCACATCAGCGCTCGCCATCTGGACGACAAGGCCGGCGTCGCCGCTCTGCTGGCAGCCCTCAAAGCCATCATCGACAGCGGCGTCGAGCCCCTGATCGATTGCCACCCGCTGTTCACCATTACCGAAGAAACCGGCAGCGGTGCTGCGGGAAGTCTGCCGTGGGACGTCAGCGAGTTCGTGGGGATCGACATCGCGCCTGTCGCGCCCGGCCAGCACTCGAGCGAACACGCGGTCAGCGTGGCGATGCAGGATTCCGGCGGCCCGTATGACTATCACTTGTCGCGACATCTGTTGCGCCTGGGCGAGCAAAACGATCTGTCCGTGCGCCGCGACCTGTTCCGCTATTACTACAGCGACGCGCACTCGGCGATCACTGCCGGTTACGACACGCGCACGGCCCTTCTGGCTTTCGGTTGCGACGCGACCCATGGCTATGAACGCACACACATCGACAGCTTGAACACGCTGAGCCGTCTGCTCACCGCCTACATCATGAGCCCGCCGGTGTTCGCCAGCGATGCGCATCCGTCCAATGCGTCTCTGGAGAATTTCAGCCATCAGCTGGAGCATGACGCGCAAATGGAAAGCGACACCCGTGTGCCGTCGGTGGATACATTGGTGGGGCAGCGCTAGCCTGCCCGCACGGGGCGCGATAGCATCGCCGCCCCGTGTATATTTTGTGATGGCCGAGAAACCTATGCTGATCCCTTACGACCAACTCGAAGCCGACACGCTGACGCGCCTGATCGAGGACTTCGTGACCCGCGACGGTACTGACAACGGGGATGACACTCCCCTTGAAACCCGCGTATTACGGGTACGTCATGCGCTAAGCAAAGGTCAGGCGGTGATTTTCTTCGACATGGACAGCCAGCAATGTCAGCTGATGCTCAAGCGCGAAGTGCCGAAGGAATATTTCGAGGAATAAAGGGACTTACCTCTCCGGCGAGCGGTTGGCGAGTTGTTGCAGCCGTGAGGCGATTCTTCGGAACACCTCTGTGCGGTGAATCCTAATATGCCGCGGCGCATCGATTCCCAGCCGGACCTGATTGCCGGTGATGCCCAGCACCTTCACGGTAATGTCATCGCCAATGTTGAAGGTCTCTCCGATTTCCCGCGTCAATACCAGCATACGTCCTACTCCTTGGCTATAACCGAGGGAGCAGGTTGACGCTCACACCCCGGCGCTTCAATGCGCCAGAGCAAAATCAGTAACGTCCTTCAATCCTTCAAGACCACGGCTGACAGACGCGTCCTACGCGCCCGACCATTTCCGGCCTGCACCTCAGAGAAAGGTCCGGCAGACGCCAGTTTTTTCACTGCGGCCGGGAAGATCAGGCGGCTGACCAGCGCGGGCCGAACAGAATGATGGTTGCGCCCATCACGCATAAGCCAACGCCGATCCAGTCAGACATCAGCGGTCGCACACGCTCGATAACGCCTAGCCAGGTAATGGAGGCAATGATGTAGATGCCGCCGTATGCCGCATAGGCGCGGCCGGCGTAAGTGGCTTCAATTCGAGTCAACAGCACGGCAAACAGCGTCAGGCTGATCAGCGCCGGCAGAGCCCACAGTGCGCTCTTGCCTTGACGCAACCACATCCAGAAGGCGTAACAACCGGCTATTTCGAACAGCGCGGCAAGAAAAAACCAGAGGTAATTGAGCACGATGAGCCTCGTCCAGGGCAGCCGGAAAGTGCCGGCAACCCTATCAGAAAAGAGCCTGGGGAATGTCTGACTCCGCTTCAGGCCTTCGCCTTGGCACGCATCTTTTCCGCCATGTTGGCCATCTCGTCGTACAGCAACTGTGGATTTTTCTGTTTGAGCTGCCAGGCCATTCGACCTTGGTCATGGGGCAGGATCATGAATTCACCGCTGGCGACCTGCTGGTAGATGTAGTCGGCGATGTCCTTCGCGCTGATAGGCGAACTCTCCAGCAGCTTGCCGACCTGGGCTTTCATCGCCGGCGTGGGGCCTCGGAAGGAATCAAGCAGGTTGGTCTGGAAGAAGGAGGGACACACGACATGCACACCGATTTCCTGCTGGCGCAGCTCGATCAGCAGGCTCTCGGACAGCGCCACCACACCCGCTTTGGCGACGTTGTAATTGCTCATCGCCGGCCCCTGCATCAACGCCGCCATGGAGGCGATGTTGATGATCTTGCCTTTGCTCTGTTCCAGCAGCGGCAAAAACGCCTTGCAGCCTTTGACGACGCCCATCAGGTTGATTGCGATCTGCCAATCCCAATCCTCAAGGGACAGTTCGCCAAAGAAGCCGCCTGAGGCGACGCCGGCGTTATTGACGATCACGTCGATGCCGCCGAATTTCTGTTCGCAGGCCTGGGCGAAAGCGGTGAGCTGGCTGTAGTCCCGAACGTCACAGCGCTGAACAAACCCATCCCCTCCCGCCTCCCGCACCAGGCGCAGGGTTTCCTGAAGGCCGCTGTCGCTGACATCCGACAGCGCCAGCTGCCAACCTTCGCGCGCCCAGCGCAGCGCGATCTCACGTCCCAGCCCGGACCCTGCGCCGGTAATCATGATGCGATTGTGCATAGCAGACGCCTTGTCGATTACGAAGAAGTGGCTAGAGTGTAAACAGGAGGATTGTCCGACAAACCCTTCATCAGATCGCTGAATATGGGACGCAAACCGGTGCTTTGGGTGTTAATCACTCTTTTGGGTGTATTGGGCCGATGATTATTTGCGGGACACACTCTAATGTCGAATCCGGCGACCTATTAGTTACTGCTTGGTTCCACACTAAGCGAGGTACTTTTCGCACGTTTTTTACGTCAGAGCTTTAAGCGATCATGGTGACTTTTAAACACCCAAGCATTTGATTCGAATGGTATTTTCTGGAGGTGTTAATTTTTATTTCTGCGTTCCAGAACCTTTTGATTACTGCGGCAGTCGGATTCATCAAGCAGCACAATGATTAGCCGTAGTGGCAACCTCTTGAACTGCATAGCCATCTTCCAAGAACACTAGAAGGAACTCGTCATGGGCATCGGCACAATTCTGATCATCATCCTCATCCTGCTGTTGATCGGTGGACTCCCGGTATTTCCGCACTCCCGGAGCTGGGGCTACGGTCCGTCGGGCATTATCGGTACGATTCTGGTGATCCTGCTGATATTGGTGTTGCTGGGCAGGATTTAACTGCTAAAGCTGCCATAAAAAAGAACCGCGCTTAGGCGCGGTTTTTTTATGGGCTTATGGAAGCGGTTCTGCTGGAGCAGAACTGTTTCGCCTTCGGCGAGTTACTTGGAAAAGTCGAAAGTCGCACCATCCCCAAGTAACCAAGGGTGCTTGCTCTCGGTTAGGCCCGACTTCGTCGGGTTCCTTCACTCCGGTCCCGCTCCGTGGGCCCGCGCCGAACGGGCATCCACGCCCTGACGGCGCTCTCGCCGCATCCCTGCGGCTCGGCCCACTGCGCGAGACCTGCGTTCAGCCTGCACCCAAGTCGCGATTGGCGGTGTTTGGGCTTTTTGCGTTTGAAGATCAAAAGCAGATCAAGAGCTCTCGGCTGAAACCGGTCCTACAGACGCCGCCGCAATTCTACTGACTTCACGCATTGCTTTTAGTGGGACCGGCTTTAGCCGGGAAGGGGCCGGTTTGAACACCGTAATTTCTAAACGTGCGTTAACCCATCAGCGGCTGCGACTGGGCGTGGAGGAAATCAGCGGGAGGGAGGATTTACAGCAACCGAACAGGACGTTCTGAGGAAGCTAGGGCGTAACGCCCTAGCAGATAGCGGGCATCACTTTTTCTTTTTTGCAGGCTTTTCAGCCTTTTCTGCCTTATCTGATTTCTTGGCCTTCTCTGGCTTGCTATCAGCTTTCTTTGCAGCTTTCTTTGGCTCAGCTGCTTTCTTGGTGTCTTTCTTGGTGTCTTTCTTTTCGGAAGACTTCGAAAGAGCCGATGCCGCCGCTGATTTCTTTTCTGGTGAGGACTTTTTGTCTTTCAAGTCCTTGCTGGCTTTCGAAGCTTCGCCTTTGGTTTTCTTGTCGTCTTTAGCCACGTTAACCACCTCTCAAAGAGTGCCGGTATTAGCACAAGGCCTGTGGGAATCTCCACACGCTGATCATTAGGCGAAGCGGCTTGAAAGCGGTTCAATCTTTTTAAGCACTGAACGCAAAAATGACATCTGCATCAGATTGGTCAGCGCCTGCACCGTCCCCTTCGAGCGGGATGACCATAATCCGGGGACAGATTCATTTACGGTGAAGCACCGAACGCAAAAATGACATCTGCCTCAGATTCAACCGCGCCTGAACTGGCCCCTTCCCGGCTAAAGCCGGTCCTACAACGGCAGCGCGTGCAGTCAGTGAGGCCAGCGGCGCTCCCCCCTGTAGGACCGGCTTCAGCCGGGAAGCTTTCGATTTGCTTTTGCTTTTGATCTTCTACGCAGAAAATCCAGACGACACCGAACGCGACTTGGGTGCAGGCTGAACGCAGGTCTTGCGGAGTGGGCCGAGCCGCAGGGATGCGGCGAGAGCGCCGTCAGGACATGGATGTCCGTTCGGCGCGGGCCCACGGAGCAAGACCGGAGTGAAGGAACCCCAAGGGACGAGGGGCCCAACCAGGAGCAAAAGCCCTTGGTTACTTGGGGCTTTATCAAGTAACTCGCCGAAGGCGAAACAGTCTGCCCCTAGGCAGACGCTCTTGATCTTGATCTTAAGCGCTTTTAAAACAAAAACGCCCCGAATAATCGGGGCGTTTCCAAAACAACGCTACCTCAGATCAATGCGACACCGCACCGCTGGCACCCAGGCCCGTCTGCGAACGCACAAACTGCGGGAAGAACAACGCACGCTCACCTTCCGCCGCCTTCGACTTATCGATGATCGAGAAAAACCAGATCCCGACAAACGCAATCGCAATCGAAAACAACGCCGGATACTCGTACGGGAAAATCGCCTTCTCATGATGCAGAATCTGCACCCAAATCGTTGGGCCCAGAATCATCAACACCACGGCACTGATCAAGCCCATCCAGCCGCCAATCATCGCGCCGCGGGTGGTCAGGTTCTTCCAGTACATCGAAAGCAACAACACCGGGAAGTTACAGCTCGCCGCAATCGAGAATGCCAGGCCCACCATGAACGCAATGTTCTGACTCTCGAACGCGATACCCAACAGGATCGCCACCACCGCCAACGCCACCGTGGTGTACTTCGACACACGGATCTCGTCTTTCTCGTTGGCCTTGCCCGCCTTGATCACACTGGCATACAAGTCGTGGGACACCGCCGAAGCACCGGCCAATGTCAGACCTGCCACCACCGCCAGGATGGTCGCGAACGCCACCGCCGAGATAAAGCCCAGGAACAGGCTGCCACCAACCGCATCGGCCAGGTGAACCGCTGCCATGTTGTTGCCGCCGAGCAGCGCGCCCGCCGCGTCCTTGAACGCCGGATTGGTGCTGACCAAGAGGATCGCGCCAAAACCGATGATGAAGGTCAGGATGTAGAAGTAGCCGATGAAACCGGTCGCGTAGAGCACCGACTTACGGGCTTCCTTCGCATCACTCACGGTGAAGAAGCGCATCAGAATGTGTGGCAGGCCCGCGGTGCCGAACATCAGCGCCAGACCCAGGGAGAACGCCGAGATCGGGTCTTTCACCAAGCCGCCCGGGCTCATGATCGCCTCACCTTTCGGGTGAACCTTCACAGCCTCGGAGAACAGCACGTTGAAGTCGAAGTTGACGTGCTTCATCACCATCAACGCCATGAACGACGCGCCGGAGAGCAGCATCACCGCCTTGATGATCTGTACCCATGTGGTCGCCAGCATGCCGCCGAACAGAACGTACAGGCACATCAGAATACCAACGAGCACCACCGCCACCGCATAGTCCAGGCCGAACAGCAACTGGATCAGCTTGCCGGCGCCGACCATCTGCGCGATCAGGTAGAACGCCACCACCACCAGCGAACCGCAGGCGGACAAGGTACGGATTTCCTTCTGCTTGAGGCGATAGGACGCCACGTCAGCGAAGGTGTACTTGCCCAGGTTACGCAGGCGCTCGGCGATCAGGAACAGGATGATCGGCCAGCCCACGAGGAAGCCGATGGAGTAGATCAGACCGTCGTAGCCGGAGGTGTACACCAGCGCGGAAATCCCCAGGAAAGACGCCGCCGACATGTAGTCACCGGCAATGGCCAGACCGTTCTGGAAACCGGTGATCTTGCCGCCTGCCGAGTAATAGTCCGACGCTGTCTTGTTCTTTTTCGACGCCCAGTACGTGATGTAAAGCGTGAACCCGACGAAGACCACAAACATGATGATCGCCGACACATTCAACGGTTGCTTCTGTACCGCACCGGTCAGCGCGTCGGCTGCCCAGAGTGTCGGTGCGAAAGCGGCAAGGCCGAAGGCCGCAAGCAAGCGCCGGATCATTGCTGCGCCTCCTTCAGGATGGCGTTGTTCAGGTCATCGAATTCACCGTTTGCGCGGCGAACATAGATGGCGGTCAGAACAAACGCGGACACAATCAGCCCGACGCCGATCGGCATTCCCCAGGTGATGGTTGATGTGGCGCTGATTTTGGCGCCGAGAATCTGAGGCCCATACGCAATCAGAAGGATGAATGCGGCATAGAGCCCAAGCATGATTGCCGAGAGAATCCAGGCGAATCGTTCCCTTTTCGAGACCAGCTCCTTGAAGCGCGGGCTGTTCTGAATCGAGAGGTAAATGCTGTCGTTCATTGTTTTTGTCCTCGCAGCACAGATGGATGTCACGGTTTGCACTTTAGTCCGCTCTGCGTTGCACTCCAGACGACCTTAGTATTAGAACGACATTAGTTGATGTTCGAGGGATTGCCTCTTTTAACCGCGGTTGAGTGCGCCTACAGGTAGCGGCAATAAAAAAACCGCCGGGCGATGACTCGCCAGGCGGTTTGATAAGACGTTAAATCTTTGTGACGGATTACTTACCGGTCCACTCTTTCACGCGATCCGGGTGCTTCGCGACCCAGTCCTTGGCCGCAGCCTCAGGCTTGGCGCCGTCCTGGATGGCGAGCATGACTTCGCCGATTTCATCCTTGTTGGCCCACTGGAATTTCTTCAGGAAATCCGCAACGTCAGGGGCCTTTGTCGCCAGATCCAGGCTACCGATGTTGTCGACGGTTTCAGCCGCACCGTAAACGCCCTTCGGGTCTTCCAGGAATTTGAGCTTCCATTTCGCGAACATCCAGTGCGGTACCCAGCCGGTCACGGCAATGGATTCTTTCTTGTTCTCGGCGCGGGTCAGCTCGGCAATCATGCCGGCGCCGGAACTGGCCTGCAGCTTGTAACCGTCGAGACCGTAATCCTTGATCGCCTGATCGGTCTTGATCATCACGCCTGAACCGGCATCGATGCCGACGATTTTCTTCTTGAAGGATTCGTCGGTCTTGAGGTCCGCCACCGAGTTGGCTTTCACGTACTCAGGCACGATCAGGCCGATCTTTGCGTCCTTGAAGTTGGGGCCGTAGTCGGTGACCTTGTCCTTGTTCTTGGTCCAGTACTCGCCGTGGGTGACGGGCAGCCAGGCAGACAGGATCATGTCCAGCTTTCCGGTCGCGACGCCCTGCCACATGATCCCGGCGGCAACGGCCTGCAGCTTCACCGGATAGCCGAGTTTCTGCTTGATCACCTCGGCGGCGACGTTGGTGGTGGCAACACTGTCGGACCAGCCATCGACGTAACCGATGCTCAGCTCGGGTTTGGCGTCGGCATGGGCCAGCGTGGAACTGATGGCCAGTGCCAGCGCGGCACCGACACCCAGGATTTTTCGCATCGTCATTTTCACTTCCCCGGTAGTCCAGAGCCCGACAGCGGTCGGGCGTCGTTAACGTTCTTATAACGTCGCACTTGCGCCCTGGTTCGGGGCAAGCCACGCGTTTCACGCTTCCACCACGTGCCTGCGCAGACGCAATCGCTGCGTGGACGATTGATCATCAACCCCCATACACCTTGTGCCTTTCCTGCCAGCGACACCCAGCCACCCGGTAAACGACATCACCGGGCCATCAACGACAGACAGGTCGTAAAGAGGCTAGCGGCTCGTCCGGAAATTGCATGGTTTACGAAAGCGCTGAGAGGATGAGGTGTGTAGCGGCATCATCTTGCTAATATGCCGCCCTTCGCCCCACTTCGGCCCCATCATGTCCGCAACCTCCCGCTCGCCTGTCGTCCTTTATCTGTTCTCCTGTGTGATTGCCCTGCTTGGCCTGTGCGGCTATTGGTACTGGCTGGGCAAGCCTGTGATTCTGCCGGACGCCGCCACGCCGACCCACAAACTGCAATGCGCGTCCTACACGCCGTTCGACAAAGACCAGTCCCCGTTCGACCAGCCCTTCACCCTGCGCCCCGCGCGGATGGACGCTGACCTGGCGCTGCTGGCGACGCGCTTCGACTGCGTGCGCACCTATTCAATGACCGGCATGGAGGCGATTCCCGACATCGCTCGCAAGTACGGCCTCAAGCTGATGCTCGGTGCCTGGGTCAACGGCAACCCGGTCGACACCGCCAAGGAAATCAAGGCACTGGTGACGGCCGCGAATACCCACCCGGATGTGGTGACGGCGGTGATCGTCGGTAACGAGAGCCTGTTGCGCAAGGAAGTCACCGGCGCTCAACTGGCCACGCTGATTCGTCAGGTGAAGGCGCAGGTCAAGCAGCCGGTCACTTATGCAGACGTCTGGGAATACTGGCTCCAATACCCGGAAGTCGCGCCGACTGTGGATTTCCTGACGATCCATCTGCTGCCGTACTGGGAAGACGATCCCACCGGCATCGACAAGGCCCTGGCCCACGTCGCGCAGATCCGTGAAACGTTCGGCAAGCAATTCGCGCCCAAGGACATTCTCATCGGCGAGACCGGCTGGCCCAGCGAAGGCCGTCAGCGTGAAACCGCGCTGCCCAGCCGGGTCAACGAAGCCAGGTTCATTCGCAGTTTTGTCGCGATGGCCGAGCAACACGGCTGGCATTACAACCTGATCGAGGCGTTCGACCAGCCGTGGAAGCGCCAGTCCGAGGGCGCAGTGGGCGGTTATTGGGGGCTGTTCGATGCCGATCGCCAGGACAAGGGCGTGTTGGCCGGACCGGTGTCGAACCTGCCGATGTGGCCATTCTGGCTGACGGTCAGTGGCGCGATCGCCGTGATGGCGCTGGCGTGGGCGGGTCGTGTCAGTCAAGCACGCAGCGCGCTGATGCTGCCGTTGCTGGCAGCGTTCGCCGGTTGCTGCATCGGCACCTGGGGTGAACTGGCCCGGGTGACCAGCCGCTTCGCCGGTGAATACCTGTGGGCAGTGGCCCTGGTGGTGCTGAATCTGCTGGTGCTCGCCCACGCAGCGCTGGCATTGTCAGCCCGCGCAGGCTGGCGCGAACGCGTGTTCGCCTGGCTGGACGCACGGGCCGGTTGGTGGTTGTACGCCAGCGGCTTCGCAGCGGCGGTGATGATGCTGGCGATGGTCTTTGATCCGCGCTACCGCAGCTTCGCGACGGCAACGTTGTGGGTGCCGGCGCTGGTCTACCTGATCCGGCCGGCGGCGGCACCGCGCCGAGAGATCGGTTTGCTGATGTTCATCGTCGGCGCCGGCATCGTGCCGCAGCTGTTTCGCGAAGGCTTGAGCAATCCCCAGGCCTGGGCGTGGGCGGCCGTGAGTGTGCTAATGGCGCTGGCACTGTGGCGCAGCGTGCGCATTGGCGCACCTGTAAACGCGCGGAGCACTGCGCAGCAGAGCACCGTTGACGCTGTGTAGCCAATGCTGTGTAACCGAGTGTGCGTTGGGACGGATACATTGTGTTACCGCCGAGGGACTGAAAGGCTCGAAGGCGGGTAACACGGAAACAAAAATCCGTTACTCAGGAGGGGTGCCAGTTGATCGGAATCTGCAAGGCCTTGATTTATAAGGCATTGCAAAAGTTGGCACGCACCCTGCTATATCTCCTGCATAACAAGAACAAAATGTGAAAACCCAATAAAAATAAGATGAATCGGCTCTGACATAACAAGAACAACGGCACAGAGACGCAGCCAACAGATTTTTTTGGAGTAGAAACGCTTTACTGAGGCTTAGGCCTCGCAGCCCGACCGAGAATAATAAAACTACCCTCAGGTAGCGGCCAGAACGGGTTGGATCACCTCTCGCAGAAGAGGAATCAAAGCAGGTCAGCGCTCAAAAAAATACGTTTGCTCTTGTATCCCGTATGGGGATCACCGAAGACGCTGTAGAGGGACCGGTTGCCAATAACAACAACAGACCGCCCTACAACAATAAGAAAGAGCACGTGCAACGATTTAAAGGGGAGCCTCGGCTCCCCTTTATGCTGTCTGGCGTTTGGCTTTTGAAGCCATGCCCGCAGTGACGTTAAGCACGTTGATCGCGCACCAGCCGCAATCCGGCAATCACCACCGCGAACACCGCCAAGCTGGCCGTATACAGCACCAGCGCCAATATCCCCAGCAGTAAGCCGACCACTGCAAGCGCTCGACCGACCTGACGCGGAATAAAGAACGCGACCAGCGCCGTGATCAGCGCGCCCCACCCGAACACACCGAAGTGAATCCACAGGCCCAGATTGGAGCGCAACTGGCACTGCCATTTCGACGACTCGTCCGCACAGATTCCTACCCACTGCACGTCCTCCATCAGGCCGTAACGCAAGCCGTAACTGACGGCGAGCCACAGCGCCAGAATCAAAAACAGCACCACCAACGGCAGACGACGGGACACGACACACTCCAGAAAATAACCAACGGCGCGCAGCATAGCCGCAGCGGCACGGGCAAAACCATACGGGCAATAAAAAGCACGAGCGGACAGGTCAGAAGTGCCATAACCTGTATCGTCGAAGAGGGTCATGCGAGAGTCGCTTGCCGTCACGGCACTTTGGCACTACACCCGTGTCATAGCCTGCGTATTTCAACAGCACATCATTCCCAAGGGATTCAGTCATGCTTCGTTTTCTGCGCCTCGCCGCCTTATCAGGCGGCCTGTTTTTGAGTGCGTCCGTGATGGCGGTCGATATCGATCCGTCCAGCTATGGCTTCCCCTTGACCAATCCGTTCGAAGCGACCATCGCCACGACCCCACCGGATTTGCGTGCCAAGGTGCCTGAAGACGCCGACATCGATCAGGACGATTACAGCCTCACCATGCGCCCGGAGCGTGAGTTCACACTGCCGGACAACTTCTGGGCCGTGAAAAAACTGCGTTACCGCCTCGCCAAACAAGACCACCCTGCGCCGCTGATCTTCCTGATCGCCGGCACCGGCGCGCCGTATAACAGCACCCTGAATGAATACCTGAAGAAGCTTTATTACGGCGCGGGTTACAACGTCGTACAGCTTTCGTCGCCGACCAGTTATGACTTCATGAGCGCCGCCTCGCGTTTCGCCACCCCTGGCGTGACCAAGGAAGACGCCGAAGACTTGTACCGCGTCATGCAGGCCGTTCGCGCCCAACAGTCGAAACTGCAGGTCACCGAGTATTACCTGACCGGTTACAGCCTTGGCGCGCTGGATGCGGCCTTCGTCAGCAAACTCGACGAAACCCGCCGCAGCTTCAATTTCAAGAAAGTGCTGCTGATCAACCCGCCGGTGAACCTCTACACCTCGATCACCAACCTCGACAAGATGGTGCAGACCGACGTTAAAGGCATCACCAACAGCACCACCTTCTATGAACTGGTGCTACAGAAGCTGACCCGTTACTTCCGCGAGAAAGGCTACATCGACCTGAACGATGCGCTGCTGTATGACTTCCAGCAGTCCAAGCAGCACCTGTCCAATGAACAGATGGCCATGCTGATCGGCACCTCGTTCCGTTTCTCCGCCGCCGACATCGCGTTCACCTCCGACCTGATCAACCGTCGCGGCCTGATTACTCCGCCGAAGACCCCGATCAGTGAAGGCACCAGCCTGACGCCGTTCCTCAAGCGCGCGCTGCAATGCGATTTCGATTGCTACGTGACCGAGCAGGTCATCCCGATGTGGCGTGCCCGCACCGACGGCGGCAGCCTCTTGCAACTGGTTGATCAGGTCAGCCTGTACGCGCTGAAGGATTACCTGGCCAGCAGCAAGAAGATCGCGGTGATGCACAACGCCGACGACGTGATCCTCGGCCCGGGCGACCTCGGTTTCCTGCGCAAGACTTTTGGCGATCGCCTGACCGTTTACCCTTACGGCGGTCACTGCGGCAACATGAACTATCGCGTCAACAGCGACGCCATGCTGGAGTTTTTCCGTGGCTAAACGTCTATTGCTTATCGCCGCCCTCCTCTGCGCTGGCGCCGTCCACGCGGCCGACGCGCCGATCATTTCCCAGGCAGCCCCGGTCCAACGCATCGATAACCCTGACGGGTTCACCGAGCCTTTGAAGTCGCTGAAATTCAACCCGGGGCTGGATGCTCAGGAGTTCGAGCGCTCGTCGCTGAACGCGCTGAATGTCTACGACCCTCTGGAATCCTGGAACCGCCGGGTCTACCACTTCAACTATCGCTTCGATGAGTGGGTGTTCCTGCCGGTGGTCAACGGCTACAAATACATAACACCGAGCTTCGTGCGTACCGGCGTCAGCAACTTCTTCGGCAACCTGGGCGATGTGCCGAACCTGCTGAACAGCCTCCTGCAGTTCAAGGGCAAGCGTTCGATGGAAACCACCGGCCGCCTGATCGTCAACACCACCCTGGGCATTGCCGGGCTGTGGGACCCGGCCACCCTGATGGGTCTGAAGAAGCAGAGCGAAGACTTCGGTCAGACCCTGGGTTTCTATGGCGTACCGGCCGGCCCGTACCTGGTGCTGCCGATCCTCGGTCCATCGAACCTGCGTGACACCGGCGGCCTGGTCTTCGACTTCACCGCTGAATCGCAGATCAACTTCCTCAACGTCGCCCAAGTCAGCGAAGACCACCCTGAGTTGTACCTGCTGCGGGCCATCGACCGTCGCTACACCACCAGCTTCCGCTACGGTCAGATGGATTCGCCGTTCGAGTACGAGAAAGTCCGTTACGTGTACACCGAAGCCCGCAAGCTGCAGGTGTCCGAGTAACGTGATCTGAAAGCTGCCGGCACTGCTGGCACTGCTGGCACTGCTGGCAGGGATCTTGTGGGAGTGAGCTTGCTCACGAAGACGTTATTACGGCCGCTGGAGATCTGGCGGCTATAAACACCTATTCGCGAGCAAGCTCGCTCCCACACTTCGCCCAGACCCATCGCCAAACCCGATCATTCCCCCGCAAAAACGTCACCCATCCATCGCCTCAACAGGCCTACCATAGGCGCCATTCCCCTTTTGCCGGAGTGAGCCCCATGCCCCCATTTCGTAAAGTGCTGTCGATCCAGGCCGGCCAACCGACGTCCGACGGTGCTGGCGTCAAGCTGACCCGTGTGTTCGGCGGGCCCGGCATCGAAGCCTTCGACCCGTTCCTGATGCTCGACGAGTTCGGCTCCGAGAATCCCGACGAGTACATCGCCGGTTTTCCACCCCATCCCCACCGCGGGTTCGAGACCGTGACCTACATGCTCGAAGGCCGCATGCGCCATGAAGACCACATGGGCAACGTCGGCTTGCTGCAAGGCGGCGGCGTGCAATGGATGACCGCTGCACGCGGCGTGATTCACAGCGAAATGCCCGAGCAGGAGAAAGGCGCCATGCGCGGCTTCCAGCTGTGGCTCAACCTGCCGGCCAAATCGAAGATGGGCAACGCCGGTTACGACGACATTCAGCCCGAGCGCATTCCGCGCATCACCACGCAGGACGGCGTCGACGTCGTGGTCATCGCCGGCCAGTTCGACGACGGCCACACGTCCCAGGCAGGCGCCGTGCAGCGTCCGGACACCGAGCCGCAGTATTTCGATTTCCACATGCCTGCCGGCAGCCTCATCAGCCCGCGCGTCCCGGACGGCCATCGCGTGCTGCTGTACGTGTACGAAGGTGAAGTCGAGATCGCAGGGCAGCCACAGAAGTTGGGTACGAGCCGTCTCGCGCGATTGTCGGAAGATGGTGAGATTCAGCTGAACACTCAGGCGGGTGCCCGCGTGCTGCTGATCGCTGGCAAACCGCTGGGCGAGCCGATCGTGCAATACGGCCCGTTCGTGATGAACAGCCGGGAAGAAATCGAACAGGCCCTGCGGGATTTTCGGGATGACAAGCTGACCGCGTGATTGCCCTCGACCCGGCCTTCAGCAGAGCAACTACTCCAACTGCAGGAACCGCATCAACTCATCCTTCTGGGCCATCGCGTCTCGACGGCCCAGTTCGATGAGCTCGCTGCAGTAACCCGACTCAAACAACAGATAACTCAATACCCCTGCCCCACTGGTTTTGGTCGCACCCGGGCCGCGCAGAAACGTGCGCAGCGCCGGGGGCAATTCGCGGCGATGACGGGCGGCGATTTCATCGATGGGCTGGCTGGGCGAAATCACCAGCACCTCCACCGGCGCCAGGGATTGAATGGGCGTCGAGTCTGACGACTGCGGCTTGGGCACGTCGGGCCCGGGCAGCATGCGGCTGACGATGTTCAGCCGCTCCAGCAATTCGATGTCGCTTTCGAGGCTGTCAATGAATGTGCTGTTGAGCATGTGCCCACCGATCTGCGCGAGACTCGGTTGGACGCCACGGACCGCGCGCGGCACAGACGGATTCGCGCCAGGGCCACGGGGGTTGCCGCTGACGCCCACCACCAGCACGCGGTTGGCGCCCAGGTGCAGCGCCGGACTGATGGGCGCCGATTGCCGCACCGCGCCGTCACCAAAATATTCCTGTCCCAGCTTCACTGGCGCAAACAGCAAGGGAATGGCCGAACTGGCCAGCAGATGGTCAATGGTCAAGCGCGTTGGCAGGCCGATCCGGCGATGCCGCAGCCAGGAATCGATCGTGCCCTTGCCCTGATAAAACGTGACCGCCTGCCCCGACTCGTAACCGAATGCGGTGATCGCCACCGCGCGCAGATGCCTGGCTTCAATGGCTTCGTCGATGCCGTCGAGGTTGAGCCGCGCGGTCAGCAGGTCCTTGAGCGGCGAACTGTTGAGCAGTGCCACCGGCACCTGCTGGCGGCCGATGCCCAACAGGCTGCGACCGAAGAATCGCGCGGCCTGCCGGACGACCCCGGGCCAGTCGCTGCGCAACACTTGATGGCTGCGAAAGCCCTGCCAGAAGTCAGTGAGTTCGTGGATTGCCGTACGAAACTGCGCGGCGCCGCTGGCCAGCTTCACCGCATTGATCGCGCCGGCAGAGGTGCCAACGATGACTGGAAAAGGATTCTTGGCGCCGACAGGCAGCAGGTCAGCGATGCCGGCCAGTACGCCCACCTGATAGGCCGCGCGGGCACCGCCGCCGGACAGGATCAGCCCGGTAACCGGCTCGACGCCGGGGGCTAGCGCTGAGGCGTGGCGCACCGCTTGTTGTTCTGTGGTGCTTGTCATCATGGGGATTGAGCTCTTGGTTTCAGCCACGCTTCTTGTACAGCTTCGGCTCACCCGGCGGCCGGCTCTTGAAACGCCGGTGCGCCCACAGGTATTGCTCGGGGCATTCGGTGACGGCGCGCTCGACCCATTGATTGATGCGAATGCAATCCGCCTCGTCGCTCTCCCCCGGGAAATCGCTCAGGGGCGGATGGATCACCAGCTTGTAACCACTGCCATCGGCCAGGCGCTCCTGAGTAAACGGCACGACCAGCGCGTGGCCGAGCTTGGCGAATTTACTGGTGGCCGGCACGGTGGCGGCCTGAATGCCGAACAGCGGCACAAAGATGCTTTGCTTGGCGCCGTAGTCCTGATCTGGCGCGTACCAGATGGCCCGGCCCTTGCGCAGTTGCTTGATCATGCCGCGCACGTCTTCGCGCTCGACGGCGATGGAATCCATGTTGTGGCGCTCGCGGCCGCGACGCTGCACGTAATCGAACAGCGCGTTCTTGTGCTCGCGGTACATGCCGTCGATGGTGTGCTGCTGGCCGAGCAAGGCCGCGCCGATTTCCAGGGTGGTGAAATGCAGTGCCATGAGGATCACGCCATGGCCGTCCAGCTGCGCCTGCTTTAAATGATGAAGACCTTCGATGTGCGCCAACCGCGCGAGACGGGGCTTGCTCCACCACCAGCTCATGGCCATCTCGAAAAAAGCGATGCCGGTGGAGGCAAAGTTTTTCTTGAGCAGGCGTTTGCGCTCGGCTTTCGAATACTGGGGGAAACACAGTTCGAGGTTACGCGCGGCGATCACCCGTCGATCGGTCGCCTGGTAATACATGACCCAGCCCAACGCACGGCCAATCACCAGCAACACGCGAAACGGCAACTGCACGATCAGCCAGAGCAAGCCCAGCCCCAGCCATAGCAGCCAGAAGCGGGGATGAAGAAAGTGAGCTCGAAAACGCGGGCGATCCATTACAGCTTCCGTCAGGACAAAGGCGGGCATTCTACATCGGTTCGCGCGGATCGTGCCGCCGTCGGTTGCGCCTCCCTTGCGGCTGGCGGGCGTTATCGTTATAAGTCTCGGCACTTTTAGCGACAAGCCGCTGTATGCCGACATGAGCCAAATCGAATTGCAAGACAAGGAACCCGTGTTCCAGCTAAAGGGCAGCATGCTGGCCATCACTGTGCTGGAACTGGCCCGCAACAACCTCGAAGCCTTGGATCGTCAACTGGCGGCAAAAGTCGCCCAGGCGCCGAACTTCTTCAGCAATACACCGCTGGTGCTGGCGCTGGACAAGTTGCCGCCGGATGAGGGCGCGATCGATCTGCCGGCAATGATGCGCATCTGCCGCCAGCATGGGTTGCGCACCCTGGCCATTCGCGCCAACCGGATTGAAGACATCGCCGCCGCCATTTCCATCGACCTGCCGGTGCTGCCGCCGTCGGGTGCGCGCGAGCGACCGCTCGATCCGACGGAAGGCGAAATCAAAAAGAAGCCGGAAATCATTGAAAAGCCGCCCGAGCCGCTGATTAAGCCGACCAAGATCATCACCGCCCCCGTGCGCGGTGGTCAGCAGATCTACGCCCAGGGCTCGGATCTGGTGGTGATTTCCTCGGTCAGCCCCGGCGCCGAACTGCTCGCCGACGGCAACATTCACGTATACGGCCCGATGCGCGGCCGCGCGCTGGCGGGGATCAAAGGCGATACCAAGGCACGGATTTTCTGCCAGCAGATGGTCGCCGAACTGATCTCCATCGCCGGCCAATACAAGGTGTCCGAAGACCTGCGCCGGGATCCGCTGTGGGGCGCCGGTGTGCAGATCAGTCTGTCCGGCGACGTGTTGAACATCACCCGTCTTTAACGGATACTGCGCCATTTTTAAGCCACTCTGATTCGTCGCGAAAACGACGCGAAGGCACCGAGACGTTCGGGCTATTTTTTTGTTCTCCCGAACAGGAATTCCGTCACGGGTTCCGATCACCGCCCTCGCCCGCTTTGGTTGCGCCGTCATGAGGGGCTCTTCAGGGACTCAACGTCCTTTTCCTCTAGGGGTGATACACCTTGGCCAAGATTCTCGTGGTTACATCCGGCAAGGGTGGTGTGGGCAAGACCACCACCAGCGCCGCCATCGGTACCGGTCTCGCACTGCGCGGCCACAAGACAGTAATCGTCGACTTCGACGTCGGCCTGCGTAACCTCGACCTGATCATGGGTTGCGAGCGTCGCGTCGTTTATGACTTCGTCAACGTAGTCAACGGCGAAGCCAACCTGCAGCAAGCGCTGATCAAGGACAAGAAGATCGAAGGTCTTTACGTCCTCGCCGCCAGCCAGACCCGTGACAAAGATGCGCTGACCAAGGAAGGCGTTGAAAAAGTCCTGATGGAGCTCAAGGAAACCTTCGAGTACGTCGTCTGCGACTCCCCTGCCGGTATCGAGACGGGCGCTCACCTGGCGATGTATTTCGCCGATGAAGCCATCGTCGTGACTAACCCGGAAGTGTCCTCGGTTCGTGACTCGGACCGCATGCTGGGCCTGCTGGCCAGCAAGTCCCGTCGCGCCGAGCGTGGTGAAGACCCGATCAAGGAGCACTTGCTCCTGACCCGTTACAACCCTGAGCGCGTGAGCAAGGGCGAGATGCTGGGCGTTGAAGACGTCAAGGAAATCCTCGCGGTGACCCTGCTGGGCGTGATTCCGGAGTCCCAGGCCGTACTCAAGGCATCCAACCAGGGCGTGCCGGTCATCCTTGATGATCAGAGCGACGCCGGCCAGGCGTACAGCGATGCCGTTGACCGTCTGTTGGGCAAGGACCGTGAGCACCGCTTCCTGGACGTACAGAAAAAAGGATTTTTCGAACGCCTGTTCGGGGGTAACTGATGAGCATTTTTGACTTCTTTCGTGCCAACAAAAAGCCCAGCACCGCGTCGGTAGCGAAAGAGCGTCTACAGATCATCGTGGCGCATGAACGCGGCCAACGCAGCACCCCGGATTACCTGCCCGCCTTGCAGAAGGAGCTGGTCGAGGTGATCCGCAAGTACGTCAATATCGGTAACGATGACGTGCATGTCGCCCTTGAAAACGACGGCAGCTGCTCGATTCTGGAACTGAATATCACCCTGCCTGATCGTTGATCGACAAGGCAGTCGCCACGGCGGCCCGGTTGCCTGAAGCCCTTTGCGGGATCAGGCAAGCGCGCCGCCGTTGGCGTTCCTGAAGACCTGTTTTCTGCGCCGCGATGGCTGTTTCGATCGTGCGGCGCCTGTTTGAGTGATGAGGCTTTCAATGCCGCTGTCCAACGTTCATATCCTCCATCAGGACGACGCTGTCCTGGTGGTGAACAAGCCTACCCTGCTGCTTTCAGTCCCCGGTCGCGCTGACGATAACAAGGACTGTCTGATTACCCGCCTGCAGGAAAACGGCTATCCCGAGGCGAGAATCGTCCACCGGCTGGACTGGGAAACGTCCGGGATCATTTTGCTGGCCCGTGACGCGGACACCCACCGTGAGCTGTCCCGGCAGTTCCATGACCGCGAGACGGAGAAGGCCTACACGGCACTGGCCTGGGGTCAGCCGGCGCTGGACAGTGGCAGTATCGATTTGCCGTTGCGCTACGATCCGCCGACCAAGCCGCGTCATGTGGTGGATCATGAGTTGGGCAAGCATGCGTTGACGTTCTGGAAGGTGCTGGAGCGGTATGACGCGTATTGTCGGGTTGAGCTGACGCCAATTACAGGGCGATCGCATCAGTTGCGGGTGCATATGTTGTCGATCGGGCATCCGTTGCTGGGCGATGGTTTGTATGCGCATCCGGAGGCGCTGGCGGCGTATCCGCGGCTGTGTCTGCATGCGAGCATGCTGGCGTTTACCCATCCGGGGACGGGTGAGCGGGTTCGGTTTGAGTGCCCGGCGCCGTTTTGATCGGGTTAGTCAGAACAGCGTGAAGATCAAGAACATCTGCCTAACGGCAGATCATTTCGCCTTCGGCGAGTTACTTGGAAAAGCACCCCAAGTAACCAAGGGTGCCTGCTCTCGGTTTGGCCCCTCGTTCCTCGGGGTCCCTTCACTCCGGTCCCGCTCCGTGGGCCCGCCGCCATCCGCCATCCATGGCGGGGGGCGGCTCTCGCGGCATCCATGCCGCTCGGCCCACTCCGCGAAACCTCCGTTCAGCCTGCACCTAAGTCGCGTTTCGCGGTGTCTGGACTTTTTGTGTAGGAAGATCAAAAGCACAGCAACAGCAACAGCATTCGCGAGCAAGCTCGCTCCCACAGCGAAAGGGGCGGTCTGCAAAACTACCAGCGCACATACTGGCCTCTTCCCGGCTAAAGCCGGTCCTACCAAGAAATCGCATGCATCCAGTGGGATTGGCCTCGACTGTGCGATTGGCCTCGACTGTGGGATTGGCGCCGACTGTAGGACCGGCTTCAGCCGGGAAGCTGTTGATCTTACGATCGAGCCCACGCTCTGCGTGGGTATGCATCCGAGGACGCTCCGCGTCCATTCCCGGCTGAAGCCGGTCCCACTAAAAAGCGCACTGTGTCCCCCGCGTAGGACCGGCTTCAGCCGGGAAGCCTTTGATCTGCTTTTGATCTTCGAACACACAAAGTCCAAACACCGCAAATCGCGACTTGGGTGCAGGCTGAACGCAGGTCTCGCGCAGTGGGCCGAGCCGCATGGATGCGGCGAGAGCGCCGTCAGGGCATGGATGCCCGTTCGGCGCGGGCCCACGGAGCGAGACCGGAGTGAAGGAACCCCGAGGAACGAGGGGCCCAACCAGGAGCACAAGCCCTTGGTTACTTGGGGCTTTATCAAGTAACTCGCCGAAGGCGAAACGGTCTGTCCCCAGACAGACGCTCTTGATCTTAAGGATCTTGATCTTGATCTTGATCTTGATCTCGATCAAAACACCTTTTGGCCTGTAAACTCCCGCCCATTGCTGCCTGGAGTAACCTATGCGCGAAGAGTTGAATCAAGGCCTTATCGATTTCCTGAAGGCCTCCCCCACCCCCTTTCATGCCACCGCCAGCCTCGTCCAACGCCTCGAAGGCGCCGGCTACCAGCGCCTTGACGAACGCGAGCCCTGGTACACCGAAGCCGGCGGCCGCTACTACGTCACCCGCAACGACTCCTCCATCGTCGCCTTCAAACTCGGTCGCCTGTCGCCCCTCACCGGCGGCATCCGCCTCGTGGGTGCCCACACCGACAGCCCGTGCCTGCGCGTCAAACCACAACCCGAACTGCAACGTCAGGGCTTCTGGCAACTGGGCGTCGAAGTCTACGGCGGCGCCCTGCTTGCGCCGTGGTTCGACCGCGACCTCTCCCTCGCCGGCCGCGTCACCTTCCGTCGGGACGGCAAAGTCGAAAGCCAACTGATCGACTTCAAGCTGCCGATCGCCATCATCCCCAACCTCGCGATCCACCTCAATCGCACTGCCAACGAAGGCTGGGCAATCAACCCGCAGACCGAACTGCCACCGATCCTGGCCCAGGTCGCCGGTGACGAACGCCCCGACTTCCGCGCCCTGCTGACTGATCAACTGGCTCGCGAACACGGCCTGAATGCCGACGTCGTCCTCGATTACGAACTTAGCTTCTACGACACCCAAAGCGCCGCCGTCATCGGCCTCAACGGTGACTTCATCGCTGGCGCCCGGCTCGACAACCTGCTGTCCTGCTTCGCCGGGTTGCAAGCGTTGCTCAATGCCGACGGCGACGAAACCTGCCTGCTGATCTGCACCGACCATGAAGAAGTCGGCTCGACGTCCGCGTGCGGTGCCGACGGCCCGATGCTGGAGCAAGTGCTGCAACGCCTGCTGCCGGAAGGCGACGACTACGTGCGCACGATTCAGAAGTCCCTGCTGATCTCCGCTGACAATTCCCACGGCATACACCCCAACTACGCTGAAAAGCACGACGCCAACCACGGCCCGAAACTCAATGCCGGCCCGGTGATCAAGGTCAACAGCAACCAGCGCTACGCCACCAACAGCGAAACGGCCGGCTTCTTCCGTCATTTGTGCATGGCCGAAGAAGTGCCGGTGCAAAGCTTCGTCGTGCGCAGCGACATGGCCTGCGGCTCGACGATCGGCCCGATCACTGCAGGTCATCTGGGCGTGCGTACCGTCGACATCGGCCTGCCGACCTTCGCCATGCACTCGATCCGCGAACTGGCGGGCAGTCAGGATCTGGCGCATCTGGTGAAGGTGCTGTCGGCGTTCTATGCGAGTGCCGAGTTGCCTTGATCTCAAGCCACTGGTGAAAGCAGGCCGATCCATGTCCTTCACGGGTCATGGAAACGGCCTGCACATCGCGCTGTCCCGGACTTCACAATTCCCCCTCGCCACACCCCCCATCCCCTCGTAAACTCATCCGCCTCTGCTTGACCCTGCACGGCTCCCATACCGCGCTACTTCAAGCGCCTGTCTATTCGAGGTTTGTTTCCAGGTGATCGCTCCCACCCGCCTTTCC
This sequence comes from Pseudomonas sp. GL_135, assembly GCF_057834665.1. NCBI lineage: Bacteria > Pseudomonadati > Pseudomonadota > Gammaproteobacteria > Pseudomonadales > Pseudomonadaceae > Pseudomonas > Pseudomonas sp. GL_135. The sequence goes on from NZ_CM174408.1 coordinate 4,161,615, forward strand.
CTTCTGCCCCGCCTCTTCCTGCTTTGCCTGCTGGCGCTGTTCCCGTTTGCGTTGACCCACGCCGCTGGCCTGCCAAGTCTGCTGAGTGGCGGTGACAAGACGCAGCCTCAGGCCCAGGAACCGTTGGGGCAGTCGCTGGACGAGGTCATTACGTCGCTGGAAAACGATCAACAGCGCAGCAAGTTGCTCGATGACCTGAAAAAACTGCGGGACGCCACCAGGAAAGCGCAGCCGACGGTGGAGCAAGGCGTGCTGGGCCTTATCGGCAGCTCGCTTGCCGGGCTGGAAAAACAGTTCACCGGCGCAGACAGCCCGCTCAGCCGCTGGGCGGACGAGGCAGGTATGGCGGAGGACGAGCTGATGGCGCTGATGCTGCCGGCCAACCAGTGGTGGCCGATCATCTGGGGCTTTGCCGTGGTCCTGGCGATCTGGGGGCTGCTGGCGGCAGCGCTGATCTGGCTGGGCCACAAGGTCCGTTTGCGTTTCGGCCTTTCCGCCGAACTTCCGCAGCACCCGCGCCTGTCGGACATGCTGCGCTTCGCGTTGCGCAAGCTGGGCCCGTGGCTGGTGGCGCTGGTGATCACGATCTACCTGAGTTACTCGTTGCCGCCGTCCCTGGGCCGGGATCTGGCGATGGTGCTCGCCTACGCGCTGGTGGTGGGCACGCTGTTCTCGGCGGTGTGTGTCATCGCGTTTTCTCTGCTGGACGGCCCGCACCGGCACCAGGCGCTTTACATTCTGCGGCATCAGGCATTTCGGCCGCTGTGGTGGATTGGCAGCTTCGCCGCGTTCGGCGAGGCGTTGAGCGACCCGCGTCTGGTCGCCAGCCTCGGCGTGCACCTGGCGCATACCGCCGCGACCCTGGCCAATGTCATGGCCGCACTGTCCACCGGTCTGTTCATCATCCGCTTCCGTCGCCCGATCGCGCACCTGATCCGCAATCAGGCGCTTGAGCGTCGCCTCAAACGCCGCGCCCTGAGTGACAGCATCGAGGTGCTCGGCACGTTCTGGTACCTGCCAGCGCTGGTGCTGGTGGGCGTTTCCCTGTTCGCCACGTTTTTCTCTGCGGGCGACACCAGCACCGCATTGCGTCAGGCCCTGATCTGCACCGTGCTGCTGGTGATGTGCATGGTGATCAACGGCCTGGTACGGCGTCATTCGCTCAAGCCAAGCCACGCTCACAAGCGCCACGCGCTGTATTCGGACCGCCTGAAGAACTTCTTCTATACGGTCGCGCATTTGCTCATCTGGCTGGTGTTCATCGAACTGGGCCTGCGCGTATGGGGTGTGTCGCTTATTCGATTCGCCGAGGGCGACGGCCACGACATCAGCGTCAGGCTCATCGGCCTGGCGGCCACGCTGATGTTCGCCTGGCTGATCTGGATTCTCGCCGACACAGCCATTCACCACGCCCTCACCCGCTCGCGCAAAGGCCTGGCGAATACCCGCGCGCAAACCATGATGCCGCTGATCCGCAACGTGCTGTTCGTGACCATTTTCATCATTGCGCTGATCGTCGCCCTGGCGAACATGGGCATGAACGTGACGCCACTGTTGGCCGGTGCGGGTGTGATCGGTCTGGCCATCGGTTTCGGCGCGCAGTCGCTGGTGGCGGATTTGATCACCGGGCTGTTCATCATCATCGAAGACTCGCTGGCCATCGACGATTACGTGGACGTCGGCGGTCACTTGGGCACTGTGGAAGGGCTGACGATCCGCACCGTACGCCTGCGCGACATCGACGGCATCGTCCACACCATCCCGTTCAGCGAGATCAAAAGCATTCAGAATTACTCGCGGGAGTTCGGGTACGCGATTTTCCGCATCGCGATTCCGGCGAGCATGAACATCGACGACGCCCTGAAGATGATCCGCGACGTCGGCCAGAAGATGCGCACCGACCCGCTGCAACGACGCAACATCTGGTCGCCGCTGGAGATTCAGGGGGTAGAGAGTTTCGACTCGGGCAACGCCATTCTGCGCGCACGCTTCAAGACCGCGCCGATCAAGCAGTGGGAAGTGTCGCGGGCGTTCAACCTGTCGCTCAAGCGTTATCTGGATGAAGCCGGCATGGACCTGGCGACGCCGCGCCTGAACGTGCAGGTCAGCACCAGTGGCGGGCGTGTGAATAAGGTGCGTGAGAGGAAGGACGATGCCCCGGTGTAAGTCGGCCTAGATATCCGCCACCACCGCGCTTACGTGAATCGCGTCATGGCGCCAGTATTCCAGATCGCAATCGATCAGCCGTCCGCGCTGGTCATGGTTGACCCGAACAATACGCAGGCCCGGGCTGCCGATGGAGACTTTCAGCGCCCCTGCCGCTTCCACGGGTAACGCCGTGGGCACCATCTCGAAACGCACCTGGCCATAGCGAATGTCGTAATGGCTGGCGTAGAGTTCGGTCAGCGACTGGTTCAGGTCGAGATCGAGGATCTGCGGGAAGTAATCGGGGTTGAGGTAGTGTTCGACGTAGAGCACCAGCCGTTCATCGATGCGACGAGCGCGGCAGATCTGGATCACGCTGGACAACGCCGGCAATTGCAGCAGCCCGCAGATCACGGCCGAAGCCGGTTGCAGCCGCGCGGAAATCACTTGGGTCGCAGGCACTCGGCCCTGAGCCTGAACCATCGCGTGAAAGTGGCTGCGGCGCATCAGGTCATAGGCCAGTCGCGGCGGCGAAATGAACCAGCCACGCCGCTCCTCGCGGTAGATCAAACCCCGCGCCTCAAGCTGCACCAACGCTTCGCGCAAGGTGATGCGCGTGGTGTCGAAGACCTCGCTCAGCTTGCGCTCAGCCGGCAACTTGCTGCCCGGTGGCAACAGACCATGTTCGATCTGTTCTTGCAGCGCGTTGCAAATGGTCGTCACCGCTCGGGGTATTTCGTCGCGCATTGCGTTACCTATCTGGACTAGACCAGCGCTATTAAAGGGCGGAGTCGCTCGTTGACCGGCCCGTTTCGGTGCTCCAGAGCCTAGGCAGCCTAGATGACCATTGCGTGACATTCCAGCCAGGAGCGGGCGCAACACCAGCGCTCAGCAAATCATCCGGGCCTTTCAGATCAGGCGCTTGAGCATGGTCTACGCTCATTCCACAGCAACTGGCCGGGCTGTGTCTCGCCCCAGCAAGAGTCGGTCCAGACACGAAAGCGTCATGTAACTCGCCTAACTTGGCTCAGGTATTGCTGACCTAGACCAACCATCCGCAACGAACACTTCTATGAGTCCGTCGAGAAGTGCACAAAGGAGCTTCGAATGAAACACCTTTTGCTGGCATCACTCCTGGGTTCGGCCATCGCGCTGAGCACTTCGGCCATGGCCGCCGACACCGACCTCAAAACACTTGAAGCCGCCGCCAAGGCTGAGGGCGCGGTCAACAGCGTGGGCATGCCCGATGACTGGGCCAACTGGAAAGGCACCTGGACCGACCTGACCGCCAAGTACGGTCTGGTGCACATGGACACCGACATGAGTTCAGCTCAGGAAGTGGCCAAGTTCGATGCGGAAAAAGACAACGCCAGCGCTGACATTGGCGACGTGGGTGCAGCGTTCGGCCCGATCGCTGTGGCGAAGGGCGTGACTCAACCGTACAAGCCGAGCACTTGGGCTCAGGTACCGGACTGGGCCAAGGATAAAGACGGTCACTGGGCATTGGCCTATACCGGCACTATCGCTTTCATCGTCAACAAAAAGCTGCTGCACGGCTCGGACGTACCGACCAAATGGGCTGACCTGAAGAACGGCAAGTACAAAGTCACCATCGGTGATGTCAGCACCGCGGCCCAGGCGGCTAACGGCGTACTGGCCGCTGCGATCTCCATGAAAGGCGATGAAACCAACCTCGCGCCGGGTCTGCAGCTGTTCACCGAATTGGCCAAGCAGAAACGCCTGGGCATCAACAATCCGACGATCCAGTCGATGGAAAAAGGCGAAGTGGAAGTGGGCGTGGTCTGGGACTTCAATGGCCTGAGCTACAAAGCCAAGATGGCCAATCCTGACGACTACGTGGTGCTGATCCCGTCCGACGGTTCGGTGATCTCGGGCTACACGACGATCATCAACAAGTACGCCAAGCACCCGAACGCTGCCAAGCTGGCCCGTGAATACATCTTCAGCGACGCCGGCCAGATCAACCTGGCCAAAGGCAACGCACGCCCGATCCGCGCCGAGCACCTGACGCTCCCGCCAGAGGTCCAGGCCAAGTTGTTGCCCAACGAGCAGTACAAGAACGTGACGCCGATCAAAGACGCTGCGGCATGGGAAAAAACCTCGAAAGCCCTGCCACAACAGTGGAACGAGCAAGTCATCGTCGAGATGCAGTGATCCTCAACTGCTAACGCAGCCCCCTTGTAGGAGTGAGCTTGCTCGCGATTTCGGTGTGTCAGTCAACCTGTCTGTCGCAGGCATACCGCGATCGCGAGCAAGCGCACTCCTACAGTAATGTTTGGCGATCCACCCTCCGGAGCGGCACATGAAACACAACGTCATCCTCATCCTGCTGGACGGCCTGAGTTACAGCGTGGCGCACCATGCGATGGGGCATTTGCTGGCCTACCGAAACGCAGGCCGTGCGGCGTTGTACAAGCTCGAATGCGAACTGCCGTCGCTGTCACGTCCGCTGTATGAATGCATTCTGACCGGCGTGGCGCCCATAGACAGCGGCATCGTGCACAACCAGGTTTCCCGGCTTTCCAACCAGCGCAGCGTGTTCCATTACGCCACCGACGCCGGACTGACCACCGCCGCTGCCGCGTATCACTGGGTCAGCGAGCTGTACAACCGCAGCCCGTTTGTGGCCGCGCGCGACCGTCACACCGATGACGTCGACTTGCCGATTCGGCACGGGCATTTCTACTACGTCGATCACTACCCCGATTCCCATCTGTTCGACGATGCCGAGCATCTGCGAACCGCCCACGCGCCGCACTTCTTGTTCGTGCATCCGATGAACATCGATGACGCCGGCCACAAGCACGGCCTCGACACCCCGCAGTACCGCAACAGCGCTCGCTCCGCCGATATCATCCTCGCCGAGTACCTGCAGCGCTGGCTCGATGCGGGCTATCAAGTGCTGGTGACCGCCGACCACGGCATGAACAACGACCGCTCCCACAACGGCGTGCTGCCGGAAGAACGCGAAGTCCCGCTGTTCGTGCTCGGTGATGCCTTCAGCCTCGACCCCGATGCGCAACCGAAACAGACCGAGCTCTGCGGCACCGTCTGCGAACTGCTCGGTGTGCCCCACGACAAACCTGTGTGCAGAGAGGTGCTCAAGTGAATTCACAAAGCCGCGGCAAATGGCTGGCGCTGTTTTGCCTTGTGCCGTTTGCGGTGTTCTTCATCGCCTTTCAGATCGCGCCGCTGGCCTGGGTGGCGATCAACAGCCTGCAATCGGACGCCGGCTGGGGCATCGACAACTTTGTCAAAGCATTCAACTCGCGCTTCTACCGTCAGGCGATGCAGTACAGCCTGGAGATCAGTTTCTGGTCGAGCCTGATCGGCATCGTCATCGCGATTCTCGGCAGTTATTCCCTGCGCAAAGTGCCGTCGCGCCTCCGGGATTTCGTCAGCGCCTTCGCCAACATGACCAGCAACTTTTCCGGCGTCCCGCTGGCGTTTGCCTTCATCATCCTGCTCGGTTTCAACGGCGCGCTGACGCTGATTCTCAAGCAGGCCGGAATCATCGATGACTTCAATCTGTACTCGAAAACCGGCCTGATCATTCTCTATACCTACTTCCAGATCCCCCTGGGCGTGCTGCTGCTCTACCCGGCCTTCGACGCGCTGCGGGAAGACTGGCGTGAGTCGGCCTCCTTGTTGGGCGCCAGCGGCTGGGATTTCTGGCGGCACATCGGCATTCCGGTGCTGACACCCGCGCTGCTCGGCACCTTCGTGATCCTGCTGGCCAACGCGCTGGGGGCGTACGCCACGGTGTATGCGCTGACCACCGGCAATTTCAACGTGCTGCCAATCCGCATCGCCGCGATGGTCGCGGGCGACATCACGCTGGACCCGAACATGGCCAGCGCCCTGGCGATGATTCTGGTGGGGATGATGACGCTGGTGACCGTCGTGCATCAGTGGCTGTTGAAGAGGAGCTACCATGTCTCGCGCTGAACGCCGCCCGCCGGGGCTCTACCACCGCGTCGTGGTGTACTTGCTGTTTCTGATTCTGCTGGCGCCGCTGCTGGGCACCTTTGTGTATTCCATCGCCACCAGTTGGTCAGCGACGATTCTGCCCGACGGCCTGACCTACAAATGGTACGTCGCGCTGTGGAGCGATCCGCGTTTTCTGCGCGCGTCCGGCCAGTCGCTGCTGGTGTGCGTCGGCGCGCTGGTGCTCTCGGTGGTGCTGATTCTGCCGCTGCTGTTCGTCGTGCATTACCACTTCCCCAAGCTCGACGCGCTGATGAACATCCTCATCCTGTTGCCCTTCGCGGTGCCGCCGGTGGTGTCGTCGGTGGGCCTGTTGCAGCTCTACGGCTCCGGGCCGCTGGCGATGGTCGGTACGCCATGGATTCTGATCGGCTGCTACTTCACCGTGGCACTGCCCTTCATGTACCGGGCGATCACCAACAACCTGCAAGCGATCAACCTGGTTGACCTGATGGACGCCGCCCAGTTGCTCGGCGCCAACACCTTTCAAGCCGCGTTTCTGGTGGTGCTGCCGAACCTGCGCAAGGGCCTGATGATTGCCCTGCTGCTGTCGTTCTCGTTCCTGTTCGGCGAGTTCGTGTTCGCCAATCTGCTGGTCGGCACCCGCTACGAGACCCTGCAGGTGTACCTCAACAACATGCGCAACAGCAGCGGTCACTTCAACAGCGCGCTGGTGATTTCCTACTTCTTTTTCGTACTGCTGCTGACGTGGGCGGCCAACCGACTGAACAAGGACAAAGACTGATATGAGCTTCGTCAGTGTCGAAAACCTGCAGAAGAACTACGGCAGCACAGCGGTCTTCAGCGACATCAATTGCGACATCCACAAAGGCGAATTCGTCACCCTGCTCGGCCCGTCCGGCTGCGGCAAGTCCACCCTGCTGCGCTGCATCGCGGGGCTGACGCCTGTGACCAGCGGCAGCATCTTCCTGGATGGCAAGGACCTGGTGCCGGTGTCGCCGCAGAAGCGCGGCATCGGCATGGTGTTCCAGAGCTATGCGCTGTTTCCCAACATGAACGTGGAACAGAACGTCGCCTTCGGCCTGCGCATGCAGAAAGTCAGCACCGATGAAATGAAGCAGCGCGTGGCCGAGGTGCTCAAGTTGGTGGAGCTGAACGAGTTCGCCACGCGCTACCCGCATCAGCTCTCGGGCGGGCAGTGTCAGCGCGTGGCATTGGCGCGATCGCTGGTGACTCGCCCTCGCCTGCTGCTGCTCGATGAGCCGCTGTCGGCCCTCGATGCGCGCATCCGCAAGCACCTGCGCGAGCAGATCCGCGCCATTCAGCAGGAGCTGGGCCTGACGACGATCTTCGTGACCCACGATCAGGAAGAAGCGCTGACCATGTCCGACCGGATTTTCCTGATGAATCAGGGCCGGATCGTGCAGAGCGGCGACGCCGAAACCCTGTACACCGCACCGGTCGACGCCTTCGCCGCAGGCTTCATCGGTAACTACAATCTGCTGGAAGCCGACGCCGCCAGCCGCTTGATGCAACGCCCGATCAACAGCCGCGTGGCGATACGCCCGGAAGCCATTCAATTGAGCCTGACCGGTTCGCTGGAGGGCGAGGTGCGCAGCCACAGCCTGCTGGGCAACGTGATTCGCTATCGCGTCGAGGCTAGAGGCGTGGATCTGGTGGTCGACGTGCTCAACCGCTCGGCCAGCGACTTGCACCCGAACGGCCAGCGCGTCACCCTGCACATCGAAGCGTCGGCGTTATGTGCTGTTTGAAGCGGCAAGCTTCAAGCGACAAGCTGCAAGAAAAAGCTGGATCACCGCCGCTCCCTCTTGCAGCTTGCCGCTTGAAACTTGTAGCTGCGCGCCAGACGCCGACCGAATCCACACTGATTAATGGAGCGCGCGCGTGTCTTTAGCAATTTTCGATCTGGACGAAACCCTGATCCACGGTGACTGCTCCAGCCTGTGGAGCGAGCAGATGGGCCGGCTGGGCTGGGTCGATCCGGAGTGGTTCATGAAGAAAGACCACGAACTGATGGAAGCCTACGGCAAGGGCGAACTGGCCATGGAAGATTACATGGCGTTCAGCCTGGACCCGATGATCGGGCGCACACCGGAGGAAGTGGATTTTCTGGTGGGGCCCTGGGTCGAGGATTACATCGAGCCGATCATTTTCAGCGACGCCACCAAGGCCATCGCCGAACACCGCGCCGCCGGTGACCGCATTCTGATCATCTCCGCGTCGGGCGTGCACCTGGTCAAGCCGATCGCCGAGCGCATTGGCGTTGATGAGGTGCTGGCGATTGATCTGGAAACGGCCCATGGCGTGTATACCGGCCAGACCAGCGGCGTGCTCACCTACCGTGAAGGCAAGATCACGCGGCTGATGGCGTGGCTGGATCAGGAGGGCGAAAACCTCGAAGGCGCGAGCTTTTATTCCGATTCGCGCAACGATTTGCCCCTGTTGCTGAAAGTGGATTTCCCCCACGCGGTGAACCCCGACGCGACGCTGCGTGAACACGCTGAAAAGGCCGGATGGCCTATTCATCACTGGAAATAACATGCTGAAATGGGCCCGGCCACGACGTTGAGGGCTGGCGTCCTGGCACACCGTTAAGCCGACCAAAGGCAGCAAAACCTGTCATTTCTGACAGTAGCCAACTTCCCTGATCCGGCGCTCAATGACTCTTGGCATTCATCGACAGGAGTCCACCGCCATGACCACATCGCCGCATGACGCAGCGCTGCAGACCGCCAACCCTGACCTCCTTGTCGGCCCGGAAATACCCGGCAACACCGGCGAGCTTCCGAGCCCGCCTGCAGCGCCTGGCGAAACACGGCTGGGGGTCAACCACGGCGCTGTCATCGACAACTTTCCAGACAAAGGCTTGCAGCTTTACGTGCCGGTCTGGTCCGTCATGTCCGTGGGTGACAGCGTCAAGGTATGGCTGGACGCCTTGAACGTTGCGACCAAGTTCGTCGTCCCAGGAGAGGTCGGCCAGCGGGTCACCACGTTTATCGACGCCCGTCATCTTCAACCCGGCCCGTACACGGTGAAATACAGTGTCGAGCGTATCGGTCAGACGCCGCTGTCGTCTGACGAAACCAGGATATGGGTCAAGCTCACCCGCCCCGGCGGCCAGGATCAGGACGGCGACACCCCTGGGCACTCGGCGTTGCAGCTGACGTTGCCTGAGGACGTCATCAATAACGGCGTGGATGCAGACGCCGCCGCGGCGGGCGTACCCGTCACGATCGAACCGTACCCGGACATGAGTGAGAAGGACAATGTCAGGCTTTCCTGGGGTGGCTGGTTTGTGGAACATACAGTCACAGAAACCGAGGTCAACAACCCCATAGACATAATGGTCGAGGAGTCGGTCATTCTCGCGGCAGGAGACTCCGGCGCGGAGGGCCTGGCGGTGACCTACGAAGTGTATGACGTGGTCAAGAACCGCTCCGAGGACTGGGCGGCTGAAAAGCGCATCGTGGTGGATACCGGCAACTCACGTCTTGAGGCCCCTTTTGTCGATGAGGCCGTCAACAATGTGCTGGACCTGGATGCGCTGGGGGGCAACCCGGTAACGGTCCAGATCGTGGCGATGAATCGCCTGCTGTTCATGGCGCAGTTCATGGCGTTGCTGGGCACAAAACTGACAGCAACGGTGGAAGCCTCCCTGGGCAAGGGGGCGCTCAAAGGTCTTGCGCCCCTACGAGCCGACTTCGCGGTGGGCGACAAGATCTACGTGAAATTAACCGGGACCACCGCAGACGGCGAACCCCTTTTGTACGAAGCGGAACCGATCACGATCGACCGCGTGGGGCATATCTTCGAGATACCGGTGCCCAATGCGCAGATCCGGCGACTGGCCAAAACCCAGGCTGTGTTTACCTACGACTTGAAGGACGCCACAGACACGTTGAAAGCCGCCTCCAAAGGTGCATTCATTAATGTTATCGGGGAAACCGTGCGCATGGCCGCCCCTGTCGCGCTGGATGCCGAGCAAGGCGCAATCGATCCTGAACTGCCGCAGACCACCGTGCAAATCCCGTGGAATGACAGCATGCAGGCGGGGAACGTCATTACCCTGAGATGGATCGGCAAGAAGCCTGACCTCGGTATTACCGATCCGGTGTTTGACCCGCATGTCATCAGCAATCGAGAAGAGACAAACAAGTACCCGATCAACTTCACGGTGCCCGGCACGCACCTCAAACAGATTGAAGGCGGCACGCTGGAGTTGTACTTCACCCTGGAAAAGGACACCGGAAGCGGGATCGTCAAAAGCGAATCCGCCCATACCGCGCAGATCAATGTCGGTGCGCCTCGTGCCGAACTGCCAGCGCCCGTGGTCGCAGGCGTGGCGAACGGCGTGCTCGATCCAGCCTTGCCTGGAACCACCCTGACCGTGCCGGTTTATACCGAAATGGCGGTGGGCGATGAAGTCGTTTTCTTGTGGCAAGGCAGCTTGGGCGGCGACGTCGAAGACTTCATCACGATCAACTCGATCACGGTGAACAAACCGGTGGTCTTCGACCTTTACCAGGGCGATATCGCGCCCAACGACGGCGGCACCGTTGACGCCTCCTATTGGGTGGAACGCGTCAGCGGCCGGACCAGCAACTCGGACATCAACCACTTCAATGTCGGCGCTGCACAATCCTCCCAGCCGGTCGCGCCCTCGGTTCCAGGCGCAGAGGACGGCACCCTTGAACTCGACGAAGTCTCTGATGGTGCACAGGTCGTCATCGCCCCTTGGGACGGTATGCAAGCCGGCGACTCGGTTTCGCTCAATTGGCAAGACGACAAAGGAACGCCCGCCTACACCGCCAGCAAGAACATAACGGGCAATGGGGTAGGGAAAGAAGTGATTTTTGCTGTCACTCTGGAAGAGGTGCGTAAAAGTGTAGAAGGCAGCGTAACCGTCAATTACATCGTTATGCCATTGCAAGGCGAAGACCGGGTGTCAGTGCCTCTGACGTTTGCTGTCCAGGATGCGCCTGCGGCGCAGTTGCCCGCCCCCACTATCAACGAAGCGGTGGGCTCGACGCTGGACCCCAACGCAGTGCTCAACGGTGCTCATGTGCGCATCAACGTCGACGCACACCTCGATACCGGAGACGAAGTGACCCTGACGTGGGCCGGCCAATCGGGACCGGGCAGCGTGTCACCGAAACAAACCGCGACCGGCCCTGGCGAGATGGTGTTCGACATCGCTTATGCAACCGTTATCGCCAACGATGGGCATAGCGTGATCCTGAGTTATACAGTCAGACGCAACGCTGGCGCCGTTGAAGGCCCTTCGCCGGACGCTATCTACGACGTCAAAACTGATCTGGGCGCAGGCAAACTGAAAATCATGGGGGCACGCTTCAACCGCAGCAGCTACCGGGCCTCAGCCACACCCCGGCGTATCAGCGCCTTCGATTCTACAACCGGTGCTGCGATTTCCGCCCAATGGCAATACGAGGGCGACGCAGACGCCTGGATTCAAGCAACCACCTTCCGTGATACACGCCCTGATTTGGTACTGCGCGTGCGTACCAGCGACGACATCGTAGCCTTGAGTCCGGCCAATATCGTAGGCAGTGGGAATGACACCACCGTCACAGGCGATGCTGCGCTGGTTGCTCATCGCGACGTACATGACATGGTCGGCTGGGGCAATGCTGCATATGGAGGGCAAATTCCCTCAACCATTATCACCATGGACGACGTCGTAGAAGTCAGCTGTACCCGCAGCGCTTATGCAGCACGCCGAGTGAACGGCTACGTGGTTGTGTGGGGCAACCCGGAGGAAGGCGGAAGCTTTCCAGCCGGGGAGAATGTACCGCCTGGTCCTGTTGAAGGTTTTACTCAGGGTGCTGTCCCAACCGTAGCTGACCTTGTCGCCATATCCAGCAATAGCAGGGCGTTTGCGGGGATCAAGTCTTCCGGGAACGTAGTCGCCTGGGGCAGCTACGAAGTAGCCCCTCCTATCGTGAATCCCCCCCTCCGCAATGCTAGAAATGCTAGAGCGGTGGAATCTGGCGGTTTTGTACCTCCGGAAATCGCAGTCCTGACCGACATTACCCGGGTCGTGGGCGCCGGAAACGCCTTCGCCGCTATCAGGGCCACCGGACAAGTGGTTGCCTGGGGAAGTGCCGATGCAGGAGGCACCGTGCCCAATGATATTGTCGGGCTCACCGATATCGTCGAGGTGTCCGGTAACTTCACAGCCTTCGCCGCCATGCGTGGAAACGGCAGAGTGGTCGCCTGGGGCACGGCAGCCAATGGTGGAACGGTCCCCACCAATATCGCCGCGCTGACAGATATCACCGAACTGGGGAGCAGCACTGCTCGGGCGTTTTCCCTGATCAGAGCCACCGGACAGGTGATGACTTGGGGCGATGCGTCCTACGGCGGCACCGTACCTGAGGACATCACAACGCTGACCGACATCGTCGAAGTCAGTGCCACCTGGCAGGCATTCGCTGCCCGTCGAGGCAACGGTCACGTGGTCGCATGGGGACCTGCCACTCATGGCGGCGCGGTTACTGCTGACATCGCCACACTCAATGACATTGTTGAAGTGGTCGGCAACGCCAAGGCATTCGCCGCTCTGCGTCGCAACGGCACAGTGGTTGCGTGGGGTGATGCCACAGTGGGAGGCGATACCACTGCGGTCGTCAGCGAGCTGAACAATGTGCAGGCGATTTACGCCAACAGCCAGAGTTTCGTGGCACTCACGTCCGACGGCAGGGTTGTGACCTGGGGCAATGCCTCAGGTGGCGGTGACAGCAGTACCGTACAAAGTCTGCTGCGCGGAAACGTCTCTTATCTGGCTACGCCGGCTGCGAGAGGTATGGCGCTGAACGCCAGACGCCTGGCCGAAAAAAAAAGCATCGCGGCCGGACCCTAGTTGACTGGAGCCAACCCGTGGTCGAGGAGGCGCAGGACGGCTTTCTCGACCCGGGGGCCGATCCGGACAGACCTATCGTCACCCATGTCCCTCCAGGGACGTTGAAGTATCTGGACAAAGTCAGCCTGTACCTCAACGCCAAAATGATCGATTACGTCGTCGTCAATCGTAACGGTCCGGGCGCAGGGCTGGACTTCGAGATTGCAGCGTCCGAATTCCTGCCTTACTCCGAGACATCAGTGGCGGTGTGGTATGGCGTCGTTCCGGCCGGAGAACAGCAGGAGCAGCCATCGCAAGAGCTGACCCTGACTATCAGCGGCGGATTCGAAGCCAGTGCAGCGCTGGATCTGTCCGCGCACAACTACATCGTGGCAGAACCGAAACTGCCCTCTACGCTTCCGGATTTCGTCCACATGACTCGAACGGCGAGTTGGGGTGTCCCTCCCTACAGCTACAGCACCAGTGCTGAAACGGTTGCAAGCGTAGACAGCTCGGGCAAGGTGACCGCCAGGGCCAATGGCACCTGTGACATCACCTCAACCGACAGCACCGGTGCGACCCGCCAATACTCGCTGACCGTCAGTGGTATCAACGTGGTCCACTTCCTCACCGGCAATACTGACTGGGCGGGCATGCATGCGGTTTGTGATGCCGCGGGGCTCGCCCCTGTCACGCTGGCACAGTGCAAAACACTGTGGACGCTGTACGCCGACGACATTCCCGTGACGACGTACCTGGGCTGGCTCGATTACCCCTTCTGGACTGCGGTCAGCGTCGGGGCCGGCACTTACGGCACCTACAACTTCGGCGGCACAGACGTGAACGAGAACGCCAGTAGCGCCGAAGGCTCATTGCGCAATCAGGCCATTGGTGTGTCATGCGACGCCGTGCAGTTCGCAGCGCTCGGAACGTGGCAGGCAAACAATCATCAGTGACGCTGCAGCCGCCCGGACCGCAGGGATCCGGGCACTCGCAGGATAGATTCGCCAGGAGGTTAACAGGTCATGAAGACCCTTATTTCCCGATTTGCCGCAGCGCTGTTGTGGGTGTGTCTTAACGCACAGGCCATCACCGGCCCGGAGACCGCGCAACTGCTCAATAACCGTTATCAGGCCACGAGCGATACGTGCGCGGCAAATAAGCCGGCCTGGTACTGCAACGGCGTGCTTGTCCAGGCGCAACCCCTGACTGCCGGGCAGACGTTCTGGCAACACGGCAGCGACGCCAGCGCGCTCGGGGCAGAAGGCCTGACGTATCTGCGCCGCGATCTGGCCATCCGCGAGCCAGGCAAGGGCAACGGGGTGATTTTCAGTGATCTGTTCACAGCAGTGGGCGAGGGCAAAACACTGGAAGTGCTGTGCGCCTATCCCTTTGCCCCGGGGTTGAACGCCAGTCGCGCCGGTTTTGGTTGCGCCCTGCCCGCCCGCTCTCAGCCGTCGACCGTCGATGCCAGCTCTTGCTCCGCGCTCGGCATCGTCGACAGTCCGACATGGCTGGCACATTTCCAGCAGGCCGGGAACCAGCTGGACCAACAATGTTCATTGAGCGGGACTGACCCCGCCCAGTTCGCCGCGAGCCTCAAGGCCCATGAAGGGCTGGGCAGCGACTGGTCGGCCAGGACCAATCAGTTGCAAGTGAAAAACTGGGACGCTTCGGCGCCACTGAGTGTGCCGGTCCAAGCGTTGTTCTACGACATCAGCAAGACCGAAGCATTGAGGGCAGCGCAAAGCGACCAGCGTGATTTTTTCGATGCCACCGGCCAGTGGCTACCGGTCTTACGCATGGATCTGAACGACAGCTCAGGCAGCGCGTTCGGATTTAACTTGCAGGATCAGCTGTATGTGGGCTATCAGATCGCCGCGCGCATGAACGCTCGATACGTCGACACACGTGTAGAGTGCCCCGGCGGGTTAGCCGCGTATTACTGTAACGGGGTGTTGTTCCGCTCCAACAATGCCACGACCGCTTTCCACGCCTGGAATCCAAGCCCGGGCTCGACGATGAACAACGGCGTGTCTTTTTCCTACGCCCGCCAGGATTTGACGATTGATAAGCTGGTGTACAGCCGTCCATTCGGCTTTACCTTCAAAGAGTCAGCAGCGCCCACCGTTTATTCCGCCACCGTTCGTTGCGCGTACCCCTACGATGCCGCTACCAGCAACAGTCCCGACCCGTGCACATTCCGCGGCGCGTGTCAGGCACTGGGCATCGAGAGTGTAGCCCTGTGGATGGTGCAATACGCGGGCAATCCGGGAAGAGGATGCGCTTTCGACGGGCAGAGCCCGTCTCAATTTCAGCTGAGTATCGATGTCCGGCACGCCTTCCCCGAGCGCGGTGACTGGAACGAAATCATGGTTGCGGCATGGACTCAGGATATTCCTGAACAGCTACCGCTGGAGTCGTTTTTTTTCCAGACCGGCAGCAGCGGACTTCCACAGGCGCAGTTCATCCAGAACGACTATTTCCAGCAAACCCAGCGATTCCTGCCCCTGGTCGAAATGAATCTGGGTACGACCGACGGCACTCTATTTACCTACGACCCCGCCAACCAACTGGCCCCTGGCGCGCCCTCTTCTCGCACTTGGAACCGCAGCGCTTACAGCCCCCAAGCCAGCAGCGTCCCCGACTGAGGCGC
This sequence comes from Pseudomonas sp. GL_135, assembly GCF_057834665.1. Lineage (NCBI taxonomy): Bacteria > Pseudomonadati > Pseudomonadota > Gammaproteobacteria > Pseudomonadales > Pseudomonadaceae > Pseudomonas > Pseudomonas sp. GL_135. The sequence continues at coordinate 4,177,265 of NZ_CM174408.1, forward strand.
ACCAGGATGCTTAAGCTATCCAATGCAGGTTCTCTCCGGCGACGCTTTCCAACCGACCAAAGGCAGCAAAACCTGTCATTTGTGACAGTAGCCAACTCCCCTGATCCGGCGCCCAATGACTCCTGGCATTCATCGACAGGAGTCCACCGCCATGACCTCACCCTCGCGTGACCCGTCTCGCCCTTCCAGTGGTATCAGCTCGCTCATCGACCTGGAGATCCCCGGCGCTGTGGGCCCTCTGCCCGTGCCACCGGCCGAGCCTGGTCAGACGTTATGGGGCATCAACCACGGCGCGGCGCTGGATAACTTTCCGCTAAACGGCCTGCAGCTGTACATTCCGGCATGGCCAGCGATGGCTGAGGGCGACAGTGTGTCCGTATTGCTCGACGAGCAAATGGTCATCACGGAGTCCATTAATCCGGAAGAGGTCAAGCAGCGGGTAACTGCCTTTGTCGACGCCCCGCGCCTCGTCCCCGGCAATCACAAACTGCAATACAGCGTGAAGCAACTCGGCCAGAACGCCGTGTTCTCCGCTTACACAGATATATCCGTCAAGCTTGATCGGCCCGGCGGGCAGGATCAGAACGGCGACACACCCGGCCATTCGGCACTCAAATTCACGCTGCCCGAGGCCATTGTCAACGATGGCGTGGATGCCGATGCCGCCGAAAATGGCGTGCCCGTTACCGTCGCGCCTTATCCGAACATGACCGCAGGGGACACTATCAAGCTTTCCTGGGGCGGGGAGTTTGTAGAGCGCGCGGTGACGTCTGAAGAAGTGGGTCAACCGATCGGGATGACTGTCGTTAAAGACGTCATTGTCGCCGGAGGAGACTCAGACCAAAACGGCCTGGCCGTGACGTTTGAGGTCTACGACGTGGTGCAAAACCGGTCCGAAGACTGGGCCGCCGAGACCCGTATTGTGGTTGACACCGGCAATTCGCGGCTAGGCGCACCGCTGGTCAAGGAGTCAGTGGACAGTGTCCTGGACCTCGATACCCTGGCGGGCGAACCGATAACCGTGCAGATCATCGCGGTCAACAGTCGAGAGATGCTAGAGGAGCTCAGCCGGTCATTCACGCCGCAACAGGCGGCACAGTTGCAAGCGTCTTTGGGCAAAGAAACCCTCTCGCGTATCGGGACATTCAAGGCGGACTTCGTCGTAGGCGACAGGATCCAGGTGACGTTGAAGGGCACCACCGCTGACAAAGAGACTGTCGAATATAACGTGCCGCAGATTACGATCACCTACCTGCCGCAGATCATCGAAACTCAGATCCCTAACGACGTCATCCAGAAACTGGCGCAAAGCCAGGCAGTGTTTTCGTACCGGGCAATTCATGCGGACGCTTCCGAGTCGAAGTCCAGAGGGCGATTCATCAGTGTGATCGGTGAAGCTGTGCGCATGGCTGCGCCCGTTGCACTGGATGCGGCGCAAGGCGCGATTGATCCGAACCTCGCCACCACGACCGTGCAGATCCCGTGGGATGACAGCATGGTTGCCGGTGCTCGGCTCACCTTGAAGTGGATTGGCACCCGGCCTGACCTCACCATTTATGACCCGCAGTTAACAGCGCATAACATCACCAACGGCGAAGCCGCCAGCCAGGCGCCGATCAATTTCAGGGTAGAGGGCAAGCACCTTAAAGCAATTGAGGGCGGTACCCTCGAGCTGTATTTCATCCTCGCCAAAGAGATGGACGACACCATCGTCGAGCGCGAATCTGCTCGCGCCGAACGACTAAACATCGGCGAGCCTCGAGCCCAGCTGGACGCTCCGGAGGTTGAAGGGATAGTCGACGGGCTGATAGATCCCGCTTACGGCGCAACGACCGTGACTGTGCCGGTTTACACGGGAATGGTGAAAGGCGATGTGGTGCATTTCCTGTGGAATGGCAGCGTCAAAGATTTGGAAGACTCGCAGACAATCACCTCATTCACCGAGAACCAAGCCGTCTATTTCAACGTAGAGCAAGAATACATTTCGGGAAACGACGCTGGCACTGTAGAGGCTTCTTATTGGGTGATTCGTGTGAACGGACGCCGCAGCGACTCGGGCATCAACCGCTTCAGTGTCGGGAAGCCGGTGGCACTGGACCCTCCCGTGATCAGCAGTGTCAAGGATTCTGAGGGCCAGGAAATTGCGGACGGTGGGACGACTACCGAGACCAGCGTCACCCTGACCGGCACTGCACCTGCGACCCTGGGGGTGGAGGTGCTGGATGGCGACGTCTCCAAAGGCAAACCCATTGCCGACGACGCCGGGCAATGGACCTTGCCAGTCAGCGGGCTGGACATCGGAGCGCATGTCATGACGGCGAAGGCGCTGTATGGCGAGAATGAAGTGTCGGCGGCACACAGATTTGCCGTTGAAGCCGAAGAACTCGCCGCACCCACCATCTCCAGCATCTTGGTTTCCGACAGGGAAGTCCCTCCCGATGGGACGACGGATGAAACGAGCGTGACAGTGTTAGGCACTGCAGAAGCCGAGCTCTCGGTAGAGGTGTTCGATGGCGCCGCCTCAATGGGTGAGGCCACGGCGAACGGCGGCGGAAGTTGGAGACTTGCCATCACTGACTTGGCGGTGGGGGCTCACGCGATTAAAGCCAAAGCGCTTTATGGCGACCGCAATGAGTCGGAAGTACGAGGGTTTACCGTCCTGCCACTCGTCGTCCCCACCATCTCCAGCGTCAAAGGCGGCACTGGCGAAGAAATACCTCTCTATGGAAACACGAATGGTATTGGAAACCCGAACGGTTACACGGTGTATTTGACAGGCGCTGGAAACATCAGGCGCCAGGTAGAGGTCTTCGATGGCAATACCTCAAAAGGTATCGTCACGGCCGACGCCAGCGGACAGTGGAGCAAGACACTCAAGGACCTGGAACGGAGCGTTCATGCGGTCAAAGCCAGAGCGCTTTATGGGAACGGCGAGGAGTCGGCGGTGTTCTGGTTTACCGCTGGACCACTCGTGGCAGTAGCCATCCTCAAAATCAGGGACGCCGAAGGCAATGAGATCCCTGCCGGGAGCACGACCCTCGCAAACTACGTGACGGTGACTGGGGCTGCAGCCACTGGGCTTGAGGTAGAAGTCTTCGACGGCACCACTTCAAAAGGTAAAGCTATGGCCAACACCAGCCAAGAGTGGAATCTGGCCATCGCTGACTTGGCGGTGGGGCCTCACGCGCTAAAAGCCAAGCTGCTTTTTGGCAACGGCAGTGAATCGGGAGTGTTCATATTTACCGTCCGATAGCACTCGCTGCCCCACCATTTCCCGCATCAACGCCGCCAACGGTGCTGATGCGGGAGACGGGATGACGATTGAAGCGAACGTGACAGTGACAGTGACAGTGACCGGCATCGCACAGGCCGAGTGCGACGTAACTACCCTGCGCGCTTGACGCTCCACCAAATAGCACACCCGCCTGGCGGTTCCGGTATTGCCGCTCCAGACGCCAACCGAACCAACGCACCGACGATGCACCGGCAACAAATGATCCGCCCAGGACAACATCCTCTGAAAGGAAGCTCACCATGAAACGCTACTCACGCACCCTCTTTCCCCCGCTGGACCACAATTATTCAACGCTGGCTTTGCGCCCTGTGCTGATCTCCAGCATGGTCGAGGACGTCTTGGACCATGACGGCGGAATCAACATCAGCATCGTCGAAGACCCGTACGGTGTGTTGTTTGCCGTCGATCCCTGGCTGCGCATGCAGGTCGGCGACCGTGTCGAGATCTATTGGGACGGCGTATCCGTGGGCGAACGCATCGTCGTAGGGGCCGACATCGACAAGCGTATGTTTTTCCAGCTGGAATCTACTTTTATCGAAGCCGGCCGGGAAAAAAAGGTTCTTTACAGCCTGACTCGCGTCGGCTCGAGCGCGCCGGAAGACTCCGTGTCAAAGAGCCTGCTGGTCAAGCTCGACCGGCCCGGAGGCAAGGACCGCGACCCGCATCTGCCCGGCCACTCAGAACTCACGGCGCCGCAACTGCCCCAAGACGTTATCGACAACGGCGTTGACGCCCAGTGGGCCAAGGACGGGATTCCGGTGACCATTGCCAAGTACCCGGGACGGGCCGCGCGCGACACCGTGGAATTGCGATGGGGTGTGGTGTCGATCAGCCGGCCGATCACCGAACAGGAGGCAGATGGCGAGGACCCTGTCGTCATCACGGTTGACCAGGCCGCCATACTCGCGGCAGGCGACTCTGCGAAATTGCTCGTTCACTATCAGGTGTATGACGAGGTCTGGAATTTCTCCGAGCAGTGGTCGCTGCAGACGTTCGTGCTGGTAGACGCCGGCGCCTGGAAGCTGGATGCACCGATCATTCAGGACGCTATCAACGGCGAAATCGATCTGGGCAACTTGGGCAGCGCAGACGTCACGGTGAGGATCGCTGTCACCGCAGACCCATTCGAGCGCGGGGACACAGTGACCATGACCTGGCTCGGCACTACGGCGGCAGGCGCTCCGCTGGAACACAGCCAATCGGTCAGCATAACGAATATCCCGGCAATCTATGACACCACCGTGCCCAATGCACTCGTGCGCGAAATGATCAACGGGACCGCTCAAGCCTCGTATGTTCTGACCAAAGCCAATGGTGGCCCGCCGCAATCGTCGAAACGGGCAGCCGTGCGGATCACCGGCGTGGCACCGCTGGAGATCCCACGGATTCTGGAAGTGATCGGCGACGTGCTCGACCCGTATGTAGAACGCGCCCATGTAGAGATCCCGGTCTACGACGGTATGGCCAACGGGGATCTGATCGATCTGGCCTGGCTGGGCACTCGCACTGATGGCGCACCCTACCTGTATGAAACCCAGCACGTCGTCACCGCCAACGAAGCGGGCAACGTCGTGTATATCCCTGTGATGGGCGAACACATTGCCTTGCTTGAAAACGGCAAAGTCGATGTCAGTTATCGCGTCTCCAACGACGCGTGGCAGGTACTTGATGTGCGTGTGTCGGAGCACTTGCTCGTCAACGTCGGCCAGCACGTGGCAGAACTGCCGGCGCCAATTATCGTTGAAGCACCGGACGGTGTGCTTGACCCCGAGGTGAATCCCGGTGATGTCACCCTACGGGTCAACTACCTCGGTACGGTGGCTGGCGATAGGCTGACCTGGTACTGGCTCGGTCATCCGCTGGAGGGCAGCGGCAGTGACTGGCTCCCCATCACCACTACCATTGCCGGCGAACCGGTCGATTTCACCATTCCCCGTTCATTGGTTGAGCCCAACATCAATGATGAAGTGCGGGTGCTGTACACCCTGAAGCGGGGCGCCACCGGCAAATTTCAATACTCGGCAACGCTGGATCTGGTAATCGGCAAACTCATCGGCGAACTGCCCGCCCCTACCGTGCTGGAGGCCAGCGCCGGGGTGCTTGACCCCATTGACGCGCTGACCGGCGCGACGGTACAGGTGAGCTACGCGAGCATGGAGGCTCAGGACAGTGTCTCGATGGCCTGGCTGGGCACCCCGGGGCCGGGCACGCCTGCTGATCAGGAAAAGCCCGGCAACGCCAGCGGGCAAGTTGATTTCACGGTACCCGCTACAGTGGTCGGCGCGAACATTGGCCGTGATATCAGCGTGTTCTATCGGGTGAAACGCTACACCGCAGAGAAGCAGTCCGATCTAACGCTGCTCCAGATACTGCCCTTTGGCAACCCGGAAAGGGACCTGCCGCATCCCGGTATCACTCAGGCCGACAGCCAGACGCTGACCCTTAACCTGGCGACCTTCACTGGCAATGGCACCGCAACCGTTGCCAAATGGCCATTCATTCTCGAGGGGCAGCGTGCATGGCTGCGCCTTGAGGGGGAAACCGGCAGCGGCGGCATGCACTCGATTACGCTGCTGGACGGCGCAGTGCTGACCAGTGCTCAGGCTTCTGCCGGCCTGTCTCTGTCCATCCCGCGAACCGAGCTCGAAAAACTTGGGCAAGACACCCGCGTGACGGTGATCTGCAATGTGGCTTTCGACGGCGTCGCCAGCGAGAGTGCTGCCGTGCAGTTCCCGAGAACGGTCTACACCTTCAAGCTGCACCACGACTGGGTCAGCCCGCAGATCGTCAGCGTCAGGGACAGCGAAGGCGAAGTGGCTGACGGGGGCACCACGTTCGACACCGCTGTAAGCATCAGCGGTACCTCCACGATTGAAGCCGAACTGGAAATCCTGGATGGCACGACCCTGATCGAAAAGGTGCGCGCCAATGCCACGGGTGCGTGGAGCACGAACCTGTCGGCGCTCACCCCGAAAAACTACAGCTTCACGGCAAGGGCCCTCGACGGCAGCGGGCTGATCTCACCGCCTCGCCGCCTCGAAGTTCTGGCCAATGTGACGCCAGTGATCAATCAGGTGCTCGACTCTCGAGGACCGGTCACCAACGGCGGCACGACCGTGGACACCAGCGTCACGGTATCGGGGCTGGCGAGCGCTGATCAGCAGATCGAGCTGTTTGACAATGGGGTCTCAAAAGGCACCGCCAGAACAGATGGATCCGGTGTCTGGTCGCTCACGGTTACCGGGCTGACCGTTGCGTCGCACCCGTTCAAGGCCAAGGCCCTCTATGGAACACTGCCAGAGTCCGCTATATGGACGGTGGTCATCGCCGCAGCGGTCGCACCGACCATCACTCATATCAAAGACACGCAAGACGTGGAGATTCCACCGGACGGATTCACCGTTGATACCAGCGTGGTATTGACCGGCGTTGCCAGCATGGGTCTTGAGGTAGAAGTCTTCGACGGCGGGGTGTCGCGCGGCACAGCAAACGCCAATGCAAGCGGGCAATGGACAATCACCCTCACGGGGCTGAGCCTGGCGCGGCATGACATGAAAGTCAGGGCGAACTACGGAACCAATCCGGAATCCTCCGTGCGTAAGTTCACCATCACCGAGGTGGTCACCCCGACCATCACTCTGGTCGTAGACCCTCAGAGCAACGCTGTCAGTAATGGCGGGGCTACCTATGCCAATGCTGTCGCCGTCTCGGGCAAGGCGTCGATCGGCCAATCCGTGGAGCTGTTCGACGGAGCCTCGTCCAAAGGCATTGCCAGTGTGAACTCAAGCGGTGGATGGTCTCGATCGGTCACCGGCCTGTCGGTGGGCGCCCATAGCCTGACTGCCAAGGCCGTGTATGCCGGTCATCCGGCGTCCTCACCCTGGACCTTCAGTGTGAAGGCTGCAACGGCGCCGACGCTGATCGTGAGCGACTCGGAAGGCGAGGTCGCACAGGGCGGCACCACCACAGAGACCACGGTGACGGCGTCAGGCACAGCGGCGGCCAATGAGCAGGTGGAAGTTTTCGACGGGGCCACCTCCAGAGGGAAGACCGCCGTAGGTGCTAACGGTAGCTGGAGCGTATCGGTGAGCGTGGCACTGGGTGCCCACAGTCTTAAAGCTGTGGGGCAATACAGTTCAAATCCTGCATCGGCTGTTCGCCAGTTTTCGGTTATTTCCCCAATCCCGGAGTTCGTGCTGGATACAGCGACTGTCAACCTGAACGGTCGTCTGTACGTGCCAGGTTCAAGGCTAGATGTCCTGCCCGTGTCATGGCCAGCAGGGACGACAGCGACGCGAACTCCCCGCAGCGGCGTGCCTCCTTACTCCTACTCTTCGAGCAATACGGCCTTGGTGACCGTCGATGCGAACGGCAAGGTATTCAGCAGAGGCAATGGCAGTGCCACCATTACCGTTCGGGATGCCCAGGGTCGTTCCGGAGCATACCGGGTTCAAGTAAGCAACGTTATCCTCTGCGTAGGATTCGGCCAGAATCGTTACCCATGGGCCAAAAACAATGTGGAAGCTTCGGGGTTCAGAATTCCCAATATGGACGAGTTGCGTTCTATTTATAACCTGTACCCCGGGAGATGGCCTCAAGGCAACGACTTTTACTGGTCAAGCAACGGTTATGTCTTTAACAAAAACTACGTAAAAAACCTTGTGACCGGAGCAGAGGGTTATGCGGTCGCCTCGGTGGTTCCATTCTCGCTGTGTCTGGTGGTAGGCATTCGCTGATCAGGTAAAAAGCCGACATCTGACGAAGATGTCGGCTGCTATCAAGGATTACCAGCTATACCGCAACCCAATATTCGCCCCAAACGGCTGCTCAATATTCTCGCCATTGGCGTAATCAAAATCAGCATGCACCTGCAGACTGTCTGAAAACGCCACGGCAACGCCCGCCCCCAACTCACCTCGCGAACCAGACAAGTCGTTGTTGAACACGTTGTTGTTCACTTGCACTTCGTTGTTCTTCGCGAACTCGTGCACACCCGCCACCCGCACATACGGTTGCACCACTTTGCCGTCACTCATCTCGAAGTTACGACCTGCCGTCATCCCTACCTTGCCCAGCAGCGAACGGGTGCGATCGCCTTCCGCACGCATGTCGTTGTTCAGCTGGTAATCCTTGCCCTGGATCACCACGGCGGACAACTGGCTGTACGGTTCGATGAAATACCCGTCGTTCAGCTTGATGTGTCGACCAAACTCCACCGAGCCACCGGCGCCGGCGTTGTCGTAATCCCCCTTGGCGCGCGTGCCATCGCTGATGCTGACTTTCGAGTCGTTGCGGAAGCGGTTGAACTTCAACACACCGTCGAAATAGTAGCCGCTGGCCTGGTCCATCCAGGTGGTGTAGATCCCGCCGTAATAGCTGTTAACCGTGCCCGACGTCCCGCGACTGAGGTCAAGATCGGATTTGCTATGCCCGGCCAGTACGCCCACCAGCCACTGCCCGTCGCCAATCGGCAGCGGTGCATCGGCGCCGAGCGATACGCCCTGCTGCGTCTGCTGATAGCCGACCCCGGACGCTTCATCGACGTTGTATTTGTTGCCGTAGGTGCGCACCCAGCCGCCCGATTTACCACCGTTGAAGCGCAACTCGCCCATGCGACTGCGCAGGGATGTCAGCTCGCCATACCAGACCGTCGGCGCAGTGTTGAACAGCGCCAGCACCGAGCGCGTGCCAGGGCTGATCGTCGCGGTATTCGGGTCCAGAAACCAGTCTGTGCCGCCCGCGCCATTGCTGGCCGACGCCAGTTGATAGGAATAGGTGCCCACGTCAACCGCACCGTCGCCCGCCAGCGCAAAGGTCGCGTCACCGCCCCCGGTCTGCACAATGGTCAAGGGCTGTGGTGACGTCGGATCGACGCCGGAACCTGCGATCAGCAAGGTATGGCTGCCCGTTGCAGAGCCGGTCACATTGAGCAGGTCGTGCTCGTTGGTAAGGTAATCCGCGTCCATGATGAACGTGCCGTTGCCGGACAGCGTGCCGACGTTGAGTTGGTAGAACGCATTGGTCGCGCCAAACCTCACCGCACTGTCGTTCATTGCAAGTGAATTGAGGCTATTGGAACCCAGCATTTCCCAGGTGGACGACCCTGCGAGGGTAACGCTGTCAACGTTGATCAAGTTGCCGATGAACACCGAGTTGTTGGTCAGCGAAACTACGCCGCCACCGGAGGTGATATCGCCGGACATCGAGCTGGCATCCAGGCTGACATTACTGCTGCTCACATCGCCTTTCAGCGTTGAGCCGCCCAGCAACCTCAGGACACCTGCCCCGCCGGTCGACGTGACATTGCCGACGATCGAACTGGCATCGAGGCTGACGTTGTCGCTGCTGACATTGCCCTCCAGCACGGAGCCTGCCACCAGGGACACTACGCCTGCATTGCCCGTCGACGTGACATTGCCCGTTATTGAACTGGCGTCGAGGCTGACGTTGTTGCTGTTCACGTTGCCTCTCACCAGAGAGCGGCGAACCAGCTTGACGGCACCTGCTCCGCTGGCCGAAGTGACATCGCCAACAACCGAGCTGGCGTCAAGACTGACGTTGTCACCGATAACCTGACCTTCTACGGTGGACCCTCCGACAAGCGATACAACGCCGGCGTTGCTGGTCGACGTGATGTCACCCTTCATTGAACTGGCGTTCAGGCTGACGTTATCGCTGCTGACATTACCTTCCAGCACGGAGCCTGCTGTCAGGGACACTACGCCTGCGCTGCTCAACGACGTGATGTCGCCGATCATCTGACTGGCATCCAGGCTGATGTTGTCGCTGTTAACGTTGCCTTCCAGCACTGAACTGCCGACAAGCGATACGACGCCGGCACTGCTCATCGACGTGATGTCGCCCTTCATCTGACTGGTATCCAGGCTGACGTTGTCGCTGTTGACGTTGCCTTCCAGCACTGACCGGTTAGCCAGCGAAACCACACCGGCGTTGCTGGCCGAGGTCACGTTTCCGGTAATGGAACTCGCATTCAGATTGACCGTATCAATACCGGTGACATCGCCCGTGAGCGCCGAGTTATTGTTCAGCGCCAGCGTGCCGCTGCTGGTGGCATCCGCCGAAACGTTACCGATCAACCGGCCCTGATCGAAGGTCAGGTTGGCGATGCTGCCGTTGGAGATAGCGAAGTTACCGGTCACTTCACTGCTCTGCAGCAGCACGTTCGCCGTCGCCGTGTTGGTCACTTCCAGCGCATTGCCGTTGCCGCCCGTCAAAGTGGTGCCGTTGAGCAGGTTGAGGTCGGCAACCATCCCGCCGCCCTGACCATTGAGCAGGATCGCAGCGCCGTTGGTGCCTTCTACATGTGAGCCTTCGATATTGACCGTACCCTGGCGCACATTGGCCGTATCCACCCGATAGACGAGGCCGTTCAAGCCGCCGGTGACGGTACTGCCGCGCAGGGAAATGTCCGAGCCGAAACCGCGGACCCCGTAGCTGTTTGCGCCGGTGCCGGTAATCACGGTGCCCGTCGCGTCCAGCGTACTGCGGGAGGAAAGCGTCGCGCCCCCCGCCCCACCGCTGATCGTGCCCCCATTGATCTGGAACGCGCTGCCGGTGCCGCCCTGAAACTGTGTGCCACTGAGACCGAGGCCGGTCTCGCTGGTAATGGTAGCGTTCGTCAGGACCGCCTGGCTGTCACCGAGCATCAACGCGGTCGAGTTGCCGGCGGCATTAACGCTGGCACCGTTGACGTTTGCCACCGCGCCCGCCGCGCTGAGATTGATGCCTGTGGTTGAGCTGCCCTCATTGAAATTGACCACGGCGCCTGCGCCACCGCCGAAAATCGTCAGGGCTTGGGCGCCGCTGCTCACCGTCAGCGAGGAACCGGGCGCCAACGTCCAGGCTTCGGGCGTGTCGCCCTGGTTAACCACCGCAGATTCGTCAGGGGACAGTGTGCGGCCCTGAGCGGCGGTGCTTATGCACAGCGCGAGGGAAATAAAGGTTGAGGGGTTGAAATAACGGGAGGGTGTGAAACGCGACGCAGCCATGTCTAGCTCCTTGGGAATATCGCCATTCCCACGGAGTACAAAGAAGCTCCGCAGGACAAAGGCGCGAAGACTACATTCTTCAAATTGGCATTCGTGTAGGAAGTTTCCTAACGTATTGAGCGTAGTTTCCTACCATGCATATTTACTACCGCTCATCGTAAAAATGAGGCAATAAGCCTGAAAAACGACAAGGCCGTTTAGCCTGGCCTTGTCTTTTATCACCTGAACTAAAGCGTCTGTACATTCAATCTCAAGTTGAGCCTACTCACTTAACAGCCGCATCCACCCGCCCCAAATGCACGAAGGGTATTAGGCGGACAAGTGCCCGCCGCGTTCTGACCCGATGCTCTAATCAACGTCTCCCCCTGCATCGGCGGGGTGGTATCAGACACATACGTCACTCTAATCGACCCGTTCAGGCCGGTTGGCAGGACGTACTCATCAAACGGCCCTTGATCGAATGTAAAACCGTCAGCGACCTGCTCCGCAGTGATGCTCTTCGAGAATGTCGACGCGGCGCCCGCCGGCTGTGTCCCTGCTCTGTCGGTGTAGCACTGCCAAGTGAAGTCAAGCGTTTCACCACCCTTCAGGTTAGGATTTGCAGGGATGCGCACACGAACCAACTGACTAGGGCCGAAGTGCGTACTGCAGTTGAGAATGAGCGTTCCGTCCGGCGCCGGGACCGCGAGGGGAAACTCGGGGTTGGCGAGCTTGATCGGCAGCGCTGCGCTGACATCTACCGGTGTCGGCACGCAGGACTCAATGTTGCCTGGGGGGGTACCACCTCCGGTGTTGATTCGCCCAACGGTATAGAACACCGGCACTGCCTGGCTGCTGGGCAGGTCCTTGATCTGGTCCCACTTCAGAACGAATTCATAGTCCTCACCCGCCGTCCCCACTACAGGGCTGAGCCTGGCGACCTCTTGCGTGATATCTCCCCAATACAGGACCATCTCCTCGTTCGCGCCGATAGGGTCGTACAGCTTGAGCGCTACCGTAACATCGCCGTCGACATCGGCAGACGTCAGCACGTTCTCGACTTCAGAAACCGCGCCCTTTACCGTTACTCTTGGCAGGTTGGTGTTTACCGGATCCGGCCGGTCCGGGTTTACGGGCCCAGGAACGAAGAAATCCACATTGATGGTGGCGGTGTCCGAGGCGAACGTTTTGTCGCCACGCTCGACGACATAGCTCACCGGGGTCGGCAGCACCGTGGTCTCCGTGCCGTAAGCAGGCTTCAGTATGGTTTCGTAGGGAACACTCAGAAAGCTTGTCGCAAATGGATCCGTGATGTTGTGAGTGACCGGAAGCTGCGCAGTACCCCAAGTGAGCACTATACGGTCGCCTTCAAGCGCGTTCGCGTACGGGTCAATTTCAACCAGCCCTGTATTCACTCGATCAATGTCGACAAGTTGCAGAACGCTGTCATCCGCAATGCTGGGCACGCGGGGTGCGGCCAGTGGAGGAGTCGGAAGCGGATTGAGAAAGAGGCCGGCTGTCGCGTTATCAGCGGGACCGCCTTTGTTACCCACCTTGTCGACCAGTCGATAGGACAAATAAATGAGGCCATCCAGCAAACCGGAGAAGGCATCCGCCGGTACCTTGATCTGCCTGTTCGAATCAATCACCCCGGTGAACACCGGCGTGGTCTGGCTTGTGCCAACCTCATGAACATAAACATCCAGGGTATCGCCCGACTGTTCGTCTAGATAGGTCGGGATGACCAGCTCCAGACCGTCATGGGTATCGAGGTAATCCTGTGTGATGCCGTCGCTGATGACGACAGGGTCTACAAACGTCGCCGCATCTGGCCCCTGACCATAGTTGGGTGCAGTCTTGTCAATGATGAATTGGGTAATTTCCGATTCTGCGGTATTGCCCGCGTCGTTCGTGACGGTGTAGCGCAAGTCGAAGGTGCCTTGAGTCGCAAAGTTGGATTTGCTCAACTGCAGCTCCATGGGGAAGTCACTGGATTGCAACGGACCTGGAATCGTGATCAAGTCCTGGGCACTCTGCCACGTCCCCGAGGTTGACGGTTTCCACTCGAACTGAAGGTAGTCGGACTCACCCTGGCCTGCGCCGTTAGGCCACTCGGGGATATCGATCGGCATGTCCTTTTCCTGCTCATCCCGAGGCACCAGGCCTGCGAAGGCAGGATCGCCGTCCCACCAGACCGGCGCAATCGGCGCACTCAGTGTCGCTCGTGCAGACAGGCGTTTCTTACTGGCCTGGTCCTGCTGGTTGACGGCACGCGCCAGTGCACTGGCCAGCACACGGGTCTGCTTGCTTGATAAGTTGCTCATGTCTTTTCTCCTTGAGTTGACTCGCGCCTATCCCGCCTGGCGCGTCTTGGGTTTCCAGGGTTACTGCCCTTTGCCACCACGCCCGAGCGCCTGGAGCACGCGGGCGATGAATCGAGTGAACAGACGACAGGCCTTGCACCCGCCCTCCCTGCGCGAGCCAGACTGAACAGCCTGCATCACGGGGCCGCAGATCTCGCCGCTGGGCAACTTGCGATCGATCTTCACTAGCCCCTCGTAGGACTTGCCCGACTGCCCGCCGACTTTCGTCAACCGGTAAGTGGCCAGCGCCGATCCGTTAAGGATGGGTTCGATGTGGGGAATGAAAGGCTCGACCAGAATGTCCAGATAACCGTCAGTCACGTTCTTCACGCTGACCGTCCGGGCAAATACGCCCTCGGTGCCCGCAATCGGATCGTTGCCGTTCAACGTGTGATAGCCCTGCCAATACAGTGTGATCTGGTCCTGGTACTCGAACAGGTTACGAACGAAGGTGACCCGTACCGTAATGCCGTTCCAGGGCTCGTTAGCGCAGTTGATGTAGCCGTCGATGTCCGCTTCCGGAAAATCGGGCTCGGGGAGATCGCCCCCCGGCAGCGGCTTCAGCGCAACGGCAGCGAGCGTTTCACGGGAGAACGAGTCCGTCTCGTTGCCGGCACGGTCTCGTACTTTGTAAGTGGCGTAGAAATCGCCATCCCGGTCCGGTGCGCGCACGGCGTCGCCGGGCAGGCTGATGCGGATATCGTCTGCCTCGATCTGCGCCTGGGTCACCGTCACGCTGGCCACAACCGATGTCGTTGGCGGGTTGTCCTGCGACCAGTAAAGGTCAACGACATCACCTACCTTCGCGTCCAGATACACAGGGCTCGGCAGGCGCAGCTCTACCTGATCGCCATGACTGGCCAGGTACGCTTCGTTGATCACCCCGCCCACCAGATCATCAGGTAACAACAAGGGCATCAACTGCTGGTTATAGCTGGGCGGTCGGGTGTCGATGGTGACGGTACGGCGCTCGGAAGGTGCAGTGTCATTCGCGTCAGTAGTGACCGTGTACCAGAGCTGGTACTGGCCGTCCGGCTGCAGAACGTTTTTGTCGACTTTCAAGGAGACAGGAAAGGTTTCGGGATCGACCGGTCCAGGAAAATTCGCAGTGGCCACGGGTGTATCACTGGTCACACCGCTCCAGAACAGGTCCAGTCGGTCGATATCCCCCGGTCCCGCCGGAAACGGCCAAAGCGGCACCAGCACCTCTAGATCATTAACTTGAGTGCCGGTGGAAACCAGGCCCTCAGGATCGTTTGGATCAATGATTGCCGGCACTTCAGGCATTGCCAGCAGTGCCTTTGAACCATCCCCTGTCCGTCGTGTTATCGACTGCGCTTTCCGATCCCTGGCCATCCTGTCCTCACCTCGTCCGATGAAGCGTTCTCAGCCGACACTCGCCGACTGAGCTCACGCAACAAGGCTTTATTGAGAACCGAATGGGCCAGGCTGACTACTGTCAGAAATGACAGTTCCGGCCACCGCCGGTCGGCTGACGAGGCACTGCCGTGCAGAACGGAAACAGCAAAAGCAGGGTCACACCAGACTGTCGTCGATCACCAGCACGACCTTGCCCGACACCTGATTGGTGGCGAGCTCTGCGTAGGCCGCTTCGGCTTCGCTGATCGGAAAGCTGCGCGCCAGTTGTGGCTTCAAGCGGCCTTCGGTGAACAGCGGCATGACGTGCTGGCCCAGGTCGCTGAGCAGGTCGGCCTTGAACTGGTCGTCGCGGCTGCGCAGGGTCGAGCCGAGGACATGAATGCGTTTGCCCAGCACCTTTGCGAAATCCAGCTCGGACTTACTTCCGCCCATCAGCCCGATCAGCACCAGACGACCGTCAACGCCGAGCACCTTGAGGTTCAGCGCCGCATAGTTGGCGCCCACCGGGTCAAGGATGACGTTAAAAGGCGCAAAGTCGTTCAGCGCATCGAGGTTCTCGTTGCGCAGCACACCGCCCTGGGCGCCGAGGGATTCGCAATACGCCAGCCGCTCGGCCGAGCCGACGGTAACCCAGACCGGGTTACCGAAAGCCTTGCATAGCTGAATGGCAGCTGAACCAACGCCACTTGCTCCGGCGTGCAGCAACACTTTTTCGCCGGGCTGGAGGCCGGCCAGCTGGAACAGATTCAGCCAGGCCGTGGCGTACACCTCGGGAATCCCCGCCGCTTCGTGCAGCGAAATACCCTCGGGCACCGGCAGCACATGCCGCGCGTCGACCACCACTTCTTCGGCCATTGCACCGCCCGCAACCAGCGCGCACACGCGGTCGCCGACTTCCCACGCGGTGCCCGGGCCGACCTCGGCAATCACCCCGGAACATTCCATGCCGAGGATTTCCGTGACACCCGGCGGCGGCGGGTAATGCCCCGAGCGTTGCAGCAAATCGGCACGATTGAGTCCAGCCGCTGCCACCTTGATGCGGACTTGTCCTACATCCAGCGTCGGCGATGGCTCTTCAACCCATTCCACACGACCTTCAACGCCTTGCAATGCTTTCACGGTGCCTCCATAGTGAGTCTTGACTGAGCCCGATGTGCCTCACGGCCATTGGGCTTTTTGCATTATGCGACCGTGTTCTGACCGAACCGGCGACCTCCAAAGACGGCCTAATATGCGTTATCAATTGTCCCCGCGTCGAATCAGCATGAAGCATTTTCTACCCAGCACCACCCTTGCATTACTCATTGGCCTGACTGTCCTGCCAATGTCGGCCAGTTCGTTCGCCGCCAACAGCTGGGATAATCTTCAACCTGATCGCGATGAAGTCATCGCCAGTCTGAATGTCGTGGAGCTGCTCAAGCGCCACCACTACAGCAAGCCGCCGCTGGACGACAAGCGTTCGGAAATCATCTATCAGAGCTACCTGAAACTCCTTGATCCTGCGCGCAGCTACTTCCTCGCCAGTGACATCGCCGAGTTCGACAAGTGGCGTTTCCAGTTCGACGACTTTCTCAAGAGCGGCGACCTGGCCCCGGGCTTTACCATCTATAAGCGTTATCTGGACCGCATCAAGTCGCGTCTGGATTTCGCCTTGGCGCAGCTGAACAAGGGGGTCGACAAGATCGACCTGAACACCCAGGAAACCTTGCTGGTTGATCGCAAGGACGCGCCATGGGCCAAGAACGAAGCCGAACTTGACGACCTCTGGCGCAAGCGCGTCAAGGACGAGGTTCTGCGCTTGAAGATCGCCGGCAAAGACCCGGCGAAGATCCAGGAAACCCTGACCAAGCGCTACAAGAACCAACTCGCCCGACTGGGCCAGACCCGTAGCGAGGACGTGTTCCAGGCGTACCTGAATACCTTCGCGATGTCCTACGACCCGCACACCAACTACCTGTCACCGGACAGCGCGGAAAACTTCGACATCAACATGAGCCTTTCCCTTGAAGGGATCGGCGCTGTCCTGCAGAGCGATAACGACAACGTCAAAATCGTCCGCCTGGTGCCGGCCGGCCCTGCCGCCAAGACCAAGCAAGTGGCAACCGCCGACAAGATCATCGGCGTCGCCCAGGGCGACAAAGAGATGGTCGACGTGATCGGCTGGCGTCTGGATGAAGTGGTCAAACTGATTCGCGGACCGAAAGGCTCGGTTGTGCGTCTGGAAATCGTCCCGGCCAGCAATGCGCCAAGCGACCAAACCACCAAGATCGTGTCGATCACCCGCGAAGCCGTGAAGCTCGAAGAACAAGCGGCGAAGAAGTCCATCCTGCACCTGAATCAGGACGGCAAGGATTACAAACTGGGCGTCATCGAGATTCCTGCTTTCTACCTGGACTTCAAGGCCTACCGCGCTGGCGATCCCGAGTACAAGAGCACGACCCGCGACGTCAAGAAACTGCTGACCGAATTGCAGTCAGAGAAAGTTGATGGCGTGGTCATCGACCTGCGTAACAACGGCGGTGGTTCGCTGCAGGAAGCCACTGAGCTGACCAGTCTGTTTATCGACAAAGGCCCGACCGTTCTGGTGCGTAACGCCGACGGCAAGGTCGATGTACTGGAAGACGAAAACAGCGGTGCGTTCTACAAAGGCCCAATGGCGTTGCTGGTCAACCGCCTCTCGGCCTCGGCTTCGGAGATTTTCGCCGGCGCCATGCAGGACTATCACCGCGCGCTGATCATCGGCGGCCAGACGTTCGGCAAAGGCACCGTGCAGACCATTCAGCCGCTGAACCATGGCGAACTGAAACTGACGCTGGCCAAGTTCTACCGGGTTTCCGGCCAGAGCACCCAGCACCAGGGCGTGCTGCCGGACATTGGTTACCCGTCGATCATCGACACCAAGGAAATCGGCGAAAGTGCACTGCCTGAGGCGATGACCTACGACACCATCAAGCCAGCGATCAAGCCGGCGGTGGATCCGTTCAAACCGTTCCTCGCCCAGCTGCAATCGCGTCACGACGTGCGTTCAGCCAAGGACGCCGAGTTTGTCTTCATCGAAGAGAAACTCGCGCTGGCGAAGAAGCTGATGAGCGATAAAACCGTCAGCCTCAACGAAGCCGAGCGCCGCAAGCAACATGCCGACATCGAAAGCCAGCAGCTGGCGATGGAAAACGTGCGTCGCAAGGCCAAAGGCGAAGAGCCGCTTAAAGAGCTGAAGAAAGAAGACGAAGACGCACTGCCTTCGGACGATGACAAGACCAAGCCAGAGGATGACGCCTACCTGGCCGAAACCGGGCGTATTTTGCTCGACTATCTGGGCTTGAGCGGTTCGGTGGCAAAGAAGTAAGCAGCATGAAACATGACCAAATGGTGGCAAATCGTCATCAAATAGTCATGAATCTGTCGTGAAATAGCGGGGCTCGGCGCCACAGGCGTCCAGCCCCTTTTTCTTGCCCCGAGATTGCCATGACCGTGACTGAACAGCTGGGCGCTTTGAGTTCGATCCTGACTCACGGCGACTTGCACAGCCTGTTCCAACCGATTGTGTCGCTATCGGATCGGCGCATTCTCGGCTACGAAGCCCTGACTCGCGGCCCTTCCAACAGCGCGCTGCATTCCCCTCTGAACCTGTTCGCCGTGGCCCGTCAGGCCGGGCGCCTGAGCGAACTGGAACTCGCCTGCCGCGAGTCGGCCTGCCGTCGCTTCAGCCAACAGAAGCTGCAGGGCAAGCTGTTTCTCAACATCTCGCCGGAGTCCCTGCTGGAAGCGTCGCACCCGCCGGGGCGCACCTTGCAGCTGTTGCAGCGCTACGGGATCCCGCCCAGCCGCGTGGTCATCGAACTGACCGAGCAAACACCAACCGATGACTTCGGCCTGCTCTACAACGCGCTGTATCACTATCGGGACATGGGCTTTTCCATTGCCCTCGATGACTTGGGCGCAGGCTATTCGAGCCTGCGGCTGTGGTCCGAGTTGCGCCCGGATTACGTGAAGATCGACCGGCATTTCATTGATGGCATTCATCAGGACGCGGTCAAGCGCGAGTTTGTCGGTTCCATGTTGCAGATGGCCAAGGCCTCGCGGGCGCTGGTGATCGCCGAAGGCATCGAGTTGCAGGAAGAACTCGCCGTATTGATCGACATGGGCGTCGAGTTGGTTCAAGGCTACTTGCTGTGCCGTCCGCAGGAGTTTCCACCCCGGGACGCCCGTGCGCTGCTGCCGAAAATCGACCCTGGCGCCGCGACCCTGACCGAGGAAACCCGCGACCTCAGCGCCCTGCTCAACGAGCAGCCGGCGGTGGTGCAGACCACGCCCACGGCCACCGTGCTGGAAGCGTTTCGCAAGCAGGCCAATCTCAACTCGCTGGCGGTCCTGGATGAGCAGCATCAGCCGATCGGCATCGTCCACCGCCACTCGCTGTCCGACGTGCTGCTGCAGCCGTTCGCCACCGAGCTGTATGCGCGCAAGCCCATTAGTCGTCTGATGAGCGACGACTTTCTGGCCGTCGAGCTGAGCCAGTCGCTGCAGCAGGTCAGCCGATTGATCACCAGTCGGGCGCGGCAACGCATCGAAGAAGATTTCATCATCATGCAGAACGGCGCCTACCTCGGGCTGGGCCGAGTCATCGATGTGCTCAAGTTGATCACCGAGGTGAAGATTCAACAGGCGCGCTACGCCAATCCGCTGACCCTGCTGCCGGGCAACGTGCCGATTCAGCAATGCCTGACCCGTCTATTGCAGCAGGGCCGCGAATCAATGATCTGCTACGTGGACATCGACAGCTTCAAGCCTTTCAACGACATCTATGGCTACGGGCGCGGCGACGAGGTGTTGCTGTGCCTGGCGCAATGCCTGAACGACCGGATCGATCAGAGTCGCGACTTTGTCGGCCACATCGGCGGCGATGATTTCCTGATGGTGCTGGGCTCGGACGACTGGCGCAAACGTTTGTACATGCTGCTGGAAGACTTCCAGAACCAATGCCGACGCTTCTACCGCGCCGAACATCTGGAGGCCGGTTGCTTCGTGGCACTCAATCGCCAGGGCCAGCGTCAGGAATTCCCGCTGCTGTCGCTGTCCATCGGCGTCGTGCATCTGTATCCGGAAGTCTGCACGACGCTCGACGCCAGCCAACTCGCCGAACTGGCCTCACAGGCCAAGCACCACGCCAAGGAGGTGATGGGTGCGAGTGTGCATGTGATCAATACGCGAGAGGCGGAGGTGATGGCGACGTTGAATCAGGCGGTTTTGGGGTGAGGTGCCGGTATTAAGAAATCGGGTTGGGGTGGGAGTCAATCTCGAAATCCCGAGTACAACACTAGCCATGTGGGAGCGAGCTTGCTCGCGAAGGCTTGCTGCAGCCCCCTTGGAAAATGGCTGAATGAACCGGCCCCTTCGTGAGCAAGCTCACTCCCACAGGTCCGAGATCAAACCTTGACCCTAAGTCAGCCTTGATCACTCCCACAGGTCCGAGATCAGCCCTGGGTAATAAGTGACTCTGATCACTTCCAAGGATCCGAGATCAGACCGGAATCCCGAGTACAGCCCAGATCACGTGGGAGCGAGCTTGCTCGCGAAGGCGATAGTCCGGCCAGTCTCAAACCAGAAGCTGCTCTACTCAGGCTTGACCGGCTGCGGGTACTCATATTCGAAGACTCGCGCCACTTCCGAGGCGTGCCAGGACGCAGCAGCGATGCCGTCGGAGGGGCCGGAGAAACGGCCAAGGCGTTCGACGCATTCAAAGAATCCGGTACGTGGCAGGCGGCTGGCGCCCTGGCTGATTACCAGCGCGCTGCGCAATGGCTGCTCGGCGCGGGCGTCGAGGGCGGCGAGGTGTTCAAGGGCGGCGGTCAGGGTTTGCATGGCGGGGGTGGGCAACTGCAACCGCTCAAGCAATGCGCGATAGGTCACCAGATGACGCTGACGACGGGCCAGGTCCAGTTCGGCGAGCAACCCGTCCCAATGCTGGCGACTGATGCGCACGCTCATGCCTCACCCCGCCAGCCCGCAATACCCAGCTCCCACGCCAGACTCCGGCGAATGGCCGCGTCCGGCTCACGGGCGCCGCTTTCAATCAGGTTCAGATAAGACGGGCTGATGCCGACTGCGCGGGCCAGCTGCGCCACTTCCAGGCCCTTGGCCTCGCGCAGGGCACTTAGCTGACCGAAAGAAGGAAGGTCAACTGCGCTAGCAGGCTGTTCGCGACGGCCCTCAGTGTGAGTGGCAGACTCGGACTCCGGGCCATGCGCAACCCCCGCCGCACGCAACAGGGCCTGATACTGCGCCCATGGCAGCACCGCATATTCCGGCTCTCCATCGCGCGAAATAACCTGAAGATCCATACCAACACCCCTGTAGGACAAAAACGCGCTTTACGTAGTATTTTTCTAAGTATGGGCGGCATCTTAACAGCGGTCAGCGACGACTGGCGTGTGCGGAATCAATGAGTGCTGCCGCCGCCACTGATAAGCCACGCAAGGCCGTCTTCAAATCTTCTTCTCATGCTCCAGCAAGACAGGCGTCGCCGGCAAACGCTCGACCACCGCGAGCTTTTCCGGGTTCTGCAACGCGCGCCAGGCACGAAACGCGCTGAGCTCGGCTTCGAGGTGCTTCATCACCCACGCCAGCACGGCGATGTCATCCAGCATCCCCAGGCCCGGAATCCAGTCAGGAATTGCATCCAGAGGGCTGATGAAATACATCAGGCCGGCCACGATCGAGAGAATCGCCTTACCGCTGATGGCGCGATATTCCCCGCGCCAGTAAGCCAGGCACAACGCTTGAAGCAGTTTCAGATCGTCTTTTATCTTCCCCAGTCGACCGCCTTCACTGGCCGTTTTGCCTGCCACGGCAAACAGCAATGCGGGCAAGCGGCCTGCCGCCATCAAGCGTTTGGCCATGGGCAGATAACGAATGAGATTCCAGGGTGCTTTCATATCCACTCCACAATTACCGATAAAAATCGACCTGCTGGCTCACGGGCATGGTGCTGAAGCCAACCGACTCGGCAGCCGATTCCGCGCCCAAAGGTTATCCACACAAATTGTGGATAACCTTGTGAACAGACCTGCTTTTCGAGCCCGGAACGCCCGTTCTACCGGGCCCTGGCTTAGATCGCGCGTTTTTTACACACATAAAAACCCGCAAAAACCGTTGACTCATTCGGTCTGTGAGGCTAGCCACGGCTCAATAAATGCCTCTCAGCCTCCGACAAATCCCGGCTTAACACACCGTGACTGACCGACATGGGACTCTGCCCGTTCAAGCCGGTTCGATCAAATCGGGCCGGAAATGAAAATGCCCCGTCGAGACGGGGCATTTCTTTCAAGCGGTAATCAGACGGTCGAATGATTACTTCTTGGCGGCTGGCTTGGCCGGTTCGGCGGCCGGGGCAGCCTCTTCTTCTTCATCAGCGCCAGCAGCATCATTGGCGCCTGCAGCAGCAGGGTCCTTGATGCCCAGCAGTTCCAGGTCGAAGACCAGAACCGAGTTTGCCGGGATGGTTGGGCTAGGGCTTTGTGCGCCGTAGGCCAATTCGCTAGGGATGTAGAGTTTGACCTTCTCGCCAACGTGCATCAGCTGCAGACCTTCGACCCAACCCGGGATCACGCCGCTCACTGGCAGATCAATCGGGCTGCCGCGTTCAACAGAGCTGTCGAACACTTTGCCGTCAGTCAGCTTGCCTTCGTAGTGAACGGTCACGACATCAGTCGGCTTCGGTACTGGACCGTCGGCTTTCTTGATGATTTCGTACTGCAGACCGGAAGCGGTGGTGGTGACTTCCTTACGCTTGCCGTTTTCTTCGAGGAACTTCTTGCCGGCAGCTGCCGACTCTTCGCTCATCTTGGCCATGCGCTCTTCAGCGCGCTTTTGCAGGTCGCCAAACGCTGCAACCAACTCTTCGTCTTTGAGCTTCTGCTCTTTCTTGCCAACGGCGTCTTCGATACCCAGCGCTACCGCTTTGGAATCCAGATCGTCCATGCCTTCCTGAGCCAGGCTTTTGCCCATGTTCAGGCCGATGCCGTAAGAGGCTTTCTGGGCCGGGGTTTTCAGCTCAACGGTGCTGGCTTGCTTGTCACAGCCCGCGAGTACCAGACCGACCAGGGCAATCGCCGCTGCCAACCGATGCTGTTTCATTCTGTTTCCTTGTTCATGCGCCAATAGGGCAAACGAGTAAAGCCGCGAGCTTATCAGGCTGCCGCGATCAATGGCTACCGGCATGAGAGGGAGAAAAGGCAGATAAGTTCAGGTATCCAAAGGTTTTCTTGTTTGATCGAGAAATCCGTTCAGTTACGGTTCAGTCGCCAACCGCAGGGTGAGTGAACGGGGCTAATACACGTCCCGCAGGTAGCGCTTTTGCTCGGTCAGACAGCGCAACTGGTCGGCCGCTTTTTCCAGGCTGATGCCGCCCTGTTCGCTGATCACGCGACGGAGCGCCTGATCGACATCCCGCGCCATCCGCGAAGCATCACCGCAGATGTACAGGTGCGCACCCTCCTCCAGCCAGCGCCAGAGTTCAGCGCCCTGCTCCTGTAGGCGCTGCTGAACGTAGATTTTTTCCGCCTGATCCCGCGAAAACGCCAGGCTCAGCCGGGTCAGCAGGCCGTCCTGCTGCAGGCCTTGCAGTTCGTCGCGGTAGTAAAAGTCGGTGGCCTGATGTTGCTCGCCGAAGAACAGCCAGTTACGGCCCCGGTCGCCGCGGGCACGCCGCTCCTGCAGAAACGCCCGAAACGGCGCCACCCCGGTGCCCGGGCCGATCATGATCATCGGCACATCGCCATCGACCGGCGGGCGAAAATGCCGCGTGGGCTGCAGGAAGATCGGCACCTCGCACTCCCCCGCACGATCCGCCAGGAAGGTCGATGAAACGCCTTTGCGCGCGCCGTAGCGCACGGCGGAAACCGTCAGGTGGACTTCAACGGGATGCGCCTTGGCGCTCGACGAGATGGAATAAAGCCGGGGCTGCAGCGGTTTGAGATGGTCAAGCCATTCCTCCGCAGAGCAGACGATGGGGAACTCGCGCAACACGTCGGCCAACTGTCGGCCCCATAGCCAGTCCTTCAGCTCGCTTTTGAACGGCTCGGTCAGGAGTGTTTTCAGGTCAGTACTGCCGTTGCGCTCGGCGATGAATGCCAGTGTGTCTGCGCTCGGTCGTGCTATCTCGAATTGCTCGGCCAGCGCCTGACGCAGCGGCACGTCACAAGCCTTCAGGCCACGCACCGGTTGGTCGGCGTTCAGCCCCGTGAGTTCGAGCAGTTCGTTCACCAGTTCAGGGCAATTGCGCGGCCACACCCCCAACGCGTCGCCGGCTTCATAGGTCATGCCCGAGCCTTCCAGGGTCAGCGCCAGTTGCCGCGTGTCCTTGGCAGCACCGTCTGCGTTCAGCCGCCGGTTGAGGGACAAACGCGCGTAATGGGGCTGCGTCCGTGACGGCTGATTCCCAAAAACCGGTGTGTTGTCGACGATTGAAGGGGTAGGAAGATTCAGCGACAGCGCCTGCTGCAACCCTGTGAACCAGCTGTCTGCGTGGGCCTGGTATTCGCCGTCGCACTCGACTCTGGCGATCAGCCGTGAAGCGCCCAGCTGTTGCAGGCGCTGGTCGAGGTTCTTGCCGTGCTGGCAAAAGCGGTCATAACTCGAATCACCGAGCGCCAGCACGGCGTAACGCAGCGACTCCAGAGGCGCTTGCCGGGCAGCCAGTGATTGCCAGAATCGTTGCCCGTTGTCGGGAGATTCGCCATCGCCAAACGTGCTACTGATCAGCGCGACGTTCTGCAGCTGGTCCAGACGCTCGCAGGGGAAACTATCCATCGCCGCCACGTGAACGGGTACGCCGGCAGTCTTTAACCGGTCGCCGAACTGTCGGGCCAACGCTTCGGCATTCCCGGTTTGTGATGCCCACAGCAGCGTCAACAGCGGCGCATCGTCATGTGCTGTCTGCGTCTCTGTGTCGACTTGGAGCACATCGAGGAAGCGATGCCCGATCAGCTCGACCTTGCGCAAGGCGACTGCACAGCACTTGAATTCGGGCTGCCGGGAAATTGGGTCGACGGCGTCGTTGGTCACGGCGTTGATCGCCAGTTTTTCGCCGTACACGTCATTCCAGTGAAAGGGCACGAAGCAATTGCCCGGCAGCACCCGATCGCTGATCACCGCAGGCAACACCGCCAGCCCGCGTGCGGAACGGATTTCCACGCCATCCCCTTCGCGGATACCCAGCGCAAGGGCATCGTCGGGGTGCAGCTCGACGAACGGCCGCGCATTGAGCGCGTTCAGTGTCGGCACTTTCCCGGTCTTGGTCAGCGTGTGCCATTGGTGTTGCAGGCGGCCGGTGTTGAGCACCATGGGAAATGCATCGTTGGGCAGTTCAGCCGGCGCCATGTGCGGGCGTGGGAAAAATACCGCTTTGCCGTTTGCGGTGGGAAAGATAATCGGCCGCCGTGGCGTGACGCCTTCCTTGACTGGGCCCGCACCGCTATCGCTGAGGTAGCGAATCGGACTGCGCACGGTCTCGTCATCTGGCGCGCACGGCCATTGCAAAGACTGATCCCGCAGCCGCCCATAGCTGGCGCCGCGAATGTCGTAGCCTGTGGCGGGGTTCCAGGCCTGTTTGATTTCTTCGAACACCTCCTCTGCCGAGGCGTAACTGAAGGCGTCGGCGAAGCCCATTTCACAGGCGACGCTGGCGATGATCTGCCAGTCGGGCAAGGCCTGCCCCGGCGCATCGACGGCTTTCTGTGTCAGGTTAAGGGTGCGCTCGGAGTTGATCATCACCCCTTCCCCTTCCGCCCAGAGCGCGCCCGGCAACAAGATGTCGGCGTAGCGATTGGTTTCGGTGTCGAGGAAGGCGTCCTGGGTAATGACCAGCTCGGCGGTTTTCAGGGCGTCGATGACCGTCGTGCGGTTGGCGACACTGGCCACCGGGTTGGTGCAGATGATCCAGCAGGCCTTGATCACGCCGTCACGCATCTGCTCGAACAGGTCGATGGTGCCGCCGCCAGGCTGGTGCGGGATGCTGCCCTCCGGGATGCGCCAGAGGTCTTCTATAAAGCGGCGGTCGGCGTCCACCAACACCGAGCGCTGTCCGGGAAGTCCTGGGCCCATGTAGCCCATTTCCCTGCCGCCCATGGCATTCGGTTGGCCGGTCAGGGAAAACGGACCGCTGCCGCGCCGACAAATCGCCCCGGTCGCCAGG
This sequence comes from Pseudomonas sp. GL_135, assembly GCF_057834665.1. Lineage (NCBI taxonomy): Bacteria > Pseudomonadati > Pseudomonadota > Gammaproteobacteria > Pseudomonadales > Pseudomonadaceae > Pseudomonas > Pseudomonas sp. GL_135. Next base: position 4,203,485 of record NZ_CM174408.1, read on the forward strand.
TGCAGGTTGCACAGCGCATTGGTGTTCCAGGTGCCGTGGGTGCTCTGGTTCAGGCCCATGGTCCAGCAGCTCATCCACTCGGGCGCCGCGCCGATCATCCGCGCAGCCTGACGAACGTCAGCTTCGGCCAGGCCGGTGATCTGCGCGACGTACGCGGGCGAGTACTCGGCGAGGAAGTCGGGCATGGCGTCCCAGCCCTGGGTGAACGAGGCGATGAATTCGGCGTCGGTATCGCCGTTCTCCACCAGCAGATGCAGCAGGCCATTGAGCAGCGCGAGGTCGGTGCCAGGTTTGATTTGCAGGAACAGCTCGGCCTTTTCGGCGGTGGCGCTGCGCCGGGGGTCGACGACGATCAGCTTCGCCCCGGCCTTGACCCGATCCATCATGCGCAAGAACAGGATCGGGTGACAGTCGGCCATATTCGCGCCGATCACGAAAAACAGATCGGCCTTGTCGAAATCATCGTAGGACCCAGGCGGGCCGTCCGCGCCTAACGAGAGCTTGTAGCCGCTGCCCGCGCTGGCCATGCACAGCCGCGAATTGGACTCGATACTGGGGGTGCGCACAAAACCTTTGGCGAGTTTGTTGGCCAGGTATTGCGCCTCCAGGGACATCTGCCCCGAGACGTAAAACGCCAGCGCGCCGGGGCCATCGCGATCCAGAATCCCGCGCAAGCGCCGGGCGGTTTCGCTGATCGCGGCGTCCATTTCCGCGCGCACCGGCTCGTGGCTGCGCTGATGGCGGATGTACGCGGACTCCATCCGCCCCGACCCGGCAATCGCCTGGCCGCAGGTGGTGCCTTTGGTGCACAGACGGCCGAAATTGCTCGGGTGCGTCTTGTCGCCGACCACCTTGATGACTCGGTTGTCCTCGACCTGCATGACGATGCCGCAACCGACACCGCAATAAGGACACACGCTCTTTACGCTGCTGCTCGCCATATTCCGTTTCCTGAAAGCAAAAAAAGACGCCCTGTTCTCATCCGTTGAAAAACGGAGAGCACACGGCGCCTTTGTCGTGAATATGGCAATCGGCGTTGATTGCCTGTGAACGGGATATTGCAAACAGCAGGCCAGCCTGGCCGTGGAACGTGCAGCGGGCGGTTTCAGCGAAAGTTGCTCGCCCGATTAAAGAGAGTTGAGCTTCACGGTGGGGCGCACCAGCGTAAATCGCACCCTTTTCGAGCCGGTACCGTTCGTATCGATGGCGATGAGATCGGCTTACGATCACGCCTCTGGCCCGTCAAACCTGCGCGTCTGGCGGGGACGAAAGGCGTCCGACACCTGGACATTCTCCGCTGGCACAGCCATTGCTATGTCCCTTACCAAGTCCAGCCTGAACACCCGGTTGGCAGCCCTGGCCGGTCAACGCAGACCGCCAGCCGTTCGCGGCATCGGGCTCACCAGGTTGGCGTCGACACTGTGGTCGGGCGGCAACCGTTAAAAGAACAGGCAAAGGCGCCTGGAACCGAGAGGTTCCGGGCGCCTTTTTTTTGCTTTCGAAAAACCTGATTGGCCTTGGCCGGGACTCGATATGACCACCACAGTCGCCCCACTCAACGACGTCCAAACCCTGATCGTCATCGGCAACGGCATGGTGGGTCACCACTGCGTCGAACAACTGATCGCCGCCGGCGCCCTTGAGCGCTACCGCATTCATGTGTTCGGTGAGGAAGGCCAGCGCGCCTACGACCGCGTGCACCTGTCCGAATACTTTGGCGGTCGCGACGCCGAGTCACTGGCGATGAGCGCTGCTTCCTTATATGAGCAGACCGGGCTTGCGCTGCACCTGGGTGTGCCGGTGCTGGAAATCGACCGGGTGGGGCGCGAAGTGATCACCGCCAAGGGCCGCTTTGGTTACGACAAGCTGGTGCTGGCGACGGGCTCCTACCCTTTCGTGCCGCCCATCGAAGGCGCTGAAGGCAACTCGCGACTGGTCTACCGCACCCTGGACGACCTCGACACCATTCGCGCCGCGGCCAGTCAGTCAAAACGCGGTGTGGTGGTCGGCGGCGGGCTGCTGGGACTGGAAGCGGCCAACGCGCTGAAGTCACTGGGACTGGAAGCCCACGTGGTGGAATTCGCGCCGCGCCTGATGCCGGTTCAGCTGGACGATCACGGCGGCGCCGCCCTGAAGGCGCGCATCGAAGCGCTGGGGGTTGGCGTGCATCTGTCTCGCGCGACGCAATCCATCAGCGCGGGTGAGACATACCGCTACCGGATGAATTTCGCCGGCGATGAATTCCTCGAAACCGACCTGATCGTTTTCTCCGCCGGCATTCGTCCGCAAGACGCCCTCGCCCGCCAGTGTGAGCTGGCGCTGGGCCCGCGCGGCGGCGTCGCCATCGACGAACATTGCCGCACCAGCGACGCCGACATTTTCGCCATCGGCGAGTGCGCGGCCTGGAACGGCAGCGTCTTCGGCCTCGTCGCGCCGGGCTATCAAATGGCGCGCAATGTCGCGGCGCAATTGTGCGACCTGGCCGCCGAGCCGTTCTTCGGCGCGGACATGTCGACCAAACTCAAACTGCTCGGCGTCGACGTCGGCTCCATCGGCGATGCCCATGGCGCGTTGACCGGCGCGCGCAGCTACCGGTTCATCGATGAGGCCAGCGGCAGTTATCGACGCCTGGTGGTGTCCGCCGATGGCAAAAAAGTGCTCGGCGCCGTGCTGGTGGGCGACAACAGTTATTACGACACCTTGCTGCAATACGCACAGAACGGCATCAAGCTGCCCGCCGATCCGTCGAGCCTGATCCTGCCCCACAGTGACGGCGCGCCAACCCTTGGCGCCGATGCTCTGCCCGCCACGGCAACCATTTGCTCATGCCACAACGTGAGCAAGGCGTCGATCTGTTCGGCCATCGACGGCGGCTGCACCGATCTTGCCGGGCTCAAGGCCTGCACCAAGGCGGCCACCGGGTGCGGCGGTTGTGCAGCGCTGCTGAAAAGCGTGTTCGAGCACGAACTGATTGCCCGCGGCGTCACCGTCGATAAAAGCCTGTGCGAGCACTTTGCGTTCACGCGTCAGGAGCTGTACGCCTTCGCCCGCATTGAAAACATCGAAAGCTTCGACGAGATGCTGGCCCGCCACGGCAAAGGCCATGTGGGTTGCGACATCTGCAAACCCACCGTCGGCTCGATCCTCGCCTCGTGCTGGAACCGGCCGATCATGGACCCGTCGCTGGTCCCGCTGCAGGACACCAACGACACCTTCATGGCCAACATGCAGAAGAACGGCACGTACTCCGTGGTGCCGCGCATTCCGGCGGGCGAGATTACTGCGGACGGCTTGATCGCCATCGGCGCGGTGGCGAAGAAATACGACCTGTACACGAAGATCACCGGCGGCCAGCGCATCGATCTGTTTGGCGCGCAGTTGCACGAGCTGCCGGACATCTGGGCCGAGCTGGTCGCTGCCGGGTTCGAGACCGGCCATGCCTACGGCAAATCGACACGAACGGTGAAGTCCTGCGTCGGCAGCACCTGGTGCCGTTACGGCGTTCAGGACAGCGTGCAAATGGCGCTCAACATCGAGGACCGCTACAAAGGCCTGCGCTCGCCGCACAAGCTGAAGTTCGCGGTGTCCGGCTGCACCCGTGAATGCGCCGAAGCCCAGAGCAAGGACATCGGCGTGATTGCCACGGAGAACGGCTGGAATCTGTACGTGTGCGGCAACGGTGGCATGCGGCCGCGCCACGCCGAGCTGTTCGCCACCGATCTGGACGACGAGACGCTGATTCGCTACATCGACCGCGTGCTGATGTTTTACATCCGCACCGCCGACAAGTTGCAGCGGACGTCGGTCTGGCGCGAGTCCCTTGAAGGCGGGCTGGATTTTCTGAAGGCGGTGGTGATCGAGGACAGCCTCGGGCTCGCCGCCGAACTGGAGGCGCAGATGCAGTTGGTGGTCGACCGTTATGAATGCGAGTGGGCGAACGCGCTGAAGAGCCCGGAGAAACTCAAGCGCTTCCGCACATTCGTCAATGACAAGGGCGCTGACCCGGACATTCGTTTCGTCAAGGAGCGCAGCCAGCGTCGTCCGGCTCGCGCTGAAGAGTTGAATCTGATTGCCGCTGTGGAGGTTGCACGATGAGCCAGGCCAATGCTGCGGTGATGGAGATGCCGAAAACTCAGGTGTGGCGCGCGGTATGTGCGCGTGAGGATCTGGTGCTGAATTCCGGCGTGGTTGCGCTGGTGGGCACTGCGCAGGTGGCGTTGTTTTTTGTGGCGTCCATTGGTGGCGCGGCGCAGTTGTTTGCGGTGGACAATCGTGATCCGGTCACGGGGGTGAATGTGATTGGTCGGGGGTTGATCGGCAGTTTGGGCGGGGATCTTGTGATCGCTTCGCCTTTATATAAGCAGCATTACCGGCTGAAGGACGGAACGTGTCTGGAGGATGCGGCACTGCGGCTGCGGACCTGGCCGGTGCGGCTGGTGGGCGATGTTGTGGAGGTAGATGTCAGCGGCGTTGCTTAGTCCGCGAAGATCAAGTGCGTCTGCCTAACGGCAGACATTTCGCCTTCGGCGAGTTACTTGGAAAAGCACCCCAAGTAACCAAGGGTGCTTGCTCCTGGTTGGGCCCTTCCTTCGTCAGGGTTCCTTCACTCCGGTCTCGCTCCGTGGGCCCGCGCCGAACGGACATCCATGTCCTGACGGCGCTCTCGCCGCATCCATGCGGCTCGGCCCACTGCGCGAGACCTGCGTTCAGCCTGCACCCAAGTCGCGATTGGAGGTGACTGAGCCTTTTGTGTAGGAAGATCAAAAGCAGAGCACAAGCAGATCACAAGCAGATCAACAGCTTCCCGGCTAAAGCCGGTCCTACAGTCGGGATCGACGCCACTTCTGCTGGATGCACGCGCCGCTTTTAGTGGGACCGGCTTTAGCCGGGAAGAGGTCGGTGTGAGCGATGCCAGATTCTCGGGGTGAACCTGATCGTTCCCACGCTCCGCGTGGTAACGCAGCCCCGGACGCTCTGCGTCCTGCAGGCGACGCTCATTCAAGCCCGGGCAAGTTGACGCGAAGCGTCATTAACAGTGTTACCACGCGGAGCGTGGGAACAACCATCGATCAGACTGCGCCCACCAAATCCCAGGCATAAAAAAAGCGACCCTAAGGTCGCTCTCTTTGTCGTTACGAGGAGTTCAAGGGCCTCGTAACTTAATATGGCGCAGCGGACGGGACTCGAACCCGCGACCCCCGGCGTGACAGGCCGGTATTCTAACCGACTGAACTACCGCTGCGCGTAACACTTGAAACGAATGGTGGGTGATGACGGGATCGAACCGCCGACATTCTGCTTGTAAGGCAGACGCTCTCCCAGCTGAGCTAATCACCCTTCGCTTCGGTGTGGCGCGCATTCTACGGAGCGATCAAAAAGCTGGCAAGCACTTTTTGAAATAAATTTTATAATCCTTCCAAAGGCTTACATCAGGGTTGGCCGCAGGGTCGCAGCAGCGAATAATGCCCCCCTTTGTATAAAGGAGAGATGTACCCCATGTGGTTCAAAAACCTGCTTGTCTATCGCCTGACCCAGGACCTGCCATTTGACGCCGAGGCGCTGGAAACCGCGTTGGCGACCAAGCCTGCACGAGCCTGTGCCAGCCAGGAGTTGACCACTTACGGTTTCATCGCCCCGTTCGGCAAGGGCGAAGACGCGCCACTGGTGCACGTCAGCGGTGATTTCATGCTCATCTCGGCGCGCAAGGAAGAACGCATCCTGCCCGGCAGCGTGGTCAACGATGCATTGAAAGAAAAAGTCGAAGAGATCGAGACCGAGCAGATGCGCAAGGTCTACAAGAAGGAACGCGACCAGCTCAAGGATGAAATCATCCAGGCCTTCCTGCCCCGCGCGTTTATCCGCCGCTCGGCCACTTTCGCCGCCATCGCCCCCAAGCAAGGCGTGATTCTGGTCAACGCTTCCAGCCCCAAGCGCGCCGAAGACCTGCTGTCGACCCTGCGTGAAGTGGTCGGCTCGCTGCCGGTACGTCCCGTGACCGTCAAGACCGCGCCAACCGCTGTGATGACCGAATGGGTCAAGACCAGCCAGACCGCCGAGCACTTCTTCGTGCTGGACGAGTGCGAACTGCGCGATACCCACGAAGACGGCGGCATTGTGAAATGCAAACGTCAGGACCTCACCAGCGACGAAATCCAGCTGCACCTGAGCACCGGCAAAGTCGTCACTCAGCTGTCGCTGGCGTGGCAGGACAAGCTGTCGTTCGTGCTGGACGACAAGCTGGGTATCAAACGCCTGAAGTTCGAAGACCTGCTGCAGGATGAAGCCGAGCAGAACGGCGGCGACGATGCGCTGGGGCAGCAGGACGCCAGCTTCACCCTGATGATGCTGACGTTCGGCGAGTTCCTGCCGCAACTGATGGAGGCATTGGGCGGCGAAGAGATTCCCCAGGGGATCTGATTTCGCCTGACGGCGCAGGAGCCGGCTTGCTGGCTCCTTCCGTTTCCGGGTTCATTCATACCAATAAGAAAGGAGCAGACCATGCGCGCCCTGGCTGCGTTGAGTCGTTTTGTCGGTAATACCTTCGCGTACTGGGTGCTGTTGTTCGCCGTGCTGGCGTTCCTGTTCCCGTCCTGGTTCATCGGCCTCAAGTCGTACATCGTGCCGTTGCTCGGACTGGTGATGTTCGGCATGGGCCTGACCCTCAAGCTCGATGATTTTTCTGAAGTCGTGCGCCATCCCTGGCGCGTGGCTCTGGGTGTGGTCGCGCACTTCGTGATCATGCCCGGCGTGGCCTGGCTGCTTTGCCAGCTGTTCCACCTGCCGCCGGAAATCGCCGTGGGCGTGATTCTGGTGGGCTGCTGCCCAAGCGGCACCTCGTCCAATGTCATGACCTGGCTGGCAAAAGGTGACCTGGCGCTGTCGGTGGCCATCGCCGCCGTCACCACCCTCCTCGCCCCGCTGCTGACCCCGGCGCTGATCTGGCTGCTGGCGTCGGCGTGGTTGCCGGTGTCCTTCATGGAAATGTTCTGGTCGATCCTGCAGCTAGTGATGCTGCCGATCGTGCTCGGCGTCATCGCTCAGCGCCTGCTGGGCGCCAAGGTGAGTTTTGCCGTCGACGTGCTGCCGCTGGTGTCGGTGGTGAGTATCGTGATGATCGTCTGTGCGGTGGTGGCGGCGAGTCAGGCGAAGATTGCCGAATCAGGCCTGTTGATCATGGCCGTGGTGATCCTGCACAACAGCTTCGGTTTTCTGCTGGGTTACTTCACCGGCAAGCTGTTCAAACTGCCGCTGGCTCAGCGCAAATCGCTGTCTCTGGAAGTCGGCATGCAGAACTCAGGCCTCGGCGCCGCCCTGGCCGCCGCGCACTTTTCGCCACTGGCGGCGGTGCCAAGCGCGCTGTTCAGCGTGTGGCACAACATCTCCGGCGCGTTGCTTTCGACGTACTTCCGAAAGATGACGCCGGATGCGGTGGTCGCGGAAGAGAAGCCGATTGCAGGGTGATCGGCCCTGAAGCTGGCTTGCTCTTTGTGGGAGATTCCCGGTCGCCCACGAGTCGTTCAGCGGATGCGGTCAATGTGGGAGCGAGCTTGCTCGCGAAGACGATATTCCTGCCGGTGAAGGTTTAGCGGATGTACCGACCTCTTCGTGAGCAAGCTCACTCCCACAGGTCCTCTGTCGCAAGCTCAACCAGCAGTCTCCCACCAGGTATTCCGACAGCTCAAAACATCGGCTTCCGGCTAACGCACCGCCCCCCGCAACTGCGCCACCCGCTCACGCACCCGCGCCGGTTGCGATGCCTCCCTCGTCAACGCAGGCCCGGCCACCAGGGTCACTCGCGACCACAGTCTGCGGAATACCCCCTTGTTCGGGTCGCGGCTGAAGAAGCTTCCCCACAACCCCTGCAATGCCAGCGGAATCACCGGCACGTCGGTTTCCTGCAAGACCCGGGTCATGCCGCTTTTAAAGGTGTCGATCTCGCCGTCGGTTGTCAGTTTTCCTTCCGGGAAGATGCACACCAGCTCGCCTTCCTTGAGGTAATGGGCGATGCGTTCGAACGCTTTGTCGAACACCGCCTTGTCCTCCTTGATGCCGGCAATCGGGATGGCGCCCGCCGTACGGAACACAAAATTCAGCACCGGCAGATTGAAGATCTTGTAGTACATGACGAAGCGGATCGGCCGGCGCACAGAACCTGCAATCAACAGCGCATCCACGAACGACACATGGTTGCAGACCAGCAATGCCGGGCCCTCATCAGGGATCAGGTCGAGGTCGCGATGCTCCACCCGGTACATGGAATGGCTGAGCAGCCAGATCATGAAGCGCATGGTGAACTCGGGCACGATTTTGAAGATGTACGCGTTGACCGCGATGTTCATCAGCGACACGACAAGGAACAGCTGCGGGATCGACAGTTTCGCCACGCTCAGCAGGATGATCGAAACGATCGCCGACACCACCATGAACAGCGCATTGAGGATGTTGTTGGACGCGATGACCCGCGAGCGCTCCTTCTCCGCCGTTCGCGACTGGATCAGCGCGTACAGCGGCACGATGTAAAACCCGCCGAACACGCCGATGCCGAGGATGTCCAGCAACACCCACCACGCCTGGCCGTACCCCAGAATCGCCAGCCAGTTGTTAGCCTGTACGTTCTGCGGGAAACCACCGGAATGCCACCAGAGCAACAAGCCGAACACGGTCAGGCCCATGGAGCCGAACGGCACCAGACCGATCTCCACTTTGCGCCCGGACAGTCGTTCGCAGAGCATGGAGCCGGCGGCAATGCCGATGGAGAATACGGTCAGAATCAGGGTGACGACGGTTTCATCGCCGTACAGAAACTCCTTGGCGTAGGCCGGGATCTGCGTCAGATAAATCGCTCCGACGAACCAGAACCACGAGTTGCCGACGATGGAACGCGACACCGCTTTGGTCTGGCCCAAGCCGAGTTTCAGGGTGGCCCAGGATTCGCTGAAGATGTTCCAGTTCAGGCGCATGTCCGGCGACGCGGCCGCTGCCGGCGGAATGCCCCGGCTGGCGAGATACCCCAGACACGCCACCGAAACCATCGCTGCCGCCACGATGGGCGCGTAATGGGTCGCCGACATCATCACGCCGGCGCCGATGGTGCCGGCGAGGATCGCCAGAAACGTGCCCATTTCCACCAGGCCGTTGCCGCCCACCAGTTCATTCTCATGCAGGTGCTGGGGCAGGATCGAGTACTTCACCGGCCCGAACAACGCCGAGTGGGTGCCCATGGCGAACAGCGCGGCCAGCATCAGCGACAGGTGATTGAAGAGAAAACCGGTCGCCCCCACGACCATGATCACGATCTCCAGGACCTTGATCATGCGGATCAGTTTGTCCTTGGGGTACTTCTCGCCGAACTGCCCGGCCAGCGCCGAGAACAGAAAGAACGGCAGGATGAACAGCAAGGCACAGAGGTTGACGTAGATGGACCGGTCCCCGTCGATGCTCAGCTTGTAGAGAATGGCGAGGATCAGCGACTGCTTGAAGATGTTGTCGTTGAACGCCCCGAGGGACTGGGTCACGAAAAACGGCAGAAAGCGCCGCTTACCCAATAAACTGAACTGCGACTGACTCATCTTCCCTGGTCCTGAGTGGCGCCGGTGCCGGCTTTCGGATGGGAACGCCGAACGGCGGTTCCGGGCCACATTGAAGACGACACCGGCGGCAAAGTCGAGCACCCGGTCCAACGCATAGCCCGTTAGCGCGAGCGAGCGGTACCTAGCGTAAGCCCGCGATGCACGGTGAAACGAACAGCTCGCCTTTATAGGCCCCACTCACGGTGCGCTTCATGATCACCAACCACAGGGCGGTCAGCGCCACGACCAGCAAGGTGCCGAGGACCGCAAAAAACCCGAGATGAAGCACCGCGCCCAGCTTGAGGGTGGTCAGCGCGAACACGCCCAGCGGAAAGGTGAAACCCCACCAGCCCAGATTGAACGGGATGCCGTTGCGCAGGTAACGCGCAGTAATCAGCAGCGCCATCAGGCACCACCACACGCCGACACCCCATAAAATCACGCCGCCAATCAGGCCAAGGCCCGAGGCGATCTCGCCGACGCCGGGCAAACCATTGGCGTTGAAGATCAGTGCCGAATCGGCGCCCAGCACGATCAGGCCGAATGCCCCGGTGCTGATCGGGCCCAGCGCCAGCCAGCTCGAAGCAGCCATGCTTTCGTGGGGCAATTTGTGCAGGGCCATGCGCAGCAACAGGATGGTCAGAATGCTGAACGCCAACGGCACCGACATCGCCCACAGCACGTAACTGGTGATGAGCACGCCGAACTGGCTGTGGTTTTCAGCCAGATGTGGCGCCAGCAGTCCACCACTCACCGCTGCCACTTCGCAGGCCACCAGGGGCAGAAGCCAGACGGCGGTCATCTGGTCGATGCGGTGTTCCTGGCGGGTGAACATCAAAAACGGGATGAGCACGCCGCAGGCCAGGGACATCGCCACGTCTAGCCACCACAACAGCTCGGCAAGCGGCAACACGCCGTCGCCCCAGCGTGGCAGGCCGAAAGTCAGCAACCCGTTAATGAGCGTCGCCAGGCCCATGGGAATCGTGCCGAAAAACATCGACACCGTGGAATGCCCGAACACCCGCCGCGCCTCGTCGAAAAACATCGCCCAGCGGGCGATGTAGAGGGCGCTGAAGGTCAGGAACAGCACGATGTTGAGCATCCACAAGGCCTCGGCCAGCTGGAACACACCGGGGATGGTCACCGGAAGCTGTGTCAGCACGGCGGAAAGAATGCCGGTGCCCATGGTCGCGGCGAACCAGTTGGGGGTGAATTGGCGGATGACTTCCCGAGGATGACTCAGTTGGCTGAAGGGTCTTTGCGGGAAGAACATGGCGTGGGTCATGGCGGGCTCCTGTCCTCGTGTGAGGTGGTCCCCATAGTAGGACGGCAGCTGATATCGACTAAGCGGGTAATTTCGCTATGCCTCATAGATTTCCCAGATATATAGGTGCCGACTGAAACCATAGCCGTCAGAGCACCCTCGACACTGACTGCACGCGCTGCTTTTAGTGGGACCGGCTTTAGCCGGGAAAGGGCCGGTGCAAACGCTCTAGATGCGCCGCTCAGACCATGGTCGAAACAGACGAACCCCACGCGGCGTGCGAGACTGTCCGGCCGGCGAGGGATCGCCACCGAAACCGCTCGCCGCTTGTCTCTGGAGTTCCCATGTCGCTGTCCAGCGGGTTGATCGCTGCGGTCGCCCTGGCCTATATGGCCATCATGTTCGCCATCGCCTTTTACGGTGACCGTCGCAGCAAACCGCTGCCGCCGCGCCTGCGCGCCTGGGTGTACAGCCTGTCGCTGGCGGTGTACTGCACCAGTTGGACGTTTTTCGGCTCGGTCGGCCAAGCCGCCGAACAACTCTGGTCGTTTCTGCCGATCTACCTCGGGCCGATACTGCTGTTGCTGCTGGCGCCCTGGGTGCTGCAGAAAATGGTGCTGATCAGCAAGCAGGAAAACATCACTTCAATCGCGGACTTCATCGCCGCCCGCTACGGCAAGTCGCAGACCCTCGCCGTGGTTGTCGCGCTGATCTGCCTGATTGGCGTGCTGCCCTACATCGCGCTGCAGCTCAAAGGCATCGTGCTGGGGGTGAACATTCTGATCGGTGCCGGCGCCGACGCCACCGGGACCCGCGCCCAGGACACCGCGCTGATCGTCTCGTTGGTGCTGGCGCTGTTCACCATCGTCTTCGGCACCCGCAACCTCGACGCCACCGAACACCACCGCGGCATGGTCCTGGCGATCGCTTTCGAGTCGCTAGTCAAACTGCTCGCCTTCATGGCCGTCGGGGCGTTCGTGACCTTCGGGCTGTACGACGGCGTGGACGACCTGTTCAGCCAGGCCATGCTCGCGCCGCGCCTGGAGGAATACTGGCAGGAAACGGTCAACTGGCCGTCGATGGTGGTGCAGACCGGCGTCGCCATGATGGCGATCATCTGCCTGCCTCGGCAATTTCACGTCACCGTGGTGGAGAACATCGAGCCTCAGGATCTGCGCCTGGCCAAATGGGTGTTCCCGGCATACTTGGTGCTGGCGGCGGTGTTCGTGGTGCCGATTGCGCTGGCCGGGCAGATGCTGCTGCCGGCCTCCGTGCTCCCCGACTCGTTCGTGATCAGCGTGCCGCTGGCCCACGCCCACCCGGCACTGGCCATGCTGGCGTTCATCGGGGGCGCCTCGGCGGCCACCGGCATGGTGATCGTCGCCAGCGTCGCGCTCTCGACCATGGTTTCCAACGACATGCTGCTGCCGTGGCTGCTGCGGCGCAAAACCGCCGAGCGCCCGTTTGAAGTGTTCCGCCACTGGATGCTCTCGGTGCGCCGGGTCAGCATCGTCGTCATTCTGTTGCTCGCCTACGTCAGCTATCGGCTGCTGGGATCGACCGCCAGCCTGGCGACCATCGGCCAGATCGCCTTCGCCGCCATCACGCAGTTGATGCCGGCGATGATTGGCGCGCTGTACTGGAAGCCGGCCAACCGGCGCGGTGTGTTTGCCGGGCTTGCGGCAGGGGTGTTCATCTGGTTTTACACGCTGGTGCTGCCGATCATTGCCCACAGCATGGGCTGGTCGCTGAGCAGTTTTCCGCTGCTGGCGTGGCTGCACAGCAACCCCTTCAATCTGCCGATCAGCCCGCTGACCCAGGGTGTAGTCCTGTCGATGCTAGGCAACCTGGCGCTGTTTGTGTGGGTCTCGCTGCTGTCGCGAACGCGGGTGTCCGAACACTGGCAAGCGGGGCGTTTCATCGGTCAGGAATTGCAGGCGCGGCCTAACAATCGCTCGCTGCTGGCAGTGCAGATCGAAGACTTGCTCAAGCTCTCGGCGCGTTTTGTGGGCGAAGAGCGAGCGCAACAAAGCTTCATCCGCTTCGCCTACCGACAGGGCAAAGGCTTCAACCCCAACCAGAACGCCACCGGCGAGTGGATCGCCCACACTGAACGTTTGCTGGCGGGGGTGCTGGGCACGTCGTCGACGCGGGCGGTGGTCAAGGCGGCGATCGAAGGCCGCGACATGCAGCTCGAAGACGTGGTGCGCATCGCCGACGAAGCCTCCGAAGTGCTGCAGTTCAATCGCGCCCTGTTGCAAGGCGCCATCGAGAACATCACCCAGGGCATCAGTGTGGTGGACCAGTCCCTGCGGCTGGTGGCCTGGAACGCACGCTATCTGGAGCTGTTCAGCTACCCGGAAGGCTTGATCAGCGTGGGCCGGCCCATCGCCGACATCATCCGCTACAACGCCGAGCGCGGCTTGCTCGGGCCCGGCGAGGCCGAGGTGCACGTTGCCCGACGGCTGCACTGGATGCGTCAGGGCCGCGCGCACACCTCCGAGCGATTGTTTCCCAATGGGCAGGTGATTGAGCTGATCGGCAACCCGATGCCTGGCGGCGGCTTCGTCATGAGCTTCACCGACATTACGGCCTTCCGCGAGGCCGAGCATGCGCTCAAGGGCGCCAATGAAAGCCTCGAACAGCGGGTGGCCGAGCGTACGCGGGAGCTGTCGCAGCTGAACACAGCGCTGAGCGAAGCCAAGGCCCATGCCGAAGCCGCCAATCAGTCGAAAACGCGGTTTCTCGCCGCGGTCAGTCACGACCTGATGCAGCCCATGAACGCTGCGCGTTTGTTCTCCGCCGCCTTGCTGCACAACGACGAAAACGTGCCGGCGGAAGCGAAGCAACTGATCCAGCACCTGGACAGCTCCCTGCGTTCGGCAGAAGACCTGATCAGCGACTTGCTGGATATTTCGCGCCTTGAGAGCGGCAAGTTCACGCCGACCATCACGCCGTTCGCGCTGAACAACCTGTTTGAAACCCTCGGCGCCGAATTCAAGGCCCTCGCCCAGGAGCAGGGTCTGGACTTCCGTGTGCGCGGCAGCAATTTGCGCGTGGCCAGCGACGCCAAGCTGCTGCGGCGGGTATTGCAGAACTTCCTGACCAATGCGTTCCGTTACGCCAAAGGGCCGATTCTGCTGGGAGTGCGGCGCAGAAACGGGCAACTGAGCCTGGAAGTCTGGGACCGTGGCCCGGGCATTCCCGAGGACAAGCGGCAGGTAATTTTCGAGGAGTTCAAGCGGCTGGACAGCCATCAGACCCGCGCCGAGAAAGGGCTGGGATTGGGCCTGGCGATCGCCGATGGTCTGTGCCGCGTGCTCGGTCACTCGCTGGAAGTGCGTTCATGGCCGGGCCGGGGCAGCGTGTTCAGCGTTACGGTACCGCTGGCGCCCGCCTTGCCGACGCCGGCCGCTGCGCCGAGCGAGCCTTTGCGGGCCGTGCTGAACGGCACGCAGATTCTGTGCGTCGACAACGAAGACAGCATCCTGATCGGCATGAACAGCCTGCTCAGCCGCTGGGGCTGTCAGGTCTGGACGGCGCGCAATCGCGAGGAATGCCAGGCCCTGCTCAACGACGGCATTCGCCCGCACTTGGCGTTGGTGGATTACCACCTGGACCACGGCGAAATCGGCACCGAACTGATGGCGTGGTTGCGTACGCAACTGGGTGAGCCCGTCCCCGGGGTGGTCATCAGCGCCGACGGCCGCCCGGAGCTAATCGCCCAGGTGCATGCCGCTGGCCTGGAATACCTGGCCAAACCGGTGAAGCCCGCAGCCCTGCGAGCGTTGTTGAGTCGGCATGTGCGTTTGGGTTGAGGCTGGCTGGTCTCGTCAAGATGGGAACGATGATCCACTGTAGGAGTGAGCTTGCTCGCGATCGGCTGCGAAGCAGTCGTGAAACCCGACACCCCGGTAATGCCTGACACACGGCATGCACCGGTTTGCTGCCGCTGCGCGCCAGATCGCGAGCAAGCTCACTCCTACAGTTTTCTTCCGCAGTGCTCGACGAATTCGCGGCAGGGGTGGACGGTTCTATTCAACCTTCCTGAACACAAACATCAACCCCACCACGATCAACACCATCCCCAGCAAACTCATCAACGCGAGGCGGTTGCCGTAGATCAGGTAGTCCATGATCGCGGTGACGCCGGGCACCAGGTAAAACAGGCTGGTGACGTTGACCAGGTTGCCCTGGGCGATCAGGCGATACAGCAGAAACGTCGCCAGCACCGACACCACCAGCCCCATATACAGCACCGGCACGTAGAAGCCGATGCTGTGCTCGAAATGAAAAGGCTGAAACGGCACGAACACGGCACACACCGCCGTCCCCGCCAGGTACTGCACCGGCAACGTGCCGAGGGGATTGTCGGTGATGCGTTTCTGCATGATCGAGCCGCCGGTCATGCTCAACATGCCAAGCACGCCGAACGCCATGCCGGCCAGCGAGCCACTGTCGCCGATGCCTTGCCAGACCACCAGCACCAGGCCGACCAGCCCCATACTCAGGCCAAACAGGCGTGACACCGAGCGGCTGCGTTCGACCAGCACGGCCGTGAGAATCGGTTGCACGCCCATGATCGTGGCCATCACGCCGGGCGCGACCTTCATGTCCAGCGCCAGCAGGTAGCAGATCTGGTAAGCCCCCAGCAGCACAGCGCCCGTCAGCAACGCGAAGCCCATCGAGGCGCGGGTGGCGGGAAGCTTGTAACCCAACGCAGGGATCAGGATCGCCAGCGCAACAAGCGCCAGCAAGAAACGAAACAGCAGAAACGCAAAGGGCGAAGCATGGCTCAGGCCCCACTTGGAAACGATCGCGCCGCTGCTCCAGAGCAGTACGAACAGCGTCGTTGTGGCCATCGAGGCCAAAGCTTTGTTAGCGAACATGAGTCACCTGTGATTCAGACAAAATCGGATCCGGCACGAACCGGATTCACGGATGTTTTGCGGGCGTTTGCAGGCCTGGACCGACAGCGTTGAGGCAGTCGATCAGCCGAGCACAACGACCCCTGGCGGTGCAACGGCGCACACGACAGGACTGTTCACAGGTGGGGGTGGCGGGTAGCGCGTGATGACGGCGATTTGCATGCAGCTGCACGGTTCCGCAACAGCGTAAGCCGTGGCGGATAAAGCGAACCGTTTGCTGGATGCAGGCATCGTGCTCATCTTCTGAAAGGAGTGACTCGGTGTTGCCAGGTGTTACGGCAACGAGGCCGACTATAACCAGCGATCGGTGCCTCGTGCAATGCCATAGCGCGACGTCGTGAATGACCCTGATGCGCTACTAACAAGAGAGCCCTACCAGGACAGCTTCAACTCAACGCCGAGGTAGTTGCTATCGTGCCCGCCGGCATCGCGCACTGACTGGCCGACGTCGTAGTGCACCGCTTCGATCGCGCCGCTCAGATTGCCGGTGAACGCGTAGTCCGTGCGCACCTGTCCATACGCGCCGGTCCAGCGACTGCCCTGCCCCGCCGTCCCCGCCACCGCAATGTTGGGCTGCACGTAAACGGCGTCTTCGGTGGTCTCACGCCATTGCAGGCCGAGGGCCGTCTGAATGCTCAGCTTGGCGATGGGCTTGATGGTAATCGACGGTTTGACGTGCAGGATGTTGGCATAACCGGTGTAGCCCCCCAGCGAGAAGTAGTAGCCATTGGGGAACAGCGGATTGAACGTGCCCAGTGTGCCATCGCCGTTGTTTCGGTCGCCCGAGGCCGCGTCCAGTTGCAGGCCCAACCGCGGCGTCCAGCTGATGTCGGCAAACGTGTAACCCACGCGACTGCCCGCCGCCCAGGCGCGAATGCTTTTGGCGCCGACCGAACCGGTCTGCCCCATCGCTTCCAGGTCCCAGTCGTAGCCATCGGCCGCGCCGCCCAATCGAGCGTCAAAGATGTTCCGGTGTTCTGCACCACTGGCGTCCAGGTAACTGGCGTCGTCGCGTTCATACAGGCCGACGTACGCCGAGAGCTCGTTACTGCCGCCGACCCGACGCTCGGC
Source organism: Pseudomonas sp. GL_135 (assembly GCF_057834665.1). NCBI lineage: Bacteria > Pseudomonadati > Pseudomonadota > Gammaproteobacteria > Pseudomonadales > Pseudomonadaceae > Pseudomonas > Pseudomonas sp. GL_135. Next base: position 4,220,317 of record NZ_CM174408.1, read on the forward strand.
GCGGAGCATGTGGAAGCGAAATTCATGGTTCGAGCGATCGTCGAAGTGGCGCTCGTCCTGATACTGCACCGGTCGACTGGCGATCGCGATGAAGCGCCACAAGCCGGTCTCCCAGTCCGCCCACAACGCATCGAACGACTGGCGCACGTTGGGCCCGTCGCGGGAAGAAATAAAGCGCTGCAGGTCGAACGCGAAATCCTGCCGCCCGACCCGCGCCTTGAACGTGTTGTCGCCCAGCTTTTTGGTGTACTCCAGAAACGCCAGGCGCAGGTCGGTACGGTTCTGATCAGCGCCACCAATCGTGGTCTTGTCATAGGCGCGCACGTCCTCCAACTGCGTGAACACGCGCCAGTTCTCGTTGAAGTGCAGATCGGCGTGGACCTGAAAGCGCTGCAGCCGATACCTGTCGCGGGCCACATTGCGGGTGCCGAACGCGCTGGCGTCGTTCATCTCGAAGCGCTCACGCAACGTGCTGCCCAGTGAGAGGTAGGTCTGAGGATTGTCGGCGGACAACGGGATGTATTTGAGACTGTCCAGCGGTGCGGTCCTGAGGGTCGGATTGGCGAGCACCGACCAATCCTCCTGCCAGCGATTGGTCTTGATCGTCGGCCTGGCTTCAGCGTCGGCAGCACGGGACGGGCTGCTGACCATCGGCAACGCCACGGCCAGGCACAGACCGCTCACACCTGCCGCGAATCGAGTACGCGCCATCGGTCAACCGGCCGCAGCGGTCTGATGAATTTCAGCAACGTAGCCACCCGGAAACTCAACGACTGCTGCCGTGCGCCCCTCGCTCGTGAACGGCTCGACGAGCACGTTCACGCCCGCTGCTTTGGCCTTGCCCAAGGTGTCCTGCAAATTAGCGACTTCGTAGCCGGTGTTGTCGTGGCCGAACGGATACGGCAGATGGCCGTCGGTGGCCAGCACGACCATTTTGCCAAACGGCGACTCGATGCGAATGCGGTGGAACGTAGCATCAGCGCGGCCGATTTCGATGCCCGGTGCTTTCTGCTCGTCACTGACGACTTTGCCGTGGGAGAACGCGACAAACGCTTTCACGAAAGCTGCAGCCCGGTCATTGGAGACGTAGACGCGGTTCTCTGGAATGGTCTGGAACGGCGCGTAATTCGGCACTTTGGTGTGCCAGTAAAGCTGCATGTTCACCCCTCCCGGCCACTGCACGACGGCGTCGCGACCGATCGGGTCCGGGAAATCGGAGACGATCACGTCGGCGCCGGCCTGACGGGCCTCTTTGATCGCAACGTCCATGTCCTTGACCAGATACCCGTTGCGCTCATCGCCAAACGGACGCGGGATCGGGGTCTTGAAACCGAACAGCGAAACCGTGCCGACCGGGGTCTGAATCAGTTGGGACGTGGTGCTGCTCGGCACCGGCAACACGTTGACCACCACCTGCGGCGTGCTCTGTCCGCCAAACGTGGCGGTAAAGCTCTGAACGAAGCGGTCCACGTCTGCGGGGGCCACGTACACATGGGTGGTGTCGTATTGCGGGGCAACGGCCACGGCGGCGGATTGGGCAAAGGCAACGGTGGGCACAACCACAGCCGCCATCGGACCGGCCAAGCCAAACAGCGTGGCGGAAAGCATCAGGAATCTGGCGCGCATGAACAATGTCTCCGGGTAAAAGGGCTGGACGCAGGGTCCGCCGACTGGCCCGAGGAGGATTGAATAGACGTGCTATTTGCCGGTTATGCCCTGGCGCCAGGCATAAAAAAACGCCGCTGCACGGGGTGCAACGGCGCTTGATAAAGCCGTTCGTTCAGCCGAATAGCCAGTAGCCCAGCAGCGTCAGCACGAGCACTGCCAGCACCGGACGCAAGATGCGATAGGCCTTGGGGTTGGCGCGCTTGAACTGCTTGACCTTGCCGCTGAAGCTGTTGCTGAACCGCTTGCTGAAGGCATAAGCCTGATTGATTCCGCCGACGCGCTCGTCATCGGTGTTCTGCGGCGCGGTGGCTCGACCCAGAAACGCGCTGACCCGACGGTTGAGGGCGGTCATGAGGCGATTGCTCAGCGGCCGCTCGATGTCGCAGAACAGAATCACGCGGGTGACGTCGGTTTCGTTCTTGACCCAGTGCACGTAGGTTTCGTCGAACATCACGTCGTCACCGTCGCGCCAGGCGTAGACCTGACCGTCAACGAAGATGCGGCAATCGTCGGAGTTCGGCGTCGACAGACCCAAGTGATAACGCAGGGAGCCGGCGAACGGGTCGCGGTGCGGATTCAGGTGGCTGCCGCCGGGCAACAGGGCGAACATCGCGCCTTTGACATTGGGAATACGGCTGACCAGTTCGACGGTCTTGGGGCACAACGCCTCGGCGGACGGCAGCGGTTTGTCATACCACTTCAGGTAAAAACGCTTCCAGCCTTTCTTGAAGAACGACCCGAAACCCGCATCGTTGTCCTTGGCGGCGGCACGGATATAGCCTTCGTCGAACAGGTGCATGGCTTCGTCACGAATGGTTTCCCAGTTGTCGCGCAGCACATCGAGCTCGGGAAACTTGCTGCGGTCCAGGTACGGCTTGGACGGCACGCTGGAGAACAGGTACATCAAGGCGTTATAGGGGGCGAACAGTGCGGAGTGATTCACGAACTGGCGCAATACCGGCAAACGCGCCTTGCCGCGCAGATGCACGTACAGCGTGCTGCCGACAAACAGCAGCAGAATCGCCGCTTTGACAGCAAAAGAAAGGGTCATGAAACTCTCCTTGGAACAGGGCCGAACGGCGCGGCCCGAAGCTTACGCTGCTGAAACCGCTGCCGGATGACCTGGGACAATCTTCCGGCGGGTTTCGAATGGCGGCCATCATAAGCTTTAGTCCGCCGGGTAAAAAGCCGAAGCGGCCGCGGACACGACTATTGGGTCAGCTCGCGTTCAGTAAACAGGTCGCTGAAGAGCATGCTCGACAAGTAGCGCTCACCCGAATCCGGCAGCACCACTACGATCGTCTTGCCCTGCATTTCCGGCTTCTCGGCCAGTCGCACCGCGGCGTGCATGGCCGCGCCGCAGGAGATGCCGCAGAGAATCCCCTCCTCCTGCATCAGCCGCCGCGCCATGTCTTTGGCTTCCTCGTCGCTGACCAGTTCGACGCGGTCGACGATCGAGAGGTCGAGGTTTTTCGGGATGAAACCCGCGCCGATGCCCTGAATCTTGTGGGGGCTGGGTTTGATCTCTTCACCGGCCATCGCTTGCGTGATGATCGGCGAGCCCATGGGTTCTACCGCCACCGAAATGATCGGCTTGCCCATGGCGTGCTTGATGTAGCGCGAAACCCCGGTGATCGTGCCGCCGGTGCCGACGCCCGCGACCAGCACGTCGATGGCGCCGTCGGTGTCGTTCCAGATTTCCGGCCCGGTGGTCTTCTCGTGAATGGCCGGGTTGGCCGGGTTCTCGAACTGCGCCGGCATGAAGTACGTGCCGGGATCACTGGCAAGCAGCTCCTCGGCTTTGGCGATGGAGCCTTTCATCCCCAGCGCCGGCTCGGTCAGTACCAGTTCGGCGCCCAGGGCCTTGAGCACCTTGCGCCGCTCTATACTCATGGAGGCCGGCATGGTCAGGGTCAGCTTGTAACCACGGGCTGCGGCGACAAATGCCAGGCCGATGCCGGTATTGCCGGACGTGGGTTCGACGATGGTCATGCCGGGCTTGAGTCTGCCGCTGCTTTCGGCGTCCCAGATCATGTTCGCGCCGATCCGGCATTTGACGGAATACCCCGGATTACGCCCCTCGATCTTGGCCAGGATGGTGACCCCGCGCGGCGCGATTCGGTTGATCTGCACCAGTGGCGTGTTGCCGATGGAATGGGCGTTATCTGCGTAAATACGGCTCATGACCGGGTCCTTGTGCAGGTTTGGAAAAGCTCAAAGCCTATGCCTTGAGCCGGTGCAACGTCCAGTCGAAGCGAACCGATCACATCGCCAGCAGTCAACAAAACTACGTGACTGGAGGGTGGAAGCATGAAACGTCGTTACAGCTGGCCGTTATGGACAATTGTTGGCCTGGTGGTGCTGCTCATCGCGGTGCATATCGCGCTGCCCTACGTGGTGCGCAATTATCTCAATGACAAGCTGGCAGACATGGGCGACTACCGCGGTCAGGTTACCGACGTGGACCTGGCCCTGTGGCGCGGGGCGTACCGGATCAACGGTCTGAAAATCATCAAGGTCGACGGCAAGGTCCCGGTGCCGCTGCTGGATGCACCGGTCATCGACCTTGCTGTCAGCTGGCATTCGCTCTGGTACGACCATGCCGTGGTCGCCGAGGTCGCGTTCGTCAGCCCCGAACTCAACTTCGTCGACGGTGGCCCGGACAAGCGCCAGTCCCAGACCGGTGCCGGCACTGACTGGCGCGCTCAGCTGGACAAGCTGCTGCCGATCACCCTCAACGAGCTGCGCATTCAGGACGGCAAGATCACCTTCAGCAATTTCAACTCGACGCCGAAAGTGAAAATCGATGCCGATAACATCAACGCCAGCATCTATAACCTGACCAACGTCGAAGACAAGGCCGGCAAGCGCGATGCCCGTTTCGAGGGCAAGGCCATGCTGCTGGGCCACGCGCCGCTGGAAAGCACCGCAACCTTCGACCCGTTCAGCCTGGAGGACTTTGACTTCAAGCTACGCGCGACCGGTATCCAGCTCAAGCGCCTGAACGACTTCGCCTCGGCGTACGGTAAATTCGACTTCAACGCGGGCGACGGCGATGTGGTCGTCGAGGCGCAGGCCACCAATGGCCAGCTCAGCGGCTACATAAAGCCCCTGCTGCGTAACGTCGACGTATTCGACTGGCAACAGGATGTCGAGAATCAGAACAAAGGCTTCTTCCGCTCGATCTGGGAAGCCGTGGTCGGCGGCGGCGAAACGGTCCTCAAGAATCAAGGCAAGAACCAGTTCGCAACCCGCGTCGAACTTAGCGGCAGTGTCCACAAGCAGGACATCAATGCGTTCGAGGCGTTTTTGCAGATCCTGCGCAATGCCTTCGTGAAGGCGTTCAACACGCGCTATGACAGTGGCAAGAGCGAGGCGAAGTAAGCCTGTCGCTCGGTAAGTCGTGTGCGAGAGGCTACCCGTCTTGTCGATGCCGGGTTGTGACGCGCCAAACGCGGTCAATGTGAGAGCGAGCTTGCTCGCGAAGCGTTATTTCAGCGATACGTAATGGCTGAAATAACGCCATCGCGTGCCTGGCTCACGCCTCACCTTCCCCGCTCGGCTTATCAACGCCATAGGCCGCGCGCTTCTCCGCCACCATCAAGCCGTTATCTGGCTGATTCTGTAACGCATCCCATCCCAGGCACGCCAGCGCCAGCGTGCGCGGTGCGGCCTCGCTGCCGTTGGTGTAGCGGGTGATGCTGCGCGTGCTGACCCCCAGTGCCTCGGCCGCCAAGGCCAGCGGCAATCCGGTGCGCGCGCGCCAGCCGATGAAAATCCGCGTGTTTTCGTCGGTAGCGGCCTGCGCCTTGGCGTCCAGGTAAAGGGTGTCGGCGCCGATCTGGATGTCGGGCCCCGCCCACTCGACGGTCCAGCCGTCGTCGCCGATCTGAGCCTGCTTGAACACGTTCGGATCCTTCAGCGGTTGCAGCCCCGGAAATGCAGCGATGTCGCCGCTCAGGTCAAGGACATATTTCACGTCGTTGATAAATGTAAGCGCCAATTTTTGGTGAGCCAACGCCTCTACGGTCTTGAGGCGTGGGCGTTTCATGGATGCCATCGTTTCCATTCCTCCAGCAATTCTGTTTGGTGGGCCCTTACCCATTCGAGCGCCTCCCTGAGGACGGCGGCCGGGGCGTAGCCGAGCATGGGTTCAACCAACTGCAGACAGATCAACACATCCAGCCCGCCACCGGTGAGGTGCACGTGGGGCGGCAGGTGATCCTTTTCCCGCAGTTGAATCCTGTATTTGTCCCTGAATCTGTATTTGGTCGACATGCGCAGCAAGGTATCGCTATTTTGGCGATACCTCAACGGCATTTACAAATTTTAGCCGGTCAGGTCGTGACGCCCCATTCAGGTACTAAACAACCGATACTTGATAAAGCCTTGTAAAACGGGGCTCTCAGCCGTGTTCACTACCAATGATGCGCACATGTGCACCCGCCGTGTGCCCCGATGCCAAGACGCTGCGCATCACTTCAACGCCGGCTATCTCGTAGCAGCACATCGCCATGTCAGCTAACATTCAACTGCGCCATACCGGCACTATTAGACGGATCGAACATGAGAATCATGGGATGGATATTGACAATTGTTGGCTGTATCTGGGCGTTCTCTGGAATCACGCGCATCATCGCCGGAGCAATTGGAGCTATGCCGGGCGGTAACGGCTCACACGTTGGAATGGGCCTCGTTACTGTCCTGCTTGCATGGCTCCTGATATGGGGTGGCGGCAAGCTTCGTGCAAAGGCGGTGAAAGCTTCCGCCTAAATCAGGCCGAGAGTGGAGGCGTTCCATGGTTGGCGAACTCTCGGTGCAAGGCGTCTCGGGTAGCCCTCAGCCAGCGGATTGCCTCCGCCTTCTGATCAGAAGGGAACGAGCGAGTGGCTCGCTTCCCGCGTACCCCAATCTCGCAGCGCCAACGGTTACGCACTGTCCAGTAGCACAGGCCTTTGACGCCGCTGCGGTTGTGTCGGGCGAGGGTCTGGTTCTGTGTGTTCTGTGCAACCGTGCACAGGCGTAGATTCGCCGGGTCATTGTTCGCCCGGTTGCCGTCGCGGTGATCCACCAGCGCATCGCCAGGGTCTACACCATAGTGCAGGGCGTAGATCACTCGGTTCGTCCGCAGTGAAAAGCCGCGACAGCGGACCTGATAGTAGCCCCGCCCATTGGTGCTGCCTGCTACTGCCCCTGCTCTCCGACTGTTGGTCGGACGTTCGGCCCAGCGGAGGCCGGTAGGTGAAGTGCTGTCTATGGCGAGGTGCTTACGTACCCACTCCAGCGGTATTGGATGATGGCGCATGAATGGACCTGAATTGCGGGCAGCCGCGTGCCTCCCTGCATTTAGGGTGATGGCGGCTGCGATGGTGGTGGTGGAGGTGGTTAGATGGTGCTGCGACGGGCCGCGTCTAGGCTGCTGGAGCCGTCGTCTGCGGCGCTATGGAAGCGGTGCGGCATACCAGCAAGCTGGTTGTCGATCATCGCTTGAGCACCCAACAGCGCAGCCTCAGACGCAGCCACGAGGGCAGTACGCGGCAACAAGGTTGTGCCCTGCTGCGGGGTAGTTGCCTCGTGGTACAGCACTGCGGATTGGGTATCGACCTTAATGACGCTGCGACCTACTCGGATGCTCAACGGCGCATGACGCTGACCAAAGCTCTTGAGGCCTTCGGGATAGATGGCGAATCCAGCGAGCGCAGCGACCTGTTCGAGGTCGCCCTGCTGGAGGTCAGCAGGGACGATACCCGCTTGGGCCAGGGTCATCAGTCCACGGCCAGCCGCAACTGTGTTCAGCTCTGAGGCACCCGAAGCGTTGCTTGTTTCTCTGATCATCAAGTCCAGCGCCACTGCCGCCAGTGTCTTGTTGCTGGCCTCGGCAGCATCCTTCACCACACCAACGCCAACAACATCCCGAATAGCGAGTACGTCGAGGAGGTCTTGCAACCACTGACAAACCCGTTCGCCCAGCTTCTCCGCCTTGGCGCTAGAGGATCTAACGTAGCTGTCCTGCAAACTACGAGACCGGTCTCGGTCCTTGCGGTAGGTCAAGACCTTAGCGAGCTCAGCGAAGTCAAACCCGTTGTCTTGCGCGTTAGTCAGCACTGTGAGGAATTCAGTCTCTACATCATCAGCGCTCGTGCGTCGGCTTTCGGCTCGGGCAGGGTCGATGAACTGTGCCGTCATCCGTTCGATTCCTCGCTGAACCTGCGGATACGACTCGGGCATTTCAGGGATCACAATATGAGGAGCATCGTCTCGGACAAGTTCAATCGTGGTGGACATCAACGCAAGTAGTGCACGGGCGCGCTCGTTATCGACGGCGGTTACGGTGGAATTCGATACTTTATTTTTAGGGGTCATGGATTCATCTCTGCTTATGGCGCGATAAGCGCACGGAAGTTTGGTAAGTTTTGAGTTAGGGAGTGCAGCAGTTAGAGGAAGGCCTTCGCGTGTTTGAGTAAAGGGAACTCGTCAAAGGGGCGATTCCACAACATCCACTTGTTCGCGTACTTCATGTATTTGTGCATCGATTCCAACCTGCCCGATTCGGGCAGGGCTAGGTAAGCAAAAGCTATCCTTAGCTGCTGTTCGGTTGTTAAGTTTGGATACTGCATACTGGTCATATGATTCCTTCCTGGCGCCCACGGCGGCGCCATCCCGAATGGGCGGTACCTATTGGCGGTTTATTTAGGCTGTACACGGCAGCTGTACACAGGGGTGTACAGCCGATTGCGGCAAATTCCTCTAGTACTACGTACTTAAAACCTCACCCTTGCTTTGCCGATTGCTGGCGGAGAAGGAATTGACTAACAGTGCTGCGGCCCTGCCCAGTAGATTTGGCGATAGCACCATAGGAAGCGCCATCAGCACGCATACGGGACGCTACCTCATGCCAATGACCACCCGCCTCGGTTATTTCATGTCGAGCCTCAGATGCGGTTGCACGGGCTTCCAGTGCGGCCAAGCGAGCCTTGAGGTCAGCTACTTCTAGCACCAGCACATCCTGTTGCTCTAGACGCTTGGCTACGTCTGCACGCCGGTATAGCTCTGCAACGCTACCCGCCATAGATGCTCCGGTGATTGCGGCAATATCACGTGCACCACGTAGTCCCTGCTTCTCTAAGCGCTTACTCGTGGGGTGGCTCTGTAGTTCGCTCAGGGCACGCCGGGTGTGCTTCCTAGGCACGCGTTTGGCAAACGTGACAACGACCTCTTGATCAGTGTGCAAGCCTCGCAGTATCTCACGACCACTCGGGCGTACCGTTTCGAACGCGCTATCGTGGGCTGCCGTCAACATGTCGCGCACAGCATGGTAGGTCGGATACAACGCCTTGTGCCCAATGGCGGCCAGCTCTTTCTGTGCCTGCCTACGTGACGCCTGCTCACGCTTGAAGTGTTCACGGTAAACGGACTGCGCATCACCGCCGCCGTGGACTGTCCAACCCGCCAACTCGCCATGCGTGAGTTTGTACTGCTCAGCCTTCGCTACGTAGTGACTGAGTTGCGCCAGGGAGATGCCCGCATCTTTCAATGCTCGTATTACAAAAGGTACGTCGGTTTGTTCGTGCCACTTACAGGTAGGGAATACAGGCATCGCGGCGTGCGCTTGCCGCTGTAAGTCTTTTAATCTTGTCATTATCTGTCCATCAATTACCATCTCCGTATAACGCGGCGATGTCTTCGGGAGTTTTTTTCGCAATTGGCTTACGCTCAGCAAATGCTCTACGCTGGGCAGCCAACTCATTGGTTTGGTCGTCCTCAGTCAAAGAACCCTTAGCCTCGACAAGTTTCAGCAATGACACCGACGCGCTAATAAGGGCAGCCTCACAGGGATAATCATCTCGCATGGCATCCTCAAACCTTTTATTAGTTGCCCGAAGCGTTAAGTCTAGAAGCTCTAATGCGCTTGCCTTTACTGTCTCGGTTGTTACCTTCCGTTTACGCGCCATGAGTTAATACCGACTTAGTTTTCTCGTGTTCGGAGAGCATCAGTAGGGCGGTGTTCTCCATCTTGGTGTAGTAGCGCAAATCGGTATCGCTGAGATTGACGCCAACCCGATGAGCATACGTAGCCAGGGTGTACGTGTTGATTGATGGTGCCCCATCCAATGGCTTGGGGATAAGACCGGCAGTACGAACCAACGAGGCCAGCCCGGCCATAAGTGTGCTGCGGGACAGTTTTGGTTCTTGGCGGCGGATGGCACCGGCTGTTGCTGGTTCCTGACGTGCGTTTAAAGCACGCAATGACCGGATAATCATGGCTTGACCGATGGGTTTACGCCCGCCAGCGAGGTAGCTTGCCTTCATCTTGGTGTACTCCTTGTTGTAGGAATGGTGCCGAAACGGCAAAAGGGAATCACCAGACAGGCCGGGAACTCCAGGCGTGTGGCGACGGATTAATTCAGGTTGTCCACAGGGTGAAGACGGTAGGCGTAGCAGTACAGGAACTGCTGGTTTACGAGGTGGTGCGAGGATGGATGCTGACGCGTTCACGACACGAGCGCTAAGAGGTTGCGAGTGCAGGCGGTCACGTGATCGGGCTTAGGTTAGGTGGTGCGACAGCAGCCGAAACGTACAACGGCTGCTGCTTCACCGGCCCATGACAACCGGCGCACCAACTAGGGAAGATGTAGGGTTTCCCTTACCCGGTATGTCACTTCTAGCCAACACGCCCGAACAGCAGGGTGTCATCCATCATGCGGAGCGCTACGTTCATGGTGTGGTCAATGGCCTCTTGAGACCAACCGCCCCAGTTCATGGCGCTTGCATTCTTACCACTGTATGTGACATCAAACTGTACAGCCGATCCAGCGCGTGTCAGACGGCGGCACATGCCCGCTTGACCGAAGCTACCGAGATGCTGAAGTGCTCGGCAGTCGCCTTGATGCTGGCACCTTGCGTAACGCGCCATGCGCTAACCTGAGCATCGTCGATGACCTTCTCGCGGCCCAGCGCCTTGCCCTCAGCCTTTGCACGCTCGATGCCCGCCATTTGCCGCGCCTTGATGTTTGAACGCTCCAGCTCCGCTACAGCGGCCAGCATGGTAAGCATCGCCTTGCCCATCGGTGTGCCCAGGTCGAAGCCTTCGCGCTTGGAGATGATGCTGACCCCTTTCGCCTGCAACACCTCTACGGTGTTCAGCACGTCCAGCGTATCGCGGCCCAGGCGGTCTACCGCACTTACCACAAGCGTATCCCCACGACGGACATAGGCAACAAGGGCAGCGAAGCCGGGGCGGTCCAAGGCCTTCACAGCGCCTGATACACCACTGTCCTCGTACCACTCCTCAACGTTGTAGGTTTCCGACAGACCATGCTTTTGAGCATCGACGCTTTGGTCGTGAGTGGAGACGCGCACATATCCGATGGTAGCCATGATGAGAATCCTGAGTGGGTGGCCTGAGTAGCTCAGAACCTATGGCTCACATCATGCTGGGTAGCTCAGTACGTGTCAACACATTTGAGCCACTTAATCACTACCGTTAGCGCATAGCTCACAGCGTGCACCTTTTGAGCTAAACGAATCGAGCCCTACATGCTATGTTTGCCTGCCAACAGCCATGGATGCATCATCGTGCCCTTTCATGCCCACTACGTGCCGAAGCACGCCGATCAAGATGAGCTAAGTGCCGCACTCGCCTTTGGGATCGCCGAAGCCAAAGCAGCAGGTACAACCCTTACCATCGTCGTCAATTTCAAAAACAGTGCCACATATCTGGAAGACGTAATAACGCAGCCCGTGCTGAACAAGTTACAGGCTAACGCGCGCGTCACCATGGATGGCGTCAGCGTCTCCTTAGACTCGACCAACACACTTGATCGCTACAAGGCATATGGAACTGTCCTTGCTCTACACACCTCTCGCCAAGTGTTAGATCTGCTTGACGGGATCAAGGAAATTGGCAACATCATCGTTATTGGTGACGCCCAAGACATTGACGCAAGCTGGCTAGAAGCGCGCGGCTCGCGTCCCCTGACAATGTAATAACCACCCTGCGGATGGCAGGGTACGGGGGAGTGAGGACGTGATTTTCATCGGAGACCCTAGCGCACGGGATCAGCATTTTTAGCCTGCGTATAGAACTCGCATTCCAACCTCACGCCAGCAGCTCGCGCACCTTCGACAGTAGCAACCGAGGGCGGTCGAGCGGTGCGGTTCCGCCATAAATGCTAGTCGCCTTTGATCCCTTGCCAGCGTGTCCCAGCACTGCCCCAACTTCCTCGCCGGTCGCCCCGGCGGCTCGGAGTAAATCCGCGCATGTATGACGGAGACTGTAGAGGCTCAGTCGCTCAGGTTGCCCACGCAGGCCGATGCGCACAGCAGCACTCAAACGCATCACACGCTGACGCGCCCGCCTTTCGCGCTGTGTCTTCGTCGCCGTCTCTGGCAAATCCACAGCGGATAAAACGAGTTTGAAAGCTGCGACATCATCGTCGTGGACCGGTAAGTCTCGCCGACTGGCAGAGTTTTTAGCGCCCGATAGTCCGGCACGGAACACAAGCTCCCGCTTCCCAAGTATGTCCACACGCTCGGACAGAGCGCCCACCCCTTCCTGCAACAGCTCGATAGGTCGAAGCCCGTACCGTGCCAACAAGCGAGCGGCCGTTGCGTCCACCTCGTCGCCGCGACTGTCCAAGCTCATCTGCACAACCTTGAGCACATCCAAAGGCATAGGGTCTCTCGCATCTTTGGACAAGCCACCACCGGACCTCACGGCACGTGCAACAGCGCCAGTCTTCGGAAGGGAAATACCGCTCCATCCCGAAAGCTCTCGCAAGATAGTAATTAGTCCGGCAGCTTGGGTATGGACCGAACTGGCCTTACCGCCGCCAGATAGCTTGCCTTCGGCGTACTGCATGATGCGCTGCACCTGTTGCGCCTGCGTACTAGGCCACAGCAACACGTCGCCGCAAAGCTTTCGCATGATAGATGCGCGCCCGGAGCTAACCCGTTCGCAATACCCGTCTAGGGCTTCCCTGAATTCAGCACCAGTCCGAGAGTCGTCATCACCTGTACGACGCTGTCCGGCTACCGGTTCTACTTCACTAGGGACGCTCTGAACTTGCATTGGCGAACCCTCCCGAACTGCACGAAGGGCCTTCAGCGCAGCCATAGCTTCGAGCGGATGATAGTCGGCTGCATTAGGATGGATGCCGTCCACAATCGCCTGCCATGCCCGCTCCTGCCATTCCAACTCAGCCTGCCAAGTCTTAGCCAAGCGCTCGCCCTTGGGGTGCATCGTCTGTACAGCCTGCAATGTCACCCGCTCCACCATCGCCTGCAAGCCGCTAAGAACTGCGCCAGCGTCAACGCGTGTCCGTTCGCTAACTGGTGGCCCGCCGGTGCTTGTAGCTATCCCTGAAGCCGCCTGCGCGCATAGCTTGTCGAACTCCACGGAGACCTGCCGAGCAAGCCGCAGCGCTTCTGCCCGGTCAGCCGTTCCCAACGCCTTCCGGAACTCTCCCCGACCTACGATTGCTGCGACATCAGCAGGGAACCGGCGGCGGTAGTGATACCGGCCATCGCGTCGAGACAAATAGGACATTCTGAATTCTCCGGGGCACGTGGTACGCACGCATGTCTGGGGCGTCGGTCACATCCAAGCGCTGAATGCTCGGCCATGTGTCACAAGCTGAATCGGCTGTAAGCCTTATTCTACAAGGGTAGCGGCCAACTTTTCGGTTCCTGAGTGTACCGACGACTCAGGTACTGAATAAAGCGTCTGCGTTCACAGTGGCGCGGGGTGCGCGGTATAGTCGCTGCACTCTTTGCGCCCTACCTTGCGCGGTTCAGGCCACAGGCCTGTTCGCGCTGTTCGAGGATTTTCCCCATGAAATTCGAAGGCACCCACGCCTACGTCGCCACCGACGATCTGAAGCTTGCGGTCAATGCCGCCATCACCCTGGAGCGCCCGCTGCTGGTCAAGGGCGAGCCCGGCACCGGCAAGACCATGCTCGCCGAGCAACTGGCCGAGTCCTTCGGCGCGCGGCTGATCACCTGGCACATCAAATCGACCACCAAGGCCCATCAGGGCCTCTATGAGTACGACGCGGTCAGCCGCCTGCGCGACTCGCAGCTGGGCGTCGACAAAGTCCACGACGTGCGCAACTACCTGAAGAAGGGCAAGCTCTGGGAAGCCTTTGAATCCGAAGAGCGGGTGATCCTGTTGATCGACGAGATCGACAAGGCAGACATCGAGTTCCCCAACGACTTGCTGCAAGAACTCGACAAAATGGAGTTCTACGTTTACGAGATCGACGAAACGATCAAGGCCAAAAAGCGCCCGATCATCATCATTACGTCCAACAACGAAAAAGAGCTGCCGGACGCCTTCCTGCGCCGCTGCTTCTTTCACTACATCGCGTTTCCCGATCGCAGCACCCTGCAGAAGATCGTCGACGTGCATTACCCGGACATCAAAAAGGACCTGGTCAGCGAGGCGCTGGACGTGTTCTTCGACGTGCGCAAAGTCCCGGGCCTGAAGAAAAAACCCTCGACCTCCGAGCTGGTGGACTGGCTCAAACTGCTGATGGCCGACAACATCGGCGAAGCGGTACTGCGCGAGCGCGACCCCACCAAAGCCATCCCGCCGCTGGCCGGTGCGCTGGTCAAAAACGAGCAGGACGTGCACCTGCTTGAGCGCTTGGCGTTCATGAGCCGTCGCGGCAATCGCTGAGCCTTTTTGGTCAAGCTTATTTAGATCAAGCGCGGGACGCCGACTATGTTGCTTAACCTGTTCAACGAAATGCGTGCGGCCAAAGTGCCGGTTTCGTTGCGTGAACTGCTCGACCTCATCAACGCGCTGAAGCAGCGTGTGACATTCGCTGACATGGACGAGTTCTATTACCTGTCGCGCACGATTCTGGTGAAGGACGAGCGCCATTTCGACAAGTTTGACCGGGCGTTCGGCGCTTACTTCAATGGCCTGGAAAAGCTCGATGATCATCTGCAGGCGTTGATCCCCGAGGACTGGCTGCGCAAGGAGTTCGAGCGCTCGCTGACCGCTGAAGAGCGCGCGCAGATCCAGTCCCTGGGTGGCCTGGACAAGCTGATCGAAGAATTCAAGAAGCGTCTGGAAGAGCAAAAGGAGCGCCACGCCGGCGGCAACAAATGGATCGGCACCGGCGGCACCAGCCCGTTTGGCTCAGGCGGTTACAACCCAGAAGGGATTCGGGTGGGCGACGCCGGCCAGCGTCAGGGCAAGGCAGCGAAGGTTTGGGATCAACGCGAGTACAAGAACCTCGACGACGGGGTTGAACTGGGCACGCGCAACATCAAAGTCGCCCTGCGGCGCCTGCGCAAGTTCGCGCGCCAGGGTGCGGCGGACGAGCTGGACATCGACGGCACCATCGATCACACCGCCCGTGACGCCGGCCTGCTGAACATCCAGATGCGCCCGGAACGCCGCAACACGATCAAACTGTTGCTGTTGTTCGACATCGGCGGCTCGATGGACGCGCACGTGAAGATCTGCGAAGAACTCTTTTCAGCCTGCAAGACCGAGTTCAAGCACATGGAGTATTTCTACTTCCATAACTTCGTCTACGAATCGGTGTGGAAGAACAACCAGCGCCGCACCTCCGAGCGCACCGCCACCCAGGACCTGCTGCATAAATACGGCGCTGACTACAAAGTGATCTTCATCGGCGACGCCGCCATGGCGCCCTACGAAATCACCCAACCGGGCGGCAGCGTCGAGCACTGGAACGAAGAAGCGGGCTACGTCTGGATGCAGCGGTTCATGGCCAAGTTCAAGAAAATCATCTGGATCAACCCGTACCCCAAAGACGCCTGGGCCTACACCACCTCCACCAACATTGTGCGGGACTTGATCGAAGACCAGATGTACCCCCTGACATTGCGCGGGCTGGAGGAAGGGATGCGGTATTTGGCGAAGTGAGGTTTTAGTACCAAGGTCATAACGACTTCGCTAATTTTCCCCTGTGTACGAGCTTGCTTGCGAGTGGGGACCGCCTGAGCCATCAACTTCGCCTGACCCAGCGCATTCGCCAGCAAGCTGACTCCCACAGGTTCAGTGCATGACGCCGATATTCCGGCAAACGCAGCTCCAACGTGCGAGCGAGCTTGCTTGCGAGTGGGGACCGCCTGAGCCATCAACTTCGCCTGACCCAGCGCATTCGCCAGCAAGCTGACTCCCACAGGTTCAGTGCATGACGCCGATATTCCGGCAAACGCAGCTCCATCGTGGGAGCGAGCTTGCTTGCGAGTGGGGACCGCCTGAGCCATCAACTTCGCCTGACCCAACGCATTCGCCAGCAAGCTGACTCCCACAGGTTCAGTGCATGACGCCGATATTCCGGCAAACGCAGCTCCATCGTGGGAGCGAGCTTGCTTGCGAGTGGGGACCGCCTGAGCCATCAACTTCGCCTGACCCAGCGCATTCGCCAGCAAGCTGACTCCCACAGGTTCAGTGCATGACGCCGATATTCCGGCAAACGCAGCTCCATCGTGGGAGCGAGCTTGCTCGCGAAGAGGTCAGTACATTCACTGAATCTTTAGCGACTGAAATGCCGCTTTCGTGAGCAAGGTGGAGCGCCGCCCCGGTTACCCCACAAGGACGGTGCTCGCGGGACGATTGCGAGGCATCCAGACGACCGGCCACACATTAGAGAGGACGGTGGACAACATTCAGAAAATCCACCTGCTCCCGATGTGCAACGTCCTGCACGACCGCTTTCATCCGCACCACACTCCCCGGCAGCTTTTGCGCCAGCCGGGCCAGTGACATCGGCGTCAGGGCGCCGAGTCTTGGGTAGCCGCCGATGGTCTGGCGGTCGTTGAGCAGGATGATCGGCTGGCCATCCGGCGGGACCTGAATCGCGCCGAGCGGGATGCCTTCGGAGATCATCGGTTTGCCCTGGTAAACCAGCTCCGGCCCCAGCAGGCGCATGCCCATGCGGTCGGCGCGGCTGTCGAGGGTCCAGTCGCTGTTGAACGCATCGAATAAGCTCAAGCCGCTGAACTGGCCGATCTGTGCACCCAGCACCACGTCCAGCGGGCGCTGATCGGAAAAGTCGGGAATAAGATGATCGGGCAGCGCGTGCAGCTCAAATGACGCCCCTGAATAAGCCAGTTGATCACCTTCAGCCAGCGCCTTGCCGCTTCCTTCGAGCCCGCCCAGCCCTTCTCGTGCGACGGTGGCGCAACTGCCGAGCACCTCGAGCGCCGCGAATCCGCCGGGGACCGCGAGGTACGCGCGAGCACCGGTGATGGGCCGGGTAAAAGATAGCTGCTGGCCTTTGCGCACGAAGAAGCTGCGCCACGGCGCAATCGGTCGATTGTCGAGCACGGCGCCCAGATCCGCACCGGCCAGCGCCAGGCAGCAGTCGGATTCAGCCAGCAGCGTCAGACCGCCCAGGGTCACTTCGATAACAGCGGCGTCCAGAGCGTTATTCAACAGCTTGTTGGCCCACGACATCGACACCCAATCCAGCGCCCCGCCCTGGGTCACGCCGAGGTGTCTTACGCCAAACCGTCCAACGTCCTGCAACAGGCACAGCGGCGTGCTGCTTTTGACCGTCAACGCGCTCATGCCAGGCCCTCCAGCGGCGTGTCGTCGCCGCCCAGACGCATGAACTCGGCGTGATCAACGGCGGCAAAGCGTACGGTATCGCCGGGCTGCATCAGGCTGTAGCCGTCGATTTCGCGATCAAAGAGTTTGGCCGGGGTGCGCCCGAGGATGTTCCAGCCGCCGGGCGACTCCAGCGGGTAGGCCGCGGTTTGCCGTTCGGCGATGCCGACACTTCCCGCCGCGACACGCTTGCGGGGTGTCTTGATTCGCGGCGCGGCGAGGACTTCTTCCACCAGCCCCATGAACGCAAACCCCGGTGCGAAGCCAAGGGCGAAAACCTGATACTCGCGCTGGCTATGGCGGCGAATCACCTCGTCGACTGACAACCCGCTGCGCCTGGACAACAGGCTTAACTCGGGCCCGACGCTTAAGTCGTACCAGACCGGCAACACATGCTGCCGACAGCTTTGGGTGGCGTCGGGTGAAAGGTCAGTCAGCGCATCAGTAATGATTGCCCGCGCCTGTGTCGGACTCAGCGCCAACAGATCGTAATGCACCATCAGCGTGGTGTAGGACGGCACCAAATCAATCAACTGCGCATCAAAGCCCTCGCGCAGACGCATCGTCGCGGCGAGCATCCACGGCATGTTGGCTTCGTCGATGGCGTCGAACAGACGGACCATCAGGCAGTCGATGGCGACGACTTCGATGCGCAGGTTCACAGGGCAGACGGTCCGGCGTCAGCGGCGTTCAAGGCCTGACGAATGCGCTGGACCGCGTCGATGGAGCTGGCGTTGTCGCCATGCACGCACAAGGTGTGGGCCTGGAGCCGCAGCTCGCTGGCATCGCTGGCAATCAGTGCTTCGCCTCGGGACAAGGTCATGGCCTGGGCGATGATGACTTCTGCATCGTGATGCACCGCGCCGGGCAGGTTGCGCGAGACCAGCCGCCCCACGCTGTCGTAGGCGCGATCGGCGAAGGCTTCGAACCACAGCGTGACGCCGAATTCATCGGCGATGGCCTGCGCTGCCGAGTTGTCGCGCATGGCCAGCAGCATCAGCGGCAGTTCAGGGTTGTAACGGGCGATGGCTTCGATAACCGCGCGCAGTTGGGTCGGGTTGGCCATCATGTCGTTGTACATCGCGCCGTGGGGCTTGACGTAGCTGACGTAGCTGCCTTGGGCTCGGCAAACGCCGTCGAGCGCGCCGATCTGGTAATGCAGCAAGTCTTGAATCTCTTGCGGGGAACAGGCCATCGAGCGACGCCCGAAACCCACCAGATCCTGATAAGCAGGGTGCGCGCCAATGGTGACGTTGTTGGCCAGGGCCAGCGCGACGGTCTTGCGCATGACGCTCGGGTCCCCGGCGTGAAAGCCGCAGGCGATGTTGGCGCAATCGATGTAGGGCATGACCTCGGCGTCCAGACCCATGGTCCAGGCGCCGTAGCTTTCGCCGATATCACAATTCAATAACAGGCGGCTCAAAGGCGTGACTCCTGTGCGAACGAAACGGGAAGAAGCTCGAGTGTACGCGCGGGGTCATCGGGTTGGCAGCGCGGGACACAGGGCTGTGCGGATGGGAGCATTCTTCGGCGCGAATGGCCAAAGCGTCCAACGAATAAAAGCGCGGGGGGAGGATAAGAAAAAGTGAACGGTGCGAGGGATCTTTGCTGACCGGGACGGCCCCTTCCCGGCTGAAGCCGGTCCCACTGGGTGCGCGGCGTGTCAGGAAGTCCCAATGGGCACGCGCGGTCTTTAGTGGGACCGGCTTTAGCCGGGAAGGCGTCGGCAGCATCACCATCAACGCAAGCCAAGCCGGACAATCCGCCTCAGCGCCAGTCGCGCCCCACCGGCCGCACGTGGTGCCGACCGACGAATATCCAGTCGATGAACACCACAATGCTTTCGATGACCAGCGAAAACAGCAGCGCGCACAGCAGGCCCCAGCCGATGACTTCCGGCGACAACAGCACCTGCCAGGTATAGCCATTCCAGGTCTCGGTGCGGATCGCGGTGTCAGCGTCAGTCAGCACATGCCAGGCGCGGGCGTACCACGGGCCTTGCAACGCGAGCCATTCGCGGTCGAGGGTCTGGTTGCGGGTGAGCAGATTATTGATGTTGTCGGCGTCGGTGCGGAACACCGGGTCATCGCTGGTGCGGTAATGCTGGATCAGCGCTTGCACGTCGCCATTGAAGAACCGCAGGGCAGTCTCGTTATAGCCGCGCAGGCTTTGCTGGGCTTCCAGCATGTGCGCTTCGACGCGCTTGGTGTAGTCGCTGATAAACCCCGGAATCTGCACGCCTATCAACAGGCCTGCCGTGAACAACACCAGTCGTATATAGCTGCGCAGCATAGATCCCTCTCTTTCAGGCCGAACCTTCGACGACGCATTCGCCGCGGCGCCAAAGACTCCAGTGACCTGGCTCGTAGCGGTTCCAGGTCTCGTTTTCGGTCAGTGGCTCGGTGGCGATCACCGTCACCACATCGTTGGGCGTGGTCTCCGCCTGGAAATCGACGATGACGTCGACGTCTTTGAGGCGCGCCGGCCCGAACGGGGCGCGGCGGGTGATGTGCACCAGCTTGGTCGAACAGTAGCAAAACAGCCAGTCGCCATCACTGAGCAGTGCATTGAACACGCCTTTGCTGCGGTATTCGCTGCAGGCCTCGACCAGTGTCGGCAGCAACTGCTCGATCTCGACCGGCTCGGGAAATGCTTCGCGCACCCGGTTGAGCAGGTCGCAGAACGCCGCTTCGCTGTCGGTATCGCCCACCGGCCGATAGAAAGTCGCGCCGGGGTGGAAATCTGCGAGCTGACCGTTGTGGGCGAAACACCAGTTGCGCCCCCACAGTTCGCGGACGAAGGGATGGGTGTTGGACAGGCAGACCTTGCCGACGTTGGCTTGACGAATGTGGCCGATGACCACCTCGCTCTTGATCGGGTAACGCTGCACCAGTTGCGCGACTTCCGACTCGCTGCTCGCGGCAGGGTCCTGAAACAGGCGCAGGCCCCGGCCTTCGTAGAAACCGATGCCCCAACCGTCGCGGTGCGGACCGGTGCGACCACCGCGCTGCATCAGCCCGGTGAAGCTGAACACGATGTCTGTCGGTACGTTGGCACTCATGCCCAGGAGTTCACACATGCTCAGGTCTCGGTGCGGTGAAGCACGCATCTGGGAGAATGCCGGTCACCATCACAGTTTGGGTTCGACGCGATAGCGGCCGCTGGGTGCAGGCGCTGGCGTTGAAGCAGGAGACTGGCTGGCGAAGCGCCCTGCGGCTGGGTCTGCATAAGGCTCGTCGTGTGCCTTCTGCTCGGCGGCAGCTTGTGCAGCGGCGGCTTCGGCGTGGGCCAGACGGGCTTTTTTCTTGCGCAGGAACGGCAAGCGGATCAAAGCGAAGATGACGTAGAGCCCCAGGGCGATGGCGCCATAGGTGGCGAGGTCGAGCACGGCGCGCCAGACGTTGTTGCCGACCTTGAGCGCCAGGTCCAGCACGCTGATCGCCAGCGCAGGGGCGTATTGGTCTTTGGCGGGATCAACGATCGTCGGGCAGAACAACAGCACGGCGCCGATCACGCGCAAGGGTTCGCGCAGGTAGCGCCACATCCAGCCGGTCAGCTTGAACCACACCAACAGACAGCCCAACGCGGCGAACGCGTAAAGGCCCCAGGCAATCAGATAGTCGTTGTCGGTCATGACGTCCGTGGTAAGGCAGGTAAAGAGGCGCTTATGATAACGGCTTTTCACCAGCCCGGCTTCCCCGGCTTCAGTTATCGGTCTGCGGTATGTCCGGCACCGGGCAGCACGACCGATCCCTTTTAAATGAGCCCACGTGAGAGAGCCCAGCATGCCTTCCACCCCACACACTTCCAGCGCCCCCGTCGCCCGCAAGGCTGACGGCGCCGACCCGTACGTCTGGCTGCAAAACCGCGACACCGATGAAGTGCTCGATTACCTCAAGGCCGAAAACGCCTGGCAGGAGCAGCAACTCGCCGACCTGCAGCCGTTGCGCGAAGCCCTGTTTCAGGAGATCAAGGGACGCATTCTCGAAACTGACCTGTCACTGCCCTCCCCCTGGGGCCCGTATCTTTATTACACCCGCACCACCGAAGGCGACGAATACGCCCGTCACTATCGCTGCCCGCGCCCGGCCGATGACTCCCAAACCATCGACGAAAGCGCTGAAGAGTTGCTGCTCGACCCGAACGAACTGGCCGGCGGTGGCTTCTTCTCCCTCGGTGCGTTCAGCATCAGCCCCGACCATCGGCGTCTGGCCTACAGCCTCGACACCAGCGGCGAGGAGGTTTATCAGCTCTACGTCAAAGAGCTGAGCAGCGGCGCGGTCAGCAGCCTGCCGTTCGAAGACTGCGACGGCAGCATGACCTGGGCCAACGATAGCCAGACGCTGTTCTTCGGCGAGCTGGACGATACCCATCGTCCGCACAAGCTGTACCGCCATAAACTGGACGAAGCCTCCGCCGAGCTGGTGTTCAGCGAGCCCGACGGGCGCTTCTTCCTCCATTGCTACCGCAGCAGCTCGGAGCGGCAATTGATCGTAGGGCTGGACAGCAAAACCACCAGTGAGGCCTGGGTGCTGGACGCCAGCACACCAGAACAGGCGTTCGTGTGCATGGCGCCGCGCAGCGAGGGCCATGAGTATTCGGTGGACCACGGGCTGATCGACGGCAAGTGGAGCTGGGTGATTCGCAGCAATCAGGACGGCATCAACTTTGCGCTGTACCACGCGCCTGAAAAACCCGATGGCGTCCCGGAACGGAGCGACTGGCAGAACCTGATTGCCCACAGCGAGACGGTGATGCTCGACGGCTTCAGCCTCAACGCCAAAGGCCTGACCTTGAGCCTGCGCGAAGGCGGCCTGCCGATCGTCGAAGTGCATCCCCAGGCTCTGCCGGCGTATCGCGTGCAACTGCCGGATGCGGCCTACAACCTGTATGTGCAGGACACCCTTGAATTCGAGAGCGACAAGATTCGCCTGCGCTATCAATCGCTGAACCGTCCGCCGCAGGTCTGGCAATTGTCGCTGGCCACCGGGGAACAGGTCGTACTCAAGGAAAAGCCGGTCCTGGGTGTGTTCGACGCCGATGCCTACGTCAGCCAGCGGTTGTGGGCGACGGCCGCCGACGGTACGCAAGTGCCCATCAGCCTGGTGGTCAAGCGCGAGTTGGCCGGTCAGACCGTTCCGCTGTATCTGTACGGCTATGGGGCGTACGGCGAAAGCCTGGACCCATGGTTTTCCCATGCACGGCTGAGCCTGCTTGATCGCGGCATCGCTTTCGCCATCGCTCACGTGCGCGGCGGCGGTGAGCTGGGCGAGGCCTGGTACCGCAACGGCAAGCAGGAGCACAAGCAGAACACCTTCAGCGACTTCATCGCCTGTGCCGAACACTTGATCGCGGAAAACATCACCACGGCCGAACAACTGGTGATCAGCGGCGGCAGCGCCGGCGGCCTGTTGATTGGCGCGGTGGTGAACCAGCGTCCGCAGCTGTTCAAGGCGGCCATCGCTGAGGTGCCGTTCGTCGATGTACTGAACACCATGCTCGACCCCGATCTGCCGTTGACCGTCACCGAGTACGACGAATGGGGCAACCCGCAGGAGCCGGACGTCCACGCGCGGATCAAGGCCTACGCGCCTTATGAAAACATCGCGGCTCAGGATTATCCGGCCATGCTGGTGATCGCGGGCTATAACGACAGCCGCGTGCAGTATTGGGAAGCGGCCAAGTGGGTGGCGAAACTGCGTGATCGCAAAACCGACGATAATCTGCTGTTGCTCAAGACCGAACTGGGCGCAGGCCACGGCGGCATGAGCGGGCGTTATCAGGGATTGCGTGACGTAGCCCTCGAATACGGGTTTATTCTGAAAGTGCTGAAAATGGCCTGACGACATCTGCGCGGGCGGTGTGTCACATGACAAGCCCGGACCCTGTAAAGTCCGGGCTGCTTTCACGGCAGCCCGTGCTTAACGCAACCCTCTAGAACACTCAACAAGAAATCGCCATGTCTACATTGCTCAATTCTTCGTCACTCAATAAGGAAATC
Source organism: Pseudomonas sp. GL_135 (assembly GCF_057834665.1). Classification (NCBI taxonomy): domain Bacteria; kingdom Pseudomonadati; phylum Pseudomonadota; class Gammaproteobacteria; order Pseudomonadales; family Pseudomonadaceae; genus Pseudomonas; species Pseudomonas sp. GL_135. The sequence continues at coordinate 4,243,581 of NZ_CM174408.1, forward strand.
CGCGACAAGCTGATGGACTGCGGTCTATTCCTCGCCCTGACGCCGGCTGAATTTGCCGCCGCTGCGGGGTACTTCAGCATCAGCAGCATTGAAAAGGGCGACGCGATCTTCAACGAAGGCGACGCGGGCACGTTCATGTGCATCCTGCATTCGGGCACGGTGTCGGTGCAGAAGCTTAACGGTGACGGCCATCCGGTGGAGACCGCCATCCTGCGCAGCGGCAGAGCGTTCGGCGAAATGGCGGTGCTGGATGGCGAACGTCGCTCGGCCACGTGCATCGCTGCTTCATCGTGCTATTTGCTGAACCTGGGCAAGGATTCGCTGGACAAGATGCTCAACGACGCGCCGAAAGTGGCAGCGAAAATCATCCGCGCGATCGCGGTGGCGATGTCCAAGCGGCTGCGCATGATGGACGGCCAGGTCGTGGCGCAGCAGGACTAAACAGAACGGCCTTCAGGGAGTCGGCTTGGCCGACGGCTACAAGCCCGGCAATGGCTCATCTTCCTTCGGCGGGCCTGGCTGGGGGATCTTCGGCAGCAGCGGCGGGTTGCCCTGTCCACCTGCGTGGGGAATGCCCGGCGGTGCCACTTGCGGGTACGGCGTTGGCGTTGCGGTGCCAGGCGAACCGGCCGACGCCGCGATGGGCTCGGGCGTATTCAGAACAGGTTGCAGGCTCTCGGCAGACGCTTGCGACACGCCGAGCACAGTGATGACAATCGTCAGTAGAATGGAGCACTTCATCGTTGGCCTCCCCTGCCAATCTTTCGCTTATCGCTCAGGCTACTCCTGCGCAACCCATCGCGCTCTGACAAATTGCGCTGTATGCGGCCCAACCCTTTTGACGAGTTATCCATGAAACGTTTTGTTCTGCTCGACACCACTCCAATCCCCGATAACGGCGGCGCCTTGTGCCTGTTCGAGTACGGCGAGGATTTTGTCATCAAGATCCAGGGTGGCGACGGCGGCCAGTTGATGAACACGCGCATGCATGGTTCCGAAGACGCCCTGGCGGAAATCCCCTGCAAGAAGGTCGCGGCGCGCCTCAACCCTCGGGTGCTGATCGGCGGGCTGGGCATGGGCTTTACCCTGGCGTCAGCACTCAAGCACTTGGGCAAGAACGGCGAAGTGGTGGTCGCCGAGCTGGTGCCCGGTGTCGTCGAGTGGAACCGCGGCGCGCTGGGTGAGAAATCGGGCAATCCGTTGCAGGACCCGCGCGCCAAAGTAGTGGTGCAAGACGTCGCTCAGGTACTCAAGGCCGAACCCCAGGGCTTTGACGCGATCATGCTCGACGTCGACAACGGTCCTGAAGGCCTGACGCAAAAATCCAACAGCTGGCTGTATTCGGCTGGCGGTCTCGCGGCCTGCGCCAGTGCGCTGCGCCCCAAAGGCGTGCTGGCCGTGTGGTCCGCCAGCGCCGATGCGGCCTTCAGCGACAAGCTGCGCAAGGCCGGTTTCAAGGCTGAAGAGGTCAAGGTCTACGCCCATGGCAACAAGGGCACACGGCATACCATCTGGATCGCCGAAAAACTGAAGGGCTGATCGACGGGCAAAGCGCTAGACTTGCCTTCATTGCTCTCCATCGCCAACAGAACACGAAACAGGTGACGCCATGAGTTCGGCCAACACGCCAACCAACACTTCCAAACTGGACCGCATCCTCGCCGACAACCAGCGTGACCGCGAAATGGGTTACCGCGACAAAGCCCTGCGCATGTACCCGCACGTCTGCGGCCGCTGCGCCCGGGAATTTGCCGGCAAACGCCTCAGCGAGTTGACCGTGCACCACCGCGACCACAACCACGACAACAATCCCCAGGACGGCTCCAACTGGGAACTGCTGTGCCTGTACTGCCACGACAACGAACACTCGCGTTACACCGATCAGCAATACTTCTCGGAAAGCTCGACCAGCAGCCCGAAAACCGCCAAGGCGACCCACAACCCGTTCGCCGCGCTGGCCGGGTTGATGAAGAAGGACTAGTAGACGAGCTGCAAGTTTTGAGCTGCAAGCGGCAAGTAAAAGCACAGCGGCGTTTGTCGGGCCACCGGTCACCGCCTCTTGCAGCTTGTGGCTTGTGGCTTGCCGCTTAAAGCTTAAAGCTCCCTCTTTCCCCTATACTCCCGCGCTTTCTCTGATGAGCACCCTCCCCCGTGGCCAACAAACGCTATGCCTGCATCGGCTTGTTCAATCCCAAATCCCCGGAAAACGTCGGTTCGGTGATGCGCGCAGCGGGCTGCTATGGCGTGGCGTCGGTGTTCTACACCGGCAAGCGCTACGAGCGTGCGCGTGATTTCGTTACCGACACCAAGAAGATCCACCAGGACATTCCGCTGATCGGCATTGATGACCTGCGCAAGATCATCCCGCTGGGCTGCGTGCCGGTGGCCGTGGAATTGGTCGACGGCGCACGTGCGCTGCCCGAGTACACCCACCCGGACCGGGCGATCTATATCTTCGGGCCGGAAGACGGTTCGCTGGATAAAGAGATCCGCGATTGGTGCGAAGACGTGGTGTATATCCCCACCACGGGGTGCATGAACCTTGCGGCGACGGTCAACGTCGTGCTTTACGACCGCATGGCCAAAGGCATCAATACCCGCTCTGGCCCGCAGTTCGGACGGGAAACCGATCGCACCTGACGTCCGCGCGCTGACAAAACGCATTGAACAGTTTGCGCTCCCGACAGTCAGCTTTAAGGACCCCAACCTTTCACGGAGAACGCATCATGAGCGACACCCCGATCATTGAACGCATCGAACGACCTTTGCACGATTACCCGGAGCAGAACGTACAGGGCTGGGAGCGCATTGGCTCGCTGGCAGGTGGTGTACTGATGATGGGCAAAGGCCTGCGCCGCGGCGGGATCTTTGGTCTGGTGCAACTGGCAATCGGCGGCGCCGTTCTGGCCCGTGGCATCACCGGCCACTGCTCGGCCAAGGCGCTGATCGACAAGAGCCGCAGCGAGATGGACGTGGCCCGTTCGCGCATCGAAGAAGCCGGCGCAGAGCTGAGCAAGCTGAAGACCAAGGCTGAAGTGGCTGTAGAAGATGCTGTCGACACCGGCGTCGACGCGTTGAAAGGTCCGAAAGGCGTCTGATCGACGCTGCATCGCAAGCAAGCTCGTGACGGCTGAACCCACAGCCTCACGAGCTTTTTGCATTAGCCTGCACGAAAAATCAGGTAATCCTCCCAGTCGTCCTCGGGCACGCTGCCTTCGCAGAGCATGCGTCCGGACTGGGAAATACGCTGCTTGTGCACCTGTTCCCGGTCCCCGCACACCAAGTGGTGCCAGAGCGGCAGGTCTTTGCCCTCGCTGACCAGCCGATAGCCGCAAGTGGGCGGCAACCATTTGAATTCGTCAGCCTTACCGGGCGTCAGCTGAATGCAGTCCGGGACCTGGGCGCGGCGATTCGGGTAGTCAGTGCAGGCGCAGGTCTTCAGGTCCAGCAGCTTGCAGGCGATGCGCGTGTAATAAACGCTGCCGTCGTCCTCGTCCTCAAGCTTTTGCAGGCAGCACAAACCGCAGCCGTCACACAGCGATTCCCACTCGACGGCATCGAGTTGATCCAGGGTTTTGCGTATCCAGAAGGGTTCAACGATGGCGGCCATGGTTCTCGCGCAAACAGCTGTGGGCAATGAAAGGCCGCCAGTCTAGAGGTACACGTCAGTTGGGCCAAGCACGGGCGACTGTCGGTCGACGGGCGCGGCAGATGGAAGCGGCTATAACCGCGAAATGCGCAGGCTTGTCAGCAGCGAAGCGGCGCAGTAGCTTTAGGCCCTCGCGGGCAGGTCTGCCATTGCCCGCGCTGCGCCCCCCCCTTTGCGACGATGCCTGCCGTCAACGGCCCATCTGAATGATCACGCCGCCTGCTGCAGGCGAGCGGTTTACCTCTCTTTCAGGATCGAATCCATGAGCGCCAATCCACGTGTTGCCGAATACGCCATCGACCCGCAATTCATCGAACGCTGGTCGCCGCGCGCGTTCAGCGGCGAGAGCATCCCGCAGGAAACCCTGCTGAGCTTTTTTGAAGCCGCGCGCTGGGCGCCTTCGGCTTACAACTCACAGCCCTGGCGTTTTCTCTACGCGCGCCGTGACACGCCCAACTGGGAGCGTTTCCTCGGCCTGCTGAATGAATTCAATCGGGGCTGGGCACAGCATGCCTCGGCGCTGGTGATCATTATTTCCAAAACCACCTTCACCGCCCCCGGCGCGACGGAAGAAACGTCGGCGCTGTGGCACACCTTCGACACCGGTTCGGCGTGGGGATACCTGGCGCTGCAAGCAAGTCTCGGCGGTTGGCACACCCATGGCATGGCGGGTTTTGACCAGGAACTGACGCGCCAGACGCTGAAGATTCCAGAGGAATACGCGGTGCATGCGGCCGTGGCGATCGGCAAGCTGGGGGATAAATCGACGCTGGCCGAATACCTTCAGGCTCGTGAAACGCCGAGCCCGCGTCGGCCGCTGGCTGAATTGGCGGCCGAGGGGGATTTCAGTTTGTAAGGGCTGGACGCTGGGTCTTAGTGGGACCGGCTTTAGCCGCGAAGGCGTCGGGGGCCACTCCACAAAATGGATGGCGTACACACTGGCCTCTTCTCGGCTGAAGCCGGTCCCCCAAGGACAGGATTCAATATCCCTTGGCGAAGTCCACTTCGCCGCGCAACGCCTCGCCGGACGCATAGGCCTTGAGGTTGTCCACGAACAGCTGGGTCATCGCCGGCGGCGAAGTCGGCGCCGAGCTGTGACCGGTGAGCAACAGGCCCCATGCCGTCCAGAACGGGTGACGCTGGGGGAGCGGTTCCTGACGGCAGACGTCGATGACCGCCCCGGCCAGATGCCCTTCTTTCAACGCCTCTACCAGATCCGCATCCACCACCGCCGTGCCCCGACCAACGTTGATGAACAACGCCGAAGGCTTGAAGCAGGCAAACAGTTTGGCGTTGTAGAGATCCTGGGTCTGCGGCGTGTTGGGCAGCAGGTTGATGACGAAATCAACCTCGGCCACCAGACGCGGCAGGTCCTCCAGCGCAGCCACTTTAACGAACGGCGCTTCAGTCCGCGCGCTCGACGCAATGCCGTAGACCTCGACGCCAAACGGCACGAGGAACTGCGCGACGTGCCGGCCAATGTCCCCCGTCCCGACGATCAGCGCCTTGCGCCCCGCGAGGCTGCGGCCCATGCGATTATCCCACTTGCGCTCGACCTGACTGACCAGCCGCGCCAGCACTTCACGCTCGTGCACCAGCATGTAAGTCAGCACGAACTCGGCCATCACCTGACCGAAGATGCCAACGGCGCGGGTCAGTTGATAGTCGCGGTACAGGCCGTCAGCCAGCAGCGGCGTGATGCCGGCCCAGGTCGATTGCAGCCATTTCGGTTTGTGCCCCTGGCGCAGCAGATTGGCCAGCAGGTCAGGCTGGCCGAGCCAGACCGGTGCCTCGGCAGCCATTTTCGACAACTCGGCGGAGTTACCGCTGCTCAACACTTCGATCTCGGGGGCCATCTGGCGAAGCAGTTCGGTGTAAACGGGATAATCGTGTTCGGCGATCAGAACGCGCATGGATTCAAAACTCGAATAAACGGGGCATGCGACCGTGCAGCGTCCCGGGCCGTGCTCGGTTGAGCCGGTCAGGTCTGACGCATGCAACGGTCCGGTGTACCCCTGCGGTGGATTGCAGGGTCAGAAATCGATCACATCGGATCGTTGCGGCGCAGCAGCTCTTCAGGCAAGTGCTCGATGTAGTCGTCTTCGGCCGGTGGCATCTGCAGGTGGTAACCCTGCTTGTCCAGATTGGCGAGCACGGCGTGAATGTCTTCACGGGCCAGGGCGCGCTCCGGCGACAGCACCAGATTGAAGGCGTGCTGCGGCTTGCCGAACGCGGTCAGCAATTCCTCGGGCACACGCTCCAGGGCGTCGCTCTTGAGGACATACAGGTACATTTCGTTCCTGCGCGGGCTGCGGTAGATGGAGCAAATACGTTTCAAGGCTGTTCTCCGGCGTCGGCCAGGCTGTCGAGCAGCATCTGGCCCATCAATTCGCGGCGCCAGCCACGCAGCGAATCGGGCAGTTTATAGGGACCGTCTGGGTAACCGGTCTTGAGCAGGGCTTCGAGGGTCTTCTTGCGCAGCATCAATTCCGGCGCCATGTCGAGGCGCTCGGCTTGCTGCTGGCCAATGGCGCGCAAACTCTTGAGCACATTGGAGGCCTCGATCGGCAGCGGCTCCGGCAGCGCGGGCGGCCACAGATCCGGCGACACGCTGCCGGCTTTCTTGATCAGGTCGAGCAGAAACTCACCGTCCTGACGCACGGTTTTGGGGTGCATGTCGTCGATTTTCGCCAGCGCGGCGAGGTTGTCGGGCTGGGATTTTGCCAGCGGCCACAGCGAATGTTCGCGCAGGATGCGATTGCGTGGCTGATTACGCAGGCGCGCCTGTTGCTCGCGCCAGGCGCAGAGCTCACGCAGCACGGCGAGTTGCGCCCGGGACAGCTTCCACGCCAGCTTGGCGTCGCGGTAAGCGTCATAGGGATCGGTTTCGCGGCGCAGGTTGGCGACCAGTTCGGCACCGTCCTCCAGCACCCATGCGTACTTTTCATCGGACAGACGCGGACGCAGCAGGTTGTACACCTCGGCCAGGTGAACGGCGTCTTCGGCGGCGTAGCTGATCTGGGTTTCCGAAAGCGGCCGCTGCAGCCAGTCGGAACGCGTCTCGCCCTTCGGCAGATCGATGTTCAGCACTTCCTGAACCAGACGCGAATAACCCATCGAGAACCCGAGGTTCAGGTAGGCCGCAGCCAGTTGCGTGTCGAACAGCGGCGCCGGCAGGCTACCGGTCAGGCGCAACAGCACCTCAAGGTCCTCGCTGCAGGCGTGAACGACTTTGATGACGTCAGGGTTTTCCAGCAGCGCGGCCAGAGGCTTCCAGTCGCTGATCAGCAACGGGTCGATCAGGTAGGCGCGTGATCCATCGCCGATCTGCAACAGCGCGGCGATGGGATAGAAGGTGTCGACCCGCATGAATTCGGTGTCGAGCGCGACGTAGGGCAGTGTCTGCCACTGTGCGCAATGTTCGGCGAGGCTATGGTCGTCGCGAATCCAGTGAATATCGATGGCCACACGGCTCTCCCTCGAAGAATGGCACGCAGTATATATCGCTACAAGCGGTTACCGGGCATCCGTCCTGCAAGTCTCGGACAACTTCATCTTTGAAGCGCGCAAATAGCCGCCGTGGCGACGACCGTCCATCCGATCACTGACCCGCCTTGCGCAGCACGTACACACGCCACATGGCGTAGCCGGGAAGAAAGTCGTGGTGACCGATGATCCTGAAGCCCGCCTGCGCGAACTCGGATTCGATGTCGCTGCGACACACCACAAACCGACTACGTGGCGCGGATGCTTCAACGTCCAGTCGACCTTGCTGACGTTTGCGACGCCACGATTTCACGTTGCCGTCGACCCACAGCGCGACGATGGCTGTGTCGCGGGTGACTCGATGAAACTCGTCGAGAATCGCGCCGCGTTTTTCACGGTCGGCCAGGTGATGGAACAACCGCATGCAAAAGATGCAGTCCACTGCATTGGCGGACAGGCCGATGGAAAACGCCGAGCTCTGGAACGTGCGGATGCGCTTGCGCACTTCGCTCGACGACTGCGCCTCGGCACGCGCCAGCATGTCGGTGGAAGGGTCGGCTGCGAGGATCACTCGATTGGTGTGTTCGGCCAGCACTGGCCAGAAACGCCCCGAGCCCGACGGCAAATCCAGCACCAGCCCGGGCTCCCCCGCGTCTCGCAACGCTCTGCGCGCTATTTGCGCATCGCGCCAGAGACTGAGACGTCGGCTGAGGGTGTGTCCGTGTGGGCGCCCTAACTCACCGGCGTGAAGGTTTTTATCGAGGGGCTCACTCATTGGCCAATACCCCGTCCGTATAAATCCCCCGACAGCCCGCGAACATGTCCAGCGCGGGGTTGTAGACGCTTGTCCGCACTTGTAACAGGCCAAGCATCGAGTGGAACAAGTTGTCCTGACTCAGCGGCGCGTTTCGCTCTTTTTGCAGGCAATGGGTATCCACGGCAAATGACTGCTGATAGTTCTCGGAGAACCAGGCAACCATCGGGACATGTTTCTGTTGATCGGGCGCCAGCATATAAGGCGTGCCGTGCAGGAACAGGTTGTATTCACCCAACGACTCGCCGTGGTCGGAAAGATAAACCATGGCCGTGTCTACGTTGCCCTGATTGTTGCGCAGGATGTCGATCAACGTCGCGAGTACATGGTCGGTGTACAGCAATGTGTTGTCGTAACCGTTAACGATACTTTCCCGGGAGCAATTATTCAGTGCATTGCTTTCGCACACCGGCGTGAACTTCTCGAACCCTTTTGGATAACGCTTGAAGTACTCAGGCCCATGACTGCCCATCTGGTGAAGGACCAGCACGGTGTCTTTGTCCAGTGTGTCGATGAAGTGCTGCAGGCCCTGCAACAGGATTTCATCGCGGCACTCGTTGTTGGCGCACAGCGCCGGGTCCTTGAGATTGCTGACATCCTGCAACGTCACCCGGTCGCAAGTGCCTTTGCAACCCGACTGGTTGTCGCGCCAGATCACATCCAGCCCGGCGCGTTTCAACACATCAAGCATGCCTTCTTCATTGCGGGCGGTGGTTGCGTTGTAATCCTTGCGGCCCATGTTGGAGAACATGCACGGCACCGACACCGCCGTCTCCGTGCCGCAGGAATGCACATCCGTAAACGTGAGCAGGCCCTGCTCCTTGCTCAACTGCGGCGTGGTATCGCGGTTGTAACCCAGAATGCCGAAGTTCTCGGCTCGCGCACTTTCACCCACGACCAGCACGGTCAGTGACTTGCGCTTGTGCTGCTGCCAATCGCTGGCAAGCTTGGCGTCTTGACCGATACTCACGAACGGCCGCTGCGCCGACTTGACCTGCTCGCTCAAGTAACCCACGGACGCCGCAAGGTAGTTGCTCGGCACCACCATCAGGCGCAACTCGTGATGATTGCGAAACAGCGACGACAGCCCCTGGTAATTCAACAGCGCCACACCGCCAATGGCGACCGCGCACACAACAGACACCAGCGCTTTGCTGAGCAACTCACGGGGCCAGCGGCGATAAGCAATCGGTGTGTTGAAAAGAATAAATGACGGCACAACACCCAGAAAAAACAAGTAACCGAGCAACTTCAATGAAAGAAGATCGCGCACTTCGGTGACATTGGTTTCAGCGAAGTTTCTGAACATGCCCGCGTCAATCATCACGCCGTATTGGCTCATGAAATAAGCCACACCGGCGCTGATAAAAAAGAGACAGATCAGTACAGATTTCAATACACGCTTGAACGCTAACAGCGTGAAAAAGATATTGAACGCGCAGAACACCATCAGCGCAAACGCACAACGCAATAACACACCCTTGCCGTCCGAGTCGGTGATTGCAAATAGATGCTGCCAGAGGGTCAGGTTAAACCCGACCAACAAAAAGGCACTGGCAAGCAATGTCACAAGCTCGGGACGAACTGCTTTGACGTTGAGCATAAAAGTCTGCTTGGTTGGAAATGAGAATATAAACGCGGAAGGACCCCCGCCGATGCCGCGAACTTTAGGCATCTGGCCATCAATTTTTTGTGAAAAAGATGAGAACGAATGGTGGGGTGGGTGTGTTGCTTATTAGATAGGATCCTGCGGTGCAAGCCGCAGGAAATCAGCCAGGTCTTCAGTAGCCGATCAAGCTTTACGCCGAGCGGGCCTGCGCCGCTGCATCCTCAATAATCATCTCCGCCGCCTTCTCGGCGATCATTACGGTCGGCGAGCAGGTGTTGCCGGAGGTGATGTTCGGCATGATCGACGCATCCACCACGCGCAGGCCGGTGATGCCGTGCACGCGCAGACGTTCGTCTACCACGGCGTCGCGGCCCTGCCCCATCTTGCAGGTGCCGACCGGGTGAAAGATCGTCGTGCCGACAACGCTGGCCGCCTCGCGTAATTCTTCCTCGGTTTGCAGGCTTGCGCCGGGCAGGTACTCGACCGGTTTGAAGGGACCGAGGGCGGGTGCCGCGGCGATGCGACGGGTCAGGCGAATCGCATCTGCGGCCACTTTGAGGTCCGCCTCGTGACTCAGGTAGTTCGGGCGAATGATGGGCGCGGCATCGGCCAGCGCCGAACGGATTTCCACCGTGCCACGGCTCTGCGGGCGCAAATCGCACACGGACGCAGTGAATGCGGGGAAGCCGTGAAGCGGCTCGCCGAAGCGCTCAAGGGACAAGGGCTGCACGTGGTATTCAAGATTGGCGCTTGCCTGCTCCGGCCCCGAGCGTGCAAACGCGCCCAACTGACTCGGCGCCATCGCCAACGGACCGCTGCGATTGAAGGCGTAGCGCAGGCCCATGTTCATCTTGCCCCACAGACTGCCGGCCATCTGGTTCAGCGTCTGGCCGTTGCTGACCTTGTAGATCAGGCGCAACTGCAGGTGATCCTGCAGATTCGCACCAACGCCGGGCAGCTCAAGCCGAACGCCGATACCGAGCTTTTCCAGCAGCGGACGCGGCCCGATGCCTGAGCGCTGCAACACCATGGGCGACCCGATGGCGCCGCAGCAGAGGATGATCTCCCGCCGGGCGCGAAGCGTCTGTTCCTGCCCGTTGACGCGAACAATCACTCCGCTGGCGCGGTTGTTTTCAAAAAACACGCGCGACACTTCTGCACCCGTGATCACCGTCAAATTGGGGCGTTTTAACGCAGGTCTCAGAAATGCCTTGGACGCGTTCCAGCGCACACCGCGCCGCTGATTGACCTGAAAATAACTGCACCCTTCGTTGTCGCCGCCATTGAAGTCGGGGATCGACGGGATGCCGGTTTGCGCCGCCGCCTCACGGAACGCATCCAGCAACGTCCATGAGAGGCGCTGCTGCTCGACGCGCCACTCACCTTTCGCGCTGTGAAGGTCCGAGTCGCCGGCGTAATGGTTTTCCGAGCGCTTGAAGATCGGCAATACGTCCTTCCAGCCCCACCCGTCGTTGCCCTGCTCCGCCCAGCCGTCGTAGTCCCGCGACTGGCCGCGCATGTAAATCATGCCGTTGATGGACGAGCACCCGCCCAGTACTTTGCCGCGAGGGTAGTTGAGGGCGCGCCCGCCGAGGCCGGGCTCCGCTTCGGTCTTGAAGCACCAGTCGGTGCGCGGATTGCCGATGCAGTAGAGGTAGCCCACCGGCACATGAATCCAGGCGTAATTGTCCTGGCCGCCCGCTTCGAGCAGCAGGACTCGGTGGGCAGGATTCTGCGACAGCCGATTGGCCAGCAGGCAGCCCGCCGGGCCTGCGCCGACGATGATGTAGTCATGGAGACCGACGTCCGTTTGCATGCGTCCCTCGCTGATATTTTTTGTTTTTATGCAGGGCCCATCCTGAAGTTATTCGCCACAAAACAAAAGACCGCCGCATGTTTCCATGGGGCGGTCCGGTTGAAGCGCTTTTTACGTCAGAGACGGTTCCGACTACACCGCGCTGCGGCGGTAGCTGCGGTAGTTCGGCATCCAGAAGTTACGCTCGATGGCTTCGACGAGCATTTCTTCGGTGGTCTCCAGGGCCATGCCTTCAGCCTGAGCCTGCTTGGCCACGGCCAGGGCAATCTTCTTGCTCACCTGCTGAATCTCTTTCAACGGCGGCAGGACAGCGTCACCTTTGCCCGTCACCATCGGCGAGCATTCCGCCAGCGCATTGGAAGCCGCCATCAGCATTTTGTCGGTGATGCGCGTGGCTTTCGACGCCACGACACCCAGACCGATGCCCGGGAAGATGTAGGAGTTGTTGCACTGGGCAATGTGGAACGTGCGATCGCCTACGGTGACCGGGGCAAACGGACTGCCGGTCGCGACCAGCGCGTCGCCGTTGGTCCAGGTCAGCACTTCCTGCGGCGTGACTTCGACCTTCGAGGTCGGGTTAGACAAAGGCATGACCAGCGGCTTGGCGCAGTGCTTGTGCATCTCGCGGATAACCTGCTCGGTGAACAGCCCGCGCTGGCCGGACACGCCGATCAGCACCGTCGGCTTGCCGTTGGCGACCACGTCCAGCAACTCGGGCGAACCCTCACCGCTCGACCAGCCCGACACGTCGACAGACTTCTGCGCGAGGTTCCTCTGGAAGTCCAGCAGGTTGTCCATGCTGTCAGTCAGCAGCCCGAAGCGGTCGACCATCATCACGCGTTTGCGCGCTTCGGCTTCGCTTAAGCCTTCGATCACCATGGCCGCAATAATGTGCTCTGCAATCCCGCAACCTGCCGAACCTGCGCCCAGGAACACTACCCGCTGCTGGCCCAGGGTTTCGTGCTTGGCCTTGCACGCCGCCAGCAAGGTGCCCACGGCAACCGAAGCCGTACCCTGAATGTCGTCGTTGAAGCAGCACAACTCATCGCGATACTTCTCCAGCAACGGCATGGCGTTGGTCTGGGCGAAGTCTTCGAACTGCAGCAGCACGTCCGGCCAGCGGCGCTGAACAGCCTCGATGAACAGCGCGATGAAGTCGTCGTATTCCTTGCCGGTGACGCGCTCGTGGCGCCAGCCCATGTACATCGGGTCGTCCAGCAGCTCTTTGTTGTTGGTGCCCACATCGAGCACGATCGGCAAGGTGTAGGCCGGGCTGATGCCGCCGCACGCGGTGTACAGCGACAGCTTGCCAATCGGAATGCCCATGCCGCCGATGCCCTGATCGCCCAGGCCGAGGATGCGCTCGCTGTCCGTTACCACGATGATTTTGATGCGATCTTTCGTTGCGCTGCGCAGGATATCGTCGATGCGATCGCGCTCGGGGTAAGAGATGAACAGCCCGCGGTGGGTACGGTAGATCTTCGAGAATTCCTGGCACGCCTGACCCACGGTCGGTGTGTAGATGATCGGCAGCATCTCGTCGAGGTGCGAATCCAGCAGGCGGAAGAAGAGGGTTTCGTTGTTGTCCTGGATCGAGCGCAGATAAATGTGTTTATCCAGATCGCTCGCGCATTGCTGGTACTGGTTGTAAACGCGGGTGACCTGCTCTTCGATCGTTTCGACGTTCTGCGGCAGCAGGCCGACCAGGTTGAAATCGATGCGCTCTTGCGGTGTGAACGCACTGCCCTTGTTGAGCAGCGGCATCTCCAGCAACGAAGGGCCGGCATAGGAAATATATAAAGGTCGCGAGGTCTTGGTCATTTGCAGTGATCGCCTTTTCTCTGTTTGCTCTATCAATACGTCGTCGACACGATGCCCCGGAGGTCGATGTATACGACGCTCAACGCGGGATCCGTCCGAAAAAATAGGGGGGTAAAAACAGGGTGCCTATCTTACTCGCCTGAAAACGATTGCGACATTTTGTCGCCCGTCGATTGCGAAATGGTGGCGCCCAAGCGTCCACAGGGTCAGGAAACACCCTTGGATTAGGAACAAAAACCGCGCACTGGGTCACGGTGAAAACGCCGGTATGACGATTTGACCGTTTCAAGAAAAGGGCTTTCGGTCGTGGTCACCCTGGATCAGAGGACGAAATACCTTACACATTGAACTGGCGATACGCCATTGCAGTCACATTGATATCAATCCGGAGATATTAATGTCAGGCCAGCGCATCTTTCGTATCCACTACCGCTTTCTGGGCGAGCAACGTGTCTTTCTCCAACCCGATTCGGCGCTGAACGAAGTTGATGCCTGGTACTACGCCTGCCTGCACGCAGGCATCGGCGTACTGCACAACCTGTCCAAGACCCGGGAAGAGCTAACGGCGCTAATCGCCCATGGGCGGCGATATGGTTTGACGGACGTGCGCTGGGGGGAGTGGGCGTGATCTCGGAGCGCGACCGATCCGCGTTGTGCGGATTCATCGAAAGATAGGCAGTGCACGCAGACGCCAGAAACGAAAAAGCCCCAGAAGCATAACTTCTGGAGCTTTTCAAATAATGGCGGAGAGATAGGGATTTGAACCCTAGGTACTGTCGCCAGTACAACGGATTTCGAATCCGTCCCGTTCGGCCACTCCGGCATCTCTCCAACGGCGCGCATCATAACAGTTCGTTCAAAGAACGCGAACCCTTTTTACGGATTTTTTCGCGTTCTTTCAGATGCTTGCAGCGTTTTCCGCCGGAGTCGTTGGATCAGAGCGGTACGCCGAGACGCTGGGCGACTTCTTCATAGGCTTCGATGACATCGCCGAGGCCCTGACGGAAGCGGTCCTTGTCCATTTTCTTGCGGGTCTCTTTGTCCCACAGGCGGCAGCCGTCCGGGCTGAACTCGTCACCCAGGACGATCGAGCCGTCGCTGAACACGCCAAATTCCAGCTTGAAGTCGACCAGCAGCAGGCCGGCGTCGTCGAACAGCTTGGTCAGGACTTCATTGACCTTCAGCGACAGTTCTTTCATGCGAACCAGTTGCTCGGCGGTGCCCCAACCGAACGCGACAACGTGGGAGTCGTTGATGAACGGGTCGCCCTTGGCGTCGTCCTTCAGAAACAGCTCGAACGTGTAAGGGTTGAGCTTCATGCCCTCTTCCACGCCCAGGCGCTTGACCAGGCTGCCCGCAGCGTAGTTACGCACGACGCATTCGACCGGGATCATGTCGAGCTTCTTGACCAGCACTTCGTTGTCGCCCAGCAGTTTGTCGAACTGGGTCGGAACGCCTGCGGCTTCCAGCTTCTGCATGATGAAGGCGTTGAACTTGTTGTTCACCATACCTTTGCGGTCGAGCTGTTCGATGCGCTTGCCGTCGAACGCCGAAGTGTCGTTGCGGAACACAAGGATCAAGCGGTCAGCGTCGTCGGTCTTGTAAACCGACTTGGCTTTGCCGCGGTAGAGTTCTTCACGTTTTTCCATGATGGGCTCCGCTTGCTGAATCTGGCTGAATAGTGGGGGCAAGTCGCCCGTTTGGGACGCTAGGCGATTTCGCGCCAGTCGAGCCCTGAATCCTGATCGGCCAATTGTAGCCAGTCCTCGTCGCACCCAAGGGTGTCGGCGAAACATTGCCGGGCCAGATGCGGCAGGTTGTTCTTGCTGCTCAGATGGGCCAGCACCAGGTGCTGCAGATCCTGCCATCCCAACTCGTTCACCAGACTGGCAGCCTGATGATTGTTCAAATGACCGTGATCGCCGCCCACCCGCTGCTTGAGAAAGTACGGGTACTGGCCCCGCGCAAGCAGATCGCGGCAGTGATTGGACTCGACCATGAGCGCGTCGAGCCCGCGGTAGCTGTCGAGCACCATCGGGCAATACGAACCAAGGTCGGTCAACAGGCCGAAGCGCCGGCGCCCGTCGTTGAACACGAACTGCGTGGGCTCCAGCGCATCGTGAGCCACTGACACCACGTCGATGCCCAGACCGCCAATGCGCAGACCCTGCCCGCCCACCAGCCGAAGACCCGCTTCGACCGGTTTGCGCATGCCGCGCAGCGTGCCGGCGCTGAGGTACACCGGCACATCGTAGCGCCGAGACAGCAAACCCACGCCATGCACATGATCGGCATGTTCGTGGGTTACCAGAATGGCGCTCAGTTGTTTACCGCTGACGCCCAGCCTGTCGAGCCGCCGTTCGGTTTCCCGCAGGGAGAAACCGCAATCGACCAGCACGTACGTGTCGTTGCTCGCGACCAGCGTGGCATTGCCGCGACTGCCGCTGCCAAGAACCGCGAAGCGCACTTAACCCAGGTTGTCCTGAATGACGCTTAACACACGACGAGCGACTTCCGTCGGCGCCACGGTGTTGATGTTCTTCTCGACCGTGACCTGAACGTTCTCGCCGACCTTGCTCAGGCGAACCTGATAACGCTCGGCGCGGGCTTCTTTCTCTTCCTTGGACTCTTCACTGCCGAACACGCGACTGAGGAAGCCAGGCTTGTTTTCAGGCTTGTCGGGCTTTTCCGCCACGTTGATGTAGTACAGGCCAAGGCTGCGGTTGATGTCTTCAACGCGCCAGTCGCCCTGGTTAAGCGCACGACCGACGCTCGACCAAGCGCGATCCAGGTCCGCGCCCAAGTTCAGCACCGGGTTGCCGCTGCCGTCTTCGCTGAGGGAAACGCGGCTCGGGGTGTCGAAATCACGCGCCGCCAGCAGGGAGACCGAACCGCCCTTCTCGGCAGTGCGGGTAAGGCTTGCGAGCATGTCGTCAGTCAGCACAGAGTCGAGGCCGACATTAGTGCTGCGCGACGGGAACGCAGGATCATCGTTGCTTCCCGCCGGGCGTTGCACGCTGACGACGTATATTTCACTGGTGTTGCGCTGCACGCCCGGCTCGATGCGAACGCGGACACGGGTTTCGGTGTTGGCGGCATCGCCACTCGAACCCATACGCTTGGCAACCGATGCGGACAACTCGTCCATGCGCTGCCAGGTGGTGTTGAATTCACCGGTTTGCGGACGATCTTCGGCGATGCGGAAGCCGTTGTCTTCGAAGTACTGATGCGCCACAGGCCAGACTTCAGCCGGTGCGCGCTGGGCGAGAATCCAGCGGTTGTCGCCGCTCTTCTGCAGGGTGTAGTCGCCGGAGTCCTGAGCAGTGGTCAGCGGCTGCGGACGCGGCACGTTGAACTCACCCTTCTGGGTGTCGTCGGCAACGTTGCGCGGGATCGGCAGCAACGGGTCCAGGCGTTTGACTTCCTGAACGCCCTCGGGCAATTGCATCGGCGGCTTCTGGGTCGCTTCCAGGTAATCGCTGCTGCGATCGCGGAAATAACCGTCCTGGCCAAAAAGCCAGCTGCAACCGCTGGTGCTGGAGATAATCAAGGCTAGTGCGGAAAGTCCGGCCAGTCGCTTCATTGCGTAATGCTTCCTCATTAGACCAATACACCGGACTGGCGCAGGGCCTGACGCAGCGGCTCGTGGCAGGACTCGCTGAGCCAGGTGAGCGGCAGACGAATACCGTCTGGCATCAAACCCATCTCATGCAGGGCCCATTTCACGGGAATAGGGTTCGATTCGATGAACAGGGTCTTGTTCAGCGGCATCAGTTTTTCGTGGATGGCGCGGGCAGTGTCGGCGTCACCGTCCATCGCGGCCTTGCACAGGTCAGCCATGGCGCGCGGGGCAACGTTGGCAGTGACCGAAATATTGCCTTTGCCGCCGAGCAACATCAGCTCGACCGCAGTGGCATCGTCGCCGGAATAGACCAGGAAGTCGCTGCTCACGCCGGCAAGAATATCCTTGGCGCGCTGCAGGTCTCCGGTGGCTTCCTTGATGGCGATGATGTTTTTGACTTTCGACAGGCGAATGACGGTCTCGGCCGACATGTCGCAGGCGGTACGGCCCGGCACGTTATACAGAATCTGCGGGATGTCGACGGCTTCGGCGATGTGCTTGAAGTGCTGGTACAAGCCTTCTTGGGTCGGCTTGTTGTAGTACGGGGTGACCAGCAGGCAGGCATCGGCACCGGCGTTCTTCGCGTTGGTGGTCAGTTCGACCGCCTCGCGGGTGGAGTTGGCGCCCGTGCCGGCGATGACCGGAATGCGGCCAGCGACCTGCTGTACCACGCGGCGGATGACTTCGATGTGCTCGTTGACGTCGAGCGTCGCGGATTCACCTGTAGTGCCGACGGCAACTATGGCGTTGGTGCCCTCTTGCAGGTGAAAGTCCACCAGTTTGCTCAGGCTGTCCCAATCGAGACGACCTTGTGCATCCATGGGTGTGACCAGTGCCACCATACTGCCCGCAATCATGCAAACCGCTCCTGCCGGAAAAAGAGAGCGGTAATGGTACTGGCGCCATGATCCTTGCACAAGGCGAGCATTCCCCTCGGCGCCGGTTTTCGCTACCCTTCGGTCTTTGATCGGTACGGGTCATCTGCCCGGCTCGCTCGACTGCTCGATTTTGTCGTCACTTACCCCGCCCTGCGTCGTTATCGCGCGCCATGACAGGCTCATGGACGCGATTGACGGCTGTGGGTCGGGGCGACGTCACGATGCCTTCGTCCGTCGAACCCGCCGGCACAGGCCTGCTGCGTACCGACCGCTCATCGTTTAGGAATGCTGCATGTCATCCATCCCCACAGTTCGCGAACAATTCCTTGTCATCAGTGCCCTTGGCGCCAACCCAATGGAGCTGACCAACGTCCTGTGCCGCGCCAGTAACGAAAGCCGTTGCTCGGTCGTCAGCTCACGCCTCACTCGCCACGGTGAGTGCAGCGCCCTGATCCTGCAGATCTCCGGCAGCTGGGACGCGCTGGCGCGTCTGGAAACGGGTCTGCCCAATCTGGCCAAGAAACACGCCTTCACCGTCAATGTGGTGCGCAGTGCCTCCCTGGAAAACCGTCCGGAAGCCCTGCCCTATGTGGCCTACGTCAGTTCGGCGTATCGCCCGGATATCATCAACGAGCTGTGCCAGTTCTTCATCGATCACAACGTCGAGCTGGAAAACCTGATCTGCGACACGTATCAGGCACCGCAGACCGGCGGCACCATGCTCAACGCGACGTTCACCGTGACATTGCCGGCCGGCACCCAGATCAGTTGGCTGCGTGACCAGTTCCTGGACTTCGCCGACGCCCTAAACCTTGATGCGCTGATCGAACCATGGCGCCCTCAAGCACCGATGTAAGGAGCCCCGAATGGCTGTAGAACTCGACCAACCCGTTGCCGACTTTCAAGTGCAGGCCACGAGCGAACAGGCGGTCAGCCTGTCGGCGCTGAAAGGTCAGCAAGTCGTGCTTTATTTCTACCCGAAGGACAGCACCCCTGGCTGCACCACCCAAGGCCAGGGCTTCCGCGATCATCACGCCGACTTCAAGGCCGCCAACACGGTGGTGTTCGGTGTGTCGCGGGACAGCCTGAAATCCCACGAGAACTTCAAGGCCAAGCAGGAATTCCCGTTCGAGTTGATTTCGGACAAGGATGAATCGCTGTGCCAGCTGTTCGATGTGATCAAGCTGAAAAAGCTGTACGGCAAGGAATACCTGGGCGTCGACCGCAGCACTTTCCTCATCGACAAGGACGGCGTACTGCGTAAAGAGTGGCGCGGCGTAAAAGTGCCGGGGCATGTGGCGACAGTATTGGAAGCGGCTCAGGCGCTGAACAAGGCTTGACCGCCATGATGCAGGCGTGAGCTTGCTCGCGATCGGGTTCGTTTAGTCATCGTATATTGACCAGGACGACGCCGATGGCGAGCAAGCTCACTTCGACACAAGCAAGGCAACGCCTATAACAACGGCGCCACCGTCGGTTCGTTCCGTGGCCACGCATCGAGCACAGCCTTGAACAGGGTCGCCAGCGGGATCGCAAAGAAAATCCCCCAGAATCCCCACAGACCGCCGAACAACAGGACGGCGCAGATGATCGCCACCGGGTGCAGGCTCACCGTCTGGGAGAACAGCAGCGGCACCAACACATTGCCGTCCAGGGTCTGGATGATGCCGTAGACCGCCATCAGATAGATGAACTGATCGCTCCAGCCCCACTGGAACAGCGCGATGAACGCCACCGGCACCGTCACCACCACAGCGCCCACATAGGGCACTACCACCGAAATCCCCACCAGCATCGCCAGCAACGCCGAATAATTCAGGCCCATGGTCACGAAGGCGATGTAGGTCACCCCGCCACAGATGAATATCTCGATGACCTTGCCGCGAATGTAGTTGGCGATCTGTCGGTTCATTTCCTCGGCCACATGGGTAATCAGCGTGCGTTCGCGGGGCAGATAGCCCCTCGCCCAGCGGCTGATCATCCGACGGTCCTTGAGGAAGAAGAACACCAGGATCGGCACCAGCACCAGGTAGATCATCATGTTGACCAACAGCGGCAGGCTGGACAGGGAAAACGTCAGTGCCCATTGCCCGAACTTTCCGACCTCGCCGCGAGCCACTTCTATCGCCTGCAGGACCTGTTCGTCCGACACCAGATGTGGATAACGCTCCGGCAGCAGCAACAGCAACGACTGCCACTTGGCGAGCATCCCGGGCAATTCGTTGAACAAGGTAATGAGCTGGCGCCACAGCAAAGGCACGAGCACCAGCAGAAAGAGCGCCAGCGCCCCCATGAATAACGCGAAGACCAGCCCCACTGCGCCACCTTCCGGCACGCGCAAACGCTCGAGCAGATTGACCAGCCCCTGCATCAGAAAAGCGAGCACCAACCCGGCCAACACCGGCGCGAGCATGCCGCCGAGGGTGAGCACAACGGTAAATCCGAGAACCAACAGCACTGCCAGCACCACCGCTTCCTCATCGGAAAAGTAGCGCTGTATCCAGTCGCGAAGCACTTTGAACATCAAGAATCCTAAAAGGGTTGCGAGGGGTCAGAAACGCTCAGGCCTTGCGCAGCCAATACCGATAAATGCCGTCAGCGTTTTCTTCATGCAGCAGCACATGCCCGGCCAGTTTTGCGAATGTACGAAAGTCGCGCTGCGAGCCGGCATCGGTGGCCGTCACTTTGAGGACCGCGCCGCTGGCCAGACGGTTGAGTTCCATCTTGGCCTTGAGCAAGGGAAGCGGGCAGTTGAGACCGCTGGCGTCGAGCTCTGCATCGCAGGTAGCGGGGTGTCCTACAGCGTCAGACATCGTTTCTCTCCGGATAGACACATCCGCCCTCGCATAAAAGCCAACGGGCGGAAGAACATTCTTACAAGTTTTCCAGAATACCCCACTCTGGTCAGCAAGCCATTGAGCCAGCTACAGTGGCGCCTTTCTGCCCCAGAGTCTCGTGCATGAATTTTTTGCGCCCCACGCTGCTGACCCTTGCCTGCCTGCTGGCAGCGCCGAGCTTCGCAGAAGATGACCTGCCCTCCCTCGGCGACGCGAGTTCATCCATCGTTTCTCCCCAGCAAGAACACGACCTGGGGCGCGCCTGGCTCGGGCTGTTACGTTCTGAGGTGGCGCAACTGTCCGACCCGCTGCTCAAGGACTACGTCGAGTCTTCAGTTTATCGGCTCGCCGAAACCAGCCAGGTGCAGGACCGCCGGCTCGAATTCATCCTGATCAACACGCCAGAGATCAACGCCTTCGCAGCGCCCGGCGGGATCATCGGGGTCAACGGCGGGCTGTTCCTCCACGCGGAGACTGAAGGCGAATACGCCGCGGTCCTCGCCCACGAACTGGCTCACTTGTCGCAACGGCACTTCGCCAGGGGCGTGCAGGCGCAACAGCGCATGCAAGTGCCGGTGATGGCGGCGATGCTCGCCGGTATCGTCATGGCGGCAGCGGGTGCAGGCGATGCGGGAATCGCCGCCATTGCCGGCACCCAGGCCGCCGCAATTCAGGAGCAGGCGCGCTTCTCCCGGCAAAACGAAGCAGAAGCCGACCGCATCGGCATTCTCAATCTGGAAAAGGCCGGCTACGACCCGCGCAATATGCCGACCATGTTCGAGCGTTTGGCGCGCCAGTACCGCTACGACGCCAAACCGCCGGAATTCCTGATGAGCCACCCGGTGACCGAGTCCCGCATCGCCGACACCCGCAACCGCGCCGAGCAAGCCAAACCCGGCGGCAAGGAAGACAGCCCCACGTATCAGCTGATGCGCGCACGCACCGTGCTGATTTACGAAGAAACCCCCGGCATGGCCGCCAAGCGTTTCCGCGCGCAATTGGCCGAGAACCCGAAAAACGACGCGGCTCGCTACGGCCTGGCGCTGGCCCAGACCAAAGCGGGGCAACTGAATGAAGGGCGCGAGACGCTGAAGCCTTTGCTCGACAAGGCGCCGGACAACATTGCCTACAACCTCGCTGCCGTGAATCTGGACATCTCCAACAATCGCCTGCCCGACGCTCAACAGCGGGTGGACCGAATGCTGAACCTGTATCCCGACAACTACCCGCTCAATCAGGCGAAAGTCGATGTTTTGCTCAAGCAGTCCAAGGCGCCCGAGGCGTTGAAGTCTCTGGAAATTTTGCTGAAGAGCCGCCCGGACGATCCGGACATCTGGAATCAGGTGGCTGACACTCGAGGCCTGTCTGGCAACACCATCGGCCTGCATCAGGCCCGTGCGGAATACTTCGCGCTGATGGGCGATTTCAAGCAGGCGATTCAGCAGCTTGAATTCGCCAAGCGCCGGGCGAACAACAACTTCCAGCTGGCCTCTCGCATCGACGCGCGGCAGCAGGAAATCATCGCCCAGGAACGGGCGGTGAAGGACATGATGAATTGAGGTCAGCTACAAGCGGCAAGCCATAAGCTGCAAGCTGAAACGCAGCCAATCGGCCTTCCGCTTGAAGCTTGAAGCTTGCGGCTAACCGCTTTTATTCAAGCATTACCCGAGCTTTTCATGCGTGTCGCCTGGGTAAAGTCGAGCATGCGCTGCAGCGGCCGAACGGCGTGAGGAATGACAGCCGGGTCGACGAAGATCTCATTGGTGCCTTCGCGCAAACACTGAAGCGTGCGCGCCAGGGTGTTCATCGCCATCCACGGGCAATGGGCACAACTGCGGCAGGCGGCGCCATTGCCGGCCGTGGGCGCTTCGATGAAGACCTTGTCCGGGCACAGCTGCTGCATCTTGTAGAAGATGCCGCGATCGGTAGCGACGATGAAGGTGGTGTTCGGCAGCGTCTGCGCCGCCTTGATCAGTTGGCTGGTCGAGCCCACCGCGTCCGCCAGATCTATGACCGACTCGGGCGACTCCGGGTGCACCAGAATGGCCGCATCCGGGTACAAGGCCTTCATGTCCTCCAATTGCCGGGACTTGAACTCCTCGTGCACGATGCAGGCGCCGTCCCACAACAGCATGTCGGCGCCGGTTTCGCGCTGGATGTAACGGCCCAGATGCTTGTCGGGCGCCCAGATGATCTTCTCGCCGTTGTCCATCAGGCTCTCGACGATCTCCAGCGCGCAACTGGACGTCACCACCCAGTCGGCACGGGCTTTTACGGCGGCGGAGGTGTTGGCGTAAACCACCACGGTGCGCTCGGGATGCTGATCGCAGAACGCAGCAAACTCATCGACCGGGCAACCGAGATCCAGTGAGCAGGTCGCTTCGAGGGTCGGCATCAGGATGCGTTTTTCGGGGGTCAGAATTTTTGCGGTTTCGCCCATGAAACGCACCCCGGCGACCAGCACGGTTTTCGCCGGATGGTTTTTGCCGAAACGCGCCATCTCCAGAGAGTCCGAAACGCAACCGCCGGTTTCTTCCGCCAGCGCCTGAATCACCGGATCGCAGTAGTAGTGCGCCACCAGCACAGCGTCCTGGGCCTTAAGCTCGGCGGCGATCAAGCGGCGGTACTCCGCTTCCTCGTCTGCACTCAGGATTTTGGGCTGTTTGGCGTCCAGGTGCGCTTGGACCAGGAGGCGTTCAGAAATGTGTGTCATGTCGATAGACCTGAATGCGCGGATGGAGAGTCAGCATGATAAGAAAACGGCCGGGAAGTTAGCACGGGATCTGTTGAGCGATCACTTACCGGCGGTCCCACTGAATTAACGCAGGCGCCAATACCTCCACCCTGGGACAACGCAAAAACACGCACGTAATGGTTGGAACGAGTCACCCAAAAAAGCACCGAAACCCTCAAGCCCGCCATTCAATGGCAGAATCTGCGTCAATGGACAGTTTTGGAGCCCCTCATGCTGAGCGTATTTGAACGACGACTCGACCCCTTCCCACCCGACGAAGCACCCCCGCCACCTGTGGGTTTGGTGCGTTTTCTGTGGGCCTGCACCCGGGGAGCGCGTGGTTACATTCTCGCCCTTGCAGTGCTCAGCGCCTGTGTGTCGCTCTACGAAGCCTGGCTTTTCTCGTTTCTAGGGCAAGTGGTCGATCTGCTGTCGACCTGGAAGGACGGCGGCGCCACTGCTGGCGAGGAAAGTCGGGCGCTGTGGGGCATCGGCATTGTGCTGGTGATCAGCGTTGGGCTTGTGGCCTTGCGCACAATGGTCCAGCACCAGGTGCTGGCGATCAACCTGCCGCTGCGACTGCGCTGGGACTTTCATCGGCTAATGCTGCGACAAAGCCTGTCGTTCTTTTCCGATGAATTTTCCGGCCGGGTCACCACCAAGGTCATGCAGACCGCGCTGGCGGTGCGGGACGTGCTGTTCACCCTGATTGAAATCGCGCCCGGCATCGGCGTTTATTTCATCGCCATCATCGCGCTGGCCGGCGGCTTCGCCTTGAAGCTGATGCTGCCGTTCCTTGCCTGGATCGTGTTGTTCGGCCTGGCCATGCTGTATTTCGTGCCGCGCCTGGGCAAAGTCGGTCAGGAGCAGGCCAACGCGCGGTCGTCGATGACTGGGCGGATTTCCGATGCCTACACCAACATCACCACGGTGAAACTGTTTTCCCACTCCAAACGCGAAGCGCAGTTTGCCCGCGCGGCGATGGAGGACTTCAAGCAGACCGGCTTTCGCCAGATGCGTCTGGTGAGCCAGTTCGAAATCGTCAATCAGGCGCTGGTGGTGGCGTTGATTCTGGGCGCGGGCGGTTATGCCCTGTGGCTGTGGCATCAGGGCGATGTCGGCACCGGCGCGGTGGCGGCAATTACCGCCATGGCGCTGCGCATCAATGGCATGTCCCACTGGATCATGTGGCAGATGACGTCGTTGTTCGAGAACATCGGCACGGTGCAGGACGGCATGGCGACGCTGACTCAGGGCCCTAAAGTGCAGGACGCGCCAGATGCAGCGGTGTTGAAGAGCAACGGCGGCGCGGTAACCTTCGACAACGTCAGCTTCAATTACAACGGCGAGCGTCAGGTGCTGGACGGTTTGAACCTGGCGATCCGGCCGGGCGAGAAGATCGGGCTGGT
Organism: Pseudomonas sp. GL_135; assembly: GCF_057834665.1. Taxonomy (NCBI): domain Bacteria; kingdom Pseudomonadati; phylum Pseudomonadota; class Gammaproteobacteria; order Pseudomonadales; family Pseudomonadaceae; genus Pseudomonas; species Pseudomonas sp. GL_135. The sequence continues at coordinate 4,268,256 of NZ_CM174408.1, forward strand.
CGGCCGCTCAGGTGCCGGCAAATCCACGCTGATCAATCTGCTGTTGCGCTTCTATGACGTGGACAGCGGCGAGATTCGCATTGATGGGCAGAACATCAGACAGGTCACGCAGGACAGCCTGCGCAGCGCCATCGGCATGGTCACGCAAGATACGTCGCTGCTGCATCGGTCCATTCGCGACAACATCGCGTACGGCCGACCCGATGCCACCGATGAGGAAATCCACACCGCTGCGGCTAACGCTCAGGCAGATGGCTTCATCGCCCAGCTCAGCGACAAGCATGGTCACAGCGGCTACGACACGCTGGTCGGTGAGCGCGGCATCAAGCTGTCGGGCGGCCAGCGCCAACGGGTTGCCATTGCGCGCGTGATGCTGAAGAACGCGCCGATCCTGTTGCTGGACGAAGCCACCAGCGCGCTGGATTCGGAAGTTGAAGTGGCCATTCAGGAAAGCCTCGACGAAATGATGAAGGGCAAGACCGTGATCGCCATTGCTCACCGGCTGTCGACCATTGCGGCCATGGACAGGCTCATCGTGATGGACGACGGGCGCATCATCGAACAGGGCACCCACGCTGAATTGCTCAACAAGAACGGCACATACGCGCGGCTTTGGCATCACCAGAGCGGCGGGTTTCTGGGCGAAGATCAGGGCGTGCCTGAGGCGGTGGATCAGGTATAACGGGCACGCTCGCGGTAGAACCGCGTCCAACGACGGCTCTCGGGCAGCGCCGTCATTGGAGATCGCCCCCGCCGACGCACAACATCATCGCCCATCAGAATCAGCTAGTAGACCGACTTACTAGGATGTATTCTCCGAGCCATGAATACTCCTCAAACACGTGGTTCATCTGATGTCCGTCAAGGAATCCTCGACGTCGGCCAACGCATCATGGCCGCAAAGGGGTATTCCGGCGTAGGCCTGAACGAAATTCTGGCCGCCGCGGGCGTGCCGAAAGGCTCCTTCTATCATTACTTCGGCTCCAAGGATGCCTTCGGCGAGGCGTTGCTCGAACACTATTTCGACGACTACCTCGCTGATATTGATCGCATCCTCGGCGAGCCCGGCCTGCCCATGGGCGAGCGGCTGATGAACTACTGGCGGGTCTGGCAGGACACGCAGTCGTTCCAGGAATGCCAGGGCAAATGCCTGGCCGTGAAGCTTGGCGTTGAAGTGGCCGATCTGTCGGAGACCATGCGTGCCGTCCTCAAGCGAGGAACGTCCGGGATTACTGACCGCCTTGGCAGCGCAATCGAGGCTGGCGTTGCCGACGGCTCGCTGCCCGACTGCGACAACCCTTACGCTGTTGCGCAAAGCCTGTACCAGCTGTGGGTCGGTGCCAGCGTGATGGTCAAGATCGAAAGAAGCCTCGCGCCCTTCGATACGGCCATGGCCACCACGCGCACGATCCTGCGCCTTAACTGATCAGCCCCCCAGTGTCCCGCTGTTCTCTCTGGCATCGTTACAAATCTGCATAAAGCCCGCCGGTCTCTCCTGACCGGCTTTGTATCGTCTACGCCCCACATGACCGAACACCTCGAAAAAGACCCTCTGAAATAATTTGAAAATAACTCTAGACGACTGGTCTACTCAGAGTTAAGGTGTACCCACATTAACCCGCCGCCACAAGGACTGACGTGATGAAAACCAGAACAACGATCACCGCTCTCGCCACTGCCGTGACACTGCTTGCAGCCGCTGGATTCGCGTCAGCCCAGGATCGCCCTGCCACTCCGCTGACCGCCAAGACTGTCGTGCTGGTACACGGCGCTTTCGCCGACGGCTCTTCCTGGAACAAAGTGATTCCGCTGCTGGAAAAAGCCGGTCTGAATGTGGTGGCGGTGCAGAACCCGTTGGACTCCCTGGACGGAGATGTCGCTGTGACCAAGCGCGCCATTGCCGCTGCGCAGGGTCCGGTGGTTCTCGTCGGCCATTCCTGGGCAGGCGCAGTCATCACCGACGCTGGCGTCAACGACAAAGTCCGCTCGCTGGTGTACGTCGCCGCTTACGCCCCGGATGATGGCCAGTCAGTGTTCGATGCCGTGAAAGGCTATCCCGACATGCCCGGCCAGGCCTCCTTCGTGAAAGACGCAGATGGCTACGTGAAAGTCAGCAACGAAGGCGTCGCCAAATTCTTCGCCCCTGATCTGCCCCGCTCCGAACAGAAACTTGTGGCCGCCACCCAAGGTGCGCTGAACATCAAAGCGCTGAGCCAGCCCATCCCCCACGCTGCCTGGCACAAGGTGCCCTCCTTTGCGGTGGTCGCCACAAACGACCAGATCATTTCGCCACAACTGCAGCGCGATCAGGTGAAGCGCCTGCACGCCGACTCAATCGAGGTCCCTTCAAGCCACGTTGCAATGCTGGCCTATCCCAAGGCCGTGGCTGACTTGATCATAAAAGCTGCTAAGTGATTTCGTTTTACCGTTGAACTAGACGACTAGTCTATTAATCCAAGCGAATCATGCTTTACCTTTTGGCTGCTGCTCGGCAGTCGCAAACCTAAATCGAAAAGGAAATATCCGATGAAAGTTCTTATGGTTCTGACTTCCCACGACACCCTCGGCAACACCGGCCGTCCGACCGGCTTCTGGCTGGAAGAACTGGCCGCGCCTTACTACGCGTTCAGCGACATCAACGCTGAAATCGTTCTGGCTTCGCCACAAGGCGGCCAACCTCCGCTGGACCCGAAGAGCAACGAGCCTGACTTCCAGACCGACTTGACCCGTCGTTTCGAGAAAGACGAAACCGCCAAAGCCCTGCTCGCCAATACCGTCCGGCTGGACAGCGTGTCCCAGGCAGATTTCGACGCTGTGTTCTACCCAGGCGGCCATGGTCCTCTGTGGGATCTGGCTGAAGACAAAAACTCGGTCCAGCTCATCGAATCGTTCATCGCCGCCAACAAGCCAGTCGCTGTCGTCTGCCATGCCCCCGGCGTGCTGCGCCACGTGAAGAACGCCGACGGCACGCCACTGGTTAAAGGCAAGAAGGTCACCGGCTTTGCCAACAGCGAAGAAGAAGCCGTCGGCCTGACCAACGTGGTGCCTTTCCTGGTGGAAGACGAGCTGAAATCACTGGGCGGCGTCTACTCCAAAGGTCCGGACTGGGGCTCGTACGTCCTCACCGATGGTCTGCTGATCACCGGCCAGAACCCTGCTTCCTCCGGCCCTGCGGCAGACGTGCTGATCAAGGCACTGCAAAACAAATCGGCCTGATCACCGCCCGGCGCGAGGGGTGTTCGCACCCCTCCCCGCTTCTCAACTTTGCACCGAGATAACCGCCATGAACTGGTAATGAACGGATTCAACCCGACCCCAGGCCCGACTTTATGTCGGGCTTTGTCGTTTCTGGACGGGTGCGAATAATCAAACGGACACTGCTTTGCCGGGTCTACACGCCAATGGCGGGCATTGATGAACACTCACGATGCCCGTTGTGACAGGCGAAGGAGGCGCGGAAGCGATGTTCAGCGGCAATGCCCGCAACACCTTTGGCTTCAAACACCTCACCGACAGCGTGGTGAACAACGGCAAGGGCCAGTTCAGCGTCGACTTCATCCGCTGCTTAAGGCTCGGCGCCACTGAAATGCTGGACGTTTCGGCTTTAAGCTTTACCGCCTGGGAGGTGGCACCGACAGCACGTTTAAGCTGATTGTCGATACGGCCTCCACCTTATACCTGGCTCAAGGATTACGAAGCGGACGCTGACGGTAACCGATTCGAGTTCAGTATCGACAAGAACGTCGCCCAGATCTTCACCGCCGATAGTCTGATCGTCGCCGACGCAAGCGCGCACACGAGCGCTGCGCCCATTGAGCTTGTGGGTCTGGCACCCGCTGACCTGCACACGATCGGCCGAATCCAGAACTGCCAACCCGAATGGCAGGCATGAAAAAGCCGTCGCAGGTGCGACGGCTTTTTTGCAGCATGTGCGGTTACAGAGTGTCTGCCATGCTGATACTCCTCACTGAATCTCAGTCAACGCTTTTGGCCCATACCGCCTGGGCGTTGGTGAACTCGCGCAGCCCGAAGTGGGACAGCTCGCGGCCATAGCCACTCTTTTTGACGCCGCCCACCGGGATCCGCGCGTTGGTGGCCGGGAAACCATTGATGAACACACCGCCGGTCTCCAGACGCCGGGCGATGCGTTGCGCGCGCGGGATGTCCTGGGTCCACAGGCTGCCGCCCAATCCGTAGTCGCTGGTGTTCGCCTGCACGATCGCCTCTTCGGCGTTGGCGGCAACGGTGATCGCGGCGACCGGGCCGAAGGTTTCTTCGTCGAATGCGGCCATGCCTGGCTTCACATCGGCCAGCACGGTGGGCGCGTAGAAGTTGCCGGGGCCGTCGATCTTCTTCCCGCCCAGCAGCAACGTCGCGCCGGCTGCAATCGTACGTTGAACCTGACCATCCAGCTCATCGCGCAAATCAGCGCGGGCCATCGGGCCAACATTGATTGCGCTGTCCAGCGGGTCGCCGACTTTCAGTTGCTCGACAGCTGCCACGAATTGACGCGTGAATTGCTCGGCGATCGGCGCCTCCAGAATGAAGCGCTTGGCCGCCAGACAGACTTGGCCGGCGTTCTGGAAACGCGCCTCGACGGCGGCCTTCACCGCAAGGTCGATATTGGCGTCGGCCAGCACAATAAAGGCGTCCGAACCGCCCAGCTCCAGCAGGCTCTTCTTGAGTGCCTTGCCTGCGGTCGCTGCCACGGCAGAACCTGCGCGCATGCTGCCCGTCAGGGTGACGGCGGCAATGCGCGGGTCTTCAATGGTGCGGGCCACGGTGTCGTTGTCAGCGATGAGATTGGTGAACAGCCCTTTGGGAAAGCCCGCCGCCTCGTAAGCTTCTTGCAACGCGTAAGCCGAGCCCATGACGTTCGGCGCGTGCTTGAGCATGAAGCCATTGCCCGACAACATGATCGGCCCGGACGCACGAATCACCTGCCACAGCGGGAAATTCCAGGGCATCACCGCCAGCACGGTGCCGATTGGCAGAAAGGACACGTGGACCTCGTCGTCGCTGCCTACATTGACGGGCTCATCGGCAAGAATCCCCGGGCCGTTGTCGGCAATCCACTCAATGGTGGCCGCGCACTTCTCCACTTCTCCACGGGCCGCCGCCAGGGTTTTGCCCATTTCAGCGGTGATGAGCGCGGCGAATGATTCCGACCGCTCACGCAGGGTGTCCGCCAGACGGCGATAGGCCGCTACGCGCTCGCGCATCGGCGTGGCGCGCCACAGACGAAAGGCCGCAGCATTCACATCCAGCAATTGCTCGACGTCGGTTTGCGTCTGGAAGGGGTAAGTGGCGATCAGCTCACCGGTGGCCGGGTTGCGTGATGTAGCGACGTTTGCGGTGGAGATCGGGCTCAGGTCAGACATCGTGATTACCTCGTTGGCGGTCGGTGCAGCACATGTGCGCTGCGATGACCGTCACTCTAGGCAAGCCCGAAAAAGCCAGTAAGGCGTCTTGTTATCCTATGACCGTGAGTCATAGGCAGTGTGGCGAGGAATGTAAGTCACCAGCGAAAGATCCGGCCGTCCTTCAGGCGTCAACGCGACATAGGTGAAATCGATATGGCCGCTAATGGGATGCAGCAGACGCTTGCGGCCTTCTTCAAAACCTTTGACCTCGGTGTCCTGCCACCACTCTTTGAACTCAGGGCTCAGAGCCGAAAGTTCTTCGATCAGGCTGTCGAACGGTGCCTTGTCCTGGGCCAGCGCGCGCGATGCCCGAAACGCACTGATCATGCCGCGCGCCATCTGCTCCCAATCCAGAATGATGGTTCGGTACGGGATGTACAGAAAAAGCAGACGCAGCGTGTTGCGCTCATGGGGCTGCAACGAACCGTAGTCGACAAACAGCTCGGCGATGGCGTCGTTCCACGCCAGAATGTCGAGCCGGGCGTTGCGCACATACGCCGGAATGGGGTTGATCGCCTGCACAAGCATTTCCAGACCGGCCGTTACCCCGCCTCCGGTCGCAGCAGCCGGCACCTCCAGTGCGGAGAGCGCATACAGGTGCGCAGACTCCACACGATCAAGCTTGAGGACTTTGGAGATCCGTTGCAGCGCGTCCGGCGAGGGCTGAATGTCCCGGCCCTGTTCAAGCCATGTGTACCAGCTGACGCTGACCCCGGCGAGCGCCGCTACCTCTTCGCGACGCAATCCGGGCGTGCGCCGCGGCCCTTCCGGCAGACCGAAGTCCTTCGGATCAAGCCGCGCCCGCCGGCTGGACAGGAAGTTGCCGAACTCGCGGCGCTGCTCTATCGACGGTCTTTTCGCCATAACTCACTCGTGATCCCTGCGGTCGTTGATCGCCGACAATCAGGCATCGTGGGTCAAGCTCTGGCGTGGGTCAAGCCGGTCAAGGTATCGGCGATGGCTTTAGTGCGCCGGGCCGTGCCTTCGGTGGCCTGGTTCGAATGTTCCAGAGAGTCGAGCATTTCGCGCAGCGCGCCGACGCCGGTGGACTGGTCCTCGATCTGCTGCGCCACCCGCTGGATCTCGCTGGAGAGCAGGTCAATGTCGACGCCGATTTCCGCCGCGTTCTTGCGGGTGATTTCCGCCAGCTTGCGCACTTCGTCGGCGACCACCGCAAAGCCTCGGCCCAGATCCCCTGCCCGTGCGGCTTCAATGGCGGCGTTGAGCGCCAGCAAATTGGTCTGGCCGGCGATCTGTTGAATCACCTGCACGATGGACTGGATGCGCAGGCTCGATTCCGCGAGGGCTCGTGCGCCGACTACCGCTTCGTCCGCCTGGCTGACCAGCGCAACCACGGTATTGCCGGCGTTTATCGAGACGGTGTTCTGCTGGTCAATCGTACCGGCCAGATCGTCCATCGACAGGTGCAGCTCGCCGGAGTAATGCTTGATTTGCGTGGACATCTCTTCCTGCTGCTGCCCGGCCTGGGCAAGGACCCGACCCAGTGCGGCGAGGCCTTCGAAGACAGGCAGGACTTTGGTATCCAGCCCGCGAGTATCAAGGGCGTTGTTGAAATCGTTGCGCTTGAACGCCTCGATCTGCTTCACGATGACGTGATTCAAGCCCACCATTTTCTTGAGCTGGCGGCGCAGGAAAAACGCCTTGAATTCGCCATAGTGTGCGATGAAATTGTCCACGTACTCATCCGTGAATGACGCGCCCTTTGCCACCCGAAAGAAGAAGATCGCGGTGAGCGTCTGGTTCAGGTTCAGGCCGAGAATTTCACCAAAGGTCGAGAAACCCACCAGCGGTACGTCACCGAACAATCCGGTCATGCTGCCCAGGTCCTTGCCGTTGTTGGCCCGACGCAAGATGCAGTCGTTGAGGATCGCCGCGACGGGCTGCCCGCCTTTGCCGCGCAGGAATTGCTCGTAATCCACGCGGGTGGCTTCGCGCAACGGCGTGCGCTTGACCATCACCAGTTCCTCGCCGGGGGCCACGTCGCAGAACAGCTGAATGATTTGCTGCGCATGGTCGATGCGGGCGATGGAGCGCACGAACAACTCGCTGCCCACCCGAATGGCAAAGGAGTAATCAGCCAGGTTCTTCTCGAGGGCGTGGGCGTCACAATCGAAGGCGTTACACAGCGCCTGCACCATGCTCATGATGTTGCCCTTGCTGTCGATCACCTGGTCGATGGTGCGGTCTTCGACAGACGCGGTCAGGACACTGAAGGTCAGCCCGGCGGGCTGGAAATTCTGACTTTTGAACACGCCGAAGCGTATGTCGGCGGCGGTCTTGATGAAGACAATCTGCGCATGATTCTGATAGCTGCGCTGGCCGTCGTGGATCAGCGTCTTCTTGAAATCCGACTTGCCGCCGGCGGAGCCTCCTACAAAGAGGCAGGGAAAGCGCCCGGACTCATACAGCGCTTCCATGAAGAACGATTCGGACGCTGACAAGCCATCGAACACCACATAGGCCAAGGTGTCGCGATGATCGATGGTGGTGCTGACCTGCGCACGCTTGATGTTGTTGACCAGTTTTTCGATGCGCTCACGCATCTCCATGCGCTTGCCTCCGCCGCGGATGTCTTCGCATTCCAGCGGCACCATCACCACTTCAGCGGAGGCAATCACGCTGCGTTCGAAGAGCTGCAGAACGATGCGGTCCCATCGATCGCCGGTCGCACAATACAAACCGCTCGCACTGTTGCACAGCTCGCCGGAGGTGGTGCACAGGCTCAGCGCGCTGTCGGGAAAGCGCTGCTTGATACGCGCAGCGACTTGGTCGATGTCCAGGTGCGGAGAGACGAAGCCTGTCACCAGAACGGGAGCCGAACGCACGGCCGCGAGGGCACGATCCAGTTCGCCAGCAGTGCAATTAATGCTGATCGCTTCCTGGCGGTTGGCACGGGTTCGGTTAAAGAGATTGAATGGGTTCATCGTCGGCTCGCTAGAAAGGATCGCTGAGCGGATGCGTGCATACGCGGCAGCTTTCCTCTGTATCGGCCGTGGAAAATCTGACTTGAAGGACAGGACGTGGCGTTGGTCGGAGGGTGCGAACCGAGGTCCGCACGATTGCTTCAGTTTTAATCGCCGTCGGCGTAATGGATGCCAAAGTCGTGTCGCCCCGGCGCGAGGTGTGGCTTGAGCGTGAGCGCCGGGATCTCGTAATCGCCGGCATTCTGTCGACGAAACGGCAGTGGCGGATCGGTGAAGAGGTTATCCAGCCGCGTCGCATATTCAGCGCACAACTGGTCGAACCGCACAGCATCGACCTTGCCGGTTTTATAGATCGGGAAAGGCGGCAGAACTGTAAACCCGGGGTAAAACAGCACCCCGTGCTGTATCGGAAAGAGCACGTCATTCAACGCACCGTTCACCCCGCGTTCGCTGTAGTGAGACTCCCATCCGCCCATAGTGACCGTGAGCATCGCGCGCTTCCCCGCCATCCGGCCCTCGCCGTAGCGATCCCCCCAATGGCGTTCGCTGTGCTCGCCCACACCGTAGGCAAAACCATAGGCATACACCCGCTCGACCCAGCCCTTGAGGATCGCTGGCATCGAAAACCACCACAGTGGAAACTGGAACACCACGGCATCAGCCCACTGCAACTTGGCTTGCTCAGTCTCGATGTCCTGTGGCTGGACGCCGGCGGCAAACACTCGGTGTGACTCAATGGCGGGGTTGAAAGGCGTACTGGGGTCGTAACCGGGGGCGTCGTCAGGGTCGAGCGCCGCCTTCCACTTCATTTTGTAGAGATCCGATACTTCAACTTCATGGCCAGCCGCCTTGAGATGGGCGATCGCAAAGTCCCTCAGCGATCCATTGAGAGAGCGAGATTCAGGGTGGGCGTAGATCAGCAGTATGTTCACAAGAGGCTCCGGATGGGATGGATGCCTCACCGTAGCGGCGATCGCGCTATGCTAGAAATGAATTCCTGAAACAGCTGGTATTTGCATGCACTATATCTTGCGCCATCTGGACCTCAATCTGCTTCTCACGCTGGATGTCTTGCTGGCTGAGCTGAATGTCACGCGCGCGGCACGCGTCCTCAACCTATCGCAGCCGACTGTCAGCCTGCAGCTGGGCAGGCTCAGGGAGATGCTGGCCGATCCTCTGCTGTTGCCAGGCCCACGAGGCATGCTGCCCACGGAACGCGCCCGCGAATTGCGCAACCCGTTGAGCGAAGCGCTGGCAGCCTTGAACAGCGCATTGAGCCCTGCTGATGCATTTGACCCCGGATCTTCAAATCAAACCTGGAAAGTAGCCGCCAGCGACTACGCCACTACCGCCCTTGTCTGGCCGTCGCTGCGACGGATCAGGAGCATCGCGCCGAACACTCGGTTGGCGCTTCTGAACAAGCACCCTCTCGACCTTGCCAGTGACCTGGAAGGCGGTCGTCTCGATCTCGCTCTGCACACTCGCGACGAAGCTCCGCCGAAGCTGCGTCAACGCTCGTTAGTCCACGAACGCTACGTCCTGGCCGGACGGAAAGGGCACTCTGCCTTCCAGTCAAAGCTGACCCTCAAAGCATTTTGCGCCCTTGACCACGCCATCATGTCCCCCAACGGCGCAGGCTTTACTGGCACTACCGATCAAGCATTGGCGATCAAAGGTCTGCAACGCCGGGTCGTGTTGTCGGTGCCCAATTTCAACTCACTCATTTCAGCCCTGACCCACAGTGACCTGGTGGCAGTCGTGCCACAGAGGATGGTGCAAGATGAGCCTGCGTTGCATGTTCAGGATCCTCCTCTGGTTATTCCCGGATTTGAAATGTTGATGCTGTGGCCAGAGCGCCTGCATCGCGATCCTGCGCACATGTGGCTGCGGGACCTCATTGCTTCGACGGTTGAAAAGACTTCCTGCCCGCCGCACTGACGCTGAGCTCTGCATCAGTCATGGACAATCCAAAAAATGACGCGGAGCTATCAAAACGATGCCACTGGCACGTACCTTGGGTAGACATTTTCAAGTAAACGCCCTTCAAGCTGAGCCATCGAGGAAAGTCCATTTGTCAGCAAAGCCCCTTACTGCCCGTGAAACCTGTCAGGTCCTGCGTGACATCGCCCTCGGCATTCGGGTGATGCGTCGGGTGGACAGCAACGCTCAAGTCGACGTCAACAGCGGTCTGATGACCGTCGAGGCTGACGGCTGGCTGATCACGTTTTACAAAGAGGACCACGCGCTGGACCACTGCGACCGCTGCCTCAGCCCCGAAGGCCGTCTCTACATGTTTGATGCCTGCCAACGCTACGGCACTGATCCGCTTGAGCTGCTGAGCACTTGGGAACTCGGTCAGCTGGAAACGCTGCTCTCCGGTATCTAAGCGAACGCTCATACACCGCGCGTCAAAAGAAACGGCCTCGGCCCCATAGCGTGGGACGATGGAACCAAAGCGGATCAGGTGCCACACACGCGGTATAAAGTCCAAAGCGGGTGGCGTATGTCGACGAAAGTAAGTGGGCCTGTTGATCAGCTCTTCGGCTTGCATAACAGCGATTTTGGCTCGCCCCGAGGGCGTTTCGCTGATCAACGGCAAGCGGGCGGAGGCATCGATTTTGGTGCGTCGCCCGGTGCCGGCGCGCCGTCGGTGAACTTCGGCGGACCCTCGCCGCACCACAGTGACAGCCGAGTGAATGCCAGCGAGCGCGCGGCCAATCCCACCGATCAGGACCTCGCTGCATCGGTACGTAATCTGGTCGAGCAAATCATGCAGGCGCTCGCACAGTTCATGCAGCAAAGTCGGGGCGATACGGGCGCATCTTCCCCTGGCGGTGGCAGCCCGCAAGGCAAGTCAGCGGCAGTCTCGGCACCTGGTCAGCCGATGGCAGCGAACCCTGTGTCCCAACAGCCGGCAGCAACGCCAGGGGTAACCCAACCGCCATCGTCCCCTCCTCATGCCTCCACACCTGCGCCGGACACTTTGTCCGCCTCCAAGCCCGCAACTGCGCCTGAGTCCGTAGGCAAGCCTGGCGCTGTGGCGGACGCCGCCACCGCTGGCAGCGGGCCTTACTCGCTCAATATCACCAATACTCAAGACCACGCGATAAAGATTGGCCAGTTCGACAAAAATGAAAAACGGGTAGGCGAACTGTCACTGGAACCTGGGCAGAAGGGGACCATGAAGTACGAGGCAGACACGACGGGCCTGCTCAAACAGGCCGACGCGGACGGCAACTACAAGCCTGATGCAAGCCGCCTGGAGTTCTACAACGGCTTCATCAATACCAGCGACATCGATGGCCGCAACGCAGCGATCCATGCGACCGACGGCAAAGGGTTTGAGGTCGGTGACAAGCAAAGTATTGCTGACAAGGCACCTGACAGCATCACATCTGTGGACTCCGCCGGGAATAAAACCATCGCCGGATGGTATGACGGGTCCACGGAGAAGATGAGACAGGGAGGCGATTTCCTGACCAAAGCACTGGGCACTGGAATGACCTATCAGCATCCGAATGACGACACCTTGGGCCAGGGCAATAACCCTATGCGGCACACTGACTCGATGTCCTTGGACGTGGTTTTCGGGAAGGCGTGAGATGAACGCGAGGGGCGCTGAGTTATTGAGTCAGGCCCGGCCACTGCTTTCAGGCAGGCAAAAAAAATCTGGAAATCCGCATTTTCATGGGCCTTCCAGATTTTCGAAATGGTGGGTCGTGTGGGAGTCGAACGTACGACGAGGTGGTTAAAGACAGTGTCCGTAAGACTCTCCCAAGCCCTGTGACATAACGTGCTTAGCCCACGGCATTCGGCAACGCAGCCCCTAATGAATCCACATTAACTGCGACTGACCCGCTCCGCCTGGGCCGGCGCTTTGTGACCCAGGCGTATCAGCTCGTTGGAGAAACACAAACCAACGATGATCAGTGCTGCTCCCAGATAAAGGCTCTCGCGCGGTATTTCATTGAGGACGACAAATGCCAGCAGTGCCGCGAAGAGCGGTTCGGTCAGTTCAAGCGCTTGCACCTGAGATGGCTTGAGGTATTCGATGGCCTTGGTCGTGCAGAAAAAGCCGAGGATGGTCGGCAGCGCTGCCAGCGCCAGCAGTGCGGCAATAGCCGTCGATGACAGCTCGCCTATCACGAAGCCATCGGCGGCGGCAGGCATCAGCAGGTACAGGCTGCCGAAGAAGAGCAGTTGACGAGTGAGATGCAAGCCTCCTGAAACGCCCATTTTTTTCATCGCAACTGAAAACGCTCCATAGCCACAGCCTGCGACGGAGGCCAGCGCTGCGCCTTGCAGAGTGAAACCCTGCTGCAAATCACCGCCGAATATCACTGCGATCCCTGAAATGGCAAGTGCGGCACCCACGGTTGCGTTTGCAGTGATGGCATCCTTCAGTAACAGGCGCCCCAGAATGATCGACGAGATTGAAGCACTGGCCATGAGTACGACGACGACACCCGCCGCAGCGTAATGTCGGTAGGCAGAAGTCTCGAAATGGAACAGCACGAAAATGCCAAGGAACGCGCAGATCGCTGCCTGACGCCATTTGGCGGCTGATGTCGGACGCTTGAGGAAAAGCAGCACGATCGAGAGCAGGATGCACCCCAGTATCGTTTTGATGACGGCTACGCTGCTGGAAGTGAAGCCGTTGCCCATGAGTACCTTGCTGAGCACCCCAATGGTTGCGTTCAGTGCGGCGGCTGAGAGCGCGAAGCTAACGCCTTTCCTGAAATTAGATTGCATTGATGTCGTTCCCTGTCACTGGTGTGTCGTCCGAGAAGATGATGGCCCATATTGAAGGGGCGAGATTCAAGGGCGTGAAGATCCCGCCAAAGCCCACGGTGTACGCAGGCTGAAGGAGCAACGGCGACTCCTGCGCAGATATGGATCCAACAATCATTACTGATGTCGTCATGACAGCGCAACCGCGAAGGCATGCCTAACTCTCACTGGGTCGACGGTTAGGTAAGTCTTGCTGTGATCAAGGCAGGAAGGGATTGTAGGTGGGGTCAGGGAGACAATGCGCAGCCGACGGCCGGTGGTGAAGTCTGCGCGTGACTAACCTGAGGCTTGATGGCTCCGCAGGGATACCGCACGTCTGCGACTTCCAGCAAGGGCAGCTGAGCTGTCCGCATGTCGCTGGTAGGGGTGAGCCACAAAAGCATCACGTCGGCCTTCGGTGGACGGCCAGTCACGGATGCGCGAATTAGGTGCTTGAATTACCCACTGGTAGGGATATGGGTCGTTTGAACAAGCTGCAGTCGCCTGGCGAACAGCGAAACTGAGGGAATAATCATGCCCAGTTCCCATTGCATCGCCTCAGCTCGCAGCTTTACTCGCGCCCCACTGCCTTTCAGACGGGCAAAAAAAAATCCGGAAATCCGCATTTTCATGGGCCTTCCAGATTTTCGAAATGGTGGGTCGTGTGGGATTCGAACCTACGACCAATTGGTTAAAAGCCAACTGCTCTACCAACTGAGCTAACGACCCGCTTCGTTGTGGCGCGTATATTACTGATATTTCACAGTAATTCAACACCCAAGCGAAAATAATTTAAAAATAACGCGTTGGGTCCGTCACGCCAGCCGCCGCGAAGCCTTCAGCGCGCAACCGGCAGCTGTCGCATTTTCCGCACGCACGCCCCTGGTCGTCGGCCTGATAGCAGGAAACCGTCAATGCGTAATCCACCCCCAGACGCGTACCGGTTTTGACGATATCGGCCTTGCTTAGCATCTGCAGCGGCGCCTGTATCGTGAAGCCCTCACCTTCGACACCAGCCTTTGTGGCGAGATTGGCCATGCGCTCGAACGACTCGACGAACTCCGGACGGCAATCCGGGTAGCCGGAGTAATCCACGGCGTTGACGCCAATGAAGATGTCCCGGGCACCGAGCACTTCCGCCCAGCCCAGTGCCAGCGAAAGGAAAACCGTATTGCGCGCCGGCACGTACGTCACCGGAATGCCCTCGCCCGGCGTCTCCGGCACCGCGATGCTGCTGTCGGTCAGCGCGGAACCGCCAATGCCATTGAGGTTAAGGCCGATGACCTTGTGTTCGACCACGCCCATATCAGCGGCTACACGCTCCGCCGCCTGCAGCTCGGCACGGTGCCGTTGGCCGTAGTCAAAACTCATCGTGTAGCAGCTGAAGCCATCAGCCTTGGCCATCGCCACCACGGTGGCGGAGTCCAGCCCGCCGGACAGCAGGATTACCGCTCTTTTCTCAGTCATCGATTGCTCACTCATTCAGCGCCCCGGCTCGTCGTTCCAGAGGATTTTATGCAGCTGCAACTGCAGACGCACCGGGAGGTTGTCGGCAACGATCCAGTCAGCCAGGTCTCTGACGTTGAGATCGCGGTGGACAGGGGAAAACAGAACTTCGCCGGCGCGCCGGTCCAGACCGTACTGAATGATCTTCGAGACGGCCCAGTCGTAATCTTCCCGCGAACAAATGACGAATTTGATCTGGTCGTTAGGCGTGAGCAGCTCGATATTTTCGTATCGATTGCGAGCCACCTCTTTTGAACCCGGGGTTTTCAGGTCGACGACACGACTCACGCGGGGATCGACCTTCGAGATGTCCAGCGCGCCGCTGGTTTCCAGAGAAACCTCGTAGCCCGCGTCACACAGCCGCTGAAGCAAAGGAATGGCGTTCGGCTGAGCAAGGGGCTCGCCGCCTGTGACGCAGACGTAGCGAGGGCGGTAGCTGGCAACCTGCTCCATCAATGAGTCGAGGGTCTGGATCGTTCCGCCAGTGAAGGCATATTCGCTGTCGCAGTAACCGCAACGCAAAGGGCAGCCGGTGAGACGCACGAAAACGGTAGGCAAGCCTGCGGTTCGTGTTTCACCCTGAAGAGAGTAGAAAACTTCGGTGATGCGTAATGTGTCTTGCATAGGGGCCACGGGCGTAACGGCTAAACAGGCCATCCGCCTCCGTCAGGCACTTCTGTGCACCCTGCACACGCAGAATCCACAGAAGCGTAATCAATACCGGAATTTCGGGGGCGGAATTCTAACGAAGAAAGCCGCGCAATGCGCGGCTTTCTTGAATCAGCGGTCAGATCGAGTAGCAATCAGAGACGCTGGAGGTCCCGCTGAGCCAGCTGAGCGGCTGAGGTGCCCGGATACTGAGCAACGACTTGCTGAAGGATACCCTTCACTTTGTCGGTGTGACCCAGGCGACGTTCGACGTCCGCCAGCTTGTAAAGGGAGTCAGGCACTTTGGCGTGCTTTGGGTAGAGCTGACTGACCTTTGCAAAGGCCTGACCGGCACCTTGAAGGTCGCCTTTGGCCAGGTTCACTTCGCCCAACCAGTATTGGGCATTGCCCGCGTACTGGCTGTTCGGGTATTTGCGCAGGAATGCCGCAAAGGCCTGACTGGCCTTGTCGAAATCCTTCGCTTTGATCAAGTCGAAAGCAGCGTCGTAGTAGAGCTTTTCTTTCGCTGGGTCACCGGGCTCGCTGCTCGCCTGGGGCGCTTGAGCGGCTTGTGACGCGGGTGCTCCGCCGGCGCTGGTGCCGCCGTCGGAAGCAGAATTGTTGGCAGCTGATGGGGCAGATGCGCCGCCAGTTCCGATACGGGAGTCGAGATCTTTGTAGCGATCCAGCGCTTCTTGCTTCATCTGCTGGATATCGTTCTGCTGGACTTCCACTATTCCGCGCAAGCGCGAAATTTCGTCCTGCATTTGCTGCAATTGCATGAACAGCTGACCTTGCGCCGAAGGCGCGGCCGTAGCCGCACCTCCGGCGTAGGCGCCAGACGTACCATAACCCGATGGCGGATAACTGCTACCAGCAGAGCCAGAGTTGTCATCGACCACAGGAACCGCACCCATCGCTGCAAGAGGAAGGGTGAGAGCCAAAACGGTTAAAGCACGTCGGCACGTTCGCATGTCAAATTACTTACGCAGTTCGACGCGACGGTTTTGAGCCCACGATTGCTCGTCGTTACCGGTAGCAACTGGACGCTCTTCACCGTAGGAAACGAGTTCCAGCTGAGCTGGCGAAACGCCTTGCAGAACCAGGTAGCGTTGAACGGCTTTCGCACGACGCTCGCCCAGTGCCAGGTTGTATTCGCGAGTACCGCGTTCGTCGGTGTTGCCTTCCAGAACTACGCGAGCGCCGTTGGCTTTCAGGTCTTTGGCGTGAACGTCCAGAGCGCGCATGGCTTCTGGTTTCAGGTCAGAACTGTCGTATTCGAAGTAGAAAGTAGTGATAGCGCGCAGAGCAGCTTCTTCGCTCAGGCTGCCATCAACAGCGCCAGAGTTAGCGCCGTAACCAGCGTTAGGATCTACAGCAGCGCCGCCAGCACCGGCATTGTCGCCGCCTTTGGACGAGCAACCTACAGCTACGGCCATGGCCAGAGCCAGCGCAGCAAATTTACCAAACTTCAGCATTTCCATCGTAAAACTCCTAATGAACCCCAAGTGTGTTAAGTACAACGTAAAGCGCCGCGTCAGTTCAGGTAAGGGGACCAGGAAGGTTCTCTGACTTCGCCTTGAGCGGTAGGAAGCGGGAGCCTTACGCGTCCATTAATGGACACGAGCATCAAGACTCCCCGGCCCTGCTGGCGGGTGGCGTAGATTACCATGGTGCCGTTAGGCGCAACAGTAGGCGACTCATCAAGGTTGCTGTCTGTGAGGATTTTTACGCTACCGCGCTGCAAATCCTGAGCCGCCACCTTGAAGTTAGTGAAGCCATCTTGACGATGGATCATCACCAGAGTCTTTTCATCCGCCGATAACTTAGGGTTGGCATTGTAGTTACCGATGAAAGTAACGCGCTCTGCCCCTCCGCCATTAATATTGGTTTTATAGATTTGTGGCTTGCCGCCGCGGTCCGACGTGAAATAAAGCGTGGAGCCGTCTTTACCGAAGAACGGTTCTGTATCAATGGAAGAATCGTTGGTCACTCGCGACAATTGACGCGATGCCAGATTCATCACATAGATTTCCGGGTTGCCATCTTTCGACAAGACCATGGCCAGCTTAGTGCCGTCCGGTGACCACGCAGGCGCGCCGTTCAGGCCTTCGAAGTTGGTGATCTGCTCGCGGCGACCGGTGTCGATGTGCTGAACGAAAATGCGCGGACGCTTCTGCTCAAACGACACATAGGCAATACGCTTGCCGTCCGGCGCAAAGCGAGGCGACAGGATCGGCTCGCGGGATTGCAGCAACGTCACAGCGCGGGCGCCGTCGTAGTCCGAGCGCTGCAGCGTGTAGCGAGTGTTGTCAGTCGAGAAACGCTCGGCAGTCACGTACAACATACGGGTCGAAAACGCACCCTTGATGCCGGTCAGTTTCTCGAACGACTGGTCAGCGATGTAGTGCGACATATCACGCAGCTGGTCGGTGGTGCCCGAAACGTTGCCGGTCAGAACCTGCTGCTCGGTGGCCACGTTGAACAGCGCGTACTGAACCTGAAGGCGACCGCCGGAAGGAACAATGCTACCGACCATCACGTACTGTGCGCCCAGTGCTTTCCAGTCACGGAAGATGACTTCGCTGGCCTGGCTTGGCTGGCTGATCATGTTTTCCTTTGGAATCGGCGAGTAGTAGCCCGAGTTCTGCAGGTCGTTGCCAATGATCTTGGCCATGTCTTCCGGCAGCACGCTGCCGCCCTGCAAGCCAAACGGTACGACCGCGATAGGCGTGGCGCGGTCACTGCCGCTTGTTACCAGAATGTTCTTTTCGTCGGCAGCGGCAAAACCCGCTGCGCAACACAGAACGACAAGCATTCCTCGAAGAAGGTTAATCACAAGGCTAGGTCCTCAGGTGTGAATGTCATCTTGAATGAACGGTAAGGCGCGAAGTCCGAAGGCTTCATCCCCTGCATCTCTGTCAAACGACCAATATTCTTGACCGCCGCTACTGCTGAACTGTCGAAAGGACCATCGCCGCTGGACTTGCTCACGTTGACCGAAGTCACGGTGCCGTCCGGCAACATGTTGATCTGCAGGACGACCGTCATGCCCTTGCGAGCAGAAGGTGGACGTGCCCAGCCTTCAGCGGCTCGAGAGCGAATCAGGTCATCGAAGCTGCCAGCCACTTCATCGCCACGCTCATCGGCCAGCGCCTGCTGGCGTTCCGGCTTATCGGAAAGCAGGTCGGCCAGTGCTTGCGCCTTCTTGTCTTCCGCCGATTTGCGGGCTGCGTCCTGGGCCTTCTTCTTCGCGTCCTCGGCCGACTTCTTCTTGGCATCCTCAGCCGCTTTCTTCTTCGCGTCTTCAGCAGCCTTTTTCTTGGCGTCGTCCGCAGCCTGCTTCTTCGCGTCCTCGGCAGCCTGTTTCTTGGCTTCCTCGGCGGCCGCACGCTTGGCGTCTTCCTCGGCTTTCTTCTTCGCGTCGTCTTCGGCTTTCTTCTTGGCTATATCAGCCAATTGTTTCTCTTCGGCGGTTTTCTTCGCGTCATCCGCTTTTTTGGCTTCGGCTTTCTTGGCGTCTTCCGCAGCCTTTTTAGCGTCATCGGCTTTTTTGGCGTCGTCAGCTTTCTTCGCTTCCTCGGCCTTTTGCTCTTCGGCTTTTTGAGCGGCATCGGCTTTCTTTTGTTCCGCCGCCTTCACCGCCTCTTGCTCAACTTTTTTCTGCTCCATCTGCTCGACTTCGGTTTGTCGCGCAGCGGATTTCTTCGCCTCACCGGCAAGCTTCTGGTTGGTCTGGGTGGTTGCCTGACTTTTTGATTTCAACTGATAGAGCGTGGCCTGAACAATCGGCCTGGCTTCAGGAAGCTCAGGCGTCATTGCGAAGCTGACGAACAACAAACCAAAAATCAGGACGTGCAGTCCTACCGCCCAGACGGACGGCCAGAAGTAGCTTTCCGAGGCGGACGGCTCTCGAATCGGCTGCATCAGGGGGCCTCGGTAATCAAACCAACGTTCCCGACCCCGGCCTTCTGCAACCCGCCCATCGTGCCCATGACGGCGCCGTAGTCGACCGTCTTGTCCCCACGGATGAACACTTGAGTCTGCTTGCCAGCGTCACGGCCGGCAGCAATGATTTTGGTCACTGCGCTGGTCAGTTGCGGCAAGGTCATCGCCTTGTCCATTTGCTTGTCGGTGTCGACTTCGCTGCCAAGGTTCCAGTAATAGGTCTTGTCAGCCTTGATCGAGATCGTCAGGACCTGATTGTTGTTGTCCTGCGGCAAAGCCTCGCTGGAGACCTTGGGCAGATCAACTTTCACGCCCTGGTTGATCATCGGAGCCGTCACCATGAAGATGACCAGCAGCACCAGCATCACGTCGATGTAAGGCACCACGTTCATTTCGGCGACCGGCTTGCGCTTGTTGCGTCGGCCGCGAGCGATTAAAGCCATTGGGAAATACCTGCTTATTCTTCGCTGGTGTGCACTTTACGGTGCAGGATCGCCTGGAACTCGTCGGCGAATGTGTAGTAGCGACCGATCAGGTTCTCGCCACGAGCGGCGAAGCGGTTGTAAGCGATGACCGCAGGGATCGCTGCGAACAGGCCGATAGCGGTGGCGATCAGTGCTTCGGCGATACCCGGTGCAACCGTGGCCAGAGTGGCTTGCTGCGCAGTGGCCAGACCGCGGAAGGAGTTCATGATGCCCCACACGGTACCGAACAGACCGATGTACGGGCTGGTGGAACCGACGGTTGCCAGAAACGGCAGGCTCTGCTCGAGCTTTTCTTCTTCACGGGAGATGGCAACGCGCATGGCACGGGCAACACCTTCCATCACCGCATCCGGATCGACGCCGGCCTGCTGACGCAGACGGGAAAACTCCTTGAAGCCCGCGCGGAAGATCTGCTCTACGCCGGAGTCAGGGTCCGGGTTGCTGCCAGCCTGACGGTAGAGCTTGGACAGATCGATGCCTGACCAGAAGCGCTCCTCGAAGCTGTCCAAGGCCTTACGCCCGGCGCGCAGCATGGCGCTGCGCTGAAAAATCATGATCCACGAGGTGACCGAGGCGGCCACCAGGATCAGCATTACCAACTGCACAACCACGCTGGCATTGCTGACCAAACTCCACATGGAGGAATGGTCGACGACGTTAGCTTCCACGCTGTATCTCCTGCTCTGAATGTGTACCCGCGCCGCCCTGCCCGGCAAAGGCCGTGCGCAGAGCTTCGGGAATGGCCCGGGGTTTCAAACTGTCGGCGCGCACACACGCCACCAAAAACTGCCCTTCGCAGAGCAGCACATCATCCGCAGCCCGCCTGACCTGTTGCGCAAAGCGCAGGCTGGCGCGGTTCAATTCGATTACTTCGGCGCTGATCAGCAGTTCGTCGTCCAGCCGCGCGGGCTTGTGGTACCGAGCCTCGCTTGAATGCACGACGAACAACAGGTTCTCGACACCCGCCATTGCGGATTGGGCAAAGCCCAGTTCCCGCAGTCGCTCGGTTCGAGCCCGCTCCATGAATTTCAGGTAATTGACGTAGTAAACGATGCCGCCGGCATCGGTGTCCTCGTAATAAACGCGACAACGATGTGCGAACGACTGAGCCCCGTTTTGCGCGCGCATACTCTAGTGCTTACTCCTCAGGTTGCCAATCCGGCCAGGCAACTGTTTTTCATCGTTTTTACTGCCTGTGCCACATCACTTTGCGGTGACTGCCCGTCAGACCACCAAACACCCGAATAAATCGGTTGGTTGTGCATTTATTCGTCAGGGTCTTCGACCGGTTCATCCAGCACCGCACGGTCGCCCAGGCGCGAAGGAATGTTCAGACCGAAGTGCAGATACGCATGCCGCGTGACCATGCGACCGCGAGGTGTGCGCATCATATAGCCTTGCTGAATCAAATAGGGCTCCAGCACATCTTCAATTGTGTGTCGTTCTTCGCTGATGGCCGCCGCAAGGTTGTCCACCCCGACCGGCCCGCCGTCGAACTTCTCGATCATCGTCAGCAGCAAGCGCCGATCCTGGTGATCGAATCCGCGCTCGTCGACGTCCAGCAGGTTCAGCGCGAGGTCCGCAATGGCCTTGGTGATCTCACCCTTGGCGCGTACTTCGGCGAAATCCCTCACCCGACGCAGCAGCCGATTGGCGATCCGCGGCGTACCCCGTGCACGACGGGCAATCTCGAATGCGCCTTCGTCCTCGATGTACAGCCCGAGAATTTTCGCCGAGCGAGACACAATCGTGGCCAGATCCGCAGTGCTGTAGAACTCAAGACGCTGCACGATACCGAAGCGGTCACGCAGCGGGTTGGTCAGCATGCCTGCGCGAGTCGTCGCGCCGACCAGTGTGAACGGCGGCAGATCAAGCTTGATGGAGCGCGCCGCAGGGCCCTCACCGATCATGATGTCCAGCTGGAAATCTTCCATCGCCGGGTACAGCACTTCCTCAACGATGGGTGACAGACGGTGGATTTCATCGATGAACAGCACGTCGTGGGGCTCAAGATTGGTGAGAATCGCCGCCAGATCACCCGGCCGTTCAAGCACGGGGCCCGAGGTGCTCTTGATCGAAACGCCCATTTCCTGGGCGATGATATGCGCCAGTGTGGTTTTACCCAGGCCCGGCGGACCGAAGATCAGCGTGTGATCCAGCGCTTCACTGCGCCCGCGTGCCGCTTGAATGAACAGTTCCATCTGCTCACGCACGGTGGGCTGACCAATGTAATCGGCCAGGCTCAGCGGCCGAATCGCACGGTCCAGTTGCTCGTCACGGTCACGCCCGGTCGCGGCGATCAGACGGTCGGCGTCTATCACTTACAGCATCCCCTTCAGTGCGCGGCGAATGAGGTCTTCGCTGCTGAGATTCTTGTCTTTTATCGCGGTCACCGCTTTGCTCGCTTCCTGGGGCTTGTAGCCCAGGGAAATCAACGCGCTGACAGCATCCGACTCGGCCGTTGCCACTGGAATCGGCGCGCCCGGCCCGTCCGACACGAGCGCGAAGGTACCAGGCAACGAATCCCACGCCTTGAAGCGATCCTTCAGCTCAACCAGCAACCGCTCGGCGGTCTTCTTGCCAACGCCCGGGACGCGGGTCAGCGCGGAGGTGTCCTGCGCCTGCACACAACGCACCAACTCGTCCACTTCCAGCGTCGACATCAGGGCCAGCGCCAGCTTAGGCCCGACGCCGTTCAGGCGAATCAGCTCGCGAAACATCTCGCGGTCACGCTTTTCGTAGAAACCGAACAGCAGGTGCGCGTCTTCGCGGACCACCAGGTGGATATGCAGCGTCACGATTTCGCCCAGATGAGGCAGGCGATACAGCGTGGTCATGGGCACTTCGACCTCGTAACCCACGCCGTTGACATCCAGTACCAGATGCGGCGGCTGCTTCTCGACCAACGTACCGCGTAGACGTCCAATCACGAATCAAATCCTTTCCAGATGCCCATCGCCAGGACGGGCCGTACTAACGCGAATAATGCCATCACAGCCGCAGACGTCCGCCACGGCTGCGCGCCGTATTGAGGCCGTGAGGGATGAGGCTGGATCGGGTATGCGCGTGACACATGGCGATTGCCAGTGCATCCGACGCATCCACCTGAGGCTTGGTGGTCAGCTTGAGCAGGTGCATGACCATCATCATCACCTGATCCTTGTTGGCGCCGCCTGTTCCGGCGACGGCCTGCTTGACCTGAGTCGCGGTGTACTCGGCGATCTCCAGTCCTTCTTCGGCACCCGCAACAATCGCCGCACCGCGGGCCTGACCCAGCTTCAAGGCCGAGTCCGGGTTGCGCGCCATGAACACTTTTTCGATGCCCATCGTCACCGGGCCGTACGTCTGGATGACTTCGCGCACGCCGCGATACACGATCTGCAGCCGCTCATGGAGCAAGCCTGTGCCCGTGCGAATGCAGCCCGAGGCCACGTACTCGCAGCCGCGCCCGGTATCACGCACCACGCCAAACCCGGTAATTCTTGAACCGGGGTCGATACCTAAAATAAGAGTCATAACGCCTGCAGCTTGAGAGGTAACGCGAACAATTGGACGCAGCATAAAGGCAGAAGCCGGAGGCCGATAGCGTTGATCATCAACGCTTCGTGCGCTCCGGCCTCAAGTTCCGAACGGGCAAAGGATCAGCCGAGCTGCTCCAGCACCTCGTCCGGGATTTCAGCGTTGGAATAGACGTTCTGCACGTCATCCAGGTCTTCCAGCATATCGATCAGCTTGAGGACCTTTTCCGCCATGTCCAGATCGAGCACCGCACTGGTGGTCGGCTGCATCACGATTTCCGCATCGGCGGGCGTGAAACCAGCGGCTTCCAGCGCGTTGCGCACGGCATAGAAACTGGAGAACGAAGTGAACACGTCAATAGAGCCATCTTCGTGGGTGACCACGTCGTCAGCATCCGCTTCCATCGCAGCTTCGATCAGCGCGTCTTCATCTACGCCCGGCGCGAAGGAAATCTGCCCCTTGCGCTCGAACAGATAAGACACCGAGCCGTCAGTCCCCAGGTTGCCGCCGCACTTGCTGAACGCATGACGCACGGCAGCCGCGGTCCGGTTGCGGTTATCGGTCATGGTTTCGACCATGACCGCAACGCCGCCGGGGCCGTAGCCTTCGTAACCCAGTTCGACCATGTCATCGGCATCGGCGGCGCCGGCACCACGAGCGATGGCGCGGTCGATGATGTCGCGACTCATGTTCGCGCCAAGAGCCTTGTCCTGGGCCAGACGTAGCCGCGGGTTCGACGCCGGATCACCGCCGCCCTGACGGGCAGCGACGGTCAGCTCGCGAATCCACTTGGTGAAGATCTTGCCTTTCTTGGCATCCTGACGCTCTTTGCGGTGCTTGATGTTCGCCCACTTGGAATGACCAGCCATAACACGCTCCAAACCTTGAAACACGCACGCCCGCGCTTGATCGCTCAAACGCAGACGCTTCACTCGAATCTTTGCCCGAAATGGGCGAGGCTCAGGGCGGACCGAATGGTCGGTCCGCCGAGCCCATGCCTAAAAGGCCGACACGGCTTACTCGGCCTTCGGCGTCTCGCGCAGGCGGATGTGCAGCTCGCGCAGTGCCTTGGCATCAACCACGCCTGGTGCCTGGGTCATCACGTCCGCAGCGCTCTGGGTTTTCGGGAAGGCAATGACTTCACGAATGGACTGAGCGCCGGTCATCAGCATGACCAGACGGTCCAGACCGAACGCCAGACCACCGTGGGGCGGCGCGCCGTACTTCAGTGCGTCGAGCAGGAAGCCGAACTTCTCCTGCTGCTCGTCTTCGGAAATGCCCAGCAGACGGAACACGGCCTGCTGCATTTCCTTGCGGTGGATACGGATCGAACCGCCGCCCAACTCAGTGCCGTTCAGCACCATGTCGTACGCGCGGGACAACGCGGTGGCAGGGTTGGCTTCGAGCTCTTCAGGCGAGCATTTCGGCGCGGTGAACGGGTGGTGCAGCGCGGAGAAGCTGCCGTCGTCGTTTTCCTCGAACATCGGGAAATCAACGACCCACATCGGCGCCCATTCACGGGTGAGCAGGTTCAGGTCGTGGCCCAGCTTGATGCGCAGGGCGCCCAGTGCCTCGCTGACGATTTTGAATTTGTCGGCGCCGAAGAACACGATGTCGCCGTCCACTGCGCCCACGCGATCGAGGATCACGTTGAGGTTGGCTTCCGGGATGTTCTTGACGATCGGCGACTGCAGGCCTTCGACGCCCTTGGCGCGCTCGTTGACCTTGATGTAGGCCAGGCCTTTGGCGCCGTAGATGCCGACGAACTTGGTGTACTCGTCGATCTTGCTGCGCGGCATGCTTGCGCCGCCGGGAACGCGCAGCGCCGTGACACGGCACTTCGGATCGTTGGCAGGACCGCTGAACACTTTGAAATCCACGGCCTGAAGCTGATCGGCAACGTCAACCAGTTCCAGCGGGTTACGCAGGTCTGGTTTGTCCGAGCCATAGCGGCGCATGGCTTCTTCGAAGGTCATGTGGGGGAAGTCATCGAACTCCACATCCAGCACTTCCTTGAAGAGCTTGCGGACCATGGTCTCGGTGATGCCCATGATGTCGGCTTCATTAAGGAAGCTGGTCTCGATGTCAATCTGAGTGAATTCAGGCTGACGGTCGGCACGCAGGTCTTCGTCGCGGAAGCACTTGGCGATCTGGTAGTAACGGTCGAAACCGGCAACCATCAGCAGCTGTTTGAACAGCTGGGGCGATTGCGGCAGGGCGAAGAAGCTGCCTGGGTGGGTACGGCTTGGCACCAGATAGTCGCGAGCGCCTTCGGGCGTGGCGCGAGTGAGGATCGGCGTCTCGACATCGAGGAAGCCGTTGCCGTCCAGAAAGCCACGGATGCTGGAGGTGATGCGCGAGCGAAGACGCAACTTTTCAGCCATCTCCGGACGACGCAGGTCAATGAAGCGATACCGCAGGCGGGTTTCTTCGCCGACGTCGGAGTATTCGTTGAGCGGGAACGGCGGGGTTTCCGACTCGTTGAGCACTTCCAGCTCATAGCCCAGCACTTCGATCGCGCCCGACGCCATGTTCGGGTTGACGGCGCCGGCAGGACGCGCACGTACCTTGCCGGTCAGCTTGACCACGTATTCGCTGCGAACACGGTCGGCGATGGCGAAGGTGTCAGCACGATCCGGATCGAAAACCACCTGGGCCAGACCTTCACGATCGCGAATGTCGAGGAAAATCACCCCCCCGTGGTCGCGACGGCGATGGACCCATCCGCAAAGGGTAATTTCCTGACCTTCCAGGCTCTCGTTCAGTTGGCCGCAATAATGGCTGCGCATCATGATCGTGTGTTCACTTCTCGTAATTCGGAATTCGATGGAGCTTTCGCCCGTCGCCGGTGCAAGGGTGCGCAAGCTTTGGCATGTAGTCCGACCTGACGGTCAGTTCCTGCCTTCCACAGTAAGGCGGGGGATTATATAGGGATAATCATCGCTGTGCAGCCGCGCAGCCCGATACCGGGCAAGAAGATGTCGGCGCGCGGCGCGGATGCCGCGGTGCCACCAGCGAATGCAGGCCCGCCGCAACGGGCCCGCTGAAATCAGGTCATGTCGGGGACGGCGTCAACCGCAGGCCCTCGGCACTCAATACGTGCGCCACGCACACGACGCGGATCAGGCCGCTGAAATTCTTGACGCCGCCGTAGCGCAGGTGAACCTCGCGATCCACGTAGGACAGCACGGCGTTGATGGAGCAATCATTGAAACGTGCCATTTCGGACAGAATATTCCAGTACACCTCCTCAAGTCGCAGGCATGTGGCCAGCCCATTTAGCCTCACCGATCTGGCGTGCGGCTGGGCCAGGCTCATGTTGAAATTTTCGATAAACGGGTCGCCCCGGGCGTTCAGACAATGGGTGGGTTCCCACCCCTCTCGGGCAGTATTCAGGTTCATGCAGGTCCCCCATGTTGCGATCACGGATAGGGCATCGACACCTTCGCAATCAGTTGAAAAGAGGTGTCTATCAAGCCGTATTCCACAAGGCGCAACCAGCAGAAGGAGCACTTTGAACCTGTAGGAGATCACCACGCTGCAGGGGTGATTTTCGAGAGCCGGCAAACGGCCCAGCCCCAATACCCGTCGGGGTGTTACATATGTATTTTTTGCAGATTTATTTCTTCTCGTTAAGCCGATCGCCGTAGTCGGCCCGACTCGAAAAACAGGGGAAATGCGTTTTACAGGTGAGCGCTATGAGCGGGGGGATTTGACACTGGGGATGAATCAGGAGGGGCTGCCGTGCGAGGCGGGGGACAGCAATGCGGAGCGGGCACTCGTTACGTTGCCCGCGCCTGTGCTTCGTTGATCAGTTGGTGATTACTGGGCTTCGAGCATTGAGCGCAGCATCCAGGCGGTTTTCTCATGCACCTGCATGCGCTGGGTCAGCAGATCTGCCGTTGGCTCGTCGCTGACTTTATCCAGCAACGGGAAAATCCCACGGGCAGTGCGGGTGACCGCTTCCTGGCCCTGAACCAGCGAACGAATCATGTCCTCGGCCGCAGGTACGCCCTCTTCTTCCTTGATCGACGACAAGCGCGCGTAGGTCGAATAGGTGCCCGGCGCCGGGAAGCCCAGTGCGCGGATACGTTCGGCAATCTGATCCACCGCCAGCGCCAGTTCGTTGTATTGCTCTTCAAACATCAAGTGCAGCGTACGAAAAGCCGGGCCAGTCACGTTCCAGTGAAAGTTATGGGTTTTCAGATACAACACATAGGTGTCTGCCAGCAGGCGGGAAAGACCGTCCACGATGGACTTGCGATCTTCTTCGCTGATGCCGATATCGATTGCCATGTTCAGCCCTCTTCTATGATGGTTTATTGTCAAACGACTGCCGACCACTCTACCAAGACCATTGACCCTGCGCAGCCATCTGTCGGGATTAGTTCAGCGACAACCATCGCAGTCCGACCCCACTTCCTTTAATAGAGACGATCGGCCTGGCGCGTTGTTAATCCCGGCCGCTCTGGCGCGAGCCTTTGACCGGAACAAAAAAACCGACATACAGCCACCCTCACCGGCCAACACGTGAGCTAAGCGCTTGATTTGAGTAGCTCTCGGCTTTGCTGTTAAATACAGACGCGCTGCCGCCAAAGTGCCGTCCGGCGGCAGTGCATAGGCAGGACCGACATTCGTGCATCACGCCTCCCTTTTTTCTCGAAGCGTACCGAAGGTCACCCGCTATTTCCTTGTGATCCATCTTAATGTGAGTCATCGAAATGTTGAAAATAGTCCACCTGCTAACGGGCGCAGCTGCCCTGCTGCTGTCTTTCATCCCCAGCCTGCGTAGTGAAGCGCTGTCTTCTTACCTGTCCCAACCGGATGCGCTGTATCTGGCGCTCTTCGGCCTCATCAACCTGGTGCTTGCGCCAGTGATTCCTTACTGGAACAAAGGTCCACGTCATCAACTGCAAAACCTGGTCAGCGGCTTGCTCGTGCTGGCCGTCGTGCTTCAAATCCTCACGCTGCTCGTTCCGCTCGAAACCATTGCTGGCCAACCGGCCGTTCTGGTCAGCCTGCTCGCCGTCGTCGTTGCTGTGGCATTGCACCTGGCGGTCAGCTTCTACCGGTCCTCCCCTGCGCCTGCCGCCCAGTCCCAGGATCTGGGCAATCGTGATACAGGCACGGTGAAGTGGTTCAACACCTCCAAAGGCTTCGGATTCATTTCCCGGGATTCGGGCGACGACATCTTCGTGCACTTTCGCGCCATTCGCGGTGAAGGCCATCGCGTTCTGGTCGAAGGCCAGCGTGTCGAGTTTTCGGTGATGAATCGCGACAAGGGCCTGCAAGCGGAAGACGTCATCGCTGCGCTCCCGCGCCGTTAACTTCGCCGCATAAAAAAACCGCGCTGAGAGGCGCGGTTTTTTTTGGCTGAAATTCCTGCCCGGCTCTCCTCCCTTTAATAATGAGGAGGGCGAGAGTCTTCAACGAAACCGTCGCCCTGCCCGCCCATTTCCTCCTGACGCTTGATCAGGGCGGCGATCTGTAACTCCAGACGATCAAGGCTTCGCTGCTGGGTGACCAACACGTCGTTGAGCGCTTGAATGGTATCGTCCTGAAAGGCCAGTCGACTCTCCAGCTCCATGACACGCGATTCGAGATCCATGGTCAGCCCTCCTTAAAGGTGAATGCTTCGGTCAATTCGGACTTCAGTTGCGCGCTGATCCGCGCAACCTCCTCCGGCGTATATGGCTTGGCCGGATGCTTGCCCCACACTGGCGCTGGCCAGGCCGCGTCGCCAACACGGCGAACAATGACGTGCATGTGCAGCTGATTGACCACATTGCCCAGCGCAGCAACGTTCATCTTGTCCGCCTGAAACGTGCGATCAAGTACGGCCGAGAGGGCGGTGGTTTCTTTCCATAACTGCATCTGGTCCGTTTCGGACAGTTGGAACACTTCACTGATATCTGCACACCTGGGCACCAGAATGAACCAGGGATAACTGGAATCATTGGACAGCAGCAGCGTGCACAGCGGGAAGTCGCCGATCGGTAGTGTGTCTTGCAGCAAGCGCGGATCTAGAACAAACACGAAAAATTACTCCTGATCGCCGATTTGATTCATCGAGCCGATTGACTGGCCCGAAAAGAAAGTCTTGGGTAGCGGGAAGAATACGCGCGAATTCCTGAGGATTCATCCGGCACAGCGGTTCAGAGCATTTTGCGGATTTGCTGTTGATCGATGATCACCGCAAGCCCACCCGCACTGATGGTGAGCAAAAAAAAGGCCGCGCACCGACATGAAGCAGCTTACCGCTGGCGCAGACCGCGGAAAATCAGCTAGCAGATTCCGGGCAACGCCAGTCAAGCCGGGGCCGCAGGACGCCTTTCGGGACCAGGGCTGCGTGCAGCATGCTCGCCAACTCGCCGGACTCGGCTCCAAGGAACCAATCGCAGGCAGTTGTGTAGCACGACGCACCAAAAAGACTCAGATCAAGCCCGAATATGTGACAGTCATCCGCGATTTACCCACTCCTGAGGGGTGACAGGTAACGTCAGTGACACTTGCCCGCGCTATTCTCAACAAAATTGCCGTTGCAAAGCAGGCTATCTAAAATATTTTTATCATTCAAATTCAATAGGTTGGCGCTAACATCGAATGTTTTTACAGCGCTTTCGACATTTTTTTCATGTTCGTCGAAATTTTGTGCACGGTTGTTGCTTTGTCACACACAAGCTTGAAGGCGAGCGTGTCGCAAGACAGACCGGGACCGAAGGGATGCAGCGGTGCTCAGCAAGGTAGCTGAAGTAGCTGGACTCGATGAGGGTGTAGACGAGCCCAGCATTGAACATGACCCGGTAGTTGCACGATTGAAGAATTTGGAGCTGTTCAGTACCGACATGGACAGAGCGGGCGGCGACAAGGCCGTAAAGAAATAGAAAGGATAGGTTTGTCACTATCGCCATTAATGTCAGCGTGTTGTAGATTTCGCCGACACCAAAAAGAAAGAAGCCGGCCAGATAAAAAACAGGTGGACGGCAGTACTCTTCTTAAAAACCAAAGGAGCAAAGTCACGATGAGAGTGATGAAGTGGAGCGCAATCGCACTGGCCGTTACTGCAGCCAGCACCCAATTGGCATCGGCTGCGGCATTCGTAAGCGATCAGTCCGAAGCCACTGGTTTTGTAGAGGGGAGCAAGCTCGACGTTAAGGCTCGTAACTACTATTTCAACCGCCACATCCTGCACGACGAAGGTCGCAAAGACCAACGTGACTGGACCCAAGGTTTCTGGGGCAACTTCACTTCGGGTTACACCCAGGGCCTGATCGGCGTAGGTGTCGATG
The DNA here is from genome assembly GCF_057834665.1 of Pseudomonas sp. GL_135. Classification (NCBI taxonomy): domain Bacteria; kingdom Pseudomonadati; phylum Pseudomonadota; class Gammaproteobacteria; order Pseudomonadales; family Pseudomonadaceae; genus Pseudomonas; species Pseudomonas sp. GL_135. The sequence continues at coordinate 4,298,789 of NZ_CM174408.1, forward strand.
CCTTCGGCTATGCCGGCTTCAAGCTTAGCGGCGACGACAAGCACTCTGGTTCCGGCAACCTGACGCTGGACACCACACCCAATTCCGACGGCTTCCGCGACAACCACGACAGCTTTGGTAAGGCCGGTGGCGCAGTCAAGTTCCGGATTTCGAAAACCGAACTCAAAATCGGTGACATGCAGCCTCAGAACCCAGTGTTTGCCGTGGGTGGCTCGCGCCTCTTGCCACAGACCGCAAGCGGCCTGAGCCTGCAGAGCAGCGAAATCTCGGGCCTGGATGTTGAAGCCGGCCACTTTTATTCGGGTACCAGCCAAAACGACACCAGCCATGACGGCGGTATTTTTGCAACTTACGCAGCGGTGGAAGCAAAATCTGCCGACTTCGGCGGCGGTAAATACTCTATTACCGACAACTTGGGCGTTGGCTTCTACTACGCCAAATTGGAAGACGTGTGGAACCAGTACTACGGCAACATCAACTACGCACTGCCGTTGACTGACGACCAGGCCCTCGCCTTCGACTTCAACATCTATAACACCAAAGATACCGGCAGTGCCAAAGCCGGGGCGATCAGCAACACCGCATGGTCGGGTTCGGCTGCTTACTCCTTCCTGGCGGCGCACACGTTGACACTGGCATTCCAGAAAGTTAACGGCAACACGCCGTTCGACTACATCGGTATCGGTGACAACAACAAAGGCGGCGACTCGATCTTCCTTGCGAACTCGATTCAATACTCCGACTTTAACGCTCCTGGCGAAAGATCGTGGCAAGGTCGTTACGACTTGAACATGGCCACCTACGGCACGCCGGGCCTGAGCTTCATGGCCCGTTACGTCAGCGGTACCAACATCGACGGCACCCGTGGCAACAACGCTATTTACTCAGGCCTTTACGGCGCTGACGGCAGCCACCACGAAACCAACGTCGAGGCCAAGTACGTCGTTCAGGCTGGCCCTGCAAAAGACCTGTCGTTCCGTATTCGTCAAGCATGGCACCGTGCCAATGCCGACGAAGGCGAAGGCGATGTCAACGAGTTCCGTCTGATCGTCGACTACCCGATTTCGGTCCTGTAATCGCACTGTCTGACACTCGTTAACGAAAAGCCCGGCCCTCGCGCCGGGCTTTTTCATGGGGGCATGTTTGACATTCCCTCCCCTCGCAACGCCCGCCCGGCCTGTACTCAGCGATACCACCACCGTACAATCCCGAATCATTTCCCAGCCACCGCAACCGACAACGGCCGACCATGCGTACCAGTCAATATTTGCTCGCCACACAGAAAGAAACGCCATCCGATGCGGTCGTGATCAGCCATCAGCTGATGCTTCGTGCCGGCATGATTCGCAAACTTGCCTCCGGTCTTTACACCTGGCTGCCCATGGGCCTGCGGGTATTGCGCAAGGTCGAAGCGGTGGTTCGTGAAGAGATGAACGCAGCGGGCGCGCTGGAAGTGTTGATGCCGGGCATTCAGCCGGCGGAGCTGTGGCAGGAGTCGGGGCGCTGGGAACAATACGGCCCTGAGCTGCTGCGTCTGAAAGACCGCCACGATCGTGACTTCTGCGCGGGCCCGACCCACGAAGAAGTCATCACCGATCTGGCTCGCAACGAACTCAACAGCTATAGACAGCTGCCGATCAATATGTACCAGATCCAGACCAAATTCCGTGACGAAATCCGCCCGCGCTTCGGTCTGATGCGCGGCCGCGAATTCATCATGAAGGACGCCTATTCCTTCCATGCGACCCAGGATTCCCTTCAGGAAACCTACGACCGCATGCATCAGGCGTACTGCAACGTCTTTACCCGCCTGGGCCTGAATTTCCGCCCTGTGGTGGCTGACAACGGTTCCATCGGTGGCGCGGGCTCCCATGAGTTCCACGTGCTGGCCGAGTCCGGCGAAGACGACATCGTGTTCAGCGATACCTCCGACTACGCTGCAAACATCGAAAAAGCCGAAGCCATTCCACGCGAAAACAGCCGCCCTGCGCCGACTGAAGAGCTGCGCCTTGTCGACACCCCGGACGCCAAGACCATCGCGGCGCTGGTCGAGCAGTTCAATCTGCCGATCGAAAAGACCGTCAAGACCCTCGTCGTGCACGCTGCCGAAGAAGGCAAGCTGATTGCGCTGATCATCCGTGGCGATCACGAGCTCAACGAAATCAAGGCCTCCAATCTGGAGCAGGTGGCCAGCCCGCTGGTCATGGCCTCAGAAGCCGAACTGCGTGACGCCATTGGCGCCGGCGCGGGTTCCCTCGGCCCGCTGAATCTGCCGCTGCCATGCATCATCGACCGCTCGGTTGAACTGATGAGCGACTTCGGCATTGGCGCCAACATCGATGACAAGCACTACTTCGGCGTCAACTGGGAGCGCGACCTGCCGGTTCCGACCGTCGCGGATCTGCGCAACGTCGTCGCCGGCGACCCGAGCCCGGATGGTCAGGGCAACGTGATCATCAAGCGCGGCATCGAAGTCGGGCACATCTTCCAGCTGGGCACCAAGTACAGCGACGCGATGAAGTGCCAGGTGTTGGGCGAGAACGGCAAGCCGGTGACGCTGACCATGGGCTGCTACGGGATTGGTGTGTCGCGGGTTGTGGCGGCCGCGATCGAGCAGAATAACGACGCAAACGGCATCATCTGGAGCGACGCACTCGCGCCTTTCCAGATTGCCCTCGTGCCGCTGCGCTACGAAACCGATGCTGTCAAGGAGGCCACCGACAAGCTGTACGCCGAACTGACGGCGGCGGGCTTTGAAGTGTTGCTGGATGACCGTGACAAGAAGACCAGTCCGGGGATCAAGTTCGCCGACATGGAACTGATCGGCATTCCGCACCGCATCGTGGTCAGCGACCGTGGCCTTGCCGAGGGCAACCTCGAGTACAAGAGCCGCACCGAAGCCGAAGCGCAGGCCCTGCCTGTTGCCGATGTGTTGTCTTTCATCAAGGACCGGATCAAGCGCTGACCGGGGTTGCGCGCCTGCGACTGTGCAGGCGCGCATTCACCCGCCACGCCTCTGCGATGCGCCTTACCTGCACCTAGAGATCTCATGTTCAAGCGAAATCCCTCACGTCTCGCAGGCGCTGTGTTGTGCACCAGCCTGTTTCTCGGCGGCTGTGCCAATCAACTGTCTCAACGCAGCGAGCATGAAGAACGTGTCGAGCGCAAACTGCTCGACCACAGTTTTCAGGTCGACCTCGGCGAACCCAAGACGCTGGAATTGCCCCAGCGCCGGATACGCATTCACGAGTTGAAAACCTTCGACATCACCGAATTCGAGGTCACCCGGCACTACGACCGATACACGCCGTATCAGCCGTGGCGGGAAGTCTATGAAATCCCGCTGGGCGCCGTTGCCATCGTTGCGGGCATTGGCGCGAACGTGGTCAACGTGTTGACGCTCGGCAGCCTGCCCGACAGCGTGACCAAGGACTGGCTCACTTACGGCGTCGCCGGCGTCAACCCGTTCATGAACGCACCCTCCCATGGGCGTGCGCAGCAAAACCTGGCCGGCATCGACGAGGTCCAGCGCGATCATCGCGTCGAGCATTCAAGCCTGCCCTGGAGTGACGCGCCGGTTGAAGTCACTGCGGGCAAAGAGACCCATGAGCTGACGACGGACCGTAACGGGGGGCTGCGCGTCAACCTGCTGGACAGCCCGTTCGCCGAACAGAACCTCAGTTATGTCACCCAACTGAACATCAAAGTGCAGGATGACCAGAGCAACGTCCAGGCAACCGCCACGTTGCCACTGAGCAAATCACTGCGCGGCAAGCTGATTGAAGCCCACGACCTGATCTACGACGATCTGGAAGACGACGAGGTGAGCCAGTGGGTGCATCGCGTCAAGCGTCTGTCGGAACTAGGCCTTGAAGACGAAGCCAGTGAGCTGGAACAGTCCCTGATCGAGCTGACCCGCAACGATCCGCAACTGCAGCACGAATTCCTTCGGTCACTGGCCAAAGACGCTGGCCGACTGGTCGCGGTACCGCCGGGCAGTGAATAACCTCAGCTGAACAGCTCCAACTGCTCGTGGGCAGCCCGAAGGTCATGAAGGCGCACGCCAATTCCCAGCAATCGCACCGGTTTGCCGCCGCGTGCGAAGGCCTGGGTCAAGAGTTGCTCATAACTGCTCAAGTCCCGCCCTGCTCCCGCCTGTTCCAGCGTTGTCTGAGTGAAGTCGTGAAACTTGACCTTCACGAACGGCTTGCCGGGGCGGTAAAGGCTATCGATCCGCGCAATCCGGTCGTTCAACGTTTCCAACAATGCCGGCAGCCTCAACAGACAACTGGCGAGATCCGGCAGATCGGTGTCGTAGGTGTTTTCGACACTGACCGACTGGCGCCGATTGTCGTTCTGCACGGGCCGCTCATCGACGCCATGGGCCAGGTTCCACAGCCGCTCGCCGAATGAGCCGAATTCGCGCACCAGCGACAGTTTGCTCCAGCTGCGTAAATCGGTGCAGGTAACAATGCCGAGACGGCCAAGCTTGTCGGCAGTCACTTTGCCAACGCCGTGCAGTTTGGACACCGGCAGTTGGGAGACAAACTCTTCGATCTGATCGGGCGTGATCACGAACAGCCCATTCGGCTTTTTCCAGTCGCTGGCGATCTTGGCCAAAAACTTGTTTGGGGCGACGCCGGCGGAAACCGTGATGTGCAACTGATTGGAGACCCGGCGGCGAATGTCCTGGGCGATACGCGTTGCGCTGCCGGCGAAGTGCTCGCATTCCGTGACATCCAGGTAAGCCTCGTCCAACGACAGCGGCTCGATCAGGTCGGTGTAATCGCGGAAGATGGTCTGGATCTCTTTCGAGGCTTCTTTATAGGCATCCATCCTCGGCTTGACGATGGTGAGGTCCGGGCACAGCGTCAGTGCATGCCTGGACGACATCGCCGAGCGGATGCCGTAGGCCCGGGCCTCGTAGTTGCAGGTGGCGATCACGCCACGCCGTTCTGCCGATCCACCGACTGCCAGCGGCTTGCCAGCCAGACGCGGATCGTCGCGCATCTCAATAGCGGCGTAGAAGCAATCACAATCGATATGGATGATTTTGCGCTGCGGCATCACATAGGGTCGTAGGAAAACAGGCGCGCAGTATCTCATTCACGGGCCTGTCTGACACTGAATATGCCTCATTCCCTACGGAATGTACCCCTCACTAAACCCGCCCCAAACGCGCTGAAAGCGAGGCGCGCCGCAGCTGGCCGCCACAGGCCCAATGCTAACCGCTTGAAGAAAAAGCATTTTTTTCCGCCGTTTGCTTGACACCCCGGCGATCCTCTGTAGAATGCCGCCACACAGACGCGGGATGGAGCAGTCTGGTAGCTCGTCGGGCTCATAACCCGAAGGTCGTCGGTTCAAATCCGGCTCCCGCAACCAAACATCAAAAAAGGCTACTCGAAAGAGTGGCCTTTTTTGTGGGCGTCATTTGAGCATGCCTGCTCCCTTCGCTATCTCCCTCTCCCCTTCATATAAATGAAACAAGGCCCGCGGATGATGCCCACCTGTCTCTGGGCGCGGATTGCGATAAAAGCCTTGTCCAACCGCCACTTAGGCCTGCCGACCCCGCCGCTTCGCTTATTTTTTCGATCGCTGGCATTAAAGGTTGACACTTTGTCGTTCGACTGTAGAATGCCGCCACACAGACGCGGGATGGAGCAGTCTGGTAGCTCGTCGGGCTCATAACCCGAAGGTCGTCGGTTCAAATCCGGCTCCCGCAACCAACATCTAAAAAGGCTACTCGAAAGAGTGGCCTTTTTTTTGCCTCGCTGAAAGTTCACGAACAGCGGGCCGGAATCCTTGTCACATCCCCACTACCGGGGTGCGTTCATCCGAGAGGTCTTGTTACTGTATGTTGCCGGGCGATAGTTTTGATCTCCCCTGCCGATACGCTGGCCAGCGACTGAACCTAGACTGAACGGCCACCGATACGTATCCGTGGTATTCGCCCGTTAGACGTTGAAGCGCTAACATCCTGAATTATTTTTTGCGTAGGGATTGGTAACTTGGCTGTATACCTCCATCCTGTCGCGCACGATCCAAGGAGTGATTGATGCGCGCCAACCCGTCCGACACAAATGAAGCAGTGACGGAGAATCCTCCGGCGCCCCCAAAACGACTGCGTCTACGCGAACTGGTGAGCAAGTATCGTCAACCCATCGGCTTGGGCGTCACGATCCTTCTGTTTGCCGTTGCCCTGATCGCCTGCCGGCACATGCTGACCGAGCTGGACATCTACGCGCTCCAGGACTCGCTGCTCAGTGTGCCTGTGCCTTCTCTGGCTGGCGCGGTGCTCGCGACAGCCATCGGTTTCGTGATTCTGCTGGGCTACGAGTGGTCCGCCAGTCGCTACGCCAATGTCGATCTGCCGCCGAAGTCGCTGATCATGGGCGGGTTTTGCGCGTTCGCCATCGGTAACGCAGTAGGCCTGTCGATGCTGTCCGGCGGCTCGGTTCGCTACCGTCTCTACTCGCGATTGGGACTGGGTGCAGGCGAAGTTGCCCACATGACGCTCTTTGCCAGCCTGTCATTGGGTTGCGCACTTCCTCCACTGGCTGCACTCGCAACCTTGAGTGACCTGCCCTCCGCTTCGCTGGCACTGCATGTGTCGGTGCCGGTATTGGCAACCGCAGCGGTTGCGGTGCTGGCGATCAGCGTAATCCTGGGTTACGCGATCTATCGCCGACGCTTGCCGGAACAGACGATCCCGCATAACTTGCTGGTCCGCGCCGGACGCCGCACCCTGCGTCTGCCGGGCGTACGGCTGACCCTGATGCAACTGGTGATCACCGCGCTGGACGTCGCCGCCGCTGCCGCCGTCCTTTATCTGTTGTTGCCCTCTGCCCCGCCCTTCGGCGCATTCCTGCTGGTTTACCTGCTGGCCCTGGCCGCCGGCGTTCTCAGCCACGTGCCCGGCGGGGTCGGCGTCTTTGAAGCCATTCTGCTCGCCGCCTTTGCCGACGAGTTGGGCGCCGCACCGCTGGCCGCCGCGTTGCTGCTGTATCGCCTGATCTATGTGGTGATGCCGCTGCTCATCGCCTGTCTGGTTCTGCTTTACAGCGAGGCCAAGCGACTGTTGTTCGCGCAACAAGCCATGCGCGTTGCTTCAGGGCTGGGCGCCCCGATTCTGGCGCTGCTGGTGTTTCTCTCTGGCGTGGTACTGCTGTTTTCCGGCTCGACTCCCGAGATCGACACCCGTCTGGAGAGCCTCGGATTTCTCATTCCCCATCGACTGATCGACGCTTCGCACTTCGGCGCCAGCCTGATTGGCGTGCTTTGCCTGTTGCTCGCACAGGGTCTGCGTCGACGTCTTTCGGCGGCGTGGATGCTGACCACCATCCTGTTGTTTGTGGGCTCCATTCTGTCGATCCTCAAGGGTTTCGACTGGGAGGAAGCGAGCCTGCTGCTGCTGACCGCGTGCCTGCTGGCGATCTTCCGTCGCTCGTTCTACCGGCCGAGCCGCTTGCTGGAATTGCCGTTTTCGCCGCTGTATCTGGTCGCCAGTGTCTGCGTACTGGGCGCTTCGATCTGGCTGCTGCTGTTCGCCTATCAGGACGTGCCGTACAGCCATCAGTTGTGGTGGCAGTTCACGCTGGACGCCGACGCACCTCGCGGCCTGCGTTCGGCGCTGGGCAGCGCGGTGTTGCTGCTGATCGTCTCGCTGACCTGGCTGCTGCGCACCGCACGCCCTGTGATCAACCTGCCGGACGAAGCGCAACTGGCCAAAGCGGCGGAGATCATCAAAGCGTCCAGCCAGCCCGATGGCGGCCTGGTGCTAACCGGCGACAAAGCCGTGCTGATGCACCCGGACGGCAACGCTTTTCTGATGTACGCCCATCGCGGCCGCAGTCTTGTTGCGCTGTACGATCCGATCGGCCCGACCCAGCAACGGGCCGAGCTGATCTGGCAGTTCCGCGATCTGTGCGACGTTCACCATGCCCGCCCCGTGTTCTATCAGGTGCGTGCCGAGAACCTGCCGTTCTATATGGACATCGGCCTGACCGCGATCAAGCTGGGCGAAGAAGCAAGGGTCGATCTGCTCAAGTTCGACATCGAAGCCAAGGGCAAGGAAATGAAAGACCTGCGCTACACCTGGAATCGGGGTGGGCGCGACGGCCTTTCGCTGGAAATCTACGAAGTGGGCCAGGCGCCCATGGAAGAGCTGAAAGTGATTTCCGATGCGTGGCTGTTGGGCAAGAACGTGCGCGAGAAAGGCTTCTCACTGGGCCGCTTCAGCCTGGATTACCTCAAGCATTTCCGCATCGCCATCGTCCACTTCCAGGGCAAACCGGTCGCGTTCTCCAATCTGCTGGAGACCTCGCGCAATGACCTGGCGAGCCTGGACCTCATGCGCTCGCACCCGGAAGCGCCAAAGCTGACCATGGAATTCATGATGGTCGGGCTGATCCTGCATTACAAAAAAGAAGGTTACGCCCGCTTCAGCCTCGGCATGGTGCCGTTGTCCGGGTTGCAACCACGGCGGGGCGCACCCCTGACCCAGCGTTTGGGTTCGATGGTGTTCAGTCGCGGTGAGCAGCTTTACAACTTCCAGGGCCTGCGCCGTTTCAAAGACAAATTCCAGCCTGACTGGGAACCTCGTTATATGGCCGTGCCCGCAGGACTTGATCCGCTGGTGGCACTGGCAGATACCGCCGCCCTGATCGCGGGCGGCCTGACTGGATTGGTGAAACGCTGATGATTCAACGCTACTGGCGCTTTTTGCTCGCAGCCCTGGTAATTCTGGTGGTGGCATTGGGTTTCTGGCTGTGGAACCGCCCCGCCGCGCAACCTACTCTGGAACACATCACGCTGGATGACGGCTCTGCGCTGATCCGCGTAGTGCCCTCGACCAAGGTGAAAACCCAGGTCGCGCTGGCCGTTACCACTGAAGAATCACTGACCGAAAAGCAACTGCTCGCTCTGAGCTATGACGCTTCGGCCCGAGTCATTCAAGTGACGCTGCCGAAGGACGACTGCCAGCTTCAGGCAAAGACCTTCAATGCCGCGCTGCAACAGCTCGACGGCGCTCCGGATCTGGTCGCCGGGGTCGGATCAGGCGCTTCCCTGGCCTGGCGCTGGCTGGCCGGTCAGGACAACGACAACGCGCGGGCCATCTCGGTCGGCTTCGTCCGCGATCAGCCGGGTTGCACTGACCCTGTGCCGAAGGCCGCCGCCCACGGCAAGTGGACGGTCGCCTGGAACGACGGCCCCGACGACGAAAGCGCCACACTGGTCCGTGACGCACCCAACACCGAAACAAGCATCAGCGACTACGACATCAAGTACCCGCAGGTGCTGAACAACGAAGTGCGCCGTCGCCTGATTGGGGGTGACGACAACGGCGGCCTGAACATACCTGTGGTTGAGGTGCCGTCTTCACAGCCCTCTGACACGGTGACACTGTTCCTCTCCGGCGACGGTGGCTGGCGCGACCTCGACAAAGACGTGGCAGGCGACATGGCGAAAATGGGCGGCTACCCGGTCGTCGGCATCGACACCCTGCGTTACTACTGGGAGCACAAATCGCCTGAACAAACCGCCGCTGACCTGACTGAGCTGATGGCCCATTACCGGCAGAAATGGGGTGCCAAGCACTTTGTGCTTGCCGGCTACTCCTTCGGCGCCGACGTGCTGCCAGCGATCTACAACAGTTTGCCGGAAGAAGACAAGGCGCGGGTCGACGGCATCATCCTGCTCGCCTTCGCCCGCACTGGCAGCTTCGAGATTGCCGTCGAAGGCTGGTTGGGCGCTGCCGGCAAAGAAGCCGCGACAGGGCCTGAAATGGCCAAGCTGCCCGGGGATAAGGTGTTATGCGTCTACGGCATCGAAGAGAAGGATGAAAGCGGTTGTACGGAAACCACCGCGCCTGGCGAGAAGATGCAGCTGCCCGGTGGCCATCACTTCGACGAAGACTACCCGGCCCTGGCCAAGCGCCTGAGTGCAGTGATCGACAAGTGGAAAGGCAAAGAGCCCGCTGCCGAGTAATCACCCGCCCATAAAAAATCCCCGCTCTCTTGCGATTGCGGGGATTTTTTTGTTTTCGGGGTCTGCTCAAGCCGGGCACCACCTGGAATACGCGCCATCCTTGCGGGACCGGCTTCAGCCGGGAAGAGGCCTGTATGTACACCATCAATCCCGCGTCGGACCGCCTGACGCCTTCCCGGCTAGAGGCGGTCCTACAATGGCCCGGTTGCGCCAATCCCATTGGATGCACGCATTTCCCGTAGGACCGGCTTTAGCCGGGAAGAGGCCGGTGCATACACCATCAATCCTGCAGCGCGGCACTAAACGCCTTCCCGGCTAAAGCCGGTCCCACAAAAGCTGGAGTTGCTTACATCTCCACCTGCGTACCCAGTTCGATCACGCGGTTGAACGGCAGCTTGAAGAAACGCAAATTGCCGTTGGCGTTCTTCAACATGAACGCGAACAGACCCTCGCGCCAGCGGGCCATGCCCACCAGTTTCGAGGAGACCACGGTTTCGCGGCTGAGAAAGTAGGTCGTGCGCATCGGACTGAAATCCAGTTCCGACAAGTGACACAGGCTCAGCGCCGCCGGCACGTCCGGCTCGTCGATGAAACCGAAATGCAGGATCACCCGATAGAAGCCCTCGCCGAACACCTCGACCTCGAAACGCTGCGCAGCGGGCACCCGCGGGGTGTCTTCGTACACAACAGTCAGCAACACCACCTGCTCATGCAGCACCTGGTTGTGCAGAAGGTTATGCAACAGCGCATGGGGAACGGCGTCCGCACGCGCCGTGAGAAACACTGCCGTGCCCTGAACGCGATGGGGCGGCTGCACGCGAATACTGCTGATGAAGATCGGCAGCGGCAGACCGCCTTCGTCGATGCGTTCCACCAGCAGCTGTTTGCCGCGCTTCCAGGTGGTCATCAGGATGAACAGCGCGATCCCCGCCAGGAATGGAAACGCCCCGCCCTGAACAACTTTTGGCACGTTGGCGGCGAAGAACATACCGTCCACGAACAGACATCCGACCAAAATCGGCACCGCGATCAGCGGCGGCCATTTCCAGGCCAGCAGCATGACCGACGCCACCAGAATCGTTGTGCAGAGCATCGTGCCGGTCACCGCCACGCCGTAGGCCGAGGCCAAAGCGCCGGAGGACTCGAAGCCCAGCACGAGCAGGATCACCCCAACCATCAGCGCCCAGTTCACCGCACCGATGTAGATCTGCCCTTGGGCGTCGCTCGACGTGTGCTGGATGTACATGCGCGGGATGTAGCCGAGCTGAATTGCCTGCAGCGTCATCGAAAACGCCCCGGAAATCACGGCCTGGGAAGCAATAATGGTCGCCAGCGTGGACAGGGCGATCAAGGGCAACAAGGCCCAACTCGGCGCCAGCAGGTAGAACGGGTTGCGCACCGCTTCAGGGTCTTGAATCACCAGGGCGCCCTGACCGAAGTAGTTCAACACCAGTGCCGGCAAGACCAGTGCGAACCACGCGCGGGAGATCGGCTTGCGACCGAAGTGTCCCATGTCCGCGTAGAGCGCCTCGGCACCGGTCAGTGCGAGCACCACAGCGCCCAGGACCGAGACGCCAATGCCGGGATGATCAATAAAGAAGCGCACCGCCCACACCGGATTGACCGCGTGCAGCACTTCCGGCTGCTGGAGGATGCCGTGAACGCCAAGTACCCCGAGGGTCACGAACCACAACACCATGATCGGGCCGAACATCACGCCGATCCGCGCAGTGCCGTGACGCTGAATCAAAAACAGCGCCACCAGCACGACCAACGCGATCGGCACCACCCAGTGCTCCAGTCCGTCAAAGGCCAGCTCCATGCCCTCCACCGCGGACAGCACCGAAATTGCCGGGGTAATCATGCTGTCGCCGTAAAACAGCGCCGCACCGAACAGGCCGAAGACGATCATGCTTGCCTGCAGCTTCGGGTATTTGGCTGAAGCCCTTCGCGCCAGCGCCGTCAGCGCCATGATGCCGCCCTCGCCGTCGTTGTCGGCGCGCAGCACCAAGGCCATGTATTTGAAGGAGACCACCCAGATCAGTGACCAGAAGATCAGCGACAGAATGCCCAGTACGGCGTCGTGACCGGCTTGTACGCCATAGCCGCCGACGAAAACCTCTTTAATGGTGTACAGCGGGCTGGTACCGATGTCGCCATAGGCTACACCCACCGCGCCCACCAGCAGACTCAACGGTTTCGCCGAAGAATGCCCGACCTCTGCCTGACTCGTTGCGTGACCCATTTACCACTCCTGAAACCATGACTCGAGCACCGCGATCCGGCGTTGTCGGATTGACCCACGCCGCACCGGTAAATTCCGATGTGCCCGGCTCCCTTGGGGTGCCGGGCGTAGCGCCGCGAAGCATAGCGCAGCACTCGTCGTAATTCTCTGTATAACACTGGTCAATCGTTTGATGCGCCGCTAGAATTGCGCACTTTTTGATCAGAGGCGCCCCAAGCGCCCAGTCAGTGACTCGGCCAAACGCCGGGCATCCTACGCCGAGGTTAGTCAATGTCCACCGTCACCACGTCTGCCGCCCCCAAGGTCGGCTTTGTCAGCCTCGGTTGCCCGAAGGCCCTGGTTGATTCCGAACGCATCCTGACCCAGCTGCGCATGGAAGGCTATCAGGTCGTTCCGACTTACCAGGACGCTGACGTGGTCGTGGTCAACACCTGCGGCTTCATCGACAGCGCCAAGGCTGAATCCCTCGAAACCATTGGCGAGGCGCTGGCCGAGAACGGCAAAGTGATCGTCACCGGCTGCATGGGCGTGGACGAAAGCGTGATTCGTAATGTCCACCCGAGCGTACTGGCCGTCACCGGTCCGCAGCAATACGAGCAAGTGGTCAATGCCGTCCACGACGCCGCGCCACCTAAGCTCGATCACAACCCGCTGATCGATCTGGTGCCGCCGCAAGGGGTCAAGCTGACCCCGCGTCATTACGCGTACCTGAAGATTTCCGAAGGCTGCAACCACAGCTGCAGCTTCTGCATCATCCCGTCCATGCGCGGCAAACTGGTCAGCCGCCCGATTGGCGACGTGCTCGACGAAGCCCAGCGTCTGGTCAAAGCCGGCGTGAAAGAGCTGCTGGTGATTTCCCAGGACACCAGCGCCTACGGCGTCGACATCAAGTACCGCACCGGTTTCTGGAACGGCCAGCCAGTCCGCACGCGCATGACCGAGCTGTGCCAGGCCCTGAGTTCGCTGGGTGTGTGGGTACGCCTGCACTACGTTTACCCGTATCCGCACGTCGACGAAATCATTCCGTTGATGGCGGCGGGCAAGATCCTGCCGTACCTGGACATCCCGTTCCAGCACGCCAGCCCGAAGATCCTCAAGCTGATGAAACGCCCGGCCTTCGAAGACAAGACCCTGGCGCGCATCAAGAACTGGCGCGAACAGTGCCCGGACCTGATCATCCGCTCGACTTTCATCGTCGGCTTCCCGGGCGAAACCGAAGAAGATTTCCAGTACCTGCTGGACTGGCTGACTGAAGCCCAACTCGATCGCGTCGGTTGCTTCCAGTACTCCCCTGTCGAGGGCGCGCCGGCGAATCTGCTGGATGCGCCGATCGTGCCGGACGACATCAAGCAGGATCGCTGGGACCGCTTCATGGCGCACCAGCAAGCCATCAGCGCCGCACGCTTGCAGATGAAGATCGGCAAGGAAATCGAAGTGCTGATCGACGAAGTGGACGAGCAGGGTTTCGTCGGCCGTTCGTTCTTCGATGCGCCGGAAATCGACGGCAACGTGTTTGTCGAAAGCGATCGCGACTTCAAGCCAGGCGACAAGGTCATGTGCCGCGTGGTGGATGCTGATGAGTACGACCTGTGGGCTGAGCCGATCTAACGCTCAAGCGCCGGTTCCAACACCGTTCCGCCTCAAACAGCCCCGCCCGTAAAACGGCGGGGTTTGTTTTTTCTGGCTATCGTCCCCACATCAGGATCACTACCCAGGGAGCAGCGGAAACGTGACTCACCCATCGGTCATTTATCTGCCCAGGCAGCACGACTTCGCCGAACTCACCCGGGTCTGGGAAGCCTCCGTGCGCGCGACCCATGACTTTCTGGCCGAGAACTACATCACGCTGCTCCGGCACCTGCTGGAAACCCAGTACCTGGGCGCCGTGAACCTGTTCTGCACCCGCGACTCCCACCTGCACATCACCGGTTTTGCCGGCACCACGCCCGGCAAGCTGGAAATGCTGTTTATCGCCCCCGATCACCGCGGCATGGGACTGGGCAAGCAACTGCTGGACTATGCGCTCGAGCATTTCCATATCACCGAGCTGGACGTGAACGAACAGAATGGCCAGGCACTGGGCTTTTATGAACGACAGGGATTTGAGGTGGTGGGCCGGACCGAGCTGGACGGGCTCGGCCGACCGCATCCGATATTGCGGATGCGGCTCAAGGTCATCTGAAGCAACCCTGCATCAGCGCTTCAGACTTTCCAGCAGCACCTTGTTGAACTGCTGCGGGTCCTGAATCTGCGGCGCATGCCCCAACCCGGCAAACTCCACCAGCGTCGCCTGAGGAATGCGCTTGGCCGCGGCCTTGCCCAGCTCGGGGTAATTGCCCAGCGTCTTGCGCAACGCTTCGGGCGCCGCGTCCTTGGCAATGGCGGTGTTGTCCTTCTGCCCGATTAGCAGCACGGTGGGCATCTTCAGTTTCTCGAAGTCGTAGAACACCGGCTGATTGAAGATCATCCCGTAGGTCTGCGCTGACGCCCGCGCCACCTCTTCCTTGCCTTTGCCGTTGAACATCCCGGCCTGCATGTCGACCCAATGATCGAACTCGGGCCGCCACTCATTGGCGTAGTAGGTCGACTGCTGATACTTACGAATGCTCTCGGCACTGGTCTTCAGCTCACGGGCGTACCAGTCATCAAAGCTGCGATCCGGCACGCCTTTGGCTTTCCAGTCTTCCAGACCGATAGGATTGACCAGCAGCAGCTGATCCACTTGCTCGGGGTACATCAGCGCAAACCGGGTCGCGAGCATGCCACCCATTGAATGCCCGACCACCGTGACATGATCGATGCCCAGCTGGGTCAGCAGCGCTTTGGTGTTTTGCGCGAGTTGCTCAAACGAGTACTTATAATCTGCCGGTTTGCTGGAGCGACAGAAGCCGATCTGATCCGGCGCGACCACCCGATACCCCGCCCCGGTCAACGCCTTGATGGTGCCTTCCCACGTGGCGCCGCAGAAGTTTTTGCCGTGCAGCAGCACCACGCTGCGGCCATTGGCCGTACCGGTCGGTTTGATGTCCATGTAACCCATCTGCACGGGCGCGCCCTGGGATTCAAAGCTGAAATTCTGCGCCGGGAACGGATACTGAAAGCCTTCCAGCTGTGGGCCGTAAGACGGTGATTGCGCAGCGAGCAGCGGCAGGCTGACAGTCATCAGCAGTGCGGGTAGCCATTTGGTCATGAATTCGCTCCAGACAGTGTAGGAATAGAGAGCAGACATGCGTCACTCCCGGAAAAATCCATCGAGTGGAGGCTTATTCACCCACCAATTTCAATGTGGCCGCGATTAACGCTGCATGCGCGGGTACAATAGACGCCTTTCCATTTTGTTACGGCTTTTCTCATGACTGATCCCATTCGCCTCTCCAAACGCCTGATCGAGCTGGTCGGCTGCTCTCGCCGCGAAGCCGAGCTGTTCATCGAAGGCGGCTGGGTCACGGTGGACGGCGTCGTGGTAGACGAGCCGCAGTTCAAGGTCGAAAACCAGACCGTGGTGCTGAACGCTGAAGCGAAAGCCGATACACCTGAATCCGTCACCCTTCTGTTCAACGCACCGGCGGGCATGGCCCCCGAAAGTGCCTTGGCGTTGATCACGCCAGGTACGTTGTCGGCGGACCACAGCATCGGTCGACGTCCGCTCAAAGGGCACTTCCTGCGCCTGGAAGCGATTTCCACGCTGCAAGCCAATGCCAGCGGCCTGATGGTGTTCAGCCAGGACTGGAAAATCCTGCGCAAACTCACTGACGACCGCAGCAAGATCGAGCAGGAATACGTCGTCGAGATCTCGGGCGACATGGTTGCCCACGGCCTCAACCGCCTGAACCACGGCATGACCTATAAGGGCAAGGAGCTGCCTAAGGTCAAAGCCAGCTGGCAGAACGAAAACCGCCTGCGCTTCGCCATGAAAAACCCGCAGCCCGGTGTCATCGCCCAACTGTGCGAAGCGGTGGGTCTCAAGGTTGTTTCGGTGCGGCGCATTCGTATCGGCGGCGTGTCCATCGGCAAGGTGCCGGAAGGCCAGTGGCGCTACATGACCGACAAAGAAAAATTCTGAATCCCCTTTCTGAGCGCCGCATCCAGTCTCGCGTGCGCTCATCTGCGAATCTCCAGGAAATACACGCACCATGATGAACAACGATGTACTGCGCAGCATCCGTTACATGCTTGATATCAACGACGCAAAAGTGGTCGATATCATCAAGCTCGGCGGATTCGACGCGACCAAAGCCGATGTCGCGGCCTACATGAAGAAAGACGAAGAAGAAGGCTTCGTGCCGTGCAGCGACGAAGTCATGGCGCACTTTCTCGACGGCCTGGTGTTCTTCAAGCGTGGCAAGGACGAGAGCCGTCCGCCACTGCCTGTCGAGCTGCCTATCACCAACAACATCGTCCTGAAGAAACTGCGTGTGGCGTTCGAGCTGAAAGAAGACGACATGCACGCGATCCTCAAGGCCTCCGAGTTCCCGGTGTCCAAGCCTGAACTCAGCGCCCTGTTCCGCAAGGCAGGCCACACCAACTACCGCGTCTGCGGCGACCAACTGCTGCGCAACTTCCTGCGCGGTCTGACCCTGCGCGTACGCGGCTAAGCGCTGCGGCTACGTCGATGACCCAAGGCTATAGCGTTTCGCCGATCGGCTTCATGCGCTCGTGCTTCAAAGAGAAGTTCGCCATTCCCCGGCAGCCGCAACTGGCGCCTGCTGCCCGGGGCGTGCTGGAGTTGGTTGCGCCTTTCGATCAGGGTGACGCCGTGCAGGGCCTGGAACAGGTCAGTCACGTCTGGCTGCTGTTTCTGTTTCATCAGGCCCTGGAGGACAAGCCGCGACTCAAGGTGCGCCCTCCTCGCCTTGGCGGCAATCAGTCGATGGGCGTGTTCGCCACGCGCGCGACCCATCGGCCCAACGGCATCGGTCAGTCGGTGGTCAAGCTGGACAGGGTCGAAGCCGGGCGCCTGTGGTTGTCAGGCATCGACCTGCTGGACGGCACGCCGGTGCTGGACGTCAAACCCTACGTGCCCTACGCCGATGTCATCGCTGATGCGCGCAACGGCATGGCCGCCGCCGCGCCGGAGCTGATTCCGGTGCAGTGGGGGGATGCGGCGCTGGCGCAGGCCCGCGAACACGGGGTGCGCCTCGAAGAACCGCTGATCGAACTGATTGAGCAGTGCCTGGCGCAAGACCCGCGACCGGCCTACCAGACGCCCACGCCGGAACGACGCTACGGCGCGCAGTTCTGGGACCTGGACGTTCGCTGGCATTATCCGCAGCCCGGCGTCATTTGCGTGCTGGAAGTGGTGCCTGCCGTCGGTTCATAAACGCGTTACGCCCGCCCACAAAAAAACCGCCTGGTCCGTGACCTCCAGGCGGTTTTTTTCAGACCCCAAAAACGCGGGTGCCTGTACTGACCTATTCGCCGATGACGTCACCCTCGCAGTGCTGCGAGGATGATTCATCGGCGATTGGGTCGTGTCTGTGCTCGATTACTACTCTGGGGGCTACTTCTCGACGAATGCGCGCTCGATCAGGTAATCACCCGGCTCGCGCATACGTGGCGAAACGGTGAGGCCGAAGCTGTTGAGCACTTCGCTGGTTTCGTCGAGCATGCTCGGGCTGCCGCACAGCATGGCGCGGTCGTCCTGCGGGTTGATCGGTGGCAGACCGATGTCGCTGAACAGCTTGCCGCTGCGCATCAGGTCAGTCAGGCGGCCTTCGTTTTCGAACGGCTCGCGGGTTACGGTCGGGTAATAGATCAGCTTGTCGCGCAGCATCTCGCCGAAGAATTCGTTCTGCGGCAAGTGCTCGGTGATGAACTCGCGGTAAGCCACTTCGTTCACGTAACGCACGCCGTGGCACAGGATGACCTTCTCGAAACGCTCATAGGTTTCGGGGTCCTGGATCACGCTCATGAATGGCGCCAGACCGGTACCGGTGCTGAGCAGGTAAAGGTGTTTGCCCGGCTTGAGGTCGTCCAGCACCAGCGTACCCGTAGGCTTCTTGCTGATGATGATCTCGTCGCCTTCCTTCAGATGCTGCAGCTGCGAGGTCAGCGGGCCGTCCGGCACCTTGATGCTGAAGAACTCCAGATGCTCTTCCCAATTCGGGCTGGCAATGGAGTAGGCACGCATGAGCGGGCGCCCGTTTGGCTGCTGCAGACCGATCATGACGAACTGACCGTTCTCGAAGCGCAGGCCAGGATCACGGGTGCACTTGAAACTGAAGAGGGTGTCGTTCCAGTGATGAACGCTGAGGACACGCTCGTGATTCATGTTGCTCATGGTACGTGGGAGCTCCTGATAAATAACGTGCGCCAATCGAATGCGCCATTGCGCGACATTCTAGTGGCAGACACAATATCTGTTAACTGAATTATCAAGATATGGGTTATCGGTTATATAGATATGCGATTTACTCTCCGTCAGCTCCAGGTGTTCGTCGCCGTCGCCCAGCAGGAAAGCGTTTCCCGCGCGGCGGTGCTGCTGTCCTTGTCGCAATCGGCGGCGAGCACTTCCATTACTGAACTGGAACGCCAGTCCAGCTGCCAGCTATTTGACCGGGCCGGTAAACGGCTGAGCCTCAACGCGACCGGCCGGCAACTCTTACCTCAGGCCGTTGCCCTGCTCGATCAGGCCAAGGAGATCGAAGACCTGCTCAACGGCAAGTCCGGCTTCGGCTCGCTGGCGGTCGGTGCAACGCTCACCATCGGCAACTACCTGGCGACCCTGCTGATCGGCAGCTTCATGCAACGCCACCCTGAAAGTCAGGTGAAGCTGCATGTGCAAAACACGGCGAACATCGTTCAGCAGGTTGCCCACTACGAGATTGATCTGGGCTTGATCGAAGGCGACTGCAGCCACCCCGACATCGAAGTGCAGACCTGGGTCGAGGATGAACTGGTGGTGTTCTGCGCCCCTCAGCACCCGCTGACCAAAAAGGGCCGGGCGTCCCTGGAGGAATTAACCCGCGAGGCGTGGATCTTGCGGGAACAGGGTTCGGGGACGCGGCTGACCTTCGATCAGGCCATGCGTCATCACTTGAACAGTCTCAATGTGAGGCTGGAACTGGAACACACCGAGGCCATCAAGCGCGCCGTGGAGTCAGGGTTGGGAATCGGCTGCATCTCGCGTCTGGCCCTGCGGGACGCCTTTCGCCGGGGCAGCCTCGTGGCCGTTGAAACGCCGGAGCTGGACCTCGTGCGCCAGTTCTACTTCATCTGGCACAAGCAGAAATATCAGACGTCGGCTATCCGCGAGTTTCTCGACCTCTGTCGCTCATTCACCGCCGGTGTTAACCGCAGCGACGAAATCGTCCTGCCGAGCATTGCCTGAGGCGCAGCTAGGCTAAATTCACATACCTTTCAGCCCAACAAGATCAGGCCCCACACCACGGCGATCATGCTCAGCGCCACGAACTGTGCGGCGCTGCCCATGTCCTTGGCATTTTTCGACAGCGGGTGGCGGTCGAGGGAGATTCGGTCAATCGCGGCTTCGATCGCCGAGTTCAGCAGTTCGACAATCAGCGCCAACAGGCACACCGCGATCAGGATCGCGCGCTCGCCTCGGCTGACGTGAAACACGAAGGAAAGCGGGATCAATATGACGTTGAGCAGCACCAGTTGACGGAAGGCGGCTTCGCCTTTGAATGCAGCGGTCAAACCGTCGAAGGAATAGCCGGAGGCGTTGAGAATGCGTTTCAGACCAGTCTGGCCTTTGAATGGGGACGTCATAGGAAAACTACTGATGAATGAAAGCGGTGGAGGCTAGTGCGGCGACGGTCAAAAAAGTGTGAAGGTCGGCTACGCAAAGCCCGGGGCTGAGCCTGATTCAAGGGAATCAGCTCTGCGGAATGGATTCCAATTGTTGCAGCAGTAAGGCCGCCTGGGTTCGGGTGCGCACATTGAGCTTGCGAAAGATCGCCGTGACGTGGGCCTTGATCGTCGCCTCCGACACGCTTAGCTCGTAGGCGATCTGCTTGTTCAGCAGCCCCTCGCAGACCATCGTTAGCACACGGAACTGCTGGGGCGTCAGGCTGGCGAGTCCTTCGCTGGCGGCTTTGGCTTCGGCGGATACGCTGATGCTTTCATTAACCTGCGGGGGCCACCAGACATCACCATCCAGCACCGTTCGTACGGCTTTCTGAATGGTTTCAAGAGAACTGGATTTAGGGATGAAACCGCTGGCGCCGAATTCACGGGACTTGACCACGACCGCGGCCTCCTCTTGGGCAGACACCATCACCACCGGCACTTGCGGGTACTGGCCGCGCAACAGCACCAGGCCCGAAAAGCCATAGGCGCCGGGCATGTTCAGGTCCAGCAGGACCAGATCCCAGTCGGACTTCTCGGTCAGTCGCGCTTCCAGATCAGCGATGCTCTCGGCCTCGACCAGCCTTGCATCCGGCCCGAGCCCCAGGCTCAGCGCCTGATGCAAGGCGCTGCGAAACAGGGGATGGTCGTCGGCAATCAGGATTTCGTATGGCATTTCATGATCCTTTAAATGACTCAGCGCCGACGGATTCAACACCCAATGAGGCAGCCCGCGACATCTTGACACAGGGACCGCACGTGAGCGGCGCCAAGGATGCCCAGCGAAGTCGGGGTGGTCAAGCCTGATGCTTTGCGGCAAAGTCTGCGCCCCCGACCTGACGAGTGCCACCATGCCAAACCATGCCCTGCGAGCGGACCTGCTCATGCTCCTGACCGCATTGATCTGGGGCACCGGCTTTGTCGCTCAAACCGCCGGCATGGATCACATCGGTCCGTACCTGTTCTCGGGCCTGCGCTTCGCGCTCGGCTCCCTCTGCCTGATCCCGCTGATTCTGCGCAACGCCAAAACAGCGCGCGTGCCGGAGCCCTTGCTCAATCGCGGCATGCTGCGCGCCGGCATCATCATGGGCCTGGCGCTGGCACTGGGCATCAACCTGCAACAGGTCGGCCTGCTGTTTACCAGCGTGACCAACTCAGGCTTCATCACCGGCCTGTACGTGATTGTAGTGCCGTTGCTGGGCTTGCTCCTTGGTCATAAAACCGGGCTGGGCACCTGGCTGGGCTGCCTGCTGGCGGTGGTCGGCATGTGCCTGCTAAGCATTGGCGATAACTTTCATGTCGCTTCGGGGGATTGGCTGCAGCTGATCGGCGCGTTCGTGTGGGGCGGCCACGTGGTGTTGGTCAGTTTGTTCGCCAGCCGCCACGACCCGATCCGTCTGGCCTTTCTGCAGTTCGCCACCTGTTCGGTGGTGAGTCTGCTGCTGGCAGTGCTCTTCGAACCGATCGCCCTCAACGCGATCATCGACGCGGGCCCTGCCTTGCTCTACGGCGGCATCGTCGCGGTCGGCGTGGGTTACACGCTGCAAGTGGTCGCGCAGAAACACGCCATTGCCTCCCACGCGGCCATCATCCTTTCGCTGGAGGCCGTATTCGCCGCCATCGCTGGCGCCTGGATTCTTGGAGAGGCGTTGCAACTGCGCGGTTATATCGGTTGCGGGCTGATGCTGGCAGGGATGCTGCTGGCGCAGTTGTGGCCGAAGAAAACCTTCGCCTGAGATAAAGCTTCTATTGCGAGCCGGTTTGATGCGGCTCGCGGGCGGCGGCACAACTGATGACTACTCGAGGTAACCCTTCAGCTCTTGATGGGCGTCGCTTAGCAAGTCGAGGGGCAACTGGTTTTTAGCCCCTAAATAGTGCTGACTGAACACATCGAAATAACAACTCAACGCAGAGCCTGCCTCAGTATCGCCGGCCAGATCGAAACACAGTGCGGCCACTTCAGCGGTACAGAGATGTTCGCTGCGGGTTGAGCGTCTCAACTTGTACCGTGAAAGCTTCTCGGGAATCAGACTTAAAATCGGGATCGAATCGAAGTAAGCGCTTTTACGGAATATCTTCCTCGCTTCAGTCCACGTCGCGTCAATCAGCACAAACAGCGGTCTCTTGTTCGGGTTGATCGACACGGTGTTAGTGACGCGCTCGGCCGCTACGTATTCACCCGGAAAAACCAGGTAGGGCTGCCATTGCGGATCATTGAGCAATGCAATCAGCTTTTCATCAGTTTCGGTGCGTGACCATACGAAGGCGTAGTTATCAGGAATAACGTCTGCGATAAGCCAACCCGTGTTGCTGGGTTTGAACACCTCTTTTTTCGTCATGATGAGGCACACCCCCGATTGTGCCTCGACCTTGGGACGCCATCTGCACAGGCAGTGACTTTCGATCACGCGACAGCAATGGCACCTTGGCGCACGTGATCCGCGGGCCAAGTAAGGCTTGGTACTCTCCTCCTCCCGCTCATCTCTCAGACGTGCGACCGAATTCGTGTGAAAAACAGTCTGGGTCATTGACGGGTAGGAAGGCAGTGACACGAGGGGCATCCGGCAGGTCGAAAAGTCGCGGCATTCTATCAGACGCAGCCCGACGCACCGTGTTCTCTGGTGTCCGCCGAGGCTCCTCCCCTATACTGGCCGGCCTTGAGAGCACTCACTCAGCAGTGAACGCCTCGGGATGTCGCCGGTCCAACGGCCTGCCTCTGCCCCACCCGTCCATGCACCAGGAGAATTCAATGCTGCGCCTCATCGCCCCCACTCTCACGCTTTTGCTCGTCGCTCCACTGTGCGCCAACGCGGCGTCCAAGCAGGATTACGAACTGAGCCAGATGCTTGATAAAGTCGCGAAGGAAAGCAGTGTCGGCACGCCACGCGCCATCAACGAAGACATCCTCGACGAGGGCTACACCGTTGAAGGCAAGATGCTGATCAACCACCTGAGTGTGCAGTCTGGCCAGGCGGCTCAGATGCGCGAAAACCCGGACGATGTCCGCGGTCAGCTGGGCGGCAGCGTGTGCCGCAACGCCGGTTATCGTCAACTCATGGCCAAGGGCGCGATCCTGCGTTACCAGTTCACCGAATACAAAACCAACAAGCTCATCACGACTCAGGAAATCAAAGCGGCGGACTGCGCTGCCAAACCCCCTGCCCACAAGAAGTGATGTAACCGGCTTTACGGGCTGCGTGTTTCGATATCTTTTCAACGCGCAGCCTTGCTCTCCCCTCCCCGCTACAGACCCCATTCAAATCCACGCCACTCAGCACGTCCCCCCCGCTGCTTGATCGCTGATCCTGATGCCTGATTTTCGCTTGGCCATGCCCGTTCTGCCTCATCACATTTTGCATGCAAGAAAGGGTTGCCTGCGGCGCCGGTTGCCATCAATGTTTTCTCTTTTCAACCACGGATTAGTCCAGAATCGGGCGCCGCGCAGGTCTGATGCCTCCCTTACCTTCGGATGCGCTGCGCACGCCGACGCATGAAGCGTCGCGATCCCGCCCCCCTGGCGGCGGTCAATGATTCTGCAGAAGGAGAAAGCGTGAATGCCGTACGTACCCAGTGATGCGTTGTCTCAGCACTTTCAGAGCAACGGAAACGACCTCACCCTAAAGGTCGAAGAACTCCTCGGTTCGGTTGCTCCGGACAGCCCCAATCTTCCGCTCTACCGCGACATGACCCTGACCGTCCTGCGCATGGCCCAGGACGATCTCAATCGCTGGAATGCCAAAATCACCCTGCAAGCATTACGCGAGCTGGAGAATGCCTTTCGAGTGCTTGAACGCTTCAAAGGCCGCCGCAAGGTCACGGTGTTCGGCTCCGCACGCACGCCCCTGGAACACCCTGTTTATGCTTTGGCCCGTGAACTGGGCAAGCAACTGGCCGCCTCCGACCTGATGGTCATCACCGGTGCCGGTGGCGGGATCATGGCCGCGGCCCATGAAGGCGCAGGCCTGGATCACAGCCTGGGCTTCAACATCACCCTGCCGTTCGAGCAGCACGCCAATGCGACCGTGGATGGCACCGGCAATCTGCTGCCGTTCCACTTCTTCTTCACGCGTAAGCTGTTTTTCGTCAAAGAGGCCGATGCGCTGGTGCTCTGCCCCGGTGGGTTTGGCACCCTCGATGAAGCGTTGGAAGTGCTGACGCTGATCCAGACCGGCAAAAGCCCGCTGGTTCCTATCGTGCTGCTGGATGCACCGGGAGGCACGTTCTGGGAAGGCGCGCTCGGTTTCATCAAGAATGAGCTGGAGGCAAACAAATACATTTTACCCACGGACATGAACCTGATGAAGCTGGTGTACAGCGCCGATGAGGCTGTCGCCGAGATCAACCGCTTTTATAGCAACTTCCACTCCAGCCGCTGGCTGAAGAACACCTTCGTCATCCGCATGCACCATGCGTTGAGCGAACAGGCGCTGAACGCCCTGCAGGACAGGTTCGCCGATCTACGGTTAAGCGGCGACTTCCAGCAATACGGCCATCAAGACGAATATGACGATGCGCAGTTCAGCCATCTCACGCGTCTGGCGTTTGCCTTTAACGGCCGTAATCACGGCCGCTTGCGCGAGCTGGTGGACTTCATAAATCTGGAGGAGAACTGGGTAGGACCTGCGCATTCCCAACGGGCCCATGAGCCCGAGCCTGTCAAATCGATGTGATGCTGAATGCTTGAGGGCGTGCTTTCGCGCCTTCAAGCCCATCGCGCATCAGTCGTCGTTGCCCTTGCCACTCAGCAAACGACTAATCAGCTCTGGCGGATATCCGCGATAACTCAGAAACCGCATCTGCTGCCCACGTTCGCGGGCATCTCTGGGCAGCTGGCCGCTGAACTTGCGCTGCCACAGCGCTTCCAGTTTTTCCCACCAGTCCACGCCGCACTCGCGCAGCGCCTGCTCAATGTCCGGGCGCGGCAAACCGCGTTGCCCCAGCTCCTCGCGGATACGCAAAGGGCCGTGGCCAGAACGGGCACGGTAGGAAACAAAGCTTTCGAGGTATCGGGATTCAGACAGCAGACCCTCTTCCGTCAGACGGTCGAGCGCTGCATCAATCAATTCGGGAGGTGCGCCGCGCTGACGCAACTTGCGCGTCAGCTCGACACGACCGTGCTCGCGTCGCGCGAGCAGGTCCATTGCAGTCCGCCTGACAGCGACGGGGGTATCAAGCACAGCAGGCATGGCGGGGATCAGATATCCGCGTCAGCTTCAACTTCAGCCACATCGTCTGCCGCTACGCGGGACGACTGGGCCTTCACATCAGGCGCTGCCGTCAGCAGCTTCTCGCGAATCTGCCGTTCGAGGGTGGTGCCGATTTCCGGGTTGTCCGCCAGGAACTTCGCGGAGTTGGCTTTACCCTGACCGATCTTGCTGCCCTGATAGCTGTACCAGGCACCGGATTTCTCCAGCAGACCGTGCAGCACGCCGAGGTCGATGATCTCGCCGTTACGGTAGATGCCCTTGCCGTAGAGAATCTGGAACTCAGCCTGACGGAACGGCGGGGCCACCTTGTTCTTGACGACTTTGACGCGGGTTTCGCTACCGACGACTTCGTCGCCTTCCTTGACCGCGCCTGTACGGCGGATGTCCAGACGGACCGACGCGTAGAACTTCAGGGCGTTACCACCGGTGGTGGTTTCCGGGCTGCCGAACATCACGCCGATCTTCATACGGATCTGGTTGATGAAGATAACGAGGCAGTTGGCAGTCTTGATGTTACCGGTGATCTTACGCAGCGCCTGGGACATCAATCGGGCTTGCAGGCCGACGTGCATGTCGCCCATTTCGCCTTCGATTTCAGCCTTCGGAACGAGGGCGGCAACGGAGTCGACGACGATGACGTCGATCGCGTTCGAACGCACCAGCATGTCGGTGATTTCGAGGGCCTGTTCGCCGGTGTCTGGCTGGGAGACCAGCAGGTCATCGACGTTGACGCCCAGCTTGCCGGCGTACTCTGGATCGAGCGCGTGCTCGGCGTCGACGAATGCGCAGGTGGCGCCCATTTTCTGGGCTTCTGCGATGACGGACAGAGTGAGGGTGGTTTTACCCGAAGATTCCGGGCCGTAGATTTCAACGATCCGGCCTTTTGGCAGGCCACCGATACCGAGTGCGATATCGAGACCCAGCGAACCGGTGGAGATAGCAGGAATAGCCTGGCGGTCATGGTCACCCATGCGCATTACGGCACCTTTGCCGAACTGACGCTCGATCTGACCCAAGGCCGCAGCCAAGGCTTTCTTCTTGTTGTCGTCCATTGAATCCTCTCGTAATAGGTTAGGCCTTGACGGCCGATATAACTGTATAAGTAGCCAGTATTATTCCACAGGGCCTGACGCGCGCCTACCCCTGATTTGGTATTTCTCCGCGAGAGAGGCGGACAAGCCCCTCTAGCGCGGCGCTCACCGTTTGTCGGCGAACCGCATCGCGGTCACCTGCAAATAGAAAGCACTCGGCGATTAATCGTTCCGCCACGCCCCAGCAGACCCATACCGTGCCGACAGGTTTCTCCGCCGAGCCGCCGTCCGGTCCGGCCACGCCGCTGACCGCGACCGAAAACTGCGCACCGCTGTTGGCCTGCGCGCCCTTGGCCATGCACTCGACCACTTCCCGACTGACCGCGCCGACCTGGGCGAACAGCGCTTCCGGCACCGCCAGTTGACGGGTCTTCTGCCGGTTGGAGTAGGTGACATAGCCGGCCTCGAACCAGGCCGAACTCCCGGGGATACGGGTGATGGCTTCGGCGATGCCGCCTCCGGTGCAGGATTCGGCCGTGCTGACCTGCGCCCCCGCTGCCAACAGTTGCTGACCCAAGGTTGCTGCCAGGTGGGTAATGTCGTCCAAAGGGGTTCTCCGTATCGGTCCAGGCAAGGTAGACACGCTACACCAGCCGGGTTGATGTGCAACACAGGACGCGATCCGAATCCGGTTCACGCCTGCGAGCCCTCTATTTGCGCTCCGGTTTCTCGGGGCAGGGTTTCTTGACGGTTTCTACGATGGTTTCCCGTGGCCTTCGCTTGGCCTCCTCCAGAGGGATGAAACGGCCGTTGGTTGAATCTCGTCCTCGCTTGCGTTGCATAGGGCAATCCTTGTCGATAATGCCGCCTCCCGTCGGGCGGTGCTCGACATCCTAGCCAGCTCGAAGCGCTTCGTGTCGGTTCGGAAACGCGCCGTGACGAATCAGCCGGACCTGCGGCCCGCGAACGTGCGTGGTAACCTTGCCGCCATCGCAAAAGCAATCGGATCCGACGTCGAGCCACGTAGGTGGAATCCTCGCCGTCGCCCGAAACTTGCCTCAATCCCTTACAGAATTTGCCTAAATAACTGATGAATAAAGCAATTTCCGACCTGTCCTCGCATACCCCGATGATGCAGCAATACTGGCGGTTGAAAAATCAGCATCCCGATCAGCTGATGTTCTATCGCATGGGTGACTTCTACGAGATCTTCTACGAAGACGCCAAGAAGGCGGCCAAACTGCTCGACATCACGCTGACTGCGCGGGGCCAGTCAGCGGGGCAAAGCATTCCCATGTGCGGCATCCCCTATCACGCAGCGGAAGGCTATCTGGCCAAGCTGGTGAAGCTCGGCGAGTCAGTCGTCATCTGCGAACAGATTGGCGATCCGGCCACCAGCAAAGGCCCGGTCGATCGTCAGGTGGTGCGCATCATCACGCCGGGCACGGTCAGCGACGAAGCCTTGCTGGACGAGCGTCGGGATAACCTGATCGCTGCCGTGCTGGGTGACGAACGCCTGTTCGGCCTGGCCGTACTGGACATCACCAGCGGCAATTTCACCGTGCTGGAAATCAAAGGCTGGGAAAACCTGCTGGCCGAGCTTGAGCGTATCAATCCGGTCGAGCTGCTGATCCCCGATGACTGGCCCCAAGGGTTGCCCGCAGAGAAACGCCGCGGTGCCCGTCGTCGCGCGCCATGGGACTTCGAGCGCGACTCGGCGCACAAAAGCCTGTGCCAGCAGTTCTCGACTCAGGATCTCAAAGGCTTCGGCTGCGAGAACCTCACCCTGGCGATCGGCGCGGCCGGCTGCCTGCTGAGCTACGCCAAGGAGACCCAGCGCACGGCATTGCCACACCTGCGCAGCCTGCGCCATGAGCGCCTCGACGACACGGTGATTCTGGATGGGGCTAGCCGCCGCAATCTGGAACTCGACACCAACCTCTCGGGTGGGCGCGACAACACGCTGCAGTCGGTGATGGATCGCTGTCAGACCGCCATGGCAACGCGCTTGCTGACCCGTTGGCTGAACCGACCGTTGCGCGATCTGCACATCCTCCAGGCCCGGCAAGAGTCTATTGGCTGCTTCCTCGAGCGCTACCGCTTCGAGAACCTGCAGCCGCAGTTGAAAGAGATCGGCGACATCGAGCGCATTCTTGCGCGTATCGGCCTGCGCAATGCCCGTCCTCGGGACCTGGCGCGACTGCGTGATGCCCTGAGCGCGTTGCCCGAACTGCAATTGGCCCTGGCCGAGCTTGAAGCGCCGCACATTCAGCAATTGGCGATAACCGCGAGCACCTACCCGGAGCTGGCTGACCTGCTGCAACGCGCGATCATCGACAATCCGCCTGCGGTGATTCGCGACGGCGGCGTCCTGAAGACCGGATACGACGCCGAGCTCGATGAATTGCTGTCCCTGAGCGAGAACGCCGGGCAGTTCCTCATCGACCTGGAAACCCGCGAAAAGGCACGCACAGGCCTGGCCAACCTCAAGGTCGGCTACAACCGCGTGCACGGTTACTTCATCGAGCTGCCGAGCAAGCAGGCGGAGCAGGCGCCGGCCGATTACATCCGCCGCCAGACGCTCAAGGGCGCCGAGCGTTTTATCACCCCTGAGCTCAAGGAATTCGAAGACAAGGCGTTGTCAGCCAAGAGCCGCGCGCTGGCTCGGGAAAAGATGCTCTATGAGACGCTGCTGGAAGACCTGATCGGCCACCTTGCGCCGCTGCAGGACACCGCCGCCGCGCTGGCCGAGCTGGATGTGCTGAGCAACCTGGCCGAGCGTGCGCTGAATCTGGACCTGAACCGTCCGCGTTTCACCGATGAGCCGTGCATGCGCATCGAGCAAGGTCGGCATCCGGTGGTGGAGCAGGTGTTGTCGTCGCCGTTCGTGGCCAACGACCTTGATCTGAACGACAACACGCGCATGCTGGTGATCACCGGTCCAAACATGGGCGGTAAATCCACCTACATGCGCCAGACTGCTTTGATCGTGCTGCTGGCGCATATCGGCAGCTTCGTGCCGGCGGCGAGCTGCGAGCTTTCACTGGTCGACCGTATCTTCACGCGTATCGGTTCAAGCGATGACCTGGCCGGGGGACGCTCCACCTTCATGGTGGAGATGAGCGAGACCGCGAACATTCTGCACAACGCCACGGACAAAAGCCTGGTGCTGATGGATGAAGTCGGACGCGGCACCAGCACCTTCGACGGGCTTTCCCTGGCGTGGGCTGCGGCGGAATGCCTCGCCCAGCTTCGTGCGTACACGCTGTTCGCCACCCATTACTTCGAGCTGACCGTGTTGCCGGAGAGCGAGCCGCTGGTAGCCAACGTGCACCTGAATGCCACCGAGCACAACGAGCGCATTGTCTTCCTGCACCGCGTGCTGCCGGGCCCGGCGAGCCAGAGTTATGGTCTCGCCGTGGCGCAACTGGCCGGCGTGCCCGGGCGCGTCATCACGCGGGCCAAGGAGCATCTGCTGCGTCTTGAGACCACCAGCCTGCCCCACGAACAGCCCAGGGCCAAGCCGGGCAAACCGCCGCTGCCGATGCAGAGCGACATGTTTGCAAGCTTGCCGCACCCTGTTCTGGACGAGTTGTCGAACCTGAAGATCGACGACCTGACGCCGCGCCAGGCGCTTGAGTTGCTGTATTCGATGAAGACACGCATCTAACGTGATTCGTAACAAGCTGTTAGAATCCCGCGCGGTTCGGGACGCTGTGAGCTTTTAGCCTGGCTTCACAGCGCACCTGGCCGCGTTTGAACGCAGCGAACCAAGGTCGGACATCGCCGCGCAGGACACCTTGCCTGCCGCGTTGCTCGAGAAGCTGAGTTTTACGGCCGGGGGACGTCCCGTACCTGGCAAGCCGGACTGAACGGCCTTGCTGCCGCCGCCTGAGGAGAGAATTAGAAATGACCTTCGTCGTCACCGACAACTGCATCAAGTGCAAGTACACCGACTGCGTAGAAGTCTGTCCGGTGGACTGCTTTTACGAAGGCCCGAACTTCCTGGTGATTCACCCGGACGAGTGCATCGACTGCGCCCTGTGCGAGCCTGAATGCCCTGCGAATGCGATCTTCTCCGAAGACGAGATTCCGGCCGGCATGGAGAATTTCATTCAGCTGAATGCTGAGCTGGCCGACGTCTGGCCCAACATCACTGAACGCAAGGACGCGTTGCCGGATGCGGCGGAGTGGGATGGCAAGACCGGCAAGATCGCGGACCTGGAGCGCTAAGGTTCCGAAGCATCGAGCGCCCGCTGATGCAAAAGGCCCTTCGGGGCCTTTTTGCGTAGTGAGGTGGTTGCAGCCGCACTTTTCTACAGACGAAAAAAGGGGCGGTATGACCCGCCCACATTTTTTCCTTAATCCCTTCAATCCGTGTTCATCATCCTGATGAATCGCGTCCTGCGATGTCCTTGAGCAGTCCTCCTTGACCGCCTGTACCAATCCGTTGGTACAGGACTGATCTTAGTGATTTAAACGGAGAGGGCAAGGGCCGAGAGTTTTCAGGAAAATTCAGCCGCTAGGTGACGATAGTTTTAAATTGCCAATTAAATCAAAGGGATAACTATTGGCTTTCACCTGACGGAGACATGATCAGCCAAAGAAGAGACGATAACTCACAGGACGCGTAAGAAACTGCTTACAGCATGAGTAAGCATCACTTACCTGATTGTGAAAAAGATCATCGACCTCTCAAGACGCTGTCATGAGACGTCCATCTAACTCACATTGGATCGACATAAAAAAGCCCCGACTCGTCGGGGCTTTCATACCGCTTGATATAACGAACGCCCACTCTCTCGCCTTACTGGAAGAGTGACTCGCTGGACAGGCCATTTTTCTCGAGTATCTCGCGAAGGCGTTTCAGCCCTTCCACTTGAATCTGCCGTACACGCTCACGAGTCAGGCCGATTTCCAGCCCGACGTCCTCAAGCGTGCTGCTTTCATGCCCGCGCAGCCCAAATCGACGCACGACGACTTCACGCTGTTTGTCGGTCAACTCTGAAAGCCACTGATCGATGCTCTGGGACAGATCATCGTCCTGCAGGAGCTCGCACGGATCGGTAGGACGATCGTCCGTCAGCGTGTCGAGCAGCGTCTTGTCCGAATCAGGGCCCAGCGACACATCCACCGAAGACACCCGCTCGTTGAGGCCCAGCATGCGCTTGACCTCACCGACCGGCTTCTCCAGCAGGTTGGCGATTTCTTCGGGAGAGGGTTCGTGGTCAAGCTTTTGCGTCAGCTCCCGCGCGGCGCGCAGGTAGACGTTGAGCTCTTTGACCACATGAATCGGGAGGCGAATCGTCCGCGTCTGATTCATGATCGCGCGTTCGATGGTTTGACGAATCCACCAGGTGGCGTAGGTCGAGAACCTGAATCCGCGCTCCGGATCGAATTTTTCGACCGCTCGAATGAGGCCCAGATTGCCCTCCTCGATCAGGTCCAGCAATGACAGACCACGATTGACGTAGCGCCTGGCGATTTTCACGACCAGCCGCAGATTGCTCTCAATCATGCGTTTGCGCCCAGCCGGATCGCCGCTCTGCGACAGTCGCGCAAAGTGGACTTCTTCTTCCGGGGAGAGCAAGGGGGAAAAGCCGATTTCATTGAGGTACAGCTGCGTAGCATCCAGTGCCCGAGTGTAGTCAATGTACTTATGCTGTTTGAGCGCTGCAGAGTTTTTGGGCTTCGCACGAACGGAAGGTGTAGCTGGCTTCTCATCCGTTGCAGAATCCAGGACGATTGCGGGCTCCATGAGGAGCACCTCGTCGTCTATGTCAAACTCCGGCACTTCTTTGCTGAGAGCCATTGTTATAGTCCTTTGGTGAGTTCGACCTCAAGCTCCAGTGACGCCTTCTTCCGTGGCAGCACTTGAGCCTGTCCCCTCTACGCAGGAACAGGCTGACAACCGATCAGCGACGTGGCAAGAATTCCAGTGGATCAACCGGTTTACCCTGGCGGCGAATCTCGAAATGCAGTTTCACCCGGTCAGTTCCCGTTGATCCCATCTCGGCAATACTTTGCCCTGCCTTGACCTGTTGTCCCTCCCGAACCAAGAGCCGACGGTTATGTCCGTATGCACTGACGTAGGTGTCGCTGTGTTTGATGATGACCAATTCGCCGTAGCCCCTTAATCCACTTCCGGCGTATACCACTGCCCCATCAGACGCGGCCAAAACAGGCTGTCCCAAATCACCAGCGATATCAATTCCTTTATTCAAACTACCGTTTGAAGAGAACTTACTGATCAAAACGCCGCTCGTCGGCCATGTCCAGCCGCTTGGAGAACGGGCGCCGGTCACCACGGTTGTATTGACCGGCGTCGTCGTCGAGTTGCTGGTCGGTGGTGGCGTCGTGGCCGCAACAGCCCCTACCGGCCTTGAAATGACGGTGGTTTTCAGCGACCCGGAGGGGGATGTCGAGCTGCTCGTGGTGGTCTGCGGAACGCGTGCAGAGCCAGCAGCCACTGCCGTGGACGGCGAGTTGGCGCGCCCGTCGAAGCGGATCGTCTGACCGACATGAATGGTGAAGGGCTCTGGAATGCTGTTGCGTGCGGCCAGCGCTTTCCAGTCCCAGCCGTAACGGAATGCAATAGAAAACAGCGTGTCGCCGCGCTTCACGACGTACTGACCGGTGGTCACGGGCTGACGCGTCGGCACCGTCGATTTACCGTTGCGGTCGACAACGCGTACGCCGCCCGATGGCGTGCTGGAGCAGCCGACCAGAAGGATACTCAAGGCAACTCCAATCACCAGACGCTGAAAGCTTGTTGAAGAATTACGCTGCCGAATGACTGTGAGACTCACCCGCCACTCCCTTTACCGGTGACTGAAGAAGAAACTGTCCTGGGTCGTGGAAGACCAGGCAGCCATGAAAAACAGGGTGTAAGACGGCGCTGCGGGAGTTAACCGAAGCATCGTTGCAAAACGCCAGCCTGTAGACCGGCTGCGTCTTCGGGAATTCATTGCCGCCAAAAAATAGCGCTTACGCCAGCGGTCCGTTGAGCAGCGGGACAAAACGGACAGCGCCCAACACGTGCCGGGAGAAACCGTTTTCCTCGCGAATGATCAACATGAGTTGCTGCACCTCGCCCGAACCCACCGGAATGACCAACCGTCCACCGGGTGCCAGCTGGTCCAGCAAGGCCTGAGGTACGTCGGTGGCAACCGCAGTGACGATGATGCCGTTATAAGGCGCGAGCGCCGGCCAGCCTTCCCAGCCATCGCCCCAACGAAACACCATATTGCGCAGGTTCAGTTCGACGAGGCGTTCCTTGGCGCGATCCTGCAGCACCTTGATGCGCTCGACGGAGAAAACCCGCTCCACCAGTTGCGCCAGCACGGCGGTCTGGTAGCCCGAGCCGGTGCCAATCTCCAGCACTTTGTCCAGCGGGCCCGCCGCCAGCAGCAGCTCGCTCATGCGCGCCACCATGTAGGGCTGGGAAATCGTCTGGTTGTTGCCGATCGGCAGCGCGGTGTCTTCATACGCGCGGTGCGCCAGGGCTTCGTCGACGAACAGGTGACGGGGAGTCTTGCGAATGACGTCCAGCACCTGGGTGTTGGCGATGCCCTCTTCGCACAACCGCTGGATAAGACGCTCGCGGGTACGCTGGGACGTCATCCCCACGCCACGTCGTAACAGATCATCTTGCTCACGCGACATCAGGCCATTCCCTCCAGCCATGCGTTCAGGCTGTTGAAACCGTCCTGATAGGTACGATCCAGCTGCAACGGGGTGATCGACACATAACCCTGCATCACGGCGTGGAAATCGGTGCCCGGGCCGCCGTCTTCGGCATCTCCGGCGGCAGCAATCCAGTAACCAGCCCTTCCGCGCGGGTCGACCACGCGCACGGGCGCCGCCGCACGGGTGCGATGGCCGAGACGGGTCAGCTGGATACCGCGCACGTTTGCCAGCGGCAGGTTAGGGATATTCACATTCAATACGGTACGCGGTGGAAGGTCGAGGCGCTCGTGGGCTTCGACCAGAAGCCGGGCAAAATGCGCGGCGGTTGCCAGGTTATCGGCCTGACGTGACAAAAATGAAAAGGCAAATGACGGGCGTTGTAGAAAACGGCCTTCCAGCGCCGCAGCGACGGTGCCTGAGTACAGCACATCGTCACCCAGATTGGCCCCCAGATTGATACCCGAAACAACCATGTCCGGCTCATCGGGCAGCAGACCGTTGAGCCCAAGGTGGACGCAATCGGTGGGCGTGCCGTTAATGCTGATGAAGCCGTTGTCCAGAGTGTGCGGGTGCAAGGGCCGGTCCAGCGTCAGCGAACTGCTCGCGCCGCTCTTGTCTTGATCGGGCGCGATCACCACGCAATCGGCGTACCCCGCCAGCGCGCCATGCAGCGCAGCAAGCCCGGGGGCCATGACCCCGTCATCATTTGAAATCAGAATACGCATGAGCTGTCCGTCTGCCCTGCCGGGGCAAGATCGACGAGTTCGCGCACCAATGCGGTGGCGAAGCATCCGGCCGGCAGGACGAATTCCAGTTGCAGAATGTCAGGCTCGGGATAATGCCACGTCAACCGCCCGATGGGCAGTCGCAGGATGCGCCGTTCGTGTTCCATTCCCGCTTTTATCAACCAGTTACAGAGCGACGCCTCGCGCACCGCGATGCTGTTTTCAAGCGCGGCGGTGGCGCCGGCGGCCGGGGAATCACCCTCACCCCACTGCGGCCCGGTCGGGTGCAGATCGAGGATCGCCAATCGCGGGTCGCTGCACTCGGCTTCGCCTGCGGGGAAGAAACTGCGGCTGTCAGTGAACGCCAGCAGATCGCCTACTTGCGCCCGTTGCCAGCTGCCATCGGCGACCCGCGCGGCCAGGACCTGATTGAACACATAGCTGCGCGCGGTGGAGAGCAAGCGAGAGCGCACATTGCGCTGCTCGGGCAGGGCCTGGCGCTCGGCATAATGACGGGCTTCACCCAGATTCCCGCCCTCGTAGCCGAAACGCTGAGGACCGAAATAGTTGGGGATGCCGTGTTGTTTGATCGACTCAAGACGTGCGTCGAGCCCGGCCTTGTCGGCCTGCAATTGCGTCAGACGCAGCGTAAAACCATTGGCGGCGTGGGCGCCCCGTTGCAGCTTGCGTTTGTGGCGTTTGCTGTGGAGGATTTTCAGGGAATCGTTTTCAGCCACCGACATGTCCGGATCAGCCTTGCCCGGCAGCTGAATGCTGAACCACTGGCGGGTCAACGCCTGACGATCCTTCAAACCGGCGTAGGCGACGGTTCGCAACGGCACGCCGGCCGCCTTGGCCAGACGCCGGGCGGCTTCCTCGGTATTCAAGCCGCGCTTTTCGACCCACAGCCACAGGTGCTCGCCATCACCGGAAAGCGGGATGTCGAGGACTTCATCGACCTGAAAGTCTTCCGCGGTGGCCTTCAGCACGGCAGTACCCAACGCGTCGCCGTAAGCCCTCGGACCCAGAAGTTCGAGCTCGGTCATGCGCTGATCAACAACGCAACGGCGTGCACGGCGATGCCTTCTTCACGGCCGGTGAAGCCCAGTTTTTCAGTGGTGGTGGCCTTGACGTTGACCTGGTCGATGTCGACTTGCAGGTCTTCGGCAATCAAGGCGCGCATGCTTTCAATGTGCGGGGCCATCTTCGGCGCCTGGGCAACGATGGTCGCGTCGACGTTACCGACCTTCCAGCCCTTGCCCTGAACTTGCTTGAGCACGTGACGAAGCAGAACCCGGCTGTCGGCGCCCTTGAATTGGGGATCGGTGTCGGGGAAGTGCTTGCCGATGTCGCCCAGGGCGGCAGCGCCCAGCAGAGCATCGCTCAACGCGTGCAGGACTACATCGCCATCGGAATGCGCGAGCAGACCCGACATGTGCGCAATCCGCACGCCGCCCAAGGTAATGAAATCGCCTTCAGCGAAACGGTGCACATCGTAGCCGTGGCCAATACGCATAAAAAAACGCCCTGAAAAAGTCAGGGCGTGATTCTACCTACTTTGACCGACATTAGGGCCGGCTCGCGCGCAATTGCCCGAGACGCTGCAATTGAAGGCGAACTCGTCAGCCGGCCAGGGCTCGGGCGTGGTGGCGCAAGTGGTCTTCGATGAAGCTGGCGATGAAGTAGTAGCTGTGGTCGTACCCCGGCTGCATCCGCAATTCCAAAGGATGACCGGCCGCCTTCGCCGCCTGAACCAGTGATTCCGGCTTGAGCTGATTGCCGAGGAAGTCGTCGCGGTCGCCTTGATCCACCAGCAATGGCAAGCGCTCGGTGGCCTCGGCGATAAGCACGCTGGCGTCCCATTCACGCCAGCGCGAACGGTCTTCGCCCAGATAGCGCGAGAAGGCTTTCTGCCCCCACGGGCAATCCATCGGGTTGCAGATGGGCGAGAACGCCGACACCGATTGATAGCGGCCCGGGTTGCGCAACGCGCCGACCAGTGCGCCGTGGCCACCCATGGAATGCCCGCTGATGCTGCGTTTGTCCGAGGCCGGGAAATGCGCCTCGATCAACGCCGGCAGCTCGCTGATCACGTAATCGTACATGCGGTAGTGCCGCGCCCACGGCTGTTCGGTGGCGTTCAGATAAAAGCCGGCGCCCAGTCCGAAGTCATAGGCCTTGTCCGGGTCATCCGGCACGTCGGCGCCGCGCGGGCTGGTGTCCGGCGCCACGATGATCAGCCCCAGCTCGGCAGCAACTCGCAGGGCACCGGCCTTCTGCATGAAGTTCTCATCGGTGCAGGTCAGCCCTGACAACCAATAGACCACCGGCAACTTGCCGCCCTGCTCTGCCTGAGGAGGCAGATACACCGCGAACACCATGTCGCAGCCAAGCACATCAGAGTGATGTTTGTAACGCTTGTGCCAGCCGCCGAAGCTTTTCTGGCACGAGATGTTTTCCAGACTCATAGGCTTCTCCGGGCGGCAAGCTGCAAGCCTCGAGCGGCAAGAGGTCATGACACGCTCCTCTTGCCGCTTGTAGCTTGAAGCTTGCCGCTACTCCTTAGAAATGAATGACGGTACGGATGCTTTTGCCTTCGTGCATCAGGTCAAACGCTTCGTTGATCCGGTCCAGGCCCATGGTGTGGGTGATGAAGGTGTCCAGCGGGATTTCGCCGGCCTGCGCTTTTTCGACGTAGCTTGGCAATTCGGTGCGGCCTTTGACGCCCCCGAAGGCCGAACCGCGCCAGACGCGACCGGTCACCAGCTGGAACGGACGGGTAGAAATTTCCTGACCCGCACCGGCGACGCCGATGATCACCGATTCGCCCCAGCCCTTGTGGCACGATTCCAGTGCCGCACGCATCAGGTTCACATTGCCTACGCACTCGAAACTGTAATCGACGCCGCCATCGGTCATTTCCACAATCACTTCCTGGATCGGCTTGTCGTGATCCTTCGGATTGACGAACTCGGTAGCACCCAATTCACGGGCCACGTCGAATTTGGACGGATTGATGTCGACTGCGATGATGCGCGAGGCCTTGGCCATTTTTGCGCCGATGATCGCCGCCAGGCCGATACCGCCGAGACCGAAGACCGCCACAGTGGCGCCCTCTTCGACCTTGGCCGTGTTCAGCACCGCGCCAATGCCGGTGGTCACGCCGCAACCCAACAGGCAGACCTTCTCCAGCGGCGCTTCCTTGGGGATTTTGGCGAGGGAGATTTCCGGGACCACGGTGTATTCGGAGAACGTCGAGCAGCCCATGTAGTGGTAGATCGGCTGGCCGTTGTAGCTGAAGCGGGTGGTGCCGTCGGGCATCAGCC
The DNA here is from genome assembly GCF_057834665.1 of Pseudomonas sp. GL_135. Classification (NCBI taxonomy): domain Bacteria; kingdom Pseudomonadati; phylum Pseudomonadota; class Gammaproteobacteria; order Pseudomonadales; family Pseudomonadaceae; genus Pseudomonas; species Pseudomonas sp. GL_135. The sequence goes on from NZ_CM174408.1 coordinate 4,336,805, forward strand.
CTTTGCCTTGGGTAGCGCGGACTTTCTGGCAGAGGTTGGTCTTGCCGGATTTGCAGAATTTGCACTCGCGGCATTCGGCGGTGTACAGCGGAATAACGTGGTCGCCCACGGCCAGTGAGGTGACGCCTTCGCCGATGGCTTCAACGACGCCGCCGCCTTCGTGACCGAGGATGCACGGGAAGACGCCTTCGGAATCAGCACCGGACAGGGTGTAGGCATCGGTGTGGCAAACGCCGGATGCCACGGTACGAATCAACACTTCGCCGGCTTTCGGGGCTTCAACGTCCACTTCGACGATCTGCAGTGGTTCATTGGGCGCGAAAGCTACGGCAGCACGTGACTTGATCATCATGATCTCCAGCTAAATAAATACGAGCCCGGAGTGTAATACAGTGCTGGGTGATGAATAATCCGCCTCAAAGCAAAACATTAATGCTGTGCAGGGACAATGGATGCAGGTCAATCGTTGGGAAGGTCTGGACGAGTTTGTCGCCGTTGCCGAGTGCGGGCAGTTCACCGCCGCCGCCGAGCGCCTGGGGGTGTCGTCATCCCACATCAGTCGGCAGATCGCGCGACTCGAAGAGCGCTTGCAGACGCGCTTGCTGTATCGCAGCACCCGGAAGGTCGCGCTGACCGAAGCGGGTCAGACGTTCCTGCATCACTGCCAACGCCTGCAGGACGGACGCGAGGAAGCATTGCGGGCGGTGACCGACCTGACCAGCGAGCCGAAGGGGTTGCTGCGGATGACCTGCGCCGTGGCTTACGGCGAGCGGTTCATCGCCCCGCTGGTGACACGCTTCATGGAGGACTACCCGCAACTGCGCGTGGACATCGAGCTGACCAACAACACGCTGGATCTGGTGCATGAAGGCCTGGACCTGGCCATCCGGCTGGGTCGGTTGCAGGAATCAAGACTGGTGGCCGCTCGATTGGCCCCGCGCAAGATGTACCTGTGCGCCTCCCCCGCCTATCTCGAACGGTACGGCCGGCCCCACAGCGTTTCGGAACTGGCGCGACACAATTGCCTGATCGGCAGCTCGGACAGCTGGCAGTTGCAGCAAAACGGGCGGGAGTTTTCCCAGCGGGTGCAAGGCAACTGGCGCTGCAACAGTGGGCAGGCGGTGCTGGATGCGGCATTGCGCGGGGTCGGGCTGTGTCAGCTACCGGATTACTACGTGCTGGAGCATCTCAAGCGCGGCGCGCTGGTCTCGTTGCTGGATGCCCATCAGCCGCCGAACACCGCCGTCTGGGCGTTGTACCCGCAGCAGCGGCATCTGTCGCCCAAGGTGAGAAAGCTGGTGGATTATCTGAAAGCGGGATTGGCGTCACGGGAGGAATACAGCGTGTAGGCGGATCAGCCGTTGAATTCCACCCGACGCTGGCGCAGCCATTCGAGATCTTCAGGGCGGGTGACCTTGATGTTATCCGCGCGCCCTTCGATCAGACGCGGCGATTGCCCGGCCCATTCGATAGCGGAAGCTTCATCGGTGATCGCCACGTTGGACACCAGACTGTCCGCCAGCGCGCGGTGCAGCGCACCCAGACGAAACATCTGTGGCGTATAGGCCTGCCAGATCAGACTGCGGTCCACGGTTTCGGTCACACGGCCATTGGCATCGGCCCGCTTCAGGGTGTCTTTTGCAGGCACCGCCAGCAGGCCGCCGACCGGATCATGCGCCAGCTCGCCCAGCAGATTATCGAGGTCCGAACGCGCCAGATTCGGGCGCGCGGCGTCATGCACCAGCACCCAATCGTTGTCATCGGCGCCGTTGGCGTGCAGGTGCAGCAGTGCATTCAGCACCGAGTCCGCACGCTCTTTGCCGCCCGCGACCTGCTGGATACGAGAGTCCAGCGCGCAAGGCAACGTAGGCCAATAAGGGTCATCCACAGCCAGGCTGACCACCAGGCCCTTGAGCCGGGGATGATCGAGAAAGCAAAGCAGGCTGTGTTCAAGAATCGTGAGGCCGCCCAGTTGCAGGTATTGCTTGGGACGGTCTGCCGCCATGCGCGCGCCAACGCCCGCTGCGGGAATCACTGCCCAGAAGGCAGGAAGGGATTGAGTCATTACACCAACGTCACTGTGCCAACTGATAAAGGGTTTCGCCGTCTTTGACCATGCCCAATTCATGACGGGCACGCTCTTCAACGGTTTCGAGGCCTTTTTTCAGCTCCAGCACTTCCGCGTCGAGGACCCGATTGCGCTCCAGCAGCGCATCGTTTTCGGCGTGTTGATCGGCGATTTGCTGCGTCAGACTGGCCACCTGCGCGAGACTGCCGTTACCTACCCATAGGCGATACTGCAAGCCAGCGAGCATCAAAAGCAGAACGAGGAACAACCAGTTAGGACTGCGCATTGTAAATATCTGTTACCCGGCGAATAAAGACAGCAAAACCGACCATTTCAAATGCCCATAAGCCCGGTGGTCACCGGGCTCATGGATCAGGACGACAAGAGCGGTCACCTTTCAGCGACTTCTCCTACAACGCCTGCTGCCTTTTTACCATCTTTGCAATCAGCCGCGAAACTCGCCGCGACCACGGTACACCGCTTTGGCGCCCAGTTGCTCTTCGATACGCAGCAGTTGGTTGTACTTGGCGATGCGGTCGGAGCGGCTCAACGAACCGGTCTTGATCTGGCCGGCGGCGGTGCCCACGGCCAGGTCGGCAATGGTGGAGTCTTCGGTTTCGCCGGAACGGTGCGAAATCACGGCGGTGTAACCCGCGGCCTTGGCCATCTGGATGGCTTCCAGCGTTTCGGTGAGCGTACCGATCTGGTTGAACTTGATCAGGATCGAGTTACCGATCTTCTTGTCGATGCCTTCTTTCAGGATCTTGGTGTTGGTCACGAACAGGTCGTCACCCACCAGCTGGATCTTGTCGCCGATCTTGTCGGTGAGTACTTTCCAGCCATCCCAGTCCGACTCGTCCAGACCGTCTTCGATGGAAATGATTGGGTGCTTGCTGACCAGATCAGCCAGGTAGTCGGCGAAACCGGCGGAGTCGTACTCGCCCTCTTCGCTCAGCACGTACTTGCCGTTCTTGTAGAACTCGCTCGCTGCGCAGTCCAGCGCCAGGGTCACGTCAGTGCCCAGTTTGTAGCCCGCGTTGGCAACGGCTTCGGCGATGGCGTCCAGCGCATCGCCGTTGGAGTTCAGGTTCGGCGCGAAGCCACCTTCGTCACCCACGGCAGTGTTCAGGCCACGTGCTTTCAACACCGCTTTGAGGTGGTGGAAAATCTCGGTACCCCAGCGCAGGCCCTCGGAAAAGGTGTTGGCGCCCACCGGCTGAATCATGAATTCCTGGATGTCGATGTTGTTATCAGCGTGCTCGCCACCGTTGATGATGTTCATCATCGGAACCGGCATCGAGTAAACACCCGGCGTGCCGTTCAGGTTGGCGATGTGCGCGTACAACGGCAGGTCCTGATCCTGAGCAGCTGCTTTGGCCGCAGCCAGCGACACAGCGAGGATCGCGTTGGCGCCCAGGCTGGCTTTGTTTTCGGTGCCGTCCAGCTGAATCATCGCGTGATCCAGGGCTTTCTGGTCAACCGGGTCTTTGCCCAGCAACAGGTCGCGGATCGGGCCATTGATGTTGGCCACAGCTTTCAGAACGCCCTTGCCCATGTAACGGCTCTTGTCGCCATCACGCAGCTCCAGCGCTTCACGCGAGCCGGTGGAAGCACCGGACGGCGCGCAGGCGCTGCCGATGATGCCGTTGTCGAGGAGCACGTCTGCTTCCACGGTGGGATTGCCACGGGAGTCGAGAACTTCACGACCTTTGATGTCGACGATTTTTGCCATTGTTGTTAACACTCCAAGATTGACGAAAACGACGCAGCTGGGAAAACGATTCGGCGTCTCAGGGCTCTAGGACAACGGGCAGGGCCTGAAACGACAATTTTCCCGACCCTTTGGTCGGGAAAACAACGAACGGCACTCTACCGGAGGGCTCGGCGCCGGAGAAGCGGGTTTTATGCCGTTTCGATCGTCGGGAAGCTTTTAACGAGTTCGTCGAGCGCCTTGAGCTGGGCCAGAAACGGCTCCAGCTTGTCCAGGCGCAGGGCGCAGGGACCGTCGCACTTGGCGTTGTCCGGATCCGGATGGGCCTCCAGGAACAGACCGGCCAGGCCCTGACTCATCCCGGCCTTGGCCAGATCGGTCACCTGGGCGCGACGGCCACCGGCGGAATCGGAGCGGCCGCCCGGCATCTGCAAGGCGTGGGTCACGTCGAAGAACACCGGGTATTCGAACGATTTCATGATGCCGAAACCGAGCATATCGACGACCAGGTTGTTGTAGCCGAAGCTCGAACCGCGTTCGCAGAGGATCAACTGATCGTTACCCGCTTCCACGCACTTGGCCAGGATGTGTTTCATCTCGTGGGGCGCGAGGAACTGGGCTTTCTTGATGTTGATCACGGCGCCGGTCTTGGCCATGGCCACGACCAGATCGGTCTGACGGGACAGGAAAGCCGGCAACTGAATGATGTCGCAGACTTCCGCCACGGCAGCAGCCTGCTCAGGCTCGTGCACGTCGGTGATGATCGGCACGCCGAAGGCTTGCTTGATGTCCTGGAAAATCCGCATGCCTTCTTCAAGACCCGGGCCGCGGTAGGAAGTCACCGAGGAACGGTTGGCCTTGTCGAAGCTGGCCTTGAACACGTACGGAATGCCGAGCTTCTCGGTCACTCGCACGTATTTTTCACAGACCTGCATCGCCATGTCACGCGACTCGAGGACGTTCATGCCGCCGAACAGAACCATAGGCTTGTCGTTGGCAATGTCGATGGAGCCGACGCGGATGATTTTCTGTGCCATGTGATGGATTCCCTATCAACCGTTCTTCTGGTGTTGAGCAAGCGCTGCTTTAACGAAACCACTGAACAACGGGTGGCCATCGCGGGGCGTAGAGGTGAACTCGGGGTGGAACTGGCAAGCCACAAACCATGGATGGTCAGGAGACTCCACCACTTCAACCAGTGCACCGTCACCCGAGCGACCGGAGATTTTCAGGCCGGCTTCGACCAGTTGCGGCAGCAGCTTGTTGTTCACTTCATAGCGGTGGCGATGGCGCTCGACGATAACGTCGTTGGCGTAGCAATCGTGCACCAGAGAACCCGGCTCAAGCAGGCATTCCTGGGCACCCAGACGCATGGTGCCGCCCAGGTCCGAAGTCTCGGTCCGGGTTTCGACAGCGCCGGTGGCATCTTCCCACTCGGTAATCAGACCGACGACAGGGTGCTGGCTGGCACGATCGAACTCGGTGGAGTTGGCATCTGTCCAGCCCAGCACGTTACGCGCGAACTCGATGACCGCCACCTGCATGCCCAGGCAGATGCCCAGGTACGGAACCTTGTTTTCGCGAGCGAACTGCACGGCCGTGATCTTGCCCTCGACACCGCGCAGACCGAAGCCGCCAGGGACGAGAATTGCGTCAACGCCCTCAAGCAAACCAGTGCCCTGATTCTCGATGTCTTCGGAATCGATGTAGCGCAGATTAACCTTGGTACGGTTGCTGATCCCGGCGTGACTCATGGCTTCGATCAGCGACTTGTAGGCATCCAGCAGCTCCATGTACTTGCCGACCATCGCGATGGTGACTTCGTGTTCCGGATTGAGCTTGGCGTCGACGACCTTTTCCCACTCGGACAGGTCGGCGCTGCCGCACTGCAGGCCAAAGCGCTCGACGACGAAATCGTCGAGGCCCTGGGAATGCAGGATGCCCGGGATCTTGTAGATGGTGTCGGCGTCTTCGAGGGCGATGACCGCGCGCTCTTCGACGTTGGTGAACTGCGCGATCTTGCGGCGCGATGAAATGTCGATCGGGTGGTCGGAACGGCAAACCAGTACGTCTGGCTGCAGGCCGATCGAACGGAGTTCTTTCACCGAGTGTTGTGTCGGCTTGGTCTTGGTCTCGCCCGCGGTGGCGATGTACGGAACCAGCGTCAGGTGCATGAGCATGGCGCGCTTAGCGCCCACTTCAAAACGCAGCTGACGGATCGCTTCGAGGAACGGTTGCGACTCGATGTCGCCGACGGTGCCGCCGATTTCGACCATGGCGACGTCGGCATCGCCGGCACCCTTGATGATGCGACGCTTGATTTCGTCGGTAATGTGCGGGATCACCTGAATGGTCGCGCCCAGATAATCACCACGGCGCTCTTTGCGCAGGACGTGTTCGTACACACGGCCGGTGGTGAAGTTGTTGTTCTGGGTCATGGTGGTGCGAATGAAACGCTCGTAGTGCCCCAGGTCCAGGTCAGTTTCGGCGCCGTCGTGGGTGACGAACACCTCACCGTGCTGAAACGGACTCATGGTGCCGGGATCGACGTTGATGTAGGGGTCCAGCTTGAGCATGGTGACCTTAAGTCCCCTCGCCTCCAGGATGGCCGCCAATGAAGCCGAGGCGATGCCTTTCCCCAATGAAGAAACAACACCGCCCGTGACGAAGATGTAGCGCGTCATGAAAAACCCTAGAAGTCTGCGTTAAAGCGGTCAGAGCCGCCGGGGAAAGCGAAGGAAGGCCGAAGCCCCCGACAACCTGCGTGTTCCACTGTGCATTTCCAATCTGTCGCGCCCAAATCAACGACCGGCCTTGAAAAGGCCTGTCCGTGGTTCGCCACATTTTTGAGAATCGCCCAGTAAAGACTGGCTGGTAATCGGCAACTTGCGTCGTTCCGGAAGGATCGACATAAGCTGTATCAAGAAGGGAGCGTAGTCTACCGGAAAGGCCCTTTCAGCTCAAACTTTGGTCATTCGTCGGTGGCAACCAGTGCAATCGCCAGTCGCCACGGGGGCTGGCGTCCAGTCCCGGGAGGTTTGCCACGGCCAATAACTGCTCGCCGCGGTACAACAGCGGCAATCGGCCGCGCAGAAACACCGGCACACCCTTTTCGTTAAGCAGGCGTTTGAGGTCTCGACGTCCCCGATCCGGCACATCAAAGGTTTCGCCGCCCTGGCGGTAATGCACATGCAGGCCACCCGATGGCGCAGCGCCGAGGATCTGCAACATGCCGTTGCCCGGCAGCGCGAGAGGTTGCGACGCCATGGACCAGTGCTGCGAGCCGGCGACGTTTTTCAGCCAGATCCCCGACAGCCACCAGATGCGCCCTTCGGCTCGGTGCATCTGACCATCGGCCAGTCGCCAAATGGGGCGACCGTCCGGCCCGGCATCGCGCAGCGAATCCCAGCCTGCCCAGTGATCGGTATCAGGCAGTCGAGTGAGCGGCGCCAGCCAGTGGCGCAATGCGTTGCGCTGCCGGGCGGGTGACAGCGCTTCCAGCGGCGCGAGCTCAAGAGAGGGCATGTCCAGCCACGGCCAGGGGCACGGGGTATCGGCGAGGGCAAGGTCCTGCAGCGCGAGTTCGTCCAGCAACTGCTGGGCTTCGGCCAGATGCGCGGCGCTACGGGCCATGCTCGCAATTGCCTGCGGCCAGCGCGTCGTCACCAGCGGCAGCACGTGGCTGCGCAGGTAGTTGCGCGAAAAGCGGCTGTCTTTGTTGCTCGGGTCTTCGATCCAGCTCAAACCCTGCTCCCGGGCATAGGCTTCAAGGGTCGCGCGGGATTCGTCCAGCAGAGGCCGAAGCAACTGCCCTGCGCCCAAAGGACGCTGCGCCGGCATGGCAGCCAGCCCGCGCACCCCGGCGCCACGCAGCAGACGGAACAGCAGCGTCTCAGCCTGATCGTCCCGATGCTGGGCGGTCAGCAGCACTTCGCCAGCCGCGAGCGTCGAATTGAAGGCCGTGTATCGCGCGTCCCTCGCCGCTTGTTCAAGGCTCGCACCGGGGCGCACCTGGACGTCGATGACCTGCATCGGTACGCCCAGAATCTGACACATCTGCCGGCAATGCACCGGCCACGACGCCGCCACAGCCTGTAGGCCATGGTTGACGTGAACAGCGGTCAGAGGTGGAAGCGGGTGAACCCTGGCAAGTTCCGCCAGCAGGTGAAGCAGAACAGTGGAATCGAGCCCACCGGAGAATGCGACGCGCCAGGCGCCTGCAGCGCGCCAGGGTTCGAGGCGCGACAGCAGACGTCTGGAGAGTGCGAGTGCGATGCTGTCCGGTTTGCTCATGCTGGTTAACCCTGCTTAAAGCTCGCCGGACCGGGAGACGTCACCGGGTTCGGTGACGCTCTTCTTGCAGAACGGTCCGGTTAAAGGCCATAGCTCATCAGGCGGTCGTAACGTCGGGCCAACAGCGCGTCGTTATCGAATTTCTGGAGCATGCTCAGTTGGCTGCTCAGTTCTTCGCGGATCAAGGCAGCGGCAGCGGCCGGATCGCGGTGCGCGCCGCCCAATGGCTCGGTGATCACCTTGTCGACGATGCCCAGTCCCTTCAGACGCTCGGCAGTGATGCCCATCGCTTCGGCAGCGTCCGGCGCCTTTTCGGCGGTTTTCCACAGGATGGAAGCACAGCCTTCCGGCGAGATCACCGCGTAGGTCGAGTACTGCAGCATGTTCAGTTGATCGCACACGCCAATGGCCAGTGCGCCGCCCGAACCGCCTTCGCCAATCACGGTGGCAATGATCGGAGTCTTCAATCGGGCCATCACACGCAGGTTCCACGCGATGGCTTCGCTCTGGTTACGCTCTTCGGCGTCGATACCCGGATAAGCGCCCGGCGTGTCGATGAAGGTCAGGATCGGCATCTTGAAACGCTCGGCCATTTCCATCAGGCGGCAGGCCTTACGATAGCCTTCAGGACGCGGCATGCCGAAGTTGCGGCGAACCTTCTCGCGCACTTCGCGGCCCTTCTGATGACCGATCACCATCACTGGCTGGTCGTTCAGCCGGGCAATACCGCCGACGATGGCGGCGTCGTCGGAGAAGTGGCGATCGCCATGCAGCTCGTCGAACTCGGTGAAGATGTGTTGAATGTAGTCCAGCGTATACGGACGACGCGGATGACGCGCCATGCGCGCGATCTGCCAACTGGTCAGGTTGCCGAAAATGCTTTCGGTGAGCGTATTGCTCTTCTCTTGCAGTCGAGAGATTTCGTCGCCGATGTTCAGCGAGTTGTCATTGCCCACCAGACGCAGCTCTTCAATCTTGGCTTGCAGGTCAGCAATCGGCTGTTCGAAATCCAGAAAATTCGGGTTCATAGGCATCCGTCTTGGGTCGACGGCCAAGAGGCCGGCCGGTTGATCCGATAAGCGCCATACCTTAATGGAGCGGGCGCCTTTCGGTCGAGTTTAAAGTGTCGAGGTCATCAATATTGAGCTGATCGGTGTCAGCGATACTGCAGGAAGACGTTCTCTCGTCCGAACTGGTCACGCAGCGCCTGAATCAGGCTGTCTGCGGGATCGATCCGCCACGCTTCGCCGAACTGCAGCAATGCCCTGGCTTCCTGCCCGGTGTAGTCAAGGGTGATCGGGCACGCGCCGCGGTGCTTCTTGCACAGCTCGCCCAGCCAGCGCAGCCGGTCGCCTTTGAGCGCTTCGGCCCGCACGTTCAGGCGCAGACTTTCCGCCAGCCCGGTGCGCGCTTCTTCCAGGCTCATCACCCGTTTGGCGCGCAACCGCAAGCCACCGGAGAAGTCGTCGGTGCTGACCTCCCCCTCCACCACCACCATCGCATCGGTTTGCAGCAGCGACTGAGCCGCCTGGAACGAATCGGCAAACAGCGACGCCTCGATACGCCCGGAACGGTCGTCCAGGGTGATGAAGCCCATCTTGTCGCCCTTTTTGTTCTTCATCACCCGAAGCGCAATGATCAGCCCGGCGATGGTCTGGGTCTCCCGCGAGGGCTTCAGATCGACGATGCGCTGACGCGCGAAGCGGCGGATCTCACCTTCGTATTCGTCGATCGGGTGCCCGGTCAGGTACAGGCCCAGGGTTTCTTTTTCGCCACGCAGCCGTTCCTTGAGCGTGACCTCTTTGGCGCTGCGGTGGTTCGCGTAAACGTCGGCGTCGGCTTCAACGAATAGGCCGCCGAAGAGATCGGCATGGCCGCTGTCGTGACTGCGGGCGGTCTGCTCGGCGGCCTGAATGGCTTCTTCGAGTGCGGCCAGCAGGACACCGCGGTTACGGTCGATATTGGCTTGATACTGTTTTGGCTCGTCATAGAAGAACGGGCCCAGACGGTCCAGCGCACCGCTGCGAATCAGGCCATCGAGGGTGCGCTTGTTGACGCGCTTGAGGTCGATGCGGGCGCAGAAATCGAACAGGTCGGCGAACGGGCCTTCCTGACGCGCTTCGGTGATCGCCTCCACCGGGCCTTCGCCGACGCCCTTGATCGCGCCGAGGCCATAGACGATGCGGCCGTCGTCATTCACGGTGAACTTGAACTCGGAGTTGTTCACGTCCGGCGCATCCAGGCGCAGCTTCATGATCCGCACTTCTTCGATCAAGGTCACGACCTTGTCGGTGTTGTGCATGTCCGCTGAAAGCACCGCCGCCATGAATGGCGCCGGGTAGTGACGCTTGAGCCAGGCGGTCTGGTACGACACCAGCCCGTAGGCCGCCGAGTGCGACTTGTTGAAGCCGTAACCGGCGAATTTCTCTACCAGGTCGAAAATGTTACCGGCCAGGTCAGGGTCGATGTTGTTGGTCTTGCAACCCTCGATGAAACCGCCGCGCTGCTTGGCCATTTCCTCGGGCTTCTTTTTGCCCATTGCACGACGCAGCATGTCAGCGCCGCCAAGGGTGTAGCCGGCCATGACCTGAGCAATCTGCATCACCTGTTCCTGATACAGAATGATGCCGTAGGTCGGCGCAAGCACCGGCTTGAGGCCTTCGTACTGGTAATCGACGTGGGGGTACGACAGCTCCGCGCGACCATGTTTACGGTTGATGAAGTCGTCAACCATGCCCGATTGCAACGGACCGGGACGGAACAGCGCCACCAGTGCGATCAAGTCTTCCAGGCAGTCAGGCTTGAGCTTTTTGATCAGTTCTTTCATGCCGCGGGATTCAAGCTGGAACACGGCCGTGGTTTCAGCGCGCTGCAGCAGCTCGTAGGTCGGCATGTCATCCAGCGGGATGAACGCGATGTCGAGGGGCTCTTCGTCGACCTTGGCGCGGTCGCGGTTAATCGTCTTCAGTGCCCAGTCGATGATGGTCAGGGTGCGCAGACCCAGGAAGTCGAACTTCACCAGACCGGCGGCCTCGACGTCATCCTTGTCGAACTGGGTGACCAGGCCACCGCCCTCTTCATCGCAGTAGATCGCCGAGAAGTCAGTCAGCTTGGTGGGCGCGATGACTACACCACCGGCGTGCTTGCCGACGTTACGCACAACGCCTTCGAGCTTGCGCGCCATTTCCCAGATCTCAGCCGCTTCCTCGTCGACCTTGAGGAAGTCGCGCAGGATCTCTTCCTGCTCGTAGGCTTTTTCCAGTGTCATGCCCACTTCAAAGGGGATCATCTTCGACAGACGATCCGCCAATCCGTAGGACTTGCCCTGCACCCGCGCGACGTCCCGGACCACTGCTTTCGCGGCCATGGAGCCGAAGGTGATGATCTGGCTGACCGCGTTGCGACCGTATTTCTCAGCCACGTACTCGATGACCCGGTCGCGACCATCCATACAGAAGTCGACGTCGAAGTCGGGCATGGAGACCCGCTCGGGGTTGAGGAAACGTTCGAACAGCAGGTCGTATTCCAGCGGGTCGAGGTCGGTGATCTTCTGCACGTAGGCCACCAGCGAACCGGCACCCGACCCACGGCCCGGACCCACCGGCACGCCATTGCTCTTGGCCCACTGGATGAAGTCCATAACGATCAGAAAGTAACCGGGGAATCCCATCTGGATGATGATATCCAGCTCGAAATTCAGGCGGTCGACGTACACCTGCCGCTTGGCCTCGTAGTCCGGCGTGGTTTCTCTCGGCCAGAGCACGGCAAGGCGCTCCTCCAGCCCCTCGAAGGACACCTTGCGGAAATACTCGTCGATGGTCATGCCATCGGGAATCGGGAAGTTGGGCAGAAAGTGCGTGCCCAGCTTGACGTCGATGTTGCAGCGCTTGGCGATCTCGACGGTGTTGGCGAGGGCGTCAGGGAGATCGCTGAACAGCTCGGCCATCTCCTCCGCGCTCTTCAGGTACTGCTGATCGCTGTAGTTGTGCGAGCGGCGCGGGTCGTCCAGCGCCCGGCCTTCGCCGATGCACACGCGGGTTTCGTGGGCTTCGAAATCTTCCTGCTTGATGAAACGCACGTCGTTGCTGGCCACCAGCGGCACGCCATGGCGTTCGGCCAGGGCGACGGCGGCATGCAGGTGTTCTTCGTCATTGATGCGGTTGGTGCGCTGGACTTCGATGTAGAAGCGGTCCGGAAAAACCGTCAGCCACTCTTTCAGCAACTCGTCGGCTTCGGCCGGATTGCCACCCAGCAGGGCCATGCCGATCTCGCCTTCCTTCGCCGCAGACAGGGCAATGAGCCCTTCGCTGGCCTCGGCCACCCACTCACGCTCGATCACCACCAAGCCGTTGCGCTGGCCGTGCATGAAGCCACGGGAAATCAGTTCGGTGAGGTTCAGGTAGCCTTTGGGGTTCATCACCAGCAGGCTCAGACGGCTGAGCGGTGCATCGCGATCACGCCCCGCCAGCCAGATGTCGGCGCCACAGATCGGCTTGATGCCGGCGCCCATGGCTGCTTTGTAGAATTTGACCAGCGAACACATGTTGTTCTGGTCGGTCACCGCCACGGCCGGCATGTTCATGGCCGCGAGCGCCTTGACCAACGGTTTTACACGGACCAGACCATCAACGAGGGAGTATTCGGTGTGCAGGCGTAGGTGAACGAAAGAAGCCGGCATGGTTGATCCTATGGTGCAGAAAAAACGAAGGCCGGATTGTACCGGCCATTCAGAAAAACATCAGCCCGCGATCAACTGAGTGGCAGCGACATGAAACCGGTGGCGACCATCATGTCCCGCGCCGCCCAGGCCTGACGGACCGGACCGAAGGAACGCCGGTGAATAGGCGTTGGCCCCAAACGCGCCAAGGCTTCCAAATGCACGGCTGTCGGATAACCCTTGTGGCCGCCGATGCCGTAGCCTGGATAAAGCAGCTCCATCTGCGCCATTTCCCGGTCGCGACTGACCTTGGCCAAAATCGAGGCGGCGGCAATGGCCGGCACGTGGGCATCGCCCTGAATGACCGGCGCGCTGGGCACCGACAGCTGCGGGCAGCGATTGCCATCGATCAGCGCCAGTTTCGGCGTGATGATCAAACCTTCTACGGCTCGCTTCATCGCCAGCATGGTGGCGTGAAGAATATTCAGCTCATCGATCTCTTCGACTTCAGCCCGCGCGATGTGCCAGCACAGTGCTTTCTCGCAAATCTCGTCGAACAGTCTTTCACGCTTGGCTTCGGTGAGTTTCTTGGAATCGTTCAGGCCCAGAATCGGGCGCTTGGGGTCGAGAATGACCGCCGCGGTAACCACGGCGCCACACAGCGGACCGCGGCCGACTTCGTCGACACCGGCGACCAGATCCTCGACGAGATTGAAGTCCAGACCCATTTGCATTGATTGCTTGCTCATTGTGAAGGCGTTGCGCCAATCAGGTTCAATACCGCCTCGGCAGCCTGATTGGACGCATCGCGACGCAAGGTACGGTGAATCGCATCGAAGCCGGCAGTCTGTGCGTCGCCGTCGTCCAGCAACGGCAGCAGCGTCTGCGCCAGGGCCTCGGCGGTCGCCGCGTCCTGCAGAAGCTCCGGAACCAGCAAACGCTGGGCCAGGAGGTTCGGCAGCGACACGTACGGGCTCTTCACCATCCGCTTGAGTATCCAGTAAGTCAGTGGTGCCAGACGATAGGCAACCACCATCGGTCGCTTGTACAACAGGGCTTCGAGGGTCGCGGTCCCGGAAGCGATCAGCACGGCATTGCACGCCGCCAGCGCTAAATGGGACTGGCCATCGAGCAGCGTCAGCGGCAGTTCGCGCCCTTGCAGCAGTTGTTCGATCTGTTCGCGGCGCTGAGGGCTGGCGCAGGGCAGCACGAAACGGATGTCGGGACGCACGGCCAGCAGGCGCTCGGCTGCGTCGAAAAACAGGGCACCGAGACGCCCGACTTCGCCACCGCGACTGCCCGGCATCAACGCGACCACCGGGCCTTCGCCCAAGCCAAGCGCGGCGCGAGCGGCCAGTTGATCGGCCTGCAACGGAATGGTGTCGGCCAACGGGTGCCCGACAAAGCGCACCGGCACGCCTTGCTCTTCGTAGAAACGGGCTTCGAACGGCAGCAAGGTCAGCATCAGGTCGCAGCCTTCGCGGATCTTCAGGACACGCTTCTGACGCCACGCCCACACGGACGGGCTCACGTAATGAACGGTCTTGATCCCGGCCTGACGCAGCTTGAGCTCGATATTAAGGGTGAAGTCCGGGGCATCGATGCCGATGAACACGTCCGGCTTCTCGTCAATGAGGGTCTGAATCAGCAACTTGCGACGGGCGAGCAGCTCTTTGAGCCGGCCGAGCACTTCCACCAGCCCCATGACCGACAGGCGCTCCATCGGAAAATACGACGTCATGCCCTGGGCTTCCATGAGCGGACCGCCGACACCGATGAATTCGGCGTCCGGGTGCCTCGCCTTGATCGCACGCATCAAGCCGGAGCCAAGAATGTCGCCGGAAGCCTCTCCGGCCACCAGCGCAATACGCAAGCGAGCCATGGTCAGCGAGTGATGCCGCGAGTCGATGACTGGATGGACTTGAGGAACAGCTCCACTTCAGGGAACTGCGCAGCAGGCTCGCTCAGCTCGACGATCGCCTGCTCTACGGTCAGGCCCTGACGGTAGACGGTCTTGTATGCGCGGCGCAGCGCGTGAATCGACTCTTCGGAGAAGCCGCGACGACGCATGCCTTCGAAGTTCATGCTGCGGGCTTCGGCCGGGTTGCCGAACACGGTGACGAACGCCGGGACGTCCTTGCCGATGGCAGTGCCCATGCCGGAAAAGCTGTGCGCGCCGATGTGGCAGTACTGATGCACCAGGGTGAACCCGGACAGAATCGCCCAGTCATCCACGTGCACATGGCCGGCCAACGCGGTGTTGTTGACCAGAATGCAGTGATTGCCAATAACGCTGTCGTGACCGATGTGCGCGTACGCCATGATCAGGTTGTGGTCACCCAGGGTGGTTTCCGCACGGTCCTGAATGGTGCCACGGTGGATCGTCACGCCTTCGCGGATGACATTGTGGTCACCAATCACCAGACGCGTCGCTTCACCTTTGTATTTCAGATCAGGCGTGTCCTCACCTACCGAGGAAAACTGGTAGATGTGGTTGTGTTTGCCGATCCTGGTCGGGCCGCGCAGGATCACATGCGGACCGATCACTGTACCCTCGCCGATTTCCACACCAGGTCCGA
This sequence comes from Pseudomonas sp. GL_135, assembly GCF_057834665.1. NCBI lineage: Bacteria > Pseudomonadati > Pseudomonadota > Gammaproteobacteria > Pseudomonadales > Pseudomonadaceae > Pseudomonas > Pseudomonas sp. GL_135. The sequence continues at coordinate 4,352,113 of NZ_CM174408.1, forward strand.
CGATCGACCACGGGCCGACCTCCACATTGTCGGCCAGTACGGCCGTCGGATCGATGATTGCGCGAGAGTCAATCAAACTCATAGTTTGCGTTCCGCGCAGATGATTTCAGCCGAGCACACCGGCTTGCCATCAACCGACGCCTGACATTCGAACTTCCAGATCTGGCGCTTGCAGCTGAGGAATTTTGCTTCAAGGATCAGCTGGTCGCCCGGCAGTACTGGCTGGCGGAAGCGCAGTTTGTCGGAGCCGACGAAGTAATAAAGGGTGCCATCGGCAGGCTTCACATCGAGCATCTTGAAGCCCAGGATGCCGGCCGCTTGAGCCATGGCCTCAATGATCAGCACGCCCGGCATGATCGGGTGCTGAGGAAAGTGGCCATTGAAGAAAGGCTCGTTGATGCTGACATTCTTGTAGGCACGAATGCTTTTGGTCTCGACATCCAGCTCCACCACACGGTCCACAAGCAGGAACGGGTAACGGTGCGGCAGATATTCGCGGATTTCGTTGATGTCCATCATTTCGAAGGGAAGCCTGTAGTAAAGATTGGGAGGGCGCGACTAACGCGCGTCACTCCTCTAGCAAATCAAGGAGGCAGTTTATCGGCTGTGCACGCTTGATAAGAAAAAAGTATCAGCCATCAGATGAAGCTTTACCGCCTGAGGTCACTGCCTCGACAATCTTTTCAAGGTGCTGCAGGCGCCGCGCCATGTCGTCGAGATGACGCATGCGTGCCGCGCTCTTGCGCCACTCCGCCGCCGGCTGCATTGCCGTTCCCGAAGAATAGGAGCCGGGCTCGGTGATCGACCGCGTGACCATGGTCATGCCGGTGACGAAAACCCCGTCGCAAATCTCGATATGGCCCACCAGCCCGACACCGCCTGCGAGCATGCAATGCTTGCCGATCTTCGCGCTGCCCGAAATGCCGACGCACGCGGCCATGGCCGTGTGATCGCCGATCTGGACGTTGTGAGCGATCTGAATCTGGTTATCCAGCTTCACGCCATTGCCGATGCGGGTGTCATCCATGGCGCCGCGGTCGATGGCGGTGTTTACGCCAATCTCAACATCGTCACCGATGGTCACACCGCCAATCTGCGCGATCTTCTGCCAGACGCCTTTCTCGTTGGCGAAACCAAAACCTTCACCGCCCAGCACCGCACCGGACTGGATGACCACTCGCTGCCCGATACGAACGTCGTGATACAGCGTGACGCGCGGGGCAAGCCAGCCGCCCTCGCCAATTACGCTGCGGGCACCGATGAAGCAATGCGCGCCAATGGTCACGCCGGCCGCAATCCGTGCGCCGCTTTCGATGACCGCATAGGCGCCAACGCTGGCCGCCGGGTCGACGAAAGCATCCGCCGCCACCACGGCTGTTGGATGAACACCAACAGCAGCCTTGGGCTTGGGATCGAACAGATGGGAAATACGGGCGTAGGCCAAATACGGATCAGGCACCAGCAATGCGTCGGCGGCATACCCTTCCGCATCTGTCGGCTTGAGCAGCACGGCAGCGGCCTGGGTGGTCGCGAGGAATTTTCGGTACTGAGGATTGGCCAGAAAACTGACCTGATCAGGACCGGCTTCCTGCAAGGTTGCCAGTCCTGTGATTTGCTTGTCCGCCGGGCCACGCAGGGTGGCGCCGAGGAACTCGGCCAATTGGCCGAGTGTGATGGTCGCAGTCATTAACTTACTTCAGCTGATTCATGCGCTCGATAACCTGGCGAGTGACGTCATATTGTGGCTTGACGTCAATCACGGCACCGCGCTCGAACACCAGGTCAAAACCACCTTTCTTGATGACTTCTTCTACCGCCTGGTCCAGCTTCGGCTTGAGTTGCTTGAGCATGTCGCGGTCAGCAACAGCCTTGGCTTCGTTCAGCTCCTTGGACTGGAACTGGAAGTCACGGGCCTTTTGCTTGAAGTCCAGCTCCAGACGCTCGCGCTCAGGCTGAGCCATCTTGTCGCCACCGGCGACCAGACGATCTTGGATACCTTTCGCGCTGCTTTCCAGAGCCTTCAGTTTGGTCAGCTGAGGACCGAACTTTTTCTCTGCATCTACTGCATACCGTTTGGCTGCGTCGGATTCAAGCAGGGCCATCTGGTAGTTCAGTACTGCGATTTTCATGTCAGCAAATGCCGGGCCTGCGATCAGAACCGTTGCCAGCAATGCCAATTGGGTCAACTTACGCACGATGTAACTCCTACAGAATCCGTTGTCGTTAGCAGTGATCAGACCCTTAGAAGGTCTGACCGAGGGAGAATTGGAAGACCTGGGTTTCGGTGCTGTCGTCCGGTTTCTTGACCGGCATCGCCAGGGCAAAACTCAGCGGACCCAGAGCAGTGACCCATGTCACACCGACACCGACGGAACTGGCCAGGCCCGACAGCTCTGGACCATTACACTCGACCTTCTGACCATCGGTCGTGGTCTTCTGCGAACCGCAGTTGGTGTTGAAAACGTTACCCACGTCCCAGAACAGCGAGGTACGCAGCGAACGCTGGTCCTTGATGAACGGCAGCGGGAACAGGATCTCGGCACCGCCGGTGATCAGGACGTTACCACCGAACGGCAGCGGATCCTGGTCCGGGTCAGCAAGGGTGCCACTGCCTGCACGGCCGCTACTTGGCGTACTGCGCGGACCGAGCGTGCTGTCCTTGAAGCCACGTACCGAGTTGAAGCCACCGGCGTAGTAGTTCTCGTAGAACGGCAGACCAGACGTCGAGCCATAACCGTCGCCATAACCCAGCTCCGAGTGCAGACGCAGGGTGTAGTTGCTGGTGATCGGGTGGAACAACTGGCCGCGATAATCAAGTTTATAGAACGACAGGTCGCTGCCCGGAATAGTCGTTTCCAGGGTCAGGCTCTGGGAGCTGCCACGGGTCGGCAACGTGCCTTTGTTCAACGTCGACTCGGACCAGCCCACCGACGCTTTGAAGTTGGTGAAGCTGTCGCCTTCCTGCTCGATGAAGTCGAAAATTTCGTCAACGGTGTACTTACCGGTGCTCAGCTCATCCTTCTGTACCGACAGGCCGAAGTTCAGGCGAGAGGTTTCGCTGATCGGGTAGCCCATGTTGATACCGGCACCCAGGCTGTCGACCGAGTAGCTCGCGACGTCGACGTCGAGGTCGTCGTAGTCGGTCTTGCGGTAGAACGCGCTGTAGCCAAGGCTCACACCGTCAGGCGTGAAGTACGGGTCGACGTAGCTGAAGTTGTAACGGGTCTGGTATTCGCTTTTGGTCAGGCCGATGCTGACCTTGTTACCGGTACCCAGGAAGTTGTTCTGGCTGATGGAACCACCGAGGATCAGACCGGCGCTCTGCGCAAAGCCGACGCTGGCGGTGATCGAACCGGACGCCTGCTCTTCTACTGCGTAGTTCACGTCAACCTGATCATCGGTGCCAGGCACCGCCGGGGTTTCAACGTTCACTTCCTTGAAGAAGCCCAGACGGTCAAGACGGGTCTTGGACTGATCGATCAGGTAAGTGGATGCCCAGCCGCCTTCCATCTGGCGCATTTCGCGACGCAGCACTTCGTCCGCTGTCTTGGTGTTGCCACGGAAGTTGATGCGGTTGACGTATGCGCGCTTGCCCGGATCGACAACAAAGGTGATGTCGACGGTGTGGTCTTCGTCATTCGGCGTGGGCACACCGTTGACGTTGGCAAAGGTGTAACCCTCGTTACCCAGACGGCGGGTGATCAGCTCCGAGGTCGTGGTCATCACCTTGCGGGAGAACACCTGGCCCGGCTTGACCAGCAACAGCGACTTGACCTGATCTTCGGGGACTTTGAGGTCACCGCTCAGCTTGACCGACTTCACGCTGTACTTCTCGCCCTCATGAATGTTGACGGTGATGTACACGCTTTTCTTGTCGGGCGTGATGGATACCTGGGTCGAGGCGATATCCATGTTGATATAGCCGCGGTCGAGGTAATACGAACGCAGACGTTCCAGGTCGCCGGAGAGTTTCTCACGGGCGTATTTGTCGTCGTTCTTGAAGAAGGAAAGCCAGTTGGTGGTTTTCAGTTCGAACAGATCGACCAGATCGTCTTCAGGGAAAACCGAGTTACCCACCACGTTGATGTGCTGAATGGCGGCGACCGCGCCTTCGTTGATGTTGATCTTCAGACCCACACGGTTACGCGGCTGCGGCACGACTTCGGTGGCGACTTCTGCAGAGTAGCGGCCCTGGGCAACGTACTGACGTTGCAGCTCGTTGCGGACGCCCTCCAGCGTAGCGCGCTGGAAGATTTCGCCTTCGGCCAGACCCGACTGCTTCAGACCCTTCATCAGGTCCTCGGTGGTGATCGCTTTGTTGCCTTCGATCTCGATACTCGAAACCGACGGACGCTCGACAACTGTAATGACCAGGACGTTACCGTCGCGGCCCAGCTGGATGTCCTGGAAAAATCCGGTTTTGAACAGCGCGCGAGTTGCGTCGACAAGACGCCCATCATCGGCCTGTTCACCCACGTTCAACGGCAGCGCGCCAAACACGCTGCCGGCGGAAACCCGCTGCAGACCGTTGACACGGATATCGGAGATAGTGAAGGACTCGGCGTGAACTTCGGCGATCATCAGTACGGCAAGAACCGCAGTTAGCAGCAGACGTTTCATGAAGTCCTTTCTTATTCCAACTGGCAATAAACAAACTGCCGCAAAATGCGGCAGATTCACAATTCGGCGTAGCTTTTACAGTCGTCCCAGATCGTTGACCAGTGCGAGCAACATCACTCCAACCACCAGACTGATACCGATCTGAACCCCCCAGCCCTGCACCTTCTCTGACAGCGGTCGGCCACGCGCCCACTCGATCAGATAAAACAGCAAGTGCCCCCCATCCAGCACTGGTATGGGCAGCAAATTGAGAACGCCCAGGCTTATGCTCAGATAAGCGAGGAAATTCAGGAAGTCACCTACGCCTGACTGGGCCGAAGCGCCCGCCACTTTAGCAATGGTTATCGGTCCGCTCAAGTTTTTTACCGAGAGCTCGCCGAACAACATTTTCTTCAGCGAATCGAGGGTCAGCACGCTCATGGTCCAGGTACGCCGCGCGCCTTCTGCGACGGCGGCTACAGGGCCATAGCTGACCTCGCGCAACATCTCCGGCGGCCAATCCACGCCTTTCACGCCGGCACCGAGATACCCGGTCGCCGCAGTGCCTTCGCCCCGTGTCACCAGATCGACGGGCACCTCCAGCTGTGCGCCATCACGCTCGACGCGCACCGAAATCCGCGTATCGGGATGGACACGAACCCAGTCAACGACCCTCTGCCATTCGTCGACAGGCTCGTTATTAAGAGCCAGTAGGCGGTCGCCGGTTTTCAGCCCGGCGGTTTGTGCAGGGCCTTTCGGATCGAGCTCTGCCAGCACCGGCGGCAGCGCCGGACGCCACGGTCTAATACCCAGCGAACGAATCGGGTCCGGCTCGGCTGCGCCCTTGAGCCAGTCGTTGAGCACCAGTGAATGCGGGGTTTCCACGTCGGAACCCTGCTCGCGAACCTTCAACGCTATGCTGCCGCTCTCACCCAGGCGACGCACCAGTTGCAGGTTCACACCCGCCCATCCGGTAACGGCCTCGCCATCAACCGAGACAATCTCCTGACCGGAACTCAGCCCGGCCTTCTCCGCAATACTGCCTGGCTCGACACCGCCCACGACGGGCCGAACCTGCTGGCTGCCCAGCATGGCGAGTACCCAGAAAAATACAATCGCCAGCAGAAAATTGGCAACCGGGCCGGCGATCACGATGGCGATGCGCTGATAAACCGACTTGCGGTTGAAGGATTGATCCGCCAGCTCGGGGGGAACGTCGCCCTCCCGTTCGTCGAGCATTTTCACATAGCCGCCGAGGGGAATCGCCGCAACGACGTATTCGGTGCCCTTGCGATCACTCCAGCGCAGCAACGGCATGCCAAAGCCCACTGAAAAACGCAGGACCTTGACGCCACACCGACGCGCCACCCAGAAGTGACCGAATTCGTGAAACGTTACCAGCACACCCAACGCAACCAGGGTGCCGACAATCATATATAGCGCGCTCATCGCTGCTCTCCGGGTACCGATCTAGCGGTGCGTTGAAGCCCACATTGCATGCAAATCATCAAAAACACGACTGCCTGAACCGGCCGCCTAGCGACCATTGCGACCGAGCCACTGCTCGGCCAACGCGCGGGCACGTGCGTCGATCTCGAACACTGTCTCCAGCTCGGACACGGCGACGACAGGCTCAAGGTTCAGAACCTCGTCGATCATACTCGCGATTTCCGGATAGCGAATGCGCTTGTCCAGAAACGCAGCGACCGCGACTTCATTGGCTGCGTTTAGAACCGCAGGCGCACTGTCACCCGCCTCGGCAGCTTGCCGCGCCAGACGCAGGCATGGGAAGCGCACTTCGTCCGGTGCTTCGAAGTCCAGTCGCGCGATGCTGAACAGATCCAGCGGCGCGACGCCCGAGTCGATGCGCTCGGGCCAGGCCAGCGCGTGGGCAATCGGCGTACGCATGTCGGGATTACCCAACTGCGCCAGCACCGAGCCGTCGACGTAATCGACCATCGAGTGGATCACGCTCTGAGGGTGAATCACCACCTCAATCCGCGCGGGCGTCGTATCGAACAGCCAGCAGGCTTCGATCAGCTCAAGGCCTTTGTTCATCATGCTGGCGGAATCGACGGAAATCTTGCGGCCCATGGACCAGTTCGGATGGGCACACGCCTGATCCGGCGAGACGTGTTTCAGGTCGGCGAGCGGTGTCTGCCGGAACGGACCACCGGAGGCGGTCAACAGAATGCGCCGGACGCCGACCTTCTCGAGACCGCTTTCGTAATCATGCGGCAAGCACTGGAAGATCGCGTTGTGCTCGCTGTCGAGGGGCAGCAGTACCGTGCCACTGCGGCGGACAGCCTGCATGAACAAGGCGCCGGACATGACCAGCGCTTCCTTGTTGGCCAGCAGGACTTTCTTGCCCGCCTCGACCGCGGCAAGGGTCGGGCGCAAACCGGCGGCACCCACGATAGCAGCCAGCACCGTATCCACCAGAGGGTGCGCAGACACTTCGCAGAGCCCGCCCTCCCCCACCAGCACGCGCGTATCCAGACCGGCCGCATGAAGGTCGTCCTGCAACTGGCGGGCGGCGGCCGTCGTTGGCACGACGGCAAACTGCGGGGTATGGCGAACGCACAATGCCAACAGTTCGGCCATACGTGTATGACCCGTCAGGGCAAAGACCCGGTACCGCGACGGGTGGCGTGCGATGACGTCCAGCGTGCTTAACCCGACCGAGCCCGTTGCGCCAAGTACAGTGATGAGCTGAGGCGTACTCACATCACGCCCCAGTCTTTAGCGGCCCAGAGCAACAAGGCGAACACCGGAATGGCCGCAGTCAGGCTGTCGATGCGATCCAGCACGCCGCCATGGCCCGGCAGCAGGTTACTGCTGTCCTTGACCCCGGATTTGCGCTTGAACATGCTTTCGGTGAGATCGCCTACGACCGAGATAAGCACGACGATCGCTGCAGACACCAGGGCGAAGATGATTTCACCCAGTGACCAGCCGCGGTAGACACCCACCACCGCCGTGATCAGCAGGCATGCTGCCAGGCCTCCATAAAGGCCCTCCCAGCTTTTACCCGGGCTGACCTTGGGCGCCAGCTTGCGCCTGCCGAATGCCTTGCCGGAAAAGTAAGCGCCAATGTCGGCGCCCCACACCAGAATCATCACCGAGAGGATCAGCCAGTTGCCCAGCGGCATCTGCTTGATCAGCACCAGACCCTGCCATGCCGGCAGCAATATCAGCAGGCCGATCACCAGCTTGCAGATGGCACTGGCCCAATGCGCGCTGGACTCGGGAAAAGTGAGCACCAGCCAGGTTGCCATCAGCCACCAGATCAGTGCCGCCACCAGCAACCATGGCGCGAGGTCCGGCAGCAGGTACAGCAGAAACAGCAGCGCAGCGACCACCACGGCGTACAGAATGCGGGACGATTGCGTTTCAAAGCCTGATAGACGAGCCCATTCCCAGCCGCCAAGCACGACCACCGCACCGATGAACAACGCGAAACTGCCGCCTTCGAGCAGGAAGAAACCGCACAGGGCCAGCGGCGCAAGGATCAACGCAGTGATGATTCGTTGTTTAAGCATTAAGCGCGGGCTCCAGCTTCTACCTGCTCGCTGGTTTTCCCGAAGCGGCGTTGGCGAGAAGCGAAATCGGCCAGCGCAGTGCGCATGGCATCGTGTTTGAAGTCCGGCCAGAACAGGTCGGAGAAATACAGCTCGGCGTAGGCCAGCTGCCAGAGCAGGAAATTGCTGATGCGGTGCTCGCCGCCCGTGCGGATACAGAGATCGGGCAACGGCAGGTCACCAGTGGCCAGGCACGTTTGCAGCAGTTCCGGGGTGATGTCCTCCGGACGCAGATGGCCGGCCTGAACTTCGCGCGCCAGCCGCTGAGCGGCCTGCGCGATATCCCACTGACCGCCATAGTTGGCGGCGATCTGCAGAACGAAGCGACTGTTTTCAGCCGTGCGCTGCTCGGCTTCGCGGATGGCAGCCTGCAGTTCAGGGTGGAACCGCGAACGGTCGCCGATGATGCGCAGGCTGATGCCGTTCTCGTTAAGGCGCTTGGTCTCGCGGCGTAGCGCCGTGAAAAACAACTCCATCAGCGCGCCGACTTCTTCCGCCGGGCGCTGCCAGTTCTCGCTGGAAAACGCGAACAAGGTCAGCACCTCGACCTTGGCCTCGGCACAGACTTCAATCACCGCACGAACAGCGTCGACGCCGGCTTTGTGGCCTGCTACACCCGGTAGCAGGCGCTTCTTGGCCCAGCGGTTGTTCCCATCCATGATGATCGCGACATGACGCGGCACCGATGCCGGCGCAGCCAGCTTTGTCTTATCCATGAAAGCTTCCCGGCCCTTATACGGCCATCAGGTCCGCTTCTTTGGACTTGGTCGCGGCGTCGATGTCCGCCTCAGCCTTGTCCGTCAGCTTCTGGATGTCGGCAGCGGCGCGGCGCTCTTCGTCTTCGCTGATTTCCTTGTCCTTGACCAGCTTCTTCAGTTCACCCAACGCGTCACGGCGAATGTTACGCACGGCAACGCGGGCGTCTTCTGCGGCGCTGCGTGCCTGCTTGGTGAAGCCCTTGCGGGTCTCTTCCGTCAGGGCAGGCATGGAGATCAACAGCATCTCGCCCAGATTGGTCGGGTTGAGGTTCAGGCCAGCGCTCTGAATAGCCTTGTCGACCGCAGCGAGCATGTTGCGCTCGAACGCCACGACCTGCAGCGTACGGGAGTCCTTCACGGTGACGTTGGCGACGCCGCTCAACGGGGTGTCGGAACCGTAGTACGGCACCATGACGCTGCCGAGAATGCTCGGGTGCGCCTTACCGGTGCGGATCTGGCCGAATGCATGGGCCAGGGACTCAAGGGATTTCTTCATCCGCTCTTGAGCGTCTTTCTTTATTTCGTTGATCATTGTTCGCCTTCCTCGATCAAAGTACCTTCCGCGCCGCCATGCACAATGTTCAGCAGGGCGCCGGGCTTGTTCATATTGAAGACACGCAGTGGCATCTTGTGGTCACGACACAGACAAATGGCTGTCAGATCCATTACACCCAGCTTGCGATCCAGCACTTCGTCGTAGGTCAGACGATCGAACTTCTCGGCATGCGGGTCCTTGAATGGATCGGCAGTGTACACACCATCGACCTTGGTTGCCTTCAGCACGACATCAGCGTCGATCTCGATCGCGCGCAGGCACGCTGCGGAATCCGTGGTAAAGAACGGATTGCCGGTACCGGCGGCGAAGATCACGACTTCCTTGGCATTCAGGTGACGCATGGCTTTGCGACGATCGTAGTGATCAGTCACACCCACCATGGAAATGGCGGACATTACGATGGCCGAGATGTTGGCCCGCTCCAGCGCGTCACGCATGGCCAGCGCATTCATCACGGTGGCCAGCATGCCCATGTGGTCGCCCGTGACCCGATCCATGCCGGCCGCGCTCAGCGCTGCACCGCGAAACAGGTTACCGCCACCGATGACCAGGCCGACTTGCACGCCGATGCCGACCAGCTGACCGACTTCAAGGGCCATGCGATCCAGCACCTTTGGGTCGATGCCGAACTCTTCCGACCCCATCAGGGCCTCGCCGCTGAGCTTGAGTAGAATGCGTTTATAGCGAGCTTGATAGCCACTGCCCTGCTGAGCCATTGCGAATCTCTCCTGCGGCGTTTGAAAAAAATCGTTCGAGTTGCGGGCCATTGTCGGCCTGCGCTCACTCTAGGTCACTGCTTCAGGGAGATGCAGCCTCGTAGGCCCAACCCCTGCAAAAACAAATTCAGTGCAGCAATGACAATTCCGCGTACCGCTTTGACAAAGAGGCTGCGCGCGTTAGCGGGCAGCCTCTTCGGGGCGACAGTTGGAAACCGTCTTATTGCTTGCTTGCAGCTACTTGAGCAGCGACTTCTTCAGCGAAGTTGTCGACTGGCTTCTCGATGCCTTCGCCTACTTTGAAGTAGGTGAAGGAAACGATTTCAGCGCCGGCTTTCTTGGCCAGCTCACCGACCTTGATTTCCGGGTTCTTGACGAACGCTTGCTCAACCAGGCTGGCTTCAGCGAGGAACTTGCTGATACGACCGCCAACCATTTTCTCGGCGATTTCAGCAGGCTTGCCTTTCAGCTTGTCTTCGTTCAACTGCATGAAGACATTCTTCTCGCGTTCGATCGCTTCTGGCGAAACGTCCGAAGGCAGCAGGAACTCAGGGTTGGTCGCTGCTACGTGCATGGCGATGTCTTTCGCCAGCTCTGCGTCGCCGCCCTTGAGGACAACAACCACGCCGATCTTGTTGCCATGCAGGTACGAACCCAGCACGTCGCCTTCGATACGCGCCAGACGACGGATGTTGACGTTCTCGCCAACCTTGCCGACCAGAACCAGACGATCAGCTTCCATCGCTTCAACCAGAGGCTCAACGGTGGTCAGCTTGTCAGCAAAGGCTTTCTCGACGCTCTTGGCGACGAATGCCTTGAAGTCATCCTGCAGAGCCAGGAAGTCGGTCTGGGAGTTGACTTCGATCAGGACTGCGGCTTTGCCGTCGTCCTTGATGGAGATGGCGCCTTCAGCAGCAACGTTGCCTGCTTTCTTGGCGGCCTTGATTGCGCCCGAAGCACGCATGTCGTCGATGGCTTTTTCGATGTCGCCGCCAGCCTTGGTCAAGGCCTTTTTGCAATCCATCATGCCTTCGCCGGTACGCTCGCGCAGTTCTTTGACCAACGCTGCAGTAATCTCTGCCATTTCAAAATCCTCTTGGATAGGTCTTCAACCATTCCACCCGCAAGACGGGCGTTCAAATTCTTGAAAATCCATGGTGACTGCTGCACATGACAATAAGATCGATGGCAACGTCAGATGGTTTTCGAGGTGGCAAAAAGGGGGCCAAGCCCCCTTTTTGCGTACTGAGTCAACGCCAGGCGTTAGTTACTCAGCCTTCAACAGTTGCCGCTGGAGCTTCTTCAGCGTAAACGTCGGTGCCGCCAGCATTGTTGTTGCGACCGCGGATCACAGCGTCAGCCATCGAGCCCATGTACAACTGAATGGCGCGGATTGCGTCATCGTTGCCCGGGATGATGTAGTCAACGCCTTCAGGGCTGCTGTTGGTGTCGACAACGCCGATGACCGGGATACCCAGCTTGTTGGCTTCGGTGATCGCGATGCGCTCGTGATCAACGTCGATAACGAACAGAGCGTCTGGCAGACCGCCCATGTCCTTGATACCACCCAGGCTACGATCCAGCTTTTCCAGATCGCGAGTGCGCATCAGCGCCTCTTTCTTGGTCAGCTTGGTGAAGGTGCCGTCTTCTGCCTGGATTTCAAGATCACGCAGACGCTTGATGGAAGCGCGGATGGTCTTGAAGTTGGTCAGCATGCCGCCCAACCAGCGGTGATCGACGTACGGCGAACCGCAACGTGCTGCTTCTTCAGCAACGATCTTGCCAGCGGAACGCTTGGTGCCGACGAACAGGATCTTGTTTTTGCCCTGAGCCAGGCGCTCAACGAAAGTCAAAGCTTCGTTGAACATAGGCAGGGTTTTTTCAAGGTTGATGATGTGAATCTTGTTGCGCGCGCCGAAAATGTATTTACCCATTTTCGGGTTCCAGTAACGGGTCTGGTGACCGAAGTGCACACCGGCCTTCAGCATATCGCGCATGTTGACTTGGGACATGATAGTTCCTTGATAAGTCGGGTTAGGCCTCCACGTATCCCAATGACCAACCAGCGGCTTGAGCCGAAGGCACCCAGGTCATCGTGTCGACACGTGTGTGGGTTAGAGCTTTCGGGGCAGACCCCGTAAAGCGGCGCATTTTATATCACAAAAGACTGGAGAACGGAACTCGAAATAAGAGCCTGTTTTTCCGACGCTTTTGCCTCCCTCGTGCCTGCGGTCGGACACCCTGCCCGCATCGATGGAGGACGCGATGATAACCCGCCTGACGACGGTCTGGTAGAATCGCGTTTTTTCCGTATCAAGCCGTGGCCCTGCCGCGCCGAGAGAGCCTGTTTAATGACCGTGACACTTAAAACCCCCGAAGACATCGAAAAGATGCGCATTGCCGGCCGCCTGGCTGCCGACGTCCTGGAAATGATCGGCGATTATGTAAAGCCTGGCGTGACCACCGAAGAACTGGACCGCATCTGCCACGACTACATCGTCAACGAGCAGAAGGCCATTCCGGCGCCGCTGAATTACAAGGGTTTCCCGAAATCCATCTGCACCTCCATCAACCACGTGGTCTGCCACGGCATTCCGAACGAGAAGCCGCTGAAGAATGGCGACGTGCTGAACATCGACGTCACCGTCATCAAGGACGGCTACCACGGCGACACCAGCAAGATGTTCCACGTCGGCAAAGTGCCGGAGTGGGCCGAGCGTCTGTCCCGCGTCACTCAAGAGTGCCTTTATAAAGGCATCGAAGTGGTCAAGCCCGGTGCGCACCTGGGCGATATCGGCGAAGTGATCCAGAAGCACGCTGAGAAGAACGGCTTCTCTGTCGTCCGCGAATACTGCGGCCACGGCATCGGCAGGGTCTTCCATGAAGAGCCACAAGTGCTGCACTACGGCGCGGCCGGTGATGGCATGGAGCTGAAAGAAGGCATGACCTTCACCATCGAGCCGATGATCAACCAGGGCAAAGCCGACACTCGCCTGCTGGGCGACGGCTGGACAGCCATCACCAAGGATCGCAAGCTGTCGGCCCAGTGGGAGCACACCATTCTGGTGACCGCGACCGGCTACGAAATCTTCACCTTGCGCAGTGATGACACCATCGCCCGCACCTCGGTCTGATCGCGAGTCGCTTGCGATCAGAGCCGCTACAACCAGCACGGTCGGTTTAGCACGGTCGGTATAGATAGAAGGAAAGCAGTTCGATGCCGCAGGTGGACCCAGATTTGTTCGATCGCGGCCAGTTTCAGGCCGAGCTGGCACTGAAGGCCAGCCCCATACCCGCCTTCAAGAAAGCCATCCGTCAGGCGCGTGAAGTGCTGGACGGACGCTTCAAATCCGGCCGCGAGATCCGCCGCCTGATCGAAGACCGTGCCTGGTTCGTCGATAACATCCTGCAACAGGCCTGGGATCAGTTCGATTGGAGCGAAGACGCCGACATCGCCTTGCTGGCGGTCGGCGGCTACGGTCGCGGCGAACTGCACCCCTATTCCGATATCGACCTGCTGATCCTGCTGGACAGCGCCGACCATGAAGTTTTCCGCGATTCCATCGAACGCTTTCTGACACTACTGTGGGACATCGGCCTGGAGGTCGGTCAGAGCGTGCGTTCGGTGGATGAATGCGTCACAGAAGCCCGGGCGGATCTGACGGTCATCACGAATTTGATGGAGAGCCGCACGATTGCCGGTCCCGAGCGACTGCGTCAGCGCATGCTCGCCGTCACCAGCACCCGCGAGATGTGGCCGAGCAAGGAGTTCTTCCTGGCCAAACGCGCCGAGCAGAAGAACCGCCACCACAAGTATTTCGACACTGAGTACAACCTTGAGCCCAACGTCAAAGGCTCGCCGGGTGGGCTGCGCGACATTCAGACCATTCTCTGGGTTGCCCGTCGCCAGTACGGCACGCTGAATCTGCACGCCCTGGCCGACGAGGGTTTTCTGCTGGAGAGCGAAAACGCACTGCTGGCGTCTTCCCAGGAGTTTCTCTGGAAGGTCCGCTACGCGTTGCACATGCTCGCGGGTCGTTCCGAAGACCGTCTGCTCTTCGATTACCAGACCAGCATCGCGCGCCTGCTGGGCTACGAAGACACCGACGCCAAGCTGGCCATCGAACGCTTCATGCAAAAGTATTACCGGGTGGTCATGAGCATCGCGCAGCTCAGCGACCTGATCATCCAGCACTTCGAAGAAGTCATCCTCGCAGACGACGACGGCACGGTCACCGAGACCATCAACTCGCGTTTCCAGCTGCATGACGGCTACATCGAGGCGACCCATCCGAACGTGTTCAAGCGCACGCCGTTCGCGATGATCGAGATCTTCGTGCTGATGGCGCAGCGCCCCGAAATTAAGGGCGTGCGGGCTGACACCATCCGGCTGCTGCGCGAGCATCTGTACCTGATCAACGACGATTTCCGCAACGATATTCGCAACACCAGCCTGTTCATCGAGCTGTTCAAATGCGAGATCGGCATCCATCGCAATCTGCGGCGGATGAACCGCTACGGCATTCTCGGGCTGTACCTGCCGGAGTTCGGCCACATCGTCGGGCAGATGCAGCACGACCTGTTCCACATCTATACGGTCGACGCTCACACGCTGAACCTGATCAAGCATCTGCGTAAGTTGCAATACACGCAGGTGTCGGAGAAATTTCCGCTCGCCAGCAAGCTCATGGCCAGACTGCCCAAGCCCGAGCTTATTTATCTGGCCGGGCTTTACCACGACATCGGCAAGGGCCGCGGCGGTGATCACTCGGAACTGGGCGCGATCGACGCAGAGGCGTTTGGCACCCGTCACCACTTGCCACAGTGGGACACCCAACTGATTGTCTGGCTGGTGCAGAACCATCTGGTGATGTCGACCACCGCCCAGCGCAAAGACCTGTCCGACCCGCAGGTGATCCACGACTTCGCCCAGTTCGTCGGCGATGAAGTGCATCTGGACTACCTGTACGTGCTGACCATCGCGGACATCAACGCGACCAACCCGACGTTATGGAATTCCTGGCGTGCCAGCCTGTTGCGCCAGCTGTACACCGAGACCAAGCGCGCGCTCAAGCGTGGGCTGGAAAACCCGGTCGACCGCGAGGAGCAGATCCGTCGCACGCAAAGCGCCGCCCTGGATATTCTGGTGCGCAGTGGCACCGATCCCGACGACGTCGAGCAACTGTGGTCGCAACTGGGTGATGACTATTTCCTGCGTCACACCGCAGGCGACGTGGCGTGGCACAGCGACGCGATTTTGCAGCAGCCGGCCGATGGTGGCCCGTTGGTGCTGATCAAGGAAACCACCCAGCGCGAGTTCGAAGGCGGCACACAGATCTTCATTTATGCACCCGACCAGCACGACTTTTTCGCCGTGACCGTGGCGGCGATGGACCAGCTGAACCTGAACATTCACGACGCCCGGGTCATCACCTCCACCAGCCAGTTCACCCTCGACACCTACATCGTGCTCGACAGCGAAGGCGGTTCGATCGGTGAAAACCCGGAGCGCATCAAGGCCATTCGCGATGGACTGACCGATGCGCTGCGCAACCCCGACGAATACCCGACCATCATCAAACGTCGTGTCCCACGTCAGCTGAAGCACTTTGCGTTCGCGCCCGTGGTGACGATTTCCAATGACGCTCAAAGGCCGGTCACGGTGCTGGAACTCAGCGCGCCGGATCGTCCCGGGTTGCTGGCGCGACTGGGCAAGATTTTCCTGGAGTTCGATCTGTCATTGCAGAACGCCAAGATCGCCACGCTGGGCGAGCGCGTAGAAGACGTGTTTTTCCTGACCGATGAAAACCACCAGCCGCTGTCCGATCCGCAGCTGTGCCGACGCCTTCAGGACGAAATCGTCGAGCAGCTCAGCGTCAACCCCGAGCCCGGCAGCGAATTGCGCATCAGTATTTGAACCGGCCAGGACGGCACGACTTAACGATTTGATTCAACGGCGCCTTGCCACCTCGTGACCACGAGTGCGGGCGCCCAGCCTTGAGAACGATTCGACATGAATACCGCCCTGCAGCAGCTCCAGCCCTACCCTTTCGAGAAACTTCGCGCGTTGCTCGGTGCTGTTACACCGAATCCGGACAAACGTCCGATCGCCCTGTCGATCGGCGAACCCAAGCACAAATCGCCGCAATTCGTCGCCAAGGCGCTGGCCGACAATCTCGATCAAATGGCGGTCTATCCGACCACAGCCGGGATTCCTGCATTGCGTGAAGCCATCGCCCACTGGTGCGAACGCCGTTTCAGCGTGCCAGCCGGCTGGCTGGATGCAGCAAAACACGTGCTGCCGGTCAACGGCACCCGCGAGGCGTTGTTCGCGTTTACCCAGACGGTCGTCAATCGCGCTGATAACGGCCTGGTGATCAGCCCTAACCCGTTCTACCAAATCTATGAAGGTGCGGCGTTTCTGGCCGGTGCCACACCGCACTACCTGCCCTGCCTGGCCGAGCACGGTTTCAATCCGGATTTCGACGCCGTCAGCGCCGACATCTGGGATCGCTGCCAGATTCTGTTCCTGTGCTCGCCGGGCAACCCGACCGGTGCGCTGATCCCGCTGGATACCCTGAAGAAACTCATCGCTCTGGCCGACAAGCACGACTTTGTGATCGCGGCGGACGAGTGCTACAGCGAGTTGTATTTCGACGAAGCGACCCCGCCCGCCGGCCTGCTCAGCGCCTGCGCCGAACTGGGTCGCCAGGATTTCAAGCGTTGCGTGGTGTTCCACAGCCTGTCCAAGCGCTCGAACCTGCCGGGACTGCGCTCGGGTTTTGTCGCCGGCGATGCCGACATTCTCAAGGCATTTCTGCTGTATCGCACTTACCACGGCTGCGCGATGCCGGTGCAGACGCAACTGGCGAGCATCGCGGCCTGGGGCGACGAAGAACACGTGCGCGCCAACCGCACGCTGTACCGGGAAAAGTTCGATGCCGTGCTGGAAATCCTTAGCCCGGTCATGGACGTACAGCGTCCTGACGGCGGCTTCTATCTGTGGCCCAACGTCGGGACTGACGATGCGAAGTTCTGCCGTGATCTGTTCGTCGCCGAGCACGTGACCGTGGTGCCGGGGTCATACCTGTCCCGCGATGTCGACGGCTTCAACCCCGGCGCCGGCCGCGTGCGCATGGCACTGGTTGCACCGCTGGCCGAGTGCATCGAAGCCGCGCAGCGTATTCGCGAGTTTGTGACGAGCCGCTGACATCCCGCCGACTGAGGCTGGCTATTGGCCTCAGTGCGCCAGCCCCAGATTGGCTTCATTAAGATCGAGTTCCGCCAGCACCAGGCGCAGCACGTCATCGCCAATCTGGTGGTGACGGTGCAGGTTGTACAGTTCCAGACGCTGGGCACGCAGGGCGTTGAGGCGCATGCGTTTCTCCAGTTGGTCCATCTGGAATGCCAGGGCCTGGGCTTCGGCGGTGTCGTTGAAGATATCCAGACGCTGGCGGTATTCGGACATGATCCGCGCTTTTACTTCTATCGCGAGCACAGCCTGCGCGGCCTCGGGTGAATCCGTGGCCGCCGGGATCGCTTCGTTTTCCAGTGTCTTGATTGCCGCCTGGGCCGTACGCTTCCAGGCGTCCCTCACTTCGCGCTTCATGCGCATGTCCGGTTCATTGACCTGCCCACGCAGCAGCAGTGGCAAACCGATGCTCGCCGACACCAGCGACAGCAGGATTACCCCGGCAGCAATGAAAATCAGCAAGTCACGCTCGGGAAAGTCGACGCCCGCACTGATCAGCATCGGCACCGACAATGTACCTGCCAGTGTGACGGCACCGCGCACCCCGCCCACGGTCAGCAGCAATGACGAACGTGTCGACAGATCCAGCGTGCCGTCGCCCCTGCCGCGCCAGCGCCGAATCTGGATCATCAGCCGCCAGACGCTTTGCACCCAGATGTAACGCAACACCGCCAGCACAACGAAGATCGCCAGCACATCCAGGCAACGCCACAACAAGGTCGGCCACAGGGTGGCTTCATGGTGGGTAACGGCGGTGATAATGTCAGGCAGCTGCAAGCCGAGCAGCAGGAAGATCAGCCCGTTGAATGCAAATTCCAACAGGGTCCACACGCTGCGATTGAGCAGTCGGGTGGTGGTCTGACGGGGCAGCAGATCGACCCAGCTTTGCATCATCCCCGCCGCCACCGCCGAGAGAATTCCGGACAGTTCAAGCCGCTCGGCAAGGACGTAAGCGGCGAACGGCAGCAGCAACATGAAGACAACGTGGGTCGCCGGATCATCCCAGCCTCGTGTGATCATCCAGCTTCGCAGACGCCCCACCATCCAGCTGAGCGCAACGCCAACGGCAAGACCGCCACAAGCCACCAGCACAAAGTTCAGGCTGGCATCGGTCAGGGAAAACACCCCGGTGATGGCGGCTGCGAGGGCAAACTTGAAGGTCACCAGGCCGGTTGCGTCATTCATCAACGCTTCGCCCTGAAGCATGCGCATGATCGGCGCAGGCAGCCGGTCCTGGGCGATGGCCGAGACCGCCACGGCGTCGGTCGGGGACAGCACCGCTGCCAACGCAAAGGCGACAGGCAAGGGAATGGAAGGCAGCAGCCAGTGGATGAAGTAGCCGGCGCCGATCACGGTGAAAATCACCAGCCCGACCGCGAGGGTCAGAATGGCGCCGCGGTAGCGCCAGAGGTCGCGTTTGGGCATCCGCCAGCCATCTGAAAACAGCAGCGGCGGCAGGAACAGAAACAGGAACAGCTCAGGGTCGAGTGCCACGTGCAAGCCCAGCGTCGGCCAGGCGAGCAAGGCACCCGCAGCGATTTGCACCAGCGGCAGCGGCAGCGGAATCACCCGGGCCAGCAATCGCGAGACACCTACCAGCGTCAACAAGATAAGGACGGTATAGGCTGTTTGCATTGCGTGTTTCCCCAAGCGTTGACTCATGACTGACATCGGCAACAGACCGGATGCGTCCGGCAAAGTGCCCATATTTACGGCTGGAAAGGTCATGGCGTTCTGATAAATCTGCAGCGGCAGGCCGTCGTCGCCAGCATTCATGGCGGGCAACACGGCGTCGAATGGACAAAGCGTCGGCCCGCCGCGCTTACCCTGCGTGTACGTGGCATAATCCTCCACCGTTTTTTTCAACCGTCCCGAAAGGAGCAGGCCGATGGCCAAGGAAACCCACACGTTGCACCTGTTTGGGATCAAGGCGTGCGACACGATGAAGAAGGCGCGCACCTGGCTCGATGAAAAATCGGTGAATTACGATTTCCACGACTACAAGACCCAAGGCATCGACCGCGACCACCTGACCCGTTGGTGCAACGAGCATGGCTGGCAGACGGTACTCAACCGCGCCGGCACGACCTTTCGCAAACTGGACGAGGCGCAGAAAGCCGACCTCGATCAGGTAAAGGCCATTGAGCTGATGCTCGCTCAGCCGTCGATGATCAAGCGCCCGGTGCTGGATCTTGGCGACAAAACCCTGATTGGCTTCAAACCCGAACTGTACGCTGCGGCTATCGCCTGATTGAGATAGCCCTAAATAACGAGGTATCTGCATGACCACTTCTCTGTTCAGCCTGGCCTTTGGCGTTGGCACACAAAACCGTCAAGGCACCTGGCTGGAAGTTTTCTACGCCCTGCCACTGCTCAACCCGTCGGCTGAAATCGTCGCCGCGGTCGCACCGATCCTGGGCTACACCGGTGGCAATCAGGCCATCGCATTCAACACTGATCTGTCCTCGCGTCTGGCCAATGCCCTCAAAGGCATCGACGACGCCCAGGCCGCGCTGCTGACCCGGCTGGCCGAGAGCCACAACCCGCTGGTCGCCACGCTGCTGGCCGAAGACGCCGCGCTGACCTCCACCCCCGAGGCTTACCTCAAACTGCATTTGCTCTCCCATCGACTGGTCAAGCCCCACGGCTTGAGCCTGGCCGGCGTGTTCCCGCTGCTGCCGAACGTCGCGTGGACCAGCCAGGGCGCCATCGATCTGGGCGAGCTGGCCGAGCGTCAGCTGGAAGCCCGCCTGAAAGGCCAGTTTCTGGAAGTCTTCTCGGTGGACAAATTCCCGAAAATGACCGACTACGTCGTGCCGGCCGGTGTGCGCATCGCTGACACCGCGCGCGTGCGTCTGGGCGCCTACATCGGCGAAGGCACCACCGTGATGCACGAAGGTTTCGTCAACTTCAACGGCGGCACCGAAGGCCCGGGCATGATCGAAGGTCGCGTGTCGGCTGGCGTGTTCGTCGGCAAGGGTTCGGACCTGGGTGGCGGCTGCTCGACCATGGGCACGCTCTCGGGCGGCGGCAACATGGTGATCAAGGTCGGCGAAGGCTGCCTGATCGGCGCGAACGCCGGCATCGGCATTCCGTTGGGCGATCGCAACACCGTTGAAGCCGGTCTCTACGTCACTGCGGGCACCAAAGTGGCGCTGCTGGATGACAAGAACGAGCTGGTCAAGGTTGTGAAGGCCCGAGAACTGGCCGGTCAACCGGACCTGCTGTTCCGTCGTAACTCGCAGACCGGCGCGGTGGAGTGCAAATCCCACAAGTCGGCCATCGAGCTGAACGAAGCGCTGCACGCTCACAACTGATCGATGCTGCGTGCGGGTTCGGTGTCCCACGGGACGCCGAACCCGCCCCAAAGAGCGTGACTGATATGCCCCTCATTTCTCCCTGGCGCGCTGACTTTCCGGCCATTGACGCCCTGCAACGGCAAGGCCAGACCTACCTGGACAGCGCCGCCACCGCACAAAAGCCCCACGCCCTGATCGACGCCACGGTGCATTACTACGCCAACGGCGCAGCGAATGTGCATCGCGCTCAGCACCTGCCGGGCGCCATGGCGACCCAGGCCTTTGAGGACACGCGGCGCAAGGCCGGCGAATGGCTGAATGCCGGAGCGTCCGGGCAGATCGTGTTCACCCACGGCGCCACATCCGCCTTCAACTTGCTCGCCTATGGCCTGGAGCATGTGTTTCAGGCCGGCGACGAGATTGTCATCAGCGCGCTGGAGCATCACGCCAATCTGTTGCCCTGGCAGCAACTGGCCCTGCGTCGCGACCTGAAACTGGTGGTGCTCCCCGTCACTGAGGCCGGCGTGATTGATGTTGAGGCCGCCGCCGAACTGATCACTTCACGCACCCGCTTGCTGGCGGTCAGTCAGTTGTCCAACGTGCTCGGCACTTGGCAGCCGGTCCGGCAACTCGTTGCGCTGGCCCAGGCACAAGGCGCGCTGACGGTGGTTGATGGCGCCCAGGGCGTCGTCCATGGCCGACACGATGTGCAGGACATCGGCTGCGATTTCTATGTGTTTTCCAGCCATAAGCTCTATGGCCCGGATGGCGTGGGCGTGCTGTTCGGCCGACATCAGGCGCTGGCGCAGTTGCAGCATTGGCAGTTCGGCGGCGAGATGGTCCTGCAGACCGGTTACCAGACCGCAACCTTTCGCCCGGCGCCGCTGGGTTTCGAGGCGGGCACGCCGCCCATCAGCGCGGTGATCGGCCTCGGCGCCACGCTTGATTACCTCAACGGTCTCAATCAGTCCGCCGTCGCCGAATACGAAGCGTGCCTGCATGAGCGGTTGCGCGCCGGGTTGATGCTGCGCGACGGTGTGCAGGTGCTGGGCGATCCCCATGTAGCACTGGTGAGTTTCGTGGTCGAGGGCGTACACAATGCCGATCTTGCGCACCTGCTGACCGAGCAAGGGGTTGCCGTTCGCGCCGGTCACCACTGCGCCATTCCGTTGATCAGTGGCTTGGGCCTCTCTGGCGCGATTCGGGTGTCGCTGGGGCTGTACAACAATTCCGAGGACCTGGAGCGGCTTTTCAGCGCTCTGGATCAGGCATTGGAGGTGTTGCGATGAGCCTGCCGATCGAGGCGCACACCGCGCTGGAAACCTTTAACGGGTCATTGAGCTGGGAGCAGCGGGCGCGGCTGTTGATGCAATGGGGTGACCGCCTGCCACCCATGAGCGATGAAGATAAGACCGACGAGCGTCTGGTGGACGGCTGCGAGAGCAAGGTCTGGCTGATGGGCGCCGTGGTCGACGGTCATTGGCAGTTCCGCGCCGCCAGTGACGCGCGGTTGATTCGGGGTCTGGTGGCGTTGCTGCTGACCCGGGTCAATGGCCTGTCGTCGCAAGCACTGCAGGAAGTGGATCTGGTTGAGTGGTTCACGCAGCTGGGATTGAGCCGTCAGCTGTCGGCATCCCGCAGCAACGGGCTGAATGCGGTGTTGCAGAAGATGCGGCAGCTCGCACGGTAGAGATTCCCCGTCGTCCAGGCGCCGCGCTGTTGCGCAGCAAACATGAGACCTGTGGGAGCGACCGGGGTGGCGCTCCACCTTGCTCGCGAATACTGCTTACAGCCGCCTAAAATTCAGGGAATGCAAGACCTTATTCGCGAGCAAGCTCGCTCCCACAAGGGGTCCCGAGCAACACTTTGGAATCTTCGGCGTACACAAAACCTGTGGGAGTGAGCTTGCTCACGAAAGGGCCGTTCAACTGCTGGATATATAGCGGATGTACCGCCCTCTTCGCGAGCAAGCTCGCTCCAACAGGTCGTTGATTTGCAGGACTATCGGCGGCTGTTCACAAAGGAGGCGTCAGCAAGATTGCTCCCACGCCTCGACCTTCAAGCCGCCGGCTGCGCCTTGGCTCGCTCCGACGGCCGTCGCACGCCGGCGACGATTTTGTCCACGGCCTTGGTCGCGGCGACCATCCCGAAAGTGGCAGTGACCATCATCACCGCGCCAAACCCGCCCGCGCAGTCCAGCTTCACGCCATCGCCGACGAAGCTTTTCTGCAGGCAGATGCTGCCGTCCGGCTTGGGGTAGCGCAGTTGCTCGGTGGAGAACACGCACGGCACGCTGTAGTGGCGGGTGACGGTGCGAGAAAAGCCGTAATCGCGGCGCAGGGTCGAACGCACTTTGGACGCCAGCGGATCGTTGAATGTCCGGTTGAGATCGCAGACCTGAATCAGGGTCGGGTCGATCTGCCCGCCCGCGCCACCGGTGGTGATGATCTGGATCTTGCGGCGTTTGCACCAGGCGATCAGCGCGGCCTTGGCGTTGACGCTGTCGATGCAATCGAGCACGCAGTCGATGTCCGGCGTGATGTATTCGGCCATGGTCTCGCGGGTGACGAAGTCGGCGACGGCATGAACGACGCAATCGGGATTAATCTCCCGCAGACGGTCGGCCATGACCTCGACCTTGGCGCGGCCAACGGTGCTGCTCAGGGCGTGCAACTGGCGGTTGCTGTTGCTGACACAGACGTCGTCCAGATCAAACAGGGATATTTCGCCTACGCCACAGCGCGCCATGGCTTCCGCTGCCCAGGAACCCACACCGCCAATGCCGACCACCGCCACGTGGGCCGCGCGCAGGCGTTCCAGGCCCTCAATGCCGTACAGGCGGGCAACGCCAGCGAAACGCGGATCTTCTGTACTCATGACCAATACCCCAAAAAACCGGCGCGCATTATAGGCCCTGACGGCGATTCGCAAAGCGCTGAGTGGCAGGCGTTTGGTCTGAAAGTCACCTCTTTCCCCGCCTGCCGAACACAGAACAGGTAACGGCCTACAGCCCCGGCCGAACAGAACTTCAACACGTGTCGGTTGCCAAAGTTTCGGCCCGCTGTACCCTGTCACTCCTCCCCGTTCCCCTCTTGGAACCTGAAGCACCTATGTCATCGCGTAAATTTGGACTCAACCTCGTTGTCGTCGTGGCGATTGCTGCGCTGTTCACCGGCTTCTGGGCGCTGATCAACCGCCCCGTCACCGCCCCCAACTGGCCTGAACAGATCTCCGGCTTCTCCTATTCGCCTTTCCGCCTCGGACAGAATCCACAGAAAGATTCCTACCCATCCGACGAAGAAATGCGTCAGGACCTGGAGCTGATGAGCAAGCAGACGGACAACATCCGTATCTATTCAGTGGACGGCACGCTCAAGGACATCCCCAAGCTGGCCGAAGAGTTCGGCCTGCGGGTGACCCTCGGCATCTGGATCAGCCCGGACCTGGAGCGCAACGAGCGCGAAATCACCACGGCGATCGAGCTGGCGAACACGACCCGCAGCGTGGTTCGCGTGGTGGTGGGCAACGAAGCGCTATATCGCGAAGAGATCAAACCCAAGGACCTGATGGCCGCCCTCGACCGCGTGCGCGCGGCCGTGAAAGTCCCGGTGACCACGTCGGAGCAATGGCATATCTGGGAGAAGTACCCGGAACTGGCCAAACACGTTGACCTGATCGCCGCGCACATCCTGCCGTACTGGGAATACATCCCGATGGATAAAGCCGGTCAGTACGTGCTTGATCGTGCCCGCGAACTGAAACGCATGTTCCCGAAAAAGCCGCTGCTGCTCTCTGAAGTCGGCTGGCCGAGCAACGGCCACATGCGCGGCGGTGCGGACGCCACCCAGGCGGATCAAGCGGTTTACCTGCGCACGCTGGTCAACAAGCTCAACCGTCAGGGCTTCAACTACTTCGTGATCGAGGCCTTCGACCAGCCGTGGAAAGCCAGCGACGAAGGCTCGGTCGGCGCGTACTGGGGCGTGTACAACGCCGCTCGCCAGCAGAAATTCAACTTCGAAGGCCCGGTGGTTGCGATCCCGCAATGGCGTGTATTGGCGATCGGTTCGGCGGTGTTGGCGATGCTTGCCCTGGCCTTGCTGCTGATTGATGGCTCGGCGCTGCGTCAGCGTGGCCGGACATTCCTGACCTTTATCGCCTTCCTCTGCGGCTCGGTTCTGGTCTGGATCGGCTACGACTACAGCCAGCAATACAGCACCTGGTTCAGTCTGCTCGTAGGATTTTTACTGGCGCTCGGCGCATTCGGCGTCTTTATCGTGTTGCTGACCGAGGCCCACGAACTGGCCGAAGCGGTATGGACGCACAAGCGCCGCCGCGAATTCCTGCCCGTCGAAGGGGATTCGGCCTACAGACCGAAAGTGTCGATCCACGTGCCCTGCTACAACGAGCCCCCGGAGATGGTCAAACAGACCCTCAATGCACTGGCCGCGCTGGATTACCCGGATTTCGAAGTGTTGCTGATCGACAACAACACCAAGGACCCCGCGGTGTGGGAGCCGGTCAAGGCCCACTGCGAAATGCTCGGGCCGCGCTTCAAGTTTTTCCACGTCGCGCCGCTGGCCGGCTTCAAGGGCGGCGCCCTGAACTACCTGATCCCGCACACCGCGCCGGACGCCGAAGTGATTGCGGTGATCGACTCGGACTACTGCGTCGACCGCAACTGGCTCAAGCACATGGTTCCGCACTTTGCCGATCCGAAAATCGCTGTGGTGCAGTCGCCGCAGGACTACCGCGACCAGCACGAAAGTGCGTTCAAGAAGCTCTGCTACTCGGAATACAAAGGCTTCTTCTACATCGGCATGGTCACCCGCAACGACCGCGATGCGATCATTCAGCACGGCACCATGACCATGACCCGTCGCTCGGTTCTGGAAGAACTGGGCTGGGCAGACTGGTGCATCTGTGAAGACGCCGAGCTGGGCCTGCGCGTGTTCGAAAAAGGCTATTCGGCAGCCTATGCCCATAACAGCTTCGGCAAGGGCCTGATGCCCGACACCTTCATCGACTTCAAGAAGCAACGATTCCGCTGGGCCTATGGCGCGATTCAGATCATCAAGCGTCACGCCGCCAGCCTGCTGCGCGGCAAAGACACCGAGCTGACCCGCGGCCAGCGTTATCACTTCCTCGCGGGCTGGCTGCCGTGGGTGGCCGATGGGATGAACATTTTCTTCACGGTTGGCGCCTTGCTCTGGTCGTCGGCGATGATCATCGTGCCCAACCGGGTCGACCCGCCGCTGCTGATTTTCGCGATTCCGCCGTTGGCGCTGTTCTTCTTCAAGGTCGGCAAGATCATCTTCCTGTACCGTCGCGCCGTGGGCGTGAACCTCACGGACGCGTTCTACGCAGCGCTCGCGGGGCTGGCGCTGTCCCACACCATCGCCAAGGCGGTGCTGTACGGGTTCTTCACCACCAGCATCCCGTTCTTCCGCACCCCGAAAAACGCCGAAAGCCATGGCTTGCTGGTGGCGATCTCCGAGGCCCGCGAAGAGCTGTTCATCATGCTGATGCTGTGGGGCGCTGCATTGGGGATCTGTCTGGTGCAGGGTCTGCCGAGCAACGACATGCGCTTCTGGGTCATCATGCTGCTGGTGCAATCGCTGCCGTATCTGGCGGCGTTGATCATGGCGTTTCTGTCGTCGCTGCCGAAACCGAAACCGGCAGACGAACCCGCTACCGCCTGAAACAATGGGGCGCTGTACTAAACGGCGGCCTTCGGGTCGCCGTTTTGCTTTAAGCTATTCGCCGGTTTACGCCTTGCCTTCACTCAATATCTCGGACCTTTCATGACAGCCCCAGCCGACCTCTCGCCCACGCTGCAACTCGCCTGCGACCTGATCCGTCGCCCATCCGTCACACCACTGGACGCTGATTGCCAGACCGTGATGATGAAACGCCTGAGCGATGCCGGTTTTGCCCTGGAGCCGATGCGCATTCAGGACGTGGACAACTTCTGGGCCACCCACGGCAGTCAGGACGGTCCGGTGTTGTGCTTCGCCGGTCACACCGATGTGGTGCCGACCGGCCCGGTTCAGGCCTGGCAAAATGATCCGTTCAGCGCGCTGATCGACAAAGACGGCATGCTCTGCGGCCGTGGCGCGGCGGACATGAAAGGCAGCCTGGCGTCCATGATTGTCGCCACCGAGCGTTTCGTCGCCGATCACCCGAACCACAAGGGCAAAGTGGCCTACCTGATCACCAGTGACGAAGAAGGCCCGGCGCACCACGGCACCAAAGCGGTGGTCGAGCGTCTGGCGGCGCGCAAGGAACGTCTCGACTGGTGCATCGTTGGCGAACCGTCGAGCACAACGCTGGTAGGCGATGTGGTCAAGAACGGCCGTCGCGGCTCGCTGGGGGCAACCCTCACCGTCAAAGGCATTCAGGGCCACGTCGCCTACCCGCATCTGGCGAAGAACCCCATTCATCTGGCAGCACCGGCGCTGGCTGAGCTGGCCGCCGAGCACTGGGACAACGGCAATGATTTCTTCCCGCCGACCAGCTTCCAGATCTCCAACCTGAATTCCGGCACCGGCGCCACCAACGTGATCCCGGGGGATCTGGTGGCCGTGTTCAATTTCCGTTTCTCCACCGAATCCACCGTCGAAGGCCTCAAGCAACGCGTCGCCGACATTCTCGACAAACACGATCTGGACTGGCACGTGGAATGGGCGCTGTCCGGCCTGCCGTTCCTCACCGAACCGGGCGCATTGCTGGACGCAGTGTCGGCGAGCATCAAACACGTCACCGGCCGCGACACCCGTGCGTCGACCAGCGGCGGCACCTCGGACGGTCGCTTCATCGCCACCCTCGGCACCCAAGTGGTCGAACTGGGGCCGGTCAATGCGACGATCCATCAAGTCAACGAACGCATCCTCGCCAGCGATCTCGACGTGCTGACCGAGATCTACTACCAGACCCTGGTCAAGTTGCTCGCCTGATGCTGACCTGCCCGATCTGCTCCGCCCCGCTCGATTCAGCGGATAACGGCGTCGTGTGCCCCGCCGGGCACCGCTTCGACCGCGCCCGTCAGGGTTACTTGAACCTGCTGCCCGTGCAGCACAAAAACAGCCGCGACCCTGGCGACAATCAGGCGATGGTCGAGGCGCGGCGCGACTTTCTCAACGCCGGGCATTACGCGCCAGTCGCCAGGCGTCTCGCCGAACTGGCTGCCGAGCGCGCGCCGTCGCACTGGCTCGACATCGGTTGCGGCGAGGGTTACTACACCGCGCAAATCGCCCAGGGTCTGCCCAACGCTGACGGCTATGCGCTGGACATCTCCCGCGAAGCGGTGAAGCGCGCCTGCAAACGCGACCCCAAGATCACCTGGTTGATCGCCAGCATGGCGCGCGTGCCGCTGCCGGATGCGAGCATGCAGTTCATCGCCAGCGTGTTCAGCCCGCTGGACTGGGCCGAGGCCAAGCGTCTGCTTTCGCCGGGCGGCGGCCTGATGCGTGTAGGACCGTCCAACGATCACCTGATGGAATTGCGTCAGCGCCTGTACGACGAAGTCCGCGATTACAGCGATGACAAGCACTTGGCGCTGGTGCCGGAAGGCATGAGCCTGCAGCACAGCGAAACCCTGCGCTTCACCCTGACACTGGCGGACGGCCAGGCCCGCGCCAACCTGCTGGCCATGACGCCCCACGGCTGGCGCGCCAGTGCCGAGCGCCGCGCCAACGTGATCGAGCAGGCCGAGCCATTCGAGGTCACGGTGTCCATGCGCTACGATTATTTCGTCCTGAACTGACGGCTTGAAGCACCCGAACAGACTGAATCCGCGAGTGGATTTTCCAGCACAACCAAGAGGCATCCATGCGCCAACCCGATATCGAGATTTACCTGAAAGACGCTGACGTCGACCATAAGGCAATCACCGCCTGGCTGACTCAAGCCATCGGCCCTTGCACCGAATGGGCACAGAAAGGCCAGACGTGGAAATGCCAGGCGGGCGACGTGCCCGTGACCTGGATTCCCAAGGCCGTCGGCAAGTGGAACAGCCTGTGCCTGGACAGCGACAAAACCCCGTGGGAAGACGACATCGCCTGCGCCCGCGCCGCCTTCGCTGCGTTGAAAGTCGAAGTGCGTTGCGCGCCGGGGACGTGGGTCGAAGAAGAGAGTGACGCCGAGGCCGATCAATGGATCCGTATCAGCGTGGATGGTGAAGAAGAAATCACCTGGCATACGTCCTGATACATCATCCTGACGGGCGCCCCCGCCGCTTTGCCCATCCCCGCCAGATGCGGCAAACTGGCGGCCTCGCGGGCGTCGCCCCTCTCAGCAGAACTCTATGACCCGTTCCCCGTTTCGCCGTCTTGTATTCGGCACCGTGCGCCGCCTGCTTTACCTGTGGGTGCGCTCGGAGACGATCAACCAGTCGTCCTTCACCCTCAATCTCGACCGCAGCCGCCCGGTTTTTTATGCGCTGCAAAACCCTTCAATGAGCGACCTCGCCGTCCTCGACACCGAGTGCCGCAAGGCCGGTCTGCCGCGCCCCGTACTTTCCGTCGCCTTGGGCAATCTGACCGAGCCGGCCGCGTTTTTCTACCTGACGCCCGAGCCTGACTGGCTGGGACGCCACGACAAACGCGGCGCACCACCGACCCTTGAACGCCTGGTCAGCGCGGTCACGCAAAACGCCACCGAAGACGCGCAAGTCATTCCGGTCAGCGTCTTCTGGGGCCAGTCCCCGGACAAGGAAGACAGCCCGTGGAAACTGCTGTTTGCCGATAGCTGGAAGGTGACCGGGCGTCTGCGTCGCTTTGTGACCATTCTGATCCTGGGCCGCAAAACCCGCGTGCAGTTCTCGGCGCCGGTTCATCTGCGTGAGCTGGTCGATCAGAACAAGGGTTACGAGCGCACGGTGCGCATGGCTCAACGCCTGCTGCGGGTGCATTTCCGCAACTTGAAGACCTCCGTGATCGGACCGGACCTCTCCCACCGTCGCCATCTGGTCAAAGGGCTGGTGGCGGATCCGCTGGTCAGGCAGGCCATTCTCGACGAGGCCGCCCGGGAGAAAATCACCGAAGCCAAGGCCCGGGACAAAGCGCTGCATTACGGCAACGAAATCGCCTCGGACTACACCTACACCGCCATCCGTTTTCTGGAAGTGGTGCTGAGCTGGTTCTGGAACAAGATTTACGACGGCATCAAGGTCAGTCACCTGGAGGGCGTGCAGAACGTCGCCCAGGGCAATGAGATCATTTATGTGCCGTGCCACCGCAGTCACATCGACTATCTGTTGCTGTCGTACCTGCTGTTTCGCAACGGCCTGACCCCGCCGCATATCGCGGCGGGCATCAACCTCAACATGCCGGTGATCGGTGGCCTGCTGCGGCGCGGCGGCGCGTTTTTCATGCGCCGCACGTTCAAGGGCAATCCGCTGTACACCGCGGTGTTCAACGAATACCTGCACACCCTGTTCACCAAAGGTTTTCCGGTGGAGTACTTCGTCGAAGGCGGACGTTCGCGGACCGGGCGCATGTTGCAGCCGAAGACCGGGATGCTGGCGATCACCCTGCGCAGTTTCCTGCGCAATTCGCGCATGCCCATCGTGTTCGTGCCGGTGTACATCGGCTACGAACGGGTGCTGGAAGGCCGGACCTACCTGGGCGAGCTGCGCGGTGCAGCGAAGAAGAAAGAGTCGATCTTCGACATTTTCAAAGTCGTCGGCGCGCTAAAGCAGCGCTTCGGGCAGGTCTCGGTCAATTTCGGTGAGCCGATCAAGCTGACCGAGTTTCTCGACCATGAGCAGCCGGACTGGCGCACTCAGGAACTGGGCCCGGTGTTCAAACCGGCCTGGCTCAACGAGACCACACACCGTCTGGGCGAACGCGTCGCCCGCCACCTGAACGAAGCGGCGGCCATCAACCCGGTGAATCTGGTGGCACTGGCGTTGCTGTCGACGGCCAAACACGCGCTGGACGATCAGGCCCTGGCGCGGGTGCTCGATCTGTACCTGACGCTACTGCGCACCGTGCCCTACTCGCCCCATACCACGCTGCCGGACGGCGATGGCCGGGCGTTGATCGAGCACGTCAAGGGCATGAATCTGCTCTCGGAACTCAGCGATGCGCTGGGCAAGATTCTGTACCTGGACGAGCAAAATGCCGTCCTGATGACCTACTACCGCAATAACGTGCTGCATATTTTCGCGCTGCCTTCGTTGCTGGCCTGCTTTTTCCAAAGCTCGTCGCGCATGAGCCGCGAGCAGATTCTGCGGTATACCCGGGCGCTGTATCCGTACCTGCAATCGGAGCTGTTCATCCGCTGGTCGCTGGACGATCTGGATGAGGTCATCGATCAGTGGCTGGCGGCATTTGTTGAGCAGGGCTTGTTGCGATTCGAGAACGGCGTCTACCTGCGCCCGGCACCAAGCTCGCGGGCTTTTGTGCTGCTGACGGTGCTGTCGCGGGCGATTGCCCAGACCCTGCAGCGTTTCTACATGGCGATCTCGCTGCTGCTCAACAGCGGTCAACACACGCTCACTGCCGAGGGGCTTGAGGAGTTATGCACGACGATGGCCCAGCGGTTATCGATCCTGCACGGCCTGAACGCGCCGGAGTTCTTCGACAAGAGTCTGTTCCGGCATTTCATCCAGACGCTGCTGGATCAGGGCGTCTTGCGCACCGACGCCGCCGACAAACTGAGCTATCACGATATGTTGGGGGATCTGGCGGAAGGCGCCGCCAAACGCGTACTGCCAGCGGAAATCAGGCTGTCGATTCGCCAGGTGGCGTTGCACCGCAGTGATGAAGTCGTCGGGGCTGCGCCGATCGCCTAAGCGACGACGCACGCCCTGCCTAACGTTTCACATGACAAGGACATTCACATGAAACACATCCTGCTCACCCTCATGACCACCGTGCTCGCCGCGTGCGCCCATGGGCCGGACAACCTGCCGGGCTCGGTGGATGGCGAGGTGTTTTACCTGCAGCGCATGGCGCTTCCGCCTACCGCTACGCTTAAGGTTACGCTGCAGGACGTGACGCTGGCCGACGCGCCCGCGCAGCTCCTCGCCAGCCAGAACGGCCCGATCAAAGGCCAGGTGCCGCTGCCGTTTCACCTGACCTACGATCAGAAGCAGGTCCAGCCGGGGCACACCTACTCGGTCAGCGCGCGCATCGAAGTGGATGGCAAGCTGCTGATGATCAGCACCGAGCGCTACACGGTGGACCTGACGCTGGACGAAAAACCGCCTGTCAAAATTCGTTTGAGCCCGGCCCGTTGATCGGCCGTGCATCACAGACCGCTGAAAAGGACATTAACCATGTTGCGTCGCTCTCTATCGTTCACTGGCGTGTGCGCCGGGCTGCTGTTGTCGGCCAGTGCCTTCGCGCTGTCGCTCAATGATCTGTCTCAATCGGACGCCACCGGCGGGCTGAAGGATGCCCTGACCCAAAGCGCGCAGGTCGCCGTCAAGCAACTGGGCGTGCCGGGCGGGTTCAGCAACAACAAGGACGTGCGCATCGAACTGCCCGGCAACCTGGGCAAGGTCGCCAAGAAGATGAAGCAGTTCGGCATGGGCGCGCAGGTCGATCAGCTGGAAACCAGCATGAACCAGGCGGCAGAAGCAGCGATGCCACAGGCGCAGACGTTGCTGGTCGATGCCGTGAAAAAAATGAGCGTGTCGGACGCCAAGGCCATCCTCGGCGGCGGCAAGGACTCGGCCACCCAGTACCTGAGCACCTCCAGCCGCGAACAGATCCGCGCCAAATTCCTGCCCATCATCAAACAGGCCACTGACAAAGTCGGCCTGGCGCAGAAATACAACGCCTTCGCCGGACAGGCCGCGACCCTGGGCGTGCTGGACGCGAAGAGCTCGAACATCGAAGGCTACGTCACCGAGAAGGCGTTGAACGGCCTGTTCGAAATGATCGCCAAGCAGGAGGAAACCATCCGCGCCAACCCGGCAGCGGCGGCGACCGGCCTGGCGAAGAAGGTGTTCGGCGCGCTGTAACGCGCGCCGTCATGCGGGTCGGTGATCGGTTCTAGCCCCTGTCAGTAGTGCGGCGCTATCCGCAACTGACCCAGTCAATGTGGGAGTGAGCTTGCTCACGAAGACGGCATTTCAGCCACTGAATATTCAGCGGCCGCACCTGCCCATTCGCGAGCAAGCTCGCTCCCACAGTTTGTTCAGCGTGCAGGCGCCATCTCGCTCAAGGCAATCGCTCATCCTTTTTCACCCTGAACCACGCCGCATACAGTGCGGGCAGAAACAGCAGGGTGAGTGCGGTGGCGACGATCAGGCCGCCCATAATGGCGACGGCCATGGGCCCGAAAAACACGCTGCGTGACAGCGGAATCATCGCCAGCACCGCCGCCAGCGCGGTGAGCACGATGGGCCGGAAGCGCCGCACCGTCGCTTCGATGATCGCCTGCCAGCGGTCGAGACCCGCCGCGATGTCCTGCTCGATCTGGTCGACCAGAATCACCGAGTTACGCATGATCATCCCCGACAGCGCGATGGTGCCCAGCATCGCCACAAAGCCGAACGGCTGGTTGAACAGCAGCAGAAACAGCGTTACCCCAATCAGCCCCAGGGGCGCGGTCAGAAACACCATGAACGTGCGGGAGAAACTGCGCAGCTGAATCATCAGCAAGGTCAGTACCACCACGATGAACAGCGGCACACCGGCGTTCACCGAGTTCTGCCCGCGGGCCGAATCTTCCACCGTGCCGCCCACCTCCAGCAGGTAACCGTCGGGCAACTCGGCGCGCACGTCTTCCAGCGTCGGCAGAATCTGTTTGACCAGCGTTGCCGGTTGCTCCTTGCCGTAGATGTCAGCGCGCACCGTCACGTTCGGCAGCCGGTTGCGGTGCCAGATGATGCCCTCCTCAAAACCGTATTCCAGGGTCGCCACTTGGGAAAGCGCGACACTGCTGCCGTTGCTGGTCGGCACCGACAGGCTGGCGAGGCTGCCCAGTTCATGGCGCTCCTGCTCCGTGCCGCGCAGCAGGATTTCGATCAACTCGTCGTCCTCGCGGTACTGGCTCACGCTCGACCCGGTCAACTGGCTTTGCAGAAAGCGCGACAGGTCGGCAGTGGTTACGCCCAGCGCCCTGGCCCGATCCTGATCGACATTCAGGTAGACGACCTTGCTCGGCTCTTCCCAGTCCAGATGCACATTGACCACATGGGGGTTTTCCCGGACCTTCGCCGCCACCTTGCGAGCCAGCGCGCGCACCTCGTCGATGTGCTCGCCGGTGACGCGAAACTGCACCGGATAGCCCACGGGCGGGCCGTTTTCCAGGCGGGTGACGCGGGGCCGCAGCATCGGGAATTGCTCATCCAGCGTCTGGATCAACCAGGTGCGCAGCGCCTCGCGGTCTTCGATGGTTTTCGCGAGCACAACGAACTGGGCAAAACTGGCCGCGGGCAATTGCTGATCCAGGGGCAGGTAAAACCGCGGAGAACCGGTGCCGACATAGGCCACGTAATTGTCGACGCCGGCGTGGTCCTTGATCATCGCTTCCAGCCGCTTGACCTGCTCGGCGGTGCTGGTCAGCGAGGCCCCTTCAGCAAGCTTCAAGTCGACCATCAACTCCAGCCGGCCCGACGCCGGGAAGAACTGTTGAGGCACGAAGCGGAACATGAAAATCGACAGGGCAAACAGCGCAATAGTCAGCACGATGACCGTTTTGCGGCGGCGCACACACCAGCCCACCAGCGCGCGAACACGTCGGTAGAACGGCGTGCCGTAAGGATCCGGCGCGTGGGCACCGACGCCATGTTTGGCGGCATGGAGTTTTGCCAGGTCCGGCAACAGGCGCGCGCCCAGATACGGCACGAACACCACGGCAGCAATCCACGAGGCGATCAGCGCAATGGTCACCACCTGAAAGATCGAGCGAGTGTACTCGCCGGTGCTCGACTGCGCGGTGGCGATGGGCAGGAAACCTGCTGCGGTGATCAGCGTGCCGGTAAGCATCGGGAACGCGGTGCTGGTCCAGGCGAAGCTGGCGGCCTTCAGCCGGTCGTAACCCTGCTCCATTTTGATCGCCATCATTTCCACGGCGATGATTGCGTCGTCCACCAACAAGCCCAACGCCAGCACCAATGCGCCGAGGGATATCTTGTGCAGGCCGATGCCCAGGTAATACATGCAGGCGAATGTCATCGCCAGCACCAGCGGAATCGCCAGTGCCACCACCATCCCGGTGCGCACGCCCAGCGAGAAAAAGCTCACCAGCAGCACAATGCCCAAAGCCTCGGCGAGCACCTGAACGAACTCGCCAACGCTGGTCTTCACCGCCGCTGGCTGGTCCGAGACTTTGCGCAGCTGCATGCCGGCAGGAAGGTTGTTCTGTAAGCGCGCGAACTCCGTCTCCAGCGCGCGGCCGAGCACCAGAATGTCGCCGCCGTCTTTCATGGCGACGGCGAGCCCGATGGCGTCCTGACCCATGAAACGCATTTGCGGCGCGGGCGGATCGTTGAAGCCACGGCGCACATCGGCCAGATCACTGATGCGGAACGTGCGATCACCCACGCGAATCGGGAAGCTGCGGATCTCGTCGACGGTTTGAAAACGCCCGGTCACGCGCAGCTGAACGCGCTCGCTGGGTGTCTCGAAAAAGCTCGCCGCCACCACGGCGTTCTGCGCTTCCAGCGCTTGCTGCACCGATTGCATCGGCAGGCCGAGGGTGGCGAGTTTGACGTTGGAGAGTTCGATCCAGATTTTCTCGTCCTGCAGACCGAGCAACTCGACCTTGCCGACGTCCTTGACCCGCTGCAGCTGGATCTGGATGCGGTCGGCGTAATCCTTGAGCACCGCGTAGTCGAACCCCTCCCCCGTCAGCGCATAGATATTGCCGAACGTGGTGCCGAATTCATCGTTGAAGAACGGGCCCTGCACGCCGGCCGGAAGGTTCTGACGGATGTCGCTGATCTTCTTGCGGATCTGATACCAGAGTTCCGGCAGCCGCGCGGAAACCAATGAGTCTCGGGCGACAAACGTGACCTGAGATTCACCGGGCCGCGAGAACGAGACAATGCGCTCGTAATCGCCGGTTTCCATCAGCTTCTTCTCGATGCGGTCGGTGACTTGTCGCGACACTTCTTCGGCACTCGCGCCCGGCCAGAGCGTACGAATGACCATGGCTTTGAAGGTGAAGGGCGGGTCCTCACTCTGGCCCAGTTTGGTGTAGGACAGCGCACCGACTGCGGCCAGCAGGATCATGAGATACAGGACCATCTGCCGATTACGCAGGGCCCATTCGGAAAGATTGAAACGCATGCCGCTACTCCTTCGCCGCCAGCTTCACCGCCCGATTACTGCGGTCGACCGGGCGCACCTGCTCGCCCTCGTGGAGCACGTGCACGCCCGCTGCGACGACCCAGTCGCTGGCCTGCAAGCCGCTGAGCACCGGCACGGTTTCCTGACCGTAGGCGCCGACCTGCACCGGCGTGCGTTTCAGGGTGGCATCGCTTTGCAGACGCCAAACGTAGGTCACGCCGTTTTCGGCGGTCAGCGCGGAAAGCGGCACGGACAACGGAACAGCGTGTTCGGACTGGATGTAAACCCGAGCGCTCTGGCCCAGCTCGGCCGGGACCTTCCCGCTGGCGAAAGCGATGCGGGCTGCGAAGGTGCGCGAACGTGGATCGGCAGCGGGCGAGAGCTCACGGATACGCCCCGGAAAACGCTGCTCGCGCTGGGTCCAGAGTTCGACGGAAACCGGATCACCGATCTTGAAGCGGCCGTAATTCTGCTCCGGAAGGCTGATCGACACTTCGCGCTCGCCGTCAGCGGCCAGAGTAAAGACGGTCTGCCCGGCCGCCACCACCTGACCGACTTCCACCAATCGTCTGGCGATGACACCGTTTTGCGACGCACGAAGCACGGCGTAGCCGGTCTGATTGTCGGCAACGGTCAATTCAGCCTTGAGCTGTCTAAGACGGGCGTCTGCGGCGCGGTAGGTGTTTTCGGCATTGTCGTAAAGCGACTTGCTGACCATCTGCCGGTCCATCAGGGTTTTGTAGCGGTCGCGCTCGGAGCGGACTGTCTGCAGGTTGGCGTCGGCAGCGGCAACCTGAGCGCGGGTGGCGTCCTGCTGCAAGCGCACGTCCTGGGCATCGAGCTCGGCCAGCGGCTCATTGACGGTGACCCGCTCGCCTTCTTCGACCAGACGCTTGCTGACCTTGCCGGGAATGCGGAAAGCAAGTTCCGGCTCGAAGCGGGCGCGGACCTCTCCCGGATAGCTGTCCATGGACTGGGCAGACGGCAACGGTTGCACCACCATGGCGGGCCGCACTGCGGCGGTCACCGGTGCCTCCTTGCCGCAACCGGAAAGTGCCACCATGAGACTGACCGGCAGGGCAAGAAGCAGGGCATCGCGGAGCATGATGAGGCACCTTGGCAAGAGAGCTTTGAATAATTGTACCGGCGAGTATATTTAAAATTACCGAACTGAACAGTCCACTAATCAAACGAAGACGCCTGACAACGCCATGACTGACTCGACCTCCTCCACCGGACCCGGCCGCCCCAAGGATCTGGCCAAGCGCCAGGCCATTCTCGAAGCCGCCAAAAACCTGTTCGTCCGCAATGGTTACGCCAACACCAGCATGGATGCCGTTGCCGCTGAAGCCGGGGTTTCCAAGCTCACGGTGTACAGCCACTTCACCGACAAGGAGACATTGTTTTCCTGCGCGGTGGTTGCGCGCTGTGAGGAGCAAGTGCCGGGGTTGTTCGTGGATGTGCCGATGGGTGAACCCGTCGAGAAAGTATTGCTGGGTATTGCCAAAGGATTTCAGACGCTGATCAACAGCCCTGAGTCCATCGATTTGCATCGCCTGATGATCACCCTGGGAACCCAAGGGTCTTCATTGTCTCAAGTGTTTTTCGAAGCGGGACCGCAGCGCATCCTGCATGAGATGGAGCGGTTTCTGACCAAACTGAACGGCACGAACGGTCTGCGCTTCGAATCGCCTGCTGGCGCAGCGGGGCACTTTTTGTGTTTGATCAAAGGGGTGTGCAATTTCAGGCTGTTGATCGGCACCGGCGAACGGCCGAATGAGCAGGCCGCCGAGCACCATGTGCGGGAAGTGGTGGCGTTGTTTCTCAAGGCGTATCGGGTTTAGGGGCATAACTACGATAGTGCGCACGCGGGCCTCTTCCCGGCTGAAGCCGGTCCTACTAATCGACCGCGTACTCATAGTGGGACCGGCTTAGCCGGGAAGGCGTCGGTCGCCCCACCAAAAATCTGATGGTGATCACACCGGCCTCTTCCCGGCTGAAACCGGTCCACTAATCGACCGCGTACTCATAGTGGGACCCGCTTTAGCCGGAAAAGCGGAGTGGAAGACACCACAGAATTTGGCTAACAGCTTGTCAGCGAGGCTCGTGCATCGGGCAGCCGTTGTGGCTGGCGCGGAAGCCTGAAGACAGCTCATAGGACGGTTTGCGCACGCGCATGACGCCACCGAGTGGCCGGTGTTCGACCACGCCATGCCAAGGGCTGAAGGCCATGCCGTCGTCGATTTCCTGCTGGCGTTCTTTCGACCAGCTGTCCTGGAGCGGCACTTCAATACGGGCCACGGTCACGAACGGGCTCAGCTCTTCCGGCCATTCCACCGAAGCATCTTCAATCGGCATTTTTTCAAGGTCGGTGGCGAGCTGGATACGCACGTCCCACACCCCTCCCTTGCTCGCGAAGTGACTGCGCACCGCTTCCCGCAAACCGTCGGGATGGCCATTCAGGTCGACCTTCTGGTCGGTCAACGCGGTGAGCTCGGGGGAAACAGGCACCACGCTCAGCTTGGCGTAATAGCGGCCGTAGAGAAACGGCACCACAGTGTTGTAGGTTTCACCCAGTAAGTGGGTCATCGGATGCCCGCCCAGTGATTTGAGCGTGCCACTCTCCCCGCCCATCGCTTCGACCGTCGACTCCAGACCACGAAACAACGCCGACAGCGCCTTCTTCATGTTGGGCACTTTGTCGGTGGTCTTGGCCAGCAGCTTCAGGGTCTTGAGAAAATCCTTCGGAGTAGCAGCCGTGAACGCCCTGGCGTTCTGCATCACGAAATCCTGGGTGACCTGCCCTTCGCTCCCCGGCAAACGTGCGCCCTGCACACCGACCAGCTTGATGGCCAGACCACGCGGGGTTGATACCTTGTCGTCGAGCAGGTCACCCGGATTGGTGGAAAAGCGCATCTTCAAATCCAGCGTGCCGGGATGCGCGAAAACACCCTGAGCCAACTCAGCGGGCAGGCCGTCCAGAATATGAATCTGCCCGTGCAGCAAGCCATGCGCCTTGGCATGCACGCTACGTATAGCGTGGCCGCCATCCTCGTAGGTGGTTTCCAGAATACTGTGCATGGCCTCGGCGAGTTCTTTGCTCGTCTGAGCCTCGTCATCGGGTATCTGCTCGAAGTGCGGCTCGAACGGCAAAGGCGTTACGGACAAAGGGGAAGTACTCATCGGTGATCTCCGGCTAGAGCTCTGGTCAGGGCATATCGCCGATGAGCGCACACCTGAAACGGTGGCTTGTCAGGCATCGGCACAGCAGAGGACTGCGCCCGGGATTGCCGGGTTCAGGTTTACCGGACGAGTGTCATGAACCCGCGCCCTTCAACGCCTTCTTCGGGTAGATGTCATAGCGGCTGGATTTGCCGTCCAGCGCGTAGGAAGGCTTGGGCCCTTCGATGCTTGGCGCCTTGCGTGGACGTTTGACCACGACGCGGTGGCTCGCCAGCGCCAGCGCCGCTTCCAGCAACGCCGGGGCGTCCATGTCGTCGCCGACCAGTGGCCGGAACAGGCGCATTTCCTTCTTCACCAGCGCGGTTTTTTCCCGGTGGGGAAACATCGGGTCGAGGTAGATGACCTGGGGCGGCTCGCCTTCCCAGTGACGAATCAGCTCGATGGAGTTGCCGGTCAACAGGCGCATCTGCGCGATGATCCCGCCGACGTCCAGATCCCTCGCCCCGCGCGCGAGGCCGTCTTCAAGCAGCGCGGCGATGATCGGCTGTCGCTCGATCAGGCTTACTTCGCACCCCAGACTCGCCAGCACAAAGGCGTCCTTGCCCAGCCCCGCCGTCGCATCCAGCACCCGCGGGCGCACGCCCGGCTGAATGCCTACGGCCTTGGCGATCATCTGCCCGCTGCCGCCACCAAACAGACGCCGATGGGCCGCCTTGCCTTCGATGAAATCCACTCGGACCGGGCCCGGCGCGTCGTCACCCAGTTGCTGCAATTGCAGGCCGTCTTCGGCCACTTGCAGGGCGAAATCCGCGTCGGCGTCGGCCAGCGGCAAACCCAGTCGTTGCGCCCACTGCTCTGCGTTTTCCTGCCCGTCGGGGGTCAGGCTGTCGACCCGAATGCGGCTGCCCGCGTGTTGCTCAGTCATTGTCTCTATACGCTCAAATATTCTTAATGATTGGCAACGGCTGCCGATAACAAAAGTATCCGGCATTTTGCCAGACCCACGGGCTGTACTGAGCGCTTATGTCAGACATTCAGCAAACCTCCTCGATAGGCTATTTGACGTACGCAGGCGACTACAGCGTACGCAATACCCAAACCCTGAGCGGCGTCACGCAGCTCTGGCAGGATGCGTTTGCCCGTGCGATGGCTCAACAGGTCGATGACAACGCAG
Organism: Pseudomonas sp. GL_135; assembly: GCF_057834665.1. Lineage (NCBI taxonomy): Bacteria > Pseudomonadati > Pseudomonadota > Gammaproteobacteria > Pseudomonadales > Pseudomonadaceae > Pseudomonas > Pseudomonas sp. GL_135. Next base: position 4,392,479 of record NZ_CM174408.1, read on the forward strand.
GCGACACCCCGGAATACAGCGCCGTTGCCACGACGGACAACCTGACCAGCGAGCCAATTGCCGGCGCCACCGCACTGGACAAGATCGTCGAGCAACGTGAATGCCCGGTTCAGGACAAGGAAATCGCGCCGCCGGAGCCGCTGTTCCTGCCGATCGCCGAGTTCGAATGGGACCTGGCCGACAAACCCGCCAAGCCGTTCACCGCGATGGAAATGATCGAGCAGCAGCGCAACCTCGAATTCGATGACAACTGGGTTCGCCCGACCGTCCTCAACCCGTACGATGACAGCGTAGAACCCGGCCCGGGCCCTCAGCCGCGCCCACTGTTCCTGCCGATTGCCGAGTTCGAGTGGAACCTGGCCGACAAGCCTGCGACGCCTTTCAGCACTGAAGAAATGACCGAGCAGCAGCGTCATCTGGCCTTCGATAACGGCTGGGCGCGGCCGATTGTGCTGCAGAACCTTCGTCTCGCGGCCTGACGCCAGGCTTAACCCAACCGAACCGCAACCTCGTTCGCTGCCTTTAGCGACACACCCGCCAGCGTCCCATGTCCAGGTGAAAGTGGTTTCGGTGCGCGGCGTTGTAGTCCGGGCTCAGCACCGTATTGAATTGCTGGCAGGCGCCATCCCGCACCAACCGCAGAAAACGCCCGTCGTCGCCCTCGTCTTTCCAGTCCTTGAGCACCGATATTCTGCGCCCGTCTGACAGTCGAAACCCGGCGATGTCCAGCGCATTCGCGGTGGCGTGCTGACTCAGGCGGCCCTCGCTGCGGTTGTAGATGTTGCGGCAGGCAAAGCTGCCGAGGTGATCGACCCGCGCGACCTTTTGCCCGAATACGGCCTGGGCCGCTGGCTGCAGTTGATGAATATCGAACAGCGCATATGCCACTGCCAGGCGACAACTGGAGAGAAAACTGCTGCTCAGCGCGACGTCGCCGCCCTGTATACGCAACGTGTTGGTCAGCGGGCATTTGGCGTCGGCGGCACTGTCGGCCTGGTGCGTGTAACGCAGGGTCGAGGTGTGCAGCGCGGCCTCGCACAACGCCGGATCCTCCTGCAATCGCCAGAGCTTGAACGGCGTCATGAGATTGGGCTCGTCCTGCACATTCAGCGGCGCCCACGGGTTCCAGCGGTCAGCGACAGGCAACCAGCCACGCCAGATCGATACCGCGACCGCCGCGCCGATCAAAATCAGTAGAAGAAAGAGGGTCGAGCCGCGCATGCAGGAAGGTTCTCGTCTGACGGAGGGATGAGTCCACCCTATCTCGACCTCAGAGCAGCCCGAGTTGCTCCACTTGCCGACCGCGATCCAGTTGCGGCAGATCGGGCAGGCCCGGCAGCAGGGTCATCAACTGATGGTGAAAACGACGGGCCAGTTGGGGCGAGGCGATGTTGTCAGGGGTGTGCAGGAACACCGAGGGCGTACGCCCCTCCTCGATCCAGCCAGCCACCTTTTCCGCCCATTGCACGATGAAACCTTGGTTGATCGCCTCATCCGGCCCGCCAATAAAGCGCACTTGGGGAAAAGACGTCAGCGCCGCCGGCCGCGGCGGCACTTTGGGCTTCTTCGATTGCGCATGAAGCACGGCAGGCTCACTGGAAACGCAACTGAACAGCGGCCGGGAATCCAGACAGATGCGCTCGACGCCGCGGTCGAGCAACAGGCGGTTGAGCTGGCGCTCGTCTTCGCCCTTGGTGAAAAACGCCATGTTGCGCACTTCCACCGCCAGCGGCCGCCCTTCCAATGCATCAATGAACGCGCCCAGCTCATTGAGCCGATGGGGGCCGAAACTGGCCGACAGCTGCAACCACAGCGGTTGAAGCCTAGACCCTAGCGGCGCAAGCAGCTGCAGGAAATCCTCTACCGCGCCCAGATGCTCGCGCAGGTCGCCGGCATGGCTGATGTCACGGGGGATTTTTGCCGAAAAGCGGAAGTGCTCGGGCAAGGCGGCCGCCCAACGCTGGACGATCTCAGGCTTGGGACGCGCGTAGAACGTGGTGTTGCCTTCGACGGCATTGAAGACCTGCGCATACAACCCAAGCAAATCCAGATCTGGGGCGTCCGGCGGGTACAGGGACTCACGCCAGGCTTTTTCGCTCCAGGACGGGCAACCGATGTAGTAAGGCGGGTGGGCGAGGTTCAAACGTGGAGGTCGAGCCCGGAGACTTCGAGGTCCCATTCGACGAAGGTCGAGGTCATCAAGTAGCTGCTCAACGCATGGGCGACGCGCGTGCTCATGGCACGGGGGAAGATAATGTCTTGCTGACGCGCGGGCACATTGGCCGTGGTCCCGGTCTGGCGACGGGCCACTTGCGGATTCACCTCGATCTCATCGTTCACTTCCTCGAACGAGCCTTCCAGCGCCGCAGAATCCTTGCGTAGCTTGCGCTTGATCGGGTAGGTACGTGGTGAGGGACCGGTGATTCGCATCATGCTTACTCGGCGTCTAATGGTGGCAATTTAATCTCACAGTAAGCCCTTAAGCAAACATGCGAACGATAACTAGACCACACTTATTGCGAATTGTTTAAAGCAGCCGGAATTTTCTGCGGATTTATCGCCGAACGGTCATCAACGGTGTGACCTGGTTCGCAGATCCGGCGTACAGCCATGCATTGAGGGGCCCGGTGGATGCCGGCAATCAGTGGGAGGCGCCTTGCTGGCGAACGCAATTCACCCCGTTACTGCAGTGGTAGTAAATGGCCCAGGTTCGCCAGCAAACCGGCGCCTACAGATTGATGATCGTGCGTGTACCTGATGTCACGCTCAGCGCGCCTTGGGCGTGGCGACTTTATCGCGGAGGTAAACAGGTTGGGCGTTGTCGGCGACGATGGCTTCGCCACGGTGCCAGGCGAAAGTGCCGAGAGTCAGCAGGTCCTGCGCGTGGGGCAACAGTGTGGCGTCCCGGGCACTGACAACGGCGGCAATACGCTCGGCATAACCCCAGCCTGTGCCGGCGCCGAACCAGTCGCCCGTTGCAGCGCCTGGCAAAGCGGCCAGCTCCGGTGCCATGACCGCCTCTTCACCCACCTGCTTCATCTCTCCCGCCACTTCGTGATAGCAACCCCAATAGACTTCGTCCATCCGAGCGTCGATGGCGGCGGCGACCTGAGTGGCGCCCTGCTCACGCAAGGCCCGTTGCGCGAGGGCCGCGAGATTGGAGACCGGTAGCACCGGGCGATCCAGGCCGAAGGCCAGGCCCTGCACCACACCGATGGCGATGCGCACGCCGGTGAACGCGCCCGGGCCACGGCCGAAGGCAATGGCGTCCAGCGCCGACAAACCGATGCCCGCCTCGGCCAGCAAGTCCTTGATCATCGGCAGGAGTTTTTGCGCGTGCAGGCGCGGGATCACCTCGTAGTGAGTCAGTACTTTGCCGTCATGCAGCAAAGCGACTGAACAGGCTTCAGTGGCGGTGTCCAAGGCCAGCAAGGTGGTCATCGGGGTTTCCATCGTTGTGCGAAAAAAGTGCCGCATTATAAACAACAACGACCCGCAAGCGGGCCGTTGTTCGATGCCTAGAGACGCCAATCAGCTCAGGGCTTCAAGCACCTTGGCGGTGATCTGCTCGACCGTGCCCACGCCTTCGATGTGACTGCACTTCGGCGTGCCGTCCTGCGCTTGCAGTTTGGTGTAGAAATCCACCAGCGGCTTGGTCTGTGAATGGTAGACCGACAGGCGATGGCGAACGGTGGCTTCGACGTCGTCCTTGCGCTGAACCAGTGGCTCGCCGGTAACGTCGTCCACACCGTCAACCTTCGGCGGGTTGTACAACGTGTGGTAAACGCGACCGGAGCCTTCGTGAACGCGGCGACCGGAGATGCGCTTGACGATCTCTTCGTCGTCGACCTTGATCTCGATGACGTGGTCGATGGCCAGACCGGCTTTCTTCAGGGCTTCAGCCTGAGGAATGGTGCGAGGAAAGCCGTCGAACAGACAACCGCCAGCGCAATCAGGCTCGGACAGGCGATCCTTGATCAGGCCGATGATCAGGTCATCGGAGACCAGGCCGCCGCTGTCCATGACGCTTTTGGCTTGCAGGCCCAGTTCAGTACCGGCCTTGACCGCAGCGCGCAGCATGTCGCCGGTGGAAATCTGCGGAATGTTGAATTTCTCAGTGATGAACTTTGCCTGAGTACCTTTGCCGGCCCCGGGAGCTCCCAGCAGAATCACGCGCATTGTTGTGCTCCTCAAATTTTTATAGAGATATCGTCGGATTCGCCTAAATGGGGCCAATCGCAAAATTTTACTGACCCAACGGCCAAAGGCTGATCAAGATACACAGCCGATTCATGCCGCACAAGACGCCGAAAGTCGCAGTAACCCGCGAAAAACCAGTAGCTTGGCATCGATCGGCGCAAGGGTGGGACGACGTGCAACGCGGTAAGGCTGGACTGCTCGCAACGCGTCCGGCGCGTCCGAATCAACACCCTCCTCCTGATTCGGTCGCGCGCGCTGCCCCGTCAGCCGGTGTTGCGTAATCCGGCGGCAATGCCTGCGACAGACACCAGCAGCGCCTGCACCAGCGGACTGTCCAGACTCGCTTCCTGCTGACGGGAGCGTGCCAGCAACTCCGCCTGCAATAAATGAAGCGGGTCGAGGTAGGTGTTACGCAGGCTGATGAACTTCAGCGTTTCAGGGCTGTGGGCCAACAGCCGGGACTGACCCGTGAGGCCAAGAACCACGTCACACGCCTGCGACAATAGGCCGCGCAAATGCGTCCCCAAATGCAGCAGTTTCGGCTCCACCAGACGTTCGTCGTAGAGCTGGGCGATATCGCTGTCGGCCTTGGCCAGCACCATTTCCAGCATGTCGATGCGGGTGCGGAAGAACGGCCATTGTTCACGCATCTCGGCGAGCAGATCGCCCTGACCGCGCTCCAGCGCCTTGCTCAACGCGTTTTCCCAGCCCAGCCAGGCGGGCAGCATGAGGCGCGTCTGGGTCCAGGCGAAAATCCACGGAATCGCGCGCAGGCTTTCCACCCCGCCCTCGCGGCGCTTGGCCGGACGACTGCCCAATGGCAAGCGCCCCAGTTCCTGTTCCGGCGTGGCCTGGCGGAAGTATTCGACGAACTCCGGGTCTTCCCGCACCACGGCACGGTAGGCCTTCACGCCATCTGCCGCCAGTTCGTCCATCACTTGGCGCCAGGCCGGTTGCGGCATCGGCGGCGGTTGCAGCGTGGCCTCCAGGACCGCGGCCAGATAGAGGTTGAGGTTCTGCTCGGCGATGTCCGGCAGGCCAAATTTAAAGCGGATCATCTCGCCCTGTTCGGTGGTGCGGAAACGCCCCGCCACCGAGCCGGGCGGCTGCGACAGAATCGCTGCGTGGGCAGGGCCGCCGCCTCGACCGACCGTACCGCCGCGACCGTGGAACAGCAGCAGCTCAACCTCTTGCGCGCGGCAGATCTCAACCAGTTTTTCCTGCGCCCGGTACTGCGCCCAAGCCGCGGCGGTGGTGCCGGCGTCCTTGGCCGAATCCGAGTAACCGATCATGACTTCCTGCGGACCTTCCAGGCTTCGGCGGTAGGCCGGAATGCTCAACAGCTGCTCAATCACCGGGCCGGCGTTGTCCAGGTCGGCGAGGGTTTCGAACAGCGGCACGACGCGCATGGCGCGCTGCAGCCCGGCTTCCTTCAATAACAGTTGAACGGTGAGCACATCGGAGGCCGCGCCGGCCATGGAAATCACGTAGGAACCCAGCGAGGCCGCCGGCGCAGCCGCTACTTCACGGCAGGTCGCCAACACTTCGGCGGTGTCCGCTTCAGGGCTGAAATGCGCGGGCAGCAGCGGGCGCTTGTTGTCCAGTTCTCGCAGCAGGAAGTCGATGCGGGTCGGCTCATCCCACTCGTCATAGCGGCCGAGCCCCAGGTATTCGGTGATCTCGCTCATGGCCGAGCTGTGCCGCGTGGAATCCTGGCGCACGTCGAGCTTCACCAGGAACAGGCCGAAGGTCACCGCGCGGCGCAAGCAGTCGAGCAGCGGGCCATCAGCGATCACCCCCATGCCGCATTCATGCAGTGAGTCGAAACACAGTTGCAGCGGCTCAAGCAGCTCGCGGTTGTCGTGCAAAACGTCTTCCGGTGCGACCTGGGTGACACTCAATGAGGCATGGGCCCAGTTGCGCGTGGCCCGAAGCCGCTCGCGCAGCTGTTTCAGAACACTGCGGTAAGGTTCGGCGCTGTCGCCCGCCGCTTCCATCAGCGCAGGGCTGGCTTGCTGCATCGACAACTCGGCGGCCAGCTGATCGACGTCGCGCAGGTACAAATCGGCGGCCATCCAGCGCGCCAGTAGCAACACTTCACGGGTGACAGCGGCGGTCACATTGGGGTTACCGTCGCGGTCACCACCCATCCAGGAAGCGAAGCGGATCGGCGCCGATTCCAACGGCAAGTGCAGGCCAGTCGCGGCGTGCAGCGCCTGATCGGCCTTGCGCAGGTAGTTGGGAATCGCTTGCCACAGGGAATTCTCAATGACCGCAAACCCCCACTTCGCCTCGTCGACAGGTGTAGGGCGAACGCGGCGGATTTCTTCGGTGTGCCACGCCTCGGCAATGAGTCGCTGCAAGCGCTCGGTGATCTGCTCACGCTCGTGGCGATTCAAATCGCGATGATCAAGGGCGGCCAGTTGCGCAGCGATGGCATCGTACTTCTGAATCAGCGTGCGTCGCGCGACTTCGGTGGGGTGCGCGGTGAGCACCAGCTCGATTTCCAGCGTGGTCAATTGCCGCGCCAGCGCCTCTGGCGTCTGCCCGGCCTGCTTCAGGCGTTCCAGCAGCTCAGGTAGCACGCGGGATTCAAACGGCTGCGGCTTGCTGTCATCGCGACGATGAATCAGCTGATATTGCTCGGCGATGTTCGCCAGATTGAGGAATTGGTTAAACGCACGCGCAACCGGCAGCAACTCATCTTCGCCCAGGCCCTCAAGACTGGAGCTAAGCTGCTCAGTGCCTTGAGTCGACGCGTGCCGGTCTGCCTTCGCGCTTTTACGGATGCGCTCGATCTTCTCGAGGAAATCAGCACCATGCTGATCACGAATGGTGTTGCCCAACAGCTCACCGAGCAGGTGAACGTCCTCGCGCAATCGTGCATCGATATCAGCCATCCAGCCCTCTCCTTCAGCGTTATTGTTTTACCGGCGAGTCCTTGCAGGGGTCCATTCGCTGCTGCCGAACGGAACGCCCTGCGGGGTTTCGTTTCTATTGGTGTGTATAGAGCGACAAATTGATGTCCCTACGCAACCCTCGACGCACTTAACACCGCCGGGGAAGCCCGTCTCAGTCACGCCTGACTGTGGCTCGGGCCCACGTCCAACGCCCGCCGTGCTGCGGGCAATGATGAGGTATTCATGAAGATCCGAGAGCTCGCCGAACAGTGGGAACAGAACGCCAAGGGCCGTCTGACCGAGACCGCCTACGCCATTCATTTGGATGTTGAGGCTGCCGCGCGGCTGGCGGCGATCGCCGAGATGTACCCCAAGCGTACGCCCGAGGAGTTGCTCGGCGAGTTGATCGGCGCTGCGATGGAGGAACTGGAGGCGAGCTTCCCATACGTACGCGGCCAGCATGTCGTTGCCACCGATGAGGAAGGCAACCCGCTTTACGAAGACGTCGGACCCACGCCTCGGTTTCTCGAACTGTCTCGGCGCCACCTCCAGGAAATCTCCGATCGGGAAGGCTCTTGAGGGTTGCATCTGCGACGTCGGTTTCTGGCACGTCGAATCCGCTACGAGCGGCCTCAGGCCAGCAATGTCAGGAGCAAACCGACGTCATTTTTTGAGCGTCAATTTTACAACACGTAACAAAAGCTGACCGCAAGTTTAAAAAAATGTCTGAACTATTCAAAAAAAGCAGCGGTCCGACCAGTTAGCCATTGCAGTAAAGCCGTCAGATGACCGCGGAAGTGACGCAACACCATCCATCCGCGTGGGCTGCTGCTGAAATGGAACAACCAGTTTTCAGGAGTAAAGAAATGGAGTTGACCACCATGAACACCAGCACTGCCAAACCAACGTTCAATCGCCTGCGCGGGCTGAAGATGGCTGCACTGGCACTGGGCACCAGCGTTCTTCTGGCTGGTTGCGCAGGTAATCCTCCAAGCGAGCAGTACGCCGTGACCCAATCGGCCGTCAATGCCGCTGTCACCGCCGGCGCCACCGAATACGCCGCTGTTGAAATGAAGTCCGCCCAGGACAAGTTCAAGCAAGCCGAACTGGCGATGCAGGAAAAGAAATACGACGAAGCTCGTAAATACGCCGAACAGGCCGAGTGGGATGCACGTGTAGCCGAGCGTAAGGCTCAGGCCGCCAAGGCACAGAAAGCAGTGCAGGACGCTCGTCAAGGCGTCAATGAGTTGCGTGAAGAAGGCATGCGTCAGGTTCAGCCTGTCACTCAGTAACGCTTCGCAATTCAAGCATTGGCCATTGAGTTAAAGGACGAAAATATTATGCGTAAACAAGTACTTATCCCTGCCCTGCTGGCTTTGAGCGTTGGTCTGGCGGCATGCTCGTCGCAACCGAACGTGAACCTGGAACAAGCCCGCACCAATTACTCCGCGCTGCAAAGCAATCCGAAATCCAACGAGCTGGCTGCGCTGGAAACCAAAGACGCCAGCGAGTGGCTGGACAAGGCTGACGCTGCGTACCGCAACAACGATGACCAGAAGAAGGTCGATCAGCTGGCCTACCTGACCAATCAGCGCGTTGAGCTGGCCAAGCAGACCATCAACCTGAAGACCGCTGAGAACGATCTGAAAGGTGCCGCCGCCCAGCGTGCACAAGCGCGTCTGGATGCTCGCGACGCACAGATCAAGGCCCTGCAGAACAGCTTGAACGCCAAGCAGACCGAACGCGGTACGCTGGTGACCTTCGGCGACGTACTGTTTGACCTGAACAAGGCCGAGCTGAAGTCGTCCGGTCTGGTCAACGTCAACAAGCTGGCCCAGTTCCTTCAGGAAAACCCTGATCGCAAAGTCATCGTTGAAGGCTACACCGACAGCACCGGTTCCGCTGCTTACAACGACTCTCTGTCCGAGCGCCGGGCCAACTCCGTGCGTATGGCGCTGATCAAGATGGGCGTAGGTCCGGAGCGTATCGTTGCTCAGGGTTACGGCAAGGAATACCCGGTTGCTGACAACGCCAGCGCCTCGGGCCGTGCCATGAACCGTCGTGTGGAAGTCACCATTTCCAACGACAATCAGCCAGTAGCGCCGCGCTCTTCCATGAAGTAATGCGGTTGTAGCGGCACATAAAGAGCCCCGCCTGTTGAAAGACAGGTGGGGCTTTTTTGTGGCCTGTGTTTTTCTTCGGTTAGGGTTGGGATGAGAGTGCTGTTAGAAAGAACTGAATACGCCCCCTGTTTTTGGGGACTGCGCAAGAAGTTGCGCAGTCACTGGCTGAAAATAAGGTAGTTGATGCTCCACAGGCCACGTCGCTCGTGGCCTGTGGACGAGTGCGCAAGAAGTTGCGCAGGGGTGCGCAACTTCTTGCGCACTTTTGCTTTGTTGTCGGGTTTAGCGTTCGCTCAAACTTGTTTATTTATTTCTTAAGCTATTGATTTTGCTTGGCTAACTCATGGCTGGCACAACCCTTGATATCTCCGTGGCCCCTGGATCGGCATTCATGCCTTCCGGGCTGTCTTTTAAGCACGGAGAGCATCCTTGGCACCCCCCTTAAATCCGCCGAACGGTGGAAAGAAACGCGAGCCTCAAGTGGCGATTGTTCCGCTTGATCTAATTCAGGTCGAAGACGTTGGTCTTGGTGCGGCCAATGTCGATGCCTGGCTGCAGGAGATCAGCGGCGGGGTTGTCACGCTTGATCGAATCAAAGCCGAGGCAGGCGGACTGTTAGTAGTAGGCAACATCATGGCGCTCGTTGATGCGCTGAATGACATTGCCAGGCTATGGAGCAGCGAGAGGCGTGATCCCTGGGACTGGGTGAGTCTTGGCATCAATCTGATCGGAATGCTGCCACGCCCGCCTGGAATGGCAGCGGCACGGATTAGCCTTCGTCCGATGCTGTTTCTGGTGCGCCAGGAAATACGTCGGACCGGCAAGCTGGTGGTGAGTGACGTGCTGATCGAGATTTTGATCGGGCACCTCAATGCCGCCATTGTTGGGACCCTTGATGACTTTGTGCCACAGGCGCAGGCCAGGCTCCCCGAAATTCTTGACGATGCGGGGAAGCTCGGTGAAGAAGTGCTTCTTCAGATCGCTGCGGGCCTGGAAAAGCTGGTCGACCCGAAGCTGAACGCCAAGGCGGATTTGCTGGAAGCGGAGCAGTTGATCCAGGCCGCTGGGGATCTTTGGGCCTACGATCATCAGGCGTCGATTGACAACATTTTTGCGGCCGCTGCGGATGTTTGCATCGCTGCGGGCAAGGGCGCTGTTAACAGTGCTGCCGAATATTTCGTGCCCGAAGCGTTGAAAGACCAGATGCTCCGACATGCAGGTTCGTTGCGCGCAATGGGCCCAGAGCTTCGGGATCAGATTTATCGTCTGGCTGATCCTGGGCTTCAGAACTCGATTGGGTCGTTGCTGGAGACATTGGCAGGTGCGGTAGTCACATGGCGCTCGCGCAATGGGCATGGTCAGTCGTTCAACATCAAACCGGGGGTGGTTAATCAGGCTAAACGCCAAGCGGGTGAAGGCAAGCTTGAGGCTGTTCAGTTCGAGAAACCTGCGAAGGCCCTGCCGAATGACCTTAAGGATTGTGCCTGTGCTTCTACGATCGGAACCATCAGTTTTGCGATGGGCTCGGAGTCGGTCAGTCATACCGATTTCAGTCTGCCGGGGCCGTTTCCCATCGAATGGACGCGGACTTATTGCTCGAACCTAGATGCCTACGATGAGGACATCATCGGCGCGCGCTGGATCACGCCGTTTACCACGCGGTTTGATCTCGTCGGCGATGGTTTGGTGTTTCATGACGCCGATGGACGCTCTCACGAATTTCCTCTGCCCAAGGTCAAACTGTTTCACTTCAACGCCATTGAAAACCTGACCGTTATACGCCTCAGCAAGGATCGGCTGTTGCTGATGCGTGGGCTTGAGCACAGGGAAACCTATGTTAGGCGGGGCAAGCGCTTTGTTCTGATCAACAAGGTTTTGCCTAATGCAGCCGGGGTCATGCTGCATTACGAGCATCGCCATGATGGGCAGTTGGTGCTCTCCGAGTTGGTGACTTACTCCGAAAAAGATGTCAGTAAAGTGCATCTTCGTCTGGGCACTTTGATTGATGATCAGGGGCGCTTGACGGGCCTTTGGGAAGTTCGTGACGGCGACGTCAAACGCCAACTTTGCGCGTATCAGTACGACGATTCTGGCGATCTTGTTCTGGCCCAAGATGAGAACGGCGCTGACTGGCGTTACCAGTACGAACACCACCTGATTACCCGTTACACCGACCGCACCAATCGCGGTTTGAACCTGCAATGGCAGGGAACAGGCCCCGACGCCAGGGCCGTGCGCGAATGGGCAGACGACGGCAGTTTTGATACCCGGCTGGCGTGGGATGAAAACATCCGCCTGACCTATATCACTGATGCTTTGGGCCACGAAACCCGGCATTACTACGACAGCCTGGGTTACACATACCGCATCTGCCACGCTGACGGCCGTTCGGAGTGGTTCTTTCGCGATGCCGCCAAGAACATTATCCGCCACGTCCACACCGATGGCAGCACCGACCGGTATCGCTACGACAAACTGAGCAACCTCACCGAACATACTCGCTCCGATCACAGCGTCATCAATTACGCGTACGATGATAAGAGTCATCTGATCAAGATCAGCGATGGCGAGGGCGGGTTGTGGAAGCGCGACTACGACCATCGCGGAAATCTGATTGAGGCGATCGATCCGCTAGAGAACGTTACCGAATACGCCTACAACACGTTTGGCCTTCCTACGGCGATCAAGGACGCCAACGGCAATACGAAGGCGTTGGCCTACAACGATGCCGGACAACTCGTTAAGTACACCGACTGCTCGGGCAAAGTCAGCGAGTGGGAGTACGACGAACGCGGCCAAATGGTTCGCTTCACCGACCCGGCCGGGCACAGCACCACGTACGAATACAAAGCCGGTCAGCTTGTCTTGATCAGGCACCCGGACAAAACCGAAGAACGCTTCAGCCGCGACGCCGAAGGTCGTTTGCTGGCCCACTCCGATGGCCTTGAACGCTGCACCACTTGGCGCTACACCGCTGCAGGCTTCATCGCCGAACGCGTCGACGCCGCCGAGCAAACCCTGCGCTACCGCTGGGACAAGCTTGGCCGGTTGATCGCGCTGGAAAACGAAAACGAACGTCGTGCTCACTTTCACTACGACCCGGTCGGCAGGCTGCTGGAAGAGCGCGGCTTCGACAATCGCTCGACTCGCTATCAGTACGACCCGCAAACCGGCCGCCTCGCCGAAACCATCAACGGCCAGCGCACGATTGCGCTGACATTCGACCCGATGGGCCGTCTGACCGAACGCCGGGCAACCCTCGGCGACAAGTCCCAAAGCGAAACCTTCGCCTACGACGGCAATGGCCATCTGGTGATGGCAACCAACGCCGTAAGCCGGCTGCAATGGTTCCATGACCCCGCCGGCAATCTAGTGCGCGAGCACCAGCATTACTCGAACCTGGATAAACCACTGGTTGCGGTCTGGCAGCACGAGTACGACGCGCTGAACAACCGCGTCGCCACCATTCGCCCGGACGGCCATCGCGTCAGTTGGCTCACCTATGGCAGCGGTCATCTGCTCGGCCTGAAGCTGGACGAGCACGAACTGCTCAGTTACGAACGCGATGATCTCCACCGCGAAGTGGCCAGACATCAAGGCAACAGCTTGCTGGAAACCCAAAGCTGGGACTCAGCGGGACGCCTGCACGAACAACTGCTAGGTCGAGCAGGCGAAAAAACAAACCTGATTAAGCGCGCCTACACCTACGACGTCGCTGGCCAGCTCACCGACATCAACGACAGCCGTCGCGGCCAATTGAGTTACCGCTACGACCCAGTGAGCCGCCTGCTCAGCGCCACCACTCTCCTGGGCGCCGAAACCTTCGCCTTCGATCCCGCGAGTAACCTGCTCGACGACAGCGCCGCGCCCGTCCGCCGTCCACTCGACCCCGAACCGGTCAGCCAAAAACTGATCGACAACCTGCTGCGCGACTACGCCGGCAACCACTACGAATACGACGAACGCGGCAACCAGACCGAGCGCTGGACCAACGGCCTGCGCAGCGAGCTGCACTGGGACCTTTTCGATCGACTGGTCCATTTCCACGATCCGCGTCTGACTGTCGACTTCGGCTACGACCCACTCGGACGTCGCCTCTACAAACTCTCAAAAGCCCATCACCGCCCACGCCCGGAAGCCGGCACCGGCTGGAACGAAAACGAACACGCCCGCAAAGAGCGGGAACTGGGTTGTGGGTTCACCCTGTACGGCTGGGATGGCGACAACCTCGCTTGGGAAAGCAGCCCGCCGCCCTATGCAGGCGGGTTAGGCCGAACCGTCCATTACATCCACGAGCTCGGCACCTTTGTTCCCGTGGCCCAGGCCATCCGACACGAGACCATTCGCCTCGTGAGCCAACCGACCTACACCGGGCGCTACAACTTCAAAGAGGACCCGCTGTGGAACTATAAACCCGTCGCGCTACCGATCGACGCGCTGGCTTGGTACCAATGCGACCACCTCGGCACGCCCCAGGAAATCACCGATCAAAACGGCAACACCGCCTGGAGCGCGCACTACAAAGCCTGGGGCGAAGCAACCGAACAGCGCTCCGAATTCGCCCAACAAATCGGCTTGACCAACCCGGTCCGGTTTCAAGGGCAGTACCACGACCACGAAACCGGCCTGCACTACAACCGGCATCGGTACTATGATCCAAGGGTCGGGCGGTTCATCAGCAAGGATCCGATTGAGTTAGTTGGCGGCCTCAACTTCTACGCCTATGCCCCCAACTCCATAGAATGGACTGATCCACTAGGCCTGACAAAAACGCTTGGCAGCGCAGGCACTCAAAATCGCGCGAACAAACCTAACCAAAATGCAAAGTGTGCCTGCAGAAAAAAATGGGAGGTCAATCGCTTTGATCGCATTTGTGAAGCGAAACTCAACGGCACCGTAGTTAAATATTATCGTGCAACTGGGACAGAGATGTGGTGGTCCGCTGACACTGAAGGTCACGGTGGCACAGCGTGGAAATTGATGGAGCAAGATAGCAACCATTTAATCCATATTCGTGATGTGAATATTTATGGGGACTTCATGAATAAACATAAAGGAAAAACGGGGAAAGTCATGCCTATGAAAGGCATGAAATGTCGGGATGCCAAAGGAATCTGATGATGATCACGAGCGCTGAAGAATTTAAGCGGTACGTAGAGAGCGAAATCGAGGATGAAAACGCGAAGGCGTTCGATCCAGCGCCTGATGATGTCTGGTTCGACGTACTGCTAAAGTACCCTGAGCTGAGCCGAGATGTTGTTTTTAATCACACGATCTCGGTGGACGTATTGGAACGGTTATGCCTATGCGACGATATGCACGTGCGCTGGGAAATTGCCATCAAAAGAAGGATAAACCGAGCGATTTTCGAGCAGCTAGCTCGTGATAAAAGCATCATCATCCGGCACAGAATTGCCTGCAATCCCAAAGCGCCAGAAGACATCCTAGCTCAGCTAGCAGGAGATGAAGATCCGATTGTCTCGGAGGCCGCCAGAAAAAGAATAGGCCTTAAAAGCGACCGTACTTAAGACCAGAGGGGACGGACCCTTTTAGTTGCATGGAGCGCGCTATACAAATCGTGGGGCGAGGCAACTGAGCAGCGCTCGGAGTTCGCCCAACAGATCGGCCTAACCAATCTGATCCGATTCCAAGGCCAATACCACGACCACGAAACCGGCCTGCACTACAACCGGCATCGGTACTATGATCCAAGAATCGGGCGGTTTATCAGCAAGGATCCGATTGGCTATTTAGGTGGACTGAACATCTACCAATATGGGCCGAACTCAATCAACTGGGTTGATCCATTAGGGCTGGCAAGTTCGGCCGTTGGACCGCGGCGAAAGCCTAAGTCTGATAAGCCTAATCAGAACTGCAAACGCGCATGCAGAAGAAAGTGGGAGGTTAGCCGGTACGATCGGGGTTGCGAGGGTAATGTCCCTGGCGAGGGTTGCGCCAGATACTACAAGGACCCTGACACCAAAAGATGCTGGCCCGCAGATAAAATCGGTCATGGAGACAGCGTTTTTAAAGTATATGAAAAGGGTGGCGCATGGATTGCCGATGTCGACATATATGGAGATCACATGGACTAACACAAAAGTGAAACTGGGGAACAGATCAACTTTAAATTTTTAAAATGACGGGATAACACATGATCACATATGCAGAAGAATTTGTAGCACTACGAAGTAGCACCATCAAGGCGGAATACGACAGAGCCGCGATGGAAGAAGCACCGATCTCCGTGTGGCGTGCGGTCCTCAAAGGCGACCCTGATAATATGAGGTGGGTTGTACACAACAAAACGGTACCGCTGGAGATTCTTGAAGAGTTGTGCTCCGCCGACCCTGAAAGTAAACGATGCGTAGCAAGCAAAAGAAAACTGTCGCAGAATCTATTTGAAAGTCTCTCAAAAGATTCCGACTCCGTGGTGAGGTGCGGGATAGCCTGCAACAGAAAAACGCCTCTGGACATTCTTGAAAAGCTGTTTCTCGATGAAGATGAGGATGTCGCTGACGCCGCACGGAGGAACTTCGCATCAAGAAAAAAGTAACACGTGTACAACAGAGTCGAAGGAACGCTCCATTTTTAGTTCCGCGTTTGTGGATGAAAAGAGACAAGGCGCTGCCCATGGAGCTGGCGAATACCTCACCAGCAGGGACAGATTAATTTACGGTGAAGCGTTGTAAATAAATCAGTCCCCTTATGCAGTAAATAAATCAGTCCCTTTATGCACTTTATGCACTTTATGCAAAACCAGAGCACGCCGACCGTCCCGAAAATGCACGCGACTTCGGTGAGTATCTGCGGGACGCGATCGGCGTCGTTAGTCATCGTCACTCTTGTGCCGGCGGTTGGGACGACGGCCCCGCCTTGCCGGCTTGAGGATCAGGATAATTCGGAATTTCCCCCAGCCTGCGCAACCCGTTGAAGTGCTGCGGATCATCCAGGTAGCGAACCATCACCTCACGCCAGGTGGGGTCGCCGAACGTCTGCACGTGCGGCCCGCGGGTCAGTTGCAGCACACGCGGCGGCGGTGCGGCCTGATACAGGCTGATGCCGTTGTGCAGCGGCACTAGTGTGTCATCCAGACTCTGGAACAGCAGCATCGGCGTGCCCTTGAGCTGCGGCATGCCGTTGATGGCGCTGTCGCCGTCGGGGATTACCCACGACAGCGGCCGTTTGATGGGCCACGTCAGCCACGACGTGCTGAGGGTATAGCGCGCCATCTCACGATAGCTCGCCGGCACGCCATCTAGCACCAGCGCCTTGACCCGGGCGCGCTGCTGCGGATGTTCGGACAGGTAGTGCACGGCCAGTGCGCCACCGATGCTTTGGCCGAGCACCACCAGAGGTTTGCCCTGCACATCGGGCGCAGTGTTCAGCCAGTCGAACGCCGCGTCGATGTCCTGATAAATCGCCGGCAGACTTGGCTCACCTTCGGACCGGCCATAACCGCGATAGTCCACCAGCAACACCTGATACCCCTGCTCCGGCAACCACCAACTCCCCGCCAGATGCCAGGCCATGTTGCCGCCGTTGCCATGCAGGTGCAGCACCGTGCCCTTCACCGGCACGCCAGGCCTGGCCGGCAGAAACCACGCATTCAGACGGGTGCCATCGGCGGCTGTGAGGGTGACATCGCGCCAGGCCAAGTGCGCTTTATCCGGCGTCAATGGCAGACCGCGTTCCGGGTAGAACAGCAATTCGCTGCAGCCGCTGAGGGAGATGACCACAAGCAAGGCAAGAAGACGCTTCAAGCGATGTCCTTCAATTTAGGATAGGGGTCACAGAATATTGGAGTAATCCGCTTCGATCCGGTCCAGGCTCAGGTGGTTGAGGAAGTTGGAGAAGCACATCCATGCCGAAAGCGCGTTCATGTCGCGGAACTGATCGGGCAGGTACTTGGGCGGTACAACCAGACCTTCGTCCACCAACTGGCGCAACGTGCGCATGTCCTCCAGCGTGGTCTTGCCGCAGAACAGCAGCGGCACCTGCTCCAGCTTGCCCTTTCTCACGGCCAACTGAATGTAGTTGTAGACCATGATGAAGCCCTTGAGGTAGGACAGATCCTTGGTGAATGGCAGCCCATTCGGCACCGAGCCGCGGAACACCCGACTGGCGTTGCCGTAGCTTTCCGACATGCCAAAGCCCTGCTCACGATAGAACTCGAACACCTGCAAAAAGTCGGCGCCCTCCTCGGCCATATGGATGGCGCGCGTACGATTGGTCAGCTTGCGCAGACGGCTTGGGTAGGACGCAAAGCCGATGATCTCCATCAGAATCGCCAGACCTTCCTGGGTCACCGTCGACGAGGGCGGGCCTTTGGACAAAAAGGTGCAGATTGGCTGATTCTGCCCATTGAGGGTGGTGCCGACATGGACCAGGCCCTCGTGGACTTCGAGCGCGCGCACGTCGCGCTCGTTGAACATCGCATCGCTGCGGATCTTGATGTAATCGGCGCCAGCCGCAGCGTCGGCCACGATGCCGTCGGATTCGAACACCCGGATCGTCTCTTCGGCTTCACCGAACGTGCGATTGAGCCGGGTCTGCAGCATGGCAACGGCGTCCTTGGCCGTCAGGATTTTCGGCTCGTCCTTGAGGTCACCGCGACCGG
The DNA here is from genome assembly GCF_057834665.1 of Pseudomonas sp. GL_135. Classification (NCBI taxonomy): domain Bacteria; kingdom Pseudomonadati; phylum Pseudomonadota; class Gammaproteobacteria; order Pseudomonadales; family Pseudomonadaceae; genus Pseudomonas; species Pseudomonas sp. GL_135. Next base: position 4,410,322 of record NZ_CM174408.1, read on the forward strand.
CGATGTTGTTCAGGTAATCGGAGAGCATCATGCCGAGGTCGGACAGCGTCGGGTCGCCAGCATGGAACGCATCGGACGCCGCGCCGTACAGCTCCTGGGAGATCAGGCCGAAGTCCGGGGTGCCGCGCGCTTCGAGCATGCGGATGACCATCCGGTACTCCTTGCACATGCGGCGCATGATCTGCCCGACCGGGTTGAACTGGCCCAGTTGTCGGGTGATGTCCCGCTCGATGTTCTGGAACTCCAGCTTGACCGCGCCAGAATCAAATCCCAGTGGGCGATTCTCGTAGTACGCGCGATCCACTTCCGGCAGGTGCTTGCCCTTGCCGTCGAGGAAAGTCTTGCGGATGTTGTCATCCCATTTCACGGCATCGAGGACGCGGATCGGCGTCTGCGCCACCACGATACGATCGGACAACGTGCGAATAGTCTGTTGGTATTCGTCCACCCGGTACCCCTTATTGAAACGTTGCGCTATTTGGTCATGCGCTGATATTGAGCTGCTTTGAGAAAGACATCGGAATAGGCCGGATCGTCGAGGTAGGCAAACACCCTGTCCATGGGGCTTGAAATCAGTATGCCGTCGCCCTTCACCGTATCGACCCGCTCGCCGTCGAGCACCTTCTGCTCGACCAACTGCTGAAACCGCTCCAGGTCGAGGTCATAGACCACCAATTCGTCGGCGCCGTTCTCGTTATCTATCAGGTCAAACCCGGCGATGACGTAATTGCCGCCGTATTTGTCAGGCAGCGCAGCGGACACGTACCAGCGGCTGCCGTGGCGCGACACGGTGAAGGCGTACTCGTCACGGTTCTTGCGATCGCCTTTGCGGTAACTCACTGCTTTGTAGCGGTCGGGGCCGGCGCGGCTGATTTCCAGTTCGAGCGGCTCGCCCCAGGCATTTTTGCTGCTCCAGGTGCCGAGCAATTTGGGCGGGGCGGTATTACTGGCCGGAATCGGGTCTTTGAACGTCACCAGGCATCCGCTCAACAGCGCGAACGACAGGGCGAGCAAAACGCTCCAGACTCTCATCGGGTTCTCCTTGAGGTATCAGCCAGCCATCGGCTTGGCGGTGCCCAGTACCAGATGCATCTGGCGAGTAAGAATAGCGAGCATTTCTTCGTCTGCGCCGGGCTGAGGCCCGTTGAGCAGCCCCTGATATTCCATCCGGCAGATGAGCCCCGTCAACACTTGGGCGTCCAGTTGCGGCTGAACCGAGCCCATGACTTCGAGAAACTGGGCGCTGCCCTGCAACAAAATCTGCTGATGGGCGCTCACCAGTGGCGCAAGCCGCGGGTTGATCAGCGCTTCGAGGTGGAAGGCGTGCTCGGCAATGAGCTGGTCACGACGGGTCAGCAGTTGATGGCGCACATACTCCATGGTCATCCGCGCGATCTCATCCGCCAGCCGGGCACGGGCCTCGACGCTGCCGTCATTGCGCGCGACCATCTCGCGCAGCAGCGCTTCGGTATTGGTCCACAGCTTGGCCATGTAGGCCGCACTGCGTTCAACATACTGCGCAAAGGCATCGGTGAGCAGGTCATCGATGTCTTTGAAGTAGTAGGTGGTGGCGGAGAGCGGTACTTGCGCTTCGGCTGCCACCGCGCGATGACGCACAGCCCGGACGCCGTCACGAATGAGGATGCGCATGGCCGCATCAAGAATCTGTTGCCGACGCTGTTCACTTCCCTGTCGACTCGCCTTGCGGCCCTGGTACTGAACACTCTGTGCGACTGCCGTGGCCAGGCCAGCGGCTCCCTTTTGAGCGATCGTGCGGTTCACAACGGGGTTTCCTTTTTTCGAGTCATTCACATCACAGCAACGCCAGCTTACGGCGGTATCTGCGCCGACGTCATCGCGGGCAAGCTCACTCCTACAACCGGCGGCGTGCCCCTGCAGGAGTGAGCTTGCTTTCGATAGCATCTCCAAATGCAGCCGCTCACTCAACGAACAGCCAAAAAAAAGCCGCCCTGCTCAGGCGGCTATTTTTTACATCACTTACGCCTGGGGCCGCATGTGCGGGAACAGGATGACGTCACGTATGGACGGCGAATTGGTCAGCAGCATGACCAGACGGTCGATGCCGATGCCCTCGCCCGCTGTCGGCGGCATCCCGTATTCCAGCGCCCTGACGAAGTCTGCGTCGTAGTGCATGGCTTCATCGTCGCCGGCGTCCTTGTCCGCGACCTGAGCCATGAAGCGCTCGGCCTGGTCTTCCGCGTCGTTCAACTCGGAATAGGCGTTGGCGATTTCGCGGCCGCCGATGAACAGCTCGAAGCGGTCGGTGACGTTCGGGTTGTCATCGTTGCGACGGGCCAGCGGCGACACTTCGAACGGGTACTGGGTGATGAAGTGCGGCTGCTCCAGCTTGTGCTCGACCAGCTCTTCGAAAATCATCACTTGCAGCTTGCCCAGACCTTCGAAGCCCAGCACCTTGGCGCCGGCTTTCTTGGCGATGGCGCGCGCCTTGTCGATGTCGTTCAGGTCATCGGCGGTCAGCTCGGGGTTGTACTTGAGGATCGAGTCGAACACCGACAGACGCGCAAACGGCTCGCCGAAGTGGAACACCTTGTCGCCATACGGCACGTCGGTGCTGCCAAGGACCAGCTGGGCCAGTTCGCGGAACAGTTCCTCGGTCAGGTCCATGTTGTCTTCGTAATCAGCGTAGGCCTGGTAGAACTCGAGCATGGTGAACTCGGGGTTGTGCCGGGTCGAAACGCCTTCGTTACGGAAATTGCGGTTGATCTCGAACACTTTCTCGAACCCACCGACAACCAGACGCTTGAGGTAAAGCTCCGGCGCGATGCGCAGGAACATTTCCAGGTCCAGCGCGTTGTGGTGAGTCTCGAACGGCTTGGCCGCAGCGCCGCCCGGAATGGTCTGCAGCATCGGCGTTTCGACTTCAAGGAAGTCGCGCTGCATCAGGAAGCTGCGGATGTGGGCAATGACTTTCGAGCGAACGCGGAAGGTTTCGCGCACGTCTTCGTTGACGATCAGGTCGACGTAACGCTGGCGATAACGCTGCTCGGTATCCACCAGACCATGGTGCTTGTCGGGCAGCGGACGCAGGGACTTGGTCAGCAGGCGCACGTTGGTCATTTCGACGTACAGATCGCCCTTGCCGGAACGCGCCAGGGTGCCTTCGGCCGCAATGATGTCACCCATGTCCCAGGTTTTCACCGAGGCCAGGGTTTCTTCGGGCAGCGTCTTGCGGTTGACGTAGACCTGGATGCGACCGGTCATGTCCTGAATCACCATGAACGAGCCACGGTTAAGCATGATGCGCCCGGCAACCTTGACCGGAATCGCCGCCTCAGCCAGCTCTTCCTTGGTCTTGTCCGCGTATTGTTTCTGCAGGTCGTTGCAGTAGTTTTCGCGACGGAAGTCGTTCGGGAAGGCATTGCCCTTGGCGCGCTCGGCCGCAAGTTTTTCCTTGCGCAGGGCGATCAGGCTGTTTTCTTCCTGTTGCTGGGCTTGCGGGTCGAGTTGTTGGTCGCTCATGTCTTGATTATCCATCACAGGTTCGTGGCCCCTTGTCTGGCCGGGAAGCGCGACAAAGGATCGCGGGCGGCGACGTCATGATGACGCGCCCGACCCGCAACAGTGGTGTGGCGATTACAGGCCCTGTTTGAGGCTCGCGATCAGGTATTCGTCGATGTCGCCATCGAGCACCTTGTCGCAATCGCTGCGTTCGACGCTGGTGCGCAGGTCCTTGATGCGCGAGGCATCAAGCACGTACGAGCGGATCTGGTGACCCCAGCCGATGTCCGACTTGGTGTCCTCCAGCGCTTGCGAGGCCGCGTTGCGTTTCTGCACTTCCTGCTCGTACAAGCGCGCCCGCAGCATCTTCATCGCGGTGTCTTTGTTGGCGTGCTGGGAGCGTTCGTTCTGGCAGCTGACCACGGTGTTGGTCGGAACGTGGGTAATCCGGACCGCCGAGTCAGTGGTGTTAACGTGCTGACCACCGGCGCCCGAGGAGCGGTAAGTGTCGATGCGCAGGTCCGACGGGTTGATGTCGATTTCGATGTTGTCATCGATTTCCGGCGACACGAACACGGCCGAGAACGAGGTGTGACGGCGGTTGCCGGAGTCGAACGGGCTCTTGCGGACCAGACGATGGACACCGATTTCGGTGCGCAACCAGCCAAATGCGTACTCGCCCTTGATGTGCACGGTGGCGCCCTTGATACCGGCGACTTCACCGGCCGACAATTCCATGATGGTCGCGTCGAAGCCGCGTTTGTCGGCCCAGCGCAGGTACATGCGCAAAAGAATGTTCGCCCAGTCCTGGGCTTCGGTGCCGCCGGAACCGGCCTGGATGTCCAGGTAGGCGTTGTTCTGGTCCATCTCGCCGCTGAACATGCGACGGAATTCCAGTTTTTCCAGGGCTTCGCGAAGACGCTCGACTTCAGCAGCAACGTCGTCGACGGCGGCCTGATCTTCTTCTTCGGCGGACATCAGCAACAGGTCCTTGGCGTCCACCAGGCCGGTGCTCATCTCGTCGAGGGTGTCGACGATCTGCGCCAGCAGCGAACGCTCTCGTCCCAGTTCCTGGGCGTAAGACGGGTTATTCCAGACGTTCGGATCTTCGAGCTCGCGGTTAACTTCGGTCAGACGATCATGTTTGTGATCGTAGTCAAAGATACCCCCGAATGGTTTCGGAGCGCTCGGACAGGTCCTTGATGCTGTTTAGGATCGGGTTGATTTCCATGGTAGGCAGCACTCGCAGGCGATTTTCACAAAGCCGGCGAGTATAGCGCAGCCAATCCAGCGATGGCAGTCCGTTGGGCGGGGGTGAGCCGTGTTCATTGTCCTTGAGGAGTCACCAACCCGGTGACGGCAAGCGAGCGCAGGAGTGTGGATCCCCGCCCTACCCCACCGCCACCTGATTGCGGCCATTGTGTTTGGCCGCATACAACCCCTGATCCGCACTCTGAATCAGCTGGCGACTGTGGCTGCCCACTTGCGGCACCATAGTGGCCAGGCCAATGCTGACGGTCAGGCTCGAGCCTTGGCTCGGGGCGACGTGGGGGATGTTCATGCCGGCGATGGTCTGGCGCAGCTTTTCGGCCAGCAGGCGTGCGCCACCCGGTGATGTGCTGGGCAGTACCAGCGCAAATTCTTCGCCGCCATAACGCGCCGGCAGGTCGGAGGGACGGCTGGAGTTGGCACGGATGGCTTTGGCGACCTGACGCAGCGCCTCGTCACCTTCGAGATGGCCGAAGGCGTCGTTGTAGGCCTTGAAGTAATCCACGTCGATCATCAGCAGCGAGATCTGCGTCTGCTCACGGGTGGAACGGCGCCATTCCAGTTCCAGGTATTCGTCGAAGTGTCGCCGATTGGACAGGCCGGTCAAGCCATCCGAGTTCATCAGGCGCTGCAGCACCAGGTTAGTGTCGAGCAGCTGTTGCTGGCTAACGCGCAACGCACGATAGGCTTCGTCGCGCTGCAGCAGGGTCATATAGGAGCGCGAGTGGTAGCGAATGCGCGCGACCAGTTCAATGTTGTCCGGTAGTTTGACCAGGTAATCGTTGGCGCCGGCGGCAAAGGCGGCGCTCTTGATCAGCGGGTCTTCCTTGGTCGAGAGCACGATGATCGGGATGTCACGGGTCTTCGGGTTGTTGCGGTATTCACGCACCAGCGTCAGGCCGTCCAGGCCGGGCATCACCAGGTCCTGAAGAATCACGGTAGGTTTGATGAGAATGGCTTGCGCGATCGCTTGATGTGGGTCCGCGCAGAAGTGAAAGTCGATATTGTCTTCGTGAGCCAGCCCGCGTCGGACGGCCTCGCCGATCATGGCCTGATCGTCGACGAGCAACACCATGGCAGCGTTTTCATCCGTGGCGTTCAGATCGTCCAGTTGCAAATCATGCATGCGGGGTCTCCTGGTCACAGGCGGGCTGTGAGATCACCTGGAAATTCATTGGGTGAATACCTCCTTCAAGCGAGGTGCGATCGAGTCCAGTGAGCGAATTTCCATGGCGGCGTCGATCGCCGCAGCCGCTTTGGGCATGCCGTATACCGCGCAGCTCGCCTGATCCTGAGCGATGGTGAGAAAGCCCCGCTGCCGCATCAGTTTGAGCCCCTGTGCACCATCACGGCCCATGCCGGTCAACAAAACACCCACTGCATCACCATTCCAATAGCTGGCCACACTTTCGAAAAACACGTCGATGGACGGCCTGTAAATTTCGTTAACCGGCTCTGCGGTGTACGCCAGTGTGCCGTTCCTGAGCAGACGAATATGATGGTTGGTGCCTGCCAGCAGCACCGTGCCCACTTTCGGCGGCTCGCCATCGCGCGCCAGCCTGACTTCCAGCCCCGAAGCGCTGCTCAGCCATTGCGCCATCCCTTCGGCGAACACCTGATCCACGTGCTGCACCAGCACGATCGCTGCCGGGAAATCCGCAGGCAGCGCTTTAAGCAGTATTTCCAGCGCGGCGGGCCCGCCGGCCGATGAGCCGATCGCGATCAACCGCTGACGCTGTACCGACTCGCGCACCGGTGGCGGCGCGGGGCGGACCCGCGTGTCCCGCTCGCCAATGAGCCAGCCTATATTAAGGATCTTGCGCAACAAAGGCGCGGCTGCATCCTTGGGATTGCCAGCCCCCAGCGCGGGCGTGTCGACCACGTCCAGCGCGCCATGCCCCATGGCTTCGAACACCCGATGCACATTCTGCTCGCGGTCCACGGTGACGATGACAATGGCGCACGGCGTCGCCGCCATGATACGTCGAGTCGCCTCCACACCGTCCATCACCGGCATGATCAGGTCCATTAATATCAGGTCGGGCGTCAGCTGGGCGCAACGCTCCACCGCCTCGGCGCCGTTGCTGGCCACCCAGACGATCTGGTGCGCCGGCTCGAAGGCCAGCGCGCGGCGCAACGCCTCCACCGCCATGGCCATGTCGTTGACGATGGCAATCTTCATCCCTGCGCATCTCCTATCAACTCAACGACTGCATCGAGCAGCGCATCGTCATGGAAACTGGCCTTGGCCAGATAATAATCGGCACCGGCGTCCAGGCCGCGACGGCGGTCTTCTTCACGGTCCTTGTACGACACCACCATCACCGGCAGCGATTGCAGACGGCTGTCGCGACGCACCAGCGTCACCAGCTCGATACCGTCCATGCGCGGCATGTCGATGTCGGTGATGAGCAAGTCGAAATCCTCACCGCGCAGGGCGTTCCAGCCGTCCATGCCATCTACGGCCACCGCCACTTCATAGCCACGACTGAGCAACAATTTGCGCTCCAGTTCGCGCACCGTCAGCGAGTCGTCGACCACCAGCACGCGCTTGCGCACCCGGGTGTCGGCCTGACGACTGCGGCGATCAATGCGTTCCAGGCGCCCGGTGTTGAGGAGTTTCTCCACCGAACGCAGCATGTCCTCAACGTCGATGATCAACACCGCTGAGCCGTCGTCGAGCAAAGCGCCGGCGGAGATGTCCTGAACCTTGCCCAGGCGCGGATCCAGCGGCAGAACCACCAGCGTGCGTTCGCCGATGAAGCGTTCCACAGCGACGCCATACACGGCATCGCGCTCGCGAATCACCACCACTTTGAGCACGTCTTCACTGTGCTGGCTGGCAGGACGGTTAAGCAACTGAGTGGCCGCGACCAGCCCGACATGCCGCTCCTCGTGCCAGAAATGCTGACGCCCTTCCAGCTGCACGATGTCATCGGCACGCACGTCCCGCATGCGCTCGATGTGCGCCAGCGGAAAGGCATACGCTTCGCCGCCGACGTCCACCACCAGGCTGCGCACCACCGACAAGGTCAGCGGCACTTCCAGATGGAAACGGCTGCCCTGCCCGGCGCGCTGATCCATTTCAACGCCGCCACGCAGTTGCCGAATCATGTGCTGAACCGCATCCAGACCAACACCTCGTCCGGACACTTCGGTGACCTTGTCGCGCATGCTGAAACCGGGCAGGAACAGGAAGCTCAACAGTTCTTCCTCGCTCAACTGCGCGGCGGTTTCGGCAGGCGAAAGTTTGCGCTCGATGATGCTCAGGCGCAGGCGTTCGAGGTCAACGCCGGCGCCGTCGTCGATCAGCTCGACCACCAGCAGCCCGGCCTGGTGCGACGCCTTCAGTTTAATCAAGCCCTCGGCCGGCTTGCCGCAGGCGATGCGCTGTGCGGGCAGTTCGATGCCGTGGTCGACGGCGTTGCGCAGCAGATGGGTCAGGGGCGCTTCAAGTTTTTCCAGCACGTCGCGGTCGACCTGGGTTTTCTCGCCGTCGATTTCCAGGCGCACCTGCTTGCCCAGCGAACGGCCCAGATCACGGACCATGCGCGCCTGCCCCGCCAGCACATCGGCAAAGGGTCGCATGCGGCAGGCCAGCGCGGTGTCGTAGAGCAATTGTGCGCGTTGCGAGGCCTGCCAGCCGAACTCGTCGAGGTCGGCCGTTTGTTGAATCAGCAAATGCTGCGCTTCGCCAAGCAGACGCCGCGCTTCGTCCAGCGCCTTCTGAGCGTCGGGATCGGTGTTGGCGCCGAGCAAGGCTTCAAGACTGTCCAGCGCCCTTGTTGCGCCGGTCTGCGTGCGTTTGACCCGCTGCATTGCGGCCAGATACGGCTTCAGGCGCTGGGTCTCGACCAGCGACTTGCTCGACAGGTCCAGCAGATTGTTCAAACGTTCGGCGGTGACGCGCAGGACCCGCTCGCCGGTTTCGGCAACGCGTCGCTCGCCAGGGCCATCCGCTTTGAGCGCGGGGTCCGGCGCGGGTTCGACAACGGAGGCTGCCAGCTCTTCGGCCGCCGAATCCTGCGCAGATTGAAGCGAGGTGACCAGCGACTGCGCGTTGGCGAGCAGGATGTCCTCAAGCGAAGGCAGCGCGGTGGGCACCAGCATGGCTTTCATGGCCGGATCGTCGCTGACCATGTTGTTCATCAGCGCCACGTAACCGTCCACATCCGCCTGGGGCACGCTGGCGCCGGGCGTGGCGATGCGCATCAGCAAATCGGTGCCCATCAGCAAGGCGTCGATGTGCTCGGGCAGCAGGTGCAATCGCCCTTCCTGAGCGCTGACCAGGCAATCTTCCATGACGTGGGAAACGCTGACACCGGCGTTGACCCCGACAATCCGCGCCGCGCCTTTCAGCGAATGGGCCGCGCGCATGCACGCCTCCAGGTGATCGGCCTGGGTCGGGTTGCGCTCGAGGGCCAACAGGCCGGCGCTTAACACCTGGGTCTGAGCTTCAGCCTCCAGGGTGAAGAGTTCGAACAGCGACGCGTCGCGCATTTGATCGGGCGTCATGTCAGGCTCCGGTTCACGGCCGACAACAGCTGGTCTTCATCGAGCAGGCGCAAGCTGCGGTTTTTCCATTGCACGACGCCTCGGGTAAAGCGCGCGTTGCTGTTCTGCGCCGACGCCGAGGCGGTATCCAGCAGGCGCGCCTCGATGGCATGAATGCCGTCGACCTCATCCACTGGCACCACCACCGGGCCGCCGTCTGCCGAAACGATCAGCATGCGCGGCAATGTTCGGGCATCACCGACCGGCGCAACCGACGGGTCCAGCCCGAGCAACTCGACGAACGACAGGCACGCCACCAGGGCGCCGCGCACATTGGCAACGCCCAGCAGAGCACGGGATCGCTGGTGCGGAAGCGAATGAATGGCCTGCACCGGCGACACTTCCACCAGACACCGCGTCGGCAGACCGAGCCACTCTTCGCCGAGACGGAACACCACCGTCGAGCGGGTCTGGACCTCAGCGGCAAGCGCATCGCTGTGCACAGACACACGCTGCTCCTGGGCCAGGGAGTAACGGTCGAGCAAGCGCGTTGCCGCGGCCGAATACACCGAGCAGTTGCGGCAATGAATGTGATCGGCAAGCAGCGGGCACGACCGGTCGCCATGGATGCCGATGCGATTCCAGCAGTCGTCGATCGCCGCGGCGTCGTCGCTGACCAGCTCTGTGTATACGCGACTCATCCGCTGCGTCCTTCTTTGGTGACACCCCTGGCCGCGCGCTCCTGCAGCCGCCGGGCCCCTGCGCTGTCGCCTTGGGCGGCGAGCAGCGCGGCCAGTTGCGCCAGGGTTTCCGGATGCTGTGGTTGCAGATACAACGCCTTGCGATAAAACCCTTGTGCCGCGCTCGTCTCCCCCGCCACTTCGCTGAGCAGACCCAGCCAGTAGAACACCGGCGCAACGGGTTCGAAGCGCTTGAGGTACTGCTCGCCAGCAGCCTTTGCCTCCGTCGTGCGGCCTTCATTGGCGAGGGCGGCGATGCTGCGCAATAACTCGGCACCTTCGCCGTTGCCAGAACCCGTCGCCGCCACCGCTTTGATATCGGGTCTGAGCGCAGCCCTGCGTTCTTCGGTCAGCGCAGGATCACTCAATAACCTTCGCGCAAAGGGCTGAGGTTTATGGACGCCGCGCGACAGGGCCGATGTCGGGTGAGCAGACGATGAATCGCTTCGCGACGGCGGCATGGCTGGGGCAGTCACGACACTGTGAGGTTCGGCAATGGCCTCGTCACGCCGACGAAAGGCGAAGGACTGCGCGATGCCAATCGACACCATGCCCATGCGCCCGAGCAGGCTGCCCTCGGCAGGGCCGATAAACAACACGCCGTCTTCGCGGGTCATACGTTTCAGCGCCTCGAAGCCCTGACGCTGGGTGTCGACGTCGAAGTAAATCAGCAGATTGCGGCAGAACACAAAGTCGTACGCCGATTGCGCCACCGCCATCGCAGGGTCGAGCAGGTTGCCTGATTGAAAGCGGACCTGATCACGCACCCGCTCCTCCAGGCGATAGCCCTCCTCGACCGCGCTGAAAAAACGTTCCCGAAAACCCAGTTGATCGCCGCGGAAGGAGTTCTTGCCATACACGCCCTGGCGTGCGCGCTGGATCGAAAGCGGGCTGATGTCCACTGCCTCGACGCTGAACTGCGGCCCTCGAAGACCGGCGTCGAACAGCGCCATGGCGATGGAATAAGGTTCCTCGCCGGTGGAGCACGGCAAACTGAGAATGCGCAGCGGGCGTACGCCATTGAGCTGTGCCAGTCGGGCATTGGCCAGCTTGCCGAGGGTGACGAAGGATTCCGGATAACGGAAAAACCACGTTTCGGGGACGATCACCGCTTCGATCAGCGCCTGTTGTTCGTCCGCCGAACCCAGCAGCATGTGCCAGTAGTCGTCGTGGTCCCGCGCCTTGGACAGCGTGCAGCGCTGACGCACGGCGCGCTCGATGATCGCCTCGCCCACCGACGCGACGTCGAGCCCGATGCGGTCTTTGAGAAAGGCGAAGAAACGCGCGTCGCTGCTCATGGCGCGGCCTCGAAGGCATCGAGACTCATGGGCTGCTCGGGAAACAACAGCTCGCGCACGGCGTCGCTGAGTAAGTCCTCGACGCGTATCCATTGCAGCAGGCCTTGTTCGTCTTCGCGCACCGGGCCCAGATACGGGGCTTGTGAGTTGTCCAGGCCGTAGGCCTTGAATTCATGGGGCGAGCAGCGCAGCGTGTCGGTCGCCTGCTCGAGGATCAACCCCAGTTCCCGCGCAGGACGATCACCGCCAAGGCGGTAATGCACCAGCACCAGCCGCGTGCTGGTGCGCAGTTGCGCAGGATGGCCGAAGGTCAGCGCGCTGAGGTCGATGACCGGGACGATGGCGCCACGGTGGGCAAACACACCGGCGACCCAGTGCGGCGCCTGTGCGATGGGCTTGAGCACCAGCCGCGGCAGCACTTCGGCGACTTCCGTCGCTTGCAGCGCATAGCGTTCCGCACCGATGCGAAATAGCAGAAACAGCTTGTTCTTCGGCGACACCGCAGCGTTGCGCCTGGCTGAATGCTCGATCATGGGCCTGGCTCAGACCTTGAAACGCGAAACGCCGCTACGCAGCCCCACCGCCACCTGACTCAGCTCATCAATGGCGAAGCTGGCCTGACGCAGGGATTCCACGGTCTGACTGCTGGCATCGCCCAGCTGCACAAGCGCCTGGTTGATCTGTTCGGCGCCCGTGGCCTGGGCCTGCATGCCTTCGTTGACCATCAACACACGGGGCGCCAGGGCCTGCACTTGATGGATGATCTGCGAAAGCTGCTCGCCGACCTGGGTCACTTCGTACATGCCGCGACGCACTTCTTCGGAAAACTTGTCCATGCCCATGACGCCCGCCGACACCGCCGACTGGATCTCGCGAACCATTTGCTCGATATCGTAAGTGGCAACGGCGGTCTGGTCGGCCAGGCGGCGGACTTCGGTGGCGACCACGGCGAAACCACGGCCGTATTCGCCGGCTTTTTCCGCTTCGATCGCGGCATTGAGTGACAGCAGGTTGGTCTGGTCGGCGACTTTGACGATGGTCACCACGACCTGATTGATGTTGCCGGCCTTCTCATTGAGGATCGACAGCTTGGAGTTGACCAGATCGGCCGCGCCCATGACCGAGTGCATGGTTTCTTCCATACGTGCCAAGCCTTGCTGTCCGGAGCCCGCCAGGACCGAAGCCTGATCCGCCGCCGACGTCACTTCGGTCATGGTGCGCACCAGATCCCGGGACGTCGCGGCAATTTCCCGCGATGTGGCGCCGATTTCCGTGGTGGTCGCAGCGGTCTCGGTGGCGGTTGCCTGTTGCTGCTTGGAGGTGGCGGCGATCTCGGTCACCGAGGTGGTCACCTGAATCGACGAGCGCTGGGCCTGGGACACTAACGCGGCGAGTTCGGCGACCATGTCGTTGAAACCGGTCTGCACAGATCCGAACTCATCGTTGCGGTCCAGGGCCAGTCGTGTACTCAGGTCCCCAGTGCGCATGGTGTCGAGGATCTGCACGATGCGATTCATCGGCGCCAGAATCGCGCGCATCAGCAACAGACCGCACGCAGCCGCCGCCAGCAAGGCGATGATCAGCGAGATACCGAGGGTGATTTTGGCGCTGGAAACAGCGGCCTGGATGGCGTCGGACGCCTTGTCGGCGACCACCTTGTTCTTGGCGCCGAGTGCGTTGAGCTGTTTGCGACCCTCAAACCACGCGGGCGTAAGTTGCTCGGCGAACATCCGTTGGGCCAGCGCGTAGTTATCGCCCTGATAAGCCGCTAGCACCCCGTTGAGCACCAGCTGGTAGCGTTCGCGCAATTGCAGAAACTGGGCGAAGTCGTTGCGATCCGATTCGTCGAAGATGCTTTTCTGGTAATTGACGATCTGCGCCTGCAGGCGGTCTTCGAATTCTTTGTACTGGTCTTCTTCAGCGCTGGTGAGGTCTCGACCCGCGCCTTCAACCAGCAGATGCTGGGTGGCTACGTAGCTTTCAACCCAGGCGCCGCGCACGGTGCTGCTGTAGAAAACGCCGGGGAGCGCGTCCAGCCTCACCGCGTCGCCGCTGTTTTCGATGACCAACAGGCGATTGAACGCCGCAACCACCATCAACAGCATGATGGCGATGATGACAGCGAAGCTCGCCAAAATCCGTTGACGCAACGTCCAGTTCTTCACAGTCAGCCCTCAGGGGTTCAACGCCGGCATGACCGGGTTCAAGAAGCGGACCGACGAACGGTCCAAAACGAGCGGGAGTATAGCTTAGTGACTTCCCAATAAACGGGCCGTTTCCGACAAGAAAAATGCCATATCGCACAGCCAGATCGGAAGTGTCTTACACGCTATCGGCTTGATGTGGCGTTGCTTGATGGTGCGAATGCGTTGAAGGCGGATGAATGAGTGGGGACTTTTGGAGCGCGGGAGAAGAATGCGGGTCAGTCTCCAATGATTATTGGGGCTGACCCGGGGACTTGCAGGTACTCGGTTTCTTGTAACCGATGCGGCAGAGACTGGCCGCTTACGGCTGCGCCTGACGAACCTGATGCTCAAGCTCGGTTTTGAGCGCCGGATCGAGCTTCAGCTGCTTGGCGAGTTCGTCCAGATAAGCACGCTCCATGAAGTGTTCTTCGTCGACCATCATCACACTGGCCAGGTACATCTCGGCGGCGATTTCCGGGGTTCGCGCTGCGCGGGCCACGTCGGCAGGGTCCAGCGGTTTGTTGAGTTCAGCGTGCAGCCATTGCTGCAGTTCATTGTCGCCGGTGATGCGGGTGAATTCGCCTTCGATGAGCTCGCGCTCACGCTCGTCGACATGCCCGTCCGACTTGGCCGCTGCCACCAGCGCCCGCAAGATGGCCTCGCTGTGTTGTTCGACCTGGGCCGGGGGCACGCGGTCCACAGTTTGCGGCTCAGCCGGTTGCGCCACACCCTGACTCGCCTGCCAGTTGCCGTAGGCCTTGTAGGCCAGCACGCCCAGGGCTGCGAGCCCGCCGTAGGTCAACGCTTTGCCACCCATTTTGCGTGCGCCTTTGTTGCCCATCAGCAAGCCCATCGCGCCTGCCGCCAATGCACCGCCACCGGCACCGGAGAGCAGCCCGCCCAGCCCACCGCCCAAATTCCCGCCCATGCCACTGCCCAACTTGCCGCCGCTGACTTTTCCAAGCAGATCACCTAGACCGCCCTGCCCGTTATTGCCGCTCTTGTCGTGAGCGCCGGCCTTGTTTTGCAGCAGGTCCTGGCCGGATTTCAAGAGTTGATCGAGTAAACCGCGAGTGTTCATAACTTCACCTTTAAAGGAGGGACAGACGATTCGACCCGCAGGTTAAGACGAAGGCACCTGCGCCCGTTGGGCCGGTTTGCTTCTGAATGTTGCGGCGGCCGGGTGTCCTGCGCCGAGTGACGAAGGGTTTTCACTGAAGCGCCTCAGCCTGCTGGAATGGGCTCGGTATTTGCTGCATCAAAGTTTGTCGAGGATCGAACTGGGCACTACGCTCTGCACCACCGATCTCTGCCCAAACAACCACCAAGAGGCAACCCCACCATGTCCGTGCACAAGACCGCGATTCTGAGCGCCGTGATCAGCGCCCTATTCACCAGTGGCGCGGTGCAGGCCGCTGAAGCACTCACGGCGGTGGGCGATGGCGAGGGACAACTGGATATCGTGGCGTGGCCGGGGTATATCGAGCGCGGCGAAAGCGACAAGGCCTACGACTGGGTGACCGGCTTCGAACAGGAGACTGGCTGCAAGGTCAACGTCAAGACCGCCGCGACCTCCGACGAGATGGTCAGCCTGATGACCAAGGGCGGCTATGACCTGGTCACCGCCTCGGGAGACGCGTCCTTGCGCCTGATCGCCGGCAAGCGGGTGCAGCCCGTCGACCCCACGCTGATCCCGAACTGGAAAACCCTCGACCCGCGCCTGAAAGACGGGCCCTGGTACACAGTCGAGAACAAAACGTACGGCACGCCCTACCAGTGGGGCCCGAACGTGCTGATGTACAACACCAACGTATTCAAGACGCCGCCGGTGAGCTGGAGCGTGGTGTTCGAGCCGCAGGATTTGCCCGACGGCAAACCGAACAAGGGTCGGGTCCAGGCCTACGACGGGCCGATCTACATCGCCGACGCGGCGCTGTATCTGAAGACCGCCAAGCCGGAGCTGAACATTGTCGACCCTTACCAGCTCACCGAGACCCAGTACAAAGCCGTGCTCGACCTGCTTCGCGCCCAGCAGCCGCTGGTTCATCGCTACTGGCATGACGCGACGGTGCAGATGAGCGACGTGAAAAACGAAGGCGTGGCGGCGTCCAGTTCGTGGGGTTACATGGTCAACGGGCTGGTCGCCGACAAGCAGCCCGTCGCCTCGACCATCCCCCAGGAAGGCGCCACCGGCTGGGCCGACACGACGATGTTGCACGCCGAGGCCAAACACCCCAACTGCGCCTACAAATGGATGAACTGGTCGCTGCAACCGAAAGTTCAGGGCGACGTGGCGGCCTGGTTCGGCTCCCTGCCAGTGGTGCCTGAAGCGTGCAAGGGCAACGAACTGCTGGGCGCCGAGGGCTGCGAAACCAACGGGTTTGACCTGTTCGAAAAAATCGCCTTCTGGAAAACACCTCAGGCCGAGGGCGGCAAATACGTGCCGTACAGCCGCTGGACTCAGGATTACATTGCGATCATGGGTGGACGTTAAACCATGACCCACGCTGTCCAGTTCACCCAGGTCTCGCGGTTGTTCGGCGAGGTGAAAGCCGTGGACCGGGTGTCCATCGATATCGAGGACGGCGAGTTCTTTTCCATGCTCGGCCCCTCGGGCTCCGGCAAGACCACCTGCCTGCGCCTGATCGCCGGCTTCGAGCAACCCAGCGCCGGCTCGATCCGCATTCATGGCCAGGAAGCGGCCGGCTTGCCGCCCTACCAGCGTGACGTCAACACCGTGTTTCAGGACTACGCCTTGTTCCCGCACATGAACGTACGGGACAACGTCGCCTACGGCCTGAAAGTCAAAGGCGTCGGCAAGGCCGAACGAATCAAGCGGGCCGACGAGGCCCTGAACATGGTCGCGCTCGATGGCTACGGTGCGCGCAAACCCGTGCAACTGTCCGGCGGCCAGCGCCAGCGTGTGGCCCTGGCGCGCGCGTTGGTCAATCGGCCGCGGGTGCTCTTGCTCGACGAACCCCTCGGCGCCCTCGACCTGAAGCTGCGCGAACAGATGCAGAGCGAGCTGAAGAAACTGCAGCGCCAGTTGGGCATCACCTTCATCTTCGTCACCCACGACCAGACCGAAGCGCTGTCGATGTCGGATCGGGTCGCGGTGTTCAACAAGGGCCGCATCGAACAAGTTGATACGCCGCGCAATCTGTACATGAAACCAGCGACGACCTTTGTGGCGGAATTCGTGGGCACCTCCAACGTTGTGCGCGGCGAACTGGCCCAGGCGTTGAGCGGCAGCCCGGGCGCGTTTTCGATTCGGCCGGAGCACATTCGGTTTGCCGAGGGCGTTGGGGCGAGCCACCAAGTTCAGGTCAGCGGCGTGCTGCACGACGTTCAATATCAGGGCAGTGCCACCCGCTACGAGGTCAAACTGGACAACGGCCAGACGCTCACAGTCAGCCAGGCCAACGATCAGTGGCTGGACACCGGCGCACGCTACCCCTCGGGGCAACGCGTTACCGTTCGCTGGGCGCGGGAAGCGATGATTGCGCTGCATGACGCGCCGGACGAGGCGCATTGAGATGGGTCAGACGTTCACTGGCTCCGCGCCGACGCGACAGCAATCGCCACTCCGGCGTTTTTCCGGCCTGCTGTATCGACGCCCGAATCTGTACCTGTCGCTGCTGCTGATCCCGCCGCTGCTCTGGTTTGGCGCGATTTACCTCGGCTCGCTGCTGGGCCTGTTGTGGCAAGGCCTCTACACCTTCGACGACTTCAGCATGACCGTGACGCCGGACCTGACCCTGGCGAACGTCGCCGCGCTGTTCAACCCGGCCAACTTCGACGTCATCCGGCGCACCCTGACCATGGCGGTCGCAGTGTCCATCGCCAGCGCGGTCATCGCCTTCCCCATCGCGTACTACATGGCGCGCTACACCACCGGCAAAACCAAAGCGTTTTTCTACATCGCGGTGATGATGCCGATGTGGGCCAGTTACATCGTCAAGGCATACGCGTGGACGCTGCTGCTGGCCAAGGGCGGCGTCGCGCAATGGTTTGTTCAGCATCTGGGGTTGGCGCCGGTGTTGCAGTGGCTGTTGAGCGTGCCCGGCGTCGGCGGCAGCACGTTATCGACCTCGCACTTGGGGCGCTTTCTGGTGTTCGTCTACATCTGGCTGCCGTTCATGATCCTGCCGATTCAGGCCTCCCTCGAACGCTTGCCGCCTTCACTGCTGCACGCCTCCGCCGACCTGGGCGCCACGCCCCGGCAGACGTTCACGCACGTGATTCTGCCGTTGTCGGTGCCGGGCATTGCGGCGGGCTCGATCTTCACGTTTTCGCTGACGCTGGGGGATTTCATCGTGCCGCAACTGATCGGCCCGCCGGGCTATTTCATTGGCAGCATGGTCTACGCCCAGCAAGGCGCCATCGGCAACATGCCCATGGCGGCGGCGTTCACGCTGGTGCCCATCGTGCTGATCGTGGTCTATCTCGCTATCGTCAAACGACTGGGGGCTTTCGATGCACTCTGAAAAAGCGTCGTGGGGCCTGAAGATCGCCGCCTGGGGAGGGCTGGTGTTTCTGCACTTTCCGATCCTGATCATCTTCCTCTACGCCTTCAACACCGAAGACGCCGCCTTCAGCTTCCCGCCGAAAGGCTTCACCCTGAAGTGGATCAGCGTGGCCTTCGCGCGGCCGGACGTGCTGGAGTCGATCAAGTTGTCGCTGCAAATCGCCTGTGGCGCCACGCTGATCGCACTGGTGCTCGGCACGCTGGCGTCGGCGGCGCTCTACAGGCGTGACTTCTTCGGCAAGGACGGCATTTCGCTGATGCTGATTCTGCCCATCGCCCTGCCCGGCATCATCACCGGGCTGGCCTTGTTGTCGGCATTCAAGACCCTGGGGATCGAGCCGGGCATGTTCACCATCATCGTCGGCCACGCGACCTTCTGTGTGGTGATCGTCTACAACAACGTCATCGCCCGCCTGCGCCGCACGTCCCACAGCCTGATCGAAGCGTCGATGGACCTCGGCGCCGACGGCTGGCAGACCTTCCGCTACATCATCATGCCCAACCTGGGCTCGGCGCTCCTGGCCGGTGGCATGCTGGCGTTCGCCCTGTCGTTCGACGAGATCATCGTCACCACCTTCACCGCCGGGCATGAGCGCACCCTGCCCCTCTGGTTGCTCAACCAACTCAGCCGCCCACGGGACGTGCCGGTGACCAATGTGGTGGCGATGCTCGTGATGATGGTGACCATGCTGCCGATCCTCGGCGCGTACTACCTGACTCGGGGCGGGGAAAGCGTGGCGGGCAGCGGGGGCAAGTGAAGGGCTATCTTCATTCCGAAGGCCGACGCAGAACAAATGTGGGAGTGACCGGGGTGGCGCTCCACCTTGCTCGCGAAGAGGTCGGTACATTCGCCAAATCTTCAGCGGCTGGAATACCGTCTTCGCGAGCAAGGTGGAGCGCCACCCCGGTCACTCCCACATGGATCTTCTCCAATAGAACCAGCATCACAGAGCCAGAGATGCTGGAGCAGTCCAGATCAGCTATTCAGCGGTGTGATCAATCCCGCAAATCCGACTCATGAATCGGCTGGTCGCGGTGGGTTGCACGCTGGTATTGCGCAGGCCATGTGGCCTGGCGTCCACCGAGGGCTTCGTCGGCCTGCAGCGGCCAGTACGGATCGCGCAGCAGCTCACGTGCGAGGAAAATCAGGTCAGCCTGGCCCGTCCGCAGAATGGTGTCGGCCTGGGTGGGTTCGGTGATCATGCCCACGGTGCCGGTGGCAATGCCGGATTCACTGCGCACGCGAGCGGCGAACTCGGTTTGATAGCCCGGGCCCACCGGAATCTCGGCTTTGGCTGCAGTACCGCCGGAAGACACGTCAACCAGATCGACGTCCAACTCTTTGAGGCGCTTGGCCAGTTCGACGGTTTCATCTGCGTTCCAACCACCCTCCACCCAATCGGTGGCCGAGACACGCACGAACACCGGCAACTCTGCGGGCCAGACTTCACGCACGGCTTTGGTGATTTCGAGGGTCAGACGAATGCGGTTTTCGAACGAGCCACCGTATTGATCCTGACGCTGGTTGCTCAGCGGCGACAGGAACTGATGCAGCAGGTAACCGTGGGCAGCGTGGATTTCGACCACTTTGAAACCTGCGGTCAAGGCACGTTTGGCACCGTCAGCAAAGGCTTTGATGACCTCCTGAATCTGGGCTTCATCCAGCGCAGTGGGCGTGGTGTAACTCGGATCGAAAGCGATGTCCGACGGACCCCAGGTCGCCCAGCCGCCCTGGTCGGCAGGGATGGCGCCGCTCTGGCTCACCCACGGACGCCATGTGCTGGCCTTGCGTCCGGCATGGGACAGCTGAATGCCGGCCACCGCGCCTTGCGCCTCGATGAAGCGAGTAATGCGTTGCAGCGGTGCGATCTGCTCGTCGTTCCAGATGCCGAGGTCTTCCGGGGTAATACGACCGTCCTGTGTAACTGCCGCCGCTTCGGTAAAGATCAGCCCGGCGCCGCCAACCGCACGGCTGCCCAGATGGACCAGATGCCAGTCATTGGCCAGGCCGTCAGCGCAGGAGTACTGGCACATCGGCGAAACCACAATGCGATTGCGCAGTGTCAGTTGGCGAAGGGTATAGGGTTCAAGCAGCAGGCTCATAGGGACCTCTCAGATCGTGTGGCAGGTTCCATAGGTTGCGAACCTTGAGCCTAGTCGACAACCCGAGAGAAGTGAGGGTTCAGTCGTTTACCGGCTGAAGCCGGTCCTGCTAACACGTCGCGTGCACCTGTAGGACTGGCTTCAGCCGGAAAAGGCGTCGGGGTCGCACTGCGAAATTGAGGGTGCTCAAACAGGCCTCTTCCCGGCTAAAGCCGGTCCCACTGAAACAACGCTTGCACCCGTGGGACCGGCTTTAGCCGGGAAAGCGTCAGTAGGCACACCGCACGTTGATCGGGGCTCAGCGTGGTGAAAGGTGAACCACCATCAGTTGCACGGTTTCGTTGCCACGGAATTCGTTCAGGTCCAGCTTGTACGCCAGCTCGACCCAGCGCACGGTCGGGTTGGGCCATACCTCGCGATCGACGCTGAAGGCAATGCCTTCAAGCTTCACGCTGCCGCACCCGGTCTTGAGTACCATCTTCAGATGGCGCTCGCCGACCACTCGCTGCTCAACCAACTGGAACACGCCATGGAACAACGGCTCGGGAAAGTGCTGCCCCCACGGGCCGGCGTTGCGCAGGGCACGGGCCAGTTCCAGATGGAATTCTTCCACCGCCAGGGTGCCGTCGGACAACAGCCGGCCGGTCAGGTCCTCCTCCTTGAGCTGGCGGCGAACCTCGGTGTCGAAGGCCTCGGCAAATGCCGGGAAGTTGCCCTCCGGCAGCGACAGCCCGGCCGCCATCGCGTGGCCGCCGAACTTGCTGATCAGCTCGGGATGCCTCGCCGCCACGGCATCGAGTGCGTCGCGGATGTGAAAGCCAGGTACCGAACGCGCGGAGCCTTTCAGCACCCCCTCGCCGGCGCTGGCGAATGCAATAGTCGGGCGGTGATAACGCTCTTTCATGCGCGAGGCCAAAATACCAATCACCCCCTGGTGCCACTCGGGTTCGAACAAACATAGCCCGAACGGCATCGACTCCAGCGGCAGGTCCTTGAGCTGGGCCAGCGCTTCTCGCTGCATGCCCTGCTCGATGGATTTGCGGTCCTGGTTGAGTTCGTCCAGACGCACGGCCATTTCCCGCGCCTCGGTCTCGTTATCACACAGCAGGCATTCGATGCCCAGGCTCATGTCATCCAGACGCCCGGCGGCGTTCAGGCGCGGGCCGATGATGAAGCCCAGGTCGGTGGAGGTGATCCGCGACGCCTCGCGACGGGCCACTTCGAGAATGGCGCGCAACCCCGGACGCGCACGCCCGGCGCGGATGCGCATCAACCCCTGGTGCACCAGAATCCGATTGTTGGCGTCCAGCGGCACCACGTCGGCAACGCTGCCCAACGCCACCAGATCCAGCAACTCGCCCAGATTGGGTTGAGCACGGCCTTCGAACCAGCCGATGTCTCGCAGTCGCGCGCGCAAGGCCATCAACACATAGAAGATCACGCCGACACCGGCCAGCGACTTGCTCGGGAACGTGCAGCCGGGCTGGTTCGGGTTGACGATGGCGTCGGCCGCCGGCAATTCGTGACCAGGCAAATGATGGTCGGTGACCAATACCTGCAAGCCCGCTGCTTTCGCTGCCGCCACACCTTCGACGCTGGAAATGCCGTTGTCCACGGTCATCAACAGCTCGGGCTGGCGCTCAAGCGCGACCTGAACGATTTCCGGTGTCAGGCCGTAACCGAACTCGAAACGGTTCGGCACCAGGTAGTCCACATGCGCCGCACCCAGCAGGCGCAGGCCCAACACGCCGACCGTGCTGGCCGTCGCGCCGTCGGCATCGAAGTCTCCGACGATGAGGATGCGCTGACGCTGCTGCAAGGCAGTCACCAGCAGATCGACAGCGGCGTCGATACCCTTGAGCTGTTGATACGGGATCAGCCGGGCGAGGCCCTTGTCGAGCTCAGCCTCCGAGGCCACACCGCGTGCTGCGTACAACCGGGTGAGCAAGGGCGGCAGATCGCCAAGATAAGGCAGGGTGTCAGGTAACTCGCGTGGTTCGATGCGCATTCAGGTTCCGCTGGGATTCTCGTTGGGACTGGCAGGAGCTAGCGATGCCGTCGCGATGCCTTGGCAACAGCATTGCGAGGCCGTCGCGGTGCAGGCGTGAATCAGCCCCGCTCGCCTGCCAGCCACTGCAATTGCACTTCGTGCTGGCCGCGATCATCGGTGACGAAGATGGTGCCTTCGCTGATCATCACGTCCCACTTGATCACCCGAGGCATGTCTTTGGACAGGACTTCGAGCGCCTCCTGGGGGACCGACGCGATGTTGACGTTCTTCAATGTCTTGATCGCCGGTATGACCTTGCCTTCCCACACCCGCAGACTGCCGTAGGCCAGCAGGCTGGTGCGTTCGGTACGGCGCGAGCACCAGGTCAGGCGGTCGGCATCAGGCTGGCCCACTTCGATCCAGTGCAGGACGCGATCGTCCAGACTCTTTTCCCACAAGGCAGGTTCGTCGACGTCGGACAGACCCCGGCCGAACGACAGGTGCTCGTTGTACCAGAAGGCGTAAGCCAGCAGGCGCACGGTCATGCGCTCCTCGGTCTCCGAAGGATGACGGGCGATGGTCTGCTTGACGGTTTCATAGACACCGCGATCAAGGTCGGTGAGATTGAGTTCGAACTTGTAGGTCGTGGACGGCTGGGCCATGAACGGGCTTCTAGAGAGACGGGAAAGGCGGCAAGTCTACCCGATGCAGCCCCGTTGAACGACCGAACTCGATGAGCGATGCGGGTCGCCCCTCGAAATGGGAGATGGGGCACAACGTTCGCGAGGGGTTACTCAAGCCCGCACGACATGTGTTAAATAAATGAAGCACATCACCGATTCCTTGCTGCGAGACGCTGTCGATGAGGGTCAACGCATCCATGCATGACACCGGTTCCCGAATGCGCGCCTTGCTGATCGTCGCGCTGCTCGCCTGCCTGCCCGCTACCGCGTCGGCGCGTGAAACGCTGATCTGGCTGCTCCGCGATTTCCCGCCCCTCACCATATTTTCCGGGCCACTGGCGGGCCAGGGGGCCATCGACAAGTTGATGCCCGAGCTGACTGCCCGGATGCCGGAATACGATCATCAGGTCATGCACGTCAACCGTGCGCGCGGAACGCAGATGCTCAATGATCCCGATGTGTTCGCCTGCGACCCCACCCTGCTATGGACGCCGGAGCGGGATAAAACCATTCTGTTTTCCATCCCTGCCTACGCCACGCCCAGTAATGGCGTGACCATCGAACGGCAGCGTCACGCATTCTTCGCGACGTTCATGGATGCCGACGGGCGTCTGGACCTTGCCGCCTTGCTGGCCAGCGACAGCGTCGATGTCGGCATCGTCGGTGAACGCAGTTACGGCCCGGTCATCGACAAAGTGCTGCGCGAGACCCCTCACCCCGATCGACTGATCCTGCACTACGGCAACGCGGCGGTCGGCAGCATGCTGGAGATGGAACGACTGGATCGCTTTCAGGCAATCATCAGTTACTGGCCGGAGGCGCGCTTTCACGCCCAGCAACAAGGCATCCCCCTGGACGACCTGGAGTTTCTGCCGGTCAAGGGCGTGCCCAAATACCAGTTCGCTCACATTGCCTGTTCAAAAACAGAAAAGGGACGCGCGGCGATGGACATCATCAACCGGGAAATGCGCGTGCTGCGAGTGACGCGACTGATCGGGTTTTATGCGGAGTGGATGGTCAAGAAGGAGGAGTATCTTCGCGACGCCCAGACGTTCTTCGAGGCGCCGTCGAATTGACGTGGCGTAAACCACTGTCTGGCGCGAAAAGCCGAATTTCAGACAAAAGAAACCCCGAGCAGCGGGGAGACTGCTCGGGGTCAACCGCGGTCCATCTTGGACCCGCACGGCAGGCAGCATGAACACCGGAGCACAATGCCTGCGCCTACCGTAACTGATAGGAGCCTACTGAATTGAGAAGGTTCCCCGCAGCTCAGACAAAAGGTCGAGCTGCAGCATAAGCGGCGGACTGCGAAACGTTGCGCAGGGCGGCGATAACGCAGGGCTCGATGCGCCCTTCTGCCACCATCAAGTCACGGTGCAGACCATCTACCACGTCCGTCAGCTGACGCTTGTCGCCCAATTGCGATGCAGAGAAAACACGTTCGATTACCATCGCACCCGCTGGATTTTTCAGCGTCACCAGGCGCTCGCCCAGGATACCGGCAGGGCCAATATTTACCTGATAAGGGGACAGCGCTTCGCTCAGTAGCAAGCTGATATTTTCCATCCGGATCACCACTCAACAGTTTGAATGCAAAGGTGCTAACCAATGACCATTGGCAGCAGTGAAAAGTTCGAGAGCCGGAATGCGCGGACTCAAGCGCACCTGATTGCGGCAGTCTGATCCCCGAGCATGCCTGCCGATTGTGACAGGCAGAATTCACTCATCCGGAGCCTTTGCCTGCCCTGTGCCGTCGAGCAGCGCGCGCAGCTGCCCTGCCGCCTCCTCCGCTGCCGTGCGCGCGTCACGCAACTCAGACTCAAGGCGCTTGCGCTCGCTGATGTCGATCCAGCCGCCGAGCAAACCATGCAACTGACCGTCGCCGCGGTGGTAGGGCACCGCCCATTGCCAGGCATGGATCTGTCGCCCGGCAAGCGTAAGGGTGCGCTCGGTAAATGCGGGCTGCTGCGTGTCCAGCAGCTTCATGTAATCAGCGTGCATTTGCTCGGCGAGGTCGCCAGGAACGAGATCGACGTCGATCAGGCGGCGCCCCTGCAGCTGCTCGTAACCGATGCCGAAGCTCTCCTCATAACTGCGATTGCAGGCAATCAGTCGGCCCTGAAGATCACGTACGTAAATCGGGTTCGGGACGCTGTTGAGCAGCGTGCGTTTGAAGGCCAACTGATCACCCAGCTGTTCTTCCGCGCGCTGACGTTGGTGAATCTGAAACTTCAAACGGCTGCTCCAGGCCAGGGACACAATGCCCAGCAGCAGCGAAACGCTCATGACCCAGTAAATCCACGCCGGTATACGATTCCAGACCGAGGGTGGAACGGCGCCCGCGCCAAGCCATTTGAGGCGGATCGCACGCATTTCAGCCACAGGAAATTCTTCCAGCGCCTTGTTCAGAATGCTGAGCAATTCGGGATGGGTCTTGACCACGGAAAATCTGTCCGGCGACCACAGGCCTTCGACGCTGCGCCCCACTTTCAGTTCGCCAGGAGAGATCCATGCACCCGCCTCGTTCTGGAGCGTTGCGTCCGCCTCGCCCTTCTCGACCAACTGTCGCGCCTCAGCATAAGTGGGCACAAGCCGCAAGCGGATGTCGGGATAGCGCTTCTGGATGAACTCCAGCAACGCATGCCGCGCAGGAAGTGCCAGCACCTTGCCGGCCATGTCCGACAATTGCAGGGACGCGTCGCTGTCGGCGCGCAACAGAAATACCCAGCTATTGCCGCCGAAGGCATAGGTGAAATCCAGCAGCTTCTTGCGCGCCGGGTTTTCGGCCAGCGTGGTGTTCATGTGTGCACCGCCGTCTGCCAATGTCTCCAGCAGCGCATGGGTGGAAGCCGCGTCCTCGTACACGAACTGCAGTCCGGTCAGACGCGAAATGCGCGACAGCAGATCGACGTTCAACCCCACCCATCGCCCTCGAGCGTCTTTGTAGACGTACGGAGGGTGCTGGGTCGACGCCACGATGACCCGCGGATGCTTGCGAATCCATAGCTGTTCGCCGGCACTGAAACTGACTTGCCGATGACCCGGATCTGCGCCGAGGCCGACGGTCCATCGTCCGTGGATTTCACGGTTCAATGATTCATCCATGTCCGCCAGGGCAAGGCCAAAAAGCTTCAGCAGCTTTGACTCCTGTTCACGAAATGCGAAGGAAAATCCCACGGGCGGCAACAGACTGTCGAACTTGATCTGTAACCCAAGATAGGGCCGCAACAGGCTGTAGGACTGGACCATCAGCTCATTCGCGATCAGTGCGTCGGCATCCTCGTGAGCCAGTGCTTCCATGGCGCTGTAGAGCGTGGGGGCAAGCACGATCTCGCTTTTGGGGTAGGTTCGCTGCACCACTGCAGCATCGGCATAGCCATCCAGCAATAGCACGCGCTTGTTTTCGAGCGAAGGCTTGAGGCCAATGTCGTTGCCGCGGCCGACCACCACCGCACGGTCCGGCACGTATTCAGGCGTGAACGCCAGCCCGGCTGTGTTTCGCTCAAACCCGCTGGCGCTGGTCAGTATGTCGATTTCTCCGGCCAGCAACGCGTCCACCGCGTGTGCACGCTTGGCAAACCCTTGCACATGGGTGGGAATCCCCAACCGGGCAGTGACCACGCTGAGGTAATCCGCACTGATGCCCTGGTACCGATTGCGGTCGGCGGTGATGTCGACGGGCTCGTGATCGGCGACGGAAATACCGACCCGAAGCACTTTTCGTGCGTCCAGCCATTGGCGGTCCGCGTCATCAAGCGCCAGAGGCTGTTGCGCAAGGAATGGCGCGCCCAACGTGAAAGGCAGGTTTTCAGAGGTATGGCCGACGCGGCTGTAGAGACACACAAGCAGGAGCACCGCCCATAGCGCCGGTCCGAAATCAAGGTGACGGCCGTTGAATACCGTTGAGTAAAAATGTTTAACAACCACAGGCTTATCCGAGAATTAAAATTCTTCGGAAGTGTGGCACGCAGAAAAAACAAGGCCCGCTGCGAGGCGGGCCTTAGTTGTTACACGACGATACCGTCAGAGAGGTTTGCCACGATTACCGTGCTGGCTGACAAAGGCCTGTACGGCCTTGAGGTCATTTGGCAGGACAGTGCAGCGTTCGTCTCGCTCAAACAAATCAGACAAATGTGCAGGCAGCTCGAGTGCTTTTCCTACACCGGCTTTCAGCACGGCGTCCGGAAACTTGACCGGATGCGCTGTGCCCAGAATCACCATCGGCGTGTCCAGGCTGCGGCGGCAGTCCCGCGCGGCCTTTACGCCGATCGCGGTGTGCGGATCCAGCAACTCGCCGGTGCTGGCGAACACCTCAGCGATGGTTTTGCAGGTGTCTTCGTCACTGACCGCCAGGGAATCAAACAGCTTGCGGGTTTCGGTCCAGCGTTCCTCTTCAACGCTGAAACCGCCGCCCTGCCTGAAGTTTGCCATGAGCTCGGCAATCGCGCCGCCGTTGCGACCGTGCATGTCGAACAGCAGACGCTCGAAGTTGGACGACACCATGATGTCCATCGACGGCGACAGCGTGGCGTGCAGGGTTTCCTTGACATACTGATTGCCGCTCATGAAGCGGTGCAGGATGTCGTTGCGGTTGGTGGCAACCACCAGCTGGCTGATTGGCAAGCCCATGTTGCGGGCCAGGTAACCGGCGAAGATGTCGCCGAAGTTGCCGGTCGGCACAGAGAACGCCACCGAACGCGCCGGACCACCCAGTTGCAGGGCCGCGTGGAAGTAGTAGACGATCTGGGCCATGATCCGCGCCCAGTTGATCGAGTTCACCGCCACCAGACGTGTGCCTTTCAGAAAGCTCTGGTCGGCGAAGCTATTCTTGACCATTTCCTGGCAGTCGTCGAAGTTGCCTTCGATTGCGATGTTATGGATGTTCTCGCCGAAGATGGTGGTCATCTGGCGGCGCTGTACATCGGACACGCGGTTGTTCGGGTGCAAGATGAAGATATCGACGTTGTCGCAACGACGGCAGCCTTCGATTGCAGCCGAGCCGGTGTCACCCGAAGTGGCGCCGATGATGACCACACGTTCGCCGCGCTTCTCCAGCACGTAATCCAGCAGACGACCCAGCAGTTGCAGGGCGAAATCCTTGAACGCCAGGGTCGGGCCGTGAAACAGCTCCAGCACCCACTCGTTGCCGTTCAGCTGGCGCAGCGGCGCCACCGCAGCGTGGGAGAAAACGCCGTAGGTTTCTTCGAGAATCTTTTTGAAATCCGCGTCGGGGATGCTGCCCGTCACGAACGGACGCATCACGCGAAAAGCCAGCTCGTGATAAGGCAGGCCGGCCCAGGACGCAATTTCTTCCTGAGTGAAGCGAGGCAGGTTTTCCGGTACGTACAGGCCGCCATCGCTCGCCAGACCGGTCAGCAGCACGTCTTCGAAATTCAGGGCCGGTGCCTGGCCGCGGGTACTGATATAGCGCATTGTTCAAACCTTCGGTTTGGGCGGCAAGCTTCAAGTGGCGGGCTGCAGGTCAAGACGATTTGCCTTCCCCCTGCCGCCCGGAGCACGAAGCTCACCGCGATATGATTTTGCTCTCACTTGCAGCTTGCCGCTTTGGACTTATCGCTGCTTTCAGTTCAGATGCTCGACGCGGATGCGCACAACCGGGCCGGCTACGTCTTCGAGCGCTTCCAGCGCTTCGATCGCATCGTTCATGCGTTTCTCGACCACGCGGTGGGTCAGCAGAATCATCGGCACCAGGCCGTCATGTTCTTCCACTTCTTTCTGCATGATCGATTCGATGTTGATGCCGCGCTCGGACAGGATACTCGCCACCTGCGCCAGCACGCCGGGATGATCCTTGGCCTGAATGCGCAGGTAGTAGGCGCTTTCGCACGCGTCGATCGGCAGGATCGGGTGGGCCGACAGCGAATCGGGCTGAAAGGCCAGATGCGGGACGCGATTTTCAGGGTCGGTTGTCAGGGCACGGACCACGTCGACCAGATCGGCCACGACTGACGAAGCGGTGGGCTCCATGCCGGCACCTGCGCCGTAGAACAATGTCGAGCCGGCCGCGTCGCCGTTGACCATCACGGCGTTCATCACACCGTTGACGTTGGCGATCAGGCGATCCGCCGGGATCAGGGTCGGGTGCACGCGCAGCTCGATGCCGCTCGGCGTGCTGCGGGCGACGCCCAGGTGTTTGATCCGGTAGCCCAGCGCTTCGGCGTAATTGACGTCGGCGGTGGTCAGCTTGGTGATGCCTTCGGTGTAGGCCTTGTCGAACTGCAGCGGAATGCCAAAGGCGATGGACGCCAGAATCGTCAGCTTATGCGCCGCGTCGATGCCTTCGACGTCGAAGGTCGGATCGGCTTCTGCATAGCCCAGCGCCTGCGCTTCAGCGAGGACGTCCGGGAAGGTGCGACCCTTTTCGCGCATCTCGGTGAGGATGAAGTTGCCGGTGCCGTTGATGATGCCGGCGACCCAGTTGATGCGGTTGGCAGACAGGCCTTCACGAATGGCCTTGATCACCGGAATACCGCCTGCCACAGCCGCTTCGAAGGCCACGATGACGCCCTTCTCCCGGGCCTTGGCGAAAATCTCGTTGCCGTGCACGGCGATCAGCGCCTTGTTGGCGGTGACCACGTGCTTGCCGTTTTCGATGGCCTTGAGCACCAGTTCGCGGGCGATGGTATAGCCACCGATCAGCTCGATGACGATGTCGATTTCAGGGTTGCTCGCCACGTCGAATACGTCGGTCGTGGTCGGGGTACCGGTAATCTGGCAATTGGGGTTTGGTGTACGCATGGCAATTTGCGCCACTTCGATTCCACGCCCGGCACGGCGGGCAATTTCCTCGGCGTTACGCTTTAGCACATTGAAGGTACCGCCACCGACAGTACCCAGCCCACAGATGCCTACTTTGACCGGTTTCACTATGAACTCCCCATAAAACGGCCGACGCAAGGCCGGCCGTGGAATCAGCCGCATTCAGCACGGCTCGCTATTGATGAAGCGCTGCTGACAGGCCGCTTCAGTGTTGACCGCAGGAGGCTGCGATAAACGAAATTACTTGGCACTCAGCGCCAGTTTGGCCACTTGCGGCGCTGGCTGATAGCCCGGAATCAGCTGACCGTCGGCCAACACGATGGCCGGTGTGCCGTTCACGCCGATGGACTGGCCGATTTCAAATTGCTTTGTGACCGGGTTGTCGCACTTGGGCGCTTGAATATTCTTGCCGTCGACCATGCGGTCCATAGCACCGCGGCGGTCCTTGGAGCACCAGACTGCCTGGAGTTGCTCGTCGCCCGGCGAACCCAGGCCCTGGCGCGGGAACGCCACATAACGCACTTCAATGCCGCGCTTGTTCAGCTCCGGCACCTCGGCGTGAAGTTTGTGGCAGTACGGGCAGGTGGTGTCGGTGAACACCGTGATGTGCGACTTGGTCTCGCCCACGGCGGGGTAGACGACCATCTCGGCGGCAGGAATGCCATTGATGGTCTTGGAAATCGCCTGACGCTCGACCTTCTCGGTCAGATTGACCGGCTTTCCGGCCTGCATCTGGTACAGGTTGCCCTGCATGACGAACTGGCCGTCGCCGCTGGCATACAGCACGCGACCACCTTTGAGATTGACTTCGTAGAGGCCGTTCAGAGGACTGCTGGAAATGCTCTCGACGGGAATTTCCAGATTGAGCGATTCCAGGGTCTTGCGAATGGCTTTGTCGGACGCCTCGTCGGCGTGGGCAAAAAGGCTGAAAGAGCTGGCCAGCGCTACAACGGCAGCACCGAGAAAACGAGTGACGCGCATGAAAACTCCTCGAGCGGTGAGCAGACGGGCCGGGCTGAAAACGGGTGGCAAAAAAGCACCGGGAGGTTTTCAGGGCCTTGATCTGCGAAACCGGCAAAGCCTATCACATAAGGCTCGCAAGGCCGACGCTCGCTGATGTAAGACAGGTCGTAAATTCATGAAGGCCGCTACCCCCTCGGGTGGTGCTTCGCGTGCATCTCCTGCAACCGCGCGCGGGCGACGTGGGTGTAGATTTGCGTGGTCGACAGGTCGCTGTGGCCGAGGAGCATCTGCACGACGCGCAGGTCGGCGCCGTGGTTAAGCAGGTGGGTGGCGAAGGCGTGACGCAGGGTGTGAGGGGACAGGGATTTGCCGATGCCGGCGACTTTGGCCTGATGCTTGATGCGGTGCCAGAAGGTCTGGCGGGTCATCTGTTCACCGCGCTGGCTGGGAAACAGCACATCGCTGGGCCGACCATTGAGCAATTCGTGGCGAGCGTCGCGCATGTAGCGCTCGACCCAGACAATCGCTTCCTCGCCCATCGGCACCAGTCGCTCCTTGCTGCCCTTGCCCATGATGCGCAGCACACCCTGGCGCAAATTGACCTGCTCCAGCGTCAGGCTGATCAATTCGGTCACCCGCAGTCCGCAGGCATAGAGCACTTCCAGCATGGCCCGGTCGCGCTGACCGATGGCGTCGCTCAGGTCCGGCGCGGCCAGCAACGCTTCGACGTCAGCTTCAGACAAGGATTTGGGAAGTGGCTTACCCAACTGCGGCATGTCGACCTGCAACGTCGGGTCGACCGCGATCAGCTTCTCCCTAAGGAGGTAGCGATAGAAGCCGCGCACGCCGGAAAGCAGTCGCGCCGTCGAGCGAGGTTTGTAGCCGTTGTCGACCCGCCACCCCAAGTGGTCGAGAATCGCTTCCCGACTGACACTCATCAGGTCCACGCCCTTTTCCTGCAACCAGCCGTTGAACAGCGCGAGGTCGCTGCGGTAGGCATCGCGGGTGTTGTCCGACAGCCCTTTCTCCAGCCAGAGGGCGTCGAGGAAGCGGTCGATCATGGGATGGTCAATGGCAGGCATGGGTTCTGACTTGAGTGGTGAAATGCAGCGGGCAGTTTTTCACACCTGCGACGACGGCACAAAAACCAAATGCCAGAAAGCAAAAAAGCAGCCCGTAGGCTGCTTTTTCATTCGCATGGGAAGACTGGGATTAAACCAGTTTTTCCTTGATGCGAGCTGCTTTACCGGACAGGTCACGCAGGTAGTACAGCTTGGCCTTGCGAACGTCGCCGCGACGTTTCACAGCCATGCTGTCGATTTGCGGGCTGTAGGTCTGGAAAGTACGTTCAACACCGACACCGTTGGAGATTTTACGAACAGTGAAAGCACTGTTCACACCACGGTTACGCTTGGCGATAACAACGCCTTCGAACGCCTGCAGACGAGCGCGGTCGCCTTCCTTCACTTTCACCTGAACGACAATGGTGTCGCCCGGGGCAAAGGGAGGGATCTCTTTGGTCATCTGCTCTGCTTCGAGTGCAAGGATGATTTTGTTAGTCATGCTGTGCTCCTAAGGTAAACCGGTTGGATTTACCATCGATACGTTAACTATCGTCCCGCTCGCGGAGGTATTCCGCCAGCAGCTTCTTCTCTTCTCCAGAAAGCGAGCGGCTTTCCAGAAGATCGGCTCGTCGTTCATAGGTCCGCCCAAGGGACTGCTGTAAACGCCAACGCCGGATGTGTGCGTGATTGCCACTAAGCAATACGTCGGGAACACGCTGATCCGCATACACCTCCGGTCGGGTGTAATGCGGGCAATCCAGCAGACCATCCGTGAAGGAATCTTCCTCCGCGGAATCTACATGCCCTAAAGCTCCAGGCAGCAGTCGCGTAACCGCATCTATCAGGACCATGGCCGGCAGCTCACCGCCAGATAACACATAGTCGCCAATCGACCACTCTTCATCGACATGAGCTTCAATGAAACGCTCGTCGACGCCTTCATAACGACCGGCAATCAGGATAAGTGCTTCTTCCTGCGCCAGTTCGCGTACCGCAGACTGATCCAGCTTGCGGCCTTGTGGCGACAGGTAAATCACCTTCGCCGCATCCCCCGCCGCCTGCCTGGCCTGAGCCAGAGCATCTTCGAGGGGCTTGATCTTCATCACCATGCCAGGGCCACCGCCAAACGGGCGATCGTCCACAGTGTGATGTCGATCAGTGGTGTAGTCCCGCGGATTCCAACAGGTGAGCTGCAAAAGCTCCTGTTTCACCGCACGGCTGGTAATGCCGTATTCGCTGATGGCGGAAAACATCTCGGGAAACAGCGTGATGACTTCTATGCGCAGGCTGGCCATTGCTTAGAAATCCGCGTCCCATTCCACCTTCATCTCGCCTGCAACCAGATCAACTGCCAACACGCATTGCTCCGTATAGGGCAAAAGGCGTTCGCGATCGTCCAGACTGCCTGCGCAGGGTTTGACCACCATTACATCATTGGCGCCGGTTTCCAGAAGATGATCGACCTTCCCGAGCAGTTGCCCAAGACCGTCAATGACCTTCAGACCTTCAAGCTGGTACCAGTAGTACTCGCCGTCGGTCAATTCAGGGAACAGGTTGCGTGGCACGCAGATCTCATAACCGGCCAGAAGACGAGCTTCTTCACGATCATCAAGACCCTTGAGCTTGGCGACCAGGAACTTGTCGTTCCCGCGTCCACTGACCAGCTCGACCTGTTTCACATTGCCTTCGCGCTTGAGCGTCCAGGTTTTGTACTGCAACAGGTTTTCGGTTGGATCAGTAAAGGAATACACCTTCACTTCGCCGCGAACGCCGTGTACCGAATAAATCTTGCCGATGACGATCAGATCGTCGGCGGAAGCTGGCGTCGCGTTCATATTGCTCAGGCCGCAGCCTTGGCAGATTCCTTCAACAGCGAAGCAACACGCTCAGAAGGTTGTGCACCAACGCTCAGCCAGTAGGCCAGACGCTCTTGGTTCACGGACAAACGGATTTCCTGACCACGGGCAACCGGGTTGAAGAAACCGATTTGTTCCTTGTGGGAACCGTCACGTGGGTTGCGGCTGTCAGTGACAGTCAGGTGGTAGAACGGGCGCTTTTTAGAGCCGCCAAGGGCAAGACGGATTGTTAGCATTGAACAATTTTCCTGTAGTCGGTGCTGCAAATCTAAGATGCACAGCGGGCATGGGTGCCCGAAAGGCCGCATATTCTAAGGAATATCCGGATTTTTGCAAATGACTTTTTCCGGCGTACGCCGTCGGGCCACCTAGATCTGCCATGGAGCCGTCAGCGATGACGGCGTTGAGTGCCTGCCTGAGCAGGCCACCGGGACGGTTGCCCCAATGAAGAACGCGCGGGAATAGCGCCCGCGCGTTGCGATTTACATTTTGGGCATACCGCCGCCGGGCAACATTCCGCCCATGCCGCGCATCATTTTGGCCATGCCGCCCTTGGTCGAAAACTTCTTCATCATCTTCTGCATCTGTTTATGTTGCTTGATCAGACGACCGATGTCCTGCACCTGGGTGCCGGAACCCATGGCGATGCGGCGCTTGCGTGAACCGCTGATCAGTTCAGGGTCGCGACGCTCGGCCGGGGTCATCGAGTTAATGATGGCTTCCATCTGCTTGAACTGCTTTTCGGCGGCGCCTTGCGCGTTACCCATCTGCGACAGGTTGACGCCGCCGATGCTTGGCAGTTTGTCCATGAGCCCACCCAGGCCGCCCATGTTCTTCATTTGCTGCAGCTGATCCCGGAAGTCTTCGAGGTCGAAGCCTTTGCCCTTCTTCAGCTTCTTGGCCAGTTTGTCGGCCTTGTCCTTGTCGAGGGTCTGTTCAGCCTGCTCGATCAGGCTGAGCACGTCGCCCATGCCGAGAATGCGCGATGCGATACGGTCCGGGTGGAACGGCTCCAGCGCCTCGCTCTTCTCGCCCATACCGATGAACTTGATCGGCTTGCCAGTAATGGCGCGCACCGACAGCGCAGCACCGCCACGGGCGTCACCATCGACCTTGGTCAGGATCACACCGGTCAGCGGCAGCGCATCACCGAACGCCTTGGCCGTGTTGGCGGCATCCTGGCCGGTCATGGCGTCAACGACGAACAGCGTCTCGGCCGGCTTGACCGCCGCATGCAGCGCCTGAATCTCGCCCATCATCTCGGCGTCGATGTGCAAACGACCGGCGGTGTCGAGGATCACGACGTCGATGAACTTGAGCTTGGCTTCTTTAATAGCCGCTTCGGCGATGTCGACCGGCTTCTGGCTGATGTCGGACGGGAAGAACGTCACGCCGATGTCGTTGGCCAGGGTTTCCAGCTGCTTGATCGCGGCCGGACGATAGACGTCCGCCGAGACCAGCATCACGGTTTTCTTTTTGCGTTCTTTCAGGAATCGGGCGAGCTTGCCGGCAGTGGTGGTCTTGCCCGCACCTTGCAGACCGGCCATCAGAATGACCGCCGGCGGCGTGACGTTGAGGGTCAGCTCTTCGTTGGCCGCCCCCATCATCTCTTCCAGCTCGGCCTGGACGATCTTCACGAACGCCTGACCCGGCGTCAGGCTGCGCGACACCTCGGTGCCGACGGCGCGTTCCTTGATGCGATTGACGAAGTCTTTGACAACCGGCAAGGCGACGTCGGCTTCAAGCAGCGCCATACGCACTTCACGCAGTGTGTCCTTGATGTTGTCCTCGGTCAGCTTGGCTTTACCAGTGACCTGGCGCAGCGTCTGCGAGAGACGATCTGTCAGATTTTCAAACATGCGTGATCCTTTGGGTTCGTGATGAACCCCGATTGATGCGGCCCGGCCCGTAGCGGCCGTTCAGTCGGCTGCCGAATTCGCGACGCCTGCTCTTTACAGCATCGCTATTGATAATAGTGAGGCTATAAAAGCGGCTGAAACAGCGATCGGCAAGCCTGTGGCTTGAGCAGGTCGCGGATTATAGCGAAGACTCCGGCGCACGGACACCACGGCGTCTGCTTCTGTAGTCTTTCGTGAAATGCGCGTTTTATGCCAAACTCACCGGCTTTCGGGCATGCCCAACAGGATCTATGTTCCCCTTGTCACCGAGTTTGCTCTTCAGCCTCGCCGCCGCCGTCTTCTACGCCGCTGCGACCGTCTACCAGGGTATGCGCCTGCGCCAGGGCCAGAAGGCCGACAAATGGCTGCTGTGCCTGATCGGCACCCTTGCCGTCGCCTGCCAGGCCAGTGCGCTTTTCGGCCAACTGGTGCGCCCTATCGGCCTGGGTCTGGACTTTTTCAGTGCCGCCAGCCTGATCGCTGTTTCAGTCATCATCGTGACCATGCTCGCGTGCATTCGTCTGCCGGTGGAAATCCTCCTGATTCTCCTCTTCCCGCTGGGGCTGCTGACGACCCTGATGGCGCAGTTCGCGCCTTCTGGCACGCTGCAACCGATCATTGAAGAACACGGCATTATCAGCCATATCCTGCTGTCGATCCTCGCCTATGGGATGTTTACCATCGCGGTGTTCCAGTCCCTGCTTCTGTTGTTGCAGGATCATCAACTGAAAAACAAGCATCCCCTTGGCCTGATCAAAAGCTTCCCGCCGCTGCAAACCATGGAAAGCCTGCTCTTCGGTTTCCTCTGGGCCGGC
Organism: Pseudomonas sp. GL_135; assembly: GCF_057834665.1. Classification (NCBI taxonomy): domain Bacteria; kingdom Pseudomonadati; phylum Pseudomonadota; class Gammaproteobacteria; order Pseudomonadales; family Pseudomonadaceae; genus Pseudomonas; species Pseudomonas sp. GL_135. Next base: position 4,446,469 of record NZ_CM174408.1, read on the forward strand.
TGGGTGTTGCTGTCGATGTCGCTGATTTCCGGCTGGTTGTTCGTCGAAAACCTGTTTGCCCAGCATCTGGTGCATAAAACCCTGCTGTCGATTCTCGCGTGGATCGTCTTCAGTGTGCTGCTGTGGGGCCGCCATCATCTGGGCTGGCGGGGCCACAAAGCGATTCGCTGGACACTGGGCGGATTTCTGCTGTTGATGCTCGCCTACTTCGGCAGCAAGCTCGTTCGTGAATACATCCTGCATATCTGACGAGCGCTGATCATGGACAATCTGCCGGTCGGTACGATGCTTACGCTCCTGGCCCTGCTGACCCTGTGGTCCGGGCTGTTCAGCGCGGTCGAGGCTGCGCACCACAATCTTCGGGCGATGCCGGTCAATCCCCGCTCCAACGAGCCACCGAAGCCGGTTCTGGCGTTCAACCTCAACAGCCTCATCCTCGGCAACACGCTGCTCAAGGCGCTGATTACCGTCCTCGCCACGTTGCTTGCCATCGGCCACTGGTATTTCCACGGTCCGCTGATTGCCTGGCTGGGTGTCGCCAGCGTGCTGGTCGTGATAACCGAGTTCATCCCGCGAAAGCTGGCGGCGCGTCGCCCCGAGTCCATTCTGCTGCTGGGCAACAACGTGCTGCGTATCCCGGTTCGGCTGTTGCAACCGCTGACCTGGATCTACAAGAACATCGCCAAAACGCTGTTGCGCCCTTTTCTGTCGAAGCGTCGGCCAGACACCCACGATGACGAAGACGACACGCACCCGACGGTCTATCAGGACAACGAAAGCCAGTATGGCCGCGCCCATGTGATCTCCGGGATTTACGCGCTGGACCGCATGACTGTGAACGACATCCTGGTACCGCGCAGCGAAGTCGACGGCATTAACCTCGACGACACCATTGAGGAGATCGTCGACAAGCTGATCATTTCCCGCCACACCCGTCTGCCCGTTTACCACAACGACATCAATCAGGTAGAAGGCGTGCTCAACACGCGGATGATCAGCCACCTGCTCCCGCGCAACGAGCTGACCAAAGAAGCCCTGCAAGCCGCCTGTTACGAACCGTACTTCGTACCAGAGAGCACGCCGCTGCAGATGCAGCTGCTCAACTTCCACAAGCAGCAGCGGCGCATGGGCGTGGTGGTCGATGAATACGGCGAGGTGCTGGGCATCGTCAGCCTCGAGGACATTCTTGAAGAGATCGTGGGCGAGTTCGAAAGCGAGCAAGCACTCGATAACCCGCACATCCACCCGCAGCCTGACGGGCGGCTGGTGATCGACGGCGCGGCGTCGATTCGCGATCTGAATAAAAGCCTCGCCTGGCATCTGCCCTCCGATGGCCCTAAAACCCTCAACGGGCTGATCACCGAAGCGCTGGAGACGATCCCTAACAGCGCGGTCTGCCTGAAGATCGGGCCCTACCGCCTGGAAATCCTCGAGACCGAAGACAACCGCGTCAGCCGGGTGTTGGTGTGGTTGAACACCCGCACCAAAGACGTGATCTGAGAAGGCAGGCGGCGCCCTGAAACACTTGTTTCCACGCCGATCCCCTTCCTATAATCGATCCGCTTACGCAGCCCCGCCGATCCGCGTGCTACCCGCACAATGCGCGATCCGGCCAGTCACACAGCCTGACCGCTCACGCGACACCCTGGCCTTCGCTCCCATCCCGAGCACGCCACGCGCCTTGCCCGCATCCGGGCTAGTCTGTTCAGCGCTGGACCAAAAAAACAATTAACGATTGCCGCAGCGCGCGTACGAATCTTCGTCTCCCGCTGACAGGCGATACGACTGCCAGGGATTTCACATGACCACGACTTCTGCCTGTCCAACCCGTGACGAGAGCGAGGCCCGCCCCGCCAACTCGGCGGCCCGCGTCGCCACGGCCAGCTTCATCGGCACCGCCATCGAGTTCTATGATTTCTACGTGTACGCCACCGCCGCCGCACTGGTGATCGGGCCGGTGTTCTTTCCACAGACGTCCAGTACCGCACAGATGCTCTCGGCGTTTCTGACATTCGGGATCGCCTTTCTCGCACGTCCGTTGGGCTCGGCGCTGTTCGGCCATTTCGGTGACCGTGTCGGCCGCAAATCGACATTGGTGGCCTCGCTGCTGCTCATGGGCGTCTGCACCACGCTGATTGGCGTGCTGCCGGGTTACGACGCCATCGGGTCGTGGGCGCCGATCCTGCTCTGCGTACTGCGCTTCGGCCAAGGCCTTGGACTGGGCGGCGAATGGGGCGGGGCCGCGTTACTGGCGACCGAGAACGCCCCCAAGGGCAAACGGGCGTGGTTCGGCATGTTCCCGCAGTTGGGCCCATCGATCGGCTTCCTTGCGGCAAACGGGCTGTTTCTGACACTGGCGATGACGCTGGATGACGAGCAATTCCGCTCCTGGGGCTGGCGCGTCCCGTTTCTGCTCAGCGCCGTGCTGGTGATCATTGGCTTGTATGTGCGCCTGAAGCTTGAGGAAACGCCTGTTTTCGCCAAGGCCATCGCCCGCCATGAGCGTGTGAAATTGCCGATTGCCGAGCTGTTCGGTCAATACTGGAAGCCGATGCTGCTGGGCGCAGCGTCGATGGTGGTGTGCTACGCGCTGTTCTATATCTCCACCGTCTTCTCGCTGAGCTATGGCGTAAAAACCCTGGGTTACAGCCGCGAGTCGTTCCTCGCGATGCTGTGTTTTGCCGTGCTGTTCATGGCCCTGGCGACACCGCTTTCCGCCTTGGCAAGTGATCGATTCGGTCGCAAGCCGGTGCTGGTCATCGGCGGCGTGCTGGCGATTCTCTCGGGCTTCCTGATGGAGCCCTTGCTGACTCACGGCACGACCTGGGCGGTGACGCTGTTCCTGTCGATCGAGCTGTTCCTGATGGGTGTCACCTTTGCGCCGATGGGGGCAATGTTGCCGGAGCTTTTTCCGACGCGTGTGCGGTATACCGGCGCGTCGGCGGCCTACAACATCGGGGGTATCGTCGGTGCCTCGGTCGCGCCTTTCTTCGCGCAGAAGCTGGTGGAAATGGGTGGCCTGAGCTGGGTCGGTGGGTATGTCTCGGCGGCGGCACTGATCAGCGTGATCGCCGTGCTGTGCCTGAAAGAAACCCGGCACGCGGACCTGGATACGATTGCCTGAGCAAACCGAACATCGACGGTGCGTGATCGCGAAACAAAAACGGCGCCCCTGAAGGCGCCGTTTCTTATTCAGCGTGACGCTTACAACTGAACCTTCACCGCCATCGAGGCGCGAGTGGCTTTGCGACGGGCCGCTTCGATCGACTCGTCGCGCGCCAGGGCAACGCCCATGCGCCGCTGTCCATTGACCTCGGGCTTGCCGAACAGGCGCAGCGCGGTGTCCGGTTCGCTCAGGGCCTGCTCCAGGTTGGCGAACGCCGTTTGGGTCGACTGGCCTTCTACCAGAATCACCGCCGACGCCGATGGGCCGAACTGGCGAATCAGCGGGATCGGCAGACCGAGAATGGCCCGGGCGTGCAGCGCGAACTGCGACAGGTCCTGAGAGATCAGCGTGACCAGACCGGTGTCGTGGGGGCGTGGCGAGACTTCACTGAACCAGACCTGATCGCCCTTGATGAACAACTCGACGCCAAACAGACCGCGGCCACCCAGGGCCTCGGTCACTGCTTTGGCAACGCGCTCGGACTCGGCCAATGCCACCGGGCTCATGGCCTGGGGCTGCCACGATTCCTGATAATCACCCTTCTCCTGACGATGGCCAACCGGCGCACAAAAGGTCGTGCCGCCGACGTGACGCACGGTCAGCAGAGTGATTTCGTAATCGAAATCAATGAAGCCTTCGATGATCACGCGGCCTTTGCCGGCACGACCGCCTTCCTGGGCATAATCCCAGGCCTTCTGGATATCCGCGTCGGTTTTCAGCAGGCTCTGGCCCTTGCCCGACGAGCTCATCACCGGCTTGACCACGCACGGGAAGCCAAGGTCTTCAACGGCTTTTTTGTAGTCTTCGAAGGTGTCGGCGAAGTGGTAAGGCGAGGTCGGCAGGTCCAGTTCTTCAGCGGCCAGACGACGAATGCCTTCGCGGTTCATGGTCAACTGCGCGGCACGGGCGGTCGGAATGACCGTGAAGCCCTCGGACTCCAGTTCCACCAGGGTCGCGGTAGCGATGGCTTCGATTTCCGGGACGATGTAATGGGGCTTCTCGGACTCGATCACCGCACGCAAGGCGGCGCCGTCGAGCATGTTGATGACGTGGCTGCGGTGCGCGACCTGCATCGCCGGAGCGTTGGCGTAACGGTCGACGGCGATCACTTCAACGCCAAGGCGCTGAAGTTCGATCACTACTTCCTTGCCAAGCTCGCCACAACCGCAGAGCAAAACGCGGGTCGCGGTCGGCGACAGTGGAGTTCCGATTTGAGTCATCTCAGGTCCTCGTGGAGCAGGTCGAGGGTCGCTCGGCGTGTGCAAGCAACCGCAGGTAGAAAGGCGCGCAATTTAACATGAAGGCCGGGAAATGGGATGCAGCGGCGGGGGCTTGATTCACCGTCGAGGGCTGTTGCCACTGACTTGAAACATCATCCCGCCGGCCCTCGCCCGCTCATCACAGGCGATCAAGACAGCGCGGCGTTGCTGATTGTCCATACGGCTCCAGCCGGTGATCTCGGCCACGGTGCGCTGACAACCCGTGCAGATATCGGCGTCGTCCAGTGCGCAAATGCTCACGCAGGGCGAGCGGACCGGCTTTTCATGGATCGGCTTTTCATCGACGGATGCTGCATTGATTGGGGGTTCGGCGCTGGACATCAATCTTCCTGTGGGGCCAGGTCACGCGCGTAGCGTTGGGCGTTGTGGACGTAGTGAGCGGCGCTGGCGTCGAGCATCTGCTTCTGGGCATCGGTCAGCTCGCGGACGATTTTGCCGGGCGACCCCATGACCAGCGAACCGTCAGGGATGACTTTGCCTTCGCCGATCAGCGAATTCGCGCCGATGATGCAATGTTTGCCAATCTGCGCGCCGTTCAGGATGACTGAGTTGATGCCGATGAGCGTGCCGTCACCCACGCTGCAACCATGCAGCATCGCGTTATGACCGATGGTGACGTTGCGGCCGATGGTCAACGGCGACCCCATGTCGGTGTGCATCACCGTGCCGTCCTGCACGTTGCTGTTCTCGCCGATGTCGATCAGCTCGTTGTCGCCACGCAACACAGCGCCAAACCAGACGCTGGCATTGGCCTGCAAACGCACATTGCCGATGACGGTGGCTGTCGGCGCAATCCAGCTGCTGGCATGCGCGTCGACGCGGGCATCGCCCAGACGGTATTTCATCGTTTGCTCCTCATGGCTCAGTCCTCATGCTCGCGCGGCGGCTGCAGGTCAGGATTTCAGCGTGTGGATGATCGATCGTTTGGGCGGCACGTTCAGGTCGATGCCGCTGTCGAAAAGCAGGTTCATCAATTCGACGATCATGATCGCGGTCAGGCCCCATATCTTGTACTCCCCGAAGCGATAGCTCGGTACGTACCAGCTGCGTCCTTCATAGTCGATGCGGTGGGTGTGTTCGCGCGCATCCTGACGGAAGAAGTCCAGTGGCACGCTGAACACGGCCGCGATCTCGCCATCGTTGGGTGTGTATTCGACAAAATCAGGAATAACGCCGACGTAGGGCGTCACTCTTATACCGTGCTTGGAGATCAACGGACTCAAGGGACCGATCACTTCGACGAGACCAGGCGGCAATCCTATCTCCTCCTGGGCCTCGCGCAGCGCCGTGAAGATCAGGTCCGGGTCTTCCGGATCACGCCGCCCGCCCGGGAAGGCCACCTCGCCGCCGTGGGTCGACAGGCCACTGGCGCGCAGCGTCAGCACCAGTTCAGGCTCTGCGTTGCGGGTAATGGGAAGAAGCACGGCGGCCTCGGGGAAGCGCGCGTCCGTTTCCAGCATCACCGGCGTGTAGCTGCTCATACGGTGAAGTAGCTCATCCAGCATGGGAATTCTCGATCGGTTGCCTGCCCGGCATCATGCACCAAAGCGACGACGCGCCCAAGTCTTGTAGGACAACCCGCGCGTGCAAGACGCCTCTTGCCGTCCACCCGCGCTACAGCTCAAGATAGCCGCTGCCAACAGGAACCCGATTCGATCATGAAATTCTGCAGCAACTGCGGCAAACAGGTCATCCAGCGTATTCCCGAGGGCGACAGCCGCCTGCGTTACGTGTGTGAACATTGCGACACCATTCACTACCAGAACCCCAACATCGTGGCCGGCGTCGTGCCGGTGTGGGGCGAAAAGGTGTTGCTGTGCCGTCGAGCCATCGAGCCACGAATGGGCTACTGGACGCTGCCCGCAGGGTTCATGGAAAACGGCGAAAGCGTCGAGCAGGCCGCCCGCCGGGAAACCCTTGAAGAGGCGTGTGCAGAGGTCGAGGACCTGCAGCTGTATTCGATGATCGACGTGCCGCACATCAATCAGGTGCATATCTTCTACCGCTCGAATCTGGTCAAACCGGAGTTCGCTGCCGGTATCGAAAGCCTTGAAGTGAAATTGTTCGACGAAGCGGATATCCCGTGGTCGGAGCTGGCGTTCAATACGGTCAGGCGAACCCTGGAATGTTTTTTCCGCGACCGGCGGCATCAAGATTTCCAGGTACGCACCGATTGTCTGTCTGTCACACCGCCGCTCAAGACCCTTTGATCGAAACGATGATGCGCGATTGCCGCGCAGGCTTCAGGGATACCCTTTTCATGCGTTGGTTGCTTGCCGTTTTATGCCTGTCGGTGGTGCCGCTGTCCCAGGCCGCGTTCACTCAGACCATCGTGCCCAAAGGCAGCGAACAGAAGTTCGTTGGCGGGAAGGTCGTCGACACCCAGAACATCGCGGACCGCACCATCGATAAGGTGCTGGTCCTCAAATCCGCTCATCAGTTGCAGCTGATCAGCCGTGGCGAGGCGCTGAAGACGTACAGGATCTCACTGGGCAAGGCGCCCAACGGACCCAAGCTGCAGGAAGGCGACCAGCGCACGCCGGAGGGTTTCTACTGGCTCGACTGGCGCAAGACCAGCGACGCTTACAACCTGTCGATGCACATTTCCTACCCCAACATTTCCGACGCCGCACGCGCCCGCCGCGAAGGCGTGAAACCGGGCAGCATGATCATGATTCACGGCACGCCGATCAACGACGATTACCCGGAGTGGTATTTCCACACGCTGGACTGGACGAACGGCTGCATCGCCATGCGCAACAGCGACATTCGTGAGGTGTGGGATCTGGTGAAGGACGGCACGATGATCGAGATTCGGCCGTAGGATTTTGCGGGGGTGATGCAGATCGCTCCAATCTCGAGCCATGCTGGAGGGAAGCTAGATATCTTCCAGCTTCCAGACATCGTAAGCCGGTACTTCATAGGGATGACTGTTCTTCAGCGCAGCAACCGCCTGCCTGATCAGCTCATCTGACACGACAAGCTCGACCTTCCATTCCTGAACCTGCTCGACCTCGCCGGCCTGCCCGATGAACGGCTGACTGCCGTCCAGCGGACGAAACTGGCCTTGCCCAAGCACCTGCCATGAGCAGCAGTCATACGCGCCGATTTTCCCCGCACCGGCGGCGAACAACGCGTTTTTGACCTGCTCCACATGGCTCGGTGGCACAAAGAAGGCCAGCTTGTACATCAGCGATCAGTCCACCCAAACGCGCGCATTGCGGAACATGCGCATCCACGCACCGTCTTCTTCCCACTCATCCGGGCGCCACGAGTTGGTCACGGCGCGGAACACGCGCTCAGGGTGCGGCATCATGATCGTCACGCGACCGTCGAGGGTGGTGAGACCCGCGATACCACGGGGCGAACCGTTCGGGTTGGCCGGATAGGTTTCGGTGACCTTGCCGTGGTTGTCGACGAAACGCACAGCAACGGTGCCGGACAAATCGGTTTCAATCAGCGACTCAGGGGTCTTGAACTCAGCGTGACCTTCCCCGTGGGCAATGGCGATCGGCATGTGCGAGCCGGCCATGCCTTGCAGGAAGATCGACGCCGACTTCTGGATTTCGACCATCGCCACGCGCGCTTCGAACTGCTCCGAGCGATTGCGCACAAAGTGCGGCCAGAACTCGCTGCCCGGGATCAGCTCGCTGAGGTTGGACATCATCTGGCAACCGTTGCAAACGCCCAGCGCGAAGCTGTCGCTGCGGGCGAAGAAGCCCTGGAACGCATCCCGTGCACGGCTGTTGAACAACGCCGACTTGGCCCAGCCTTCGCCAGCACCCAGCACATCGCCGTAGGAGAAACCACCGCACGCCACCAGACCTTTGAAGTCGTTGAGGTCGACGCGACCGGCGAGGATGTCGCTCATGTGCACGTCAACCGAGGCGAAGCCGGCGCGGTCAAACGCAGCTGCCATTTCAACCTGACCGTTGACGCCCTGCTCACGCAGCACCGCCACTTGTGGGCGCACGCCCTTCTTGATGTAAGGCGCAGCGATGTCGTCGTTGACGTCGTAGCCCAGCTTCACGTTCAGGCCCGGGTTGTCTTCTTCCAGCAGCGCATCGAATTCCTGATCGGCGCAATCGGCGTTATCACGCAGGCGCTGGATCTGATAGCTGGTTTCGCTCCACTGACGCTGCAGCAGGCGACGATCGCCTTTGAACACGGTGTCACCGCTCAGGCTGATGATGACATCGCTGTTGTTGATCGGCTTCCCGATCACCGCAACGCAATCTTCGCCCACGCCGGCAGCGCTGAACTGTGCGAGCACAAGCGGCGTGGCGTCCTGGCGAACCTGGATCACCGCACCCAGCTCTTCGTTGAAGAGAATGGCTGCGATTTTTTCGCGCTTGGCGGTCAGCGTGTCGAGTTCGAGGTTCAGGCCACAATGGCCTGCGAACGCCATTTCCAGCACGGTCGCCATCAAGCCACCGTCGGAACGGTCGTGATAAGCCAGCAGGTGGCCGTCGGCGTTGAGGCCCTGAATGACGGCGAAGAAGGCTTTCAGGTCTTCAGCGTCATCGACATCCGGTGCAACGCTGCCGAGCTTGCCGTGGGTCTGGGCGAGAATCGACGCGCCCATGCGGTTCTGACCACGGCCCAGGTCGACCAGGATCAGATCGGTCAGGCCCTTGTCCATGCGCAGCTGCGGGGTCAACGTCTTGCGAATGTCGGTGACCGGCGCGAAACCGGTCACGATCAGCGACAGCGGCGAGGTCACGGTTTTCTCGGTGCCCTCATCGCTCCAGCGGGTCTTCATGGACATTGAGTCCTTGCCCACCGGAATGGTAATGCCCAGCTCGGGGCACAGCTCCATGCCCACTGCTTTCACGGTGTCGTACAGACGCGCGTCTTCGCCCGGATGGCCGGCAGCGGACATCCAGTTGGCGGACAGCTTGATGTCGGACAGCTTGCCGATGCTCGACGCTGCGATATTGGTCAGGGTCTCGCCAATCGCCATGCGGCCGGACGCCGGAGCGTCCAGCAACGCCAGCGGAGTGCGCTCGCCCATCGCCATGGCTTCACCGGTGTACACATCAAAACTGGTTGCGGTGACGGCGACGTCCGACACCGGCACTTGCCACGGGCCAACCATCTGGTCGCGATTGACCATACCAGTGATGCTGCGGTCGCCAATGGTAATAAGGAAGCTTTTGCTCGCCACGGCCGGGTGATGCAGCACGCGCTGCACGCTTTCTTCGATGTCGAGGGTGCCCGGATCGAAGTCGTCGCCCAGCTCTGTTTCACGCTCGGCCGAACGGTGCATGCGCGGGGCCTTGCCCAGCAGCACTTCCAGCGGCATGTCGACAGGGCTGTTGCCGAAATGACTGTCGGTGACGGTCAGTTGCGGCTCTTCAGTCGCCTCACCTACGACCGCAAACGGGCAACGCTCACGATCACAGATGGCTTTGAAGCGTTCGAAGTCAGGGGTGCTGACGGCCAGGACGTAACGTTCCTGAGACTCGTTGCTCCAGATTTCCAGCGGGGCCATGCCCGGCTCGTCGTTCGGCACGTTGCGCAGCTCGAAGCGGCCGCCGCGACCGCCGTCGTTGACCAGCTCAGGGAAGGCGTTAGACAGACCGCCCGCGCCGACGTCATGGATGAACGCGATCGGGTTGGCGTCGCCCAGCTGCCAGCAGCGGTCGATGACCTCTTGGCAACGGCGTTCCATTTCCGGGTTTTCACGCTGCACCGAGGCAAAATCCAGGTCAGCCGAGCTGGTGCCCGTGGCCATGGAAGAAGCCGCACCGCCGCCCAGACCGATCAGCATCGCCGGGCCGCCGAGCACGATCAGCTTGGCGCCGACGGTGATCTCGGCTTTCTGCACGTGCTCTTCGCGGATGTTGCCCATGCCGCCAGCGAGCATGATCGGCTTGTGGTAGCCGCGAACTTCATCGCCGTGTGGCGTGCTGATCGACTGCTCGAAGGTACGGAAATAACCGGTCAGCGCCGGGCGACCGAACTCATTGTTGAACGCCGCGCCACCCAGCGGGCCTTCGATCATGATGTCCAGCGGCGTCACGATGCGCTCGGGTTTGCCGTACGGCTTTTCCCAAGGCTGCTCGAAACCCGGAATGTTCAGGTTGGACACCGTAAAACCGGTGAGGCCGGCTTTCGGCTTGGCACCACGGCCAGTCGCGCCCTCATCCCGAATCTCGCCGCCGGAACCGGTGGCTGCGCCGGGGAACGGGGCAATAGCCGTCGGATGGTTGTGGGTTTCGACCTTCATCAGAATGTGCACCGGCTCCTGAACAGCACCGTACTCGCGGCTTTCAGGGTTCGGGAAGAAGCGGCCGGCCACGCTGCCGACGATCACCGAGGCGTTGTCCTTGTAAGCGGACAGCACGCCTTCGTTGTGCATCTGGTAGGTGTTCTTGATCATGCCGAACAGGCTTTTTTCCTGGCTCTGGCCGTCGATATCCCAACTGGCGTTGAAGATCTTGTGACGGCAGTGCTCGGAGTTGGCCTGCGCGAACATCATCAATTCGATGTCGTGGGGGTTGCGCTTGAGCCCGGTGAACGCGTTCACCAGGTAATCGATTTCGTCTTCGGCCAGGGCCAGACCCAGTTCGACGTTGGCTTTTTCCAGGGCCGCGCGGCCGCCACCCAGTACGTCGATGGCAATTAGCGGCTTGGGCTCGGCGTGGCTGAACAGGCTGGCGGCCTCTTCCAGCGCGCCCAGCACGATCTGGGTCATGCGGTCGTGCAGCGCGTCGGCGATCAGCTGTGCGTCGGCGTCGCTGAACTGGCCTTCGACGTAAAAGGCAATGCCGCGCTCAAGGCGCTGGATCTTGGTCAGGCTGCAATTGCGCGCGATGTCGGTGGCCTTGCTCGACCATGGCGAAATGGTGCCGAAACGCGGGAGGACCAGGAACAGGCGGCCCGCAGGCTCCTGAACCGGTACGCTCGGGCCGTATTTCAGCAGGCGGGCAAGCACTTGCTGCTCGTCTTCGGTCAGGACGCCATTGACCTCAGCGAAGTGGGCGAATTCAGCGTACAGGCCACTGACAGCCGGAACTTTATCGTTCAGCTGCGCAAGTAATTTCTTGTGGCGGAAGGCGGAAAGGGCGGGAGCACCACGCAGGATCAACATCGTCGGGACAGCCTCGGGAAGGGGTGTGCTTTGAGGCCGTGCATTCTAGCCTAATCAGTCTGCGTCGGCACCCGAAACCACGGCATGGGATGCACCCGAATGTCGGCTCCGGGCGCTTGCCTGCGCCGGAAGGTAAAAATTCCTCTGCTCTATCAGACGGGACCCGCGCTGTCGAGATATGGCGGTATGGCTCCTTTGCGTATACTGCACCGATGTTTTCCCTATCAGATTTCCGCCCACGCTGTGCCAAGTGGCTCATCGCAACCGGAATCTTCCTGCTGCTCGGCGCGTGTGTGGAGAAACCCAACACGCTGGAACGAGTCAAGGAGGATGGCGTTCTGCGCGTCGTCACCCGCAACAGCCCGGCGACCTATTTTCAGGACCGCAACGGTGAAACCGGTTTCGAGTACGAACTGGTGAAGCGCTTCGCCGATGATCTGGGCGTTGAACTGAAAATCGAAGCCGCCGACAACCTCGACGACCTGTTCGATCAGATGGGCAAACCCGGCGGGCCGGTTCTGGCGGCAGCGGGCCTGGTCAGCAGCGAAAACCGCGCGAAGCAGGTACGGTTTTCCCATTCCTATCTTGAAGTCACCCCGCAGGTCATTTACCGCAACGGCCAGTCGCGTCCCACCGACCCGGGCGATCTGGTCGGCAAGCGCATCCTCGTGCTTAAAGGCAGCAGCCACGCCGAGCAGCTGGCAGCGCTGAAGGTCAAGTACCCCGGCATTAACTATGAAGAGTCCGATCAGGTCGAAGTCGTCGACCTGCTGCGCATGGTGGATGAAGGTCAGATCGACCTGACCCTGGTGGATTCCAACGAACTGGCGATGAATCAGGTGTATTTCCCCAACGTACGCGTCGGCTTCGACCTCGGCGATGGCCGCGATCAGCGTTGGGCCGTGGCGCTGGGCGATGACAACAGCCTGCTCAACGAGATCAACGCCTATCTCGACAAGATGCAGAAGAACGGCATGCTACAGCGGCTCAAAGACCGCTATTACGGGCATGTTGACGTTCTTGGTTACGTCGGCGCCTACACCTTTGCCCAACACTTGCAGGAACGCCTGCCCAAGTACGAGAAGCACTTCCAGACCGCCGCCAAGGCGGAGCAAGTCGACTGGCGCCTGCTGGCGGCGATCGGTTATCAGGAATCCTTGTGGCAGCCGGGCGTGACCTCGAAGACAGGCGTGCGCGGCTTGATGATGCTCACACAGAGCACGGCCCAGGCGATGGGCGTGTCCAATCGGCTCGACGCAAAACAGAGTATTCAGGGCGGCGCCAAGTATTTCGCCTACGTCAAGGAACAGCTCGACGACTCGATTCAGGAGCCGGATCGCACCTGGCTGGCGCTGGCGTCCTACAACATCGGCAGCGGCCATCTGGATGACGCGCGCAAACTGGCGGAAACCGAAGGGCTTAACCCGAACAAGTGGCTGGACGTGAAGAAGATGCTGCCGCGTCTGTCGCAGAAGAAGTGGTACAGCAAGACCCGCTACGGCTATGCCCGGGGCGGTGAGCCGGTCAGCTTCGTCGCCAACATTCGCCGTTATTACGACATCCTCACGTGGGTCACGCAGCCGCAGATGGAAGGCGGCCAGGTCGCGGAAGGCTCGTTGCATGTGCCCGGCGTGGACAAGACCAAGCCGTCTGAAGAGAAAGCGCCGCTTTAGTCAGGCTTTCTTCAGTGATTCGGGACTAACCGAGTGTCTGCCACTCCGCGTTCGTACATTGAAGGCAGCTCCTGTGGGAGTGAGCTTGCTCACGAAGACTGATTCCGAGGCGCTGAAGATGCAGTGACTGCAGCCGAGCCCTGCCTACCCCTTCGCCCGCCTCATCCTGAAAAACTCACTCAGCATCGTCCCGCACTCCTCCCCCAGCACCCCGCCTTCAAACAGCACGCGATGATTCAGGAAGGGCTGCGTAAAGAACTGCCCCTGACTCTGCACCACCCCCGCTTTCGGCTCGGTGGCGCCATACACCACGCGGCTGATGCGTGAATGGACGATCAACCCCGCGCACATGCTGCAGGGTTCCAGCGTCACGTACAGCGTGCTGCCCGGCAGGCGGTAATTGCTGAGTGACTGCGCCGCCGCACGAATGGCGACCATCTCCGCGTGGGCACTGGGATCGCTGCCGCTGATGGGGCAATTGAAGCCGCGGCCCACGATTTCACCGCCCTGCACCACCACCGCGCCGACCGGCACCTCGCCGAGCAACGCACCTTCGGCGGCCAGTGCCAGCGCTTCGCGCATGAAGTGCTGATCGCCACTGCGATCGATGATGGGGGGCTGACGCATTACGAAACCTCGATAGCGGCCATGAGACCGGTTTCCATGTGATCGATCACATGGCAGTGAAACATCCACACGCCGGGATTATCCGCGACCAGGGCGACGCGCGCGCGCTCGTTGCGCCCCAGCAGATAGGTGTCCGTGAAATACGGAACCACCTTCTTTCGATTGGAAGCGATGACCTTGAAGCTCATGCCGTGCAAGTGAATGGGATGCTGATACTGCGTCATGTTCTTCAGCTCGAAGATGTAACTCTTGCCTCGTTCGAGCTTGGCAATTGGCCGGTCCGCGCAGGTCTTGTCGGTAATGTCCCAGGCCTGGCCATTGATCTGCCACAAGCTGGGCGGTTTGCCGTTGTCGACATTCACCGACACCGAACCAACCCACTCGAAATTGAAATTGAGCTTCTCGGCGTTCGCCAGATCCGGCTCGGCGACCGGGTTCGCCGGAAGCTCAGGCGGCCATTCGCCCGGCGCATCGCTGTTGACGACCGAGCGAAATGTGCCCAGCCGCACCGGGCCGTTGCGCAGGGAGATTTCCTCACCGGCGGCAGGCGCCTTGATCGCCAGACAGATGCGCATGCCCGGCCCCAGCCAGTAATCCTTGCCCAGCGCGCGCGGTTTGACCGGGTTGCCGTCCAGGGCGTAGATCATCGCCTCGGCGCCCGGCAGGTTCAGGCGATAGGTCACTGTGTTGTCGAGATTGAGAATGCGCACCCGGGTGATCTGCCCGGCAGGCAACTCGATCACGCCCTGTGGCACGCCGTTGATCGTCGACAATCGCCCGGCCGTGCCCTCGCGGGCCGCCTCGCGAATGACACTGAAGTCAGTGAAAGCGCCCTCCTCGTCCACATGCCAGCTCTTCAGGCTGACCATGCGTTCGTGGGTAAACCCCGTCGGCTCGCGCTCCTCGACGATCAGCGGCCCCACCAGCCCGCGGCCCAGCTCTTCGCTGCTGCTGACGTGAGGGTGATACCAATAGCTGCCGGCGTCCGGCACTCGGAATTTATAGTCGAAGTACTCGCCCGGCTTGACCGGCAATTGCGAGACGTAAGGCACGCCGTCCATCTCCAGCGGCAGCCGAATGCCATGCCAATGAATGGTGGTTTCAACGGGCAGATGATTGATGAAGCGCACCCGTAGCCACTCGCCCTGCCTGACGCGTAGCTCAGTGCCCGGCGCCGAACCGCCGAATGCCCAGGCGGGCGTCTGGTGCCCGGCCACCAGTTCAACGTCGAGCGGCGCGGCGATCAGTTCGTAATCATGCCCTTCCCCCGGCCCGCGCTTGCCCAGCCAATACCTTGAGGCGCCGCCCGCGCCGAGCCCGACCACGGCAAGACCGGCCAGACCTCCGAGTATCTGTCGACGGGTAAAAGACATGTGCGAAAAAACCTCAAACGACGGGTCGCATCCGTGAACGATGCAAGGGGCGGACACGATACACCTGCACTTACAGAAATTTAAGGAAACCGCGTACGCAATACATATTTAGTGCCAAATGAATCGGCGATCACGCCAAGCTTGTCTTCCCGTTCATCAAGGAAGACGAATATGACCGTTGCACCCGCCTACCCGCCCGGTGCCTCCCTGAGCCACGACCGAACCGCCCTCATCAGCATGAGCGAGCGTCTGGTCGAGTCCTGCCCGGACATGCGCGAAATGGCCCGCAGCATCGCTCGAGAAATTCTCTTGCGCCAGACCGGTCACGACACCGAGCCGGATACGGTTTACTGGCACCGCTTCCACACGGCGGTCAGCAGTCCACGATCATTCAATGGCTGGCAGCACCGCGATGCGCCCTGGCAATCGATGACCCTCCCGCAGTTGGTCATGCACCGTTTCAACCCCCGTGATCAGGACAATGCCGACACCCTGCAGATGCTCAGCGGCTTCTATACCGCAGGCGCCGATGCCGACGCATTCGACGAGCGTAACGAGATCAGGATGCTGCCCGCCCAGGTCATGAGCGACTTCTGGGCCGTGGATTTCAAATCCCGCTATCAAGAGAAGTTGAAGACGTTCTGGCGCGACTTCGCTGATGATTTTCGCACCCTGGCCAAGGCCAACTTCATCGCCAGCGCTTTCGAAGACCATCAAGCGGGCTGGCTCAGCGAAGAGGATCTGCGAAGCGTCTTACGTGTGGCGAACGTAGAACCGTCCGAGTCACCGAGCCTGGCAACCCTGCAAGCCAGCGCGCCGGCCAGCGCCGAAGCGAGCGTCTGGACCTTTGACGTGATCGGCTACGAGGCCAGCGATATCCTGCGCATCGTGACCGCGGGCGGCCGGCAGATTCTCTACACCCCCGGCGAAGTGCAGGCGTTTCATGCCTTCGCCACACCCGAAGAGCTGCATGAGTGGCTGCTGTCG
Organism: Pseudomonas sp. GL_135; assembly: GCF_057834665.1. Taxonomy (NCBI): domain Bacteria; kingdom Pseudomonadati; phylum Pseudomonadota; class Gammaproteobacteria; order Pseudomonadales; family Pseudomonadaceae; genus Pseudomonas; species Pseudomonas sp. GL_135. The sequence goes on from NZ_CM174408.1 coordinate 4,462,671, forward strand.
CAAAACAACCGCCCGGAACGACGTGCGCGTTTCATGGGGCATTTCCCGTTGTCGGCCCACGGCGAGGCAGATGAAAACATCGGGTTGTTTCACGGCCTGGACGTGCTCTACACCACATGGGACGCAGCGAATCCCGGCGTGATCAATCAACACAGCCAGCACGTGTTGGGCGACCCGTTCGCTCATCTGCGCGACGCGATCCGAGCGCGGATGTTTGCCGACGCTGACCTGGCACTGCATTCCAACGGCGACCTGCGCAAGCAGATGTGGATCGGCTATCTGCGGTCGTTCTCTCAGCTTTCCGGTGCACTGGCAGCGATTGACTGGCCGATTGCGCTGGCAGCCGTAGGCGCCGGCATCGCCGACATGGGCCTCAACATTGATCAGGCCATGAACGGCGCGAGCACGGCGGAGCGCAAGGCGGGGGTCATCGGCGCCGTGAGGGCCAGCATCGACGTCCTGTTCAACAGCACCTTTCTTGTCGACGGGGAAGCGATATCGGAAGGCGAGTTGCTGCGGCCTGAACCCGAGGGACGCCAGTACCCGAAGTCGATGGGCCTACTGATGGGTTCGTTGAAACGCCGGGCTTCGAACCCGAATCCGTTTACCCCTCTAAGCGCAACGATGGGCTGAATTCTTTCGAGACCAACATGCTGCTGGATGCCTTCGAGCCCATACGTGAAGAGGGCAGGATGAACGGCATCTACCTGACCGATCAGGGCGAAACCTTCATCGAGATCGATGGCTTCGCCTACGCCGTTCGCTACATCAACGAACTGAAATCCTGGGCCATCATCGACCCGACAAACCCCTACTCGTTTTACCGAAACGTGCCTGTGCGCCTTAACCCTGCCGGGGCATGGGAGCCTGTCACACCCTTGGGCCTGTCAGGCGGCGGGAAGGTGCTCGGCAAGATGGGGCCCGGTCGTGGGGTCGGCGTTTCTCCCCAGACGAGCACCCTCCCCAGCCCATACGAAGTGCCAGTGGCGCTGAGGACTGATGTCATGGATGGCGCGCAATATGGCGGCCGCTTTGTCGACGATCGCTATCACAGCGCCGATTTTGACAAGCCCGACCCGTACGACGAGTTCAAGCGCATCCGTCGCAATCTGCGCGACGACGCCAACGCATTCTTTAACACGCTCGAAGTGCCAAGACGTCCAGCAATGCCAGAGCTGCCAACCAACGCGCCGCTCAAACGTGCGCTCAAGATAGTATTCAAACGCTCATCGGGCCTGGTCATCGGCGAGAGCCACGAGGGGATCGGCAGCAAACAGTTTTTGATCGAACAGATGCCGCTGCTCACCAAGCTCAAGGTGAAAACCCTGTATATGGAGCACCTGCTGACCGACTTTCACCAAGCGGATCTGGACGCCTTTTCGAAGTCCGGCGAGTTGTCACCAACGCTTGAGGCTTACGTCGAGTCACTGGACAAGGGCCACCGGACCGACCCCACAGGCAAGTACACCTTCATGACGGTGTTGAAAGCAGCGCGAGAAAACCGCGTTCGCGTTCGGGCTATCGACTGCATGGCCAGCTATCGCATCGGCCGAATCGAAGGCGCGGATCACACGCTGCGACAGAAAATGATGAATTACTACGCCAAGGGCGTTATCGACGCAGATCAGTCGGCGCAGATCGGTGGTAACTGGGTGGCACTGGTGGGTAATTCCCACGCCAATACGTATCAGGGCGTCCCCGGTCTTGCGGAACTGGAAGGTGCTGTAGGGCTGCGCATTGAAGACGTTCGTGTGACTGAGTCGGCGGGAATAACGCCAGACCCCGGCGTTGAAATGACCGACACGGTGGGCCGTCGTGCGGGACACGTACAAAGTGATCTGCGTCTGCAAGTGCTCGTCGCCCCACCCCGAATTGAGCTCAGCCTGGAGGACAAACTGCCTCGACCGGGCATGTTCACCCTCGATGACAGTGATGGTCACCTCGCAATCGTCCACCGCAGCAACGAAGGCACGGCGGTTCGTACCGAGATCAAACGAGAGGGCAAGCGCGTCTATATCGATCGGCCTAAATGGCGGCGGGTAAGCGGACGTCGGTTTGAGACATTGGGGGATTTGACGTCGGCGCTGGAGCTGATGGGGATGACGTGGGTGCGTTGAGGCTTTGAGGCTTTGAATGCAAAAAAGCCGGGGGATGCGATGATGGCCCCCCCCGGCCTTTATGCTACGACGTTATAACGAGTTCAGATCAGAAGTTGATCATTCCCACTCAATCGTCGCAGGCGGCTTGCTCGACACGTCGTACGTCACGCGCGAAATGCCTTCGATCTCATTGATGATCCGGCCACTCACTGTTTCCAGCAGCTCGTAAGGCAGGTGTGCCCAACGTGCGGTCATGAAGTCGATGGTTTCTACGGCACGCAGGGCCACGACCCAGGCGTAACGACGGCCGTCGCCGACCACGCCAACCGATTTTACCGGCTGGAACACGACGAACGCCTGGCTGACTTTGTGGTACCAGTCGGCTTTGCGCAGTTCTTCGATGAAGATGTGGTCTGCGCGACGCAGCAGGTCGGCGTATTCCTTCTTCACTTCACCGAGGATGCGCACGCCCAGGCCCGGGCCCGGGAATGGGTGACGGTAGACCATGTCGTACGGCAGGCCGAGTTCGAGGCCCAGGCGACGGACTTCGTCCTTGAACAGTTCGCGCAGTGGCTCGACCAGTTTCAGGTTCATTTCTTCCGGCAGGCCGCCCACGTTGTGGTGCGACTTGATGACGTGGGCCTTGCCGCTTTTGGCGCCAGCGGACTCGATCACGTCAGGGTAGATGGTGCCCTGGGCCAGGAACTTGATATTGTCGAGCTTGGTCGACTCGGCGTCGAACACGTCGATGAAGGTGCGCCCGATGATCTTGCGCTTCTTCTCTGGATCGCTCTCGCCGGCCAGGTTGTTGAGGAACTGGTCTTCGGCGTTGGCGCGAATGACCTTCACGCCCATGTTCTCGGCGAACATGGCCATGACTTGCTCGCCTTCGTGCAGGCGCAGCAGGCCGTTGTCGACGAAGACGCAGGTCAGTTGGTCGCCGATGGCTTTGTGCAGCAGCGCTGCGACCACCGAGGAGTCAACACCGCCGGACAGACCCAGCAGGACGTTGTCGGTACCCACTTGAGCGCGAACCTGGGCGATGGCGTCTTCAGCGATCTTCGACGGGGTCCACAATGCTTCGCAGCCGCAGATGTCGAGGATGAAGCGCGACAGGATGCGACCGCCCTGCTTGGTGTGGGTTACTTCCGGGTGGAACTGCACGCCGTAGTAACCGCGGGTGTCGTCGGCCATGCCGGCGATCGGGCAGCTAGGGGTGCTGGCCAGTACGTGGAAGCCTTCCGGGATTTCGGTGACTTTGTCGCCGTGGCTCATCCATACGTCGAGACCGAAAACGCCGTCAGCGTCGACGTGGTCTTCGATGCCATCCAGCACGCGGCTCTTGCCGACGATATCGACGCGGGCGTAACCGAATTCACGCAGTTCGGAACCGGCTACGCGGCCGCCGAGCTGCTCGGCCATGGTCTGCATGCCGTAGCAGATGCCGAAGATCGGCACGTTCAGGTCGAACACGGCCTGCGGCGCGCGCGGGCTGTCGGCAACGTGGACGGACTCGGGGCCGCCGGCGAGGATGATGCCTTTCGGGGCGAATTCGCGGATCGCTTCGTCCGACATGTCGAACGGGTGCAGTTCGCAGTAAACGCCGATTTCGCGAACGCGACGGGCGATCAGCTGGGTGTACTGGGAACCGAAGTCCAGGATCAGGATGCGGTGGGCGTGAATGTCGAGGGCCATAGTCATTCTCGTCGAAAATCAGAAACAAGACGGGGCTGTCATGAACAGCCCCGGTAAACAATTCGTGAAGCGCGCCTGAGTCATCAGGCGCGTTCCGATCAACCTACGCGGTAGTTCGGCGCTTCCTTGGTGATCTGCACGTCGTGAACGTGGGACTCAGCCATGCCGGCACCGGTGATGCGCACGAATTCAGGCTTGGTGCGCATTTCGTGGATGTCGGCGCTGCCGGTGTAACCCATCGAGGAGCGCAGGCCGCCCATCAACTGGTGAACGATGGCAGTCAGGGAACCCTTGTACGCAACGCGGCCTTCGATACCTTCCGGTACGAGCTTTTCCGCGCCGTCGGACGAGTCCTGGAAGTAACGGTCCGACGAGCCCTGGGCCTGGGACATTGCGCCCAGCGAACCCATGCCGCGATAGGCCTTGTACGAACGGCCCTGGAACAGCTCGATCTCGCCCGGGGCTTCTTCGGTACCGGCAAACATCGAACCCATCATCACGCAGTAAGCGCCGGCAACGATGGCCTTGGACAGGTCACCCGAGAAACGGATGCCGCCGTCGGCGATCAGCGGAACGTCAGTGCCTTCCAGTGCCGACGCCACGTTGGCGATGGCGCTGATTTGCGGGACGCCCACGCCAGCGACGATACGGGTGGTGCAGATGGAGCCAGGACCGATGCCGACCTTGACGCCGTCAGCGCCAGCTTCGACCAGTGCGAGTGCAGCGGCGCCGGTGGCGATGTTGCCACCGATGACCTGCACGTCAGGGAAATTCTGTTTGACCCAGCGAACGCGGTCGATCACGCCTTTGGAGTGGCCGTGGGCGGTGTCGACCACGATAACGTCAACGCCCGCAGCAACCAGCGCGCTGACGCGTTCGCCAGTGTCTTTACCGGTGCCGACCGCAGCGCCGACACGCAGACGACCCTGATCGTCCTTGCTCGCGAGAGGCCAAGCTTTGGATTTTTCGATGTCCTTGACGGTCATCATGCCCTTGAGCGCGAACTTGTCGTCAACGATCAGGACTTTTTCCAGACGGTGCTTGTGCAGCAAGTCGCGCACTTCGTACTTGTCGGCGCCTTCGCGGACGGTGACCAGACGCTCTTTCGGCGTCATCACTTCGCGAACGGCGATGTCCAGGCGGGTTTCAAAACGGACGTCGCGGGAGGTCACGATGCCGACGAGCTCGCCGTCATGCAGGACCGGAACGCCGGAGATGTTGTGTTGACGGGTCAGTTCGAACAAGTCACGAACGGTGGCGTCAGCCTCGATGGTGATCGGATCCTTGACCACACCCGCTTCGAACTTCTTGACCTTGCGCACTTCGGCAGCTTGCTGCTCGACGGTCATGTTCTTGTGGATGATGCCGATGCCGCCTTCCTGAGCCATGGCGATTGCCAGACGGGCTTCAGTGACGGTGTCCATAGCGGCGGAAACGAGGGGGATGTTGAGTTCGATGCCACGGGTCAATCGTGTTTTCAGACTGACTTCGTTGGGAAGCACCTCGGAATAACCGGGCACAAGGAGAATGTCGTCGAATGTAAGGGCTTCTTGGCTTATACGCAGCATCGCTGGGCTCCCGAGCGGGAAAATGGAAGCGCGCCATTGTACCCAGACACCTGCACTATCTCAATGTAAAGATCAGGCTATTTAGCGTACGAGCGAGATTAATGCCGTCTATCACTGCACAGCACCTCTACAGCCTGACTTTGACATGGGACACCGGACGGTCCATACGCTCGGCAAATGCCTCGACGAAGCTGCTTTTGAAACCGGCATCCAGCCAATTATTGAAAATGAACCCCAGATTCGAGAACCCGCACGGCTCCAGAAACAGAAACCCGTTGATGTCGTCTTCATGGCGGCATTCGGGGCACATGAAGTTGTCGGTATGGCCCGGCATCCAGTCTTCAAGGCTGTCGAACAGGGCTTCGCCGATCTCGCGCCGACACTCTGGACAACCGGCCTCCTCCTTGAAGCCCTGCTGCGGGGTATAGATGCAGCGCTTGAGGACAATTTCCAGACCGTTGACCGGTTGACCGAATGGCAAGGCGTCAGGGTCTTCGACAAAGCGGCGCGCGCCCGGCGCAACCGCGTAGGCCATGCGGTTGAAGCTGCGCCCACAGGTGGTCAGAGATTCTTCGACGACGTTCAGCTTCACCAGCCAGCGCAGGATCGCCCGCGCCTTCGCTTCGTGCGCAGGAAAGCTGGAGATTTGCGGGACGATGATACTTTGGGTGTCCATGACGGGCCTGTCTGACAAGTAATCGGGGGCGGCAGCTTAATCGCGCTGTCGGTGACGTCAAGTATGGCCGTCGGGGCGCGCGTCGTCAGCGATCTCATCTGGTGACCCGTGCCCCAATGCCTTTATGATGCCGCCATGATCAAAGACCCCTTCGCAAGACTCGGCCTTGACCGGGACGTTCTCACTGTCAGCCAGCTCAACGGCCGCGCACGCGTGCTGCTGGAAGATGTGTTTTCCAGCATCTGGGTGGAGGGCGAGATTTCCAACCTCTCGCGTCCGGCCTCCGGGCACGTTTACTTCACGCTGAAGGACTCCGGCGCCCAGGTGCGTTGCGCGTTGTTTCGCAGCAACGCGGCGCGGCTACGTCAGGCGTTGAAGGACGGCCTGGCGGTCAAGGTACGCGGCAAGGTCTCGCTGTTTGAGGGTCGCGGCGACTACCAGCTGATTCTCGACACCGTCGAGCCTGCTGGCGATGGCGCGCTGCGTCTGGCCTTCGATGCGTTGAAGGAAAAGCTCAGCGCCGAAGGGATGTTCAGCGCCGAGCGCAAGGTCGCCCTGCCCCTGCACCCCAAGCGCATCGGCATCATTAGCTCCCCGACCGGCGCAGTGATTCGGGACATCATCAGCGTGTTTCGTCGTCGTGCGCCCCAAGTCGAACTCACCCTGATCCCAACAGCCGTGCAGGGCCGCGAAGCCATCGGCCAGATCGTGCGCGCCCTGAAGCTCGCTGACGGCCGCGGCTTTGATGCGTTGATCCTCGCCCGGGGCGGCGGCTCGCTGGAGGACCTCTGGTGCTTCAACGAAGAAGCCGTTGCCCGCGCCATTGATGCGTGCGTGACGCCGATCGTCAGCGCAGTCGGCCACGAAACCGACGTGTCGATCAGTGACTTCGTCGCCGATGTGCGCGCCCCGACGCCCTCCGCTGCCGCTGAACTGCTGGCGCCGGATTCAAGTGATCTGCACCGCCGTGTCGACAGCCTAGAGCGCCGACTGATCAGCCGCATGCAGGACCGGCTGATGCGCGAGCAATTGCGCTTGGACGGTATTTCCCGCCGCTTGCGTCACCCTGGTGAACGGTTACGCCAACGCGCCCAGCGCCTCGACGACCTGGACATGCGCATGCGACGGGCTTTTGAGCAGCAGATGCACAAGCGCCAGGTGCGCATGAGCCATCTGGAGAGCCGCCTCGCCGCGCAACATCCGGGACGCACGCTGATGTTTCTGCGTCAGCGCCTGGCGGTACTGGCCGAGCGGCTGCCCCGTGCGATCAAGGAGAACCTCAAGAGCCGTCGCCTGCACCTGCAAAGTCAGGTGCAGACGCTCAACGTGGTCAGCCCGCTGGCGACCCTCGGCCGTGGTTACAGTATTTTGCTGGATGAACGCGGCAGGGCCATTCGCGCTGCCGAGCAGACGCATCAGGGTCAGCGCCTGACGGCGAAGCTGGCCGACGGCGAACTGCAAGTGCGCGTCGAAGACAACCATCTGACGCCTGTCACCCTTTCACTTCTGGATTGATCAATGCTGCCTCTTCTATCCCGTTCGTTGGCCACTGCTGCCTTAGTCTTTTGTGCTGCCTTGCCCGCCTACGCTGACAGCTACATTTCCCGCCTGCTCAACAAGCCCGTGCCAGGCGGCGTAGCGGTGGTCGATCTCGGCCCCGCGGCACAAGCGCCCAAAGCCACGTGGCAGGGCAAGCCGGTGCTGGTGGTCAAGGATCAGGACGCGCGCTGGCTGGCCATCGTCGGCATTCCGTTGAGCATCAAGCCTGGAACCTCGCAGCAGGTCAGCAGCGGCAGCCGTAACCTGCCCTTCGTGGTCGGCGAAAAGAAATACCCGGAGCAGCGGATTACCCTGAAGAATAAGCGTCAGGTCAATCCTGACCCGGACGACCTGAAGCGCATCGAACAAGAGCTCGACGTGCAGGTTCGCGCCTACCGTACGTTCAGCCCGGTTACGCCGAGCAATCTGTTGCTGGACAAACCAGTGGACGGGCCGCTCTCAAGCAAATTCGGTGTTCGACGCTTTTTCAACGGTGAGGAGCGAAACCCTCACGCGGGACTGGATTTCGCCGTTCCTGCGGGTACGCCTATCAAGTCGCCTGCGGCGGGCAAGGTGATTCTGATCGGCAATTACTTCTTCAATGGCAACACGGTGTTCGTCGATCACGGACAGGGCTTCATCAGCATGTTCTGCCATATGTCGAAGATCGACGTGAAGGTCGGCGATGCCGTGCCTCGCGGTGGCGTAGTCGGGCGAGTCGGTTCGACTGGCCGCGCGACGGGGCCGCACATGCATTGGAACGTCAGCCTGAATGACGCGCGTGTGGATCCGGCGATTTTCATCAATGCGTTTCAGCCGTAATGCTTGAGAGGGCCGAGTAGCCCTGTAGGACTGGCTTTAGCCGGGAAGGGATCAGGCGCTGCACTGCAAATCTGATGGTGTGAGTTCTGGCGCTTTCCCGGCTGAAGCCGGTCCTACCATAACAGCCGTTGCGGTCAGCCCCAACCGTGACGGCAATTTAATCGGGCAATTCCCCGAAATACGGCAATAACATCTCGACCACAAGTCATTAGCGCTAACTTCTCTCAATTTTTCCCAACCGCTTGCCAGCTTTCACCCCATTGGTTACGTTTGGCGACATGAAAACCTCTCACACCCTCATTCTGATGCGTCAACATCGCTGCCTCTGCCTCGTCAGTGCACGACTGCAAAGCTGAACGCGGTGCCTCGACGCTCACCCGCAGTGCTACTCTCGCATCAACCGGCTGGCCGCCTTCTTTCGGCCCTGAGTACAACAAGGATTATTCACATGACCATGCTCAAAGATCCCTCGACGAAGTACCGCGCCTTCCCTGTCATTGACCTGCCTGACCGCACCTGGCCTTCCAAGACCATCACCGCGGCGCCGATCTGGTGCAGTTCCGACTTGCGTGACGGTAACCAGTCGCTGATCGAGCCCATGGATGCGGTCAAAAAGCTGCGTTTCTGGAAGACCCTCGTGCAAGTCGGCGTCAAGGAAATCGAAGCCTCCTTCCCTTCTGCGTCGCAGACGGATTTCGACTTCGTGCGCACACTCATCGAAGACGGCCACATCCCGGACGACACCACCATTCAGGTCCTGACTCAGGCCCGCGAAGACCTCATCGCACGGACGTTCGAGTCCCTGCGCGGTGCAAAAAAAGCCATCGTCCATTTGTACAACGCCACCTGCCCGTCCTTCCGCCGCATCGTCTTCAATCAGGACAAAGCGGGCGTGAAAGCCATCGCAGTGAATGCCGCCCAGCTGTTCGTCAAATACGCCGCGCTGCAGCCGGAAACCCAATGGCAGTTCGAGTACTCGCCTGAAACATTCAGCGCCACCGAGCTGGAGTTCGCCAAGGAAGTCTGCGACGCCGTCATCGAAGTGTGGAACGCGACGCCGCAGAACAAGGTGATCCTCAATCTGCCAGCCACCGTCGAAGTCGCCACCCCGAACATCTACGCCGACCAGATCGAGTGGTTCTGCCGCAACATTTCCCGTCGTGACAGCGTGATCATCAGCCTGCACACCCACAATGACCGTGGCACCGGCGTCGCCGCGACCGAGCTGGGCCTGATGGCCGGCGCGGATCGTGTCGAAGGCTGCCTGTTCGGCAACGGCGAGCGCACCGGCAACGTCGACCTCGTGACCGTCGCGCTGAACATGTACACCCAGGGCCTGAATCCGCAGCTGGATTTCTCCGACATCGACGGCGTCCGCAAGGTGGTCGAGGAATGCAACCAGATTCCGGTGCACCCGCGTCATCCGTACGTCGGCGATCTGGTGCACACCGCGTTTTCCGGCTCTCACCAGGACGCGATCCGCAAGGGCTTCACCCAGCAGAAGGACGGCACGCTGTGGGAAGTGCCTTACCTGCCGATCGACCCGGCTGACATTGGTCGCAGCTACGAGGCGGTCATCCGCGTTAATAGCCAGTCCGGTAAGGGCGGGATCACTTACCTGCTCGAACAGGAATATGGCATCTCCCTGCCCCGTCGCATGCAGATCGAATTCAGCCAGGTGGTTCAGGGCGAGACCGATCGTTTGGGCCTGGAGATGACGGCTCAGCAGATTTACTCGCTGTTCAAGCGTGAATACCTGCAGGCCAACAAGCCCTACGCGTTGGTCAGCCATCGCTTGCAGGAAGAGAACGGCAACAGCGCCGTGGAAGTGGTCGTGACCGGCATGGGCGACAGCGAGAGCAACCTGCGCTGGAAAGGCACGGGCAACGGTGCACTGGAAGCGCTGGTCGCCGGCCTGCCGGTTTCGGCCGAGATCATGGATTACAACGAACATGCCATTGGCGCAGGCACCACGGCCAAGGCCGCTGCCTACATCGAGTTGCGTGTGGATGGCGACCGCGCGGTGCATGGCGTTGGTATCGACGAGAACATCACCACTGCGAGCTTCAAGGCGCTGTTCAGCGCGCTCAATCGAGGCTTGCTGCAGGCTGACGCGACGAAGGCAGCGTAAGCGCCGGCAAGCACGCTGCGTGGTAATACACGCTGCGACAAAAAAGGCCCTGAAGTGCAAGCTTCAGGGCCTTTTGTTTAACGCCGGATTGTCAGGCCGTGGTGTCGACTTTGACTTTCATCAAGTTCAACAGGGAAGCCTGCAGTGCGCCCAGTTGAGCCATGGTCCCGGAAATTTGCTGCTGGATAGCCATGACCTGCGTCGCCTTCAGCTCATCGGGCGCCTTGCTGCCTTGAGCCGCGGCCAGCTGAGCCTGCTGCTGCTGAAGAATCTTCTGAGTTCGCTCAATCTGCTCCTGCAACTGCTTGATCATCTCCTCCTTCATGCTCGGCGCGTCGCCTGACTCAGTGGCGGCAGACGCCTTGGAGTCTCCATACACATTGCCGCGCAGCTCGACACTGGCAGCCTTGGCATCGCTCTTGGTGGAGTCGTCGGTCTTGACGGCAGCCGTGAACACGCTGGAGTAAGCACCCAACGAACTGGTGTTGATAGTGGTCATGATGAACTCCTTATGAGGTGCACGTTGTATCGGCCAGCGTACAAACATCTAAAGTCGAATTTATTGCACCCACAGGAACGCCCCACGACCGAGGTCATGGAGCAGTTTGTCTCTTAATGAGTGAATCAGGCGGTGGTGTTGATGCTGCCGGACTTCTGCAGTTGCAAGAGGGCCGCCTGCTCCGTGGCCAGGCTGGCGGTGGACGACGAGATCTGTCCCTGAATCGCCATCACGCGCGCGGACTTTTCCTCGTCGGTGCCGGCGCTGGCCTGGGCGGCAGCGAGCTGCTGTTGCTGCTCTTGCAAGCGCTTCTGGGTTTCCTTGATCTGCTCTTCCAGCTTCGCGATGGCCTGCTCGCTGGTGCTGGAAGAGTCAGATGCCCCACCCGCTCCGCCAGCGCCACCTGCCGCAGTGGCTGTGATCGATGCAGATGCTGACGTGGCATCGGTGGTGGTCGAGGCGTCGCTGTCAGCCGCCGTTGCCATGGCGTCTTTCTTTACCGCGACCGTGAAGCGGGTGGAATACGAACTCAATGAGGATGTGCTGATGGTGGTCATACCGATCTCCTGTCTGGATACAACCGCTATCGACCACCCGCCCCTCAACTCCATGACGTTACTGTATCTCGAATGTATCCGCGTCGAGACAGGCCGGGAATTTCTCGCGATACGCCGCCAGACTCTGCGCTGACAAGCTGACCTGAAACACCCCGTCTGCCTCGCCGATGTTCAGCAGGCTCTCGCCCTGGAAATCCAGCACTTGGCTGTCGCCGGTGTAGGCGAAGCCCTTCCCATCAATGCCGACGCGATTCACCGCCGCGACGTAACAGAGGTTCTCGATGGCCCGCGCTGGCAGCAAGCGGTTCCAGTGCAGACGGCGAGCGCCCGGCCAGTTGGCGGTGTACAGCAGCAGATCGGTATTCTGGGCGTCACGGCTCCACACCGGAAAACGCAGGTCGTAGCAGATCAGCGGACGAATCCGCCAGCCCTTGAGCTCGAACTGCACCTGGCGCTCGCCCGGGCTGTAATGCTCGTGCTCCCCAGCCATTCTGAACAGATGGCGCTTGTCGTAATGCAGCAGCTCGCCGTCCGGTCGCGCCCACAGCAGGCGATTGCGATGGCTGCCGTCAGCGGCGCGAATGATCACGCTGCCGGTCACCACCGCCTTCAGTTGCCTGGCTTGGGCCAGTATCCACTGAGCCGTCGGGCCGTCTTCGGGCTCGGCGAGCAGTTCGGATTCCATGGAAAACCCGGTGGTAAACATTTCCGGCAGGATCACCAGATCCGCGCCTTGGGCCTGGGCCAGCAGTTCTTCGAAGTGAGCGTGGTTCGCCGGGGCGTCGTGCCAGACCAGCGTGGTCTGAACCAGCGCGATATTCAAATTGGGCAGCGTGGTCAGATCGCGCATAGTTTTTCCGCTGCCAGACGCAGCGTCTCCTCACGCTTGGGAAAGCACAGCCGGATCAGGCGCTGGCCTTCAGGCGGATTCTGATAGAAAACCGAAATGGGAATGCTCGCCACGCCGTGCTCGCGGGTCATCCACAGCGACATGTCCACGTCGTTGAGATCCGGGCGAATCTGCGAATAATCAACGAGCTGAAAGTACGTGCCGCTGGCGCGCGTGAAGGTGAAGCGCGAGGCTTCCAGACGATCGCAGAAATAGTCGCGTTTGGCCTGATAGAACGCCGGAAGTTCGTCGACGTGTTCAGGGTGCGCCACCATGAAATCGGCCAACGCCCATTGCAACGGCGTGACGCCACAGAATGCGACGAACTGATGGATCTTCCGTGCTTCGGCGGTCAGTGCAGGCGGCGCAACGAGGTAGCCGGTTTTCCAGCCGGTGACGTGGTAGGTCTTGCCGAACGAACTGACCACAAACGCGCGCTGATAGAGTTCGTCATGGGCCAGTACGCTGGCGTGTTGCAGGCCGTCGAACACCAAGTGTTCATAGACCTCGTCGCTGAGCACGTAAATGTCCCGATCCCGAATCAACGCAGCCAGGCGATCCAGTTCCTCGCGGGTAATCAGCGCGCCGCTGGGGTTGTGCGGCGTGTTGATAACGATCATTCGAGTGCGAGGGCTCAACGCGGCGCTGAGCTTTTCCCAGTCGATGGCGAAGTCACCGTCCTTGAGCTGAACATGGACGCAGCGTCCACTGGCCAGTTCCACCGAAGGCGCGTAACTGTCGTAGCACGGGTCGAAGACGATGACTTCATCGCCGGCTCTGACAACCGCCTGGATCGCGCAGAAGATGGCGTGGGTGGCGCCGGGCGTGATGGTGATTTCGCTGTCGACGCCGACCTGACGGCCGTAGCAGCGAGCGATCTTGGCGGCGACTTGCTCGCGCAATGCCGGCAGCCCGGCCATCGGCGCGTATTGGTTGTTGCCGTCCATGACGCGGCGGCACAAGGCTTCTCGCAGTGCATCGGGCCCATCGAAATCGGGAAAACCCTGGGACAGATTGATCGCCCCTGTTTCGGCGGCAAGCTGTGACATCACAGTAAAAATGGTGGTGCCAACGTTCGGCAGTTTGCTGGTGATCATGGGTTTTCCTGCTCCACTCCCGATACCTGAAGGGCTCGGGGACTGGCAGGATAGCCCAGATATCGCGCACAAAAAAAGGCGCCACTGGCGCCTTTTCCGAGAAAGACCTTTACACGATCAGCGCTTGTCGCGGCGCTTCTTGTCGGCCTTCTTGTGGTGCGACATCATTCGACGCTTCTTGTTGACCTGGCGGTCGGTCAGCGTGTTCTTGTTGCCTTCGTACGGGTTTTCGCCGCCCTTGAACTCGATGCGGATCGGCGTACCGACCAACTTGAGCACGCGGCGATAGGTGTTCTCGAGATACCGAACGTACGACTTGGGTACTTTCTCGACCTGGTTACCGTGGATCACGATCAACGGCGGGTTCGCGCCACCCAAGTGAGCGTAACGCAGCTTGATACGGCGGCTGCCGACCATGGGCGGTGCGTGCTCGCTGACCGCGTCTTCCAGGATCTGGGTCAGGCGGCTGGTCGGCCAGCGGGTCACAGCGGATTTGAACGAGTTCTGCACCGACTGATACAGGTTACCCACGCCGGTGCCGTGAAGCGCCGAGATGAAGTGGATGTCGGCGAAGTCGACGAAGAACAGCCGACGCTCCAGCTCGACCTTCACATAGTCGCGCTCGCTCGGCACCATGCCATCCCACTTGTTCAGTGCGATGACCAGCGCCCGACCGGACTCAAGGGCAAAGCCCAGCAGGTTCAGGTCGTGGTCGACGACGCCTTCACGGGCGTCCATCACGAAGATCACCACGTTGGCGTCTTTGATCGCCTGCAGGGTTTTGACCACGGAGAACTTTTCGACTTCTTCGTGGATCTTGCCGCGCTTGCGCACACCGGCGGTGTCGATCAGCGTGTACTTTTCCTCGTTGCGTTCGAACGGGATGTAAATGCTGTCGCGGGTGGTGCCGGGCTCGTCGTAGACGATGACCCGGTCTTCACCGAGCATGCGGTTGACCAGCGTCGACTTGCCGACGTTAGGACGACCGATGATCGCGATCTTGATCCCGTCCTTCTCGCTCGGACCCGGAATGCGCTTGGCTTCCTGACCTTCGGCAACGACTTCCTCTTCTTCGCCTTCTTCGACTTCGTCAGCGTCTTTCGGGAAATCACGCAAGGCGATTTCGAGCATCTGGGTGATGCCGCGTCCGTGAGCGCCGGCCACCGGAATCGCGTCACCCATGCCCAGCGGTGCAAACTCGGCGCGGGCCATGTCAGGGTCGATGTTGTCGACCTTGTTGGCGACGACGTAGGACGTCTTGTTGCGCTTGCGCAGGTGCTCGCCAATCATCTGGTCGGCGGCAGTGAAGCCTGCTTTGGCGTCAACGAGGAACAACACCACATCGGCTTCTTCAATGGCGAGCAGCGACTGCTCAGCCATTTTTTCGTCCATGCCGTGTTCGTCACCGGAGATACCGCCGGTGTCGATCAGGATGTAGGAGCGCCCTTGCCACTTGGCCTCACCGTATTGGCGATCACGGGTCAGACCGGACAAGTCGCCGACGATGGCGTCGCGAGTCCTGGTCAGGCGGTTGAACAAGGTGGACTTGCCGACGTTCGGTCGACCCACCAGGGCGATTACGGGAACCATGCGGCTCTCCACTTCGTTATTTCAGAAAATACAAAAGCCGCTGCAAGGCAGCGGCCGGAGTTCGGAGCGACACCGAAGCGTCGCAGGCCCCATGAAAGCGGGGCCGCTTGAGGAAGTCCAAACACGACCGCCTCAAGCATAGACAGCCACTACTTGATCGTCAGTGCTTCCAGCTTGCCGCTGTTGCCGAAGACATAAATGGTGCTGCCGGAGACCAGCGGGCGGGCACGCAGGCCATCGCTGTCAATCTTTTCACGGGCGACGAAGTGGCCATCGACCTGACTCAGCAGGTGCAGATAGCCTTCCATGTCACCGACCGCAACGTAGCTGGAAAACACTTCCGGCGCGCCGAGTTGACGACGGGCCAGCGAGTCGTTGCTCCACAGACCGGTGGACGAGCGCTCATCGATGCCTTCCACGGTGCCGTTGGCCAGCGAAACGTAAACGCTGCCGAAGCCCTGCGCCACACCCGAATAGCTCGATGCGTCACGCTGCCACAGCACGCGGCCGCTCTGCAGTTCCAGACCGGCTACGCGGCCCTGATAAGTCGCGACGTACAGCGTGTTGCCGGACAGCAGCAAGCCGCCGTCGATGTCGACCACACGATCAAGCTCGGAGCGACCTGTCGGAACGGCAACGCGCTGCTCCCAGGCCGGGACGCCGTTGTTGATATCCAGCGCCACGACCTTACCGGTCGACAGCCCGGCAATGGCCAGCGAATTGGTGGCAATCGGTGCGCCGGTGCCACGAAGTGTAAGAACCGCAGGACTGCTCTCGTAGATCCAGCGCTGATCGCCAGTGATGGCGTCATAACCGATAACCCGATCGTCCTGAGTCTGGGCAACCACGACACTGCCGTTGGTGGCCGGAGCGGACAGCACTTCGCTGGTCGCCTTGGATTTCCACTTCTGTTCGCCGGTGGCTTCGTCGAGAACGATGACTTCGCCGCGCAACGTGCCCAGCATGACCAGACCGAAACCTACGCCGACGGCGCCGGAGACCGGTTGCTCAAGCTCTTTTTTCCAGACCACGTCACCGTTGCTGCGATTGATCGCCATGACCAGACCGTTCGCGTCGGCAGCGTAGATGTTCTCGCCGTCGATGGCCGGGACCAGCATGTTGTATATATCGCCCTGACCGTCACCGACGGAACGGCTCCACAACTTCTGCAGGGTCACTTCTTCCTTGAAGTCGACGAGCTCTGCCGGAGGCAGCTCTTTTTTGCTGTTGCTGCTGCAACCCGCGGCCAGAATGGCCAGAGCCAGCAATGCTGCATGTTTCCAACGAATCACGTCACGCATCCCCTTTCGCCAGATCGTCGAGCTTCATTTGCAGACCGCCAACAGCCGCTTCTTCGGAAAGCGCCGCCTTGGCCTTTTTGTATGCAGCGTAGGCATCATCGGTACGACCCAGCTGCACCAGCAGGTCACCGCGGAGCTCTTCACGGCTGGCCGCGAACGACGTGTCGGCCTGACCGTCAAGCAACTTGAGCGCATCTTCAGCCTTGTTCTGTGCGGCAAGCACGCGAGCCAGACGCTGACGGGCGATCTCACCCAAAGTCGTATTGGCCGGCTTGTCGGTCACGGATTTCAGCTCGTTCGCGGCGTCATCCAGCTTGCCCGTGTCTACAGCCACCTTGGCCACAAACAGGCTGCCGTACTGAGCGTACGCAGTGCCGCCGAACTCGCTCTTCAGCTTGCCGGCGATCTCGGCCACACGGCCTGCATCAGCCTGGCCGCTAGGCGTCAGTGCGGTTTCCAGCAATTGCTGATAAAGCGCCGAACCACCCTGTGCCTGGTTGTTCTGATAGCGCTGCCAGCCTTGCCAGCCCAACACCACGATCACCGCCAGCAGGCCGCCGGTCACCAGAGGCTTGCCGTTACGCTGCCACCAGTCCTTTACGGCAACCAGCTCATCATCATCGGTACTCGACACCCCAATACTCCTATTCGCTAAATCGGCTTTTGTCTGCTTCAACCCTGCGAGATGCAGGTGGCCAGGTGCTCGGAGAGAGCATCCCAGGCAATATTTTGTTGTTCGCCCTGACCACGCAGCGGCTTGACGCCCACTTCCTTGCGCGCCAGCTCTTCATCGCCAAGGATCAGCGCGTACAGTGCGCCGCTCTTGTCGGCCTTCTTGAACTGGCTCTTGAAGCTGCCAGCCCCGGCATTGACGTGCAGGCGCAGGTTCGGCGCCTGATCGCGCAAGCGCTCGGACAAGGTCAGCGCCGCCAGCTCGGCGGCCTCGCCAAAGGCGCAGACGTAAACGTCGACCGTACGGGCGATTTCTTCGGGAACCTGCTCCAAGGTCTCCAGCAGCAGCACCAGACGTTCAATGCCCATGGCAAAGCCCACGCCGGAGGTCGGCTTGCCGCCCATCTGCTCGACCAGACCGTCGTAACGGCCGCCCGCGCAGACGGTGCCCTGAGCGCCGAGTTGGTCAGTGACCCACTCGAATACGGTTTTGCTGTAGTAATCCAGGCCGCGCACCAGCTTCGGGTTGATCACGTACGGGATGCCCGCCGCGTCGAGACGCGCCTTCAAGCCTTCGAAGTGAACCCGGGATTCGTCGTCCAGGTAATCGGCCAGCTTGGGTGCATCGACCAGCACAGCCTGGGTTTCAGGGTGTTTGGTGTCGAGCACACGCAGCGGGTTGCTCTTCAGGCGGCGCTGGCTGTCTTCGTCCAGTTGCTCGTGACGCGCAGAGAGATACTCGACCAGCGCTTCACGATAACGGCCGCGGGCTTCACTGGTGCCCAGGCTGTTGAGCTCCAGCTTGACGGCATTGCGGATACCCAGCAGGCCCCACAGGCGCCAGGTCAGGACGATCAGCTCGGCGTCGATGTCCGGACCATCAAGGTTGAACACCTCGACACCGATCTGGTGAAACTGACGATAACGGCCTTTTTGCGGACGCTCGTGGCGGAACATCGGGCCGATGTACCACAGCTTCTGCACCTGACCGCCGCCGGTGATGCCGTGTTCGAGGACCGCACGCACGCAGGCCGCCGTGCCTTCGGGGCGCAGGGTCAGCGAATCGCCATTGCGGTCGGCGAAGGTGTACATCTCTTTTTCGACGATGTCGGTGACTTCGCCGATGGAGCGTTTGAACAGGTCGGTGAACTCGACGATCGGCATGCGGATCTGGCGATAACCGTAGTTATCCAGCAAACGCGATACGGTGCCTTCGAAGTAGCGCCACAGCGGCGTCTGATCCGGCAGGATGTCATTCATGCCACGAATGGCTTGCAGAGACTTACTCACAAATATTCCTTGGAAACTGGGTTAGCCGCGCGCGATCAGCGCTGCGTCGGCCTCGACCTTTTCGGCCGCTCTCTGACGGATCAAGCGTTCAAGCTGTTCCACCAGATTGTCATTTGTCAGCTTTTGCGCCGGCTTGCCATCGATGTAGATCAGGTTCGGCGTGCCACCGGTCAGACCAACGTGGGCTTCTTTAGCCTCGCCGGGACCGTTTACCACGCAGCCGATCACCGCAACATCCAGCGGGACCAGCAAATCTTCAAGGCGCCCTTCCAGCTCGTTCATGGTTTTGACCACATCGAAGTTCTGCCGCGAGCAGCTCGGGCAGGCGATGAAGTTGATGCCACGGGAACGCAGACGCAGCGACTTGAGGATGTCGTAACCGACCTTCACTTCTTCAACCGGATCGGCAGCCAGGGAAATCCGAATGGTATCGCCGATCCCTTCGGCCAGCAGCATACCTAGGCCGACGGCTGATTTCACTGTGCCTGAGCGCAAACCGCCCGCTTCAGTGATACCCAAGTGCAACGGCTGGATGATTTGTTTGGCCAAGAGGCGATAAGCCTCGACCGCCATGAACACATCCGAGGCCTTGACGCTAACCTTGAAGTCCTGGAAATCCAGACGGTCCAGATGCTCAACGTGACGCAGTGCGGACTCGACCAAAGCCGCCGGCGTTGGCTCGCCGTACTTCTTCTGCAGGTCTTTTTCCAGCGAACCGGCATTGACGCCGATACGGATAGGAATGCCGCGATCACGGGCCGCCTCCACCACCGCGCGGACGCGGTCTTCGCGGCCGATGTTGCCCGGATTGATCCGCAGGCAATCGACGCCCAGTTCGGCAACGCGCAGGGCGATTCGATAATCGAAATGGATGTCAGCGACCAGTGGGACCTTGACCAGCTGCTTGATACGGCCGAAAGCCTCGGCAGCGTCCATGTCCGGCACCGAGACGCGAACGATGTCCACACCCGCGGCTTCCAGACGGTTGATCTGGGCGACGGTGGCCGCGACGTCATTGGTGTCGCTGTTGGTCATGCTCTGCACTGCGATCGGGGCATCGCCACCGACCGGCACCGAGCCGACCCAGATTTTACGAGATTCGCGACGTTTGATCGGAGATTCGCCGTGCATGACTTATTGCCCTAGCTTCAGGCGAGCAGTTTCGCCACTGGTGAAAGGTGCCACATCAACCGGCTGACCGTTGTAGCTCACTTGCGCGCCACGAGCGAAGCCCAGGCGCAGGGTCAGCGGCGGCTTGCCATTGACGTCGAGGCTGTCGCCTTTTTTCTTGAGACCGCTCATCAGCACTTTGCCATTGCCATCGGTGACTTGGGTCCAGCAGTCGTTGACAAACTGGACCTGCACGCGGCCGGCACCTGCCGGTACAGGCGCAGGGTCAGCCGTCGCACTTGGCGCGGTGGTGACAGGTGCAGTGGTCGCCGGCGTTGGCGCTACGGTAGTGACCGGCGCGGTCGCGTTCGACGCGGTATGTGCCGGAGCTATCGGTGCGGTGGTGGATGTGCTGTGGGGAACAACAGCGCCTGCAACCGTGCCAGTGGCGGCGGATGCACTGCTGGATGCAGCAGGCGCTTCAGGCGCGGACGCCGGCTCGGCGTTATTCAACGGCAGCGCGGTCTGGCCTTGAGCCACAGCTTGATCTTCCGGCTCGTCAAGCGGATGAATCTGCGTGGTGCCGTCAGCGCTTTCGACTTCGACGTGTTCCATGCCCAGATTGGTCGGTTCCTTGCCGCGCAGCGTGGCTTGATCCTGCCACCACACGAAGCCGCCGCCGATCAATGCGATGAGCAGCAACAGGCTGACGATGCGCAGAATGTTGTGAGACAGGCGCACCGGCTCTTCGATTCGGCCCAGCGCATGAACGCTGCTGCCCTTGCCGTCGGTGCCGGTGTACTGATCGAACGCACTGACCAATGCAGCTTGATCAAGGTCCAGCAGCTTGGCGTACGCGCGTACGTAGCCGCGAGCAAAAGTATGGCCGGGGAGCTTGTCAAAATCGCCCGCTTCCAGATGAGTCAGGGACCCCACGGTGAGGTTAAGCCTCAACGCCACATCTGGCAGCGACCAGTTCTTGCTCTCGCGGGCCTGACGCAATGTTTCGCCTGGGTTCGTGCGAGTGGCTGCTACAACTTCGGGATGCGCCGCTTTCATCATTGCTCCGACAGGTATTGCTGATATTCCGGCGTACCGGGATAGAGTCTTTTTAGAAGCAACCCGTAACTGGCCGCCTTGTTGCGATCATCAAACACCTTCGCCAGCCGCGTACCGAGCAGCAGGCTCCGCGCATTCTGCTCGCTCAACTGGCTGAAACGCTCGTAGTAATCGCGCGCTGGCACATAATGCCTGTCTTCGTACGACAACTCAGCCATTTCCAGCAACGCGCGTGGCTGCTGACGATCGAGACGCAGCGCCTTGTCGAAATGCTCACGGGCGGTGACGCGATCGCCCAGCATCACCGCGGTCATGCCGAGATTCTCGAAAACCCGGGCGCGCTCGGCGTAGAGGTTATCCTCGGCGGCCTGCTCGAAACGCTCGTAGGCTTCCTTATAACGCTTCTGCTGGTAGAGAAAGCTGCCGTAGTTGTTGAGAATCCGCGCGTCTTTGGAACGTGCCGACAATGCTTTCTCGTAATACTGGTTCGCCAGCTCCGGTTCCATCTCGGCTTGAAACACCAGAGCCAGCGCGGCATTGGCGTCTGCGTCGGAGCCATTGAGCTCAAGCGCTTTCTTCAGAGGTGCCTTCGCACGCTCCATCTGGCCCTGCTGAAGATAGCCCAATCCCAACTGCACATAAGCTTGACGAGCCTCGTCACGTCCCTTGCTGGTACTCAGCGGATCGACGTTGCCGGTGGACACACAACCGACCAGCAGCGTGGCAAAACAGAGCAGCAGCGCAACGCGCAGGAGCATAGAGATCCTCTCAGTCAAATTCGCATTCAATTGCGAGCGGAAGCGACCTGCACCACCTCGGCATCGGCACTGAGCTCCCGCACGGCAATATAACGCTCGCTGCGACGGGTGCGGTCCATGACCTGCCCGACCAACTGGCCGCAGGCAGCATCGATGTCCTCACCGCGCGTGGTACGCACGGTGACGTTGAAACCGGCTTGATGCAGCAGATCCTGAAAACGACGGATCGCATTATTGCTGGGGCGCTCATAGCCCGAATGCGGAAACGGGTTGAACGGGATCAGGTTGACCTTGCACGGCGTATCCTTGAGCAGCTCGATCATCTCGATCGCGTGCTCAGGCCTGTCGTTGATGTCCTTGAGCAGCGTGTACTCGATGGTCAGCACACGCTTCTCGCCCAACGCAGCCATGTAGTTGCGGCAGGACTCGAGGAGCATCTTCAAGGGGTACTTTTTATTGATTGGCACCAACTGGTTTCGCAGCGCGTCGTTGGGCGCGTGCAGCGAAAGGGCCAGCGAGACGTCGATGTGCTTGGACAGCTCATCGATCATCGGCACCACGCCGGAGGTGGACAGCGTCACCCGGCGCTTGGAAATGCCATACCCCAGGTCATCCATCATCAGATGCATGGCGGCAATGACATTGTCGAAGTTCAGCAATGGCTCGCCCATCCCCATCATCACCACGTTGGTGATGGCACGGTCGACGGTAGCCGGGACACTGCCGAAAGATTTGTTGGCAATCCACACCTGGCCGATGACTTCGGCGGCGGTGAGGTTGCTGTTGAAGCCTTGTTTGCCGGTGGAGCAGAAACTGCAATCCAGCGCACAGCCCGCCTGGGACGAGACACATAGCGTGCCGCGTTTGCCTTGCGGAATGTAAACGGTCTCGACGCAGCTGCCGGACTCGACACGAACGACCCATTTACGGGTGCCGTCGGTGGAGATGTCCTCGCTGACGACTTCAGGGCCCCGAATTTCGGCACGGCTCTGCAGCTTTTCGCGCAGGGCCTTGCCGACATTCGTCATGGCGTCGAAGTTATCGACGCCAAAGTGGTGAATCCACTTCATGACCTGACCGGCACGGAAGCGTTTCTCCCCGATAGACTCGAAGAATTTTTCCATTTCCAGCCGGGTCAGACCCAACAGGTTGATTTTGCCAGTTGATTCAGTCATGGATTCACCCTCACTCGCAGCAATAGCTTAGCGAGTGGTTACCTCGATAGCAGCGAAGAAGTACGAGATTTCACGAGCAGCAGCGGCTTCGGAGTCGGAGCCGTGAACAGCGTTGGCGTCGATGGAATCAGCGAAGTCAGCACGGATGGTGCCGGCAGCTGCTTCTTTAGGGTTGGTAGCGCCCATCAGCTCGCGGTTCAGTGCGATAGCGTTTTCGCCTTCCAGAACCTGTACGACAACCGGGCCGGAGATCATGAATGCAACCAGATCACCGAAGAAACCACGGGCGCTGTGCTCAGCGTAGAAACCTTCTGCTTCGGCCTTGGACAGTTGCTTCAGTTTCGAAGCGACAACGCGCAGACCGGCTTTTTCGAAACGGGTGGTGATTTCGCCGATGACGTTTTTGGCAACAGCATCAGGCTTGATGATCGAGAAAGTACGTTGAACAGCCATGGTGTAACTCCAGAAGCAGTGATTATTGCGAAAAATTAAACCCGCGAATTATACGCGGGTTTGATGTTATTGCCTAACGTGCAAATCTGATCAGGCGATTTCGTCGGCCCAGAGCGTCTGCACCGCCTCGAGCACTTTCTCGCCGACGCGGCCAGAAGTGTCGTCGAAATCAGGCAGTTGCTTGATCATCAATTGCAGCTTGGTAAACCCTACCGAATAAGGGTCGACGCCGGGGTGGGTCTCGGCGAGTTCTTCAGCGATGCGTTGTACGTCATTCCAACCGTAACTCATGACAGCTTCTCGATCAGTGCGGCGCTTCGGCAGCGTGGTTAAGCGAATATTTCGGGATCTCGACGGTCAGGTCCTCGGTGCCGACCTTGGCCTGGCAGGCCAGACGGGACTGCGCTTCCAGACCCCACGCACGATCAAGATAGTCCTCTTCCAGCTCGTCCGCTTCTTCGAGAGAGTTGAACCCCGCACGAATGATGCAGTGGCAGGTGGTGCAGGCGCAGACGCCGCCGCAGGCGCTTTCGATCTCGATGTGGTGATCGTGGGCGAGTTCCAGAATCGACTTGCCGACTTCAGCCTCGACAACCATTCCGTCCGGGCAATGCTCGGCGTGTGGCAGAAATGTAACCTGCGGCATCAGTTATTCCTCAATCTCATTCAGGTTGCGCCCTGACAGCGCGGCTTTCACCGTCGAGTCCAGGCGGCGGGCGGCGAACGCATCAGTCACCTGCGACAGACGCTTGGTCTGCAGCTCGATGGCCGGACCGTCATCGCCCTTCATCAATTCACGAAGCTCTTCCATCTGCAGGTCGATGACCATGCGCTCTTCGGCATCGAGCAAGCGATCGCCATCGGCCTGCAACGCACCTTCAACGGCTTCGAGCAAACGCTGGGCGTCGACCTGCTGTTCACGCAACGCGCGAGCCACCATGTCGTCACTGGCGTACTGGAACGAATCCTTGAGCATGCGGGTGATTTCACCGTCAGTCAGCCCATACGAAGGCTTGACCTGAATGCTCGACTCAACGCCGGATGCCAGCTCGCGGGCAGACACGCTGAGCAAGCCATCGGCGTCGACCTGAAAGGTCACGCGGATTTTCGCGGCGCCGGCGACCATCGCGGGAATGCCACGCAGGTCAAAACGCGCCAGTGAACGGCAGTCGCTGATCAGCTCACGTTCGCCTTGCAGCACGTGAATCATCATGGCCGACTGGCCGTCTTTGTAAGTGGTGAATTCCTGGGCGCGGGCCACCGGGATCGTGGTGTTGCGCGGAATGACCTTCTCCATCAGGCCGCCCATGGTCTCCAGCCCCAAGGACAACGGGATCACGTCGAGCAGCAGCAGCTCACCGCCATCGCGCTTGTTGCCTGCCAGCGTATCGGCCTGGATCGCAGCGCCGATGGCAACTACCTGATCCGGGTCGATTTCGGTCAACGGTTGACGGCCAAACAGTTCGGCCACCGCTTCGCGAACTCGCGGCACACGGGTGGAGCCGCCCACCATCACCACGGCTTCGACTTCATCCAGCTCGATGCCGCAATCACGAACGGCGCGGCGGCAGGCTTTAAGGCTGCGGGCGATCATTGGCTCAATGAGGCCATCGAACGCGGCGCGGGTCAGTACGCCTTGCCAGTCGCCATGGACGACGTCGATCGAGTCGGCGTCAGTCAGGGATTCTTTCGCCGCGCACGCCGTCTGCATCAAGCGACGCTGGGCGGCCGGATCGAGATCATCGGACAGACCGGCTTCAGCAATGATCCAGGTCGCGATGGCGTGGTCGAAATCATCGCCGCCCAGCGCGCTGTCGCCACCGGTCGCCATGACTTCAAATACGCCGCCGGTCAGGCGCAGAATCGAGATATCGAAGGTGCCGCCACCCAGATCGTAAATGGCAACCACACCTTCGGCGTTTTGATCCAGCCCGTAGGCCACGGCAGCCGCAGTGGGCTCATTAAGCAGGCGAAGAACGGTAAGGCCTGCCAGCTTTGCAGCGTCTTTGGTGGCCTGACGCTGGGCGTCATCGAAATAAGCGGGAACGGTGATGACCGCGCCGACCAGCTCGCCACCCAGGGTTTCCTCAGCACGCTGACGCAGCACCTTGAGGATGTCAGCCGACACTTCAACCGGGCTCTTCGGGCCCTGCACGGTTTCAATGAACGGCATGTGGGACTCGCCGCCGGTGAAGCGGTAAGGCAACTGCCCACCCAAATGCTTCACATCGGAAATCCCGCGACCCATGAGGCGCTTGACGGAAATGATGGTGTTCAGCGGATCGGTGGCCGCAGCGTCCTTGGCCGACTGGCCGACTTCGACCCGCTCGGCGTGATAGCGAACGGCAGACGGCAGAATGACCTGACCGTTTTGGTCGGGAAGCGGCTCACTGATGCCGCTGCGCAGGGCAGCCACCAGGGAATTGGTGGTGCCGAGATCAATCCCGACAGCCAGGCGACGCTGATGAGGTTTTGGAGCTTGGCCGGGTTCGGCGATCTGCAGTAGAGCCATTGCTTTTCTGATATCACTGGCGAGCCGCCCCAGAAGGACGGCGCGGGGTTAATCGTCGAGGCGCTCTTCGAGCTGGCGCACTTCGTAGGAGAGCTTGTCGAGGAACTGCATGCGACGCATCAGCCTTTCAGCCTGATCACGCTGTGCAGCATCGTCCCAACAGGCCGCGAAGCTTTCGTTCAGTTCTTCCTGCGCAACCTTCAGCCGGCGCTTGAATACCGCGACACCTGCGAGATCCGCTTCGTCCTGCAGGTCTTCGAGCTCTTCGCGCCATTGCATCTGCTGCATCAGAAACTCGGGATCCTGCACGGTGACTTCCAGCGGAACCTCACCCTTCAGCGCCAACAGGTAACGCGCCCTTTTAGGCGCATTCTTCAGGGTTTGATAGGCGTCGTTCAGACTGGCGGAGCGCTCCAGCGCAACCCGTTGCTCAGCCTCGGGGGCGTCGGCAAAACGGTCGGGGTGCACGCTCCGGGCGAGCTCACGGTAACGCGTCGCCAGCAGATCGAGATCCAGATTGAAGCCTGGCTGCAGGTCGAACAAAGCAAAGTGACAAGGAGTACCCACGATAAGCCTCAGACGTTGAAGCTTTCGCCGCAGCCACATTCACCGCGCGAGTTGGGATTGTTGAACTTGAAGCCTTCGTTCAACCCTTCCTTGACGAAATCGAGCTCGGTGCCGTCGAGATAGACCAGGCTCTTGGGATCGATGATCACCTTGACGCCGTGGTACTCGAACACCGTGTCTTCGCTTTCAGGCTCATCGACGAACTCGAGTACGTACGCAAGGCCTGAACAACCGGTCGTGCGAACGCCCAGACGAATGCCGTCACCCTTGCCACGCCCATCGAGGGAGCGACGCACATGGTTGGCGGCTGCTTCGGTCATGCTGATAGCCATCGGAACTCCTTACCTCACGCAAGTTACTTAACGCAGCGGAACATGCTCTGTTTAGAGCAGGCCTTTCTTCTGCTTGTAGTCGCGAACGGCCGCCTTGATGGCGTCTTCAGCGAGTACGGAGCAGTGGATTTTCACTGGCGGCAGGGCCAGTTCTTCGGCCAGCTGAGTGTTCTTGATGGTCTCTGCTTCATCCAGAGTCTTGCCTTTCATCCACTCGGTGGCCAGGGAGCTCGACGCGATGGCAGAGCCGCAGCCGTAGGTCTTGAACTTGGCGTCTTCGATGATGCCCTGCTCGTTGACTTTGATCTGCAGACGCATGACGTCGCCGCACGCCGGCGCGCCGACCATGCCGGTGCCAACATCAGGGTCTTCCGCGTTCATCTTGCCGACGTTGCGGGGATTTTCGTAGTGGTCGATGACCTTTTCGCTGTAAGCCATGGTGCAATCCTCATCAGATACAACACGTCGCTCTCACGACACTTGGAAAACCCGGTTTTCAAAGTGCCGCATGAAATGGCGACTTTGAATTAGTGCGCCGCCCACTCGATCTTGGAGATGTCGACGCCGTCTTTGAACATGTCCCACAGCGGCGACAAGGCGCGCAGCTTGGTAACGGCCTCGCAGACTTTCTGCGCGGCGTAATCGATCTCTTCTTCAGTGGTAAAGCGACCAAAAGTGAAACGGATGGAGCTGTGTGCCAGCTCATCGTTCCGACCCAGGGCACGCAGCACGTAGGAAGGCTCCAGCGAAGCCGAGGTGCACGCGGAGCCGGACGAAACCGCCAGATCCTTGAGCGCCATGATCAGCGACTCGCCTTCTACATAGTTGAAGCTCAGGTTGAGGTTGTGCGGCACACGGGCAGTCATGCTGCCGTTGACGTACAGCTCTTCCAGGTGCGCGACCTGCTGATAGAAGCGGTCGCTCAAGGCTTTGACACGAACGTTCTCGGCAGCCATGTCCTCTTTGGCAACACGGAACGCTTCGCCCATGCCGACGATCTGGTGCGTTGCCAGCGTGCCGGAACGCATGCCGCGCTCGTGACCGCCACCGTGCATGGCCGCTTCGATGCGAACACGTGGCTTGCGGCTGACCCACAATGCGCCAATACCTTTCGGACCGTAGGTCTTGTGGGCCGAGAACGACATCAGATCAACTTTGAGGTTGGCCAGGTCGATTTCAACCTTGCCGGTGGACTGCGCCGCGTCAACGTGGAAGAGCACACCGCGGGAACGGGTCATCTCGCCAATCGCCGCGATGTCGTTGACCGTACCGATCTCGTTATTGACGTGCATGATCGAGACCAGAATGGTGTCGTCGCGCATCACCGCCTCAATCATGGCCGGAGTGATCAGGCCATCTTCGGTAGGCTCGAGGTAGGTGATTTCAAAGCCTTCACGCTCAAGCTGACGCATGGTGTCGAGCACGGCTTTGTGTTCGATCTTGCTGGTGATCAGGTGCTTGCCTTTGGAGGCATAAAAATGCGCAGCGCCCTTGATCGCGAGGTTGTCGGATTCGGTAGCACCGGAGGTCCAGACGATTTCGCGAGGGTCGGCGTTGACAAGATCGGCCACCTGACGGCGAGCGTTCTCAACCGCTTCCTCAGCTTTCCAGCCAAAGACGTGGGAGCGCGACGCCGGGTTACCGAAGTTGCCATCCATCAGCAAGCAGTCGCTCATTTTCTGCGCAACACGCGGGTCGACCGGGGTGGTCGCGGAATAATCGAGGTAAATCGGCAATCTCATTGAATATCTCCTATCAGGCAGGCGCGCCGCGCGTTCATCTGCGTTCACTCAACGGCGGATGTTTCAATCTTGTCCAGTGGCTGCGTCTTGCTACCGCAACGGCGCAGATCCTGACGTTGGGCGACTTCTTGCACTTCACGGCGAGTGACGAGGTCGGCCAGGCTGATACCGCTTAGAAATTCGTGAATCTGCTGGCTAAGGTCGCACCACAAATGGTGGGTCAGACAGGTATCACCAGCATGGCAGTCACCGAGCCCCTGGCAGCGCGTCGCATCAACCGACTCGTTGACGGCGTCGATCACCTGCGCAACCTGAATACCCTGCATGTCGCGGGACAACTGATAACCGCCGCCGGGACCACGCACGCTGGAAACAAGGCTGCCGCGGCGCAGTTTGGCGAACAGTTGCTCGAGGTAGGAAAGGGAAATCCCTTGCCGCTCGGAGATATCGGCCAGAGACACTGGCCCATGCTGCGCATGCAATGCAAGGTCGAGCATGGCAGTGACAGCGTATCGGCCTTTTGTAGTCAGTCGCATGACGTGTACCGCGGAGGTTCGGAATGGGGGCGAGTATGCTATTCCCGAGTATTTAAGTCAACTATAAGACCTAGCGGGATAGTCGGGATTACCCGCAAAAGCGCGGCCGCATCATAGCAAAACGCGCCAGGGATTGGCACATGTGCCGCCTGCAGGCGCGCGCTGCCTTATTTGGCGGGAGCATCAGTTTCGGAACGCTCTTTCATGCATTCAAAGACTTCCTGACGCAGCTCCGGCAATTCCTTCTCGCGGTATTCACCGCCCAGGCTCTTCAATGCCTTGCCCATGTCTTCCACGCGCACGTCCATCGCTTGCAGGTGATCGAGCAATTGGCCGATCGCGCGCGCCACTGGATCCGGCATGTCCTCGCTGACGCCATAAGCATCGAAGCCGAGCTTTTCGGCGATGGCCTTGCGCTTTGCTTGCGCCTCGTCGTCTGACTTGACGATGATCCGTCCCGGAATACCCACCACCGTTGCCCCCGCCGGCACAGGCTTGGTCACGACTGCGTTAGAACCGACCTTTGCGCCCGCGCCTACCGTGAACGGGCCGAGCACCTTGGCGCCCGCACCGACCACCACGCCAGACTCCAGGGTCGGATGGCGCTTGCCTTTGTTCCAACTGGTACCGCCCAGGGTCACCCCCTGGTAGAGGGTCACGTCATCGCCGATCTCGGCGGTTTCGCCGATGACGATGCCCATCCCGTGATCGATAAAAAAGCGCCGGCCGACCTTCGCGCCCGGATGGATCTCGATCCCCGTCAGCCAGCGGCCGAAGTTGGAGACCATGCGTGCTGGCCATTTCAGCTCGTTGCGCCACAGCCAGCCGGACAGCCGATGCAGCCAGATGGCGTGCATGCCGGGATAGCAGGTGAGCACTTCAAAGGCGTTTCGAGCCGCCGGGTCACGATGAAACACGCTTTGAATGTCTTCCCGCAAACGCTCGAACATCACTGATCCTTCCGCTTGTAGGGTTCGCCGTTCGCCGCTTTCTGGGTTTCGGTGAGGATACCGCGCAAGATGCTCATCTCGGATCGATTCACCGCAGAGCGGCCGTAGAGACGACGCAGCCGGGCCATCAAGTGACGCGGCTTTTCGGGATCAAGGAAACCGAT
This sequence comes from Pseudomonas sp. GL_135, assembly GCF_057834665.1. Lineage (NCBI taxonomy): Bacteria > Pseudomonadati > Pseudomonadota > Gammaproteobacteria > Pseudomonadales > Pseudomonadaceae > Pseudomonas > Pseudomonas sp. GL_135. The sequence goes on from NZ_CM174408.1 coordinate 4,492,454, forward strand.
GGTGACCAGCGTGGACTGGAGATGCTCATAGAATTTCTCCATCTCATCCATGGTCGCCAGTTCGGTACTGCGCACCGAGTTGACCTCAAACTTCTCTACCTTGCTTGCCTGTCCGTCGGCGGCAAGCCAGGCCATACGGGTTTCGTAACTCAACACCTGCACGGCGGCGGCGAGATTCAACGAGCTGAATTCCGGGTCCGAGGGGATGTGCACGTGGTAATGACAGCGCTGCAACTCTTCGTTGGTCAGGCCGGCGTATTCACGACCGAACACCAATGCGATCTCTTCGCCCAGCGCGGCATGCTCGACGGTCTTGACGCCCGCCTCGCGAGGGTCGAGCAGCGGCCAGGGAATGCGGCGATCCCGCGCGCTGGTGCCTAATACCAGGTTGCAACCCACCAACGCATCTTCCAGCGTCGCCACGACCTGCGCGCCCTCCAGAATGTCGCCCGCCCCAGATGCCCGCGCATCGGCTTCATGGTGGGGAAACATGGCGGGATCAACCAGCACCAGACGCGAAAGGCCCATGTTTTTCATGGCACGTGCGGCGCCACCGATATTTCCGGGATGGCTGGTACCGACCAGGACGACACGAATATTTTGCAGCACTGGTGAAGTCTCGCTAGCAGGTGAAAAGGGGGACGAATGTTACAGAAGCGCTTGCTTCAACGCCACGAACCTTGCGCCTCACGCAAGGGATGCGCCACTAAAACGGCACAGAGCATCGCCGAGTTGCTCACGCCAAGCCGACCGGACGCGCGGCAAAGTCTGCACTCGCGCTGGAAATCATCCAAGAGAACCAATAGAATGGCCGGCTCTCTTTAACGACCTAGGTGATCCATCCATGCAGCCCATGCTGAATATCGCGCTGCGCGCCGCCCGCAGCGCCAGCGAATTGATTTTCCGCTCCATCGAGCGCCTGGATACCATCAAGGTCGACGAAAAAGACGCGAAAGATTACGTGACCGAAATCGACCGCGCCGCCGAGCAGAGCATCATCACTGCCCTGCGCAAGGCGTATCCAACCCACGGCATCCTTGGCGAAGAAAGCGGCCTGCATGAAGGCAGCGGCGAAGGCACCGACTACCTCTGGATCATCGATCCGCTCGACGGCACCACCAACTTCGTGCGTGGCGTTCCTCACTTCGCCGTCAGCATCGCGTGCAAATACCGCGGTCGCCTGGAACACGCCGTTGTTCTGGACCCGGTCCGTCAGGAAGAATTCACCGCCAGCCGCGGTCGCGGCGCTGCCCTGAACGGCCGTCGTCTGCGCGTCAGCCCGCGCAAGAGCCTTGAAGGCGCACTGCTCGGCACAGGTTTCCCGTTCCGCGAGAACCAACTCGACAACCTCGATAACTACATGAACATGTTCCGTTCGCTGGTGGGCCAGACTGCCGGCATCCGTCGCGCCGGCGCCGCGAGCCTGGACCTGGCTTATGTGGCTGCGGGCCGTTTCGATGCGTTCTGGGAATCGGGTCTGTCGGAGTGGGACATGGCCGCAGGCGCCCTGCTGATTCAGGAAGCAGGCGGTCTGGTCAGTGACTTCAACGGCGGTCACGACTTCCTTGAAAAGGGCCACATCGTTGCGGGCAACACCAAATGCTTCAAAGCGGTGCTGACCTCGATCGCTCCGTTTGTGCCGACTTCGCTTAAGCGTTAAGCCAAGCAGACTGTACAAAAAACCGGCCATGTGCCGGTTTTTTTTATGCTTCAGCTCCTATGTTCCAATCAACAAAAAAGCACCCGAAGGTGCTTTTTGATCAGCGGGTTAGGCTGTTACTGGCCGGCCTGACTCAACTCCAGCTGACCGTCCTTGTTAACAGGAATCTGGCTGCCTGGATCACGATCCATACGTACCTGCCCGACTTTGTCGTTGAGCTTGTACTTCACGTTGTAGCCAACAACCTTGTCGCTGATGTCGTTGACGGTGTTGCAGCGCGATTCAGTCGTTGTGTAGGTGTCGCGGTTCTGCATGCCTTCCTGGACCTTGTTACCGGCGTAACCACCACCCACCGCACCGGCGACCGTGGCGATCTTCTTGCCATTACCGCCACCCACCTGGTTGCCGAGCAGGCCACCCGCTACGGCACCGATGACACTCCCCACGATTTGATGCTGGTCCTTGACCGGCGCTCGGTGAGTCACGGCAACGTCCTTGCAGACTTGTCGCGGCGTTTTGATTTGTTCTTTCACAGGCTCGACGGCAAGTACGTCTGCGTACTCTGGGCCGCTTTGTTTTACGAGGCTATAGGTGGCCAAAGCACCACCGGCGGTGACACCGACAGCACCCAATACTGCACCAATAAGCAACGACTTGTTCACGTGAACCTCCTGACGATATTCAGCGCGATTGCTCGCGCTACTCCCAGCCTTGGAGCATAAAAAAAGGCGCGAGTTCACACTCGCGCCTTTTCAGGTGATGGCCGGTTACCAGTATCGGTTACGGACGATCATCCACTTTGTCGACAGTGACCGGTGGCAAGAGGTCTTCACTGCGCAGGTTCAGCCAGATCAACACCACGTTGGCGATGTAGATCGACGAGTACGTACCCGCCAGAACACCGATGAACAGCGCCACCGAGAAACCGTGCAGGCTGTCGCCGCCGAAGATCCACAGCGCGACGATGGCCAGCAGGGTGGAAATCGAAGTGGCCATGGTCCGCAGCAACGTCTGCGTGGTGGAGATGTTGATGTTCTCGATCAGCGATGCCTTGCGCAGCAGACGGAAGTTCTCGCGAACCCGGTCGAATACCACGATGGTGTCGTTGAGCGAGTAACCGATGATCGCCAGCACAGCGGCCAGTACGGTCAGGTCGAAGGTCACCTGGAAGAACGAGAGGATGCCCATCGTCACCACCACGTCATGGATCAGCGAGACGATGGCCCCCACCGCGAACTTCCACTGGAAGCGGAAGGCCAGGTAGACAAGAACACCGCCCAGGGCCAGCAGCATGCCGAGGCCGCCCTGGTCGCGAAGTTCTTCACCCACTTGCGGACCGACGAACTCGACGCGCTTGACGGTTACCGGGTTATCGGCCCCTGTCTTGCGCAGCGCGTCGGCAACCTGTGTGCCCAGCTGCGGGTCTTCACCCGGCATACGGACGAGCAGATCAGTTGTCGCACCAAAGCTTTGCACAACCGCTTCGGTGTAACCCGACGCCACCAGCTCTTCGCGCACCTTGTGCAGATCGGCCGGACGTTCGTAGGTCAGCTCGATCAGCGTACCGCCAGTGAAGTCCAGACCGAAGTTCAGCCCTTTATAGAACCAGCTGAACAACGCCAGAACGGTAAGGAGCATGGTAATGGCGAACGCAATGTTGCGAACGCCCATGAAGTTGATCGTACGTTTCATGGCAGCCCCTTAAATCCACAACTTCTTGAAGTCACGACCGCCAAAGATCAGGTTGACCATTGCGCGGGTCACCATGATGGCTGTGAACATCGAGGTAAAGATCCCGAGGGACATGGTGACCGCAAAACCCTTCACCGGGCCTGTGCCCATCGCAAAGAGAATGCCGCCGACCAGCAGCGTCGTCAGGTTGGCATCGAGAATCGCGGTATACGCGCGATCGAAGCCCTCGTTGATCGCACGCTGGACCGTCATGCCATTGGCGATCTCTTCACGAATCCGCGAGAAGATCAGCACGTTCGCATCGACCGCCATACCCATCGTCAACACGATACCGGCGATGCCTGGCAGGGTCAGCGTTGCTCCCAGCAGCGACATCAGCGCCAGCAGCATGACCATGTTGAAGGCCAGTGCCACCGTCGCGATCAGACCGAAGAAGCGGTAGATGGCGAGGATGAACAGCGAGACGAACAGCATGCCCCACAGGGATGCATCGATACCCTTGGTGATGTTGTCGGCACCCAGGCTCGGACCAATGGTGCGTTCTTCAGCGAAGTACATCGGTGCAGCCAGACCACCGGCACGCAGCAACAACGCCAGTTCGGAAGATTCACCCGCGCCGTTCAAGCCAGTGATGCGGAATTGAGCACCCAGCGGCGACTGGATAGTCGCCAGGCTGATGATTTTCTTCTCTTCCTTGAACGTCTGGACCGGCACGTCTTTTTCGACGCCGTTTACCATTTGCTTGGTATACGTGGTGGTCGGCTTCTGCTCGATGAAGATCACCGCCATGCTGCGACCGACGTTCGCGCGGGTGGCGCGGCTCATCAGATCACCACCATGGCCGTCCAGCTTGATGTTCACCTGGGGACGGCCGTGCTCGTCAAAGCCGGCCTTGGCGTCGGTCACCTGGTCACCGGTGATGATCAGACCACGCTCGACCGGCGCCGCAGGACGACCGCCCTCGCGGAACTCGAACATCTCGGTGGTGGCTTTGTTGTCATCGGGACCTGCGCCCAGACGGAACTCAAGGTTGGCCGTCTTGCCGAGAATACGCTTGGCTTCGGCAGTGTCCTGAACACCTGGCAGCTCAACCACGATGCGGTTGGCACCCTGACGCTGAACCAGCGGCTCGGCAACACCCAGCTCGTTGACCCGGTTACGCACGGTGGTCAGGTTTTGCTTGATCGAGTATTCGCGGATTTCAGCGATCTTGGCTGGCGTCATGGCCAGGCGCAGGATCGGCATTTCGCCGCGATCACTCGTGGTGATATCGAAATCGGTGTAGTCCTTGCGGATCAGGGCACGGGCCTGTTCGCGGGTATCAGCATCGCTGAAGCCCAGCTGGATGGCGCCGTTGTCCTGGGGCAGGCTGCGATAGCGCACTTTTTCCTTGCGCAGCAGGCTCTTCACTTCGCCTTCGTAGACATTCAGACGCGCACTCAGCGCCTTGTCCATGTCGACTTCAAGCAGGAAGTGCACGCCGCCGGACAGGTCGAGACCCAGCTTCATCGGCGTAGCGCCAATGCTGCGCAGCCATTTCGGCGTGGTCTGAGCCAGGTTGAGCGCGACAACGTAATCGTCGCCCAGCGCCTTGCGTGCAACATCTTTGGCTGGCAGCTGGTCTTCCTGTTTGGTCAGACGCAACAAACCGCCCTTGCCGTTCTCGGCCAGAGACGCGCCCTTGACCGCGATGCCAGCATCGGTAAGCGCCTTGCTTACGCGATCCAGATCAGCCTGATTGACCTGCAGCGCAGTACTTGCGCCGGTGACTTGAATAGCCGGGTCATCAGGGTAGAGATTGGGTGCGGAATAAATAAAACCGATCACCAGCACTGCCAGGATCAGGATGTATTTCCACAGAGGGTATTTGTTCAACATCACGCCGCCTGCTTATAACGCGGGGCGCCTTGCGCGCCCCGTCGATTGGTAAAAGACTGGAATCAGATGGCTTTCAGAGTGCCCTTGGGCAGGGTGGCAGCGATTGCGCCCTTCTGGATCTTCAGCTCTACGGTGTCGGAGACTTCGATAACAACGAAGTCATCAGTCACTTTATTGATCTTGCCTGCGATACCGCCGGTAGTGACGACTTCGTCACCCTTCTGCAAGTTGCCCAGCAAGTTCTTTTGCTCTTTGGCGCGCTTGGCCTGTGGACGCCAGATCATCAGGTAGAAGATGACCAGAAAGCCGACCAGGAAAATCCACTCGAAGCCGCCGCCCATAGGGCCTGCAGCGGCAGGGGCAGCCGCATCCGCGAAAGCGGAAGAGATGAAAAAGCTCATTTAACACTCCAGTTGCATATTTTAATAATAGGAAGCGAAAGACCGGATGTCGCTCAGTCCAATAGCGGCGTAGCAAGCCCGCGTTTGGCATAGAACGTGTCGACAAAGGCGGCCAATGTACCCTGTTGAATAGCCTCGCGCAAACCAGCCATAAGCAGCTGATAATGGCGCAAATTGTGGATCGTATTGAGCATGCTACCCAGCATTTCGCCGCACTTGTCCAGGTGATGCAGATAGGCGCGGGAGAAGTTTTTGCAGGTGTAGCAATCGCAGGTCGGATCCAGCGGCGACTCATCGTATCGATGGAACGCATTACGGATTTTCAGCACACCGGTGTCGATGAACAGATGACCGTTGCGCGCATTGCGCGTAGGCATCACGCAGTCGAACATGTCGACGCCGCGGCGGACACCTTCAACCAGGTCTTCGGGCTTGCCTACACCCATAAGGTAACGAGGTTTGTCAGCCGGCATGCGCCCCGGCAGGTAGTCCAGGACCTTGATCATCTCGTCCTTGGGCTCGCCGACTGACAGGCCGCCAATTGCCAGGCCGTCGAAGTCGAGTTCGTTCAGGCCTTCGAGGGAGCGCATGCGCAGGTTCTCGTGCATGCCGCCCTGAACGATGCCAAACAGCGCCGCCGTGTTTTCGCCATGGGCGATCTTGGAGCGCTTGGCCCAGCGCAGCGACAACTCCATGGAGGTGCGCGCAACCTCTTCGTCGGCCGGGTACGGCGTGCATTCGTCGAAAATCATCACGACGTCGGAACCGAGGTCGCGCTGAACCTGCATCGATTCTTCAGGCCCCATGAACACTTTTGCGCCGTCGACCGGAGAGGCGAAGGTCACGCCCTCCTCTTTGATCTTGCGCATCGCGCCCAGGCTGAACACCTGGAAGCCGCCGGAGTCGGTCAGAATCGGGCCTTTCCATTGCATGAAGTCGTGAAGGTCGCCGTGGCCTTTGATGACTTCAGTACCCGGACGCAGCCACAGGTGAAAGGTATTGCCGAGGATCATCTGAGCGCCAATGGCCTCGATATCCCGAGGCAGCATGCCCTTGACCGTGCCGTAGGTGCCGACCGGCATGAACGCAGGCGTTTCGACAACGCCGCGAGGAAAGGTCAGACGACCGCGACGCGCTTTGCCATCGGTGGCCAGCAGCTCGAAAGACATACGACAGGTGCGACTCATGCTTGATCCTCTGGGGCCGAGTCCGTCGGGGTTGATTCCCCGGGAGCGGTCGGCGCGGGATTGCGGGTGATGAACATGGCATCCCCGTAACTGAAGAAGCGGTAACCGTGCGCCACCGCAGCCGCGTAGGCCGCCATGGTTTCGGGATAACCGGCGAATGCCGAGACCAGCATCAACAGCGTCGATTCCGGCAAATGGAAGTTGGTGACCAGCGCGTCGACCACGTGAAAAGGTCGGCCCGGGTAGATAAAGATATCGGTGTCACCGCTGAAGGGCTTGAGCACGCCATCGCGTGCGGCACTTTCCAGCGAACGCACGCTGGTCGTGCCCACGGCGATCACCCGACCACCGCGTGCGCGACACGCCGCCACGGCATCGACCACTTCCTGAGTGACTTCGAGCCACTCGTTGTGCATGTGGTGATCTTCAATGCGCTCGACGCGCACCGGCTGAAACGTACCCGCGCCGACGTGCAGCGTCACGAATGCGGTCTCGACGCCCTGCTCGGCGATCGCGGCCATCATGGTCTGGTCGAAATGCAGACCTGCCGTCGGCGCCGCCACCGCACCCGCGCGCTGGGCGTACACGGTCTGATAGCGCTCGCGATCGGCATCGTCGTCCGGGCGGTCTATATAAGGAGGCAACGGCATGTGCCCGACGCGCTCGAGCAATGGCAGCACCGGCTCTGCGAAGCGCAGTTCGAACAACGCATCGTGGCGCGCGACCATCTCGGCCTCGCCACCGCCGTCGATGAGAATTGTCGAACCCGGCTTGGGCGACTTGCTGGAGCGCACATGGGCCAGCACACGGTGCTGATCGAGAACGCGCTCGACCAGGATTTCCAGCTTGCCGCCCGAGGCTTTTTGCCCGAACAGCCGCGCCGGAATCACCCGGGTATTGTTGAAGACCATCAGATCGCCGGGGCGCAAATGCTCCAGCAAATCAGTGAATTTGCGGTGTGCCAGCGCGCCGCTTGGCCCGTCGAGGGTCAGCAAACGGCTGCTGCGTCGCTCCGCCAAAGGATGGCGAGCGATCAATGAATCCGGGAGCTCGAAGGTAAAGTCAGCGACACGCATGATGGGGTTCGTCTAGCAGGGCCGGGAAGTTTAGCCGAATAAGTGAAAATTGACCATGAAACATGATTGACCAACGGTAGGCTCATCTCTATACTTCGCCGCCATTGAGCCCTGATGGCGGAATTGGTAGACGCGGCGGATTCAAAATCCGTTTTCGAAAGAAGTGGGAGTTCGATTCTCCCTCGGGGCACCAAACAGCAACACCTTCAAGTGGTTACGTGACTTGAAGCACAAAAAAACCGGCCAGTTTTGAGCCGGTTTTTTTGTGGGCGGGATTTATTGAACGTATGAGCATCAGCATCAATCACCCGCGTCCTCAGCTCATCGCCAGCCTCGGCTGATCCTTCAGCAAGAATTCCCGAAACCAAACGGGAATGGCCCTTTGACATTGAATCCCCTGCCCCGCTGTGGTGAAATCCCCCACCTGAAAAATCGGATCCATTGAAGGCTTTTCATCACGGACGAAGACAGGCGATTGGGCCGGGTCATTTGTGTCCGTGCGTTTTCGCAGTCTCACAAGGAGCGTACGCATTGAAGTCTTTTCATCCCGGCAAGCTGACAGTGCTGGCACTGGCAGTGACGCTGAGCAGTTGCGCCACGTTCGATCAGGCAGGCCGTGACTACGGCACGGCGATAGGGTGCGCAGGCGGGGCATTGCTCGGCGCGGGCTTGATCTACGCGGCTACGGGCAATGCGGGTAAAGCCGTGGCAGGCGGCGTGGTTGGCGGTGCAGCGGGTTGCGCGGTGGGCCATGTCTGGCAGAACCGTCAGCAGGAGCTGCAGCGGATCGCGCAGGAAGAACACCTGAAGATGCAGATCGACACGCTGCAAGCGCAGGCCCCCGCGCAGAATGGCAAGCCCGCAGTGATGGCCGATGCAGGCATCGTCGCTCAGGTCGAAGACCAGGGCATGTTCCCCACAGGTAGCGACCAACTGACGGCCGATGGCCTGCGTCAGGTGCGCAAGCTCGCCAATGCGTTCAAGCCGGCACAAGGTCAGTCCAGCGCCCAGCCGCAAGCGGTTCTGGTGGTCGGGCATACCGACGCGACCGGCTCGGCAGATTTCAACCAGCAACTCTCCGAACGTCGTGCGCGCAGCGTAGGTAAAGTCCTGGCCGAGGCCGGTATTTCAGCTCAGAGTCTGTACTTCCAGGGTGTAGGCGCTGCTCGCCCCCTCGCCGATAACACCACTACCGAAGGGCGCGCCCAGAATCGGCGGGTCGAAATCGTCCAGCTGGAGTCCACGGCGCTGCTGGAACAACGCGTCAAACAGGAGCGCAGCAACCCGCGCTACCTGGCCCATGGCACACGCAACCAATCCACGTCCAAAGCTAAAGTCGCTGCGTCTGCACCTCAAGCTGAGGCGCCGACAAAATCTGTCGAGCAACCGGTTGCCGCATCGCCCTCGAACTTCGTCGATTTCGGCGGAAGCCCCGCCAGCGGTGATGTCAATCAGTTGGCCCGCCTGGTCAAACCGATGGAATCCACAGGCTTCACGCTGATCAGCAAAGCCAATGCAAGCGTGCCGGTCGCGAGCTGTGAAGCGGACCGCCCGCGGGTTGCCGGCGCGGTGAAGAACCTTGCGAGCGGGCAAGAACTGGCCGAGCACGAGACCACCGATTACTTGCCCGGTTACAACGGCAGAGTCTGGGCCAACAACGTCAACGGCAACCTGGTGACCATCACGCCAATCGCCGTGCTGCGCAACAACGCAGAGATTGCCAAGCAGCCCCGTATCCAATTGGTTAAAGGCTACGACCAGAACAAGAAAGGCAAGGCGACCACACTCGCCGCTGTTGCCAACACCTTCGAAGGACAGGACACCGTGCTCTATCGCGTATTCATCGATGACGCCCAGGCGCCGGTGAACTGCATGGACATAGTTCTGGATAAGAATGGTGGCAAGGCAGTAGACGGCAAGTTGTTCTATGACAAAACCGGCGAGAGCTACGTCGCAAAATTCGTCCCTATCCGCACCTGAAGTACGTAACGCTCGAGGAACAACATGGAACAGTTTTCAATGGACGCCCTGACTGCTTTTCTTGTACTGCACCGGGTGGCAGTGGGTTTGATCCTGAGCACGATGGTGCTCTTGGTTGCCATCAAGATCTGGTGGTCGAAGGTCAGTTACTTCTATATGAACGTAGCGTATGCGCTGCCGCTCGTAGGTCGAATCAGTCGCTGGAGCGGCAAGCCCCCCATCACTAATGCCGATGGCTGGATGGACAGTGAAACGCGCCTTTGCGCCGACTATTACTCTTATTACCATGAGCTGAACAAAAGCCCGGACTTCTATGACAAGTGCCGTGATTACCTGAACAAGGTTCACGAGACCGGTCGACGGGAGAAAGGCTTCTTCATGTGGATGCTGATCATCGGGCTGATCTTCTTTGAGGCCGTTGGTTTTGCCTATGTCCTCGCGCCGTTTATGGTGCAGAACATATCCGCCAATGTCGCTGGCATGCTGGCGTGGTTCACGGCCTTTCTGCTCTCTGTCGCTGCTGTATTTTTCACCGAGATGGCAGGCCGCGAGATGCATCACAGCAGCCTGATTACCAAAATTCGCACCTGGTATGAACAGTCGCGCACGCCGCGAGATCTGGAGGCGGACACCAAAGTTGATATCGACAATACCTACCGCGACGACGACGAACCCAACTATCTGAAAGTGCTTAACCGCACTGACCACAACGCGCGCGTCACGCCTAAATACACCTGGACAACGGTCTGCCTGATTTATGTGCTGGCGATTGCGATTGGTGCCTTTGTCATCCGTAACTACAGCCTCAAATCCATGGAAGTTGATTTGGTCAGCAACCCGGATGCCTTCAGCCAGACTCAGTCGGGCAACAACAAACTGCCGGACTCACCATTCGAGTTGCCGGCCGAAAGCGCGCAGGAAAATCAGAGTGCCGATCAGACCTCGGCTCACGACAAAATGGAAGCCATCCGCGCTGCGTCGCTGACGACTTACATTATTCTTTCGGTGATTTTCCTGGGCATTCAGGGCGTGGGCATCGTGCTATCCAATCGGTTCTCCTTCGCGGGGAAACAGTCGGGACAAGCGTGGCAATACACGCGTGGGTTCAATAATGCCGAAGAGTTTGCGGCTCACTATCAGAATCTTCGCGAACGGGTCGCCCGGGATGCGCAGGCCAAACTGACGGCATTACAAAGTCGGCTTGCCAATCGCATTACCACCTCAGGCCATGAGCGAGAGCATTTGCTCAAAGGGTTTGGCCATCGCAACTTCGATACTTATGTGACCAAGCGCCATGAGGGTTTCCGCAAGAGCGACGACAGCCGTCTGGAGCAAGACCGTCTGCGCCGCGAGCAGCTGAGCACAGACCAGGCGTACGAGCGTGCGAGGGCAAAGCCTGCGGTTACTCAACCAGCGACGGCCGAGTTGGCGATGGCAACGCCCACTGCGATTCCAGAAGCGACCCCAGTTGCACTGAAGCCTGCAGTCGCACTCGACCCGGACAACTTTGACGATCTGAATGACTTCGACGACGACGAACTGGCATTCCTCGCCGGTAAGTACCAGGTCACTGTCGAGCAGTTGAAGAAAGTCCAGAAACTGCAACGGATGGCCGCAAAAGCCACCCAAACCCGTCAGGAGCAGTGAGATGAACGGGCGCGCCTTGCTGGCAAGCACTTTCCTGTTACTGGGCACGCCGTTACTGCACGCGGCTGAGCGCAATGACCTTCCCAGTTGCTATGAGTTTGCAAAACTGTCCGAATACCGGCCCGCTTCCTCAGGACGCGAGTTGACTATCATCGTCGACCAGACGGTTCAGTTGCCAAAGGACCTGAAGGACTCGACTTACAGTCACGCGCTGCGGTACGTCAAACCGGGTGACAGCGTTCGGCTGTATCAGTTTTCGGCCTACTTGCCCGGCAATTACATGAAGCTGATGTATACCGGGCAACTTGAAGACAAGCTGGACGAGAAGAAACGCGACGATATCGGCATGAACAGTTTGCGTCAGCTGGACAGCTGCCTGACCAAACAAGTCGATTTCTTCCGCAAAACGCTTGGCCAGAAACTGGTGGAAAGTTTTGCGAAGCCGGGCGAGGACATCGCCAAGAGCGAGATCTTTTTCAGTCTCAAGCAGATAGGCGAAGACATCGCGCCACGGCCTGCGCGGGAGAAGGTGGTGTTGTTGGTTTCGGACATGCTGGAGAACAGCGACTTCGGAAGCTTCTACGCCAGCAACCAGATCCGCGCCATTGACCCGGCTGCCGAGTTGAAGAAGGTCGAGCAGAAGAAACTGTTTGCCGACCTGGGCGGTGCCAAGGTGTATGTATTGGGTGCAGGTCTGGTGCCCGGGACTGCCAAGAATGGCTATCGGTCGGGCAATACGGTGCAGAAGCTGGAGAGTTTCTGGAGCGGATATTTGAGCCAGTCCAACGCGCAACTGGTGAGTTTCGGGGCGCCGTCGCTGACGGTTGATTTGCAGTAAGGCGCTGGCTCTCCCACTTATCAAGACTGGATTCAGCGGAGAACAAAGCTGCATGTCGCAATCTGATAGCGATCATACCGGCCTCTTCCCGGCTGAAGCCGGTCCTACTATGCGTACACTCAGTGGGACTGGCTTTAGCCGGGAAGGCGCCGGGTGTCACGCCGCAATATTTGCCCCCATCAAAAGTCCTGCGAAGTCGGCCGCAGCACGATCTCGTTGATGTCCACATCCCCCGGCTGTTCAATCGCATAGGCAATGGCGCGGGCGACGGATTCGGCCGGGATCGCTTGTTTGTAGAACTCCTTGATCACATCCGCGCTCGGCTGATGGCCGCTGCCCAATTTCAACTCTGAATCCACGGCACCGGGTTCGATGGTGGTGGTGCGGATCTTGCCGCCGACTTCGTGGCGCAGGCCGTCGGAGATCGCGCGGACGGCGTACTTGGTGCCGCTGTAGACGGAGCCGCCCGGGCTGAAGACTTTGATGCCGGCCACCGACGAGATGTTGATGAAGTGCCCGGAGCCCTGCGCTTCGAACTTCGGCAGTGCGGCGGCGATGCCGTAGAGGACGCCTTTGACGTTGATGTCGATCATGCGGTCCCATTCGTCGACGCGCAATTCCGCGATAGGCGCAATGGCCATGAGCCCGGCGTTATTGATCATGACGTCGATGCGGCCGAAGTTGCGAATGGCGTTCTCAACGAGTGCTGACAGGTCGTCTCGGCGAGTGACGTCAACGGTGTAGGCCGATGCTTCACCGCCGTTAGCCTTGATGTCGCGGACGATGACGTCCATGCGCTCCTGACGGCGGGCGCCGAGGACGACCTTGGCGCCCAGTTTTGCCAGATGCCGCGCGGTGGCTTCGCCGAGTCCGCTGCTTGCGCCGGTGATGACGACGACTTTGCCTTGAATGCCATTGCTCATTGCAGTTCTCCTGACGCATGGGAAGTTGATGGGAGCCAGTTTGCGCTGGATATTCCTGCCACAAAATGGAAGAGTTCGGTTTTTAGAATTCCACTTTCTGGAATACGAGCGGCCTTACATGCTTAACCGAATGGAAATGCTGCGTATCTTTCTGGTGGCCGTTGACGCGCCTACGTTTCGGGAAGCCGCGACTCGCCTTGGCACCTCGCCACAAAAGGTTACGCGTGCCATCAAAGAGCTTGAGCGAACCTTCGCCGAGCCGTTGTTTCATCGCAGCACACGACAGGCCCATGTCACGGCGTACGGCACAGAGGTTGCGCGACAGGCGCGTGAGACCCTCGACCAATTCGATCGCTTGTTCGCCGCCCACACGAAAAACCCTGCGGCGGAAGTGGTGGGCCGCGTGGGCATCACAGCGCCGCACTCAATCGGGAAGCTCTATCTGGCCGGTTTTCTCCAGCCATTGATGCAGCAACATCCCGGCCTGCGGATCGAGTTGAGCCTGGACGACCAGCTCACCGATGCCGTCGCCTCGAGGATCGACATCGGCATTCGCATTGGCACGGTCCGGGACCGGCGCTACATCGCGCGGGCGGTGGCGCATGTGCCGTTGAAGATCGTGGCAGCGCCGGCATTGATTGCGGCAGTCGGGATGCCGGCCACACTCGAAGACTTGAAAACACTGCCGCTGTCTACGTTGATTGACCGTAACAACGGACGACCCTGGCCGTGGTTTCTGTCCGAAGGCCAAAGCTACTTGCCGCCCTCCCCCGCCTTTAGTTGTGATGACCCGGAGACTGAGCTGGAATTCGTGCTGGCAGGCGTCACATTTGCGCAGATGCCCCATTACCTGGCCGAGGCGCATCTTCGCGACGGGGGTCTGGTCGAGGTGTTGCCTAACGTCGCGCCGCCGCCCATGGACCTGTCCGTGTACCGGACGCAGTCAGGCCCGGTGCCGAGCAGGGTACGACTTGTCTACGATCACCTGATCCACTGCCTGAGCGATCCACAGACCTTTCCCTGACGGAGCGGCGCGAGAGGATTCGACTTAAAGCGACCGAACCGATGTCGATCCGCTTCGGTCGAACGCCGTGCAGTGCGTCCCCCAAGGCGCACAATGCTGGACTTTTCAGCAGGCATCCATTCACCGAAAACCATCGGCCTTCCATGTTCGAACACATCGACTTCAACTATCTGCTCTCAAACTACGGGTACTGGGCCGTGTTCATCGGCTGCCTGCTGGAAGGGGAAACCATCCTGATCCTCGGCGGGCTGGCGGCGCACCAGCACGTACTGCAATGGCAGCAGGTGCTGCTCTACGCCACGTTGGGCGGGATGCTGGGCGATCAGATTCTGTTCTGGACCGGGCGCCATTTCGGGCCACGCCTGATGCCGCGCTTGCACCGCCAGCAAGCAACCATCGATCGCGTGTCCGACCTGATCAAGCGCTACCCCACGGCGTCCATTTTCTCGGTGCGCTTTCTCTACGGCATGCGTTTGATCGGGCCTCTGGTCATCGGCGCAAGTCGCTTGTCGCCTATCCGTTTTGCGGTGATCAACCTGATCGGCGCGGCAGTCTGGGCGAGCCTGTTTCTGGCCGCCGGCTATTGGGCGGGCGGTTTCCTGGAGAACATGCTCGGCAACCTGAAGCCTTATAAAATGCCGATCTTCATCGGCGTGGTTGTGGTGGGCGCAGCTGTCGCGCTGTATCGGCATCGTCGCGCGAAAACGCGCCCCGCCCGCCAGGCAGCCAAGCGGGCGAAAGACGTCCCGCCCTCCTCTGCGGGATAACACTTCCCATCTGTGGCGACCGCCTCTATAACGGCAGACAGGCATTTGACGCAGAGGGATCGACTCGATGAACACACGCATCACCGCCGGTTTGCTGTTGAGCATGGTCAGCAGCATCCAGGCTCAGGCCGCTGAGACCCCGTCGCACCTGGACACCGTCATGCAGAAGGGCCAGCTGGCCGTTTGCACGACCGGCGATTACAAGCCGTACACCTTTCTCAAGCCAGACGGCCAGTACGAAGGCATCGACATCGAGCTGGCTCAGTCGCTGGCCCAGAGCCTCGGCGTGAAGATCGAGTGGGTCCCGACCACCTGGAAAACCCTGATGAGCGACTTCACGGCCGGCAAATGCGACATGGCCGTCGGCGGTATCTCGGTCACCCTGGAGCGGCAGAAGAAGGCGGCGTTCAGCAGCACGCTGGACATCGACGGCAAGGTCCCGCTGGTGCGCTGCGAAGACGAGTCGAAGTACCAGACCCTTGAGCAGATCAATCAGCCCGGCGTTCGACTGATCGAGCCTCAAGGTGGCACCAATGAAGCCTTCGCCCATGCCTACCTGCCCAAGGCCAGTCTGGCCTTCCACGACAACAAAACCATTTTCCAGCAGTTGCTCGACAAGCAAGCCGAAGTGATGATCACCGACGCGTCCGAAGCGCTGTACCAGCAGAAACGCATCCCCGGCTTGTGCACGGTCAATCCGTCGAATTACATGCAGTACGGCGAAAAGGCCTACCTGCTGCCGCGAGATGACGTGGCCTGGAAGGCGTACGTTGATCAATGGCTGCATCTCACCAAAGCCACCGGCGCCTACAAGAAAGTCGTTGGTGAATGGCTGGCGATGCCTAAATAGTGACGACGCGCAGCACGCCCGCAAGACTTCGGCACAGGACCCCGCCGTATCCATGAAAACCAACAGAACCATTACTCGCGCGTTTTGCGTTGAGCTGCAGCAAGAGCTTTCCATCGTGGCGGCGCGACGCGAGTATTTTTCTCAAGAGCCACCTCGGGCGCGCTTCAGTTTCCTGTGCTCGTCCGAATCGTGCCGCGCCTCGGGCGTCAAGATCACCGGGGTTCGCTATGACGTTAAGCCCCAGGAGCATCCGACTTTCGTCGCCGCGCATTACCGGGCCAACCCCAACTACGAACATCACGCCGATTGCGAGTGGGTGGATGAAGCCGTCAAGACGCCGGTTGCGCAGGAAAACGAAACCGAAGCTGAAAGCGAGTTGCGCAAGGTCAAGCGCAAGCTGGACGACTACATCGACGTCTTCGATCCCACCCCGAAGGAACGCGTAAAATCCACGTCGCCCACAGACAAGCCTTACAACGAGCCGACCGATAAGCCCGAAGACGCCACGCTCACAGCTGACGCGTTGAAGGCCAGACAGGATAAGCAGAATCGCACCAGCAATCTGGAGCGTCTGGTCGACAGCTTTCGTCAGGCCCAGGCCTCATTGACCAAGGAAGAACTGGCTCTGCTCACTTTGCGCATTCCGGGTCAGGGTGAGGTGTCGTTGCGCGCCTATTTTCGCCATATCAAATTCGCTCAGCTCAATGACGAGCGTCGGGTGCTGTATGGCGGCGGTCTGGTCGAGCGTTACGGGACGGGCTTCAAATTCAAGTTCTTCGATCGCCTGCAAGGCAAGTTGGTGACCTTGTACGTGTCGCCCGCGCAGATGCAGGCCTACCGCTCCAGCCGCTACCTCAGCGAGCTGCTGAGCCACGCGAATGAGGTGCGCTTCTTCACCGCATTTGCCTTGGGCAAACTGGTCGCCAGCCCTTCAGGGAAAAGCGTCAGCGTGGAGATCGAAGACTTGCGCCATCTGGCCATTGTGCTCGGGCCGGCAAAGGACCCCGAGGAGGCGTCTGCCAAAGGGTCAACCCGCTAAGCCAAAGACTTTATTCAGTTCGAAAAAAAACCCGGTTTCTCTCGCGAGCAACCGGGTTTTTTGCGTTTCATTCAGTCGACTAAGGCGCTGCGTATGTCACCAACAGTTCCTTAGTTACCTGAAAATCCAGCGACATCGCCACGCTCAAGGCTGTGATCGTGAAGATGGAGAACACGAACAGCTTGCGTGCCCAAACAGTGTCGTCTTTGGCTTTGTAGCCGGTCCAGGCCATGTACAACCAGTACATGCCCATTGCCGCTGCAACGGCCAGATAATTGAGCCCGGCGTAACCGCCGAAGGTCAGCATCAAGGTCGCCAGCAGGAAAGCCAGGATGTAGATCAGGATGTGCCGCTTAGCGACCCGGATACCACGCTTGACCGGCAGGACCGGAATCGAGGCAGCCCGATAGTCGTTGAAGCGGAAAATCGCGATGGCGTACGAGTGAGGCATTTGCCACAGGCTGAACATCACCAGCAAGGTCAGCGCCGCGAGATCGAACGTGTTGCTGACCGCGACGTAACCAATGACCGGAGGCATCGCGCCCGACAGGCTGCCGACCAACGTGCCATGAACCGACCTGCGCTTCAGGTACAGGCTGTAGAAGCCGACGTAGATCACAAAGCCGATCACGGCAAACAGCGCCGCCAGTGCGTTGGCCTTGGTGTACAGCAGGCCAACGCCGACAACGCCCAGTACGGTAGCGTAGATCAGTGCCAGTTTCACTGACACCAACCCCTGCACCAGCACCCGATTCTTGGTGCGTTCCATCTTCACATCGATATCGCGATCGATGCAGTTGTTGAACACGCAGCCAGAAGCTACCACCAGCGAAGTCCCGATCACGGCTGCCAGGAACAGGCCGATGTCGACATGTCCCTTGGACGCCAGAAAAAAGCCACCTGCCACCGAAAGCACGTTACCGAAAATGATCCCCGGTTTGGTGATTTGGATAAAGTGCTTCAGTGACATCAGGTTTTCCTCACTTCGCCATCATGGCGGTGTGGATGCTGAACATGATCCAGGTGCTCAAACCAACCAGCAGCACGATCACAAGGCCAGCGAAGGCGAACGCGATGACGTTGTTGCGCTGTGCCGCCGAGCGGTCAAGGTGCAGGAAGTACACCAAGTGAACCAACACCTGCACGACTGCGAAGATCAGAACAACCCACAGCGTGGCCACTTTCGAGATCGTCGGGAACATCACCAGACCGAAAGGGATCGCGGTCAGGATGATCGACAGTACGAAACCGACCATGTACGACTTGAAGCTGCCGTGGGCGGCAGGTTCATGGCTGGCAGCGTCATTTGAGTGATGTGAATTCGCCATTTAAATGGTCCCCATCAGATAGACAACGGTGAACACGCAAATCCAGACAACGTCCAGGAAGTGCCAGAACAGGCTGAGCATGCTCAGGCGAGTCTGGTTGGTCCCGGTCAGACCGTGCTTGGAGACCTGATACATCATGATCGCCATCCAGATCAGGCCGCTGGTCACGTGAAGACCGTGGGTGCCGACCAGCGTGAAGAACGCCGACAGGAAACCGCTGCGGTTAGGACCGTAACCTTCGGAGATCAGCAGGTGGAACTCGTTGATCTCCATGCCGATGAAGCCCAGGCCGAACAGGAAGGTCACGAACAACCAACCCAGAACGCCCGACTTGTTGCCCTTGTGCATCGCCAGCATGGCGAAGCCGTAGGTGATCGAGCTGAGCAACAGGCAGGCGGTTTCGCCAAGCACGTAAGGCAGTTCGAAGATGTCGTGGCCCGCAGGACCACCCGCTACGTTGTTAACCAGTACCGCGTAAATGGCGAAGATCGACGCAAACAGAATGCAGTCGGTCATCAGGTAGATCCAGAAGCCGTAGATCTTCATCTCGCCGGCGTCATGGTGACCATGGTCGTGCTCGTGGTCATGACCGTGGTCGTGACCCTTCGCGCCATCAAATACTAAGTTCGACATTGTTTATGCCTGCTCCAGCTTGTTGACAGGAGAGTTTGTCTGACCATTGCGAACACGAGCCAGGATCGCGTGTTGCTCGCCTTCGATACGTGCCACTTCGGATGCAGGAACCATGTAGCCCTGGTCGTCACGTGCCGCGTGAATCACGAAGTAAACGATCGTGCCGATCAGGCTGACAGCCGCCAGCCAGAAGATGTGCCAGATCATCGCGAAACCGAACACGGTCAGCAGGCCGCCCATCACCATGCCCGTTGCCGTGTTGTTCGGCATGTGGATGTCGGAGTACTTGGCCGGAACCTTGTACGCCTCGCCATCACGCTTGGCGGCATACCACGGGTCGATTTCGTTGGCTTTCGGCATTTCTGCAAAGTTGTAGAAAGGCGGCGGCGACGAAGTGGACCATTCCAGGGTGTGGCCATTCCATGGGTCACCGGTCAGATCGCGGTTCTGCTCGCGGTCACGGATACTCACGAAGATCTGGATCAGCTGGCAGGCGATACCGACAGCAATGAGCAACGCACCGACGAAGGCGACGTGCAGGTATGGCGTCCAGTCCGGGTTGTCAGTGGTGTTCAGACGACGGGTCATGCCCATGAAGCCCAATGCGTACAGCGGCATGAAGGCGACGTAGAAACCCGAGATCCAGAACCAGAACGCTGCCTTGCCCCACTTCTCGTTCAGCTTGAAGCCGAACGCTTTAGGGAACCAGAACGCGAAGCCGGCGATGTAACCGAACACAGCACCACCGATGATCACGTTATGGAAGTGGGCGATCACGAACAGGCTGTTGTGCAGAACGAAGTCAGCACCCGGGATAGCCAGCAGTACGCCAGTCATACCACCGATGGAGAAGGTGACCATGAAGCCCAGGGTCCACAAGACTGGCGCGGTGAAACGCAGACGCCCCTGGTAGATCGTGAACAGCCAGTTGAACAGTTTCACACCCGTCGGGATGGAAATCAGCATCGTCGCCAGACCGAAGAAGGCGTTGACGCTTGCACCCGAACCCATGGTGAAGAAGTGGTGCAGCCAGACCATGAAGCCGAGGATCGAGATCGCACCGGAGGCGTAGATCATCGAGTGGTGGCCGAACAGACGCTTGCCGGTGAAGGTCGAGATGACTTCGGAGAAGACCCCGAACGCCGGCAGAATCAGGATGTAAACCTCAGGGTGACCCCACGCCCAGAACAGGTTCACGTACATCATCGGGTTACCACCCAATTCGTTCGTGAAGATGTGGAAGTCCAGGTAACGGTCGAGGGTCAGGAACGCCAGGGTGCCGGTCAGGATCGGGAACGAAGCCACGATCAGGACGTTGGCCCAGGTGCAGGTCCAGGTGAAGATCGGCATGTCCATCAGTTTCATGCCAGGGGTACGCATCTTCAGCACGGTGACCAGGAAGTTGACCCCGGTTAACGTTGTCCCCAGTCCTGACAGCTGCAGTGCCCAGATGTAGTAATCCACACCAACGCCCGGGCTATAGCCCAGTTCCGACAGCGGTGGATAAGCAACCCAACCGGTACGTGCGAACTCGCCGACGCCCAGAGACACGTTGACCAGAATCACGCCGGAGATCAGCAGATAGAGGCTCAAGGAGTTCAGGAACGGGAAGGCAACGTCGCGAGCGCCAATCTGCAGAGGCACGACGATGTTCATCAGGCCGGTGAAGAACGGCATCGCCATGAAGATGATCATGATCACACCGTGAGCGGTGAAGATCTGGTCATAGTGCTCAGGCGGCAGGTAGCCGGGTGAGCCTTCAGTGGCCATGGCCAATTGCGAACGCATCAGCACGGCGTCGGCAAAGCCGCGCAGCAGCATGACCATTGCAATGATGATGTACATGACACCGATTTTCTTGTGGTCGACAGACGTCAGCCACTCGGTGTAGAGGTAAGTCCACTTCTTGAAGTACGTGATCAGACCCAGCAACGCCGCACCACCGATCGCGATCATGGCGACCGTGATCATGACTATCGGCTCGTGGAACGGAATCGCGTCCAGACTTAATTTACCAAACATCGTTTACTCCTCTGCCTGCGCAGCTGAATGCTTACCCATGTCCATCCCTTCCGTACCTGCTACTTCTTTCTTCTCGTGGACAATCTTGCCCGGCTTCATACCTTCATACTTGTCGATGATGATCTGGAACAGGTTCGGAGTGACCGAGGAGTAGAGTTCAACGGGGTTACGTTCGCTAGGCTTGGCCAGCGCGGCGTATTCGGCCGTTGCCAGTGTTTTAGGTGAATTCTTGACGTCGGCAACCCAGGCGTCGAAATCAGCCTGTGAGGTGGCAGTCGCCTTGAATTTCATGCCGGTGAAACCTGCGCCACTGTAGTTGGCGGAGATCCCATCGAACTCGCCGTTTTCATTGGCGATCAGGTGCAGCTTGGTCTGCATGCCGGCCATCGCGTAGATCTGGCCGCCCAGCGCAGGGATGAAGAACGAGTTCATGACCGAATCGGACGTGATGCGGAAATTGATCGGCGTATTGGCCGGGAACACGATCTTGTTGACGGTGGCGATGCCCTGTTCCGGATAGATGAACAGCCATTTCCAGTCCAGTGCGACCACTTCAATGGTCACCGGCTTGACGTCGGACTCGAGCGGACGGTAAGGGTCCAGCGCGTGGGTCGACTTGTAGGTCACATAGCCGAGCACAATGATGATGGCCAATGGAACCAGCCAGACCACCAGCTCAATCCGGGTCGAATGCGCCCAGTCAGGCGTGTACGTCGCGCTCTTGTTGGTAGCGCGATACTTCCAGGCGAAGATGATGGTCATGAAAATGACCGGCACCACCACCAGCAGCATCAGCAAGGTAGCAGTGATGATCAGGTCACGCTCTTGAACGCCCACATGGCCTTTGGGATCCAGCAGGGTGTAATCGCACCCGCTGAGCAGGAGCATGCTGAAAAGGGCCAAGAAGCCAAAAAACCTGGGGTACCTTTTTTTACTCATCTCACGACCTCTAAAAGCAGCTTTCGCATCGCAGTTGGGTTTCGACCGCCAACACTTCACCCTGCCAGGTGCTGGCAAATGCTTGGATTGAAAAGGGGCCTGTCAGGAAGCATGGGGCCTCACAACAAATCCGGGTTGAGCTTTGGTTTCTTATTCGAATGGTGGCACCCGCTAATGCGGACCCTATCCCTTGGCGCAGACATTCAGAACGTGACTCGGGAGGCCATTCGAACCGCGTCTACTAGAGCGAAAAGACGCTCCATAACCTCGATTTACACCGTCCCGCAAATGAGGGGGGGCGTGAATTGGGGGCGATTGTAGATACGTAAAGTTTTATTGACTATAAGTTTCTGCGCAACAGTTAATTTCATGATCGGTAAAAATGCGGTGTTATGTCGCACCCTGAAACTGGGCAAAGCCCCGGTTCTATTGAAGGATTTCCGGGACTTTGTTACGCAACACTTTGTAATCAGCGTGCTTTCATCCGGTTACGAATGATTCCCACCGGGACCAGCACAACAGTCAGTACGAACGCCACTAACGCCCATTGCGCCAGCGACAATCCGAGAACTGGCGGATATGGCGTCTCGCAGAAACCGCCTACCTGGAAGCCTAGCGGAAATAGCGACGCCAGGGGCAAACCGTCGACAATCGGCTGCAGCACATCGATGCCGCAGCTCTCGGTCGGGTGGGTCTGGATGTACACATGGCGCCCGGCCGTAACCAGCCCGCCCACTGCGCTCAACACCACCAGCGCTTCGCAGATGGTCAGGCTCAGACGGCCCGGCATTGCTGCGCCAATGAACGCGAACACCGCGATGAACAACAGCGCGTACCGCTGCAGGATGCACAGCGGGCAAGGCGCCTCGCCCAGCACCACCTGCATGTACAAGGCGCCGCCGATCAACGCGAGGCAGATGATGCCCAGCAACACCAGAAACTGCTTTTCACGCCGCAGGTACAACATCTCTTCAGTCATTCACATGCCCTTTGAATTGGAGTCATCCGGATCGACGGATGTGGAGTGTTGCGGCCCGGACGCCCCGCAAAGGCGGCGATTCTATCACCGTCGAGACAGCCCGTTCACGCAGTGCCATTCGCGACCGGACCTAACCGCCTTCCGGTCCACCGTCGTATCCCGCGCAATGGTGAACACGCCTGCATTAGCCGAGCGTTAACATTCCAATTCAAACGCTAGTGTGAGCGCTCCTGTTTCCTGCCTATATATAGAAGAGTGCGGCTTTTTGTCGCAGACACGGATCACCGCATTGGGCCCTTCTATATATATGTAGGATGCGTCTAATTGTCGCAGCGATTATTCCAGCGCTGACGCAGGACCGAAGAATTCATAACGCGCCTGTGCCTCGGGCACCCCGGCCGCTTTCAGTTGACGCTTGATCGCCGCCATGAAGCCTTTTGGGCCCAGGAAGTAGGCGTCAACGTCGCGATTCTCCGGCAGCCATTGCTCCAGGCGTGTCTGATCCAGCAGACCCGTCCCATGGGCCGCCGGGCTGACGCCGTCATCTTCGGCATAGCAATAGAAACGCTTGAGCTGAGGATGCTTGCTCGCCAGGCTCTCGATCCAGTCGCGAAATGCATGGACCGAGCCGTTGCGTGCGCAGTGGATGAAGTAAATCGGCCGCTGGGTCGGCAACGCCGCCTCAAGCATCGTGAGGGTTGGCGTGATGCCGACACCCCCGCTGATGAGCACCAGCGGTTTGTCGCTGTCGGTCAGTGTGAACTCCCCCGACGGCGGATACAGATTGATGCTGTCGCCGATCTGCAGGTGATCGTGCAGGTAATTGGAAGCGACACCGTCCGGTTCGCGCTTGACGCTGATGCGGTACTGGTTATTGCCGGCCAGCGCCGACAACGAGTAGTTGCGGCGGATTTCTTCGCCCTCCACCTGCAACTGCAGACCGATGTACTGGCCGGCAGTAAACTGCAAAATCGGCTTGCCGTCTGCAGGGGCGAAGTAGAACGAGGTGATTTCCGAGCTCTCCCGAGTCTTGGCGACGACCTTGAATTCCCGCGCGCCACGCCAGCCGCCCACTGCCTGTGCCTTTTCGTCGTAGATGGTTTTTTCTGCGCCGATCAAAATGTCGGCCAGTTGCCCGTAGGCGTTGCCCCACGCCGTAATCACCTCGTCAGTGGCAATTTCGGCCCCCAGCACTTGGCGGATGGATTCGAGCAGGCATTCCCCGACAAGAGGGTAGTGCTCGGGCAGAATCTGAAGGGCTACGTGCTTGTTGATGATTTTGGCGACCAGATCGCCCAGTTGATCAAGCTGATCGATATGACGCGCGTACATCAACACCCCGTTCGCCAGTGCGCGAGGCTGATCGCCGCTGGCCTGATGTGCCTGATTGAACAGAGGACGTACTTGTGGGTATCGATCGAGCAGCATTTTGTAGAAATGGGTAATCAGCGCTTCTCCGCCGCTTTCCAGCAGTGGCACTGTTGACTTGACGATGGCACGATCCGATGCGGACAACATAAAAGAGCTCCCGAGATGTGATGAGGATGGGTTACCTCGGTAGTTCAGGAATCGTGCCAGCGACACCAAGGCCCGAAATCAAGGGCTTGGCCACCGCACAGTCAATATGACTCGAGAAAACGGTAGGTCAAAGTGACTTGATCGCAGTCAAAATGACTGCGATTCGGACGGACCACATGGCCGGGAAAAACCGAAAGCGTTAAAGCCTGCCCTCAGCGGGTCGATAAACCGTCATCGAAAGCTGTTGGCCGATTCCATGCGGCCAGGCAACGCATCACAGAAGGTTTATATGTCCAAGAACGTCCGTGCGGATTCACTCTCGCTTCTGCTGTTCACGTTACGCAGCGGAAAGCTGATGGCGATCAACCTGCTCAAGGTCAGTGAAATCATTCCCTGCCCTCCCCTCACGCGTCTGCCGGAATCCCATCCCCACGTCAAAGGCGTCGCCACCTTGCGCGGCAATCCGCTGTCAGTGATCGACCTGAGTCGTGCCATTGGCGAGCGCCCGTTGGTGGACCCGGATGGCGGCTGCCTGATCGTCACCGATGTCAGCCGCTCCAAGCAGGGGCTGCACGTGCAGGCCGTCAGCAAGATCGTTCACTGCCTGACCACCGACATTCGTCCGCCTCCGTTTGGCTCCGGCAACAAGTCATTCATCACCGGCGTGACGCAGGTGGACGGGACGCTGGTTCAGGTGCTGGACATCGAGAAGGTGATTCACGGTATCGCCCCGCCTCGCATTGTTGCAGAGCGCGCCGAGCTGCGCCCTGAAGACGCCGAAGTGCTCGCCAAGGCGCGTATTCTGGTGGTCGATGACAGTCAGGTGGCGCTGCAGCAATCGGTGATCACTCTGCGCAATCTGGGCGTCGAATGCCACACGGCCCGCAGCGCGCGGGAAGCCATTGATCAACTGCTTGAACTGCAAGGCACCGCACAGCAGATCAACGTGGTGGTGTCCGACATCGAGATGTCGGAAATGGACGGCTACGCGCTCACTCGTACACTTCGGGAAACACCGGACTTTCAGGCGCTGTACGTGCTGCTGCACACTTCACTGGACAGCGCGATGAACGCCGAAAAAGCCAACGCTGCCGGCGCCAACGCGGTTCTGACAAAATTTTCCTCGCCCGAGCTGACACGATGCTTGATCGAAGCCGCCCGCACGGTCGAAGCTCAGGGCATCTGAGACCGACCGCAGGCGATGCCTCCACCGCGCATTACTGGCTGATGCGCCGCGACCTCGGCCCGACCCTTGATGATCCGGGGTGGCCGGCCTCCGTGCGCCTCGTTGAATTCACCGCGCAAAACGCGGCGTCGGTGCACCAATTGCTGGTGCTGGGCCGCGAGCACGGTGGCGGTCGCGTCGCAGATTACCCCGCATGGCTTGACGCCTTCGAGACTGATCCTGAGTGTGATCGGGCGCTGTGTTTCGTGCTGGAGGACGCTCAGGGTGTGGTCGCGGTTGCGCAATGCTGGACCAGCGCGTTCATCCGCAACCTGGTGGTTCACCCTCGCGCGCGCAATCAGGGCTTGGGGCTCACGCTGCTCGATCAGGTGTTCAAAGCCTTTCGCCAGCGCGGTGAGGGCCACGTCGACCTTAAGGTGATGGAAAGCAATCTCGGCGCACACCGGCTGTATGAGCGCGCCGGTATGCAATATATTCAGCGCCACGAACTGGAACCGCGCTGATTCTGCGCCGGGCCGCGTTCACCCCTCACGCCATGGAGATGCCTACCCGTGAAGATGCACACCGCGCTGCTGCTCGTACTAACCGCCGCCGCTGCTGGTCAGGCCAATGCCTCCAGCCCGGACGCCTGGACCGCCTTCAACAAAACCCTGGTCGACAGTTGTGTCAGCGCCAGCTCCCTGAAGAACGCCAAACCTGCCGGCGCTGACGCTGCCTTCGATGACAGCGTCGGCTTCAACGCGCTGTTGATCAAAGGTCAGTA
The DNA here is from genome assembly GCF_057834665.1 of Pseudomonas sp. GL_135. NCBI lineage: Bacteria > Pseudomonadati > Pseudomonadota > Gammaproteobacteria > Pseudomonadales > Pseudomonadaceae > Pseudomonas > Pseudomonas sp. GL_135. Next base: position 4,518,784 of record NZ_CM174408.1, read on the forward strand.
CAAACAGGCGTTCATGAAGAACAAGACGGGAACCGAGCTCTGCCTCTACGACCGCAAGAACAAGAAAGCGCTGATTACTGAGTGGGACAACGTCACCACGTTGCCGAAGAAGTAAGGCAACTTGCGCTCGGACCGTTCGCGGCGTGTGCCTGGCTGGCGGGATAATTCCCACAGCAACCCTCGCCTTCAAGCCTCCCCTTTCGGTCTGGGTGTGCCGGCATGAAGCGCGTCGCGATCGTGCTGTTTCCCAACGTTCAGTCCCTGGACGTGGCCGGGCCACTCGACGTCTTCGCAGAAGCCAACCGCTTCCTGCCCGAGGGGGATGGCTACGAGATCGTCACCATCGGCTCGGCGCCCTATCCGATCATTGCGTCCAACGGCATGCCGCTGGGTGCGCAGTATTCCCTGGCGGACGCGCCTAAGCCGTTCGACACCCTCCTGATTCCCGGCGGGCCTTCGCTGCCGGACGCCGCGGAAATGCCCGCACTAACCCAGTGGCTGCTGCAGGCCGTGCCCCAGGCGAGACGCTACGGTTCGATCTGCACCGGGGCGTTCGTCCTCGGGCACGCCGGTTTGCTGGATGGCCGGCAGGCCGCTACCCACTGGAGCCACGCTCGACAACTCGCCGACCGGTTCCCCCACGCGAGGGTCGAGCCTGATCGCATTTACGTTCGCGACGGCGCGCTGATGACATCAGCCGGGGTCACAGCGGGGATCGACATGGCGCTGGCATTGGTGGCGGAGGATCACGGCCCGGCGATTTCCCTCGCGGTGGCCAAGCGTCTGCTGGTGGTCGCCCAGCGTCAGGGCGGGCAGTCGCAATTCAGCCCGTACCTCACGGCGTCGGCAGACGACGATTCGCCCGTGGCCAAGGTGCAGCGCTATGTGATGGAGCACATCGGCGAACCGTTTTCAGTGGAGCGGCTGGCCGACGTGGTGGCGATGAGTCCGCGCACGTTCGCCCGGGTATTTGCCCGCGACGCCAAGGTCACCCCTGCAGAGTTCGTGCAGCGCGCGCGCATCGACGCTGCCCGGCACTTGCTGGAAGGCAGCGAAATGGTGATCAAGGCGGTGGCGTATCACTGCGGGTTTGGCAGCGCCGCGCGGATGCGGCTGATCTTCAGCCAGCGTCTGGGAGTGACGCCGACTCAATACCGGGACAGTTTTCGCAAGGACGCATGAGCATGGCGGGCGGAGAATGATCCTGCTGCGCGCGTCAGCGAAAGCGTAATCAGCGCTTGCCCATCGACCGACGTGTGCCTGATGGCGCAACGCCCGGACGCTTGTCGTGGTTCGATTTGCCTGAACCCTTGTAGTGCTGCTGATCCTTCTTCGCCTGCAACAACTCGCTCGGTTTGAACGGGAAGCTGAAGGCGGGAATCGCAGGTTTTGTATCCGCCGGGACAGCGTTGATGTCGACCGACGTGTCCAGTTCAGGAGCGGGCGTGTGTTCGGGGGTAGTCATGAAAGCTCCGGGATGGCAGACGGTCGAGGAATACGGGCGGCGCCCGAGGGCCGCGCAGCATACCTGAATCGCCGCCGGATCGCTGCTGCCAACAGACCGGCTGCGCCCGCCTATTTGTAGAACAGATCCACCATCACTTCCGCTGAAAAAGGCCCCGCGGTCGGCGTGCTGGTTTGCCACAGCAGTTCGGCGTTGAAGTCGGCCGTGTCCGAGTAGTTGCCCTCCAGAAGATCGGTCAGGTGAAAGGGTTCGTGGAAAGGCACGGGCGAGCGGTCGCGGGCCTGAGTGATCCGAATGCCGATGCTGTCGTTGTCGACCGGCACCAGCACATCGCCCTTGAGTATCCCGGACACCGGGGTAATCCGAGCATTGAGGCTGAACGGCGATTCGCAGGTCCGGCTGGTGGCCAGGGCAAAGCGCTGAAAAGTCGCCATCTCTCCCACTCGCACATTGCGAATGGCAACGTCGCCGAAGTCCACCGTCTCGGGCATGACGCGCAATTCGGCGTTGCACGCCACAAAGCGCAAGCCCATCAGGTTGTTGATGACGTAGCTCAATGTGCCGTCAGCCCCGGAACTCGGCCCGTCACGGCCATCCAGTTGAAACATCCGATAGTCGTACAGATCACTGGCGACGCCGGAGGGCGGGGTCGGGCCGTACTTCTCTATGAACACCGAAAACGGCAGGTTGAACGTGACGCTCGGGCAACGCGAGCTAGAATCCGTGCAGGCAGGCGCCTGCTGTTGCGTAGGAATCCGCCCGCTGTTTTGCACGTAATCAACGCTACTGAACGTAAGCCCGGCACGAATCCCTTCCCCGATCTGCAAGTTGTCAGGGTTCAGGTACATAAACACGTCTTCAGGGCCGCCCGCTTCGTCCCGCGCACACTCGACGGCAAGGTTCAATCGCTCCGAGCGCCAGACCACGCTGCCATCAGGCAGATTAGCGGGAATGGCAACGGTGCTGCTCAGGTCCGCACGAACCACCGACTCGCCTGCGCCTTGGGTCTTGCAGGTCAGCGCCAGTGCGAGACCGGGCATCAATAGCGTCATCAGCAACGTGATCGGCAGCATCAGCCATCTTCGGATGATGGATGTTTTCATGTCAGCATTTCCCTATGAGTGAGTGTGAATCCGGCTTGCCCAGCGGCACAGTGAACGGCTGCCCTTCCCGAAATGGCGCGCAGTACTCACGCTGTCCGCCGTAATCGGTCATGGCCTTGAAGCTCAGGGTTTCGGGCAGTGTGCCCTTCGTACCGAGGGCAGGCGGCGTCAGTGATGCGTCCGAAAAAGGCGGCAGCAAACGGTGGTCCGCGACCTTGATTCCATTGATGCGCAGGTCTTGCAGCGAAACGTGATACGGCGTCGGGTTGCGCAGGGACAGCGCAGCGTTGGCCGACGGGACGCGTTGCCAGATCAGCGTTTGCGGGGCATCCGCCGGATCGCCGGCCAGCCCCGCCGGGCGGTAGAACACGTTGATGCGCTGGCGTATGGCAATGCTCAGTTGCTGAACCGCCGGGCTGCGCCGTGGGATTTCCAGCACGTACAGATGCAGCATCGACTCCCGGTCCTGGGGCATTCCGATGCCTTCATAGAGCAGGCGCAAGGTCTGCTTGCCCTTGGCGGGCAGGCGCGCCAGATGCGGGGTCAACGCAAACGGCAGATCGGCTGAAGGCCCATTGCCTGGTTGATCGTCCCCCCGCGGCGTATCGAGCCAGGCTTGAATCAGGGCCTCGGAAGCTCCGCGGTTACTGACCTCGATCGTCGCCTCGTTCCAGCGACCGTCGAAGATCAACCGGGTGCCTGACAGCGACACCGCGCCTTGGGCCATGCCGCTGATCAAGACCAGCAAAATACCTGACAGGCAAGCGCGGTTCATTGGCACTGCACCTTCAGGCGATCGTAGCTGCGGTGGGCTTCTTTCGGCGGCAGCACGAAGGTTGCGCGGCACTGTTGACCGGTCCATTTGACGATGAGCTCGCCGCTGTCCCGTTCGCTCAGTACCAGTGCTCGCCCGCTCGGATCGACGGTCGCCAGCGGCTTGCCCTGCTCGTCCTCCACCGCTGCGCCCATTGGCACGCGGCTGCCATCGGCCCGCTCCAGGTCGAATTGCACACGCCGGCCAATTGCCGTGCGAAAGCTGACCAAGGGCGCCGCGCCACGGCGGGGCACGACTTGATCCACGGCATTCTCCAGCTCGACGTCGGCACCTAACTGACGCGTGTCGAGGTTGACCCAGTTGGTCCGATACGGCTGAGCGTAAGGCAGGATGGCGTAGCCGTTATAGGCGGTTTCGACGTTGCTGAAATTGCTCAGCCGCGCACCGCTGACGTCTTTTACCTGCACCAGGGCGAAGGTCTCGCCCAGGGGCTGACCGAAATTCACCCCGCCCGCATGAGCAACCACCGAACCTGAAGCGCCCATGCTCAGCGCCTGATAATCCCTGCCCTGCCCGTAGCCCGCGTCAAAGCGCCCGTAGGCCGTTGTGGTGCTGAGTTTGCCGAAGCCCGATGAGCCCGACGCACTGTCGTGGCCGGCCTGCAGCGAGTAGAAGCTGTTGCGGTCGTCGAACAGCTGACCGTTCAAGCCGGACTGCAGGCTGGACGCGCCGGCGCTGTCACGAACGGCATTGGCAAACAGCCGCGACGAACCGGAATCGCTTCCCAGCGGCAGGCTCACTGTCAGCGCAATGCGGTTGTCGGACTGGCTTTCTCCGCTGCGTTCGAAGGTCTGATTGCGCTCCACCGACACGTTGTAGCTAAGGCTACGCCACGCCGAGTTCCACGACAGATAAAGCTGTCGCGTCTTGCTGCCTCTGTCCCAGTAGCGCTGCTCGGATCCAGTAAAGCTCAGCGACGCAGACTGCTCCGGCAGCGCCTGGGTCAGGCTGATTTCGATGCGATCTTTGGCGCGCGCGCGGGCTGATCCGTCATCTGCTTGCAACGCATCGACGTGATCGTCGAACGTCAGGTATTGATCCGTTGAATAGCGATAACCGGCCACGGCGAGGGTGGTGTTGGTCAGGTCCAGCGTATTGGCGTAGCGCACGCGCAGGCTCTGTCCGCTGTAGCGTTGCTCGCGCTGTCGGCTGAGGGACTGGGTCAGGTCCAGCGACACCGCGCCGAGCCCGGTATTGATCCCCGCGCCGATGTTGCCCGCCTGATAATCCTCGGCGATTTGCACGCCGCCCGCTGCGGTCACCTGCTCGGTCAGGCCATACACCAGCGTGCCACTGGCAAACGAGGGTGAAAGGCCGTCTTCAGTGTTGCTGTCGTATTGCCCCGCGGCGAGGCTGTAACGCAACGCGCCTTTCGGCACCATGATGGGCAGTGACGCATAGGCCTGCACGAACATGCGCCTGCTGCCATCGGCTTCAACCACCGTCACTTCCAGATCACCGTTCGACCCGCTGGGGTAGATGTCGGTGATTTCGAACGGCCCCGGCGAGACGTTGCCGCTGTACAGCATGAAACCGTTCTGCCGCACTTCCACCAACGCGTTGGTTTCGGCGATGCCACGAATGACCGGCGCGAACAGGCGCTCGCTGTCAGGCAACATGCCTTCATCGGACATCACCATGGCGCCGAGGAATCGAACGCTGTCGAAGACTTGCGAATCGGTAAAGGTCTCGCCCAGGGTCAGCTGGCTTTTCAGCGACGTGATGTCCCGCTGCATGAACGTACGATTGCTGCGAAAGCGGTAAGGCTGATCATTGCCATAGGTCAGCGAAGACTCGTTGCGCAGCCGCCAGGCACCCAGATTCATGCCGTTGCGCAGGCTCAGGTAATACTGATCCTGCGCTTGAGATCCACCTTGGCCGCTGCGGGAGCGCCGCGCGCCGCTGAAGTTGTAATTGACGAAACCGACGGTCTCGCCTTCGTCCCATAATTCCGGCGGCACGTAGCCGCGAGCGCTGCGCGACATCATCGCCTGAGGAATGCTGATGTTCAGGCGCAAGCTCGCCGGCTGGTAATCGACGCGGGCAAATTCGACACGCGCTGGGAGATCGAAGCACGCTGTCGGCGAGGTGTCGCCGTCTAGCACAGCCTCCGCGTTCATGCCGAACTGGCGGAGCATGTCCAGGGTGAGACAGGGTTCGACGGAGCCTTTTTCAGCATTGGGGACAAAGTTGATGTCGCGCCGCCCGCTCAGGACACGGTTGACGTAGACGTCCACCCGATAGCTTCCGGGTACCACGCTGTTGCCATGCAGAAACGTCGCGAGATCGGCAGGCTGATCGGTGCCCTGAATGAACGAGGTATTGAATTTCACATCGGTCGCGGCGCTGTGTTGATCAGTCATTGCCGTCGCAGACGAGGCCAGCGCCAGTCCTGCCGATGCAAGGATGATCCTTGCCAACGGGTTCAGCAGGAACGGCTGGCGTGCCTGATGTCTGCGGTCGACGGGGGAAAAGCATGCTGCGGTCCGTGCATGTCCCTTGGTGTGATCTCGGGGTTCCATTGGCTGGTTTCACTCGTGTTCTCGATTCCGACGCGCTGGCAAAATCATGTTTGGCAGGCGCAAGGCGCTGGAGCCGCATGACTGCGACCGAAGAAAGACCTGGGCAAAATTCGACCCGCAACCGAGTGGCTACTCGGCGTGGGTCACGACATTGGCGGCCTTGATGGCTTGGGTCGGCTGTCCACCAGACACCTTTGCGGTGTACGGCTCCTGCGCGCCGAAATCGTTGATGCTGATGAACCGAAGGTCCACCGCCTGACCGCTGGCTGTCTGCTTGAGCGGCAACTGCACGGTCTGCAGGGGCGACAGCATCCGGCTGTCGGCGGTGAACAGCGTCTTGCCCTGCTGTCGGGCGTCGATCTGGATCATCGACACGTGATAGGGCGTCGGATTGCTGACTTCCAGCTGGCCGTCGTGCACGCGCCACCGCAGGTTTTTTGCAGCGTCGAGCGGGTCGCCACTCAATGCGGCGGGACGGTAAAAGAGCTTGATACGCTGGCGAATCGCGATCTGCAGCTGGTTGTCTTTCGCCGATTGCGGGATCTCCTGGACGTTGAGCCAGAACACCGACTCGCGGTCCTGAGGCAAACCTTCGCCGGCGTAGATCACCCGAATCATTTGCCGCGTACTGCCCGCCATTCGCGCCAGCGGCGGGGTGACGACGAAGGGCAGGTTCTCGGTGTCGCTCTGCGCTTCGAGCCAGGACTGGGCAAGGATGTCAGCCGTGCCGCTGTTGTTCACAACGAAACTGACCTCCTTGTCCGTGGCCTGGTAGATGACACGCGTGGTGTTGAGCACGATACCCGCCTGCGCCGGGGCAGCCAGAAGCAACCCCAGCCAGATGGCGGAGCAACGAATGAAATCAGGAAGCATGATGAGACCGTCTCGGGTTTGGAAGTGAGCGCGTGAGGAAGGCGAGCGAGCAGTGCCCGCTCGCCTGCTACATCACTGGTAATCCATCACGAACGGCAGGAAGCCGTCGGCGTTACCCGGGTTGGTCGGCGCGCCATTGAGAACGTAAACCGCGCCGAAGTTGATCTCGGCGGTAGCGCCATCGGCGCCGTCCTTGATCAGCGGCGTGTCGATGGTTTCGTTGCCGCTCAGGTCCATCAACTGGTTGGATGCATTGAGCAGGCCGATGCCCACACCGTCTGCCGCACCGGTAGCCCGCAACAGTTTCTGATCGAGGTTATCCAGACCGCTGCCTTGACGGGCGACGAAGCGCATGTTGACAGTGTTGTATTGAGCGGCGCCGCCGGTGCAGTTGACCAACAGCTGGATGGGCGAAGCGGTTTCAAGTTTGTTATCGGTAAAGAGCCCGATGTCGGAGAAAGAGACGTTGCCGAGGTCTACGTTGATCTCGCCCGGGTTGTTGCCGGGGGTTGCGCCAGTCCCGGCGCCGATGTCACACGTGATGTTGGTCAGGGTGCCGGTGAAAACAAGTTTGCCGTTGTTGGCAGCATTCGCGGTACCGGAAATGCCGAGGCCGATTGCGGCCACGATAGCCAGGGTAAGAGAAAGCTTTTTCATATAACGACGTTCCTTGTGTCGATTCGTGTGTGCCCAAAAGGACGAGACGAACTATAAGCAGCGCTTCCAAAGGCGGCTGTCAGGCGCTCTACTTCCTATGGACAGAAAGGACAGTGGCGCGCGTCGGACTTTTCAGTAGGAGGTTACGCTTTTGTGTCACATCTCCCGTAGGCCGGGGCTTGCGTGATTGAGCCTTCAGAAAACCTGGTACGAACGTTTGCACCGTGCCCCGAAAGGCCTGGCCGCCGAAGGCCGGCTTAAAAGCCTTCACCCACAAAAAACCCGGCTCGATTGAGCCGGGTTCGTCAGCGAATGTTTTAGGGGGAGCTAGAAACCGCCTATTGGTAAGTCAGCGTGACGATGCCCGCGTGAACATCCGGCCCGGCTGAGGACAGCTCGTTGTAAGTGACCTGTACGGGCCCAACTCGCTGAGCGCACGCGTCGTCACCACCGCTATCGCCCACGGTCAGATAAGTGTCGGCTCGCAAGGTTTTAAAAGAGCCGGTTGAAGACGGAGCGCTATAAACCTGCGCGTCGCACGTCGCATTGGTCACGCTGCCGTGAAACATGAGCGCGCCTTGGGCAGCCCAGGCGGCTGGCGTTGTAACGGCATACGCACCGATGACCGTGATCGAGAAAAACAGCGAAACAGCCTTTTGGCTTTTCATCGCAAACACTCCGGAGTAGGCCCGGCTCACAAAGTAAGTCCCGGCCTGTGAACACGCATTTAGAACTCACGAAGTTTATGTAGGAATTTTCCCCGTCACAGTAGAACTCGTTCATCGAAACTCGTGGCTTCTACTTGGGTATCGCCCTGCGGCGCTGTTTCTTTACCCACGTTCATCGTCTGCCCTTATTCACCTGACAATATTGACAGGTAGCAGTCATTTTGCTGACCGGGTCAAAGGGTTATAAAGGACGCTTCCGGTTACCCGCCCCTTACTCACTGGTTGGCCTGTCCCTGTATGCAGAAGAAGAACAAAGTGGTGGTGCTCGCGACCCTGTTGGTCGTGCTGGTGGGGACAGGCGTCTGGGCAATGACCCGCCCCGCTGCAAAAAAGGTCAGCGCTCCCGTTGCCGTGCCGGTGCGCGTCATCAACGTCATGCAGGAAGACGTGCCCCGTTATGTCACCGGCATAGGCTCGGTGCTGTCGCTGCAAAGCGTGGTGATCCGCCCGCAGGTGGACGGCATCCTGACCAAAGTGCTGGTCAAGGAAGGGCAGCAGGTCAAGGCGGGTGATCTGCTGGCAACCATCGATGATCGCTCGATCCGCGCCGCCCTCGAACAGGCCAAAGCGCTGTTGACCCAGAGCCAGGCGCAGCTGAACGTGGCCAATGTCGACCTCAAGCGCTACAAGCTGCTCACCGTCGACAACAGCATTTCCAGGCAGCAATACGATCAGCAGCAAGCGCTGGTCGACCAACTCAAGGCCACGGCGCTGGGCAATCAGGCGTCGATCAATGCCTCGCAAGTGCAGCTTTCCTACACGCAAATACGCTCGCCCGTGACGGGCCGGGTCGGCATCCGCAACGTCGATGAGGGCAACTTCCTGCGCGTCAGCGATGCGACCGGGCTGTTTTCGGTGACGCAGATCGACCCGGTGTCAGTGGAGTTTTCCCTGCCGCAGCAGATGCTGCCCACGCTGCATGATCTGATTGCTTCCAGCACGCCCGCGCCGGTCAACGCCTACCTCGGCGAAGGGGCGACCGGCACGCTACTGGGTCAGGGCAAGTTGCTGTTGATCGACAATCAGGTGGCCGCTAGCACTGGCACCATCCGCGCCAAGGCGATATTCGACAATGCGCAGGAGAAGCTATGGCCCGGGCAACTGGTGACCGTGCGGATTCAGACCGCCATCGACCGCGGTGCCCTGAAGGTCCCGCCGCAGGTGGTGCAGCGCGGCATCGACCAGCATTACGTGTATCGGATCAAAGGCGACACTGCCGAGGTGGTGCCGGTCAAGGTGCTGTATCAGGACAGCGACCTGATGTTGATCAGCGGGGTGGAGGCCAATGACGTGCTGGTCAGCGACGGTCAGTCGCGCCTGAAAAACGGCACGCGCATCGAGGTGGTCAAGGGTGATCCTGTGGATACCCTGGCCGACGCCACCGGGGCGGCGAAATGAACAGCCGCGGGTCTATTTCCGCCTGGTGCGTCAATCACCCGATCGCCACGGTTCTGCTGACCTTCGCGCTGGTGCTGCTGGGCTGCATCGCTTTCCCTCGCCTGCCAGTGGCGCCGCTGCCGGAAGCCGAATTTCCGACGATTCAAGTCGCGGCCCAGTTGCCCGGCGCCAGCCCGGAAACCATGGCGTCTTCGGTGGCAACGCCGCTGGAAGTGCAATTCAGCGCCATTCCCGGCATGACCCAGATGACCTCGAGCAGCGCACTGGGCTCCACCAACCTGACCCTGCAATTCACCCTTAACAAAAGCATCGACACCGCCGCGCAGGAAGTGCAGGCGGCGATCAACACGGCGGCTGGACGTTTGCCCGCAGACCTGCCGACACTGCCGACCTGGCGCAAGGTCAACCCGGCGGACAGCCCGGTGCTGATCCTCAGCGTCAGCTCGAACCTGATGCCCGGCACCGAACTCAGCGACGTCACCGAATCCCTGCTGGCGCGTCAGTTGAGCCAGATCGATGGCGTCGGACAGGTCAACATCACCGGCCAGCAACGTCCGGCAATTCGCGTCCAGGCGGCACCTGAAAAACTGGCGTCCCTCGGGCTGACCCTCGCCGATCTGCGGGAATCCCTGCAGCAGACCAGCCTCAACCTGGCCAAGGGCGCGCTGTATGGCAAAGACAGCATTTCCACCCTCGCCTCCAACGACCAACTGTTCCAGGCGAAGGACTACGAGCAACTGATCGTTTCCTACAAAGACGGCGCCCCGGTTCACCTGCGTGACGTGGCGAAAGTCATCAACGGTTCTGAGAACGCCTACGTGCGGGCCTGGTCCGGGGATCAACAAGGCGTGAACATCGTGGTGTTCCGCCAGCCCGGCGCGAACATCGTCGAGACGGTCGATCGCGTGCTCGGCCAGTTGCCCAAATTGCAGGAAATGCTCCCGGCGTCGGTGGACGTCTCGGTGCTCAGCGACCGCACCAAAACCATTCGTGCGTCGCTGCATGAGGTGGAGATGACGCTGCTGATTGCCATCGCGCTGGTGATTGCGGTCATGGCGCTGTTCCTTCGCCAGCTCTCTGCGACGCTGATCGTGACTGCGGTGCTGGGGGTGTCCCTCGTCGCCAGTTTCGCGCTGATGTACGTGCTCGGCTTCAGCCTGAATAACCTGACGCTGGTGGCCATCGTGGTGGCGGTGGGGTTTGTCGTCGACGATGCGATTGTCGTGGTGGAGAACATCCACCGACACCTGGAAGCCGGCGAAAGCAAACGCGACGCGGCGATCAAAGGGTCCAGCGAAATCGGCTTTACCGTGGTGTCGATCAGCTTTTCGCTGGTCGCAGCGTTCATTCCGCTGCTGTTCATGGGCGGCGTGGTCGGCAGGCTGTTCAAGGAGTTCGCGCTGACGGCGACGTCGACCATTCTGATCTCGGTGGTGGTCTCGCTGACCCTGGCGCCCACCCTGGCGGCGCTGTTCATGCGCGCGCCGAAGCACGATCCCCACGCCAAACCCGGCTTCGGCGAACGACTGCTGGCGCGGTATGCCCGCGGCGTGCGCTTCGCCCTCGCCCACCAGCGATTGATGATGGGGATATTTGGCCTGACTCTGGTGCTCGCGGTTGTCGGCTATGTGCTGATCCCCAAAGGTTTCTTCCCGGTTCAGGACACCGGCATGGTGCTGGGCACGAGCGAAGCGGCGGCGGATATTTCCTTCCCGGACATGATCGAGAAACACAAACAGCTGGCGAAAATCATCGCGGCCGATCCGGCGGTCAAGGCGTTTTCCCACTCGGTGGGTGTCAGCGGCAGCAACCAGACGATCGCCAACGGCCGTGTGTGGATCGCCCTCAAGGACCGTGCAGACCGTGACGTTTCCGCCAGTCAGTTCATCGACCGGATCCGCCCGAAACTGGCGCAGATCCCCGGCATCGTCCTGTACCTGCGCGCGGGGCAGGACATCAACCTGAGTTCCGGGCCAAGCCGCGCGCAGTACCAATACGTGCTCAAGAGCAACGACGGCGCGCTGCTGAATGTCTGGACGCAGAAGCTGACCGATAAGCTGAAAACACTGCCGGCTTTCCGCGACCTCTCCAACGACTTGCAACTGGGGGGCAGCGTCACGCATCTGGACATCGACCGCAGCGCCGCAGCGCGCTTCGGCCTGACCACGGCGGATGTCGATCAGGCGCTGTACGACGCCTTTGGTCAGCGCCAGATCAACGAATACCAGACCGACATTAACCAGTACAAAGTCATTCTGGAGCTGGAGCCACAACAGCGCGGCAAGGCCGAAAGCCTGAACTACTTTTACCTGCGCTCGCCGCTGACCAATGAAATGGTGCCGCTGTCGGCGCTGGCCAAGGTCGGTGCGCCGAGGATGGGCCCGTTGTCGATTAGCCACGACGGTATGTTCCCGGCCGCCAACCTGTCCTTCAACCTGTCGGCGGGCGTGGCGCTGGGCGATGCCGTGGTGTTGCTCGATCAGGCGAAGAACGAGATCGGCATGCCGGCCTCGATCATCGGCAATTTCCAGGGCGCGGCCCAGGCGTTTCAGAGCTCGCTGGCGAACCAGCCGTGGCTGATTCTCGCCGCGCTGGTGGCGGTGTACATCATTCTGGGCGTGCTGTATGAAAGCTTCGTCCATCCGCTGACGATCATTTCCACCCTGCCCTCGGCCGGTATCGGCGCACTGTTGCTGCTGTGGCTGATGGGTCAGGACTTTTCGATCATGGGCCTGATCGGCATCGTACTGCTGATCGGCATCGTCAAGAAAAACGGCATCCTGCTGGTGGACTTCGCGCTGGACGCCCAGCGCAATCGCGGGATGTCCCCGCGCGACGCTATCTATGAAGCATGTCTGACGCGCTTTCGGCCCATCATCATGACCACGCTGGCCGCATTGCTCGGCGCGCTGCCCTTGATGCTCGGTTATGGTGTCGGCGCTGAACTGCGTCAGCCCTTGGGCATCGCCGTGGTCGGAGGATTGCTGGTGAGCCAGGCGCTGACGCTGTTCACCACGCCGGTGATCTACCTGCAACTGGAGCGCATTTTCCATCGCCGGCGTCCAACGCCAGGCTCGGTAGCACCAGGTTCAACAGTTTCCAGGCCGGCTGCGGCCGACCTGGTTGCAGAAAAATAAGCGGTTGAACCCGAGCACCTAATAAGCAAGCAGCGAAAAAGTGAGCGTGGACCGATGCGTGTCCTGATTATCGAAGACGAAGAGAAAACCGCCGATTACCTGCACCGGGGCCTGACCGAGCAGGGTTACACCACCGACGTCGCGCGCGAAGGCATCGAAGGCCTGCACATGGCGCTGGAAAGCGAATACGCGGTGATCATTCTCGACGTCATGCTGCCGAGACTGGACGGTTATGGCGTGCTGCGCGCCCTGCGTGCGCGTAAACAGACGCCGGTGATCATGCTCACCGCCCGCGAGAACGTCGACGATCGCATCCGCGGCCTGCGCGAAGGCGCCGACGATTACCTGGGCAAGCCGTTCTCGTTTCTGGAACTGGTGGCGCGTTTGCAAGCCCTGACCCGGCGCAGCGGCGGTCACGAGCCGGTGCAGATCAGCGTCGCCGATTTGTGGATCGACCTGATCAGCCGCAAGGCCACGCGGGCCGGCGTGCGTCTGGACCTCACCGCCAAGGAGTTTTCGCTGCTCAGCGTACTGGCGCGGCGTCAGGGGGAAATCCTGTCGAAGACGTCGATTGCCGAGATGGTCTGGGACGTGAATTTCGACAGCGATGCCAACGTCGTCGAAGTCGCGATCAAACGCCTGCGCGCCAAGCTCGACGGGCCGTTTGAGCAGAAACTGCTGCACACCATTCGCGGCATGGGTTACGTGCTGGAGAGCCGTCGTGTCGACTAACTCCATCGCCCTGCGCCTGAGCGGCATGTTCGCCCTCGTGGCGCTGCTGGTGTTTCTGCTAATCGGCTGGGCGCTCTACCTGCAAGTGGATAAAAGCCTCGGCCTGCTGCCGGAAGCGGAGGTCGACGCCCGCTACAGCGTGCTCGAATCCGCCGTGCAGCGTTACGGAAACCCGGAACACTGGGCCAAGATCAACGCCAAGCTCAGGCTGCTCAGCGAGGAAGACAAGCGCCTGCGCTTCTGGGTGGTCAGCGACAACCCGACCTACGAATTCGGCGACCCGGACGCCGAGATCCGTGCCTTCGCCAACGGTCCGCTGGGCATGCGCGACTTGAACCTGAGGGGCCATGATTACCCGTTCAAGGTGCTGGTCAGTCAGTTCCCGGCGAAAGATCAACGCCCGCCGCTGCGTTTTCTGACAGCGGTCGACACCGAAACCTTCTGGCAGACCCAACATTCCCTGCTGATCGCGCTGATCAGTCTGGCGGCCATCGGCATCCTGCTCGCGTCTGCATTGGGTTACTGGGTGGCGCGCATCGGCCTGAAACCGCTGACGGAGTTGTCACTGGAGGCGCGCAAGCTGACGCCGCCACGACTGAGCGGGCGCCTGAAGTTGTCGCCGCTGCCGCCGGAACTGGATCAGTTCGTGACCTCCTTCAACTCAACGCTGGATCGAGTGGAGCAGGCGTATTCGCGGCTGGAGTCGTTCAACGCCGACGTTGCCCACGAATTGCGCTCGCCGCTGACCAATCTCATCGGCCAGACCCAAGTGGCGCTGACCCGAGGGCGATCCGCCGAGCATTACTTCGAGGTGCTGCAATCCAATCTCGAAGAGCTCGAACGGCTGCGCTCGATCATCAATGACATGTTGTTTCTCGCCAGCGCCGATCAGGGCAGCAAGGCCACGCAACTGACCCAGGCCTCGCTCGCCCAAGAGGTGGCGAAGACCCTGGATTATCTGGATTTCATACTCGAGGACGCCCAGGTCCAGGTTGAAGTGCGCGGTGATGCCAACGCGCCGATCGAAACCGCGCACTTGCGCCGGGCGCTGATCAATCTGCTGCACAACGCGGTGCAGCACACCTCGCCGGGGCAGTTGATTCAGGTGGATATTCGCGATGAGGGCGATCACGTCAGTATTGGCGTGACCAATCCCGGCGCGCCGATTGCTGGCGAGCATCTGCCGAAACTGTTCGAGCGCTTCTATCGCGTCGACGCCTCGCGCAGCAACAGCGGCGCCAACCACGGGCTGGGCCTGGCGATCGTCAAAGCCATCGCCCTGATGCACGGCGGCACCGTGTTCGTGCGCAGTGAGCATGGGGTGAATACGTTCGGGATCAATTTGCCGAGCTGAGGCGCAGACGTGTCACCCCACTATGACCGTTGCCACGCTCCGCATGCTAACGCCTTCGGGGATGCTCCGCGTCTCCCAACTACATGGCGGCTTGCAGTTAACGGTGGGAGTGACCGGGGTAGCACTCCACAGGCGCGGAGCATCATGAGCGGCATTCCCACGCGGAGCGTGAGGAACGATCACAGCGCACGATAGCGAGTCCGCTTGGATCGCACCTACCGACTAAGCTCTGCGCTTTTTCAACTCGCGCCTCAAACGCGCGTTGTCCACCACAAGCGACACAACTATCAAAGTGCTTAGTAGCTCAAAGCCGTTCAGACCGACGTAGTGCCAGAAAACCCATGCGGCATAGGCGACGATCACAGCGACTGTCAGCAGCAAGATTGAGTCTTTCACACTACATGTCCCAAGAATCGATAACTGGTTTTGCCCGGAGTGGCGGCTTGGTAAATGCCTGGATACATGTGTAAGCAATGGATCAGCCAGTCAGTCCTAAGGTTATGGGATTGGGCGGTGAGAAGCACGTCGGACAAAGTCGCGCCATTACCAAGCACCCTTCCGGTAGCAACGGCAATGCTTCCAATCACCGCACCCAAATAGAACGCCGCCGAGCATGCTCCGACGATTGCAAGCTGCTCTAATCTGGTACCCGCGCGCAGAAGCTCATTAATGGTCACTTTTTTACCGAATTTCTCAACTTGGCTGAGAAGCGTCGTCGCTGTCGCAACCGCGCTCGTGACAGAGCCAAAAAGCGATTGAGGCGCAGGCAGCCCCATGCTCTCCATGTTTTCTTTGAAGTACTGGTAGAAATCTGACATCGAAGCAATTCCCGCATAGCCAATCCAAGGCGGCATAGGCTATGGGACTAGCGACGGGATGGATGGGCAGCAATGCCACTCTGATGGTGGGAAGTTTCCGAATCACCAAGAGGATCAGGCCTACATAATTGCGACATTCGTCCCAAGTCCGCGCCAACATTGAGGGGACGCGGAGCGTCATGCGCGGCATTCCCACGCGGAGCGTGAGGAACGATCAGCAGGCCAACCGTGAGGGACGATCAACCTGCCGATCAGGCCGGCCGGCGATCAACCCTTCTTCACAAACTCGGACTTCAACTTCATCGCGCCGATGCCGTCGATTTTGCAGTCGATGTCGTGATCGCCGTCCACCAGGCGGATGTTTTTCACCTTGGTGCCGACCTTGACCACCAGCGACGAGCCCTTGACCTTCAGGTCCTTGATGACCGTGACGGTGTCGCCGTCCTGCAGGGTGTTACCCACTGCGTCCTTGATGACCTTGGTGTCATCGCCCGCTTCGGCGCTGGCGCCATCAGCCGACCACTCGTGGGCGCATTCCGGGCACACGAGCTGGCTGCCATCTTCGTAGGTGTACTCGGAACTGCATTTTGGGCACGGCGGTAAGCTCACGGCGGATCTCGCATCAGATGAATAGGCGCAGGATTATAAGGGTTTTTATCCACCTGGGGAGTCGGCGCCTCAAAGAGCTGGAAACATCGCCTGCTGCTGTAGTCTCAATCTCAGGAACGGCGGGGTGCCGTGGTCATAACGAGGGGAGTGAAATGAGCGATCCATTTGACCTGCAGCGATTTGTCGAGGCGCAAGCGTCAATGCATGAACGCGCATTGGCGGAACTCAAATCCGGGCGCAAACAGTCGCACTGGATGTGGTTCGTCTTCCCGCAGCTGGCCGGCCTGGGCCACAGCGACATGGCCCGGCGGTATGGCATCAGTGGGCGTGAAGAGGCGATCGCTTATGTGCAGCATCCGGTATTGGGTGATCGGCTAGCGCGTTGCTGCGAAGCGTTGCTTCAATGGGAAGACCGCAGCGCCACGCAGATCATGGGTTCACCGGATGACATGAAGCTGCGATCAAGCATGACGCTGTTTGCAGCGGTCGCGCCGGACACGCCGGTGTTTCAGCAAGTGCTTGAGGCGTTTTTTGATGGCGAGCCAGATGCCGTGACGCTGTCGAAGCTGGGCTGAGGCAGACCTTCACCTGCGCGCTCCTCAGGCCAGCGCGGTGTCCATCACCATCATCAGGCAGAATCCGACCAGCAATCCGAAGCTCGCGATCTTTTCGTGACCATTGCGACGGGATTCGGGGATGATTTCGTGGGTCACCACCAGCAGCATCGCCCCGGCCGCCAACGCCAGGCCCACCGGCAACAGCAACGCGGCCACTTCCACCAGCCAGGCGCAAAGCACCGCGAACACCGGCTCGACCAACCCGGACGCCGCGCCGATCAGAAACGCCTTGAGCCGCGACATGCCGGCCGACGCCAGCACCAGCGCGATAACCAGTCCTTCCGGGACGTCCTGCAAAGCGATGCCCATCGCCAAGCTGTCGGCATGGGCCAGACCGCCGCCTGCCGACACCCCCACTGCCATGCCTTCCGGAATGTTGTGGGCAATGATGGCAATCACAAACAGCCAGATGTTCGAAGGGATCCCCGGCTTCCCGGCCACCTCCGATAACTGCGGCCCTCTGGAAACCAGCGTATCCACCAGAAACAAACCCGCCGCCCCGAGCAGTATCCCGAAGCTGACCAAGGCTCCGGCGCCCCATGGGGTAAAGCCCAAGTCATGAGCCGCACCCAGGCCCGGCACGATCAACGAAAAGGCTGTCGCCGCCAGCATGATGCCGGCGCCGAAACCCAGCAGGCCGTCGGACACCGCCACCGGCATGCCACGGATCACCAGCACCGGCACGGCCCCCAGCGCGGTGCCCAACGCACAGATGGCGCCGCCTTCCAGCGCTCGTAACATTCTGGGCTCAAGCGCCACCCACGAGAGACCCTGGGCCACCAGCAACGCTGTGCCAACGATGACCAGAATCAAGCCCAATGCCAGGCGCAATAACCGCACGCTGCCGAGAGCCAGTATGTCCGAGCGCATAAATCGCCTTATCCGAGTTCTGGGAGTTTTCAGCCGAGTGCTGCTGCGTAGCGCCTGGCAACTTCATCCCAGTTGACGACGTTGTAGAACGCGGCGATGTATTCCGGCCGACGGTTCTGGTAGCGCAGGTAATAAGCGTGCTCCCAGACGTCCAGCCCGAGGATCGGCGTGTTGCCGTTCATGAGGGGGCTGTCCTGATTGCCGCTGCTTTCTACCACGAGCTTTTTGTCAGGGGTGACGCTCAGCCAGGCCCAGCCGCTGCCGAAACGTGTCAGCGCCGCCTTGGTGAAGGCATCTTTGAACGCTTCGAATCCGCCCAGTTGCCCGTCGATCGCTGACGCCAGCGCACCGCTTGGCACGCCGCCGCCCTGGGCGCTCATCACTTCCCAGAATAGAGAGTGGTTGGCATGACCGCCGCCCTGATTGATGACCGCCGGGCGCATTTTTTCAGGAAGCTCGGCGACGCTGGCGACCAACCTCTCGATGGGCCACTCGGCGTATTCAGTGCCGTCGACCGCCGCGTTGAGGTTATTGACGTAGGTCTGGTGGTGCTTGCTGTAGTGGATTTCCATGGTCTGAGCATCGATGTGGGGTTCGAGCGCATCGTAGGCGTAGGGCAAAGCTGGCAACGTAAAGGGCATGTCAGTGGACTCCGAACGAGAGGGTGCCGGCACGAGCAGCAGAGTGCTGAAGCGCCGAGCGGGAATGTTCGCCATTGCTGTTGAGCAGGCGTTGGGTACGTGGGTACTCGCCGTATTGGCCGACGAAACCCAAGAGTTCGCTGTAGGTTTTATTACTGTGTCGCAGCGCTGCCTGTCGCAGGGCCGGTGCCATTTGCGGGTCTTGAATCACATTCAACAGCCGCTGATGGACGGTGCAGAGGTATTCGGCGCTCTCCTCCGACTGACCCAGACTCAAGTGAAGATCCGCCAGGTTGTGATGAGAAATCACGTACGCCGCCACGGCTTCATCGGCGACGCGCCATCGGTCGAGCAGCACTTGCGCCAGGGCGAGAGCCTGCAGGTACAGCTCGCGCGCATCGATCAGGTCGCCTCGGTTGAAGCAACTGTTACCGCTCAGGATGGTACGTTTCCATTGCTCCATGGCGCAGGTCCTCACGGGTGGCGCCGGCGATCAGATGCCGTCGGCAGGGCGTTTTGCGGATTCGATGGCGCGGGTTCTGCCAGAGGCATCGACGGCAGCAGCGCGCAGGTCGCAAGGCTCCGGGCGAAAGCCTGGACGCGTTGCTGTTGCGCAACCGACTCGGCGAGCGACTGCATGTCACGCAGCGGACGCCATGCCTGATCCAGGCACAGGCATCGCCAGTGCCAGGGCAGTGCGGTGTCGTTGGCGGTGTCGAGCAGCAGGCGGAAGGTGCTTTCACAGATGAGGGATTTGGGCGTGGCGGTAAAGCGCGCCAGATAGCGGCCTTCCGCAAGGTAGTGTTCGATGAGCCGCGGCTCGTCCGGATCCAGCGCGCAACGAATCCGCAGACTCAATGCGCGCCAGTGCTCCAGGTACGGCGACTCGTGCAGAACAGTGCCCATGACCAAGGCCCACCTAACGAATGAGATTCATTATTAAATGAGTTTAAGAATCAAAACAACCCCGCCGATGGATTGAGTTAACGCGCTGAGCCAAAACACGCCCATTAAAAAGGCCCGCACCGGGATCGGGGCAGGCCTTGGGATGAAGCGGTGAAACACAGCGAACTTAGCTACCCGCCACCATCATTTTCTCGATCAGCACGGAACCTGTGCGGATGTTGCTGCGCAACTCCAGATCGCTGCCCACGGCGACGATCTGCTTGAACATGTCGCGCATGTTGCCGGCAATGGTCACTTCCTGAACCGCGAACTGGATCTCGCCGTTCTCGACCCAGAAACCCGCCGCACCGCGGGAGTAATCGCCGGTGACCATGTTCAGGCCGCTGCCCATCAACTCGGTGACCAGCAGCCCGCGCCCCATTCGGCGGATCAGTGCTGCCTGGTCTTCGGTGCCATGGCTGACGAACAGGTTATGCACGCCACCGGCGTTCGCGGTGCTCGGCAGGCCGAGTTTGCGGCCTGAATAGGTGCTGAGGATGTAGGAAACCAGATCGCCATTTTCGACAAACGGCTTGGCGTAGGTCGCCAGGCCATCGCCGTCGAACGCAGAACTGCCCATGGCGCCGACCAGATGGGGGCGCTCATCGATGGTCATCCACTCGGGGAACAGACGCTGACCGATCGCGCCTTCGAGGAACGACGATTTGCGGTACAGGTTGCCGCCGGAAATCGCGCCCATGAAACTGCCGAACAGACCGCCCGCCAGTTCTGCCGAGAACAGCACCGGCACTTCGCAGGTCGGCACCGGCCTTGCGCCCAGTCGACTCGCCGCGCGTTCGGCAGCTTTCTGGCCAATCAGTGTGGCGTCCATCAACAGCTCGCCACGACGGTTGACGTCATACCAGTAGTCGCGCTGCATCTGCCCCTCGCCTTCGGCGATCATCACGCAGCTCAGGCTGTGGCGGGTCGACGCGTAGCCGCCGATGAAACCGTGACTGTTGCCATACACGCGGCAGCCCTGATGCACGTTCAGCGTGGTGCCGTCGGCGTTCTTGATCCGGCTGTCGGCGTCGAAGGCAGCGGCTTCACAGATCAGCGCGCGCTCGATTGCCTGCTCGGGAGTGATGTCCCACGGGTGATAAAGATCAAAATCCGGCTGGTCTTTCGCCATCAGCGCAGCGTCGGCGAGACCTGAGGCCTCGTCTTCCGACGTGTGTTTGGCGATGGCCAGGGCGGCGGCAACGGTTTCACGAATGGCGTCGGGGCCGCTCGCGGAGGTGCTGGCCGAACCCTTGCGATGGCCCATGTACAAGGTGATGCCGAAACCCTGATCACGGTTGAATTCGACCGTCTCGACTTCGCGCTGGCGAACCGTGGTGGACAGGCCCTGCTCCAGCGATACGGCGACTTCGCACGCGGTCGCGCCCTGACGCTTGGCTTCAGCGACGATCTGCTCGACCTGCTGCTGCAATGCCGGCAAAGCCTGCGGGCCGACGCTTTCTGATGCACTCATGACGTTCTCCATCAAATTCTGATTTCAGCAGCCGGGCCGGACAACCGGGCCCTGACTGGTTATCATGGCGGCGTTTATTTGCGGACGGCCCCCATGGTTGATTCTTACGACGACTCCTTCGACGGAGAGAAAAGCAAAACCCAGGTCAAACGAGAGCTTCACGCTCTGGTGGAGCTGGGCGAACGCTTGACGACATTCAAGCCCGATGTGCTGGCCAAGCTGCCTCTGACCGACCCTCTGCGTCGGGCACTGGCCGATGCTCCCAAGCACACCGCGCACATTGCGCGCAAACGCCACATCCAATTTATCGGCAAGCTGATGCGCGATCAGGATCTGGATGAAATCCTGGTGCTGCTCGATCAGCTTGACGCCTCTACGCGCCAGTACAACGAGCGCTTTCACAACCTGGAACGCTGGCGTGATCGCCTGGTGACCGGCACTGACGACGTGCTCGAGCAATTCGTCAGTGAATACCCGGACGCCGACCGCCAGCAACTGCGCTCGCTGATCCGTCAGGCTCAGCACGAAGCTGCGCAGAACAAGGCCCCTACCGCGACCCGCAAAATCTTCAAATACATCCGCGAGCTAGACGAAAGCAAACGCGGACTGCGCTAGAACCGCTGCGCCGATTGAGTCACTCAACCGGCGCAAGCCCCCTCGACTCTCAAGCCCCGCCAGTGCCGCCAACGGTGATCGCATCGATCTTCAGCGTGGGCTGACCGACGCCGACCGGAACCGATTGACCGTCTTTGCCGCACGTGCCAACGCCGCTGTCCAGTGACAGATCGTTGCCCACCATCGACACGCGGCTCATGCATTCCGGGCCGTTGCCAATCAGCGTCGCACCTTTGACCGGCGCGGTGATTTTGCCGTCTTCGATCAGATAGGCCTCGCTGGTGGAGAAGACGAACTTGCCGCTGGTGATGTCCACCTGTCCACCGCCGAGGTTGGCGCAGTAGATGCCGCGCTTGACCGAGGCGATGATTTCCGCCGGATCGCTCTGGCCGCCGAGCATGTAGGTGTTGGTCATGCGCGGCATCGGCAGGTGCGCGTAGGACTCGCGACGACCGTTACCCGTACGCGCCACGCCCATCAGCCGTGCGTTGAGCTTGTCTTGCATGTAGCCCTTGAGCACGCCGTTTTCGATCAGCGTGGTGCACTCGGTCGGGGTGCCTTCGTCATCGACGGTGAGAGAACCGCGGCGATCGGCCAGGGTGCCGTCATCGACGATGGTGCAGAGCTTGGACGCGACCATCTCGCCCATGCGGCCACTGTAAGCCGAACTGCCCTTGCGATTGAAGTCGCCTTCAAGGCCGTGGCCGACGGCTTCGTGCAGCAGCACGCCGGACCAGCCCGAGCCCAACACCACTGGCAAGGTGCCCGCCGGGGCCGGGATGGCTTCGAGATTGACCAGCGCCTGACGCAGCGCTTCGCGGGCATAGCCCATGGCACGGTCGTCGCTGAGGAAATAACGGTAATCGGTACGACCGCCGCCGCCATGCCCGCCGCGCTCACGACGGCCGTTCTGCTCGACGATCACGCTGACGTTGAAGCGCACCAGCGGACGCACGTCGGCGGCAAGACCGCCATCCGTTGAGGCCACAAGAATGCGTTCCCAGACACCGGCCATGCTCACGGTGACCTGCTGAATACGCGGGTCCAGCGCACGGGTGGCGGCGTCGACGCGCTTGAGCAGCTCGACCTTCTCGGCGCGGGTCATGACTTCCAGCGGGTTGTCCGGTGCATACAGCTGGGCGACGTCCTGAGTGGTGAACGCTTGAACTTGGCCATTCTGACCCGCACGGGAAATCGAGCGAGCGGCACGGGCCGCCTGGGTCAGTGCTTCAGGGGTGATGGCGTTGCTGTAGGCGAAGCCGGTTTTCTCACCCGATTGCGCGCGGACGCCGACGCCCTGGTCCAGGTTGAAACTGCCTTCTTTGACGATGCCGTCTTCCAGCGCCCAGGACTCGGAAATCTGCCCCTGAAAATACAGGTCGGCCGCGTCAATGCCGGGGCCGGCCAGCTCGCCGAGCACCGATTGCAGGCTGTCGATGCTCAGGCCGCCGGGTGCCAGAAGGTGTTCGCTGACAGAGGACAAGTGGCTCATATTCACTCCGGGGTATTGGCAGGTCGCACGGCGGCCTGCGAAAAAAATCGCCGGTGATTCGATACCGGCATGCGCGCCCGTATGGACGCTTGTTCTACGCTGTCTCGTTCGGCCAGCAGCACGGCTTCACCCTGTGTCTGCTCGGCCATCACGCGGCCCCATGGATCTATGATCGCCGCGTGCCCAAATGTTTCTCTCGGTCCCGGATGAATTCCACCTTGCGCGGCCGCCAGTATGTAGCACTGGGTTTCGATGGCGCGGGCGCGCAGCAGAATCTCCCAGTGCGCCGCGCCGGTCACCGCGGTGAAGGCAGACGGCGCGCTGATCAATTCAGCCCCCGCTTCCCGCAGCGCAGTGTACAGCTCGGGAAAACGCAGGTCGTAACACACCGAAAGCCCCAGACGCCCAACGGGTGTGTCGGCCACCACCACGTTGTTGCCATGGGCGTAATCGTCGGATTCCCGGTAGCGCCCTCTCGCATCGGCGACATCGACATCGAACAGATGCAGCTTGTCGTAACGCGCGACTTGCTGGCCCTGATCGTCAATCAGCAGCGAACACGCCGTGACTTTGCCATCAGGCTGACCCTCAGGGGGCAGCGGCAATGTCCCGGCAACTATCCATAATGTGAGGTCGCGAGCAGCCAGTTTCAACCATGGCAGGATCGGTCCTTCACCAAGGGCCTCGGCGCGGCCGATGGCAGCCACATCACGACGGCCCATGGCAGCGAAGTTTTCCGGGAGCACGGCCAGCTTCGCACCCGACGCTGCGGCCTGTTCCAGCAACCTGCGCGCCTGGGCCAGATTGCCGAGCACATCGCTCTGGCTGACCATCTGAATGACTGCAAAGGACATAAGCGCTCCCTGATCGATAGAACTGCACTCTACTCCAGGCACCGATGATTGGTGCTTGTTCGACAGTCCCAATTCGACAGCCAACCGCAGTGGACCGGCTTTAGGCGGGAAGGCGGCGGGTGTTGCACCGCAGAACTCAGCCACGGGGGACAGATTAATTTACGGTGAAGCGCTGTAAATAAATCAGTCCCCTTGGGATTGCACTGTGATTACTGCGGTTTCTCGAACGGTTTGTCGAAGGTGATCTTGGGTTCTTTCCATGGTCCTTCAACCTTGTACTGCACGCTGGCGAAGCGCGATACGCGATCCCCGAGCAGCTTGTCGACGAGAAACAACGCGCCGCCGATTGCTGGCGCGCCGACGATCAACGCGGCAATCGGCAGGTTATTGGTCACCGGCAGCGTGACCAAAAGCTTGGCGTCGACGCGGTCGCGGACCATGTCCAGCGTGCCGTCGAGCTCCAGATTGGTGGACGGGCCGGTCATGGTGATCGGATCGCGAGTGACGTAGACACCATCGCTCGCCACCAACAGCCCCTTCACCTTGTCGTAGCTCAGGCCCTTGCCCAGCAGGTCGGAGAAGTCCAGGCGCAGACGCCGGCCAATCGAATTGAAGTTCAGCAGGCCGAACACCCGCAACGCCTGCGCGCCGCCCTCGACCTCAACGAACTGGCCATTCTTCAGCGTCGCATCCAGGCTGCCGGAGTAACGCTTCAAGCCTACCCACGCGGGCGAGCCCGGCCAGCGACCGTCAGCGTTCAGCTCGAATTCCTGACTGGTAACGGTGGGCGCGAAACCCCAGGCTTTCAGCACGTCAGCGAGATTCTTGCCGCTCACCTGGCCCTTGAACCAACTGCTGGTCGTCCCCGGCGTACCTTCCCAGCCGCCGTTGCCCAGCAGCGCGATGCCCTTGAGGCCCAGATTCATGTCGGCCATCTGGATGCCGTTCGGCGTCGGGCGGACCTTGAGCGACCACGCGCCCATCAATTGATCGCCCTGAAACAGCTGGGTGATCTTGATGTTCAGCGCAGGGATCTTGCGCGGGTCCACGTCCGCCAACGGGTCCGGCGCGTTTTCAACGACCGCCGCGGTCGGGTCCGGCGCCGGCAAGCGCACATACAGCAGGCTGATGTCGATGGGCGCAGTCTTGCTGTCCGGCAACGTTGCCGTGCCTTTCACCTTCGAGCTGTCCAGCGACAGGGCCCATGCGGCGCTGCTGCGTTGAAGCTGAACCCCCACCTGCTCCAGGGTCGTGCCCATCGCGGTCAGCTTGCCGATCTGCAAATCGACGCTGTTGAGTAACTGCTTGGCGCTGCCGCCCGGGTCATTGCCAGCGTAGCGCTCAGCCATGGCTTGCCAGGGCGCGATGTCCAGTTCCGGCAACGAGCCGCGAACGCGCAGGCCCTTGCTGTCCGGCACGATCGCCCCGCCTTCGCCGAGGAACAGCTCGCCACGCCCGTCAGCAAACGCGCCCGGCGGTGATGCGAACGCGAGGTTAGCGATGTTGCCGTAGCCGACGTCAATGCGACGCTCCGGCCCTTGCAGGTTCATGCGGAAATCGGTGTCGCGCGTCTCATCAGCGGTTTTGCCGAACGGCGCCGGCAGATCGACCGCCAGCCCTTTCAGATTCGAGTTGATCTGCAGCTGACTAGCGTTGCCGCTCAACGTCAACTGCAACTGATAGGGCAGATCCCCCGAGATCGGCAGTGGCTGCGTAACGCCCAGCCAATCGGTCAGGCGTTTGCTGGCGATCTGGCTGCTGGCGGTGATGCGCGTCACCGGCGCCCCCGGCTTGCCTTCGGCAAAAATCTCGGCGTTCACCGACTTGTCGATCGCGACGGCCTTGATGTTCTTGCCGCTCAAGCCTTTGGTGTAATCGAATCGGAAGTCGCCCCGCAGTTGCGTCAGCTCCAGCACCGGATCAGCGAGCTTGAGCCGCGCGCTGTCGGTACTGAAATCCATCACGACCTTGGGGTCCTGACCCTTGACCAGGGGAATATCCAGATTGAGATGCCCCTGCAACGGCCCTTCCGCCTGCCAGCCCGCAAAGGTCTGGGCGGTGCCGATCGGCGCTTCCTGAAGAATCTTCATACCGTCCTGGAGGCTGCCTTTCAGATCTGCATCCACCAACAGATGGCTGGACTGGCCCGCCGGCACGTGGGGAATGTCCACATCGACGTTGCTGACCTGAGTGTTCAGCAATTGACCTTTGTTGGCACGAATGCGCACGCCGCTGTTCTCGACGAACACATCGCCGTCGACATTGTTCAGCTGCGGCCATCCCGGCTGGAAGGCCAGGCTCGCGTTGCGCACCTTGAAGAACAGGCTGATGACCCGGGCCACATCAGGCGCGTCCTTGTTGATCGAGCCTTGGTACTGGAAGAAACCCTGATCGACGTTGCCCCCCAGAATCGCGGTGCGCAGCCACTGATCGAGGGCCGGGCTGAGCACGGCGGGCAAATACTTGGAGGTGTAGCGACCGTCGCCGTCGACCAGCCCGACGCGCAGGTCCATGTAGTCTTCCTGGCTGTGATCGAAGTGCAGGCGGATCAGGAAATCACTGGCAATGCTGCCCTCTTCCCCCTCGACCTTGATGTACGGCGCAATCAGCGTGAAGCCCTGATCGTCCAGCGACCACGTCAGCTTTGCATTGGCATGAAGGTACTTCCATTCGTTACGGAAGATCGGGTCCAGATGCAGCATGAAATCGTCGGTGTCGAGGCGCAGTTCGCCCTGGCCGAGATCACCGCTAATGGCACCGCTGACGTTCCCCGCCGCCGGCGCGCCGTGGTAGGCGTCGAACCCGACCTTGTCCAGATTGGCGGCGAAGCTCAATCGCTTGGGCGGCTCGGCGTGCGGTCGGTAATCGACCAGCACGTTGCGCAGCCCGCCGGTGACTTTCAGGCGGTCGACCGCCACCATGACTTTGTCGGGCAACGGTGCCAGTGAGTCGAGCAGCGGCGTGATTGGCGTCAGATCAAGCCGGTCAGCCTGAACGTGCCACAGTTCTTCGGCGTCGGCCGTCGCGGCGGTCTGCTGCAGGTGAACGTGACTTTCCCAACGCTTGCTGTTCAGGTCCATCGCCAACGGGTCGAGCGTGGCGCTAAAGCCTTTTTCGTCGCGCTGAAACCAGGCATTGAGGGCAAGATTATCGATGCTTGCAGGTTTGCGGTCGGCGTACGCGCCTTTGAACTGCGGCGCATTCAGGCGCGCAACCGCGCTCTGAAGATTGCCTTTGCCCCAGTTCAGCCACAACTCACCGCCAGCCTTGAGCTTCTGGATCTTCCAGTTGCGGGTCAGGCTCTTCGGCAGCCACTTCGACCAGTCGCTTTGCGGGAGACTCAGGTACGCTTCGGCCGCGCCGTCGCGCCACTCGTGGGCGCGGACAGTAGAGCGAACGTTCAGCGACAGCGGCTGGCCGTCAGGCAGGTTCAAGCGGGCGTCGAGGCGCTGATGCAGGCTGCCGGTCTTCAGCGTCAGGCTCACGTAGGTCAGCGTCAGAGGCGAGTGGTCATACGGCTGCAAGGTGATTTGGCTGTCGAACAGCGACAGCTGCGAAACCATCTGCATCTGGTTGAGGATTTTCTCGGGATCGGCAATCTGGTCGGGCTGCACCGGAAGCCCTTGCAGTGCCCAATGGCCGTTCTGGTCTTCTTTCAGGCCGATCTGCAGGCCGTCCAGCTCAAGCCGTTCGAGGCGGACTTCGCGGGTCCGCAAACTGGCAAGCAGGTCCGGCATGGCCCGAACATGGTCAAGGCGAACAGCGTTGCCGCCTTCACCGATCATCACGTCACGCGCAACGAAGACGGGGGCGAAGCCGCTCCAGCTGCCCTCCAGTCGGCCAATGCTTACCGGCATGCCCAGCGCGGCCTGAGCCTTGGCTTCGACGTCGGCGCGGTATTCGGCCACCATCGGGACCAACTGGCGTCCGACGCTCACGTAAAGCGCAACCAGCACTACGACGAGGGCGCACAGGCTCAGCCCCCAACGGGTCAGCACAGCCAGAAAGCGGGTCAGACGCTCCATGCCGCAGCGCCTCCGCAAAAACTGCCTGCAAGCGGAATCCGGCCCAATCGTGCAGGTGCGGGTACGTCCAGGTTGTGCTCAATCGCCACGCGGTGTTCTCTTTGGACGGCATCCGTTCCGTCTGCCTCAAGGGCACTGTTTTCTGTCTTCAACGGCACCGCCACTCGGCAGCGCGGCGCATCACGCACTCTCAGAGCAGCACGACGTCATATTGTTCCTGGGAGTACATGGTCTCGACCTGGAAACGAATGGTCCTGCCGATGAACACCTCCAGCTCGGCCACGTTGCCGGATTCTTCGTCGAGCAGCCGGTCGACCACTTTCTGATTGGCCAGCACGCGATAACCCACCGCTTGATAAGCGCGGGCTTCGCGCAGAATCTCACGGAATATCTCGTAGCAGATGGTCTCCGGTGTCTTCAGCTTGCCACGGCCCTGGCAACTGCTGCATGGCTCGCAGAGCACTTGCTCCAGACTTTCCCGGGTGCGCTTGCGCGTCATCTGCACCAGACCCAGTTCGGTGATGCCGATGATGTTGGTTTTGGCGTGATCGCGCTCGAGTTGTTTTTCGAGAGTTCGCAGCACCTGACGCTGGTGCTCGGCGTCTTCCATGTCGATGAAATCGATGATGATGATGCCGCCGATGTTGCGCAGCCGCAGCTGCCGGGCAATGGCCGTCGCTGCTTCAAGATTGGTCTTGAAGATGGTCTCTTCGAGGTTGCGATGGCCGACGAACGCGCCGGTGTTGACGTCGATGGTGGTCATGGCCTCGGCAGGATCGATCACCAGGTAGCCGCCGGACTTGAGGGGCACCTTACGGTCCAGCGCTCGCTGAATTTCGTCCTCGACGCCATACAGGTCGAAGATCGGCCGTTCGCCGGGGTAATGCTCAAGGCGGTCGGCGATTTCCGGCATCAGCTCGGCGACGAACTGGGTGGTCTTCTGGAAGGTTTCCCGTGAATCGATGCGAATCTTTTCGGTGCGCGGGCTGACCAGATCGCGCAACGTGCGCAACGCCAGCCCCAAGTCTTCGTAGATCACGCTGGCCGGGCTGATGGTTTTGATCTGCTCACCAATCTGGTCCCACAGCCTGCGCAGGTAGCGGATGTCCATCATGATCTCGTCCGCGCCCGCGCCTTCGGCCGCCGTGCGCAGGATGAACCCGCCCTTCTCCTTGATCCCTTCCTTGGCGACGCAATCGCTGACCACTTGTTTCAGGCGTTCGCGCTCGGCTTCGTCTTCGATTTTCAGAGAAATGCCGACATGGGCCGTGCGCGGCATGTAGACGAGATAGCGGGACGGGATCGACAGTTGAGTCGTCAACCGCGCGCCTTTGCTGCCGATCGGGTCTTTGGTGACCTGCACGACAAGACTCTGTCCGTCGTGGACCAGCGAGCTAATGGTCTCCACGGCCGGGCCTTCGCGCATGGAGATTTCCGATGCATGAATAAACGCCGCGCGGTCCAGGCCGATGTCGATGAATGCCGCCTGCATGCCAGGCAGCACGCGCACGACCTTGCCCTTGTAGATATTGCCCACGATCCCGCGACGTTGAGTGCGTTCGACGTGCACCTCTTGCAACACCCCGTTCTCAACGACGGCCACGCGCGATTCCATCGGCGTGATGTTGATCAGAATCTCTTCACTCATGACTTGTCACCTTCCGGGCGTTGCCAACAGGGTATGCCGAAACGCTGGAGGATTTCTGCGGTTTCGCACAAGGGCAGGCCAACCACGGCGGAATAACTGCCACTGAGGTTTTCCACGAACACCGCGCCAAGCCCTTGAATGCCATAGCCGCCAGCCTTGTCGCAGGGCTCGCCGCTGGACCAGTAGCGGCGGGCCTCATCTTCCGGGATCTCGCGGAAACGGACACGGCTGGTGACAGTTCGCGTTTCGCAGCGCTCTTCGTGGACCACGGCGACGGCGGTCAGGACTTCGTGTTCCCGGTTCGACAGTGCGGCGAGCATTGCCAGCGACTCGGCTTCATCCGCCGGTTTGCCGAGGATGCGGCCATCAAGGACCACGGCGGTGTCGGCACCGAGGACGCAGGCGGTCGGGTACGCAGGATCGTTGGCGAGCTGTAGCAGCCCGGCGTCCGCCTTGCCACGAGCCAGTCGCAGGACGTAAGCGGCTGGGGTTTCGTCAGCCAGAGGGGTTTCGTCGATATCGGCGCTCAGGGTCGTGAACGGCACGCCAATCTGAATCAGCAATTCGCGACGGCGCGGGGAGCCGGAGGCAAGAAGAAGTTGGGGCATGGGACGTCTCCGTGTCGTTGATCACAAGCGTAGCCTTGGTGCATGCCGCTAACGTGATGGTGGTCACACCGGCCTCTTCCCGGCTAAAGCCGGTCCCACTAAAAACAGATCGCGCACTCAGACCCGGTCCCACTGAAGCATCGCGTTCATCCTGTGGGACCGGCTTTAGCCGGGAAAGCGTCGGGTGTCACGCTGCAAAATTGATGGCGCCCATACCGGCCTCTTCCCGGCTGAAGCCGGTCCTACTGAGACAGACCGCAGCCGGTCCTACTGAATGGTATTGCTCAGTTGATCTTCAAGCGCAGGCGCAATCCGCGCAGGCCGTAGCTGACCCATGGCCAGAGCAATGCGCTGACCAACGCCGGCAAGACCAGCGCCAGGGTCGGCTGACGGTTGCCGGTCAGGGCGCTGAGCCACAGCTGCACCAGCTGCGCGAGGCCGAAAATCACCAGGATCACCAGGCACTGCTGCCACATGGGGAACATGCGCAAACGTTGCTGCAACGAGAGCACCAGAAAGGTAATCAGCGTAAGGATCAACGCGTTCTGCCCCAGCAACGTGCCGTACAGCACATCCTCGGCCAGCCCCAGCATCCACGCCGTGACCATGCCGATCTTGTGCGGCAACGCCAATGCCCAAAAGGCCAGCAGCAGCGCCAGCCACAAAGGGCGAAAAATTTCCATGAACTGCGGCAGCGGCGAAACGCTGAGCAGCAGGCCGATGGCGAAGGTCAGCCAGACCACCCAGCCGTTTCGTGCGGGAGCATGACGCGCCATTATTCTTCCCTCTCGCGTGGAGCGGCCGGGGTCGCAGCAGGGGTCGCCGGTCGGGTGGCGGCAGGTTTCGCCGCAGGTTTGGCGGGCGGCTTGCTGGTCGCGGGCTTGGCAGGCGTGGTTGCCGCCGGTGCGGTGGTCGCCGGAGCCGCTGCGCCATTGGCGTTGGCGCTGGCGGGCGTCGATGAAGCACTGTGCCCGGCAGGCTTCGGCACGGTGGCCGGAACGACCGCTTTGTTCGGCGTGGCGGCTGGGGCAGCACCGGGCACGGTGGCCGATGGCACCGCTGACGGATCAGCCGTCTGACGATCAAGGGATTCCTGCTGCTGCGCGGCGTCGGCAGCGCGTTCTTCTGGAGAACGGCCGTCCGAGAACACCAACAGCAGATAGCGGCTGCGATTCAGCGCAGCCGTCGGCACCGCTCGCACGATGGCGAAGGGCTGGCCGGAGTCGTGAATCACTTCCTTGACCGTCGCCACCGGATAGCCTGCCGGGAAGCGCTGCCCCAGACCGGAGCTCACCAGCAGGTCGCCTTCCTTGATGTCGGCGGTGTCCGCCACATGCCGCAGCTCAAGGCGTTCCGGGTTGCCGGTGCCGCTGGCAATCGCGCGCAGGCCGTTACGGTTCACCTGCACCGGAATGCTGTGGGTGGTGTCGGTCAGCAGCAGCACGCGAGACGTGTACGGCATCAATTCGACCACCTGCCCCATCAGGCCGCGTGCATCGAGCACCGGTTGACCGAGGACCACGCCGTCGCGCTCACCCTTGTTGATGATGATCCGGTGGGTGAACGGGTTCGGGTCCATGCCGATCAGCTCGGCGACTTCGACTTTCTCGTTGACCAGTGCCGACGAATTCAGCAACTCGCGCAGACGCACGTTCTGCTCGGTCAGGGCAGCCAGCTTTTGCAGGCGGCCTTGGAGCAGCAGGTTCTCGGTCTTGAGTTTTTCGTTTTCGGCGGCGAGTTCGGTGCGGCTGCCAAACTGGCTGGCGACGCCCTGATACAGGCGCTCGGGGAGATCGGCAATCCAGTAGGACTGCATCAGCACCAGCGACATCTGGCTGCGGACAGGCTTGAGCAGGGTGAAACGCGCGTCCACGACCATGATGGCCACAGACAGCACGACCAGCACCAGTAGACGGACGCCCAGGGACGGGCCCTTGGAGAAAAGCGGTTTAATGGGCCGCTCCTTCCAGAGATGCGTGAGTGTGACTGTGCTTATTCATGCGACATGAAACCGGCCTGATGCGGGTTGATGGAAATGCAGGGCGTCAGACTTGCAACATCGCTGCGCGACGTCAACAGGTCAGACACGAACAGGCAGCACGGTGAGGTGCTGCCCGTTAAGCGCAACATGCTGCGTTCCGGCGACTTATTCGCTGGAGAGCAGGTCCATGGTGTGCTTGTCCATCATTTCCAGCGCACGACCACCGCCGCGAGCGACGCAGGTCAGCGGGTCTTCAGCCACGATCACCGGCAGACCGGTTTCCTGGGCCAGCAGCTTGTCGAGATCACGCAGCAACGCGCCACCACCGGTCAGCACCAGACCGCGCTCGGCGATGTCCGAGGCCAACTCTGGCGGAGACTGCTCCAGCGCGCTCTTCACGGCCTGAACGATGGTTGCGAGAGATTCCTGCAACGCTTCCAGCACTTCATTGGAGTTCAGGGTGAAGGCACGTGGCACGCCTTCGGCCAGATTGCGACCCCGCACATCGACTTCACGCACTTCGCCGCCCGGATAGGCCGTGCCGATTTCCTGCTTGATGCGCTCGGCAGTGGATTCGCCGATCAGGCTGCCGTAGTTGCGACGCACGTAAGTGATGATCGCTTCGTCGAAACGGTCGCCACCGACACGGACGGATTCGGCATACACGACGCCGTTCAGGGAGATCAGCGCGATTTCAGTGGTACCGCCACCGATGTCGACGACCATCGAACCGCGGGCCTCTTCGACCGGCAGGCCGGCACCGATGGCCGCAGCCATTGGCTCTTCGATCAGGAACACTTCACGTGCACCGGCGCCCAGAGCGGATTCGCGGATGGCGCGACGCTCGACCTGGGTCGATTTGCAGGGAACGCAGATCAGCACACGAGGGCTTGGCTGCAGGAAGCTGTTCTCGTGAACCTTGTTGATGAAGTACTGAAGCATTTTTTCGCAGACGCTGAAATCGGCGATGACGCCGTCTTTCATCGGGCGAATGGCGGCGATGTTGCCCGGGGTACGGCCCAGCATCCGCTTGGCTTCCATCCCGACCGCAACAACGCTCTTCTGATTTCCGTGGGTCCGAATGGCCACAACTGATGGCTCATTCAGCACAATGCCGCGCTCACGCACGTAAATAAGGGTGTTGGCAGTGCCCAGGTCGATGGAAAGATCGCTGGAAAACATGCCACGCAGTTTCTTGAACATGGGGAAAGGACCCTAGGCAACGCGTGGGTAAAAAAGTGCGGCAAACTCTAACAACGACAGGGATTTTGGGCAAGGAGCCAATATGTTAAATTGGCGGTTTTTCCGAGCACTACCCTGGTAGATCGCGGCCTTATGACCGTTTAAAGGGCGTAGTGTTCCGCAATCTGACGTACGGCTCGCGCCGTGCGCATTCCACTGGAGAACCCCATGGCGCTAGATCGCTCCGACGTGGAAAAAATCGCTCATCTGGCCCGACTGGGCCTTAATGACGCCGATATCCCGCGTACTACTGAAGCACTGAACAGCATTCTCGGGCTGATTGACCAGATGCAGGCGGTCGATACCACCGGCATCGAGCCCCTCGCGCATCCCCTTGAAGCCTCGCAACGCCTGCGTGTAGACGCCGTTACCGAGGTCAATCATCGCGACGCCTATCAAGCCATCGCACCAGCGGTCCAAGACGGCCTTTATCTGGTTCCGAAAGTCCTCGACTAAGGGAATGTGCCTGCAATGCATCAAATGACTCTGGCAGAGATCGCTCGCGGACTCGCCGATAAAAAGTTTTCTTCCGAAGAATTGACCCGCAATCTGCTGGCGCGCATCGCCCAGCTGGATCCGCAGCTCAATAGCTTCATTACCGTCACCGAAGACCTGGCGATTACCCAGGCTCAGGCCGCCGACGCCCGTCGTGCGGCAGGCGAAACCGGCGCGCTGCTGGGCGCTCCCCTGGCGCACAAGGACCTCTTCTGCACCAAGGGCATTCGCACCAGTTGCGCGTCGAAGATGCTCGACAACTTCAAGGCGCCCTATGACGCCACTGTGGTTGCCAGGCTCGCCGCCGCCGGCACCGTGACCCTGGGCAAGACCAACATGGACGAATTCGCCATGGGGTCGGCCAACGAATCCAGCCATTACGGCGCGGTGAAAAACCCGTGGAACCTGCAACACGTCCCGGGCGGTTCGTCCGGCGGTTCCGCTGCGGCCGTTGCCGCGCGTCTGCTGCCTGGCGCCACCGGCACCGACACCGGCGGTTCCATTCGCCAGCCTGCCGCACTGACCAACCTGACCGGCCTGAAGCCGACTTATGGTCGCGTGTCGCGCTGGGGCATGATCGCCTACGCCTCCAGTCTCGATCAGGCTGGCCCGATGGCACGCACCGCTGAAGACTGCGCGCTGTTGCTGCAAGGCATGGCCGGTTTCGACGTCAACGATTCCACCAGCATCGACGAACCCGTGCCGGATTACAGCGCCGGCCTGAATGCCTCGCTGCAAGGCCTGCGTATTGGCGTGCCGAAGGAATACTTCAGCGCAGGTCTGGACCCGCGCATCGCCGATCTGATCATGGCCAGCGTCGAAGAGTTGAAAAAGCTCGGCGCCGTGGTCAAGGAAATCAGCCTGCCGAACCTGCAACACGCAATCCCGGCCTACTACGTGATCGCGCCGGCCGAGGCCTCCTCGAACCTGTCGCGTTTCGACGGCGTGCGCTTCGGCTATCGCTGCGAAGACCCGAAAGACCTCACCGATCTGTACAAGCGCTCCCGTGGCGAAGGCTTCGGCCCTGAAGTGCAGCGTCGGATCATGGTCGGCGCCTACGCGCTGTCGGCCGGTTACTACGACGCTTACTACTTGCAGGCGCAGAAGATCCGCCGCCTGATCAAGAACGACTTCATGAACGCGTTCGCTGAAGTCGACGTGATCCTCGGCCCGACCACGCCGAACCCGGCCTGGAAAATCGGCGCCAAGAATGCCGACCCGATCGCCGAGTACCTGGAAGACTTCTACACCATCACTGCCAACCTCGCGGGCCTGCCGGGCCTGTCGATGCCTGCCGGTTTCGCCGCCGGCCTGCCGGTCGGCGTGCAACTGCTGGCGCCGTATTTCCAGGAAGGCCGCTTGCTGAACGTTGCCCATCAATATCAGCAAGTAACCGATTGGCACACCCGCTCGCCGGCTGGCTTCTAAGGAGAAAACACATGCAATGGGAAGTCGTCATCGGGCTGGAGATTCACACCCAGCTCACCACCCAATCGAAGATTTTCTCCGGTAGCGCCACCACGTTCGGCTCCGAGCCCAACACTCAGGCCAGCCTCGTCGACCTGGGCATGCCCGGTACGTTGCCGGTGCTGAACCAGGAAGCCGTGCAGATGGCGGTCAAGTTTGGCCTGGCCATCGATGCCGAGATCGGTCAGCACAACGTGTTCGCCCGCAAGAATTACTTCTACCCGGACCTGCCGAAGGGCTATCAGATCAGTCAGATGGAATTGCCGATCGTTGGCAAAGGCCATCTGGACATCACCCTGGAAGACGGCACCATCAAGCGCATCGGCGTGACCCGCGCCCACCTTGAAGAAGACGCCGGCAAGAGCCTGCACGAAGACTACAGCGGCATGACCGGCATCGACCTGAACCGCGCCGGTACGCCGCTGCTGGAGATCGTTTCCGAGCCGGACATGCGTTCGGCCAAAGAAGCCGTCGCCTACGTCAAGGCCATGCACGCGCTGGTTCGCTACCTTGGCATCTGCGACGGCAACATGGCCGAAGGCTCGCTGCGCTGCGACTGCAACGTGTCGATTCGTCCAAAAGGCCAGGTTGAGTACGGGACGCGCTGCGAGATCAAGAACGTCAACTCGTTCCGCTTCATCGAGAAGGCGATCAACAGCGAGATCCAGCGCCAGATCGACCTGATCGAAGACGGCGGCAAGGTCATTCAGCAGACCCGCCTGTACGACCCGAACACTAACGAAACCCGTGCCATGCGCAGCAAAGAGGAAGCCAACGACTACCGTTACTTCCCCGATCCTGACCTGTTGCCAGTGATCATCGAAGACGCATTCCTGGAGCATACCCGCGCCACGTTGCCGGAACTGCCGCCGCAGAAACGCGAACGCTTCCAGTCGCAGTTCGGCCTGTCGCTGTACGACGCCAGCGTCCTGGCGTCCAGCCGCGAGCAGGCAGACTTCTTCGAGAAGGTGGTCAGCATTTCCGGTGACGCGAAGCTCGCGGCCAACTGGGTGATGGTCGAGTTGGGTTCGTTGCTGAACAAGCAAGGCGTCGAGATCGACGAGTCGCCGGTCAGCGCTGAACAGTTGGGCGGCATGCTGCTGCGGATCAAGGACAACACCATTTCCGGCAAGATCGCCAAGATGGTGTTTGAGGGCATGGCCAATGGTGAAGGCAGCGCCGACGAGATCATCGAGCAGCGCGGGCTGAAGCAAGTCACCGACAGCGGCGCCATCGAGTCGATGCTGGACGATGTCCTCGCCGCCAACGCCGAGCAGGTCGAGCAATATCGCGCGTCCGACGAAGCCAAACGCGGCAAGATGTTCGGTTTCTTCGTCGGGCAAGCGATGAAAGCATCGAAAGGCAAGGCCAACCCGGCTCAGGTCAACGAACTGCTGAAGCGCAAGCTGGAAGGCTGAGTGCATAACCGGTGAGAGCGAGCGGCTCGCGAACACGTTAGTACAGTCGCTATGTTTTTAGCGACTGACACGCCGTCTTCGCGAGCAAGCTCGCTCCCACACATCCTCGCACCTACCCTATTGATCCAGTCCACGTTCTGCACGGGAACGATAATCACATTCTGTAGGGACCCTGCCCCATGCAGCGAATCCTCGGCGCTTGCGCCCTGCTCTCTCTGCTGGCCGGCTGCGCCAGTGACGGCCTCATCGACCCCCACGGCTACAACGCCACCGGCGGCGCCTCGTACTACGGCTCGCAACACCACGGTCAGCGCACCGCCAGCGGTGAACGCTTCGACGCCAATTCCCTGACCGCCGCGCACCGGCAACTGCCGTTCGGCACGCGCGTGCAAGTCACCAACCTGGACAACGACCGCAAGGTCATTGTCCGTATCAACGACCGCGGCCCGCACACCCGGGGGCGGCTGATCGATGTGTCACGTGCAGCCGCCGCGCAATTGGGTATGCTGCGCAGCGGAACCGCCCGCGTGCGGGTACAAGCCCTCGACGACTGACTGGTGCCCTGAATTCTCGCCCTAACGAATCTTCCCCTGCCTACGCTCATCGAGCTGGCGTGCGGCCTGCTGTTGATGATCCTCGGCGCGCAACTGTCGGTGCGCGCTGCCGTGGCCCTGGCCGCCCTTCTCAAAACCCGCCCTCTGTTTCTCGGCCTGACCGTCGTCGCGCTGGGCAGCAGCGCCCCGCAACTGGCGGTCGGGCTGCAAGCGGCGTTCACTGACAGCACCGACATTGCGGTGGGCAGCGTCATCGGCAGCAATATCTTCAACGTGCTGGTCACACTGGGGCTCTCTGCCCTGATCATCCCGCTGCGCGTGGCCCGGCAACTGGTGCGCGTCGATTTGCCATTGATGATCGCTGCCACCGCCCTGGTTGCGGCGCTGGCGTGGAATGGCGAGCTGAGCGCGCTGGATGGCGTCGTGCTGTTGCTGGCCATGGCGGCGTATCTGTTCGTCGTGGTGCGCCAGTTCGCCCACGGTGCGCGGCATGTGGCGAGGACGGACCTTGAGCCGCGTCGTCGCGTCGGGCCGCTGCTGGGTCGACTGGCGCTGATGGCCTGCGGCCTGGCCCTGCTGACCTTTGGCAGTCATCTGCTGGTCGGCGCGGCGGTCTCGGTGGCCCTGGATCTGGGCCTGTCGGAGCGGGTGATCGGCCTGACCGTGATCGCCGTTGCGACCTCGCTGCCCGCGCTGATGACCTCGCTCATCGCAGCATTGCGTGGCGAGCGCGATATCGCGGTGGGCAACATCATCGGCAGTAATCTGTTCAACCTGCTGGGTGTGCTCGGCATCACGGCGCTGATTTCCACCGCGCCGTTATCGATCTCGCCCAATGCGCTGGATTTCGATTTGCCGGTGATGCTGGGCGTCGCGGCGCTGTGCGTGCCGCTGTTCTATTCGGGGTACCGGATCGCCCGGCTGGAGGGGCTGCTGCTGCTCGGGCTGTACGCGGTGTATGGGCTGCACATCGTGGCGTTTACCACGGGCATGCCACTGGCCGAGCGACTGGAGCGCCTGATGATTCACTACGCGCTGCCGGTAATCGCCCTGTGCATCGTGGTGGGTACGGTACGAGCGTGGCGGCGTCAGCATTGATGGGCGACAGCCCGAATCAAGACTAAATCCACCCGCCCCACTGCAGAATGAAAATCCCGACGTTGGTCGTGACCGCCGCTGCCAGGGTGGTCATGACAATGATCGACGCCGCCAGCTCGTGATTGCCATTGGCCGCGCGGACCATGACGAAACTGGCCGACGCCGTCGGGGCGCCGAAATACAGAAACAGAATCCCCAGTTCCGCATGACGGAAGCCCAGCAACCACGCGCCCAGCGTGCAGATCAGCGGCAGCCAGACCATCTTCATCAAGCTCGCACTGATCGCCAACGTCCCGCTCTCTCGCAACGACTTCAACGACAGCGTGCCGCCGATGCACATCAGCGCCAGCGGCAGAGTCATCTGCGCCAGATAGCTGCCGGACGTGTCGAGCCATTTGGGGAGCGGGATCTGGAAGTAGGCGAACGGCGCCGCAATGACAATGCTGATGATCAGCGGATTGGCCATGACGCTTTTGGTGATGCTCCACGGGTCGGACTTGATCACCGGGCTGTAAACCGCCAGCACGACGGTGGACAGGGTGTTGTAGAACAGGATGACCAGCGCGGCGAGGATCGCACCCAGGGAAATGCCGTAGTCGCCGTACATGCTCGCGGCCAGGGCGAGGCCAATGACACCGTTGTTACCGCGAAACGCGCCTTGGGTGTACGTGCCTCGTTCGGCGAACGGCACGCGGTAGATGGCCCAGCCCCACGACAACGCAAAACCCGCCAGCGTGGCGACGATGAAGTAGATCAACACGCCTGGCTGAAACGCCGCGTGGAGGTCAGCGTGAATGATCCCCAGAAACAGCAGTGCCGGCATGGTGCAGTTGAACACCAACGAGGAAGCGGTGTGAATGAAGCTGTCGTTGATCCAGCCCACGCGCTTGAGCAATACGCCAAGAAACAACATCGCGAAGACCGGCGCGGTGATGTTCAGGGTTTCCAGAAAGATTGCCAGCATGCACGCCAAACCCTGAGCCGTCGTTAGGTGGCTAATGATAGGCCAGCGGCGCGGGAAGTGTTACCGGCAATTGCGCAGTGGTCGTACAACCCAAGGCTGCGTCAGGCGATGGGCGCGGGTTGCAGCGTCTTCTCAAACACCGAAACCCCGTCCAGATCCCGCAGCGTCACGGTCATCTCCCCGCTCTGGCCATCGATGTTCACCTCACCAAAAAACTGGAACCCGGCAAACGGCGAGGTGTTCTGCGCCGGCGGCGCCTTCTGGAACACCAACTCAGGCCCGAAGGTCTTGTCGAGTGTGTTAGGCCCGAAACTGCCTGCATTGAGTGGCCCCGCGACAAACTCCCAGAACGGGTCGAAATCCTGGAACACCGCTTGATCCGGGTGGTAGTGGTGTGCCGCGCAGTAATGCACATCGGCCGTGAGCCAGACGGTGTCGCGCACCTTCTGCTGGCGCAGGAAACCCAGCAGCTCGGCGACCTCCAGTTCGCGGCCCTTTGGCGCGCCATTTTCACCGTTGGCGATCGCCTCCCAGCGCATCACGCCGGGGCCGATCTCGCCGTCGGGCACGCCGAGGCCGATAGGCATGTCGGCGGCAATGACTTTCCACTGAGCGCCAGACGCTTGAAGTTCGCGCTTGAGCCAGTCCAGTTGCTCGCGGCCCAGGAAGGCGGTGGTCGGCCCGGGCTTATCGGCCAGATTGGCGTCGTTGCCGTCGCGATAACTGCGCATGTCGAGCACGAACACGTCGAGCATCGGGCCGTAAGGGATCTTGCGGTAGACACGCCCGCCGTTGTCGGCATTCTGCAAGCGCATCGGCGCGTATTCGAGAAACGCCTGACGCCCGCGGGATGCCAACAGTTGGATGTCTTTGACCTTGTAGCGGTCGTCCAGCTGCTTGCTCGGCGACCAGTTATTGGTCACTTCGTGGTCATCCCATTGCCAGATCTGCGGGACCTCGGCGTTGAAGCGCCGCAGGTTCTCGTCCATCAAGTTGTAGCGGTAGGCGCCGCGGTATTCGTCAAGGGTTTCCGCGACCTTGCTCTTCTCTTCCGTGGTGATGTTGCGCCAGATGCGCCCGCCTTCGGTGACCACTTCGGCGGGCACCGGGCCGTCGGCGTAGATGGTGTCGCCGCTGTGGATGAAGAAGTCTGGCAAGCGCAGGCGCATGGCCTCATAGATGCGCATGCCGCCGATCTCGGGGTTGATGCCGAAGCCCTGGCCGACGGTGTCACCGCTCCAGACGAAGCGGATGTTGCGGCGATTGACCGGCACGCTGCGCAGGTGACCGAACCAGGGTTCGCTGGCGACGCCGGTTTGCGCGTCTTCGAAAAACACGCGGTAGAAGATGGCTTGATCCGCCGGGAGGCCGGTCAATTCGACGCGGGCGGTGAAGTCCGTGCGCTGGTCGGCGAGCAGCGAGACCGTGCGGCGGGGGTTGCTGAACATGCTGCGGGTGTCCCATTCGACCACCATGCGCGCCGGCCGGTCGCTGCGACTCCAGACCATGGCGCGGTCGCCGAGCACATCGCCGGACTGCACGCCGTCGGTCATCTTCGGGCGATCCTTCACCGAGGCAATGACCGCCGGCGCAAGCCCCGGCAACAACAAGCCAGCACCAGCGGCCTGGATGATACGGCGGCGAGTCAGGTCGAACCGGGACATGTTTATCCTCCTCAAGGGAATCCAATAGGAGGACGCTAGCAGCGGATTGTTTGCGGGAGATGACAGGGCCGTGGGGTGAGGCTGAATGTTGACCCTGGCTGGCACAAAATCCAGTGCCATACTTCGCCCTGTGGGAGCGAGCTTGCTCGCGAAGAGGCCCGAACATCCAACCCATCGCTGCATGCCAGACCGCGCACTTGTAGGACCGGCTTTAGCCGGGAAGGCGTCGGCATTAACACCGCAAATGTGATGGCGCGCCAACCGGCCCCTTCCCGGCTGAAGCCGGTCCCACTAAAAAGCATCGCGTGCATCCCGTGGAACCGGTTATAGCCGGGGAAGCGCCAGCGTTTACGCGCCGGCGGGCACCGCATCCAGCTCGGCGGGTTCAGGTCGTTTCAGCAGCGCGTACAGCACGCCGGTGACGACGCTGCCCGCCACGATCGCCAGCAGGTACAGCAGCGCATGGTTAATCGCATTCGGGATCAGCAGCACGAACAACCCACCGTGGGGCGCCATGAGTTTGCAGCCGAAGAACATCGACAGGGCACCGG
This sequence comes from Pseudomonas sp. GL_135, assembly GCF_057834665.1. Lineage (NCBI taxonomy): Bacteria > Pseudomonadati > Pseudomonadota > Gammaproteobacteria > Pseudomonadales > Pseudomonadaceae > Pseudomonas > Pseudomonas sp. GL_135. Next base: position 4,560,238 of record NZ_CM174408.1, read on the forward strand.
TCAGCGCGCCGCCCGCGATGCTCGCCGGAATCACCCGAAGCGGGTCTTTCGCCGCAAACGGAATCGCGCCTTCGGAGATGAAGCACAGCCCCAGCACGAACGCCGCTTTGCCCGCCTCACGCTCACTCTGGGCAAACTTGCGCCGGGCGATCAATGCCGCGATGCCCATGCCGATCGGCGGGACCATGCCAGCCGCCATGGTTGCCGCCATCGGCGCGCCGCTGCTCGAGGCCAGCAAGCCCACCGAAAACGCATAGGACGCCTTATTGATCGGCCCACCCAGATCCACGCACATCATCGCGCCCAGCAGCACGCCGAGCAGCACCGCGTTGGCCGTGCCCATGGTGTCGAGGAAGTGGGTCAGCCCTTCGAGCATGCCGGCGACCGGCTTGCCCACCACGTAAATCATTACCAACCCGGTGAACAGGCTCGCCAGCAGCGGAATGATCAGAATCGGCTTCAGCGCTTCGACACTTGCCGGCAACTTCGCGTAGCGATTCACCGCCCAGGCGCTGTAGCCCGCCAGGAATCCCGCGATGATGCCGCCAATGAAGCCGGCGCCCAAGGTGCTGGCGAGCAGACCGCCGATCATCCCCGGCGCAAGGCCCGGACGGTCGGCGATGGAATAAGCGATGTAACCAGCCAGCAACGGCACCATCAACTGGAACGCCGCGCCCGCGCCGATCTGCTTCAAGGCTGCCGCCAGCGTGCCCGGTTCTTCTGCCGCGTGAATGCCGAACACGAACGACAGCGCGATCAGCAAACCGCCCGCCACCACCATCGGCAGCATGAACGACACGCCGGTGAGCAGGTGTTTGTAGACGCCGGTCTTTTCCTTTTTGGAAGAGGCCTTGGACGATGAAGCCGTGGACTCAACCTCCGCCTCCGCCAGCGCTTTCTTCAACGTCGCTTCAGCTTGCTTGAGCGCAATACCGGTGCCGCAGCGATAGATGCGCTTGCCGGCAAAACGCTCGGTGGCGACTTCGATATCACACGCCAGCAACACCACATCGGCGTCGGCAATGGCCTGGGCGCTGAGCGGATTACGCGCACCGACCGAGCCCTGAGTTTCCACCTGCAGGTCATAGCCGAGCTTTTTCGCCGCCTGCTGAATCGCCTCGGCCGCCATAAAGGTGTGAGCGACGCCGGTCGGGCACGCCGTCACCGCCACCAGACGCGGCTGCGCGCTGGAAGCAGTCAGCGCAGCAGAAGTCGCGGTGTGCTCGGTGGCCAGCGCCGCCGCTGAACGCAGAAAGCCATCGGCGTCCTGCAACGCTTGCGCGGGCGTGGCCTGATACAGGCGTTTGCCGGAGAAGCGCGCCAGGTCCAGCGGGCCGGTGTTGACCACCAGCACCCAGTCGGCCGCTTCGATGTCGCCCGGCGACAGTTGCTTCTCCGGATGACGCGGATCATGGATCTCGACGCTGGTACTCCAACCCTGGCGCTGGGCCGCCGCATCCAGCAGACGGGCACTGAGGACGCTGCTGATTTTGCCGTTCGGACAGGCCGTAACAATGGCTAACTTCATCACACTTCCTCTCTTGTTATGCCGTCAGGACGCGGACGTTGACGCCGCTTTCCAGACGTTTCAATTGCGCCAGGTCATTGATGCCGAAGCCGATCTGAGTCACGGCCATGGCCGCAATGGCCGTGGCAGTGCGCAAGGTTTGCTCGGGTTTGTGCCCGCACAGCAAGCCGTGAACCATCCCGGCCAGCAGCGAATCCCCCGCGCCGACGGTGCTGGCGACGGTGACTTTGGGCGGCAGTGCCTGCAACGCGACGTTGGAACTGAACCAGTGAACGCCTTCCGAGCCCTGTGAAATCACCACATGCTCGATGCCGCGCTGGCGCAGGTCCGCCGCCGCTTGCGCTTGAGCGTCGATGGAAATGATCGGCGCATCGAGGGCGTCGGCCAGCTCTTCGGTGTTGGGCTTGATCATCCACGGCGACGCTTCCAGGCCGGCGCGCAACGCTTCGCCGCTGGTGTCCAGCGCCACTTTCAAACCCATGGCGTTGAGGCGCAGCAACAGCGTTTTCAGCCACTGCGCGCTGACGCCGCGGGGCAGACTGCCAGCCACGACCACCGCATCAAAACCCGCCGCGATCTGTTCAACCCGAGCGGCCAGCGCTTGTTGCGCCTGCGGGCTGACTTCCGGGCCGGGGCCGTTGAGGTCGGTAATGCGCCCGCTGCTTTCCGCCAGCTTGATGTTGCTGCGCGTCTCGCCCGGCACCCGCACGAACTCATCGACGAAGCCGCGCTTGGCAAACAGGGTTTCGAACGGCTGCTGGTTGTCGACGCCGAGGAAGCCCGCGACGGTCAGCTCGTGCCCCAGATCAGCCAACACCTGGGCGACGTTGATGCCCTTGCCCGCCGCGTGGCTGAGCATGGCGTCGCTGCGGTTGACCTGGCCGATCTGCAAGGGGCCCAACTGCACGGTCAAGTCCAGCGCCGGGTTCATGGTCAATGTCAGAATTTTCGCCATTACAGCCCCTCCACGAGGGCACGCACGTCCGCCGCGCTGCCAACGGCCAAGGCCGCCTGCGCAAGTTTCCGGGCTTCGATCAGATTCAATTCACGGACGCAGGCTTTGACTTCGCCGATGCTCCGCGCCGAGACGCTCAATTCATCCACACCCAGACCGACCAACACCGGCACCGCCAGCGGATCGGCGGCCAATTCGCCGCACACGCCTACCCATTTGCCATGGGCATGGGCCGCGCGCACGGTGATGTCGATCAGTTGCAACACCGCCGGGTGCAGACCATCAGCCTGAGCGGACAGGGTCGGGTGACCGCGGTCGATGGCCATCGTGTACTGGGTCAAGTCGTTGGTGCCGACGCTGAAGAAGTCCACTTCCTTCGCCAGCACCGGCGCCAGCAACGCCGCCGACGGCACTTCGATCATGATCCCCAGTTGCAGGTCGGCCACCGGGATCTCCAGACGCAGACGCTCGGTCATGTCCCGGGCCTGACGCCATTCTTCGACGGTACCTACCATCGGGAACATGATGCGCAACGGGCGATTGTCCGCCGCACGCAGCAACGCTCGCAGCTGGCTTTCCATGGTGTCCGGGCGCTGCAAGGTCAGGCGAATGCCGCGCACACCGAGAAACGGGTTTTCCTCCTTATCGATGGGCCAGTACGGCAGCGGTTTGTCGCCGCCGACGTCGAGGGTGCGAACCACCAGCGGGCGACCGTCGAGGTCGTTGAGCACGCGCCGGTATTCCGCTTCCTGTGTTGCTTCATCGGGCGCGGAACTGTGGGCCATGAACAGCAATTCGGTGCGCAGCAGGCCAATCCCTTCGGCGCCCTGCTCCACCGCTGCCGGCGTGCCGGCGCTGTCACCAATGTTGGCGAAGACCTCAACGGCGTGGCCGTCCTGGGTGATCGCTGGCTCCATGCGCAGGGCAGCGGCAGCCTTGAGGCGTTGCTCGCGGGTGTCACGGTCTTGCAAGGCGCGGTGCAGGGTCGCTTCGTCGGGCGCAACGTCGAGACGCCCGCGCTGGCCGTCAATCAACAACTGGGTGCCGGATTTGATCAGCAACACCGCATCGCCCGCACCGACCAGGGCCGGGATGCCCAGCGCCCGGGCAACGATGGCGCTGTGGGCCGTGGCGCCGCCGCGGGCGGTGAGAATGCCGGCGACACGGGCAGGGTCCAGACGCGCGACGTCGGACGGACCGACTTCATCCATCACCAGAATGTACGGTTCTTCCGGCTCAACCAGGTCTTCGACGCCGCAGATCTGCGCCAGCACCCGGCGGCCGACATCCCGCAAGTCAGCGGCGCGCTCGGCCAGCAGCGCATCTTTCAGCTGTTCCTGCTGACGCGCGGCGGCCTCGATAACGTTCATCCACGCGGCAGCGGCGCTTTCGCCTTGTTTCAGGCGCTGCGCCACTTCGTCGACCAGTTCGGGGTCGGCGAGCATTTCCTGGTGGGTGACGAAAATCTCGCGAATGGCCTTCGCCGTGCTGCGTTGAATCAACTGCTCGATGTCGACACGCACCTGCGCCAGCGCGCTGTGCAGACGTTCGTGTTCGACGCTTTGCGATTCGCCCTGTGCCGGGTAATCGAACACCGGCAGAACATGCACGTGGGCCGGGCCGACGGCGATGCCGGGCGCAGCAGGCACGGCCTGAACCTGAGTGCCTGCGGCGGGGGCGCTGAGGGTTTTTTCAACAACCGCCGTGGCTGGCTTGACTTCGGTATGGGTCGGCAACGGCTCGATTTCTTCGCCCAGGCCTTCGAGCACCGCAGCGATCAACGCAGGCAAGGCGTCGGCAGCAATGGTCGGCTCGGCAATGAACTCAAGGGACTGACCGCGCTGGACGCCGAGGCTCAGCAGTTTGCTCAGGCTCTTGGCCGACACAGGATTTTCGGTGCCATCGACGATGCGCACGCGAATGTCGCCGTCAAAGCCCTTGGCCAGTTGCGCGAGGATTTTTGCGGGACGCGCATGCAGGCCGTGGGCATTGGCCAGGGTCACGCGCTCGCTCGGCCAGTCCGGCGGTACTTCGCCGCCCAATGCCTGAAGCACCGCGCGACTGCTGGTCGCCTCACCCAGGACGTGGCCGCGACCTTCGATCAACAACGCGCAAAGGCGTTCGAGCAGTGCCTGGTGGGACTCGCCCAGACTGGCGAGGCAGAACAGGCCGGTCAGCGACTGGCCCAGGTGACGCATGGGTTTGTCCGGCGTCACGAAGGCCAGGCCGGGCTTGTTGACCATCTGCTCGCTGTGCAGCCACCAGAGTCCTTCCCCAAGCGGCAACGGCTCGACCTGCTGCAGCACCGCCGCGAAACCGTTGTTCACGCACTCGGCTTTGCGCAGCAAACGTGCGCCGCGCCAGACGAGCTCTTCGAAATCATCGACCATGACGCCCAGGCTGATCATCTGAGCATCGAGGGCCAGTTCCTGCGGCGCGCCTTGCAGCAGTTTGAGCAGCGACTCGGGATCCTTCGCCTGACGCAGCGCTTCGCCCAGGTCGTTTTCACCCAAGGCACGGGTCAGCAGTTGAAGCAACCGCAAATGCTCGTCGGACTTGGCAGCGATGCCGATGGCCAGATAGACCATTTGCCCGTCGCCCCAGTCCACCCCCTCGGGGAATTGCATCAGGCGCACGCCGGTGGCGAACACCTGGTCGCGGGTCTGCGGCGTGCCGTGGGGAATGGCGATGCCTTGCCCCAGAAAAGTCGAACCCTGTTGCTCGCGCGCCTGCAAGCCTGCAAGGTAGCCGGGAGCCACCAGGCCATCGGCGACAAGCAAGTCAGCCAGCAGTTGCAACGCGGCGGGCTTGTCCACCGCCGACTGGTCCATGGAAATTTGCTCTATGGTCAGCTCGAGCATTGCGTTCTCCTGTGCTGCGCGGGGTCGCGCCAGATTCTTGTTGTAGGACCGGTCGTAAACACCGATGACTTACGGTTTGCTAATAATGAATGCGTAAACTCACATTGATATTTCGACTCAGGGCCCGCCTTAGGCAAAGAACAGGGCAGAAGGCGCCATAAACAGGCCTGCTGAATCGTTTAATCTAGCGTGCCGCGCACGTTACTTGATAATCCATGCGGATTGAAGCTCATCCGGTCGAATCGTGTAGGAAACATCCTTCGCGGCACACACGCTTTCTACCAGACAACGGTCTGCTGTCATGATGGCTGTTAATCGGTGAAAATCCCTGCCACGGTAGTTCAGCTCTCACTTCTGCTTCTCATCACGAAAGGATGCCCGGCTTGAAACTCAGTGATATTGCGCGTCTGGCCGGCGTTTCTGTGACCACGGCCAGCTACGTGATCAACGGAAAGGCCGAACAGCAACGCATCAGCAGTGCGACGGTCGAGCGCGTGCGCGCGGTGGTCGACGCCCACGGCTTCCGACCCAACCCGCAGGCCGCCGGGCTGCGCAGCCGGCATACCCGAACCCTCGGCTTCATCCTGCCCGACCTGGAAAACCCCAGTTACGCGCGCATCGCCAAGCAACTGGAACAGGGCGCCCGCGCGCGCGGTTACCAACTGCTGATCGCCAGTTCTGACGACGATCCCATCAGCGAGTTGCAGTTGTTGCAGCTGTTTCGCGCGCGACGCTGCGATGCGCTGTTCGTCGCCAGTTGCCTGCCGGCCAGCGATGACAGCTACCGGGCGCTGCAGCAGCAAGGGACGCCGGTCATCGCCATCGACCGAGAGATGGATCCTGCGTATTTCTGCTCGGTGGTCAGCGACGACCACGATGCCAGCCAGCAGCTGACCCGCAGCCTGCTGGAGATCAAACCCCGGCACATCGCCCTGATCGGCGCGCAGCCCGAACTGAGCGTCAGTAAGGCGCGAGCCAGCGGCTTCGAAGACGCGTTGGAGGGTTTCGAAGGCTCGGTGATCATCGAACACGGCGACGCGTTCAGCCGTGATTGCGGCCTGCGACTGGCCAGCGACATGTTTGACCGCCTGGGGTATTTCCCCGACGCGCTGATCACCACGTCCTACGTCCTGCTGCAAGGGGTGTTCGATTTGCTGCACCAGCGCCGCCTGAATCCGGACCAACTTCACTTGGGCACGTTCGGCGACACACAACTGCTGGATTTCCTGCCGTTGCCGGTCAACGCCATGGCTCAGCAGCACCATTTGATCGCCGAGAAAGCTCTCGCGCTGGCGTTGTCGGCCATTGAGCAGGATCAGTACGAACCGGGCGTGCATGCCATCGTGCGGACATTCAAACAGCGGATTCACGAGGCGTAAGCAACGTGCGACTGATCGACACCCACACGCACCTGGATTTCGACGATTTCGACGCCGACCGCGACGCCGTCCTCGCCAACAGCCGGCAGTTGGGTGTCGAGCGCATCGTGGTGCTGGGCGTCTATCAGCGCAATCTGCAACGGGTGTGGGATCTGGCAATCAGCGAACCTTCGGTGTACGCCGCGCTGGGCTTGCACCCTGTGTTCCTTGAGGAGCATCAGCCAGAGCATGTACAGGAGATGCGCAACTGGCTGACGCGTCTGGCCGGGCATCCCAAGCTGTGCGCCGTGGGCGAGATCGGTCTGGATTACTACATCGAATCCCTGGACCGCCCGCGGCAACAGACGTTGCTTGACCAGCAGTTGCAGCTGGCCGTCGACTTCAACCTCCCTGCCCTGCTCCACGTGCGCCGCAGCCACGCCGACACCATTGCCGCGCTCAAGCGCTTCAAGCTCAAGCGCTGTGGCATCGTTCACGCCTTCGCCGGCAGCCGCGAAGAAGCCCGGGAATACATCAAGCTGGGTTACAAGCTGGGGCTGGGCGGTGCGGCGACGTGGCCGCAGGCGCTGCGCATGCACCGGGTGATCGCCGATCTGCCGTTGGAAAGCGTCGTGCTGGAAACCGACTCCCCGGACATGGCGCCGGCAATGTTTCCGGGCCTGCGCAACAGCCCCGAGCATCTTCCCGATATCTGCGCGGCCATCGCCAAGCTGATGAATATCCCTGTCGACGCACTGGCCGCCGCGAGCACCGCCAACGCCTGTGAGGTATTCGGCTGGAGCTGATCCTGTCGCCGATTTCATGTTGTAAGAAGAAATTTCAACGACGCGACGCGGTCCCTTGGGTATCTCTAATGCTTAACCAAGGAACCGTTCATGACATTCTCGAAGTTCGCGCAGGCCTTGTCGCAATGGTCTGGCAGCCCACGAACCTTCCTCGTTGCGATTGCGCTGATCTGCGTGTGGGCCGCCACCGGGCCGCTCTTCCATTTCAACGACACCTGGCAACTGATCATCAATACGTCCACGACGATCATTACCTTTCTGATGGTTTTCCTGATCCAGAACACCCAGAACCGCGATACCGATGAGCTGCATATCAAGATCGACGAACTGCTACGGGTGACCAAAGACGCGCAGAACGCCGTGCTGAGCCTGGATAACCTCGACCAGAGGGAATTGCACGCGCTGCGCAAGAAGTACAAGGCGATGGGCGAAGGCATCGAATTTGATCACACCGAGGCGTTTCCGGAGCCGGAGCCTGAGCCTGAGGCGGGTGAAGATAAAGCGGAGTTGGTGACTAGTCGCTGATTCTTCAGCGATTGAAGTGACGAATTCGCGAGCAAGCTCGCTCCCACAGGGAAGTGAGTACGGCGCGAAATCTTTTGGCGAGAGGGTTAAATTGTGGGAGTGAGCTTGCTCACGAAGAGGCCGGTACGTCCGAAATCTACAGCGGCAGAAGTGGCGTATTCGCGAGCAAGCTCGCTCCCACAGGGGCTGAGTACGGCACAGAAACCTGTGGCGACACAACCACTCCCGCATCGACCATACACCAGCCGGACTAACAAGCCCGGCGGGTAAAGGGCTGAATTCCGGCTTATGTAATCGGCGCCGGGTTGAACAGGGTGATGTCGTTGTGCAGACGATACTTCTCGGTCCAGGTCGTCTTCTTTCCGCTGGCGACGTCGAGATAGAAGTGGAAAAGCTCCCAACCCAGGTCTTCGATGCTGGCACGGCCGGTTGCGATGCGGCCTGCGTCGACATCGATCAGATCCGGCCAACGCTGCGCCAGTTCGGTCCGGGTCGACACCTTCACCACCGGTGACATCGCCAGACCATACGGCGTGCCGCGCCCTGTAGTGAACACGTGCAGGTTCATCCCGGCCGCCAGTTGCAACGTCCCGCAGACAAAGTCGCTCGCCGGCGTCGCGCAGAAGATCAGGCCTTTGCGCGTCACCCGCTCGCCAGGGCCAAGCACCCCGTTGATGGCGCTGCTGCCGGACTTGACGATCGACCCCAGCGACTTCTCGACGATGTTCGACAGCCCGCCCTTCTTGTTCCCCGGCGTGGTGTTGGCGCTGCGATCCGCTTCGCCCTTGGCCAGGTAACGGTCGTACCAGTCCATTTCGCGAACCAGGCCTTCAGCCACTTCCATGTTTTCGGCACGGGAGGTCAGCAGGTAGATCGCGTCACGCACTTCGGTCACTTCCGAGAACATCACGGTCGCGCCCGCGCGCAGCAGCAGGTCCGACGCATAACCCAGTGCCGGGTTGGCGGTGATGCCGGAAAACGCATCACTGCCGCCGCACTGCATGCCCAGAATCAATTCCGACGCCGGCACGGTTTCGCGACGACGCTGGTCGAGCTTCTTTAAACGCGTCTCGGCCAGTTCCATGATCTGCTCGATCATTTCGTTGAAGCCGTGCTTGGAGTCTTGCAAGCGATACAGCCAGGGCTCGCTCAGGTCGACCGAGGCGTCGCCCGTGTGCATGACCTGATCGGCCTGCAGCTTCTCGCAGCCCAGGCTGATCACCAGCGCTTCACCACCCAGGTTCGGGTTGCGCGCCAGGTTGCGCACCGTGCGAATCGGGATGTATGCGTCTTTGGCAGTGATGGCGACGCCGCAGCCGTAGCTGTGGGTCAGCGCCACCACGTCATCGACGTTCGGGTACTTGGGCAGCAGTTCCTCGCGGATGCGCTTGACGGCGAAATCCAGAACCCCGGTGACGCACTGCACCGTCGTCGTGATGCCCAGGATATTGCGCGTGCCGACGGTGCCGTCGGCGTTGCGGTAGCCCTCGAAGGTAAAGCCTTCCAGCGGCTCACCCCTGACCGGCACGGCGTCTGACATCGGCAGGCTGTCCAGCGCCGGCGCTGATGGCATGCGCAGCTGATCTTCCTTGACCCAACTGCCTTTCGGGATCGGCTGCAGCGCATAGCCGATAGTGTGGCCGTAACGAATGATCGGCTCCCCTTCGGCGATGTCCACGGTGTTCACCTTGTGGCTCTGCGGCACATTGTCGACGGTCACCAGACCGTTATCGAATTCAGTCCCCGCCGGAACGCCTTGGTCATTGACCACGACGACGACGTTATCAAGCGCGTGCAAGCGAATGTAACGCGGCGAGTCGGCATGCTGGATCAAGTTCATCACGGTTTTTCCTCAGAGTTTCGCTTGAGAAAGCTCGGCTTCACTGGCCGGCAAGGCACCCTTCGTTGGGGTGTCCTTGAGTTCTACACGTTTGATTTCACCGACGATGAAGATGTAGCTGATCACCGCCACCAGCGCGTTGGCGCCGACGAACACCAGGGCCCATTTGAACGAACCGGTGGTGCTGATGATGTAGCCGATGACAATCGGGGTGGTGATGGAAGCGATGTTACCGAACATGTTGAACAGACCGCCGCTCAAACCGGCGATTTGTTTCGGCGATGCGTCGGACATGACCGCCCAGCCCAGTGCGCCCACGCCCTTGCCGAAGAAGGCCAGTGCCATAAAGCCCACAACGACCCATTCGATGTCGACGTAGTTGCACGTCACGATCGAGGTCGACAGCAGCAGACCACCAATGATCGGCGCCTTGCGAGCGAAGGTCAGCGAGTGGCCTTTGCGCAGCAGGTAGTCGGAAATGATCCCGCCCAGTACGCCGCCGATGAATCCGCAAATAGCCGGCAGCGAAGCGATGAAACCGGCCTTGAGGATGGTCATGCCGCGTTCTTGAACCAGGTACACCGGGAACCAGGTCAGGAAGAAGTAGGTGATGCCGTTGATGCAGTATTGAGCCAGGTAGATGCCCAGCATCATGCGGTTGGTGAGCAACTGACGCACGTAGTCCCATTTCGGGCCGCTGGCAGAGCCTTTGCCCTTGTCCTGGTCCATGTCGACCATGCCGCCGTTGTTGGCGATGTGATCGAATTCTTCCTTGTTGATTTTCGGATGGTTGCGAGGGCTGTGGATAACTTTCAGCCAGATCAGCGAGAACAGGATGCCGATGCTGCCCATCACGATGAACACGTGCTGCCAGCCGAAGGTGTAAACGATCCAGCCCATGATCGGGGCGAACAGAACGGTGGCGAAGTATTGTGCCGAGTTGAAGATCGCCGAGGCCGTGCCGCGCTCAGACGTCGGGAACCAGGCCGCCACGATACGGGCGTTGCCGGGGAACGACGGTGCTTCGGCGAGGCCGACCATAAAGCGCAGGGCGAACAGCAGGAAGATGGCGGTGGAGAGACCGAATTCGCCGACGTAGCCTTGCAGCACGGTGAACAGCGACCAGGTGAAGATGCTCAGTGCGTAGACTTTCTTGGAGCCGTAGCGGTCCAGAAGCCAGCCGCCGGGGATCTGGCCGGCGACGTAGGCCCAACCAAATGCGGAGAAGATGAAACCGAGGGTGACGGCGTCGATGCCGAGGCTTTTCTGCAGGCTGGAGCCTGCGATGGCGATGGTTGCACGGTCGGCGTAGTTGATCGTGGTCACCAGAAACAGCATGAGCAAGATCAAATAGCGGACGTGCGTCGGCTTGGTTTTCTGCATGTTCGAAACTCCCACTAGTTATTTTTTTTGCGCGGGTAAACGATCTTATGTGTGTGCTGCTCGCCTCTGCCCCTAAAACAGATGCGATGTGAAGCTGTACTGCGAGCTGTCCGTTAGCGAAGCCCCGAGGGCAAAAAACCGCTGATCGCTCAGCGGTTTTGCGGCAACTGGGCGATTACTGCTTGCCCTGCTTGTCCATCAATGCAGCCAGCATGTCGACTTCGTCCGACGTCAGGTCAGTCAGCGGGGCGCGGACAGGGCCTGCGTCGTAACCGGCAAGCTTGGCGCCCGCCTTGACGATGCTCACCGCGTAGCCGTGTTTGCGGTTACGGATGTCCAGGTACGGCAGGAAGAAATCGTCGATCAGCTTGCCGACGGTCTCGTGATCGTCTTTGGCGATGGCGTGGTAGAAGTCCATCGCCATTTTTGGCAGGAAGTTGAACACCGCCGAGGAGTAAACCGGCACGCCCAGCGCCTTGTAGGCGGCGGCGTAGACCTCTGCCGTTGGCAGACCACCCAGGTAGGAGAAGCGGTCGCCCAGACGACGGCGGATCGAAACCATCAGCTCGATATCACCCAGGCCGTCTTTGTAGCCGATCAGGTTAGGGCAGCGCTCGGCCAGTTGTTCCAGCAGCGAAGGGGTCAGGCGGCAGACGTTACGGTTGTAGACGACAACGCCGATCTTGACCGATTTGCAGACCGCTTCAACGTGGAGGGCGACGCCGTCCTGGCTGGCTTCGGTCAGGTAGTGAGGCAGCAGCAGCAGGCCTTTTGCACCCAGACGCTCGGCTTCTTGAGCCATCTGGATCGCCTGGCGGGTCGGACCACCGACGCCAGCCAGAATCGGCACGCTGGTTTCGCAGGTGTCGACGGCAGTCTTGATGATTTCGGAGTATTCGTCGCCGGTCAGGGAGAAGAACTCACCTGTACCGCCTGCGGCGAACAGCGCGGAAGCGCCATACGGGGCGAGCCATTCCAGACGCTTGATGTAGCCAGCGCGGTGGAAGTCGCCTTGGGCATTGAAATCGGTAACGGGGAAGGAAAGCAGACCGTGAGAGAGGATGGACTTCAGTTCTTGTGGATTCATTATTCGAACACCCTGGGGAGCTATTTTTGTGGATGAAGCACCAGTCCTGCGCTGATGTCGTAAGTCATCGTACAACTGAGAGGGGGATCACTCAATAGCGTTTTGAAATATTTATGACGGGGAAGGATGAGTGGTGGATATGAGGGAAGACAGGATCGGCGACGGTGCGGACTGCCATAAACCATCTCTTGGATGAGCGCCGCGTGATCGGGCTCTGCACTCGATCGTGTGGGAGCGAGCTTGCTCACGAAGAGGCCCGTATATCCGCAGCACTCTTGGCAGGAGTGCCGTCGTCGTGAGCAAGCTCACTCCCACAAGGACTGCGCATGCCTCTGGCCGGAGGCAATGGGAAATGGGGAATGGGGAATGGGGCAATCCCAAGGTAATTAGCTAAACCACCGCAAACACATTCGATCAATGGCCCCCGCAGCAATGCCATGGCCCACTCAATCAATCGGGCTCAAGCCCGCTGCGACTCGGCCTCTTCATGAGCATGACGCAGCCGTTCACGGCTGTTGGTCAGGTGCAGGCGCATGGCGGCGCGGGCGGCATCGGAATCCTGGCGCGCGATGGCGTCGTAAATTTCCTCGTGCTCGCGGCTCAGGCGGCTCATGTAATGCTGGTTGTCGTCGTGGGCCAGGCGCGCAGAATTCAGACGGGTACGGGGAATGATGCTGGTGCCCAGGTGATTCATGATGTCGGTGAAGTAGCGGTTGCCGGTCGACAGGGCGATGGCCATGTGGAACTGGAAGTCGGCGCCGACAGCATCGCTGGCATGGGCCGCGCTTTCGCTGAGTGCGTCGAGGGCGGCGCGCATGTCGGCCAGTTGCTCGGCGGATCGGCGTTGGGCGGCCAGGCCGGCTGATTCGACTTCGAGACTGATGCGCAACTCGAGAATCGCCAGGACGTCACGGAGGGTGACGATGGTGGCCGGATCGATACGGAAACCGCTCGGGCTCGGCGTGTCCAGAACGAACGTGCCGATGCCATGCCGGGTTTCGACCAGCCCGGAGGCCTGCAGGCGAGAGATGGCTTCGCGAACAACCGTGCGGCTGACGCCCTGCTCTTCCATGATTGCAGACTCGGTAGGCAACTTGTCCCCGCGCTTTAGCCCGCCAGTGCGGATCCGCTCGGAGAGTTCAGTCACCAGTTCCTGTGCGAGACTGCGGTGCTTTCTGCGTGCGCGAGGCGGAGCGCTCTGATTTTCCATATCCAACATGCATCTCTAAATACGCTGAACGCTGATGATAGCTCACCGGGTTGTGCGATCACACAACAACCCCGGCGAAGCACCTGGTTTACGACACTTTATCGCTTCAGCACTCTACGCTTAAAGTGCCGATTCGGTTAGCGGCTGCTCGTGCAACTGGCCACCGTCGATGCGCACGTGGCGACCATGGAAGCGCTTGAGGCTGCTGCGGTGGCCGATGCTGAGCAGGGTCACGCCCGGTAGCTCGTCCAGCAACGCCTGATACAGCGCGGCTTCATCCTCTTCGTCCATCGCGGATGTGGCTTCATCCAGGTAAAGCCAGTCCGGCGCGAACAGTAACGCTCGGGCAAAAGCGACGCGTTGTTGCTCGCCCGGCGACAGCATGCGCTGCCAGTGTTCACTCTCGTCCAGTCGCGGGATGAGATGACCCAGGCGGCAGGTTTCCAGCACCTGAGCAAAGCGCTCGGCAGGATAGACTTCGGGCGCCTGGGGATAACTCAACGCCTCACGCAGGGTGCCAATCGGCAGATACGGTTTTTGCGGCAGGAAGAACGCACGTTTGGCGGGTAGCTTCACGGCACCATGGCCTTCTTTCCACAACCCGCCCATCGCCCGCAGCAGCGTACTTTTGCCACTGCCGGAGCGGCCGCTGAGCATGACTTTTTCGCCTGCAGCAATGCGAATGTTGGCATTGTTCAGTAACTGGCGACCGCCGGCGAGAGACAGCGCCAGGCCATCGAGCTGCAAGGCTTCGCTCTCATGACTAACCTTGATGGCCGGCACGCGCGCTTCGTTTTCGTCCATGGCCTGACGGAAGCTGAGCAGACGATCACAGGTGGCGCGCCACGATGCCAGTTGGGTATACGCGTCGATGAACCAGCTGAAATTTTCCTGCACATTGCCGAACGCCGAGTTGATCTGCATCAGCTCGCCCAGTTCGATCTTGCCGGCGAAGTAACGCGGTGCAGCCACGACAAAGGCGAAGACGATGGCGATCTGTGAGTAACCGGCGGTGAAAAACGTCAGACGCTTCTGCACCTTCATGATCGTCCAAAAGTTGCTCCAGACCATGCCGAACCGTGCGCTCAGGCGCTGATTTTCGTTGGCCTCGCCATCGGACAGGGCGATGCTCTCGGCGTTCTCGCGAACGCGCACCAGCGAGAAACGCATGTCGGCCTCGTAACGCTGTTGCTGGTTGCTCAGCACGATCAAGCGTTTGCCGATCAGGTGAGTCAGCAAGCTGCCGACCGCGGCATAAATAAGTGCGGCCCAGAACATGTAGCCGGGAATGGTGATGCCGAACAGCTCGATGCTGCCGGACACGCCCCACAGGATCACCGAGAACGACACCAGACTGACCACCGTGCGCAGCAGGCCGAGGCTCAGGCTGAGGGTGTCGGACGTGAAGTTATTGAGGTCTTCAGACAGACGCTGGTCCGGGTTATCGGTGTAACCGCCCTGCTCCAGCCGGTAGTAGTTCTTGTGTGCGAGCCATTTGGCAAAATGCTGTTCCGTCAGCCATCGACGCCAGCGGATGGTCAGCATCTGGGTCAGATAGAGGCGATAGACCGCGCCAAGTATGGCAATGGCGGCAATGCCGCAGAAGTAGAGGATGAGATGGGTGAAGGCCCCCAGGTCCTTATTCTGCAGCGCGTTGTAGAAGTCGCGGTACCAGCTGTTGACCAGCACCGAGATAAATACACTGAACAGCGACAGCACGATCACTGCGATGAGCAGCACCCAGGCCATGCCTTTTTCTTCGCTGCGCCAGTAGGGCGTCACCAGCTTCCAGACCCGGGAAAAGAAATTCCCGTTTACAGCGTCATTGACCCTGGATTCGTCTACATCAAAATTCATGGCAAAAGCTCGGCAGCAGGCAATTAAAGGCGTTGGCGCCAATGTGCCAGACGCCACAGACGATCTTCCATGAATAAATGTTTAAGAAGCAGTCCCTGCTTAACGGCGGACCGGGCGCTTCTGCAACTTGCGCTGCAACGTGCGCCGATGCATGCCCAAGGCACGCGCCGTGGCGGAGATATTGCCCTCGTGTTCGGTCAGCACACGCTGAATGTGCTCCCACTGCAAGCGGTCGACGGACATCGGGTTTTCAGGCACCAGCGTGTCCAGGTCGGCGTGTTCGGACAGCAGCGCTGCCAGCACGTCATCGGCATCGGCGGGTTTGCACAGGTAGTTGCAGGCGCCACGCTTGATCGCTTCGACGGCCGTGGCGATGCTCGAATAACCGGTCAGGATCAGCACGCGCATTTCCGGGTCCAGTTCCAGAAGCTTGGGCAACAGCACCAGCCCCGAGTCCCCTTCCATTTTCAGGTCGACGGCGGCGTAGTCCGGAATGTCCTGCTGCGCGAGGGCCAGGCCCTCATCGGCGGAACCGGCGGTGCTTACGCGAAAACCACGGCGCGCCATGGCCCGTGCCATCACGCGAGTGAAAGTGGCGTCGTCGTCCACCAGCAGCAGGTGCGGCAGTTCTTCGCCTTCAACCTGGATTTCGTCAGTCATGCTTCATCTCCTCGTGCGTCACGGGGCAGGCGCAGCTCGGTCAGCGTGCCGCCTTCCTCGTGAGGATAGAGTTTCACCGAGCCGCCCGCGCGGGTCACGCTGGCCTTACTCAAGAACAGGCCAAGGCCGAAGCCTTTGCCCTTGGTGGTAAAAAACGGTTTACCGATCTGCTCGGCGATGGCCAGCGGGACCCCGGCTCCATGATCGCGGATGCTGATGCGAATCTCGGTGGCGGTCCAGTCCAGATTCACCTCAAGCCCTTCGGCGCAGGCATCGGCAGCATTGTTGAGCAGGTTCAGCAGCGCCTGGGTCAAGTCCGGCGGCGGCGCCAGCATCGGCACGTCGCCCTGTCCCAGGCGTTGAAAGCGGTAAGTGGCTTCCGGGCGCATCAGGTGCCAGCGATTAAGCGCCTGATCGAGCCAGTGCGTAACGGTTTGTTCCTGCACCGAGAGCCGGCGATTCGCTTCAGCGGCGCGAACCAGTTGCTGCAACGTCTCTTTGCACAGCTTGACCTGATCTTGCAGCACCGAAAGGTCGTCCTGCAGCGCAGGGTCTTTATGGTCCTGCTGCATTTCCTTGAGCAGCACGCTCATGGTCGCCAGCGGCGTGCCAAGTTCATGGGCGGCGCCGGCAGCTTCGGTCGCCACCGCGAGTAATTGCTGATCGCGCGCGCCCTCTTCGCGGCGCAAGGCACGCATGTGTTCCTGACGGCGCAGTTCTTCGGCCATGCGCGCGGCAAAGAAAGTGATCACCCCGGCCGCCAGCGCGAAACTCAGCCACATACCGTATATCTGCATGTTCTCGCGGGCCACGAAGGCATCCAGCGGGAAGAACTTGGCCAGCATCAGGGTGTACAACGCCAGCGCAATACCCGACAGGATCAGCGAATAACGCCACGGCAGTGTCACGGCGGCGATGGTCAGCGGCACCAGGTAATAAGAAACGAACGGGTTGGTCGAGCCGCCGGAAAAGTACAGCAGCGCACTGTGGATAAACAGGTCGAATGCCAGTTGCACGGCGTATTCGAGCTCGGTCACCGGCCACGAGGTGCGCAAACGGATGGCCGTCAGCAGGCAGACGATCGCCGAGAAACCCAGGGTGATGTCCAGCTGCAGCCAGGGCAGCGGCAGCAAATCGAACAGATAGGCGAACCCCACTGAGCCCGCCTGGGCACCCAGCACCAGAATGCGGATGAACGTCAGGCGCCAGAGGTTCTGACGGGTAGCGGAAAGCAGTTGCAAGGGGGCGAGCATGAGCTCTCCTGATGAGCGCTCCAGGCGAATCGGAGCGAGTATAACCAATGCGACAACAGTTGCCGTCAAAGTGCGTCAAACCGCCACATCCATTTGACCTCCGCCCAATGGCGCAGGAACAAGCCTCCGGGTTCACAGTCTCATGGGCATCCGTCCGCCGAGGACTTGCCACATCCCTCGGGACGGTTCGCCAAACAAGGAGTTTTTATGTTCAGCCTTCGCCCCACTGCCACATTGCTCACCCTCGGCGCACTCGCGCTGGCCAGCACCCCTGCCCTCGCCGACGACGTTCACTACAACCAGGTTTCGGTCCGCGCCGAAGTCAGCCAGGAAGTGCAGCGCGACCTGATGACCGTCACCCTCTACACCGAATCGCAGAACACCGACCCGGCCAAGCTGGCGGCCGGCGTCACTGAAACCCTGAACAAGGCCCTGGGCGAAGCGCGTCAGGTCAAGGACATCAACATTCGTCAGGGCAGCCGCAACAGCTACCCGATCTATGACGACAAAGGCCAGAAGATCACCGGCTGGCGTGAACACGCCGAACTGCGCCTGGAAAGCGCCGACTTTGCCGCCCTCTCCAAGTTGACCGGCGACCTGCTGGGTGGCGACATGAAAATGGGCGGCATGGACTTCTCCATTTCCAACCCCGCACGCAAGACCAGCGAAGACGCGTTGCTCAAGGACGCTGTGACAGCATTCCGTGCTCGCGCGAAATTGGTGACCGACGCACTGGGCGGTACCGGCTACAAACTGGTCAACCTGAACCTGAACACCTCCGGGTTCCCGCAGCCATATCTACGCGCGCCAGTCATGATGATGAAGGCCGCGCGTGCCGACGCCGCGCCAACGCCTGATGTCGAGGCCGGCACCAGCCAGGTCAGTGTGGCAGCAGATGGCGTGATCGAAGTCGCTATCCCTTGATGCACCCGGCGGCAGCCAAGGGCTGCCGCCTTTTCCCTCTCCCGCCCCCGCTTTATTACGGCTATCCCGTGGCCGCTTCCCCATCAGCACAGCTCCTATCTCCTACGTCCCGGGGCGATTCGGCCGATTTTCACGCTGCCCGAAATAAATAGAATTGTCCGCAGCAAAACACACCTGACGCGCACTCAAGGCCGCCTGCTCCAGAGGGCACAGCCGTGCGCAGCCAATGATTCAAGGAAGAATCCGATCATGCCTTTTCAAGCTCAAACCGTTATTCCTGTCGACATGTCCACCCGCACGTTGCGCAGTACATTCGCGCTGGATCTACTGACCCACGTGGCCGAAACGCTCGCGCCAGAATCTTTTGCAATCGAGATGGGGAACGTCTTCGGTAACGACATTCCGCCTCACCTCTATACGAAGCTGCGGGACAAACTGCTGGCGGGTGAGGTGCAAAACCCTGCCGTGCTTCTCTCCTGGGAGCTGGGCTTCGAAGCCGACTATGACAACCGCGAGCGGGTCATCCGTGTCGATTGGTCATTTTTCGCGCGTACGACCGCCCATCCGCAGCACTACTGGTGGTTGCTCACCGCACTGCTCCATGAATTCGGCCACCACATCGACAACGTCCTGCGCCATGAACTGGCTGATGAAAATGCGCCATTGGCGAACGATGCCCCATTCGAGGAAGGCCATCTGTTCACCTTGTGGTTGACCGAAGCAGCCTCCCCGTCACGAGACGACCTGAGTTTCGCCACGTATTCCGAAGTGGCCTCCGGCAATCGTGAGTACGCGATGTCCTGGAAGAAGGCTGGCGAAGCCATTCGCGACTATCTGGCCTCGACCGATCTGCGCATCGAGCCTTCCCACAGCAATTCCGACCGCGAAGCCTTCGAAGCCGGCAACGCAGAGGCGAAAGGCAGCACCCACCAGACGATTGAATGGGTACTGCAGGATTTCAAATTCAGCCGAACGGAAATCGACGCCGTTTATTTCGGCAATTGGCTACGGGATTACTCCCAGGTCGTTGATCCCAAGATCACCCGTGCACCCGACATGCCAAAAGAATTCCCGGCGACACTGTCCCGCGAGGGCTGGACGAATCTGGTCGACGTGCTGGCAGCCAAGAAATTTTTCGACCTGCGGATGCGCTATCCGAACGAAATGAAGGTCACGCCCACAAAACTGGGTGTTTACCGGCCGACGGAGCACATCGACAATCCGCTGGTGACCGATCCACCGTTCCCGGACCCGAAAGTGCGTGACCCGGACTTCGAAGCCTGGGTGCTATCCGGTGATCCGTCCCTTGGCGCGGACTTGGCCACGTCAATGAAACGCTACATCGGCAACGCGGTGGGCTACATGGAGCAGGAGCTGCGCCTGTCGATGGAACAGGGCCGTTCCCTCGACGGACTGCGCAGCTTCGGTGCCGCGCTGCATGTGCTCGAAGACCTGTTTGCCCATTCAAACTTCGCAGAACTGAGCCTGATCAAGGCCGGGCATGTCAGGGTTCTGCCCTGGACAACGCCTGTTCACGTCAAATGGAACCTGTCTCTGGTCACAGGCACATTCGGGGCCACCGACGTCATCGCCAGTCTGGCGGGACCGCTGGGCAAAATCCTCTTTTCCACCCAGGAGCTTGAGTTCGAGCTCACTCAGCCGGGTTATCGCTCGGACAGAGATAAAGTGATGCTGGTGTTGCTGAGCGAACACCCTGATCAGGATTATTTCAACGCATTCAACGCGCTGCTGACGGCCAGGGACGGCCTGGTGACGCTCGCTAAAAAAATGGGCGTAGACACCCTGAAGTTCTATCGCTGGCTGATCAACACCCCGGCGGGCATTTTGCTGAACGCGTACAACAGCGCGGCACAAGGTGTACTGACCTGGATCGGCAACAGCGTCGACGATGCGCAGACTCTGCTGGGCAGTGACCCGAATACTGACCCGACGCTGGAGCCGAGCCACTCGCAACTCTCCAAGGACCACGCTGAGCACCCGCTCCACGATTTGGCCGCGCTGCTCGCTACCGAAGCCGTGCGCAAAGTTGCCCAGTCCATGGTCGATTACTGGGCTGGCAAACCTGAGGCAGATCCGGTCGCCGTCGCGTCGGCATTCTTCTGCCATCCTGCCGACAGTGAATGGCAGTACCCGATCGTCAACGCATGGGCGGCCAGTAATCCGGCGGAAGTGGCACGCAGCGAATCGAAGAGCGAGCTGGACAAGACCCAGCAAGCGGCAATCGACGAACTGCGCGCCATCCAGAACACACTCATCAAAGACAGCCAGAGCTATCTGGACTACGTGTTCAACAGCAAAACCTCCCAGGCCTCGGGCTTGCAGGGCTTTCTGGAGCAGGGGTTCATGAAAGTGGTTTCCGGCACCTCCTGGTGGAAGGAATTGCAGAACTTCATTAAGTAATAAGCTTATGAATTTACCTGGCTTGTTGCCCGAGTGAGCCGTGCGGCATTCTTGGCGGTCTATCATCCCGTCGATGAATTCAGGCATGAGTGCCGCACTTAATGAGGTTCACATGGACACAACCTTCAAACCCCTGCTCCTGGCAGCCGCAATGGCGCTGTGCATTCCCTCGGTGCAGGCGGCCAGCACCCTTGTCTATTGCTCGGAAGCCAGCCCTGCCGGCTTCGATCCCAGTCAGTACACCAGCGGCACCGAGTTCGATGCGTCAGCGGAAACAGTCTTCAACCGCCTGACCCAGTTCAAGCGCGGCGGCACCGATGTCGAGCCGGGCCTGGCAACGAAATGGGACGTGTCCGAAGACGGCTTGACCTACACCTTTCACTTGCGCCCTGGCGTGAAATTCCACACCACGGACTATTTCACACCGAGCCGGGACTTCAACGCCGACGACGTGCTGTTCACTTTCAATCGTCTGCTGAACCCGGACGACCCGTTCCGAAAGGCGTACCCGTCGGAGTCGCCGTACTTCACCGACATGGGCATGAACACCACCATCAAGCAGGTCGAAAAGGTCGACGATCAAACCGTCCGCTTCCAGCTGAACAACATCGACGCGGCGTTCATCCAGAACCTGGCGATGAGCTTCGCCTCGATTCAGTCGGCTGAATACGCGGCCCAACTGATCAAGCAAGGCAAGGCAGGCGACATCAACCTGAAACCAATCGGTACAGGGCCGTTTGTGTTCAAGCGTTATCAGAAAGACGCGCAGATCCGTTACGTCGGCAACAAGGAATACTGGAAGCCGGAGGACGTGAAGCTCGACAACCTGATCTTCTCGATCAACACCGACGCCGCCACCCGCCTGCAGAAGCTGAAGACCGGCGAGTGCCAGATCAGTGGGTATCCGCGTCCACAGGACATCGAAGAAGCGCAGAAGGACCCGAACCTGAAGGTGCTGAGCCAGGCCGGTTTCAACCTGGGCTTTCTGGCCTACAACGTGACTCATCCGCCGCTGGATCAACTGAAGGTGCGTCAGGCGCTGGACATGGCCATCGACAAGCCGGCCATCATCAAGGCGGTCTACCAGGGCGCCGGGCAGCTGGCACAGAACGCTCTGCCACCTGCGCAATGGAGCTTTGATCCGAACATCAAGGACGCGCCCCACGATCCGGCAAAAGCCAAGCAGCTGCTCAAGGAGGCCGGCGTTGCGCCAGGCACGCAGATCAACCTGTGGGCGATGACCGTACAGCGTGCGTCCAACCCCAACGCACGCATGTCGGCGCAGATGATCCAGTCGGACTGGGCGAAGATTGGTATCAAGGCCAACATCGTCAGCTATGAATGGGGCGAGTACATCAAGCGCGCCAAGGCTGGTGAGCACGACGTGATGATCTACGGCTGGACCGGTGACAATGGTGACCCCGACAACTGGCTCGGCGTGCTGTACAGCTGTGGCGCGGTGAAGGGCAGCAACTACGCGAAGTGGTGCAACCCCAGCTACGACAAGCTGGTCACCCAGGCCAAGCTGACCAGCGACCGCGATGAGCGCATCAAGCTGTACCAGCAAGCGCAGAACATTCTGAAGAACGACGTGCCAATCACCCCGATCGCTAATTCCAAGGTCTTTCAGCCGATGCGTAAAGAGGTTCAAGACTTCAAACTCAGCCCGTTTGGCCTGACGCCTTTCTACGGCGTAAGCCTGGCCAAGTAACTCGCTGAAACCAACAGCGAAGTAACACTCGATGACCGAAGCGGGTGCAATCGCCACGTTGCGATGCACCCTTTTGGTGCTACAAAGATATCGATATGCGACACGCAAACGTTCAACAGCGTCAGAAATTACACTTATGCGACATTCGTGTACGTTCGTGCCACTGTTTGACACCTTGCTGGCGCCAACATCTTGCTTTGGGTATGGCGCCTGCATAAGTATCCGTGGGACCGGCTCAAAAGGCCGTACCCTCAATCAAAAAATGACAACAACTGAGGCCACCATGCTCAAAAAAGCGGTCATTCCGTTTCTTCTCGGCGCAGGTTTGATCGCCAGCGCTCCCTTCGCCCATGCAGCATCGAATCTGGTGTTCTGCTCCGAAGGCAGCCCTGCTGGTTTCGATCCAGGTCAATACACCACCGGTACCGACTTCGATGCTTCGGCCGAGACCGTTTTCAACCGTTTGAGCCAGTTCGAACGTGGCGGCACCGCTGTCATTCCAGGCCTGGCCACCAGCTGGGACGTTGCCCCGGATGGCCTGACCTACACCTTCCACCTGCGTGAAGGTGTGAAATTCCACACCACGCCGTACTTCAAGCCGACGCGTACCTTCAATGCCGATGACGTGCTGTTCACGTTCAACCGCATGATCAACAAGGACGACCCGTTCCGTAAGGCGTACCCGACCGAATTCCCGTACTTCACCGACATGGCGATGGACACCAACATCACCAAGATCGAGAAGGTCGACGATCACACCGTCAGAATGACCCTCGGCACCGTCGATGCTGCGTTCATCCAGAACCTGGCGATGAGCTTCGCGTCCATTCAGTCCGCTGAATACGCTGCCCAGCTGCTGAAAGAAGGCAAGCCGGAAGACATCAACCAGAAGCCGATCGGCACTGGCCCGTTCGTGTTCAAGAGCTACCAGAAAGACTCCAACATTCGCTTCACCGGGAACAAGGACTACTGGAAGCCTGAAGACGTCAAAGTCGACAACCTGATTTTTGCCATCACCACTGACGCCTCGGTTCGTGCGCAGAAGTTGAAGAAAGGCGAATGCCAGATCACCGCTTACCCGCGTCCGGCTGACCTCGCTCCGCTGAAAGCCGACCCTGCGTTGAAGATGCCTGACCAGGCCGGCTTCAACCTGGGTTACATCGCCTACAACGTGATGCCCAAGATCAAAGGCGAAGACAAGCCGAACCCGCTGGCTGACCTCAAAGTGCGTCAAGCGCTGGACATGGCAGTCAACAAGAAATCCATCATCGATGCCGTGTATCAAGGCGCGGGCCAACTGGCGACCAACGCCATGCCGCCGACCCAGTGGTCCTACGACACCACCATCAAAGATGCACCGTTCGATATCGCCAAGGCCAAGGACCTGCTCAAGCAGGCGGGCGTGAAGGAAGGCACCGAAATCACCCTGTGGGCGATGCCGGTTCAGCGTCCTTACAACCCGAACGCCAAGCTGATGGCCGAGATGCTCCAGAACGACTGGAAGAAGATCGGCATCAACGCCAAGATTGTTTCCTATGAATGGGGCGAGTACATCAAGCGCGCCAAGGCCGGCGAAAACGGCGCAATGCTGATTGGCTGGAGCGGCGACAACGGTGACCCGGACAACTGGCTGGGTACTCTGTTTGGCTGTGATGCCCTCAACGGCAACAACTTCGCCAAATGGTGTGACAAGCCGTTCGATACCTTGATCCACCAGGCCAAGGAAACCACTGATCAGGCCAAACGCACCGAGCTGTACAAGCAGGCTCAACACCTGCTCAAAGACGCGGTCCCTATGACCCCAATTGCTCACTCGACTGTTTATCAGCCGATGCGCAAGGAAGTTCAGGACTTCAAGATCAGCCCGTTCGGTCTGAACTCGTTCTACGGCGTCAGCGTCAGCGGCAAGTAATATTTTTTAAATGACCACTCGGTCGCGTTGCCCAAGGGCGACGCGATCGCGTTGTCATGTGCTCGATCGTTAAATGAAATTGACTATCGTTAGATGAGTAGCGACTTGCCTACAGTTCTTGCCTACTAACGATAAGCACTTTTCCTACAAACTTTGAAGCATGCGTAACTATGGACTGTGCGGCGCCGGAGACATACCGTCTGACAAGCCGCACATACGGTCCGTTGTTTATCTTGAACAGTGGGATTTTTTTCCAGGCGTTGACTCTCCATTTGCGCAAACGATTGCAGTGGATCGCGCAGGTATTCGCAGTTAATGCGCCTCTCACGATAAGGAATATCATGCGTACGAATATCGTTATGCCATCACTTATTGCCGCCGGTCTTCTGGTGATGACGCCTGTCGCTCAGGCTGCCAGCAAAAGCCTGGTCTTCTGTTCGGAAGGCAGCCCGGCCGGGTTTGATATCGGTCAGTACACCTCGGGCACTGACAATGATGCCGCTGAGCCGATCTACAACCGTCTCGCCGAGTTCGCACGCGGTGAGACCACCGTGGTACCTGCTCTCGCCACCCGCTGGGATATTTCCCCTGACAACCTGACCTATACGTTCCATCTGCGTGAAGGCGTCAAGTTCCACAGCAACAAGATCTTCACGCCCACGCGCGATTTCAACGCCGACGACGTGCTGTTCACCTTCAATCGCATGCTGCACAAGGACCATCCGTTCCGCGTGGCGTATCCGACGGAGTTTCCGTTCTTCACCAGCATGGGCCTGGACAAGAACATCAAGTCGGTGGAAAAGACCGACCCGATGACCGTCGTGTTCACACTCAACAAAGTTGACGCGGCGTTCATCCAGAACGTTTCCATGAACTTCGCGTCAATTCTGTCCGCCGAATATGCCGAAAAATTGATGGCTTCAGGCGATGTACGCGATATTAACCAGGCGCCTATTGGCACGGGTCCTTTTGTATTTCAGCGCTATCAAAAAGACTCTCAGATTCGCTATGTGAAAAACAAACAGTTCTGGGACCCGAGTCGGGTCAAGATTGATCAGTTGATCTTCGCCATCAATACAGATGCTTCGGTGCGTGTTCAAAAACTCAAAAAAGACGAGTGCCAGGTGACGCTTAATCCGCGTCCGGCGGATGTCGCGTCGCTTGAGGCGGACAAGGACCTGCAGGTCATCAAAAAGCCCGGCTTCAACCTCGGTTACATCACCTATAACGTGCGCCACGCCCCGCTGGACAACTTGCAGGTTCGTCAGGCGCTGGACATGGCGGTGGATAAGAAAGCGATCATCGAGGCGGTGTACCAGGGCGCCGGGCAACTGGCCCAGAACTCCATGCCACCGACCCAGTGGTCTTACGACGACACGGTCAAGGACGCGCCCTACAACCCGGAAAAAGCCCGCGAGCTGCTGCGCGCCGCCGGCGTCAAGGAAGGCACTGAACTGACCCTGTGGGCCATGCCGGTCCAGCGCCCCTACAACCCCAACGCGAAGCTAATGGCCCAGATGCTTCAGGCCGACTGGGCGAAGGTGGGCATCAAGGCAACCATCGTCAGTTACGAGTGGGGCGAATACCTCAAGCGCAGCAAGAACGGCGAGCACGACATTTCGCTGATCGGCTGGACCGGTGACAACGGTGACCCGGACAACTGGATGGGCACGCTGTACAGCTGCGCCTCCATCGGGGGCAATAACTACTCGATGTGGTGCGACGAAAAATATGACGCACTGGTCAAGGCCGCCGTCTCGAACACCAACAAGGACCAGCGCATTAAGCTGTACCAACAGGCTCAGCATTACCTGAAAGAACAGGTGCCCATTACGCCGATTGCACACTCGACGGTGATCCAGCCGCTGCGTAAGGAAGTGCAAGGTTTCCTGGTCAGCCCGTTCAACCGCAACAACTTCTCGGGCGTCAGCATCGCCGAATAATTCAAAATTTGCCTGGGGGCGCAACCACGCCCTTTGGCATTGCTTTATCCGCGTTTAGCCGGATAGGCAAGAAACTGGCCCATAGGGCCGCACCATCGAGCGGGCTACACCATAAAAAGCCCGCCTCTAAAAAAGCAGCAATCGGGAGCTTCAAAACGTGAAAAAAGCCAGCACCGCTGTATTCGCCTTATCCGTACTCGCCATCAGCGTCGCGGCCCAGGCAGAGCCGACCAGTCAGGAATTCGTTCCGACCACACTGGCCACCAGCAACCTCCAGGGCGAAGCCAAGGGCTTTCTGGAAGACTCGAAGGTGACCGGTTCGACCAAGAACTGGTACGCCAACGAACTGTTGCGCCGTGGCGGCGAGTTCACCCGCAAAGAGAACGGCGTTGTGGTCGACAGCGACCCGCGCCGGATCAACTGGGTTCAGGGCACCATCGTTGACTACAGCTCGGGCTTTACCCAGGGCACTGTCGGTTTTGCCACGCAGATGGCGGTCTACAACGCCGTTGCGCTGGACCGTGACAAAGACGACCTGATGGGCGGCGCCAACCGTACGCTGACCGAAAACAACGGCGACCCTGTCGGGCAGTGGAGCAAGATGGGCCTGGCCAACATCAAGGCGCGCGTTTCCAACACAACCCTGACCGCCGGCCGTCAGTCGATGAACACCCCGGTGCTGGCCTACATCGGCAACCGCGCACTTCCTTCGAGCTTCGAAGGTGTGAGCATTCTGAGCGAAGAGTTCAACAACATCTCGATCCAGGCCGGCAGCTTCGACCGCGTGTCGCCACGTACCGAGCAGAGCCTGACCAAGTTCCGCTCCGAGTACACCAACAACACCGCCACCGCCGACCGCGTTGACATGGCGGGCGTGGATTACAAGCCGTTCAAGAGCCTGACCACGAGCTTCTACGCCTCCAACGTCGAAGACTTCTGGCATCAGTACTACTTCGCCTTCACCCACGAGCTGGGTGACCCCGATGTACTGGGGTTGAGCACCAACCTGAACTACTACAAGACCAAGGATTCCGGTCAGAAGAAGATGGGCGAGATCGACAACGACACCTACAGCCTGTCGTTGACCGCCACCCACAAGGCGCACAGCTTCAGCGTCGCGTACCAGGAAGTCGAAGGCGACACCTACTTCGACTACGTCCACGACACCAACGCCATCTTCCTGGCCAACTCCCTGCTCTCGGACTTCAACGGCCCGAACGAGAAGTCGGTTCAACTGAGCTACCTGCTGAACATGGCCGACTACGGCGTGCCAGGCCTGAAATTCAACATCTATCAGGCGCGCGGTTTCGACATCGACGGTACCCATTACAAAGGCACCGCCTATGACGTCTCGCGAATGGACGGCGAAACTCACTACGAATACGGTGTTGGCTCGTCGTACACCCTGCAGTCCGGCCCGCTCAAGGCGTCGACCATGCGTGCGACCTACACCACTCACCGCGCGAGCGCCAATCAGGCTGACGGCAGCATCAACGAGTTCCGTCTGGTGACCACGATTCCATTCAACATTATGTAATCAGCATGATCGATCGGGCCTCTTGGTGCGGTTTATACCGAACTTCGGGGCCCGATACCGACTCACTAATGGCTTCATCACTTGCGGAGTGCGTTACTTGAAATCGACATTCAAACTCGCAACATTGCGCAGCGCGATCGCACTGGCGGTATTCAGCGTTGCGGTCGGCGTATCGGCCAAGCCTCTGGTGGTCTGCACCGAAGCCAGTCCCGAAGGTTTCGACACGGCGCTCTACACCACCGCCGTGACCGCGGATGCGTCGGCGGAAACCATTTACAACCGTCTGGTGGATTTCAAGCCGGGCACCACCGAGATTGTTCCCGCGCTGGCTGACACTTGGGAGATCAGCGATGACGGCCTGACCTACACGTTCCATCTGCGCAAGGGCGTCAAGTTTCACACCACCGAATACTTCAAACCGACCCGCGACATGAACGCCGATGACGTGGTCTGGAGCTTCCAGCGTCAACTGGACCCCAACCACCCTTGGCACAAACAGTCGATGGTCGGTTACCCGTACTTCGAGAGCATGGGTTTCAAAGAGCTATTGAAGAACGTCGAGAAAGTGGACGACAGCACCGTCAAGTTCACCCTGACCCGCCGCGAAGCGCCGTTCCTGGCTGACGTCGCCATGGCATTCGCTTCGGTGTACTCGGCGGAGTACGCCGATCAGTTGCTCAAGGCCAACAAGACCGACAACCTCAACAGCCAGCCCATCGGCACCGGTCCGTTCGTCTTCCAGCGCTACGCCAAGGACGCTCAGGTTCGCTTCAAGGCCAACCCGGATTACTTCCGTGGCAAGCCGCCGGCTGACACCCTTATCTTTGCGATCGCCACGGACAACAACGTGCGCCTGCAGAAGCTCAAGGCCAACGAGTGCCAGATCGCCCTGTATCCGAAGCCGGACGACATCCCGAGCATCAAGAAAGACACCAACCTCAAGGTTGATGAGCTGAACGCGATGACCACTGCGTACATCGCCATGAACACCACGCACAAATACATGAGCGACGTGCGGGTGCGTAAGGCGATTGAAATCGCATTTGATAAAGAAGCCTACGTCAACGCCCTGTTCGGCAAAGGCAACGCCACCGTCGCCGTGAATCCGTATCCGGACACGCTGCTGGGTTACAACAAAGACCTGAAAAACCCTGCCCACGATCTGGACAAGGCCCGCGCCTTGCTCAAGGAAGCGGGTGTTCCTGAAGGCACGGTACTGACCCTGTTCACGCGCAACGGCGGCGGTCCGACCAACCCGAACCCGATGCTCGGCGCACAAATGATGCAGGCCGACCTGGCCAAAGTCGGCATTAAGTTAGATATACGCGTCATGGAATGGGGCGAAATGCTCAAACGTGCCAAAAACGGCGAACACGACATGGTGTCGGCCGGCTGGGCAGGTGACAATGGCGACCCTGATAACTTCCTGACCCCGAACCTCAGTTGCGAGGCCGCCAAAAACGGCGAAAACTACGCGCGCTGGTGTAATCAGAAGTTCCAGACGTTGATCGATCAGGCTCGGGAAAAAACCGACCCGGCCGAACGCGCTTCGCTCTACGAGCAAGCTCAGGTGATCTTCAATCAGGACCTGCCATGGATCAGCATGGCGCACACCAAGATGTTCACTGCAATGCGCAACAACGTGGAGGGTTACCACATCAGCCCTCTCACCACTAATAACTTCGCTACCACCCAAGCGAAGTAGAAGAAGAATCCGGCGGGCTCTGCTACCCAGAGACTCGCCGGTACCTGATGAGGTACACGAGAAGATGTTTAGTTTTATCGCTCGCCGAGTGGGGTTGCTCATACCCACCTTCTTCGGCATCACCTTGCTGACATTCGCTTTGATTCGCCTGATTCCGGGCGACCCTGTCGAAGTCATGATGGGTGAACGCCGGGTCGATCCGGAAATGCACGCCCAAGCCATGGAACGTCTTGGCCTGAACAAACCCCTTTATGCGCAATACATCGATTACGTCGGCAAGCTCGCCCATGGCGACCTGGGCGAATCGCTGCGTACGCGCACGAGCGTGTGGTCCGAATTCACTTCGCTGTTCCCGGCAACCCTGGAACTGTCGATTGCGGCGCTGATCTTCGCAGGCATCCTCGGGCTGCTCGCCGGTGTCATTGCAGCACTGAAGCGAGGGTCCCTGTTCGACCATGGGGTCATGGGTATCTCCCTGGCGGGGTACTCGATGCCGATCTTCTGGTGGGGCCTGATCCTGATCATGTTCTTTTCGGTATCCCTGGGCTGGACCCCGGTATCGGGGCGTATCGACCTGCTCTACGACATTCCCCCGAAAACCGGCTTCATGCTGATCGACACCCTGCTCAGCGATGAAGAAGGTTCGTTCATGGACGCCCTGCGTCATCTGATTCTGCCGGCCATCGTGCTGGGTACTATCCCGCTGGCGGTCATCGCCCGGATGACCCGCTCCTCGATGCTCGAAGTCCTGCGTGAAGACTACGTGCGCACGGCGCGCGCCAAGGGCCTTTCGCCGGCTCGCGTGGTATTCGTTCACGGCCTGCGCAACGCGCTGATCCCGGTACTGACGGTGTTTGGCCTGCAAGTGGGCACGCTGCTGGCCGGTGCGGTTCTGACCGAAACGATCTTCTCCTGGCCGGGCATCGGCAAGTGGCTGATCGAAGCCATCGGCGCCCGTGACTACCCTGTCGTGCAAAACGGCATCCTGCTAATCGCCTGCCTGGTGATTCTGGTCAACTTCGTGGTGGACATCCTCTACGGCTTTGCCAACCCACGCATTCGTCATCAGCGCTGAGATCCCTTTTTATGAGCACACCTACTCCCGTAGTAGCAGTCGATCAAAGCCTGCTCTACCCGTCCGTTTACAAAGAGTTCTGGCAGCACTTCGCCAAGAACAAAGGCGCCGTCGCGGGTCTCTTGTTCATGCTGGTGATCGTGTTCTGCGCCCTGTTCGCGCCGTGGGTTGCCCCCCATGACCCGAGCGAGCAATACCGTGATTTCCTGCTGACCCCGCCGGTCTGGCTTGAAGGCGGCCAATGGCAGTTCCTGCTCGGCACCGATGAACTGGGCCGTGACCTGCTGTCGCGTCTGATCCAGGGTTCGCGCCTGTCGCTGCTGATCGGTCTGTCGTCGGTGGTGATGTCGCTGATTCCGGGGATCCTCATGGGTCTGCTGGCCGGTTTCTTCCCGAAGATCCTGGGTCCGACCATCATGCGTCTGATGGACATCATGCTGGCACTGCCATCGCTGCTGCTGGCTGTGGCCATCGTCGCGATCCTCGGCCCTGGCCTGATCAACACCGTCATCGCCATCGCCATCGTTTCGCTGCCGTCGTACGTGCGTCTGACCCGTGCAGCGGTGATGGGCGAGCTGAACCGTGACTACGTGACCGCCGCGCGTCTGGCCGGCGCAACGCTGCCGCGCCTGATGTTCATCACCGTGCTGCCGAACTGCATGGCACCGCTGATCGTTCAGGCGACTCTGAGTTTCTCCTCGGCGATCCTCGACGCTGCGGCGCTGGGCTTCCTGGGTCTGGGTGTTCAACCGCCGACGCCTGAGTGGGGCACCATGCTCGCTTCGGCCCGCGACTACATCGAACGCGCCTGGTGGGTGGTGAGCCTCCCGGGTCTGACCATTTTGCTCAGCGTGCTGGCAATCAACCTGATGGGCGACGGTCTGCGCGATGCGCTGGACCCGAAACTCAAGAACGCCGCCTGAGGACGTCCGAATGTCTCTTTTAAACATCAAGAACCTCAACGTGCGCTTTGGCGACGCCACGGCCACCCCGGTGGTCGACGGCCTGGACCTGGCGGTCGACAAGGGCGAAGTGCTGGCAATCGTGGGCGAATCGGGCTCGGGTAAATCCGTGACCATGATGGCGCTCATGGGCCTGATCGAGCACCCCGGCATCGTCACCGCCGACGCCCTGGTCTTCGACGGCAAGGACATGCTCACGCTCAATGCGCGCCAGCGTCGCAAGATCGTCGGCAAAGACATGTCGATGGTCTTCCAGGACCCGATGACCGCGCTGAACCCGAGCTACACCGTGGGCTTCCAGATCAAGGAAGTGCTCAAGCAGCATTTGGGTCTGTCGGGGCGTGCCGCCCATCAACGCGCACTGGAGCTGTTGCAGAAGGTGGAAATCCCGGGCGCCGCACAGCGTCTGGACGCCTACCCGCATCAACTCTCGGGCGGCATGAGCCAGCGCGTCGCGATCGCCATGGCCATCGCCGGCGAGCCGAAGCTGCTGATCGCCGACGAACCGACCACCGCGCTGGACGTGACCATTCAGGCGCAGATCATGGACCTGCTGCTGGCCCTGCAAAAAGAGCAGGACATGGCGCTGGTGCTCATCACCCACGACCTTGCGGTGGTGGCTGAAACCGCTCAGCGGGTCTGCGTGATGTACGCCGGTCAAGCCGTGGAAGTGGGTCAGGTGCCGGGGCTGTTCGACGTCCCGGCGCACCCGTACAGCGAAGCACTGCTGGCGGCGATTCCCGAGCACAGCATGGGCGCCGCGCGCCTGTCGACGCTGCCCGGTATTGTCCCGGGTCGCTACGACCGTCCAAGTGGCTGCCTGCTCTCGCCGCGCTGCCCGTACGTCCAGGATAAATGCCGCCAGCAGCGCCCGGGCCTCGACCCGAAAGCCCATAGCCTGGCGCGTTGCTTCTTTCCGCTGAATCAGGAGGTGGCGTAATGAGCGAAATCGTACTGACCGCTCGTGACCTTACTCGTCACTATGATGTGTCCCGTGGGCTGTTCAAGCCCCATGCAACCGTGCGCGCGCTCAACGGCGTGTCGTTCGAACTCGAAGCCGGCAAGACGCTGGCGGTGGTCGGTGAGTCCGGCTGCGGCAAGTCCACCCTCGCCCGCGCGCTGACGCTGATCGAAGAGCCTTCTTCGGGATCGTTGAAGATCGCCGGCCAGGAAGTCACCGGCGCGACCAAGGCGCAACGCAAGCAGCTGCGCAAAGACGTGCAGATGGTGTTCCAGAGCCCTTACGCATCGCTCAATCCGCGGCAGAAGGTCGGTGATCAACTGGGCGAGCCGCTGCTGATCAACACCAGCCTCTCCGCCGCTGAACGCCGCGAGAAAGTGCAGGCGATGATGGCCCAGGTCGGTCTGCGTCCCGAGCACTATCAGCGCTACCCGCACATGTTCTCCGGCGGTCAGCGTCAACGTATCGCGCTGGCCCGGGCGATGATGCTGCAGCCCAAAGTGCTGGTGGCGGACGAACCGACTTCTGCCCTCGACGTGTCGATTCAGGCCCAGGTGCTGAACCTGTTCATGGACCTGCAGCAAGAGTTCAACACCGGTTACGTGTTCATCTCCCACAACCTGGCGGTGGTGCGTCACGTCGCTGACACGGTGTTGGTGATGTACCTCGGTCGCCCGGCCGAAATGGGTCCCAAGGAAGAGATCTACAACCGTCCGCTGCACCCGTACACCCAGGCGCTGCTGTCTGCGACTCCGACGATCCACCCGGACCCGTCGAAGCCGAAGATCAAAATCGTCGGCGAATTGCCTAACCCGCTGAACCCGCCGTCCGGCTGCGCGTTCCACAAGCGCTGTCCCTACGCGACCGAACGCTGCGCCGTCGAAGTGCCGGAGCTGCGCTGGGTCGACAACCGCCAGGTCGCCTGCCATTACGCGGAACAGTTTGTGGCGTGATGGTTGAGTAAGAAAAAGGCCGTTGCGTGTGAGCGCTACGGCCTTTTTTTGTGGCTGGCGTAGGACCGGCTTTAGCCGGGAATTGCAGTGTAGGTTGGCTTTAGCCGGGAATGACGCGACAGGCCCTGGCAACCAGAACGCTATCAGTAAACATCCCGCCGATACCGCCCCTGCTCGATCAACTCCCGCACCGCGTCCTCACCCAGCAGAGCGTTCAACGTTTCATCCACGCCAGCCGCCATGCCTTCCAAACTGCCGCAGATGTAAATCACAGCGCCTTCATTCAGCCAGCGACGCAGCTGATCAGCCGCCTCACGCAACCGGTCCTGCACATAGATTTTTTCCGCCTGATCCCGGGAAAACGCGAGGTCCAGACGCGCCAGATTCCCACTCGCCAGCCAGCCATTAAGCTCGTTCGCGCAGTGGAAATCGTGCGACCTGTTTCGCTCGCCAAACAGCAACCAGTTGCGCTGCTCACCCGAAACGACGCGCGCTTTGAGCAAGCTGCGCAGGCCTGCCAGCCCGGTGCCGTTGCCAATCAGAATCATCGGCACCGACTCGGCCGGCAGATGGAAACCACTGTTACGACGCACCCGCAGACTGATGGCGCCGCCCACGGCGACATGCTCGGTCAACCCGCCCGAACACAGCCCGAGGCTGCCATCGGGGTGCAGTTCCTGACGCACGATCAGCTGCAACACACCGTCCTCGGGAATCGACGCGATTGAATACTCGCGCATCGCCAGGGGCACCAGCGCATCGACCAACGCCTGCGCATGCAGGCCGACCAGATGACTGCGATTGACCGGCAACTGACGCGTGGACAAGGCTTGGCCGAGGGTCTCGCTCAGGCCGTCGACGGTGACTTGCGTGTCGGCAGCAATACCCAACCCGGACAGGAGCTGCTCGACCACAGACGCCGGGTTGCGCGGCAATACCTCCACCAGATCGCCGGCCTCCCAGCGAGTCGCCAACTCACACGTCAGGCCGAGCATGAACACTTTCGATCCCACGCTTCCGGGGTTCAGCCACTCGCGGTTCACCAGCGTCCAGTTCTGATACTCCGGCGCGTGCCAGACGGTCGTCGGCGTCGAGCCGGTCAGCTGACCCAGCTGCTGTTGCCAGTGTTGCAGCGCCGCACCGTCGCCGCTGTCCACCTCAACCGGCGCGAACAGCGTGCGTCCGCCGCGCTCCGCCAACCAGCCGTGCAGCCGCTGAGCGAAACCGCAGAACTGTTGATACTGGCGATCGCCCAGCCCAAGCACCGCGTAGTTGAGGTTATCCAGCGCCAGCGGCCGGCCCAGCACTTTGCGCTCGAACCCGCGGGCACTGTCCGGTGCTTCGCCGTCGCCAAAGGTACTGACGACGAACAGCGCATTGCGGCTCTGGTGCAGGTCCTGCTCGGTGATGTCGCCCAGACGTTGCACCTTCACCGGCACGCCGGCGGTTTGCAGTTGGCTGGCCGTCTGCCAGGCAAGTTGCTCGGCGAACCCACTCTGGCTGGCAAATCCGATCAACCAGGCTGCGCCCTGCTCGCCTGTCGTCGCCGACACTTCACCGCGCGCATTGCGGATCTCGCGCTTCTTGCGTCGGCGGTCCAGGTAGAGCAACCAGCCGGTGATGAAGAACAGCGGCATCAGCAACGCGGCCACGGTCACGACGATGCGCCCGATCAGGCCAAAGTAGCTGCCGGTGTGCAGCGCGTAGTTGCTGATGAGCAACTGGGCGCCGAGGCTTTTCTCGGTGTAACGCGACACTGCCTTGAGCGTACCGTCGGCCGGATCGAGGGTGATCTGGTTCAACGCGCGGGGGTGCGGCGCGGATTTGAGGAGGTAGAACACCGTCGCCATCTGGCCCGGTGCCTGAGGCATGCGCAGGTTGTACGTCTTGAGGTCCGGTCCGGCCGCGCTCTGAATGGTCTGCCAGATGGCGTCGTAGTCCGGGGTCGACGCGGTGACTTCCTTAGTCGCTTCCTTCATAGAAGGGCCAGGACGTGGCCCTCCGCCACGGCGTTGTTCGCCCGCCACGGGAGGATCGCCAATCAGCTTGGTCATGCCGTTGCTGAACCAGTCGTAGGACCACATCAGCCCGGTGATCGCCAGCAGCAGATAGATGATCAGGCACCAGGTGCCGAACACCGAATGCAGGTCCCAGTTGAAACTGCGTCCCTTCTTCGCCCAGTCCATGGTCAGCCAGACGCGCCAGTTCAGCGGCTTGCGCGGCCAGCGCAGATACAGCCCGGACAGGCAGAAGAAAATGAGGATAAGCGTGCAGGCCGCGGTGACTTGTTTGCCATATTCCCCTGCGGCAAGGAATCGGTGCAGGTTAAGGATGAAGCCGAAGAAGTCCTGACCTGTGGCGTCCTCGGTGAACGCGCCGGTGTAAGGGTTGAAGTTGTGCATCTCGCCGCGACGCTGCCCCGGCGGCGGCTTGAACCAGACCTGAGCGACCTTGTCGCTGTCGACATCAATGCGAAACATCGCCACCGTGTCTGCGCCCTGGGCTTCAACCTTGCTGACCGTTTCCGCCAGTGACAGTTGACGACCCTGGGGCTGCACGAACAACACGTCAGGGTTGAGCACGTCGAGTATCTCGTCCTCGAAGGAATACAGCGCGCCGGTGATCCCCATCAGGGCAAGCACCAGACCGGCCGTGATTCCGAAGAACCAGTGCACTTGAAACAGGACTTTCTTCAACACCCTCGACACCTCACTCACCCGCTACGGCGCGCATTATGCGCACAAACGGCATACATTCTCATCTGTGGCTGATTCTTGATGCAAAATCTGTGGGAGCGAGCTTGCTCGCGAAGCGGCCGGGACATTCAGCCACTTTCTCTAGGAACTGAAAGTAAGTCTTCGCGAGCAAGCTCGCTCCCACGGGATCGTGGTCTTGCTCGATATTTCGGCAGGTTCACCGGACCTGTTGGAGAAAGCTTGCTCCAACAGGATCCTGGCTTTACTCGATATTTCGGCAGGCTCACCGGACCTGTGGGAGCGAGCTTGCTCGCGAAGACTGCATTTCAGCCGCTGAAGATTTGGCGGATGTACTGGCGGCCTTCGCGAGCAAAATGGAGCGACACCCCGGTCACTGCTGCATGAGAGGTGTCCGCATCCGGATCAGAAGTGGAAGCTGGCACTCATCAGCGCGGTACGCCCGGCGGCCATGTGGGCGTAGTGAGTGGTGAAGACCTGGTCGTAATAGCGCTTGTCGGTCAGGTTCTGCACGTTCAGCTGCAGGTCGACGTTCTTGGTCAGCGCGTACGTGGCCATGGCGTCGTAGCGCCAGTAGGACGGCACTTCTACCGAGTTGGCTTCATTGCCGAAACGCGAGTCGACGAAGGTCGCGCCGCCGCCCACGGTCAGCTTCGGCATCAGCTCGTAGGTCGACCAGAAGTTGAAGCTGTTGCGTGGCGTGCTCGGCATGTGATTGCCCTCGTCCGCCTTGCTGGTCGCACTGACGATCTCGCTCTCCATGTAGGTGTAGCCGCCGTAGACTTTCCATTTGCCGGTGATGTTGCCGCTGTAGGTCAGCTCCAGACCGTCGACACGCTGCTCGCCGTCCAGCACCTGGAACGTCGCGTTGTCAGGATCGGTCACCCGCGCGTTGGTCTTTTCGGTGCGGAACAGCGCAGCCGTCAGCGACAGGTTGTCGTCGAAGAAGTCCCACTTGGTGCCCAGCTCGTAGTTGCGGTTCTTTTCCGGATCGAGGTTGGCGTTGTTCGCCGCGATTTCCAGCCCGCCATTGCCGCTGGTCTCACCCGACGGGTTGCTGGACGTCGACCATGCCGCGTAGATGCTCCCGTTCGGCAGTGGCTTGTAGGTCACGCCGACCTGGTAATTCCACAGCTGGCTGGTGTTTTCACGCTTGAAGCTGCCCGCCACCGAACCACGGCCGCCCGTGCTGTAACCGCTGGAGCGCACGTCGTAATCGTCATAGCGAAGGCCGAGGTTCAACGACCACTGTTCGTTGAATTTCAGCGTGTCGAAGACGTAGGCGGCACTGGTTTTGGTGTCGGTATCGGTGTACGCCTGGCTGTCGGTGATGGTGCCGTTCCAGTCGTCTTTCGGTGACGGGTTGGACAGGCTGGTGCAGTCGCCCGAGGCCAGCAGCGCTGCGTTGCACGTCGAACCAATGGTCCCGCCACTGGCGCTGAGCACGTTGTAGCCACGGTTGTGGGTGTCCTGATAAGAAAACTCGAGACCGGTCACCAGGCTGTGCTGAATGAAACCGGTGTCGAACTTCGCTTGCAGGTCGGTCTGGTTGACGAAGCCGCTGGAGGTGGAATTGCGGCTCTTCGCCGAGCGCGAGACCAGGCCCCTGGCGACGTTGCCGCGGCTGTCGTCCGGGTTGGTGACAATGTAGTCCAGCGTCGAGCGCGACATGCGGAAGCTGTTGGAGATCGTCAGGTTGTCGTTGAGGTCGTGTTCGAGGCGGATCGTGCCGCTGTCGTTGACGCTCTTGCGGTAATCGCGGTCGGTCAGGCCGTAGAAGTTGTTTTCATTGACGTGGGCGGGCTTGTCGACCACGTACTGGCTGCGACCGGGGGTGCTGGTCAGCGGGATGCCATAGTCGGGCATGTCGTCGGTGGACAGGTGGTAGTAGTCGACCTTGACCCGCGTGTCGGTGCCCAGACCGAATGCGAACGAAGGCGCAACGCCCCAGCGGCTATTGTCGACATCGTTACGGCCGGCGACGTTGGAATCATGCTTCATCAGGTTCAGGCGGAAGGCCGAGGTGTCGGTCATCTGCTTGTTGACGTCGAGGGTGTAGCGCTGGGTCTGGTCCGAACCGAAGGTGTAGCCGCCGTTGAAAGCATCGCCCAGATGAGCGCCCTTGGTGACGAGGTTCAGGCTGCCACCCGTGGAGCCTGCGCCGGTGAAGGCCGAGCCCGGGCCTTTGCTGACCTCGACCGACTCGACGTTGAAAATCTCCCGGCTTTGCGCCGCCACGTCGCGCATGCCGTCGACGAACACGTCGCTCTCTGCGTTGAAGCCACGGATGATCGGGCGATCCGCATTTGGGTTACCGCCCTCGCCCGCGCCAAAAGTAATGCCGGGAGTGGTGCGCAAAGCGTCAGTCAGGCTCGTGGCTGCGGTGTCGCGGATCACTTGCTGCGGGATCACCGTCACGCTCTTTGGCGTCTCGCGCAGGGGTGCGGTGTACTTTTTCGAGGTCGATTCTTCGGTCTTGTAAGCCGTGTCGGCCCGCTCGCCGTCAATGTTGGTGGCCCCGAGATTCAGAGCATCCGATGCAGGTTCCGCAGCCTGCGCCATATGGGCGGCTGACATCGCCGCAAGGGCAACACCGACGGCGCTGACGATGGAACGCTGCGAATGGGCGGTAACCGGTTGTGCTTGGCGCGACATTTTCCTTCCCCAAGGAAACAATAAGGCGGCGGAATATAGTTGAGACTGCTTCGCATTCGCAGAAAACTTACATTCTTTACACTTTTCCATTACCCAATTTTCACACCTACCCATTCACGCGCGCGGGTGACGTTTTACACGACCAATAGGAATCACTATCATCCGCCGCTTCATTCTTCTCGCGGGTCGCGATTCATGCTCCTACATATCCCCGGTCTGTTTTCACCCGAGGAGGTGCAACGCATCCGACAGGCTCTGGAGGAAACCGAATGGGCCGACGGCAAGATCACCGCCGGGCACCAGTCGGCGAAAGCCAAGCACAACCTGCAGTTGCCCGAAGGCCACCCGCTCGCCGTGGAGATTGGCGCGGCGATGCTTGAACGGCTGTGGCAAAACCCGCTGTTCATGTCCGCTGCCCTGCCCCACAAGGTCTTCCCGCCATTGGTGAATTGCTACACCGGCGGCGGCAGTTTCGATTTTCATATCGACAACGCCGTGCGTCAGGCCAAGGGCAGCACCGAGCGAGTGCGCACGGATCTGTCATCGACGCTGTTCTTCAGCGATCCCGATGACTACGACGGCGGCGAGCTGGTGATCCAGGACACCTTCGGCACTCGCCTGGTGAAGCTGCCGGCAGGTGACCTGCTGCTTTATCCGGCCAGCAGCCTGCACAAGGTCAACGCCGTGACACGAGGGGCGCGGTACGCCTCGTTCTTCTGGACCCAGAGTTTGGTGCGGGACGATGGCCACCGCACGCTCCTATTCGAAATGGACTCGGCTATCCAGCAATTGAGCCGCGACGTGCCCGATCATCCTTCACTGCTTCAACTCACCGGCACCTATCACAACCTGCTGCGGCAGTGGGTCGAGGTCTGAGTCATGACCTGGAATCTGCGACGTGAAGAGGTGCTCGATGGCGACCAGTTGCGCGCCATGCTTAAAGACAGTCCTGCAAGCGCTGCAAAGGCGATTCTGAGCGCGGCGCAAGCCAATATCGTCGACGCCCAGGCGCTGCTCGGACAGATATTGCTCGACGGTAGCGGCATCGAATGCGATCCGGCGCTGGCGCTGGTCTGGTTTCAGATTGCGGCCCGTCGCGGACACGCCATGGCGCAGAACATGGCCGGCCGTTGCCACGAGCATGGGTGGGGCTGTGAGCCGGATGCCGCAAAGGCTGCCGAGCATTATCGCCTCGCCGCCGAGGATGGTCTGGATTGGGGCTTTTATAACTACGGCAATCTTCTGGCGACCGGCCGTGGCGTCAATAAAGACCAGGCTCGCGCGCTGGCGTGCTATCGCAAGGCGGCAGAACTGGGCCATGCCAAGTCGATGAACCTGGTGGGGCGTTATCTGGAAGAAGGTCTGTGCTGCGAGCGGGATCTTGCCGCTGCCCATGAGTGGTATAGACGGTCAGCACAGGCAGGTGATTTCCGCGGCCAGTTCAGCCATGCCTCAATTCTCGCTGATGACGGTCATGTCGATGCAGCCCTTGTGTGGTTTCAAGCCGCCCTTGAGTTGGGCAACCTCAAATTCCTCCGGATCAGTCGCGCGGCACTCACGCTGTCCAGGCACCCCGAAATACGGGCTCTGGCACTCGACTATTTCAGCAAAGCGGCAGTGTTGGGCGACAGCCACGACCAAGATGCCTTGTCTGAATTCTTGAATAGCAATCGCGACGCCCCTTAGTATTTTTCTGAAACACGTTAGATATTCACTCAGCCGATCCCCGGCCCTCTTGGGCTGGGGCCGTAACTACG
This sequence comes from Pseudomonas sp. GL_135, assembly GCF_057834665.1. Classification (NCBI taxonomy): domain Bacteria; kingdom Pseudomonadati; phylum Pseudomonadota; class Gammaproteobacteria; order Pseudomonadales; family Pseudomonadaceae; genus Pseudomonas; species Pseudomonas sp. GL_135. The sequence continues at coordinate 4,600,791 of NZ_CM174408.1, forward strand.
TTGCTGTTGTAAATATTCCTACAGCAGATGAAGCCGAACTCACTTTGACAGCCGACGATAGTTGCAACTAGCCTGCGCTCACTGCAACTCAACACGCAGTGCGAACATGATAAGTAGCGCCAGGAAGGCGCTTTTTACTAGAGCAGGGAATCACTATGAATAACGCTTTGTATGACACGTCTGACACTTCCATGGAAAAGACAGCGGAGGTGGCAGCGAAAGCGCCAAAGACGCTGATTGATGCGTCGACCGGAAACATGCCAGGCACTTTTCGACCGAAAGGGCTTATTCTGACAAAAGATCAGATTGTCGACTTATACCTGTATGAACAGAAAGGCCTGAGTTTACCGACGGCCCCCTCAGACGTAAGTTCCTATCTGGGTTACCAGCAGGGATACACGCCGGGTCAAGGATTGGAAGTCAGTGACTTCACCAAAACATTCTCAATCATAAAATCCCACGCAAGTCAGTGGAACGGCCTACGCCAGCGAATCAAACTTATCAGCAGCGAGCTGAAAATTTTTGCATCCGGCATGATGAATGCCGAAAAGCACGTGACCAAGGCACTGGACGAAATTACCGCCCTGAAAGTATTGAAGGAATACGGTATCGAGACGCTGGCTGATCTGCGGAAGGTTGAAGCCGAGATGGGCGACAAGTTCCCGGGTATCCACCTGGATGAAAATGATGCGGGAGCGGCAACGCAAATCGCCTACTACCTGGATGACCTGCAGAAGAAGATCGCCGTTCAGGAGCGTAAAACCGAGGAGCTGAAGGCTGACCTGGACCAGTTCTCAGATGAGCTGGCGACCAAAGTGCGACCCGAGATCTCGCTTAGGCTGGTCGCGGTCGATAACCATAAACTGGATGATGAGATAAGCCTGCTTCAATCCGAAATCGCCGCAGCGACAAAGGAAATCGATGAACAGAATGCAACGTACAAGCAGATGGTCATGGACTCTATAAAATCTGCTGCCGACGGAGGCTTGATCGGATTAGGCATGGCGATCTATATCGGGGTTGAGGCAGAGAAGGTTCGAAAATATCGGAATAGCCTTAAAGCAACCCGAGACGCCAAGAACGAGGAAATGGGATTCAAAAGTACTGTCCTCAAACGTCTCAATCAAGTCAAAGCCGATCTGCAAGATATTCAGTTCCTAAGCCTTCAAGCCGATGCTGCCACGCAAAATCTGGTGTTCACCTGGAACGCACTGAACTTGTACGTCACCTCGTCCGCCCAAGAGGCACGCAAAATCGACGACGCATTGAAAGTTAATCTTCTGGCCTACCATTTTGACCAAGTGGTCGGACCGTGGGCGCAGATTTTGATCGACGCCGATGCGCTATATGGCGTCTTCGCTGAAGCGGATCAAGAAATAAAAAATCGAGCTATTTAATTACAAGGACTGTTCAAAATGACTGTTATTCAATTCAACGACGACGTCGCGTACGTCGCACCCGATATCGCACTGATCAAGGCTACCATCGACCAGATGCTCAAACAGAACGGGGAGCTCGACTTTGCGTTTGGCGGAACTAGCTACCTGCCGTCGATACGTGCAAAAGCGCAAGGTCTGCACACTTCCCTCGTCGTGTCAGGGCGTAAAATCAACGAACAGCTGTTAGCGATTGGTATTGCCACTACTAAAGCGCTGAAGAGTCTGAACACCTATCGCGCGGCGATGACGACCGATATGTCCGAGGATGATCTTGAAAGTAATGCCTATGTCCGGGCACAAACGATTGGCACCTTTAAAGAAGCCTTTACACCCGCCGTGCAAGCGCTTCAACAGCAGTTCAAGACGCTCGCTGATGTCGCTTTCGACCCGGCACTGACGACCACTTACAAAAATGACCTGCAGGCGCAACTGACGAAATTGGACGAAGCCTTCACGTCTGCAAACCAAGACATCGCCGCGGTAGAGGCTGCGCGGGCGACGCTGAATGACGCGATGGCGGTGCTCGAAAAAGATGATTTCGCAGGCCTGGCCAAAGACACCCTGCTCACCGCCGAGAATCTCTCGGCAGCAGGGCTGGCGGTACCTGAAGTCGAGCTGGTGAGGATCGCCGTCGAACAAATGAAAAAAACCCTCGAGCACGTGGGCGAAGCGCTCAACTACATCACGATGAACAGACAACGCGATGCGCTGATCAAACAGCTCGGTGAACTGAAAGCCAGAAATACCGAACTGGCGGCAGACGCGAAGCTCATTACCGACAAGACCACCGTGATCGTCAGCATCCACGGCTTGTTCGAGAGCTTTTTCATCGCTCGCGACGAATACGCAAAAATCGATCAGTCGATCAAGGCTTTCGTTAACCATCTGGCGCTGGCCAGTGGGCCAGACTATGAAGACCAGCTAGTCGCTGCGGCACCGTCGCTCATCGCGTATCTGAACGACGCCTGTTAAATGCACTTAAGCAGCCGTGACAGCCGAACCGCTGTCACGGCTGCGCCACCGACAAGGACGTCGACATGTCTACACCCTTCTTCAAGCCAGACAACTTCGAAGCGCTCAACCGCTACCGCATGACATTGCAAGAGGCCAAGCAGACCACTGACCGAGTGAAGGAGGAACTGGCGCTGACCTCGAACCAGGCGTTTATCCAGCTTCACCAGCCGAGCCTTGATAACGCGTTTATTCAAGTGAGGGGCCAGCTCCAGAACTGGCCCGAATTGTTTGAGTGGCCCAACCGGATTTTCTATGAGCAATCGGACCTGGTGGGCGATATCAAGCGGTTCGACGCGGAGTATTCCAGGATCATGGACGAGATGACCCGGGAGGAGCGCGCTGGATTTCTCTCTGCACTGGACTTCTCCCGAGCGCCCTATGAGTTGAACGGCCGACTGAAAATCCTGAGTGTCGGACCTGGTTTCCCATTCGGCCTGCAGCTCAAGCAACACGTCATCAATCTGGCCAATCAATACCGAACCGCATCTGTCACCTGCAACAACGTCTACCAGAACTCTTCGCTCATCTTGCCGCGCCTCATGGACTTCATGCAGGTCGCTATCGATACGTACGCAAGGGAGAACACTGTCGACCCTCTTGGCAGTGACGCCAAAATCGCGATGGTCATGACACTCATGGAGAAAATGAAGGAGGACGGAAAGTTGCTCGCCGATGCATCGAGGGATCTCAGCGAGGGTTATGTCAACCTGGAGCGCCTTGTTTCCGGCGCGGTGGATGAGTTCATCGACCTCTTTACCTCAATTACGCTCCAGCGCTTCCACGACATGATCGAGTCGGCGCTGGTCCGACTGGAATTGGCAGAAGAACTGACCGAGCACACCCGACAATGACGCAATAAAAAAACCCGCGACTTCTCGCGGGTTTCTGTTCAGCGGCCGGGCTTAGACGTAGTAAGACTTCAGCGGCGGAAAGCCGTTGAACTCAACAGCGCTGTAGCTGGTGGTGTACGCCCCTGTCGAGAGCCAGTACAAACGATCACCGATGGCCAGGTTCAATGGCAGGCCGTACTTGTAATTTTCGTACATGATGTCGGCGCTGTCGCAGGTCGGGCCGGCAATAACCACTTCTTCCACTTCGCCTTTCTTCTCGGTCCAGATCGGGAACTTGATGGCTTCGTCCATGGTTTCGATCAGGCCGGAGAACTTGCCCACATCCGTGTACACCCAACGCTCAACAGCAGTGCGGGATTTACGCGACACCAACACCACTTCGCTGACCAGAATACCGGCGTTGGCGATCAACGACCGGCCCGGCTCCAGAATGATTTCCGGCAGGTCATCACCGAAGTCTTCTTTCAGATAACGAATGATTTCTTCAGCGTAGGTTTCCAGGCTGTTAGTGCGGGTGATGTAGTTGGCCGGGAAGCCGCCGCCCATGTTGATCAGCTTGAGAACGATGCCGTCTTCTTCTTTCAGACGCTCGAAAATCACTTTCACTTTGGCGATCGCGGCGTCCCAGACGCTGATGTCACGCTGCTGCGAACCAACGTGGAACGAGATGCCGTAAGGGACCAGGCCCAGTTCACGGGCAAGGATCAGCAGGTCCATCGCCATGTCGGTCTGGCAGCCAAACTTGCGTGACAGCGGCCAGTCAGCCGTGGTCGAGCCTTCGGTGAGGATGCGCACGTAGACTTTGGAGCCCGGCGCAGCCTTGGCGATGTTGCGCAGGTCGGCTTCGGAGTCGGTGGAGAACAGACGCACGCCCTTCTCGTAGAAGTAGCGAATGTCTCTGGATTTCTTGATGGTGTTGCCGTAGCTGATGCGATCCGGGCTGACACCGCGATCCATCACCTTGTCCAGCTCGTAGATCGAGGCGATGTCGAAGCTCGAGCCCTTGTCCTTCAGCAGGTCGATGATTTCGACCGCAGGGTTGGCTTTAACCGCGTAATACACTTTGGCAAATTCGAAGCCTGCACGCAGGTCGTCGTAGGCCTTGCTGATCATCGCGGTGTCGATGACCACGAACGGGGTTTCTTGCTTGTCGGCAAACGCCTTCATTTTATCGAAGGTGCTTTTCTCGAAATAATCTTCGACCTGGATCGACATGCGGGGACTCCTGTTGGCAAACGGTAAAAAACAATGGGTGTGAGCGCGCGGCTCGTGAACGTCCTCCGTATCCCCACTTTGGTTCGCCTACTTCCCAAGGCTGCTCGGCCGAAAGCAAAAAGGCCATCCGGTGACAGGTCACGGTTGGCCTTGCTGTCTCGTCGTCAGTACTTGAGCCGGATGGATCGTTTCCAGCATGGACGTTCGGCGCGAACTGTAGGACCTGAGGGGCCGGAGATCAACTAAAAATGTCGCGTTTCTGCCCGTTTTTGCCAGACGGGAATCCACGCGCGTTCAATCAACCCGTAGTAACCGACCGATGTGACAGGGTGATGTTCCCGGTGGGTGGCAAATGGGCAATCCGTCACGAAAGCCACCTGTCCGTCAGACATCGGCTACCTGATCATCAGAAATGCCTTACCCGGCGTACATCCCTCACTCCAGACCAGCGACAACCACCGCCATTACGATTGGGATCTCTCGGTCTTGCTACGAACACGACGTGACGCGCCAACTTGAGCTCTCACTCATGAATGATTTCTGCCCGCGCTATATCAATCACGTCATTTGGCGGTGCGTCCGTAATCTGTAGCGCGACCGATATCGTCGACTGCATTCAGTCTGCAGTCGCCGGTGTGATTTAAAGACTCCTTATCTATTGAAGCTAAAACTATTCAAGAAATTGACGATGTCACTAGAAGCTTACTTGCAGATCGAAGGTGTTCCCGGTGAAACCCTGTCAGAGGGCTACGAAAACTGGATCGAACTTCAAGACTTCGATCTCTCTGCCAGCCAAACAGCCTCCGCTACGTCTACCTCATCTGGCGGCGCTACTTCAGGCCGGGCTTATATGAGCGATATGCTTGTCCGAAAAGCGGTTGACAACGCAACCCCTAAACTCCATGAAGCGTGCTGTAGCGGAAAGCACTTTAAACAAGTATCGGTGCATCTATTTCGTGCAGGAGACCCAAAGGTCAAATACCTCGAAATAAAACTAGAAGAGGTCATCATCAGCTCATTCACAATACTAGGCAACGGTGATCACGAAAGTAGCTTTCCGAGCGAACTCGTTGCACTAAACTATGGAAGAATTCAGCTTATTTATGCAAAGCAAAGTCGACAGACAGGACAGAGCGCGGGGCAGATAGCCGGCGGCTGGGATGCCATCAGCAACAAGATATTTTCGTAATTCGCAAGCAAACTTGCAGGAGCAAAAAATGAATTACGAAATGCCCGCTATAATTCCCCCGGGTGTTAATGTAGACGTCCATATGAAGATCGCGAATGAGCAATGGAACCGAGATCCTGCCACCGGGGCATTCATGAGTTGGTTTTACTACAAGGTTCGTAACCGCAGTCCGTGGGATTACAAGCAGCAAAATCCTGCTTGGGAAGACTTCGGAAACTTCCACTACGGTGCCGTCGGTACAGCTGGGCAGCTAAGCGAGCAGCTTTTATTAAGAGCGGCCGGATATACCCAAAAGCAAGCTAAGACACAAAAGATCGATCACAATTGGGGTTATTGGTTCTGGCTTCCTCCATACGGGGATGACCCTAAAGACCAGAAGTGGATAAAAATGGGGATCTTGTATGCAAAATCCAAAGGATACTAAATTAAGACTCACCTACAAACATGCATTCTGGTTGCTTGTTGCGGTTTTGATTTTCAATGCATCGTTCGGCGACTTTTTTGAATTCGGAAGCGACGCAGATGAAGTAGTTTTGAAACGGCAGCTCCCTCAGGGCGACTGGCTTTACATCAGCCGTTACGGCGCGATGGCTACTGATAGGGATACCTTGCGATTTTTTATCAGCAGACCGCTTAAGGGCGATGATTCAGAAGTGCTCAACCAGCTCAATAAAGCGAGCGAGTTCATGATTACGGACAGCGCCATGGAAAATGTTCACATCCAAGATACGCCCAATGGCGTTGGTATAGAAGTCAAGGGAGCAGTCTATCGCTATTTCAGTAAAGAGTACGTTACTGAAGGTAATCAGTTACGAAGCTACCGAATAACATTGACACAATCAGACGACAGCTTCAGAAACTGAACTCCCAACCGAAATACTCATTAATCTTTTCGAAAGAGATTCCCCCCCCCACACCTCCAGACGTGGCAGAGGACAACTCATTCAGGCTAATCCATTCACTCATTGCAAACTCTCTATCTTATAGCGAGATAGAACTGGCCTGAACTTACCCTTTAAAACTTGCCGACGTCACGAACCAGAGAAATGCAAATAAGCCCCTCCCTAATTTTCGGCACACTGACTTGGACATGAAAAATCCCATTCCGCTCGGCCTGACAGCACTGATCCTGTTTTTATCCAGCAGTGCCATGATGATGAACTACATCACTTACAAGCAGAACGTGGACCTGGAACCCATTGTCCTCGCCAGAGTCGCATCGCTGGTCTCGATCATCGTAGCGCTACCACTGTTCCTGTTTACCCGCACTCCGCCAATCAACACAGTCTCCTTAAAAAAACTGATCAAGGACTACCTTTGGATCACCCTGTTTACGTTCACCTGCTGGACAAGTGGTTATACAGCTTTGCTAAACCTTAACCCAGCCGCGGTTGCCGGCATCGCCCTCTCGGCGAACTCGATCATCATCGCTCTGACGAATATAAAAAAGTCAGGCAGATTGGGCCTGTTTGGCTTTCTGCTTACACTGGGCACAGTGTGGGTGCTGTGTACTTCTTACAGCTCAATCATGCAAGGCAGTGGCCTACATGATGATTACGAACTGGAAATAGGCGTGACGTTTTCAATAACGTGCGGCATCTCGCTTTACCTCATTACATTAATAAGCAAGCGACTTAACGATCTCGGTCAACCCTTGCACAAGATACAGGCACGTCGATCACTGTTCGCTTTCCTGGTCTGCGCAACGATTGGATTGCTGGATGGCGCCCTAGTGAACATCGTATCGGAGGCGCCTCAGTTGGCGACCTTGACGATACTCTTCCTGCTCATGATGCAATCAGCACTTGTGCTGTCCATAAGAGCAATCGGTCGACATGTCGTAACGATGGGTATTGCTGGAACAGCGGTTTACACGTTGATCGCTCAGCTAGCGTTTTTTCAACAGTCCGTTGACTCGCTCATGGTCATCACGATTGTTGGGAACGCTGTGGGCTTGATCCTCATGTCATTCATGCAGACCAAGACCAAGACCAACCTGACGTGTCGGCAGTGACGACTCAGCGTCGCCACCGTCAACGTAGGCCCGGGCACCCAAAGCACCCAGGCCCTTCACCTCAACTCAACGCTGCCTGCTCCACCAACTCAGCCGGCGAAACAATGCTGGTCTTCATCCCGCGCGATTGGCCGGAGCTCAGGTAAGCCGCGATCGATTCCTGGGTCACTTCACCCAAGAACACATTCTCGGCGTCCAGCACCGGCAGCCACGAGCGGTTGAACTCGTACATGCGCGACAGCAGGATGCGCAGGTGCTCGTCGTAGGCGGCGGTGGCGTTGAACGGGCGCAGGTACTGGTCGCAGGTGCCGGCCTGACGGTGCAGGTCGCGGCGGCGGACGTAGCCCATGGCCTTGTTTTCAGCATCGGTGACGACCACGTAGCGGCGGTCGTTTTCGTCCATGATTTCCAGCGCATCGGCGACGGGCGTTTCCGGGCTCACGGACGGCGCGTTGTCCGCCGCGTCTTCCGCCTTGACCAGCAGCAGACGCTTGAGCGTGCTGTCCTGGCCGACGAAGTTGCTGACGAAATCATCCGCCGGGTGCGCCAGCAGGGTGTCCGGATGGTCGATCTGCAGCAGCTTGCCGGCGCGGAAGATGGCGATCTTGTCGCCCAGCTTGATGGCTTCGTCGATGTCGTGGCTGACCATGATCACGGTCTTGTTCAGCGCGCGTTGCATCTCGAAAAACTCGTTCTGGATCATCTCGCGGTTGATCGGGTCGACCGCACCGAACGGCTCGTCCATCAGCAGCAGCGGTGCGTCTGCGGCCAGCGCACGAATCACGCCGATGCGCTGTTGCTGACCACCCGACAACTCGCGCGGATAGCGATGCAGGTACTGCTTGGGTTCCAGCTTGATCATGCTCATCAGTTCGCGGGCACGGTCGTGGCACTTCTGCTTGTCCCAACCCAGGAGCTTGGGCACGACCACGATGTTTTCTTCGATGGTCATGTTGGGGAACAGGCCGATCTGCTGAATCACGTAGCCGATGTTGCGGCGCAGGGTGACCTCGTCGAGACCGGTGGTGTCCTCGCCGTTGATCAGCACTTTGCCGGAGGTCGGCATGATCAGCCGGTTGATCATTTTCAGCGTTGTACTTTTGCCGCAACCCGACGGACCCAGGAACACGCAGATCTCGCCTTCATTGACGGTCAGGCTCACTGAGTCGACGGCCTTCACTTCCTTGCCGTTGCTCTGGAAAGTCTTGGTGAGGTTCTGCAGCTCAATCATTTGTTTGGCGATCATTTCAGGAGTCCTTTTGGAGTCAGCGAGCGTTGCAGCCATTGCAGAAGCAGGTCGGCGAAGATGGCCAGAATGCTGACCAGTACGGCGCCGACGATCAGCATCGACATATCGCTGCGGCTGATGGAAGCGAGGATGAGTACGCCCAGACCGCCCGCGCCGATGGTGGCGGCGATGGTCATGACACCGATGTTCATGACCACGGCAGTGCGTACGCCAGCGAGGATCACTGGCACGGCGATCGGCAGCTCAACCATGCGCAGGCGCTGGCCGAAGGTCATGCCGATGCCCTTGGCGGCTTCACGGATGCCGGGCTCGACGCCGGTGAGCGCCAGGTAGGTATTGCGCATGATCGGCAGCAGTGAGTAGAGAAACACTGCGGTGATCGCTGGCATCGGGCCGAGGCCCTGACCGAACTTGGAATAGAACGGCAGCAGCAAGCCGAACAAGGCAATCGAGGGGATGGTCAGCAGCACCGTGGCGCTGGCCTGCAACGGCCCGGCGAGGGTCGGAAAGCGGGTCATCAACACGCCCAATGGCACGCCAACCACGATCGCCAGCGTCACCGCGATGCCGACCAAGGTGATGTGTTGCAGCGTCAGGTGCATGACCTGATTCCAGTCCAGATGGGAGAAAGCGCTGAGGAAACTCATGGTTTCTCCTCCTGTTTTGCCGCCGGCGCCGGTGGGACCGGCACGCTGTCGGCGGAAGGATTGATCGGATGCTCGCGCAGGAATTCAGCCGCGACCACGGTAGGACTTTCGTGGTCGACGTCGATGCGCGCGTTCAGCGTGCGCATGGTCTGGTTATCCAGCAGCGCGGCGAGCGGCTTGAGCAAATCGGCCAGTTCCGGGTGCTTGTCCAGGTACTCTTTGCGAATGACTGGCGCCGCGGTGTAGTCCGGGAAGTAGTGCTTGTCGTCCTCCAGCACCTTGAGTTTGAACGCGTTCAGACGGCCGTCGGTGGTGTAGACGAGCCCTGCAAAAACCTGTCCGTTTCGCAGCGCGGTGTAGACCAGGCCGGCGTCCATCTGACGGGTGTTTTCACGCCCCAGGTTCATGCCGTAATGCTTGACCATGCCCACCAGACCGTCGGAACGGTTGGCGAACTCGGTGTCCAGCGCGACGATGTGGCCCTTGTCGGCCTCGGCCTTGAGCACCGTGGTCAGGTCAGACATGTTGTTGACCTGCGGGTACTGCTGGGCAATTTTGTCCGGCAGCGCCAACGCATAGGTGTTGTTGAACTTGGACGGTGACAGCCAGACCAGCCCCTTCTTGGCGTCCAGCTCCTTGACGCGCTGATAGGTCTGATCGCTGTCGAGCTTCTCGTCGACATGGTTGTAGGCAACCAGCGACACACCGGTGTACTCCCACAACAGATCCAACTGGCCGGTTTCCTGGGCACTGCGCGCCAGGTTGCTGCCAAGGCCGCCGGTGATCTGAACCTGATAGCCCTTGTCGCGCAGGTATTGCGCCGTCAGTTCGGCCAGCATGGTCTGTTCGGTGAACACTCGCGCGCCGATGCGCAGCACAGGCATTTCGGCCGGTGCATCCGCGGCCTGGACGAAACCGGACAGCAACATCCCGACGCCCATGATTAATGTGCATAACTTCTTCATAGCAATTCCTTTCTCAGCGGGGCTCGACTTATCGAGCCAGGCCGCGTTCCAGCCAGAGACGGCTTGCCAGGGTCACGGCACCATCGAGCAACAGCGCGAGCAACGCGGTACACGCGGCGCCCAGCACCAGTTGCGGCTGATTGTTCAGGGCGATGCCGGGGAAAATCAGGCTGCCCAGGCTGTTCGCGCCAATGAGGAACGCCAGTGGCGCGGTCCCGACGTTGATCGCCAAGGCCACGCGCACGCCGCCGATGATGATCGGCACGGCATTGGGCAGCTCGACGCGCCACAGCACCTGGCGCGGTGTCATGCCGATGCCGCGAGCGGCTTCTTTGAGGGAACCCTGAACGTTTTTCAGGCCTTCATAGGTGTTGCGCACGATGGGCAACAACGAAGCGAGGAACAAAGCGAAGATCGCCGGACCGCTGCCGATGCCCAGAATACCCAGAGCGATGGCCAGCACGGCGAGAGGAGGGACGGTGTTACCGATGTTGAAGATCTGCATGAAGCGTTCGGCGCGGCCAACCATGTTCGGTCGGCTAAGGACAATGCCGGTCGGGATCCCGACCACCAGTGCCGCCAGCATCGAAGCCAGCACAAGCCAGACGTGGGCTTGCAGATAAAACAGCAGGTCATCCTGATATTGCCTGATGGTACTGATGCCGATCCATTGGACCAGCAGGGCCAGGAGTGCGATGACAATCACACCTCCCAACAGCCCCTTGCCATAGCGATTTGCCACGGGCGGACTCCTTATTTCAGTCGGCGAACGTCTGGCGTGGAACTGGCCTCTTCAGGCAGCACGCGAACGTTCGCGAAGAGCAGCGGGTGGGTCGCCGGAAAGGTTGATACCTCGGCGAAAACACAAGCCATGAGCGCAGCTTCGTCAAGCTAACTTGCTGATTTTGCAACCCTTGGCGTGTAGCGATACCAGGGAATGGACGTCTCCTTAACCGCAAAGGTTCCCACGTGCGATGGTATCTGGCCACCCCTTATCGACTGAACGGTTCGGTTATTGCTCTGGTTTGGGCTATAATCGCCGCCCTTTTTTTGAATCACCTCTCGGGCGATTTCCCATGACCAGACAGGCCGCCGAAGTCGCGAAACGCCGCACTTTCGCCATCATTTCCCACCCCGATGCGGGTAAGACCACCATCACTGAAAAGCTGTTGCTGATGGGCAAGGCCATTTCCGTCGCCGGTACGGTGAAGTCGCGTAAATCCGACCGTCACGCCACCTCCGACTGGATGGAAATGGAGAAGCAGCGCGGGATTTCCATCACCACCTCGGTCATGCAATTCCCGTATCGCGATCACATGATCAACCTGCTCGACACCCCGGGCCACGAAGACTTCTCCGAAGACACCTACCGCACGTTGACCGCTGTCGACTCGGCGCTGATGGTGCTCGATGGCGGTAAAGGGGTTGAGCCCCGCACCATCGCACTGATGGACGTCTGCCGCCTGCGCGACACGCCGATCGTGAGCTTCATCAACAAGCTTGACCGCGACATTCGCGACCCGATCGAGCTGCTCGACGAGATCGAAGCGGTCCTGAAGATCAAGGCCGCGCCCATCACCTGGCCGATCGGTTGCTACCGCGACTTCAAGGGTGTCTATCACCTCGCCGACGACTACATCATCGTGTACACCGCCGGTCATGGTCATGAGCGCACCGAGGTGAAAGTCATCGAGAAGCTCGACTCGGACGAGGCGCGCGCCCACCTGGGCGATGAGTACGATCGCTTTGTCGATCAGCTGGAACTGGTTCAGGGCGCCTGTCATGAATTCAACCAGCAGGAATTCCTCGACGGCCAGCTGACGCCGGTGTTCTTCGGTACAGCGCTGGGCAACTTCGGTGTCGACCACGTACTTGATGCGGTGGTGAACTGGGCGCCGGAGCCCCTGGCCCGCGTCGCCAACGAGCGCACGGTGGAGCCGGTCGAGGAGAAATTCAGCGGCTTCGTGTTCAAGATCCAGGCGAACATGGACCCCAAGCACCGCGACCGCATCGCGTTCATGCGCATCTGTTCGGGCAAGTACGATAAAGGCATGAAAATGCGCCATGTGCGCACCGGCAAGGACGTGCGTATCGGTGACGCGCTGACGTTCTTCTCCAGCGAGCGCGAACAACTGGAAGAAGCCTACGCTGGCGACATCATCGGCCTGCACAACCATGGCACGATTCAAATCGGCGATACGTTCAGCGAAGGCGAGGCCTTGGGCTTCACCGGCATCCCGCACTTTGCCCCTGAGCTGTTCCGTCGCGTACGCCTGAAGGATCCGCTGAAATCCAAACAGCTGCGTCAGGGTCTGCAGCAGTTGGCCGAGGAAGGCGCCACGCAGGTGTTTTTCCCGCAGCGCAGCAACGACATCATCCTCGGCGCCGTCGGTGTGCTGCAGTTCGATGTGGTCGCCAGCCGCCTGAAGGAAGAATACAAAGTCGAATGCGCCTACGAGCCGATCACCGTGTGGTCAGCCCGCTGGATCGACTGCAGCGACAAGAAGAAGCTCGAGGAATTCGAGAACAAGGCCGTGGAAAACCTGGCCGTGGACGGCGGCGGTCACCTGACCTACCTCGCGCCGACGCGGGTCAACCTGGCCTTGATGGAAGAGCGCTGGCCCGACGTGAAATTCCGCGCGACGCGGGAGCATCACTAAGGCTCATCACCGTCCTGTGATCGTTCCCACGCTTGTGGGAACGAGCTTGCTCGCGAAAGCGGCATGACAGACAGTTTGAGTAGCCTGAACTGACGCATTCGCGAGCAAGCTCGCTCCCACAATGGTTTTTGTGACACTTCGGGCATTCCCACGCGGAGCGTGGGAATGATCAGTTACCCCCCTTACTTCACCACCATCCCCACGCCCCGCCCACGGGGATCGGACGCGGTTTCGACCTTCGTGCCGTCGATCTTGATCGCCTGCACATTGCCCATCGACCAGCCCTGATCCTTCAGCGTGTAACCCATGGCCGTCAGCTCGTCGGCCACCGGGGTTGCCAGCGGTGCAAATTTCTCGGTGTAGATCGTGTCTTTCGGCAGCAACTGGTGATGAACCCGCTGCGCCGCGACGGCGTCCTTCAGCGGCATGTGGAAGTCATAGATGTTGTTCAGCACCTGAAACACCGTGGTGAAAATCCGTGAGCCACCCGGCGTGCCCAGCACCAGTGTCACGGCGCCGTCGCGGGTGACCAGACTCGGGCTCATTGAAGACAACATGCGCTTGCCGGGCTGGATGGCGTTGGCATCCCCGCCGACCACGCCGAACGCATTGGCAACGCCCGGCTTGGAGCTGAAATCATCCATCTCGTCGTTCATCAAAAAGCCTGCGCCCTTGACCACCACGCCGCTGCCGTAATCCCAGTTCAGGGTGTAGGTGTTGCTGACCGCGTTGCCCTTGGCATCGACGATGGAAAAATGCGTGGTCTGGTGCGACTCAAGCCCGGCCTTCACGTTCTCCGTGGGCGAAATTGCCGTCGGGTTGACCTCGTGGGCGCGCTTGGCCAGATAGGCGTTGTCGGTCAGCTGATTCACCGGCGCCACGGAAAAGTCCGGATCACCCAGGTAGTTGGCGCGATCGGCGAACACGCGCTTTTCAATTTCTGCCAACAAGTGGATGTAGCGCGCCGAGTTGAGCGGCACGTCTTTGAAGTCATCAGCAAGCAGCTGCTTCATGCCAATCAGTTGCGCCAGCGCGATGCCGCCGGAACTGGGCAGCGGGGCGGTGTAGAGCGTGTTGCCGTTGAAATTCACGTGCAGCGGCTTGCGCCAGATCGCCTTGTAATCTTGCAGGTCCTCTTTGGTGATCAGGCCGTTGTCGTGCTGCATCTGCGACACCAACAGGTCAGCCGTCTGCCCTTGGTAAAACTCATTGGCACCCTTGTTGGCGATGCGCTCCAGGGTCTTGGCCAGCTCCGGTTGGCGGAAGGTCTCGCCGGTCTTCATGTCGCCGAAGTAATCGGCAAAATTGGTCTTGCCGTTGAGCTGCTTGATCGCTTCGGCACCGTACATGTACTGCTTGTCAGCGACCTTGAAACCATTTTTGGCGTAACCAATGGCCGGCGTCAGCAGCTCGGCCCACGGCAGCTTGCCGAATTTCTGATGGGCTTCCCACAGCCCCATCACCGTGCCGGGAACGCCTGAAGCGCGTGCGCCCACCAGGCTCATGCCCGGGATAACTTCGCCCTTGTCGTCCAGGTACATGTTGCGCGTCGCCGCTTTTGGCGCGGCTTCACGGTAGTCGAGAAAGTACGGTCGGCCGTTCATGAACAGGGTCATGAAGCCACCGCCGCCGATGTTGCCCGCTTCGGGGTAGGTGACCGCCAGCGTGAATGCCGTGGCGACCGCAGCGTCGACTGCGTTCCCGCCCTTTTTCAGAATCTGCGCAGCGACCTGAGCACCGTATTGGTCCGGGGCCGCAACGGCGCCGCCTTCCAGTACCACGGCATACACTGGCGAACTCGCGGCGAAGATCACCGACAGGGCAAGGGTTTTGAAGGTCACTGCACGCATGGGGCTTCCTTGATGACAAATGCGACAGCTTGAAACTGATGGGCTGTCTGGAGGCTGAAGAGACTAACGGTCCGGCTGCACATTAATGATGAAACTTGCCACAAACGCAAACAGCCAGGCCCCTAAAGCGGGGCACGTTCAGGCTCATCCCGGACGGGAAACACCACCGCCCTCTCCCGCCGCAGATTGAGCGCCAAGACACTCGCCAGCACCACAATGGAGCCTACGATAACTCGCTGCGAAGGCAACTCGCCCAACATCACCGAGGCAATGGCGATGGCCATAGGTGGTGTCAGGTACAAACTCATCGATGCGCGACTGACGTCCATGTGCTTCAGAACATACGCCCAGGCCAGGTACGCCAGTGCGCTCGGGAACAGCCCCAATACCCCCACGGCCACATTGACCCGCAGTGGCGCGTTGAGGATCTCGCCGATCAGCCCCGGCAGGTAAACCAGCAGAAACACCGTGCCGGCCCAGACCGTGTAACAGACCATGGTCAGGCCGTCGTAGCGGTGGCTGTGACGCTTCTGCAGCGAGAAATACACGCTCCAGGAAAACGCCGCCGCCAGAATCAGCAGCCCGCGCGCGTCCATATGGCCGATGCCACGATCTCCGGTGACAACAATCGCGGCGCCCACCAGGCCGAGCGCCACACAACCCCAACGCCAGGCGCTGACTCGCTCCTTGAACACGAAATGCGCCAGCAGCGCGGTGAACAGGGGCGTCGACTGCACCAGCACGCTGGACGCCCCGGCACTCACCCCGGCCTGGCCAAAGTTGAGGGCGATGTGATGCAGGCTAACGGCGAAGAAACCCAGCACCGCGAGCAACGGCAGGTCCTTCAGGCGCGGCAACGTGATGCGTTGCGATGAAGCGATTAGCAGCATGAACACCGACGCGATCAGAAAACGAAGCAGAGCCAGATGCCCGGGCTCATAGGCCTGCAAACCGATACGAATGCCGGTCGGCGAGAAGCCCCAGCAGGCGACCACGAAGAACGTGGCAAAGGCGATTTTCAGCCCTTGCCAAGGCACCGCACCATTAACCGCGATATCCGAATCAACAACCGGCTCAGCCACCCTGCGCATCTCGATACTCCCGCCGACAAGCCCGACGCCTGCCCATGGCTGCGAGTATCGAAACAACTTATGCTCACCACAACCGAACAATAATGAATCAACCCCTCACTTTTGGTGATGAATGGAACTGGCCCAGATTCGCATGTTCAAGACCGTTGTCGACACCGGCAGCATTGCCCGCGCTGCGGAGGTGTTGCATTGCGTGCCATCGAACATCACCGCACGGATCAAGGCGCTGGAGGCGGAGCTGGGCACCGAGCTGTTCTACCGCCAGGGCCGTGGTTTGCGCATCAGCCCAGCGGGGGAAATCTTCCTGACCTACGCCGGCAAAATGCTCAGCCTCGCCGACGAAGCCAAACGCGCGGTGCATCCGGATGCGGCGCCATCCGGGCCGTTGCGAATCGGCGCCATCGAATCCTCGGCCACGGCGCGGCTGCCGCGACTGCTGGCGCGCTTTCACGCGCGTTATCCGCAGGTGTCACTGGAGCTGACGACGGGCACCGGCACGCAGCTGCTCGACGCGACGCTCAACCAAAAGCTCGATGGCGCGATCGTCGCCATCGACGTCAAACGCCCACGGCTCAGGCGCACGTCAATGTACCGGGAAGATCTGGTGCTGATTGCGGCAGAGTCGTTGGGGCCGATCTCCAGTGCCGCTGATCTGCAGGGCAAATCGATTTTCATGTGGCCCGAAGGCTGCCCATACCGCGCAGCGCTGGAGCGCTGGCTGCAGCACGACGGCCAGACCCAGCCTATCGTCAGCATCGCCAATTACGGCACCATCGTCGGTTGCGTCAGCGCCGGGGCGGGCGTGGCGCTGGTGCCCAAAGGGGTTTACGAGCAGTACCGAAAAGGCTCGGGCTGGGTCGGTTATGAATTCCCTGAACTGACCTCCATCGACAACCTGTTTTATTGGCACGAAGGCGCCAAGCATCACCCGGCGCGTGAGGCGTTTGTGGAGATGTTGCGGGCGGAGTTCAGCGGGGTTGGCGACGCGTAACGCGTCAGGCGGCGTACACCGCCAGCTTCTCCTGAATGAAATCCAGAAAGCACTGAATCCGCAACGCCAGTTGCGAGTTGCGGTAGTAGACCGCGTGGATCGGCTGGCGATAGCCACTGTTGGCTTGCGGCAGGATGACGTTGAGGCGGCCCTGGCGGATGTCTTTGTGGGTCATGAAATGGGAAAGGCAGACAATGCCCTCACCCGCCAACGCCAACTGGCGCAACGTCTCGCCACTGGAAGCAGAGACCGTCGGCTGAATGAACAGCCGATCCCCGTCGGCGTGGCGCAACGGCCAGTGATTGAGGGTTTCGGTCTGGGTGAAGCCGAGAAGCGAATGCCCGCTCAGCGCGGCCACGGTTTTCGGCGTGCCGTGTTTTTCGAGGTATTCCGGGCTGGCGAGGATGTTCAGCGGGCTGCTGCCGAGTGGCCGTGCGTGCAGGGTGGAATCGGCCAGCACGCCTATGCGGATCGCCACGTCGGTGCTCTGCTCCAGCAGATCAATGATCAGGTCATTGCTGTTCAGCTCCAGCTGGATGTCCGGGTACCGCGCGCGAAACTCCGCGACGTACGGGACGATGGAATGCAGCATGAAAGGCGACGCCGCATTGATCCGCAAACGGCCGGAGGGTGTCTGCTGGCGCACCGACATGCGCTCTTCCAGCTCTTCCATCTGATCCAGAATCTGCCTGGCCCGCTCAAGGAAATACTTGCCCTCCTCGGTCAGGTCCATGCGCCGCGTGGTGCGGTTGATCAACGTCGTGCCCAGCTTGCCTTCCAGTCGCGACAGCGTGCGGCTGATCGCCGACGGCGTCTGCCCGACCTGCTCGGCAGCGGCGGAAATCGAACCGCTCTCGATCACCGTGACAAACACCTGCAACTCATCCGACCTGGCTTTCACTGTTGTCTCCCGCTCACAAGAGACTGGATATTAGCGCGCTTGGGAGCAAGCTATAAGCTGCAAGCTGCAAGCTGCAAGCTGCAAGCTGCAAGCTGCAAGCTGCAAGCTGCAAGCTGCAAGCTGCAAGCTGCAAGCCGTAAGTGAGCCGTGAGCTTGAAGCTTGCCGCTTGAAGCTTGGAGCTCGCTTCTCGCGTCTCAGATCCCGAACACCGAGGCCAGATGCGCCTCATACCGCTTCACGTCCGCGTCGACATTCGGCATCTTCATCACGTCCACTGCCAGGAAGGTCGGCAGGCCAGTCATGCCCAGGAACTGGTTGGCCTTATGGAACGGGAAGTACACGGCATCCACGCCCTTGGCTTCGAAGAAGTCTGCGGGGTCGTCGAACGCTTGCTGCGGCGCGTTCCAGGTGGCCGAAATCATGTATTGCTTGCCGTGCAGCAAACCGCCGCTGCCGTACCGCCGGGACGCATCGGAACGGGTGCGACCGTCGTTGGCGTACAGGCTGCCATGACCTTCGGTGAACACTTCATCGATATACTTTTTAACCGTCCACGGCGCGCCCATCCACCAACCCGGCATCTGCCAGATGATCACGTCAGCCCAGAGAAACTTCTGCACTTCCTCGGCCACGTCGTAGCCACCGTCGATGAAGGTCTGCTGCACGTCAAACCCGGCGCGGTCCAGATACGCCATGCCGGCTTCATGCAGGGTGGTGTTGTAGCGGCCATCGGAATGCGCGAATTGTTTGCCGCCGTTCAGAAACAGTACTTTTTTCATATCAAGCCTCGTCCGCCGTCAATGCAGCCCGCTGTTTAGCGGTGCCGGATTGAGGGTCTTCAATTGGAATGGACGGCAGAATATCTGCCAGACGAGGCGGGAATAAGCCGCAGAGGGGCAAAATACATTTGCGCATGAATCACGAGTGAGGCATCTATTGATGAATTTATGTTGACTGAACAGCAGCGTGAATCCGAGCGGGACGTCGCGTAATCAGCCAGCAATCATCAGGTGCACGCCCAGCAGCGCCATGCCGATGAAGAACATCCGCTTGAACACCAGCGCGCTGATCCGTTGACGCAGCCACTGACCGAACATCATCCCCAGCAACGCTGGAACCAGCGCCAGCAATGAGGCACCCATTTCAGCGCTTCCCACCGCGCCGTTCCAGAACAGACCAGCACCCAGTGCCAGGGTCGAGACGGTGAAGGACAGCCCCAGCGCCTGCACCAGTTCATTGCGATCCAGCCCAAGGCCCTGAATGTAGGGCACCGCCGGAATCACGAAGACGCCGGTGGCCGAGGTGACCAGGCCGGTGATGAAGCCGCACAACGGCCCGAGCCAGCCCTCGGCAGCGGACGGCACTTTGAGCGTCGGCAGAAACAAGCCGCACAACGCGTAGACAAACAGCGCGCCGCCCAGCGCCCGCGCCATGCCGTGCCCGTTGCCGAGGCCCAACGCGTATGAGCCGAGCAGCGTGCCGATGACGATCGTCAGCAGCAACGGCCACAACCGCACGCACAATCCGCGCAGATGCCCGCCGGTTGCCAGCTGCCAAAGGTTGGTGAGTGTCGAGGGGATCAGCAGCAACGCCGCCGCCTGGCTGGGCAGCATCATCACCCCCAGCAGGCCCATCGCAACCGTCGGCAGCCCCATGCCGATCACGCCCTTGACCGTTCCCGCCAGCAGAAACGTCAGCAGCACCAGCACTGACAGGGTCCAACCAAGGTTCTGATAGAGCGATAGAAAATCAGTCATGGGCGCATCCTGCGATAGGTCGACGAGGGGAACATCGGGTTGTGCAATCGGCGCCACTTCACCACATTCCGGCACTTGGGGTAACAGAAAACTAGTCGGCACCACGCTTCTGCTCAGCAGGCCGAACCTGGCAGCTTTCCATTTCTGCCAACCCGACTTGCCATTTGTAACGTTTCACCAGCAGCCGGTTTTTCCTAGGATTCTCTGACGTCGCCGACGCCTGGCTCGCCAGCCATCACGTGTTTAAGGGGGAATGCATATGTCCGATGCCACTGAGCGTCTGTGGGGCGCGCGCTTCAAATCAGCGCCAGCCGAAGCGATGGCCAACCTTTCACGCTCGCCCGCCGTCTATTTCCGCATGACGCCTTATGACGTGGCAGGCTCCAAGGCCCACGCCCACGAGCTTGAGCGCGCCGGTTTGCTGGACGCCGATGAAACTCGCCGCATCATCGACGCGCTGGAATCGATCGACGAGGACTTCGCAGCCGGCACGATTCAGCCGATTCCCGCCGACGAGGACGTGCACACGTTCATCGAGCGCCTGCTCACCGAGCGCCTCGGCGCACTGGGCGGCAAGCTTCGCGCCGGGCGCTCGCGCAACGATCAGACGGCCAATGACATGCGGCTGTTTTTGCGTGACCGCATTCGCGTGCTGACCCTGTCGATTCTGGATTTGCAGCAGGCGTTGGTCGGCCAGGCCGAAGCGCATATCGAGACCATCGCGCCGGGCTTCACCCACTTGCAGCAAGCGCAGCCGATCGTGTTCGGTCATCACTTGATGGCCCACGCCCAGGCAATTCATCGTGATATCCAGCGCCTGCAGGATTGGGATCAGCGCTTCAATCTGTCGCCCCTCGGCGCCGCCGCCATGGCCGGTTCCGCCATCGCCCGCGACCCGCAACGTTCGGCGGCGGAAATGGGCTACGCCGGGCCGTGTGAGAACTCCATCGACGCCGTCGCCAGCCGCGATCACGTGGCCGAGTTTCTGTTCTGCGCGAGCATGCTGGGGATCAATATTTCGCGCATGGCCGAGGAGTTCTGCATCTGGACGTCGCGGCAGTTTCGCTGGGTCGAGCTGGACGATGCCTACGCCACGGGCAGCTCGATCATGCCGCAGAAGAAGAACCCGGACATCGCCGAATTGGCGCGGGGCAAATCCGGCCGTTTGATCGGTTCGTTGACAGCGATTCTGTCGGTGCTCAAGGCGCAGCCGCTGTCGTACAACCGCGACTTGAGCGAAGACAAACACGCGATCTTCGACGCGCTGGACACGCTGAATCTGGTGCTGCCCGCTTTCGCCGGTATGGTCCGGACGATGACGGTGCGCAAGGACGAATTGCTGCGTCAGGCGCCATTGGGTTTTACCTTGGCGACGGAGATTGCGGACTGGCTGGCCGTTCGCGGCGTGCCGTTCAAGGAAGCCCACGAGATCACCGGGCAACTGGTTCAGCTGTGCGAGACGCAGGACATCGGGCTGCCGGAGCTGACGCCAAAGATGCTCGCAGAAACGGACCCGCGCCTGACGCCGGAGGTGCTGGAAAGCCTGACCCTGGAAGCTGCACTGGCGGCGCGCAGTGGGTGGGGCGGGACGTCACCGGTGCGAGTGGCCGAGCAAATCGCGCGGTTCAAACAGCAATTGGTAGCGCAAGAGCAGTGGGCCAAAGATTACAACGGCCCGCGGGGTTAACTGCGCGCAGCCGGTCCCACTGACTGACCGCGTGCACTCTGTGGCACCGGCTTTAGCCGGGAAGGCGTCGGATGTCACGCCGCGAAATGACAGTGTTTGTGCTGACCTCCTCCCGGCTGAAGCCGGTCCCACTGACTGACCGCGTGCCTATTGTGGGACCGGCTTTAGCCGGGAGGGCGTCGGATGTCACGCCGCGAAATTGCGGTGTCGGTGCTGGCCTCTTCCCGGCTGAAGCCGGTCCCACTGACTGACCGCGTGCCTATTGTGGGACCGGCTTTAGCCGGGAAGAGGCCGGGCCATGCACCATCATTTTTCCTTCTTGATGTATCCCTCAACCACCGCCGAGAAGTCCTTGCCACCATCGCCGCGCAGGCTCATCGCCTGATACAGCTGCTGTGCCAGTGCGCCCATGAGCACCGGTTGGCGTGCGGCTTTGGCAGCCTCGGTTGCCAGGCCCAGGTCCTTGAGCATCAGCTCTGCGCCAAACCCTCCGGTGTAGCCCCGCGACGCCGGGGCGGTTTCCACGACGCCGGGCCACGGGTTGTACATTTCCGAGCTCCAGCAGCGCCCGGTCGAGCTGTTGATGATGGTCGCCAGCACGCCGGTGTCGATGCCCAGGCTATTGCCCAGCGCCATGGCTTCTGCCACGCCGATCATGGAAATGCCCAACAGCATGTTGTTGCAGATCTTCGCGATCTGACCGGTGCCGACATCGCCGCAATGGACGATGTTGCGTCCCATCTGCGCCAGGATCGGCTTGAGCACCGTGAAGTGCTCAAGGCTCGCGCCGACCATGAACGTCAGCGTTCCGGCCTGCGCCCCGCCCGTGCCGCCGGAAACCGGCGCATCGCCAACGACTACACCCTGTTTCGCCGCTACCGCAGCCACATCGCGGATGGTCTGCGGATCGATGGTGCTGCAGTCCACCGCCGGCACCCCTGCGCTGATGCCAGCCAACACGCCGTCGTCATTCAGATAAACCGCGCGGACATGAGCGGCCGCCGGGAGCATGGTGATGACCAGGTCGGCGCCCTGAGCAGCATGTTTGGGTGACTCACTGATCCGGCTACCCAATTCGGCCAGCTCGGCCAGAACCTGTTGGTTGACGTCGAACAAATGCAGCTGATGCCCGGCACGGATCAGATTCCGCGCCATCGGCGCACCCATGTTGCCCAGGCCGATGAAGGCGATTTTCATTTGTTGTTCTCCTTGTTCAGTTCCAGGTCCACAGGTGACGCAGGCCCCTTGTGGGAGCGAGCTTGCTCGCGAAGCGATCGTTCAGATGGCACAGCGCTGAATGACGCAACGCGATCGCGACCAGGCGAAGGCCCGCTTAAAGCGCGTCGCACTCAACGCAAATTGATCGTCGTATTCACCCCGTCATTCACGCTGTCGTCATCGAACCAGCGGCTGGTGACGGTCTTGGTCTGAGTGTAGAACTGCACCACCTGCTTGCCGTATGGCCCCAGATCCCCCAGCTTCGAACCGCGCGAACCGGTGAAGCTGAAGAACGGCACCGGCACAGGAATCGGAATGTTGATGCCGACCTGACCTACGTCGATTTCACTCTGGAATTTGCGTGCTGCCGCACCGCTCTGGGTGAACAGCCCGACGCCGTTGCCGAACGGGTTGGCGTTGACCAGCGCAATGGCCTGATCCAGCGTGTCCACTTCGAGCACCACAAGCACTGGCCCGAAGATTTCCTGAGTGTAGATCTGCATCTCGGTGGTCACGCCGGTAAACAGCGTCGGCCCGACGAAATTGCCTTCCTCGTAGCCCGCCACCGTGATGTCGCGCCCGTCCAGTTCAAGCGTGGCACCTTCCTGAACGCCGCTTTCGATCAGATCGAGAATCCGCTGTTTCGCGCGCCTGGAAATCACCGGCCCGACATCGGTGCCCGCCTCGCTTCCCGCGTTCACCTTGAGCTTCTGCGCCAGCGCCTTCAGATCGGGAATCCACTGCTTCGACGCGCCGACCATCACCACCGCCGACGTCGCCATGCAGCGCTGACCCGCCGCACCGAAACCGGCGCCGACCAGTGCGTTGAGGGTCTGCTCGCGATTGGCATCCGGCAGCACAACGGCATGGTTCTTGGCGCCCATCATCGACTGCACGCGCTTGCCGTGTTTGCCCGCCAGGTCGTAAACGTGAGTGCCCACCGCCGTCGAACCGACGAAGGACACCGCCTTGATGTCTTTGTGGGTGCAGATCCCGTCGACCACTTCTTTGCCGCCGTGCACGACATTGAGCACGCCCGCCGGCACACCCGCCTCGACCGCCAGTTCCACCAGCAGCATCGTTGACATCGGGTCCTGCTCGGACGGCTTGAGCACGAAGGTGTTGCCGCAGGCGATGGCCATCGGGAACATCCACAGCGGAATCATCGCCGGGAAGTTGAACGGCGTGATCCCTGCGCAGACGCCGATGGGTTGACGCAGCGTGTAGGTGTCCACGCCACCGGCTACGTTTTCAGCGAATTCGCCCATCTGCAGCGTGCCGATGGAGCACGCGTGCTCGACCACTTCCAGACCGCGGAAGATATCGCCCTCGGCGTCCGCAATCGTCTTGCCCTGTTCGGCGCTGAGCACGACGGCGATGCGCTTGGAATGTTCGCGAATCAGCGCCTGCAACTTGAGCATGATGCGCATGCGGGCGCCAATCGGCGTGTGCCGCCAGGTGGTGAATGCCTTTTGCGCGGCGGCGACAGCGGCATCGACCTCAGTGGCTGTTGCGAACGGCACGTGGGCCAGCACTTCCTGGGTGGCGGGGTTGACCACGTCGAGCCATTCGGTGGTTTGCGACTCAACCCATTCACCGCCGATCAGCAGCTTCACGCGGGCCACGGTGGTGTTGTTTTTGTTCAGTGACACGTTCATTTCCAGTGCTCCATTCAAGGCAGCGCGCCAGCGTGGGTGCGCTTAAAAAGTCGATTTCAGGCAGCGCGATGGCGAGGGGGATCACGCTTCATCAGCGCGGTACAGACCAATGCCACCAGCGCCATGCCGATCAGATAAACGATCACGTAGTGCGGACTGCCGCCGCCCATGGCCAGCAACTGCGTGGCGATCATTGGCGCAAATCCGCCGCCCAGGACGCCCGCCAACTGCACCGAGACGGAGATGCCGCTGTAGCGAATTTCCGCCGGAAATTGACGTGCAAATAGCAGGGATTCCGGCGCATACAGGATCGGGAAGACCACGCCCACCGCCAGCACCATCGCCCACCACACCATCTGCGGTTCGCGGGTGCCAAGCATGGCGAAGAACGGATAAACGAAGGCGCAGAGCAGCAGAAGCCCGGCGAAATACAGACGCTTCTGACCGACCTTGTCGGACAGGTGCCCACACAGCGGCATGGTCACTAGGGACAGCGCAGCGCCAGCAGTGATCGCGCTCAGCACTTCAGCGCGGGGGATGAGCAACTGGTTGGCGGCGTACGCCAGTGCGAAGGTCACCGACATGTAAAACCAGGCGTTCTCGGCCGTACGCGCGCCGATGATGGTCAGGGTTTCTTTCGGGTGTTCGCGGAACACTTTGAACAGCGGCACCTTGACGGCGATGTTGTCTTTCTTGAGCTTCTCGAAATCGGGCGATTCCGGGACTTTCAGGCGAATCAACCACCCCACGCCCAGCAGCACGACGCTGGCCAGAAACGGAATGCGCCAGCCCCAACTGAGCATGTCGGCCTCTGGCAGTTTGGCGACCATGCCCATGGCCAGCGACGCCAGTACCAGCCCTGCGCCAACGCCGGTTTGCGGCAGGCTGCCGTAGAAACCCTTGCGGCCCTCGGGCGCATGTTCGACGGCCATCAGCACCGCCCCGCCCCACTCGCCGCCGACCGCCATGCCCTGCAAGAAACGCATCGCGACGAGCAACACTGCGGCCCAATAGCCGATCTGCTCGTAGGTCGGGATCAGGCCGATGATGATGGTCGGAATGCCCATCAGCATCAGCGTGAACAGGAGCATGGACTTGCGTCCAATCTTGTCACCGAAATGGCCGAACACGATGCCGCCCAGTGGCCGACCGAGAAAGCCCACGGCGTAGGTGGCGAACGCCGCCAGCACACCGATGATCGGGTCCAGTGCAGGGAAGAAAATCTTGTTGAAGATCAGTGCGGCAGCCGTGCCGTAGAGGAAAAAGTCGTACCACTCGATGGTCGTGCCGGCCATGCTCGCCGCGCCGGCAAGCCGGTAGGATCGGGCATTTTTCACGGGGCTGGCATCGAGTGCGCCAGCGTCCGCCGTAATAGCGTTCTTCATAAACTCCTCCGCTTATTTATTGTTGTGCAGGGTGTTATGGCATGTGGGTTGGGGCGATTTACCGGGGCGTTACCTCGTTGGTTTCAGCTGCTGCAACAAGCGTTGACGGGCAGGTTGGATCCGGCCGCGCTTCGGAGTATAGATGTGCAAACTTCTAATAAGAACGCACATAAAAGCAGGTTCAACATGCAAAAAAACATCACATCCCTGAGCGCGCTGAACTGGGATGACCTGAAGTTTTTTCTCGAAGTGGCGCGCACGCGCAAGGCCAGTTCTGCGGCCAAGCGCCTCGCGGTGGACTACACCACGGTGTCGCGACGGATCAGCTCTCTGGAGACTTCACTGGGCACGTTGCTGTTCGAGAAATCCCGCAACAACGGCTTCATCCTCACCGCTGAAGGCCAGCGATTGCTGGGCGCGGCGGAGTCCATCGAAAGCACGCTGCACATCGCCTGCGAGCAGGTTTCCGGCTCCGGCGTCGCGCTGTCGGGGCGCGTGCGCATGGGCTGTACCGAAGGCTTCGGCAGCTTCTTCATCACCCCGCAACTCAGTCACTTCACCGACACGTACCCGGCCATCTCTGTCGACATCCTGCCGCTGCCGCACTTCATCAGCCTGTCCAAGCGCGAGGCCGATATCGTCATCGCGCTGGAGCGTCCGGAGCACGGGCCTTACGTGTGCTGCAAGCTGTGCGACTACAGCCTGAGGCTCTACGCCACTCAGGCGTATCTCGACAATCACGCGCCGATCCACAAGACCGAAGACCTCGCCGACCATCCGTTTATCAGCTACGTCGACGACCTGGCCTTCAGTTCGGAATTGCTCTACCTCAGCAACCTGCTCCCCGGCGCCCACGCCACCCTGCGCAGCACCAGCGTCATCGCCCAATACGTCGCCGCGCTACAGGGACGAGCGCTGGCGATCCTGCCGTGCTTTCTCGCGGCGCAAGATGCTCGACTGCTGCCCGTGCTGGAGAGCGAGGTGGATATCACGCGGCAGTTCTGGATGTATTGCCGGGAGGACTTGAGGAAGCTCAAGCGGATTACGTTGCTGTGGGATTACATCCGTGAGGCTACCGAGCGCAATCAGGGGTTTCTGTTAGGCAAGACCGGGCGGATGACGTTTGTGGACTGAACGAAAAGTCGGCTGCAGGTAGGGGTAGCGCCCAACTTGCCTGCGGATGAAACGCGATCCTGTGGGAGTGAGCTTGCTCACGAATGCAATGTTTCTACCCATGAATGTATTGAGGCTGTACCGGCCTATTCGCGAGCAAGCTCGCTCCCACAAGTTCGTCGTTTGGCCGGGATTTCCATTCAAAAAGCCCCTCACCGCCATAGTTCAGAAATCTCTGAACTATGCATTTGAGCTTTCCTATTCTTCCCGTTCCTCAGCCAAATCTAAGATCGCCCCAATAAAGGAGCCCGTCCATTAGAGACCCGGCCCGAAGATTGCCTTTTCTGATGTGACTGCCGCTGTACCCCGTCTTGGCCTGTGCCGTGGCGGAGCCCTGTCTCGGGTCACACGTCAGCCGCACGACGCAATCTTTGAGGACGCTCGATGAAACTGGAAATCTTCCGCACGCTCTGGGGCTACCGCGCCAGCAAGGCCCAGGCGCTGGACGAGTTGCTGGAAGCCGGGTTCGACGGCATGGAAGCACGCCTGCCACTGACGCCTGTCGAGCGCGCGGAATTCGGCGCCTTCCTGCGCGCCAATCACGTGCCTTACATCGCCACGGTGTTCACCGCCTACGACGTCCTTCCGGAACAATCAGCAACCATCGCAGAGCACCTCACCGATCTGGAACAGAAGCTCGCCTGGTCAACCGAACTGGCGCCGCGTTTCGTCAACATGCTGGCCGGCAACGACCGCTGGCAATTGCCGCAGCAGGTGGACTTCTTCGGTCAGGCGCTGGAGGTGGCGCGCAAGCATGGTCAGGCAGTGGCGTTCGAAACCCACCGCGCACGCGCGCTGTTCAATCCGTGGCTCACCCTTGAGCTGATCCGTCAGCTGCCGGATCTTCGCTTTACCAGCGACATCAGCCACTGGATCGTCACTTGCGAGCGTTTGCTCGACGACCCGGAAGACGACCTCAGCGCGTTCGTCGAGCGCGTTCATCACATTCAGGCTCGGGTCGGTTACGACCAGGGTCCGCAAGTCCCGCATCCCGCTGCCCCCGAGTACGCCCGCGAGCTGGCTTTCCATCAGCAGCACTGGGAAGCCGTGTGGAAATCCCAGCAGGCCCGCGGTTACCAGGTCAGCACGATGACGCCTGAATTCGGCGCCGACGGCTATTTGCATCACCTGCCCTTCACCAATGTGCCGGTGGCCGATCTCTGGTCGCTGAACGTGTGGATGGGCCAGACCGAACGCGAACATTTCCAGCGCTTCACCCACACAACAAGCCGATAAGGAGCGTTTCGTCATGCCAGATCCGTCGCACGCGGCAGCACCGAAGGTCGCCAACTTCAGCAACATCCCGGTGGTCGATATCGCCGGGCTGTTCAGCCCCGACATTGCCCGGCGTCAGGCCGTCGCCGACCAACTGGGCAAGGCGGCGCGCGAAGTGGGCTTTCTGTACGTCAGGAATCACGGCATTGCGCCGCCGTTGATCGACGGCCTGCGCCAGGCCGCCAAGGACCTGTTCGCCCAATCCCTTGAATACAAGATGCAGCATTACATCGGCACCTCGCGCAGTCACAAAGGCTTCGTGCCCGAGGGCGAAGAGGTTTATGCCAAGGGCAAGCCGGACCACAAGGAAGCGTTCGATATCGGTTTCGAAGTGGGCGATGACGACCCGCTGGTGATCGCCAAAACCCCACTAATCGGCGCCAACGAATGGCCGGACCTGCCCGGTTTTCGCCCTGCGGTAGAAGCGTATTACGCGGCGGTATTTACCTTGGGCCGCCGCCTGTTCGATGGCTTTGCGCTGGCGCTGGGCCTGGAGGAAGGCTACTTCGAAGCGATGGTGACCCGCCCGCCCTCCAAGCTGCGTTTGATTCATTATCCGTTCGACAGCGCCGCTCAGGACGCGCCCGGAATTGGTGCGCACACCGATTACGAGTGCTTCACCATGCTGCTGGCCGACAAGCCCGGGCTGGAAGTGATGAACGACCTTGGGGAGTGGATCGACGCCCCCCCGGTGGAGGGCGCGTTTGTGGTCAACATCGGCGACATGCTGGAGGTCATGACCGCTGGTACGTTCGTTGCTACGGCTCATCGGGTCCGCACGGTCAGCGAGGAGCGCTATTCGTTTCCGCTGTTCTTCGCCTGCGACTTCCACACCCAGATCAAACCCCTTCCGCAGTTCGACAAGGGCACGGCCGACTACGAAGAAATCACCATCGGCGAGCACATGTTCGGTCAGGCGTTGCAGACCTACCAATACCTGCGGCGCAAGGTCGAGAACGGCGAACTCAAGCTGTACGAAAAGGCGCGCAAGCCATCGAGCTTCGGCCATTTGAAGAACCAGACACAGGACCCATCGTGATGCGATGCGTCCCCCTGTTCCACCCGAATACTCAACACACCCAGCCCTACCTTTCTGACGTGGAGTCGCCGACGATGCGCAACACTTTGAACACTGCTGTCAGCTTGACCGTGCTTACCTCTGCCGTGCTCGGCGCATCCCTCGTTGCTGCAACCGCCGCGCAGGCTGCCACCACGGTGACGCCCGGGCAGTTCAAGGTCGGTATGGAGATCACCTACCCGCCGTTCGAGTCCTATGACGAGAAGAAGAACGTCGTCGGTGCCGACCCTGACCTGTCGCGCCTGCTCGCCAAGCACATGGACCTCAAAGCGGAGTTTGTCGACACCAAGTTCTCCAGCCTGATCCTTAGCCTTAATGCCGGGCACTACGACGCGATCATTTCGGGCATGTACATCACACCGGAGCGCCAGACCCAGGCCCAGACCATTCCCTACGCCGTGACCGGCGCGGCGATCATGGTGCTCAAGGACAGTCCGCTCAAACCCAAGGTGCCGGAAGACCTGTGCGGGCTGAAAATCGGCCTGGAAAAAGGCACCACGTGGGTCACCCAGTTCAACAAGCTGTCCGCCGAATACTGCGTGCCGAAGGGCAAAGGCCCGGTCGCCGTCAGCGAATTCCCGTCCGCGCCGGAAGTCACCCAGGCGCTGCTGTCGGGCAACGTACAGGCGCAAGTGGAAATCGACGGCGCCGCCGGGATGATCGCCCAACGCACCAAGGGCCGCGTGGTGGTCAGCACCGAGCATTCCATTTATCAGCAGACGCTTGGCATCTACGTGAAGAAGGGCAATGACGAGCTTTATCAGGCGTTGCTCAAGGCCTTCGACGAGACCAAAAAGTCCGGCGAATACGCTGCGCTGTTGAAGAAATACAACCTGGAAGCGCCCGCCAACTGACGGTTTGATGCTTAACCCAGTGTAGGAGTGAGCTTGCTCGCGATTGGCCGTGACAGACGATGAAGGTGTGTCGGCTGTACCGAAGTCATCGCGAGCAAGCTCACGCCTACAGGGTTAGCGCGTCCGATAAGAGAATCCCGCCGGGCCCCCGCCCTGCTGAGGTATGTATGCAATTTGAATGGTCCTACTTTTTTTCGCTGTTCTCGGTCGCTGACTTCTGGGATTCCTGCATCACCGTGATCGAACTCAGCGCGCTGGGCTGGTTCATCGGCATGCTGCTGGGTTTCCTGCTGGCCTCGGCCAAGCTGTCGACCGCGCGCTGGATCAGCGTTCCAGCGTCGATTTATATCTGGTTCTTCCGCAGTGTTCCGCTGCTGGTGCTGGTGGTGTTTACCTATAACCTGCCGCAGATGTTTCCGGTCACCCGTGACGTACTTTCCAATCCCTTCTATTCCGGCCTTCTCGCGCTGGTGGTTACGGAAGCGGCGTACATGGCGGAGATTCACCGCGGCGGCCTGATCTCCGTCGCCAAGGGCCAGAAAGAGGCCGGCCGCGCGCTGGGTGTCGGCCTGATCGGCCTGCAGCGTCTGATCGTCATCCCGCAGGCGTTCCGTATCTCCCTGCCAACGCTGGTGAATGAATACATCACCGTGGTGAAACTGACCTCGCTGGTGTCAGTGATTTCCCTCACCGAACTGCTGACCGTGGGCCAACGCCTGTACGCGCAAAACTTTCTGGTGATGGAAACGCTGTCGGCCGTCGCGGTGTATTACGTGATGATCGTGACGGTATTCGGCTGGCTGTTTCACTGGCTGGAGCAGCACCTTGAGCTGAGCAATCGCAAGCCGCAGACCCTCGACGACACCGCCCTGACTCACCTGCGCGCCAGCCTGGTCGCGCAGCCCGCGGTAGTACGCCAGCCGACAACAGGACCGGGCTCGGCGCCGGCGCTGCGACTGGTCAACATCCACAAAAGCTACGGGCAGCATGAAGTGCTCAAGGGCATCAATCTGGCGGTGGACGCAGGTCAGGTCATTTCCATCATTGGCCCATCGGGCTCGGGCAAGACCTCGCTGATTCGCACGGTCAACAGCCTGGAGACCATCGACAAGGGCGAGATCATCCTGTTTGGCGAGGGCTACATTCACGCCGGCGACAACCCCAACGCGCCGCAGATCCGCCGCGGCGTGCAGCGCATCGGCATGGTGTTTCAGAACTTCAACCTGTTCCCCCACCGCACCCTTCTCGACAACGTGACTTTGGCGCCGCGCTATCACGGTCGCGACCGGGAAGTCAGCCAACACCGTGCCTACGCCTTGCTCGACAAGGTCGGGCTGCTGGCCCACGCGCACAAATACCCGCATCAGTTATCCGGCGGTCAGCAACAGCGAGTGGCGATTGCCCGAGCGCTGGCAATGGACCCGCAGATCATGCTGTTCGACGAGCCCACTTCTGCGCTGGACCCGGAGCTGGTGGGCGACGTGCTGAAGGTCATCGCCGAGCTGGCGAAAGAAGGCATGACGATGCTTATCGTGACCCACGAGATGGACTTCGCCCTGTCGATTTCCGACCGGGTGATCTTCATGGAAAACGGCATCGTGCAAGTCGACGCCGCGCCGCAGACGATTCTTGCCGACCAGTGCGGCGCGCGCGTGCGCACGTTCATGGGACTGGATCACGCCGTTACGCAGCAGACGCCTGCGCTCAAAGAGGCGTGAGCCTCACAGCCCCAACATCAACCCGCTCAGGCGCTTGACCTTGCGCCGCAGCGCTTCTTCAAACACGCCCTGACGCGGCTCGATCAGGCTGAACCAGTGCTTGGCCCGGGTGATGCCGGTGTAGATCAGCTCCTTGGTCAGCACCGGGTTCAGCGCCTCCGGCAGAATCAGCGCCGTGTGTGCGAACTCCGAACCCTGGGACTTGTGCACCGTCATCGCGTACACCGTTTCCACGTCATTGAGCCGGCTCGGCAGCACGAAACGCACCCCGCCGCTGCCGTCGTTACGGGGGAATGCGACGCGCAGCGCCTGACGGTTCTCCTCGACCGGCCCCTCGGGCAGGCGCAGGGCAATGCCGATGTCGCCGTTCATCAAACCCAGCCCGTAGTCGTTGCGCGTCATCAGCACCGGGCGCCCCTCGTACCACTGATGATCACTCTCGATCAGCCCTGCGCTGAACAGCGTTTCCGTGATCCGGCGATTCAGCCCTTCCACACCCCACGGCCCTTTACGCACGGCACACAGCAGCTGGAACTCATCGAACGCGTTCAGCACCTGCCGCGCCCACTCGACGCAGCGCGGGTCTTCGATCTGCGTCAGGTCTTGCGGCCGCTGCGCGTGCATCACGCCCAGGTAATGGCGATAGCCTTGGGGGCCATCGCCTTGACCGTCGAGCAGCAGTCGCGACAGCGCGCGGTCCTGCTCACCCTTGAGCACCAGGGAAAACAGGTCCGGATGCTGACGAGCCGCGAGCAATGCGCGCGCTTCCTGGTCCTGCTGCTGATTGACCAGCTTGGCCAACTGACCGATGCCGCTGCCCGCGACGAAGCGCCGGGAGTGGCGCAGCATCACCACTTGCTGAGCCAACGCGTGATGCTGATCGTCGCCTTGCTCCAAGCCGCTTCTGGAAAGATCCTCGCCGCTGACCGACTCCAGCCACCCCTGGGTCTGCGGGCTGTACATGCCCGCCTCCGCATCGCGGCACAAATCGCCGAGCACCGCGCCGGCCTCAACCGACGCCAGTTGATCCTTGTCCCCCAGCAACACCATCCGCGCATGGGGCGGCAACGCCTCGAGCAGGTTGGCCATCATTTCCAGGTCAATCATTGAGGCTTCATCCACCACCAGCACGTCCAGCGGCAACGGGTTGCCCGCGTGATGACGAAAATGCCGTGTGCTCGGACGGCTGCCCAGCAAACGGTGAACCGTCGTGACTTCGCTGGGGATCTTCTGCCGCACGTCTTCCGGCACTTGCAGCGACTGCACCTGATGACTGATCGACTCGGTCAGCCGTGCCGCGGCTTTGCCGGTCGGTGCCGCCAGACGAATACGCAACGGCTTGCCGCGCTCCACTGCTGGCGATTGCAGCAGCGCCAGCAAACGCACGACCGTGGTGGTCTTCCCCGTGCCGGGGCCGCCAGTGATGATGCTGAAAGCGCCTCGGGTTGCCAAGGCGCAGGCCAGCTTTTGCCAGTCGATCACGGCGTCAGGTGCGTGATTGGCCGGGCCGAACAGCGCGTCCAGACGCTGGGGCAGATCGTTGAACCCCGTTTCCACCTGAGCCAGCCGCCGACGCAACGCGGCATCGATCCGTCGCTCGTACGTCCAGTAACGGCGCAGATACAGGCGCCGGTCGGATAAAACCAATGGCCTTTGCGCCGCCGCTTCGCTGACATCCCCGGCGTGAGCCACCAGCGCGCTGGCTTCCAGCGCCTTGCACCATGTCGCGCCGTCGAGGGATTTGAGCAGCGAGGACGGCAACAGCATCGGCGTCGACAACACATCGCCCTCCGGCGGCAGCGACAAGGCGAAGTCCGGCTCTTTCAGAGTTTCGTAGAGGTCCAGGCAGACGTGGCCGTGACCCAACTGGTGACTGGTCAGCGTGGCCGCCAACAGCACAAGCGAATCGGCGGCAGGATCAAGGTCAGCCAGAAACGCCACGAAGGCCTTGTCCAACGCGCGCAACCAGCCGCGTTCGACCCAGCGCTGCAGCAACAGCAGCAAATCCTCCACGCGGCTGAGGGGTTTCAGGTCGGCCAGGCTTTCGGCGTCCAGCGCCGTGGGCATCAAGTGGGCGAAGGTGCGGTTCATACGAGGTCTCCTGACAGCACGTCTTCCGTGATCGGCGCTCGGCCCTGAAACAGCAGATCGAGACTTTCGATCAGTTCGCGGGGCGGTCTTGTAAACCACGCACCCTGACTCGCCGCACGGCTGCCGCGCACGAACAGATACACCGCGCCGCCCATGTGCCGGTCGTAATCGTAATCGGCGAGCCGCGCCTTGAGCTGACGGTGCAAGGCCAGGAGGTAGAGCACGTATTGCAGGTCGTAGCGGTTGTCCAGAATCGAGTGTTCCATCGCCTGCTCGGTGTAGGCATCGTCGTCGACGCCGAGCCAGTTGGATTTGTAATCGGCAACAAAGTAACAACCTTCGTGCTCGAACGTCAGGTCGATGAAGCCCTTGAACATGCCGTTGAGCGAGACCGTTTCTGCCGCCGCCCTCGGCGCACCGTTGTGGGTGTAGCGACGAACCAGCGCGTCCATCTGCGCCACATCGACCTTCGAGCAGGCGAACCAGAACTCCATTTCGACGCGGTACTGGTTCGGCTGATCCAGCTCGCACAAGGCCATGGGCTGCGCATCCGTGCCCAAACGCAGCGGCAGGGTCAGCAGATGTTGCAGCCAGTCGGTCAGCGTGTTGATCCAGCCTTTCCAGTCGCGACGGTTGCAGCGTTGGGCGACAACTTTCTCCAGCGCCAGTGGATCGGCAGCCGCCTCGGCAAAGCCCTTCTCGCCGGCCCATTCCAGCAGGCCGTGCAGAAAGGTGCCGGGGTTCGGGCCACGCGGGAATCGGTGGATATCCCCTCCGCTGACCATCACCTCTCGCGGGGCCTCCGGGTCGAGACGCTCATCGTCGAACAGCTTCTGCGCCTGGGGGCTGTCCGGCGACTGATCGCCGCTGTCGGTGATGGTGTCGCCAATGCGGAGCGCGCTGTAGGACGCAATCCACCAGTTCTCCCGGGCGCTGCGTCGGGGCACGCGCGGCTTGCTCAACGCGACCTCGTTGCGCGGCGCGCTGAAGGACTCTGTGGTGGGTAACGGCACAGGCTCAACCTTAACGGCGGGATGATCGTCTGCCAGCGAACGCAGCCACTGGCCCAACGCTACCGAATCAGCCAGCTTCTGCCCGCCGCCGAGCAAATAGCCCAGTGCCGAGCGGTGCAGTATCGAGGCGCTGTTGCTGCCGCGTTTGAGATCGGCAACGCCCAGCCAGCAGGCGTGTTGCGCGCGGGTCAGGGCCACATAAAGCAGACGCAGGTCTTCCGCCAGACGCTCGTCGTCCGCCTGCTCGATTAGCGCAGGCGTGGGTTTGAGACTGATCTGCGCGTGGCCTTCGGCGTCATGGAAGTGCAGCGGCAGACGGCTGCCATCCACCGGCTTCGTTGAGCAGATGAAGGGCAGAAACACCAGCGGGTATTCCAGGCCTTTGGACTTGTGGATGGTCACCACCTTGACCAGTTGTTCATCGCTTTCGAGGCGCAGGATCTGCTCTTCTCCCGCCTGACCGGACAACGCCAAATGCTCGCTCAGATGACGAATCAGCGCCTGCTCGCCGTCCAGCTCGGCGGCCGCCTGCTGCATCAGTTCGCTGAGGTGCAGCAAGTTGGTCAGTACACGCTCGCCATCGGTTCGCTGAACCAACGCCTGGGGCAATTTGAAGTCGTGCAGCAGCCGACGCAGCATGGGCAGCACGCCTTGGGTGCGCCAGATGCGTCGGTAATCGCGGAACTGCATCACGCGGTTTTCCCACGCCAGTTCGTCCTGATTCAGCAGCTCAAGTTCGGCCAGCGGCAACGCAAGGGTGATGCAGGCCAAGGCCGCGCGCAAGGTTCGCTCAGCGTCAGGCTCGGCGCAGGCCTTGAGCCAGGCGAGCAGGTCATGGGCCTCTTGCGCCGCGAACACCGAGTCTTTGTCCGAGAGATACACACTGCGCACACCACGCGCCGACAGCTCGCCTCTCACCGCCTGCGCTTCCTTGCCGTCACGTACCAGAATCGCGATGTCGGCGGGCATCAGCTTTTTTAGCGGCTCGCCAGCTTTCGCAAAACCTGCTTGCTCTTGCTGCCCGGCGTTGAGCAAACGGACGATCTCACTGGCGCAACTCGCCGCCAGTTGCTGACGATAAACCGTGCCCGACACCGGCTGATCGGTTTCCAGCTGCCAGACGTTGAGCGCCGCAAGCACTTGCCCGTCGACCTGCAACGTCTCTTTACGGCCCTGAGACCCGACCGCCAGAAACGGCACGGGATTGTCCTCGGGCGTGCGGAAAAGGAACGCACCGCGACCGGCCTCGCTCGTCTCCGCGCGCGTGAACACGTGGTTCACCGCATCGACCATCGCGTGGCTGGAACGGAAGTTAGTGCCCAGCGTGTGCAAGCGGCCGGTGGTGGCCTGTCGGGCGCGCAGGTAGGTGTAGATGTCCGCGCCGCGAAAAGCGTAGATCGCCTGCTTCGGGTCGCCAATGAGGAACAGCCCGGTGCTTTCGTCGTTGGCCTCAAGCCGGTAGATGCTGTCGAAAATGCGGTACTGCACCGGGTCGGTGTCTTGGAATTCATCGATCAACGCGACCGGAAACTGCTCGCGGATCAGCGTCGCCAGGCGCTCGCCGCCGCTGCCGCGCAATGCAGCGTCCAGCCGCAGCAGCATGTCGTCGAAACCCATTTCAGCGCGGCGCCGCTTCTCTTCTTCAAAGCGCGCACCGACCCATTGCGCAGCGTGTTCGAGCACCGCCGCATCGGGCGTTGGCAGCGTGTCCAGCGCCACCTTGAGCTCGACCATCGCTTCGAAAGCGGGGTGCGACGGCGGATTATTCTTCCACGCTTCGGCAATGCCGTCGGGCGTCAGCCTGGTGAAACCGGTGCCGAGGTCCAGTTGCTCTTGCTCATCGTCATTGGCCCAGGCAATCAGTTTGTCGAACCAGGGCCTGAAATAACGTTCCTGCATCTTGCGACCGTCGACCACTTTGCACGCGACGCCGTCGATGCAGATCGCATGCAGCTCCGCGGCCCAGTTGGCCCATGGCGCCTTGAGCTGGCGGAGGGTTTCGCGCCGCTCTTGAATCGATTGCTCGATGAGCTGCGTCGGGCTTTGCGTCACGCTCGCCCGCTCACTGCCGAACAACGCGCGCACCCTTGGCAACAACGCCGCAGGGCCGCTCCAGTTCTCGCGCACCCAGATCAGCGCGTCATCGCTCATGGGGTAGCAGAACTTGCGCCAGTAATCGCGCAGCACTTCGCTCAGCAAATCGGTGTGATCGGTTTCCAGGCTCTGGGTGAACAGGCTGCCGCTGTCGAAGGCGTGCTCGCGCAGCATGCGTTGGCACCAGCTGTGAATGGTCGAAACTGCCGCCTCGTCCATCCACTGCGCCGCGATGTCGAGACGACTGGCGCAGCCGGGCCATTGCTTGATGGCAAACTCGTCACGCAAACCGGCGATCAACGCGTCGGGCGCTTCGATTTCTTCACGGAAGAACCGCGCGGCTTCGGCCAGTCGCGTACGAATACGGTCGCGCAGTTCCTTGGTCGCCGCGTCGGTAAATGTCACCACCAGGATCTGCGGCGGCAACAGCTCACGGCCAAAACCTGAGTCCTCGCTGCCATGCCCCAACACCAGACGCAGGTACAGCGCCGAGATGGTGA
This sequence comes from Pseudomonas sp. GL_135, assembly GCF_057834665.1. NCBI lineage: Bacteria > Pseudomonadati > Pseudomonadota > Gammaproteobacteria > Pseudomonadales > Pseudomonadaceae > Pseudomonas > Pseudomonas sp. GL_135. The sequence goes on from NZ_CM174408.1 coordinate 4,638,369, forward strand.
ACGTCTTGCCGGTGCCGGCGCTGGCTTCAATCAGCTGGCTGCCTTTCAGCGGGAAGCGCAGGGCCAATGGTTGTTGTGCGTCACTCATGCGCCGGCCTCCTGGCGAGAAAGTACCTGCCAAGGCGCTTCAAAAATGGGCTTGTATAACGCCTCGCACCAACCCACGAACTCTTCGCTGCCCAACAATGCATCGAAGTCCGGGAACTGACGCGCCAGGGCGGTGCTTTCGGCACGCTCGCCATTGCTGTTCTGGCCATCGCCTTCATAGGCCTTGCGCGCGGCGGCTTCGGCTTTGATTTCGTCGTTCTGCCCCAGCCAGGCGAAGGCCGTCTTGACCGCGATCGGCAGCGGCCGCTGCATGCCCTGATGCCAGGCCAGCAGCAGGTCGTTCAGCGTTCGCGTTGCAGTGTCCTTGTCCAGCGGCGGCAACAAAAGTGTCTCGTCGCTGGCCACCAGCGCGGTGGTCAACGGCAGATCGCACGCGCAGGCCACCAGATGGTTCACCCACGGCTTGGTCAGACGATGCCACTTGCGCGTCTTCTTGCTGGCAATGGCATTGGGGATAGCGGTGATCGCGAGTAACTCGTTCTGAGGGTTCTGATAAAGCCCATCGACCCAGCCATCGAGCTCGACGCCCTGATGCTCATAACTGATCGGCAGCGCGCTGTGCAGCCGCACCGGCCAGCGAATCAGCAACTCGTGATAGCGGGCGACCAGATCCGGCAGGGGCTCGATCAGTTCATCCTGCAACAAGGTGCCGAACCCGGCCATCGGCAGCAGTCCGCTGCCCTGCAAGCGCGTCGCTTGTGCATGGAGCGATTCCTGAATGTGCTCGGGATCTGTGAGCGCCGCTTGCAACAAGCTGTCGCTGAGGCCGTAGCGCTCAAGCCCGTCGAGCACGAAAGGCTCCTCGTCCGCCAAGGGCGCTTCGGCAACTTCGAAGAATATCTTCAAGCGCTGACTGAAGAAGTGCTTGACCGGATTGCGCAGGAAGTCCTGCAACTGCATCAGGCTAAGCGGCTCTTCCTGCAGGTGCTTCTGCAGGGCTTTGGTTTCCCCTGCTTCGGTGACAGCTTCGTGCAGCACCTGCCACTCGCGGGCAAAGCTGAAGAACTCCGGGTTCTCCTGGAAGTATTTGGCACTGAACGGCTGCAGCGGATGCTCGACAGTGAGTTTGTGCAGCAACTGCTGGCCCGGATCACGCTTTTTATCGTCTTCGGGCTCGATGGCGTCGGCCAGCCGCCAACCGCTGGACAGATGATCGCGCAGCTGCCCGATGAGCACCGACGCCGGCCGCTCGGAGTTATCGCGAATGCTGCGTCCTACCCAGCTGATGTACAGCTGATCACGGGCTGAAAGCAGCGCTTCCAATAGCAGATAACGATCATCCTCGCGCCGGGAACGGTCGCCGGGACGGTAATCGCTGCCCATCAGATCGAAATCCAGCGGCGGTTGCGCGCGTGGGTAATCGCCGTCGTTCATACCGAGCAGGCAGACGATTTTGAAAGGAATCGCGCGCATCGGCATCAGCGTGCAGAAGTTGACCGAGCCGGCCAGAAAGCGTTGGGACAACCGCCCTTGGTCCAGCCCGGCCAGCCAGGCTTCACGCACGACCGTCAACGGCAACTCTTCTTCAAGGCCAACGTTCTCGCAGGTCTGCAGCCAGGTTTCACGCAGGGTTTCCAGCTGACTGAGCAGGTAGTCGTCGTGCTCACTGTCGGCCATGAAGAACAGCTGCATGATCGCCTGAAGGCGCGCGCCCCACATCGCCGGCGTCGCAGGCTGTGAGAGTTCATTGTGCGCAACCTGAAGCGCGTCGATCAGGGATACGAGAGGGCCAATCAGGGCCGCATCCAGCCCGCCGATTTCGTCATAGGGCTGAATGCCGTCGTAAGCGGCACCCGCACCGACGGCGTAGCCCAGCAACATGCGACGCAGACCAAAGTGCCAGCTGTTCTGCTCAAGCTGTTCCGGCAGCCCCAGCCCCTCACGCTGCTTAGCATTGAGCCCCCAGCGCACGCCCGCCCCCTCAATCCAGCGGTGCAGGGTTGGCAGGTCTCGCTCATCAATGCCGAAGCGCGCTCGTAAAGCGGGAACGTCCAGCAGATCGAGAATTTCACTGACCGGGAATCGGCTGTCCGGAATCTTTAGCAAGTGCTCCACGGCGATCAGCAGCGGATCACGGCCACGTTGGCCTTGGTCGGCGAGGGTGAACGGAATAAAGCGGCGGTCGTCGCGATCCAGTTGGCCGAAGACTGCGCGAATGTGGGGGGCGTAGCTGTCGATGTCCGGCACCATGACGATGACGTCCCGAGGACGAAGGTCCGGATCTTTGCTGAAGCGCGCGAGCAGTTGGTCATGCAGCACCTCCACTTCGCGCTGAGCACTGTGAGCGACATGAAAGCGAATCGAGCGATCGGTCTTGATGTCCACGGCTGGCCAGACTTCGCGGGTCTCGCTCAAGGGGCGCAGCTCAAGGATATCGTCTTGGAGCTGGTTCAGGAGAGTCGTAGGTTCGCTCTCGCTGAACAGGTCGATGCGCCCGTCGCGAAAGATTGATCGGTAGCTGGTCGGGTCATCATGGCTGTCGAGGAGATTAATGTAGTCACGACCCTGCTTGCCCCAGGCCGCCAGCAACGGATGAGCGTGCTGGTGCAGCGCATCAGGGTTCAGCACCACTGGCATGCCGGGTTTTCGTGTCTGGCGTTTGTATTCGTGACGCAGGAGATCCTTGTCAGCCACGATGTCTGCCCAGTGATGGCGGCAAGGGTTGTGAACACAGAGCAGGACCTGGCTGAAACGAGCCAGCCCGGCGAGCGCTTCCAATGCCTGAGCGGGCAATGACGAAATCCCGAAGACGATCACTCGCGCCGGCAAACCCGCCGGTGCCTCGGTCAGGCTGTTGATACGTTCGATGTAACGCTGATGCACCCCCGCGCGGCTCTGGGCCATGCCCTCTGCCCCGACATCATGGAGCAGTGCACCCCACAGTTCGGCTTGCCAGCAGTTCTCTGCTTTCAGCGGCTTTGGTTCTCCCCGGCCGGTCCTGAGTTGATGCTTGCCATCAGCCCAATCTTCCAGCCAGTCGGCGCGGTACACCTGATATTGGTCGAAGAGGTCAGCGAGCCGCTCGGAGAGCTGGTAGCGCTTGCGCAGGTCAGTGTCGGCTGTCAGGAATCGCCGCAGGGGCTCGAAGTGTGGCTGATTGATCAGTCCGGGTAATAGACGCATTAAACGCCAGGTCAGGGGAGCTTTATCAAGTAACGAGGTTTCCGGAATTTCGGCCTTGCCCAACACCGCACGGTACAGCTGCCACATAAAGCTGCCAGGGAGCTGCACATCGATCGCGGCGGCGATACCGCAACCACCTTGATCATCGTCCTGTGCATCTTCTGCCAAGGCGAGCTTCAGCCACTGCGCAATACCGTTGCTTTGTACCAGCGCTACCTCATTTTCAAGGGGCGTCAGGGGATAACGTCGCATCCATGACACCACAAGGCCACGCAGCTCATCCAGGCGATTCCCATGGACCACCATAAACCCGGGGTTGAGATTGGATGTCACCGGCATAGCTGCGTCCCTTGGTCTTTCAAAAGAGGGAGAAGATTAACAGAGGGAGAGGGAGAGGTTTCTTTATCGGTCATTCTTGATCGGTCGTTCTTGTTGCGTCGGACGGCAACCCGCGTTTGGGGGCTGACGAGTTGCGCAGAAGTGGTTACCAGCTTTTTCGCGCGCAAAAACAAAACCCCATCTGCTTTCGCAAATGGGGTTTCGGAATTTAATCTTGACGATGACCTACTCTCACATGGGGAAACCCCACACTACCATCGGCGATGCATCGTTTCACTGCTGAGTTCGGGATGGGATCAGGTGGTTCCAACGCTCTATGGTCGTCAAGAAATTCGGGTACTGACTCGTCCTCTCGAACGCTTCAGCAAATCGGGTATGTGATCAAGGTACAGCTTGTGTGTTCGCAAACTTTCGTCTTCATGCGTCTTCACACACCGCAATCTGCTGTCTTTCTGCAGATTGCTTGGGTGTTATATGGTCAAGCCTCACGGGCAATTAGTATTGGTTAGCTCAACGCCTCACAGCGCTTACACACCCAACCTATCAACGTCGTAGTCTTCGACGGCCCTTCAGGGAACTCAAGGTTCCAGTGAGATCTCATCTTGAGGCAAGTTTCCCGCTTAGATGCTTTCAGCGGTTATCTTTTCCGAACATAGCTACCCGGCAATGCCACTGGCGTGACAACCGGAACACCAGAGGTTCGTCCACTCCGGTCCTCTCGTACTAGGAGCAGCCCCTCTCAAATCTCAAACGTCCACGGCAGATAGGGACCGAACTGTCTCACGACGTTCTAAACCCAGCTCGCGTACCACTTTAAATGGCGAACAGCCATACCCTTGGGACCGGCTTCAGCCCCAGGATGTGATGAGCCGACATCGAGGTGCCAAACACCGCCGTCGATATGAACTCTTGGGCGGTATCAGCCTGTTATCCCCGGAGTACCTTTTATCCGTTGAGCGATGGCCCTTCCATACAGAACCACCGGATCACTAAGACCTACTTTCGTACCTGCTCGACGTGTCTGTCTCGCAGTCAAGCGCGCTTTTGCCTTTATACTCTACGACCGATTTCCGACCGGTCTGAGCGCACCTTCGTACTCCTCCGTTACTCTTTAGGAGGAGACCGCCCCAGTCAAACTACCCACCATACACTGTCCTCGATCCGGATAACGGACCTGAGTTAGAACCTCAAAGTTGCCAGGGTGGTATTTCAAGGTTGGCTCCACGCAGACTGGCGTCCACGCTTCAAAGCCTCCCACCTATCCTACACAAGCAAATTCAAAGTCCAGTGCAAAGCTATAGTAAAGGTTCACGGGGTCTTTCCGTCTAGCCGCGGATACACTGCATCTTCACAGCGATTTCAATTTCACTGAGTCTCGGGTGGAGACAGCGCCGCCATCGTTACGCCATTCGTGCAGGTCGGAACTTACCCGACAAGGAATTTCGCTACCTTAGGACCGTTATAGTTACGGCCGCCGTTTACCGGGGCTTCGATCAAGAGCTTCGCGTTAGCTAACCCCATCAATTAACCTTCCGGCACCGGGCAGGCGTCACACCCTATACGTCCACTTTCGTGTTTGCAGAGTGCTGTGTTTTTAATAAACAGTCGCAGCGGCCTGGTATCTTCGACCGGCATGAGCTTACGGAGCAAGTCCTTCACCCTCACCGGCGCACCTTCTCCCGAAGTTACGGTGCCATTTTGCCTAGTTCCTTCACCCGAGTTCTCTCAAGCGCCTTGGTATTCTCTACCCAACCACCTGTGTCGGTTTGGGGTACGGTTCCTGGTTACCTGAAGCTTAGAAGCTTTTCTTGGAAGCATGGCATCAACCACTTCGTGTTCTAAAGAACACTCGTCATCAGCTCTCGGCCTTGAAACCCCGGATTTACCTAAGATTTCAGCCTACCACCTTAAACCTGGACAACCAACGCCAGGCTGGCCTAGCCTTCTCCGTCCCTCCATCGCAATAACCAGAAGTACAGGAATATTAACCTGTTTTCCATCGACTACGCTTTTCAGCCTCGCCTTAGGGACCGACTAACCCTGCGTCGATTAACGTTGCGCAGGAAACCTTGGTCTTTCGGCGTGGGTGTTTTTCACACCCATTGTCGTTACTCATGTCAGCATTCGCACTTCTGATACCTCCAGCAAGCTTCTCAACTCACCTTCACAGGCTTACAGAACGCTCCTCTACCGCATCACTTGCGTGATACCCGTAGCTTCGGTGCATGGTTTGAGCCCCGTTACATCTTCCGCGCAGGCCGACTCGACTAGTGAGCTATTACGCTTTCTTTAAAGGGTGGCTGCTTCTAAGCCAACCTCCTAGCTGTCTAAGCCTTCCCACATCGTTTCCCACTTAACCATGACTTTGGGACCTTAGCTGACGGTCTGGGTTGTTTCCCTTTTCACGACGGACGTTAGCACCCGCCGTGTGTCTCCCATGCTCGGCACTTGTAGGTATTCGGAGTTTGCATCGGTTTGGTAAGTCGGGATGACCCCCTAGCCGAAACAGTGCTCTACCCCCTACAGTGATACATGAGGCGCTACCTAAATAGCTTTCGAGGAGAACCAGCTATCTCCGAGCTTGATTAGCCTTTCACTCCGATCCACAGGTCATCCGCTAACTTTTCAACGGTAGTCGGTTCGGTCCTCCAGTTAGTGTTACCCAACCTTCAACCTGCCCATGGATAGATCGCCCGGTTTCGGGTCTATTCCCAGCGACTAGACGCCCTATTAAGACTCGCTTTCGCTACGCCTCCCCTATTCGGTTAAGCTCGCCACTGAAAATAAGTCGCTGACCCATTATACAAAAGGTACGCAGTCACCCAACAAAGTGGGCTCCCACTGCTTGTACGCATACGGTTTCAGGATCTATTTCACTCCGCTCTCCGCGGTTCTTTTCGCCTTTCCCTCACGGTACTGGTTCACTATCGGTCAGTCAGTAGTATTTAGCCTTGGAGGATGGTCCCCCCATGTTCAGACAAGGTTTCTCGTGCCCCGTCCTACTCGATTTCATTGACAAGAGATTTTCGCGTACAGGGCTATCACCCACTATGGCCGCACTT
>NZ_CM174408.1:4650000-5658468 GCF_057834665.1 Pseudomonas sp. GL_135
GTCACGCCGAAGCTGTCGGCGCCGAACATAGAACCGGTACGCCCGAACCCCGTGATCACTTCATCGAAAATCAGCAGGATGTTGTGCTGATCACAGATTTCACGCAGCCGCTTGAGATACCCCTGCGGCGGAACGATCACCCCTGCAGAGCCTGCCATGGGCTCAACGATCACCGCTGCAATGTTCGAAGCGTCGTGCAGTTCGATCAGCTTGAGCATCTCATCGGCCAGCGCAATGCCGCCCTGCTCCGGCATGCCCCGTGAATAGGCGTTGCTGGCAAGCAAGGTGTGAGGGAGATGATCGACGTCCATCAATTGCCCGAACATCTTGCGGTTGCCGTTGACGCCACCGAGGCTGGTGCCCGCGATATTCACGCCGTGATAGCCACGGGCGCGGCCGATCATCTTGGTTTTGGTCGCCTGGCCTTTCAAACGCCAGTAAGCCCGCACCATCTTGACCGCAGTATCAGCGCACTCCGATCCAGAGTCGGTATAGAAGACGTGATTCAGCTTGCCGGGTGTCAGATCGGTGATCTTTTCAGCCAGCTGGAACGACAGCGGGTGTCCGAACTGGAATCCTGGCGAGTAGTCCAGCGTGCCCAACTGGCGGGAAACCGCCTCCTGAATCTCCTTGCGCGTATGCCCTGCCCCACACGTCCACAGCCCCGACAGACCGTCATAAATTTTGCGCCCTTTGTCGTCCGTGAGATAGCTGCCTTCGGCGGCGACGATCAGCCGTGGATCGCGGTGAAAGTTTCGGTTCGCCGTGTAAGGCATCCAGTGGGCATCAAGTTTGAGCTGGCTCGCCAGAGACATGTCGGACGATTCGGGCATATTCATTGGAATTAACCTCACTGGTCGTGGGGGCCTGACTTCCCTATTGAAGTGCGGGCGGGTGCGGGCCGGTTGCAGCTAAAGTGCCACGGGCATAAAGTCTGGAAAATGCTGCTTTTACGATCTTCAGTTGACCGGCCACTAAACTATGAGCACACGCCGTAATGATCCGCTGGCACAAGTCAGCGACTTTGATATCCGTCTGTTGCGCATTTTTCGTAGCGTGGTCGAGTCCGGTGGATTTTCGGCAGCAGAAAGCGCGCTGGGCATTGGTCGCTCCGCCATCAGTCAGCAGATGAGCGATCTGGAGCAGCGCCTGGGACTGCGTCTTTGCCAACGGGGCCGTGCGGGGTTTTCCCTGACGGAGGAAGGCCGCGAGGTCTATCAGTCATCGCTGCAGTTATTGAGCGCCCTCGAAAGTTTTCGTACGGAGGTGAACGGTCTTCACCGACATCTGCGCGGCGAGCTGAACATCGGGCTGACGGACAATCTGGTCACACTCCCCCATATGCGCATCACCCACGCGCTTTCCCAACTGAAAGAACGTGGCCCGGACGTGCACATCAATATCCGCATGATCGCGCCCAATGAAGTCGAGCAGGGTGTGCTCGACGGCAGTTTGCACGTTGGCGTCGTACCCCAGGCCAGCGCGCTGTCGGGACTGGAATATCAGCCGCTGTATAGCGAACGTTCGCTGCTGTACTGCGCGGTGGGCCACCCGCTGTTTTACGCCGACGATGCGCAGCTTGATGACGCTCGACTGTCCGCGCAGGAGACCATAGCGCCGACGTTTCGCCTGCCGAGTGAGATCCAGGCCCATTATCAGGCGCTGAAATGCACCGCGAGCGCATCGGACCGGGAAGGCATGGCGTTTCTGATTCTGACCGGGCGTTACATCGGCTATCTGCCCGATCATTACGCCAGTCTTTGGGTGCAGCAGGGTCGACTGCGTGCGCTGAAGCCCAAGTCGCGGTTCTACGATGTGAGCCTGGTGACCGTCACGCGTAAAGGCCGCCGCCCTCATTTGGTGCTGGAAAGCTTTCTGGAGAGTCTGGCCGCTACACGATGAAGCCGACCCTACTCAGTCAGCTTCCCAATGACGCGCAATCAAACGGCCGAGATATCCGAACAACCCCTTGATAGACGGGCATGTACAGCGAATCGGTAAGCACGTAACTGATCAGTTGGACAGGTTTTTGCAGTAGGGCTGAATGTCGAAGTCCACACAGAATCGAGAGCCAGCATGCAGCCTGAAGCGCCAGACAATAACGACCTCATTTACGGCCTCAATGACCGGCCGGGCATCGGGCCGGCAACCTTGGCTGCTGTCCAGCATGTGCTTGCTGCATTCGTGGGCATCATTACGCCGCCGCTGATTATCGGATCGGCGCTCGGGCTTGGCGCATACATGCCTTATCTGATCAGCATGGCGTTGATGGTGTCGGGTGTGGGCACGTTCATTCAAGCGCGCCGACCATTCGGTATCGGCGCCGGCATGATTTGCCTGCAAGGCACCAGTTTTGCGTTTCTCGGCGCGGTGCTGTCGGCAGGCTTCATCGTCAAGCAGCGCGGTGGCAGCCCGGAAGACATCATGGCCATGGTGTTCGGAGTATGTTTCTTCGGCGCCATCGTGCAGATTGTGCTCAGCCGTTTCATCGGACAGCTGCGTCGAGTGATCACGCCACTGGTGACCGGCATCGTCATCACGCTAATCGGCGTCAGCTTGATCAAGGTCGGCGTGACTGATCTGGGAGGCGGCTTCAATGCCCCGGACTTCGGCGAGCCGGTCAATCTGGCCCTTGGCGTTTTCGTGCTGGCAGTGATCGTCGTGCTCAACCGCTCAAGCGCGCCCTGGTTGAGGCTATCGGCCATTATCATCGGGCTCGCGATTGGCAGCCTTGCAGCCTGGTTCAGCGGCAAGCTCGTGCCTCACTCAATCGCCGATGTTGCGCTGGTCAGCATTCCCGTGCCCTTTCGGTTCGGATTCAGCTTCGACTGGGCAGCATTCCTACCGGTGGCGCTGATTTATCTGATCAGCAGCATCGAAACCGTCGGCGACCTTACCGCCAACTGCATGCTCTCCCGCGAGCCCATCAAGGGCCCAGGCTACATTGCCCGGCTGAAGGGCGGTGTGCTGGGCGACGGCGTCAGCTGCATGATCGCGGCGACATTCAGCGCCTTCCCCAACACGACCTTCGCCCAGAACAACGGCGTGATTCAGCTCACCGGCGTGGCCAGTCGGTATGTGGGTCTGTACATCGGAGCAATCCTGTTTCTACTCGGGCTGTTCCCGGTGATCGGTGCGATGCTTCAGCAGATTCCTAAGCCGGTGCTTGGCGGCGCGACATTGGTGATGTTCGGCAGCGTTGCAGCGGCAGGCGTGCGGATCCTCGCGCAAGCGCCGCTGGATCGCCGCAGCATGTTGATCATCGCCACCTCGTTCGGAGTAGGACTGGGCATCGCGGCGCAACCGACGCTGCTGCATCATCTGCCGCAATGGGTGCAAAGCCTGTTCGACTCGGCGATCACCAGCGGCGGGCTCACGGCCATCGTGATGAGCCTGATGCTTCCGGAAGCCAAAGAAACAAATGAAACGGGCGAAGCCAAAAAACACACAACGGAATCCTTTGAGCACTGATTTACGAGGGCAACGCTTGTCGGATCCTCGCGGGTGCGCTATGTGTTCACTGCGTCGCACCCAATGATCCGTCTGGAACCGCACATGACCCTTGAAGTCCCCGCTCACAGCCCCAGCGCCACCAAACCGGCCAGCCGCATTCGCCAGAAAAACGAAGAAGCGATCTTGAAGGCGGCTGAGGACGAATTCGCTCGTCATGGTTTCAAGGGCACCAGCATGAACACGATCGCGCAGAATGCCGGCCTGCCCAAAGCCAACCTGCATTACTACTTCACCAATAAGCTGGGTCTCTATATCGCGGTACTGAGCAACATCATCGAGTTATGGGACAGCACGTTTAACAACCTGAGCGCAGACGACGATCCGGCACAGGCGCTGACGCACTACATCCGCGCCAAGATGGAGTTCTCACGACGCCAGCCACAGGCCTCGCGCATTTTCGCGATGGAGATCATCAGTGGCGGCGAGTGCCTGAATCAGTATTTCAGCCAGGACTACCGCGAATGGTTTCAGGGGCGTGCCGCCGTTTTCCAGGCCTGGATCGACGCCGGGAAAATGGACCCGGTCGATCCGGTGCATTTGATTTTCCTGCTGTGGGGCAGCACCCAGCATTACGCTGACTTCGCCACCCAGATTTGCCAGGTCACCGGCCGTTCGAAGCTGACCAAGCAGGACATGGAGGCTGCTGGGGATAACCTGATCCGCATCATTCTCAAGGGCTGCGGACTCACGCCTGCTGTATAACGCCTGAAAACCCAAGCGCAGTCTGGAAACTCAATGCCTTTTACGCTCACCGGCCCCTGCGAGTTTCGCGAAGAGATTCGCAAGAGCCGATTCATTACCCTCGCGGCCCCCATCGACACTGCTGCCGATGCTCAAGCGTTCATCGAGCAGCACAGTGACCTCGACGCCACTCACAATTGCTGGGCCTGGAAACTGGGCGCGCAGTACCGCAGCAACGACGATGGCGAACCAGGTGGCACGGCCGGGCGGCCGATACTCGCGGCCATTGATGCTCAGGATTTTGATCGGGTCGTTGTGCTGGTCATTCGCTGGTACGGCGGGATTCAACTGGGCACCGGCGGGCTCGCGAGGGCCTATGGTGGGGGGGCGAACAAATGCCTGCAGCAGGCGGATCGGATGCCGTTGGTCAACCGAGTGCCGTTGCAATTCGATTGCAGCTTCAGCGAACTGGTGCTGATAAAGCTGCGAGTGGCTGAACTCAACGGGCTTGTGGAGGATGAGCGCTTCAACGCAAACGGCGTCACGCTCTCAATCGCGCTAGGGCCTGATCAGGTTGAGACCCTTCAGCGCCAATTGTCCGACATCAGTCGCGGGCGGATCGTGTTGCAGCAGGCGCAGTAGTCGATCCACGGCCACATCGACGCCTTCCCGGTTAAAACTGGCGCTGCACGGAAACGCAATGGATGTAATCGCAGTGGCATTTGCTCACATCTACTGTGCACCTGCCTGTGGACAAGCTGAGCGCACATCGCCGCAGGCCTTGATGCATAAGGCTTTGCGCTGCTTGATCATTTTTTATCCAAAAGCGTTCGCTGTGAATAAAAGGAGCGGAAAAACAGGACGTTAGCGCCCTTTATCCCGATGCGGCGCTCGTTTCAGGCGCGTCATACCCCCAATCCGCAACTACCCACATTACCTGTGGAGCAATCTGTGGATAACCCGTGCAAGCCTCCGCAGAGTGCCTTGTACGACACGCATTGGGCATAGCTGGATGTTTTTTATACAGACACACCATCAGGCGGTGGTCGATCGTGCGCCATCCTGATCGCCTGACATTCATATCGGAAACGTTCACTCACATATGTCGTAAGCCTCTGTCATCCTCTGCCGCTAACTTATGCGCCTCGCGGCAACTCAGCGCCTCAAGAAACCAAATTCTCACCGCGTCGCGATGTCCATCGTTTGAGTGAAATTTTTCGTTTGTCTGTACAGGAGTCATTCCAATGTCCACCCCTAAAACAGCTCTGATCATCGGAGCGTCACGCGGCCTTGGCCTCGGATTGGTGAAACGTCTGACGGAACTGGGCTGGGAAGTCACCGCCACCGTCCGCGACGCTCAGAAGGCCGACGAGCTGAAAGCACTGCAGAATGTGCAGTTACAGACACTGGACATCGACGAGCCGTCTTCCCTCGAAGTGCTGACTCATAACCTCAAAGGCCAGACGTATGACCTGCTGTTCGTCAACGCCGGCGTAATGGGCCCGATGCATCCCAACCCGACCGACGCGACGTCCGGCGAACTGGGTCAGCTATTTCTCACCAACGCCGTCGCGCCCATCCGCCTGGCCAAACGCTTCGTCGACCAGATCCGTCCCGAGACCGGTGTGGTTGCGTTCATGAGCTCAGTGCTCGGCAGCGTCACCATGCCCGACGCCCCAGAGATGGCGCTGTACAAAGCCAGCAAAGCCGCGCTGAACTCAATGACCAACACCTTCGTGACGCAGATGGGCGAGAACAAACCGACAGTGCTGTCAATGCACCCCGGTTGGGTGCGCACGGCGATGGGCGGTGAAGGCGCCGATATCGACGTCGAAACCAGCGTACGCGGGATTGTCGAGCAGCTTGAGCGCTTTGCGGGCAAAGGCGGTCATCACTTCGTGAACTACAAGGGTGAGACGATTCCCTGGTGATCGAAATGCACGTCGCGGCAGCCTGAGCCGTCGCGACTTGCCGACGCCCGCCACAACCCTCTAGAATCCGCCCTCGCCTCGCAGCGCGTTCGTTGCTGCGGCGACCCTGGATCAGCAGACAGGGCAACACTGAGCTGGCGACCTGAACCCACTTTCAGAGGAGCCGGCCAATGCCCGCGATCCGTACCTGGTTGAAAAATCCCCTTGCCGTTTTCACGGCCAATGATCTCGATGCTCGAGGCGGTCTGGTGGTCGAGGACGGGGTTATTGTTGAGATGCTCTCGCCAGGCCAACTGCCCGCACAACCTTGCGAACACGTGTTCGATGCACGCGAGCATGTCTTGTTGCCCGGCCTGATCAACACTCACCACCACTTTTATCAAACCCTTACCCGCGCCTGGGGCCCGGTGGTCAATCAGCCGTTATTCCCCTGGCTGAAAACGCTTTACCCAGTGTGGGCGCGGCTGACCCCGGAAAAACTTGCACTGGCCAGCAAGGTCGCCCTGACCGAGTTGCTGCTGTCAGGCTGCACCACCGCTGCCGACCATCATTATCTGTTCCCGCAAGGTCTGGAAGACGCCATCGATGTTCAAGTTAAAAGCGTCCGCGAACTGGGTATGCGCGCGATGCTGACGCGGGGTTCGATGACCTTGGGCGAGGCAGACGGCGGCCTGCCACCCCAGCAAACCGTCCAGCAGGGGCAGGTGATTCTCGACGACAGCGTGCGCTTGATCGAGACCTACCACGAGCGAGGTGACGGCGCGCAGATCCAGATTGCGCTGGCGCCGTGCTCACCGTTTTCGGTGACGACCGAGATCATGGCGGAAAGCGCAGCCCTCGCCGAAAAACACGATGTGCGCCTGCACACGCATCTGGCCGAAACCCTGGACGAAGAGGACTTCTGCCTGCAGCGCTTCGGCCTGAGGACAGTCGACTATCTGGACAGCGTCGGCTGGCTCGGCCCTCGCACCTGGCTGGCCCACGGTATTCATTTCAACAGCGAAGAGATCACTCGCCTCGGCCAGGCCGGCACCGGGGTCTGTCATTGCCCGAGTTCGAACATGCGCCTTGCGTCAGGCATCTGCCCCACGCTGGAGCTGCTTGCCGCAGGCGCCCCGATCGGTCTGGGCGTTGACGGTTCTGCGTCAAATGACGCCTCGAACATGATGCTTGAAGCCAAGCAGGCGCTTTACCTGCAGCGCTTGCGTTACGGGGCGGAAAAAATCACGCCCGAGTTGGCATTGGGCTGGGCGACCAAGGGCTCGGCGCAATTGCTGGGCCGACGTGACATCGGCGAGTTGGCGGTGGGGAAACAGGCTGATCTGGCCTTGTTCAAGCTGGACGAGTTGCGCTTCTCCGGCAGCCACGATCCGATTTCGGCGCTGCTGCTGTGCGGCGCTGATCGCGCAGACCGGGTGATGATCGGCGGCACATGGCGGGTGATTGAAGGTCAGGTCGAAGGGCTCGATCTGAAGGGATTAATTGCAGACCATCGCCAGGCAGCGGCGGCATTAATCAGGGGCTGACACGCGGTTTGGCTGGCGCCGCGGGGGAGTGAAACGGCTGACTCCCCCACTGCTGGTTCAGGCGAAAGCCAAGTTATAGCCCCATCAGCGACAGCATGATGAACGTGGCAAACAGCACAAAATGCGTCATGCCTTCGATGGCGTTGGTCTCGCCGTCGTTGAGGTTGATGGCGCAGACCAGCAAGGTGACAAAGATCATGACGGTCTGCACCGGCGTCATCGCCATCTGGAAGGCCTGGCCGCTGTAAAGCGCCATGCCTTCCATGACCGGCACGGTCAGAATCACCGTCGACAGCGAAGCACCGAGGGCGATATTGACCACCGACTGCATGCGGTTGGCCAGCGCGGCTCGCAATGCGGTCAGGATCTCCGGCGCTGCCGAAATGGCGGCCACCAGGATCGCCGTCATCACGGGAGGCGCCCCGCTACCTTCCAGGCCCAGATCCACGGTCTTCGACATAACCTCGGCCAACGCGCCGATCACCACTACGCCGAAAACCAGCGTGGCGATCGAGCGCGTCAGGTTGACTGGCTCGTGTGCTTCTTCGGCCTCACCCTTGCGGCGCTTCTTGTCCGGGTAGCTGTAGCTGAAGAAGTAGCTGTGGGGTCCGACCTGCATACGCAGGAACAGCGCATACAGCAGGATCATCGCGCCAATGGTGAAGGCCGAATACAGTTTCCATTTCCCTTCGGGAATGAATTCGGGCACCACCATCGACACTGCCATGGCAGTCAAAATCATCACGCTATAAGACCGCGCGGAGTCATCGTTGTAGGACTGCTCACCGTGCTTGAGCCCGCCCATCAACGCGGCAAGACCCAGGATCCCGTTGATGTCGAGCATCACGGCCGAGTAGATGGTGTCGCGCACCAGCGTTGGTGAAGGCTCGTTGCTCATCATGATCGCCAGAATCACGACCTCAACCAGCACCGCCGACAAGGTGAGGATCATGGTGCCGTACGGATCGCCGACCTTTTCCGCCAACAGCTCGGCGTGGTGAGCCACCCGCAACGACGCGCAGATGATGAACCCCACCAGGGCGATGCCCGCGATCAGCGCGACGGTATGACCGTGGCTGAGCAGTTGGTGTTCGTAGAAGTAGGCGAAAAAGGTCGCAATGACCGCCAGTAGAAGAAACTTTTCCTGCTTGAGAATCGTGCCCATCGCTGCCTTTTAGCCCTTTGCGACCCTGGCCGCACATCCATGAAGTGAAGTTTACTGAAGCGCTTGAGAGTGTTGATGTAAACAAAGGTTTCAAGACAGCCTAGCAGGCGGTCGCGACAGATCGTCGCGCCGCCGCATCAAATTGCCATTCATCCTGACGCTGATCCGTACATCCAGACGCCGGGAACGCCTACAACTGCGGGCCCGGATCGCCGATACCCATGGAGATGAGAGCCACGCAGCGTGTGAACCGTCCGGTCAGGTTTTATTCGGCCCGCGCGCCTGACTCTGTAGAATGCCCGCCATTGCACCTTACGAGACAAAGCCCATGTACGACTGGTTGAACGCCCTGCCCAAGGCAGAACTGCACCTGCATCTGGAGGGCTCACTTGAGCCGGAACTCTTGTTCGCTCTGGCTGAGCGCAACAAGATCGCTCTGCCTTGGGCGGATGTCGAAACCCTGCGCAAGGCCTACGCCTTCAATAATCTTCAGGAGTTTCTCGACCTGTATTACCGCGGCGCCGACGTGCTGCGAACCGAGCAGGATTTCTACGACCTGACCTGGGCATACCTGGAGCGCTGCAAGGCGCAGAACGTTATTCACACCGAACCGTTCTTCGATCCTCAGACCCACACCGACCGCGGCATTCCCTTTGAAGTCGTGCTTAACGGCATAGCCGGCGCCTTGAAAGACGGCAAGGAAAAACTCGGGATCGGCAGCGGCCTGATCCTGAGCTTCCTGCGCCACTTGAGTGAGGACGAAGCGCAGAAGACCCTCGACATGGCCCTGCCCTATCGCGACACCTTCGTGGCCGTCGGCCTGGACAGCTCGGAAATGGGCCACCCACCGAGCAAGTTCAAGCGCGTCTTTGACCGGGCTCGCGGTGAAGGCTTCCTGACCGTTGCCCACGCCGGTGAAGAAGGTCCGCCGGAGTACATCTGGGAGGCACTGGATTTGTTGAAAATCCAGCGTATCGATCACGGCGTTCGCGCCATCGAGGACGAGCGCCTGATGCAGCGCATCATTGATGAGCAGATCCCGCTGACGGTCTGCCCGCTGTCCAACACCAAGCTTTGCGTTTTCGACCACATGGGTCAGCACAACATTCTCGATATGCTCGAGCGCGGCGTAAAAGTGACCGTCAACTCCGATGACCCTGCGTACTTCGGTGGCTATGTGACCGAGAACTTCCACGCGCTGCACACCCACTTGGGCATGACCCAGGATCAGGCCAGTCGCCTCGCGCAAAACAGCCTCGACGCCCGTCTGATCAAGCCCTGATCAGCAGCAGCGTGTGGACGTTCTGTTCCACACGCCGCGCGTCCATTTCGCGCCGTCACGCCGCCGAGGCGATCTTGCTGATTTCCCGCTGGCCGTTGGATGAGACCTGCAACGTGCAGGCCTCTTCCGTCGTGCGCAGCCAACCCAACTGCATGAACAGTTGCAAAAGCCCCGCCCCTAAGGCGCCCCCCAGATGGGGTCGGCGTTCATGGCGATCAACGCAGGCGCACACAGCTTCGCGTCGTCTGTGGGCCAGCGCGGGAATAAAAATGCCACGTTCGGCAAAGCGGGAGATGCCGACACTGGTGACTTCA
This sequence comes from Pseudomonas sp. GL_135, assembly GCF_057834665.1. Taxonomy (NCBI): domain Bacteria; kingdom Pseudomonadati; phylum Pseudomonadota; class Gammaproteobacteria; order Pseudomonadales; family Pseudomonadaceae; genus Pseudomonas; species Pseudomonas sp. GL_135. The sequence continues at coordinate 4,660,413 of NZ_CM174408.1, forward strand.
AGCCGGTGTTCGGACTGTTCAATCCACCCTGCCCCCAACATCCGCAAATACAGCTCAGCGCCCATCTCGCCACCCAGATGATCCGCACACACACTGGCTCTGCATAACGGCAGGGGCGGCAATGGCTGCGCCATGCTGCGACTGATCAGTTCCGCGCTGACCATGGATGCACTGACCAACGCCTGGACGGCGGTCCGGACCTCCGGCGCAGCGAGTCTGAAGTAGCGCTTGCGGGCGCGGACTTCGTGGCGCAGCAACCCGCCTGCGGCGAGACGCGCCAGATGCGCACCGGCGGAAGAAGTGGAGAGACCTACCAGCAAAGCCACTTCATCAGCAGCCCGGGATGTTCCGTCCATCAACGCCCACACGATCGCGCTGCGTTTGGGGTCGGCGAGCAACGCAGCGATCTGGCTGATGCAAGGTACATATTCCATGTCTTCACTCCCTGTTGAACATTGTCTAAGCGGACCGGTGCCGGTGCGCAGATCAAGGCATGCCTTTGCGTGGAATCACGGGCGTAATCCGGTAAAGCGCAAGGCCGTTGCTGCGGTCAGCATCATCGTTGTTTAAGCCGGACACAGACTTTGATTTAAATCACATCACGCGAACTCTGATCCCTGGAACTTGCACGCCATACAGATAATTGCGCCTGAGCCATACAGTTAGAAAAGAAAATTAAATCGGATCCATGACGGCGCTTAGTATAAGACCTGGATTCGGTCGGTGGATCAACTTGTCCATCGACTCACCCTTTGTTTGTGGGCCGTATTGGCAAATGTTCAGCACAATCGGTATGCCCATACATGGCGTGATTGCGATCGGATAGCTCGAACCCCCTTTAATCACGGGGGCTTGCGCGGAGGATGGCGGCTCGCGGGTCTGAGGTCGTGGCGATTGCCTACATCGAAAACTCAGAAAACCTTCAAGAAAATAATCTGTGCCAAAGGCGTATCAAGAGTGAACTTGTCGCGATCAAGCACGGCAGTCAGGATCGGTCCCTTTTAGTGCTGTAAGAAGTTTCCAATTAGGAAGTAGTAAAAAGCCGTATATAAACCGCTCATTTTCGACAGACTAAACATGCTTAGACAGGTGCACGTTAAACATGAGAAAAATCGGCAACGCCTGCGCGTTGCCGACGTCGATCAGATACGCACATCCGCGTGGGGCGTCAGCGCATCTCGTTTCAGTTGCGCGCGGCGAGTGATCACCGCCAGGGTCACGGCCAGCACGCCGCACAGCGTAATGACGGTCGCCATCGGCACCGCCGTTCCGTCATGCAGCACGCCGACCAATGCCGCCGCACCCGCTGCGACACTGAACTGCAGGCACCCCAACAACGCCGACGCGCTGCCTGCACGTTTACCCTGCCCGCCCATCGCGCACGCGGAAGCGTTGGGGATGATGCAGCCCAGGCTGGCGATATAGATAAACAGCGGAATCAGCAGCGGCCACAGTTTTTCGGTGTGCAGGGATGCGACGGTCAGCAGCACGACGGCAGCAGCGAGATAGATCCAGACAGTCCGCGACAGCAACCACGCCGGCCCATAGCGGCCAACAAGGCGGGCGTTCACCTGGGCGATGAGGATGAAGCCGGCAGCATTGATGCCGAACAGCCATCCGTAGTGTTCCGCCGGGACGCCGTAGAGCTTGATGAAAACGAAAGGTGAACCCGCGATGTAGGAGAACATCCCGGCCATGGCGATCCCGCCGGTGAGCGCATGGCCCAGGAAGATCCGGTCGCCCAGCAGATTCCAGTACGACCCGAGCGCGCCCGAGAGCGGCAGTCGCGGGTGGCCGGCCGGCATGCTTTCCGGCAAGCCCCTGAAAACCGCCACTGCCGTGAGTGCGCTGAACACCGTCAAGGACAGGAAGATGGCCTGCCAACCCACAACGTTGACCAACAGCCCGCCCAGCATCGGGGCCAGAATCGGTGCCAGGCCCATGACAAGCATCAATTGCGAGAACACCTTGGCCGAGTCAACCGGCGAACACTTGTCGCTGACGATCGCCCGTGACAGCACCATGCCGGCACATCCGCCCAACGCTTGTACAAAGCGGGCCGCAATCAGCCATTCGAGGGAAGGCGCCAGGGCGCACGCCAGCGATGCAAGGGTGAACAAGCCGACGCCAAATAACAGCGGGATCCGGCGACCGAAGCGATCGGCGATCGGGCCGTAGGCGAGCTGGCCGATGCTCAGGCCGAGGAAATAAGAGGCCAGGGTCAGCTGAACGTGTTTCTCGTCGGTGCCGAACGCCAAAGCGATGGCCGGGAAACCTGGCAGGTAAAAGTCGATGGCCAACGGGCCAAAGGCGCTGAGTGCGCCGAGGATCAGAATCGTTCTGAGGTTCATCAATCTTCCTAAACGGTTTTGCGCAGCGCGACAGTTTAACAACCTTGGATCTGCGCGGCCCGGTCACGGGAAAATTACCAGAAGTTTTTTCAAGACGTCGCTGAGCAAAAAAAGGTGGAACTTATTACGCACGACCGAGCATCGGTTAATGGATTTCCTACAACGTTTTTACCAATAACTCACAGAAGCGCTTCTAAGCTTTTCTCAAGCAGTGAGGAAATCAAAATGAATGCGCGATGGGCTGTACTGTGGTGCGTTGTCGTTGTCGCCGGATGTCAGTCTACCCACGACCAGTTACTGGCCGAAGGTTACCCACCGGCATTCGCTGATGGTTTTCAGGATGGCTGCGGGAGCGGGCGGCAATCGATTGATGTCATCAAAGGTCAATTCAAAAAGGACGTGCCACGCTATTTGCGTGACACGCTGTATGCGCAAGGTTGGTCGGACGGGTTTCGCCAGTGCCAGGCGCAACTGGCCAACAGCAATGTTCAGGATCAAGGCCGGGACAGTATCTGGAATGACCGCGACCGCGACTGGGACCGCCAGAGAACCCAGGACGCCGCTAAAGCCTACCGATCTCATTAAACGCCGGTCGCGGCTGCATGACGGGTGAAACTATCGGGGACCGCACATGGCCCAATATGACTAAGCCACGAACAGGAGCCCCGCCATGAGTCGCGCCTTCGTCAACGAAGACAACGCCGCCGCGCAAATCGACCCGCCGGTTGAACGGCAGATCAGCGTGCAGACCAACTACGTCACCCAGCGCGGCCTTGATCAATTGCACGATCAGGTCGAGCAACTGCAAGCCCAATACAGCGAACAGAACGCCCAAGGCGATGAAGGCGACAAACAGCGCATGGCCGAAATCGAACGGGACCTGCGTTACTTCAACCAGCGCCTGCAAAGCGCACAAGTGGTCAGCAGCACGTCGGATGACAAGGTTCAGATCGGCAGTTGGGTGACCTTTGCCGACGAGGAAAACGTTGAACAGCGCATGCAATTGGTCGGCGAGGATCAGGCCGATGCAGGCAGTCAGTTGATCAACTGGGCGTCACCGCTGGGCAAGGCACTACTGGGCGCCAAAGTTGGGGATGAAGTCACTTGGCAGCGGCCGGTAGGCGATGCCGTGATCGAGGTGGTGCGTATTGAAGCCGGCGACTGAGGTCGTCGACCAACAATCGGCCAGACACAAAAAACGGAGCCCAACGGCTCCGTTTTTTCGTAACGCCAACCGTATCAGGCGAGCTTCTTGTGACGCACGCGGTGCGGCTGAGCGGCGGCATCGCCAAGGCGTTTCTTGCGATCTGCCTCGTACTCGGTGTAGTTGCCTTCGAAGAACACCGCTTGCGAATCGTCTTCGTACGCGAGGATGTGAGTGGCAACGCGGTCAAGGAACCACCGATCGTGAGAGATCACAATGGCAGCGCCAGGGAAGTCCAGCAGGGCTTCTTCAAGGGAACGCAGGGTTTCAACGTCGAGGTCGTTTGACGGTTCGTCGAGCAGCAGGACGTTGCCACCCTCCTTCAACGTCAGCGCCAGGTGCAGACGACCGCGCTCACCGCCAGACAGGTCCTTCACGAACTTCTGCTGATCGCCGCCCTTGAAGTTGAAACGGCCGACATAGGTGCGCGACGGGATTTCGTAGTTGCCGATCTTGATTTGATCGGAGCCGTCGGAAATCTGTGCGAACACGGTTTTGCTGCCATCCAGGTCGTCGCGGCTCTGATCGACACACGCCAGCTGCACGGTTTCGCCGACTTCAATGGAGCCGGAGTCCGGTTGCTCCTTGCCCATGAGCATGCGGAACAGCGTCGATTTACCGGCACCGTTACCGCCGATCACGCCAACGATGGCGCCTTTAGGCATGGAGAACGACAGGTTGTCGATCAGCACGCGATCACCGTAGCCCTTGGTGACGTTCTTGAATTCGATGACCTTGTCGCCCAGACGCGGACCGGCCGGGATGTAGATCTCGTTGGTCTCGCTGCGCTTCTGGAATTCCTGGGACTGAAGCTCTTCGAAGCGTTGCAGACGGGCCTTGGATTTCGACTGGCGCGCCTTGGCACCTTTACGGACCCACTCGAGCTCTTCTTTCATGGCCTTTTCATGGGCCGACTGCTGCTTGGACTCGGCCGCCAGACGATCAGACTTGGCTTCAAGCCAGCCGGAATAGTTGCCTTCGTACGGAATGCCCGCGCCGCGGTCGAGTTCCAGAATCCAGCCAGCGACGTTGTCGAGGAAGTACCGGTCGTGGGTGATCGCAACCACGGTGCCCGGGAAATCGTGCAGGAAATGCTCGAGCCAGGCGACGGAATCGGCATCCAGGTGGTTGGTCGGTTCGTCGAGCAGCAGCATGTCAGGGGCGGACAGCAGCAGACGGCACAGGGCCACGCGACGTTTCTCACCACCGGACAGGTGTTCAACCTTGGCGTCCCAGGCCGGCAGGCGCAGCGCATCGGCGGCCACTTCGAGCTGGCGCTCCAGGTTGTGGCCATCGCTGGCTTGCAGGATCGACTCGAGCTTGGCCTGTTCGGCCGCCAGCTTGTCGAAATCGGCGTCCGGCTCCGCGTAAGCGGCATAGACTTCGTCCAGACGTGCTTGAGCGTCCTTGATCACGCTGACAGCTTCTTCGACCACTTCACGTACGGTCTTGGTCGGATCGAGCTGCGGCTCTTGCGGCAGGTAGCCGATATTCAGCTCGGGCATCGGGCGCGCTTCACCGTCAAATTCGGTGTCGACACCGGCCATGATTTTCAGCAGCGTGGATTTACCCGAGCCGTTGAGGCCGAGGACGCCGATCTTGGCGCCGGGGAAAAACGAGAGGGAGATGTTTTTCAGGATTTCCCGCTTCGGCGGAACAACTTTGCTCAGCCGATGCATGGTAAAGACGTATTGAGCCATGGAATGAAAACCTGGAATGGGACTGTGAATTAAGGCGCGAGCTTAGTGCTGCGTCGCAAAAAATGCGTTTATCTTCGCGCCGCAACTTGCCTTAGCGCGATTCCGGGCCTTGAATTGATCAAAGCCGAACCCGCGCGGCAGGGACAAACTTCCGAGGACCGGTATTAAAGCTGGAGCAATGCTTGCAAGCCCTTTGAGGCTGCAAGCGAGTCGTGCAGAAACCGGGCGCGTCGCGTGTGGCGCAAAGCTACCCGAATGCACGCAACAGGGCAAACCGCCCGGCCCATTAACGCTGGCACTTAGCCACAGCTCGGTGGCATGCTACCCGCCTTTTGCGCACCGGGCTTATAGTGCGTATCGCACATGCTGATTCAGTCCAGTAGTCAGGATCACAGTTTGCTCAAACCGACCCCCATCTCACCCCTGCGCCCATCCGATAGCGCAACGACCGTGCCTTTAAGGGGCGTGCTCAGGGGTGCGCTCGCGGTCCTGGTTCTGATGATGTTGATGCTGTTGTTATGGCAGATGATCGAGCAGTTCCAGCAGTCTCAGGAACGCCAGCACAAGCGCAGCATCGACTACAGCGTGCAGCTCGCCGATCGGCTGAGCCTGAACATGGCGCTGGACGCTCAGGTGGCGCTGAATGTGCTTGACGAAACCCAGGACAATTCGCAACCCGTTGACGATCCAGAGGCCGTGCTGGCGAACCTTGGTCAATCGATGCCGGCGGTTAAAAGTCTGGTCTGGCTCGACATTGACGGAAATATCATTGCCGACAGCGAGGGTGACACCCGTGATGTCGGCTTTCTGACCCAGATGCATTCGGTCATCCAGGGCCATCCGTACTTCTACGCCAGCGACCCAGGCGCCTCCACGTTTTATCTGTTCATCCGTCAGCCGGGCACCGGCAATGAACGCTACTGGGGGCTGCGGCTCAAGCCCGACATCCTGAAGTCCCTGACCCGCCAGAGCGATCTGGATTACCAGCCCGTCTGGCTGCTGGAAGATATCAGCAGTCAACGCCCCCTCTACAAAAACCTGCCAGGCGCCGGCCAGTCAGCTGACAACGAGTTGCAGACCGTCCATCTGCAACCACTGCCCCACAGCGACTGGCAAGTGCGTGGACTGTTCGATCCGCAGAAAGCCCGGCAGGCGCAGCTCTTGCCGCTCATCGGTGAATGCCTGCTCGCCCTGCTCTGTTCCATTATTCCGTTGTTCGCCCTGCGCAGCCTGCGCCGCCGCCAACTGCAGCTGCATCAAAGCCGTCGCCGCTATAAAGACATTTTTGAAGGCTCCGGGGTCGCGCTCTGCGTACTGGACCTCTCCGGCCTGCCGGCTTACCTCAAGCAGTTGCAAGTGAACAGCGGCGAGGAACTGAGCGCACGCCTGAGCAGCCAACCCGAGCAGATCAACGGCCTGCTTCAGCAATTGCGCATCACTGAGGTCAATCAGGTCGCCGCTCAACTGTTGCGCGCCGATTCGGCACAATATGTCTGGCAACAGTTGATCGAAGGCTGCCCTCGCGCCGGAAACGGCATCGGCTTGCAGATACTCCAGGCCGTCCTCGAGGGTCAACGCCAGCTGGAACTCGAAATTCTGATCCCTGACGCGCAAAGCGGTGACCAACACCTGTGGTTGGTCATGCGCCTGCCTGAGCAACCTGAAGATTTCAACGCCGTCATTCTCAGAATCAGCGATTTCACCAACCGCAAACAGGCCGAGCTGTCGCTGCAGGAGCGGGAACAGTTCTGGTCGGATGTCGTGCGTACCGTGCCGGACTATCTCTGCGTTCTGGATGCGGCCACGCGTCGGATCATTTACAGCAACCATAATCTGGGCCTGGCCCTTGGCTATGAGACGGCCGAGCTGGACGAGATGGGCGAGCATTTCTGGGAAACGCTGCTGCATCCGGACGATATCGGTGCTTATGAGCAGTTGCGCCTTGCACGCACCGAGCACGGCCGCAGCGACCTGATCCAGTGCCAGTTGCGTTTCCGCGCGCGACAGGGCAACTGGCGTCGCTTCGATATCTGCGAACAGGCGCTTGCGGCGGACACTGACGGGCAGATCCGGCGCATCGTGGGCGTCGCCAAGGACATCACCGACCAAGTGGAAGCCAGCCAGTCCCTGCGCGAAAGCGAGCAGCGGTACCGGATGCTGGCGGAAAGCATCAGCGACGTGATTTTCTCCACCGATCGCCAGTTGCACGCCAATTACTTCAGTCCCTCGGTCAATACCGTGCTGGGTTATAGCGCCGAGTGGATTCTGCAGAACGGCTGGAGGGCGATCATCGCCAATCCTCAGCAGCTCAGCGGCTTTTATGCGCTGCTGCAGCGCATCAGTAAAGCGTCGAACAAGCCCGTGGCGCTGGCGGACTTGCGCAGGGAGATCACCACCCAATTGTTCCTGTTCGATTGCTTGCGCGCTGATGGTCGCAAGATTCCCGTGGAACTTCGTGTGGTGCTGGTGTGGGATGACTCCGGAACGTTTGAAGGGGTTCTCGGCGTTGGACGCGATGTCAGTCAGCAGCGGCGCGCCGAGAAAGACCTGCGCATGGCGGCCACGGTCTTTGAACACTCGACCTCGGCCATTCTGATCACCGACCCTGCGGGCTACATCGTGCAGGCCAACGACGCCTTCACCCGGGTGAGTGGCTACGCCGTGTCCCAGGTGCTGGATCAGCTGCCGATGATGCTGACCGTCGAGAATCAGCAGGCAGCGCACCTGGGGTACATCCTCAAGCAGTTGAGCCAGCGCGGCAGTTGGGAGGGTGAGTTGTGGCTCAAGCGCCGCGACGGCGAGCACTACCCGGCTTGGGTCGGGATTACCGCGGTGCTCGATGATGAGGGCGACCTGGCCAGCTATGTGTGCTTTTTCAGCGACATCAGCGAGCGCAAGGCCAGCGAGCAGCGCATTCATCGGCTGGCCTATTACGACGCACTGACCCATCTTCCCAACCGCACGCTGTTTCAGGATCGCCTGCACAGCGCGTTGCAACACGCCGAGCGTCAACACACCTGGGTGGTGTTGATGTTCCTCGACCTGGATCGCTTCAAGCCGATCAACGATTCACTGGGCCATGCCGCCGGTGACCGCATGCTGAAGGAAATGGCTTTGCGCCTGCTTGCATGCGTCGACGAAGACGACACCGTTGCGCGCATGGGCGGCGACGAATTCACGCTGCTGCTGCAACCCCGCCCCACCCAGCAGGCGGCCCTGAATCGGGCGATTCATGTGGCCGAGCAGATTCTCGCCAGCCTGGTGAAGCCCTTCGTGCTGGAAGGCCGCGAGTTTTTCGTCACAGCCAGTATCGGTATCGCGCTCAGCCCTCAGGACGGTAGTGAACTGAGCCAGCTGATGAAGAACGCCGACACGGCGATGTACCACGCTAAAGAACGCGGCAAGAACAACTTCCAGTTTTATCAAGCTGACATGAATGCCAGCGCCCTGGAGCGTCTGGAGCTGGAAAGCGACCTGCGCCATGCCCTGGAGCAGGGCGAATTCGCGCTGTATTACCAGCCGCAGTTCAGTGGCGACGGCAAGCGCCTGACCGGCGCCGAGGCTTTGCTGCGCTGGCGTCACCCGCGTCGTGGCCTGGTGCCGCCGGTAGACTTCATCCCGGTGTTGGAAGAGCTCGGGCTGGTGGTCGAAGTCGGCGAATGGGTGCTCAAGGAGGCTTGCCGCCAGTTGCGCGCGTGGCATCTGGCGCGGGTTCGCGTGCCAAAGGTGTCGGTGAATATTTCCGCACGGCAGTTCTCGGACGGTCAGTTGGGCACACGCATCGCCGGTATTCTGCAGGAAATCGGCCTGCCGCCCGCCTGCCTCGAACTTGAACTGACTGAAAGCATCCTGATGCGTGAGGTGAGCGAAGCCATGCAGATCCTGGCAGGACTCAAGCGGCTGGGCCTGAGCATCGCGGTCGATGACTTCGGCACCGGCTACTCGTCGCTGAACTACCTGAAGCAGTTCCCCATCGACGTACTGAAGATCGACCGCACCTTCGTCGATGGCCTGCCGTCCGGCGAGCAGGACGCGCAGATCGCCCGTGCAATCATCGCCATGGCCCATAGCCTCAATCTGTCGGTGATCGCCGAGGGCGTGGAAACCCACGAGCAGTTGGAGTTCCTGCGCGAACATGGCTGCGACGAAGTTCAGGGTTACCTGTTCGGCCGCCCCATGCCAGCGGCGCGGTTCGAGGCCCAGTTCAGCAACGATGCGCTGTTTATGCTCGATTGACGCGAGTTGCAAGCTTCAAGCGGCAAGCTACAAGCAGTAGCCACGCCGCATTCAGCTTGAAGCTTGAAGCTTGAAGCTTGAAGCTTGCAGCTTGCAGCCAGGCTTTAGCCTTGCATCGCGCTCATCACGCACATGACCCGCTTTCATATGCCAGATAAAACCCGATGGGTTAGAATGCCCCCCTTTTCTACTGCCCGATCCCCGAGGACCGCCATGTTCAGCCGCAATTTGACCATCGCCAAGTACGACGCCGACCTGTACGCCGCCATGGAACAGGAAGCCAAGCGTCAGGAAGATCACATCGAGCTGATCGCCTCGGAGAACTACACCAGCCCGGCGGTCATGGAAGCCCAGGGCTCGGTCCTCACCAACAAATACGCCGAAGGCTACCCAGGCAAGCGTTACTACGGTGGCTGCGAATACGTCGACATCGTTGAGCAACTGGCCATCGACCGCGCCAAGCAACTGTTCGGCGCCGATTACGCCAACGTCCAGCCACACGCAGGCTCCCAGGCCAACAGCGCGGTGTACCTGGCGCTGCTCAATGCAGGCGACACCATCCTGGGCATGAGCCTGGCCCACGGCGGCCACTTGACCCACGGTGCCAGCGTTTCTTCCTCGGGCAAGCTGTACAACGCCGTTCAGTACGGCATCGACGGCAACGGCCTGATCGATTACGACGAAGTCGAGCGACTGGCGGTCGAGCACAAGCCGAAGATGATCGTCGCCGGTTTCTCCGCCTACTCTCAGATCCTCGACTTCCCGCGCTTCCGCGCCATCGCTGACAAGGTTGGCGCTTACCTGTTCGTCGACATGGCTCACGTAGCCGGTCTGGTCGCTGCAGGCGTTTACCCGAACCCGGTTCCATTCGCTGACGTCGTCACCACCACTACTCACAAAACCCTGCGCGGCCCGCGCGGTGGCTTGATCCTGGCCCGCGCCAACGCCGAGATCGAGAAGAAGCTGAACTCCGCTGTTTTCCCGGGTGGCCAGGGCGGTCCTCTGGAGCACGTCATCGCGGCCAAAGCGATCTGCTTCAAGGAAGCACTGCAGCCTGAGTTCAAGACCTATCAGGAACAAGTGGTGAAAAACGCCAAGGCCATGGCCGGCGTGTTCATCGAGCGCGGGTTCGACGTGGTGTCCGGCGGTACTGAAAACCACCTGTTCCTGCTGTCGCTGATCAAGCAGGACATCTCCGGTAAAGACGCCGACGCCGCACTGGGCAAAGCCTTCATCACCGTGAACAAGAACTCGGTACCCAACGATCCGCGCTCCCCGTTCGTCACCTCCGGTCTGCGCTTCGGCACCCCGGCCGTGACCACTCGCGGCTTCAAGGAAGCAGAGTGCAAGGAACTGGCCGGCTGGATCTGCGACATCCTGGCAGACCTGAACAACGAAGCGGTGATCAACGCCGTACGTGAGAAGGTCCAGGCCATCTGCGCCAAGCTGCCGGTTTACGGCGCTTGATCTGAAGCAGTAGCAGTTGCATAAAAAAGCCCGGCTCTTGAGCCGGGCTTTTTTGTAGCTGACGAGTGAAGATCAAACCTGTGGGAGATTCTATGGTTGTCATCAAGCCAAATCCCCCTTTTGATCGTTCCCACGCTCCGCGTGGTAACGCCGCCTCGGACGCTCCGCGTCCCGCAGACGACGCGCATTCAGGCTGGGGGAGGTGACGCGGAGCGTCACGGGATGCATTCCCACGCAGAGCGGGGGAACGATCAAGATCAAAAGCTTCCCGGCTAAAGCCGGTCCCACAGAATGCACGCGCTGCTTTTAGTGGGACCGGCTTTAGCCGGGAAGAGGTCAGTTCAGGCGCCGACAGTATTGCGGATCAGCCACACTGCCTGTGGGAGCTTGCTCGCGAAGGCGTCGGTTCAGTCCCATCGAATTCGTCTGACCTGGCACTTTCGCGAGCAAGCTCGCGCCCACAGGGGATTGTGTGCATCCGAAAATGTCAGTCCGCCGCCACCTTCGAAAACCCCGATCGGATCTTCTCCTCCGGCAGCTCATCAGCAATAAACACGATCACGCTCTCGCGTTTCTCGCCTTCTGCCCACTCCACATCGAAATCAAATCCGTACAGCTTCAGCACCCCCTGAAACACCAGCTTGCGGTCTTCGCCAGCGATGTTCAGCACGCCTTTGTAACGCAGCAGTTGTTTGCCGTGCTCTTCCAGCAGGTCGTTCATGAAGGTGCTGAGCTTGTCGATGTCCAGCGGCTGATCACTGCGCAGGACGAGGCTGCTGATCCGGTCGATGGAGCGGCCTGTCGGGGCTGCCGGGCGCAGTGTCATGCCGCCGATGTCAGCGTTCAAGTTGAAGCCGCGCACATCCAGCAGCTCGGCCAGATCGATCTTGCCGTGCTCGACCACCCGGATCGGCGCGCGACGGTTGATGCGGGTCAAGCGCTCGCTTAATGCATTGAAGGTTGCTTCATCCACCAGATCGGTCTTGCTGACCAGCAGACGATCCGCGAAGCCGATCTGCGCCTGGGCGATGGTCTGCTCCAGGTGCGTGTCGGCATGGGCGGCGTCGACCAACGTAATGATGCCGTCGAGGATGTAGCGCTCGCGCAGCTCCTCGTCGATGAAGAAGGTCTGCGCAACCGGTGCGGGGTCTGCCAGGCCGGTGCATTCGATGACCAGCCGATCAAACGCGATCTCGCCACTGTCGAGGCGCTCCAGCAGCAGATACAGCGCTTTGGTCAGGTCGGTGTGAATGGTGCAGCAGACGCAGCCGTTGGACAGCGTCATCACCTGCACCGGCTCGTCGCCCAGCAATTGGGTGTCAACGCCGGCGTCGCTGAATTCGTTCTCGATCACGGCGATCTTCAGGCCGTGCTCTTCCTTGAGCAAGTGGCGCAGCAAGGTGGTTTTGCCGGCGCCGAGAAAACCGCTGAGGATGGTGACGGGGATAGGTGTGAACAAAAAAAGACCTCGATTCGCTGATAAAAAAAACAGGAGTGAGGTTGCGGGCAATTCGAAATGTCAGTCAGTACAGCGGCGACTGAATTAACGCATCGCGAGCAAGCTCACTCCTGCATGACCAAGGGTCACTTCATTAGCAACACTTGGGCCCGCCCTTCCCGCCGTAACGGGCGTCCTGGCGTTCCCGGAAGAACGCTTCGTAGGACATCACCGGCTTGTCCGGGTGGGTCTTCTGCATATGCTCAACGTAATTGTCGTAATCCGGCATGCCCACCATAAGGCGGGCGGCCTGACCGAGATACTTACCCAGGCGACTCAGATCGTTGAACATAAACAGTTCCTCGCGTTACAGCGCACTCAGTGGGATTCCGGAAAGGCCTGGAACGGCGATTCCTTGTCGGTACGCTCTTTCTTGACCCACGCCGCACGACCCACCTTCAGCGCATAGAACAGAATGCTCAGGACCACGAACAGGAACAGCGTGGTCAGGGTGGCGTTGGTGTAGGCGTTGAAGATCACGTGCTGCATCTGGTCCATGGTCTTGGCCGGTGCCAATATCTGACCGGCATCTGCGGCGGCGCTGTATTTCTTCGCCAGGGCCAGGAAGCCCACCGCAGGGCTCGGGTCGAACAGCTTGATGAAGCCTGCGGTCACGGTGCAGATCAGCAGCCATGAAGCCGGTAGGATGGTGACCCAGACGTACTGTTGACGCTTCATCTTGATCAGCACGACCGTCGCCAGCATCAACGCGATACCCGCGAGCATCTGGTTGGAGATACCAAACAGTGGCCACAACGTGTTGATCCCGCCCAGCGGATCGATCACGCCCTGATACAGCAGATACCCCCACAGCGCGACGCAACCACCGGTGCCGATGGCGTTGGCGGTCCAGGACTCGGTGCGTTTCAGCGCGGGCACGAAGCTGCCCAGCAGGTCCTGCAGCATGAAGCGGCCGGCACGGGTACCGGCATCCACTGCGGTCAGGATGAACAGCGCTTCGAACAGAATCGCGAAGTGGTACCAGAACGCCATGGTGTTCTGACCCGGGAACGCCTGGTGCAGGATCTGCGCGATACCCACGGCCAGGGTAGGCGCGCCGCCGGCACGGGCCAGCACGGTGTTTTCGCCGATGTCTTTCGCCACAGCGGTCAGTTGATCCGGCGTGATGAGGAAGCCCCAACTGCTGACCATCTGCGCGACCGAGTTGACGTCGGAGCCAACGATGGCCGCCGGACTGTTCATCGCGAAGTACACGCCTGGCTCGATGACCGAAGCCGCGACCATGGCCATGATCGCCACGAACGACTCCATCAGCATGCCGCCGTAACCGATGTAACGGGCGTTGACTTCGTTATCCAGCAGTTTCGGCGTGGTGCCCGAGGAAATCAGCGCGTGGAAACCGGAGACAGCGCCACAGGCAATGGTGATGAACAGGAACGGAAACAGGGTGCCTTTCCAGACCGGACCGGTGCCGTCGGTGAACTGTGTCAGCGCAGGCATTTTCAGCTCAGGCGCAAGAATCAGAATGCCGATCGCCAGCGCGATGATGGTGCCGATTTTCAGGAATGTGGACAGGTAGTCGCGAGGCGCCAGTACCAGCCAGACCGGCAGCATGGCCGCGACAAACCCGTAACCAACCAGCATCCAGGTGATCTGCACGCCGGTGAACGTGAACATCGGCGCCCACTCAGGACTCGCTGCGACCAGACCGCCGACCCAGATCGACAGCAGCAACAGCACGACGCCCACCACCGAAATCTCACCGATGCGGCCCGGGCGGATGAAGCGCATGTAGATGCCCATGAACATCGCGATCGGAATCGTCGCCATGACCGTGAACATGCCCCATGGGCTCTCGGCCAGTGCCTTGACCACAATCAACGCCAGCACCGCAAGGATGATGATCATGATCAGGAAACAGCCGAACAACGCGATGGTGCCGGGAATGCGGCCCATTTCTTCGCGAACCATGTCGCCCAGTGAGCGACCGTTACGGCGCGTGGAAAGGAACAGGATCATGAAGTCCTGCACCGCACCCGCCAGCACGACACCGGCAATCAGCCACAGCGTACCGGGCAGGTAGCCCATTTGCGCGGCGAGCACCGGACCGACCAGCGGACCTGCGCCGGCGATGGCAGCGAAGTGGTGACCGAAGAGAATGTGTTTATTGGTAGGAACGTAGTCGAGCCCGTCGTTCTTGAGCACCGCGGGGGTGGCACGGGTCGGGTCGAGTTGCATGACCTTGGTAGCGATGAACAGGCTGTAGTAGCGATAAGCGACCAGATAAATGGCCACTGCGGCCACCACAATCCAGAGTGCGTTGATCGCCTCCCCGCGACGCAATGCAACCACTCCCAGAGCCCAGGCCCCAAGGATCGCAACAATCAGCCAGGGCACGTGGCGCAGCAGACCATTATTGTTTTTCATTTTTTTTGTTTCCAACTGAGTGGACTTATTGTTGTTCAGCAAGCGGAGTTTAGCGTCGCCCGAGCGAAAGGCTACCCCCACGATGGTCTAGCGCGATATTTGTCCTATAGTCAACGAAGTGGGCGCTTCAGGCGCTGAAGGAGTAGTTGCGTAATGACCGATAACCACACAGAACGTCGTCGTTTCAAGCGCGTTGCATTCGACGCGAAAACAAAACTCCACCAGGCCGGGAAAACCTGGGCGGTTCAGTTGATCGACCTGTCGCTCAAGGGGCTGTTGATCGAGAAGCCCTCGCCCTGGGAAGGCGATCCCGACGAGCGGTTCATGGTCGACATCGAGTTGCAGGACGGTATTGATGTCGTGATGGAAGTGCAGCTCACCCACGATGACCACAATCACCTGGGGTTTGTCTGCAAGCACATTGAGCTCGATTCAGTGACGCACCTGCGTCGACTGATCGAGCTCAATATTGCCGATCACGATGAACTGGAGCGCGAACTGGGCGCGCTGATGGGGGACTGATTCTGAGAGAGGCGCCGGGCGGGTGCCGGCACCTGATGGGTTAAATCAGCTTTTGCCTGACGGCTTCCTCAAGCGTGCTCTGCGTCAGGTGCTGAATGATGCC
This sequence comes from Pseudomonas sp. GL_135, assembly GCF_057834665.1. Lineage (NCBI taxonomy): Bacteria > Pseudomonadati > Pseudomonadota > Gammaproteobacteria > Pseudomonadales > Pseudomonadaceae > Pseudomonas > Pseudomonas sp. GL_135. The sequence goes on from NZ_CM174408.1 coordinate 4,675,882, forward strand.
CTCGGCCGACGGGTTGAACGGCAGCGCGAACACCAGCAGCAGTTGCATCCAGGTCGTCACGGTTTCGCTTTTCTCGATCCGCCCCAATACTTTCCCATCGCGGTCTTTGTAGACCGTTTCCAGCACCAGCCGATTGTGGGCAACGGTCGGGATCACCAATAACGTGATCCCGGACAGAATGGCACTGCCCGTGTTGCCGGTTTCTTCATTGCGTAAGCTGGCATACACGTAAACGTCGGACTCTACCTTGTCAGTCGTGACACGCTGAAAACGCCCCGACTGGTTGAAGTTGTCGACTAACACCTTCTCCCAGGCACTGACATTGGTGCCGCCGGCTCTCTGCTCGCCGTTAAATGTGTGGAGCGCCGTAAAGCGCACATACGCCGTAGGCTTGGTCGATTTTTGCTGGCTCGCCAGCGGCCAGTTTTCCACGGCCGGCAAATCATGTTGCGAGTAGGACACGCAGCCGCCCAGCGATACGCCGAGTATCAACACCAGCGCTTTAATCATGGATTTCATGGTGTTCTGATTCCTTTCAACGGGCATTCAATTGTGTGACGGCGGCATCGGTCAGCTTGGCGATCAGGTCACGGAGCTGTCGACTGCCCAGGCCGGGCGCGGCGTAGTCGGCGTCATACAGGCCTACATTGTGGGGCTCGTCGACTTTCTCCATGGATTTGGCCAGCGTCTTGCCAGTGCGGTCTTCAATGGTCAGCTCACCTGCAAGATCGTAGGTGTCGACGTAAATCGGCCCATTGACCCAGATGTAGATCGTCAGGGTCAGCAATGCACCGGGGAAGTACGCAGGGTGAGTCGAGCGCTTGCCGTGCAACGAGGTCAGGTTGAATTTCAACATCACGTCCTGATCGCCCAGCCTGGCAGGGAATACCGAGACATCTTTGAAGTAGCCGGCACTTTCGATGTAGTGGTTGATTTGCGCCGTCAATTGCCGGCTGACGTTCTTGCGCAGTTCATCGTTGATCTTCGGCACCGATACGACGACGTCCGCCATCTGCGCAACCCGCGGACTGGTGACCACTGCTGCCCTGTCCGGCTCGCCGATCGGGCCGTAGGTATTGAAAGAAAAACAACCGGTCAGCGACAACAACGCGCCAAGCAAAAGCACATGTGCAATCCGTTTCAAACCAACATCCTTAATTTCGGGCGAACGGCCGCACTCCGGTCCAGGTGAACCGCAGCAGGATCATTCGAATTTTCAGGGAAACGTCGCCGCAGCCGCACATCAAGGGTGAGCAAGCGGAAACGAGGCGGCGATACTAATGCGCCATCATTATGACGTCAATTTCCGTTTCCGATATTTTTAAGGGCCGGCGCTCTAGCGCCGGCTCTTCTTACTCCTCGAATAACGCATCCAGAGCTTGATCCAGGCGAGTCACGCCAATCACCGTCAGGCCCGGCGGCGACTCTTTCGGGGCGTTGCCCTTGGGCACGATGGCGCGTTTGAATCCGTGCTTGGCCGCTTCCTTGAGTCGCTCCTGACCGCTCGGCACAGGGCGCACTTCGCCGGACAAGCCCACCTCGCCAAACACCAGCAAGTCGCCCGGCAGCGCGCGGTTACGCAGGCTGGACATGACCGCGGCCATCAAGGCCAGGTCAGACGCGGTTTCCAGCACTTTCACCCCGCCCACGACGTTGAGAAACACATCCTGGTCATGGGTAGGGATACCGCCGTGGCGGTGCAGTACCGCGAGCAACATGGCCAGCCGGTTTTGATCCAGACCTAACGTCACGCGTCGCGGATTGGAGAGGTGGCTGTCATCGACCAGCGCCTGCACTTCGACCAGCATCGGTCGGGTGCCTTCCCACGTGGCCATGACCACACTGCCCGCGACCTCTTCCTGCGCGCGTGTGAGAAAGATCGCCGAGGGATTCGAGACTTCTTTCAGGCCTTTGTCGGTCATGCCGAACACGCCCAGTTCGTTAACGGCACCAAAACGGTTTTTGACCGCACGCAGCAGGCGCAGGCGGCCATCGGATTCGCCTTCGAAATACAACACGGTGTCGACCATGTGCTCCAGCACGCGAGGCCCGGCCAGCGCGCCTTCTTTGGTGACGTGGCCGACGAGAAAGATCGCGGTGCCGCTCTGCTTGGCGTAGCGCACCAGCAACGCCGCGCTTTCGCGAACCTGGGACACACCGCCAGGTGCTGACTGCAGCTGTTCGGTGAAGATGGTCTGGATCGAATCGATCACCATGACTTTCGGCTGCTCGATGCGCGCCGTGGCGATGATGGTTTCGATGCAGGTCTCGGTCATGACCCGCAGTTTGTCCTGGGGCAAGCCAAGCCGACGGGCACGCATCGCGACCTGCTGTTGCGATTCTTCGCCGGTGACATACAGCGCCGGCATGCGCTCGGCGATGGCGCAGAGGGTCTGCAACAGAATGGTCGATTTGCCGATGCCGGGGTCGCCGCCGATCAACACCACCGAGCCATCCACCAGGCCGCCGCCGAGAACCCGGTCCAGCTCAGTGGAGTTGGTGGAAAAGCGCGGGATTTCTTCGACACTGACTTCGGCCAGGGTTTTGATCTGGGCCTGTTGGCCGGTCCAGCCGGAACGACCGCTGGGCGCCGCCGCCGTGCTGTTGTCGATCACGGTTTCAACGAGGGTATTCCAGGCGCCGCATTCGCTGCACTGGCCGGCCCACTTGGGAAACGTCGAACCGCACTCGGTGCAGCCGTACATGCGTTTGGCCTTGGCCATGACACCCCCGATGTAAAAAGGGGGCAATCATACCCGATGCGTCAAACCGTCGGGCGCAGCGCTACCAGCCACCCATGTTTTTGGACGATTGAATAAAACTTACAAGGACGTACCCGGTCGATTGCATGGATTAAGCGAGATGCAGCTAGCTGACTTACACTGCATTGACCACTCTCATCTGTAACAAAGGAATACACCCATGAGCGTACTAAGCGAGTTCAAAGCCTTTGCCGTAAAAGGAAACGTCGTCGACATGGCCGTCGGTATCATCATCGGCGCGGCATTCGGCAAGATCGTTTCGTCGTTCGTCGGCGATGTAATCATGCCGCCCCTCGGGTTGCTGATCGGCGGCGTGGACTTCAGTGATCTGGCCATCATGCTGCGGCCTGCCGAAGGGACTGCACCTGCGGTGGTGCTGGCCTACGGGAAATTCATCCAGACCGTGATTGACTTCATCATCGTCGCGTTCGCCATCTTCATGGGCGTCAAGGCGATCAACCGCCTGAAGCGCGAAGAGGCCAAGGCGCCGACGCTGCCGCCAACGCCATCGAAGGAAGAAGTGCTGCTGGGCGAAATCCGCGACCTGTTGAAAGAGCAGAACACCAAGCCGGCTGCGCCACTGCAAGTGACGCCAGATCGGTTCGTCTAACAGCTAGCACAGTTCATGTGGGAGTGAGCTTGCTCAGGAAGGGGCCGGGGCATTCAGCCACTTTCTCTAGTGAATGAAAGTAAGCCTTCGCGAGCAAGCTCGCTCCCACAAAGGTTTTTCAGCAGCTACCGCAGCGTACACCTACCAATAATTCTCCACCGCGATCTGTCCCGGCTTGCGCGTCAACGCCAGGCGCATGTCGCGGGTTTTCAGCACGGCACGCGTGTCCTCGATCATTTGCGGATTACCGCAGATCATCACCCGTGAATGTTCAGGCGTCAGCTCGACGCCGGCCGCTTTCTCCAATTCACCGTTCTCGATCAGCGTGGTAATGCGCCCGTTAAGCGCACCCGGATGCGGCTCCCGCGTGACGGTGGCGATGAACGTGAACTTGTGCGCGTACTCGGCCAGATACTCGCGCCGGGTCAGCTCGGCGATCAGCTGCTGATAGGCCAGTTCCCGGGACTCGCGGACGCTGTACACCAAAATGATGCGCTCGAATTTCTCCCAGACCTCGAAGTCCTGCAGGATCGACAGGAACGGCGCCACGCCGGTGCCTGTGGACAACATCCAGAGGTCGCGACCGTCAGTGAAGCGATCGAGGGTCAAGTAACCCACCGCCTGTTTTTCCACCATCAGCGTGTCGCCCTGACGAAGCCGGCTCAACTCGCTGGTGAATTCGCCATTGGGTACGACGATGGAGAAGAACTCTAGAAACTCATCGAAGGGCGAGGACACCACTGAATAGGCCCGCCACACCGTCGTTCCGTCAGGCTTAGTCACGCCCAGTCGTGCGAATTGCCCTGCCGTAAAACGGAAGCCGGGGTCGCGGGTTGTGCGAAAGGTAAAGAGACTGGGAGTCAGCGGCGTAACGTCCAGCAGCGTTTGCCGGGTGAATTTTTCTGCACTGGCAGTCATGGGGCGCTCCTGGCTCCTGTCTCACAAAAAGGGTGATCAGTGTCCCGCAAACACGCTGCGATAAACACCGCCGGTTTGTAGTGACATGTACAGCGGTCTTGCCGATTTTTAGAGTATTTGGCTATCAGCGTTATCGCAAAGCGGTCCGAAACAGGACGCCAGCGGATCTTAAGCTGCTGATTTCGCTGAGTTTTACAGAGCTACCCGCCCAGTGACTTCGGTGTCACTGCAGCGCGACCGTGAGGCTTGCCGCGTTCAGGGCGGCGATTATTTCCTAGACTTCGATCAGGACGATCAACACCGAGCATGGAGGCACACGATGGATATTCGGAAGCTGGGCGAAGACTGCAGCGCCTGCGGGGAGGGTCTGGGCTACAAAGGCCTGACGATCCGAGAGGTGGAGGTGTTGAAGTGGTGCGCTACAGGCAAGACGGCTGCAGAGGTCGCGTTGATCCTTGATGTGACAGCGCGCACCGTTAATTTCCACATTGGCAAAGCCATTCATAAAATCGGCGCTTGCAACAAGATGTCGGCCGTGGTCCAGGCGACGAAAGACGGGGTGATCTAGGCACGGGCAAAGCAAGGGTGAAAAGCCCGGTGCGTACGGGCAAAAACACGTAAAATCGCCGGCTTCGCGAACCTGGATACGCCGGCGCACGTGTAATTTCCGCCGACATGCCGGTAGCGCCATCTACGACTGGAACCGCTCCGCCCATGCCCCTGCTTACCACCCCGTTTGCCCAGCTCGACCTGATCCGCCAACCGGAGCAGCCGGATGAGCCCTTGCAGGCCTTCGATGCTGCCGACGAGTACCTGCTCAATCACGTTGCCGAGCAGGGGGTGACGCTGCAAACACGGGTGCTGGTGCTCAACGACAGTTTCGGCGCGCTCGCCGCCAGCCTCGCCCCCCATGCCACGGTGGTCAGCAGCACGGATTCGTTTCTCGGTGCTCAAGCACTGGGAAAAAACCTGGTGCGCAACGGCCTGACCTATGATGCCGTCCCGGTGATCCCCGCCAGTGAGCCACTGACCGGCCCCTTCGACTGGGTGCTGATTCGCGTCCCGAAAACCCTCGCCTTGCTGGAAGAACAGCTGATTCGTTTACAGGCCCAACTGGCCCCGAACGCCAAAGTCGTCGCTGCCGGCATGATCAAACACCTGCCCCGCTCGGCAGGCGAGCTGATGGAGGAGTACATCGGCCCCGTGCAGGCATCGCTTGCCGTAAAGAAGGCCCGACTGCTGTTATGCACCCCTGAAGCCAAAACCGTTCAACCCTCGCCCTACCCCACCCGTTACACGCTGGACGAGCCGAAGATCGAGTTGATCAACCACGCCAACGTGTTCTGCCGCGACGGTCTGGACATCGGCACGCGGGCCTTCCTGCCGTACTTGCCCAAGGGTCTGGGCTCGGCACGGGTCGCCGATCTGGGGTGCGGCAATGGCGTGCTCGCCATCGCCAGCGCGCTGAACAACCCCGACGCGCACTACACGCTGGTGGACGAGTCGTTCATGGCGGTGCAATCGGCTCAGGAAAACTGGAGACTGGCCCTCGGCGAGCGGCCGGCGGTGATTCACGCTGGTGACGGGCTGGCGGCGCAGGAGCCTGACTCGCTGGACGTGGTTCTGTGCAATCCGCCGTTTCACCAGCAGCAAGTGGTCGGCGATTTCCTCGCCTGGCGAATGTTCCAGCAGGCGCGCTCGGCGCTGGTCACCGGCGGCGCGCTGTACATCGTGGGCAACCGTCATCTGGGCTACCACAGCAAATTGGCGCGTTTGTTCAGGGGCGTGGAACAAGTGGCAGCGACGCCGAAGTTCGTGATTCTCAAGGCGCGTAAATAGCTCGCTGGGCTCGTCGTGTAGCCTCCACAGGTGAAGCAAAAAAAACCCGCCGAAGCGGGTTTTTTATTGAGCGAGCATCACTCAGTGCGACTTCATGCCTGCCGCTGTCATGAACATGCGCAGCAGCATGGCGACCACGAACAGCGCCAGCACGCTACCAGTCCAGATGACCACCAGCCAGCCGATGCGCTGCCACAGTGGCTTGCCCTGCGCTGGATCAACCTCACGCCTGTGCTCATCCTGGTTCCGGGCGTCGTGCTGAACAGATTCTTTAACCGACATCGCTAAACCCTCCTCTCCCGCAGTCAGGCCCCGGCGATACACCGGGGCCGCGACCTGCTAGTGATAGCCGTGTTCGTGGGTGACTTTGCCGCGGAATACGTAGTAGCTCCAGAACGTGTAACCCAGGATCAGCGGAATGATGAACAGCGTACCGACCAGCATGAACCCCTGACTCTGTGGCGGCGACGCGGCGGCCCAGATCGACACGGTCGGCGGGATGATGTTCGGCCACAGGCTGATGCCCAGCCCGCTGTAGCCGAGGAAGATCAGCACCAGCGTCAACAGGAACGGTGCGTAGTTGGCATTGCGCGCCACTGCTTTGAACAGGCCGTACATGGTCAGCATGACCAGCGCCGGCACTGGCATGAACCAGAGCAGGTTGGGCAGGCTGAACCAGCGATCAGCGATGGCCTGATGGGCCAGCGGTGTCCACAGACTGACGATCGCCATGACCACCAATGTGGCGAGGGCCAAGGGTCGTGCCAGATCATGCATGGCTTTCTGCAGCGGCCCTTCGGTCTTCATGATCAGCCAGGTGCAGCCGAGCAAGGCATAGGCCACGATCAGCGCCAGACCGCAGAAGACCGAGAACGGCGTCAGCCAGTCCAGTCCACCGCCGGCATAGGCACGGTCGACCACGGGAATGCCGTCGATGTACGCGCCCAGTGCCACGCCCTGGAAGAACGTCGCCACCAGCGAACCACCGATGAATGCCTTGTCCCACAGGTGCCGCTTGACGTCGGTGGCCTTGAAGCGGAATTCGAACGCCACACCACGGAAAATCAGCCCGAACAGCATGAAAATCAGCGGCAGGTACAGCGCTTCAAGCACAACCGAGTAGGCCAGCGGGAAGGCGCCGAACAAGCCGGCCCCGCCCAGTACCAGCCAGGTCTCGTTGCCGTCCCAGACCGGCGCGACGGTGTTCATCATCACGTCGCGGTCGGTCTTGTCCTTCATGAACGGGAACAGTATCCCGATGCCCAGATCGAAGCCGTCCATGATGACGTACATCATGACGCCGAAGATGATGATCACGGCCCAGATCAGTGGAAGATCGATACCCATGGCTCAGTTCCCCTCAGTCAGGCTGTCTTTGCGGTGGTCCGTGCTGCTTTCATCAGCAGCAGAGAGAGGACGCGCCGGGGTGCGTTTCTGCCCTGGTCCGCCGTAGGTCGCGTTATCACCTTCGTGGGTTTTAGGCCCTTTGCGTACCAGACGCATCATGTAGCCAAAGCCGGTACCGAACAGCAGGAAATACACCACGACGAACAACACCAGGGTAATGCTCAGCTGTTCAACGCTGTGGCGGGACGCCGCATTCGCGGTGCGCATCAAGCCATAGACCACCCACGGCTGACGTCCGATTTCAGTGGTAAACCAGCCCGCGAGCATCGCAATCAGACCCGCCGGCCCCATGCACATGACCAGACGCAAGAACCAGCGATTGGTGTACAGCCCGCCGCGCAAGCGCAGCCACGCGCTCCACAGACCCACCGCGATCATCAGCATGCCCAAGGCCACCATCACGCGGAATGACCAGAACACGATGAGCGAATTCGGACGGTCTTCCGGTGGGAAGGACTTCAGCGCCGGGATTTGCTTGTCCAGGCTGTGTGTGAGGATCAGGCTGCCCAGATACGGAATCTCGACCGCGTACTTGGTGCGCTCTTCTTTCATGTCCGGGATGCCGAACAGGATCAGCGGGGTCGGCTCGTCGCCGACGTTTTCCCAGTGACCTTCAATGGCTGCGATCTTGGCCGGCTGGTGCTCGAGGGTGTTCAAGCCGTGGGCATCGCCCACCATCGCCTGAATCGGCGCAACGATCAGCGCCATCCACATGGCCATGGACAGCATTCTGCGAATCGCCGGGTTATCGCGACCACGCAACAGGTGCCAGGCCGCCGAAGCGCCGACGAAGAAAGCCGTAGCCACAAAGGCGGCGATAGCCATGTGCGTCAGACGGTACGGGAACGATGGGTTGAAGATCACCGCGAACCAGTCCACCGGAATCACCCGGCCATCGACGATCTCGAAGCCCTGTGGGGTTTGCATCCAGCTGTTGGAAGCCAGAATCCAGAAGGTCGAAATCAGTGTGCCGACCGCCACCATCGATGTGGCGAAGAAGTGCAGGCCGCGGCCGACACGGTTCCAGCCGAACAGCATGACGCCAAGGAAGCCCGCTTCCAGGAAGAACGCCGTCAGGACCTCATAGGTCAGCAAAGGCCCGGTCACCGCGCCGGCGAAGTCGGAGAAGCGGCTCCAGTTAGTGCCGAACTCGTACGCCATGACCAGACCCGAAACCACACCCATGCCGAAGTTGACGGCAAAGATCTTCGACCAGAAGTGATAAAGGTCGCGGTAAGTGTTGTCGTGGGTTTTCAGCCACAAGCCTTCGAGCACCGCAAGGAAGCTCGCCAGACCAATGGTGATGGCAGGGAAAAGAATGTGAAATGAAACGGTGAACGCAAACTGGATTCGGGCGAGATCGAGCGCCTCTAAGCCGAACATAGGTCTTCCTCTATCAGGTGGAACTGGCTTCAGACTCGGGGCCTGCAGCGACTGCCCCCACGGTGTATTGAGTACGAGGTATGGCGTTTGTTCTCTTTGATTCGTGCTCAGGTCGGCGACCGGGGGGATGCGTCAGGGGGCCAGTTCGATCAATACAGGCCAGAGCATTGATCCAGGTCAGCTGACGTGGAAAGAGTAGTCCCATTTCGGCACTTGCTCTGCGTGGTCTTTTGTCGCGTGGCGAGTTGACTCACCTTTCAGGGCGGTGCAGTGGGCGGGAAGCAGAACAGAGTGCGCGGAGTAGCAGCACGGCACTTACAACGATGGCATACACCGACCTACAAAGGGTCGCGAATAAAGCCCAACAGTGCAGAGACCAGTCGCTGATAAAGCGCATCCACTTCCGGTACCTGGCCTTTAGCCCTGAGACTGCCGTGGAGCAGCCCAAGGCCGGGCTCGAACTCAGTGCGCACGCCCGAGTCACGCAGCGCGCGCTCGTAGCAGACGCCGTCATCGCGCAATGGGTCAAACTGCGCGACGGCGATGAACGCAGGCGCCAGATTGTGGAACGCCCCGGCGTTGAGTGGCCGGGCATATGCCGACTGTTCGTCCGCCATCATGTACAGCTGCCGGTAATACCCGAGCTCATCGGCAGAAAGAAGCGGTGCGTCGGCATATTCACGCCGGGAAGGCAGATCACTGGCCCCGCCCAGTTCCGGGTAAATCAGCGCCTGCCCGACCGGCTGACGCTCACCGGCATCGCGCAGCACCAGACACACGGCCGCAGCGAGATTGCCACCGGCGCTGTCCCCGGCGATGGCGATGCGGTGCGGGTCGATGTCCAGCCGTTGCGCCTGGATCTGCAGGGCGTGCCAGACCGCCAGACAATCGCCGAAGCCGGCGGGAAAGGGGTGTTCGGGCGCCAGTCGGTAATTCACGGCGACGACCACGGCATTGAGGTCGGCCGCCAATGCTGCGGTCAGGAAATCATGGGAGTCGAGATCGCCCACGACCCAGCCGCCGCCGTGGATGTACATGACACACGGCGCCGGATGTTCGAGGGATAGCCGCTGAGGCCGGTAACTGCGCACCGCCACGCCGCCGAGGGCGAAATCCCGTACATCAAGGTACGCAGGACGGGTGGGCGTGAACGCTTCACTCATCCGGGAATACGCGTGACGCTGCTCGTCGATGTCCTCGGAGGCGCTGCTGAAACTCAGCGTTTTGGTCACAAACGCCGACATCTCGGGGGACAGCGGGTAAGACGTAGGCATTGGCTGCTCCAGCCCGAGCCCTTGGCCAGGCCCGCTTGCTTATTTGTTCACCGCCACTTGCACGGCAGTCGCTGCATCTTTGCCATCGAAGGTCGTCACGCCATCCAGCCAGCGCTTCATGTCTTCAGGATGATCCTTGAGCCACTGGCGAGCAACGTCGTTCGGCACCTCGCGGTCCATGATCGGCACCATCATCTGGCTTTCCTGAGCGGCGGTGAACTTCAGGTTGCTCATCAGTTTGCTGACGTTCGGGCATCGAGATGCGTAATCCGGCGCTGTCACCACGGAAACGGTCGCCGCGCCTTCACTCGGGCCGAACACGTCTTCACTGCCGGTCAGGTAGGCGATCTTCATGTTGATGTTCATCGGGTGCGGGGTCCAGCCGACGAATACCACCCATTCATTACGCTTGATCGCACGCTGCACCGCTGCGAGCATGCCCGCCTCGCCGGACTCGACCAGCTGGAAACCGCCGAGCCCAAACTGGTTTTTCTCGATCATGCCCTTGATGTTGGCGTTGGCACCGGTGCCAGGCTCGATGCCGTAAATCTTGCCACCGAGTTTGTCCTTGAATTTGGCAATATCGCCGAAGGTTTTCAGCCCGCCCGACGCCACGTAATCCGGCACCGCGAGCGTCGCCTGGGCGTCACTCATGCTGGGCACGTCGAGCACCTTGACCTGGTTGGCTGCGACAAAGGGCGCTATGTTCTTGTCCATGGCCGGTTTCCAGTAACCCATGAACACGTCGAGCCGATCGTCACGCAGGCCGCCAAAAATGATTTGCTGGGCGGCGCTGGTCTGTTTGACCTCGTATCCCATGTTTTGCAACAGCACTTCGGCGACTGCGCTGGTGGCAACGACGTCAGTCCAGTTGACCACGCCCATGCGCACGTTCTGGCACTTGGCAGGTTCCGCAGCCAGCAGGACGCTGCTGCTCAGCATCAACGCAGCGCAACTGATATGACGAATAAATGAGTTCATGGATGCTCCTCGGGTCAGCGCGTTATTTTATTCAGCTCTTTTCGGCAGTTTTTCAAGGCTTGAAGACCCACGGCAATTCGGTGGCTGCCGCGTTGATGCAAAGTACGCAGCAGGCCTGAGCATCAAGCGCACCAGCGCGACCTGTGCTTGCACTGGGGCGACATTGAATGAGGAAGGGTTCAGCAGATGATCGTTCCCACGCTCTGCGTGGTAATGCAGATGATGACGGTCTGATCGTTCCCACGCTCCGCGTGGTAATGCAGTTCACGACGCTCTGCGTCATTAGGTACACGCAGCGTCCGGGGAGGCGTTCCCACGCAGGGCGTGGGAACGATCAGGTACGGCGCGGGTTAAAGCACTTTATCCAGCGTAATCGGGAATTCCCGAACGCGCTTGCCCGTGGCGTGATAGATGGCATTGGCGATGGCCGACGCCACGCCGACGATGCCGATCTCGCCCACACCCTTGGAACCCAGGTCGTTGACGATGCTGTCGTTCTCTTCCACGAACAACACGTCGATCTCGCCGATGTCTGCGTTCACCGGGATGTGGTACTCGGCCAGGCTGTGGTTCATGAAGCGCCCGAGGGTGTGGTCCGTCTGGCTCTCTTCCTGCAACGCCTGACCAATCCCCCAGACCACGCCGCCGAGAATCTGGCTGCGCGCCGTCTTCGGATTGACTACACGGCCCGCCGCAACGGCGTCCACCACCCGATTCACACGAACAGTGCCCAGGTCTTCGTCCACCAGCACTTCGACGAATACCGCCGAGTGGGTCGCCGTCGAATAACCTTCGCGCTTGTCGTCAGGCTTGGCGTCGATCTGCACCTCCAGCGTGTCGTGGGACGATTCGCGGACGATGTCGGCGTACGCAAAACGCTGATCATCGATGAGCAGATAACCGTCGCCATAACCAACATCGGCCATGTCCACCACCGCGTATTGCGGATGCGCCATGCGCACGGCGTCGAGCAACTTGGCGCGCAATGCGCGGCAGGCCTGCTGCACTGCGGTGCCCACGGACGACACGGTGAACGAGCCGCCCTGCAACGGCGACGTCGGCAGCGACGAATCACCCAGCACGAACGTGACGTCTTCCGGATTTACGCCAGCAGCCTCGGCGGCGATCTGGGTCATGACCGTGTAGGTACCGGTGCCGATGTCAGTGGTGGCACTGCTGACGGTGATCTTGCCGCTGCTGTCGATACTCGCTTTGGCGCTGGCCGGCATCTGCATGGCTTCCCACACACCGCCGGCCATGCCCCAACCCACCAGTTGCCGGCCCTGGCGCATGCTGCGTGGTTCAGGATTGCGCTTGCTCCAGCCGAAGCGCTCGGCGCCTTGCTCATAACAGGCCAGCAGTTCTTTGCTGGAATAAGGCTTGCCTTCGTTACCGTTGCTGTCGGCGAAGTTGACGATCCGCAGCTGCACGGGATCGACGCCGGCGGCAATTGCCAGCTCGTCCATCGCACATTCCAGCGCGACCATGCCGGACGCGGCGCCCGGAGCGCGCATGTCCAGCGGCGTGTACACGTCCAGCGGCGCCAGCTTGTAGCTCAACTGCACGTTGTCGCACTGATAGAGCATGCCGCTCCATTCAACGACGTGCTCGGCAAAGTCTTCGAAACGTGAGGTCTGGCCGATGGCGTCGTGGGCAATCGCCGTCAGCTTGCCGTCTTTGGAAGCACCCAGGCGCATGTGCTGCAGCGTCTGTGGACGGTAGCCGAAGGTGAACATCTGCTGGCGGGTCAGCGTCAGTCGCACCGACCGCTGGAGTTTCAGCGATGCCATGACGGCCAGGGGAAGCTGATATTGCGGGCGCAGGCCGGAGCCGAACGCGCCACCGACAAAGGCGGCGAGGACGCGGATCTTCTCTTTGTCCAGGCCAAACACGCCGTGCAGATAATCCTGGCAGTTCTGCGTGCCTTGGGTTTTATCGTGGATCTCCAGGCTGCCGTCGGCCTTGTAAAACACCGTGGAGGCGTGGGGCTCCATCGGGTTGTGGTGCTCGTTGGGGGTGCTGTAGTGAGTGTCGACAGTGACCGCTGACTGGGCGAAGGCGCCCGGGAAATCCCCGCGCGGCTTTGGTGTTTCCGCTGGCGCAGTGTGGGCGTCGCTCTGGCCGACGCTGAGGTCGGTCTGGTGCGATTCGGTTTCGTACTCGATACGCACCAGGGAGCCGGCGTGCCGCGCCAGTTCAAGGGTGTCAGCCACCACCAATGCCAGAGGCTGACCGCTGTAGAGCACGCGGTCGTTGTAGAACGGGCGGAACGGCGAGCCTTCAGCAGAATCCGCGTCCTGATAATCCTCGTCATAACTGGCGATATGCGGACGGTTGGTGTGGTCGATGACCGCCACCACGCCGGGCACCGCCAGCGCCTGTGAGGTATCGATGTGCACGACGCGGCCTGAGGCGATGCTGCTGGAGACCACGCTGGCGTGCAGCAGGCCTGCCTCCGGGTACTCGCCAGCGTAGCGGGCCTGGCCGGTGACTTTCAGGCGTCCATCGACGCGATCCATCGGTTGGCCCAGCGCGGAGCTTCCCGGGATTGGTGTGTTCGCATTCATTAAACAGTTCCTCCCAAGGTGGCATCGCTCAAGGCGCGAACGATCGCGCGGCGGGCCAGCTTGATCTTGAAAGCGTTGTGCGCCAGCGGCTGAGCATCGCGCAGCATCGCGTCGGCTGCGGCAACAAAGTTTTCCCGCGAGACCGGCAGACCCTTGAGTGACTGCTCCACCGCCGTGTCACGCCAAGGCTTGTGGGCAACACCACCCAAGGCGATGCGCACATCACGAATGACGTCGCCATCGAGCTCGACGGCAGCGGCTACCGAGATCAGGGCAAAGGCGTAAGACGCTCGGTCACGGATTTTCAGGTAGTGGCTGTGCTGCTGGAAACGTGGCGCAGGCAGTTCGACGGCGGTGATCAGCTCATCGTCGGCGAGCTGGTTGTCGCGCTGCGGGGCATCGCCGGGCAGTCGGTGGAAATCAGCAAACTCGATGACCCGGGCACCGGCACGCCCCTGAACATGGACGCGAGCTTCCAGTGCAGCCAGCGCGACACACATGTCCGACGGGTGCGTCGCGACACAGGCATCGCTGGCACCGAGAATCGCATGGATGCGGTTCAGGCCCTCTTTTGCCGGGCAGCCGGTGCCTGGCTCGCGCTTGTTGCACGGCACGGTAGAGTCGTAGAAGTAGTAGCAGCGGGTGCGCTGCAACAGATTGCCTCCGGTGCTCGCCATGTTGCGCAACTGCGGCGATGCGCCCGCCAGAATGGCTTGGGACAACAATGGGTAGTCACGTTCGATCAACGGGTGCCACGCCAGATCAGCGTTGCTCACCAACGCGCCAATCATCACGCCACCGCTGTCAGTGCCGCGGACGTCCTTGAGCGGCAGCCCGGTGATGTCGATCAGGTGCTCGGGGCGGGCGATGTTTTCCTTCATCAAATCCAGCAGGTTCGTACCGCCAGCAATGAAACGGCTGGCAGGCCCTGCGAGATTGACAGCCTGAGCGATGTCCGATGGCTTGCTATAGCTGAAGGGATTCATTGGCCGCGCCCTCCCTGATCCGGTGCAGCATTCATCGATGGCAAGACTTCCACCACCGCCGCGCGGATATTGCTGTAGGCGCCGCAACGGCAGAGGTTGCCGCTCATCAGCTCTTTCACTTCGTCATCGGTGCTGGCGCGGCCTTCGTTGGCCAGGCCCACCGCCGAGCAGATCTGCCCGGGCGTGCAGTATCCGCACTGAAGTGCATCATGCTTGATGAACGCTTGCTGCATCGGGTGCAGCGTGTCGCCATTGGCGAGCCCTTCGATCGTGGTCAGCTCGGCGCCGTCACACATGATCGCCAGGGTCAGGCACGCATTGATGCGTTTGCCGTCGCGCAGCACGGTGCATGCACCGCATTGGCCGTGGTCGCAGCCTTTTTTGGTGCCGACCAGATCCAACTGCTCGCGCAGCAGATCCAGCAGGGTGGTCCAGGGCTGTACGTCGACTTGTCGGGTCTGGCCATTCAACGTCAGAGCGATGGAATGCCCTGCGAACGCCTGTTCATTGGTTGCACTCATGGGAAGCCTCACGGTAGGTACTCGATCAGCGCAGTGATCTGCGTCTTAAGGGGTACGACTTGTGCGGTTTCGGAAACGTTCAGGGTTTGTGACGGGCGTTTTGCCGCAGTTGGCGCGCCCGCATGGGGCAAGCCGATCCAGACATTTGCAATCCGACGACAAGCGCCAGGCCCCATCGCCCGGAGCTGCTGGTATGATGCGCGGCTTTTTGCAACTGGCAGAATTTGTGCAAGCCGTTTCGGTGAGCTGTGCTTTGCTGTTTCAGTCGACTACATAAATGACGCGGAGCGTCACCGGGGAGCCTTAAATGCTGGAGCGGTTGTTTCAACTCAGGGCACATAACACCAATGTGCGCACCGAAATTCTGGCCGGGGTCACGACCTTTCTGGCCATGGCCTACATTCTGTTCGTGAACCCGAGCATCCTTGGCGAGACCGGCATGGACAAGGGCGCGATCTTCGTCGCCACCTGCCTGGCTGCGGCCATTGGTTCGACCGTGATGGGCCTGATCGCCAACTACCCGATCGCCCTCGCGCCGGGCATGGGCCTGAACGCTTTCTTCACCTACACCGTCGTCCTGCACATGGGCCACACCTGGCAAGTGGCGCTGGGCGCGGTGTTCATTTCGGCGGTGATGTTTTTCCTGCTGTCGATCTTCCGCATCCGCGAGTGGATCATCAACAGCATCCCGCTGCCGTTGCGCTCGGCCATCGCTGCCGGTATCGGCCTGTTCCTGGCGCTGATTGCGCTGCACAACGCCGGTATCGTGGTCAGCAACCCCGCCACGATGATCGGCCTGGGCGATCTGGCCAAACCGGCACCGATTCTTGCGGCGCTGGGTTTCGCCCTGATCGTCGCGCTGGAAGCGCTGAAAGTGCGCGGCGCCGTGCTGATCGGCATTCTGGCCGTCACCATCGTCTCTATTGTCATGGGCTTCTCGCCGTTTGGCGGCGTGGTGTCGATGCCGCCTTCGCTGGCGCCGACCTTCCTGCAGCTGGACATTCCCGGCGCACTGAACATCGGTCTGGTCAGCGTGATTTTCTCTTTCCTGTTTGTTGATCTGTTCGACAACTCCGGCACCCTGATCGGCGTCGCCAAGCGTGCGGGCCTGATGGGCAAGGACGGCCACATGCCGAAGATGGGCCGTGCGCTGATCGCCGACAGCACCGCTGCAATGGCCGGCTCTCTGCTGGGCACCTCGACCACCACCAGTTACATCGAATCGGCTGCGGGCGTGAGTGCTGGTGGCCGAACCGGTCTGACGGCCATTGTGGTTGCCGTGCTGTTTCTCTTGGCGCTGTTTTTCGCACCGCTGGCCGGCAGCGTTCCGGCATTCGCCACCGCCCCTGCCCTGCTGTTCGTGGCCGTGCTGATGACCTCGGGCCTTGCCGAAATCAACTGGGATGACATCACTGAAGCGGCACCAGTGGTGATCACCGCGCTGGCCATGCCGTTCACCTATTCGATCGCCAACGGCATCGCCTTTGGCTTCATTTCCTGGACCGTGATCAAGTTGTTGTCGGGCCGGGGCCGCGAGCTGAATTCGGCGCTGGTAGTGCTGTCGATTCTGTTCGTGATCAAGCTGGGCTTTTATCCATGAGTTCTACGTTCGACCCTGCAAACTACAGCGTTCAGCTCGATGAGAAGGCCGCGCGCCTGCGCGAGTTGCTGGCGCCTTTCGAGGCGCCCGAGCCTCAGGTCTTCGACTCGCCGCGTGAGCATTACCGCCTGCGCGCCGAGTTTCGCCTGTGGCGCGACGACGGCAAGCGTCACTACGCGATGTTCGCGCCGGGCGACAAGCACACGCCGATCCTGATCAACGATTTTCCCATCGCCAGCCAGCAGATCAACGCGCTGATGCCAGTGCTGCGGGATCGCTGGGAGGCGAGCAAGACGCTCAATCACAAACTGTTCCAAGTGGATTTTCTGACCACGCTGGCCGGCGACGGCATGATCACCCTGTGCTATCACCGCCCGCTAGACGACGCCTGGCAAGTCGAGGCTGAGCAACTGGCGGCTGATTTGAAGGTCAGCGTGATCGGCCGTTCGAAAGGGCAGCGTCTGGTGATCGGTCGCGATTACGTGACCGAACAGCTGGAAGTCGCCGGGCGGACCTTCAGCTATCGCCAGCCGGAGGGCGCGTTCACCCAGCCTAACGGCACGGTGAACCAGAAAATGCTGAGCTGGGCGTATGACGCGCTGGGCGACCGCGACGATGATTTGCTGGAGCTGTATTGCGGCAACGGCAACTTCACGCTGCCGTTGGCGACCCGCGTGCGCAAGGTGCTGGCGACCGAGATCAGCAAGACGTCGGTCAATGCAGCACTGAGCAACCTGGCGGACAACGGTGTGGATAACGTGTCGCTGGTGCGCCTGTCGGCTGAAGAGCTGACTGAAGCCCTGAATGACGTGCGCCCGTTCCGTCGTCTGGCCGGTGTCGATCTGAAAAGCTACGACTTCGGCAGCGTGTTCGTCGATCCACCCCGCGCCGGCATGGACCCGGACACCTGCGAGCTAACGCGGCGTTTCGAGCGCATTCTGTACATCTCGTGCAACCCGGAAACCCTCGCCGCGAACATCGCACAGCTGCACGATACCCACCGGGTCGAGCGCTGCGCACTGTTTGATCAGTTTCCGTACACCCATCACATGGAGTCGGGGGTTTTGCTGGTTCGCCGGTAAACCTTAGGTACTTTAGGATATCCCCGGTCGTCCAGATCCCGCGATGTCGGGCATTTAATAAAGTCCCTGTGGGAGTGAGCTTGCTCACGAAGACGGCGTGCGGTCCGCTGAAGATTTGGCGGATGTACCCACCTAATCGCGAGCAAGCTCGCTCCCACAGTTCGTTTGGCAGTGGTTAAGAATGGGCCGGATGAACAAAAGTGATCTTCCCAATGGGGCTTGGACCCAGCGCACTCCTACTCGATCCGCCGCCGCTTTCTCATGCGCACGCAGCATATCCGGCGCCATCCATCATTAAATTCCTGACAGCTAGCGGCGAACGGCGCCAGACCGGTGTATAACTCTCGGCCGTCTTTCGCTTCGATGGATGCCTTGCCTTGAGTTCCGAATCGCCCGCCCCGTCCTCTGAATCCTCCGCTAAAAGCGCCCTGCGGCTGCCCGGCTTTTTCGCCTTCCTGACGGCACGCCTCGCTGCCGTCTTTGCCATGCAGATTCAGGCAGTGGTTGTCGCCTGGCAGGTCTACGACATGACCCGCAGCCCGATCTCCCTGGCCTATGTGGGCCTGGCGCAGTTCATTCCCATGTTGCTGCTGTTGATGCCGGCCGGCGACCTGATCGACCGCTACGATCGCAAGATGATCCTGACCATCAGTTGGTCGGTGCAAGCGGTGTGCAGCCTGATGCTGATGCTGTTCTCGGTCACGCACCATCAGGATACGCGGCTGATTTACGCCACCCTGGCGCTGTTCGGTTGCGCGCGGGCGTTCACCGGGCCGGCGTTGCAGAGCCTTCTGCCACAAGTCGTGCCGCGTGAAAAACTCGCCTCGGCCATCGCGACGAACAGCATGATCATGCGCATCGCCACCATCGCCGGACCTCTGGTCGGCGGCGGCCTGTATGCGGCAGGCGGCGGTGGGCTGACCTACTCGGTGTGCATGGCCAGCTTCATCGCTGGCGTGCTGTTGCTGATCCGCGTGCCGGTGCTCTATGCCGGGAAGAAGCAGGTCCTCGAGTCCACGGCCTGGAAGCGCTTCACCGCCGGCATCGCGTTCATTCGATCGCGGCCGATTATTCTCGGCACCATTTCCCTGGACCTGTTTGCCGTGCTGCTCGGTGGCGTCGTGGCGCTGCTGCCGATTTATGCCCACGAAGTGCTGCACCTGGGGCCGCAAGGCTTGGGCGCGCTGCGCAGTGCGATGAGCCTGGGCGAGGTCGGCACCGGTCTGTACCTGAGCTTCCGGCCTTTTGATCGACACGTCGGACTGGTCATGTTCATCGCCGTCGCGGTGTTCGGTGTCGCCAATCTGGTGTTCGCGCTGTCGACGCTGTTCTGGCTGTCGCTGCTGGCCTTGATGATTGCCGGTGCGGCGGACATGGTCAGCGTCTACATCCGCTCCACACTGGTGCAGTTTTCGACGCCGGACGACATGCGCGGGCGGGTCAACGC
Source organism: Pseudomonas sp. GL_135 (assembly GCF_057834665.1). NCBI lineage: Bacteria > Pseudomonadati > Pseudomonadota > Gammaproteobacteria > Pseudomonadales > Pseudomonadaceae > Pseudomonas > Pseudomonas sp. GL_135. Next base: position 4,695,259 of record NZ_CM174408.1, read on the forward strand.
GGTGAATATGCTGTTTATCGGCTCGTCCAATGAACTGGGCGAATTCCGCGCCGGCAGCAGCGCAGCGCTCTGGGGCGCCGTGCCCGCCGCGATCATCGGCGGCCTTTGCACACTGGGTGTCGTCGGCGCCTGGATGGTGGGCTTCAAGGCCCTGCGCCAGGTCAACCACTTCGCCGACGCTTCGCCGGTCGAAATGACGGAAAAGCAGACTGCCCGGGTTTGAACCAGCCGCTGAATCTCAGGGGTGAGCTCCAATTCGCTCGTCCCCTTCGCAGCTTCGTCACCCTTACAAAAACAATGGACGGTGGCTAGACGTCTAAACGGAGGTTCCCGGTATCTCATCGCCTGAACCATTCCCCCTCCTCTCCTCTCTTAGTCCAGCAGACCAGACGGCGCACGCCCGCCGTCTACACTTCCCACATGACCAAAAGAGGATTCCCCCATGCTATGGAAAAAAGGACGTCGCAGTGACAACGTCGTGGACGCACGCGGCGATACCGGGGGTGGCGGTGGCGGCGGGATGCGCATTGGCGGCAAGGGGCTGGGGCTTGGCGGGATCGTGATCATCGTCGCGATCGGCCTGCTGACCGGGCAGGACCCGATGCGGATTCTGGGTGAGATCACCGGGCAGATGGGTTCGGAGCAGACCGCAGCGGTCAATCCGCAGACGCGCCAGGCGCCGCCGGCCAATGACGAGCAAGCCGATTTCGTCCGCGCCGTCCTGGGCGATACCGAGGACACGTGGCAGCAGGTGTTCCAGCAAATGGGGAGTCAGTACAAGGCGCCGACGCTGATTCTGTTCAGCGGACGGGTACAGTCGGCATGCGGCTCGGCGTCTTCAGCGAGCGGCCCGTTCTACTGCCCGGCTGACCAGCGCGTGTACCTGGACATGGAGTTTTTCCGTGAAATGAGCCAGCGCTTCAAAGCGGCGGGCGATTTCGCTCAGGCGTACGTGATTGCTCACGAAGTCGGCCATCATGTGCAGACCTTGCTGGGGGTTTCGGCTAAAGTTGACGCCGCCCGCCAGCGCGGCATGAAAATGGAAGGCGACAACGGTTTGCTGGTGCGTCAGGAGCTGCAAGCTGACTGCTTCGCAGGTGTTTGGGCCAACAACGCACAAAAGCGTTTGAACTGGCTGGAGCCGGGTGATATTGAAGAGGCGCTGAACGCCGCCAACGCCATTGGCGACGACCGCTTGCAGCAACAGGGTCAGGGCCGGGTCGTGCCAGACTCGTTTACCCACGGCACCTCTGCCCAGCGGGTCCGCTGGTTCAAGACAGGTTTTGCCCAGGGACAAATCAACCAATGCGACACGTTCGCCGCCAAGAGCCTCTGATCACATGATGAAACCGCTTTCGATCCTGTTGTTGGGCACCCTGATGAGCCTCAATGCTCATGCAGCGGATCAAGCGGTCAAGTCCATCAGCCCCGACCGGCTGCAGATCAACGGGACGACCCAGGCCACCCTCGGTCTGAGTCAGAACTGGGTTCGTCCCAGCCCGCAGGTCCAGCGGGTGGTCATTGTGTTTCACGGTCGGTTGCGCAACGCGCAAACCTACCTGCGCAGTGTCGAGCGCGCCGCCAACCAGTCACGGCAGCGCGCGAAAACCCTGCTGATCGCCCCTCAGTTTCTTGACGAAAAAGACATCGCAGCACACCGTCTGCCCGATTCCGTGCTGCGCTGGCACGCCAATGACTGGATGGCGGGCGAGAAGTCACTGGGGGCCAAGCCGGTCAGCTCGTTCGTGGTGATCGATCACATCCTCAAGCGTCTGAGCGACAGTAAGCTGTTCCCCAACCTGAAGGAGATCGTCATCGCCGGCCATTCCGGCGGTGCTCAAGTGGTGCAGCGTTACGCGATGATTGGTGGCAAGGAAGATGCGTTGCTGAAGAAGGAAGGCATCAAGCTGCGTTATGTGATCGCTAACCCGTCCTCCTACGCCTATTTCGACGCAACGCGGCCTGTGGCGGTTGATGCGGCGAGCTGCCCGACCTTCGACACCTGGAAGTACGGGCTGAACAAGCTGCCCGCCTATGCCGGCAAGGAAACACCGGCCGAGCTTGAGGCCGCGTACGTGAAGCGGGACATTACGTATCTGTTGGGCGAACTGGACACCGATCCTGAGCACCCGGCCCTGGACAAGGATTGCGGTGCCGAAGCGCAGGGCCCGCAGCGCCTGGCCCGGGGTCACAACTATTTCGATTACCTGACCAAGCGTCATCCGGAAGGTTTGAATCAGCGGTTGGTAGAAGTGAAAAACGTCGGGCACAACGGCGACGCGATCTTCACCTCGCCTGAAGGGCAGACTGCGTTGTTCAAGGCGAATTGATATCCGCGCGTTTGGTAGGACTGGTTTCGGCCGGGAAGAGGCTAACGCGTACACCATCAATTTTGCGGTGAATTGCAGGACGCCTTCCCGGCTGAAGCCGGTCCTACAAATGAACGCAGCCGCCGGTCCCACTGTCTAGACGCGACATTATGCAGGACCGGCTTTAGCCGGGAAGAGGCCGGTTTTCACACCATCAATTTGGCGGTGTAGCGCCAGACGCCTTCCCGGCTGAAGCCGGTCCTACCAGAAGGGTGGAATCAGCTCTTCGCGCCAATCATCTTCTTTAACGCCACGCAATCCGCTGCATGCCAGTCAGTCAGTTCCGGCCACGGGTTTTCCGGGAGATTAACCAGCACCGTCCGGGCGCCGGCCGCTCGACCACAGGCCAGGTCGAACTGATAGTCACCCACCATCACCATGTCCGAAGGCTGCACATTCCACGCGTGCGCAAGTTTCAGCAGGCCTCCCGGATCGGGCTTCGGCGCCGCTTCGTCACGACCGAGCACGTCGTCCACCGCAAAGCAGTCGGCAATGCCGATAGCCTTCACCGTCACGTGGGCAAGCTCGCGGGCGTTACGGGTCAGAATGCCGAGGCGATAACCCCGCCCTGCCAGCTCCCGCACCAACTCGACAGCACCTGTCGCGGGTTTGGATTCGATCGCCAACGCGCGCTCGTGCTCCAGCAGCCAGGCATGTTTGGCCGCCGCAACATCCGCCGGCAAGGCCGCGAGATGCCCGAGGATGTCATCCTCCTGGGGGATATCCAGCGCACGCTTGATCGCTGGAAAATCATGGGCGGCCACGGTCAGCGTGCCATCCATATCGAATACCCAGTGGCGTACTTGATTGAGGCTCATGACCAATCCTTACGATGGCGAATCAAACCTTCCTGACTGACCGACGCCACAAGCTTGCCCTCGCGGTTGAACACGCTGCCTCGGGAGAACCCGCGCGAATTACCGGCCCATGGGCTGTCCATGGCGTATAGCAGCCAGTCATCAGCGCGCAGTTCACCGTGGAACCACAGCGAATGGTCAAGGCTGGCGATCTGCATGTCTTTTTGCCAAACCGTCTTGCCATGGGGCAGCAGCGAGGTGGTCAACAGATTGAAGTCCGAGGCGTAGGCAAGCATGTAGCGGTGCAACGCTGGGATATCGGGCAGCGTGCCGTCGGCGCGAAACCAGATGTATTTAACCGGGTCGGCAGGCTTCGGGTTATAGGGGTCGGACTCGGTCACCGGCCTGAACTCGATCGGCTTGGGGCACAGCAGTTTGTCCTTCATGTGCTCCGGAATCAGCTGCTCGCGCTGGCGCATCAGCTCAAGCTCGGACGGCAGGTTTTCCGGGCCGACCACGTGCGGCATTTGGGTCTGGTGTTCGAAGCCCTCTTCGTCGTACTGAAACGAGGCGCTGCAGGTGAAAATCGGATGACCTTTCTGGATCGCCGTCACCCGGCGCGTGCTGAAACTGCCGCCGTCGCGGACCCGGTCGACCTGGTACACCACGGGGAGGTGGGCGTCGCCGGGGCGCAAAAAATAACCATGGAGCGAATGCACATGGCGCGCGTCCTCGACCGTTTTGCTCGCCGCCGACAGCGACTGACCTAGTACCTGACCGCCAAACAGCTGGCGAAAACCAAGGTCCTGGCTGCGTCCGCGGAAGAGGTTTTCTTCGATGGGCTCCAGGCTCAACAGCGACACCAGATCATCCAGCACGTGGCTCATTCGGGGTTCCTTTCACGGTCGTCTCGCCGACCGTTATTACATCAATCAGGCCATGGGCGCCGAAGGTCGGCGCAGATGGAAGTGGGACGAAATGATACAGAGGTTTGTAGCCCGATTCCCGCAGCGAATCACAGCGTCGCCAGCCAGCCCGCCCGGTTGATTCGATACAGCACGTGGGGCCTGAGCGGATGGCCGTTGGGTAGTTTCGGATGGTCGAAGTTGTCAGCCGGATCGTTGCGCATGCCGATGGCCTGCATGACCTTCTGCGAGGGCAGATTGTTGACCGCCGCAAACGCCACGATTTCGTCCATGTCCAGGTGCTCGAAACCGCAGCCGAGGACGGTCCAGGCAGCTTCGCTGGCATAACCCAAGCCCCAATGCTCGCGGGCCAGGCGCCAGCCGATCTCCACCGCAGGCGTAAATCCTGCCTCGAAGCCCACAACGGCCAGGCCGGTGAAGCCGATGAATTCACCGGTATCCTTACGCTCAAGCGCCCAGAAGCCGAAACCATACTCGGCAAAATGCCCACGCACTCGGCCGATCAGTTTGGCGCTCTCCAAGCGGCTCAAGGGCTGCGGAAAGTAGCGCATTACGTGTGGATCGGCGCACATCTGCGCGAAGGCTGGCAAATCATCATCTCGCCATTGACGCATCAACAAGCGTGCGCTGTTGAGCTCAAGAATCGGCTCCATCGATCGTCTCCCTTGTGCCTGGCCTTTCACATTGCCCGCCGACTGGCGATCTCCCCGCCCAGGCAAATCGCTGTGCGGTGATCGTCAGAACTGGCAAGATTCCCCTTCGAACCAGACGCGTGCCCACCATGCCCCTGCCCCTCATTTATCACGAAGACTACAGCCCGGACTTTCCGCCCGACCATCGTTTCCCGATGGACAAGTTCCGGCTTCTGCGCGACCACCTTATCGACACCGGCCTGACCACAGATGCTCAATTGTTTCGCCCGCATGTCTGCCCAACGGACATCCTCGCGCTGGCCCATGACCCCGGTTACATCAGCCGCTACATGGAAGGCGCTCTGTCGCGGGAAGATCAACGTCGCCTTGGGCTGCCCTGGACCGAAGATCTGGCCCGACGTACGGTACGCGCGGTAGGTGGCTCTTTGCTGACAGCGGAACTCGCGCTGCAACACGGACTGGCCTGTCACCTCGCCGGCGGCACCCACCATGCACACTTCGATTATCCGGCCGGGTTTTGCATCTTCAACGACCTGGCGATCATCAGTCAGTACCTGCTGCAAAGCGGGCGCGTCGACCGGGTGCTGATTTTCGATTGCGACGTGCATCAGGGCGACGGCACCGCACGGATCCTCGAACACACCGATGACGCGATCACGGTCTCGCTGCACTGCGAAAAGAACTTCCCCGCGCGCAAGGCGCAAAGCGACTGGGATATACCGCTGCCGATGGGCATGGGCGATGACGATTACCTGAAGGTGGTCGACGACACGCTCAATTACCTCCTGCCGCTGTACCAGCCCGATCTGGTGCTGTACGACGCCGGCGTGGATGTGCACAAGGACGACGCGTTGGGGTATTTGCAGCTGACCGATGCAGGGGTTGCCCGCCGTGACGAAGCGGTGATGCGCCACTGTCTGGGCCGGGACATCCCGGTGATGGGGGTGATTGGCGGTGGCTACAGCAAGGATCGAGAAGCGCTCGCCCGGCGGCACGGGATTCTGCACCACAGCGCTCAGCGGGTATGGGTAGAGCGCGGACTTTGAATGGCCGCTGAAACTCATCCGCGAGCGTGCTCGCTCCCACAGACTTACTCACATCCTCTGTGGAACTGCCTGTGGATAACCTGAGTGCAAGGCTACATTCCCCTTACAACGCTGGGTCCGGCGCGCACTGTACGTTTTTTGATCGACAAGTTTTCCACAGGCTGGCCGCGTTTCACGAAGCTCGCGTAGAATGCGCGCCCCCTACCCAACCGGTGTCCGCTTAGCCATGACGTCATCCGCCGCCTCAAGCACCCAGACAGTCGCCATCATCGGCGGCGGCCCTGCCGGCCTGATGGCCGCCGAAGTGCTGAGTCAGGCGGGCTTCAAGGTGGACCTCTACGACGCCATGCCCTCGGTCGGGCGCAAGTTTCTGCTGGCCGGCGTGGGCGGCATGAACATCACCCACTCCGAGCCGTCGCCTGCGTTCGTTTCCCGCTACGCCGAACGCGCCACGCTGATCGCTCCGTTGTTGCGCAGCTTCGGCGCGCAGGCGCTGTGCGATTGGATTCACGGTTTGGGCATCCAGACATTCGTCGGCAGTTCAGGACGCGTGTTTCCCACCGATATGAAGGCCGCGCCGCTGCTGCGCGCCTGGCTCAAGCGCCTGCGCGAGTCCGGCGTGGTTATCCACACCCGTCATCGGTGGCTGGGCTGGAATGCCGACAACACGTTGCGAGTCGACGGTCCCGAAGGTGAAGTCGCCCTGAATCCTGCCGCCACGCTGCTGGCGTTGGGCGGAGCAAGCTGGTCGCGGCTGGGCTCGGACGGTGCGTGGGTACCGCTGCTTGAACAACGCGGGGTCAACGTCGCGCCGCTGCAAGCGGCCAATTGCGGATTTGAGGTCTCTTCCTGGAGCGAACTGCTGCGCAGCAAGTTCGCCGGCGCGCCGCTGAAGAACATCGCGATGGGGCTGCAGGGGCAATCCCTGCGGTTGGGCGAATGCGTGGTCACGCAGGCCGGTGTCGAGGGCAGCCTCGTTTACGCCTTGTCCGCGCAGATCCGTGAGGCGATCAATCAGTCGGGGTCGGCCACGGTCGAGATTGATCTGCTGCCCGGCAAAACCGTCGCCGAGGTACAAAAGGCCCTGAGGAAACCCCGCGGTTCACGCTCGATGTCCAAGCATCTGCACAGCCAGCTGGGCCTCGACGGGGTGAAAGCGGCACTGTTACGTGAGCTTACCCCCGCTGCGACATTCGCTGATCCCGCCCTGCTTGCGCGTGCGATCAAGGCCTTGCCGCTGACGCTGATCACGCCGCGCCCGCTGGATGAAGCCATCAGCACGGCGGGCGGGGTGACGTTTGAAGCACTGAACGAGCAGTTGATGATCCGAGCGCTGTCCGGCGTCTTCTGCGCCGGCGAGATGCTCGACTGGGAAGCGCCCACCGGCGGCTATTTGCTCACCGCCTGCTTCGCCAGCGGCCGCGCCGCAGGGCTGGGGATGGTGGACTGGTTGCGGCGCAAGTAAAGCTCGACGCAATGCTTGGACACTCAGGCTGCACGGTCAATCTGCGGCTTCAGGCCACCGGTGATCGTTTGATTGACCGGCGCCTTTCCGTTCGATGCCCCGGTAACCCACTTGCCCAGCTCGACGCCCTTCAGCTCGATGTACTTATGAGCCAGGGCAGCCAGGCCAATCGCCACGAGAGTCACTGCGACCACCAGCGCGTTGTTGCCCAGCTCCGACCCGGTGTCCATGAAACGCTGGCCGTTGATCATCGGCGACAGATCGCGGCCGGTGAGCTTCTGCGCCACGATGAACACCGTCGACAGGCAAAACAGCAGCGCGGCATGGGTCATGTAGATGGAGTACGACAATTTACCCAGCAGCCTGAACACGGCGGTTTTCAGGAAAGTCGATACCAGCCCGGCCTCGAACGCGAACACCAGCACCAGTACGCAGAACGTCAGACTGGCGATGGGCGAGCGATCACTGAAGTCGTTCATCACCATCCAGTACGTGGCGTACGTCAGCGCCACTTCGAACACCGTCATCAACCAGCGCACCGGCACGAATCTGCCGCGAACCAGCAGGTAAGCCAGGTACGTAATGTTGCCAGCGAAGAAGCAGGACAGCCCTAGCATCGCGCGCCAGACCAGCGGTTCGTTCTCGGTGAAGATCATCGTGAATGCGACGACGGCCACGCAGGCAAACATCAGAAAGCGGCTTCTCAACGAAAGCAGGCACAGGGCGCCGAACAGCATGTAGATGTAGAACTCGATGCTGATGCTCCAGGACGGGTAGTTAAACGACATGGTTTCGGTGAGCGTGGTCCAGGCTTGCACCAGCAGCAGATTGGGCAGGATCTCTGAAGGGTCGAACAGCCCTGTGAACGGCACATTGTTCAGGGAAAATCCCTTTTTGTAAGCGGCCCAGCGCACCAGTTCAAAGAGGATGAACACCAGCAGCATCACGACGTGCAGCGGGTAAAGACGAAACACGCGGGAGACGATAAAGCGCTTGAAGCCGAATCCCGCCTTCATGCCATAAGAGTGGGCGAGGACAAAACCGCTGAGCACAAAAAAGAAGTTGAGCAGGATCTCCGCTCTGCGAAAAAAAGGCAGCTCGATGAACGCGCCCACGACATGCAGGTGATAGAACACCACCAGCAGCGCAAACACGCCTCTGAAGCTGTCTAGCGTGGTGAATCGCTGAACTGATCCCATGGCCCAACGTCCCGTCCTGATTGAGAAAACGCCCTTGGCGGCAGCGAAGTCTCGCCGCCTTTACACGGTAGGGGGTGGGCCGAGTTATCGACAGTTGAAATATTTCATGTCCGATACAAACGCTGGCGTAAAGTTTGACGCCAGCGTTTGACGTAGGTGACCCATGAGTCACGTTGAGGATGAGAGGTCGCTGCATGAGCGACGCCCGTCAATGTTTTGCTGCCAGCTTTTGCCAGCGGGCTACTGGCGGTCAACAGCCCTGGCAGCGGGGTAAGCCACCCGCGGGTCAACTATCAACGGCGACGATGTTCGCTACCACTCGTATTGAGTTCTGATTAATTTTGCGGCGAGTAACATCAGCTCCATACCGAGTTACCCACTCATCAAACGTACTGGAGCAACCCTCATGAAAACCAACACACTGATCCTTGGCCTGGCCTTCTCTGTACTGGCAACCAGCGCTTTCGCCCTGCCCGCTGCTGACTCAAGCCCAATTGCAAACGCGCCGATCGTGGCTGAGAACGGTGCTTCCCACACCAACGTCAATCGCGTTGCTGCTGATGGTGCTGATCGCGTGGGTGCAAACCGTGTCGCTGCCGACGGTGCTGATCGCGTCGGTGCAAACCGTGTTGCTGCTGATGGTGCTGACCGCGTCGGTGCAAACCGTGTTGCTGCTGATGGTGCTGACCGCGTCGGTGCAAACCGTGTTGCTGCTGATGGTGCTGATCGCGTCGGTGCTAACCGTGTTGCTGAAAACGGTTCGTCGCACACCCGACTGGGTCGTATTGCCGCTGACGGTGCAGACCATGTAGGTGCCAGCCGCCTGAGCTGATCGACACCCCGCTCCTTCCCCAGCCCGGCCATTGCCGGGCTTGATTGTTTCTGGGCCACGCGTTTTTTTACTGCCTGTACCTCTCTTCTCACACGACTGTCGGACAATTCTGATATCGGTTTCAGATTCTCCCCAGCCTGCCGATGCATTCGTACACATGAATGTTGTGCTGGTTTTCATAACAAAAACCCTCCAGCTGACGATTTCAAATATTTACGGATTCTGGAGAAATGGAATGAACAGCTGGTTTGCGAACATCAGCGTCAACATGAAGCTGGCCCTCGGTTTCGGCGTCGTGCTTGTATTGACTGCCCTGCTGGCCCTGGTGGGCTGGAACAGCCTAGGCAATATGACCTACCGCAGCGACCGCGTTGCCGACATCACAAACCTCAGCCAGAAGCTGACCGACCTGCGGATTACGCGGCTGCAGTACATGCTCAGCAATGGCGACGAAGCCGCCGCGCAGACCGTGCAGACTGCGCTCGAAGGCTTCAAGGCGCAGCAGCAATATCTGCAGAAAACCTTCACCAATCCACTGAACGTCGCGCCCATCAAGGCGTTGGGCGAGCAGATCGCCGCTTATGAGACCTCATTGAGCAAGATGCGCAACGCTTATCAGGCGAGCGCCAAGGTTCGCGCCGACATGGGCGTTGACGCCATGAAGGCGGCCGACCTGATCGCCGCGATCAACGACGATGTAATGAAACTCGACCCGACGGACGAACGCCGTTTCGAGCAGTACCAGGCCGTCATCAAAGCCCGCGAAGACGTGATGCTGGTGCGCTATGAAGTGCGCGGCTACACCGCCAGCGTCTCGGCCAAAACCGAAGACACGGCCATGCGCCAACTGACCAGCGCCATTGACGGCCTCGCTCCGCTCAACGCCATGTTTGGCGGCACTCAGGGCGAACGCCTGAAGCAGCTGGAAGCGGCGCTGAACGGCTATCGCCAATCGGTGCAGGGATTCAAGGTCGCCACGGACACGATCAACACGACGCGCGCCGAGATGACCGAGGAAGGAAGCGCCATTGTCAAATTGGCCCAGCAACTGAATGACTTGCAGATCACACTGGGGCAGGCCGACAGCCAGCAAGCCCGTACGCTGCAGTTGGCCGGCACGCTGCTTGCGCTGATTCTCGGCACGCTGGCGGCGATCATCATCACCCGCCAGATCACCCGTCCGCTTCAGCAGACCCTGGCCGTCGTTGATCGAATTGCCTCTGGCGATTTGTCCCACGACATGGTCGTGACTCGCAAAGATGAACTGGGTGTCTTGCAAATGGGTATCCAGCGCATGGGCGCCACGCTGCGCGAACTGATCGGCGGCATCCGTGACAGCGTCACGCAGATCGCAAGTGCCGCTGAAGAACTGTCGGCCGTGACCGAACAGACCAGCGCCGGGGTCAACAGCCAGAAAGTGGAAACTGACCAGGTCGCCACTGCGATGCACGAAATGTCAGCCACCGTTCACGAGGTGGCGCGCAACGCCGAGCAGGCCTCGGTCGCCGCCTCTGCCGCGGACAAGCAGGCACGGGAAGGCGACAAAGTGGTGGGCGAAGCGATCACTCAGATCGAGAAGCTGGCCAGCGAAGTGGTTCGTTCCACTGACGCGATGTCCGTGCTGGAACAGGAAAGCGACAAGATCGGCAAGGTCATGGACGTGATCAAGGCCGTCGCCGAGCAGACCAACCTGTTGGCACTCAACGCTGCCATCGAAGCCGCGCGTGCGGGTGAAGCCGGTCGCGGTTTTGCCGTGGTCGCCGATGAAGTGCGTGGCCTGGCGCAACGCACTCAGCAATCGACCGAGGAGATCGAAGGACTGGTCGCCGCGCTGCAGAACGGCACACGCCAGGTTTCGGAGATCATGCTCAGCAGCCGCAACCTGACGGACAGCTCCGTTGCCCTGACTCGCAAGGCCGGTACTTCGCTGGAAAGCATTACCCAGACAGTGTCGAACATTCAGGCCATGAACCAGCAGATCGCCGCTGCCGCGGAGCAGCAGAGCTCGGTGGCCGAAGAGATCAGCCGCAGCATCGTGAACGTGCGCGACGTGTCTGAACAGACGGCCTCCGCCAGCGAAGAAACCGCCGCGTCCAGCGTCGAACTCGCACGGCTGGGCAATCAGCTGCAAATGCTGGTCAGTCACTTCAAGGTGTAAACCCGCTTTATCTGCGTCGGGCGAAAAGCCGCTCGGCGCAGGCGGTGCATGGGTTTGAAGACGAAAAGAGCAAGCGCATCGGCAAGAAAGGGATTTACTGATCCCACAATTGCCACATACTGCCCGCGCTGTTTTATTTCGTCATATTCATCTCCAACGCCGGGTTTATCTCCATGAAAAGAATGTTGCCTTACCTCCTCAGTGCCGCCCTTTCCCTCGTTCCAGTCGCTTTTTCCCACGCTGCTACTGCCCCTGCACCTGTCCAACTGATCGTCCTGAGTTCCGGCGGGATCATGGGTGCGTTCAAGGCTGTTGCGCCCGATTACGAACAGAGGGCCGGCGTAAAGCTGCAAGGCGAGGTGGCGCCATCGATGGGCGCGACGCCCCAGGCGATTCCCAACCGACTGGCCCGCCACGAGCCGGCCGACGTGGTGCTGATGGTGGGTGCAGCGCTGGACAAGTTGATCAAGGACGGCAAGGTCGATCCGAAAACCCGCGTCGATCTGGGCAAATCCTACATCGCCATGGCCGTGCGCCATGGCGCGCCGCACCCTGACATCAGCACCATGGAAGCCTTCAAGCAGACCCTGCTGGACGCCAAAAGCATCGCCTATTCGGACAGCGCCAGCGGCGTGTACCTGTCTCGCGTGCTGTTCAGCCAGATGCACATCGCCGACCGGATTCAGAGCAAAAGCCGCATGATCCCCGCCCAGCCCGTCGGTGAGGTCGTCGCAGGCGGAGACGCCGAGATCGGCTTTCAGCAGTTGAGCGAGCTAAAGCCGGTGGACGGCATCGACATCATCGGCCTGATCCCCGACCAGGCACAGCAGATGACGCTTTACTCGGCGGGCGTCGTAACCCAGAGCAAACACCCTGAACAGGCCAAACAGTTTCTGGAGTTTCTGAGTTCATCGGCAGCCGCCCCGGCGATCAAAGCCAGCGGCCTGGACCCGATCGCGAAGTAACTGCGGACGCAGCAGGGCCACCTGTTGAAGAGTGATATGTGTGGGAGCGACCGGGGTGGCGCTCCACCTTGCTCGCGAAGAGGCCCGTACATCCGCTAGAGCGTCGGCGGTTGAAGGATCGTCCTCGTGAGCAAGCTCAATCCCACACTGGACCGCATCGCAAGCACAGTAGATGGGGCTATTTAAGTACCAACTCAATTAACTCACCGCGCACTTCATCACCCTCGATGTGCAGCATGCCCACCGTGATCGGCAATTTGAACCGTCGCGGTCCGGCGCTGCCCGGGTTAATGAACAGCACGCCATCCCGCGTCTGCTGCACAGGCCGATGGGAGTGCCCGGTGATCACTACTCGCACCCCGTCCGGTAAAGGGGCCGGCACATCGGCCAGTATGTGCGTGGTGTAAATCGCGACATCACCGATACGCAAAACCGCTTCATGGGGTACGTCGCAAGCCCAGGCATCATCGGTATCGTTATTGCCACGCACCACCGTTAGTGGCGCGATGGTTTTCAGTGCGTCGAGGATTTCCGGCTTGCCGATGTCGCCGCCGTGGATCAGGTAATCGCAGCCCTGCAACGCTTCAAGTGCCTGAGGACGCAGCAGGCCGTGGGTATCCGAGATCAAGCCGACTTTTACGCTCATTCTTCAGCTCCCCGGCGCCGACAGGGCGGCCTGCTTCGATTGCACGCGTTTCATGCTGATCATCGCCAGCAACGCGACGACGGCCACCAGCGAGGCGAAGAACTCGCCCACATGCTCCAGGCCAAACACCCGCACGCTGAAACCAACCGCCACCACCGGCACCGAGATCGACACGTAAAGCACCACGAAGAAGGCAGACGTGACCGCTGCCTTCTGATCAGCCGGGCTGCTGGCGGTAACCGCGCCCATGCCGGCGCGCAGGATCATGCCCTGGCCGACGCCTGCCACCAGACCCGCCGCGACCAACAGTCCCAGCTGCGACGTGGCAATGCTCAGCCCCAAGCAGATCATCCCGACAATCAGCCCGACGCAGCCGAGGGTCATGTGCCTGTCCTTGGGCAGCACCTGAAGCAACGCCTGGCCGATGATCGACGCGACGAAAAACAACCCGATCACGGCACCGATCAACAACCCCCCTTGCTCGTGCATGATGTGGATCATCACCGACGGGACCATGCTGGTGAATAATCCTGCCACGCTGAAACCTGCCAGCCCGGCGATGGACGCGGAGATAAACACGCTGCGCACGGACGCCGGAACCGATGGTTTCTGAATACCCAGTTTCAGCGTGTGCGGGCGCTGCACGGTCTCCCGAATCAGGGCAATACCGACAGTCGCCAGTACCAGCATTACCAAGTGCACGTAGAACACCAGATGCAGCGCATCCGGCAGAAACTGCGAGGTGAAGCCGGCCAGCAAAGGCCCGATGCCGAGGCCGAACATATTGGCGGCCGTGGCCACCAGCGTGGCGTTTTTCCAGGTCTTGGGGGCGAGTTCGATGACAGCAACCGTTGCCGTGCCGGTCATGATGCCCGCGCTGAAACCGGAGAAAAGCCGTCCGATCAGCAAACCGCCAATCGAATCGCTGAGCAGAAAGATAACCGCGCTAATCGCCCCCATTGCCAGCCCTGCCAGCAACAGCGGCTTGCGCCCCAGTTGATCGGACCAACTCCCGACCGCCAGCAACGCTGCGATCACGCCCGCTGCGTAGATTGAGAAAATGATGGTCAGCCAGCTTGCATCGAAGCCGAGGCGTTGTTGATAGAGGGCATACAGCGGCGTGGGCAGCGTGGTGCCGACCATGGCAATGAGCAACGCGCAGGCGGCGAAGATGAAGTCGCGCGATGAAGTTGAAGCAGGCAGGGACATGAGCGCTCCGGGCACTGGATGAACAAGACACGCAGTGTCGCTGATACCGATCAGGCAAGGTAGACCTGCGAGCGCCGTCGGAGGCTTGTGCTCAGGCAGTTTTGACGAATATGTGAACATATTCATCATCATGTTAAACACTTTGACTTTGCACGCTTCTCGCCTCTTCGACCGTATAAGACCCCCAACAAAGCGATACCGTGGTGGCAATAAGGCCAATACGACAGATTTAAAAAACCGCAACACCCGATACAACAAAAGACTTTTACTGAATGGAAGAATAATTAAAAGTGTGCACTAATCCGCTGTTTGGCTAACCCGGGAAAGTTCTTTAGAGTCGCGCCCTTAATACCGGCTCAACAGTGAAAAACGTGTGAATAACGATCTACAACTTGTGAAATCAGCACTGGCGCGATTCGGCGTCATGCTGGCGCTTACGCTCTTCAGTATCGGCATGGTGTTCATCGACATCTTCGTCGCCAAGACCGACATCCTCGAAACCTCGTTCACCGAGGTCAGCCAGGAAGTCATGCTGGCAATCATCGCCGGTCTGTTTTGGCTTTCGGCGCGGCAGCCGGGGCAACGTGGCGTCGGCATCCTGATTGGCGGCTTTTTCGCCTGCATGCTGATCCGTGAGCTGGACGGGCTGTTCGATCCGATCAGTCACAGTTTCTGGCTGTGGCCTGCGCTGCTCACCGCTGGCACCTGCGTCTATAAGGCCTTGGGTTACAAGAACGCGTGGCGCGATGTGGTCTCGGGGCTCGCCCGTTTTTCTCTGCGTCCGGCGTTCGGTTTCATCATGGCCGGTTTGTTGGTGCTGATCTTCTCGCGACTCTTCGGCATGGGTTCGCTGTGGCACGGCATCCTTCAGGGCGGCTACGCGCGGCTGGCGAAAACCACCGTTGAAGAAGGCGTCGAACTGCTGGCCTACAGCATCTGCCTGGGCGGCGCGCTGGACTACTTTCTGGAGCTGCGCCGGGATCTCTCGCGCTTTGACGAACTCACCGAATTGCAGATTTCCATGCCCGTCAAAGCCCGACGTCGCGCTGTTGCCGAAGCCATGGAAACCAGCGTCTGACGCTGGCGGCCGGGTATCGACCGCGCGTCATCAGACATTCACCCAGCCCCCGAAAATAAAGGCGTCGGTTTGCATGCCCGCGCCGACACGGGCATCCCTTTCGCGCCCTCCATCGTGCTAGCCTTGGCACTCTTTGGAGGGATGCGACTGCCCCGCAGGTTGTCCCGGATTTCAGGCAGCCAATCGCCCATGAGCAAGAAAACCCCCGTCACCATTTCTGACATCGCCCGTCGTGTGAACATGACCCCTGTCACTGTTTCCCGGGCGCTGAACAAACCCGATCTGGTCAAGCCCGCCACGCTCGCACGCATCCTGGAAGTGGCGCACGAACTCGATTACGTTCCTAATGCGTTTGCCCGCAGCCTCAAGCGCAGCGAGAGCATGATCATCGGTGTTATTACCGCGTCGGTGGACAACCCCTTCTACAGCGAGATGATCAAGGCGATCTCCCGCGAGGCGAAAACCCGCGGTTACACCATCATGCTGGTTGACACCGACGGCTCCGAAGAACTCGAAGCCAAGGCTGTGGACACGCTGCTCAGTTACCGCGTGGCTGGCATCGTGCTGTCGCCGGTGTCGGACGAGCCGGCGTACCAGCCGGTCTATCTCAGCCGCCTCAGTAACGGCGACATTCCCGTGGTGCAACTGGACCGCGCATTGCCTGCCAGCCCATTCAGTCATGTGGTGCTCGACAACTATCACAGCGGCCTGAAGGGTGCGCGTTACCTGCTGGCGCAGAGCCCGGCCATGGGACGCATGCTGGTGCTGACCGGCCCCGCCCATTCGCGGATTTCCGAGGAACGTCTGAAGGGCGTGAAGGCCGCGATTGCCGAGAGCGGCAAGCCGGTACAGCTGGATGTGTTTGCCGGGGACTACACCCTGGAACCGTCGCACCAAAGCACGCTGGATTACCTGCGCAATCAGCCGCTGCCGGACGCGATTTTCGGCTTCAACCAGCTCATCACGCTGGGCGCCATGAAAGCCCTGCGCGACCGAGATATTGCCCACCACAGCGTGGCCATCTGCGGCATCGACCGGTTGCCGTTCGCCGACATCTTCGGCATCCCCATCGCCTGCATTGCCCACGACGCCTCGCTGGCCGGAAGCAGCGCGGTAAAACTGCTGCTGGAGCGAATCGAGGATCGGCATCTGCCGAAGGCGCAGGTGGTGATTGTCGGAGAGCTGGAGAATGGCGCGGCGGGGTGATTTTTCATCCGCAACCCTCGCTGTAAAACCTACGAGCTCTCAGGGCAGATGCAGATCTTGTGGGAGTGAGCTTGCTCACGAAGGCGGCAGTACACTCGCTAAATCCCCTTCGCCTGGAATGACGCCTTCGCGAGCAAGCTCGCTCCCACAGGAAGTGTGGCTGATCCGCAATACTGTCGGCGCCTGGGCTGGCCTCTTCCCGGCTAAAGCCGATCCCACTAAAAGCAGCGTGCATTCTGTGGGACCGGCTTCAGCCGGGAAGCTTTTGATCTTGATCGTTCCCCTGCTCTGCGTGGGAATGCATCC
The DNA here is from genome assembly GCF_057834665.1 of Pseudomonas sp. GL_135. Lineage (NCBI taxonomy): Bacteria > Pseudomonadati > Pseudomonadota > Gammaproteobacteria > Pseudomonadales > Pseudomonadaceae > Pseudomonas > Pseudomonas sp. GL_135. The sequence continues at coordinate 4,712,114 of NZ_CM174408.1, forward strand.
CGTGACGCTACGCGTCACCCTCCCCGGCCTGAATGCGCGTCGTCTGCGGGACGCGGAGCGTCCGAGGCGGCGTTACCATGCAGAGCGTGGGAACGATCAGACGGATATCTGGTGTTTGAGATAAAGCCTTCGCGAGCAAGCTCGCTCCCACAGGAAGTGTGGCTGATCCGCAATACTGTCGGCGCCTGAACTGACCTCTTCCCGGCTAAAGCCGGTCCCACTAAAAGCAGCGTGCATTCTGTGGGACCGGCTTCAGCCGGGAAGCTTTTGATCTTGATCGTTCCCCCCGCTCTGCGTGGGAATGCATCCCGTGACGCTCCGCGTCACCCTCCCCGGCCTGAATGCGCGTCGTCTGCGGGACGCGGAGCGTCCGGGGCGGCGTTACCACGCGGAACGTGGGAACGATCAAAAGGGGGATTTTGGCTTGATGACAACCATAGAATCTCCCACAAGAGGCTCGCATCAAGCCTCAACACTTGCGTCAAAACCGAGCGTCCTAGCGGCTCGTGTAACCCCCATCAATCGGCAGCGACACGCCACTGATCATCGACGCCGCGCTGCTCAGCAGGAACAGGATCGGCGCCGCGACTTCTGCGGTTTCGGCGAAGCGGCCGAGGGGAATCGCCGCCAGCGCCGGGTCGCGTTTGCTCGGCTCGCTCCAGGCCATCTGTGCCATGGGCGTCAGCGTGACGGTGGGGTTGACGCTGTTGACGCGAATCCCATGACGCCCCCACTCACCACACTGCACACGGGTCATGGCATCCATCGCGCCCTTCGACGCGCAATAGCTCAGGTGATCGTCCAAAGCCACCAACGAGGCCTGGCTCGACACATTGACGATGCTCCCCGCCACGCCTTCACCGATCATCTTCTTCGCCACCGCTCCCGCGATCATCGCAGCCGCGCGCACATTGACCGCCATGACCTGATCGAACGCCGCAGCGCTCACCTCGGTCGCGGACTCCAGTATGGAAATCCCCGCGCAGTTGACCAGGCCGTGCATCACTGGCAAGTCCGCCAACAGTGCGGCCAATGACGGCTGATCGGCCACGTCCACACGCAAGACCTGACAGCCCTGCCCCGCCAGTTTCTCCAGAGCCGATGCGTCGCGACCCAGGGCATAGACCTCGGCGCCACTGTTCAGCAGTTGCTGCGCGACCTCCCAGCCGATGCCGCTGCTGGCGCCGGTGACCAGAATGCGCTGGCCGCTGAAATCAAATTGAGCCGTGTTCACAGTCACGCTCCCTGCAAACGATGCATGATCGGTTTCAGCGCCGGGTACAGCGCCACGTAATCGGCGAACAGTCGCGAATACAACTCGACGTTCTCCGCTTGAGGCTCGGCCCGTAGCTCCAGTTGGACCCAGCCTTTGTGGACCTGTGCCTCATCCACCAGACCGACCGCATGAGCAGCGAGCAGCGCGGCGCCGAGCGCCGCTTCGACTTCCTGCACGATGGTGTAGACCGGGAAGTCGGTGACGTCGGCGATGATTTGCATCCACAGGTCCGAGTGGCTGGCACCGCCGACCACGATCAGCCGAGGGTCCAGGGATTGCGCGCCTTTGGTGCCCGCTTCGATGTTGTGCCGAAGCGCGAACGTGACGCCTTCGAGCACCGCGCGGTAGAGGTGAATCCGGCTGTGATAGAGGCTCAGCCCGACAAAGCTGCCGCTGGCTTTGGCGTCCCACACCGGGCTTCGCTCGCCCATCAGGTAAGGCTGGAACAACACGCCGTCGCTGCCGGCCGGGATCTTCATCGCCGCGCGTTCGAGAATCACGTGGCTGTCTTCGCCGCTCTCGCGGCCCTGCTGCTCTTCGGCCTGGCAGAACTGCTCGCGAAACCAGCTGACCGAGGCGCCGGCGGTGATCGCGCCGCCGAAGATGTAGAGGTCTCTGGCGCCGTTGAAGACGTGGGGGAAACTGACCAGACCGTGCCGGGCGTCGACCTGCTGATTGAGGTAGCCCCAGCACATGCTGGTGCCGATCATTGCCACATGGTTGCCGGCCTGAGTAACGCCCGCGGCGAAGGTCGCCATGGCGGCATCGACACCGCCGCCTAGCAGTGGGATGCCAGGGGTAAGCCCAAGCCGATCAGCCCATTCGGGCAACAAGCCGCCGACCACATCACCGGAATGAACGAGCCGCTGGGGCATCATCGACATCGGGATGCCCAGTGCATCGAGCATTTCTGCCGACCAGCCCCGCGCCTGGACGTCATAGACCCCGCCGATGTTGCCGGCAGAGCTGTGATCCACCGCGACCTCGCCGGTCAGGCAGTAATTGATGTAGCTGTTGGGCGGCAGCAGATAGCGCGTGTCAGCCCAGACCTGCGGCTGTTTGTCCTTGAGCCAGAGCATTTTGGTGAAGCCGTAATAACTGTCTACCGAGTTGCCAGTGATCGTGTAAAGCCGCTCCAGATCCACGTGCTGATTGACCCACTCCACCTGTGCTTCGGCGCGGCGGTCCATCCAGATCAGGCACGGATACAAGGGTTTGATCTGCGCATCGACCGCAATGCCGGAGCCGCCATACAGGCTGCTGACACACAGGGCTTTGACGCTGTCCCTGGGCAAGGCGCTCTTGCGCATGCACGCAGCAACGCAGATTTCCACGGCGTCGAGCCAGACCTGCGGCCATTGCTCGGCCCAGCGCGGTTTGGGGGTGTCGACCTTATAACTGTGGCTGTGCTGCGCGATGATCTGGCCTTGGGCATCGACCAGTAACGCCTTGGTGCTTTGGGTGCCGATGTCGACACCGATGACGTAATCCATCCGGGTGCGCTCTTGTTGTTATTGGGTTGCTTGAGGCGTGCCACGGTCCCTTGTAGGAGCAATCGGAGGGTACGACGGTCGCGAAAGCGTTGTGTCAGGTAAACCGCATCGCGGCCGTCGTAACCTCCGGTGGCTCCTACAGAAACAGCGTTATCCGTTAACGGGCTTTAGCAGCACCTTGATCGACTTGGTCGAGTCCGCCAGTGCGAACGCTTCGGCGTAGTCGTCCAGACCGAAGTCATGGGTGACGATGCCTTCGGACGTCACCAGCCCGCGTTCGAACAGGTCGATGGCAATCGGGTAGCAATACGGGCCCAAGTGAGCGCCGCGTACGTCGAGTTCCTTGCGGTCGCCGATGATCGACCAGTCAGCGCTGGTCTCGGCACCGAACACGCTGAACTCCACAAAGCGGCCCAGCTTGCGGATCAGGTCAAGGCCTTGGGTAACGCCGATCGGCACGCCCGTGGTCTCGATATAAACGTCGCAACCATAGCCGTCAGTGAGGCCGTTGATGATCTCTTTGGCGTTGTCGCGGCTCGGGTTGATCACCACGTCGGCGCCGAATTTTTTCGCCAGCTCCAGACGCTCGTCGACCATGTCGATGACCACCAGCTTCTTCGGCGTTTTCAATGCAGCCACTTGCACCATGCAAAGGCCCAGCGTGCCGGCACCGGCGATCACCAGCACGTCGTCGAGCTGAACATCACCGCGGTTGACGGTGTGAATCGAACAGGCCATCGGCTCGATCAACGCAGAATCTTCCAGCGACACAGACTCGGGGATGTGATGCACGATGGCGGTTTTCGGGATGCGCATGTACTGCGCCATGCCGCCCTCGGCGACGTCCTTCTGGAAGCCGAAAATGTTGTGCACCTCGCACATCCAGTACTTGCCGGATTTGCAGAACTTGCACTTCTCGCAAGGGACGATTTGCTCGGCGATAACCTTGTCACCCACCTTCACGCCGAAGTGCTCTTCAGCGCCCTCGCCCACCGAATCGACGTAGCCAAAGAACTCGTGGCCCGGCACCACAGGCGCCTTGACCCACGGGCTCTCGCCGCCCCAGAACATCGCTGCGCCCGAGTGGCATTTGCAGTCACTGGCGCAGATCCCGCAGGCACCGATGCGGATCACCAGTTCATTGGCACGGGCGACGGGCTTGCTGATCTGCTCCAGACGGTAGTCTTTCGGCGCATGGCAGACGACGGCTTGCATGGTGTTTGTTGTGTTTTGTTCCATGTCGGTTCACCTGTTTGTGTAGTTAGGTGGCGAATATCGCGCCACCGTTTTTCATCTCGGATTCGTGTGTACCAGGGCCGGCCCCTTCGTGAGCAAGGTGAAGCGCCACCCCGGTCACGCCCACAGGTTCTGGGCATGGCCGTAAAGTTGGTCGCATCGGCCGTCTGTGGGGGCGAGCTTGCTCGCGAAGAGGCCAGCGCAGTCACCCCACACCTTAATTGTGCCGCTGCCGACTGATGAAGATCGCCAGCAAAATGATTCCGCCCTTGATCACGCTTTGCACATAGGGCGAGACGCCCAGCATGTTCAAGCCGTTGTTCAGCACGCCCAGGAGCATCGCGCCCACCAGCGTGCCGATGATTACGCCGCGACCGCCGGCGATCGACGCGCCGCCCAGTACCACGGCTGCGATGGCATCCAGCTCGAAACCGACGCCAGCGTTCGGTTGCCCGCTCATCAGCCGCGACGACAACACCAGCCCCGCAATCGCCGCCGTCAGCCCGCTGATCGAGTACACCAGCAGCTTGAACCGCGAGGCGCGCACGCCGGACAGACGCACGGCTTCCTCGTTGCCGCCGATGGCATAAACGTAGCGGCCCACCCGCGTGTGCTGCAGCAGCACCCAGGCGAAGAAGTAGGTCGCCAGCATGATCAAAATAGGCACCTGAATGCCGAACAGCGTGCCGCGCCCGAACCAGGCGAACCAGTCCGGCATGCCTGCAATCGGGTAGCCGTCGGTGTACATCAGGCCCAGCCCGCGGGCGATGCCCATGGTCGCCAGCGTGACAATGATCGGCGGCATTTTCAGGTACGCGACGAAGATGCCGTTGCCCACTCCGAAGCCCACGCCAATCAGCAAACCGATGAGGATCGCGATCGGCGCCGGGACGCCTGCGACCATCAGCCCGGTGGTCAGCGTGCCGGACAAGGCCATCACCGGACCCACTGACAAATCGATGCCGCCGGTGAGAATCACGCAGGTCATGCCGACCGCGATGATGGCGTTGATCGACACCTGGCGGGCGATGTTTTCCAGATTCGCGCCGGTGAGAAACTTGTCGCTGGCGAAGATCATGAAGACCGTCACCACCACCAGGCCAACGAACGGGTAAAACGCTGGCGATCGGATCAATCGAGCGAAGTTGAGCTTCATCCGGTTGGGCTGTGCGGTCATGGGTTTAATGGAGGTGTTCACTGTTCAGGCTCCCGGTGGCGTGGCGCATCACTTCCTGCGGATTGATGGCCGAAGCCTCCAGCACATTGACGATAGCGCCCTTGTTGAAAACGGCCACGCGGTCGCACATGCCGATGATTTCCGGCAGTTCTGAAGAGATCATGATGATCGCGAAGCCTTGTTCGGTGAGTGTGCGCATCAGGGTGTAGATCTCCGCTTTCGCGCCGACGTCGATGCCTCGGGTCGGCTCGTCGAAGATCAGGATGTCGCAGTGGTGATTGATCCAGCGCGCGATCACCACCTTCTGCTGATTGCCGCCGCTGAGATTAATGACCCGGCTTTCACAACTTGGCGCCTTGATCGACAGCTGCTTCATCAGCTCGGCAGTGGTGGTGTCTTCCTTGTGCCGGTCGAGCAGGTGCGCCGCGCTTTCGTACTTGCCCAGATTGTTCAGGGAGATGTTCTCGCGAATGGTGAAATCGACGATCAGCCCTTCGCTCTTGCGGCTTTCCGGCAACAGGCCGATGCCACTGGCCAGCGCTTGCGCCGGATCATTGAGGTGCGCCGGCTGACCGCGCAACAGCAGATCCTTGCTGACCACCGGCAACGCGCCAATCACGCCCAGCGCCAATTCCGTGCGCCCGGACCCCACCAGCCCGGCGAAGCCGAGAATCTCGCCCTTGTGCAGATTGAAGCTGTTGTGCGGGCCATTACGGGTCAGCTGAATGTCACGCACTTGCAGCACCACTTCGCCCTGGGCCCGGGACTGTTTGGGCGGAAAGTTCGCTTCCAGACGCCGCCCCACCATCATCTCCACCAGCGTGTCGATGTCGCTGTTGGCGACGGTCAAGGCGCCGACGTTGGCGCCATCACGCAGCACGCTGATGCGGTCGCAGACCTGAAAGATTTCCTCCAGGTGGTGGGAGATGAAGATCACCGCCACGCCCTGGCTTTTCAGCTCGCGCATGATGTCGAACAACAGCTCGGCCTCGGACGGGGTCAGGGTGGCGGTGGGTTCGTCGAGAATCAGCAAACGCGCTTCAAGGGCCAACGCCTTGGCGATCTCGACAAACTGCTGCTCGGCCACGCTCAAGTGCTGCACCGAGCAATCCAGATTGATCTTCACCCCAAGCCGGTCGAACAAGGCGATGGCTTTCTCGCGCATCTCGCCTTTGCGCAGCAAGCCGAAGCCGTTGACGATCTCGTGGCCGAGGAAAATATTCTCCACGGCATTGAGATAGGGGATCAGGCTGAATTCCTGAAAGACGATGCCGATGCCGGCGGCAATGGCCTCGTTGTAGGTCGCGAAATGCTGCTCCGCACCGTCAATGAGAATGCTGCCTTTGTCCTGATGCTCGACGCCCGCGAGGATCTTCATCAGGGTCGATTTGCCCGCACCGTTTTCACCGAGCAGCGCGTGAATTTCGCCGCGCTCGACCTGCAGGTTGATCGACTTGAGCGCCTGCACGCCGGGGTAGCTTTTACAGATGTTTTCCAATTGCAGAAGGCAGCTCATGGGCACCTCGTCGCAGCACAACATCGCTGCGCAGCTCACATCAATCCGTGGCGCTCGCCTGGGCCAAAAAAAATCTCAGGCGAGCAGCGCCACGCCCGTTACCAGCTGAAGGTTTTCGCCTTCGCCTGATCCACCAGCAGGATGTCGACCGGAATGGTCGCCGGGACTTGTGAGCCCCACTTCTTGGCGAGCGCCAGCCCCAGGGCCAGCCGTACCTGGTCGCGAGGGTATTGAGCGGAAGTGGCGATGAACTTGCTGTTGGGCTTCTGGATTTCTTTAATGGCTTCGGGCGCGCCGTCGACGCTGGTCAGCTTGACGTCCATGCCGCTGGACTCGATGGCCGCCAGGGCGCCGAGGGACCCGTTGTCGTTGACGCTGAACAGGCCTTTGAGATTGGGCTGCGCCTGCAGCATGTTTTCAGTGACAGTCAGCGCTTGATCACGCTCCTGCTTGCCGTTCTGAATGCTGACAATCTTGATGTCTTTGTACTTGCCCAGGGCTTCCTTGCAGCCGCGCACGCGCTCAAGAATCGGCACCACCGCGATGCCGTCGAGAATTCCGACGTCGCCCTTCTCGCCGATGTTCTTGGCCAGGTAATCGCAGGCCTGCACGCCGGCGTCGAAGTTCTTCGAGCCGACGAAGGAGTCCAGCGGGCCATTGGCCTGAGCGTCCACCGCGACGACCACCACGCCTTTGTCATGGGCCTGCTTGACGGCGGACTGAACGCCGACCGAATCGGTCGGGTTGATGATCAGGATATCGATGCCTTTCTGCAGCATGTCTTCAATGTCGCTGATCTGCTTGGACACATCATGACGCGCGTCAGTGACCAGCAGCGTGGCACCGATGCTGGTAGTGGCGTCCTGAAGGGCGTCCTTCATGGTCACGAAATAGGGGTTGTTGATCTCTTGAAACGAGGCGCCGATTTTCAATGGGCCGGTCTTGGCGGCGTCTGCGGCCTGGACAGTGACGGCACTGCCGCAGGCGACGGCCACGGCGAGTGAACAGAGAGCGGCGGAAAAGCCCTTCTTGAGGCGAGTTGTCATAGCGAAAAATCCCGTTGTTTTTATTGTTAAAGCGGAAATGTCATCGTTAACATTTTTGAAATTAGCAGAGAAAAAGAGGGTTCGCAATATCCGCCCGTGACCGTTGGTAAGCCTGGCAGGACGACCGCTGGCGAGTTTCCCGAGCTGGCGCGTTGACAGCGTACAAATCTCTGCCGATACTCCAAATCGCGTTGTACGACAACGCATAACCGATAACAAAAATAAAAAGGAATGCTTCCATGACGATGACAGTCAATCGGCGCCTGTCGCCCCGCGTTATCCGCCACACCTCCCCCTCTCTTTGTGTTCCACCCGCCTCACTCGTGCGTGTGCGTGCGTGTGTTTTCGCCGACGCACCCGCAAGCGATTGATCAACGACGGTCGTTTTGATCAGGCAGTGAGCCTCATTCAAAACCGGTGACGTGAGCACCCCTGTCCACGCCTGCGGCGCCTCGGCGGCGACCTTCGGTGCGGGACCGTTTTGTCAGCAGAAAGGGAGAACAATAAGAAATGAAGATCCAGACCAACCGTTCGTGGCTGTTGCTTGGCGCTGGCAGCGTCGCGTTCAGCCTGCCATTGATGAGCCTCGCTGAAGGCTTTATCGATGACACCAAGGCCACGCTCAACCTGCGCAATGCCTACTTCAACCGCAACTTCACCAACGCGGCGAATCCGCAGAACTACGCCGAAGAGTGGACGCAAAACTTCATTCTCGATGTGAAATCGGGCTTTACCCCGGGCACGGTTGGCTTCGGCCTCGATGTGCTGGGCCTCTACTCGCAGAAGCTCGACGGCGGCAAAGGCACCGGCGGTACTCAGCTGTTGCCTATCCATGATGACGGACGCCCCGCCGACAACTTTGGCCGCCTCGGTGTGGCAGCCAAGGCGCGGCTCTCCAATACGGAATTGAAGATTGGTGAATGGATGCCGGTGTTGCCGATCCTGCGTTCCGATGACGGCCGGTCGCTGCCGCAAACCTTTCGCGGCGGGCAGATCACCTCCAAGGAAATCGCCGGCCTCACGCTGTACGGCGGCCAGTTCCGCGGCAACAGCCCACGCAACGACGCGAGCATGGAAGACATGTTCATGAACGGTAAATCCGCCGCGTTCAAGTCGGACCGCTTTAACTTCGGCGGCGGCGAATACACCTTCAACGAAAAGCGGACCCAGGTCGGGCTCTGGTACGCGCAGCTGGAAGACGTCTATCAGCAGGAGTTTCTGAACCTCATCCACAAGCAGCCGATCGGTGACTGGACCCTGGGCGCCAACCTGGGCTACTTCCTCGGCAAAGAGGACGGCAACAAGCTGGCCGGCGAGCTGGATAACAAGACCGCCTACGCGATGCTGTCCGCCAACTACAAAGGCAACACTGTCTACCTCGGCCTGCAGAAGGTTTATGGCGATGACCAGTGGATGCGCGTCAATGGCACCAGCGGCGGCACCCTGGCCAACGACAGCTACAACTCCAGCTACGACAATGCCAAGGAGCGCTCCTGGCAACTGCGTCACGATCTGGACTTCGCGATATTCGGCATCCCCGGCCTGACGATGATGAACCGCTACATCAGCGGCGATAACGTGCACACCGGCACCGTGACTGACGGCAAGGAGTGGGGACGCGAGTCCGAGCTGGCGTATACGGTGCAGAGCGGCACGTTCAAAAGCCTCAACGTGCGGTGGCGCAACTCGTCGATGCGGCGTGATTACAGCACCAACGAGTTCGACGAAAACCGGGTGTTTATCAGCTACCCGATTTCGCTGATGTAAGGGGCAAACGCTGTCGCATGCAGTCAGTCGGACCGGCTTTGGTCGGGAAGACGTTGGCCGTCACACCGCAAACGTGATGCTGCTCGAACTGACCTCTTCCCGGCTGAAGCCGCTCCCACCCTAGGCATGCATACCCCCTGGTGGGACCGGCTTTAGCCGGGAAAGCGTCGGGCGTCACACTGCAATGTGAAAGCACGGCATTCCCTCGGCATCTGCGCAGTTCGGACGAACATTTCAGACAGGCGTCGGATGGCTTACACCTTCGTCGCGTTGACAAAATTTGCGGGCCCTGTTGATAATCCCGCAAGCGTCATACGACAACCGATGACACCATAAAAACAACATCAGAATCAGGGCTTCCCACGATGACTGAATTCAACGCCCAGGCCCCGCTCAACCGCATTTTGCTGACGGGCGCCGCTGGCGGCCTCGGTAAAGTCCTGCGCGAAAGCCTGCGTCCGTTTGCCAAGATCCTGCGTCTTTCCGATATCGCCGACATGGCTACGGCAGCCGGCCCTCACGAAGAAATCCATCGCTGCGACCTGGCCGACAAAAACGCGGTTCATCAGTTGGTCGAAGGCGTCGACGCCATCGTCCACTTTGGCGGCGTCTCTGTTGAGCGGTCTTTCGAAGAGATCCTGGGCCCGAACATCTGCGGCATCTTCCATATCTACGAAGCGGCGCGCCGGCATGGCGTGAAGCGGGTGATCTTCGCCAGCTCTAACCACGTCATCGGTTTCTACCGTCAGGATGAAGTCATCGACGCCAGCGCCATGCGTCGCCCGGACAGCTACTACGGTCTGTCGAAATCCTACGGCGAAGACATGGCCAGCTTCTACTTTGATCGCTACGGCATCGAGACTGTCAGCATCCGCATCGGCTCTTCATTCCCTGAAGCACAGAACCGCCGCATGCTCGCCAGTTGGCTGAGTTACGACGACCTGACCCAGCTGATCGAACGCGGACTCTTCACCCCGAACGTCGGCCACACCATCGTTTATGGCGCTTCGGACAACAGCACGGTCTGGTGGGACAACCGCCTGGCCAATCACTTGGGCTATCAGCCGAAAGACAGTTCCGAACAGTTCCGCGCCAAAGTCGAGGCGCAGCCGATGCCGGCTTCCGACGACCCCGCCATGGTGTACCAGGGCGGTGCGTTCGTGGCGTCCGGGCCGTTTGGCGACGAGTAAGACTCAACGACGACCAGGCCGACTGTGAGGTCGGCCTCTTATAATAAAAATCACGGAATGATCGTCATGGACGCAGAGCTGATTCTCGATGCACGTAATGCAACCGGTGAGTCGCCGGTCTGGAACGCCCAGGAACAGGCGCTCTACTGGGTCGACATTCCGGCCCGTCGCCTCCATCGCTGGAGCCCGCAAGACGGTCTCACCGCCAGCTGGGAGACGCCGGAAATGCTCGCCTGTATCGCCCGCTACAGCGACGGCAGCTGGCTGGCCGGCATGGAGAGCGGCCTGTTCCGCATTTATCCCCAGGACGACGGCACTGTTACCACGCAGGTGCTCAGCAGCGTCAAGCACGCCAGCGACAACATGCGCTTCAACGACGGTCGCTGCGACCGCCAGGGCCGTTTCTGGGCCGGCACCATGTTCATGGACATGGCGAAGGCACTGGCCGTGGGTTCGCTGTATCGCTACAGCGCCGGCCAGACCGATCCGCTGACTGCCCAGCTTACCGACATGATCGTACCCAACGGCCTGGGCTTCAGCCCGGACGGCCGCGTCATGTACCTCTCGGATTCACACCCTTCCGTGCAGAAAATCTGGGCGTTTGATTACGACACCGACACCGGCACGCCGCACAACCGCCGCCTGTTCGTGGACATGAACCAATACGCCGGCCGCCCCGACGGCGCAGCGGTGGACGCCGATGGCTGCTACTGGATCTGCGGCAACGATGAAGGCGTGATCCATCGTTTTACGCCTGCGGGCAAGCTGGATCGCTCGCTGAGTGTGCCGGTGAAAAAGCCCGCCATGTGCGCCTTCGGCGGCTCGAATCTAGACACCCTGTACGTCACGTCCATCCGCCCCGGCGGCGACCTCAGCGACCAGCCCCTGGCCGGTGGCGTGTTCGCGCTAAACCCTGGCGTCAAGGGACTCGAAGAACCCCTGTTCAAGGGCTGAGCCTCAGGCCAGCTCCGTCGCTCCACCGCAGTAAAAGCCCCAACGTTCTATCTGAAAAAACAATAACAACACCGGAGAACATCCATGGACGTCAAACGCAAGTTGCTCCTCGCCGCACTCCCTCTGGCGCTGTGCCTCTCAAACACAGCGCTGGCGGACATCAAAATCAAGTTTGCCGAAGTACACCCCGCAGGTTACCCGCCCGTTGTCGCTGAACAGGACATGGGCAAAAAGCTGGTAGAGCAAAGCAAAGGCGAGATCAGCTTCAAAATGTTTGCCGGCGGTGTGCTGGGTTCAGAGAAGGAGGTCGTTGAGCAACTTCAAGCTGGCGCCATCCAGATGACCCGCGTCAGCCTCGGCATCGTCGGCCCGGTGGTACCGGAGGTGAACGCGTTCAACCTGCCGTTCGTATTCCGTGATCACGCCCACATGCGCAAGGTGATCGACGGCCAGATTGGCCAGGAAATGCTGGACAAGATCACCAACTCCAACTTCAACCTCGTGGCCTTGGCATGGATGGACGGCGGCACGCGCAACCTTTACACCAAGAAGCCGGTTCGCGACATTGCCGATCTCAAAGGCATGAAAATTCGTGTTCAGGGCAATCCGGTGTTCATCGACACCATCAACGCCATGGGCGGCAACGGCATTGCCATGGCGACCGGTGAAATTTTCAGCGCGCTGCAAACGGGTGTTATCGACGGCGCTGAAAACAACATGCCGACGCTGCTTGAGCATAACCACTATCAGAACGCCAAGTTCTACACCCTCACCGAGCATTTGATCCTGCCTGAGCCCGTCGTGATGTCGAAGAAGACCTGGACCGAGCTGAGTTCGGACCAGCAGGCGCTGGTGAAAAAGCTGGCCGTCGAGGCGCAAGCGGAAGAGCGCGTCCTGTGGGACAAAAAGTCAGCCGAGAGCGAGGCCAAGCTGAAGGCAGCGGGCGTCGAGTTCATCACGCTCACGCCAGATCAGAAGAAAGCCTTCTACGACGCGACGGCGAGCGTACGCGCTCAGTACGGCGCGCCTTATGCCGACTTGATCAAGCGTATCGAAGCCGTTCAATAAGCCCTTCAGCCCGATAGCACTGCGGTGGCGGCCCCGGCCGTTCACCGTCGTTGTGGTGAGCCTATGAAAAACACGATTCTGCGCTTCAATGACGCACTGTATCGCCTCTGCATCGGGATCGCGGGCCTGTCGATGCTGACCATGGCGCTGATCATCCCGTGGGGCATCTTCGCCCGCTACGTCCTGGGCACCGGCTCCAGCTGGCCGGAACCCACCGCCATTCTGCTGATGGTGGTGTTCACCTTCTTCGGCGCCGCCGCAAGTTATCGGGCCGGTGCGCACATGGCGGTCAACATGGCCACCGACCGCCTGCCAGAAAACGCACGTAATGCTGCCGCAGTGCTGGTGCAAATCCTGATGGCGGTGGTCTGCGTGTTCATGGCGGTCAAGGGCATGAAGCTGTGCCTGAATACCTGGAACCAGTTTCTGGGTGAGATGCCTGCGCTGCGGGTTGGCATCTCCTATCTGCCGATTCCCATCGGCGGCGTACTGACGCTGATCTTCGTCCTGGAGAAGCTGTTTCTGGGTGACCAGCGTCACCGTCGGGTGGTGAGTTACGACGTGGTCGAATCCAGCGAAGAGGCAGCATGATGGACGCATTTATTCTGTTGGGCAGCTTCATCGCGCTGATCCTGGTCGGCATGCCTGTGGCGTTCGCCCTCGGCCTGTCTGCACTGATCGGCGCGTGGTGGATCGAGATCCCGTTCGACGCGCTGATGATTCAAGTCGCGGGTGGCGTGAACAAGTTCTCGTTGCTGGCGATCCCGTTCTTCGTACTGGCCGGCGCGATCATGGCCGAGGGCGGGATGTCCCGTCGGCTCGTGGCGTTCGCCGGTGTTTTGGTGGGCTTCGTGCGCGGCGGCCTGTCGCTGGTGAACATCGTCGCCTCGACGTTCTTCGGTGCCATCTCCGGCTCGTCAGTTGCCGATACGGCGTCAGTGGGTTCTGTGCTGATCCCGGAAATGGAGCGCAATGGCTATCCCCGCGACTTCTCTACGGCGGTGACGGTGAGTGGTTCGGTGCAAGCATTGCTGACACCGCCTAGCCATAACTCGGTGCTGTACTCGCTGGCCGCCGGTGGCACGGTGTCGATCGCGTCGCTGTTCATGGCCGGGATCATGCCTGGCCTGCTGCTCAGCGCTGTGTTGATGGTGCTGTGCATGATCTTCGCCCGTAAGCGCAACTACCCCAAGGGCGAAGTGATACCGCTGCGCAAGGCGCTGAAAATCGCCGGTGAAGCCCTGTGGGGCATGATGGCGATGGTGATCATCCTGGGCGGCATTTTGTCGGGCGTGTTCACGGCCACCGAGTCCGCAGCGATCGCAGTGCTGTGGGCGTTCTTCGTCACCATGTTCATCTACCGCGATTACAAATGGCGCGACCTGCCCAAGCTGATGCATCGGGCCGTGCGCACGGTTTCCATCGTGATGATCCTGATCGGTTTTGCTGCCAGCTTTGGTTACATCCTGACGCTGATGGAAATCCCGATGAAGATCACCACGGCGTTTCTGACGCTGTCGGACAACCGCTACGTGATCCTGATGTGCATCAACGTCATGTTGTTGCTGCTGGGCACGGTAATGGACATGGCGCCGTTGATCCTCATCCTCACCCCGATCCTGCTGCCGGTGATCGTCGGCATTGGCGTCGATCCGGTGCACTTCGGGATGATCATGCTGGTCAACCTGGGCATCGGTTTGATCACGCCGCCTGTAGGGGCCGTGCTCTTCGTGGGCGCTGCGGTGGGCAAGGTCACGATCGAGGCCACAGTGAAAGCGCTGCTTCCCTTCTATGTCGCACTTTTCCTGGTACTGATGGTGGTGACGTACATTCCTGCGATCTCGCTGTGGCTGCCAAGCGTGGTGCTGTAAATCAGCTGAGCTAAAGCACTGAAAAAACGCCCTCACTCTGAGGGCGTTTTGTTTATTGTCCGCGTAGACACCCCTCCCCTGTTTCACCGCCGAAACCGACTTAGACATATTCAGTGACACAAATACGTTACGCATCGCGACCTCTCTAACTGCAGCGTTCTGCGTCGATCTGTTTCATAAACGGACAGAAACCAGCACTTTTTAGATGAAAATAAACATTTGGAAATATTATCTTCTTGCGCATGGATAAACCTGTGCTAGCTGCTAGTCTCTGGCCTCGCCCGGCTGAAACGGTACATCTCAAGCAGTAGGTCCGATGGGCTTCTTAGTTCCTCTGTCTACGTCATGAGGTTGCGCCAGATGCCTTACACGACTTTTTCGGAAGCTCAGGTGAAGAGCTTGATCAATGCCATCGAAAGCGACGGATACGCTGTCTTGCCGGACTGGGCCAGCCCGTCCCAACTCCAGTCGCTGCAAGCATTGGTCGCCCGAACCGTTGCCGAGTGCGGCAATGACTACGTGGCCCTCTCGGGCCGACAGGCCGTGCAAGGAACGCCGCTCCATGAATGGGGCACGTCGCGGGATTTCATCGATTTATGCCGACGCATTGTGGCGGGCGTCACCGGCGATCGCTCCAGCGAAAACGGCATGACCCAGACGTTACGCTGCCTGACCGGCAGCGGCGGGCGTCGCGAATCGCTAATCTTCCACTACGACTCGTTTGTGCTGACCACCATCATGCCGGTCTGCATGCCCACCAGCGGAGAGCGCGGCGACCTGCTGATGCTGCCGAACCGGCGGCCGATCCGCCGTACCTATTTCGCCAACCTGCTCGACAAGGTCCGGGTAGACAACGGCTGGATGCAGCGCCGCCTCAGGAACAAAGTCGCGAAGGATGACAGCGACTTTACCCGCATCGCCATGCAACCCGGCCACCTGTACCTGTTCTGGGGCTATCGCTCACTGCACACCAACATGCCCGTGGCCGAAGACGCCTTGCGCGCCACGGCGGTGTTTCACTACCAAAACGTCCATGGCAGCAGCTCGCTGGCCAGCCGACTGCGTCGATCACTCGGTACCTGGAAGGGTCAAGGGCTGCAAGAAGACGCGCCGCAGATATGAGGTTGTCCAGTGGGGCAGACTGCTATGCAGACCTCATGATGCAGCCTTCATTGTGGTTTTCAATCCGAGGCATCGACCGAGACGCGATTGCGCCCGTTTTTCTTGGATTCGTACAGCGCCTGATCCGCCCGTTCGATCAGCATCTTGTAGTCGTCCATGGGCGAAGTCATGTCAGCGACACCCAGGCTGATCGTGCAATGAATGGCTTCGCCTTCCTGCATGACGTCCAGCGCCTCGACGGCGGCGCGCAGACGCTCGGCAAATATGGCGCCGCCCTGCTTGTCGGTGTCCGGCAGCAGCACTGCGAACTCTTCGCCACCGTAACGGCCAGCGATGTCAGCGTCACGGATGTGCTCACGCACCACGTCCGCCACCCGCTGGATGACCCGATCACCGCATTGATGGCCAAAGGTGTCGTTGACGCGCTTGAAGTGGTCGATGTCGAACATCACCAAGGCCGCCGATGAGCCGTAACGCACGTGCCGCGCATGCTCCAGACGCAGCGCTTCTTCCCAGTGACCGCGGTTGTACAGACTGGTCAGGCGGTCAGTGCTCGACAGCTTCTGCAGCTCGCGGTTGGCCGCCTGCAATTGCAGACGGTTCGTCGCCACATCGGTGACGTCGTAGATCACCAGACACACATGGCTCACTACTCCGGTCGTGGACCGCAGCGGATACATCGTGGTGTTCTGGTACATGAAGTCTTCTTGCCCGGTGATGGGCTGATAGCTCTTGAAATGAACCAGATAAGGGCGCTGCTCCCAGATCGTGAACGCTGGCGTGCCGAGGGTAATCACGCTGTCGATCTTGTTCTTCAGCCAGCGCTCGTTGATCTCCGGGAACAACGAAAAGAACGAACGGGTCGCCGCTTCATACGACAGTATTCCGGAACGGTTCTCCATGAAGGTGTTCCAGACCTGCACCCGGTACTCCTCATCCAGCACCACCACGCCGACGTCGATGTTCTGCGTCACGGTGAGCAGCCAGTGCAATTCTTTGAAATCGATACGATCGTTCATGAATCAGCTCATCAAATGGGCGAGTTTCCGCGACAGCAGCTCGACCGAGTCCTCGGTGAACAACATCAACAGATCGAAATGGATGTTATGGCCTTCCAGGCTGTAACTGATCTCCACAGCCAGCGTCTTCTTCCAGCGCCGCTCGTTGAGGCGGATCAGCTCTTCAATGCCGCTGTGCAAGCCCAGCACTTGGGGGTGGCTTTGGGAAAAAGCGACGTCGAGCTGTTCGGCAATGCCGCTCAGACAGGCGCCGATCAGGATGGAAGACAAGTCCAGCAACATCTCCATGTCAGAGTAGTCGGCGTCGTCGACCTTCATCAGCTGCGCCATATCGGCGATTTCCGAATCATGGAACAACAACAGCGCTTCGCCGGCGATGCCGCCACCGATATAGCCCTGACACACCGCCGTGAGCCGGTCATTGGCCTGGGCATCGGACAACGCCATGTGCAACTCGCCCACTTCCAGCATATTGACGTTGGGCACCGGCAGTTGCACAAACACCCCCAACACCCTCGCCAGCAACGCGGCCGCGCGGCCCATCGCGACGTTCACGGTCTCGCGGAATGCATCATTGAAACTGATGGGGGTCTGGTCGACGCTCAATGCCGGGGCGACCCACTGATTGGCGCTCTCCCCCAGCAAGCCCAGCCGCTGAAGGGTCTGCTGCAACTGATCTGGATCGGCCGGTTTTTTCAGAAACGCGAGTGCGCCCAGTTCAAGGGTACGGCGCACAGCCTCTTCCTGAACGTCGCC
This sequence comes from Pseudomonas sp. GL_135, assembly GCF_057834665.1. Classification (NCBI taxonomy): domain Bacteria; kingdom Pseudomonadati; phylum Pseudomonadota; class Gammaproteobacteria; order Pseudomonadales; family Pseudomonadaceae; genus Pseudomonas; species Pseudomonas sp. GL_135. The sequence continues at coordinate 4,729,605 of NZ_CM174408.1, forward strand.
GGAGACAATAATGACGCTGGTTTGCAGGTTTTCCGCGCGAATGGCGGCCAACGTCTGGTAGCCGTCCATGTCCGGCATTGTTAGATCCAGCAACACCACGCTGCCCAGGCCCTGACGAATCGCCTCGACCCCTTCACGGCCATTGGTCGCCGTGGTCACTGACACATCCCACTCAGGCGGCAGGGATTTCATCAGCTGTTTCCGCGCCATATTGGAGTCGTCGCAAATCAACAAGGGAATCGTGGGCATTTACTTCTCACAGCAAAAGAGTTTCAGGCCTGGGCCGATGCAAGGCAGCACCATTGTGGTGAACAATGCTTCGCACCAGACTGTAGTTGATAACGGCTTATCAAGGTATTGAGCCTGTGGGTAGATTCTTCACCCAATCCACAACGGGCTGCGTGATATGCAAGTAATGTGCTCATCAACATTCGATCATTCCGAACAGATGGATTTAATCCTCTCATTTGGATAGGAGTCGCGCTGGAGCGTAACGCAGCGCGCGTGCCGAGCCTACGTCATATGCTTCCGAGCTAGCGGAGCAGGCTAGAAGACCCATGGAAATCAACGCACAAAAAAGCCCCGACGCGAGCGCCGGGGCTTCTGATGACCACATCACCGTGGCCTTCGGATGAACCGCGAATCATTCAGCTGACGACTATCCCACTGTCAGCCGATCATTCCGCAGGTTCTACCGAATGGAGTTACTCAGCTTTCAGGCCATCAGCCGAGACAGCCTTAACGCCTTTGATTTTCTTGGTGATTGCTACAGCAGTAGTTTTCTGTGCTTCAGTCACAGCAACAGTCGACGACAGGGAAACCACGCCTTTGTTGGTCTCAACCTTGATGTCGGAGCCTGGAATGCCTTTCTCGGTTACCAGGTCAGCTTTGACCTTGGTGGTGATCCAAGTGTCAGAGGTAGCCTCTTTGGTTTTGGCGACTTCGTTTGCAGCTACAGTCATTGGAGCTTGAGCAGAGGTCTGAGCCATGGCTACGTTAGCCATAGTCAGAGTCAGAGCAGTGGCGGTAGCAGCAGCAATAGCGAACTTCTTCATACGGGTAACTCCTGTTTTTCTCAGAATCTGCGCCAATCTGGTTGGCTGCAGGGTTACCTATATGTCGCAAGCGGTGTGCCAACCTTCGGCTTGATAAATATTCGTTATAAATCAATAGGTTATATTTTAATGGATCCGCAGTTGTCGTGCAGATTGCCCGCTTTAAGAAAGTTCCACTTGCAAGATGCATGTTCTGACGAGCCGCCGCAGTGTTGTTTTCGCTTCTAAGCCATTAATTGCACTCAAAAAAAAGAGCCCCGAAGGGCTCTTTTTATCAGCTAAAGGAGAAAGGGTTTAAACCCCCGACGCCTTGGCAGCTGCGACATCTTTGATCGACAGCTTGATGCGACCGCGATTGTCCACGTCCAGCACCAGAACTTCGACTTCCTGACCTTCTTTCAAGATGTCGGTGACTTTCTCTACGCGAGCGTCGCTCAACATGGAGATGTGCACCAGACCGTCTTTGCCCGGCAGGATGTTAACGAACGCACCGAAGTCGACGATGCGCTCAACCTTGCCGATGTAGATCTTGCCGATCTCGGCTTCAGCGGTAATACCCAGAACGCGCTGACGTGCAGCTTCAGCCGCTTCCTTGGTTTCGCCGAAGATCTTGATCGAGCCGTCGTCTTCGATGTCGATCGACGCTTTGGTCTCTTCGCAGATGGCACGGATGGTCGCGCCGCCTTTGCCGATCACATCACGGATCTTGTCGGTGTCGATCTTCATCGCGATCATGGTCGGCGCGTTTTCCGACAGCTCGGTGCGCGACTGACCGATGATGGTGTTCATCTGACCCAGGATGTTCAGACGCGCTTCCAGCGCCTGACCCAAAGCGATCTCCATGATCTCTTCGGTGATGCCCTTGATTTTGATGTCCATCTGCAGCGCGGTCACACCTTTGGCGGTACCGGCTACTTTGAAGTCCATGTCGCCCAGGTGGTCTTCGTCACCCAGGATGTCGGTCAGGATGGCGAACTTCTCGCCTTCTTTAACCAGACCCATGGCGATACCGGCAACCGGCGCCTTCATCGGAACACCAGCGTCCATCAAGGCCAGCGAAGCACCACAGACCGAAGCCATGGAGCTGGAACCGTTGGACTCGGTGATTTCCGATACGACACGGATGGTGTACGGGAACACGTCGGCAGCAGGCAGCATGGCCTGAACCGAACGGCGGGCCAGACGGCCGTGACCGATTTCACGACGACCTGCGCCACCCATGCGACCACACTCGCCCACCGAGAACGGAGGGAAGTTGTAGTGCAGCATGAACGGGTCTTTTTTCTCGCCTTCGAGGGTGTCGAGCAGCTGAGCGTCACGGGCAGTACCCAGGGTGGCCACGACCAGCGCCTGCGTTTCGCCACGGGTGAACAGTGCCGAACCGTGAGTCTTCGGCAGAACGCCGACTTCGATGTTCAACGGACGCACAGTCTTGGTGTCGCGACCGTCGATACGCGGCTTGCCGTTGACGATGTTTTCGCGAACGGTGCGGTATTCGATTTCACCGAACGCCGCTTTGACTTCGCTGGCGGACGGGCTGCCGTCTTCAACAGCCAGCTTGGCAACGATCTGATCCTTCAGCTCACCCAGGCGAGCGTAGCGATCGGCCTTGACGGTGATGGTGTAGGCCTCGGAGATTGCTGCGCCGAACTCGGAGCGGATAGCGCCCAGCAGTTCAGTGGCTTCGGCTTTCGGCGCCCAGTTCCAGGTTGGCTTGGCAGCTTCGGCGGCCAGCTCTTTGACGGCCTTGATGACCGACTGGAATTCGTCGTGGGCGAACAGCACAGCGCCCAGCATCTGGTCTTCGGTCAGTTCTTTGGCTTCCGATTCAACCATCAGTACCGCTTCTTCGGTACCGGCAACGACCATGTCCAGGCTCGATGCTTTCAGTTGCTCGTAAGTCGGGTTCAGCAGGTAGCCGGTGCTCTCGTGGAAAGCAACGCGCGCGGCACCGATCGGGCCGTCGAACGGAATGCCGGAGATGGCCAGGGCAGCCGAAGTACCGATCATCGCAGCGACGTCCGGATCGGTTTTCTTGCTGGTGGAGACGACAGTGCAGACAACCTGCACTTCATTCATGAAGCCTTCTGGAAACAGTGGGCGGATCGGACGGTCGATCAAACGCGAGGTCAGTGTTTCTTTTTCGGAAGGACGGCCTTCACGCTTGAAGAACCCACCAGGGATCTTGCCAGCGGCGTAGGTCTTTTCCTGGTAGTGAACGGAAAGAGGGAAAAAGCCTTTGCTTGCGTCTGCATGCTTGGCGCCGACCACAGTCACGAGAACGGTGACGTCGTCGTCAACGGTGACCAATACAGCACCAGAGGCTTGACGGGCAATGCGGCCAGTCTCGAGGGTTACGGTCGATTGACCGAATTGAAACTTCTTGATTACCGGGTTCACGGTTTCCTACCTTCTTTGTGGCTCTTGGGGAACTGGTTTCTTGCGAATTCTTGGGCAGCGAGGGGAATCGGACCCTTCGGCAGCCCAGATACAACTAGAGGCTGGGAGCCCGCCAGCCCGCTGGTAAAACCAGCGGAGCATGACGAACAACCAACCTCTATCCGAGTCGTTATTAGCGACGCAGACCCAGACGACCGATCAGGGCGCTGTAACGGCTAACGTCCTTACCTTTCAGGTAATCCAGCAGCTTGCGACGCTGGTTTACCATACGGATCAGACCACGACGGGAGTGGTGATCCTTACCGTTGGCCTTGAAGTGGCCTTGCAGTTTGTTGATGTTGGCGGTCAGCAGTGCAACTTGCACTTCTGGCGAACCAGTATCACCAACAGCTTGCTGGTAGTCGGTTACGATCTGAGCTTTATCTTCAACGCTGAGTGCCATGTGGGCATTCCTTTTATCAAGAAACCGCTCCTGGGAGACGGCTTCAACAGGCCGAGAGCTGACTCTCGTATTTAAATGTGAGGAGTGACCATGCCTGTTAACAGCCACCCTCGTACCGCCGTGCCAGGAAACCCTGCCGCGACGGGTCCGGTCACTCTGACCGAATCAGTCGACGCGGCGCAATGCGCCCGTCCTCACTCACTTCACCGATCCCGATGAAGCGTCCTTCATGATCCTGCACCCGCACCATGCCGAACTTCGGCGCGTCGGGGGCTCTCACTGGCTGACCATGCAGCCAGTAAAACGAACTGTGCTCCGAGAACTGCAACAACGGCCAATCCAGCAACCCGCTGTCCGATGGCATCAGGAAGCGATCAACCGCCTCATTACCGCCTTCGGCATGCACCGCTTCCAGCTCTTCCAGCGTTACCGTCTGGGCCAGCGTGAAAGGGCCGGCCTGGGTGCGACGCAACTGAGCGACGTATGCACCGCAGCCCAGCTTCTCACCGATATCTTCCACAAGGGTACGAATATAGGTGCCTTTGGTGCAGTCGACAGCCAAACGCGCGGTCTCACCTTCGCACGCCAATAATTCCAGGCGCGCAATAGTAACAGAACGCGGTTCGCGCTCCACCACTTCCCCAGCCCGGGCCAGCTTGTATAACGGCTGACCGTCCCGCTTGAGGGCGGAGTACATCGGCGGTATCTGACTGATATCCCCGCGAAATGCCGGAAGCACCGCTTCGATATCCGAACGACCAACGGTCACAGGCCGCGTCTGCAGAACCTCACCCTCGGCGTCGGCCGTGGTGGTGGTCTTGCCGAGCTGCATCAGGGTTTCATAACCCTTGTCGGAATCGAGCAGGTACTGCGAAAACTTTGTCGCTTCACCGAAGCACAGCGGCAGAACGCCGGTCGCCAGCGGATCAAGACTGCCGGTGTGGCCGGCTTTTTCAGCGTTGAGCAACCAGCGCACTTTTTGCAGCGCGGCGTTGGACGTGAAGCCCAGCGGCTTGTCGAGCAGGATGATCCCGCTGACGTTACGGCGAATACGCTTGACCTGAGCCACGCCTTATTCCTCCGGACCGTCTTGCTTGGGTGCGGCTTGGTGCTGACCATCTTCAGCCACGGCACGCTCGATCAAGGCCGACAAGTGCGCGCCACGGGCAACGCTTTCGTCGTAATGGAAATGCAGCTGCGGAACGCTGCGCAGCTTCATCTCACGCGCCAGTTGCATACGCAGGAAGCCTGCAGCGGCGTTGAGCACTTTGATCGACTGCGCGATCTCTTCGGCGCTGTCCTGCCCCATCACGGTCATGAAGATTTTCGCGTGTCCGACATCACGGCTGACGTCGACGGCGGTGATGGTGACCAGCCCCACGCGGGGGTCTTTGATTTCACGACGGATCAGCTGTGCCAGCTCACGCTGCATCTGATCGCCGATACGCTGGGTACGGCTGTATTCTTTTGCCATGTCTTGTTACCTGTCACTGCTGACCCATGGCTAAAGCCATGTGGTCTGAAAGCGGCAAACGCCCGGCCTGGCGAGAGCCGGACCGGGCGTTGCGTTTAGAGTCCATGACCGACGCCTGACATTTTCATGCGGCGCAAGCCATGACTCCTGAAGCTCGCGATTTAGAGGCTGCGAGCCACTTGGACCTTCTCGAAGACTTCGATCTTGTCACCGACCTTGACGTCGTTGTAGCTCTTGACGCCGATACCGCATTCCATGCCGGCACGCACTTCGGAAGCGTCATCCTTGAAGCGGCGCAGGGATTCCAGCTCGCCTTCGAAGATAACGATGTCTTCACGCAGTACACGGATTGGACGGTTACGGAAGACAACGCCTTCGATGACCATGCAACCGGCGATCGCGCCGAATTTCGGCGAGCGGAACACGTCGCGGACTTCAGCGATACCCAGGATATTCTCCCGAACGTCACTGCCAAGCATGCCGGTGAGGGCCTTCTTGACGTCTTCGATGATGTCGTAGATGACGTTGTAGTAACGCATATCCAGACCTTCCTGCTCGACGATCTTGCGCGCACCAGCATCGGCACGCACGTTGAAGCCGAACAGTACAGCGTTGGAGGCCAGTGCCAGGTTGGCGTCGCTTTCGGTGATACCACCGACACCGCCGCCCACTACGCGCACTTGCACTTCGTCGTTACCCAGGCCATTCAAGGCACCCTGCAACGCTTCCAGAGAACCACGGACATCGGATTTGAGGACGATGTTGAGCGTCTTCTTCTCTTCCTGACCCATGTTCTCGAAGATGTTTTCCAGCTTGCCGGCGTGAGCACGGGCCAGCTTGACTTCGCGGAACTTGCCTTGACGGAACAGAGCCACTTCACGGGCTTTCTTCTCGTCGGCAACAACGCTCATCTCGTCGCCAGCGTCCGGCGTACCATCCAGGCCAAGAATCTCGACAGGGATCGACGGACCGGCTTCCTTGATTGGCTTGCCGTTCTCGTCGAGCATTGCCCGAACGCGACCGTAGTTGGAGCCAACCAGAACCATGTCGCCCTGACGCAGCGTACCGTCCTGAACCAGAACAGTGGCAACCGGGCCACGGCCCTTGTCCAGACGCGATTCAACCACAACACCACGACCCGGAGCAGACGGCGTTGCCATCAATTCCAGAACCTCGGCCTGCAGCAGAACGGCTTCAAGCAGCTCGTCGACGCCGGTACCCATCTTCGCGGAGACCGAGACGAAAGGTGTCTCACCGCCCCACTCTTCGGACGTGACGCCGTGAACCGAAAGCTCACTGCGGATACGGTCCAGGTCGGCGCCCGGCTTGTCGATCTTGTTAACGGCAACGACCAGCGGAACACCGGCAGCCTTGGCGTGTTGCACGGCTTCGATGGTCTGCGGCATCACGCCGTCGTCTGCAGCGACAACCAGAATCACGATGTCGGTTGCCTTGGCACCACGAGCACGCATTGCGGTAAACGCAGCGTGACCCGGGGTATCGAGGAACGTCACCATGCCACGCTCGGTTTCTACGTGGTATGCACCGATGTGCTGGGTGATACCACCGGCTTCGCCAGCAGCAACCTTGGCACGACGGATGTAGTCGAGGAGCGATGTTTTACCGTGGTCAACGTGACCCATGACCGTTACAACCGGCGCACGGGAGAACGTCTCACCTTCAAACTTCAGGGACTCGGCCAGGGAATCTTCCAGCGCGGTGTCGCTGACCAGGGTCACTTTGTGGCCCAGTTCTTCAGCGACCAGCTGGGCAGTTTCCTGATCCAGAACCTGGTTGATGGTGGCCGGAGTACCCAGCTTGAACATGAACTTGATGATCTCGGCAGCTTTGACCGACATCTGCTGAGCGAGATCGCCCACGCTGATGGTTTCGCCGATCTTCACTTCACGAACGACAGGGCCGGTAGGGCTCTGGAAACCGTGCGCGTTGCGCTTCTTCAGCTTGGCCTTGCCGCGACCGCCGCGACGGAAGCCATCGCTTTCTTCGTCGGTAGTACGAGGAGCAACGCGTGGCGTTGGCGCCTTTTCCTTGACCGATGCGCGATGCGGGGCGTTCTTGCGATCGCCATCACCACCGCCGCCGCTGCGACGATTGTTATCGTCGTTGCGTGGTTTGTCAGGACGACGCTGTTCGTCTTTCTTGCGATCGGCGACAGGCGCAGCAGGTGCCGCAGCCGGAGTCTCCCGAGCTGGCTCGGCAGCTTGCGGAGCCGGTGCCGGCGCTGCAACAGCCTCGGCAGCGGGGGCACCCGACGAAGGCTGACGGCGCGCTTCTTCTTCGGCACGCTGACGGGATTCTTCTTCAGCCTTTTGACGAGCGGCGTTTTCTACCGCACGACGTTCGTCCAGCTCGCGCTTGCGTTCGGCTTCGATTTCTTCCGGGCTGCGCTGAACAAAGACTTTCTTTTTACGTACTTCAACGCTGATGCTTTTGCTGCCAGCAACGCGAAGGGTACTGGTGGTCTTGCGCTGCAAAGTGATCTTGCGCGGCTCTTCCACCTTGGCCTTGTGACCGCTTTTCAGGTGCGTCAACAGGGCTTGCTTTTCGATATCGGTCACAACTTGTTCGGCGGCGTTGTGCGGCAAACCTGCCTCACGCATCTGCTGTAACAGGCGCTCTACCGGTGTGTCGACCGTCTTGGCCAGTTCTTTCACCGTGACTTGCGTCATGCACTTCTCTCCTCAGGCCGCATCTACTTACTCGAACCAATGGGCTCGGGCGGCCATGATCAACTTGCCGGCACGATCATCGTCAATGCCGTCGATGTCGAGCAGATCGTCAATAGACTGCTCGGCCAGGTCTTCGCGGGTAATTACGCCGCGCACCGCCAGTTCCATCGCCAAATCCTTGTCCATACCCTCAAGCGAGAGCAGGTCTTCGGCCGGATGGGCGTCTGCCAGCTTTTCCTCAGTAGCGATGGCTTTAGTCAACAAACGATCCTTGGCACGAGCGCGAAGCTCGTTGACGGTGTCTTCGTCAAAGCCGTCGATGTTGAGCATTTCTTCCAACGGTACGTAGGCAATCTCTTCCAGGCTGGTGAAGCCTTCGTCTACCAGAACCTGAGCGAGATCCTCATCGACTTCCAGCTCGTCGATAAAGTTGCGCAGGATGTCGCCGGTTTCCGCTTGCTGCTTGGCCTGGATGTCCGATTCGGTCATCACGTTAAGGGTCCAGCCAGTCAGCTGACTGGCCAGACGCACGTTCTGGCCACCACGGCCAATCGCCTGGGCGAGGTTGTCTGCGCCTACAGCGATGTCCATGGCGTGGGCATCTTCATCAACGATGATCGCTGCCACTTCGGCAGGCGACATGGCGTTGATGACGAACTGCGCCGGGTTATCGTCCCAAAGCACGATATCCACACGTTCGCCGCCCAACTCGCCGGAAACAGCCTGCACGCGAGAACCACGCATGCCGATGCACGCGCCTTGCGGGTCAATGCGTTTGTCCTTGGAGCGAACTGCGATCTTTGCACGCGAACCAGGATCACGGGAGGCAGCCATCACCTCAATGAGTCCTTCGGCGATTTCCGGAACTTCAATCCGGAACAGCTCGATCAGCATTTCCGGCGCGGTACGCGACAGGATCAGCTGAGGGCCGCGGTTTTCGGTGCGGATCTCTTTGAGCAATGCACGGACGCGGACACCCACGCGGAAAGTCTCCCGCGAAATGATGTCTTCACGCGCCAGCAGAGCTTCGGCATTGTTACCAAGGTCGACGATGACATTGTCACGTGTAACCTTTTTAACAGTGCCGGAAATGATTTCGCCCAGACGCTCACGGTAGGCGTCCACGACTTGAGCTCGCTCAGCTTCGCGAACTTTCTGCACAATGACTTGCTTGGCAGTTTGCGCAGCGATGCGGCCGAACTCGATGGAATCGATCTTTTCTTCTACAACGTCGCCAACGTTGGCGCCCGGGTGCGTCAGGGCAACTTTGCTCGGCCACGTTTCGATAGCCGGGTCGTCGAGGTCGTCTTCTTCGACGACGGTCCAGCGACGGAAAGTCTCATAGGCACCTGTTTGACGATTAATCTCGACACGCAGGTCTACTTCATCTTCAAAACGCTTCTTGGTGGCCGTGGCCAAAGCTATCTCAAGCGCTTCAAAAATCACATCGGCCGGTACGCCTTTTTCATTGGATACCGATTCAACAACCAGCAGTACTTCTTTGCTCATCGTACGCCTCGCCTTTCGCAAGCCATTGGATCCGCGGGATCCGCTGTATCTGGCACGTCTTAGTCAAACGTGGGAATAATGTTGGCTTTGTCGATCAGATCGATCGGCAACAGAAACTCGTGATCTTCAACCTGAACCACGACGTCCTGCTCCTCCACCCCGCGGAGAAGGCCTTGAAAGTTGCGTCGACCTTCAAACGGCGAACGCAGCTTTATCTTCACTTGTGCCCCGGCAAACTCGGCAAACTGCTCAATCGTGAACAGTGGGCGTTCCATGCCTGGAGAGGAAACTTCGAGCGTGTATTCGGAGCTGATCGGATCTTCCACATCCAGAATACCGCTGATCTGACGGCTGACGATCGCGCAATCGTCCACCAACACGCCGCCTTCTTTATCGATATAGACGCGCAACATCGAGTGACGCCCTTGAGACGAATACTCGATACCCCAGCATTCATAGCCTAGGGCCACGACCACCGGGGCCAACAAGGCCTGCAACTCTTCTAGCTTGCTCGACACCTGAACCCCCTCGTGCATGCTGCAAATAAAAAATGGGCAAAAGCCCAATCACGAAAACGCCGGCGAAAAGCGGCGTCATAAAGTGTCCAGCTAACAAAAAGCCCCTGAAAAGGGGCTCCGCTAAAACTGGTTGCGGGGGCTGGATTTGAACCAACGACCTTCGGGTTATGAGCCCGACGAGCTACCAGACTGCTCCACCCCGCGACAAAGCTGGGGCGGAAGTATACGACCGATCCAAATTTGGGTCAATCCGACACATCCACCTACAAGAAAGCCCGCTACTGCGGGCTTTCTTGTTAATTGGTACCGAGAAGGGGACTCGAACCCCTACACCCTATGGGCACAACCACCTCAAGGTTGCGTGTCTACCAATTCCACCACCTCGGCATTACAACTCTTTTGCAGCCCCAAAAACAGCTGCGAATCCGGTATTACTTTTGCTCTGGAGTGACAGGAACATCAGCAGGTACTGCAGCTGGTTTCTGTTGCCCTTCCAGAACCGGAACATCATCTGCTGCCGGCTTTTGCTTCACTTCCAGTACCGCTGGATTTGGCAAACCTACTTGAGTCAGCTGGTGAGCTTTCTCTTTAGCAAAGTAACCTAACCCTAAGCTAGTCATGAAGAAACAGGCGGCAAGTATAGCAGTAAGTTTACTGAGAAAGGTAGAGGAACCTTGCCCACCAAACACAGTATTTGATGCACCTGCTCCAAAAGATGCGCCAGCGTCAGCACCTTTGCCCTGCTGCAGCAAAACCAGAGCAACAACGCCCAGAGCACCCAGCAGATGAAGAACGACTACGACTGTTTCCAGCATTTTTTCAGTTTCCCGCGGCGCGAATGATCGCACCGAACTCATCTGCATTCAGGGAGGCACCACCAATGAGGCCTCCATCGATATCCGGCATGCCGAACAGTTCGGCCGCATTGGCCGCCTTCACGCTGCCGCCATATAGAAGACGCACACCTTGTGCGACTTCAGAATTCTCTTTCATCAATTGCGCACGAATCGCTGCGTGCACTTCCTGCGCCTGTTCCGGCGAGGCAGTCAGTCCGGTACCGATGGCCCAGACTGGCTCATAAGCAACTACCGCATTAACGAAAGCACCGATGCCAAGCTCCTCGATGATGCTGTCCAGCTGCTGCCCGACAACTTCGAGCGTCTTGCCGGCTTGGCGCTCTTCAAGTGTCTCGCCGATGCACAGTATCGGCGTCAGACCCGCTGCCTGAGCAGCCTCGAACTTGCGATTGAGTACTTCATTGCTTTCGCCCATTACCTGACGACGCTCTGAGTGCCCAACAAGCACAAACTTGCAGCCTGCATCCGCCAACTGAGTCGACGACACTTCTCCGGTCAACGCGCCTTGCCCGGCTTGATGGGCGCAATTCTGCGCACCAACGGAAATCGACTGCCCTTCCAGGCAATCAACCACAAGACTCACGTGCAGGCTCGGCGGGAAGACCGCCACATCTACGCCACCCGGAAGGGCGAGATTTGCAAGCCCCTCGATCAGCTCAGCGACGCTGGCGCGGGTACCGTGCATCTTCCAGTTACCAGCTACCATAGGGCGACGCATGCTGTACCTCGTCGGTCAAAGTGGGCGCAGATGTTACCCAACAGTTTCAACACTGGCAAGCCGAAATCAGACGCAAACTTCAGCAACCAGTTTTGCCAGCTCATCGGCATACCCACGGACCAGGATTTCGTCCTCGCCCTCGACCATTACCCGCACCAGCGGCTCGGTACCGGACTTGCGCAGAAGAACACGCCCACGCCCGCCCATGGCGGCGGTCACGCGGTCACACGCTTCAATGACAGCAGGATGCTTGACCGGATCAACGCCTCTACCCTCAAAGCGCACGTTGATCAGGACCTGAGGGCATTTCTTCAAACCTGAACGCGATTGCGCGAGGCTCTGACCGGTACGCTTCATCGACAGCAGTACCTGAAGCGCGGCGATGATCGCATCCCCCGTCGTGGTATGCCGGAAGCACACGACATGACCAGAGTTCTCGCCGCCCACCTGCCAGTCACGCTCCAGCAGTTCGGCGATGACATAACGATCGCCCACGTTGGCGCGCACGAACGGGATGTCAAGATCGGCAAGTGCCAGCTCCAGCCCGAGGTTGCTCATCAGGGTGCCGACGACACCTCCCTGCAACTGGCCGCGTTCCTGTAGGTCACGCGCGATGATGTAAAGCAGTTCATCGCCATCGACGATCGCGCCGGTGTGATCGACCATCAGCACGCGGTCGCCATCACCGTCAAAACCGATGCCCAGGTCAGCGCCATGCTCGACAACGGCAGCCTGCAGCGCTTCCATGTGGGTTGAGCCGCAATTGTCATTGATGTTGAGCCCATTGGGGGCCGCCGACAGCACGGTCACCTCGGCGCCAAGCTCACGGAACACATTCGGCGCCACTTTGTACGTTGCACCGTGGGCGCAATCGACAACGAGCTTCAGCCCCTCAAAATCAGTACTGGTCGGAACACTGCTCTTACAAAATTCGATATAACGACCCGCAGCGTCGTTGATACGCGACACTTTGCCCAGCTTATCTGACTCCTCGACCGTCATAGGCGAGTCGAGGAGCTCTTCGATCATGAGTTCGATTTCATCAGGCAGCTTGGTGCCCTGCCCGGAGAAGAATTTGATGCCGTTGTCGTAGTGCGGGTTGTGCGACGCACTGATCACGATGCCCGCTTCGGCATGAAACGTACGCGTCAGATAAGCAATCGCAGGCGTCGGCATCGGACCCAGCAGCATCACATCCGCTCCGGCTGCGGACAAACCTGCCTCAAGCGCCGACTCGAACATGTAGCCCGAAATACGTGTGTCCTTGCCGACCAGAATCCGGCATGCGCCCATTTTCCGGAAGGCCATCCCTGCTGCCCATCCCAATTTCAGCATGAAATCAGGGGTGATCGGGAATTGGCCTACACGTCCGCGGATACCGTCGGTACCGAAGTATTTTTTTGTGTTCATGGGTGCTCCAGATTTCTTATTTAGCTGATTCAACAGCAGCAATCATACGCACCACGTCAACCGTCTCCGGGACGTCATGCACACGCAGGATTTTTGCGCCTTTGACCATCGCCATGGCGGCCAGCGCCAGCGCACCATTTAGACGCTGATCAACAGGCTTGTCGAGAACCTTGCCGATCATGCTCTTGCGAGAGACGCCGACCAGCAGCGGACGGCCCAAAGCATGAAGCTCTTCCATATGCTTGAAGAGGCTCAGATTATGCTCGAGGGTTTTGGCAAACCCGAATCCCGGGTCGAGGATGATGCTCTCAACCGGAATGCCTGCCGCGACGCACTCCTCCATCCGCTCGCGCAGGAAGGAACTGACTTCGCCGATCAGGTCAGTGTAGTGAGGATCATTCTGCATGTCTGTCGGCTCGCCGCGCATGTGCATGAGGCAAACAGGCAAACCCGTCGCTACAGCGGCGTCCAGCGCCCCGTCTCGACGCAGCGAGCGAACATCGTTGATGAGACCTGCCCCCAGTCGCGCCGTCTCGCGAATGACGGCCGGCGTTGACGTATCCACTGAAATGATGACATCCAGCTCGGCGCTGATCGCCTCGACGACAGGCGCCACACGCTCCAGCTCTTCAACAGGAGAAACAGATCGCGCACCAGGGCGAGTCGACTCTCCACCGACATCGATCAAAGTCGCGCCCGCCAGCATCATCGCTTCGGCATGACGCAACGCCAGGTCGCGCTGCGCAAAGCGCCCGCCGTCCGAGAACGAATCAGGAGTGATATTAAGGATTCCCATCACATGCGTGCGGGATAAATCAAGAACCCGGTTGCCGCAAGGCAACCGGGTCGGGTGAAACGCAGAAGTCATGTCAGACCTTAGTGTTCAGCAGCAGGGCCGCCAATCGGCGATTCCGGACGCGGACCTACAGGTGCGATTGGAGTGCCGGAATCTCCGGAGCCACCTTCCCAGTCGCGAGGCTCACGTGGTGTGCGGCCTGCCATGATGTCATCGATTTGCTCGGCATCGATGGTTTCGTACTTCATCAGCGCGTCAGCCATCGCTTCCAACTTGTCACGATTATCCGTAAGGATTTGTCTGGCCGTGCCGTAGCACTGATCAATGATGCTGCGCACTTCAGAGTCGATAAGACGTGCCGTGTCACCGGAGAGGCTGGAATTTTGACCGCCGCCACCACGGCCGAGGTACCCGCCTTCGTCTTCGTCCGAATACATCAACGGACCCAGCTTCTCGGAAAGACCCCACTTGGTGACCATGTTCCGAGCGATCTGGCTGGCCCGCATGATGTCGTTGGAAGCACCAGTGGTCACCCCATCGAAGCCCAGTGTCATTTCTTCCGCAATACGCCCACCGTACAGCGAGCAGATCTGACTGATCAATGCACGCTTGGAAAGGCTGTAGCGATCCTCCTCCGGGAGGAACATCGTGACACCCAGCGCACGACCGCGAGGGATGATCGACACCTTGTACACCGGATCATGCTCTGGCACGACGCGACCCACGATTGCGTGACCTGCCTCGTGATAAGCCGTGTTCCGCTTCTCTTTGTCGGACATGACCATCGACTTGCGCTCGGCGCCCATCATAATCTTGTCTTTCGCCAATTCGAATTCTTTCATCTCGACGATGCGCTTACCCGTACGAGCGGCGAACAGCGATGCCTCGTTTACCAGGTTTGCCAAGTCGGCACCGGAGAACCCCGGAGTACCACGAGCAATCACACCTGGCTGAACGTCGTCACCCATTGGCACTTTGCGCATGTGTACTTTGAGAATCTGTTCACGACCGCGAATGTCGGGCAAGCCCACAACCACCTGACGGTCGAAACGGCCCGGACGCAGCAGCGCAGGGTCGAGGACATCTGGACGGTTGGTAGCGGCAATCACGATGATGCCGTCATTCATTTCAAAGCCGTCCATCTCAACCAGCAACTGGTTGAGCGTCTGCTCACGCTCATCATGACCGCCGCCCATGCCGGCGCCACGGTGACGACCTACCGCATCGATTTCGTCGATGAAGATGATGCAAGGCGCATGCTTCTTGGCCTGCTCGAACATGTCACGGACCCGGCTTGCACCAACACCGACGAACATTTCTACGAAGTCAGAACCGGAAATCGTGAAGAACGGTACCTTGGCTTCACCCGCGATGGCTTTCGCCAGCAAGGTTTTACCAGTACCCGGAGGGCCCACCATCAAGACGCCACGAGGGATGCGACCGCCCAGGCGCTGGAACTTGCCCGGGTCGCGCAGAAACTCGACGAGCTCGCCGACTTCTTCTTTGGCCTCATCACAACCGGCAACGTCAGCCAGTGTCGTCTTCACCTGATCTTCGGACAGCAGACGCGCTTTGCTTTTGCCAAAGCTCATCGGGCCGCCCTTACCACCTGCACCACCTTGCATCTGGCGCATGAAGAACATGAAGACGGCAATAATCACGAGGATAGGGAAGCTGGCGACGAGAAGCTGAGTCCAGATGCTTTGCTGCTCTGGTTGCTTGCCTTCGATCACAACGTTGTTGTCGACCAGATCACCGATCAGACCGTTATCCTGGATAGCCGGTCGGATGGTCTTGAAGGAGTCGCCATCGCTGCGCTTGCCGGTGATGACGTAACCATCAACGGCAACTTTCTCCACCTTGCCGTCCTTCACCTGCTGGATGAATTCGGAATAGTTGAGGGTCTGCGGCTCGTTAGGACTGGAGAAGTTGTTCATCACGGTCACGAGAACCGCCGCGATGATCAACCACAGGATCAAATTCTTTGCCATATCGTTCAATTAGCTACCCTCTGAAGCAAGCTCCACGCTGGAGCGTGCCTCGCATGATATTTACCGGCCTAACGTACTACAGATCCTACAGGCGTGGCAGGCGGCGTCTGTAACCCTTTGTGAAACTTTGACTACGCGATGTTGGTTACGCTCCCTTGATTAAGCTATTTGAAAAAAGCTATCGCTTGATCAAAGGCGCTCATCGCTCGCCGATCCCTCTATGCCGCGAAACCCGCGACCCAACAAATACTGCTCCCTGGACCGATCCCGCGACGACAAGGGCTTGCGCATCTGCACCTTGTCGAACAGCTTGCGGATGTCCTTGTGGTACACGTCAAAGCCCTCACCCTGGAAGACCTTGATCAGGAAATCCCCACCAGGACGCAGTACACGGCCGGCCAGATCCAGCGCCAGTTCACAGAGGAACATCGCGCGCGGCATATCCACAGCGCTCAATCCACTCATATTGGGGGCCATGTCGGAAATCACAAGGTCTACCTGCGTATTACCCACAGCCTCGAGGATCTGGGCGAGCACTTCATCCTGGGTGAAATCCCCCTGGATGAAGGTCACGTCGGGAATGCTGTCCATTTCCAGGATGTCCGATGCAATCAAACGGCCCTGACCACCAATCAGACGACTGGTCACTTGGGACCAGCCCCCTGGCGCTGCGCCAAGGTCGATGACCGTCATGCCGGGACGAATGATTTTGTCTTTCTCCTGGATCTCGAGAAGCTTGTAACTGGCGCGGGAACGGTAACCATCCCGCTGCGCCATTTTGACGTACTTGTCGTCGAAGTGTTCTTTAAGCCAGTTATGGCTGGTTTTGGAACGTGCCACGGAGCACCTCAAAAAATTAGGACGAGTCGCGATTAACCGGGCGGTCCCGGACTCGCTCGGGTAAACTGGCCGCCGCTTTTTACAAGATCAGACGCAGAGGTCAGATTATGCCGCTCACTCAAGAGCAGAAGAAACAATACAAATCCATTGGTCACCATCTGAAACCGGTGTTGATGGTGGCGGACAATGGTCTGACTGAAGGTGTGTTGGCCGAACTAGAGCGCGCGCTGGGTGATCACGAGTTGATCAAGATCAAACTCAACATCCTCGACCGCGAGAGCCGCCTGGCAGCCATCGCTGAACTGTGCAAAGTCGGTAAGGCCGATCTGGTGCAGGTGATCGGCAAAATGGCGCTGATTTACCGCAAGAACCCGAGGGTAAACAAGCAGCTTTCCAACGTCCACCGCTTCAACTGATCCTGTCGGGTCAGGGCGAATAAGCGCTGACCTTACGACTCGGCGCTCACCCGGAAACATGAGCGCAGACTCGGTCAGACCGGACATGCGACCGCCGGCTCGAAAGGTCAGTCAATGACCTTCGAACCCGCTGGCTGAATCACCACCCGCGCAAAGCGGGTGTCGATCATCAGACGTGACGCACTTCCACGATTTCGTACTCGATCACACCGCTCGGTGTTTTCACAGCGACGACATCGCCTTCTTCCTTGCCAATCAACGCGCGAGCAAGCGGCGAACCCACCGATATCTTGCCCAATTTGAAGTCAGCTTCGTCCTCACCCACGATGTGGTAGGTGACGCGCTCGTCCGTCTCAACGTTCGCGATTTCGACAGTGGTGCCGAAGATCACTTTTCCGGTGTGAGGGATCGTAGTGACGTCGATGATCACCTGATTCTGGATTCGGCCTTCGATGTCGCGAATACGCGCTTCGACCATGCCCTGCTGTTCGCGGGCGGCATGGTATTCGGCGTTTTCCTTGAGATCGCCCAGCTCACGCGCAGTCCCGATGTCCTGGCTGAGCTTGGGACGAACCACCTTGGTCAGGTGTGCGTGTTCTTCTTCCAGGGCGCGAGCGCCCTGAACGGTCATTGGGTACTTGATCATGCTTTGAGTCCTGCGTGTAGATCCTGCAAGCGGCGCACGGTTTTTTCAGGGCCGAACTTCAGCGCTTCACAGATGGCCTCGCCCGCGGCAATGGTCGTGGTGCAGTAAATCTTGTGCTGCAGGGCATTGCGGCGAATGGAGTAGGAGTCGGCGATCGACTGACGACCTTCGGTGGTGTTGATGATCAGTGTGACTTCGTCATTCTTGATCATGTCGACCACGTGTGGACGGCCCTCGGTCACCTTGTTGACGCGGCGAACTTTCAGCCCCGCCTCTTCGATCAGACGTGCAGTGCCGGCGGTTGCAACGATGTCGAAGCCCAGCTCGATCAAGCTACGTGCAACACCTGCCACCAGGGGCTTGTCGTCATCACGCACACTGATGAAAGCCGTTCCGCCAGTCGGTAGCACTTCACTGGCGCCCATCTGGGCTTTGGCGAAGGCTTCGCCGAAGGTGTCACCGACACCCATGACTTCACCGGTCGACTTCATCTCTGGGCCGAGGATCGGGTCAACGCCCGGGAACTTGGCGAACGGGAACACCGCCTCTTTCACGCTGTAGAAATTGGGGATGATTTCTTTGGTGAAGCCGAGCTCTTTCAGCGTTTTACCGGCCATGACTCGAGCTGCAATCATTGCCAGCGAGACACCAATGCACTTCGAAACGAACGGCACCGTACGCGAGGCGCGCGGGTTCACTTCAATGACGTAGATATCTTCGCCCTGCAATGCCAGTTGCACGTTCATCAGTCCGACAACGCCGAGCTCCAGTGCCATTTTCTTGACCTGCTCACGCATTTCGTCCTGGATATGCGCCGGCAGCGAATACGGTGGCAGCGAGCATGCCGAGTCACCGGAGTGAACGCCGGCCTGTTCGATGTGCTGCATGATTGCGCCGATTACCACGTCGGTACCGTCGCAGACGGCATCAACGTCCATTTCGATCGCGCAGTTGAGGAAGTGATCAAGCAGCACCGGGCTGTCGTTGGACACTTGAACCGCTTCACGCAGGTAGCGCTTGAGTTCGTCTTCTTCGTAGACGATTTCCATCGCACGGCCGCCCAGTACATAGGACGGACGCACCACTAGCGGGTAGCCGATTTTCGCAGCGGCCCGAATCGCCTCGTCTTCGCTGCGCACCGTAGCGTTTGGCGGTTGACGCAGGTTCAGTCGCTCAACCATTTGCTGGAAGCGCTCACGGTCTTCTGCACGGTCAATGGCGTCCGGGCTGGTGCCGATGATCGGCACGCCTGCGGCCTCCAGCGCGCGAGCCAGTTTCAACGGGGTCTGCCCGCCATACTGAACGATCACGCCTTTCGGCTTCTCGACGCGGACGATTTCCAGCACGTCTTCCAGGGTCACTGGCTCGAAGTACAGCCGGTCGGAGGTGTCGTAGTCGGTCGATACGGTTTCCGGGTTGCAGTTGACCATGATGGTCTCGTACCCGTCCTCCCGCAGCGCCAGCGCAGCGTGCACGCAGCAGTAGTCGAACTCGATGCCCTGGCCAATGCGGTTCGGACCGCCACCCAGAATCATGATCTTGTCGCGATTCGTCGGGTTGGCTTCGCACTCTTCCTCGTACGTGGAGTACATGTACGCAGTGTCGGTGGCGAACTCGGCGGCGCAGGTGTCAACGCGCTTGTAGACCGGCAGCACGTCCAGCTTGTGACGGTGCGTGCGCAGGTTTTTCTCGGTCACACCCAGCAGCTTGGCCAGGCGTGCGTCCGAGAAGCCCTTGCGCTTGAGGCGATACATAATGTCGCGGTCAATCGCCGACAGACCGAGAGTCTTGACCTTCTCCTCGTCCTTGATCAGATCTTCGATCTGCACCAGGAACCAAGGGTCGATCATGTTCATGCCGAAAATCTGTTCAACCGTCATGCCGGCACGGAAAGCGTCGGCTACGTACCAGATGCGCTCGGCACCCGGAACCGTCAGTTCGCGCTTGAGAATGCTCATGCTTTCCGGATTGCTCAGGTCCAGCTTCGGATCGAGACCGCTGACGCCCACTTCAAGGCCGCGCAGAGCTTTCTGCAGGGATTCCTGGAACGTCCGGCCGATGGCCATGACTTCGCCGACCGATTTCATTTGAGTGGTCAGACGCGCGTCAGCTTTCGCGAACTTCTCGAACGCAAAGCGCGGCAGCTTGGTGACGACGTAGTCGATCGACGGCTCGAACGACGCCGGGGTCTTGCCGCCGGTGATTTCGTTCTGCAACTCGTCCAGCGTGTAGCCGACAGCTAGCTTGGCTGCCACTCGGGCGATCGGGAAGCCGGTAGCCTTGGACGCCAGTGCAGAAGAACGAGAAACCCGTGGGTTCATCTCGATAACAACCATGCGGCCGGTGTCAGGGCAGATACCGAACTGAACGTTGGAGCCGCCCGTTTCGACGCCGATCTCGCGCAGGACCGCCAGCGAAGCGTTACGCAGAATCTGGTATTCCTTGTCGGTGAGCGTCTGTGCTGGCGCAACGGTGATGGAGTCGCCAGTGTGGACGCCCATCGGATCGAAGTTTTCGATGGAGCAGACGATGATGCAGTTGTCCTTTTTGTCGCGGACAACTTCCATTTCGTATTCTTTCCAGCCGATCAGCGACTCGTCGATCAGCAGCTCTTTAGTCGGCGACAGGTCGAGACCGCGGGCGCAGATTTCTTCGAACTCTTCACGGTTGTACGCGATGCCGCCACCGGTGCCGCCCATGGTGAAGGACGGACGAATGATGCACGGGAAACCCAGCTTTTCGAGGACCGCATTGGCCTCTTCCATGCTGTGAGCGATACCGGAACGCGGGCACGCCAGGCCGATGGATTTCATGGCTTTGTCGAAACGCGAGCGGTCTTCAGCCTTGTCGATGGTGTCGGCATTGGCGCCGATCATTTCAACGCCGAACTTCTCCAGAACGCCCTCGCGCTCCAGGTCCAGTGCGCAGTTCAGTGCGGTCTGGCCGCCCATGGTTGGCAGCAGCGCGTCAGGGCGTTCTTTTTCGATAATCTTGGCGACGGTCGCCCATTTGATCGGCTCGATGTAGGTCGCATCCGCCATGGCCGGGTCGGTCATGATGGTGGCCGGGTTCGAGTTGACCAGAATGACGCGGTAACCCTCTTCGCGCAGGGCCTTGCAGGCCTGGGCGCCGGAGTAGTCGAATTCGCAGGCCTGGCCGATCACGATCGGGCCAGCGCCAAGAATCAGGATGCTTTTAATGTCTGTACGTTTTGGCATGGGTTGTCACTCGAATCCTGTGTCAGTCGGCAAGCCGTCTTGAACATCTCAGGTGCCGGGCGGGCTGTCGGATCGGGTCCGGTCCGCCGCGGTCACCTGTTCGCTACAGTCGCAAGGCAGCCTCAGCGGCGTTTGTCCATGGCTGTGATGAAGCGATCGAACAGCGGCGCGACGTCAGTCGGGCCCGGGCTCGCTTCAGGGTGACCCTGGAAGCTGAACGCGTCCTTGTCGGTGCGCTCAATGCCCTGCAGGCTGCCATCAAACAGCGACTTGTGAATCGCGCGAACGTTGCTCGGCAGGGTCGCTTCGTCCACCGCAAAACCATGGTTCTGGCTTGTGATCATGACCACGCCTGTGTCGAGGTCCTGAACCGGGTGGTTGGCGCCGTGGTGGCCCAGATCCATCTTGATGGTCCGAGCGCCGGAGGCGAGCGCCAGCAGCTGGTGGCCCAGGCAGATACCGAACACCGGAATGTCGGTCTCGAGCACATCCTTGATCGCTTGAATGGCGTAGTCGCAGGGTTCCGGATCGCCAGGGCCGTTGGACAGGAAAATGCCGTCCGGCTTGAGCGCAAGCACTTCGCTGGCCGGGGTTTGCGCCGGTACGACCGTTACACGGCAACCGCGCTCCACCAGCATGCGCAGGATGTTCAGCTTGACGCCGTAGTCCCAGGCGACCACGTGGTACTTCAAGTCGGCTGCGGCGACCTCGGGGCTGCTGTCGGACTGCAGGTTCCAGACCGTGGAGCGCCACTCGTAGGTGTCTTTGGTGCTGACTTCCTTGGCGAGGTCCATGCCCTTCAGACCTGGGAAACCTCGTGCTGCCGCGATGGCGGCCTCTACGGAAATGTTGTCGCCAGCCATGATGCAGCCATTTTGAGCACCCTTCTCGCGAAGGATGCGCGTCAGACGGCGTGTGTCGATGCCCGCAATCGCAACGGTTTTATTGGCTTTCAGATACTCATCCAGGGGCATCTTGTTACGCCAGTTGCTCGCAACCAGTGGCAGGTCGCGAATGACCAGACCCGCCGCCCAGACGCGGTCGGACTCGGCATCTTCCGGCGTGGTGCCGGTGTTGCCGATGTGCGGGTAAGTCAGGGTGACGATTTGCTGGGCATAGGAAGGATCGGTAAGAATTTCCTGATAGCCGGTCATTGCGGTGTTGAACACCACTTCACCAACGGTTTGACCGTCGGCACCAATGGCTTCGCCGCGAAAAATGCTGCCATCAGCAAGGGCGAGTATGGCTGGCTTAGTCAAGAAGACCTCCCGTAATAAAGCCTGAAAGGGCGATCGCAGGTTGTAAAAAAGCGGAATGACGTATAGACACGTCACCCCGCTTTTTTCATAGAATTATCTGCGCGCTTTTAGTGGACACACTAAAGCTGTAGCTTACAGAAAGAGGTCTTTTTAATCCACCGCTAAAATTGCCGTGAGGGCTGGGGAGTGCGACGGGACATCGCGTAGCGGGTGTGTAATGGCTTGAAACTGCGGGCAGGATACAGGGAAAGCCCCTCTCCTGCCCGCATTGTTACTGGTGACATGTAAGCGCCGGAAGACTCACCGCAGGTCGAGTACGTCCTGCATGTCGTAAAGACCCGGCGCCTTGCCATCAAGCCACAGCGCGGCACGCACTGCGCCCTTGGCAAAGGTCATCCGACTGGAAGCCTTGTGCGTAATCTCCAGACGCTCACCCTCGGCAGCGAACAACACAGTGTGATCACCCACAACGTCACCGCCACGGACCGTGGCGAAGCCGATCGTCTCCCGCTCACGAACACCGGCGTAGCCCTCACGACCGTAAACGGCGACCCTGCTCAAATCACGCCCCAGGGCATTGGCAACGACCTCACCCATGCTGACCGCCGTACCCGATGGCGCGTCGACCTTGTTGCGGTGATGAGCTTCGATGATCTCGATGTCTGCATCTTCACCCATCACTCGCGCCGCCAGATCCAGCAGCTTGAACGACAGGTTCACCCCCACACTGAAATTGGATGCGAAGACGACTGGAATATCTCGACTCGCTTCCACCAGCAGATGCTTTTGGTCGACGCTCAAGCCGGTGGTACCAATGACCATCGCCTTGCCCGCCTTACGGCAGAACGCCAGGTTTTTCAGCATGACGTCGGGCAGTGTGAAGTCGATCAGGACGTCAAACTCATCCATGACCTGCTCCAGATTACCGGTCAACTGAACACCGATACGCCCCAGCGATGCGAGTTCGCCGGCGTCAGCGCCGATCATCGTGCTGCCGGGACGGACGATGGCCGCTGTCAGCCCGGTGAGCGGCGCACGATCCTGCACCGCCTCGATCAGGTTCTTGCCCATGCGCCCGGCGGCGCCCATCACAGCAATGCGTCGCATGCCCTGCCCCTTAGAGATCGCCGAAGAAACGCTTCACACCTTCAAACCAGCCACTGGCTTTAGGCGAATGAGAGCTGTCGCCTTCGAGGGAGGCGCGGAACTCTTCGAGCAATTCGCGCTGACGACGGCCGAGATTGACCGGGGTCTCTACCGCCACACGGCACATCAAGTCGCCCGCGCCACCGCCACGCACAGGGGCCACGCCTTTCCCGCGCAGACGGAACTGCTTACCGGTTTGCGTGCCTTCCGGGATCTTCAGCTTGACGCGACCGTCCAGCGTCGGCACTTCCAGCTCACCACCCAGCGCAGCGTCGGTGAAGCTGATCGGCACTTCGCAGTACAGGTGCTTGCCGTCGCGCTGGAAGATGGCATGTTCACGCACGTTGATCACAACGTACAGGTCGCCCGTTGGGCCGCCCTGCGTCCCCGCTTCACCTTCGCCCGACAGACGAATGCGATCGCCGGTGTCGACGCCTGGCGGCACCTTGACCGACAGCGTCTTCGATTCTTCGACACGGCCTTCGCCATGGCAGGAGTCGCAAGGGTCGGAAATGATCTTGCCGTTGCCGTGGCAACGCGGACAGGTCTGCTGAACAGAGAAGAAGCCCTGCTGCATACGCACCTGGCCAATGCCGCCGCACGTCGGGCAGGTCACCGGGGACGAGCCTTTTTTGGCGCCGCTGCCGTCGCACGGCTTGCAGTTGACCAGTGTCGGGACACGGATGCTGACGGTGGTGCCACGCACGGCTTCTTCAAGATTCAATTCGAGGGTGTAGCGAAGGTCGCTGCCACGCTGGGCACCGCCACGACCACCGCCGCCAGCACGGCCGCCACCGAAGAAGTCGCTGAAGACATCGCCGAAGATGTCGGAGAAGTTGGCGCCACCGCCGCCGAAACCACCACCCCCCATGCCCTGATCCACACCGGCATGACCGTATTGGTCATAGGCCGCGCGCTTGCTGGCATCGGAAAGAACTTCGTACGCTTCGTTGGCTTCTTTGAAGGCGTCTTCCGAAGCCTTGTCACCCGGGTTGCGGTCAGGGTGAAATTTCATTGCGAGACGGCGATACGCCTTCTTCAGGTCCGCTTCGCTGGAGCTACGCTCCACTCCCAATACTTCGTAATAATCACGCTTTGACATAAATTTTCCGCACTCTTGAGGACGTCCGGCATGACCCTCCTGAGTCTGCCGGACTCGTTGAGCCCCTTTCAGGCCCGGACCCAACTCACGTCATTAAACGATCCTGGTCTTGGTTCAGCGGCCTTTGATCGACCGTGAAAAGCGGCAGAACAAGCCGGAGTGCAGGAGCATCCGGCTTTGCCACAAAGCCCGCGATACAGCTTCGCGTGCTTGAAAATTTTGGGTGTTCCAGACACGCCAACGCGGGAGCAAGCTCCCGCGCGGCGACATCCTACCAGCGACTGTTAGAAAGCAGTCAACCGGCGATCAAGTGAGCCTGCGCTTACTTGTGGTCTTTTACTTCTTCGAACTCGGCGTCGACTACGTCGTCAGCCGGCTTGCTTTCTTCCTGAGCGGCCTGGGCACCGCCTTCAGGTTTTTCGGCTTGCTCGGCGTACATCTTCTGAGCGACCGGCGCGGAGACTTTCGACAGCTCTTCGATCCTGGCGTCGATGGCAGCCTTGTCGTCGCCCTTCACAGCGGCTTCAAGTGCAACCAGTGCGGCCTCGATAGCGGTTTTTTCTTCAGCGGTGACTTTGTCGCCGGCGTCTGTGACCATTTTGCGAGTCGAGTGCACCAGCGCGTCGCCCTGGTTGCGGGCAGATGCCAGCTCTTCGAACTTGCGGTCTTCGTCCGAGTTCGCTTCAGCATCGCGAATCATCTGCTGGATTTCTTCATCCGACAGACCGGAGTTGGCCTTGATCACGATCGACTGAGTCTTGCCTGTCGCCTTGTCTTTCGCGCCGACGTGCAGAATGCCGTTAGCGTCGATGTCGAAGGTCACTTCGATCTGAGGCACGCCACGCGGTGCTGGTGGAATCTCGGCCAGATCGAACTTACCCAGGGATTTGTTCTGAGTCGCCTGCTTACGCTCGCCCTGCAGCACGTGAATGGTCACTGCGCTCTGGTTGTCGTCGGCAGTCGAGAACACTTGCGATTTCTTGGTAGGAATCGTGGTGTTTTTCTCGATCAGCGCCGTCATCACGCCGCCCATGGTTTCGATACCCAGCGTCAGCGGGCTCACGTCCAGCAGCAGAACGTCTTTTACGTCGCCGGCCAGTACCGCACCCTGGATCGCTGCACCCATGGCAACGGCTTCGTCAGGGTTAACGTCTTTACGCGCTTCCTTACCGAAGAACTCGGTGACCTTCTGCTGAACCAGTGGCATGCGGGTCTGGCCGCCGACCAGAATCACGTCGTTGATCGCGCTGATTTCGATACCCGAGTCTTTCAGCGCAATGCGGCAAGGCTCGATGGTACGTTGCACCAGATCCTCAACCAGCGATTCCAGCTTGGCGCGGGAAATCTTCACGTTCAAGTGCTTAGGGCCGGTGGCGTCTGCAGTGATGTACGGCAGGTTCACGTCGGTCGAATTGCTCGAAGACAGCTCGATTTTGGCTTTCTCGGCAGCTTCTTTAAGACGCTGCATCGCCAGCGGATCACCCTTCAGGTTCATGCCGGATTCTTTCTTGAATTCGTCGACCAGGTAATCGATCAGGCGGTTGTCGAAGTCTTCACCACCCAGGAAGGTGTCGCCGTTGGTGGCCAACACTTCGAACTGGTGCTCGCCATCGACTTCAGCGATTTCAATAACGGAGACGTCGAACGTACCGCCACCCAGGTCATAAACGATGACGGTGTGGTCGCCCTTCGCTTTGTCCATACCGTAAGCCAGTGCGGCTGCGGTTGGTTCGTTGATGATGCGCTTGACGTCCAGACCCGCAATACGACCGGCATCTTTGGTGGCCTGACGCTGGCTGTCGTTGAAGTAAGCCGGAACGGTGATAACCGCTTCCGTTACTGCCTCGCCGAGGTAATCCTCAGCGGTCTTCTTCATTTTCTTCAGAATTTCAGCCGAAATCTGAGGCGCGGACATTTTCTTGCCGTTGACTTCTACCCACGCATCGCCGTTGTCAGCTTTGGCGATTTTGTACGGCACCATCTTGATGTCTTTCTGAACGACTTCTTCGTCGAACTTACGGCCGATCAGGCGCTTCACTGCGTACAGCGTGTTGTGCGGGTTGGTGACAGCCTGACGCTTGGCCGATTGACCAACAAGAATCTCGCCGTCATTGGCATACGCAATGATCGAAGGGGTGGTGCGTGCGCCTTCCGCGTTCTCGATGACCTTGGCGACGCCGTTTTCCAGAACCGAGACGCAGGAGTTGGTGGTCCCCAGGTCGATACCGATAATCTTGCCCATGTTGAATCTCCCGAAACTTAAATTTGGTTGCCGCAACTGCATTTACAAATTGCGGTAATTCTTAAACGCTTGGCCTGTAAATGGGGGCCACTCAGCTAATTTCAAGCCTGCTCGTCAATAGACGGCGAAACAGGCGATGGCGCCTTGCTGACCACGACCATGGCCGGGCGAAGTAAACGGCCATTGAGCTGATAACCCTTCTGGAAAACCTTGAGCACGCTGTTCGGCTCCACGTCAGCGCTTTCCTGCATCGCCATTGCCTGATGGTGCTCGGCGTTGAATGGCTGGCCGTGTGGATCAATGGCTTCCAGGTGGTAGCGCTTGAGCGTGTCGTAGAACATCTTCAACGTCAGCTCGATGCCTTCACGCATGGGCCGGATGCTCTCGTCATCCGGGTTGGACAAATCCAGGCCACGCTCAAGGCTGTCAACGATCGGCAGCAGATCGCTGGCAAATTTTTCAAGCGCAAACTTATGCGCCTTCTCTACATCCTGCTCAGCACGGCGGCGGACGTTCTGCAGATCCGCAGCTACACGCAGAGACTGGTCCTGCGCCGCCTTCAGCTGTTCTTCAAGCACTTGCACGCGGGTTGCCAGATCATCTTGAGAAGTCGCCATGTCAGCAGCCTGATCCTGGGCCTGCATGTCCGGGTTCTGTTCGTCAGCCATAAATTCTCTCCTTCTAATTACATCCGTGAGCTCAACTCACGCCTCTGCCCGGCTATATGGGGTCGTAATTTCCGTGTTCAAGGGGCCTGGGTGCAGGATCCGCCGAATAACCCTACAAATGTGCTGACATGAGTTCGGCGGCTTTACGCGGTGGCGAAATGCAGGATTGATGCTAAAAAATGGCGATGACCTATCAAATCGAGCTAAGGCCGGGCATTGTCAGCCCAAAGCAAAACACTGTATAAATAACCAGACAAATTGTTTGGGAGCCGCTCTGATGCTGGTCCACCTGTCCATACATAATTACGCCATCGTTGAACATCTCGATCTCGAACTTGATCGCGGTATGAGTGTGATCACCGGGGAAACCGGGGCCGGCAAGTCGATCATGCTCGACGCCCTCGGGCTGACGCTTGGCGATCGCGCCGACAGTGGTGTTGTAAGGCCAGGTGCCGACAAGGCAGACATACTGGCGACCTTCGACGTGTCGGATATCCCAGAAGCAAGCGCCTGGCTGAAGGAGCGGGACCTCGAAACCGACGGCCCCTGCATTCTGCGTCGCGTCATCACTGCCGAAGGCCGCTCACGCGCCTATATCAACGGGACACCATGCCCCCAGGGCGACCTGAAAGCGCTTGGCGAGCTGGTCATCGACATTCACAGCCAGCACGAGCATCAATCGCTGCTAAAGACCGACACCCATCGGCGACTGCTGGACGAATATGCGGGCGCCACCGACCTCGCACGTCAGGTACAACTGGCTTCTCAGCGCTGGCGGCAAACGCGTCAGGAGCTTGAGCGTCTTTCCAATTCTGGCGACGAGCAGCGTGCCAAGCATCAGTTGCTGAGCTACCAGCTTGAAGAGCTGGAGAGCCTGAGCCTCGGCGAAAACGAGCTTGAGCGGCTGGAACAGGAACACACAACGCTGACCAATGCAGAGAGTCTGTTGGGCATCTGCCGGCAAGTGGTCGAACTGTGCAGTGAAAGCGATTCCGGCAATGCGCTGAATGCCTTGACCGCAAGCCTCAACCGACTGAGCAGCGTGAACAACACCCCCGACGCGCTGAATGAAGCGACCAATCTGCTCTCCAGTGCGCAGATTCAGGTTGAAGAAGCCGTCGGCGAGATCAATCGTTTCCTTGATCGCTTCGAAGCGGACCCCGCCCGTCTGCAGCAAATCGAAGAGCGCCTCGACACGATTTACACGCTGGCACGCAAACACCGCGTGCAGCCAACGGAAGTCGCAGCGCTGCACCAGAAGCTGCTCGACGAGATCGAAACCCTCAACGCCAACGATGAAGCGATCGAGAGACTGGAACACGAGGTAGGTTCTTACGCGCGGCACTATCAAGAGAAGGCGCGCGAGCTGAGCGACCTGCGTCACCGTGCTGCGCCGGAACTGGCCCACAAGGTCGAGCACGAAATTCAGCGGCTGGGTATGCCGGGCGGCCGTTTCAATATCGAGCTGCGCGAGAACGTGGACAAAGAGCTGTCACCCAATGGGCTGGAGCAGGTTGAACTGCTGGTCAGCGCCAACCCGGGCCAGCCACTCAAGGCGCTGGCGAAGGTGGCGTCGGGCGGTGAGCTGTCGCGAATCAGTCTGGCGATTCAGGTGATCACCGCACAGACATCCCGGGTTCCGACGCTGGTGTTTGACGAAGTTGACGTCGGTATCGGCGGCCCTACCGCTGAAATCGTCGGCCAACTGCTGCGTCGTCTAGGCGAACGCGGCCAGGTCATGACCGTCACTCACTTGCCGCAAGTTGCCGCTCAAGGGCATCAACACCTGTTTGTGCACAAGGTCCGGGATGCGGACGTCACGCGCACTGCGGTTTCCAAGCTCAGCAAGAATGAACGGGTGGAAGAGGTGGCGCGAATGCTGGGAGGGATCGACCTGACCAAGGAGTCGCTCGCGCACGCCAAGAAGATGGTGGTCACCTCCAAGTCGTGATGACCGTCACGGCCTGGCCCGACACACACCGGCCGCAGCCGCCGATCGTGGAGTGCAGAAACAACAAAGGCGACCCGAAGGTCGCCTTTGTCGTACTTCACAAGAGGCTTACACCTTTTGCTTGCGTACGTAGAGCACCAGATTGTGATCCACCAGCTCGAAGCCGTGCTTGCTCACAATGGCTTTTTGCAGTTTTTCGATCTCTTCGTCGAAGAACTCGATGACCTCACCGGATTCCACGTTGACCATATGGTCGTGGTGGCCTCCGTCAGCCAGTTCAAATACCGCGTGGCCGCCGTCGAAGTTGTGGCGAACCACCAACCCGGCTGCTTCGAACTGAGTCAGAACTCGGTAAACCGTTGCCAGGCCGACGTCTTCGTTGGCCTCCATCAGCGCCTTGTAGACGTCCTCTGCGCTCATGTGGCGCTGCTGCGCAGAATCGAGCATTTGAAGGATCTTGACCCGCGGCAGGGTCACTTTTAGTCCGGCTTTGCGTAGTTCGCTATTTTCAACCATGGTCAGCTTTCTCGCAGACGCTGCTTCGCAGCTTCTCTTAATGCAGGTATGATCGGGGTTTACGTTGTCCCAGCCAAGATAGTGGAAGTCGCCCACCGATGCAAAACACCAAGCTCTTGCTAACCAGTTTCACCTTTGTGGGACTGCTCGCACTCGCCGGTTGTTCATTCCCCGGGGTTTATAAAATCGACATCCAACAGGGCAATGTCGTCACGCAGGACATGATAGACCAGTTACGCCCGGGAATGACCCGTCGGCAAGTAAGGTTTATCATGGGCAACCCCTTGTTGACCGACACTTTCCACCCTGAACGCTGGGACTACCTGTACAGCCTGCAGCCTGGTGGTGGCGAACGCCAGCAGGAGCGCGTGAGCCTGATCTTCAATGGCAACGACCAGTTGGCGAGCCTGTCAGGTGACTTCAAGCCGGGTGTCAGCCGCGACGAAGCCATTCTCGGCAAGGGCAGCGATACAACTGTCACCCCCGAAAACCAAGGGACAGAGCCGCCGAAGGAAGAGCCACCGAAGCCTGGCTCGTTGCTTGAGCAGATTCAAAACGATGTCGACAAAGTCGAAACCGTGCCCATTCCTTCCCAGGAACCATTGGATACGAATCCGCGTTGAGCCACCGTTTCCTTGTGGAATCAGCCGCATAAAAAAGCCCGGACATGCCGGGCTTTTTTACGTCTCTCAATCGAGCCGATGAGGAAATTAAATCGGTTTTTTCGCCTTTCTTGAAGCCGCAGCTTTCAGAGCACGCAGACGCCGTATCTCTTTCGGGTCGGCCAGCAACGGGCGATAAATCTCAACCCTGTCACCGGCCTCCAATTCGTGCTGCTCCGGCCCATCGATAAGCTTGCCGAAAATGCCCAAGGGGCAGTGTGCGAGATCCAGCTCAGGAAAGCGCTCGGCCATGCCCGACGCGATGGCTGCGGCACGTACCGATGTTCCGAGGGGCACGTCCAGTGCAAGCAGTGCCTGACGGTCGACGGCGGCATAGACCACCTCGACCCGAATCATCGGCTCAGCCATGCAGCTCTTTGGCTCGCTGGCAGAACGCGTCAACCAACGTGTTGGCGGCCTGATTGAAAAGCGGCCCCAAGGTCGCGCGGACGATCGAGCCGCTGTAGTCGAACGACAAGTCCAGGCTAATCTTGCAGGCCTTTTCATTCAGGGCCTTGAAAGTCCAGACACCGTGGAGCTGGCTGAAGGGCCCCTCCTCCAGATTCATCTCGATGGTTTGCCCGGGCGTCAGCGTATTACGCGTGACGAAGTGCTGGCTCAAACCGCCTTTGGCGATCTCGACACGCGCACGCATTGAGGTATCACTCTGCTCCAGCACACTGGCGCCGGAACACCAGGGCAGGAACTCGGAGTAGCGACTCACGTCATTGACCAGGTCGTACAGCGCCTGGGCGGGATATGGCAAAAGGGCGGAACGTTGAATATGCGTAGTCATGTCAGCGTCATTTCCAAAGCTGAGCGGCAAAGACAATCAGGATGCCGATCGGCGCCACATAGCGCATCAAAAAGAACGTTAAAGCGAACAGAACCGGGCTGCGTACCGACAATTCGTCACGCACCGCGCCGCGTCCCATCACCCAACCTGCGAATACCACAAAACACAAACCACCCAGCGGCAGCATGATCCGCGAGGTGAAGAAATCGATCACGCCGAAGAAATCCAGTCCCGACGACGCTCCCCACTGATAGAGATGGAAGCCGGCGCCTTCGTTCACGAAGAATTTGGCCTGCTTCCAGATGTTGAACGAGAACACCGTCCCCAACCCGACGAACCAGCAGATAAACGATAGCCAGAAAGTCACCCAGCCGCGGCGAACCTTTGTGCGCTCGACCAAGTACGCGACCATGGGTTCGAGCAAGGAAATGGCCGAGCTCCAGGCCGCGACGGCGACCAAAATAAAGAACACCACGCCCATGACGGTACCAAACGCGACGTTACCAAACGCGTAGGGCAGCGTAACGAACATCAGGCCCGGCCCTTCGCTGGGGTTTAGGCCGGCTGCGAACACAATCGGAAACAATGCGAGGCCCGCCAGCAGTGACACGAACGTATCAAGCAATGCCACGCCCACGACGGTTGCGCTGATCGAGGCCTCTTTGGTCATGTAGGCGCCATAGATCATGATCGAACCGACGCCCACACTGAGTGAGAAGAACGCGTGACCCATGGCCGGGAGCAGACCATCGAGCAGCTTTTCGGGCGTGAAGTCGAACATGAAATGCACGCCTTCCATGAAATGCCCGGTGGTCAGGCTGTAGCCCAGCAAAATCACGATGAGCACGAATAACAAAGGCATCAGGATGCGCAAACTGCGCTCAAGCCCGGCGTTGACGCCCTTGGCGATGGTGATCGCGGACAGCAGCATGAACAGCGTGTGCCAGCCCACCAGACGCCATGGATCCGCGATCATCTCGCCGAAATAGGCACCGACACCGTCAGGCGTCACGCCTTTGAAATCGCCTTTGCCGACATCAATGATGTACTCGAGCGACCAGCCGCCGACGACGCTATAAAAAGAGAGGATCAACAACGCGGTGACCATGCCGGCAAACGCGCCCCAGGACCACTTCGACGAATGCCCGACGGCGAGTGCCAGCGAACGCAGCGCGTTGGCCGGGCTCTGCCGTGCGCGGCGACCGATGAGCGTCTCGGCAATCATCACCGGAATCCCGATCAGGGCGATGCACGCCAGAAACACCAGCACGAACGCACCACCGCCGTAGACGCCGACCATGTAAGGGAATTTCCAGATGCTTCCCAACCCTACGGCAGAGCCGGTGGCAGCCAGGATGAACACCCAGCGACTGGCCCAACTCCCGTGAACCGAAACCTTGTCCGTCGACATCGTTGACACGTCCAACACGCAAAAAAGATCGCGCATTGTCCGGGATTCACTCCACGTGCTCAAGCACGCAGCTTCAGCGCGCGAGCCCATAGCCGAGACGCCCGTTGATCCCTATAATGCGTCGCCTATGGCTAAGCTCAAGAAACATCCCACAGGGACCATCGCGCAAAATAAAAAGGCGCGTCACGATTACTTCATCGAACACAAGTTCGAGGCCGGTCTGGTCCTGGCTGGCTGGGAAGTAAAAAGCCTGCGTGCCAACAAGGTGCAGCTGGTTGACAGTTACGTGTTGCTCAAAGACGGTGAGGCCTGGCTGATGGGTAGCCATATCTCGCCACTGACGACAGCCAGTACCCACGTCATCGCTGACCCGACACGCACCCGTAAACTGTTGCTCAACAAGCGCGAGCTGGAAAAGCTGACGTCGTCTGTTCAGCAAAAAGGCTATGCCTGCGTGGCCCTTGCCCTTTACTGGAAGCAGCACTTGATCAAGTGCGAGATTGCTCTGGGCAAAGGCAAGAAGGAATACGACAAGCGCGACACCGAGCGCGAACGCGACTCCAATCGCGAGCTGCAACGCGCGGTGCGTAACAAGGGCAAGGAAGACTGATTCAGTCTTTCTTGTCGCTTCGAAAAGGAGCGCCTGTAGATGACGCACGGCCCGCAACCACTCCGGCGCCGTGCAACCTCTTCAAATTCGGTTCCGCCGTTCGGCCCGCGCAGTGCGCTGAACCTGCTGGCGCACTTCCTCCAGCACCTCCTGTACGTACAGCAAATGACGGCTCGACACCTCTCGGGCATCGTCCGCCCGCCCTTCGATAATCGCCATGTACAACTCACGATGCTGATCAATCAGCATGTCGCGGGTTTCTGCGCGCTGTTTGTACATGCCGCCGATATTGGTGACCACGCTGCGCCGCAGCAGATCGAACAAGCCACGAATCGTGTGCAGCAACACAGCGTTATGGCTGGCTTCGGCGATGGCGAGGTGGAAGCTGGCATCTGCAGCGCCCTCCTCCGCACGGCTCACTTCTTCCGCACGGCTGTAGCAATCCTGCAGCGCATCAAACGCTTCACGCAGCCGTAGCCGGTCGACATCCGTTGCACGTATGGCCGCGTAATAAGCGCAGGAGGCTTCCAGGGTGTGGCGGAATTCGAGCAGGTCGCGCTGGGCTTCCGGGCTGCTTTCCAACAGATGAAGCAGCGGATCGCTGAATGTGGACCCGAGACTGTCGACGACGTAATTGCCGCCGCCCTGACGACTAACCAGCAGCCCTTTGGCCGTAAGCTTTTGAATAGCCTCACGCAGCGAGGGACGTGACACCCCAAACTGCTCCGCAAGCGATCGCTCAGCTGGCAGACGACCGCCGGAGCTCAACGTGCCCTCCAGAATCATTCTTTCCAGCTGCTCGACAATCTCGTCGGACAAGCGGCGCTGGCGCACCTGATCAAAGCCCATAACCCTTCACTCCACAACCCGGCAGCCCCGTCTGACGTGATGCGGGGCGCATATTCTCGCCGATCGCGATCAGACATTCACCCGTCAGGTGTAGGAGAAATCACCCTCTCAGGCGCAATGCGGGCGAGCTACTACGAAAGTTTACGCGTCATAAATTGACACACCGTCAGCAAGGCTTCTAACCTAGCTCCAAGACATTGTAAATTGGTATTACCAATTTACAATGCCGGCGCCGGACGGCTACCACCGTACTGCGCCGCAGGCACTTCCCGACGGCGGAACGCTTGAGCTGGTGAGCTGTGCGACTCGTTCGTCAGCGCCGACAGGAAGACAGAAAAGCAGTTGTCGCCTGCAGGAGCCGCGCACGTAAGACATGGACACCGGGCCTAACCAAAAACAATTAGGGGCCTCATACATGCAAACCTGGCAACAGCTCTACACACCTCTTGGCGGCCTGGGCCTTTCGGCCCTGGCGGCTGTCATCCCGATCGTTTTCTTCTTTCTGGCGCTGGCAATATTCCGGCTCAAGGGCCACATCGCAGGCGCGATCACCCTGCTGCTCGCCATTTTGATCGCGATCTTCGCGTTCCAGATGCCTGCCGACATGGCTGTCGCGTCCGCCGGCTACGGGTTCCTTTATGGCCTGTGGCCCATCGCGTGGATCATCATTGCGGCGGTGTTTCTCTACAAACTGACGGTCAAAAGCGGCCAGTTTGAAATCATCCGAAGCTCGGTCATGTCAATCACCGACGATCAACGCATTCAGGTCTTGCTGATCGGTTTCTGCTTCGGCGCATTTCTGGAAGGGGCAGCGGGCTTCGGCGCACCGGTGGCGATCACCGCTGCCTTGCTTGTTGGCCTAGGATTGAACCCGCTGTACGCCGCCGGCCTCTGCCTGATCGCCAACACCGCACCGGTGGCGTTCGGCGCACTGGGTATCCCGATCATCGTGGCAGGCCAGGTGTCCGGCCTCGACCCGTTCAAGATCGGCGCCATGGCCGGTCGTCAATTGCCGCTATTGTCAGTATTCGTGCCGTTCTGGCTGATGTTCATGATGGATGGCGTGAAAGGCGTCAAAGAGACCTGGCCCGCAGCGCTGGTCGCAGGCGGCAGCTTCGCCATCGTGCAGTTTCTGACCTCCAACTTCATTGGCCCGGAACTGCCTGACATTACCTCCGCACTGGTTAGCCTCGTATCCCTGACCTTCTTCCTGAAAGTCTGGCAGCCGGCGCGCTCAACCGACGCTCAAGTCGCCGGTGCGTCCGGCGGTGCTGCGGTCATGGCCGGAGGCCCAGGCAATCCAGGCGGCTTTGGTCAGCCGCGCACCACCAAGAAATCGCCATACTCGGCAGGCACCATCATCAAAGCCTGGTCGCCCTTCCTGATTCTTACCGTTGTCGTGACGATCTGGACGCTGAAGCCGTTCAAGGCGCTGTTCGCTGCGGGCGGCCCGCTGCAGGCACTGACCATGAACTTCCCGGTGCCGCACCTGGATCAACTGGTCATGAAGATGGCGCCGATTGTCGCCAACCCGACGGCCATGCCAGCGGTGTACAAGTTCGACCTGCTCGCCGCCTCGGGCAGCGCGATTCTGATCTCGGCCATTCTGGCGATGATCGTGCTGCGCATTACCCCTAAAACAGGTGTGGTCACTTTCAAAGAAACGCTGATCGAACTGCGCTGGGCCATCGTCTCCATCGGCATGGTGCTGGCCTTCGCCTTCGTCATGAACTACTCCGGCATGTCCTCGACGCTCGCACTGGTCCTCGCCGGGACTGGCAGCGCCTTCCCGTTCTTCTCGCCGTTCCTTGGCTGGCTGGGCGTGTTCCTGACAGGCTCCGACACCTCGTCGAACGCGCTGTTCGGCTCATTGCAGGCCACCACTGCGCATCAACTGGGCGTCAGTGACGTGCTGATGGTTGCAGCCAACTCCAGCGGCGGCGTGACCGGCAAGATGATTTCCCCGCAATCGATCGCAGTGGCCTGCGCGGCGACCGGGCTGGTGGGTAAGGAATCCGATCTGTTCCGCTTCACCCTCAAGCACAGCATTTTCTTTGCCACCATCGTTGGCTGCATCACCTACGCCCAGGCGTACTGGTTCACCGGCATGCTGGTTCATTAATCAGACGAGCGCCGGGCGTGCTTCTTGCGCGCCCGGCTGTGGCCCCGCTCACTCATCTGCGAGATCCCATGATCATTTCTGCCTCCACTGACTACCGCGCCGCCGCCCAGCGCAAGCTCCCGCCGTTCCTTTTTCACTACGCCGACGGCGGCGCCTACGCCGAGCACACCCTGCGCCACAACGTCTCAGATCTGGCCAGCATTGCGCTGCGCCAGCGCATCCTGAAGAACATGTCCGAGCTGAGTCTGGAGACGACGCTGTTCGGTGAAACCCTGAGCATGCCGATGGCGCTGGCACCGGTTGGTCTCTGCGGCATGTATGCCCGCCGGGGCGAAGTCCAGGCCGCCCGCGCTGCAGATGCCAAAGGCATTCCGTTCACGCTGTCGACAGTTTCGTTGTGCCCGATTGAAGAAGTCGCCCCGGCGATCAAGCGGCCCATGTGGTTTCAGCTGTATGTCCTTAAGGATCGCGGTTTCATGCGCAACGCGCTGGAGCGAGCCAAAGCCGCCGGCGTGAAAACACTGGTGTTCACCGTCGACATGCCTGTCCCGGGCGCTCGCTACCGTGACGCGCACTCCGGCATGAGCGGCAAAAGCGGGCCGATGCGCCGCGTCTTGCAAGCCATGACTCACCCGCAATGGGCGTGGGACGTGGGCATCAACGGCCGTCCCCACGATTTGGGTAACGTGTCGGCCTATCGTGGCAATCCCACGGGCCTTACCGATTACATCGCCTGGTTGGGCAACAACTTCGACCCGTCGATTTCATGGAAAGACCTGGAGTGGATTCGCGACTCCTGGGACGGCCCGATGATCATCAAGGGCATCCTCGATCCGGAAGACGCACGCGACGCCGTTAAATTCGGCGCCGACGGCATCGTCGTGTCCAATCATGGCGGCCGCCAGCTCGATGGTGTGTTGTCCAGTGCCCGTGCGCTGCCCGCCATTGCCGACGCCGTGAAAGGCGATCTGAAGATTCTCGCGGACTCCGGCATTCGCAGCGGTCTGGATGTGGTGCGCATGATCGCCCTCGGGGCCGACACCGTGCTGATCGGCCGTGCGTTCATCTACGCCTTGGCCACCCACGGCGAGGCCGGGGTGAAAAACCTGCTGGATCTGTTCGAGAAGGAAATGCGCGTCGCAATGGTCCTTACCGGCGCCAAGTCGATCAGCGAGATCACCCGTGATTCGCTGGTCCGCGAACTGGGCGCCTGACTCGCCGATTCCCCGCATGCGGCCCGACAGAGGCCGCGGCGCCACCGAGATGCCCGATGAGGAAAACCGCATGACTTTGCCCGCCGCATTTCTGGCCGGTGTGAACAGCCTCATTCCTGCCGGTCGGCGCTTCGACGACCCGCTCTCGACCCTGGCCTTCGGCACCGACGCCAGCTTTTATCGGCTGATCCCCAAGCTGGTCATCCGCGTCGAATCTGAAGATGAAGTCGTGACGCTGCTCAAACTGGCGCAGGCCGATAAAGTCCCGGTGACCTTTCGCGCGGCCGGCACCAGCCTCTCGGGTCAGGCGATCAGCGACTCGGTGTTGATCGTGCTCGGCGACAACTGGAATGGCCGTGAGATACGCGAGCAAGGTGCGCAGATCCGTTTGCAACCCGGCGTCATCGGCGCACAGGCCAACGTCTGGCTGGCGCCATTCGGACGCAAGATCGGTCCGGACCCGGCGTCCATGCATGCGGCGAAAATCGGCGGCATCGTCGCCAACAATTCCAGCGGGATGTGCTGCGGCACGGCCCAGAACACCTACCACACCCTCGCTGGCATTCGGCTGGTGCTCGCCGACGGCGCCCGCCTGGACACGGAAGATGCTGCCAGCGTCGATGCCTTTCGACTCAGCCATGCCGAGCTGCTGGAGCGCCTTGCGCAACTGGGTCGCGAGACCCGCGCGAATACCGAACTCGCTGCAAAGATTCGCCACAAGTACCGCCTGAAGAACACCTGCGGCCTGTCGCTGAACGCCCTGGTGGACTTCGACGAGCCCCTCGACATCCTCAGCCATCTGCTGGTGGGTTCGGAGGGCACGCTGGGTTTCATCAGCGCGGTGACATACGACACGGTCCCCGATCACCCGAACAAGGCGACGGCGCTGATTGTCTTTCCCGACATCGAAACCTGCTGCAACGCTGTGACGGTTCTGAAAACCCAGCCGGTCGCTGCCGTCGAACTGCTTGATCGACGCAGCCTACGCTCGGTGCAGAACAAACCAGGCATGCCAGCATTCGTTCGTGAGCTGTCGGAGGGTGCCTGCGCACTGTTGATCGAAGCCCGCGCCGCGACCCGACCGTTACTGCACGAGCAACTGGCGCAGGTCATGGCGTCCATCGCGCATTTCCCGGTCGAGAAGCAGGTGGATTTCACCGAAGACGCGACCGAAAACGCCCGGCTCTGGGCCATTCGCAAAGACACCTTCCCGGCCGTCGGCGCGGTGCGTGAGACCGGTACGACCGTGATCATCGAGGACGTGACCTTCCCCGTCGAGCAACTGGCCATCGGCGTTCGGCGATTGATCGAACTGTTCGAAAAGCACCGTTACGACGAAGCGATCCTGTTCGGCCATGCACTGGAGGGCAATCTGCACTTCGTCTTCACCCAGGGCTTCAACGATCCGCAGGAGATCGCGCGCTATTCAGCCTTCATGGATGACGTCACGCAACTGGTAGCCGTGGAGTTCAATGGCTCACTGAAAGCCGAACACGGTACCGGCCGCAACATGGCGCCGTTCGTGGAGCTTGAGTGGGGCCGCGAGGCTTACGCGCTGATGTGGCAACTCAAACGGCTGCTCGACCCCACCGGCATCCTCAATCCCGACGTCGTGCTCAGTGAAGATCCGCAGGTGCACCTCAAGCACCTGAAACCCATGCCCGCTGCCGATGCGATCATCGACAAATGCATCGAGTGCGGCTTTTGCGAGCCGGTGTGTCCGTCGAAAGGGCTGACCCTGAGCCCACGGCAACGCATCGTCATGTGGCGGGACATTCAGGCAAAGAAACGCGCAGGCACCGACACAACTCAGCTGGAGCGCGACTACCAATACCAAGGCATCGACACCTGCGCTGCCACCGGTTTGTGCGCGCAGCGTTGCCCGGTCGGCATCAATACCGGCGAGCTGGTGAAGAAGCTTCGCGGGCAGCAAGCGCATCATGACAAGGCCGCCCGCTGGATCGGTCAGCACTTTGCGACAGCCATGAAGGGCGCTCGATTTACGCTGCATGCGGCCAATGGCGCCCGCATGCTGCTTGGCGCACCGAGGCTTGCGAAGATATCCAGCGCGCTGAGCAAGGCGTCCTCAGGCCGCGTGCCGCAGTGGACGCCAGCCATGCCGCAGCCAGAAAACGCTATTCGATTTCCCCCGCCGGTTGAAGATCAGCGCCCGCGCGTGGTTTATCTGGCGGCCTGCGTGTCCCGTGTCATGGGGCCTGCGGCAGGTGATCGCGAACAGATGTCGCTGATGGACAAAACCCAAAAGCTGCTGGAGAAAGCCGGTTATCAGGTGGTGTTCCCGGAAGACCAGGACAGCCTGTGCTGCGGTCAGCCTTTCGCCTCGAAGGGCTACGCCGAACAGGCGGAAGACAAGCGTCAGCAACTGCTTGCCGCGTTGACCAGGGCCAGCCGCGGCGGGCTAGATCCGATTTACTGCGACACCAGTCCCTGCACATTGCGCCTGGTTCAAGACCTCAAGGAAACCCGACTCGACCTGTACGATCCAGTGCGTTTCATCCGCACCCATCTGCTGGACAAACTGGTGTTCACCCCGCAGCAGGCGCCCATCGCTGTTCACGTTACCTGCAGCACGCAACACCTGGGCGAGAGCCAGGCGCTGATCGACCTCGCGCGGATGTGCAGCGTGAATGTGGTCATTCCCGAGGGCATTCATTGCTGCGGGTTTGCGGGGGACAAAGGCTTCACCACGCCCGAGCTGAATGCCCATGCGCTGCGCTCGTTGAAAGACGCTGTTCAGTTCTGCGAAGAAGGCATTTCGACCAGCCGCACGTGTGAGATCGGGCTCACGCAACACGGCGGTATCGACTACCACGGCCTGGTCTATCTCGTGGATAGGGTGACTCAACCAAGAACCGCTTGATGCACACAAATGGGGCGTAGATCGCACCATTATCTCGAAACATCCGGCAACGTGGCTTTTTCACAGCACTGTGAAAAAAAATAGAACCCCTGCGATGGTCGGCAGTCCATCTCTTTAAGCGCCACAACGCATTCGGCGCTTTTTTCCTCCATCTCGGGCACCGGCGGAATCAGTCGGCGATACCGAGTCAACAGGCTCAAGGAGATACACATGAAGCGCACCGCACTGACTGGACTGTTTCTTACCGCTGCACTGTTGGGTTCCCCGGTCTTCGCTGCTGATGACCTGTGCGGCGCGAACATCGCGGCACTGAAAAATGCTGAGGCGTCGACCACCACCAACCTGACCGGCGACAGCAAGACTGACATTGAAAAAACCGTCGCCGATGCCACTGCCGCGCAAAAAAGCGGCAATGACAAAGAGTGCATCTCGATCACCACCAAGAAAATCACCGAGCTGAAAACCGGCGGTGACGGCAGCGACGGCGGTGCCGCCAAGTAATGACCGAATCGCGACTGGCCCAACGCCGTCGCGAGCGGAATGTCAGGCGAACGGTCGACGTATCTCATTGATTCGGGTAGACTCCGCCGCCTGACTGCTAGAGCAGCAGAATTGGGGCCGATTAGGATTCGACGCCGGTGATGAAACTCTAGGGGCATGCCGACTTGGTAACAGAAGTCGTAAATCCACTGTTGCAACTTTCTATAGTTGCCAATGACGAAACCTACGGGGAACAAGCTCTCGCCGCGTAAGCGGTGCTAGCCTTCCTTCTGGTAGCTTCGGCTCCAGCAATCACCAGGGGATGCCTGTAAACCCAAAGTGATTGTCATATAGAACAGGATCGCCGTGCAGTACGCTGTGGACGAATCGGCTAAAACTTACACAGCTCGCCCAAAGCACCCTGCCCGTCGGGTCGCTGAGGGTTAACTTAATAGACACGGCTAAGCATGTAGGCCCGAAAGCGGAGTACTGGCGGACGGGGGTTCAAATCCCCCCGGCTCCACCACTTCAACATCTAAAGACGTCCACGGACGTCTTTTTTTGTGCCTGCGAGCCAGTAAAAACGCGGCTTCCAGCGCTTTCTTGGTCTTTTGAGAGTTTTTGAGTTCCAGCCATTCGGGTATTCCAGACGGTATTCCACCTCATCCGGTGCTAATCTTTGGAATACCGAATCAGTGCCTGAGGAGAATCTCATGCCTGCTCAAAACCTCCGTCTCTCCGATCGACAGCTCAAGGGAGTCAAACCCGCGTCCAAGGATTACGTCCTTACTGATGGTGACGGTTTGCAGCTCCGAGTACGCAGCAACGGTTCGTTGCTGTGGAATTTCAACTACCGCGAACCGGTCACCAAGAAGCGCATCAACATCGGCTTCGGGACCTACCCCGAACTGTCACTGGCCAATGCACGAAAGATGGCAGTCGATGCGCGCGAGCTGCTTGCACAGGGCATCGATCCCAAGGTGCAACGCAACACGCTGAATGAAGCCAAGCGCGCAGAAACGGAACACACTTTCGAGAACGTGGCCACCGCCTGGTTCGAGCTAAAGAAAGACTCGGTCACCTCGGCCTACGCGGAGGACATTTGGCGGTCGCTCACGCTGCACGTGTTCCCCGATTTGAAGACGACACCACTCACGAAAATCACCGCGCCGATGGTGATCGCATTGCTTCGTCCAATCGAAGCGAAAGGCAGCCTGGAGACGGTCAAACGTCTTAGCCAGCGGCTTAACGAGATCATGACCTACGGGGTGAACTCCGGCCTGATCTTCGCCAACCCACTCAGCGGCATCAGGGCAGTATTCAAGAAGCCCAAGAAAGAGAATATGGCTGCGCTTCCGCCCGAAGAGCTCCCCGAACTCATGTTGGAGATCGCGAACGCCAGCATCAAACGCACCACCCGCTGCCTGATCGAATGGCAGCTGCACACGATGACTCGCCCCGCCGAGGCGGCGACTACTCGCTGGGCAGACATCGACTTTGAAAGGCGTGTCTGGACTATCCCTCCGGAGCGGATGAAGAAGCGCCGCCCACACAGCATCCCGTTGAGCGATCACGCTGTCGCACTGCTGGAGTCACTGAAGACTCACAGCGGCCATCGCGAATACGTCTTCCCGGCAGACAGAAACCCGCGAACCCACGCCAATAGCCAGACCGCCAACATGGCGTTAAAACGTATGGGCTTCCAAGATCGGTTAGTCAGCCACGGCATGCGCTCGATGGCCAGCACCATCTTGAATGAGCATGGCTGGGACCCGGAGCTTATTGAGGTCGCACTGGCGCACGTCGACAAGGATGAGGTGCGGAGCGCCTACAATCGGGCCGACTACATCGAACGCAGGCGACCGATGATGGCTTGGTGGAGTGAGTACATCCAGAAAGCCGCCACCGGTAGCCTGCTCGCGTCTGCATACGGTCAAGTCAAAGACAAGAACGTGGTACCGATACGCTAGCGCTATGCAGGCGCAATAACGGCAGCAACAACTGAGCGTTCAAGATTCAGGGCAAGCAGCCTCGCTTATCCGCTTCTAAGGGCGGGTCCATCCAAATAGGGCTGCAAAGCCGC
Organism: Pseudomonas sp. GL_135; assembly: GCF_057834665.1. NCBI lineage: Bacteria > Pseudomonadati > Pseudomonadota > Gammaproteobacteria > Pseudomonadales > Pseudomonadaceae > Pseudomonas > Pseudomonas sp. GL_135. Next base: position 4,772,577 of record NZ_CM174408.1, read on the forward strand.
CCTGTTTGGATGGACCTTACTTTGAAGAGCTAAAAGCGACCACGTTGTCCAGGATTTACCACGGAATTCCACCGGTGGATAACCATTCTTCAAGTCCAAAGTGACGCTGAATTTCGAACCTTGACCGGGTTTATCCACAGGCGTAGAACTGGCCGTGCAAGCGCTGTCGATGACAGCAACCCAGGTGGCCCGAACCTTGAAGGTCACGCCGCTTTCGCGGTGGTTCAGCCCAAAAGGCGATTCGCGTCCGGCAGCTCGCCCGGTCACCTCCCCGGTGATGGATGCCTACTTCAGATCATGGCCCTCGTGCGCCAGACGACGCTTCCTACTTCGCTGCCCTGCAGCAACCTATCCGCTTGGCCGAATCTTGCGCCAACCTGCGCCCGTCTCTTTCTCCTGGAAAGAGACGGGCGCTCCCACCACTGCTGCAGCCCATATAGAACGGGGCTTTGCCGCAACCCTCCTCGTGACAATCGGCGTGACAAACGCTGATGTCACCAGCAACAGCGATGTAGATGATGGCGCCGCAGACCAGGAAATGGACTGCACCTGACTGACAGTCAGGCATGCCCCGGTCATCGCATTACTGCTTCCACCCGGCTCAGGATCTCGCGGCACCGGTCTCGTCAGCCAGTGCAGCCTCCACCCGCCCACCGGTATCGGTGCTCAGGAGGCCAGATCATGAGATGCCCTTGCTCCCGGTCGTAAGGAGCCGCCAGTCCCGCGTAGTGGACACCCCCCACAGGTCGCAGGGGCCTTGATCCCTGATAACACTCAGCATTCTTGGCGGGAAGACGTGGGGCGAGGACGGGAGAACGAAAAGTGAGGTGACCGACATGGCATTAGTGGGTAGGCGCGATGGTCGTAATTTCGGTTACGGCAGGCAGTTGAGCTATGCAGGACCGCAGGCGCTGAAAGATATGTTCGGCTGTGGCCACTACGGCACGGTTAAAGCGCACTGTGATCGGTGGCTGGCATTCGTGAAGTGGTGCCACTCCGAACAGGGGCCCGGTATCAATGATGCGCGGCAGATTGATCGGAAGGTGTTGGCCGACTATGCGGCGTATCTACGCGACGTGGTTGGGCGCGGTGACCTCGCCGTCAGTACCGCACAAAACCGGCTATCCAGCGTTAACAGGACCATGGCGGCGCTTCGCGGTGATCAGTACGTGAAGTTACCAAGCCCGAGCAAGGCGTTGGGTATGCAGCGCACCAGGGTTCGCCAGTCAGTGCCGCAAGGGCAGGATCGCGCGCAGGTGCAGCAGATTGTCGATGTGCTTTGTAATCGTGAACAGCTACGCGCGGGGGCGATGATTCAGATGGCACGTGCCACTGGGATGCGGTTGCGCGAAACAATATTGGCTGATTTGCCCAGATTGATCCGTGAGGCTGACAGGCTCGGCAAGATCATTATCCAGGAGGGCACGAAAGGCGGCCGAGGTGGTGCATCTGCCCCACGATGGATTGCAGTGGATCAACATATTCGGGATGCACTGAGGTTTGCGGCAAAGGTGTCGCCGAAAGGTAGCCGTAACATGATCGCGCCAAGCGAGAGCTATGCGAACGTGTTGCAACGAGTAGCCGGGGCATCGCGGGACGTCCTGCATAAAAACGCCCTGAAAGGATTTCATGAGTTGCGCGCGGCGTATGCCTGTGAGCGCTACGAGCAGATTACCCAGCATCCTGCACCGATTAATGGTGGTCATTGCTATGCCATCGATCCGCGCCTCGACCGTGAGGCTCGCATACAGATCAGCTATGAGCTAGGGCATGGCCGGATTGAGGTAGTCGCTGCCTACATCGGGGGACGGGTATGACCAAGGCGTTTGATATGGAGGTGTTCTTGGCTGCCGCGCTGACTGGGTCTCACGCGACGCGGCAGCGACACTTGCGCCAAGCGAAGATTATCCAGGCTGCAATCGTACAGCGATGGCAGCGCGAGTCGCCTTGGGAATGGAAACGGAAGCATCTAGCTTGGTTTCTCAAACATAGCCTGAAACATCGCGGTGAGGGCACACGATATTACTATCTGCTCACTGTTCGACTGATCAGTCGACGCCTAGAAACGTCATGGGTTTTCGATCTTTGAAAAGAAATAGGGCCTCCGCTGCGAGCGGCGGCCAGAATCGGCCAGGAGCCGTCACCGAGATGCGTGGATGAAGCGATTTAAGTTCTGCTCCGAAGGTCAAACTAGCTTTAACTTCGCTAGGAAGGCCAAGCCAATACTGACTGAATGGATACTCGACACGGAATTGAACAGTCGCGACGTAGATTGGACAGCTTGATGGCCTATTGCTACGCTAAATTGGTTCTCTGACATTGGCTGACACACAAGGAATAGTGCTGTGCCTAACGTGGAAAAAGTCAGGACGTTATCAATTCGGCTCCTACGCGAGGAGTTTGATATTGCGGAGGCGTTCAAGGACGAGTATTCGCCCGGTACTGGAAGAGTCCAGCTCAGGCGTAGCGACTGGCCGTTAGTGGAAGGTGGCGAGCTGTTTGTGGGCCAACTATTCACGAGCCGTCCAAGCTGGCTCGGGTTCTTGGAAGAGCAAGCTGGGCCTCAGCCTGAGAACCTGATTGCTAGCGGTGCCGGAGGCGTCCTGTTTTTGCCTACAGATGACCGCATTTTCGCCATCTGCTTCGGGCATATTCATTTTGCTCTTAATGACGAAGCATTCGAACGCCAGTTTGGCCTTAAGGTCACGCTTAACTCAGTGCCGCGTGATGGACTGCGGACGCTGGACCTGGCGACACCAGATGCCGTCACATTCCAGAAGCGAGTGCAGGCTAGCAAAGACAGTGATTTGCAGGACTTTGGAGTAGATGTTCTAAGAGACCTCGCGCGTGTAGCGGGTGGTACTCCCAGTGATGTGTCCTTCGCAAGATTTGCAGCCGGCCGTGACACTCTTTCGATTACGTGCAAACTAACGTCAGAGACTCTGGCGGATAAGTGCGAGCAGGTACTGGCTGTCTATCGAAGCGATACGTACAAGCAGCGATTCCCGTGGATCGACAACATGCAGGTTGTGCGGATAAAGGAGACTCTCGCTACCCTCGACGGCCACTTGTTCGAGGCAATTAACTCATTGCGAGCAGGGGATGAGAGTGAGCTCCATATGGCCCCCCCAGAGATTGTTGACTATGAGGAAGGCTGTCTCCTTCATTACAACGGCTTCGGCAGCAGTGGTACAGATTTTCACAGCCTGTCGATCGAAGACTATGTGGCGGAACTAAATCGCTGTGAGTTCGATGGTACGATTGATGACATCCGCGAGCGCCACTACATCAAAGCCAAGGCCCCAGATGCTGAGGTGTTCAAGGAGCAGTGGCGGGTATACCACTGCTTTACCTTCGAAACCAACCTCAGAGCGGATGATGAGGATCGCAGCTATGTGCTTTTCGCTGGGCACTGGTACAGCGTAGACCGCAATTTCAAACGACAGGTCGAAGCTCGTTTCCAGGCTATCCCTCGGGTAGATATCATAGGGCCGACCGAGTGTCGGAATGAGCGAGAGCTCATTGCAAATCTCGTTGAGCATCGTGAAGACCTACTATGCCTGGATCAGGTAAAAATCAATCCGCTGGGGGTACGCTATGCCAACATCGAACCGTGCGATTTTCTGTCCAGCGATAAACAGTTTATCCATCTGAAGGACGGCCACTCTTCGGGGCCAATAAGCCACCTTTGGTCACAAGGTGTGGTGAGCGCGGAGGCGCTTGTGAGCGATGCAGATTTTCGCAAGAAGCTTCGCAGCGTAGTGCGAGAGCTTCGTAACGAGGCTGTACGCCTCTTGCCTGCAATCAATGGTCGGGTCGTCCGAGCCGACTACACCGTCGTCTATGGCGTAATGCGCAAACCCTACAAGAATGGTGAACTCGATCTGCCTTTTTTCAGCAAGGTGAGTCTTCAGGCAGCCGTGGACCGCATTGATCAGCTCGATATTCCCGTCGCGCTGGAGATCATAGCCAAACCTGCCAACGAGCAAGACGAAGGAGAAGAGTAGAGATAGGGTAGAGCAGCAGGTCTGCAGGGCAAGCACACCGCGACAGATCCGCAATTACTCTCTTCAGATTATTACCTGAAATCAAAGTTTCAAGTTGCTTGCTATAAATTGCCACTTTAAACCCACGGCAAACGTCGGGCCAGTAAAGTTCTCCTCGGCTCAACCACCGCGCTGCAAGCCAGAAACCCACGATTTAAACTAATCAATATTGTCCCGACTCAACAGCAATCTCATCTCTTGCTGCAATAGGCTTAGTTCGAACTGCAATTTCTCTTGTCGCTCCAATAGTGTAGCCATAGACTCTACTCCCTCTACAGCAGGAGGGGCAACATATCTAGAAACCGTCAAATTCCAGTCATTCCCTTCCAAATCCTTAACAGGAACGCAACAAGCAAGACCATTAATATTTTTTCGCTCTGCATACAATCTTGAAACTTTTTCTATCGCATCTTTCCCCAGACGATTCAGGCGTTGACTTCTCGAAAAAAAACTTGATCCATCAATAAATAGTACATCACTGAAGACCGAAGACTTCCTCATTATCAAGATATTCGCCGGTACGGCAGTACCATAAAATGACATTGGAGGAATTGAAATAATGGCATCCACATTATTCTCTAACAGCATCTTCCTTCTGATCTCCCTCTCTACTCCCCCTCTGAATAAAACCCCCATAGGCACAACCATTGCTGCTCGACCATTCTCATTCAAACTGAAAAGGACATTCTGGATAAATGCAAAATCCGCATTAGCTTGAGGAGGCAACCCATAGCGCAGAAAGTCAACGGACCTTTCGCCATCCCAATGACGAAGCGAAAAAGGCGGATTTGCAAGAGCCAAGTCAAACCTTCCGTAAATTTTCTCTTCATAATCCATACGGGCTAGCGCATCACAAACTTCTATACTATCCACACTAACTCCGTGGATATAAGCATTTGCCATTGCTATAAAAGCTGTCTCAGCAGACCTTTCCTGCCCTAAAACATACAGCCAATTCCTTTCCGATGACTCCTTGACTTTATTGATAGCGCCTATCAAAAACTCTCCGGAGCCACATACCGGGTCATATAGCTTTTCTCCACTTTTAGGATCGAGAAGCTGGACCATCAAACTTACTATTCCGTCAGGAGTAAAGAAATACCCTCCCTTATTAGAATTTCGCTCAGCCAACTCTACCAAAAACCACTCAAAAAATGCGTCCAACCCACCTTCGTGATTACACTCATCAAAAGAAAAACACCTAAACTCATCCCAGAGCCTAACCAACTCACTCCTCTCCGACATATCAGAGCTGAGGACAGGATGTATTTCACCCCAAATATTTAGAATGGAGTCTGAGAAAAACGAACTTGATTTACTCTCAACTATCCGCGCAATAACCGATGCCAACGACTCCACATCGCTCAACTCATCCATATCTGAGTCTTTAACCAAGCCCTCTTTCGCTTGAATACTCCGTTCCTCATCAAGCGCTTTTTTGCAGACCATAAAGAGCAGCAAAACCTTTACTGCATCCAGATCCGTTCCGCTCAAGCGCATACGCTCAATACTTTCCAGCACAAACGCTTTCAAACCAAAAAACGAAATACCCATACCTATCAGTCTCCACCCAATATTTCGTGCGCAGCACTTGCCACCATATTCTCTCCATTAAAAATCAACTTACGCAACGTATCCCTCTGCGCACACCAATTATGATAAATATCAACGATTTGCTTTTGCCTTTTCGGGCTTGGAACTGGCACCGATATTTCAAGTAAATTCTTAACACTTATATTGGGTATGCTTGCGGAGGTTCGTATGGACTCAAGTAAAACACTACCCTTAGCTGAATTAAAAAACCAATGGAGGTAATCCAAACTCACCCCTCCATCCAGCCTCGGGCGAATTATGGCGACTTGGTTTGTTGTGGTGACATTACCGCTCTCCCCTCTAAACACCATGGCTTCAGTTCGCATACCTCTCAGCGGCAATAGCAAATCTCCGACCAGGAGCTTAACCTTCAATTTAGAGGGCTCGATATCAGCATAAGGGAGGGAATTTATATCATTCATTTCCCCCTCCCGGACGTCCTTTATCTGAATCAACCTAACGCCGCTTTCGGGGCTGTCTGTCTCCGCCCGCTCCCGAAAAGTCTGACCTAATGAGACATCAGCGATGTGAGAGAGTATTTTTTTCGCCACCATTGATTAACTTCCCATGTTCAAATTTTTTTATATCTACTTGCAGGTTTCTAATTTCACTGCCATCAGAATGTACCTGCCACGAACGATTGAAGCCGACCTCGATATTGGGGCTGAGAGCAAGGTAGACCACAAGGGAAAGATACGTCGGGGGTGCTAATTTCAATCGTTTTCGTTTCATTCTATCTCCTTGCGTGTCTGCCAATAGTCAATTCGATCCGTTGCAATCGCAGAATGCAATCATACTGCAGTCGACTTGGAGGCCATGCTAAGGGAATGCCAGTGAGCCGTCAATGCAGTATTGATGCATTCTGCATTTTTGTACGCAAAAAGGTCAGCATGAAGAGACAAGCCTTACGAGATGAAATGCACCCTACCTAATCCAGAGGGGCGTCCAGCGATTCGACAGCAAATAGCTTTCAAAGCCGCTTGCCCCTCAAGGTTGAGGACTAGCCGATCTCTACTTACTCGGCCTCGCTAGGTCAAAGAGCTCTGCCCCAGGATCTTTCTTTAACAGCTCGTACACCACCGTCAGGAACACCTCGCGTGTCGATTCATCGCTGAGCAGCTTGGTCGCCATACTAGTGTGGCTGCTCATGGCGGCAGCGATGGCAGAGATGGCTTTTGAAGGCAGGTCCGCCTTCATGGTCTGTTCCATCGTGTTGTTCTGCACTTGGGCCATCACCACGCGGTCAGCGCGCAGCTTCTCGGAAACGTGCACCGCGAAGGCCACCTGGTCAGTGTCGGTAATGTCCTTGCCGAAGGAGTTGTTGAGCTTCTCAATCAGCTCGGCAAGGTATTTTTTCTCGCGGTCGCGGGCGTCGCGCAGGCCGTTATCGGTCATACCATAGAGACCAGGTGTTTCACCCAGCACGGCGACGCCACTGAGGTTGCTGCCCTTCTTGATCTTGTAGTGGCTGAGCTTGAGGTCACCCAGATCCACCTGTTCGGCAGTGATGCCTTTGAGCCGTTTACGCAGCAGACGTGCATAGCTGGCAAAGGCCTCCAGGCTGGGGTCGCCGAAGTCGATCAACTGGGCGATGTACTCATAGCTGCGAACGAATTTGGTCAGGCTCTCGCTGAAGATCATCAGCTCGTCCCGCGCCTTGCAGTACTCCGCACGCTGCACGTCGGCGTACTCCATGTCATTGTCGCAGCCCTCGTCATGGGCCTTCTCCCAGGCTTTTTCCCACTGGTCGATGGCATCGTTGAGCGTCTTCAACTTTCCGTTGAAGCGGTCGGTGGCTGACTGAGTAAGCGAGAACAGCTTCTGGTGCGTCACCTTCGGATCGACGATGGCATCACCGAAAGCCTCCACCTCAGCCTGCTCATAGATGAACATGCCATCCAAGCGCTGCTTGATGTCATAGACGATGTTCGGATCCTGGATGTCCGCCACCTGGGCATCACGATAGAAGGTCTTGAATGACGCTAGTATCTCGTCGGCCTTGTTAGCGAAGTCGATGACGAACGTCTTGTCCTTCCCGGGGAAGGTACGGTTCAGACGCGAGAGGGTCTGCACGGCCTCCACACCGGATATTTTTTTGTCCAGGTACATGGCAACCAGCTTGGGCTGGTCGAAGCCGGTCTGGTACTTGTTGGCGACGATCATCACCCGGTAGTCCAGAGTGTCGAACACCTTGCGCATATCGCGGCCATGCAGGCCGGGGTTCAGGTTGGTTTCACTGAATTGGTGATCCTTGGGCAGGCTGGCCGCTTCCACATCCGTATTAGGCACCTCACCTGAGAAGGCCACCATCGCCAGCACGTTGTCATAGCCCTTGCGCTTGCAGTAGTCCTCCAGCGCCAGGTGGTACTTCACCGCTGCAGCACGCGAGCTGGTCACCACCATGGCCTTGGCCTGGCCACCGAGCAGGTGCGCGACGTTCTTGCGGAAGTGCTCGACGATCAGCTCGACCTTCTGTCCCACATTCACCGGGTTTAGCGACAGCCATTTGGCCAGTTTGCGCCCGGCGCTCTTCTCGTCCACGCGCTTGTCATCGACCATCTCGCTGCCAATTTTGAACGCCACCTCGTAGCTGGTGTAGTTCTTCAGCACATCGAGGATGAAGCCTTCGTCGATCGCCTGCTGCATGGTGTAGAGGTGGAACGGTGCCGGCGGGTTGTCGGTGCTGACGGGCTGCGCCGGATTGCGCGGGCGGCCGAACAGGCTCAGCGTCGAATGCTTGGGCGTGGCGGTGAAGGCGAAGTAGCTGGCATTGCCTGGGCGCGAGCGCGAGCTCTGCCACACGGACAACCGCTCCGCCTTGGAGAGTTTTTCCCACTCCGCCTCGCTCTGCCCGGTCAGTACATAGCGTAGGTCATCCGCCGTGCTGCCCCCGGTGGAGCTGTGCGCCTCGTCGATGATGATAGCGAAACGCCGATCGCGCAGGCTCTGCTCGCCGAGGATGGCCTTCTGCGCATAGGGGAACGTCTGTAGGGTACAGACGATAATCGGCACACCATCGAGCATGGCCTTGGCCAACTGCTGGCTCTTGGGCAGATTCGACTGTTGGCGGTCTATGGCGCATACCACGCCGGCCTGGTGCTCGATCTGCTGGATGGCATCCTGCAACTGCTGGTCCAGCACTTGGCGGTCGGTCACCACTATCACACTGTGGAAATACGGCTCACCATCCGGACGGCGCACACGAATCAGCGAATGCGCGGTCCAGGCGATGGTATTGGTCTTGCCCGAGCCGGCGCTGTGCTGGATCAGGTACGGTTGCCCTGCCCCTTCTACCCGCACCGCGTCGATCATCCTGGTCACGCCTTCCCACTGATGGAAGCGCGGGAAGATCAGGCCCTCCTTGAAGTAGGTTTTGCCGTTGACGTCCTGGGCCTCCTTACGCTCCTGCAGCACGAAGCGGTGGAAGATGTGCAGCCAGTTGTCCTTTTGCAGCACCCGCTCCCAGAAGTAGCTCACCGGGTAGCTACCGTTGTCACCCGGTGGGTTGCCGGCGGCGCCATCGTTGCCCCGGTTGAATGGCAGGAAGAAGGTCGAGTCGCCGGCCAGCTTGGAGGTCATGCGTATGTCGCTATCGCTCATGGCGAAATGCACCACCGCGCCACGCTTGAAAGTGAGCAGCGGCTCCAGGCCACCGCTCTTGCGCTCAGGTCGGCGGTCCATGCAGTACTGCTGCATGGCGGCGTCAACTGACTGGGTGAAGTCGGTCTTCAACTCCACCGTGGCAACCGGAATGCCGTTGATGAAGAATGCCAGATCGATCTCGTCGGCTTTGTCCAACGAGTAACGCAGTTGCGGCACTACACGCAGACGGTTCGCCGCATAGCGGACAGTCACCGTGTCGTTGCGCTCATCTTCGGGCAGCGTCTGGCTCATGGCTAAGGTTCCGCCGCCGGCCACGGCAAAGCCGTAACGCAGCACATTCACGGTGCCGCCTTCGACCTTGTTCTCCAGTTGCCTGACCAGTCGGTCCAGCACCAAATCGCGCGCGCCTACACCATTCATTGCTAGGATCTTAGCCATAGCCTGCGGCTGACTGTCCTCCAGCCAACCCAGCACATCGTCAGGGACTAGCGCCCGCCCTTGGTCATAGTCTGCAGACTTACCCACCAGCCAGCCGGCAGTTTCAAGCTGCTCGACGATATGGCGTTCCAATTCACACTCGTGGTGGATATGACTCATCGTTTCGTCCTTCAACGTCGCGGCCTTCCCTGGGAACGGCCCATCAAATAATGCTTATCGAGCGAAGCCTGTGATACAGCTGTGGCACACCCACTCGCCGCCGTCGTAGATGCCGCTAATCATGCCGGCACGCTGATAGCACGCCGTTCTTGCTCCACGTAGAGGAACAGCAGGTCTAAGCATCCTGTCCTTGGGCAAGATGGGAAGTATCGCGCAGCGGAAGGTCAATCGTGCCGATGTTCCCGCAGCTCAGGTTCAACCGCTGCGGCTGCTCGATCTTATTCACTAAGCAACTCATTATCGGGCTTTATTCCAATATCACTCAGTTGGCGGTCCTGCCAGGCGGCATAAGTTTCGCCACTACCCTCGACCAACCAAGAGGTTCGACCACTGGCTGCACGACCATACACAACTGCTGCTGCGGCACTTGGGCTGCTGAAGGCATAGTCGTCCTTGAACATTAGGTACTCACTTCCGTCACTGATCATGACACCGTCACTCACTAACTGCTGGTAAAGGTTACGATAGTTGTGATCCGCCGTTCCTACCCACTGAGCTCGAGCTCGGGACCCTTTCAATACAAAGAAATCACCATCAACCTCTTGCGCTTGCGCGCGCTCCTTGCTCTTTGGGAGTTGTAATGCAAAACGTGGGGACTGACTAATCGGTTGCTCGACTGGTGCCGTAACAAGCTTGGAGGGTTTGATCAGCTCGCGCAGAAATTCGAAGCCCAGCACAGGAAGCACGATGCGGATCTGTTCGAGAAAAAACGCCATGTCAGCACGATCCGACTCAGGCAAGTTGGTGTAGCTATGCGCTGTGCCATTGCCTACTACACAACGACCAGCTTGACTGGCGATCTGGATAAGTTGGCTCTCCAAGTATTTAGCATGAGCCTTGGTCAGGTTCTGGTCCTTGCTGGTAATCAGACACACACGCTCCCAGAAGTCCTTGCCACCCTGCTCTTGCGGACGGTTATGTTGCTTCAGACGCTGGGCCACATCATCAGACTCCCCGATATACACCCGCGTACGCAGGCTGTCGTCCGGGTCGGGGCCGACAAGAAAGTACACGCCGGTGCGTGCGCATTCGGGACGCTGCACCAGCTCGGCCAATTTGGAGCGTGGGCCCGTCAGCACATGGCCGGTCCAGTTCATTATCTCGGCGGTGAGCAGGCCGTTGGGCGTGCCATCCACCAGAAATAGACGCAGGCTGCGGCCCTGGCTCATACGGTCTCCCTCAGGTCGATCTGGCCTGTGACAGCCGCGGTGATTAGGGCTGAGCGGCGCTCTTTCAGCAGTTTGATGCTACGCTCGGTTTTTTCACGCAGATGTTCTATCCGCGTCGTAGCTGCCAAGACCCGGCTGATGATTTCAACCTGTTCATCCGCGTCGGGAACTGCGACAAGCAAGTCCAGAATGACAGACTGGGCAATATTGACCATGGATGAGCTAGCCCCAGTGGCCTCAATCTCCACGGCTCTGCGCCCATACACAGTGACTAACGCGGCAAGAAAGTCCGGCGTTACACGTTCACCGCATCCAACCCGGTAGAGCTTGTCGCACAGCATAAGGTACGGGTAGTCATGAGGAACGACAGCACAACTGCCGACTAGCTCCCGAGTGTTAGCGCGTGAGATCAAAACATCGCCTGCCCTCAGGCTGAGCTCTGGCCGTGGCTCCATTTGGGTAGGTAGCGCTTTGCTTTCTTCGGGGCGGAATACGCCGCCATTCACACAACCTACCTTCACAACGCCCCATTCCCCCTCTTCTGGAATACGAGCTTCGCACTCGGGACTCCACCCTTGGCCAATACTGCTTATCAGCCGTTTGAGGGGGAGCATTTTCCAATGCTCGGGCACCTCTCCCAGCCACTCAACACCTGAGTCTTTCATCCTAACGTTGGGGTCGAGGCCCTTGGTGACGGCATGGGTGATCAGGGCTTGGCGCTTTTCGGACAGCAGTTCGATAAAGCGGGTTTTCTTTTCAATCAGCGCATCGATGCGGACGGTTTCGTGGTCAAGGTGAGTAATTATTGCCGCTTGCTCCGATAGCTCCTGGGGGCACGGAATTAATAGGTTACGGATCTTATCGCCGCTTATGTTTGGCTGACCTGCACCAGTAGCCAGACCTACTAGCTCAGTCCGAAATCCCTCAAACCAATTACGCAGGAAGGAAGTCAGCACACTCTCACTAGGGTGAATGGCGAAGCATGCCTGATTCAAGGTGGCCTCAACCCCTAGTACACCAAGCCGTCCAACTGTCGCGCCATACATAGCGATCACCAGCGAGCCTGCCGGATGGAGCTTCAGCGCCGAGTTGTTTTTGAGCGCATCATGAGTGACGCGTTTCTCGGTAGTAAACACGGCGTTCTCCCTGAGCTCTCCGGTTGTAACCCAAGGGAGTCCCTCAGTAGAGTACTCATTCTCACTAGAAGGCGTAGTGCCACTACCGTAGCCTGAAATCCAATAAAGAAGCTTCTTCGTGACCCAATGATCCGGCACCCGCCCCAACCACTCCACCCCGGAGTCCTTATAAGCCGGATAAGGCTTGTAATGGCTCATGCTGTTACCTCCCCCAACAACGCGGCGATCTCGGCCTCTACGGCCTTGAGGTCAGCATCGATCTCGGCCAACGCACGCGGCGGCTGGTAGACGTAGAAGTAACGGTTGAAGTTGATCTCGTAGCCGACGATGCCGACCTGGCCGTCCTTCGCATCCGTCTTGCCGGTATCGATCCAGGCATCCGGCACATGGGGCAGCACTTCGCGGGCGAAGTAGCCGGCGATGCTCTGGCTGAGCGGTACGTTTTCAAACTCGCGCAGGTCGGAGTCGGCCTGCAGATTGCCCTTGTCGTCCAGCACCGGCTGAGCATTGGCGTCGCGCTCACCGAAGCAGGCCAATGCGGCTTTCAACGCGCCCTTGCCGAGCTTCTTGATACCGGCGGCCTGGAGAAAGGCCGCCAGGCTGTCGAATTCACCCTGCACGCCGGCAAAGGCTTCATTCTTATCAGCGCCCTTGGTGCTCTGATAGGCGGCGAGCTTGTCCGGGGTGGCCGAGAAGCGCAGGCGCAGTGGGCGCTCGACGGTGATGCGGCGGTAGCCAAAGTCCGTGTTGGCGAAGATCTTCGAATTCGGGCCCTCCTCAAACGCGTCGTGAAGCTTGGCGACTTCGGCGATCTGCTTGTCCGACAGGTATTTTCGCTTGCTGCCCAGGCTCTTGCGCATCGGCGCGTGCATGGCAGTGGCGTCAATCAACTGCACTTTGCCCTTGCGGAGGGCGTCCTTGTGGTTGGACAACACCCAGATATATGTGCCAATACCGGTGTTGTAGAACAGATCTGTCGGCAGGGCGATGATTGCCTCCAGCCAGTCGTTCTCCAGAATCCAGCGGCGAATCTCCGACTCGCCCGAACCAGCGCCACCGTTGAACAGCGGCGAGCCGGACAGCACGATGCCGATGCGGCTGCCGCCCAACTCAAGCGGTTTGCGCTTGGACAGCAGGTGCATGAGGAACAGCAGCGAACCATCACCCACGCGCGGCAGGCCGGCGCCGAAGCGGCCGGCGAAACCTTGCTGGCTGTGCTCGGCCTGCACCTGCTTCTGGACGTTCTCCCACTTCACGCCGAACGGCGGGTTGGCCAGGCAGTAGTCGAACTGCTCATGGCGCAGGTGATCGTCGGATAGGGTGTTGCCGAGCTTGATGTTACGGGTGTCGTAGCCCTGGATCAGCTTGTCCGCCACAGAGATGGCGTAGGTTTCCGGGTTTAGCTCCTGGGCGTAGGGCACCAGGCGGGCATTGGGGTTCCACTCGTAGACCTGCTCGATGGCCGAAGACAGAAAGCCGCCCGTGCCGGCGGCGCAGTCGTAAACGGTGCGCACCACACCATCGCCGTTGAGTGCCTGATGATCCGGCGCAAACACCAGGGTGGTGGCCAGGCGCACCACATCGCGCGGGGTAAAGTACTGCCCGGCATCATCGTTGGATGACTCGGCAAACTTGCGGATCAGGTGCTCGAAGACTAGCCCCATTTCGTGATTGCTAATCTTGTCCGGGTGCAAATCGACTGCTGCAAACTTCTGCGTAACCAGGTACAGCAGGTTTGCTTTCTCCAGCTTCTCCAGCCACCGGTCAAAGGCGAAATGCTCGAACACCTGGCGGGCGTTGGCGGAGAACTTGGCGATGTAGTCTTCCAGGTTGGCGCGGGTGCTGGTGGAGCCCACGCTGTCCAGGGAAAACTGCGAGACGTTGTAGAAGGTTGCGCCAGCCGTCGTCGGCAAGATCAGGTCCATGTCCACGCCACTGGCCTTCATCGCCTCATACTGGCTGCGTACCTTGCCGCGGGTGGGTTCCAACACACATTCCAGACGACGCAGCACGGTGAACGGAAGGATGATGCGGCCGTACTCGGAGGGCTTGAAGGCTCCCAGAAGCAGATCTGCGATATTCCAGATGAAGGGGGCCAGGGTCTGCTGGTTCACGCGCACGTTCCTTACACAGAAGCAGGGAGGGCGTGCTCGCCGCATCCCTGTGAGGTATATGTGATCAATGCCACACCTTAACCGGTTGGATAGCTTCGAGCCAGTATCGAAATACGGCTAAGGTGCTGATTTCATTCATCTCGGCCAGGAAACGCTCACGGCACGTTTGCTTACGCTTACAGACGTACTCCAAATCTGAAAAGCTCACCCGACTCACCGGGTGGCTACTATTGAGAGTTAATGGAGGGCAACTCGGCACCTACCGTCCTCTCGCGTCATCAACGCGATCCTTGCGTTATTCCAAACGGTATTCCAAGTACATCTTCAAACAAAAAATACCCTTCTAAATCAGTTTACTGGGTAATCAATTCAGCTCACCCCGGCCCACCAAACCCAAAAAAGAAGACGTCCTTGGACGTCTTTTTTTGTGCCTGGACTTTGATGTGTTGGACACCGCGCCGGCGCAAGCCAAGGCGTCACAATCCCTTTCTAAAGTGCACCAACGAATCCACATATCGTTGAGCTTTTGCCTGATTATCCACCAGCACATTGTTCAAAACAGAACCCGCCTGACTGCGGGTGATGACTACCCACCGTCCTCGTTTGGAGTAGAGCTTCACGTCGCCAATTGAGTTGAAATAAATTCGCGTGACTAGCGATTTCGAATTGGTTCTCGACGTGCCCGCAGCGAAAGCGCCATTGCCCAACGGCATCGCACTCGCGAATCCATTGGTCTCGGAAACTACGCCGTTGCCGTAAGCGATGTATTCCGAGGTAATGATGACCTGCTCGGGTCTGGTCTTTTGGGGCTGCTCCATGAGCACCTGCTCAATCACAGACTTTGCCTGCTCGTCGTTGATCGGGGCTGCGGCATACTCCACCACTTTCGAAGCGCAGCCTCCCAACAGCAGGGCAATGAGGACACAAAGCGTCTTACGCACGATGACTCCTTGTAAGTATCGACTTCGAATTGGTGTTACACGGTTACTCGATCTTGGCACGCAGGTCAGGCGCCAACCCAGCATTCGTTTCGGTGCGGATCGAGAAATCAGATCGCCACTCCGATCGGAACAGCGCTTGTACTCATCTTGTTCACTTCCGGCCGGTAAGGCGCGCGAGATGGGCAGGAAGACACTCAAAACACGTGGGTCAGCATTAAGGAAGTGATGGCGCTCACACCGGCCCCTTCCCGGCTAAAGCCGGTCCCACTGAGAGCGGTGACCTATCGCGAATGCTCGTTACCCTAAAACACCGCACTGCCGTAGACCACCGCCATATCCATAAAAAAAGCCCCGCTCGAATCAGCAGGGCTTTTAGGTTCAGCGCGAGTCGATCAAACCCCGCCCTTCCCCGGCAACGGCTCATCATTCCCACGGCGAGTGGTTGGCTCTTCAGTCACCGGATCGTTCTCAGTACGCGCGGGCTCAGTAGGGTCAACCTGCGGATCGGAGACATCGGGTGATTCTTCATTAAACCCAAGATCCTTATCCGGATCCGTCTGCGCGCTGGTCCCTGTAAGCGAAGTGTCATTAGCCATGAATTCGATCTCCTCGTTTACGTGCGAGTTATCCGCACCATGACCATCAGAAGCCCGCGAGCGCTCCAAGTGCCGCGGATTAGACGGGCGGTTTCGTCAACGGCGCCTCACGTCGAACGCGAATCTCACTGCTCCCTCTTTCTTTTGCTGATGCCAGAAGCCACAGAGGTAGCAAGCCTGCGACAAATGAACGCCCCTCTCAACCCGGACCTGCGTTGTGACAACGATTACAACGGCGTAGAATCCGCAACATCTCGTCGCATCTCCCCATACTCATAATATTCAGCTGACCGCATGCACCGCCCAGGCCTACGCCTCGAGCGGTCTTCCTGCTTGTCGGCGTTTTTGTTGGGGACGCGGCCAACCGAATTTTTCAGGAGGGCATTCGTTTTAATGAATACCACTAACGCACACACCGGAAGTTGGCTGAGCGTCATCGCGCTGGCCCTGGCAGCCTTCATCTTCAACACCACCGAATTCGTGCCGGTGGGTTTGTTGAGCGCCATCGGCCACAGCTTCGACATGACCACCGCACAGGTCGGCCTGATGCTGACGGTGTACGCGTGGATCGTCTCGCTGACCTCGCTGCCGATGATGCTGCTGACCCGCAACATCGAGCGCCGCAAGTTGCTGTTGTTTGTGTTTCTAACATTCATCGCCGCTCATGTGATGTCGAGCCTGTCATCGAGCTTCGGCATGCTGTTGGTCAGTCGCGTCGGTATTGCGGTGGCCCACGCCGTGTTCTGGTCGGTCACGGCATCGCTGGCGGTACGCGTTGCACCGGAAGGCAAGCAGGTTCAAGCCCTCGGCCTGCTGGCCACCGGTACCGCGCTGGCGATGGTGCTTGGCATTCCGCTGGGGCGTGTACTGGGCGAAGCGCTGGGCTGGCGCGCAACATTCCTGGCGATTGCCGTGGCCTCAGGCCTGACCGTGCTGGTGCTGATGAAGTCGTTGCCGCTGCTGCCAAGCCAGAACTCGGGCTCGCTGCAAAGCCTGCCGATGCTGTTCAAGCGCCCGGCATTGATGTCGCTCTATCTGTTAACGGCTTTGGTGGTCACCGCGCAGTTCACGGCCTATAGCTACATCGAACCGTTCGCACAGCTCGTGGCGAAGATGACCGGCGACATGACCACCGTCATCCTCTTGCTGTTCGGGGGCGCCGGCATCGTCGGTTCGGTGATCTTCAGCCGCTACAACAACCGTTACCCGCGCGGCCTGCTGATCACCGCGATCGGCGCGCTGGCGGCCTGTCTGATTCTGTTGCTCCCGCTGTCCGGCAACTCATCGTCGATGGGTGTGCTGAGCGTGGTCTGGGGCATGGCAATCATGTGCTTTGGTCTGGTGATGCAGTCCAAGGTGCTGGCGATGGCGCCGGACGCTACGGATGTGGCAATGGCGCTGCACTCAGGCATCTACAACATCGGCATCGGCGGCGGCGCGCTGCTCGGCAGTGTGGTGATCAGCCAGCTCGGCGTGGCCAATATCGGTCTGGTCGGCGGGATGGTAGCAATCAGCGGCTTGCTGCTGGCGTGCCTGGCGACCCATCGCTATGGCGAAACCATTCGGGCATAAAGGCGAAACGCCGAACGCAGTCTGGAAGGGGGGAGCGACCGTAATGTCGCTCAAGCCTCCTCGCAGACAGTTGCGTACCCGCTAGACAGCCAGCGTCTGAAAGGCCGTATTCGTGGGCAAACTCACTCCTCCATGAACTGCGTTCGCCGCGCCACAGCGACCGATCCATCATTCCCATCGATAACCAACATTCCCGCGAATGCCTTCCGCTCAAAACTGATGGGCGTACCATCGCCCTCACACCCAAACACGACCGAGGGCAGGAAAATGATCGTTCATCTCCTTACTTGCTTGACGCTCGCAGCGCTCACCAGCTACGTCGTCGCCCTCAAACTCTTCGATCTGGGATCGGTCTTGATGACCGCAGACGAAGAGGACAGTCGTGTTGTGGCACCGGCCAACTAAGGCCAAGTAGCTGACACTTATCAGCACCTTTCACGCTTTAAACTTGCTGTTAAATGCGGAGCAATCGACATGACCCGAGACGTCACTTTGCACGTTAGCTTTCCCACATTCGGAAAGAACTATTACTCACAACATGTCATCGCCCGCAAGAGTAGCCACGGTCTCGTTGAGGACAATCGCTTCGGCGGCTTCATGATGCCGTCGGCGGAAAACCACTTCAGCAACGAGGTGGTAGGTTTCAACGATCAGTTCCGGTTTTTGACTGACGTATTGGCCATGCACTTGCTGGAAGTTGAAGAGGCCCGACCTGCACGCCGAGCTCGACAGTCAGCTCAGTCGCGCAGCGTGTAACGCAGTATTGAACAATGCCATCCATGCAGCCAGGTAACCCCGACTTTGGCGACATGGGTGGCTTTTCTTTTGCCGCATTTGCCCCCTGTCTCCGGCGTCGTGAATCTGGCTCTGTTCACGTTTGCCTTCGTTGGCCAATGCATTGAGAATCCCGAACACTTTTTTCCCTTTAAAATTTGCCGATCGTGAAAAACCTCTTACGCAGTTTCATCCCCCATTCGTCTAACACTCATCCTGCCGAGTGGTGGCGCGCCGCAATTGGCGCGTGCCTGGGCATCTTCGTCAGCGCTGTGTTCTGCCGCGAGTTGTACGGCATAGACATCACGCTGCACCTGCTGGGTCCGGTGGGTGCATCGGCGGTGCTGCTGTTTGCGGTGTCGACCGGCGCGCTCGCTCAGCCGTGGTCGATCCTCGGCAGTTACCTGATCGCCGCACTGGTAGCGCTGTTGTCGATCAGGCTGCTTGGCAACACCATTAACGCCGCCAGCCTGGCGGTCTGCTCGTCCATTCTGCTGATGTGCGTGTTCCGCTGCCTGCACCCGCCCGCTGCCGCGGTGGCGATCTGCATCGTCACGTCGAAGAACGAGCTGTCGCCCTTGGGCCTGCACGTGCTTGGCCCGGTGATGCTCAACGCGGTATGCCTGCTGGCCGGCGCGCTCATCTACAACAACCTGACCAAGGTGCGTTACCCCAAGGCGCAGGCCAGGGAGCTGCCAGCGCCCGAGCAAGTGCCGCTCAACAGCGGCGGTTTCAATGCTGAAGATCTGGACAAAGCGCTAGAAGAAATGGGCGAGTTCGTCGATGTCTCTCGCGAGGACCTCGAGGAGATTCTGCACAAGACCGAAGAACACGCGCTGCGGCGCAACCGTTCCGATATCGACGCCGCTCGGCTTGTGTCGCGCAGCACGCAAAGCCTGTCTCTTGAGCACTCGATGGCTGACGCAATGAAGATGCTGGCCAGGAATGACAGCAAATACCTGCCGGTGCTGGACGAGGACAAGAAAGTGGTGGGCATCATCACGCTGGTCAAGTGACAGCTCGCGCCAAGCACCCACTGGCGGAAATCCGGAATCTGAGGTCTGATGCGCAAAGCTCGTACAGATAACGAGCCACATCCCTACTTCTGCGGAAACCCACATGAAACACGCCCTGCTCGCCGGCTTGCTCCTGACTGCATGTGCCCTGCCCTTCGTGGCCAATGCCAACGACGACAACAATCAGTGCCAGATGAACCTGAGCAAGGTTCGTGACGCAAAAGTCGCCAATCCCAACCTCAGCGACGCGGTCAAAAGCGATATCGACACGACCGTGCACCGCGCCGAAGCGGCCTTGGCGCGGCACAACGATGACGGTGGGCGTGAGTGTGTGGCGCTGACGCAGCAGGCGCTGCAAAAGGCCCAGAGTAACTGAGCCGGAGGTGCGCCGGACGGCTCACGTCCCTCAGCACTGTAGCTATTTCAGCACCAGCATCCGATAAACCCCCGCTTCGTTTTCAATCCCATGGGTGTCGTGAGTGAAGCCGGGGAACGACCGATCGAAGCTTTCCAGCGCCCGAAGATAGGCCAGCAACGGCCCGTCCGCAGGCCCTGCGTTTTCCCCGGGCATCAACAGCGGAATACCCGGCGGATACGGCACAATGCCCGTCGCGGCAATGCGCCCCGCGGCCTCTTCCAGGGTGACCTGCTCCACTTCGTTTTTGACCAGCTTCTCGTACGCCTCCACCGGGCTGAATTCCGCTTTGGGCAACGTGCCAAACGCCTTCGACATGGCCGCCGTGGTCTTGGTCTCTTTCATCGCGGCGAAGATGTCTTCCGCCAGATCCTTCAACCCCATCCCGGCATAGCGCTGCTGATTCGCGCTGAGCAAATCGGGCAGGCAAAGCTCCAGCTCAAGGTTGGTGTCGTAGTCGCGTTTGAAGTCCAGCAACGCGTTGACCAACGTGCCCCACTTGCCCTTGGTGATGCCGATGGAAAACAGGAAAAGGATGGTGAAGTCCGTGGTTTTCTCGACGATGATTCCCTGATGCCCCAGATAAGCACTGAGCACACAGGCCGGAATGCCGAATTCCAGGAGGTTGCCGTCGTCGCCCATGCCCGGGCTGAGGATGGACACCTTGATCGGGTCGAGCATGCAGTAGCCGTCTTCGATGTCGCCGAAGCCGTGCCACACCTCGTTGGGGTGCAAGACCCAGCAATTCGGATCGGTCTTGAGCCGGACGGGATCGACCTCGTGAAACGGAATCGCCGTCGCCCCGACCTGCACTGAAGGCGGCTGCCAGCAGGAGAAAAACCAGTCGTCGCGGCTCTGCATGTCAGTCTGCATGCGGGAGATAACCTGCCGGAACGCCACCGCTTCTTCGATAGATTCGTTGGTCAGAATTTGGCCACTGGGCGCTTCCATCATTGCCGAGCTGACATCGCACGACGCCATGATCGCGTAATTGGGCGAGGTCGACGCGTGCATCATGTAGGACTCGTTGAACCGCCCGTGGGGAATCGGGTTGCGGCCGTTACGGACATGAATCATCGAGGCCTGGGACAGCGCCGCAAGCAACTTGTGGGTCGACTGCGTGGCGAACACGGTGGGCTTGGACGGATCGTGATCGTCCGGGCTGCCGTGCATGGCGAAGCGGTCTTTGTACAGCGGATTGAACCGGGCATAGCCGTACCAGGCTTCGTCAAAATGCAGCCGGTCAACACTCTGCCCCAGCAGCTCTTCGACGCGGGTGACGTTATAGGTCAGGCCGTCGTACGTGGAGTTGGTGATGATTGCATGCACGGGCGTCGGGTCGATGTCGCTTTTGACCAGCGGGTTGCTGGCGATGGCGGCTTTGACGCTCTCGGCGCTCAACGTCTGCGGCAGGATCGGGCCGATGATGCCGAAGCGGTTGCGGGTGGGCACCAGGTAGGTCGGGATCGCGCCGGACAGCGTCATCGCGTGCTCGGCGGACTTGTGACAGTTGCGGTCGCACAGGGCGATCTGGTCCCGGGTCACGCTGGCCATCAGGATCACCCGGTTGGACATCGATGAACCGTTGGTCACGTAATACGTGCGGTGGGCGCCAAACACCTTCGCCGCATAGCGTTCGCCCTGGCCGATCGGGCCGCTGTGATCGAGCAACGAGCCCAGTTCGCCGACCGAAATCGACAGGTCGGAGCGCAGCAGGTTCTCGCCAAAAAACTCGTAAAACGCGCGGCCTGCGGTGCTTTTCAGAAACGCCGTGCCGCCGGCGTGGCCCGGGGTGTGCCATGAATATTCGTAGCTGCGGGCAAACTTCAGCAGCGCGCCGAACATCGGTGGCAACACCGCCTGACGGTAGCGTTCGATGGCCGCCATGATGCGCCCGCTAAGGAAGCGGCTGGTGTCTTCCGGCAGCCAGATGAAGTCGTCGGCGTGCTGCATGACGATCAACGGCACACTCGACGCGGTGCTGCGATCGCTGATCAGAAACACCGGCACTCGGGTGTTGCGCTCACGCAAGGCGGTGAGCAGATCGATGCATTCATGATGGTCCTGGCTGTCATCCATCTCCCAACTGAGCAACACGCACTGGATCGCCGGATCAGAGCTGAGAATCGACTTCGCATCGCTCAGGCTTTCGGAGGTCAGCACACTGATGGCGCGGTCTTCGACGTCGCTGATCAGCTGGATCAGCGCCCGGCCGAACACGCTGCGTTTGTCGGGCTGGCTGCTGACCAGCAGCGCCAGCATGCCGAGCAAGTGTCTGTTGTCGCTCATGGTCGAGTCTCCAGGGTGGCCAGGTTCAGATTATTGACGGGGATCGGCTCGCCGACGATGTGCTGCGCCGCGACGGTCTGGGTCGGCACGCTATTGTTCAGCGCTTCGAGTTTGATCAGGCGAGTGTTGACGAAGCCGAACAACGTGTAGCCGACGATGGTTGCTACCCCGCCGAGCATCAACGCTTCAGCGCCGGAGCTGTACAGCGCCAGATAGCTGTACGCGGTCGCGATGCCGGCCACGATGTTGGTGATGAGCGCCTTTTGCGGTGGCACGTTGGAGATCTTTTGCAGAGTCATCAACGTTGCCATCGACAGGATGTACGGCACCAAGTTGGTAACCACCGCGAGATTGACCAGTGTGTCGAACTGCTTGGCCAGGTCGGGGCTGATGGTCAACAGCGCCAGTGCGGTCTGGATCGCCAGCAGAATCAGCATGCTGATGATGGGCACCCCGTGCTTGTTGGCCTTGGCGAAGATCGGCAGGAAGTAACCGGTGTCTGCGGAGCTTTTGAATACCTGAGCCACCGTGAACTGCCAGCCCAACAGCGAGCCGACGCAGGCGAGGACCATGAGACCCATGATGATGTCGCCGATCATGGGGTTGAACATCTTGGCGAACACCAGCCCGAAGGGTGCGGTGGAAGAAACCAGTTCCGCGTTATCGACGATGCCCGCAATGACGTTGGTCGACACGATGTAAATCACTGCTGCGCCGAGGGTCCCGCCGAGCACTGCGATGGGCACGTTCTTCTCGGGGTTCTCTACCGCATCGCCGTTGGCGCACGCCGACTCCAGGCCGAGAAACGCCCACAAGGTGATCGCCACCGAAGCGCCCGCGGCTTCGTACCAGGTTTTGTCATGGGGATTCCATCCTGCAGCGTAAGTGCTGCTGTCGAACCAGAACCAGCCGATTGTCGACACCAGCACCACAGGGGCAATAACGCCCCACACGGTCACTGCACCAATCTTGCCGGTAATACTCGCGCCGCCGAAGTTGGCGAACGTGGTAACCCATAACAGAGCAATGGTCGCCAGGCCCACTTCAAGCGAACCCAACTTGATATCGAACAGCGTCTGGATATATCCCACCGCAGTAATGCTGATCGCCACATTGGCGATCAACAACGACAACCCGTAGGTGTAGTTGGTGATGTAGTTACCCGATTTACCGAAGGTGTATTCAGCGTAACCGCCCATGCCACCGGTCTTGCGACTGAGCATGCCGCATCGCGCAAAGGCGTAGGCCAGAGCCAGCGAGCCGGTGGCCGTGATCAACCACGAAAGGATGGAGATGCCGCCAACCTCGGCCAGTTTGGTAGGCAGCAAGACGATGCCGGACCCCAGCATGTTGACCGCAGTCAACATCGTGAGCTGGCCGACGCTCATTTTCTTAGCGACTGACATTCCTTTGCCCTATTTGAAGGAAGTGAGAGGGTTTAGCTATAGCAAAGGGTTCTTGTTAATCAAGAAACAGCCGACCGCTAGTTGCTGGCGACAAGCCACCTTTGCTCGGGCTAGTTATGTTTTTGAAGGATTAATAAGATTGAAAAGAACTGTGAGTTCAGAGAGATGGCGGCGTATGCCGAAGGCAAAAGAGGATAGCGTCAAGAACCGGCGGGATATTGATCTATGTCAATCAACGGCCAGGTCGCGGAGCGGCAACACCTCATACTCCGCAAGGGCGCAAGGGCGCAAGGGGCCGAGCGAAACAAGGGCATGCGGGAGCCGGGTTGCCGGCTCCCGACGATCAAACGAATAACGTGATCAACGCGAAGCCGACGTACCAGACGATGGCCGAGCGGATAAGCAATTCCCACAATACGTCCAGGCTGTTGACGCCCTCCACGCCTACCACTGGCGCCGGAACCTCGCCAGCGACGCAGCCGACTTTGCTGATCAGGCGCGAGGCACTGATGTTCCAGTTCAGCAATTCGCTGAGCATCACGCGGCTGACCGCAACGAAGTTTCCGACCAGTGCGAAGCTGGCCGCCAGCAAACGCACGGGCACCCAATCAAACGCATGCCTTGCCTGGGTCGCGCGCTCAACCAGCGCTGGTGTCTTGCCGTGCTCCGAGGCAAGCGCCAGCAAGCGGTACGCCAACGCGGCAACCGGGCCGAGCACGAAATACCAGAAAATCACCGCGAAAAAACCCTGATAGATCTGCCACAGCAAATACGTTTGAGCGCCGCCCAAGAGCTCTTCCTCATTCTCAGCCTGAACGCCCAGATCACGTTCGGCAACCAGCACTGCCGCTTCCTGATCGCCGCGACGGCAAGCGTCTCGAAACGAGCCAAGGGTGGCTTTGACGTCGCCACGGCCCAGGCTGTAAATCAGCACCAGCAAATGGATCGGCAGCGCCAGCCAGCCATAAGCCACTGAGCCGACAATGACCAATACCAGGGCCAGGACCACCAGAGGCAGCACAACCGTGACCATCAGAATCCACCACGGCCGTTTGGCCGAGCGCGGGTTGGATTCCAGCCGACTCAATTGATTGAGCCATGGCCCATCGTGCTGGATACGCCTGCGCAGGGCCGAGAACTTCTCGATCCAGACCGCCAGCAGCAAAACCAGAAAACTCATCAGCTGTTCCTCATTTCAAACGTCCAGGGCGGCACGAAACCGCGCCCAGTCAAAACACGGACCTGGATCGGTCTTGCGCCCCGGCGCGATATCGCTGTGACCGCATATGCGTTGCGTCGTAATCGTCGGCCACGCCGCTTGCAGCTGGCGGGTCAAGTCGACCAACGCCTCATATTGCGCGTCGGTGAAAGGTTGATCATCAGTGCCTTCCAGTTCGACGCCAATGGAAAAATCATTGCACGTCTCGCGACCCTCAAAGACTGACACACCTGCATGCCAGGCACGATCCAGGCACGACACGAATTGCGTTACCTCCCCGTCGCGCTCAATCAGGAAGTGCGCAGACACCCGCAGCTCGGCGATGCCTTCGAAATAGGGGTGTTCTGTGACGTCCAGCCGGTTCTGGAAGAACGCCTGGACCTTGCCGGTCTTGAACTGCGCGGGTGGCAGACTGATGTTGTGGATCACCAGCAACGAGATTTCGTTTTCCGGCCGGGCATTGAAATTGGGTGAAGGGCATTGCTGCGCGCCGTGGCACCAGCCTGTGGCAGGGTCCAGATGCATGGGAAGTCCTTAGGGCGTAAAACGACAGCGCGCAGTATGCCCGCGACAGGAAAGGATGTGGATGGCGAATCTACGCGGAAGGCGCACAGATTCGCAGTCGGAAGTCGTAGGACCGATCGGGGCTTAGCCCTTGAGCTTGCGCAGATTGCCCAGTACCGACTCCAGTGCGCGGTCGAACAGCAGGGCGTCGTCGAGAACACGAATCGTGCCGCGACGGAATTCCACCGCAAGGCCCATCCGGGTTTTCTCAAGCACCTTCATGCCAGTGCGATTGACGAACACGTAGCGCCCGCTCGGCTCAACGATCGCCGCCAGCTTGCAGCGCAGCTTGTGGGATTCATCCTCGTGGATCTCGACCCAACTGCCGAGACGAAGCTTTTCGACCTGCATCAAGCCTTCGTCGTCGGCAGGAAGCTGCATCGACGGCTCGTTCTGGATTTGCTCGCCCGGCCCAACCAGCACGATCTCCTCGACCACCGCCATCATCATAGGGCCGTCAGCAGACTGGGGTTGATCGCCTTCCGCGTCGCCTTTTGGCGTCCGCGGCACATGGCTGAACGCCTGGACGTGAAGCACTTCGAGCTGGCTGAAGAATTCGCTGGTGGCAAAGGGATCAAAAGCCGCGCTGCTCAGGCCGTCGCGCAGGGATTTCAGCAGCCCAGGTACCACTTCAAGCAAACGCTGTCGGGCATCCGGTTCGTCATGGGGCTCGACGCTCCAGATCAAATCGTCCATTGCCTGAAGACCTGACGCCCATTCAGCCGACTGATCGCCGTGCTTCAGGCAGGTGAGTAACAGCACCTTGCTCCACGCCTCCTGCAACAGGCGAACAACCACCTGCGGCAGCGTCTTGCCAAGCAGGCGATCGTTGAGCGCCTGCTGCACACGTTGACGCGCCAACTCTGCCAGAGCGCGGCCTTGTTCAGCGTCACGGGTGCGCTGCTCGAGCAGCTCACTGCGGCGGCGCTCGTCGCTGGTGAAGGCCAGAAAATCGACCAGCAATTCCGTGAAGATCGCCGGGTCATCGACGAAATCGTGGAGCAGACGCTGGACGATCTGATCGATGCGGGCATAAAGCGAGTCGCGCTGGGTGTCGTCGCGACCACCCCAGCCAAGCGCCGCTGACGCGATTTCGTTCAGCAGCCGGCGCGCAGGGTGGCTGCCACGGCTGAAGAAACTCTTGTCGATGACCGCGACCTTGAGCATCGGGATCTGCAAACGGCCGATCAACGCGCGCAGCGAACTTGGCAGGTTGCGATCGTCGAGGATGAATTCGAAGAGCATCGAAATGAGGTTGATAACGTCCTCATCCATCGTGCCGACGACGCGAAACTTGCCGCTTCTCGCGCTCACGCGGCTGATCAACTGCTCAAGCTGGGCGCGGAGGTCGAAGTCGTCGCTGTCTTCGACTTTCGGGACGTATTGCTGCAAGTGGGACAGCAGACGCAGCAAGTCTTGGCTTGAAATCGGACGCGCTTCTGTCACCGAATCGGGGCGCGGCGTCAGATTTCCACGCACATGCACCAGCAACTCCTGCAGCGCCGAAAACACGTCTTGCACGCTTTTATCGAGGCTTTCCGTCGCTTGGAGAATGGCGGCGTTGTCGGCGCGCACGGCTTCGCTCGAAGGCGGCGCGCTGGCGATACGATCAGTGGAGCGGCGGGACGGCAATGCCTTAAGTTCCGGCAATACACCTGCGGAAATCAGCAACTGGTTGGCTTCCTCATAAAGCTGATCAGCGTTGCTCAAGGCGTATTTCTCGAACAGCTTGAGAATGATCAGCTTTACCTTGATTTCAACGCCGAGGCTGCGCCCGGCCTGCAGGAAATAGTCGCACAGGAGCGTCGGCCCCAACGGATTGGTCTCGTCGGTCAACGGCTGGGGGATGAGTACGTTCAAACGCGTGGTCAGCTGACCCAGGGCGATGCCATCGCGACTCATGACCTTGACCACCATGGCATCAACCGCCACGGTGCGTTCGAGATCATCGTTATGGACCAACGCAAGCTTGTCGTAAGAGACAGGCTCGGGAATCGGGGGCTCAGAAACTTCGTACTGACCCAGGCGCAGGAACGCTTCAAAGAATTTGTCGAGGAAATTGCGCTCTATGCTTTTACGCTTAAGGCGCAAGTCACGCATGGCTTCGAAGAAAATGTTCTGCTCAGTGTTGTTGTGAGCACGGTCGGCCATTTCGAAAAGCGTGTCGTCAGCATTATCGAAAAGCGTCTGCAGGCTTTCCTTGAGTTGCTGCGCCGCCCGGTCACGAACCTGAAGCAAAACGACGGGCAGCCGAGCAACAGGCGAGGATCCCGAATGATCCGCACCTGCCTTCAAGGGCACCACTTTGTTACCGTCGTTCTGCATCAAGGACTCCTTCACACCGTCGACACAACTGCTCAGACAACAGTTACACCCCGCAGCGAATGAAGACTCGACTCCATTCGAACGGATCTCAAAATTTTATCCCTGGGGATGTTGCAGGCTGACGCCAACACCATGACGTCAAAAACAAGGCGAAAGTATCGAGTAAAACCGGGTCGCTCGCCAGCGAACTCTTCGCCTTTATTGGAATGATAGAAGGCGGCGAAGGGACATGTGCAGCGATAGACCATGGAAATCGCAATCTGTCGCATAACCGAGGAAAAAACCGACAAAGTGCATCTAATGCATCCGACTGGACACTTGGCGTGCGTAGGTTGGTACACCCGTCTGCCATATACTCGGCGCACTTAGTCCGTGGAGCTCGTTATGCCAAACCTACGTCTTGATGCCCTCGCTGCTGAAATCGAAGCCAACGTGCGTCGTGCGTTGCTGGAGGATGTGGGCAGTGGCGACATCACCGCGCAGTTGATTCCGGCGGAGCGACTGGCGAAGGCCACTGTGATCTCACGCGACGCAGCGGTGATTGCCGGTACAGCATGGGTCGATGCTGTTTTCCGTCAGCTTGATCCGCGCGTCGCCGTGCATTGGCAGATCGTCGACGGCGATCGCGTGCAGCCCAATCAAGCGCTGTTTCACCTGGAAGGCCCTGCCCGCTCCTTGCTGACGGGCGAACGCAGCGCGCTCAACTTTCTGCAGCTGCTGTCAGGCGTTGCCACCCGCGCGCAGCACTACGCCGACATGGTCGCCGACACTCAGGTCAAACTGCTCGACACCCGCAAAACCCTACCGGGCCTGAGAATGGCGCAGAAATATGCCGTCACCTGCGGCGGCTGTCATAACCACCGCATCGGCTTGTTCGACGCCTTCCTGATCAAGGAAAACCACATCGCCGCGTGTGGCGGTATAGCGGAAGCCATCACCGCCGCGCACAAAATCGCGCCGGGCAAGCCCGTGGAAATCGAAGTGGAAAACCTGGACGAGCTCAAGCAAGCCCTCGACGGCGGCGCTGACATCATCATGCTTGATGAACTGAGCCTGGACGACATGCGCGAAGCCGTGCGCCTCACGGCGGGCCGCGCGAAACTGGAGGCCAGCGGCGGTGTGACTGACGCTACCCTGAGGACCATTGCTGAAACCGGCGTTGATTACATCTCTATTGGGACGCTGACTAAAGACGTGAAGGCGGTAGATTTGTCGATGCGACTGAGCCTTTGAGATGGTGGCAGCGTCTTAAAGGTTGAACTGCGACGGGTGCTCGGGCTCTGCTTGTTATGGGTTTGAGATCCCTGAGATCGAATTGGTAATTAGACGGATGAGGAAATGACGATGGCTGACGAGAAGCAACCTGTCGAACCTGAAGAAGACGTTCCGGCTCACTCCACTGAAGAAGAGAAGGAGCGGTTGAAGGATTTCAATAAGGACGGGATTCCGCCGGGGATTTGTTGATTGGCGAGATGATGCGGACGTTGGATAAGAAAAAGCCCGGTCTTGAGGACCGGGCTTTTTGTGTTTCTGGTGCCGAAAATAGGAATCGAACCTACGACCTTCGCGTTACGAGTGCGCTGCTCTACCGACTGAGCTATTTCGGCGAAAAGCGTTGTGGTGTAAGTAAAAGCTCTAGCCAGCCCCACCTACAAAACGCCGACTCTGGCGGTGTCGTTAGTTCACACCAGTACGAGAACGAGTGCAGCCACCGCCTGTCACACTAGCCCAAGTGATGCGGTTAGCATCAACAACGCCCGGCGTCCAAGTGACAGTGCAACCACCTGCCGCCGCTGTACCAGTTACCACGATTGCCGCAGTACCAGGAGTCATAACCACAGCGTTCATGTTAGGGGTCGCAGCAGGAAGACCTGCATACCCGACGGTCGTCAACAGCCTTGCGGGGGTGTCGCAACTGGCGAGGACGCTGTTGTTAGTCTGCAGGCACTCTGCGATTGCTGCTTTCACAGGCGCAATCGCAGTGTTGTTGTCAGCCCAGCGCGCGCGCACCACGTAATCCTGATATTGAGGGATTGCGATCGCGGCCAGGATCCCGATGATCGCCACGACAATCATCAGCTCGATTAACGTAAAACCTTTTTGTAAATTCATCGCTACTACTCCAAGCGTCAATTTGGTGTTGCTCGAAGTAGGCTCTGCATGCAACGTGCCAGCTTCTAATCGCCGAAGCCTTTGCCCATCCCTCCACTATCGCCGTCGCAAATGGCACGCGGAGTCAGCACAAAGTGACAATTTCCGTCACCTTCGCATTGCGAATTTGGCAGCCAAGCTTGACTAGGCTATAAACGATTCAATGTCTGGATCTGGTGGCTGTAATGACTGATGTCGTCCTAACCGGCTTGGCTAAACAACTCGTTATAGCTGAGCTGCTCACAGAAAAAACGGCGCAAAAAGCCTACGAACAAGCGCGGCGTGACAAGGTTTCGCTGGTTCATCATCTCGTCGAAACAAAGCTGTTGAAAAGCATAACGCTGGCCGAAGTCGCTTCGGACCAGTTCGGCATTCCTTTTCTCGATCTAGGCACCCTTGAGAAAGAAACCCAACCAAAAGGGTTGGTCAGTGAAAAACTCATTCGCCAGCACTGCGCGCTCCCGCTCTGGCGCAGGGGCAACAAGTTATTTGTAGGGATTTCAGACCCCACTAACCATCAAGCCATTACTGACATCCAGTTCAGCACAGGGCTGACAACTGAAGCGATTCTGGTCGAAGACGATAAGCTAACCGCCGCCATTGATAAGTTTTTCGACGGCAACGCAGGCATGGGAGATTTGGCGGATGTTGACCTTGGTCTCGAAATAGAGGCGGTCGATGAGAGCAAAGAAACTGCCATTGCCGGCCAAGACGCCGATGATGCTCCGGTCGTTCGCTTCGTAAATAAAATGCTGATGGACGCTATCCGCCTTGGTTCATCTGACCTGCACTTCGAACCCTACGAAAAGATCTTCCGGGTAAGGCTTCGCACAGACGGCATACTTCATGAGGTAGCAAAGCCGCCCATCCACTTGGCAGGCCGCATTGCTGCGCGCTTGAAGGTCATGGCGAGCCTCGATATTTCGGAGCGCCGGAAACCTCAAGACGGTCGCATAAAACTCAGGATCTCGAAAAATCGTGCCATCGACTTCCGGGTCAACACGCTGCCCACTCTGTGGGGAGAAAAAATCGTGATGCGGATTCTGGACCCTACCACTGCACAAATGGGTATCGACGCGCTGGGATATGAGCCCGAACAGAAGGAGTTATATCTAGAGGCGCTCCGCCAACCCCAGGGCATGATCCTCGTCACTGGACCAACTGGCTCGGGTAAAACGGTGTCGCTTTACACAGGGCTGAACATTCTCAACACCGTGGACATCAATATTTCCACAGCGGAGGACCCGGTTGAGATTAACTTGGAAGGCATCAATCAGGTTAACGTCAACCCGCGTCAAGGTATGGACTTCTCACAGGCTCTACGGGCGTTCTTACGTCAGGATCCTGACGTGATAATGGTTGGGGAAATTCGAGACCTCGAAACCGCCGAGATTGCTATCAAGGCTTCGCAAACCGGCCATATGGTTCTGTCTACGCTGCACACCAACAGCGCGGCCGAAACGCTGACCCGCCTACACCACATGGGCGTAGCAGCGTTCAACATTGCAACGGCGATTAACCTGATCATCGCTCAACGGCTAGCACGCAAACTTTGCACGCACTGCAAAAAGGAAGTCGAGATCCCTCGGGAGACATTGATTGCGGAAGGTTTCCCCGAGTCGCAAATTGGCTCGTTCCAGCTTTACTCACCAGTGGGCTGCGAGCACTGCAATGGCGGCTACAAAGGCCGAGTAGGTATCTACGAGGTGGTGAAGAGTACGCCGGCGCTGGAGCGCATCATTATGGAGGAAGGCAACTCAATCCAGATCTCTGAACAGATGCGCAGAGATGGTTTCAATGATCTGCGAACGTCTGGGCTGATGAAGGCAATGCAGGGTTTGACAAGTCTTGAGGAAATAAACCGGGTAACCAAGGATTAAGCATGGTGACCAAAGCAGTAAAAGTCAGTCTCTATGCTTGGGAAGGGCTGGATAAGAAGGGGACCAAGGTTACCGGCGAGATTAATGGGCACAACCCGGCTTTGGTAAAAGCTCAGCTGCGTAAGCAGGGTATTAATCCGACCAAAGTGCGTAAAAAGTCCGTTTCGATTTTCGGCAAAGGGAAGAAGATCAAGCCTCTGGACATTGCTTTTTTCAGTCGCCAAATGGCTACGATGATGAAAGCGGGCGTCCCCTTGCTGCAGTCCTTTGACATCATCAGCGAGGGGCACGACAACCCGAACATGCGCAAGCTCGTAGACGAGATTAAGCAAGAAGTTGCTGCGGGGCACAGCTTCGCCACGGCGCTAAGGCAAAAGCCGTTATATTTCGATGACCTTTTCTGCAACTTGGTAGATGCAGGGGAACAGGCAGGCGCCCTTGAAACACTATTGGATCGAGTCGCGACCTACAAAGAGAAGACCGAATCGCTGAAAGCTAAAATTAAAAAAGCAATGACTTATCCAATTGCTGTCGTCGTGGTCGCGTTTATCGTGACGGGCATTTTGCTGCTAAAAGTTGTACCCCAGTTTCAGACCATTTTTGATGGATTCGGAGCTGAGCTCCCAGCATTCACGCTAATGGTGATCGGGCTGTCCAAAATTGTTCAAGAATATTGGTGGATGCTGCTGGGTGGGATCGTGTTAAGTATTTTCCTGTTTCGGCGTGCTTACCGAACCTCCGAAAAGTTTAGAAACGGCCTTGACCGAGCACTCCTGAAGATGCCCGTTATAGGTCCTTTGTTGTACAAATCCGCAGTAGCGCGATACGCACGGACCTTGTCCACGACGTTCGCTGCGGGCGTTCCACTGGTGGAGGCGCTTGATTCTGTCTCTGGCGCCACCGGTAATGTTGTCTTCAAGAACGCAGTCAACAAAGTCAAACAGGACGTCTCCACCGGTATGCAACTGAATTTCTCCATGCGCAGCACCGGCGTGTTTCCGATGCTAGCCATACAGATGACCGCGATTGGGGAAGAATCCGGCGCGCTGGACTCTATGCTCGATAAAGTCGCGACCTACTACGAGGATGAGGTCGATAACATGGTCGACAGCCTGACAAGCCTCATGGAGCCGATGATTATGGCTTTCCTCGGTGTCATCGTCGGCGGACTCGTTATCGCCATGTACCTTCCCATTTTCAAGCTCGGACAAGTCGTCTAACCATGCCCCTCCTCGACCTCCTGGCCAGCTTCCCGCTGGCCTTTATTCTATGCACGCTCGTCTTGGGCCTGCTCGTCGGCAGTTTCCTAAACGTCGTCATCTACCGCCTGCCAAAAATGATGATCCGCGACTGGAAAACCCAATCCCGGGAAATGCTCGACCTCCCCCCAGAGCCGCAACCAGAAACCTTCAACCTCATCCTCCCCCACTCCCGCTGCCCGCACTGCTCACACAAAATCCGTGCGTGGGAGAACATTCCGGTCGTCAGTTATCTGTTCCTCGGCGGCAAATGCTCACAGTGCAAAGCCCCCATCAGCAAGCGCTACCCGCTGGTTGAATTAGCGTGCGGCTTACTCTCGGCCTTCATCGCCTGGCATTTCGGTTTCGGTTGGCAGGCTGGGGCGATGCTGGTGCTGACATGGGGTTTGTTGGCGATGAGCCTGATCGACGCCGACCACCAGCTTCTGCCGGACGCGATCGTGTTGCCGCTGCTGTGGCTGGGCCTGATCGTGAATGCGTTTGGCCTGTTCACGTCGCTGACCGATGCGCTGTGGGGCGCGGTCGCGGGGTATCTGGTGTTGTGGTGTGTGTTCTGGCTGTTCAAGCTGATCACGGGCAAGGAAGGCATGGGTTACGGCGACTTCAAGTTGCTGGCCATGCTCGGGGCGTGGGGCGGGTGGCAGATTCTGCCGCTGACAATTCTGCTGTCGTCGATTGTCGGGGCGGTGTTGGGCCTGATTCTGCTGCGCTTGCGCAATGTCGAGACCAGCACGCCGATCCCCTTCGGTCCTTATCTGGCGCTCGCGGGGTGGATCGCTTTGCTCTGGGGTGATCAAATAACCACTTCGTATTTGCAGATCGCCGGTTTCAGATGACTTCTCCTGCGTCAAAACCCTGGATTCTGGGCCTCACCGGTGGCATCGGCAGCGGCAAGAGTGCGGCGGCTCAGTGCTTCGTCGATCTCGGCGTGCATTTGGTGGATGCCGATCACGCCGCTCGTTGGGTTGTCGAACCCGGGCGTCCTGCCTTGGCGCAGATCGCCGAGTACTTCGGTGCAAGTGTGCTGCAGGCTGATGGCACGCTGAATCGCTCGGCGTTGCGCGAGCTGATTTTCAAGGATCCGCAACAGCGGGTCTGGCTCGAAAGCCTTTTGCATCCGCTGATCCGCGAGGAAATCCGGCAGTATCTGGCGCGCGCCGAATCGGCTTATGCGATTCTGGTGTCGCCACTGTTGCTGGAGACTTCTCAGCACCAGATGGTGCAGCGGGTGTTGGTCATTGATGTGCCGGAATCGGTGCAGATCGAGCGCACGGTGTTGCGCGACAAGACCAACGAGGAACAGGTGCGGGCGATTCTCAAGGCGCAGGCCAGTCGCGAGGAGCGCTTGAGCCGGGCCGATGATGTAATCGTCAATGACCGTGACCCGGCCTGGCTGAAAAGCGAGGTCGAGCGTCTGCATCACTTTTATTTAACTTTGCGTGGAGGCCAATGATGAGCCAACCAATGACCGTCGATTGCCCAACCTGCGGAGCGCCCGTGGAATGGACACCGGAGAGTAAATTCCGGCCGTTCTGCTCGGACCGTTGCAAGCTGATCGACCTGGGCGCCTGGGCGTCGGAAGAACATGCGATTCCGGTTGCGCCGGATGCGGAAGACGAGCTGTTTTCAGGTGACCTCGACCCTCGTCAGCACTGATCAAACTTGGCAGCCACACTGGGCGAACAACGCACATCTCCCAAAGCCGAGCGTATCCCGTCGACAAGAATGAGCGCCGAGATCGACAACAATTTGTGGGAGCGAGCTTGCTCGCGAAGAAGCCGGTACATCCGCTAGATATCCAGCAGTTCTAATGCCGTCTTCGTGAGCAAGCTCACTCCCACATGAACGAGACACCCCCCGGAAACCAAAAAAGCTTCGCGACCTTAATCGCGAAGCTTTTTTTGTGGCCGAGCGTTTAGCCCAATTTACGCTGCGGCGCGCCGTGGACCATGGTGTAGGCGTAGTCGACGCCCATGCCGTATGCGCCGCTGTGTTCCAGGACCAGTTCCATCACCGCTTCGTAGGTTTCCTTGTGTGCCCAGTCGCGCTGGAATTCGAGCAGAACCTGCTGCCAGGTGACCGGCACAGCGCCTGCCTGAATCATCCGTTGAACCGACATGTCGTGGGCTTCCTTGGTCGTGCCGCCGGAAGCGTCAGTGACGATGTACACCTCGTAGCCTTCAGCCAAGGCGTCCAGCGTCGGGAAGTTCAGGCAGACCTCGGTCCACAACGCAGCGATGATCAGCTTCTTGCGACCGGTCGCTTTGACCGTTTCCACCAGTTTCTTGTCTTCCCACGAGTTCATCGACGTGCGCTCGATCGGCTGCTGATCCGGGAACACCGCCAGCAGTTCAGGCCAGATGAAACCGCTGAAGCTTTTGGTTTCGACCGAAGTGTAGATCGTCGGCACGTTGAAGATCTTGGCGGCCTTGGCCAGGCCAACGGTGTTGTTCTTCAGGGTCTGACGATCAATTGATTGGACGCCAAAAGCCATTTGCGGCTGGTGGTCGATCAGGATCAGGGCGGCGTTGGTTGGGTTCAGCAGTTCGCGAATGGACATGGGTAGATTCCTTAAATGGTCAGCAGTGAGTTCTTTATGGGTTAGCCGCTGCGCGGGTCAAGCGTGTTGGCTGGCTTGGGAGTGAATTTACGGGCTGGCCGACAAAGGAACAATCCCATAGAATCGGGACTCATTGTTTCCAAATCAGGAACGGTCATGGATCGTATCGAATGCATGCGCGCGTTTGTCGCCACCGTGGGCGCCAATGGCTTTGCCGCAGCGGCCCGCGCACTGGACGTGCCGCGCTCGAAAATCAGCAAGCAGATTCAGGCGCTGGAAGAAGCCATTGGTGTGCAGCTGTTGCAGCGCACCACGCGCAGCCTGCATTTGACGGAAGCTGGCGCCGAGTACTACGACGCGTGTCGGGATGTCATCGCCTCGCTGGACGAAGCCGAACAACGGGCGCGGACCGGGATGGGTGAAATACGCGGCGTGTTGCGGGTCAATGCGCCGATGTCGTTTGGACTGAGTCGTCTGGGGCCGCTGATTCCGCGCTTCAACGAGTTGCACCCGAACGTCGAGCTGCAGGTTGTGCTGAGCGATCAGCAGGTGGATCCGGTCAAAGGCGGCTTTGACGTGACGATTCGGATCGCCAGCCTGCCGGACTCGTCGATGATCGCGCGCTCGCTGGCCCCGGCGCCGAGGATCATGGTGGCCTCGCCCGACTATCTGGCTCGCGAAGGCACGCCGCAGACCCCCAAGGATTTGGCACACCATAAGTGCCTGAGTTACGGCTATTTGCAGAGCGGCGTGAGCCTGCAGTTATGCAACGGCAAGGAAACACAGCGGGTGACGGTGAGCGGGCCGTTGCACGCCAACAACGGTGACATTCTGGCGCAGGCTGCAGTGGCGGGAATGGGCATCGCGTTGCTGCCCAATTTCATCATCGAGCGCGCGGTGGCGGATGGGCGGCTGGTACCGGTGCTGTGCGATTGGGAAGCGCCGGCGATTACGGTGAACGCCGTGTACCCCTCATCCCGTCGGGTGCCGATGAAGACCCGGGCGTTCATTGATTTTCTGGTGGCTGAGCTGTCGGTTGAGTCCGGGGCGTTTTGACAGCAGCCGTTGGGGGAGCGTGCTCGTTACACAGGCCAGTACATCCGCTAAATCTTCAGCGGCTGGAATACCGTCTTCGTGAGCAAGCTCACTCCCACAGGGCCTTTACCGCCCGAAACCGTGGCGTGTCCCACAGGTCCTTGATCAGTCCGGGATTCCTGGTACGGCGCTGATCATGTGGGGGCAAGCAAAGAGATAGGACCATCCGCTAAAAATTCAGCGGCTGGAAGGCCATCTTCGTGAGCACGGGGGGGGAGCCACCCCGGTCACTCCCACAGGTCCTTGATCAGTCCGGGATTCCTGGTACGGCGCCGATCATGTGGGAGCGAGCTTGCTCGCGAAGAGGCAGGAACATCCGCTGCATCTATGGCGGCTGGAATACCGGCTTTGCAAGCAAAGCGCTTCAGCTCAGTCAATCAAGCCCTTCAAACCACACTCCCCACCGGCACCTTCCCTGCGAGCCCATCCGCCAGGCTCGCCAACACCATCTCGCCCATCCGCGTCCGGGTTTGCACGGTGGCGCTGGCGCGGTGGGGTTGCAGGACCACGGTTTCCAGGGCGAACAAGGCATCCGGCACGTGGGGCTCATCGGCGAATACGTCGAGCCCCGCGCCCGCAATCGAGCCAGCTTCCAGCGCTGCAACAAGGTCCGGCTCATTGACCAGACTGCC
The DNA here is from genome assembly GCF_057834665.1 of Pseudomonas sp. GL_135. Taxonomy (NCBI): domain Bacteria; kingdom Pseudomonadati; phylum Pseudomonadota; class Gammaproteobacteria; order Pseudomonadales; family Pseudomonadaceae; genus Pseudomonas; species Pseudomonas sp. GL_135. The sequence goes on from NZ_CM174408.1 coordinate 4,809,589, forward strand.
GCGCGCCACGTTAATCAAGAAACCTTGCGCGCCCAGCGCTTCCAGCACCTTGGCGTTGATGATGCCTTTGGCTTTGTCGGCGGCTGCCGCCACGATCAGCGCGTCACTTTGCGCGGCCAGTTCGACCAGACCGCTGACGAAGGTGTAAGGCACGTCGCCCATGGCGTTGAGGTCGGTGTAGCTGATCGGGCAGCCGAACGCAGCAGCACGCGTGGCGACGGCCCGCCCTACCCGGCCCATGCCGACGATGCCGATGCGCATGCCGCTGAATTGACGCGCCAGTGGCAGCGGCACCAGCGGCGTCGCGGTCTTGGTCCATGCGCCGGAGCGTACATATCGGTCGCCCGTGCACAACCCGCGACAGACTGAAATCAGCAGACCGATGGCAAGGTCGGCAACGTCTTCGGTCAGCGCGCCGATGGTCGCCGAGACGCGAATGCCACGGTCCCGCGCGTAGGCCAGATCAATCGCGTCGGTACCAACGCCGTTGACCGCGATGATTTCGACCTTCGGCAACTGCTCCATCACTTCACGGGTGATACCGGTGTGGCCGCCGGTGACCACGCCGCGGATATTGGCGCCGTGCTCGCGCAGGTAAGCAGCCTTGTCGGCCTGCTGGAAATACGGGCGAACGGTGTAGCGCTCGTTCAGCCGCGCGTTGATGTCAGGGATCAGGATCGGGCTCAGCTGGAGGATTTCAGGTTTCATCGGTATCTCGCTTATCTCGAATTCGGACGGATCAACCACGGCCCACGAAGGGCATGTTGGTGGCCATGACGGTCATGTTCAGCACGTTGGCCGACAGCGGCAGTGCAGCGATGTAACGCACGGCGTCGGCGATGTGCTTGACGTCGATCATCGGCTCGACCGCTGTCGAGCCATTGGCCTGACGCACGCCTTTGGTCATGCGCACCGACAGCTCGGTCAGCGCGTTGCCGATGTCGATCTGGCTGCAGGCGATGTTGAACTCGCGACCGTCCAGCGCCAGGCTCTTGGTCAAGCCCAACACTGCGTGCTTGCTGGCGGTGTAGGGCGCGGTGAACGGCCGTGGCACGTGGGCGGAGATCGAACCGTTGTTGATGATCCGGCCACCCTGGGGCGACTGTTTGCGCATCAGGCCAAACGCACCGCGGCTGCACAGGAAAACGCCCGTCACGTTGGTGTCGATCACGCTCAGCCACTTCTCGATGGGCAGCTCGTCCATCGGCACAGCAGGGGCGTTGACGCCGGCGTTGTTGAACACCAGATCGAGGCGGCCATACACCTCCTCGATGGTGGCGAACAGGTGGTCAACACTCGCCGGATCACGCACGTCGCACGACACCGCCAACGCTTCCCCGCCCTGCTCGCGGGCCTGCGCCACCAGCTCTTCAAGCGGCTCGATACGGCGCCCGGTCACCACTACTTTGAATCCATCTTCCAGCAGGCCTAACGCGACGGAGCGGCCGATGCCACTGCCCGCGCCGGTGACCAGGGCAATTTTCGAAACGGATTGATCAGTCATTATTGTTCTCCTTGTTGCTCATCAAAAATGCGGCTGTTCTGGATGATTTGCTCAGCGGCGCTCACCCACCCTCACTTCAAATTCGCCGACGCCGTCGATGCCGCCATTGATCACGTCGCCCGCTTCGAGCGCGGCAACGCCGGGCGGCGTGCCGGTCATGATCAGGTCGCCGGCGCGCAATGTGACGGAATGGGATAGCTGGCTGATGACTTCGCTCACCGACCAGATCTGGCCCTCAAGGTCGGAACGCTGACGCTCGACGCCGTTGACGCTCAGCCAGATAGCGCCTTGTTGCGCATGGCCGTCACGGCCTGCCGGGCGGATGGGCGTGATCGGCGCCGAGCCGTCGAACGCCTTCGCCGGCTCCCATGGATTGCCCACCGCCTTGGCCGCCATTTGCAGATCGCGACGGGTCAGGTCGAGCCCGGCGGCGTATCCCCAGACGTGGTCCAGCGCATGTTCGGCGTCTATCTCGAAACCGTCCTTGCCGATGGCAACGACCAGTTCGATCTCGTGGCAAAACTGGTCGGTCTGGGTCGGAAACGCGACCTCGCCCACTGCGTCCACCACCGATGTCGCCGGTTTCATGAAGAACGCCGGGACCTCGCGCTCAGCGGTGGCAGCATCGCCCCACAGGTAATTGCGGCCCAGGCAAAACACCCGGCCAACGGGGAACCGTGCATCGCTGCCATGCACCGGCAGGCTGCTGACTCGGGGCGGTTCGAATACAAAGTTGCTCATGAAATTCCTTATCACCAAAAGACGCTCAATCCCGCCAGATGCAGTTCAGACTACGGGATCAACCGACGGGAAAGTTGGACAAAACCGTGTTTGCGCTGGACTAAAAAACTCAATACCGCGGGCATTAAAAAAGGCGTATTTGCATACGCCTCTGCCCAATACGGCATAAGTTCACACACACATTCTTGAGCGGTTACCGGGCCTTTAGCTCGATGCGATAAATGCGGCCCAGCAACAGTGAATAAGAGAGCGTGCCGATACACGCGACCCCGCCGATGAACCAGAACGCCCACGCGAAGTTGCCGGTGACATGCAGGATCTGCCCGATAACAATCGGCGTGACGATGCCGCCAATGTTGGCCGCCAGACTGGTGATGCCCCCGGTCAGGCCGATCAGTTCCTTGGGGGCGATTTCCGACACGGCTGCCCAAGACGATGACGCGATGCCCTGTGCGAAAAAGGCGATTGTGAGGAGCGCGATGCAGACTTCATTGGAGTCGGTGAAGTTGACCAGCATGATCGACATGCCGAGCGCCGAACCCACCACCAGTGGCAGCTTGCGGGAGAAGGACAGCGAATAACCGCGGCGGATCATCCAGTCGGCGATGAAGCCTGCCAGCAGCACGCCGACCGTGGCGCCAATGAACGGCAGCACTGCGAAGATGCCGACTTTGACCATGGTCAGGTGCCGCTCTTCAATCAGGTAGGTCGGGAACCAAGTCAGGAAAAAGTACAGCGCCGAGGTGCTGGCGAACTTGCCCAGGCAGATGGCCCAGACCTGACGGTATTTCAGTAGCTCGGCAATTTGCGCCCATTTGAATTTGTTTCGTTCCTGACTGCTTTTGACCAGGCCGCCGCCGTCTTCGATGTAAGCCAGTTCTTCCTTGCTGACTTTCTTGCAGTTCATCGGGTCGCGATACAGGTACAGCCAGGCAACCCCGAAGACGATGCCGATGATGCCGGTGCTGTAAAACACGTGGCGCCAGTCATAGGTCGTGGCGAGCCACAGCAACAAACCGGTGAACAGCGCCGTGCCCAGATACTGCCCGCACACGTAGATGCTGCTGGCCATGCCGCGTTCCCGCGCAGGAAACCAGACCGTGACTGCGCGGCTGTTGGCCGGAAAGGCCGGTGCTTCCATTGCGCCGATGGCCAGACGCAAGCCGAACAACGAAGCGAAACCGCCTGCCATGCCCTGGCATACCGTTACCGCGGACCACGAGATAAGTGAAGCACCGTAGGTGAAGCGCGAACCGAACCGGTCGGCGATGAAACCGGCGGGCACCAGGGCGAAGGCGTATGTCCAGGCGAAGGCGGAGAAGATCAGGCCCATCTCGACCTTGTCCAGACCGAGGTCTTTGGCCATGAAAGGTGCAGCGATGGAGATGTTCACGCGGTCGACGTAGTTGATGATCGTGGCGATCAGCAGCAGCGACAGCATGAACCAGCGGCGGTGGGTCATCGGGCGGGCGGGAGCGGCGGTGACTGGGGCGGCCACGACAGCATCCATCGCCTGAATATCAGGGTTGCTCGACATGAGAATTCCTCATTGTTTTTATTGGTATCGAGTGATGAAGCGCGCCTCCAACTTATCGTACGACCGGTTTTAAACAAGCCGACGCTTAGAACGTTTTTGGATTTCAACAGCCGCTTGTAATGAATTGTCCAAAAAACTGCCCGCGTGTTAAAACAGCACCGAGCGATCGAATGCGCACGCAAACGCCTGCGCTAGAGCAGTCCGCTGAAGGCGAGCAGTAAAAAGATTCTTGGACAAATTGACTCGCCTCCTCCGTAAGCAAATGTTTGGATTTAGTCATACGACGACCGACAATAAGAAACACAAGACGAGGAGCACTCGATGGATTCCATCAATCGCGTCCCCACCTACGGCATGCAGCAGCGCAGTGAGCGGCCGGATTTTTACATCCGCGGCAAGACCGAGGGCAAGGCAGAAACCGCGCCTCATCGCCACGAGTATTTTCAGATTCAGATCAACCTCGGCGGCGACACCGTGCAGCACATCGGCGGTGTGGTACGGCCCTTCCCGCGCAACACACTGGCGTTCATCCTCCCGCATAAATTGCACCTCATTCCGCATCCACCGGAAGGCAATTTCCTGCTGATCAATTTCGCTCAGACTTTCCTCCTGCCCCAGTTGCAATGCGACCCGCTGGACCTCGAAGACGTGGCGATCGCCCTCGCCCCGGAGCTGTCGCCGTTTCGTTTTCAGGAGCACCTGGATTTCACGCTGGACGCCGCTGATTTTGCCGAGATCAAGCATTTGCTGGGCCGCATGCGTGAGCTGGACGCGAACCGGCAGTTTGGCTCGCGGGAGATTCTCAAAGGGTGCCTGCTGCAACTGATCGGCACGGTCTGCCAGTTGTACGCTGAGCCGATCAAGCTGCTGGCCGACGACAATGCCGCCGAGCGCAGCCGCCGCGACGCGCTGGCGCGGATGTCGGAGTACGTGCGCAAGAACCTCGACGACCCGGACCTGAGCCTGAAAAAAGCCGCCTCGGCCGCGTTTCTGTCGCCCAACTACCTGACCCATTGGCTGCGCAAGGAAGTCGGCAAGACCTTCAGCGAGCTGGTGCTGGAACGGCGCATGCACCTGGCGCGCACGCTGCTGCTTAACGGCAGCAAGCCGGTGGGGGAAGTGGCGCGGTTATGTGGTTTCGCCGACGAGGCGTATTTCTCGCGGCGTTTCCGCCACGCCCACGGCATGCCGCCGGGGCAGTTCAGGAAGCAGCGGGATTTGTAGCCTGCCAGACCCTGCTCATGCACCGGGCAGCTCCTTAAATGGATCAGCGCCTCCCCGGCCAACTTTATCTCGGCCCCTATGTTTCTTCTCGCCTCCGGAGCGTTAAGCTTGGCGCCATGGATGACTCCGATTATCTGCGTCTTTTGACGATCCAGGCCGAGCAAGCCAATGCGTTTCTGTCCAATGCGCGCAAGTGGGAGCGCGAGCGTTGGGTGTGCGAACGGTTGCTGCAGGGCCTGAACATTCCCCATCGCACCGACGACTTCCTGCCTGCCGGGCAAGAGCCGCCGGACGTGCTGTTTCGCGATGCGTGTTTTGAAGTGTTCTTTGTTCTGGATGAAGGTCGTCGGCTCAACGATGAGTGGCGCGAAGAACTGCAACGTCGGCGCAGCGCGTTTTCCCTCAGCCAACTGGTGCGCCGGGAAGCCAAACCCAAGCGCATTCCCGCTGCCGAATTGCTCCGGCGTCTGGCGCCAACCCTGCGCAAAAAGGCCCACAACTACACAGAGCGCGGCCTGGATTTGGGCGAGCTGGACATCATTGCCTTCGCCAGCCTCAAGCGCGAGGTGCTCGACCTGAACAGCCACTTTCCGCCGCCCACCGAATATTTGCGCCAAGGCTGGCGATCACTCTCGCTGGTCGGGCCGACCTTCGCCCGGGTATTGTTCGCCCATCCGGATGCCCCGGATTTCCTGCGGACCAATCTGGGCCGCAGCGTGGTGTTTGATGTGGGAATCAGTTTATGAGTCCGTTGCAGGAATTGATCGCCGATGTACCCCAGCGTGGACGCGTGCGCTGGATCGGCGTGCGCCCGGAATCCCGTGGCGAGATGGTTGAACTGGAAGCCGTGGAAGCGCGCCGCGAAGCAGGCCTGACCGGCGATCACGCCCGCCCGGGCCCGCGTAACGCTCGACAGGTAACCCTGATCCAGTGGGAGCATTTCGCTGTGGTCAGCTCGCTGATGGGGAGGGCCGAGGACAACCCGGTGTTGCCTCAGGATTTGCGACGCAACATCGTGATCAGCGGCATTAACCTGTTCAGCCTGAAGAACCGACGCTTCCGCATCGGTCAGGCGATCTTTGAAACAACGGGCTGGTGCCAACCCTGCGCACGCCTTGAGCAGCGCCTGGGCCACGGCATTTTTCAGGCCGTCCGTGGCCATGGCGGAATCACCGCGCGGGTGATACAAAGCGGCATCGTGCGTCTGGACGACGTTTTGTGTATCGAGCCGATCGAACCGAGCGTCCAGGACTTTAACCCAGCCAACAGCGCGGTCTCCTGATCCGGATCAATAGTGATAAAGAGCCTCAAATGATCAGCCCCCTGAAACCTGCCGACACCGCGCGTGTCGAAGCGTACATTCGAGCTCCCCGCCCAAGTCGAGCGCCGACCCTTTTGGCGTTGGCTGCTCCTTGTAATGGTGCTCGGACCGGGCCATTTGAGCCGTTTACTGAGCGATTTGACGCTATGAGCTGCCTTGCGCTCGCGCGGATTGCGCTGACACAGAATTCCTTAAGCCTTATGAGATATCCCCATGACCCATCGTATTGTGATTGTCGGCGGAGGCGCTGGCGGTCTGGAGCTGGCTACCCGTCTGGGTAAAACCCTGGGCAAGAAAGGCACCGCCAGCGTCACGCTGGTCGACGCCAACCTGACCCACATCTGGAAACCGCTGCTGCACGAAGTGGCCGCCGGCTCGCTCAACTCTTACGAGGACGAGCTGAACTACGTGGCGCAAGCCAAGTGGAACCACTTTCAGTTTCAGATGGGCCGCATGACCGGGCTGGATCGGGAGAACAAGCAGATCCACTTGGCCGAGACCCTCGACGAAAACGGCAAGGAGCTGGTCCCGGCGCGCAGCCTGGATTACGACTCCCTAGTGATTTCCGTCGGCAGCACGACCAACGACTTCGGCACCAAAGGTGCCGCGGAGCACTGCCTGTTCCTCGACACCCGCAAGCAAGCCGAGCGCTTTCATCAACAATTGCTCAATCGCTACCTGCGCGCCCACGCGAGCCAAACGGATGTGGCCGAAGAGATCAACGTCGCCATCGTCGGTGCCGGTGCGACCGGTGTCGAGCTGGCCGCAGAGCTGCACAACGCGGCCCATGAGCTGGCGGCTTACGGACTGGGCCAGATCAAACCGGAAAACCTGCGCATCACGGTGATCGAGGCCGGGCCGCGCGTCCTGCCGGCACTGCCGGAACGTATTGGCGGCCCGGTGCACAAAACGCTGGAGAAATTGGGCGTCACGGTGCTGACCAATTCGGCGGTCAGTGAAGTAACAGCCGAAGGCCTGGTGACTGCGACCGGTCAGATGATTCCTGCGACGCTGAAGGTCTGGGCGGCAGGCATCCGCGCTCCGGCGTTTCTGGAGGGCATCGCCGGTCTTGAGACCAATCGCATCAACCAGCTACAGGTGCGTCCGACGCTGCAGACGACCCGCGACGACAACATCTTCGCTTTCGGTGACTGCGCGGCGTGCCCGCAAAAAGGCACGGACCGTAACGTGCCGCCCCGTGCGCAAGCGGCGCATCAGCAGGCATCGTTGCTGGTGAAGTCGCTGAAGCTGCGCATCGAGGGCGGCACGCTGCCGGAGTATCGCTACCAGGATTATGGCTCGCTGATTTCGCTGTCGAAGTTCTCGGCGGTCGGCAATCTGATGGGCAACCTGACCGGCAGCGTCATGCTAGAAGGCTGGCTGGCGCGGATGTTCTACGTCTCGCTGTACCGCATGCACCAGATGGCGCTGTACGGCATGTTCCGCACGCTGATGCTCATGCTGGGCAGCCGAATCGGTCGCGGCACCGAGCCACGCATGAAGCTGCACTAAGGCTGAGTCCTGCAGGCCCGCTGCGCCAATGCGGCGGGCCTCATCCCTCCCCCATTCCAGACACCTGCCTCACCGTGCGGGCGCGAGAATGCGCGCCCGTTACGGCATCACCCGCCCTTTGCCCAGATGCTTGGCCCTGTACATCCAGCGGTCGGCTTCGCGCATGAGTTCGTCAGGGGCCTTGCCCGAGCCGGGTTCATACATGGAGAAGCCGATGCTGGCGTTGCTGCGAATGACATCGCCCTTGATCGTGAGGGGCTGAGCAATCGCCGTGAGGAGTTTCTGAGCCACTTCACGGGCTTCTTCCACCCCCGGCGTGATGCCCTCCAGAATCACGATGAACTCATCACCGGCCAGTCGAACCAGGCTGTCAGTCCTGCGGATGCAGCTCTGCAAACGCGTGGCGATAGCGCGCAGCAGATCGTCACCGGCATCGTGTCCGTAACTGTCGTTGATGACTTTGAACCCATCCAGATCGATGAACATCAACGCCATCTGCAACCTGGAGCGATCCGCCCGCGCCTGAGCGATGGGCAACAGCGAGTCCAGCGCGCGGCGGTTGTGCAGGCCGGTCAGAGAATCATGCCGGGCCTCCTGCTCAAGCTCCTTGCGCGCTTGAATGTTCTGGATGATTGAAATGAAATATTCCAGCTCTCCTGCTTCGGACAGCTTTTTCGTGACGCTCAGATTGACCCAGACCGCGCTACCGTTTTTGCGCAGGTAACGCTTTTCCATCTGATAGCTGTTGATTTCACCGACACTCAACTGATGCAGCATCTCAAGATCACTGCCCAGATCGTCGGGATGAGTGATGTCCTGGAATGTCAGGTGCTGAAGCTCATCGGGCGCGTAGCCAAGGACATCGCACAGCGCAGCATTGACGCTGATCCAGCCACCGTCGGGCGCCACCAGCGCAATGCCTACCGAGGCCAGCTCGAACATGGAGCGATAACCCGCCTCACTGGCTTCGAACAAGGCCTCGGAGCGATTCTTCTGAATCCGCGTCAGCATCAGATTTTCCCGCAGTTGCATCTCGCGGCTGACGATCTCGGCCAGGTCGTGGAGGATGGACAACTCGTCCGGGGTGATGATTCTGGGCCGCGCGTCAATGGCGCAAAGCGTGCCCACGGCGAAGCCCTGGCTGGTGCGGATGGGTACCCCGGCATAAAAGCGGACATGGGGATCGCCGGTGACCAGTTGGTTGTCGCAAAACCGCGCGTCTTCGAGGGCATCGGGCACTACGAGCTCGGCGGCTTCAAGGATGGCATGCGCGCAAAACGCGACCTCCCGCGGCAGTTCCACCGCTTCAAGCCCCACTCGGGACTTGAACCACTGACGGTCCTGATCCACCAGCGATATCAGGGCGATCGGCACGTTCAGCACCTGCGCCACCAGGCGAGTGATCCGGTCCAGCGCGACCTCGGGTGGCGTGTCGAGTACTTCGAGAAGGTGCAGCGCTTCAAGTCGCTGTTGCTCGAGTAAAGGAGTTGGCGACTTCATAAACGGCCGATCCTGGAGAGACTGCCCGAAGTCTATACCCGGCGTCATGAATCCGCACCGGAGCGCCGCGTAAATAAACGACCTGGGCGTCGCGAATGATCCGGCTGCCGGTGAAGAAATCCGTCATGCCTTGTCATAAAAACGTGCTGTTTGCTGTGATCCCATCAACGCATCTCACCCCGATGTCGCTCGATCACAGGAAGTCATCCATGTTGCAGCTCTCCCGTATGATGCTGGCCGCAGGCCTTGGCATCGCGCTTAATCTATCCATGGCCGCCACGGCAGGCGCAGCGTCCGAAGTTACCGGCGCCGGCTCCACGTTTATCTATCCGGTGCTGTACAAGTGGGCCACCGACTACAACCAGAAGACTCAGATCAAGGTCAATTATCAGTACATAGGCTCCGGCGCAGGCATTGCACTGATCAAGGAAGGCGCCGTGGATTTCGGCGCGACTGACCGGCCGATGAGTTCGGCAGACCTGGAATCCTTTGGCCTGCAGCAGTTTCCTTCGGTGATCGGCGGCATCGTCCCGGTCATCAACGTCGCCTCGGTCAAACCGGGCACGCTGAAATTCACAGGCCCGGTGCTGGCTGACATCTATCTCGGCAAAATCAACAAATGGAATGACCCGGCCCTCGCCGCCCTGAACCCGGGCGTGAAATTGCCGGACGCGAAAATCAGCGTGGCGTATCGCTCGGATGATTCCGGCACCACGTTTAATTGGGTGAGTTACCTGGCGAAGGTCAGCCCGCAATGGAGGAGTCAGCTCGGCGCGGGGTCTTCGGTGAAGTGGCCGGTGGGCATGGGCAGCAAAGGCAGCGAAGGCGTAGCGACGTACGTCAAACAGGTGCCGAACTCGATCGGCTACGTCGAGTACGCCTACGTCAAACAGCAGAAGTTGAATTATGGGCTGTTGCAGAACGCTGCCGGCACCTTCGTGACGCCGAGCACCGAAAGCTTTCAGGCTGCGGCCGCGACGGCTGACTGGAAGAACGCGAAGGATTTTGACCTGTCGATGCTCGACGCGCCGGGGGAAAACGCTTACCCGATCACTGCAGCGACGTTCATCGTGATGTTCAAGCAACCCAAAGACGCTGACCGGCAGAAGACTGTTCAGGATTTCTTCCGCTGGACGCTGGAGAGCGGGCAAGAACACGCACGCTCGCTGGACTTCGCACCGATCCCTGATGACCTGAAAAATCAGATCGAGACTTACTGGGCTAACCCGCCCAAGGCTCAATGAATACCAGAAACGAAAAAAGCGTCCCGAAGGACGCTTTTTTGTAGCTTCAGCGCGAGTGGCGCTTAAGCGGTATTTTCTGCCCGGATACAGCTGGGGCGAAAATGGTCGGGGTAAGGGGATTCGAACTCCTGACATCCTGCTCCCAAAGCAGGCGCGCTACCGGACTGCGCTATACCCCGGTGAAACATGAAAACACCCTAAGGTGTTTCCAGAGCGGGTGACGCGGATGGCGTCACTCCCTAAGATCCAACCCGATGAAGCCAGGTCAAAAATGGTGGGTCGTGTGGGATTCGAACCTACGACCAATTGGTTAAAAGCCAACTGCTCTACCAACTGAGCTAACGACCCAAATAATGGTCGGGGTAAGGGGATTCGAACTCCTGACATCCTGCTCCCAAAGCAGGCGCGCTACCGGACTGCGCTATACCCCGACGGTACTACCTCTTGAAATTGGCTCCGTGACCAGGACTCGAACCTGGGACCCAATGATTAACAGTCATTTGCTCTACCGACTGAGCTATCACGGAACGATCTTTTCAAATCTATCAATTTCAGATGCAGCGTTTGACGCGCTTCAACACAACAAATTCAGTAAATCTTCACCGGATGAATCCGGCATTTACCTTACTGAACCCACCGCATTTTCAGCCTCTTCGACTTGTTTGCATCGCTGCGTTCACGTCTCTGAGGCGCGCTATTCTACATTTCCAGAAACACCTGTCAACCCTCTAAATTGCTTTCAAGACAATGATTTGCGAATTTTTTGCGGATCGCCCTTTAGCCCCCGAAAATCCTGCTGTTCAGTGAATAAATCACCGCGCATAAAAAAGGGCTCCCGCCTGGAGAGCCCTTTTGCGCCTCTATATAGAGGTGCGGATCAGCCGAAGACGATCTCGTCGTCCTGCACCGTACCCCTGATGCTGGTGCCAGGCATGAAGCCACCCGACAGGATCAACTGAGCCAGCGGGTTTTCGATCCAGCGCTGGATCGCTCGTTTAAGCGGCCGCGCGCCGTAGACAGGGTCGTAGCCGACGGCGATCAGCTTGTCCATCGCCTCGGTGGACAGCTCCAGGCGCAGATCGCGCTCCGCCAGACGCTGGCGCAAACGACCCAGCTGGATCTCGGTGATGCCTGCGATCTGATCGCGGGCCAGCGGCTCGAAGATCACCACTTCGTCCACCCGGTTGATGAACTCCGGACGGAAGTGCGTGGTGAGCGCATCCATGACTGCAGCGCGCTGCCCTTCACGATCGCCGACCAGCTCCTGGATGCGAGCCGAGCCCAGGTTGGAGGTCATGACGATCACGGTATTACGGAAATCCACCGTGCGCCCGTGACTGTCGGTCAGACGGCCGTCTTCGAGCACTTGCAGCAAGACGTTAAACACGTCCGGGTGAGCTTTCTCGACTTCGTCCAGCAGGATGACCGAGTAAGGCTTGCGGCGCACCGCTTCGGTCAGATAGCCACCCTCTTCGTAACCGACATAGCCAGGTGGCGCGCCGATCAGCCGCGCCACGGAATGTTTCTCCATAAACTCGGACATGTCGATCCGCACCATTGCCTCTTCGGTGTCGAACAGGAATTCCGCCAGCGCCTTGCACAGCTCGGTCTTACCCACACCGGTTGGGCCGAGGAACATGAACGAGCCGCTCGGACGGTTCGGATCCGACAGCCCGGCACGCGACCGTCTAACAGCGTTGGCCACCGCGACAACCGCTTCGTTCTGGCCGATCACGCGCTGGTGCAACAGCTCTTCCATTTTCAGCAGCTTGTCGCGCTCGCCTTCGAGCATCTTCGACACCGGAATACCGGTCCACTTGGACACGACTTCAGCAATCTCTTCCTCGGTCACCTTGCTGCGCAGCAACTGGTTTTCCGGCTTGCCGTGCTGGTCGACCATCTGCAGGCTGCGTTCCAGGTCGGGAATCACGCCGTACTGCAATTCGGCCATGCGGTTCAGGTCGCCCTTACGCCGTGCCGCTTCCAGTTCCTGACGGGACTGCTCGATCTTTTGCTGAATCTGCGCGGAACCGGTGACCTCGGCTTTTTCGGAGGTCCAGATTTCTTCGAGGTCGGCGTACTCCCGCTCAAGGCGCTGAATCTCCTCCTGAAGTTTTTCCAGGCGCTTGATCGCGGCCTCGTCGTCTTCCTTCTTCAGCGCCTGGGCCTCTACTTTCAGCTGGATCAGGCGACGCTCAAGGCGGTCGAGCACTTCCGGCTTGGAGTCGATCTCCATACGAATGCGGCTGGCCGCTTCGTCGATCAAGTCGATGGCTTTGTCCGGCAGTTGCCGATCGGTGATGTAGCGATGGCTGAGCTTGGCAGCCGCGATGATCGCGCCGTCGGTGATCGCCACCTTGTGGTGAACTTCATAGCGCTCTTTCAAGCCGCGCAGGATGGCGATGGTGTCTTCCTCGCTCGGCTCGTCCACCAGCACTTTCTGGAAGCGACGCTCGAGAGCGGCGTCCTTCTCTATATATTGGCGGTACTCGTTGAGCGTCGTGGCGCCCACGCAATGCAGCTCACCACGGGCCAGCGCCGGCTTGAGCATGTTGCCGGCGTCCATCGAGCCCTCGGCTTTGCCGGCACCGACCATGGTGTGCAGCTCGTCGATGAACAGAATGATCTGCCCTTCCTGCTTGGACAGTTCATTGAGCAGCCCTTTCAGGCGCTCTTCGAACTCGCCACGGAACTTGGCACCTGCGATCAGCGCACCCATGTCCAGCGACAGCAGACGCTTTCCGCGAAGGCCGTCTGGCACTTCACCGTTGATGATGCGCTGGGCAAGGCCTTCGGCGATGGCGGTTTTACCCACGCCAGGTTCACCGATCAGCACCGGATTGTTCTTGGTCCGGCGTTGCAGCACCTGGATGGTCCGACGGATCTCGTCGTCGCGGCCGATCACCGGGTCGAGCTTGCCTTCCTCGGCGCGCTTGGTCAGGTCAACGGTGTACTTGTCCAGCGCCTGACGGGATTCTTCCGCGTTTGGGTCGTTGACAGCATCGCCGCCACGCAGGTTGCTGATGGCGTTTTCCAGAGCTTTCTTGCTGACGCCCTGACCGAGCAGCAGCTTGCCGAGTTTGCTGTTCTCGTCCATGGCGGCGAGCAACACCAACTCACTGGAAATGAACTGATCGCCTTTTTGCTGAGCCAGTCGATCAGCCTGGTTCAACAGGCGCGCCAGGTCCTGGGACATGTTCACGTCGCCAGTCGGGTTCTGGATCTTCGGCAGTTGATCGAGCTCTTTGCTCAACGCAGTGCGCAGGCTGTTGACGTCAAAGCCCACTTGCAGCAGCAAAGGCTTGATCGAACCGCCCTGCTGCTCAAGCAATGCCTGCATCAAGTGCGCGGGCTCAATGGCCGGGTGGTCAAGGCCCACCGCCAGTGATTGGGAATCTGATAAAGCGAGCTGTAATTTGCTGGTTAAACGGTCAATACGCATTCGTCACCTTCCTATATGGGCAGGCCGGAGCAATGAACACACCTAATAAAGAAAACCTGCCAGATGGTTCTTTAGATGCGGTCGATTAGGCAGGATTCAAGCGCTGACGGGTTGACGTGGATCAACATTAGCTTGAAGGAGGGAATTGGCGAGGAATTAGTGCAGAAGCGCAGCGAAGGCTACCGGGCTTCGATCCAGATGAGAGACGCGAACCGTCCGGTGCGCGCGCCACGGCGATAAGAGAAGAATCGCTCATCGTCGTAGGTCGAGAGACCGCCGCCATACACCGCTGTGACGCCGTGAGCGGCGAGACGCAGACGCGCCAATTGGTAAATGTCAGCCATGAATTTGCCGTCGTTGGCGCCTGGCACGAATGCATCGGCTGTCTCTAGGTGCGAAGCCATGAAGGCCTCGCGCACCTCGGTACCCACTTCAAATGCCTGGGGCCCAATGGCAGGGCCGAGCCAGACAAGGATGTCGGAGGGCGCATCGGCAAAACTGTCCACCGTCGCCTCAAGCACACCCGCCGCCAGACCGCGCCAGCCCGCATGGGCAGCGGCAACCTGAGTGCCCGTTTTATTGCAGAACAGTGCGGGCAGGCAATCGGCCGTCATGATGGTGCAGGCCACGCCCGGGGTCTGACTCCAGCTGGCATCAGCCTCAAGCACTTCTGCGGGCGTGGCCTCGACGACGTCAGTGCCATGAACCTGCTTCAGCCATGCAGGCTGACTGCGCAGGCGCGAGGTCAGTGATGAACGGTTATGCGCTACGGCCGCTGGATCGTCGTCAACGTGGTCGCCCAGATTGAAGCTGTCGAACGGCGCCACACTGACACCGCCCGACCGCGTCGTGACCCAGGCTTTGATACCCAGTGGCGCAGGCCAGTCGGGAATCAGCCAGTCCGTCACGCCCTCAGTCATCCGATGAAGGCTTCGCGGTCTTGCTTGAGCAGGGTCAGCAGCCAGACAAAGTCGTCCGGCAACAGCGATTCCCAGCTCATGCGCTTACCGGTCGTCGGATGATCCAGTTCAAGGAAACGCGCATGCAGCGCCTGACGCGGGAAATGTTTCAACGATTCGACCATGTTGACGTTGGCCGCAGGCGGGATTCGGAAACGGCCGCCGTAAGCGGGATCGCCTACCAGGGGGAAGTTGATGTGGGCCATGTGCACACGAATCTGGTGAGTACGCCCGGTTTCCAGCTTGACCCGCACATGGGTGTGGGAACGAAAACGCTCCAGAACCCGGTAATGGCTGACCGCTGGCTTGCCGCCTTCCATGACTGCCATGCGCTGTCGCTGCTGACCATGACGACCGATCGGTGCGTTGATCTTGCCGCCGGCAGTCACCACCCCGATAACGATGCACTCATAGATGCGGCTGACGCTGCGGTTCTGCAGTTGAGTGACCAGTTGGGTCTGGGCCTGAATGGTCTTGGCGACGACCATCAGACCGGTGGTGTCCTTGTCCAGGCGGTGCACGATGCCGGCACGCGGGACATTGATGATGTCCGGCACGTGGTGCAGCAAGGCGTTGAGCAGGGTGCCATCGGCGTGACCGGCTGCCGGATGTACAACCAGGCCGGAAGGCTTGTTGATGACCAGGATCTGGTCGTCTTCGTAGACGATATCGAGCTCGATGTCCTGCGCGATCCACTCGCCCTGGGCTTCCTGCTCGGCTTTGAGGAGCAAAACGGCGCCACCATGCACGATGTCACGCGGGCGCAAAACGCCACCGTCCACTGTCAGGCGACCGTCTTTGATCCAGGCGGAAAGGCGCGAGCGCGAGTGCTCTGCGAATAGTTGGGCGGCGACTTGGTCGAGGCGTTGACCGCCCAATTCGGACGGCACCTCTGCGCGGAGTTCTATGATCTCAGACATGCTCAAACTAGGAGGTGGCACTGGCCTTTGGTTTCGGCTGTGCGCTTGTGGTTAAATACGGCGTCTTTTGTCCCGGGGGTTCCACGGGGCGCCCATCATAACAGGACGGTCCTGCGCAAGACAGCAGGCCGTTATAGGGACGCAAGCCGCCATGCAAGTGAAACACCTGCTGCTGATAGCCATCCTCGGACTTACTGTTGCCTGTTCTTCGAAGAAAGAAGTCATCGACGAAAACCTCAGTGAAGTCGAGCTGTACCAGCAGGCGCAGGCCGATCTGGACAACAATAGCTATAACAGCGCCACCGAGAAGCTCAAGGCGCTGGAGTCGCGTTATCCGTTCGGTCGCTACGCTGACCAGGCGCAACTCGAGCTGATCTACGCCAACTACAAGAATGGCGAGCCGGAAGCTGCCAAGTCGGCCGCCGAGCGTTTCATTCGTCTGCACCCGCAACACCCGAACGTCGATTACGCCTATTACCTCAAGGGCCTGACCTCGTTCGACCAGGACGTCGGCATCATCGCCCGCTTCCTGCCGCTGGATCAGACCAAGCGTGACCCGGGCGCTGCTCGCGATTCGTATAACGAGTTCGCCCAGCTGACCAGCCGCTACCCGAACAGCCGCTACGCACCCGACGCCAAGCAGCGCATGATCTATCTGCGCAACCTGTTGGCGGCCTACGAGATCCACGTTGCCGACTACTATCTGACCCGTCAGGCCTACGTGGCAGCGGCCAACCGCGGTCGCTACGTAGTCGAAAACTTCCAGGAAACCCCATCGGTCGGTGACGGCCTGGCGGTCATGGTTGAGGCTTATCAGCGTCTGCACCTGGACGATCTGGCTGACACCAGCCTGCAAGTCCTGAAAACCAACTACCCGGATCACCCGCAGCTGGTAGACGGCAAGTTCGAAGCGCGCACGGCCGAGGCCGACAACCGCTCGTGGCTGTCCAAGGCGACGCTGGGCCTGATCGAAAGCCGTCCGCCGCTGCCGCCAGGGCAAACCCGCGCCAACCAGGACGTGATCAAGCAGTACCAGGACGCCAAGGAAGCCATCCCTGCCGACCTGCTGCCTGAGAACCAGTCGGCTGACGAAGAGAAGAAAAACGATGACGACGACGGCACGCCGAAAAGCCGCTCGATCTTCAGCTACATGACCTTTGGCCTTTTTGACTGATTCAGTCCCTGCCAAACGTCAGCTAAAAGAGGCCCTTCGGGGCCTTTTTTAATGCCCGACCGTTTTCCGACAGCATTCGGCGATGGAGATGACTGTGCGCCCGACAGCCGCTTGGCTACACTGCGCGCTCTTCACTTCATAAGCTGACAGACATGATTCGCTTGATTATGTGGATCGCCCTGATCGTGGCGGCCATCTGGTTTTTCAAACGCCTGGTGAAAGGCCCTGCCCCACGCCCGAAACCCTCAACGCCGGAACTCGACGCTGCGCCCATGGTGCGGTGCGCGCAATGTGGCGTGCATGTCCCGCGCGATCGCGCGCTGAGCCAGAGCCAGCAATGGTATTGCACCGAAGCACACCGTTTGCAGGGCCCCGCCACACGTGACCGCTGACAGCCTGTCGCTGACCACGCCTCAGGCCCAACGCATCCTGCGGCTGTATCACCTGTACCGTCTGAGCATCGGCGTCCTGCTGGTGCTGCTGATTTCCAGCAGCCTGGACGCCGAGTTGCTGGAGCTGGCCGATATCGAGCTGTTCCGGATCGGCTGCTGGCTGTATCTGGTGTTCAATATCCTCGTGGTGGTGCTGCTCGAACGCCCAAGCCGCCAGGGTCAACTGTTCTCCCTGGCCATGGCCGACACGCTGATGCTGGCGGCGCTGTTCTACGCCGGGGGCGGTGCACCGAGCGGGATTGGCAATTTGATCATTGCCTCCGTGGCGATCAGCAACGTGCTGCTGCGCAAGCGAACCGGGCTGCTGATTGCCGCGCTCTCAGCCATCGGCATCATTTATCTGACCTTCTACATCAGCTATCACAAGCCCTCTGCTTCCAATCATTTCGTACAGGCCGGCTCCCTCGGTGCCCTGTGCTTCGCAGCAGCGCTGCTGGTTCAGGCCCTCGCACGGCGCCTGCAGCTCAGCGAAGACATCGCCGAACGTCGTGCCGCCGATGTCGACAATCTTGAAGAGCTCAACGCGCTGATCCTGCAACGTATGCGGACCGGCATTCTGGTGCTCGACGAAGATCACAAAGTTCTGCTCGCCAACCAGAGCGCGCTGAATCTGCTGGGCCACGAGCGCTTGCTCGGCGAAATCGTCGACGCCTACTCGCCACAACTGGTCGAGCGACTGGGTCAGTGGATGGCCAACCCGTCCATGGCACCGCGCAGCATCACGACCTCGGTTATAGGGCCGGTGCTGCGTCCGGGGTTCATCGCACTGGCGCGGGGCAGCCATCGCCACACCCTGGTGTTTCTCGATGACCTGTCCCAGATTTCCCAGCAGGCCCAACAGCTTAAACTCGCCGCGCTGGGCAGACTGACCGCTGGTATCGCCCACGAGATCCGCAACCCGCTGGGCGCCATCAGTCATGCCGCACAGTTGCTGCTGGAATCCGAGGAACTGACCGCGCCGGACCGTCGTCTCAGTCAAATCATTCACGATCAATCGCGGCGGATGAATCTGGTGATCGAGAACGTGCTGCAGCTGTCTCGTCGACGTCAGACCGAACCCCATCTGCTCGACCTCAAGCAGTGGCTCGAGGCGTTCGTCCGCAACCTTCGCGATGAGCTGACGACGGGGCAAAGCGTGCATCTGGACATCGGCGCAGGCGTGCTCAGTACGCAGATGGACGCGGAACAGTTGCAGCAAGTGATGAGCAATCTGGTGCAAAACGGTTTGCGCTACAGCGGCCAGGTGCACGCACACGCGCAAGTTTGGCTAAGGTTGTTTCAAGCACCGTTCAGCGAACTGCCGACGCTGGAAGTTCTTGACGACGGGCCGGGCGTTGCCGAAGAGCATCTCGCGAAAATCTTCGAGCCCTTCTTCACCACCGAAAGCAAAGGAACCGGCCTGGGCCTGTACCTGTCGCGCGAACTGTGCGAAAGCAATCAGGCGAGCCTCAATTACACACCACGGGAAGGTGGCGGAAGCTGCATGCGAATTACCTTCGCCCATCCGTTCAAGCTGAGCTGAACATGAGCCAACGGCAAAAGATCCTGATCGTCGACGATGAGCCGGACATTCGTGAGTTGCTGGAAATCACGCTCGGACGTATGAAACTGGACACTCGCAGCGCGCGCAACGTCAAGGAAGCCCAGGAGTGGCTGGCGCGCGAGCCATTCGACCTGTGCCTGACCGACATGCGTCTGCCGGATGGCAATGGCCTGGAGTTGGTGCAGCACATTCAGAAGCGCCACAACCAGGTACCGGTGGCGATGATCACCGCCCACGGCAGCCTCGACACGGCGATCCATGCACTGAAAGCCGGCGCGTTCGACTTCTTGACCAAGCCGGTTGATCTGACGCGTTTGCGTGAGTTGGTGTCCAGCGCCCTGCGCCTGCGCACCGCCCCTGCCGAAGACAACCGCATCGACCATCGCTTGCTGGGCAGCTCTCCACCGATGCAGGCACTGCGTAAACAAATCGCCAAACTGGCGCGTAGCCAGGCGCCGATCTATATCAGCGGCGAGTCGGGCAGCGGCAAGGAGCTGGTCGCACGCTTGATTCACGAGCAAGGCCCGCGCGCCGAGCGGTCGTTCGTACCCGTCAACTGCGGCGCGATCCCGTCGGAACTGATGGAAAGCGAATTCTTCGGGCACCGCAAAGGCAGTTTCACTGGCGCCCATGAAGACAAACCCGGGCTGTTTCAGGTGGCCAATGGCGGGACGCTGTTTCTGGATGAAGTGGCTGATCTGCCGCTGGCGATGCAGGTGAAACTGCTCCGCGCGATCCAGGAGAAATCCGTCCGCGCGATTGGCGGCCAGCAGGAGCAAGTGGTGGACGTTCGCGTGCTGTGCGCGACTCACAAGGACCTTAGTCAGGAAGTAGCCGCAGGGCGTTTTCGGCAGGATTTGTATTACCGGCTGAACGTCATCGAATTGCGCGTCCCGCCCCTGCGCGAGCGCCGCGAAGACATCGAAGAGATCGCCAACAGCGTGCTGCGCCGCCTGGCCGAATCCGCCGGAGAGCCTGCTACCCTCCTCCCGCCCCACGCGCTGGCGGCCCTCAAGGGTTATCGTTTTCCCGGCAATGTGCGCGAGCTGGAAAACATGCTGGAACGGGCATACACACTCTGCGATAACGATCAGATCAATATCGAGGACCTGCGCCTTGCTGAGCCGTCACGCCCTACCGAGCAGGACGGCCCGAGCCTGGCCAACATCGATAACCTGGAAGACTATCTGGAGAGCATCGAGCGCAAGCTGATCCTGCAGGCGCTGGAGGAAACTCGCTGGAATCGTACGGCGGCTGCGCAGCGCTTGAATTTGACGTTCAGGTCGATGCGCTATCGACTGAAGAAGCTGGGGTTGGAGTGAAGGGTTCCGCCATGCCGAATAATAGGTCCCAAAGAGGGACCTATTATTCGGCATGGCCACTCAAGCGTTAAGCCTTCCCGCAGGCGCATAAGGCGCTTCATCAATAATTGGCTCATCCCCCACCAGCAAATCCGTCAACAACTGACATGAAGCCGGCGCCAGCACCAGGCCGTTGCGGTAGTGGCCGCAGTTCAGCCACAAGCCTTGATGATCCGGCACCGGGCCGATGAAAGGAATGCCGTCCGGCGAGCCCGGTCGCAAACCCGCCCAGTGCCCGACTACCTGTGCATCCGCCAGCGCGGGGATCAATTCAATCGCCGAAGCTTTCAGGCTGTCCAGAGCATTTTCGGTGGGTGTCTTATCAAACCCTTCGTGCTCGAGCGTGCTGCCGATGAGGATATGTCCGTCGCGCCGGGGGATGGCGTAACGACCCTTCGCGAGGATCATGCTCGGCAGAAAGTCAGCGGCGCATTTGTAGAGAATCATCTGACCTTTTACCGGCTCAACGGGCAGCGCCAACCCCAATTTGCCGAGCAGATCGCCGCTCCATGCACCTGCGGCCAGCACCACGCTGTCGCCGAGCACATCGCCCTCTCCCGTCGTCACGCCCAGTACGCGATCACCCTCGCGCAGGAAGTCGATGACCTGGCAGTGCTCTCGAATGACCACATTGGGCAACGCCAATAACGCAGCCTTCAGCGACTTGACCAGACGCGGGTTGCGCACGTTGGCGACGTCAGCCATGTGCACCGCACGTGAATAGCCACCGCCCATGACGGGCACGGCGTCGTAGACCGCAGAGATATCCACCGACCTCAGCGGGCGATTCACCCGCGTCGCCCACTGGAGCGCTTCTGCTTCGTCATCCAGGTCCAGCCAGTAAAGGCCAGTCTTGTGCACTTGGGGATCGATGCCGGTCATTGCCAGCAAGCGCTCGGCGAGCTGTGGGTAAAAATCCTGCGACCAGTGTGAGAGTGCTGTTACGGCCGGGCTGTAGCGCCATGGGTAAAGCGGCGACACGATGCCGCCGCCGGCCCATGAGGATTCCTGGCCGACTTCGGAGCGGTCGATCAGGGTTACATTTCGGCCTTTGGAGGCAAGGTTGAAGGCGGTCAGGAGACCGATGACGCCGCCGCCGATGATGACTATGTTTTGATTTAGCACAGCGGCCACGACTTGTTCATCTGCATGGATTCAACGGCCCCAACAGTCTTTGTTCGACAGGCCGGTGGAGTTGGTGCGCGCGCCGGTATTGGTGATCTGGAAATTGCCGCACTTGTCGCCGTTCATCATGGAGCCGGGGATCGGTGTTGCCGTCAAAATGAAGTCTGTAGCGGTGGGCGCTACCGCAACGGTGTACCAGTCATTGGAGCCTGCGACCGGCGCAGCGACATAGGTACCGTTCTTGGTATAGAAACGCTCTAAAGCTTGGCTCTGCTCCATCAGGACTCCGGCAATCTCGGTCCGATGAGTGCGCCGCACGTACTCGGTATAACTCGGATAGGCGATCGCCGCGAGAATACCCACAATGGCCACCACGATCATCAGCTCTATGAGGGTGAATCCCTTCGTTTTACTGCCCAACATTTTTTCTTTCCTCATCTGATCTGTCGCCACATGATCCGTCGGTCAGACGGGCCGCCTAACTCGAGGCCTGTCGGAGGAATTGCCAGCCCCCCCGTCACAATAGCCTGATTACCATTAGCTTTATCAAGCCTGACAACCGAAGGCACGCCGCCGCTTACCAGGTAGCCGCTTGAGGTAGCGTCACTGCTGTTAATCTGCCCGTCACCGTTTGTATCCAGAACCGGGTAGCTGAGCATTTTCCCGTTCAAGGCATCCAGGTCACCGAACCTACCGGACCCCGAACTTGAGCAGGGATCCGTAGTGTCCACAATCGCAGTAGTGAACTGAACACGGCCGAATGCGAGTACGGCAGCATAGATAATCCGCTCCCCCGTCGCGAAGTTGTTGTAAAACAGCGGAAGGTAAAAACCTTTCTTGGCGGCGTAATTCACATCGTTTTGAGTGGTGGTAAAAAATTGCGCTGAGGATGTGATGGCTTGCGCCACCAGGTCACTCTCACGGTAGTTGGCGCTCGTCCCGTCATTGTCCCAAACCGCATAAAACGCCTGGGTGGCAGTCGTGGTTTTGTCCGCAGCTTCAAGCATTTTACCAGTGCCGAAATAAACCATTTTGCCGCCATTCGGGTTATTTCCCACGACCGGCTGAGCAGTGATTGGCTGATTCGCCCCTCCTGAAGCAGTGAACAGTGGACTTCCACCCAGTCCTACTTTCCAGGTGGATGCGGTTTGTCCCGTAAAATCAAACTTCCACATCTGACCCTTCAGATCACCGCCATAAGCGTACTGAACAACGCTCTGAGCATTGACGCGTAGCTTGACTGAAGACAATCCATTGTTGCCTGAGGTATCGACGGCAATCTCTTTTATCAGGGCCCCATTGCTGACATCGACGACAAAGAGTGACGCCACGCCATTGGTGCTGCCATAGCCATTAGAGATGAAGGCTGCCCATCTGCCATCTGGCAATTGAGCCACCTCCGGCTTGGCATAGGCGTAGCCCATATTGGCAAAACCCGCAGTCACACTGCTGATGTCCCAAAGCGCTTTAACTATATTATAGGTACCCGTGTTGAACAGCTGTAGCGCATAGAACCCCTTGCCGCCGGAGCCCGCGCCCCCGATGGCTAAAGTTTTCCAGGACGAAGCAAACTGCACATCTACAATAGAAATTTGCCCATCCACCAAAAATTTGTGAGAAACACCATTGATGTAATTGGGATCAGCGACGTAATGCAGGTTCGAGAGCACCGTGGAAGGCATATACGCATACAGCCTTTTACCCGTCGACGGGTCTATCACGTTGACCAACCCATCGTTGGCGTTGACCACGAGAGTAGGGTTCATTGAGTTTGATTTGATATCCAGATACGTAGAATAGCTATTATCAGAGGCCGGATCCGACGCTGGATTATCGGTAGGTGAAGCGTACGCCAAGGGCGAGTTGATTACATCACCGAGCAACACCGTACGCGTTTTCAATCCTGTCTTGTTCGTCCCTTTACTCCATTGCACCAAGTCCAGTCCAGAAATTCCGAGTGGCAAATTGGCGCTGAGCACGAGCTGCTGCGGCAGTGAAAAGTTGAGAAAAGACAGCGGAATAACGGCATTGGTCAGAGAGTTCCAAGACTCATAAGTAGGAGTAATGCCCGGAACGATCTGCTTGTCAGTGGACCAGATAGGCGTCGTGGTATTGACCGTTCCATCAGTCGTAATGGGAAAAGCCTTGATCGTACCGCGCCAATCAGTCGGATCGTATTGAGTCTGGAAATAAACAGAACTGGTCGTCAAAGACGAGTTAGACGCTACACCTCCCCCGGTTCCTGCGCGAGACGTGATGTCATTCAGGGCTGCGGACAAAGCCGTATTCAAACCCGCACTGTCAGTCGCTTGATAGTAGATACCTTTTCCGTAAACCGCTGCGTCGGAAAGCATGGCATTAGCGGCTGTGAATCCAACGGTGTAGGTAAACATATTCTGCTTGGGGAAATCGGTGGCATCCCACCCCTTGTTGGCGGCATCGGTCCCGCCCGTTCGCATATCGATGTCGTAGGCGAATTTCGCGATATCGTCCAGGTAAAGGGTGTCACCCTCTCCATCGCCATTGAGGTTATCACCGTCGTTATTCTTGCCGTCCCAATTAGGCAGATTGGCACCGCCCAAAGGATCACTAGTGGGAAAGGTCCGGTCGTAGGTCGGCAGACCATCGGTGATAACGACGCCATAGTTGCGCTGGCAACGGTACTGAATCGGGCTGGTGTAGGTTGAAGGCGTTGTATTGTAATAGGGCGTCATTCCGCGAAAGTAGCGGGTCACCTCGTAATAGGCTTCGGCCAGTGGCGTGTTGGCGATGGCTCCAAGGCTATTGATGGACGAGATCAACGAGTTGTAGTTGGCATTGGCTTGCGCGGCGCTTGTAGCGGTTGTCTGGGACAGATCGCTGATCGCCCTCGCGATGTTGCCGCCAGGCCCGGCGTTTCCGCTCGTAGGGGGATTGAAGGTGGCCAGGCCAATGCGCAGATTTCGATTGCTGGCCACCAGCGCGGCAGACACCGTGCGCGCGACATTGATTCTGTAATCATCGGGAATCGAATCATCCGTGTAGTCTTTTTTGGACAAGGACGTGGCGTAAAGCAAATAGCTGATGTAAGCAGTGGTGTACCGAGTATTCCCGTTGCCCACCGGGTCGGGGAGTTTGAGACAGACGCGCGTACGTGTGGTGAACTTGTAGAAACCGTCATATCCAGCATCGCACCCGCCAGCGCGCAGATTCCCTACAAAAAAATTGGTGTCCGTCATATCCATTGCAGTGACATTACTGCAGTTGAAATCCGAATTGCAGCTGTACACTTGAACCGGATCCGCGTTGGGATCAAACCCCGAGGCCCAGATTATACTGTTCATACTCCCGGAGTCATCGACCAGCAGCATGACGTTCGGCGTCACTGACCCCACGGTTAACAAAGGGGAGTCAGACGGCACAAACGCGGCGAACGCGGTGGCCGAGCCATAAAGGCCAAGCAGTGCACCCATTAACAGCCTGCCCAAATAAAGCCTCGCTCTGCGGCACCACTCAACGTTTGGCATAGATACTTTCCACTACAGTTCTTGAGTTGCCGGACAGCCCAACGCCGGTGATGCGATACAGCGTCCATGAATTACTTGTATCCATCCCGACTGAATTAATGTTGACCGGGTCCTTCGTTGTCGCGATTTTCTGCACAGCCCAAAAACCGCCGGGCATCTCCGGTGTCGCGAACCATGTCACTCCCGAGGTACTGTTGGCACCCGCTACCGTTACGGTCGCGGCTTCCGGAGGTGGGGCGCATTTTGTGCACGTCGCCAGCTTGTAATTACTGGCCTGAACTGCAGACTCCCCCATCCGCGCAGCCGCCTCCGCAATCTGAAAGGACTCATTGCGGAACTTGACGCTGCCGGACATCTTTTCCTGAAGCGTCGCGTTCTGCATCGATGAAATCCCGATCAACGTCAACAGCAGAAGAAATACCAGACTGACAATCAGCGCCATTCCGCGCTCTCCGGCCCGGGCAAGTTGAATTGTTTTGTTTCTGGCTGCGTTCATGAAGGCAACACCTAATAGAGGCGGTTACGTAGAGCGATGAGAACGCTGAAGGTCTGGTTTTTGACTCGACCGGTTGCGTCTGTCATCTCCAGGGTCAGTCGAACGCTGCGTATTAGATTTGTACTGGCGGGCGTCGCGGTGTACCCCGTAACGGTCATGTCCGAGGCAGTATTGGCAGTGCCGAACATCACTTTGAAGTTGTTCACGTTGCTGACGATCGGTGCGCCGCCTAGCAGGATTTGTTTATTCGAAAACTGGTAAACAAGTTGACGTATGGGAAACGCGATCTGATTGCCGGCGGGCGTAGCCGCTCCGGATGTCGCGGTCGCTCCCGACTTGCAGTCGGAGACAACGGTCCAAGTCGGAACGCCCCCATTGTTGCCTATATCGGCTGTCACCAGTGTCAGCTTTGTTGTAGCGTTGTCCCACTGGACCGGAGTTTTTTTCGCGGCCTGGAAATCACCCTTCGCACTGGCGTCATCGACATTCTCCAGACAGCCAAACATTCCCACCATGCGTATTTCCTGAGCCATCTTGGTGAGGATGAAACGCGCATCCTCCTGCATGACCGCCGAGGCGTTTTGCGACAGGTAGGTATTTTTGGCAGAAATGAAAATCTGAATAACGCCCGCCACAATGAGTAGACCCAATAGCAGCGAAATCATGATCTCGATCAGACCGAAGCCTCGGGCGCGGTGCTTCATTGCGTCACCTTCGCGTCTATCGCCACACGACTCTTCACGGTAAAGGTCTGCAAAAAAGCTGCCGTGTTGGCAGCCCGGGCATCGCTCCAGCTCACAGTAATGGTGACCAGCCGCTTATTCGCCGCATCCACCGTAATCTTCCCATCGCCGGTAACGGGGTCGAGAGTTTGAATATTGGTCTTGAAATCGTAGAGGTCCTGCGTGCGCGGAGTATTCAAATCGCCAGCAGGAGGCGCTGCTGCCAGAGCAGCCAGCCTATAGTCAGCATCCGGATTGGCCCGGATCCGGTCCATCATGTCGTACGCAATAAAGCTGGCCTGACTGCTCGTTCTTGAGCTGTCGGTGTACTTCAACGCATTCAACTGGAGCGCCGCTGCGCCCAACAGTCCAATGGCCAAAACGAGCAGGGCAACCAATACTTCAATGAGCGTCGTGCCTTGTTGCCTGTGACCAATTTTGGCGCTCATATGCAAGCGCCCAATGCGATACGACCGCTCAGGCATATGTTGATCACTCTGGTAATGCTGCCGCGGGTATAGGTGATGCTCAATGCACCCGCCGGCACCGGCACGGGGGCAGACAAGCCGCCCAGGTTGTTGAAGTCAATCGCAGTAGGATTTCCGCTCACTGTGAGCACTGATGCAGAGTCCATCGCTGGCAAAACTCGCAGAATGGGAATCGGCGCCGTTACCGCAGGATCAACGGCACTCAGCTGAGTATTCCAGGCAGTGCCCGCCACCGATGGCGTTACACGAATGACAGTGCCGCTGTTTATAGCCTGTTGGCGGGCGTAATTAAGGAAACGCTGAAAGTCACTGACCTCCGTATCTGCCTTGGTGTTTTGAATCGCCGTGCTGAAACTCGGAATGGCGATCGCGGCGAGGATGCCGACCAATGTGATAGTCACCAGCAACTCGACCAGCGTAAAACCCCGACACCGTTTGGGCATTTAATCTCTCCTTAATGGAGAAACTATATAGCAACCGGTTGTTTCAATATTTGTCGGGGGGATGTGTGGCTGTTTTCGGCGGACGAATGCCCTGACGCTTTGTGCCGCAGGCCTCATATCTCATATCAGCGCCCCCAACACCCCGACACACTGGCAGCCCCCGACATCCCGAGATTGTCGCGCCTGCCAGTGTTTTCCAGCACAAAGCTGCCGCAGGCATCGCCCGCCATCATCCCCCCGCCAATCGGCGACGCGGTCAGCGTAAACGTCCGTTCTTTCCGCTCAGCCCCAATCCGATAAAACCCATTCCCAACCGACACCTCATGACTGAAAGCCGGCGGCCCACTGACATCCGAATACTGCCCTGCCCGCGAATGAAACCGCTCCAGTTTCTGCGCTTCTTCAACCAGCACCCCAGCGATCTCCGAGCGACGGGTTTTCCGGGTGTATTCGCTGTACTGCGGGTACGCGACGGTGGCGAGTATCGCGACGATGGCGATGGCAATCAGCAACTCAATCAGGGTGAAGCCTCTACCCGTCCTGTTCATTGCCGCTGCCGCCACATGACACGACGCTCCTCGGTGTGGATGCTTTCGAGCACGGTGCGTGAGTCGCCTTCGATGCCAATGGCCGTCACGCGGTACAAGGTCAGGAGTTGACCATCTGCGCCACCGGCAGGTTGGTCGGTTTGGCCGACATGCTGAATGCCGTAGAAACCACCCCGCGTTGCGACCCAATTCACTCCTGAAGGCCCGCCGGCGCCGCTGTTTGAAAGGGTCAGCGCTTCAGGCGGTGGCACACATTTGGCTGGCGACGAACAAGCTGGCAGGGAAAAACCCGTTGTCACGATTCTCGCTTCCGCGATGCGCAGCGCTGTCTCGGCGGATTGAAACGAGGCATCTCGCAGCCTCAGCGTGCCTGCCACTTTTTCCTGGAGCGTGGCGTTCTGCATCGACGATGTCGCCAACAAAGTCAGCATCAATAGAAACACCAGGCTGACAATCAACACCGCACCACGTTGTGCATTCATCTTCATGCCCTCACCACAGCCGATTACGGATGGCAGCAACAACATCGATGGTCTGCTCCTGCGCCCGGTCTGCGGGGTCGAACAGAGTGAGGGTCAGCCGTACGCTGCGGATCAACGAGGGTTCGGCAGTGGCAGCGTACCGCGCGATGGAGCGATCGTTGAGCGATCCGGCGACGCCGAACAGCACATCGAACGCGCCCACGTTGCTGACCAGAGGCTGGCCGTTCAGGGACAGCTCATTGCGTGCCTTGTTGAAGCGATAGACCTGCCGGTGAATGGGCATCGCGGTCTCATCTGCGGAAAGCCGAGGCGCCCGGCCGTTGGTGTACGCGGTGGCGGACGACACGCAGTCAGTGTGAATAACCCAGGTTGACCAGCCGCCGCCCTCCCCGGTCCCGGCCGTGGCGAGGGTCAGAGTTTTCGAATTGGCGTCCCACGTGATGGGGTCTTGAAACGCCTTGGAAAAGCCTTTGCCGGCACTGGCATCCTCGACCTTCCCCAGGCAGCCGAACATGCCCACCAGCTGCACTTCCTGGACCATTTTGCTGAGCACGAATCGTGCGTCTTCCTGCAGGCTGGCGGACGATGTCTGACTGGCATAGCTGCTCTTCGAGCTGATGAATATCTGCGCCAAGGCCAGCGACATCACCAATCCCAACACCAGCGCCAGCATGACTTCGACGAGGCCAAAGCCCTTCTCCAGAGGCCTCATGGTCGTGCGACCCGCTCGGCAGAGACATCTGCGGTCAGCGTGAGCGTTTGCTTCTGCGCGGCCTCCTGGCTGGCACGGGAATCGTCCCACGTCAGCGTGAGGGTCACGCTCGATCCCGCCACCGCTATCGATGCCTCGGCGTCATCACCGACCGCGCGTTTCAACTGGGTCGCGAAGTCGTACAGGTCTTGCTGGCGAGGCACGGCGAGACTGCCGGAGGTCGGCGCCTGACTCAGAGAAGACAGCGCGTAGCGGGTGCCAGGATTGGCGCGGATGCGCTCGAAAAGATCATGGGCAATGAAGCTGATGTGCATGCTGCGCATCGAACTGTCGGTGTATTTCAGCGCGCTGAGCTGCAACATCGCCACGCCCAATATGCCAACGCTGAAGATCAGCAACGCGACCAGCACTTCGATCAATGTCATCCCTGATTGCATCGTCTTCGCCCCCATCACCCACCTCTGCCATTGCCATGCAGCCACCAGTGAAGCCGATGCGCAGCGGTTTGCCCGGAGGATGTGTAACGGCGGCTTGCGGACATACCGGCTGACAATCGACCCGGTTGTCAGCGCGGCTAAGCGGGTGTTTGCTTTAGCGCCGCACTCAACGGAAGACGCTCGTGAAACAGCAAGGATTGACGCTGATAGAACTGCTGGCAGGGCTGGTGATTGTCGGCATCGTCGCCACGCTGGCGATCCCCGCCTTCGGGCAACTGATCGATTCTCAACGCCGTCAGGACACGGCTCAGCAACTGGCCAGTGGGCTGCGAATGGCTCGCACGGAGGCGATTCTGCGCAGTCAACCGGTGGTGATGCAGGCGCTGGACAATGACTGGAGCCGAGGCTGGAACGTGTTCGTGGACAGCAACCGAAACCAGTTCAGGGACGAGGGCGAGCTCTCACTGGCCGAGTTCGCCAGCCACCGAAATGTCAGGGTCGTCGGCAACAGCAAAGTGGCGGCGCGAATTGGTTTTGATAACACGGGGCGGCTGCTGAACAACGCCAACGGCACACTGGCAGTGTGCCTCAAAGACTTACCGGTCAGTCGTTATCAGTTGGCGATTGCGGTGACCGGCAGGGTCACGCTGCGATCCGAAGGATTCGGCAGCGAGCCCTGTGCATGATGCGGTGACAGGATGACCGGATTACAGCAGCGATTTGACGCGCAATTCTTTGGGCATCGAGAAGGTGATGTTTTCCTCGCGCCCGGCCAACTCGTCTTCGCCGGTCGCGCCCCATGCGTGCAGCTGCTGAATCACGCCGCGCACCAGGACTTCAGGCGCCGACGCACCGGCGGTAATGCCGATGCGGCCAACGCCGTCGAACCAGCTGCGCTGCATGTCTTCAGCGCCGTCGATCAGATAGGCCGGGGTCGACATGCGCTCGGCCAGTTCACGCAGGCGATTGGAGTTGGAACTGTTCGGGCTGCCCACCACCAGCACCACGTCGCACTCATCGGCCAGGACCTTGACCGCGTCCTGACGGTTTTGGGTGGCGTAGCAGATGTCGTCCTTGCGCGGCCCGCCAATAGCCGGAAACCGTGCGCGCAAGGCGTCGATCACACGGCTGGTGTCGTCCATCGACAGCGTCGTCTGGGTCACGAAAGCCAGGTTCTCGGGATTGCTCACCTGCAGGTTGGCGACGTCGGCTTCGTCTTCGACCAGATAGATCGCGCCACCGTTGCTCGCGTCGTACTGACCCATCGTGCCCTCGACCTCAGGGTGGCCGGCGTGACCGATCAGGATGCACTCGCGGCCGTCGCGGCTGTAGCGCGCGACCTCGATATGCACTTTGGTCACCAGCGGACAGGTGGCGTCGAACACCTTCAGGCCGCGCCCTGCCGCCTCGGTACGCACCGCCTGCGACACGCCGTGGGCACTGAAGATCACGATGACGTCATCCGGCACCTGCTCGAGCTCTTCGACGAAGATCGCGCCACGGCTGCGCAGGTCTTCGACGACAAATTTGTTATGAACCACTTCATGGCGCACGTAGATCGGCGGGCCAAACACTTCCAGCGCGCGATTGACGATTTCGATCGCACGGTCCACCCCGGCGCAGAAGCCGCGTGGGTTGGCGAGTTTGATTTGCATGATGTGCCTCGTGTCTACGCGCAATGAAACATATAAACGAAAAGGCCCCGAGCAATGCCGGGGCCAGGCGCTCTGGCGATGCTCAGAGTGCCTTGACCTCGAAAATTTCAACTTCGAAGGTCAACGTCTTTCCCGCCAGCGGGTGATTGAAATCGACGGTGACATGATCATCGTCTATTGCTTTCACCACGCCCGGCAGTTCGGTATTAGCCGCATCGTTGAAGATCACCAGCAGCCCTTCGGACAGCTCCATGTTCTGGAACTGCGAACGCGGCATGACCTGCAAGTTTTGCGGGTTCGGCTGACCGAAAGCGTTTTCCGGCGGCACCTGCAGCGTACGCTTATCACCGGCCTTGAAACCGAAAATCAGCGCTTCGAAGCCCGGAAGCAGGCTGCCATCGCCGACCTTGAAGGTCGCCGGCGCCTTGTCGAAGGTGCTGTCGACGGTGTCACCGTTTTCGAGGTGCAGCGCGAAATGCAGAGTGACTTCCGTGTTCTGACCGATGCGTGTTTCCTGAGTACCCTGTTCGGTCACCAACTGATCAGTCATTGACGGTTTCTCCGGTTTTCTTGCTCTTGAACATGTCCAGAGCCAGCATGATCGCGCCAACGGTAATGGCGCTGTCCGCGACATTGAAGGCCGGGAAGCCGTGTTCTTTCCAATGCACGAAGATGAAGTCTATGACATGGCCGATGACGATTCGGTCATACAGATTGCCGAGCGCCCCGCCCAATACAAGGGCAAGGGCAATCGCCAGCCAGGTTTCGTCGCGCCCGAGCCGCTTGAGCCAGACCACCAGCACAACGCTTACTACGACCGCAATCAACGCAAACAACCAGCGCTGCCAGCCGGAACTGTCGGCCAGAAAACTGAACGCAGCGCCAGTGTTATAGGCCAGCATCCAGCTGAAGTAGTCGGGAAGGATGACGATCTGCTCGTACAACTCCAGGCGGTTTTCGAAGTAGAACTTGCTGGCCTGGTCAATGACCACCACCAGCACGCTCAGCCACAACCAACCCAGTCGGCCCATACGGCCAGCCGATGCATTAGGCATAGTGACGAACCTCGCCTGCGCCGCTGATGTTGTCGACGCAACGGCCGCAGATCTCCGGATGCTCGGGATTGACGCCGACGTCCTCGCGGTGATGCCAGCAGCGCGCGCACTTGGCGTGGCCGGATTTAACGACCTTGAGTTTCAGACCGGCGACTTCGGTAACCACGGCATCGGCAGGCGCGCTGACGAAAGGCGCGACGCTGGCCGTTGAGGTGATCAGCACGAAACGCAGCTCGTTGCTCAGCTTGGACAGATCCGCTACCAGCGCGTCTTCGGCGTACAGCGTGACCTCGGCCTGCAAGTTGCCGCCGATGGCCTTGGCCGCGCGCAGATTTTCCATTTCCTTGTTGACCGCCACCTTCACCGCCATGATCCGCTCCCAGTAGGCGCGGTCCAGCTCGAAGCCTTCCGGCAGCTCACTCAGCTCCTGATACCAGGTATTGAGCATGACCGACTCGTTACGCTCGCCCGGCAGGTACTGCCACAGCTCGTCGGCGGTAAACGCCAGGATCGGTGCGATCCAGCGAACCAGCGCTTCGGAGATATGGAACAGCGCAGTCTGGCAAGAGCGACGTGCCTTGCTGTTGGCGCCGGTGGTGTACTGGCGATCCTTGATGATGTCGAGGTAGAAGCCGCCCAACTCCTGCACGCAGAAGTTGTGCACTTTTGAGTAGACGTTCCAGAAACGGTACTCGCCGTAATGCTCTTCCAGCTCACGTTGCAGCAGCAACGCGCGATCCACGGCCCAGCGATCCAGCGCCAGCATGTCTTCAGCGGGCAGCAAGTCGGTGGCCGGGTTGAAGCCGGTCAGGTTCGAGAGCAGGAAGCGCGCGGTGTTGCGGATGCGACGGTACGCATCGGCGCTGCGTTGCAGAATGGTGTTGGAGACGGCCATTTCGCCGGAATAGTCAGTCGCCGAAACCCAAAGACGCATGATGTCGGCGCCGAGCGTGTCGTTGACGGTCTGCGGCGCGATGACATTACCCAGCGACTTGGACATCTTACGGCCGTTCTCATCCACGGTAAAACCATGGGTGAGCAATTCACGGTACGGCGCGTGATTGTCGATGGCGCAACCGGTCAGCAGCGATGAGTGGAACCAACCGCGGTGTTGGTCCGAGCCTTCCAGGTACAAGTCGGCGCGTGGGCCGGTTTCGTGGCCCATGGGGTGCGAGCCGCGCAGGACGTGCCAGTGCGTGGTGCCGGAATCGAACCAGACGTCCAGAGTGTCGGAGATCTTGTCGTAGTGCGGCGCTTCGTCACCCAGCAGCTCGGCAGCGTCCATTTTGAACCAGGCTTCGATGCCTTCCTGCTCCACACGCTGAGCGACTTCTTCCATCAGTTCGACGGTTCGCGGGTGCAGCTCGCCGCTTTCCTTGTTCAGGAAAAACGGGATCGGCACGCCCCAGTTGCGCTGACGGGAGATACACCAGTCAGGGCGGTTGGCGATCATCGAGTGCAGGCGCGCCTGCCCCCACGCTGGGACAAATTTGGTTTCTTCGATGGCTTTAACGGCGCGATTGCGCAGGGTATCGCCCGAAGTCGGTTGTTTGTCCATGCCGACGAACCACTGCGCGGTGGCGCGGTAGATCAGCGGGGTCTTGTGGCGCCAGCAATGCATGTAGCTGTGGGTGATGGTCTCGGTGTGCAGCAACGCGCCGACTTCGGTCAGCTTGTCGATGATGGGCTGGTTGGCCTTGAAGATGAACTGGCCACCAAAGAACTCCAGCGACGGGCTGTACACGCCGTTGCTCTGCACCGGGCTGATGATGTCGTCGTTGGTCAGGCCGTAGGCTTTGCAGATCACGAAGTCGTCGACGCCATAGGCCGGCGAGCAGTGAACGACGCCGGTACCCGCGCCCAGCTCCACGTAGTCGGCCAGATAGATGGGCGACTGACGATCGTAGAACGGATGACGGAAGTTGATCAGCTCAAGTGCTGAACCCTCGGCGGTCGCCAGCACCGAACCTTCGAGGTTCCAGCGCTTCAGGCAGGACTCAACCAGCTCTTCGGCAAGCACCAGCAGACGCTCGCCGGTATCAACCAGCGCGTAGGTGAATTCCGGGTGAACGTTGAGCGCCTGGTTTGCCGGGATGGTCCACGGGGTGGTGGTCCAGATCACGATGGCAGCAGGTTTGCCCAGGCTTGGCAGACCGAAGGCGGCGGCGAGCTTGTCGGCATCAGCAACCGGGAAGGCCACGTCGATGGTGGACGACTTTTTGTCCTGATATTCAACTTCCGCTTCAGCCAGTGCCGAGGCGCAGTCGAAACACCAATTGACTGGCTTAAGGCCCTTGAACACGAAGCCGTTCTTCACCATTTCGGCCAACGCGCGGATTTCTCCGGCCTCGTTAGCGAAGTCCATGGTGCGGTACGGGTTGTCCCAGTCGCCGAGCACGCCCAGACGAATGAACTCGGCTTTTTGTCCTTCGATCTGTTCGCCCGCATACGCACGGCACAGCTCGCGGGTCTTGTCCGCAGGCAGGTTTTTGCCGTGGGTGACTTCGACCTTGTGCTCGATCGGCAGACCGTGGCAATCCCAGCCCGGAACGTAAGGCGCGTCGAAGCCCGACAGGGTCTTCGAGCGCACGATCATGTCCTTGAGAATCTTGTTGACCGCGTGACCGATGTGGATATTGCCGTTGGCGTAAGGAGGCCCGTCGTGCAGCACGAACTTGGGCCGATCCTTGCCAATTTCGCGCAGCTTCTGGTACAGGCCAATGCTGTCCCAGCGCTGCAGAGTTTGCGGCTCGCGCTGGGGCAGGCCGGCCTTCATCGGGAAGGCGGTGTCCGGAAGATTAAGCGTGGCTTTGTAGTCGGTCATTTCAGGCTCTAAAGTTTAGCGGTTGATCGTGCCAGTGGGCACGAGCGGCAGCGACATCCGCATCGATCGCCGTCTTGAGCGCCTCAAGGGAGGCAAAGCGCTGCTCATCACGCAGCTTCTGGTGGAATACCACCGTCAAACGCCGGCCATAGATATCGCCGGTAAAATCCAGAAGGTGAATCTCCAGGTGGGGACGGCCATCGCCCGCCACGCTGGGACGCACGCCAATGTTGGCAACGCCCGGCCATAGCTCTCCGTCAATCTGCGCGCTGACCAGATAGACACCGGTCAATGGCACACGACGACGTTTGAGTTGCACGTTGGCGGTGGGTGTACCCAACTGACGCGCCAGTTTCTGGCCATGCAGCACGCGGCCGGATATCTCGAACGGACGGCCCAGCAAATGCTCGGCAAGGGTGAAGTCTGCGGCGGCCAACGCGGTGCGCACCTTGGTGCTGCTGACGCGGAAGCCGTCGATCTCGACAGTCTGTGCCGCCTCGACGGTAAAGCCCTTCTCGGCACCTACCTTTTGCAGGAAATCAAAATCACCGATCCGGTCGCAGCCAAAGCGGAAGTCGTCGCCGACCTCCAGATGCTTCACGCCCAGGCCATCGATCAGCACGGTGTCGACAAACTCCGATGCACTGAGCTTGCTGAAGCGCTGGTTGAATGCCAGACACAGCACCAAATCAACACCCTCGGCGGCGAGCAGATCGAGCTTGTCGCGCAATCGGGCCAGACGGGCCGGCGCCGTTTCGGGCGCGAAGAACTCGCGCGGCTGCGGTTCGAAGATCACCACACAACTGGGCAAGCCCAGCTCAACGGCACGCTCACGCAGTCTCGCCAGGATAGCCTGGTGACCCCGGTGTACACCGTCGAAATTGCCAATAGTGGCGACGCAGCCCCGGTGCTGCGGGCGCAGATTGTGAAGGCCTCGAACCAGCTGCATAACGCGCTTCTTGCTCATAAAGTGGCCGATTATAACCACACACCGCCGTCAACGACAGGCGACACATCCGGGCAAACCACAACAATCGACGTTAACCGGCAGAAAACGACGACTGATCCTACAAGATCGCCTTGCGAGCAAAATGCCTGACCCGGAAACCCAACACCAGCAGAGAGCCGAAATACGCCACAACACCTGCCAGCACCAGCGCACCCAGGCGCAGGAATCGCTGCAGCATCTCACCGTCCGACCAGGCCGGCATCACATGCATCAGGCCCAGCAGCACCGCGGACATGATGGCCACGGCGACAATCAGCTTGCCCAGGAACACCGGCCACCCCGGCTGCGGCTGAAACAGGTCCTGCTTGCGCAGCTGCCAGAACAACAGCAAAGCGTTCAGGCATGCGCCCACACTGATCGCCAGCGCCAGACCGGCATGAGCCAAGTGAATGACGTAGACGAAAAGCAGGTTGAACAGCTGAGTCACTATGAGGGTGAAGATCGCGATTTTTACCGGCGTGCGGATATTTTGTTGAGCATAAAAGCCCGGCGCGAGCACCTTGATCACGATGATGCCCAGCAGCCCCACCGAATACGCGACCAGCGCACGCTGGGTCATCGCGGCATCTTCACCGTCGAACTTGCCGTACTGGAACAGCGAGACGGTCAGCGGCTCGGCGAGCAGTCCGAGCGCCAGCATGCAAGGCAGCACCAGCAGAAAACACAGACGCAGGCCCCAGTCGAGAATGCGCGAATACTCCTGGCGATCCCGACTGGCGTAGGTTTTCGAGAGAATTGGCAGAAGAATCGTCCCCAATGCCACGCCGAGCACACCGGAAGGCAACTCCATCAGACGGTCGGCGTAGTACATCCACGACACTGATCCGGCAACAAGAAACGACGCAAATATCGTGTTGATGATCAGCGAAATCTGACTGACAGAGACGCCGAGCATGGCCGGCAGCATTTGCTTCATCACTCGCCAGACACCGGTGTCGCGAAGATTCAGGCGCGGCAGCACCAGCATTCCGATCTTTTTCAGGTGCGGCATTTGATAAAGAAGCTGCAGCAACCCGCCCGCCAGCACCGCCCACCCCAGCGCCATCACGGGCGGGTGGAAATAAGGCGTGAGAAACAGGGCGAAAAAGATCATCGCCAGATTGAGCAGCGTCGGCACGAATGCCGGAACGGAAAAGCGATTCCACGTATTGAGGATCGCGCCAGCCAGCGACGACAGCGAGATGAGCAATATATAAGGAAAGGTCACCCGCAACAGGTCTGAAGTCAGCTGGAATTTCTCGGGCGTGTCGGCAAACCCCGGCGCAGTTGCCCAAATGACCCAAGGAGCGAACACGACGCCCAGTACAGTGACGATAGCCAGCGCCAACGTCAGCAGACCGGTGACATACGCGACAAACGTGCGGGTTGCCTCTTCGCCCTGCTGGCTCTTGTATTCAGCAAGGATCGGCACGAACGCCTGGGAGAAAGCGCCTTCGGCGAAGATCCGGCGCAGCAGATTGGGCAGTTTGAAGGCAATAAAGAAAGCATCGGTAGCCATGCCGGCGCCGAATGCGCGCGCGATGATGGTGTCGCGGACAAAGCCCAGCACCCGCGAAAGCATCGTAATAGAGCTAACGGCGGCAAGCGATTTGAGTAGATTCATCGAAAGGTTGTGCGCCTGACCAAAGGAAGCGCCAAAGCGCGTTCCATATATGCGATACTCCGCGCCGCAAAACAGCTCAGAGCCAAAGCCCGCGAGTTTACAGGTCGCACGCCGGAAAGAAATCACCTCGGCACCACACGGCGACCACTCAGCGGAACGCATCAACTGCCCTTGACAAGCGTCAATCTCATCGGCATGATTCGCGGCCTATTTTGTTAGCTATTTCCCAAGTCTTTCGAGGAGCTCGACGGTGGCCAACACACCTTCCGCCAAAAAACGTGCAAAACAGGCTGAGAAGCGTCGCAGCCACAACGCCAGCATGCGTTCCATGGTTCGTACCTACATCAAGAATGTAGTTAAAGCCATCGACGCTAAAGACGCTGAAAAAGCGCAAGCTGCTTATGTTCTGGCCGTGCCAGTTATCGACCGTATGGCCGATAAAGGCATCATCCACAAGAACAAAGCTGCTCGCCATAAAGGTCGCTTGAATGGCCACATCAAGGCTCTGAACCTTGCTGCTGCAGCCTAAGCGATTCGCTTATTAAAAAACCGACCTCAGGGTCGGTTTTTTATTGCCTTCGATTTAGCGCTTCAGCATCAAGGCGCCGGAGCTGGGGTCCATGGCAGAATCGGGATCGCGGTCACGGCATTCTGCGGACTGCCTTCGATGACCTTGTCGCTGTAGACGAGGTACACCAGCGTATTGCGCTTCTTGTCCAGGAATCGCACGACCTGCATGGTTTTGAACACGAGCGAGGTCCGTTCCTTGAACACCTCGTCACCGTCTTTCAATTGCTCTTTGAAATAAATGGGACCGACCTGCCGGCATGCGATGGACGCCTCTGCACGGTCTTCAGCCAAACCCAGGCCGCCCTTCACCCCACCGGTCTTCGCACGGGACAGATAGCAGGTCACGCCGTCGACCTTGGGGTCGTCAAAGGCTTCGACCACGATCCGATCGTTAGGCCCCACCATCTTGAACACGGTCGA
The DNA here is from genome assembly GCF_057834665.1 of Pseudomonas sp. GL_135. Lineage (NCBI taxonomy): Bacteria > Pseudomonadati > Pseudomonadota > Gammaproteobacteria > Pseudomonadales > Pseudomonadaceae > Pseudomonas > Pseudomonas sp. GL_135. The sequence goes on from NZ_CM174408.1 coordinate 4,848,118, forward strand.
TACCTGGCCGATCTCTTCAGCTGACGCCAGTAACGGCAACATCAGCAACGCGCCTACCAGCCCTTTCATGACTCGCATGTATGCTTCCTTCTTTTGATGATGCACTTCAGACCAGAATCAGGTTGTCACGGTGCACGAGCTCAGGCTCAGCCATGTAACCCAGTTCCCTGACGATAGCGTCGGAAGGCAGGCCAATGATCTTTTGCGCTTCCAGGGCGCTGTAATTGCTGAGACCCCGGGCAATCTCGCGACCGTCAGCCGCCACGCACACCACCATCTCGCCACGACGGAAACTGCCTTGCACCAGCTTGACGCCGACCGGCAACAGGCTCTTGTGGCTTTCGGTCAATGCCTTCACCGCCCCCTCATCCAGCACCAGCGTGCCACGGGTCTGCAGATGCCCGGCCAGCCACTGCTTGCGAGCGGCGAGCATTTCGCGCTCTGGGGAAAGCAACGTTCCCAGGCGCTCACCGGCTTTCAGACGCGCCAGAACACGCTCGATGCGCCCTCCCACAATCACGGTGTGCGCGCCGGAACGGGCGGCGAGTCGCGCAGCACGCAATTTGGTCTGCATGCCGCCACGACCCAACGCACCGCCGGTGCCGCCGGCCACGGCATCAAGGGCAGGGTCATCGGCGCGCGCTTCATAGATGAGCTGCGCCTCGGGATTGTTGCGAGGGTCGGCATCGAACATGCCATCGCGGTCGGTCAGGATGACCAACAGATCAGCTTCAACCAGGTTGGCAACCAGCGCCGCCAGCGTGTCGTTGTCGCCGAACCGAATTTCGTCGGTGACGACCGTGTCGTTTTCATTGATGACAGGGATGACACCCAGCTCAACCAGGGTGCGCAAGGTGCTTCGGGCATTCAGATAGCGCTTGCGGTCAGACAGATCGTCGTGGGTCAGCAGAATCTGCGCAGTGTGCCGCTGATGCTCGGCGAAGCTGGATTCCCACGCTTGCACCAGGCCCATCTGACCAATCGCGGCGGCCGCCTGGAGCTCATGCATGGCGCTCGGTCGCGCAGTCCAGCCCAGACGGCTCATACCGGCCGCTACCGCGCCGGATGACACCAGGACCAGTTCAACACCTGCTTCATGCAGGGCGACCATCTGCTCAACCCAAACACCCATCGCGTTGCGATCCAGACCCTTGCCGTCTGCTGTCAGCAGCGCACTTCCGATCTTCACCACCCAACGCTGGGCACCTGTCACCTTGCTCCGCATGATCTTTCAACCTTAAGCCAGAGAGTCCGAATTCTAGATACTAAAACGCCGCTTCAAGAGCGGCGTCGTAGTTTACTTCAGTCGATCAGTCGCGGACGTAAATGATTTCCGGACCATCTTCGTCTTCCACGTCTTCCTCATCCCAATCGTCGTCACCGATGTCATGGACGCTTTTCACGCCGCTGCGGCGCAAGGCACGCTGATCATCCAGCGCCTGCAACTGGGCGCGGGCTTCGTCTTCGATGCGCTGATCCAGCTCAGCCAGCTCGGCGGCGTAGGCCGGGTCGTTAGCCAGGCGATCAGCGCGGTCTTCGAGATAGCGCATGATGTCGTGGGTCAGGCGATCGGTGCCCTCTTTGGCGATGGCCGAGATCACGTAGACAGGGCCGGTCCACTCCAGGCGATCAATGATCTCCTGCTTGCGGGCCTCGTGCTCTTCTTCGAGGATCTGGTCGCACTTGTTCAGCACCAGCCAGCGATCACGATCGGCCAGCGCAGGACTGAACTTGAACAGCTCGGTGACAATGACTTCAGCCGCATCCGGCGCACTGCTGTCGTCCAGCGGCGCCATGTCGACGAGGTGCAGCAACAAACGCGTACGCGCCAAGTGCTTGAGGAAACGAATCCCCAGGCCGGCGCCGTGGGAGGCGCCTTCGATCAAGCCGGGAATATCGGCAACGACGAAGCTTTTCCAGCGATCAACACTGACGACACCCAGGTTCGGCACCAGAGTCGTGAACGGGTAATCAGCAACCTTGGGCTTGGCAGCCGACACTGAACGAATGAAGGTGCTCTTGCCAGCGTTCGGCAAGCCGAGCAGACCGACGTCAGCCAGTACTTTCAGCTCAAGCTTGAGGTCACGCTGCTCACCCGGCTTGCCCGGCGTGGTCTGACGCGGTGCGCGGTTGGTACTGGATTTGAAGCGCGTATTACCCAGACCGTGCCAGCCGCCATGGGCAACCAGCAGACGCTGACCCGCCTTGGTCAGGTCGCCGATGACTTCCTGGGTACCGGCGTCGATTACGGTAGTGCCGACCGGCACGCGCAGTACCAGCTCTTCACCCTTGCGACCGGTGCAGTCGGTGCTGCCGCCGTTCGAACCGCGCTCGGCGTCGAAATGGCGGGTGTAGCGGTAGTCGACCAGGGTGTTGAGGTTTTCGTCGGCGACCATGTAGATCGAGCCGCCGTCACCGCCATCACCGCCGTTGGGGCCACCGTTCTCGATGAATTTTTCGCGACGGAAGCTCATGCAACCGTTACCGCCATCACCGGCCTTTACTCGAATGGATACTTCATCAACAAATTTCATAGCGCACGCCTCCCGTCACAAAGACGAGCAAACAACATAAATTCATAAGGCTCTTGCAAAGATGAGCGTTGCGATACCGATCAAAAACCAGCGACTTCACACCACAACGGCCCACACAAACAGCTTTGCAAGAGACTCACCAGAAACAGGACCATCTACAAACGAAAAAGCCCTGTCATCGACAGGGCTTTTCAGCTCAGGAGGCGTGAAGGCGAGGCCCTCACACCCCCTGAACGCAAGATTATGCCGCGACTTCAGTCTTTGGCACGATGCTTACATAGCGACGACCGAAGGCGCCTTTAACCTGGAACTTGATCACGCCTTCGACTTTAGCGAACAGGGTGTGATCCTTGCCCATACCAACGCCGTAGCCAGCGTGGAATTGGGTGCCGCGCTGACGCACGATGATGTTGCCCGGAACGATAACCTGGCCGCCATACATCTTCACGCCAAGGCGTTTGGCTTCTGAGTCGCGACCGTTACGGGTACTACCACCAGCTTTTTTGTGTGCCATGAGTCAATTCTCCTAGTGAGGATTAGGCTGAAATTAAGCCTGAATACCGGTGATTTTGATCTCGGTGTACCACTGGCGGTGGCCCATACGCTTCATGTGGTGCTTACGACGACGGAACTTGATGATGCGGATTTTATCGTGACGACCTTGGGAGATCACTTCAGCCACAACGGTAGCGCCTGCAACAACTGGAGCGCCGATGTTCACGTCGTCGCCATTGGCAACCAACAGAACGCGATCAAAAGTAACGGATTCGCCGGTAGCGATTTCCAGTTTTTCAATCTTCAGGTATTCACCTGGGGCGACCTTGTATTGCTTGCCGCCAGTAACGATTACTGCATAAGACATGGTGTATCTCCGATAATCCTGCTCACCCAGCTCTTTATAGGAAGAGGTATTGGCTGGCATGGCTGCACAAGGCTGGAAGGCCGACATGCAATTGCGTAAGGCAGGTGCTGCCCAGGAAGTTAGGGTGCGCGATTGTACGCAAGCGATCAACGCCTTGCAAGCTGCGTTATGTCACGCCTTGACAGGGTTGGGCCTGCAACCTAGCATGCCGCGCAACCCTTCTGGAGCACGTCTCGCTGATGCAACCCCAAGCCTTCTACACCGCTGTGGCGGACGACTTTACAGCCGTCGACCACATTATCAAGAAGCAGCTGACATCGCGCGTGCCGCTGGTCTCCAAAATCGGCGACTACATCACTTCTGCTGGCGGTAAACGCCTGCGCCCGTTGCTCGTTCTGTTGTGCGGCAAAGCGCTGGGCTCTGGCGGTGATGACCTGCGCCTGTTGGCGGCGACCATTGAATTCCTGCACACCGCGACCCTGCTTCACGACGACGTGGTGGACATGTCCGGTATGCGCCGTGGTCGCTCAACTGCCAATGCAATGTGGGGCAACGCGCCGAGCGTGCTGGTGGGTGACTTCCTGTATTCGCGTTCATTCGAGATGATGGTCGAACTCGGATCGATGCCAGTGATGCAGATCCTGTCGAAGGCCACTCGGGTCATCGCAGAAGGCGAAGTGTTGCAGCTGTCCAAGGTGCGCGACGCCAGCACCACCGAAGAAACCTACATGGAAGTCATCCGCGGCAAAACCGCGATGCTCTTTGAAGCGTCGACCCACAGCGCAGCTGCTCTGGCCAAAGCCGGTCCGGAGCAGAGCGAAGCCCTGCGCACCTTCGGTGATCATCTCGGCGTGGCATTCCAGCTGGTCGACGACCTGCTGGACTATCGCGGCGATGCTGAAACCCTTGGCAAGAACGTCGGCGACGACCTCGCCGAAGGCAAGCCTACCCTGCCGCTGATCTACACCATGCGCGAAGGCACTCCTGAACAAGCCGCGCTGGTCCGTCAGGCCATTCAGAAGGGCGGCCTGGAAGATCTCGAAAGCATCCGCAATGCAGTGGAACAGTCAGGTTCCCTCGAGTACACCGCCCAGCTCGCACGCGACTACATCGCTCGCGCCATTGCCTGCCTGGATGTGCTGCCTCCGAGCATCTATCGCGACGCTCTCATCGAATTGAGTGAATTTGCGGTCGCTCGCACGCACTGATCGCCGCCCTGCCCCACCGAAAGCCCGTCTACGTGACGGGCTTTTTGTTGCCTGCGATCCAGCCCCGCCCACCGCGCACAGCCAATGCGAATTAATCTCAAATAGATCCTTGCTATTCCTCAGATAAGAATTATTCTCATTGAAACATTTTGAGGAGAATCCCATGACGTATCTGATTGATGCCTGGCTAGATCGGCCACAGCCCTACCTGCGCATCCTCGATCGTGAGACAGGCCAAGTGTGCGCGGTGCTGGAGGAAGAGGCGCTCGACGAATTACGCGATCAGGGTGATCTGGATGTCAGCAGCCTGAGCTCAAGCGAACCCGGCATTCAGAAGGAGATGGTGCGAAGTCTGTTTCTGTTCTGTTATGCGCGGGCATTGCGTCCGGGCAGTGAACTGCATTGATGGAACGGCTAAAACCACAATGCCGAGCCAGCGCGGGGCTGACTCGGCATATGTCGAGGCATGATGCGGTCGCTACAGAACCTTACAGAACGTCGAGCAGCTCGACGTCGAATACCAGAACGCTGTGCGGCGGAATGCTGCCAACGCCCTGAGCGCCATAGGCCAGTTCACTAGGAACGTACAGACGCCATTTGCTGCCGGCCTTCATCAACTGAAGGGCCTCGGTCCAGCCTGGAATCACGCCGCCGACCGGAAATTCAGCTGGCTCGCCACGATCGTAGGAGCTGTCAAACACGGTGCCGTCGATCAGCATGCCGTGGTAGTGGGTGCGCACGTTGCTTTCGCGGGTCGGCTGAGCGCCTTCGCCTGCCGTGATCACTTCATATTGCAGACCGGAGGCCAGAGTGGTCACGCCGTCACGCTTGGCGTTCTCGGTCAGGTATTCCTTGCCAGCGCCAGCCGCTGCTTCAGCTTTGGCAGCTGCTTCGGCCTGCATGATTTCACGGATGACTTTGAAGCTCGCGCCCATTTCTTCCTGGCCAACACGGCTCGGCTTGCCGGCGAAGGCGTCGGTCAGACCGGCCAGGATAGCGTCCAGGTCGACGCCCGGCGGCGGGTTGTCACGCAGTTGGTCGCCCAATTGACGGCCAATACCGTAGCTGACGCGGGTTTCGTCGGTGGACAGATTGACTTCGGACATGAGACTGCTCCGCTGAAGAGCGCCCTCGGGCGCCCGTATTTAAAGGCCGGGCAGCCTAGCACAAAGCGTAATACCCGTAACCATTACCAGGCGGATCGAAAGGCCAGAGGGATTTTGACGTCCTGATTCAGGTTGTCGTGCACACCGCACATTTCGTCGTGAACCACGGCGTGGACCAGATGGAACGGCATCGGCGCAACCGGCTGCAGCAGTTCGCGCGCGTGCTCGACTGAGCGCAGGTGCAAAGCCTTGTTCTGCGCATCGACCAAACGATGCGCGACACCCTGCATCCTCGCCTCCAGCAAGTAAATGCCGCCTTCGATGGAGATCAGATTCAGCTCGTCAACAGCACCGGCGCCGGAGTAGGAAATGAGTTCCTGAAGGTTCATGGCAAATCCTCGCAAGTTGCAGGAGGTCGATCAGTGCTTGGTCAGCTTGTCCAGATAGCCCATTGCGAAGGCCGAGACCACGAAGGTCATGTGGATGATCACGTACCACATCAGGTACTGCGGCTCGATGTTTTTGGCGTCCATGAACACGCGCAGCAGGTGAATGGACGAAATCGCGACGATGGACGCGGCGACCTTCATCTTCAGGGACGAAGAATCCATCTTGCCCAGCCAGTTGAGCTTTTCTTTGCCTTCGTCGATATCCAGCTGGGACACGAAGTTCTCGTACCCGGAGATCATCACCATAACCAGCAGCCCGCCGACCAGCGCCATGTCGATCAACGACAGCAGCACCAGGATCAGATCAGACTCCGCCAGCGCGAATACATTGGGGATGATGTGAAAGATTTCCTGGAAAAACTTCAGCGCCAGCGCCAGAAGCCCCAGAGACAAACCAAAGTAGATCGGCGCCAGCAACCAGCGCGATGCGTACATGGCATTTTCGATAAAACGTTCCATTGAAGCTCACAGATAATTTAAAAGCCCGCGAGTATAGGGCGAAGGCCGATTAGCACAACCCACGGTGAAAAGAGTTGAAACAATAACGCCAGATCCGACGCCGGAAGCGCCGGACGATCCGCGTCTGCAGGTAGCACAAAGCAAACGCGGAATGCATCGAAACGCAGGGGTCAGTTGGCGGGAGACGTCCGCTGACCCACGGCGGCGTCGCTGTTGATTCTTCGCAGCTCCCCCTGAAGGTGAAGGCCCCAGATCGGGATCTCCTCCGCCGTTTGATAACCATGCATCAGGAGGCTTTCGGCAATCGCATCAAGCACCGATTCAGCAGCAACCGGTCCATGAAAAGGCCCCTGAGCCTTGAGTGCGGAGGGCTGTTCGCCAGACATCCCGGCGGCGAACAACAAGGTCCACATTCCTTTATCCCCTGACAGCGGGCGTACAACACATTCGATTCGGGTCACCAGACCCAGGCATTGGCGGGTAAGACAGAGGCTGCGCGGCATGGCGAGCTCCTCATTGATTGCAGTATTCATCTCCTTCGCATAGCGAGGGAAACGCGTCAGTCCCTTTGACAACTGCTGCAACCCGACAATATCGAACAAATACCCCGTTGGAAAAGCGCGAAAACGAAAAGGGCGCCGAATGGTCATTTGGCCATCAAGCGCCCCGTTTCATTGACGTCAAAGGCCTAGCTTTTCAGCTCGGGCTGTAATTGTGGCGCCTCCTTTTCTAGCTCTTTAAGGTCGTCGTCGCTGAGCATTTCAGCGATGTCGCGTAGACGATCCACTACCCTGCCGTTGACCGAATCGTCGGGGAACTGACCGTCCTCGTCTGCTTCACCCACCGGCATACCCACCAGAAGGCTCAGCGCCTCATCCACCTGACGCACGGCGTACACGTGGAACTGCCCGGCACGCACGGCTTGCAGCACGCGCTCGTCGAGCATCAGCGTGGCGACGTTGGCGTGGGGGATGATTGCGCCTTGATCGCCGGTAAGACCTCGGGCTTCACAGAGTCGGAAGAAGCCTTCGATCTTCTCGTTGACGCCGCCGACCGCCTGAACTTCGCCGAACTGATTGATCGAGCCGGTGATGGCGAAGCACTGTTTGAGCGGGGTTTTCGACAGTGCGGAAATCAGTGTGCAGACCTCGCCGAGTGAAGCGCTGTCGCCATCGACATAGCCGTAGGACTGTTCCAGCGCGATGCTCGCGGAAATGGCCAGCGGGAATTCCTGGGCGTAACGACTGCCCAGATAACCGGTGAGGATCATCACGCCCTTGGAGTGGATCGGCTGGCCCAGGTTGACCTCACGCTCGATGTCGACGATGCCGCTGCCGCCCGGGTAAACCGTCGCAGAGATCCGCGCTGGTACTCCGAACGCCGAATCACCCACCTCCAGCACTGTCAGGCCGTTGCATTTGCCGACCGCCGCGCCGTGGGTGTCGATCAGAATGATGCCAGCGAGCATGTCATCGAGAATTCGGGCCGACACACGACCGGTGCGCGTGGCCTTTGCCTTCAGCGCGCGCTCGATGTGCCCGGCGTCAGTGCGTTCGTCACCGGCGACGCTGCGGATGAAGTCGGCCTCACTGACCAGCTGAAACAGATCGCCAATGCGCGCAGACAAACGCCCCTGGTGCTCGGCGAGACGCGCGCTGTACGTGGCAAGCCGCGCGACCGCATCTGCCGTCAGTGGCGCCATGCCCTCCTCCGAGGTCCGGGTTTTGAGCAACTGGGCGAACTGCTCCAGACTCTCGTCGACCATCGGAATGTCTTCGTCGAAGTCCACCAGCACCCGGAACATCTCCTGGAAGTCCGGATCGAGGTCCTGCAGCGTGTAATACAGCGACCGCGCACCAATGATGATGACTTTGACCTGCAACGGGATGGTCTGCGGGGTCAGGGTCACGGTGGCCAGACGACCCAGCTCGCCCAGCGGCGCCTCCATCTTCAGCTTGCGCGATTGAAGGGAGCGCTTGAGGGCGTCCCACACGAACGGCTCGCTGAGCATTTTCTCGGCTTCCAGCACCAGGAAGCCGCCGTTGGCGCGGTGAAAAGCGCCGGGGCGCAGCTGACGGTAGGTGGTGTAAAGCGCGCCCTGATCAGTGCTGTATTCGATGCGGCCGAAGAGGTTGTCATAGGTCGGGTGCGGTTCGAACACCACCGGCGCGCCACCGCTGGCGGAATGGCCGACCATCAGGCTTGGGCAGTACTGCTCTTCAAGCAGCTTGCGCGCCTGTGCATCGGTTTTGCTGTCGTCGACCAGTTGCTCGACCACGGTTTTAAGCAGGTTGACCTGCACGGCCTGAAGGTAGGCGCACACCGCGGCGTTTTCGGCGTACTGCTCGGACAACGGTGCCAGCAGCGGCTGGAGCGCGAGGATGATGGTCTCTTCATTGAGCTCACGCATCTGGTTGTTGGACTCGCGTTTCCACTGCGGCAGGCTGGCGAGTTCTTCATTCAACCGCTCTTCCAGCGCTGAAATATCAGTGTGAAAACGCTCGCGCTCGGCTTCCGGCAGTTGCGAAAACTCGGCCTCGTCCAGCGCCTTGCCTTCGAGCATCGGCGTGAAGGCGATGTTGGTGTTGTCACGGTACAGCGCGATGTCCTTTTCCAGCGCAAGACGCTCAATGACATCGAGGGCGCGGTCGTAGCGCTGATTGAAGGCGCGGTCGATCGCGCTCTTCTTCTGCTGGTAGGAAGGATGTTCGAACACCGCAGGAAACGTCGACAGCAGGTTGTCGATCAGTCCGTTGATGTCGGCGATGAAAGCGCTGGCGCTGCCGGGCGGCAGTTCCAGGGCGCGCGGCTCACGGGCGTCGTCGAAATTGTTGACGTACACCCAGTCCGACGGCGTTTGCATGCGCTTGGCTTCGGCCTTGAGGTAGCGCTTGACGAAGGAAAAGCGTCCGGTGCCGGGCTCGCCCATCACGAAGACGTTGTAGCCGGGGCGCGGCATGGCGACGCCGAACTGCAGGGCTTCGACCGCTCGTTCCTGGCCGAGCACGCCGCGAAAGGGTTCCAGATCGTTGGTTGTCGTGAAGCTGAACTGTTCAGCGGAAAAGGGACGGGTCAGCGCTTCGGGCGCGAGTCGCAAGCTGGCAGCAACAGAATCGGGCATCGGACATCCTTACATCAGGCGGGGCAGATGGGCGCATTCTGGCGCTCGCCGCACCGCACTGGCAAGGCATGAACCACCTGATCGCTTTTCCGTATGAGGAACCGGCCTACACACCCGGCGGAGGCGGATTACACGCAACAATCTGCAATAGCTGACGGAACGTTCATATCGTGCCTAAACTCCAACTTGCGCGACCGGTAACAATTTAAATAACCGGTCCGCCCTGGCGCCCTACCGGCCAGGAATCCGACCCTTGGTTGAAACAACAGAGACTAAAGCTATGAAACGGATTCTTCTTGGTACTCTCTTCGCCGCTGTGTCCATCAACGCCATGGCTCAAGCGCCTGGCGGTCCGGACTGCGGTTGGGGCAACATGCTGTTTGAAGGTCAACGCGGCACTCCCGCTCACTTCCTCGCTTCCACCACCAACGGTACTTCGGGCAACGCCACCTTCGGCATGACCTCGGGCACCAACGGTTGCTCCACCAACAGCGCGCTGACCTACGGCGGCAAATCCTGGATTGCCATGAACGGCATGATGGATGAGCTCTCCAAAGACATGGCCATGGGCCAAGGCGAAGCACTGACCACCTACGCGGTCGTGTTGGGCGTTGCACCGGAAGACCGTGCGCATTTCGCCGCAGTCACCCATGAGCACTACCAGCAGATCTTCACCAAGGCCGACGCCACTGCTGAAGATGTTCACACCAACACCATCGACGTCCTGAAGAACGATCCGACACTGGCTAAATACGCGACCCAAGCTTAAAGTCGTGCCGCCTGCCTTCCTCCCCGGAAGGCAGGTTCTCCGCCCTGCCCATTTCTGACTAGTTGCCTATCTATGCTCAAACGCCTTGCCTGGCTGGTGCTGTGTGTCTGCGCCCCGCTGTCCGCCGCGCCTCACGTCGACAATGATCGTTTGCAACAGCTGGCCAGTTCCAGGTTCTGGATCTCCATCGGGCACTACGAAGCGGGCAAGCTGGGTGGCTGGCGCAGCTATGTCGATGATCCGAAATTCTTCCTCGCCCAGAACGGCGCTCATGACCCCAAAGCCGAGCTGGCGGCGACGCTTGAGGCGATCTACCGCCCCGTCACCCAGGGCCAGGAAAACGCACACCCGCAATGCGTTTACCCCTCTCGCACGCGATTTTTGCGTGACGAACTGAAGCTGACCGATCTGCCTGCCGTTGACTGCACAGAATTCAACAAATGGTTTTCCGATGTGGCCCCGGACAGCACGGTGCTGATTTTCCCGGCGGCGTACCTCAACAGCCCGTCGTCCATGTTCGGCCACACGCTGCTGCGCATCGATCAGGCTGACGTGCAGGCTAACAAGACCGCCTTGCTCAGCTACGCGATCAATTTCGGCGCGTACATCGAAGGCTCCGACAACAGCATTCTGTATGCGTGGAAAGGCCTGGCGGGCGGCTACCCCGGGTTGTTCGCGCTGGTGCCGTATCAGGAGAAGCTTTCCGAGTACCGGAGTCTTGAGAATCGGGACCTGTGGGAGTACCGCCTCAACCTGACCCCGGAAGAGACCCGGCGCATGGTCGAGCACGTGTGGGAACTCAAACAGATTCGCTTCGGGTATTTCTTCTTCGACGAAAACTGTTCCTATCGTCTGCTTGAGCTGCTTCAAGTGGCTCGCCCGAGCCTGGACCTGACGCCGCAATTTCGTCTGACGGCCATTCCCACGGACACCGTGCGTGCGGTGAAAGAGGCAGGGCTTGTAGAGAAGATCGAGTATCGCCCGTCCCGGGAGCGCGAACTGCTGAGCCGCGCCGAGCCGTTGAGTCACGACGAGCAGCAGTGGGTTTTGAAAGTCAGTGCCGATCAAAAGCAGATGCAGAGCGCCGATTACGTCGCCCTGCCGAAAGATCGCCGTGCGTTGATTCAAGACGCGGCCTACAGGCTGGAGCGGTACCGCGCCAACGGCCAGGAACGTGATCCGACCAGCGCACAACGCAGCTATGACCTGCTGCGCGCCATCAGCACCAATCCGCCGCCTGCGCTGGAGATTGAGCGCCCGGGGCTGCCGGAAGACGGTCATGAGTCGCGTACATGGCAACTGGGTGCCGGCACTCGGGATGACAAGGCGTTCGCCGAATACGGCCTGCGCATGGCGTACCACGATTTGAACGACAACGCGTACGGCTTTCCGCTGGGTGCGCAGATCGAAATCCTGCAGCTCAAGCTGCGCCAGTATGAAGACAACCATTGGCAGGTGCAGCGGCTCGATCTGGCGACCATCCGCTCGCTGACACCGCGCAGTGAGCTATTGCAGCCGTGGTCATGGCAAGTGGCGGGCGGTCTTGAGCGTGTGCTCGGCAAGCATGGCGACGAGAATCTGGTCAGTCACGTCAACGGCGGCGCGGGCGGCACGTGGAAATTGGGTGATGACGTGCTGGGCTTTGCGATGGGAACGGTGCGGGTGGAGCACAACAACGATTTCTCCGCATTGATTTCGCCGGCGGCGGGTTTTAATACCGGCGTGCTGTGGCGCAATCCGCTGGGTAATTTCAGCCTGGAAACCAAGGGCGATTACTTCACCAACGGTGAGGTGCGGCGCAATATCAGCCTTAACCAGCAATGGGAGCTGTCGCGCAACCTCGGCCTGCGGCTCAGCGCGCAGCGGGATTTCAGCCAGCTGACTTCGCCGGTGAATGAGGTGATGCTGGAGCTGAAGTGGTATCACTATTGAGTAGCAGGCGCCTGAATTATTCAATGTGATGCCGGACGCCTTCCCGGCTGAAGCCGGTCCTACGATGCGCGCGACGGTTCTGTAGGACTGGCTTTAGCCGGGAAGAGGCCAGCCCTGCTATGTGCGCGTCGTGGCGTAACCTTCTTCTTCGATCAATTCCACAATCTGCTCGGCGCCAAGCTGGCTCTGGACTTTCACCTCGCCTTTGGCCAGATCAACCTGCACCTGTGCCGTGGGGTCTTGCCCCTGGATGGCATTGGTGACGGCTCGCACGCAATGCGCGCAGGTCATGCCTTGGACCTTGAATACCTGCATGTGCTGACTCCTCTTCTCATCGAAAACACGCGATGACGCTATCTAAGACCTTCCCGTCGGGGCAAGGTCAAGTTTCCGGGAGATCTGCCGGGCTGGCATTCATCTGCACTCTGCGCCAGAGTGCGACTACAACCGTCATATCAGGAGATTCAGCCATGCGCTGGTCAGCCTTTCGTATTGCAGGTTTTGCCGGCCTGTTGGCGTGCGCATCCTGGGCCCACGCCGATCAGGACTATGGCGTGCTGATCATTTCCCGCGAGCGCCTGGAGGTTTCCACTTCCTGCGAAATCGGAATCTTCATGCAGGACCAACTGGTCGGCCGCCTGTATCAGGAGGAGTCGCGCTCATTCAATCTGCCAGCCGGCGACCTGTCCGTGCGCTTGCGTGTGCTCCCGGGCCAGACGCCGGGGTGCTCGCCGGGCATCGAGGCGCAGAACAACACGCGTCTGCACATCAACGCGGGGGACGTTCTGAAGTACCGCATCGCATCCGGGCCAAACGGGATGTACCTGAAGAAAGCAGATTTGAATTATTAGCGTACAACGAAAAAACCCGGCCTGAGCCGGGTTTTTTCTGAGTCGATCACTGCATCCAGGGCGGAGGCGGTTCTTCGGTTTTTCCAGGTGGCGCGTCGTCTGCAGCACGTGCTGCCTGACGCCTTGCATCATCCAGCCGTGCCGCTTCAATCTCGCGCAGCACACCCCCGACGTCAGCGTCCTCTTCCGGCTCGTCAAACTCGCCGGTCAGCACTGTTGCGGGCGACAAGGTGCCAGCTTCGTAGTAAGACCACATTTCCCTGGCGTAGCGAGTCTTCTTGAGCTCTGGCGCAAAACGACCAAAGTACGATGCCATGTTGCCGACGTCGCGCTCCAGCATGCTGAATGCGTGGTTGTTCCCCGCAGCGTCCACGGCCTGCGGCAGGTCAATGATGACCGGCCCGGTTGGCGTGAGCAGCACGTTGAACTCGGACAGGTCACCGTGCACCAGACCGGTACACAACATCAGAACGATCTGCTGAATCAGGAACGCGTGGTACTCGCGCGCCTGATCCGGCTCCAGCGTCACGTCATTCAGACGCGGCGCCGCATCGCCATACTCGTCGCAGATCATCTCCATCAGCAGCACGCCCTCAAGGAAGTCGAACGGCTTGGGCACTCGCACGCCGGCGCCTGCCAGACGGAACAGCGCCGCGACTTCGGCGTTCTGCCACGCGTCTTCGGTTTCCTTGCGGCCGAACTTCGACCCCTTGGCCATGGCGCGGGCCTGTCGGCTGTTACGGACCTTGCGGCCTTCCTGATATTCCGCTGCCTGACGGAAACTACGTTTGTTGGCCTCCTTGTAAACCTTGGCACACCGCAGCTCATTGCCACAGCGCACCACATAAACAGCTGCCTCTTTACCGCTCATGAGCGGGCGCAGCACCTCGTCCACCAGACCGTCTTCGATCAAGGGTTCAATGCGTTTAGGAGTCTTCATCAGCTTTTATTGGGGGTCCTTCGTTGCCAAACACGCGATTGTTGCTCGTTATACGGCAATCCTCTGCCAGCGAGTAGGGGGTCAGGTCGATTGACTGTATGCCGGTTGTCTCACGATATCCCTCACATTTGGCCAAGCAGCATTCGTGCCGTCAGGGGCAAAGGCCCACTTCTCCCGGTAAATTCCGGAGCTGTCCACCTCGAGTTCTCCGACAAAAAGACCGACGTCGGGGCGCGCGCATGGGCCCGAACACGGTCCAAGGCAACACATAAAGAAGATTTATCTTTGCTTAGCAGCCCTGCGGCTCGGGTTGAGCTAATGGCTGAAATCCCCTATCGCGAAACAGTCTATTCAACCTTTTCAGGTACTTAGTCGCCTACTGTCATTTGTGACAGTGTCAAAGTCGGTGGTTGGCCGCTAGCCTCAAACTGCATGGCAAGGCCTCGCAACCGCTGACAAGGAGTCACCGGATGAACGTACGAATCACACTGAAAGCGGCACAGGACGGGAGGCAATTCTCATGACACTTACCCTCGACCTCGCAGCACTGGGCGACAATGACGGACATGTGCTCATCCCCACCTTTCCCGGTAACGGACAGCCCTACAGCGTTACGCTGGGGTGGACCGGTAAAACACCATCGGGCGATATTCCCCTCACATTACCGCCGCAGAACGTCAGCAATCCAGTGTCGGAGCAGGCAAGGTTCGTCATCCCCAATGCCCACCTCCGAAGCATCGCTGGTGGCTCAGCCACAGTGCGCTATACCCTTGTCCAGAACGGAGCGCCCGCAGACCGAGAGTCCGAAACCACCAACGTCACCGTCACGAGTCTGCCCGTCGTACTGACCGCGCCTCTGGTGGTGGAAGCCAAAGGAACCCTGGTGCTGGACTTGGCGCAGATCAGTGGCAGCGCCGTTACCGTCATGATCGCGGCCTGGGTCGGCCAACGTGCTGGCGACAAAGTGATTCTTGATTGGGCAGGCACACCGCCAGCGTTCAATCCAGCGTTCCCATTCGCCCCGGTCGACTACACCGATGAGTACGTGGTTCAACCGGGCGGAGAGCAGAATCCGGTCACGTTTAGCGTGCCGCTGGAGCACCTCACGCCGCTGGGGGGCGGGACGTTGCAGGTCAGTTATCAGGTGGTGTTCAAGGCGTCGGGCAGTTCGCAAACCTCGCCCGTCACGACGTACAGCGTTACGGCTGCAGCGTTGGTATTTCCGGCTCCACTCATCACGGAAGCACCAGCGGGCATCTTGAAGCCAATGGAGGTGCTGGCCGGCGCTACCTTCAGGGCAACCTATCCCGGCATGCAAACGTCCGACATTATTGTTCCGGTGTGGAATGACATTTCCAACGCTATCCGCTGGCGGCCGGGAGAGGCGGATGGAACGGTCGAGTCAACTGTCCCCCCCAACATAATTGGCGCCGCAATCGGCAAAACGATTGATGTGCGTTATCAAGTACAACGCAACGGACAGGATTACTGGTCAGATGTTTTGAAGCTGATGGTTGAGGCAATACCATCGGAAAATTTGCCCGCCCCCGTGGTACCAGAGGCGGATCAAGCCACAAAGGTGCTGGATCTGAATGCGTTTGAAGGGGACGCACATGTCACCGTTGTCCCTTGGCCATTTATTGCGCTGGGCCAAACGATTTGGTTGACGTTGACCGGTCCAAGCGGAGTACCAACTATCAAGTTATTGGAGGGCTATGTCATTCGGTCCGGTGAGATAGCCGACGGGCTAAACGTCGCCATCAAACGGGCGGAGCTGAAGACGTTTGAGGATGGGAGTGACATGCAGATTGTGTGTAAAGTGGGACTGGAGGGAGCAGAAGATGAAGCAGCGGCATTGACGTTTCCGACCGTGACACTATCCCTGAAAGTGCTGACAACACTGATCATTGAAAACTTTGATTCGATGCCAAACCAATGGTTAAATCCGGGAGATACAGTAGATACGCCTGTTTTTTCCATTTACTCTTCCTCAGACTCGGCCCTCGCCGCAATATGGGATATACACGACCCTGACATACCTATGCCTTTCCCTACTGTACCAGGGAAAATCGAAAAGATGGCACTTCATCTAAACCACCTATATGCAGGGTATGAACATACTCTCAACATCACTTTTCGAGAGACGTATTCAAAATTGAGCTTTTTTTACATATGGGCCCGCGAGTGTGTAGATTTTAGTGTATTCGATCAAGACGGCAATATTCTCTCAAGCCAGGTAGGCCCTAAAAATGAAGGCTACATTCCTAACGAAATAATATTTAGCCACAGGAATATGGCTGGCATAAATATCTCAAACAGAGGCCATGGCCATGATCAGAGCTGGGACTGGGTAGTGCTGGACTGTTTTCGGCTCGAGCGTTAACGACATACCTGAGAATTCTAAAACAAAGGGACTGGTCATTGAATCAATTTACTCTGCCGTTTTTTAACAGATCAGCCCCCTATCACCCGGTAACTTACGGACGACTGGACATTTGACTATCCATGGATTCAAGCATGTCGCAGCTGTCTTGCCAACATGTTGGCAACATTCGCCAAACTGACGAGGCCGGTTTCTTCAGGGTCGTTCTTGCGGGTGCCACCTGATAAAGGGGTCTGATTTATTTAAAACTGTAAATCCTGAGACAGGTTAATTTACGGGGAAGCGTAATAAATCAGTCCATTTTCATCTGAGGGTAGGGCGATTGAGTGCCGGTTGGCCGTCGCTCCGATTGGGTAAATCCGGAGCTGTCCACCTCGAGTTCTCCGACAAAGAGACCGACGTCGGGGCGCGCGCATGGGCCCGAACACGGTCCAAGGCAACACATAAAGAAGATTTATCTTTGCTTAGCAGCCCTGCGGCTCGGGTTGAGCTAATGGCTGACATCCCCTATCGCGAAACAGTCTATTCATGTTTTTCAGGTACTTAGTCGCCTACTGTCATTTGTGACAGTGTCAAAGTCGGTGGTTGGCCGCTAGCCTGAAACTGCACTGCAAGCCTGCACGACTGTTGACAAGGAGTCATCGGATGAACGTACGAAGCACACTGAAAAAGGAACAGGACGGGAGGCAATTCTCATGACACTTACCCTCGACCTCGCAGCACTGGGCGACAATGACGGCCATGTGCTCATCCCCACCTTTCCCGGTAACGGACAGCCCTACAGCGTCACGCTGGGGTGGACCGGTAAAACACCATCGGGCGATATTCCCCTCACATTACCGCCGCAGAACGTCACCAATCCAACGTCTGAGCAGGCAACGTTCGTCATCCCCAACGCTCACCTCAAAAGCATCGCTGGTGGCTCAGCCGCATTGCGCTATACCCTTGTCCAGAACGGAGCGCCTGCAAACCGAGAGTCCGAAACCACCAACGTCACCATTACGAGTCTGCCCGTCGTACTGACCGCGCCTCTCGTGGTGGAAGCCAATGGAACCCTGGTGCTGGATCTCGCGCAGATCAGTGGCAGCGCCGTTACCGTCATGATTGCGGCCTGGGTCGGCCAACGTGCTGGCGACAGAGTGATTCTTAACTGGGCAGGTACACCGCCGGTGTTCGGTTCCGCGACCCCATTCGCCCCGGTCAACTACACCGATGAGTACGTGGTTCAACCTGGCGGAGAGCAGAGCCCGATCACGTTTAGCGTACCGCTGGAGCACCTCACGCCGCTGGGTGGCGGGACGTTGCAGGTCAGTTATCAGGTGGTGTTCAAGGCGTCGGGCAGTTCGCAAACCTCGCCCGTCACGGCGTACAGCGTTACGGCTGCAGCGTTGGTATTTCCGGCTCCACTCATCACGGAAGCACCCGCGGGCATCTTGAAGCCAATGGATGTGCTGGCCGGCGCTACCTTCAGGGCAACCTATCCCGGCATGCAAACGTCCGACATTATTGTTCCGGTGTGGAATGACATTTCCAGCGCTATCCGCTGGCGGCCGGGAGAGGCGGATGGAACGGTCGAGTCAACTGTCCCCCCCAACATAATTGGCGCCGCAATCGGCAAAACGATTGACGTGCGTTATCAAGTACAACGCAACGGACAGGATTGCTGGTCAGATGTTTTGAAGCTGATGGTTGAGGCAATACCATCAGAAAGTTTGCCCGCCCCCGTGGTACCAGAGGCCGATCAAGCCACAAAGGTGCTGGATTTGAATGAGTTTGAAGGGGACGCGCATGTCACTGTTGACCCTTGGCCATTTATTGCGCTGGGCCAAACGATTTGGTTGACGTTGACCGGTCCAAGCGGAGTGCCGACTATCAAGTTATTGGAGGGCTATGTAATTCGGTCCGGTGAGATAGCCGACGGGCTAAACGTCGCCATCAAACGGGCGGAGCTGAAGACGTTTGAGGATGGGAGTGACATGCAGATTGTGTGTAAAGTGGGGTTGGAGGGAGCTCAAGATGAAGCAGCGGCATTGACGTTTCCGACCGTGACACTATCCCTGAAAGTGCTGACAACACTGATCATTGAAAACTTTGATTCGATGCCAAACCAATACTTAAATCCTGGAGATACAGTAGATACGCCTGTTTTTTCCATTCACCTTTCCCCAAACTGGGGTCTCGCCGCAATATGGGATATACACGACCCTGGCATACCTTTACCTTTCCCTACTGTACCAGGGAAAATCGAAACGATGGCACTTCATCTAAACCACCAATATGCAGCGTTTGAACATACCCTCACCATCACTTTTCGAGAGACGTATTCAAAATTGAGCTTTTTTTACATATGGGCCCGCGAGTGTGTAGATTTTAGTGTATTCGATCAAGACGGCAATATTCTCTCAAGCCAGGTAGGCCCTAAAAATGAAGGATACACCCCTAACGAAATAATATTTAACCATAGGGATATGGCTGGCATAAATATCTCAAACAGAGGCCATGATCAGACGTGGGACTGGGTAGTGCTGGACTGGTTTCGGCTCGAGCGTTAACGACATACCTGAGATTTAAACAAAGGGGCTGATCATTGAATCAATTTACTCTGCCGTTTTTTAACAGATCAGCCCCCTATCACCCGGTACTTACGGACGCCTAAACATTTGACTATGCATGGATTCCGATAAAGGGGTCTGATTAATTTAAACCATGGATATTTGCTGGCGTGCAGTCGGTATATCGAACTCAATCCTGTGCGGGCCGGAATGGTTGAACGCGTGGAAGATTATCGATGGTCGAGTTTTGGGTTGCGGTTCACCACGAATGCGCAGGATGACTGGCTGGATGTTCATTCCTGTTACGAGGCGTTGGGGCTGACACAGCTTGGTCGGCCTCAGGGTGTATTGGGTACTTGATCAGGGATGGATCAGATCGGATTTGGCACGCGCGGCACTCGGGGACAGATTAATTTGCGGTGAAGCGTGTAAATAAATCAGTCCCCTTTCCACTGCTAGTGGCTGCGGAAGAGCTCGCCGGGGGTGAGTCCGAACAGGCTTTTGAATGCAGCTATAAATGCGGATGTCGAGTCGTAACCGGAGGCCAGCGCTGTACTGGTCACGCTTGCGCCCTCTTCCAGCGCGTTAAGTGAGGAAAGCAATCGGGCCCGTTGTCGCCAGCCTCGAAAGCTCAGACCGGTCTCGCGCTGGAACAAGCGCATGAGGGTTTTTTCGGACACGCTCAGCCGCGCCGCCCACTCGGTCAGGGTGATGAGTTGGTCGGGTTGTTCGATCAGTTCGTTGCAAAGACCGAGCAGGCGCCCATGCCTTGGCAGCGGCAGTGAAAACCCAACCTCGGGCAGACTTGCCAATTGATCGAGCAGCACCTGCACGAGGCGCGTTTCTCGGGTGTCGGCCTGTGGATAATCCGCCGGAAGTTGGCAGAACGCTTTGATCAATTCCCTTGCCAGCGGCGTGACTTCGAGCACCCGGCAGCGGTCCGGCCCCCAATCGCAATCCTCTTTGCGCACGTAGAGGCTGCGCATCTCGGCCCGCGTTGACGTGACCACCTCATGGTCGAGCCCGGCCGGGATCCACACGCCCCACTGCGGTGGCGCGAAGAAACTGCCGTGGGGTGTGTGCACACCGAGTACACCGCTGATCGCGTAGGAAAACTGCACCCAGTCGTGGCGGTGCGTCGGGGTCCATGAGCCTTGGCTCAGACTTTCGGCTCGGGCGTAAAGCGCACGCGGGAGGTACTCCAGCGTCGGGATTTGACGCTGGGTGTCGGGACTGCGTGAGGGATGTTTGTCTATTGGCATCGCTGGAGTCTTGTGGGGGTGACAGCTTACGCAAAATCGGGCTGCCGCAGCGAGGGGATTAATGGTGGGTGGTTATCTGGTTTGCAAGGAACGGGGACAGATTGATTTACGGTGAAGCGTTGTAAATAAATCAGTCCCCTTTGAACACGTCCATACGGTGACGCGGAGCGTCATGGGCGGCGTAACCACGCGGAGCGCGGGAACGATCAATCCAGGATCAACTTCACCGCTCGATGATGGCCGTGACGCCCTGGCCACCCGCGGCGCAGATGGAGATTAACCCGCGCCCTCCCCCTTTCTTGCTCAGCAGTTTCGCTAGGTTCGCCACAATCCGCCCACCCGTCGCAGCAAAAGGATGCCCCGCTGCCAGCGAGCTGCCTTTCACATTCAGTTTGCTGCGATCAATCGCTCCCAACGGCGCATCAAGGCCCAGACGAGTTTTGCAGTATTCGGGGTCTTCCCACGCCTTCAACGTGCACAGCACCTGAGCGGCGAAGGCCTCGTGAATCTCGTAGTAATCGAAGTCCTGCAGCGTCAAACCGTTACGCGCAAGCAAACGGGGGACGGCGTAGACCGGGGCCATCAGCAGGCCCTCCTCGCCGCGTACGAAATCCACGGCGGCGGACTCGCCATCCCGCCAATAGGCCAGAATCGGCAAGCCCCGCTCATGGGCCCACTCTTCGCTGGCGAGCAACACCAGCGAGGCGCCATCGGTCAGCGGTGTCGAGTTGCCCGCCGTCAGTGTGCCCTTGGCGCTGCGCTCGTAAGCAGGCTTGAGCGAGGTGAGTTTTTCCAGGCTCGCTTCGGGCCGCAAATTGTTGTCCCGCGTCAGGCCGAGGAAAGGCGTAAGCAGATCGTCCTGCCAGCCTTCAGCATACGCCGCAGCCATTTTTTGGTGGCTCTCCAAGGCCAACTGATCTTGCGCCTCGCGAGGAATGCCCCAGGTTTGCGCCATCAGTTCGCAGTGCTGGCCCATCGACAAACCGGTGCGCGGTTCGCCATTGCGCGGCAGTTCCGGCTTGAGGTTATGCAGGCGCAATTGCGTCAGCGCCTTGAGCTTGTCGGCCGTGGTTTTGCTGCGATTGACCTGCAACAAGATCTGCCGCAGGTCTTCGTTGACGCCGATGGGCGCGTCAGACGTGGTGTCGACGCCGCCAGCGATGCCACAGTCGATCTGGCCGAGAGCGATTTTGTTCGCCACCAGCAGCGCCGCTTCGAGACCGGTGCCGCAAGCCTGTTGAATGTCGTAGGCCGGGGTTTGCGGCGACAGCCTTGAGCCGAGCACGCATTCACGGGTGAGGTTGAAATCTCGGGAGTGCTTGAGTACCGCGCCGGCGGCGACTTCGCCCATGCGCAGGCCATGCAGATTGAAACGCTCGATCAGACCCTCCAGCGCGGCAGTCAGCATGTCCTGATTGCTGGCGGTGGCATATGCGCCGTTGGAGCGTGCGAACGGTATGCGGTTGCCGCCGACAATGGCCACGCGTCGTGTCTGAGTCATCGAAATCTCCCTGCCCTGAATGCGTCTATCGTTTGAGAAGCGCCGTCTAACAGCGTAGGACCTATTACCCACCCACGCGGTCCACTGATTCGAACCCAGACGCAAGGAGAGTGTTCCATGGCATCCGATCGCTACATTGACTTCGTCAACTCTGACCTCGGCCGCAAGCTGGTCGGCGCCGTCGGTTTGCCTGCTCCCGCACGTCTGGAGCGCTGGCAGGCGGGTCGGTTGCGTCCGGTGGAGGGCGCGTTGTTGCTGAGCTCAGGGCCGCTGGCCGAGCGGGTCAGCAACTTTGCGCCGCGCCTGACCGACGTGCTTCTTAGTGCCGGCGGCGAAGTCACTGGCGCTCACCCCTGGACTGCCGAGCAGAGCGCGAAGATCAAGGCCGTGGTGTTCGACGCCAGCGCGCTGCTGCGCACCTCCGAACTGAGTCAGTTGCGCGAATTCTTTCAGCCGATCCTGCGTCATCTGGATAACAGCGCCCACGTCGTCATTCTTTCGCGCGCGCCGGAGGTCCTATCCGATCCATTGGCCGCGAGCACGCAGCAAGCCATCGAAGGGTTCAGCCGCTCGCTGGCCAAGGAAATGCGCAACGGCGGCACGGTTCAGCTCTTGCAGGTAGAGGACGGTGCCGAAGACCAACTGGAAGGTGCGCTTCGGTTTTTCCTGTCGCCAAAGAGCGCGTTCATCTCCGGCCAGGTCATTCGTCTGAGTACCTGCCATCAGCAGGTTCAGGACTGGACCCGCCCACTGGCCGGACGCAAAGCGCTGGTGACCGGCGCAGCCCGAGGCATCGGCGCGGCCATTGCGGAGACCCTCGCCCGCGATGGTGCAGAGGTCGTCTTGCTGGACGTGCCCCAAGCCAAATCCGATCTCGATGCGCTGGCGGCGCGTCTGGGTGGACAGGCGCTGGTGCTGGACATCTGCGCGCCGGACGCGGCGGCTCAGTTGATTGAACACCTGCCCGGCGGCCTCGATATCGTCGTGCACAACGCCGGCATCACCCGGGACAAGACGCTGGCCAACATGCCGGCGGACTTCTGGGACTCGGTGCTCGACGTCAACCTCAAGGCGCCGCAGGTGCTGACTCAGGCGCTGATCGACAGCGGCGCGCTGCATGAAAACGGCCGTGTGATTCTGCTGGCGTCCATCAGCGGGCTGGCGGGCAATCGTGGGCAAACCAACTACACCACCAGCAAGGCCGGCCTGATCGGCTATGCCCGAGCCATGGCGCCGACGCTCAAAGCGCGGGGCATCAGTATCAACGCCGTGGCGCCGGGTTTTATCGAAACGAGCATGACGGCGCACATGCCTTTTGCCCTGCGCGAAGCGGGTCGACGCATGAGCTCGCTGGGCCAAGGCGGTCAGCCACAAGACGTGGCGGAAGCGGTGGCCTGGCTGGGTCAACCGGGTTCCGGCGCAATGAGCGGCCAGGTGCTGCGGGTGTGCGGCCAGAGTGTGCTTGGCGCCTGAGTGAGGGTCGACACGATCAGCGTTTGAACAGTTGCGCCGACTAATGGCGGCGTGCCTGATCTGCAGCATGACCACAGGAGAAGTTCGATGAGTGCGCACTGGCGGTATCTGGACACGCCCCCGGCCCTGCCCGGCCTGTTCATGCAAGCGGCGCTGCGGCGCAAGGTCAGCGGGACGCAATTGCCGGATCAGGGTTTGCGATGCTGGATGTCGGTGGACCCCGACAAGGTCAAGGCGTTTGCCGACGTCTGCGGGTTCGTGCCCGGCAGCCTGTTGCCGCCCACTTACCCCCACGTGCTGGCCTTCCCGCTGCAGATGAAGCTGCTCACCGACAAGGACTTCCCCTTCCCGCTCCTCGGGCTGGTGCACCTGCGTAACCGGATCAGCATTCGTCGGCCCCTCGGCAGCGTAATCAAGGTGCAGGTCAGCGTGCGTGTCGACCGTCTCAAGCCCCACGCCAAAGGCGCGACGTTCAGTCTGATCACACAGATCGAGGATGCGCTGGGCCTGCTGTGGGAGGAAGAGAGCACGATGCTGTGCCAGGGCGTCCACGTGGACGGCGAGATCGAAGGCGATTACGAACCCGCGCCGCTGCCGATGACGGAATTGGCGACGTGGTCAGCGGCGTCTGACATCGGTCGTCAGTACGCAAAGGTCAGTGGCGATTACAACCCGATTCACCTGAGTGACAGCAGCGCCAGGCTGTTCGGTTTTCCCAAGGCGATTGCCCACGGGCTGTGGATAAAAAGCCGTGCCTTGGCTGCCCTTGAAGATCATCTGCCGGCGTCGAATGTGGAGATATCGGTGGAATTTCACAAACCGGTGCGACTGCCCAGCGGGGTAACGTTGTCCGCCAGCGCGGCGGGGTCGCACGGGCAGTTCAAGCTGGAAGGGGCGGAAGGGATCGTGCATATGCTGGGGAATTGGCAGCCTGCCTCGGAGTGATGACTGCGCCTCAATACACCCTTACTTTTGCGGCGTGACATCTGACGCCTTCCCGGCTAAAGCCGGTCCCACTAAGTACGCCGACTGTAGGACCGGCTTCAGCCGGGAATCGGCGCACCGCCGTAGCGGGTATTAAACCTGCGTCCCGGAGCAGCGCGCCCCCTTGCGTCTATCTCTTATCCCCCTGAAGCTACGCACCTTCAGGAGACCCCCATGAACCTCGACGAACTTACCCAACGCCTGCATCGCATCCGCGATAACAACGACTGGCGGCAATTTCACAGCCCGAAAAACCTGGCCATGGCCGCCAGCGTGGAAATGGCCGAGCTGGTGGAGATATTCCAGTGGAAGACCGAGGATCAGTCGCGTCAGCTGCCTGCTGATGAGCTGGCCCACGCCGGGCAGGAAGTCGGGGATATCGTGCTTTACCTGCTGTTGTTGTGCAGCGAGTTGGGGCTGGACATGGATGAAGTGGTGCGCGCGAAACTGACCGACAGCGAACGGCGGTTCAGCCAATGAGTGACCGTCATTTCGATCAACTGGCGACGCGCTTCGCTGAAAAAATCTACGGCGGCGCCAAAGGCGCAATCCGGTTGGCGGTGCTACAAGCTGACCTTACCGAAAGCCTGCCGGACCGTCCGTTGCGCGTGCTGGACATCGGCGCCGGGCTTGGGCACATGTCGCTGTGGCTGGCCGAGCGCGGGCATGACGTGACGCTCGCCGAACCCGCAGCCCCTATGCTTGAAGGCGCGCGTCAGCGCTTTGCCGACGCGGGGCAGACGGCGAACTTCATTCAGGCGCCGTGGCAAGCACTGCCCGACATTCTGACCGAGCGGTACGACCTGATGATCTGCCATGCAGTGCTGGAATGGCTGGACGAGCCGTTCACGATTCTGCCGGTGCTGCATCAGTTGACCAAGCCCGAAGGCTGGCTGTCGCTGGCGTTCTACAACCGCGACGCGCTGATTTACCGCAACCTGCTCAAGGGCCACTTCCGCAAAATGCGCAAGAACACCCTGGCCGGCGAAAAACAGAGCCTGACGCCCCAGGAGCCTCTTGATCCCCGCGAATTGGCGGCGCAACTTGGCACCTTGTGGCGAGTCGAAACCCAGAGTGGCGTTCGGGTTTTTCACGATTACATGCCGGTCGAGTTTCAGGCCAGAGCCGACCTTGCGGACCTCTTGGAAATGGAGCTCGCCCATCGTCGCCACCCGGCATTCGCCGGACTGGGACGCTACCTGCACTGGATGTGCCGCCCCTTATAACAGACGCTGGTTTACTCGCTGCTTAACGCACGCTGCGGAGACCCTCATGAAACGCCGTCTCGCTTTGCTTTCCCTCTGCCTGGGCCTCGCCGCCTGCCAGAGCCCCAACCCTTATCGCGCCGTGTCCGCGGCCATTCCACCGGCGCCGCCTCACGCCGCCAATGCTATCGACATGAGCGCCTACCCTGCGGCGCCGCGCGATTATGGCCGCTATCGCAACTGGGCCTGGCTCAACGGCCAGTTGCCGCCAGGCACGCTCTGGGCTGACTCTGCTCAACTGGCCGAAGCCGTCAGCAACGGGCTGGATCAGCGCGGCTTGCGGCCTTCGCAGAACCCGCAGGCGGCAGACCTGCGCGTGGCCGCCGATGCACACGCCGAAACCCGCATTCGCCAGGTGCGCGATGATTACTACGATCCGTACTATGGCGGTTCAGGCGTGGGCTATTACGGTGGCAATGGCTACCGTAACGGTTACGGCGGTTATGCCAGCGTCCCGATCGTGCGCACGTATCAAGAGCAGGTGGTTGTGGTGCGCATCAGTCTGTTCGATGCCCGCAGCGGCCAGCCGGTCTGGAGCGCGAGCGCCGAAACCGCGGGCGGCGGCGATCAGTCGGCCCGCGCCAAAGCCCTGCGCCAGGCCGTTCAACAAGCCCTGACGGCTTACCCGCCGTCCTGATTTCGCGCCCATTGGCGTTTTGTTTTCACGCTGGAGAAATCCCATGTATCGCCGCATTGCTGTCCTCTGTGTCGCCCTGCTGCTCGGCGCCTGCCAGACCGATCGAGTCAACCGCGACTTCGACGCCCAGCGCGATTTCGGCGCCTACCGCTCTTGGGCGTGGAAAGAGCCCGGCTTGCAATATCAACCGAACGATCCGCGCATCAAGAGTGACCTCACCGAGCAGCGAATCCGCCAGGCAGTCGGCGATCAATTGGAGCAGCGCGGCCTGCGCATGGCAGCGCCCGGCGTGAAAGCGGACGTCCAACTACAGGCATGGCTGGTCGTTGAAAACCGCCAGCAGACGGTCACCACCAACTATGGCGGCGGTGGCGGTTATTGGGGCAACCCGTGGGGCGGCTACTGGGGCGGCCCGATTGGCACCGAGACGCGTAATGTCGATTACAAGGTGTCGACCCTGCAGATCGACATGCTCGACGGCAAGGACGGCAAGCTGGTCTGGCGTGGCAGCACTGAACAGATGGTGAGCGACAGCAACGCCAATCCTGCTGCGCGCGAACAGGCGTTGCGCCAGACGGTGCAGAAGATCCTGCAGCAATATCCGCCGCATTGAGGGTTGGTCCATTCGCGAGCAAGCTCGCTCCCACAATCCGTGTTTGAACAGACACATCTGCGGCGTCCTCTGACACCGCGCTATCTCGCACCCGACACATCGCATGTGGGAGTGAGCTTGCTCACGAAGACGGAAATGGAGTCAAAACCCTGCCTCAATCCACCACACTGAATTCCACCCTGGCAGTCTGCCCGCTTTCATCCAGCACGCTGAGTTGGTAGCGCCCCAAGCGGGTGAAGGTGTGGGTGTAGCTGTCCTGGCTGGCGGTGTCGCCGACCGGGGTGCCGTCGATGAACCACCAGCGCCGGCCGCTTCCCCCCAGCGCCGAAAGCGTGAGCCGCAACAGCTGCTGACTGCCGGCCGGCAAGCGCAACTGATCGCCCTCTCGCACCCCCACCACCGACAACGGCGGCGCCAGGCTCAGTCCTTGGGGCGGGCATGACGGGTCGACGTCTGGCAAACGCGCCTCGCGCCGCTCGTTCTTCGGCAGCCAGGGCTCAAGCGGCGCAGGCCAGAGGGCAATTTCTTTGGGTTGAGCCTGTGGACAACTTGCCGCGACCCGCAGGCCCTTATCGTTCAGCCAGACTTTCTCCGTGAGCCCCAACCCCAGCGGCTGATCGGTCGCCTGCAAGGTCGGCGGCGTCGTGCCATCCAGAGTCCAGGCGAAACGCTGACGCCGGCAGTTCGGATCGCTTTTGCTCATCGGCTGCCCCAACGGCCAGCAGATCGCCGCAACGCCGACGTTGAGCGGCACCGGCAATACGGGCGGCAGGATGTTGCGCTGGGCGTCGCGATTCACCAGCAGATCGTGAACCTGTAGCATCAGCGGCGCCGCTGAGGCCAGCCCGAACTGCCCCGGCACCGGCGTCCCGTCGGGCCTGCCGATCCACACGCCGATCAGAAACCTCGGCCCGACGCCAATCGACCACGCGTCACGAAAGCCGTAACTGGTGCCGGTTTTCCAGGCCAGTTGCGGACGCTGCACAAGCTCGGCATGGGGATCGAGATCAGGCCGCGACTGGCCGCTGAGAATGCGTCGGATGATCCACGCCGCGCCCGGCGACATCATCGGCCGGTCACGCAGACGGTCATCGGGCTGCAAGCGAATGTCCGCACTGCGCCCGCCCCGCGCAAAAGCACTGTAGCCGCCGACCAGGTCTTCCAGCCGACTGCCTGCACCGCCCAGAATCAGCGCCAGATTGGGTTCGGCCAGAGGCGGCAGGGTCAGCGGCACGCCGCCATTGCGCAACTCCGCCGCGAAGCGTTTCGGGCCGTAGGCTTCCAGCAGCTGCACCGCCGGCAGATTGAGCGACATGGACAGCGCCGAACTCGCCGCCACCGCACCGTTGAAACCTGAGGAGAAATTGCCGGGACGATAGTCGCCATAGCGCCGCGGTACGTCCTGCAGCAAGGACTCGGAATGGATCAGGCCGGCGTCGATGGCCTTGCCGTAGAGAAAGGGTTTCAGCGTCGAGCCGGGGGATCGCAGCGCGCTGACCATGTCGACATGACCGAAGCGTTTTGCATCGCCGATGTCCACCGAGCCGACGTAGGCGCGCACGGCCATGTTCTGCGCCTCCACCACCAGAATCGCGGCGGACGTGCGCTCAGGCAGACGCGCACGCCAGCCGAGCAGCAGGTCTTCGAGACGTCGCTGCAGACCGGCGTCCAGCGTGGTACGGATCAGCGGCGGGCTGTTCGGACGGTTCAGGCGCCGAGCCAGCAACGGCGCCAGGCTTGGTTCCTGACGAGGCGCGAGCAGCAGCGGTTCTTCCAGCGCTTCGTCAACCGCACCCTGCGGCCAGGTGCCGAACTCGGCCAGACGCCGCAGCACTTTGTCCCGTGCAACCTGAGCGCGTTGCGCGTGGCGATCCGGACGCAGACGACTCGGCGCCTGGGGCAGCACCGCCAACAGCGCCGCGTCGGCACGGGTCAGTTGTTGCGGGGACTTGCCCAGGTAGGCCCAACTGGCGGCGGCCACGCCCTGCAAGGTGCCGCCAAACGGCGCGCGATTGAGGTACAGCACGAGGATGTCCTGTTTGGACAGGTGCCATTCCAGCTGCGCGGTGCGCCAGAGCTGTCGGAGTTTGCCCGCCAGCGTGCGCGAATGCGGGTCGAGCAAACGGGCCACCTGCATCGACAGCGTGCTGCCCCCGGACACCACGTGGCCGCCGCGGAGGTTTTGCCAGGCGGCACGCGCCAGCGCCATGGGGTTCACGCCGGGATGCTGATAGAACCAGCGATCTTCGTAGGTCAGCAGCGCTTCAAGGTAATACGGCGACACCTGATCGACCGTCACCGGGTAGCGCCAGACGCCATTGGCATCGGCGAATCGCCACAGCGGCGTGCCGTCTTCGGCGAGCACCACGCGGGCCAGATCGTCCTTGGGCAAGGGCAGCGGCCAGATCCGGTCGGCGAGCCAGAGCAGCAGAACCATGATAAGCAGGCTGCCGATGAGCCAGGCCAAAACGCGCGTAAACCGTCGCCCCATTCGCGAGCAAGCTCGCTCCCACAATCCTGAGCAGGTCGGCCGTAGCAATAATCGCCTGATCTTCACAGAAAGCCTTTACCCGACGGGGAACTCGCCCGGACAATCGACAGCCAAAGCGAGCAGTGCCGTTTTTGGTCCACGTCCCTCATCAGGAAGCAGATATGCAGGTAGAAAGCGTTTTCGAATGGCTCGGCCAAGTGATTGGCGCCGTGATCCGCTTCGTCGTCGACGGCTTAAGCTGGTTGTTCAACATGTTCACTCACGCGGGCGGCAATTTCGTTGATGGCCTGTCGCGCACGCTGGGCATGGACACTTCAATCGTCAGCATCGTGGCCCT
Source organism: Pseudomonas sp. GL_135 (assembly GCF_057834665.1). Classification (NCBI taxonomy): domain Bacteria; kingdom Pseudomonadati; phylum Pseudomonadota; class Gammaproteobacteria; order Pseudomonadales; family Pseudomonadaceae; genus Pseudomonas; species Pseudomonas sp. GL_135. Next base: position 4,877,847 of record NZ_CM174408.1, read on the forward strand.
GGTCGTCGGGTTGATGCTGCTGTATTCAGCGATCCGCGCCTTCATGCGCGCCTCGATCATCATGGGGATCATCTGGCTGTTTCTGGGGTTGTGGCTGCTGAGCTGGATTATTCATTGATCGCTTGATGCCGATCGTTCCCGAGCGGCGCTGATCGTTCCCACGCTCCGCGTGGGAATGCAGCCTCAGACGCTCCGCGTCACCCGACGCGGAGCGTCGAACGAGTCGCTACCACGCAGAGCGTGGGAGCGATCATCAGCGTAATTTCTACTTCTTGCCCTTCACCACCAACTGCGCCGGCGCTTCGCCCAATGCCTGCCAGTTCGGCCGATACATCGACTCCACTTGCGGCGGCGGCACGCGGTACACGCCCGGCGTCACAGCTCGCGCCAGATACAGCAGGTGCACCGTGTTGAAGCCCTCCAGATCCACCGCCGCCACATAACGATCGCCACGGAATTCCTGATGCTTCACCCCGGCGTTTTCCATCGATTCGCGCCACTGTTTCACCGACTCGCTGGCGTCCTCCAGACTGGCCGAACTCTGCGCCAGGTTCTGGTTTTCGATCTCCAGACCGGCCGGCAGCAGGTCCACCACCAATGCGTCAGGCACACGCTCCTTGGCCTTGATCTCAAGATGCACCAACACCAGTTCGCCGCTTTTCAGCCCATTGAGGTTCAGTGCCTCCCCGTCCATACCCAGGTAATCACGGCTGATCGACAGGTTCTCGCCCCCGGCCGCAGGCGGCTGCGACGGATAACCGGAAATCGTCATCTGCTGATACAACGTGTCGCCACCGGTGTTCTGCACCGTCAATGGCGCGGCCAGCACTGAACTGTCGAGTTTGACGCCCGGCTGATCGTTGCTCAGCTCGCGATTGTTGCTGCCGCTGGTCAAGGTTGCCGCCCATTTGCCTTCCGGCTTGCCAAGCAGATCGCGACCGGCGAGGAACAGCGAGTTGCGCTCCTGGGTCGACAGATAACGGTTCGCCGCGACCTGATCGGACAGCGCAAACAGCCGCTCCTCGACCTTCTCCGGTGCCAGTTTGTTTTCTTCCAGCAGTGACAGAATCAACGCCTGATCACGCAACGGGCTGCCGTAATCGGCGAGCCAGTCGTTGGCTTTGCGACCGGCCGCGAGCCCGGCAAGCAAAGCCTGATCGGCGCGGGGTTTGTCGCCCATTTTTTCCAGCGCGATGGACAGCTGCACCAGCGGCAGGCCCGATCGCGCATCGCTGCGACGCTCGAACAGACTGCGCAACGCACCCAGCGGTGCCTGCTGACTGCGCGACAGCACCAGACCAGCGTAGGCCTGCACAGCGAAACGGGTGTGATCGGCGTTTTCGCTGTAATTGACCTCGATCTGATTGCGCTCCTGCAAGTAACGCAGCAGCCGCTCGTTGGCCTTCTTCAGCGCATCCGGCGGCACGGCAAAGCCTTGGTCGCGGGCGCGCAGCAGGAAGTCGGTGACGTACGCGGTCAGCCAGTATTCCTCCTCACCGTCCGCCGCCCACAGGCCGAAGCTGCCGTTGTAGCGCTGCATGCCGATCAGTCGCTCGATGCCCAGCTCGATCTTGCGCTTGCGATCGGCGTCGGATTCGCCTTCCAGGCCCAGACGCTTGAGGGTTGCGGCGTCGGCGTACAGCGACGGGTACAAACCGCTGGCGGTCTGCTCCAGGCAGCCGTAGGGATAGGCTTTCAATGCGCGGATCTGCTCGCCGAGGTTCAGCGGCGGACGGCTCGACACCGACAGCAGCGCCTCGCGCCCTGCTGGCTCGAACGCCTCAAGGGCGCCGTCCGGCAGGCTCCATGCCTGATCCTTGAGCACCGCGCGGTATTGCTTGAGCATCGCCGGGTACGCAGGGCGCACGCCGATGGTCCATTCGCGGCTGAAGGCTGGCAGGTTCTCGCCCGGCAGGTCCAGACCGTTGACCGTGACCCGAATGACGCCCTGACCGAATCCGCCCAGTGCCTTGACCGGAATCTGCAGCGTCGTGCGTTGCCCCTGATTCAGGCTGATGGCTTTGGCGCTCTCGCCTTCGGCCAGACTCAACTGCCCTTCTGCGACGACTTGCACGTTGAGCTTCTGAGCCTTGCCGGACAGGTTCGACAGGTCCAGCGCCACCTTGGTCTGGTCGCCACCCGCCAGGAATCGAGGTGCCGACAGCTCGGCAATCAGCGGCGCCGCCACCACGGTTTTGGCTTCGGCCATGCCATAGCGCTCGTCGGTCCAGGCCTGGGCCATGATCCGCAGCTCACCGTTGAAATCCGGGATGTCGACGCTCACTTCCGCGTCGCCCTGCTCGTTCAGGGTCACCGGCGCGCTTTGCAAAGCGACGATGGTGACGCTGGTTTCCGGCCGCTTGCCACCTTTGGCCAGGGCCGCGTCGCCACCGAAGGCCAGGCTGGCGAGACGATTACGCCCGGCCTCGATCAACTGCCCGTAAATGTCCAGTTGATCGGCGCCATATTCCTTGCGCCCGAACATCGCTGCGAACGGATCCGGCGTGGCGTACTCGGTGATATTGAGAATGCCCACGTCCACGGCCGCGACCAGCACATGCACGCTCTTCGGGATCGTGCCGTCTGCATTCTTCGCGTTGACCTTCAGTTTGAGCGGCTGCTTGGGCCGCATTTTTTCGGGTGCCGTGACGGTCAGCGCCAGCTTGCGCTGCGAGCGGTCCAGCGGCAGGTGCAGCACGCCCACGGCGCGTTTCGGCGTGACGTTGGCTTTGCGCTCACCCGGACGAATCACCAGCGCGCTGACGTAGAGGTCATGTCGCGCCCACTTCTTGTCCATCGGGATGTCGTAGGTTTTGCCCTCGGCGGGAACATCGATCTCTTGCCACCACAGCGGCCCTTCGCTCGATTCCACCAACAGATAGCCCTTGCCCGCAGACGGCGGCGTGACTGTCACTTTCGCGGTGTCGCCGTCGGCATAGGCCGGTTTGTCCAGCGCCAGCTTGACCTGATCGGGACGCACGGCGCCGCCTTCGGCGTTGTCCTGCCAGCGGTAACCGGCCCAGAAACGCACACTGCTGATCAGGCCAGTGGCAGGATCCTCGACTTCGACGCGGTACGGGCCCCATTCGACCGGGAAGCTGATTTTCGCCGTCGAGTCCTTCTTCACGCTGAGGGTTTCTTCGGACAGGTTGAGAAACTTCTCGTTGAAGTGGTAGCTCCAGCCATCGCTGTCGGAGTAGTTCCAGTAGTAATCGCGGCGCTCGCGCACCAGCCGCACCTTGAGGTTGTCGGCGGCCAGCTTGTGGCCTTGGGCGTCGGCCATCAGCACTTCGAACTCAACCGGGCCGTCGCCGTCGGTGGCTTCACCGTCGAACAAACCACGCAGGCCCGGCATTGCGTCAGCGGGCCAGACCGGCTGGGTCAGACGCCGCGTGATCGGACGCCCTCCCGATTCCTGCAGACTGGCCTGCAGCACCAACTCCAGCGGCGAACGGGCCTTGGCCCACTGGCTGTCGATACTCAGGTCGAGCTTGCCGTTGGCATCCAGCGTGCTGTCTTCGATTTCCAGGTCCTGCTTGAGGTCTTCCTCGGTCACCGAACCAAACTGATAACCCGGCAGGCCGGGCACCGCTTCACGCAGCGGGCGCACATAGAGCTGACCGTTCAGGCGATTGCCCGACGCGGGCGCGCCATAGAGGTATCGCCCGGTGATCGCCACATCGAACGGCGCATCGGGGGCCAGCGGGGTGTCGCTGCCCTTGAGCTCCAGCGCCATGCGCTCGGGCAGGAAATCCTCAACCTGGAATTCATACAATTGCGGCTTGCCGTCACCCAGATCAAACACCAGCTGCCAGCGACCCGTCGGCGCTTCTTCCGACAGCTGCAATTGATACTGATACAGCCCGGTGGCATCAGCGTCCCACACGAATTTGCGACTGACCTGCTCATCCGGGCGACGCACTTCCACGGTGATCGGCTGAGGCTTCACGCTCTTGCCGTCGCTGTCACGCAGCAAGCCGTTAAGCAGCACCACTTCGCCCGGACGATAGAGATCGCGCGGGCCAAAGATGAAGAATTGCAGCGGGTGGGCCTTGGGGCCGGTGATGTCGAATTCGGCCAGATCCAAAGCAGCGCTGTTCAGGCGCAGCATGCTGGTCTGCTCACCCTGATGGGCCAGCAACACTTGGGCCTTGGCCGGCAATGGCAGCTCGGCGTGGCCGGCGTTGTCGGTCTTGCCCTGGCCGATCACACGGCCCTTCTCGTCATACAGCTCGACGTCGACGCCGCTCAGGGCTTTGCCGCCTTCCAGCGCCTGGGTGAACACGTCCAGACGATTGGCGTAACGGTGCGCGGACAAGCCGATGTCGCTGAGGGTGAACAGCGTGGCAGGCTGGGTGTAGTTGTAGGTACCGGAGGCGCGCATCACGGCCAGATAAACGCCCGGTTGCTGCAGCGGTTTGAGGCCCGAAATCGGCAGCAGCACGGTCTCGCGAGTGTTGCGCGCAGGGTTCAGGTCGAAACGGCCGCTGTAAACCAGATCGGCCAGGGGCAGCAGTTCTTTGGATTGGTAGCTCTTAAGACTGGACGAGCCTTCCCAGGAGCCAAGAAACGCCGGCAGTGACTCAGGCTTGATGCGGAAGAATTCGACGTCGACTTTATCGACGTTGAGGGCAATCACCGGCAGGCCTTCCGCGAGCCGGGTCGGCAGCAGGCTGCCGCGACTGGCGAATCCCACGGTCGCTTGCAGGTCAGCCGTTTCGATCCGCGCGGAATACTCGGCTGCCAAGGTGTTGTTGTTCACCGCCACCAGACCCGGGTCGATGGTCAGCACCAGCTTGCGCTTGGGCTCGAGGTGACGAAGGCGCAGCTCCATGAGGTTGTCCGACAGCTCCCAGGCCCCATCCACCTTGCCGTCCTTGCTGTCGACCAGATGCACTTTTTCAGCGAATTTCTGATCGGGGTTCAACGGCACCGAGAAGCTCAACGACAGCGTGCTGGCGCCATCGAGCTGAACTTCGGAAACGTCCACCACCGTCAACTCGCGCCCGGCGTAACGCTTGCTTAGCGCGGGAATGTCCACCGCAGGCTTGGGCTTCGCGGACTCGGCGCCGCTTGATGAGGCAGCTGCAACCGGAGGGGTTGCCGAGGCAGGCGCGGGTTTGTCGGAGGAAGAGGAATCGCAGGCACTGAGCAGTACCAGCGCGCAGGCCAGGAACAATCCTTTGTTTAGCATGAGGCACTCATTTGGACGACAGCGATGAGGGAGCAGAAGTTATAGCACCGCTTTGGCAATCGTAAAGCGCGGCGCGCAGATAGACCGTGGGTTTGTGCGTTTGTTCTCAAGGGGGAAACGCAACGATGGCTGCAGCCAACCCTGGTGGGAGTAGGCTCGAGTTCTCAATCACGCCCCAGGACTGGTGGGAGCGAGCTTGCTCGCGAAGGCATTTTCACTCCCGATGAAGGTGCGGCGGATGTGCCGACGCTTTCGTGAGCAAGCTCACTCCCACACTATCGGGGGTCGGCTCGAGTTCTCAATCACGCCCCAGGACCGGTGGGAGCGAGCTTGCTCGCGAAGGCATTTTCGCTCCCGATGGAGATGCGCTGAATGTACTGACGCTTTCGTGAGCAAGCTCACTCCCACACTATCGGGTTTCGGCTCGAGTTCTCGGCACGCTCGGGGACGGGTGGGAGTGACCGGGGTCGACTCAAAAACAGGGCGCGCCCCGAGGCTGGTGCACGGGAATGCAGAAGTCCTGCATTCACGCGTCGTCATCGCTACACTCGCGCGCTTGCCCGGGAGCCTTCATGTCCAACTTCTTCAACGACTGGCGTCAGCGCGCGACGCATCGACAGGTGTGGGCGCTGGCGGCGCCGATGATCCTGTCGAATATCTCCGTGCCCCTTGTTTCGCTGGTCGACAGCACGGTCATCGGTCACCTGCCCCACGCCCACCAACTTGGCGCGGTGGCGGTCGGCGGCACGCTGTACAGCTTTCTCGCCTGGGCCATGGGTTTCCTGCGCATGGGCACGACCGGTTTCGCCGCCCAGGCCGCCGGGCGCAATGATGGCGCGGCGCTGCGCCAAGTGCTGTTGCAGGGCTTGCTGCTGGCGATGGGGTTTTCGGCGCTGCTCGGGTTGATCGGCCTGCCCTTCCAGCACCTGGCGCTGGAAATGATGCAGCCCTCGGACGATCTCAACGACCTGACCCGCGACTTTTTCCACACCCGCCTGTTCGGGTTGCCTGCCGCGCTGGCCAGTTACGCGCTGGTGGGCTGGTTCCTCGGGCTGCAAAACGCCCGGGCGCCGCTGGCGATTCTGCTGACCACCAACCTGGTCAACATTGGGCTGAACCTGTGGTTCGTCATGGGCCTGGACTGGGGCGTGGTCGGCAGCGCACGGGCGTCGGTCATCGCCGAATGGACCGGCGCCCTCCTTGGTCTCGCCCTCACCCACAAAGGCCTGCGCGCGTATCCGGGACAGCTGGCAGTGTCCGCACTCAAGCGCTGGCAGAGCTGGCGACCACTGCTCACGGTCAACCGCGACATCTTCATTCGCAGCCTGATCCTGCAATCGGTGTTCTTCCTGATCACGGTGCAAGGCGCGCGACTGGGCGATGCCACTGTGGCCGCCAATGCGCTGCTGCTTAATGGGCTGCTGCTGATGGCCCACGCGCTGGACGGACTGGCCCATGCCGTCGAAGCCCTCTGCGGGCACGCCATCGGCGCACGTGATCGCGACGCGCTGCGGCGCTCGTTGAATGTCTCCGGAGGCTGGTCGCTGATCTGCAGCGTCGCGTTCGTGGGACTGTTTCTACTGGGCGGGCACCTGTTCATCGAGATGCAAACCGACATCATTGCAGTGCGTGACATCGCTTTCGTCTATCTGCCTTATCTCGCCGTGCTGCCCTTTATCGCGGTCTGGAGCTATTTGCTCGATGGCCTGTTCATCGGCGCCACCCGTGCCCGCGAGATGCGCAACGCGATGGTCGTCACGGCATTGATCACCGCACCGTTCGCCTGGCTGGCAAGCGGATTCGGCAACCACGGGCTGTGGCTGGTGTTCTTGCTGTTCATGGCATTAAGGGCGCTGACGCTGGGGTATCTGGCGTTGAAGCTCAACCGCAGTGGCGGTTGGTTCAGCGGCTGATCGAGACGCTGGAAACCTGCGCCTGATCCTGGGCGTGGATAAACGCTGCGACCTCCTCCAGCACCGGCGCCAGGCTACGTAACGGGCGGGCGAGTGCACCCACCAATGTGCGGTGACTGGTGCGGGAAAAATACACCTCGCGCACTGACACGCCCTGAGCGCGCAACCGATTGGCCATGCCCCCCGTGTTGCGTTGCGGGTTCACTTCCGTGTCATCGACGGAAGCGATCAGCAGCGCCGGCGGTGACGCTACGCTGACATGGTTGATCGGCTGCGAGTCGGGTGGCGAATTCGGGAAGTAAAACACCGGCTTCACCTCCGCGTCTTCGATGGGCAGAAAATCATAGGGCCCGGCCAGACCGATCCAGCCCTTGATGATGGAAGGCGTCGTACCTGCTGCCGCCAGCCATTTTGGGTCCAGAGCAAGCATCGCGGCGTTATAGGCCCCGGCACTGTGGCCCATCACATACAACTTCCCCGGATTACCGCCGTACTGACGAATGTGCGCGCGGGTCCAGCCCACCGCCTGGGCGCTGTCCCGCAGCAGCTCCTGATAATGCACTTGCGGGTACAACCGGTAATCGGCAAGTACCGCAACAATGCCCCGAGACGCCAGCGCCTCACCGACGAAGGCGTAATCACCCCGCGATCCGCTGACCCAGCTGCCGCCATAGAAAAACACGACGACGGGCGCGTCCGGCGCTGCATCTTTGGGGGTGTAGATATCGAGCTTATTACGCGGGTCCGGGCCGTACGCCAAGTCAGACGTTCTGCTGAACGTGCTGCTCGGGGTAAACGCGTTGAGCACCTTCAACGGCGAGCAGGCCATTAACAAGGTCATCAACCAGGCGGCGAACACTGCTTTGAGCGCCAGTTTGATCATCGTTCATGCTCCCGAACTAGTGGAGGACGCCTTGCTGTGCAGACAACGAAAACGGGCCACAAGGGCCCGTTTTTGGGGGTCGCTACATCATCACGAGGACAGGTAGGACGACCGCGTCAGGCCCAGACGCAAGGCGTCCAGAAACTGGGTGCGCTCGCGCGGGGTGATCTTGGCGCTGGCGACTTTGTCCCGGTAATGGGTCATCAGTTCTTCCGGCGACAAGTGCACGTAGCGCAGCATGTCTTCGATGGTGTCGTGGGTTTCGATCCCGGCCGAATACGCGCTGCCATCCTGGTTCTGATAGATATTCACCGAGTCGGTGTCACCAAACAGGTTGTGCATGTCGCCCAGAATTTCCTGATAGGCGCCGACCAGGAACACGCCCAGCAAGTAATCCTCGCCTTCGTTCAAGGCGTGAACCGGCAGGCTGGTCTCGATGCTCTGCTCGTCGACGTACTGATTGATCTTGCCGTCGGAGTCGCAGGTCAGGTCTTGCAGCACGGCACGACGCAGCGGCTCTTCGTCCAGACGATGCAACGGAATGATCGGCAGCACCTGATCAATCGCCCAGGTGTCGGGCAGGCTCTGGAACACCGAGAAATTGCAGATGTACTTGTCGGCCAGCTTGTCGTTGAGCTCGTCGAGCACTTGACGATGGGAACGCTGGCGGGCTTTCAGCGAGTTGTGCAAACGGCGGCACACCGCGAAGTAGCACTGCTCGCCCAGTGCCTTTTGCGCCAGGGTGATCTTGCCGTCGGAGTACTGCGACGCGATGTCACTCATGTAGTGCGTGGCGCGCCAGTAAGTCTCGGTGACCATTTCGATGTCGGTCGGACCGAGCAGGTCGATCAGCCACTGCAGGGTTTCCGGCAGGCTTTCCTTGTCGGTGATTTCAGGCACTTCGTCGTTGTGACGCTCGACGTCGGTGACCTGGATCACCAACATGGCGTGGTGCGCGGTCAGCGAGCGGCCGCTTTCCGAGAAAATGTGCGGATGTGGCAGGCCCTGCGCGTCGCAGAACTCCTTGAGCATCCCGACCACGACACCGGCGTAATCATCCATGTCGTAGTTGATCGAACTGGCGTTGCGCGAGTGCGTGCCGTCGTAGTCGACACCCAGACCGCCCCCCACGTCGATGTGGTCCACCGGCAGGCCAAGGTTGCGCAGCTCGCCGTAATAACGAATCGCTTCCTTGAAACCATGCTGGTAGTCAGCCAGGTTGGCGATCTGCGAACCCATGTGGAAGTGCAGCAGACGAATGCCCTGATCGAGCCCTGCCTTGGTGAAGCGGTCGACGACGGACAGCAATTGCGCGGCTGACAGCCCGAACTTGGATTTCTCGCCACCGGTGTCGGCCCACTTGCTGGACGCCAGCGACGACAGGCGCACGCGAAGACCCACTTGCGGCGCGACCTTCAGCTCGGCGGCTTCTTCGATGACCAGTTCGACTTCGGATTCTTTCTCGATGACGATAAAGACGTTGTGGCCCAGCTTCTGACCCATCAAGGCCAAACGGATGAACTCGCGGTCCTTGTAGCCGTTGCAGACGATGGTGCCGCCCTTCGGCGCCAGGGCCAGCACGGCCATCAGCTCAGGCTTGGAGCCGGCTTCGAGGCCGATGGAAACGTTTTGCGTGGCGATGATGTTTTCCACCACCGCCTCTTGCTGGTTGACCTTGATCGGGTACAGCGCGGTGTATTTGCTCTGGTATTCCAGGCGGGCGATGTTCTCGTCGAATGCACCGGTCAGTTGGCGCACCCGGTCCTGCAGAATGTCAGGGAAACGCACCAGCAATGGCAGGGACAAGCCGCTCTTGCGCAGCTGATCGACCTGCTCGTAAAGATCGATGGGCGAGCTGGTCGGCCCGTTGGGGCGAACTTCAACGCGGCCGGCCTCATTGATTGCGAAATAACCGGCCCCCCAATGACGGATCCCGTAGACACTGCGGCTGTCTGCCACGGTCCATTGGCTGCCATCGTCTTTGCGTGTGCGTCGTACGGACATCAAAGTCCCCTATAGAAAAGTCATAAAGCCCCGGCCTGACCGGCTGGGCGCAGTGTAGAGCGTGGAAATGACGTTTTGGCGCCTGCTCGCTGTGGGGCAATAGACCCGCATTGCGCAGCAGAGTTTGCAGGGATGACTGCGGCCAGACCGACGACAAAATAAACGGGCTTGAAACCGTGGCTCAACCGCCTGACTTTTTCGCCTTGAAACCCTGCTTGACCAACTCGGCCAACAGCGTTTCGACGTGGTCACCCTGGATCTCGATCACGCCATCCTTCAGAGAGCCGCCAGTTCCGCAACGTTGCTTGAGGGTCTTTGCCAGGTCCTTGAGCGCGTCTTCGGCCAGCGGAACGCCGGTGACAGTCGTGACGGTCTTGCCGCCACGGCCTTTACTTTCACGGCGCACGCGAGCGATGCCATCACCTTCCGGGATGAGCGTGCGTTTGCAGGTGCAGGCGTCGACGGGCTGACGGCAGTCGGGACAATGCCGACCGGCGTCGGTTGAAAATACCAGGCCACCGAGGGCGGCGAAGGATGCGGCTTTTTTGGCCACCGGCAATCCTCTTGTTGAGGAGCGAAGTCTGGCCGACGGGAGCCGACCGCGAAGCCCCACTCAGGCAGGGGCAGCGCAACCGGATCGCGAGGGCGGTCCGGCGTGAAAAGTCGCGCAGTGTAACGGCAAATGTCGCAGATGCTAAGTGCAAATATGCGCCAATTTACGGGACATTTGCGACGCCTTCCAAATAGCGCTTGAAGGCAGCCAGCGAGTCCGGGCAGTAGGGCTTTTCAGTGGTTTCGCGCAGTACTTGCTCGATGCGCAGAAAGCGCGCTTCCAGCACCTCTTCCGGCTGCAGTTTCAAAGGGCCGTCCCAGACCGCCGAGAACACGGCGCACCACAGTCGGTTGTCCGGTTGATCGAAGAAGAAACGTTCGTGAGGGGTAAGCGGCACGCCAGAGACGCCCAGTTCTTCTTCGAGCTCGCGCGCCGCCGACAGCTCGTAGCTTTCATTGGCCTGCACCATGCCGCCCGCCGCCACATCCCAATACCCGGGATAGATCGCCTTGCTCAGCGTGCGTCGATGCACACACAGCTCGCCCGCCGAATTGAACAGAAGGATGTAGGTGCCACGGCCGATAAGTCCGCGCTCACGCAGCTCTGCCCGGGGCAGCGCGCCGAGGACTTGATCGTGACGATCAACCCAGGCAATCAGCTCGGCATCGGAGGCCGCACGGTGCGCAGCCTCTTGATTGGAAACATTCACCGATCAGCCTTGGGACAGCAGCTGACGCAGGTCAATCACCGCCGCATTGGCACGGGACAGGTAGTTGGCCATGACCAGCGAGTGGTTGGCGAAGATACCGAAAGGGCTGCCGTTGAGGATCATTGGGCTCCAGATCGGCTCTTGCGAGGCCTCCAGTTCACGAATGATCTGACGCACGCTCACGGTTGCATTCTTCTTCGCCAGAACATCGGCAAAATCGACCTCGATCGCGCGCAGCAAGTGCGACAGCGCCCAAGCCTGACCGCGTGCTTCGTAGAACACGTTGTCGATTTGCATCCATGGGGTTTCGACGATTTCTTCGTCAACCTGCGGGACTTCTCCCGGCTTGACCGTGACCGTGGACTGCGCCTCGGTTTTCAGGGTGCTGTTCAGTTTGACCCGACCCACGCTGGCGGACAGCCGCTGGGACAAGGAGCCCAGACGTGTACCGACGTCGCCCAGCCAGTTATTCAGGTTGTCGGCACGTGTGTAGAACAGTGCGCCCTTCTGATTCGGGTCAGACAGACGCGCCTGGTAGCGGCTCAACGCAGCGATGCCGTCGCGGTATTGGGACTCGCTGGAAGGCAGCACCCAGCTTTTGTTGTCGAAGTTGAACAACGGCTCGGCGCGCGCCAGGTCGCCATCTTCGGCGGATTGGGACTGAGATCGAGCGAAGTCTTTGCGCAAGGCACGGCTCAGGTCGCGGACCTGAACCAGCACGCCGTATTCCCAGCTCGGCATGTTGTCCATCCACAGGCCAGGCGGCGAACGATCGTTGGAAATGTAACCGCCCGGTTTATCCAGCAGGGTAGACGCGACGGTCTTGAGGGTTTCGACGGTGGTGTAGCCCAGCACCATCTGCTTGCCTTCACTTTGCGCAGCAGCCTGGGCTTGCTGCTGGACCGGAAACAGGGGCGGCTCGCTGCTCCACCAGATGCCGAGCACCACAGTGATAACCAGATAAATACCCACCACCGCCCCGACGGCGCGACTGAACAACAGGCCGCCCCAATAACCGCGCGGCGCCTTGCCCATGGGCTTTTCGTCAGCGCGTTCAGTTCCCGCGCTGCCCGAGCGCTTCTTCCAATCCAGCATGGCCTTGTCCTTTCAATCACGGAATTCAGTGCTTCTGACCGCAACCTTACAGCAAGGTGCGTTTGGCAGGAATGTGGTGGCAAGTGCATTTGTTTAGCAATCGAGTCAATCGGACTCTGAATCCTGCATCGCCTTTTCCGATGCCTCCCGGGCCTATGCCGGTCCTGCCTTCCACCCGGCGGTTCGCATTGGCTGCAAACTAACCAGGTACTTCAAAAGCTAAATATTTGACGGTCATAACCGTCAAAAATAACGAGAAATTGACTTGCGGCATCCTGACTGGAGAAAACTAGTGCTAGCATAGCGCCAGCATTGGTATTGGGGTTTCCCCATTCAAGAAGTCAGAGCATGACCGAAGCAGCAGATCCAAGCCGGGACCGGCTCAAACACCACTTTGCCCAGCGGGTAATTCATCAGGCTCGCCAGATTCTTGAGGTGTGGCAACGCCTGCAGCAAAGTGAATGGTCGGCAGCGGACATGGCTGAACTCATCGAGGCCAACCGGCGGCTGCTGCGATTCGCCGAACGTTTCGAGCAAGCCGAACACACGCAACTGGCTACCGCGATCGACTTGGCATTGCTCGACGTCGAGGCCAACCGTGGACGGTTGAGCAGCGCCCTGATTACCGACCTCAATCGCCTGATGCAACGTCTGTCCCGCACCGGCCTCCGGCATGGCGACCGTCTGGAGCAGACCGCCCTGCCGCCCCTGCGAAAGCCAATCTACCTCGCGCTGCAGGATCATGAACGCAGCGAGCGTCTGGCCAGGCAGCTGGAATTCTTCGGCTTGAGCGCGCAGTCCTTCGCAAGCATTGAGGCCTTCCACATGACCATGGCCGAACGCTTGCCCGCCGCCGTCGTCATGGATGTGGACTTCGGTGGCGCGGGCCAGGGCCTGAAGCTCGCTACCCGGATGCAGGAAGGACTGGAGCAAAAACTACCGCTGCTGTTTTTCAGCCATCACGAGACGGACACGCCCACGCGCCTTGCCGCCGTGCGCGCCGGTGGCGAAGAGTTCCTGACCGGCACGCTTGAGGCGTCCAGTCTGCTGGAGAAGATCGAAATCCTGACCCGGGTCGCGCAATACGCACCGTACAAGGTGCTGATCATCGACGACTCGCGCGCCCAGGCGACGCACACCGAGCGCTTGCTCAACGGCGCCGGCATCGTCACCCGCACCCTGCTCGACCCGATCAAGACCATGTCAGAGCTGGCCGACTTTCAGCCTGACCTGATCATCCTCGACATGTACATGCCAGCCTGCACCGGCACCGAGTTGGCCAAGGTGATCCGCCACAATGACCGCTACGTCAGTGTGCCGATCATTTACCTTTCGGCCGAAGACGATCTGGATAAACAGCTGGATGCGATGAGCGAGGGCGGCGACGACTTTCTCACAAAGCCGATCAAGGCTCGCCACTTGATCACCACCGTGCGCAATCGCGCGGCACGGGCGCGCAGCCTTAAAGCGCGCATGGTCCGCGACAGCCTGACCGGCCTGTACAACCACACCCACATCCTGCAATTGCTCGAAGATTCCAGCTTCCGCGCGCGGCGTGAGAACAAGCCTTTGAGCTTTGCCATGCTGGACATCGACCACTTCAAGAGGGTCAACGACAGCCACGGCCATCCCATGGGCGACCGCGTCATCAAAAGCCTGGCGCTGTTCCTCAAGCAGCGCCTGCGCAAAACCGACTACATCGGTCGCTACGGTGGTGAGGAGTTTGCCGTGGTCATGCCGGACACTGATCTGGCAGACGCCCACGGTTTGCTCGACGAAATCCGCCAGCGTTTCGCCGAAATTCATTACCCTGCGCAACCTGTGGATCTGTTCTGCACGTTCAGCGCCGGGGTCGTGGAGATCGCAGAAGACGACGACGCGCTGATGATGGCGTCGCAGGCAGACGAAGCGCTGTACCGCGCAAAAAAGGCAGGCCGCAATCAAGTGCATGGGCTGACGGAGCGCGTTGCAGCGTCGCCATCAAGCAAACACCCCCAGCCGGACACTGTTTGACTGCTGCTTCCTACCTCATTTTCAGACCGAAGTTCAGACCGAAGAACGCTAGCCCTCCCTGCACGCCCGCAGCCACTCCGCTATCATGCGCGGACTTCTGTGATGCGAGACCGCCATGCGCCGCCTGCTTTGTCTGTTACTGCTGATCTGTGCCCTGCCCGCCGTCGGCGCGAGCTTTCTGGAGAACAGATCAAGTCCTACACTGGGCAGCGCATCAGTCGACAACAGCAAGGATTTTCTCCCGGTTCGCCAGGCGTTCCAGTTGAACCTCAGCGACACCACTCCGGAGTCTATCAAGCTGCAGTTCGTCGCCACCGAAGGCTACTACCTTTATCGCCATCGCTTTCAGTTCCGCACCGAACCCGCCGACATCGGCCTCGGCGCCGCGCAACTGCCTGATGGCGAAAAGAAACACGACGAGTATTTTGGCGACGTCGAGGTCTATCACGGCATCCTCGACGTCAACCTGCCGCGCAAAGCCGGGGACACCCGCCCTTTCACGCTTGTCGTCACCTACCAGGGCTGCGCAGACAAAGGGCTCTGCTACCCGCCCGAAACCGAGCGACTGAGCATTGGCGGCGCGAGCCCCGCAGCGTCCGATACCCCACTCGCGGGCGATGTCACCAACGTCGAATTCAGCTGGAAACAACTGGCCCTGTTTTTCCTCGCCGGCGTCGGTCTGACATTCACGCCGTGCGTGTTACCGATGCTGCCGATTCTGTCGGGTGTCGTCCTGCGTGGGCAGATCGGCGGGCTGCGCGGTTTCTCTTTGTCCCTGGCCTACGTGCTGCCGATGGCGATCTGCTTCGCCATCCTCGGCGCACTGATGGGCATCTTTGGCGCCAGCCTCAATCTGCAAGCACGTCTGCAATCGGCGTGGGTCCTCGTGCCGTTTGCCGGGTTCTTTGCGCTCTTCGCTATCGCCATGTTCGGCGCGTTCGAGCTGCGCCTGCCCCGTGCCCTCAATGACCGGCTGGACCGCATCGCTGGCAATACCCAAGGCGGGTCTCTGTGGGGAGCGGCAGTTCTGGGCGTGGTGTCGAGCCTGTTGGTGTCGCCCTGTGTCTCGGCGCCACTGGCCGGTGCGCTGCTTTATATAAGCGCCAGCGGCGATGCGGCGGGTGGTGCTCTGAAGCTGTTCGTCCTGGGCCTGGGCATGGGTGCGCCGCTGGTGCTGGTGGCAACGGGCGGCGCGGCGTGGCTACCGAAAAGCGGACCGTGGTTGGTCTCGGTGAAGAATGCGATCGGCGTGCTGTTGCTGGCGCTATCAATCGGCTTGCTCAGTCGGGTGATTCCGGGGCAAGCCACGCTGCTGTTGATCGGGCTACTGGGGGCCGGCGTTGCGATCTTCCTAGGCGCGCTGGAGTTCGGCGAAAAGACCACACGCGCGCGCCTCGCTCAATTGCTCGGCTTGTTCTTGCTGGTTTACGCCCTCGCGTGCTGGTACGGGGCACTGAGTGGTCAGACGGACCCGCTGCGACCGCTGGGTCAATCCCGGATCATTTCTGCCTCTGCTCCACCTGCGTCAGAAAGCCACTGGCAGACCGTGACTCAGCCCAGTGAACTGGACCAAATCCTTGCGGAATCCAAAAGCGCGGGCCAACCCGTTCTGGTCGACTGGTACGCCGACTGGTGCATCAGTTGCAAGGTCATCGAGCACGAGGTTCTCCCTGATCCGAAAGTCGTCAGTCAGTTGAGCGGTTTCAGGCTGATCCGCTTCGACATGACCGACAGCAACGCCGAGCAACGCGCCTTGCTGGATCGCTACAAACTGTTTGGCCCTCCCGCACTGCTGTTCTTCGGAAAAAACGGCAACGAGCTTCGAAACGCGCGTGTCGTCGGCGAAATTGACGTCGAAGCGTTCGCAGAGCGGCTTTCTAGAGCAAATGACCAAATTTAGCGCTGGAGTCACAAACTTCGCGCGAACATCGGGCATCGTGCTGAATATTGTGGGTAACTGGACAGTCCATCGTACTTTCCGGCATAGTCGCTGCCCATCAGCGGCTCACTCTGTGCGTGAGCGTCGAAAACGCGAACAACAAGGAACACTCGATGGCGACTTTTCTGGTTCTTCACGGACCTAACCTGAACCTGCTGGGTACCCGCGAACCGGGGATCTATGGCTCGATCACGTTGGCCGACATCAACCAGGATCTGGAACAGCGTGCCCGCGAAGCCGGTCACCATCTGATGTACCTGCAGAGCAACGCTGAATACGAGTTGATCGACCGCATCCACGCTGCACGCGATGAAGGCGTGGACTTCATCCTGATCAATCCGGCTGCTTTTACGCACACAAGCGTTGCGATACGTGACGCGCTGCTGGGAGTGAGCATCCCATTCATCGAAGTGCACCTGTCAAACGTGCACAAGCGCGAACCTTTCCGCCATCACTCCTACTTTTCAGATGTTGCTGTAGGCGTGATCTGCGGCCTTGGCGCCAGCGGTTACCGACTGGCCCTGGAGGCCGCCCTGGAACAATTGGCCAAGCGTTCGGAGGCGTGAACGGCACAGTCCCGTACTGAGCCAGACCGCCGGAACCGGCTACCAAATCCCCCTGACCGTCCCTTGGGAGTTGATGATTAATGGATATCCGTAAAGTCAAGAAACTGATCGAATTGCTGGAAGAGTCCGGCATCGACGAATTGGAAATCCGTGAAGGCGAAGAATCCGTGCGGATCAGCCGTCACAGCAAGACTCCAGCACAGCAGTACTACGCGCCGGCTCCGGTCGCCGCTCCGGCACCTGCCCCTGTTGCAGCGCCAGTGGCCGCCGCCGCTGAAGCACCTGCTGCTCCACAGCACGCCGGCAATGTCATCAAGTCGCCAATGGTCGGTACGTTCTACCGCACCCCGGCGCCTGGCTCGCCAGCGTTCGTTGAAGTCGGCAAGACCGTCAAGAAAGGCGACACCATCTGCATCGTTGAAGCGATGAAAATGATGAACCACATCGAAGCCGAAATCAGCGGCACGATCGAATCCATCCTGGTAGAAAACGGTCAGCCGGTTGAGTATGACCAGCCGCTGTTCACCATCGTTTGAACCGGGGAGAGCCTGCGATGTTGGAAAAAGTCCTGATCGCCAACCGCGGCGAAATCGCCTTGCGCATCTTGCGTGCCTGTAAAGAACTGGGCATCAAGACCGTCGCGGTCCATTCCACGGCAGACCGTGAGCTGATGCACCTTGGCCTGGCAGACGAAACCGTCTGCATCGGCCCGGCGCCAGCCAATCTGTCGTACCTGAACATTCCGGCCATCATTTCGGCTGCGGAGTTGACTGGCGCCACGGCGATTCACCCGGGCTACGGTTTCCTCGCGGAAAACGCAGACTTTGCCGAGCAGGTCGAGAAATCCGGCTTCGCGTTCATTGGCCCGAAAGCCGAAACCATTCGCCTGATGGGCGACAAGGTGTCCGCCAAGGACGCCATGAAGCTTGCCAAGGTGCCGACCGTTCCCGGTTCCGACGGCCCGCTGCCGGAAGACGAAGAAACGGCATTGCGCATTGGCCGCGAAGTCGGCTATCCGGTGATCATCAAGGCCGCTGGCGGCGGCGGTGGTCGCGGCATGCGTGTGGTGCACAAGGAAGAAGACCTGATCGAAGCGGCCAAGCAGACCCGTGCTGAAGCGGCTGCCTGGTTCAGCAACCCAATGGTCTACCTCGAGAAATACCTGACCAACCCACGTCACGTGGAAGTGCAGGTGATTTCCGACGGCCAGGGCCAGGCGATACATCTGGGCGACCGCGACTGCTCCTTGCAGCGCCGTCACCAGAAGGTCCTGGAAGAAGCGCCGGCGCCATTCATCGACGAACAAGCCCGCAAGGACGTGTTCGCGGCCTGTGTCAAAGCATGCATCGACATCGGCTACCGTGGCGCCGGCACGTTCGAGTTCCTGTACGAGAACGGCCGCTTCTACTTCATCGAAATGAACACCCGTGTTCAGGTGGAGCACCCGGTTTCGGAAATGGTCACCGGCATCGACATCGTCAAGGAGATGCTCAGCATCGCCGCCGGCAACAAGCTGTCGTACACCCAGGATGACGTGGTCATCACCGGGCACGCGCTGGAATGCCGGATCAACGCCGAAGATCCGAAGACCTTCGTCCCGAGCCCGGGCCTGGTCAAGCATTTCCACGCGCCTGGCGGCAACGGCGTGCGTGTGGATTCGCACCTGTACAGCGGCTACAAGGTTCCGTCCAACTACGACTCGTTGATCGGCAAGCTGATCACCTGGGGCGCAACTCGCGATGAAGCCATGGCGCGCATGCGTAACGCCCTGGATGAAATCGTGGTCGACGGCATCAAGACCAACATCCCGCTGCACCGTGATCTGACCCGCGATGAAGGCTTCTGCGAAGGCGGCGTCAACATCCACTACCTGGAACACAAACTGGCTGCTGACAAGCATTGATCCGCCAGTAAGTGCTGCAGATCAACAAAGCCGCTCTCGAGCGGCTTTGTTGTTCAGTAGGACCGGCTTTAGCCGGGAACAGGTCGATGTGATCGGCATACCATTTGCGGTGAGACGCCCGACGCCTTCCCGGCTGAAGCCGGTCCTACCGATTCAACACCCCACCAGAATCACAGGCACGCCACAGATCGCCACACCCTCTTTGTTGTTTCCCCGCGAACCCCGTAAACTTGCCGGTCTTTCGTGGCCGTCGGCCGCCTTTCAATTTTTCAACTCGAAGGTCATCCGCCATGCCTTGGCTGCAAGTCCGTCTCGCCATTAGCCCAGAACAAGCCGAAACCTACGAAGACGCCCTGCTCGAAGTCGGCGCCGTATCGGTGACGTTCATGGACGCTGAAGACCAGCCGATCTTCGAGCCAGAGCTGAACACCACGCCGCTGTGGTCGCACACGCACCTGCTGGCATTGTTCGAAGCCGATACAGATGCCGATCACGTGCTCGCTCACCTGCGGCTGCTCACCGACGCCGAGCTGCCGGAACACACCCATGAAGTGATCGAAGATCAGGACTGGGAACGCAGCTGGATGGACAACTTCAACCCGATGCGCTTCGGCCAGCGCCTGTGGATCGTACCGAGCTGGCACGCCGCGCCGGAACCCGAAGCGGTGAATCTGTTGCTCGATCCGGGCCTTGCGTTCGGCACCGGTACCCATCCGACCACCGCGCTGTGCCTTGAGTGGCTGGACGGCCAGGACCTCGCCGGCTGCAACGTGCTGGATTTCGGCTGCGGTTCCGGCATCCTCGCCATCGCCGCGCTGCTGTTGGGCGCCGAACAGGCGGTCGGCACCGACATCGACGTCCAGGCCCTCGAAGCCTCGCGCGACAACGCCGGTCGCAACAACGTCCCGGCCGAGAAATTCCCACTGTACTTGCCTGAAGACCTGCCCCAGGTACAGGCCGACGTGCTGGTGGCCAACATCCTGGCGGGTCCGCTGGTTTCTCTGGCGCCGCAGTTGGCGAGCCTGGTCAAAACCGGTGGCCGCCTGGCGCTGTCAGGCATTCTTGCCGAGCAAGGCGAAGAAGTCGCTGCTGCTTACGCCGACGCGTTCGAACTGGACCCGATCGCCAACCGCGAGGGCTGGGTACGGATCACCGGTCGTCGCCGCTGACAGCCAGTTGCCCTAAGATCCAACCATCAGGCGCTCTTTAACCCGGATACCCGCATGACCGACAGCTTCGTCACTCAGTGCCCGCATTGCCAGACCAGTTTCCGCGTCAGCCACGCTCAGTTGAGCGTGGCCCGAGGCATGGTGCGCTGTGGCTCATGCCTGCAGGTGTTCAACGCCGCGAAACAGTTGCTGGAACAACGCGGCGGGAAGACACCGGAAGCGCCGCTGACGTCGGGACCCAACCCCGAGAGCGCCGAGAAAAAACCTGAAATCCTGGCGCCTCAGTCACTCGTCGTGACCCAGCCAGCGCCGCTGCCGGTCAGGCGTGAAGAGCGTGATGTGGACCTGGACAGCCTGGATCTGGACGATCTTGACGTGGAACTGGCTCGTCTCGAACAGCGCGAGATTCAGCGGCCCGAGTCTTTCGGGCGGGTCAGCAAGACGCGTGATCACGACGAAGTCGAGTCCTTCAGCGCCCGGCGCGACGAGCCTGACGTCGCGCAGGAGTCGTGGGCCCACGGCATGAGCCACGACGATGTCGACCGGCTGCCCGAACTGCGCGCCGAAGTCGTCGAGGACCGCGAGGAGCATACCGACCACTCGATAGACGAAGGCCCGCTGGAAGAGCCCGTCAATCAGCACGACCGCCATCGTACCGAGCCATCATTCTCGCGGACTCCGGACGATCTGGACGACCTGAATGACGAACCGGCTCGCCCCCACTCGTTCAAGCATCAAACAGAACCCGACGATGAACCGTCGTCGGAACGCTTTTCCGCCCTGGATACCCACGACGATCAGGATCACCTCAGCGCACGTCACGATGATGATGAGCACGACGAGGCCCCGCGCGCTGCTACCGACGGCAAGCGTGGCGGCCGCAACGAACCGGGCCTGCGGGACAGAGCGCTGGTCGACATTACGGATGACCCGCTGCAGCTGTCCTGGCAAAAGCCCAAACCGCGCCGGGGTCGACGTCTGCTGTGGGTGCTGTTCATCCTGATTGCGCTGGGCGCACTGGCCGGGCAGTACGTTGCGTACCACTTCGAAGAACTGGCGCGGCAGGATCAGTACCGTCCCCTCTTCATGGAGCTGTGCCCGACCCTCGGCTGCAAGGTCCCGTCCAAGGTCGATATCAAACTGCTCAAGAGCAGCAACCTTGTCGTGCGTAGCCACCCCGAATTTCAGGGGGCTCTGGTCGTCGACGCGATCATCTATAACCGAGCGTCCTTTTCACAGCCCTTCCCGCTGCTGGAACTGCGCTTTGCCGATGCGAGCGGTCAACTGATCGCCAGCCGTCGATTCAAACCGGGCGAGTACCTGAGCGGAGAGCTGGCGGGCAAGGACGAGATGCCGCCGCAGACGCCGATTCACATCGCACTGGACATCCTCGACCCGGGCCCAAAAGCGGCGAACTACAGCCTCAGCTTCCGCTCGCCGGAGTAAAGACGTCACGCACACCGGTTTCTCCGCACCGAAATGCAGCACCCTGCGCGGGAGGAGATGCCCGAATTTCGACGACGCTTTTATGACAATTCCGGTCTAAACCTAAACGTTTGCGATAAGAACGGAGCTGTTCAGATTTTATCCAATATCAGCCTTTATCCAGTCATCGAGAGCGGGTATCATGCCCACCCTTTTTCATACTCTGGGTCCCGTCTGAATTGGCGCTGAAGCACTTTTCGGACCAGACCTCGTGATTCGGCCCCACAACAGGTCACCCTATGTCGGCGGTACGCATCGGCCCTTACACATTGCAAAACGGCTTGATTCTCGCCCCGATGGCGGGTGTCACGGACCAGCCCTTCCGACAACTCTGTCGCCAGCTCGGCGCAGGCCTGGTGGTCTCGGAAATGGTCACCAGCGACATGAGCCTCTGGAACAGCCGCAAGTCGCGGTTGCGCATGATTCACGAAGGCGATCCCGAGCCCCGCTCGGTACAGATCGCTGGCGGGGACCCGCAGATGCTTGCGGACGCAGCACGCGCCAACGTCGAACTCGGCGCGCAGATCATCGACATCAACATGGGGTGCCCGGCAAAAAAGGTCTGCAACAAGGCCGCCGGCTCAGCGCTGTTGAAAGATGAACAGTTGGTGACCGAAATCCTGCACGCAGTGGTTGCGGCAGTCGAGGTACCGGTCACGCTGAAGATTCGCACCGGCTGGGACCGGGCGAACAAGAACGGTCTGACCGTCGCCAGAATTGCCGAACAAGCCGGCATTCAGGCACTGGCGGTGCACGGGCGAACCCGTGCCGATCTCTACACTGGTGAAGCCGAGTACGACACCATCGCCGCCATCAAGCAGGCGGTGTCTATCCCGGTATTTGCCAACGGCGACATCGATTCACCGGAAAAGGCCCGCTACGTCCTTGACGCGACCGGCGCCGACGGGCTGTTGATTGGCCGGGCTGCCCAGGGGCGCCCATGGATTTTTCGCGAGATAGAACACTACCTGCAGACCGGGGAAAAACTTCCGGGCCTGCCTGTCGGTGAAGTGGAACGCATTCTGCTAGAGCATCTGGCTGCGCTTCACACGTTCTATGGCGACGTGATGGGCGTGAGAATCGCCCGCAAACACGTCGGCTGGTACCTCGCAACGTTGCCGGGCGCCAGGGAGTTTCGCGCCCTTTTCAACCGTTTGGACGATACAGAAGCACAGTGCGCCAACGTTCGGGAGTTCTTTTCCCAGCGCGATAAATCCCGCCCAGCAGGGAACGAAGAAGAGGTGGCCGCATGACGATGATGACTGAGACTTTAGTGAGTGGAACAACACCCGTGAGCGACAACGTCAATTTGAAACAACACCTCAATACGCCGAGCGAAGAGGGTCAGACCCTGCGCGGAAGCGTCGAGAAGGCGTTGCACAACTACTTCGCTCATCTGGAAGGTGCGGCCGTCACTGATGTCTACAACCTGGTGCTCTCGGAAGTCGAGGCGCCGTTGCTCGAGTGCGTAATGAACTACGTGAAGGGCAATCAGACCAAGGCCTCCGAGCTGCTGGGGCTGAATCGCGGCACCCTGCGCAAGAAACTCAAGCAGTACGACCTGCTGTAAGCATCCGAAAAACAAGCGACCTCACCTCAATGCGGTCGTTTTTTTTGCAAAATTCTTTTGCTTTTGATGGAAGTTGAGATGACCGACCAGACGACCCGCCTGCCGATCCGCCGCGCCTTGATCAGCGTATCCGACAAGACCGGTATTCTTGAATTCGCGCGTGAACTCGAAGCCCTCGGTGTCGAGATCCTCTCCACTGGTGGTACGTTCAAGCTGCTCAAGGACAACGGCGTTGCCGCAGTAGAAGTCGCCGACTACACGGGCTTCGCTGAAATGATGGACGGCCGGGTCAAGACACTGCACCCGAAGATCCACGGCGGCATCCTGGGCCGTCGCGGCATCGACGACGCCATCATGAGCGAACATGGCATCAAGCCGATCGACCTGGTCGCCGTGAATCTCTATCCGTTCGAAGCGACAGTTTCCAAGCCGGGCTGCGACCTGCCGACCGCCATCGAAAATATCGATATCGGCGGCCCGACCATGGTGCGCTCCGCCGCTAAAAACCATAAAGACGTTGCCATCGTCGTCAACGCCAGCGATTACACCAACGTGCTGGAAAGCCTCAAGGCCGGCGGTCTGACCTACGCGCAGCGCTTTGACCTGATGCTCAAGGCCTTCGAGCACACCGCAGCCTACGACGGCATGATCGCCAACTACCTGGGCAGCGTTGACCAATCCGCTGAAACCCTGAGCACCGAAGGCCGCAGTGAATTCCCGCGCACCTTCAACACTCAGTTCGTCAAGGCGCAGGAAATGCGCTACGGCGAGAACCCGCATCAGAGCGCGGCGTTCTACGTTGAAGCCAAGCCTGCCGAAGTGGGTATCGCCACCGCGACCCAACTGCAAGGCAAAGAGCTTTCCTACAACAACGTCGCCGATACCGACGCGGCGCTTGAGTGCGTGAAGAGCTTCGTCAAACCCGCGTGCGTGATCGTCAAGCACGCCAACCCGTGCGGCGTTGCAGTAAGCCCGGACGCGGAAGGCGGCATTCGTCAGGCCTACGAGCTGGCCTATGCCACTGACAGCGAATCGGCGTTCGGCGGCATTATCGCCTTCAACCGTGAACTGGATGCCGAGACGGCCAAGGCCATCGTTGAGCGTCAGTTCGTCGAAGTGATCATCGCCCCGAGCGTCAGCGCCGAAGCCCAGGCCATCATTGCCAGCAAAGCCAACGTGCGCCTGTTGACCAGCGGCCAGTGGGACGCAGAACGCGCGCCAGCCTGGGATTACAAGCGGGTCAACGGCGGCCTGCTGGTGCAGAGCCGCGACATCGGCATGATCGGCGCCGACGACCTTAAAGTGGTCACCCAGCGCGCGCCGACCGAGCAGGAAGTCCACGACCTGATCTTCGCCTGGAAAGTCGCCAAGTACGTGAAGTCCAACGCCATCGTCTACGCCAAGAATCGCCAGACCATCGGCGTCGGCGCGGGCCAGATGAGCCGCGTGAACTCCGCGCGCATTGCCGCGATCAAGGCCGAACACGCCGGTTTGCAGGTGCAGGGGGCCGTCATGGCTTCCGATGCGTTCTTCCCGTTCCGCGACGGCATCGACAACGCGGCCAAGGTCGGCATCACGGCAGTGATCCAGCCAGGCGGCTCGATGCGCGACGCTGAAGTGATCGCCGCAGCGGACGAAGCCGGTATCGCGATGGTCTTCACCGGCATGCGCCATTTCAGGCACTGAGTGCAGCGGCAAGCATCAAGCTGCAAGCGGTAAGTAAAAGCAGAGTCGCGTCGCTTTACTCGCCCTTGCAGTCTTATTAATTCAGAGCAATGAGCCGTGATTAAGAGTTGTGCTATTCGCTTTTACTTGCCGCTTGTAGCTTGCAGCTTCTCCGAAGGAGTCTTTCTTTGAATATTTTAATCATTGGCAGCGGTGGCCGTGAACACGCTCTGGCCTGGAAGGTCGCGCAGGACGCTCGTGTCGAGAAAGTCTTCGTCGCCCCGGGCAATGCTGGCACTGCCACTGAAGCCAAGTGCGAAAACGTTGCCATCGACGTACTGGCGCTGGAGCAACTGGCGGATTTCGCCGAGAAGAACGTCGCGCTGACCATCGTCGGTCCGGAAGTCCCGCTGGTGGCCGGTGTCGTTGATCTGTTCCGCGCCCGTGGCCTGAAGTGCTTTGGGCCGACCAAGGCCGCCGCGCAGCTGGAAGGCTCCAAGGCATTCACCAAGGATTTCCTGGCGCGCCACAACATTCCCTCTGCCGACTACCAGAACTTCACCGAAATCGAACCTGCTCTGGCGTACCTGCAGGAAAAAGGCGCGCCGATCGTTATCAAGGCCGACGGCCTGGCTGCGGGCAAAGGCGTCATCGTCGCAATGACCCTCGCGGAAGCGGAAGACGCCGTGCGTGACATGCTCGCCGGCAATGCCTTCGGCGACGCAGGTTCACGCGTGGTGATCGAAGAATTTCTCGATGGCGAAGAAGCCAGCTTCATCGTCATGGTCGACGGCAAGAACGTGCTGCCCATGGCCACCAGCCAGGACCACAAACGCGTCGGCGACGGTGACAGCGGCCCGAACACCGGCGGCATGGGCGCGTACTCCCCGGCACCGGTGGTCACCGCCGAGGTCCACCAACGCGTGATGGATCAGGTCATATGGCCGACCGTCAGGGGCATGGCTGCCGAGGGCAACATTTACACCGGTTTCCTCTATGCTGGTCTGATGATCGACAAGGCTGGCAACCCCAAAGTCATCGAGTTCAACTGCCGCTTTGGCGATCCTGAAACCCAGCCGGTGATGCTGCGTCTGCAATCGAGCCTGGTGGCGCTGGTCGAAGCCGCTCTGGCGCAAACGCTGGATACAGTGGATGCTCATTGGGACCCGCGACCGAGTCTGGGGATTGTGCTGGCAGCTGGCGGTTACCCGGCCGACTACGCCAAGGGCGACGAGATTCACGGGCTGGACGCTGCGGCCGCGTTGCCCGGTAAAGTGTTTCACGCCGGCACGGCGTTGCAGGATGGCCGCATCGTGACCTCCGGGGGTCGGGTGTTGTGCGCGACAGCGCTGGGCGACACCGTTGGCGATGCCCAGAAACAAGCGTATGCACTGGCTGCAAAGATTGACTGGCAAGGTTGTTTTTACCGCAAGGACATTGGCTACCGCGCCATTGCCCGGGAACGCGGCGACGATCTGGCGTGAATCTCGGCCCACTGGCGGCTCCTCTGGGGCAGCCAGTGGGACCGGCTTTAGCCGGGTAGGGCCAGGATGAGCAATCAGCCAGTGCGCCAGAGTTAAACAGGCTTCATTCACGAAGGGATTTCGCCGTGCGCTGGCTCAGGATTGCCACTCGTTTGACTGTCACATTGCTGACCCTGCTCTGGATATCCTCGGCCACCGCCGAGGTCAGTGCAGGCTGGTCAACCCTTGTCGACGATCAGGCGAACCTGAATCTCAGCGACATCCGCTCCCCCCATTACGAATCACAGTTCAGCCCGGTCGAACTCGACAAGGTGCGCGCGACCAACCGCGACGCCGCCCTGTGGCTGCACTATCGCCTGCCCCCGATCACCCATGAACAACTGGTGCGGATCTTCGCGCCGGACTTGGCAACCGTGGACATGTACGTGCTCGACGGCGACAGCCTGATCGATCACTCGCGCTCCGGTAACCGGGTGCCGCGAGAAGCCCAGCCCCTGCCGTCACTGGACTTTCTGCTGCCAGTGCCCCACAGCGACAAGCCGCTCGACCTGTATTTGCGCCTCAGGTCCGAGCAGGAACTGCGCCCGAACATCACCTTGCAGTCAGCGGTCTCCAGCGCTGCAGACGAGCGCCGACCGCTGCTGCTCGGTCTGTTCTTCGGCTCACTGGCCATGTTGATCGTGCAGAACATAACGCGGTTCGCCCAGTCCCGCTCGATCAGCAGCTTGTGGCTGGCAGCCTGTGAAGCGTTTCTGGGGCTGAGCGCGTTGCTGTTGCTCAACCTTCAGGCGCCGTGGCTGCCGCGCTGGCACTTGGCGCAGACCCCAAGCGCTCACCTCGCCCTGCTCCTCGCTGCCGCGACGGGGCTGATGTACACGTACTGTTTCTTCATTCAGCGCGGGGTCGAGATGCTCAACCGGCTGCTGATGGGCGTGCTGCTAGTGGTCGGCTTTGGCGCGTTGCTGGTGCTGTTCGTTGAAACGCTGCCGCTGAACATCATGACGTTCCTGCTGGTGGCACTGACCACGGTCAGCATCACGCTGGTTTCGATCTACCACCTGCAGAAGGGTTACTCCCCTGCCCGGCCGTTCGTGATCGCCATGATCGCGTTCAATCTCGGCAACCTGGTGGTGCTGCCGGCCATGCTCTGGCTGACGAGCATTCCTGCGCAGACCCTGATCATCGGGGTGCTGGCGGTGTTTTGCCTGTGCGGCTTGCTGATGAGCATCGCCCTCAGCGAGCGTCATCGCAGCATCACCGAAGACAACTTCAGCATCAGTCGTGAGCTGGCGGCGAGCACGGCAGAAATCAATGCCAAGGCCGAGTTTCTGGCGAAGATCAGTCACGAAATTCGCACCCCCATGAACGGCGTTCTGGGGATGACCGAGCTGCTGCTGGGCACGCCGTTGTCGGTCAAACAGCGCGATTATGTGCAGACCATTCACAGCGCCGGCAATGAACTGCTGACCCTGATCAACGAAATCCTCGACATCACCAAACTGGAGTCCGGGCAGATCGAGCTGGACGACGTGCAGTTCGATCTCAACGCAATGATCGAAGACTGCCTGAGTATCTTCCGCGCCAAGGCCGAGCAGCAAAGTGTCGAGTTGATCAGCTTCATCCAGCCCCAGGTACCGCGCGTCATCAGCGGCGACCCGACACGCCTGCGGCAGACGCTGCTCAGTTTGCTGGAGAACGCATTAAAGAAGACCGACGAGGGCGAGATCCTGTTGGTCGTCGCCCTCGACTCTCGCGGTGGCAAGCCACGACTGCGCATCGCCGTGCAGGACAGCGGCACGCCGCTGACGCCCAAGGAACGGGACGCGCTGCTGCACGCCGAGCTGCATAGCAAGAACTTCCTGGCGGCCAGCAAGGTCGGCGGTCACTTGGGGCTGGTCATTGCCCGGCAACTGATCCTGTTGATGAACGGCGAGTTCGGCATCCAGAGCGGCACTAATCAGGGCAGCA
Organism: Pseudomonas sp. GL_135; assembly: GCF_057834665.1. Lineage (NCBI taxonomy): Bacteria > Pseudomonadati > Pseudomonadota > Gammaproteobacteria > Pseudomonadales > Pseudomonadaceae > Pseudomonas > Pseudomonas sp. GL_135. The sequence continues at coordinate 4,905,960 of NZ_CM174408.1, forward strand.
CGCTGTGGCTGAGCCTGCCTCTGGATGCCGAACGACTGGAGCAGCCGCCCGCTGATCTGGACAGCCCGCTCCAAGGGGCGCGGGTTCTGGTGGTCGACGACAACGACACCTGTCGCAAGGTACTGGTCCAGCAGTGCAGCGCCTGGGGGCTGAACGTCAGCGCAGTGCCATCCGGCAAGGAGGCCCTGGCGTTGCTGCGCACAAAAGCTCACTTGCGCGACTATTTCGATATTGTCCTGCTCGACCAGAACATGCCCGGCATGACCGGCATGCAACTGGCCGCCAAGATCAAGGAAGACCCGAGCCTGAACCACGACATTCTGCTGATCATGCTCACGGGCATCAGCAACGCGCCGAGCAAGATCATCGCGCGCAATGCAGGGGTCAAACGCATCCTCGCCAAACCGGTTGCCGGGTACACGTTGAAGACGACACTGGCGGACGAGCTCAATCAACGCAACAAAGGCAATGCGCCCTTCTCTGTCGTACCCGGGTTGACCAGCGATATTAACGTGCCCAGCGACTTCCGCATTCTGGTCGCCGAAGACAACAGCATTTCCACCAAGGTCATTCGGGGCATGCTCGGCAAGCTCAACCTGCAGCCGGACACCGCCAGCAACGGCGAAGAAGCGCTGCTGGCGATGAAGACCCAGCGCTATGACCTGGTGCTGATGGACTGCGAAATGCCGATCCTCGACGGCTTTTCGGCGACGCAGCAGTTCCGCGCCTGGGAAACCGGCAACCAACGCATCCGCACCCCTGTGGTGGCTTTGACCGCGCACATTCTGGCGGAGCACAAGGATCGCGCACGCCAGTCCGGCATGGATGGCCACATGTCCAAGCCGGTGGAGATGTCACAGCTACGCGATCTGGTCGAATACTGGGTGGAGCAACGCGCTCGGGATGAGGCCACCCGCGGCGAAGACCGTTATGAGCAAAACTGACCGCCAAGTCGCCGTGACGGGCTGATAGACTTGGCGCCGTCCCAGTCTGCTGCCATGAGCTCAAACCATGCTTCACGTGCTGTTCAGCGTTTACCTGAAGATGCTGGTGCTCTATAGCCCATTCTTCGTCCTGTCCTGTTTCATTTCCCTGAGCCGCGGTTATTCGCGCAAGGAACGTCGGCACCTGGCGTGGAAAATCGCCCTGGCGACTCTGGTTTCCAGCGTCTTGCTGTACCTGTTCGGACGGGTGATTTTCGGGGTCTTCGGCATCACCGCCGACGCCTTCAGAATAGGCGCCGGCAGCGTGCTGTTCATCTCAGCCCTGGCCATGGCCCAGGGCAAATCCGGCGTGCAGACCGACAACGTTCAGCAGGACGTCGCCATCGTGCCGCTGACCATCCCCATCACCGTCGGTCCGGGCACCATTGGCGCGCTGCTGGTCATGGGCATCAGTCAGCCGCACTGGGATGACAAACTCACCGCCATCGTCAGCATCGCGCTGGCCAGTCTGACCGTCGGCGTCATTCTTTATCTGTCCAACAGCATCGAGCGGATTTTGGGGGATCAGGGGCTACAGATTGTCAGCCGCCTGATGGGGTTATTTGTGTGCGCACTGGCTGCGCAGATCATTTTTACGGGCATCAAAGGCTATCTGCTGACCTGAGACGCGCTCAAAGCGCAAACGTCTGGATAGCCCGCGCGCCATTGGCATCCAGCTCCCTTGCCACCGCATCGCGATGCTTTGCATAGTCTCTACGATCAAAACGATAGGCCCCTCCCGTGATGCGCAATGTCAGCTCACTGCGTGAGTCAGACCAGAAGTCGAAATCCCGCGTCTCGACGATTCCTGTCATCTGGATGCCGCACAGCAGCACCATCACAGCACCTGTTGAATCCACTGCGCACGGTATGACCTGGAAACCTGCGATGACGCTGCTTCCGTTGATGCTTTCAAAAAAGTGCTCCGCGTAGTGGTGAATCTGCATCGCCTGAAGCGACGCCTTCGCCTGTCGCGCCAACCGAGCGGAGCCGCGTGATTCGATAACACTGAAGCTGATTTCCTCCAGTTCCGATGCGTTCCCGATCACCATCGGTTCATGAATGATCGGGCTCAGTTTCCTGAAGCTTCGCTGCTCCAGTGCCTTGCCATACCGGTATGCCCAGTAGGTGAAATGTTCATCCCGACTGACTTTACCCGCCACACGCTCGGCTCGCAGCAGGCAGTCAAATAGATCCGCGCGGTCCTGCTTCTTGATATCGGCGGACAACGACACCAGACCGTTACCAACCACCGCGCCTGTAGCGCTCATGTGTCATCTCCTGCCAATGCACACACTAACGTGGGGCGACGGTCTTCCAGTGCCTGGCTGACGTTTTTGCGCAGGGGCGTGTAAACCAGGTCCATCAGCCGCAGCGAATAGAAGCGCAGGTCGATATTGCCAACGATGTCGGCGGGATGCAGTGTTTCGAACAGAAAGTCATTCTTCAGTGCAGTCCGGTGAGCAAAGCTGATGAGGACAACGGACAGCGCTGCGTTCTCGTTCAGGAAAGCGATCTGCAGCACCACCTTCTGCCCACGTTGCACATCGCCGGATTTCGGAACGATCGGTTCAAGCGCATGACCGGCAAGCAGTTCGACCGCTGGCTGAATGGGCTGGCTTGAGAATGAGCGCTTCAGGACAGACTCTCCGTCAACCAACATGTCGTTGGGCATGAAAAGCGGCCAGTTGCTCTTCACCCATGTCCACACCGAACCCGGCCCGAGCTCCAGCGCTGTGCAACTCAGCGTTTCATGGGTGTTCAGCGCCCAGCCGAAGCGGATGAAGGCAGCCAGCCAGGTGTCGCTCCACGCGGAGGATGCTGCGAAGCGGGGGTGTTTTTTGGTCGCTGCAAGCTGTGCATAGAGTGCGCAATCAGCTGCGTCACTTTTCTGTAGATCAGTGCAGGCACGGTGCATGAACAACAAGCATCCTGCGCTGACCTGCGTTTCGATCATTCCCTGATGCATGGCACATCTCCTTGAGAAGGAGGCGACGAGCGCCTCCTGCCAACTGATCAAATCTCGAATTCCTCGATGGCGGCGGAGGCGCTCTTGTTCAAACGCTGCCGGATCTGTGTACGCAGTGACGCGTAGAGGCGTGTGTCCAGCACCAGATGGTTCTCACCCCGGAAAGCGGTGACTTCAGCACTGTTCCATTCCCAGAAGAGGACGTTGGTGACGGCCGAATCGGTGGAGAAACTGACCGCACCCATTGCCAGATTGACAGTGCCGTCGCTGGATTCGGAACAGGCGCCGATGCGGAAATTCGCGCCACGGTGGGTCTTGGTCTGACGCTCGAAAATTCGCAGCGGTTTTTCCTGAGCCTTCAGCGCGGCCACGGCATCACCCGCGACTTTCAACATGGCGACGGAAGCGGGACCTGGCAGCGCCGCGGCTGCGATGGCGGAAGAGATGATCTCAAGCCCCGCTTGCTCCATGCTGAATCGACGGTGCGTCGAGTAATAGCGACTGTACCTCCAGTTGGTGGAAAACCAGCCCAGCGCCGTCAACACATCGTTGTACTGCTTGTACCACTGCTCGCTTTGCTTCTCCGGGTTGAACGCTTTGTTGGCGACCAGCGTCGCGAACAGAAGGGAGTCCATGACGTCTTCTTTGTTCTGCCGCGAAACGCCCTCTGCGAAGGCCAACAAGTTGCTGCCTACAACTGCAGCCTGGCCCGGCTCTTCCAGCAGGCGTGGCACCGGGACATCCATTGCCGAGACGTGCTCGATCAACGAGTGGGTGCAGTTGTCCACCTCGCAATGGTTGATGAAAGCGGTACGTTCAGCGGAGGTCATGCTTGTTTCGTGTTTCATTCGTCAATCCTTTAACTGATGGGTAGGTCCGTCGTGGACACCTCCGAGATTAACGAACATTTCCCGGCGCGCCACCCGTGGTACGGGAGACGGTTCGGCACATTCAGACAAGTGTTGATACGGAGCGGCTGCACCGTGCCCTAAGCCTGGGAGAAGCAAAATTCAATCAAAGCAAAGGGTTAGGAAAGGCGCCATGGGAAGCTGCAGAAGCGGGCGACGCGCACAGTCGTCTCCCGCCTGACGCTTCTGCAAGCGGCTGGATCGGTTTCGCCATCGACTGGCTGATTGGTCTGCGTCAGCTATGAGACAAATCCCACAGCGCAAACCGAACCCTCGCTCAAGCTGGCTTGGCGCCATACCAGCGCGGCGTGTAGACCCACGGCTCACCATTGGCGCGCGGGAACACACAGGTCAACGACGACCCCACCAGCACCATCGTGCGCATGTCGACGTGTTCCGGCTTCAGCTCGCCAAGGGTGATAACCCGCAACGTCTGCGCCGGCCGACCCACATCACGTCCCAGGGTCACCGGGGTTTCCGGGCTGCGATGCTGGCGGACGATTTCCAGCGCACGCCCCAACTGCCATGGGCGGGAGCGCGAGATCGGGTTGTAGAACGCCAGGGCCAGGTCGGCCTGACAAGCGAGATCCAGGCGCTTCTCGATGATCTCCCAGGGCTTGAGGTTGTCCGACAGGGACATGACGCAGAAGTCGTGGCCCAACGGCGCCCCCGCCAGCGCTGCGGTTGCCAGCGATGCCGACACGCCCGGCAGTATGTGCAAGTCCACCCGGTGCCAGTCGGGATTATCCGATTCGTGCAGCGCTTCCAGCACCGCAGCAGCCATGGCGAATACGCCGGGGTCGCCCGATGAAACCACCACCACCGAACGGCCTTCAGCGGCCAGCTCGAAGGCGTGCCGGGCGCGCAGCATTTCTTCGCGGTTGTCGGTGCAGTGCAACACTTGGTCGGCGCGGAACGGCCCGGCCATGCGCACGTAAGTCTCGTAGCCGAGCACGTCGTTTGCGCGTGCCAGCTCGGCCTTTACGGCGGGAATCATGAAGTCGGTAGCGCCCGGACCAAGGCCGATGACCGCCAGCCGCCCCCGTGCACAGCCGATGTGTGAAATATCCAAAGGTTGCGGCGCGACGGCAATGGCGATGCCCGCCGCCGGGGTGAGCGGTGGCAACAGCTGCGGCAATACCTGCTGGGTCATTTCCGCAGGAGTACCGCCGGCGGTGAAACGCAGCGCAACGCCCAGTGATTCGGCAGCCGCGTGCAGCGAACGATTGGCCATTTCGGCCTTGCTGGCCAGCAGGCAGCCCAGCGCCTGCACGGCAATGCGCGAATCATGCAGTGCAGCTTTCACGGCATCGGCCACTGCCTCGCCGGAATCGGCCAGATCCCCGCTCAGCGCCACCAGCACGTTGCGTGGGTAGATCAGCAATTCGTGGTCGCTGAGCTCTCGCTCGGCATAGCCGACGTGGATCGTCAACTGCGCCTGATCATCCTCAGGCAACTGCGCTTGCGCCAACCACGGCGCCGCGCCCTCGACGCGCACGCTTTCACCCGACAGCAAGTCGCTGACGAAGCGCTTGCCCAGCTCCAGATCGCCCAACGCATAGCCAGCAGGCGGATTGAGCAGGCAGGTGCCGAAACGCAACTCGCCGCTGGTGGTAATAGCCGCTGCAGTGTTCAGCGCGGCCGCGATTTCCCGGGCCATCACATTAACGCCCCCCAGTCCTCCCAGCAGCGGCACGACTGCGCTGCCATCTTCAGCGACGGCCAGGACCGGCGGCTCGACGCCCTTTTCCAGCAGCACCGGCGCCAGCGTGCGAATGACGATGCCCGCTGCGCACAACGCGATGATCGGCGTGTCTTGCTGATACAACTGGCGCAGCGTCGCGCCAAATTCCGAGTAGCTGCGGTCGGCGTCTTCGACGCGTCCGGCCAGCCCGTAAATCAGCGCTTGGGGGTACATCTGCTGGATACGTTGCGCGGTCGCCAGCGCGCCTTTGCCCAGAATGACAATCGCCGGGGCCTTGATGTTGGTTGTGCCCATCAGCCTTGCCACCGTTCGCCGGGGACAATGATCAGCGAGAAATAGGGCGACGACATCGGGTCAACCTCGGCCAGCGGCACGATCTTCTGATTGGCCATGGTCGCGCGCTCGACGTACAGCGCGCGATCCGCCAGCCCGGTTTCAACCAGCACCTGACGCACTTTCGGCAGGTTGCGCCCCAGCTTCATGATCACCGCAGCGTCGGCATCCTGAAGCTTGCGTTTCAGCTCTTCGGCAGACAACACGCCGGACAGCACCGACAGGCTCTGATTGCGGTACACCAGCGGCGCACCCAGCACCGACGCGCCGCCGAGCATCGAACAGACACCGGGAATCACTTCGGCGTCGTAGCGATCAGCGAGACGATCGTGCAGATACATGTAGGACCCATAGAACATCGGGTCGCCTTCGCAGATCACCGCCACGTCGCGTCCGGCGTCCAGATGCGCCGCCACTTCGGCGCTGCTGCGGTCGTAGAAATCGCTGATCACTTGCTCGTAAGACATGTGAACCGGCAACGCCTCGGTGGTCACCGGGTACACCAGCGGCATCAGCGTCTGAGCCTGCTGCAAATGGCCTTCGATGATGCCGAACGCGTTGCCCTTCTTGCCCTTGGCGACGAAGTACGCGACCACCGGCGACTCTCGCAGCAGGCGCAGCGCCTTGACGGTAATGAGTTCCGGATCACCCGGCCCCACGCCCAGGCCAATCAGACGACCGCGTGGTGCCATCATTCGATCTCCGTGGCGAGTGAGTTGACCGCCGCGGCAGCCATGGCGCTGCCACCGCGACGGCCCTGCATGATCACGTAAGGCACGCCGCGACTGTCGGCAGCGAGCATGTCCTTGGATTCAGCGGCGCCGACGAAACCCACCGGGAAACCCAGGATCAGCGCAGGTTTCGGCGCGCCGGCGTCGAGCATTTCCAGCAGATAGAACAGCGCAGTCGGTGCGTTGCCGATCACCACAACCGCCCCTTCCAGGTGCGGGCGCCAGAGCTCCAGCGCCGCCGCCGAGCGGGTGTTGCCCAGCTCACGGGCCATCTCGGGCACACGCTCGTTTTTCAGGGTGCAGATCACTTGGTTGTTGGCGGGCAGGCGCGTGCGCGTGACCCCTTCGGCCACCATGTGCGCATCACACAGAATCGGCGCACCGGCGGCCAGCGCGCGGCGACCTGCCGTGCCTGCACCGGGCGAAAAGCGCAGGCCTTCGACGGCATCGACCATGCCGCAGGCATGAATCACCCGTACGGCGAGTTTTTCCAGGTCGGCCGGGATGGAATCGAGCCGGGCTTCGGCACGAATGATCGCGAAGGAGTTGCGGTAGATCTCCTGGCCGTCGCGGATGTAATCAATCATGGGTGTTGCTCCGTGAGTCGGCGGTCAACAACGCGCCGACTGCTTCAATAGTGAGGTCACGTGCATGCAGATCGCCGAACCCGGACATTCCTGCATGACGAAAATAAAGGTCGTACCGACCGGGCGACGCTGCCAGCAAGGTCACCGGCATCACGTGCGCAGCGGCGCATGAACGCACGCAGCCGGTCAGATGCACTGCGCGGCTGACGGCGTTTTCTTGCAGCAATGCGGCCAGACGCAGCCCGTCGGCCTTGGTGTCGGCCAAGCCTTTTGCGCAGGCCGCGGAGCCGGTGCAGGCCACGATTTTCGACAGCGACTGAGCAGCATCGACGAGCAAGCCCGCGTTGCTCAAGCCATCCATCACGGCTGCCGACTTGGCTGTCGGGACATTTCGCAACATCAGGCTTTGCCAAGGGGTCATGCACAACTGACCGTCGCCAAACGCAGTCGCCAATCGGGCGGCTTCACGCAACATGGACGGCCGCAAACGCCCTAACGGCACGGCCGCGCCCACCGCCACGATGCCGGCGGATGCCTGGGAATACGTGCCGATGTGCGCAAAAGACCGTACAGGCGCGCGCCGCCAGTCGGTTACTTTTCGATCAACCACCAGTCGCTGCGGCAAACGTGGGGCGATGTGTTCGAGGAATCGGGCGACGGGCATTTCCTTCAGGAGATCGCGCATGCGCGCCTGATCGGGGCGAGCGAGAGCCAGGAAGGTTTCCAGTACCGCAACGACCAATGCGTGCGCTGCATCCGGCGCCACCGCAGCCACCGGGGAATCGCTAGCCGGACAGCCCGCCAGCCCAAATCCCAGCAGCGTCTGGCCGTCGACCTGCAACGCGGACAGCCAGAGATCATGGGGATGCTCAAGCATCGCCAATCCCTCACCGCCATCCAGCGACAGCGCGAACTTGGGCGACAGTTCATGGAAACGCGGGTGGTGCTCAAGGGAATGCAGAATCTGCCCGGCCAGCGGACGCACATCCAGCAGTTGCTGCGGATCAATGCCTGCGGTCGGGCTGAGCATCAAGTTTCGTACGTCGTCGCTGGCCGGGTTGCTCGGCCCCAGACCGGCATCGAGCAGGCTGGCAATCAGCCCGTCGTGGTCGGCGCCGATGCCGCGAATCTGCAGATTGCCGCGATTGGTCGCCTCGATCACGCCACCTGCGAACCGCTCGGCGGCACTTGCCACGGCCAGCGCCTGATCCGCTGAAAGCACCCCGCCCGGCAGCTTGATCCGGCAGATCCCGCCATCCAGCGCCGGGACGATACGCAGCAACCCCGGACAAGCCGAGGGGCGAATGGGCGTAGCGGACGGGCGAGCGGACAACGGCTCGGTCAATGGGTCACCTGGTGCGAACGGGCGGACGCGTAGAGAAACGAAAAGTTACAGGGGTCGTATTATGCCTGCTTTGGCGGCGGGCATGAAAAGACGGTCTGTCGGATTCATAAAGCCATACGAACCGGGCCCGCCAGCGCGGTATCATGCCGGCCACTTTCACGGGCCGATATGACAGGCCTGTCGCACGTATTTGGTGGAGGGCAATTCATGTCACCGTGGCTGACAGTCGTGGGAATCGGTGAGGACGGCTACAAAGGTCTGGGCCGAAACGCTCGGCACGCGCTGTTGCAGGCGCGGCAGGTGTTCGGCGGCGCACGGCAGCTGGCCTTGCTGCCGCCGTGCATCCAGGCCGAGCAGCGCCAGTGGCCGAGCCCGTTTTCCCTGAGCCCGGTGCTGGAACAACGCGGCGCCTCGGTCTGCGTGCTGGCCAGCGGCGATCCCATGTTGTTCGGCGTCGGCGCAAGCCTGTCGAAACACGTCCCCCTCGCTGAGATGCGGGTAATTCCCGCGCCCTCTTCTTATTCGCTGGCGGCGGCCCGTCTGGGTTGGGCGTTGCAGGACGTGGTAACGCTGTCAGTCGTTGCCCGTCCCGTCGCCGCGTTGAATGCCCACCTGCAAAACGGGCTGCGCCTGCTGGTGCTGAGCAACGACGGCTCCAGCCCGGCGGCCATCGCGGCGCAGCTCCGCGACCGCGGCTTTGGCCCGAGCCGTATGAGCGTCCTCGAACACTTGGGCGGCAGCGCCGAGCGACAGATCGAAGGCACCGCCGGCGAGTGGAACGCCACAGATATCGCTGCGCTGAACCTGGTCGCCATTGAATGCCGCGCCCAGCCTGATGCACTGCGTCTGTCGCCACTCGGCGGTCTGCCGGACGAGGCGTTTCGGCATGACGGTCAGCTCACCAAACGCGACGTGCGCGCGATTACCTTGGCTCGCCTCGCGCCCGTTCCCGGAGAATTGCTGTGGGACGTGGGCGCGGGATGCGGCTCCATCGGCATCGAGTGGATGCGCGCGCACCCGACCTGCCGCGCCATCGCTGTCGAGGCCGATGAGAGCCGGCAGCACTTGATCGAATTCAACCGGGATGCGCTGGGCGTGCCCGGCCTGCAACTGATTCGTGGACGTGCGCCCGATGCGCTTGAGGGCCTTGAGCAACCGGATGCCATCTTCATCGGCGGCGGCGTGACGCGCGAAGGTGTGCTGCACGCGTGCTGGCAAAACCTGCGCTCGGGCGGTCGACTGGTGGCCAATGCCGTCACGCTGCAAAGCGAGGCGATGCTGGTGAACTGGCGCGAGCAATACGGCGGTGAACTGACCCGCATTCATCTGGCCCACGCCAAACCGCTGGGCGAGTTTGATACCTGGCGTCAGGCGCTGCCGATCACCCTGCTCGAAGCGATCAAACCCTGATGCGCGACGAAACCGCCGAACAACCCGCTCCACTGCGCAGCGGCTTGACCACCGGCAGCTGCGCCACGGCGACGTCCCTCGCTGCTGCGCGCCTGTTGCTGGCCGGCGAAACCAACGATGCGATCGAAATCACGCTGCCCAAAGGCAAGTGCGTGCAGATGCGCCTGGAATTCTGCCGCCTGATTGCGGGCGGCGCCGAGGCCGGCACGCTCAAGGATGCCGGGGATGACCCGGACGTGACCCACGGCGCGCTGGTGTCTGCACAAGTCAGGCTGATCCCGGAGCCCGGCGTGCGGTTTGTGGCGGGCGAAGGCGTCGGTACCGTCACCCGACCGGGTCTGGTGCTGGGGGTTGGCGAGCCTGCGATCAATCCGGTGCCGCGCAGGATGATGGCCGAACACCTCACACAACTGGCCCAAGACGTCGGCTATAGCGGCGGGTTTGAAGTGACGGTTTGCGTCGAAAACGGCAGCGCGCTGGCGCTGAAAACCATGAACCCTCGGCTGGGAATTCTCGGCGGCCTGTCGATTCTGGGCACCAGCGGCATCGTCCGACCCTTCTCCTGCGCGGCGTACATCGCGTCGATTCACCAGGGCATCGACGTCGCCCGCACCAACGGTTACCAGCACATCGCCGCCTGCACCGGCAACGCCAGCGAAGACACGATGCGTCGGGTGTATCAAATCCCCGACATCGCACTGATCGAGATGGGGGATTTTGTCGGCGCCGTCCTCAAGCACTTGCGCAAAACCCCGGTGGAGCGGCTCAGCGTCTGCGGCGGCTTCGGCAAGATCAGCAAGCTCGCAGCGGGCCACATGGACCTGCACAGCCGCCACTCCAGCATTGATCTGGATCAGCTCGCGCGATGGGCTGCCGACGTGGGCGCTGACGCCGAGCTGCAGCAAAACATCTGCGAGGCCAACACCAGTCAGCAAGCGCTGGCCATGGCCTCGGCCGTCGGCATCGCGCTGGGTGATGCGGTGTGTCAGCACGCGCTGAATTTCGCCCGCAGCGTGGTGCCGACACAGGTTCAGGTCGAGGTCTTTGCCATCGACCGACAGGGCGGGATTGTCGGCCACGCAGGAGGCTTCATTTGAGACCACACACCATAAAACGCGTGTTGTTACTCGGCGGCGTCACCGAAGCACTGGCGATCGCCCGCACACTTGGCCCTCAGCATATTTACAGCCTGGCAGGCGTGGGCCGCGTGCCCACCGACTTGCGCTGCGAAGTCCGTGTCGGCGGGTTCGGCGGCGCTCAAGGGTTGGCAAACTTCGTACAGCAGACAGGCATCGATCTGATCCTGGATGCGACTCACCCTTACGCTGCGCAGATCAGCCAGAACGCAGTGGCTGCTTCAAAGATGACCGGTGTCCCCTGCTGGGCATTGCGTCGCCCCGCGTGGCAGGCAGGGCCGGACGATGACTGGCGCGAAGTCGCGGACTGGGCAGAACTGATCGCCGCCCTCGCCCCCTTTCAGCGCCCCCTGTTTACCCTGGGCCGCGAGCCTTTGCAGCATCTGCACGAGATTCCACCCCATCAGTTCTGGACGCTACGGGCCCTGGACATTTACCCCGGCAATGAACGCTGTGAAGTCATCGGCGCGCGTGGGCCTTTTCTTCTCGAAGAAGAGCGCGAGCTGTTCGAGACTCGCAACATTGATGTCCTCATCAGCAAGAACAGCGGCAGCACGGCGACCGAGCCGAAGCTGGAAGTGGCACGGCAGCGCGGGGTGCCGGTGCTGGTGTTGAAACGGCCGGTGCTGCCGGAGGTGGATCGGGCGTTGTGGAGTGTGGGCGAGGTGCTGGATGCGTTGCGGGACGTTGGCTGACGCCTGCCAAAGATGCCGTGAAAATCGTCCGGGTTTGCGGATCGGTCCGACTTCCACCGTCTGACTCGCCTGACATCGGAAATGTGCTCTCCGGTATACCTTCCCGTGTGTTTTGCGGAGCGGCTCACGGCAAGGGAACAATGATGAAAGAAGAATTCAAACCGTTCGACGCAGCGGAATACTTGGAGACGGTTGAAGACATGGCGGGCTATCTCGATGCCTGTCTCGATGAGGACACCGGTGACGGCATGCTAGTCCGACTGGCCCTGAAAGACATTGCGCGCGCATATGGGATGACGCAGATTGCACGCGACACGGGTTTAGGCCGCGAAAGTCTGTACAAGGCATTAGGCAGAGGCGGCAACCCCGAATTCGCCACCATCATGAAAGTCATCAAAGCCCTTGGCCTGAAACTCCACGCCTCCACCGCCTGAACCCCTGCTGAACCCTGACTGAACCAAACCCGCCGCGCGACATAACGTCGCGGGCGGGCTTTTTACATCTGGCGGCCGATCAGGCTAAATGGCCGACATGAAAAAACAACAAGATCAAATCATCACGCAGAAGCGGCGCCGGGCCTTTGCCTGGGTGGCCTGTTTCGCGTTGCTGTTCGGCGTACTGGCGATGCCGATGACACCCACCATGCCGCGCCCCGAGGGTGAGCGGCTGGTCTGGGGAAGCGCCTGCACTGGCGCCGCGTCACCACTGGCCATGACGCCCGTTGAAGTCATCGACAGACAATCGCCCTATCACCCCGACATCGCATTCATGCAGCACTGCGCCTGCTGCACACACGCCACGCCATTGGTTGCAGTGCCGACTCGCATCGGTTTCGGACTGTTCGCCCTGGTCGAGCCGGTACGTTTCCCTGTCGCGGTGCTGGTGCTGCGCGCGGCACCCCGTCAGCACTGGCCTGACCGTAATCCTCACGCATCGCCCAAGGTCTGATGTCCCGATCGTGCCGTCGCGTACCTGAATGAACCGGAGACCTGCGTAGATGCTGAACAAAATCCTCCTGCTGATCGCCCTCGCGCTGCCAGCCGGTTTCGTTGAAGCGCAGGATTACACCAAGGGGCAACTGACCGTCGCGCAGCCATGGTCCATGGCGCTGCCGCCCAACGCGCCCACCGTCGCGGCCTATTTTGTGATCACCAACAACGGTCCTGACGCCGACAGTCTGGAAGCGGTCGACAGCCCCATCGCCGGTGCCGCCCAGTTGCATCAACACGTGAGCCAGGACGGCCTGATGAAGATGCAGCACGTCGAAACGGTGAATATCCCCGCCGGTGGCACCGTGACCTTCGCCCCCATGGCCTATCACGTCATGCTGCTGGATCTGAAAGACCGCACCCGACTTATCGACGGACAGACCTTCCCGCTGACCCTGCACTTTCAAAAAGCGGGCGACCTGACCGTTGACGTCGTGGTACTGAAACAACCACCGGTTGCTGCCGCTCCGGCCCACGCCCACTGACCCGCTAAATACCGACACCACTCCACTTGAACCGCCTGCCCGCGACCCGCGCCAGATCCGCCCCCGCCCCTCGTCATCCGCAGGGCGCCTGGCTGAGCCTGTTCGCCATGCTGATGATCTTCATCGGCCCGCTGATCTCGCAATCCATGCCCATGGAGCATCACAGCGGCATGGCGATGCCCGCGCCGACTTCCATGTCGATGCATGGCGAAATGGACATGTCGGCGTTGATGGACATGGGCGCAGGCGACCACAGCGGCCACGCCAAGGCCGGGCAAAGCGCCGGCGTCGACCACGTCATCTGGGCCAAGTGCGGGTATTGCACGCTGCTGTTCAGCTGCCCGGCGCTGACCAAAACCGTGGCCGTCCTGGCGCCCGTCCCGCCGAGACCCGCTGACTTCTACAACGAGGCCACCCAACTCGGCCACGCCCAGCGCAGCGTCTTCCTCAACGCCCGCAGTCGCGCACCGCCCTTCCCGTCAGTCGCCTGAATACCCAATTTAATCGACCCGCTGACGGCTTTATGGCCGTACGCGGGTTGCGCCGTGTTTCCTTGACGGGAGCGTTGCACCATGTCCAAACCGAATGTGTCTTTCTACAACCTGGCGTGGCGATGGCATTTCTATGCCGGCCTGTTCGTCGCGCCATTCATGATCCTGCTGGCGGTCACCGGGATCATCTACCTGTTCAAGCCGCAGCTTGACGCGCTGATGTACAGCGACCTGCTGACGGTCAAACCCGCTCATCACTCACTCAGCGCCGATGATTTGCAAAAGCGCGTGCTGACGGCTTATCCGCAGGCCCAGGTGAGCAAATACCTGCCGCCGCTGAATGCCGAGGGCAGCGCGCAGTTCGTGGTCAAAAATGACGGCCGCGAGGTGAACGTATTTATCGATCCGTACAGCGGCACAGTGCTTGGCACTCAGGACGCCAAGCAAAACCTGCAAGCCATCGCGCGCGAATTGCACGGAGAACTGATGATCGGAACGGTCGGCGACCGGCTGGTGGAACTGGCCGCCGGCTGGGGCATCGTGTTGGTGGTTTCAGGTGTGTATCTGTGGTGGCCGCGAGGTCGATCACCGGCCGGCGTGCTCTGGCCTCGCGTCAGTGCGCGAGGTCGCCTTCTCTGGCGTGACCTGCACGCGGTGACCGGATTCTGGGGGTCGGTGGCGCTGTTGTTCATGCTGCTGAGCGGCATGACCTGGACCGGCATGTGGGGAAAGGTCTACGCCGATGTCTGGAACACCTTTCCGGCGGCCATGTGGAATGACGTGCCCACGTCGGACAAACAGGCTGGCGCCTTGAACAGTGCCAGTGTGCAGACGGTTCCGTGGGCCATGGAAAACACACCGATGCCGGTGTCGACGGGGGATCATGCCGAGCACATGAATCACGCGCACATGTCCAGCGCTCCTGCGGCGCCGGGCATTTCCCTTCAGCAAGTGGTGGACATCGCCAGGGCGCGCAATGTCGAACCGGGCTACAGCATCACCCAACCGAAGACGGCTGACGGCGTGTTCACCGTTTCCGTGTTCGCCGATGACCCGCGCAACGACGCCACGCTGCATGTCGATCAGTACACCGGCAAAGTGCTGGCGGATGTGCGTTACAGCGATTACAGCACCGTGTCCAAAGCCACCGAGCTGGGCGTGATGCTGCACGAAGGCAAAATGTACGGCTGGGTAAACCAACTGCTGATTCTGTTCATTTGCCTGATGGTGCTGCTGAGTTCGGTGAGCGGAATCGTGATCTGGTGGAAGCGTCGCCCGCAAAACGGCTTCGGTGTTCCGCCGTTGCGTCATGATCTGCCGCGCTGGAAAACTGCAACAGTAGTGATGATCCTGCTGGGCCTCGCGTTTCCGCTGGTGGGCGTTTCAATGCTGGCGGTGTGGCTGCTCGATCGAATAGTGCGTTCGCGCTTTGCCAAAACAGCAACAACAGCTTAGATTGCGTCTCGCGGGGCCTGGAACCCTCTTTGGGTGGTTTAGTGATGAATTCCTCCTCATTTCGGGTTCCAGGTTCCGCACCTGTTTTTTCTGTTCATTAAATGCCCACCTCCTCCGCGAAAAATCCTACCTGCCTGGTTGCGTTTCCTTCGCGTCCAGAGCTGTCCCCACCTACAGACGCACGCCTCACGCCTTGACTACATGAAACGAGTCGCCGAACCCGTCGGTTCTGCGAGTCATCCCTCATGTATATGAACAGGCGCCATGAATTCCACGAACGTTACCGCTACACCCCTGCTCGACGTCGACAGCCCTGCCTTGACGATTTACACCCTTCCCGATTTCAACCAGGCCCTGGAGCAGACGCTCACTGAATGCCTTCGCCTGAGACACCCCGAGCTCGCGTTTGATTACGCCAGTGCATGGCTTGTCTGCCAGGAGCGAAGCATTGAATCCGGTGTCACGGAAGTCACCACCCACAGCCCGCTGCTTGCCAGCCTGACAGCGCACTTCACCGGGTACTTTCAGTGGCAGAACGTCGTGACTGCCGGGCTCTACACCACTGAGTTTCCTTTGCCTGAAACGTCCCCCATTGGCGGGCTGGACCGCGACGCACTGGCTGCTCTTTATGCAGCCGTCGCGCAAGATCTGCCCGATCGCTATAAACAAACACTCTCGGATCACTGGGCAGAGGTTCAGCCCTCCGGAAAAACCCGGCGTGAGGATTTCCTCGCGGACCGGGTCAAACTGCTCAGGCTGGAAGGCCAGATGCGGGTCGAAAAAGGCGAATTTCGTCCGCATCTGTTCAGCATGCTCAACGCCACACTGGATTACGGCATGGACACCTCGGCTGATCCCCTGCAGAAACACGACGTGTTCAACCTGTGGCTGGGGACGAGCTCTACTGCGCTTTTTCCCCTGACCGGGGCATTTGTGATCACCGAGCAACGCACCGATCAGGTGCCGGCAACCGACGACGAGTCAGTCGGCGAGGTCGTTCTTTACACCCCTGCCGGCAGTCTGGAACGTTTCGATTCAGTGCATCAGCTCACCGACACCCTCACCCGTCGGCTTGCCGACACGGCTCAACGCCGCCAATTGCTGGGCCATCTCAGGCTGGACGACGTTGTCGCGATGGCGCTTCCCAATCCTGACAGTGAGCAGCCCCCCATACGCTGGGGCTTGCAAAAGCTGGGCAATAATTTCATGAGCCTGCTGCTGACCTCGCAGGTCATCAAACAGAAGGCAGATTTCGATCACGCGGTGAACATCGCTCAGTCCCTGAGTCTCAATCCACCGTCCTTTCAGCGCCTCATTCTAGACTTGATGGCATCGGATCAACTGTTCGATAACCACCGCATCGAGCAACAGCTGGACTGTGATGTGGTCCGCGAGCAGATGCCCGACTGGTGGGGAAAAATGAGTGCGGAGCAGCAGGTCGAATGGACCCGCGATGCGACGGCTTACGCTCAGTCTATCCAGTCCATTCGGCGCATCAGCCTGGACCACTTCAACACGCCGCAAGCTGACAGCGCCCACGTCATCACCGCATACGTCGATGCAACGGTCACCGCCGCACTGGCAGAGAAAAACATTCAACTGTCGTCCCGACAGATTCTGGTAACGGCGATGTTCCACCAGCCCATCCCGGCGCGCTTTTACCCTATCACCGTGCTGGAAACCGAGACTCACTCGCAGACCTTCTCGCTGCACGCACTGGCCCACGACAACACGCTGCGGGCGACAGCTCAGGATGCCAGCGAGTTGCGGGTTGCAGACGAACACGGTGTAGCGATACCGGGACTCTCAGAGGCGTTCGTGAAAGAACTACTGGCGCGAATCGAGATTCCAAAGCGGCTGGATGACTACCTTGCCGAACACCTTGATCACTCCGAGTACGCTGTGCAGTTGAAGCAACAGCACCGCGAGTTGCTGTTGGCACGACTGGGCATGGCGTATAGGGAGAGTCAGCTCAACGGATTTCCCGAGAATCGTCTGCGCTGGATCAAAGCGGCACTGGACGGCCCCGATTCGGAGCAGCGTCAGAAGGTGGACGGGGTCAGCATCGAAGTACGATTACTGCACATCGGTGGGGTCAAGATCCCGGACGTCATGCTGATTGCCCCGGCCGGCAGATTCGACAAGGGGCCTCTGGCCCTTTGCACCCTCAATGCGCCAGATAACGTGGTGTTCCGCGCCTTCAATAGCATGTTCCACCTCACACAGACTTTTCTGGAACACGACACGTACAAATCCTACATGGCGAGGCTGCTGCCCCTGTCGGACAGGCGCCAGGCTCGGCAGATGCTCGATTATGAGGAGTGGCTCAAGCACTGGCGTCTCCCTGACGTACTGACGTCGCTGCCGGGGCCGGTTCCCGTTCCGTCCCACTTGACGCACCCCGTGGTGTTTGTGCCGCAGAAGGGCGATCTGTTGGACGAGTATTTCGCCGTCAGGATCCGCCAATTGAAAGAGCAGGCGAAATCGCTGCTGACCCCGCCCGGCGATGGCGGGTCCCGCTGGCAAAACTTCGACATGGCCGTGAGCGTGTCGCTGTTGCTGTTGCCCGCCCCGATCATGATTCCCCTCGCCCTCGGAATGGGACTGGCGAATGCCTGGAGCGGCTTTCAGAAAGTGAACGAAAATGACTGGGACGGTGCCGCACAGGAATTCCTCGACGCCGCCGGTTATTTGCTGACGGCGGGTCTCGGCAGGGCAGGTGGTGCGGCCTTGAAGGGCCGTCAACTGGGGATGATAAAACGTCCGCATTTGGTCCGTCGCACCGGACGCGGTGGACAGGTGCAGATCGGCTATCTGATGTCCCCCGCCGGAGCGCCCTACTTTGCCGAGTCCGGCATGATCACGCGGCTGGACCCGAATAAATTCACCGAGATTACCCTCGGTTCCGAAACGGGTTACGTGAGTCGACGCTTCAACCTGTTCGGACGGTCTCGCCTGTATCGCCTCCATCCTCGGGACCCCGCGCTGCTGATCCATGAAGACGAGTACGTCGTGCGATCAAGCGCCGGTAGCTGGAGGAAACTTTCGCAGCCGTTCGCTCGCCTGAGCCCGCAGGCCGATCGACAGGCCCGGCGTGAGCTGAGGCTGTTGCTCACCGGATGGCCGTTCCCGTCTGAAGGCATCACCCTCGTTGAGCCATCCCTTGATGAACCCCGGTTCCTGGCCTTGGCCGAGCGAGCGCGAGCAGAGCTGTACCCCGACTTGTTGGACTACATAGAAGGCGGTTCTGCAGAGATCAACCAACTCCTGAGAAGCGGAGCGCGAACGCCCAAGACGAAAGCGTTTCTCAACCAGTTCTACCGCCTGCGGTCCTGGAAAGGCGATGCGTTTCGTGCCGCGCGCATCACGGACGAGGGTCTGCAGCAGCTGCGCCGCGAGCTGGGTGCGGTGTTTGTCGACGCGGGGGTGCAGTCGGCTTCCATCAGCCGGGGAAATGCCGTGCGATGGAGCCTTGACGCATTCGTGACGGACCAGGCACCGAGCAATACGCATCCAGTGTTTCTGATCTTTGCGCCGTCTGTACCGAAGAAGAACATGTTCTCGGGCTTTCTTGCCGACCACGTCGCTATCCCGCCCGGCACCCGCCTGCAACTCAGGGCATTACACGAAGTGAACGGACAAGCGTTTGCCTACTTCACCGCGCCGGACACGATGGTGTACGAAACCTTTGATCTATTTACCGGGGAGCGCGAGCTTTTCGTGAGATAGCCGCGTTATCCGGGTGCCTCAACCCCCACCCCGCGGCACCGAACGGTGTCGCACCACTTGAGCGCGCAGGACGCACCAGCCGCCGTACACCGATCCACGTTGGTGCGCGGCGCCCGTTGCAGGCGACGTTTTCATTCCATTTTGCGACGTAAGCAGCCTTGGCCCAGCGTTTGCTAAAGCCTAAGCAGACTCAACTCTGCACCGCCAACAGCCGTCATCTAAAAAAATCAAAGAATGGAGCTAGCCAATGAAGCGTCGTAGTTTGCTGAAAGCGTTCACTTTGTCTGCATCGATCGCAGCGATGGGTTTGACCTGGACCGCTCAAGCGGCCGAGACCATCAAGGTCGGCATTCTGCATTCTTTGTCCGGCACCATGGCCATCTCCGAGACGTCGCTCAAGGACATGGCGCTGATGACCATTGATGAAATCAACGCCAAGGGCGGCGTCAACGGCAAGATGCTGGAGCCGGTGGTGGTCGACCCGGCGTCTAACTGGCCGCTGTTTGCGGAAAAGGGTCGACAGTTGCTGACCCAGGACAAGGTGGCCGTGGTGTTCGGTTGCTGGACCTCGGTGTCGCGCAAGTCGGTGTTGCCGGTCTTCGAGGAGCTGAACGGCCTGCTGTTCTACCCGGTGCAGTACGAAGGCGAAGAGATGTCGCCGAACGTGTTCTACACCGGCGCCGCGCCTAACCAGCAGGCCATTCCTGCGGTTGAATACCTGATGAGCGAAGACGGCGGCGCGGCCAAGCGCTTCTTCCTGCTGGGCACCGACTACGTCTACCCGCGCACCACCAACAAGATTCTGCGCTCCTTCCTGCACTCCAAAGGTGTCGCGGACAAGGACATCGAAGAGGTCTATACCCCGTTCGGTCACAGCGATTACCAGACCATCGTGTCGAACATCAAGAAGTTCGCGGCAGGCGGCAAGACGGCGGTGATCTCCACGGTCAACGGCGACTCCAACGTGCCGTTCTACAAAGAGCTGGGCAATCAGGGCCTGAAAGCCACCGACGTACCGGTGGTGGCGTTCTCGGTCGGCGAAGAAGAACTGCGCGGCGTCGACACCAAACCGCTGGTGGGCAACCTGGCGGCGTGGA
Organism: Pseudomonas sp. GL_135; assembly: GCF_057834665.1. Taxonomy (NCBI): domain Bacteria; kingdom Pseudomonadati; phylum Pseudomonadota; class Gammaproteobacteria; order Pseudomonadales; family Pseudomonadaceae; genus Pseudomonas; species Pseudomonas sp. GL_135. Next base: position 4,926,008 of record NZ_CM174408.1, read on the forward strand.
ACTACTTCGAATCGGTGAAGAACCCCGTCAACACCAAGTTCGTCGCCGACTGGAAGGCCTACGCCAAGGCGCACAACCTGCCGAACGCCGACAAGGCCGTGACCAACGACCCGATGGAAGCCACGTACGTGGGTATCCACATGTGGGCCCAAGCGGTCGAGAAAGCCAAGTCCACCGATGTGGATAAAGTCCGCGAAGCCATGGCCGGCCAGACCTTCGCCGCGCCGTCGGGCTTCACCCTGACCATGGACAAGACCAACCACCACTTGCACAAGCCGGTGATGATCGGCGAGATCAAGGCCGACGGTCAGTTCAACGTGGTCTGGCAGACCAAAGAGCCGATTCGTGCCCAGCCTTGGAGTCCGTTCATTCCGGGCAACGACAAAAAGCCTGACTATGCGGTGAAGAGCAACTAAGCGACACAGGGTAAACGGTCGGCTGAAATGTTCCGGCTGAACCTATCCCTGACCCTGATCGTTCCCGCGCTCCGCGTGGGAATGGCGCTCTGGATGCTCCGCGTCCGTGACGGGATGACGCGGGAGGGTCCGGGGCTGCGTCACCACGCAGAACGTGGGAACGATCAAAGCCGGATCAGCACCTGTGGGAGCGAGCTTGCTCGCGAATGACTCAACGCGGTTTCTTCGCTGCACGCCGACACCAAGGCCGATGATATGCCCAGATACTTCCACCACCTTTTTCTCGCGCTGTGCCTGTGGCTGCCCTTTGCCGCCCACGCCAGCGATGCCGGCGACTTTGTCGCGGCCGACTCCTCCGCGCGCGCCCAACTGCTGGAAACCTGGGCCGCCAGGCCTGACCCGGCGCGCGTCGAACTGCTGGTGGCCCTTCAGGATGGTCGCGTCGCTGCCGACAGCAGCAACCGGGCGTTCATCCAGAACGGCGACAGCTTCATCGCCGTCGACCCCGACGCTCCCGCGCTGGCCGATGCCCCCAATCCCGATGCGCCCCAAGCCATCAGCCTGAACAACCGCCTTCGCGGCCTGATCAACACCGCGCTCGCAAGCCATCAGTTGCTCGCTGCCGACCCCAAGGTTCGCCTGGCCGCCGCGCAAATCCTGCAAAAAAGCGCCCGCCCGGCGCAGTTGCCCTTGCTGGTGCAACAAGTGGCGAGCGAGCAGGACGACAGCGTTCACTCGGCGCTGAACCTGGCGCTGGCCAACCTGCAGCTGGTCGACGTCAGCCCCACCGTGCGCCTCGCTGCGGTGCGTCTCCTCGGTGAAACCGGTGATCCGCTGGCCCGCACCCGTCTCGAAACCCTGCTCGAACCCAACGTCGAAACTGACCCCAGCGTGCGTCTGGCGGCGGAGACGAGTCTGGCTCAGGTCAAACGCAAATTGATGTTCGGCGAGGTCCTCGGGCAAGCCTTCGCCGGCCTGTCACTCGGTTCGATTCTGCTGCTGGCGGCGCTGGGACTGGCGATCACCTTCGGCCTGCTCGGCGTGATCAACATGGCCCACGGCGAGATGCTGATGCTCGGCGCCTACGCCACCTACGTCGTCCAAATGATGTTCCAGCGCTACGCCCCCGGCGCCCTTGAGTTTTATCCGCTGGTGGCGCTGCCGATCGCGTTTTTCGTCACCGCCTGCATCGGCATGGCGCTGGAGCGCACGGTCATTCGCCATTTGTACGGTCGCCCGCTGGAAACCCTGCTGGCAACATGGGGCATCAGCCTGATGCTGATTCAGCTGATTCGCGTGGTGTTCGGCGCGCAGAACGTCGAAGTGGCGAACCCGGAATGGTTGTCGGGCGGCATTCAAGTGCTGCCCAATCTCGTGCTGCCCTGGAACCGCATCGTCATCATCGCCTTTGCGCTGTTCGTCGTTGTGCTGACCTGGCTGCTGCTGAACAAAACCCGCCTGGGCCTGAACGTGCGCGCCGTCACTCAGAACCGCAACATGGCCGCCTGTTGCGGCGTGCCCACCGGGCGCATCGACATGATGGCCTTCGGGTTAGGCTCGGGGATCGCCGGGCTGGGTGGCGTGGCGCTGAGCCAGATCGGCAACGTCGGTCCTGACCTGGGCCAGAGCTACATCATCGACTCCTTCCTCGTGGTCGTGCTCGGCGGCGTCGGTCAACTGGCCGGCAGCGTCACGGCGGCCTTCGGGCTGGGCATCGCCAACAAGATTCTCGAACCGCAGATCGGCGCCGTACTGGGCAAGATCCTGATCCTGGCGCTGATCATTCTGTTCATTCAGAAACGTCCGCAAGGCCTCTTCGCACTCAAAGGACGGGTGATCGACTGATGAATCAGCCACTGATGGTCACTGCCGCGCAACGCGTCGGCACCCAAGTTACGGTCGCGGTCGGCGTGGTGATCCTTGCCCTGCTGATCGCTTTGCCGCTGCTCTCCCTGCTGCCCGAAAGCAACAGTCTGCAAGTCTCGGCCTACACGCTGACCCTGGTAGGCAAAATCCTCTGCTACGCGATCGTTGCGCTGGCACTGGATCTGGTCTGGGGTTACGCCGGTCTGCTGTCCCTGGGCCACGGGCTGTTCTTCGCCCTGGGCGGCTACGCGATGGGCATGTACCTGATGCGCGAGGCGTCGGGCGATAGCCTGCCGGCGTTCATGACCTTTCTGTCGTGGACCGAACTGCCGTGGTACTGGGTCGGCACGCAGCATTTCCTCTGGGCCATGTGCCTGGTGGTGCTGGCGCCGGGGTTGCTGGCGCTAGTGTTCGGCTTCTTCGCCTTCCGCTCGCGGATCAAGGGCGTGTATTTCTCGATCATGACCCAGGCCCTGACCTTCGCCGGCATGCTGCTGTTCTTCCGCAACGAAACCGGCTTCGGCGGCAACAACGGCTTCACCAACTTTCGCAGCATTCTGGGTTTCAGCATCACCTCCCAGGGCACCCGCGCGGTGTTGTTTCTGCTCACGGTAGCGTTGCTCGCGGGCAGCCTGTTCGTCGGCTGGCGTCTGGCGCGTAGCAAGTTCGGGCGCGTGTTGACCGCCGTGCGTGACGCCGAAAACCGCCTGATGTTCTGCGGCTACGACCCGCGCGGCTTCAAGCTGTTCGTGTGGGTGTTGAGCGCCGTGCTGTGCGGCCTGGCCGGGGCGTTGTACGTGCCGCAGGTGGGCATCATCAACCCCAGCGAAATGTCGCCGACCAACTCTATTGAAGCGGCCGTCTGGGTCGCCTTGGGCGGTCGCGGCACGCTGATCGGCCCGCTGCTCGGCGCCGGTGTGGTCAATGGCATGAAGAGCTGGTTCACCGTGGCTTTCCCTGAATACTGGCTGTTCTTCCTCGGCGCGCTGTTCATCGTGGTGACGCTGTACCTGCCCAAAGGCGTGATCGGTCTGATCAAGAAAAGGGGCGACCAATGAAAAGCACTCCGACGCCCGCATTCGATCCAGTGCTCGACCCGAACAGCGATGCCGGCACCAGCCGCGACGCCATCGGTCTCGGACAGGCCGCGGGCAAGGGGCTGAACACCCTGCACGGCACCATCCTGACCCTGGAAGACATCAGCGTCAGCTTCGACGGCTTCAAGGCTCTCAATGATCTGAATCTGTACATCCGCGTCGGCGAGCTGCGTTGCATCATCGGCCCCAATGGCGCGGGCAAGACCACGCTGATGGACGTGATCACCGGCAAGACCCGCCCCAGTCACGGCAAGGCTTGGTTCGGCGAAACCCTCGACCTGACCAAGATGAGCGAAGTGCAGATCGCCCAGGCCGGCATAGGCCGCAAGTTCCAGAAGCCCACGGTGTTCGAAGCGCTGAGCGTGTTCGAGAACCTGGAGCTGGCGCAGAAGACCGACAAGTCGGTATGGGCCAGCCTGCGGGCGAAGCTCAATGGCGAACAGCGCGACCGCATCGACGAGGTGCTGGAAACCATTCGCCTGACGGCATCGATGGCGCGCCCCGCCGGGCTGTTGTCCCACGGTCAGAAGCAGTTTCTGGAGATCGGCATGTTGCTGGTCCAGGACCCGCAACTGCTGCTGCTCGATGAGCCCGTCGCTGGCATGACCGACGCCGAAACCGAATTCACCGCCGAGCTGTTCAAGCGCCTGGCCGGCAAACACTCGCTGATGGTGGTCGAGCACGACATGGGCTTCGTCGGCACCATCGCCGACCACGTCACCGTGCTGCACCAGGGCAGCGTGCTGGCGGAAGGATCGCTGGAAGACGTGCAGGCGGATGAACGGGTGATTGAGGTGTATCTGGGGCGGTAATGCGCTCCCCTTGCAGGAGTGAGCTTGCTCGCGATGATCGTTCCCACGCTCCGCGTGGGAATGCATCCGATGACGCTCCGCGTCACCAGGCAGACGCAGAGCGTCTGATGCGGCGTTACCACGCAGAGCGTGGGAACGATCATAGGATTTCTTGAGAAACTGGCCATGCTCCAAGTCGAAAAGCTCCATCAATTCTACGGCGGCAGCCACATCCTCCGAGGCCTGTCGTTTGACGTAAAAATCGGCGAGGTCACGTGCCTGCTCGGTCGTAACGGCGTGGGCAAGACCACGCTGTTGAAGGTGCTGATGGGGCTGCTACCGGCCAAAGAAGGCGTGGTGCAGTGGGACGGCAAGCCGATCACCGGCTTCAAGCCTCACCAGCGCGTGCATTCCGGGATCGCCTACGTGCCCCAGGGCCGGGAGATTTTCGGCCGACTGACCGTTGAAGAAAACCTGTTGATGGGCCTGTCGCGGTTCCCGGGCTCAGAGGCCAAGGAAGTTCCGGCCTTCATTTACGAGCTGTTCCCGGTGTTGCTGCAGATGAAGCATCGGCGCGGCGGTGACTTGTCCGGCGGCCAGCAACAGCAACTGGCGATCGGTCGCGCCCTGGCCAGTCGCCCCCGCCTGCTGATTCTCGACGAGCCCACTGAAGGCATTCAGCCCTCGGTGATCAAGGAAATCGGCGCGGTGATCAAAAAGCTCGCGGCCCGGGGTGACATGGCGATCCTGCTGGTCGAGCAGTTCTACGACTTTGCCGCCGAGCTGGCGGATCAGTACATCGTCATGTCCCGCGGCGAGATCGTGCAGCAGGGGCGCGGCGAAAACATGGAGGCCGAAGGCGTTCGGGGTCTGGTCACCATTTAATTAATGCGCCGATCAGCTAAGGTACTGACCTTCGATAAAACGATAATCGACTTATGAATCTTCCTGCCCACACCGCCCTGTTCACCCCCAGCTGGCATGCCGAGCTGGAGCTGGCGTATGGGCGTTTCGGCGACAGTACGCGCCCGACCCAGCGACGCCACAAAGGTCCGTTGCGGGTGCAAAAGCATCTTTACGCCGAAGGCCCGCAGGTCTGCCAGCACATCATCGTTCACCCGCCGGGCGGCATTGCCGGCGGCGATCGTCTGGACATCAGCGCCAGCGTCGGCGCCAATGCCTGGGCGCAACTGACCAGCCCCGGCGCCGCGAAGTGGTACCGCGCGGCAGGGCCGGCTTATCAACAGCTGGACATCAAGGTCGCTGCAGGCGGCACGTTGGAGTGGCTGCCGCAGGAGAGCATCGTATTCAGCGAGGCCAAGGCTGAACTGACCACGCGGATCGATCTGGAAGGCGACGCCCGGCTGTTCTACTGGGACGTGGTTGCACTGGGCCGGCCGGCCAGCGGCGAGCGTTTTGATCAGGGGCATTTTCAGGCGCATCTGGACATTCGGCGTGACGGCAGCCTGCTGTGGCACGAGCGCCAGCGCATCGTCGGCAATGACGGCTTGCTGGATTCGCCCATCGGCCTGGACGGCAAGCCAGTGTTCGCGACGCTGATCGTGACCGGAGAAATCGACGCTGTATTGATGGAGCGCTGCCGCGAGCTGGCGGAGCATTCACCCGTGCGCGGCGACCTGAGCCAGTTGCCCGGCCTGATCATCGCCCGCTGTCTGGCAGACGAAGCACTGCACGCGCGGGCCTGGCTGATCGAATTATGGAAACTGCTGCGCCCTGCCCTGCTGGGCCGGGAAGCGGTGGCGCCGAGAATTTGGAGTACATGATGGGCCGCGTTGCCCGATCCGCGCCCTCGGCACACTCCTACGAATACATTGCAGCGCTGACTCATTCAGTTATTTGAAACGGACAAAACCCATGGATCTGACCCCACGCGAAAAAGACAAGATGCTGATCTTCACCGCAGGTCTGGTCGCCGAGCGGCGGCTGGCACGCGGTGTGAAGCTCAATTACCCGGAAGCGATGGCCTTTATTTCCGCCGCCTTGCTGGAAGGTGCGCGGGACGGCCAGACCGTTGCCGACCTGATGCACTACGGCACCACCCTGCTGACCCGTGACCAAGTGATGGAAGGCATCCCGGAAATGATCCCGGAAATCCAGGTTGAGGCCACCTTTCCGGATGGCACCAAGCTGGTCACCGTGCATCAGCCCATCGCCTGAGCTGCCCATTGAACCTGAGATGTCCACTGAAACAGCCACACAGGAACACGTGGAAACGAACATGACCTATTCGATTCGTGACGCACTGCTGACTGACATGCCAGCCGTGCTGGCCATCTACAACGACGCCGTGCTCAACACTACGGCGATCTGGAACGAGCAGCCGGTGGATCTTGCCAACCGCGAAACCTGGTTCGCTGCGCGCCAGGCCCAGGCGTACCCGATTCTGGTGACGGTCGATGCCGACAATCAGGTGCTGGGCTATTCGTCGTTCGGCGACTGGCGGCCGTTCGAAGGGTTTCGCCACACCGTCGAGCACTCGGTTTACGTGCGTGCCGATCAACGCGGCAACGGCCTGGGTCCGCTGCTGATGAAAGCGCTGATCGAACGCGCCCGTGCCTGCGACAAGCACATGATGGTCGCGGCCATCGAAAGCGGAAACGCGGCGTCGATTCACCTGCACGCGCGCGAGGGGTTCATCACTACCGGGCAAATGCCTCAGGTCGGCACCAAGTTCGGTCGCTGGCTGGACCTGACTTTTATGCAGCTGGACCTGTCGCCCGGCGCCTCTGCTCCACCGTCGCAAGCGCCCGGCATCACGCCTGTCGCCTGAATGTTCATTCTGAAAGGATTTCGCCCATGAATGCCGCCCACTTACGCCGTGTCACGTCAGAAAGCTTCGCGCACTACCGCTCAGGTCTTGTGGCGCTGTTGCTGGACGCCGTACACCACGGGGCCTCGGTTGGCTTCATGGCCGATCTCGACGCTGAAGAGGCCGCCACGTGGTGGGACGGCGTCAAGGCTGAAGTCGAGCGAGGCAATGTGCTGTTGTGGGTGGTGGCAGAAGAAAACCAGGTGCTGGCCACGGTGCAACTGGCGCTGTGCCAGAAGGCCAATGGCCTGAACCGCGCCGAGGTGCAGAAATTGCTGGTGCTCAGTCAGGCGCGTCGGCGCGGGCTGGCGACGCAGTTGATGACCGCCGTGGAACAGGCAGCGCAGCAGCATCAGCGCGGGCTGTTGTTTCTGGACACGCTGGCAGGCTCCGATGCGGAAGACTTCTATCGCGCACTGGGTTACGAGCTGTCTGGCCTGCTGCCGGACTACGCGTGCAACCCCGACGGCGAATACAAGGCCACGGCCATTTACTACAAGTTACTGTCGAGGAAGAGCGCATGATTCCTGGTGAATACCAGATCCAGCCCGGCGAGATCGAGCTCAACGCCGGTCGCCGCACCATCACCCTCAGCGTCGCCAACAGCGGCGACCGGCCGATTCAGGTCGGCTCGCACTTTCATTTTTTCGAGACCAACGACGCCCTGACCTTCGACCGCGCCGCCAGCCGGGGCATGCGCCTGAACATCCCGGCCGGCACCGCCGTGCGCTTCGAGCCGGGGCAGGCGCGGGAAGTGGAACTGGTGGACCTGGCCGGGTTGCGGCGGGTTTTCGGGTTTGCCGGGCGGGTGATGGGGGATTTGTAAGGCTGCTTTTATGTGGCGCGCGACTGCCCGCCCATGATCGTTCCCACGCTCTGCGTGGGAATGCAGCCCCTGACGCTCCGCGTCACACATCGGACGCAGAGCGTCCAGCGAGGCGTTACCACGCAGAGCGTGGGAACGATCAGCGATCTATGAATTCAAGGAATCGCCATGAAAATTTCCAGACAAGCCTACGCCGACATGTTCGGCCCCACTGTCGGCGACCGTGTGCGGCTGGCCGACACCGAGCTGTGGATCGAGGTCGAGCAGGATTTCACCGTCTATGGCGAGGAAGTGAAGTTCGGCGGCGGCAAGGTCATTCGTGACGGCATGGGCCAGGGCCAGGGCGTGGCCGCGGAAGTGGTCGACACGCTGATCACCAACGCGCTGATCGTCGATCATTGGGGCATCGTAAAAGCCGACGTCGGCCTCAAGGACGGGCGCATCGCGGCCATCGGCAAGGCCGGCAACCCGGACATCCAGCCCGGCGTGACCATCGCCATCGGCGCCGCTACCGAAGTCATCGCCGGCGAAGGCATGATCCTCACCGCCGGCGGCGTCGACACCCACATCCACTTCATCTGCCCGCAGCAGATCGAAGAAGCGCTGATGAGCGGCGTCACCACCATGATCGGCGGCGGCACCGGCCCCGCGACGGGGACCAACGCAACCACGGTCACGCCCGGCAAGTGGCACATGATGCGCATGCTGCAGGCCGCCGAAGCGTTTCCCATGAACATCGGCTTTACCGGCAAGGGCAACGTCAGCCTGCCAGAGCCGCTGATCGAGCAGGTCAAGGCCGGCGCCATCGGTCTCAAACTGCACGAAGACTGGGGCACCACGCCCGCGGCCATCGACAACTGCCTGAGCGTCGCCGATCAGTACGACGTGCAGGTGGCGATCCATACCGACACCCTGAACGAATCCGGCTTCGTCGAAACCACCCTGGCGGCGTTCAAGAACCGCACGATCCACACCTACCACACCGAAGGGGCCGGTGGCGGTCATGCGCCGGACATTATCAAGGCGTGTGGCTTCCCCAACGTGCTGCCAAGTTCGACCAACCCGACCCGGCCGTTCACCCGCAACACCATCGACGAACACCTGGACATGCTGATGGTCTGCCATCACTTGGACCCGAGCATCGCCGAAGACGTCGCGTTCGCCGAAAGCCGCATCCGCCGCGAAACGATCGCCGCCGAGGACATCCTTCACGATTTGGGGGCGTTCTCGATGCTCAGCTCCGACAGCCAGGCCATGGGCCGCGTCGGCGAAGTGATCATGCGCACCTGGCAGACGGCCGACAAAATGAAGCGTCAGCGTGGGGCATTGCCGGGTGACGGCGAAGGCAACGACAACTTCCGCGCCAAGCGCTACATCGCCAAATACACCATCAATCCGGCGATCACCCACGGCATCAGCCACGAAGTGGGTTCGGTCGAAGTGGGCAAATGGGCGGACCTGGTGCTCTGGCGACCGGCATTCTTTGGCGTGAAACCGACGCTGATCCTCAAGGGCGGCTCTATTGCTGCCAGCCTGATGGGTGACGCCAATGCCTCGATCCCCACGCCACAACCGGTTCACTACCGCCCGATGTTCGCCAGCTACGGCAGCTCATTGCATGCCAGCAGCCTGACGTTCATCAGCCAGGCGGCATTCGATGCGGGTGTTCCGGAGCAGTTGGGCCTGAAGAAACAGATAGGCGTGGTCAAGGGCTGCCGCAATGTGACCAAGGCCGACCTTATCCACAACGACTACCTGCCGAACATCGACGTCGACCCGCAGACCTATCAGGTCAAGGCCGACGGTGTGCTGCTGTGGTGCGAACCGGCCGACGTGCTGCCGATGGCGCAGCGGTATTTTCTGTTTTAAGCGCAGAACTCAATGTCTTGCGGGAGCGAGCTTGCTGGCGAAGGAGGTGGTGCATCCGCCATCTCTCTCAGCGGCTGAAAAGGCGTCTTCCAGAGCCCGCTCACTCCACATGGCTGTGTTTGCTGCCCGACATTGCTCCAACTGGACGGCAGGCCGACGCTTTAAGGAAGCGCAGGCAAATCCGTGATGTTTCCTGCAACAACATGGCGGTACTATGCGCGCTCTCATTCAGCGCCACGCCAGCAAGGTAGTTCCCCATGCGTCTTTCGGACTTCATCGTTCAGAATGTGGATCGCATCGTCGATGAGTGGGAACGGTTTGCGGCCACGCTGACGCCCGCAGCCGCCCAGATGAGTTCAATGGAGCTGCGCGACCATGCCGAGGCGATCCTCCTCGCGGCGGCGCGTGACATGAACACCGCCCAGACCAAAGCCGAGCGCATCGCCAAGGCTCAGGGCGAAGACATCGGCAAAACCCCGACACTTGATCAGGCCGCCTCCAGCCATGGCGAGCTGCGGCATATCGTCGGGTTTGATCTGGTGCAGATGACGTCTGAATTCCGCCACCTTCGGGCCACGGTGGTGCGCTTTTGGGCAGAAAGCCATATCGAGCCGAAGACCAGTCACATCACCGATATGATCCGCTTCAATGAGGCCATCGATGAAGCCCTGGCCGAGTCGACTGCCGCCTACGCTGATCGCGTGACACGGTCGCGGGACATCTTTCTCGCCATTCTCGGTCACGACCTGCGTGCCCCCTTGCAGGCCATCGGCATGTCGTCCGAAGTGCTGATGCGCAAGACCACGCTGGCAGAGGCCGATCTTGCTTACATCAAGCGTATCAAGAGCAGCAGCCTGTTAATGGGGACGATGATCAGCGACTTGCTGGAATTCGTGCGCAGTCGCCTTGGCGTCACCTTGCCGGTCGAGCGCAAGCCGATGGAGATGACCCTGGCCTGTCGCGAAGCCATTGATGCAGCCACGGCGGGGCAACCCGATTGCAACGCAGTGTTCACCAGCACCGGTGACACCCGGGGCGAATGGGATCAGGCACGTATCGCGCAGTTACTGCAGAACCTGATTGGCAATGCATTGCAGCATGGCGCGGCGACGCGACAGGTCACCGTGAGGCTCACCGGCAGCGAAAACCATGTGAGCCTCTCGGTGCACAACGGCGGCGAGCCTATCGCGGAGGAAGCCATCGGCAGCATATTCGACCCGCTGGTGCGCTCGGCCAACGAAAAAGCCGGCATTCACAACCCGTCCACCAGCCTGGGCCTGGGGCTGTTCATCGTGAAAGAAGTGGTGAACGCCCATGATGGCAGCATCACTGTTGTGTCGAATGTCGGAGACGGCACGACGTTTACCGTGGAATTGCCGAAGAAAGGCTAGCAAGCGACTGCGCGAAATCCGCCAAACACCGCGCTGTTGCAGGGGCGCTCGATACCTGTGGGAGTGAGCTTGCTCACGAAGGCGGCAGTCCTGCCGCCGAAGATGTAACGAATGAGAAGGCCTCTTCGCGAGCAAGCTCGCTCCCACAATGACGTCGTCAGCAGGAAGATCGCTATCTGGCAGAAACTCAGCACTTGTGGGAGTGAGCTTGCTCACGAAGACTGCATCCCTGCTGCCGAAGATGTAGCGGATGGAAGGGCCTATTCGTGAGCAAGCTCACTCCCACAATGACGTCGTCAGCAGGAAGATCGCTATCTGGCAGAAACGCAGCACTTGTGGGAGTGAGCTTGCTCACGAAGGCGGCAGTCCTGCCGCCGAAGATGTAACGAATGAGAAGGCCTCTTCGCGAGCAAGCTCGCTCCCACAGGTTCGTGGTCAGCAGGAAAATCAGCGAGTCGATCCGATCCCTGATAGCAGGCGCCAGGCCGGCTCCGCAAACTTCCTGTGGCCGCCCTTCACTCGAGAAACCGCCCCAATCGCTGCCTGAGCATGCGGTTTTCCGCTCTCACGTGTTCAAGCTCTTCCAGCAGGTTGAGCGCCAGGGCGACGCCGTCCCATTCGAGCTGCAATTCGTGATGCAATTTAACCGCACGCCTGGCGATCGACAGCGCAGCACTGTCGAACAGCCATTCGTCCGGCTGTCTTCCCTGGGGTTCGAGAATGCCGTGTTCGACAATCTCGATGACGAAGGCGGCCGGCAAATCAACCACCTGACAGAACTCCTGCATGTCGATGACCAGGGTGTTGCTCATGATCAGTTACTCCATTGAGCCCTCGGATCAAACGCGGCCTGCGCGGCCAGCTTCTCCCACAGCGCTTTGGTCGCCTCATCGGTGGATTTGGGCATGACAATTTTGAGCTGCGCGTACAGATCGCCGCGCTGGCCCTGCTTGTTCAACAGACCGTTGCCTTTGACCCGCAGCCGCTGCCCGTTCTGACTGTCAGGACGGATGGTCAGGTTGATCTTGCCGGTCAGCGTCGGTACGGCCACCTTGGTGCCGAGCGCCGCTTCCCAGGGCGCGATCGGCACCGTGATGATCAGGTCATGGCCCTCGACGTCGAACATCGGGTGCGGCGCCAGACGGATGATCAGATACAGATCGCCCTTCTCGCCGCCGGCCACCCCGGGAGCGCCCTGCCCCTTGAGGCGGATGCGCTCGCCATCGGTGACGCCCGCCGGGATTTTCACGTTCAGCGTCTTGGTAATGTCCGCCATGCGCTGGCCGTTGGCGCTGTGTTGCGGCACCTTGAAGCTGATCTGCTTGGACTCGCTGGAGAGCGTCTCCTCCAGAAACACCGCCAGTTCCATCTCCACGTCCTGCCCTCGACGCCCCGGGCTCTGACCCCGACCGCCTTGCTGACCCCCGCGATTGCCGAAAATGGAACTGAAGAAATCGGAGAAATCGCCGTCCTCGAAGCCACCGCCACCAAAGCCCGGCCCTGCGCCCGCACCACCGCGGCCCTGCCAGCCAGGCGGCGGCTGGAACCGGCCCTGACTGCCGTATTTGCGGATCTCGTCGTATTCGGCACGTTTTTCAGGATCGCTGAGCGCTTCATACGCTTCGGAGGCTTCTTTGAATTTGTCTTCCGCGCCAGGCTCTTTGCTGACGTCGGGGTGATACTTGCGCGCGAGCTTGCGATAGGCGGTCTTGATTGTCTTCTCGTCCGCCGTCGGCTCTACGCCAAGGATCTTGTAATAGTCTTTGAAGTCCATGTGACGGTCACCCAATTCTGGAATATCCAGCCCAGTTCGCACCGCGTTTCACAGGTGAACGCTGGCTGCGTTGAACGTTGCAAGGTTATCGGCACGCAGTCGCGCGAAATGAGACGCTGTCCAGACCGGCCAAAAGCATTAAGAGTTGCCTGCTAGATTGGGGCTCGGGGCCGCAGTTCAAGACACGCGCGCGAAATAGATGCCGGGCGGGCGATAAACCGACGTTTCGCGCTACGCATCCGGCGCGCACTCGCATACACTGCGCGGCCGTTTTTTGACTGGTATGCAAAGCAGATGAGCACTCCATCCCCGGCCCGTGCCCTTGGCATCGACTTCGGCACGTCCAACTCCACGGTCGGCTGGCTACGCCCTGGAGTGGAAACGCTGATCGCCCTGGAAGACGACAAGATCACGCTGCCTTCGGTGGTGTTTTTCAACATTGAAGAGCGCCGCCCGGTTTACGGTCGCCTCGCCCTTCACGAATACCTCGAGGGCTACGAAGGCCGTCTGATGCGCTCGCTCAAGAGCCTGCTGGGTTCCAAGCTGATCAAGCACGACACCAGCGTGCTGGGTACGGCGATGCCGTTCAAGGACTTGCTCGGGCTGTTCATCGGCGAACTGAAAAAGCGCGCCGAAGCCGCTGCCGGCCACTCCTTCGAGCAAGTCGTGCTGGGCCGCCCGGTGCATTTCGTCGATGACGACGCTGCCGCCGATCAGGAAGCCGAAGACACACTGGCCGACGTCGCACGCAAGATCGGCTTCAAGGACGTTTCTTTCCAGTTCGAGCCGATTGCAGCGGCGTTTGACTACGAGTCGACGCTGGACCGTGAAGAGCTGGTGCTGATCGTCGACATCGGCGGCGGTACGTCGGACTTCTCGCTGGTGCGTCTGTCGCCGGAACGTCGTCTGATCGATGACCGTCATAGCGACATCCTTGCCACCGGTGGCGTGCACATTGGCGGTACCGACTTTGACAAGCAACTGAGCCTGCAGGGCGTGATGCCGCTGTTTGGTTATGGCAGCCGGATGAAAAGCGGCGCGTACATGCCGACCAGCACGCACATGAACCTGGCGACCTGGCACACGATCAACTCGGTGTATTCGCAAAAGTCGCAACTGGCGCTGGGTAGCATGCGTTATGACATCGAAGACACCCAGGGCATCGACCGGTTGTTCAAGCTGATCGAGCAACGCGCCGGTCACTGGCTGGCGATGGAAGTGGAAGAGACGAAGATCCAGCTGACCGAAGCGGACCGCCGTCTGGTGTCGATGGACCGCGTGGAGCCTGGCCTGAGCGTCGACCTCACTCGTCAATTATTCGAATCGTCCATCGATGCATTGCTCGAACGCGTGCGCGGCAGCGTGACGAACCTGCTGAATCTGGCAGGGGTTGGCGTCACCGATGTCGACACCGTGTTCTTCACCGGCGGTTCCAGCGGCATCCCGGCCCTGCGCAACAGCGTTGCCGCAATGCTGCCCAAGGCCCGCCACGTCGAAGGCAACATCTTCGGCAGCATCGGCAGCGGCCTGGCGATCGAAGCGAAAAAGCGCTACGGCTGATTTGCAGCTGTCTTGCCCTCAGGACCGCATGCCCTTAGTGGGACCGGCTTCAGCCGGGAAGGCGTCAGATGTCACGCCGCAAATTCTGTGGTGTTCAAACCGGCCTCTTCCCGGCTGAAGCCGGTCCTACTGACCGCGTGCACTTAGTGGGACCGGCTTTAGCCGGGAATGCGTCGGGTGTTACGCCGCGAAAACGAGGGAGTTCATGAAGGCCTCTTCCCGGCTGAAGCCGGTCCCACAAAAACACCGCGTGCAGCCGTGAAAAGGGGGCACACCTTGTTGAGCAGCAGTCGCTATACCAATTCCGCCCGGCGCAGTTCGCTCTTCAGGTACGCGTAATAAATCGGTCCAGCCACTACCCCCGGCAGGCCGAAGGCGGCTTCGAAGATCAGCATCGCCAGCAGCAATTCCCATGACTTGGCGCTGATCTGCCCGCCGACAATCCGTGCGTTGAGGAAATACTCGACCTTGTGGATCACGATCAGATACCCCAACGCCGCCATCGCCACCCAGATCGACAACGACATGCCGACGATAAAAATCAGCGTGTTGGACATCAGATTCCCGACCACCGGAAGCAGGCCCAGCAGGAAGGTCAGCACGATCAGGGTTTTGGTCAGCGGCAAATGCACGCCACACAGCGGCAGGATCACCGCCAGAAAGATCGAGGTAAACGCCGTGTTCAGGAGCGAGATCTTGATTTGCGCGAAAACGATATTACGGAAGGCCTGACTCAGCAGGTGCAGACGCTCGAACAGCGCCGCCGCCAATGGCTTGCGCTTGGTGACATCGGGGATGCGCTGCAGGGCGATGATCGCGCCCAGCACCATGCCGATCAGCAGGGTGACGAACATGTGCGCCGCGCCTTTGCCGAGCAGTTGCAGCTCGCCCAGGTGCTTGGTCAGCCAAGCGCTGAGCGACACCTGAAACTCGGTGGCACTGGCCGGCAGGTAGTTGTCGATGAAAGGCGGCAGCTGACCGCGGGCGCGGTCCACCAGAATCATGAATTTATCCAGCGACGCGCCGGGGTTTTCCGCTTCGTGCAGCAAAAAACTGATCGCGCCGGCAAACAGCAACGCCAACACGGTCACCACCAGAGTGCCCAGCAATGCCACCGCCAGCCACCGCGCACGCTCGCCGGCAATCAGCCGTTGCAGCTGCGGGGTGAGCATGTCGACCAGTTCATACACCAGCAAACCCGCCAGCAGACTGGGCAGAAGGTTGAGCGGCAGCACCAGCAGCAACCCGCCGAACACGAGAATGCAACTGGCCAGATAGACTTGACGGGGCGTAAACGTTGGCATACAGCCTCAAAACGAGCGGCGTGAAGGATGGGCAGTCTGCCAGCGTTCTGAGTGGAGAACCAGCGACGCGAAAGCCCTTGAGAGCTCAAGCGTGAGGAGGCTGCGATTGCAGCCCAGATCATCGGCCGCAATCGCTGAAAGTGCAGGGGCTGGCGCCGGAAGGCGACGCCCGCCATTGGCTCGGAAAATTATTTCTTTTTAAGACAATCGCTCATGAAGGCCTTGCGTGCATCGCCCTTGAGCGCCTGAGTGCTGGCCGTGGCGTTGCAGGTTTTCATCTTCTCCTGCTGGGTCGCAACAGGCGCAGGCGCGGCCTTTAAACAGGTGCTCATGAATGCCTTGCGCTCATCGCCCTTCAGCGATTTTGCCGAGGCATCGGCGTTACAGGTGGTCATCTTGTTTTGTTGCGCGGTAGCGGCAAAACCCTGGGCGCTCAACAACAAGCCCATCACCAGCAGAGGAATACGCAGCATCGTCATCGGTTTTCTCCGGAAGCGCCACGCACCGGCATGGCTCTAAAGCCAGTGTAGCCAAAGAATGTTGCTGCATATTTCTGCAAATGCGCAGCGTACGCTGGACGTGCGGACTGGCAGGCCGATAATGGCGCCTCATTTAACAGCCGGTCCGCTCATGCAATACCTCTATCCACTGCTCACCGTCATGATCTGGGCGGGCAACAACGTCATCACCAAAGCCGCCGCTGGGCGTATTTTCCCGGCCGAGATCGGCTTTTATCGCTGGCTGTTGGCGGGCTTGCTGTTCACACCGTTTTTGCTCGGCCCCGTGCTGCGCAATCGAGCGAAAATCAGGCCGATTATTGGCAAAGTCGTGGTGCTTGGCGTGCTGGGCATGGCGATTTATCAGAGCCTGGCGTATTACGCGGCGAACATCACCACAGCCACGAACATGGGCATCATTCTGTCGCTGGTGCCGGTGATGACTCTGGGCATGTCGATCGCCAGCCTTGGCACACGGCTGACAGCCGGCGCGCTGGTCGGCGCATTCGTGTCATTCGCCGGTGTGTTGTGGGTGGTGTCGCAGGGGAGCTGGAGCTTGCTGGTTGCCCATGGCATCAACGTGGGCGATGTCATGATGCTTGTCGCGACGCTGGCGTATGCGACCTACAGCACGCTGCTGAAGAAATGGCAGTTGCGCATGCCGCCGTTGCAGCTGCTGTATCTGCAGATTCTGGTGGCGATCATTGCGCTGTTCCCGCTGTTCGTGATTTCACCGAAAACCGGTTTGAACGCGAGCAACATTCCGTTGGTGCTCTATGCGTGTATTCCGACTTCAATGCTCGCGCCGTTGCTGTGGATGAAAGCGATTTCCATCCTCGGGCCAAGTCGTACCACGTTGTTTTTCAACCTGGTGCCGATCTTGACGGCGCTGGTTGCCGCACTCGCGCTGGGCGAGCAGCTGGCGTCGTATCACTTCATCGGCGGTGCCCTGACGCTGGGCGGAGTGATCCTGGCAGAACGCTGGACCACACCGCTGCGCAAGGCCGCGATCCGTTAAACCTGCCCGTCGGATGAACCCGACCGTCAGGCCTTGTCGTGGTCCTCAGCAGCGTGAATCGACACATCGGTAATGCCCAGCACGTGGGGCAGACCGATGGTGTCTTCACCGGTATCGAACGGATCATCTTCAACGGCTACGTTGTGCTTGAGCGCCAGCTCGTGCACGACCTCGATGATTGGCACGTCGAGGTTTTCAATCAGATCGACATGGTGCTCACCGGCCAGCGTGTACTCGATTTCATAAAGCTCTTTATCGCTCATCGCATCACTTCCTACGCGACCTCACGGGTCGACAGATCACGAACTACGGCCAAATAAGTCAAAGACCGGCGGCTTTGAGGCGCACGGCATGTTCAAGGAACAACCCCACGGGATCGGCTCCCTTGCCCACCAGACCGAAGTGCTGGTTGACGATGTCGAAATGGTCGAGGGGGTAGTCGTCACCGATGACTTTGCCCAGGTGAGAACTGAATCTCCCGACCATGCCATCAGATTGACCTCGCTCTTTCGTGAACGTGCGAGCAAATATTCGGCAGGTGAGATTTGACGTATCGAAGAGGTTTTTGCCCCGGTTGGTGCGTCCTGATTGCAGTGTCCCGGACCACGAGTAATAGCGCACGCCGTTGACCTCTTCATCGCCCTCCGCGCCCCAGTGTTCAGGGAGTCCTTGCGGGAACAGCCGGTTGAAGCGCGCTACGCCGCTGGTGGTCAGCGAATGGTGCGCGGCGTTGACATCCACCGGCAGGCGCGAGCCGCGATAACCGGTGTCGAGCAGGCTGGTGATGAGGGTCGTGAGACGAATGGCAGCGTTGACCGCACGCCCTTTCATGGTATGGGCCGGGTAATGCTCCTCGAAGTAATCGGCCAGTTCGGAACCATGATTGGGCCCGGCGATTGAGGTGACTGAGGCGACCAGGTCCGGACGAACGCCCGCGACATACCGAATGGTCAGCGCACCCTGACTGTGACCGATCAGGTTGACCTTGGCCGCGCCGGTTTGCGCGAGGATTTCTTCGACGCGGGCCAGCAGTTGCTCTCCGCGAATCTCGGTGGAATTCACCGCCGAGACCATAACCGGAATCACCTGCGCGCCGCCCCGACGCAGCGCCGGTACGATGCCAAACCAATAGGGATAGATCACCAACTTCACGAAACCCATTAATCCCGGCACCAGGACGATCGGGTAACGCGTGGCCTGTTCTTGCGGCATGAGAGAGGCGATTCCTGGGGGGTATCGTTGATCAAGGCAGTCAGGTGACGGTAGCCGGGAAACATTCATGGAACATGACAACCAACGGTAATGCCCCATCGCCATCAATTTGATCGAACTCTTTTGCCACTTCAACGCTCCTAACAGCAACGGGCCAACAATGGCCTTTTCGCGGAGCGATTCGAATGTTCAAGCAATCCCTGGCAGTAGTGATTTCCATGGCCGCATTGGCTGGTTGTGCATCGACCACCCTGCCGAACCCGGTTGATTACGCGACCTATCGCAATGAGCCGCTGGTCAAGCAAGTTGAAGAAGGCATGACCAAGGAACAAGTCCTGACCATCGGCGGTACGCCATCAACGACTGTTCAGCGTCGCGCCCACCCAGGCACCTGCAACAACTACGTGCTGAATCGCGAAGGCCATCAGCAGGCTTACTACGTTACCTTCGACAACAATGGCCGCGTCAACAGCAAGGGTTTCATGACCTGCGAGCAGCGTGACACCAACGAACGCGCCATGTGATCTGATGCCATTCGTTTGAATGGTTGATCCCGCCCGCGATCACGAGCGCCGGGGCATCGCAAGGATGCCTGGTATGGCTATGAACGCGGGCGGTCCGGTGTAAGGGACCCCTTCCCGGCTCCAGCGACAACCTGCCCCCCGCGTCAAAAAGTCCTCGAACAAAAATCAAACTTTTGCCAGTTCCCACCACTCACACCTTAAGACCCGATCCTGCCGGGCGCCTGCTCTATGCATGGCGCAACAGAGCGCGACGGAAAAAACCGTAAAAGCCCTGGAGAAATCTGATGATCAATCTGCACCCAATGACCGACGTCGCTACCCTGCGAGAGCGCGCGCGCAAAAACGTCGAAGACGGCGCCGTCACTGAAAGCTATAACGCTGACCGTGAAGAGGTCCTGCGTTTGCTGAACTCGTCGCTCGCGACTGAACTGGTCTGCACCCTGCGTTACAAGCGTCACTACTTCATGGCCAAGGGCATCAAGTCCCACGCTGCGGCGGATGAGTTTCTGGAACACGCCAATCAAGAACTCGAACACGCAGACAAGCTGGCCGAGCGCATCGTGCAACTGGGCGGCGAGCCGGAATTCAACCCGGACCTGCTGAGCCAGAACTCACATGCGCAGTATGTGGCCGGTAACACGCTGAAAGAGATGATCACTGAAGACCTGGTCGCCGAGCGCATCGCAATCGACAGCTACCGCGAAATCATTCAGTACATCGGCGACCAAGACCCGACCACCCGCCGCATCTTCGAAGAGATCCTGGCGCAGGAAGAAGAGCATGCCGACGACATGGCGGACCTGCTCGACGGCCTCTGATACGCACCACGCAATGCAAAAAGCCAGGGCTCATGCCCTGGCTTTTTTGTGGGTGACTTTCAGGCGGGATGTGTAGGATTCAAGGGTTCATTCGCGAGCAAACTTGCTCCCACAGGGCACTGGTTGACTCGATATCCCGGGCGTGCCGCTGGAAGGGTGGGAGTGAGCTTGCTCGCGAAGAGGCCAGTACACCCCGGACATCTCATGTGTCTGGAATGCAGTCTTCGCGAGCAAGCTCACTCCTACACGAGCGGACTATGGCGCGGAATCATCTGCCGTACTTATTTCACCGTCTTCGGCGCTTTGCCCGAGCGCATCTGCTCCAGCAATGCGGTGCACTGGTTAGGCGCATCCCCGCTGCTGGGCGCTACGAGTGCCAGCAATCCCGCCGCAGGTCCGACGGCCGCTCCCAATAGCACCATGCCCGCGCCGCGCAGCAACAGCGGACCTGACTCGACACCCGCATTGGGCTTGCTGAACGGCCCGCGCACATACAGTGGCGAACGCAGGGAGAAGACCCGGAAGCCTTTGGACTCCGGCGTCACCTTCATGTCCAGTTGCTCGGTCTTCAGGTTCGCCGTGCCATCGACGTAAATGATCGCGTTCTCGGTATCGAACACAAACACCTTGGTGCTCGCCAAGCCGTCCTTGAAGCCGACATCGGTGGCCGCACAGTTGATCTTCACGTCCTTGTCGCCGAACAGCTTGCCTACGACGTAATTGCCAACGTTCAGCCCCGCAATCTCCATCAGGCCACGGCTGACGGCGCCGTCGTTGATCAGCATCTTCAGCTCGCCGTTGGACGTGCCCAGCAACGCTGCCACCGAATTGCCACGACCGCTGAGGTCCGCGTCACCGTTTAGCTCGCCAAAGCTGGTCTTCATCGGTTCGAAGGTCGGGAACAATTGCTTGAGCTTGAAGCCGCGTGCCGACAGCTTTGCGCGTCCTTCCAGTGGCTGGGTGTGACCGTTGAGCTTGATATCCGCGTCGAGCTTGCCACCCGCCACACCGAAACGCAGAGGCTCCAGGCTCAACACGCCGTCGTTAAGCACCACATGGGTATAAAGGTCGGTGAACGGCAGGTCGGCGCTCTGCACGATGCGCTTGCCAGTGAACTCTACATCGGCGTCCATGGCCGCCCAGCGATCGGTCTTGAACTCCTCAACCGGCAGCACTTTGTCCGAGGGTTGCTTGCTCTCGCCGCCCCGGGTTTTCTGCTCGGCATTGGAGTCGGCGCCGATCAGCGGCTTGAGGTCCGCCATCAGCAACTGATTGGACACCAGCGCGCCGGTGAGCTTGGGACGGGGTTCGCTGGCGATAAAGCCCAGGTCGCCATGGATATCGCTGTCGCCGATCTTGCCGTTGAAGCCCTTGTACTGGAACGACGCACCCGCAGGGTCGTGCAGTTTGGCGATCAGACGGCCATCAGTGGAGTACGGCGGGGAATCCGGCAAAGTGACGCCCGTCAGCGGATACAGATTGCTGAGGCTGTCGCCGGAGAGTTTCAGGCGCAGGTCCAGTTCTCCCAGATTCTGCGGATCGGTCACGGTGCCCGCGACGGCAACACGCAAGGCCCCTGCACTGACGTCCGCCTGCACCGGGAATGGCAAAGCTGCGTCTTTCAACGCCAGCAGCCCACCCACCTTGCCGCTGCCGTTGAGTTTCTGGCCGTGATATTGGCCCTTGGCGGTGAAGCCGAAGGCGTAGTCCTGCGCCGAAGCGCCCTTGTCCTGGACCTTCTTCGCCTCGCTACTGCCGACAATGTCGCTGTACGGAATCGGCTTGCCCAGCATCTCAATAACGACATCCACGGCCGTGTTGATCTTCTGGTCGTTGTAGCTCACGAAGCCTCTATCGAATCCGATCGTGCCGATGTCGATCACCCAGCTCGATGGCTCGGCGTTCGGATCGCTCTTGGGCAGATCAAACACCCAGTTGGCGCGGCCATCGGCCAGACGCTCGATTTTCGCATTGGGCTCGGTCAGGTTGATGCGCGGAATGACGACGCGGTGGGCGAGCAATGGCAAGGGAGACAAGCGCAGATCGACGCGTTTAAGCGTGACCATCTGCGGCGTCTTCGACCATTCCGGGTTGCCCAGTGCGATGTCTTCCGCCGACATGTGCGGCCACGGCACCCAGGCGCGCCAGCCGCCTTCATCCGGCTCACGGTGCCAGCTCACGGCCAGATTGCCGTTGATGGCAAAGGGGCGATGCAGTTCGGCAGACACCTTCTCGTTGATGGTCGGCTTGAGCCGGTTCCAGTCGAAAGTCGCGATCACAATGATCAGAATCACCAGCAACAGCAGCAGGATTGCGGCTGTCCAGGCAAAGATTTTACGGCCTCGCGTCATTGCGTTGTCTCCCCAAAACCGACGCGCCGTCCAGGGCGCGTCTCGTACGTCGTAACGGTTCGACTAAGAAAACCCGCGTGGGTTTGATGAAATCTGTATTCAGGGTCAGAAAAGTTCCGCCCCCTGCCCATACCGTACGTCCAGACGGGCTCAGCGATCGACCTGAAACACGTTGAAAGGCCCGCCGTGCAAGGGGTCGTAATTCGCATCATTTCTGTCGATGGTCACCATCAGCCCGCTGAACTTCTTTATCGAGGGGGCAGGGGTAAAATCGGCAGCACGTTCACACAACCCTTTACACCCGAGCATCCTTCCATGAAACGCCAATTGATTGCCCTGACCCTTTCCCTAATTGCCTCGAGTGCGTTCGCGATGCCTGCCAGCGAACAAGCGATCCTCGGCGAGGCGAAGGCGACGCAGCATTCCGGTTTGCCGACCGTTGCGCAGGACGGCCCGGATCGCTTGATCAATCAATACCAGCGCGTCGCCGACAACGGGCCGGATCGGCTCATTCAGCAGTATCAGCGCGTTTCCTGAACGAGACCCGCTGGGATCAAAAGCTTCCCGGCTAAAGCCAGTCCTACGGAAACAACGCGGCGCTTGATTAGTGGGACGGCTTTAGCCGGGAAGAGCCGGTTTGAGCGACCTCAATCTGCCGGCATGAGCATGAGAACAGCCCGGCCCTGATCGCCGGGCTTTTTATTGCCCGACGCAAAACCGGGTTCGACGTCACGCAAACGCATTTGCTAAAGTTGCGACCCATGCCTTCATCAGATACACGCCCCATGCTGCCCCGTGCCGAACAGAAACAGCAGACCCGCCACGCCCTGCTTGATGCAGCCCGGGGCCTGATGGAGAGCGGGCGGGGTTTCGGCAGTCTGAGCCTGCGCGAAGTGGCGAAAACCGCCGGCATCGTGCCCACCGGTTTCTATCGGCATTTCGATGACATGGACCACCTGGGCCTGGCGCTGGTCAGTGAAGTTGGCCAAACCTTCCGCGAAACCATCCGCCGCGTGCGCCACAACCACAACATCGACAGCGGCATCATCGACGCGTCTATCCGCATCTTTCTGGATGTGGTCGCTGCCAACCGCTCGCAGTTTCTGTTTCTGGCGCGCGAGCAATACGGCGGCTCGCTCAAAGTCCGCCAGGCACTCGGCGCGCTGCGCGAAGGCATCATCGCCGACCTCGCGACCGACCTGGCATCGATGCCCAAATTCCAGCACCTGAACACCGACGACCTCTCGGTCATGGCCGACCTGGTGGTGAAGAGCGTGTTCGCCATGCTTCCGGAACTGATCGACCCGCCGCCCCCGGCCCTGGCCAAGCACCTCACTCCCCGGGCGAAAATAACCCAGCAGCTTCGCTTCATTTTCATTGGCGCCAAGCGCTGGCAGGGCTTGGGCAGTACCGAGTGAATCGCGAAGCTTCAGGGCGCTGCGTCAGGGCGCTGCGTCAGGCTCTGATCAGCGCATCCCCGCACCACGGCGGTGCATCGCCACAACCGGCGCACCGATAAATCGCATCCCCGCGATCAGCCCTCCCCTGACTGCACCGTATTCTGGCAATTTCTGTCCTGCGTGCCTGTTGGCAAGCCACTTGCTCTAGCACCTTGCATCGCACATTGCTGGAAGCTTTCTGATGCTGGTGATTCATCAACGGACCGAACCTCAGGCTGAATGGGCCGCAGAACTGCATTTGATATTTGAGGCGCGCAGCAAAAGCCGACTGCGCTGTTTCAGTGCCGAGGGCGAAGACGTGGGGCTTTTCCTCGAGCGGGGTCAGCCGCCGTTGCGTGACGGCGACTTTCTCAAGGCTGAAGACGGCCGAATCGTCCGCGTCTGCGCGCGCCCTGAGCAGCTGCTGCACGTGACGTGCAGCAGCGCGTTCGAGCTCACCCGCGCGGCGTATCACCTGGGCAACCGCCATGTGGCGCTGCAAGTGGGTGATGGCTGGCTGCGCCTGCTCGACGACTACGTGCTCAAAGCCATGCTTGATCAACTGGGCGCCACCACCGAATCCCTCGAAGCGCCCTTCCAGCCCGAGCACGGCGCCTACGGTGGCGGCCATCATCACTCCCGCGCCGGAGAGGAAGACTTCAACTACGCCCCACGCATTCATCAGTTTGGCGTACGCACGTGAATGCGGCCTGGGCGCTGCTGCGTCTGGCGAGCCCCCAGCTGCCAATCGGCGGCTACAGCTATTCCCAGGGCCTGGAAATGGCGGTTGAGCAATCGACTGTCCACGATTCGGCCAGCGCCGCCCGCTGGATCGGCGATCAATTGCTGCTCAACCTCGCGCGATTCGAAGCGCCGCTTTTACTGGCGCACTGCACGGCGGCTGCCCAAAACGACTGGGTGGCCTTGCTGCAATTGAGCGAGGCACACCGCGCCAGCCGCGAGACCCGTGAGTTGCACCTGGAAAGCCGACAGATGGGCTATTCGCTGCAGCAACTGCTCAACGGCCTGCCGGAAATGGATCAGCCCGCGCGGGACTTCCTGCAGCGTGTGGGCGAGCCACATCTGGCGCTGGGTTGGGCACTGGCTGCGCGAGCCTGGCAGATCGGGCCTCAGGACGCCCTCGCCGCCTGGCTCTGGAGCTGGCTGGAAAATCAGTTGGCAGTGCTGATGAAGACCCTCCCGCTGGGGCAGCAAGCCGCGCAGCGCCTCACCAGCGAATTATTGCCGTTGCTGCAGAACGCCCAGCAACACGCAACTGCACTGAACCCTGACCACATCGGCAGCGCGCCATTTGGTCTGGCGCTGGCGAGCATGAACCATGAGCGGCAGTACAGCCGCCTGTTCCGATCATGAGGTGGCCGCCATCGGCGCAGCACCTTGAACCGCACAACATGCTTAACGGAGAGAACGAATGAACAGCCAACCTTTACGCGTCGGCATCGGCGGTCCGGTCGGTTCCGGCAAAACCGCGCTGACCCTCGCGTTGTGCCTGGCCCTGCGCGATCGCTACAACCTGGCAGTGGTCACCAACGATATCTACACCCGTGAAGACGCCGACTTTCTGGTGCGCAACGAAGCCCTGGCACCCGAGCGCATCATCGGCGTGGAAACCGGCGGTTGCCCGCACACGGCGATTCGCGAAGACGCTTCGATCAATCTGGAAGCCGTCGACCAGCTTAATCGTCGCTTCGAGGGGCTGGACCTGATCATCGTCGAATCCGGTGGCGACAACCTGTCCGCCACGTTCAGTCCGGAGCTGTCGGACCTCACCATTTACGTGATCGACGTGTCGGCAGGCGACAAGCTGCCGCGCAAGGGCGGACCCGGCATTTGCAAATCCGATCTGCTGGTGATCAACAAGATCGACCTCGCGCCGCTGGTGGGGGCATCGCTGGAGATGATGGACCGCGATACGAAGAAGATGCGCGGCGACAAGCCGTTCGTGTTCAGCAACCAGAAAACCGGTCACGGCCTGGAGCAGATTATTTCGTTCATCGAGCGTCAGGGCCTGCTGACTGCTGCCTGATTCGTACCTCCACAGGACTCAAGGAATTCATTCATGAACGGCAAAAAAGTATTCGGCGCGTTGGCGCTGCTCCTCGTACCGGCAATCGCCTTCGCTCACCCCGGCCACGATGAAAGCGGTCTTGTGGCCGGCATCAGCCATCCCTTGGGCGGCATCGATCACCTGCTGGCGATGATCGCTGTCGGGCTGTGGGCTGCACAGCAAAAAGGCGCCGCGCGCTGGGCGCTGCCGTGCACATTCGTCGGCACCATGCTGCTCGGCGGCTTGCTCGGATTTGAAGGCCTGGAACTGCCTGCACTGGAAAGCGGGATTGCTGCTTCGGTGTTTGCGTTGGGCCTGGCGGTGGCACTGGCGGTGCGTCCGCCGCTGTTCGTGGCCGTGGCGGCGACGGCGCTGTTTGCGCTGTTCCACGGCGTGGCCCATGGTCTGGAACTGCCGGAGATGTCGAGCCCGTGGGGCTATGCGCTCGGATTCGTCGGCGCGACCGCGGCGCTGCATGCGGCGGGTTACGCCGTGGTGCGGTTTCTGCCGACAGCGGCGGCGCCGGTTGTTCGGATCGCAGGCGCACTCTCGGCCGCCACCGGCGTCTGGTTATTCGCGGGGTAAGTCAGCGTCTGCTGCGCTCGAGCGGGGATCAATCGATCCCCGCTGCCCCGCCCGCCTCACCTCCTGCTACCATGTCGCGCAATTTGCCACTGCCGTGACGCCATCCAATGCCTGACGCTTCCCTTCCCACCGCCAAGTCTGAACTGTCCGCCCTGTTCACTGAGCTGCAGCAGCACTTCATGCGCGTGGTCGTGCCGTTGTGGCAGGGCCCGGGATGGAATGCCGAGATGGCGCTGCCGTTCGAGGCGGTCGACGCTCAGCATCGGCCTCTGCCGCCCCAGCGCTACCGGGCCATGGCCTGTGCGCGTCAGCTGTTTCTGTTTTCAAGTCTGATCGATCACCCTGACGTGCCCGACGCCGCCACCCGCGCGGCTGCGCTGTTTCGTTCGTTGCAACAGCATTTTCACGATGCCGAGCACGGCGGCTGGTTCTACAGCATCGATCCACAGGGCTCGCCGCTGGACCGTCGCAAGGATCTCTACACCCACGCGTTCATCGTTTTTGCCTGCGCGCATTACTGGGGCAAGGTCCGCGAGCCGTTGGTGGAATCAGTGCTCAACGCCGGGCTGAACGTGGTCGCCGAACGCTTCGCCGATGGCGATGGCCTGTATGAGTCCGTGCTGGCCGAGGATTGGACTTCGCTGAACGCCGGCCCGCTGCAAAACCCGCTGATGCACCTGGCCGAAGCATTTCTCGGCACGCTGGCCGTACGTGATGACGCTGACACGCAGGCGGCGCTGGATGCGCTGGTGGAAGGCATGCAGCGACGTTTTGTGGATGTCGAACACGGGGTAATGCTGGAGAAACCGCTGGACGCTGTGGATAACTGGTCCGAACCGGGTCATCAGTTTGAGTGGTTCTACTTGCTGGCGTCGTCCGCGCGTCTGCGGGGCACGCCGCTTTACCGTTCGCTGGAGACTGCGTTCGCCCACGCCGAGGCACAGGGCGTCGATCACACCACTGGCGCCGTGGCGGCAATGCTGGAAGTGGACGGTTCGGTGAAAGACGGCACGCAGCGCATCTGGGCCCAGGCGGAATACCTGCGCGCGTTGACCTTGCGGCCTGATAGCGAGCACCTGCTGGCGCGTCAGTTGAAGGCGCTGCAAGCGCAGTTCCTGCACCCCACCGGCTGGAACGAGTGCCTCGACAGCCAGGGGCAGATCAGCCGCAGCGACATGCCGTCGACGACGCCGTATCACCTGGCGACCTGCTACATCGGGCTGGCCGAGTACTTCAGCGGCTGATCTGATTTTCCTGGAATGTCTACTCACTGGCAGCCGCCAAAATGCGGCCTCCGATCTTCCCGCAGATAAACGAACGGTGGGAGCGGGCTTGTTCGCGAATGGGTAGGTACATCCGCTAAAGATTCAGCGGTTGAAATGCCGTCTTCGTGAGCAAGCTCACTCCCACAATTTGATCGCGTTCGGCACCTGATTCTGCGCCTTACTCAGCCCGGCAATGATCGTCCCGACGCGGCGCGTGGGAACGATCAACACCAGTGAAACTATTTACTTCTCACCACGACTGCGATCAATCGCGAACCCGGCCCAGGTCTGGCTCACGGGCATCAGTTCCAGGCTGTTGACGTTGACGTGGGCCGGCGTGTTCATGATCCAGAAAATGGTGTCGGCAATGTCCTGAGGCTGGATAGGTTCTGCACCTGCATAGGTCGCATCGTACTTGGCCTGATCGCCACCGAAACGCACCAGCGAGAACTCGCTCTCGCACAACCCCGGTTCAAGGTTGGTCACGCGTACGCCGGTGCCGACCAGGTCGTTGCGCAGGTTCAGCGAGAACTGTCCGACGAATGCTTTAGTGCCGCCGTAAACGTTACCGCCCGGGTACGGATAATTCCCCGCTACCGAGCCGAGGTTGACGATGCTGGCACCGCGGCCGTAAGCGATCAGACGCGAAAGCAGCGTGCGCGTCGTGTACACCAGCCCTTTGATGTTGGTGTCGATCATGGTGTCCCAGTCATCCAGATCGCACTTGGGTGCAGGATCGATCCCCAGCGCCAGACCCGCGTTGTTGATCAGGCCGCGGATCTTCGCGAACTCCGCCGGCAGGCTTTCCACAGCGCGCTCCACGCCTGCGCGATCGCGCACGTCCAGCGTCAGCGTGTGCACCTTGGTCTGCTTCGACAGTTCGGCGCTCAGCGCCTGCAAGCGGTCTTCACGGCGACCGGTCAGCACCAGCGACCAGCCCGCCTCTGCAAAACGACGGGCGCAGGCTTCGCCAAACCCGGAAGTGGCCCCGGTAATGAATACGGTAGAGGTCATTTCTTTCTCCTGACTAACGATGCGGGCTTATCAAGCCAAGCGGGAATGTCACGCAAGCAGCGTTGCGTGTAGGAAGGTTCTGGAGAATGCCCGCGCAGACAGGCCGGGATCAAGCACCATCAGCAACATCGTCATACAACTGCTTTTCTGTATAAAAAACAACCAACTGCTCCAAAGCCTTATACCGTCTGGCCTACAGACACTTTTGCCCACCTTATCCACAGTCAGGCAACCTTTTTCTGGGGGCAACTCAAAACGCCAAGAGTCCCGGCATACGGGACGTGTGGGCAACTTGAACGATGTTTTTACTTGACCGGTCATGGGCCATCTGCCGTCGACTTCGCGCAAGACTTGGGTGCATGGACAGGAATGCACGTCCGAGGCCACAGATTGCGCTACCTGCGGCGGTCTTTCCAACGGTTGCACACAGACTTATCCACAGGCAGGCGCCTGATAAAGACTGTATAAAAAAACAGCCACAAGAACGTTGACAAACCCCATTAAAATACCGGCCGAAACAACTGATCAAATATTGATCAACAGGCTGTAAGCCCCGCAAATAAAGGCCTCCAGCTAGCTGCTCCCAACTTATTCACAGTCACTTCCACAGTAAAACTGAACAAGTCAAAAGCGTGACAAAACAGCGATTTGCAGCGGCTATATGTCGCGTTTTCACTGCTCTCCAAAATTGTTTTCCACAATTCGGCTATGCCATAAAAAAGCCCCGGAAGTTATCCACCCGGGGCGTGTTTTTACAACAGTGATCAGGAATCAGTGCCCGCCAAGATAGGCGTTCCTGACCTCCTCATTGGTGAGCAATTCCTTACCCGTGCCCGTCAGGCGAATCTCGCCGTTGACCATCACGTAAGCACGGTCCGACAGCTTCAGCGCATGGTTGGCGTTCTGCTCGACCAGGAAGATCGTCATGCCGGTCTGCGCCAGCTCACGGAGCGTCGCGAAGATCTGTTTAACGATGATCGGCGCCAGACCCAGGCTCGGCTCGTCCAGCAGCAGCAACTTGGGACGGCTCATCAGCGCACGTGCGATGGCGAGCATCTGCTGTTCGCCGCCGGACATAGTCATCGCCCGCTGATTGCGACGCTCCTTGAGCCGCGGGAACATCTCGAACATACGCTGCATGTCTTCGCTGGCATGTTTGTCGCCAATGGGGATAGTGCCCATCATCAGGTTTTCTTCCACTGACATGTCCGGGAACACGCGACGGCCTTCCGGCGACTGAGCGATACCGTTGGACGCGATGTAGTGGGACGACTTGTGGGTGATGTCAGTGCCCTGATAGATGATCTGGCCACTGGCCGCGCGCGGCTGGCCGAAGATCGACATCAGCAGCGTGGACTTGCCCGCGCCGTTGGAGCCGATCAGGCTGACCGTCTCGCCCTCATCAATGTGCATCGAGACTTTCTTGAGGGCCTGGATCGGCCCGTAATACACATCGATCTCTTTCAGTTCGAGGATCGGCTTACTCATACCAACTCCTCTTCATCTGCGCCCAGATACGCCGCGATCACTTTCGGATCGTTGCGGATCTGCTCCGGTTTGCCTTTGGCGATCACGTTGCCGTGGTCGAGCACGACGATGTCGTCGGAAATGCCCATGACCATGCCCATGTCGTGTTCGATCAGGACGATGGTCATGTCGTGATCGTCGCGCAGGTGGCGAATCATGCCGCTCAGCGCCTCGGTTTCCTGTGGGTTCAAACCAGCTGCCGGCTCGTCCAGGCAGATGACCTGCGGACGCGTGCACATCGCCCGCGCGATCTCCAGACGGCGTTGCTGGCCGTAGGAAAGCTCACCGGCCAGACGGTTGGCGCAGTCCACCAGATCCACCACTTCGAGCCAGTAGAACGCGGTGCTCATGGCGTCGTCTTCGGCCTTGCGATAGGCCTTGGTGTTGAGGATGCCGGCGAGCATGTTGCGGTTGACCCACATGTGCTGTGCGACCAGCAGGTTCTCGACGACGGACATTTCCTTGAACAGGCGAATGTTCTGGAAGGTACGCGCCAGCCCTGCACGGTTTACCAGGTGGGTGCCGCCAAACATTTTGTAGTACAGCCGGCTGCCGAAGCGCTTCGGCGACGCGAAGTCCGCGGCGCGAAATTGCTCGCCGAGCAACTGAATGACGTTGGTTTTCTTGCCTCGCGCATTGAGCTCGATACGCCCGCCGGTGGCTTTGTAGAAGCCGGTCAAGCAGTTGAACACGGTGGTCTTGCCGGCGCCGTTCGGGCCGATCAGGGCAAAGATCGAGTTGCGCCGCACTTGCAGGCTGACGTCGCTGAGGGCCTTGATGCCGCCGAAGTGCATCATCAGGTTTTCGACGGACAGAACGATTTCGTCGCTCATCACGCGCCCTCCACTTTGGCCAGCACGCCTTTGCGTGGCTGCACACCGGTACGGCTGATGCGGATCAGGCCACGGGGACGCCAGATCATCATCAGCACCATGAGGATGCCGAACAGCAAAACGCGATACTCCGCGAAGCTGCGCAGCAGTTCCGGTGCGACCGTCAGCACGAATGCCGCGATGACCACACCGACGGTCGAGCCCATACCGCCCAGCACGACGATGGCGAGGATCAGCGCCGACTCGAAGAAGGTGAACGAGGTCGGGTTGACGAAGCCTTGATAGCTGGCGAAGAACACCCCTGCCAGACCGGCCGTCGACGCGCCGATGGTGAAGGCCGACAGCTTGACCAGCACGTGATTCAGGCCCATGGAGCGGCAGGCGATTTCGTCTTCACGCAGGGCTTCCCACGCGCGGCCGACCGGCATACGGGTCAGGCGGTGCTTGACGTACAGCACAGCCAGCACGACCAGGAACAGCACGGTATAGATGAAGATGAATTTCAGATCCGGGTTGTATTCGAAGCCGAAATACTCGTGGATCGGGATGCCGCCGTCTTTTGCACGACGCCCGAATTCCAGGCCGAAAAAGGTCGGCGAAGGCACTGCCACGCCGTTGGGTCCGCCGGTGAACGACAGCCAGTTGTTGAGCACCAGACGAATGATCTCGCCGAAGCCCAAGGTCACGATCGCCAAGTAATCCCCATGCATGCGCAGCACTGGAAAGCCGAGGATGCACCCGGCAAGCGCCGCCGCAATCGCTGCCAGCGGCAGCGCCGACCAGAACCCCAGGCCCAGATACTGATAACCCAGCGCCAGGCCGTATGCGCCGATTGCATAGAAGGCCACGTACCCCAGATCGAGCAGACCGGCGAGGCCCACCACGATATTAAGGCCCAGGCCCAGCAACACGTAGATCAGGCCGAGGATCACCACGGTCAGCACGTACTTGTCGGCGAAGATCGGGAAGATCACCGCGATCAGGATCATCAGCGGAATGATAAAGCGCAGCCGCGTCTTGTACCCCGGCGGCAGCACGTGCACGCCGGAGCCCGAGCTTTCAAAACTTTGGGCAATGGCCACGCCTTTTGGTGTCTGCAGGAACAGGCTCATGAAGAAACGACCGACAACGACCACGCCCACCAGCACGGCCACGCGTCCTGGCTGCAGGTTGAAGCCATAGCCGTCCAGCACGATGCCGACGATCGGACCGAACACGATCAGCGCCAGCAAGCCGGCGATCACCGCGTCGATCAGGCTTTGTTTGATATCAATGGGTTTAGTAGGTGCAGACATGGTTATACCTTCGCCACGAGTGGGCGACCCAGCAGGCCTTGGGGACGGAAGATCAGAATCACTACCAGCAGGCCGAAACTGAACACGTCTTTGTAGTCGGAATTGATCAAACCGGAGAACTGCGACTCGGCAACCCCGAGGATCAGCCCGCCGAGCATGGCGCCCGGCAACGAACCAATGCCGCCGAGTACCGCTGCGGTGAACGCCTTGATGCCAATGACGAAGCCGGCGAAGAAGTCGAATGTGCCGTAGTTCATGGTGATCAGCACGCCAGCCAGTGCCGCCATGGCCGCGCCAATGACGAACACGTAGGAAATGACTCGGTCGGTGTTAATGCCCAGAATCGAGGCCATCTTGCGATCCTGCTGCGTGGCGCGGCACATCCGGCCCAGCTTGGTGTACTTGATGATGTAGGTCAGTACGCCCATGCCGACGAAGGCGGCGATCAGAATGAAGATTTTGGTGTAGGTGATCTGTACGAAACCGCTGCCGACATCGAAGCGCATGGCGCCTTCGAGCAGGGTCGGTACGCCTTGCTGGCGTGGGCCCTGAGCGATCTGCGCGTAGTTCTGCAGAATCAGGGAGATGCCGATCGCACTGATCAGCGGCGCCAGCCGGGTCGAGTTACGCAGCGGTTTGTACGCCACTCGCTCGATGACGAAGCCGTACACACCGGTCACCACAATGGTGAAGATCAGTGTGCCGAGAATCAGAAAGGGGAATGACTCAACGCCGAAGAACGACAGCACGGCGAGACCGATGGCTGCGAGGTAGGCGGAGATCATGTAAACGTCGCCGTGGGCGAAGTTGATCATGCCGATGATGCCGTAGACCATCGTGTAACCGATGGCGATCAGGCCATAGACCGAGCCCAGTGTCAGGCCGTTGACCATTTGCTGCAGGAAAATACCGTCCATCACGCACGCTCACGAACTTGAAAGGCCGACCTGGCGCGCGCGACCATTCCCTCGTGAGGAATAGAGCGGCGCACACAGTGGCAACAGAAGAAATCCGGCGCCGCCGTCAGACAGCGCCGATTACCGGATCAGGCTGTTTCCCGGCTCACCCCCGGGAAACAGCAGATCCGACTAAGCGCTCAACTCACTTCTGCTTTTCGAGCTGGTGGTATTTGCCGTCCTTGTCCCACTGGTAAACCACGTAGTCAGAGACTTTCAGGTCGCCCTTGGTGTCCCAGGCTTTCTCGCCCATGACGGTTTTGACCGGGTGAGCCTTGAGGAACTTGGCAGCGTCTTCGCCTTTGTTCGACTTGGCGCCGTTGAAGCCAGCGGCCAGGGCCTGAACCGAAGCGTAAGCGTAGAGGGTATAGCCTTCTGGCTCGTAGCCGGATTTGCGGAACTGCTCAACCACGGCCTTGCTGTCTGGCAGCATGCGCGGGTCGGCGCCGAAGGTCATGTACACGCCATCGACGTATTGCGCGCCGCCAGCGGTGGTCACCAGCTCGTCGGTCACAACGCCGTCGTCGGACATGAACTTGACGTCTTTCAGGCCTTGCTCACGCAGTTGGCGGACCAGTGGACCGGCTTCCGGGTGCAGGCCGCCGAAGTAAACGACGTCAGCGCCAACGGAGCGGATCTTGGTGACCAGGGCGCTGAAGTCTTTCTCGCCACGGGTCAGACCTTCTTCCAGCACCGGCTTCACGCCGCGAGCGGTCAGCTGCTTGGCGGTGGCGTCTGCCAGGCCTTTGCCGTAGGTGTCTTTGTCGTTGATGACGGCAATTTTCTTGCCCTTGAGCACGTCGACGATGTAGTCGCCGGCCACGATGCCTTGCTGATCGTCACGGCCGCACATACGGAACATGGCGCTCAGGCCGCGCTCGGTCACGGTCGGGTTGGTGGAGCCAGGGGTGATCGCGATGATGCCGGCTTCGTCATAGACTTCCGAAGCAGGAATGGTCGAGGAGGAGCAGAAGTGACCGACAACGCCGGCAACTTTGTCGGACGCGGCCTTGTTGGCAACGGCAACGGCCTGTTTCGGTTCGCACGCATCGTCGTAGGCGGTCAGGACGATCTTATCGCCGTTGACGCCGCCCGCAGCGTTGATGGCATCGGCAGCTGCTTGAGCGCCCTTCATGTATTGCTCGCCAAACGAGGCGTTGGCGCCCGTCATCGGACCCGCAACGCCGATCTTGATGTCGGCTGCCTGTGCAAATGAAGCCGCACCCAGGGCAGTAGCCACTGCGAGTGCGAGAAAGCCTTTTCTGTAGAACGTCTGCGACATGAGTTGGTGCTCCTGGGTTTTTTAATTAGCACTGCGACCACAGAGCTGCTGCGAGCAAGTGGCGTGCCATCGGTTTTTTATTCTTGAGAAACTGGTCGTTTTGTTGCTATCCGACTGATTTCTGCCCTTTTTCATAGGGCGTGCAACCGTCTAAACCGCGCAAGGTGCAACCTCACGACTTCAAAAGAGCAACCCTGGCGACACGGGCGCGCAACCGCTTCATCCGCACCTGTACAACCCTGTTGTAACAGCACGCGTCACCGAACTGCACACCGTCGGTGCGGTTCCGCTACGGGCCGCACCATTTGAGGGTAGTGGATGTAGGAGAAAGCGTTGTTTTGGAGAGAGAATTCTTCTCAGATCACGATTCTGAGGCATTGGCCCGCATGGTATAGCGAGAAGCCAGCCTCGTACAAAGAGCTGCGCAGTCCGACGGCCGCCAGCGGCTGCATTCGCGCAAAGGGGATGGGTAGGACACTGGCGTTGCCGCTGCACAGATAATCGGCGAAAGCTTTGCCAACGACTGTCCCTGTGGTGTTGCCCCGGCCGTTGTAACCGGTGACAGCGACCAGTCCTGGTGCAGGCTCGAACATTCGCAGCAGGTGATCGGGTGTGAACGCGATGCAGCCGGTCCACGTGCATTCCCACTCAACCGGTTTGAGGTACGGGAAATAATGCTGCTGCACCCGATCAGCCCACGCCTTGAGAAACCAGCCGGGCTTCTGATTGCCGTTGCCCAGACTGCCCAGCAACAGTCGGCCATCGGCATCGCGACGAATGCTGCTGAGCACTTGCCGCGTGTCCCAGGAGCCCTGCCCGCCCGGTAAGATCTGCTGCGCCGCGTCTTCGGCCAAGGGCGCCGAGGCCACTTGATAGTAGTAGCCGGGGAAGAAGTTTCGCCGAAGCTCGGTCCACTCGCCCTCGGTGTAGGCGTTGGAGGCGATGACGACTTGCTCGGCAAGCACCGCGCCGTTTTCGGTGACCACGCACCACCGCGCGCCTTGTCGCTCAAGGCGTTTGACCGGCGAGTGATCGAAACGCTGGCCACCCAATTGCGTGACGGCCGCCGCCAGCCCGCTGGTGTAGGCCATCGGGTTGATGGTGCCCGCCCGGTGATCGAGTAAAGCGGAGGTAATCTCGGTGGTGCCGGTCGCTTCCTGGCAGGCTTTGCCGGTGAGCAATTCCACAGGCGCGCCGCGACGTTTCCATTGCTCTTCACGGCTGCGCAAGTCCTGCTCGCCTTTGGCGTTGTGGGCCATGTGCAGTGTGCCTTTGCGCGTCGCCTGGCAGTCGATGGCGTATTTTTCGATCAGGCTGAACACCAGTGACGGCGCATTGCCGAGCATGGTGTTGAGCTGGCTGCCGACTTTTTCGCCGAAGCCGGCTTCGATTTCGTCAGGCGGAATCCACAGGCCCGCGTTGACCAGTCCTACGTTCCGGCCGGACCCACCCTGCCCGGTGCGATGGGCTTCAACAACCGCGACCGTCCTGCCCTGCTCAAGCAGATGAATGGCCGCCGACAAACCCGTGATGCCTGCGCCGATGACGCACACATCGACCGTCACTTCCCCGCTCAACGCAGGCGCTTCGGGCCTTTGCGGCGTCAGCGTTTCCCACAGACATTCTTCGCGTAACGGCATCGCAAAACCTCGGAAAGAGACAGCCAGACCTGATTGTTCCCACGCTGATCGTTCCCACGCTCCGCGTGGTAATGCAGCCGATGACGCTCCGCGTCACAGAAACCGGGCGCAGAGCGCCTGGGGATGCGTACCCACACAGAGCGTGGGCACGATCATCTGTCAGAACGCGCTCGAACAGATGGCATCAATCAAACGTAATACCCTGCGCCAGCGGCAGTTCGCGGGAGTAGTTCACCGTGGCAGTCTGGCGACGCATGTAGCCTTTCCAAGAGTCCGAGCCGGACTCGCGACCGCCGCCGGTTTCTTTTTCGCCACCGAACGCACCACCAATCTCTGCACCACTCGGGCCAATATTGACGTTGGCAATGCCGCAATCGCTGCCCAACGCCGAAATGAACTGCTCGGCCTCGCGCACGTCGGTGGTAAAGATGCAGGACGACAAACCTTGGGGCACATCGTTATTCAGGCGCACCGCCTCGCTGAATTCCTCGTAGCCCGCCACGTACAGAATCGGCGCGAAGGTTTCGCTGCGCACCACATCGCTCTGCTCCGGCATCTCGACGATGGCCGGCGAGACGTAATAAGCGTTCGGGAATTTCTCCTGCAACTGGCGCTTGCCACCAAACACCTTGCCGCCTTCGCTCAACGCCTGCTCCAGCGCTTCCTGCATGTTTTCGTAGCTTTGCTTGTCGATCAGCGGACCGACCAGATTGCCTTCCAGCGGATGCCCGATGCGCACTTTGGCGTAGGCCGCTTTCAGGCGCTCGACGAACTCGGCCTTCACGGACGAATGCGCGATCAAACGGCGCAGGGTGGTGCAACGCTGACCGGCCGTGCCGACAGCGCTGAACAGCACCGCGCGTACGGCCAAATCCAGATCGGCACTTGGGGTCAGAATCATCGCGTTGTTGCCGCCCAGCTCCAGAATGCTGCGGGCGAAGCGTGCAGCGAGTTTTGGCGCCACTTCGCGACCCATGCGCGTGCTGCCCGTGGCGCTGATCAACGCGACGCGGACGTCATCGACCAACGCCTCACCCGCTTCGCGGCCGCCGACGATGCATTGGGTGAGGTACTGCGGGGCGTCGGAAAATTCAGCGGCCACCTTATCGAAAAGCGCCTGGCACGCCAGCGCAGTCAGCGGGGTCTTTTCCGACGGTTTCCAGATCACCGAGTTACCGCAGACCAGCGCCAACGCGGTGTTCCACGACCAGACCGCCACCGGGAAGTTGAACGCGCTGATGACGCCGATGACGCCCAGCGGGTGCCAGGTTTCACGCATGTGGTGGCCCGGGCGCTCTGAGGCGATGGTCAGGCCATACATCTGGCGCGACAGGCCGACGGCGAAGTCGCAGATGTCGATCATTTCCTGCACTTCACCCAGCCCTTCCTGAGTGATCTTGCCGGCCTCCCACGACACCAGCTCGCCCAGGTCGGCCTTGTGCTTGCGCAGCGCTTCGCCAAACAGGCGGATCAGCTCGCCGCGACGGGGCGCCGGCACTTTGCGCCAAGCTTCGAAGGCGTGGTCGGCACGGGTGATGCGCTGCTCGACTTCAGCGGCGCTTTCCCAGTTCACCGACGCAACCTGGCTGCCATCGATCGGCGTGTGAACAGGCTTGTCGCCCTCTTGATAAAGCGCGGCATCGACACCGAGTCGGGTAAGCAGGTCGTTGAGCATGATTTCTCCTGAAACTGATCGTAAGCGCGAAAGCGGAATGCCAAATACTGGTTATTTCGTCAGCCTCTAGTAATAGCTGGCCGGCGACACTGCAACAAACGACGATTAAGCGAGATATCATTCCGTTTTTTCATGCTGATGCTGAACGAGCCGATTATGCTGAGCAAACGCCATCTCCCGTCGGTCACCGCGCTGCAATGTTTTGAAGCGGTGACCCGTCACCTGAGTTTCACCCGCGCGGCCGAGGAGCTGAACCTCACCCAGAGCGCCGTCAGCAAGCAGGTCGCCCAGCTGGAAGAATTGGTGCAGCACCTGTTGTTTCGAAGGGTTCGTCGGCGCCTGCAATTGACGCCAGCCGGCGCGCTGTACCTGGGCGAAGTGCGCAAAGTGCTCTCGCAGATGGAAATGTCGACGCACTTCCTGCGTTCCTACGGTGGCGAAACCGAAGTCTTGCGCGTGTCGACACCCTCGACCTTCGGCGCCCGCTGGCTAGTGCCGCGGCTGAAGGGCTGGCGCTTGCGTCATCCGCACATTCATCTGGATCTGGTCAACGAACAGGAGAGCGATGACCTGGCGCAGAGCCGCTGCGACCTGTCGTTCTATTTCGGCGGCGGCGCCCGACCCGGTGCGGAGAGCGTGAAGCTGTTCAGTGAAGAGCTAGTGCCGGTATGCGCACCCGGCAGCGTGCCCAAAGAGCCCTTCACCGATCCTACGCAACTGACCGATCTGGTCCTGCTGCAAAACGCGCATCGTCCCCAGGCCTGGCATGACTGGTTCGAAAGTCAGGGCTACCAGACCGAACACAGCTATCACGGCCCCCGCTTCGAGACGATCTATATGTGTATTCGTGCGGCGCAAGTGGGTTGCGGCGTCGCGCTGCTGCCCCGGTTTCTGGTGGAAGAAGAGCTGGCGGACGGCAAACTGATCATCCCCTGGCCCCACGCATTGCCGAGCCAGGACGCCTATTACCTGGCCTACCCGGAGCACGCGGCCGAAGTGCCAAAGATTCGCGTGTTTGTGGAGTGGATGCTCGAACAGCTCAACGAGCCCACGCCGCAGTGAAAGCGTCCCGGCTAAAGCCAGTCCTACAAGTGCACGCGATCCCACGATTGAGGTCTAGCCAGCCCCACTGGGTACACGCGAGGCTTTTAGTGGGACCGGCTTTAGCCGGGAAGAGGCCCGGTTGCTCACCATTACTCTGCGGCGTGACCACCGACGCATTCCCGGCTAAAGCCAGTCCCACAATTGGAGTTCAGGCCAGCCCTACAGCTGGAGTTCCAGCCGTTCCAACGGGATGCACTCGGTCAGTCGCTGAAACATTTCTGCCCCTCTCCCACGACGACTGGCATTATGTCGGCCATCGTCAATAACAAACCGGACGTACCGCCACAGCGCTACCGCAAGGTTGTATGCGACACCCAATTGAATCCCGGGCCGCACCTTGGCGGCCGCTGCTGGCTGGAGCGACACAATGAGTGAGAGCGCTTTCGCGGACCGCATCGTGCAGAACCTGCTCGATACCGACCTCTATAAGCTGAGCATGATGCAGGCCGTG
The DNA here is from genome assembly GCF_057834665.1 of Pseudomonas sp. GL_135. Classification (NCBI taxonomy): domain Bacteria; kingdom Pseudomonadati; phylum Pseudomonadota; class Gammaproteobacteria; order Pseudomonadales; family Pseudomonadaceae; genus Pseudomonas; species Pseudomonas sp. GL_135. The sequence goes on from NZ_CM174408.1 coordinate 4,965,286, forward strand.
CTGCACAACTACCCCAACGTCGAAGTGGAGTGGGAGTTTCGCTGCCGCAACGGTGAAGATCTCCGGCCGTACCTGACCGAAATCCGCCATCAGATCGAGCAGCTCTGCGAACTGTCGCTGAGCGTCGAGGAGACCGGTTTCCTGGAACGCATCAACTTCATGAAGCCCGACTTCCTGCGTTTCCTCGGGCTGTTCCGCTTCAACCTGCGCTACGTCCAGACCACCATTGAAAACGACGAACTGTGCATCCGCCTTTCAGGCCCCTGGCTGCACGTGATCCTCTTCGAAGTGCCTGTCCTGGCCATCGTCAGCGAAGTCCGCAATCGCCATCGCAACCCCGAAACCCTGCTCAGTCAGGCCCGCGACCAGCTGTGCCGCAAATTCGACTGGCTGAATGCAACCGCCACTGCCGACGAACTGGCGGAATTGAAAGTGGCTGACTTCGGCACGCGCCGGCGCTTCTCCTACGCGGTGCAGGAGGACGTCGTTTCGGTGTTGAAAAAGGATTTCCCCGGCCAGTTCGTCGGCACCAGCAACGTGCACCTGGCGCGCAAATTCGACCTTAAACCCCTCGGTACCATGGCCCACGAATGGATCATGGCCCATCAGCAACTTGGCCCGCGCCTGATTGACAGCCAGATTGCCGCGCTCGATTGCTGGGTGCGCGAATACCGCGGCCTGCTGGGTATTGCGCTGACAGACTGCATCACCACCGATGCCTTCCTCGGCGACTTCGACCTGTTCTTCGCCAAACTCTTCGACGGCCTGCGCCACGACTCGGGCGATCCTGTGCAGTGGGCCGAAAAATGCATCAGGCACTATCAGAAGCTGGGCATTGAGCCGATGAGCAAGACGCTGGTGTTCTCTGATGGCCTGAACCTGCCGAAGGCGCTGGAAATATTCCGCGCGCTGCGTGGTCGCATCAACGTCAGTTTCGGGATTGGCACCAACCTGACCGCCGACATCCCGGGGATCCAGCCAATGAGCATCGTGCTGAAAATGACCGCCTGCGCCGGCCAGCCCGTCGCCAAGATTTCCGACGAGCCCGGCAAAACCCAATGCAAGGACCCGGAGTTCGTGTCCTACCTGCTCCACGTATTCAAGGTGCCATCCTGAGTCGAGCACCGACCGCCGCCTCTTTTCCATGCCATTCCTTTTTTGCTCAAGGAGTCAATCATGCAAGACGTACAGCGCGAGATCGCCCGGCAGCTCAACGTCCAGCCGCCTTTCGCCAATGACGGAGCGCTGCAGGCGGAAGTCAGCCGCCGCGTGCAATTCATCAAGGACTGCCTGAATAACGCCCGCCTGAAAGTGCTTGTACTGGGCATCAGTGGCGGCGTGGATTCGCTGACAGCGGGTTTGATGGCCCAGCGCGCCATCCGCGAGCTGCGTGAAAGTACAGGCGACGATGCCTACACCTTCATCGCCGTGCGCCTGCCGTATCACATCCAGCACGACGAACATGAAGCCACGGCATCGGTGGATTTCATCAACCCGGACGAGCGCCACACAGTGGACATCGCGCCCTCGGTGAAAGGGCTGGTTGATCAGATCAAAGCCTTCGAAGGCCAGGCCGCCAGTGCCGTGGATTTCGTCAAGGGCAACATCAAGGCCCGGGCGCGGATGGTCGCTCAGTACGCCATTGCCGGCGTAAAAGGCGGTCTGGTCATCGGCACCGACCATGCGGCTGAAGCGGTCATGGGGTTCTACACCAAGTTCGGCGACGGCGCTTGCGACCTGGCGCCGTTAAGCGGTCTGGTGAAGAACCAGGTCCGCGCAATCGCGCGCAGCTTCGGCGCGCCGCACAACCTGGTCGAGAAAGTCCCCACCGCCGACCTCGAAGAACTGGTCCCCGGCAAACCCGACGAAGCGGCCCACGGCATCAGCTACGCCGAGATCGACGCCTTCCTCCACGGCGAACCGGTAAAGCAGGAAACCGCCGAGATTATTGTCAGCACCTACCGCAAGACCCAGCACAAACGGGATCTGCCGTACGCGCCATAACGCGTAGCAACGAATGCGTCCGATGGGTTTTGCATAAAAAATTCATCGGGCGGCAAACGCGCTGCATTCAAAAACGGAATGAACCCGTTATTTCTTTTCGCTTGATGGCGCTCGTCATCACGGCTTACATAGCGCTCTGACTTCCCCGCTCAGAGCCGCTATCCATGACTGCTTTCCAAGGCCTCTTCTCCCTCGTTGCGTCCACCGTTGGCCAGCCCGCTGCGGCGTGGCTCGAACATCGCGTCGAGGTGCCACAAGCATTGGGTGGTTTCTCTTGGTCTGACGAGGCGGTCCATCGGGCCTGGCTGGCCGAAGCGTTAAACCTCTGCCTGTTCCACAAGCTGGTAGAGGCCGTACCCGATGGGCTTCGCTATGTGGACGAGCAATTCGAGGGCGGCCGCAAGGTGGTGTTCGACCATGGCGCCATTCGCACCGTCGATTGGGCGGACAACGGCGAATTGCCACGCGGGCGTCAGGCCTTCTCGCGCCTGCTGGAGCCGCTGGGCTTCACCGATGTGCGCACTTACCCGCTGACCAAACTGAACATGACCGGCTGGGGCTATCGCCAGATGGACCTGCCGGAAGACATCGCGCAGTTCTTCGTTTCCGAGCTGCACCCCGGCCGACTCAGTCAGTCATTCCAAGAGGCGGTCAGCCGTGTCGTCGGTTCCAGCCGCGACCCGTTGAGTCCTGAAGACCTGAGCATCCTCAATCGCCTGCGCACCACCCGGCATTGCAGCGTCGCCGAAGCCACCCGTCTGCTGCCGGCGCTGTATCGAGCATTTGACCGCCAGCACGGCGTCGTTCGGGAAGATGACTATCGCCAACTGCTGAGCGAAAGCGCGGAAATGGCGTGGATCGCCACCGAAGGCAACAGCTTCAATCACCTGACGGATCGGGTGGTGGATCTGGAAGCGACGGTTACCGAACAGAATCGGCGCGAGCGGCCGATGAAGGACAGCATCGAGGTGTCAGGTTCGGGCAGGGTCATGCAGACCGCGTACAAGGCCTGCACGGTGAGTCGAGGGCTGCTGAATGCCGAGGGTGTCGTCGTGGCGCACAAGGTGCCGGGCTCATTTGTCGAATTCATTCAGCGCAAGATCGACCCTGACAACGGCAAGATCGATCTCAACTTCGACAGCAGCAACGCCCAAGGCATCTTCAAGATGACAGACTCGAAGCAGGCCCAGTGATCACTTCAGCGTGACAGTGCCTTTCATCATGCCGATGTGGCCGGGGAAGGAGCAGAAGAAGCCGTATTTCTCGGCCGGGTCCAGTTTGGAGACGTCGAAGGTGACCGAATCCGACTCGCCTCCGCCGATGACTTTGGTGTGGGCAATGACGCGCGTGTCACCGTCCTTCAGATAATCCTTATCGATGCCAACGCTCATGCCGTCAGTGGCGATCTGCGACATGTCATCGTATTTGCTGATGACCACGTTGTGGCCCATGACTGCCTTCGGCAGGCTGCCGGAGTGTTTCAGGTTGACGGTGAACTGCTTGCAGCTCTTATCGATTTCAATGGCCTTGGTGGTGAACGTCATTTGATCGGTGGAATCGACCTCAACCGAGCATTCGGCCGCCAGCAGGTGCCCACTGGCCAAAGTCAGAACGGATGCAGCGACAAGCTTGCGAATCATGGTGCGTCTCCAGGTGGGGTAGCCTTTGATTTCGTATACAAGGACAGCCCTGAATTAGAACAATTCAACGACCGTTATTGCCGGTCATCTCTGCGCGGCCTCTATCAGGGCCATCGAGACAATCAAACAGTCAGCGCTAAGATGGCTGCATAAGATCGCCCTGTCACCCACCTTCAGGACGATCCCATGCAACTTTCCAGCATTTTCCGCAGCCTGCTTGCCGCTTACGCCTGTGGCGCATCGGGTAGTTACGACCGCGCCAGCCAGGCTTACGGCGTCTATCAACGCGCTGTTTCCAACGGCTGAGACCTGTAATGCCGGGGGACTGACCGGCATCGATGACCGGGTGAGGAAAAATACCACGCCGGTTTTGCACCATTCTCAGGCAGAATGTGCTGACTTATCGTCTGCCTCGAGGACTGCCCATGGCCAAACCCAACTATTCCTTCGCCAAACGCCAACGTGATCTGGCCAAAGAGCAAAAGAAAGAGGAAAAAGCACAGCGCAAGCAGGCCGAGAAGGCTGAAGCAGAGGCTGGAGAAGGTGCAGCCGTAGACGGCGAAAACGCTGAAGGCGCTACCGAAGCTGAAGACTCCGTCGAAGTAAAAGGCTCCGCTGAAGAAAAGCCTGCCGAGTGATCGTCTGATTCAGCGCAATGGGATGGATGAACGCGAAAGCCTGTAGGCGTGAGCTTGCTCCCGACGAGGCTTTTACCGTGATCCATCCATTGGCTGACAATCCTGCTCGCACGACATGGCGCGCGTGCTCACCTCCCCCAACGGCGTCTTCATCCGCCTATTTCGCAATCGGCATTACCGTCACGCGCACTTCCGGGTCGTGGCTCCCGCCTCCCAGAATCACCCCCCGCAACGGCGACACGTCCGAAAAATCCCTCCCCCACGCCAGACTGATGTGCTCAAGCGCAGGCTGAACGTTGTTGGTCGGATCGAAATCCACCCAACCCAGCACCGGACAGAACACCGACACCCATGCGTGTGAGGCATCGGCACCAATCAGCCGTGGCTGCCCGGGCGGCGGCTGGGTGAGCAGATAGCCGCTGACATACCGCGCAGCCAGACCGCGCGAGCGTACGCACGCCAGCATCAGGTGAGCGAAGTCCTGACAGACGCCACGGCGGGTTTCCAGCACCTCCACCAGCGGCGTGGCCACTTGAGTCGCCTCGCCATCAAAGGTGAATTCTTCGAATATCTTCTCCATCAGCGCCTGCGCGCACAGCAGCATCGGCCGCCCGGCGGGAAAGCAGCTGGCGGAAAACTCGACGAACGTCTGCTTCAGGTGAACGTACGGGGATTCGAATCGATAGCGACAGGCCTCAAGGATGTCTGGCGCCATTCTCGAAGCGCTATAGGTCAGCCGATGCTGCGCCTCATCCCAGGAAGCGGAAGCATTGAAATCCAGCCGCGGCCGTTCCAGCACTTCAATACGCAGGCGCGCGTTGACCTGAAGCTCATCGTGCGGGCGTTCGAATGCCAGGCGCGTCAGCGGATTGCCAAACACGTCCAGCTCATCGCGGCGCATGGTGGGCGTCGGGCTGATGATCAGGTGCTGCTCCAGGCAACGCTGCCAGGGACTGCGCCGCGGCCACAGATGGGCAAGCTGCTGGGCCAGGGATACCGGGCTGTCGTATTTGTAGTGCGTGTCGTGGAGGATCTGATAATGGGCACTGTTCATCAGACCGACACCGTGCGCTGACTGACATCGTCGACGTGGGCAAAATGACGCAGCGCAAGCCGGTCAGAAACATGGCCGCTGGTGTCGCCGATGGTCTGCAGCAGATCCGCCAAGCCGTCCAACGCTGCCTTGACGCTGCTCTCACCGAACAGCCCATCTTCCAGGCAACCCAGATCGAACACCGCCAGCCGCTGAATGAGCGCCGTGAGGCCGTTGTCCTGAGGCACGCCGAAATCCTCATTCATGCGTTTCACTGAGCGGGCCACCAACTTGAGCTGAAACAACACCGCGTGGGGGTTCTGATCGTCCAGCACCAACAGGTCGAGCACCGGGATCAGCTGCGGCAGGGCCAGATAACGCGAGAGGTAAGTGATGCCGCTGTTGCCCAGTTCCAGGAGCCCGTCCAGGGCGTCCTGATGAAACACTGCCTCGCTGCGCAGGAATGCTGCCAGCGTCGTACAGAGAAACTGCAAGCGCTCGATGCGCCGCCCGATCATCAAGAAGCGCCAGCCCTCGTCGCGGGTCATGTCGTCCAGGGCGAAACCGGACAGCGCCGCCAGTGACATCACCAGGCGGTTGAGAAAGTCCAGCAGCTCGCCGAAATCAGGGCTCTCGGTTTCTAGATTCATGGCTTCGCGCTGCAATTCCACCAGCGCCTGCCAGTTCTCGCGGGACAACTTGCCGCGCACTTGGGACGCCGCCCACTGCAAGCGCTGCAAGTTGGAGCGCAGGCTGAACGGCCAGTCGTCACCCAACAACGCTTCAAGCAGACGTTCATGTAGCTCGCGCGGCTCCTCTTCGTCTTTGAGAGGAAGCAAATTAAGTCGCTCGGCCAGCTCGACCGCTGCTTGCAAGGCGACCGGATCATCGCCGTCGACATAGCGCGTGAGCATGATCCGCAGCAGGCGCGCGCTGTTGTCGCAGCGCTCGCAGTAGCGGCCGAACCAGAACAGGTTTTCCACCACACGCGACGGCAGATACGGGTCGCGACGAATCAGGTCGTGCACCCCCAGCGAGTGGCGGTTTTTCCACGGTTCGCTGCCCAGTGGGCGCTCGCCGAGAATCCAGGTGTCCTTACTCGCCCCGCCGCGCTGCATCGACACCACGTCCGCGTCGGCGTCGGCGGCCACACGGGTCAATCCGCCCGGCAGGACGCGATAGCCATCGGCCGTCGCCACTGCGTACACGCGCATACCGATGGCGCGGGGCTGCAGCTGACGGTCCTCGCCCTGCCAGACCGGCGCGTGGGACAACTGCGCCAGTTCCTGCGCGACGTAGGCATAAGGCCGGGCCTGCATGCGCGCGGCCAGGGCCTTGCGCTGTTCGTCGCTGAGGTCACGGCCGAACACCGGAGCGAAACTCTGGGACGGGAACGCAGGCTTGATGAGCAGCTCGGGCATCTTCTCCAGCGCCTGCGCCAGCACCGGCGGCTCACCGCACCACCATGTGGCGATCGACGGCAGCAGCAGCTCTTCGCCAAACAGGTGTTCGTTGATCTTTGGCAGAAACCCGAGCAACCCGGGCGATTCCAGCACGCCGCTGCCAAGGGCATTGGCGACCAGCACCCGGCCCTGACGCACGGCTTGCAGCAGGCCCGGCACGCCCAGCGCCGAATCCGTGCGCAGCTCCAGCGGATCGCAGAAGTCGTCGTCCAGACGGCGCATGATCGCGTGTACACGACGCAGGCCGCTGAGGGTTTTCAGGTACACCGTGGCGTCGCGTACGGTCAGGTCGCTGCCTTCCACCAGTGGATAGCCCAGCTGACCGGCCAGATAAAGATGCTCGAAATAGCTCTCGTTGAAACGCCCGGGCGTCAGCAACACCACCAACGGGGCTTCGTGGCTGGTCGGTGCCTGACGCGCGAGGGTTTCCTGCAGCGACCGAAAGAAATTCGAGAGGTGCTGGACCTGCAGATCCCGGTACAGCTCGGGGAATGCCCGCGACACGATCAGACGGCTTTCCAGCGCATAACCGGCACCCGACGGCGCCTGAGTCCGGTCGGCGGTCACCCACCAGCGGCCATCGGGCGTGCGCGCCAGGTCAACCGCGTACACATGCAGAAAAGTGCCTTCAGGCGGCTTTACGCCCTGGCATGGCCAGAGAAAATTGTTGTGGCCGAACACCAGTTCCGATGGCAGCAGACCTTCGGCGATCAGTTCCTGCGGGCCGTAGAGATCGGCCAGCACGGCATTGAGCAGACGCGCGCGCTGGGCGATGCCGGCCGCCAATGGCTGCCATTCTTCCATTGGAATCACATGGGGCAGCATGTCCAGTTCCCAGGGCCGATCGGCACCCTTGGGGTCGGCGTAGACGTTGTAGGTGACGCCGTTTTCCTGAATCTGCCGGGCGAGCAGCGCCTGACGCTGGATCAGCTGCGCAGGTGTGCTGCGCTGGAGATGCTCGTATAAACGCTGCCAATGGGGCCGAACGGCGCCGCTGGCATCCAGCATCTCGTGGTAGGTACCCGGGGTGAGCGGATAGTGGTCAAGCAGGTCAGGCATGGAAGGCTCGGCAGACAACAAAGGGACTCGAATCAACTGCGCTCAGAGTAGCGCAGACAACATGACACGCAGGCGCCGCTTTCCACGTTTTATACGTGCGGCGCGGCGACCTGATCTCACGTCAGGTCGCCGGCGCGGCTACCGATGCAGGCGTAAATCCAGGGTCATCGGCAGTTCATCGTTGAGGGTCAGTGCAGGAACCTGCAGTTTGCCGGGGCTGTGGCCGACCCGGAAGAACCGCGCCAGACGTCGGCTTTCCGCCTCATTGGCGTTCACCGGCAGGGTTTCGTAATTGCGCCCGCCAGGGTGGGCGACATGGTACTCGCAGCCCCCCAGCGAGCGCTGCATCCAGGTGTCTAGGATGTCGAAGACCAGCGGCGCATGAACAGGGATCGTCGGCTGCAAGGCATTGGTCGGCTGCCAGGCGCGGAAACGTACCCCTGCGACGAATTCCCCCACGCGCCCGGTCGGTCGCAGGGGTACCGGCACGCCGTTGCAGGTGAGCATGTAACGCTGCGGCGGCAGGCCGGTGACCTTCAGCTGCAAGCGCTCAAGTGACGAGTCCACATACCGAACCGCGCCACCCGCTGCACCCTCCTCGCCCAGCACGTGCCACGGCTCCAGCGCTTGACGCAGTTCCAGCTCGATGCCGCTGACGGCGTAGTCGCCAACCTTTGGGAAGCGAAACTCCAGATGCGCCGCGAACCACTCCGCGCGCACGGGATAACCGGCGCTGTTGAGCTCGGCGATGACGTCTGCGAAATCCTGCTGGATGAAGTGCGGCAGCATGAAGCGGTCGTGCAGCTCGGTGCCCCAGCGCGCCAGTTTCGCCGGTGCATAAGGCTCGCGCCAGAACCGCGCGACCAGTGCCCGCAGCAACAGCTGTTGCGCCAGGCTCATCCGGGCGTGCGGCGGCATCTCGAACGCGCGCAGCTCCAGCAGGCCCAACCGGCCAGTAGCACCATCGGGCGAATACAGCTTGTCGATGCAGAATTCCGCGCGGTGGGTGTTGCCGGTCACGTCGATCAGCAGGTTGCGCAGCAGCCGGTCCACCAGCCACGGCGCGCATTCTTCGCCCGGCTTGGGCATTTGTGAAAAGGCGATTTCCAGCTCGTACAACGAGTCGTTGCGTGCTTCGTCGACACGCGGTGCTTGTGAGGTCGGCCCGATGAACAATCCGGAGAACAGGTAGGACAGCGACGGGTGGTTATGCCAGTAGCTCAACAGGCTGCGCAGCAGGTCCGACCGACGCAGGAAGGGCGAATCGCCCGGCGTCGCGCCACCGAGGACAAAATGGTTGCCGCCGCCGGTGCCGGTGTGGCGCCCATCGATCATGAATTTCTCGGTGGTCAGCCGAGTCAGGCGCGCCTGCTCGTAGAGAAACTCTGTGCGCTCGACCAACTCGTCCCATGTGGAGGACGGCTGTACGTTCACTTCGATCACGCCCGGATCCGGGGTGATGCGGAAGTTCGCCAGACGCGGATCGCTCGGCGGCTCGTACCCTTCCAGCAACACCGGGCAGCGCATGTCTTCAGCCGTCGCTTCGATGGCGGCGACCAGTTCCAGATAGGCCTCAAGGGATTGCAGCGGCGGCATGAACAGATACAACCGTCCGCCCCGCGCTTCGGCGCTCAATGCGGTGCGGGTCAGCCAATCAGCGGACTCGTCGATCTCGGGTTCGCGGTCGACGCCCGGATCGCCCTGCTCTGCCAGGCTGTCCAGTCGCGACTCAACCTCGTCTCGGTCGGGCAACTCGGCAAATGCCTGGTTGTGGTCGGTCGGATGGATGTAGGGGTACTCGGCCGCTTTGACCCACGGCTGCGAGGCCAGCGGCAAGCGATAGCCCAGCGCGGAATCCCCCGGCACCAAACGGCAATGCTCGTCGCGCAGGTACCAGCGACCACTCTGCCATTGATCGTCGGCAGCGGTTCGCGCCAGTGGCAGAACGTGGCCAATGATGGTGTCCAGCCCTTGGGAAAACACGTTGCGCAGGCGCGCACGTTCAAGGGGGTCTTCAAGGCGCGAGGCTTCGGCGCTGACATTTTTGGGCAGCGCGCCCTCACGCCACAGGTAATAGAAACGGTCTTCGTAAGCCGGGAAAACGTAGCGCGTCGGCAGCTTCAGCCGCTCGGCCACGCTGCGCAGGAAACTGCCCGCCATCTCGCTGTCGGCTCCGTAGTCCCGGGTTTCGTCAGCGACCAGCGCATTGTTGCGCCACACGGGCTGTCCATCTCGGCGCCAGAAGCAGTTCAGTGACCATCGCGGCAGTTGCTCGCCGGGATACCACTTGCCCTGACCGAAATGAACGATGCCCTGGGGCGCGTAATGGTCCCGCATGCGTTGATACAACTCGGCCGAGAGCAGGCGCTTCTTCGGACCCAGTGCGGCGGTGTTCCATTCATCACCATCACGGTCGTCGATGGACACAAAGGTCGGCTCGCCACCCATGGTCAGGCGCACGTCGTGTACCATCAGGTCGTTATCGATTTGCCGGCCCAGCGCCTGAATGTCCTGCCACTGCTCTTCGGTATACGGCTTGGTGACGCGCGGCGCCTCCCAGATACGCTCCACAGACATCTTGTGGGTGAACTCGGTGTTGCAGGGCTCGACCATGCCACTGATCGGCGCCGCCGAAGACGGCTCGGGGCTGCACGCCAGCGGAATGTGCCCCTCACCGGCAAACAAGCCGGACGTCGCGTCAAGGCCCACCCAGCCAGCGCCCGGCAGATACACCTCACACCAGGCGTGCAAGTCAGTGAAATCGACGTCGGTGCCGGAGGGTCCATCCAGCGCTTTGACATCAGCCTTGAGCTGAATCAAATACCCGGACACAAACCGCGCAGCCAGCCCCAGATGACGCAGCAACTGCACGAGCAGCCACGCCGAATCACGGCAGGAACCAGAAGCGTTTTCGAGGGTGTATTCAGGCGTCTGAATGCCCGGTTCCATGCGGATCAGGTAACCGATATCGTTGGCCAGACGCTGATTAAGGCCGACCAAAAAGTCGATCGCCGGAATCGGCGTGCGGTCGATGCTGTCCAGGTACGCCTGAAACCTTGGGGTCAGCGGCAGCTTTTCCAGATAGGGCTGCAGCTCGTGATGCTCTTCGCGGGCATAGGTGAACGGGATCTTCTCGGCGTAGGGCTCAAGGAAGAAGTCGAAGGGATTGAACACTGCTATTTCGGCGACCAGGTCCACTTCGATGCGGAGCTCGCTGGTCTTTTCCGGGAACACCAACCGCGCCAGGTAATTACCCTGCGGGTCCTGCTGCCAGTTAATGAAGTGGTTTTCAGGAAGGACTTTCAGCGAATACGACAATACCCGCGTACGGCTGTGAGCCGCCGGGCGCAAGCGGACGATTTGCGGCCCCAGCTCTACCGCGCGTTCGTAGCGGTAATGCGTGACATGGTGCAAGGCAATTTGAATCGACACGGCGTGCCTCCTGCGAGCCTGGACGGTAACGGAGCTGCGCAAGACTTATGCCACCCCGGCAAATCAGGCGCCTCCGGCCTGGAGGTAGCATGTTCAGCCAAGCACAGCACCAAAATCGCGCCCGCTTCAACGAATGGTGCAAGGGTCGCACGGAAATGAGGCGGGTGGGGTTATTTGCACTGGAATGCAAAACGCCAGCTCGAAAGCTGGCGTTTTGTTGTTCGGTGTCGCTTAGCGCGGGACCTTACCGTGGGAAAACCGGCTGGCGCGAAGGCTTCTTGCCTTTGCCGGGTTTGGCCGCATCCGAACGATCCTTGGCAGCCTGCTTGTTACGAGCAGCCGCCGCAGCCTTGGCCTCTTCGCGCTTGTCCCAAGGCTTGCTGCCGTCGCTTGCGCGCTGAGGCAAGCCGGTGTGCTGCGTCAGGATCTTGGTGGTCCTGGCAACCTTGTGGCTACCAGCCGGCGTCGAGTTCTTGCGGCGCGCGCTCTGATAGGTGTCGGTTTCCGGCTGATGCAGCGGAATCAGCTGATGCTTGCCCGGTCCGATCAGATCGGCACGGCCCATACGCTCCAGTGCCTCACGCAGCATCGGCCAGCCCTTCGGATCGTGATAGCGCAGGAACGCCTTGTGCAGACGGCGCTGCTCTTCGCTCTTGACGATGGTGACCGAATCGCTCTTGTACGTGACCTTGCGCAGCGGGTTCTTGCCAGAGTGGTACATGGCCGTCGCACTGGCCATCGGCGACGGATAGAACGCCTGCACCTGATCCGCGCGGAAGCCGTTGCCCTTGAGCCACAACGCGAGGTTCATCATGTCCTCGTCAGTCGTGCCGGGGTGGGCCGCGATGAAGTAAGGAATCAGGTACTGCTCTTTGCCCGCTTCCTTGGAGTACTTCTCGAACATGCGCTTGAACTTGTCGTAGCTGCCAATGCCCGGCTTCATCATCTGGTTGAGCGGACCTTCTTCGGTGTGCTCAGGCGCAATCTTCAGGTAACCCCCGACGTGGTGGGTCACCAGTTCCTTGACGTACTCGGGCGATTCCACCGCAAGGTCGTAACGCAGACCGGACGCGATCAGAATTTTCTTCACGCCGGGCAGTTCACGGGCACTGCGGTAAAGCTGAATCAATGCCGAGTGATCCGTGTTCAGGTTCGGGCAGATACCCGGGAACACGCAGGACGGCTTGCGGCACGCGGACTCGATTTCCGGACTCTTGCAGGCGATGCGATACATGTTCGCCGTCGGACCGCCAAGGTCGGAGATCACGCCGGTGAAGCCGGGGACCTTGTCACGGATTTCTTCGATCTCGCGGATGATCGAATCATGGGAACGGTTCTGAATGATCCGGCCTTCATGCTCGGTGATCGAGCAGAACGTACAGCCGCCGAAGCACCCGCGCATGATGTTCACCGAGAAACGGATCATGTCGTAGGCCGGAATCTTCTCCTTGCCGTACACAGGGTGCGGAATGCGCGCGTAAGGCATGCCGAACACGTAGTCCATTTCTTCGGTGGTCATCGGAATCGGCGGCGGGTTAAACCAGACGTCCACCTCGCCGTGCTTCTGAACCAACGCGCGGGCGTTGCCGGGGTTGGTTTCCAGGTGCAGCACGCGGTTGGCGTGAGCATACAGAACCGCGTCCCCACGCACTTTCTCCATCGACGGCAGACGGATGACCGTCTTGTCGCGGGTCATGCGCGGGCTCGCCAGGATCTGCACGACCTTCGCTTCGTTCGGATCCTCGACGTCACCCTTTTCCTGCTCGATGGCACAGGCCTGGGTGTCTTGAGTGTTCACGTACGGGTTGATGATCTTGTCGATCTTGCCTGGACGGTCAATACGCGTAGAGTCGACTTCGTACCAGCCTTCCGGCGTATCACGACGAATGAATGCCGTGCCGCGCACGTCAGTGATGCTTTCGATCGTTTCGCCATAGGACAGACGGGTAGCAACCTCGACAATGGCCCGCTCGGCGTTGCCGTACAGCAGGATGTCAGCGCAGGCGTCGATCAGGATCGAATTGCGAACCTTGTCCTGCCAGTAGTCATAGTGAGCGATGCGGCGCAGCGATGCTTCGATGCCACCCAGAACGATCGGCACGTTCTTGTAGGCTTCCTTGCAGCGCTGGCTGTAGACCAGACTCGCACGATCCGGACGCTTGCCCGCCATGCCGCCTGGGGTGTAGGCGTCATCGGAGCGGATCTTTTTGTCGGCGGTGTAACGGTTGATCATCGAATCCATGTTGCCGGCCGCGACGCCGAAGAACAGGTTCGGCTCGCCGAGCTTCATGAAGTCGTCTTTTGACTTCCAGTCAGGCTGCGCAATGATCCCGACGCGGAAGCCTTGGGACTCCAACAGCCGGCCGATGATCGCCATGCCAAACGAAGGGTGATCGACATAGGCGTCACCCGTGACAATGATGATGTCGCAGGAATCCCAGCCAAGCTGATCCATTTCTTCCCGGCTCATGGGCAGGAAAGGCGCTGGTCCGAAACATTCGGCCCAGTACTTCGGATAGTCAAATAACGGCTTGGCTGCTTGCATATCGATGACCAGTGTTCGTGTCAGGGGGCGACTTTCGCTTGGAAATTCGCGGTCGCGGAGAATAGCACAAATTTTGATCAAGTCCGACGACAGTAGTCGGATTAATGATCGGCATGACTCTGGACTCTGGTGCCTTTCCGGCATCAAAGTCCCGGTCCAGAGCCCTACTTATTCATCATCATCAAAGTTGTAGCTACCCGGCGCGAGGTTCTCGAAGCGGGTGTACTTGCCGATAAACGCCAGCCGAATGAAACCGATCGGGCCGTTCCGCTGCTTGCCTATGATGATTTCGGCGATGCCCTTGTGCTCGGTCTCGGGGTGGTACACCTCATCCCGGTACACGAACATGATGACGTCGGCGTCCTGCTCGATCGCTCCGGATTCCCGCAAGTCGGAGTTCACCGGGCGCTTGTTGGGACGCTGTTCGAGGGAGCGGTTGAGCTGGGAGAGCGCAACCACCGGGCAATTGAATTCCTTGGCGAGCGCTTTCAGGGAACGGGAGATTTCGGAAATCTCGTTCGTCCGGTTATCGCCGCTGGAGCCAGGAATCTGCATCAATTGCAGGTAGTCGATCATGATCAGGCCGATATCGCCGTGCTCGCGGACCAGACGCCGCGTACGCGCTCGCATCTCGGAGGGGCTGATGCCGGCCGTGTCGTCGATGAACAGCTTTCGATCGTTGAGCAGATTGACCGCCGATGTGAGACGCGGCCAGTCATCGTCATCGAGCTGACCGGAACGCACCTTGGTCTGGTCGATACGGCCCAGCGACGACAGCATACGCATGATCAGCGATTCGCCTGGCATCTCCAGCGAGTAGACCAGCACCACCTTGTCGCTGCGCAGCACCGCGTTTTCCACAAGGTTCATCGCGAAGGTGGTCTTACCCATCGACGGACGGCCCGCCACGATGATCAGGTCAGACTGCTGCAGACCGCTGGTTTTTTCATCCAGGTCGGCATAGCCAGTGGAAAGGCCAGTAATACCGTCGCCGATGTTGAACAGCGTATCAATGCGGTCAATCGCCCGGGTCAGCAGGTCGTTGACGCTGACCGGGCCGCCTGTCTTGGGCCGCGCCTCGGCGATCTGGAAGATCTGCCGTTCGGCCTCGTCAAGAATTTCTTCGGCGGTACGCCCTTCCGGGTTGAATGCACTGTCAGCGATCTCGGTGCTGATGCCGATCAACTGGCGCAGCGTCGCGCGCTGACGAACGATCTGGGCATAGGCCTTGATGTTCGCGACAGACGGGATGTTCTTCGCCAGCTCAGACAGGTAACCGAGGCCTCCGACTTGTGAAGTCTGGCCTTCCTTGTCGAGCTGCTCTGCCAGGGTCACGACGTCGATCGGCTGGTTCTGATCCGCCAGCTTGGCAATGGCGCGGAATATCAGACGGTGGTCATGACGATAGAAATCGCCATCCGACACCTGATCAAGCACGCGCTCCCAGGCATTGTTGTCCAGCATCAGACCACCGAGCACGGCCTGTTCGGCCTCAATGGAATGCGGCGGCACCTTCAGGGCAGCGGTTTGCAGGTCATATTGCTCGGGAGCGGAGATGTCGTTCATGGCCACACGGAAATCAGGGGGTTGAATCAGGATACTCAGAAATGACAAAGGGCACGACCTGCGAACAGGAACGTGCCCAATGCTAACCGACCGAGGAGCGAGTCATCAGCCAGTCAGACTTCTGCACCGAAGCGCAGAAACCATACTGCTTAAGCAGCTACAACAACAACGCGTACGGTAGCTTCAACGTCGCTGTGCAGGTGCACGGCTACGTCGTATTCGCCAACGTTACGGATGGTGCCGTTCGGCAGACGAACTTCAGACTTGGCCACTTCAACGCCAGAGGCGGTCAGTGCGTCAGCGATGTCGTGAGTACCGATCGAACCGAACAGCTTGCCTTCGTCACCAGCGGTGGCAGTGATAGTCACTTCCAGCTCAGCCAGTTGAGCAGCACGAGTTTCAGCAGACGCTTTCTTCTCGGCGGCAGCTTTTTCCAGCTCTGCACGACGCTCTTCAAACGCGGCCACGTTGGCAGCGGTTGCAGCGGTTGCTTTGCCGAAAGGCAGCAGGAAGTTACGACCGTAGCCAGCCTTAACGTTTACTTTATCGCCCAGGTTGCCCAGGTTGGCGACTTTTTCCAGCAGGATGAGTTCCATTTGGTAAAACCTCTTAACTTTAACCTTCACCGTTCGCAGAACCGTTATCAGCGTCTTTCGACGCCAGACGGCCGCGAAAATCAATCAGGCTGTCGACAATGGCAAACACCACCAGCAACGGATAGATCAGCTGCATGAACAGCAGTAGCGTGACGTACAACCCTACCAGCCAGAACCGTGCCAGGCGCTTTGCAGCCACCAGACCGTGAATCAGGGCCAGCCCCGCGAACATGAGCGGCACGCTGCACAACGGTGTCAGCATCGCCAGTTGAGGACCGAAATTCGGCCCCACCAACATGCACACCAGCAGCACCAGCATCGGTGCCCGCGGGAGTTTCAGGCTGCGAAATTCGCGTCCGAAACCGCCCGGGTTATACAACAACGCCTGCCAGTACCGCCCAAGGAGCAGGCATACCACGCTGACGATCTGCAACAACGCTGCAATCAGGCCATTGAGGACGGGAGTAATCAGTGCCCCCAGACGCGCTCGCTCTTCTACCGACATCTGCTGGTAGACATCACCGAAGACGTGGGGCAGGAGCTTTTGCAACTCCCCCGCCATGGCTTCGATGGGCTCGCGAAACACTGCGCCCAGAACCACTGCATACAACAATCCAACCGCCACGCTGACCAGCAGCACGCGGACCCAGGACTCGCTGGCACGCAACACGGCGGCCAACCCCCAGGAACCCAGCAACACCATCAGGGTGCGGGGTTCACCGAAATACCACCAGACCAAAGCCGGCAGCAGAGCCCAGGCAAGGACGCCTAACGCGTCACTCATCCCGCGCCGCAGGAGCACAAGGCAACCTGCAGCAGCACTCAACCAGAACAACAGCGGCAATGCCGCACATCCAACCACTACGAGAGTGGCCTGCATGCGGCCGCGCATGATGAATTCAGCCATGGCGCGCATGCGATCTATCCCTTACTGCGTTTGTCGACTACCTGGTCTCAGCGGCCGTGGCTGTCGGTGTAGGCCAACAGGGCCAGGAAGCGGGCGCGCTTGATAGCGGTAGCCAGCTGACGCTGATAACGAGCTTTGGTACCAGTAATGCGGCTAGGAACGATCTTGCCGGTTTCAGATACGTAGGCTTTCAGGGTGTTGAGATCTTTGTAATCGATCTCCTTCACATTTTCAGCTGTGAAGCGGCAGAATTTACGACGACGGAAGAAACGTGCCATGTAATGGGCTCCTCAAAAGGTCCGTGGATTACTCGTCAGCGTTATCGCTGTTGTCGCTGTCATCACCATCGGCGCCATCGGCGTCGGAGTGCTCAGGACGGTCGCGACGCTCACGGCGCTCACTGCGGTTTTCTTCAGCCTTGAGCATTTCGGACTGGCCAGTAACAGCTTCGTCGCGACGGATGACAAGGTTACGGATCACGGCATCGTTGTAACGGAAGTTGTCTTCCAGCTCGGCCAGAGCCTTGCCAGTGCACTCAACGTTCAGCATCACGTAGTGAGCCTTGTGAACATTGTTGATTGCATAGGCCAGTTGACGACGGCCCCAATCTTCCAGACGGTGGATCTTGCCGCCGTCTTCTTCGATCAGCTTGGTGTAACGCTCTACCATGCCGCCGACTTGCTCGCTCTGGTCCGGGTGAACCAGAAAGATGATTTCGTAATGACGCATGAATGCTCCTTACGGGTTGTAGCCTGCCGCCAAAGCGGTCAGACAAGGAGTGAATAACACTGGTTTATCTTGCACAGGGACAGGCACATGAGCGCCTGCCATGACAGCAAGGGGCGCAATTGTAGAGAAGGGGTCGGAGGGGCGCAAGGAGATTGGTGAATATTTGAACAATGGCGACAAGCTACAAGCTACAAGCTACAAGCTACAAGCTACAAGCTACAAGCTACAAGCTACAAGCTACAAGCTACAAGCCGGAGCGTGATTGGCTCGAGCTTGAGGCTTGCAGCTTGCCACTGACAGCTACTTCTTGGCAGCTGCGCGTTGGCGCAGGGCTTCGAACAGGCAGACGCCTGTCGCGACCGAGACGTTGAGGCTACTGACGCTGCCAGCCATTGGCAGGCGCACCAGGTAGTCGCAATGCTCGCGGGTCAGGCGGCGCATGCCTTTGCCTTCGGCGCCCATGATCAGGATGGTCGGGCCCGTCAGATCCTGCTGATACAACTCCTGCTCGGCCTCACCCGCAGTGCCGACGACCCACAGCCCACGTTGCTGGAGTTTTTCCAGCGTGCGCGCCAGGTTGGTCACGGCGACGAGAGGAATGACCTCCGCTGCACCGCATGCCACTTTCCGAACGGTCGGCGTCAATGTCGCAGACTTGTCCTTGGGCACAATCACCGCCAGAGCACCGGCTGCATCGGCCGTCCGTAGACATGCGCCGAGGTTATGGGGGTCGGTGACGCCATCCAGAACCAGGATCAGTGGCGGACCTTCAGTACGGTCGAGCAGTTCGTCGAGCATCGCCTCGCCCCAGACCTGGCTCGGGCTGACATCCGCTACCACGCCCTGGTGAACACCTTCTACCCAGGCATCCATTTCGCGGCGCTCGGCTTGCCCCACCGACACGCGGTTCTGCGAGGCAAGCTCGATGAGGACCTGAACGCGCGGATCACTGCGCCCTTCAGCCAGCCAGATCTGCTTGACCCGCTTGGGGTGATGACGCAACAGCGCCTCCACAGCATGAACACCGTAGATTTTTTCCAGCTGACTCATGACTTGGCCTTAGGTTTGCGCACGCTACCACCGCCTGAAGCAGAGGCCGAACCCGACTTGGACGAGCCCTTGCGATGTTTGCTGGTTTTACCGGAAGCGCCAGCGGCATCACTCGTCGACTTTCCCGACGATGCCTTGCTACCACCCTTGGCTTCAGTCAGCAGGGCTTTTTTCATTTCACGACTTTTGCGCACTTCTGCGTTCTTGGCAGCCGCATCACCAGGCCGATAAGCCTCGGCAACAGACTCTTTCGCAGTGCGGCGACCGGACTTGGAAGCAGACGACGATTCCTTGGAATCCTTGCCCTTCTCTGCCGCGGCAGGCTCGGACGTCCGACGCTTACGGCCGATCGGCGCGCTGGTGGTTTTCTCGGACATTTCGAAATCGATCTTGCGCTCGTCAAGATCAACACGCATGACGCGTACTTCAACGGTGTCGCCCAAGCGAAAGCTACGGCCTGTGCGCTCGCCGGCCAGGCGATGATGGACCGGATCGAAGTGGTAGTAGTCACCCGGCAATGCGGTGACGTGCACCAGGCCTTCAACGTAGATATCGGTCAGCTCGACGAACAGACCAAAGCCGGTGACAGCTGTGATCACGCCCGGGAACGACTCGCCAACGCGGTCCTTCATGAACTCGCATTTCAGCCAGTTCGTGACGTCGCGGGTTGCCTCATCGGCACGGCGCTCGCTCATCGAGCACTGTTCGCCAAGTTGCTCAAGCATCGCTTCGTCGTATGGGTAAATGCGGGCTTTCGGAATCGCTGCGGCGCCAGCACGGCGAACGTGCGGTGTTTCCTGCTTGGAGCGGATCACACTGCGGATCGCGCGGTGAGTCAGCAAGTCCGGGTAGCGACGAATCGGCGAGGTGAAGTGGGTGTACGCCTCGTAATTCAAACCAAAGTGGCCATGGTTATCCGAGCTGTACACCGCCTGGCTCAACGAACGCAGCATAACGGTCTGGATCAGGTGGTAATCCGGACGGTCCTTGATGGTTTCGAGCAGCGCCTGATAGTCCTTCGGCGTCGGGCCGTCTTTGCCCTTGTGCAGGGAAAGACCCAACTCGCCGAGGAAGGCACGCAGCTTTTCCAGGCGCTCAGGCGGCGGACCGTCGTGGACGCGGTACAGCGCAGGGATCTCGTGCTTCTTGAGAAACGCAGCAGTCGCCACGTTCGCAGCGAGCATGCATTCTTCAATCAGCTTGTGCGCATCGTTTCGAGTGGTCGGACGGATCTCGGCGATTTTGCGCTCGGTGCCGAAAATGATCCGGGTTTCCTGGGTTTCAAAATCGATGGCACCGCGAACATGCCGGGCGCCCAACAGCACTTTGTACAGCGCATAAAGCTGCTTCAGGTGCGGCACGACGTCGCCATACTGCTCGCGCAGCTGCTTGGCTTCGGCGGCTTTGGGATGCTCCAGCATCGAGCTGACCTTGTTGTAGGTCAGGCGTGCATGGGAGTGGATCACGGCTTCGTAGAAAACGTAGTCGGTCATCTCGCCGGTTTTGGAGATAGTCATCTCGCAAACCATTGCCAGACGATCAACCAGCGGATTCAGCGAGCACAGCCCGTTGGACAGCTGCTCAGGAAGCATCGGGATCACGCGCTCAGGGAAATACACGGAGTTGCCGCGCACCTGAGACTCAGCGTCGAGCGCCGAGCCGAGCTTCACGTAGCTTGATACGTCGGCGATCGCCACATAGAGCTTCCAGCCGCCGGAGAACAGGCGCAGCTTGCCGGGCTTGGCTTCGCAGAAAACAGCATCGTCGAAGTCGCGGGCGTCTTCACCGTCGATGGTGACGAATGGAAGGTGGCGCAGATCGACGCGGTTTTCCTTGTCCTTCTCCTCCACTTCCGGCTTCAGCTTCGCGGCTTCTTTGAGCACTGCCTCTGGCCAGACGTGAGGAATGTCGTAGGTACGCAGCGCAACATCGATCTCCATGCCGGGCGCCATGTAATTGCCCACCACCTCAACCACGTCGCCCTGCGGCTGGAAACGCGGGGTGGGCCAGTGGGTGATTTTCACCTCGACGAACTGACCGACCTTGGCGCCGTTGTTACGGCCAGGGGTGATCAACACTTCTTGCTGGATTTTTGGATTGTCCGGCTGAACGAAACCGATGCCGCTTTCTTCAAAATAGCGACCCACTACGGTTTCGTGCGCGCGGGAAATGACTTCGACAATCACGCCTTCGCGTCGACCGCGACGGTCCAGACCCGAGACGCGCGCCAGTGCGCGGTCACCGTCGAACACCAGACGCATCTGCGCAGGGCTCATGAACAAGTCGTCGGAGCCATCATCCGGGACCAGGAAACCAAAGCCGTCACGGTGACCGCTGATGCGACCCAGGATGAGGTCCAGCTTGTCGACCGGTGCGTACGTGCCACGGCGTGTGTAAATCAATTGGGCATCGCGCTCCATGGCACGGAGCCGACGCCGCAAGGCCTCGATCTGATCTTCAGTCGTCAGGCCAAACTCTTCCACCAACTGCTCCCGGGCAGCAGGCGAACCGCGCTCGGAGAGGTGCGCCAGAATCAGCTCACGGCTAGGGATGGGGTTTTCGTATTTTTCCGCTTCACGAGCGGCCTCGGGATCGAGGGACTGCCAATCGGCCATTAGAATGAATTCACCTTATCTGTATGTAATTAGTTTGGCATATACCAGATTGAAACGCGAAGACAGCATTTGCTGGGGCTTTTCGCTATTTCAAATTATTTTCGCACGGGGGCTTTACAGCCCTCAATCTCCTCCGTAAGATGCGCCCCACAACGACGGCACTGCCAAGTTGTAGTTGAAATCAAACGAAATATCGAATGAAATCAACGAACTGCCCAGATGGTGAAATTGGTAGACACGCCAGCTTCAGGTGCTGGTGACCGCAAGGTCGTGGAAGTTCGAGTCTTCTTCTGGGCACCAATTCAACGAAACCGAGCTTAGGCTCGGTTTTGTGCATTTTGTGGTTTGAAAAGTCAAGCGTAGTAAAAATATCGGTTAGCGTAGATCACTTCTCGTACCCTGCCCCTCGCTGCAAATGCATCCCCCGCCGCGCCTCCAACAAATTCAAAAATTCAGTTGCACTCCCGCGAAAAATCTAATTAAATCAGCGCCATGCCCAGATGGTGAAATTGGTAGACACGCCAGCTTCAGGTGCTGGTGACCGCAAGGTCGTGGAAGTTCGAGTCTTCTTCTGGGCACCAAACAAACAAAACCGAGCCAAGTGCTCGGTTTTTTTGTTTTCCGGGGGGCTGCAATAACCCCCATCCGTGCAGGTGCCTAGGCGCGGAACTGCCCGAGACTGGCTTTGAGCTGCGCGGCGAGCCTGTCCAACGTCTTGCCGCTGGCGGTCGTCTCGACCACGGCCTGGGCAGCCTTCTCGGCTTGAGCGTGAATGACTTCTACACGCCCCCGCACCGCTTGCGCGCCCTGAGCCTGATGTTCTGCCGCTCGGGTCGCCAGGCCAATCGCCGCATGCACCTGCTCGACAGACACCTGCACCGATTGCTGCAGCCGAGCGCTGTCCTTCAGCACCGCGAGCCCTTCCTTTGCCTGACGCCCGGCAAGACCAATCGTTGCCACTGCTTCGCGCGCCCCGGACTGCAGCTTGGCGATATGCTCCTGGATATCGCCCGTTGAGCTTTGCGTCTTGCTCGCCAACGCGCGCACCTCATCGGCGACAACCGCGAAACCCCGACCGGTTTCGCCGGCGCGCGCTGCCTCAATGGCAGCGTTGAGGGCAAGCAGGTTGGTTTGCTCGGCGATGCCATGGATCACTTCCAGCACCACTTCGATCTGCTGGCTTTGCTGCGCCAGCCGCTCGATGACCTGGGCACCCGTCTCCACCTGCCCGGCCAGCGCCTCGATCAAACTGCCCACCTGATTGGAGGTGCGCGTGTTTTCATCGGTCGCCTGGCGAATGTCCACCACCTGCCGCAATGCTGCCTGCATCGCCTGGCTCTCGGCCTGCGCCTCGTCAGCCATTTGCGCCAGCGCTTGAAGGCTGGCAGCCACCTCATCGCGCTGCAACTCGGCTGCAGCGCCGGCACCCGCATTGCGCTTGCTCATGGCGCCAATCTCGACGCCCGTCTGCTGCGCCACATCTCCCGCTTCTCGAACAATCGGCTGCAACTTGTCAACGAAGCGGTTTACAGCCGCGGCCATGTCGCCTATCTCATCGTTGCTGTTGAGTTTGACGCGCTTGGTCAAATCGCCTTCGCCTGCCGCCAGATCGTCCAGCGCACGGTTGAGCAACTGCAAGCGCAGTACAACGCGGCGCCCCAGCACGATGGCCAACGCCACCAGCACGCCGAGCCCCACCAGAGACAGCCCGACACCGATTCTCCAGCGCAGCGTGGTCGCGGCCTCCTGCACAGCGGAGCTGGTATTGGTCGCCATCGCAGTGGCCGACGATTGCGCCGTCTGCAGACGCGAGCGCAATGCGGCAGAGCTCTCCGCCGCAGCGCCGCCCAGGCTTTCAGAGACCAGTTGATCACCGCTGCCGATCAACGCAACGAAGCGCTTGTCCAGCGCCGCCAGATTCTCTTCCACCGACCCGGTAGATACGCCCATGCGGACTTTGCCGATTTCGACACCATTGGGGCTGATCGACGCTTCGACGTAGTACACCGAAGGGTCTTTGCGCGCCGCATTCAGGACCTTATCCATGGCGCGCTCGCCTTCGCCTTTCGCCAGCAGCGCCTTGACCGATTCGTTCTCACGGTTCAGGTAACGCGTCAGGTGTTCGCCCTGAGCATCGTCATAGACCACGAACAGCACGTTCGGATTGCGTTGCGCACGGCGCGCGAACTCCGACAGCGTCGGCGTATCGCCATCCCACATCGCCCGTGGCGCGACAGCCGCCAATAGCTCGGCCATGTCCGTCGCTGAATCCTGGAGGTCTTTCTCCAGCGTCGCACGCAGTTGCTTCTGTTCATCTTTCAGACGCGTCGACAGGCCGGCGCTCAAGCGCTGACGTGTATTTTGCGAAAGACTGTCCAGGCTGGACGTTACGTCGCGGCTCGCCTGCTCCAGCTCGCCTGTCAAGTGTTGCGAATCTACACTCAGCCGCGCCGCCAGCTCAGCCTCAAGCGCAGTGACGGTGCTCCGAGTGAGGGCGACGGCAACCAGCACCTGCACCAGAAGGGCGATACCAAGAGCAATGAATACGGGTCGCAGCAAGCGACTGCGTAGAAGAGAAGTAACAGCCGACACAGGAATTCCCCCACAACACACGCCACTAAAATGCTGGCATCGTTTTATACGTGGAATCACAGCAAGGGTCGTGCCGCAGTGCCCGGCAGTTTTCAGGGCGCAAAACAAAGGGCCGCCGAGGCGACCCTTTGTTTGTGTTTCAACGACTTATCAATCGAACGGATGACGCAGAACGATCGTCTCGTTGCGGTCAGGGCCCGTCGAAATAATGTCGATCGGTGCGCCGACCAGCTCTTCAAGGCGCTTGATGTAAGCGCGAGCGTTGGCAGGCAGCTCTTCCAGGGTCTTGGCACCCAGGGTCGACTCGGACCAGCCCGGCACTTCTTCGTACACCGGCTCCAGGCCGATGTAGCTGTCGGCGTCGGTCGGGGCGTCGATCACTGCACCGTTCTCGTTCTTGTAGCCCACGCAGATGTTGATGGTCTCGAGACCGTCCAGCACGTCCAGCTTGGTCAGGCAGATGCCCGAGATGCTGTTGACGTCGATGGCGCGACGCAGGATAACGGCGTCGAACCAGCCACAGCGGCGCGCACGCCCGGTAGTTGCACCGAACTCGTGACCACGCTTGGCCAGGAACGCGCCGACGTCGTCGAACAGCTCAGTCGGGAACGGACCCGAACCCACGCGAGTGGTGTAGGCCTTGGTGATGCCAAGGATGTAATCCAGGTACATCGGGCCCATGCCCGAACCAGTGGCGATGCCGCCCGCAGTGGTGTTCGAACTGGTGACGTACGGGTAGGTACCGTGGTCGATGTCCAGCAGCGAACCCTGGGCACCTTCGAACATGATGTCTTTGCCGGCGCGACGCATTTCGTGCAGCGTGGCGGTCACGTCGAGCATCATCGGCTTGAGCAGCTCGGCGTATTCCATGCACTCGTCGAGTGTCTTCTGGAAGTCGATCGCTGGCTCTTTGTAGTAATTGACCAGGACGAAGTTGTGGTAATCCAGCAGTTCGCCCAGCTTGGCGGCGAAGCGCTCGCGGTGGAACAGATCACCAATGCGCAGGCCACGACGCGCAACCTTGTCTTCGTAAGCCGGGCCGATGCCGCGACCGGTCGTGCCGATCTTGTGCTCGCCACGGGCTTTTTCGCGGGCCTGATCAAGGGCCACGTGATAGGACAGGATCAGTGGGCAGGACGGGCTGATGCGCAGACGCTCGCGCACCGGAATGCCCTTCTCTTCCAGCTTGGTGATTTCGCGCATCAGTGCATCAGGCGCGACGACCACACCGTTGCCGATCAGGCACTGCACGCCTTCGCGCAGGACGCCGGACGGAATCAGGTGCAGGACGGTTTTTTCGCCGTCGATGACCAGTGTGTGGCCAGCGTTGTGGCCACCTTGATAGCGCACTACCGCGGTTGCATGTTCGGTCAGCAGATCAACGATCTTGCCTTTGCCCTCATCACCCCATTGGGTGCCCAGGACTACGACATTCTTACCCATAACACTTGTCCTCATTCGCGCAAACTTGGTGCCGGCAGCGGCCGGCGGGGAAACTCAAGAGGCCAGCGGCATTACCTGCCAACGCTCGCCCTGCTGAATCAATTGCCGATCGCAGTCAGCGTCTTGCGCCGCTGAAACCGGTTGGCCTGGCAAGGCCTGAACCACACGCTGACCTTCTGCGCGCAGCTGACAGACCTTTTGCCACAGCGCTGCATCAGTACTGTCCGGCATCCAGATACCGCCAGACGGTAGCTCGATCTGCGCCTGACCGCGTGTCACCAGGGTTTTCAAATCGGTGGAAAACCCCGTCGCCGGGCGCGCGCGACCGAAGTCGGCACCAATGTCATCGTACCGACCGCCCTGGGCAATCGACTGACCAACACCCGGAACGAAAACCGCAAACACCACACCAGTGTGGTAGTGGTAGCCGCGCAGCTCGCCAAGGTCAAAGTACAACGGTAGCTCAGGAAACCGTGCCGACAGACGTTCGGCGATTTCCAGCAGATCGTCCAGCGCTTCGATGACCGGCGCCGGCGCATTCGCCAGACGGTCGCGGGCCTGTGCCAGCACGGTACGGTCGCCACACAGATCCACCAGCGCGCGCAGCATGCTGGCCAGATCGGCCGGCAGACCTTCGGTCAATGCTATGACCTCGTCGATGGCTTTGCGCTGCAGTGCATCAAACAGCTGTTGCTCGACTTCACCGGACAACCCGGCAGCGCGGGCAAGACCGCGGTAAATCCCGACGTGGCCAAGGTCCATATGGACGTCCGGCACATCAGCCAGTTGCAGCATTGCCAGCATGAGGCTGATGACTTCGACGTCGCTGCTTGGGCTTGCGTCGCCGTACAGCTCGGCGCCCAGCTGGATCGGGCTGCGCGAGGACGACAGCGCACGCGGCTGGGCATGCAGCACGCTGCCAGCGTAGCAGAGACGGCTTGGGCCTTCGCGACGCAGGGTGTGGGCGTCGATGCGGGCGACCTGCGGCGTGATGTCCGCGCGGAAACCCATCTGCCGCCCCGATTGCGGGTCGACCACTTTGAAGGTGCGCAGATCCAGATCCTGGCCCGCACCGGTGAGCAGTGATTCGAGGTATTCGATGTGCGGGGTCACGACAAACTCGTAGCCCCAGCTCTGAAACAGATCCAGCACCTGACGACGCGCGACTTCAATGCGCGCAGCTTCCGGCGGCAGTACTTCTTCGATGCCATCCGGCAGCAGCCAGCGGTCAACCGTTGCCATTACGCCTTTCCCCTATGATCCGGGCGGCCAGCCCTTGGGCAAGCCTTGAGTGAAGCAGACAGCATTCTGCGGACGCAGTGCAAGGGAGTGCCCCCCTGCCCGATGCGCCGCACCATCGTGAACACCGTCCTCGAAAAAACTGCCGCGCACGGAACACGCCACGGCCAATCAATCGTGCAGACGCAAAAAAGCCGGGAATTTCCCGGCTGCCGCATCATACACACGTTTTGTCGCGCGATCACCCCGACGGGCTGTTTTGCCGCCCGGCGGAGTGATCAGGTGCCGATGCGATTACGGCTTGGATTTTTGCAGGTAGCGGAAGAACTCGCTGCCTGGGTCCAGCACCATCACGTCGCTTTTGTTAGCGAAGCTTTCACGGTAGGCGCGCAGGCTACGGTAAAACGCGTAGAACTCCTGATCCTGACCGTAGGCCTTGGAGTAGATCGCAGACGCTTGAGCATCCCCATCACCGCGTGCCTCTTCAGACTCGCGATAGGCTTCAGCCAACAGAACGCGACGCTGACGATCGGCGTCGGCACGGATGCCCTCCGCCAACTCGTTACCCTTGGCGCGGTGCTCACGAGCTTCACGCTCACGTTCGGTGCTCATGCGCTCGAACACGCTGCGGTTCACTTCCTTCGGCAGATCGATAGCCTTGACCCGAACATCGACAACTTCGATGCCCAGCTCTTTGCC
The DNA here is from genome assembly GCF_057834665.1 of Pseudomonas sp. GL_135. Lineage (NCBI taxonomy): Bacteria > Pseudomonadati > Pseudomonadota > Gammaproteobacteria > Pseudomonadales > Pseudomonadaceae > Pseudomonas > Pseudomonas sp. GL_135. The sequence goes on from NZ_CM174408.1 coordinate 4,992,536, forward strand.
AGCCATGGTGTTGAGCGACGCAGTGATGTCAGCCATCAACGCGTCACGCTCACCCGAAACCACCTCGTGCAGCGTGCGCTTACCGAACTGGTCACGCAGACCGGACTCGAGACGACGGGAGAGACGCTCATCGGCGATTTGCTTCAGACCTGATGTCGCGGTGTAGAAACGCTCAGCGTCCTTCACGCGCCACTTGGCATAGGCATCAACCATCACGGCTTTCTTTTCCAGCGTCAGGAAACGCTGAGTCGGCGCATCCAGGGTCATCAACCGACCATCGAACTTGCGCACCTGATTCACGTAAGGAATCTTCACGTGCAGGCCCGGCGAAACATCCGCTTGAACCACGCGACCGAATTGAAGCAGCACCGCGCGCTCGGTCTGGGCGACGATGTAAAAGCTGTTCCATGCGACCACGGCCAACACGACGCAGACAATCAGGGCAACCAGAGATTTATTGCTCATCAGCGAGTCTCCCTAGTGCGCGTGTCGCGTTGTTGTTGCATGTCCGCTGCCCGCGAGCCCGGATCTGCCGGTGCAGCGGCAGCGCCGCCAGTGGCAGAAGAGCTGGAACCGTTACGGCTGCTATCGATCATTTTGTCCAACGGCAGATAAAGAAGGTTGTTCTGACCTTTCTCGCCAGTCACGAGCACCTTGCTGGTGTTGCTGAAGACTTCCTGCATGGTGTCCAGATACAGACGCTCACGCGTGACTTCCGGCGCTTTACGGTACTCGGCAACCAGCTTGGTAAAGCGATCCGCCTCACCCTTGGCCCGGGAGACCACTTCGTCACGATAACCGTTGGCGTCTTCGACGATACGCTGAGCTTGACCGCGCGCTTCCGGGATTACACCGTTTGCATAGGTTTCAGCCTGGTTGCGTGAGCGCTGCTCGTCTTCACGGGCGCGGATCACGTCATCGAACGCTTCCTGGACTTCGCGCGGCGCCGCAGCACTCTGCACGTTGACCTGAGTCACGGTGATACCGGTGCGATAGGTATCGAGGAAGCGCTGCAACCGCTCCTTGATTTCGCTGGCCATCAACTCACGACCTTCAGTCAGCACCTGATCCATGGCGGTCGAACCGACCACATGGCGCAAGGCACTTTCGGTTGCGTGCTGGAGGCTGACTTCGGGCTGATCAACGTTCAGCACGAAATCCTGCAGATTGGTGATCTTGTACTGCACAGTCAGTGGCACTTCGACGATGTTCTCGTCTTCGGTGAGCATCTGGCCCTGCTTGCTGTACGCACGTTCACGGGTCACGTTTTCGAGGTACTTGCGATCGAACGGCGGGAAATAGATGTTCAGACCCGGCCCGACGGTTTCGTAGTACTTGCCGAAGCGCAGCACAACGGCCTGCTCCTGTTCGTCGACCACATAAATTGCGTTGTACAGCCAGATGGCGAGCAGCACGACCAGACCGATGCCGAGCAGGCCGAGGCCACCGCCCTTGCTCGATCCACCGCCGCTGCCGCCACCATCGCCACTGCGTTTTTTACCACCACCGAACAACCCATTCAGGCTTTCCTGCAGCTTACGGAAGGCCTCGTCGAGATCCGGTGGCCCCTTGCGGTCGCCGCCCTTGCGCTTACCACCCCAAGGATCCTGATTATTCGAGTTGCCACCCGGCTCATTCCAAGCCATAGCGCTCTCCATCTGATAAAGCAAAGACGCGCCCACGGCGCGCCGACCAATGCTACAGAATGCCCGTCGAAGCGGTACAACCGCTTTGTCAGGCTTTTATTGCAAAGTGTGTTGCTCGATGAATTCCAGCGGCTGCAGTCCTTCGCGACTCACCAGGCGATTGAATTCAACTCGGGGTAACCGTACAGCCAGAAGACTCTGGCCTTCTTCGTCATGCTCTTCGCTCTGCACCGCACCCAGATTGAAAAACTGGGCACGCAACCGGGCGAACTCCTGCGTGAGGCGCAGCGTCCCCACAAAGAGGTCATTGCCCAACACTTCGGCGATGGCTTGCTTGAGCAAATCCAGACCGCGCCCGTCACGGGCAGAGACCCAGACCCGCTGCGGCTTGCCGTCGGCATCGCGTTGAATCTGCGGCTCAACTCCTTCGAGCAGATCGAGTTTGTTATACACCTCGAGCATCGGCAAGTCCTGGGCCCCAATCTCGCCCAGCACCACCATGACCTGCTCGATCTGCTCGAGGCGATCGGGCTCATGAGCGTCGATCACATGCAAGAGCAGATCGGAGTTGCTTGACTCTTCGAGCGTAGCCCGAAAGGCCTCGACCAGCTTATGCGGCAAATGGCGGATGAAACCCACCGTATCAGCCAGCACAATCGGCCCAAGGTCTTTGAGTTCAAGGCGGCGCAGGGTCGGGTCAAGGGTTGCGAACAGCTGATCGGCCGCGTAGACGTCGGAGTCGGTCACCGCATTGAACAGCGTTGACTTGCCGGCGTTGGTGTAGCCAACGATCGAAACCGTAGGGATGTCAGCGCGGGAGCGGCCACGACGGGCCTGATCACGCTGACTGCGGACTTTTTGGAGCCGGCCCTTGATCTGACGCAAGCGTACCCGCAACAGGCGTCGGTCCGTCTCGAGCTGGGTTTCACCCGGACCGCGCAGACCGATACCGCCGCCCTGACGCTCAAGGTGAGTCCAGCCACGTACCAGCCGCGTACTCATGTGCTCAAGCTGGGCCAGTTCGACCTGCAGCTTGCCTTCATGGGTGCGTGCCCGTTGGGCGAAGATGTCGAGAATCAGGCCCGTACGATCAAGCACGCGACACTCGAAAACACGTTCGAGGTTACGTTCCTGACTGGGTGTAAGGACATGATTGAAGATGACGATATCTGACTTTTCGGTTTTGACCAGGTCGCGTAATTCCTCGACCTTGCCGCTGCCTACCAGATACTTGGCCGTTGGCCGATGCCTTGGCACGTTGACGAACGAGACAATGTCGGCGCCAGCCGACACCGCCAGCTCCCTGAACTCCTGCGGATCTTCGCGCGCCTCAGGGTCCTGACCATCCAAGTGAACGAGTATCGCCCGCTCACCACCACTGTGGCGCTCAAAGAACAAAGCAGACTCCTATCAGGCGTTACCTGGCTCGGCGTCAGCCTGCTCGGATTCGGTAGCGCTAGGCAGACGAATCGGGCGAACGGGAACGACAGTCGAGATGGCGTGTTTGTAGACCATTTGGCTGACAGTGTTCTTCAGCAAAATAACGAACTGGTCAAAGGATTCGATGGTGCCTTGCAGCTTGATACCGTTTACCAGGTAGATCGAAACCCCAACCTTTTCTTTACGCAAAGTGTTCAGGTAAGGGTCTTGTAGCGAATGCCCTTTTGACATGTGCCGCACTCCTTTAAGGATCAATAGAATAAATTCGAAAACATTGGCTTGGGCCGCTACCTCCCGAAGGCTATCCCCCAAGGATAGACGGCTATTGCAAGGACTCAGCTCAATATGGAGACCGACCCCAGGTATTTCAAGGCGCGCGGCAGATTGTCGCAAGCCAGGCTGTCCAACCAGTGCAAATCCTGCCAACTGCGTAACCAGGTGAACTGCCTCTTGGCCAACTGGCGCGTGGCAATGATGCCGCGCTCCTGCATTTCATCCCAAGTCAGCTTGCCGTCCAGATGATCCCAGACCTGGCGATACCCTACAGCTCTTATAGACGGTAAATTCGAGTGCAGATCACCCCTCGAACGTAGCGCTACGACTTCTTCAACGAATCCTTCATCAAGCATTTGCCTGAAACGCACAGCAATTCGGTCGTGGAGCACCTTGCGATCCGTCGGTGCGATCGCGAGATTTGCGACAGTATAGGGCAATTGATGACGCCCCGAAGCGCTCGCTTGAGCACTTTGCGCACTTTGTTGTTCACGGTGCGCGGTCATGCTCATTCCGCTCACCCGAAAGACTTCCAGCGCGCGAACCAGCCGCTGAGGATCGTTGGGGTGAATTCTCGCTGCCGACACCGGATCGATGCTCGCGAGCTCATCATGCAACGCCTTCCAACCCTGACTGGCCGCTTGTGCTTCAATTTGCGCCCGAACCTCAGCATCCGCCGCGGGCATGTCGGCCAGGCCTTCCAGTAGAGCCTTGAAATACAACATCGTGCCGCCCACCAGCAGGGGAATTTTTCCCCGGGCAGTAATTTCCGCCATGGCCTGCAAGGCATCGGTTCGAAAATCCGCTGCAGAGTAGCTCTGGCTCGGGTCGAGGATATCGATGAGACGGTGCGGATACGCGTCCAGCAGCGCCTTTGATGGCTTGGCGGTGCCGATGTCCATGCCCCGATAAACCAGCGCGGAATCCACACTGATCAGCTCACACGGCAGCACTTTGGTCAGTTCGATGGCGAGATCGGTTTTCCCGGCGGCGGTGGGCCCCATCAGAAAGATGGCGGGAGGAAGCGCACTCATCAGCGACCGCGCAGGAACAGTTTGTCCAGATCATCCAGACCCAGCTGGGTCCAGGTGGGACGTCCATGGTTGCATTGACCGCTGCGCTCGGTGTTTTCCATGTCACGCAGCAGGCCGTTCATTTCCGGAATGGCCAGCCGGCGATTGGCGCGAATCGCGCCGTGGCACGCCATGGTTCCGAGCAGTTCATTCATGTGCGCTTGAACGCGATCGCTGGTGCCGTACTCCATCAGATCGCCCAGCACGTCGTGGACCAGTCGATTCGCCTCAGCCTGTTTGAGCAGCGCGGGGATCTGCCGGATCGCGAGAGTCTCGGGGCCGAGGCGCTGCAATTCGAAGCCCAGCTGCTGGAAAGTCGCCATATGTTCCTCGGCGCAGTCGGCCTCACGCTGGCTGACCGCAATGGACTCCGGCACCAGCAGCGGCTGACCGCTCAGGCCTTCACTGGCCATGGCTATTTTCAAGCGCTCATACATGATTCGCTCATGGGCCGCGTGCATGTCCACCAGCACCAGGCCGTGGGCGTTTTCCGCGAGGATATAAATGCCCTTGAGCTGAGCGAGGGCATAACCCAAAGGCGGAACGTCGCCCTGAGATTCGGGCAACGAAACCATAACTGCGCCCGCCGGAGACTGCGCGCCGGGCAGCGGGGCAAAGAATTCGGTGTAAGCGGCACGCGCCTCTTCAGCCGGAAGCACCGACGACGGCCGCGGCGTGTATTGATATTGGTAACCCGCACCACTGCCAGAGCCGGGCGCAGATCCGGCGGGCGGACTCCAGGCCTGACCCTGTGGTGTTTCCAGCACGTTATTGGCCAGACGCATTTCGCCCTGGGGCCCGAACTCGCCGGCATCCGGGCCAGTTGGGCGCACCAGCGCGGTGACCGATGTGGTGCCAGCGAGCTGATCTTCAGGTCGCACATCACCGAGGGCCCGATGCAGGGTGCCGTAGAGAAAATCGTGCACCATGCGTCCGTCGCGGAACCGAACTTCGTGCTTGGTCGGATGGACGTTAACGTCGACGACCGCCGGATCGACTTCAAAAAACAGCACGAAGGTCGGATGTCGGCCGTTGAACAGCACGTCGCGGTAAGCCTGACGCACCGCGTGGGCAACCAGCTTGTCGCGCACCGCACGGCCGTTGACGAAGAAATACTGCAAATCGGCCTGGCTGCGCGAGAACGTCGGCAGTCCCACCCACCCCCACAACCTCAACCCGTTGCGCTCGACCTCGATCGGCAGCGCCTGCTCCAGAAAACCGGGCCCGCAAATGGCCGACACCCTTCTCGCGCGCGAAACGTCGTCGCGAGCTTCGTGCAGGCTCAGGACGGTCTTGCCGTTGTGGCGCAAATGAAAGGCCACGTCGAAACGCGCCAGCGCCATGCGCTTGATTACTTCCTGGAGATGATCGAACTCGGTTTTCTCGGCTTTGAGAAACTTGCGTCGCGCCGGGGTGTTGAAGAACAGGTCGCGGACTTCCACGGAGGTGCCGACCGGGTGCGCAGCGGGCTGAACCCGAGAAGCCATGTCGCGGCCTTCGGTCTCGACCTGCCACGCCTGATCAGCGTCGCGTGTGCGCGATGTCAGGGTCAAACGGGCCACCGAGCTAATCGACGCCAGCGCCTCGCCCCGAAAGCCAAGGCTCATGACTCGCTCAAGGTCTTCCAGATCGCGGATCTTGCTGGTGGCATGTCGGGCCAGCGCCAGGGGCAGGTCATCCGAAGAAATGCCGCCGCCGTCGTCGCGAACACGGAGCAGCTTGATGCCGGCCTGTTCAACGTCGACATCGATGCGACGCGCGCCGGAATCAAGGCTGTTCTCGAGCAGCTCTTTGATCACCGACGCAGGCCGTTCGACGACCTCGCCCGCTGCAATCTGGTTGGCAAGCCGCGGGCTCAACAGCTGGATACGCGCGGCTTCTGCCGCAGGTATATCGGAGATTACGCTGACATCCAGTTCCTGATCACCGAGCAACAGGTCGGTCACGGCTCACCTGCCAGTTCTGCGCTGGGGATTCTCAATTGCTGGCCGACTTTCAATTCGTCAGAGCTTAGATGATTGGCTGTACGCAGCATTGGCATGGTCATGTCGTAGCGCGCCGCGATCATGCTGAGCGATTCGCCGGGGCGGACCGTGTGCTCACGGGCACCCATGGCCAGCTTGCCGTTGTCCCGTAGCCAGGCGATGTAGGTGCCTTGGGGCGGATTCTGCTGAAAGAACTGCTTCACGCCCGCGGTGATGGAGCGCGCCAGCGCCTGCTGGTGACTTGCGCCTTCCAGCTTGTTCGCTTCCGCCGCGTTGGAGATAAAACCGGTCTCAACCAGAATCGAAGGAATATCCGGCGACTTCAGCACCATAAAGCCGGCCTGTTCAACGCGAGACTTGTGCAGCGAGGTCACGCGGCCGATGTTGGTCAGCACCTTCTGGCCGACGTTCAGGCTTGAGGTCAGCGACGCAGTCATCGATAGATCGAGCAGTACGCCAGCGAGCATGCGGTCTTTGTCATCGAGGCTCACGGCCCCGGCGCCACCGATCAAGTCGGAACGGTTTTCACTGTCCGCCAGCCAGCGTGCTGTCTCCGAGGTTGCGCCGCGCTCGGACAAGGCAAACACAGAAGCCCCGAAGGCCGCCGATGAAGGCGCGGCGTCGGCATGGATGGACACGAACAGGTCAGCCCCCTTGGCGCGCGCGATTTCCGTGCGCTTACGCAGCGGGATGAAGTAATCGCCGGTACGGGTCAATTCAGCGCGATAGCCCTTTTCGCCATTGATCTGGCGCTGAAGCTCCTTGGCAATCGCGAGCACGACGTTCTTTTCTTTCTCACCACGGCCGCCGGACGCGCCCGGGTCTTCACCGCCGTGACCGGCATCAATAACGACGACGATGTCGCGCTTGCCGTTTGGCACAGGGGTGAGTTTGATCTCAGGCTTGGACGGACTGATCGGCACCACCGCCGGCGTCGCAGGCGCGGCGGTGGCCGGGGTATCGGCAACAGACGGCGGAGGATTGGCATCGGCGGCGTTGTCGTAAAGGTCGACCACCAGACGGTTGCCGTATTGCTGGTTCGGCGCGAGGGTGAAGCTCTTGGGCGTCACCGCCTTTTTTAGGTCGATGACCACGCGCAGGTCGTCAGGTGTGCGTTGCGCCGAGCGCATGCTGGTGATTGGCGTGTTGGCCGTCGGCACATTTAACGCGCCGCCCAGGGTGGCGCCGTTGATGTCGATGACCAGACGATCAGGGGACTGCAGCGTGAAGACACTGTGCTGAACGGGGCCAGACAGGTCGAAAACCAGTCGAGTGTTATCCGGAGCACGCCATAAGCGGACACTTCGTACCTGTGAAGCGGCCAACGCGTCGACAGCCAGTGTCGCCAGCAGCAGTCCAATCACAGTAACCAGCGCGCGCATGCGCATACCAAACCCCATATCTATTGAATGTCTATTTAAACGAAGGCGCCAAAGCTGCACACCACATCTCGCCACGCGAGCTTTTCGGGCTCAGCGTCAACGCTCGACCTTCATCGAGCGGCCTTATGGTAATGATCAGGTCAGGCTTTGGCAAAAAGCCTGCACCCAGATTGGGCCATTCGATGAGACAAAGGGCATCGCCTTCGAAATAGTCCCGGATGCCGAGGAATTCTAGCTCTTCTGGGTCAACAAGTCGGTAGAGATCAAAGTGATACGCGCGGTTTCTCCCAATTTCGTAAGGTTCTACCAGCGTAAACGTCGGACTTTTTACCGCGCCAGTATGCCCAAGGCCGCGAATGATCCCTCGGGACAGGGTGGTCTTACCCGCCCCCAGATCGCCCTCCAGAAAAATAATCCCATTGCTTTCAGTTACTTGGGCTATGCGTGCGCCGAAATGGGTCATGGCCTCTTCACCCATGAGCTTCAGAGTTAGCTCAGACACGGTTGGTGCTCCTCCAGAAGCTGGCGAATAGCAGGAATCAGATCAGCGGCAACGAGCCCTCGCCCGCTGGCGCCGCATTGCTCACCGGCGAGGGCGTGCAGCCAGACGCCCAGACAGGCAGCGTCGTAGGCGCTCATCTTTTGCGCCATCAAGGCGCCGATGACACCCGATAACACATCGCCCAGCCCGCCGGTGGCCATCGCCGGATGGCCGTGATCGGCCAGTGCGAGGTCACCGGCAGGGTTGGCGATCAGGCTGCCGCTGCCTTTTAAAACGCACACGGCATTGAATTTTTTAGCCAGCGCCCGCGCCGCAGTCGGACGATCGGCCTGAATCTGTTTGGTGTCGGTGCCCAGCAGCCGCGCGGCTTCGCCAGGGTGCGGGGTGATCACGCAGCCCTCGGGCAATTGCACCGCGCCGGTCGCCAGCTCATTCAACGCGTCGGCATCCCATACCTGCGGCAACGGTGCGTTGGCAGCCGCGGACAACAGGCTTTTCCCCCAACTGTGCTGGCCGAGGCCCGGACCGACGACCAGTACCGACGCGGGCTCGATCAACGCGCGGAGCTGATTGGCCGAGCTGATGCCGGCGCTCATGACTTCGGGAAAGCGCGTCAGCGCGGCGCTGACATGTTCCGGCCGTGTTGCCAGCGTGACCATGCCGGCGCCGGTGCGCAGCGTGCTTTCGGTGGCAAGCAACGCAGCGCCGCCGAAGCCCCGATCGCCGCCCACCACCAGCACGCGGCCGAACATGCCCTTGTGCGCCGTGCGTGAGCGAGGCGCCAAAGTGGGCAGGTTGAAAGTGTCCAGCCGTTTGACGCTGATAGGGGTCTGCCGAATGAGCTCGGCGTCCGCCTGCAGGTCATCGAACACCAACTCGCCCACCCGCTCGGGCGCATCGCCGGTGAACAGCCCGACCTTGAGGCCGATAAAGGTGACGGTCAGATCGGCGCGGACTGCGCAACCGAGGGTTCGCCCCGTATCCGCGCACAATCCGGAAGGGAGATCGACGGCCACGACCGGCAATCCACTGTCGTTGATGGCGTCAATGGCCGCAGCATAAGGCGCGCGCACGTCGCCCGTCAGTCCGGTCCCCAGCAGCGCGTCGATGACAATGCCGTCCAGCGCCTGCTGTTGCCATGGCTGGATATCGACGTTGGCAGCAACCGCCTCTTCATAGGCGGAGCGGGCATCGCCGGCTAGCGCATCGCTATCACCCACGGCCAACACGATAACGTGCCAGCCGGCACGCCGGGCAAGCGCAGCAATGAGATAGCCGTCGCCAGCGTTATTGCCGCGACCGGCCATCACGGTCAGTTGCCTGCCCTCGGGCCAGCGGCGGCGTATTGCCCGCCATGCGGCATGGGCGGCGCGCTGCATCAGCTCGAAGCCGGGTGTGCCGGCGGCAATGAGGCGCGCGTCGAGGTCGCGCACTTGGGCAGCGCTGTACAGTGCGTCGGGAAATGAGGGTTTGCTGTGCAACATGCGTCTTTGGGCTCCGATGTCTGGCAGAATTATACGCACCTGCGCCCCGGTGTCCTCTTTGCATGTCCGCGATAACTGTAGATCCATCCACAGCCTCAGTGCCTTTAACGGCAGCCGGGCTGACAGACCTTGCCCAATCGATCAAGGCATGGGGGCGCGAGCTCGGCTTTCAGCAAGTCGGGATCTCGGGACTGGACCTGGCTGAGCACGAGCAGCACCTGGAGCGCTGGCTCGACGCCGGGTATCACGGCGAGATGGACTATATGGCAGCGCATGGCAGCAAACGTTCGCACCCGGACGAGCTGGTGCCAGGAACGTTGCGCGTGGTGTCGTTGCGCATGGACTATCTGCCCGGCGACACGCAGATGGCTCAGTTACTGGGGCAGCCCGAGAAAGCCTACGTGTCCCGTTACGCGCTGGGCCGTGATTACCACAAGCTGATCCGCAAGCGCGTGCAGCAACTCGCGGAGCGCATTCAGCAGGCGATCGGGCCTTTCGGGTTTCGCGCATTCGTCGACAGCGCACCGGTGCTGGAAAAGGCCATCGCCGAACAGGCTGGGCTGGGCTGGATCGGCAAAAACACCCTGGTGCTCAATCGCAAGGCCGGCAGTTATTTCTTCCTCAGTGAGCTGTTTGTCGACCTGCCGCTGCCGGTGGACGCGCCACACACCACCGAGCATTGCGGGCGCTGCACGGCGTGCCTTGACGTATGCCCGACCAATGCGTTCGTCGGGCCCTACGTGCTGGATGCGCGCAAGTGCATTTCCTACCTGACCATCGAGTTGAAGACGTCGATCCCCGAAGACTTGCGCCCGCTGATCGGCAATCGGGTGTTCGGCTGTGATGACTGTCAGATCGTCTGTCCGTGGAATCGCTTCGCCCGTCCGACCGATCAAACAGACTTCAAACCCCGCCACGGTCTTGATAACGCCGAATTGACGACGCTGTTTTTGTGGGATGAAACGACATTCCTGAACAACACCGAAGGCTCACCATTGCGGCGTGCCGGGTATGAGCGCTGGTTGAGAAATCTGGCCGTGGGACTGGGCAACGCGCCGTCTACCATTGCGGTGATCGAAGCGCTGAAGGCACGGCTGGAGCATCCGTCAGAGATGGTGCGTGAACATGTGGAATGGGCGCTGCGGCAACATGAAGCCAGGTCCGCAGCGCGTTTGCCGTCATAGCGCGCCGGCTCAATGCCCGTCCTTGTAAACAAACTTGGGCATTTCCCAGCGAAACCGAATCGCCAGCAACCGCAGCAACAACCCGCCAAACAGCGTGATCAGCGTGCCCTGCTCCACCGGCAAGCCGGCGTACTGACACAGCAAAAAACACCACGCGGCGGCAAACGACACGCTGGCATACAGCTCACGGCGGAAGATGAGAGGGATGTCGTTGCAGAAAATGTCCCGCAGGATCCCGCCAAACACGCCCGTAATCACCCCGCTCACGGCGGCGACGGTCATGCTCAGGCCCATGTCCAGCGCGGTCATGCAGCCGATCAGTGTGAACGCCACCAACCCCAATGCATCGAGCACCAGAAACAGTGAGCGCAGATGACGCATCAGCGGAGCGATGAAAATCGTCACCAGCGCCGCGACGCTGGTGAGGATCAGATACTCCGGGTGCTTGACCCACGTCAGCGGGTAATGCCCCAGCAGCACGTCGCGAACCGATCCGCCGCCCAACGCCGTGATGCACGCGATCAGCACCACGCCGAACCAGTCCATGCCGCGACGGCCGGCGGACAGCGCGCCGGTCATCGCTTCGGCCGTAATAGCGATCAAGTAGAGCATCAACAACATGGCGGCAGTCCCTGCGAGAAAGGGGCGCAGTCTAACCACTCGACCCAGGCACCAACAGAGAGCGTTTAGCCCTGCGCCCTCTCCAGGCGACCGTGCTCGGCCGCCGGCGTCCTTTCATCAAGACTTGATGAAATGCTCGCGGTAAAAGCGCAGTTCGGCAATCGACTCACGGATATCGTCCAGCGCCAGGTGCGTGCTGCCCTTCTTGAACTTGAGATCCGGCGACCAGCGTGCGGCCAGTTCCTTAAGAGTTGAAACGTCGAGGTTGCGGTAGTGGAAATAGTTTTCCAGTGTCGGCATGCGCTTGTACAGGAAGCGACGGTCCTGGCAGATGCTGTTGCCGCAGATAGGCGAACTGCGCTCGGGCACCCACTGCTTGATGAACTCAAGCGTCATGGCCTCAGCTTCGTCGTTGGAGATTTTGCTTTCGCGCACGCGCTGAGTCAGGCCGGAGCCACCGTGCTGACGGGTGTTCCATTCGTCCATGCCGTTCAGAAGCTCGTCGCTCTGGTGAACCGCAATGACCGGGCCTTCGGCCAAGGTGTTGAGCTCGCTGTCGGTGATGATGGTTGCCATCTCGATGATGACGTCGTTATCAGGGTCCAGACCGGTCATTTCCAGGTCGATCCAGATCAGATTCTGTTTGTTCTGCATATGTCGGCTCCTCAGCGTTGGCGCGCAGTTTAGCCCACCCGGGCGTGCTAGACTCGCCCGCGCTTTATCAAATCAGCACCTTTATGCGTCTTCAAACGGAACACTGAACACCCATGGCCAAACGCCAACTCAATCGCCGCCAGAACTGGCGCATCGAAAAGATTCAGGGCGAACGCGCAGCGCGTGCCGCCAAACGTGAATCAACCGCTCTCGAAACGCTGGAAGGCGGCGATCTCGGCCCCGAGCAAACGGGCCTGGTTATCGCGCACTTTGGCGTGCAGGTAGAAGTCGAAGCGCAGGACGGCGAGCTGCAGGGCCAGGTTTTCCGCTGCCACTTGCGCGCCAACCTGCCCGCGCTGGTGACCGGCGACCGTGTCGTCTGGCGCGCCGGCAATCAGGGCATCGGCGTCATCGTTGCGCAGTTGCCCCGCGATACCGAGCTGAGCCGCCCGGACAGCAGAGGCCAGTTGAAGCCGGTCGCCGCCAACGTTGATTTGATCGTCATCGTTTTCGCACCGATGCCCGAGCCCCACGCCAACCTGATTGATCGTTATCTGGTTGCCGCTGAGCACGCGGGGATTCGTCCGCTGTTGCTGTTGAACAAGTTTGACTTGATCGACGATCAAAACGCGCCTGCGCTCAATGCGCTGCTGGCCGTTTATCGCACGCTGGGTTATCCGGTGCTGGAAGTGTCGGCCCACCACGGCGACGGTATGCAGCAGTTGCAGGACCAGCTGGATGGCCACATCAGCGTGTTCGTCGGTCAGTCCGGCGTCGGTAAATCCTCGCTGGTCAACAGCCTGCTGCCGGAAGTCGGCACCCGCGTCGGGCCGCTGTCGGAGTATTCGGGCCAAGGCACGCATACCACCACCACTGCGCGCCTGTTTCACTTCCCGCGCGGCGGCGACCTGATCGACTCTCCGGGCATTCGCGAATTCGGCCTCGGCCACGTCAGCCGTGCCGACGTCGAAGCGGGCTTTATCGAATTCAACGATCTGCTCGGCCGATGCCGCTTTCGCGACTGCAAACATGACCGCGAACCCGGTTGTGCCTTGTTGCAGGGCCTGGCAGACGGCCGCGTGCAGCAGCAGCGCATGAACAGCTATCGCTCGATCATCGCGAGCTTGCCGGAAAGCAGTTACTGATTCAGCGGTAGTGGCCAATCCGATTTAGGCCTTCCCGGCTGACTGCGGTCCCAGCGCTTGAACTGCGCAAACAAAAACGCCGCGATCATCGCGGCGTTTTCGTGTCTGCAACCCAGTATCAGTTCTTTGTTTCGTCGATCTTCAGCTGGCCCTGATCGAAGATGTTCAGCTTCTGCCGAATCTCGTGGGGCTGGGCGTAAGCCTGCGGATCAACTGCAGGTGTGGAGGTCGATGCCCCCGGCGGGTTGGCCGGTCCGGCAGCGCCAGGCACAGGCGCTGGCGCTGGCGAAGCGGCTCCCGGTGCATCCGGCGTTTGCGGTGCTTCACCTGAATTCTGCGCACCCTCGATACGCTGCTGCGCTTTCTTGGTCATCACCACAATGTCGATGCGACGATTGATCGGATTTTGCGGGTGCTCCTTGTCATACAGTGCCGAAGACGCATAACCCACTACGCGCGCCACCTGCTGATCCGGATACCCTCCCGCGAGCAACGCCCGGCGAGCGGCGTTCGCCCGACCCGACGACAGCTCCCAGTTGCCGAAGCCGTTGTTGCCGACAAAAGGCGTCGCGTCGGTGTGACCACTGATGCTGACTTTGTTCGGCACCGCTTTAATGGTGTCGGCCATGGCCAGCAAGATGTCTTCAAAATACGGTTTGAGCTTCGCACTGCCGATGTCGAACATCGGGCGGTTTTCGGCGTCCGTGATCTGGATACGCAATCCGTCCTGAGTGATCTCGAACAGAATCTGGTCCTTGAATTTTGCCAGTTGCGGATTCTCGTTGATCTTGGTCTGCAACTCTTGCAACAGCATCTCCAGACGGTCCTGCTCAACCTGCTCGGCGGCGGCGTCCTGCTGATCAGCGTCGACCGGCACGCGATCCGGCGCAGGCGTGGATTTCACCTCCGGGTTCAGCGTCTGGTCAGGGGACATTTCCGGCGACCCCCCCAGATCAATCACATAGGGCGAGCCACTGTCGGAGAACCCCACAGGGTCCTTGAAATAGCCGGCGATGGCGATCAATTGTTCGGGCGTGGCCGACGACATCAGCCAAAGCACCAGGAAGAACGCCATCATCGCCGTCGCGAAGTCGGCAAATGCGATTTTCCAGGCGCCGCCGTGATGCCCTCCGCCGTAGCGCTTTACGCGCTTGATGATGATTGGCTGATTATTTTCCATGGATCAACGACCGCGAACAGCTTGTTCCAGCTCGCTGAAGCTGGGGCGATGGGCCGGATAGAGAACCTTGCGACCGAACTCCACGGCCAGCGAAGGCGGCACGCCGGACGCCGACGCTACGAGCGACGCCTTGATCGATTCATAGACGTTCATTTCTTCCTTGGCGTCGTGGGCCAGGGAAGTGGCCAACGGGCCAAAGAAACCGTAAGCCGCGAGAATACCGAAGAACGTACCCACCAGAGCAGCACCTACGTGCATGCCGATCGCTGCCTTGTCGCCGGAACCCAGGGAGGCCATGGTCACGACGATACCCAATACTGCAGCAACGATACCGAAGCCCGGCATGGCATCGGCGACACCGGTCACTGCGTGGGAAGGGTGCTCAAGCTCTTCTTTCATGCTCAGCAATTCCATGTCGAACAAGCCTTCCAGCTCGTGGGGCGCCATGTTGCCGGAGGACATGATGCGCAGGTAATCGCAGATGAAGGCGATCATGCGGGTATCTTTGAGCACGCCAGGGTATTTAGCGAAGATCGGGCTGTTCTCGGGCTCTTCGATGTCGCCTTCGATGGCCATCATGCCTTCGCGACGACTTTTGTTGAGGATCTCGTAGACCAGGCCCAGCACTTCGAGGTAGTAGCCGTGGGTGAACCGGGTGCTGAACATCTTCAAAGACTTCTTGATGACCAGCATGGTCATATAGCCCGGGTTGGCTTGCAGGAATGCACCCAGCGCCGCACCGCCGATGATCATGACCTCGAAAGGCTGGATCAACGCAGCGATCTGACCGTGGGACAGTACGTATCCGCCGAGAACGCTCGCGAAAACGACGATGATGCCGATAATTTTTGCCATAGGTAGAAAATACTTACTGAGTCGGGTTCATGGTCATTGTGCGAGAAGCGCTTGAAACTCTTGTCCTGCTTATCGGCATGAATGCGCCAGACTATAGTCAGATCACAGGAAAATGCTGATCGATGCATGGCCCAGGACGTTGCGTCCATGAGGGCCAGCATGATGCCAGTACCCTACATTGATCAAAACCTCCCAGCCGTACGGGTGTTGTGAATGCAATCAGATAAAGCTTCTTCGCTCCCTGTTCCGCGCACCCTCGATACCTGGATAAAGCAGCTCGACGGCATCGCCTTGCCGGTGCCCGCCGTGGCGTATAAACGCGTGCAGGCGGCCTTGACCGATAGCCGCCGCTCGCTGCGCGATATTGCCGACCTCATGCAGGACAGCCCGGCGCTGGTGCTCAATGTATTGCGCGAAGCCAACTTGAACAGCCCCGCCACCGCTCAGACTGCGGAGAGTCTGGAAGTCGCCATCAACCGATTGGGTCTGGCGCGCACTGAAGCGCTGCTGGCGCGGCTACCTTGCGTCGATGCACGGGATATTCCGGTGGCGTTGCGTCAAATACAGCTGATCAGTCAACACGCCATGCAACAGGCTTACGGCTTGTTCGCCAATCAACTGGCCCGGCTGTGGCAGGACATCCATCTGGGCAGCCT
This sequence comes from Pseudomonas sp. GL_135, assembly GCF_057834665.1. Lineage (NCBI taxonomy): Bacteria > Pseudomonadati > Pseudomonadota > Gammaproteobacteria > Pseudomonadales > Pseudomonadaceae > Pseudomonas > Pseudomonas sp. GL_135. The sequence goes on from NZ_CM174408.1 coordinate 5,008,616, forward strand.
GCTGTTTCTGTCGCCGCTCTGGCCGATGGCGCTGGCGCACCCCACATTGCTGGAAGCGTGGGAGTTGCGGGTTATCCACAAGGGTGAGTGCGCGAAGACTGTGGAAAACACGCTGTTTGGCGCGCGGCTGGTGGATTTGTGTCTGGGGCTGGCACAGCATTGGCGCCTGCCGGTCTGGGTGACCCAGGGTTACGAACTGCTGACTTCACAGCAACGCAGTCTGGTAAGCGTGCTGCGCATTGCCCACAGCAACGACGATCCGCTCAAGCAGCAACAGCAACTCGACGCCGACCTCCCGCTGCGGCGCTGGCTGAACCAGCCCGCGAATACAATTCTGCTGGCCAACGGTCTCGCGCTATCGGCGCACCAGGCCTGGGACACGCCGCATAGTCTGCGCTGGCAGCTATTGACCAGCCTGTACCTGCAGCAGCCACTCGACGAGCTTCAGCAGCAGGTTCATCAGAACGCGGCGGCCAGCGCTCGCCAGCATTCCGGCCCGGATATCTGGCACCCGGCGCAGGCGTTGCTCTGGCCGTGGAATAGCCGTCGGGTTCATAAAGGCCTGTTGCCCGCCCCGCCGCCATCGCCCGATGCCTTGCAGCTGTGGCGCAAGCACTGCGCCGATCTGCTGAAAGAACCCGGCATTTTCATCAACGCGATGCACCTGACCACCTGCGCCCGGGATGCGCTGGTGGCGGCAGGCATGCAGCGGGTGGTGCTGTTGATGACCGATCGCAAGACCGACAGCCTGCGTGTGCATCAGATCGCGGGTGTAGACAAGTCGGCCGCTGCGCTGCTGGTCCCCTACAAGGACAGCACTGTGTTGCAACGTCTGTTAGCCCAGCCAACGCAGTTGCGCGTGACGCCGGCCAACAACGCCCAGTTTTCTGCGTTGCTCCCGGCGCAACTGCGCAATTTGTTCAGCGGCGAAAATCTGTTGATCCGCTCGCTCACCAGTAATGGACGCGTGGTGATGATGGTGATGGCCGATCAGGGCGGCGGACCGTTTTCCGAAGTTTCCGTCCAGGCTTTCGGCAAAACCGGCCAGTGCATCGAGAAAGCACTCACCACCTTTAGCCATCGCAATGGCTGACGGCTGAGCTACAATTCGCAACCTTTTCGCGATCCGGAGACGCTAGATGTCTGCCTTTTCAAGCTTGCCGCTGGTCATCGAGCCCGCAGACCTGCAAGCACGCCTCAGCGCGCCAGAGCTTATCCTGGTCGACCTGACCAGCCCGGCCCGCTATGAGGCCGGCCACATTCCCGGCGCGCGATTCGTCGATCCGAAACGTACGCAATTGGGCCTGCCGCCTGCGCCGGGGCTGCTGCCCTCGCACACGCAGCTCGAAGCGCTGTTCGGCGAACTGGGGCACAATCCCGACGCTGTGTACGTGGTCTACGACGACGAAGGCGGTGGCTGGGCCGGCCGGTTCATCTGGCTGCTGGACGTCATCGGACACAAAAAGTATCACTATATCGACGGCGGCCTGCTCGCCTGGCAAGCCGAGGGCCTGCCACTGTCGACAGAGGTGCCAAAAGCCGTCGGCGGTCCGGTTTCGCTGACCTTGCACGATGAGCCCACCGCTACACGCGAATACCTGCAAAGCCGCCTGGGCGCCGCTGACCTGGCGATCTGGGATGCGCGAGCGCCTACGGAGTACTCAGGCGAAAAAGTCGTCGCTGCGAAGGGAGGCCACATTCCCGGTGCCGTGAACTTCGAATGGACCGCCGGCATGGATCAGGCGCGCAACCTGCGCATCCGCAAGGACATGCCGCAGATCCTTGAAAACCTGGGCATTACCCCGGAGAAAGAAATCATTACCCACTGCCAGACCCATCATCGCTCGGGCTTCACCTATCTGGTGGCCAAGGCGCTGGGTTACCCGAGGGTCAAGGGCTATGCAGGCTCGTGGGGCGAGTGGGGCAACCATCCGGACACCCCGGTCGAAAAATAAAATCGGCGCCCACGTCGCGTCGATCCGTATTCCCTTTTTCAAACGTTTTAGGAATTTTGATGAAACAGCGTCTATTTATCCTTTTCCAGTATCTGCTTCCCCATCATTTGCTGTCGCAACTGGCGGGCTGCGTGGCCGAATGCCGCGTTCGCTGGTTCAAAAACACGTTTACCCAATGGTTTGCGCGCCGCTATCAGGTCGACATGTCCCAAGCTCAGGTCGAGGACATCACGGGATATCAGCACTTCAATGACTTCTTCACCCGTGCCCTCAAGCCGGGCGCTCGCCCCCTGGACGCGACACCGGGCGCGATCCTCTGCCCTGCGGACGGTGCGGTCAGCCAGCTGGGCCCGATCGAACACGGCCGAATTTTCCAGGCTAAAGGCCACAGCTACAGCGTGCTGGAGCTGCTGGGCGGCGATGCGCGTCTGTCCGCGCCGTTCATGGGTGGCGAGTTCGCGACGGTTTACCTGTCGCCAAAGGATTATCACCGCGTCCACATGCCGCTCGCCGGCACCCTGCGCGAAATGGTGTACGTACCGGGCCGTTTGTTCTCGGTGAACCAGACCACGGCGGAAAACGTGCCGGAGCTGTTCGCCCGTAACGAACGCGTCGTGTGCCTGTTCGACACCGAGCGCGGTCCTATGGCCGTCGTGCTGGTCGGCGCCATGATCGTTGCCTCGATCGAAACCGTGTGGGCGGGCCTGGTCACGCCGTACAAGCGCGAGCTCAAGACTTTCCGCTACGACGAAGCAGCGCGCGCACCCATCCACCTGGACAAAGGCGCCGAGCTGGGTCGCTTCAAACTGGGCTCCACGGCCATCGTGCTGTTCGGACCAAACCAGGTGAAATGGTCCGAACTGCTGGCCGCCGGTTCGCCCGTTCAGATGGGTCAGGGCCTCGCGCTGCCATTGCAGGCCTGATTCTTGCCTTAACTCATACCTGAGGGGCGTGATGCTGTTTTTCTGGCGCGAACTGTCATCGACAGTCGCGTTATCACGCCTCACTCAGGATGCTGCGTCTGGCCGGAGTACACCGTCCCAGACTGCGACAGTTGCAGGATGCTGCTAGAGTCCCCTGTCAGTGCTGTAGGAAACTTCGCTTTCAGTGGACGTAAACGTGCTTTTTTCGCTCGGCGAGGGTCCTTGACCTAGAGTTCGACGCCGCCGTTCAGGCCTGTGTTTGTTGGAGTTTGCCTGTCACATGAGTTATTTAAGCCTCCCACTGTTGTTGCGCGCACCTGTGCCGACGCAGTCGAGCCTGTCGTTCTGTGACGCGACGCCAAAAGACATGAAGCGCTGGATCGCCACGCTGCCCAAGGCCAATCTCGGTGAAATGGCACGCCAGCTCTATCAAGGGCTCGGCGAGCTGAACCAGTTGCTCACCCCCAGCGACAACCGCATGCAGCTCCTTGAACTGCTTCGCCCGGAAGTCTTTTTCGTGTGCAAGCACTTGGAGCGTCACTTCCTGAACCAGTCGGTCGTTCTCGAAGAGCGTCCGCGCAAGGTCGCCAACCTGTGCCAGGCCCTGCAGAACCACCTTGCCATTGGCTACAAACAGATCATCGCGCGAGTCGCCGTAAAGCTCACCAAGGATCGCATCAGCTTGCTGACCACTGCCCTTCAGCGCGCACTCAGCTGCCTGAACGGCCCGCTTATCCGCGCCAACCAGCTTTACTGCCCGGTGCAGGACGGCCTGTGGCTGGAGATGCATCAGATCTACCAGATCGCCCGCCAGCATCAATTGCAGAACGTGCCGGTTGCCGACAGCCTCGCCCACAACACCCAGGCGATGAGCGTGGAACAGACGTACACGGTTGCGCTGCTGATGGGCTGTTCGCGCTGCAATCAGATGCGCCAGCACAACATCGGCAAGCTGGCCGAGGCGCTGGATGCGTGGAGCGCGATGGTCACGCTGCAGCAGCCGCTGACCAGCGACAGCCTGTACGCGGTGTCGCCAGGCACGGACACGGCGCCGCGCTACGCCGCACTGTACGACGACAATCAGCGCCCGAATTTGCTCGGCATCGACCCCCGCCCTCTGTCGGCTGCACTGGAGCGCTACACCGAAACAGCCGTCGAAGAGCGCCCCAAGTTTGCGCTGAAAGTCCCGGCAGGGTTGTCCATCGACGTCCTGCAACACCTCGCGGCCGCTTGGGGCGATGTGTCGGAACGCGCGTTTCAGCGCACGCCAGGGCAAGGGACCGTGACCGTTTGCGTGGGCATGAGCGCTTTGCACTATTACGTCGGCGGCCAGCAGTCCTTCAGCGACCTGCTGCAAATGTCGACCCTGTCCCGAGTGGCTGAATACACGCTGCAGCCCCTCAAACCGGCGAAGCACGATCCATGGGCGCAAACAGCGGACGCGCAACGCGATGGCACATCGAACACCATGCTGCCGTTCGAGGAAATCGAATACAAACGCGATGACGCTGAAGGCAATGCAGCGTCCGACGGGCAAAAGAGTTTCCCGACGTACGCCCTGCATATCGTCAATCACAGCCCTGGCGGCTACTGTCTCGCCTGGCCGAAAGAAGTACCTGACCAACTTCAGGCCGGTGAGATGATCGGCATTCAGGACCATGGCCACGGCTGGAGCATCGCAGTGGTGCGCTGGGTGCGGCAGGTCCGTGGCGGTGGCATGCAGATGGGCGTTGAACTGATCGCGCCCTTCGCCCAGGCCTGCGGCATGCAGCTGACACGCGCTGAGCAGAGCAGTCAGTTTTTGCGCGCGCTGCTGTTGCCGGAAGTTCGCGCCATCGATGTACCCGCAACGGTGATCGCACCCAGGCTGCCGTTCGAGGATGGCTCAAAGGTGCTGATCAATACCAGTGGCGAACAGCGACGCGCGAGCCTGAGCAATCGCCGTGCGACGACGGGCAGCTACAACCAGTTTGAGTATCAGATTCTTGAGGGGCCGAAAAAGGCCGCCGCGCCAGACGGCGGGGGCCCTGAGCAGGAATTCGACTCGCTGTGGACGGTGCTGTAAGCCATCGAGGCATCCCTTGCAGATGCCTCAACGTCCACGCTTTTAAGCGCTGCGCCCTTCCCGGTCGCGGAATCCCAGCAAATACAGCACGCCATCCAGACCCAACGTGGAGATGGCCTGCTTCGCCGACTGCTTGACCAGCGGCTTGGCACGAAACGCCACACCCAGTCCGGCTATCGCGAGCATCGGCAAGTCATTGGCGCCATCGCCCACTGCGATCGTCTGCTCCAGACTCAACCCTTCCTTGCCGGCGAGCTCGCGTAACAGATCGGCCTTGCGCTGGGCGTCGACAATCGGCTCGATCGCGTTACCCGTGCACTTGCCGTCTACCACCTCCAGCTCGTTGGCGAAGATGTAGTCGATGCCCAGTTTGGCCTGCAGCTGGCGAGCGAAGTACGTAAAACCGCCCGACAGGATCGCGGTCTTGTAACCCAGCCGCTTGAGTTCGGCGAACAGCGTTTCAGCGCCTTCCGTCAAACGCAACGATGCGCCGATCTCGTCCAGCACCTTCACATCCAGGCCTTTGAGCAGCGCCAGTCGCTCTTTGAAACTGGCGCGGAAATCCAGTTCGCCACGCATGGCGCGCTCGGTGATTTCCGATACGCGCTCACCGACGCCGTGGGCTTTGGCCAGTTCGTCGATGACCTCGGCTTCGATCAGCGTCGAATCCATGTCGAACACCGCCAGACGACGGTTGCGGCGGAACAGTGAATCCTGCTGGAACGCGATATCGACGTTCAGCTCCTGGGCAACATGGAGGAATTCGGCCTGCATCTGCTGAGGATCGACTGGCTCGCCGCGCACGGAAAACTCGATGCAACCCTTGCTCTTCTCGGTGGGCATGTCGAGCGGCATACGCCCGGAAAGACGGTCGATGCGGTCGATGTTCAAGCCATACTTGGCAGTGATCGCGCTGACCGTCTGCAGTTGCTCGGCGGTGACCTTGCGGGTCAGCAGCGTTACGATATGCCGCGCCTTGCCCTGGCCGTCGACCCAGTGCTGATAATCAGCTTCTGACACGTGGGTAAAGCGCACTTGCTGTCCCAGTTGGTCGACTGTCGCTTGGACGTTCTGGCGCACTGCCGCGCCTGCTTCGGTGTCGGGGATATCGACCAGAAGGCCGAATGACAGCGCGTCGTGAATCACCGCCTGACCGATGTCGAGAATGTTCACGCCGCCTTGGGCCAGCACACCGGTGATGGCCGCAGTGAGACCCGGACGGTCTTCACCGGTGATGTTTATCAGGACGATTTCGCGCAAGGCGCACCCCCGCAGTGGAAAAAAACCGCATTCTACGCACTTTCAGTGACCGCCGGGCACAGCCAGCGCTTTGCCGCCACAGGGTCGCTCGCTATACTGCGCCCCAACTTCACCACGAGAGCCGTGCTCAGTGAACCGGCCCACGCCAGTAAAAACCGATAATTTCTTCTTGCTGATCTTCCGGGCATTGCGTCATCGACGTGTACCGATTGCTTTGCGCATCGCCAGCCATAACGTGATCCTCGTCGCGCTGGCTCTGGTGATCTACGCCTGCGTCATGGGTTTGCAATTCAAGCAAGCCATGCACGAACAGGCCGACGCATTGGGGCAAGCCCTGACCACGCAGACCGCCACGTCCGCCACCGAATTGCTGGTGTCCAACGACATCCTCAGCCTCAATGTGCTGCTGGGCAATCTGGTGAAGAATCCGCTGGTGGCCCACGCGGCTATTTATAGCCCCGACAACCGCATTCTTGCCGAAGCCGGTCAGCGTCCGAAGAATGGCTTGCTGGGTGAGGCGGAAGGTCTCTACGAGATCAAGATCACCTTCCAGGATGTGGTCGCCGGCACGCTGCGTATCAGCCTGGACATGGCCCAGTTCCAACAGCCGCTGACCATCAGCTTGCAGAGCATGGCGATTCTTGCCGGTATCCTGCTGGCACTGGCACTCGCCTTGAGTCTGCGCCTTGGGCGTCATATCTCCACGCCGATGCTGCAGCTGCGCATGTGGCTGCGCTACATAGATCCGTACACGCCGGCCACTGATCGTCAGGACGAGATCGGCGATCTGGCGCGTCAGTTGAAGACTTCCTACGCGCCGCCAGAACCGGAACCGGCGCCCATTCCCGAGCCTGCACAGGTCGAGGACGAGGAAGACGCTTCGCCGGAGTTCGACAGCAGTGACCTGAGCGACCCTGACTTCGATGACGTGCCAAAGCCGCGCGCCACGGTGATCCCGGCACGACGCATCGCCGCCGAGGAAGATGAGGAAGACGAAGAGGATCCGTTTGCGGACCTTCGCGACCACTCCCCTGCCGCACCAAAACCCGCACCGCGTCCGATCCTTCCGGTCGTTCCATCGCAGCCGCAGTACAGCGCCGTGCTGGCCGTGCAGCTGGGTTCGCAGGAGCAACTGCGCCGTCTGCCGCGCACACGCCTGACCGAGCTGCTCGAGCGCTATCGTGACTGCATTGATCAGGCCGCGTCTCTTTATGACAGCGAGCTGCACACCTTGAACGATGGCAGTTCACTGATGGTTTTCAGCACTCAGGACAGCGGCGATGACTACCTGACCAATGCGATCTGCTGCGGCGAGTTGCTGCGCGCATTGAGCCACGCGTTGCAGATCGAAGTCGCTGACAGTGGCATTACCCTGCAATTGCAGCTGGGCCTGACGCTGGGCGAAGGCTTGCACGGCATGAACCAGATCGATCTGCTGCTGACTGAAACCGCGCAGGACGCCCTGGCACTGTCGCAGCACAGCCGCAATCTGCTGTTGGTGGAGCGCAAGATCAGCGAAGACCCGACCATCCGCCAGCGCGCCCGCATCCGCCCGATTGCAAGCCCGGAAGGTGCAAGCTGTGTCGAGCGTCTGATGGAGCCGTACCCATCGATGCTGGAACGCCAACTGGCGCGCATGCACGAGGCGCGCAAGGCCTAAGCGTCACCCACAAAAAAGCCCGCATTGCTGCGGGCTTTTTTGTGGGCCAATCTTAGAAGCGGAACACTTCAAGATCGGTGCGGATCGGTGATGCCATCGGGATCTTGGGCTTGTCCTGATCGGTGCGGGTTTTCGCCGGCGCTGTGGCCTTTTTAGGCACATCCGCCACCCAGGGTTGATTGGCGATTGGCTTGACGGCCACGCTCAGCTTGTCCGCCAGGCGCTGCAGCAAAATCCCTTGCGCCCTGACCTGTGCAGCTGAAGAGCCTGCGTGCGGTTCTTCCAGATGGATCAGCTTGCTGTCGCGAACGTTTCCGCGCCGGTCGAGCAAACGCCACTGTGCATCCAGTACCGCTGGCTGCTTCTCGCCCGAATCCAGACGAGTGATGGATAGCACCACCTGGGCATCCGGCGTGAAGCTGGCCGCTGCGGGGGCCATGACCACACGTTGACTGTCGAGTTTCCAGGCCAGTTGGCGCAGAAGCAGTTGATCGATGTCAGCAGACAGGCTGCCAGCCCAGCGACCATCGGTGGATGCCTTGAGGCTGCCATCGGGTTGGCGCTGCAATAATGTTTCACGTTGCAGATAGTCGGCAACTGTCACAGGCCCCAGCACAACGGCGACCCCGCCGCTGTGTTTCGGTTGCCCAGGATCGCCGCTGTCCAGTTGATAGAGCGACGTGGGCTGATGAACGCTGCACCCGGCCAAACCCAGAACGCCGGTCAACAACAGAACACAGGGAACACGTAGAAAATTCATCATCCCGTCCAAGTGGACGCCGTGTAACGCGTCCACGCTGCTAAATACTTTGAAAACATGAAGGCATTCCGCCATGGCGGCGCCGGAGGACGTCATATCATCCGTGAATATGCGCGTTGACTCCAGCGATTCTGCGTCGCTCTCGTGACGAAACGAAGAGCGACCGCCAAACCAACCGCTTTAGCCTGCGGTTTCCACCAACAGTGCATCGACGCGCTGGAATCCACGCGGAAGTTTGTTGCCCCGTCGTCCGCGTTCGCCTTTGTAATGCTCCAGGTCGTCGGGTTTGAGCGACAGGTTGCGTTTGCCGGCCTGCAGCACCAGCGTGGCACCGTCAGGAACAACGGCCAGGTCGGTCACGTACTCTTCTCGACTGGCAACGCGCTCGCCCGGAATGCCAATGATCTTGTTGCCTTTGCCCTTGCCCAACTGCGGAAGATCGCTGATTTTGAACACCAGCAAACGGCCTTCGGTGGTCACGGCGGCGAGCCAGTTGTGTTCACGATCCGGCACCGGACGCGGCAGGATCACCTTGGCCCCGGCCGGCAGGCTCAACAACGCCTTGCCTGCTTTGTTCTTAGCCTGCAGGTCTTCACCCTTGACCACGAAACCGTAGCCGGCATCGGACGCAACCACGTACAGCGCGTCATCTTCGGGCAACAGCACGCATTCGAATGTCGCACCGGGCGGCGGCGTCAGACGACCGGTCAGTGGTTCGCCTTGGCCACGGGCCGATGGCAAGGTGTGCGACGGCACCGAATAACTGCGACCGGTGGAGTCGATAAACACCGCAAACTGGTTGGAACGACCCGGCGCCAGGGCCTTGAAGCCATCCCCGGCCTTATAAGAGAGCCCGGTGGCATCGATTTCATGACCTTTGGCGGAACGAACCCAGCCTTTTTCCGATAGCACGACCGTCACTTTCTCGTTCGGCAGCAGATCGTGTTCGGTCAGGGCTTTGGCTTCGGCGCGCTCGACGATAGGCGAACGGCGGTCGTCGCCATAGGTTTCGGCATCCTTGATCAGCTCGGTGCGTACCAGTTTCTTCAGCTTGGCCTCGCTGCCCAGCAGGGCTTGCAGCTTGGCTTGTTCCTTGAGCAATTCATCCTGCTCGGCACGCAGCTTCATTTCTTCCAGTCGCGCCAACTGACGCAAACGGGTGTCGAGAATGTAGTCAGCCTGGATTTCGCTCAGGGCGAAACGAGCGATCAGCGCGGCTTTCGGGTGCTCTTCGGTGCGGATGATGTGGATCACTTCATCCAGGTTGAGGTAAGCGATCAACAAACCGTCCAACAGGTGCAAGCGACGCTCAACCTTGTCGAGGCGGAATTGCAGGCGACGACGCACGGTCTGCACCCGGAACGCCAGCCACTCGACCAGCAATGCGCGCAGGTTTTTCAGCTGCGGCTTGCCGTCCAGGCCAATGATGTTGATGTTGACCCTGTAGCTCGACTCCAGCTCAGTGCTGGCGAACAGGTGCTGCATCAGCGCATCGTGGTCGAAATGCTTGCGGGCACCCGGGATGATCACGATCCGGCACGGGTTTTCGTGGTCGGATTCGTCACGCAGGTCAGCGATCTGCGGCGCTTTGGACGGCTTGGCCTGCATCATCGCCGCGATCTGCTCCAGCACCTTGGCACCGGACACCTGATGCGGCAGCGCGGTGACGATGATGTCGCCGTCTTCGATGTGGTACACGGCGCGCATACGCACCGAGCCCTTGCCGGTTTCGTACATTTTCAGCAGGTCGGCGCGGGGCGTGATGATTTCCGCTTCGGTCGGGTAGTCCGGGCCTTGAATGTGCTCACAGAGCTGTTCGACCGTTGCTTTGGGCTCATCGAGCAAACGCACGCAGGCTGTAGCGACCTCCCGCAGGTTGTGCGGCGGTACGTCGGTGGCCATGCCGACAGCGATGCCGGTAGTGCCGTTGAGCAGGATGTTCGGCAGGCGCGCCGGCAAAACAGCAGGCTCGTCCAGCGTGCCGTCGAAGTTCGGCACCCAGTCCGCGGTGCCCTGTCCCAGCTCGGAAAGCAGTACTTCGGAGTAACGTGACAGTCGCGCCTCGGTGTAGCGCATGGCCGCGAATGACTTGGGATCGTCCGGGGCACCCCAGTTGCCCTGGCCGTCGACCAGTGTGTAGCGATAGCTGAAGGGTTGCGCCATCAGCACCATCGCTTCGTAGCAGGCCGAGTCGCCGTGGGGGTGGAACTTGCCGAGCACGTCACCGACGGTACGCGCCGATTTCTTGTGCTTGGCATCGGCGTCCAGGCCCAGCTCGCTCATCGCGTAGACAATGCGTCGCTGCACGGGCTTCAGGCCATCACCGATATGCGGCAATGCCCGGTCCATGATCACGTACATGGAATAGTTGAGATAGGCCTGTTCGGTGAAGTCAGCCAGCGATCGGCGTTCTACGCCATCCAGGCTGAGGTCAAGGGAGTCGCTCATGCGGGCCTCATCATTTTGTCGTCTGGCGCAGCAGCAATGTGCCGCCGCGCTGTGTGAATTCGAGTTGTTTCACGGCGCTCATGCCCAGCAGCACCTGTTCACCGTCCAGACCGGGCACCACCAGGGCGCGCACGTTGTTCAGAACGATGTCGCCAATCTGCAACCGTTGCAGGGTGGTCCGGAATGCATCGGTGCGTCCGTTGGCCGTGCTCACCTGAACGCGCTCGCCCCGCTCAAGGCGCAGCGTCTGCGCGACGCTCTCCGGCACGGCGACATTGGTCGCACCGGTGTCGAGCATAAACTGCACAGGGCGGGTATTGATCTGCCCGGTCATGACGAAATGTCCGTCACGATTGCTCGCCAGTTTCACCTCGACGTAACCGTCTCCGTGTTCGGAGGCGACGATGGTATTCGGATTTTCCTGACGCTGCTCCCACTCGCCAAAAAACCGCGTCGCCAGAAACAGCGCCGCCGCCCAGGCGATGATCAGCATCAGCCGCCCGGCGCGTTTGCCGGGGGGGCCCTGGGTCAAGGCTTGCCGCTCCAGCCACCCTCGGGCGGGGCAAACCGCCAGACGACGGGACGTTTTTCGCCATCGGCGCGGACACCGAAGTTGTTGTCCGTGCCCACCCATGCGCCTTTTTCGTCGACGATCAGCGCTTCGGTCAGGCCGTATTTCTGGTCATACAGTCGGTTGGGCTGAAGTGCCTCTTTGGCGAACGACCAGCAGGCTTCCAGCTGACCGGTCGCCAGCGTGCGGCGGCAGATTCGGTAAGCCGCGCGCTCCAGGGTGTACAGCTTGCCCTTGTACAGCGAGATGTCGGCAAAGTCCTTGGAGACGGGTTTGCCACCCAACTCGGGCGGCAAAATATCATTGCCGGACTCGACCCGCAGAATGCAGCTGGCGTCACAGGCCCAGCCGTCCTTGCCGAGCCTGGCGGTCAACAGGCCACGCTTGTCACGCTCGGCGGCGAGCCATAGTTGATCGCCTCCCGGATTGACCGCGATGCCTTCGAAGATGGCGTTGAAATGCTGCAACATCCCGGCCGACTGCGCTTCCTCAATGACTTTTCTGGGCAGGTCCAGCCAGACCGGCGCGCCTTCAACCGGCACTTTCAGGACGGCGGCATAGGCTTCGCTGACGATGTAACGGTTGCCCGCCGCGTCGCAACTCACGCCTTCGAAATCCAGATCGCCGCCCCGGATCAGCGCCGAGGCCTTGGCCATGTTGCGCAGGGTCGCGGAAAGGCCGCTGTCCGGGATCGGCGGGATTTGCAGCGTCTGCGCCTTGGCTTTCCAGACCGTTGCCGAGGTGTCGAGGCTATAGAGCAGCGTGTCGTCGCGATCCGAAACGGTCCACAGCACGCCATTGCAGGACGCGAGCCCGGACAGGTTGCCGCCGATCATGTCGTCGACCGGGTGCTCCGACAGCAGCTTGAGCTCGGGCAACGGCGCAGCGAAAGCAGGCGTGGCGATCAACAACAGCGCTGCAAACCAACCCCGCATCAGACCAGCACCTCGGCCAGATTGCCCTTGGATTCGAGCCAGCTCTTGCGGTCGCCTGCGCGTTTCTTGGCCAGCAGCATGTCCATCATTTCCGATGTGGCTGCGAAGTCATCCAGGGTCAACTGCACCAGGCGACGGGTGTTCGGGTCCATGGTGGTTTCGCGCAACTGCGGCGGGTTCATCTCACCCAGACCTTTGAATCGGGTGACTTGGGGCTTGCCGCGTTTCTTCTCGGCCACGAGCCGGTCGAGGATGCCGTCGCGCTCGGCTTCGTCCAGGGCGTAATAAATGTCCTTGCCCAGGTCGATGCGGTACAGCGGCGGCATGGCGACATAGACGTGACCCGCATCCACCAGCGGGCGGAAATGCTGGACGAACAAGGCGCACAGCAGCGTCGCGATGTGCAGGCCGTCGGAGTCGGCGTCGGCGAGGATGCAGATTTTGCCGTAGCGCAGCTGGCTCATGTCCGCGGCGCCCGGATCAACCCCGATCGCCACGGCGATGTTGTGCACTTCCTGGCTGGCGAGCACTTCGCCGCCGTCGACTTCCCAAGTGTTCAGGATCTTCCCGCGCAACGGGAGGATCGCTTGAAATTCCTTGTCCCGAGCCTGCTTGGCGGAGCCGCCTGCAGAGTCACCCTCGACCAGAAACAGTTCGGAGCGCATCGGGTCCTGACCCGCGCAATCCGCCAGTTTGCCCGGCAGTGCCGGACCTGACGTGATGCGTTTGCGCTCAACCTTCTTGCTGGCCTTGAGACGACGGCCGGCGTTGCTGATCGCCAGTTCGGCCAGTTGCATGCCCATTTCCGGGTGCGCGTTGAGCCACAGGCTGAAGGCATCCTTGACCACACCGGAGACGAACGCTGCCGCCTCACGGGACGACAGCCGCTCTTTGGTCTGGCCGGAGAACTGTGGCTCTTGCATCTTCATCGACAGCACGAAAGCGATGCGCTCCCAGACGTCTTCGGGCGCCAGCTTCACGCCGCGCGGCAGCAAGTTACGGAACTCGCAGAAGTCACGCATCGCGTCCAGCAGGCCCTGACGCAGCCCATTGACGTGGGTGCCGCCCTGGGCGGTCGGGATCAGGTTGACGTAGCTTTCCTGAACGCTGTCGCCGCCCTCAGGCAACCACAGCAGCGCCCAGTCGACGGCCTCTTTGTTGCCTGCGAATACGCCACAGAACGGCTCATCGGGCAGGCGCAGAAAGTCAGACACCGAATCCTGCAGGTACGAGCGCAGGCCGTCTTCGTAATGCCACTCGACTTTTTCGCCGGTGCCTTTGTCCTCGAAACTGACCAGCAAACCCGGGCACAGCACGGCCTTGGCCTTGAGCACGTGCTTGAGGCGGCTGACCGAGAATTTCGGGGTGTCGAAGTATTTGGGGTCCGGCGCGAAGTACACGCTGGTGCCGGTATTGCGCTTGCCGACGGTGCCAATCACCGCCAGTTCGCTGGCCTTGTAGCCGTCGGCAAAAGTCATCTCATATTCATTGCCATCGCGTTTGACCCGTACCCGTACCTGGGTCGAGAGCGCGTTGACCACGGAAATCCCGACGCCGTGAAGGCCGCCGGAGAACTGGTAGTTCTTGTTGGAGAACTTGCCGCCGGCGTGGAGCTTGGTGAGGATCAGCTCGACGCCCGATACGCCCTCTTCCGGGTGGATGTCCACGGGCATGCCGCGGCCGTCGTCGGAGACTTCCAGCGAATTGTCGGCATGCAGAATGACCTGCACGGAGCGAGCGTGGCCTGCCAGCGCTTCGTCGACGCTGTTGTCGATGACTTCCTGCGCCAAGTGGTTGGGCCGTGAGGTGTCGGTGTACATGCCCGGCCGTTTGCGGACCGGGTCGAGGCCCGAGAGGACTTCGATGGCGTCTGCGTTATAAGAGCTAGCGCTGGGATTGGCCATGGGGTCTCGTCATCAAGTCGTTCATGAAATTTCGGAGTGTCAATGTTCTAAAAGGGTGTTCTACAAGAATGTTCTACAGATCTATTGCAGCAATGGCCCGGGTCAGAGCCTGGTCAGGTCGACGCCCTGGAGCAATGCGGGCGCGAACCCGGCGAAGCTCAACAGCGCTGGCATCTTTGCAGCGAAACCCTGAAACCCGTGATCGCCACCCGCTTCGATGCGCAATGCACAGGCCCGATAGAAGCTCTGGGCACGGCGGTAATCCAGCGTCTCGTCGCCCGTTTGCAGCCACACCTGAATCCGCTGCGGATCCTGTGGAGCAGGCACTTCCAGCTCGGCCAGAGCCGTCACGTGGTCGTGCGTGAGCTCCCAGCTCTCGCCGGTATAAAGGTTTTGTTGGGTGCCGAGAAAACCATCGAAGAGCTGATGCGGATTGACCGCCGGGTTGATCAGCACAGCCTTGAGGCCGTGGCGCTCAGCCAGGTGAGTCGCATAGTAGCCGCCGAGCGAGCTGCCTACCAGCAGCGGCCGACCGAGCTCCTCGATCGCGGCCTCCAGTTGAACCAGCGCCTGACGCGGATGGTGATGAAGCTCGGGCACGCGCAAGTATTCGCTCAGACCCAGACGCGCCATCAGCGTCGTCAGCTGCGTGGCTTTCTGCGACTGGGCCGAGCTGTTCAGGCCGTGAATATAAAGAAGCGTCGATTGATCCTGGTTCACGCAGTTGCCTCCCAAACGGCAATCGATACATCCCGGACGGGCTGGCCTGTCGGCGCTCATCAGGGCAAAGCCACGCAGTTTACAGGGTCAACTGCGCGAAGACTCGCCTGTTGATGAATCGCTGCGCATTAAGGAAATGTCTTTCAATAGCCCGCGCCATTGATGTCGACGTCAAATAGGTCAGGGGCGATGCGCGAAACACCGGTGTCGATCCGGCCGTCGTCGTGAAGACGCAACCAGCGGTAGCCCGGCGCGAGGTCATCCAGGCCGAAATCCACGCTGTTCGGCGCGAACTGAATGCAGGTTGAAGGCGACGCCATTAGCCGCACGCCGTTGCGAAGCTGATCGAATTCCTGATGCACGTGCCCCCACAGCACCGCACGCACCTGGGGAAACCGCTCCAGCACAGCAAACAGCGCCTCGGGATTGCGCAAACCGATGGGCTCCATCCACGCCGCCCCGATAGGCACCGGGTGATGATGCAGACACACCAGATGATGCCGCTCCGGCGCTTCGCTCAAGGCCTGGGCGAGCAGCTGAAGCTGGCCGTCTTGCAGATAACCGGGAACAGACCCGGAAACAGCGGAATCCAGCATCGTGATCCGCCAGTGCCCGATGTCAACGACGGGCTCCAGAAAGTCGCTGTTCTGCGCGGCAATCGCCATCTCCCTCAACTCGTCGTGATTCCCCGGAATCCAACGCGTGGGGGCACTCAGCCGATTACTCGCGTCGCGGAACGCCTGATACGACTCAACCGTGCCGTCCTGAGACAAATCGCCGGTCGCCAGCACCAGATCGATCGCCGGCTGCTCGCCGAGCACACGTTCAACAACCGCATCGAGACTGGCGCGCGTGGGCATGCCCAGCAGCGCGCCGTCCGCTTCGGCGAACAGATGGCTGTCGGTCAATTGGACGACCAGCACGGATGAGGAATGAGAGGATGGGCTCGACAATGGCCATCTCCTTGAGCGGATGTGGCCGGATTATGGTGTGAGATCGGTGCGGCGGCAAACCTGGAAATGAGTGGTGTATACCATTTGGAACATTCGGCTGGCATGCGTCAGCGCTTGCGATGCACTCTGAGCAGTTTGCCCACAGCAAAGCCTCCTGCAAACAGACCACCTACCGCGCTCAGTAGTAACCATGGGAGCGCTTGTTCGTAGCCGATTTCAAGGAATGCGACCATGAGCGACATAGGAAGGTAGAAGCCAAGAATTGCACCGGCACAACTACCTGTCAGCCGAACGCTCCAAAAAATCAGCTGCCGCAGTTTCATCGCCACCGGACCGGACAATTGCTCAGAATTGACTCATCGGCTCCGCCTGCGGAAAAGAGTTCTTCGACAAAGCTGACGCAGTTGTTTGGGATACCAAACCAGTACCACGGATCCACACTCAGCTCATTCAACTTGCGCTCTGCTCCCTCTGGGTCGGGTAGGTAAACAGGGCGGCTGAATAATTCGGTTTTCCCTGATTCATCCAGGTAGCGCCTATAACCCTGCTCCGGCATGAAGTACGGTCTGGACGCTAGCCCTGCAATATGGAAATAGTAAAAGCCGACCTTGATCAAAGCGTGGCCGCAGACATTTGGGCCATCGCCGCTTACCACAACCAAGGACGTATGATCCCAATTGAAGGGGATCACCCCACAGACCTCGAGATGGACGCCTATATAGCTCATGTTTTCTTCCTGAAAGTTAAGTCGGCAGAACCTAACCTCAGGAAAACATTATGAAAAGGGCAAAGCCGTGAAGAAGCGAATTTTCAGAAATGCCCTTCGGACGTTGCCTACAGCAACATAAGCGGTGAAGGGATTAGATCAGCGTACCGCTTCAAACTCATGCCCGCAGGCCAGGCAATGGCTCAGCCATTCACCCAGAAACACATTGAGCTGGGCCTTTTCATCGGGCTGGTGCATGTCGGCATTGGGATAGGGATAGATACCCTGAAAGCGGCGTGCATGTTCGGCGCCGATGACTTCGGCCATGCGCGCGTCGTGGTAGACCTGCACTTCGAGCACGGGCACTGGCAGCCAGGGCAGGCTGTGTTCCTGACGGACTTGCAGCGTGGTGGTGTAGGGGCAATCGAGGATGACCTCGACCGCCAGCACGCCCAGCATCTGGTCGCCTTGGGTGACGGCGACACGTCGTGAGCGTTGTTGATTGCGCATATCGGGCAGCAAACGCATCAAGCGCGCGTAGTTCGCCTCGCAGGCGGCTTGCAGCCCGGCGAGGTCGACACGATAGCGCTCGCGCAGAAGATTCACGACCATAGCCCCCTTACTTCGGCGCGATTGAGCGCCAGCCACTGCATTGCAATGATAGTTGCGGCGTTGACGATGCGCCCGTCCTTGACGGCTTGCATCGCATCGTCGAATGACCAGACCGAGACCCGGATGTCCTCGGCCTCTTCTACCAGACCGTGCAACCCACCTGCCCCCTCGCTGTCGCATTTTCCCAGGTACAGATGCACGAACTCGTTGCTGCCGCCCGGCGATGGAAAGTATTTGGTGATCGGCCAAAGGGCGTTGAACGTTAGCCCAGCTTCCTCTTGTGCCTCGCGGTGAGCAACCTCTTCGGGCTCCTCTTTTTTATCGATCAGGCCGGCGACCATTTCAATCAGCCATGGGTTGTCGTGCTTGCCGATAACGCCGACGCGGAACTGCTCGATGAGCACCACTTCATCGCGTTTGGCGTCGTAGGGCAGCACGCACACCGCATCATGGCGAACGAACAGCTCGCGCTTGATTTCCGGGCCCATGCCGCCCGCGAACAACTCATGGCGCAACTGAAGACGGTCGAGCTGGTAAAACCCCTTGAAGCAGGTCTCACGGTGTGTAATTTCGTGCTTCGTCGGTGTTGATCTGCTGCTATCCGTCATAGATTTCTCACTGCTTGAGCACTGTGTCCGGGCCCATCCTAACGCGCTGTGGTGCGGGATGCAGCCCTTTGAATTCGCAAAACCGGTCATCGGGGTAGACGACTGCCGGGGAAAGCACTCTAATCCGCCCGATGGCGAACTGATTGCGCCACCCACAGTCGAAGGACGTTGCCGTTACCTCCCACGTGACGCCCCCTTATGCCGATGCCAAGGATCAACATGTCTTTTCTGAAGATCATTTCACTGGCCTGCGTGGCCCTGATTTTGGGCGCCTGCCAAAGCCTGTTCCAACCCAATCTGCGCAGTCCGCTGACCGTTCAGCGTGACGCCTCCGAGCTGATCAAGCCCGGCTGCACCACCGATGATTGCCCGCTGGTGAACATCGACACCGTGCATTTCCCCGACGAGCCGAAGCTTGACGAGATCGTCCAGCGCACGCTGCTGCAACTGACCCGCAGCGACAGCGATGGTCCGGTGCCGCCGACACTGAAGGCGTATCAGGAGCAATACCTGAGCCGAGCGCCAGCGCGCAACAGCAGCTACCTTCAGGCCAAGGTACGTGAGCAGCATGACGGAATCGTGGTCGTCGAACTGTCCAGCTACGTTGATTCCGGCAGCGGCCAGGGTAATCCGGGTCGCGCGTTCATCAACTACTCCCGCCAGCAGCAGCGCGTACTGACACTGGCCGACATGCTGGTCCCGGGTCAGGAAGCTGCCTTCTGGGACAAGGCCCGTCTGGCGCATCAGGCCTGGCTGATCAGCAGCAAGCTGGACAAGGACACCGAGTTCCAGAACATGTGGGCATTCAAGCAAACTTCAAACATCGCCCTGACGTACGGTGCGGTGATTCTCAAGTACCCGGTGACAACCATCGCCCCTTACGCCATGGGCCACATCGAGCTGAAGATCCCGTATCCGCAGCTGAACGGCATCATCAAGCCTGAGCTGTTTCCTGGCCGGAGCTGATTGCCTTATTGAATGTCAGCTGTAACACGCCAGCGACAACCAGCGCTGGCAGCGTTGCACCGATGTCCGGATACAGGTTCGCCAGCAGATGGTAGGTAAAAATCCCGCCGATCCAGGCCAGTAGCGTCATCCAGCGCAAGCCCGCAGTCGCAATGCCGTGACGGCGGCGGCGGCGGCGCAGGATGAAGTGATCCACCAGCACCACGCCGAACAGCGGCGCGAACACCGAAGCGATCATCAGCAGGAAGTTCTGGTACTGCGCCAGCGGCGCAAAGCAGGCGATCAGCGTGCAGATGATGCCGATGGCCAGCGCCAGGTGCTCGACTCTGGCCTTCAGCAGAAGGCCGCTCGACACGGCAGCGGAGTGAATGTCGGCGAACGCATTTTCCGACTCATCCAGCAGGATCAGCAGCAACGGAATGCCCATTCCCGCACTCGCGAGCGCCAGCAACAGCGCATTGGCTTCACCGCTCGGCGCGAAGGCCAGGGTGTACGCCACGCCAAGGGCCATCAGCCAGACATTTCCGATCAAGAAGCCCAGCGCGGTGCCGCCGAACACGCCGGCGGCGCGCTTGCCAAAGCGGGAATAGTCAGCAATCAGCGGCAGCCACGACAGCGGCATGGCGATGGCAATGTCGAAGCCCACGGCAAATGGCATCGAACCGTCGCCCGCGCGTGACCACAGCGCCGTCAAATCAGCCTTGCTGAACAAGTTGAACGTTAGCCAGGCGCACGCGGCCAAGAGCAGCCAGATGCCCCATTTGCGCAGGATTTGCCGGACGAAGGCCAACGGACCACTCACGGCCAGCAAGGTCGCAAGGGCGCCGAACACGATTGTCCAGAGCATCGGGCTGGCCCAGAGGCTGCCTTCGGAGAAAGCGCCCGCGCCTAACAGGCTGGCGGCGTCGCGCATGACGATGATTTCGAACGAGCCCCAGCCCACCAGTTGCAGCAGATTGAGGATCGCCGGAACGCCTGCGCCCTTGCTGCCGAGGCTAAGCTTGAGCGCCGCCATCGACGACAGACCCGTGTCGCTGCCAATGACGCCAACAGCAGCGAGCAGCAAGACGCCGACCAGCGTGCCAAGAAGAATCGCCAGCATGGAGCCGGACATGCCCAGCCCCGGCGCCAGTAACGCGCCGGTCTGCAGGACCATGAGGCCGATGCCGAGGGAAAACCACAGAGAGAAAAGATCGCGCCCGCCAAAAACCCGCTTGGCAGCGGGCACGGGGGCGTCGGGTGAATAGGTGCCGGGTGTGTTCACGTTTGTGTCTCGCTGAAACTTATGGTTGATCGTACCCACGCTCTGCGTGAGCACGCATGCCTGGACGCTCTGCGTCCTAAGTGACGCAGAGCGTCAGGGGCGGCATTACCCCGCAGAGCGTGGGAACGATCGCCGCCTGCTTTTCCTTGCAGCTTGTGACTTGCCGCTTATCGCTCAGACCTTTTTATAAAGCTGACTGCCTTCCTGCCTGAACCGCTCGGCCTGCTCGCGCATGCCTTGGTCCACCGACACGTCTACCGCGCTGATCTTCTGGTTGGCGGCGTATTCGCGCACTTCCTGGGTGATTTTCATCGAGCAGAATTTCGGCCCGCACATGGAGCAGAAATGCGCGACCTTGGCCGAGTCTTTCGGCAGCGTCTCGTCGTGGTAGGCGCGCGCGGTGTCCGGGTCCAGCCCGAGGTTGAACTGGTCTTCCCAGCGGAATTCAAACCGTGCCTTGCTCAGGGCGTTGTCGCGAATCTGGGCACCGGGATGACCTTTCGCGAGGTCCGCTGCGTGGGCGGCGATCTTGTAGGTAATGATCCCGGTCTTGACGTCGTCCTTGTTCGGCAATCCCAAGTGTTCCTTGGGCGTGACGTAGCAGAGCATCGCGCAGCCAAACCAACCGATCATGGCCGCGCCAATGCCCGACGTGATGTGGTCGTAACCCGGCGCGATGTCGGTGGTCAGTGGGCCGAGGGTGTAGAACGGCGCCTCGTCGCAGCACTCCAGCTGCTTGTCCATGTTCTCTTTGATCAACTGCATCGGCACGTGGCCCGGGCCTTCGATCATGCATTGCACGTCGTGTTTCCAGGCGATCTTGGTCAGCTCGCCGAGGGTTTCCAGCTCACCGAACTGCGCTTCGTCGTTGGCGTCGGCAATCGAGCCCGGGCGCAGCCCGTCGCCGAGGGAGAAGCTGACGTCATAGGCCTTCATGATTTCGCAAATATCGTCGAAGTGGGTGTAGAGGAAGTTTTCCTGGTGATGGGCCAGGCACCACTTGGCCATTATCGAACCGCCGCGGCTGACGATCCCGGTCACGCGCTTGGCGGTCAGCGGCACGTAACGCAACAGCACGCCGGCGTGGATGGTGAAATAGTCGACCCCCTGCTCCGCCTGTTCGATCAGCGTGTCGCGGAACAGCTCCCAGGTCAGGTCTTCGGCGGCGCCACCGACCTTTTCCAGCGCCTGATAGATCGGCACGGTGCCGATGGGCACCGGCGAATTGCGAATGATCCACTCGCGGGTTTCATGAATATGCTTGCCGGTGGACAGGTCCATGACCGTGTCCGAACCCCAGCGAATGCCCCAGGTCAGTTTCGCCACTTCTTCTTCGATGGACGAGCCCAGCGCGCTGTTGCCGATGTTGCCGTTGATCTTCACCAGAAAGTTGCGCCCGATGATCATCGGTTCAAGCTCAACGTGGTTGATGTTGGCGGGGATGATTGCGCGGCCACGGGCGATTTCTTCGCGCACGAACTCGGGGGTGATCTCTTTCGGAATGCTCGCACCGAAGCTCTGGCCGGGATGCTGCTGGGTGAGCAGACCGGCGGCGCGGGCTTCCTGCAGCTTCATGTTTTCGCGGATGGCGACGTATTCCATCTCGGCCGTGATGATGCCCTGACGCGCGTAGTGCATCTGGCTGACGTTGGAGCCCGCCTTTGCCCGACGCGGATTGCGCACGTGGGCAAAACGCAGCTTGGTCAACTCGGCATCGGCCAAGCGCTGCTGGCCGAAGTTCGAGGTCAGTCCCGGCAGGCGTTCGGTGTCGGCGCGGGACTCGATCCATGCCGAACGCACGTCGGCCAGGCCTTTGCGCACGTCGATGATGACGTTCGGGTCGGTGTACGGGCCGGAGGTGTCGTACACGCAGACCGGTGCGTTGAACTCGCCGCCGCTGTTTGTTCCAGAGAACCCTGTAGGCGTGACGTCCAGGCTGATCTCACGCATGGGCACACGGATGTCAGGACGCGAGCCCTGAACATAGATTTTCTGCGAGCGGGTAAACGGTTGAACCGACCCCGAATCGACTTGGGCGGATTCACTCAGATTGGCGTTTTTTAGTGTTGTACTCATCACGGGCTCTCCAGACATCATCCAGCAGCGGAATGAATTGTCGGAGCTTGAGCCTGATGAATACGGACGGATGCACCCTGAGACGGCATGGATGCTGAGAATCGAAGAGGCACGGACTGTTCAGATTTTGAACAAAGACGACCCCGGACGACACTCAAGAGGACTCGCCGGGAGACGAGAAATCTTGTTCCCTACGCAGGCGTTAACCTGATCAGGTTCAACGGGATCCGGATTATCCGATCTCAGCCTCATATCAAGGCACCCCGACAAGAACGGCGTCAGTCTAGTCGCGGCGCAGGCCCAACGCCAAGCGTCAAATTCAAACGCGCGTTAAATGGCTGATTTGCCCGATTGTTGTCCCTACCCGCTGGAACTACACTCGCTACGCGTCGCCAAAGCCATCTGGATCGGACGCAACGTCACCGTCTTCATACCGTTTGAATTACTAGGGAATGTCTATGCTGCGCAAACTTTCACTGGCCATTGCCGTGTCGTGTGCTTCGAGTGCGATGGCCGGGGCAGCAGACATGCCGCTGCCCACCAGGACCGGTTTGGTCAGTGTGTATCAGGAAGCGGTCAACAATAACGCCGACCTGGCGGCAGCCCGCGCCAGCTACGACGCGCAGAAGGAAATCGTGCCTCAGGCACGCGCCGGCCTGCTGCCGAACATCTCCGGTGGCGCCGACATCAATGACACCCGCACATCGATCGACCAGCCCTCGGCCGTTATCAGCCGCAGCGGCACGGTCTATCGCGCGACGTTGAGTCAGCCGATCTTCCGCGCTGACCGCTGGTTCCAGCTCAAAGCCGCGAAGGACGTCAACGAGCAGGCCATTCTGCAGCTCTCGGCCACCGAGCAGAACCTGATTCTGCAAAGTGCCGAAGACTACTTCGCCGTGCTCCGCGCACAGGACAATCTGGCCTCGACCAAGGCAGAGGAAGCGGCCTTCAAGCGCCAGCTTGATCAAGCCAATGAACGCTTCGATGTCGGCCTGTCGGACAAGACCGATGTGCTTCAGGCGCAAGCCAGCTACGACACCGCCCGCGCTGCGCGGATCGTCGCCAAGCGCCAGGTCGATGACGCCTTTCAGGCGCTGATCACCCTGACCAACCGCGATTACAACTCCATCGAAGGCATCGTGCACACCTTGCCGGTGCTCGCGCCCACACCCAACGACGCGAAAGCCTGGGTCGACACGGCAACGCAGCAGAACCTGAATTTGCTGGCCAGCAACTACGCCGTCAGCGCCGCGGAAGAAACCCTGCGTCAGCGCAAGGCAGGCCACGCGCCTACCGTCGATGCGGTGGCGCAGTACGAGAAAGGCGACAACGATCCGCTGGGTTTCACCAACCCCAACTACACCGGCCAGAGTTTCCACGGCAGCGTCGAGCAACGCACCATCGGCCTGCAGGTGAACATCCCGATTTACAGCGGCGGGCTGACCAGTTCCCAGGTCCGCGAAGCTTATGCCCGTCTTGGTCAAAGCGAGCAGCAACGTGAAGGCCTGCGCCGTCAGGTGGTGGAAAACACCCGCAACCTGCACCGCGCGGTGAACACTGATGTCGAGCAGGTGCAGGCGCGCAAACAGTCGATCATCTCCAACCAGAGCGCGTTGGAAGCGACGGAGATCGGTTATCAGGTGGGGACGCGCAACATCGTCGACGTGCTCGATGCACAGCGCCAGCTGTACGCGTCGGTGCGCGACTACAACAACACCCGTTACGACTACATCCTCGACAACCTGCGCCTGAAACAAGCCGCCGGCACGCTGAGCCCTGGGGATTTGCAGGATCTGTCGCGCTTCCTGAAAGCCGATTACAACCCGGACAAAGACTTCCTGCCGCCGGATCTGGCGAAAGAAGCGGCGAAGAATTTTGAGCGGCCGACGGAGCGGTGAGCGGATTCACTGAAAGGATGTAATGCATTGAAAGGGGAATTACTGCGCTTGATTCGTAGTCAGTGAGCTGTGCCCTGAAACCGCGCAGTAGCGTGGTGAATGACGTACTTGTGGGAGTGAGCTTGCTCACGAAGACGATATTCCAGCCGCTGAAGATTTGGCGGATGTACCTGCCTCTTCCCGAGCAAGGTGGAGCGCCACCCCGGTCGGTCCCACAGTTGGTCTGTCGGCAGACACCACGGAGGTGTCGGCACAGTTGATGAAAGCCGGATTGCCGGTTTTTATAAATGTCGTGCCTATCCATTGAACGCGGACGGCGGTGCATCAATCAGCCCAACAACCGCCCGATCCCATCCAGCAACCTCTGCAACGCCCCCTGATTGGCCTTTATCACGGCCAATCCGGCATCGGCCATCGCCTTTGCTTTCGCGGGATGGTCGATCAAGTCACGCACCGTCGCGGCCAGTGCGGTCGCATCACTGACTTCCTTCAGCGCGCCGGCATGACGCAGCATTGCGGCGATTTCGAGGAAGTTGAACAGGTGCGGACCGCTGAGAACGGGCTTATCCAGCGCCGCTGGCTCCAGCAGGTTATGGCCACCATTAGGCACCAGGCTGCCGCCGACAAAGGCGATGTCGGCCAGCGCATACAGAAATAGCAACTCGCCCATGGTGTCGCCCACCAGAACCGAGGCTTGCGGCGTCACCGGCTCGGCCGTCGAACGACGAACGCTGGCGAATCCTTGCTGCTGGCTCAGCTCAAACACGCTATTGAACCGCTCGGGGTGGCGGGGCACGAGGATCAACAGCGCATCGGGATGGGTCTCCATCACAGTGCGATGGGCCGCCAATACCACCTCGTCTTCGCCCGCATGGGTACTGGCGGCAATCCAGACCGGACGCTGCAAGGTCTGCCATTGCTCACGCTGCTGAGCGGCACGCTCCAGCAATTGCGGATCAATGGTCAGGTCAAACTTGATCGAGCCCGTCACAGTGACGCACTCGGGCCGAGCGCCCAGATCACGGAAGCGCTGGGCCTCGGTTTCGGTCTGCACGGCAATCAGGCTCATCTCGGCGAGCATTGGCCGAGTCAACCCGGCGAAGCGTCCGTAGCCACGAGCGGAACGCTCCGACAGTCGTGCGTTCGCCAGCACCGTTGGAATGCCGCGTTTCGCACACTGGTGAATGTGATTGGGCCACAGCTCGGTTTCCATGATCACGCCGATCTTCGGCTGGATGTGATCGAGAAACCGCCCGGCTGCCCACGGAAAGTCGTAGGGCAAATAGCAATGCTGGACGCGCGGCTCGTTGGCGAACAGCGACTGAATGCGCTCCGAGCCGGTCGGCGTCATGCAGGTGATGATGATCGGCAGTTGCGGATAGCGGGCCAGCAAGGCACGAATCATCGGCGCTGCGGCGATGCTCTCGCCCACCGACACCGCATGTACCCAGATCCCGCCGCGATGCATGGCAGGCAAGCCCATGGCGAAGCGCTCACCGACCCGTTGCGCGTAGGCCGGGGCCTTGCGCGAACGCAGCCGCAGGCGCAGGGCGATCAAAGGGAGGCCGAGATGAAACAGGATGCTATAGAGGGTTCTATTCATGGGCGCGGAGTTTATCAGCCAATTGCTGTCAGATTTCCATCGAGCTTCGCACATATCTTGGCCGGCGCATTCCGCCAGCCACCACCACTCCCCACATGGGGGTTCGGTTGTTACACGCCGGGTAAGCCGCTTTAATGACGGCCATTGAAAAGGAGCGACACCATGTCTGCGTACTACCTGCTGGCCATCGCCATCTGTGCCGAGGTCATCGGCACCGTGTCCATGAAAGCCGTCAAAGGCCTGAGCACGCCGATCCCGCTGCTGCTGGTGATCGTCGGTTACGGCATTGCGTTCTGGATGCTCACGCTGGTGGTGCGCACCATCCCGGTTGGCGTGGCATACGCCGTGTGGGCGGGCATGGGCATCGTCATGGTCAGCATCGCCGCGCTGTTTATCTACGGCCAGAAACTGGATCTGCCTGCCATCGCCGGCATGGGTCTGATCGTCGCAGGTGTCGTGGTCATCCAGCTGTTCTCGAAGACGGCCGGTCATTAAGGGGGTTACGGAAAAGTGCCTTCCCCTATAATGCCGGCATTCGTTTCGCCATTTGAGGTGCCCATGTCATCTGCTATTTCCACTGACGTCCTGATTGTCGGCGCGGGCGTTGCCGGTCTCTGGCTCAACGCGCGGCTGCGGCATCAGGGCTTTTCGACGGTGGTGGTGGAAAAGGCCAGCCTCGGTGGCGGCCAGACATTCAAATCCCAGGGGATCATTCACGGCGGCGCCAAGTACGCGTTGCACGGCGCGCTGTCCGGTGCGTCCGAAGCCATCGCCGACATGCCTCGTCGCTGGCGTGAGGCCCTGGCCGGTAAAGGCGAGCTGAACCTGTCGGGCGTACGCCTGCTGTCCGAAGCTCACTACCTGTGGTCGCCCGGCACCATCGCCGGCAATCTCACCAGCTTCTTCGCCAGCAAAGCCGTGCGCGGGCGCGTTGATCAGGTCAAGGGCAGCGACCTGCCACCTGCGCTTCAGGATCCGCGCTTCAAAGGCAAGGTGTACCGTTTGGCCGAGCTGGTTATCGACATCCCCAGCCTGGTGAAAAAACTGGCGGAGTTGGCGGGCGACAGCCTGCTGGCGGGTCAGAACATTGAGCCGCTGCGCCATGACGGCGAACTGGTCGGCCTGTGCGTTGACGGCCGCGACATCCACGCCCAGCGAGTGGTGCTCAGTGCCGGCGAAGGCATGGCCGATCTGCTCAAGGCGCTGAACGTGAGCCAGCCGGCCATGCAACGCCGGCCGCTGCACATGGTGCTGGTGAAGGGCCCGACGCTCAAACCGCTGTACGCCCATTGCCTGGGTGGCGGGCCGAAGCCGCGAATCACTGTCACGACCCACCCGGCGGCCGACGGCCAGTGGGTCTGGTACTTGGGCGGCGACATCGCCGAAGCCGAAGGTGTTGCCCGCAATCCCGCCGAACAGATCGCCGCCGCGAAAAAAGAACTTGCGAACCTGCTGCCCTGGGTCGACCTCAGTCAGGCGCAGTTTGCAACCTTGCGCGTGGACCGCGCCGAGCCTCAGCAAAGCGGTCTGGTTCGTCCGGACAATGCCTTTGTCGACGAGCAGGGCCGGTTACTGGTCGGCTGGCCCACCAAGCTGGCGCTCGCGCCCGACTTCGCCGATCGCGTGCTGGCGTCGTTGTCCCGGGATGACATCCACCCCACGCCGCAACCACCGCACACTGACTTCCCCAAGCCGCCACTGGCCATTCCTGTCTGGGATCAACTGCTGCCATGAAGACTCTGCACGATTTGCATCGGCCGCTTGGCACCCTCGGCATCAACGTTTCCCCCTTGGGCCTGGGCACGGTGAAGCTGGGCCGCGATCAGGGCGTGAAGTACCCCAATGGCTTCACCATTCCCGACGACGCCGAAGCGCAGATGCTGCTGAAGTTGGCGCGGGATCTGGGCATCAACCTGATCGACACCGCCCCGGCGTACGGGCGCAGCGAAGAGCGCCTCGGCCCGCTGCTGCGCGGGCAGCGCAAGGACTGGGTGATCGTCAGCAAAGTCGGCGAAGAATTTGAAGCGGGCCAGTCTCGCCACGATTTCAGCGCCGCCCACACGCGCCTGTCGGTGGAGCGCAGCCTTCGGCGCCTGGAAACCGACTTCATCGATCTGGTGCTGGTGCATTCCGACGGCAACGACCTGCACGTGCTCAACGATTGCGCCGTCTATCAAACGCTGGACGCGCTCAAGCGCGAGGGCAAGATTCGCGGATTCGGCTTCTCCGGCAAAACCGTCGAAGGCGGGCTGCAGGCCTTGCAGGGCGGCGACTGCGCGATGGTCACGTACAACCTCAACGAACAGGGCGAAAAACCGGTCCTCGACTACGCTGCTGCACACGGCAAAGGGGTATTGGTCAAAAAAGCGCTGGCCAGCGGGCACGTTTGCCTGAGCCCCGGTGTCGACCCTGTGCGTGCCAGTTTCGAGTTGCTGTTTGACCACCCCGGCGTCACCGGTGCTATCGTCGGCACCATCAATCCGCTGCATCTGGCCCATAACGTGGCAACCGCCGCTGCCGTGATCCGTCGTCAGCCCTGAGACGTACGGCCGACCCCAACGCAAGAAGGAGCCGATATGCCGCGAACCCTGATTCGGAAAAACCCCAGCAACTTCAAGACCCTGCCGTTATTCGTCGAAGCCACCCCCGAAAGCCTGACCTACCAGAGCATCGGGATGCCGCTGAATTTCACCCAGACCTTGGCCCGGCGTCGCAAGATCGACGTGGAGAACAGCGAGCGGTTCTCCACCGAACTGGCCAACCTCGGCGTCTCGGTGCGGCTGACCCTGCGCTGGCAGAACCGCGATTACTGGGTGCTGGTTCGCCAGCGCCGTCAGGACCGTGGCGATGTGGTGCTCAAGCTGATTTCCGGCTACGTGCCCGCCCACGAACTCAACCTGCCGTTGCACACGGCAGTGCAGGAAGTCGCCGAGGAATGCCTGATCGAGACGCCCCAGGGCTGGCTCGGCGGGCGTTTCAATGAAACCTGGCTGCCAGCCCCCTACGCGGCAGCACTGCATTACCGCGAAGCGATGCCCTTTCGCCTCACGCCGCTGTCCGGCGCGGCGCTCCCGGTACGCTGCGGCAGCCTGACCCTGATTGAAAGTCCCCGCGCCTACGTGCACTTACCGACCGCGTCATTGCAGTTGATCTACGACATGCGCCTGGAGGTGCCGAAAGAGGCTCGTCCGCTGAGCCTGTTCCACGTCGATGAGAGCCTGGAGAACAACGAGCTGGTGGCGCGCCTCAATCGCAGCAAACCGGATCTGTACCTGATGCCGCTGGAAAACGGCTCGCCCCTGCCCGAGCTGTACACCCTGAAGAACGACAAGCTTTCGCCCGCCGGGACGCGAGGGCTTTATCTGGCCGAAAGCTTCGCTCCGCAAGAAGGTTGGGTGGTGCGCGAGGAGCGAATTCGCTGGCAGGACTGGCTGGTGCAGCAGGGCCTGACGCCGAAGAAGAAGCCCAAGTCAGGTCTGACCAAGCTGCGAATCAAGGCACGGCGGCTGGTCAGACTGGTTCGCAGCGGCCTGCACAAATAGCCGCTGCTTAGCCCTTCTCGGTGAGGCGTTTGTCACGCCAGGTGCGCAGCCGGGCGAAGAAGTGGAAATAGCGGTTTTCGCGTTTGCCCATCCCGCGCTTCGGTGAGAACGACTCCTCGGCGAAGGCACCGGTGATGCGCACTCGTGAGGCAGTGGTCGGCAGCGTGCACACCCGGGCATCTGCCTTAAGTAGCGCGTATTTGAGCAATCGCTCCGAGTGCAGCTTACGGCCCGTCGCCTCGCAGAATTCGAAGATGCGCTCAATCCGCTTGCCATAGGCCCGGTAGACGTCGCGGCCACAAATGGCGAAGCGGTCATTCAGCCCGCCCCACCACTGCCAGTCCGGGATATAGGCATTCAGCCGCCGGACTTGAGGCGAATGAAAGACATAACCCGGCAACGGCGAATGGAAGAAATTGTCCGGACGCACAAACACCACGAAGTCTGGATCGAACGACTCCATCATGCCCGTCACGGTGTGCAGGGAATTGAGCTGATAGATCAGGTTGCGCAGGGAAACGTGCTCGTCCCCCCATGTGTCGCCCATCGTCTTGACCCGCTCGAAATCCCAGCGATCCAGCACGCCTTCAGTGGATTCGAGAACCCCTGTCATTGGCTGGAAAACGTCGTAATTCTGCGCTTTGAGCTCGCCCTTCTCCGCCGAACGCTGGTTGTGCACTTCGTCGATCTTGTAGAGATGGTAAAAGCATTTGACGTTGCTGCCCTTCGGCAACTGGCCAAGGATGTTTTCCTCGATGGAGGGAAAACAGATTTCCGAGTTGCGCGGGATACCAAAAAACGCGACCGCAATGTTCAGCACTGACAAACTCTCCGGGATCAATGGCGATGCGCCTGTACATGCGCGCGCTAGCGGCGGACGGCCTCGTTCATTTGCTAAATAGCAGCTTGCGCCACCAACTGCGGGACTTGAGGGCGATCACTTCGACGTCTGCGCCCAGCAGCCAGTCGCGCTCATAGTCCCAGGCGTGGCCGCCCCAGAGCTTGCCGGCTTCGTTGGAAAAGCCCAGGGTCATGAGCCTGTAGCGGTAACCGGAATGGGCGCGCAGCCAGTCGAGCAGCACCAGCACGTTGAACCCCGTGGAGGGCCCGA
Organism: Pseudomonas sp. GL_135; assembly: GCF_057834665.1. Lineage (NCBI taxonomy): Bacteria > Pseudomonadati > Pseudomonadota > Gammaproteobacteria > Pseudomonadales > Pseudomonadaceae > Pseudomonas > Pseudomonas sp. GL_135. The sequence goes on from NZ_CM174408.1 coordinate 5,039,156, forward strand.
CGAAACGTTTGCCGTTGGGGCGGTCGACCGGGTAATGCTCGGCCAGCGCGGGCAGCGGGATGCGGTCCCAGTACAGCGCAACGTCAGGCAAGGGGCAAAGCGGCACGGCACAGCCCACCAACAGCGTGAAACAGCGCGCGCCGGGCTGGGCAGCGAACCTTTGCACCTCAGCGGTTGCGGGCAGGCCGAAGAAGTAACGGTCCGGCGCATTGAAGCCGTGGACGAACAGGTTGACGCTTTCTGGCTTCAGCAGAGCGGCCTTGGTGCACAGATTGAAACTGACCACCACATCGTCAGCACCTACGCCCAAGGCATCGAAATCGGCTGGGGTGATGGCTGGATTGTTGGCGATCAGGATGACCCGTGAAGCGTTCGCCAGGCACTGGCGCAGTGCAGCGGGAAGCGCGCCGAACGCGTCCTGATCGGCGCCCGGCAATACAAAGGGTTCATTCGGCGCGATAAGGTCGTGGTCCGACGGTAACGTCATCAGGCCGGCACCTGCATGCCATGGCGTAACTTGACCCAGGCTCGGATCAGCGCGGATGGACGTTGCCACGGGCGCATAGGCCGCTGAATTTCATCGGCCAGATCGCGACCCACGCGGGCAAAGGCATAGCGTTCTTCGGCGAATCTTTGCCCTTCGCTGGCGATGCGCGCGGCAAGCTCGGGATCGCTCTGCAGCAAGCGGATCTTCTCGACGGCTTCGTCTTCGGAGCGATAGAACATGACATTGCGCCCCTCTTCGAAACCCAGCAGCTCGTCCTCTTCGCCCTGACTCCATGCGAGCAGCACGCAACCGCAGGCCATGGCTTCGAAGTTCTTGATCATGAACTCGCCCATGCCGATGTCGGCACTGACGAAAATCCTGATGCGATTGAGGGTTTCGAGGTATTCGGCGCCAGAGGCCGTGCGCGTCACCAGCATGCCGGCGCGCTGCGCAAGGTTTTCCACCAGCTGTTTACGTTGTGAATATTCGCGGCTTTTCAGGCTGCCCAGAAAGCCCACCGGAATGTCCCGGGGCTGGCCGAGGTTGCGCAGCATTTCCTGGTCGTACCCCTTGGACACGAACACCGCATCAAGGCCTTCGCCGCGCATACGCCGCGCAACCACCGCACCGGAAACCAGTGCGCGACTCCACGGTAGCTGCCGGTACAAGCGTGAATACATGCCGTGGTATTTGCTGGCGTCCATGTAGTTCTGATAAGCATCGTGCTCAAGAAAAATCAGCCCCGGAATGCATTTGAGCACCGCGCGCTGGCGAGCAAGCCGTTTGACCCGGGAGAAGATCACCACCCGGTCGTAGCGCTGATAGTCGACCGAGGCGAGAAATGGCCCGAGATTCAGCTGCTGTTGCTTGCTCAGGCGAAAGATGACGCAGTCGTCGCAATGCTGCCGCACGGTCTCGTACAAACCGTCCAGTATGACGCGCTGTTCATCCATCACCAGTAACATGACTTTCATACGTTCATATACCGAACTGCGAATACAAAAATGGCAGCGGCAAGGGGTGCCACTCTGCGCTGCGGGCGTCGGATCAGTCTTGGCTGCGGATCTTGTCGACGATGGCTGTCGTCGAGCTGTTGGCAACCAGTCCCAGCACTTTCACGGTGCCACCATAAGAGGCGACGATGTCAGCGCCGACGACCTGGTCAACCGAGTAGTCCCCGCCTTTCACCAGCACGTCCGGACGCACATGGGCCAGAAGGTTTTCCGGGGTACCTTCCGGGAAGCTGATGACCCAATCCACAGCGCCCAGACCGGCCAGCACGGCCATGCGCCGATCAACGCTGTTGATCGGGCGGCCCGGACCTTTCAGGCGACTCACCGACGCATCGTCATTGACCGCCACGATCAGACGATCGCCCTGCGCGCGGGCCTGCTCCAGGTAGGTGACATGGCCGGCGTGGAGGATGTCGAAGCAGCCGTTGGTGAAGACGATGGTTTCTTTGTGGGCACGGGCGTCGTCGATGGCAAGCAGCAACTGATCGAGCGTTAGCACGCCGCGCTCGGAACCCTCGGCACGCTGGATGGCGCGACGCAATTCGGGCGCGCTGATCGCGGCAGTACCAAGCTTGCCTACGACGATGCCCGCTGCAAGGTTCGCCAGGGCGACGGCGTGAGGCAATTCCTCACCCGCTGCGATGGCCGCGGCCAGGGTGGAAATAACCGTGTCGCCGGCGCCGGTCACGTCGAAGACTTCCCGGGCGCGGGCCGGAAGGTGCAGCGTCGGCTGGTCCGGGCGCAACAGCGTCATGCCGTGTTCGCCACGGGTGACCAGCAGCGCACCGAGATCAAGGTCCTTCATCAGCGCGGCGCCTTTGGCGACCAGCTCTGCCTCGTCGACGCAGTGGCCAACGATCGCTTCGAATTCACTGAGGTTGGGGGTGATCAGACTGGCGCCGCGATAGATCGCGAAGTCTTTGCCCTTGGGGTCGGCCAGCACGGGGATACCACGGTCCCGGGCTGCCTTGATCAGGACTTGATGGTTCTTCAGTGCACCTTTGCCGTAATCGGACAGGACCAGCACTTTGATGCCGTCGAGCAAAGCATCGACCTCACGACTCAGGGCGTCGGGGTCGGTGGCGAAGGGTTCTTCGAAGTCGATACGCAGGAGCTGCTGGTGCCGGCTCATGACGCGCAATTTGACGATGGTGGGCTGGTGGGCGATGCGTTGAAAGCAAGCGGTGACACCAGCGGCCTTGAGGCTGTTGCTCAGGCTGTCAGCGGCTTCGTCGGTGCCGGTGACACCGACCAGGGACGCCTTGGCGCCCAGCGCTGCAATGTTCAACGCCACGTTGGCAGCACCGCCCGGACGGTCTTCGATCTGGTCGACTTTGACCACCGGAACCGGCGCTTCAGGGGAGATTCTGGAAGTGCCACCGTGCCAATAGCGGTCGAGCATGACGTCGCCGACAACTAACACTTGAGCCTGATCAAAACGCGGCATGGACAACTTCATCGAACAACCCGTGGCAGAAATGGACAAGGACGGAATCTTAGCACAGCGATCAGCGCTGGCTGGCCGGTTGGCCTCGAATCCCTTAGTGCTTAAAACAGCGCTTCAAATGGCGCTTCAAAGGGTGCAACAAACGGTGTGTCGACTGGAGCCATCAGGGGCGCGGAAAGCGGCGGACCCAGAACACCTCATGCCGGCGCACGGCCTTGCGGAAGAATTCGTCGTCTCCCGTCAGCGGCCATTCGCGACCGGCCAGCCAGCGTTGAATCTGCCGACGCAGGCGCTTCTTCAGGGGTGGCAGGCCCTGTAGGTCATGCTGCATCCCCAGCGCCATGGCCTTATCAAGCTGCACGTCCGAACTGAGCGACGTACTCCAGAGCTGATCAACCGACGGTGCTTCAACGAATGGCGGCAGGGCGACACCTTTACCGGCCAGCCCCATGGGCCAGCGATCGTTGTCGTGCAGGTGGTTGGCGTAGAACAGCGCCACCTGGGGCGTATGTGCGCTTCTGTTTACCGCCTCATACAGCGCTTGAGTCGTGGCGATGTGGTCGGCGTGAGGGTCGAGTTCCGGGTGCGGCATGACGATCACGTCAGGCCGATAAGCGTCGAGCAGCGCCGCGAGATCGGCCACAAGATTGTTCCAGGTGGGCGCGCCGTCCTGATCCCCCGGCAACGGCAAAGGGTTGTACTGCCGCGCACTGCGGATGTCGGTCTCTGCCGAATCGCGAGAACCAAACGGCTGGTCCGGCGACTGGGCCATGGCCGGCAGTTGCAGGCAGTAGTAACCCAGTTGCACGCATTGGCTCTGGGGCACACCGCCCCACAGCGGAATCGCCAGGCTGTCCCAGGTGCGCAGGCGCCCCTTAAGCCGCGCAGCATCGGCGCGGTTCATCCCCAATTGTTCGTAGCGTTCGGCCTCGATTTCGCCCTGAGTCAGGGTGACGATGCTGCAATCGGCGGCCTGGCTGTACAGGCCAAACGCTGCCAGCTCGGCGTCGTCCGCGTGGGGCGCAAGGATCATCAACCGTTGCTGGCGGTAATCCGGGTTGCTCAGCACGTACAGACGCGCGGCGCTGGAGATGCGGCAGAACCCGCCTTTCAGGCGCAGCGTGCTGTCTGCGACCACGTCTCGCTGACCGGTGAGGTTCACATAGCGACGCCCGGCAAAACCCCGCTCGAAATCCTGGCGATCGTCACCTGCCAACACATACGGGTCCAACCAGCGACCCAGCCAGGTGCTGCGCAAATCGAGCTCCAGCAGCAAGGTTTCGCCCTCGCCCAACGGCTCGCTCAGTTGCAGCATGCCGTTGACGACAGATACCGGCTGCGCCTGGGCCGCGTCGGGAAACTGATAGTGGTAATCGCTCTTGGGCGAATAAAACAGATGATCGGAGAACCAGGCTTCGTGGGCGATCCAGGCGGCGACGATCAGCAACGGCACCAGCCACCACGCGACCCAGATACCAATGCCGATCAGCAGCACCAGACCGATGATCAGCGCCAGACGCTTGTTGCGCCGATGTCTTTTCAGAAGCTGCTGCTTGCGCCCGGACATGTCATCCAACCTTGTAGACAGGCACCGTCTGGCACCAGCGATCTTTGTATTCGCGATCAGAGCGGCCGAAGGAATAGCGCAACGGCTTGTTCACCGCCCTCGCATCGGCCCAGGCATTCTGGGTGTTGACGAAGCTCAGCACGCTGCCGGCGCTCAACGCCTGGTGGGCCGGATCGACACCGCCATTGATGTACTCGACGGACACCCAGTGCGGCGACTCGACCCTGTACAGGACCTGAGCGGCGATGGGCTTGCCCTCCAGCAGGATCATCGAGCCGGTCATGAACTCGCGCATCAGCTCGAACACGTTGACCAGGTGATCCTTGCCCGGCACGTCGAAGCCCCAGCGCGCATGAAACAGGCCGGAGTAAATGCGGGCTTGTTCCTCGGAGGTGAAATCCAGCATCGGCTGCACGACCCCGCCCGCCTCCTCAAGCAAACGCTGCTCACGGCGCTGGTTGTAGCGGAATTTTTTGGAATAGTCCTCAGGCGCGCGGGCGATCGCCAGGCTCTCGGCTTGCGGCTTGAGGGTGTCGATCTGATTGGCGTTCAACTCGGACACATAGCCCATGCGCTGGCGCACCGGCACTGTCACGCCCGGGGCGATCGGCAAAATGATTTCCGCGTTGCCCAGATCGAACACCCGCCGATCACGCTGCTTGAGCACTTTCTTGGCCAGCGCCAGATCCCGGCCCCAGCAGGCAACGGCAGCGACAACGTTGCCGTCTTGCAGCCACCCCAGATACCGAACCGGAATGTCAGCCAGCCCGGCCAGACGCTCGATCACGTGCGGATGCGTGGCAACGCTGCCGCCGAACTGCTGCCACGCGGTGGCGTAGGTCGTTGCATCGATCGGGGTCCAGCCTCGCTCACGCCATGCGCGCAAGTGACTCAGCATGCATCGACTGCCCGGTCGATTTCGGCAGGCTCGTCTTCTTCGAACTGTTTGGCGTGCAGGCGTGTGTAGTAACCGTTCTGCGACAGCAGCTCCTCATGGGAGCCGCGCTCGACGATGCGGCCTTCGTCCATCACCAGAATGACGTCGGCTTTTTCGATGGTGCTCAGGCGGTGGGCGATCACCAGCGTGGTACGGCCCTGCATGACCTTCTCCAACGCTTTCTGGATATGGCGCTCGGATTCAGTGTCCAGCGCCGAGGTGGCTTCGTCGAGAATCAGCAGCGGCGCGTTTTTCAGCAGCGCGCGGGCAATCGCCAGACGCTGACGCTGGCCGCCGGACAGCAGCACGCCGTTCTCGCCGACAAGGGTCTGGTACTGCTGAGGCAACTTGTCGATGAACTCGTCGGAATAAGCATCGGCCGAGGCTTTCTTGATCTCTTCCAGCGGCACGCCCGCCAGATCGCCATACGCGATGTTGTTGGCGATGGTGTCGTTGAACAGGGTGACGTTCTGATTCACCAGCGCGATCTGACGACGCAGGCTGCGCAGGGTGTAGTCCTGAGTTTCGACGCCATCAAGGAGGATCTGGCCCTGCACGTGATCGTAGAAACGCGGAATCAGGCTCGCCAAAGTAGATTTGCCGCTGCCGGAGCGCCCCACCAGCGCGACCATCTGGCCGGCTTCGGCGACAAAACTGACGTCGTTGAGCACCCGCTTTTCCGTCCCCGGGTAGGTGAACGTAAGGTTTTTGACCTCCAGACGGCCGGAAACCTTGTCGCGCTCTACGGTGCCCAGGTCCTGTTCAGTCGGTTCGTCCAGTTGCTCGAAAATGCTTTCAGCACCGGCGACGCCTTTCTGGATAGTCGAACTGACTTCAGACAACTGACGGATCGGCTTGGGCAGCAGGCCGGCCATGGTGATGTAGGCCACCAGATCGCCCGCCGAGGAATCGCCGCGCAGATAAAGGACGAGAAACATCACAATAGCCATGCCGCTGTAAGTCACCAACTGCAGCATCGGCGTGTAAACCGCGCCGGTCTTGGTCATCGCCAACTGCTTTTTGGTGTTGCTGCGGCTGGCCTTTTCGAAGCGGGCCTTTTCGTAGTCTTCGCCGCCAAAGCTGCGGACTACCCGGTAGCCGTGAATGGTCTCGGACGCCACGTGGGTGACGTCGCCCATGGCCACCTGAATCTTCTTGCTCTGTTTGCGAAACTTCTTGCTGGTGCTGTTCACCATGACCGCGATGAGCGGCAGTATCGCCAGCATCACCAGGGTTAGTTTCCAGTTCATCCACAGCAGCGCGCCAAACAGGAAGATGACCGTCATGCCTTCGCGAATCACGACCTTGATCGCGTCAGTGGCAGCGCCGGTGACCATGGTCACGTTGAAGGTAATGCGCGAGATCAGGTGCCCGGAGTTGCTGTTGTCGAAGAAGCGGTTGGGCAGCGTGAGCAGTTTATTGAACAGCACGACACGCAGGTCATGCACCAGCCCGAGGGAGACACGGGCCAGGAAGAAGTTGCCCAGATACGAGCCGGCACCTTGCCAAGCTGCGATGAGCACGATCATCAGCGGTACCGCCTGCAGCAACTGCAGATGGCCAATATAAGGGTTGCCGGGGAACAGACTGGCTTCGGGATTGGCCAGGCCATCAACGAAGTATTTGAGGATATAGGCGAGCATCGGCTGGGTGGATGCAAAGATAAGAAAGCCGACAATACTCAAGCAGAAAAGGCCGATGTACGGCCGCACATAGGTCAATAGACGAAAGTAAATCGCCAGGGTCGTTTTAGCTTGAGGATCAGGACTGCTCATGGGAATCCGCACGAAAAAATTAGGCGGGCATGGTAGCACAACCCATATTTGTCGACCCCTGCCGCGACCCAAGCGGGGCCGACTCGGGTAACATGCCGCATTTGTTCAGGTAAGTATGCCGATGCACCCAATGGAACACAGCGCCTATCTGGCCTTGCGAGAAAACGCCACCGTGCTCGAAGCGGACGGATCCGGGGACAAGGTTCTGTTGCTTGAGGACGGCACCATTCTCAAACTGTTCCGCCGCAAGCGCCTGATCAGCTCGGCCTTGCTGTTCCCCTATGCGCAACGCTTCGCCGACAACATCGACGCCCTCAAGAAGCGCGGCATTCCCTGCCCCGACGTTATCGCCACTTACCGAATTGCCAGCATCAGCCGCGATGCCGTGCGCTACACGCCGTTGCCCGGCCTGACCATCCGCCAGGTACTGAAAGAGCACGGTGAAAGCGCGCCGCTGCGGGCTGAGCTGGGTACGTTTATCGCTCACCTGCACGATCGCGGCGTTTACTTTCGCTCGCTGCACCTGGGGAACGTAGTGCTCACGCCGGCCAATGAACTCGGCTTGATCGACATCGCGGACCTGCGCTGCCAGAAACTCGCGATGAGTGACAGCAAGCGCCTGCGCAACTTCGCCCACCTGTTACGTTACGAACAGGACAAGCAGTGGCTGCTTGGCAGTGATCAGGGCGCGGCGTTTTTGCAGGGTTATACCCAGGGTATGCCGACTGACAGACAGTCGACGATGACCGAGCGCCTGCAACTGTTACTGACCGCCCCTATCGACCGATAGCCAGAACGGTTGCGCCCTTGCGATTGGCAAAGTGCGCCAACACCCTGAGATGGCGTGCTTCTAGCCACTCGACGAGCCATGGCTCGTTCCCTTTGGCGTCGATGAGGAAGTATTGATACTCGTCCGCGTGCTGCGGGGACATCGCTTGCTCCCGAGTCAATCCAGGAATCACATAACCTCGGCCGGCGTAATAGCTGATGCGCCCGTCGTCAAAGAAGGCCGGAGCGCTCGCCTCGACGTGGGTCGACATCCAGCGGCCTGCCTCCACGTAATGGGTCTTCCCGGCACCGGTCGTTATCACGTTTGAGAGCATCACGAGCAGCGCTACAACGACAAGCGCCTTGCCGAGGCGCGGGAACTGCCCAACAAACGATGCCAATCCCATTGCCATCAACGGCACAAAAAGCAGACTCAGAAAGCTCATGTAGCGGCTGTTCATGAACTGCTCTTTGACATAAAACAGCACCAGCACGATCAGGTAGAGCAGCGCCGCCCACGCGAACGGCCGATAATCGCGCCAGTATGCACTCAGCACGCCCCAGTTCCTGCGCAGCACGAACGGCAACGCGAAGGGGCCCATCAGTTTGACGAAAGTGATCAGCATGGAGGCCAGGATGCCGAAGAAAATGATGCGTCCCGCTTCATCCTGCGAATACTTGTTGATCAGCGAGTTGGCAAACTGGTTCGACAGCAGATCAAAGGACGCCAGGACAGTGTGGGGATTGAGCATATCCAGATAGATCATCAGACGTCCGGACAGGAACGCGCCTGAGACCGCGACCGCGATTAAGCCAAGCGCTGGCAGCAGTGCAAACTGAAACACCTGCTTGCGGCTGGCGCTATCCCTTAATCTCGGCAATTGCCAGAGCGCCAATGCCGGAATCAGCAGCAGTGCCTCAAGCCGGAACAGCATGGCGCAGAGGATAGCCACGTGGACAAAAGCTGCGCGCAGCCAGCCGCCACGGGCATCCCAACGCAGTGCGAGCCAGATCGCAAGCGTGCAGAAAAACCAGAACCCGCATTCACGAATGATGTCGTTGCGAAACGAGTTAACGGCTGGCATCGCCAGCATCACCAGGCAGGCCCAAGGGGCGAGCGCTGCCGAACGCTGACGAACACAATCCACCATCAAAGCGCTGACGCCGGCGAAGAAAAGGCCACACCAGAGGTAGGCGCTCAGTTCCAGAGGCAGGTGCAGCACGCTGTGGGTGCCGGCCAGCAGGAGGGAGAACCACGGCCAGTCAAAGGATTGCCAGGCAGCTTGAGTGCCGTGCTCGGCGACTCGTTGCGCGGTATCGATGTACAGGGCTGCGTCACGGCCGACTGTTGCGGTGCCCAGGACTGCAATCAACGAAAGGAGGATGCTGCCCAGGAATGCCAGCCGAACCGGATGCTCGCGGACCCACCCAGAGACATGGGCGCCGGTTTTAACAACTGCCGCTTTCATTACCTTTCCTCAGCTACATGCGCAAAACTGAAACCGGTTATCGAAACAACGAACGCAAGGCTTTGCGTGTATATGACCAGCGCGCGAACGTACGCCAGTGCGCCTTCAACGCCATGAAATAAAACTTCCTGGCCAGCGTGTACTCGCCGTGGGAATAACAGTCGCGAAACAATGAAAGGCAACGCTGCGCCATGAATGCCTGACGCAGGTCGTGAAACTCAACGGGCATCCGCTGGGCCGAGAACACCTCGCACACCACTTGCACGGCGCCGGCCGCAAGGCTCTGACGCAAGTCATGACGCATGCTGTCGGGGTGTTTGTGAATGAACGCCAGCGGCTGATCCAGCACCGTGCAAGGAAAGCGGGCCAAGACCTGAGCGAAGACGGGAAGATCTTCGACATTACGCAGATGCTCAGGATAGTTACCCGGCGCAAAGACGTCACGATGCATGGCACAGGCACCGTTTGAAATGGAGATTGTCTTGTCCAGCAAGTAGCCTTTGACTCTCTGTCGCGCAGTCGCCGGTAGTGGCCTGGCAACCTGCAAACTGCGTCGGCCATCGACGAATACCGACCAGTGCGCGCCGATCACTAAATGAGTGTCGGGGTGGCGTGCGATATGACGGGTAATCCCCGCCAATGCGCCGGGCGCCATTTCATCGTCTGCGTCAAGAAACACGAGGTATCGACCCGTGGCTTCTTCTATCCCGAGATTGCGCACTGATGACAAGCCACCATTGAGCTTGTGCAGTACCCGAAAGCGCCCGGGGTTCTCAGCCGAAAGCCTCGCGAGCACCTCTAATGTATCGTCGGTTGAACCGTCATCTATCACCAATAGATCAGCAGCAGCGTCGTCGATTTGCGCCAATACCGAATCCACTGCGCGACGCAGGGAGTGGGCATAGTTGTATGCGGGAATGACGACGCTGATCAGTGTTTCAGTCAAGTCCAGACCCTTCCACGCCGTCTTTGACTACCAGGATGTCTTCCATGATCAGGTACTCGAGGTCAGAGCCGAAGAACATGTTCAACGCATCGGTCGGCGAGCAAATCATCGGCTCGCCGCGGCGGTTAAGCGAAGTATTGAGCGAAACGCCGTTGCCCGTCAGGTTTTCGAGCGCCTTCATCATGTCGTAGTAACGCGGATTGTATTCGCGCTTGAGCACCTGGGCGCGGGAGGTACCGTCTTCATGGACGACTTCCGGCACACGGGTTTTCCACTCTTCAGCCACTTCGAAGGTGAAGGTCATGAACGGCGCCGGGTGATCGATCTTGATCATCTGAGGGGCGACGGTGTCGAGCATCGACGGGCAGAAAGGCCTCCAGCGCTCGCGGAACTTGATCTGATGGTTGATGCGATCGGCAACGCCGGCAATGCTCGGACAGCCGATGATCGAACGACCACCGAGGGCGCGAGGACCAAATTCCATGCGCCCCTGGAACCAGGCGACCGGGTTGCCCTCGACCATGATTTTGGCGATGCGCTCGGGGGTGTTGTCGATCTGGCGCCAGGCCGGCTTGCTCGGGTGGCGGGCGCAGGCAGCGATAACGTCCTCGTTGCTGTAGGACGGGCCGAGGTAGACGTGCTCCATCTTCTCGACCGGCACGCCACGCGCGTGGGAAACGTAGGCGGCGGCGCCGACAGCAGTGCCGGCATCACCCGACGCTGGCTGAACGAACAGCTCTTTGACGTCAGGCCGGGCGATGATCTTCTGGTTCAGTTTGACGTTCAGCGCACAGCCGCCGGCGAAGGCGAGCTTGCCGGTTTCCTTGAGGATGTCACCCAGATAGTGGTCGATCATCTGCAGCGACAGTTTCTCGAACAGCGCCTGCATGCTGGCGGCGTAATGGATGTACGGCTCGTCGGCGATATCGCCTTCGCGCTTGGGACCCAGCCACTCGATCAGTTTCGGCGAGAAGTAGAAGCCTTTGCCCTTCTCTTTGTAACGACGCAGGCCGATGACGTTGGCGTATTCGGTGTTGATCACCAGTTCGCCGTTTTCAAAGGTGGCCAGGCGCGAGAAATCGTATTTGGTCGCGTCGCCGTAAGGCGCCATGCCCATGACTTTGAATTCGCCGTCGAGCATCTCGAAGCCGAGGAATTCGGTGATTGCGCCATACAGGCCACCGAGGGAATCCGGATCGAAGAATTCCTTGATCTTGTGGATCTTGCCGTTTTCGCCATAGCCGAAGAAGGTAGTGGCGTACTCACCCTTGCCGTCGATCCCGAGGATCGCGGTTTTCTCCTGAAAACCGGAGCAATGGTAAGCGCTGGAGGCGTGGGCCAGGTGGTGCTCGACAGGCTCGATTTTGATCTTTTTCGGATCAAAACCCAGCTGCTCCAGGCACCAGACGATTTTGTTGCGATAGCGCTTGTAGCGGCGGTTGCCCATCAGAATCGCGTCGAGGGCGCGGTCCGGTGCATACCAATAGCGTTTGGCGTAGTGCCAGCGCGCTTCGCCGAACAGGCTGATGGGTGCGAAAGGAATGGCGACGACATCGACATCCGAAGGCTTGATGCCTGCTTGTTCGAGGCAGAACTTCGCTGATTCATAGGGCATGCGGTTCTTGGCATGCTTGTCGCGAACGAAACGCTCTTCTTCGGCCGCAGCAACCAGCTTGCCGTCGATGTAAAGGGCTGCGGAAGGATCATGGCTAAGGGCGCCGGACAGGCCAAGGATCGTCAATGCCACTAGGGTCTAGCCTCTTAAGTCTGCATGCAGGCATCACGCGCCTGACAAATAAGGTGTGTCTGGCGCAAAGGCGGCAGACAGCTAAAGGGCGGGATTATAGCGTAATGGCTCTGGAAGTGGTCGCAGGGAATGAAGTGCCGCGCCATGCCTCGGTGGGACCGGCTTTAGCCGGGAAGAGGCCAGTGTGAGCGCCCTCAATCTTGCGGCGTGGCGAATGACGCCTTCCCGGCTGAGGCCGGTCCTACACGTTTGCGCCTCACCTCGTGCGTTAACTATTTGGCACCACGCGCCCTGGCGTTCTGATTGATTGATCGCTCAACGAATCATCGGGCTGCTTGCCCGCTCTCGCGCAACCTCATTGCGCGGAGATCACTCAGGAATGCTGTACGCCATGGAAACATTTTCACCCAACCCGCCTGCGCTTGATCGGCTGACAACGCTGACGACCGTACTCGACGCCGAGCTCCAGCATCTTCCGGATGCAGAGGCGTATCTCAATACCCCGCCACAGCCAGTGAACCCAGCCCGGAAAGCGCTTTTGCACTCGGCAATCACCCGCTTCTGGGGCGAGGCGAGCGCGCGTGAGATTTCGCGGCGCGAGCTCTTCGTGACCTGCCTCGAATTGACCCTTCGCGATGACCTGCTGCTGAACATCGAAGAAGGCGAACTGCACCGCGACTATGGGCGCTGTCTGCCGGGCATGGATGCCCAGGAGCACGTCGTATTCAGCGCGCTTGAACTTCGACTCGATGCACAGCGTGGTGTCGAACTGGCCGGGGCGCTTGTTGCAACCGCTCAACCGGGGCAGACCTTGCTCTGGTTGCCCGGACAGGCCGTAGAAGGCTTTGTGTCAAACGCGGATTTGCAGCAAGAACTCGCCCGTCGCGTCAATCACCCATTCCTGCGCCTGCCTTTGCTGCGCTTGATGCAAGACAGCACGCGCGACGCCTGGCTCGAAATTGCCTCCGGCGGCGACGTGTTTCTGGAGCCGTCGACCCCTTCGGACTTCCAGCTCATCCCCATCAAAGGTTCGCCCTACGATCACGTCTTTGATCGCTTGCTGGCAAAGCAGCGTGTGGACATCGACGAGCTGTTCGAGGCGGCGCCCGGCCTATCGACTCAAACCCTCCAGACGCGACTCGAAGACCTGCTCCGCCAGCCGAAATCCTGGGGCCCAGACAGTGCTGTTGCCGCTGCGCAGGATCGTCGCGCCGGCCGCGACGAGCGCCGCGCACGCCCCGACTGGCTGGAAATGGCCAGCGCCGAACAGCGCGAGCGATACGCGGCCGGGATGATGGATTACGAGCGCGCACGCAGTGCCTTGCTGAGCGTAATGGACAGCGCCGCGTCGCCGGAACAGTTCGCGCGAAGCCATCTCCGTACGCGGCTGGCCAATGAGCTGGGCATTGATATCAATCCCGATCATGTCCTGATCAGCACCGAACGCGCTCTGCCAATGACGGCTGAAACCTACACCGTCAGCCGATCACTGACGCAACTGGCACTGTACGGCCTGCATCCGGGCGACACGGCGCAGCATTCGGCCTTCCAGACCCAAAGCCATATCACCTACGCTGACCAGCCGCTTGAGCCCGAACACAGCGGGCTGACCCCGGCCTACCTCGCCCATGTCATCAACGAGCTGGACTTGCGAAGCCGTTTCGCCCCTGCGCAACGCCAGGCCCTCGGCTCGCCAACCACTCAGCGCCTGATGAGCGAAGCGATGCACCATCAGCTCATCGCGCAGGCCCGTGGAGCCGAGCTGCAAGGCCATATCCAGGCCTCGGACCTGGCGCTCATCGAGTCGCTGAACCCAGATACCGTCGCGCCGCGAAATCCGGCCGTTGCCGTGCAGCAGATCAAGCTGAATGGCCATGACACCTTGAGCAGCGTGCTGCTATTGCGCAAGCTCGATGCATCGGGTCTGCCGGACGGACTGCTGATGTTCACCCCGGACAGCCCTCGGCATCAGCATTTTCAGCGCTTCGACAACGAACGTCAGTTGCTTGGCGAGCTTGTGAGCTGGAGCCGATCCGCCGACATGAGCCACTTCCTGCTGGGACAGATCACCGCGAACAGAAGGGACGCCCTGAAAGACCAGTTGCATGATTTAAGCGAAAAGCCGGCGCCTGCTCAGGGATGGCTCAGCTACGCAACCCTCCCCGATTACAACAGTGGCTTGCGTACACTGGTGTCCGCGCGCGTTGACGTCATGCTCTCCGAGCAACGGCTGCACACTCCGGATTGGTTCCTGCGGGCATCGGCCGAGCAGCGTCAGCAAATGGTGGCACTGGAAGATGCGCTCGTGGCGGCGGGTAAAATCTACCAGGCCGCTCCGCACACGCAGGTCATCGACTTCGATGCTTACGTCCACCAGACCGCCAGCCGCAAGATCAACGCGCTGCTCGGCCTGCCTCCGGGAACGGTGGAGCCTGACCGGATTATCGTTCACACGCCCCGCGAAACCCTGTCCTACACGCACATGCTGCGCGACGGCTACGACGACACACTTGGCCTGCTCAACGCGGCAGCCGATACCACCGCCACCTTCAGCGGCCCCGAGGGCGTCGATCTCACACCACTGACCCCGGAGAACGTCGCCGGCTCGGTCCGCGGTCAATGGGTCGCCGATCAGTACATCGCGATGATTCGCGGGCAACTGCTGGCGCCTGGAAGCGAGGACTACAATTGGCGCCGTCAACAGAGCCTGCTACTGACGCAATTGCAAATGCGCGCCGACGCCTTGCGCAGCTTCCTTGAAGGCCACATCGACGCCTCGCAATTGCACTGGCTCACCCTCTCCATCGTCAACATGCACCAGAGCAGCCCGGCGGACCGCCTGCGCTATCCCATCTATCCACTGCAATTGAACGTGGACGTAATGGCCATCGCCTCCCGTGCAGAGGTCATTCACGGCTGTTTCCTGCTCGCGCCACCTGACGCGAGTACCCTGGAGCAGGTTCTGCTGTATACGCCGCAGGCGCCGGACGGCCGCGCCTTCCGATCACTCGGCGCGTTCAGTAACACGCTGCTGAGTGCCGGCATGGGCGATTACTACCTGAGCCGCGCCCGGGTCAAGGCGGGCATGCCGCTGGCATTTGCCCTGGCTGAATTGAAGAAAGGCGGGGGCCGCAAACCTGCGCTGCCAAGGGAGCCATTCAGCAATCTGTACGACGTGTGCTTCGACCAGGTGATCGAGCGCAAGATCCAGGATGTCGCGGACACCCAGACCGGCCGCGCAGACATGCTCCGCCGACAGGTCTGGAGCAGCCTCGAGCTGATCGCCACTGCCGTCACATTGCCCTTCCCGCCCGCGAGCTTTGCTGTCGGTATGATCATCGCGAGCGCAGAGGGTTATCACGCGCTAAAGGCCCTCGACGAGCGGGATCACGCAACCGCCAGCTTCTACGTGCTCAGCGCCTGGCTGAACACAGCGGGGGCTGCGGGCGATCTGCACTCGGGAGTGAAAGGACTGGGCGGTGCGCTGAAGGACCTGACGGGCCGAAAAACGGCCGGCCGGTACGCCCGCTCGGTTGCCCATGCCACCGACGAGACGCTGCAGCCCGTCGCGGTAGAGAACGAACTCTTCTGGGCCGCGCCTCAAGCCGCCAACCGACATGTTCCGCTGTACCGGACCCGCGCGCTGATACCGGAAACCCTTCAGCCCACCGGGCGCTATGCGCAAACCGATATCACCGGTGTATGGAGGGCATTGCAGCAGGACACCGCGCCAGTGCCGGTCGGGAATACCCCTGTCCATCCGTTGCACGCCGTGGATGTGTCTTTGGCGGACGCCCTCCCGTTGAATCGCCCGCATGGGCAAGGGATCAGCGTGGTTCGTGGCAATTGTTACGTTGTCATGCAGGGCCAGACCTACCAGGCCCAGTACGACGTCCGGCTGGCCGTATGGCAGATCGTCGATCCGCATAACCCGTTCGCCTTCTTTGGCCGGCAAACGGTACACCTCAACAGCCAGGGGCAATGGCAGCTACTTGAGCCCGCGCGGTTGCAAGGCGGCGTTCTGCCTTCGTTCAGCCGGCTGGACGAAACCCCAGCCGGCCCCGCCACGGCGGTGGGCGACTTGAGCGATTACGAAATGCCGGAATCGCTGCAGCCCTACGTCTTCGGCATCGTCAGCCCAAGGCAGGCCGAGCACTTTGAAGAAGGCCCGTTTGGTCTGCATGAGTTTTTCGAGGACATTTTCAAGGGCGGGCGGTCGACTTACAGGACATTGCGCCAGAACCTTTACCGCGATGCGAAGGCATTCTTCGATCAGCCGTCTCTCCCGGGCAAACCCGAGTTGCCGGTGCTGGAAGAGGGCGTGACAGCCCAAGGCTTCTTCGACGCCGTACTGGAAAAATCCAACGGCCTGGTGATTGGCGAAGCACCCACGTCCATCGCCAGCAAGCAGCTGCTCATCGACAACATGCCGTTGCTGGCGCAGCGCAAGGTTGAGGTGCTGTACATCGAGCATCTGCAAACCGACCAGCACACGCACAAGCTGCAGAAATACAGGGCACTCGGCAGCAAGACGCGCAGCGGCTCGCACATGATCAAGCACTACCTGGATACCGTGAACGAGGGCGCGCTCAAAAACGGCAGCGACAAATACGATTACTACCACCTGATCAAGGCGGCCCACCGACACGGCATCGACGTTCGGCCGTTCAGCTCCTCGGTCAGCTATGACTACGCTGGCAACGAGGTGGCATCCGCTGCAGGTGACGCACTCGCGCCGCAGAAGATGGCGGTTTTCTTCGGCAACAAAGTCATCAGCGGCGATGTGCAGATGCACCCCGGCAGACGCTGGATCGCGCTGCTCGACCACCGCACCGCCAACACCTGGCAGCAGCAGCCAGGCATCAGCGAACTGCAGGGCGTACTCAGCCTGCGCGTCGAAGACGTGCCATCGGGCGCGCCGATTCAGATATCCGTGGACAGCGATGCCGTGATCAGCAGCGCTGCCTCGCGCGCGGATTTCAAGATGCAGATCGGCAACCCGAACATCGACAATGGTGCCGGGGCATCCTCACCCGTCAGTCCATCCGGCACATCAATGGACGATGCGCTGTATGGCTTCTTCGAACGACGTTCGCCCATGGAGTGGGGCCTGGACCCTAACCGCCGCGCCATCGTTTCCCACCGCAGAAGCGAAGGGAACCCCTATGTCGGCGATCACGGTTTTGAATGGAATCCGGCCGGCTATTGGACCCGCGCCGATGCGGCCGCCTGGAGCAACGACTACCCCCTGGGCGCCATTCAGCAGTCGCTGATCGATAACCGCTACCAGATGCCTGCCGACATGCAGAGCATCTTTCATGACCTGGCCAACTTTCGTCACAGAGGCCTCAACCCTGATTACTTTTTCCTCGAAAGTCATCTCGTGGACGTGCGTGAGAAGTTCTTCGAGCTGGCGAACACGCTGCAGAACGATGCGCGTTCGGTGCTCAACCTCGCCCTCCCTGAACGCGTGATTCTGCCCGAGGTAAAGGCCGACACGCCGTTGAGCATGTTCATCGAGGAGCTATACGAAAACACATCCGGTGTGGTCATCGGCGAATCCCATTCGGCACGCGCCAGCAAGCGCTTCATCCTCGACAACATGGAGCATCTGGCGCGCCAGGACGTGAAGACGCTGTACATGGAGCATTTGCTGACGGATGTACACCAGGCCGATCTTGACCGCTTCGCCGAGACGGGGCTGATGAGCAAGCGTCTGCTGCACGACCTCAAGCGCATGGACCACACGTTCCGAACTGACCCGACAGGCCTCTACTCGTTTGAAAGGCTGGTGGTCCAGGCCAGGCGGTACGGCATTGAAATCCGCGCGATCGACTGCGCCGCCAGTTACTTCATCCGTCATCTGCCAACTCACTCCGGCACCACGCGCCAGCAGGTGCTCAGCTATTTTGCGTCTCGCACCATACGCAAGCATCAGGAGGTGATGGGGTCGCACAAGTGGATGGCGCTGGTGGGTGAAACCCATGCCAATACCTTCAAGAACAGCGTGCCGGGCCTTGCCGAGCTGGAACAGGGGATTGGCGTGCGCGTGATGGATGTGGCGCCGGGCAAAGGCCACGGCATCATGATTGACCCGGGCGAGCAGGTGCCGGCGGGGCTGGGGCACGAGGCCGTGCGGGTGAAGAATGACTTCCGCGTGGAGATCGAACTGGCGCCACGCCCTCAGTTGGCCGCGCCCGTCGGCGTTAGGCTGCACAGTCCGGGCATGTTCATGCTCGACGAGTCCGCACCCCTGCGCCCAACGATCGTGCATCGCTCAAGGGACCGCACCCTCAAGCACACGCCTGTGCGGTTCAATACCGCGGGCAAAGCCTACGTCGAGCGCGAGTCATGGCCGCAGGTTCATCGTCAGCCGTTCGACAACGTGCAGGCACTGATCGACGCACTGGTGGAGATGAACCTTAAGCACGCGGACTGACGGGTCACTCCGGTGTTTTTAAAACCGTCGGGATGCGCTGTTCCAGCAACTGGTGCAGCGCGCTGTCGGCTGGCCAGTTGCGCATGAAGCGTGCGCGATCTCTAGCGAACGCCGCCGCGAACGAGCTCTGGGAACTGTGCTGACACATGGCGTCCAGATCGATGAGCGACCAGCGGTCGTTGTGCCAGAACACGTTGTGGCCTTTGAGATCGCCGTGGCTGATGCGCTCGCGGATCATCTGCGCAAACAGAGTGTCCAGCGCCTGCAACTCAACTTCGGGCGCATCGCCAGACGCTACATAGGGCGCGAAGCGCTCAATGATGTCGGGCCCCGGCAGGAACTCGGTGACCAGAAACGCTTCACGGCGCAGCCACATGAAGCGTTTTTCCAGCAGCGCCAGCGGTGTGGGCGTTGCGATGCCGAGGAACCGCAACCGATTGCCTTCGCGCCACGAGTGCCAGGCACGGGACGGACGCCAAAAGCGCTTGAGCCAGTGAGCCAGGTTCTTGATGTTGTAGCGCTTGATCACCAGTTCGCGGCCGGCGACGTCTACCTTGGCGACGCTGGCCGCACCACCGGTCTTGTACAGATGACCGCCATCGACCAGCGCGTCGGCCTGCTCCAACACCGGCAGCATTCCGGTGACTTCCTCGCGACGAATCGCACGCAGGGCAAACGGCCCGTCCTGGACGCTGAACAGGCTGCATTCACGGCCGATCTTGATCAGGTAATCCCGCAAGCGCCAACTGCGCACCTTGTCGATCTGCTTTTGCAGCGCTTCGACCGGCAAGCCGTGCTCGCCGTTGCTCAGCAGGTAATAGACGAGTAATTCTTCGGTGAACGGCTCCAGCGCCTTGGGCAACTGGGCGAAGAACACGCCGAGGTTTTCCAGCACTTTCTGACGGGACAGCGGCTTGCCCGCTTCTTCGACGCGAATGCCCGCGCCATCGATCAGATACAACATGGAGCCCTGACGCAGCAGGTTGTCCAGGTGCAGGTCTTCCTGCCACAGGCCTTTGGCGTGCATCTGGCCCACAGCAGCCAGCGCATCGCCGAGCACTGACTGCTGTTCATCGGCCAGCGGTGGCAGATCTTCCACCGATTTCCAGGCATCGCCCAGGCTTTCGGCCTGATCCAGAAACTCGAACAGCAACCAGCCGCCCTCGCCTTCCTGCAGCCCATCGGCCAACAGCAACGGCGTTGGCAGGCCTTGCTTCGCCAGCGCCTGTACGCCGTCACGTTCACGCTGGAAATGCCGAGGGGCTTTGGGACCGACCAGCAATTTGGCCAGCACCGTCCGCCCGCGCCAGATGCCGGCGCCGACGTACCGCTGACCGGGCAGGACGCGCAGCAGGCTGAGCAATTGCAGTTCGGCAGGGCCGGCCGCATCCTCCAGCGCAATGTTCATCGGCAGCGCCGGGGTGCGACCGGCGTTTTTCAGTTCAGACAAACGCATCGGCGCCCTCTTTGATCAAGCCGGTCCAGATCGCAGATCTGGCAGGCAGTGAATCTCGTGTGCATCAAAAATCAGAAATCACCGGTCACGGCGCTTGTGACTGCCCCGTTTGGCGACACGCTGCCACCAGGCGTCGACAAGCCCGCTGTCGGTCGGGGCGTGCAGATACGTTGCAAGCAGCTCACGGATTTCCGTTTCGTTCCAGACCGGTGCGCGGCGCAGCAAGGGCTCGATGTCCTTTACCCGGTCGCGTTGGCCGAAGATCGACTTGCGCGTCTTCTCAAGGTCGATCAACTGGGCCAGATACTCTCCGCCGCGCGCCCGCATGAAAATATGCTTGGGGTAGAAACAGCCATGCACCTGCCCGGCCTTGTGCAGCGTGCGCGCCAGTTGCCCGCACGCTTGCAGAATCGCCAGCCGCTCGGTCGCCGGCCGCTCGTGCCAGTCCTGCAACAGCGTGTCCAGATCGGTCCAGCCATCCAGGGCGCGGGTCATCAGAATCGCGCGGCGCTCGCCGTCGACTTTTCGGTCCGCGTAAAACACCGCATGCAGCGCCGGAATGCCCAGCTTCTGATACAGGCTGATGTTGCGAAACTCCCGGGAAAACGAAGGCTCGCCAAACGGGTGATGCAGGGTGTACGTCAGGTAATTGCTCTGGCGCTTGAGGTAATAACCGGAGCCTTCCAGCTCCAGGCGAAACACACTGCTCCAGCCACCGCGACCGGTGTTGGGCTCATCCACCGCGTCGAGCTCGACGTTCCACAACGCATCGAAGTCCGCCAGACCGTGCCGCTCCAGCAGGCCCCGGTCGGCGTCAGCAATGAAAACACTCATTCGCGACCCTCAAAAAAACTGACGATGTGGCGGATGCGCTTCTTGTCAGAATCATTCAAGCGTTCACGACCACGGTATTGCAGGTAGAACCGCAGGCGCTGAGTGGCCGACAGGTGATATTTGGCAACCTTGTCCAGGCAGGCGAGGTCCTTGGTGATCCGGTAGCGCAGCATGAAGCTGACCCAGAACGCGCCGTTGGGGCAGTCGATCAGAAACACCGTCGCCTGATCGTCCACCAGCAAGTTGCGCCACTTCAGATCGTTATGGGTGAAGTGATGATCGTGCATGGTCCGGGTGTAGCGCGCGACCTGCTGGCTGACGCCGTTGACCCACGCGCGGCTGTCCAGGCGCGTGTCGTTGGCCCGTGCCAGTTCCGACAGGTCTTCGGTGCGCGGCAGTTCGCGGGTGATCAACGCGCCGCGATCATACGCAGCGCCATTGCGCTCCAGGCCCCAGGCGACGACTTCTGCCGTCGGTATGCCCCACTTGGCGAAGCGCTTGAGATTCTGCCATTCGGACTTGACCCGTGGGCGCCCCAAATAACGACGCAAACCCTTGCCGGCCGCGACGTAGCGCTTGACGTAGTAGTTCACGCCACCGCGTTCGACGCGGATGACTTCGGACAGTGGGTCCCGGGTCAGGCGCTCGCCTTTGAGGGCGAACACCGCATCGAGGGTGCCGAAGTCTTCCGTCAGCGCGGCGTAGCCAGACTCCAGCTTCCAGCCCGCCATCAGAGCGCGTCCCCGTAGCGCAATTTACGCTGATAGAGCTTCTCGGCCTTGCCTTCAAGCCAGCTCAACAGCGCCGATTCCTGCGCCAGAATCTGCCGCAGCGGCTGCTGGAAATAGCCTTTGAGAAACCGCAGTTTGTCGCGCCGGGTCAGGCCGATGTCCATCGCCGAGAAATACAGCGCGGCCAGGTCCTTGTTGCGCCAGCGCTGGGTAATCGCCGGGCGCGTCTGGGCGCGGTGCAGGTCGATCACCGAAAGCTTGAAATCTTCAGGTGTGACCGGCTTGTCGGTGTGCAGCAGAAAATGGCAGATGTAGCAGTCGCGGTGGTTGACCCCGGCACGGTGCATCATCCCGACCAGCCGCGCCACTTCAGCGATGTACGCGCGCTTCATGCGGGGCTCGGGCGGCTCGTTGCGCCAGTTCAGGCTGACGTCTTCCAGGCTCTCGGTCGGCGCCAGCTCTTCGGTGATGATGAACGAGTGCTGCATGGCCGGATTATTGCCGCGCTCGCCGTAGGCCACGGCAGTCATGGTCGGGACGCCGACTTCATGCAGACGGTTGACCGCGTCCCACTCCTGCCCCGCGCCGAGCACCGGCAATTTGGCGGTCAGCAGGTTTTTCGCCACTTCACCCCAGCCAATGCCGCGATGGATCTTGACGAAATAACCGCGCCCGTCGACTTCGGTGCGCAGCGTCCGCCGGTTCTCGAGTTCTCGATAGACCTGGCCTTGCAGCGCCTCAACGGCCTCGAACGCATCGCGCCCCGCCCAGAGGCGCTTGAAGGGTTCAGCAAGGATCAGTTTCATCCGTGGTGCTCCGCCAGAATCACATCCGCAGCGTGCTGCGGCATGCTGTAAAGATCAGCCGTGTCGGCGAATGCCAGCCCGTTGCGGCTCCAGGTGCTGCGCGCGGCGTCGTCCCTGAGCATGCGGGCCAGGTACTGATTGAGCTGGTTCTGGTCGAACGGCTCATCAAGCACCAGGCCGCTGTCGGCTTCGGTAATGTAATGGGCGTACCCACACACCGCGCTGACCAGCACCGGGAGTCCTGCCACCAGCGCTTCAAGCAGCACAGTGCCGGTGTTTTCGTTGTACGCCGGATGTATCAACAGGTCGGCGCCCAACAGAAAACGGGGAATATCGCTCCGTCCCTTCATGAAGGTGACGTTATCATCCAGGCCCAGCGCCGTGCTCTGCAGCTGGAATACCTTGGGGTCGTCCTGGCCGATTACAAACAGGCGTGTGCGTTTTTTCAATTCAGCAGGCAGCGCCGCGAGTGCCTTGAGGGTGCGATCGACGCCTTTTGTCTTGAAGCCGGAACCGATCTGCACAAGCAGCAAGTCATCGTCGGCGAGCTTGAATTCGCGACGGAACTCGGCGCGAATCTCGGCCGCATTGGCCGGCGCGCGCCGGTCCAGGGAGATCCCCGGCGGCAACAGATGAAAGCGCGCAAGCGGCGTGTCGTAATGCTTGATGAACAGCGGCTGCTGCACTTCGGAAATCATCAGGACTTCGGTCTTCGCGTCTTTGGCGAACACCGCGCGCTCGTAGTCGGCGAAGTGACGGTAGCGGCCCCAGTATTTGTACAGGCCGTGGCGCAGGTTCTGCGCTTTGTCTTCGTAGCAGCCGTCGGCGGCGTAATACACGTCCAGGCCGGGCATCTTGTTGAAGCCGATCAGCCGGTCTACTGGACGCTTGGCCAGGTCGGCGTTCATCCAGTCGGTGAGCTTTTCGTTGCGGCGGTGATTGAAGATCGCCTTGACCGGCGCCACCAGCACTTCGAAACCGGGCGGCATGTCACCCTCCCAGATCAGCGTGTAGACGCGGATTTTATGACCGCGCTGCTGACACTCCAGGGCGATGCGCATGAAGTCACGCTGCAGGCCGCCGAACGGGAAGTATTTATAAAGCACGAATGCCAGTTGCATCAGGGATGTTCCTTTGCCAGCAATAGCGCGCCTAACTGGTTCGCTACCCGCTCGGGATTCAAGCGAGTAAAGCACATGGGCCACTCGCGCTCGGTATCGACCTGACGCTGATCTTCAGGCGTCGGTCGGTAGGTGCATTTCTTTTGCAGGCACGGCGCGCAAGCGGGGTAATCGGCCGCCAGATGAACCTGCGACCGGCCGTACGCGCCGGTCAGGCCCGGATTGGTCGGGCCGAACAGCGACAGGGTCGGCACGTCCAGCGCGGCGGCCAGATGACCAAGACCGGTGTCCACCGCGACGCAACCCTGGGCGCTCGCCAGTACGCGAGCAACCCCTGCCAGATTGAGTTTGGGTAACACGACGGCATTATCAAGGCCATCGGCAATACGCTCGGCCCGAGCCTTCTCGGCCGGATTGCCCCACGGCAGTCGCACTTCAAGTCCCTGGCCGATCATGCGCTCGGCCAATTGGCGCCAGTACAGCTCGGGCCAATGTTTGGTGTCCCACGTGGTGCCGTGCAGAAACAGTACGAAGGGCGCGTCGTTTGTAGCAGTGAGCAGGCGGCTGCGATCGAGGCCGTAATTACCCAATCCCGCAGGCACCTGATAGCCCAATGCCTGGGCGAACAGCTGACGCAAACGCTCGACCGCATGCTGGCCGCGGGCAACGGCATAGGGGCGATCATAGAAACGAGCGGCCATGGGCTCGCGCGCGGAAGTCTTGTCCAGGCCGGCGATGGGCGCCTTGACGTAGCGGGTCAGCCAGGCGCTTTTCAGCAGGCCCTGGGCGTCGATCACCAGGTCGTAGCGGGTGTCGCGCAGGCGCTGCTTGAACTGGCGCCATTCGCCATTTTTGAGGGTCTGCCAGAGGTTCTTGCGCCAGCGACGGATGGCCACCGGGATCACCTTGGCGACCGCCGGATGCCAGGTCGGAATCTCGGCGAAGCCCTCTTCCACCACCCAGTCGAACTGGATGCCCGGCAGCGCGCCCATGGCGTCGGTCAGCGCGGGCAGGGTGTGGATCACGTCGCCCAGTGACGAGGTTTTGATCAGCAGTACCCGCAAGTCAGGCGACCTCGACCGGGGCGGCGCCAATACGGCCGAGGGCCTGGATCACCGAATCCGGCTCCAGCAGTCGCAGGCAGTTGTAATGGCCGAAGCGGCAGGTGCGGTCGAAGCACGGGCTGCACTCGATGCCGAGGCGGACGATCTCGACTTCATCGGCCAGCGGCGGCGTGAACCCCGGCGAGGTCGAGCCGTACACCGCCACCAGCGGGCGATTCAGCGCAGCGGCCACGTGCATCAGCCCGGAATCGTTGGAGACCACGGCGTCCGCGCAGGACAGCAGATCAATGGCTTCAGCCAGTGAGGTGCCGCCGCTGAGGTTCATGGACTCTTCGCGCAGGCCTGGAATCAGCCGCTCGCGGATGCTTTCACCCACTGCATGGTCGTTCTTCGAGCCGAACAGCCAGACTTGCCAGCCTTCACGGATCTTCGCTTCGGCGACCATGGCGTAATGCTCGGACGGCCAGCGCTTGGATTCACCGAACTCAGCGCCCGGGCACAGCGCGAGCACCGGCCGATCAAGGCTCAGCCCGAACTTGACCAACGCCGCGTCGCGGCTGGCGGTTTCGATTTGCAGGCTGGGTTTGGGATACGGGCGCGGCAGCTCGGCGCCTTTGTCGTAGGCCAGCGCCATGAAGCGCTCGATCATCAGCGGGTAACGCTGTTTGTCGAGGGTGCGCACGTCGTTGAGCAGGCCATAGCGAAATTCGCCACGCCAGCCGGTGCGTTTGGGAATACCGGCGAAGAACGGCACCAGCGCCGACTTCAGCGAGTTGGGCAGCAGAATCGCCTGATCGTACTGACCCTTGAGGGATTTGCCGATGCGCCGGCGCGTGGCCAGCTCCAGCGCGCCATGGCCGAGCGGGAAGCTCAAGGCCGTGCGCACTTCAGGCATGCGCTCAAGGATCGGCCGGCTCCACTCGGGCGCCAGCACATCGATCTCGCACTGCGGGTGACGCTGCTTCAGGCACTGGAACAGCGTCTGCGCCATCACCATGTCACCGACCCAGCTGGGCCCTACGATCAGAATTCTCATGCTCTTCCAAAAACGACCAGAAACGAGCAGGGAGGCCCACCAAACAGCGTGATGCATGCACACGCCGCCTGACGCCTCCCTGTCATAGCTTTATATAGATCCGTTAGATCCGAACCCTGCCAGCAATCAACTCAGCCCCAACTGTGCCCAGATCCGCATCACTTCGCGCCGTTCGGTGGCGAACTGGTCGCCAGCCACAACACCCGGATCGTTCTGCAACGCCTGTCGATGAGCGGCCGAGCGGTAGGCCTTGTACGCCTCACGCAGCAGACCGGCATCAGCGGCGGCCATCAGACCGACCTCTTCAAGGCCTTCGAGAATACGGATGTTATCGGTGTAACGAAGCAGCGAGGGGTGCTCTCTGGACCACGCCAGGGCCGCGTATTGCACCATAAATTCAATATCGACGATACCTCCGGCGTCCTGCTTGAGGTCGAACCGCGACGTCGGCTCAAATGCACTCGCTCCCTTTCCCGCCGCCGTTGCGCGGGTGCCGAGGTTGTCGCGCATCTTGGCGCGCATCTCGCTGACTTCCTGGCGCAACTTTGTCAGATCACGCTCGCGGCCCAGTACCGAAGCGCGCACGGCCTCGAACTGCCGGCCGACATCGGTGCTGCCCACCAGCACCCGCGCGCGCACCAACGCCTGATGCTCCCACGTCCACGCCTCGTTCTCCTGATAGCGGGCAAACGCCCCGAGCGAACTCACCAGCAAACCCGCCGCGCCAGAAGGACGCAACCGCATGTCGACTTCGTACAACTGGCCGGAGTTGGTCTGGGTGGTGATCAAATGAATGATCCGCTGACCGAGCCGGGTGAAGAACTGCGCGCCATCGATCGGCTTGGCGCCGTCGGTTTCAGCCTGGGGATCGCCATCGTGGATGAACACCAGGTCCAGATCCGAGCCGTGCCCCAGCTCGATGCCGCCGACCTTGCCGTAGCCGACGATGACAAAACCGGGATCACACAACGTGCCATCCGGACGGCGCGGCGCACCATGACGGGCGACTGTATGGCGCCAGGCGAGCGCCAGTACTTGTTCCAGAATCGCCTCGGCCAGCCAGGTCAGGTAATCACTGACTTTCATCAGCGGCAGGCTGCCGGTAATTTCAGAAGCGGCAACCCGCAGACGGTGTGCCAGTTTGAAATGCCGCAGCGCTTCCATTTGCTGTTCGAGATCGTCCTCGGGAATGCGCGTCAGACGCTCGCGCAGCTCGGCAGCGAGCTCGGGCGCCTGGGGCGGGCTGAACAGCCGACCTTCGTTGAGCAGCTCATCGAGCAACAACGGGAAGCGGGCGATCTGCTCGGCAATCCAGGGGCTGGCCGCGCACAGGGTCAGCAATCGACGCAGCGCGCCGGGGTTCTCGGTGAGCAACACCAGATACGCCGAGCGACGCGCCACCGCTTCCACCAGCGGCAGCACCCGCTCCAGCACCAGATCGGGATTGTCGTGCTCGACCGCCTGGGCGAGCAGGCGCGGAATAAAGGCATCAAGCCGTTCGCGCCCCAGACGCTGCATCGAACGCAGCTGTGAACTGTTGCGCAGGTTGCTCAGATTTTTCAGCGCCTTCTGCGCGTCGGCGAATCCGCCCTCTTGCAATTGGAGGCAGGCGCTTTCTTCGTTCTGGGACTCTTCCCACAGCGGCAGCCACTCGCCGCCGACGATTTCTTCACCGTGGTCCTCCTGGCCTTCTTCCTCGTCGGGGTCGGCGATGACCTGCCGGAAGTGCCACCCGACCCGCTCGCGCCAATGCATCAACTGCTCATGAAAGCTCGCCCAATCGGCAAAGCCCATCATGAAGGCGATGCGGGCTTTATCCTGCGGGTCGTCGGGGAGCATTTGCGTTTGCCGATCGGCAATCGCCTGAATGGCGTGCTCGGTATAGCGCAGAAACTGATAGCCCTCACGCAGCTCATCAATCACCGCAGCGGGCAGATAGCCCTGGCCTTCAAGGGTTTTCAGCACCTTGAGCAGTGGTCGCTGCTGCAGACTCAAATCGCGACCGCCGTGGATCAGCTGAAACGCCTGGGCGATGAACTCCACTTCGCGAATGCCGCCGGATCCCAGCTTGATGTTCTCGGCCATGCCCTTGCGACGGACTTCCTGCTGGATCAACTGCTTCATGGTGCGCAGCGCTTCAATGGCGGAGAAGTCCAGATAGCGGCGATAGACGAACGGCCGCAGCATGTCGAGCAACTCGCTGCCCTTCTCCTGATCACCGCCCACCACCCGCGCCTTGATCATCGCGTAGCGCTCCCAGTCGCGGCCCTGATCCTGGTAGTACTGCTCCAACGCGTTGAAGCTGAGCACCAGTGCACCGGAAGACCCGTACGGGCGCAGGCGCATGTCGACTCGGAAAACAAAGCCGTCGACGGTGACCGGGTCCAGCGCCTTGATCAATCGCTGACCCAGGCGGATGAAAAACTCCTGGTTGTCCAGCGGGCGTTTGACGCCTTGGGTTTCGCCACCTTCGGGGTAGGCAAAGATGAGGTCGATGTCGGACGACAGGTTCAGCTCGACGGCGCCCAGCTTGCCCATGCCGAGGATCACCATCTGTTGCGGCTCGCCAGTCCGACGGCCGGTCGGCGTGCCGAACTGCTGGCAATGCCGCTCGTACAGCCACTTGTAAGCCAGATCGATGCAGCCATCTGCCATGTCCGAGAGATCACGGCAGGTTTCCACCAGATCGGCCTGCCGGGTCAGGTCCCGCCAGATAATTCGCACTTGCTGGCGCGTGCGTTGACGACGTAGATTACGCCCCAGCTCATCGTCGCTGGCAGCCTGGATGACTGCATTGGCGATCTGCCCAAGCAGCTCGCCGGGCGCAAAACTGCGCTCCAGCTCACCGGACTCAGCGAGGTCGAGCAGCATCAGCGGATCCCGTGAAACCTGATCAGCGACGAAGTCGCTGGCCGCACACACACGATCAAACGCCGACAGCCGCGCTTCGGGCCAGGCCTGAAATTGATGCCTGGCTTCATCTGCCAGGGAATCGAGAGCGGTACGCCAGGACTGGCCCGCGCGAGTGACCAACGGCAGAAGGACAGCCGGCAGCTCGGCCGGCAGGGGAAGGCTCATGGTCTATCCTTGATCGGCGTTCAAATGTCAGGCTGCCCTGGCGGTTGCATACACGGCACGGACAGACTGTCGAACAAAGGTTAAAAATTGCTCATGGCTGACAAATCTTGATTGCCAGCATGTTCCGCCAAGTGATTCGTCAGATTTTTACACCGAGAACATCGCTTTAATGGACACTGCACCACGAGTGAAAACGTCGCTCAGCTGTAGTTTTACTACTGTATATACAAGTCAAAAAGCTGAATTAGCCCGAGATTTGTAGTAAAACTACACAACACCGGGGACCCATCCGGTCATCCAAGAATTTATATCGTCTGCCCACAAGGCCAGTCGCAACAAACTCAGGCAACCGATTCTGGAAGCCTTTCCGCCCTGGAGCAAGCCATGCAAGACCTCGATCCCGTCGAAACCCAGGAATGGCTGGACGCCCTGGAATCGGTTCTCGACAAAGAAGGCGAAGACCGTGCTCATTATCTGATGACCCGTATGGGTGAGCTGGCCACACGAAGTGGTTCGCAGCTGCCTTACGCCATCACCACGCCTTATCGCAACACCATCCCCGTTACCCACGAAGCACGCATGCCCGGCGACCTGTTCATGGAACGCCGCATTCGCTCGCTGGTACGTTGGAACGCTTTGGCGATGGTGGTCAAGACCAACATCGGCGACCCGGATCTGGGCGGCCACATCTCCAGCTTCGCTTCCAGTGCAACCCTGTACGACATTGGCTTCAACTACTTCTTCCAGGCCCCGACCGACGAACACGGCGGCGACCTGATCTACTTCCAGGGTCACGCATCGCCAGGCGTCTACGCCCGTGCGTTCATGGAAGGTCGCATCACCGAAGACCAGATGAACAACTTCCGTCAGGAAGTCGATGGCAACGGTCTGTCGTCCTATCCACACCCGTGGCTGATGAAAGACTTCTGGCAGTTCCCGACCGTTTCCATGGGTCTGGGTCCGATTCAGGCGATCTACCAGGCGCGTTTCATGAAGTACCTGGAGCACCGCGGTTATATCCCTGAAGGCAAGCAGAAAGTCTGGTGCTTCCTGGGCGACGGCGAGACCGACGAGCCGGAATCCCTGGGCGCCATCGCCCTGGCCGGTCGCGAGAAGCTCGACAACCTGATCTTCGTCGTGAACTGCAACCTGCAGCGTCTGGACGGTCCGGTTCGCGGCAACGCCAAGATCATCCAGGAACTGGAAGGCGTGTTCCGCGGTGCTCAGTGGAACGTGACCAAAGTCATCTGGGGCCGTTTCTGGGACCCACTGCTGGCCAAAGACGTTGACGGCATCCTGCAACGTCGCATGGACGAAGTCATCGACGGCGAATACCAGAACTACAAAGCCAAAGACGGCGCTTTCGTGCGCGAACACTTCTTCAACTCGCCAGAACTCAAGGCGATGGTTGCGGATATGTCCGACGACGAAATCTGGAAGCTGAACCGTGGCGGCCACGACCCGTACAAGGTCTACGCGGCGTACCACGCAGCGGTGAACCACAAGGGTCAGCCGACCGTGGTTCTGGCCAAGACCATTAAGGGTTATGGCACCGGCGCCGGTGAAGCGAAAAACACCGCGCACAACACCAAGAAGGTCGACGTCGACAGCCTGCGTCACTTCCGTGACCGCTTCGACATCCCGATCAAAGACGATCAGCTAGAAGCCCTGCCGTTCTTCAAGCCGGAAGAAGGCAGCGCCGAAGCGCGTTACCTGGCCGAGCGTCGCGCTGCACTGGGCGGCTTCGTTCCACAGCGTCGCGCGCAGAGCTTCAGCCTGCCGACTCCGCCACTGGAAACCCTCAAGGCCATCCTTGACGGCTCCGGCGATCGCGAAATCTCCACCACCATGGCCTTCGTCCGCATCCTGACCCAACTGGTCAAGGACAAGGAAGTGGGTCAGCGCATCGTTCCGATCATTCCGGACGAAGCCCGTACTTTCGGCATGGAAGGCATGTTCCGCCAGCTCGGCATCTACTCTTCCGTAGGCCAGCTGTACGAGCCAGTCGACAAAGAACAAGTGATGTTCTACCGCGAGGACAAGAAAGGTCAGATCCTCGAGGAAGGCATCAACGAAGCCGGCGCAATGTCTTCGTTCATCGCGGCAGGTACTTCGTACAGCAGCCACAACCAGCCGATGATTCCGTTCTACATCTTCTACTCGATGTTCGGTTTCCAGCGTATCGGCGACCTGGCATGGGCCGCTGGCGACAGCCGCACCCGTGGCTTCCTGATCGGCGGCACCGCCGGTCGTACCACCCTGAACGGTGAAGGTCTGCAGCACGAAGACGGCCACAGCCACATCCTGGCCTCGACCATTCCGAACTGCCGCACCTTCGATCCCACCTACGGCTACGAGCTGGCGGTGATCATTCAGGACGGCATGAAGAAGATGTTCGAAGAACAACAGGACGTCTTCTACTACCTGACCGTGATGAACGAGTCCTACACGCAACCTGCCATGCCGGCCGGTTCCGAGGAAGGCATCATCAAGGGCATGTACCTGCTGGAAGAAGACACCAAGGAAGCCGCGCATCACGTGCAGCTGCTCGGTTCGGGCACCATCCTGCGTGAAGTACGCGAGGCGGCGAAGATCCTGCGCGAGCAGTTCAACATTGGCGCGGACGTCTGGAGCGTCACCAGCTTCAACGAATTGCGTCGCGACGGCCTGGCCGTAGAACGCAGCAACCGCCTGAAGCCGGGTCAGAAGCCACAGTTGAGCTACGTTGAAGAATGCCTGAACGGCCGTAAAGGTCCGGTGATCGCTTCGACCGACTACATGAAACTGTTCGCTGACCAGATCCGTCAGTGGGTTCCGACCAAGGAATACAAGGTTCTGGGCACCGACGGTTTCGGCCGTAGCGACAGCCGCAAGAAGCTGCGCAACTTCTTCGAAGTTGACCGTCACTTCGTAGTGCTGGCCGCCCTGGAAGCCTTGGCCGATCGCGGCGACATCGAACCTAAAGTCGTGGCGGAAGCCATTGCCAAGTTCGGCATCGATCCTGAAAAGCGCAACCCGCTGGACTGCTAAGGTCTGCGTAACGATCGAATAGAGCGCTGAAATGTGCGCGAAACAGCCGCCAATGCGGAATTTACTTCGGTAAATGAGCATCAAGGCTGTTTCGTCGCAGATGAATCAGCGCAGTCGAGGAACAGGTTCTCCTAAGGAGAGACATTGTGAGTGAGTTAATTCGTGTACCCGACATCGGCAACGGTGAAGGTGAAGTCATTGAGTTGATGGTCAAGGTCGGTGATCGCATCGAAGCTGACCAGAGCGTGCTGACGCTGGAGTCGGACAAGGCAAGCATGGAAATACCTGCGCCCAAAGCCGGTGTCATCAAGGCGATGAAAGTGAAGCTGGGCGACCGCCTGAAAGAAGGCGACGAGCTGTTTGAGCTGGAAGTGGAAGGCGAAGCGGCGGCCGAGCCTGCTGCAGCACCTGCTGCTGCCGCGCCTGCCCCTGCCGCTGAAAAACCTGCCGAGAAGCCAGCCGAAGCCGAACCTGCGCCTGCTGCAGCGACTGCACCTGCGGCTTCCGATACCATTCAGGACATTCACGTTCCGGACATCGGTTCGTCGGGCAAGGCTCGCATCATCGAGCTGATGGTCAAAGTGGGCGACAGCATCGAAGCTGATCAATCCTTGATCACTCTGGAATCCGACAAAGCCTCGATGGAGATCCCGTCTCCAGCCGCTGGCGTCGTCGAAAGCATCAGCGTCAAGGTCGAAGACGAAGTCGGCACCGGCGACCTGATCCTGAAATTGAAAGTGGCGGGTGCTGCACCGGCTGCCGCCCCTGCTCAGGCTGCTGCCCCGGCTCCGGCCAAGGCTGAAGCGGCTGCTCCGGCGGCCGCTGCTGCTCCGGCGGCGAAAGCTGAAAGCGCCCCGGCGCCTGCAGCCGCGCCCGCCGCTGCACCTGCGAACAACGGCGCCAAGGTTCACGCTGGCCCGGCTGTTCGTCAACTGGCGCGAGAGTTCGGCGTCGAGCTGAACGCTGTTTCGGCAACCGGCCCCCACGGTCGCGTGTTGAAAGAAGACGTGCAGGCGTACGTCAAATCGATCATGACCAAGTCCAAGGACGCGCCTGCTGCTGGCGGCGCTGCCGGCGGCATGGGCATCCCGCCGATTCCGGAAGTCGATTTCAGCCGTTTCGGCGAAACCGAAGAAGTGCCGATGACGCGTCTGATGCAGCTGGGCGCAACCGGCCTGCACCGCAGCTGGCTGAACATTCCGCACGTCACGCAATTCGACCAGGCTGACATCACCGACCTGGAAGCTTTCCGTATCGCGCAGAAAGCCGTGGCTGAAAAGGCCGGCGTCAAGCTGACCATTCTGCCGCTGCTGCTCAAGGCCAGCGCGCACATGCTCAAGGAGCTGCCGGACTTCAA
Organism: Pseudomonas sp. GL_135; assembly: GCF_057834665.1. Classification (NCBI taxonomy): domain Bacteria; kingdom Pseudomonadati; phylum Pseudomonadota; class Gammaproteobacteria; order Pseudomonadales; family Pseudomonadaceae; genus Pseudomonas; species Pseudomonas sp. GL_135. The sequence goes on from NZ_CM174408.1 coordinate 5,072,264, forward strand.
CAGTTCGCTGGCGCCAAGCGGCAAAGCGATCATTCGCAAGAAGTACTTCAACATCGGCTTCGCGGTGGATACGCCGGAAGGCCTGCTGGTCCCGGTGATCAAGAACGTCGACCAGAAGAGCCTGCTGCAGTTGGCGGCCGAAGCAGCTGAGTTGGCGGAAAAGGCACGCTCCAAAAAGCTGTCGGCCAACGACATGCAAGGCGCCTGCTTCACCATCTCCAGCCTGGGCCACATTGGCGGCACCGGCTTCACGCCGATCGTCAATGCCCCGGAAGTGGCGATCCTTGGTGTCTCCAAAGCCACCATGCAACCGGTCTGGGACGGCAAGGCTTTCCAGCCTCGCCTGATGCTGCCGCTGTCGCTTTCCTACGATCACCGCGTGATCAACGGCGCCGCAGCTGCACGATTCACCAAGCGTCTGAGCGAATTGCTGGCGGACATCCGCACGATTCTGCTGTAAGCCGTACAAGGCCCGTTTTTCGCGAAACGGGCCTTCGCTTTTTTCGAGCTGCCACGCTCGTACCTCAACCCCGCTGACTGGCGGGGCTTTTTTTGCCCTTAAAAAGAGGACGCAGCGCGGCCACAAGCGCCTACAGTATTTAATTCTTCGGCCGATAGCTGATCATGCACACATACCAACCGCTCGACCCTCACCCAGACAATCCGATCAATTACCTCCAGTAAATCAACCGTCTGCCGACAGATTTATAGCACTAAGCCATCGCGCTCACTTGTCAGCCCGTGCGCCATGATGCAACCTTGCGGCACGCGACTTAAAGACGGGCTCCTTGCCCGTGCGCGACAGCACCCTGAAAGCGAGTTCCTTCATGAAAAGCCAACCTGATGCTGCCGGTAGACCGGCGGCCGAGGTCGTGACGCAATTACCGGTGCCCTCGCGGCTCGGCATGCTGCGTTTCGAGCGGCTGAATGAACCCAGCTGGGCCATGCTCTATCTGGATCCGAATTGCGAGAAACAATTCAGCATGCCCGCCGTCGAACTCTGCGCGCTGGTGGGCACGCCGTATGCCAGCCTCATGGAGCCCGAAGCGCGCTATCAACTGCACGACGCCGTGCAGCTGCAACTGGCGGGCGGCGCCCATTACCTGATTCGCTACACCTTGCACACGACGCGCGGCCCGTTGGGTCTGGTGGAGATTGGTGAGGCTTACAAGCAACACAATCGGCACTTGCTGCGCGGCTATCTGATGGTCGTCAATGAGCAGGTCGAGTCCGGCGAACTGGTGATCAGCCCGGATCTGGAAGTGCAGAACTCCCGTCTGCAGATCGCGCTGGAGCTCAATCAGCGCGCCCAGCACGAACAGTTGCATCATCTGGAACGGGTCCGCGGCCAGCAAAGTTTGATTCTGCGCCTGGCACGCCATCGCTACAGCTCGAACAATTCGCTGCAGGAAGCGGCAGAGCTGATCACCAAAAGCGCCTGCGAGATCTACAACATCTCCTGCGCCAGCCTGTGGAACCTGAACGGCAAGACCCTGGAGCCGATTGCAGAGTATCGCCGCGATACCAGCACGTTCCCCAAAACCAACGCGATCGATATCAGCGAATTCCCCAGCTACCTGGATGTGTTGCATACCAGCCGCGCCATCGACGTCAACGACGTCGAGCAGGATCCGCGCACCAAAGAGCTGGTTCAGCGACTGCGTACCCAGGACATCACCGCCATCCTCGATGCCGCCGTGCGCATCGATGGCCAAGTGGTCGGCGTGCTGTGCCTTGAGCAGACGGGTGCCCCCCGGGAATGGCAGTCTGATGAGATCGCCTTTGCCGGTGAGCTGGCCGATCAGTTTGCCCACGCCATCAACAACCACAACCGCCGCACCGCCACCAGCGCCCTGCACCTGTTCCAGCGTGCCGTGGAGCAGAGCGCCAATGCGTTTTTGCTGGTCAACCGCGACGGCGTGGTCGAGTACGTCAACCCGAGTTTCACCGAGATCACTCAATACCCCGCCGACGAGGTCCACGGACAGCAACTCTCGGAGCTGCCTGCGCTTGAAAACCTCAGCGCGCTGCTGCTCGACGCGAACTCCAGTCTGGTCAACGGAAACAGCTGGCAGGGCGAGTTCAAGAGCCGGCGCAAAAACCTGGAACCCTATTGGGGCCAGCTGTCGATTTCCAAGGTGTACGGGGACAACCGCGAGCTGACCCATTACATCGGCATCTACGAGGACATCACCCAGGCCAAGCTCTCCCAGCAGCGGATCGAGCGCCTGGCGTACACGGATAATCTGACCAATCTGGGCAACCGTCCGGCGTTCATCCGAACCCTGGACGAGCACTTCGCCCGCGACGTCGAAACCCCGATCAGCCTGTTGCTGGTGGACATCGACAACTTCAAGCGCATCAACGACAGCCTCGGCCACCACACCGGGGACAAACTGCTGATCAGCCTCGCCCGTCGGCTGCGCAACAGCCTGAGCCCGACCGGCATACTGGCGCGATTCGCCAGTAACGAATTCGCCGTGCTGCTCGACGACACCAGTCCCGAGGAAGGCCAACGTGTGGCCAGCCAGGTGCTGAGTACGCTGGACAAGCCGATGTTCGTCGACAATCAGTTGATCAGCGTCACCGGCTCGGTGGGGCTGGCCTGCGCGCCGATCCATGGCCGCGACCCGCAGACGCTGATGAAGAACGCAGGCCTGGCGCTGCACAAAGCCAAGGCCAACGGCAAGCATCAGGTGCAGGTGTTCACCGAAGCACTGAACGCCGAGGCGAGCTACAAGCTGTTCGTCGAGAACAACCTGCGCCGCGCCCTGACGCAGAATGAACTTGAGGTCTTCTACCAGCCCAAACTGTGCCTGCGCAGTGGCCGTTTGCTGGGCATGGAAGCGTTGTTGCGCTGGAACCATCCGGAAAAAGGCATGATCCGCCCGGATCAGTTCATCAGCGTCGCCGAAGAGACCGGCCTGATCATCCCGATCGGCAAATGGGTCGCGCGCCAGTCCTGCCGCATGAGCAAGCAATTGACTGCGGCTGGCTACGGCAAGCTGCATGTGGCCATCAACGTGTCGCCCAAACAGTTTTCCGATCCGGAGCTGGTTTCTTCGCTGGCCGGTATTCTGCGTGACGAACAGCTCGACCCGTCGCTACTGGAACTGGAATTGACTGAAGGTCTGCTGCTGGAGGCAACTGAAGACACACGCCTGCAGCTGGAGTCGTTGAAGACCCTGGGCCTGACACTGGCGATGGATGACTTCGGTACAGGCTATTCGTCATTCAGCTATCTGAAGAAATTCCCCATCGACGTGATCAAGATCGACCGCAGCTTCATTCGGGACATTCCGGACGATCAGGACGACATGGAAATCACCTCGGCGGTCATCGCCATGGCTCACAACCTCAAGCTGACCGTGGTCGCCGAAGGCATCGAGACGGCGGCACAGCTGGCCTTCCTGCGTCGTCATCGCTGTGATGTCGGTCAGGGCTATCTGTTCGACAAGCCGATTCCGGGCGAAGCGCTGATCGAAACCTTGCGTCGCTACCCCCGCGGCCCGCTGGCCTGAGCCCCCCTTCCCCGCATCACATCAGTGCGGCACACTGCCGCCCTGCATTTGCATCAGCCGATTCTGACCCCATATACGGTTTTCACTGACAACGCATGTTGGTTGTCCTGCCCCAGAGAGGATGTGCCTCATGGTCTTGCGCTCGGAAATTCTTGTGAATAAAAACGCTCTCCCTACAGCCCAGCAGGCACTGCCCGGGCGCGAAACCCCCATGGCTCTGCCTGAAACTCATTTCGTCAACGGCACTCCCCTCCTCGGGCCGTTCTTCAACGACGTCGAATTCGCCATTTTCGGTTTGGGTTGCTTCTGGGGAGCTGAACGTCGCTTCTGGCAGCAAGAGGGTGTGGTCAGCACCGTCGTGGGATACGCGGGCGGTTTCACGCCGAACCCGACGTACGAAGAAGTCTGCTCGGGTCTGACCGGCCACGCCGAAGTGGTGCTCGTGGTGTATGAGCCTGCGAAGGTCAGTTATGAGCAACTGCTGGCGATGTTCTGGGAATTGCACAACCCGACCCAGGGCATGCGTCAGGGCAACGACATCGGCACCCAATACCGCTCGGTGATCTACGCGACAACGCCTGAGCAACTGCAGGCGGCCAAGGCCAGCGCCGAGGTGTATCAAGCCGAACTGGCCAAGGCCGGTCTCGGGGAAATCACAACCGACATCGACCAGGCGCCGACCGTGTACTTCGCCGAGGCGTATCACCAGCAATATCTGGCGAAGAATCCCCAGGGCTACTGCGGTATCGGCGGCACCGGCGTCTGCATGCCGCCGAGTCTGGCGGGTAACTGAGTCAGAACCGCTGACACCCCGCGCACTTAGTGGGACCGGCTTTAGCCGGGAAGACGTCGGGCGGCACGCCGCAGAATTGAGGGTGCTCCAACCGGCCTCTTCCCGGCTGAAGCCGGTCCTACCAACCGATCGCGTATCCCTTGTAGGACTGGCTTTAGCCGGGAAGACGTCGGATGTCACGCCGCAGAATTGAGGGTGCTGCCACTGACCTCTTCCCGGCTGAAGCCGGTCCTACTGAACGATCACGTACCCCTTGTAGGACTGGCTTTAGCCGGGAAGACGTCGGGCGGCACGCCGCAGAACTGAGGGTGCTACCACTGACATATTCCCAGCTGAATCCGGTCCTACCGACCGATCGCGTATCCCTTGTAGGACTGGCTTTAGCCCGGAAGACGTCGGATGTCACGCCGCAGAATTGAGGGTGTTACCACTGGCCCCTTCCCGGCTGAAGCCGGTCCTACTGAACGTCAGCGTCCGCCAGAAATCTCCTGACAACCACTCGCCATGCTTGAATCCGCTTTCTGCTTTTATTGCTTGCCCTCACATGAGGAGGAACAATGGGATGCAGGAAATCAAACATGCACGGTCTCTACGCATCGGTCGATCTTCCCAGCCGGGGAACGTCTATCTCGTGACCTCTGTGGTCAAAAATCGCCTGCCTATATTTAGTGATATTCAGATAGCCAACAGGGTCGTCGCGGAAATTGAGCACCTGCATTCCTCAGGCCTTGCGCACTCGATGGCGTGGGTAGTTATGCCCGACCATCTACATTGGCTGTTCGAGCTCAAGTCAGGATCGCTGCCTACGCTCATGCAAACTCTGAAGGGTAGAAGTGCCTTCGCAGTGAACAAGGCTCACGGCACGACAATACTCACATGGCAGAAGGGTTATCACGATCACGGGGTCAGGGCCGAAGAGGACCTCGTGGAGATGGCTCGCTATGTCGTGAACAACCCAATACGGGCAGGCTTGGTGAGGCAGAGGGAGGACTATCCATTGTGGGGTTGTGAATGGGTGCTCGAGTAGGACTGGCTTTAGCCGGGAAGAAGTCGGATGTCACGCCGCAGAATTGAGGGTGCTCCAACCGGCCTCTTCCCGGCTGAAGCCGGTCCTACCGACAGATCGCGTACCCCTTGTAGGACTGGCTTTAGCCGGCAAGACGTCGGGCGGCACGCCGCAGAATTGAGGGTGTCCACACTGGCCCCTTCCCGGCTAAAGCCGGTCCTACCGACCGATCGCGTACCCCTTGTAGGACTGGCTTTAGCCGGGAAAGCGTCGGTCATCTTGCCTCAGGATCGAGGGTGTCCACACTGGCCACTTCCCGGCTGAAGCCGGTCCTACTGACCGATCGCGTATCCCTTGTAGGACTGGCTTTAGCCGGGAAGACGTAAGCCGTCACGCCGCAGGAACCAAGAGCGGTTACTCCGCAATCAACCAATCCATCTTCCAGTCGCCCTGGGTCTGGCGGAGCTTCTTCGCCAGCCATGGCATCAACTCGCGCAGCTCTTCTTCCAACCCCCAAGGCGGATTGGCGATCGCCAGGCCGGAGCCGTTGAGGCTGTTGGGTGTGTCCAGCGGGTGCACGAACAACTCGACCCGCAGCAGCTTCGGTGCGCCAGTCTCGGCCAGTTCCTGATAGAAACGCTTAAGGGCGCGCTGGTCCTTGATCGGGTACCAGATGGCCGCAACGGTCTGGCGCATCCGCGCGATGGTTTCCTTAAGGGCTATGGAGCAGCGCTTCATCTCGTCGAGCTGCTCGAACGGCGGATCGATCAGCATCACCGCGCGCTTCTCGTGAACCGGCAACAACGCCCGTGGCACGTGCCAGCCTTCGCCCAGGTGCACGGCGACACGGCGGTCATATTTCATGTTGTCTTTGAGCAGCGCGCCGTCTTCGGGGTGCTTTTCGTTGAGCAGCACGCGGTCCTGTTCGCGGGTGAGGCGGCGGGCCAGTTCGGGCGAGCCGGGGTAGTAGCGCAGTTCGCCGGTCTTGCGGTTCATCTGGCGAATCGCGTCGATGTAACCGGCCGCCATTTCAGGCACGTCATCGGCATCCCACAAGCGGCCAATGCCTTCGATCCATTCGCCAGTGCGCGTTGCCTGATCGCCCTGCAAGTCATACAGGCCGATGCCCGCGTGGGTGTCGAGGTAAGCGAGTGGCTGCTCCTTGCGCGACATCAGCGCGATCAAGCGAGTCAGAACGATGTGTTTGAAAACGTCGGCGTGGTTGCCGGCGTGGAAGGCGTGACGGTAGTTCATGGCGGCTCCTGGAAGGCTGCGGAGTTTATCAAACCATCCGACGTTGCGCAGACCGCTCATGCCCTGCCGCTCGAGGGCGCCTAAACGACAGGCAAAAAAAACCCCGGTTAAGCCGTTACAAAACCGGGGGTGAGGCATTTGCGCGAGCCAGAGGGTGACCAAACCGTAGTCTGCGCAATGTAAGTGGGCCGATTATGCCAAATGAACTAAACGGTTACATAGCCGAAAACGACACGCTGATGCGTATGCCAGACATCTGCGACGCCAGCGCTTGCCGAGCTCACGCGCGCACCACCAGAATCAGGTCAATCTCAACAAACGGAGCGCACGTCATGATGCACGCAGACCTCATCGACCAGGACGACTTGATCAGCCAACTCAGAGCGATCGGTCTCGAGGTGCCCTCCGGCCTCAGCGCAGAACAGGCCTGTGCCCAAGCGGTACGCGGCCTCAATGACGACCGCGCTCGGGCCTTGCGGCAACTGGTAGAAGAACTGCTAAGCGGCAGCGCGACGATTTTGCCAGCCGTGCGCCAGGCGATTGATCAGCAGTTGTTGCCGGCGCTGGCGGCTTACAAGCAGAGTGCCTAGAGGCGTGACGCATTTTGTAGGAGTGAGCTTGCTCGCGAGAAGCCGGTACAGCCGATACAGATCTATCGTCCATACGACTGATCGCGAGCAAGCTCACTCCTACAGGAGACCGTTGCGCTCTTACAACCGCACACTCGCAAACGTCGACTCATTACGCGCCTGACTCAGCGCCGACAGTGGGCCGGACAACGGTGCCAGGACGAGCGACTGCGGAATCGGCAGCATTGCCACTTGCTGGGTAGTATTGGAGCCCACGCGTTCGTCGCGCGGCGGGATGCCGAAGTACTCGCGATAGCACTTGGAGAAGTGCGGCGTGGACACAAAGCCGCAGACCGAAGCCACTTCGATAATCGACATCGGTGTCTGCTTGAGTAATTGCCGCGCGCGGATCAGGCGCAGCTTGAGGTAATAGCGTGACGGCGAGCAGTGCAGGTATTTCTGGAACAGCCTCTCCAGCTGACGTCGGGACACGGCGACATACACCGCGAGTTCGTCCAGATCGATCGGCTCCTCCAGGTTGGCTTCCATCAGCGCGACGATTTCCTGCAGCTTCGGCTGGTTGGTGCCAAGCATGTGCTTAAGCGGCACGCGCTGGTGATCCTGTTCGTTGCGGATGCGTTCGTAGACGAACATTTCCGAGATCGCGGCGGACAGCTCACGGCCATGATCGCGGCTGATCAGGTGCAGCATCATGTCCAGTGGCGCGGTGCCGCCGGAACTGGTGAAGCGATTGCGGTCAAGGGTGAACAGGCGCGTGCTCATGGCGACGCGGGGGAAAGCTTCCTGCATCGCGGCCAGACATTCCCAGTGCACGCTGCAATCGAAACCGTCCAGCAAGCCCGCGCAGGCCAGTGCCCAGCTGCCGGTGCACACCGCGCCAAGACGACGGGATTGACGCGCCTGGCTCTGCAGCCAGCTGACGTGTTCGCGGGTAACGCTGCGTTGGATGCCGACGCCGCCGCACACAATCACGGTGTCGAGCACCGGCGCCTTGTGCATCGCGGCGTCCGGGGTGATCTGCAGACCGTCGCTGGCCCAGACCTGGCCGCCGTCAGCGGTCAGCGTAGTCCAGCGGTACAGCTCGCGACCTGATAACTGATTCGCCATACGCAGTGGCTCGACCGCTGACGCGAGGGAGATCAATGTGAAGTTGTCCAGCAGCAGGAAGCCGATGGATTGGGGCGCACGGTTCTGGGGTTGGGCCCCGGAGTTGAACGTAGTCATCACACTTCTCCTCACGCGTAAAACGGTTGAAGGCCTCAGCAGAGGCTCTCGTTGTCTCGCCCTCATCTGCGGAGAGCTTGGTCATTGCAACGCAATTGCCATGCCTAAATTTGAATGAGCATTCAACAACTCCCGATAGCGACGTCGCGAAGCGTCTATTCGGGAGCGACACAACGATTCAAATCGCGACCTCGTGACGGCTGAGCCATAAGCGCTGCGGGAGGGATGAGCACTTCCGTAGCACTTTGTGTGAACCATCGAATCGGCAGGCGGTCCGGGAGTGTCACCCGATGCACAGAGTGATCGAGGTCGGTGATGGGCCTTGGATATAGATGGCATCCCGCCAGCTCAAGAGTGAGCGCGCGCCAAAAGGTAGCGAGCTCAGTAGGACGTGTGCGAAAAGCGAGCAGGCGGCTACAGGCCACCTGTGCTTATTCGGAGACCGGGCGTTACCGACTCAACATTCGACGGCGCTGACCGCCAGCCCGCCCCGCGAAGTCTCTTTGTATTTGTCGTGCATGTCGGCGCCGGTGTCGCGCATGGTGCGAATGACCCGGTCCAGCGAAATGAAGTGCTGGCCGTCGCCGCGCAGGGCCATTTGCGCGGCGTTGATGGCTTTCACCGCAGCGATGGCGTTGCGCTCGATGCACGGCACCTGAACCAGTCCGCCCACCGGATCGCAGGTCAGGCCGAGGTTGTGTTCCAGACCGATTTCCGCCGCGTTGCACAGCTGCGCCGGGGTGGCACCCAGGATGTCCGCCAGACCGGCCGCCGCCATGGCGCACGCGGAACCGACCTCGCCCTGACAGCCCACTTCGGCGCCGGAGATCGACGCATTCTTTTTGCACAGAATGCCGATAGCCGCCGCGCCCAAAAGGTAATCGACCACGTTGGCTTCGCTGACTTCGTCGCTGAATTTGACGAAGTAATGCAGCACCGCCGGAATGATCCCCGCAGCGCCGTTTGTGGGCGCCGTGACCATGCGCCCTCCGGCGGCATTTTCTTCGTTGACCGCCAGCGCAAACAGGTTGACCCACTCCATCGCGCTTAGGGTCGAGCCGATCACGTTCGGCTTGTTCAGCTCCAGCAGGCTGCGATGCAGACGCGCCGCACGACGACGCACGTTCAGGCCGCCCGGCAGGATGCCTTCGTGCTTCAAACCCAGTTCCACGCACGCCTGCATGGCCCGCCAGAGGTGCATGAGCCCGGCACGGATTTCGTCTTCGCTGCGCCAGACTTTCTCGTTTTCCATCATCAGCTGCGACACCCGCAGGCCGTGGGTTTCGCAGAGCATCAACAATTCGTCGGCGCTGGAGAAATCATAGGGCAGCACGGTTTCGTCGCGATCCAGCACGCCACTGGCGGCCTGGGCTTCGTCGACGACAAAACCTCCGCCCACCGAGTAGTAAGTGTCGCGATGAAACTCGCCGTGCTCGTTAGATACGATCAGCGTCATGGCATTGGGGTGGAACGGCAGGTTTTCATCGACGAGCAACATGTCACGCTGCCAGATAAAAGGGATAGGGTGATCGCCATTGAGTTTCAAAGTGTCGGTTTCACGCAGTTCGGCGATGCGCTGGCCGATCAGCGCAGGATCGATTGCGTCGGGCCATTCGCCCATCAGGCCCATGATCACCGCGCTGTCACTGCCATGACCGACGCCGGTTGCCGAGAGCGAGCCGTAAAGCCGCACTTCAACGCGGTTCACTTGCCCCAGTTGTTCGCGTTCGCGCAGACCCTGAACGAACAGCGCCGCCGCGCGCATGGGGCCGACGGTGTGTGAGCTGGAAGGGCCGATACCGATCTTGAACAGGTCGAACACGCTGATAGCCATTAACCGCAAACCTCCGAAAACAGGGCTCCCGGCGCGCCGCGCGGCCGGCGATGGAGCTGCTACGCTCAAGCAGCAATCCACCGAGATGGCGGCATCATCAGCCTTTTGTTTTGCGGGGCGGCGTCTCACACCGACTCACCCATGCCCACCAACGTCGCCTCTGCTTTTACCGGTGCCTGAGCACGATCGGCTGCCGATTTCGGCACTTTTTGCCGTATCGTCACTCTGCTTTTGTCCCGGGAATCATTCGGCGAGCAGGGAAAAAACCTGTAAGCGACGTCACTGATGCTGGATACGACTCCCTGTGTACTGGATACGACGCCCCCTGTAGGCGTTTGTTTTTCCCTGTTACATGATCGTTGTCGACTCAATCGCCAGACGCAGTGATGGAGCTGTTTTCCCAACTTGACTCGCCGACACCAGAAAACGCATCAGCTGCGGTTGATGCCGAGAAAAAAACACCAAAGGAGTCCGACATGAAAGGTTCACACAGGCTGTTACTGGGCGTTGCGCTGAGTCTCCCGATCCTGGCCCAGGCTGCAGAGCCTGCCGCTTGCCAGACGGTCAATTTTTCCGATGTGGGCTGGACCGACATCACGGCGACCACCGCCGTCACCAGCGTCGTGCTGCAGTCGCTGGGCTACAAAACCAAGACCACGATGATTTCCGTGCCCGTGACTTACAAGTCGCTGGCCGATGGCAAGAACATGGACATTTTCCTCGGCAACTGGATGCCGACCATGGAAAACGACATCAAGGCCTACCGCGACGCAGGCACCGTCGAGACCGTCCGCGCCAACCTCGAAAACGCCAAGTACACCCTCGCCGTTCCTCAAGCTCTGTACGACAAAGGTCTTCACGACTTCGCCGACATCGTCAAATTCAAGAAAGAACTCGACGGCAAGATCTACGGCATCGAGCCGGGCAACGACGGCAACCGCCTGATCCAGAGCATGATCGACAAGAACGCCTTCGGCCTGAAAGACGCAGGCTTCAAGGTTGTCGAGTCGAGCGAAGCGGGCATGCTGTCCCAGGTCGACCGCGCCTCGCGACGCAACACCGACGTGGTGTTCCTGGGCTGGGAACCGCACCCGATGAACACCCGCTTCAAAATCAAATACCTCACCGGTGGCGATGACTTCTTCGGCCCCGACTTCGGCAAAGCCACCGTCTACACCAACGTGCGCAAGGGCTACACCACCGAGTGCAGCAACGTCGGTCAACTGTTGAAGAACCTGTCGTTCACGCTGCCGATGGAAAGCACGCTGATGGGCAATATCCTCGACGACAAGAAAAAGCCTGAAGTGGCCGCCAAAGCGTGGCTGAAAGCCAATCCTCAAGTACTCGACACCTGGCTGGCGGGCGTCACCACTGTGGACGGAAAACCTGGCCTGGAAGCCGCAAAAGCCGAGCTGACGAAGTAACTCGACAGGCAGGCGGGTAACGCCCGCCTGTTGTCCTCTTTTCATCCCGCACGCGGACAACCGACATCATGCTGACTGATCATAAAATCCCTCTGGGCGAGTACATCGCCGGCTTCGTCGAATGGCTGACGCAGCACGGCGCCAGCACCTTCGACGCCATCGCTTCGTCACTGGAAACCATGATTCACGGCCTGACCGGCGGCCTGACCTGGTTCAACCCCTTCGTGCTGATCGGCCTGGTTGCCCTGCTCGCTCACTTCATTCAGCGCAAATGGGGCCTGACCGCCTTTGTGATCATTTCCTTTCTGCTGATCCTCAACCTGGGGTACTGGCAGGAAACCATGGAGACACTGGCCCAGGTGCTGTTCGCCACGGCGGTCTGTGTGGTGATCGGCGTGCCGCTGGGCATCATTGCCGCGCACAAGCCGATGTTTTACACCTGCATGCGCCCCGTGCTCGACCTGATGCAGACGGTGCCTACGTTCGTTTACCTGATCCCGACCCTGACCCTGTTCGGCCTCGGCGTGGTGCCGGGCCTGATTTCGACGGTGGTGTTCGCGATCGCCGCGCCGATCCGCCTGACCTACCTGGGCATCTGTGACGTCCCGCAAGAACTCCTCGACGCCGGCAAAGCCTTCGGCTGCTCGCGCCGTCAACTGCTCTCCCGTATCGAACTGCCCCACGCCATGCCGAGCATCGCGGCCGGCATCACCCAGTGCATCATGCTGTCGCTCTCGATGGTGGTGATCGCCGCGCTGGTGGGCGCTGACGGCTTGGGCAAACCTGTGGTCAACGCACTGAACACTGCTGATATCGCTCTGGGCTTCGAAGCGGGCCTGGCGATCGTATTGCTGGCGATCATGCTCGACCGGATCTGCAAACAACCGGACGCCAAAGTGAGGGCCGACGCATGAGCATCATCAAATTCGATCAGGTTGACGTCGTCTTCTCCAAAGACCCGCGTGAGGCACTCAAGCTGTTGGACCAGGGCCTTACGCGGGCAGAAATCCTCAAGAAAACCGGCCAGATCGTCGGCGTTGAAAAAGCCACGCTGGAGATCAACAAAGGAGAGATCTGCGTGCTGATGGGCCTGTCCGGCTCGGGCAAATCCAGCCTGCTGCGCTGCATAAACGGCCTGAACACGGTCAGCCGCGGTTCGCTGTTCGTCGAGCACGAAGGCCAGCAGATCAATATCGCTGCCTGCACCCCCGCCGAGCTGAAAATGATGCGCACCAAGCGCATCGCGATGGTGTTTCAGAAGTTCGCCCTGATGCCCTGGCTGACGGTGCGCGAGAACATCAGTTTTGGTCTGGAAATGCAGGGCCGCCCCGAGAAAGAGCGGCGCGCGCTGGTGGACGAAAAGCTGGAGCTGGTCGGCCTGACCCAGTGGCGCAACAAGAAGCCGGACGAGCTGTCGGGCGGCATGCAGCAGCGTGTCGGCCTGGCTCGCGCCCTGGCGATGGACGCCGACATTCTGCTGATGGATGAGCCGTTTTCGGCACTCGATCCGCTGATTCGTCAGGGCTTGCAGGATGAGCTGCTGGCGCTTCAGAAGAAGCTGAACAAGACCATCGTCTTCGTGAGTCACGACCTGGACGAAGCGCTCAAGCTCGGTACCCGTATCGCGATCATGAAGGACGGCCGGATCATTCAGTACAGCGTGCCGGAAGAGATCGTGCTGAACCCTGCCGATGAATACGTGCGCACGTTCGTCGCTCACACCAATCCGCTCAACGTGCTGTGTGGTCGCAGCCTGATGCGCCCGATCACCCAGTGCACGCGCATCAACGGGTCTCAGGTCTGTCTGGACCCGAGCGACGACACATGGATTGATCTCACTGATGGCAACGCCATCACCGGCGCCCATCAGCATGGCGCGAGCCTTGATCTGCAAAGCTGGGCACCGGGCCAGTCGGTGGAAACCCTCGGCCGCAAACCCACCGTTGTCCACTCCGACATCGGCATGCGCGATGCCCTGCAGATTCGCTACCACACCGGCAACAAACTGGTGTTGCAGGAGAACAACCAACTGGTCGGCATCCTTGGCGACAGCGAGCTGTACCACGCGTTGCTGGGCAAGAATCACGGCTGATAGCAGCTGCAAGCTTCAAGTTTCAAGCCGCAAGAAAAAGGCCGCCACGCCTCGACTCTTGCGGCTTGGAGCTTAAAGCTTGTGGCTGCCTTTCTGCGCCCCCGCTTTTTTGTTGATTGAACGTTCAATTAAAAAGCTTTACAGTGGACGCCGTTTCCAGCCACTCACGTTCACCCTGCACATCAAGGAGCCCCACAGATGCCCAAGGTCGGTATGCAACCCATTCGGCGTCAGCAGTTGATCCAGGCCACCCTGACGGCGGTCGATCAGGTCGGGATGGGCGATGCCAGCATTGCGCTGATCGCCAAACTGGCAGGGGTCTCCAACGGCATCATCAGTCACTACTTTCAGGACAAGAACGGCCTGATCGCAGCGACGATGCGCCACTTGATGAATGCGCTGATCGCCAGCGTCGCCGAGCGGCGCCGGGCATTGAACGACGACAGCCCGCGGGCTCACCTGAAAGTGATCATCGAGGGCAACTTCGATTCCAGTCAGGTCAACGGTCCGGCGATGAAAACCTGGCTCGCCTTCTGGGCAACCAGCATGCATTCGCCCTCGCTGCACAGGCTGCAGCGGATCAACGATCACCGTCTGTATTCCAACCTCTGCTGCCAGTTCCGTCGCGCATTGCCGTTGGATGAAGCACGCAGCGCAGCCCGTGGGCTGGCGGCCTTGATCGACGGCTTATGGCTGCGCGGCGCGCTTTCCGGCGACGCCTTCGATACCGAACAAGCGCAACGGATCGCCTACGAGTACATGGACTTTCAACTGGCAAAAGCGCCGAGCTGAAGCAGCCGGCACCACGACCAAGGCAGCGCACGGCGCACTCGGTCGTCACCCACCCAGACTACTTCGAGGATTTTATGGCCCGTTTCGAACTGCAAAAACTCTACATTGATGGCGGCTACGTGGACGCCAGCGGCAACGCGACCTTCGACGCCATCAACCCGGCCAATGGCGAAGTCCTGGCTCAGGTGCAGCGCGCGACCAAAGACGACGTCGAACGCGCCGTTGTCAGCGCTGAAAAGGGCCAGAAAATCTGGGCCGCCATGACCGCCATGGAGCGCTCGCGCATTCTGCGTCGTGCCGTCGACATCCTGCGTGAGCGCAACGATGAGCTGGCCGAGCTTGAAACCCTCGACACCGGCAAGGCGATCTCCGAAACCAAATACGTCGACATCGTCACCGGCGCCGACGTGCTGGAGTACTACGCCGGCCTGGTGCCTGCCATCGAAGGCGAGCAGATTCCGCTGCGTGACACCTCATTCGTCTACACCCGCCGCGAGCCGCTGGGCGTCACCGTCGGCATCGGCGCGTGGAACTACCCGATCCAGATCGCCCTGTGGAAGTCCGCCCCTGCGCTGGCAGCCGGCAACGCGATGATCTTCAAGCCAAGCGAAGTCACCTCGCTGACCACGCTGAAGCTGGCGGAAATCTACACCGAAGCCGGTGTGCCGGAAGGCGTGTTCAACGTGCTGACTGGCGCCGGCAGCGACGTCGGCAGCTGGCTGACCGAGCACCCGCGCATCGAGAAGATCTCGTTCACAGGCGGCGTGCAGACCGGCAAGAAAGTCATGGCCAGCGCGTCGAGCTCGTCGCTCAAGGAAGTGACCATGGAGCTGGGCGGCAAGTCCCCGCTGATCATTTTCGACGACGCCGATCTGGATCGCGCCGCCGACATCGCGATGATGGCCAACTTCTACAGCTCGGGTCAGGTCTGCACCAACGGTACTCGCGTGTTCGTGCCGAGCGCCCTGAAGGCTGACTTCGAAGCGAAAATCCTTGAGCGCGTCAAACGCATCCGCGTCGGCAACCCCCAGGACGACAACATCAACTTCGGCCCGCTGGTGAGCTTCGCGCACATGGAAAACGTGCTCGGCTACATCAACAAGGGCAAGGAAGAAGGCGCGCGCCTGCTGATCGGCGGCGACCGTCTGACCGAAGGCGAACTGGGCAAGGGCGCGTTCGTCGCGCCGACCGTGTTCACCGACTGCACCGACGAGATGACCATCGTCAAAGAGGAAATCTTTGGCCCGGTGATGAGCATCCTCAGCTACGACAGCGAAGAAGAAGTGATTCGCCGCGCCAACGACACCGAGATGGGTCTTGCTGCGGGCATCGTGACCAAGGACCTGAACCGCGCGCACCGCGTGATCCATCAACTGGAAGCCGGTATCTGCTGGATCAACGCCTGGGGCGAGTCCGACGCGAAGATGCCGGTCGGTGGCTACAAGCAGTCGGGCGTGGGCCGGGAAAACGGTATCAGCTCGCTGGCGCAGTACACCCGGATCAAGTCTGTACAGGTCGAGCTGGGCGATTACGCGTCGGTGTTCTAAAGCAGCTTTAAGCGGCAAGCGGCAAGCCTCAAGACAAAGCAACTGCAGTCCTGGTTTGCCGCTCACCCCATCAATCTCGCAGGCGCCGCCTCGCTGCTTTTTCTTGCAGCTTGAGGCTTGACGCTTGCAACTCCCAAGGAGATTTATCTTGGAATACGACTACATCATCATCGGCGCCGGTTCGGCCGGTAACACTCTGGCAGCCCGTCTCACCGAGGACGCAGGCGTCACCGTACTGTTGCTTGAAGCAGGCGGCCCGGACTATCGCGCCGACTTCCGCACGCAGATGCCAGCCGCGCTTGCGTTCCCGCTGCAAGGCCGTCGCTACAACTGGGCTTACGAGACCGAGCCAGAGCCGCACATGAATAATCGGCGCATGGAGTGCGGTCGCGGCAAGGGCCTGGGTGGCTCTTCGCTGATCAACGGCATGTGCTACATCCGCGGCAACGCCATGGACTACGACGGCTGGGCGGAAAACCCGGGCTTGGAAGACTGGTCTTACCTCGATTGCCTGCCGTACTTCCGCAAGGCCGAAACCCGCGACATCGGCCCTAACGACTACCACGGCGGCGAAGGCCCGGTCAGCGTGACCACGCCAAAGGCCGGCAACAACCCGCTGTTTGCCGCGATGGTTGAAGCAGGCGTGCAAGCCGGTTATCCGCGCACCGATGACCTCAACGGCTATCAGCAGGAAGGTTTCGGCCCGATGGACCGCACCGTTACGCCGTTCGGCCGTCGTGCCAGCACCGCCCGGGGCTATCTGGACGAAGCGAAGAAGCGCTCGACCCTGACCATCGTCACTCACGCACTGACGGATCGGATTCTGTTCGATAACAAGCGCGCCGTCGGCGTGGCCTACATGGTGGGCGACAGCGACACCCGCATTGAAGCCCGCGCTCGCAAGGAAGTCCTGTTGTGTGGCGGCGCCATTGCTTCGCCGCAGATCCTGCAGCGTTCCGGCGTCGGCCCCGCGCCGCTGCTGAAGAAGCTCGACATTCCGGTCGTTCATGACCTGCCGGGCGTTGGCGAGAACCTGCAAGACCACCTCGAGATGTATTTGCAGTACGCGTGCAAGGAGCCGGTCTCGTTGTATCCGTCGCTGCTGTGGTGGAACCAGCCGGCCATCGGCGCCGAGTGGATGTTCCTGGGCAAGGGCATTGGCGCCAGCAATCAGTTCGAGGCGGGCGGTTTCATTCGTTCACGCGAGGAATTCGAGTGGCCGAACATTCAGTACCACTTCCTGCCGGTCGCGATTAACTACAACGGCAGCAAAGGCGTTCAAGAGCACGGTTTTCAGGCGCACGTCGGTTCGATGCGCTCGCCAAGCCGTGGTCGCGTGCAGGTGAAGTCGAAGAACCCGCGCGAGTACCCGAGCATTCTTTTCAACTACATGGCGTCCGAGCAGGACTGGCAGGAATTCCGCGACGGCATTCGTTTGACCCGCGAGATCATGCAGCAGCCAGCGCTGGACCAATACCGTGGCCGCGAAATCAGCCCCGGCATCGACGTGCAGAGCGACGAGCAGCTGGACACGTTCATCCGTGAGCACGCCGAGACGGCGTATCACCCGTCCTGCTCATGCAAGATGGGCACCGATGAAATGGCGGTCGTTGACGGTCAGGGCCGTGTGCACGGGATGGAAGGGCTGCGTGTGGTGGATGCGTCGATCATGCCGCTGATTACCACCGGCAACCTCAACGCGCCAACGATCATGATGGCCGAGAAAATTGCCGACAAGATCCGCGGTCGTGCCCCGCTGCCGCGCAGCACTGCTGATTACTACGTCGCCGGCGATGCGCCGGTGCGTGGCAAGCCGATGCGCGAAGTGGGCCCGTTGGCGCAGTAATCACCGCCGTTACTGCAGCAGGCTCCCCGGGAGTGCTGTGCAATCGTCCAGCACACCCGGTCCATGTGGGAGCGAGCTTGCTCGCGAAGAAGGCATTTCAGCCGCTGAAGATTCAGTGGATGTGCCGACCTATTCGCGAGCAAGCTCACTCCCACAGTCCATTTGCCAGCAGATACATTTGCGGCGCCGATGTGTCAGTGGGACCGGCTTCAGCCGGGAAGAGGCCGGTGGATACACCCTCGATTTTGCGGTGTGACACCCGACGCATTCCCGGCTAAAGCCGGTCCCACAATGGCGCGTTGCGCGCGCGTTGTCCTTCCCTCCCCCGCTGCAGTGACCATCCGCGCTATGATTCGGGCCGTTGCCTGTCCGAATCGTCAAGGAGCCTTCCTGCATGTTCGACTTCTCCGCTCAGCTCAAACAGCGGTTCGCCGCCCTGCAGAGCAGCGCCCCGTTTTTTTCCCTGCGTTACGTCAAACAGACCAGCCAGCATCTGTCGGTGCGCAAGAACGTCGCCGAGCCGCCACAGCTCAGCATCGACGAGGGCGCGATGCTGACCGTGCGGGTCAATGGTGTCGAAGCCTACGCGGCCACCAACGACATCTCCCAGCGCGGACTTCAATCGGCGCTGGAACAGGCGGAGACTCAAGCGCGGCAACTGGCCCCGCATTCGCTCCTTGACCTGCGCGACCATGCTGTCGCCACCGCCCACGCCGATTACCTTTCGCCCAATCTGCAAAATGCGTTTCCATCGCTCAGTGATTGCTACGCCCTGCTCAATGCCGAGTCGGCGTCGGTGCCGAGGGACGAACGTCTGGTCAACTGGCAGGTGAGCCTGGGGCTTGAGAACGTCGAGCAGATTTACCTGAACAACTTCGGTGCCGAAATCCGTCAGGCCCAGCGCTTTGTCTTCCCAGGCCTGACCGTCACGGCCTACGACGGACAGGACAGCCAGACCCGCAGCCTCGGCCGCGAGAATTTCGGCCAGCAGGGCGGCGCGGAAGTCATCGCGTCGTGCGGGATCATCGGTGCGGCGGTCAACGTCGCCGATCAGGCGCTGCAACTGGTCATGGCGCCGAACACGCCCTCCGGCCCCCGGGATCTGCTGCTGACGCCCGACCAGATGACCCTGCAAATCCACGAATCCATCGGCCACCCGCTGGAGCTGGACCGCATCCTCGGCGATGAGCGCAACTACGCCGGGACCAGCTTCGTCAAAGCCAGCGACTTCGGCAGCCTGCAATACGGCTCAAGCCTGCTCAACGTGACCTTCGACCCTGAAATCCCCGAGCAACTGGCGAGCTACGGCTTTGATGACGACGGCACGCCGGCGAGCAAGCAATTCCTGATCAAGGACGGCTTACTGGTAAGGCCTCTGGGCGGCGCGCTGTCGCAATACCGCAGCGGCATGGAAGGCGTCGCCAACAGCCGCGCGTCCAGCTGGAACCGCGCGCCCATCGACCGCATGGCCAACCTCAATATCGAGCCAGGCGACAAGTCGATGGCGCAGCTCATTGGCGGCATCGAGCACGGCATTTTGATGAGCACCAACCGCTCCTGGTCGATCGATGATGCGCGCAACAAATTCCAGTTCGGCTGCGAGTGGGGCCAGTTGATCGAGAACGGCGAGCTCAAGGGCGTGGTGAAAAACCCGAATTACCGCGCGATCTCCGCGCAGTTCTGGCGCAACCTCAGCGCGGTCGGCGACGCCAGTACCTTCAAGGTCCTCGGCACGCCCAACTGTGGCAAAGGCGAACCCAATCAAGTGATCCGCGTGGGGCACGCCTCGCCCGCTTGCGTGTTCGCGAGCGTTGATGTTTTCGGAGGTGACGCATGATGTCCCATCAAGCGCAATTCAAGGCCCTGGCGGAATGGCTGCACGGGGCGGTTACCGCCGACGAGCGTTACACCTTGAGCTACGACGCCGAAGCGTCGGACTTCATCCGTTTCAACCACGCCAAGGTGCGTCAGGCCGGCCATGTCCAGCAAGCCAGCGTGACCTTCAAGCTGATCGCCGCAGGCCGCCACGCCAACCTGAGCCTTACGCTGTCGGGCGATGGCGAGGTGGATCAACAACGCCTGAGCGACGCCCTGCTTCAACTGCGCGAGACCCTGACGCTGCTGCCGGAAGACCCTTATCTGCAACTGAACGAAGAGGCCTGGCAGAGCAGCAACGTGCAAGAGACGCCATTGCCAGACCGTGCACATGTGGTCGAGCAGATCGCACAACTGGGCGAGGGACTGGATCTGGTGGGCATCTACGCGGCCGGTCCGATCTATCGCGGTTTCGCCAGTTCAAGCGGGGCGCTGGGCTGGCACCAGGCCAACAGCTTCAATTTCGACTGGAGCCTGTTCCACGAGAACGGCCAGGCGGTGAAAGCCAACTACGCCGGGCACACGTGGACTGACGAAGGCTTCGCACGGCGCTTTGCGCTGGCCCGTGAGCAACTGACGTTTCTTGGTCGCCCGGCGCACGCCCTCGCCCCCGGGCAATACCGCGCTTACCTGGCGCCTGCCGCGCTGGAGGAAGTCATCGGCATGCTGTGCTGGGGAGGTTTCTCTGCACAGTCGCTGGCCGACAAGACCAGTCCCTTGCAGCGGCTGTACGACGGCCACGCCACGCTGAATCCGTTGGTGAGTTTGAGCGAGCAGGTCAGCGGCTCGTTGTCCCCTGCGTTTTCCGGTGAAGGTTATCCGCGCATGGACCTGTCGCTGGTGGCCGAAGGCGTGGCCCGGGATCGCATGATCGACTCGCGCAGCGCCGCCGAATACGGCCTTGTCGCCAACGGCGCAGGCTGGGGCGAGTCACCGAGCGCGCTGAGCATGGCGAGCGGTTCGCTGGCGCTGGATGAAGTGCTGAAAGCGCTGGGCACGGGCCTGTACATCAGCAACCTGTGGTACCTGAATTTCTCGGACCGCACCGCCGGGCGCATCACCGGCATGACCCGCTTCGCCACGTTCTGGGTCGAAGACGGGCAGATCAAGGCGCCGGTCAACACCATGCGCTTCGACGACAGTATCTTCAGCCTGCTGGGCACGGCACTGGAACAACTGACCACAGAAAGGGAACTCCTGCTGTCGACGAGCACCTACAGTCAGCGCCAGACCGCCTCGAGTCTGCTGCCCGGCGCGCTGCTGAGCGGGTTGACGCTGACGTTGTAATGCATCGGGCTGTCTGGCTGCTGGCGGGCAGACACTGAGCTCTGTGTGTGTGTGTGGAAGCGAGCTTGCTCGCGAATGCTGGCAATCAGGCTGCAGAAATGGGGCGGTTGTCAGGGCGTCTTCGTGAGCAAGCTCACTCCCACAGGCGGAGCGTTCCAAGCAGTGAGAGCTTCTGCCGAGGCCGCGCTCCCAGCAGTTACATCTGAGAATTAATTGGCCCGTTTCCCGCAACCCACAAGGACCCTCGATCCACATGCCGACCTCTACCCCGCAGCTGGACGCGCGCACCCTGCGCTGGATGCCATGGGTCATCGCCATCGCTTTTTTCATGCAAAGCCTGGACGGCACGATCCTTAACACCGCGCTGCCATCCATGGCCAGCTCACTGGCGGAAAACCCGCTGCGCATGCAGTCGGTGATCATCGCTTACATGCTGACCATCGCCCTGCTGATTCCGGCGTCGGGCTGGATCTCCGACCGCTTCGGCATCAAGCGCATCTTTTTCAGCGCCATCCTGCTGTTCAGCTTTGGCTCGTTGCTGTGCGCGGTGTCCAACTCCCTCGGCATGCTGGTCGGCGCACGGGTGATTCAGGGCCTTGGCGGTGCGTTGATGATGCCGGTCGGCCGGCTCATCGTGTTGCGCGCCTACCCCCGGACCGAGCTGGTTCGTACTCTAAGTTTCATCACCATGCCCGCCCTGCTTGGCCCGCTGATGGGCCCGACGGTCGGCGGCTGGCTGGTGGAATACCTGAGCTGGCACTGGATCTTCCTGATTAACCTGCCGGTGGGGATTCTCGGGTGCTTCGCCGTGCGCAAGTTCATCCCCGATCTCCAGGGTGGCGGACGTACGCGTTTTGATCTGGTGGGGTTCGGCTTGTTCGGCGCGTCGATGGTGCTGATCACCATTGCAATGGAAGGCCTCGGCGAGCTAAACCTGCCGCACTTGCGGGTGGTGATGTTGCTGTTCGGCGGCATGGCTTGTCTCGCCGCGTACTGGTTACGCGCCAGTCACGTAGAAGCGCCGTTGTTCTCCGCTCAGTTGTTCAAAACCCGCAGTTTCGCGGTGGGCATCATGGGCAACCTGTTTGCCCGCCTGGGCAGCGGCGCCTTGCCGTTCCTGCTACCGCTGATGCTGCAAGTCGCGCTGGGTTACTCGCCTTCACATGCGGGCATGAGCATGATTCCCCTTGCGCTCGCGGCGATGTTCGCCAAGCCGCTGGCGACCAAAGCCATTGAGCGACTGGGGTATCGCATCGTGCTGACCGGCAACACGCTGCTGCTGGGCATTTTGCTGGCGAGCATGGCGCTGGTCACTGCCGACACGCCGTACTGGCTGCTGCTGGTTCATCTGGCGTTTCTGGGAGGGGTCAACTCGCTGCAGTTCTCGGCGATGAACGCAGTGACGTTGATCGATCTGGACGATGCCAGCGCCGCCAGCGGCAACAGCTTGCTGTCGGTGGTCGCGCAGTTGTCGTTGAGTCTCGGCGTCGCCTGCGCGGCCGCGCTGCTGGGCGGATTCAGCGACGATGTGGCAACGGGGGAAGTCAGCGACGTGCTCGGTGCGTTTCAGCTGACCTTCCTGTGCGTCGGCGTGCTGGCAATGCTGGCGGCGTCGATCTTCCTGCAGCTGTCGCCGCGCATGGCCCCCGAGGCACCGGCGCGCAAACCGCAACCGGAGCCCGAGATCGAGGCATGACCCCCTCACCATTTATCGCGCGCGGCCCCAAGGCAGGGGTCGCGACCTGATACACTGCGCGACATTTTGTTTTGCAGGCCCGTCCCGTGACTAACACCGCTTTTAACTCACTGCCCCTTTCCGCCGCCATGCTGGCTAACCTGGAGTCCCTTGGTTATGCCGAGATGACGCCGATTCAGGCGCAGAGCCTGCCGGTGATCGTCAAAGGGATGGACCTGATCGCCCAGGCCAAGACGGGCTCTGGCAAGACCGCTGCATTCGGCATCGGCCTGCTCAATCCGATCAATCCGCGCTACTTCGGCTGTCAGGCACTGGTGCTCTGCCCCACCCGTGAGCTGGCCGATCAGGTGGCCAAGGAAATCCGTCGTCTGGCGCGTTCCGAAGACAACATCAAGGTCCTGACCCTCTGCGGCGGCGTGTCTTTCGGCCCGCAAATCGGCTCGCTGGAGCACGGCGCTCACATCATCGTCGGCACGCCAGGGCGCATTCAGCAGCACCTGCGCAAGGGTTCGCTGGTGCTGGACGGCCTGAACACGCTGGTGCTGGACGAAGCCGACCGCATGCTCGACATGGGTTTCTACGACGCCATCGCCGACATCATCGAGCAGACGCCCAAGCGTCGCCAGACCCTGCTGTTCTCGGCCACGTACCCGGTCGGTATCAAGCAGCTGTCCTCGAAATTCATGCGTGATCCGCAGACCGTCAAGGTTGAAGCGCTCCACGCCGACAGCCAGATCGAGCAGATCTTCTACGAAATCGCCCCCGAGCAACGCCTCGAAGCGGTGGTCCGCGTGCTCGATCATTTCCGTCCGCAGTCCTGCGTGGCGTTCTGCTTCACCAAGCAGCAGGTTCAGGAAGTGGTCGATCACCTGACCGCCAAGGGCATGTCTGCCGTCGGCCTGCATGGCGATCTGGAGCAGCGTGACCGCGATCAGGTCCTGGCGATGTTCGCCAACCGCAGCACCTCGGTGCTGGTGGCCACTGACGTCGCCGCGCGCGGTCTGGACATCGATGGTCTGGACATGGTGCTCAACGTCGAGCTGGCGCGGGATTCGGAAATCCACATCCACCGCGTCGGCCGTACCGGTCGTGCGGGAGAGACCGGCATTGCCGTCAGCCTCGTCGCGCCCGGCGAAAGCCAGCGCGCCCGCGCCGTTGAAGAACTGCAGAAAGCGCCGCTCAACTGGCAGCAATACGACCAGCTGGAGCGCAAGGAAGGCGGCAAGCTGCTGCCACCGATGACCACGCTGTGCATCGGTTCCGGCCGCAAAGACAAGCTGCGCCCTGGCGACATTCTGGGCGCGCTGACGGGCGAAGCAGGCATTCCCGGCACTCAGGTCGGCAAGATCGCGATCTTTGATTTCCAGGCCTACGTGGCCGTGGAACGCAGCATGGCCAAGCAGGCACTGGAGCGTTTGAACAACGGCAAGATCAAGGGCAAATCGTTGCGCGTGCGGATCTTGTAAACACCCGCAATACCGCATCGCCCCCTGATCGCGAGCAAGCTCACTCCGACAAGGCCGCGCAACCCCCTGTAGAAGTGAGCTGATCGTTCCCACGCTCTGCGTGGTAACGCCGGGCCGGGCGCTCTGCGCCATAGGGTGACGCCAAGCGTCACGGTATGCATACCAACGCGCAGAGCGTTGGCACGATCTTCTTCCCGATATTCCGAGGACACCGCTTTGCCCGTTACTGACGTTGTGATCATCGGCGCCGGCGCCGCAGGTTTGATGTGTGCATTCACGGCCGCCCAGCGTGGGCGCAAGGTCATGCTGATCGATCACGCCAACAAGCCGGGCAAGAAAATCCTCATGTCGGGGGGCGGTCGCTGCAACTTCACCAACATGTACACCGAGCCTGCCAACTTCCTCTCGCAGAACCCGCATTTCTGCAAATCGGCGCTGGCCCGCTACACCCAGTGGGACTTCATCGAGCTGGTGGGCAAGCACGGCGTGCCATACCACGAGAAGAAACTCGGCCAACTGTTCTGCGACAACAAGTCCAGCGACATCCTCGACCTGCTGCTCGCTGAATGCGACACCGCCGGCGTGAGCCTGCACATGGACACCTCGGTGCAGAGCATCGAGAAAACCGAAACTGGTTACCTGTTGAAAACCACTCTGGGTGAACTGCGCTGCGAGTCGCTGGTGATCGCCACGGGCGGCCTGTCAATTCCGACGCTGGGCGCCACCGGTTTCGGTTATCAGGTCGGCAAGCAGTTCGGCCACACGCTGCTGCCTACGCGGGCGGGCCTGGTGCCGTTCACCATCACCGATCAGTTGAAAGAGCTGTGCACCGAGCTGACCGGCACGTCGGTCGATTGCCTGGTGAGCTGCAACGACGTCAGCTTTCGCGAGAACATCCTGTTCACCCACCGCGGCCTGAGCGGGCCGGCGATTCTGCAGATCTCATCGTTCTGGCAGCCCGGCGACACAGTCGAAATCAATCTGATGCCCGACCACGACGCCCACAACTGGCTGACCGAGCAACAGGCCGAACGCCCGAACAGCGAACTGAAAACGCTGCTCGGCGAGATGTTCACCAAGAAAATGGCCAACCTGATTGCCGAGCAATGGTTCGTGTCCAAGCCGATGAAGCAGTACACCCACGCCGAACTGGCCGACATCGCCGCCAAACTGGCGAGCTGGCAAGTGGTACCGGCGGGCACCGAAGGGTATCGCACGGCCGAAGTGACCCTGGGCGGCATCGACACCCGTGAAGTGTCGTCAAAAACGATGGAATCCCTGAAGTCACCAAGCCTGTACTTTGTCGGCGAGGTACTGGATGTCAGCGGGCATCTGGGCGGCTTCAACTTCCAGTGGGCCTGGGCCTCGGCTTACGCGGCCGCGCAGTACGTCTGACACTTATCAGGGAGGCCCGCTTCGACAGCTGCCGCCCCCTATCTGTGGGAGTGAGCTTGCTCACGAATAGGCCGGTGCAGTCGATACATCTCCAGTGACCGGTCCTCAGCCTTCGTGAGCAAGCTCACTCTCACAGGTTTGTGTCCGCCAGCAGGATCAGAGGCGTCCCGGAATAAATTTTGCCTGCCGGATGTACAGCGCGCATCCGGCGCTGTACATATCCCTCAGCAAAATCAATCGCGAACAAGGCCGTCAGCGTTCATGGCATCGACATCGTTGCGCAACACATTCCGCCGTCTCTGGGCGCTGGACAAGTTTTCCTACAGCGTGCGGGTTTTCATCGCGCTGACCGGCAGCATGGCGCTGTGCTGGTACCAGAACGAGATGTCCCAGTTGATCCCGCTGTTCCTCGGGATTATCGCCAGCGCCCTCTCGGAAACCGATGACAGCTGGCAAGGCCGCCTCAATGCGCTGGCCGTGACGCTGGTGTGTTTCAGCATCGCGGCGTTGTCCGTGGAGTTGCTTTTCCCCTACCCCGTGGTGTTCATCTGCGCGTTTGCCTTCGCGGCCTTCTGCCTGACGATGCTCGGCGCCCTGGGCGAGCGCTATGGCGCCATTGCCTACGCGACGTTGATTCTCTCGGTCTACACCATGATTGGGGTCGATCAGCGCGGCGGCGAAGTCACCGACTTCTGGCACGAACCCATGCTGCTGGTCGCCGGCGCTGCGTGGTACGGCCTGCTGTCGGTGCTGTGGCAGATGCTGTTTTCCAACCAGCCGGTGCAGCAGGCGCTGGCCCGACTGTTTCGCGAGCTGGGCCTGTACTTGAAGCTCAAGTCAGAGCTGTTCGAGCCGATCCGCACTTTGGACATCGAAGCCAAGCGCCTGGAGCTTGCCAAGCAGAACGGCAAGGTCGTCGGCGCGCTCAACGTCACCAAGGAAATCATCCTTAACCGCGTCGGCAGCGGTCGTCCCGGCTCGAAGGTCAGTCGTTACCTGAAGCTGTACTTCCTGGCCCAGGACATCCACGAGCGCGCCAGTTCATCGCACTATCCCTACAACTCCCTGGCCGAGGCGTTCTTCCACAGCGATGTGCTGTTTCGCTGCCAGCGCCTGCTGCGCCAGCAAGGTCGCGCCTGCCGTGACCTGTCGGCGTCGATCCAGCTGCGCCAGCCGTTCATCTATGACGACAGCTTCGCCCACGCGCTGAACGATCTGCGCGCATCCCTCGAACACCTGCGCATCCAGAGCAACCCGGCGTGGCGCGGGCTGCTGCGTTCGCTACGAGCGCTGGCCAATAACCTCGGCACCCTCGACCGGCTGCTCAGCGACGCGAGCAACCCCGACGCCTTGGCCGACGCCACCGACAGCAGCCTGCTCGACCGCTCGCCGCGCAACCTCAAGGACGTCTGGACCCGCCTGCGCCTGCAACTGACGCCGACCTCGCTGCTGTTTCGTCACGCCCTGCGCCTGCCATTGGCGCTGGTCATCGGCTACATCATGGTTCATCTGATCCACCCGTCCCAGGGATACTGGATCATCCTCACCACGGTGTTTGTCTGCCAACCAAGCTACGGTGCCACCCGGCGCAAACTCGGGCAGCGCATCATCGGCACGGCCATTGGCCTGACGGCGGGCTGGATTCTGTTTGACCTGATCACCACACCCGTCCTGCAATCGATGTGCGCGGTGCTGGCCGGCGTGGTGTTCTTCGTCAACCGCACCACGCGCTACACGCTGTCGACGGCGGCGATCACGGTGATGATCCTGTTCTGCTTCAATCAGGTCGGCGACGGCTACGGCGTGTTTCTGCCGCGCCTGCTGGACACGCTGCTGGGCAGCCTGATCGCCGGCCTGGCGGTGTTCCTGTTCCTGCCGGACTGGCAAGGTCGCCGGCTGAACAAGGTCCTGGCCAACACGCTGTCGTGCAACAGCATTTACCTGCGCCAGATCATGCAGCAATACGCGAACGGCAAGAGCGACGATCTGGCCTATCGACTGGCGCGGCGCAATGCCCACAACGCTGACGCAGCGCTGTCCACCACGCTGGCCAACATGCTCATGGAGCCCGGACATTTCCGCAAAGAGGCCGATGTGGGCTTCCGTTTTCTGGTGCTGTCACACACGCTGCTCAGTTACCTGTCAGGCCTGGGCGCGCACCGGGAGACCCCGCTGCCCCCCGAAGTGCGCGAGCAACTGATCGAAGGCGCCGGTGCCAGCCTTGCCGCCAGCATCGACGAAATCGCCCGGAGCCTGGCGATGCGTGAACCGGTGGCCGTGCAAAGCGATACCGAGGAAGCGCTGGCGACCAGCCTGGAACAGATGCCGGAAGAAATCGATGAAGGCCAACGGTTGGTGCAAACCCAACTGGCGCTGATCTGCCGTCAACTTGGACCATTGCGCACGCTGGCAGCGCACTTGATCAAAGAGCCGGTCAAGGAGCCCGAGATCACAGACCGTGTAGCTTGATGAGCTTGTCGTAGGTGCCGTCGGCTTTCATGTCAGCGATGGCCTTGTCGAAATCCAGAACGATCTGCTGATGATCCGCCCGCTTGACGCTGACCAGCATATGCAGACTGTTTTCGCTGAGTGATTTGGGCAGGAATTCAACGTTGGTCCGCACGTCTGCAGGCTCACGGTTGAGGGCAAACCGCGCTGCGTACTCGTCTTCCACCGTCAAATCGACCCTGCCTGCAGCAAGCATCCTGGCAGCGGTCGAAAAATTCGCCACCGGGATTTTCTTCAGCTCGGCGTCGGCGTCGAATTCCGGCGAATAGGCATAGCCGCGCACCACTGCAACGGAGTAGCCGTGCAATTGCGACAGGGTTTGGTAGTCGACTGAGGCATCTTTGCGCTTCAGAAAGCGCAGGCGGTTGATCAGATACGGCGCGGAGAAAACCCCGAGGCGCGTGCGGTATTCGCTGTACCAGGCGTTGATGACGATGTCATACCGCCCTTCGCTCAACCCGTGAATCGCCCGGGCCCAGGGCACTTGCTCGTATTCGGTGTCATAACCGGCGCGGCCCAGCGCCGTGCGAATCAGGTCAGTGGAAAGCCCGTCGTGCAGCAATGACACGTCGGCATAGGGCGCCCAGGCATCGCCGGCGAGACGCAATGTCTGCGCGACCGCGCCCTGGGCTATCAGCGTCACTCCCAACAGCCCTGCGGCGCACAGCAAACGCGACATGCTCAGCTTCCTTGTGGCAACTGGCCTTCAGTGAAGACGCATTTTGCGCATTGCACAACTCATAACACTGCGATGTTTGTGCCGCAGTTCAACAAAATGACGCATCGTCGACTGAATCAGTCCCGAGCCCTGCTCGCCGCGAATTTGGGCTTGCGCCGATATGCGTTTAGTATTCGGCATCCACTTCTTCTCGCAGGCCGGCGTCATGTCTATCAACTGGATTTGCAAACACCATACCGACCTTGGAAAAGAGCAGCTGTACGCCATTCTGCAACTGAGGGCGCAGGTGTTCGTGGTGGAGCAGAAATGCTGGTATCTGGACGTCGATGGCCAGGATTTGCTGGGCGATACCTGCCATCTCATGGCTTGGCAGGATGATCAGCTGGTCGCCTACCTGCGCCTGCTGGACCCGATTCAGCAGAACGGTGACGTGACCATTGGCCGTGTGGTGACTGCACCATCGATGCGCAACAAGGGCATGGGCCATGAATTGATGGTCCAGGCGCTGGTGCACGCGGAACGCCAATGGCCGGACCAGCCGATATTTCTCTCGGCCCAGGCGCACTTGCAGGGCTATTACAGCCGTTACGGCTTCAATCCAGTGGGCGAGGTGTATGTCGAGGACGGCATTCCGCACATCAGCATGCGTCGGGACCTGGACTGACTCCGTCTCAGGGGCGCCGATGTCCCTCGCAAGACCGGCTTTAGCCGGGAAGCTCTTGAATCAACGCCCCTGACACGACGTCACGGATACCCCAGCACCGTCTTGATGGTTTGCAGATTGCCGTCGATCCAGCGGCGGTCAATCGCGCCCCAGTCACGGATCCGGTAACCGCCGGCATGATTGCGCGCGCCATCGAGCTGTTCGAACTCACAGACAATATCCAGATCGGCCAGCGCCGCGATGGTGTCCTGAGCGGTGCGACGGGGCATGCCGGTGACATCGGTCAGGGCCGGTACGCTGCTGGCGACGCCACTGTCGATCAAATACGCCACATACAGGCGGCGATAGAAACTGCTCTTGGTCTTGCTGACTTCCATCGAAACTTCCTTGAAATGCGTTAACGCCTCTCAGCGCCCGGCCGTCTGCATGTCCCGCCAGGTCAGGTAGATGCGCAGGTCGAATTCCAGCTGGTGATAGCCGGGCTGCATGTGCTCGCACAACTGATAAAACGCCTTGTTGTGGTCTGACTCTTTGAAATGCGCCAGTTCGTGGACCACGATCATCTTCAGAAACTGCGGCGCAGCCTCCTTGAACAACGCCGCCACGCGGATTTCCTTCTTGGATTTGAGCTTGCCGCCCTGCACCCGCGACACCGTAGTGTGCAGGCCCAGTGCGCGATGGGTCAGGTCCAGGCGGTTGTCGAACAGCACTTTGTCGATGTTCGGCGCGTTGCGCAGGTATTCCTGTTTGAGCGCCAGCGCGTAGGCGTACAGCGCCTTGTCGCTCTGGATTTCGTGGCGATCCGGATAGCGCTGCTGCAGATAATCCGTCAGCCGGTCCTGCGAGATGAGCTGCCGAACCTGATCCTGCAGACCCTCGGGGTAGGCCTGCAGGTATTTGAGCGGCATGGGCGTGGTGACAGTCATGGTCGGATCGGGTCGCGGGAAAAACGCGAGTCTACCGCGTCAGTCCTGCCCGAGCAGCTGTAACGCGACCGGCAGATCGACCGGCTCGACAAAACGCTCGGCCTCCAATGGCGGCATCGGATGGGCAATCAGGAAGCCCTGAATGATCTGACAGCCGTTGTCGACCAGCCACTCATATTGCTCGTAGGTCTCGACGCCCTCGGCAATCACCTCGATATCGAGCATGCGACACAGGTCAATGATGCTGCGCGCGACGGCCAGATCCCGGGACGATCCCAGCATGCCGCCAATGAAGTGCCGATCAAGTTTCAGGGTGTCCAGATCAAGGTTGCGCAGGTGGGCAAGGGAGCTGTCGCCTGCCCCGAAATCGTCCAGCGACACGCGCACGCCAATGTTGTGCAAATCCTGCAGCTGCTTGCGGCTGTGCACCAGATTGTGAACCAGCGAAGGCTCGGTGATCTCAACTTCCAGTTGCCGGGGTTTCAGGCCATGCAGCTGCATGGCGCGCTGCAGCTCGGCCGCCAGATTCGGCAGGCTGAATTGCGCAGGACTCACGCTGACGCTCATCACCAGATCATCCGGGAATACGTCGCTCCAGCGCTGGCGCTGGGCCGCACCCTGTTCGAAAATCCAGCTGCCGAGTTTGTTGATCAGCCGCGTTTCTTCCAGCAGCGGAATAAACACCCCTGACGGCACATCGCCCGCGTCCGGATGATGCCACCGCAGCAGCGCCTCGAAGCCCCGGGTCTTGCCGGTGACCACGTTGACCTGTGGCTGGTAGACCATGGAAAAGTCTTTGCCATCGATGGCCGTGCGCACGCTCTCTTCCAGCATCAAACGGGAGCGTGCACGGCCATTCATGTACTGATCGAAGAAGCGGTATTGCTGACGCCCTGCCCGCTTGGCTTCGTACATCGCGATGTCTGCCGCGCGCAGCAAGCCATCCAGATTGGTGCCGCAGTCCGGGTAAACCGCGATGCCGATACTCGCCCCCAACGTGGCTTCGACCCCGTCAATCATGCGCCGGGCAGACACCCTCTCGATCAGCTTCTCGGCGACTTTCGCGGCGTGTTCGGGGAAGTCCAGCCCGTCGATGACCACCACGAACTCATCGCCACCCATGCGCGCGAGCACATCGTAAGGGCGCAGGCAGTCTTTCAGTTGTGCGCCGACCCACTGCAATACCTGATCGCCGGCGTCGTGGCCCAGGGAGTCATTCACATCCTTGAAGCCGTCGAGGTCCAGGTACAACACCACCAGATACTTGCCCGCGTGTTCATTGCGCAGCAGCATGCCTTCGACCGTCTGATAGAAGCCGCGGCGGTTGAGCAGACCGGTGAGGGAGTCGGTCACGGCCTGATGTTCCAACTGACGATAGAGGTCACGCACCACCGACATGTCGAGCACGCTAAGCACCATGGCGCGCTGTTCGGCGGGCAGCGGCGCGCAGGACAACGCGACCGGCACCTGTCGGCCCTCGGGCGTTCGCAGCACGGCGTCGTGGACGCGGTAGGTGTCGGCACGGCGATAGTGGTGATAAAAACCGGAATCGGCCCATTCGCCGACACTGGGTTCGTGCAGGTAGGCGCACAACCCGGTGCCGCGCAGCTCGCCGTCGGTCATGCCCAGCAAGCGGCAGATCGCCGGATTGGCGAAGCTGATGACGCCATCTTCGGTGACGACAAGAATGCCTTCGGCCACGTTCG
Source organism: Pseudomonas sp. GL_135 (assembly GCF_057834665.1). Taxonomy (NCBI): domain Bacteria; kingdom Pseudomonadati; phylum Pseudomonadota; class Gammaproteobacteria; order Pseudomonadales; family Pseudomonadaceae; genus Pseudomonas; species Pseudomonas sp. GL_135. The sequence goes on from NZ_CM174408.1 coordinate 5,104,389, forward strand.
CCAGCACCGAGGCGTTGAACGCCCGCGCCGACTCCAGTTCGCGGCTCAGCTTTTGCAGAGCACGCCGATTGTGCTGCTGCTCCAGCAGCGCCTGAACCTTGGGCCTGAGAATATTCGGGTCGAAGGGCTTGAACAGGTAATCGACTGCGCCGCTGGCATAGCCCTTGTGGACAGAGTCGCGAGATTGTTCGTTGGCGGTGAGGAATATGATCGGCGTCAATCGCGTTCGCAGACTGCCACGCATCAGGCGGGCGACTTCAAAGCCATCCATGTCCGGCATCTGCACATCAAGCAGCACCAGATCGACATCTCGGTCCAGCAAAATACTCAACGCTTCCATGCCCGAGGCGGCAGTGATGATTTCCCGGTCCTGTCGCTGCAGGACAGCGCACATGGTCACCAGGTTTTCCGGGTAATCATCCACAACCAACAATACTGATTTGCCACTTAATGGCGGGGACTGCACGCATTCCATGCTGCTACTCATCATTCACTTTACTGCCCGGGGGACGGCCCCGCCGATGGACTGATTGGCCATTACTCTAGCTTCGATTGGGGAAAAGAGAAGGCAGGCCTAAGTAGCACCCTCCCAAAAGTGCCATCCAACCGACTAACGGTAACACCCCTCAATGTCAGCACCACCCTGCGCTGGGGGAAAAGTAGCGGCACTTTGACGTCAACCGTTCGACGGAATCGCATTAACAAACGCAGCGCTGAACCGTATAAAAAGCGCCCCACAACCCCTTGCGCCCGCGACTTTGCTGGCAATGAGACATACCGGACGACTAGACATGATTGATTTGGGAACATGGAATCTGAGCATTCCAGTGGGCTCGCCCCCCGCCACGATCGAAACGCAGCAATTGCTAAAAGGTTACGACAGCAAGTATTTCAAGTCCGGCTCATCGAACGTCACGTTCTGGGCACCGGTCACCGGCACCAAGACCGCCAATGCGATCTATCCGCGCAGCGAATTACGTGAGACCTGGTCCAACGGCACACTGCACAACTGGTACTACCAGGACGCCGACAATTACCTGAACGCAAAGCTTAAAGTCCTGCAGGTGCCATCCTCTGGCAGGGTCGTCATCGGGCAGATCCACGTTTACGACAGCACTCAGCCGCTCCTGAAGCTCGAATACCAGTACCTGGAAGCGACGCACATGGGCAACATCGTCGCCAAGGTCCGCTATCGCCCCAGCGATAAAAAAGCGCGCGTGATCACTGTTGCGGAAAACGTCAGCCTGAATGAGACATTCAACTACGTCATCCACCTGAATAAGGCCGGGTTGCTCAGTGTGACCGCCCATGGCATGGGCTGGAACGACCGGATCAGCGCCACCTGGAGCAAACAGCAGCTTTACTTCAAGGCCGGGGTCTACACCCAGGACCACACTGGCTATACCAGCGAAGGCGGCAAGACCATGTTCTTCAACCTGGACGCCGACCACAACTAAGGCGGACGCGGTCGCAAGGGCCCGGGCGCTTACCTCGCCCGGGCTCATGAGCAGGCAGCCCTTATGCCGCCCTGTACTCTTTTTCTGCAGCTGCGAAGCGCGTCAGCATGCCCGGCGTCGGGCCTTTGCCCACAGCGCTGAAGACCACGATGGCGACACTGGCAAAGATGAAGCCGGGGATGATTTCGTACAGGCCGAGCAGTTCGAAATGCTTCCACACCACGACTGTAATCGCACCCACCAGAATCCCTGCCAATGCGCCGTTGCGGGTCATGCCTTTCCAGATCACCGAGATCAGCACCACCGGCCCGAACGCTGCGCCAAATCCGGCCCACGCATAGCTGACCAGACCCAGCACGCGGTTTTCAGGATTCGCGGCCAGGGCGATCGCAATCAGCGCCACTAACAGCACCATCGCCCGGCCGACCCACACCAACTCTGTCTGGGACGCGCTTTTGCGCAGAAAGGCCTTGTAGAAGTCTTCGGTCAGCGCACTCGAACACACCAGCAACTGACAGCTCAGCGTGCTCATGACCGCCGCAAGAATGGCTGACAGCAGCACGCCGGCGATCCATGGATTGAACAGGATCTTGGCCAGTTCGATGAAGACGCGCTCGTGGTTTTCAGTCACTGGGCCCGCCACCTCCGGGTGCGCCGAAAAGTAGGCGATGCCTAAGAAACCCACGGCGACAGTGCCGCCCAGGCAGAGAATCATCCAGGTCATGGAAATGCGACGCGCCTTGGCGATTGACCTGACCGAGTCAGCGGCCATGAAGCGCGCCAGGATGTGCGGCTGACCAAAGTAGCCCAGGCCCCAACCCATCAGCGAAATGACGCCGATGAAGGTGGTGTTCTTGAGCATGTCGAAGTTGCTTGGGTCCTGCGCTTCGATCGCCATGAACGTGGTGTCGATGCCGCCCGTCGCCAAAAGCACGATGATCGGCGTGAGGATCAGCGCGAAGATCATCAGGGTGGCTTGCACCGTGTCTGTCCAGCTGACTGCCAGGAAGCCGCCGATGAAGGTGTAGGCAATCGTCGCCGCAGCGCCTGCCCACAAGGCGGTTTCATAGGACATGCCGAAGGTGCTCTCGAACAAACGCGCGCCAGCGACGATGCCGGATGCGCAGTAGATCGTGAAGAACACCAGAATCACGATGGCCGAAATCACCCGCAGCAAACCGCTGTGGTCTTCAAAGCGGCTGGAGAAGTAATCCGGAAGGGTAAGCGCATCGCCGTTGTGCTCGGTTTGAACCCGCAGGCGGCCGGCAACGAACAGCCAGTTCAGGTAGGCGCCGATGATCAGCCCGATGGCGATCCAGCTTTCCGATAGACCTGACATGTAGATCGCGCCCGGCAAGCCCATGAGCAGCCAGCCGCTCATGTCCGATGCACCGGCCGAAAGCGCCGTGACCACACTGCCGAGGCTGCGCCCGCCAAGGATGTAGTCCGAGAGATTATTGGTGGAGCGGTAGGCCATGAGTCCTATGAGGACCATCGCGGCGATGTAGATCACGAAGGTGATCAAGGTAGGGTTGCTGACACTCATCGGTTAGGTTCCGGCGTTGTTTTTATAGGCGCGAGCAGGGCGAAGGTCTCCTGAGGCATCAGGTTCGCGTTCAAACGCTCGCGTACGTCGCGGGCTGGCAAAAGGACTTGCCGCTGCACACCGCTTGAATGCACCAAAGCGGCGCATCCTAGAGGACACTTCGGCGCAGGTGCAACCTGAAAAGGGGCATTCCGAGGCTTTTTTACAATTTAGATCAAAGTGCCATACGCCCCGCATTTGCAGGGCAGCCCCCGGTTAGGGGCTCGGCCGGGCAGGCTCTCGAACCGAGCAAAAAGAATCCACTACGACTCAACACAGTGCACTTTGGAAACACTTCGAAAAAAGCGGTTGCACCCGGTTGCACCCTTTCGATCCCGCAGCTAATCTTGCCGCAGCTTAGCCACATGACCGTGGCTGTCATGAGGATAAGAAATGGCCACCACCACCCTCGGCGTCAAACTCGACGATCCCACCCGCGAGCGTTTGAAAACAGCTGCGCAGTCCATCGACCGGACGCCCCACTGGCTGATCAAACAGGCGATCTTCAATTACCTGGAGAAGCTTGAGGGCGGTGCGACCCTGAATGAACTCAGTGGTCAGGGTGGCAAAGATGCCGATGACCAAGGTGACCTGCCCGCCGACAATGGCCATCAGGCGTTCCTTGAATTCGCCGAAAGCATCCTTCCCCAATCGGTCTTGCGCGCCGCGATCACCTCCGCCTACCGCCGTCCCGAGCCTGAAGTGGTGCCCATGCTCATCGAGCAGGCGCGCCTGCCGGCCCCGATGGCCGATGCAACCCATAAGCTCGCGGCGTCAATTGCCGAGAAACTGCGCAACCAGAAGAGCGCCGGCGGCCGCGCTGGTATCGTCCAGGGCCTGCTCCAGGAATTCTCGCTGTCATCCCAGGAAGGCGTGGCGCTGATGTGCCTGGCCGAAGCCCTGCTGCGCATCCCCGACAAAGGCACCCGCGACGCCTTGATCCGCGACAAGATCAGCACTGGCAACTGGCACCCGCATCTGGGCAACAGCCCGTCGCTGTTCGTTAACGCCGCCACGTGGGGCCTGCTGCTGACCGGCAAGCTGGTCAGCACTCACAACGAGGCCGGCCTGACCTCCTCGCTGAGCCGCATCATCGGCAAGTCCGGCGAGCCGATGATCCGCAAAGGCGTGGACATGGCCATGCGCCTGATGGGCGAGCAGTTCGTCACCGGTGAAACCATCGCCGAAGCCTTGGCCAACGCCAGCAGGTTCGAGGCGAAAGGTTTCCGTTATTCCTACGACATGCTCGGTGAAGCGGCACTGACCGAGCATGACGCGCAGAAATACTTGGCGTCCTACGAGCAGGCCATCCACTCGATTGGCAAAGCTTCCCACGGCCGTGGCATCTACGAAGGCCCGGGCATTTCCATCAAGTTGTCCGCCCTGCACCCGCGTTACAGCCGGGCGCAATACGAGCGCGTGATGGACGAGTTGTACCCGCGTCTGCTGTCGCTGACCTTACTGGCCAAGCAATACGACATAGGCCTGAACATCGACGCCGAAGAAGCCGACCGCCTGGAGCTGTCCCTGGACCTGCTCGAACGCCTGTGCTTCGAGCCGCAATTGACCGGCTGGAACGGCATCGGTTTTGTCATTCAGGCGTATCAGAAGCGCTGCCCGTACGTGATCGACTACGTGATCGACCTGGCCCGCCGCAGTCGCCATCGCCTGATGATCCGTCTGGTCAAAGGCGCGTATTGGGACAGCGAGATCAAGCGCGCTCAGGTCGAGGGCCTGGAAGGCTATCCGGTTTACACGCGCAAGGTTTACACCGACGTTTCCTACGTCGCTTGCGCCCGCAAATTGCTGTCGGTGCCGGAAGTCATCTACCCTCAGTTCGCGACCCACAACGCCCACACGTTGTCGGCCATTTACCACATCGCCGGTCAGAACTATTACCCAGGTCAGTACGAATTTCAGTGCCTGCACGGCATGGGCGAGCCTTTGTATGAACAGGTCGTAGGCAAAGTCGCCGACGGCAAGCTGAATCGACCGTGCCGCGTGTACGCCCCGGTCGGCACCCATGAAACGCTGCTGGCGTATCTGGTGCGTCGACTGCTGGAAAACGGCGCCAATACCTCCTTCGTCAACCGTATTGCCGATCAATCAATTTCGATACAGGAACTGGTCGCCGATCCAGTGTCCAGCATCGAGCGCATGGCGACCCAGGAAGGCGGTTTCGGCCTGCCGCATCCACGCATCCCATTGCCGCGCGACCTGTACGGCAGCGCGCGCGCCAACTCCGCCGGCATCGATCTGGCCAACGAACACCGTCTGGCATCGCTGTCTTCGGCCCTGCTCGCCACCGCGCATAACGACTGGAAAGCCGGGCCGATGCTGGGCAGCCCGGTCAGCGCTGGCACTGAAACGCCGGTCCTGAACCCGTCCGATTTGCGTGACGTCGTTGGCCACGTCCAGGAAGCCAGCCTGGAAGACGTCGATAACGCCCTGCTCAGCGCCCTCAGCGCCGGACCGATCTGGCAAGCGACGCCGCCCGCCGAACGTGCCGCCATCCTTGAGCGCGCCGCGGACCTGATGGAAGCCGAGATACAACCGTTGATGGGCTTGCTCGCCCGCGAAGCCGGCAAGACGTTTGCCAACGCCATCGCCGAAGTGCGCGAAGCCGTGGATTTCCTGCGCTACTACGCGGTGCAGGCACGCAACGATTTCAGCAATGACGCTCACCGTCCGTTGGGCCCTGTGGTGTGCATCAGCCCGTGGAACTTCCCGCTGGCGATTTTCAGCGGTCAGGTCGCCGCGGCCTTGGCGGCCGGCAACCCGGTGCTCGCCAAACCCGCCGAACAGACCCCGCTGATTGCCGCGCAGGCCGTCCGCATTCTGCTCGAAGCCGGTATTCCCGAAGGCGTGGTGCAACTGCTGCCGGGCCGCGGTGAAACCGTCGGCGCACGATTGGTCGGCGATGATCGCGTCAAGGGCGTCATGTTCACCGGCTCCACTGAAGTCGCCCGCTTGCTGCAGCGTAACGTCGCCGGCCGTCTCGACCCCCAGGGCCGGCCGATACCGCTGATTGCCGAAACCGGTGGCCAGAACGCGATGATCGTCGACTCCTCGGCGCTCACCGAACAAGTGGTCATCGATGTGGTGTCCTCGGCGTTCGACAGCGCCGGTCAACGCTGCTCCGCGCTGCGTGTGCTGTGCTTGCAGGAAGATTCCGCTGATCGCGTCATCGAGATGCTTAAAGGTGCAATGGCCGAAAGCCGCCTCGGTAACCCGGAGCGCCTGTCGGTAGACATCGGCCCGGTGATCGACCAGGAAGCCAAGGCCGGTATCGAGAAACACATTCAGGCCATGCGCGACAAAGGCCGCACTGTGTATCAGGTCGCCATCGCAGACAGCGACGAGATCAAGCGCGGCACCTACGTGATGCCGACCCTGATCGAGCTGGACAGCTTCGACGAATTGCAACGGGAGATCTTCGGCCCGGTGCTGCACGTCGTGCGCTACAAGCGCCGTGAACTGGATCAACTGATCGCGCAGATCAACGCGTCCGGGTACGGCCTGACACTGGGCGTGCACACGCGCATTGACGAGACCATCGCCAAGGTGATCGACAACGTCAACGCCGGCAACATGTACGTGAACCGCAACATCGTTGGCGCCGTGGTGGGTGTGCAGCCGTTCGGTGGCGAAGGCTTGTCGGGCACCGGCCCGAAAGCCGGTGGCCCGCTGTACCTGTACCGTTTGCTGTCGACGCGTCCCGCCGATGCCGTGCAGAAATCCTTTGCCGCCCGCGATGCGCAACAGGCGCCGGACACCCGAATGCAAGAGGCGATGCTCAAGCCACTGAATGCGCTCAGGGCCTGGGCAGGCAGCCAACAACTCAGCGAACTGGAAGCGCTGTGCAGTCAGTTCGCCGAGCAATCCCAAAGCGGGGTGACCCGCACGCTCATGGGCCCAACCGGGGAGCGCAACAGCTACAGCATCCTGCCGCGTGAACACGTGTTGTGCCTGGCCGAGGACGAGACGGATCTGTTGGCGCAACTGGCCGCCGTGATGGCGGTAGGCAGTACAGCGATCGTGCCGGACGGTGAGCCGGGCAAGTCACTGCGTAACCGCTTGCCGAAGGACGTTCAGTCGCGCATCAAGCTGATCGCCGACTGGAACAAGGACGAGGTTGCCATCGACGCGGTATTGCACCACGGTGATTCCGATCAACTGCGCGCCATCTGCGAACAGGTCGCTCAACGCAGCGGCACTATCATCGGCGTTCACGGTCTGTCCAAAGGCGAAACCAACATCGCGCTGGAACGCCTGGTGATAGAGCGTGCGCTGAGCGTGAATACCGCAGCAGCGGGCGGTAACGCGAGCCTCATGACAATCGGATAAACGCAGGGGGCGCAGGTCATCCGACCTGCGTCTCCCCCCGTTTGATCGCCCCATCACCCGCATCAATCATCCTGTTCACCCCCTCCCCGCCCACCTAGACTCGACGGCATTCTCAAGAAAGGTACGCCGCCATGTCCGAGACGCTGCTCAGTTCCCGCAACCTGGCTTTCGAGCTGTATGAAGTGCTGGACGCCGAGGCGCTGACCCAACGCGAACGTTTCGCCGAGCACAGCCGGGAAACCTTCGATGCAGCGATCAGCACGGCGCGCAACATCGCGGAGAAATACTTCGCGCCCCACAACCGCAAAAACGACGAGAACGAACCTCGCTACGAGAACGGCGCAGCGGTGCTGATTCCGGAAGTGAAACCGGCCGTGGACGCCTTTCTGGAAGCCGGGTTTCTCAACGCCGCTCGCGATTTCGACGCGGGGGGCATGCAGCTGCCGACCCTGCTGTCTCAGGCCTGCTTTGCCCATTTCCAGTCCGCCAATGCCGCGACGGCTTCGTACCCGTTCCTGACCATGGGCGCGGCCAATCTCATTGAAAACTTCGGCACCGACGAGCAAAAGCAGCGCTTTCTGCAACCGATGATCGAGGGCCGCTTCTTCGGCACCATGGCGTTGACCGAGCCCCACGCCGGTTCGTCGCTATCGGACATCCGCACCCGCGCCGAACCCGCCGCAGACGGCAGCTACCGTCTGCGCGGCAACAAAATCTTTATCTCAGGCGGCGATCACCCGCTCTCTGAAAACATTGTTCATCTGGTCCTCGCCAAACTGCCCGACGCGCCGGCGGGCGTGAAAGGCATTTCCCTGTTCATCGTCCCGAAGTTTCTGATTAACGACGACGGCAGCCTCGGCGAGCGCAACGACGTCATCCTCGCCGGCCTGTTTCACAAGATGGGCTGGCGCGGCACTACGTCCACGGCACTGAACTTCGGGGATAACGGCAATTGCGTCGGCTATCTCGTGGGGAAGCCGCATCAGGGCCTGAGCTGCATGTTTCAGATGATGAACGAGGCACGTATCGGTGTCGGCATGGGCGCAGTCATGCTGGGTTACGCCGGTTACCTGTACTCGCTGGAATACGCCCGCGAACGTCCGCAAGGCCGACTGCCTGACAGCAAATCACCGGACGGCTCGCCGGTGTCCATCATTCAGCACGCCGACGTCAAACGCATGCTGCTGACGCAAAAGGCTTACGTCGAGGGCTCGTTCGACCTCGGCCTGTACGCCGCTCGGCTGTTCGACGACACGCAGACGGGCGAGAGCGAGGACGTACGTAAAAATGCCCACGAGTTGCTTGACCTGCTGACGCCCATCGTCAAGTCCTGGCCCTCGGAGTTTTGCCTGAAGGCCAATGAACTGGCGATCCAGATTCTCGGTGGCCACGGCTATACGCGCGACTACCCGGTGGAGCAGTACTACCGCGACAATCGCCTGAACCCGATTCATGAAGGCACCCACGGCATTCAGTCGCTGGATCTGCTGGGACGGAAACTGGCGCAGAACGGTGGCGCCGGTCTCAAGCAACTGATTCGCCTGATCGCTGACACTTGCGAGCGGGCCCAGGCCCATGAATTGCTGACGGCATTGCGACAACCGTTGGAGCAACTGGTTGCCCGTCTGCAAGCGGTGACCCTCGGCCTGCTGACCGATCTGACCCAGGGCAAGGTCAACGCAACACTGGCCAACTCCGCGCTGTACATGAAAGCGTTCGGGCATGCGGTGATTGGCTGGCGCTGGCTGGAGCAAGCGATCCGCGCCCAAGAGGGGTTGGAGAAGAACAACGAAGCCGATGCCGACTTCTACAAGGGCAAGTTGCAGGCCGCCCGGTACTTCCTGACATGGGAAGTACCGGGTTGCCATCATGAACTGGCGATTCTCGAGCGCCGGGATGATGCGTGCCTGTCGATGCAGGGCGAATGGTTTTAAGCTCGCCGCATGCCGGGCCGAAACCGTAAACCACCCACCTGCAATCACGTTCGGGTCACGCCCCCGGTGCCTTCCAGGAGTTTTCGGTGCCCGGGAAAATCCTGAACCGTGAAGCGAACGGGCGATAAAACGCCTTCACCTGATTCAGGCGTTCGTAGTATTCGGACGAGTAAACATTGGTATCAATCTCGAATCCGTCGTCGAGGATGTCTGCATAGTCGGGGCGGGTTTCCTTGAGCACATCCAGAAACAGCGTGGGACCGGTGACTTCCGAGATCTGCGTCATGTAGGCAGCCATCGCCGCGCTGGATTGATGCCGTGCCGACGCCAGCGCTTCCAGGTTGGCCTGCTGTGTGGCGAAGCGGGTATGAATTTCCTGTTCCATTTGCCTGAACACTGGATTGCCGGGCCGGCTCGCGAAATGACTGTTACCGGGGCCTTTGAACGACAGCGTCGGGCTTTCCAGTGTGCTGCCCACCAGCACGTCATGCGGCCCCGCCAGCAGCTCGGCGCCCGAGAAAGAGCGACCGATGACGTCGTCGCAGTCCACGTAGATACCGCCGTACTCCCTGATCAAGCGGTACCTCAAGACATCCGAGGCCGCTGCGAAGTTTTCAAACTCCCCCCGGCGAAAGCAGGAAAACGCTGTCGATGTGTGCGGATCGCCCATAAACCCCTCGAAGAAAGGCTCGTCCTGCAGCCTGGAAATGGTCATGTTGGGAAAGTCGGCGAACGCATTGTGCAGTTGCGCGTGGGGGGACAGGCCTTCCACGGCTGCCGTGTCGTCGATATCAACATGCAGCGTGAACCTGAGCTCGGGGCTCATGCGCATATTGGATTTGATCGTTTCAATGATCTTTTCGCCCGGCAGACGCCGACCCAGCCACACCTGATGAACGATTTGCTCAATGGGCTGCGGATTGGCAGGCAAGCCCGGCAAGCGCCGAAACGTGTAAAACACGTTACGCACGTCCAGCTTCAAGCTGTCCCTTACTTTGAGATAGGCTTTCTCGGTCCCTGTACGCCAGCGGCCCTTGTTGTCCAGCCAGAGAAAAGTGTCGTTGCCTGACTCCCAGCAGGCCACCTCAGCGTTGTAAATGACCTTCGTCCCCCCAGGAGCGGTGTTGGCAAAGTACCGGGGGCTCTGTTTTCCCCCCTCGTCCTCTACCCACCTCGTTTCGATGCCGTCCATGGGGATCTCCACCGTGACGGGTGGCTGGGCGCGCGTCAGCACGATTTCATCCTTCCCGACGGGCAATACGACCTCGGGCAACTCTTCGATGAAGCTGTCGCCGCCTCGCAGACCGGGGCTCAGGTCAATGTCGGAGTAAAAACCTTTAACCCGCTTGACGTATGGCCCCTTGAGCCGCGCATCGTCAGGCGCGTAAATGCGGTACTGGCCGGCCGCCTGGACGGGCTCTACGGGATAGAGCTTTGAATGCACGCGAGCGTAATAAAGGGGTTTACCGGTTCCCGGGTTGCTCACCTTATAAACCGCTCCACGTTCATCGGTCGTCCAGATGCCCGACGGATCCAGTGGCGCGTTGTATTCGAACCGGGCGAGCGACGTGCGAAGTTCCGGGCTCAGTGCTCGCAGCCCTTGCGGCTCAACCCCAAAGGCAATCGCGCTGTCGTAGCGTGCGGCATGCTGGCTTTTGATGGCTAGCCTCTGGCGCTCTTCCACGATCAGGCGCGCGTCCCTTTCCTCAGGGGACTGGCTGGCGTGCTCAAGAACCTCCTGAATCCCCTGGGCATGGGCCTGTTGTTGCCCGGCGAGCGCCACAGTTCGCTCGGCCTCGGTGCGGGCTCCGACCACGCTTGCCAGCTCATCCGCGGCTCCCGGTATTGCCTGATCCCCGATACGCGCAGCTGCGCCCAGCAAACGGCTTGCTGTCCCAGCCCCCTCGGCAAGCGCCGGTACCGCATTCAAAACGCCGAAGACAATGCGGCCCGTGCCGTTTTTCTTCTCCTCAAGGGTCCGGCCCTCAATGACCTCATCTGCCCCCAGACCCATCAACGCCAGCGACATCGCCGCCAAAGGCACCCACAAGTAAGGCTCCACCATCGCGACTGCGCCCGTGGCGGCAATGGCATTACTCAGGGCTTGCGCTGCCACCTCCTTGTTGTGCTCGGCACGGTTGCGAATCAATTGGCGGCCATCTGCCTCAAGACGCGTCTGCAAATTGTGTTTGAAGTGCGAAAACGGCCAGGGAGAAAGCGCTGCACCAAGGTGCACCTCGCTGGAGGGGTTCCAGTAACCGGTGGCTTGGTCAAGGAAGTGCGGGTAGGCCGCCAGGCCCGCGAGGGTTTTCTGAATGCCGCTGTAAAACAGTCCGTCCGGGTCGTCTTCAAGCCTGAAGTGGCGCTGCAGTGCTTTTCGCCGACGCGCATCTTTGCATTGCAGCGCGATCCAGTCGGCAAGCGCCGGGAGGTCTGCAAATCCGTGCAGGGGCGAGGAATTGCCGGGGATGTACATCACGAGCCGATCCGTCCGCTCATCTCGCAGTACGATGATGTCAGTGGCGACGTACCGGTACAGAACCAGTTCACGGATCGTGACGTCGTGCGCAAGCGGCGCATCCGCGAAGTGCTTGAACGTCAACGCTTCCCAGGCCTGAGCAGGATCGAGGCCGAGGCCGCGCAACACCAGCGACCTGTCTTCAATGCTCAATGACCCTTCGGCCTGCTGCACATACGCAGACTTCAGCAAGGCAGCCTTGATCAAGAGATTGTAGTCAGCCCCGTGCTCGGTCCAGAAACGCGTGAGTGTGGCCTGATAGTGCGCCTGCAGATCCGCGTCCCAGACATAAGCCTTGAACGCCACAGGGTCCAATTCCACCTGAGTGGATGCGTCGAAACGCTGGGGGCTGGTTTTGCGGTAGATGGCTTCATAGGCAAAGCAATCCCACAACTCCAGCGGCGCAGAGGAAATCTGCACCGGATAGCCACCCTTGCGGTAATGGCGCAGCGCCGAAAGGTGATCGAGGAATTGCCCGTTACCGCTCTGCTGCCAATTGCACATGAGCGCGTCAGTCAGCGTCATGGAATACGCGATATTGGCTCTTTGGGGCGCAGCGTCCTGGCCGTTGATGTACAACGTGGTGATCAGCAATTCGTCCGGATCGGTATCCTCCAGCAAATGCTGGAACAGGAAGCCCTGTGTCTGAGCGCGCGCGTATTCTCGCGGCGATTCATAGCGCACGTGCTGCTGACCGAGCCAGTCGCTCAGCAGCGTGGCGTCAGCGTCGACTTCGTTCCCGGGCGCCGGCTCAATCAGCCATCCGCTTTCATCCCGCAGTTCCCACGGCTTTGTCCATCCATCGTTATCCCAGTCCTCGCCTCTCTGGCCATGCCAGCCCGAGACTCGCGAAATGTCGCGACTGCGCCGAAGCTCGTCAGCTCTGCGCTCCAGCGCGGTCGTATCCTTTCTGTCTTTCATAACCCGACATCCTGTCAGTGAGTGAAGCCGTAGCGTTCACCAACAGGCACGCGGGGTGGCAATAGATAATTATTGTTTACGAAATGAGCAGGCAGTTCATGGTTGTTGAGAAGGGAAAAAACGATCGATCAGCACCCGCCCGGCGCCTCCCAGTCGCGCCGCATAACCCTGGCGAGTGAAAGGCTCTGCGGTGCGCATCTCGAGCAATTTCCGACCCGAGACCGGCCCGCTCACTTCGCGCAGTTGTACTTTCATGAACCGGTAGAAGGTCCCGACCACTTGCTCGATGCTGTCGATCTGAAAATAGTGACCGGGTAAAAAAATAACCTCGGCCTCGTCCGGACTCGCGGAAAACGGCGCGATGGGTGCTCCGCTCAAGTACTGTTTTTCCGGCAGCACGAACACCACGCTGGTGTCGTCAAAGCGGATCGGCGCATTCGTGGCACTGGCATGGGCGCCTGCCTGAGTGCTGGCGAAAGTGCGCGCCTGATAGGGGTTTTCACTGAACGAGGTGATGTCGGTGTTGACCAGCACATCGCCTACGGTCACGTCACCGGTACGGAAGAAGGCGCCCGAGGTACCACGCGCCCCACTGCCGCCGCGATACAGCGCGACGTCATTGTTGTACCCCAGCGTGCTGACGTCCTCTACGAGCTTTTGCACCAGCGCGACTTGATCGGAATAGATCGCCACGCCGGTTCGCAAAAACTGGTTATACGCATCGTCTTCGTGGGTGTAATGCCTGATGGTAGAGCCGACGTATTCACCGTCTGCGGTCTTGAACACGCGATGTTTGGCGCCCCACTGATCAAAATGTACGTCTTCACCTTCGGAGTCGGTGGCGACCACTTCTTGCGGCTCCATGCAGAACACCTCGACAACTGCCTTTTGCCGGGCCAGCGCCGCCTCGGAATAAAGGTGCTCATCGAAGAGGTTGAGTTGCATGAAGCGATCCCAGAATGCCGATTGCACACTGGCAACGGGCGCCACGGGCGGCGGCGTGATCGTCAGAGCGCCGGTCTCCATGGGTGCACCGCCAGCAAGGCCCGGGATCGGAAGCCGTTCCCACCGGTCTTGCCCATTGAATCGAACCGGGCATCGGCCATTGAACGCAAACGGGTTCTGCGGATCGACCATGACCCAGCTGCCCAGGCCTTCATCGAAGGTCAAACGACGCGGCTGCCCTTCGACGACCGCCCATGTCTCGCCATTGCTCAGCCCATATGTCCCTTGGTAGCGCCCTTGCTCCGAGACCGGCGTCAGCGATTCAAGGACAACGTTGTTGCTCATGCCCAACAACGGATCGGTGGCCACGGGGGTCGGCATTGCATCGGCACCTGCGCTCAGCCCCTCCGAGGTTCGGGCCGTCATGGGCTCCCTGACATCAGCCCCCATGCGCGACAGCAGCGGCAGGTTCACGAACAGATAAATAGCGCTGGCGATGGCACCCAGAATGCCCCGCCTGCGTTGTTCGGCGCTTTTACCGTTGACCGCCTGATCGATATTCAATCCCGTGCTGATCAGGCTCGCGCCCACCACAGCCAATGCCAGCGGCCAACCCAGCGGCGCCAGATTGCCGAATACCGACAGAAAGGCATTCAGATAGCCGAGCCAGATCTGCTTGCGAAGATCGCTGTTATCGGTCAGCAAGGTAGTGGCGTCGGAAGTCATGTCATGGCGGGCGACATCACGAAGATAGACGAACGCATCGCCCGAAATCGGCTCAGCCCCGCGATTGACGAGGCGATTGGCGCCATGGTCGTCGTGATCATTGCTCAGCAGCCGAGCCACATCGCGCTGGAATTCAGCTCGGTGCGTTTCCCAGTCACTGGCCGAATGCAGAAAACGGGCGCAGAAGGCCGCCCGAGTCCTGATGGAAAGGAACTGCGCCTTCAACCATTCGTACAGTTGGTGGTGGGTATCGAAACAGTAGAACGGCGCTTGCGCACCGCAGACATAAAGGATCTGACGCCCGCTCTGATCGACGATACGCAGAATGTCCCGAGCCTTGAAGCCGCCCAACTCCAGATGAAACACTGACACGGCCGACGTCGCAGGCATTGGCCCGCGCAGTTGGGCGAGGGTTACAGGTCCCGGCCCGCTCGCCAGCACGCTACGCAGCATCCCGAAATCCGTTGCCGACAGATGGTTTCCGCTCAGGGCTTCTCCAGCAGAGGCCAGGTATCGAACTTTGGCCAGCACGCAGAAGTTGTCGCTGTGCTGCGCCCAGAACCTGTCCATCTGGCGCCGGTAGCCCGCGCTGAAATCGAGGGTCCAGAAATCGTTGAGCACCTCTGCCGGAAGCATGCGCACTTCATTGCGCTCGTCATAAAAGCCATGCTGCGGGCCGTCGGTGTAGAAACCGCCATACACCGTGAGCTCGTCGGGGGCTTGCTGCTCGCTTGCATTGAAACGACGAATCACCAGTTCGGTCATTGTCATGGACGTCACCGTAGCGCCCGCGTGCTGCCATCCGGTAAAGGACCGAGAACTGCTGCTGGCGCTGGAGAACCGATGCCAATACACATGATCGGGGTCCAGGTGTTTACCCGTGTGCCTGAAAATGATGCTCTGGGCGGCGGACCTCGCCAGCGCATTGAGATCGGGGTAATCGGTGACGTAACGGCTCGCCATTTTTTTGAGCTGACGTTCGTCCGATTCGGGTGATAGGTGGGCTTGTGCGTTCATGGTGATCACTTCTCCTGAAATAGAATTCAGAAGTGATCAGAGTTCGCAGCGCTGGCTGGCATAAATATGTATTGCTGCTGTCATCCGGGAACGGATGTCATCAGCGGCCTGTGAGTAACAGGCCCGTTGGCACGGCCATTAGCCTGCCCATCTGGAATTACGCTTTGACAGCCAAGCAATTCAACAGGTTAAATCCCTTGGCACGCGGACTGCATGGTCAGTTCGCGCCCTCGTCTGTTTGAATTCGTTTTCTGGAGTACCGCCCTTGGATGCCACGACCATCAACAGCCTGTTCCTGATCGGCGCGTTGCTGGTGGGTGCAAGTATCCTGGTCAGCTCGCTGTCCTCCCGCCTCGGCATTCCGATTCTGGTGATCATCCTTGCCGTGGGCATGGTCGCCGGCGTCGATGGCGGCGGCATCATCTTCGATAACTACCCGACGGCCTATCTGGTCGGCAATCTCGCGCTGGCGGTCATTCTTCTCGACGGCGGCCTGCGCACGCGGGTGGCGAGTTTCCGGGTCGCACTCTGGCCCGCCTTGTCGCTGGCGACGGTCGGGGTGCTGATCACCACGGGGCTGACCGGCATGGTTGCCGCCTGGTTGTTTGACCTGAACATTATTCAGGGCCTGCTGATCGGCGCCATCGTCGGTTCCACAGACGCCGCCGCTGTGTTCTCGCTGCTGGGCGGCAAAGGCCTGAACGAGCGGGTGACCGCCAGCCTGGAGATCGAATCCGGCAGCAACGACCCGATGGCGGTGTTTCTAACGGTCACGCTGATCGACATGCTGTCCAGCGGCCAGACCGGCCTGCACTGGAGCCTGTTGGGCCATCTGGTTCAGGAATTCGGCATTGGCGGGATCATCGGGCTGGGCGGCGGCTGGATCATGCTGCAACTGGTCAACCGGATAAATCTGGCGAACGGCCTGTACCCGATCCTGGTGGTCGCCGGCGGTCTCGTCGTCTTCGCACTGACCAACGCCATTCACGGCAGCGGCTTCCTGGCGGTTTATCTGTGCGGTCTGGTACTGGGCAACAAGCCTATTCGCAGCCGCCACGGCATTCTGCACATGCTTGACGGCATGGCGTGGCTGGCGCAGATCGGCATGTTCCTGGTGCTCGGCCTGCTGGTCACGCCCCATGACCTGTTGCCGATTGCGCTGCCGGCCCTGGGCCTGGCGCTGTGGATGATTCTGGTGGCACGCCCTCTGTCGGTGCTGGCCGGCCTGCTGCCTTTCCGGGTGTTCCACCGCCGTGAAAAAGCCTTTATTGCCTGGGTCGGTCTGCGCGGCGCGGTACCGATCATTCTGGCGGTGTTCCCGCTGATGGCCGGCCTGCCCCATGCGCAGCTGTATTTCAATCTCGCGTTCTTCATCGTGCTGGTGTCGCTGCTGGTTCAGGGCACGAGCCTGCCGTGGGTGGCGAAATGGCTGAAAGTGACGGTACCGCCTGATCCGGCGCCGATTTCCCGCGCCGCGCTGGAAGTGCATGTCACCAGCGAGTGGGAACTGTTCGTGTATCGCCTTGGCGCCGAAAAGTGGTGCATCGGTGCCGCACTGCGCGAGCTGAAAATGCCAGAGGGCACACGTATTGCCGCCTTGTTCAGGGGTCAACAACTGCTCCATCCGTCGGGTAGTACGGTGCTGGAAGTGGGCGATCTGCTCTGCGTCATCGGCCACGAACACGACCTTCCCGCCCTCGGCAAGCTGTTCAGTCAGGCGCCGCAACGCGGTCTGGATCTGCGCTTCTTCGGTGACTTCGTTCTTGAGGGAGACGCTGAGCTGGGGGCTGTCGCGGCACTTTACGGTTTGAAACTCGATGGGCTGGATCCGGGCATGCCGCTGAGTCAGTTCATCATTCAGAAGAATCGAGGCGCGCCGATCGTGGGCGACCAGGTCGAATGGAACGGAACTATTTGGACCGTCGCAGTTATGGACGGGAACAAGATCCTCAAAGTGGGCGTCAGATTTCCCGAAGGAAGCAGCCCGGGGCCCGCGCTGTTCCTTTAAACTGCCCCCCATTCTGTTCGCTCGACCCGGTGTCTATGCTCACGCTGCGTAACCTTTTTGCCTCGGCCCTGCTTGGGCTTTGCCTGTCGTCCGTACCGGCGCACGCCGCCGATACGCCCCCCCTGTCCAGCGAGGCCGTCCAGCGCAGTCTGGACAAGATCGCCGACCGCAAACTGACCGCTGACGACCAGAAAGCCCTGCAGCAGGTCCTGGAACAGACGCTGACATTCCTGTCCAGCCAGAAGGACAACCAGCAAAAGCTGGATGACCTGAAAAAGCAGCTCGCCGACGCGCCCCGGCAGACCACCGAAAACCAGCACGAGCTGACCAAGCTCAAGGCCAGCAAAGTCATTCCGGTCGTTCAGCGTTACGCCAATCTGGACGTGCCGCAGCTTGAGCAAATACTGAGTCAGCGCAGTGCCCAGCAGGCTGATCTGCAAAAAGCCCTCAACGACGCCAACAGCCTGACCATCACCGCGCAGACCCGGCCCGAGCGCGCCCAAGCCGAAATCAGCAGCAGCCAGACGCGCATTCAGGCCATCAGCGGCACGCTCAAGTCCGGCAAGGATGGCGGCAAGGCCATCAACGCCGACCAGCGCAACGCATTGAACGCCGAGCAGACCTCGCTCAACGCGCTGATTGCCCTGCGTCGTCAGGAGCTCGCCGGCAACAGCCAGTTGCAGGACTTGGGCGGCAGCCAGCGCGACCTGCTCACGGAAAAGGTCAATCGTCAGGATCAGGAAATCCAGGACCTGCAGACGCTGATCAACGAGAAGCGCCGCGCCCAGTCTCAGCAAACCGTGACGCAGTTGTCCCTTGAAGCGCAGAAAGCCGGGGGCAGCAGCCTGCTGGCGACCGAAAGCGCCGCCAACCTCAAGCTCTCCGACTACCTGCTGCGTGGCACCGACCGCCTCAATGAGCTGACCCAGCAGAACCTCAAGACCAAGACTCAGCTGGATGCCATCACCCAAACCGATCAGGCGCTGGACGAGCAGATCAACGTGCTGAGCGGCAGCCTGCTGCTGTCGAAAATTCTCTACAAGCAGAAGCAGTCGCTCCCCAAACTCAAGCTCGACAGCGGTCTGGCCGACGAAATTGCCGATATTCGCTTGTACCAATTCGAGGTCAATCAGCAGCGCGAGCAGATGAGCAGTCCGAGCGCATACGTCGACACGTTACTGGCGACGCAGAAGCCGGAAGACGTCACACCCGCGCTGCGCAAGACGCTGCTCGATCTGGCGACCACTCGCAGCGACCTGCTGGAGCGGCTGAACCGCGAGCTGAGTGCGCTGCTCAACGAATCCATCACCCTCCAGCTCAACCAGAAACAGCTCGTCAGCACCGCCAACAGCCTGCGGGCCACCCTTGATGAGCAGATGTTCTGGATTCCGAGCAACAAGCCGCTGGATCTTGAGTGGTTCGAGCGCATACAGCCACGACTCGTCAAACAGGTGACCACCCTTCCCTGGACGTCCAGCGTCAGCGAACTCTACGACGGACTGACCCAGCGGCCGCTGATCTTCCTGCCGCTGTTTCTGGTGATCGGCGCGCTGATGTGGAAACGCAAGGCGCTGTACGACAAGCTCAATCGGTTGCACGCCGACATCGGCCACTTCAAGCGGGACCGGCAGTGGCAGACACCGCTGGCGATTTTCATCAACGTGCTGCTGGCAATGCCGTTGTCGCTGACGCTAACGGTGTGTGCGTTCGCGCTGCAGATCGACGCCCGCGGCCAAAACGTCAATCTCGGTTCTGCGCTGCTGCAGGTAGCGCTGGCCTGGTTGGTGTTCTACACCGCTTACCGCATTCTGGCGCCGGGCGGCGTGGCGCAATTGCACTTCCGCTGGGAAAAACCACAAGTGGAATTCCTGCGCGGCTGGATCCGTCGTCTGGGTCTTGTCGTGCTGGCGCTGGTGACGGTGGTCGCCGTCGCCGAGCACGAGCCCTCGGCATTGGCCGACGACGTCATCGGCATCGCCGTGGTGCTGACGTGCTATGCCCTGATGGCCTGGCTGCTCGCGCGGCTGCTGCTCACCAGCCCGACCCACCACAGCGCGTCGCTGTTTCGTCGTGCGGTGGGCCTGGCCTTCACCGCCCTGCCCGTCGCGTTGTTCGTCGCCGTGTGCTTTGGCTATTACTACACCGCGCTGAAACTCAGCGATCGGCTGATCGACACGCTGTATCTGCTAATGCTGTGGCTGGTGATCGAAGCCGCCTTCGTGCGCGGACTAAGCGTCGCCGCGCGCCGTCTGGCGTACCAGCGCGCGCTGAGCAAACGTCAGGCCGCAAAAGAAGCCGGCGAAGGCGAGACGCTGATCGAGGAACCGACGCTGGACATCGAACAGGTCAACCAGCAGTCGCTGCGATTGATTCGTCTGGCGCTGATTGCAGGCTTCATCGGCGCGCTCTACTTCGTCTGGGCCGACCTGATTTCGGTGTTCTCGTACCTCGATAACATCACGCTGTACGAGTACACCAGCGGCACCGGCGCCAACATCAGCATGGTGCCGATTAGCCTGGGCGACTTGATCGGCGCCTTGGTCATCATCGGCATCACCTTCGTGCTGGCGGGCAACTTACCGGGTCTGCTGGAAGTGCTTGTGCTGTCGAAACTCAACCTCAAACAGGGCAGTTCGTACGCAACCACGACGTTGCTTTCGTACACCATCGCCGGCGTCGGTTTTGTCTCGACGCTCTCGGCGCTCGGCGTGAGTTGGGACAAGCTGCAATGGCTGGTGGCGGCGCTGTCGGTTGGCCTGGGCTTCGGTATGCAGGAGATCTTCGCCAACTTCATCTCCGGGATCATGATCCTGTTCGAACGCCCGGTGCGGATCGGCGACACCATCACCATCGGCGCCTTGTCGGGTACGGTGAGCAAAATCCGCATTCGCGCGACCACCATCACCGATTTCGACCGCAAGGACATCATCGTCCCTAACAAGACGTTCATCACCGGGCAACTGATCAACTGGTCGTTAACCGACACGATCACCCGCGTGACGTTGAAACTGGGGGTGGATTACGGGTCGGATCTGGACCTGGTGCGCAGCCTGCTGCTCAAGGCCGCGCGTGACAATCCCAGGGTGTTGAAAGACCCCGAGCCGATTGTTTACTTCCTCAATTTTGGTGAAAGTACCCTCGATCACGAACTGCGCATGCATGTGCGTGATCTAGGCGACCGCAACCCGGTGCTCGATGAGATCAACCGGTTCATCAACAAAGAATTCAAGAAACAGCACATCAATATTTCGTTCCGGCAAATGGAGGTTTACCTCAAGAACATGCAGGGACAGGAGTACAAAATGGTGCCAATCGAGCCGGAGCAGAAAACCATCACGCCGCCCACTGCTGTGCCTCCAGCCCCAAAAGATGCACCTGAGCCGCCCGAAGTCAGGCTCGACTGACCCGGAAAAACCCAGCAGAATGGTCGGACATTCTGCTGGAGGCATCCCTTGAAAGCCCTCGACGAGCTGACCTTCGATAATCGTTTTGCCCGCCTGGGCGATGCGTTTTCCACCACCGTGCTGCCCGAGCCCATCGCCGATCCACGGCTGGTGGTTGCCAGCAAAGCGGCCCTCGCGTTGCTCGATCTGGACCTTGCTCAGGCAGAACAACCTCTTTTTGCTGAAATCTTCAGCGGTCACAAACTGTGGGCCGAAGCCGATCCGCGCGCGATGGTTTACTCCGGTCATCAATTCGGTTCGTACAACCCGCGCCTGGGTGATGGCCGCGGCTTGCTGCTCGGCGAGGTGTACAACGACGCCGGCGAACACTGGGACCTGCACCTCAAGGGCGCCGGGCAGACACCGTATTCACGCATGGGCGATGGTCGTGCTGTATTGCGCTCGTCGATCCGCGAGTTTCTGGCTTCAGAAGCCCTGCATGCCTTGGGCATCCCGACCAGTCGCGCGGCCTGCGTGATCGGCTCCAGCACCCCGGTGTGGCGCGAAACCCAGGAACGCGCAGCGATGGTTCTACGCTTGGCGCAAAGCCACGTGCGCTTCGGCAGCCTCGAATATTTCTTCTACACCAAACAGCCGGAACAGCTGAAGCAACTGGCCGATCACGTGCTGTCCCTGCACTACCCCGAATGTCTCGAAGAGACCGAGCCGTACCTGGCGATGTTTCGCGTGATCGTCGAGCGTCAGGCCGAGCTGATTGCCAAATGGCAGGCCTATGGTTTCTGTCATGGAGTGATGAACACCGACAACATGTCGATCCTCGGCATTACCTTCGACTTCGGCCCCTTCGCGTTCCTCGATGACTTCGACCAGCATTTCGTCTGCAACCATTCCGATCACGAAGGCCGCTACTCTTTCAGCAATCAGGTGCCGATTGGCCAGTGGAACCTCAGCGCGCTGGCTCAGGCGCTGACACCCTTCATCAGCGTCGAGGCATTGCGTGAGGCGCTGGACCTGTTTCTGCCGCTGTATCAGGCGCATTACCTGGACCTGATGCGTCGACGTCTGGGCCTGACGACGGCCGAAGAGGATGACGCTGACCTGATCGCGCGCTTGCTCCAGCTGATGCAGAACAGCGGCGTCGACTACACCCTGTTTTTCCGCCATCTGGGGGAAGAATCAGCCGAAGTCGCGGCAGGGAAGTTGCGCGACGACTTCGTCGACATGCTCGGCTTCGACACCTGGGCCGACGCCTACAAAGCCCGCATCGCGCGCGAACCCGAGTCCAGCCAACAAGATCGCCGCGCGCGCATGCACGCCGTCAATCCGCTGTACATCCTGCGCAACTACCTGGCCCAACGCGCCATCGAAGCGGCCGAACAAGGCGACGACAGCGAGGTTCGCCGCCTGCATCAGGTGCTGTGCACACCGTTCGAGGAGCAGCCTGGAATGGAGAGTTATGCGCAGCGGCCGCCGGATTGGGGCAAGCATCTGGAGATCAGTTGTTCGTCGTGAGTGCGAATGAGTCAAGGTCAGATAAAGACCTCTACCGGCACGCCGAAACGTTCCGAAATCTTGCGGATCTGCTTGAGGCTCAACTGACGCTCGCCTGAGAGTATTTCGGAAATGACGGACTGCGTCCCCACTTCAGGCAAGTCGCCTTGGCCAAGGTCGTGCTCGTGCATCAGGTAACGCAGTGTCTCCGCGCCTGAGGCCATAGGCATGGGCCGATGCTCATGGTCATAGGCTTCAATCATTTCGCTGACCAAAATGGCGAGACGATTCAGAGGGTGCTGCTCATCCTCCCCGATGATCTCCAACAGCTCGTCGAGCCCGCTGACAAGCAGATCATATTCAGCTTCCGTTTCAGGCCGAGTCAGTAATGGCGCCAAGTGATGCCAGTGCTCTGCAGCCTGTTTAATGAGCGCGCTCATTGCTCATCCCTCCATTTACCTTTGTCGTATTCACGATGGTCGAACACATGCTTTATGTACAGCCGCTGTGCTGAGTAGTTAACCGACGCAATCAGCCGGATCTTGTTCCCGCCGATATCAAAAACATGAAATCTTCTCACTTTATCTGTCGAGGGCAACATCGCTCTCATCGCACTAAAATCGTTCAGCCTGGATGCTTTGATTAAGCGGTACCAAGCGTCAAGAGCCGTTGACGATTGTGGCCATTTCTTCTTTGCCTCCCAGATTCGCTTTTCAGTGATGACGTGCATTTCCCTACCGTTGTGCGTGCAATATCCAGCTTGGCCACCCATACGGCCATCACACTCTGCGATGGCCGAAGCATTCTTTTATCCCGCTGCCTTCTCATCCCTGGACGTAGCACCCGCTTGCTCAACTCGCGCATCCGCATCCACAGTTGCTGGATTTTCAACCTCCTGCGCAGCCGCCGTAGTCGACACCGGTGAGGTACGGGGCGCGTACTTCTTCGTGTAGGCGATGTTGTTTGGGTCAGCTTTCTTGTCTTTGCTGGTGTCGACGATGCCGGCGAGGATGTCGTAAAGGGTCAGTTTGCGGTCTGCCGCTTGACGTCCGAAAGCGCCCGGCAGGCTGGGCAGCGTGAGGTCGCTCTTGATTCGCGCCTCCAGAATGGCTTCTGCTCCCTTGGGATAGCTCACCGCCTTTTCGATCGCCGGCAGCGACTTGAGGTAGCTCAGAGCGTCGTTATAGAACCGGAAGGCCTTGCCCGTCCGGGCTTGCTCGATCACCCCCTCGTTTATCGCCACCTTGCGCCAGTCCTCGTCCATCTTCTGCACGCCCTGCCAGGCCGCGCGCCGCTCGTTGAGTGTGAAGGCTCCGCTGTCGTCAAAGGCAATCAGGTTCAGTTGTTCACGGGACAGGTTCTCGAAAGGGCTTTTGGCGTTCTTGTCACCGGCCAGTGTCCGGGTCACGAACGCACTGGCCTCTCGCGCGCGGTCCAGCAATTCAGGGTCGTTAGTCTTGGGCACTTCCATGGCCCGGGTGCCGCTGTTGACTGTGCGGCCTTCGATCAAAAACTCATCGATGCGATTTCGCCCGTATTGCCCCAGCTCGGCGTGGGTCATCACCGCGTCCCTCTTCTGGGCTCGCGCAGCGCTTTCGTTCAGTTGTGCCGCCAGTGTCGAAAACGTCGCCTTGTCGGTCGCGGTCGCTGCAGGTTTATCGACGGTTTTGGGGGCGCTGTTTGGAGCGGCGTCAACGACTGGCTTTTTATTCGCGACAACCGCTGCAACCGCGGCCTGGATCTGGCTGATCATGGGCGACTCCCTGGCTATGAGATGACAGGGGCCGACGCGCATGTTCGTCAGTCAGCCCCTCACGTCGACACTAGCGACGGCCAGACAGGGCGAACAGTTGGGCGAACGGGGGATGCTTTCGGGGAATCAGCGACCGAGGATTGGGCTTAACGCCCGTAGTCAGGGGCTGGGACGAACGGTGAAGGAGGAATTTGTTGCGTCTTCAGGTTAGAGAGTTTGTCGGCGTGGTGTGCTTAAACGAATAGTGAAACTTGAACCAAGTCACGTCGCCTATTTGAGGTAATCGATGAAGTCACCGCAACTCTCTACCGCTCGGCGCTTCAGATGAACCTGTAAAGCTTGATAACTCAACCCGCCGGCTCCACCTAGTAGTCATCAACCCTACTCAGGCCTCTGCCATGTCCGATTCCCTGCTGATCCCCTGCCCACATTGCAACGGTCTCAATCGCATCCCTGCCGGGCGGGTGTCCGACCAGCCGAAATGCGGGCGTTGCAAGCAGCCGGTTTTGCTGAGCAAGCCGTTCAACCTGACGCAGGGCGATTACGCCAGTCAGATCAAGGGCGATCTGCCGTTACTGGTGGACGTATGGGCGGAGTGGTGCGGGCCGTGCAAATCCTTCGCGCCGACGTTCGAGCAAGCGGCCACTCAGCTGAGCGGTAGGGTTCGACTGGCGAAGCTGGACAGCGAGTCCAATCAGCAGCTTTCCGCGCAGCTGGGCATTCGCTCGATCCCGAGTTTGATCCTGTTTAAGGACGGTCGTGAAGTTGCCCGGCAGAGTGGCGCAATGCCGTTGCAACAGCTGATCGCGTGGCTGGCCAGTCAGGGAATTTGAGAGACGCTTCTTCAGCGATCGAAGTGCATGACAGCCAGCGCTGTAGGCAGGTTCTGAAAGCCCCTTTTGGCCCCGAATCCGTCGAATTCTGCGTCTAGGCTTCGCCACTCCTATCGGTACCCTGGAGTGGTTAGCTATGACATACGTGGTCAGAGAGGGCGATTCAACGACAACCGGCGGCGTGGTGTTAAGCGCCTCAGGCTCGCACACATGGGAGGACCGACGTCTGGCCCGCATGGGCGATCCGGTCTGGTGCGAGTTGTGTGCACAGGTTGGCTTCATTGCCCAAGGCAATCCGACCTTCATCGATGAGCTCGTGGCCGTGGCGACCCACGGACAGGCCGTGCGCTGCGGCTGTGCGGACGGCACCCACCATCTGATCGCCAGCCAGGATCAGCTTCAGGCCGACATGGAAGCGACCATCGACATTCCCAAGGACATGGCCGAAAAGGCGCGCAAGCGAGCCAAGCACATGACCCGAGCCCGTCGGGAAAGCCACGAACCGCTCGCCTAGCAGTCAGCGATTACCCGCACCCGTTTCCAGCAAGTGATGCAGCTCGACAAATTGCTGAGTCAGTTTATGCCGCGGCTCCAGATGGATCAGCGGCATATTGGCCTGGTGGGATTCACGCATCTTGATTGAACTGGTGAGGTAGACCGGCAGCACCGGCAACCCTTCAGCGATGAGTTCGTCGAGGATCTGCTGGGGCAGGCTCGCCCGCGCCTGGAACTGGTTGACGATAATGCCTTCCACTTCCAGATCCTCGTTGTGATCTTCCTTGAGTTCTTCGATTTCTTTGAGCAGGCCGTAAAGCGCCTGACGGGAGAAGCTGTCACAGTCGAACGGAATCAGCACGCGATCCGCCGCGATCAACGCCGACACCGCGTAGAAATTCAGCGCCGGGGGCGTGTCCAGGTAGATGCGCTCGTAATCTTCACTCAGCTCATCCAGCAGTTTCCGCAGCTTGTTGATCTTGTGCTTGGCTTCCAGCTTGGGCTGCAGATCCGCCAACTCGGCCGTGGCAGTCACAACATGGAGGTTGTCAAAGGGCGTTTCGTAGATGTCGACCTGATTCTTTTTGGCGCCAGGCCCGGATGACAGGGTCTGCTTGAAGAAATCCGCGATCCCCATGGGAATCTCGTCGCCGGTCAGACCGGTGAGGTACTGCGTCGAGTTGGCCTGGGCATCAAGATCGATCAACAGCGTCCGATAACCTTCATGAGCACTGACAGCCGCCAGATTGCAGGCGATGCTGGACTTGCCAACGCCGCCCTTCTGATTGAATACCACACGCCGCATGTATGACTCCCTGTTGCTGTCCAGCCGTGAAGGATCGCCTGCGACCCGATGAATGGTCTCGAGTCTAGGCAATCGCGAAGAGTAGGGCGAGCCTCTTGGAAAAATCTGACTGTAAGGGCGAAGCCCGCAACGCATACAGGCCCATTGCTCCTACAAAGCCGTGTCAGATGTCGCCGCCATACCAGTAAGAATAATCGTCAGTAAACAAACCTTTTGTTTCAACGTTTGCCTCGGCGCTGTGGCATCCGGATAATGCCCGCCACTCGGCGATAGCGCCGCGCCATGGCTGGTGCCACTTCGGAGACTCGAAGTCCGGAAGTATGCCCGTATCAGGGCAGGATGATTTTGTGATCAAGTTCAACATTGCACAGTGGCGCGCGTGGGCGCCGGGGCTGATATCGGTCGAAGAGTGGCGTCAATGGAGCCACGAACCCGTGATCCCCGCCCCGACGGACGCAGCGCCAGACGTTTCATTTTTGCCGGCCATGCAACGCCGCCGGTTGAGTCGTCTGGCCCGCATGGCCTTCAGCGTAGGCTGGCCGCTGGCAGAGGGCCTGGAGCGATTGCCGCTGGTGTTCGTCTCGCGGCACGGCGAAACGCCCCGAACCTTCGACATCCTTAGCGATCTGGCCAACGACGAGCCGCTGTCGCCCACTCAGTTCAGCCTGTCCGTGCACAACGCCGTTATCGGCCTGTGGTCGATCCTGCGCGGCGAGACCAGCGAGATGACGGCCCTGGCCTGCGCGGGTGACGGGCTCGAACATGGCGTCGTCGAGGCCGCGTCCCTCCTTGAAGACGGTGCGCCGGCAGTGCTGCTGGTGATCACCGAGGAGCAGCCGCCTGCCGCCTACGCGCCGTGGATCGATGATGTGCCGTTTCCCTATGCGCTCGGCCTGCTGCTGACGCCGGGGGATGAGTGGCAGCTTTCGTTGATGACCCGCGAACCGACCGAGACGGATTCCGAGCGCAGCCAATGGCCCCACGCGCTCAACCTTTTACGTGCGCTGTCGACACAACAGAGCGCTCTGCAACATCCCTGGAAGAATCGGCTATGGAATTGGCAACACAACCGCTGAGCAAAAGCCGCGACGCCTATCGCTGGCGCCTGCTGGCCACAGCCCTGAGCTTTGCCCTCTTCGGTGTGGGCGGGTTGTGCCTGCGCGTGTTCGTCTTTCCCCTGCTGGCGCTGCTGCCCGGCGATGCCTGCAGCCACCAACGGCGCGCCCGCCGGACCATCAGCCGCCTGTTCCGGGCATTTATCCGGATCATGAGCAACGCTGGCGTGCTGACTTACGAGATCCAGGGCGCCGAGCGTCTGGGCCGCCCCGGGCAAATGATCATCGCCAACCATCCGTCGCTGATCGACGTGGTGTTTCTCATCGGGCTGGTGCGCGACGCCAATTGCGTGGTCAAGCAGAGCCTGTGGCAGAACGTATTCACCCGAGGCCCGGTCCGGGCCACCGGGTATGTCAGCAACGACGGCAGCGCCGACATGCTGGAGCAAGCCGCGCATCTGCTGAGGACCGGCCAGACCCTGATCATCTTTCCCGAAGGCACGCGAACCCAGCCAGGCCATGCGCCCGCCTTTCATCGCGGAGCTGCGGCCATTGCCCTGCGTGGCGCCCACGTCATTACGCCGGTGACCATCCATGTGTCGCCGACCACGCTGACCAAGGCCGAGCCGTGGTACCGCATTCCCCTGCGCCGCCCGCATTTTCACCTGCGGGTGGGCAACGATATCGATCCAGCGGCATTTGCCGCGCTTGGCCCGGCCCCTGTGGCGTCGCGCAAGCTCAACGACTATCTGCATCAACACTTCACCAAGGAGCTCGCCACAGATGAGCGATCTGCACCAGGACATTAAACAGCTGATCATCGACGCCCTGGGCCTCGAAGACATCAGCACCCAGGACATCGGCAACGACCAGACGCTGTTCGGCGAGGGCCTGGGGCTGGATTCGGTCGACGCCCTGGAGTTGGGCCTGGCCATCCAGAAACGCTACGGCATCAAGATCGACGCCGACGCCAAAGATACTCGCAATCACTTCACCAGCGTCGACAGCCTCGCGGCATTCGTCAGCGCGCGCCAAGTGGCCTGAGGACAGAACATGCAATCCCGTGAAGACATCTTCGACACCCTGCGCTCGTCGATGGTTGAGCTGTTCGAGCTCGAACCCGAGCGCGTCACCCTCGAAGCCAACCTGTATCAGGACCTCGAAATCGACAGCATCGATGCCGTGGACCTGATCGACCACATCAAGCGCAAGACCGGCAAGAAGATCGCCGCCGAGGAATTCAAGTCGGTACGCACCGTGGGCGATGTCGTCGACGCGGTCTATCGCCTGGTCCACAGCCCCGCATGAGTCGACTGATTGGCCTGGTCCTGGTGCTTGCAGGCGTCCTGTACCCGTTTGCCGTCTACTTCGGCATGGGCCATTTCGCCCCATGGCAATTCGCGCTGCTGCTCGGCGCGCTGTGGGGGGTGCGTGCGCTGACCAGCGAGGGACGTCCGGGCGGCGTGTCGATGGCGCTGACGGCGATGGGCTTTTGTCTGCTGCTCGGGTTGTTCAACAGCCCGCAATTGCTACGCTGGTACCCCGTGCTGATCAGCGGTTTCATGCTGACCCTGTTCGGGCTGAGCCTGATGCGCGGCATGCCGCTGATCGAGCGACTGGCACGCCTGACAGAACCCGATTTGCCGGTCGTTGCGGTTCGCTACACGCGCCAGGTCACCCGGGTCTGGTGCCTGTTTTTTCTTTTCAACGGTTTCGTCGCCGCCGCCCTGACCCTCTGGGCGCCGCTGAGCTGGTGGACGTTATACACAGGGCTCATCGCCTACGGTTTGATGGGCCTGCTGTTCGCCGGTGAATGGATCGTTCGTCAGCGCGTCCGGGGTCGGGCATGAGCTGGATCGATCTCGAACACCTGTTGCTTGATGCTCATCCACAGCGCGCCGTTGCCCATACTCCCGCGCTGAGCCATGCCGCGTTGCAGGAACGCGCGCTGCGTGTTGCCGCCGCGCTGCAGCAACGTGGCGTGATACGCCTGGCAGTCCATCTGGAAGACGCCGCTGAACTGGCCATCGCATTGTTCGCGGCATGGCGCGCCGGCGTGGCGGTGTTGCTGCCGGCCGATTTGCAGGCGCAAACGAGGCTACGCTGGGCCGGCCATGTCGACCTGTGGCTGACGGATCTGCCGGACGACACCCGCCTCGATCAACTGAACGCCGATCCGCTGCCCCCTGCCGCGCTCGATCTGGATCAGTGCAGCTTGAGCCTGTGCACCTCCGGCTCCAGTGGCGAACCCAAGCTGATCGAGAAGCGCCTGCGACAGCTGGCCAACGAGGTGTCTGCCCTTGAACGCTTGTGGGGCGCCGACCTGGGTGATGCCTGCATCATCGGCAGCGTGGCGGCGCAGCACATTTATGGCCTGTTGTTTCGGGTGCTGTGGCCGCTGTGCGCCGGACGCAGCTTCGTGCGCCAACAACTGCCGTTTCCCGAAGACTTGCAGCGCGTCAGCCGTGAGCATGAATCCTTCGCCTGGGTGGCGAGCCCCGCGCTGCTCAAACGCATGGGCGACAATCTCGACTGGAATCACCTGAGCGCCGTGCGCCGTGTGTTTTCGTCCGGCGGCGCGCTGCCGACCGACGCGGCAGAGTGGCTGCATCAACGGCTCGGGCAGTGGCCAAGCGAAATACTCGGCAGTTCTGAAACCGGCGGCATCGCCTGGCGCCACGGCGACCCGCTGTGGCGCGCTTTCGATGATGTCACGCTGGGTCAGGACGACGGCGGTGCCCTGCGGATCGAGTCGCCGTACCTGCCGATCGGCCATGTCGAACAGACAGCCGACGCGGTGCGCTTTCTGGAAGACGGTCGTTTCGAGCTGCTAGGCCGGCTGGACCGCATCGTCAAACTGGAAGAGAAACGCATCTCCCTGCCGCTTCTGGAGCAAGCACTCGCGACCCATGAGTGGGTCAGCGAAGCACGCTTGGGCGTGGTTCGGGAAAACCGCGCATCGCTGGGCGCATTGGTGGTGTTGAGCGCCAGCGGCGTGCATGCGCTGCGCAATCAGGGTCGGCGCGCGTTGACCCAGGCGCTGCGCCAGCATCTGGTGCCGCATTGCGAAGCACTGGCATTGCCCCGCCGCTGGCGACTGCTGAGCCATCTGCCCCTCAATGCCCAGGGCAAGTTGCCGCAAGCGCTGATCGAGACATTGCTGGTGTCGCCGCGCACTCAAGCCCCTGATCTGGTCGCACAGGAGCAACACGACGACGAGTGGCGACTGGAATTGATCGTCCCTCTGGACCTCGCGCATTTCCTCGGCCACTTCCCGGGCACGCCAATTTTGCCCGGCGTGGTTCAGGTCGACTGGGCGATGAACCTGTCCCAGCGTCTGATGGACCTGCCGCCGCGCTTTGCCGGCATGGAAGTGCTGAAGTTTCAACAACTGGTGCGCCCCGGCGATCGCATCAGCCTGACCCTGCGTTTCGACCCCGAGCGCAGCAAGCTGCATTTTGCCTATCGGAACGGCGAAGCGGCCTGCTCCAGCGGGCGGATTTTACTGGTGAACGCGGATGCATGAGCTCTGCACATTCAAGGAAGAGATCGCTTATGCATAACCCCTGCGCCGTGATCCCGGTCTACAACCACGAACTCGCGGTACCGGCTGTGGTTGAGGAGTTGCTGCACGCCGGGTTGCCCTGCGTGCTGGTCGACGACGCCAGCAGCCCGGCCTGCGCCGCCGTGCTTGAATCCCTTACCCAGCAGGCCAATGTTTTTCTGGTGAAGCTGCCGGTCAATCAGGGCAAGGGCGGCGCCGTCATGGCCGGCCTGCGCGAAGCGTCGAAATTGGGTTTCAGCCACGCTCTGCAAGTCGACGCCGACGGCCAGCACGATCTGAACGACATCGCGGTGTTTCTCGATCATTCCCGCGAACACCCGGCGGCGCTGATCTGCGGCTATCCGCAGTACGACGCCAGCGTGCCAAAAGGGCGCTTGTATGCGCGCTACCTGACCCACGTCTGGGTCTGGATCAACAGCCTGTCGTTGCAGATTCCCGATTCCATGTGCGGCTTTCGGGTCTACCCGCTCAAGCCGGTGCTGCACCTGATCGACACCGTGAATCTGGGCAAGCGCATGGACTTTGACCCGGAAATCCTTGTGCGCCTGTCGTGGCGCAATCAGCCGATGCGCTGGCTGCCGACCAGGGTTCACTATCCCCAGGACGGCCTCTCGCATTTTCGGCTGTTTCACGACAACGCCCTCATCTCGAAGATGCACGCCAAGCTGTTCTTCGGCATGCTCGGCCGCTTCCCGCTGATCCTCTGGCGGCGGTGGTTGCCATGAGTGACGCCGATCAAAAGCAGCACTGGGCGGCCCACGAAGAACGCGGCAGTTTCCTGCTGATGAAGCTTACGGCCTGGGGCGTGAAGGTCCTTGGTCGCCGGGTGCTCAGCCCGATCCTGCACGGCATCGTGCTGTACTTTTTCCTGTTCGGCCGCCGCGCTCGCCGCAGCGCCTGGCAGTACCAAGAGCACCTGGCGGACTGGACCCAGCAGCCGGAACTGCGACCTACGCACTGGCGCGTGTTCGGGCAGTTCATGGCCTTCGCCGACGCCCTGCTCGACAAGCTGGACGTGTGGAACGGCAAGCTCGGTCTGGAGCAGATTGAAATCATCGACGACGCCCAGCTGCGTGACCAGTTGCGCGGCGAACGGGGGCAGATGCTGGTCGGCGCGCACCTGGGCAATCTTGAAGTCTGTCGGGCGCTGGCCGAGCTGGGTGAAAAAGTCACCATGAACGTGCTGGTGCACACCAAGCACGCCGAGCGTTTCAACCGTCTGCTGGGTGAGGCTGGCGCGACCAATCTGCGGCTCATCCAGGTCAGCGAACTGGACCCGGCGATCATGCTGCAACTGAGCCAGCGTCTGGATCGCGGCGAATGGCTGGCCATCGCCGGCGACCGGGTTCCGCTGCACGGCGGACGCAATGCACGGGTCGATTTCCTTGGCCATCAGGCTGCGTTCCCCCAGGGCCCGTGGCTGCTGGCCGGCTTGCTGAAATGCCCGATCAACCTGATTTTCTGCCTCAAGGCCGCGAGCGGTTACCGGGTGATACTGGAGCCGTTTGCCGCTGCCATCGAATGGCGCCGCAGCGATCGCCAGCAAGTGATCACCCAATGGACCCAACGCTACGCCGACCGTCTGGCGCACTACTGCGTGCAAGCGCCGCAGCAGTGGTTCAACTTCTACCCGTTCTGGAAATCCGATGACGAACCCCGCACCTGAGCCCATCATTTTCGGCGAGTGCCACCTGCGTATCGAAGACGTACTGGCCCTGGCCAACCGCCAGCGGCCGACGGCGTTGCAGGACGACAGCGCCTACCGCCAGCGCATCGCCAAGGGCGCGCAGTTTCTTGATTCGTTGCTGGACAAGGAAGGCGTGATTTACGGCGTAACCACCGGTTATGGCGATTCGTGCGTGGTGGCGGTGCCGCTGCAACACGTCGAAGCGCTGCCTCGCCATCTGTACACCTTTCATGGTTGCGGGCTTGGCAAGTTGCTCGATGCCCAGGCCACCCGCGCAGTGCTGGCCGCACGTTTGCGCTCGCTGTGCCACGGCGTATCCGGCGTTCGGGTCGAGTTGCTTGAGCGTCTTCAGGCGTTTCTTGACCACGACATCCTGCCGCTGATTCCGGAAGAGGGCTCGGTGGGCGCCAGTGGTGATCTGACGCCGCTGTCTTATGTCGCGGCGACCCTGTCCGGCGAGCGCGAGGTGCGGTTCAACGGCGAGCGCCGCCAGTCCGCCGATGTGCATCGTCAACTGGGTTGGGATCCGCTGGTGCTGCGGCCGAAAGAAGCGCTGGCCTTGATGAACGGTACGGCGGTCATGACCGGTCTGGCGTGCCTGGCCTTCGCCCGTGCCGATTATCTGCTGCAACTGGCCACCCGCATCACCGCGATGAACGTCGTGGCGCTGCAAGGCAACCCTGAGCATTTCGACGAGCGCCTGTTTGCTGCCAAGCCGCACCCGGGGCAGATGCAAGTGGCCGCCTGGCTGCGCAAGGATCTGGCCATCGACGCGCCGACCGCTCCGCTGCATCGCCTGCAAGACCGTTATTCCCTGCGCTGTGCCCCCCACGTGCTCGGCGTGCTGGCAGACAGCCTGAACTGGCTGCGCAGCTTCATCGAAATCGAGCTGAACAGCGCCAATGACAACCCGATCATCGACGCCGAAGCCGAAC
Organism: Pseudomonas sp. GL_135; assembly: GCF_057834665.1. Lineage (NCBI taxonomy): Bacteria > Pseudomonadati > Pseudomonadota > Gammaproteobacteria > Pseudomonadales > Pseudomonadaceae > Pseudomonas > Pseudomonas sp. GL_135. Next base: position 5,137,870 of record NZ_CM174408.1, read on the forward strand.
GCGTGCTCCACGGCGGTCACTTCTATGGCGGCCACATCGCCTTCGCCATGGACAGCCTGAAGAATCTGGTCGCCAACGTCGCCGACCTGCTGGACCGCCAGCTCGCGTTGCTGGTGGACGAGCGTTACAACCATGGCCTGCCGAGCAACCTGTCCGGCGCCCCGGCGGACCGCGCAATGATCAACCACGGCTTCAAGGCCGTGCAGATCGGCACCAGCGCCTGGACTGCCGAAGCGCTGAAAAACACCATGCCGGCCAGCGTGTTTTCGCGCTCCACCGAATGCCATAACCAGGACAAGGTAAGCATGGGCACCATCGCCGCCCGCGACGCCATTCGCGTGCTGGAGCTGACCGAGCAGGTCGCTGCCGCCACGCTGATCGCCGCCAATCAGGGCGTCTGGTTGCGCAGCCGCGATGCCGACGCGCGCCCGCTTCCACCTCAGCTTGCGGCCATGCATGAACAACTGCGCGAGGACTTCCCGCCGGTGATCGAAGACCGCGCACTGGAGGGCGAGCTGCGGCTGTGCCTGAAGCGCATCGCCGAACAACACTGGAGGCTGCATGCGTAGCAAAGGCGTGATCCACGAAGACACCGAAATCCTGGTGCCATTTTTCGACGTCGACACCATGCACGTCGTCTGGCACGGGCACTACGTGAAGTACCTGGAAGTGGCGCGCTGCGCGCTGCTCGACAAACTCGGCCACAACTACACGCACATGCTCGATTCGGGTTACGCCTGGCCGGTGATCGATCTGCAACTGCGCTATGTGCGCGGCGCGGTGTTCGGCCAGCGCATCAACGTGCGCGCCAGTCTCGTCGAGTGGGAGAACCGCTTGAAGATCGACTATCTGATCACCGACATCGCGACCGGCGAGCGCCTGACACGCGCCAGCACCGTGCAAGTGGCCGTCGACGTGAATACACGCGAGATGCAATTGGCCTGCCCCAAGGTGTTTGTTGAAGCGGTCGAGAGAGCTCTTTCATGAATCCTTTTAAGACCCTTGTTGCGCTGGCGCTGTTGGTGCTCACCCCGCTGGCCCACGCCTTCGACCTCCAGCAACTGAGCGATCAACTGGCCAAGCCCGGCGTGATCCACGGCGCCTTCGTGCAGGAAAAGCACCTGCGTGCCCTGCCCCAGCCGCTGACCAGCAAGGGCAACTTCGTGCTGGCCAAGGATTCAGGCCTGCTGTGGCTGCTCGAGACGCCGCTCAAGCAGGACTATCGCATCAACGCCGCCGGCATCGCCCGTCGCGACGCCGATGGCGGCTGGCAGATGCTGCCGGGCAAAAGCGCAGGCGCCGAGCAGAACCGGCTGTTTCTCGCCGTTTTACAAGGCGACAGCAGCGGCCTGCAGCGTGATTTCGACGTGCAGTTGAGTGGCGACGCCCAGGCGTGGCAACTGACCCTGGTGCCGCGCTCGATGTTGCTGAAACAGGTGTTCAACCAGATCAACATCAATGGCGGCGCACTGGTGCAGCGTATCGAGCTGCTTGAAACCCAAGGCGACAGCACGCTGCTGAAGATGATCGACAGCTCAAGCGACAAGCCGCTGAGCGATTCGGAGCGCGCTGACTTTGCCGATTGAACGCCTGCTGCCGCGCCTGTTCCTGATTGCCTTGCTGGCCGTGCTCGCACTCGCCGGCTGGCAATGGCGTCATGGCGCGCCGCTGTCGGCCAACCTCATGGAACTGGTGCCCGGCAGCACGCCCGACGCTCTGGAGCTGCGAGCCGAACAGCGCATTCAGGAACCGATGAACCGCGAGATGCTGGTGCTGGTCGGTCACGCCGACCCGGCCCAGGCCGTCGAGCTGGCGCGGCAGTTGAGCGAGAAATGGCAGGCCAGCGGGCTCTTCGAAAAGGTCCAGTGGAACGTGCAGGCCGATCTTCCGGCGCTGCGTGAACAGCTGCTGCGCGGTCGTCTGGCGATGCTGCCGCCCAGGGACCGCACCGAACTTATCGAGCACCCGGAAGCGTTTATTCAACAGCGCGTGCAAAGCCTGTTTGATCCGTTCGGCGGTTTCAGTCTGGTGCCCAGCCAGGAAGACTGGCTCGGGCTGACGGGGCGCATTCAGAACGGCCAGGCGGTGCACGGCTCGGTGCAACTGGACATCGGCAGCGGCGCGCTGATCGCCAAAGCCGATGGCAAAAGCTGGGTCCTGCTCCGCGCCCGCACCCGCGCCGACGCCTTCGACATGCGCCTGCCGCTGGATGTCTCCGCGCTGCTGGACGAGGCGCGCCAACAGGCGAGCGCCGGAGACGCACAATTACTGGCGGCCAGCGGACTCTTGTACGCCGCCCACGGCCAGCAACAGGCTACTCGGGAAATCACCTGGGTCGGCGGCGGTGCCACGCTGGGCATCCTGTTGCTGCTGCTGCTGGCGTTCAAACGCTGGCGCGTGTTGCTGGCGTTCGTTCCGGTGATGGTCGGCATGCTGTTCGGCGCCACGGCCTGCGTCGCGCTGTTCGGCAAGATGCACGTCATGACGCTGGTGCTGGGCTCAAGCCTGATCGGCGTGGCGGTGGACTATCCGCTGCACTACCTCTCCAAAAGCTGGAGCCTGAAACCCTGGCGCAGCTGGCCGGCGTTGCGCCTGACGCTGTCGGGCCTGAGCCTGAGTCTGGCCACCAGTTGCATTGGCTATCTGGCCCTCGCCTGGACGCCCTTCCCGGCCCTGACCCAGATCGCCGTGTTCTCGGCGGCCGGTCTCGTCGGCGCTTATCTGACCGCGGTGTGCCTGCTGCCGGCGCTGCTCAACGGTGTCGAGTTGCGGCCTGCGCAATGGCCGCTGAAGATCGCCGAAGCCCTGATGAATGCGCGCGCCCGATTGCTCACCCGCGTGGGCACGCCAGTGCTGCTGGGCCTGCTGCTCATTTTTTGCGCAGCCGGCCTGCTACAGCTGACCACCAGGAACGACATCCGCCAATGGATCGCCGCGCCACAAAGCCTGACCGACGAGGCCAGATCCGTGGCGCGCATCACCGGTTATCAACCTACCAGCCAGTTCTTCCTGGTGCGCGGCGCCGATCAGCAGCAACTGCTGGAGCGTCAGACCGCGCTGAGCCAGCGACTTGATCAACTGGTCACTCAAGGCAAGCTGCAGGGTTATCTGTCACTCAACCAATTGGTGGCGACGCCCGCTGAACAACAGGCTGCGCGCGCCGCCCTCGACACGCTGCCTGCGCACTGGCAGCCGCTGCTAGCGCTGGGTGTGCCGCCGGAGGTGCTTGATAACGAACTGGCAAACCTGCGCACCCTGCCCGTTCAAGGCATTGACGATGTACTGGCCGGGCCGTTGGGCGAACCCTGGCGCCTACTGTGGCTGGGCAGCAACGATCAAGGCGTGGCCGGAATCGTCAGCCTGCAGGGCCTGAACGATGCGGCGCTGCTCCGCGTGCAGGCGCAGGACCTTCCGGGCGTCCAGTTGGTGGACCGTCTTGGCGACCTGAACAAGGTGTTTGCCGCCACCCAGATCAGCGCCGCCGAACTGAAGCTGGCGTCATGCGTGCTGATCGTTCTGCTGTTGATTTTGCCATTTGGTCTGCGCGGGGCACTGAGGGTGATCGCCCTGCCACTGCTCGCGGCCGTGTGCAGTCTGGCGAGCCTCGGCTGGCTGGGTCAGCCGCTGACGCTGTTCAGCCTGTTCGGTCTGCTGCTGGTCACTGCGATCAGCGTCGATTACGCGATCCTCATGCGCGAGCAGATTGGCGGCGCGGCCGTGAGCCTGCTGGGCACGCTGTTGGCTGCAGCGACCACGTGGCTGTCGTTCGGTCTGCTGGCGATCTCCAGCACCCCGGCAGTGAGCAATTTCGGGCTGTCGGTGAGCCTCGGTTTGGCCTTCAGCTTCATTCTGGCGCCCTGGGCCGGTCGGCAGCACGGGGCACGCTCGTGATGATTGTCGCGTTCTGGGCGCTGGTGCTTGGGCTGTTCGCGCTGGCCGGCCGGCTCGGCGCTCGACTGAACCTGATTCCCATCGTCAGCCAGTTGCTGCTGGCGACGTTTGCCATCCCGCTGCTGATGCTGTTCCTCGTCGAACCGCAGTGGCAGCTCACCGGCGCGCAACTGGTCGCGCCGGTCTGGCTGAAAACCCTGTACGGCGTGAGCTTCGCGGTCGTGCTCGGTCACATCCTCAGCGATGTGATCGATGTGCGCCTCGACCCGCATAGCCTGAAAGTCGCGCTGCCCAGCTTCTGTGTACCCTTTCTCTGCGGCATGGCCTGCGCCGTGTGGCTTTTGCCGGCATCGAGCTGGCTAAGCGGCCTGGCGCTGGGGTTGGTGTTCGCCATCACCGCCATTCCGGTGCTGTATCTCTATCTCAATCACATCGGCTACCCGCTGCACGCCACGCGACGTCTGGTGCAGACGGCGATCCTGATCGATCTGGCCTGCTGGGGGCTGTTCGGGCTGGCCCAGGGCAGCCTTCGCCTGACCAGTCTGATTATCCCGCTGCTGCTCGCCGGCTTGCCGCTGCTGTTACGGCTGCTGCGGGTTCGCCAGCCACAGGTTTACGGGGCTGTTTTCTTCCTGCTGCTGATGGTCGCCGAGCACTACCGCCTCAACGCGCTCATCGTCGGCATCGGCTATCTGCTGTGCATGAACGCGCTCAAGCAACCCTTTGCGCTGCCGCTGAAAGCCGCCTGGTTCAAGGCGCTGCAGCACTACGTGGCGATCCCGCTGATCCTCACGTTCGGCATCGTCCAGATCAATATTCACAGCGCCATCGGCGAACTGGGCGGATTGAATCTGCTGGCGCTGATCGTGCTGCCAATCGCCAGCAAACTGCTGGGCAACTGGATCGGCGTGCGCTGGGCGGCGCCGTCGTTTGCGGGTGCCGTGCGCTGGAAGGAAGCCCTGCTGCTGAACATCCGTGGCCTCAGCGAAATCGTCTTTCTCAATCTGCTGTTGCAACAAGGGCTGATCAGCCCGTCGCTGTATTTCGCGCTGATGCTCATGAGCCTGATCGCCACCCTGCTGCCTGCCCTCCTGGGCATGAATCGCCCTCTTGATTTGCATGACGTCGATGTCGTCGAACACTCGAAAAGGAAACCTTGTGCCAATAGCTGAAATGGAATGTCGCCAGATCGTCGTGATTGGTGCCGGTCCAGCCGGAGCCATCGCCGCTGCGTTACTCAAACGTCAGGGCCACGATGTGCTGATCATCGAGCGCCAGCAGTTTCCGCGCTTCTCCATCGGCGAGAGCCTGCTGTCCCATTGCCTGGATTTCGTCGAAGAAGCGGGCATGCTGGAAGCGGTCAACGCCGCCGGTTTCCAGATGAAAAACGGTGCGGCGTTCGCCTGCGGTGAGCAATACAGCGCCTTCGACTTCGGCGACACTTTCAGCAACGGCAAGCCCACGACCTTTCAGGTGCAGCGCGCCGACTTCGACAAACTGCTGGCCGACGAGGCCGAGCGCCAGGGCGTTGAAGTTCGCTACCGAGAAACCATCACCGCCGCGGACTTCTCCGGCGAGCGGCCGACCCTCGACGTGCAGCGCGAAGACGGCACAGGCTACCGCGTGCAAGCGACGTTCGTGCTCGACGCCAGCGGTTATGGCCGCGTGCTGCCGCGCCTGCTGGACCTGGAGGCGCCGTCGAACTTTCCCCTGCGTCAGGCGGTGTTTACCCACGTTGAAGACCGCATCGACGACCCGCAATTTGATCGCGAAAAGATTCTGGTGACGGTTCACCCAACCCTGAAGGACGTGTGGTTCTGGTCTATTCCGTTCAGCAACGGTCGTTGCTCGGTGGGCGTCGTGGCGTCCGCCGAGCGCTTCGTGGGCAAGCCCGATGACCTCGAGGCCTGTCTGCGCGCGTTCATCGACGAGACCCCAAGCCTGAGCCGCGTGTTGCAAAATGCTGTCTGGGACACCCCGGCTCGCAGCATCGGCGGGTATTCGGCGAACGTCAAAACCCTGCACGGCAAAGGCTTCGCCCTGCTCGGCAATGCGGCTGAATTCCTTGATCCGGTATTTTCGTCTGGCGTCACCATCGCCATGCGCTCGGCGAGCATGGCGGCCGGTGTTTTGCATCGTCAGCTGCAAGGCGAAAGCGTTGACTGGGAACGCGAGTTCGCCACGCCGCTGAAACGCGGTGTGGACACGTTCCGCGCCTACGTCGAAGGCTGGTACGAGGGCAGTTTTCAGGACGTGATTTTCTATCCGGACAGCCGACCCGACATACGCCGCATGATCAGTTCGATCCTGGCCGGGTACGCGTGGGATGAGCGCAACCCGTTCGTCGCCGAGCCCAAGCGTCGCCTGCGCATGCTTGCCGAAATCTGCGCGAGCCCACAGCCATGAGCGGCCAGTATTTCAGCGACAGCTACGTCGAAGAGACGCGCCTGGGCTTTCTTTTTCTGCGCAGTCACACGTGGCAGCACCGCGTTTTGCGGGTGGCCATCGACGACCTGCGCAGCCTGTTCGGTGAGCCGCTGCCGCAGAGTCCGGTGTTGCTGGACGCCGGTTGCGGGCAGGGCAAGTCGTTTCAGTACCTGCACACTGCTTTCAACCCGGCGAAGATTTTTGGCATCGACGCCGACCCACTCAGTCTTCAACTCAGCGCTGAAGAGGCGGGGCGTCGCGGGTTGAACGTCGAGTTGATTGGCAGCGATTGCGCAGCCTTGCCCCTGGCGGACGCGAGCGTCGACATGGTTTTCTGCCACCAGACGTTCCATCATCTGGTCGAGCAGGAAAAATCCCTTGCCGAGTTTTATCGGGTGCTCAAGCCCGGGGGTTATCTGCTGTTTGCCGAGTCCACCGAGGCCTACATCGACACATGGGTGATTCGCTGGCTCTTCCGCCATCCGATGCATGTGCAGAAAAGCGCCGCGCAATACCTGGACATGCTGGGCAATGAAGGTTTTCATTTCACTGCGCACAACGTTTCGTATCCCTACCTCTGGTGGAGCCGGGCCAAAGACTTCGGTCTGCTGGAACGTTTGAAACTGGTCAAACCCAAGCCCTTTGGGGAACGTGAAGAGACGCTGATCAATGTCGTCGCACGCAAACCTCTCTCGGCCCCCATAGAAGGTAACGCCTCATGATTCGCGCCTTTCTGCTGCTCTGCGTCCTGTTGGTGAGTGGCTGCGCCAGCCATGCGCCGCTCCCTGCGCAAACGCCCCACATCAAATTCCCGGTGCAGCTGCATGTGCAGCGCGAACAGGCCGGCCAGCGCCAGGACTGGCTGATGGTGATCCAGAAGGAACGCCACGGCCTGCGCTTCTCGTTGATGGACCCTCTCGGTATTCCCGTTGCGCGCCAGCAGCTTCGCGAGGATCGCTGGAAGGCCGACGGTCTGCTGCCGCCGAATCCTGAAGCGCGCGAGTTGTTCGCGGCCGTGCTGTTTGCCCTGACGTCACTGAAAGAAGTGCGCTTTGAATACCCCGGCGTCGAGCTGCGTCCGTATGGGCGCAGCCTGGATGATCGCTGGTTCGTCGATTACGCCTCCGAGGGCGTGTTCAAGATCAGCATGGAAAGCGGCGAACTGAAATACGTCGTCAGCCCGCTCGAAGGCAAGGCGAGTCAATGACGGCATACCTCAATGCCCTGGGGTTGATCTGCGCGCTAGGGGACGACCGCCAGAGCGTGGCCCGGACGCTGTTCGCCGGGGACACCTCATGCATGCGCTCGGAAAGCGGCTGGATACCCGAACGCTCGCTGCCCGTGGCCGGCGTGAAAAGCCTGCTGCCGACGATCCCTGCGACCCTCGGTCAACAAAGCAGCCGCAACAACCAGCTGCTGCTCGCCGCCGCCCTCCAGATCGAGCCTGACATTCAGCAGGCGATCACCCGCTATGGTCGTGGCCGCATCGGCGTGATTCTGGGCACCAGCACCTCGGGCATCGACGAAGCGAGCCGCGGGATCGCCAGCTACCTGGCCGATCAGACCTTTCCGGACAGCTACGACTATCGCCAGCAGGAGCTCAGCGCTCCGGCCAACTTCCTCGCGTCGTGGCTGGACCTCAGCAGCCCGGCCTACGTGATTTCCACCGCCTGCACCTCCAGCGCCCGCGCCCTGCTCAGTGCGCGTCGGCTGCTCGACATGAACCTGTGCGACGCGGTTCTGTGCGGGGGCGTCGACAGCCTGTGCAAGCTGACCATCAATGGCTTCTCGTCCCTTGAAGCGGTGGCGAACGAGCGCTGCAACCCGTTCTCGCGCAATCGCAACGGCATCAATATCGGCGAAGCGGCCGTGCTGTTTCTGATGACCCGCGAGCCCGCGAACGACCACCGCATTGCCTTGCTGGGCGCCGGGGCCAGTTCGGATGCGCACCATATTTCCGCCCCCGAGCCCAGCGGCCGCGGTGCGCGAGACGCCATGACCAAGGCGCTGACCAGCGCCGGCCTGGCGCCCACGGACATCGCGTATCTCAATCTGCACGGCACCGCGACCCAGCACAACGATGCGATGGAAAGTCTCGCGGTCAACGCCGTCTTCCCCGATGGCGTGGCGTGCTCGTCCACCAAACCCATGAGCGGGCACACCCTGGGCGCCGCCGGGGCCTTGGAAGCGGCGTTCTGCTGGCTGGCACTCGCCCCTGAAAATACCGAGGGGCAACTGCCGCCTCATGTGTGGGATGGCGAGGCCGATACAAGCCTGCCCGGGCTGAACTGGGTCAAGTCAAACGAAGCCCTTCAGCCTGATTCACCGCGCCGGATGATGAGCAACTCGTTTGCCTTCGGCGGCAACAACGTCAGCCTGATCATCGGGGAGCACCCATGACCGCTGCACCTTCATGCCCGTGGCCTCCGGCTGATTTACTGCCCCACGCCGGCGACATGGTACTCATCGACCAGGTGCTGTCGTTCGACGAAGAGCAGATTCACACCCGCGTCATCGTTCGGCCCGGCGGGCTGTTCAATCGCCCTGACGGGAGCATGCCGGCCTGGGTCGGCATCGAACTCATGGCGCAAAGCGTCGCGGCGTTTGCCGGCTGTCAGGCCCGGGTGAAGGGTGACCCGGTTGAGCTGGGGTTTCTGCTGGGCACACGCAAATTCGAATGCAATGTCGAGCACTTCCCGGTCGGCAGCGAGCTGACCATTCATGCGCGGCGGTCCTTGCAGGATGACAGCGGCATGGGCGTGTTCGAGTGTTCTCTGAGCGGTGCCGGCATTCAGCTCAGCGCCCGACTCAATGTTTACTGCCCGCCACAATCGGCGAGCTATCTGGCCGAAGGAGCCGCACATGACTGACTCAATTCTGGTCACAGGCTCAAGCCGCGGTATCGGGCGCGCCATCGCGCTGCGCCTGGCCCGGGCCGGCTACGACATCGTCCTGCACTGCCGCAGTGGCCGGGCCGAAGCTGACGCCGTGCAGCGTGAAATCGAGGCGCTGGGGCGTCAGGCGCGCGTTCTGCAATTCGACGTCGCCGACCGTGCTGCGTGCAAGGCCATCCTTGAAGCCGACGTCGAAACCCACGGCGCCTATTACGGCGTGGTCTGCAACGCCGGCCTGACCCGGGACGGCGCGTTTCCGGCGCTCACCGATGACGACTGGGACATGGTCATCCGCACCAACCTCGACGGCTTCTACAACGTGCTGCACCCGGTGATGATGCCGATGATCCGTCGCCGCGCCGCCGGACGCATCGTCTGTATCACGTCCGTGTCCGGGCTGATCGGCAATCGCGGCCAGGTCAACTACAGCGCCTCGAAGGCTGGCGTCATCGGCGCGGCCAAGGCGCTGGCCATCGAGCTGGGCAAACGCAAGATCACCGTTAATTGCGTCGCGCCGGGGCTGATCGACACGGCCATGCTCGACGAAAACGTGCTGGTCGATGAACTGATGAAGATGATTCCCGCGCAGCGCATGGGCACCCCGGAAGAAGTCGCTGGCGCCGTGAATTTCCTGATGTCGGCGGAAGCGTCCTACATCACCCGCCAGGTGCTGGCCGTCAATGGAGGCCTGTGCTGATGAAACGCGTTGTCGTCACCGGCATGGCCGGCATCACCTCACTGGGCAGCGACTGGGCCAGCATCGAGGCCAATTTCAGCGGCAATCGCAGCGGCATCCGGCGCATGGACGAATGGGATCGCTTCACCGAACTCAACACCCGTCTGGCCGGTCCCATCGACGATTTCGCGGTGCCTTCGTACTGGACCCGCAAGCAGCTGCGCAGCATGGGCCGGGTGTCGCGACTGGCGGTCGGCGCCGCAGAACAGGCACTGCGTGACGCAGGCTTACTGGGCGATCCGAACATTCGTGACGGGCGCATGGGCGTGGCCTGCGGCTCGTCCACCGGCAGCACCGACGAGATCAAGGCGTTCGGCAACATGCTGCTGAATTCCGTGGCCGAAGGCCTCAATGCCAATTCGTATGTGCGCATGATGCCGCACACCACGGCGGCGAATATCAGCATCTTCTTCAACCTCACCGGCCGCCTGATCCCGACTTCCAGCGCCTGCACCAGCGGCAGCCAGGGCGTGGGCTATGCCTATGAAGCGATCAAGTTCGGGCGTCTGCCGTTGATGCTGGCCGGCGGTGCCGAAGAGCTTTGTCCCACCGAGGCCATGGTGTTCGACGCGCTGTACGCGACCAGTCTGAAGAACGATGCGCCGCACACCAGCCCTCGCCCTTACGACAGCGGGCGCGATGGCCTGGTGATCGGCGAAGGCGGCGGCATGCTGGTGCTTGAGGAGCTGGAACATGCGCTGGCGCGGGGGGCGAAGATTCACGCCGAGGTCGTCGGCTTCGGCAGCAACGCCGATGGCGTGCACACCACCCGCCCCGAGCAGGTCACCATGCGCCGGGCCATGGAACTGGCGCTGGAAGACGCGGGTCTGCAGCCCGAGGCCATCGGTTACGTCAACGGCCACGGTACGGCGACGGAACAGGGCGACATCGCCGAGACGCTTGCCACCCAGAGCCTGTTCGGCTCGCGCATGCCGATCAGTTCGCAGAAGAGTTTCCTGGGCCACACCCTTGGCGCCTGCGGTGCGCTGGAGTCGTGGTTCAGCATCGAAATGATGAACCGCGACCGCTACATCCACACGCTCAACCTCGACGAGGTCGACAGTCGCTGCGGCGAGCTGGACTACCTGCGCGGCGAGCCCCGCCACATGAGCCACGAGTTCGTGATGAACAACAATTTTGCGTTCGGCGGGGTCAACACGTCGCTGATCTTCCGGCGTTGGTCTTGACCCCGTAATTCGTTCAACCCGCCGGCGCAACGGAAGACGCTCCCGGCGGGGCACATCACTGATCTTCTACACCCGTTAACCACCTCAAGGAGCGAAACCATGAAATTGAAAGTCTGGGCAGCAACGGCCGCCGTCGTTTTGTGCACACTGCCGGGCATCAGCCAGGCTCGGGACACGGCGCTGTATCTACCGTTCGACAAGGTGGTCGCGCAGATGACCCAGGAGAAAAAACTCGACGGCAGCGTGAAGTTCTACCTCGCTGGCGTACAGCCAAAAGGCAAGGTGTCCGTGCTGTCGCCGAATGTGGTGACCAACAAGAAAACCAACGCATTCAACAAGAGTGACAACGACGCCTGCGAATGGGTCTTGCAGTCCGCGATCCTGCAACTGAATGAGGCCGCAAAAGGCGCAGGCGCCAACGCAGTGGTCAACATCGCCAGCTACTACAAAAAGATCGAACGCAAAGACCCGGCCACCTATGAGTGCCACGCCGGCGCCATCATGGCAGGCGTTGCGTTGAAGGGTGATCTGGCGAAGGTGCAGTAAGTTTTTGCCAGTGAGTTGAGGCGTCTTGCCTCGCTCACTGGCATGGACGGCTGCGCTGTGAAACGGAGGTTGCTTGCGAAGAGGTCGTTCAACCGACAAATCATCGGCGAACCCAACTGAGTCTTCGTGAGCAAGCTCACTCCCACATGAGCGCCGTTTGCCGCAGCCCAGCGCGGTGTCAGAACAATGGGGAGTCATCAGATTTGCATTCGTCACGGATCACTGGGCGACGCAGTCCCTGTGGGAGCGAGCTTGCTCGCGAAGAGGTCAGTACATTCACCCATCCCTCAGTAGTTGTAAGGCTACGTTCGTCAGCAAGCACAATCCCACAACCCATCTGCTTTGCTCTGGGTCAGTTACCCCGCCTTGCGCGTCACCAGTTCGACAAACGCCTTGGCCATCGGGGATTTCTGATCCTTGCGCTGCACCAACCATACCGCTGACGTCGCCTGCGCATCCAGAAGGGTTCGGTACACCACCCCGTCGATGCGCATGCGTTGATACGACGCCGGCAGCACCGTCACGCCCAGCCCAGCTGCCACCAGACCAATGATGGTCATCGCCTCACCCGCCTCCTGAGTAAACAACGGGCTGAAGCCCGCCTCCCGCGCCAGATCCAGCAACTGTGCGTAAAGCCCGCTGCCGTAGCTGCGCGGGAAGAACACAAACGGCTCACTGGCCAGTTCACGCAGATGAATGCCGCGTTCCGAGCCTTCGGCCAGTGGATGGTCCGAGCGCAATATCGCCACCAACGGTTCGTGGAGCAGCTCCACGGCGACCAGTGAATCCGGCAACGGCAGGGGCCGCATGATGCCCACTTGCATCGACTCGTTCTCAAGCCGCTCGGCAACTTCCCGGCTGCTCATTTCCTGAAGCGCCAGATGCACCGCGGGGTAACGCTGGCGAAACGCGAAGATGGCCTGCGGGATGCTTGAGGTGAACGGTGCGGACGCCGTGAAGCCGATCTTCAATTCGCCCAGCTCCCCCAGCTGCGCACGCCGGGCCACGTCCGAAGCCTTCTCAACCTGCGCCAGCACCAGCCGTGCTTCGTCAAGGAACAACCGGCCCGCTTCGCTCAGTTCCACCCGTCGATTGGTGCGTTCAAACAGACGCGCGCCGAGCTCTTGCTCCAGCGCCTGGATCTGCTGACTCAACGGCGGTTGCGAGATACCGAGCGCCTGCGCAGCGCGTCCAAAATGCAGCTCCTCAGCAACGGCGATGAAGTAACGCAGGTGACGCAATTCCATGGCGATTCCATTGGGTCGTTAAACCTATCAAACAGGTCGAACAATATATTGGAAGCAATCGTTAGGCGGCTATATTCTTTCGTCACTGCGTCCGCTCTCCCGTCTGAGGTCAATCGTGAATACTGCTGCATCCGCCGCCGCGCCTGCCGAGTTCGCCACAGCAGCCATCCCTTTGGGCGATACCTACATCGAGAAGGACACGCCCGCTTTCATCCGTACCGTACTGGCACTGTTCTCCGGCGGCTTCGCCACGTTTGCGCTGCTGTACTGCGTGCAACCGATGATGCCGGTGCTGTCGCGGGACTTCGCCATCAACGCCGCCCAGAGCAGCATGATCCTGTCGGTGTCCACTGCGATGCTGGCAATAGGATTGCTTATTACCGGCCCCATCTCAGACCGCCTCGGGCGCAAGTCGGTCATGGTGTTCTCGTTGTTCTCGGCTGCCCTTTTCACCATCGCCAGCGCACTGATGCCCACTTGGGAGGGCGTACTGATCACTCGGGCGTTCGTGGGCTTGTCATTGAGCGGACTCGCCGCCGTCGCCATGACCTACCTCAGCGAGGAGATCCACCCGCAGCACATCGGCCTGGCGATGGGCCTGTACATCGGCGGCAATGCCATCGGCGGCATGAGCGGCCGGGTGATCACCGGGGTCCTGAGCGATTACGTCAGTTGGCACACGGCACTGTTGATCATGGGCATCATCGCGCTCGGCGCGGCCGGCGTGTTCTGGAAAATCCTGCCGCCGTCGCGCAATTTCCGCGCCCGTCCGCTCAATGGCCGCAGCCTGCTGGAAGGTTTTGTCCTGCAATTCCGTGATGCCGGGCTGCCATGGCTGTTCCTCGAAGGCTTCCTGCTGATGGGCGCGTTCGTGACGCTGTTCAACTACATCGGCTACCGCCTGTTGGCCGATCCATACAACTTGAGCCAGGCTGTGGTCGGCTTGTTCTCGGTGGTGTACCTGTCCGGCATCTACAGCTCGGCGAAGATCGGCGCACTGGCCGACCAACTGGGCCGACGCAACGTGTTGTGGGCCGTGATCGTGCTGATGCTTGTCGGCGTGACGCTGACCATTTTCACCCCACTGGTGGTGGTGATCGTCGGCGTATTGATGTTCACCTTCGGCTTCTTCGGCGCCCACTCCGTCGCCAGCAGCTGGATCGGCCGCCGCGCCATCAAAGCCAAAGGCCAGGCATCGTCGTTGTACCTGTTCAGTTACTACGTAGGCTCCAGCGTCGCTGGCACCGGCGGCGGTGTGTTCTGGCACTACGCCGGCTGGAACGGCATCGGCGCCTTCATCGGCGCCCTACTGCTGATAGCCCTCGCCGTGGCGCTGAAACTGGCGAAAGTGAAGCCGTTGGCAGTGAATGTGCAGGTTTGAGCCAAGGGCACATCGGGCATTCGCCGCTGTTTTAGTGGGACTGGCTTCAGCCGGGAAGACGACCTTGTGTGCGCCCTCAATTTTGCAGCGTGACGCCTGAAGTCTTCCCGGCTAAAGCCAGTACTACCTCTGCGTTCACAGGCACTCTCACTGACCGCAGCGCTATCTGTTCGCGATCAAAGCTCACCGCAGCCTGAACCCCACACAAAAACGCCCGGCATGTGCCGGGCGTTTTCATGTCTGCAAAGCGCTTATTGGTGGTACTTGGCCGACATTTCGTGCACCGCTTCGATGAAAGCGCCGGCATTGGCCGGGTCGACTTCGGGGGTGATGCCGTGGCCGAGGTTGAAGACGTGGCCGGTGCCGCTGCCGTAGCTGGCGAGGATGTTCGAGACTTCCTGGCGGATGGCGTTTGGGTTGGCGTAGAGCACGGTTGGGTCCATGTTGCCCTGCAGCGCCACTTTGTTGCCAACGCGACGGCGGGCTTCGCCGATATCGCAGGTCCAGTCCAGGCCCAGCGCGTCGGCGCCGGCGTCGGCGATGCTTTCCAGCCACATACCGCCGCCCTTGGTGAACAGGATGACCGGCACTTTGCGCCCGTCGCGCTCACGGATCAGGCCGTTGACGATCTTGCGCATGTAAGTCAGTGAGAATTCCTGATACGCCGCGGCCGAAAGGCTCCCGCCCCAGCTGTCGAAGATCTGCACCGCTTGCGCGCCTGCGAGAATCTGGCCGTTCAGGTACGCCGTGACTGATTGCGCGAGCTTGTCGAGCAACAAGTGCATGGCCTGCGGGTTGTCGTAGAGCATGGCCTTGGATTTGCGGAAGTCCTTGGACGAGCCGCCTTCAACCATATAGGTCGCGAGGGTCCACGGGCTCCCGGCGAAACCGATCAGCGGTACGCGGCCGTTAAGTTCGCGTCGAATGGTGCTGACCGCGTCCATGACATAGCCGAGGTCTTTCTGGGCGTCAGGGATCGGCAGCGCTTCGATGTCAGCCAGGGTGGTGACAGTTTTGCGGAAGCGCGGGCCTTCGCCGGTTTCGAAGTACAGGCCAAGGCCCATGGCGTCGGGAACGGTGAGGATGTCGGAGAACAGAATGGCGGCGTCGAGCGGATAGCGCTCAAGGGGCTGCAGGGTAACTTCACAGGCGAACGCCGGGTTCATGCACAAGCTCATGAAGTCTCCGGCCTTGGCGCGACTGGCGCGGTACTCCGGGAGATAGCGGCCTGCCTGGCGCATCATCCATACAGGCGTGACGTCAACAGGCTGCTTGAGCAGGGCGCGAAGGAAACGGTCGTTCTTCAGGGCAGTCATGTCGGCATCCGGAAAAAAAGTGCGGGCATTTTCTCAGACACCAACTTAAAAGGCACGGTCGGTGCCGTGCCTTTTATTTATCGGGGCGATTTGTCGCATCAATGCCGTGCCAGTTTTTCTGACACCGGCACCCTATGGGTTGGCCGCCATCGTCTCTTTAATCCAGTCTGCAAAGTACGCCACTCTGGTGTACTGACCGGCATTCATCCATAACGAACGGCTCACCAGTCCAATTTCCAGGTATTCGCTGCCTGATTTGTAGAGCAGCGGCCCTCCGGAATCGCCAGGTGCCTGATTGTATCCGGCGCAGAGGTTGACCAATGGATTGAAGTGGGTTTCCGGGTAGCCGGGGGGCACTTCGATGCACGCCTTATCCTCCAGCGTCTGGCCGTGGCCTTCGTACAGCACATCTGGCCCGTATCCGGTCTCGGTTCTTCCGAATCCGATCAGCGTCACCGGGTAGCCAACGCCCGGCTCCATCTGAGACTCCGCCCCGTCGAGCTTCAGGAAAGCGTCACTGTTCGCCGCACGCTCCAGCTTGATCAACGCAATATCGTACCGCCCGCTGTCATCAAACTGGGGATGCCCGTAGGTGGACTGGATTTGGACCCGGTCCTTCTCGATGACGGTTGGCCGGTATTGTTCCAGGCCAATGCTGACGGAGTGAGGCGCCTGGCGGTAGATGCAGTGTTCGGCAGTCAGTACCCACCTTGGTGCAATCAATGCAGCGCCACAGAGGTGCGAGCCATCCTCTTCGACGATCGCTGCATAGAACGGGTACTGCCCACTTGGCGCCGGCTCTCCTCCGACGATTTTTTTGCTTTCATTCACACCGGTCCATTCACCGCAACCGGTCAAAAAAGCCGCGAGGCCAAGACCGCAGACTAACCTGTTCATTTTTCGCTCCCTGATCCAACAGGCCGCCAGACACCGGCCCAGGCTTCCATTCGGTTTGAGAAGGGCTCGCTAGCGTCGAGACCTTGCCGAATTAAAAGCCCATTGAGTCGGATTGGGAA
Organism: Pseudomonas sp. GL_135; assembly: GCF_057834665.1. Taxonomy (NCBI): domain Bacteria; kingdom Pseudomonadati; phylum Pseudomonadota; class Gammaproteobacteria; order Pseudomonadales; family Pseudomonadaceae; genus Pseudomonas; species Pseudomonas sp. GL_135. The sequence goes on from NZ_CM174408.1 coordinate 5,154,511, forward strand.
CTGTCAGAAATGACACTCGACGCAGTGCCAGACGCTTCACAAAAGGAGGAGTCGAGGAGGGAACGAAAGAGATGAGAAAGAGGTTGCCGGAATGGGGCAGCGGCAAGCTTCCGCTAGAAGCAGATTGCGTCTGCTTCTAGCTTGAGGCTTGCCGCTGGCGTCAACTAGACGCCTAGATAATCCAGAATCCCTTCACCCGCATTGCGGCCTTCGAAGATGGCTGTCACCACCAGATCGGACCCGCGGACCATGTCGCCGCCGGCAAAGATCTTCGGGTTGCTGGTCTGGTGCTTGAACTGGCCCTGCTCCGGCGCCACGACGCGGCCCTGACTGTCGGTCTGGATACCTTGCGGATCGAACCACGACGCCGGGCTTGGACGGAAACCGAACGCGATGACCACGGCGTCCGCCGGGATGATCTCTTCGGAGCCCGGAATCGGCTCGGGGCTGCGACGGCCGCGCGCATCAGGCTCGCCCAGACGCGTTTCGACGACTTTCACGCCTTCGACACGATCCTCACCCACGATGGCAATGGGCTGGCGGTTGTACAGAAACCTTACGCCTTCTTCCTTGGCGTTCTTCACTTCCTTGCGCGAACCCGGCATGTTTTCTTCGTCCCGGCGATAGGCGCAGGTCACTGACTTGGCGCCCTGACGGATCGACGTGCGGTTGCAGTCCATCGCCGTATCGCCGCCGCCGAGTACCACGACCTTCTTGCCCTTCATGTCGACGAAATCTTCCGGCGACTTTTCAAAGCCCAGGTTGCGGTTGACGTTGGCGATCAGGAAGTCCAGCGCATCGTGCACACCCGGCAGGTCTTCACCGGGGAAGCCGCCCTTCATGTACGTGTACGTGCCCATGCCCATGAACACCGCGTCGTACTCTTCCAGCAACTGCTCGACGGTGATGTCCTTGCCGATCTCGGTGTTGAGGCGGAACTCGATGCCCATGCCGGTGAACACTTCGCGGCGATTGCTCAGCACGCTCTTCTCAAGCTTGAACTCGGGAATGCCGAAGGTCAGCAGACCGCCGATTTCCGGGTTCTTGTCGAACACCACAGGCTTCACGCCGCCGCGCACCAGAATGTCAGCGCAGCCCAGACCTGCCGGGCCTGCGCCGATGATAGCCACGCGCTTGCCGTTTGGCACCACGCGGGACATGTCCGGGCGCCAGCCCATGGCGAAGGCCGTGTCGGTGATGTACTTCTCGACCGAGCCGATGGTGACGGCGCCAAAGCCGTCGTTCAGGGTACATGCGCCCTCACACAGACGATCCTGCGGGCACACGCGGCCGCAGACTTCCGGCAGGGTGTTGGTCTGGTGCGACAGCTCGGCAGCCGCGAGGATGTTGCCCTCGGCCACCAGCTTCAGCCAGTTGGGAATGAAGTTATGCACAGGGCATTTCCATTCACAGTACGGGTTGCCGCAACCCAGGCAGCGGTGCGCCTGATCGGCCGACTGCTGAGGCTTGAAGGGTTCGTAGATTTCCACGAACTCTTTTTTGCGCTGACGCAGCAGTTTCTTCTTCGGATCTTTACGCCCGACTTCGATGAACTGGAAGTCGTTACTGAGACGTTCAGCCATGGTGTTAAAACTCCTGACTACAGCCTCAAGCGCCAAGCTTGAAGCTGCAAGAAAATCATGTTCGCAGGCACTCGCGCGCTGCCGTTAGCTTGCGGCTTGAAGCTTGCCGCTCGCAGCTGCTTTACTGCGGATTCGCGCGGGTGCTGGACAACAGCGACTTCAAGCTCGCGGCCTTCGGCTTCACCAGCCAGAAGCGGCGCAGGTAGTCGTCGAGGTTTTCCCAGAGATTGCGGCCCCACTCGCTGTCGGTTTCGGTCACGTATTCGGCCAGCACACGCTCGAGGTGGCTGCGATAGGCTTCCATCGCTTCACCGCTGATGCGCTGAATCTCGACCAGCTCGTGGTTGACCCGGTCAACGAAGGTGTTGTCCTGATCGAGCACGTAAGCAAAGCCGCCGGTCATGCCTGAGCCGAAGTTGTAGCCGGTCTTGCCCAGCACGCAGACGAAACCACCGGTCATGTATTCGCAGCAGTGGTCGCCGGTGCCTTCCACAACGGTGTGGGCGCCAGAGTTACGCACCGCGAAACGCTCGCCCGCCGTGCCCGCCGCGAACAGCTTGCCGCCGGTCGCGCCGTACAGGCAGGTGTTGCCGATGATGGCACTGTCCTGGGTTTTGAAAGGGCTGCCTTTGGGCGGCACGATCACCAGCTTGCCGGCGGTCATGCCTTTGCCGACGTAGTCGTTGGCGTCGCCTTCCAGGTACATGTTCAGGCCGCCGGCGTTCCACACGCCAAAGCTCTGCCCGGCCGTGCCCTTGAAGCGGAAGGTCACCGGCGCGTCGTTCATGCCCTGGTTGCCGTGGAGCTTGGCGATCTCGCCGGAAATCCGCGCGCCGATGGAGCGGTCGCAGTTGCAGATGTCCAGTTCGTAGTCGCCGCCGCTCTTGGCCTGAATGGCGGTGATCGCCAGTTCAACCATTTTCTCGGCCAGCAGGCCTTTGTCGAACGGCGGGTTGCGCTCGACCTGGCTGAACTGCGGTTTGTCGGCCGGAATGTGGTCGCTGCCCAGCAACGGCGTCAGGTCGAGATGCTGCTGCTTGGCGGTTTCACCCGGCAGGATGTCCAGCAGATCGGTACGCCCGATCAGTTCTTCCAGCGAACGCACGCCCAGCCTGGCCAGCCACTCGCGGGTTTCTTCAGCCACGTAGGTGAAGAAGTTGATCACCATGTCGACGGTGCCGATGTAGTGGTCCTTGCGCAGCTTGTCGTTCTGGGTCGCCACGCCGGTGGCGCAGTTGTTCAGGTGGCAGATGCGCAGGTATTTGCAGCCCAGTGCGATCATCGGCGCGGTGCCGAAACCGAAGCTCTCGGCGCCGAGGATGGCCGCCTTGATCACGTCCAGCCCGGTTTTCAGGCCACCGTCGGTCTGCACCCGAACCTTGCCGCGCAGGTCATTGCCACGCAGGGTCTGGTGGGTTTCGGCCAGGCCGATTTCCCATGGCGAGCCCGCGTATTTGATCGACGACAGCGGTGACGCACCGGTGCCGCCGTCATAGCCGGAAATCGTAATCAGGTCGGCGTAGGCCTTGGCTACACCGGCTGCGATCGTGCCCACGCCCGCTTCGGCCACCAGCTTGACCGAGACCAGCGCGGCCGGGTTGACCTGCTTGAGGTCAAAGATCAGCTGCGACAAGTCTTCAATGGAGTAGATGTCGTGGTGCGGCGGTGGCGAAATCAGCGTCACACCCGGCACTGCGTAGCGCAGCTTAGCGATCAGGCCGTTGACCTTGCCGCCTGGCAGTTGCCCGCCCTCGCCCGGTTTGGCGCCCTGGGCGACCTTGATCTGCAGCACGTCGGCGTTGACCAGGTACTCAGGCGTCACGCCAAAACGGCCGGTCGCGATCTGTTTGATCTTGGAGCTGCGGATGGTGCCGTAGCGCGCCGGATCTTCGCCGCCCTCACCGGAGTTGGAGCGCGCACCCAGACGGTTCATCGCCTCGGCCAGCGCTTCGTGAGCTTCCGGCGACAGCGCGCCGAGTGAAATACCCGCCGAGTCAAAACGCTTGAGAATGCCCTCCAGCGGCTCGATTTCATCGATGCCCAGCGGCGTATCGAGCTCTTTCACCTTCAACAGGTCACGGATCATCGACACCGGACGATTGTCCACCAGCGCCGTGTATTCCTTGAATTTGCTGTAATCGCCCTGTTGCACGGCAGCTTGCAGCATCGCCACCACATCAGGGTTGTACGCATGGTATTCGCCGCCGTAGACAAACTTCAGCAAACCGCCCTGCTGGATCGGCTTGCGTGCGCTCCAGGCTTCGAAGGCCAGGGCTTTTTGCTCGGCTTCGATGTCGACGAAACGCGCGCCCTTGATGCGGCTCGGCACGCCACGGAAGCTCAGGTCGCAGACTTCTTCCGACAGGCCGATGGCCTCGAAAAGCTGCGCGCCACGGTAGGACGCGACGGTCGAAATGCCCATCTTCGACAGGATCTTGAGCAGGCCTTTGGTGATGCCCTTGCGGTAGTTCTTGAAGACTTCGTACAGATCGCCCAGCACTTCACCGGTACGGATCAAGTCGCCCAGCACTTCGTAGGCCAGGAACGGGTACACCGCCGACGCACCGAAGCCGATCAACACGGCGAAATGGTGCGGGTCGCGAGCCGTTGCTGTCTCGACAAGAATGTTGCTGTCGCAGCGCAGGCCTTTTTCGGTCAAACGGTGATGCACCGCACCGGTGGCCAGCGACGCGTGAATCGGCAGTTTGCCTGGCGCTATATGGCGGTCGCTCAAGACGATCTGGGTCTTGCCCGAACGCACGGCCTCTTCAGCCTGATCGGCGATGTTGCGCACGGCCGCTTCCAGGCCCATGGCTTCGTCGTAGTTCAGGTCGATGATCTGACGATCAAAGCCCGGACGATCCAGGGTCATCAGCGAGCGCCACTTGGCCGGGGAAATGACCGGCGAGCTGAGGATCACGCGGGAAGCGTGCTCTGGCGACTCCTGGAAAATGTTGCGCTCGGCGCCGAGGCAGACTTCCAGCGACATGACGATGGCTTCACGCAGCGGGTCGATCGGCGGGTTGGTGACCTGCGCGAACTGCTGGCGGAAATAATCGTACGGCGTGCGGACACGACGGGACAGCACTGCCATCGGCGTGTCATCGCCCATGGAGCCGACCGCTTCCTGACCCTGCTCACCCAGCGGGCGCAGGATCTGATCACGCTCTTCGAACGTGACTTGGAACATCTTCATGTACTGCTTGAGCTGATCCGGGTTGTAGAACGCCGAACCGTGGTCGTGGTCTTCCAGCGTCGCCTGAATACGCAGGGCGTTCTTGCGCAGCCACTGTTTGTACGGATGGCGCGACTTCAAGCGGCTGTCGATGGCATCGGTGTCGAGGATCTGGCCGGTTTCGGTGTCCACGGCGAAGATCTGACCCGGACCGACACGGCCCTTGGCAATCACGTCTTCCGGCTTGTAGTTCCACACGCCAATTTCCGAGGCGAGGGTGATGTAACCGTTCTTGGTGGTGACCCAGCGCGCAGGACGCAGGCCGTTGCGGTCAAGCAGGCAGACGGCGTGACGACCTTCGGTCATGACGATGCCGGCCGGGCCGTCCCACGGCTCCATGTGCATGGAGTTGAATTCGTAGAACGCGCGCAGATCCGGGTCCATGGTTTCGACGTTCTGCCACGCCGGCGGCACGAGCATACGTACGCCACGGAACAGGTCGATGCCGCCGGTCACCATCAGCTCGAGCATGTTGTCCATGCTCGAAGAGTCAGAGCCCACGCGGTTGACCAGCGGGCCCAGCTCGTCGAGGTCCATCAGATCATTGGTGAACTTGGTGCGACGGGCCTGGGCCCAATTGCGGTTACCGGTGATGGTGTTGATTTCGCCGTTGTGGGCGAGGAAGCGGAAAGGCTGAGCCAGCGGCCATTTCGGCAGGGTGTTGGTCGAGAAGCGCTGGTGGAATACGCAGATCGCGGTTTGCAGGCGTTCGTCGTTGAGGTCCGGGAAGAATGCCGTGAGGTCACGCGGCATCATCAGGCCTTTGTAGATGATGGTCTTGTGGGAAAAGCTGCAGATGTAGTGGTCGGTGTCGGCAGCGTTGGCCACCGAGGAGCGACGACGTGCGCAAAACAGCTTGATTGCGAATTCCTGATCGCTCAGGCCTTCGCCTCCGATGAACACCTGTTCGATCTTCGGCAAGCGCTCAAGGGCCAGACGGCCCAGTACGCTGGTGTCGATCGGCACCTGGCGCCAGCCAATCAAGGTCAGGCCGGCGGCGAGGATTTCACGGTTCATGTTTTCGCGGGCGGCTTCAGCCTTCGCGTCGTCCTGATTGAGGAAGACCATGCCTGCGCAATACTGGCGCGGAAGCTCGACGCCGAAAGCTTCGGTGGCGACCGCACGCAGGAAGGTGTCAGGCTTTTGCATCAACAGCCCGCAACCGTCACCGGTCTTGCCGTCGGCGTTGATACCACCACGGTGGGTCATGCAGGTCAGGGCTTCGATAGCCGTCTGCAACAGGTGATGACTGGGCTCGCCTTGCATATGGGCGATCAGGCCGAAACCACAGTTATCCTTGAATTCTTCTGGATGGTACAGACCTGCTTTCATAGACACATTCTCACCAGGCTGCCCCTTAACGGGACAAATTTCTTTTCAATTCAACCATTTACCATCCACGCCGAACGTATGCCGGCTTTGCGGGAGCAAAAGGGAGGTCATTGTACACAGCGACACAAGTCCTCACAAATTTGACGACGAAGTGTCGCAAATTTATGTCGCATTCATGAAAGGTTTTATATCGATTCTCGTGCTAGTCAGAGCTTTGTTGCGAGTCTGACCAACGAGAGCCCGAAGATCAATGCGTGCCTGAGACGCAGACACCGCAAGGCGCGCTGCTCATTGGCAGCACGCTCATGCGTGATATCGGGAGGGCCAAGCGAGGGACCTGGATAAGGTCCCTGCGTCATCAGCGGGCGGCGGCGAGTTCCTGTTGGATGCTGCCGACAGTACGAGGCCAAGGTTTACCAGCCTGAACCTTCTCTGGCAAGGCCTTGATAGCGGTCAGTGCCGCGTTGCGGTCGGCGAAGCTGCCGTAAGTGACCACAAACAGGGGCTTGCCCTGCAGGGTTTTCTTGAAGTAGCGGTATTCACCGCCCTGCTCTTTCACGTAGCTCTGCGCGGTGGCTTCGGAGCTGGTACCGAGGATCTGCACCACATAATGCGTCGGTGCCTGACCTGCGTACCAGCCACTGCCCGCAGCGCCGGACGCGGCAGCTGCCGCAGCTGGTTTGGCCGCCGGTGCCGGGGCAGGTTTGGCGGTGGCCACCTGAGTCGGCGCTGGCGCAGGTTTCGCGGCAGGCGCCGGAGCAGGCGTTGGCTTGGCCGCCGGTGCAGGGCGCGTTGCCGGAACCGGCTGCTGAGCCATGGTCGGAGCAGGACTCGCCGTCGCTCCCGCCGGTGGCGCAGTGGTGGTCACGGTCGGTGGCTGCAGCGACTGATTAGCCGCAGGGCCGCCATCTTCGCCATCACCTTCGCCCGAGCCTGCGGCCTCAGCCAGCGGCGCGCGGGTGGCGGGTTGAGAGCCGTTCATCGGCAACGGCATAGGCTGCGAGTTACCCGCGAACTCGATGGCCGGGCCACCGTTGTTCGATTGTTGCGCAGGCGTCTGGCCCTGACCCAGAGGCAGTTGCGCCTGAGAGTTGGCAGGTGCAGTGGCAGGTGCGTTGCTGCGGCCTGGAATCAGCCAAGCCGCGAGAACGGCTGCAACAACAACCCCACCCAAAGCCAACACGTGTTTCTTAGGCATTTTGAACCCCATACTTGGACGCTTGACCGCAGAGCGGCTGGCAATCATGGCTTCGATCATCGAATCGCGCGCGACCTGGTTGATCGCACCTGGCCATCCACCGGACTGCTCGTGGATATCAGTGATCTGTGCGGCGCTGAACAACTCCACGCCCTGCCCTGCGCCGTCGAGACGCTGAGCCAGATACTCACGGGTTTCTTCTTCGGTATACGGTGCCAGCTCGATAACGTGGAATCGCTCTTCCTCGGTACCGCTCTCGGCGCACAGCTGATCCAGGCGATCAATGATCGAAGCCTCGCCGAACAGGAAGACATGCGGACGCCCTTCCGGGGTGCCTGCTGCCAATCCCAACAACGCTTCGAGTGCGGATTCGCCCAGTTGTTCGGCATCGTCCACCAGGATGTAGACTTCCTGCCCGGTCAGCGCCAACTGCACGACTTGCGCCAGGATCGGGCGCATTTCCGCTTGAGCGACGTTCAGCGCCTGGGCAACCTGACGCAACACGCCCGTCGCATCACCTGCGCCACGCGCGGACACCACAACGCTCTGCACCGACTGCTTGTTGGTGCTCGCCACCAGTGCCTGACGCAACAGCGTCTTGCCGCTGCCCTGAGGCCCCGTGACGACCAACAGCAACTGGCTGTAGCGCGCGAGATGATGCAGCTGACCCAGCACGGGCTTGCGCTGTGCCGGGAAGAACTTGAAGCCGGGAACCCGCGTTGCAAAGGGGTCATGACTCAACTGGTAATGACCGAGGAAGGCCTCATCGGCGTGCAAACTAGTCATGGATTTCTCATTAACCTCTAAGCTGATCCACCAAGGCGCGGTAGTCCGCGACCAGTGTGGCCTGTAGTACTTCTTGTGGATATTCGTCAGTTACCACTGCTTCACCGATGCGACGCAACAGCACCAGGCGCAGTCGACCGTCAATGACCTTCTTGTCCACCGCCATGTGCTCGAGGAAGTGCTCGGGCGTCATGTCTTCCGGCGGAACCACCGGCAAGCCGGCGCGCTGGAAAATACGAATGCCGCGGTCACGTTCCTGCTCGCTGATCCAGCCCAGACGCGCCGACATCTCCAGCGCCATCACCGTGCCTGCGGCCACCGCCTCGCCGTGCAGCCACACGCCGTAGCCCATGTGGGTTTCGATGGCGTGGCCGAAGGTGTGGCCTAGGTTCAGTGTGGCACGCACGCCGGACTCTCGCTCATCGGCGCCAACGACTGCAGCCTTGGCAGCGCACGAACGCTCGATCGCCGTGGTCAGGGCGGCCTGATCCAGCCCGCGCAGCTTGTCCACGTTCTCTTCGAGCCACGTCAGGAACGGTTCGTCACAGATCAAACCGTATTTGATGACCTCGGCTAGACCGGCGGACAGCTCGCGCTCAGGCAGGGTGTTCAGCGACAACGTATCGATCAGCACCGCATTGGGCTGGTAGAACGCGCCCACCATGTTTTTGCCCAACGGATGATTGATGCCGGTTTTGCCACCGACCGACGAATCGACCTGGGACAGCAGCGTGGTCGGCACTTGAATGAATTCAACGCCGCGCTGGTAACAGGCCGCAGCAAAGCCGGCCATGTCACCGATAACGCCTCCGCCCAATGCGATCACAGTGGTGCGGCGGTCGTGGCGTGCGGAGAGCAGCGCATCGAAGATGGTTTGCAGGGTTTCCCAGTTCTTGAAGGCTTCACCGTCGGGAAGCACGATCGGCAAAACGCTGTAACCAGCAAGGGATCGGGTGAGGCGGTCCATGTACAGCGGCGCGACGGTGGCATTGGAAACGATCGCCACCTGTTTTCCGGCAATGTACGGCTTGAGCAACTCGGGCTGATCCAGCAAGCCTTCGCCGATATGGATCGGGTAGCTGCGTTCGCCAAGCTCGACCTTGAGTGTCTGCATGTGTCCCCACGCTGTTAACAATTGGTTGCCTGCGGGCGTCTGAAAAAAACGCCGATACCGGCTATGGCGCAAGGCCATGTAGCGACCCCACTTTTTATGGTCGCCGAGGATAGCGCATTTCCGTCTGCGCTTTAACGGGGAGGAAGCTCGGCCAGCAGGGCGAGGATGTCGATAACCACCATTCGCGGCGGCCGCTCATCGGTTTCGATGATGACATCGGCGATCTCGCGGTACAGCGGATCGCGGATGGCCAACAGTTCGCGCAGCACCCGCGCCGGGTCAGCGGTGCGCAGCAAGGGGCGATTGCGATCCCGCGAGGTGCGGCCCACCTGCTGCTCAACGGATGCATGCAGATACACCACCCGACCACCGGCGTGGAGCGCGCGGCGGTTCTCTTCGCGCATGACTGCACCGCCGCCGGTGGCCACAACTACGCCGTCCAGTGCAGAGAGCTCGGCGATCATCGCCTGTTCTCGATCACGAAAACCCGCTTCGCCTTCCTTGTCGAAGATCCAGGGAATATTGGCGCCCGTACGCAGCTCGATTTCCTTGTCGGAATCCTTGAACGGCAGTCGAAGCTCTTTGGCCAGCAAGCGACCGATGGTGCTTTTGCCAGCCCCCATCGGCCCCACAAGAATTAAATTTCGCACAGAATCAACGACTCACAGCAATCGCCTGGTTATTCATGATACGCGGAGTGAGAAACACCAACAGCTCGGATTTTGACTCCGAAACCACATCGCGCCGGAAAAGGCGGCCAACATACGGCACATCGCCTAAAAATGGCACCTTGTCGACGACTTTACTCTGCGTATTCGAGAACACGCCACCAATTACGATGGTCTCGCCGTCGGCCACCAGCACCTTGGCGTTCACTTCGTTTTTCTTGATGGGCGGCACACCCAGCACCGTGTTCACGTAGTCCGGCTCATCCTTCGTGACCTTGACCTCCATGATGATGCGGTTGTCAGGGGTGATCTGCGGGGTCACTTCCAGCGACAGCGAGGCCTCTTTGAACGACACCGACGTCGCGCCGCTGGAACTCGCTTCCTGGTAAGGCACTTCCGTACCTTTCAGAATTTTCGCGGTTTCCTTGTCCGACGTAACGACCTTCGGCTGCGAGACTACTTCGCCGTTGCCGCTCTTCTCCATGGCGGTCAGCTCAAGATCAAGAATCGTGTTGTTGGTCAGGAAGCCCAGACCGATAGACGAGGTGGCATCGGTCACGCCCATGTCGACATAGGGACCGTTGGTCGCTGCTGCGCCGGTCACGGTGCCGCTGCCGCCGGTGGTGAAATTGCCTCTGTTGCTCGACCCGCCCCAGCGCACGCCAAGGGCCTTGTCGTAATCGACGTTGGCTTCGACGATACGCGCCTCGATCATCACCTGGCGCACCGGGATGTCCAACTGCGACACGATGCGGCGCAACTCGTCGAGACGATCCTGAGTCTGGTAGGCAATGATGTTGTTGGTGCGCTCATCGACGGTGATCGAACCGCGCTCGTCGGTCTTCGATTCAGCGCTGGTCACCGACTGGAACAGCTTGGCGATGTCCGCAGCCTTCGCGTAGTTCACTTGCAGCAACTCGCGACGCAGGGGGGCGAGCTCGGAAATCTGCTTCAGGGATTCCAGCTCCTGGCGCTCGCGGGCGGCGATCTCATCAGCAGGACCGACGAGCAAAACGTTACCGATCTTGCGCTTATCCAGGCCTTTGGTCTTGAGCACCAGATCCAGCGCCTGATCCCACGGCACGTTCTGCAGGCGCAGGGTGATGCCGCCTTGAACGGTGTCGCTGGCGACCAGATTGAGGTTGGTGAAATCAGCGATCAGTTGCAGCACCGAACGCACGTCGATGTCCTGGAAGTTCAGCGACAGTTTCTCGCCGGTGTAGACCAGTTTCTCCGAATTGCGGCGCTCCTGATCTTCGTTGGTGAGGGGACGCACGCTGATGGTCAGCTTGTTATCGGTCTGGTACGCGGAGTAATCAAACGCACCGGACGGCTCGATGGAGATGCTGGCCTTGTCACCTGTGGCGCTGGAATTGACGAACTGCACCGGGGTCGCGAAATCCTTCACGTCCAGGCGCACGCGCAGCGGTTCAGGCAGTTGCGTTTTGGCGAAATCAACGCGGATCTTGCCCCCCTGCTCCTGAATATCGGGCGCAATGCCGGTGTCGCTCAATTCGATGATGACGTTGCCTTCACCCAACTCTCCACGCTGGAAGTCGACGTTTTTTACCGACCGTGGGCCCGGCGCATACGAGCGGGCAACGGGTTTCGATTGCGCTGCAGGTCCGCTCGGCACACTCACTCGCGCTGCGCCTGTGGCAGTACTTGGCTGCGAGCCCTGAGCCGCGGCAGCGCCCTGCCCCACGACCACAAACAGGTTGTTGCCGTCGACACGCGAGCTGTACGGCGCGAGTGTGGTGAGGTTGATGATCACGCGTGTGCGATCCTTGGCTTCGACGACCACTACGCTGTGGGCATTGCCTGAACCCAGGTCACGGCTCTTGATCGCCAATTGGCTGGTCACGCCCGGCAAGTCCAGCGCGATGCGCGCCGGCTGCTCGGTGGTGTAGCCCCGCGGCGCCGCCACCGGACCGTCGAAGGACAGTTTCAATTCGACTCGATCCCCCGGCAATGCAGCGACATCCAGCGTCTTGAGGTTAGCCGCCTGGATAACCGGTGAAAGCATCGCCATCCCTAGCGACAGGCCGATAATCGAAAGAATCCTGTTCATGTTCACATTCCACCACTGTGCCGATCCGAAGGTGCTTCGCTTGCTTGCCGTCTTCATGAGCGCTCCTTGAGAGAGATGCTGAGCGGGCGCTCCAGCCACGCCCCCTCTCCGTCCGGAACGATTTCCATCACTTGCACCGCCGAGTCGGTGATCGCCGTGATCCGGCCATCGTTACGCCCCAGGTAATCGCCCACTTTCACTCGATGCACCCCACCCGCCCCGCGAAGCAGCGCGAACGTGCCGGATTCATTGCTCAACGTGCCGACCATTTCGAAGGAATCGATGTTGAAGCCTTCGAGAAACTGCTTCACCCGCGTCGGATCAGGCTGCACCAGGTGCGAGCCCTTTGGACGGTTGACCAGATCGATCTTGACCGGCGGCTGAAACGGACTGCGCAAACTGGCCGCCGCATACGTAAAGGCTTCATACGGCCGAAACTTGGGCATCGGCTCGATAGTGCCAACAGGCCGTGCGCGCACCTCGGCCATGAACTGCTTGAGATCGTCAAATTCGTTCGAGCTGTCGCAGCCCGCGAGCCCCATCAGCGTGACGCCGACGCACAACCAACGCATCGCCCTCATTTCGCTGGCCCTTTCGTGTCGACGTTCTGAAGACCTTTGTCGTTATAGCGATAGGTCTTGGCAAGGATGCTCATGCGCAGCTTGCCGGGGGACTTGACGTCCAGCGGTTTGATCTCGAAGTCATGCAGCGTCACGATTCGCGGCAGACTGGCGACGCCGCTGGCGAAGGTCGCGAGGTCGTGGTAACTGCCTGTCACGGTAATCTGGATCGGCAATTCGATATAAAACTGCTGGGCCTCTTCGGGGAGCAGCTTGATTTCCTCGAACTCCAGGCCACTGCCCAGTCCGGTGCGGGTAATGTCTTCAAGCAGCCCGGGGACCTCAGTGTCGCTGGGCAACTGCCGCAACAAGGCGCCGAAGGTGTTTTCCATCTCCACCATCTGGCTCTTGTAGGCCGCGAGGTTGGCAGCCTGATAAGCCTTGGTCGCGAACTGCTCTTTCAGCGCCGTCTCTTCGCCACGGGCCTGATCGAGCTGAGTCTGCATGTCCTGGATATAGAAGAAGTACCCACCGGCCAGTACCAGCGCCAGCAACAGCGCGCCGGCAATGGTCTTCACCGCAGCAGGCCATGAACCCAGGTTATTGACGTCCAGGTCGTTGATGTCGATCTTTTTCAGGCTATCGAGCCAGTCATTCATGTTCATGGCTTGACCCCCTCAACGGCTGGCTGCGTCTGGCGCACCGTCAACTGGAAGGTATTGGTCTGATCCACGCCACCCGCCGCAGTGTTTGCCTTGACCTCGGTCAGACTCGGCGACTCCAGCCAGTCAGACGCATCCAGATTCCGCAGCAGGTCCGACACCCGGTTATTGGATTCCGCAGCGCCGGAAATGCTGATCATCTGCCCGGTCATCTTCACGTCGTTGAAATAGACGCCATCGGGAAGGGTGCGGGCCATCTGATCGAAGATGCGCCCGATGATCGGCCGGTTGCCTTGCAGGTCCTGAATGATCTTCATCCGCTCCAGCAGTTGCTTGCGACGTGCCTTGAGCTCGCTGATCTCTTTGATGCGCGCGTCGAGCTGGACGATTTCGGTCCTGACAAATTGATTGCGAGCGTTTTGGTGGGCGATGGCACTGCTCAAATATTGATCAGCCAAAAGAATGGCGCCTACGCCAAGCACCAGCACGCCAACCAGTGCCAGAATGAAGCGCTTCTTGCGCTCCTCGCGTTGCTGCTCGCGCCAGGGAAGTAAGTTGATCCGTGCCATTAGTCGAAGCTCCTCAGGGCCAGACCGCAAGCGATCATCAGTGCGGGAGCATCGCTGGCGAGGGCGCCGGCGTTGACCTTGACGCTCAGCGCCATGTCAGCAAAGGGGTTGGCCACCAGCGTCGGAGTGCCCAGGCGTTCCTGGATCAGCCGATCAAGACCGGAAATAGAGGCGGTGCCGCCGGCCAGCATGATGTAGTCGACGCGGTTGTACTGGCCGGCCGCGAAGAAAAACTGCAGCGAACGAGACACCTGTTGCACCACGGCGTCCTTGAACGGCTGCAGGACTTCCATAACGTAGTCGTCGGGGAGTCCGCCCTGCTTTTTCGCAAGCCCGGCCTCGCTGACCGACAAGCCATAACGGCGCTGGATTTCTTCGGTTAACTGGCGACCGCCAAATAATTGTTCGCGGGTATAGATGATGCGGCCGTTGTGCAGCACGCTGAGGGTGGTCATGGTTGCGCCGATGTCTATGACGGCGACGGTCAACTGTTCGTGGTCCTGGCCCAATTGCGCCGACAGCAGACCGAACGAGCGCTCCAAGGCATAGGCTTCGACGTCGACCACGCGAGCGGTGAGCCCGGCCAGTGCCAACGCAGCTTCGCGCACTTCTACGTTTTCCTTGCGGCAGGCGGCAAGCAATACCTCAACGCGTTCGGGATTGCGCGCCGAATAGCCTTGGACTTCGAAGTCGATGGCGACTTCTTCGAGCGGATAGGGAATGTACTGATCGGCCTCGATCTTGAGCTGGTTTTCCATCTCGTCGTCGGAAAGACCTGCGTCCATCTCGATGGTCTTGGTAATAACAGCCGAACCGGCGACGGCAACCGCCGCGATTTTGACGTTACTCTTGGCTTTTACCAGCAAACGCGTCAAAGCACTGCCGACACCTTCGAGCTCCGCGATGTTCTTTTCGACCACTGCGTTGGCGGGCAGTGGCTCGACCGCATAAGACTCGACCTTGTAACGGTTGCCGGAACGACTTAGCTCCAGGAGCTTGACCGAGGTGGAGCTAATATCGATCCCCAGAAGGGTGTTGGCCTTCTTACTGAAGAGTTCGAACACAACCGATTCCCTATGCGTTTCCGTCACTTACGGATGATTTCTAGTCCAGTGCCACTGTCGGCTGACTTGACAGTAGCGCAAATAACGCTCGACGACGAAAAATGCTTATAATGCCCAGCGTTTTTTTCGTGTACCAAAGCTTCAAGGCGTGTTCATTTGTAAATGCCTGCGTCTAACTCATTCTTTTTTCTGGAAATCCAAAAGCCTTGATACGCCTGCTGAAGTTCGTCTGGTGGTCCATCGTCGCGGTCGTCTGCGGGCTGCTGCTCGGCCTGAGCGGCGCCTTTCTCTACCTGGCCCCGAACCTGCCCTCGGTCGATGCCCTGCGCAATATTCAGCTGCAGATCCCGCTGCGCGTGTTCAGCAGCGACGGCAAACTGATTGCAGAGTTTGGCGAAATGCGCCGCTCTCCCATCCGTTTCGCCGACATTCCCCCCAACTTTATCCACGCGCTGCTGTCGGCCGAAGACGATAACTTCGAGAACCACTATGGCGTGGACCCGAGCAGCCTGATGCGCGCGGCCAGCCAATTGGTCAAGAGCGGTCACATTCAGTCCGGCGGCTCAACCATTACCATGCAGGTCGCGAAAAATTACTTCCTGACCAGCGAGCGCAGTTTTTCGCGCAAAACCACCGAGATTCTCTTGGCCTTGCAAATCGAGCGCCAACTTACCAAGGACGAGATTCTCGAGCTGTACGTCAACAAGATCTACCTGGGTAACCGCGCTTACGGCATCGAGGCCGCAGCGCAGGTCTACTACGGCAAATCGATCCGCGACCTGAGCGTTGCGCAAATGGCAATGATCGCCGGCCTGCCCAAGGCGCCGTCACGATTCAACCCACTGGCCAACCCGGTGCGTGCCAAAGAGCGCCGCGACTGGATTCTGGGCCGCATGTTCAAACTGGGGAAAATCGACCAGAACACCTACCAGACCGCGCTTGTCGAGCCGATCAACGCCAGCTATCACGTTCAAAGTCCTGAAGTGAATGCGCCGTATATCGCTGAAATGGCGCGGGCCGAAATGGTGGGTCGTTATGGCAGCGCAGCCTACACAGAAGGCTTCCGCGTCACCACTACCGTGCCGAGCGGCTTGCAGGAAGACGCCAACAAGGCGGTGCAGGACGGCCTGATCGAATACGACCAGCGCCATGGCTATCGCGGCCCAGAGAGCCGGTTCCCCGGCCTGACCCGCGAGGGCTGGGTGCAGGAGCTGAGCAAGCAGCGTCCGATCAGCGGTCTGGAGCCGGCCATCGTCACCCAGGTCGACAAGACCGGCATCCGCGTACTGACCCGCAACGGCGAGAACGAAGAGACCGTCGCCTGGGACAGCATGAAGTGGGCCAAGGCGTTCCTGAACACCAACAGCGTCGGCGCCAATCCCAAGCAGCCCGGCGATGTCGCCCATGTCGGCGATCTGGTGCGCCTGCAGCGTCAGCCGGACAACTCGCTCAAGTTCAGCCAGCTTCCCGTGGCGCAGAGCGCGCTGGTTTCGCTGGATCCGCAGAACGGCGCGATTCGTGCGCTGGTCGGCGGCTTCGCGTTCGAGCAAAGTAACTACAACCGCGCGATGCAGGCCAAACGTCAGCCAGGCTCCAGCTTCAAGCCGTTCCTCTATTCGGCAGCGCTGGACAACGGCTACACCGCCGCCAGCCTGGTCAACGACGCGCCGATCGTGTTCGTCGACGAGGCCATCGACAAAGTCTGGCGGCCAAAGAACGACACCGGCACCTTCCTCGGTCCGATTCGGCTGCGCGAGGCGCTGTACAAGTCGCGTAACCTCGTGTCGATCCGCCTGCTGCAAAGCCTGGGCGTGAACACCGCGATCAACTACATCACCCGCTTTGGCTTCAACAAGCAGGACTTGCCGCCCAACCTGTCTCTGGCCCTGGGTACTGCAACCCTGACGCCGATGGAAATCGTCGGCGGCTGGAGTGCGTTTGCCAACGGCGGTTACAAGATCAGCCCGTACCTCATCCAGAAGATCGAAGACCGCGAGGGCAAAACCCTGTTCGTCGCCAATCCGCCGACAGTGCCTGCCAACGACCCGAACCCGAAAGCGGTCAGCGAAGCGGCCATCAGTAGCGCATCGACGTACGCTGCGCCAGAAACACCGCCACTGACGGCCAACGTGGTGCCAAACGCGCTGGATGCCTCGGGCGCAGCGCCGGCCCCTGTGGTGGCGGAACGGATTGTTGACGGTCGCACGGTCTACATCCTCAACAGCATGCTGCAGGACGTGATCAAACGCGGCACCGGTCGCCGCGCTCTGGCGATGAACCGTCCGGATATCGCAGGCAAAACCGGTACCACCAACGAATCGAAGGACGCATGGTTCACCGGCTACAACGCGGATTATGTGACGACGGTCTGGACCGGTTTCGATCAACCGGAGAGCCTGGGTCGCCATGAGTTCGGTGGCACGGTCGCGCTGCCAATCTGGATGAAGTACATGAGCGCCGCCCTGAAGGACAAGCCGCCCCACGTTCAAGCCGAACCAGACGGCATCCTCAGCCTGCGCATCGATCCGGTCAGCGGCCGCTCCGCCACGCCGAGCACGCCGGGTGCGTTCTTCGAGCTGTTCAAGAGCGAAGACACGCCGCCTAGCGTGAACGAACTCGGCGGCAGCCCGCCTCCAGGCAGCCCGTTGCCGGCGGACGAATCAGCGCCGATCGATTTGTTCTAGTGAGGCAGCGGCGAGCTTGAAGCGGCAAGCTACAAGTAAAGGCAAGAGCAGCGGCGATCTTTGCACTGCTTGTAGCTTGTAGCTTGCAGCTCAAAAAAAAACCCAGCACTTGGCTGGGTTTTTTGTGGCCGCGGTTATCAGCCGTTGAACACGTCATCCACGCTTTTCAGCGGGTAGTGCTTTGGATACGGCAGGGTCGCAACACCGCTTTCGATGGCTGCCTTTGCAACGGCATCGGAAACGATAGTCAGCAGGCGCACGTCCAGTGGTTTCGGAATGATGTACTCACGACCGAATTCCAGGGCGATGCCGCCGTAGGCGTCGCAGACTTCCTGAGGCACCGGCAGCTTGGCCAGTTCGCGCAGGGCGTTGGCCGCGGCGATCTTCATCTCTTCGTTGATGCGCTTGGCGCGAACGTCCAGTGCACCGCGGAAGATGAACGGGAAGCCCAGCACGTTGTTGACCTGGTTCGGGTAGTCCGAACGGCCGGTCGCCATGATTACGTCGCTGCGAGTGGCGTGAGCCAGTTCCGGCGAGATTTCCGGATCCGGGTTCGAACAGGCGAACACGATCGGGTTGGCTGCCATCGACTTCAAGCCTTCAGCGCTCAGCAGGTTCGGACCGGACAGACCGACGAACACATCAGCGCCTTCCAGAGCATCGGCCAGCGTGCGCTTGTCGGTGGAGTGAGCGAACTGGGCCTTGTACTGGTTCAGATCGGTACGCCCGTCGTGAACCACGCCGTTGCGGTCGATCATGAAGATGTTTTCGATCTTCGCGCCCATGCTCACCAGCAACTTCATGCAGGAGATGGCTGCAGCGCCAGCGCCCAGGCAGACGATCTTCGCCGCTTCCAGGGTTTTGCCTGCGATTTCCAGCGCGTTGATCATGCCGGCTGCGGTAACGATCGCGGTGCCGTGCTGGTCATCGTGGAAAACCGGAATGTCGCACTGCTCGATCAGCGCCTTTTCGATCTCGAAGCACTCAGGTGCCTTGATGTCTTCCAGGTTGATCCCACCGAAGGTGATGGAGATGCGTCGCACGGTGTCGATGAAGGCCTGCGGGCTTTCCGAATCGACTTCGATATCGAACACGTCGATACCGGCAAAGCGCTTGAACAGCACGCCCTTGCCTTCCATGACCGGCTTGGACGCGAGAGGTCCGAGGTTACCCAGACCCAGAATCGCGGTGCCATCAGAGATGACCGCTACCAGGTTGCCTTTGCCGGTGTACTTGTAGGCAAGCTCCGGATCGCGACCGATTTCGCGGACCGGCTCAGCCACACCCGGGCTGTAGGCCAGCGACAGATCGCGAGCGGTTGCAGTGGCTTTGGTGAGCTCGACGCTGAGTTTCCCAGGACGGGGATGAGCGTGATATTCGAGAGCGGCAGTTTTCAAATCTGACATGGGGGCATTCCGCTTTTTTGCTGTTGGACAGACGGACCGCCGAGCATACGCAAGTCATAAAGTCCTAACAAGACTGGCGGGTCACCTGTGTCAAGAGGCCGCATCTACGACTTTCAGCGTAGAGCCGCAGGAAACAAGGCCTCTAGCGGCGACAATCCACGCCAAATATGTCTACAATTTATTTATTTAATGTATCCAACATTGCAGGGTGAGTGATCGACATCATCCAGCGGGGTTGGCCTGATTTCAGACCGCCCCGACGCGAACGATCGACCACCCAGCCACGGGCTTCGATTCGCTGACCCTTCAAGCGCTGCAGCACAGCAGTGTCGAACTGGCCGAGCAGCTTGGGCGCAATGCGCAACACCAGCGCATCGCCGAATTCGATCCACAGACCGCCGCCATTGCGCTGCACGCTGGTCACGCGCCCACTGACCAACGCGAACCCGCCGGCGTTGATCTGCTCCGCCGGCTGAACCGGCGATTTGCGCCACAGGCCCAGGCCCGCTTGGCGAGCCGACTTCTCTGCGGCCTGCTGGCAACTGACAAGCGCCACATTCGGGGAGACGGCGACGAGATAGCCAAGGCCCTCGGCCAGCAGTTGCGCCTCAAGGTTGGCGCCATCGCGGCTATAGACGTTGGCGAGGGTGCGACCGTAGTGATCGGTCGGCTCTTCACCGACGCGCAGCCTGACCTGCCCACCACTGGCATCCACCAACGTCTGCAATCGACGCTTGGCCGCTTCGGCAAACGGCTGGGCGGACTGACCCTTTTTGCCGGTTTCTGGCGTATTCAGGCCAATCATGCGAACGCTGCGACCATCGCTCAGGCGCACCGTGTCGCCATCCACCACTCGCTGTACCTGAACCAGAGGCAGAGACGGCGGCGCCGGGCACAAGGCCTGGGCCGCCGAAAGCCAAATCGCGGACATAAAAAAGGCGCCCGCGAGGGACGCCTTCTTAAGCAGCCTGGAGAAACGCATCGGCGACTCCAGAACGGCCAACCTTACTCTGCAGCAGGAGCTTTGGTAGGACCGAATGCACCGAAACGCGACTTGAACTTGTCGACACGACCGCCGACGTCCAGAGTTTTTTGCTTGCCGGTGTAGAACGGGTGGCACTCGTTGCACACGTCCAGGCTCAGAGGCTTGGCCAGTGTGGAACGGGTTTTGATGACATTGCCGCAGCTGCAGGTTGCGTCAATGGCTTCGTAAACTGGATGGATATCAGCTTTCATGGGTATTTCCTCAGGCTATCGTGCCGCCACCCAACACTATTGTTGAATACCGCACGGAATTAGGCCGCGCATATTAACAGACAACGCCAATCACGCAAGGGAACGTTCACGCCGGTCGTCTGCTAAGATCGCGCCCTTCGTCATACTCCGTAACAGGAAATCCCCCGCGTGCCCGACGCCATCTTGCGCCTCGCCCTGCCCTCGCCGCTGCGTCGCCTGTTCGACTACCTTGCCCCTGCAGGTGTGGCGCGCAGTGCGTTGCAACCGGGGATGCGCCTGCGCGTGCCGTTCGGTCGTCGGGAAATGATCGGCGTGCTGGTGGAAGTCGTCGATCACAGTGAAGTGCCGGCCGACAAGCTCAAGCCGGCCATTGCCGTGCTGGATGCCGAACCGCCGCTGCCGCCCGCGCTGTTCAAGTTGTGCCTGTGGACGGCCCAGTATTACCAGCACAGCCTGGGCGACACCCTCAGTTGGGCGTTGCCAGTGCTGCTGCGTCAGGGCGAACCTGCGGAAGCGCGGCAGGAGCGGTTCTGGCACGCCGCTCCGGACGCCAGCATTGATGACCCGCGCATCGCCCGGGCGCCGAAGCAAAAGGAAGCGCTGCGCACCCTGGCCCAGCATCCCCACGGCGTGGCTCACCAGTTGCTGAGCAAGCTGATGCTCAACCGGGACAGCCTGAATCTGTTGCTCGCCAAAGGACTGGTGACCGTCGAGGTCCGCGGTCACGGTCCGGTCGAGCGGCACGAGCACTGGCTGGCGCAGCCGGAACTGCCGCTCAACACCGAGCAACGGGCCGCCTATGAAGCCATTCGGTCGGGTTTCGGCAGTTTCCACGCTTCACTGTTGGCGGGGGTCACCGGCAGCGGCAAGACCGAAGTGTATCTGCAGCTCATCCGCGAAACGCTGGAAGCGGGCAAGCAGGCGCTGGTGTTGATTCCGGAAATCAATTTGGGGCCGCAGACCCTCGCGCGCTTCGAGCAGCGTTTCAACGCGCGCATTGCGCTGCTGCATTCGGCGGTCAACGATCGGGATCGGCTCGACGCCTGGCTGGCAGCACGCGATGGCGAAGCTGACATCATCATCGGCACCCGTTCGGCGCTGTTCACCCCGATGAAAAAACCCGGGCTGATCATCATCGACGAGGAGCACGACGGCTCCTATAAACAGCAGGAGGGCCTGCGCTATCACGCCCGAGACCTGGCACTGGTGAGGGCGCATCAGGAGGACATCCCGATCGTGCTCGGCTCGGCGACGCCTTCGCTGGAAAGCCTGCACAACGCCCACACCGGTCGGTACGCGCTCCTGCGTCTGAATCAGCGCGCGGGTGGCGCTCAGCAACCGCGCTTCCTGCGGCTGGATGTGAAAAGTCGCCCCCTCGACAGCGGCATTTCAGGCCCCATGCAGCAAGCCATCGGCCAGACCCTGGCGGCGGGCCAGCAAGTGTTGGTGTTCCTCAACCGGCGCGGCTTTGCCCCTACGCTGCTGTGTCACGACTGTGGCTGGTTGTCGGAATGCCCTCGCTGTGACGCGCGCATGACCGTTCACCAGCGCTCGGGCGAGCTGCGCTGTCACCACTGCGGCCATGTCGAGCGCGTGCCACGCAATTGCCCGGCGTGTGGCAAGGTCGATCTGCGCCCGGTGGGTGCAGGGACCGAACGTGCCGAGGAGCGGCTGGCGATTCTGTTTCCCGACTACCCGGTGCTGCGCGTTGATCGGGACAGCACCTCACGCAAGGACGCGATGAATCAGCTGTTCGCAACCATCCAGAAAGGCCAGCCGTGCATTCTGGTGGGTACGCAGATGCTCGCCAAAGGGCATCACTTCCCGCGCGTGACGCTGGTGTCGATTCTCGATGCCGATGGCGGGCTGTTTTCCGGTGACTTCCGCGCCAGCGAGCGCATGGCGCAATTGATTGTGCAGGTCGCAGGCAGAGCCGGGCGCGCCGAAGAGCCAGGCAAGGTGATCATCCAGACTCACCTGGCCGACCATCCTTTATTGATTCAACTGACCGAACAGGGTTATTTCGCCTTTGCCGAGCAGGCGCTGAGTGAGCGTCGCGCCGCTGGGCTGCCGCCGTTCTCGCACTTGGCACTGCTGCGCGCCGAAGCGCACAAGCCGGGTCAGGCCGAGGGATTTCTCGACGAAGCCTGCACCGAAGCCGAGCGCCTGTTGAAGGACCTGGCCCTGGGCGGCATCGAGCTGTTGGGCCCGGTTCCGGCGCCGATGGAGCGACGCGCCGGACGCTATCGCGCTCAGTTGCTGGTCCAGGCGAACGCCCGCGCGCCGCTGCACAAGCTGCTCGCGACCTGGTTGCTGACACTGGAAAACATGCCCAGCGGGCGCCAGGTCAGATGGTCGCTGGACGTGGATCCGGTGGACCTTTATTGATTCGCATCGGTTGACCGCGCATCCAGCGCGGTTGGCAAGGTGGCCCCGGCCACGGATAATGCCCAGTTTTTCCACCCGCGCATCCAGGCGCGGCCGCGCTTGCGGTCGAAAGAGAGCACCATGAAAGACACCATTCGCCAGCTGATTCAACAAGCTCTGAGCCAACTCGTCACCGATGGCGTCTTGCCGGAAGGGTTGACGCCGGCGATTCAGGTGGAGAACGCCAAGGACAAGAAAAACGGCGACTTCGCCAGCAATATCGCCATGATGCTGGCCAAGCCTGCGGGCATGAAGCCGCGTGACCTGGCCGAGAAAATCGTCGCCGCGTTGCCCGCGGACGAGCAGATCACCCAGGTCGACATCGCCGGCCCCGGTTTCCTCAATTTCTTCCAGAACACCCAGGCCCTGGCTTCGCGACTCGACGAAGCTCTGGCCGACGCGACCCTGTCCGTGCGCAAGAACGGCCCTGCTCAACGCGTTGTGGTCGACCTGTCTGCGCCGAATCTGGCCAAAGAGATGCACGTCGGCCACTTGCGCTCGACCATCATTGGCGACGGCGTGGCCAGCGTCCTTGAGTTTCTTGGCGACACCGTGATCCGTCAGAACCACGTCGGCGATTGGGGCACTCAGTTCGGCATGCTGCTGGCCTATCTGCAGGAAACCCCGGCGACCAGCGATGAGCTGGCTGACCTCGAAAACTTCTATCGCGCCGCCAAGGGCCGTTTCGACGAGTCCGAAGAGTTCGCCGAGCGCGCACGTGGGCTTGTGGTCAAGCTGCAAGCCGGGGACGCCGAGTGCCTGAGCCTGTGGACGCGATTCAAAGACATCTCGCTGTCCCACTGCCAGGAAGTGTACGAGCGCCTGAACGTCAAACTCACGCCCAAGGACGTCATGGGCGAGAGCGCCTACAACGACGACCTCGCCAATGTCGTCGCCGACCTGAAGAAGGCCGGACTGCTGGTCGAGAGCAACGGCGCGCAGTGTGTGTTTCTTGAAGAATTCAAAACCGCCGAAGGCACGCCGCTGCCGGTGATCGTGCAAAAGGCCGGCGGCGGTTATCTGTATGCCACCACTGACCTCGCGGCTGTGCGCTATCGCAGCAACGTGCTGAAAGCCGATCGCGCGCTGTATTTCGTTGATCAGCGTCAGGCCCTGCACTTCCAGCAGGTCTTCGAAGTGGCCCGCCGTGCAGGCTTCGTCACCAACGGCATGCAGATGGAGCACATGGGCTTCGGCACCATGAACGGCGCCGATGGCCGTCCGTTCAAGACCCGCGATGGCGGCACGGTCAAGCTGGTCGACCTGCTCGACGAAGCCGAAGAGCGCGCCTACACGCTGGTGAAAGAGAAAAACCCGGACGTCGCCGAAGACGAGTTGCGCTTGATCGCCAAGGCTGTCGGCATCAGCGCGGTGAAATATGCCGACCTGTCCAAGCATCGCGCGAGTGACTACAGCTTCAACTTCGACCAGATGCTCAGCTTCGAAGGCAACACCGCGCCTTATCTGCTGTACGCCTACACCCGTGTGGCCGGTGTATTCCGCAAGCTCGAAGAAAAGGGCGAAACCTTCGACGCGAGCGCGGGCCGGATCATCCTCGACGCACCGCAGGAGCAAGACCTGGCCGCGCGTCTGGCGCAGTTCGGCGAGACCGTCAACACCGTCGCTGAAAAGGGCACGCCCCATGTGCTCTGCGCCTATCTGTATGACCTCGCCGGTCTGTTTTCCAGTTTCTACGAGAACTGCCCGATCCTGGCCGCGGAAAACCCTGAACAACAGCAAAGCCGTCTGCGCCTCGCCGCCCTGACGGGTCGCACCCTCAAGCAAGGCCTGCAGTTGCTGGGTCTGGACACACTGGAGCGTATGTAAGTTGGCCGTTAAAAAGAAACCTGCTCCCAAGCGCGGCGCCAGCCGGTATCAGGCTCCCGCAAAGACGCCGATTCCGGGCTGGGTGTGGATGGCGATCGGCCTGACCGTCGGCGCTTTCGTTGTGTTCCTGATGAAACTCGAACCCGGCAGTGGCGACGACATCAAGCGCGTCAAGGCAGAAGCCAAGGCTGCGAAGATCGCCGAAGCAAACAAGACGCCGCCCAGCCCGACCGCGCCGGTGAAGCCGAAGTACGACTTCTACACGCTGTTGCCTGAGTCGGAAGTTATCGTGCCGAACGAAGCGGTGCCCGAGAAGACACCGCCGGTCGTTGCGCCAAGCACGCCGGTCACGCCTGAAGTGGCCGCGAAGATCGACACCGCTCGCGCCCAGGCGGCACTCAGTGGTTTGACCCCGCCACCAGCACCTCCGGTGACCAAACCGGCGGCGGTGACAACGTTCTTCCTGCAAGCGGGCTCGTTCCGCAAACAGGCCGACGCCGAGAAAGTGCGCGCGCAGATCATTCTGCTGGGGCAAACGTCGACCGTGGAATCGGGCACGGTGAAGGATGAAACCTGGTACCGCGTGCTGGTTGGCCCGTTCAGCAACCGCGAACAGCTGACCATCGCGCAGAAGCAACTGGCGGGCGGCGGCTTCAGCAACCTGCTGCTGCAACAGCGTCAGGCTCGCTAGGGCACTGCCACCCACCGCAGGACCAACGATCGGTCGCGCTACAGGCGGGGGCGATCAGCTGTAGGAGTGAGCTTGCTCGCGATGACGTTGGCACATCCAACATAATGGTGCCTGATTCACCGCCATCGCGAGCAAGCTCACTCCTACACAAACTGGAAGCAACCTTACCCACCGCCTTTCATCCCTCAACCCACTCAACGGTTGAAATACCCGCCCCCACCCCCATATGAGTTTCCATCAGGGCATTTTCGCCCCGCAGCGTGGAGACTCTCCCCTTGACCACCATCGTTTCAGTGCGCCGCCAAGGCAAAGTCGTCATGGCCGGTGACGGCCAGGTTTCTCTGGGCAATACCGTCATGAAAGGCAACGCCAAGAAAGTCCGGCGCCTTTACCACGGCCAGGTCATTGCCGGCTTCGCAGGCGCCACCGCTGACGCCTTCACCCTGTTCGAACGCTTCGAAGCCCAGCTGGAAAAACACCAGGGCCACCTCATTCGTGCCGCCGTAGAGCTGGCAAAAGAATGGCGTACCGACCGCTCGCTGAGCCGGCTTGAAGCCATGCTGGCCGTTGCCAACAAAGACGCTTCGCTGATCATTACCGGTAACGGCGACGTTGTTGAGCCCGAGGACGGCCTGATCGCCATGGGTTCCGGCGGCGCCTTTGCCCAGGCTGCGGCCCGCGCACTGCTGCTGAAGACCGAACTCTCCGCCCGTGAAATCGCCGAAACCGCTTTGCACATTGCTGGCGACATTTGCGTCTTCACCAACCACAACATCACCATTGAGGAGCAGGACCTCGCCGAGTAAGCCTCAGGTAATGGCCGCCATTCATCGCGGCCTGCCCGACTTTCACTCTGCCGAGGACCGTTGAAAGCCATGTCCATGACTCCCCGTGAAATCGTCCACGAACTCAATCGCCATATCATCGGCCAGGACGATGCCAAACGCGCCGTCGCTATTGCGCTGCGTAACCGCTGGCGCCGGATGCAGCTCCCCGAAGAGCTGCGCGTTGAAGTCACTCCCAAGAACATCCTGATGATCGGCCCGACCGGCGTCGGCAAGACCGAAATCGCCCGTCGTCTGGCCAAGCTCGCCAACGCGCCGTTCATCAAGGTCGAAGCGACCAAGTTCACCGAAGTCGGCTACGTGGGTCGCGACGTCGAGTCGATCATCCGTGATCTGGCCGACGCTGCAATGAAGCTGCTGCGCGAACAGGAAATCACCAAGGTTCGCCACCGCGCCGAAGACGCCGCCGAAGACCGCATTCTCGACGCCCTGCTGCCACCGGCACGCGCGGGCTTCAACGAAGACGCGACGTCGGGCAGCGACTCCAACACCCGTCAGCTGTTCCGCAAGCGCCTGCGCGAAGGCCAACTGGACGATAAGGAAATCGAGATCGAGGTCGCTGAAATGGGCGGCGTCGACATTTCCGCGCCGCCGGGCATGGAAGAGATGACCAACCAGCTGCAAAGCCTGTTTGCCAATATGGGCAAGGGCAAGAAGAAGAGCCGCAAGCTGAAAGTCAAAGACGCGCTGAAGATGGTTCGCGACGAAGAAGCGGGCCGCCTGGTCAACGACGAAGAGCTGAAAGCCAAAGCGCTGGAAGCGGTTGAGCAGCACGGCATCGTGTTCATCGACGAGATCGACAAAGTGGCCAAGCGAGGCAATGTCGGCGGCGCCGATGTGTCCCGCGAAGGCGTTCAGCGCGACCTGCTGCCGCTGATCGAAGGCTGCACCGTCAACACCAAGCTGGGCATGGTCAAAACCGATCACATCCTGTTCATCGCGTCCGGCGCGTTCCACCTGAGCAAGCCGAGCGATCTGGTGCCTGAGCTGCAGGGTCGCCTGCCGATTCGGGTCGAGCTCAAAGCGCTGAGCCCGCAGGATTTCGAACGCATCCTGACCGAGCCCCATGCGTCGCTGACCGAGCAATACCGCGAGCTGTTGAAGACCGAAGGCCTGAACATTGCGTTTCTGCCGGATGGCATCAAGCGTCTGGCCGAGATCGCCTGGCAGGTCAACGAGAAGACCGAGAACATCGGTGCGCGTCGCTTGCACACGCTGCTTGAGCGGTTGCTGGAAGAGGTTTCTTTCAGTGCCGGTGACTTGGCAGGCGCGCAGGATGGCGGGACGATTCAGATCGACGCTGAATACGTGAACAGTCACTTGGGTGAGCTGGCGGAAGACGAAGATCTGTCGCGCTATATCCTTTAAAGCAGCTGCAAGCGGTTAGCTTCAAGCTGCAAGCAGATTTCACTGGCTGCACGAATCTGCTTCGCTTGGAGCTTGTAGCTTGTAGCTTGTAGCTTGTAGCTGAGATTACCTCTATGACCCGCATCCCCACCGCCATCCAGCTACACAAAGCCTCGAAAGTCCTCAGCCTGAAATACGGGCCGGATGAGGAGTACCGCTTGCCGGCGGAATTTCTGCGGGTGCACTCGCCGTCGGCGGAAGTGCAGGGGCATGGCAATCCGATTCTGCAGTTCGGCAAGCTGGGCGTCGGGCTCACCAAGGTCGAACCCGCCGGCCAGTACGCGCTGAAGCTGACCTTCGACGACGGTCATGACAGCGGGCTGTTTACCTGGGAATACCTGGAGCAACTGGCGCAACGCCAGGCCCAGCTATGGGAGGAGTACCTGGCCGAGCTCAAGGCCGCCGGCAAATCCCGCGACCCCTCCGAGCAAGTCATCAAGCTGATGCTCTAGCCGTCTCTACAAGCGTCAGGCAGTGAGTACCTTGTCCAGCTGCCGTTCAACTTCCGACTGAATCGAACCGCTCATGGCGGAGAGGAAGAAGTTGAGGTCGATGTTCACCCGCACCCACTCATCCTCGACTGCGACAGTGCCCTTGGCGCCCTTGCCTTCCAGGGCAACGGTGTCGCCTGCCCACTCGTGCTCGATGCCGTACTTGTCGGACAGCTTCTGCAGCATGATCTCAGCCTTCTCGCGGGCCTTTTCCTTTCCCAGCGTGTGCTGACGTTCCACGGTAATTCTGGCCACTGACGGGCTCCTGCTTCGGCTTAAATCGTCGGCGCACTATACCAGCGGCCCGGACCGAAGAAACTGTTGGCCGTGAGCCTTGTCAAGACAAAGCCAGCCTCGACGATTAGAATGGCGCCACTTTATTCCGGTGACAGCGATATGAATGATCCGCGCAAAGGCAGCGATGCCGAACCCATCACCCACTTCGGTTACAAAAACGTACCGGAAAGCCAGAAGGCCGAGAAAGTCGCCGAGGTATTTCACTCCGTAGCGGCCAAATATGACCTGATGAACGACGTGTTGTCCGGCGGCATGCATCGCCTCTGGAAGCGCTTCACCATCGAACTGTCCGGCGTTCGCAGCGGCAACCGCGTGCTCGACATCGCAGGCGGCACCGGCGACTTGGCGAAGAAGTTCTCCCATCTTGTAGGTCCGACCGGCGAAGTCGTGCTGGCCGACATCAACGCTTCGATGCTCAAAGTCGGTCGTGACCGTCTGCTGGATCGCGGCGTGGCTGGCAACATCAAGTTTGTTCAGGCCGACGCTGAAAAGCTGCCGTTCCCCGACAACTACTTCGACTGCGTGACCATCGCCTTCGGCCTGCGCAACGTGACCCACAAAGAAGACGCCATCCGCTCCATGCTGCGCGTGCTCAAGCCGGGTGGGCGTTTGCTGGTGCTTGAATTCTCCAAGCCCACCAGCAAAGTCATGTCCAAGATCTACGACGCCTACTCGTTCGCCTTCATGCCGCTGGCCGGCAAGTTGATCACCAACGATTCGGAAAGCTACCGCTATCTGGCAGAGTCGATCCGCATGCACCCCGACCAGGAAACCCTGAAGTCAATGATGGTCCAGGCCGGTTTTGACCGCGTGACCTACCACAACATGACCTCCGGGATCGTCGCGCTGCACCGGGGCATCAAACCCTGATGCTGCTCAACGGCTTGCTCGCCAGTGCCGAGCACGGCATCAATCGCGTGCTGCGCATGGACAGCACCGCCCTGCCGCGCCTTGACCGGCTCAGCGGCAAGGTCATCGCGATCGAATGCACCAGCCCTGCGTTTCATCTGCACGTGCTGCCCAGTGACGACGGCCTGATGCTGGCGGCGAACTGGGAAGGCGGTGCTGATGTAACGCTGCGCGCCCCCGCTGCGAGCCTGATGCGCCTGGCGATGAGCAAAGACAAAAATGCCGTGCTGCACAGCCCGGAAGTCGAGCTGGAGGGCGAAAGCGCCGTGTTGCTTGAGCTGGTGGGCGTGCTGCAGGATCTCGACCTCGACTGGGAGTACGAGCTGCAACGCTGGCTCGGCCCTGTCGCCGCGCCCCTGATCGGCGGGCACTTGCGCAACAGCGCACGCTGGACCCGCGACAGCGCAGCCAGCCTCAGCCACAACCTGGCCGAATACCTGGCCGAAGAATCCCGCACGCTGGTCGGCAAACGCGAGGCCGAAGCCCGCTTCGCCGAACTGGATCAGACCAAACAAGACCTGGAACGCCTCGAAGCCCGCTTCGAGCGTCTGGCCCACTCCCTCAAATCCAGCGATAACGCATGAGCCTGCTTGCCGTCCGCCGCCTGTTTCGCATCCAGCGTGTCGTAATCCGTTACCGCCTCGATGACCTGTTGTTCGCCCTGCCCCTGCCCTGGTGGCTGCTGGCCGTGCGCTTCGTGCTGCCATGGCGCTGGCTGCCGCGGCGCAAGAACGAACTGAGCCGTGGCGCCCGTCTGCGACTGGCGTTGCAGGACCTGGGGCCGATTTTCATCAAGTTCGGGCAGTTGCTGTCCACCCGACGAGATCTGCTGCCTGAAGACGTCGCCGACGAGCTGATGATGCTGCAGGACCGCGTGCCGCCGTTCGACTCCGCCAAAGCCGTCGCGCTGATCGAATCGCAGCTGGGCGCGAAAATCAGCGAAGTCTTCAGCCGCTTCGACGTCGCCCCGCTGGCTTCGGCTTCTGTCGCTCAAGTCCACGCCGCGCGTTTGAAAACAGGCGAAGAAGTGGTAGTCAAAGTGGTGCGGCCGGGCTTGAAGCCGATCATTGGTTCTGATCTTGCGTGGCTGTTCATTCTGGCGAAGATCGCCGAGCGGGTATCCGCTGACGCGCGACTGCTGCACCCGGTGGACGTGGTCGCCGATTACGAAAAAACCATTTACGACGAACTCGACCTGTTGCGCGAAGCGGCCAACTCCAGCCAGCTGCGCCGCAACTTCGAAGGCTCGGCCATGCTGTACGTGCCGCAGGTCTATTGGGACTGGTGCCGGCCGAAGGTGTTGGTCATGGAGCGCATTTACGGTGTGCAAGTGACCGATCTGGCGACCCTCGCCGATCAGCGCACCGACATGAAGAAGCTGGCCGAGCGCGGCGTCGAGCTGTTTTTCACTCAGGTATTCCGCGACAGTTTTTTCCACGCCGACATGCACCCCGGCAATATTTTCGTCAGCACGGTCACGCCGTGGGATCCGCAGTACATCGCCATCGACTGCGGCATTGTCGGCAGCCTGACGCCTGAGGATCAGGACTATCTGGCGCGCAACCTGTTTGCCTTCTTCAAGCGCGACTACCGCCGCGTGGCTCAGCTGCACATCGACTCGGGCTGGGTGCCGGCCGAGACCAAGCTGAATGAATTCGAAGCGGCCATCCGCACGGTGTGCGAGCCGATCTTCGAGAAGCCCCTGAAGGACATTTCCTTCGGGCAGGTGCTGATGCGCCTGTTCCAGACCGCCCGCCGCTTCAACATGGAAGTGCAGCCGCAATTGGTGCTGCTGCAAAAAACGCTGCTTAACATCGAAGGCCTCGGCCGTCAGCTGTACCCGGAGCTGGATCTCTGGGCGACCGCGCAGCCGTTCCTTGAACGCTGGATGCGCGAGCGCGTCAGCCCGAAAACTCTGCTCGGCAATCTGCAGTCCCAGGTCGAACAGATTCCGCATCTGGCCAACATGACCCGGGATTTGCTCGAGCGTCTGTCGCAGCCCCATCGTCATGATCCGCCCCCGCCCTATCGGCGCGATGGCGATCACTGGGCCCTTCGCCTGCTCGGCGCAGGCCTGCTGGCTGGCGGCGTACTGTTGGCGATCACCCATACCCAGACCGGCGCAGCGCTGAACAGCCTGAGCGCCTGGCCTGCCTTGTTGATGCTGGCGGCAGGCGTCTATCTGGTCGTTCGCCGATAGCCATCGGCGCGAGCCGCTGGCACACTAACCCTCCCCTGGAACGGCCGGAGCCGATGATGAAAGACTGGCTGGACGAGATTAAGTGGGACAAGGACGGTCTGGTGCCCGCCATCGCGCAGGACCACAAGACCGGTCGCGTGCTGATGATGGCCTGGATGAACCGCGAAGCCTTGAGCCTGACTGCCAGCGAACAGCGCGCTATCTATTGGTCACGTTCGCGTGGCAAGTTGTGGCGAAAGGGCGAAGAATCGGGCCACGTGCAGAAGCTTCATGAACTGCGCCTGGACTGTGATGCCGACGTCATTATCCTGATGGTCGAGCAAATCGGCGGCATCGCTTGCCATACCGGCCGCGAGAGCTGCTTCTACCGCGTCTACGACGACGCAGCCTGGAAGACCGTGGACCCGGTGCTCAAAGACCCGGATGCCATTTACCAAGCAGGACACTGAACATGACTGATACCTTGTCACGCCTTGCCGAGGTGCTTGAATCACGCAAAGGCGCGGCTGCCGACTCGTCTTACGTCGCCAGCCTCTACCACAAGGGACTGAACAAGATTCTGGAGAAGGTCGGCGAAGAGTCGGTCGAAACCATAATCGCTGCCAAGGACGCTGCCATCAGCGGTGACTGCAGTGATGTCGTCTACGAAACCGCCGATTTATGGTTCCACAGCATGGTGATGCTTGCCCAACTGGGTCAACACCCGCAAGCCGTGCTGGATGAGCTGGACCGCCGCTTCGGCCTGTCCGGCCACGCCGAGAAAGCGTCGCGCTCGGCGGAATAAACACCTGGGCTGCGGCCCGAAATTTCTTGTGAGGAACGCGTCATGGGCATTTTTGACTGGAAACACTGGATCGTCATTCTTGTGGTTGTCGTGCTGGTCTTCGGCACCAAGAAACTCAAGAACCTGGGGACCGACGTGGGTGAGTCGATCAAGGGCTTTCGCAAAGCCATGAATGATGACGACAAGCACCCTGAAGAGCCAACCGTGACGCCGCCGGTTCAGCCACAGCCGACCGCGCAGCCTGTCCCTCCGACTCAGCCGCTGCACCAGCCGCACACCATCGACGCTCAAGCACAACGAGTCGAAGACCCCCTCCGCAAAGACTAGGTCGTGACGCATGTTTGGTATCAGCTTTTCTGAACTGCTGCTGGTCGGCCTCGTTGCCCTGCTGGTATTGGGCCCCGAGCGTTTGCCAGGCGCAGCACGGACGGCCGGACTCTGGATCGGCCGCCTGAAACGCAGCTTCAATGCGATCAAACAGGAAGTTGAGCGCGAAATCGGCGCTGACGAGATTCGGCGTCAGTTGCACAACGAGCACATTCTTTCGCTGGAAGAAGAGGCTCGAAAAATCATGCAGCCGCAGCAGCCGCCAGCTGCGCCGGTAGCCCCTGCGACCCCGGCACCGACTGAGCCCGCCGCCGAAACGCCTGTTTCGCCGGCACCTGCATCGACAACGCCACCCTCGGCGCCGGTCATGGGTGCGGCCTCGCCGGCCCAGAGCGCCGACATTGGCCCGGCCGCCCCGGCAGAAAGCGCGTCGGTCACACCGCCGCCCGTTCATGTCGAGCCTGCTGCGCCTGCACCTTCGCCGGTCGGGCCGGGATCTGCACCCGCACCTGCGCCGGTCACCACCCCTGCGACCGCGGTGCAAAGTGCGCCTTCTGCCAACGATTCGTCACTGCCACCACGAGCCCCATGAGCGAAATCCCGGAAAACGACCAGCAAATGCCGCTGGTCTCGCACCTGACAGAACTGCGCTCACGCCTGCTGCGCTGCGTGCTGGCGATCTTCGTGATCTTCGGCGCGCTGTTCTACTTCACCCAGAAGATCTACACCTTCGTTTCTGCCCCGCTGCGCAAGTTTCTGCCTGACGGCGCCACAATGATCGCGACGGACGTGGCTTCGCCATTCATCACGCCGTTCAAGCTGACGATGATGGTGGCGCTGTTCCTGGCGATGCCGGTGATTCTTTATCAGATCTGGGGCTTCATTGCGCCGGGCCTGTACAAGCATGAAAAGCGCGTGGCAGTGCCGCTGTTGATCTCCAGCATCATCCTGTTCTACGCCGGGATGGCGTTTGCCTACTTTCTGGTCTTCCCGTTGATCTTCCACTTCTTCGCCAGCGTCACCCCGGAAGGCGTGTCGATGATGACGGACATCGCCAGCTACCTGGACTTTGTCATGACGCTGTTCCTGGCGTTTGGCGTCGCGTTCGAGATTCCGGTGGCGGTTGTGCTGCTGGTGTGGATCGGCATCGTCGACGTCAAATACCTGAAGAAGATTCGTCCATACGTGGTGATCGGCTGCTTTGTGGTCGGCATGATCCTCACCCCGCCAGACATCTTTTCGCAGACCCTGCTGGCTGTGCCGATGTGGCTGCTGTTTGAAATCGGCGTGCTGTGCAGTTCGATGATCACCAAGCGCGGCGATCATGAAGACGACGAAAAAGCCGAAGACGAACAGAGTCAACCGCCAGCGACCCAGCCGTGAACCTGCTGTTGCTTGAGGAGGCCGACTTCATCGCGGCTGACCGGGTGGTGCTGCGTGACCGGCGCCTCAAGCACATGCAGGAAGTGCATCGCAGCGAAGTGGGCGACAGCCTGCGGGTCGGCCGGGTGAACGGCCTGCTGGGGAGCGCCCAATTGCTGCGACTGGAGGCTCGGGAAGCCGAGCTTTCGGTGAGCTTCGAGCACGCGCCGCCCGCCAAACTCCCCTTGACGCTGATCCTCGCCCTGCCTCGCCCGAAAATGCTGCGGCGGGTGTTTCAGACGGTGGCGACGATGGGCGTGCCCCGGGTCATTCTGGTCAACAGTTACCGCGTCGAAAAAAGCTTCTGGCAGACGCCGTTTCTGGAGGCTGCGGCGATTCGCGAGCAGTTGATTCTCGGGCTGGAGCAGGCCCGGGACAGCGTGCTGCCGGAGATCGTCATCGAAAAACGCTTCAAGCCCTTCGTTGAAGACCGCCTTCCCGCTGTGGTTGAAGGAACGTTGGGATTGGTCGGTCATCCGGGTGATTTCCCGGCCTGCCCGCGCGCCGTTGAACAGCCTGTCACCCTGGCCATTGGTCCTGAAGGCGGCTGGATTCCCTACGAAGTTGATTTGCTGCACGCCTCCGGCCTGAACCCCGTCCAGTTGGGTGCGCGGATCCTGCGCGTCGAAACCGCCGTGACCGCGTTGCTCGCCCGGTTGTTCTAGTGCCCGCGCACATCGAACATGGGGACACCCGTTTCCCCGCAGACGCAAAACCTGTGGGAGCGAGCTTGCTCGCGAAGGGGCCGATACATCCGCTAAATATCCGGCGCTTGAAATGCAGTCTTCGTGAGCAAGCTCACTCCCACAAGTCCTGTGTTTGCTGCTGGACAGCGCGGTGTCAAAACACAGACCCGCGCTCAGAGCACGTGGCGACACCGATCTCCCCGCAGACGAAGAACCCGTGGGAGCGAGCTTGCTCGCGAAGGCTCACTTTCATTCACCTGAGAACGTTGCTGACTGTCCCGGCCTCTTCCTGAGCAAGCTCGGTCCCACATGGGCATTGTTGGCGGTCTGAATTGCGCGGTGTCAGAACGACGGGCAATGTCCTTGCCCCAAGCCATCTCCCTCCCCACTCCACACTTCAGTTCGGCGCGCATCGGCCGATGCACAGGCGTCCATAACTACAATTCGCAGGAATCATCATGTCTCGCTGGTTTACCCAACGCCTTGGAAATATGAGCGTCAGCCTCAAACTGGGTATCGGTTTCGGCCTGGTGCTATTGCTGACGCTGCTTATCACAGCGACGGGGTGGTCTAGCGTGAAGGCGGTGATCGAACGCGGCGACAAGCTGGGGATGATCTCGCAGATCAGTGAGCGGACGATGGATCTGCGCACGGCACGCATGGTGTATGAAACCCAATACACCGCTGAAGCCGCGACGGCCGTCATGACCGCGCTGGACAAGCTCGACGCCGACCTGAAAACCGCGCAGAGCATGGTCAAAGGTGTCGACGACCTCAAACTGCTGGATGCTCAGACTCAAGCTGCCGGCGATTACCGCCGCGCCTTTGGCGACATGACCAAAGCCATCCAGACCCGCGAAGCCAGCCGAGCCAATCTGGGAAATACGGCCGATGCCGCCGTGGATGTCGTCAAAAAGATCGAAGAAGCGTTGATCCAGCACGACAACATCCTGCAGTTCAACAGCGCGGTGGATGTCAGCAAACAGATTCAGCAGGCACGCTTCCAGGTGCGCGGTTACACCTTCAGCGGCAAACCGGATTTCGAGAAGAACGCCACCGCCGCCATCGACGAAGCCATCGTCGGAGTGAACACGCTGGCCGGGGACGTTTCCTCCCAATACATCCCGCAGTTGCAAAAGGCCAACCTGGCGCTCAAAGGCTACCGCGACGCTGTCGGCCAGTACCGTGACGCACAACTGGTCAGCGTCCAGGCCCTGGCCAAAATGACCGAGTTGGGCCAGCAGCTGCTGGACAACAGCGAACAATTGAACAATTCGCAAAACGCCAAGCGCGATGCAGACACCCGTCAGGCCCAATCGACTCTCGGCATCGCTACGGTAGTGGCGCTGATCCTCGGTGTTCTCGCCGCCTGGATCATTACACGACAGATCACGGTGCCGCTGGGCCAGACGCTTGTGGCGGTCGAGCGCGTGGCGTCCGGTGATCTGACCCACAACTTGAGCGTCGACCGCCGCGATGAGCTGGGTCAGTTGCAGGGCAGCATCCAACGCATGACCGTGGAGCTTCGCCAGTTGATCAGCGGCATCGGCGAAGGCGTGACCCAGATCGCCAGCGCCGCCGAAGAGCTGTCGGCGGTTACCGAACAGACCAGCGCCGGCGTCAACAGCCAGAAGGTCGAGACCGATCAAGTGGCGACGGCTATGCACGAGATGACCGCTACGGTGCAGGAGGTGGCGCGTAACGCCGAAGAAGCGTCCGAGGCCGCCGTAGCCGCCGACCAGCAGGCCCGCGAAGGCGACAAAGTGGTCAACGAGGCCATCGCGCAGATTGAGCGGCTCGCGACCGAAGTGGGTCACTCAACCGAGGCGATGGCCGAACTCAAGCGCGAGAGCGACAAGATCGGCAGCGTCCTCGACGTGATCAAATCCGTCGCGCAGCAAACCAACCTGCTGGCTCTGAACGCCGCCATTGAGGCCGCGCGGGCTGGTGAGGCCGGGCGTGGATTTGCCGTGGTCGCGGACGAAGTGCGCAGCCTGGCGCAGCGCACGCAGAAATCCACCGAAGAGATCGAAGAGCTGATTTCAGGCCTGCAGAACGGCACCCGGCAAGTAGCGACGATCATGGACAACAGCCGCGAGCTTACCGTCAGCAGCGTCGAGCTGACCCGCCGCGCCGGCACCTCACTGGAAAGCATCACCCGCACCGTGTCTGCGATTCAATCCATGAACCAGCAGATCGCCGCTGCGGCCGAGGAGCAAAGCGCTACCGCCGAAGAGATCAACCGCAGTGTGCTCAACGTGCGCGATGTGTCGGAACAGACCTCGGCCGCCAGCGAAGAAACCGCCGCATCGAGCGTCGAACTGGCGCGCCTGGGCAGCCACCTGCAAGCGCTGGTGGGTCGCTTCCGGGTCTGATCCAGTGGCCTGATCCACGTCCGCTTCAGTAACGGACTTGCCGGCAAAATCTCCAATCAGGGGCGGAATCTGTGACACGCGTCACCCCTTTCCGCCCCTCGGAAATCTCCTACGACCTGATCAGGTCACGCCTCCGCTTCCCCTGCCGATGCGCGTTTATCGCTCATCCGCAGGAGACGCATCATGCTGCAAGGCATCAATCGGGCGCTGGCCAATACCAGCGTCAAACTCAAACTCTCGCTGGGCTTCGGCCTGGTTCTGCTTCTGACCCTGGCCATCACGCTGACCGGATGGCATGGGCTCGACACCATGATCGAGCGCTCGGAGTCATTGACCTCCATCGCTCAGCTCAACGCGATGACCAAGGACCTGCGCGCCGAGCGCATCGTCTTTCGGGTCGAAAACACTGCTGACAGCGCCTCGCGTGTCGTCGACCGCATCAACGAGATTGAAGCGCATCTGGTGGTGCTGCGCGCCGACGCGCCTCCTGCCGACATCCTCACGTTGCTCAATGGGCAGAGCGACACTGTCAGAGCGCTCGAAGCCACGTTCGCCGATCTGGCGAAGCTGTTGAGCGCACGGGCAGATTCCCGCGCGCAACTTGCCCTTCTGTCTGAAGAGGCGATCAAGTCCATTGGCCTGGTGGAAAGCGAGGTCCTGAAAGCCGTCAGTCAGGAGCAGGACAGCAGCGAGCGCCTCGGGGAGTTCACCAACATCCAGCAATTGCGCGGGCAGGTGCAAAATGCCCGTTACGAAGTCCAGGCGTACGTGTTCAGCGGTAAAGAGTCCTACGAAGTCGCGGCCATTACTGCCATCGACGAAGCGCTGAAGGAAGTCGAACAAATTGCCACCGACCAGGCCGATGGCAATGTCAGTGAATTGCTCAACGCCCGTAAGACGCTGCTCAAGTACCGCGAGCACATGGGCCAGTTCAAGGACCTCCAGGTCAAGGTTGAAGCGGCGCAGGAGTCCATGGAGGCGCTCAGCGACAATCTGCTGGCATCAACCGGGGAGATCACTGCGCTGCAAGGCCAGCGGCGTGATGCCGAAGCCACCCAATCGCGGCAGACGCTCAGTGGCGTGGCCGGGTTGGCGATGCTGCTCGGCCTGCTGGCCGCCTGGCTGATCACCCAGCAGATCATCGCGCCCCTGCGGTTGACCTTGAGTGCCGCTGCGCGCATCGCCAAAGGTGATCTGAGTCAGGACCTGGAAATCGGCCGTCGCGACGAAATGGGCATGCTCCAGCGCAGCATGCAGGAGATGACCCTGAGCCTGCGGCAGCTCATCAGCGGCATCAGCGACGGCGTCACCCAGATTGCCAGTGCCGCAGAACAGCTGTCGGCCGTGACCGAGCAGACCAGCGTGGGCGTTAACAGCCAGAAAGACGAAACCGATTGCGTCGCCACGGCGATGAACCAGATGACCTCGACCGTCATGGAAGTGGCCCGCAATGCCGAAGAAGCCAGTGAGGCAGCGCGCCACGCCGATCAGCAGGCGCGGGACGGCGACAAGGTGGTCAACGACGCCATCGCGCAGATCGAGCGCCTTGCGGTGGAGGTCAATAACTCAACCGAAGCCATGGGCAAGCTGAAGCTGGAGAGCGACAAGATCGGCGGGGTGCTCGACGTCATCAAGTCGGTGTCGCAGCAGACCAATCTGCTCGCCTTGAACGCCGCGATCGAAGCCGCCCGCGCAGGCGAAGCGGGGCGCGGGTTTGCGGTCGTCGCCGACGAGGTTCGTGGCCTGGCCCAGCGCACGCAGGAATCCACCGAAGAAATCGAAGTGCTCATCGCAGCACTGCAGAGCGGCACCCAGCAAGTGGTGATGACGCTCGACGCCAGCCGAACCCTGACGGACAGCAGCGTCGATTTGAGTCGCCAGGCTGGCAATGCGCTGGGACACATCACACGCACGGTTTCGACGATTCAGACGATGAACCAGCAGATTGCTGCAGCGGGTGAGGAACAGAGCAGCGTGGCCGAGCAGATCAACCGCAGCGTGCTGAACGTGCGGGATGTGTCCGAGCAAACCGCGGCATCCAGTGAAGAGACCGCCGCCTCAAGCATCGAACTGGCGCGGCTTGGGGTGCAGTTACAGGAGATGGTCGGGAAGTTTCGGGTGAGTTGAGGCGAAACAGGCTGCGACGTTGAGTTGTAGGACTGGCGTTAGCCGGGAATGCGTCTGCATTCACACCGCAGAATTAATAGCGCACGCACTGGCCTCTTCCCGGCTAAAGCCGGTCCCACAGGGGAAGCGCCAACATCGGTCCCCAAACAAAAACGCCGCCGAAGGTCACTCTTCGGCGGCGTTTTGTTTAGCGGGTGGATCAGGCGTTGACGAGGGTCGCGTCGTTCACATGGGTCGCTGGCTGCAGTGGCAGCAGCGGCGCATGGGGGTCGGCTTCCACCGAAGCGCGCCAGGCATTCAGCCAGGCGGAGTTGCCTTCGCTCCAGACCAGCTCGTGCAACCGAGCCAGCGCAACCGGATCGCTCAGCAACTGCAGGCGCTCGTGGTTGTTCAGAAGCTCAGGGCCTCCCTTGATCGCATGACGCACACGCTCGACACGCATCCACTCAATCGGCTCGGCTTCGCGATGGCGAGAGGTCGCCAGCGCGCAGGCCAGGGCGTTCTGCTGTGGATCAACCACGGCGCGAACAAAGCCGTCGTTCAGGGCGTGCCAGCGGTTTTCGTGGGTGTACTGATCAGTGGACACCAGCTCTTGAGGCGGCGTGTGCTCTTCCGGAATCAGGAACAGCTTAGTGTCGCGCGCCTTCAGACCCAGATTCGTGCGGCTGGAAATCACCGAGACCGGGATCGACAGCATCAACGAACCCACGATCGGCACCAGCCACCACAGGAAGCTTGGGTTCAGCCAGGCCACCAGCAACGCCCAGCAAAAGCCCAGCAGCGTCTGCGGCCCGTGGCGCTTAACCGCTTCGCTCCACGGCGTCGAGTCATCATCACGCTGCGGCGAGTTCCACGTCGCGGCCCAGCCCAGGAACGCAGCCAGTACAAAGCGGGTGTGGAAGATCATGCGCACCGGTGCCAGCAGCATCGAGAACAGCATCTCCAGCAG
Source organism: Pseudomonas sp. GL_135 (assembly GCF_057834665.1). Lineage (NCBI taxonomy): Bacteria > Pseudomonadati > Pseudomonadota > Gammaproteobacteria > Pseudomonadales > Pseudomonadaceae > Pseudomonas > Pseudomonas sp. GL_135. The sequence goes on from NZ_CM174408.1 coordinate 5,194,443, forward strand.
CATCGACAACGTGACCTTGATGCGACCACCAAAACCGGTCGCGCCCTTGGCCCAGATCAGAATCACGCTGAGCAGCTTCGGCAGGAACAACAGCACGACCGTCGTGGAGAACAGCGCGACGGCTTTTTCCGGGTGCCACTGCGGCCACAACGGATACAGCTGACGCGGTTCCATGAAGTAGGTCGGCTCCATCAGCGTGTTCACCGCCAGTAGCGCTGTGGACAACACGAGGAAGAAGAACCACAACGGCGCCGACAGGTACGACATCACGCCGGTCAGGAATACCGCGCGATGCACCGGGTGCATGCCTTTTACCAGGAACAGACGGAAGTTCATCAGGTTACCGTGGCACCAGCGACGGTCACGCTTGAGTTCATCCAGCAGGTTCGGCGGCAGCTCTTCGTAGCTGCCCGGCAGATCGTAGGCAATCCACACGCCCCAGCCGGCACGGCGCATGAGCGCAGCTTCAACGAAGTCGTGGGACAGAATCGCACCGGCAAACGCACCCTTCCCGGGCAGCGGCGCCAGGGCGCAGTGCTCGATGAACGGTTTCATGCGGATGATCGCGTTGTGACCCCAGTAGTGGGATTCACCCAACTGCCAGAAATGCAGGCCGGCCGTGAACAGCGGGCCGTACACGCGAGTCGCGAACTGCTGCATGCGCGCGTACAACGTGTCCATGCCTGACGCACGTGGCGCGGTCTGAATGATACCGGCGTCCGGCGTCGCTTCCATCAGACGCACGAGGCTGGTCAAACATTCGCCGCTCATGACCGAGTCAGCGTCCAGGACGACCATGTAGCGGTATTCACCGCCCCAGCGACGGCAGAAGTCATCGAGGTTACCGCTCTTGCGCTTAACGCGACGGCGGCGACGACGATAGAAGATCTTGCCGAAACCACCGGTTTCACGGCACACGTCCAGCCAGGCTTGTTGCTCGGCCACACAGATGTCGGTTTCGTTGGAGTCACTGAGGATGAAGAAGTCGAAGCGATCCAGATCGCCCGTGGCCTTGACCGATTCGAACGTCGCTCGCAAACCCGCGAATACGCGAGGCACGTCTTCGTTGCAGATCGGCATGACCAACGCAGTGCGCGCACCGGCCTCGATCGGCTCATTGCCCGCGCTGGCACCGGAAATACGGTACTTGTCGTGGCCAGTGAGCAGTTCGAGGAAGCCCATCAGCGCGGTCCAGAAACCGGCCGATACCCAGCAGAAGAGAATCCCGAACAACAGAAGGATGCTGGTCTGCAGCGCATACGGCATGACCTGCACAGCGGTCTGCCACAGGGTCTGATGACTGATTTCGTCGAATGAAACCAGCGACCAGCCTTGATACGGCAGGATGCCCTTCATGTAGAAGCCGGCGACGATGGTCTGGCCCAGCATGAGGACCAGCAAGATGTAGCGACGGATCGAACCCACGGTGCGCCAGCGCGCCTTCGGCAGATCACGTGGCAGATCATCCTTGGGCGGCGGCGGATTGGTCTTGCCGGTCAGTCGGCGCCAGCCGCGGTGCAGGATGTTGGTCCGCCACGGTTCCGGCACGACTTTGGTACGACGAATCGGCGGCGTCGCTTTCAGGACAACGCGGCCACTGGCGTCCACACTCAGCATCTCGGCTTCGTGCAGTTCATCAGCGGTCGTCAGGGTCAGGCGACGACCCACCGAGGCCTGGGAGGCCTCGGCGGGATCAGCGACGGTTTGCGCGGAAAGGCGCTCATGCAGCTCAGCGAACGACGTACAGCTGGCAAGTTCTGCCCGCTGCGCGTCGGTCATCGGCAGATGCGCGAGGTACTCGCTGAGAGACTCATTCAAAGGCTCTGGCACCGCGTGTGAATTACTCATCGGCTGGCAACTGGTAGCTCCAGGTTTCGGTCAGGATTTGTTGAATCATGTCCGGCCCCTGTTGGGTGGGTGCAGCCTGGACCGCTGGCTGCGGGGTGTCTTTGGCGCCTTTGTTGGCTTTGGCGGCGTCGCCCAGCGCGGCTTCAGGCTTGTAGGCCTCGTCGGACTTGGCTTCGGCAACCTTGGCGGCGTCAGCGGGCTTGGCAGCGTCCTTACTGTCGGCTTTAGGGCCTTTGGCGTCCTTCATGTCTTTCGCGTCTTTCGCATCACCAGCCTTCAAGGCGTCGGTTTTGACGATTTCGGCTTTCTCGTCCTTCGGTGCGGCAACGACTGGCGCCGCGGCAACAACAGCTTTGGCGTCAGCCTTGGCAGCTGGCTTCTTGTCCGACTTGTCAGCGGTAATCACCGCTGGCTCCTTGCCCGGTTCGGCAGGGGTTTCGCGCAGCAGGTAGGCACGCATTTCAACCGACTTGCCCGGATCCTTGACCTTCAGGCGCAGCGTCAGACGCCAGCCTTTGGTCACCGGGTTGTAACGCAGATTGTTTTCGACCAGGTCGGTGTTGTCATCGGTGATGACCTGACTGCGGATCGAAGGATCTTCGCCCAGCTTGGCCAGATTCGGACCAACGAAGTCGACGAGGTAGGCAACGCTGCCGTCCGGCTGACGAATCAGGTTGGATTGCTTCACGTCACCGGTGGAGCGCAGGGTCTGCTTGACCCAACCCAGATCAGGCGAGTGAATGGCGTCTTCATCCATGGTCCAGTGCAGACGATAGTTGAAGTCGATCGGCTGACCCGGCTCTGGCTGGGTTTCCGGCTTCCAGAACGCAACGATGTTGTCGTTGGTTTCGTCAGCCGTCGGGATCTCTACCAGATCAACAGTGCCCTTGCCCCAATCGCCCTTCGGCTCGATCCAGGCGCTCGGACGCTTGTCGTAGCGGTCATCCAGGTCTTCGTAATGGCTGAAGTTGCGGCCACGCTGCAGAAGACCGAAACCGCGCGGGTTCTCGACCGAGAAGCTGCTCACGGCAAGGTGTTTAGGGTTGTTCAGCGGACGCCAGATCCACTCGCCATTGGCTGCCTGGATAGACAGACCGCTGGAGTCGTGCAGCTCGCGACGGTAGTTGAGGACTTTAGACGGCTGATTGGCACCGAACAGGAACATGCTGGTCAGCGGCGCTACGCCGAGCTTGCCGACCTTGTCACGCAGGTACATGCGCGACTGGACATCGACCAGTGTGTTGGTGCCCGGACGCAGGGTCAGCTTGTACGCGCCAGTGGCACGAGGGGAGTCGAGCAGCGCGAAGATGACCAGATGATTGTCATCCGGGCTCGGCTTCTCGATCCAGAATTCGGTGAAGCGAGGAAATTCCTCACCCGACGGCATGGCCGTGTCGATCGCCATCCCGCGCGCAGACAGACCATAAACCTGACCTTTACCGATGACGCGGAAGTAGCTCGCGCCCAGCATGGTCATGATTTCGTCTTGCTTGTCGTCTTTGTTGATCGGGTAAGTGACGCGGAAACCGGCATAGCCCAGGTTTTCGGTCGACTTGGGATCGAACTTCACGTCGCCGAAATCGAAACGACTCGGGTCGTACTTGATCTCGTTAACGGAGTTGGCAGTGACTTCGTTGATTTTGACCGGGGTGTCGAAGTGCATGCCCTGGTGGTAGAACGACACCTTGAACGGGGTCTTGTCATTGGCCCATTCGGCTTTGTCTTGCAGGAAGCGGATCTTTTGGTAATCCGCAAACTTCATGTCGCGGAATTCGGCCGGAAGATTGCTCTTCGGCGCGGTGAATTTCTGTCCGGCCAGATCTTTGGCCTTTGTCGCCACGTCGTCGAGATCGAACGCCCACAGCTGACTGGCGCCGAACAGACAAAACAAAGCCGACCCTGCCAGCAGCGCGCTGCGCAAGCGTCCGCCCGGGTTCTTTGGTGCATTACATGGACTAACAATCACGAGCAACCCTCGCCGAAAACAGATGAAGAAACCAACGGCCAGCTTTCAAATGCCGGGTTGGCGAGCACTGTTCCGACTCCAAAAAGGGCCAATGATTCCCCAAACGGTGCCGGAGCAGTCTGCGTTTTACCGATTTGACGGGCCTTGGCCCGTCCTTGTAGCGCGCGATTATCCAGTAGCTCGCGTTACAACGCATCAGGGGACGCAAACTATTTATTGCGTTTGGAGCGCGTAAATCCGGGGCCATCAATCGGACCAGGCTATTCAGGTCTCAAGCAAAAATGTCACGGGGCCATCATTGATCAGGTGCACCTGCATATCCGCACCAAACTGGCCCGTTTCCACGGTTGCGTGAGACGTCTTGGCTTTTGTTACCAGATAGCCAAACAGCTCGGCGCCGAGAGCCGGGGGTGCTGCCTTTGAAAAACTTGGCCGCATCCCGCTTTTAGTATCCGCCGCCAGTGTGAACTGAGAGACCAGCAGTAACCCGCCATTAACGTCGATTAACGAAAGATTCATCTTGCCGTCGGCGTCGCTGAACACCCGATAGTTAAGCAGCTTGTGCAACATCTTGTCGGCGCTGGCCGGCGTGTCTTGAGGCTCGATGCCAATCAGGACCATTAATCCTTGATCGATCGCGCCAATGGTTTCGCCAGCAACGTCAACGCGCGCCTGGGAGACACGCTGAAGCAACGCTTTCATTTATGCCTCTTCCGGTGGCAGATCCAGCAAACGGCGCGCCACTTCTGATGCTGCGCGCACCAATGCGTCGGTGATACCCGGCTCGGACGCCGAGTGACCCGCGTCGCGGATAACCTGCAGCTCACTGTTCGGCCACGCCTGATGCAGTTCCCAGGCATTGTCCAGCGTGCAGATCATGTCGTAGCGGCCGTGGACGATGATGCCCGGCAGATGGGCGATTTTCGGCATATCGCGAATCAGCTGGTTTTCTTCAAGGAACGCGCCGTTGGTGAAGTAGTGGCATTCGATGCGCGCAATGGACAGGGCGCGATGGGGCTCGGTGAAACGGTCGACCACCTGCGGATTCGGACGCAGTGTGGCGGTGCGCCCTTCCCATGTCGACCATGCCTTGGCGGCGTGCATCTGGGCGATCTGGTCGCTGCCGGTGAGGCGCTTGTGGAACGCGCCGAGCACGTCGTGGCGCTCGTCCGGCGGAATCGGCGCCATGTAGTCCTGCCAGTAATCCGGGAACAGGCGGCTGGCGCCTTCCTGATAAAACCACTTGATGTCCTGGGGCCGGCTGAGAAAGATGCCGCGCAAAATCAGTGCATGAACTCGATCAGGGTGCTTCTGCGCGTAGGCCAGGGAAAGTGTCGAACCCCACGAGCCACCGAACACGACCCATTTGTCGATGCCCAGGTGGGTGCGGATGCGTTCCAGGTCATCGACCAGGTGCCAGGTGGTGTTGTTTTCCAGGCTGGCGTGGGGGATGGAGCGGCCGCAACCGCGCTGATCGAAGGTGATGATGCGATAGAGATTCGGATCGAAATAGCGGCGGCTCTGTGCATCGCATCCCGAACCCGGCCCGCCGTGAATGAAGATGACGGGCAGGCCGTCTGGCGAGCCGCTTTCATCGACATACAGCACATGCGGCTCTTCAACCGCCAGATCGTGCCGGGCGTAAGGTTTGATCTGCGGGTACAAAGTCTGCATAGGTGCTCCAAAAGTCCGGTTCAGGGGCTGCGGTCTATCTGCCGTGGGGCATCATAAACCCGAATCGGCGAATGAACATGCTTGCCTGATTCGAGCCAACTTTTCTCGCCTGTTCGAGCCCATGGGCCCAACTCTGCCCCGCAACAGCCGGCGCATGACCAAGAGTGGAACGATCAATGCAAGCCGTCTTCACATCATGGGAAAGCGCCAGAGATTCGTCGCGATGTGCAATGACGGCGAACCGAGGTAGCTTGTTCGAGTCGAACCGAGGGTCGTGCATTCGCGTATTTTTCATCCGACCGGGAGGAAATAACCAATGACACGCCCTACAGTCTACGCACCCATTTAATCGTCAAAACAACTTGAGGTCGTACCCGATGTCTCCGGAACCCAACGTTCGTGACGCTGAAGTGGCAGCCTTCCGAGAAGCTGTGCTGAACAAACTCGAGTTTGCCGTCGGTAAAGACCCCGACCATGCCTTCGACCATGACTGGTTCATGGCAATTGCCTTGGCGACTCGCGACAAAATGGCCGAGCGCTGGATGAACCACACGCGCTACGTCTACCGGCAGGAAAAAAAGCGCGTCTATTACCTCTCCCTCGAGTTCCTGATCGGCCGTCTGATGTTCGACAGCCTGAGCAATCTGGGCATTCTCGAAACCGCGCGCGAAGCGTTGAAGGGCCTGAACGTCGACCTGGAGCAGATTCGCTCGCTGGAGCCTGATGCTGCACTGGGCAACGGCGGCCTCGGTCGTCTGGCTGCGTGCTTCATGGAAAGTATGTCGACCCTTGGCATTGCCGGTCACGGTTATGGCATTCGTTACGAACACGGTCTCTTCCGTCAGGCCATCGTCGATGGCTGGCAGCAGGAGCAGACCGAGAACTGGCTGGACTTCGGTAACCCGTGGGAATTCGAACGTCCGGAAGTGATTTACCAGATCGGTTTCGGCGGCAGCGTGCAGCCCCAGCTTGATGCAGCCGGCGCACCTGTACTGGATGCCTCGGGCGAAACCCGCCAGGTCTGGACCGCAGGTGAAACCGTCCGCGCGATCGCGTACGACACCCCGGTTGTGGGCTGGCGCGGCAAAGCGGTCAACACGCTGCGCCTGTGGCGGGCCCGTGCGGTGGAAGATCTGCACCTGGAACGCTTCAACGCCGGCGACCACGTCGGTGCGGTGGCGGAAGTGGTGCGGGCAGAAAGTATTTCCCGCGTGCTGTATCCAAACGACAGCACCGAAGCCGGCCAGGAACTGCGCCTGCGCCAGGAATTCTTCTTCGTTTCGGCGTCGCTGCAGGATTTGCTGCGCCGCCACAAGAACATGGGCTACAGCATCAGCAGCCTGCCGGAACACGTGGCCATCCAGATGAACGACACGCACCCGTCGATCGCCGTGGCGGAGCTGATGCGCGTTCTGATCGACTTGCATGACGTGGAATGGGACGAGGCCTGGCGCATCACCGTCGGCACCTTGGCGTACACCAACCACACGCTGCTGCCGGAAGCGCTCGAAACCTGGTCCGTCGGCCTGATGGAGCGCATGTTGCCGCGCCACATGCAGATCATTTACATGATCAACGCCCAGCACATCGACAAGGTTCGCCAGGACTTCAAAGACGACCCTGGCCTGTTCGACCTGCTGCGCGCCGTGTCGCTGATCGAAGAAGACAACGGCCGTCGCGTGCGCATGGGTAACTTGGCATTCCTGGGTTCGCACAGCGTGAACGGTGTGTCGGCCCTGCACACGCAGCTGATGCGCAAGACCGTTTTCGCCCATCTGCACAAGCTGCACCCGGACCGCATCAACAACAAAACCAACGGCATCACCTTCCGCCGCTGGCTGTTCCAGTCCAATCCGCAGCTGACGTCCATGCTGGTCAACGAGCTGGGCGAGCAAGTGCTCGACAACCACGAGACCGCACTGCTGAAACTGGAGCCGCTGGCGGACGACGCACGATTCCAGCAGGAATTCGCTGCTCAGCGCCTGCAAAGCAAGCAAGCCCTGGCCTCGATCATTCAGGAACGCATGGGCATCTCGGTTAACCCCGAGGCGATGTTTGACGTGCAGGTCAAACGCATCCACGAATACAAGCGTCAGTTGCTGAACCTGTTCCACACCGTGGCGCTGTATCAGGCCATGCGTGCCGACCCGAGCACCGATTGGGTGCCGCGCGTGAAGATCTTCGGCGGCAAGGCGGCGGCCAGTTATCACTCGGCCAAGCTGATCATCAAGCTGACCAACGACATCGCACGCACGGTCAACAACGACCCGACGTTGCGCGGCCGTTTGAAAGTGGTGTTCATGCCCAACTACAACGTCAGCCTGGCGGAAAGCATCATTCCGGCGGCGGATCTGTCGGAGCAGATTTCCACGGCGGGTCTGGAAGCGTCCGGCACCAGCAACATGAAGTTCGGCCTCAACGGCGCACTGACCATCGGCACACTCGACGGCGCCAACGTGGAGATGAGCGAGCAGGTCGGCCTGGAGCACATGTTCATCTTCGGCATGACCGCGCAGGAAGTCGAAGCGCGCAAGCATGCCGGTGAGTTCAACGCGCATCAGGACATCGCCGCATCCGGGCGTTTGAATGACGTGCTGCAAGCGATTCGGGGCGGGGTGTTCTCGCCGGATGATCCGTATCGCTATGCCGGGTTGATCGATCAGTTGATCAACTACGACCGCTTCTTCGTCTGCGCTGACTTCGAGTCGTACTGGCACGCGCAGGCGAAGGTCGAAGCGCGCTGGCACGATTCGAAAGAGTGGTGGCGCTCTGCGGTGCTCAACACCGCGCGCATGGGCTGGTTCTCGTCGGACCGGACCATCCGCGAGTACGCGACCGAAATCTGGAACGCTCTGGATTAAAGGCGTGTGAGGTGATCGTTTCTCCCCGAAACGATCACCTCGCCCACACCGCTCGGCTTCAAAGCAGATGCACATCCTGTAGGAGCGAGCTTGCTCGCGAATAAGGCAGTTCAGCCGCTGATGATCTGGCGGATGTACCGACCTTTTCGTGAAGTGGTCAACTTTTTCCGGACACCTCAATCGGTGAGTGTCAGGCCGCTTGCCGCTCGTACTGATTGGGCGTCATGTTGCCCAAAGTCGAGTGCAGTCGCCCTTCGTTATAGAACCGCACGATGTAATCCGTGATGTCCTTTATGGCTTCGCCGTGGTTGGCATAATCCTTTCTCCAGGTGCGCTCCATCTTCAGGTTCAGGAAGAAGCGCTCCATCACTGCATTGTCCCAGCAATTACCTTTTCGGCTCATGCTGCAACGCATCCCGTTGCGAGTCAGCAGCGATTGATAGGCAGCTCCCGCGTACTGGCTGCCTCTGTCCGAGTGGGCAATCAGGCCTGGTTCAGGCTCCCTCTGAGCAATGGCCAGTTGCATTGCGCTGGTCACCAGCTCGGCGCGCATATGGGGTGCCATGGCCCAGCCGACGATTTTGCGTGAAAACAGGTCCATAACCGCAGCCAGATAGACCCAACCGCTTCGTGTGCGTATGTAGGTGATGTCCGCGACCCATGACTGATTGATTGCCTTGGGGTTGAACTGGCGGTTGAGCAGGTTTTCAGCAACCGGCAAATTGTGTTTACTGTCGGTTGTGTGGATAAACTTTCGCTTCCAGATCGGGCGCAGACCTTGTTGTTTCATGAGGCGACGAACCTTGAAACGACCGATGGAAACACCTTCATCGCGCAGCGCGCCCAGCAAACGCCGGCTACCGTAACAGTGTTCATTGGACTCGAATGTCGCCTTGACCATGGCCGCTGCAGTGCAGATGGGCTTGGGTTTCTGGCAACGCTGGCGAGCTTCATAGAACCCGGAACGACTGATCCGCAAAACCCGGCAGATATGAGCCACCGGGTAGGCCTTGCGATGTAATTGGTGAGCCAGTTGATGGATCACTTCAATTCGCGGGCAAAGAAGGCCGTAGCTTTTTTTAGGATGTCGTTATCCATTTTTAGCTGCCGAATCTGCTGCTCCAGCTGACGAATTCGCTGCTGCTCACTGGTCAATGGATTGCCAATACCCGGCCCGCCCAACAGCTCGGCCTTGTATTGCTCAACCCAACGCCGCACTGCCGTATCACTCAGATTCATGTCAAGACAGACCGAATTCACGCTCTGGCCCTGGTCGACGATGAGCTTGCAGACATCAAGCTTGAAGGCTGCATCGAACTTTCTGTATTTCTTGGTCATGATCGTTCCTCAATGGGTACAGTTTCCCCCATTGAGGTGTCCGGGGTCATTAGGCCAGCTCATCGTGAGCAAGCTCACTCCCACCATTCCAGCAGCGCGGCCAAGATCCTGATCTCACCTCGATCCTGTGGGGGCGAGCTTGCTCGCGAATAAGATGTTTCACTCGCTGATGATTTAGCGGATGTACCGGCCTCTTCGTGAGCAAGCTCACTCCCACCATTCCAGCAGCGCGCCAGAGATTTCCGAGTCAACCCAAACTCTGTGGGAGCGAGCTTGCTCGCGAAGACTTATTTTCACTCACCAAAAAACGCCGCCCCCCTTCACCGCCCTCTTAAACCCAGCTTTCCTCCCCGACACAAAATGTTTCCCCTTTCCTGACGCCCGATATACTTTTCGCCATCGCCGTGAATCGGCCGAAAAGGGACGTCGTCGCGTGCAATGGATTCTTCTGCTGGCCGGTCTGGTAATCGGGGCGCTTCTTGATGAGTCGCTGTTGGGCGGCGCTGTCGGTGCGGTTGTCGGCCTGGCCGCGGGCTTGAGCCTCCGGCTGACTGCGTTGTCACGCGAAACGGCCGCGCAGAAAGCCGAACTTGCCAAGACCCGGCTGGATCTCAACGCCGTCCAGCAACGCCTTAGCCAGTTGGACTCCGCCGCCGCACAATTGCCGGATGCGCCCGTGTCGGCGCCGTTGAATGTTCAGCCCATCGCAGACGACGGCCCGGAACTGCTGTGGGACCTTCCGGACCTCGAGCCCGCGGCCTCGGATGTCAGCGATTCGGAATGGCGTCGGCCTCAGCAGCCGCCAGCCCCTGCAGCCCCGAGTTATGAGCCCGCTTCTGCGCCCGCTTCCGCCCAGCCCAATCTGTTCGACAGCGCCTTGCTCCGCGCCCAGAACTGGCTGCTGGGTGGCAACACCGTGCTGCGGGTCGGCGTGGTGTTGCTGTTTCTCGGTCTGGCGTTTCTGCTGCGCTATGCCACCGAAGGCATGGTCGTTCCGATCGAGGCCCGCTATGCCGGCGTCGCTTTGGCAGCGTTGGCGCTGTTAGGTCTGGGTTGGTGGCTACGGCAACGCAATGCATCCTTCGCCCTAATGCTGCAGGGGACCGGCGTCGCGGTGCTGTACCTGACCGTATTCGCCGCCATGAAAGTCCACACCCTGCTGGCGCCGGGGATGGCGTTCAGCCTGCTGGTCGCGGTCACCGTGTTTTCGGCCATCCTTGCCGTCACGCAAAATTCCCTGGCCCTCGCCTGCGTCGCGGCGCTGGGTGGATTTGCCGCACCGCTGCTGACGTCCTCCGGCGAGGGCAGCCATGTCGCGCTGTTCAGTTATTTCGCCCTGCTCAACGCAGGCATCTTCGCCATCGCGTGGTTCAAGGCCTGGCGCCCGCTTAACCTGATCGGCTTCATCGGCACGTTCGGGATCGGTTTCGCCTGGGGCATGGACGCTTACACGCCCGAGCTGTTCTGGAGTACCGAACCGTTCCTGATTCTGTTCTTCCTGATGTACCTGGCCATCGGCCTGCTGTTCGCCCGACGCAAGCTGCGAGAACACGCCGCGGGGCCCGACGACGACAGCCGGGAAGCCACCCTGCGCTGGTCCGCGCGCCACACCCACTACGTCGATGGCAGCCTGTTGTTTGGCACGCCTATCGTCGGTTTCGGCCTGCAATACGCCCTCGTTCGACACATTGAATTCGGCGCTGCATTGAGCGCACTGGCGCTTGGCTTGCTGTACATGGGCATCGCTCGACTTCTGACCGGGCGCGCACCGGGTCGGGCATTGCTGCTGGTCGAAACGTGCCTGTCACTGGGCGTTGTGTTCGGCACCCTGGCGATTCCCCTTGGCCTGAGCGCGCAATGGACGACGGTGGCCTGGGCCGTCGAAGGCGCGGCCGTGTTCTGGCTCGGCATGCGCCAGAACCGCTTGCTGGCGCGGGGTTTCGGCTTGCTGCTGCAACTGGGCGCCGGGATCGCGTTCCTGGGCGTGATCGGTCGCTGGTATGTGCCGACGTTCAATCAGGGGGATTTCTGGACACCGCTGATCATCGCACTCGCTGGTCTGGTCAGCGCGTTCTCCGTGGAGCGCATCGGGACTTTACGTCTGTCGCCAAGCAAGCGTGTATTGCAACCTGCGTTGCTGATGTGGGGAACGCTTTGGTGGTCCGTAGCGCTGTTCATCATGACTGACTACGTAGCAGGCCCGAACGTGTTCTCGACATTGCTGGTGCTGGGCGCCGTTAGCGCTGGGCTATGGACCATGGCAGCCCTGCGCCTGAACTGGACCGGAATTGCCCAACTGTCCACGCTGCTGACGCCGATGAGCGCGGTGTTGCTCGCGCTGATGAGTTTCAGTTCCTACTACAACCCTGCTGCCGATTGGGGCTGGCTGGGCTGGATCGCGGTGTTTGCGGTTCATCTGTGGTCGCTGAATCGGCTCGACAAACTGCTGCTCCCGCGCTTGCGCAGTGCAGCCCATGTGATCGGCTGCTGGCTGATCATCGGCGTGCTTTCATTGCAGCTTCGTTATGGATTACTGGTGCTGTCGGACGCATACAACGCCTGGCGCTGGCTGGGCTGGGCGTTGCTGCCGAGCCTGTACTTGCTGGCGATGACCGCACCCCGCACGTGGCCCTGGCCTGTCAGGGCGTACCCGCGCGAGTACCGTGTCTGGGCTGCCGCGCCGCTGGCGGCATTGATGCTCGGCTGGTTCTGGCTGGCGAACGGGTTCAGCGAAGGCGCTGCCGATCCCCTGCCCTATCTTCCGCTGCTGAACCCGCTGGAACTGGGCTTGCTGATCACGCTGACCGGCATCGTCAGCTGGACTCGCCAGCACCTCCCGCAATTGGGCGTCAGCGAGGGGCGTGCTCAAAAAACGGCGCTGGTCATTGCTGGCGCATCGCTGTTCGCACTGATCACCGCCATGGTCCTGCGCACGGCGCATCACTGGGCCGGCGTGGCCTGGTACCCCGACGCGCTGTTCGAATCGATGCGTGTGCAGGCCGGGCTTTCCATCGTCTGGACGCTGATGGCCCTGGCACTGATGATCGGCGGCCACCTGCGCGCCCGCCGGGACCTGTGGATTGCCGGCGCCGCGTTGATCGGGGTCGTCGTCGCCAAACTGTTCTTCGTCGAGCTGAGCAATCGTGGCGGTCTGGAGCGAATCATTTCCTTTATCGGCGTTGGCGTTCTGTTGCTGGTGGTGGGATATTTCGCCCCCCTGCCGCCCCGGCATCCGGCCCGAGACCAGGGTTTGACCGATACGGATGTTGCGGACCGGGCATCGAAATGAAGCGCGTAAGGAGTGCTCAGTTGAGTCGTCAGTTCATCGTCAAGGCCGCCCTGCTCGCCCCGTTACTGGGCTCGCTGCTGTGCGCGGCAACGCTCAGTCAGGCCGAGGATCTGCCGGATAATTTCACCACCCACGCGCCGCTGACCGTCACCGGTGAAGGGCCTTGGTATCGGCTGGAATTGCCCCTTGGCGTGCAGTTGAACGCGCGCCAGAGCAGTCTCAACGACGTGCGGGTTTTCAATGCGGACGGCCAGGCCCAGCCCTACGCAATCACCCAAAGCCCGCCCCAGCGTGCGGCCGACGCCAGTCCGGTGTCGGTGAAGTGGTTCCCGCTGTACAACAGCGATGGCGCCAAAGACGCCGAGCCGAAAATCCGCGTCGAACGCACGCCCAGCGGCACGCTGGTGGAGGTTCAGCCCCAGGGCGAGATTGAGGCGGGCGAAGAGATTCTGCGCGGCTGGCTGCTCGACACCAGCGCGATCGACGCGCCGCTGGATCAACTGATTCTGGACTGGAGCAGCGAGCGCGACGGTTTTCAGCGGTTCAGCATCGAGGCCAGCGACGACCTCCAGCATTGGCAGCGCTGGGGCGAGGGTCAGGTGGCGAGGCTGTCATTTGCCGAGGAATTGGTTGAGCAGCGCGTCGTCAATCTGCCGGGGCGCAGCGCCCGCTATCTGCGTCTGCTGTGGAAATCGCCGCTTTCCGCGCCAACGCTGAACGCCGTGCAACTGATCAGCACGCAACCCGGCGTGCTGCCGTTGAGCTGGTCACCGGCCATCAATGGTCGCGTCGAAAAACCTGGCGTGTATGTGTGGCAATTGCCAGTGGCTCTGCCGCTGGAACGTATGCGGATCAACATTGCGCAACCCAACAGCCTCGCGCCCGCCACGCTTTATGGGCGTCGTGACAGCAACGCGCCTTGGCAGATGATCGACAACGGCCTGCTTTATCGGCTCAGCCAGAACGGTCAGGACGTTGTGCAGGACGAAATGGAGCTGCCCGGCAATGTCGTGCAGCAGCTGAAACTTGAGGTGGATGACCGTGGCGGCGGCCTGGGCAAGGACGCGCCAGCGCTGAGTTTTGCCGTACGCGCCACACAACTGGTGTTCCTCGGACGCGGCGCGCCGCCTTACAGCCTGGCGGTTGGCAATGCCACGGTGAAAAGCGCGGCGCTGCCGCTGGCGACGCTGATTCCCGGTGTCAGCCCCGAGAAGCTGGCAGCACTGGGCAGTGCGTCCATGGCCTCCACACCGGTCGCGCCAGTCGCTGCAGCTGCGCCCGTGGAGGCCAGTGGTCCTGACATGAAGCGCATCGGTTTGTGGGCCGTGCTGATACTCGGCGTGGTTTTTCTGGCCTGGATGGCGCTTGGCACACTGCGCGGGTCTCGTAGCAAATAACGCGCAAAACAACGCGCCAACTCGTGCGCCAAAGAATAGGTGTCGGGGTGATGACGCTGAATCGATCCGGGATCAAAAAAATTGCAGACGATGCAAGCCAATTCGTCACCCCGATCGCGTTACGCTTAATGTACAACCGATGCGACTGGGTACGGCGATCCCTTGTGGGACCGGCTTCAGCCGGGAAGGCGTCGCTCCTCACGCTGCAAGATTTGTGGTGTTCACACTGGCCTCTTCCCGGCTAAAGCCGGTCCCACTAGGATGTAGCCCGTGAACTGAATCACTACCTAACCGGTCTGACAGGCAGTATTAAATCTCCGCTCACGCTAGACTGTGCGCGTTTTTATCCCCCATTTCGGAGCTCTCCATGTCCCGCGTTACCTTGAGTCGTTATCTGATCGAGCAGACCCGCACCAACAATACCCCTGCCGATCTGCGCTTTCTGATTGAAGTGGTGGCGCGTGCGTGCAAGGAGATCAGCCACGCGGTATCCAAAGGCGCCCTGGGCGGCGTACTCGGCAGCATGGGCACCGAAAACGTGCAGGGTGAAGTGCAGAAGAAACTGGACGTGATGTCCAACGAGATTCTGCTCGAAGCCAACGAATGGGGCGGTCACTTGGCCGGCATGGCGTCCGAAGAAATGGACAATGCCTACCAGATCCCCGGCAAATACCCGAAAGGCGCTTACCTGCTGGTGTTCGACCCACTGGACGGCTCGTCCAACATCGACATCAACGCGCCGGTCGGCACGATCTTCTCGGTGCTGCGTTGCCCGAACGAGTACCTGAGCCAGAACGAAGCACTGAACGAGAAGGCATTTTTGCAGCCAGGCACCCAGCAAGTCGCCGCCGGTTACGCCATCTACGGCCCGCAGACCATGCTGGTGCTGACCTTGGGTGACGGCGTTAAAGGCTTCACCCTGGACCGCGAAATGGGCAGCTTCGTCCTCAGCCATGAAGACATCCAGATCCCGGAGTCCACTCAGGAATTCGCCGTCAACATGTCCAATCAGCGTCACTGGGAAGCCCCGGTCAAGCGCTATGTCGAAGAGTTGCTGGCTGGCGAAGACGGCCCGCTGAAGAAGAACTACAACATGCGCTGGGTCGCGGCGATGGTTGCTGATGTACACCGTATCCTGACCCGTGGCGGCCTGTTCATGTACCCGCGCGATTCCCGCGAGCCTTCTAAGCCGGGCAAGCTGCGCCTGATGTACGAAGCCAACCCGATGTCGTTCCTGGTTGAGCAAGCTGGCGGCGCGTCGACCGACGGCCATCAACGCATCCTCGACATCCAGCCCGAAGGCCTGCACCAGCGCGTTGCTGTGTTCCTGGGCTCGAAAGAAGAAGTCGAACGCGCAACGGCGTATCACAAGGAATAAGGTTCTGAATGGCCGCCTTTGGCGGCCATCACCCTTGTTGGCGGATTTATGTCATTTCGCAGTCTGAATTCCAGATCTCGCAACAGCCATGACCAAAGAACCGCGATAAAACGTTAATGACTGATGTGTAGCAGGCGCTTCGTCAGCTGCGAGACCATATCTCGGCGCACATCAATTATTGCGTGAATAAATACAAGCTCCTGCCTGATCTCATAAATAATGCGGTTTTTACCGGACACAACCTGGCGATATTCATTCAGGTTCAGCATCTCGATTTCTTCAGGGACGGCCCCTGCGTATGGGGCAACGGCCAGCAGCTGCATCGCTTTCTTTAGCTGCATCGAGGTATCTGACCATACTGAGTCAGAGAATCTGGCCAATACATAACTGCGGAGCTCTTTCAAATCCTGCTTTGCGGAGTTGAGAATGACGACCTTCAAACTCATTCCTTGCCAATCCTTTCTAGCTCATCAAAAACATCTTCAACGCTTTCATACTCGCCCTTCTCGATTTCCCTGCTTCCTAACGCCAATATTTTCAGCAGTGCGAAAGTTTCCATTTGCTCTTCGTAGGACTTGACGTCCATCACCACAAGCTTTGCCTCACCATTTTGGGTGATCAGCATAGGCTCCCTGCTTTCTGAGATGTTTTTTACGATTTCCGCAGTGTGACTTTTCAAATAACTGATCGGTTTGACTTGCGATGAAAATTTCATCTGTCCGACTCCCCTACCAAAAAACCGATTTTAGTCTGAATTTGGTTCATACCGTGAGGCTGTTTGTCTGGTGGAGCGGCACGCCCGATGGATAAATCTATGCCCCTCGGAACCAGTCCTCGCCTTTTCTCTTCTAAACTTGCGGCATCACGTCGGCGCTGTGCGGCTATCGCCGGGCGCTGCGTCGCTGCCTCCCCCATACGATTCAGGAGCTTCATCTCATGTCTTTGCGCACTCTCGCGGTGTTGTCGTTCTGCGTATTGCTGGCGGCCTGCAGCAAGGTCACTCAGGAAAACTACTCGAAAATCTCCGCTGGCATGTCGAAGGCGCAGGTCGAGCAGTTGCTTGGCAGCCCGACCGAATGCTCAGGCGCGCTGGGCATGTCCAGCTGCACGTGGGGCGATGCGAAGACATTCATCAGCGTCCAGTACGCCGCCGACAAGGTTGTGCTGTTTTCCGGGCAGGGCCTTAAATGAATATTCGTCAGGCATTGAAAATCGGCGCTGTGGCGCTGGCAGCAGTGTGGATCAGCGCCTGTGCGACGAAGCCTGAAACTGAATCCATGGCGCCGAAGACGGTCGATCATGTCGACCTCAAGCGCTACCAGGGCACGTGGTACGAGGTGGCGCGACTGCCGATGTTCTTTCAGCGCAACTGCGCGCAGTCCGAAGCGCACTACACGCTGAAGGATGACGGGAATATTGCCGTCACCAACCGCTGCCGTACCATTGAAGGCAAGTGGGAGGAAGCAACCGGGACAGCTTCGCCGCAAATCAAGGGCAAGACCGACAAGTTGTGGGTCGTGTTCGATAACTGGTTCTCGAACCTCTTCCCGGGTGTGGCGAAGGGCGACTACTGGGTGCTGTACGTGAGCCCCGACTACAAAGTAGCGCTGGTGGGCAGCCCGAACCGCAAGTTCCTGTGGCTGCTGTCGCGCACCCCTCAAGTGCCGGACCCAGTGCGTAACGACCTGCTGATGAAAGCGCAGCAACAGGGTTACGACACCACCAAGCTGATCTGGCGGGTGGCGGATTCGAAGGTGGGCAAGGCAAAGGACTGACCTGTTCGGTCATTCGTGAGCAAGCTCACTCTCATGAAGCATGACAGCGCCGCAGTTCTACCTGTGGACACAAAAATCGTGGGAGCGAGCTTGCTCACGAAGAGGCCCTTTGCCTCTGCATACATGTTTCAGCCCAGCAATTCCCTCAGCACCTGAGCAAACGCGCGGCTGGTCTGCGCTTCGTCGTCGTGGTGGCCGTCGCGGATCACCCAGCGGCCATTGACCATCACGTCCTTGATCTGGCGATCACTCCCGGCGAACAGCCAGCGATTGAGAATGGCATCATCGGATGCCGTCGCCAGATACGGGTCGTTGCCATCGAGCACCAGCCAGTCGGCCCGTTTACCCACCTCCAGTACGCCCACCGGCTGGCCCATTGCCTGGGCACCGCCCACCAAGGCTGCGTCGTACAACGTGCGTCCGACCATCGGTTGATCAGGCCGGTACAGACGATTACGGCGCTGGTCGCGCAGACGCTGGCCGTATTCCAGCCAGCGCAATTCTTCGACCACGCTCAGCGACACATGGCTGTCGGAACCAATGCCCCAGCGCCCGCCCTGAGCGATGTAATCCACCGCCGGGAAAATCCCGTCGCCCAGGTTCGCTTCGGTAGTTAGGCACAGTCCCGCGATCGCACGACTTTTCGCCATCAACGCCACTTCGTCCGGCTCGGCATGGGTCGCATGCACCAGGCACCAGCGCCCATCGACCTCGACGTTTTCATATAGCCACTGCAACGGCCTGCGACCGCTCCAGCTCAGGCAGTCATCGACTTCCTTCTGCTGCTCGGCGATATGAATGTGGATCGGGCATTGGGGGTCGCTGGCGGCTGTCACGTCGCTGATCTGCTGTGGGGTCACGGCGCGCAACGAGTGAAAGCAAAGCCCCAGGGCCTGAGCCGGCTGCTTACCGATGATCGGCTTCAAACGGGACTGCAAATCCAGGTAACTGTCGGTGCTGTTGATGAACCGGCGCTGCCCTTCGTTCGGGGTCAGACCGCCAAAGCCGGAGTGGCTGTAAAGCACCGGCAGCAGGGTCATGCCGATGCCAACCGAACTTGCCGCCTGACTGACCTGCAGCGCGAGTTCGGCAGGGTCGGCGTAAGGCTTGCCGGTGGTGTCCTGATGGACGTAGTGAAATTCGGCGACCGAGGTGAAGCCGCCCTTGAGCATTTCGATGTACAGCTGCCGCGCGATGACGCCAAGCTGTTGCGGACTGATCTGCCCGACGAGGCGATACATCAGGTCGCGCCAGGTCCAGAAACTGTCATTGGGATTGCCGGCCACTTCCGCAAGACCCGCCATGGCGCGCTGAAAAGCGTGGGAGTGCAGATTGGGCATGCCCGGCACGACCGGCCCGTTGAGCACCTCGGCGTCACCGCGTTTGGCATTGGGCTGAACCTGGCTCAGCAAGCCGTCGGCGCTGACCTCGAAACGTACGTTAGTGGCCCAGCCGGTGGGCAATAGCGCGCGTTCGGCAAAGAAAACGGACATGACTCGGCACCCCATGCTTGAAATTGTCTATACATATACAGACGTTTATACGGCCGGTAAACTGCGCCGCGCTTGTCGGCCCACGTGTTAATGGTTAGCGTGAACGCTGTAACCTCTCTCGCCTGAATAACGCCATAACAAGGATTTCTCTGTGCCGACTCCACCTGCCCATTTGCCGCTGGCTTCCCAGATGGGTGACAGTCCGGCGCCGCTCTACGCCAGGGTGAAGCACATGATCACCCAGCAGATTCAGAACGGCACCTGGCCGCCGCATCACCGCGTGCCGTCCGAGAGCGAACTGGTGACGCAGCTGGGCTTCAGCCGCATGACCATTAACCGCGCCCTGCGCGAGATGACCGCCGAAGGGCTGTTGGTGCGCATGCAGGGCGTCGGCACTTTCGTCGCCGAGCCCAAGACTCAATCCGCGCTGTTCGAAGTGCATAACATCGCCGATGAGATCGCTGCCCGCGGACATAACCACACTTGCCAGGTGATTATTCTGACCGAAGAAGCTGCCGGCTCCGAACGCGCGCTGGCGCTGGACATGCGTGAAGGCCAACGGGTGTTTCATTCGCTGATCGTGCATTTCGAAAACGATATTCCCGTGCAAATCGAAGACCGCTTCGTCAACGCCCTCGTCGCGCCGGATTACCTGCAGCAGGACTTCACCCAACAAACGCCCTACGCCTACCTTTCCCAGGTCGCGCCGCTGACCGAGGGCGAGCACGTGGTCGAGGCGATTCTCGCCGAGCCCGACGAATGCCGGTTGCTGCAGATCGAGAAGGGCGAGCCGTGCCTGCTTGTGCGTCGGCGCACTTGGTCCGGCCGCCAACCGGTAACCGCCGCACGCCTGATCCACCCCGGCTCACGCCACCGCCTGGAAGGACGCTTCAGCAAATGACTCAACTGACTGTTCTGCGCGCCGCTGACTACCCGCGCATGCCCTGGAAAAACGGCGGCGGCAGCACCGAAGAAATCACCCGCGACGCCGGAGAAGGCCTGGAAGGTTTCGGCTGGCGGCTGTCCATCGCCGACATCGCCGAGTCAGGTGGCTTTTCAGTGTTCGCCGGTTATCAGCGCATCATCACGGTGCTGCAAGGTGCGGGCATGACGCTGAATATCGATGGCAGAGACAGCGAGCCACTGCTGCCCTCCGATCCGTTCGCGTTCAGCGGCGACAGCGCGGTGTCATGCAGGCTGCTCGACGGTCCGATACGCGACTTCAACCTGATCTACTCGCCAGCCCGCTACCGCGCGCGTCTGCAGTGGATCGACGTGATGCAGCCGCAGCGTTTTTTCAGTTCGGCTGACGTCTTTCTGGTGTTCAGCACCGCTGAGCAGATGGCCGCCAACATCGGCGAGCATCCGCCGCAATTGCTCGAACAACATGACTGCTTACAATTGGACAATGCCCCCGGCGCGCTAGTGGAAGCGGTGCTCTACGCCCCGCGCGCCAGCCGCGTCTGCGTGATCGAGCTGTCACGCGTCTGACTCCCGCCGTCCCTGTGGTAGATTGCGTTTTTTTTTCGCCAGCACAGGGACGATCATGACGACGCTCAACGACAACAAAGAAAGCCCACGAGCCCTCGCCATCCTTGCCAGCTTCCTTGCATCGGAATCAGCAGGCGGCCTTGTACTGATGGGCGCCGCCCTCGCGGCGATCATCGTTGCCAACTCCCCCTTCGCCTCCACGTATTTCGCCGCACTGCAAAGTGTCTGGGGCGGGTTGTCGATCGAGCTGTGGATCAACGACGGGCTGATGGCGATCTTCTTTCTGATGGTCGGTCTGGAAATCAAACGCGAAGTATTGGCCGGCGGTCTCGCCAATTGGGGTCAGCGGGCGCTGCCCGGTTTTGCGGCAGCGGGCGGCATGCTGGTGCCGGCGCTGATCTATATCGGCATCAACATGGGCAACGCCGAAACTCTCAGCGGCTGGGCGATTCCTGCGGCCACCGATATCGCCTTCGCTCTCGGCGTGCTGTCGTTGCTGGGCAAGCGGGTGCCGACGTCGTTAAAGGTGTTTCTGGCCGCACTGGCGATTCTCGATGACCTGGGCGCCGTCACTATCATCGCTCTGTTCTACAGCAGCGGCCTGAACATGCCGATGCTCGGTGCCTCCTTCGCGACGCTGGCCGTGCTGGTGATCATGAACCGCATGGGCGTACAGCGATTGCTGCCGTACCTGCTGCTCGGTCTGTTGTTGTGGTTCTTCGTGCTGCAATCAGGCGTGCATGCAACGCTGGCCGGTGTAGCCCTGGCGTTGTGCATTCCGTTGGGCACGCGCAAGGAAGAGGCCCGCTCGCCGCTGCTGTTTCTTGAAGAGAAAATGCACTACTGGGTGGCGTTCGCGGTGGTGCCCATTTTCGGCTTCGCCAATGCGGGCGTGTCCCTGTCGGGCATTACTCTGGGCAATCTGGTCGACCCGGTGCCGCTGGGTGTGGCGCTGGGCCTGTTTGTCGGCAAGCAGATCGGCGTGTTTCTCGCGGCGGTACTGGCAATCCGGTCCGGTCTGGCGACACTGCCGGAAGGCAGCAACTGGACGCAGTTGTATGGCGTGGCCCTGCTCTGCGGGATCGGGTTCACCATGAGCCTGTTTATCGGCAACCTGGCTTTCACGGGCGCGGCGCATCTGATCGATGAAGTGAAAGTAGGCGTATTGCTGGGCTCAATCGCGTCGGCGCTTGCCGGGGTGTGGCTGTTGCGCAGCAAGCTGGCTCAGCGCTGATTAGCACTGAGACTCCCCTGATATACCCAGCGCTACCGATCATGTGGGAGTGAGCTTGCTCACGAAGATGGCAGTACATCCGCTACATCTCTGCGGCTGAAATGGCCTCTTCGCGAGCAAGCTCGCTCCCACAGGTCGTGTGTCAGCGCACAAGGTCCTGTTACCCCTAGCCACGCACCGCACTGGGGCGCGCGCACCGAAAAGTAACAATTTCCTTCTTGTGGCCGCTTCTGCGCCTTTCGACATCCCGACTCACTCATCTTCGGAACGACCGGGCCAGCGCGGGCCAACGGGATTTCTGCGCCTGTAAAACCAACATTGGCCCCTTGGTTGCATATGCTTGTATGTACAAGTAAGCATGAGTCAGCACGAGGCCATCGAGCCCGGTCCGGATCACAACGGCAGCACTCACGCAGAACCTTATTCCACGTTCGTCACGGACCCCGCGTCCAGGCCGGATTGATCATCGAGGATTGTTAAGTGACTACTGACCACACCCCCCCTGCTCAGCAATGGACCAAACGCCGCGATGTAGAAATCCGCGCAGCCCGTGGCACGCAACTGACCGCCAAGAGCTGGATGACCGAGGCGCCATTGCGGATGTTGATGAACAACCTCGACCCGGAAGTCGCCGAGAACCCAAACGAACTGGTGGTCTACGGCGGTATCGGTCGTGCAGCGCGTAACTGGGAATGCTACGACAAGATCGTCGAAAGCCTGACGAACCTGAATGACGACGAAACCCTGCTGGTGCAATCCGGCAAACCGGTCGGCGTGTTCAAGACTCACAGTAACGCGCCCCGCGTGCTGATCGCCAACTCCAACCTGGTGCCACACTGGGCCAGCTGGGAGCACTTCAACGAACTGGATGCAAAAGGCCTGGCGATGTACGGCCAGATGACCGCCGGCAGCTGGATCTACATCGGCAGCCAGGGCATCGTTCAAGGCACTTACGAAACCTTCGTCGAAGCCGGTCGCCAGCATTACGACGGCAATCTTAAAGGCCGCTGGGTGCTGACCGCAGGCCTGGGCGGCATGGGCGGTGCGCAGCCACTGGCTGCCGGCATGGCGGGCGCCTGCTCGCTGAACATCGAATGCCAGCAGAGCCGCATCGATTTCCGCCTGAAAACCCGCTATGTCGACGAGCAAGCCACGGACCTCGACGACGCCCTCGCCCGCATCGCCAAATACACCGCCGAAGGCAAGGCGATCTCAATCGCCTTGTGCGGCAACGCCGCCGAGATTCTTCCGGAAATGGTCCGCCGTGGCGTACGCCCGGACATGGTCACCGACCAGACCAGCGCCCACGACCCGCTCAACGGCTACCTGCCCAAAGGCTGGACATGGGAGCAGTACCGCGAGCGCGCCGCCACTGAGCCTGCCGCAGTGGTCAAGGCCGCCAAGCAGTCCATGGCCGAGCACGTCGAAGCCATGCTGGCGTTTCAGAAAATGGGCGTGCCGACGTTCGATTACGGCAACAACATCCGTCAGATGGCCAAGGAAGTCGGCGTGACCCATGCCTTCGACTTCCCCGGTTTCGTCCCCGCGTACATTCGTCCGCTGTTTTGCCGTGGCGTCGGTCCATTCCGCTGGGCCGCGCTGTCGGGCAATCCTGAAGACATCTACAAGACCGACGCCAAAGTCAAAGAGCTGATCCCGGACGACGCACACCTGCACAACTGGCTGGACATGGCCCGTGAGCGCATCAGCTTCCAGGGTCTGCCGGCACGCATCTGCTGGGTCGGCCTGGGTCAGCGCGCCAGGCTGGGCCTGGCCTTCAACGAAATGGTCCGCAGCGGCGAGCTGTCGGCGCCGGTGGTGATCGGTCGGGACCACCTGGACTCCGGCTCCGTCGCCAGCCCGAACCGCGAGACCGAATCGATGCAGGACGGCTCCGACGCCGTGTCTGACTGGCCACTGCTCAACGCCCTGCTCAACACCGCGAGCGGCGCGACCTGGGTCTCGTTGCACCACGGCGGCGGCGTCGGCATGGGCTTCTCGCAGCACTCGGGCATGGTCATCGTCTGCGACGGCACCGATGAAGCCGCCGAGCGCATCGCCCGCGTCCTGCACAACGACCCGGCCACCGGCGTGATGCGTCATGCCGATGCCGGGTATCAGATCGCGATCGACTGCGCCAAAGAGCAGGGTTTGAACCTGCCGATGATCGACTGACACTTCAGCGGCCATTGCGCCAAACCCTGTGGGAGCGAGCTTGCTCGCGAAGACTGAATCTCAGTCGCAGTTGATGCTGCGGATGTACCGGCCCCTTCGCGAGCAAGCTCGCTCCCACAGGTCCGCGCAGAAATGTGCCTGACGACTAGAGCTTCCAAAACCGTCTTGGGGATCTTCGCAATGGCTATTCCAGATGATCGTGCTGCACCTGCTTCCGTGATCGAGCGGCGTTCGATCGATTACATCCCTGATGCCGAACGACACGGTCGTCTGTTCAGCCAGTTCACCCTCTGGCTGGGCGCCAACCTGCAGATCACCGCGATTGTCACCGGGGCCTTGGCCGTGGTGCTGGGCGGCGATGTGTTCTGGTCGCTGATCGGGCTGTTCATCGGTCAGCTCATCGGCGGTGGCGTCATGGCGCTCCACGCGGCACAAGGACCGAAGCTCGGCCTGCCGCAGATGATTTCCAGCCGGGTGCAGTTTGGCGTTTACGGCGCGGTAATTCCGCTGGTGCTGGTGTGCCTGATGTACATCGGCTTTTCCGCCAGCGGCTCGCTGCTCGCCGGCCAGGCAGTGGCGCAGCTGATCAACGTGCCGGACTGGCAGGGCGTGGTGATCTTCGCAGCGGCCATCGTGGTACTGACCATTCTCGGCTACCGGGTCATCCACATGATCGGCCGGGTCGCCAGCCTCATCGGCGTGATCGCCTTCGTTTACCTGTTCGCTGCGCTGCTGGCAGGCAACGACGTCGGCGCCCTGCTGGGCAACAAGCATTTCTCGCTGAGCAGCTTCCTGCTGGCGATCTCGTTGTCGGCGTCCTGGCAGATTGCCTTTGGCCCTTATGTCGCGGACTACTCCCGCTACCTGCCGCGCAGCACATCCGCCGGCAAAACGTTCTGGGCGGTGGGCCTGGGTTCGGTGATCGGCGCGCAGGCGTCTATGGTCTTCGGCGTGTTCGCCGCGGCACTGGCCGGCAAGAACTTTGCCCATCATGAGGTCTCGTTCATTGTCGGCCTCGGCGGGACCGGCGCGGTGGCGGCAGCGCTGTATTTCAGCATCGCGTTCGGCAAGGTGACCATCACCACGCTCAACGCCTACGGCAGCTTCATGTCCATTGCCACCATCGTCAGCGGCTTTCGCGGCAACAGGCACATCTCCAGCGCGCTGCGGCTGACTTACATCTTCGCCATGGTCGGCATCGCCACGGCCCTGGCGCTGCTGGGCAAGGACTCGTTCCTCAAGGACTTCTCGGCGTTCATCCTGTTTCTCCTGGCGTTCTTCACGCCGTGGAGCGCGATCAATCTGGTGGATTTCTACTGCATCACCAAAGAGCGCTACGACATCCCGGCGCTGTCGGACCCGAACGGTCGCTATGGCCGCTGGAACGGGATGGGCATCGGGATATACGTATTGGGCGTGCTGATTCAAATGCCGTTCATCTCCACGCATTTCTACACCGGCCCACTGGTGGCGAGCCTCGATGACACTGACATCTCATGGATCATCGGTCTCATCGTGCCGGCTGTGCTGTACTACGTGGCGGCGAAGACGTGGCCGGGCAACGTGGCCGATCGTTTGATCCTGCCAACGGAGCGAAACGCGTCTACTGCAAGCGGCACCGTTGCTCCTGCGCACGTCGAGGTGAACTGACCGTTCGTCATGCACGTCTGTTGCAGGGGGCATGCTGGAGAGAGAAGCGGGAAGAGGCCGACAAGTGCCTCTCCCCTTGGCTGGAAGCCGTCTGTTTTCGCTACTGCCGTCATCCACTACAAGACCGGAGCGTCACTCAATGAACACGAAAAAGGCCCTGCTATCCACGTTGCTCACCGCGGGCGTGCTCGCCAGTGGCGCCAGTCAGGCTGCCGGATGGTGCGAGTCCGGCAAGCCGGTGAAATTCGCCGGTCTGAACTGGGAAAGCGCAATGCTGCTGACCGACGTGCTGCAAGTTGTGCTGAACAAGGGCTATGGCTGCGAAACGGACAGCCTGCCGGGCAACTCCATCACCATGGAAAACGCCCTGGGCACCAATGACATTCAGGTGTTTGCTGAAGAGTGGGTAGGCCGCAGCGAAGTGTGGAACAAGGCTGAAGCCGCCGGCAAAGTGGTGGGTGTCGGCTCGCCGGTGAAGGGCGCGGTGGAAGGCTGGTACGTGCCGCGTTACGTGATCGAAGGCGACGCCAAGCGCAAGCTGGAAGCCAAGGCACCGGACCTGAAGTCCATCGCCGATCTGGGCAAATACTCAGCACTGTTCAAGGACGCCGAAGAACCGGAGAAAGGCCGTTTCTATAACTGCCCGGCCGGCTGGACCTGCGAGCTGGAAAACAGCGAGATGCTGAAAAGCTATGGCCTGGAAAGCAAATACACCAACTTCCGCCCAGGCACCGGCCCGGCGCTGGATGCGGCGATTCTGTCCAGCTACAAGCGTGGCGAGCCGATCCTGGCCTACTACTGGTCG
This sequence comes from Pseudomonas sp. GL_135, assembly GCF_057834665.1. Classification (NCBI taxonomy): domain Bacteria; kingdom Pseudomonadati; phylum Pseudomonadota; class Gammaproteobacteria; order Pseudomonadales; family Pseudomonadaceae; genus Pseudomonas; species Pseudomonas sp. GL_135. The sequence continues at coordinate 5,220,817 of NZ_CM174408.1, forward strand.
CCGACCCCGCTGATGGGCCAGGTGGACATGGTGCGTCTGGAAGAAAAAGCCGGCGTGAACAAGACCATCGAGATCAAGGTCGGCCTGTCCAAGGCGTTCCACGAGCAGGCGCCTGAACTGGTGGCGGTGATGGAAAAGGTCAATATCCCGATCGACCTGCTCAACCAGAACCTGGCGCGCATGACCAAGGAGCGCATCGAGTCGCCGAAGCTGGCGAAGATCTTCCTCAAGGAACACCCGGAAGTGTGGCATCAGTGGGTGAGCGAGGATGCGGCGAAGAAGGTGGACGCTTCGCTGTAAGACCTTGATCCGGGTGCCGTGGGATTTGGCGGCATCCGAACCTGTAGGCCTTCGCTTGCTCGCGAATGCGGTTAATCAGGCGTCGAGATGCGGTGAATGTAAGCACTTCGCGAGCAAGCTCGCTCCCACAGATTCGCCGCCAACCACCGACACCAGGCATTACCTGCACCCCGTATTTGAATGAGATAACGATATGTTCCCCGAAAGCTTCACGTTCTCCATCGCCGACTGGGTCAATGACTGGGTCGACAAGCTGGTCACCAACTACGGCGACGTGTTCCGGCACATCTCCGACACGCTGCTGTGGGCCATCGTCAAACTCGAAGGCCTGCTGCGCGTTGCGCCGTGGTGGCTGTTGCTGGCCATCGTCGGCCTGATCGCCTGGCACGCGACCCGCAAGATCACCACTACGGTGGTCATCGTCGGCCTGCTGTTTCTGGTCGGTGCCGTGGGCCTATGGGACAAGCTGATGCAGACCCTGGCGCTGATGCTGGTCGCCACGCTGATCTCGGTGATCATCGGCATACCGCTCGGCATTCTGTCGGCGCGCAGCAATCGCCTGCGTTCGGTGTTGATGCCGCTGCTGGACATCATGCAGACCATGCCCAGCTTCGTGTACCTGATTCCGGTGCTGATGCTGTTTGGTCTGGGCAAAGTCCCGGCGATTTTCGCCACCGTCATCTACGCCGCGCCGCCGCTGATTCGTTTGACCGACCTGGGCATTCGTCAGGTCGACGGCGAGGTCATGGAAGCGATCAACGCCTTCGGCGCCAACCGCTGGCAGCAACTGTTCGGCGTGCAACTGCCGCTGGCCCTGCCGAGCATCATGGCCGGGATCAACCAGACCACGATGATGGCGCTGTCCATGGTGGTGATCGCCTCGATGATCGGTGCCCGCGGTCTGGGCGAAGACGTGCTGGTCGGCATTCAGACCCTCAACGTCGGACGCGGCCTGGAAGCGGGCCTGGCCATTGTCATTCTGGCGGTCGTGATCGACCGCATTACGCAGGCCTACGGCCGTCCACGGCATGAGGCGAATAAATGAGCGTCGAGATAATTAATCCAGCGAACTCGGGCGGCCCAGACAGTGCGGTGAGCCCGGACGGCAAAATCGTCGTCAAGAACGTGTACAAAATCTTCGGCAACCGCGCCAAGGATGCACTGGCGATGGTCCAGCAGAATCAGAGCAAGGATCAGGTTCTGGCGCAGACCGGCTGCGTGGTCGGCGTGAACGACCTGTCGCTGTCCATCTCCAGCGGCGAGATTTTCGTGATCATGGGCCTGTCCGGCTCCGGCAAATCGACCCTGGTGCGCCACTTCAATCGTCTGATCGACCCCACCAGCGGCGAGATTCTGGTCGATGGCGAGAACATCCTGACCTACGACATGGAAGCGCTGCGCAACTTCCGTCGGCACAAGATCAGCATGGTGTTCCAGAGCTTCGGCCTGCTGCCGCACAAGACCGTGATCGACAATGTCGCCTACGGGCTGACCATTCGCGGCGAGAGCAAAACGCAATGCGCCGAGCGCGCGCAGCACTGGATCACCACGGTGGGGCTGAAGGGCTACGAGAAAAAGTACCCGCATCAGCTTTCCGGCGGCATGCGCCAGCGCGTCGGTCTGGCCCGGGCATTGGCGGCTGACACTGACATCATCCTGATGGATGAAGCGTTCAGCGCACTCGATCCGCTGATTCGCGCGGAGATGCAGGACCAGTTACTGGAGCTGCAATCGAGCCTGAAGAAAACCATCGTGTTCATCACGCACGACCTCGACGAAGCCGTGCGCATCGGCAACCGCATTGCGATTCTCAAGGACGGTCGGCTGATTCAGGTTGGCACGCCGAAGGAAATCCTCTACTCGCCCGCCGACGATTACGTTGATCGTTTCGTGCAGCGGCGCGTGGCGACTCTCTAAGGACGCTGTGGTCATGTCGCGAGCAGAACAGATCATCATCGGCGAAGGCCCGCTCAGCTGGCGGGATGTGACCGCGGTTGCCCGTCATGGCGCGACGCTTTCGTTGTCGGAAGCCGCCTGGGCGCGGATCGACAACGCCCAGGCGATTGTGCAGCGCATCGTTGCCAGCGGCGAACGCGCCTATGGCGTGAACACCGGCCTCGGCGCCTTGTGCAATGTGTCGCTGGCGGGCGAGCAACTGGGCCGACTGTCGCGCAATACCCTGCTCAGCCATGCTTGCGGCGTTGGCCCGGCGTTACCGGACGAGCAGACCCGCGCGATCACCTGCGCCGCGATCATCAACTACAGCCAGGGCAAGTCCGGGATTCATCGTCAGGTGGTCGAGGCCTTGCTCGCCCTGCTCAATCGACGCATCACCCCACAAGTGCCGTCCCAGGGTTCGGTGGGTTATCTCACCCACATGGCGCACATCGGCGTCGCGCTGCTCGGCGTGGGCCAGGTCAGTTACCGCGGGCAGGTGATGTCGGCGTTGCAGGCGCTCAGCGAAGAAGGCCTGTCGCCGGTGGAGCTGGGCGCTAAAGACGGGTTGTGTCTGGTCAACGGCACGCCGTGCATGACCGGCCTCAGTTGTCTGGCCGTTGCCGACGTGAATCGCCTGATGCAGTGGGCTGACGTGATCAGCGCCATGACCTTCGAGGGCCTGCGCGGCCAGCTCGACGCTTTCGACGAAGCCATCATCGCGCTCAAGCCACACCCCGGCATGCAGCAGGTCGGCAAAAACCTGCGCGGCCTGCTCGCAGGCAGTGAAGTGCTCGCCAACAGTCAGGGTATCCGCACCCAGGACGCTTTGAGCATCCGCTCGATCCCGCAGGTCCACGGCGCCACCCGCGACCAGTTGGCCCACGCCACAAGGCAGATCGAGATCGAGCTCAACTCCGCCACAGACAACCCGCTGCTGCTGGGCACTCCCGACGCGTATCGCGTGGTTTCCCAAGCCAACCCCCACGGCCAGTCCGTGGCGATGGCCGCTGACTTGCTGGCGATCGCCATGGCCGAACTGGGCTCGATTGCCGAGCGACGGCTGGACCGGTTGATCAACCCGACGGTCAGCGGGCTTCCGGCGTTTCTGGTCAGCCAGCCTGGGGTCAATTCCGGGATGATGATCACCCAATACGTCGCCGCCTCGCTGTGCGCGGAAAACCGCCAGCTGGCACAACCGGCGGTCATTGATAACTACGTGACGTCCGGCCTGCAGGAGGATCATCTGAGCATGGGCACCAGCGCCGCCTTGAAGCTGCACAAGGTGCTGGAGAACGTAACGCAAATTCTCGCGATCGAGTATTTACTGGCCGCCCAGGCGTTCGAGTTTTTCAAGGGCCCGCGCTTTGGCGTCGGCACCGAAGCGGCGTGGCGTCTGCTGCGCGAGCGCGTGCCGGCCTATGACGAAGACCGCTGGCTGGCCCCGGACATCGCCAGCAGCGTGACCCTGCTGAAGAACGAAGAATCATTGGAAACCGTATTCCAGCGCTGCCGCGATTACGCGGCGCAGGCTCACCCCGACACCGACAACAACGGTCGCAGCGCAAGCGCCCCCCGCGCAGGACAGGCAGGAGCCGGTTCAGCGCAGACGACCGATATTCATTCAGGAGTAGCAGCATCGTGACCGACACCCAACAGGCGACCCCGCTGAATCTGATCCCCGGCCAATTGAGCCTCGCCCAGTTGCGCGCGATTTATCAGCGGCCGGTTACGCTGACCCTCGACGCCAGCGCCAATCGGCAGATCGAAGACAGCGTGGCCTGCGTCGAGCAGATCCTCGCGGAGAACCGCACCGCCTACGGCATCAACACCGGTTTCGGCCTGCTGGCGTCGACGCGCATCGCCAGCGCCGACCTCGAGAACCTGCAGCGTTCGCTGGTGCTGTCTCACGCTGCGGGCGTTGGCGGGCCGATCAGCGATGAGCTGGTGCGCCTGATCATGGTGCTCAAGGTCAACAGCCTGAGCCGCGGTTTTTCAGGGATTCGTCGTCAGGTCATCGACGCGCTGATCGCGCTGATTAACGCCGAGGTTTACCCGCACATCCCGCTCAAGGGTTCGGTCGGCGCATCCGGAGACCTCGCGCCATTGGCGCACATGTCGCTGGTGCTGCTGGGCGAAGGCAAGGCGCGCCACAAGGGCGAATGGCTGAATGCCGTGGAAGCACTGGCGATTGCCGGGCTCACGCCGCTGACGCTGGCGGCCAAAGAGGGCTTGGCGCTGCTCAACGGTACGCAAGTGTCGACGGCCTACGCGCTGCGCGGCCTGTTCGAAGCCGAAGACCTGTTCGCCGGCGCCCTGAGCTGCGGCGCGCTGACTGTTGAGGCGGTGCTTGGCTCCCGCGCGCCGTTCGACGCGCGCATTCATGCGGCACGGGGTCAGCGCGGCCAGATCGACTCGGCTGCCGCCTATCGCGATCTGCTCGGCGACGGCAGTCAGGTCTCCGACTCTCACCGCGACTGCGACAAGGTTCAGGACCCCTACTCCCTGCGCTGCCAGCCCCAAGTCATGGGCGCTTGCCTGACCCAACTGCGCCAGGCCGCCGAAGTGCTGGCGATCGAATCCAACGCGGTGTCGGACAACCCGCTGGTGTTCGCGGCCGAAGGCGAAGTGATTTCCGGCGGCAACTTCCACGCCGAACCGGTCGCCATGGCGGCCGACAACATCGCCTTGGCCATCGCCGAAATCGGCTCGCTGAGCGAGCGTCGCATCTCGCTGATGATGGACAAGCACATGTCGCAACTGCCGCCGTTCCTGGTGGCCAACGGCGGCGTGAATTCCGGCTTCATGATTGCCCAGGTGACGGCCGCGGCGCTGGCCAGTGAAAACAAGGCGCTGTCCCACCCGCACAGCGTCGACAGCCTGCCAACCTCCGCCAACCAGGAAGACCACGTGTCGATGGCGCCGGCCGCCGGCAAGCGTCTGTGGGAAATGGCGGAGAACACTCGCGGCGTGCTGGCTGTAGAATGGCTGGCTGCGTGTCAGGGTCTGGACTTGCGCAACGGTCTGAAGACCTCCGAAAAACTGGAAATCGCCCGCACCACGCTGCGCGGCAAAGTCCCGTTCTACGAGAAAGACCGCTTCTTCGCCCCTGATATCGAGGCCGCCATCGAGCTGCTGGCTTCCAACTGCCTGAGCGACCTGGTTTCTGCTGACCTGCTGCCGAGCTTCTGATCGGGACAGGCCAGGATGGCCTGTCGTTGAAATGAGTGGGGGGGGGATTACCCCCTGCAACCGCTCATTTCGCAGCAAAAAGTAAGACTAGGAACGTGTGAAATGACATCGCAAAACGCAACAGATCTGAAACGCGGGCTCAGCGCGCGTCACATTCGCTTCATGGCGCTGGGCTCGGCCATTGGCACCGGGTTGTTCTACGGTTCCGCGTCAGCCATCCAACTGGCCGGCCCCGCCGTTCTGCTGGTGTACATCATCGCCGGCGCTGCGGTTTACATGGTCATGCGCGCCCTCGGCGAGATGGCGGTGCGCAACCCGGTGTCCGGTTCGTTCGGCGAGTACGCCACCACGTATCTCGGTCCGCTTGCAGGGTTTGTCCTCGGCTGGACCTATGCGTTCGAGATGGTCATCGTCTGCCTGGCCGACGTCACCGCGTTCGGCATCTACATGGGCTTCTGGTTTCCGGATGTGCCACGCTGGATCTGGGTGCTCGGCATCGTCTTTCTGATCGGCGCGCTCAACCTGTGCAGCGTCAAAGTGTTCGGTGAAACGGAGTTCTGGCTGTCGCTGCTCAAGGTCGGCGCGATCATCGCGATGATCCTTGCAGGCTTCGGCATCATGCTGTTCGGCATCGGCTCGGTCTCGGGCGGCGGCGTCAGCAGCGTGAGCAACCTGTGGGCTTACGGCGGCTTCATGCCCAACGGCATAGGTGGTCTTGTGGCCTCGCTGGCGGTCGTCATGTTTGCCTTCGGCGGTATCGAAATCATCGGCATCACCGCCGGCGAAGCGCGCAACCCGGAGCGCGTGATTCCTCGCGCGATCAATGCGGTGCCGCTGCGGATTCTGCTGTTTTACGTGCTCACGTTGTTCGTCCTGATGTCGCTGTACCCGTGGCAGCAGATCGGCAGCCAGGGCAGCCCGTTCGTCCAGATCTTCGATCACCTGGGGATTTCATCCGCGGCCACCGTCCTCAACATCGTGGTGATCACAGCAGCCGTTTCGGCGATCAACAGCGACATTTTCGGTGCCGGACGCATGATGTACGGCCTGGCGATACAAGGTCAGGCGCCAAAGGGTTTTGCTCAGTTGTCCGCCCAGGGCGTGCCGTGGATGACGGTGCTGGTGATGGGCATCGCGCTGCTCTGCGGCGTTGTGCTGAATTACCTGATTCCTGAAAACGTGTTCCTGCTGATCGCTTCGATCGCAACCTTCGCGACGGTCTGGGTGTGGCTGATGATTCTGGTCACGCAGATCGCCATGCGCCGCTCCATGAGCGCAGAAGAAGTCGCCCAGCTGAAATTCCCGGTGCCGTTCTGGCCCGTCGCGCCGATCGTTGCCACGTTGTTCATGGTGTTCGTATTCGGCGTGCTGGGTTATTTCCCGGACAGCCAGGCCGCGCTGGTGGTGGGGGCGGTGTGGATCGGGTTGCTGGTGGTTGCGTACTGGGTATGGGTCAAGCCGAAGCAGAACCTTAGGAAGGCAACATCAAACCGCTGATAAATGGGCTGTCATGAATGGTCTGTGTGTGAGCGAGCTTGCTCGCGAAGACTGAAGTTCAGGTGTTGGAGATTTGGCGGACACACTCGCCTCTTCGTGAGCAAGCTCACTCCCACACTTAACGCTTGCGATACCCGAAACAGGTTGTAAAACCGGACTCTTGGAGGCATCGATGAAAACGCTCTGGCACCACTGTCACGCAGCAACCATGGCGAACGGCACGTACTCGATCATTGAGGACGCCGCCATCGTGACCGATGCAGCACAGATCGTCTGGATCGGTCCTCTCCACGAGCTGCCGGATCAGGGCGACGTCAAGCGCGTCGACCTGAACGGCGCATGGGTGACGCCGGGCCTGATTGACTGCCACACCCACACCGTGTTCGGCGGTAACCGCAGCGGTGAGTTCGAGCAGCGCTTGCAGGGCGTCAGCTACGCGGAAATCGCCGCAGCCGGCGGCGGCATCGCCAGCACCGTGCGCGCCACCCGCGCCGCCAGTGAAGAAGAACTCTACGCCAGCGCCGAGCGTCGCTTGTTGCACCTGCTCAGGGATGGCGTGACCACGATCGAGATGAAATCCGGCTACGGCCTGGACCTCGCCAGCGAACGCAAGATCCTGCGGGTGATTCGCCAACTGGGTGAAAACCTGCCGGTCACCGTGCGCAGCACATGCCTGGCCGCCCACGCCCTGCCGCCGGAATACAAAGACCGCGCCGATGACTACATCGCCCATATCTGCAGCGAGATGCTGCCGGCGCTGGCGGCGGAGAATCTGGTGGATGCGGTCGATGCGTTCTGCGAATACCTGGCGTTCTCGCCGGCCCAGGTCGAGCAGGTGTTCATCACCGCCGGCCAACTGGGCCTGCCAGTGAAGCTGCACGCCGAGCAGTTATCCTCGCTGCACGGCTCGAGTCTGGCGGCGCGCTATCAGGCGCTGTCGGCAGACCATTTGGAATTCATGACCGAAGAAGATGCCATCGCGATGGCGGCCTCCGGCACGGTCGCCGTCTTGTTGCCGGGAGCGTTCTATTTCCTGCGTGAAACTCAATTGCCGCCGATGGATGCCCTGCGCAAACACGGGGTGAAGATCGCCATTTCCACCGATCTCAATCCGGGCACATCGCCGGGCCTGTCGCTGCGGCTGATGCTCAATATGGCCTGCACGCTGTTCCGCATGACGCCGGAAGAAGCCCTGGCTGGCGCCACTGTTCATGCGGCTCAAGCGCTGGGCATGGCCGAGACCCATGGTTCGCTGGAAGTCGGCAAAACGGCGGATTTCGTTGCCTGGCACATCGAACGGCCTGCCGACCTGGCCTACTGGCTGGGCGGCGATCTGGACAAACGCGTCGTGCGTCATGGCGTGGAACGCACTCTCTAATCAGGGGAAAACTGTGGACAAGGTTTTGAGTTTCACTCGCGGTCGCGTACCGCTGCTGATCAGCATGCCGCACCCGGGACTGCACCTGACGCCCGCCGTGCGTGACGGTCTGGTGGACGAGGCCGTGAGCCTGCCGGACACCGACTGGCACATTCCGCGTCTGTATGACTTTGCGTCTGATCTGGGGGCAAGCGTGCTCTCGGCGGAATATTCGCGCTTCGTCATCGACCTTAATCGCCCGTCCGACGACACGCCGCTGTACGCGGGCGCGACCACCGGGTTGTTCCCGTCGACGCTGTTTGAGGGCGATCCGTTGTTCAAAGAGGGTTTGGCGCCGAGCAAGGAAGAACGCGCGACTTATCTGGAGAAGATCTGGACGCCGTACCACGACACGCTGCGCAACGAGCTCGAACGCCTGCGCGCCGAGTTCGGTTATGCGTTGCTGTTCGATGCGCATTCCATTCGTGGACACATCCCGCATCTGTTTGACGGTCGGCTGCCGGACTTCAATCTCGGGACGTTCAATGGCGCGAGTTGTGATGAAGCGCTGGCCCAGCGTCTGGACTCAACCTGCGCCGCGGCGAAGAACTACAGCCATGTGCTCAACGGTCGTTTCAAGGGCGGCCACATCACCCGCCACTACGGCGACCCGGCCAACCATATCCACGCCGTGCAACTGGAACTGGCGCAGAGCACGTACATGGACGAGTTCGTGCCCTTCCACTATCGCCCCGATCTGGCCGAGCCGACGCAGGTGGTGCTGAAAGGGCTGTTGGAAGAAATGATCGCATGGGGGCGGGAGACGTACGGGAAGTAACCTCGGGTTTATGATTCTCATGGTGGGACCGGCTTCAGCCGGGAAGAGGCCGGTTTGAGCGCCATCAGTTTTGCGGCATTGCACCTGACGCTTTCCCGGCTAAAGCCGGTCCCACTGAATGCGCACGCGGCGTGAGCAGGACCGGCTTTAGCCGGGAAGAGGCCCGTCTGAGCGCCGTCAGTTTCCTGATCGTCAGCGTTACTTCTTCAACAACCGCAACCCGTTAAACACCACCAACAGACTCACGCCCATGTCGGCGAACACCGCCATCCACATGGTCGCCATACCGGCGAAGGTCACCGCCAGAAAGATCAGCTTGATCACCAGCGCCAGCGCGATGTTCTGCTTGAGCACTGCTGCGGTGTCCCGCGACAGACGAATAAAGGTCGGGATCTTGCGCAGGTCGTCGTCCATCAGCGCCACGTCGGCGGTTTCGATGGCGGTGTCCGTGCCCGCTGCCGCCATGGCAAAACCGATCTCCGCCCGGGCCAGCGCCGGCGCATCGTTGATGCCGTCGCCGACCATGCCCACCCTGTGGCCCTGCGCGTACAGGGCTTCAATGGCTTGCAGCTTGTCGGTCGGCATCAGATTCCCCTGAGCCTGATCGATGCCCACCTGAGCGGCAATGGCCTTGGCAGTGTGCGGGTTGTCACCCGTCAGCATCATCGTCTTCACGCCCAGCGCATGCAGTTGCTCGATGGCCTCACGGCTGCTGTCCTTGACGGTATCGGCCACCGCAAACAACGCCAACGGCCCGGAGGCGTCGAACAACAGCACCACGGTTTTGCCCTGGCTTTCCAGGGCTTCAAGTTGCGCTTCCAGTTCCGCCGAGCAATAACCGGCGTCATGCACCAGACGGTGGTTGCCCAAGTGGTACAAACGCCCTTGCACTTCGCCCTTCACGCCAAGCCCCGCAAGGGCTTCGAATGTTTCAACCGGCAGCCGGGTACCTTCCAGCGCGGCCTTGGCAATGGCTTGAGACACCGGGTGATCCGAGCGACCGGCCAGGCTCGCCGAGATCGCCAGCGCTTGCTCGCCCAATGACGTATCGAGCAACACGTAATCGGTCTGCACCGGCTTGCCGTGGGTGATGGTGCCGGTCTTGTCGAGGGCAAGGTAATCGAGCTTGTGCCCCATCTCCAGGTACACGCCGCCCTTGATCAGGATGCCTTTGCGCGCCGCCGCCGCCAGGCCGCTGACGATCGTCACCGGCGTGGAAATCACCAGCGCACACGGGCACGCAACCACCAGCAGCACCAGCGCGCGATAGATCCAGTCGAACCAAACCGCGCCCATGAACAGGGGCGGAATGATCGCGATCGCCAGCGCCAGTGCGAACACCGCAGGTGTGTAGATTTTTGAAAAGCTGTCAACGAATCGCTGGGTCGGCGCGCGCGCACCTTGGGCCGCCTCGACAGCATGGATGATCCGCGCCAGCGTCGAGTTGTTGGCGGCGGCGGTCACTTTGTATTCCAGCGAACCGGCCTGATTGATGGTGCCGGCAAAAACCTTGTCGCCGACGGTTTTCTCGACCGGCAGGCTTTCACCGGTAATCGGCGCCTGATCGATGCTCGACTGGCCGGCAACCACTTCACCGTCCAGCCCGATGCGCTCGCCCGGTTTGACCCGGACGACGCTGCCCAACGCAATATCCTTGACCTCAAGCTCGAGCCACTCGCCGTTCTGCTGCACGGTGGCGGTTTCCGGCGTCAGCTGCATCAGGCCGCCGATGGCGTTGCGGGCACGGTCCAGGGACTTGGCTTCAATCAGCTCGGCAACAGTGAACAGAAACATCACCATCGCCGCTTCCGGCCACTGCCCGATCAGCACCGCACCGGTGACCGCAATGCTCATCAGCGCGTTGATATTCAGATTGAAGTTTTTCAGGGCGATCCAGCCCTTCTTGTACGTGGTCAGGCCGCCGCTGAAAATGGCGATCAGCGCAACGATGGCGACCACCCACGTTGGCGCGGCGTTGGTGAAATGGATGACCTCCGCAGACAACGCAGCGACACCCGACAGCGCCAGCGGCCACCACGGTTTGTTCGCAGGCGGCAGCGACGCGGTTTCCTTGTCGGCGCCCTCCTCGATCAGGTCCGCCTGCATACCCAGCGAGCCAATGGCGTCGCGAATGGGATCGGTGGACGGCAGCTCATGCCACACACCCAGCACGCGGTTGATCAGGTTGAATTCAAGCTTCTGAATGCCCTTCATCTTGCCGAGCTTATTCTGGATCAGCGTCTGCTCAGTGGGGCAGTCCATGGCTTCGATACGGAAGCTGCTGAGCTGACCCTCAGCGTCTGACGCGCCATCAATGGTCACGACGGCCGGTGCGCTGTCATGGGAGCAGCAGGCATGGGCGGCATGGTCGTGTTTCTGCACGGGCGTGAGTTTGGACTGCCCGTGGTCGTGACCGGCATGATCGTGATCGGCGTGGTCATGGGCGGAATGGTCATAGCCAGCGTGCTCGTGCTCGGCATGGTTGTGCGAGTCGTGGCCAGGCTTGTGCGGGGAAGGTGTGTGTACAGAGTCACTCATGGGTTGAGTCTCTAAGTGTGCGTGTTGCCAAGTGAACACCCTGTAGCCACTATAGGGTCAAGTGTCCTATCGAGGTCTTGCGCATGAACCCTTTATTTAAAATCGGCGAACTGGCAAAACTAACGGACTGCCCGGTGGAAACCATCCGCTATTACGAGCGCGAGGGCCTGCTGAGCGAGCCTGCGCGCAGCGACGGTAACTATCGGCTGTACACCCAAGAGCACGTCGAGCGCCTGACTTTCATCCGCAATTGCCGCAGCCTGGACATGACGCTGGACGAGATTCGCAGCCTGCTCGCACTGCGCGACAGTCCCCGGGACCAGTGCGAGAACGTCAACGCGCTGATCGACGAACACATCCAGCACGTGAACGCCCGCGTCGCGAGCCTGCAAGCGCTGCAGGAGCAATTGGTAGACCTGCGCCAACGCTGCAGCGAAGGCGCGCCGGATCACTGCGGCATACTTGATCGACTGGAAATCAGCGGGAGTGTCGTGGCAGCGGACGTCGAACACTCCCACGTAGGCCGCAGCCACGGGCATTGATGAGCAGCGAAGGACGGCCAGACGCCTATAGCCATCCCGATCGCTTTTGGATGCTACGGCTAACGCGAATCTGTAGGGGCCGGCTTGCTGGCGAACCGATTGTGTCAGTCGACATCCCCGCTTGAGGCCAATTGCGTTCGCCAGCAAGCCGGCTCCTACGGAAATGTGTACGACGCAGATCCGTGCCATGGCTCAAACCCAGCGTACAACCGCATCAAACCGCACCCATAAAAAAGCCCCGGGCTCATCAGCCGGGGCTTTGCGTTCAGAGATGATCAGGCGTTGTGAATACGCTCAACCGCCGCCGCCACACCAATCCCGTACTCAGGGTCAGCCATCGAGCAGTGTTCGATGTGCAGCTGGATAATCGGCGCCGACACGCCACGCAGCGAGCGGGCGGTGTTGTCGAACAGCGACTGTTTCTCCCGGGCGTTCATCAGCCGGAACAGGTTGCCTGGCTGTGAGTAGTAGTCGCCATCCACGCGGTGGTTCCAGTGAGCGGCCGCGCCTTCGATGGACAACGGCGGTTCTCTGAAATCCGGCTGTTCCTGAAACGCGCCCTTGGTGTTCGGCTCGTAAGAGGTCATGCCCCCACGGTTGCCGTCGACGCGCATCAGGCCGTCGCGGTGGTAGCTGTTCACGTGCAGTGCCGCCCGTGGCGAGTTCACCGGGATCTGGTGGTGGTTGACGGTCAGGCGGTAGCGCTGCGCATCGCCGTAGGAAAAAAGTCGACCCTGAAGCATCTTGTCAGGCGAAAAGCTGATGCCGGGCACCACGTTGGAAGGCGCAAATGCCGCCTGCTCGACGTCCGCAAAGTTGTTCTCCGGATTGCGGTTCAGCTCGACCACACCCACTTCGATCAGCGGATAATCGCCCTTCGGCCAGACCTTGGTCAGGTCGAACGGGTTGATCGGATACGAGCCCGCCTCTTTCTCCGGCATGATCTGCACAAACAGCTTCCAGCGCGGGAAGTTGCCCTGCTCGATGTTTTCGTACAGGTCGCGGTGATGGGACTCACGGTCACGTCCGACCAGTTCCTGCGCTTCGGCGTCGCTCAGGTTGGCGATGCCTTGTTGCGAGACGAAGTGGAATTTGACCCAGAACCGCTCGTGCTGCGCGTTGAGGAAGCTGTAAGTATGGCTGCCGAAACCGTGCATTTCGCGGTAGCTGCGGGGGATGCCGCGCTCGCTCATCACGACAGTCACCTGGTGCAGCGCTTCCGGCAGTTGAGTCCAGAAATCCCAGTTGTTTTCAGCACTGCGCATGCCGGTGCGTGGGTCGCGTTTGACGGCGTGGTTCAGGTCAGGAAACTTCATCGGGTCACGCAGGAAGAACACAGGCGTGTTATTGCCGACCATGTCCCAGTTGCCTTCCTCGGTGTAGAACTTCATCGCAAAACCGCGAATATCCCGCTCGGCGTCAGCCGCACCGCGCTCGCCGGCGACGGTGGAGAAGCGGGCGAACATTTCAGTGCTCTTGCCGATTTCAGAAAAGATTTTTGCGCGGGTGTAGCGAGTGATGTCGTGGGTGACGGTGAAGGTGCCAAACGCGCCAGAACCCTTGGCGTGCATGCGACGCTCCGGGATAACCTCACGATCGAAATGGGCGAGCTTCTCGAGGAACCAGACATCTTGCAGCAGCGCGGGGCCGTGGGGGCCGGCGGTCTGGATATTCTGGTTATCGACTACGGGGGCGCCAAAAGCGGTCGTCAGTTTGTTGCTCATGCGTGTTTCTCCACCAAGGATACTGGCGGGCGACTTCTGCTGAGGTCGCCCTGTGTCTGTCCGATGGGGAGAACGATAGGGAAATCGACGCGTTTAAGCTCATTGTCACTGCGCACTGAGCGGATAGAGGATTTCAATCGATTACCGATTGATCAATAGCCTCCGCTCATGAGCGCAGCCGGATTACACCGCTACGGGCGCCTTGATGCTCGGATCCGCGTCATAACCCACGATCTCGAAATCTTCGAATCGGTAATCGTAGATGCTCTCCGGGCGACGCTTGATGTTCAGCTGCGGCAGCTGTCGAGGCGTGCGAGTCAGCTGCGTCGCGATTTGCTCTTCGTGGTTGGAGTAAGCGTGGGTGTCGCCCAGGCTGACGATGATCTCGTGGGGGATCAGGTCGCATTGCTGAGCCAGCATGTGGGTCAGCAGCGCCAGCGCGGCGATGTTGTACGGCAGGCCGAGGAAGACGTCGGAACTGCGGATGTACAACTGCATCGACAGCTTGCCGTCGGCCACGAAGGCCTGGTACAGCAAATGGCACACCGCAAGGGCCTGGCGCCCGGCCTTGACGTTTTCCTGGGGCGACAGCTTCTCGTCCGGCAGGTATTCGGTATTCCAGCCATGGAACAGGATGCGGCGGCTGTTGGGGTTGTTCTTCAGGCAGTCGACCATGTAGTCGATCTGGTTGATCTTGCCGCCGTCCTTGGTCGGCCAGCCGGTCCACTGCGCGCCGTACACCGGGCCCAGGTCGCCATCTTCGGTGGCCCACTCGTCCCAGATGGTCACCCCGTTTTCATTGAGCCACTTGGTGTTGGTGTTGCCGCTGAGCATCCAGATCAGCTCATTGGCGATGCTCTTGAAGTGCAGCTTCTTGGTGGTCAGCAGCGGGAAGCCATCGGCCAGGTTATGGCGAATCTGCCGACCGAACACGGCAGTGGTGCCGGTCCCGGTGCGGTCGCCCTTGCGGGTTCCGTTATTGATGACGTCCTGCAGCAGCTCAAGGTATTGCTTCATGACCAGAGGTCCTCTGTTTCGGTGAATCCGCCGAGCCCTTCAGGCCCGGCGTTCAGCAAATGTACCCTGCGCGTTACGCCGCAGCGTTGTTGGCAGCGGGCGCGCGGTGATAGGCAAGCCAGATCAGCACCAGACCGCCGATGATCATCGGCAGGCTGAGAATCTGCCCCATGGTGACCCAGCCCCAGGCCAGATAACCCAGTTGCGCGTCCGGTACCCGAACGAACTCCACCACAAAGCGGAAGATGCCGTAGAACAACGCGAACATGCCGGACACGGCCATGGTCGGACGCGGCTTGCGGGAATAAAAATAGAGAATGACGAACAAGGCCACGCCTTCCAGCGCGAACTGGTAGAGCTGGGACGGGTGGCGCGCCAGCTGCGCAGGATCGCTGTAAGGCGGGAACACCATGGCCCAGGGCAGATCAGTCGGTTTACCCCACAGTTCGGCATTGATGAAGTTGCCGATGCGCCCGGCGCCCAGACCAATCGGCACCAGTGGCGCGATGAAGTCCATGAGCTGGAAGAACGACTTGCCGTTGCGCTTGCCGAACCAGTACGTCGCGATCATCACGCCGATGAAGCCGCCGTGGAAAGCCATGCCGCCCTTCCACACTTCGAAGATCAGCAGCGGGTTGGCGATGTAATTGGGCAGATCGTAGAACAGCACGTAACCAAGACGCCCACCGACAATGACGCCCATGGCGACCCAGAAAATCATGTCCGAGAGTTTTTCCTTGGTCCACGTCGGGTCGAAGCGATTCAGGCGACGGGATGCCAGGTACCAGGCACTGCCGATACCGACCAGATACATCAGGCCGTACCAGTGAATTTGCAGCGGACCGATGGCCACGGCTACCGGGTCAATCTGCGGGTAAGGCAGCATTGCGACTCCTTGAAATAGAAGCGCTCATTGAGCGACGAAGCAGAACTATGCGGCGGCGGCAGCAGGTCATGCCACCCAATAATCATGAAATCTGGTGTAAGGCGACTGCGAAGGGAAACCCGCGAGCCGATGATGTCACCACAGCTTGGTGGGGCATCTCTCAAAACAGAGTGTGGCATGTTACCGGACCGCGCCGATCCGCTCTAGCAGCGTGCGATGGATGTCGGCGTGCGGGGTGGGTAAAGTGGCGAAAAAAGGAGTCATCCATGTGCCTTATCGTCTTCGCCTGGCGGCCGACGCACGCGCAGCCGTTGATTCTGGCGGCCAATCGCGACGAGTTCTACGCGCGCCCTACTCTGCCGCTCGCGCAGTGGGAAGAAGCGCCACAGATCTATGCCGGACGCGATCTTGAAGCGGGTGGAACGTGGCTGGGGATCAATGCTGACGGACGATTCGCAGCGCTCACCAACATCCGCGAGCCAGGCAAGCCGCCAGGCCGTCGTTCGCGGGGGGAATTGGTCGCCGGTTTTTTAAACAATGAAGTTGCGATTGACGAGTACTTGCGTGGTGTCGCCGCGCGTTCGGCGGAGTACGGCGGATTCAACGTGCTGGTAGGTGATCGTGAGCAGTTGCACTTCCTCAACGGGAACGATCCGACACCCCGCCGACTGGAAGCAGGCATCTACGGAGTGTCCAACGCCGGACTCGACACGCCGTGGCCCAAGCTGGTTAAAGCCAAGGCTGCCCTGTCTGATCATTTGGACAATCCTGATCCCGAAGCGCTGTTTGGCTTTCTCATCGATCACGCGCCTGCGCCAGACGCTGAACTGCCAAGCACCGGCGTTGGGCTTGCGACGGAGAAGCTGCTGTCGAGCGTGTTCATCGCCAGCCCCAATTACGGCACGCGAGCGAGCACGGTGTTGCTGGTTAATGCGGATGGCAGCCGGCGACTTATCGAGCGCAGCTTTGGGCCGTATGGCGGGAGATTGGGAGAAGTGGACCTGCAGGTTTAGCCTGCATCAAGGTTTTAGTAGGACCGGCTTTAGCCGGGAAAGCGTCCTGTGTCACGCCCAACATCTTAGGGTGTTCAAGCCGGCTCTTCCCCGCTGAAGCCTGTCCCACCAGGAGCAGCGCAGCTGCCAGACCTCAATGCCCTTTCACAGACCCCGGATTGATCATCCGCGACAGGCCCAGATTTCTCAACGCCAGTTGCAACGAGCTGCTGATGACCTGCGGGTTGTCGTTCTTCATCAGCTGGGCCAGCAGATCCTTGGCCATGCTCAGGTTGATCTGACGCAGCATCCATTTCACTTTCGGCAAGTTGGTGGCGTTCATCGACAGGCTGTCGAAACCCATCGCCATCAGCAGCACCGCCGCCGCAGGATCACCGGCCATCTCGCCGCAGATGCTCACCGGCTTGCCTTCGGCGTGGGCATCACGCACAACGCTCTGCAGAGCCTGAAGCACCGCCGGATGGAGGTAATCGTACAAATCCGCCACGCGCGGGTTGTTACGGTCGACCGCCAGCAGATATTGAGTCAGATCGTTCGAACCAACAGACAGGAAATCCACCTGACGCGCCAGCTCACGGGTCTGGTAGACCGCTGCCGGTACTTCAATCATCACGCCCACCGGTGGCATCGGCACATCGGTGCCTTCATCACGTACTTCGCCCCACGCCCGGTGAATGAGGTGCAGCGCCTCTTCGGTCTCGTGGGTGCCGGAGATCATCGGCAGCAGAATCCGCAGGTTGTTCAGGCCTTCGCTGGCCTTGAGCATGGCGCGGGTCTGCACGAGGAAGATTTCAGGATGATCCAGCGTCACGCGGATGCCGCGCCAGCCGAGGAACGGGTTGTCTTCCTTGATCGGGAAGTACGACAGCGACTTGTCGCCGCCGATGTCCAGGGTTCGCATCGTCACCGGCAATGGGTGGAACGCCGCCAATTGCTCACGGTAGATGGCGAGCTGCTCCTTCTCGCTCGGGAAACGCTGCTGAATCATGAACGGCACTTCGGTGCGGTACAGGCCAACGCCTTCCGCGCCCCGCTGTTGCGCGCGGGCCACGTCCGCCAGCAAACCGGTGTTGACCCACAGCGGCATGCGGTGACCGTCGAGGGTCACGCAGGGCAATTCACGCAGCGCGTCGAGGCCTTGAGAGAGCTGACGCTCCTCCTCGACGACGACGGAGTACTGCTTGATCAGGATCTCGGAGGGGTTGGTGAAAACCTCGCCGTGGTAGCCGTCGACGATCAGCTGGATGCCGTCGACTTTCGAGTACGGCAGGTCCACCACGCCCATGACCGTGGGAATGCCCATGGCCCGGGCCAGAATGGCGACGTGGGAGTTACCCGAGCCGAGCACTGAAATCAGGCCCACCAACTTGCCTTCCGGCACCTCGCCGAGCATGGCCGGCGACAGCTCTTCGCTGACCAGAATGGTGTTGTCGGGATAGACCAGTGTTTGCTGGCGCGCTTCCTGAAGGTAGGCAAGCAGGCGGCGACCGAGGTCTTTGACGTCCGATGCACGTTCGCGCAGGTAGGCGTCGTCCATCAGCTCGAAGCGTTTGACGTGCTCGTTGACCACCGAGCGCAAAGCGCCCTGGGCCCACTGGCCGGTCTTGATGACGTTGGTGACTTCACTGCCCAGCGACGCATCGTCGAGCATCATCAGATATACATCGAACAACGCGCGTTCTTCTGGGCGCAACTGTGTCGCCAACTTCGCCGAAAGGGTGCGCATGTCATTGCGAACGCCTTCAAGCGCGGTCTGGAACAACTTGAGTTCAGCGGTGATATCAGAGACGGTCTTGTCCGGCACAACTTCCAGGTCAGCCGGCGGCAGCATGACCAGTGCAGTACCGACCGCAGCGCCCGGCGAACCCGGCACGCCGACGAATCGGGCTTCCTGGATGCCCTTGCCCTGCCGACCCAGCCCGCGAATGGAGCCGGTGGCTTCCGCATGGGCGATAACGCCTGCGAGTTGCGCGCTCATCGTCACGAGGAAGGCTTCTTCGCCCTCGTCGAACTGACGGCGCTCCTTTTGCTGGATAACCAATACGCCCACTACCCTGCGGTGGTGGATGATCGGCGCGCCGAGGAACGACGCGTAACGCTCTTCACCGGTTTCAGCAAAGTAGCGATAGCGAGGGTGATCGGCGGCGTTTTCGAGGTTCAGTGGTTCTTCACGTGTACCAACCAGCCCCACGAGGCCTTCGTTCGGGGCCATGCTCACCTTGCCGATAGAGCGCTTGTTCAGGCCTTCGGTCGCCATCAGTACAAAGCGGTTGGCTTCAGGGTCGAGCAGATAGACCGAACAGACCTGGCTGCTCATGGCCTCTTTGACGCGTAACACAATAATGCCCAACGCCGCCTTGAGATCCTTGGCGGAGTTAACTTCCTGGACGATCTTGCGCAGCGTATTGAGCATGGCTCGGGGTCGAACTCCGTGTCAGTCGCGCGCCAACAGGCGCGGGGCAAGCTCTTTGAGTGCGCGGCGATATACCTCGCGCTTGAATGTCACCACTTGGCCCAACGGGTACCAATAACTGACCCAACGCCAGCCATCGAACTCCGGTTTGCCGGTCAAATCCATCCGCACCCGCTGCTCGTTGGAGATCAGGCGCAGGAGAAACCATTTTTGCTTCTGGCCGATGCACAGCGGCTGGCTGTGGGTACGGACCAATCGTTGCGGCAGACGATAGCGCAACCAACCCCGGGTGCAGGCAAGAATTTCAACATCATGCCGTTCCAGCCCGACTTCTTCATTCAATTCACGGTAAAGCGCGTCTTCCGGCGTCTCTTGAGGGTTGATACCCCCCTGCGGAAACTGCCAGGCGTCTTGATTGATGCGCCGAGCCCATAAGACCTGACCAGCATCATTTGTCAGAATTATCCCGACATTAGGGCGAAAACCATCGGGGTCGATCACGGCTACAACCTCGCAAACGCATGTCGCCGCATTGTTCCACAAAGATCGTGAAGGCAGCAACGAGGCTGCGACAGCTTATCGTGACAACTGCATTAATAGATGCGATCTCTCGAGCAAACCTCGTATTCTTGTGCTCTTTTTTCTGATATTTCAGCGAGTAAAGCTCATGCGCCTGGCCCTCTTCGACCTCGACAACACCCTTCTCGGCGGCGACAGCGACCACGCCTGGGGCGATTACCTGTGCGAACGCGGCATCCTGGACGGCGCGGCCTACAAGGCACGCAACGATGCTTTTTATCAGGACTACCTGGCCGGCACGCTGAACCTGACCGACTACCTGAATTTCAGCCTGGAGATTCTGGGGCGCACCGACATGGCGCAGCTCGACGAATGGCACCGGGAATTCATGCGCGATTGCGTCGAGCCCCTGATCCTGCCAAAGGCCATGGCCCTCATCGCCAAGCACCGCGACGCTGGCGACAAACTGGTAGTGATCACGGCGACCAACCGTTTCGTCACTGCGCCGATCGTGGGCCGACTGGGCATCGACACGCTGCTGGCGACCGAGTGCGAAATCGTCGATGGCCGCTACACCGGGCGGACCACTGACGTACCGTGCTTCCGCGAGGGCAAAGTGACCCGCCTGAACCGCTGGATCGAGGAGAACGGTTTCAACCTGGACGACAGCTGGTTTTACAGTGACTCGATGAACGATTTGCCATTGCTGGAGCAGGTGGTGAACCCGGTGGCGGTCGATCCTGATGAAAAGCTGCGCGCCGAGGCCACCCGTCGCGGCTGGCCGGTGATTTCACTGCGCGGTTGAAAGCCTTCGCGAGCAAGCTCGCTCTCATCAAACAAAAAATATGTCTCTGATTTCGTTACACAATTCAAGAAGCCTTTACCAAGTCCAGCCCCAGTTTCCGGGCCTTGCGCAGCAAGGTCCGGTACTGCTTTTCCTTGCTCCGTTCTTCAAACGCTTCGATCCCCTGCTCAACATAGGGCTGCCCCTTGGTCAGCATGGCGTAGATCAAGCGCGCAAGTTGGTGAGCCGTGGCCTTGATGGCGCAACTGGTATCCATCCGCGCCAGTCGGGCCCTGTGGCTGGCGCCGATAAAGCTTTTGTCATTTCGCGCGTTGGACGCCGCTTGCTTGAGTGCCTGGGCTGCGTTGTTGAGGGTTTTCTGACTTTTACCCGACAGTGGGCGGCCACCCGAAATCCGTGTCGGTGGTGCCACGCCCAGCCAGGAGCAGAAATGCTCCATCGTGGGAAATCGGGACAGATCCGGTCCAATCTCACCGGCAATGACCATGGCCGTATCGACGCCGATGGTCGGTATGGCGGTGAGATCAACGCCCATGACGCGCCAAAGCGACTGATGCAGGGCCGCCTGATCTGCTGCGCAGCGGTGAGGGCTACGCAGGATTTTTCGTGAGGGTTGCGGGGCCTCCTCGCGCTCGGGCAGCTCACTCAGCGCGCCCATAATGGCCTTGTCGCAAGCGCCAATCTGCTGCTCAAAGAAGTCATAGCATTGCACTTCCTGTTCGAGCGCATGCAGGTGCTCCAGACGCCAATTGCCGTGGAGGCTGCGGGCTACAGTCTCTTTGCTGGCCTTGATCCGCCGATCAGTCAGGTCGGCCAGAACAGACGGATCGCGCTCGCCGGCAATGATTGCACGAAGGATTTTCATGCCGGTCACGCCCGAAATATCGCTGATGACGTTGGCGAGCTGGATGTTCATCTGGCTCAGCGCTTTTTGCATACGGTTCAATGTTTGGGACTGACTGCGAACTTTACTGGCTCGTTGGCGAATGAGTGCCCGCATTGAACAGATCGCATCGTCAGGGCGAAAAGCTCCGCGCAGCAGGCCATGGCTCATCAGTTGCCATATCCACTGGCAATCGAGGACATCGGATTTACGACCGGAAATCTGCCGCGTTGCGCGTGAGTTGACCAGATAGACCTTGAAGCCTCGCGCATCAAGAAGCTCAAACAGTGGAATCCAGTAGACGCCAGTGGCTTCCATGGCCACGACCTCGATCTTCAGACCTTCAAGCCAGTCGGCCAACTTGATGAGGTCGTCGGTGAAGGTGGAGAAGCTGCGTACCGGTTGCTCGTGGTCACGATCAACGGCGACCCAATGCTCGCGGCTGCCAATATCGATACCGGCACAATGCGGATGGACCAGTTCAAAACGCTGCCTGGATTGCTTGCGCGCCATGCTATTTCCTCGCAGGATGATGGGCGCGCGGGGCACACGGTGGCGAAAGGGTTCACTCTCTCATACGTGGTCACGGCTAGCCGTGCCGACAAGGACTCCACGCCGATACCGTGCGGGCCACTCTCCCACGCGGGTGCTGTCACACCAATGTGAGTACCGGCCTCTGTCCCGCGCACCTGAATCCTAGCAAAGCAAAAAGCGGCTGCCCCTGACGGGGCAGCCGCTCTTCGCTTTCCAAGGTATTAGCATCACCACAGGAGAGGAGTCGTGCACCCTGTTTGCTGCGTGACAGCGCGGCGCGTAGCGGCGGGACGGCTCCCACCGTTCTTTATCGGCGGGAACATCTGCGCTGGCGTCCGTTTGGATGACTGAAATTTAGACCGGTTTGGCGCCCATCAGACCGGCAATCGCCACGAAGCAGACGACGCTGAAGATAGCCAGCGCCAGGGTGAAGCGGGAGTTACCCACGATGACCGGCCGGCGCAGGCGATTGACTCGCACCGCCAGCCAGGCCCAGCTCAAGGCGCCGAAGAGATACAGCACACTCGCCGCCAGCAGCCAGATCTGCCCCAGCGGCCAGCCAGCGTAGTGCACCAGCCACCAGCCGCTGATCGGCAGGGCTAGCAGGCATACGCCCATCAGCACCCAGACGAATGCCCACGGCCGTTGCATGGCGCGGTTCTGCACGGTCACATCGCCGGCCCGACGGCCACGGACGATCCACACGACCAGCCCCAGCGCGCAGATGAACAGCAGCACCGTGCTGGCGACGTGCAGGATTTTCAGTGCAGCGAAGTGTTCCATTGTGTTCGTGTCCCTGTGTATGGCTGTGTTTGAAGCGTAGCAGCCGGTCGCATGCCGCTGCCGTTATCCCAAAAACAGCTTGTACGCCGGGTTCTTGGTCTCGTCCCAATACGGATAACCGATTTCCGCCAGCGCCTGCGGCACCAGATGCCGTTCGTCCTCCGGCACCACCAACCCGGCGACCACACGCCCATCTGCCGCGCCATGGTTGCGGTAGTGGAACATCGAGATATTCCACTTCCCGCCCAGCTTGTTCAGGAAGTTGAACAGCGCACCCGGCCGCTCCGGGAATTCAAAGCGCAGCACCACCTCATCGCTGACCCGTTCCGAATGCCCGCCCACCATGTGCCGCAGGTGCAGCTTGGCCAGTTCGTTGTCGGTCAGGTCCAGCACCGGAAAACCCTGTTCCGTGAGGCTCGCGATCAGGGCCTTGCGCGGGTCGGTGTCCGGGTGGGTCTGCACGCCGACGAAGATGTGCGCCTCGCGGTCGGTGTGGTAGCGGTAGTTGAATTCGGTGATCTGCCGCTTGCCGATGGCTGCGCAGAAGGCTTTGAAGCTGCCCGGCTGTTCCGGGATGGTCACGGCGATGATCGCTTCGCGGCCTTCGCCCAGTTCGGCCCGTTCGGCGACGTGGCGCAGGCGGTCGAAGTTGACGTTGGCGCCGGAGTCGATGGCGACAAACGTCTGCCCGGTGACTTCGTACTGTTCGGTGTACTTTTTGATCCCGGCCACGCCCAGTGCGCCAGCGGGCTCGGTGATCGAGCGGGTGTCGTCGTAGATGTCCTTGATCGCCGCGCAGATTTCATCGGTGCTGACGGTGATGACTTCGTCGACGTAGTCCTTGCAGATGTCGAAGGTGTACTGACCGATCTGCGCCACCGCGACGCCATCGGCAAACAGCCCGACCTGCTGAAGCACCACGCGCTCGCCGTAGGCCATGGCCTGTTGCAGGCAGTTGGAATCGTCCGGCTCGACGCCGATCACCTTGATCTCCGGGCGCAGGTATTTCACGTAGGCCGCGATGCCGGCAATCAACCCGCCACCGCCCACTGGGACGAAGATCGCGTCCAGTGGCCCCTGATGCTGACGCAGGATTTCCATCGCCACGGTGCCTTGCCCGGCAATGGTGTCGGGGTCGTCATACGGGTGGACATAGACGTAGCCATGTTCCTCGACCAGTTTCAGCGAATACGCCAGCGCTTCAGGAAACGAGTCGCCGTGCAGTACGACTTTTCCGCCACGGGAGCGAACGCCCTCGACCTTGATCTCCGGCGTGGTCTTCGGCATGACGATGGTTGCCGCGACGTTCAGCGTCTTCGCCGCCAGCGCCAGACCCTGCGCGTGATTACCCGCCGACGCTGTCACCACGCCCCGCGCCAGTTCTTCCGGACTCAGCTGCGCCAGCTTGTTGTACGCGCCGCGAATCTTGAAGGAGTACACCGGCTGCAAGTCTTCGCGCTTGAGCAGGACGTTATTCCCCAGGCGCTGGGACAGTTGGCGCGCGGCGTGCAGCGGGGTTTCCACAGCAACGTCGTACACGCGGGAGTTGAGGATCTTTTTGACGTAGTGCTCGAGCATCGGAGAAGAATCGCTGGCGAAGGGGCAAGACCCGGAAGTCTACCCCTCGTCCCGGCGCACGACCATATCAAGACTCAGGCTTTGGCCACGGCATGTCGTTATACTGCCGGCCCTCGGACCTATCGCTATTCCCTGTAACCGGAGCCCACCTCGCATGACCCAGGATCAACTCAAACAGGCCGTTGCCCAGGCCGCCGTCGATTTCATCCTTCCGAAACTCGACGACAAAAGCGTTGTGGGCGTGGGCACGGGCTCTACCGCCAATTGCTTCATCGACGCACTGGCCCTGCACAAAGGCGCGTTCGACGGCGCAGTCGCAAGCTCTGACGCGACGGCCGCACGCCTCAAGGGTCACGGGATTCCGGTGTATGAACTGAACACGGTCAGCGATCTGGAGTTTTACGTCGACGGCGCCGATGAAAGCGACGAACACCTGAACCTGATCAAAGGCGGCGGTGCTGCCCTGACCCGCGAGAAAATCGTGGCCGCCGTCGCCAAAACCTTCATCTGCATCGCTGACGCCAGCAAGCTGGTGCCGGTGCTGGGCGCGTTTCCTTTGCCTGTCGAAGTGATCCCGATGGCCCGCAGCCACGTGGCCCGGGAACTGGTGAAGCTGGGCGGCGACCCGGTTTACCGCGACGGTGTGCTGACGGACAACGGCAACATCATCCTCGATGTGCACAACATGAACATCACCAACCCGGTGGAAGTGGAAGCGCAGATCAACAACATCGTCGGCGTCGTCACCAACGGCCTGTTCGCCGCGCGCCCGGCGGATCTGCTGCTGCTGGGCACTCAAGAAGGCGTGAAAACCCTCAAGCGCTAATGGTTGCGGGGCAAAGCAAATCCTAGCGGGGATGCCTTGCCCTCAGCGCTTCTTGAACACATAGAACAGGTTCGGCTCGCTCACGACGTACAACGTGCCGTCGTCCCCCATGGCAATGCCTTCGGCCTGGGGCACGCTTTTGCTCAGGCCCATGCTGCCTTTGGTCAGCGACACGTTGGCGACGGGTTTCCCTTCAGTGTCCAGTTCGAGAATCTGCCGCGACTCATCCGACAGCGCCAGCAGATGCCCGCTGCGTTCATCGAATTGCAGGCTGGAAAGGTCGCGCACAAACAGGCCTGCATCCCGCTGCTTGCTGGACGTCACTTCCAGAATATTCGGGGAATGGGTGCCGGCGTCAGGAAAGCCGCGCACTTCGATGATCTGCACTGGCCGCCGCTCTTTGGCGACGAACAGCCTACGGCCCTGATTATCGTAGGCCAGGCCTTCGAAGCCGTTGTTGCCGCCGGCGTCGATGCCCAGGGTCAACTGCTCGGCATCGGCCGCGTCGAGGAATGTCGTGTCGTCATCCACATGAACCTTGATCAGCCGCTGACTGTGCTCGTCGCTGATGACGTAAATCCCGGGGCTGATGTACTCGACCGCTTCGGCGTCCCCGAACCCAGTCAGGGGAATTCGTCTGAGAATCCGCCCTTCCAGGCTCAACTCGACCAGCTCGGGGTTTTTGTTCGTCACAGTGAAGAGAGTCTTGCGCTGCGGATCAAAGCTGAGCGCCGAGACATTAGCCTCCAGGCCGTCGATGGCCCGCGCCTCAATCTCGACCTCATAGGCGTCGAGGCCCAGCGCTTGCGCATCGCTGGATTGCCAGAACACGTACCAGTTGAACCAGAGCCGCTCGATGACCCGGTACTCGCGCGCCACGAAAAACGACGCGGTCAAAATCAACAGGACAAGTAACGTGAGCACGACGCTCTGGAACGGGGACACACGACGCATGCAGGGGGCTCGACTTCAGTGGGGCGACTTTAATAGCACCGTATTCTGAAGCCAAACTGAAAGCGATGTGACCTCTCGTTTGGATTTTTCGGGGCCATGACGAGCCCCGAATGACGTTCCAGGCGAAGCCGGCCGAGGCTCACTGCCGCTTGAAGGTGTAAAACAGGTTGGGCTCGCTGACCATGTAAATGGTGCCGTTCTCGTCCATCGCCACCCCTTCGGCGCGTGGAATGGTCTGGCTCAGCCCATTGAAACCGCTCAGCAGCGTCATGAAGCTGACCTGATTACCCTTGCCGTCCAATTCCAGCAGCATGTGCGATTCAGCAGACAACACCAGCAAATGCCCGGTCTTCTGGTCCGCATACAGGGACGACAGATTGCGCACGATGAGGTTGTCGTTGATCAGCTTGCGCTTCTCGCCTTTTACCTCGCTGCTGCCATCGGCCTTCCAGCTGTACAGCGCTGGCGGACGTTCTTCCCCGAACAGAAACTGCTGGTCGCGCGGGTCCCAGGCGATGCCTTCAAAGGCTTTGTTCTGGTCCTTCGACGGACCGAGATCGTACTTGGGGAAGTCGGCGATGTTCAGGGTTTTGGTGTCAGGCGTGACGTGAACAATAGTCATCAGGTGCTGGCGCTCATCGACAATAGCAATCAGGCCGTCGCCCAGAACGGCTACACCCTCGGGATTG
The DNA here is from genome assembly GCF_057834665.1 of Pseudomonas sp. GL_135. Taxonomy (NCBI): domain Bacteria; kingdom Pseudomonadati; phylum Pseudomonadota; class Gammaproteobacteria; order Pseudomonadales; family Pseudomonadaceae; genus Pseudomonas; species Pseudomonas sp. GL_135. Next base: position 5,247,640 of record NZ_CM174408.1, read on the forward strand.
CCCCAGCCCTCAAGCGGAATTTTGCGAATGACGTCGCCGGTCAGCGTGATCTCGGAAAGGAACGGGTTTTTGCCCATCACCGAATACAGCGTTTTGGTCGTCGGGTCGTAAGACAAGTCCGAGGCCTCATCCTTTTCCATGCCGGCCAGCGGCTTGGCATCGATGTCGACCTTGTAATCCGGCAGCCAGATGCCCGCCGCGCGCTCGGCTGGCGTGACGTTGCGCTCGCGCAGCCACAACAGACCGCGATCATCCCAGTGCCAGGCATAAGACAGACCGGCCAAAATCACCAGTGCTGCAGCGAGCAGCCACCACCAACGAAAACGCAGACGGCTTCTACGCTGTGTCATCCGCGAACGTCGCTTTCAAAACGGCTGTGGCCGGTCAGCTCCAGCACGATCTCATCGCCAACAGTGAACGGCCCTACGCCGGCAGGCGTGCCGGTCATGATCAGGTCACCGGCCTGCAGCGAGAACTGCGAGGCCATGTGCTGGATCATCGGCACGATCGGGTTGAGCATGTGACTGCTGTTACCGTCCTGGCGGACTTCGCCGTTGATGGTCAGGCGGATGGCGATGTCGGTCAGATCGGGATAAGCGTCAGCGGATACGAACGGCGCAATGACCGCCGCGCCGTCGAAGGACTTGGCGATTTCCCAAGGCAGGCCTTTCTCTTTCAGCTTCGACTGCACGTCGCGCAACGTCAGGTCCAGGCCCGGGGCGAAGCCGGAGATCGCATCGAGGACTTCTTCACGACTCGGGTTCTTGCTCAGCGGCTTGCCGATCAGCACGACGATCTCGGCTTCGTAATGCACCGAACCCCGGTCCTGAGGAATGCTGAAGCCCCCCTCGATCCCGACCACGCAGCTGCCCGGCTTGATGAACAGCAAGGGCTCGGTCGGTACCGGGTTATCCAGCTCCTTGGCGTGCTCGGCGTAGTTGCGGCCGATGCAGACGACTTTACCGAGTGGAAAGTGAACCTTGGTGCCGTCGACGTATTTGTGCTGATAGCTCATGAGCGCTCCTGAGAAGCTTGTTGTAATGGGGAACCGCTTACACAGCGAAGATTTTGCCAGGGTTCATGATGCCGTTCGGGTCGAACACCGCTTTGACGGCTTTCATGTATTCGATCTCCACCGGCGAGCGGCTGTAATGCAAGTAGTCACGCTTGGTCATGCCGACGCCGTGCTCGGCGGAGATCGAGCCGTTGTACTTCTGGACGATCTCGAATACCCACTTGTTCACCGTTGCGCACTTGGCAAAGAACTCGTCTTTGCTCAGGTTCTCCGGCTTGAGGATGTTCAGGTGCAGGTTGCCGTCGCCGATATGCCCGAACCAGACGATTTCGAAATCCGGGTAATGCTCACCGACGATCGCATCCACTTCAGCGAGAAACGCCGGGACTTTCGAAACGGTGACCGAGATGTCGTTCTTGTACGGCGTGAAGTGGGAGATGGTTTCTGAAATGTATTCGCGCAGTTTCCACAAATTCTGCAGTTGCTGTTCGCTCTGGCTCATCACGCCATCCAGCACCCAGCCTTGCTCGACACAGTGCTCGAAGGTTTCCAGCGCGTGGTTGGCCACTTCTTCGGTGGTCGCTTCGAATTCCAGCAGCGCATAGAACGGGCACTCGGTTTCGAACGGGGACGGCACGTCACCGCGCGCCATGACCTTGGCCAGCGCCTTGTCCGAGAAGAACTCGAAGGCGGTCAGGTCCAGCTTGCTCTGGAACGCGTGCAGGACCGGCATGATGGCGTTGAAATCAGTGGTCCCGAGAACCATCGCGGTGAGGTTTTTCGGCGCGCGGTCCAGGCGCATGGTCGCCTCAACCACAAACCCCAACGTGCCTTCAGCACCAATGAACAGCTGACGCATGTCGTAGCCGGTGGCGTTTTTGATAAGGTCTTTGTTCAGTTCGAGCAGGTCGCCCTTGCCGGTGACCACCTTGAGGCCCGCGACCCAGTTGCGGGTCATGCCGTAGCGAATCACTTTGATCCCGCCGGCGTTGGTGCCGATGTTGCCGCCGATATTGCTGGAGCCTGACGACGCGAAGTCCACCGGGTAATACAAGCCGTTTTCTTCGGCGAGATTCTGCAGCTGTTTGGTGACCACGCCCGGCTGACAGATGGCTGTGCGGTCTGTCAGGTTGAGTTCGAGCACCTGATTCATGTAATCGAAGGAGACGACCACCTCACCATTGGCCGCAACGGCGGCGGCGGACAACCCGGTGCGGCCGCCCGAAGGGACCAGCGCGACGTTGCGCTCGTTGGCCCAACGGACGATGGCCTGCACCTGTTCGGTGGTCTTGGGGAAGACGATAGCGGTGGGCGCCGGGGCAAAATGTTTGGTCCAGTCCTTGCCGTAGGCTTCGAGGGAATCGGCGTCGGTCAGGACCTTGCCAGGCTCAACCAGGTTCTTCAGCTCATCTATCAGCGCAGGATGGGTCATCAACAGAACTCTCGAACAATTCATGGTCATCCTGAGAACGGCTCACGTCCAGGAATGGGGTGTTTCGCGGGGGGCATATGCTAGCATACGCCCCCCGCCAATCGAGCTTTCGACCCATTGGCGCGCGCTTCACTTACTGCCATTTCTCTCCGGGACACAGGTTTACGCAGATGAGCAAGACTTCCCTCGACAAGAGCAAGATCAAGTTCCTTCTTCTCGAAGGCGTCCACCAGTCCGCGGTCGACGTCCTCAAGGCCGCCGGTTACACCAGCATTGAGTACCACACCAAGTCTCTGCCGGAAGCCGAACTGAAGGAAAAGATTGCCGACGCTCATTTCATCGGTATTCGTTCCCGCACCCAACTGACTGAAGAACTGTTTGATAGCGCCAAGAAGCTGGTCGCGGTCGGCTGCTTCTGCATCGGTACCAACCAGGTTGACCTTAACGCAGCCCGCGGACGCGGCATCGCTGTGTTCAACGCCCCTTACTCCAACACCCGTTCGGTGGCGGAGCTGGTGCTGGCGGAAGCCATCCTGCTGCTGCGCGGTATCCCGGAGAAGAACGCTTCCTGCCATCGCGGTGGCTGGATCAAGAGCGCGGCCAACTCGTTCGAAATTCGTGGCAAGAAGCTCGGCATCATCGGCTACGGCTCGATCGGCACGCAGTTGTCGGTCCTGGCTGAAGGCTTGGGCATGCAGGTGTACTTCTATGACACCCTGACCAAGCTGCCGCTGGGCAACGCCACTCAGGTGTCCAGCCTGAACGAGCTGCTGGGCATGGCTGACATCGTCACCCTGCACGTTCCGGAAACCAACGAAACCCAGTGGATGATCGGCGAGAAAGAAATTCGCACGATGAAGAAGGGCGCCATCCTGATCAACGCGGCGCGCGGCACGGTGGTCAAGCTCGACGCCCTGGCTGACGCGATCAAGGATCAGCACCTGATCGGCGCGGCCATCGACGTGTTCCCGGTCGAACCACGTTCCAACGATGATGTGTTCGAAAGCCCGCTGCGCGGCCTGGACAACGTGATCCTGACCCCGCACATCGGCGGCTCGACCGCTGAAGCCCAGGCCAACATCGGTCTGGAAGTGGCCGAGAAGCTGGTCAAGTACAGCGATAACGGCACGTCGGTTTCTTCCGTCAACTTCCCGGAAGTGGCCTTGCCGGCCCACCCTGGCAAGCACCGCCTGCTGCACATCCACGAGAACATCCCGGGCGTGCTGATGGAGATCAACAAGGTCTTCGCTGAAAACGGCATCAACATCTCCGGTCAGTTCCTGCAGACCAACGAGAAAGTCGGTTACGTGGTGATCGACGTCGACGCCGAGTATTCCGATCTGGCGCAAGAGAAATTGCAGCACATCAAAGGCACCATCCGTAGCCGCGTTTTGTTCTAAAGCGGTGGTTTCGGGGTGATAAAAAAGGAGACCCTCGGGTCTCCTTTTTTTATGCGCGAATCACGTAACACGCCGGCACCGGCTGTGCGCCAAATGCCCAGCCTACAGCAGGTTATTTCACCGTGATGGTGATCTTCTGCGACTCAACCGGCGGGTTCAGCGGGACATGGTTCTTGTCGCCAACCAGCAGTTGCAGGGTGTGCTGGCCCGGCGTCAGGTTCAGCTCGGTTTCCGTCTGGCCCTTGCCGAAGTGGCGGATATTGTCGGTGGTCGGCAGCGGCGCGGTCATGTCGGGCTGATCCTTGACGTCGATCAGCAGGTGATGATGGCCGGTGTCTGGCACATCAACGCCGGCCGGGGCGACGCCCATGCCCTTGAGGCCGAACTGCACCTTGAATGCACCGTTGACGGTCGCGCCGTCTTTGGGCGAGATGATATAAACCTCGGCGCCTGCAGGCGATGCAGTGCGCGGCATGTCAGCGGCCTGGGCCAGCAAGCTCGCCCCCAACAGCAGTCCGGTCAGGGCAGTTCTCGCGAATAACGTCTTCATGATCTCTCCGTTTTTATCGATGTGCGATTGGCGGGCTCGGGGATCGAAGCTTCTTTATCCCGACAGACAACCGCCCAGAAACGACCTTCACCTTAGCTGCGGTTGGCCGCGAAGTGTTTCGCTGAGTGGCTTGATGTAGAAGATTTCATGTTGGATCGATGCGGAGGCGCGCAGCAAACGCCGTCCATGTGGGAGTGAGCTTGCTCACGAAGGCGGCATTTCAGGCGCAAAAGATGTAGCGAATGTCTGGGCCTCTTCGCGAGCAAGGCCGCTCCCACGGGATCGCGGGTCGGCTTGGAATCTCAGGCTGCCGCAGGACTTGGGGGGGTGAGCTTGCTACAGCTCGAACGGCTCGTTCCCGCGCCGCCTGAACCAGCCGGTCAGCGACAGACGCTCCCGGGTCGAGGGCATGACTTCGTGGGGCATGTCGCCCGAAAGAAACACCACGAGGCAGCCGCCCGTTGGCTGCACGTCATACTCCACGCCGTCTTTGAGGTACATCCGCAACTGGCCGCCGTGCTCTGGCAACCAGCCGTCGTTGAGGTAGACGACCGCGGAGACCATGCGTTTGTCGTCATCGCGAAACCTATCCAAATGTTTGAGGTAGAAGGCTCCCGGCGGATACAGCGCGAAGTGGCTTTCGTAATCCTCAAGGCCTAGAAACAGCCCCCGGTTCAGCGCCTGACGCAGGCTGTCCATCAGGTCGAGATAACGATCGCACGGCTCGACCTGCCCGGCTTCGAGCCATTGGATGTGATCGCCTCGAATACCCTCGCGCACCTCCTGCGCCGGCCCGCGCCCCACTGCGGCAGGCGCGAGCTCACCCTGAACGGCACGCGTGCGGCATTCAAGGGCCAGCTCGCGGGTCAGGGTATCGGGCAGGAAGATGTTCTGCTGCGACCAGCCACGCTCGGCCAGGTCGTCGACGATTCGCAACAGCAGCGGGTGATCAGGGGATATGCGCATGGCGCGCATAGTATCCATACGCCGATTAATCCGACAGGGCCTGCAGTCCGGCGAATGAGGAATATTTTCGCGGGTTCGAATACGCCCGGCGGTTTTGCCCGATCACTGATCGAACCCACGGTTTTTAGCGGGGTCTGGCAAGTGTTAACTCGACAAATCCCCGCTGCCCCACCGAGAATGGCGGCCTGCCGACAGGAGTCTCTAATGCGCCGTCTGTTTTTCCTGCTGTTGATGTTCTGCACTTTGCCCGCTTGGGCAGACGGCCACGATCAGCTCTACAAGCTCGCCGGCTGGCCGGAACAACGCGCTCATTTTGTCGATGCCTTGAAAGCCGCTCAGCAGCGTTACCGCAACAGCCTTCCGCCCGCCGTGTTCGACGCTCTGGTAAGTAACAGCAATCAGCGGTTCGCGCCGCAGGCGATGGACCAGCGCGGCGAACAAATGCTGCGCCAGACGCTGCAGGACCCGAACCCTGCGCTGCAGTTTTTCCAGTCGCCGCTGGGCCGCAAGATCGTCAACGCCGAGCTCACTGCCACGCGCCCGGACCAGCTGGCCAAAAACGCCCAAGGCCTGCCGCACATCCAGGCCGACGACAACCGACTGCTGATCATCGGCCACTTGGCCAACGCCCTCCCCGCCAAAGAAGCCGGCGCAGAGGTCAGCATGGCGATTGCTGGCGTCGCCGCCGACAGCCTGAGTTCGATGATTCCAGGCCTGATGGGCGGCGGAACGACCCAGGCCATGCTAGACAGTCAGCGCCAGCGGCTCATGGGGCAGATCGGCAAGGACGTGAACAACACGCTGCTCTACGTGTACCGCGACCTGTCGGATGGCGAGCTTGACGAGTTCGCCAGCTTCGCCGAGTCCAACGATGGCAAGGCCTATTACAAGGCAGCGCTGGCAGCTGTTCGCGCGGGATTGGCGGTCGGCCAGACTGTCAAATGACGTCAGCCGGGAGAGGGACTGTTTGAACACCTGCCATCTTTCGGCGTGACCACTGAAGCCTCTGCGGCTAAAGCCGGTCCCACACTCGCTATGTCTGCCGGGAAACCCGCCCTTCGAGCCCTACCCCATACGCTGCGTCAGAAACTCAAAAAACCGCGTGCGCAGCTCGGGTGACTCATTGACGAGATGATGTCGCGCTTCGTGCAGCATGAAGATCTGCGGCTCGGCGAACTTGTCCTTGAGCACCGGCAGGTTATGTTTCCAGTCCACGGTCATGTCCGACTCGCCCTGCACGATCAGCGGGCTGCGGCGGCTGCGGGGCGCGCGCTCGATGCGTTCGATCCATTTGGCCAGCGCGCCCACCCAGACGGTCGGCAGGCGTCGCGGCTGCAACGGGTCCGCCAGCAGAAAAGGCAGAAAGGTCGGAGCGTTTGAGTTTTCGCTAAAGCGTCTGTCGATGGCTTTGACGAAGCCGCGCAGCAGGTAATAGCTGAGTTTCGACAAGGCCCAGCCACGCGGCCGCACCAGCGGCGCCAGCAGGATCGTCTGACCTTGCGCCGGGCTGGCATCGCCGTGGTGCAGCAAGTGGTCGATGACAATGGCGCCGCCAGTGCTTTGCCCGCACAGGTGCCATGGCTGCGGCAGGTTGAGGCTTTCGGCCTCAACAAAAAGCCGGTCCAACACCGCCTGGTACTCCGAAAAATCGGTAATGCTCGCCCGCGCCCCGCTGGACAATCCATGGCCCGGCAAGTCGCAGGCAATCACCGCCAATCCAAGCCCCAGCGCCCAGTCGATAACGTGACGATACAGCCCGACGTGATCGTAAAACCCATGCATCAGCACCAGCGTGCCAACGGGTTGATCGGGCATCCACAACTGCGTGACGATCTCATAGCCGCCCACTTCAACGCGTCCTATCCGGCTCCTGGTCGCGCCACTCGGGCCGAGCGCATTCAAACCGTAGAAACGCTGATAAGCCTGGGCCTCTGCAGATGGCGCCTGTGACGCGTTCAGCGGCAACAGCTCAGCACGCAGATGGTCGGGGTCGAACGTGTCGGACATCGGAATTCCAGATGAGAGTGTGTAGGAAGCGACCGCACGGAAGTGTCATCTGTCCGCTGCGGCGTGGCAAGTTACGCCACTTAAATCCATCGGCGCGCCGTCTACCCAGTCGCGAGACAAATCTGTAGCCTGCAAAACCTTCCCGATTCTCATTTGAGCCCCCGGATGAAACGCAGCCTTTACGTCGTCGTCGCATTGTTGGTGCTCATCGGGAGCGCAGGCGCGTGGTACATCCACAGCAAACAGCCGGTCCGCGATGGCGAGATAAGCCTCGCAGGTCTGCAGGCCCCGGTCACCGTGCGTTACGACGAGCGCGGCGTGCCGCATATCCGTGCTGACAACCAGGACGACTTATACCGCGCACTGGGCTACGTCCACGCCCAGGACCGCCTGTTCCAGATGGAAATCCTGCGCAGGCTGGCGCGCGGCGAGCTGGCTGAAGTGCTGGGTCCCAAGCTGGTCAGCACTGACAAGCTGTTCCGCAGCCTGCGCATCCGCGAGCATGCCGATGCCTATGTCGCCCGCCAGGACAAAAACACGCCGGCGTGGAAGGCGCTTCAGGCGTATCTGGACGGCATCAATCAATACCAGGCGACGCATCCCAAACCGATCGAGTTCGACGTGCTGGGCATTCGCGAGCGGCCGTTCACGGCGCAAGACACCCTCAGCGTCGGCGGTTACCTGGCGTACAGCTTCGCCGCGGCGTTTCGCACTGAGCCGCTGATGACCTACGTGCGAGATCAATTGGGCCCGGAATACCTGAAAGTGTTCGATATGGACTGGCAGCCAAAAGGCGCTGTTGACCAGTCCCCTGCATTGACGAGCGACGACTGGAAGGGCCTCAATGATCTGGCGCTGCTCAGCCAACAAGCGCTGGATAAGGCCGGTCTGCCGCAGTTCGAGGGCAGCAATGCCTGGGCGGTGTCCGGCAGCCGCACCCAGAGTGGTAAACCGCTGCTGGCGGGTGATCCGCACATTCGTTTCTCGGTGCCCGCGGTCTGGTACGAAGCGCAGCTGACGGCGCCGGGCTTTGAACTTTACGGGCATTTTCAGGCGCTCAACCCCTTCGCATTGCTCGGCCACAATCTGGATTTCGGCTGGAGCCTGACCATGTTCCAGAACGATGATCTGGACCTGATCGCTGAAAAGACCAACCCCGATAATCCCGATCAAGTCTGGTACCACGGCGCCTGGGTAGACATGACGTCCCGCACCGAGCAGATCAGCGTCAAGGGAGAATCTCCCGTCACGCTCACCCTGCGGCAGTCACCCCACGGCCCGATCGTGAACGACGCGCTGGGCGCCAATGGGCCGCAACAGCCGCGCGATACGCCGATTGCGATGTGGTGGTCGTTCCTGGAGTCGGACAACCCAATCCTGCAGGGCTTCTACGAAGCCAACCGCGCCGACACCCTGGACAAGATGCGCAGCGCCGCCGAGAAGATTCAGTCGCCAGGTCTGAACATCCTCTACGCCAACGCCCGGGGCGATATCGGCTGGTGGGCGGCGGCGCAGTTGCCTATGCGGCCTGAGGGGGTCAACCCGACGTTCATTCTCGATGGCAGCTCCGAGCAGGCCGACAAGAACGGCTTCTACCCTTTCAGCGCCAACCCTCAGGAGGAAAACCCGGCGCGGGGTTATATCGTCTCGGCGAACTTCCAGCCGGTGTCGCCGACGGGGATGGAGATTCCGGGCTACTACAACCTCCCCGAACGCGGTCGCCAGTTGAATAACCAGTTGAGCGACGACAAGGTGAAATGGAGTCTGGAGAACAGCAAGGCGCTGCAGCTCGGCACGCGGACGGACTACGCCGCGCAGATTCTGACGCCGCTGATTCCGGTGCTGCGCCGGGTGGTGAGCGAACCGGAGGAGCACGACTTGCTTGAGCGCCTGGCGGCATGGAACGGTGAGTACTCCGTGGATTCGGTGGGCGCGACGCTGTTCAATCAGTTCCTGTTCAACCTGACCGATCAGGTGTTCCATGACGAGCTGAGCGACGGGATGTTCACGACGCTGCTGTCGACACGACTCATTGACCTGGCGCTGCCGCGACTGGCTGCCGACGCGGATTCGCCGTGGTGGAACAATCGCCATTCAAGAGAGCCCGAGAGCCGCGACAACACGGTGAAGGTCGCTTGGCATGCGGCGGTCTCGCATTTGAGATCGCTGTACGGGCAGAACCCGGATGAATGGACGTGGGGCAAAGCGCACACGCTGACCCACGAACATCCGCTGGGCAAGCAGCGGCCGCTGGACATGCTGCTCAATGTCGGACCATTCGCTGCGCCGGGCACCCATGAGGTGCCGAACAACCTGTCAGCCAATATGGGTCCCGCGCCGTGGCCGGTCACTTACGGGCCATCGACGCGCCGCCTCATCGACTTCGCCGACCCGGCCCATGCGCTGGGGATCAACCCCGTGGGCCAGAGCGGCGTGCTGTTCGACAAGCACTACGCCGACCAAGCTCAGCGCTACGTTAACGGCGAGTACGTGCCGGAGCGGTTCAGCGAAGGGGATGTGGCAGGGAACAGCAAAGAGGTGTTGAGGTTAGTGCCGGGGCGATAACCGTATGAACGGTGGGTCTAGCTGGAGCCCCAACTTGTGGGACCGGCTTTAGCCGGGAAGGCGTCGGACGTTACAACGCAAATCTATAGCGTACATACCGGCCTCTTCCCGGCTGAAGCCGGTCCCGCTGACAGCATCGCGTGCATCCAGTGGGATCGGCCAGAGCTCCAACCTGTGGGACCGGCTTTAGCCGGGAAGGCGTAGTGCGTTACGCCGCAAATCCATAGCGCACACACCGGCCTCTTCCCGGCTGAAGCCGCTCCTACGAGGTCAAACCGATTCGATCACCTTCGCACGGCGCAGGTCCGGCTGTTTCCAGCCGTCTGCCGCAGCTTCTTCGATGGCTTGCTGGATCGCGCGCTTGCGGTTGTTTTCCGCGCGGCGGCTGAAGAACCAGACCAGGAAGGTCGCAATCGACACCGCCAGCAGAATCAAACTGGCAATCGCGTTGATCTCAGGCTTCACGCCCAGGCGTACCGCCGAGAACACTTCCATCGGCAGGGTCGTCGAACCCGGGCCCGAAACGAAGCTCGCCAACACCAGGTCGTCCAGCGACAGTGCGAAGGACATCATGGCCCCCGCCGCCAGCGAGGGCGCGATCATCGGGATGGTAATCAAAAAGAACACCTTCCACGGCCGCGCACCCAGGTCCATTGCCGCCTCTTCGATGGACATGTCCAGCTCGCGCAGACGCGCCGACACCACCACCGCCACATACGCCGCACAGAACGTCGTGTGAGCGATCCAGATGGTGACAATGCCGCGCTCCTCGGGCCAGCCGAGCAACTGCGCCATCGCCACGAACAGCAGCAACAGCGACAGGCCGGTGATCACTTCCGGCATCACCAGCGGCGCGGTGACCAGACCGCCGAAGAAGGTCTTGCCCTTGAACCGGGTGATGCGCGTCAGCACGAACGCCGCCATGGTGCCCAGCGCCACCGCCGCGATGGACGTATACAGCGCGATTTCCAGCGAGCGCATGACCGCGCTCATCAGTTGGGTGTTGTCGAGCAGGCCGACGTACCACTTCACCGACCAGCCACCCCAGACCGTCACCAGCTTGGAGGCGTTGAACGAGTAGATCACCAGAATGACCATGGGCGCATAGATGAAGATCAGGCCCAGTACCAACATCAGGTTCGAGAATCGGAAGCCTCTCATGCCTTGCCCTCCAGCTCTTTGGCCTGACTGCGGTTGAACAGAATGATCGGCACGATGAGGATCAACAGCATCACCACCGCCAGCGACGACGCTACCGGCCAGTCACGGTTGTTGAAGAATTCCTGCCACAGCACTTTACCGATCATCAGCGTCTCGGGGCCGCCGAGCAGTTCCGGGATGACGAACTCGCCCACCACCGGAATGAACACCAGCATGCAGCCGGCGATGATGCCGTTCTTGGACAGCGGCACGGTGATTTTCCAGAAGCTGTTGAAGGTGCTCGAACCCAGGTCCGATGCGGCTTCCAGCAGACTTTGATCGTGCTTCACCAGGTTCGCGTACAGCGGCAGGATCATGAACGGCAGATACGAATAGACCACGCCGATGTACACCGCGAGGTTGGTGTTGAGGATCTGCAACGGCTCGCTGATCACGCCCAGCCACATAAGGAAAGCGTTGAGCAGGCCGTTGTTGCTGAGGATGCCCATCCACGCGTAGACGCGGATCAGGATCGCGGTCCAGGTCGGCATCATGATCAGCAGCAACAGCACCGTCTGCATCTCTTTGCGGGCGATGGAGATGCCATACGCCATCGGATAGCCGATCAACAGGCACAGCACAGTGCTGATGAACGCCATCTTCAACGAGCCGAGATATGCCGAGATGTACAGATCGTCACTGGTCAGCAGCGCGTAGTTGGCGAAGTTGAGCACGATGTCGAGCTTCTGCTCGACGTAGGTGAAGATCTCGGTGTACGGCGGAATCGCTACATCGGCTTCAGCGAAGCTGATCTTGATGACGATCAGAAACGGCAGCGCGAAAAACAGGAACAGCCACAGGAACGGCACGCCGATAACGGCCTGACGCCCGGTGGGTTTTATTCGATTGAAAGCCCGTTTTATTTTTCGGATTTTCATGAGCGCAATACCACGCCGCTGTCGTCTTCCCACCAGACGAAGACTTCGTCGTCCCAGGTCGGTCGCGTGCCCTGGCGTTCGGCGTTGGCGACAAACGACTGCACCAGCTTGCCCGACGGCAGTTTCACGTAGAACACCGAGTGACCGCCCAGGTAGGCGATGTCGTGAACCTTGCCCCGGGACCAGTTGTGTTCGAACGAAGGTTGCTCAGTGGTCACCAGCAGCTTTTCAGGCCGCAGCGCATAGGTAATCCGCTTGTCTTCCACCGACGTGGTAACGCCGTGGCCGACATAGATTTTGCGTTCGAGCTCAGGGCTGCTGATCAGCGCGTGGCCTTCCATGTCTTCGATGACCTCACCGTCGAACAGGTTGACGTTGCCGATGAACTCACAGACCAGGCGGCTGGTGGGCGTTTCGTAGATATCGATCGGGCTGCCAATCTGCGCGATCCAGCCCAGGTGCATGATCGCGATGCGCTCGGCCATGGTCATGGCCTCTTCCTGGTCGTGGGTCACCATCACGCAGGTCACGCCGACGCGCTCGATGATCTCCACCAGTTCCAGCTGCATCTGCGAGCGCAGCTTTTTATCCAGTGCGCCCATGGGTTCGTCGAGCAGCAGCAGCTTCGGCTTCTTCGCCAGCGAACGCGCCAGGGCCACACGCTGACGCTGACCGCCGGACAACTGATGCGGCTTGCGCTTGGCGTACTGGGTCATCTGCACCAGTTTGAGCATCTCAGCCACGCGGGCTTCGACTTCGGCCTTGGGCAGTTTGTCCTGCTTCAAGCCGAAGGCGATGTTGTCCGCCACGGTCATGTGCGGAAACAGCGCGTAGGACTGGAACATCATGTTGATCGGACGTTCGTACGGCGGCATGTCGGTGATGTCGACGCCGTCGAGGTAAATGCGGCCTTCGGTCGGGCGTTCAAAGCCGGCGAGCATGCGCAGCAGGGTGGATTTCCCCGAGCCGGAGCCGCCGAGCAGGGCAAAGATTTCACCCTTGTTGATCTGCAGAGACACGTCGTCCACAGCAATCGTCTCATCGAACTTCTTCGTGACCCGATCGATTTTGACCAGCACCTGTTTCGGTTGCTGACCACCCTCAAGGGATTTCTTGTAGGCGCCGGAGGCAACTGCCATGGGTGAAACTCCCAACTGTTTTTGCGCCCGGCCAATGTGGCCGGGCGCCAAGGTCTTTATTTACCGGTTTTGATCTTCGTCCAGCTGCGCGTCATCACACGCTGGATCTTCGGCGGCAGCTCGGAGTTGACGTACAGGCGCTCCTGTATTTCCTTCGAGGGGTAAACCGCCTCATCGTTGCGAATCTCCTGATCCATCAGCTCGCCCGAAGCCGGGTTCGGGTTGGCGTACCCCACCTGGTCACTGACCTTGGCGATGACGTCGGGTTTGAGGACGTAGTTGATGAACGCGTGAGCGGCCTTCACGTCGGGCGCATCCGAAGGGATCGCGAGCATGTCGAACCACAGGTTGCCGCCCTCTTTCGGGATCGAGTAAGCAATCTTGACGCCCTTGCCAGCTTCTGCGGCACGGGCCTTGGCCTGGAACACGTCACCGGAGAAACCGGCCGCGATGCAGATGTCGCCGTTGGCCAGGTCAGTGATGTACTTGGACGAGTTGAAATAGGTCACGTACGGACGGACTTTGAGCAGCTTGGCTTCAGCGGCTTTGTAGTCTTTCTCGTCGGTGCTGTTCGGGTTCTTACCCATGTAGTTGAGGACCGCGGGCAGCATCTCGTCAGCCGAGTCGAGGAAAGCGACGCCGCACTTCTGCAGCTTCTTGATGTTCTCAGGCTCGAACAGCGTGGCCCAGGAGTCGATGGTGTCGACGCCCAGCACTTCCTTGATCTTGTCGACGTTGTAGCCAATGCCGTTGGTGCCCCACAGGTACGGTACGGCGTACTGGTTGCCCGGATCGTTTTTTTCCAGACGCTTGAGGAGTTCGGGGTCCAGGTTGGAATAATTGGGCAGCTGGGATTTATCGAGCTTCTGAAACGCCCCGGCCTTGATCTGTTTGCCCAGGAAGTGGTTGGACGGCACGACCACGTCATACCCGGTGTGGCCGGCCAGCAGCTTGCCTTCCAGGGTTTCGTTGGAGTCGAAGACGTCGTACTTGGTCTTGATCCCGGTGCTGGAGGTGAAGTCCTCCAGCGTCGTGGTGCCGATGTAATCGGACCAGTTATAAATGCGAACGGTGGAATCCGCGTAGGCACCGGCAGCGAGTGTGAGCCCGGCGCCGAGCAGCAAGCCTTTTGAAAATAAAGAAATAGACACGTGTGCCGTCCTTTTTAGTAGGTGGGCTGTTGCCCGTACCGATGACAGTAACGACTGCCTGTGACCCATCCGGCGCGCAACTTACCTTCGATAAACCCTTCTCGCAAAAAAACTTTTTGTGACGCGCGATTGTGTGGGCGTGAGCTTGCTCGCGATTGCGGTGTGTCAGTCCTGCATCCGGCTGAGGCAAACCGCATTCGCGAGCAAGCTCACTGCCACAGGTGCGCCGTACAGGACGACGCACCCGGTCACGCTTATTTACCCGATTTGATGTTGGTCCAGCTGCGGGTCATCAGGCGTTGAGTCGCCGCCGGCAAGTCGGCGATCGCGTACAACTTGGCCAGAACGTCTGCTGGCGGGTATACGCCCGGGTCAGAGGTAATGTCCTTGTCGACGAACTCGGTTGCCGCCTTGTTGCCGTTCGGGAAGTGAACGGAGTTGGTGATTTCAGCCATCACCTTCGGTTGCAGGAGGAAGTTCATGAACTTGTAAGCGCCTTCGACGTTCTCGGCATCTTTCGGGATGGCGACCATGTCGTAGAAGCTGCCTGCACCTTCTTTCGGAATGTTGTAGCTGACTTTGACTTTGCCGCCCGCTTCTTCAGCGCGCGCCTTGGCCTGATAGATGTCACCGGAGTAACCCACGGCTACGCAGATGTTGCCGTTGGCCAGGTCCGAGATGTACTTGGACGAGTGGAAGTAGGTGATCGAAGGACGAATCTTCTTGAACAGATCCTCGGCCTTCTGAATGTCCTCTTTCTTCTGAGTGTCGGTCGGCAGGCCCAGGTAATGCAGCGCCACTGGCAGCATTTCGGTTGGCGAGTCGAGGAAGCTGATTCCGCAGCCCTTCAGCTTGGCAGCGTTTTCCGGCTTGAACAGCAGGTCCCACGAGTTGACCGGTGCATCAGCGCCCAAAGCGGCTTTGACTTTTTCAGCGTTGTAGCCGATGCCGATCGAGCCCCACATGTACGGGAATGCGTGCTTGTTGTCCGGGTCGCTGATCGACACGGCTTTCAACAGCGCAGGGTCGAGGTTTTTGTAATTTGGCAGCTTGGACTTGTCCAGCTCCTGGTAGACGCCGGCCTTGATCTGCTTGGCCAGGAAGTTGTTCGACGGAACGACGATGTCGTAACCCGATTTCCCCGCCAGCAGCTTGGCTTCCAGGGTCTCGTTGCTGTCGAACACGTCGTAGACCACTTTGATGCCCGACTCTTTCTCGAAGTCGGCGATGGTGTTTGGTGCGATGTAATCGGACCAGTTATAGACGTGCAGGACTTTGTCATCGGCCTGTGCAGCGGCGGCCACTGCGCCCATGAGGGACAAGGCCAGGAGGGTTTTGCCAAATTTCTTCATTCGTACGGCTCCAGTGTTTTTATGTAAGCGGCGTCTAGACGGCGGACAGTCTGGCAATTTCCCGGTAAAAATTCAGCCCTGCAATGACTCAAGCGTCAGGTCCAGGCACTTGCGCGCCTTTTCAATCAACTCGTCGATCTCGGCGAAGGTAATCACCAGCGGCGGCGAGATGATCATGGTGTCGCCCACGGCCCGCATGATCAGGCCATTGTTAAAGCAAAAAGTGCGGCAAATCATGCCTGCGCCTTTGCCGACATAACGCTCGCGAGTGGCCTTGTCTTTCACCAGTTCGATTGCGCCCAGCATGCCGACGCCCCGCACTTCACCCACCAGCGGGTGATCGCTCAGCTCGCGCAGACGCTTTTGCAAATAGGGTGCCGTTTCGGACTTCACCCGTTCGACGATCTTTTCTTCACTCAGAATGCGGATGTTCTCCAGACCCACCGCTGCCGCCACCGGGTGACCGGAGTAGGTAAAACCGTGGTTGAAGTCGCCGCCCTCGTTCAGCACCTTGACCACTTCATCGCGCACGATGACGCCACCCATGGGGATGTAGCCCGAGGTCAGGCCCTTGGCGATGGTCATGAGGTCAGGCTTGAGGTCGTAGAAGTCGCTGCCGAACCATTCGCCGGTACGGCCAAAGCCACAGATCACTTCATCGGCCACAAAGAGGATGTCGTACTTGGCGAGGATCTCCTTGATCTTCGGCCAGTAGGTATCCGGCGGCACGATCACGCCGCCAGCGCCCTGGATCGGCTCGGCAATAAACGCGCCGACGTTGTCTACGCCCAGTTCGAGAATCTTCTTCTCCAGCTGTTCGGCCGCCCAGACGCCGAACTCGTCGGGCGTCATGTCGCCGCCTTCACCGAACCAGTACGGCTGCGGAATGTGCACGATGCCCGGAATTGGCAGATCGCCCTGCTCGTGCATGTAGGTCATGCCGCCCAGGCTCGCGCCAGCGACGGTCGAACCGTGGTAACCGTTGACGCGGCTGATGATGACTTTCTTGCTTGGCTGGCCTTTGATCGCCCAGTAATGGCGAACCAGGCGCAGCACCGTGTCATTACCTTCGGAGCCTGAGCCGGTGAAGAACACGTGGTTCATGCCCTCGGGGGCGATGTTGGAAATGGCCTTGGCCAGTTGCAAGGCCGGCGGGTGAGCGGTCTGGAAGAACAGGTTGTAGTAAGGCAGCTCGCGCATCTGCTTGCTGGCAGCGTCGGCCAGCTCTTCACGACCATAACCGATGGCGACGCACCAGAGCCCGGCCATGCCGTCGAGGATCTTGTTGCCTTCGCTGTCCCAGAGGTAAACGCCCTTGGCGTGGGTGATGATGCGCGGGCCTTTCTCTTTCAACTGCTTGAAATCGCTGAACGGCGCCAGGTGATGATCACTGCTGAGGGCTTGCCATTCGCGGGTTTGCGGGTTGTTGGAACTCATGAATCACTCCATTGTGGTATCGCGTGTGGGGCGCCGTCGATTCGCTCGTGATCCACTCGGATCTGGCTCGGATTCGGCGACGCCCCGTGACGTCAGACGGCAAAGAGCAGGAATTCCCGCTCCCAGGAACTGATCACACGCTTGAAGTTTTCGTGCTCGGCGCGCTTGACCGCGACGTAGCCGGTGATGAATTTCTTGCCGAGGTATTTTTCGACCGTCTTGCTGTTTTCCATGCGTTCCAGCGCGTCTTCGATGGTCAACGGCAGGCGCAGGTTGCGGCGCTCGTAACCACGGCCGACCACAGGGGCGCTGGGGTTCAGGCCCTCGACCATGCCAATGAAACCGCACAACAGGCTGGCGGCGATGGCCAGATACGGGTTGGCATCGGCGCCAGGCAGGCGGTTTTCCACGCGACGGTTCTGCGGACCGGCATCCGGTACGCGCAGGCCAACGGTGCGGTTTTCTTCGCCCCACTCCACGTTCACCGGCGCGGAGGTGTCCGGAAGGAAGCGGCGGAACGAGTTGACGTTGGGCGCGAACAGCGGCAACAGCTCGGGGATCAGCTTTTGCAGGCCGCCGATGTGTTGCAGGAACAGCTGGCTCATCGTGCCGTCTTCATTGGAGAAGATGTTCTTGCCGGTCTCGATGTCGATGATGCTCTGGTGCAGGTGCATGGCGCTGCCGGGCTCGCCGGTCATGGGCTTGGCCATGAAGGTCGCGGCCACATCGTGCTTGAGGGCGGCTTCGCGCATGGTGCGCTTGAACACCAGAATCTGATCCGCCAGCGAAAGCGCGTCACCGTGACGGAAGTTGATCTCCATCTGCGCGGTGCCGTCTTCGTGAATCAGCGTGTCCAGGTCGAGGTTCTGCAGTTCGCACCAGTCGTAGACGTCTTCGAACAGCGGGTCGAATTCGTTGGCGGCTTCAATGGAGAACGACTGACGACCGGTTTCCGGACGCCCTGAGCGCCCCACTGGTGGCTGCAGCGGGTAATCGGGATCGTCGCTGCGCTTGGTCAGATAGAACTCCATCTCCGGCGCAACAATCGGTTGCCAGCCCTGATCGGCATAGAGCTTGAGGACTTTCTTGAGGACGTTGCGCGGGGACAGCTCGATGG
Organism: Pseudomonas sp. GL_135; assembly: GCF_057834665.1. Lineage (NCBI taxonomy): Bacteria > Pseudomonadati > Pseudomonadota > Gammaproteobacteria > Pseudomonadales > Pseudomonadaceae > Pseudomonas > Pseudomonas sp. GL_135. The sequence goes on from NZ_CM174408.1 coordinate 5,265,849, forward strand.
GGTTGCCTTGCTTGTCGTAGGTGTCGTGAATCACCTGCGCAGTCGGCTCGATAGCCCAGGGCACCAGAAACACCGCGCTCTGGTCAGGACGGCAGAACATGTCGATGTCTGCGGGGTCCAGCAATTCGTAGTAGATATCGTCTTCGACGTAATCGCCCGTCACGGTCTGGAGCAGTACGCTTTCCGGCAAGCGCATGCCCTTTTCAGCGATGAACTTGTTGGTCGGTGAAATCTTGCCCCGCGTGATACCGGTGAGGTCGGCGATCATGCATTCGACTTCGGTAATCCTGTGTTCTTTCAACCAATCGGTGAGCTGGTCGAGGTTGGTACTCATAAATACCTCAGGGTTTTAATTCCTGGTCGCCGTCATGGCGGTCAGGCGTTCTTTGAAGCGCTGGCGTTACGGTGTCGCATTTTTTGAATCGAGGCATCGCCAAATGCGGGAAGACTCAAAGATAGTCGTGCTTGTGCGAAGCGCGCGGCGGAAGATGCTGCAGAAAGCCGGGGCCGGGTACGACAGCCGAAGCAAAAGACGCGCCCGCTGGAACCGCTGCGTGGATAAAAAAGAGTAAGGTGTCGAGGTGCCGCGCAGAGGCATGGGCAGTGCACGGCGCCCTGGCTGGGCCGCTACACTGAACGCGTGTGGTATGAAAAGCAGGTGCCCGAATGGCTGAGTGCAGGCGGTGAGGCCGATCAGCGGAAGGCGAAACATGAGACCCCCGGTATTATTGCTGTTATGGGTTGCAATCGAGCTTAGCGTTGTTCATTTTTTTCCACAACACGCCCGTAAAAAATAAAACACGCCCTGCTCAAACCCGCAGTTTGCATTACGTTAGGTGCCTAACATTTGCCCTAAAGTGCGGCGAAAATGGCTTTTTGGCGCCCTTTTAGGGCAAAACAGGGCTCCCTTGACTTCGTCTGGGCTTTCGGATTGACTGAAACCCGTAATGCTCGATGATTGATATTTTCAACAACAAAGGTGTTGCATCATGTCGGTACCCCCGCGTGCCGTTCAGCTCAACGAAGCGAACGCGTTCCTTAAGGAACATCCTGAGGTTCTATACGTTGACCTTCTGATTGCAGATATGAATGGAGTGGTGCGCGGCAAGCGCATCGAACGCACCAGCCTTCATAAGGTTTACGAAAAAGGCATCAACCTCCCAGCTTCCCTATTCGCACTGGATATCAACGGCTCGACGGTGGAAAGCACCGGTCTTGGTCTGGACATCGGTGACGCTGACCGAATCTGCTATCCAATCCCCGACACTCTCTGCAATGAGCCCTGGCAGAAGCGTCCTACCGCACAACTCCTGATGACCATGCACGAGCTGGAAGGCACGCCTTTCTTCGCGGATCCGCGTGAAGTGCTGCGCCAGGTTGTCAGCAAGTTCGACGAGATGGGCCTGACCATCTGCGCTGCATTCGAGCTTGAGTTCTACCTGATCGATCAGGAAAACGTGAACGGTCGTCCGCAACCGCCGCGCTCGCCGATCTCTGGCAAACGTCCACATTCGACACAGGTCTACCTGATCGACGATCTGGACGAGTACGTCGACTGCCTCCAGGACATTCTGGAAGGCGCAAAAGAGCAAGGCATTCCCGCCGACGCGATCGTCAAGGAAAGTGCCCCGGCGCAGTTCGAAGTGAACCTGCACCACACCGCCGACGCGCTGAAAGCCTGTGATTACGCGGTGCTGCTCAAACGCCTGATCAAGAACATCGCCTACGACCATGAGATGGACACCACCTTCATGGCCAAGCCTTATCCGGGCCAGGCAGGTAACGGTCTGCACGTGCACATTTCGATCCTGGATCGTGATGGCAAAAACATCTTCACCAGTGAGGATCCCGAGCAGAACGCCGCATTGCGTCATGCGATCGGCGGTGTGCTCGAGACCCTACCCGCGCAGATGGCGTTCCTTTGCCCGAACGTCAATTCGTACCGCCGGTTTGGTGCTCAGTTCTACGTTCCGAACTCGCCGTGCTGGGGTCTGGATAACCGGACCGTGGCCGTACGCGTACCAACCGGTACCGCCGATTCGGTACGTATCGAGCACCGGGTTGCCGGTGCGGATGCCAACCCGTATCTGCTGATGGCATCGGTACTGGCAGGCATTCACCACGGCCTGACCAACCAGATCGAGCCCGGTCCGCCCGTGGAAGGCAACTCCTACGAGCAGAACGAGCAAAGCCTGCCGAACAACCTGCGTGATGCACTGCGCGAGCTGGACGACAGCGAAGTCATGGCCAAGTACATCGATCCGAAGTACATCGATATTTTCGTTGCGTGCAAGGAAAGTGAGCTGGAGGAGTTCGAGCACTCCATCTCCGACCTTGAATACAACTGGTATCTGCACACGGTTTGATGGCTGCACGAGTTAAGAAAACGCCACCTTTTCGAGAGAACCGGTGGCGTTTTTCATTCATGAGCTGCGCGGACACCCTGTGGGACCGGCTTCAGCCGGGAAGGCAATCTCCCGGCTGCCACTGTAGAATGCCGGCGGCCCCGACCGAGAGAGCACTGATGACCCGCCTTGCCCCACTCCGCAAACCTCGTGCACGCAGCCAGGCGCGGATCGACTCAATTCTTGATGCCGCACGTGCGCTGCTGGCCTCGGACGGCGTGGCTAGCCTCTCCATCTACAGCGTCGCCGAACGGGCCGAGATCCCGCCTTCTTCGGTCTATCACTTCTTCGCCAGCGTTCCCGCGCTGCTCGAAGCGCTCACGGCCGATGTTCACGAAGCCTTTCGCGAAAGCCTGCAGCAGCCCATCGATCATCATCAGTTAAATCAGTGGCGTGACCTGTCCCACGTAGTGGAATCGCGCATGCTCGCGATCTACAGCGACGACGCCGCCGCGCGGCAGTTGATCCTCGCCCAACACGGTTTGACCGAAGTCACTCAGGCGGATCGTCAACACGACATTGAACTGGGCAACCTCATGCATGAGCTGTTCGCCCGGCATTTCCAACTGCCGACGCTGCCCGATGATGTTGAGGTGTTTGCCCTGGCGCTGGAACTTGCGGATCGGGTGTACGCGCGCTCGGTGCAATTGCACCACGCGATTACCCCGCGCATGGCCGAGGAAGGGTTGCGTGTGTTTGATGCGTATCTGGGGTTGTACCTGCCGCCGTATTTGCCGAAGCGGTTAATCGAGCAATAACGCAGGTCAGTTGTGGGGGCGCCACCCCGGTCACTCCCACAAGCCCTCGACCAGCCCGAAGCCCGAGTCAGACGCTAAACCTGTGGGAGCGAGCTTGCTCGCGAAAGCATTCTGTCAGACAGCCTAACTGTTGCTGACCCACCGCATTCGTGAGCAAGCTCACTCCCACAGGTCCTCAATCAGCCCGAAGCCCGAGTCAGACGCTGGAGTTGTGGGAGATCGCTTGCGATTCAGCATCGATCACAACTTGGCGATCGACACCTCGGTCGATTTCACGAAGGCGATCACTTCGCTGCCAACCACCAATTCCAGCTCTTTCACCGAGCGAGTGGTGATAACGGAAGTGACGACACCCGATGCGGTCTGCACATCGATCTCGGACAGCACGTCGCCGGTGACGATTTCCTTGATGGTGCCTTTGAACTGGTTACGCACGTTGATGGCTTTGATAGTCATGGTAAGGCTTCCTTAGTGAGATCAGCTCCGGGGCAAAATTGCCTCTGGAGTTAGTTAGCCCAGCGCAGTTGCGTGGGCAGCGGTGAAGTCGGTTCGGGTTCGGGCGGGTTGCCTGGCAGCGACAACACGCGATTGAGCACTTCGGTTTCCAGCGCGGCGAGTTGGTAGGAGCCCCGCGCCCTCGGACGGGCCAGATCCACCTGTAAATCAAGCCCGATACGGCCCTCTTCGATCAGCAAGACTCGGTCGGCAATAGCGACTGCCTCGCTGACGTCGTGGGTTACCAGCAATACGGTGAATCCGTGCTTCTTCCACAGGTTCTCGATCAGCTGCTGCATCTCGATTCGGGTCAAGGCATCCAGCGCGCCAAGGGGCTCGTCGAGCAGCAACAGGCGCGGCTGATGAATCAGCGCACGCGCCAGCGCCACACGTTGTTTCTGACCACCTGATAATGCCGCCGGCCATTCATTGGCGCGCTCGGCCAGGCCCACGGATTCCAGCGCTTCCAACGCTTTGCCACGCCAGTCGCCGCTGAGGCCAAGGCCGACGTTGTCGATGATCTTTTTCCAGGGCAGCAAACGCGCTTCCTGGAACATCAGTCGCGTGTCTTCTCGCGCATCCGCCAGCGAGCCGTTACCGGCAAGCAGTTGGCCGCTCGACGGCTGATCGAGGCCCGCCAGCAGGCGCAGTAACGTGCTCTTGCCGCAGCCGCTTCGGCCCACGACCGCCAAGAACTGGCCGGCCGGGATGTGCAGATCGATATCTTTCAAGACTTCCCGCGAGCCGAAGGTCTTCTTCAGCTTGCGGACCTGCAAGGGGATCCCGCGCAAGAGGTTTGCCGGTTGTTGGAGATTGCTCATTGCGCGCCACCTTTAGCCACTTGATACGCCGGGTGCCAACGCAGGCAGACCCGTTCCAGACCACGCGCCGCGAGGTCTGCCAATTTACCGAGTACGGCGTAGAGGACGATCGCCAGTACCACGACGTCGGTCTGCAGAAACTCTCGGGCATTCATCGCCAGATACCCGATGCCGGAGCTGGCCGAGATGGTTTCCGCAACGATCAGCGTCAACCACATGAAGCCCAGCGCAAACCGCACGCCGACCAGAATCGAAGGCATCGCGCCCGGCAGAATCACGTGCCGGAACAGTCCGAAGCCGCTCAAACCGTAGCTGCGGGACATTTCCACCAGCGCCGGGTCGATGTTGCGAATGCCGTGGTACGTGTTCAGGTAAATCGGGAACAGCGTGCCCAACGCGACCAGAAAAATCTTCGCGGTCTCGTCGATGCCGAACCACAGGATGACCAGCGGAATCAGCGCCAGGTGCGGCACGTTGCGGATCATCTGCACCGAGCTGTCGAGAAGACGCTCGCCCCATTTCGACAGCCCGGTGATGAAGCCGAGCGCCAGGCCGATCCCTCCGCCGATGGCGAAGCCGATCCCGGCACGCCAGCCACTGATTGCCAGATGGGTCCAGATTTCGCCGCTGCGCACCAGCGTGACGCCGGCCTCAATCACTGCGCTCGGGGCTGGCAGAATGCGGGTAGACAGCCAGCCTGCGCTGACCGCCAGTTGCCATATCGCCAGCAGCAGGACCGGTAGCAACCAGGGCGCCAGTCTGTGGGTGATTCTTTCCACGCTCATGGAGTTGTCTCCTTCCAATGCCGGGCTTACTGGGCTTTCGCGACAGCAGCGGGTGGCGTCCAGATCACATCAGCGATGCGCAACGGTTTAGGGATCAGCTTGAGCTGGTAGAAGGTGTCGGCGATTTTCTGTTGCGCGGCTACGGTTTCGGGCGTGATGAACGAGGCGCCGTAGCCCTGACGTTTCACCGCCGTGCGGGTAATGTCTTCCGGCAGGCCGAGCAGCGGCGCGACCTGCTTAGTCACTTCCTCCGGGTTGGCCTTGGACCATTCGCCGACGGCGCGCACTTCTTCAACCAGGGTCTGGATCACCTTGGGATGCTGCTGCGCATAGGGTTTGGTCGCCAGGTAGAACTGGTTATTGTCGACGATGCCTGTTCCGTCGCGCAGGGTTTTGGCCTGCAGCTGCTGCTCGGCGGCGGCCTGGTACGGATCCCAGATCACCCAGGCATCGACGCTCCCGCGCTCGAAGGCTGCACGGGCATCGGCGGGCGGCAGGAATACGGTTTGGATGTCGGTGTACTTAAGACCGGCGTCTTCCAGCGCGCGGACCAGCAGGTAATGGACATTGGAGCCTTTGTTGAGGACGACTTTCTTGCCTTTGAGGTCTTTGACCGAGCTGATCGACGAGTCCTTGGGCACCAGAATCGCTTCGCTGGTGGGCGCAGGCGGTTCGGAGGCGACGTACACGAGATCAGCGCCCGCGGCCTGGGCGAACACGGGTGGGGTTTCGCCCGTCACACCAAAGTCGATCGAGCCCACGTTCAGGCCTTCGAGCAATTGTGGGCCACCGGGAAATTCGGTCCACTGGACCTGCACCCCTTGATCGGCGAGCTTTTTCTCGAGCGAGCCTTTTGCCTTGAGCAGCACCAGCGTGCCGTATTTCTGGTAACCGATGCGCAAGGTATCGGCCTGGGCCTGAGTAAGGGCGCCGAAGGAAACCGCCGCCGCAAACAGAGCGACCAGGCCTCGACGCAAAATAACGGTGCCCATGGCACGCTCCTTTGCTGTGTAGCTATCAGGTGGCACCTGCTCGTCCGATGGCGGACCAGTAAGGCGGGAGGGGATTCATTGCCGGCGATCTCGCCAGGACGGAGAGACCATAACAGGGGATAGTTATTCTCTAAAATCATATTTATTCATTTGGTTAGCACCAAAAAGAATATAAAGATTGCTTAGCTCTTCGGTAATACGTGATCCCGTGGGAGCGAGCTTGCTCGCGAAGACTGGCTTTCATTCTCCAGAGAAAGTGGCTGCATGCCCCGGCCCCTTCGCGAGCAAGCTCACTCCCACACAGGTGGGAATTCCTTCGTGGATGGCGCTTACAGCACAAAAAAAGGGCCGACAAATCGGCCCTCACGTGCTGCTCAAAGCGGGTGTATCAGCGGTTCGGCTGTGGCGTCAGGCGCAGGTACGGCGTAACGGCGGTATAGCCTTTAGGGAAGCGTTCCTTGATCTCCGCTTCATCCTTGATAGACGGCACGATGACGACGTCTTCGCCATCTTTCCAGTTCGCCGGCGTCGCGACTTTATAGTTGTCGGTCAACTGCAACGAATCAATCACCCGCAGGATCTCGTGGAAGTTGCGTCCGGTGCTGGCCGGGTAGGTGATCGTCAGGCGGACCTTCTTGTTCGGATCAATCACGAACAGCGAGCGGACCGTCAGGGTCTCGCTGGCATTGGGGTGAATCAGGTCATAGAGCTCGGAAACCTTGCGATCCTCGTCCGCCAGGATCGGGAAGTTCACAAGGGTGTTCTGTGTGGTGTTGATGTCGCCGATCCACTTGGTGTGGGATTCGGCCGAGTCCACGGAGAGGGCAATCGCCTTGACGTTGCGCTTGTCGAATTCGTCTTTCAGTTTTGCGGTGAAGCCCAGCTCGGTGGTGCAGACAGGCGTGAAGTCGGCGGGGTGCGAGAACAACACCGCCCATTTGCCATCCAGCCATTCGTGAAACCTGATCGGTCCTTCGCTGGAGTCCTGTTCGAAGTCGGGTGCAATGTCGCCGAGTTTAAGGCCCATACGTTGGTGCTCCTTGGTGATGATTCATCGGTTTACTGTGCATGCCAGCATCTGAAAGCAAAAGGAACGATTCGTGCTGAATGGCATTGTTTCAGGCATAAAAAAGCCCCGCCGAAGCGGGGCTCTTTTCAACACATCACGCTTATTTGAAGGCGTAGGTGTAGTTGAGGACCAGACGGGTCTGGTCGGTGTCTTGCTGGCTAGCGTACAAATCGGAATCAGAACGCAGGTTGGCGCGACGCAGCGTCACACCGAAGCCCTTCATGAGGCCTTCCTGGAACACGTAGTCGATACGCATGTCACGTTCCCACTCCGAACCACGACCCAGCGATGCGCTTTGCAGACGGATCTGATCGCCATGCAGGTAAGCAATCGCAGCTTTCAGACCAGGCACGCCCAAACGTGCGAAGTCGTACGAGTACTGGCCGAACTTGGTCTTCTCACCGGTGCGGGTGAAGTTGGTGATCATGCTGTCAGTGAACAGGTAAACGCTGTTACCACCCTCACCTTCGTTACGACCGCTGGCCGAGCCATTGCGGGTGACGCTACCGTTGTTCATGATTGGCATGGCGCCGCTGTCACTGACAGACTGGTAGCCCAACAGGAATGCGTTGCCACCCAAGGTGTAGGTGAACATTGCAGTCCAGGTGTTGTTGTCGACTTCGCCGTTGTCACTGTAGCCGTTGTTGAACTTGTAACCGGTGTTGACAGTTTGGCCGTTCTTGCCATCGGAGGTGCTGTGGAAGTAGCGCAGGTCGGTCTTGAACGACTGGTCTTCAGCGATTGGCAGGACGTGTACCAGGCCGAGGAACTGCTGCTTGTAATAATCTTCCAAGTTGGCGTAGTAGTACTGAACGGTCAGGTCTTTGGTGACTTTGTAATCACCGCCAGCAAACTGGAAGTTGTTGGAGCCTTCGGTACCAGCGTTCAGGGACATATCAGCGTAGTTGCTGGACGCACGACCCGCAGCCTGAGTCAGCTTACCGGCGGTCAAAGTCAGGCCATCGATTTCTTTGGAAGTGACGATGCCACCCTCGAAGGTCTGAGGCAGCAGACGACCATCGTTCGATACGAGGATCGGCAGGTTTGGCTGCAAAGCGTTACCTACTTTCAGCTCGGTCTTCGACAGCTTGACCTTGGCGTTGGCACCAGCGCGGGCCCAGTCAGCAACTGGCGAACCGTCGGAGCTGGTTGGAGACACGCTGTTGGCGGTAGTTGGAAGGCGGTTGTCGATACCACCGCTCAAGTTGATGCCGTACATGCCTTGAACGTCGAGACCGAAACCAACGGTACCCGGGGTGTAGCCCGAGATGAAGTTGAACAGGAAACCCTGGGTGGTCTGACGCTGATCCTGACCTTTGAGAGTACCGCTAGCGTTACGGTTCTCACGCGGATCTTGTTCGAAGTACAACGTACGGGAACTGAGTGTCGCTTTGCTGTCATCCAGGAAACCGGCTGCACCAGCCTGAGTAGCCAAGACACCTGCGTATACGGCCAAGGCCAGGGTGGACTTCTTCATTGTGTATCGCTCCTCGTGAATCTAATTTTTGTAGTTCCCGGGCCCGAGCCTAAGGCTCAAAACCGAGGATGCGCGATTAGCGCCGGACCTGACTCGGCGAGTCAATGGCCCCAAGACTAATTGACTAGACCGCGTTACAGCTGGCTGCAAGGTAAGGTAGATCCTTTAAACCTAAAAAGACTTGTTAGACCTGCTTTTATGCCAAGCAGTTATATGTCACAAGCCGTTTCAGCCGTCCGTTGCGGAGTGTATCGGCCCTAATCCCTAATTCCCAAAACATATTTCAGTGCCGTTCGTCAGATCGATAGGTTTGGGCGGGTCGTACAACAGGAACTTGACCGGCAAGTCACGGTCGGCCTGCGAAACTAGGTAAGAATTGCCGCTCCAACCTGCTGAAATACCTGGTATTTCTTCGCCGCTAGCCGCATTCATTGCAGTTGTCACCCTGCCTTTCGTCTGTTTCCGAACGACGCAGGGCGAAAAGCTCATTCGCGACAACACCCCCGTTAAACTCGTCGCCTCAACCGTGCACGCATCCCACATCAGCCGGTTAAAAATGCTCCATCCCTGCGGAGACATCGTTGAACGGGCGTCGCGATCGTATTTACAAATTGTGACGTTTAGATGAACTGTCTAGCGGAACAGTGCTTTTTGTTCCGGGCTCTTGGGGCTGTCGAGCACGCACAGAAGAAAATTAGCGCTAAGGAAATTCCAAAAGGTTATTTATTTCGATTTTCTTAGATCATTTACGCTCTGCGGCATTCGAAGGCGGTGTGCCTTTCCACGGAGCCTCACCATGAAACTGCTCAACCCTTTACGCGTCCTGGCGGCCTTGTCCCTGGCCGGCTCAGTGCTCTTCGCCCAAGCCGCCGATTTTACCGTCGCCTACCAGACCACCGTGGACCCGGCAAAAGTCGCTCAGGCCGATGGCGCCTATGAAAAGGCGACGGGCTCGAAGATTTCATGGCGCAAATTCGATAACGGCGCGGACGTGATCACGGCGATCGCGTCCGGTGATGTACAGATCGGCTATCTCGGCTCGAGCCCTCTCACGGCGGCGGCAACGCGCAAAGTGCCGGTGGAAACTTTTCTGATTGCCACCCAGATCGGTGCTGCCGAGGCGCTGGTTGCGCGTAATGGCTCCGGTATCAATGGCCCACAGGATCTGATCGGCAAAAAGATCGCCGTGCCGTTTGTGTCTACTGGTCACTACAGCCTGCTCGCGGCCCTGAAGTACTGGAAGATTGATCCGGCGAAAGTGACCATCCTCAATCTCGCCCCACCAGCCATTGCGGCGGCGTGGAAGCGCGGCGACATCGACGCCACTTACGTCTGGGACCCGGCGCTCGGCGTGGCCAAGGAGACAGGCAAAGTGTTGATCACGTCGGGCGAGTTGGCGAAAGTCGGCGCGCCGACCTTTGATGCGTGGATCGTGCGCAAGGATTTCGCCGACAAACATCCTGAGGTTGTCAAAGCCTTCGCCAAAACCACCCTCGACGCCTACGCCGCGTACCGCAAGGATCCAGCGGCCTGGCTGGCCGATGCCAGCAACGTCGACAAACTGGTGAAGCTGTCCGGCGCCAAGCCTGGTGACATCCCCGGCCTTTTGCAGGGCAACGTCTACCCGCTGGCGGCCGATCAGGTGACTGAACTGGGCGCACCGACCACCGACGCCATCACCAAGACCGCCGCGTTCCTCAAGGAACAGGGCAAGGTCGACGCTGTGCTGGCCGATTACACCCCTTATGTGAGCGCGAAGTTCGTCACCCAGTAAGCGAAGGCGCCCAGCCGGATACCGAGCCGGCTTCGACAGCCATGCCGTTGATGCACATCTATTAGAAGCGGAGTCCATGCCATGGCCCTGTTACAGCTGGAGCGCATTAGCGCACAGTATCCCGGTGCGGCCGAACCGGTGCTGTCGGATATTTCCCTGACCCTCGGTCCGCAGCAACTGCTGGTCGCCCTGGGCCCATCCGGCAGCGGCAAGACTTCGTTGTTGAACCTGATTGCCGGGTTCGTCGCGCCCAGCGCAGGCCGCATCACCCTTGATGGCGCACCGGTTAACGGGCCCAGCGCCGAGCGCGGCGTGGTGTTTCAGGATGACGCTTTGCTGCCCTGGCAGGACGTGTTAACCAATGTGGCATTCGGACTTGAGCTGGCGGGCGTGCCCCGGGACAAACGTGAGACGAAAGCGCGGGACATGCTGACGTTGGTCGATCTCGCCGGTTTCGAAAAGCGCCGTATCTGGGAATTGTCCGGCGGGCAGAAACAACGGGTGGGCCTCGCCCGAGCGCTGGCGGCCGATCCGCGGGTGCTGCTGATGGACGAGCCTTTCGGCGCGCTGGACGCCTTTACCCGTGAACAGATGCAAGAGTTGCTGCTGCAGGTGTGGCAACGCAGCGCCAAGCCGGTCTTCCTGATCACCCACGACATTGAAGAGGCGGTATTCCTGTCGACCGATCTGATTCTGCTTGCGCCGAACCCTGGTCAGATCGTCGAGCACCTGAAGCTCGACTTCGGTCAGCGTTACGGCGCAGGTGAATCGGCCAGAGCCGTCAAGTCCGACCCTCGCTTCATCGAAACCCGCGAGCACGTGTTGGCTCGAGTCTTTTCCCAGCGGCAAAGCGTTCGGGAGCAACGGGCATGAGTCTTTATCAATCGCCGGAGCCGACACTCACTCGCGCGCCGTTGAAGACCGCGCCGCGCCAGCCCTCCTCTTTCCATGTGAGCACTCGCACCATCAGCGTGCTGACCCTCGCTGTCCTGCTGGCCAGTTGGTGGCTCGTCACAGCCTTTGAATGGGTCGAACCGCTGTTCCTCCCGCCCCCGTCCGCCGTGCTGGAAAAAGCCTGGTTGTTGATGACCAAAGGCTACATGGACTCCACGCTGTGGCAGCACTTGGAAGCGAGTTTGCAACGCATCGGACTGGCGCTGTTCTTCGCCGTGCTGACGGCCATTCCGGTTGGCATTGCCATCGGTCATAACCGAATCGCGCGGGGGATTTTCGACCCGCTGATTGAGTTCTACCGCCCGGTGCCGCCGCTGGCCTACCTGCCGCTGATCGTGATCTGGTGCGGCATTGGCGAGTTCTCCAAGGTCCTGCTGATTTATCTGGCGATCTTCGCGCCCGTTGCGATTGCCACTGCGACAGGCGTGCGCACGGTCGACAAGACGAAATTGCGCGCGGCTCAATCCCTTGGCGCCAGCCGCTGGCAGCTCATCCGCCACGTCATCCTGCCCAGCGCCCTGCCCGACATTCTCACCGGCGTGCGTATCGGCCTGGGCGTGGGTTGGTCGACGCTGGTGGCAGCCGAGTTGATTGCCGCCACCAGTGGCCTGGGTTTCATGGTTCAGTCCGCTGCGCAGTTTCTGGTGACCGATGTGGTGGTGCTGGGAATTCTGGTCATCGCGCTGATCGCCTTCGCGCTGGAGATGGGCCTGCGCGCGCTGCAACGCAAGCTTGTGCCATGGCACGGCCAGAACCACTGAATCCCGGACATTACTGACTACGCCGACACCTCGGCGCCTAATACACGAGAACACCATGAGCATCGACATCCACCCGCTCAGCCCGGCATTGGGCGCACAGATCAGCGGCATTGACCTCAGCCGCGACCTGACCGGTGAGCAACGCAACGTCATTGAACGGGCGCTGCTTGATCATCAGGTGCTGTTCTTCCGCGATCAACCGATCACGCCGCAGCAACAGGCGCGATTCGCCGCCCATTTTGGTGACCTGCACATTCACCCGATATACCCCAACGTGCCGGAACAGCCTGAAGTGCTGATTCTCGATACCGCGGTCACCGACGTGCGCGACAACGCCGTCTGGCACACCGATGTCACCTTTCTACCGACCCCTGCGCTGGGCGCGGTGCTTAGCGCCAAACAGGTGCCGGCTTACGGTGGCGATACGTTGTGGGCAAGCGGGATCGCGGCGTTCGAAGCGCTGTCCCGGCCGATGCAGGCGCTGCTCGATGGCCTCACCGCGACCCATGACTTCACCCGGTCATTTCCGCTGGAGCGCTTTGGCAATACGGCTGAAGACCTCGCGCGCTGGGAGGAGACCCGCCGCAAGAACCCGCCGCTGTCGCACCCGGTGATTCGCACGCACCCGGTCAGCGGTCGCAAGGCGTTGTTCGTCAACGAGGGTTTCACCACGCGGATCAATGAACTGGAAGCGGCCGAGAGTGAGGCCATTTTGAAATTGCTGTTCGCCCACGGCACGCGACCGGAGTTCACCCTGCGCTGGCGCTGGCAGGCAAACGACGTGGCCATGTGGGACAACCGCGTGACCCAGCATTACGCGGTCGACGACTACCGTCCGCAGCGCCGAGTGATGCACCGCGCGACGATTCTGGGTGATGCGCCGTTTTAACAAGACGCCAGCAAGCGCGCTGATGCTTTCAGCCGGGAAGCGGTCGGCAGGCGCGTTATAGATTTGCGGCGTGACACCTGACGCTTTCCCGGCTAAAGCCAGTCCCACAATTCAGGGCTCAGCGAGCCCACTGCATGCACGCAATGCTTTTAGTAGGACCGGCTTCAGCCGGGAGGAGGCCGCTGAGCGCGCTGTAAATTTGCGGCGTGACACCTGACGCCTTCCCGGCTAAAGCCAGCCCCACAATTCAGGGCTCAGCAAGCCCACTGCATGCACGCAATGCTTTTAGTAGGACCGGCTTCAGCCGGGAAGAAGCCGGTAGGTGTGCCGTAGACTTGTCGCCGCTTTAGGGCGTGCATCACTTTGGTTACTTAGCACGGATAAATGCGCGAATAGCGTGCAAAAACGCTCACTAAACGGCCAAGTCCGAAAGCCAATTCGAATCTCAGCTCGATGCAAGCAGTGGAGTGGCGCGGTCTGCAAGGCCCTAAACCCGTCTCCTGCAGGACATTACGAATATTCCTACAGACATTTCCCAAAACTGGCACGCACGCTGCAATAGGTTATACATCACCAGTTTTGGGGACCTTGGTACAGGCAGGCCGGGGATTCCCCTCTTTTATTCCTCCCGGAGACTGACCTCCAGTCTCCAGCGCCCGTCCTGGGTTGCACCGCGCCAGTCGCCGTGCAGAGGACGGGCCGCCAGCAAGTTCAGCAACAACCCCTTATCACTTCGTTGCACCCTCCAGCGCACATCTTTGCCGTTGAGCTTCAGTTCGCCTTTCTGCGCCTGACCCTGGGCGTTGAACAGCAACGCCACCGCGCCATCGATGTGTTCGCCATGGAGCTGCGGTTCGCGGTTGAACCACACGGCAACGCCGTTCGGCAGTACTTCGATGGTTTGCAGCTGGATGGGGTCCGGGGTTGTCACGCGGCCGATCATCAGACCGACCATCACACCAACAATCGCCACCGAGCCCAGAAACTTGGGCCACAGCTTCGGTCTGGGGTCTTCTTCAGGGGTAGAATGCATCCCGTCCTTTCGTTCGGAGCCGTGCATGTTTCACGTGATCCTTTTTCAACCAGAAATTCCGCCGAATACCGGCAACATCATCAGGCTCTGTGCCAACAGCGGCTGCAGCCTGCATTTGATCGAGCCGCTGGGTTTCGAGCTGGATGACAAGCGCCTGCGTCGAGCCGGCCTTGATTACCACGAATACGCCACGCTGCATCGTCACGCCGACCTGCCAAGCTGTCTTGAAACCATCGGCCAACCTCGGCTGTTTGCTTTTACCACAAAGGGCTCGCGGGTTTTCCACGATGCGCAATTCGAGGAGGGTGATGCCTTCCTCTTCGGCCCGGAAAGCCGAGGCCTGCCACCGGAGGTGCTGGACCCGCTGTCGAGCGACCAACGCCTGCGCCTGCCGATGCGCGAAGGCTGCCGCAGTCTGAATCTGTCGAATACAGTCGCAGTCGCGGTGTATGAGGGCTGGCGGCAGTTGGGGTTCAAGTAGCCAACCCGCAGCACCGTCGAATGCCGCCCACAAAAAAGCGCCCATCACAGGCGCTTTTCTTATTACAGCGACAACGCTTACTGAACAGTAGGCGTTGGCGTTTCGCCGCTTTCCTGCATGCGTTGCAGTTCTTGCGCGTACAGGGCGTCGAAGTTCACCGGGGCCAGCATCAGCGCAGGGAACGAACCACGGACAACCAGGCTGTCGATGGTTTCGCGAGCGTACGGGAAAAGGATGTTCGGGCAGAACGCGCCCAGGGTGTGACTCATCGAGCTGGCATCCAGGCCCTTGATCAGGAAGATACCGGCTTGCTGCACTTCAGCGATGAACGCGATTTCTTCGCCGTTCTTCACTTCGACCGACAGGGTCAGCACGACTTCGTAGAAGTCATTTTCCAGCTGCTTCTGACGGGTGTTCAGGTCCAGGCTGACGCTCGGGGTCCATTCCTGACGGAAGATCGCCGGGCTTTTTGGCGCTTCAAACGACAGGTCGCGGACGTAGATGCGTTGCAGGGAAAACTGCGGTGCTTCTTCTTCGTTGGAAATGGCGCCGTTATTCGGTTGATCAGTCATCTCAAATCCTTACATTGAGGTCTTGTAGGCTTCCGGGCTGTGCAAAAAACCATCGTTTTCACATTCCGGTTCGAATTCAGGCGCTCAGCAGCTTATCCAGCTTGCCGGCGCGCTCCAGCGCGAACAGGTCATCGCAACCGCCCACATGGACCGAGCCGATCCATATCTGCGGAACCGAGGTACGCCCGGCTTTCTTGGTCATTTCAGCGCGAATCTGTGGCTTGCCGTCGACCTTGATCTCTTGGAAGCCGACACCCTTGCCCGCCAGCAGCGACTTGGCGCGGGAGCAATAAGGGCAATAATCGCTGGAGTAGACGACGACGTCGGTCATTTCACTTCACCAGCGGCAGGTTGTCACCGCGCCACGACGAAATACCACCGGACAGCTTGGCGGCATTGAAGCCCACCTTTAGCAGTTCGCGGGCGGTATGGCCGGCGTGCTGGCCAGCGGCGTCGACGATGATCAGGGTTTTAGGCTTGAATTTCTCCAGTTCCGCCGTGCGGGTCAGGATTTTGTCCTGGGGGAAATTCACGGCGCCAACGATGTGACCGGCAGTGAAGTCTTTCTTGGCGCGGACGTCGATGACAACGGCTTCATCGCGGTTGACCAGGGCGGTCAATTCGCCGGTGCTCAGGCTGCGGCCGCCTTTGCTAAGCTCGGTTGCGATCAGAAGGCCCAGCAGGATGACGAAAGCACCCGTCAGCAAATAGTGATTCGTGGCAAATTCAATCAGGTGAGCAACCATCATCGGGTTCCAGGGCGTTAAAATGTCGGCCAGTATACACAGCCCCCAAGGTGGGCCAAAGCCCGTACGGCAGTGACGTCGTTTAGCTTGTTGCTGATTTGAACTTGTCCCTAAACTGTCGATCTTTTTTCTACTTCACCTATTAGCCAAGAGTGGGATTCATGACTACCACGCCTAAACCTCTGGTTCTGATCATCCTTGACGGCTTCGGTCACAGCGACAGCCACCACGGCAATGCGGTCTACGCAGCGAAGATGCCGGTCTTCGATCGCTTGTACCAGACCATGCCAAACGGCTTGATCTCCGGGTCCGGCATGGATGTCGGTCTGCCTGACGGGCAGATGGGCAACTCCGAAGTCGGCCACATGAACCTGGGCGCCGGCCGCGTGGTGTATCAGGATTTCACCCGCGTGACCAAAGCGATCCGCGACGGTGAGTTCTTCGAGAACCCGGCTATCTGTACAGCGGTCGACAAGGCCGTAGGCGCTGGCAAGGCCGTGCATATCCTTGGCCTGCTGTCCGACGGCGGCGTTCACAGCCATGAAGATCACCTGGTGGCGATGGTCGAGCTGGCCGCCAAGCGTGGCGCCGACAAGATTTACCTGCACGCCTTCCTCGATGGCCGCGACACGCCACCGCGCAGTGCCCATCAATACCTGCAGACCATGGAAACGGCCTACGCGCGCGTGGGCAAAGGTCGCACCGCCACGATCATCGGCCGTTACTTCGCCATGGACCGCGACAATCGCTGGGACCGTGTCGAATCCGCCTACAACCTGATCGTCGACGGCACCTCGGAATTCCACGCCGACAACGCCAAGGCCGCGCTGGACGCCGCTTATGAGCGTGGCGAAAACGACGAATTTGTCAAAGCCACCAGCATCGGTGCGCCGGTGACAGTGGAAGACGGCGACGCGGTGGTGTTCATGAACTTCCGCTCCGACCGTGCCCGCGAACTGACCCGCGTGTTCGTCGAAGACGATTTCGCAGACTTCGCCCGTCGTCGTCAGGCCAGACTGGCCGGCTTCGTCACGCTGACCAAGTACGCAGCCACCATCGACGCGCCGGCGGCGTTCGAAAAGGCCGGCCTGCACAACGTGCTCGGCGAATACCTCTCGAACAACGGCAAAACGCAGCTGCGCATCGCCGAAACCGAAAAGTACGCCCACGTGACGTTCTTCTTCTCCGGCGGCCGTGAAGAACCCTTCCCCGGCGAAGAGCGCATCCTCATCCCTTCACCAAAAGTGGCCACTTACGACCTGCAGCCGGAAATGAGCGCGCCGGAAGTCACCGACCGAATCGTTGACGCCATCGAGCATCAGCGTTACGACGTGATCGTGGTCAATTACGCCAACGGCGACATGGTCGGCCATAGCGGGATCATGGAAGCAGCGGTCAAGGCCGTTGAGTGCCTGGACATCTGTGTCGGCCGCATCACTCAGGCGCTGGAAAAAGTCGGCGGCGAAGCGCTGATCACGGCCGACCACGGCAACGTCGAACAGATGACCAACGAGGAGACCCACCAGCCTCACACTGCCCACACCACTGAGCCGGTGCCTTTCGTTTATGTCGGCAAGCGTGATCTGAAGGTGCGCGAAGGCGGCGTGTTGGCCGACGTGGCACCGACCATGCTGATGCTGCTCGGCATGGAAATCCCGACCGAAATGACCGGTACGCCGATTCTGGTCGCCAAGTAAGCCCCTCGAACCGGTCCGCCAGTCGCTGACGGGCCGGTTTTGTATGAAATGTCTGACGGCCACGTCGTCCGAGCGTTTTTTTTGCAGCCACCGCCGGGCATACTAGGCCGGTCTTTACTCCTGGTGTCGCCCAACCTCATGCTTCGCGCCCTGATCACCCTCGCCTTGATTTGTCTGCTCAATCCGGCCTTCGCCGACGATGATCGCGCACAAACGCAGAAACAGCTGGATGCCACGCGTCAGGACATCACCGAACTGAAAAAAGCGCTAAGCCAGTTGCAGGAAGAAAAATCCGGCGTCCAGAAAGACCTGCGCTCCACTGAAACTCAGATGGGCAAGCTGGAAAAGCAGGTGGAGGCCCTGCAAAAAGAACTAAAAAAGACTGAAAGCGAGCTGCAACGGCTCGACCAGGAGAAAAAAAAACTCCAGAGCGCACGCGTTGAACAGCAACGACTGATCGCGATTCAAGCCCGCGCTGCCTACCAGAGCGGCCGCCAGGAATACCTCAAACTGCTGCTCAATCAGCAGAATCCCGAAAAATTCGCCCGCACCCTCACCTATTACGATTACCTGAGCCAGGCCCGCCTGGAGCAGTTGCGCAACTTCAATGAAACCTTGCACCAGCTGGCCGGCGTCGAGAAAGACATCGACCTGCAGCAAGCGCAGCTCCTGGTGCAGAAGAGTTCGCTGGATGACCAGAAAGCCCAGCTCGATACCGTTCGCCAGGAACGTCAGGTAGCACTGGCCAAGCTGAATCAGGATTACAAGGTTCGCGACCAGAAGCTTCAGTCGCGGCAGCAGGATCAGGCCGACCTGACCAAGGTTCTCAAGACCATCGAAGAAACCCTCGCCCGCCAGGCTCGCGAAGCCGAAGAGGCTCGCCAGAAGGCATTGCTCGCGCAGCAGGAAGCCGAAAAACGTCAGCGCGAGCAAGAAGCGCTGGCGAAGAACCGGGCCAAAGACGATGCGAAGGACGACACCGATGTGGCCCCTCGTCGGCCGACCAAGGCGCCCGGCGCGATGGTTTCCAGTGCCGGTCAGTCGTACGGCGGCGCTTTTGAGCAAGCAAGGGGAAAACTTCCTTGGCCCGTCGATGGTCGATTGTTGGCGCGATTCGGTGAAAGCCGTGGCGATGACGAGCGCACCAAGTGGGACGGTGTGTTGATCAGTGCGGCTGCAGGCAGCCAGGTCCGCGCGGTGCACGGTGGTCGGGTGGTCTTCGCCGACTGGTTGCGCGGCGCCGGGCTTCTGGTCATTCTCGACCACGGCAATGGTTATTTGAGTCTGTACGGTCACAACCAGAGCCTGTTGAAAGAGGCCGGGGACGTCGTAAAAGCCGGAGACGCGATCTCTACTGTTGGTAACAGCGGTGGCGGTCAGGACACTCCGGCGTTGTATTTCGCTATTCGTCAGCAGGGTCGCCCTAGTGATCCGGCCCAATGGTGTCGCACTCAAGGATAAGTCGACACCTCACTCAGGAGTTCGTAAGACATGCTGTTTTCGTCCCGCCTCACCTCGCTGGCCCTGACTATCGCCGTGGTTATCGGCGCTCCTCTGGCCCAGGCTGCCGGCGCCGCCCCTGCTGCTGCGCCTGCCGCCACTGCGCCCGCCAACGCCGCGAACATCAAGGCGCCGCTGCCGCTCGACGAGCTGCGCACCTTCGCCGAGGTCATGGACCGGATCAAAGCCGCGTACGTCGAGCCCGTGGATGACAAGACCCTGCTGGAAAACGCCATCAAAGGCATGCTCAGCAACCTTGATCCCCACTCCGCTTACCTGGGCCCGGAAGATTTCCAGGAGCTGCAGGAAAGCACCAGTGGCGAGTTCGGCGGGCTGGGTATCGAAGTGGGCGTCGAAGACGGCTTTGTAAAAGTCGTCTCCCCCATCGATGACACCCCTGCGTCCAAAGCTGGCATCGAAGCGGGTGACCTGATCGTCAAAATCAACGGCACGCCAACCCAGGGCCAGACGATGCAGGAAGCCGTGGACAAAATGCGCGGCAAGATCGGCGAAAAAATCACCCTGACGCTGGTGCGTGACGGCGGCACTCCATTCGATGTGACGCTGGCCCGCGCAACCATCCAGGTCAAAAGCGTGAAGGCGCAGATGCTGGAGCCGGGTTACGGTTACATCCGCATCACCCAATTCCAGGTCAAGACCGGTGAGGAAGTCGGCAAGGCGCTGGCCAAGCTCCGCAAGGACAACGGCAAGAAGATGAGCGGCCTGATCCTCGACCTGCGCAACAACCCGGGCGGTGTGTTGCAGGCGGCGGTCGAGGTGGCTGACCACTTCCTGACCAAGGGCCTGATCGTTTACACCAAAGGCCGCATTGCCAACTCGGAACTGCGCTTCTCGGCAGACCCGGCTGACGCCAGCGAAGGTGTGCCTCTGGTGGTACTGATCAACGGCGGCAGCGCCTCGGCGTCGGAGATCGTCGCCGGTGCATTGCAAGACCAGAAGCGCGGCATCCTGATGGGTACTGATACGTTCGGCAAAGGCTCGGTGCAAACCGTTCTGCCGCTGGCTAACGACCGCGCGCTGAAGATCACTACGGCGCTGTATTACACGCCGAACGGCCGCTCGATTCAGGCCCAGGGCATCAATCCGGACATCGAAGTGAAACGCGCCAAGCTTACGGCCGAAGCCGATGGCGACAACTACAAAGAGGCCGATCTGCTCGGTCACTTGGGCAACGGCAACGGCGGCGCGGACAAACCGACCACCAAGGCCAAGGCTGGCAAGGCGCGTCCGCAGGACGATGACTACCAGATGAACCAGGCCCTCAGCTTGCTCAAGGGTTTGAGCGTCACGCGCGGCAATTGAGATGCGCGTCTGGTTGACCGGGCTCATTTGCGCCCTTGCCTTCACAACGGGTGCTGCACACGCAGCGCCCGCCGAATCCTCAGCGACCGCAGGCAAAGCGCCGAAGGTCGCTTATCTCAGCCTGATCATTGACGATCTCGGGCAAAACCCTGAACGGGACAGCCGCGCGCTGGCCCTTCCCGGCCCCGTGACGCTGGCGATCATGCCTGACACGCCCCACGCAACGGACTTTGCCCGTCAGGCGCACAAGGCTGGCAAGACGGTCATGCTGCACATGCCCATGGACCCGGCGACCGGGCCGTACGCCTGGCATCCGGAACTGCCGCTGCCCGAACTCGAATCGCGTCTGAACGCCGCGCTGCTGAAAGTCCCCTACGCCGCTGGCATCAACAACCACATGGGCAGCCGCATGACGGCCGAGCCGGTGGCCATGGGCTGGTTGGTGGGCGAGTTGCAGCGCCGTCATTTGTTTCTGGTCGACAGCCGCACCAGCGCCAAAACCGTTGCCGCGGCTGAAGCGCAGAAGATTGGTCTGGCCAGCGTGTCCCGCGATGTTTTTCTCGACGACGAGCGCACCGCAGAGGCCATCAGCGGCCAGCTTCAGACGGCGATCAAACTCGCTCACAAGCAAGGCTCGGCCGTGATGATCGGTCATCCCTATCCGGTGACGCTCGATGTGCTTGAGCGCGAGCTGCCCAAGCTTAAATCCCAAGGTATAGAGCTGATCGAGATCCGCCACATGGTCACTGAGCGCGGAAATGAGGCGATGGCCGGCCATGGCAAGAACGGGCGTTATCGCTAGGCCGACACTGCTTCGCTAGAGATATTTGGCGAAAATCGAATCGATCACGCCTTCTTTGCGCAGCTGATCCAGCGCACTTTGCAGCCGTTGGACCACGGCGTCCGGGGTGTCTTTGTTCAATGCCAGAAACAGTTCGGCACTGTTGAAACGCAGCACGGTTTTCAACCCTGTGATGCCCTCCTGCCGCGCCAGATAGCGACCCGCCGGATCACCCGTGGCCCACAGATCGAGCTGGCCATCGACCAGCTTCCTGGCGTTGTCTTTATCGCTGAGCACCGTGATCGGGTTCATACCCTGACGCGCCAGCTCCACGGCAATGGCGTCGCCCTTGTAGGCACCGATTCGGTAAGACCGTGCAGCCTCAAGAGTGCTCAGCTGGATCGGGCTGTCAGCGCGCGCCAGCAGAATCCAGTCGTCCGGGCCGATTGGTCCGACCCACTTGAAGCGTTTTTCGCGCTCGGGCAACCGCGCAGTCACGAACACGCCGTAACCAGGATTTTCCAGCGCCAGCTTGTAGATGCGATCCCAGGGGAAGCGCAGGGTCATGTTGTAGCCGACATCGGCGCGCTTGAAGGTCTCGCGCACCACCTCGACGGCGATGCCCTTGATGTTGGCTTCCTGAGCGAAATTCTTGCCGTCGGTAGCCATGTTGTAAGGCGGGAAGTTTTCGGTCAGCAGGACCATTGAATAGGCCGGCGTATCGTCGGCCCGGGCGGCTCCTGACAGCATTATCGCGACGCTGATCAGTGCAAGAAAAACACCTTTGAACATATCCCTGGCCCCTGATCCTGACGACGGCAAGAGAGTGCCGCTAACGATCAGCAAAGTCCAGTTCGACGACCGGGACGGTCGCCTTCAGAGCAGGCTCGCCACGATGCGCCAGACCACTTCGGCGCAATGCGGGCACCGCCGTGCGGGAGTGAGCCTGCCTACGGAGACTCAGCCCTCAAGCAACAAGGACTGAGCGGCCGAAGGCTCAGCGAACCACGATCCCTTGCGCCGCCATGTACGCCTTGGCCTCAGGCACGGTGTATTCGCCAAAGTGGAAAATACTCGCCGCCAGCACGGCACTGGCGTGGCCTTCCAGCACGCCGGCCGCCAGGTGCTCAAGATTGCCGACGCCGCCTGAAGCAATCACCGGGATGCCCAGCGCATCACTGATGGCACGGGTCACGCCGAGATCGAAGCCGTTTTTCATCCCGTCCTGATCCATGCTGGTGAGCAGGATCTCGCCGGCGCCAAGGTCTTCCATCTTTTTGGCCCACATCACCGCGTCCAGGCCGGTCGGCTTGCGACCGCCATGGGTGAAGATTTCCCAGCGTGGCGCTTCGCCGGGCAGCGAAACCCGTTTGGCATCGATGGCCACGACGATGCACTGCGAACCGAAACGGGCAGCGGCTTCACCAACGAACTCAGGATTGAACACCGCAGCGGTGTTGATCGACACCTTGTCGGCACCGGCGTTGAGCAGATTGCGAATGTCCTGCACCGTGCGCACGCCGCCGCCAACGGTCAGCGGGATGAACACCTGACTGGCCATGCGCTCGACGGTGTGCAGCGTGGTGTCGCGGCCGTCGACGCTGGCGGTGATGTCGAGGAAGGTAATCTCGTCGGCACCCTGCTCGTCATAACGACGGGCGATCTCGACCGGATCACCGGCGTCGCGGATGTTCTCGAACTTCACGCCCTTGACCACACGGCCGTTGTCGACGTCGAGGCAAGGGATGATGCGTTTGGCAAGGGCCATGGTTAGTCCTTAAGTAACAAGCTTCAAGCTTTAAGCTGCAAGTAGAAGCGGATCGAGGTCAGCTTGCAGCTTGAAGCTTACTGCTCGGAGCTGACTGCGTAGCTGTCACAAAACGCCTGTGCTTCAGCCACATCCAGCGTGCCTTCATAAATCGCACGGCCGGTGATTGCGCCGATGATGCCCGGTGCCTTGGCGTCGAGCAGCGCTTTGATGTCGCCCAGGTTATGAATGCCGCCCGACGCGATCACCGGAATGCGGGTGGCAGCGGCCAGCGCGGCGGTGAACGGGACGTTGCAGCCCTGCATCATGCCGTCTTTGGCGATGTCGGTATAAACGATGGCCGAGACGCCGTCGGCCTCAAAGCGCTTGGCCAGGTCGATCACCTGCACGGTGCTGACCTCAGCCCAGCCGTCGGTGGCGACGAAGCCATCTTTGGCATCCAGGCCTACAATCACTTTGCCAGGGAACGCGCGGCAGGCTTCGGCGACGAAGTCAGGGTCCTTGACCGCTTTGGTGCCGATGATCACGTAACTCACGCCGGCTTTGACGTAGTGCTCAATGGTTTCCAGCGAGCGTATGCCGCCACCGATCTGGATCGGCAGGTTCGGGTAACGACGCGCAATCGCTGTCACGACTTCGCCATTGACCGGCTGGCCTTCGAACGCACCGTTCAGGTCAACCAGATGCAAGCGACGGCAGCCGCCCTCGACCCATTTTGCAGCCATGCTCACCGGATCATCGGAGAACACCGTGGAATCTTCCATCCGACCCTGGCGCAGTCGTACACATGCGCCGTCTTTAAGGTCGATCGCGGGAATAATGAGCATTCTTTTTCCTTCGTCAAAAGAGCTGCGCGCCGCGAGCTATAAGCTGCAAGTCTGCGCATCTAACCATTCTTGCAGCTTGAAACTTGCCGCTTCTAGCTGCTCTTCTCCAACGCCCACAGGTCGCTCTCGATGCTTTCGAAACGCTCCTTGAGGTGCGTCTGAACATCGAAGATCGCCCGGTTGTAGTAATGCGGCGCGATCTCGCGGGTGAACAATTCCAGGATTTCAGCCGCTTCGAACGAACCCAGGTCCAGCTCGAAACGGTCTTCCATGAACCGCTTGATCCTGTGGCACGCCTCGCTCTCCTGCTCGGGAGTGAGGGTCAGAATCGGCGGTTTGGTCTTCTTGCTCATTACCAGCGGCCGTCCCACGCCGCGAAGTTCTGCAGCAACTGCAGGCCATGGGTGTGGCTCTTCTCGGGGTGGAACTGCACGGCGAAGCGCGAGCCATCGGCCAATGCGGCGGCGAAGTCATGACCGTAATGGCCACGACCGACGATCTGCTGCGGGTTGGGCGATTCGATGTAATAGCTATGCACGAAGTAGAACCGCGCCATGTCCGGAATGTTGGCCCAGAGCGGGTGATCCACGGCCTGCGCCACTTCGTTCCAGCCCATGTGCGGGACTTTCAGGTGCTGGCCATCTTCGTGGAGGTCCTTGCCGAAGAAGCGCACCTGACCGGGGAAAGTGCCGATGCAATCAACACCGCCGCTCTCTTCGCTACGCTCCATCAGCGCCTGCATGCCCACGCAGATCCCGAGAAACGGACGGTCCTGACTGACTTCACGCACCAGGGCATCGAAGCCCAGCCGACGAATTTCCGCCATGCAGTCGCGGATCGCGCCGACACCGGGAAACACGACGCGGTCAGCTTCACGGATGACGTCGGCATCGCTGGTAATCAGCACGCGACCGGCGCCGACGTGCTCTAGCGCCTTGGCCACCGAGTGCAGATTGCCCATGCCATAGTCGATAACGGCAACGGTCTGCATTACAGCACGCCTTTGGTCGAAGGCATCTGGCCGGCCATGCGGTCGTCCAGTTCTACCGCCATGCGCAGTGCACGGCCGAACGCCTTGAAGACGGTTTCGATCTGGTGGTGAGTGTTGTGGCCGCGCAGGTTGTCGATGTGCAGCGTGACGTTGGCGTGGTTGACGAACCCCTGGAAGAATTCCTGGAACAGGTCCACATCAAAGCCGCCGACGGTGGCGCGGGTGTACGGCACATGCATTTGCAGGCCAGGACGACCGGAGAAGTCGATGACCACGCGCGACAGCGCTTCATCCAGCGGGACATAGGCGTGGCCGTAGCGACGGATGCCTTTTTTGTCGCCGATGGCTTTGCTGAACGCCTGGCCCAGCGTGATGCCGACGTCTTCCACGGTGTGGTGATCGTCGATATGCAGGTCGCCTTTGCATTCGATGTCCAGATCGATCAGCCCGTGACGGGCGATCTGGTCGAGCATGTGTTCAAGAAAAGGAACGCCGATGTCGAATCGGGACTTTCCTGTGCCATCCAGGTTGATCGAGGCTTTGATCTGGGTTTCCAGAGTGTCGCGCTCGACGAACACCATACGTTCGGCCATCACCAGCTCCGCAAAATCATTGGGCGAAAAGGCGGCCATTATAGGCGTGTGGCGGGGAAACAGAAACATGAAGCGAGCAATGCCGGACCGGGGGAATGCGGGCTGCATGGGATAGACATGTGTATACAAGCGAATACGTACAGGCAAAAAAATGTGGGAGCGGGCTTGCTCGCGAATAGGCCCTCACATTCGACATCTCTGCCGTCCGTTAGACCGCCTTCGCGAGCACGCTCACTCCCACAGGTTCAGGTCAGCCTGAAGCATCTCAGGCTAACCAGATCAGCTTTTAGTGAAACAACACCGCAGTCTTCTGCAGAGTGATCCACACGCCCCATGCCAGCGGAATGCCCACTGCCAGCCAGGCCAGAATCGCCAGTGGCTTGGTGCTTGGGTCCGCTTTCCATTCCAGCGAAGTGCTGTGATCTGCGCCGGCATCGTGACCGATGGCTTGTTCAGCCTTCAGCTGCTCGTCGGTCATGAAGTATTTGTCGGCCACCGGACGCACCAGCAGGTTGCAGATGAAGCCCAACACCAGCAGACCCGCGAGGATGTACAAGGTGATGTCGTAGGCATCGGCACGAGCAACGCCGTGGCTCAGCTGGTACTCACGCAGGTAGTTCACCAATACCGGGCCAAGCACACCAGCGGCAGCCCATGCAGTCAGCAAGCGACCGTGAATCGCGCCGACCATTTGCGTACCAAACAGGTCAGCCAGGTAAGCCGGAACGGTGGCGAAACCGCCGCCGTACATCGACAGCACGACGCAGAACGCCGCCACGAACAGCGCAACGCTGCCCAAGTGACCCAGGGTCGGTACCGACGCGTAGAGCAAAAAGCCCAGTGCGAAGAACACGAAGTAGGTGGCTTTACGGCCGATGTAGTCCGAGAACGAGGCCCAGAAGAAACGGCCGCCGATGTTGAACAGGCTCAGCAGACCGGTGAAGCCGGCCGCAATGGCCGCGATGGCCGCCAGTTGCGAGGCATCCAGTTGGCCGAACGGCTGATCGGTGCCCAGCAGCTTGCCGCCGAACACTTCCTGCAGCAGGGGCGAAGCCATGCCGAGAATACCGATGCCTGCCGAAACGTTCAGGCACAGCACCAGCCAGACCAGACGAAACTGAGGCGTCTTCCATGCAACGCTGACGTGCACGTGACGGTTGGTGATCATCGCGCTGTTGGCTTTCTTCGCCGGAGCAGTCCAGCCTTCAGGTTTCCAGCCGGTGGGCGGAACGCGGTACGACAGTGCGCCGCCGATCATGAAGATGAAGTAAATCACCGCCATCACCGCGAAGCTCTGCCATACGCCAACGCTGTCAGGCGTGGCGAAGTGGCTCATCAGTGCGGTAGCCAGCGGAGCACCCACCATCGCGCCACCGCCGAAACCCATGATCGCCATACCGGTCGCCATGCCGCGCTTGTCCGGGAACCATTTGATCAGCGTCGAGACCGGCGAGATATAACCCAGGCCAAGACCGATACCGCCGATCACGCCCGAGCCGATCCACATCAGCCAGATCTGGTGCGTGTATACGCCCAGCGCCGAGATCAGCAGACCGCCACACCAGCACAGCGCCGATACAACACCGGCCTTGCGCGGGCCCGCGTGTTCCAGCCAGCCGCCCCAGATCGCTGCGGAGCAGCCAAGGAAAATGAAGAACAGGGTGTAGATCCAGCCGAGCATGGAGATCGGCCAGTCACAACTGGACGAAATGACTTGCTCGAAGAAACCCATGTCAGCCGGGCAGGCGACAGCAGTCTTGATGCCGATTGCCTTGGACAACGGCAGCCAGAACACCGAGAAGCCATAGGCCATGCCGATACACAGATGGATTGCCAATGCAGCTGGCGGAACCAGCCAACGGTTGAAACCGCGTTTGGCGATAATGCGCTCTTTGGACAAGAACGCAGGCTGAGCGGCCGTACCGCCCAGAGCAGTGCTCGTAGTCATTTATTGTTGCCCCCAATTTTTAGTTATATCCCGCAAGAACAGCGACATCGCTCTGCCACCACTCTTCAAGCACGCAGGCCTCGGTGGTTTATCGGCAGACCGTCTCTTTACGTGACAATTCGACGCAGCAAAGCTGGCGAACGGCGCGAGATTACCATTTGCGACAGAAAAGAAAGCATTCTGCTACTACCTTTTTCGTGCCGTTTGTCATTGTGCAAGGCGCTGACATTTCGATCGGAGGTGTCTGTGGCGATCCAAAACCCGATGCCTGCGTGAGGACGCTATACTCGCGGGCTAAATTTTGAACGACTCGACACAAGGACTCGCCCATGAAAGCGTTCGGCAAAATCCTGGGGCTCACCCTCCTCGGGCTGTTGCTGATCATCGTGGCTCTCGGCTTTGCCTTGACCCACTTTTTTGATCCCAACGACTACAAAGACGAGATTCGAAAACTGGTTCGCGATCGCGCCCACGTCGAGCTGACGCTCAATGGCGATATCGGCTGGAGCCTGTTTCCGTGGCTGGGCCTGGAGCTGCACGATGCCAGCGTTGCCACCTTGAGCGAGCCGTCCAAACCCTTCGCCGACCTGCAGATGCTCGGGTTGTCCGTGCGCGTACTGCCGCTGCTGCGCAAGGAAGTGCAGATGAGCGATGTACGTGTCGAGGGCCTGAACCTGACGCTGACCCGCGACGAAAACGGCCATGGCAACTGGGAAGACATCGGCAAAGTCCCCGCCACTGCGGCCAATCCAGCCCAGCCGCCCGCCACGCCGGATGCGCCGGCCAATACAGCGCCGGCTAAACCCGACAAGCAGTGGCAGCCGCTCAAGCTGGACATTGACAGCCTGACCGTGAACAACGCGCGGATCGATTTCAACGATATTCCCAAGGCCCGGCAGTTCACCGCCGAGAGCATTCAGCTGAGCACCGGCCCGATCCACAACGCGACCGATATCCCGCTGAAACTGACCGCGTTTCTCAGCACCAACCAACCCGTCGTGCGCACCAAAACCGAACTGACCGGCAAGCTGCGTTTTGATCGCGCGCTTAAACGTTATCAGCTTGATGACATGCGGTTCTCCGGGGAAGCGGCGGGCGATCCGCTGCAGGGCAAGACGCTGACGTTCTCGGCCCAGGGCCAATTGCTGGCAGACATGTCCGCCAATGTCGCGGAATGGACCAATCTGAAGCTGTCCGCCAATCAACTGCGGGCTCTCGGCGAGTTGCATGTGCGTGATCTGGACAAGACGCCGCAGCTTACAGGCGGTATCTCGATTGCCCAGTTCAACCTGCGCGACTTCCTCGACGGTGTCGGTCAACCTGCGCCACCCCTTGGCGACGGCAGCCTGAACAAACTGGAATTGGTCACCCGTATCGCGGCGACGCCCAATAGCGTTTCGCTGGATGACCTCAGGGTGAAACTCGACGACAGCACCATCACCGGTCGTGTCGCCGTGGAAGATTTCGCTAAACAATCCCTGCGCCTGCAACTCAAGGCCGATGCGTTCGACGCCGACCGATATCGCAAGCCCGAAGGCGAGCAGACGAAGAGCGCCGGTGCCGCGCGCAGAGCCGAAGTTCAGGGCGCGGAAGCCGAAGCCATGGTGGCGTCGGGCACCTCGCCTCTGCCGAATCAGCCGACTCAAGGCGCCTGGAGCGACGCGAAACTGCTGCCCCTCGAGCGCCTGCGCAAACTGGACGTCGACGCCGACCTGAGCTTCGGCAAGCTGACCCTGGAGAAACTGCCGATCCAGAACGCGGCGCTGAAAACCTCGGCGCTTGATGGCGTGATCACGGTCAGCAGCCTGCGCGGCGATCTGTACAACGGTAATTTCGAGGTCAAGGGCGACTTGGATGCGCGCCCTGAAGTGCCATTGGCACGTGTTCAGACGCGCGTTGCCAAGGTGCCGGTGGAACATTTCATTCAGAGCCAGGGCACCACGCCGCCGCTGCGCGGTTTGCTTAACCTCACCAGCGATGTGACCGCCAAAGGCAACAGCGAGAAGGCCCTGGTCGAGAGCCTCAACGGTACCGCGAGTTTTGCGCTGAACGATGGCGTGCTGGTCAACGCCAACCTCGAGCAGCAGCTCTGCCGCGGCATCTCGACGCTCAATCGCAAGAGCTTGAGCGGCGAACCGCGCGGCAAGGACACGCCGTTCCAGCAGTTGAATGGCAATCTGGTGTTCCGCAACGGCGTGGCCAGCAACCCGGACCTGAAAGTCCGCACCCCGGGCCTGACGGTCAACGGCGATGGCGACATCGACCTGCGCGTCATGGGCTTGAACTACCGCGTCGGCGTGATCATCGAAGGCGACAAGAGCGACATGCCGGACCCCGCCTGCGAAGTGAATCCGCGCTTTGTCGGCATCGAATGGCCGGTGCTCTGCCGCGGCCCGCTGGAAATGGGCGCCAAGGCCTGCCGTCTGGATAACGACGGCCTGGGCAAGGTCGCTGCCAAGCTGGCAGGCGACCGGATCGGCGACAAGATCGATGAAAAGCTGGGGGACAAGGTGAGTCCCGAGCTCAAGGACGCGATCAAGGGATTGTTCAAGCGTTAACCCCGTCCAGCAGCCGCTGCGCCTCCAAATTGTGGGAGCGAGCTTGCTCGCGAAGGCGTCGGGTCATACACCATGGTGGTGGCTGACCCAGCGCACTCGCGGGCAAGACATGGCGATGCAACCCGACTCTCTCTTATCACCGGAACCCTTGATGCAACCCGAGCAGTTCTCCTCCGCCGTTCTCGACTGGTACGACCGCCACGGCCGTCACGATCTCCCTTGGCAACACGACATCACCCCCTACCGTGTGTGGGTGTCGGAAATCATGCTGCAGCAAACCCAGGTCAGCACGGTGCTTGGCTATTTCGATAAATTCATGGACTCGCTCCCGACCGTGCAGGCGTTGGCCGAAGCGCCGGAAGATGAGGTCCTGCATCTGTGGACCGGGCTGGGTTACTACACCCGCGCGCGCAACCTGCAGAAAGCCGCGAAAATCGTGGTGGCCCAGCACGGCGGTGAATTCCCCCGCGACGTGGAAAAGCTCGTCGAGCTGCCCGGTATCGGCCTCTCCACGGCGGGCGCAATTGCCAGCATCAGCATGGGCCTGCGCGCGCCGATCCTCGACGGCAACGTCAAGCGCGTGCTCGCCCGCTTCACCGCTCAGGAAGGCTATCCGGGTGAGCCCAAGGTGGCGAAGCAGATGTGGGCCACGGCAGAGCGCTACACGCCGCACAGCCGCGTCAATCACTACACCCAGGCGATGATGGATCTAGGCGCCACACTTTGCACCCGGACCAAACCCAGTTGCCTGCTCTGCCCCCTGGAACGTGGATGCGAAGCGCACATGCTCGGTCAGGAAACCCGCTATCCAATACCGAAACCGCGCAAGGTCGTGCCGCAAAAGCGCACCTTGATGCCGATCTTTGCCAACGACGAAGGCGAGATTCTGCTCTATCGCCGCCCGTCGACCGGGCTTTGGGGCGGGCTGTGGAGCTTGCCGGAGCTGGACGACTTCAACGACATGCAGCATCTGGCCGACCAGCACGCCCTTGAATTGGGCGAGCATCAAGCCCTGCCGGGCCTGATCCACACGTTCAGCCACTTCCAGCTGACCATCGAGCCCTGGCTGGTCCGGGTCCGCGCGTCCGTCCATCACGTGGCCGAGGACGACTGGCTCTGGTATAACCTCGCCACCCCGCCGCGCCTGGGCCTTGCCGCCCCGGTGAAGAAACTGCTGAAAAACGCAGCCGACGTACTGAATGCAGGAGAGTCCTCATGACCCGCACCGTGATGTGCCGCAAATACAAAGAAGAATTGCCTGGCTTGGACCGTCCGCCGTATCCGGGCGCCAAAGGTGAAGACATCTACAACAACGTCTCGCTGAAAGCCTGGGGCGACTGGCAGAAACACCAGACCCTGCTGATCAACGAGCGCCGCCTGAACATGATGAACGCCGAAGATCGCAAATTCCTGCAGACCGAGATGGACAAATACCTGTCCGGCGAGGAATACGCCAAGGCCGACGGCTACGTTCCTCCTGCCGAATAACCCTTGGCAGACAGTGTTCGTCGTAAGCGGAGGAAATAATTCAGATTTTTTTCAACACCATGCTTGACGACCTCCTGAAAAACACGTTTAATGCGCCCCGTTGCCCAGATAGCTCAGTCGGTAGAGCAGGGGATTGAAAATCCCCGTGTCGGCGGTTCGATTCCGTCTCTGGGCACCACCTTCCGTTTTCAGGTGATGCCAAGCACAGTTGAAAACACACAAGAAGCCCGCCTCGTGCGGGCTTTTTGCTTTTCACGGTTCCCTACCGCTTCTTTGTAAGCCCGAATAGACGTGAATGGATTCGTAAGCGCAGAGCCGTATATGTGTGAAGACGCCTAGGTGGTGGCCGACGTCTCCGACAAACGCGCGTGTCGTCGCTCAAATCACTCGATGGAGGTATGGGAGCAGATCGCCGGGCTTTCAATCATGCTTATTTTTCTTGTGTCCATGTCGCTTGCCGTGAGAGCGGTTGTTGCCGCCGTCATCTGCCATGTTGCTACCCACTGCGCCTCCGGCAGCGCCGCCTAAGCCGGCACCTATGGTTGACCCTGTTGAGCCACCCAACTGGTTACCAATGACAGACCCACCCGCTGATCCCAGCCCCCCGCCGATAGCCGCCTCGGTCTTGCTTCCTCTTTTGGCGCCCAAAGCTCCGCCAGCGGCTCCGCCGACACCCGCACCCACCGCCGCGCCGGTGCTTCCACCCATTTGCTGTCCAATGACATTCCCAAGCGCGCCGCCTATGCCTCCGCCCACTGCGGATGTTCCGTCCCCAGCCGCCAGCGCGCATTGAGTGCCAAGCATTCCTAAAAGCAGTATCGGTACAGTGATTC
The DNA here is from genome assembly GCF_057834665.1 of Pseudomonas sp. GL_135. Classification (NCBI taxonomy): domain Bacteria; kingdom Pseudomonadati; phylum Pseudomonadota; class Gammaproteobacteria; order Pseudomonadales; family Pseudomonadaceae; genus Pseudomonas; species Pseudomonas sp. GL_135. Next base: position 5,298,168 of record NZ_CM174408.1, read on the forward strand.
GCATGGATTCAATCTCAAGTGGGTGAAGTAGCCTCTCGGGGAAGCATCGAGCAGGACTAAAACAACGGTGCTGGACTGGGCTAGGGAGATTCAACTCAGAGTATGTCCAGCGGAATGCTCATACCCTCACATCGGCTGCCGTGGATAAATCTTGATGAGGTAGAACTACTGGCGGGTGGCCAGCGCCGAGATGGACAGCCATTCAGACCCACCCCTTGCGATTCTGTCTCTAGGCACCAAAAACACCAAAAAACCCCTGCATCGAAAGATTCAGGGTTTTTTATTGGGCGCGATTTATTAACATCGCAGGCTGGAGCCAACCAAGGAAGCTTCGTGATGGCATCTGTCAGCAAGCAGCAAAAACGAGCCAAGCGCGCCAAGACCAAAGCCAAAGAGCAGCGAGTCGCCCGCCAGCACCCGCAGACTCCCGACCCGATCGTGCCGGATTACTTCATGCCTGATTTCTTCTCGGAGGACGACGCAGAGCTGGACGACGATACCTTGCTTAAGAATTTCGTGGAGCCCGACATCCTCGAAACCATGGACGAAGAAGAGCGGGAAGCGATGGCGGCGGTGATAAGGGGCGAAGCCGACGAGATGTCGATCACTGAGGACGAAATGCTGCTGATGGAGGTTTACCAGTCCCCTGCGCCAGAGCCGTCTCAGGAGCAACGCCTCGCGCATTACGAAGTGCTCAAGGTTGCTGAGCAGAAAGGGTTCCTGGATTTGCTCGATGCCTTTGCCAAAGGTCCGATAGCCGCACACGCCTTCTACGACTTCAATTTCGACGACTACCTCGACGTTCTGGTGAACACGCTGGGCGCCTACATGATGTGGGCCCACGGACTGGATGAGGCGACTGTCAGGGCGCGCATTCACGACGATGATTTCTATGAGGCGTTCCGCGCCATTCTCAGCGAGATCGAGATGGAATCCACGATGGAGATGCTGGGGATCGACCGCAACAAGCACGACGAACCGGCTCAAGACTGAATACAATACGCGCCCGATGATCCTGGGCCATGCGAATGGCTGCACCGCACAAGGAACCGCCGTCATGGCCTCCCCCGACAAACAGCAAAAGCGCGCCCAGCGTGCAAAGGCCAAGGCCAAGCAGAACCGTTCCGGCAAGGCCCGGCCGAGCGTCATTCACCCGGTGCTCAACCACGCCTTCGTCAACGAGCCTTTCGATGACGTCGAAATTGATCTGAGCACGTTCGATTTCAAAGACATCGAAGAGAACGGTTTCGACCCGGCGGACTTCGACGACCTGTTCGAAGCAATGAAGCAGGCGGAATCGATAAGCCTGCTGGCGCTGTGCGTGGTCTTCCTGCAATACCCGGTGCTGGAGTTGGTGATTGCTGAAGAAGACGAAGAGCCGGCGACCGACTTCATGATGGGCCTGCTGATCACCTACCGCGGGCTCTTCCACGAGGAAGATGAAGACGCGGCCGTTGAATGGATCGGCAGCGATGCCTTCCAGACTGCCTACAACGAAGCGTCCGTGATCCTGCAGAAAAAGAACGCGAAAGGTGCAGGCGGGCGTTCTTAAAACGTTTTTTGATTTACATGACCCCGGTCAAAACGGTAGCTTTGCGCCATTACGAGAATGCAACTCCTTCTCAACTAAAGGCTAGCCGTTTTGACACTCCCAAACACTCCTTCGCCTGAACCCATCCCAGGCGAAACGAGCGCTTACTCCCGAACCCGAATTGTCCTGCATTGGTTGTCTGCTGCCGTCATCCTGTGGGCGACGTTCAGCGGCTTCGGCGTGGCATTGCTGGATCAGAACGACCCATTTCGGCTGTGGGTTGAGTCGTTCAACCCCCAACTGACCAGTCTGTTTATTCCGTTCTTCGCGTGGCGGTTGTGGCTGGCGATCAGAGCCCCTGCGCGGCACTCCGCTAAAAACGTCCAGGCGCGACTGGCGAGCGCTGCGCACAAGGCGATCTACGGGACGGTGGCGGGCGTGCTGATTACTGGGGTGCTGATGATGAGCCATCCGGTGATGCTGCTGGCGCTGGTGCCGCTGCCACAGCTCATTCACTCAAAGATCGCGCTGCTGGAGTTGCATCAGCTGCACCACGTCCTGTGCGCAGCGTTGGCAGGTTTGGTAGCGCTGCATCTGGCGGCGGTGGTACTGCATCAGGTGCGCGGAAAATCAGTGCTGAGCAGGATGAGCTAAGCCGCCGAATCTCCTCTGCGCGACCCAATCGTGGAGCCAAAAAAAAACCGCCATCATCCCTGATAGCGGCTTCTCGGCAGCGGTCGGTCACACCGACTCACTCCCCCATCAATTCAACACAACTTTCCCTGCCTTCCCCGCCTTGCGACGGCTTGAAACGATCAGGCCTGCTGCCACAACCATCAGGCTCAGCAGCCCGGTGGCGATGATTTCCATACGGTGGCCTTCCTGGAACAGCATGATGGTCAGCACGGCGACGATGAACACGATCACCGCCCACGTCAGGCCGGGGAACAGCCACATGCGGAAATCCACCGCCTGGCCTTCTGCTTCACGCTTGCGGCGCATACGCAGCTGGGACACGGCAATCACCAGGTACACCAACAGCGCGATGGCGCCCGAGCTTGCCAGCAGGAAGTCGAAGACCGCCGCGGGCGCAACGTAGTTGGCGAACACGGCAGCAAACGCAGCGCCGGTCGACAGCAGCACCGCCCAGTAAGGCGTGCCGGCTTTGGTGGTGCGCTGGGAAACAGCAGGGGCGTCACCCCGTTTGCCGAGGGAAAACAGCATGCGTGAAGCCGTGTACAGCGCCGAGTTCAGGCAACTGGTCACTGCGACCAGCACGACGATGTCGACGATCAGCTTGGCGTTCGGAATGCCCATCAGGTCGAGCACGGTCTGGTACGAACCCACTTCAGCCAAGCGGCTGTCGTTCCACGGCACCAGCGAGACGACGAGGAGGATCGAGAGCAGGTAGAACAGGCAGATCCGCCAGATCACCGAGTTGGTGGCCTTGGTAATTTGCTGGCCAGGATTCTTCGACTCTGCCGCCGCGATGGTGACAATCTCCGTCCCCATGAACGAGAACATGGTGGTCAGCATCGCCGCCAGCACCGCACCCATGCCGTTAGGCAGGAAGCCCTGCGTGTCATACAAGTGACTGACGCCGCTGACCTGGCTGTTCGGCAGCAGACCCAACACCGCCGCAATGCCCAGCACCACAAAGCCGATGATCGCGAGCACTTTGATCAGGGCGAACCAGAACTCGAACTCTCCGTAGTTCTTCACGCTGAACAGGTTGGTCGCGGTGAGCAGCAGGGTGATCACCAGCGTGAATGCCCAGATCGCAACGTTCGGGAACCACGCGTGCAGGATGGTCGCGGCGGCGTTGGCTTCCAGCGGAATGACCAGCACCCAGAACCACCAGTACAACCAACCGATGGTGAAGCCGGCCCAGTGCCCGATCGCGCGGTCGGCGTAGGTCGAAAAAGAACCGGTGTCAGGCGAAGCGACAGCCATTTCCGCCAGCATGCGCATCACCAGTACCACCAGCGTGCCTGCGGCGCCGTACGCCAGAAGCACGGCCGGCCCTGCTTCGGCGATCGCGTGGCCGGAGCCGACGAAGAGGCCAGCGCCGATGACGCCGGCGATAGAGAGCATCGTGATGTGCCGCGGTTTGAGCCCTTGTTCAAGGTTTGAAGCGTTGGGTGTACTGCTCATGGAACCAACCTTAGAAGGATTTTGTACGGATCAGGACGTGTAGAGGCTCTTCGTAAAGAGAACACAACAGCTCTGTTATTTATTTTTTACGCAAGAATTACGCCAAGATGTTTCAAATGCGACGTCGCAGCGGGATACGCCCACTCCAGACGATTTCCGCAAGTCCATGAATGCAATAGCAATTCGCCACTCGTGTAGGAAACGTTACTTGGAGCAACAGGAGGGTGACGATTAGCCGCACCGAAAATACACACTAAATACGAAACGGCACCAAATAAGCGCACAAGAATGGCCGTCGATTGCGCTCATGGCCGAAACACCCTTCCCCACGACGGTTAAAGCTGGCACCATCGCGCCCTTTTTGCGCAACGGCATTCAATGCCAGCGCTCATCAAGCTCATCCTTATGAAGCTCGCGCCGCACGACCGTGCGACCGCCAGGTTGTGTCCAACTGGCAACCCGATGAGCTCACCGAACACACGAGGACTGAACATGGCCGAGGCCACGCCCGCCCTGGAAATCCGCAATCTGCACAAACGCTACGGCCAACTCGACGTGCTCAAGGGCATCTCGCTGAGCGCGCGCGATGGCGACGTGATTTCGATTCTGGGTTCCTCCGGCTCAGGCAAGTCGACGCTGCTGCGCTGCATCAATTTGCTGGAGAACCCCCATCAGGGGCAGATTCTCATTGCCGGGGAAGAGCTCAAGCTCAAAGCCATCCGCAAAGGTGAACTGATCGCCGCCGACAACCGTCAGATCAACCGCCTGCGCAGCGAGATCGGCTTTGTTTTTCAGAATTTCAATCTGTGGCCGCACATGACCGTCCTCGATAACATCACCGAGGCGCCGCGTCGTGTGCTGGGGCAGAGCAAAGCCGAGGCCACTGAAGTCGCCGAAGCGCTGTTGGCCAAAGTGGGGATCGCCGACAAGCGTCATGCCTATCCGGCACAATTGTCGGGCGGCCAGCAACAACGTGCCGCCATTGCGCGCACGCTCGCGATGCAGCCCAAGGTCATTCTGTTCGATGAACCTACCTCTGCCCTCGATCCCGAGATGGTGCAGGAAGTGCTTAGCGTTATTCGTGGCCTGGCCGAAGAAGGCCGGACCATGCTGATGGTGACCCACGAAATGAATTTCGCCCGGCAGGTGTCCAGCGAAGTGGTTTTCCTGCACCAAGGGCTGGTAGAAGAACAAGGATCGCCAGACCAGGTCTTCGATGACCCGCGGTCGGCGCGCTGCAAACAATTCATGTCCAGCAATCGCTAACGGAGCAACATCGATGCAGACCCTGAGAACTATTCTGTTGGCCGCTGCCGCCACCCTGGCAATGGCCTCCAGCGCCTTTGCTGCCGAGACCCTGAAAATGGGCATCGAGGGCGCCTATCCGCCGTTCAACAACAAGGACGCCAGCGGTCAGGTGGTGGGCTTTGATGTAGAGATCGGCAACGCCCTGTGCGCCAAGATGAAAGTGACGTGTGAAACGGTCACGTCCGATTGGGACGGCATCATTCCAGCGCTCAACGCGCAGAAGTTCGACTTCCTGATCTCGTCGATGTCGATCACCGAAGAGCGCATGCAGGCCGTGGATTTCACTATCCCGTACTACTCCAACAAGCTGCAGTTCGTCGCGCCAAAAACCACCAACCTCAGCGGCGACCTGGCCGCCATCAAGGAGACGCTGAAGGGCAAGACCATCGGCGCACAACGTGCGACGCTTTCCGGCTCGTGGCTGGAAGACAACTGGGGCGACGACGTGACCGTCAAGCTGTACGACTCCCAGGAAAACGCCTTTCTCGACCTGGCCTCGGGCCGCCTCGACGCACTGCTCGGCGATAAATACGCCAGCTATGAGTGGCTGAAAGGCAAGGAAGGCCAGAGCTTCGAGTTCAAAGGTGATGCGCTTCCGGTTGACGACAAGATCGGCATCGCGGTGCGTAAAGACGACCCGCTGCGCGACAAGCTGAGCGAAGCACTGAAAGAAATCATCGCCGACGGCACCTACAAGAAGATCAACGACAAGTACTTCCCGTTCAGCATCCTCTGACCTGCCTGACCTGCGCTGCTGCCTTCCCTTATAGGCAGCGGCGCCTGCCCTCTAGACAAACAAAGCCATGAACTTCGATCTCTATGGATTCGGCCCGGCCCTGGCCGCCGGCATGCTGATGACACTTCAACTTGCGCTGTCGGCCCTCTGCCTGGGATTGGTCCTCGGCCTGCTCGGGGCGCTGGCGAAGACTTCGCCGAATCGGGCCTTGCAGTGGCTGGGCGGCACTTACTCCACGCTGGTGCGCGGCATCCCCGAATTGCTGTGGGTATTGCTGATCTACTTCGGCACGGTCAGCTCGATGCGGGCGATCGGCAAGCTGTTCGATATTCCCAACCTGTCGCTGAGTGCGTTCGCGGCTGGCGTCATTGCCCTGGGCCTGTGCTTCGGCGCGTACGCCACCGAGGTGTTTCGCGGCGCCATGCTGTCGATCCCGAAGGGTCATCGCGAGGCGGGGCTTGCGCTGGGCATGTCGCGCTCACGCATCTTCTTCAAACTGGTGATGCCGCAGATGTGGCGCATCGCGCTGCCGGGACTGGGTAACCTGTTCATGATTTTGATGAAGGACACCGCGCTGGTGTCGGTCATCGGCCTTGAGGAGGTCATGCGCCACGCGCAGATCGCTGTCACGTCCACCAAGCAGCCTTTCACCTTCTATATGGTCGCGGCGCTGATGTACCTGTGCATGACCGCGCTGTCGATGATCGGCCTGGCATGGCTGGAAAAACGCGCATCCGTGGGCTTTGTGAGGAGCGCGTCATGAGTTGGGAATTTGTCCTCAAGTGGCTGCCGAAACTGCTGCACGGCGCCACCGTCACGCTGGAGCTGGTCGCCGTCGCGGTGATTGCCGGCCTTATCCTCGCCATACCGCTGGGCATCGCTCGCGCATCGCGTAACGCCTATGTCCGGGCGCTGCCTTACGCCTACATCTTCTTTTTCCGTGGCACGCCGCTGCTGGTGCAGCTGTTTCTGGTGTATTACGGCCTGGCGCAGTTCGACGCCGTCACCAAAGGGCCGCTGTGGCCTTACCTGCGCGATCCGTTCTTCTGCGCGGCGCTGACCATGACGCTGCACACCACCGCCTACATCGCGGAGATCCTGCGCGGCGCCATTCAGGCGGTGCCGCCTGGCGAAATCGAAGCGGCCCGCGCACTCGGCATGTCCAAAGGCAAAGCGCTGCTGTACATCATCCTGCCCCGCGCCGCGCGCATCGGCCTGCCGGCATACAGCAACGAAGTCATTCTGATGCTCAAGGCCAGCGCATTGGCGAGCACCGTGACCCTGCTCGACATCACCGGCATGGCCCGCACCATCAACGCGCGGACCTACATGCCGGAGCAGACCTTCCTGATCGCCGGGCTGATCTATCTGGTGATGTCGTTCGTGCTGGTGCAAGGCTTCAAACTGCTGGAGCGGTACTTGCGGGTGGACGCCAGCCAAGGGCGGTGAAGCCTGATGCGCGCTCTAGCGGGAAACCTGTGGGAGCAAGCTTACTCACGCAGAGAACGCGGTCCATGTGGGAGCGAGCTTGCTCGCGAAAGCGTCACTTCAGCCGCCAAAGATCACCGTGGCTGAAGTGCGCTCCCTGCCCATGATTCACCGTATGCTGCAACGCATATCCCGACTGCCTTAATCCAATGCCACTCACACTCACGCAACTCCAATCCCGGTTCGCAGCGCTCGATGCCTTCCTCCTGGAGCATCAGGCCCTGTGGCGCCCGCGCCCCTTCACCCATCGCCACCTGCCGTGGGAGTCGCAGCACCCGGAGCTGTCACGCTGGCTGCGGCAGCGTTCGCTCGAAGAAGCAGAAGCTGCACACAACCACCCCGGACTTCTCGATGCGCCTCAGCCCTTTGCTCAGCTGGCTTTACAAGCGACGGCGTTAAGTGAGATCGACGCGCTGCCCCCCGTTAGTCTGGCGCCTGTGTCATCGCGCATGAGCGTCGACGTACCCGGCCGCAAATGGCAGCAAATCGAAGCCTTCGCCAGCCGCTTGAGCTTTCAAAGGCAGCCAACCCACTGGCTGGATTGGTGTTCGGGCAAAGGCCATCTCGGTCGACGCCTCGCCCATGGCGGTCAGTCGCTGACCTGCCTGGAATACGATGCGGACCTGGTTGAATCAGGAAGGCATCTCAGCGAAAAACTGGGCCTCACCGCCGACCATCTGCACCAAGACGTTATGGCCGACGATCCAGCCGGGCGCCTGGAAGCGCATCACACGCCCGTCGCTTTGCACGCCTGCGGCGACCTTCATGTGCGCCTCATGCACCTCGCCAGCCACGCACGCTGCCGACAACTGGCCATCGCGCCCTGCTGCTACAACCGCATCGTCGGCGAGCACTACGTACCGATCTCCCAGCAGGGCAAAGCGTCCACGCTCACGCTCTCCATCGATGACCTCGGCCTGCCCCTCAGCGAAACCGTCACCGCCGGCGCCCGCGTGCGCCGCCAGCGCGACACCTCCATGGCCCGACGCCTCGGCTTCGACCTGCTGCAGCGAGAGCTACGTGGCATCGACGACTATCTGCCAACACCCTCACTGCCCAGCGCCTGGCTCGACAAAACCTTCGCCGACTATTGCCGCGACCTCGCCGAACTCAAGCAACTCCCCTCCCCCGGCGTTCAGCACTGGGAGGCATTTGAAGCGGCGGGCTGGAGGCGTCTGGCCGAAGTGCGCAACCTCGAATTGCTGCGCAACCTCTTCCGCCGGCCATTGGAGATGTGGCTCATCCTGGACCGCGCGCTTTATCTGACTGAGTGCGGGTATGACGTGCGCATCGGCACCTTCTGCGACAGCCAAATCACTCCGCGGAATCTGCTCATTCTCGCAGAATGGCCGTGAGCATTTTTTGACGCGCGCGCCTGTGGATAAGTCTGTTGATGAAATTCCAGCGAACGCCCGGAAATCCTGCCGTGAGAGGGATGTAACCATTTGTTCATTTTTTAGGCAGCGTAAAATTGGCGCTAAAACAGTAGCTTGCGAACGATTGAGAATGGTTCCCGAATCTGACCGATCGTCGCCTTCGGTTTGTGCGGATTGTGAATAACGGTAATCACCTTCCGGCATAAGGGCCGCGAAAAAACTGAAATTAGGGCTTTACTCGCCAGATCAAATCCCTATAATCAGCGCCCACAACGCCGGTATAGCTCAGTTGGTAGAGCAACTGACTTGTAATCAGTAGGTCCCGGGTTCGACTCCTGGTGCCGGCACCAGACTTAGCAAAAAGGCTCACCGAAAGGTGGGCCTTTTTTGTTTGTGCCAAATGCCACACCGCCAATCCCCGCGAAAGCGCACTCCGCCGCACTACCGCCCTACCTCCCCGCCCAACCCCCACAAAAAGTCCGAAATCCCGTAGGACGCTTCTGAAATTAAGCGATATCCTCTCGACCGCTTGAACGTGTCTGATCCGGCGACTACCTTCCCGCGTGTCGTTGCAAACAACGACCGGGTTTAGTCGCCCGAACACGTCAGGCGCGTAACGCCCCATAACCTGAGCCGCTGTCATCGACATCGGTTCTGTCCTTTTATGGTGGCTGTACGAGGGGCACCTTCGGGTGCGCCGGGTGCCTGACTTCCCGGTCGACTAACCCGCGTACAGCCGCCACCTATTCGTTTAGTCGCGAACGGTGTCGGTCTCATCCAAGTCAGGAGAGACACCATGATTAGATCCACCCCTCACCCACCCGAAACACCCGCCCCACAATCAACCTGCACCAACGCCAACCTCGGCAACCTGAGCCTGCTCTCGGTCAAGCCCGGCGTAAGAGCTGAGGACGCATTGCTCACCGCCTCCGAATACCTCGCCTGCGCCGCAGCCACCGCCTACGAAGTCGCAGATAACTGCACGCTGGAATTCCGCCCGTTAGCGCGCTCGGTGGTGCATCAGCTTGATGCGGCGCGGGCGTTGATTGAGGTGTCGATCGCCAAGGTGGGCGGTTCGTCTTTGTAGCTGCCCCGCTGCGATCTATTCGCGTAGGCATTTCCTTGCGCCAACCTGCGCCCGTCTCTTGCTCCCGGAAAGAGACGGGCGCTCCTATCGCTGCTGCAGCCCAACTCGTACAAGGCTTCCATGAGCTGCGAGCGGCGTATGCATGTGAGCTCTACGAGCAGATCACCCTGCACCAAGCACCTATCAACGGCGGTGAATGTTCTCAGGTAGATAGGAGTCTTGATCGTGAGGCTCGGACGCAAGTCAGCTATGAAATGGGGCACGGCCGGATTGACGTGGTCGGCGCCTACATTGGAGGGCGACCATGACTGAACCTTTCGATATGGAGGTCTTCTTGGGCGGCGTACTGACCGGGTCACAAGCAACGCGGAAACGCCATTTGCGGCAGGCAACGATTATCCACGCTGCAATCGCAGAACGCTGGCAGCGAAAAAACCCTTGGTTTTGGCAAAGAAAGCATTTGGCTTGGTTTCTAAATCATCGCATTCGTCAACGCAGCGAATCGGTACTATTACATGTTGACGATCCGGCTGCTCGCTCGGCGTCTAAATACATCATGGGTTTTCAACATCTGACCGAGGCATGATCCTGATGGCCATGTCCGACACCCGAGACAGCCCGCCCAGCTATCGGGATGGCCTAGCTAATCGTTTTCCACTTTTACGCACTTCTCAATATTCTCGCTTCTTCCGCACACTTGAATGCAGATCTCGGTAGCATCAAGTGTTACAGACAATCGGTGCTTTATCAGATAGCATTCTGCCAAACGGCTCCACGGACGAAGGGAGCGAGGCGAACAAAAAGCGAAGGAGTTCAGATGGGCGGCATTGCACGACCCAAGCCTTCCATTGTCGACAGCTTTAAGAAGCACAAAGTCGAGGGTGGCAGGCAATACTATTTCGATCCCAACGAACAGCGCTACTATTCTTGGGACTCCCTTCACGGGGAGTTTGAGGTATTTGATAAGCGCGGTTACCACTTGGGCTCGGTATGTCCTAAAACGGGGATAACCTTGAAACCACCCGTCAGAGGACGGCGGTTTAACCCAAACTAGGGGATTGACATGAGCTTTGTAAAACTTTGCCTTAGAGGCGATGTATTGACCGATGAAGTAGATGACTTCGTCGAGGACTGGCACGAAGGCCGAAAAGGTATTGACCAGGAACTTCACGAATATCTTGGCATGACCTGGGAAGAATACTCGGTCTGGTCCACAAACCCTTCTATGCTTCCATATATTCTATCGGCAAGAAAACATGGAATAAGTTTTGAAGAAGAGTTGAACAGGGACCGATACGCTCTGGCTGCTCGCGCGTCTTCACCATTAGAAGCGAAGCGTATCATAGAGTGGTTGAAAGACGAGGAAGGTAGTTAATGTCTCCAGAAGAACGGATGGCTGCTAGAGTACTTAAACGAAAAAACCTGACTCCTCCATACGACCTTCTGGATTTGGCAAACACTTTCGGCGAGGTGCGTTATCGAAGCTTTCCTTTCAAAGCCGACGGTATAACTGTCGGAATTGGCGAGCAAGATCGGCCGACAATTTACATTAACAGCGACTATCCCGAGACAAGGCAATGTTTTACCTTAGCTCATGAGATCGGACATATCGTAATCCCTTGGCACACTGGAACTGTGGTATCGCACCTAGACCCCGGATCCGACGATCAAGATTATTACGTGATGGAGCAAGAAGCCAATAGGTTCGCCGCTGAATTATTAATGCCGACTGATTGGTTGAAATCACTATTCAGTGAATGTGCATCGATTGAGAGTTTTTTTAGAAAAGTTCTCGCTTTGACCGGAGCTTCAAAGGAGGCTGTTTTTTACAAGATCTTCAATGAATTGGATGCACCGATAGCCTGTGCTCGCCTTAATGAAGGCGACGGGGCCATTTTTCAAACCAAGCGCACCAGATTCGCTCCGCATGACGACAGAAGCTCTTATCCTCGCCGACTTTACAAAGATATAGATCACGAATACGAAGAATTTTCCGTGGACGGAATGTCCTTTTGCTCTTGGTCATTCAAAGGTAAAGAAATAATTGAGATTGATACTCGTCCATGGCGAGAAATTCTTAATCAAATCCTTGATGATACGAATTTAAAGCCTAAGCTTGGCAGCATTAACGCAATCATGTCGGCAGCATTTGATAAGAACAAACACTTAGCCGAGGATGATATTTGCGGGGGCGTCTTGAGATCTTTCAGATCTCGAAGCCAACTACCAGGATTCAAAGATCACGCGCTTTTTGAGCAGTATGTAATCAAACGTGTAAAAGAACTAATGCTGCGAGCTCAACAAAAGAAATAGTTCGTCAGGATGTAGTTCGGCATTTAAAAGATCTGACTAAGTGTCGCCAATCGGCGGCTTTTTCTATTTTAGCAAGCGAGCTTAAAATGCCACTGGGCACTTCGTACGGCTTGAAGCTAATCACCTCTTCACCTAGCCAATCACGTAGGGGTGGAAATTACGGCGCGGTCAAGGCGCACGCAGATCGGTGGCAAAAGTTCGTGGTGTGATGCCGGTCTGAGGATGACCCTAAGTTCAATGATGGGCGGCAGATTGATCAGCAGGTGTTGGCCGATTACGCGGCTTATGTTCGTGGTCAGGTTGAACGCGGCGAACTTGGCGAACTTGGCGACCACCTGATCCCCAATTCGATTCCACCAAACGCCATAACTAGCTGATTTATTTATAGCTACCCTCTGAGGTACGCCAATAAACTCACCAGATTCCAGCCCCGCGAATTTCCTATCCTCACAGCAAGCAACCGTTCGTCTGGTGCCGCACCAGATTAAGCTAAAAGGCTCACCGAGAGGTGGGCCTTTTTTATTTGGGCGTTTCAGTGTGGGAATTGCGGCACACATTCACCAACTGAAAAGCCTCAGCCATCTCCACACAGACCCTCATTGTCCCCGCCTCAATCCACGGGCATCATCGTGCTTCGACATAAGGACGCGTCTCCATGGCCAATCCCACGCTCCACCTCCTGTGCGGCAAGATCGCATCCGGGAAATCCACCGTGGCGAACTCTCTAAAAGCCGAACATGCAGCGATCCTGCTGACCGAAGACCATTGGCTCTCAAGACTCTACCCAGACCAGATCCACTCAGTCGCAGACTACGTAACACTCTCAAGAAGGCTCCGAGATGTCGTAGGCCCTTTAGTCATCGACATGCTAAAGGCCAGGATCAATGTGGTTCTCGATTTCCCCGCTAATACTCCCGCAGACCGCCACTGGTTACGCAGTCTGGCTGCTACCGCACAGGCCTCGCACAGCCTTCACTTCATCGACGTCGACGACGAAACCTGCCGCGCCCGGCTGCACCTGAGAAATGAAGGCGGTGAACACGACTTCGCAGCAACCGACGCTGAATTCGATCTGATCACCAGCTACTTCGTCGCCCCAGATCAGGAAGAAGGGCTCAACGTGGTCATTCACCAGGATCACGCCTAAACGGCTGCCACCCAGAGGGAACCAAACTATTAGGTTCAAATGGCGCTCTAAGATTCAAAGCGCCCCCTCCCCCATCCCGCCCCCATCGAGTAACGTATACCCATCCAACGGGCCCTCGCGTCTGCGTCAGGACAGCGACCCGCCATCAGAAACACGATAGAAGGCCCAACCGTGCACAAAGTCCGATTGATCAAGTACGTCTGGACCCACCAGACCCCGGAGATTTCGTCTGAATGGTCCAAGCTGCTTTACGAAGTGGAGCTGCCGTTCGTCCCCTTCCATGGCTTGAACATTCAGTTGCCGATGCAGCGCGTCTGGCGGATTCGGGATGTGGAGTGGAACGTAGAGGAGCAGACCTTTCGGTGCCATATCGAAGATCAGTTCATGAACTTGCTGGACGTGGACGACTCGTACGAGGACTGGATTGAAACCTTGCTGGAGTGTGGCTGGGTGCTGAGCGGCCGCTACACCAATGAGCACAACAAGACCTGATTCGCCTTTGCTCAAATTTTTCCCCGAAACTTACGCAGGATGCGCGCTGTGCCCGGCAGAGACGACTAACCAATGCCAGACTGGATAGCAAGCCAGGCACAAGACCTGTTTTGACGCCCTATTCCCTTTGAGCATGACTGCCATGAAATGGATTTCCTGTTGTATCCGTTACGCGGCCGGTGCGCTCTTGGCGTGCTCGTCGATGGCGTATGCACTTCCTTTCGTTGACGTGTACGTGGCCGAGGCTCCGCCGCTGACCATGGCCAGCCAGGGTGACCAGCACGGGATAGCGGGCGACATCACCCTGCAGGCCATGGCAATGGCCGGGTATTCCGCTCACCTGCTCTCACCTCCGTGGCCACGGGCGCAACGGGACGTGATGCTGGGCACCAACAGGCTCATCGCGCCGCTGACCCGCACACAAAGTCGTGAAGACAGCTTCACCTGGATCGCTCCGGTGATGACGATGGACCGGGCGTTTTTCAGCCTTGATCGTCATGTCGAGAGTTTTGAAGAGGCGCGCCAGACCTTCAAGATGATCGCCGTCGGCAGTGGCTCGGCGCAGGAGACGCGGCTACGTGAGGAAGGCTTTTCAGCCGCTCAGATTTATCCGCTGAAGATCGGCGAGAACCCGGCGCTGATGTTGCTCAAGGGCCGGGTGGATGCGTGGTTTAACGGCGTGCCGGAAACGCTCTACATCTGGAAGCAGATCAGCGAGTGGCCGCTGTTGATGAGCAGGCCGTTGATGACCGCCGATCTGTATCTGGCGTGCTCCAAGGACTGCGACCCTCAGATGGTCGAGAAGCTTAGGGCGGCGATCGACAAGCTTCAGTCAAACGGGTCGATCAAACGCGTCCAGCATGACTATCTGAAAGGGCTGCCCGTCCAGTGATCGGGTCAGCGCTGCTCTAACGCCCATGCTCGCCTGTCACGGCAGCAAAATCACCTTGTCAGCGCCGCCTTGATTCACATCGGCGTAACGCGCCAGGCCCTCTTCCAGCGGTGATTCAATCAGGCCGGTCGGCAGCGGCAAGGTGCCGTCGTCGAACTGTTTGCCGAACTGCTCAAGCATCCGCGCGCAGGCTTCAACGCCGTACAGCAACGAGTTGATCCCCACCACCGAACCGCCCTTGCGGTACAGCGCCAGCGCCGGCAGTTGCACGTGACCGTCCGTTGGCGCGGCAATAATTGCGATGCGACCGAATTGCGCCAACGCAGGCACAGAAGCCGGCAGCCAGAAGCCGGTGGTGTCGAAGATCACGTCGGCGCCGCCTGAAAAAACCGCGTTCACTTGAGTGCCCAGGTCTTCCGGCTTGTCGAGCTGGATCGCGTTGAAGCCTTGCTCTTGCAGCGTTTTCAGCTGGTCGGGTTTACGCACCGCTGCCAGCACCTGGGCGCCGCGTATCTTCGCCAGTGCGATGGCGGCGCTCCCCACCGCGCCATTGGCACCGATGACCAGCAACCGAGTGCCAGCCTGCACGAGGCTGCGCTCAAGCGCGTCCCACGCCGTGGTGTACGGGACGCCCAGGCTGGCGGCCTGGCTGAAAGTCAGCGACGCCGGTTTGATCGCCACGCCTCTGGCCGACAGGGTGATGTAGCCCGCGTGGGAGCCGTCGCGGACAAAGCCGATTTCCTTGCCAGTGCCCCACACTTCTTTGCCGATCAGTTCCTGCGGGCCTTCGACGACAACGCCCGCGAAGTCACGACCCGGAATGCGAGGCATCGTGGTGTAGGGGAAACGGCCCAGGACGTTTTTGACGTCGCTGGGGTTCAGGCCTGCGGCCTTGACCTGCACCAGAACTTCGCCAGCCGTCGGGACAGGCGTGGGCAGATCGACGACTTCCAGCGCAGCCAAGTCGCCGGTGCGGGAGAAATGCAGAGCTTTCATATGGATTCATCCAGAGTGGGGAAAGGGAAGTCGTCGATTCAGGACGCCAGATTGGACAAGAACTGCTTGCCCACCGGCCACAGCCATTCACCGGCTTGCATGCCGAGCAGGCCAACCAGTGCGACCAGAGGCGGTGCGGGTGAACGGAAATCCAGCAGGCCGTACAGCAAACCGACGGCGATACCGATGGCGAGGGAAATGACGTAGCTCATGACAAACTCCGGTGCGTGGGACGCGCGGCTCGATGGCGGCGCGACTGCGTTAAGCGATGACCAGAGTGTAAGAAGGATCGGCAGGCGCTACCGGCCAAGAGCTTCTGAATTTCGGACAGAAGCAGCGCACGCGCTAGCTAGCGGGATCAGCGACCGGGTACTGAGAAGGCGCCATGCCCAGTTCGCGGCGGAACATGTCGCTGAAGCTGCTCGGCGAATACCCCATGGAACGGGCGATGGCGTTGACCGGCACGCCCTGAATGATCCCCGCCACCGAGGTCGCCAGTTGCACCTGTCGCCGCCATTCGGCGAAACCCATGCCGAGCACCGCCTGAAACAGCCGGGACAGCGTCCGCACACTGGCACCGGCGTTTTCGGCGTGCTGTTCGAACGACACGTCGATGGACGGCTCGATCATCACCGCCTGGCACACGTTCATCAGCCTGCGGTCGCTGTCATCGGGCATCGGCACTTTCAGCAGCGAACGCCGGGCACGCTTGAGTTCGAGCAACGCCAGGTTCACCACGGCCTCGTAGTAGTCCGACTCCTTGTCCTGCTCGGCCACTAGACCGACGATCAATTCGCGCAACAAGCGACCGACTTCCAGCACCTGAACCGTGGTGTCGAGAGTCCGAGCGAGCGCCGGGCGCAGGTAGATGTTGCGCATTTCCAGATCCGACACCACGCGGATGGCATGGGGCACGCCAGGCGGCAGCCAGACCGCGCGCTGCGGCGGCACGACCAGCGCTTCATTGGGGGTCTCGACCCACATCACGCCCGACATCGCATACAACACCTGCCCCCACTCATGCTCATGGGGCTCGATGTACAACCCGCGCGGGTACGTCCGTGACAAAGGTTGCACGGGGACGGCGGTATCGGTGAGGTCGGGCGGCGCGGCGATTGCCATGATGAAACCGAAGGGAGTGAGATGCGGCGATGGTAGCGGGAGAGCGGGGCGGCGATCCACCTTGCTCGAGGAGCCGGAACGTTCAGCCATTTCCTCTGGGGCTGGAAGTAAGCCTTTCGCGAGCAAGCTCGCTCCCACAGGATCGGGGTCGACTCAGCATCTCAGGCACGCCGCTCGACTCGTGGGAGTGAGCTTGCTCACGAAGAGGCGAGTACAGCCGCTAGATCTCCAGCGGCTGTCATGCAGTCTTCGCGAGCAAGCTCATTCCCACAGAGATGGTGTTTGCCTTGCGAAAGCGCGACGTCTGGACCACATGAATCTCCTACAGATTCACGTCAGTCAGAAGACTTCAAACATCAGAACACGTTGATCGGGTAATCGACGAAGATCCGCGTTTCGTTACCGCCAACGTTGTATTGATCCACATCGTTGGAGACGCGCAGGAACGAGTTACGCAGGCGCACCGACAGGTCTTTGACCGGGCCGCTCTGGACCACGTAGGTCAACTGGCTGAACAGTTCGCGCTCTTCGCCACGCCCACGACCGCTGCCGTCGTCGATATTGTCGCCGCGCACGTAGGCCACGCGGTAGCTAAGGCCTGGAGTGACAACTGTTCCCAGGTTCACGCCGTAGCCCACCTGCCACGAACGCTCGTCCTTGCCGTTGAAGTCTGACCAGTAGGAGTTCGCCAGGTAGATGGTATTGCCGCCATCGCCGGTGCCGCCTGCGTTGCGGTAGCCGCCGTAGGTGTAACCGGTCTCGCCGGTGCTGCGCTGATGCGCGAGGGTGAAGGAGTGGATGCCCACCGCCCAAGTCGCCGCCAGGCTCCAGATCTTGTTGTCGCGGGCGTCGTCGACGGCGAAGTCTTTGTCCAGCTTGGTCTTATAGCCGTTGAAGTCGAAGGTCAGCGACTGATCTTTCGGCATCGCCCAGACGTAGTTCAGGTTCACGTACTGCTTCTTCAGCACGTCTTCGTCGTCAGAGGCGTAAAACGCGGCGCTCAGGGCTTCGGTGAATTTGTAGCTGCCGCCGTAAACGTTGATGCTTTTCAGATCACCGCTGTCGCGGCCTTCGGCGCTCTTGCGGGTTTCGGCAGTGAAGCGGCCGGCCACCAGCGTGAGGCCTTTAATCTCTTTGGAGGTGATCATGGTGCCGGTGTAGGACTCAGGCAACAGACGCGAGTTGTCGTAATTGAGTACTGGCAGCTCCGGCATCATGTCGCCGTATTTCAGTTCGGTATTGGAAACCCGGAATTTGACCGCGCCGCCAAAGCGCGACAGGTCGTCCGCCGCGTTGCCGCTGTCGCCCTGTTTGAAGAAGTCGATACCGCCCGCGCCGCTCTTGCCCTTGCCTCCGTCCAGACGCGCTGCGTACAGACCAAAGGCGTCAACGCCAACGCCCACCACGCCCTGGGTGAAACCGGACGTGTAGCCAGCCATGAAGGCCTGACCCCATTCCGAGCGGTCCTGCGGTCCGTTTTTATAGTCACGATTGATGTAGGCGTTACGCAGGTTGATCTTCAGGCTGCTGTCTTCGACGAAGCCCTTGGAATCTGCCTGACCGTCCGCCATGGCGTGAGTGGCGGCAAGGATGCCCAGAGCGAGCAGGCCGATACGCTGTTTCATCTTGTTGTCCTTGTGAGCGGATTAATCGCGCGCTGTGGCAAATGCCCGGGGGTGGGCAATTGCGTCCCCCGGAACTGGAACCGTTCCGGAAGCCCGCACGAAATCATCGCAGTGGACTACTGATGCACGTACATGGCGCTAGGCCACAGGCGGTGGAGCCGCGAATGCTATCCCCGGCCTGCCGGGGTGTCAATTTGATGAAAGTCAAACCGAGGCAGGCCGTGTCTGTGGTCGCATCCACAACACCTTTGTCAGCTGTGAAGCAGGCCCAACATTGCTTCGATCTCTGCGTCGTTGATCAGCCCGATGGGGTAACGCTTGGAGAGCATCTCTCGAAAATCACCGCGTTGCTCCAGCGCCTGCACGTCAGGCATGCGCTCCATCGGGATCCGGGTCGTCCGTAACCAGTCCGCCATCATCTGCCGTGCTTCACTGCTCGCAGAAAAACCTCGAGTCACTCGCAACTCATGACCTGCGTTCATAAGGACAACCTCTTATGTCGTGGACTGCGAAATCTACGGGGCTTTTGTTACAGACGGACGACCCGGCGCGAGCAATTCCGCGCCTTGGGATCCCATCTTCCTACGACCGACTGGAAACTGTCCGCCCATAAAAAAGCCCATCGTCTGATGGGCTTGATGACAGCAAGAAGCGAACCAACTCAGCTGCGATGGGGGGCCGGTTGCTGCTGCGTCAGGCAGTGAATGTTGCCGCCGCCCAGCAACATTTCACGGCCCGGAACCATGACCACCTCGTGTTCCGGGAACAACTGCTGGAGGATCTTGCGGGCCGTGTCATCCATCGGATCGTCGAAACACGGGGCAATGATGCCGCCGTTAACGATCAGAAAATTCACGTACGAACCGGCCAGACGCACCGATGGGTTGCGCTCCTGGCTGCCATGCACCTGATCCACACCGGCGCACTCTTCTTCAGTGGCAAACAGCGGGCCCGGGATCGGCATCCTGTGTACGACGAACGGACGTCCCTTGGCGTCCCGGGCATTTTCCAGCACTTTCATGGCCGCCTGGCACCGCGGGAAATTGGGGTCTTTCGGATCATCGGTCCAGGCGAGTAACACTTCACCGGGGCGTACGTAGCAGCAGAAGTTATCCACATGCCCGTCGGTCTCGTCGTTGTACAAACCATCCGGCAGCCAGATGATTTTTTCGACCGACAGGTGATCGCGCAGCACGGCTTCAATGTCTTCGCGAGACAAGTGCGGGTTGCGGTTGCGGTTGAGCAGGCATTCTTCCGTGGTGATCAGCGTGCCCTCGCCATCAACGTGGATCGAGCCGCCTTCCAGCACAAACCCTTCGGTGACGTAGCGCGAGCAGCGCTCGATTTCCAACACTTTGCTGGCGACCTGTTCATCCAGGTTCCACGGTGCGTAAAGCCCGCCGTCGAAACCGCCCCAGGCGTTGAAGCCCCAATTGACGCCGCGAACCTCGCCCGCGTCATTGATGACGAAGGTCGGACCGCTATCACGCACCCAGGCGTCGTTGCTGCTGAGCTCGACGACGCGGATGTTGGGCACATTCAGTCGTGCGCGGGCATTGTCGTACTGTGCCGCCGAAACGCCGACGGTGACAGGCTCGAAACGGGCGATGGCCTTGGCCACGGCAACGTGATCGTTCTGAACCGGCTTGCCGCCCAGACGCCAGTTGTCCGGACGCTCGGGCCAGATCATCCAGGTTTGCGTTTGCGGCGCCCACTCGGCAGGCATGTAGAAGCCATCGGCGCGGGGGGTGCTGTTGAGAGTGGTCACGGTAATCAGAACTCCATGAAACGACGTGGGCGTCTACGGCCAAATAAGGAAGACGTTATAGACGATAAAAATCGGATTTAAAAACACTAATCGAGCTTTCGGCGCACAACCGGGCAGCCAACACCGATATATATCGATCTATGCTCGACGGGTAGGAGTCAGCTCAGCTCTCCAGCTCACCCAGCACCTTCGACACACTGTCGACGAAGAAGTCCACGCTCCGGCGGCTGGTCACCATCGGCGGCTTGATCTTGAGGATGTTCAGATAATCCCCCGTAGGCTGCATGAAGATCCCCAGCTCACGAAGACGATCGCACAAGTAGGCCGTTTCCTCGGTTGCGGGTTCCAGCGTCTCACGGTCGCGAACCAGCTCAAGTCCCAGATAGAACCCCGAGCCGTGGACAGCCCCGGCCAACGGGTGTTTGTCGATCAGCGTGAGCAGGCGTTCCTTGAAATAGCCGCCCACCACGCGGGCGTTCTCCCAAAGCTTTTCTTCTTCCATGACGTCGAGCACCGCCATGCCGATGCGGCAACTCACCGGACTGCCGCCTGACGACGAAAAGAAATAGCCCTCGGCTTCCAGCGCCTCAGCGATCTCGCGGCGGGTGATGACGGCGCCGAGGGGATGGCCGTTGCCCATGCCTTTGGCCATTGTGATGATGTCCGGCACCACGCCCTGCTCTTCGAAGCCCCAGAAGAACTGGCCCAGCCGGCCATAACCCACCTGCACTTCATCGGCGATGCACACGCCGCCCTGATCACGGACCCTGGCGTAGACCTGCTGCAGATAACCCGGCGGCAGGGAGATTCCGCCGGCATTGCCGTACACCGGCTCGCAGATGAAGCCCGCCACTTGCCGCCCCTGCTCCTTTAGCGCGCTCAAATGCGCGTCAACGCTGCGCAAGTAGAACGGCGCAGTGTCCGCGCCACGAAACTCACCGCGATAGGTATTGGGCGCCACCACCGGGTGCACCCAGTCGGGACGCGTGCTCAGGGCTTGCGGGTTGTCGGCGATGGATGTCGAAATCGCATCGGTGGCCACCGACCAGCCGTGATAAGCCTCCAGCACGCTCAAGACATCGCGGCCGCCGCTGTAGGCCCAGGCCAGACGAATCGCCAGATCATTCGCCTCGGTGCCGCTGTTCACCAGAAATACACGGTCCATGCCGGCGGGCGCCAGCTTCAGCAGCCGCTCGGAAAACTCGGCGATCGCTGCGTAATGAAAGCGTGAGTTGGTGTTGAGCAGCGACCACTGCCGCGACGCAACCTCGGCCATGCGCGGATGGCCATGACCAAGCACCGCGACGTTGTTGAGCATGTCCAGATAGGACCGGCCCTGCAGGTCAATCAGGTGGTTGCGCCAGCCGCGCTCGATCTGCGGCGGGGCCTGGTAATAATGCTTTTGAGAGCGGGCGAAGCTGGCGTCGCGACGGGCGAGCAGCGCGGCGGAATCGGCCAACGCCGGCGCATCGCAATCGAAACCCAGGAGCCCTTTGGGTGACGGGCACAGCGAACGCCAGGCGGGAGCCCGCGACGGGGTGGTGAACAACGGCGGGCTCACGTCAGGCTCCGAACACAGCTGCACGATCAACGCGCCGCCGCCCTGACCGATCACGTCCCCCGCGCCGAACTCGACGCCGGAATCAAAATCAGAACGTACCCCCCACAGACGCAGGCTCACCTCGGCGCCAACCAGCTGCAAGGCGCCGTCAGCGGTGTGGCGCAGTATTCCGGCAAACGGCGCATGAACAACGGTGCCGTGGGGGATGTGCAGTTCGGTATGCAACGCGAAGGTATCCGGCTCCTTTGCGCTGTCCGGCAACGTGCGCGATAGCCGATATTCACCGTAGCGGCTGGCGGCCAGCCCGTGAGCTTGCGCAGCCTCTCTTAATAGTTGCTCGTCGATGCCGCTCTGTTCCCAGTTGCCGGCCACAAAGTGCTCGCTGAGCACACCCAGGTCCACGAGCCTAAAACCCTGCCCGCTCAAGTTCGGCAACAGCGGCGAAAACGGCTCGGGCTCTTCGTCCGTTTCCCATTCACCTACTGCGTCGAGAATCGCCGCTTCCATCAGCGCAATCGGCACGGAAGTGGCGACGTCGAAGATGTTCCACTCGCTCGCCAGATTGGCCTGGATGTAGGTGTTTTCCGGCTCGATGCTCGCCTGTTGCTCGCTGCCCAAGACCAGCACGGCCGAGCGCGCGACGATCAACGGCCACAGCGCCAGCAGCTCCTCAGTCTGAAGGGGATTAATAAGGTGGTAAGCCTGAACGGCGGGCAGGATAAAAAACGGATCGCCCTCGGCGTGGTGCAGCAGCGCGGCGCAGGTCACCGAAAGATCGGCGATGCGCCATGTACGGATCAGGTCACCAAAGTCGATCAGGCCTTGAAGCTGCCACTGGCGATGGGCATCTCGAGCCCAGACCACGTTGTACTCAGTGATGTCCATGTGGATCGCCTGCACCGGCAGCGACGCCACCAGCGGCAGCAAATAGGCCTGGGCCTGCTCGGCGGCCTCGGCGATACAGGCGCGCTTGTCGGCGTCGGGAATGACCGGGAGCAAGTGCTCGATCAACGCAAAGGCGTGGCGAGGGTCCCATTGCAAAACACGATCAAGGCCGGCGTGCTCGAACCCCGCCAGCGCCACGTCGACACGGGCGCAGAGCTGCGCCAGCCCAGTCACAATGTGCCGGTTCAGGTGCGCAACGTGGGCGAGTGATTGTCCGTTGATAAACTCCAGAACGCGAAAGTGCACGGCGTTGCCGTTGTGATCAACGGTCAACAGGTCCTCACCGTTCAACGTCGGCATCACCGCCGGGACGCGCACCGGCGACTCGCGGCTCAAATGCCGCAGCGCCGCATGCTGCGCGGCAAGTTCGGAGGTTGAGTAATCTCCGTGACAGATCTTCAGAACGAAACGTCGCCCGTCACCGCAGTCCAGCAGGAAGTTTCGGTCTTGATGGCTACCCAATTCTTTCAACGCCCCCGACAGTCCGTAATACGTCGCCAACCATTCGGCGGCCTGCGCGGCACCGACATCCGGGCATGGCAGGCTGGAGCGGCGAATCAAGGTGTCAAGCGACATGAAGAAAGTCCTGAAAGATAGAGGCGCCCAAATACTATCGCCAGTTGCGCGGCGGTTAATCAACCCCGCGCCATAGCCAATAAAGAAATGCGTTAAAAGACCGACAGATAGGCAAAGCGTTAAGGTCATGAAACACGTACGGCGGTTTTATGGCGCTAATCGCGATGGGCCATCAATTAATATCATCGCCTGTCGGCGGATTGCGCCTTGCGCCAGTGAGCAAGGGCCCACAAGCTATGCTCCATCGTCTTACATCTTTCCAGGGAAGAAGGTTTATCCATGCGAATACTTGTTACCGGTGGCGCCGGCTTCATCGGCTCTGCGCTGATCCGTCATCTGATCAACAACACCGATCACGACGTCCTCAATTTCGACAAGCTGACCTACGCCGGGAATCTTGAATCGCTGCAGGGCATTGCGAACAACACTCGGTATGAGTTCGTGCAAGAAGACATCGTTGACCAGGCTGCGGTAAGCAAAGTCCTCGCGCGCTTCAAGCCTGACGCGATCATGCACCTGGCGGCAGAATCCCACGTCGACCGTTCGATTGACGGCCCGTCGGAGTTCATCCAGACCAACATCGTCGGCACCTACAGCCTGCTGGAAGCGACCCGCAGCTACTGGCTGACCTTGCCTGAAGACGAGCGCGCCGCCTTCCGCTTTCACCACATTTCCACCGATGAGGTGTATGGCGACCTGCATGGCGTGGACGACCTGTTCACTGAAACCACGCCCTACGCGCCAAGCTCGCCGTATTCGGCCAGCAAAGCGGCATCGGACCATCTGGTTCGCGCCTGGCAACGCACCTACGGGCTGCCGGTGGTCGTCACCAACTGCTCGAACAACTACGGCCCGTTCCATTTCCCCGAGAAACTCATCCCGCTGGTGATCCTCAACGCCCTGGCCGGGAAGCCGCTGCCGGTGTACGGCAATGGCTTGCAGGTGCGTGACTGGCTGTTTGTCGAGGATCACGCCCGCGCACTGCTCAAAGTGGTGACCGAGGGCCAGGTCGGCGAGACCTACAACATCGGCGGCCACAACGAACAAAAGAACATCGACGTCGTGCGCGGCATCTGCGCGCTGCTCGAAGAACTGGCGCCGGAACAGCGCAAAGGCGTGGCCAACTACGCGGACCTGATCACCTACGTGACTGACCGCCCTGGCCATGACATGCGCTACGCCATCGACGCCAGCAAAATCGAGCGCGAACTGGGCTGGACGCCGGAGGAGACATTCGAATCCGGTCTGCGCAAAACCGTGCAGTGGTATCTCGACAACCTTGAATGGTGCCGCAACGTGCAGGATGGCAGTTATCAGGGCGAACGCCTGGGCACCAACGTAAAGGAACTGATTGCATGACTAAAGGAATTGTACTGGCGGGCGGCTCGGGCACACGCCTGCACCCGATTACCCTCGGGGTCTCCAAACAGCTGTTGCCGATCTACGACAAACCGATGATCTACTACCCGATCTCGGTGCTGATGCTGGCCGGGATCAAGGACATCCTGGTCATCTCGACGCCGCTGGACCTGCCGCAATACCGGGCGCTGCTGGGTGACGGCAGTCAGTTCGGCGTGCGCTTTCATTACAAGGAGCAGCCCAAGCCGGACGGCCTCGCGCAGGCATTCCTGCTTGGCGAAGAGTTCATCGGCGATGACTCGGTATGCCTGATTCTCGGCGACAACATCTTCCATGGTCAGCACTTCAGCGAACAGCTCAAGCGTGCGGCGGACAACACCTCCGGCGCGACTGTGTTCGGCTACTGGGTCAAGGATCCGGAGCGTTTTGGCGTGATCGATTTCGATGAGCACGGCCACGCGCTGTCCATCGAAGAGAAGCCCAAGGCGCCTAAATCCAGCTACGCCGTGACCGGTCTGTATTTC
This sequence comes from Pseudomonas sp. GL_135, assembly GCF_057834665.1. Taxonomy (NCBI): domain Bacteria; kingdom Pseudomonadati; phylum Pseudomonadota; class Gammaproteobacteria; order Pseudomonadales; family Pseudomonadaceae; genus Pseudomonas; species Pseudomonas sp. GL_135. Next base: position 5,323,168 of record NZ_CM174408.1, read on the forward strand.
TACGACAACGAGGTCATCCAGATCGCCAAGGACGTCAAGCCGTCCCCGCGCGGCGAGCTGGAGATCACCGACGTCAACAACGCTTACCTCAAGCGCGGCGACTTGCGCGTTGAACGTTTAGGCCGCGGTTTCGCCTGGCTCGACACAGGCACTCATGACAGCCTGCTGGACGCGTCGCAATACGTGCAGACCATTGAGCACCGTCAAGGCCTGAAAGTCGCGTGTCTGGAAGAGATCGCCTATCAGAATGGCTGGATTGACCGCGCCCACCTGTTGAATCGGGCTGAATATTTCGGCAAGACCGGCTACGGTCAGTACCTGTTCAAGATCGCAGGGGAAAGTCAGTGAAAGTGGTTGCCAGCAAGTTGCCTGAAGTCCTCATCATCGAACCCAAAGTGTTCGGCGATGAGCGTGGCTTCTTCTACGAAAGCTTCAACGCCCGGGCCTTTGCCGAGGCCACCGGCGTAGCTGATCAGTTCGTCCAGGACAATCACTCGCGCTCGCAAAAAGGCGTCCTGCGCGGGCTGCATTACCAGATTGAAAATCCTCAGGGGAAACTGGTGCGCGTGACCGCTGGCAGCGTGCTGGACATCGCCGTCGACATCCGTCGCAGCTCGCCGCAGTTCGGCCAGTGGTTCGGTCTGGAGCTGTCGGCCGAGAACGCTCGTCAGCTGTGGATTCCCAAAGGTTTCGCCCACGGCTTCGTGGTGCTGAGCGACTACGCCGAATTCCTCTACAAGACCACCGACTACTACACGCCGTCGGCCGAGCGCTGCATTCGCTGGGACGATCCGGAGCTGAACATCGACTGGGGCCTGAACGAAGCACCTCGACTGTCGGCCAAAGATCAGCTCGGCAAGACCCTGAAAGAAGCGGATCTGTTCCCGTGAGTGCGCCGCTGCGGATTCTGATCAGCGGGCAACATGGCCAGGTGTCCCAAGCGCTGCAGCAACACCTGCAGAGCATGGGCGAGCTGATTGTGCTGGGCCGTGATCAGCTTGATTTGAGCCAGCCGGAATCCATCCGCCCGGTGGTTCGCGACATCAAGCCTGACCTGATCATCAACGCTGCCGCACACACAGCGGTGGATCAGGCCGAAAGCGAGCCGGACCTGGCCTTCGCCATCAACGCGACCTCCCCTGGTGTGTTCGCTGAAGAAGCCGCTGCCTTAGGCGTTCCGCTGATTCACTATTCCACCGATTACGTGTTCGACGGCAGCAAGGCTGGGCCGTGGGTCGAGGCAGACACGCCCAATCCGCTGGGCGTTTACGGCAACAGCAAGTTGGCTGGCGAACGCGCGATCGCCGCAGCGGGCGGGCAGCACCTGATTTTGCGCACGAGCTGGGTTTATTCCCTGACCGGGCGCAACTTCCTGCTGACCATGCAGCGCTTGCTGCAAGAGCGAGAGAAGTTGTCGATCGTTGCCGACCAGATTGGCGCACCCACCTGGGCCGGCACCATCGCCGCCAGCACCGGCGCGCTGATTGAGCGCTGGCGTGACGGCGCGCCGGGCGCCTGGGGTGTTTATCACCTGACGGCCAGCGGCGAGACGTCGTGGTTCGGGTTCGCTGAAGCAATTGGTCAGCAATTGATCAACACCGGCAAGCCCTGCGCGGCGCTGGAACCGATTGCGTCCAGCGCTTATCCGACCCCGGCTGCACGCCCGCTCAATTCGCGTCTGGATTGCAGCCTGTTGCAGCGCCAATGGGGCGTCAGCCAGCCCGACTGGCACGATGCGCTGCTGGAGTGCTTAGCGCAGCAGCGGTAGGCATAATGGGCCGACTCGATGTTGAGCGGCTGCGGAGCACTGATACATCCGCAGCCGCCCCGCATCGCAACGAACCCCACCGGCGATTCCATGATCAGCACTAACGCCCTTCCCCGCCGTCCTCGCTGGCGCAGCCTTGCCCTGCTGGCGCTGATCCTCGCCCCGCTGTTGTGGCCGCTCGAACGCCTGGCCGAACACTATTACCGCAATGAGCTGCTGAGCCAGAATCGCCAGACGCTCGACCTTTACGTCGCCAACCTGCTCGGCACCTTGCACCGCTATGAAGTCCTGCCGCAGATTCTTGGCGACCTGCCCGGCCTGCGCGCCACGCTGGCGAATCCGCAGGACCAGCACGCCCAGGCCCAGGCGAACCTGCTGCTGATGAACACCGCCAGGCAGACTGGCGCCGAGGTGATTTACCTGATGGCGCCCAATGGCGACACCCTCGCTGCGTCGAACTGGGACAAGCGTGACAGCTTCGTCGGGCGCAACTTCGCGTTTCGTCCGTACTTCAGCAACGCCATGGCCGGCAACCTCGGCCGCTTTTTCGGCCTGGGCACAACGTCGGCCAAACGCGGCTATTTCTTCGCCGCAGCGGTGCGCGATGGCGACGCTGTGATTGGCGTGCTGGTGGTCAAAGTCGACCTGGACCTCACCGAAACGCTGTGGGGCAAAACGCCGGAGCAGTTGCTTGTCACCGACCACAACGGCGTCGTGATCCTCACCTCCAATCCCAACTGGCGTTTCCGCGCGACCCGGCCGCTCAGCGAGGAGGAAAAGCAGGCCATCGTCGCCATCCAGCCCTACCCGACCCGCGACCCGCGCCCGCTGCAGCTGGATGGAACCGGCTGGCTGACCCAGACGCAGCAGATCGACGAGACTGGCTGGAGCGTCAATATCCTTGCGCCCAAGGTGCTTGTGTCGAGACCGGTGCGAACGGTCGTGGCCATTGGCGGTGCGGCGTTGCTGGTGCTGATGTTGCTGCTGGGTCTGATGATGCAGCGACGACGTCATTATCTGGATCGCATCAACTTCGAGGCCAAGGCGCGCCGTGAGCTGGAAGTGCGAGTCGCCGAGCGGACCTGTGATCTGGAAGGCGTCAATCAGCGACTTCGCCAGGAAGTCCTTGAGCGCGAGCAGGCGCAGCAAGAGCTGTTTCGCGCCCAGGACGAACTGGTTCAGGCCGGCAAGCTGTCTGCGCTGGGCACGATGTCGGCGAGCATCAGCCACGAACTCAACCAGCCGCTGGCGGCGATTCGCAGCTACGCCGAGAACGCCGAAGTGCTGCTCGATCACCAGCGTACCGAAGACGCCCGCGGCAACCTCAAGCTGATCAGCGAACTCACCGGGCGCATGGCGTCGATCATTGCGCACCTGCGCGCCTTCGCCCGCCGCGACCGGCATGCACCCGAAAGCGTGGCGTTGCAACCGGCGCTTGACGATGCGTTGGCCCTGCTCGCCAAGCGTCGGCGCGCGATGGAAGTGGAGCTGATCCGCGACCTGCCCGCCGCGACCTTGTGGGTGCAGGCCGGCGAGACGCGCCTGCGTCAGGTGCTGGGCAATCTGCTGGCGAACGCGCTGGACGCACTGACCGAGAAAGGCCCTCCGCGCAAATTGTGGATCAGCGCCGAGTACAACGCCGAGGGTGTCAATCTGTTCATCCGTGACAACGGCCCGGGTTTTTCCAAAGAAGCGCTGGAGCACGCGCGCGAGCCGTTTTTCACCACCAAGACGCGCACCCAGGGCCTCGGTTTGGGCTTGGCGATCTGCGATACGTTGATGCGCGCACTGGGCGGCGAGCTGCTGTTCGCCAATCACCCGGAAGGCGGCGCGCTGCTGACGTTGCGGATGCGCACCGGCGCCTCGGGCGTCAACCTTCAACCGTCTGAGGACTTATCTGCATGAGCACCGACGCCATCGACAGCCAGATTCAGGTGGTGCTGATCGACGACGACCCGCACCTGCGTCAGGCCCTGAGCCAGACGCTCGACCTCGCCGGCCTGAAAATCCTGCCGCTGAGCGACGCCAAAGGCCTGCAAGCGCGCATCGAGCGTGACTGGCCGGGGGTGATCGTCAGTGACATCCGCATGCCGGGCATCGACGGCCTCGAATTGCTCAATCAGCTGCATGCCCAGGATCCGGAGTTGCCGGTGTTGCTGATCACCGGTCACGGCGATGTCCCGCTGGCGGTTCAGGCCATGAGGGCGGGCGCCTACGATTTTCTGGAAAAACCGTTCGCCAGCGACGCTCTGCTCGACAGCGTGCGTCGCGCCTTGGCACTACGCCGGCTGGTGCTGGACAACCGCAGCCTGCGGCTTGAGCTCAGCGATCGTCAGCAACTGAGTACGCGACTGGTGGGATTGTCCGCACCCATTCAGCGCCTGCGCGATCAGATCGGCGCGCTGGCCGCGACCAAAGCTGACGTGTTGATTCTTGGCGAAACCGGCGCCGGCAAAGAGGTGGTCGCCCGCGCGCTGCATGACTTGTCCAACCGCCGTAACGGTCCGTTTGTGGCGATCAACGCGGGGGCGCTGGCCGAGTCGGTGGTCGAGAGCGAGCTGTTCGGCCATGAGTCGGGGGCGTTCACCGGCGCGCAAAAGCGTCGCATCGGCAAGTTCGAATTCGCCAACGGTGGCACGCTGTTTCTGGATGAAATCGAAAGCATGAGCATGGACGTTCAGGTCAAGCTGCTGCGCTTGCTGCAAGAGCGCGTGGTCGAGCGCCTGGGCGGGAATCAGCAGATCCCGCTGGACATCCGGGTGATCGCGGCGACTAAAGAAGACCTGCGCCAGGCGGCGGATCAGGGCCGTTTCCGGGCCGACTTGTATTACCGCCTCAACGTCGCGCCGTTGCGCATTCCGCCGCTGCGGGAGCGTGGCGAAGATGCGCTAGTGCTGTTCCAGCATTTCGCCGATACCGCCAGTTTGCGCCACGGTCTGCCCCGCCATGAATTGCAGCCGGGACATCGCGCGCTGCTGCTGCGCCACACCTGGCCGGGCAACGTGCGTGAACTGCAGAACGCCGCCGAGCGTTTCGCCTTGGGGCTTGAGCTGGAACTGGAAGGCGCCGCGCAGCCGGATCTGGTGGCATCCAACGGCGGGCTGAGCGAGCAGGTCGAGGCGTTCGAGCGGGCGTTGATCGCCGCCGAACTGACCCGCCCGCACAGCTCGGTCCGCAGCCTTGCCGAAGCCTTGGGGCTGCCCCGCAAAACCCTGCACGACAAACTGCGCAAGCATGGGCTGACCTTCAACGGCGCGGGGTCCGATGATAATGACTGACCCGCGACGCGTGTCCGCTAGAGACCTGGAAGCGGTGCTGCACCGGGACATTCCCCTCACCCGGGAGATGGGCATCAAGGTGCTGGGCTGGCGAGACCATCAACTGCGTCTGCACCTGCCATTGGCGCCCAACGTCAATCACAAGAACACCCTATTCGGCGGCAGCCTGTATTGCGGCGCGGTGCTGGTGGGCTGGGGCTGGCTGTATTTGCGGCTCAAAGAAGCCGGGATCGATGACGGGCACATCGTGATTCAGGACGGTCAGATCAGCTATCCCCTGCCGGTCACCCGCGATGGCGTCGCAGTTTGCGACGCACCGGATGAAGCAAGCTGGGAGAAATTTCTGAAGCTCTACCAACGCCGCGGCCGTGCAAGGCTGACGCTGCACACCCGCATCGTGGTGGAAGGATCACAAGACACGGCCGTGGAATTCGTCGGGCAGTTCGTGCTGCATCGCTGAACAAAGCTGCCCGACACGCCTTGCCTATGTGGGAGTGACCGGGGTGGCGCTCCACCTTGCTCACGAAGACGGCATTCCAGCCGCTGAAAATTGCGTGGATATACCAACCTATTCGCGAGCAAGCTCGCTCCCACAAATCACCGTTGGCAAATATATTTGCGGCGTCCTCTGACACCGCGCTTTCTCGCAGCCTACACAGCCCCTATGGGAGTGAGCTTGCTCACGAAGACGGCATTCCAGCCGCTGAAAACTGCGTGGATATACCGACCTGTTCGCGAGCAAGCTCGCTCCTACAAATCACCGTTGGCAAATATATTTCCGGTGTCTTCTGACACCGCGCTTTGTTGCAGCAGACACATCCCCTTGTGGAGTGAGCTTGCTCAAAAAGACAGCATTCCAGCCGCTGAAAATTGCGTGGATATACCAACCTGTTCGCGAGCAAGCTCGCTCCCACAAATCACCGTTGGCCAATATATTTGCGGCGTCCTCTGACACCGCGCTTTGTTGCAGCCGACACAGCCCCTGTGGGGGTGAGCTTGCTCACAAAGACAGCATTCCAGCCGCTGAAAACTGCGTGGATATACCGACCTGTTCGCGAGCAAGCTCGCTCCCACAAATCACCGTTGGCCAATATATTTGCGGCGTCCTCTGACACCGCGCTTTCTCGCAGCCGACACAGCCCCTTGTGGAGTGAGCTTGCTCACAAAGACAGCATTCCAGCCGCTGAAAATTGCGTGGATATACCGACCTGTTCGCGAGCAAGCTCGCTCCCACAAATCACCGTTGGCAAATATATTTGCGGCGTCCTCTGACACCGCGCTTTCTCGCAGCCGACACAGCCCCTGTAGGAGTGAGCTTGCTCACGAAAGCGGCATTCCAGCCGCTGGAGATTTACCAGCCCTGATGTGAGCTCAAGTCCGCGCCAACGCCAGCAACGCGTCGCGCCACGTTGCTTCCCCCGGCAACGCCAGAAAGAACGAATTGAGCAGTGTCTCCCGTGCCGGGTACTCGAAGGTCGTGCCGTCCAGGTTCAACACCACGCCGCCGGCGCCTTCCACCACGCCTTGGGCAGCAGCGGTGTCCCACTGAGAAGTCGGCGCCAGACGCGGGTAGCAGTCGGCAGCCCCTTCGGCGAGCAGGCAAAACTTCAGCGAGCTGCCGATATTCGTCAGCTCAAGCTCACCCACTACTTCCGATAACCCGGCGAGCAACCTCTGTTGCTCGGGGCTGGAGTGACGACGGCTGGCGACCACGGTGAACGCTTCTCCCGCGCCCGGCTCGTTGCGCACGCTGATCGGCGCCAGATGCTGCGCATCGTCACTGCGCCACGCGCCCAGACCGGCGCCACCGAAATAGCAGCGGTTATTGGTCGGCATCGATACCACGCCAAATACCACACGACCGTTCTCGATCAGCGCCACGTTGACGGTGAACTCTTCGCTGCCGGCGATAAATTCCTTGGTGCCATCCAGCGGGTCCACCAGCCACCAGCGTTGCCACTGGCTGCGTTCGCTCAACGGGATGTTGGCGTCCTCTTCGGAGAGGATATGAATGCTCGGATCCAGCGCCTTGAGGCCCGCCACCAGCAGCTCATGGGCGGCCAGGTCGGCGGCGGTGACAGGCGAGTCGTCCGACTTGACCGTGACGTCCACGCCGGAGCGCCAGAACGGCAGAGTAACTTCTCCAGCCTGGCGGCAAAGCTCGATCACGGGCGCAAGCAGCGGGTGTGGCAATTGGGAAAATGTCGGGTTCATGGCAGGAAATCCCCACGCTCGGCCAGCAGGTCGCGGGCAAGGTACAACGCAGCCAGCGCGCGCCCCTCAGTGAACTGCGGGTTCTGCACCAGACTGGAAAGCTCGCGCAAATTGACCTTGTCCACACGCATTGGCTCAGGCTCATCGCCGGGCAGCGTTTCTTCATACAAATCGGTGGCCAGCACGACCTGAATTTTCTGGCTCATGTAGCCCGGCGAAAGAGAGAGTTCGGTCAGGTGCACCAAGGTCCGCGCGCCATAACCGGCCTCTTCCTTGAGCTCGCGATTGGCGGCGGCCAACACGTCTTCGCCTGGTTCGATCAAGCCTTTGGGCAGCGAAAGCTCGTATTGGTCAGTGCCGCCGCAGTACTCCTCGACGAGTACGGCGTGATCTGCATCGAGCATGGCTACGATCATCACCGCGCCGTAGCCACTGCCGCTGCCGACCAGCCGCTCGTAGGTACGCTCGACGCCGTTGGAGAAGCGCAATTGCACTTCTTCAACGCGGAACAGACGGCTGCTCGCGACGATTTCGCGAGAGAGGACGGTAGGTTTCTGCTGCATGACGAGCTCCTTGGCGTAGACGGGTTACTATACCGTGGCTTTTGCGGATGTCTTCGCCGCAAACCCACGCGACTCATTCAACGCCGAGAGACCTGTATGCCTTCCTTGCCCTGGCGCGATATCGACACCGTTCTGCTGGATATGGACGGCACGCTGCTCGACCTGCATTTCGACAATCACTTCTGGCTGGAGCATCTGCCCAAGCGCTATGCCGAAGTGCACGGGGTCAGTCTGGCGATGGCGCAAATGGAGCTGATGCCGCTCTTCGAAAAAAACGCCGGCACCCTCAACTGGTACTGCACCGACTTCTGGAGCACCGAGCTGAACCTGCCGGTGAAGGACCTGAAAGTTGAAATCGCTCACCTCATCGCCTTGCGCCCTGACGCCGAGACGTTTCTGGCCGCCATCAAGCAGGCCGGAAAACGGGTGATCATGATTACCAACGCGCACCGGGACTCGCTGTCGCTGAAGATGGAAAGACTGGAGTTGGCACCCTACTTCGAGCGTCTGATCAGCTCCCATGACTACGGCTACCCCAAGGAAAACCCGCAGTTTTGGGACGCGCTGCAAAACGACATCAAGTTCGATCCTGCGCGCAGTCTGTTCATTGACGACACCTTGCCGATCTTGCGCAGCGCGGGCCGATACGGCATTGGTCATCTGCTGGCGGTACGTGAGCCGGACAGTCGCAAAGGGCCTAAAGACACGGAAGAATTCGAAGCGGTTGAAGACTATCGGTCGTTGATTCAGGGCTTATAAGCACCACAAAACAGCTGTAGAAGCACGCTTGCCCGCGAAGGATTCGTACCCCCGATGCAGATCAACCGGATGTACGATTTTTCGCGGGCAAGCGTGCTGCTACGAATAATCACCGCACGCCCAATACAGTTACGGAGGGCAGTACGGTCAATACAACAGGCTTACTCAGGAATACGCAGAACCTGACCCGGATAGATCTTGTTGACGTCCTTCAGCATCGGCTTGTTGGCGTCGAAGATTTTCTGGTACTTGTTGGCATCGTGATAAACGCGCAGCGAAATAGCGCTCAGCGTATCGCCCTTCTGGACAGTGACGAACGTCGCGGCAACTACGGCAGGTGCGCCGGCGGCGATAGTCAGTTGATCATCGACGCTACCCACGCCGGAAATGTTGCCGGCAGCCAGCACGACCTTCTCTTTCTCTTCCTGACTGGCGACTTCGCCCGTCAAAGTGATCTTGTCACCTTCGACCGTTGCGTGAACATTGGGATTGCCCAAGCCAACAGACTCGATGTGCTTTTTCAGCTCATCACTGGCATTGGCGTTTCCCGGGGTGAGCAGGTCGATAAGCTTCTCGCCGGCTTCCTTCACAAAACTGAACAGACTCATGGGTTTCTCCTTGGTGTCGTTGTGATGTCGTTGTGGTTTCCCCGCGCAACATCTAATCCGCTGACATTGCCCGACAAAACTCCGACCCGATGCCGCGCCCCAAGGTTTCAAGCCATTCGACGTTCGGTCGCGATAGACTTCGCCGGGCCAGCCTGTGCCTTCTGGAGTGAAGATGGATATTAAACAGCTGAAATTTCTGATCGCCCTCGACGAAACCCGTCACTTCGGGCAGGCCGCTGCGCGCTGCCACATCACGCAACCGACACTGTCGATGCGTCTGCGCAGCCTTGAGGAAGAGCTGGACCTGCCACTGGTCAATCGCGGCCAGCGCTTCGAAGGTTTCACTGCGCCGGGCGAACGCGTTCTGGCGTGGGCGCGCACCGTGCTGGCGGCGTACGACGGTTTGCAGGCTGAAGCAGCCGCCTGTCGCGGGCATCTGGTCGGCACATTACGGCTGGGCGTGGTGCCGCTCTCCAATTTTGATCCATTGCCCTTGCTGCAACGTTTGCACTCCCTGCACCCGAACATGCGCTTCGAGCTTTCATCCCTGAGCTCCGAGCAGATCCTCGACCAACTCGCCAGTAACCGCCTGGACCTCGGGGTTTCGTATCTGGACCGGCTGGATACCGAACGGTTTGACTCACTGCAACTGGCCGAAACCCGTATGGGCGTGATGTACGACCAGCGTTATTTCAGCTTTGCCGAAGCCACTTCAAGCTGGGAAAGCCTGACCGAACTGCCCTTGGGCATGCTCACCAGCGGCATGCACTTTCGGCAGTCCATCGATCACAACTTCCACAGCCGCGGCCTTCATCCGCAGCCGATCATCCAGACCGATGCCGTCCATCAACTGCTGCAAGCGGTTCATGGCGGTTTCTGCTGCGCGATCATGCCGCTGCACGGCGGCCTTGAATACCTCACTGAGCATCTGCGTTTGCAGCCCATCGAAGACGCGCAAACCCTCGCCCGGCTTGGCTTGATCATGCGACGCTCCGCGCCACGTTCGGCATTGGCTGAAGCTTGCCTGGCGCTGTACCACACAATGATGGAAGCATCTTGATCGACGTCATCTATCGGCGCATCAGTACTAGCAATTAGACGTTATCCGACCAGAGGCCTAGGCTTAAGCCTAATCAATCTGCCGGTCACTCCCGATGCACGCCAAGCACATGGATATCACGGCGCCCGCACAACAACTGCCCGCGCCCGCCGCAAGCCAGTCCTACAGCTATTCGAACCTCGAACACGACGTCAGCGAGCCCAATGTGCTCGCCGAGGAAGTCGCGTTGGCGATCGCCTATAACGGCATCAGCCAGGCAGTCATGTTGGTCACGCCCAGCGATCTGGAAGACTTTATCGTCGGCTTCAGCATCGGCAGTGGGCTCATCGAATCACCGGATGAGATCTACGACATCAAGCTCGGTGGCTGCGGCTCTGCGCAGACCGCAGAAGTGGAAATCGCCAGCCGCGCGTTCTGGAATCTGAAGACCCAGCGACGGCAAATGGCCGGCACTAGCGGCTGCGGCCTGTGTGGCGTCGAAGCCGTGGAGCAGGCGTTGCCCGAGCTCAACGTGCTGCCCGGCGCGCCCCTTCCCCCCGCCGAATGGCTGAAAGGCCTGCGCGAACGTATGGGCCAATTTCAGCCGTTGGGTGAACACTGCGGCGCCGTCCATGCAGCGATGTTCATGGACGCTCGCGGCGAAATTCTCTTAGGTCGTGAAGACATCGGCCGACATAACGCTTTGGACAAGCTGATCGGCGCGCTGATTCGCCAGGACATCCCAACCACGGGCGGTCTGGCCATCGTCACCAGCCGCTGCAGCCTCGAACTCATTCAAAAAGTATTACGTGCCGGCATTCAGACCCTGGTCAGCCTGTCATCGCCCACCGGGCTGGCGCTGCAATGGGCTCGCCGCCACAACCTCAACCTCATTCATCTGCCTAAACACAGTGCGCCGCGGGTTTACAGTCCTGCGTTGGAGAATCAAGCGTGAGCATGCATAAAGAAGCCGACAAAGTATCGACCCCTCGCTACAAGCCCTACAAAGGGCCGGCCGGCGGATGGGGCGCATTGATCAGCGTCGCCCACTTCTGGCTGACCAGCGACAACGCCCTGAAGAACATCCGCACGATGCTCAAGACCAACCAGAACGGCGGCTTCGACTGCCCGGGCTGCGCGTGGGGCGATTCGCCGGAAAGCGGCATGGTCAAGTTCTGCGAGAACGGCGCCAAGGCAGTGAACTGGGAAGCGACCAAGCGCCGCGTCGACCCGTCCTTCTTCGCTCGTTACAGCGTCAGCTCGCTGCTCGAACAAAGTGATTACTGGCTGGAATACCAGGGCCGTCTGACCGAACCGATGGTCTACGACGCTCAAACCGATCGCTACAAGCCGATCGCCTGGGACGACGCCTTCGCCCTGATCGCCAAGCACTTGAACAGCTTGCCAAGCCCGAACATGGCCGAGTTCTACACCTCGGGCCGTGCCAGCAATGAAGCGGCGTATCTGTATCAGCTGTTCGTGCGTGCCTACGGCACCAACAACTTCCCTGACTGTTCGAACATGTGCCACGAAGCCAGCGGCGTTGCGTTGTCGCAAAGCGTGGGCGTCGGCAAAGGCACAGTGACGTTCGAAGACTTCGAACACGCGGACGCGATTTTCGTCCTCGGCCAGAACCCGGGCACTAACCACCCGCGCATGCTGGAACCGCTGCGTGAAGCGGTTAAACGTGGCGCCCAAGTGGTGTGCGTCAACCCGCTGAAAGAGCGCGGTCTGGAGCGTTTTCAGCACCCGCAGCATCCGCTGGAAATGCTCAGCAACGGTTCGGAGCCGACCAACACGGCGTATTTCCGTCCGGCACTGGGCGGCGACATGGCCCTGCTGCGCGGCATGGCCAAGTTCCTGCTGCAGTGGGAGCGTGAAGCCCAGGCGAGCAACGAGCCGTCGGTGTTCGATCACACCTTCCTCAACGAACACACCAACGGCGTGCTGGAATACCTGGCCGCCATCGACGACACCTCGTGGGAATTCATCGTCGAGCAGTCGGGGCTGCCACTGACTGACATCGAACTCGCCGCGCGCATGTACGCCAAAGGCAAGAACGTGATCATGTGCTGGGCGATGGGCATCACTCAGCACCGCCATTCGGTGCCGACCATCCAGGAAGTTTCCAACCTGATGCTGCTGCGCGGCAACATCGGCCGGCCCGGCGCTGGCCTGTGTCCGGTGCGCGGTCACAGCAACGTGCAGGGCGACCGCACGATGGGCATCAACGAGCGTCCACCGGCGTTCTTCCTCGATGCGCTGGAGAAACGTTTCCAGTTCAAGGTGCCGCGTGAAAACGGCCATAACGTCGTTGAAGCGATTCACGCGATGCTGGAAGGCCGCGCGAAGGTCTTTATTGGTCTGGGCGGTAACTTCGCCCAGGCAACCCCGGACAGCCCGCGCACCTTCGAAGCCCTGAGCAACTGCGACCTGACCGTGCAGATCAGCACCAAGCTCAACCGCAGCCACCTGGCCCATGGCAAGGAGGCGCTGATTCTGCCGTGCTTCGGCCGTACCGACATCGACATCCAGGCCGAAGGCCCGCAAGCGGTGACCGTTGAAGACTCTTTCAGCATGGTTCATGCGTCCAACGGCCAGCTCAAGCCGCTGTCAGCGCAGATGCGTTCCGAGCCTGCGATCCTGGCAGGCATCGCCAACGCAACGCTGGGCAAGCAGCCGGTAGACTGGCTGTGGTTGGTGGCGGACTACAGCCGCATTCGCGACCTGATCGCCGACACCATTCCGTCGTTCCAGAACTTCAACGAGAAGATCAAGAACCCGGGTGGTTTCTATCTGGGCAACGCCGCAGGCTCCCGTCGCTGGAACACGCCAAGTGCGCGGGCCAACTTCAAGCCGAACGTATTGCCGAGCGATCTGGTGCATGAAAGCGTGCGCGGGACAGGCATCGTGCCGGACCTGATCATGCAGTCCATGCGTTCGCACGATCAGTACAACACCACCATCTATGGCCTGGACGACCGTTATCGCGGCGTGAAAGGTCAGCGTGACGTGATGTTCGTGAACGAGGCCGACATCATTCGGCTGGGCTTCGTACCGGGTCAGAAAGTCGACATCGTGTCGATCTGGGGCGATGACATCACCCGGCGCGTGAAGGGCTTCACCCTGCTGCCGTTTGACATCCCGGCCGGCCAGGCCGCTGCGTATTACCCGGAAGTGAACCCGCTGGTACCGCTGGAAAGCGTCGGCGACGGCAGCAGTACCCCAACGTCCAAGTTCGTCGCGATCAAGCTTGAGCGCCACGCGGAAACAGCTCGGATTATCTGATCTGCGTAGCAAAGCATGTCTATGTGGGCGAGATGGCCCACATAGACATGCTTTCAGTCTCTAGAGAAATCGGCTGAATGTTCCGGCCCATTCGTGAGCAAGCTCACTCCCACAGGTTCAGCGGCCTAGCCAAATATCAAGTCGACCGCTGCGCACGTGGGGGCGAGCTTGCTCGCTAAGGCCTGCTTCCAGTCTCTAGAGAAACTGGCTGAATGTTCCGGCGCATTCTTGAGCAAGCTCACTCCCACAGGTCCATCGGCCTGGCCGAATATCAAGTCGACTGCTGCCCATGTGGGAGCGAGCTTGCTCGCGAAAGGGATCTAACAACCGCTGGATAGTTAGCGGATGTACCGGCCTCGTCGCAAGAAAAGCTCACCCTTCCTGCAAGCACAAAAAAGGCCCGAATCGCGAGATTCGGGCCTTATCAAGTAGCGTATGACTCACCAACCTGACTTAGGTTCCCGAGCCAAAACAATAAGTTAGGGTTTTGTATACAGGTCGTGCTATTCGTCGGAATTCGATTGTGACATTTTCTTCATGATCGCAGGATCGCGGCGTCATCCCTATGAGCATCCATATATGAAGTATTCCTCGATTCTGTTGTTGTCGTTCTCACTGGTCAGCGGTTTTGCCTCAGCAGGCGATAACGTGACGGCCGGCGTGGGCGGCGCATTGGGTGGGGTACTCGGCTCCGTCGTTGGCCAACAGGTCGGCGGCAGCACAGGTTCGGCAATTGGTGCCGGCCTTGGCGGTGCGGCCGGTGGCGCAGTGGGCGCCAACCGCCGGAACCGTACCGAAGCCGCAATCGGCGGCGGCCTGGGTGCCGCTGGCGGTAACGTGATCGGTCGCAGCGTCGGTGGTAGCACCGGCAGTTTGATCGGCGCAGCAGCAGGCGGCGGCGCGGGCGGCGCACTTGGTAACTACATGGGCGACGAAAGCCGCCGTGACGACGACCGAGGCCGTGGCTACCGTGGCGATCGCCGCGACTACAAACATGGTCGCGGCCACGCGTATGGTCATCGCAAGCACCATCGTGACTGATGCCGTCGAGTTCCTCTCGCGCATCTGACCCGATAAACGCCGGCCGCCGATAACGCGGCCGGTTTTATGTTCAGGCCACCAATCGCTCAAGCGCCTGCCGCAACCCTGCCGGGATCGGCACTGGATGATTGGACGCCCGATCCACAAACACATGCACGAAGCGGCCTGCTGCCCGCGCCTCCTCCTCTCCCGTCTTGAATACTGCCAATTCGTATTGCACCGAACTGTTGCCCAGCTTGCCGACCCGCAGCCCGACCTCGATCAGCTCGGGATAGGCGATCGACGCAAAGTAATCGCACGACGAACTCACCACGAATCCCACTGTTTCACCGTCATGAATATCCAGCCCGCCCTGTTCGATCAGATAGGTATTCACCGCGCTGTCAAAAAAGCTGTAGTACGTGACGTTATTGATATGGCCGTACACATCGTTGTCGTGCCAGCGCGTCACGATCGGCTGGAAGTGGCGATAGTCGGCGCGCTGCGGGGTGTCATTCATGGGGATCCCTCCGGTGTGTCTGTCTTGTTTCTTCGTTCATGAGGTTCGTGACCACTATTGAATCTGGCGCTGAATCCACTGACGCACCTCCGCATACGGATAGGCCTCCAGCGCCGCAAATCCGCCGATATTACGGGCCTTGAGCCGGGTAAACATCGGCACGCTGATCCCGCAGAGGAACCGCGTCAGGCACTCCGCGCCCGGTTCATGCCCACGGATCTCAAGGTGCTTGCCGACGAACTCACTGCACAGGTCCGCGAAGTCCTGCTCTACCAAAGGCGTCAAGGCTGGCGGCTCGGGGAGTACGGCCACATGCCCCTCGCACACCGAACAATGACCACAGCGCTCGGGCGCACGGTCGTCGCCAAAATATTGAGCGAGACGATGACTAAGGCACTGCTCGCTGGCGAACAGCTCGAGCATCGCGTGGATGCGCGCGACTTCGGTCTTTTCATGATGGACGAAGTAGTCATGCAACTCCTCGCTCAGCGCCTGTGCGTCGAAGCCGGCGGCGATCAGGCTGTAGACCTCGGTCATCTGCTTGCTTTCAAGCTCGATCCAGCCCTTCTCCTGAAAGAAATCCAGCGCCGTCACCACGCGCCCGCGCTCGGCCTGATACTGCTGATACATCGCGTCGAAGTTGACGGTTGCCCACGTCCGCGCCCGGCTTGATGTCTCGGTCAGCGCCTGCACGAATTCGCGTCGTTCGCCTTGAAACCGCTGCACCAGCACCTGCGGCTCGATCAGGTACTTGAAGCGGTACTCCGCGAAATACGAATAACGCGGCGCGATGATCCCGCGCAGTTCCAACTGCACCAGCAGCGTCTTGAGGGGCAGTTGGCGGATGTTGCTGAGGTCCGACAAGGGCGCCAGCAGAAACTCCCATTGACTGTCGTTGCGCGCGCCTTGCAGATCTTCCAGCACCAGTCGAATGCCTTCCTGCTCCGGCGTGTCGCCGTAAACGAAGTTCTCCAGCACGTTCAGGCTGTCGCGATTGGCCAGCACCAGACACTCCGACGTCGCCCCATCCCGGCCTGCACGACCGATTTCCTGGCTGTAGTTCTCGATGGATTTGGGCAAGTCGAAATGGACGACGTTGCGGATGTCACTCTTGTCGATGCCCATCCCGAAAGCGATCGTGGCGACGATGCAGTTGAGCCGCCCCTCCATGAACTGGCGCTGAATCGACTCGCGCTTATCGTGGGGCAGGCCGGCATGGTAGGCGTGCGCCTGGATGCCGTTCTGCGACAGATGAGCGGCCACGAACTCGGCAGTTTTCTGCAACGTGACGTAGACAATGCTCGGCTGCCCGGCCCGTTCGCCGAGCCACTCCACCAGCCGCCGGCGCTTGTCCCGGCCTGCGACGGGCTCAACCCTCAGGGTAAGGTTTGGCCGGTAGAAACCGGTCGTCACCACATCGTCCGGCGCGATGCCGAACTTGCTCTGCATGTCATCGATGACTTGAGGTGTCGCAGTCGCTGTCAGTAGCAGCGCCTGGGGGATGTTGAACTCGCGCTGGTAGTCAGGGAGTTTCAGGTAATCGGGCCGGAAGTTGTGGCCCCACTCGGAGATGCAGTGCGCCTCGTCTACAACCAGCAGGGAAATCGGCACCTGGGTGATGAAATGCCTGAAGCGTTCGTTTTTCAGGCGTTCGACGGAAATCATCAGGATTTTCAGCTCACCGGAACGCGCACGAGCCATGACATCGGCGACCTCGTCGCGACTTTGCGCGGAGTCGATACTCGCCGCCGCAATGCCGTGCCGCTGCAGGAAGGCCAACTGGTCCTGAATCAGCGCCAACAGCGGTGATACCACCAACGTCAGATGCGGCAGTAGCAATGCCGGCAGCTGATAGCAGAGGGATTTACCGGAACCTGTGGGAAATATCGCTGCGGCGGAGCGTCCGGCCAACACCGCACTGATGGCGGCCTCTTGCCCGGCGCGAAACTGCCGATAACCGAAAACCTGCTCAAGGGTTTGATGCATGTGCTGCCACTCCTTTGACCGTCGCGAGGGCGTGAACCATAGCGCGGTGGGTCCGGGCGCAATACACCTAAACCATTACAGAAATATCGGACAGGATACATCCCGGATACAAACACCGCGCGCAATGCTGGCAAAACGTCATTCCGAGGATTAATCTCGCGCGACGCGTATTCCAGCGCTGCACGTCAGGCACCCCGACCGACTGAAAACCGGTCGACACCACACGATTCGCCAAGGAGAGGCAATGCAATCCACGCCCCAGCCCGAGGATGACGGGCTCACCATGAAACGACTGGCGCCCGGCCAGTTCGACGTTGTACTCGGCTCTCACCCTGCCCGGCGAACCGCGGCGTCCGGCAATGGCAACTGGCCGTTCAGTAGCGTTCTGATCTGCTTGGCGCTGCTGATCGCAATTATCTTTCTGATCGCCCAGATGTTTCGCACACCCAAGCCGGCAGCGATGGTCATTCCCGCCCCGCCCACCGCGGAAGTCGTCAGCGAGCCCGAGGCGATACAACCCGTTGCCCCAGTGCGCAACGTCGAACAAGTCGTTTATATCGCCCCCAAGGTTGACGTCTCGCAACCCGTCACCGCGCGGCCGCTCGATACCTGCCTGAAAGGCGGCAACCTCATCGACCAGGATGTCGTGAACTGCCGCTTCGGGGACGCTCAGGGCAGCGACGCCCAAGCCGCCCGCCCCCAAGGCATGGTTTCAGAGCGTTACATGGCGAACTACAAGTCCGCCGCGGCCAAACCCAAAACCGAGCCCGCTCGGCGTTATGAAGTAGCGGGTGTATTCATCCGTGAAATCGACGGCCGAAACCGATATGAAGCCCGCTATCGCATTTCCAACAACCATATTGAAACCAGCAGTGTCTGCATGAACTTCCTGGCCGACAGTGTCGAACACCGTGAGTGCCGCCGGGCTGCCGTACCCTACTTCAAAGATATGTGCAGCGATTGGAGCAAACGCGTCGCCAAAGACAAAAGTGATAAAAATAAACTGGCGCAAGAACAGTACTGTACAGCGGCCCGGGATTATTCAGCGTGATGGATAACCCATTCACGCCGTTGGATATTCATTTACGCTCGTCACTCAACATGAAGTAACAACAACCGCGGACGCTTCCCCAAACAGTCTTCTAACCTCGTGGTTCCTATCAACCAACGAGGTTAGAAACATGACAACATTTACAATTTTCTTTTGCGGCACGGGCTCGACTAAATACGACAACCTGCACAAGAACTACTGGAACGGTGAACTGGTTGCGACGCTGGCCAATAACATTGCCGGTCACGAGTTCGCGGAGTGGATTGTTATCGACGGCCCGGGTAGCGGCAACATGCAGGCCGACGAACTGTTTACCGAATCCAAAGGATTTGGCTGGACTGGCACTGCATTCGGCAAAGGCTGGCATGAGAATGTGCAGCATGCTGTCAACATCATCCGGGGCCAATTCGATTGGCAAAGAACCAAGCTGTCTGAGGCCGACTACCAGCGTCTCAAGCGAGCCGACGTGCCTATTCCAGACGCGCAGGCGCACGGCTCGTGGTTCTGGCGGCAATACGACTACGGCAATCGCATCAGCCCGCAGGAACTCCAGCAACAGCTGATCAAGAACCTGAGAAAAGACGGCTTGATTCCCAAACAGATCAACCTGGTGGGGTGGAGCCGCGGCGGGGTGAGTTGCCACATGCTCGCCAACGCGCTGATGGCGAATCCGGAAACGCGCCAGATACCGGTCAACATATTCGCGGTAGATCCGGTGCCCGGTCCCTTGAATTACCAGCTTGAGAAAGTTTCTCTCGGCAGCAACGTCAAAGAATACGTGGCGTTCTATGCCCGCGACGAACGCTCTAAAGGGTTCTCATGCATCATTCCGAAAACAGACGCCAGAACTAAAGTCAGCATCTTTCCCATGGCAGGGCGCCATGCGTCTTTGGTAGGTAATGCGTCGCTCACAGGGGCAAGTGGGCCAGGAGACCTCACAGAACCGGGCACAATCGTTCGACACTATGCCGAAGTCTGCCTGTCCCGATGGGGCACGAAGCTGCAACGAAAACTGAATCTGTCAGCGATCGATGTCAGCCGGCTTCATCAGAGCGTCGTCATGCACGAGGCTGACTTCATCAAGATGCGCAATCATTCTTACACTGTCTTGCGTGAAGACCATAAAACAGAGCGTTACGTCAGCTATGCAGATAAAGGGACTGGCTTCAGCATGGTTGCCGGTACTCCATTCAAGCCAGCGCAGGGCCTGGCTGCAACACTCGCGAAGGGGAATGAAGCCTACAAAGACATCTGCTGAAACAAGACCCGGCGTCATGGGCAACTAAAGCCCTCTGATGGCTGTCCAGTCCATCGCCAATGGCCTCCTCGCCGAGCGCCGCGGTGGCGAAAACCAAATTCCTGAAGAAACCGCCCACGAGGGCGGTTTCTTCGTCCCGCTTTTTGTCATTGCTGGATTGACCCGTCAGCGCTTTCTGCGGTCATACGGAGCTACAGTCAGAGCCAACCGCAGCGATTACGGACGGAATACCATGCCTCAAGCAGCCACGCGAACCACCACCCGCCTTTTCCCGCTGCTATTGGCCGTCACGACCGCCATGCTGTGCGGCTGCGGCGACGATTCCAAGACCTCCGACGTCGCGACGGCAAGCGCCTCGCCAGCGCAGAAAACCATGAGCGTGGATGTCAGCGGTGCGTTGAACCTTCATTACGAAGCGCGCGGGGATCAGGTGAGCCTGGGCTTCTTGCCCGGCAAACTGCCTGGCTCCAACTGGTTGACGCTGAGCGCGGACCAGGAAGCAGAAGGTGACCGCAATGAGGTCAGCATCGGGCCGATCCTCGGATTCTCCTTCGATAACCCCGATCAGGAAAAGAAGGCGATCATGTTTCAGGGAGGCCGCGTCGAAGTCGCCCACGATGAAAACAGCGCGTCCTACGACACCGGTTCGTACTACCAGTACTTCGATACGGACAAGAACGGTAGCAACAGCAACGTCCAACTCGTCTTCAGCAAAATCGAGAAGCTGAGCTCTCCCAACAAACTGCTCGACCGCTACCGGTTGATCGGTACGTTTCAGTTCAATGCGGCGCTGTCACCTGAGCAACCCACCGACGACTGCACCCGGGAAGCCGCTGCTTACGCGGCAGAGCACGGCGAGCGCCACCCGGGGTTCGACGCCAGGCTGTGTAACGCGAAAAGCGTCGTGGCGAAGGGCAGCTTTGATATCACCCAGGACTTTCCGGCAACGACGAAAGCAGACGGATAACATCGGGCAGGCATAAAAAAACCGCCCCGAAGGGCGGTTTCTTTTTAACAGGTGCCGATCTTACAGCTTCGGACCCGCTGCCTTGATCGCGTCGCTCACTTCAAACTTCTTGAAGTTCCCGATGAAGAGGCCGGCCAGTGCTTTGGCTGCTTCGTCATACGCGGCTTTGTCAGCCCAGGTGTTGCGCGGGTTGAGCAGGCCGGTTTCGACGCCCGGTACGGAAGTCGGGACGTCCAGGTTAACGGTGTCGAGGTGCTCGGTTGCTGCACCGATCAACGCGCCGCTCTGGATGGCCGCGATCACGCCACGGGTAGTGGGAATATTGAAGCGTTTGCCGACGCCGTAGCCGCCGCCGGTCCAGCCGGTGTTGACCAGATAGACCTTGGAGCCGAAACCGCGGATGCGCTTGATCAGCAGCTCTGCGTATTCGCCCGCCGGACGCGGGAAGAACGGTGCGCCGAAGCAGGTGGAGAACGTCGACTTGATGCCAGCGCCCGACCCCATTTCAGTGGAGCCGACCAGTGCGGTGTAACCCGACAGGAAGTGGTAGGCCGCTTGTTCTTCGCTGAGGATCGACACGGGTGGCAGCACGCCGGTCAGGTCGCAGGTCAGGAAGATGACTGCGTTTGGCTCGCCGCCCAGGTTCTTCTCGGAGCGTTTTTCAACGTGCTCGAGCGGGTAAGCGGCGCGGCTGTTCTGAGTCAGGCTGCTGTCGGCGTAGTCGGCCTGGCCGGCTGCGTCCAGCACCACGTTTTCCAGCACGGCGCCGTGCTTGATGGCCTTCCAGATAACCGGCTCGTTCTTCTCGGAGAGGTCGATGCATTTGGCATAGCAGCCGCCTTCGATGTTGAAGACAACGCCTTCGCCCCAGCCGTGTTCGTCGTCACCGATCAGGTAACGGGTCTCGTCGGCGGACAGCGTGGTTTTACCAGTACCGGACAGACCGAAGAATAGCGTCACGTCGCCGTCTTCACCGATGTTGGCCGCGCAGTGCATTGGCAGCACGTCGGACGCCGGCAGCAGGAAGTTCTGCACCGAGAACATGGCTTTCTTCATTTCACCGGCGTAACGCATACCGGCAATGAGCACCTTCTTCTGGGCGAAGTTGATGATGACGCAGCCGTCCGAGTTGGTGCCGTCACGCTCAGGCACGCACTCGAAGTTGGCCACGTTGAGCACTTGCCATTCTTCACGACCGGCCGGGTTGTATTGGGCCGGGTTAATGAACAGGCAGCGACCGAACAGGTTCTGCCAGGCCGTCTGCGTGGTCATCTTGACCGCGAGGTAGTGATCTTCGGCTGCGCCTACGTGAACGTGGGAAACGAAGTGTTCCTGGGCGTTGTTGAACGCCTCGACACGGGCCCACAGAGCGTCGAACTTGTCGGCAGGGAATTTGCGGTTGATCGGACCCCAGGCGATCGCGGCCTGAGTGGTCGGTTCATCTACGATGAAGCGGTCGACAGGCGAGCGGCCTGTGCGGTGGCCTGTTTCCACGACGAGTGCGCCAGTATCGGACAGCACGCCTTCTTCGCGCTTGAGGGCTTCTTTAACCAGATCGTCGACACTGAGATCGGTGTGAACGGCGTTATTGGCTTGCGTCATGAGATTCCCCGTCGGCTCGATGGCCGAGTGCTCCAAACGTTTTGTAGTAGAAAAACCAACACTACTACAGCTAAAAAGTGGCCGGATTATGCCAGAAAAGCCCAAAAAAGGTAGGGCCCTCCTGTCAGAACTACATGAAGAAGAGTCAAGCGGGCCGGGCGGAAAGCTTTCAGCGCAGGACCCGCACTACATTAATGGCGGGTATCGGAAGGGGTATCCACCCCACCCCCTGCAAACAGCTGCGCTACATCGGTCGCATCGAACAGATAGCGCTGATTGCAGAACTGGCAGTCGATCTCCACCGCACCGTGATGCTCGATCACCAACTGCTGTGCATCTTCCAGACCAAGACTGACCAGCGCATTGCCAGAACGTTCGCGCGAGCAGCTGCAACGGAACACCAATGGCTGGACGTCGAACATGCGCACGACGTCTTCGTGGAACAGCCGATGCAACACGGTTTCGTTGGTCAGGCTGAGCAGTTCCTCGGCGGTCAGGGTGTCGACCAGTGTGTTGACGTGCTGCCAGCTAGCCTCGCGTTCTTCAGGCTCTTTCAGCTTTTCAGCTGGCAGCTGTTGCAGTAGCAGCCCCCGTGCGCGCTTGCCGTCGGCCTTGATCCAGAAGCGGGTCGGCAATTGTTCCGACATCACAAAATACTCGGACAGGCACGCCGACAGGTCGACGCCATCAAGGCCCACGATGCCCTGATAGCGTTTGCCCTGACGCGGGTCGATGGTCATGGTCAGGTCGCCATTGGGCATCAGGTCGAGTAGCGTGGCGTCAGGCTTGACCAGGGTTTCGTCGTAGCGCGCAATGCCGCGCAATTCCCGCTCGCTGGAGCACTCGACCATCAGCAACGATACCGGTCCAAGCGACCGCGCCTGCAAAATCAGCAAGCCGTCGAACTTCAGTGTGCCGACCAATAGCGCGGCGGCGGCGAGCATCTCGCCGAGCAACTGGGCGACTGGCTCGGGGTACGGATGCTTGGCAAGTACCTCGGCGTAGCTGCGCTCAAGGGCCACGAGCTCGCCGCGAACGTCGCTCTCGTCGAAGATGAAGCGCTGGGTGTAATCGGTATCCGCAAAGTCTGACATAGGAGAAGGTATCTGAATGGATGACAAAATGATGACAAGCGCCTATAAAGCGCGGTTTAGCACCGACGGGTGCACTGTCATGCCGATGGGGGCATTTTATGGACTATCCCGCATTGTTCCAACCCAAGTGGAACGCCAAAAAATTCATGCTGTGCAATCTGGTGGCGCTGGCACTGCTGCTGCTTTGGATCTGGCCCACGGGCCACGCGGCTTTCACGCACTTCGATGAAGGCCTGTTTCACGTATTGAACCGCCCGCTTGAGCAAAACAAGGCGTGGCTGTGGATCTGGACGATTGCCAGCATGCGGCCCTTCGATGTCGTCGTTGGCCTGATCCTTCTTACGCTGCTTATTAAAGGCGAGTGGGTATTCAAATCACTACAAACGCGTGCTGCGCTGATCGGCTTTGTGTTGACGCTGATTCTGCTGCTCATCATCCGCACGGTGTTTTCCAAGATCATCGACCACAGCGCGCTGCAACATGACAGCGCATCGATGATGATCCCTGATGCCATCAAGCTCAGCGACATATTCCCGGGGCTTGAAGACAAGTGGCAGCTCAAGGATCGCTCCAGCCAGAGCTTCCCGGGCGACCACGCTTCGGTGCTGTTGATCTGGGCGATGTTCATGAGCGTCTATAGCCGCACGGTCGGCCAGCGTGTCGTCATCTGGGCGCTGGCGTTCCTGTTCATGATGCCGCGACTGGTTGCCGGCGCTCATTGGGGTCAGGACGATTACATCGGCGGCGTGATGATCGCGTTGCTCGCCCTTGGCTGGAGCTGCTACACCCCGTTCGTTGCCACCGTCACCGCTTTCCTGTTTCGACTGACCGCGCCCGTGTTCAATGTGCTGGGCCGCCTGCCGCTGCTCAAATGCCTGAGCATCATGAAGCAGGGCTCTCATTTGTAAGCTGCCTGTCGCCACTGAGCAGTCCGGGGTCGATGAGTGCGCGATCCCGGAAAGCGGCGAGATCGTCAGTCGTCACCCGAACGAAAATGAAACAATTGCCGGCGCTGCTTCTTGGTCGGCCTGCCGTCAGTCGTCACGCCCAGGCTTCCGGCCTTGCGCATCTCGGCGGCTTGCTCGCGTTTGGCAAGGCTCTCCGGCGTTTCGCTGTACAGCAGCTGAGCCTCAGGCGCGCCACGGCGGACAATCGACAATGCCTGGACGACGACGGTCCGCTCATCGAAGCCTGCTCTGATCTGCAACTCATCCCCCACACGCGGCTCCTTTCCCGGCTTGCATCGCTCGCCGCGGCAATGAACCTTCCCGCTTTCAATGGCGGCTTTCGCCAGGGCGCGCGTCTTGAAGAAGCGTGCCGCCCAAAGCCATTTGTCCAGACGGACTTTGTCGTCCTCGTCTGACTTCTGTGTCATCTGAATTCCTCAATCGTGTAATGGTCAGAAACCGTACTACGTCACGCCGGGGACGCAGTAACCGCCACCCTCGTTTACACTGCCCACCAAGACTAAAGCACCGGCTTCAGGAGAACGACGTGACAGACTTCCCAACGTCATTGACTGGTGGGTGCCAGGGCTGCAAAGAAAGCTCCGCGCTGGATTTCGACTTTGAATTTGCCTATCAGCCTATCGTGGACGTCCGCGACCACACAGTGTTTGCCCACGAGGCGCTGGTGCGTGGCGTCAACGGCGAGGGTGCCTTGTCTGTGCTGAACCGGGTTGACGACACCAACCGTTACCGTTTCGATCAATTGTGCCGAACCCGCGCGATTTCAACTGCCGCCCGGCTGGGAATGGACGAACACCTGTCGATCAACTTCCTGCCAAATGCGGTTTATCGCCCCGAACTGTGCATTCGCAGCACCCTGGAAGCCGCCCGGGCCCACAACTTTCCGCTGGACCGACTGATCTTCGAGACCGTCGAAACCGAGCACATTTGCAACAACAGCCACCTGACCAACATTCTTCGCCAATACCGTCAGTTTGGCTTCAAGACCGCCATCGACGACTTTGGCGCCGGGCACTCGGGACTGACCCTTCTTGCCGACTTTCAGCCTGATTTGATCAAGCTCGACATGGCGCTGGTGCGCAATGTCCATCTCGACCCCGCACGGCAGGCCATCGTGCGTGGCATTGTCACAATGTGTGCGGAGCTGGGCGTTACAGTGATCGCCGAAGGCATTGAACATGCAGGCGAACGGGATTTTCTCGCCGACTGCGGCATTTACCTGATGCAAGGCTACTGGTTCGCCAAGCCAGCATTCCAGGCGCTGGCGCATATCGATGCCGCCGCCTGGCAGAACGTGTAAACGAACGGAACCGCTTTGAAAACATTTGACCATCTGACAGTTATCGGCCTTCGCGAATGGGTGGCTTTGCCCCATCTGGGAGTCGCCGGGTTGCGCGCGAAAATCGACACTGGGGCCAGCACTTCCAGTCTGCACGCGACAGAAATAGAACCGTTCGAACGGGACGGCGAGAAATGGGTGCGCTTCAATGCGCATCTGGGGACGGTGGTGCAGCTGCGTCATCGTCGCTGCGAGGCTCAACTGGTGGCGATGAAAACCATCAAAAGCTCCAACGGCCACGCCCAGGTTCGCTACGTCATTCGTACGACACTGGCGCTGGGGGATCGGGTCTGGCCAGTGGAATTCACGCTGGCCTGCCGCAAGGCCATGCGCTACCGGTTACTGCTGGGCTCCAAAGCCCTGATTGATGGCCAGTTGGTGGTCAATCCGGGTGTTACTTATATTCAGGACAAGCCGGTATTCCCGGCTTCAAATCTCTCTGCCACAGGTGCTGCATGAAGATCGCTGTGCTTTCGCGAAACCCGCGTCTGTATTCAACTCGTCGTCTGGTCGAAGCTGGCATTCAGCGCGGCCACGAGGTCGTGGTGGTCGATACCCTGCGCGCCTATATGAACATCGCCAGTCATAAGCCGCAGATCCACTACCGAGGAAAACCCCTGGAAGGCTTTGATGCGGTGATACCTCGCATTGGCGCCTCCGTGACCTTCTACGGCTGCGCCGTGCTGCGTCAGTTTGAGATGATGGGCGTGTTCCCGCTCAATGAGTCCGTCGCGATCGCACGATCGCGCGACAAATTGCGCTCGCTGCAGTTGTTGTCGCGTCGGGGTATCGGTTTGCCCGTCACCGGCTTCGCTCACTCACCGGATGACATCCCAGACCTGATTCAAATGGTCAACGGCGCGCCCCTGGTCATCAAAGTGCTCGAAGGCACGCAAGGCATTGGCGTGGTGTTGTGCGAAACCGCGACGGCGGCTGAATCCGTGATCGAGGCCTTCATGGGTCTTAAGCAGGACATCATGGTCCAGGAGTACATCAAGGAAGCGGGTGGCGCCGACATCCGCTGCTTCGTGGTGGGTGACAAGGTCATTGCTTCGATGAAGCGTCAGGCGAAGCCCGGGGAATTCCGTTCCAACCTGCACCGTGGCGGCACCGCCAGCCTGATCAAGATCACGCCGGAAGAGCGCATGACGGCCATACGCGCGGCCAAGGTCATGGGTTTGAGTGTCGCGGGCGTCGATATCCTGCGCTCCAACCACGGGCCACTGGTGATGGAGGTGAACTCGTCGCCAGGTCTTGAAGGCATTGAAACCACCACCGGCAAGGATGTGGCGGGAATAATCATCGAATACATCGAAAAAAACGGCGGGCCGCACATGACCCGCACCAAAGGCAAAGGCTAACGCCTTAGCCCGTCTCTGCACGGAGGCTTTGGTCGCGAGCACGCCAGTCGCCCAGAGCCCCCAGGCAGAATCACGAACGAATCAATCGGCATCCCGCGGCAACAACAGCCCCAACGGCAGCCGAACCCTGGCCTCCAGCCCGCCTCCCGAACGATTGCGCAGCTCGACATTGCCGCCGTGCATTGCCGCAATGCGCTTGACGATCGCCAGGCCAAGCCCTGTGCCCTTGCCACTTCTGGCGCGGTCGCCACGGATGAAGGGATTGAAAATCCCCTCCAGTTCCGACGGATCAATACCCATACCGCGATCCAGCACGCTTAGCACCACATAGGGCGCACCGCTGTCGCCGGAAACGTAGGCCGCCACTTCAACGCCGTCACCGGCATGGTGCATGGCATTGCCGATGAGATTATTGAGCAGCCGCTTCATGGAAACCCGTCGCAGCGGGAAAGGCGGAATGGACTCCAGACACAGCCGGACCTGCTCTACCGGGTTGTTGTATGGCGCGACAACTTCGTGGACCAGCTCAACCAGATCGACTTCCTCGACCTCTTCATCACGCCCATCCCTGATAAATGCCAGGAACTGATCGAGGATGGCGTCCATGTCTTCGATGTCGCGCACCATGCCTTCCATGAACTCGTTGTTGGTCGGCATCAACTCCAGTGACAGGCGCAACCGGGTCAGCGGTGTCCGCAAATCGTGGGAAACTCCCGCCAGCATCAGCTCGCGCTCCTGACCGGCTTGCTCAACGTCTTCGGCCATCTGGTTGAACGCGCGGTACACCTCGGTGATCTCGCTGGGCGTGTCGCCGACCGGCAAACGCACACTGCGCCCCTGCCCTAACTGGCGCGCGGCAAAGACGAGGCGTTTGAGCGGCTGATTGAGCTGGCTGACGAAGATCCACGCCGATGCCGTCGAGAGCAACCCGATCGCCAGGAACCAGCCCAACACGCTCCAGATTTTCTGCCCGCGCAAGGGATGCGGGTACAGCGGCACTTTCAGCCAGCCATCGCCGAGACTCGGCGCCCTCACCCACAGCGCAGGAGGCGCGTGGACACGCAGGCGCACTTCGGTGTCCGCGCCCAACTCATCCTGCATTTGCCGCTGATAGATCTCTGAGTACGGCCAGTGCTGCTCGCCTTCCGGCACACCGCCGCCTACCACACGGATAAGCCCGGCAGCGTCGGCGATGGTCTGCCGGTCGCTCTCATCGGCCGCCCAGTAAGCCCGCAAAGTGAGTGCAACGCCGTGGCTGTACTGGCGATCGACCAGAACATCCTCGTTCATCAGCAGATAGACGAGGGTCAGCGCCTTCGAAAACAGCACGACAATGAGCACCAGCCACAGGGTGCGGGAGAAAAAGCTTTGCGGGAACCAGAGCGGTGTCTTCATAACAGCAGCTATACACTTTGCGGAAGCGAGGCGAGCTCGCGAATTTGCGGAACACATGACACAGCAAAAACCAGTCACGCCAATGGCCGCTTTCGCGAACATTGAGGTGACTGGCTAACGGAGGCGGGCGTGAGACAGGCCCGGCAGGTTACCGTCGAACTTGCTGCTACTGCTTGTTGGCACCGTCTGGCACGAAAACATAACCCACTCCCCAAACCGTCTGAATGTAACGCGGCTTGGCAGCGTCCACTTCAATCAGACGACGCAGGCGGGAGATCTGGACGTCGATGGAGCGCTCCAGCGCGTCCCACTCGCGGCCACGGGCCAGGTTCATCAGTTTGTCCCGCGTCAACGGCTCACGGGCATGCATGACCAACGCCTTCAGCACGGCGAATTCACCGGTGGTGAGCATGTGAACTTCGTCGCCGCGCTTGAGCTCGCGAGTGGCGAGCGACAGAGCGTAATCGCCAAAGGTGACGGTTTCGTCTTCGGTGGCGGGTGCGCCGGGTACCGGTGCGGATTGACGACGCAGCACGGCGCGGACGCGAGCCATCAGTTCGTCAGGATTGAAAGGTTTTGCGAGGTAGTCGTCGGCGCCGAGCTCAAGGCCCTTGATGCGGCTAAGCTCGTCGCCCTTGGCGGTCAGCATGATGATGGGGACTTGATTGTTCGCGGCGCGCAGACGGCGGCAGGCGGACAAGCCGTCCTCGCCCGGCAGCATCAGGTCCAGCACCACGAGGTGAAACACTTCGCGCGCCAGCAGCCGATCCATTTGCTCCACGTTGGGCACAGCCCGGGCGCGGTAGCCCTTGCTGGTGAAAAAGCGTTCTAGCAGGCTGCTCAAGCCCGGGTCATCGTCAACGATGAGGATTTTCTCGCCTTCAGCCGTTTGTGCAGTGCTGCTCATTGGAAGCTCCTTTGATCTCGGCGCGCATTATGGCGTAGCTGCAGTTATGCGCACCGTGTGCATTGTTAGCAGATTTTTCCTGACTCCACATGGGAGCTCTCGCCCAGTCGCCTGAGGAGAATTCACAGCGTCTGCGTGGGCTGAAACCGGCGTATCGACGGGCCGATCCCCTATTCAGGGCTCACTGGGTATAATGCGCCGCCTTCAAGGTCAGGCAACGCTCGTTCAAGGCGGTTCGCCAGTCGCTGATTTTATGCACACACATTTGCCAGGTGGTTTTATGGACAGTATCAACAGCCGCATCGCCGAGGAACTCGGCGTCCGCCCGCAACAGGTCGAAGCGGCCGTAGCACTACTGGATGAAGGCTCAACGGTGCCTTTCATCGCTCGCTACCGCAAGGAAGTCACTGGCAGCCTCGATGACACTCAACTGCGTCATCTGGAAGAGCGCCTGCGCTACCTGCGCGAACTCGACGAGCGCCGCATCAGCATCCTTGCCAGCATCGAAGAGCAAGGCAAGCTGACCCCTGAACTGGCGCGCGACATCAAGCTCGCCGACACCAAGACCCGCCTTGAAGACTTGTACCTGCCGTATAAGCAGAAGCGCCGCACCAAAGGCCAGATCGCGCTGGAAGCCGGCCTGGGCGAGCTGGCCGACGGGATTTTCAACGACCCCACGCTTACCCCTGAAGCCGAAGCCGCGCGATTCGTCGATGCCGAAAAAGGCTTCGCCGACGTCAAAGCCGTACTTGAAGGCGCCAAATACATTTTGATGGAGCGCTTTGCCGAAGACGCGACGCTGCTGGAGAAGCTGCGCAGCTTCCTCAAGCACGAGGCCGTGATCAGTGCCCGTGTAGTGCCGGGTAAAGAGGACGAAGGCGCCAAGTTCCGCGACTACTTCGAACATGACGAACCGCTCAAGAGCATGCCGTCGCACCGCGCGTTGGCGATCTTCCGGGGTCGCAACGAGGGCGTGCTGAGCTCGGCGCTGAAAGTCGGTGAAGAACTGCCAGGCACCCTGCACCCCTGCGAGATGATGATCAGCGAGCGCTTCGGCCTGCAGAATCAGAACCGCCCTGCGGACAAATGGCTGGCTGAGGTCGTGCGCTGGACCTGGAAGGTCAAGCTGTACTCCAGCCTCGAAACCGACCTGTTCGGCGAGCTGCGCGAAGGGGCCGAAACCGAAGCGATCAACGTATTCGCTCATAACCTTCACGACCTGTTGCTGGCCGCACCGGCGGGGCCACGCGCCACGCTGGGTCTTGACCCGGGCCTGCGCACGGGCTGCAAGGTCGCCGTCGTCGACAGCACTGGCAAACTGCTGGACTACGCCACGGTTTACCCCCATGTGCCGAAAAACCAGTGGGATCAGACCATCGCCGTGCTGGCAGCCCTTTGCGCCAAGCATTCCGTTGACCTGATCGCGATCGGTAACGGCACTGCCAGTCGCGAAACCGACAAGCTGGCCGGCGATCTGATCAAAAAGTACCCAGGCCTGAAGATGACCAAAGTCATGGTCTCTGAAGCCGGCGCCTCGGTTTACTCGGCGTCGGAACTCGCCGCCAAGGAATTCCCGGACCTCGACGTTTCGATCCGCGGCGCCGTGTCGATCGCCCGACGCTTGCAGGACCCGCTCGCCGAACTGGTAAAAATCGACCCGAAATCCATCGGTGTTGGCCAGTACCAGCATGACGTTTCACAGCTCAAACTGGCCCGCGGCCTCGACGCGGTGGTGGAAGACTGCGTGAACGCCGTGGGTGTGGACGTGAACACCGCATCCGTCGCCCTGCTGGCTCGGATTTCCGGCTTGAACACCACCCTGGCGCAGAACATCGTTGCCCACCGCGACCAGAACGGCGCGTTCAAGACCCGTGCGGCATTGAAGAAAGTCCCGCGTCTGGGCGAGAAGACCTTCGAACAGGCCGCAGGCTTTCTGCGGGTTATGAACGGTGACAACCCGCTGGATTCGTCAGCCGTTCACCCTGAGGCGTATCCACTGGTGCAGCGCATCGCCGCCCAGACCGATCGCGACATCCGTTCGCTGATCGGCGACGCTGCCTTCCTGAAGCGTCTCGACCCGAAGACATTCACCGACGAAACTTTCGGCCTGCCGACCGTCACCGACATCCTCCAAGAGCTGGAAAAACCGGGTCGCGATCCACGTCCGGGGTTCAAGACCGCTGAGTTCCAGGACGGCGTTGAAGACTTGAAGGATCTTCAGCCGGGCATGATCCTGGAAGGCGTGGTCACCAACGTCACCAACTTTGGCGCATTCGTTGATATCGGCGTGCATCAGGACGGTTTGGTGCACATCTCCGCGCTTTCGGAGAAGTTCATCAAGGACCCACGCGAGGCGGTCAAAGCCGGCGATGTGGTGAAGGTCAAGGTGATGGAAGTGGACATCCCGCGCAAGCGCGTCGGTCTGTCGATGCGCATGAGCGACACGCCGGGCGAGAAAGTCGATGGCGCTCGCGGTGCCCGTCCGGGAGCCGCGCCGCGTCAGCAGCAAAGCAATGCCCCTCGCAAGGAAGCCGCCACCCCGGCGCCGAGCAATAACCCGATGGCGTCGCTGTTCGCCAACGCCAAGCAACTGAAGAAGCGCTGATGGATATCCCTGACGAACTGACCCAGAGCGCCTACTTCAAGACGCTCGGATGCCGAGTGGTGCAACTGGACGAAGGCATTGCTGTGGTGGCCTTGCCGCTGGAGCCACACCTGCGCAATCGCGGCAATGTCATGCATGGCGGCGCGCTGTTCAGTCTGGTCGACATCACCATGGGCCTGGCCTGCTCCAGCGCCCACGGCTTCGACAAGCAAAGCGTCACCGTGGAATGCAAGATCAATTACATGCGCGCCGTGGCCGAGGGCGAAGTCATCTGCACCAGCACGGTGCTGCATGCCGGACGCCGAACGCTGGTGGTTGAAGCTGACGTTCGCCAGAACGACAAGCTGGTTGCCAAAGCGCAGGGCACGTTCGCGATCGTCTAGCTGTCCGATAGCGTTATGAGTTAATTTCGGCACTGTTCAGCAGTGTCGAAATTTTCTGATTTCCTAGTAGGAACGATCAGCGACGGGCATCGGCGTTAGGGCCATCGACGAGGCGAAAACGCCAGTTCCTTTCTTCACCCTTGTAGACCGCCATATCGCCCCCATATAGGGCCGACTGACGCGTGAAGGATTCCAACTTGAGCGAACTTCTCAACCGCCGCCTGACTCTGCTTGGCGAGCACTCCAACCTCTCCCTTCTGGAGAAGTGCTTGCATGGCATCGAGCGTGAATGCCTGCGCGTTACGGGCGAAGGCCGTCTGGCACAAACCCCGCACCCGGAAGCCCTCGGCGCGGCGCTGACCAATGAGCAAATTACCACCGATTACTCCGAGTCTTTGCTGGAGTTCATCACTCCGGCCCTTGCCAACCCTGCCGACACGCTGGAAAGCCTTGAGAAGATTCATCGCTTCGCGTACAGCAAACTGGGCAGCGAATACATCTGGAGCCCTTCGATGCCGTGCCCGCTGCCGGCCGAAGCGGATATCCCGATCGCCTATTACGGCACTTCCAATATCGGCAAGCTGAAATATGTCTATCGCCAGGGCCTTGCCTTGCGTTACGGCAAAACCATGCAGTGCATCGCCGGCATTCATTACAACTTCTCGCTGCCCGAAGCCATCTGGCCCGTGCTCAAGCAGGACGCAAAATTCGAAGGTGATGACCGCGACTTCCAGTCCGAAAGCTACATCGGCCTGATCCGCAACTTCCGTCGTTACAGCTGGCTGCTGATGTACCTGTTCGGCGCATCGCCGGCGCTGGACGCCAGCTTCCTGCGCGGCCGCTCGCATCAGCTTGAGCAGTTCGACGCCGACACGCTGTATCTGCCTTACGCCACCAGCCTGCGGATGAGCGATCTGGGTTACCAGAGCAATGCCCAGGCAGACCTGACACCTTGTTACAACGATCTGCTGACCTACACCGACAGCCTGCGCCGCGCGGTGGCAACGCCCTACGCGCCCTACGTCGAGATCGGCACACACAAGGATGGCGAGTGGATTCAGCTGAACACCAACGTCCTCCAGATCGAGAACGAGTACTACTCGACGATCCGCCCGAAACGCGTCACCTACTCCGGTGAGCGTCCGATTCAGGCGCTCGTCGCCCGCGGCGTGCAGTACGTGGAAGTCCGCTGCCTGGACATCAACCCGTTCCTGCCGGTCGGCATCGACCTTGAGCAATCGCGCTTCATTGATGCGTTCATCCTGTACTGCGCGCTGCACGACAGCCCGCAACTGGCGAACAACGAATGCGGCAACGCCAGCACGAACTTCCTGACCGTGGTCAAGGAAGGTCGCCGCCCAGGCCTGCAACTGAACCGCAACGACACGACAATCGACCTGAAGGTCTGGGCCAACGAAATGCTGGACACGATCAGGCCGATCTGTGAACTGCTCGACGCCAGCCAGGGCACGGATCAGCACGTGCAGGCGCTGGAGGTTCAGCGGGCAAAAGTCGCAGATGCCTCTCTGACGCCCTCGGCAAAGGTGCTGGCGGCAATGTCCGAGCACAAGGAAGGCTTCACGGCCTTCTCGCTGCGCCAGTCGCAGATTCATGCCGAGCATTTCCGCAGCAATCCGCTGAGTGCCGAAGACCAGACCCATTTTGAAAGCAAGGCGCGGGAGTCTCTGGCTCAGCAAGCGGAGCTGGAACAGACCGAAGAGAAAGTGGATTTCGATACGTTTGTGGGTGCCTATCAGGCAAGCATTCTGGCGATCAGCAACTGATCAGAGTGGGTCGTGTCATCACTGACACGACCCGATCAACCCTGTGGGAGTACCACGCCCTTCCTACATTGGATTTCGGTCGTTCAGCACCTGAGCAGCTGACCCACCGCCTTCGCGAGCAAGCTCACTCCTACAGGTTTTGCATTCAACGCTTATCTCCGGTGCACTACGACCCATTGTGGGAGCGAGCTTGCTCGCGAAAGCGGTGGCTCAGGCGAGAGAGATGTAGCGCCTGACTTAGCCGCCTTGCGAGCAAGCTCGCTCCCACAAGGGTTGTACCGAACCGAAAATGCGCGTCAGGCTTCAGGTCCTGACGCGCTTCGCTTAAATCGCCTTTTCGAAAATCTTCGAATTACGCTGATAGTTGTAGAGCGACGCACGTGCGCTGGGCAGGCGATCAACGCTGCTGGCCTCGAAACCGCGCTCCTGGAACCAGTGCGCGGTGCGCGTCGTGAGGACAAACAGGGTTTTCAGACCCAGCGCCCGGGCGCGTTCTTCGATGCGCTCGAGCAGTTCGTCGCCGCGCCCGCCGTGACGGTATTCCGGGTTAACCGCCAGACAGGCCAACTCACCCGTTTCGGAATCGGCAATCGGATACAGCGCCGCGCAGGCGATGATCAAGCCTTCGCGCTCGACCACGCTGAACTGCTCGATTTCACGCTCAAGCACTTCCCGCGAACGACGCACCAGAATGCCCTGTTCTTCAAGCGGCGTGATGAGGTCGATCAGCCCGCCAACGTCGCCAATCGACGCTTCGCGCACCAGTTCGAACTGCTCCTGGGCCACCAGTGTGCCGCCGCCGGCGCGGGTGAACAGCTCCGAGAGCAGCGCGCCGTCTTCGGCGTAGCTGACGATATGGCTGCGCGCCACACCACCGCGACAGGCCTGAGCCGCCGCATCCAGCAGCTCAGCCTGGTAGTTGCTGCCCAGGCGCTGAAGGTGAGCGGGGACCTGTTGTGGGCGCAGCTCCCGGACCAATCGACCCTGCTCGTCCAGCAAGCCTGACTCGGCGCCAAACAACAGCAGCTTTTCCGCGCCCAGATCAATCGCCGCACGCGTCGCAACGTCTTCGCAGGCAAGGTTGAAAATCTCGCCAGTGGGCGAATACCCCAGCGGTGACAGCAGCACGATAGAGCGCTCATCGAGCAGCCGACTGATGCCCTTGCGGTCGATGCGACGGACTTCGCCGGTGTGCTGGAAATCGACGCCCTCGAGGACGCCAATTGGGCGCGCCGTGACGAAGTTGCCGCCTGTGACGCGTAACCGCGAGCCCTGCATAGGCGAGGCGGCCATGTCCATCGACAAACGCGCTTCGATGGCGATGCGCAGGGCGCCGACGGCGTCAATCACGCATTCAAGGGTGGCGAAATCAGTCACGCGCATGTCGTGATGAAAATGCGGCGTCAGGCCACGGGCCTGCAAGCGGCTTTCGATCTGCGGGCGGGAGCCGTAAACCAGTACGAGGCGCACGCCGAGGCTGTGCAGCAATACGAGGTCGTGGACGATGTTGCCGAAGTTCGGGTGCTCAACGCCATCGCCTGGAAGCATGACGACGAAGGTGCAATCCCGGTGGGCGTTGATGTAGGGAGACGCGTGGCGGAGCCAATTAACGTAATCGGGCATATCCGAAAGGAGCCTGTAGTGGATGGACGAAGGGTGGAAACACTCAAGACGGCATGAGCTTTATCGTCGGAACAGGCATCGCAACACGCGTACTCTCCTTTTCGGTTGATTCTGAGACAGGCCCTGCCTCATGCAGCACCTGGGTGCACTCAAGGGGTAGCCAGGCAGTAATGTTCGATCAATTGACGTAACAGACGCACTGTAGGCTGCAAACGTGACATTTCAAGATACTCACCGGGCTGGTGCGCGCAGGCAATGTCCCCAGGCCCCATCACGATGGTTTCGCAACCAAGGCGCTGAAGATAAGGCGCTTCGGTGCCAAATGCCACTGCTTCGGCCGTATGACCGGTCAGACGCTCGGCGATTCGCACCAGTTCCGCGTCGGCGCTTTCTTCAAAAGGTGAGACTTCCGAAAACAGTGGCGCGTAATCGATCTGCACCTGATGCAGCTCGGCGACGGGCTGCAGTTTTTGCCTGATAGCGTCCCGCAGCACTTCAGGGTCCATGCCCGGCAGCGGACGCAGGTCGAACTCCAGCGAGCATTGCCCGCAGATCCGGTTCGGGTTGTCGCCGCCATGGATGCAGCCGAAGTTCAGGGTCGGTTGCGGCACGCTGAACTGCGGATTGCGGTATTGCTCCTGCCATTGGCGGCGCAGGCCTTTGAGCTCACCGATGGCGTCGTACATGGCTTCAAGGGCGCTACGCCCCAGGCTCGGGTCAGAGGAGTGACCGCTGCGGCCGAGGATCTCGATGCGCTCCATCATCACGCCCTTGTGCAGGCGGACCGGCTTGAGGCGCGTCGGTTCGCCGATAACCGCCGCGCGACCCAGCACACCGCCCGCTGCAGCCAAGGCCTTGGCACCTGCCATGGAGCTCTCTTCGTCGCAGGTGGCGAGGATGATGAGCGGCTGCTTGAACGGCTGATCGAGCAGCGGCTGAAGCGCCTCGATGGCTAGCGCGAAAAAGCCCTTCATGTCGCAGCTGCCCAGTCCTACCCAGTTGCCGTCGACTTCGGTCAGCTTGAGCGGATCGGTCTTCCACAACGCATCGTCGTAAGGAACGGTATCACTGTGGCCCGCCAGCACCAGCCCGCCGGGGCCAGTGCCAAACGTCGCCAGCAGATTGAACTTGCCGGGGCTTACCTGCTGGATGTCGCAGGCGAAACCCAGATCGCCCAGCCAGCCCGCCAGCAGGTCAATGACGGCGCGATTGGACTGATCGAGCGCGGGCTGCGTACAGCTCACAGACGGCGCGGCGATCAGGGCGGCGAACTGGTCTTTCATGGACGGCAACGGCATAGGCGACTCCGGTGATGGGGTGCGACACGCCAGCCATCATAGGTCGATTGGCCCGCATGAATAAACTGTCACGGTTGATGTCCTGTACACTGCACGGCCCACGCAGCTGTGTCGATTCCGGCTGCGCCCCTCGTTATCAGCGATAGAGCGTTTGGATTCTCCGGCCATGCAGAAAGAAACCGAAATCAAACTCCGCGTCAGCCGCGAAACCCTCATAGCCCTGCGCGAGCACCCGTTGCTGAAGAAGCGCAACAAGGGTGGCTGGGAGCGTCTGGAGCTGTTCAATCAGTACTTCGACACCCCCGAGCGTGAGCTGGCCCATGCCAAGGTTGCGCTGCGGCTGCGTCGCGACGGCGACGCGATCATTCAGACCCTCAAGACCCGCGGCCAGAGCGTGGCGGGCCTGTCCGAGCGCAACGAATACAACTGGGACGTGCCCAAGGCCAAGCTGGACTTGAAGAAGCTCGACGGCGAATGCTGGCCCGAGCAACTGGCGGATCTGGACAAGAAAACCATCAAACCGGTGTTCACCACTGATTTCGTCCGCGAGAAAGCGGAAATCGCTTGGGGCCGTGGCAAGACCAAAGTGGTGATCGAAGCAGCACTGGACCTGGGCAAGGTTGTCGCTGGCAAGCAGCAGGAAGAAATCTGCGAGCTGGAACTGGAGTTGCGCGAAGGCGACCCTGCCGCCCTGCTGGAACTGGCCGCAGAGCTGGCCGAGAAGCTGCCGCTGATGCCCTGCGATATCAGCAAGGCCGAGCGTGGCTATCGTCTGTTCGACGCCAGCAGCTACTCGATCAAGCTGCCGACGCCCGAGCTGCATGGCGAACTCTCGGTAGACGACGCGTTCAGCGCCATCGCCTGGTTCCTGCTCGGCAGCAGCCAGCGTCTGGCCGAACAATACCGCTTCAACGGCCACTGGAGCCTGTTGCAGGAATGGGTCGAAGTGCTCGCTGAACTGCGCGCTCTGGCCGGCAGTCTGGGCCAAGCCGCTCCGCGCTCAACGACCCATGACCTGCGCGCCGCGCTGGACGCCTTGCTGGAAGACTGGCGCACGCTGGTGCTCGCCGGCCAGGAAGATGGCGATGTACGCGCCGCTGCCCATGAGCAGTTCATCGAAGAGTTGCAGGACACCCGCTGGGGCCTGTTCTCACTGACCACCTCACGCTGGTTGATGGCGCGCAGCTGGACGGTCGAGCGCAATAATCGTGGCAATCGTCAGGGCCACGCGATGCTCAGCAGCTGGGTGCCGCGCTTCTTGGGTGATGAAGCTACAGCGCTGAACCTGCCGCGCTACCAGCAGCAGCCGGAAGACCTTGCCGAGCAACTGCCACGCATCGAGCGCATCCAGGTCTGGCTGCACTATGCCCGCCAGGCCCTCGACCTGCCTGAGCTGGACCGCTTGTATGGCGAGTTGAACAAGCTCGAGCAACTGGCGCACCTGGACATCACCGACGAAATCCTCGATGCCCGCATGCAGCAGACCATCACCGTGCTGCAAAGCCGGGCGTGGAAGACATTGCTGAAGTTGTAAGACGCCGTATGGATGGGACGGCTGGCGCGGTTGGTAGCACCGGCCGAAGCTGTTTCGTAGGACCGGCTTTAGCCGGGAAGAGGCCAGCCTGAGCACCCTCAATTTCGCAGTGTGTCTACCGACGCCTTCCCGGCTGAAGCCAGTCCTACGAAAGGCACGCGGTGTGTCAGTGGGACCGGCTTTAGCCGGGAAGAGGCCAGCCTGAGCACCCTCAATTTCGCAGTGTGCCTACCGACGCCTTCCCGGCTGAAGCCAGTCCTACTAAATGCACGCGGTGTGTCAGTGGGACCGGCTTCAGCCGGGAAGAGGCCAGCCTGAGCACCCTCAATTTCGCAGTGTGCCTACCGACGCCTTCCCGGCTGAAGCCAGTCCTACGAAAGGCACGCGGTGTGTCAGTGGGACCGGCTTCAGCCGGGAAGAGGCCAGCCTGAGCACCCTCAATTTCGCAGTGTGCCTACCGACGCTTTCCCGGCTGAAGCCGGTCCTACGAAATGCGCGCAGTCTGTCAGTAGGACCGGCCAGCCGGGAAGAGACCAGCCTGAGCACCCTCAATTTCGCAGTGTGCCCACCGACGCTTTCCCGGCTGAAGCCTGTTCTACGAAAGGCACGCGGTGTGTCAGTGGGACCGGCTTTAGCCGGGAAGAGGCCAGCCTGAGCACCCTCAATTTCGCAGTGTGTCTACCGACGCCTTCCTGGCTGAAGCCAGTCCTACGAAAGGCACGCGGTGTGTCAGTGGGACCGGCTTTAGCCGGGAATTCGCACCCTATCTGCCAATCGGCAAGCTCGTCGTCGATTTGATCTCCGACAGCGCCACTGTCGAATTCACTTCCTGAATCCCCGGCACCAGCGAGAGCTTTTCGAAGAAGAATCGCTCGTACGCTTCGATGTCCGGCGTGACGATGCGCAGCAAAAAGTCCACCGACCCCATCAGCACATAACACTCCAGCACTTCCGGGAAACTACGGATTGCCTCAGTGAATTCAGTGAAGTTGGACCGACCGTGGGCGTTGAGTTTTACCTCTGCAAATATTTGCGTATTCAAGCCGATCTTCTTGCGATCCAGCAGCGTCACCTGCCGCCGGATGACGCCCTCATCTTTGAGCCGCTGGATCCTGCGCCAGCAAGGCGATTGCGACAGGCCCACCTGCTCGGCGATCTGCGCGCTGGACAGCGACGCATCCTCCTGCAGCAGCGCGAGAATCTTCCGGTCGTAAGCATCCAGCTCAATTTGCATAGTCAATTCCTGAAAGGAAGCTGTGGCACATAAACAAGTCCAATACAGCCTAATACAGCGCATCTTCGATCAGAAATTTCTTTTTCAACGTGTAAAACTTTCTGCCATTCAACGTCAATGCCACCACGAGTTTGTCAGGAGATTTCCCATGCCGCATTTCGACGCCGCCAGCCCTGCCCCTTTCCGCCACGATGCCTGGTCGGTCGCCAATGCTCATTGCCTGTCGCGCTACCAAATTCTCGCCGAGGCAGAGGCCGACGTGCTCTGCCGGCTGCTCAACCTGTTCGCGATGCAGTACCTGATCCCTCAACAGGTCAGCGTGTTGCAGCGGGACGGCATGCTGATGGTGAGCGTCGAAGTGGGCGGCATGACGTGGCACCGCGCTCAGGTGATTGGCGAAAAAATGCGCAATCTGGTCAGTGTTTGCTCGGTTGAACTTGAACCCATGGGCAATTTGCACGTCGTAACCGAGGTTGTCTCACTCGCCGCCAGTTGAGTGCTCCGAAAATATTGGCAACGCTTCGCTACCGGCAGGGCGCAACAACTGGCACGCTTGGGACTACTCTTGCTCAACACCGAAGTAAGCCGTCTCGTCCGAAGGAGCCTGCATGTCCGTCCTCGCCTCATCATCTCAGGACCGTTGGCTGGATCTGAACGAAGTATTGCGTGACCTCGTCGCGCAGGGATACCTCGATCAGGACAACGCCGAATATGCGCTCACGCTGCGCCGAGCCGCGCAGAATCTCCACGCCCACCCGCTCGAACTCATCGCCACCCAGCAGTTCGACAATCACAAGCGGCCCGGCAAGAAACTAGACCTCGAAACCCTGACTGCCTGGCTGGCGGAGCAATCGGGCCAGCCCTATCTGCGCATTGACCCGCTGAAGATCAACGTCGCCGCCGTGACCCCGTTGATGTCCTACGCCTTCGCCCAGCGCCACAAGATTCTTGCGGTGGACGTCGATCGCGACGCAGTGACCATCGCCAGCGCGCAACCGTACGTGAATGCGTGGGAAGCCGACCTCACCCACGTGCTGAAGATGCCGATCAAGCGCGTCGTCGCCAATCCCGTTGACGTACAGAAACTGGCCGTCGAGTTTTACCGGCTGGCCAAATCGGTCAGCGGCGCGAGTGCCAGCGATCAGAAAATCAGCAACATGGGCAACTTTGAACAGTTGCTCAAGCTCGGCGCCAGCGATCAGGAGCCGGACGCCAACGACGCGCACATCGTCAATATCGTCGACTGGCTGTTCCAGTACGCCTATCAGCAGCGGGCGAGCGATATTCACATCGAGCCCCGCCGCGAGGCCGGTACCGTCCGCTTCCGCATCGACGGCGTGCTGCACAACGTTTATCAATTCCCGCCCCAGGTGGCGATGGCCGTGACCAGCCGCCTGAAAAGCCTGGGCCGGATGAACGTGGCCGAGAAGCGCAAGCCCCAGGACGGCCGGGTGAAGACCAAGACGCCCGACGGCGGCGAGGTGGAGCTGCGGTTATCGACGCTTCCCACCGCCTTCGGCGAAAAGATGGTCATGCGGATTTTTGACCCGGAAGTGCTGCTCAAGGACTTCGACCAGCTCGGATTCTCCGGCGATGACTTGCGTCGATGGGAGGGCATGACCCGACAGCCCAACGGCATCATTCTGGTGACCGGCCCGACCGGTTCCGGCAAGACCACCACGCTGTACACGACGCTGAAAATGCTGGCGACTTCGGAGGTGAACCTCTGCACCATCGAGGATCCGATCGAGATGGTTGAGCCTGCGTTCAATCAGATGCAGGTGCAGCACAACATCGATC
Source organism: Pseudomonas sp. GL_135 (assembly GCF_057834665.1). NCBI lineage: Bacteria > Pseudomonadati > Pseudomonadota > Gammaproteobacteria > Pseudomonadales > Pseudomonadaceae > Pseudomonas > Pseudomonas sp. GL_135. The sequence goes on from NZ_CM174408.1 coordinate 5,364,414, forward strand.
TGACGTTTGCCAGCGGCGTGCGCGCGCTGATGCGGCAAGACCCGGACATCATCATGATCGGCGAGATTCGCGACCTGGAAACCGCAGAAATGGCGATTCAGGCGGCGTTGACCGGTCACTTGGTGCTGTCGACGCTGCACACCAACGACGCGCCCAGCGCCATTAGCCGTCTGCTTGAGTTGGGTGTGCCGCATTATCTGCTCAAGGCAACGATCCTCGGCGTGATGGCGCAGCGTCTGGTGCGTACGCTGTGCCCGCACTGCAAGGCGCCGATCGACATGGATGAGGTGGACTGGCAGACCCTGACGCGGCCGTGGCAGGCGCCGGTGCCCACCGGCGCGCATCGGGCCGTGGGTTGCGCGGAGTGCCGCGACACGGGCTATCGCGGGCGTGCGGGGGTGTACGAGATCATGCTGATGTCGGACGCGGTGAAGTCGCTGATCACGGCGGACCTGGACCTGACGGCGTTGCGCCGTCAGGGCTTCAAGGATGGCATGCGCAGCCTGCGCTTGTCCGGCGCACAGAAGGTCGCGGCGGGGCTGACGACGGTTGAAGAGGTGCTGCGTGTGACACCGCAGAGCGAACAGCGCTAAACCGCCCCCACATGGGAGATGACCTGTCGCGCAGCAAACGCCGTCCATGGGGGGACGAGCTTGCTCGCGAAGGGGATCTCATAACCGCTGGATATTGAGCGGATGTCCCCGCCTTTTCGCGAGCAAGCTCGCTCCCACAGCTCCGATCAACCCTGGCACAGGCCTGAACTGACCGCAGTCCATTACTGGTCCGGCACCCCGAAATCCAGCACCACTTTCATCGCCTGCTGCTTGTCCCCCGCCAGCTCGAACGCCTGGACCGCGTCCTGAAACGCAAGGGTGTGGGAGATCACCGGCGTCACGTCGATCACCTTGCGGTTGAGCAGGTCCACCGCCTGAGCGAACTCGGGGTGGAAGCGAAAGGTGCCGCGCAGATCGATTTCCTTGCCCACCACCAGGTTCAGCGGAATCGCCACATCGCCACCGAGCCCGACTGTCACCACAATCCCGCGCGGGCGCATGCAGGTCAGGCCATCGCGCAAGGCTTGCGCGCTGCCGGAGGCCTCGAACATCACATCGAAATAACCCTTGCCGGCGGTATAGCGCGCCAGTGCTTCAGGCTCGTCGCGCAGATTGTGGGTTTCGCTGGCACCCATGCGCCGCGCGCACGCCAGAGCGCTGTCGCTCAGGTCAGCGGCAATGATCTGCAACGCACCCGCCGCGCGCAGGCTGCCGATCAGCAAGTTGCCGATCGGGCCGCAACCGGTCACCAGCACGCGCTTGCCGAACACGCCACCGGCGCGCTGGATCGCATGAAGCCCGACCGACAAGGGTTCGGCCAGTGCGCCTTCAGCCAGCGTCGTGGTCGGCGCCAGCGCATGGGCCTGGCTTGATTCGATCACGAGATGCTCGCGAAAAGCGCCCTGTATGTGCGGAAACGGCATCGCGCTGCCGTAAAAACGCATGTTCAGGCAATGGTTGAGAAGGCCTTCGTGACAGTATTTGCAGTCACCGCACGGCCGTGATGGCGACACGGAAATCCGTTGCCTGACGCTGAAAGCGCTCTGGGCGTCGCCGACTTCTTCAATGACCGCCGAGATTTCATGGCCGAGAACCATAGGCTCTTTCAGCCGAACGGCACCGAAACCGCCGTGCTGGTAGTAGTGCAGATCCGAGCCGCAGATACCGCCGCGAGCAACGCGTACGCGCAACTGGCCGGCAGACAACGGCAACGCTTCGGTACCAGGCTCGACACGCAGGTCTTTCGCGGCATGGCAGACAATCGCTTGCATCATCGTTCTCCGGGTTACAGCGATGCCGTAATGGCACCGTCGACGTAAAGAATATGGCCATTGACGAAGCTGGCTGCGTCCGAGGCCAGAAACACCGCCGCGCCCGCCAGCTCCGACACTTCGCCCCAACGACGGCTCGGCGTGCGCTGCACCAGCCAGTCGCTGAATTCAGTATTGGCGACCAACGCAGCGTTCAGCTCGGTCTTGAAGTATCCCGGTCCGATTCCGTTGACGTTGAGACCGAACGGGCCCCAGTCGATCGCCATGCCCTTGGTCAGCATCTTCAGCGCGCCTTTGCTCGCGGTGTACGGCGCGATACCCGGTCGGCCCAGCTCGCTTTGCACCGAACAGATGTTGATGATGCGCCCGCGACCACGGGGGATCATGCAGCGCGCGACGGCCTGGCCGACGAAGAACGCACTGTCGAGGTTGGTGCGCATCAGCTCGTGCCAGTCCGCCTCGGCGAACTCCGCCAGCGGCCCGCGCCGTTGGATGCCGGCGTTGTTAACCAAGATTTCCAGCGGCCCGACGCGTTCTTCGATGTCCTGAACCGCAATGGCGACCGCCGCACTGTCCGTCACATCAAAACTTTGTGTGTGAACCCCATGACCCTCGGCCGCCAGGGCCTGGGCAGCTGATTGCAGCGTCTTGGCATTGCGGCCGTTGAGCACGACCGTGGCGCCCGCTTCGGCCAGACCCCGGGCAATCGCCAGACCAATGCCCGCGCTGGAGCCGGTGACCAACGCTACCCTGCCGTCGAGACGAAAACTTTCCAGAACAGCCATGACGCCCTCCTATTGTTTTTGCGGCTTGAATCTCTATTGGCTGCGCCAGCCGTTCCTCCGCTCAAGCACAGAAGCCGCGCAGAATGCAGTCACCTTACTCTGCCCGATCGATTTCCCACCGTCATCAACCGTGACCCTCTGAACGATGATCAACTCCCGGGACGAGCCGACTTGGCAGGCCGTCGCACTATGACGCCCTGTGCCTGGGGAACTAGAGCAGGGAACGGCGTATCAAATCGTTTCAGAACAAACAAACATCGGAGTACCTCTCATGCGTCTCAAACTTGCTGTAGCCACGTTAGCCTTGCTTTCCCTGCCGGTCGGTTCAGCGATGGCTGACGGTTTTCTGCGGGACGTGCTGTCGTCTGGTGCCACAACCGGTTCCACCTACCTCACCTTTCGTCACCACAAGCTGATCGTCGCCGCACAAGACGACGCTGGCAGCTTCGTCGCCAGCAACGGCGAAATCCGCGGGCCATACCTGGAAGCAGCCATGGATCAGGTGCGCAAAGACAATCCGGCCCTGAAGGCATCGGACATGGACCTGGCAAACGCCATCCTGGCGAAGAATCTGGTTGCCGAGCAATAAGTCCGACCTGTTGTGACGAGTTGGCGGCATAACGTCGATCTCGCTCCCACAAAAAAGCCGCTCATCCGAGCGGCTTTTTTATGTCTGACCGACCGGCTTATTCGCCGATCAGCGCCTTGTAGCCCGCTGCGTCGAGCAGCTTGCCCAAGTCCGCGGCATTGGCTGGCTTGACCTTGAAGATCCATGACGCGTATGGCGCCTCGTTCAATGCCTCTGGGCCATCAGCCAGCGCCTCGTTGACCTCGACGACTTCGCCCGCCACGGGCGAGTAGATGTCAGACGCAGCCTTTACCGACTCGACGACACCGGCCTGATCACCTGCGGCCGAGAAAACTTTCCCAACCTCAGGCAGCTCGACGAACACGACGTCACCCAGCGCTTCCTGCGCATGATCAGAGATACCGACAACGATCAGATCACCCTCTTGCTTGGCCCACTCGTGGCTCTCGGCAAAACGCAGTTCGGCGGGAATAGTGCTCATGTTCTTATCCTCTCTACTTCATCAGGTCAGCGGAAAAACCCGCCAGGGATGGCTTTCAAATCAGGGTTAAATCAGGGCCTTGCCGTGACGCACGAATGCGGGTCGAACCACTCGGACCGGGTACCACTTGCCCCGGATTTCAACCTCGGCACGGTCAGCGGTGGCCATCGGCACTCGCGCCAGCGCGATCGACTTGCTTAGCGTAGGAGAGAAACTACCACTGGTGATCTCTCCTTCGCCAACTTCCGCTATTCGGACGACCTGATGAGCGCGCAAAACGCCTCGTTCTTCAAGGACCAACCCAACAAGCTTGGAGGGAATCCCTCGCATGCGCTCTGCTTCGAGTGCAGCGCGCCCGATGAACGTGCGGTCTTCAGGCATCCACGCGACCGTCCAGGCCATGTTGGAGATCAGGGGCGAAACCTGCTCGTCGATTTCCTGACCGTACAGGTTCATCCCTGCTTCCAGGCGCAGCGTATCGCGGGCGCCCAGACCGATCGGCGAGATACCGGCGCCGACCATGTCGTTGAAGAAACTGCAGGCCTCGGTTGCTGGCAGGATGATCTCGAGGCCGTCTTCACCGGTATAACCCGTGCGGGCAATGAACCACTCGCCCTCTTGCTGGCCTTCGAAGGGTCTGAGGGTGTGGATAAGCGCGGTGCGTTCCTGATTAACCAGTTCGCCGATCTTCTGCCGGGCGTTCGGCCCCTGAATGGCAAGCATCGCCAGCTCCGAGCGGTGCTTGACGCGCACGTCGTAGCCGGCAATGTTGGCGTTCATCCAGGCCAGATCCTTATCGCCGGTGGCTGCGTTGACCACCAGGCGATAACCCTCGTCGGTCAGGTAGACGATCATGTCGTCGACGATACCGCCCTGGGTGTCCAGCATCGCGCTGTAAAGCGCCTGCCCGGTCTGTTGCAACCTGCCGACGTCGTTGGCCAGCAGATGTTGCAGCCAAGGCTTGGCCTGGCTGCCGGATACGTCGAGCACATGCATGTGCGACACGTCGAAAATCCCGCAATCCCGGCGCACCTGATGGTGCTCCTCGACCTGCGATCCGTAGTGCAAGGGCATGTCCCAACCACCAAAATCAACCAGCTTCGCGCCAAGCGCGAGGTGCAGGTCAAAGAGGGGCGTACGCTGTCCCATGGGTTTCTCCTTCCGGGCGTGGCGAAGACGCGGTCACTGGCAATCCCGCAGATCCCCCGTGAATTGGGGTCTGACACCATTGCTAATTTGAGGAATTGTCTGACAGACCGAGTCGATTGCGGCGCATTGTAGCCGCAAGGTTAGGACCCCGCACCTAACCAATCGGTCTGGCCGAACGTCTAATCAGCCCGATGACCGGCAGCAGCCCGACGAGCACCAGCGTCAGCGCAGGCAAAGCCGCACGCGCCCACTCACCTTCGCTGGTCATTTCGAAGATGCGCACCGCCAGCGTGTCCCAGCCAAACGGCCGCATGAGCAGCGTGGCGGGCATTTCCTTGAGGACATCAACGAAGACCAGCAGCGCAGCGCTCAACGTGCCGGGTATGAGCAGCGGCAGATAAATCCTGAAAAACAATCGCGGGCCGCTCACCCCCAGACTGCGCGCGGCTTCGGGCAGTGATGGACGAATGCGCGACAGGCTGTTCTCGAGCGGCCCGTACGCGACCGCAATGAAGCGCACTAGGTACGCAAGCACGAGCGCCCCCAGGCTGCCCAGCAGCAAAGGCCTGCCAGCGCCGCCCAGCCAGCTGGATAACGGCACGACCAGTTCCCGGTCCAGATAACTGAACGCCAACATGATCGACACCGCCAGCACCGAGCCGGGCAGCGCGTACCCAATGTTGGCGACGCTGACGCCCGCGCGAATGGCGCGGGTGGGGGCAAGGCGCCGGGCAAACACGAGGATCATCGCGACGCACACCGTGACCAGCGCAGCGATGCCGCCCAAGTAAAGCGTGTGCAGGATCAACCCGGCGTAGCGCTCGTCGAGGTCGAAGCGCCCGCGTTGCCAGACCCATGCAATCAGCTGCAACAGCGGCACCACAAACGCGCAGGCGAACACCAGCCCACACCACGTACTGGCGGCGACGGCTTTCAGGCCATGCAGGTGATACAGCGCCTTCACCCTCGGGCGCTCGTTGCTCGACCGGCTCGCCCCCCGCGCGCGATGCTCGCCGTACAGCAGGACCATGACGGCCAGCAGCAGCAGGCTCGCCAGTTGCGCGGCGCTCGACAAGCTGAAGAAGCCGTACCAGGTTTTGTAGATAGCGGTGGTGAAAGTGTCGAAGTTGAACACCGACACCGCGCCGAAATCGGCCAGGGTTTCCATCAACGCCAGCGCCACACCAGCACCGATCGCCGGCCGCGCCATGGGCAATGCCACGCGCCAGAACGCTTGCCACGGCGACTGACCGAGAATACGTGCCGCCTCCATCAGGCCTTTGCCTTGGGCCAGGAATGCCGTGCGCGCCAACAGATACACGTAGGGGTAAAACACCAGCACCAGCACGATGATCACGCCACCGGTCGAGCGCACTCGCGGCAGACGCAGGCCGGAGCCGAACCACTCGCGCAACAGCATTTGCACCGGGCCTGCGAAATCCAGCAAACCCACAAAGACAAACGCCAGCACATACGCCGGGATGGCAAACGGCAGCATCAACGCCCAGTCCAGCCAGCGCCGCCCCGGGAACTCACACAGCGCCGTCAGCCACGCCAGACTCACGCCCAGCATCGTGACGCCCAGCCCCACGCCAAGCACCAGCGTCAGGGTGTTGCCGAGCAACCGTGGCATCTGGGTTTCCCAGAGATGCGACCAGATCTGCTGATCGATGGTCTGCCAGGAGAACAGCAATACGCTCAAGGGCAGCAGCACCAGCGCGGCAATGGTAAAAACCAGGGGGTACCAGCGACGCTGGGGGGAATGGGCCAAAGGGGTTACTCATAGAGAGTTGCGGGTTGACGAAGCCCTCAGTGGGAGCGACCGGGGTGGCGCTCCACCTTGCTCGCGAAGAGGCCGGCACACCCGCTAGATCTCAAGCGATTGAAATGCCGTCTTCGTGAGCAAGCTCACTCCCACAAGATCTTCACCATGCAAAACCGGTGTAATTCGGGCTTCTTTCGCGAAAGATCAATTCCAGCCAGCACGGTCCATCATGCGGATCGCCTCGGCCTGCCGCCGACCGGCCACTTCAACCGGGATCGTATCGGCCTTGAACGCACCCCAGCTCGCCACTTCTTCAGAAGGCGCCACTTTCGGGTTAGCCGGGAATTCCTGATTGGTGCCGGCGAATATCGTCTGGGCTTCGGGACCTGTCATCCATTCCACCAACGCTTTGGCGGCATCTGCGTGGGGTGCGTGCCGGGTCAGGCCAATGCCGGAAAGGTTAACATGCACGCCGCGGTCCGACTGATTGGGCCAGAACAGGCGCACGGCGAGATCCGGATTGTCCTTGTGCAAACGACCGTAATAGTAGGTGTTGACGATGCCAACGTCGCATTGGCCGGCATTGATGGCTTCCAGCACCGCGATGTCATCGGAAAACACATCGGTCGACAGGTTATTCACCCAGCCTTTGAGGATCTTTTCAGACGCCTCGGCGCCGTGGGTTTCGATCAGCGTGGCGGTCAGCGACTGGTTATAGACCTTTTTGGCGGTCCGCAGGCAGAGACGGCCTTCCCACTGTTTGTCGGCCAACGCTTCGTAAGTGGTGAGTTCTTCAGGTTTGACGCGGTCGGTGGAGTAGGCGATGGTCCGGGCGCGCAGGCTCAGGCCGGTCCAGCTGTGGGTGGAAGAACGGTATTGCGAGGGAATGTTGGCATCGATGACCGGCGAGGTGAACGGCTGCAGGATGCCCATCTGTTCAGCTTGCCAGAGGTTGCCTGCGTCGACGGTGAGCAGCAGGTCAGCCGTTGCGTTCTGGCCCTCGGCCTTGATGCGCTGCATCAGCGGCGCTTCCTTGTCGGTGATGAACTTGACCTTCACGCCAGTCTTGGCGGTATAGGCATCGAACACCGGTTTGATCAGCTCATCGATTCGGGAGGAATACACCACCACTTCATCTGCGGCCTGGGCGGTGCTGCCGAGCATGGTTAATGCCAGGGCAGCCAAAAGACGCTTGCTCGCCTGCATGCAGGTTCTCCTGATTCGAGAGAGGGGAAAAACGAGGCGAAATGGTAGTGAATCGCATCTACCTTCTCAACCGAAGTCAGGATTGAGCCGTTACCGGATGTTGCGGAGTGCCCGCAGTGCCACATTCAGAACCACTGAGCGCGCGCAGCTTTAGTGGGACCGGCTTGAGTCAGGAAAAGGCCAGCTTGAACGCGATCAGAGTCCCGGCGTAACGAGTGGCGCCTTCCCGGCTAAAGCCGGTCCCACGGTGAAGCGCGCGTACAGACAGTGCTGCGCCGTCAGAGCTTCGCTAACTCCGGGAGATCCCCGGTCAGCCCCAAGGCCTGGCGAACGAACAACGCTTTAGCTTCTGCCGAACGATCGACCATCTTCAACCCGGCGTTGCGCAACAGGCGAACTGGCAGTGCGTCGGCCTGGAACAGCCGCTCGAAGCCCTCCATCGCCGCCATCAACGTCAGGTTATGCGGCATGCGCCGACGCTCGTAACGGCTCAACACACGCTCATCGGCCAGCCGCTCCCCACGCTCGACCGCATCTCGCAGCACTTCGGCGAGCACTGCTGCGTCGAGAAAGCCCAGGTTGACGCCCTGCCCCGCCAATGGATGGATGGTGTGGGCCGCATCGCCGATCAGCGCAAGGCCCGGCGCCACGTAGCGCTTGGCATGGCGTTGACGCAGCGGGACGCAAACCCGCGAATCAGCCGAGATCACCTGCCCGAGACAGCCTTCGAACGCACTCTCCAGCTCACGGCAAAAGCGTTCGTCGTCGAGCTTCATCAAGCGCTCGGATTGCTCAGGCGTCACCGACCAGACGATGGAGCACCAGTGCTCGCCCTCTCGGTCAAGCGGCAAAAAAGCCAGCGGGCCGTCGTCTGTAAAGCGCTGCCACGCGGTTTTGCGGTGGGAATCCGCCGTGCGCACGCTCGTCACAATGGCGTGATGCAGGTAGTCCCATTCCCGCGTTGCGGTGCCGGTCATGCGCCGCACGGTCGAGTTGGCGCCATCGGCCGCGACCACCAGCGGCGCGCGCAATGTGCGGCCGTCGGACAGCGTCAGGAGCCAGTCATCGCCGGAGTGACGCATCTGCTCCAGACGTGCATCGGCCAACAAGCCGATGTCGCTGTCATGCAGACGTTCGACCAGCGCATCCTGCACCACGCGGTTTTCGACGATGTGCCCAAGCACCTCAGCGTGAACGCTTGAGGCAGAAAAATGCACCTTGCCTGTGCCGCTGCCATCCCACACATGCATGTCGCTGTAGGGGCTGACCCGCCGCGCGACGATACCGTCCCAGACGCCAAGCCGCTCGAGGATGCGCTGACTGGCGATGGACAGCGCGCTGACCCGGGCTTCAAATGGGGCATCAGCCACGAACGGTTTGACCGTCAGAGGACCACCATCCACCACGAGGATGTTCAGCCCACTGTCTCGCAGCGCCAGCGCCAGCGCGCTCCCCACCATTCCGGCCCCGACAATCAGCAGATCTGCGCGCGTTTCCATGCTTTAAATCGTTCTCGGTTGTGGCGACGGCCACGAATGAATGGAGTGTTCAGACATCGCTTCGCGTTCCCAGGCCCATGGCCTGTCGGGCAAACCAGCTCTTGGCGGAAGGCAGCAGATCCAAACCAAGAAGGCCCAGGTTACGACCCGCCGTGACTAAGGATTGCTGACTGCTGAACAGCCGGGTGACTTGATCCGAAAAGCCGACAGTCAGTTTTTGATCAACGCGCTGGCGCTCGCGGTAGGCCTGCAGCGTCGACAGCTCCCCCAGCGGTGCTTCGCTGGCGAGCAGTGATTCGGCCAGGGAGGCAGCATCGCGCAGCGACAGGTTGAAGCCCTGCCCCGCAATTGGATGAAGACTGTGGGCCGCGTTGCCGAGCACCACCAGATGGGAGCGGATCTGCTCTTCGGCCTCGATCAACGCCAGCGGATAGTTGTGACGCGCACCCACTTGCTTCAGCGCGCCCAGACGGTAGCCGAAGACGCCCTGCAGTTCTTTGAGAAAGCTTCGGTCGTCCAGCGCCATCAGCCGCTGAACGTCATCGCCGGTGCGCGTCCAGACCAGTGCGCAACGGTTATCCGGAAGCGGCAGCAACGCCATGGGGCCATTTTCGGTAAACCGCTCGAAGGCCTCACCACCATGGGCATCGCCCGGCGTGATGTTGGCAATCAGCGCGCTCTGATCATACGGCGTGTGTCGAACGGCAATCCCCAACTGCTCGCGCAGACTGGAACGGCCGCCGTCGGCAAGCACCGCGAGGTCGCAGGTGAGCTGAGTTTCGTCGTTGAGCGTCAGTTGGTAGCCATCGGGCAGCGCCTGCATGTGCGTGACTTCGGCCGGCACACGCCAACTGATCACGTCCTTGTCCAGCGCCTGCCACAGGCATTGGCCCAGCCAGGCGTTTTCAACCACATAGCCCAGGGCCGGAACGCCTTCCTCCATCGAAGACAGGTGCGCTGCGCCAAACCGGCCTTTGTCTGAAACGTGAATTTTGAGGATGGGCTCGGCGCGGTGGCTGATCTGCTGCCACAGGCCCAGGCGCTCGTAGATCTGCCGCGCGCCGAACGACAGCGCTGAAGAGCGGGCGTCGTAGCTGGGCTGGTACGTGTCGCCGGGCGCAAACGGCTCGATCAGGACAATCTTCCAGCCCCGAGCCTTCGCTCCAGCTTGCAGGGCGAGAGCCAGGCTTGCGCCGACCAGCCCGCCACCGACGATGGCCAGATTAAAGCGGCTCATGCGGCTTGCGTTCGTGCGGCGGCCATTAACGCCTCGATCTCGGCCACGGTCTTCGGCACATCGCCCGTCAGGATTTCACAGCCTTTTTTAGTCACCACGACGTCATCCTCGATTCGCACGCCAATCCCGCGCCATTTTTTAGCGACGGCCTCATTGTCCGGGGACACATAAATACCGGGCTCGACCGTCAGCGCCATCCCGGCCTCAAGCACACGCCATTCTCCGCCGACCTTGTATTCGCCGACGTCGTGCACGTCCATGCCCAGCCAGTGTCCGGCGCGGTGCATGTAAAAAGCTTTGTACGCTTCGGCGGCAATCAGTTCATCCACCGCGCCTCGCAGCAGCCCGAGCTCTACCAAGCCTTCGGTAATGACCCGAACCGTTGCCTCGTGGGCCTGATTCCAGTGATTGCCGGGTTTGATCGCCGCAAACGCTGCTTCCTGGGATTTGAGCACCACCTCGTAAATCGCTTTCTGTTCGGCGGAGAATTTGCCGCTTACCGGGAAGGTACGGGTAATGTCACTGGCGTAGCAATCGATCTCGCAACCGGCATCGATCAGCACCAGATCGCCGTCTCTGAGCGGCGCGTCGTTCTCCTGATAGTGCAGGATGCAGGCGTTGCGCCCCGACGCGACGATCGAGCCGTATGCCGGCATCTTCGCGCCGCCCTTGCGGAATTCGTAATCAAGTTCCGCTTCCAGGCTGAATTCGTAGAGCCCCGCGCGACTGGCCTGCATCGCCCGCACGTGGGCACGCGCCGAGATCTGTGCCGCCTCGCGCATCACTTTCACTTCGGCCGCCGATTTGTACAGGCGCATGTCGTGCAGCAAGTGATCCAGCGCGACGAACTCTTTCGGCGGCTGCGCACCCAGGTGGGCCTTGGAGCGGATGACGTTGATCCACTCCATCACATGGCGGTCGAATTCGGGATTGCTGCCCATGGACGAATACACCCGATCGCGCCCCTCGATGAGGCCGGGCAGGATGTCGTCGATGTCAGCGATCGGGAAGGCATCGTCGGCGCCGTACTCACGCATCGCGCCGTCCTGACCTGCGCGCAGGCCGTCCCACAGCTCGCGCTCGGGGTTGCGCTCGCGACAGAACAGGACGTACTCACCGTACTCGCGACCGGGGATCAGCACGATCACCGCCTCAGGTTCGGGGAAGCCACTCAGGTACTGAAAGTCGCTGTCCTGGCGATACACATGTTCAACGTCCCGGTTCCGAATGGCCACAGCCGCCGCCGGCAGAATGGCTATGCTGTTGGGCTCCATCTGCTCCATCAACGCCTTGCGGCGGCGGGCATATTCGGCTTTCGGGATATGAATCATGGGCAAGTGCGGTTCTCCGGGAGGTGTGCGTCGGCCATCGCCGCGCATAGGCGGCGTGGCCGAGGCCGCATTGACGCGCTGTCAGTGCAAAGAGGGCTTGGCTTCGTCTTCAGCGTCGGATTTCTGGTTGAACTCGGTGAACAGCAGCAACGGCGCAACGCGCAGGTACTCCATGACTTCCATGTAGTCGCTCTCGCCGTCTTCGGACTCGTCCAGCGCGTCATGAACCTGAGCAATAGCGGCCAAGTCTTGCAGCACGTCCCTGGCATCATCGCTCAGTGACTGACCACCCACCCGGGCAAAGCCGCTGAGGAAACCCTGGCACCACTGGGCCATGGCGGCAGTGCGGACAGCCAGAGGCTCATCATCGCCGGGCAGCAGCAACACGACGGCCATGTCGTCGCCGGTCAGTTCGCTTTTGACCATTGCCTGCAGGCCGATCAGCGCCTGGCGCACTTTGTCGTCAGGCTCTGTTTCCAGCAGCAGATGAGCGTCGGCCAGCCACTCCTCTGCATCGAAGCCTGCGCCGGCGCAACTGCGGCCCAGCAAAAGGCCGTGCAATTCGGCAGGAGATACGTGATGACCACTGCTGGTGAGCAGGGTGGCGAAGCCGTTGTACGGGGAATTCTGAATAGGCATGGGCAACTAGGCGCCAAGCGGCGCAATGTCTAGAATGAAGGCCTTGTATCGTAGCACCGGCAGACGCGCCCAAGCTATCAGGCGATGTCCGGGGCGAATCCAGACGCCAGCGCCTGCACCACTCATCTGAAAGTAATCAGTGGAAAACAATGGAAGACAATGACCTGCAAGCGCTGATGGCTCGACTGGAGTTATTGATCAATCGTGTCGAGCAACTAAAAAGTCAAAACGGACTCCTATTAGCTCAGGAAAAATCCTGGCGCGAGGAACGCGCTCAACTCATTGAAAAAAACGAAATCGCCCGGCAAAAGGTCGAGTCCATGATTTCGCGCCTCAAGGCCCTGGAGCAAGACTCATGAGTAATGGCAACAGCATCACCGTGCAAATCCTCGACAAAGAATATTCGATCATCTGTCCGCAAGAGGAGCGCACCAATCTGGTCAGCGCCGCGCGTTATCTTGACGGCAAAATGCGCGAGATCCGCAGCAGCGGCAAAGTCATCGGCGCCGACCGTATTGCGGTGATGGCCGCGCTGAACATTACCCATGACCTTCTGCACAAACAGGAATTGCCACCGGTAAAGGCCCAGGCCAATGGCGCCAATAGCGAGCAGGTTCGCGATTTGCTGGACCGAGTAGACCTGGTCCTTGCCACGGATTCGGATAAAGCACAAGGCTGATTGTTCGGACATCATTCGGTATACTTGCGACCGCTCCCTGGAGTGCTTGCCAGTCGGTCATGTCCCTGAGCCGATACGCACAACCACGGGGGTTGCACGTTGGGGTTGGTGTGCATGTCCGCTCGACGGAAAGCCTTAAAACCTCCTGCAATCTCCACCTTGAACTTTCGGGTTCAAGGGCTACACCGACAGCGGTTCGTCGGGGAGTCTCGAACCTTCTACCCATCGCCAGGCGCCCCGTCTGGCGGTGGGCATCGTGAATCTGTCTGATTACACGACATCACCTTCCAAAGCCTCACGGACCCGCCAGCATGACCTCATCCGGCGCCGCTCCCCTCCCCGATCACTCCAACCTCTCTCGGCCACAGTTGCGTCGGCTGCTTCGTCACAATCGTCGCGCGCTCAGCCCGGCAGAACAGCGACAGGCGGCAAAGGGTTTGTACCGTCAGCTTGCGCAAAACCCTCTCTTTCGGCGCGCCCGGCATGTTTCTCTCTACCTTCCGATGGACGGTGAGATCGACCCGCGCCTGCTGCTTCGTGCCGCTCAAAAATGCGGCAAGACCACATACTTGCCAGTGCTCAGTGCCTGGCCGCGAACGAAAATGGTGTTTCAGCGCGTCCGCCCTGGTGAGAAGTTCAAGCCGAACCGGTTCCGTATCCCGGAGCCACGTATCAATGCCAGGCGACAGCGCAAGATCTGGACGCTGGATCTGGTGCTGATGCCGCTCGTGGGGTTCGATCCGGAAGGGGGACGCCTTGGCATGGGTGGCGGCTTTTACGACCGCAGCCTGGCGTATCGCGCGCGCCGTAAAACCTGGCGCAAGCCGGTATTGCTAGGACTGGCCCATGAGTGTCAGAAAGTCGCGACGCTGGCGGTCGCCAGTTGGGACGTCCCGTTGACGGGAACGGTGACGGATAAGCGTTGGTATATGGCGGGGTGAGTCGTCATCGAGGCGCGCTCCTGCGAAGAAAGCGCGCTGCGATAGCGGTTTAGCGGCGGAGCTGTGGCTGCTGTTGCTGAGTGATTTCGACCGGCGCGTCAGCCTTGGCAGCCCACAGACTTTGCGCGTAACCGGTGGTGACGATTCCCAAGCCGAACAAAATTGCCAAAATCCACAGTACATCCGGCTTGCGTCGCATTCATCGTCCCCTTTGTAACGAATCAGAATCTAAAATCGATAACGTTTAAACAGGCTGCCACATCGTGCAGCCCTTAAAATCCCGGCATTCTGCGGCAACGTGACGCAACACGCAAATACTGACGCCAGCCGACCGTCGGGTTGTCATCAAACCGTAGGACAACTTTCCCAACACCTGTTCAGGAGCCTTGTAAATGGCCTATTGGCTGATGAAATCCGAGCCCGACGAGCTCTCGATCAGCGGGTTGAAAAAGCTCGGGCAGACGCGCTGGGACGGTGTCCGCAACTATCAGGCCCGCAACTTTCTGCGCGCGATGGCCGTAGGCGATCAGTTCTTTTTCTACCATTCCAGCTGCCCCGAGCCCGGGATCGCCGGGATCGGAGAAATCGTCAAGGCCGCGTATCCCGATCCCACTGCGCTGGACCACAAAAGCCCCTACTACGACGCTAAAGCCACCGATGAGAAGAACCCCTGGACCGCCCTTGATGTGGCATTCGTCGAGGCGTTTCCGAATGTGCTGGGGCTGGGTTTTCTGAAACAACAAGCTGCCCTTGAGCAGTTGCCGCTGGTGCAGAAAGGCAGCCGTCTTTCCGTCATGCCGGTGACCGATGAGCAATGGGCCGCCGTGCTTGACCTGCGCTGAATTCGGAATGCCGCGCGTTACTGAGCAATAAAGTTATTGAACAGCAGATCATCAACCACAGGCTTGCCCGTTTCCTGGGTGAGCACTTGCTGGGTCTGCTTCAGCGCTTCCTGACGCAGTTTTTCTTTGGCATCGACGTTGCCCATGCTGTCGACCGTTTGCTGAGTGAACAATGCCACCAGTTGGTTGCGAATCAGCGGCTCGTTCTGCTTCACCAGTTTCTGCGCCTCGGCGCCGGTCACGCGCAAGGCAACGTCGGCCTTGTAGACGTGCAGCTTCGGGCTGCCATCCAGTGAGTAGTTGCCCACGAAAGGTGGCGTCAACGCCACGTAGGAAACCTTGTTCGGATCTTCTTTCTCGCCGCCCTCTTCCGCCAGCGCTACAACAGGCATCGACAATGCCATCAACATCACAATCCACGCTTTCACAGTCCGCTCCTCAATCCGTTTCGCCGCATAGCTTACTTCAGCTTATGCACACCTATCAGGCCGGGCCATGCTCATTGACCCCACAACCTCGCTACCTGTACTTATCGGCCATCCCCGAAAAAGGAATAGCCCTCGATGAAAGCCGTGCTTTGTAAAGCCTTCGGTCCCGCTGCAGATTTGGTGTTGGAGGAAATCCCCAGCCCGGAGCCGAAGAAAAACGAGATTCTTCTGGACGTGCACGCTGCCGGGGTCAACTTCCCGGACACGCTGATCATCGAAGGCAAATACCAGTTCAAGCCGCCTTTTCCGTTTTCGCCCGGAGGTGAAGCCTCGGGCGTTGTGACCGCTGTCGGCGAGAAAGTCAGCCATGTCCGTGTCGGTGACCGGGTGATGGCGCTGACCGGCTGGGGCAGCTTCGCCGAACAGATCGCCGTCGCCGGTTACAACGTCCTGCCCATTCCCGAAACGATGGACTTCACAACCGCCGCCGCCTTCAGCATGACCTACGGCACGTCCATGCACGCCCTCACACAGCGCGCCAAGCTGCAGGCAGGCGAAACCCTTCTCGTCCTCGGTGCCTCCGGGGGCGTCGGCCTCGCCGCGGTAGAGATCGGCAAAGCCATGGGCGCTCGCGTGATCGCCGCCGCCAGCAGCGCAGAAAAGCTGGAGGTCGCCAAAGCCGCAGGCGCCGACGAGTTGATCAACTACAGCGAAAGCAATCTGAAGGATGAAATCAAACGCCTCACCAACGGCAACGGCGTCGATGTGATCTACGACCCTGTGGGCGGCGACCTTTTTGATCAGGCTGTTCGCGGCATCGCCTGGAACGGTCGATTGCTGGTCGTCGGCTTCGCCAGTGGCCGCATCCCCGAACTGCCGGTCAATCTCGCGCTGTTGAAAGGCGCCTCGGTTGTAGGTGTGTTCTGGGGCTCATTTGCCCAACGCCAGCCGCAAGACAATGCGGCGAATTTCCAGCAACTGTTCACCTGGTTCAGCGAGGGCAAGCTGAGGCCGTTGGTGTCGAAGGTTTACCCGCTGGAGCAGGCGGGGGACGCCATTGAATCGTTGGCGCAGCGTAAAGCGGTGGGCAAGGTGGTGGTGAGCGTCAGGTAGCGTGGGTCGAGTCCGATCCCGTTCTGAAGAAACGGGGCTGATCCTGCAGGTTTCTGCACGCGCTCATAGCATCCTCCTCACCTCATCAGGCAGCACGTCCTTATAACGCAGCTCAGGGTTCGCGCCGCATCGCTGAATGACCTCCGGAACTGCATCTGCCAGCGCATCCCCCAGCGCGAACCTTTGCTCGTCGGACAGCTTTCTGTAAGTCGCCACCCTCGCGAGCACGCTGTAGGTGTGCCGGAACACGCTCATCTCCACCTGTTCAAGATCAGACGCGTTCTGCTGGAAGTCTTCGAAGCGTTTGTTGAATTTCGCGCAGGACAGGTGGCGCAGACTGCGATGAAGCCAAGGGACGGGAGCATTACCTTCGCGCGGGTGGACAAAGTAATGCTCCTGACGCAGCGAAATGACTGCCGGACGCTGCTCACTGACGACCCAGGGTTTTACGCGCCACGTTGGCACAACATTGACGACAGAGAGGGCAAAAAGAGGGTGAGAGCTGTCCAGCACCTCAGGCTCGGAAACCCGTCCGTCATGGTGCGCCTTCAGGCCGTAGACGACCCACCCGGATATTCCGGAAATGGAAAGCGAATAAGGCCAGGCGGGCGCCCTGCGGTAATCAAACTCCACACTGCTCTCTTCTGCGCTTGCCGCGATACAGACCGCAGACATCACGCATAAAACCCATCTGCTCATCACTGCCGTCACCTGCACACTTTTTCCCATGTGCCTCCTGCATGGGTGCAGAAAGCTGGCGCGCATTTTGTGCGCTGGTCTGCGGTGGCAACAGCTCATGACTTCCCAGGGCCGCGTAGGATCGGTCCCAAAAAGAACACTCAGCTACACAACCCGCGACGGCGCCTGATGTGTTCCGTATATTTCACGGCCGATACATACCGAACACGAATTTATTCGGTATCAACCCCAATACACACTGCGGACCCCGTATTGATGACCGTCACCCTAATTCTGATCGCGTTGTACGTGCTGTCGATCGCGATATTTTGCATCGCCACCCAGCGCTTGCCGATCCTCTCCCGAGACGCGCTCCACCGCGTTTCGTCGCTGGACGGGCTGCGTGGCGTGCTCGCAACCGCTGTCATCGTCCATCACTTCATCGTCAGTTATTACTGGCACGTCGACGGCGTCTGGGAAACCACGGACAGTCGCGTGCTGAACAACATGGGCACGGTGCCGGTGTCGTTGTTTTTCATGATTACGGGTTACCTGTTTACCGCGAAGATCTACCGAAGCGACCCCAAATGGCGTCAGATTCTGTCGTCACGGATACGACGAATCTTCCCGATGTACCTCTTCAGCGTCGCGCTGATTACGGCCATCGCGCTGTACCAGTCCGCAGGCATCAGCGCGCCGCTCATAGACACCATCAAGTCGCTCGGCCGATGGGCGATTTTCATCGGCAGTCCTATCAACGGTTTCCCGGACACCGTGCGTATCAACGCCTCGGTGCAGTGGACGCTGCTCTATGAAGCGGTCTTCTACCTGTCGCTGCCGGTGCTGTATTGCCTGCTTCGGCGCAAGCTCCCCGGCATGGCCGTCGTCGTCGCGCTGATAGTGCTGGCGTGCCTGTGGGGCGAATACCACCATCACTTTCACAACCGGTTCATCAAACTGTTTGCTGTCGGCATTGCAGTGGCGGTCTTTGAAGACCGGATGCGCCGGTGGAAAATCGACTTCTCGGGCGTGCGCTGCACGTTGGTTGCAGTCGCGATACTGCTGATCTGCATGAAGCTCAAATCGTATTCAACGCTGCAAATGCTGATCCTCGGCGTTCCGTTTGCGCTGTTTGTGCTCGGTAACAGTTTGCACGGGGTACTGGAGGTTCGCGGGCTGAAGATTCTGGGCGAGGCCAGCTTCAGCATCTATCTGCTGCATGGCATCGTCATCTACAGCGTGTTCAGCCTGCTGGGCGCGTATGACTTCGCTACGCCGGATCCGCTCAGCTACTCGCTGTACTTACCGCTGATCATCCTGCTCACCAGCAGTATCAGCGTCGCGACATACTGGTGCATCGAGCACCCATTCCTGCGCAAGGCATCGCCAAGTGCCAAAGCAACCCTGCCGAATGCTTAAGGTTCGGTAACGGGTAACCGCGGCGGGCTGGCCGGGGGTGAACTGAACACCTCGTTCGCCCAACTGGCCATGCTGTACCGCTGCACGACTTCTTCGGGCGGGTCCACGTATTCCCCGTTAATGAACGACTCAGGGATAACGGGGTGATCGCTGTCGATGATCAGGATGTTGCGCGGATCGTAAAAGTCGTAATGCGCCACCGATGCATTGTTGGTGATCATTTTCTTGCGATACAGCAGCGCTTCGAAAAAACGGAAGCTCAAACCCGCGTGGCCCGGCCGGACGATGTCGATGAGTATTTCCGAACGCCTGACGTATTCGGCCGTTTCATCTATGTCCATGCGCTGGCGAAAGAATGTCAGTAACGAACTGGCTCCGGGCACTGGCTTGCTCTGCACCAGGAATTTGCAGGTACCGGTGTAGCCCAGTTGTTCAAACGCCTGGGCCACCCGGCCGAGCACATCAACGCGGTGCTTGCCGCCCATCACGACAAAGGCCTTGAAGTCGGACGTTTTTTTGAAATCGGCGTGTTCTTCGTAGATGTAGTTGTAGAGCTTGCGCAGTCGATACTCACGAGCATCAGCGCCATCGAAGGTGTAGACCTTATCGAACGTCGCCAGTTGATCAATCGGCATCGATAATCGCGCAATCCCGTCAGACAAATAGGCGACGCTGAGCGCCGCCGCAGCCTGGGCCTGCGTGACCAAACCCTGATCCAGCTGGCTTGGATTCACCACCAGCAGTGCATCGACATGGCCCGCCGCCCGAATGGCTGCACGAGCACGCTTAACGATCAGGTACCTTTTCAGCCATCGCCGCAGTTTCCCCGGAAGCCATGGCAGTTCCTTAGCGCCGTGGGTCAGGTCAATGAACACCACGTCGTTCGACTTGCCGAGAAAGTTGCCGAGCCGGGCGAGGTATCCGCCGACATCGCGGCACAGAATGATGATCTTTTGATTCTGAATCTCAAGCGGGGGTGACTGCATGCGGGTTTGCCAATCGTGAGCGCGTGAGCGCGCACTTTACCTGTCCCGCGCAACGAAACCCATCGTTGGGCAGCCCTGCACAAACGGGATGTTCGCAAAGGAATTCCCGCTCGGCCCGTGTTTACGCCATTTTTATCCGATGAGAAGCCTTCCTATTTTCTGTAACGAAAATGTAATATTCGGATTCGCATAACAATAAAATAAATGGAGTGTCCCGATGTTTGCCTTTTTCCGTCCTGCCGCGCATCAGGCTCCGCTGCCTGCGGAGCGTGTCGACTCCACCTACCGCCGCCTTCGCTGGCAGATTTTCGCCGGCATCTTCTTCGGTTACGCCGGCTACTACTTGCTTCGCAAGAATTTCTCGCTGGCCATGCCCTACCTGATCGATGAGGGATATACCCGTGGCCAACTGGGCCTCGCGATCTCGGCGATTGCCATTGCGTACGGCCTGTCAAAATTCCTCATGGGGCTGGTTTCGGATCGCTCTAATCCGCGTTACTTCCTCCCATTCGGGCTGGTGATCTCTGCGCTGGTGATGTTCGTGTTCGGATTCGCACCCTGGGCAACGTCCAGCGTGACGATCATGTTCATTCTGCTGTTCATCAACGGATGGGCGCAGGGCATGGGCTGGCCGCCAAGCGGACGCACGATGGTGCACTGGTGGTCGCAGAAGGAACGTGGCGGCGTAGTGTCGGTCTGGAACGTGGCGCACAACGTCGGCGGCGGCTTGATCGGCCCGCTGTTCCTGCTTGGACTTGGCTGGACCAACGACTGGCACGCAGCGTTTTACGTGCCTGCGGCGGTTGCCCTGTTTGTCGCCCTGTTTGCCTTCGTGACCATGCGCGATACCCCGCAGTCTGTGGGCTTGCCGCCGGTCGAGGACTACAAGAACGACTATCCGGAAGGCTACGACGCGAGCCACGAAGAGGAATTCACCGCTAAAGAGATCTTCGTCAAATACGTCCTGCGCAACAAAATGCTGTGGTACATCGCGCTGGCCAACGTGTTCGTTTATCTGCTGCGTTATGGTGTGCTGGACTGGGCGCCAACGTACCTGAAAGAAGCCAAACACTTCGACGTCGACAAGACCTCGTGGGCCTACTTCTTCTACGAGTGGGCAGGTATTCCGGGCACGTTGCTGTGCGGCTGGATGTCCGACAAGATCTTCCGTGGCAACCGTGGCCTGACCGGGATTGTGTTCATGGCGATGGTGACCGTTGCGACGCTGGTATACTGGCTCAATCCGCCAGGCAACCCCACCGTCGACATGATTGCTCTGGTCTCGATCGGCTTCCTGATCTACGGCCCGGTCATGCTGGTCGGCTTGCAGGCCCTTGAACTGGCACCGAAGAAAGCCGCTGGCACCGCAGCAGGGTTCACAGGCCTGTTCGGGTATCTCGGTGGTTCGGTCGCCGCCAGCGCACTCATGGGTTACACGGTCGACCACTTTGGCTGGGACGGCGGCTTCGTGCTGCTGGTGTCCGCTTGCCTCCTCGCGATAGCGTTCCTGGTGCCTACCCTGCGCCATACGCGAGTGGCGAGCCAGTCGCGAGAGGAGAAGGCGCAGGTATAACGTCACTCAGATGACTGTAGGAGCGAGCTTGCTCGCGATGAGGCCGAAACATCCGCTGAATATCATCGGTTGGAAGCCCGTCTTCGCGAGCAAGCTCACTCCGACAAGGACGGTGTTCGCCGCATGCCAGCGTGGCGTACAGACAAAAATTAAACGCCTGCAGGTGTTACTGATACCGCCATCTTCCGCGGTAGCCAGACGCGAATCAGCACACCGCTAGATCGCCAACAACACCGGTTTACACCGCTTGAACCGCGCTTCCAGGCTCAGGTCCGGCATGGCGTGGGTGCGCAGTGCGTGGATGGTTTGTTCGACATATTCCCACGTGGTTCCGTATCGCCCGCTGGCATTGGCCAGCACCTGGGTGAGCACGCTGTCTGGCAGGTTGCCGGCGTAACTGGGCAAATGCCGCTCCAGCACAAATCCCAAAGCCTGCACCTTGGTGCCGTCTTCAAGTCGGCAGTTGAGCCAGTGTGGGCGGTAGGACGGGAACGGCATTTCTCTCTGCCACAACGCCAGCAGCGATTCGTCGATATTGTCTTCGGGCAATCGGTAGGCGAATCCGCTGCAGGAGCCGCCTCGATCCAGACCGAAGACCAGCCCCGGCTGCTCGGGGGTGCCGCGATGTTCATGGGACCAGAGATAGAGGCCGCGATGATAACCGTGGACCCGACCGCGCTGACGCTCGGCGGCGCTGCACTCGGGCCGCCAGATCAATGATCCGTAAGCGAATAACCAGATCGGGCCGCCCTGGTGACGACTCATCGTGGCGTGGATGGAGGCGAGAAGCTGTTCTCGGGTGAGCTTCGGCCCAAGATCGATGACCGGCGGGTAGGACAACCCCAGGCCGTCATGGACAGCTTCCGCCAGGATATTGATTTGATTACCCATCTGGTTCCCCCCACCGGCAAGGCTGACGCCGGTGCAACGCTGAACACTCATGAAACGGGTCTGGCAACAACGAATGAACAATCAGACGGCATCGCAGGCAGTGTGACGTTGTGACTCGGTCACCGGCGCATGGGTCACGCCGGAAAAACCGTTATCTGACAAACAGTCATGCAATACGCTGTCCACATCCTGTGTCGACGAGTGGCTGCGCTTCAGGGCCTCGGTGCGTACGCGAAAACATCGGCACGCATCTGATGCGCATCCATGCCGGCCAGCACCAGCGCATCAAGGGTCGAATAGACCATCGCCGGTGAACCGCTGGCGTAAACATAAAGCGGCTTCAGGTCGCTGAAGTCCTCGCAGACCGCCTCGTGCAGCATGCCGCAGCGCCCTTCCCAACCGCACAGGTCACTGACAACTTTGTGCAGGAACAGGTTGGGCAGCGTCTGCCATTCATCCCAGTGCTTGAGCTGATAGAAATCTTCCGGACGGCGCATTCCCCAATACACATGCACCGGATACGGAAAGCCTTTTGAGCGGCAATGCTCGATCAGGCTGTGCATCTGCCCCATACCGGTGCCTGCCGCGATCAATACCAGCGGACCATCGGGCAATTCGCCCAAGTGAGTATCACCGAAGGGCAGGTCAACCCGCGCCATGCCATCGCGCTGCAACTGCTTGATCAGATTTTGCGCACTCGCCTCACGCGCGAGCACGTGAAATTCCAGATCTCGCCCACTCTCCGGCGCTGAGGCCATGGAAAATGCAGATTTCTCCCCGTCGTCCCGATGGATCATCAGGTACTGACCGGCGTGATAACGCGGCGGTTTGCCCGCAGGCGCGCGGAGCATCACGCGCCATACATCGCCGCCGACTTCCACACACTCACTGACCTGGCAGGCGAACGTACCCACCGGCAGCTCCCCAAGGGGCAGCACGCTGTCCCACAGTACGACGCAGTCTTGCTGCGGCACCGCCAGGCAGGTGTAAATTTCGCCGTGGTTGCGGATTTCTCCCGCCTGTTCAACGCTGCCTTCAACCAGCAGCGCGGAACAGATGTGACAATTGCCGTTGCGACAGCTTTGAGGGCATTCGTAGCCCAGACGTTGAGCGGCGTCGAGGATCCGCTCGCCTGGCAATGTCTCGATGACCGCGCCCGATGGCTGCAAGGTTACACGCATCAATCAATTCCCAGCTGAGTCCAGATTTCATCGATCCGGCGGGTCACCGCTTCGTCCTTGACGATAGCGCGACCCCATTCACGGGTGGTTTCGCCAGGCCACTTATGGGTGGCATCGAGCCCCATTTTCGAGCCGAGACCTGAGACCGGCGAGGCGAAATCGAGGTAGTCGATTGGCGTGTTGTCGATCATCACCGTGTCGCGCTTGGGGTCCATGCGCGTGGTGATCGCCCAGATGACGTCATTCCAGTCACGGGCATTGATGTCGTCGTCGGTGACGATAACGAACTTGGTGTACATGAACTGTCGCAAAAACGACCAGACGCCCAACATCACGCGCTTCGCATGGCCGGGGTACTGCTTCTTGATCGTCACGACCGCCATGCGGTACGAGCAACCCTCGGGCGGCAGGTAGAAGTCGACGATCTCCGGGAACTGCTTCTGCAGGATCGGCACGAACACTTCATTCAGCGCGACGCCCAAAATCGCGGGCTCGTCAGGCGGCCGGCCTGTGTAGGTGCTGTGGTAAATCGGCTTGATGCGGTGGGTGATCCGTTCGACTGTGAAGACCGGGAAGCTGTCGACCTCGTTGTAATAGCCGGTGTGATCGCCGTACGGGCCTTCATCGGCCATTTCGCCGGGATGAATCACGCCCTCGAGGACGATCTCTGCACTGGCCGGGACCTGGAGGTCGTTGCCACGGCACTTGATCAGTTCGGTACGGTTGCCACGCAGCAAGCCGGCGAATGCGTACTCGGAGAGGCTGTCAGGCACTGGCGTGACGGCGCCGAGAATGGTGGCGGGGTCAGCGCCCAACGCCACGGACACCGGAAATGGCTGCCCCGGGTGCTTGTCGCACCAGTCCTTGAAATCCAGCGCGCCGCCACGATGGCTGAGCCAGCGCATGATCACCTTGTTACGGCCAATCACCTGCTGGCGGTAGATGCCCAGATTCTGCCGCTCTTTATTGGGCCCACGAGTGACCGTCAGGCCCCACGTGATCAGCGGGCCGACATCGCCGGGCCAGCAGGTCTGCACCGGCAGCATGCCAAGGTCGACGTCGTCACCCTCGATCACGATTTCCTGACACGGGGCATCCTTGACGACTTTCGGCGCCATGGCGATGACTTTTCTGAAGATAGGCAGCTTGGACCAGGCGTCTTTCAAGCCCTTGGGTGGCTCGGGCTCTTTGAGGAATGCCAGCAGCTTGCCGATTTCCCGTAGCTCGGACACCGATTCGGCGCCCATGCCCATGGCGACGCGCTCGGGTGTGCCGAACAGATTGCCAAGCACCGGAATGTCGAAGCCCGTCGGCTTTTCGAACAGCAGTGCCGGCCCCTTGGCGCGCAGGGTCCGGTCGCAGATTTCGGTCATTTCCAGTACAGGGGAAATGGGTACCTGAATGCGTTTCAACTCTCCGCGCTGCTCCAGCTGCTGCACGAAATCCCGTAGATCCTTGAATTTCATTAACCCGGCCACTCACCAAATAGATGCACATCCTACCTGCTCTGACCGCAGACGGCAGCTTGTGTCCCACTCAAATGCGCGGTGTTGCGCGGAATACCGGTGTGAACAGCGGCTGCATCTTCTCGCCGCCAAGATCGGACAGGTGATCTTCGTCCTTGTACAGAGAATGCCCGTCGACTTCGGCACGGCAAAGGCCGCCTACACACAGCAGCGGTTTTGGATCAATCAGGTGAACGCCCGGATCCGCTTCGCTAAGGGTGGCAAACAGCTGATTGATGAACGCTTGCCGCGCATCGAGCTCCGTTGCCGGCCGCCCAACCTGTGCAGCGGAAAGCCCAACCCGCGCCAGACTGCTCAATCTTTCGATGGATCCCTTGCGCTGCTGCGGCACCTCCTTGAACAGCCATACCTGAGCGCCAGCTGAGCGCAATTCAGCGATCTGCGCTTTCAAAGCCTCGGCGAAATACGCTTCGTTTCGGGCAGCGGATTCTTTTTTCAACAGCACGTTGCTCCTGTTGCCGTCTTCCAGGCCATAGATGTACAGGCTCCAGCGCGCGGCCAAGGTGACATCGGGAATGTTCTGCGTTCGAACGCGCTCGACATTCAGCGCATTGAAACCCTGACAGCGCGTACTCGTTGCAGTGCTGACAAGCGGCGCGCATCCGCTCATGCTCGCCAGCCAGACAGGCAGGTGGGCTTGCTCGGCCGCGCTTCTGACCCCAGGCCACAAGGCCGCTGCATGACTGTCGCCCCAGATCAGATGGGACGGCGCGGCGTCCGCGCTGCCCCCCGCTCGACAGAGCTTGTCCAGGTCTTTGCTTTTCTTCGACCCCAGCAGGAAGCAGTCCATCTGCCCGGCGCCCCACTCTCGCGACTGCGCATACGTGAGCGCCTGACCCGACAGGCGTTGCGGCACGCCTTCATTGGAGCGCACCGCCTGCCCCATCAGCGCCAGCACAGCCAGGGTCAGCAGACCGCCAATCAGTATCGGCTTGCGGCCGGCCAATAAGCGGCGCTCACGGAATGGGAGCTCGACGAAGCGCCAGCTCAGCCAGGCAAGCGCAGCCGCCAGCAGGATCCAGCCGATCGCTTCCGGATCGGAAATACCGTCGGCGGAAATGGCGTTGGCGTAGACATGAATAGGCCAGTGCCACAGGTACAGCGAGTAGGAAATAAGCCCGATCGCCACCAACGGTTTGATACTCAGGAAGCGCCCTACCCATGACGCGGGATGACCGTTGGCCCAGATCATCGCGGTCGTGCCCAGCACCGGCAGCAGCGCCGCCCAGCCGGGGAATTGAGTGCTTTTGTCAAAGCTCAACATCGCCAGCACGACCGCCGCAAAACCGCTCAGGCTGATCGCCTGATAAAGCCAGCTCGGCAGCGGGCGTTTGGGCACAGGCGCGACGGCCAGCATCGCTCCGCACAGCAGCTCCCATGCACGCATCGGCAGCAGAAAGAACGCGGCTTCGGGTTTGTGCTTCATCGCCCAGATGTTCAGCCCGAACGACAGCACCAGCAAGCCAAGCAGCAACCAGCGCCAATGCCGTACGTACCGCGTCGCCAGCACCATCAGCAATGGAAAGAAAATGTAGTACTGCTCTTCCACCGCCAGCGACCAGGTGTGAAGGAGTGGTTTGAAGTCTGAAGCGGAATCGAAGTAGCCGTCCTGGCGCATGAACAACAGGTTGGACATGAACATCGACTGATAGCGCACTTCCCGGCCCAGCTCGGCGTAGTCCTTGGGCGTCAGCAATATCCAGCCAAACGCCAGCGTGGCCAGCACGACAACGGTCACGGCGGGGACGATACGCCGCGCGCGACGGGCCCAGAAGTCGACGAAGCTGAAGCGCCCTGCGCTGATCTCACGGAAAATGATGGACGTGATCAGGAAGCCGGAGATGACGAAAAACACGTCGACGCCGACGAACCCACCATTCAGGCCAAGACCGAAGTGAAACAACAGAACCGGGACCACGGCCAAGGCTCGCAGCCCGTCGATATCACGGCGATTGCCAAACGTGTGCATGACACTCCTTGTCTACGGGAGAGATCTAGGAAAAAGGTCAAAAAAAATGGTGCCCAGAAGGACACCATTTTTCTACGAGCGGTTCAGCGCAGGGTGTTACTTGCGCTTCATCGACAGGAAGAACTCATCGTTGGTCTTGGTCTGTTTCAGCTTGTCGATCAAGAACTCGATGGCTGCGACTTCATCCATAGGATGCAGCAGCTTGCGCAGAATCCACATGCGCTGCAGCTCGTCGTCGGCCGTCAGCAACTCTTCGCGGCGTGTGCCGGAGCGGTTGATGTTGATGGCCGGGAAGACGCGTTTCTCTGCGATCTTGCGATCCAGAGGCAGCTCCATGTTGCCGGTGCCTTTGAATTCTTCGTAGATCACTTCGTCCATCTTCGAGCCGGTTTCAACCAGCGCTGTGGCGATGATGGTCAGCGAGCCGCCTTCTTCGATGTTACGTGCCGCACCGAAGAAACGCTTTGGCTTCTCAAGGGCGTGTGCATCGACACCACCGGTCAGGACCTTGCCGGAGCTCGGAATGACAGTGTTGTAGGCGCGAGCCAGACGGGTGATAGAGTCGAGCAGGATGACCACGTCTTTCTTGTGCTCGACCAGGCGCTTGGCCTTTTCGATCACCATTTCGGCGACCTGCACGTGACGGGTCGGTGGCTCGTCGAAGGTGGAGGCAACCACTTCGCCGCGCACGGTGCGCTGCATTTCGGTCACTTCTTCCGGACGCTCATCGATCAACAGAACGATCAAATGGACTTCAGGGTTGTTGCGCGTGATGTTCGACGCGATGTTCTGCAGCATGATGGTCTTGCCCGCTTTTGGCGGAGCAACGATCAAACCGCGCTGACCTTTACCGATCGGGGCACACAGATCGATGACGCGACCGGTGAGGTCTTCGGTGGAACCGTTACCGGCTTCCATCTTCATGCGAATGGTCGGGAACAGCGGCGTCAGGTTTTCGAACAGGATCTTGTTCTTCGCGTTTTCCGGACGGTCGAAGTTGATGGTGTCGACCTTGAGCAGTGCGAAGTAACGCTCGCCTTCCTTCGGCGGACGGATCTTGCCGACAATGGTGTCGCCCGTGCGCAGGTTGAAGCGGCGGATCTGGCTGGGCGAGACGTAAATGTCGTCTGGGCCGGCGAGGTAAGAGGCGTCTGCAGAACGAAGGAAGCCGAAGCCATCCTGGAGGATCTCCAGCACGCCGTCACCCGAGATTTCCTCGCCGCTTTTCGCGTGCTTCTTCAGCAGGGAGAAAATCACGTCCTGCTTGCGCGAACGGGCCATATTTTCTATGCCCATCTGTTCGGCCATTTCGAGCAGATCGGTAATAGGCTTTTGCTTGAGTTCAGTCAGGTTCATATAGGAATGACGTAATCATGTATGGAGGGGGAAATTAAGCTTTTGGCTTAATGAGGCCGCGCCGCAGAGAAGGCGACAGGATCGCGTGCAAATCGAAAGGAGACGGTCGGCGACGGCTAGCAGGGGGCAACGGAGAAGCCGTTGCGGGGCCGAATGTACCACTTGATTTTCTAAGCGTCTAGTACGACGCCAGAAAAAAACCCCGCGATTTGCGGGGCTTTAACGTCATCAGATATTGGCGTCGAGGAACGCTTGCAGCTGGGACTTGGACAGTGCGCCGACCTTGGTAGCGGCGACTTCGCCGTCCTTGAACAGCATCAGCGTCGGGATACCACGAACGCCGTGCTTGCTTGGGGTTTCCTGGTTGTCATCGATGTTCAGCTTGGCAATGGTCAGCTTGCCTTCGTAAGTGCGGGCGATGTCATCCAGAACCGGGGCAATCATCTTGCACGGGCCACACCATTCAGCCCAGTAATCGACCAGTACAGGGCCGCTGGCCTTCAGGACATCGGCTTCGAAGCTCGCGTCGCTGACGTGTTTGATCAGGTCGTTACTCATGAGATTTCTCCGAGGTCATAGGCAAAAAAACGTGGGCCATCATAACTGTGTCGCGCGGTGACAGGAAGCCGAGGTTGATTGTCTCTTGCTATGACTCGACAGGGTTGCCTCAATCGACGGAGCTCAGCCGGAGGGTGCGACGAACACAATGCCGGTGCGTAACGCCGCGCCCCGAATGTGCTCTTGCATGGCCTTCTGAGCCGGGCCAGACGCATTTCGCGCCAGCGCCCGCAGGATCTTGCGGTGCTCCTGCCAGGTTTCCATGGCCCTGCCCGCGCGAATAAAAGGCAGTTTCTGGCTCTCCAGAAAAATATCGGCGCTGGTCGTGATGATCCCCAGAATCGCCTGATTGCCACTGGCGACGAGGATGCGCCGGTGGAAATCAAAGTCCAGCCGGGCCGCGCAGTCAAAATCCCCTGCCTTGAGTTCAAGGCGCATGGCTTCGACGTTGTCTTCCAGTACATCGCGCTCGTCGGCTGTCAGAGTGACCGCTGCAAGCCCGGCGGCGAACCCTTCCAGCGCATAGCGCAACTGGAAAGTTTCTGCGGGCGAGGCGTGCGCTGCATACGGCCAGGAAAATCCACTCGTGCTCCGTTGTGGTTCAGAAACCGCTTGCACGAAAACACCCTTGCCGGGCTGAACACTGACCAGCCCCAAAGCGCTCAGTGACGACAACGCCTCACGCAACGAAGCGCGACTGACGCCCAGACGAATTGCCAGATCCCGCTGGGATGGCAGGCTATCGCCGGGGACATAGCCTTGCTCGGCGATCAATTTGCGGATCGCCTGGAAGGCGGCTTCAGGCACTGCGACAGGGCTCGGATGCATGGCGATCAACGTGCGTAAACCGTGAGAAAAACCCCTTGTATCGCCCCCGGAGGCATCCGGCAAGTGACGCCCAAGCGAGGGGCGCCGGGCCTTTCAGGCGCGCCAAAGCGGGGCGCTCTTCGCACTCACTGTTCAGACCAGTTAGACCGGATCGTGCATGCGGCCCGCATTCCATGGTCGCGAGCGAGCGGCTGGCATGGGCTGTGCACTGGTGCTTGGCCATCATTTGGGCTTTGCCTACACACTGATCGATTCGGAGACACCCCATGACCCAGCGTTACAGCGCCCTGCTCGCCGCCCTGTTTGCCAGCCTCATGCTCGGCCAGGCTCCCGCCCACGCTTCCGGCCTGGATGATGTAACCACCCGCGGCACGTTGAAAGTCGCTGTGCCGCAAGACTTCCCGCCCTTTGGTTCGGTCGGCCCCGACATGAAGCCGCGCGGCCTGGACATCGACACCGCGCAGCTGATCGCCAACCAACTGAAGGTCAAGCTTGAGCTGACGCCGGTCAACAGCACCAATCGCATCCCTTACCTGACCACTGGCAAGGTTGACCTGGTCATTTCCAGCCTCGGTAAAAACCCGGATCGCGAAAAGGTCATCGACTTCTCCCGCGCCTACGCACCGTTCTACCTCGCTGTGTTCGGTCCGCCGGAAGACGCGATCAAAACCGTGGACGACCTGAAGGGCAAAACCATCAGCGTGACCCGCGGCGCCATCGAGGACATCGAGCTGACCGCCGTCGCTCCGAAGGAAGCCACGATCAAGCGCTTCGAAGACAACAACTCGACCATCGCGGCCTACCTGGCCAAGCAGACCGATCTGATCGCCAGCGGCAACGTGGTCATGGTCGCCATCAGCGAGAAGAACCCCAAGCGCATCCCTGAACTGAAAGTGAAGCTCAAGGACTCGCCGGTCTACGTCGGTGTGAACAAAGGTCAACCCGAGTTGCTCGCCAAAGTGAACGAGATTCTCGAAGCGGCGAAACAAGACGGCTCGCTGGAAAAGAACGCGCAGACCTGGCTCAAGCAGCCATTGCCTGCCGACCTCTGATCATCGACTGCCGAGGCGCATAAATGGCTTATCAGTTCGACTTCATTCCGGTCCTGCAAAACACTGACCTGCTTCTGCGCGGCGCGCTGTTCACGCTGGAACTGACCGCCATCGGCACGTTGCTCGGCGTCAGCGTCGGCATCGTCGGGGCGATTGTCAGGGCGTGGAAAATCCAGCCGTTCTCGGCCGTTTTCGGTGTCTACGTCGAGCTGATCCGCAATACGCCGTTTCTGGTGCAGCTGTTTTTCATCTTCTTCGGGCTGCCGTCCCTGGGGCTGCAGATATCCGAGTGGCAGGCTGCGGTGCTGGCGATGGTCATCAACCTCGGCGCCTATTCGACGGAGATCATCCGCGCAGGTGTGCAGGCCATTCCGCGCGGCCAGATCGAAGCGTCGGCCGCGCTGGCAATGACGCGCTTCGAGACCTTCCGCCACGTCGTGCTGGTCCCGGCGCTGGGCAAGGTTTGGCCGGCGCTGAGCAGCCAGATCATCATCGTGATGCTGGGCTCTGCCGTCTGTTCGCAGATCGCCACCGAGGAGCTGAGCTTTGCCGCGAACTTCATTCAGTCGCGCAATTTCCGCGCGTTTGAGACGTACATCATCACCACGCTGATCTACCTGTGCATGGCGCTGCTGGTGCGTCAGTTGCTGGCGTGGATCGGCCGACGCTACATCGC
Organism: Pseudomonas sp. GL_135; assembly: GCF_057834665.1. Lineage (NCBI taxonomy): Bacteria > Pseudomonadati > Pseudomonadota > Gammaproteobacteria > Pseudomonadales > Pseudomonadaceae > Pseudomonas > Pseudomonas sp. GL_135. The sequence continues at coordinate 5,395,616 of NZ_CM174408.1, forward strand.
GAGGAGCCGCTGATGGATTTCACCCTATGGGACGTCGTGCGCAATTTGCTGACCGGGCTGCAATGGACGCTGGCATTGTCGCTGGTGGCGTTCATCGGCGGCGGCGTGATCGGGTTGCTGGTGATGACCCTGCGCATCTCCGAAAAAGCGGCCCCGCGCAGGCTGGCACGCTGCTACATCGAGCTGTTTCAAGGCACGCCGCTGTTGATGCAGCTGTTTCTGGTGTTCTTCGGCGTGGCGCTGATGGGCATCGATATTTCGCCCTGGCTGGCAGCGGCGCTGGCGTTGACATTGTTCACCAGCGCCTATCTGGCTGAAATCTGGCGGGGGTGCGTGGAGTCGATCTCCAACGGCCAGTGGGAAGCTTCCGCCAGCCTGGCGCTGACGCCTTTCGAGCAACTGCGTTATGTGATTCTGCCGCAGGCGTTGCGCATCGCGGTGGCGCCGACAGTGGGGTTCTCGGTGCAGGTGGTCAAGGGCACAGCGGTGACGTCGATCATCGGCTTTACCGAGCTGACCAAAACCGGCGGCATGCTCGCCAATGCCACGTTCCAGCCTTTCATGGTCTACGGCTTCGTTGCCTTGGGCTACTTCCTGCTTTGCTATCCGTTGTCGCTCAGCGCGCGCTACCTGGAAAGGAGACTTCATGCCTCTGCTTAGAATTTCCGCCCTGCACAAGTATTACGGCGACCACCATGTGCTCAAGGGTATCGACCTCAGCGTCGAGGAAGGCCAGGTCGTGGCGATCATCGGGCGCAGCGGTTCCGGCAAAAGCACGCTGCTACGCACGCTCAACGGACTGGAGTCGATCAATGACGGCGTGATCGAGGTCGACGGCGAATACCTCGACGCCGCGCGGGCTGACCTGCGCAGCCTGAGACAGAAAGTCGGCATGGTCTTCCAGCAATTCAACCTGTTTCCGCACCTGACCGTGGGCGAGAACGTGATGCTCGCGCCACAGGTGGTGAAGAAGGTCTCCAAAGCTGAAGCGACCAGGCTGGCAAAGGAAATGCTGAATCGCGTGGGCCTGGGCGAGAAATTCGACGCGTTTCCGGACCGGCTGTCTGGCGGTCAGCAACAGCGCGTGGCGATTGCCCGTGCGCTGGCGATGTCGCCCAAAGTGCTGCTGTGCGACGAAATCACCTCGGCACTTGACCCGGAGCTGGTCAACGAAGTCCTCGCCGTCGTTCGCGAGCTGGCCAAAGACGGCATGACGCTGATCATGGTGACCCACGAAATGCGCTTCGCCCGTGAAGTAGGCGACAAGCTGGTGTTCATGCATCAGGGCAAGGTGCATGAAGTGGGCGACCCGAAAGAATTGATGGCCAACCCGAAGACGCCCGAGCTGGCGAATTTTATCGGCTCAGTCGAGCAGGCTTGAGCCCGGGTGCAGGACCGGCTTAGGCTCAAATTGTAGGACCGGCTTTAGCCGGGAAGGCGTCAGCTGCCACACTGCGAAATCGATAGCGTACAAACAGGCCTACTCCCGGCTGAAGCCGGTCCCACTCTCCGCGTAAATGTGCCAGCGAGGCGTTGCCGGTTTGGCGACGGGGATGGATCGTGGCACGATGTCGGGGTTATCGACCGAGACCTTTTGACCATGCCGCTATCCACAGCCAAAAAACTCTCGCTGATCGCCGCGATCGACCTGGGCTCCAACAGCTTCCACATGGTTGTCGCCAAAGCCAACGAGGGCGAAATTCGCATCCTTGAGCGGCTCGGTGAGAAAGTGCAGCTGGCCGCGGGGATCGATGACGACCGCCGCCTCAGCGAAGAATCCATGCAGCGCGGGCTCGATTGCCTCAAGCGTTTTGCCCAGCTGATCAACGGTATGCCGCCCGGCGCCGTGCGCATCGTTGGCACCAACGCCTTGCGCGAGGCTCGCAACCGCAACGAATTCATCCACCGCGCCGAAGAAATCCTCGGCCATCCGGTCGAGGTCATCTCCGGCCGTGAAGAGGCGCGCCTGATCTACCTCGGCGTCTCCCACACCCTGGCCGACACGCCCGGCAAACGCCTGGTCGCCGACATCGGCGGCGGCAGCACCGAGTTCATCATCGGACAGCGCTTTGAACCGCTGCTGCGCGAAAGCCTGCAGATGGGCTGCGTCAGCTTCACTCAGCGTTATTTCAAGGACGGCAAGATCACACCCGCGCGCTACGCCCAGGCTTACACCGCTGCGCGGCTGGAAATAATGAGCATCGAGCACGCCCTGCATCGTCTGACGTGGGATGAGGCCATCGGCTCGTCCGGCACCATACGCGCCATCGGCCTGGCGCTGAAGGCGGGCGGCCACGGCAATGGCGAGGTCAACGCCGAAGGCCTGGCCTGGCTCAAGCGCAAGCTGATGAAGCTTGGGGAAGTCGACAAGATCGATTTCGAAGGCCTCAAGCCTGATCGTCGGGCGATCTTCCCGGCAGGGCTGGCGATTCTCGAAGCCATCTTCGATGCCCTCGACCTCAAGCGCATGGACCATTGCGAAGGCGCACTGCGTGAAGGCGTGCTTTACGACCTGCTCGGCCGTCACCACCACGAAGACGTGCGTGAACGCACCCTCAGCTCGCTGATGGAGCGCTACCACGTTGATCTTGAGCAAGCTGCCCGTGTCGAGCGCAAGGCGCTGTCAGCGCTGGAGCAAGTGGCAAAAGCGTGGGAGCTTGAGGACAATTCGTACCGCGAGTTACTGAGCTGGGCCGCCAAGGTGCATGAAGTGGGTCTGGACATCGCCCACTATCACTACCACAAGCATGGCGCGTACCTGATCGAGCACTCGGACCTGGCGGGCTTCTCCCGCGAGGACCAGCAAATGCTTGGCCTGCTCGTGCGCGGTCATCGCCGTAACATTCCGAAGGACAAGTTTGCCGAATTCGGCAACGAAGGCGTGAAGCTGATTCGTCTGTGCGTGCTGCTGCGCTTCGCGATCCTGTTTCACCACATTCGCGGCACCCAAGAGATGCCGCAACCTGTGCTGACCGCCAACGATAACCACCTGGACATCGTGTTCCCGGATGGCTGGCTGGAAAACAACCAGCTGACTCAGGCCGACTTCGCGCTCGAAGCGGAGTGGCTGACCCGAGTCGGCATCATCCTCAACGTACGCTGAGGACCGGGTTGCTGAGTTTTTCCAACAGACTCGCCTGCACATTGCGGGCGTTCTGGTTGCCGGTCGGGGTGCTGCGAATGTAGCGCCCGTCCGGCTGCAGCAGCCAGCTATGGGTGTTGTCGGTCAGGTACCCTTCCAGCTCTTTCTTCACACGCAAGATCAGCTTCTTGCCTTCCACCGGGAAGCAGGTCTCGACGCGCTTGTCGAGGTTGCGCTCCATCCAGTCGGCGCTCGACAGGAACATCTGCTCATCGCCGCCATTGAGGAAGTAGAACACCCGCGTGTGCTCAAGGAAGCGACCGATGATCGAGCGCACCTGAATGTTGTGGGACACGCCCGGTACGCCTGGACGCAGGCAGCACATGCCGCGCACGACGAGGTCGATCTTGACCCCGGTCTGACTGGCCTTGTACAGCGCGCGAATGATCTTCGGGTCGGTCAGCGAGTTGAACTTGGCGATGATGTGCGCAGGCTTGCCCTCGGACGCGAACTGCGTCTCCCGGCCAATCATGTCCAGCATGCCTTTCTTCAGGGTGAACGGCGCGTGCAGCAGCTTCTTCATCCGCAGCGTCTTACCCATGCCGATCAACTGGCTGAACAGCTTGCCAACGTCTTCACACAGCGCATCGTCCGAGGTCAACAGGCTGTAGTCGGTATAGAGACGCGCGTTGCCGGCGTGATAATTGCCGGTGCCCAAATGCGCGTAGCGGACGATCTCGCCGGCCTCACGGCGCAGGATCAGCATCATCTTGGCGTGGGTCTTGTAACCGACCACACCGTAGATCACGACTGCACCCGCCGCTTGCAGGCGGCTCGCCAGTTGCAGGTTCGACTCTTCGTCAAAACGCGCACGCAGCTCGATGACGGCGGTGACTTCTTTGCCGTTGCGCGCGGCATCGACCAGCGCATCGACGATTTCCGAATTGGCGCCGCTGCGATACAGCGTCTGCCGCACGGCCAGCACGTGAGGGTCTTTCGCCGCCTGGCGCAGCAGATCGACGACCGGTGTGAAGGACTCGAACGGGTGCAGCAGCAGAATGTCCTGCTTGCTGATCACGTTGAAAATGTTTTCGCTGTTCTGCAGCAGCTTTGGAATCGCCGGGGTAAACGGCATGTACTGCAGCTCGGGGTGACTGTCCAGGCCAGTGATGCTGAACAGCCGCGTCAGGTTCACCGGGCCATTGACCTGATACAGCTCGGTCTCGCTCAGGTTGAACTGTTTGAGCAGGTAGTCCGACAGCAGTTTCGGGCAGGTGTCTGCCACTTCCAGACGCACCGCATCGCCGTAACGACGGGAGAACAGCTCGCCACGCAGCGCGCGGGCGAGGTCTTCCACGTCTTCGGAGTCGAGGGCCAGGTCAGCGTTCCGGGTCAGACGGAACTGGTAGCAGCCCTTGACCTTCATGCCCTGGAACAGGTCATCGGCATGGGCGTGAATCATCGACGACAGGAATACATAGTTATCGCCTGTGCCGCCCACGTCTTCCGGCACCTTGATGATGCGCGGCAACAGGCGCGGTGCCGGGATGATCGCCAGACCGGAATCGCGACCGAAGGCATCGATGCCCTCCAGCTCGACGATGAAGTTCAGCGACTTGTTCACCAGCAGCGGGAACGGGTGCGTCGGGTCCAGGCCGATTGGCGTGATGATCGGCGCGATCTCGTCACGGAAATAACGGCGCACCCAGGCCTTGATCTTGGCATTCCAGTTGCGACGCCGGATGAAGCGCACTTGATGCTTTTCCAGCTCGGGCAACAGGATGTCGTTGAGAATGGCGTACTGGCGATCCACATGGCCGTGAACCAGTTCGCTGATGCGCGCCAGCGCCTGATGAGGCTGCAGGCCGTCAGCACCGGCCTGTTCGCGGGCGAAGGTGATTTGCTTCTTGAGGCCGGCGACGCGGATTTCGAAGAATTCGTCGAGGTTGCTGGAGAAGATCAGCAGGAACTTGAGCCGCTCAAGCAACGGGTAGGACTCGTCCAGCGCCTGTTCCAACACGCGGATGTTGAACTGCAGCTGCGACAGCTCGCGATGGATGTAGAGACTGCTGTCATCCAGATTGGGCACCGCGATGACATGCGGAGCCGGATGATGCGGTTCTAGCGCGGGGACCACTTCGATGGTCGGCTCGACCAAAGGAGTGACTTCCTGATTGACGGGCTGAGGGTCAAGCTCGACTGCGGCTTCGGTAGATCCTTCGGTGCTCATGAATAATCCTGTAAGGCAATTGGCCTTGTAACAGTTGGGCCGCGCATACGGCCGATGTCGGAATGCCGCTTGCGCCACAACAGTGGTGACGTACAGCGTGGGGCAACGGTCACGCCCAAGGCGTGGCGGTTCTGAAGATGTTTGCAGCCTGACTCGATGTCGTGCGGCGGGGCGACCGGCGTCAGGCTCGATGCTGTGAGCGGTTTGACTCTCCACGCTACGGATTTCTCCGTACGGTGCAAGCCCTGACCTGCAAACATTCGGGTGGTGCCAGGTGGAGGGCAACGTGCAAGGAGGGGCTCCGAGCCCATCCAGACGGGCAAGCGTGACATTTATAAGTGGCGATTATGACGCTCACGTTACAGTCGTAATTGCGACGTAACGTGTGCGACACAAACCTGCTCTTCGCGCGAATAATCGCTCCCGAACGTAGGAAACTTTAACGCGGTGACACATTTGCATACTTTCCTGAATGCCTTGGGCGCGTTAGGCTGCGCGTTCATTTCGCCAGCACCCAAATGATGCTCCAGCATTTTTTACAAGAATTTGGCTACTTCGCCCTTTTCCTCGGGACCTTTTTTGAAGGCGAGACCATTTTGGTGCTTGCCGGCTTTCTTGCGTTCCGCGGATACATGGATATCAATCTGGTCGTGGTGGTTGCCTTCTTCGGCAGCTACGCCGGCGACCAGCTGTGGTATTTCATGGGGCGCAAGCATGGCCGCAAGCTCTTGGCGCGCAAGCCTCGCTGGCAGTTGATGGGCGATCGCGCGCTGGAGCATATCCGCCGCCACCCCGACATTTGGGTGCTGAGCTTCCGCTTTGTTTACGGCTTGCGCACGGTCATGCCGGTCGCCATCGGCCTGTCCGGCTATCCGCCGGGGCGCTACCTGCTGCTCAACGGCATCGGCGCAGCGGTATGGGCAGCAGCGCTGGGCGCGGCCGCGTACAAGTTCGGTTCCGTGCTCGAAGGCCTGCTGGGCAACGTCAAGAAATACGAGCTGTGGGTGCTTGGCGCGCTGCTCGTGATCGGCGTACTGCTGTGGATTCGCCGCCGCATCAAAAATGCGCGCATCGCTCGGGAAGAGAAGCTGGCCGTTGCGGCCAATGCCGAAGCCAAGGTCGAAGCCAAAAGCACCCCTGATGAGTAAATCCTCGGCGCAGGCCGATGAGTCCGGAGACATTCGCTGACGGCGTTGTCCTAGGTTCATGGCTTGCGACAATCAGCGCAATGCTGAACTGCGTAACCGGTGAACGGCCGGAGCGCCCGAAGGAGGAACACGCGAATGACCAAAAAAGTGGCCGTAATTCTTTCTGGCTGTGGCGTTTACGACGGCGCGGAAATCCACGAAAGCGTGCTCACGCTGCTGCGCCTTGATCAGCGCGGCGCAGTCGTAAAGTGCTTTGCACCCAATATTCCCCAGCATCACGTCATCAATCATCTGACCGGGGAAGAGATGCCCGAGTCGCGCAACGTGCTGGTTGAATCAGCTCGCATTGCCCGGGGTGCCATTGAAGACCTCCGCGAAGCCGACGTCACTGAATTCGACGCATTGATCGTCCCCGGCGGCTTCGGTACCGCGAAAAACCTGTCGAACTTCTCCACCCAAGGCGCTGGCTGCAAGGTCCAGGCTGAAGTGCTGGCGATGGCCGAAGCGTTCGCCGCCGCGGGCAAACCCATCGGGCTCATCTGTGTATCGCCGGCGCTGGCCGCCAAAATCTATGGGCCGGGCGTGACCTGCACGATCGGCAACGACGCCGAGACCGCTGCAGCGATCACCCGAATGGGCGGCACCCATCAGGACTGTGAGGTGACGGAAATCGTCGAGGACAAGGACCGCAAGTTAGTGAGCACACCCGCTTACATGGTCGCCACGTCCATCGGCGAAGCAGCGTCCGGGATCAACAAGCTGGTGGATCGGGTGCTGGAGCTGGTGCAGGAAAACGAGGATCGCCTTCCGGACTGATGTTGGGAAAGGTGCTGGAAGCGGATTGACCGCTCGCCAGCCCTACGGGCTCTCGCCTGCTGGCGGCGCGGGATACTCGCGGGCCAGCCGCGTCAGGATCCGGTCCAGGCAATTGGCGAAGGCCTGTTTCTCCCGTTCGCCATAGGCGCCCTGCCCGCCGCTCGCCTGGCCTTGCTCGCGCAGATCCGTGAAGAGGTTACGCATTGCCAGGCGCTGACCCATGTTCTGCCCATCGAACTCCTTGCCCCGTGGGTCAAGCGCCGCAACGCCCTTCTTAACCAGCCGATCAGCCAAGGGCACATCGCTGCAGATCACCAGCTCGCCCGGCACGGCGTGCTCCACCAGATAATCGTCAGCCGCATCCGGCCCGCTGGGCACTACGATCAACTTCACCAGGGTCAGGCTCGGCTTGATCTGACTCTGCCCCGCCACCAGCACCACTTCAAACTTGCGCTTGAGGGCGAACTTGATGACCAGGTCCTTTGCGGCCTTGGGGCAGGCGTCGGCATCGATCCAGACGCGCATAAGCGACTCCAATTCCAGAAAATGAATTTATGCAGCAGCCGCTCGGCGCTTCTCGGCTATCCGGCTGCGGCCATACAGCACCACAATCGCCAACAACGCTATGGCTTGCGCACCGAGCGAATAGGCGTCGGCGTGGATCCCAAGCCAGTCGAAATCGAAGAACGGTACCGGACGCGTTCCGAAAATCCCGGCTTCCTGCAGCGCCTTAACGCCATGGCCGGCGAACACCACCGACAGCGCGCACAGCAGCGCAGCATTGATGCCGAAGAACAGCGTCAGCGGCAGCTTCGCCGAACCCCGCAAGATCACCCACGCCAAGCCGACAAGCAGCACCAGCGCCGTGGCACCTCCGGCCAAGACGGCGTTGTGGCCGGCGGGGCCTGCCTGCAGCCACAGGGTCTCGTAGAACAGAATGACTTCGAACAGCTCGCGATAAACCGAGAAGAACGCCAGCACCGCAAAACCAAAACGGCCACCGCCGCCGACCAAGCTGTTCTTGATGTAGTCCTGCCAGGCGGCGGCATGACGTCGGTCGTGCATCCACACACCCAGCCACAGCACCATGACGCTGGCGAACAGCGCCGTCGCGCCTTCCAGCAACTCGCGCTGCGAACCACTCACATCGATGAGGTACGCTGCCAGCGCCCACGTGCCCAAGCCTGCCAGCAACGCCAGCCCCCAGCCGACGTTGACGCTGCGCACCGCCGATTGCTGACCGGTGTTGCGCAGGAACGCGAGAATGGCCGCGAGCACGAGAATCGCTTCCAGCCCCTCGCGCAGCAGGATCAGCAAACCGGAGATGAAGCTCAATGTGGTGCTCAGGCCATCGCTGCCAAGCAAATCGGCCGATTCCTTTAGCTTGACCTTGGCATCATCGAGCTTCTGCGCCGCTTGTGCTGCGGGCAGGCCGTCCTGCAACGACTGCCGATAGGCCATGAGCGCTTTTTCGGTGTCCTTGCGCACGGTGGCGTCGACGTTGTCCAGCGAGCTTTCGACCAGCTCGAAGCCCTCCAGATACGCTGCGACGGACAGGTCATACGCCTGCTCGCGATCGCCAGCCTGGTACGCGGTAAGGCTCTTGTCGAGAGTTACGCTGGTGTAGTCGAGCAGCTGCGCCGGGCCGCGTTGGACCTGCGGCGGCTGCGCGCGTTGGGCACGGAAGCTGGCAGCGGCTTGCGGCCCTTCGCTGGCGCTGACTTCCGCCGGGGTCTGCCGCGCCAGATCAGCGAGGTTGTAGGGCTTGTCCTGCTTCGCAGGAGAATCCGCGCTGAAGCCTGCGATGTAAGTGGCGAGGTCCCAACGCTGGCGGTCATCCAATTGGTCCGCGAAGGCTGGCATTTCAGTGCCTTCAAGGCCCAACCCGAGGGTATTGTAGATGTCGTAGAGACTCAGGCGGTCTAGCCGCACCGCGTCACGGAGGTTCGAGGGCGGCGGCAAAAGGCCTATCCCGGCGGGACCGTCGCCTGCGCCGGCATCGCCGTGGCACACCGAACAATGCTGCGCATACAAGGGCGCGCCACGGGCGGGATCCGGGGTAATCACCGGCGCCTGGCTGACCTCGTACGCCACTGCCAGCTTTGCGCCGAGCTGACGCGCCTGACGGGTCACTTGAGCACCGTCCTGCTTCTGGATGACCGCATTCAACAGCGCTGTGACGCCCTGCTCCAGCGCTGCCCGCTCTGGCTTGGCAGGTAACGCGGCGATCATGCCCTGCAGCGCCGCAAGAGATTCCAGCTGCTCGCGGTATCCGGCGTCATCCACGACCTTGCCGTCCGCGATCGTCTCCGAGTAGTCCGCTCCGACGTAATCAAGTAAATGCAACGCCTGAGCCGCGTCCTCGGCAGGCGCTGCGCAGGCACTGGCGCTGAACAGGCTCAACAGCACGAGGCTCAGACAGGTCAAAAAGCGGGAGCGGAACATGAGGGTGGATCTCAATCAGGAATGCGACGGGTTGCCATTGTTCATGTTAGGCGCTGAGGACTCAAGCGCTGCGTTGATGGCTACGACTCAATTGTGGGACTGGCTTCAGCCGGGAAGACGTCAGGTGTCCCACCGCAAAAATGAGGGTGCTGCCAATGGCCCCTTCCCGGCTAAAGCCGGTCCCACTGAAAGCACCGCGCTTCGTTAGTAGGACTGGCTTCAGCCGGGAAGACGTCAGGTGTCACACCGCAAAAATAGGGCGCTGCCGATGGCCCTTTCCCGGCTAAAGCCGGTCCCACTGAGACATCGTGTGCATCCAGTGGGACCGGCTTTCGCCGATTCAAGCCCTATGCAAGGTGGCGAGGAAGGCTGCGGCGCTGACGAACAATCCGGCGAAGGTGCGGTTCATTCGACGCTGCTGTTTGGGGGTTTTAAGGGCGCGGAGCACTTTCGAAGCCAGGCCGGTGTAGCCGGCCATGACGATCAGATCCACGCAGACCATGGTCGAGGCGATGATCAGGTATTGCGGCAGCAGCGGCAGATGCGTGTCAATGAACTGCGGCAGGATCGCCAGGATGAACACCAGCGCCTTGGGGTTGCTGATGTTCACCAGAAAACCGCGGGCCATGAGCACAAGCGGCTTGCCCACCGGGCGGACAGCTGACTCATCCGCCAGATCGCTCGGCAGCGCACGCCACTGTTTGATGCCCAGATAGACCAGGTAGGCGACGCCAAACCATTTGATCAGGGTGAATGCTAATGCCGAAGTGGCCAGAACCGCGCCAAGCCCTACGGCGACCACAGCGATCTGCACGACAAGGGCGATCTGCAGGCCCAGCGCGTTCCAGTAGCCACGCCAGAACCCGTATTGCAGACCGCTGGACATCGAGGCAATAGCGCCCGCGCCCGGAGACAGGCTGATAACCCAGCAAGCGGCGAAGAACCCCAACCATGTTTCGAGCGACATCACACACCTCAGGCAACGAAATCTACGCCTAACCTAGTGTTTCCGGGCCCTTGAAGGCCAGTTATTTCTGACTGTTGCGGCGACTTGCCAGACAGCTGTAACGGTCGCCTGCGGTAGACGGCTAACGCAGGCGACGCTGTCAGGACAACGCTTCCAGCTCGGCTTGCATCGACTCCAGCAACTCCAGCGCCTCCATCCAGGCTTCTTCGAGTTCGGCCTCACGGGATTTGAGCTTCGCCTGATCGGCCAGCAGGTCGCGCAATTTGTCTTTGTTGGCCGCTTCGTAGATACCGCTGTCGCCCAAGGCCACTTCTATCTTCGCCAGCTTCTCGTGCAGCGTACCAAGCTCTTTTTCAAGCTTGTCGGCTTCGCGTTTGTGTGGCGCGAGTTGCTGGCGCAGTGCGGCAGCCTGCTGACGCTGGGCCTTCTTGTCGGTCTTGTCGACATTCACCGGTGTATTACTGGCCGGCGCATTGCGCAGGCGGTAGTCCACCAGCCATCGCGCATAGTCATCCAGGTCGCCATCGAACTCCTGAACCAGGCCATCGGCGACGAGAAGGAAGTTGTCAGTCGTGCTCTTGAGCAAATGCCGATCGTGTGAGACCACCAGCACCGCGCCACTGAACTCCTGAAGCGCCATGGTCAGGGCCAGGCGCATTTCCAGATCCAGGTGGTTGGTCGGTTCGTCGAGCAGCAGCAGGTTGGGTTTGTCCCATGCAATCAGGGCCAGCGCCAGCCGCGCTTTCTCGCCACCGGAGAAATTCAGCACCGGCTCGTCGAGGCGCGCACCGCGGAAATCGAAACCGCCGAGGAAATCCCGCAAGGCCTGTTCGCGCTCGGTGGGCGCGATACGCTGAAGGTGCAGCAGTGGACTGGCCTTGGCGTCCAGAGAATCGAGCTGATGCTGCGCGAAGTAACCGACCACCGTGTTTTCGCCGCGCACCATACGCCCGCTCAACGGCTCGAGTTCGCCCGCGAGGTTTTTGATCAGCGTGGATTTACCGGCGCCGTTCGGGCCCAGCAAACCGATGCGTGCACCCGGCGTCAGTTGCAGCTTCACCTTTTGCAGAATGGCTTTGTCGCCATAACCCAGTCGTGCATCAGACAAATCCATCAGCGGGCTGGAGATCTTGGTCGATTCACGGAAGGTGAAGTCGAATGGAGAATCGACGTGGGCCGCCGACAGCTCTTCCATTCGCTCAAGCGCCTTGATCCGGCTCTGGGCCTGTTTGGCCTTGGTGGCCTGGGCCTTGAAGCGCGTGATGAATTTCTCCATGTGCGCGCGCTGTGCCTGTTGTTTGTCGTAGGCCTGCTGTTGCTGGGCCAGGCGTTCGGCACGAGCGCGTTCGAAAGCGCTGTAACCGCCGCGATAAAGCGTGATCTTTTTCTGCTCGACGTGGGCAACGTGATCGACAACCGCATCCAGAAAATCGCGGTCGTGGGAGATCAGCAGCAGCGTGCCCTGGTAGCTCTTGAGCCAGTCTTCGAGCCAGAGAATGGCATCGAGGTCCAAGTGGTTGGTCGGTTCATCGAGCAGCAGCAGGTCCGAAGGACACATCAACGCCTGCGCCAGGTTGAGACGCATCCGCCAGCCACCGGAGAAATCGCTGACCTGGCGCTGCATCTGCTCGTTGGTAAAGCCCAGACCTGCCAGTAACTTGCGAGCCCGCGCATCGGCGGTGTAGCCGTCGGCGCTGTCGAGCTCCGAATGCAGACGCGCCTGCGCGGCGCCGTCCTGGGCGGCCTCGGCAGCGGCGAGGTCATGCTGCACCTGACGCAGGCGCAGATCGCCGTCGAGGACGTAGTCCACTGCCAGACGATCGAGGGTATCGACCTCCTGACGCATGTGAGCGATGCGCCAATCGGCGGGCAGCAGGCAATCGCCATTGTCGGGGGTCAACTCACCCCGAAGCAGCGCAAAGAGGCTGGATTTACCGGCGCCGTTGGCGCCGATCAGGCCGGCTTTCTGGCCGGCGTGCAGCGTCAGCTCGGCGTCTTCTAGCAGACGTTGCGGACCACGCTGTAAGGTAAGGCTTTGAAGTCTGATCATAATGGCGGCGGAGTCTACCAGCTTCGCCCAAAACAGGTAGATGACGATGCTTTCGGACCTATGGAGTTTCACCCTCGATTTTTATGCGCGCCCAGGCGTCGAGCAGGCGTGCCTGAGCCTGCAAGCCAATGGCGCCAATGTCTGCGCGCTGCTGTGCGGGGTCTGGATGGACCGGCGTGGTGTGCAGTTCGACCCGGAGCGGGCACGACAAATCGGACAATTGGCCGATCCGTGGCACGAGCAGGTGGTGGGGCCATTGAGGGATGTTCGGACTCGCTGGAAGGCCGACGCGATTGAAGACGAAGAACTGAAGGCGTTACGCGACAGACTGAAAACCCTGGAGCTCGATGCCGAGCGTGAGCTGCTGGTGCGTTTGCAACGGCTGACCAAAGACTGGCCTGAGCGTGATGCTCAACCTACGGGCGTGTGGCTGGAAGCGCTGGCGGGAGGTGCTGCTCAAGCCAGTCCCGACGCGTTGCAGATTCTGCTTCGCGCCGGGACCGATATCGCTTAGGACGCGCTGTTCGAGGTCGAATCAGCAGCTGGCGCGGCCGGAGCGGCTGGCGCAGCGGAGGCTGCCGGAGCGACAGACGTGGCGGCTGGCTTTGCCGCAGGCTTTGCTGCGACTGGCTTGGCGGCAGCAGGCTTTGATGCAGCTGGCTTGACGGCTGGCTTGGCTGCTACCTTGCTCGCGGCCGGCTTGGCGGCGGCAGTGGCGCCTGGTTTTGCCGCAGGCGCTTTAGCTGGAGCAGGTTTGGCAGCGGCTTTCACGGCAACCGGTTTGGCAGCGGTGCTCTTGGCTACAGGCTTGGCCGCCGATTTCGCGGCAACAGCCGTTTTCGCCGCCGGCTTGCTCGCAGCTGGCTTGGCGGCCACGGTTTTCGCAGTCACTTTGGCAACGGTTTTCTCAGCGACAGCTTTGACCGCAGTTCTGGCAGCAGGCTTTGCCGGGGCGGCTTTAACCGCAGGCTTTGCAGGTGATTTCGCAGGCGATTTTACAGCGACAGGCTTGGCAGCTGCTTGAACCGGGGGTTTAGCAGCGCGATCGTTCAGCGCTTTGCCAACGGCTTCCTTCACGCGGCCAATGCCTTGGGCCAGCTTCAGGCTTTCCTGAGCATCACGCTTGAGGTTGAGGATGTAGCTGCGGGTTTCAGTCTGACGATCTTTCAAAGCGTCGAGCAGTGATTCGAGCTCGGCCACGCTGTCTTTGGCCTTGCCTTGGGCCTTGGCTTTACCGGCGGCGGCAGCGTCCTGCAATTTGGTGCGCGACTTGTGCAGTTTTTCCTGCGCCTTGCCACGTTGTTTCTCGAGTTTGGCGAGCAGTTTTTCAGCGTCTGCCAATGCTTGAGAGCAGGCGTCTTCGAGATGTTCGAGCAGGCTGCTCGAAAGCTGTTGAAGCAAATGCAACGGAGTGTTTACTGGCTTCTTGGTGGCCGACATGACTTACCTCCTGGCTGATTTGAGTGCGGCCATACTAGACCTCCGCCCGCACCGCCGCTAGGGCATCTTGACACTACGATCCCCGCTCTGTTGCAAGACGCCGAAAAACGCGGCAATACCCGTCACGCTCGGGCTTCAGCGCTGGCATAATCGCTCACTTCCCAGGCCGGAGAGCATTCATGTCGCGCTACCTGTTTATGTCGTTGTTCCTCTTGGTACCCTTTGCTCACGCGACTGATGCTCCGGCGTCCGACAACACTCACGACCTTTCATACAGCCTTGGCGCAAGTCTGGGGGAGCGTCTGCGCCAGGAAGCACCTGACCTGCAGCTGCCCGCACTGCTTGAAGGTCTGCAGTCGGCGTATCAAGGCAAGCCGCTGGCGATCAAACAGGAACGCATGGAGCAGATTCTCAGCGACCACGACGCCGCCCTCGCCCAGGCTGAAAGCTCTGGCCAGACTGAACCGCAAACCGAAGCGGCGCTGAAGGACGAACGCAAATTCATGGACGTCGAAAAGGCCAAACCTGGCGTTCGCCAACTCGCGGATGGCATCCTGATGACCGAACTGACGCCGGGCAACGGCGCCAAACCCGACATCAATGGCCGTGTGCAGGTGAAGTACGTGGGCCGTCTGCCTGATGGCACGATCTTCGATCAGAGCCAGCAGCCACAATGGTTCCGCCTGGACAGCGTCATTGCCGGCTGGACCACCGCCCTCGCCGACATGCCGGTGGGTGCCAAATGGCGGCTGGTCATCCCTTCGGCTCAAGCGTATGGCGCAGAGGGCGCGGGTGATCTGATCGATCCGTACACCCCGCTGGTGTTCGAAATCGAGTTGCTCGGGGTGTCGCAGTAACGCCGGCGATGACCGAGACTCCACCGGGCAGACCAAAAACAGATCATAAAAAAAGGGTGCCCAAGGCACCCTTTCTTATATCAGTGGCCTTCTCAGACCTCTTCCTCGACCTGTTCCTTGTGCGCGTTGTGCAGCACTTCGATCAGGCAGTCTTCCAGCTCAAAGCGCTCGTGCAGCAAGCCGCCCAATTCCTTGAATTTCTCGGCGACGCATTTGCCTTCATCACAGAGATCGTTGAACGCCAGCAGCTTCTCGGTGATGACGTCGATCCGAGGATAGATCGTGTCAGCCAGCTCAAGGCCGCGCTGATTCTTGAACGCCTTGGCCTCGTTGGTGAGCTGCTCGTAAATTTCGAAATGACCCGCCGACACGTAATCGACCAACGAGCCGCAGAATTCCTGCAAGGGCGTGCTTTTTTCGGCAAACGCTTCCGGATCTGCACTCAAGGCGTAATAAGCCGTGATCAACTCGTTGCGCTCCAGCAACCAGCGGTCAATCAGCTTGTGAACCCCACCCCAGCGTTCCTGAGCGTTCTGACAACTTTCCAGCATGATGTTCTCTCTTCCCTTCAGGGGCATGCTGCTTCAAGCGCTTTGCGGTTCGGTCCGAGACGTGTCGGGGCCGGCCGGGAAAAGCGCAAACAGCAGCATTGATCCGATGATGCGTGCGGCCCAGATTATGCCCGCATGACTAGCCCATCAAGGTACGCAGGACATAAAGTTCATACAAGTGTTTAATCGGCCGTCCCCACATCCATTGATCTGAAGCGGCGAAACTCGATAAAAAGGTAGTACAGCGCGAACAGGCTTAAACCTGAAAACGCCAACAGGCTCCACTCCGGCAAGCTGATGCCAAACAGCGACCAGTTGATCTCGGAGCACCCTGCGCTTCCCGCCAGCACCATCGCCATGACCTTCACATAGCTTTGCGTTTCCATGAGGTAGTGCAGGTTTTCAATACACGCTGCCATGTTCTCGGGCGGCGAAGCCTGCAACCAGACCTGACGTGCCGCGACGCTCGCTCCCACAGCGGAAAACAGTAAAAGAAAGCCCGCGTAGATACGCCAGCCACTTTTGCCCGGCGCGTGCAGCGCGGCGAGCAAACACACACCCGCAGATACCGCCATGAGCACACGCTGAAGCAGGCACATCGGACATGGCGCTGCATCAACTACAGGGCCGAGATAAACCGTCGCTCCCACAATCGATGCGCAGGCCAGAAACGCCAGAGAGAACAAGGAGCGCGTACGAGCCAGCTGCATGGAAAATCCGTAACAAAAGACGAAGGCGGCTACGGTAGAGGAAAGCGCGAGTCGCTTTCAAGGCGCTCAACGGAGGATATTTCTTTGTTGATGTAGGTAAATCCCGACGCCGTGTTTAAGACGTTATACCGGTAGCCCAAAGATCCTCTCAACAAGCCACACGAAGCACGGAAATGCCCTACACAAATAAAAGACTCAGACACTGAAGAGGCCCGCAAGCGGGCCTCTTCGAGTTGACGTCTTACCCCAGTCTAAGCGCGTGTCAGTGCTGGCAACGGACGGGCGAGCAAACGCTCATCCAGCAAACCCAGACCTTCCTGAAACAGCTGATTGCTGCGGTCAGTCTCGCCCAGCTGCGCAAGCAGACGAGCCAGTTCGGCACACGCTTCCGGGTTGCGCTGCAACCTCAAGCTCGACTCGAGGTAATCACGCGCTTTACCCCACAAGCTGCTTTGCAGGCACAGACGACCCAGCGTCAACAGCAAGCCTGGGTCATCGGTATGACTTTTCAGCCAGCCTTCGGCAGTCTGCAGTTGTTTGGCAGGATCGGCGCCGCGCACCAGTCCATACAACCGCGCAAGGTGGGTGTTGTAGTCGCGCTTCATGGCCGTGCGCAGGACTTCCTCGGCCTGCACATCGGCGCCCAGCCGACGCAGTTGTTCGGCGTACGCCAATACCAGCGCGGGCTCCTGGCGCTGAGCCGAAGTCAGTTGTTGCCAGGCGCTTTCCAACGACGGCAGGCCCGTGGCTACGGTATCGCTGCCGGATTCACGATGGGCCGCCAGCGAGAGATTTTCGCCCCAGGCACGTCTCTCCAGTTCAGCCAACTCTTGCGCCGGAAGCACCTTGTCTTTTCGCAACTCCGGCATCAGACGAACCAACTCCGCCCACTCACCACGTTCGCGATACAGGCGTTGCAATTGACGCAAGACCTGCGGGTTATGCGGATGGCGTTCTTGCATGGCCTGCAGGGTAACCAGTGCTCCATCGAGGTCGCCACGGTCCACCTGCAGCTGCGCGTGACTCAGCGCGATGGCCAGTTCGGCCTGTGGCTGACGCTCAAGCGCGCGCTCGAGCAGGTTATCGCTTTCTTCATAACGGCCCTGCTCGTTCGCTGCCCGGGCAGCACCGAGGTAGTACAGCAGCGGCTGACGCTCCGCTTCAGCGGCGCGATGCAAGTTTCGTTGCGCACTGGCCCAACGTCCTTCTGCGAGATCCATCTGCCCTTGTTCGATCGCGTTCTGCACACGACGGCTTCGATTGCGCCGTGACCAAGGATTGACCACTCCGCCAGAGGTCGTCAGCAACGCGATCAGCACGCGCACCAGCCACAACATAAAGAGGACGGCGACCAGCAGCGCAAGCGCTGCCCAGATGCTCGATTCGTAGCGGAAGGTGTCGTAGGAAATCAGTACGTAGCCCGCATGACGGGAGATCGCGACGCCTATCAGCGCCGCAGCAACGACCAGCACGAAGAGGATGACGTAAGCGCGCTTCATGGCTGTTTCCCAGGCTGCGCCTCGTCAGTACGTTTCTCCAGCGCACCGCCAACAGGCGTGTGACGCTGTTCGAGGTAGGCCTGAACCGACGTCAGGCTTTGTGTCAGGTCAGGGGTCGCGACGGAGACCGGGTGTTTGCTGAGCTCGTCCAGACGCTGGCCAAGCGCTTTGCTTTGCTGGTTGTCGCGATTGAAATTGTCGTCCAGGACACTGCGCGCTTCAGCCATGGCCTTCTCGTAGACCGGTGCCTGGCCGTTAAGCGCAGCCCATTGCGCCTGCTCGATAGCCAGGCTCAACGCCAGACGAACCTGGGTCAGGCTCTGGCCCGCCAGCAACGGACGAATATTCTTGTCTGCGTTGAAGTCGATGCGCACGAACTGGGAAATCTTGTCCCACCACTTGGCCCAATAGCTGTCCTCACTGCCATCGGTCAAACCGAACAGCGAATCGCCCTTGTCCTTGTATTCCGGCGCCAGCTCATTCAACTGCGCGACTTGATCCCGCACGGCCGCCAATTGCAGAAACAGTCCGGTGCGATCCGGTTGGTCGACGCTGCGCAGCGCGGTCAGGCTTTTGGCCAATTGCTCGCGAGCCGCGAACGCACCCGGATCGTCCTGCTCGCGCAGAATCTCGTCGGCGCCCTGGACCAGCGCTGCAGCGCTGTTGATGTCTTGCAGTGCCGACAGTCTCAGGCTCGCCAGCCGTAGCAGATGCTCCGCCTCGGCCAGACGCCAATCCTTGCGGCTGGCGCCGAGCACAGTCTCCACACGCTGGCTCAGTCGCTGCTGATCACCCTGCAACTGCGTAACGAGGCGACGGCGATCCTCCAGCTCCTGAGCCGGTGGCAATTGCGCCAGACGTGCGGCGATTTGCTGCTCGCTCTGCTTGAGCGCCTGGGTCTGCGAACCGATGTCCTGCAGTTGACCTGACTGCTCCTGGTGACCGGCCTGCATGGCGCGCAGTTGCCAAACACTCCAGCCGCCAACGGCAACGCCCGCAGCGCCCAGCAACAGCGCCAGTATGGCGAGCCCGTTGCTGCTTCGGCGATTCGACGGTTCTTTGTACGCTGGATCCGGCAGCGGCTCAGGTTTGGCCAGTACCGGTTCAACGTCATCTTTTGGCAAGACTGTTTCGCTCACGTATCCATCCTTTGCATTTTGGGCGTCGCGTAATCCGACTGATCGAGCCTTACGCCTGTAAGGCAGGCGCGGGGTGTTCACGCAATGCTGCCAACAAGGCCGGGGCGCTGGCGCCACGGCAATCCACTACGGTAAGGACCCCGGCAGCACGCGCCATTTCGGCGACCCGGGGGCTTGGTACAAATAAAGGCATCTGCGCAAGCGTAGGCCAGGCGTCGCCCGCCAACTCACGCAGATGCTCGAAACCCTGTCCACTGCTGACCACCAGCCCATTCAAGCGTTCCGCCTTTACGGTATGAGGCAGCGCGAAAGCCGGGTATTGCGGCAGGTTGCGACGATACAACGGCAGGTAATCGACCACCACACCATGCTCACGCAACCGTTCGGCCAGCAACTCGCGACCGTCTTCGCCACGCATGATCAGCACTTTGGGGTCGTAACCCGAGACGGCCTGTTGAAACTGCGGCAGGTCGAGAAGCGCTTCGCTGTCGTCGCCATGCTCGGGGAAGAACACATGCAATCCGTAGTCATCAAGAATTTGCGCGGTGGCGGCGCCCACGGTGAACCACTTCTGCATTGGCGGCTGTGGCCAGACTTCATCGAGCATCGCCAGCCCCAGGCGCGCGGCCGGCTTGCTGACGACGATAACCGCGCAGTACGCGGCGAGGTCGTAGATGATCGAGCGGTTGGCTTCTGACACCGGCAAAGGCTCGATCTGCAGTAGCGGGAGGCTGGCGCTGTGCACGCCAACCTCAGCCAAGGTCTGCGCAAGCGCCTGCGATTCTTCAGTCGGACGCGTGAGCAGCAGGCGCCAGGCGTTCACTCGCCGTCAGCCTCGCCGTATACCGCTTTGAGAATCTTCGCTGCACCTTGAGCCAGCAGCGCTTCGGCCACTTGCACGCCCAGCGCCTGGGCGTCCACTTGTGGCGCGCGCGCAGCTGCGTGCAGCAGCACGGTCCCGGAGGGATCGCCCACCAGACCGCGCAGCCACAGTTGCTCGCCTTCCAGCACGGCGTAGCAGGCGATCGGTACCTGGCAACCACCGTTGAGGTGCTTGTTGAGCGCGCGCTCGGCGGTGACCCGCACGGCGGTGTCGTCATGGTGCAGCGGAGCCAGCAAGGCATGAAGTTCGATGTCGACGCTGCGGCATTCAATGCCCACTGCGCCCTGCCCGCCAGCCGGCAGGCTGTGGTCGATGCTGATGGGGGCGGTGATGCGGTCTTCGAAACCCAGACGGATCAGGCCGGCCGCGGCAAGGATGATCGCGTCGTACTCACCCGCGTCCAGTTTGGCGAGTCGCGTGTTGACGTTGCCACGCAGAAACCGGATTTGCAGGTCAGGCCGACGCGCCAGCAACTGAGCCTGTCGACGCAGGCTCGACGTTCCGACCACGGCTCCGGCGGGCAGCTCATCGAGACTGGTGTAAGTGTTGGAGACGAAGGCGTCGCGCGGGTCTTCGCGTTCGCAGATACAGAACAGGCCAAGCCCCTGAGGGAAGTCCATCGGGACGTCTTTCATCGAGTGGACGGCGATGTCGGCTGTGTGCTCCATCAGGGCTGTTTCCAGCTCCTTGACGAACAGACCCTTGCCACCGATTTTCGAGAGCGGCGAGTCCAGCAGCTTGTCGCCGCGACTGACCATCGGCACCAGCGTCACGATCAGGCCGGGATGCGCCTGCTCCAGACGCGCCTTGACGTACTCGGCTTGCCAGAGGGCCAGGGCGCTTTTGCGGGTGGCGATGCGGATTTCGCGAGAAGACATGAACCGGTCCGTGCTGAGTGAATGCGGCGAATAATAACAGCTCGGCCGGATCGGACCGAATGACTGTATTCAATCGTTGCGCATCATGATCTCAATCAACCTGCCCACGCCATGCGACGGCATGTCGCCCGCATCGCACGGCATCGCCTTCGCGGCACTTGCTTACAACTGCTGCATCATCTTGCGCACACCGGCAACGTGCCGGCGGCTGACGATCAACGCATCACCGTTGAGCCCCTTGAGGAACAACTGGAAATGGCCCAGTGGCGTGCGCTGAAGGCGTTCGATGCGTTCACGGGCGACCAGCGCATTGCGGTGGATACGCACGAAGCGATCGCCGAACTCATCTTCCAGGGCTTTAAGCGGCTCATCCAGCAGCACTTCGCCGCCCTCGTGGCGCAACGTCACGTATTTGTGGTCGGCAATGAAATAGATAACTTCGGCCAGCGGGATCAGTTCGATGCCCTTACGGGTCCTGGCGCTGATATGAGTCCTGGGACCGGCACCGCTTTCGGCGGCAGGTCGGGTCATGGCGGCGAGCTGCACGCGGTTGGGCCGCTCGGCCTTGCGCAGCGCTTCGAGCAGGTGCTCGGGACGAACCGGTTTGACCAGATAGCCGACGGCACTCACCTTAAAGGCTTCAAGCGCGAATTCATCGTGAGCCGTACAGAACACTACGGCCGGTGGGGCGTCGCGCTCGCACAATTTAGCCGCGACCTGGAGACCATCCAGGCCAGGCATGCGGATATCCAGCAACACCACGTCGGGCTTCAAATTTTCAATCAGCTGCAAGGCTTCTTCGCCATTTGTGGCGCTGGGTTCCAGAACCTTGTAACCCTCGAGCTCGCTTACCATACGGCTCAAGCGGTCTCGGGCTAGGGGTTCATCATCAACGATCAGGACATTCATATAGCTCTGGCTTCCTGCGTGAGTCTCGCACAAGGATAGCGTAGACAGGTGAAGTGACGACCGTCTCGGCGCTCCACGCTCAGACTGGCGAGGGGACCGAAAAGTGCCGTGAGTCGAGCGCCGATGTTGGCCAAGGCTTGCTGGGTGCCGCTTGAGTTTTGCCGTAAAGCGGCCTCATCGTAAGGATTACTGACGCGCAATGTGAATACTCCCCGTTCGTAGTCCGCCTCGACTCTGACCACGCCGCCTTCAACACGGGGCGCGATGCCGTAAATCAATGCGTTCTCCAACAATGGCTGCAAGGTTAGCTGGGGAATTGGCAAGTCGTCGGGAATTGCACTTACGGCCCAGTCCATCTGTAGACGCTCTCCAAGTCGATATTGCTCAATCGATAAATAGCGTTTTGCCAATTCAAGCTCTTCGCGCCATGGGGTCAGGCTGCCAGGCTTGCCCAGACTGGCCCGAAACAGGTCAGACAGATCAAGCACCGCCTGCTCCGCCTTGACCGGATCGCTGGTGACCAGGCTGGCGATGCTATTGAGCGTGTTGAACAGAAAATGCGGGCGAATACGCGCCTGCAGGGATTCGATCCTGGCCTGAAGTTCGGCCTGCTGCTGTTTGCGCCACTGACTCTGCAGGTAAAAGTACCGCAGCATCAGTGCGGACATAATCAAGGCGATCAGGGCGTAACGCAGGTACCGCTCGACGACCCCATTGAACGAGGTCGGGGGATTCACTTGGTAATAGTCAGTCACGGCGGTGCACATCAGCGTCACCGCGACCACCAGCAGACAACCGATGCAGCCGGCCACGCCAGCACGCATCCGCGCCAGCCAGGGACGCAAGCCACACAGCAGCGAGGCGGACAGCAGCACGATCCACTGCACGAAAAGAGAAATCAACGCCAGCCGCACCCAGTCAAACTCCGGCCGCATGGGCTCGATGAGCACGAGCACGAAGACCAGCAACTCCGCCAGCACCACCAGCATCAGCAACGCCTGTGGCAGGCACAGTTCCGGGAGGAAGAACTCTTTGCCGGGCGCACTGCTCTGCCCCGGTTGTTTGCGCTCGTTTTGCATGGCCGCCAGTCTCTTCGCTCATACCGTTGCGGGCAAGCCGCCGGGGATAAATAAGCGGCAATGCTGTTATCATCGCCCGCGTCTTTAGAATCGGCCGGCGCCGGTTTTTCATCAGTTTCAGCCACCAGCAAAGCAGCGAGCGAATCATGAGCACCGACAAGACCAACCAGTCCTGGGGCGGCCGCTTCAGTGAACCCGTCGACGCCTTCGTCGCACGCTTCACCGCCTCCGTCACCTTCGATCAGCGCCTTTATCGTCACGACATCATGGGCTCCGTCGCCCACGCCACGATGCTGGCCAAAGTCGGCGTGCTGACCGACGCCGAGCGCGACACGATCATCGACGGGCTGAAGAGCATTCAGGGCGAGATCGAAGCCGGCACGTTTGACTGGCGCGTGGACCTCGAAGACGTGCACATGAACATCGAAGCGCGCCTGACTGATCGCATCGGCGTCACCGGTAAAAAGCTGCACACCGGGCGCAGCCGCAACGACCAGGTCGCCACCGACATCCGCCTGTGGCTGCGTGACGAAATCGACCTGATTCTGGCTGAAATCACTCGCCTGCAAGAAGGCCTGCTGGGGCTCGCCGAGCGCGAAGCCGGCACCATCATGCCGGGCTTCACCCACCTGCAGACTGCGCAACCGGTGACCTTCGGCCACCACATGCTGGCGTGGTTCGAAATGCTCAGCCGTGATTACGAGCGTCTGGTCGATTGCCGCAAGCGCACCAATCGCATGCCCTTGGGCAGCGCCGCGCTGGCCGGTACCACATACCCGATTGACCGCGAACTGACCTGCCAACTGCTAGGCTTCGAGGCCGTCGGCGGCAACTCGCTGGACAGCGTCTCCGATCGCGACTTCGCCATCGAGTTCTGCTCTGCCGCGAGCATCGCGATGATGCACCTGTCGCGCTTCTCCGAAGAGCTGGTGCTGTGGACCAGCGCGCAGTTTCAGTTCATCGACCTGCCTGATCGCTTCTGCACCGGCAGCTCGATCATGCCGCAAAAGAAAAACCCTGATGTTCCTGAACTGGTCCGTGGCAAAAGCGGCCGCGTATTCGGCGCTCTGATGGGCCTGCTCACCTTGATGAAAGGCCAACCGCTGGCCTACAACAAGGACAATCAGGAAGACAAGGAGCCGCTGTTCGACGCTGCCGACACCCTTCGCGACTCACTGCGTGCCTTCGCCGACATGATCCCGGCGATCAAACCCAAGCACGCCATGATGCGCGAGGCCGCGCTGCGTGGCTTCTCCACGGCAACCGACCTGGCCGACTATCTGGTCCGCCGCGGCTTACCATTCCGTGATTGCCACGAGATCGTGGGTCACGCGGTGAAGCATGGCGTCGAGACCGGCAAGGATCTGGCCGAGATGACGCTGGACGAGCTGCGCCAATTCAGTGATCAGATCGAGCAGGACGTCTTTGCGGTGCTGACGCTCGAGGGCTCGGTCAACGCTCGTAACCACATCGGCGGCACGGCGCCGGAGCAGGTCAAGGCCGCGGTTGTGCGTGGCCAGCATTTGCTCGCCACCCGCTAAACGCATAAACGGCGTCGCCCTGCGGGCGCTGCCATTCAATCGGCAGGACATCGAGAACGACATGAGCGACAACATCGAAAACGACGAAGAAGAGTTTGCGGAAGCGACGCTGATTGAAGCCATCGAAAATCAGATCGAGAGCGACAACCCGCCAGCCGCAAAAGCCACCTACAACAAGCTGACCCTGGTGGGCATCGAGCGCGAAGAAATTCTGCAGATGATGGCCCACATTCTGGCGTTGGAGATCGACGGGATACTGGCTGAAGATCGCCCGTTCAATACTGCCTGGTACGAAGCCGCCCTGCGTGCACTGCCCGACATGCCGCCGGGCGTGCGACTGGCGGAAGACGAGTAACACCTGCCAGATATGCCGGTCCGCTCACCCAACCTGACGACCGGCCAGATACTTCCAGCAAAATCCCCAGACCTGACTACACTCCAACAGCCTCGCTGCCGCATGGCGACGGGGCCGTCACGCCTGCGATTCTGATCGCGGTGTATCCACTGGAAAAAGTCTGGAGCACCTATGTCGTTTACCCCTGAATTGGTTGCCGAGCTGGAAATCCTGTCGCTGTTCAATCTGAGCAACACCAAAGAGGGACTGAAGGTCCACCACCATTCCGCGGCTCCCGCAGCCATCGCTGCCGCTCAAAGACTCTTCGA
The DNA here is from genome assembly GCF_057834665.1 of Pseudomonas sp. GL_135. Taxonomy (NCBI): domain Bacteria; kingdom Pseudomonadati; phylum Pseudomonadota; class Gammaproteobacteria; order Pseudomonadales; family Pseudomonadaceae; genus Pseudomonas; species Pseudomonas sp. GL_135. Next base: position 5,420,503 of record NZ_CM174408.1, read on the forward strand.
CAAAGGCCTCACCACGCAACACGACGGAGGCTATTTGACCAGCCTGGGGCTGGATGCCGCCGACCACGCTCAATCGCTGCTGATCATTCTTGCCACCAGCCAGGAAGCTGCCTGACTCGACCCTCGCGAAACCTTTGCATGTACGCATCAAATAAAGGTTTCGCGAATCCTCCATTTAGACGATGCTGCGCCGATAAAATAATGGCGCCATAAAAAAGACCCGCGATTGTGCCGTATAGGCCTGACGCCATGCTGTCTTGATTATCGCTACACCTTTACTTCATGCAGTGCCGCCCGCCGGCTTCGAGTCGCGATGACGCGTAGTTCCGAAATTCGCCCGGATCTGGATGAGGGCATTGATCGCAAGGTCCTCGCTCAGTTACGCAGCCGCTTCCTGGCGCTGAGTGAGAGTCGACTGGCGCGCGCATACGAAGGCTTATCGCCCCGCCAGCAAAGCGTGCTATCGCTGCTGCCGCTATTTTTCCACGTTAATCATCCGCTGTTGCCAGGCTACGTGTCGGGCTCCACCCCCGCTGGCGTTTCCCATTACGAGCCTGACGCCCAGGCCCTTGCCGAAGCGCAGCGCCTGACGCGGTCGTTCTCCTACAAACCACGTCGGGTGAATCCCCCCCAGCCGATTCACGGCATCTTTCTGATGGGCAGCCTTGGGACCCTTGCCCAGGCTGACCAGAGCGACATGGACGTGTGGATCTGCCACGACCCGCTGCTGTCGGCCGACGAAATCCAGGAGTTGCGCAGGAAGTGCCAGTCTCTGGAAAGCTGGGCGGCGAGCATGGGAGCCGAGGCGCATTTCTTTCTCGTCGATCCGGAGCGTTTTGTCGTCGGCGAGCGCGACGCGCAGCTGAGTGGGGAGGACTGCGGGACGACGCAGCACTATCTGTTACTCGACGAGTTTTATCGCACTGCTATCTGGCTCGCCGGGCGCACCCCGATGTGGTGGCTGGTGCCGGTCTATGAGGAAACGCGCTACGCCGAATACACCCACACCCTGCTGTCGAAGCGCTTTATTCGTGCCGACGAGGTGCTGGACCTCGGCAACATGTCGCACATCCCGCCGGGCGAATTTATCGGCGCCGGGCTCTGGCAGTTGTTCAAAGGCATCGAATCGCCCTACAAGTCGGTGCTCAAACTGCTGCTCACCGAGGCCTACGCCAGCGAACACCCGCAGGTGCAGTGCCTGAGCATGCGCTTTAAGAACGCCGTGTTCGCCAAACGAGTAGACCTCGACGAACTGGACCCGTACGTGATGGTGTACCGGCGCATCGAGGAATACCTGCTGGCACGGGGCGAGCCCGAGCGGCTGGAGCTGGCACGTCGCAGTTTGTACCTGAAAGTGAACAAGAAACTCACGGGGGCTACTCGCCACCGCAGCAACGGTTGGCAGCGTCTTCTGCTGGAACGGCTGGTCAATGAGTGGAACTGGGACGATCGTCAGCTGGCGCTGCTCGACAGCCGCAGCCAATGGAAAGTGCGTCAGGTCGCCAGCGAACGTCGCGCACTGGTCGGCGAGCTCAACCTCAGTTACCGCTTCCTGACCCAGTTCGCGCGGGCGCAAAAGGCAGTCAATTCGATCAGCAAGCGCGACCTCAATGTGCTCGGGCGCCGGCTGTATGCGGCCTTCGAACGCAAAGCCGGCAAAGTGGAATTTCTCAATCCGGGCATCGCGCCGGATCTGGCAGAAGATACGCTGACGCTGGCGCAACTGCCGAACAAGCGCGAGCCCGGCAGGTATCAATGGTGTCTGTATAACGGCAACCTGAGTACCCACGAGCTGGAGACGTTTGCGCCGATCAAGCGCAGCCGCGAGTTGCTGGAGCTGCTTACGTGGTGCCATCGCAACAACGTCATCGACAGCAGCACGCGCCTGGCGCTGCACCCTGGCATCAGCGATCTCACCGAATTCGAGCTTTTCAATCTGCAAAGCGCGTTGCAGCAGAGCATTGCCCTGCCGCTGGGCATGATCGATGAAGACGTACTGCTGAGCCCGAGCGTGCCCCGCGAGATCCTGCTGTTGGTCAACGTCGGCATCGACCCGCTCAGGCACCACAAAGACCTGAACATCCTGATGACCACCGAGCGGACTGACTCGCTGAGCTACGCAGGTGTCCGCGAAAATCTGGTGCTGACCTTCGACCAGATCACCCTCAACAGCTGGAACGAGGTGTTGGTTAATCGCTTCGACGGCCCCCATGCGCTGCTGGACTGCCTGACGGAGTTGCTCAACAGCCTGCCGGAAAAGTCCGCAAGGCCTGTCATCCGCGTGCGCTGTTTTTGCCACAACCGTGCGCAGGCTATCGCCCAGCGCGTGGAAGAGCTCATCGGCACCGCGCAACTGCTGCTGGACCGGCGCCTGAATCATCGCTATCTCATTCAGGTCGAGCAGCGTTACCACGTTCTGGAAATGATCCCCGGCCAGGTCAGCCACGTCACGCTCGAACACGTGCCGGCACTGTTTGATTATCTGGGTGAAGAGCTTTCTGCCTACAGCCCGCTTCATCTGGACCCGCAAGCACTGGACGACTCGGACTTGTCGCTGTTCATCCCGTACGGGCAGCCCGAGTGCATTCAGGTTTTTTACCGGATCAACGAACCCAATGCCGACCTGTACGTGCTCGATGAGCGCAATGCGTTATGGCATCAGCAGGTGCCGTATCACACTGAATCCAGCCTGCTGGTGCCGCTGCAGCGCTTCTTTCAGTCGCTGATGTACCGACGCGTAGCGTTGTTGCCGATGGATAACCCGCTGGAATCAACCTCGCTGGAGGCTTTGTATTACCGCATAACCCCCGATGGATCAGGGCGAGCCCGCCGCGTTGAGCAGCGCTCGCCTCCGGCAATGCTTATCGAAAAACCATTTTTCGATGTGCAGGCGATTATCGAGGAGGCGAGCCCAGGCCAGGTCAGCGTGACGCTGTATTGCGACGGGATGGAGTTCTCAGACCTCGAATTCGGCGATCAGCTGTTCAGCGTCGTGGCGCGGCGAATTCTCGACCAGCGCCGTGAGCCGCAACGTTACCGCTGTTACATCACCGACCTGGACCTGTCCGGGATTCTGGGGGATGCGCGCGGTCAGACCATCCTGTTCCTGCGCTACAAAGCCGAGCTGGAACACTCACTGAATGCCGCGATGGATGAGGTTTGATGACGGCCGGCTCGCCACAGACGATTCAGCGTGCGACGCAATTTACACTGCGACGCTGATCGGCTTGTCGCACGATCTCACGCCGACGCTCATCGGTCGCCGCCCGCCACTCGCGTATGTCTTCGACGTGGCGCTGGCACCCCGTGCAGACCTTGTCTTCGTCGAGCCGGCAGATGCTGATGCAGGGCGACGGAACAGCCGGGCTGACGTTGCTGAACAGCGGCTTTGGCGGTTTGACCGGCGTTGCGTTAACGGTCACTGGCGGTTGCCATCGCTGCCGTCGAGGGCATCGAAGTCGATCTCTTCGCCGGCCTGCTGCTTCGCCAGACGATAGAGCATCTCGCTCAACAGCTCTTCGCTCTTGTCGCAGATCCAGTGCTTTGCGTCCTCGTCGTAGTCAAAGTGAAAACCACCCGACGCAGCCGCCAGCCACAGCTGACGCAAAGGCTCCTGACGGCTGAAAATGAACTGCGAGCCGTTTTCGAATTTCACGGTCAGCACACCGGCCGAACTCTCAAGGTCCAGATCCAGACCGCTCTCGTCGAAGATGTCCTGGAGCTTTTCCTGGGTGGCATCGACCAGATCGTGAAAACGGGCTTCGGTCAAACTCATTGCATGAACCTCAAAAGTGTCAGCGGATGGCGCAGCGACGCACGATACGGTCGCTCCCCGGCAAATGCAAAGCCTACCCGCCCAACTGCAATGGCGGGACCGGCTTTTGTCGGTAAGGTACCGAACGTCATTGCATCACAGACTGCGTCAGAAATCCGCGCGTGCTGCTCAGTCTAATTGCGTGACGGCGTCAAACCCCCGCCGGACGGGAACTCCAGCGCATAGGCAATCTGTCGGGTGGCCGGTATACTCGGGCGCAATTAATGCTTATACAAAGGATTTCGCCATGAAGCGCCTGATTTCCTCCCTGGCCGCGCTGCTTGCAGTTGCGTGTCTGGTCTCTGCCTGCGGTCAGAAAGGTCCACTGTATCTGCCCGACGACGACTCGTCCGACGGCTCCAGCCAGACCAAGTCGCACTCGCACAAGCATCAGACTTCGACCTACTAGGAATCAGTCATGGACGCCTTCAACTACCGCGACGGTGAGCTGTTCGCGGAAGGAGTGGCGTTGTCTGCCATCGCCGAACGCTTCGGCACGCCGACATACGTCTATTCCCGCGCGCACATCGAGGCGCAGTATCGCGCCTACGCCGACGCCCTGAGCGGCATGCCGCATTTGGTCTGTTACGCGGTCAAAGCCAACTCCAACCTGGGTGTTCTCAATGTCCTGGCGCGCCTGGGCGCCGGTTTCGACATCGTTTCCCGTGGCGAACTGGAGCGCGTACTGGCGGCAGGCGGTCAGGCTGACAAGATTGTCTTTTCCGGCGTAGGCAAGACCCGTGATGACATGCGCCGAGCCCTCGAAGTCGGCGTGCATTGCTTTAATGTCGAATCCACCGACGAACTCGAACGCCTGCAAGTCGTTGCCGCCGAAATGGGCGTGCGCGCCCCGGTTTCGTTGCGCGTCAACCCGGACGTCGACGCCGGCACCCACCCCTACATCTCCACCGGCCTCAAGGAAAACAAATTCGGCATCGCCATCGTGGACGCCGAAGACGTTTACATCCGCGCCGCGCAGCTACCGAATCTTGACGTTATTGGCGTCGACTGCCACATCGGCTCCCAACTGACCACGCTCTCGCCTTTCGTGGATGCCCTGGATCGCTTGCTCGATCTGGTCGACCGGCTGGGCGATTGCGGCATTCTGCTGAAGCATATTGATCTGGGCGGCGGTCTGGGCGTGCGTTATCGCGATGAAGAGCCACCACTCGCGGGCGAGTACATCAAGGCCGTGCGTGAACGCCTCGATGGCCGCGATCTGGCGCTGATGTTCGAGCCCGGCCGCTTCATCGTTGCCAATGCCGGCGTGCTGCTGACCCGCGTCGAGTACCTCAAGCACACCGAGCACAAGGACTTCGCTATCGTCGATGCCGCCATGAACGACCTGATTCGTCCGGCGCTGTACCAGGCGTGGATGGACGTAACTGCGGTCAAGCCCCGTGACGGCGCCAAACGCACCTACGACATCGTCGGCCCGATCTGCGAAACCGGGGATTTCCTGGCCAAAGAGCGCGAACTCGCGCTGGCTGAAGGCGATTTGCTGGCCGTGCATTCCGCCGGCGCCTATGGCTTCGTGATGAGCTCCAACTACAACACCCGCGGGCGTACCGCCGAGGTGCTTGTGGATGGCGAGCAAGCCTTCGAAGTGCGTCGCCGTGAAACCGTGACTGAGCTGTTTGCCGGCGAAAGCCTGCTGCCGGAGTAATCCCATGCTGCTGCGTTTTACCAAGATGCATGGCCTGGGCAATGATTTCATGGTGTTGGACCTTGTGAGCCAGCACGCGCACATTACGCCCAAGCATGCCAAGCAATGGGGCGATCGCCACACTGGCATCGGCTTCGATCAGTTGCTGCTGGTCGAAGCGCCGAACAATCCGGACGTGGACTTCCGTTACCGGATTTTCAATTCCGACGGTTCCGAGGTCGAGCAATGCGGCAATGGCGCGCGCTGCTTCGCCCGTTTCGTGCTGGACAAGCGGCTGACGGCCAAGAAGCAGATTCGCGTCGAGACCAAAGGCGGCATCATCGAGCTGGACATCCGCAACGACGGCCAGATCAGCGTTGATATGGGCGCGCCGCGCCTGGTGCCGGCGGACATCCCGTTCGATGCGCCGGAGCAGGCCACCAGTTATACCCTCGATGTCGATGGCGAAACCGTCGAACTCGCGGCCGTGTCCATGGGCAACCCCCATGCCGTGCTACGCGTCTACGACATCAACAACGCACCCGTGCATGTGCTGGGCGCGAAAATCGAACACCATCCGCGCTTTCCGGCTCGGGTGAACGTGGGGTTTCTCCACGTCGTCGACCGTCAGCGCGCGCAATTGCGGGTGTGGGAACGCGGCGCCGGGGAAACTCAGGCCTGCGGCACCGGAGCCTGCGCGGCAGCGGTCGCGGCCATTACCCAAGGCTGGATGGATTCGCCGATGTTGATCGACCTGCCGGGCGGACGCCTGTCCATCGAGTGGGCCGGTCCTGGCCATTCGGTGGTGATGACTGGCCCGGCTGTCCGGGTTTACGAAGGCCAAGTACGTCTATGAGCGAGAGTATCCAATGACCGATCAGCCTCAGACTTCAAACGACACGCCCGGCCAACCCCCTGCCGAGAACGCAGTGCCTGCCCCTGAAGCCGAGGCGGTCGCGGCCTGGCTGCAACAACACCCTGATTTCTTCGCCGAACACGACGAACTGCTAGCGATGATGCGCGTCCCGCACCAACGGGGCGACACCGTCTCGCTGGTCGAACGCCAGCTTAAACTGCTGCGCGAGCGCAACATCGAGATGCGCCACCGGCTCTCGCAACTGATGGACGTTGCCCGGGACAACGACCGGCTGTTTGAAAAAACCCGCCGGCTGATTCTCGATCTGATGGACGCAACCAGTCTGGAAGAAATCGTCATCTGCGTGGAAGACAGCCTGCGCCAAGAGTTTCAGGTGCCCTTCGTCAGCCTTATTCTGTTCAGCGACCACCCGATGACCGTTGGCCGCTGGGTCAGTGCCGCCGACGCGCAGAAAGCCATCGGTGGGCTGATGTCGGGCGGCAAAACCCTGTGTGGCGCGCTGCGCGAGCATGAACTCGAGTTCCTGTTCGGCAGCGAGCAAAGCAAGGAAGTAGGCTCGACCGCCCTGGCTTCCCTCACCCATCAAGGTTTGCATGGCGTTCTGGCCATCGGCAGCCGTGATCCGCAGCATTACAAAAGCTCGGTCGGCACGCTGTTTCTCAGTTACATCGCCGACGTGCTCAGCCGCCTGCTGCCCCGCTTCACCAACTCGCTGCGTTCGGTTCGCTAGTCATGGAAGGGCAACTGGACGCTTACTGCACGCACCTGCGCAGTGAGCGCCAAGTGTCGAGCCATACGCTTGAAGCCTATCGCCGCGACCTGAACAAGGTCCTGGCGTTCTGCGAAAAGCAGCACATCGACAGCTGGAAAGCGCTGGATATTCAGGCCATGCGCAGCCTTGTCGCTCGCCTTCACCAGCAGGGTCAATCCTCGCGCAGCCTGGCCCGACTGCTGTCAGCCGTTCGCGGCTTCTATCACTACCTCAACCGCGAAGGCCTCTGCGATCACGATCCGGCCAATGGCCTGTCACCGCCCAAGGGCGAGCGTCGCCTGCCGAAAACGCTTGATGCCGACCGAGCCCTGCAACTGCTTGAAGGCGGCGTCGAAGACGATTTCCTGGCCCGGCGCGATCAGGCCATCCTCGAGCTTTTCTATTCGTCAGGCCTGCGCCTGTCCGAGTTGACCGGACTGAACTGTGCAGACCTGGATCTGGCGGACGGTCTCGTGCAGGTCCTCGGCAAAGGCAGCAAAACTCGCGTTTTACCGGTCGGCAAAAAGGCCCGGGAAGCGCTGGAGGAATGGCTCAAGCAGCGGGCGCTGGCCAATCCACAGGACGATGCTGTGTTCGTCAGCCAGCAGGGCCGGCGCCTCGGGCCGCGATCGATCCAGCTGCGGGTCAAGGCCGCTGGCGAACGCGAGTTGGGCCAGAATCTGCACCCGCATATGCTTCGCCATTCATTCGCCAGTCACTTGCTGGAGTCGTCCCAGGACCTGCGCGCCGTGCAGGAGCTGCTGGGTCACGCCGACATCGCCACCACTCAGATCTACACCCACCTGGATTTCCAGCATCTGGCCACGGTGTACGACAGCGCCCATCCACGGGCCAAGCGCAAAGGTAACGCCGACAATGAGCATTAAGCTGATCACCTTCGATCTGGACGACACGCTGTGGGAAACCGCACCGGCAATTGTCAGTGCCGAAGCCAAGCTACGTGAGTGGCTGGCTGCCAACGCGCCAAAGCTAGGGCCGGTTCCGGTCGAGCATCTGTGGGAAATCCGCTCGCGACTCATCGAAGAGGATCCGACGTTCAAGCACCGGATCAGTGCGTTGCGCCGTACGGTGCTGTTTCACGCCCTGGAGGACGCTGGCTACAGTCAGGCCGAAGCCCACGAGCTGGCGGACCAGAGCTTTGAAGTATTCCTTCAAGGGCGGCACCAATTGGACATCTTCCCTGAAGTGGTGCCGACACTGGAAATCCTGACCAAGTCTTACACGCTGGGTGTCGTGACCAACGGCAATGCGGACGTTCGACGCCTGGGCCTGGCCGATTATTTCGCCTTCGCTCTGTGCGCCGAGGACCTGGGCATCGGCAAACCAGACCCTGCTCCCTTCGTTGAAGCGCTGAAACGCGGCAATGCCGATGCCAGTCAGGCCGTGCATGTCGGCGACCACCCCGGTGACGACATCGCCGGTGCTCAGCAGGCCGGCATGCGGGCGATCTGGTACAACCCCGCTGGCAAAGTCTGGGAGGCTGAAAGAGCGCCGGATGCCGAGATCAGCAGCCTGACGCAATTGCCCGAGGTGCTGGCGCGCTGGGGTTGATCCGTGTCTCCCCCGGTATGAATGCCGGCTTTTGCGTCGGCAACCCGGATCGCAGGCCATAAAAAACCCGCAGCGACAGCGGGTTTTTCATCAAGCGCACAACCGGCCTTTAGATAGGGCGGCTGCCGTACTTGTTATCAGGCTTCTTGGGTGGATCGGCGACCACATTGGCCTCCACTTCCACGACCTTGCCACCGCGAGCGAGGAATTCTTCCATCGCGCGAGCCAGAGCATCACGCTCTTTGTTCTTGGCTTCCACGCTCGGCAATTCGTCTACCGAGACGGCGGCCTTGGCCTTGCCCTTGGCCGGAGTCGCAGAGACTTCAGCGCTGTCGTCGACCTCCACTACATCTTCATCGGAAGCCGCAGCAAGCCCCTCGCCGCCCTCCTCGTCTTCCAGCTCGTCTTCCAGACCTTCTTCGATGTCGTCGTCGCTCATGTTCTACCTCATGACTTGCGCAAGCAGATTAGTTATAGCCCAGCCGGGCTTGATTTCTTGGACAGCCGGAAAAAATTCAACTACCGCAGACTCTCAGCGGTCGTGTCCCTCACCTTGAAGCGTGGCGAGGACTCTACGGGCTCCGCCTGCATCGCGGTGCTCGCCCAGATAAATACCTTGCCATGTGCCCAACGCCAGCCGTCCATTTGTAACCGGCAATGTCAGCTGGCAGCCAAGCAGACTGGCTTTGAAGTGCGCAGGCAGATCGTCGGGCCCTTCGTCGTCATGCTCGTAACCGTCGCGCCCCTGAGGCACCAGACGGTTGAAGAACCGCTCGAAATCGCGACGTACCGCCGGGTCGGCGTTCTCGTTGACGGTCAACGAGGCCGAGGTGTGTTGCAGCCAGACATGCAGCAGGCCAATGCGGCATTCGCGTAATTCGCGAAGGCCCGCAACGATCTCGTCAGTCACCAGATGGAAACCACGAGGCCTTGCCCGCAGCGTGATCAAGGTCTGTTGCCACATACCGTTCTCCGCCCTTCGGCGCGCATTCTAACGCGCTGGAAAAAAAAACAAAGTGCGTAATGAGCGACGATTTTTACGGGCGCAGAACAAGGGCATTTATGCCCTCTCAAGCGTCCGGAATCGCCAGGTTTGGCCGAACATTGCAGCGGATGTCCCTGCCTGGAACACCCGCCCCCTGTGCGGACATCCCTATCGACAAACCCCAGACAAAAAAATGCCCGGAGACCCGGGCATTTTTTCATGCGTGGATTACAAGTTGTAGCCACGTTCGTTGTGTTGCGCCAGATCCAGGCCGACCGCTTCTTCTTCTTCGGTGACACGCAGGCCCATGACCATGTCGAGCACCTTGAGAATGATGAAGGTCACGATCGCGGTGTAGATGACCGTGAAGCCGACGCCTTTGCACTGAATCCAGACTTGTGCCGCGATGTCGGTCACAGTGCCGAAGCCGCCCAGCGAAGGGGCTGCAAACACGCCAGTCAGGATCGCGCCAAGGATACCGCCGATACCGTGAACGCCGAACGCATCCAGGGAGTCGTCGTAGCCCAGTTTGCGTTTCAGGCTGGTGGCGCAGAAGAAGCAGACCACGCCTGCCGCCAGACCGATGATCAGGCCGCCCATTGGGCCGACAGTACCGGCAGCCGGAGTCACAGCAACCAGACCGGCAACCACACCCGAGGCAATGCCCAGCGCGCTTGGCTTACCGTGGGTCAGCCATTCGGCGAACATCCAGCCCAGCGCTGCAGCAGCAGTGGCGATCTGGGTGACCAGCATGGCCATACCGGCGGTGCCGTTGGCCGCAGCTGCGGAACCTGCGTTGAAGCCGAACCAGCCCACCCAGAGCATGGCCGCACCTACCAGGGTGTAACCCAGATTGTGCGGGGCCATCGGAGTGGTCGGGAAACCTTTACGCTTGCCGAGTACCAGGCACGCTACCAGGCCAGCCACACCGGCGTTGATGTGAACAACGGTGCCGCCCGCGAAGTCCAGAACGCCCCAGTCCCACAACAGACCGCCGACGCCGCTCCAGACCATGTGCGCAATCGGCGCGTAAACCAGGGTGAACCAGATCGCCATGAAGATCAGCATCGCGGAGAACTTCATGCGTTCTGCGAAGGCGCCAACGATCAGGGCCGGGGTGATGATGGCGAAGGTCATCTGGAAGGTCACGAAGACGGCTTCCGGGAACAGTGCCGCAGGGCCAGTGATGCTTGCCGGGGTGATGCCTGCCAGGAACGCCTTCGACAGACCGCCGACGAAGGAGTTGAAGTTGACGACGTTGGCTTCCATCCCGGTGGTGTCGAACGCCATGCTGTAGCCGTAGACGACCCACAGGATGCTGATCAGACCGGTAATGGCGAAGCATTGCATCATCACGGAAAGAATGTTTTTAGAGCGGACCATGCCGCCGTAGAACAGCGCCAGACCGGGGATGGTCATGAACAGCACCAGCGCGGTAGAGGTCAGCATCCAGGCGGTGTCGCCGGAATTGAGTACAGGGGCTGCCACTTCGTCTGCCGCCATGGCCAAGCCAGGGGTTACGAGGGACAACAGGGCTCCTAGCCCTGCGAATTGACGCAGAGTCATATTGTTTTCTCCTGGGGCGTTGGGGTTTGGCGGCTTAGATTGCGTCGGTATCGGTTTCGCCGGTACGGATGCGGATGGCCTGTTCCAGATTGACCACGAAGATCTTGCCGTCACCGATCTTGCCGGTGTTGGCCGCTTTGGTTATCGCTTCGATAACGCGGTCCAGATCCTTGTCGTCGATCGCAACATCGATCTTCACCTTGGGGAGGAAGTCGACTACATACTCCGCACCGCGATACAGCTCGGTGTGGCCTTTCTGACGTCCGAAGCCTTTGACTTCAGTAACCGTGATGCCCTGCACGCCGATTTCGGACAGCGACTCGCGTACGTCGTCCAGCTTGAACGGCTTGATGATGGCAGTGACTAGCTTCATGAAACTTTCTCCCGAATTGGTGGACTTGCCCCAGGAAAACAAACCCGACTCAAGTCTAAGCGCAGTGTCTGGCTTTGTAACGCGTCGTGTCCGCAAGAGACCTGACCAACTCCAGAAAACCGCTTCTGACGAAACATTCCCCGCTCCGCCTGCCGCACTGCATTCGTCACAGCGACTGCATCAGTGCATGGGTTACAAGCCACTAAGCAGAAAGCTTGCCATCTCATCGATCGGCGTGAATTTCGGCACTTGAACCGTTAATTCACGCTTCAGAGTAGTCATCGATTGCCAGCGCCGCACAACAACGGTGCGCGCGTGCCCGAGACGATGCGCGAAAAGCGTGCAGAGCGTTGCGCGTGGCGGGCGGTCGAAAGCTGCGTGCTACACTCGCGCCCTCTGATTCTGGAGTTTCATCATGCTCGCCCCTAAAGCCTTTCTCGACGCCCTGAGCGGCCACGCGTCCCGCCTGTTCAACGGCGAAACCCCGGTTCCCCGCAACGAATTCGAAACCCAGTTCAAGGCGCTGCTGCAGAGCGGTTTTAGCAAGCTGGATCTGGTCAGCCGGGAAGAATTCGACAGCCAGATGATCGTCCTCGCCCGCACCCGCGCCCGACTTGAGGCACTGGAAGCGAAGATGGCGGAGATGGAAGCGCAGTTGGCGACGCAGCCGAAAGCGCCAGGGGCTGAGCCACAGGGTTGAGCGTTTAACCCTGCGGGTGCTCAGGCGCAGTGCGCAATGCGCTGAACCTGGGCTTTGATGGCCTCCAACGTGGTCATCGACCTATCCTCCTGTGCCCCTGCCCTTCAATACATACCCCGAAAAACATGCCCCCGCCCACGCGCCGGGCCAATGACTATCCTTCAGCTCGCCGCAGGAAGCGGTGCTGCCTTCAAGGAAAGCCATGTCCCTCGCGATCGTTCTGAGCCGTGCCCAAGTTGGCGTTGAAGCCCCTGCCGTGACCGTTGAAACCCATCTCGCCAACGGGCTGCCCAGTCTGACGCTGGTAGGTCTGCCGGAAGGCGCGGTGAAGGAGAGCAAGGATCGGGTACGCAGTGCGATCCTTAACTGTCGGCTGGAATTCCCGGCGCGGCGGATCACACTGAATCTGGCCCCTGCCGATTTGCCCAAGGACGGCGGACGCTTCGATGTCGCCATCGCACTTGGCTTGCTGGCCGCCAGCGCGCAGGTGCCGACGCTTGCGTTGGAGGGCATCGAATGTCTGGGGGAACTGGCGTTATCGGGCGCGATTCGTCCCGTGCAGGGCGTGCTCCCGGCGGCGCTTGCTGCGCGTGAAGCGGGCCACACGCTGATCGTCCCGGCAGTGAATGCCGAGGAAGCGTGTCTGGCGTCAGGCCTGAAGGTAATCGCGGTCAGTCATCTGCTGGAGCTGGTGTCCCACCTTAATGGGCACACGGTCATCCCGCCCTATAAATCCAATGGCCTGATTCTGCAGACGCAGCCTTATCCCGACCTGAGTGAGGTGCAAGGCCAAACTGCCGCCAAACGCGCTCTATTGGTAGCCGCCGCTGGTGCCCATAACCTTCTTTTTAGTGGCCCTCCCGGCACTGGCAAGACGCTGCTTGCGAGCCGTTTGCCCGGGCTATTACCGCCGCTGGATGAGCTCGAAGCGCTGGAGGTGGCTGCGATTCAGTCGGTCGCCAGTCATGCGCCGCTGACCAGTTGGCCCCAGCGCCCTTTTCGGCAACCCCATCACTCGGCATCGGGTCCTGCGCTGGTCGGGGGCGGCTGTCGGCTTTCGAAATAGATGCGATTTTTTCGAAATTAATGCGACTGGAATATTCTACGCTTGTGGCGCCACCACTGCTTACAACCTGCGGCGCGGCATCCCGGAACACTGTCACGCCATGACTATTGAAAATAGCGCACGTCTACACCTTGGGGGGCGCAAGCTCTGCTTCAACATGTTCTACGGCAACAACTTTTCCTTCGATTTGCCGGGAGGGATTCGTTTGGCGGAAGATCTTGCTTTTTAAGCCGTCGGCACGAATGGGCTCGGTTGCTTTTGCAGGGCCGTCCAGTTTCCTGGCATTACATACCCTTCACATGCGAGCCCATTCCATGACTTTTGAGCCACCACAGAAAGGCAACCCTCATCAACTGACGATAAACCAACACACTTTCCCGAACGCCAGCATTTCTCGCTTCGCGAACGAGAAAGGGGCGGTTCAGGTGCTGCGCAAGGCGTCTGAAAAGGTCTTTCATGCCAGGCCAGCAGACCAGATCTTCTGCGCCCTACGGGTTTGGGATCAACAGGCGGAAGGCGGGTTCATGAAAGACATCGAGGACGCCTTCCAGGCTCTGGCCAGCGTTATCCTCGATAATCCTGCCTTTCGCTTTGGCCGCCAGCATTTCACCGTGATCGACGAATTCTACTGCCTCTGGAACATCCGAACGCAGTGGAAGAAGAACAAACGGCTGGCTAACCCGTCAATCGGCGATGCTCCAAAGGTAATTGGTCTCCGGCATCACTACACCCAGGATGAGCAGGAGCTACTGGAGGCCGAAGGTATCAGCTGTATCCGCCCCGACCTCACTATTTCAAGCCGCGCGCTGGTCGCACCGTCGATTCGCCTCACACTTTCCAACGCGGTAAGGGCGATGAGTGGCAAAACATGGCAGCTCCTGCAGGCTGTCGAGGGGGAGTTTGTCGTGCCGGACAGCTTTTCCAAATGGCTGTTTGTACCGCTGTCGCCCACCGCCTGCCTCTGCGCGCATCCTGAAGTGAACGCACCCAGGCTGCACCGTGATGGCGTGGCGGTCATTAATCGCCTTGCCATTGAGGCCAGCATCGATTATTACTTCGCTCGCGACCTAGATCATTGCCCACAATGAGGGCACATGTGAAATTTAAAACTTTAACAACATAAGAATTAGACAGCCATGACGGAAGATGAATACCTAAGGATAGTGAACAATATTAGCAATGAAGAAGTCGCAAAAATAATGTTCGAGGCATTATCAACTTTGCATATGCACCTGGAATGGCAGCACGAAACCATGTCAGAGGCTGACAAGTGGATATATTGCTTATTCAAAGCCTTTTTCAAGATGTACAATACCACCTACCATTTATCTAATGGGATACCCTATTTTTTTAGGCCAGAAATAAACTATATTGACATAAGAAGCATAAACATACAAATCCGAAGCTGTCACGAAATATATTTGACCTACAACTATATTACCAAAAGCAAATTTGCCACCGGCGGACGGGAAGAAAGAGAATTCAAATACGCCGCTTACGAATTAGCGGGAAATTTAGACAACAAACGCACTTATGAAAGAATAAGACAATTTGAAGGATACAAAGATCTATATGACCAGCAGATCGAGACGGTTAACGAAAAAATTCTGGAGTGCCGGAAAACACTTACAAGAAGCCCAATTTACAAGCTGCTTTCCACGGAAATTAAAAATGCAGTGCGAAATGGACAGTGGAAGATAACCACTCAAAAAAAGCTTAGCTGGGCTGATTTGCTAGATTGCACCCCAATTCCAAGAGCATATGGTGAATTCGAATACAATAACCTATGCCTTTACACACATGCGAGTCATGCCTCGCTAGCGCTAGAAGCGCAGCATGATCTGAATATGATCAGCGCACTCGCACACTTATACAAACTTGCAGCACTTATGTGTGATACTACCGTGTATGCATTCAATCTGGATGACATGCTTGATCTACGAACTAGAGCACTTATAAATGACCTAGCGGTGATGGGAAACAATATTGTGGCTAAAGCCGAAAACGCTCGACGTGAACGGCAGGAGGCTCATCAGGCTGCCCCATGAGACCTCACTAGCAGGAATCCCCGACTTGCGGTACGATCGCTTCTGTAACCGCCATCCGGGACTTCTTCAGATTCATTGATCCACGTTAAACGCGAGCTTTGCATCTAACGTGTGAAGGCTGCTAAGCAGCTAATGAACTGAAGGAATGCATCATGTCTTATCGTGATCATAAAGCCGTGCAGGTGCAGCAGTACCAGCGTTTTCGCTTTGGCAAGTGGGAGTATGTGCGTAAGCACACGCGCGCTCTACCTCAGCGTTGATTAGGGCCTGATGGCGGTTACACCTAAGAGGTCCGCGAAACCCACCTCCCCATCGGCGGGCGGAGCACTCAAGGTCGAATCCTCCGAGCAGCTAGTTGCCAAGATCGGGACGACATTTTGAACCGGTCTCTCCGGGCGTTTGAGCCAAAGACCGAAGCCATTGCGTTTCTTGACTCTGTATCCTGCCAATGCCCCTAGCCAGCGTGACTTTCCGTAAAGTTTTGCCCTATTCGGCGCAAGACTCCGCCATACCTAAACAGCTCCATGGTAAACGATCCACCATCCACACATTCCAACCTGGAATCTGAGGCGTGATGCTGGGCTCTCGAATAATTTCCGGAGCCTTTGCCATGATGCGCCCCAACGCCAGCGTCGAAAAAAGTCCACCTCTACCCCAAACCCGTCGACTTCCGAAAATCCATCGACGGTTTGGCCCGGTCTGATGGAGCTGGACATCAAAGTCGCGGTGCTCGATCCGGTGTTGTTCGTCTTTCTTAACAAGTGTAGGTTTTCGAAATAAATGCGAATTTATCGAATTTAAGAGCGACTGAATTCGTCAATGTTTAGTAGCTTTGAGCTTGAGTTAGACACCCATTGAACCCAAACAACTAAATGGGAGCGGGCGACGCCTTGTATCAACCGCTCACAAACGCGCCCCCAAGAAAACGACCCGAGTTAGCTTTCTGGCCCTCCTTGCCAGATGGTCCAGCTAAATAAATCGTAGCCTTGATGAGTCAACGTGGAAAGCCGAGGGGGATCGCAGTCTAGCCTTGGGCAAAAGTGGCTATCCCGCTGGTTCAGCAGCCGCAGCAGGGCATCCCTTTACGTACATACGGATCAAGCCCTTCCTCCTTAATTTCGGGGGATGAGGTAGGTGATTTGGCTATGTGCTCATCAAGCCTCGGTACTATTCGCCAAGCCCAGATTTTCGTCTTTTTTTAGCAGGTTGCATCAGATGAATGATTGCTATCGGGCCTTACAGCACTCAAAAGTAGGCCTCACCTTTTCATCTAAGCATTTGAAGCTATGCTGCTGACTAAGGTCGTTGACAGCAGTAGACCTTCCCGGCCAGCTCTTGAGGAAAATCTGTGGCGCGTATTCGCGGTTTGAAGATTAGAAACTTTCGATCCATCTATGCTCTCGACTGGTTCCCGTCCCCTGGCATAAATGGCCTCATCGGTCCTGGTGACAGCGGAAAATCCAGTATCCTCGACGCTATTGATCTGTGCCTTGGCACCAGACGAAATAGTGCATTCGGCGACATGGATTTCTTCGCAATGAATGTCGAAAATCCCATCGCTATCGGCGTAACGCTGGGGGACCTCCCGGCCTCTCTTTTGGATATCGATGTATATGGTGAATTCCTACGTGGATTTGACCATGCCACCGGTACTATCGAAGACGAGCCAAGAACCGATATCGAGACCGTTATTACGCTGCTTTTGCGGGTTGGTGCCGATCTTGAGCCCTCATGGACGCTTTTCTCTGAACGCGCTGAACGGCAGCAGCTTGAGCGTACTCTTCCCTGGAAAGAGCGAACAGCACTAGCGCCGGCCCGCATCGGAAGCTTCACCAGTACTCATCTGTCTTGGAGCCGTGGCTCTGTGCTCAATCGGATCACGGAAGAACGTGCAGAGCTGGGGGCCGAGTTAGCGCATGCAGCCAGGCAAGCTAGGAAAAACTTCGGCAACCAAGCGGCTATACATCTGGGTCAAACGCTAGGTGTTGTGCAGCACACCGCCCAGAGTCTTGGCGTTTCAGTCGGGGCAATGCCGCAAGCTTTGCTAGACGCCCATTCGGTATCGATTGGAGAGGGTGCTATAGCGCTGCATAGTGAGGCCGGTATCCCACTGCGCTCCTTGGGTACAGGCTCTTCCCGACTGCTTGTAGCAGGACTTCAACGTGCCGCCGCAAGCGTTGCGCCAATCGCTCTGGTTGATGAGGTTGAATATGGCCTTGAGCCTCATCGGCTCATGCGATTCCTCGACTCCTTGGGTGCCAAGGAAACCGTCGCGCCAATGCAGGTATTTTTGACGACGCATTCGCCAGTCGCGCTTCGCGAGTTGTCTGGTTCCCAGTTGTTCGTTGTACGCGCAGGCCCCGATCGCCATTTTGCTCTCAAAGCAGGAGGCTCCAACGAAGTCCAAAGCACTCTGCGGGCAGACCCTGAAGCGTTCCTTGCCAAATCCATCATCGTTTGCGAGGGCGCGAGCGAGGTAGGCTTTGCGCGCGGACTTGATCAATGGTGGGGTAGATGTGGCGCTACCTCGTTCTTGGCACATGGAGGCTCTTATGTGAATGCAGGCGGCGGAACTCCTGATAACAGTTTTGTTCGTGGAGCGGCATTATTGCATTTGGGCTATCGCGTACTGGTATTTGTAGACGCCGATAAGCTTTCTACCCCAGGCGTTGCTGAAGCTTTCATGGCTGCTGGGGGACAGATTCTTACATGGCGACCAGGCCTGACCTTGGAGGATGAACTCTTCCGCTCCCTCAGTGAGCAAGCACTGGACTCTCTTTTAGCGAAGGCTGAAGAAGTTGTGGGCGCCGAATTGATGAATCAGCAAATCCAGAGCAAGTCCCAAGGGGGCGTGACGCTAGAGGCTATCCAGACTGATCGACTCATAGATGGCTATCTACCCGAACACCGTGAATTGCTGGGCGTCGCATCTCGTATTCGAAACAATGGTTGGTTCAAGTCGCTCACGACCTATCAAGAGATTGCTAGAGATATTGTTGGTCCCACTCTGCCAAACGCCGAGCTAGGTTTCAAAGCAGTCACTGACCAACTCTGGGGGTTCACAAGTGCCCCCTGAGATAGATCTTTTTGTATTTGAACGAGGATCTATAACCGCCCCTGCTGGTTGTGGAAAAACGCAGTTGATTTCGGACACACTCCTCGCGCATGGGCAGGACGAGCCAATCCTCGTGCTGACACATACTAACGCTGGGGTTGCAGCTCTGCGTAGACGCCTGAAGCGTGCTGGCGTGCCGGTCTCCGCATATCGGATCTCAACAATCGATGGTTTTGCGATGCGTCTCATAGCTAGGTTTCCTTCAAGAAGCGGCCATGACCCACGCATTCTGGACCTGAGGCTGCCTGGTACGGACTACCCTGCGATTCGTCAAGCAGCCGCGCAACTGCTGAACGCAGGCCATCTGACCCATCCTCTTCGTGCTACCTACTCACGTCTGTTAGTCGATGAATATCAAGACTGCAATCTCGTACAGCATGCCATTGTCTTAGCTTTGGCTCATATACTGCCGACGTGTGTGCTCGGTGACCCGATGCAGGCTATATTCGGCTTTCGTGGTAACCAGCTGGTTCATTGGGAGAACGATGTTCAGAGCGAATTCCCAGCAGTTGGTGAACTGGGTACTCCATGGCGTTGGCGTCAGGTTGGAGCTGAAAACCTGGGGCAGTGGCTGCTTACAGTAAGACTAGAACTTCAAAGGGGCTTACCGGTGGATCTGCGTACGGCCCCAGCAGAAGTGCGCTGGGTGAAACTAGAAGCTAACAGCGCAGTTACACAGCGCATGGGCGCCGCGCGGACCGAGCCGCCTAATGCTCAGGGAAATGTCCTTATCATAGGTGACGCCATTAATGTCCAGGGACGCCACCAGCTTACCAGCCAGACTCCCGGTGCAATGGCCGTTGAGTCCGTCGATATGCGCGACTTGGTGGATTTTGCGAAATCATTTGACCTGCGAGGTCCTGACCCTCTGGCGAAGCTCATTGAGTTCGCATCAAGCGTGATGACTGGAGTGGGTGCTGCAAACATACGGACGCGAATCGAATCTCTACGTGCAGGTCGGGCCAGAACGCCTCCGACCCCTTCAGAAACTGAGGCCATCGCCTTCATCGAAGATACTACTTTAGATCAGGCGCTTCGCCTGCTCATCGCCCTCGCTGATCAACCAGGTTCACGTGTATTCCGCCCCCAGGTTCTTCATTGTTGTCGAGTGGCAATGCAGTCAGCGGCTTCAGGTGCATCCGACTTTTTACGCGCAGCTATCCAGGCTCGCGAGCACAGTCGGCATACCGGGAGCCCTTTAGCGCGCCGCTCAGTGGGCAGTACCTTGTTGCTTAAAGGTTTGGAAGCGGACGTGTCTGTCGTCCTACACCCCGAATTTATGACCGCCCAAAACCTTTACGTCGCCTTGTCGAGGGGAGCAAGGCTGGTAGTAGTTTGCTCGTCGACGCCCGTCCTAACCCCCGCTCAGAACGGATAATTTCAAGCGTAGGCATAGCAGAAATTAGAATCAGTGGTATAGGTCTCTGGAACACCAGCCATCGACACCCCGCTTAAATTGACGGCGCCAGTTCAGCGTATCTAAATGAAATTTAAGCAGGTATAGATTTGACCAAGAACCTAAGCGCCCGGTACGTCGCAGCGCTTCGTCAATTGGCACAATACCTGTAGATTTTCAAAATAAATGCCACGGGCCGCATGCCCGTAAGCTGCTATGGTTCACCTAGCTAGGAAAAACTAGGCAGCGTCTAGGAAATGCTCGGTCATGGAATGCACCACAACCACGTTCGAGATTTACGGGCAGTACAACGTAAGGCTGGGTGTCCTAGACGCCAAGGGCAACGTCTGGTCTGGAGACATTGCGATATTCAAGATCGTCGACGATCGGATCTACTCAATGCACGAGCAGTCCCCTTGGTAGGCTCAAATGCGGCATGGCAATGACTGACAGGGGGGAACTGATCTTTATTGTCAGGTAAGGCGGTATCTATAACTAATTCTCCGCCACCACCTGAATGCTGACTCACTCACTCCTCCGAAGCCTCGCCTTGGCGCTGGCACATTCGGCACGCACCAGTACAGCATCGGTAGGCAACTGCACGGCGTAGCGCACTCGCAGACCGATGTGGTCCGTCAAGAGGCCAGCGAACGATTCCCAGGTGACGTATGAGTTCTGGCATGATATTAATATGCAACCATTAAGGCAGGATGCCTCAGCATGAATGTGAGCATCTTTGACGGATAAAGGATACATTCGTGAGCGTTTTCAAATGGTTACACCTTTCAGATTTCCATTTTGGAAAAAAACCTGATTTCACCTACCAGCAACCGCTGCTTGCGTCAAAAATCATTGATCACGTCATCAAGTATTCAGAAGAAAATGGACCGCCAGATGCGATTTTCATCACCGGTGACATCGCTAACTCTGGCGAGATAGACGAATACTCACTATTTAACGACATTATATTAGTTCCACTTATGAGTTTTTTGGGTGAGGACTTTTGCGAAAAAATCTTCTTGGTTCCTGGAAATCACGATGTTCAGAGAAATAAAAATAGAAAGTTTGGTAGAGACGAATATTTAGGTTTGGAGGATGGTAATTTTGAACCTAGTGATATCTCGCTTGGAGACAGGAAGATATTGGTTGAGCGTTTTTCTAACTTTGTCAATCACTCTCTTGCTACATTTACCAAAGATATCGTTTCTGCCGATGGATCATACTATCAAAGAATAAGCGTAAATGGTGGCGACGTTTCCGTCATCGGTATCAATACTTCGTGGTTGTGCCGAGATGAGCAAGATCGCGGTACCTTGACTCCAGGCATCGCCCTGTTAAGAGCAGGACTTGAAAAATCTCCACCCACAGATGTCAAATTTGTGCTTGGCCATCACCCCTTGGATTGGGTGTGCCAAAGTCATCGAGAAACTGTCAAGGCTCTACTAGGTCACCATAACGCGATATATCTCCATGGGCATATGCACGAGGCTTGGGGCAAGCCTGAATATGTGAATGGTAGCTCCTTTATGGCAATACAGGCTGGCGCCGCATTCCAAGCACCGGAAGGCAGTAAATGGAAGAATAGCTTATTGTGGGGACAACTTAATTTCGATGCAAAGCATATAGAGTTAAAACCTTACGAGTGGAGTTTTACTGAGCAAAACTGGAAGCATAGTTCTGCTGGATTTCCAGAAGCCCACCGAGATAGAGATATATGGCGATACGAACTTCCGAAAAGTTCTATAGCGATTGTTTCGACAAGGCCGGTTACGCCTCCCGGGGGCTGGCATGTCCTAACTCTTATCGAATTAGATGCGCATGCCATACCTCTGGATGATGACGACGCTGTTTACTTTTTCGATGGTGCCACGCCGAGCTGGAAGGTGGCTCTGTCGCCATCTATTCCGCGCCGTGAAGTAGTAAATGAACTAGGAAGGGTCTTTTCCAAGCTTCAAGGTATTACCAAAGACGCAGAGCCGGTGATATGTACTTTACTGGCTGCTGGGTGCGAAGGTAAGACTACTGCGTTGCTCCAGACAGCCTATAGTATCCTCCAAGCCAATCCAACAAAGAAAATTTTATACCGAAAAAACAGCTCTAGGCCGTTTGACGTCTCTCAGCTTTTACCTGTGTTGTTGCAACATCAAGATTGGCTTGTTGTGGTGGACGATGCCGATCAAGTAGCTCGTGCCCTTCTACATTTCGTGGAGTCTGGATGTCAGGGATATGAGGGTAAAATCGACTTTTTACTAGCTTGCCGAGATTCTGATTGGAAGTCTTCGGAAGCAATATCTCTACCTTGGAATTTTTGCTCTTCCTACCAGTCAGTGATTCTAAAAGATTTGAGCAAAGTTGACGCCGAAAAGATAGTTACAGCTTGGGCAGGTTATGGCGCGAGAGGTCTAGGGGATGACTTTATGAATCTCGAGACAAATGTACGAGTAGACAAGCTTCGCTTTTACGCCAAGCAGGAATCGAAAAGTAATACAGGAGCCTTTTTTGGCGCCTTGTTGCTTTCGAGGCACAACGGGGATCTTCTTTCTCATGCGGAAGCAATGCTTTCTAGGCTCAGCGACCATACTGTTGAAAACTCTAAGTCTCTTCGTGATGCGTTAGGCTATATCGCGGCCATGCACGCAGAAGATTTTGATAAGTTATCCCTTGAAGTTCTGGCATCGGTTATGGGGCTAACTGTCGCTAGACTACAAAAATACGTCATAAACCCGTTAGGCCAAGAAGCCGCAGCCACTACAACGTCGACCGTTGTATTTACACGCCACAAATATATTGCAAAAGCTATAGTTGAGGTGTTAGAGACAAAGTTTGATGTTGATATAAGTAATATTTTTATTGATCTTGTTATATCTGAAGTCGAACGCTCAAAAAATGAGAGAGTGTCAAACTTTGATTTTTGGCGCTTTAAAATGGCCGATGCACTTTATGAAAAGGGAAAATCTAGGCTGGCTATCGCTCTTTGTGAGGCCGTTCTAAACGCGGATCCCGAAAATCATCGTTCACGAACAAAGCTAGCGAAGTTCTATCGAATGGAAGGCAGCGTGGAAGATTCTGTTAGCTTGTTCCGGGGGGCAGAAAATCCATCAAATGAACGTGGATTTTATAGGGAGTGGTCTGTATGCGAAGGGGAATGCAGGTGCATTGTAGAAAGCGCAGTTTTAGTTTTATTTGCACTTTCTGACGACTCAAATTCTACACAGCTTGATATTCCCGATGCTCTATTTAGTTTGACTGGTTTGGTAAGCGCTTTGTCCAACTTGCACAGGCGGTACGCGGATGAAGAGTTTGAACTAGCTACTGATGCCGCGTGGTCAATTGTGTCACTTTTGGCAGAGCATCACGCTGGATTTGACATGTCCGGTGTGCGCGCTTTTAGAAATAAAGTTTTAAGAAGGCGCGCAATTAATTACACAGGAGTCGAAGCCGTAAATCAGCTGCATGAGTTGTGTAAGCGCCTTTCGACCTATAAATGTGAGGTCGGGTTGCCAGGTGCGATCGCCGTGTCTGCTTTGAGCTTTGATGAACTGAAGATGCTAGTTCGAAATTTTTCATAAGTGGCGCTAATAAAAATTAGGTTTAAGTCCGCGCTAAAGGTTAAGCGAACTTGCGTTATAGATCGCGCACAGTAACCCGTTATGCGACAAAACTCTTCCACTATACTGGCGCGCTGCTGCGGCACGCGCGTCAGCACATCCTTGAGATAACCACATGGGTGATATTCATTAAGCTTGGTCGCTTGGGTTATGCTCATGAGCGCAGCGGCGCATTTCCGCTGCGTGGTGACCCCGGAACCAGCTCTTACATCCTAGATGCCCAACGGGCTTTGCGAGGACCAAGATTTAACTCTTGTGAACACTGGTTCCATTGGCGATATTAAAGGGTCTGAACCTTCTTCAATACGTCCCGCCAGCAGCACCTGGAACTGATCTGGATAGTGACGTATGAGAAATTTGGCATTACGTCGTATCCGTTCGGGCAGCGATGAATCTCGGGACAGCTCAAGGAGAAACTTAACAGTTTGGATACGCGCTTGCTTCTCAAGCACCTTGGAAAGCTACTACGAGCATCGTCGTGCCGGGCTTCAAATATCAAGCGGATTAGGTTACGCATCGAATCAACGAGATGCTCACCCAAAGCCGAAGCGCTGCCGAAGCTGGGATTGGTCAGCAAACAATCGGTTTCGCGTGCCTATAGAAAGGTAACTGTGGAGCGACCAGCGCTCTTGTAGGCATATGTAGCTCACGAAAAAGGCAGAGATGATTCGGCAATTAATGTCTACGGATTATACGTAAACGCCGTATTCAATTTGGACTAACAGATCCAGTACCTGCCGATATCCTTGGGAGGTCAATAGCAGGAGACACGGTGGCTGATAATTGAGCGCAAGAGCAGGATGAACAAACCATTGGTCTGCGGCTTTTTTTGCCCCTAGCACCCGCTCGGCCTCATTTAGAACCAGCTCACGCCTTTGGGCGAAATATCGGTGCTCGATGCTTAAGCATCCAACGCGAGGATGGAACACTTTGTGGAACTTCTGGAGATCGGACATCGTAAGCACCTTTCCACTGGTTAGGTCAGACAGCACGGGGCAGGGCGAATTTTTTGCCAAGCTGCGGCGAGCGAGATCGTTGGCTCCGCTTCTACGGCTCCCAGCGAGTACCCCAGTAACTCTTCAGGCGTCGCTCTGACTGCAACTTCCAAAAAGCGTCCCCAGTCCCGGCTTCGAAGCCAAGACAGCCCGAGCCTCTTTGATGAAATGCTATTGAAGCCACCACTTGCCGGTTATAACCTTACGACGCCCCTTCACCCGGGCCCCGCCTCCTCAATAGTGACCATCAAGGCCTCATTGGCCGCGCCTGCCCAGCGCTGCTGAGGCAACTTCTTGAGTTTAGCTCTCCTTGGCAACAGTTGGCGACATACAACTATTCGTCGCGCCCGGACCTAAGGTCGAAAGGCTAACTCTGGTTTTCCGGTCAAGCGCCCATAGGTTGCAGCCATGAATCCCGTGGACTGCTCATGCCGCGTGAGTAAACGCTGGATCAGCGATTTTCGCAGGCACTCTAAAAGTCGAGATTCTCTTCCCCAGGAATACCGAAAACGCATTTCAGCCCTTCGTTCTCCAGGCTTTGTACGATTACGTCAGAGACCTTGGCCATTGCTTGTTTCCTGGGTGGTAGAGATCAAACACGTCTGTGTTTTGTCCTGAGTACTACCGCCAGCCCGACAAAATCCAATCCCGAGACGGGCAGTTAGTACAAATGCTGACGTGCATTCTTCCAAAACACCCCGGTTTGATAAAAGCGCAGAAACGGACAGGACTGGTACTCAGATCGAAACAAAGCTGGCTGCCGCTTCGCCCTACCCCTATCAACCTGGGGGTGAGCGATTCTAGATCTGGGCTAGTTGTCCGGTTTGAGGGTCGAGTCTTCAAGACACAAAATGAGCAACGCGCGGCTGTATTCTACAGGTACCGGAGGGCGACCACCGACCGAGATGTGCTCTAAATGAACCCGAGGCTGGCGTGATGACCACCTCATCGCATGCGCGATGTTCGAAGTTCCAGCGGCGGGAGAAGAAGCCAAATAACCTTATGTGCCCCTATGCGTACCAAGGCCGATGGAGATGGGGGTGCGCGGATAGCAGCCCGTCTCTTCAGAGGAGCTCGCCTTAAACGATATGTGCTGGGCACCGCCCAAGGACAGTCGCGAGAATATTTTTGTGCTCTATATCCAGCGCAGCCCACACCACACGCTTCTTACCCGAGTACGCGGCGGTGTTGGGTCCCGGTGCAGTTCAAAACCATGGCATGCTGCTGGCTGAACGACGTTGTAATTGACGATCCCATACTCTGAAGTCAGAGAGGCGTCCCTGCGGGAAGGCTCCACATATCACCAAGGCGTCGGTCTTGCTTACGATCTCACCTAGGACTATGATTTCGACGGCGACGAGAGATCTTGAAATGACAACTGAAGTCAACAGCAAAGTTAAAGAACAAGCAAAAGCGAAATTGACGCGCCTGCACAAGTCGCCCAAATACCGCTGCTTTTTTGACGCAGCTGCCATTGACGCATTTAGTCAGGTTGAAGGTTCCGCCTTCGCCGGAAAGTCAGTCAAGCGCGTAGCAGGTGACGAGCTGTCGCCCCGCTGCTGATCAATGCAGATACGAAGAAGTGGGCTTAGTCCGGTTTTTTTGATGGCACTGATATCTTGAACAGCCTCATCAGCACCGCCCAGAATGTAGCAATTCTTCCGCGAGAATAGGGAGCATATGAGGTCATAAAAAGCGTCTGGCTTTGCCGCTGATGCAGAATTGGGTCATCTGCCACAATGTCGCTGATCCCAACTTCTACTTCGTGAGGCGATAGCATGTCTGACTTTGGGCTGAATGGTTATAGGGCAACGCCAAGTCAGAAAAGGACTAAAATCGCATAAACTCATAGGCCGGTAGCTAGTGCGAGATCAACAACTGGAGAGACAACGTGTTGCCCTGTGATAATCTCCTGCAATAGCTGAGTCCATGAATTATGCCCCGTATAAAGCTTGAACTAACCTATGATATTGACCCAAGTAGACCACTACCCTTTTACTTTACTAGAGCTCAACTGCTGAAGCTTCACTCATTGCTTTGCGGCTCAGAGCCAAAGACCGTGAAGATAGGAAACTATTACTTTGCTTACTATGGTAGTTACTTGGGGCATAACACTGACCAAGCACATGCGTCTAAATATGGTTTCCATGAAGCCCCCAGCGTAATTAGGAATATAATAGGAGAGCTGCTCCTCCAATAAAAATGGGGCTTTCCAACCAAGGTGATAGCCGCGGACCCGGTCCATTCTTTCCTTAGCCTCTCGGGTAAAGTGAGGCGAGGCAGGCAGTGATTGAGCAGTAACCACCCAAGCTCTTTGGGAAGACTCTTTCACCCAACGGCGAGCGCTCAACTGTACAGCTTGGTCGAGACCGCCAAGGTCAACGGCCAAGAACCCTATGCGTGGCTTCGCCACACATTAGAGCGACAGCCACTGGCGACATTGGTTGAAGATTACGAAGCCTTTCTGCCGTGGAACTGCACACCTAGAGTGCATGCCTAAATGCGCTGCCCATCTTTGACTAGATGGGGTTTATGGAGCGCTAACGTTGAATCAGCCTTCCGCACACCCTGCTTTAACGTGGAAAGCGATGCATAGGCTTAAGGGCCAAACTTGGATCAGGTAGGCATAACGATCGCACGCTACCGAAGATCCGCCCCCCCAATGGAAGGCCCGGGCTGAGGATTCCTTCGCAACGAAGCTGTGTTTGCTATGATTTTTTCAAGCTCATGAGTGAATGCGCCGGAAGGGAAACTGTTGGCCAGCCAGGCCATTGCTGAAGCAACCATTTCACTGACCTCCATCAACTCAACCTCGCCGATTGCCAGCCCCCAGGGTCGCCAGTACGAGACGTCACCGATTGGAATACTGTCCCGAAAAAGTGACGTCAAGTAGCAAGCGCTGAATAACAACGTCTCACACACTTCTCCGCGATAAGTTGTATCGATAATGGTAGGCGAGTTGCAGGCGAATGCTATCAGGTTGCGAATAGTAGGGACCGTACCACCAGGCCTGTATTGCTGAGGTAGAAAGCCGACAGGTACCGGGATATGGGAAAGATCTGCGAAGCGGTCAAACGACGGACCAACCGGGATCACCAAATTTGAAACATCTCGCAGACCAAGACGTCCATAGCGTTGTAACCACAAGGCTGCTTCGTATAGGCGGCGCCCTGCCCCCCCACCTTGGAGCCAGATTTCGAGAAAAATGACTACAGTTGATTCAGACCGATCATCGAAATCATATTTTAGCTCCTCATACAGATCAGCTAGCGGAGATTGCCTTATAGCCGCCAAAGCCACGTTCCGAGCGTGGGCATCCTTCTCGATCAATTCACGTATGTGAATCCAGAGCCCCATACGAGAAATACAAGCGTAGAGTCTCCTTCCTGACTGATCAGCAATCAATCGCTCTGCTGGCGAGGTAGCCTCGGAATACCGTAACGTCTCAACAATGAGCCTCAATGCAGCCCGTGCAAGGCGCTGTGCAGAGCTCTTTGCATCAATTAGCGTCGAAGGAATCTTCTCAAGGAATGAAAACGGCTTGCCGGAAGCGACCCCGTCATTCTGGGACTGTACTCGCTCTTTAAAGGAAGAGAATGCCGCTTGCAAAACGTCCACTGGATCAACCTGAGCTGATTCCCGAGGGAATTCACCTAGGCCCGCCAGTTCCGGAGGAAGTTGAGGTTGATCCGGTGACGGTTCTAACGGGGCAAGCCCACCCGGGCCCTCATCCGATCCACCACCGCTGCCGTAACAGCGACGGATAAACTCGCACACAGCGCTCAGCGATGGGAACGCGACTTCTCCCTCTCCTTCATATAACCCGGTTTGAAACCGCCCACGAGACGCTCCAAACGCAATCGCGCGTGAACTGACACGTTCGGCGGCGAAATGAGGGGCTTCAATGAAGTAAGTGTCCGCACTTTCTGAAAAGGCCACATCACTACCGAGGTCTTCACCCCTATAGCTGGCGAAGGCAAAACCGGCGAGGGCGTCCATCGTGTCGATATACCAGGCATTGGCCATTATCGGATTCTCCCCGAAGCAGTCACGACCCGTACCGTCAATCCTTCGTCCCGCATCGCTTGCTCTGCTTCCAGACGGCGACGCCGCCAGAGCAATTCATGAGCGCTGGGAACTGGGCCGTGCAGGGAGCGATCTGCGATTGCGCCTTCGCGGGCAGCGTCTGTTGCAGATGTTCGAACCTCAGCAATATCATTTGCGGTGAAGCTGCAACTGCGCAGCACTTCAACATAGTCTTCATCATTGAGTACTGCGTTCGATATTTGCCCCACTGTCAGCCGGCGGCTGTTGACCCGAATGCTGGAGAAGGTCTTCACCACCAGAATATGACCCAAGTCAGCCTTCCACTTTCCTGAAATCGATTCTGCGCTTTTTATCATCTGTTTCGGATCTAGCGATCCGCGCCAAGCGAGCGGGGCTCGCGCGATGTCATACGAATTTCGATCAAGGATCCACGGATCATCAGGTGCATCTTTCAACACAAGACAATAGTCGCCATAAAAACGCACTCCGCTGCCGTTGACTTCCACGGCCCCGAAGTAAATTTTTTCCGCAGGGATCCCGGTAACTTTCGTAAGCACATCGTCCACGAGCTCGCGCCGCTTGGGCTCGGGATTGCTGTCACCGAGGCGCCTCGTTTTACCTAGATCGTAGGAGTTCTTATAACCGCCTGAAGCAGCGGCGCAAAACGTGGGGATGTATTCGTTGGACATATTGAAGACCACACGAACACCCCCTCCCGCTCGTGAGCCCGGGTCGGGGCCGAAATCCTTGACGACACCTTCGATAGCCTTACTGTTCGCGATAGCAAAGGCGCGCTTCTCGGTCTTGCGCTTTCCTGTTTCGTTTAATTCGCGACTTCTGCGCTGTTGCCATTTAGCGGACATAGTCACACAGCCAATTTGATGTTGGGAAGATTGCAATAGGCAAAAATTCCGATACCTATGACTCCGATGAACAGACCCGTAAACTGAACTCCCCGTCCCCAGACTCTCCAGCGCGTTATGCGTTTACGTTTAGCTTTCCCGAGCGAGCCACGCTCGCGATAGTCGAGACGATAAGTCAGGTAAAACTTCTCCCACCCGTACATATTCACCAAGCCACCTATGATCGACAATGCGAGACAAATCCAGGCGATTTGCATCGATTCAATGAACGTGATTTTTGTGAGAGTCGGCGGGAACGCGATAGTAAATGCAAGCAGCCCTGTCGCGATTGCGAGCATCGTCTTACCCAACTCCATCCGGTAACTATTGCCTTGAGCAATGTCAAACTGAACAGAGGTGATTGTGGGCTTTGATGTCGGCTGGTCACCCGTCGCGCAATTTCCTTCTGCCAGTGGCGGAGCCTGGGTTGGCAGTTGCTGATTTGAATCGGTCATGAGGACTCCTTTACTCACAGAAAAACTAGAGAGCACGTCCCACCGCAGTAGCGGAGACGTCGAAAATATGGGGGGACCAAGGCCCTCTCATCAGGGGGAACTAGAATCCAGCAAACCTTTGACACATCCAGATACCTTGGACGATTCGTTGTTACCAAAACCTAGTTGTGCCTTCGGGAGCGCTATTTGAGCGAAAGGATTCGGCATGCGAATCACCGTACCAGCGGGGATATTATCGCGAACAGCCTGGACCATCGCAGCTTCGTTTTGCCAACGCAGAGGGGTGGGTTTATAGGGATCATTCCCAAAAAAGTTCTCCCAGTGCCCTAACAGCACGAGCCGCGGTTGAGTCAATCGCAACAGCCTATCAGGATAGTGTTCGACCTGCTGCCATGATGCCACACTGAGGATTTCGACATCGATTGCCTTCCCGTCTTGCAAACCTGGCGGTAACCCATAGGGAGGGGTTGAGGCACTGTCCTGATAATGGATACGATACGCCAACTCCCCCTTCTCGTTGAACAGATCAATCAACCACGCCAAGGGCTGACCAGGTTTCCATCCAAATACGGAAGTGGGGACTTTCTCCAGATCCTTCGTGTATTCACCCGGCACGAGATCAATGCCAAAAATATGGCCTGCATGCTCACTTTCTATCGGCATGACCCTGATCTTTCCGCCACTGGAATACACCCACTCCCCAGGCAGCGTTGAGCTCGAATCCCCACCGTTGCGCCGAATCTTGGCCATGCACTCCTGAACACTGAACACCCGGCCCGAGTCTACCCAAGTCCACTGTCCGTTCGCTGGCCGAGCGGTCATCGCCTTCAGCATGTGCGCCACCGAATTGGAACCATAAAGTTTTGCACGCGGCGTATGCTTGCTCATGACCCAAGGGACATCCAATAAATGGTCGTAATGTCCGTGCCCGACTAAAAGCAGCGTGACATCTTGCGCGTATGGCATGTACTGATCGATCCGACTCTTGTTGGGTTCCACCCAAAGAGGGGGATACCCCTCAACGCCCAGGAGTGCAGGATTGCTGAAAGAGGGCGCTATCAATAAGCCTTCGCCTTGCCAATAAAGTAGCCAACCGCCAACGCCTAAAAATTGAATTCTCGGCTCCGCAACATCTTGCGGGGACCGATCTTGCTCGCCCGAGCAGTAAGCAGGAACGCTGATAATCAAAAGGATTAGTAGCCAATCGGCGCAACTCATCCTGAGCCTCTCTCGCGGATACTCACGGTCGCCGTCTGCCCTTCCCTGAAACCTATTGCCAGACTTCGAGCGCGATCGAATGGAAGTTATTCCAGTAAAAACCGGCGATATCGTTGGCGAATGCAGTCAGTTGCCCGTCCGTCGGTGCGACCCAACCTTCAGGCCAACGAGCCCCATCGCCTATTACGAATAGAGAGGCCGATGACGCTTCAACAGCGCCAATGAGTGTGAACCAACGTGCATCCGGGTCCGTGCAACGCAAATATCGCCTGACCGGAGTGAGATAGCATTTGTCATATCCAGTGGCATCGCAGGGTATCCAGGCATCCCGCCACATACCGACAGCTCGGAAGTAGTACCGTCCCCCCTCTGTCAGCATCACGCCCGTCCTCCCCCACTTATCACGGGATGAAATGCTGCACCGTGACAATAAATGCGAAGCCCCGAATGGCGGGGAAAGAACGGGCTCATCCATATTACTGTCCACTAACTGAATGGATTCAACTTGCCAAAGAAATCACCGGTTTCGTCCAGCCATCCGATGGTTTTCAGATCGCTGGATAGAGTGGCTGGGGGTTGAGAGATCAGCGAGTCCTGCCTGATCAGGCGATCGAAATCTACCTGTACAGGGCCTTGTCGAGGGGTCACTCCATCGCTGTGATAAAACTGGACTTTGGCCAACTGCATGATGTTGATGACTTCCTGGGCAATGAGTCCATACGCGATTGTCGTCGGATGAATACCGTCCAGGCTGAACAATCCACCCTGGATGCGCCCGTTCGGGTTTGATGAAAAGAAACGAGAGTCAGGCTTGGGATTCAGATTTTTTAGCGCAGCTGGGAGCTCGTATTCTGTCCACCACGCCGGACGGGCAGAGATATCATTTATATAACGTCGAGCGGCTACTCGATCCATCATCCCTGCAATATCCAAAACATACCAATCTTCGCCGGCTTCCCGACGCTCTTTCACGATGCCTGCGATCACCTCATTGTATTGATCAATCGCACTGTCGATGGCTCGCGCCTGATTCTCGGTGATATGGGGATCTTCGCTCGCACTGAACTGCGAATCGCTAACCCAGGGACGGGTATAAAATGGAAAGTAACGTGACTTAGGATCAACTTTCTGCGCAACACCACGTGCAACAGGTGCGATGGTCACGTGGGGGACATTTACCAAGATGACATGCCTGGCTTTGATTTCTTTCAGCTCTTCTACCAGGAGCAAGTATTCTGATTCAAAGTGGCTTGGACGCCAGACCGTATAACTGTCTTTATCCTTGCCAATCTTATTGTAGTTCGTGTCGCTCCAACTAACTTTAAGGCGTGTGACAGACCCAAGTACATTATTTGCCCCGAGGAAAATGACCAATGTCTCGATGCCAGGGGCATCTGTGTTCCCGTCGCCGCCGTCTAACGCTCCCTGCTCACCCAGTTTTCTTGCAGCATCTAGCAACGTATCGTCGACACCCATTGATGAATAAACTCCGAGAGCTGCCCTGATGTTGGCATTCTCGACAACTTGGGAGAAAATATCGTCCTTCGGCGCGGTCATTGCTGCGTTCAAATTTGTTGCGGTCCGAGACAAGGCATCTCGTATATCCCATCCATAAACCGAAAGGTTATGCATGATCGCACTGGTGACTTTCGGCTTGGCACCGGCACCACGCTCCCAGTAATCTTCGATCAACGCCATCTGATGCCGCAGTTCGAACGCTGCAGCGGGCAATTCCCACCAGCTGATTTCAGCGCCAAACTTATGCTCTAAAGCGCGCAGAAGATATTCGATATTCAACGGGATCCCACCATATCCGTCGAACAGTGGAAATCGAAATCCTATATCACAACCGACCTCGGCTGCGACAATTTTCGGCCAACTGATTCGGGTATTGTGTATGGCACCGCTTTGAAAGCCCGACGATATGGAATCCCCAATCGTAACTAGCTTATTAGTACAAGTTCCTATTAGCGGATCAAGAGTAACGGAAATACCCAGCGTGGGATCGAAGTTTGGAACACGTGCCTGCGTATTCACGATAACTTCAGAGGGGGTGTTATTGTCTCTTTGAGCTGCCGTAGCATCGCCTTTCATCGGACTATTCCTTGTGATTTAGCTCATGGTAAAAGATCCTCCTACAGCAGAATGGGTGACCATGAAGAGGTTTAGTCACCGATTTCGCGCCTGTCAAGAGCAGGATAATTCATCAGCGAACCAACACCACAAGTCAGGAGCTATCTCGCTTGGCAATCTCATTCTCTGAAATGGTCGGAAAAAATTCAGGCTCTAAAAATCGTTGGGCTCCCCATTCGTCGAGTCTAGAAAATGTGAGGCCGCGTTTCTTGATGGCTCGGCATCGGTTGGCCGGACGCCCAGATGCACGAGTTCAAGCCTGCACCGTCGCAAGAATCTTTTTTTCACGGCCAACGCCGCTTCCGTCGTTTTGCTAAGTACACAACGACATACGGCTTACAGGGATAGGGAGGGCAACATATGGGTGAAGCAAAGAGACGCGGCACTAGAGCTCAGCGAATAGCAGCTTTGTTTGATGAAAGCGGGGTCGTCAAGCTGACATCGGAGCGGTACAACGCCTTCATCGCATGGACACGCTCGCCGAACGCCAAGTACATAGGTCTGGAGCTCGAATTCTTTTCTGACCTGGCAGAAAACTTGATCGGTGTACTGATCCAGGATCGGTCAGATCGCGACCACGGGTTCGTGATTCTCGGTAGAGACGTTAAGGGTCGTTTCCGCGGGATCGAGGTGGAGTTCGGCATGAACAAAACAAGCGCACGGCATGCGTTGTTTGCCTCATTCAGGAAGCTTATCGCGAGCGGAAAAACTGTATTTCCGCAAGGCGACGAGCATGCAAACAAGGCAGGCGTCGACCTGTTTGAAACCAACCTGCCAGAAGAAAAGCTGCACCGTGCATTCCAAGTGCTCAAGCACCAGCCTCATTGGCTGCCAGCACGTGGCATCATGGAAGAAATGATGCGCCACTTCGTCGACGTTGACGGCAATTTCGTTGAGCAATTCCAAACTACTGCGTTTGATTCACGAATTTGGGAGCTGTACCTGTACGCTGCGCTTCTCGAGCTCGGCCTGTTTGTAAACAAAGAACACGAAGCACCAGACTTTGAAGTAACCGATGGCAGGATCAAGGTTTTCATTGAAGCAGTCACCGTAGGCCCCTCCCCGCGTGATGAGCCGCCTCCTAAACCAACGGAGGATTTGCCCTCGATGCGATCGGTGGAAGAGGTGAGGGAGCTGCTGAAGACACGCGCTCCGATTCGCTTCGGCAGCGCCCTATACTCGAAACTTAATCGTAAAACCAAATACTGGGACCTTGAGCATGTCCAGGGGCACTCGCTTGTTTTTGCGATCGCTGACTTTCACGAAGACCAATCGATGACCTGGTCTTCCCCCGCGCTGGTGGAATATCTCTACGCCATTAGCCATGACGCCAGCTTCGACGACAAGAACCAGTTGGTAATCGAGCCTCAAAAAATCGAGACTCATGAGTACCAGGGCAAAACGATCCCATCAGGCTATTTCTTTCAGCCTGGGGCCGAAAATGTGAGCGCGGTGCTGTTCTCGGCGTCCGGAACGATCTCAAAGTTCAACCGCATGGGGCGGCTCGCAGGGTTCGGCCGTACCGATCAGCTCATCGTCAGGTGGGGAACGAAACATTGTCACGCCCCCAACGCGGCGATACCCGATCCGTTTCTCGTCACGATAGAGCAAGGTTCCGTGACCGAGACTTGGGCCGAAGGGCTCTCCATGTTTCATAATCCCAACGCCAAGCACCCTGTTGACCCCAATATGTTTCCAGGGATCGCACATCATTGGTTTGACGATGGGCAGATCAAGAGCTCGTTGCCTTCGTTCCACGTCTACAACTCGTTTACTTGGAACCTGTTGGCAAGCGACGAAGAAGCTCCAAATGTGGATGCGTTCCAAGGAGCAGCGGCTGTCAGTTGATGGGCAGTATTGAATTTTCTCGAGGAGGACGCGGCGCTTACGCCCCGCCCCCCTTTCGCTGATGATCCTGCCTGGATCTAACGGAGAAGCAGCAACTCAGAGGCTCACACTTGCCTCACCGGGCGCAGCATTGAAAGGCTGGTGCCAAACTGCGATATTCCTACTCCGTCCAACCCCCGTATCACGTCTTCCATGGCAACCACTCGGCACATCATCTCCACTCTTCCATATACGTCACCGTGGGGGGACGCCCTGCGCGATCGCCGACACTTTTCATCTGCGCCTGCCGTGTACGCACTAATACTTGGAGAGAGATTTCCACGCCTGTTGGGCAGCAGCCAGGTGCTTTACATTGGCCAAACAGGTCAGCTGGGAGGCGACTCGGATGGATCGCGTCTTTACAGTTATCGCTACCCATCAGGTCCGCATGGTCGGCTGATCAGATCAAAAGCCGATAGGTTATTGGATCTTGGGCACAACATTACCTTTCGCTGGGCCGTCGTGGAGGACAAGGACACATCGAGGCAAATCGAAGCAGCGCTGCTGCAAATGCATCTAGATGAGCACTTGGAGTTTCCTCCCTTCAACGGCAAATCGTAGAGCAGTCCGCGCGAAGACGTCATTTTTACTATGCTGCTGCTAACGCTACCAGCGTCGGAATCAGCGCCGTCGCATCACCAATCAGGTGAGATATCGCTCTGCTCTGCCAGGTTCACCGGATCCTTGTTGACGTGAACAATTGCAGCTCCTGCACGACGTGCGGTTGCTGGGATGCTCGCCGCAGGCTGAACCACTCCCGAGGCTCCGACCGAAATCAAAAGATCGCACGATCTGATAGCTGCCATTGCCCTTCGCCATGCATCCGCCGGCAGCATTTCACCAAACCAGACCGCGCCGGCCGGAGTTCGCCGTTGCAACGTTTGTATCGGGGAGGCTTGATCAACTGTCCCTCACTGGAAGCCACCAGTTGCGCCGGATCAAGTGAACCAAGGCGATGGCAGGCAAAGCACTTTCGCTTGTGCAGCCCCCTATGCAGATGAATCACCTCAGCGGAACCTGCTCGGTCATGAAGATCATCAATGTTTTGGGTAACTACAGTCACCGTTCGATGTGACCCCGCCAATTGAACAATCGCATCATGCGTCGCGTTCGGTAACGCCCTGCTGACTTGATGCCGTCGCCAGAGGTACCACCCCCCAAACTAAGGGAGGGTTCTGTCGGAAGGCTTTGGCCGTTTCCAACGCTTAAGGATCATAGCTCTCCCAAAGACCGGTCAACTTTTCCAGGAACGTGGGGATACCGCTGGAGGCAGAGATGCCAGCGCCGGTGGAAAATACGGCCTGCCGGGCGTGGCGTAATGCGGCGATGGCATTCTCCATTGGGCTACTCAAAGCACCTCCGATGCCGGGTTTGAGTGCCAGATACTCCAGCATCTCAGCAGATCTAATCTCTTCCGCCCCCCAAGGTCGAGCGCGGGGGAGCAAGCCTCGCTTTCTCTATCGCCGATCGGGGTACAGGTTACCAAAGCCTTTCAGATCAGCAGATCGAGCTATGCGGCGATGCGCACCCTCCCCCGGCCAAATCGTTTAGAGCGTTTCTAGTTTGTTGCTAGGGCTTTATCGCATTCACTGGACCAGCCATTTGTATCGGATTTGACGGACAGATTTCATGCTCCGAGTGGCTGAAACCCGAAGCGGTCTCCCATTCCCATGATTCTTTGAGAGCAACCGCCACTGCAACTGAAAACTTCGAGAGTCAGGAAATCATCTAGCCTCTAACGCTATCAAGCATTTCGTGGAGCGCTATCCATGGGAACCGGATTTCCGGATGATGACTTTGGCACTGCTCGGCGTGTGGAAACGCCTGTTCCACATCCATCAAGCTCTGTCCTACCAAACAACCGCGGCAGACCAATTTGCCGTCCGAAATCTGAAACAAAGCACTCCACTGAAGCAGCCTCTGCTGGGTATCCATGACGTCAGTCCTATCGCTCCATTAAATCGCTTCAACATACCCTTCCCAAGCGGCGTGTAAACGCCCAATTGGATCACCTCATTTGAGGAGAGTCTCAGACTGGCGGCTGACGACGAAAGCTGACGGTCGCGCATCCGTCGGCGTAGGATATCTCCTAGGCAATTCAGTCTAGAGTGGAGATGGCGCTCATGAGTGAGTCCTTGAAAAGGACTGTAATATGCCAAGATCCAGGTGATGGCAGCGGGGATCTCATCATAGACCTGCCTCAGGACGTTATCGAGTACATGAAGGTGGTACCGGGCGATTTATTGAGTATCGAACTGGTTGCCGGCATGTTGGTGCTTAGCGCACTCCGTGATGCGGATACGAAAACCTAAGGCCGCTTTCGCCCCGAGCAGTAAGCCTCCTTTCCGATGCCTACTGGGTTCTTACGATTTCAAACACATGTGTTGCTTGCCGGGGCGGTGACGGTTGAAAGAACTGGGGACACCTGCACGCAGCCAAAGCGCGCGGCCGGAGCGGCACCCCCAAGGTATTCACTAGTGAACACCGAGCTTACGGAACACCCCTCACGATTCCTGAGGCTCACCTTGCAGATCCAGAGATCGCATCGCCTTGCTGCTCACGAGCATCTGTTTTGCAGCAAGCTCATTGACCTCAATGTAGTGGCGCAGCTTGGTTGGGGTCATGGTTACCCCAGTCTCGTCGCGGATTACCCGGACAATCGTGTCATAGCTGTAATCGCGTTCGAGCAAGGTTTGTACACGAGCCAGATTCAGCTCGCGGTAGAACGGGGAATGGATTGCCATGGATCACCTCCTAGTCGTGGTCCGGTACCGGTCGCGCAATTGCCCCGGTTGAGAAGACCTTACAAGTCGGGCACATTCTGTAACCACCCCAAAATGGGAATTCCGATTTTCAGGGCGAAAAGAATATGCCTAGTGCGAACCATAAAACGTCCGAACTCTTCGTCATGGACGAGTTGGAGAGGGTCTTTTTCCTTGAGATTGCTCAACAGCAGGC
Organism: Pseudomonas sp. GL_135; assembly: GCF_057834665.1. Lineage (NCBI taxonomy): Bacteria > Pseudomonadati > Pseudomonadota > Gammaproteobacteria > Pseudomonadales > Pseudomonadaceae > Pseudomonas > Pseudomonas sp. GL_135. The sequence goes on from NZ_CM174408.1 coordinate 5,458,614, forward strand.
CAGACAAAAGGATTCAAAAGCATTTGCCGAACTCTGCTCCCTCCGTAAGGAACTACAGCGTTTCTTCGACGAAAAACCTGATTCAGACATGGAGGTGCTGGAGAACGGGCCCGATATCGTTTTCGACGTCGTTGAAAGGGACGTTGATATCGAGAGTCAGGTCAAGCTGAGTGGTGTTGATCACATAGGATTTCATTGCGAATCCGTCAATTGTGCTCTGGAGATTTTCGGAAATAGGATATTCGACACCGGCCAGGCGCTCAGGCTCTCACGTGGATTCCGATTGGCAGACTTCTCACACGTAAACTCGATGATTGAACTCGCTGGCTGGTGGTACTGGATCACTGATGTTCGCGTGCGTAAGGAGCTGAAGCTGGAAGGCAGCATAGGGACAATCAGTGGGCCTTTTCGGGATATCGATCGTCCGAACACGCAGGTCATCAATACAGTATCGCCATGCCCGGCAAGGGTCCCTATCAGATTGTGTGGCGCACCTCCGTTCGTCATTGTTGACACCCACGAAAACGCGGTGATGATAAATGCTTCGCCAGTCGAGAACTCCTTGGTAATCGTCCTCGATCGGGATGCTCCGATGCCCTCACTAAATGCCCTGCGTTACGCACTAGCAAGTCGTATGAACTCCATAAAATGGGATAGGGACGTGGCGTACCTGATGGAGGGGAAACAGCCTTTGGAAAGACCTAGGGAAGAGCTGGACTTCAGCTGGCTTCTTCAACCGACCGAAGACCTTGTATGGGCAACAGCGCCAAAGGCCATTGAGACTATGCTTCGAGGTCTATGCTGCTTGGCCAACCGCGCTGTCAGCAACTCAATTCGTGTTGCGATTGAGAAGACAGTGAAGGACCTCGAAGCCGTGGGACCTGAGGTCACGTACGAAAAAGTCGATTACGCCTATTCAGTGGCTCGCAAGCGATGCGACGATTATCACCCGGGATTACTGCCTTGGCTGACAGAGTAGTACCAGGGAATTGTCTGAGAGGGTTCGCACTTCGTCCACTCGCGGTAAGACAGTGGTGTCGTTGCCTGACTTGATCTTCGTCAGATCGCTGCGCTTAGCAATTCCAGCAGTTGCTCATCCCCCCACGAGCCCAAGATCAATGAAGCTTGCAGAGAAAAGGGAGCACATTTATTTCTTGAGATTACCGTCCGCTTCTGACGAGTCTCTGCCAGTGTAAATAGGGTGAACTAGGGCAGTCAGTAGGCATATCGTTCAAATCCCTTTCACATGACACCTCAAGTCGAATGCGAAAGGTTGGTCAATTGGAGTGCAATTTAGCAGCAGGGGCCACCGAAGCTTTCTCGACCGAGGGCACATACCTTTCCCCGGTCTCCTTTACCAAGTCGTGCATATAGCTTGATAACGCATTGATCACTGAGGTCTTGGACGCAGCTGCTGACCGACCAAAAGACGAACAAATTGCACTGTCTACATCAGGGCGAGCACGCACCTTGGTCGAAATCTCTTCGAAGCGTCCCGAGTGAAGAATCAACCAGATCGCCTCCTCCAGGCAAATGCACCGAATCCAAATCGGCGCCAGCAGCGGCTCGCCTCCAATCTTCGAAAGCGCAACGAATGCACGCTTATCACCGCTAAGCATGCGGGCGTCTTGATGCTGCACAAGAGCCGCAAAAAGCACAGCCTCTCCGGATTCAATGTCCGGGCGATTCAGAACCAGCAGCCGGTTCAGGTATTCCAACCGGATCTCGACGACTTGGGCGTTCTCAATCAGATTTTTGGCTTGAGCAAATGCGGCCTCCGACCCCAGCTTCTTGATCGCAGCGTCCGGGGTGGCCAACCGTAGCTGGAATTTCAGTTGAGGAAGGATCGCGAAATCATTCAACACACAGCCCAAAGCTAAGGTGAGCTCCGGCAGCAGCTGGTACTGGCATAGCTTCCTGGCGGCGTCGCTGTCCAACAACACAAGTCCGGTCATTCGCCGAAACCCTGTACGGCCAGCAGATATTCCTGATTCTCGGGGCTCAGCCGGTCCAATTCCACCTCGCTATGGAAATAGCGAGACAGCAGATCGATGGCACCTATCTTCGAGGGGCTGTAAATCAATGCCTGATTCGCCCTAGCCCAGTCGTTATGCTCCTTGGCATACGACAAGATCAAGTGATCCGGATCGATTTTGAGCTCCCGCCCCAGCACTGACGCCTTTGCCGCGATTGATGCTGCGGACGCCAACCTACCCATAGCTCCAATCGGATCACGGTGTCCGTTGCGGATCAGCGACAACGCAAAAGCATCAGCTTCACGCTCCTCCGCATCCTTGCGCCGACTACCCGTCTCGGCCAGCGTGTCTCTTACGTCTTCTATTTCCTCATCAACGATAACGCCATCGCGCCCCAGGTGCTCACGGGCGATATGACCCAGCTCATGTGCCAATACAAACAGTTGGCGGGCATGTTGCGAATGGTTGAAGCCCAACACCACGACAGGCCGACCCTCAATACTCAATGCCATGCCCGTCATGCGTTTAGTGGCACGGGGAAGCTCTTTGAGGAAAAGCACAGGAATGCCACGCATCCAGCAGAGCTGTAGCAACCCTTCAAAATCGAGATAGCTCTTGCCGCTTAGACCCAGAGCTTCGGCATGCAGTGCTTGGGGATCGCAGGAGATTGGTAGATAAGGCGTTGATGCACAGAACAGAGCAAGTTTTGCGATGGCCACACCCAACCCAGTGGCAATCGTGAGCTCGATCTCTTTGGTGTCACTGCGGCGCTTGAATCTTGCATTGCGCTGCTCGGCCTGGATCTGAAGATCCCCGTCAGGACCAAAACTGGCATCCAGACCCAATCGCTGCTTCAGAATCAGCGCAAACTGAAGTGCACCAGCACTGGTTTTGAAGAGGCTGTTGTCCCACCAATCGGGCAGCAGTTTTTCGATGAAGGAGCGCGGGTACCCGACAGCCTTGAGGCGATCGAATGCCGACTTCACCGTCACCGGGGTCGACGATTCATCCATGGCTCCTCCTGGCGGTCTTTGGAACAAGCTGCATCTTCACAAATTAGCGTCCCTATGAGCAAACAACAGCTTTGCCAGCCGCTTCGCATGCTTATCGGAGCCGTCCCAAATTGCCCCCAGCGCTTCCATCAATACGACCGACTCTCGGGGGTCATTGGATGCGGTATAAACAGACAGATTTGCATAATCGCATAGAATCTTCAGGCTTTGCGTAACACGACACCGTTTGCCATAGAGATTACGATGAACTTGGGATTGGTTCATTCCGCTAGCTTTTGCGATGCTTACCGTTGTCATGAAGCCATTCTGGCTAAAGAACTGACGGAGCTCGGATTGAATTTGTGAAATAGGCTTTATGCATTTCATCCGTATAAATTAGCATAATTGCATAGATTCTCAAACGTACGTATCATGCGGGCAATGCCAACAGGTTCGTTTACACTCGGAAGCGGTCCGATAGGACAACGGCATCAGGACATGACAATGCGCGAAGCGGAGATAAAAAGGGCATTGGCCCAGCACCTGGATGGTGCACACGGCAGCACATCGACCATGCTGCTTGAAGAGCTCAAATTGAGTAACGGCGAGATCAGGGCGGATGTCGTTGATGTGTCTGACCTGCATTGCTATGAAATCAAGAGCGAAGGAGACTCACTCAAGCGGCTCTTGGGTCAAGGCTCAAGATACGCACGCGTCTTCGATCGCGTGACGCTTGTGACAACAGAACGCCACCTGAAAAAAGCCTTGCCGATCCTGCCGGATTGGTGGGGCATTCTGCTCGTTCCGGAAAGCGAAGACAGTGCATTCAAGCAGTTCCGAGTAGCGAAACCGAACAAACGCCAAGAGGTTGAAGTGCTTGTGACGCTCCTCAAGAGAGATGAGTGCCTGCACGTCCTAGAAACCATAGGCTTTGTGAAAGGATTGAAGAGCAGGAACCTGCATGACCTTCAAGTCCGGCTGTCCGAGCTGATGGGACTGGATGAGCTCAAAGAGGCCGTTCGGAAATGCCTCTACCGCCGCGGCGGCTCATTGCCAGACGCACCTCGAGACTTGTTCAGTATTGCTTCTTGACCACCATCGCGATGTGATGAATCAGCCCCTCCATAATGTGATACCAGTGGGACCGTTTTTTGTGACTGGGAACACTGGAATCTGCTCGGTCAGCAATGATCCTGTCACCTAGGGAAAATTTCTTCCCTTCAAAATTGTCCGCATAGGTGGTCACCATGATGACAGACAGGTCAATCGAATCCTGGAGCGTTTTCCCATCCGCGCGCAGAATTAACCAGTCCGTGTCACGCGTGTAACGCAACGTCGCTTTCTTCCCAATTTTCTTCATCTTCTCTTCGGTCCAGGCTGGAGAGAGGATGCCGTAATCTGAGTAGCCCAGGAGCAAGTCAGGCCCTGCGTCTTTGATTGCGTTCCAGAGCCCCCAATCACGGCGCACGAACTCAGCCTTCGCCGGCACATTCGTCAGATCCGGTGGATAGGCTCCAGAGGCAAGGTGAATCGTTTCGTATCCAAAGCCCTTCATGTCACGAAGGCCGGCTATGAATGCCTCGACTTCATGCGCTTGCCATTCAGAAGGACTGGTGCCCAGGTCTACTAACAAACGCCCCCTCACTTTCTTCTGCCCGAAGACCTTCAACGCATTCTGGGCCTGCTCCACGCTGTCTGAGTTCAATACCAAATCCTGGAGTCGAAGACGGACCACAAAGGAACTCAATTGGGACAACCGGGTGAGCACGGCATCAGGAAGCACGAGCATGTCTCGAGAGTCGATTACCGGGATGATTGGATACCCCTTCTCTGCGATGAGAGAAACGAAAGCATCGAACTCCTTGTACCGGTTCTTGGTAAGTCGCCCGTTTGGATTCGCGTAATCCACCAGCGCAGCACCTTCCCAAGCATGATGAAGCTCCGCGAGAAACAACGCATGCTGTGTAACGTTTCGAACCTCGATGCAAGGACAAAACCCATCAATGATCTCTTCATCGATTTCATCAAGCGCTCGTCGCTCGGCAGGCTGCCATTTGATGATGGGAATGTAGGGGGGATAGCCTAAATGCTGAGACTGCATCACTCCTCCTTTAGAATAATGGATCCAATGTGCCAGCATCATACGACTCAAATGTCAGGCGCACAAAGCCTCATTTTCGTCGAGAAATTACGAAGGGATGCGGCCACTTTGATAAGCAAGGCCTATATCTTTAACCTCAGCGCGAGAGCAGCCGGACCGAAGCAGAGATGACGCTTCGTCGCCGCACCCTTTTTTGACAGGCTGCTAACCTTGGTTAAGTCTGGATAACGCTCAGGGCGAACCAGCAAGATCCAGCGATCATCTGAATAGATACTCACTGGGCAAAATGAGTATTCCAAGGAGGGGCCATGGTTTTAAATTTCGACAAACTCAATGCCGGCACGGCGTCAAAGCAGATTGATCCGCGCAAAATATTCACCACGTTGAAGCGAGATCCTCGGTTCCGACGCCCTCTGGATGAACAATCTGACATCCTAGACGCTTGGTTCGCGCGAAGAGCAGCTCGCGACCTGACGCTGAAGATGAACACCGGTGGTGGAAAGACCGTAGTCGGTCTTCTGTGTCTTCAAAGCTCGCTCAATGAAAACATCAAGCCTGCGGTCTACATAACCCCCGACAGTTTTCTAGTGGCGCAGGTTCTCGCAGAAGCAGGGTCTCTGGGGATTGCAGCAACTGATGATGAGAAAGATCCAGACTTCATCGCCGGTCGCGCCATTCTGGTGGCCAACGTTCATAAGCTGTTCAATGGCCGTTCGGTATTCGGCGTTGGCGAACGCAAGATCCCTATCGGATGCATTGTGATTGACGATGCCCATGCATGCCTGGGCGTTGTGCACGACCAGTTCAGCATAAAGTCGAAGGTCGACAGCCCGGTGTATGACGGCCTGCTAGAGCTGTTTGAGGAAGATTTGAAGACGCAATCACCGTCGGGCCTGCTCGACGTGAAGGCGCAAGATACGTCTGTTGTGATGACCGTCCCGTACTGGGCATGGCAGGACCACGAGGATGAAGTCCTCGCGTTGTTGCATGCTCACCGCAGCAGCAAAGAGCTGGAGTGGAACTGGCCATTACTGAGTGACTCCATCCCGTTGTGCACATGTGTCTTCGGCGGTGGTCGACTGGAAATTGCACCGCGCTTCGTACCAATAGACCGAATTCCAGCATTCGATTCGGCCAAGCGACGCATTTACATGACGGCAACACTCGCCGACGACACGATTCTGGTCAATCACTTCAAGGCAGACGCAACCGAGGTCGCACAGCCGATCAGACCCAAAGGCGGCGGTGACATCGGGGATCGAATGATCCTCGCACCACAAGAAATCAACCCTGATTACACCGCTGAGCAGATCAAAGAACTGGTCTCGGAAATTGCCGAGGACTTGAACGTGGTGGTCATTGTCCCTTCTAAGCCGCGAGCTGAGTTTTGGGGCAATGTGGCCGACCAGACTCTGGACAAAGACAGCATTCAAAATGGCGTGGAGAAGCTGAAGGATGGCCATGTCGGTCTGACAGTGCTTATCAACAAGTACGACGGCATCGACCTTCCAGGCGAAGCGTGCGAGCTGCTCGTGATTGACGGCCTGCCCGAGGTCTATGGTTTGGGCGAGCGGCTTGAGATGCTGTTGCTCGACGGGACGAAGCGACAATTGGTACGTCAGGTCCAACGCATCGAGCAAGGGATGGGGCGGGGTGTCAGATCAAGCGATGACCATTGCGTCGTGCTCCTGCTCGGCGGAAGGCTGACTCAACGGCTTCATGAGCCTGACGCTGAGGAAATGTTTTCCTCAGCGACGCGTGCGCAGATCGCCCTGGGTAAAGAGGTCGCTGCCCAGATTCGAGGAAAACCCATCGACGAACTGAAGCCCATATTGGACTTGTGCCTTAAGCAAGATGACGAATGGGTCCGGGCAGGACGCAATGCGGTCGTGAATGCAGCCCCAGTGATCGGAGGGCATCTTGACGACAACCAGGTCATGCTTCGGGCCGCTTTCGACGCAGTCAGAATCGATCGGTATGACGTCGCTACCGCGAACGCCCAGAAGGCTGTCAACGGTACTGCAGAACCCAAATTCAAGGGTTACCTAATGCAGCAACTTGCCGAATACACAAACCTCACAAACCCTGCTGGAGCCCAAGAGATCCAGCTAGCAGCTCTGGGTCATAATTCGCGCCTGCTGAAGCCTATTGCTGGTGCAACCTATACCAAGCTCAGCGCACCGGTCATCGGTCAAGCTAAGGCGGCGATAGAGTTCATGAACCAGTTCCTGGAGGGTAATGACCTCGTGATCTGGGTCAATGGGCTGCTTGACGACTTGGAATGGGGTGAAGAAGGTTCCAAGCGATTTGAAGCCGCAATGGCTGCGCTGGGAAGCTTTTTGGGCTTTGGCTCACAGCGACCTGAGGATGAGATTGGCCGCGGCCCTGACAACCTCTGGGCGCTCGGCGGTCTCAATTACTTCGTTATCGAGTGTAAGAGCGGTGCTGTCTCAGCGCCAAAGATCTCAAAAGGCGACACCAACCAACTTAACGGGTCAATCGTCTGGTTCAACGAGAAATACGACAAGACCTGCACCATGACGCCCATCGTGGTTCACCCCAAGACTGTGTTTGAGCACGCCGCGTCCCCTCATAAGGACATCAGAATCATCAACAAGACAGGCTTGAAGAATCTTCGAGACGCAGTTCGGGCTTACGCGGTGTCTATGGCAACCACCGGGGGCTACACCGACGCCAGCGTGGTCGCAAAGCAGCTTCTCCACCACAAGCTTTCGATTGAAACAATTCTGGCGCTTTGTACCGTCAGCCAAAACTCAAAATCCTGACCAGCAACGCCACACGAGGCTGGCTTTCAATATGAGGCCAGCCGTACCCAAAATGACTCTACGATTATCTAGATGCCACCAATGACCAATAATTTAGAGCTCAGATCTTTCGACGCAACACACTACGCCGAAGCATACGCTCAAGCAGAGGCCCTTGTTGAGGACGGCGGAAAGGCACCATTTAGGGAGAGTGGGTATTACTCAGGCATCACTAATGAGCCTCTGCATTTCTATCTTGATAGCCAGTTGGTGGCCACTGCGACCTTACTCTTCATGGGGGATGGCGCCGAGCTCCATAAACTTTACGTACACCCGAATGCACGTGGTTTCGGGGTTGGGCGCGCGGCAGCCACAGCCTCAATCGACTACCTGTTCGCTACTTATGACTTGGAAGACGTTAGCGTCAGCATCCTTGGCAACTCTGCGGAATTCTGGTTCAAGATCGTCACGGCGTATGGAGATCGAGCCCTTTACGCCCACCCACAATGTTATTTCGTGAAGCCCGGGGATACAGCCAGGAACCAACATCCTCTGACTTTTGCAACGTGATCGATAACCCTCACCATAAAAATCTGGCAGCACTGCACTCCCCAGCCTGCCAGCCATGCGGTTGCGCGAGCCGAGCAGACACGGCGCTTTGGCTGCTGATCGGAAAACCAATCGCGGGAACCCGGACGGCCAATACTGTCGTCATCGCATTAAGTACGACCAACACAGCGTACATGACGAACTTGGCCGGGGTGCGAAACCGTAGCGCTGCGCATCCCCCCATGGGATTGCCTTGCAGGGCTCATAATGCATGTTCTAACGATGAAGCAGGCGTGGAAAACGCTGAAGCAAGTGGCGGAGGACGTCTGCCGGGATCATGAACCGACGCTCATTGTGCTCCGACGAGGAAGTCCCGTCGTGGTACTCCCTTTGAGCGATTACAACGGACTTCAAAAAACAGTCTATCTGCTTGGCTCGACTGCCAATGCTCAGCGGCTGAAGAAATCGATCGCTCAACTCGAGCTCAGGCACCATCGCCACACGTGACTGTCAGTAGTCGTGTGCGACGACGGCAGACGATCTGCAGTTTCGATCATGCACCCACGCATCCCACTCGTCTCGCATGCCTTGACTACAACGAACCGTGCGGGCATTTGGGTACCGGCTGGGCCTTTTTGCAAGGTATACAAACTGTAAAAAGCTTATGAAAGCCGTCTAAGCAGGGGCATACCGCCTGATTATAGTCGACAGGATATTTCAGGATAATCAGTGGGAACGTGTGAAAGCTTCCCTCACCAACGCCATTACATTGAGGCCAGCAGCGGTTTGAAAAACTTTACGTCCGCGTAGTGCAGATACCTCTGCTCTCGCCGCTCAAGAAGCTCGACATTCGCCGATACAACGAACGATGCTTCGTGCAAGCCGACCATCTCCCGAGCGTCACAAAGCATCCTTGTCTGTCTCTGGCCCGAGCGTATCCATGCTAGATCCTCGCACTATAAGCAAGCCCGATATCGGGTCAAGCAACCTTCATTTTGGTAAGCCGCTTGGAACAGCAGGCGGCGTACTTGTGGTGTGTTGGCACGGAGGCTTGGCAAAAAATCAGACCCCTAACACCGTTCCTCTGGCAGAGGTGATTCTGAAGACAGTTCACCCCGATGGCGTATTAGGATCAATAAGGAAAATGGATGCCGCAATTTCTCACTTGGGAAGTCTGAGGCCGGGAAGCGTGTGGAAGAACGGCAGGCTGATCGGTGAGATAAAAATGGAAACGCTGAACCCGACAGTAGTGAACCTCAATCCTGGGACGTGGGAATGGGTGACTGCTGAGTCGGCGGGATTGCTTGAGTCTTATCTGAGTTCCCTTTCAATAAGACAGGGCGGGAGTTGGCTCATCCAAATGAGAGCCGAGGGCGGAAAAACCATTTTGGTACCCTGCGTGGAGTTTCTCACTCGCTGCTACGGACACAGTTCAGAAACGAACTGGCTGCTCGCGACGTATGGGCTTGAAGAGATTCAAAAACGATATCTGTATGGAGTCGACCCAGACCCCGAGGCGTGGGTACTCAAACTCAAGCGCAGAGTTTCGTCCCGCGAAGCTCCGTTTCTGGCGCACGCCATATTCGATGAATACTCCAATGACCTGTGCAAACGCCTGCATCATAGTCTGCAAGCAGATTTCAAGCCGGGTAAAAAAACATTCATTAAAGTCGAGCCTTGGTTTACGGGCTTTCCACTCATTGAAGGCCGCGGTTACTGGTTGAACGCCAATACCTTTCTTCTGCTCAATGTTGACGGGATGAGTCAACCAGACGGCTGCCCCATCATAGTCGAGCGTCAAGATTATGCTGCACAGGGCGTGGCTGAAGGAGAAGACGGTAGGCGCCCCTATACACAAAATCCTCCACCAGGGTCATCAAATGGCATCGTGTCGCTTATTGACGATGACGCGCCTGATAGCGATACCCCGCGGATAGTGCATAACCCTTCGTTCAGGTCGCTCGGCACGAGACGAAAAATTATCCGCAGGAAAGAGGTGATACCCGGGAGACCAGGCGACGCTATACCCGGCAGTGATCGTCATACACTCGCCCCAGGGGATGCTCATGGGAACGGCCGAGGCGGCGGCAAATCCGAATTTGTTTCCCCAGAAGCAGTACCTGATGGCAGTCTCGCCCAGATGTGGCAAACCTGCATCAGCCTGTCAGCAACCCTTCATGGATATATCAGTGAGGTAGGCTGGTATACAAGGCATGAGGGGTTTCAGACAGAGGGCGTGGCAGACTATGAATGCATCTCGGCTGTGCCACCTGGAAAAGATGGGATCTTCAAACGGGCGCCAAAACGCATTTTCGTTATCCGGATGACTGTTGCCGGGAGGCACGTCTATATCCTGGAGATCTTCCGCAAACCGCGGAGCTCCACCACCGTTAATGGAGCTATTAAACACTATGAAGATGGCTACCGAGGTCTGATGGTTATGCTCCCCACTCGGAAGACCGATGTCGATCTTGAGTTAGGTGTGATATTCCAAAACATTCTCAGGCATGACGGTCGAATCAAAGATACGACGATGTCCAATTATCCACATACGACCTTCGTCCACCGCCCTCGCGATGACGGACCGGAGCCCTTCAAAAAGGTGATATTGAACAATTTGCGCGGCTTGGTTGGCCCTCTGTGAGGGTTTATGACCTCACTCGACCTGAGCGGTCGATGGCAGCGGAATCCAGTATTCCTTGCCTTTCAGCGTGACAATTAACCCATTTTTTTCGGGATCACTGGTCAGAACCATACTTTTCTTGTTGACCTTGGCCACGCCATGGAAGTAACCCAATGCAGCTGTCGGCCAGCGATCAAGCACATCGGCGCCACTGGCTGCCTCGCTCATCAACGATTTGAGCACCTGCTCAGCGCGCTTGCGTCTGAGTTTGATGGCATCCCGATTGTCTTTGGGAAACACGATCGACGACTCATACGACGCGTTCAGAAAGCTGATGAAGCTAGCCAACGAGGCTGCCACTCCAGGCGTTTCAGCCAGCAGTGAACGCAAGGACTCAGAAGAGGGCGATGGGCGGCCGGCAGCCTCGCTCACCAGCACGAGGTTTGCGGCGCTGCGCATCGCCATGCGGACAGATCTCAATGAGTTGGCTCGTTTGTTAGGCTTCGATTCGAGGTGCACACGATACGCTTGAAGCATTTTTTGCCCAGCCTCTGACGAAGTAGAGGCCATAATGGCTTCAATCCGGCCCACTTCCGTGACCTCCTCCTTTAGGGTCTCATCAACGCGCATCCCCCGCTCTTCAGCCATCCACTGCATGGGGAGCTGAGCACTTCGAATCCACCGCGCACCCTTCGCTTCAAGAAGCTGCTGATAGGTCGGCAAGCGAATCCACTGCGCGTTCATCTCAGTGAAACTCTGCAAATGGCGATTGATCAGCAGAGCAGCCCTCTTGGGCCCGATCTTGTTAATCAGCCACTCCCCATACGCCAAATAAGCCTCTCGAAAGACATCACGACTCAGTGCCTGGACATTCATCTGCAAGCGCTTGTAGAAGGTTCTGCGGTCTCGGCATTTTTCACATTCAGACCCGTAACCTGCAGGCGACATTTCGCCACAGCTTCGACACTCGATCTCACCCAGATGCGCACAACGGCGACACTCCCTGACGCCATCACGCCCATCAATCAGAACCCTATATCGTCTACAGCTGGGGCACGTTTCAGCGTTGCTCGCACATTTTGGACAGCAACGCATCTCCTGATCGTCAATGATCTTTTTGCTGAGTCGAGTTGAGAAAGCGTTGCACATCTCACACTGGTGAGGCTCAGTAAAGTAATGAGCGCAGGAGTTACAAGCCAATCCCTCAGGTGTAATCCTGCCCACCGGTCGACCTATGCGTTCGCACCGTATGCAGGGGACAGAGGTGACACAGGAGTGACAGACTGCATCGGGATGAAAAGTCGGCAAGCGAACTCTATTTCCACAGCCTGGGCATAGCCTAGGCTTGAATAGCCTGGCATAGCAGTTGTTGCAGTAGCGTTGGAACAAGTACACCCGATGAGTTCTTCGCATCGGCTTGTGGCAGGCCGAGCAACAGCTGTCCTCCTGCTTCTGACTTTCAACCATCCCGTTGGACCTTTCTTTTTAACCTTGCCCAAAGCTTGGCAACGGTGTGTTGTGAAGCTGGCGAACGAATACCAGTTGCTGCGCGTTTCCTGGGCTTACCTGCAGGAAGCCCCTCGAGCGCCGCTTGCAAGGGTAGTGGAATCTCGCCGGCCGGTATCCGTAAGGAATAGTGAGGTGGTGAGCAAGCCGTAATAGCCTCGTACAGTTGATGTGCCCCCATATCCATGACCTTCCAGGCCGCAGACAGCAACTCCATTCTTTCCGCAATGGAGAGCAGTTCAATGGGGAGACCAGAATCTGGTCGAGCAACAGCACCGAGATGGAACGCCTCCCGAAAAGCTGCGAACGGCTTTGAGCCATTCACCGCGGAAACCCTCAGTATGCCAATGATAAAACGCGCGCGATAAAACCACTCGCCAGGATCACAGTTGGGATCGTCTTCAGATGCCAGACCATGCATTGCGTCATCTGCTGCACGCTGAAAGGCGAGTGCTCCGGCGGCAAATCCCAAACTGTCAGAATGAGTCTTGAAGGGGAGGTGGCAGCGATGGCAATGCCCGCAATCCAAATCCACCTGCTCCAACAGGTGAGGCTGTAATGGTGCCTCGCACTCAGGGCACCTGTCTATGAGTCTCACCTGATGCTTTTCACAGCACGTGTGCCAAGCCAGTCGCGAGGATAGTCGGTAATAGGGAACCCGTTCAGCTAAGCAAAGAGGACAGCACTGCAATCCGCCGGAGTGGCGACGGTTGCGGATTCCGAGCCCAAGAATCCAAGGCCATACGCCTTTGTGGTGATCAAGCGCGGGGTTTAGTGCTTGAGCGATGGTACGGAGTGTTGACGAATAGATGTCTGAAACAGCTATCCCTGTCATTTTCGACAGAGGCAAGAGTCTACTGTCAGGGATCCCTCGGTCCAGATCGATAGTCCAACATCTCCAGCCAGGCCAGATAGTCCCGGTGAGCGACATGGGTGAGCAGCCATGCGCAAACGCGTTACGGATGAGCCAGGAAGATATCAGCTCATCCGCCAGCAGACTCTGCGCTTTGGGCCACCGTGGATTGACTACAGCAATTCCCGGATGCCACGAGTAGGCTGTACCCATGACTTGCTCTGGATGATATCGGCGTCGATTTTTTCCTTACCCGAGTGAATTGCTTCCATAGCGCATTCAATCAGTAGCCTGTGCAGGTTACCGGTATTTCCCTCCGAGATCGCGTGCAGCCGATTGGCCAAATCGGGATGAGCCAGCCCTGAAGCCTGTTGCAGCGGCAGCACGGATTCAAACCCTTTCAAGAAACGTTGAAAATCAACATTCAATGTCCAGTTGCGCAAATTGAAAACGTCGAACCGACTCGCATGCTGAGCATCAGTGTGTAGCACCCTGACAGCGTCCTCGGTCCCCACACCGATCACAGGAATCATGAGTTCATTACAAAGCAACTTTATGACGTTCATGATCTCCCGTTGCTTCATAGCCGTTCCTTCCAGCATTGAGTGAAACTCGTCAATGATCAGCAGCCTCACTTGGTTTGCGCGCATTTGGTGAATGACTTGGAAACGAAGTTTGGGAACCACATCGGTCGGTCTGTAGGGCGTCCAGAACTGCTCAAGGATTGCGCAGTAAAGTGAGCGCTCATCTGCGGAAGGAGGAGCCTCGATTGAGATAATAGGTTTGACTGATTCTCCGTCAGCGTCCACGTAACCTGTCCCATGCAATTTTTCAAATCGCTCGACAATGGTCGTCTTGCCGTTGTTTGAGCTGCCGACAACTAACAGGTTCGGCATCCTGGGACGCTTGGGCACGGTCATCAGATGGTGCATGAGGTCGATCAACTTCTGAGCGGAGGGATAGCCAATCCAGCGCGGCTCGTGGAGGAAATCGATACGACCCTGAGAGGTCTTAAGCATGACGGCCCGGAATTCCGGATGAATATGATCGGACTTAGTCATGAAATGTCCCCAAACCCTTCAAGATCACCGTCGATCACCAAGTTCTGGAAGCCGCTCGTTGGAGCAGGCGCGATCTTGATAATCTGCGGGCTTGGCTGAGCCGGCGTCTTGCCCTTGGCATGGTTTCGGTTGCGCTGGGCCTGACGTCTAGTCTTAGTCGTATGGGCCTCAGCATTCGCGACGAGCTCTCGGTTCTCCAAGATGTAGCGCTTGATCAGCGGCTCGTTTATAGCGGCATGCCCCTCGTCGACCGCACGCTTCTTCGCGGCTTTGAACTCGAAGATACTTGCGGCAGGAAATGCCTGGTTCGACGACGGTATCTTAAAGTACTGCTTGAGCAGCGGATCAAAAAACCAGATGTAGCTGATGTCTCGAGGGTCACGACGGAAGATGAATGTCCGCGCTTTACCCGTGTGCTTATCCTTCGCATTGATCCACGGCCTCAAGGCTTCGGAGTAGTACATTAGGTCGATCTGGACACCGTAATGCTGGACGGTGCGCTCAAACGAAGGCAAAAAATCCCTCTGCAGCGTAAACGGATCAGTTGGTCTTGGAGGTATACCAACCAGAGGATCCTGATCTGTGTTGCCAAATATCCCAATGTGCCACTTCCGGCTAGGGCTCATGTAGATTTTCGAGTGATATGCTTCGTTGTAGATCAGAATCTCTCTAACCAGCCACGTTTCGAACTCGTCAAAGGTCAGCGCCGAATGCTTCTCGGAGTCGTAGCCTGCGCGATCGGCTTGATTGCTATAGGTTCTACCGGGCATGTCTTTCAAAGTTTGCGCGAACGTTCCCATCAGGCGCTCAATATGGGCTCCGTAACGGGGGCGCCTCACGGGGCGAAACTGGTTTTCGATACCGATGTTGGAGCACGATCGCTTGACATCTTCGCTCTGAAAATCGGGACCGTTATCGGCATGCAAAATCTTGGGGATCCCCCAAACTGGCCATTCTCCGGTGACCCCATGGGCAATCAGCCAGTTTTCTTTGGGGAGAACGGAATGAGCAACGCACATTGCCACCGATATCCCCGCGGGTGCATCCAAGGAAAGGTAATAGCCCGTGATCATCCGAGAATACACATCAATCGCGAAGGTGATCCACACCCGACCAATAGGACGCCTGTGAAGATCATCAACCAAGATGATATCCATGGGCGTGTGGTCGATTTGCACAACGGCAAGGGGATAGTCCGCCCCCGGAAATGAGCCAGGCGTCGGCGTGTACTTGTTCCGAGCCAATTCCGTATAACCTCGGCCGCGTAGGTAAGCCTTATCTGGGACACCTTTAATTCGTGCCCGGATCGCAGTTGCTCCAGGCGGAGTGATCTGCGCGGCTTCACAGGTTTCGACGATCTTGTCGATTGTCGATAACACCGTTGGGCGGTGAGGTTTAAGGAAATAATTAGTAATGACATCTTCGATGATTCTATTGGCTTCATCCGAAAGGCGTGAGTTGCCCTCCTTCCACCCCCTCCTCCGCGGAATAAGAGCGAGCTTCTCACCCCACTCCTTGTAACGCTTTATCCAGCGATACAAGGTCGCGACATCAACGCCAACCGCGGCGCTTCTGGCTTCGACGTCTCGCCGACCGATAACCACGCTCCCCAGAAGCGGCTCAATGGCAGCGTAGCGCCTCTGCGCCTCAGCCCAGTCTTCGCTGCCAATCAGCGCCATGTCGTAATTGGCGTAGAGCCCCTCGACTTTCTCGCGCTTGATCGCTCGTAAGCCGTCGATGGGCAACGCAGCAGCTTTACCTGACTCCAGTTCGATCCCCACCACAGTTCGAAAGTCGAGGATCTGTGAAATACGGTAAGCAGAATCGCCGTGAGCGACCACCGCCCCGACCTCAATTATTACCTGGAGCCGGTCAGGCTTGTAGGGAGTGAGCTGGGCATCAAGTGAATCGTTGTCGACCATCACGCCACCCAAACTTCTAGGAAATTGTTCAAAGGAAGGCGTATGTCACAGAGAAGCCGTCTTGTAGCAATGAGATGCCAGAGATGACTGATCCCCTCGCCTCGATACCGGTCGCAGGAGTGCAATGCCAGCAGGTAGTGGACGGGCGCAACGCCCATCTCCCGTACTGTGCCGATAATCCACTCACTGTCTTCTGGCTCAAAAGTCATTCGTGCATAACGTTCCAGAAACTTGATGTTGTGCAGCGCGGTATCCCGAATTCTCGTTTCGTCATGGATGTGGAAGACCCAGCCCTGCTCGCTTGCGTACCGCCAAGCAGCTTTCCACTTGGGAAGCCATGCTCGCCAATTCTTGCGCCACTCGGCCTCGGGCTTTACCTCAACCAGCAACGGCTTGGACCAGTTGTCGAGGTCTCGATTTCCGAGATTGAAGTGAACGAGAAAATCTGGGGTGTATTTGTAAGGACGCCCGTTGCTGATGAAAGGGATGCTAACCGGCTGAGAGGTGATATTACGGACATCCTTGGAGAATTCCGTACGGACAATGAAATCCCGCTCCAGCGTGGACTCGTAGGGGATGCCACCTTCGCCGCGGAATGGAAACACGCCGGAGACGCTTCTTTTTGTGGGCTTGATGGGGCGAACCGACCCCGATTTAGTTTTGTCGCGGCTATTTCCGACCATTGATAGGACCGTCGCAGCTATTTAGTTAATGCGTCGCAGCTATTGCTGAACGCTGTGCTGATGGTGCAAGGGCCCTAGTATGGCGGTGTCGCAGCAAATTAGAAATCCTACAGCGGCAGTCGCCCGCAACCTGGCGAAATCACCCTCGCGCACCACGGTGTGCTGTTTCTGGACGAGCTTCCGGAATTTGATCGGCGGGTGCTGGAGGTGCTGCGTGAGCCCCTTGAGTCAGGCCACATCGTGATTTCCCGGGCGCGGGATCGGGTGCGCTTTCCGGCGCGCTTTCAACTGGTCGCGGCAATGAACCCCTGCCCGTGCGGTTATCACGGCGAGCCGACCGGGCGTTGCCGCTGCTCAACCGATCAGATTCAGCGCTACCGCAACAAGCTGTCCGGACCGCTGCTCGACCGGATTGACCTGCATCTGACGGTCGCTCGGGAAACGACCTCCTTGGCCGCCACTGCAGACAGCAAGGGTGAAAGCGCCAGCGCAGCGGAAGTGGTCTCCGAAGCCCGACAACGCCAACAACGGCGCCAGGGCTGTGCCAACGCATTCCTTGATCTGCCCGCGCTGCGTCAACACTGCGCGCTGTTGCCGGAAGATGAAGCCTGGCTCGAGAACGCGTGTGAACGCCTGAACCTGTCCCTGCGCGCCGCCCACCGCCTGCTGAAAGTCGCGCGCACGCTGGCTGATCTGGAGAAGGTGGACGCCATCGCGCGTTGCCACATTGCAGAAGCTTTGCAGTATCGGCCTTCGTCGAATTGAAACCGCATACAACATGCCACGGCGGGAGATAACCCTTCGTTCAGCACCGCACTGTCGCGCAGAATGTGCAACATCTGTGGGAGTGAGCTTGCTCACGAAGGCGGCATCTCAACCGCTGAATATTTGGCGGATGTTCTTGCCTCTTCGCGAGCAAGCTCGCTCCCACAACTCGTGTATTGCCAGATACATCTGCGGTGTTGCTTGATGAGATTGGGCTTGCTCACACCTACACTGGTTGGCTCTGGCGGCTCAGCAGCGCTCCAGCCTCACCGAAACCGATCCACTTCCTTCTGCAAGTCAGACGCAACGGCATTCAGCTCTTGAGCCGTGATCGCCAGGTTGGACACGACTTCGCGTTGCTCGCTGTTCGCCAGGGCGATGCTTTGCAGGTTGGCGCTGAGCAGCGTTGCGGTGTTGCTCTGCTCTTGGGTAGCCGTGGTGATGGACGTAAATTGCTCACCGGCCGAGCGGCTTTGTTCGTCGATCTGGGCCAGCGCTGCAGCGACTTTGGCGTTGCGCGACAGGCCTTCCTGCATCAGTGCGTTGCCTTGCTGCATGGTGTTGATGGCATTGCTGGTCTCTTGCTGAATGCTGCTGATCATGCCGGAGATTTCGTCGGTGGCCTGGCGCGTACGAGATGCCAGGCTGCGGACTTCATCGGCTACCACCGCAAAACCACGGCCTTGCTCACCAGCGCGTGCTGCCTCAATGGCGGCATTGAGGGCCAGAAGGTTGGTCTGCTCGGCGATCGAGGTGATGACGCTGACAATCCCGCCAATCTCCTGCGAGCGCTGGCCCAAGGTATCGATCACCGTCGCAGTGCTGCTCAGCGAGCCTGCGATTTGCTCCAGCGAGGCCGACGCCTCCTCCATCGACGTACGGCCGATGCGGGTCTGCTGGGCATTGCCCTGGGCCATGCGTTCGGTGGTGCCCATGTTGTCGGCGATGGTCAGGGCCGTGGCGCTGAACTCTTCCACTGCACCGGCCATGCTGGTGATTTCGCCGGACTGCTGCTCCATCCCCTCATAAGCGCCGCCTGACAGGCCGGACAACGCGTTGGCTCGGCTGCTGACTTCCAGCGCCGCCGTGCGGATGTGGGACACCATGGTTTCCAGCGCCTGGCCCATCTTGTTGAAGCTACCCGCCAGCTGACCAATTTCGTCATGGCTGGAAACGTTCAGGCGCGCGCTCAAATCACCGGCACCCAACGCTTCCGCCTGACTGACCAACGCCGACAGCGGCCGCAGCTTGCTGCGCAGCAGCCAGATCGCGGCAGCGACAGCGATCAGCATCGCCAGCAGGCTGCCGATGGCCAGTTGCGTGCCGACGCTCCAGGTCACTGCGCTGATTTCATCCTTGGGCATCGTCGCCAGAACCGTCCACGGGCCGCCGGCAAACTTCTCGCCGACGGTGTAGAAGTCTTCACCCGCGTCCTGCCAGAACCGCCCAACGCCTGGCGTCTTGGCGAACTCGGCAAGAGTGGTGCCTGCCTGATCCAGGTCTTTCACGCCCGCTGGTGCCACCAGCCATTTGCCCTGCTCGTCGAGTAGAGCCAGCGAGCCGGTGGAACCGATGCGGAAGTTCTTCAGGTTGTCGAACTGCGCCTTCTGCGCGTCGGTGTAGTCGAAGCCGACGAACAGCACGGCGATGACCTTGCCGCTGGCGTCACGCACCGGGCTGTACTGCGTCATGTACAGACGATCGAACAACAGCGCGCGACCGACGTATCCCTGACCGGCGAGCAGCTTGTCGTAGGCGGGATGCTTGTGATCCAGCGAGGTACCGAGGGCGCGTGAGCCGTCCTGCTTGCTCAGGGATGTGCTGACGCGCACGAAGTCGTCGCCGCTGCGCACAAAGACCGTCGCCACGCCGGCCGTCATTTTCTTGAAATCATCGACTTCCGTGAAGTCGTTGTTCAATGCCGTACCGTTGAGCAGTAACGCAGGGGTCTGCACGCCTGCAACCGCGATCTGTTGATCGGCCTGGACGCTCAAACCGCCCGAAAAGCGCTTTTCAAACAGACCGCTTAAACGCTGGGTGCTGTCACGCAGGGTGCTGTGGAACGTGTTCAACTGGTCGGCCAGCAACCGGGCTTCGCTGCTCATGTGCTCTTCGCGAATGACCAGGTTAGCCGAGTCCAGTGAGCGCAAGGCGAACAGCGTGCTGCCGCTGATGACGACGGCCAGAATAACGGCCAGGGCGATGCCGAGTTGCGAGGCAATTCGGGCGCGAGGCTGAGACATTGGAGCTCCTTGCCGAACGACTGGACCGTCCTGAGCTCAGGAACACCATTCGGACGAATCTAATAGAGGGGATCGATGAACCGATTGAGGTGAACCGGCTCTGCTTTAAACCTTCGGCCGACAAACGAAATACTTGAGTCCTACACCTTTTAAGGACGGAATTATTTCCTTTTCTGACAGTCTCGGCAGCCCTTTTTAATAAGGCTGCGCTCCACGGCTTACTCCAGAATCGTCACGTCCGGCAGCTCCATCGCCTGCACTTCACCCTGCAAAAAGTCACTGAGCCGGCGCATACGCTCTCCGCCCGGTCGGGTCTTGGGCCATACCAGATAATAGTTCTCGCCGCTGACGACTGCGGTGCGCCACGGCAGGCTGAGTCGGCCTTGAGCGACGTCCTCCGCCACCATCAGCAGATCACCCATCGAAACGCCGTAACCCCGGGCCGCCGCGATCATGCCCAACTCAAGCGTGTCGAATACCTGCCCGCCCTTGAGCGAGACCCGGTCAGACAAGTCCATGCGCTCCAGCCATCGGCGCCAGTCGCGGCGATCGGGTGTGGGGTGCAGCAGTTCGGCGCCGGCCAGCCGTTCCGCGTCCCACGGCGCGTCATCCAGCAGCGTCGGGGCGCCCACGGGAATCAGCCATTCCGGGAACAGGTAGGTCGCCTCCCAGTCTGGCGGGAAATGCCCGTGGCTGAGCAACACCGCGCAATCGAACGGCTCTTGGGTGAAGTCGACGCTGTCGATGTCCATCCACGCGCTAGTCAGCTGGACTTCATTACCCACTTGCAGATGACGAAAACGACTCAGCCGCGCCAGCAGCCAGCGCATGGTCAGGGTTGAAGGAGCCTTCATGCGCAAAATGCCCTCCTCCGCCATCAACGCGCTGCACGCTCGCTCCAGGGCGGAAAATCCTTCACGTACGCCCGGGAGCAATTCCCGTGCGGCCTCGGTGAGCTGAAGATTGCGACCGTTGCGCCGGAACAGACGGCAGGCGAAGTGCTCTTCCAGGGTGCGGATATGCCGACTGACGGCACTCTGGGTGATCGACAGTTCTTCAGCGGCGCGCGTGAACGAGCTGTGTCGCGCTGCGGCTTCAAACGCGCGGAGGGCATACAGCGGCGGAAGAGTGCGAGACATCGGCGTAGCTCCTCGGGGAGTCGGGCAACGGCAGTCACTCTACTGTAGAAATGCCAGGATGAGTTTTACTCATGCAAGTGATCGGATTTATCCCTTTGTGCATCTGCGCCGCGATCCCCACAATGACCAGCCTGCCAACACCCGTAGCCCGAGCGCAAAGACCATGCACCAGCACGCTTTCAAAGAACTGTGGATCATCCTGCGTCTGGCCGGGCCGCTGATTGCTTCGCAAATGGCGCACATGCTGATGGTGTTCACCGACACCGTGATGATGGGCAAGCTGGGCCCGGAATCCCTGGCCGGTGGCGGGCTGGGCGCGGCGAGCTACAACTTCGTGTCGTTCTTCTGCGTCGGTGTCATGGCGGCGGTCGGCACGCTGGTTGCGATTCGCAAGGGCGCGAATGATCACGCGGGGGTCACCCGTCTGACCCAGGCCGGCTTGTGGCTGGCATGGGGCATGGCGTTGGTTGCTGCGCTGATCCTGTGGAACCTTGAGCCGATTCTGCTGCACTTCGGTCAGGACGAGGCTAACGTGCACATGGCCAGTGAGTTCCTGATCACGCTGCCATTGGCGCTGCCTGGCCTGCTGAGCTTCATGGCCCTGCGCGGTTTCACCAGCGCACTGGGGCGTGCCACCCCGGTAATGGTGATCAGTCTGGTGGGCGTAGCCCTGAACTTCGGGCTCAATTATGCGTTCATCCACGGGCTGTTCGGCCTGCCGCACTGGGGCCTGATGGGCATTGGCCTCGTCACGGCCATTGTCACCAACGCCATGGCGCTGGCGCTTGCGCTGCACATTCGTTATCACAGCGCCTACGCGGCGTATCCCCTTCACAACGAACTGATGAAACTCTCGCGCAGCTGCCTGAAAGAGCTATGGCGTCTGGGCCTGCCCATCGGCGGTACGTATGCGGTGGAAGTCGGCCTGTTTACCTTTGCGGCGTTCTGCATGGGCGCCATGGGCAGCACCCAGATGGCCGCGCACCAGATTGCCCTGCAATCGGTATCGATGGCGTTCATGGTCCCGGTCGGGATTTCCTACGCGGTGACCATGCGCATCGGTTTGCACTACGGCGCAGGGAATCTGCTGCTGGCGCGCACCGCCGGACGCATGGGGATTGGCTTCGGCGGGCTGCTGATGCTGTCGTTCGGCATTCTGTTCTGGGTCGCACCCCACGCGGTCATCGGCCTGTTTGTCGACGTCAACGACCCGAAATACCAAGGCGTGGTCGAGCTGGCGGTGAAGCTGTTGGCGATCGCAGCATGGTTCGAAATCCTCGACGGCACGCAGACCATCGCCATGGGCGCCATTCGAGGATTCAAGGACGCCAAGACCACATTCCTGATCGGACTCGCGAGCTACTGGGTGGTCGGCGCGCCGTTGGCGTGGGGCCTCGGGTTTCTCGCGAATCAGGGCGCGGTGGGTGTGTGGTGGGGATTGGCGATTGGCTTGCTTTGCTCAGCGGTGGCACTGACCTGGGCATTCGAGCGCAAGACGGCGCGACTGCTGCGCAAAGAGGCGACGGGCGTTGTGGTGATGGGCTGAGGGATGGACGGCACACATAGTCCCTATGGGAGTGAGCTTGCTCGCGAAGGCGGCATTTCAGCCGCTGAAGATGAAGCGGATGTACCGGCCTCTTCGTGAGCAAGCTCACTCCCACATAGATGGATTTTACTGCTGACCCACTGCGTTTGCGGCAAGCGCGCTCCTACAGAATCTGCCCAAAGCATGTGGGAATACTGCGCCGCCGCTCACTGGCTCTGCAGCGCAATCCCTTTGTTCTGATCTATCGCCAGATACTCCATCAGCTCCGGCAATGCCAGCGGGTGGCTGATCAAAAAGCCCTGAGCCTGATCGCAATTGAAGCTGCGCAGCAATGCCAACTGCTCAGGAGTTTCGACACCTTCGGCCACCACTTCGAGGCTGAGGTTGTGGGCCAGGTTGATCATCGCGTGGACCAGCTTGCGGTTTTCCTCACGCTGCTCCATTTCACCAACAAAGCTCTTGTCGATCTTCAGCAGCGTGATCGGCAGGCTGTTGAGGTGCACGAAAGATGAAAACCCGGTGCCGAAATCGTCCAGCGAGAAGCGCACACCCAGGCGTCCTAGCGCGTCCATGGTCTGTTTGACCAAGTCACTGCGGCGCATGACGGCTGTTTCAGTCAGTTCGAATTCCAGCCATTGCGCGTCAATGCCGCGGTCGGCGATCAAGCGGCTGAGCGTCGCAAGCAGCTGGTTGTCCTGGAACTGGCGGAACGACAGGTTGATAGCCATGTGCAGCGGCGGCACGCCTTTTTCGCGCAGGGCCTGCATGTCGCGCAGGGCACGGGCGATGACCCAATAGCCCAGCGGCACGATCAGCCCGCTTTGCTCAGCCAGCGGCACGAACTCGCTCGGCGGTAGCAAACCGCGTTCGGCGTGGCGCCATCGCACCAGTGCCTCCAGCCCCAGGATGTGCCCGGTATTCAGGCACAGGCGTGGCTGGTAATGCAGCTCTAGCTCATCGCGACGCAAGGCCCGTCGCAGCTCGCTTTCCAGATCGGCGAGGCTGCGGGCATTGCGGTTGATGCGTTCGTTGAAGACATGAAAGGTGC
The DNA here is from genome assembly GCF_057834665.1 of Pseudomonas sp. GL_135. Lineage (NCBI taxonomy): Bacteria > Pseudomonadati > Pseudomonadota > Gammaproteobacteria > Pseudomonadales > Pseudomonadaceae > Pseudomonas > Pseudomonas sp. GL_135. Next base: position 5,482,386 of record NZ_CM174408.1, read on the forward strand.
AGCCTTGAGTGCCCTTGGCCTGCTGCATGGCGATGTGTGCGTGCCACATCAACGGATCGGCTCCGCCGTTAAGGCGCGCATAAGCGATGCCAAGGCTGCAACCGATCAACAGGCTTTCGCCGTCGACCCAATACGGTTCGGACAAGGCTTCGGTAATGCGCTCGGCGATGGACTCCGCCCGTTCTGGAGCGCGGCGTGTGTCGATCAGCAGAGCGAATTCATCGCTGCCCAGTCGCGCCAGTTGATCGCACGCCTCCAGCTGGCCTTTCAGCCGGGCGACCACTTGCAGGATCAGCCGATCCCCCGCCTGATGGCCCAGCGCGTCATTGGCGCGGCGGAAGTTGTCCAGGTCCAGATGCCCCAGCGCCAGACCTCGGCCGTCGAACTCGGCGAGCCGGGCGGCCAACAGCGTCTGGAAGCCCTGTCGGTTGGCGATGCCGGTGAGGGGATCTTGCTCGGCGAGGCGATTGAGTGTGGTTTCCAGCACGCCCCGTTCGCGCACATGACGCAGACAGCGGCGCAAGGCCTGCGGAGTGAGCGCGTCGCGCACCAGCCAGTCGCTGACACCGACGGGCTCTTCCTCCGGCTCTGTGTCAAAAAGCAATACGGTGGGCCAGTTGCATTGGCCGGCGGCGGGCTGAAGGGCTTCAGTGGTGAAAAGGATTCCGGGGACTGCGAGGTCTGCTTGATGGCCAACAGCGCCCCAGCTCGACGCGCATTCAAGGACAGCGGCGTCTCCGAGCGGCGCCAGGCACTCGCGCAACGATGCCGGCCATTCGGGCGAGTCCGCCAAAAGCAGCAAACGCAAGGGTTCGACAGGCGTAGACAAGCTAACTCCCCACACAAACGTAAAGACCTTGGCGCACCCTCGAATGAGGGTCGTCAAACGCGAGAATCATCCGCAATACGCAAATGTAACAAAACGGCGAAATATAGATAGCGCGGCGCATCACAGGGTCGGACGGTGGCTGCACAATCCGCTGACCCTGTTAAAATGCCCGCCCTTTTCCAGGCAGCCCCATTTTTCCCCATGTCCCGACTCAATCCCCGGCAACAGGAAGCCGTGAACTACGTCGGCGGCCCTCTTTTGGTGCTCGCCGGCGCTGGCTCCGGCAAGACCAGCGTGATCACACGCAAGATTGCCCACCTCATCCAGAACTGCGGCATCCGAGCCCAGTACATCGTCGCCATGACCTTTACCAACAAGGCAGCGCGGGAGATGAAAGAGCGTGTCGGAACCCTTTTGCGCGCTGGCGAAGGACGCGGCCTGACCGTTTCGACGTTTCACAACCTGGGCCTGAACATCATCCGCAAGGAACACGCCCGTCTGGGCTACAAGCCCGGGTTCTCGATCTTCGACGAGACCGACGTCAAGGCGCTGATGACCGACATCATGCAGAAGGAATACTCGGGCGACGACGGCGTCGACGAGATCAAGAACATGATCGGCGCCTGGAAAAACGAACTGATCCTGCCGCCCGAGGCCCTCGCCAATTCCCGCAACCCCAAGGAGCAGACCGCCGCCATCGTCTACAGCCACTACCAGCGCACGCTCAAGGCGTACAACGCGGTGGATTTCGACGACCTGATTCTGCTGCCGGTGAAGCTGTTCGAGGAGCACGCCGACATTCTGGAAAAGTGGCAGCACAAAGTGCGCTACCTGCTCGTCGACGAATACCAGGACACCAACGCCAGCCAGTACCTGCTGGTCAAAATGCTCATCGGCACGCGCTGCCAGTTCACCGTTGTGGGTGACGACGACCAGTCGATCTACGCCTGGCGCGGCGCGCGGCCGGAAAACCTGATGCTGCTCAAGGACGATTATCCGTCGTTGAAAGTGGTGATGCTGGAGCAGAACTACCGCTCCACCAGCCGCATCTTGCGCTGCGCCAACGTGCTCATCGCCAACAACCCCCACGCGTTCGAGAAGCAACTCTGGAGCGAGATGGGTCACGGCGACGAAATCCGCGTGATTCGCTGCAAGAACGAAGACGCCGAAGCCGAGCGCGTGGCCATCGAAATTCTCAGCCTGCACCTGCGCACCGACCGGCCTTACAGCGATTTCGCGATTCTCTATCGCGGTAACTATCAGGCCAAGCTGATCGAGCTGAAGCTGCAGCACCATCAGATTCCGTACCGGCTGTCCGGGGGCAACAGTTTCTTCGGACGTCAGGAAGTGAAAGACCTGATGGCCTATTTCCGCCTGTTGGTGAACCCGGATGACGACAACGCCTTCCTGCGCGTGATCAACGTGCCGCGTCGCGAAATCGGCTCGACCACCCTTGAAAAGCTGGGCAACTACTCGACCGAGCGCAAGGTGTCGATGTACGCCGCCACCGACGAGATCGGCCTGGGCGAGCATCTGGACGCCCGCTTCACCGACCGCCTCAGACGCTTCAAGCACTGGATGGACGGCGTGCGCCAGCAATGCGCGACGCAGGACCCGATTGCTGCTTTGCGCAGCATGGTCATGGACATCGATTACGAAAACTGGATTCGTCAGAACAGCTCCAGCGACAAAGCCGCCGACTACCGCATGGGCAACGTGTGGTTCCTGATCGAGGCCCTGAAGAACACCCTGGAGAAAGACGAAGAAGGCGGCATGACCATCGAGGAGGCCATCGGCAAGCTGGTCCTGCGCGACATGCTCGAACGTCAGCAGGAAGAGGAAGACGGCGCCGAAGGCGTGCAGATGATGACCCTGCACGCCTCCAAAGGCCTGGAGTTTCCTTACGTGTTCATCATGGGCATGGAAGAGGAAATCCTTCCGCACCGCTCCAGTATCGAGGCCGACACCATCGAAGAAGAACGCCGCCTGGCCTACGTGGGCATCACCCGCGCGCGGCAGACGCTGGCGTTCACCTTTGCGGCCAAGCGCAAGCAGTACGGCGAAATCATCGACTGCCTGCCGAGCCGGTTCCTCGACGAACTGCCGCCGGACGATCTCGCTTGGGAAGGCAACGATGACACGCCCGTCGAAGTCAAAGCCGTACGCGGCAACACAGCCTTGGCGGACATACGCGCCATGCTGAAAAGATAACGTTTATTTCGCGCACATCGCGCTCTGAGGACCACCCACGTGGAAGCACTGCACAAGAAAATTCGCGAAGAAGGCATCGTGCTTTCCGATCAGGTATTGAAGGTCGACGCGTTTCTCAACCATCAGATCGACCCGGTGCTGATGCAGCAGATCGGCGACGAATTCGCCGCGCTGTTCGCAGGCTCCGGCATCACCAAGATCGTCACTATCGAGGCGTCGGGCATCGCCCCTGCAGTCATGACCGGTCTGAAGATGGGCATCCCGGTGATCTTCGCGCGCAAGCATCAGTCGCTGACCCTCACTGAAAACATGTTTTCCGCGTCGGTGTATTCGTTCACCAAGCAGACCGAAAGCACCATCGCCATTTCTACCCGTCACCTGAACAGCAGCGATCGGGTGCTGATCATCGACGACTTCCTGGCCAACGGTAAGGCGTCCCAGGCGCTGATCTCGATCATCAAGCAAGCGGGCGCAACGGTCGCCGGTCTGGGTATCGTGATCGAGAAGTCGTTCCAGGGCGGCCGCGCCGAACTGGACGGTCAGGGCTATCGTGTAGAGTCACTGGCGCGCGTGCAGTCGCTGAAAGATGGGGTTGTGACGTTCGTTTGATCCAGATTCACCTTGGGGGTTGCGCAGCTGATACCGCGCTTCAGGCCTGCAAATACGCAACCCCGTGGAAGTGAGCTTGCTCATGAATGCGGGCTATCAGGCGCAGAGGTTACGGTGAATGTACCGGCCCCTTCGCGAGCAAGCTCGACTCCCACAGATTTCGTGCGGTCAGTAGAACAGGAGACACGTTATGGAAATTGGCGAAAAACTGAGCGTAGAGGCGTTTTTCGATCCGCAGACCTCGACCATCAGTTACCTGGTCATTGACCGCTCCACGCTTCAAGCCGCGTTGATTGACAGCGTGCTGGATTACAACCCGAAATCCGGGCGCACCAGCACACAGTCCGCAGACAAGCTGATCGAGAGGGTTCGCGAGCTGGGCGTGTCGGTGCAGTGGATTCTGGAAACCCACGTCCACGCCGATCACGTCTCGGCGGCGGCCTACCTGAAAGAACAGCTCGGCGGCACCGTTGCGATTGGCAGCCACATCACCCGCGTGCAAAAAGTCTTCGGCACGCTGTTCAACGCCAAAGGTGACTTTGCCCGGGACGGCAGCCAGTTCGACCGGCTGCTGGAAGATGACGCGCACTTTCAGATCGGGACGCTGCAGGCCCGAGCCATGCACACCCCCGGCCATACACCGGCGTGCATGACGTACGTGATTGAAGCGGGTGACGAAGCCGTCGCGTTTGTCGGCGATACGCTGTTCATGCCCGACTACGGCACCGCCCGTTGCGACTTCCCCGGTGCCGATGCGCGCACGCTGTATCGCTCGGTCGGCCGGATTCTCGGCCTGCCGCCGCAGACGCGTCTGTTCATGTGCCACGACTATCTGCCCAACGGCCGTGAATTGATGTTCATGACCACCGTCGCCGAGCAACGCGCCAGCAACATCCACGTGCGCGAAGGCATTGGCGAGGACGCCTTTGTCGAGATGCGCGAGAAGCGCGATGCCACCCTCGACATGCCCGTGCTGATCCTGCCTTCGGTGCAGATCAACATGCGCGGCGGCAACCTGCCAGAGGCGGAAGATAATGGCGTGCGCTACCTGAAAGTTCCGATCAACGCGCTGTAATGTCTGCACAGCGCGCCGCTCAGGCGCGCTCACACACTGAACAGCCACCTCCTGACAGCCCCCACGGAACTTGCTCCCTTACGATGAATGAACACGAACTGATCGGAGCCGGCCTCGGTACGATCATTGGCGCTGTATTGGGATTGACGGGCGCGGGTGGCGGCATTCTCGCCGTGCCGCTGCTGGTTTTCGGGCTTGGCCTGACAATGATCGAAGCCGCGCCGGTAGGCCTTCTGGCAGTCGGGCTGGCTTCGGCCGTCGGTGCAGCGCTTGGGTTGCGTCAAGGCATCGTCCGCTACCGCGCGGCCATCTTCATTGCGATCATTGGTATTGCGCTGTCGCCGGTAGGCCTTTGGCTGGCGCATCAACTGCCCAATGCGCCGCTGGCGTTGGGGTTTGCCCTGGTTCTGTTTTATGTGTGCGCGCGGATCTACCGCAAAGCCGCTCATGAACTGCGCCATGGTGAGCCGCCAGAGCGAGGCGCGTTCAGGCCCTGCGTGGTCAATCCGCTGGTGGGTCGGCTGCGCTGGACCCTGCCTTGCGCACGTTCCCTGGCGGCGACCGGCGCATTGGCCGGGCTGTTGTCCGGATTGCTCGGTGTGGGTGGCGGCTTTGTCATCGTGCCGGCGCTGACCCGCTACACGGACCTTGAGATGAAGAGCATCGTCGCCACGTCGCTGGCGGTGATCGCACTGGTCTCCACCGGCAGCGTGATCACGGCCAGCGTCAGCGGCGCGATGCATTGGTCAGTAGGGCTGCCGTTTGCCGCCGGGGCGGTCGTCGGACTGATGGCCGGCAGGCAGGTCAGCCGCTACCTCGCCGGCCCGAGGTTGCAGCAGTTGTTTGCGGTCAGCGGCTTTTTCGCCGCTGTGTTGCTGGTGATCAAAACCCTCGGCTGAACGGATGCCACAGTAAACGTGGGCAACATCAGGCCTAAGCCGTAGCCTGCAACCCCGCCAGCACCAGCCGCTGATACAGCTCTTCTCGCAGTCCCTGTGGATGATCAAGGCCCATGCGCTGCAGATGCTCGGGATAAGCGCTCGCGTCAGGAGCCTCAAGCGTGGCCTTGCCCAGCTCGATGATTTCTGTGAGCTTGAACTTGCTCTTCAGCCAGTTCAGCGCGCGCAGCAGATCGCGCTCTTCAGCCGTAAAATCGCTGCCCAACGGGTACTCGATGAACAGCGACGGGAACTGGTCGCGGATGTCCTTCAGCCGCTCGGGCGTGTTCTGGCTGAACAGCGGATCGAGGCGGAAATCCTTCGGCAGCTTGCCGGCCTTTTGCGCCTGATCGATCAGGCCCGGCTGGAAGCGTGAATCGCTGATATTGAGCAGCGCTTCGATCACTGCGGCATCCGTCCTGCCGCGCAGATCGGCAATTCCGTATTCGGTAACGACGATGTCGCGCAGATGCCTGGGAATCGTCGTGTGCGCATAGTCCCAGACGATGTTGGAACTGACCTCCCCGCCCGATTCACGCCAGCTGCGCAGGATCAGCACGGAGCGCGCGCCTTCCAGCGCATGGCCCTGAGCGACGAAGTTGTACTGCCCGCCGACACCGCTGACCACCCGGCCATCAGCCAACTGATCTGAAACCGCTGCGCCCAGCAACGTGACCGTGAAACAACTGTTGATGAATCGAGCATCCCGCCGTTGCAGGCGCTTGAGCGTCTCACTGCCGTATAGCTCGTTGATGTAGCTGATCGCAGTCATGTTGATCTGCGCGATCTGCGGCTGCGTGAATTCCCGCAGCCGCTCATAGAAGCTGCGCGGCCCGAGAAAGAAGCCGCCGTGAATCAACACGCCGTCGCTGTAAACCGATTCGTCCAGAACCCCGTCGTTGGCCATTTGCTGCAGCTCGACGTCGGCGTACACCTTGCGCCGGATGATTCCCGCATCCAGCAGCACCAGCAGACCGTTGACCAGCATTTCGCTGCAGCCATAAAGCCCGGTGGCGAAGGGCATCACCCCGCCTTGCGCCTCGATCAACGGCTTCCAGGTGGAGATCCCGTCCAGCTCGGCCAGGCATGCGCGATAGGTTTCGTTATCGGCCTGGCGCGCAAGCAAGGCGGCGGTCAGGGCGTCGCCCATCGAGCCGATGCCGATCTGCAGCGTGCCGCCGTCGCGCACCAGCGTGCTCGCGTACAAGCCAATGAAGTGATCCTGAATACCGACCGGCATGTTTGGCGTTGAAAAAAGCGTGCTGCGTTCTTCGTGCTCGATCAGCAGGTCGAAGGTGTCGAGGCCGACCTCGGCATCGCCCTGCATATACGGCAGATCCGAATGGACGTGGCCCAGCACTAGAATGCGCTCCCCCAACCCACGGCGTTTTTCCACCATGGGCAACAGGTCAAGAGTGATGTCGGGATTGCAGCTTAGGCTGAGGTGATCGGGCCGTTGCGGGTCACGGGCGATCAATTGTGCGATCAGATTCAAACCATTGGCATTGATATCCCGCGCAGCGTGGCTGTAGTTGCTGCTGACGTAATCCTGCTGCGCTTCGACGCTGCCCAGCAGGCTGCCGGGTTGCATGAAGAACTGCTGAACGTGAATGTTGGGTGGGAGGTCGTCACGTCGCAGATCGGTGAGGAAATCCAGCTCCGGGTAGTCGTCGAAGACGCGCTCCAGAAAGGGCTCCAGGAACCGTCCCTGCAAGCCGTCGCCGCCATCGGGTCGCCCAAGGCACAGCGCGGTGTAGATAGTGAGATGCCGATCGGGCAGCGATTTGATTCGGGTGTACAACGCGTTGGCGAACCGATTGGGCTTGCCCAAACCCAGCGGCATACCCATATGGATGTGTGCCGGCAACTCGGCCAGCACGTGATCGACAGCTTGCTCGATCGAGCAGGAATGCGGCATCCGGCCTCTCCTGGTTTTGTTATTTGATAGCGGTTGGACCGGGCCTTCAGGGGATTTGCTGCATTGCGCCGCTTGCGCCCTTGAACACGACTGCCAGTCGGCGACTCAATCCCGCTTTGTCTCGATCTCTACCAGCTTGTCCTCGATAAACCGCAGGTGTTGTTTTGCACCGTTACGAGGGCCATACACCCACAAACTGACCTTCGCAAAGCCGAGCCTGGGTACGCCGTTGCTTCGCAGCGCAGGCATTTGATCAACACTGCTGTCAGGCGCCCCGCACTTCTGGCGAACCACATCGGCGGTGTCGCCCAGACTGATAAGCGCCGTGCCGCAGCGCATCGTCGCGTCGGCAGTAGCAGCGAAGAGCAAGACGGCCAGGCCGAGGACGATCAGTTTTCGGTTAATCATAGTGCTGACTAGAAATTCGCCGGCGTGGCCGCGCTGATGAGTCGCGCAGGGACGTCGTACGGGTTGCGAAAGCGATGCGGCCGGGAGCTCTCGAAGTAATAACTGTCGCCCTCTTCGAGCACGTAGGTGTCCAGACCGACCACTAGCTCAAGGCGGCCCTCGACCAGAATCCCGGTCTCCTCGCCCTCGTGAACGAGCATCTCAACGCCGGTGTCCGCGCCCGGCGGATAGACCTCGGAAAGGAACGCAATGGCCCGGCCCGGATGGGATTTGCCGACCAGTTTCATGGTCACGGCACCGTCCGAGATATCGATCAGTTCACTGGCTTTGTAGACCACTTGGGTCGGGTTTTCGGGTTCGAGCTCTTCGGAAAAGAACTCCACCATGGACATCGGTATGCCGCCCAGCACCTTGCGCAGGGAGCTGATCGAGGGGCTGACGCTGTTCTTCTCGATCATGGAGATGGTGCTGTTGGTCACGCCCGCTCGTTTGGCGAGTTCACGCTGGGACAGACCTTTGAGTTTACGAATGGATTGCAGTCGTTCACCGACGTCCAATGCGGCAGTCCTCCTGAGGATCAAGTTGGGTCAAATGGCCGTCATCATGGCAACAGCGTTCAGTATTTACAACACTTGAGCCCATGGCCGGATCGGCAAAGGGACTGGCGGCCGAGACTGGCCGCCTATGGGTGGTTTACACAGTTGGCGAATGGCGATCAGGCCCCGGTATAGAACCTGGGCACGCGCTTGAGATTGCAAAGAATCTGATAGGGGATCATGTCTGCGCTGGATGCAAGGTCGCTGATGAGAATGTTATTCCCCCACAGTTCGACGCGGCTGCCCAGCCCTGCACCTGGCACGTCGGTGAGGTCCACGCAGAGCATGTCCATCGACACACGCCCGAGCAGTTGGCTGCGATGGCCGTCAACCATCACGGGAGTGCCGGTGGGCGCCTGGCGCGGATAGCCGTCGGCATAGCCCATCGCGACCACACCGATGCGCATATTTCGTTCAGCGACGAATGTACCGCCGTAGCCCACCGGCTCACCGACGGGCAGATCGCGCACGCAGATGACGCGAGACTCGAGGGTCATTACCGGCTGCAAACGATCGGCGATCGTCTGCGGCTGATCGAAAGGCGTCGCGCCGTAGATCATGATCCCCGGACGCACCCAATCACTCGGCACGCTGGGCCAGCCCATAACACTGGGGGAATTGCGCAGGCTGACTTCGGCGGTCAGGCCGGCGCGCGCCGATTGAAAAATCGCCACTTGCTCGTCGGTGCGCGCGCTATCGAGTTCGTCGGCGCGGGCGAAGTGGGTCATCAAGACAATCTTCGCGGCCTTGCCGCTGTTCAGCAGCCGCCGATGGGCCGCCTGAAAATCCGCCGGGTGAATGCCGACGCGATGCATGCCCGAATCCATCTTCAGCCACACATTCAGCGGCTTGCCGAGGTCGGTTTGCTCGATCACGTCGAGTTGCCAGAGGGAATGCACCACGCACCAGAAATCATGCTCGACCATCAGCGCCAGTTCGTCGGCTTCAAAGAAGCCTTCCAACAGCAAAATGGGCGCTTTGATGCCGGCCTGACGCAGCTCCAGCGCTTCTTCGATGCAAGCCACGGCAAAGCCGTCCGCCTCGGATTCCAGCGCCTGCGCAACCCGTACCGCACCATGGCCGTAGGCATCCGCTTTGATAACGGCAAGCGCCCTGGCGCCAGCGGTGTCACGCGCCAATTGGTAGTTGTGGCGCAAGGCCTGAAGGTCGATAAGGGCGCGGGCTGGACGCATGGTGGGGCTTCTTGTTGGTCAATAAAGGGATATAGGTGAGTGAGCTATGGCAGCGCCGCAACCACCGACAGTTCAACCAGAATCTCCGGCTCGCACAGCTTCGCTTCAACCGTCGCACGTGCAGGCGCAAGGCCTCTTGGCAGCCATGTGTCCCAGACACTGTTCATGCCGGCAAAATGCGCGTCGATGTCTTTCAGGTAAATCGTCACCGACAGTATGCGGGTCTTGTCGGTACCGGCCAGGTCCAGCAATCGCTCGATGTTGTGGAGCGTCTCGCGGGTCTGTTGCTCGATACCCCCTGCCATGTCGTCGGCCACTTGCCCGGCAAGGTAAACGGTGCCGTTATGGACGACCAGCTGGCTCATGCGCTCATTGGTGAGCTGGCGCTGAATGGACATGTTTTGCGATCTCCCTGGAACTGCCATAACGAGAAATATCGAGGCCTTCAGCACTGATCTGCGGTGTTTTACGCGCGATCAGGTCAGCCAGCAATCTGCCTGATCCGCAGGCCATCGTCCAACCCAACGTGCCATGGCCGGTGTTGAGGAACAGATTGCGATAGGGCGTGGCGCCCACGATGGGCGTTCCGTCCGGCGTGGTCGGGCGCAGACCGGTCCAGAAGCCGGCCTGCTGCAGGTCGCCGCCGTGAGGATAAAGGTCGTTGACGATCATCTCCAAAGTTTCGCGGCGACGGGGATTGAGCGACAGGTCGAAGCCCGCGATCTCGGCCATTCCGCCCACACGAATGCGGTTGTCGAAGCGGGTAATCGCGACCTTGTAGGTCTCGTCGAGAATGGTCGACGTCGGCGCCATCGCCGGGTTGGTGATCGGCACCGTCAGCGAGTAGCCCTTGAGCGGATACACCGGCGCCTTGATGCCAAGCGGCTTGAGCAGTTGCGGCGAGTAGCTGCCGAGGGCCAGCACGTAGCGGTCGGCGGTTTCGAGCTTGCCGTTGATGCGTACGCCGTTGATGGTGTCGCCCGCAAACTCAAGGGATTCGATGGACTGGCCGAAGCGGAACTCAACGCCCAGCTTCACGCACATCTCGGCCAGACGCGTGGTGAACAGCTGGCAGTCGCCGGTCTGATCGTTCGGAAGGCGCAGTGCGCCACTGAGGATGTTGCTGACGCTGGCCAACGCCGGTTCAACCCGGGCAATGCCTTCGCGGTCGAGCACTTCATAGGGCACGCCGGCCTGTTCGAGAACGGCGATGTCCTTGGCGGCGTTATCCAGCTGTTCCTGAGTGCGGAACAACTGAGTCGTGCCCAGGCTGCGGCCCTCGTAGGCAATGCCGGTCTCGGCACGCAGCTCATCGAGGCAGTCGCGGCTGTATTCGGAGAGGCGGACCATGCGCTCTTTGTTCACGGCGTAGCGGTTCTGGGTGCAGTTGCGCAGCATCTGCGCCATCCACAGGTATTGATCGATGTCCGCCGTGGCTTTGATGGCCAGCGGCGCATGGCGCTGCAGCAACCATTTAAGCGCCTTGAGCGGCACACCCGGCGCGGCCCATGGCGAAGCGTAGCCCGGCGACACCTGCCCGGCGTTGGCGAAACTGGTTTCCATGGCAGCGGCCGGTTGACGGTCAACGACAGTCACCTCGAAGCCCGCACGCGCCAGGTAATACGCACTGGTGGTACCGATTACGCCACTTCCAAGGACCAGAACGCGCATGTTGATTCCCTCATCGCGGATATCCGCTGACGTTTTCAAGTTTTAAGCAAGGATGTGCGCAGTATAAAAAGGCGTGAGCAGTGCTTTTGACTATATAAACGCCTATATTCGGCATTTCTTCTCGGCAACCGACGCTTTGGCAGAGGGCTCTTCGATGCGTACCCAGCACCAGTCCAAACGCGAGCTGGACAAGATCGACCGCAACATCCTGCGCATCCTGCAAAACGACGGCCGGATCTCCTTCACCGAACTGGGCGAACGGGTCGGGCTGTCTACCACGCCGTGTACAGAAAGGGTCCGGCGCCTTGAGCGTGAAGGCATCATCATGGGCTACAACGCCCGCCTCAATCCGCAGAACCTCAAAGCCAGCTTATTGGTGTTTGTCGAGATCAGCCTGGACTACAAGTCCGGCGACACCTTTGAGGAATTCCGCCGCGCGGTGCTCAAACTGCCCCACGTGCTGGAATGCCATCTGGTGTCAGGGGATTTCGACTATCTGGTGAAAGCGCGGATTTCCGAGATGGCGTCGTACCGCAAGCTGCTGGGCGACATCCTGCTCAAGCTGCCCCACGTGCGGGAGTCCAAGAGCTACATCGTGATGGAAGAGGTGAAGGAGAGTTTGTGCCTGCCGATTCCGGAGTAATCATCCGCAACGAGCTCACCGTAAATGGCATCGGCTAGACCAATACTTGCCGCGTCGAGGCGATGAACTCATGCACCTGTTTCTCGGCGCGGGGATGAATCAGGACCTCCGGGCGGCGACCGTTGGGGCATGGCAGGGTCTTGGTGGTACCGAACAGACGACAAATCAGCGGCCGCTCGTCGTAGACGGTGCAGCCGTTGGGCCCCAGGTGTACGCAGTTCAGCTCGTTGAGCGCCGCTTCCTGCTCGGCCGGCGTCTTGCGAGGCAAACGCGACATTTCTTCGGACGACGTGGTCACCGGCCCACAGCAATCGTGGCAACCCGGCACGCATTCGAACGACGGAATCTGCCGCCGCAGATCGCGGATTGTCTCGCTGTTGCAGCTCATAGCGGCAGTTTTCCCTGTTAAAGGTGGTGATTGTGCCCCAGCGCCGCTGCGACTGACACCCGGCTGATGATCCACCGGCATTTTCTTGCCCGGGCACCCTGACCCCGCTACCCTCCGTAAAATTTTCCAAACAGTGCTCTCGGGATATTCAACATGAATGCTCGGTCTCCCCAGCCCGGATTGTCTGATCACGCGGCCTCTTACTACGCCGCCACCCGCCATCCTCAGGCTGACTACCCTGCTCTGCACGGCGAGATCAAAACCGACGTCTGCATCATCGGCGGCGGGTTTTCCGGGCTGAACACAGCGATCGAGCTGGCTGAACGCGGCTTGAAGGTGGTGCTGCTGGAAGCACACAAGGTCGGCTGGGGCGCTAGCGGTCGCAACGGCGGGCAGCTGATCCGTGGCGTCGGCCACGATGTAGACCAGTTCAGCAATATCATCGGCGAGGACGGCGTTCGTCAGCTCAAGCTGATGGGCCTCGAAGCGGTGGAAATCGTCCGCGAGCGCGTCAACAAATACCAGATCGACTGCGACCTGACCTGGGGCTACTGCGATCTGGCGAACAAGCCCAAGGAATTCGAGGGTTTTGCCAAAGACGCAGAAGAATTGCGCAGCCTGGGTTACCGACACCCGCTTGAATTGATTGAAGCGGGCAACCTCCGCAGCGTCATCGGCTCGCCCAACTATGCCGGTGCCATGCTGGACATGGGCTCGGGCCATCTGCATCCGCTGAACCTGGCGCTGGGAGAAGCCGCCATCGCCCAGTCACTGGGCGTGCAGGTGTTTGAACACTCGGCGGCGACGCGGCTGGAATACGGGGCAGAGGTCAATATTCATACAGCTCAAGGGCGGGTGCGCGCCAGCACGCTGGTGCTGGGCTGTAACGCTTATCTCAATGCGCTAGATGGGGAGTTGAGCGGCAAGGTCCTGCCCGCCGGCAGTTACGTCATCGCCACCGAGCCACTGAGCGAAGAGCTCGCCAGCCAGCTGATTCCACGCAATACCGCGATGTGCGATCAGCGCGTGGCGGTCGACTATTTTCGGCTGTCGGCTGATCGACGCCTGCTGTTCGGCGGCGCTTGTCACTACTCAGGCCGGGACCCGAGCGACATAGCCGCATACATGCAGCCGAAGATGCTAAAGGTGTTCCCTCAGCTCAAAGACGTGAAAATCGATTTTCAGTGGGGTGGAATGATCGGCATCGGCGCCAACCGCTTGCCGCAGATCGGGCGACTGCACACGCATCCGAACGTGTTCTACGCCCAGGCGTATGCGGGGCATGGCTTGAACGCGACGCATCTGGCGGGCAAGTTACTGGCTGAGGCGATCAGCGGCCAACACAGCGGCGGGTTCGAGCTCTTTGCCAAAGTCCCTCACATGACCTTCCCCGGCGGCAAACATTTGCGCTCGCCGCTGCTGGCGCTGGGTATGTTGTGGCACCGTTTCAAAGAACTCGTGTAAAGAAACCCGCCCCTGTGAGGCCGACTGCGTTAAGGGCTTCATTCGCGCCAGAACGGCTTGAGCCCTTCATGGCGCGCCTGCTCACTGCTCAAGCCAATATCCTTCAGCTGCTCGTCAGTCAGCTTCAGTAACGCGCGCCGACTGGCCAGGCGATGCTGAAACAGCCCCCACATCCCTAATCCTTCCGGCGCACCAATGCGCGAGCTCCCGTCCTGCTCCCGGACCAGCTCACCGGCATACAGCGTTAATCGAACATCACTTATTCCGCTCATTTCCAGACACCTCATGGTGGGTTTCGAGTGAATTCATGATGTGTCTGTATGGAAAACCATTACAGATCCAAAGAATTATTATTCTTTGCATACAGATTGGTTTCTAACCGGGCTGAATGCTGTATTTTCCCCACATCTGTATCGGTTACCGATCGTTCCGCCTTGTGGGATTACGCCATGACCCTCTACGTCAACCTCGCCGAATTACTCGGCACGCGCATCGAAAACGGCTTTTATCGGCCCGGGGACCGACTGCCCTCGGTGCGTGCGTTGAGTCTTGAGCACGGCGTCAGCCTGAGCACGGTGCAGCAGGCGTATCGATTGCTGGAAGACAACGGCCTTGCACTGCCACGCCCCAAGTCCGGGTATTTCGTACCGGCTGACCGCAAGACGCCTGCCCTGCCTGCGATCGGCCGGCCCGCGCAACGCCCGGTGGAAATCTCCCAGTGGGATCAAGTGCTGGAACTGGCTAGGGCTGCTCCCAGCCCGGACGTGGTTCAACTGGGTCGCGGGATGCCCGACGTCACCAGCCCGACCTTGCGCCCACTGACCCAGGCGCTGGGCAGGATCAGCCGCCGCTCGGACATGCCCGGGCTGTATTACGACAACATCCACGGCCGGCGCTGCCTGAGGGAACAAGTCGCGCGCCTCCTGCTGGACTCCGGCACCAACATCGACCCGGACGACCTGGTGATCACCACTGGCGCTCAGGAAGCGTTGGCGATCTGCATCCGGTCGGTGTGCCAACCGGGCGACATCGTTGCAGTCGACTCACCGAGCTTTCACGGTGCCATGCAGGCGCTCAAAGGGCTGGGCATGAAAGCCCTGGAAATCCCGACAGACCCGCTTACCGGCATCAGCCTCGACGCACTGGAGCTGGCGCTGGAACAGTGGCCGATCAAAGCCATTCAACTGACCCCGAGCTGCAACAACCCGCTGGGCTACATCATGCCGGAGGACCGCAAACGCGCACTGCTGACCCTCGCACAACGCTTCGATGTGGCGATCATCGAAGACGATGTGTATGGCGACCTGGCCTACACCTACCCTCGCCCGCGCACGATCAAATCCTTCGATGAAGACGGCCGCGTCCTGCTCTGCAGCTCGTTTTCCAAGACGTTGGCGCCGGGATTGCGCGTCGGCTGGGTCGCCCCCGGGCGATACCTTGATCGCGCCCTGCACATGAAATACATCAGCACCGGCTCCACCGCGACCCAGCCGCAACTGGCGATTTCCGATTTTCTCAAGGCCGGGCACTACGAGCCGCATATGCGCCGGATGCGTGGCCAGTACCAGCGCAGTCGCGACCTGATGACCGGCTGGGTCACGCGTTATTTTCCAGAGGGCACCCGTGTGAGCCGTCCCCAAGGCGGCTTCATGCTGTGGATCGAATTGCCGGAGGACTTCGACTCGTTGCGCCTGAACCGCGCGTTGCAGGGGCAAGGCGTACAGATTGCCGTGGGCAGCATCTTTTCAGCGTCAGGCAAATACAGAAATTGCCTGCGCATGAACTTCGCCGCCAAACCAACCGCGCAAGTCGAAGATGCTGTGCGCAAGGTCGGGGCTGCCACGGCGTTGCTCATGCAGCGGACCGACCCTGCATGACCTTTGCAGCTAAACCTTCTGAAGCTTTTAACCTTTTGGGGCTTTTAACCTTTAGGAGAAAGCGCGGTCATATCGCCATGACTGATTTTCGGATGATCGCGTTGACGAACTTACGGGCGGTGCCCCTCCTTCTGGCTCTCGCCCTCGGCCTCAGCGGTTGTGCGCACACGCCCGCCCCCGACGGCCCGAGTCAGGCGCTGCCAGCGGCGCAGTCTTCGTTCGGCCGCTCGATCATGGCCCAGGCGGCGCCTCACGAGGGCCGTTCGGGCTTCCGCCTGCTGCCCAACAGCACCGAAGCCTTCATGGCCCGCGCCGAGCTGATTCGCAACGCCAAAACCAGCCTGGACCTGCAGTACTACATCGTTCACGACGGCCTGAGCACGCGGGCACTGGTTGACGAATTGCTCAAAGCTGCCGATCGCGGCGTTCGCGTGCGCATCCTGCTGGACGACACCACCAGCGACGGGCTGGATGAAGTCATCGCCACACTCGCTGCGCACCCGAACATTCAGATTCGCCTGTTCAATCCGCTCAATCTGGGCCGCAGCATGGGCGCCACCCGTAATCTGGGCCGGCTGTTCAATCTGTCCCAGCAGCATCGACGCATGCACAACAAGTTGTGGCTAGCCGATGGCGCCGTGGCCATCGTCGGCGGACGCAATCTGGGTGACGAGTATTTCGACGCCGAACCCAATCTGAATTTCACCGACATCGACATGCTCAGTGTGGGGCCTGTGGCCGAACAGCTGGGTCACAGCTTCGATCAGTACTGGAACAGCACGCTCAGCAAGCCGATCAACGACTTTCTCTACTGGCCGCCCGATCGTAAGGACCTGACCAAAGCGCGCGCACTGCTGGCCGAGTCGCTGGATCAGGCCCACGTTGAGAAGAAGGCCCTGTATGAACGGCTGATGGACTATCGGACTCACCCGCGCATGAAGACCTGGCTCAATGAGCTGATCTGGGCGCACAACCAGGCCTTGTGGGACGCCCCCACGAAGGTGCTGTCACGGGGCGAGCCTGACCCGCACCTGCTGCTGGCGACCCAACTGAGCCCTGATCTGGGCAACGTGCATAAGGAGCTGATGCTGATCTCGGCCTACTTCGTGCCCGGGCAGGAAGGCTTGGTGTACCTGACCGGGCTCTCCGATAAAGGCGTGTCGGTGAACCTGCTGACGAATTCGCTGGAGGCTACCGATGTGCCCGCAGTGCACGGCGGCTATACGCCTTACCGCCGCGCGCTGCTGGAACACGGCGTGAAGCTGTTCGAGCTGCGCCGGCAGCCAGGCGACCCGAGCAACGCTCAAGGCAGCGGCCCGAGATTTCTGCGCACAAACCTGATCAAGGGCGGCTCGGAGTCGAGCCTGCACAGCAAGGCGATGATCTTTGATCGACAGAAGATGTTCGTGGGTTCGTTCAATTTCGACCCACGGTCAGTACTGTGGAACACCGAAGTCGGTGTGCTGGTCGACAGCCCCGAGCTGACCGAATACCTGCGCGAATTGGCGCTTCAGGGTATGGCGCCGGCCATCAGCTATCAGGTCAAGCTCGAGAATGACCGGTTGGTGTGGGTGACAGAGGACAACGGCAAAATCCACACGCTGTCCAGTGAACCCGGCGACTGGTGGCGCCGGATGAACGCCTGGTTCAGCACGGCCATCGGCCTGGAAAAGATGCTTTAAGCCGACACCGCTTGTGCCCCAAAAGCCTTGGGGCGCTGGGACAGGATCACCAGCCCCAGCGCCCCAGCCGCCATCAGCAAGGGCAGCGCCTGACCGCTGACCCACTGACTACCAGCGCCAGCCGCCAAAGGGCCGAGCAGGTAACCGATCCCCCAGAGCTGAGCGACGTGGGCATTGGCGCGCACCAGGGCGTCATCGCGGTAACGCTCGCCAATCAGAATCAGCGAGAGGGTGAACAGCCCGCCCGCGCTGGCGCCGAACAGCACCCACAGCGGCCAGATGGCGAGGGTGTCGACCAGCATCGGAATCGCCAGGCTCGACACCATCAGCACCAGCGCACAACCCGAAAACAGTCGCCGACGCGACACCCTGTCGGCCAGCGCACCAATCGGCAGTTGCAGAAGCGCGTCACCCACCACCACGGTGCTGACCATCGCCAGGGCCACGTCGGGCGTATACCCCTGCTGCAGGCAATACACCGGCAGCAAGGTCAGAATCATCGCTTCAAATCCTGCGAACAACGCGATGGCCCACGCAATGGCCGGCAAACTCCGACAGAAGCCGCCGAGATCGCGCAGCGTTACATGGCTGGATTCCGCGCTCGGCGCGCCTGTTCTGCCCAGTAATAAAAGCGGCGATACCGCCAGCAACAGGGTGCCGACCCAGAACCCGTAATCGGCTTCCGTGCCAATGAAGCCCAGCAGCACCGGCCCGCCCAACTGACTCAGCGCGTAAGAACTGCCATATAGCGCCACCAGCTTGCCGCGCAGCCGTTCGATGACCAACTGGTTGATCCAGCTTTCGCCGAGCACGAACACAATGGTCAGGATCATGCCGAGCATCAGTCGCAGAACCAGCCAGATCCAGTAATTGGGCAATAACGCCAGTAAACCTACGGAAACCGACCCGGCCCACAGGCACAGCCGCATCAGGTTGGCGGTGCCGAGGTTTGAAGCGAGCCTGCTGGCAAGACTGGCGCCCACCAACACGCCGATCGCGGGCATCGCGGCCATGACGCCAATGGCAAACGCGCCGTAACCCCAGGCTTCCAACCGCAGCGACACCAGCGGCATGCTCACGCCCAACGCCAGGCCGACGCTCAACACCGAGGCCAGCACAGCGAAATAAGTACCCCAACGCATCACCACGCTCCTGTGGCTCAAAAGAACGAAACAAAACAGCCGGGCTTTGAGGTAAGCCCGGCTGCATTGGTTTTTTACAGCGACTGAGTGTTGAAGCGCGCGCGGCCGCTTACAGCTTGATCCACGTCGCCTTCAGCTCGGTGTATTTATCGAACGCATGCAACGACTTGTCGCGCCCGTTGCCGGACTGCTTGAAGCCACCAAACGGCGCTGTCATGTCGCCGCCATCGTACTGGTTGACCCACACGCTGCCCGCGCGCAACGCCTTCGCGGTCAGATGCGCCTTGGACAAGTCAGCCGTCCACACCGCCGCAGCCAGGCCATAAGGCGTGTCGTTGGCAATCTGAATGGCTTCTTCAGCGGTATCAAAGGTCAGTACAGACAGCACCGGCCCGAAGATCTCTTCCTGCGCGATCTTCATGGCGTTGGTCACGCCGTCGAAAATCGTCGGCTCGACGTAGGTGCCGCCGGTCTCCTGAAGAATGCGCTTCCCACCCACGACCAGCTTGGCGCCGTCGGTGTGGCCGGCTTCGATGTAAGACAGGACGGTGTTCATTTGCTGGGTATCGACCAGCGCGCCAACGGTTGTCGACGGATCAAGCGGATTGCCCGGCTTCCAGGCTTTCAGCGCATCGATCACCATCGGCAGGAATTTCTCTTTGATCGAGCGCTCGACCAACAGGCGGGAGCCGGCCGTGCAGACCTCGCCCTGGTTGAAAGCAATGGCGCTGGCCGCGGATTCCGCCGCCGCTTGCAGATCTGGCGCATCGGCGAAAACGATATTCGGGCTTTTGCCGCCGGCTTCCAGCCAGACGCGCTTCATGTTCGATTCGCCCGAGTAGATCAGCAACTGCTTGGCGATCTTCGTCGAACCGGTAAACACAGCGGTGTCGACATCCATGTGCAGCGCCAGCGCTTTACCCACGGTGTGGCCGTAACCGGGCAGCACATTCAGCACGCCGGCCGGAATACCGGCCTCAATGGCGAGCTGAGCGACGCGGATCGCTGTCAGCGGGGATTTTTCCGACGGCTTGAGGATCACCGAGTTGCCGCTCGACAGCGCAGGACCCAGCTTCCAGGAAGCCATCAACAGCGGGAAATTCCACGGCACGATGGCCGCTACAACACCGATCGGCTCGCGAGTCACCAGGCCCAATTGATCGTGCGGCGTGGGCGCCACTTCGTCATACAGCTTGTCGATGGCCTCGCCGCTCCAGCTCAACGCCTGAGCGGAACCGGGAATGTCGATGCCGTAGGAGTCGCTGATGGGCTTGCCCATGTCGAGGGTTTCGAGCAGCGCGAGCTCTTCGACGTTCTCGTTGATCAGCGCGGCCAGACGAAGCATGGCTGCCTTGCGCTTGGCCGGCGCCAAACGCGACCAGACGCCGGAATTGAACGTAGCCCGGGCGTTTTCGACGGCGCGTTGCGCATCGGCGGCGTCACAACTGGCGACATGGGCGAGGAAGCGGCCATCGACCGGACTGATGCAGTCGAACGTCGAGCCGGATGCGGCGTCTGTGTATTCACCGTTGATGAAAGCACGGCCTTCGATTTTCAGATCCTGGGCGCGTTGTTCCCAGTCAGCATGAGTCAGGGTGGTCATGAAACGTCCTCCTCTAATGAAATAGGCGCGTCTTCGCACTCCAATCGGGCTTCAGGACAGGGCCTGACGCGTCATCGGATCGGCCGAAGGCATTCGCCACCCTAAACCAGCATTGGGCGAATTTCCAATATATTGGACATAAGTGGGCGAAACCTGACCGGATCGTGCATTTTATTCAACAGCCGCCCGGGCTTGCCTGCGCTTTCCATCCGGCCCTCGGCGAGCAACAATCACGCAGCGCCCACTTCAGGAATCAGATATGAGCATCGAAAGCATCGTCGACTTCAGCGAAGCCACTACCGCAGCGGAGCGTTTCACCCCTGCCGCTGAAAAGATTCTCAAAGGCGAGCCTAACCAGACGGTTTACAACCACTACAACAGCCCATGCGGGCAGCTGAATGCAGGTGTCTGGGAAGGGGAAGTCGGTCAGTGGAAAGTGAACTACACCGAGCATGAATACTGTGAAATCGTGCAGGGCGTCTCGGTCCTTCGCGACGAAGAAGGCAAATCGAAAACCCTGCGCGCGGGCGATCGATTTGTGATTCCCGCAGGATTCAAAGGCACGTGGGAAGTGCTGGAGGCATGCCGCAAGATCTATGTGGTGTTCGAACAGAAGGCCTGAATGATCGCCCACAAAAAAGCCCGCATCGCTGCGGGCTTTTTTGTAAGACGCAAAAATCAATTACTTGATTTTGGCTTCTTTGTAGATCACGTGCTTACGAACAACCGGATCGAATTTTTTAATTTCGATTTTGTCCGGAGTCGTGCGCTTGTTCTTGTCGGTGGTGTAGAAGTGGCCGGTGTTAGCGGTCGACACCAAACGGATCAATTCACGCATGATTTTCTCCCTTAGACCTTCGCGCCAGCACGGCGGATTTCGGCCAGAACAACCGTGATACCACGCTTGTCGATGATACGCATGCCTTTAGCAGATACGCGCAGACGTACGAAGCGTTTCTCTTCTTCAACCCAGAAGCGGTGATGCTGCAGGTTTGGCAGGAAACGACGACGGGTTTTGTTGTTTGCGTGGGAAATGTTATTCCCGGTTACCGGACCCTTACCGGTAACTTGACATACTCTCGACATGCCTCAGCCCTCTAAAACCACATGCCCAACCCGGCATGGGTTGGCCGCTTAATCTCTCAGTCATTTGGCGCCAGGCGCCGCGTTTCTTCAGGGGTCTTACCGGCCACACCTGCGGTGAAGGCAGCGGGCCCCTAGAAAAGAGCGCTGCTTTATACCAGAAAGCCCCCGGTGCAACAACACAAACCACGAATTGCCTGCCAGATAGCCGCGTCATTCAACCCGGTAACGCCAGCGGCGTTAGGCGCGGCGGGAAATATACCACTCGTCGCGCAGCGGCGATTGTTCTGCGCCAATCGATGGTCTAGGGTTACTGACTCTCCAGACTGCGCCGGCAGATGGGCTCTCTCTGAAAGGAAAATCGCCATGCGCCTAGCCGTTCTACCCCTGTTGCTCGCGTCCCTGTCCACGCCATTACTGGCCCAGGCGGCAACGACGCTGAGCGTCTGCACGGAAGCCAGCCCCGAAGGCTTCGACGTGGTGCAGTACAACTCGCTGACCACCACGAACGCGTCGGCCGACGTGCTGATGAATCGCCTGGTGGACTATGACGCCAAGGACGCCAAGCTTGTCCCGAGCCTGGCGCAGAGCTGGAATGTGTCGCCTGACGGGCTGACCTACGACTTCAAACTTCGCGCTGGCGTGAAATTCCATCACACCGACTATTTCACCCCCACGCGTGAGCTCAACGCTGATGACGTGGTGTTCAGCTTCCAGCGCATGCTCGATCCGGCCAATCCGTGGAATAAGGTCGCTGTGCAGGGCTTCCCCCACGCGCAATCCATGCAATGGCCATCGCTCATCAAGAAAGTCGAAGCGACCGACGCCAACACAGTGCGCATCACTCTGGATCACCCGGACGCGACTTTTCTGGCGACGCTCAGCATGGGTTTCGCTTCTATTTATTCCGCCGAGTACACCGCGCAGCTGTTGAAGGCCGGCACTCCGGAGAAGCTTAATAGCCAGCCAATCGGCACCGGCCCATTCGTCTTCAAACGCTTTCAGAAAGACTCGGTGGTGCGTTACGAGGCCAATCCGGATTACTTCGCCGGCAAGCCCGCCGTCGATACGCTGGTCTACGCGATTACCCCGGACGCCAACGTTCGCCTGCAACGCATTCGCCGCAATGAATGCCAGGTTGCCCTTTCTCCCAAGCCGCTGGACGTCGCTGAGGCCGCGAAGGATTCAAACTTGAGGGTCGAAAAAACCGACGCCTTCATGACCGCTTTCCTGGCGATCAACAGTCAGCATCCGCCGTTGGACAAGCCGCAAGTGCGTCAGGCAATCAACCTGGCGTTCGACAAAGACACATACCTGAAAGCGGTGTTCGAGGGTTCGGCGCGCCCGGCCAACGGCCCGTATCCGCCTAACACCTGGGGCTACGCCAATGACCTGCCGGGCTACAAGCATGATGTGGCGAAGGCAAAGGAACTGCTGGCCAAGGCCGGGCTGAAAGACGGCTTCAAGACGACGATCTGGACTCGGCCGTCGGGTAGCTTGCTTAATCCCAACCCGAACGCCGGTGCTCAACTGCTGCAGAGCGATCTGGCCGCGGTAGGGATCAAGGCAGAGATCAAAGTCATTGAATGGGGTGAGCTGATTCGCCGTGCCAAAACCGGTGAGCATGACCTGCTGTTCATGGGTTGGTCGGGTGATAACGGCGATCCGGATAACTTCCTGACGCCTCAGTTCTCCTGCGCCGCGGTCAAGTCCGGCACCAACTTTGCCCGCTACTGCGACGAAGGGCTGGACAAGCTGATCAGCAAAGGTAAAGCGGTGACCGATCAGGCCGAGCGCAGCAAGCTGTATCACCAGGCTCAAGAGCAGATCCAGAAGCAGGCACTGTGGCTGCCGCTCGCACATCCAACGGCCTATGCCCTGATCCGCAAGAACGTCGAGGGCTACAGCGTCAGCCCGTTTGGTCGTCAGGATTTCTCAAAGGTATCCGTGAAGTAATTCGCCAAGACTCCGGAGTAAGCGCACGTTCCCCGTAGACCGGCTTCAGCCGGGAAGAGGCCGGTTTGCACACCGATAGTTTTGCGGTGTGACCGCCAGCGTCTCCCGGCTAAAGCCGGTCCTACATTCGTTCGGCGGCCAGCCCTAGAATCTCCGTGATTAGCCAGTCCTAATGCCGCTACATCAACCCATACTCAACCATCGACAACGGATCGCCGTCGCCGATGATCAAGTGATCCAGCACCACCACGTCCACCAGCGCCAGCGCCTGCTTCAGATGCCGCGTCAGGTCAATGTCGGCTTCGCTGGCATCTTTGACGCCGGAAGGATGGTTATGACAAAGGATCAAGCCCGCCGAGTTGTGGGCCAGTGCCCGCTTGACCACCTGCCGCGCATGGACATGCGCCGTGTTGATCGAGCCGTGAAACAGCACTTCGAAGGTCTGAACCCGATTCTTGCTGTCGAGAAACAAGCAGCCGAAGACTTCATGCTGCTCGTGCCGCAACAGCGCTTTGAGGTAGCGCCGCACCTGAGTCGGATTTTCCAGGACGGAATCGCGCTTCAAATCCTCGCCCATGTTGCGCCGGGCCATTTCCATGACCGCCTGCAACTGCGCGAACTTGGCGGGCCCAAGGCCCAGTTCGCTGCTGAATGCCGTCAGGTTGGCTTCGAGCAACGCACGCAGACTGCCGAACTGATGCAAAAGGTGCCGGGCCAGGTCCACGGCGCTTCTCCCCGAGACGCCCGTGCGCAAGAAAATCGCCAGCAATTCAGCGTCCGACAGACTCGACGCCCCCCGTTCCAGCAGCTTCTCCCGCGGACGCTCTGCCGCCGGCCAATCGCGAATACTCATAGCAGCTCCCTGTCTGTGGCGCCGCTGTTCCCGTGCGGTCGCTGTGCTATCTTAGCCGCTCTTTTTTGCGCGACAGTCAGGCCTGGGGAGGCGTAATGATTGCCGCGTGTTAACCGACCTAAAGGCAGGCCTATGCAGCGGCTGTATCGAAAACGCATCGTTCTCGGCGTCGGCGGTGGCATCGCGGCCTACAAGAGCGCCGAACTGGTCCGCCGTTTGCGCGACCACGGTGCGGAAGTCCGCGTCGTCATGACCAAAGGCGGCGCTGAATTCATCACCCCGCTGACCATGCAGGCCTTGTCCGGCCACCCGGTTCACCTCGATTTGCTCGACCCCGCAGCCGAAGCTGCCATGGGCCATATCGAGCTGGCCAAGTGGGCCGACATGATCCTCATCGCACCGGGTACCGCCGACCTTATGGCCCGTCTGGCCCAAGGCATTGCCAACGATCTGTTGACCACCGTGGTGCTGGCGACCGACGCTATCGTCGCCGTCGCGCCCGCGATGAATCAGGCCATGTGGCGCGACCCCTCCGTGCAGGCCAATCTGCAATTGCTCGAACAGCGCGGCTTTCGCATGTTTGGCCCGGCCAGCGGCAGCCAGGCCTGTGGCGACGTCGGCTACGGGCGCATGCTCGAACCCAATGACCTGGCGCAATCAGCCGCCGATTGCTTCCAGCGCCTGACGCTGACCGGCAAGCACGTGTTGATCACCGCCGGCCCGACCCAGGAAAACATCGATCCGGTTCGCTACATCACCAACCACAGCTCCGGAAAAATGGGTTTCGCCCTGGCCGAAGCCGCTGCCGAAGCGGGTGCGCGTGTCACTCTGATCACCGGCCCGGTGAACCTGCAGACGCCTGACCGGGTGTCGCGCATCGACGTTGTCAGTGCCCGCGACATGCTCGCCGCCTGCGAAGACGCCATGCCTTGCGATCTCTTCATCGCCTCCGCAGCCGTTGCGGACTACCGGCCGGAAGTCGTCGCCACACAGAAATTGAAGAAAGATCCCACCACCGGCGATGGTCTTCTGCTGCAGATGGTCCGTAACCCGGACATTCTCGCCACCATTGCCCAGCGCCCGGATCGCCCGTTCAGCGTCGGCTTCGCGGCCGAAACCGAACACCTGCTTGATTACGCCGCTCGCAAGCTCAAGGACAAGAACCTTGACCTGATCGTCGCCAATGACGTCGCCAATCCCACTATTGGCTTCAACAGCGAAGAAAACGCCTGCAGCGTGATCGACCGAGCGTTGCAAGCGACGCTCTTCGCCCAGACCAGCAAAGCCAAGATCGCGCGGCAGCTGGTGACTTTTATTGCCGATCGCATGAACCAGGTTTAATCACGAATGCACGCTCTACAAGCCAAGATCCTCGACCCTCGCATTGGCAGCGAATTCCCGCTTCCCGCTTACGCCACTTCAGGCGCGGCCGGCCTGGACCTGCGCGCCATGCTGAAAGAAGACACCCTGCTCGAACCCGGCCAGACCCTTTTGATTCCTACCGGGCTGTCGATATACATCGCAGACCCTGGCCTGGCTGCGCTGATCTTGCCGCGCTCGGGCCTGGGCCATAAACACGGCATCGTGCTGGGTAACCTGGTGGGCCTGATCGACTCCGATTATCAAGGCGAGCTGATGGTCTCTTGCTGGAACCGCGGCCAGACTGCTTTCAAGATTTCCATCGGCGAGCGTCTGGCGCAGCTTGTACTGGTGCCGGTGGTGCAGGCGCACTTTGAAATCGTCGAAGATTTCGATGAAAGTCAGCGTGGCGCTGGCGGCTTCGGTCACTCCGGCAGCCATTGATCCGGCCACAAACACTCACTTTGGCTAGCGCACTGCTTTGAGTCTGACGGGCTTTGAGCGGTGCGTAACAACAAGAACGCGTCAGGACGACCCAGCAGGGAGAGTTAGTTTGAAAGGCATCAAACGCACGGCCAAAGCGACCCTCACGCCGGAAACGACAGACGCGGCCAGTAAAGACGCCAATTTGAGTTTATCGACCCCCGGCGTCACTCCTTCGCTCATTGGCCTCCTGGCTGCAATGGTGCTGGTGTGGCTCGCCATTCAAAGCCAGCCTCAGCAACAGGAGCAACTGGTTCAGGCCTGGGGAAGCGCACAGGCCGGGGCCGTCAACAAGGCGCTGCGCCAGATCAACGCCGACACCCAAACCGCTGCAATGGACCCCGCGCTGGGCCAGGCCCTGTTGAGCAACAATCCGTCGGTCATTGAAAGCGCGCAGACGCAGCTGCGTTATCGCGACGGCGTGGTGGGCGCACGGCTTAACCCCTTAGGGTTCAACGGCGTCGACACCCAAAGCGCGCTGCCGATCAGCTTCGCCACGCTGGACATGCTGGCCAAGGCTGGTAAGGGCGAAACCCCTGCCCCTGAAGCTCGCAAGGTCGGCGACACATGGCTGATCTACAGCGCAGCGCCCCTGCGCACGGCGCCAGACGCGCCGATCACCGGGACCCTGTTGCTGGCGTTCAACCCGCAGCGCCTGATCAACGCACTCCCCGAAACGCCTGCCGATGCGGGTCAGGTGGTGCTCGTCCAGCAGTTCGGTAACGCCACCGCACAGAGTTTTCTCACCCGTGGCGAGGACGATGGCAGCCGTCCCCAGGAATTCTCCACCGGCTACCCTAACTGGAAACTGACCTTTGCCGCCGGCCCCGCACTGCAAGGCTCGACGCCTTGGCTGATGCTGCTGCTCGCCTTGCTGGTTGCCGCCGGGGCGATGCTGTTGGGGTTGTATCTGAACGAGAGTGCACTCAAGCGCCGGGTGGCGGCTGATGCGCGACAGCTCGAGCAACTGCTGCAAGAGCTCTCCGGAGGCAAGGCCGTCAAAGCCTTCGGCTTGAGCCTGCCCGCGCTGAACGGGCTCGCCCAGAGCATGGCGCGGTTCTCACTGCGCAATAATCCAGCAGCAGCCGGAGCGACAGAGCAGGGTCAGCCAACCGGGACACCGCCCCACAGCGCCGCGCCGCTCCTTCCGGTTGCGTCGGAGGACGACCACCTGACCGACCCGCTGTTCCAGGACACCGATATTCTGGACCTTGACTTGATCGATGAACCCCAGGACTTCTCGAAGTCGGAGCCATCCCACGCCATGAGCAACACCGCCTCCATCGCCCCGCCTTTTCCGGAGACGATTTTTCGCGCCTACGACATTCGCGGCATCGTCGGCGATACGCTGAGCACCGAAACCGCCTACTGGATCGGCCGAGCCGTCGGTGCAGAAAGCCTGGCGCAGGGCGAGCCGCATGTTTCTGTGGGCCGCGACGGCCGACTATCAGGCCCTGCGCTGGTCGCGGACTTGATCAAGGGTCTGCATGACAGCGGCTGCCACGTCAGCGACATCGGGTTGGTGCCTACCCCCGCGCTGTATTACGCCACCCATGTGCTGGCGGGCAGAACGGGTGTCATGCTGACAGGTAGCCACAACCCGAAAGATTACAACGGCTTCAAGATCGTCATCGCCGGCGACACACTGGCAGACGAACAGATTCAAGCGCTGCATGAACGCATCAAGGCCAATGACCTGCCTTCTGCCAAGGGCAGCATCATCAAGGTCAATATCCTCGACCGTTATGCCAGCGAGATCATTGGCGATGTCGTGCTCGCGCGGCGCATGAAAGTGGTGGTGGACTGCGGCAACGGCGCAGGCGGCGTGATCGCCCCGCAATTGATCGAAGCGCTCAACTGCGAAGTCATTCCGCTGTACTGCGAGGTCGACGGCAATTTCCCCAACCATCACCCTGACCCAGGCAAGCCGGAGAACCTCCAGGACCTGATCGCCAAGGTCCGGGAAACCGGTGCCGATCTCGGCCTGGCCTTTGACGGTGATGCTGATCGTGTCGGTGTCGTCACAAACGCCGGCACTATCATCTACCCCGACCGCCTGCTGATGCTGTTTGCCCGCGATGTGGTCAAGCGCAATCCCGGGGCTGACGTGATTTTCGACGTCAAATGCACGCGCCGCCTGATACCGTTGATCCACGAATACGGCGGCCGCCCGGTGATGTGGAAGACAGGTCATTCGTTGATCAAAAAGAAGATGAAAGAAAGCGGCGCCTTGTTGGCCGGCGAGATGAGCGGACACATATTCTTCAAGGAGCGCTGGTTCGGTTTCGACGACGGCATCTACAGCGCAGCGCGCCTGCTGGAAATCCTCAGTCAGGAAAAACTCAGCGCCGAGGAGCTTTTCCTGACCTTTCCGAACGATTTTTCGACCCCGGAGATCAACGTCAAAGTCACCGAGACCCGCAAGTTCAGCATCATGGAAGCGTTGGAGCGCGACGCCCAGTGGGGCAACGCCAACCTCACCAGCATTGATGGTGTGCGGGTCGATTATCCGAGAGGCTGGGGCCTGATTCGCGCGTCCAATACCACGCCAGTGCTGGTGTTACGCTTCGAGGCCGAAACCGAGCCAGAGCTGCAGCGGATCAAGGACGTCTTCCACACCCAGTTGAAACACGTAGCACCGGATCTAGAACTTCCTTTTTGACCCTATTTTGAGTGGAGCCCAAATGACCCTCGAACATGATGCCGCAGCCAATGCCGCCAAGGTCCTCTCCGAAGCGTTGCCCTACATCCGACGCTTTGTCGGCAAGACGCTTGTTATCAAGTACGGCGGCAACGCCATGGAGAGCGATGAGCTGAAAAACGGCTTCGCCCGCGACATCGTGCTGATGAAAGCGGTGGGCATCAACCCGGTCGTGGTTCACGGCGGTGGCCCTCAGATTGGCGACCTGCTCAAGCGCCTGTCCATCGACAGCCACTTCATCGACGGTATGCGCGTCACCGATGCGCAAACCATGGACGTGGTGGAGATGGTGCTGGGCGGCAAGGTCAACAAGGACATTGTCAACCTGATCAACCGCCACGGCGGCAGCGCCATCGGCCTGACCGGTAAGGACGCGCAGCTGATTCGTGCAAAAAAGATGAACGTCACGCGCCAGACCCCGGACATGCTCAAGCCGGAAATCATCGACATCGGCCATGTGGGTGAAGTCGTCGGCATTAACACCGACCTGCTCAACATGCTGGTGAAGGGCGATTTCATTCCGGTTATTGCGCCCATTGGAGTAGGCGCTGATGGCGAGTCCTACAACATCAACGCCGATCTGGTCGCAGGCAAAGTCGCTGAAGCCCTGAAGGCTGAAAAGCTGATGCTGCTGACCAACATCGCCGGCTTGATGGACAAGGAAGGCGAAGTGCTGACCGGCCTGACCACCGAGCAGGTCAATGGCTTGATCGCCGACGGCACCATCTACGGCGGGATGCTGCCGAAGATCCGCTGCGCACTGGAAGCGGTGCAGGGCGGCGTGAACACTTCCCACATCATCGACGGCCGCGTGCCGAATGCCGTGCTGCTGGAAATTTTCACCGATACCGGCGTCGGCACGCTGATCAGCAATCGCAAGCGTCACTGATTGCCACTGCAAACAGCCCCGCCCGGTTCACTTGCCCGGCGGGGCTTTTTTACGGCTGGCCTTAAACCGCCCCCACAGACGCGTCAGACAGATCCGACCTGCCTTATCGCTGCCAGATGACAGCAACGCACTCAGAATCTGAACACCGTAGGTCTCGCTCATTATTTCGAGACCTTTTATGTCGACGCTGCATCGCAATACCTCGCTAACCGTTCAACCAGAACCCTCATTGGTACTCCTTTTGCCCGGCGAGCAGCCGGATGCAGCGCTGGCACCCCCGGCAGATCTATTGGAGCCCTACGTCAGCGCGCAGTCGCTGATCGGGCACGTTGCACTTGAGGACGTCGGGCCCTTCAACGGCGTGTACAACATCGACGGCCTGCTGTTCATCGAGCTTGACGGCCACACATACGAAGTGGAGTTCGATTCGGACAACTTCCGCTTCAACGTTGTGTCGCCCAATGCCCCCGCTCAAGGAAGTGACAAAGGCGCCAGCGAGCCGACAAACCGCGAGCAGATACTGCGCGAATGGCACCCGCTGTACCGTGAAGACTGTCAGACGTGGATGTTGCTGAGTGCGGGTGCGCGCTTGAATGACGCAGAGCAACCCGCCCGCGTGATGACGCTGCCTCAGCGGGTCGACGCACTCCTCAAGTTCGACGACTTACTGACCATCAGCGAGACAGTGAAGGGTTTCGTGCAGTCACAAGTGTCACAGGACGCCCACTCGGCACGGAAGCACACACTGCTTTTATTGCTTGCGGCGCCACATTTACCCCCATCGACGCTAAGCCACGATAACGCGAAGCGAGCGCAGCAACTGAGCATCGTCCTCGAACAAATGATCAGCTCGGCTCAAGCCGACACGCTCGCCAGGCAACTGCTCTCAGCGCTGAAGTGGTATGGAGGTGACGAGGGCGAAACCACGGCTCCAGTCATCCGACAGCACTTGGTCTGGGCAGCGCTGATGCTGGAGCTCAACCCTCCACGACAACAGCGGCGGGACTACATAGCGGGCTATGACTTGGAGGGGCCGCAAAACTGGGGTTTGACCTACCCGCAGCGTCGAGAGCAATTGCTCGTTGCACTCTCGGCCAAAACCTCACTTCCAGAGTTGGCGCTGCACATCCTGACGCCTGCCCTCCCCGATTTTATGGTTCAGGGCATTGACGAAGACCTGCGCCACGGCACGGCGCCATGGGCAAATTTCATTCACGGTGTATCCCTCGCCAACGCGCTGGATCCGGCCGCAGCGGCGACGCTTACGTTCGAGGCGTTGATTCATTTGCCTATGACGCTGAGCGAAGCAGCCGCCCCTGAAGAGCTGATGCTGATCGCCGCCACCCGGGTGGGTCCGAGTCTGACGTGGGCGATCGCCAACGGGGTGTTATCCGGCAAGGCGCGCACGGACTACTCGTTATCGGAACTGGCCACGGCGGCATCCGCTCTGGATGCTCATATCGCGAACGGCGTAAGCGCGACGGAGGGGCTGACGCGTGAGGCGCCTGATCGCGTGCAGATGGCACTGCAGAAGCTGCACCAACTTTTCGGGGACAGCGCTGAGCAGATAAAAAAACGGATCATGCACCCCGTGAACATTGCGGACAGGTTTGACTACTCCCTGCGCAGCGAGGACATCTACTCAGGCGCCCAGTTTTACCTGCTGGACGTCTTCGCAGCAGGTCACATGAAAAATGGGATGGATAAATTCCAACCCGTCTCGCCCCATGACCAAGTGCTGGTCAATCGGGCGTTTGGAAGCATCGCTCATCAGCTCGAAGGCATCGACATTCCGCTGATGTTTGAAGGGAGTTACCGACTCTATGAGGCTCAGTCCAGGCTGGCCTACACGTTCATTATCGACAGCCTGTGGGCGCAAATACCGGAAGAGGATCGACGGGCGCTGCACTACGGAAGGGTGAAGATTCATACGCTGCGAACGTTCACAGGAAAAATCGCGGGCAAGGAGAGCGTTCAGGATAGGGAGCGGGCGCGAGGCCGGTATGGCTTTATCCTTGAATGTAGCTACCAGAACACCTCGTTCTTCTACGAACTCTTCCCGTTGAAAGGCATAGCCATCCGGCACGCCAGGATGGCGATACCGACCAAGCGCAAGCACGCTCATCCGTCTGCCCTGCCTTCATTTCTGGAAGTCGTCTCTGGCAGCGAGATCGGCGTCGATTGGAACGCCTACGCCTCGCTTTCCGCTCCGGTGAGCGGCGCAGTGTCTTTGGTCATCAGCGAAGTCATCACTGAGCTCGCCCCTATCGAGGAGCCTGATAACGACATACCCACGCCGCTCACCTCCCCTCGTTTAAACGCCATTTCGATCGCCGTCGCCAGCCACCACCTGTTTTTCTACCCCCATGACGCCTATCAGCGACTCCGGCATGAAACGGGTTCTGAGGAAGTCGCCAACAACTACCCGACCGTTTTGCGCGAGCTCGCGCTGATCGTGCCGGGGCTCAGTTGTATCAATTCGATCATCACAGGCGAAGCCCCAGCCGTCGTATGCGCACTTGAGGTACTGACATTTGGCATACCTGCTCTCAAGCTTCTGCAGGGTACGATCCAACTGGCATTCAGGGCAGGAAAGCCGTTCATCGCAAAGGTTTTGCCACGGTTCGCCTCGCTGTCGACCGAGGTCATCATGCGGTCCACTCAGTTCCAACGTGCAATGAAGACTGCGGGCACGTTTATGCCCGGCGCGGTGAACAGGCTTGCAGGGGCAAAAGCATTTGATCTAAACGCCTTTCACGCGCTGGCCAGCAGATTGCGCAGCTATGCAGTGCCGGCCTCTGACCTGACAGGGCGCTTGCGTCATGTGTCGGGTATTCCCACCATCACCGTCCCCGCTCAATGGCGTGGCACCAGTGCCCTTGACACGCTGGCCGAAGTCAACGGAATCCAGAACGTGCCAGTCCGCCAGCTATCCAACGCCGTGTCTGGCACCTTGGGCCGGCATTATCTGATCGAATCCGGCATGGCGTATGGGCCGCCCTTGATCGTCCGGCGATCGGCCACGGCTGCGTTGCAAAGGGTCAATGGCAGGGTGGGGTATCCGATGTCGGGGCGGGGCGCGATAAGAAGCCCCCTCGCAAAGCCGGTCCACACAAGGCTGGGGGCTCAGGTCAAATCCTCCACAGCTCTGGAAGAGGTCATCCAGGCCAATAACCTCAGCGCCACCCCGGAGCAGCTCAGCTTGATAAAAACAGCGATGGATGACGGTGCACCACTTTTCGTCTACACAACCCGCGATGGCGCCGCAAGTTTGGCGTTGCGTGATGTGTATGACGATATTTATCTGGACGCCTTTACCAACAATCGGGTGAGCATCTCCGGATTCTACGATCACGCCGTCGAGAAAACGTGGCGGGTGGACCCTGCGCTCCAGGCCAACGTCCGGCAGATTAACCCGCAATTGCTGACGACCAATGGAAGGGAGCTGATCAAGGAACGTTTCGATGCGATCAAGTCGGGAATTATGGACGGGCAATATTTGCCGCCTATCCATGTCAGCCCCATGGCGGGCGGGTTTTACCCAGTAGTGAACGGCAATCACCGGTTGGCGGTTGCGCGGGAGATGAAGCTTGAAACCGTCCCGGTGTTGATCGTTCAGGAGTAACGCCTGAACGGCTGCCTTACCGACCGAGAAGCTTCTGCAACCGCGCGCGATCCTGCGCAAACTCGGCCTCGGCCTGAGTTCGAGCGGTCTGGTAACGAAGGATGTCGACTTTCAGGTTCTGCTGCTGATCACGCAGATCGTCCATCTGATCAAGCAACGTCTTCGGCACTGGCCGCCCTGCCCGCTCCTGATCAGCCGCTTGCGTCTGAAGCGCGCCTTGCTGCGCGACGAGGTTCTGAATATTGCCTTGCGCGACGACGATCAGGCCGTCGAGCTCGGCGAGTCGACGATTCTTCGCCCGGTCAACGTCTTCGACGCTGGTGTACAGCCGCAGCAAATGCGCGTCGGCGTCGGATTGCAGCTTGGCGGCCTGGGCGTCGCGCAATTCATCGGCGGAGGGTGCAGGCGGAACCGTCTGCACCACGCGACCGCGCTGGTTAAGCACTTCATAACCCTTGCCGACGTACTCGGGGGGCACGCCCTGACGATCAAGTACCGTCACGCCGCGACTGTCGACGTAGCGATACAGCACGATGCCCGGAGCGTCGTCCGCTTGAACGCTTGCGATGCAACCCAAACCCAGCGACAGACAAAAACCCAACGTGCCCAGCTTGAGCATAAACCGCATCCTTTTGGAGGCTCAGATTCCGTATTGAGCCCGGTACGCTTCGACCGCAGGCAAGTGTTGTTTGAGCTGCGGATCGTCTGCCAGGAATTCCAGCACCTGATTCAACGAAACGATGCTCACCACCGGAATGCCGAAATCGCGCTCGACTTCCTGAATGGCAGACAGCTCGCCGTTGCCACGCTCCTGGCGATTCAACGCGATCAGCACGCCGGCAGCGTTCGCGCTTTGGGCCTGAATAATCTGCATGACCTCGCGGATAGCTGTACCTGCGGTGATCACGTCGTCGATGATCAGCACGTTGCCGGTCAACGTTGCGCCCACCAGGCTGCCGCCTTCGCCATGGGCCTTGGCCTCTTTGCGGTTGAAGCACCAGGGCAGGTCGAGACCGTGATGCTCGGCAAGCGCCACGGCGGTCGCCGCCGCCAGGGGGATGCCCTTGTAGGCCGGACCGAACAGAACGTCGAAGGAGATACCGCTTTCAACAACGGCGGCGGCGTAGAACTTACCCAGTTGGGCAAGGGCCGAACCACTGTTGAAAAGACCGGCATTGAAGAAGTAAGGACTGGTGCGCCCAGACTTCAAAGTGAACTCACCGAAGCGCAAAACTCCGCGATCGATGGCAAAACGAATGAAATCGCGTTGATACGCCTGCATGAAAAAAGCCCCGAATACCACGGATTTAGCTAATTAGGTAGAGCTCGGGTATCATACACGCACGTGATTTTTGGGGCCATTTATGCGGATCATCAGTGTGAACGTTAATGGTATTCAGGCTGCAGTCGAGCGTGGTTTGCTCAGTTGGCTGCAAGCCCAGAATGCCGACGTCATCTGCCTTCAGGACACCCGCGCCTCCGCCTTTGAACTGGACGACCCAGCCTTCCAACTGGACGGCTACTTCCTATACGCCTGCGAAGCCGAAGTCCCTGCCCAGGGTGGCGTGGCGCTTTACTCGCGGCTGCAACCGAAGGCGGTTATCAACGGTCTTGGTTTCGAGACGGCTGACCGTTACGGGCGTTACCTGCAGGCAGATTTCGACAAAGTCAGTATCGCGACCTTGCTGCTCCCTTCCGGGATGAACGGCGATGAAGACTTGAATCAGAAATTCAAGCTCATGGACGATTTCGGCAAGTACCTCGACAAGCAGCGGCGCAAACGTCGCGAGTACATTTACTGTGGCTCGCTGTACGTGGCGCAACAAAAGCTGGACATCAAAAACTGGCGCGACAGCCAGCAATCTCCAGGCTTCCTGGCGCCAGAGCGTGCGTGGATGGACGAGATCGTTGGCAACATGGGTTATGTCGATGCCCTGCGCGAAGTCAGCCGTGAAGGCGATCAGTACAGCTGGTGGCCGGACAACGAACAGGCCGAGATGCTAAATCTGGGCTGGCGCTTCGATTATCAATTGCTGACCCCGGGCCTGCGTCGTTTCGTACGCAGTGCGCGCCTTCCACGCCAGCCGCGCTTCTCGCAACACGCGCCGCTGATCGTGGATTACGACTGGACGCTCACCATCTGACGTTCAGTTGCTCAAAAAAAGCCGACTTGAAGTCGGCTTTTGTTTGTCCGCTGATCAGGCATATGCCCGATCTCCGTGAAGTCTTACTTGATCAACCGCCAGGTAAACGGATAGCGGTAGGCGACGCCGTCATTGACCTTGACGCCCGCGATTATCGTCAGCACCAGCGCACCGACGCCCACCAGCATCAGCAGCGGGAAGCCGATGATCACCACCATCAGCAAAAAACAGATCATCGCGGCGATGGCGACGGTGATCTGAAAATTAAGGGCTTCCTTGCCCTGGGCATCGATGTACGGGTCGACTTCTTTCTTGAGCTGCCAGACGATCAGCGGGCCGAGCAAATTGCCGAACGGAAAGATCAGGCCGAAGAACGCCGCGAAGTGGCACAGCATCGCCCACTGACGGACTTCTTTACTCGGCGTAGGCAACGGCGACTGACTCTCGATCATCATGCTTTCCCTGTTTTGATGTAGCGCTCTGACGTAGTGTTCTGACTTATTGAAAATCGATCAGTCGGCCAGTGCCGCCTGCTGCAGTTCGAAGATTTCATTCATGCCTTTTTGAGCCAGTGCCAACATTGCGTTCAGGTCTTCAGGCTGGAATGGCGCGCCTTCAGCAGTGCCCTGCACCTCGATGAAACCGCCCGCGTTGGTCATGACCACGTTGAGGTCGGTCTCGGCCGCAGAGTCTTCAAGATAATCCAGGTCCAGGACTGGCTCGCCCTGATACATGCCCACCGATACGGCCGCGATCATCTGCTTCAGCGGATCGCCGCCCTTGAGGCCGCCACGCTTTTTGATGGATTTGAGTGCATCGATCAGGGCAACCATGGAGCCGGTGATCGACGCAGTGCGCGTCCCGCCGTCCGCCTGGATCACGTCGCAGTCGACGTACAGGGTGATTTCACCGAGTTTGGACATGTCCAGTGCCGCGCGCAGCGAGCGCCCGATCAGGCGCTGGATTTCGAGGGTACGGCCGCCCTGCTTGCCACGGCTTGCTTCGCGCTGGTTACGCTCGCCGGTTGCACGAGGGAGCATGCCGTATTCAGCCGTCAACCAGCCTTGGCCCTGCCCCTTGAGAAAACGCGGAACGCCGTTTTCAACGCTGACGGTGCAGATCACCTTGGTATCACCGAACTCGACCAGCACAGAACCCTCGGCGTGCTTGGTGTAGTTGCGGGTGATGCGGATCGGGCGAAGCTGATCGGCAGCGCGACCACTTGGACGTTTCATCTGGGATACCTGTACTGGGAGACGGAAAACTGGCCTGCATTATAGAGGTGCATACACGGGTTGGGACATCTAATGACGCATTGCTCACGACCGGCGCCGCAGATTTGTACTGCCGGCCAGCAGGATCACTACGCCGCGCATCGCTTGCGACAATGCCACATTTGGGCGCACACCCTGCACTGAGCTACAATCCTGCGCCTTTATAGCCAGTCGTTTCCCCACGACACATTGCCGGGGATTCATCCCGGTCCGGCTATCCGCAACCGCCTGAATTTATAGAGGTACTTCCCATGGTGCACAGCATGACGGCTTTTGCCCGCGCTGAACGAGCCGGCCCACAAGGCACGCTGAGCTGGGAAATGCGCTCGGTCAATCACCGTTACCTCGAACCCCATCTGCGGCTGCCGGAGTCATTCCGTGACCTGGAAGGCGCCGTGCGTGAGGCCCTGCGCCAAGGCCTGTCCCGCGGCAAAATCGAATGCACCCTGCGCTTCACTGAAGAAACCGCAGGCAAGCCGCTGCAGGTTGACCGCGAGCGCGCCGGGCAACTGGTCGCGGCAGCGGAGATGGTCGCCAGCCTGATCAAGCAACCTGCTGCGCTGAACCCGCTTGAAGTGCTGGCCTGGCCCGGTGTTCTGGTGGCCGACGCTGCCGACCCGCAAGCGCTGAACAACGACGCACTGGCCTTGTTCAACGAAGCCCTCGAAGAGCTCAAGGCCGGTCGTGCCCGTGAAGGCGCCGACCTGGCCAGGCTTCTCGACGAACGGCTTACCGCGATCAAGACTGAAGTCGCCACCTTGCGAACGCTCGTGCCGCAGATGCTCGCCGCCCAACGCCAAAAGGTGCTCGATCGCTTTGCCGACATGAAGGCCGAGCTCGATCCGCAGCGTCTGGAACAGGAAATGGTCCTGCTGGCGCAAAAAAGCGACGTCGCCGAAGAACTCGACCGCCTGAGCACTCACGTCACCGAAGTGCGCCGCGTACTCAAGGCCGGCGGGCAGGCCGGGCGCCGGCTGGACTTCCTGATGCAAGAGCTCAACCGCGAAGCCAACACCCTGGGCTCCAAAGCCTTTGATCCTCGAAGCACGCAAGCCGCCGTCAACCTCAAAGTGTTGATTGAGCAGATGCGCGAACAAGTGCAGAACATTGAGTAAGGCCACCTCTGACATGACCCACAGCACCGGCACCCTGTACATCATTTCCGCCCCATCGGGCGCGGGCAAGACCAGCCTGGTCAACGCCCTGATCAACGCTCAGCCGCAGATCCGCGTGTCGGTGTCACACACCACCCGGGCCATGCGTCCGGGCGAAGCAGACGGCGTGAACTACCACTTCGTCGACCGCGCCGAGTTCGTGCGAATGATCGAGCACGGCGACTTTCTCGAACAGGCAGAAGTCTTCGGCAACATGTACGGGACGTCACAGAGCCGTTTGCAGCAGACCCTGGACGAAGGTCATGACCTGATTCTGGAGATCGACTGGCAAGGTGCGGAGCAGGTTCGCAAACTGATGCCCCGCGCACGCTCGATCTTCATTCTGCCACCGACTCAGCAGGCGCTGCGCCAGCGCCTGACCAATCGGGGTCAGGACAGCGACGAGATCATCGAAGGCCGCATGCGCGAAGCCGTCAGCGAGATGAGTCACTACGCCGAATACGATTACATCGTGATCAACGACGATTTCGCCACGGCGCTTGAAGACCTGAAAGCAATCTTCCGCGCCAACTTGCTGAGCCAGGAACATCAGCAGCAGCGCCACACCGAGTTGTTGGCTCAACTGCTGGCCTGACCGTTTTATCAGGCAAAACCGACCCATTCAAAATCAGCGCTTCCCTAAACGCTGGTGATTTTTTAGACTGTCGAGTCCGCTCGCCCATTCGGGCACCGCGCATATCGCATTTGCTACGAGGAATACCCATGGCCCGCGTGACCGTTGAAGACTGCCTGGAACATGTAGATAACCGTTTTGAGCTGGTCATGCTCGCCACCAAGCGCTCGCGTCAATTGGCGACCGGTGGCAAAGAGCCAAAGCTGGCATGGGAAAACGACAAGCCTACCGTAGTGGCCCTGCGCGAAATCGCAGCAGGCCTGATGGATTACGCTGTTATCGCAGAAGCCGAAATCGTTGAAGATGAACCACTGTTCGCCGCATTCGAGGACGAGTCCAGCGAGGCCGTCTAAGCCTATGCCCGGTCGACGTAGCAAGGCGCAGGGTCACAGCCTTCGGCAAGGAGAATTATCTTGCCGAGCATAGACGCCCTCGCCGATCGCCTCTCGACCTACCTCGGCGCAGACCAGGTCAACCTGGTCCGCCGGGCGTACTTCTACGCCGAACAAGCCCACGACGGCCAACGCCGTCGTAGCGGCGAAGCCTACGTCACGCATCCGCTGGCGGTGGCCAATATCCTCGCCGACATGCATATGGACCATCAGAGCCTGATGGCCGCCATGCTGCATGACGTGATTGAAGACACCGGCATCGCCAAAGAAGCGCTCTGCGCACAGTTTGGTGAAACGGTGGCCGAACTCGTCGATGGGGTCAGCAAACTGACCCAGATGAACTTCGAGACCAAAGCCGAAGCTCAGGCCGAAAACTTCCAGAAGATGGCGATGGCCATGGCGCGGGACATCCGCGTGATTCTGGTCAAGCTCGCCGACCGCCTGCATAACATGCGCACGCTTGAAGTCCTTTCCGGAGAGAAACGCCGCCGCATCGCCAAAGAAACCCTCGAAATCTACGCCCCTATCGCCAATCGCCTTGGCATGCATAGCGTGCGCATCGAATTCGAGGACCTGGGTTTCAAGGCGATGTACCCGATGCGCTCTTCGCGCATCGGCCAGGCGGTCAAGCGCGCGCGCGGTAACCGCAAGGAACTGGTCAACAAGATCGAAGAATCGCTGAGCCACTGCCTTGCCGTCGATGGCATCGAAGGCGAAGTCAGCGGCCGCCAAAAGCATTTGTATGGCATCTACAAAAAGATGCGCGGCAAGCGCCGGGCCTTCAACGAAATCATGGACGTCTACGCGTTCAGGATCATCGTCGACAAGGTCGACACCTGCTATCGCGTCCTCGGCGCTGTACATAATTTGTACAAGCCACTGCCCGGACGCTTCAAGGATTACATCGCGATTCCGAAAGCCAACGGCTATCAATCGCTGCACACTACTCTGTTCGGTATGCATGGCGTGCCCATCGAGATCCAGATTCGTACCCGCGAAATGGAAGAGATGGCCAACAACGGCATCGCCGCGCACTGGCTGTACAAGTCGTCTGGCGATGAACAGCCCAAGAGTACCCACGCGCGGGCCCGTCAGTGGGTCAAGGGCGTGCTGGAAATGCAGCAGCGTGCGGGCAATTCGCTGGAATTCATCGAAAGCGTGAAGATCGACCTGTTCCCGGACGAGGTCTACGTGTTCACGCCCAAGGGCCGGATCATGGAGCTGCCGAAAGGCTCCACGGCGGTCGACTTTGCTTATGCCGTCCACACCGATGTCGGCAACAGCTGCATCGCCTGCCGCATCAATCGCCGGCTGGCCCCGCTTTCCGAACCCCTGCAAAGCGGCTCAACCGTCGAGATCGTCAGTGCACCCGGGGCGCGCCCGAATCCGGCCTGGCTCAACTTTGTCGTCACCGGCAAGGCCCGCACGCATATCCGTCATGCGCTCAAGCTGCAGCGCCGGTCGGAGTCGATCAATCTCGGCGAGCGCCTGCTGAACAAAGTGCTCAATGGCTTCGACAGCACGCTGGACAAGATTCCGACCGAACGCGTGCGCCTGATCCTTGCCGAGTATCGGGTCGAGGTCATCGAAGACCTGCTCGAAGACATCGGCCTGGGTAACCGCATGGCATACGTGGTCGCTCGCCGCTTGCTGGCCAGTGAAGGCGATCAACTGCCGAACGCAGAAGGTCCTCTGGCTATTCGCGGTACCGAAGGCCTTGTGCTCAGTTATGCCAAGTGCTGCACACCCATTCCGGGGGACCCGATCGTCGGGCATCTGTCGGCGGGCAAAGGCATGGTCGTGCATCTGGACAATTGTCGGAACATCGCGGAAATCCGCCACAACCCCGAGAAGTGCATTCAGCTGTCATGGGCCAAAGACGTTACTGGCGAATTCAATGTCGAACTGCGCGTCGAACTGGAGCACCAGCGCGGCCTGATCGCTCTGCTCGCCAGCAGCGTCAATGCCGCGGACGGCAACATCGAAAAAATCAGTATGGATGAACGCGATGGTCGCATCAGCGTGGTCCAACTGGTGGTCAGCGTGCACGACCGCGTGCATCTGGCCCGTGTGATCAAGAAACTGCGCGCCCTGGCCGGCGTGATCCGCATCACCCGTATGCGCGCGTAGTCAAACCGCAGACAGGAGTTTTTCATGAGCAAGACCGTCATCTCCAGCGACAAAGCCCCCGCCGCCATCGGCACCTATTCTCAGGCAATCAAGGCGGGCAACACCGTGTACATGTCGGGCCAGATTCCGCTGGACCCGAAGACCATGGAGTTGGTCGAAGGCTTTGAGGCTCAGACCGTTCAGGTCTTCGAAAACCTGAAAGCTGTGGCCGAAGCCGCAGGCGGTTCGTTCAAGGACATCGTCAAGCTGAATATCTTCCTCACCGACCTGAGCCACTTCGCCAAGGTCAACGAGATCATGGGCAAGTATTTCGAGCAGCCGTACCCGGCGCGTGCCGCCATTGGCGTTGCTGCGCTGCCGCGCGGCGCGCAGGTCGAAATGGACGCCATTCTGGTCGTCGAGTAAATCCCGGTGCGGAGCTCAAGCACGCTCCGCCTCCTCAGAAAAGGAAGGACTCCACCCATGCGCGTTGCGTTTGCCCTCTCGCTGCTGGTCGCACTGCTCAGCGGCTGCGCCAGCCACTCCGACAAAAGCCCGGACGGCACCTGGATCAACCAGGCCGCCATTGACGCTGCAGGCCAAGGCGGCAATCTGCGTCAGGCGCTGCTGGCCCACGGCCCCAATCTGGAATGGAACATCAACACCAAGGCCGGACAAGCCACTGCTTCAAACGGCTTCGAGCTGAGTGAAGGCAAGATAGCCAGTGATGCCGACGGCAAGCTGCGCATCGACTTCTACGGCAATGCGTCTGATGAACTGACCATCAAGGGCGACGAGCTTGTGCAGCGCGCCAGCGATACCGGACCCGAGCAGCATTTCCGCTCGCCGAAAGAAGCGCCTCCGGCTGGCGCCCAACCCGGCACCAGCTTTGAGCGCGCGCTTTACACCGCCTACCTTGGCGGCAAATGGACCATCGTCAATGGCGAGGGTCAGGGCAGCACGGTTGAGTTTCTGCCAGACGGCAGCGTCAGTGGCCTGCCGGGCAATGATCGCTACGCACTGTGCCTCGCTGGCGACTGCGCGGCCATGAGCGGTGAATACGACAGCATGTGGTTGGAGAAGAACGAGCGCGGTAACCCGTGGATCTTCGTCCGTAACGGCAAACAGCTGGAGTTGTTCCAGGCGGTCAACAACGCCCAGGCAACTGAAATGCCTGACCTGCGCCCGGGCGAGCGGCGCTGGGTGCTTGAGAAGAACTGATACAGCGAACGTCGTTGTTGTGGGAGTGAGCTTG
This sequence comes from Pseudomonas sp. GL_135, assembly GCF_057834665.1. Classification (NCBI taxonomy): domain Bacteria; kingdom Pseudomonadati; phylum Pseudomonadota; class Gammaproteobacteria; order Pseudomonadales; family Pseudomonadaceae; genus Pseudomonas; species Pseudomonas sp. GL_135. The sequence continues at coordinate 5,524,544 of NZ_CM174408.1, forward strand.
CTCACGAAAGGCCCTTTCAGCCGCTGGATACTTAGCGGCTGTGCCACCTTCTCGCGAGCAAGCTCGCTCCCACAGGATTTCAGTGATCCGACCTACTTCGGCTGGTCCGCCAGCATCGCCTCATACCCTTCTTTATAGGTCGCATAACGCGGCGTCCAGCCCAGTGTTTTGGCGCGGGCATTGCTGCAGCGCTTGCTGCCGGCGCGGCGCACGTTGTTTTCATCGGACCACTCTGTAACACCCAGACGCTGACGCATCCAGTCGACCACTTCGGCCAGCGGCGCGGGCGCATCGTCGACGCCGATATAACAGTCTTCCAGCACCACCTCGTTCGAAGCCGCCCGCAGCAAAAACGCCAGCAGGCCGGCTGCATCGTCGGCATGAATGCGGTTGCCGTACAGCGGCGGATCCGTTGCAACGCTGTAGCCCTGCCGCACCCGATTCATCAGGTCACTGCGTCCCGGACCGTAGATTCCGGTCAACCTGACGATGGTCGCTGGCACCCCGCTGTTCAGCGCAACTTGCTCCGCCTCCCGCATGACCTGCCCCGAATACCCGGTAGCTTCGACGGGCGACGTTTCATCAACCCATTCGCCGTGCTGCTGACCGTAAACGCTGCTGCTGGACACGAAAAATATCCGCTTCGGTCTCTGTCCGCTGCGCTCGCTCCAGCCCAGCACGTGCCGAAGGCCTTCTACATAAGCCGCTCGGTAACCCGCCTCATCACGGTCAGTGGGTGTGGCGCAGTAGACCAGGTAATCAAGCCGGCCTTCCGGCCAGTGCGCGGGAATCCGGGGGTCGAAAAGATCGCCGCTGACTCCGAGCACGCCATTGGGCAGTTTCTCTACCGAGCGGCGCAGGCCGTACACGGTCCAGTCATCAGGCATAAGTTGGGAGGCCAGTCGGCTTCCGATATCGCCACATCCAGCAATCAAAACGGATGGCGCTGACATGTCCAATCTCCACATCACTTGTTGAATTTGAGCCTGTAAAACGGGCTGTATAACCGACCGTTGGGAAGCATTCTCAGGAAAAAAGAGACGCTCTTACTTTTGTTAACAAGAATTACTTGCAATAATGACCCCCCTTTGTTCTCCTCCGCTCGCCTCGCGCCAGCGTGACGCTCTCAGAACGAACACCTATTTTCATATCAGGTCGGGCCAGCATGACATCTATTCAAACCCCCGCTTCGTCCATTGCCAACCGAGGTCTACCACGCGCAGGACGCGCCATTGCCGCGCTGCTGTTCAGCCTGATGTTGACGCCCATGGCGCTCGCCGACTCCAACGCTCCCGTACAAAAGCCCACCGTACAGGCCGAGGCGCCAACCGCCACTCCGGTTGACCCTGCGACAACGCCAGGCGTTCAAGAACTGACCCCGGCATCTGCTCCGGCTGAGTCGCTTGATGCCGCTGCGGAAGATAACAGCCTGGGCATGTCCCACGACCTCTCGCCCTGGGGTATGTACAAGAACGCGGACATCATCGTCAAAGCCGTGATGATCGGTCTGGCCATCGCATCGGTCATTACCTGGACCATCTGGATCGCCAAGGGCTTCGAACTGCTGGGCGCCAAGCGTCGTCTGCGGAGCGAAATCGCTGCGCTGAAACGTGCACGCAACCTGGACGAAGCCAGCGCAGGGGCGAAGAAAGAAGGGACCCTTTCCCATTTGCTGGTGCACGACGCACTGGAAGAGATGCGCCTGTCGGTTAACACACGCGAACGGGAAGGCATCAAGGAGCGCGTCGCTTTCCGCCTTGAGCGCCTCGTCGCCGCTTGCGGCCGAAACATGAGCATGGGCACCGGCGTGCTGGCCACCATCGGTTCGACTGCGCCCTTTGTGGGCCTGTTCGGCACCGTCTGGGGGATCATGAACAGCTTCATCGGCATCGCCAAAACCCAGACCACCAACCTGGCCGTTGTGGCGCCGGGCATCGCCGAGGCCTTGCTGGCCACCGCGCTGGGTCTGGTTGCAGCGATTCCGGCCGTGGTCATTTACAACGTCTTCGCCCGCTCCATCGCCGGCTACAAGGCGCAAGTGTCCGACGCTTCGGCGCAGGTTCTGTTGCTGGTCAGCCGCGATCTGGATCACCAGCCTGCGGTCGAGCGCAGTCAATCGCCGCACATGGTAAAGATGGGGTAAACCATGGGCCTGCATTTGAAGGAAGGCGACGACGATCTCGCCGAGAACCACGAAATCAACGTGACGCCGTTCATCGACGTCATGCTGGTCCTGCTGATCATCTTCATGGTTGCCGCACCGCTGGCAACCGTGGACATCAAGGTTGATCTACCGGCCTCCACAGCTAAGCCGGTGCCTCGGCCCGAGAAGCCGATTTTCCTGAGCGTGAAAGCCGACCAGAGCCTGTACCTGGGCGATGAAAAGGTCGCGCGCGAGCAGATCGGTCAGGTGCTGGATGCCAAGACCAAAGGCAAGAAAGACACCACGATCTTCTTCCAGGCCGACAAGGGCGTCGACTACGGCGACCTGATGGACGTGATGAACGCCCTGCGCGGCGCCGGCTACCTGAAGGTGGGCCTGGTGGGTCTTGAGACGGTCGGCAAGAAATGATCAATACGCGCCAAAAGCTGACGCGCTATAGCGGTAGTCTGTTGTTGGTGCTGGCGGTCCATGCCGTGGCGATTGTCGTCGCGTTGCGCTGGCCCTCCTCGCAGGCCATCGAGCTGCCGCCGGCCGCGATGATGGTCGAGCTCGCGCCCGCTCCCGAGCCCGCTCCGCCGCCACCGCCGAAAGTCGTGCAACCACCGCAGCCGCCTGCGCCTGAAGAACAACTGCCGATTCCGCCAGTCGCCGAGGCGCCCAAGGCTGAAATCGCTGTACCCAAGCCGGTCAAGCCCAAACCCAGACCACAGCCGCCAAAACCTGTGAAGAAGGTCGAGCCGCCGAAGGAAGAAAAACCCGCCGACGACAAGCCGCTGGACGCACCGCCGTCCAATGCCAAGCCGGAGAAGTCAGCGTCGCCGCAACCTGCTGCGCCCACACCGCCAAGCAATGCATTACCCACTTGGCAAGGCGAACTGCTGAGTCACCTGAGCAAGTTCAAGCGTTATCCGGAAGACGCCCGACGTCGGGGCATGCAGGGCACCAGTAAGTTGCGCTTTGTGGTCGATGGCGAAGGCCGCGTGTTGTCCTATGAATTGGCCGGGGGTTCTGGAAGCGCTTCACTGGATCGGGCAACTCTGGAAATGATCCGCCGCGCGCAGCCATTGCCCAAGCCGCCGCCGGAATTGCTGAAGAACGGGTCGCTGGAAGTGGTCGCGCCCTTCGTTTATTCGCTGGATAAACGCTGAAACCAGAATTTTGTCAGCCGCGACGGGTTGATAACGTGCGTCTATCGATTGCACCCGCTATGCTGGGGCCGCAACTTCATGGACGCACGTTATGACCCTTACAGAATTGCGCTACATCGTTACCCTCGCTCAAGAGCAGCACTTCGGCCATGCTGCTGAACGCTGCCACGTCAGCCAGCCGACCTTGTCGGTGGGCGTCAAGAAGCTGGAAGATGAACTCGGCGTGTTGATTTTCGAGCGCAGCAAGAGTGCCGTACGTCTGACCCCGGTTGGCGAGGGCATCGTGGCTCAGGCGCAAAAAGTCCTCGAACAGGCTCAGGGCATTCGTGAACTGGCCCAGACCGGCAAGAATCAACTGACCGCGCCGCTTAAAGTCGGCGCGATCTACACCGTCGGCCCCTATCTGTTTCCTCACCTGATTCCCCAACTGCACCGGGTTGCCCCGCAGATGCCGTTGTACATTGAGGAAAACTTCACTCACGTGCTGCGCGACAAGCTGCGCAATGGCGAGCTCGACGCGATCATCATCGCTTTGCCGTTCAACGAGGCCGATGTCCTGACGCTGTCGTTGTACGACGAGCCGTTTTACGTGCTGATGCCGGCCGATCATCCATGGACCCAGAAAAAGACCATCGATGCTTCGGCGCTGAATGACAAGAGCCTGCTGCTGCTGGGAGAAGGCCACTGCTTCCGTGATCAGGTGCTTGAAGCCTGTCCGACATTGGTCAAGGGCGGCGATGCGGCCAAGCACACCACGGTGGAATCCAGTTCGCTGGAAACCATTCGGCACATGGTCGCTTCGGGCCTGGGTATTTCCATCCTGCCGATGTCCGCCGTCGACAGCCATCACTACGCGCCCGGCGTGATCGAAGTTCGTCCGCTGTCGCCGCCGGTGCCCTTCCGCACCGTGGCAATCGCCTGGCGTGCCAGCTTTCCGCGCCCCAAAGCCATCGAAATCCTCGCAGACTCGATTCGTCTGTGTTCCGTCGCTCGCCCTAAAGCTCAGGCTGAAGCGAGTTAAGGGACGGTATGACGGAGCTGTCTCATGTCTCGGTCACGGCGCTAAAAGGCGTCGGTGAGGCCATGGCTGAAAAGCTGGCGAAAGTCGGTCTTGAGAACATTCAAGACGTGCTGTTTCACTTGCCCTTGCGTTATCAGGACCGGACTCGCGTCGTGCCCATCGGTGAGTTGCGCCCGGGTCAGGACGCTGTGATCGAAGGTGTCGTAAGCGGCGCCGACGTCGTCATGGGCAAACGTCGCAGTCTGCTGGTCAGGATCGGCGACGGCACCGGGGTGTTGAGCCTGCGCTTTTATCACTTCAGCAACGCGCAGAAGGACGGACTCAAGCGCGGCACACACGTGCGCTGCTACGGTGAAGCCCGTCCCGGCGCCTCCGGGCTTGAGATCTACCACCCGGAATACCGCGCAATCACTGGCGATGAGCCGGTTGCTGTGGAGCAGACGCTGACACCGATCTACCCCACGACCGAAGGCCTCACCCAGCAGCGGCTGCGGCAACTGTGTCACCAGAGCCTGTCGATGCTTGGGCCGAAGAGCCTGCCAGACTGGCTGCCGGACGAGCTGGCGCGCGACCACCAACTGGCGCCCCTGGCTGAGGCCATTCATTACCTGCACAACCCGCCCGCTGATGCCGACGTTGAAGAACTCGCGCTAGGCCATCACTGGGCTCAGCACCGACTGGCATTCGAAGAGCTGCTGACGCACCAGCTTTCCCAGCAACGCCTGCGTGAAAGCCTGCGCTCGCAACGCGCGCCTGCACTGCCCCCGGCGAAACGCCTGCCGGAGAAATTCCTCGCCAACCTCGGATTCCCGCCCACAGGGGCGCAGCAGCGCGTCGGCAACGAGATCGCCTACGACCTCAGTCAGCAGGAACCGATGCTGCGGCTGATTCAGGGCGATGTGGGCGCTGGCAAGACGGTCGTCGCAGCACTCGCGGCGCTTCAGGCGCTGGAGGCGGGCTATCAGGTCGCACTGATGGCGCCCACCGAGATTCTTGCCGAACAGCATTTCATCAACTTCACCCGCTGGCTGGAGCCTCTCGGCATCGAGACGGCCTGGCTCGCGGGCAAACTCAAGGGCAAGGCACGGGCAGCATCACTGGCGCAGATCGCCGGTGGCACGCCCATGGTCGTCGGCACCCACGCGTTGTTCCAGGACGAGGTGCAGTTCAAGAACCTCGCGCTGGTCATCATCGACGAACAGCACCGTTTCGGTGTTCAGCAAAGGCTGGCCCTGCGCAAGAAAGGCGTCGGCGGCTCGATGTGTCCGCACCAGTTGATCATGACCGCAACGCCTATTCCGCGCACGCTGGCGATGAGCGCCTACGCCGACCTCGACACGTCGATCCTCGACGAACTGCCGCCCGGGCGTACGCCGGTGAACACCGTTCTGGTTGTCGACAGTCGACGGATCGAAGTCGTCGAGCGCGTGCGCAACGCGTGCGCCGAAGGCCGACAGGCGTATTGGGTGTGCACGCTGATCGAGGAGTCCGAGGAGCTGACGTGTCAGGCCGCTGAAACCACGTTCGAGGAACTGACCAGCGCGCTGGGTGAGCTCAAGGTCGGTTTGATTCACGGACGCATGAAGCCCGCCGAAAAAGCCGCCGTCATGGGCGAATTCAAGCAGGGCAACCTGAATCTGCTGATCGCAACAACGGTGATCGAAGTCGGCGTGGACGTCCCCAACGCCAGCCTGATGATTATCGAAAACCCGGAACGCCTGGGCCTGGCCCAGCTTCATCAATTGCGCGGTCGGGTCGGCCGGGGCAGCGCCGCCAGCCATTGCGTGCTGCTGTATCACCCGCCGCTTTCTCAGATCGGTCGTCAGCGGCTGGGCATCATGCGTGAGACCAACGATGGCTTCGTGATTGCCGAAAAGGATCTGGAGCTGCGCGGGCCCGGCGAGATGCTCGGCACGCGCCAGACAGGGCTGTTGCAGTTCAAGGTGGCTGACCTGATGCGCGATGCAGATCTGCTGCCGGCGGTCAGGGACGCCGCCCAGGCGCTGCTCGAACGCTGGCCGCAACACGTCAGTCCGCTGCTGGAACGCTGGCTGCGCCATGGCCAGCAATACGGCCAAGTGTGAAGCAGTCAACGCAATAACAGGGTGTCTCACCTCTATAACAACTAAGCTGGTTATACTTCAGCGATTGTAGGAATCTGGATACAGGCCATGACAGAAGTTGCCCACATCGACGCAACCCCACACTGCCCTTCCGTCATTCGGCAGCTGCTAGGCAAAATCGACTTTCGTGAAGTAACCGACGACGAGTCGCTCCCGCTCCAACAGAAAGTTCAGGCCATTCTGGTCGATGACTCCGTCGGCGCGCTGTTCATCCTGCTTCCACAAAACCATCTGCTCGACCTCAATCGCATTACCGAATTGACCGGCCGCAAATTGAAGGCGGTGCCGAAAGAGTCGCTCGAACTCATGCTGCAGAAGCATAAACTCGGCACGTTGCCCGGCCTGCCTGCACTGACCAGCTCGCCTTGCCTGTACGAAGAACGCATTCTCTCCGGCCCTGCTGTTCTGATCGACTCTGGCGAACCGGGCCTGTTGCTGGAAATCAGCAGCGAGGATTTCAAGACGCTGCTGACCAAGGCCAGCGCCGCCCGCTTCGGCGAACCGGTGGCGTCGGTCACCCCCAACCTCACGCGTCCCGATGACGACCGCGAGGAGATCACCAAAGCCGTACAGAATTTCACCGCCCGGCGTATTCAGCAGCGTCTGGAGTCAACGGTGGAAATCCCGCCGTTGGCCGACACGGCGCAGAAGATCATCAAGCTGCGTGTCGACCCGGACGCGACCATCGATGACATCACCGGTGTAGTCGAAACCGATCCAGCATTGGCGGCACAGGTCGTGAGCTGGGCGGCCTCCCCGTATTACGGTTCGGCCGGCAAAATTCGCTCGGTGGAAGATGCCATCGTTCGCGTGCTGGGTTTTGATCTGGTGATCAATCTTGCACTCGGTCTGGCGTTGGGCAAAACCCTGGCGCTGCCCAAGGATCATCCGCAGCAGGCAACGCCGTACTGGCAGCAGTCGATTTATACGGCTGCGATCATCGAAGGGCTGACCCGCGCCATGCCCCGTGCCGAGCGCCCGGAAAGTGGCCTGACGTACCTTGCCGGCTTGCTGCACAACTTCGGCTACCTGCTGCTGGCGCATGTGTTTCCACCGCACTTTTCGCTGATCTGCCGCCAGATCGAAGTCAATCCGCATTTGCACCACAGCTACGTCGAGCAGCACCTGCTGGGCATCACCCGTGAGCAGATCGGCTCCTGGCTGATGCGCAACTGGGACATGCCGGAGGAACTGGTCATCGCACTGCGCTTTCAGCACGATCCGCACTACGCAGGTGAGCATTACAAATATGCGAACCTGGTGTGCCTGGCCGTGAGCCTGCTGCGCAAGGAAGGCATCGGCTCAGGCCCTCTGGAAAGCATTCCGGACGAGCTGCTAGAGCGTCTGAAGCTCTCTCGCGAGAAAGCCCAGGACGTGGTGAAGAAAGTGCTGGAGGCCGAAGTGCTGTTGCGCGAACTGGCCTCTCAGTTCAGCTGATCTCGGACTGGCCGGGGAAGACTATTTCTTCTTCCTCGGCTTCAAATACTTCGTCAGCCCTTGAAACCACATCACCAGGCCGGCATTGCCGGTGACCACGATGTTCTTGTCCTGAATGCCCTGCATGAACGCGAGCTGCTTGTTCCGAGCCTGCAGGGTGGCAAAGCCGTAATCGGCATCCTTGAAAGCGATCACGAAAGCAGGTGCGGCAAAGGTGCCCGCGCGGCTCTTGACGCGTTGCTCGTGCACGATGAAATGCCGGGCAATCTTGCCGTCAGCCGTCTGCAACTGGAAAGCCAGGTCCTTCCCCGCGAGTTGCTGCTGAAAAGCGGGATTGTTGCGACTGGCGCGGGCCATCAACAGGCCCAACATCCAGAGTAGAAAGCGAAACTTCATGCGTGGGCCTCATGGAATAGACGGCGGTCAGGGTAACCAGCCGCAGTGTAGCGAGCTTGATCGCCCGATGAGCAAGCAGAACCGCTCAGTCGCAAAGTGGCGGAGTAGACGTAACGCGCAGGTCCGCAAGGTGGATTCGTCGAGCATAAAAAAAATGGACATGCCGACTGATCGGCATGCCCATCTCCATGCTGCTCGCCCTCCGCAGAGCGCTCAGCGAATTACTTTTTCTTTGCTGCAGGTGCCTTGGCGACTGCTGCCTTGGCTGGCTTGGCATCTTGGGCGGCGGCAGCAGGCTTGGCTGATTTCGCTGGCTTTACCGAGTCCGGATTAACGCTGTCTTTGAGAAACTTGCCCGGCTTGAATGCAACCGTGTTGCTGGCCTTGATCTTGACGGGCTCACCGGTCTGAGGGTTCTTACCGGTACGGGCGCCACGATGGCGTTGCAGGAAAGTGCCGAAGCCGACCAGCGTGACGCTGTCCTTTTTGTGCAGCGCGTTGGTGATTTCGTCGAGCACGGCGTTGAGGACGCGATTGGCTTGTTCTTTGGTGAGATCTGCTTTCTCGGCAATAGCCGCTGCGAGTTCTGGTTTACGCATATGAAGCCTCTTTTACGGTTTTTTGTTTTTATGTCCCGTGCAGCCCTTGCGGACAGCGAGCAGGTGCCGCAACAGCTCTACGTTGCGGCAGACCGGAATGAGAATGGCACGCCACCGTGACCCACGCCAGTACATGGGACACGTTTGTTTCAACTAAAAGATGGCTTATCCGACAGAACGACTGTTAATCAGGCCAACAGCGGGGGCAAGGCCTTGTTCAGCGCGAGCTTCTCCATCACTGCAGCGCCTGTTAGGGCGTAACCCAGCAGGTTACCGTCGCTGTCGCGGCACAGCGCTTTGATGTCGGCGCCCTCGCCTTCAACGGTCCAGACACCTTCCAGGCCCTTCGGCGGCGGGGAGACAACCAGCGGGCAAACCGGCGTTTTCACGGTGACCGGCATCGGGCCATATTTGACGGGTGTGGGCGTGCCAGCCAGAGTTTGCGCCAATGCCCGGGCGCAGTTCATCAACGGCATGACGTAGAGCAGGTTCAGCCCATCGACTTCAGCGCAGTCGCCCAGTGCATAGATGTTGGCGTGGGAAGTCTGCAAATGCCGGTCGACCACAACGCCCCGCCCGATTTCCAGGCCCGCCGCTGCGGCGAGATCAGTGCGAGGGCGCAGGCCGATGGCCGACACCACCAAATCGCAGTGCAGCACCTCGCCATCCGACAGATGCGCTTCGAGCCCGTCGTCGGTGCGCTCAAGCCGAGTCAGCAACGGGCCAAGGTGAAAGCGCGCGCCCAGGCTCTCCAGCCCGGCCTGTACCGCTGCGGCGGCAGCAGGGTGCAGCAACGTCGGCATGACCTGCTCGCATGGCGCAACCAGGTCGATTTCGTAGCCACCCAGGATCAAATCGTTGGCGAACTCGCAGCCGATCAGGCCTGCCCCAAGGATCAACACCCGTTTCTTGCTGGCGGCAGCGGCACGGAAACGCGCGTAGTCCTCCAGATCGTTGATCGGGAATATGGCGTCGGCAGCGTCGCCCGCCACCGGCACGCGCACGGTTTCCGCGCCCCACGCCAGAATCAGATCGCGATAGGGGACCGCTTCTTCGCCGATCCACAGACGCTTGTGCCCCGGATCGATGCCGCTGACGCGGGTGTGCGTGCGCACTTCAGCCTTGAGCTGATCGGCCATGGCGCCCGGCTCGGCCATGCTCAGTCCATCGGCTTCCTTGTTTTTGCCAAAGCCGGTGGAGAGCATGGGTTTTGAGTATGAACGGCCGTCATCGGCGGTGATCAGCAAGAGCGGGGTTTCGCCATCCAGCTTGCGAAATTCGCGGGCAAGGTTGTAGCCGGCCAGCCCGGTGCCGATGATCACGACAGGTGCGTTCATTCATTTCTCCAGAGGGTCATGGAAGTCGGCGGATCAGCCGATTTCGATCATTTCAAAATCCATTTTGCCGACGCCGCAGTCGGGGCACAGCCAGTCTTCCGGCACATCCTGCCAGAGCGTGCCCGGCGCGATGCCGTCATCCGGCCAACCGTCGGCTTCGTTGTAGATAAGGCCACAGACTATGCATTGCCACTTTTTCATCGCTCGGTTCTCTTGGTTTCAGGCTAGACGTCCCAGACGTTCCGCTGTGGTCGCGAAGTTTATCGAATGGGTCAGGCCTTTTACTGATCACAGCGTCATGACGCAAGTTTCATTGATGTACAACGCGCGCGCTTTTCGGAGGATTGGCTCTGGCTGCGATGGCGTCGGTCTTCATGTCGCAAGATTGATAGCGTCCAAACCGGCCTCTTCCCGGCTGAAGCCGGTCCTACAAATACACCGCATGTCGCCAGTAGGACTGGCTTTAGCCGGGAAGGCGTTAGCGGCCGCACCGCAAAATTGATTGCGCACACACCGGCCTCTTCCCGGCAGAAGCCGGTCCTACAAAAACACCGCATATCGCCAGCAGGACTGGCTTTAGCCGGCAAGACGTTAGCGGCCGCACCGCAAAATTGATTGCGCACACACCGGCCTCTTCCCGGCTGAAGCCGGTCCTACTAACACCGCATGTCGCCAGTAGGACTGGCTTTAGCCGGGAAGGCGTCAGTAGCTTCACTGCGACCATGGAAGGGCGCTCCGGTCGTCGGTCAAAATCGCAATCATGCTAAGCTCGCCGCCCCGATTGCCGCCTGTGTTTGTCCCCCGTGATCCAGCAAACCCCAGCATTTCCAACGCCTGAATGGCTTTCGCGCGATCAGTTGATCGAAGCGCCTTCGCCGATCGTTCTTGAGTGGCTGTTCCACGAAGATTCCCTGACCCGACGCCTGACCCGCCTCTCTGACAATCGCTTCTCTGTCAGTCCGCAGTTCGAAGGCTGGCAGCGTCTACGTGATGATGAATGCGCTGCACTGAACTTACCTGAAGGCAGCGAGGGCTGGGTACGGGAAGTCTATCTGCTGGGCCATGATGAAAATTGGGTGTTTGCCCGCAGTGTTGCCGGGAGAGGAGCGCTGGAGCATGCCGGCCTGCACATGGACGAACTCGGTACCCGATCGCTGGGGGAGTTACTGTTCAGCGATAAAGCCTTCGTCCGCGGCCCCCTGCAGGTCTGCCGCTATCCTGCAAAATGGCTGCCTGCGACGGATTCACAGCAAGGCTTGTGGGGCCGCCGCTCCTGTTTCAGCCGTGGGGCTTTAAGCATTCTGGTGGCGGAAGTGTTTTTGCCCACCGCATGGCGCGCGATCGAAGCCCACCTTCCACTGCACGCCCAAGAGGGCCGCTGATGTACCTGTCGCTGCTCAAATCTCTGAACCGTTTGCACCCGCGTGCCTGGGACTTCGTCCAGCTCACGCGCGTCGACAAACCCATCGGCATCTATCTGTTGCTGTGGCCCACCTTGTGGGCCGTGTGGATTGCCGGCAAAGGTTCGCCCTCCCTTGGCACGCTGCTGATTTTCGTCGTCGGAGTGTTCCTGATGCGTGCGGCGGGCTGCGTGATCAACGACTTCGCCGACCGCAAGGTGGACGGCCACGTCAAACGCACCGAGCAGCGGCCCTTGGTCAGCGGCAGGGTGACGTCAAAAGAAGCGCTGATTCTGTTCGCCGTGCTGGTGACGCTGAGCTTTGTGCTGGTGTTGTTCACCAACGCGACGACGATCTGGCTGTCATTCGGCGGGCTGGCCCTCGCAGCGACTTACCCCTTCATGAAGCGCTATACCTACTACCCGCAAGTGGTGCTGGGTGCGGCGTTCTCGTGGGGCATGCCGATGGCGTTCACCGCCGAGACCGGCGAGCTGCCGGCTGCCGCGTGGCTGCTGTACATCGCCAATCTGCTGTGGACGGTGGGATATGACACGTATTACGCGATGACGGATCGCGAGGACGACTTGAAGATCGGCGTAAAATCCACGGCCGTGCTGTTCGGCGACGCGGATCGGGTGATCATCCTGACGCTGCAATGCCTGGCATTGTTCTGCCTGATGCTGGCGGGTACACGCTTTGAGCTGGGCCTGTACTTCTTTATCGGCCTGCTGGTGGCGGCGGGATGCTTCGCCTGGGAGTTCTGGTCGACCCGGGACAAAGACCCGCAAGCCTGCTTCAGAGCCTTTCTGCATAACCACTGGGCGGGGCTGGCGATTTTCGTCGGTATCGTAGTGGACTACGCGCTGCGCTGACCGATTCGGGCCGACGCAGCGCGAAGGTTCAGATCAAGGCTTGGCGATGTGCCAAACGTCGCCTTTGCCGTCGCCGGTTTTGTCGCCAGCGGCCTTATCGCTTTTGAAAAAGTACAGCGGCTTGCCCTTGTAAACCCACTGCGAGGCGCCGTCATCGCGCTTGATGATGGTCCAGTCGCCTTCAGGCTTATCACTGGCGGTGGCGGTCAGCGGCGGCCAGTTGGTTGCGCATTGATCGTTGCAGACGGACTTGCCTGCAGAGGTGTCTTTGTCAAAGGTATAAAGCGTCATGCCCTTGTGGTCGGTGAGCATGCCGTCGCTGGTCATTGCAGGCGCGGCAGCGAATGCCATGCCGGAGGACGCCAGTGCGGCTGCCGCCAAAAGGCGCATCAGAGCGGAAGAAATTTTAGCCATGGATGAATCCTCTTCTTGTTTGTCTATGTATGGACGTTTCTTGTAGGACAAGTCGCCAGCTTAGCGCTAGACCGGCGAATACGCCTAGCTCGAACTAACCTGTCACACGACTGCAATAATTCCGTTATCTAATGCGCCCCAAGACAGTTAAATGACATGAGGTTCGAGGCATGGTTGGCAGGAGCATTCTGATCGTCGACGACGAAGCGCCCATACGCGAAATGATTGCCGTCGCACTGGAAATGGCTGGCTATGACTGCATTGAGGCTGAGAATTCGCAACAGGCCCACGCCGTTATCGTCGACCGCAAGCCGGACCTCATCCTGCTGGACTGGATGCTGCCCGGCACATCCGGCATCGAGCTGGCGCGCCGCCTCAAGCGTGACGAACTGACCGGCGACATCCCGATCATCATGCTCACGGCCAAAGGCGAAGAGGACAACAAGATCCAGGGCCTCGAAGTCGGCGCCGACGACTACATCACCAAACCATTCTCTCCTCGCGAGCTGGTCGCCCGGCTCAAGGCCGTGCTGCGTCGCGCAGCCCCGAACGATGGCGAATCACCGATCGAAGTAGGCGGTCTGCTGCTCGACCCGATCAGCCACCGTGTGACCATCGACGGCACACCTGCCGAGATGGGCCCGACCGAATACCGCCTGCTGCAATTCTTCATGACCCATCAGGAACGCGCCTATACCCGCGGGCAGTTGCTCGATCAGGTCTGGGGCGGAAACGTCTACGTGGAAGAGCGCACCGTGGATGTCCACATCCGGCGTCTGCGCAAAGCCCTCGGCGAGGCTTACGAAAATCTGGTACAAACCGTCCGCGGTACTGGCTACCGTTTCTCCACCAAAAGCTGAAGAAGCCTTTGGCAGCGATTCAGACCGCTGAAGACAAGGACGCGTTAATTGAATCACAACTGGCATGGCACCCTGATCCGCCACTTGCTGATGTTGGTCACAGCCTCGCTGCTGGCCGGTTTGATCAGCGGGCATTACGGCGGGTGTCTGGCAATCGGTCTGGGGCTTTATCTGGCCTGGACCCTCAAACAGCTGCTGCGCCTGCATGACTGGCTTCGCCATCACAAACCCGACGAGCCGCCGCCCGATGGCTATGGCTTATGGGGTGAAGTCTTCGACAGCATTTATCATCTGCAACGACGCGACCAGCGCGTGCGTGGCCGCCTGCAAGCGGTTATCGACCGTGTGCAGGAATCCACTGCCGCACTGAAAGATGCCGTGATCATGCTCGACAGCGACGGCAACCTGGAATGGTGGAACCGCGCTGCCGAAACCTTGCTGGGCTTGAAGACGCCCCAGGACAGCGGTCAGCCGGTGACCAATCTGGTGCGCCATCCGCGCTTCAAAGAGTACTTCGAGCACGCCAATTACGCCGAGCCGCTGGAGATCCCTTCGCCGGTCAATGACCGCCTGCGCATTCAGATGCTGATCACCCGATACGGCAACAACGAGCATTTGATGCTGGTGCGCGACGTGACGCGCATGCACCAGCTTGAGCAAATGCGCAAAGACTTCGTCGCCAACGTGTCCCATGAACTGCGCACGCCGTTGACGGTTATCTGCGGCTATCTCGAGACGCTGCTGGATAACGTCGAGGAAGTGAATCCGCGCTGGGTCCGGGCGTTGCAGCAAATGCATCAGCAAGGCGGGCGCATGCAGACGCTGCTCAACGACCTGCTGCTGCTGGCCAAGCTGGAAGCCACCGATTATCCGTCGGACAACCAGCCCGTGGCCGTGTCGTCGCTGCTGCAAAGCATTACCAATGATGCTCAGGCGCTATCGGGGAGCAAGAATCAACAGATCACTCTGGATCTGGAAAGCGACGACAGACTCAAGGGCAGCGAGGCCGAACTGCGCAGCGCGTTCTCCAATCTGATCTTCAACGCCGTCAAATACACGCCGGCCGAGGGCAAGATCCGCATCCGCTGGTGGAGTGACGGCCGTGGCGCACACTTAAGCGTGCAGGACTCCGGCATCGGCATCGACAGCAAGCACATTCCACGCCTCACCGAGCGCTTCTACCGGGTTGATTCCAGCCGCGCATCAAATACCGGCGGCACAGGCCTGGGCCTGGCAATCGTCAAGCACGTGCTGTTGCGCCACCGAGCGGCATTGGAAATCAACAGCGTCCCGGGCAAGGGCAGTGTGTTTATCTGCAACTTTGCCCCGGCGCAGATGACCAAAGCCTAGGCAAGCCTGTAGATAGCCGCTAAATTGCGTCCCTTGTGCCCTCCAATTGTGAGGGCTTGTTTCATTCCACACTTCAAAACGGAACCTGCAAAACCCCATCATGGACCCTTCCCCTGGTATCAGCCTGGCTTCACTCTTCGCCGATTTCGGCATGATTCTTTTCGCAATGGTGTTGGTTCTGCTCAACGGATTTTTCGTTGCGGCCGAGTTCGCCATGGTCAAACTGCGCTCGACCCGCGTCGAGTCCATCGCCGAGAAAAACGGCTGGCGCGGGCGCATCCTGCGCACCGTTCACAGTCAGCTCGATGCTTATCTGTCGGCCTGCCAGCTGGGTATTACGCTGGCGTCGCTGGGCCTGGGCTGGGTTGGCGAGCCGGCATTTGCTCACCTGCTGGCGCCGTTGCTCGAGACCGTAGGCGTGGAATCGCCGGAAGTCGTCAAAGGCGTGTCGTTCTTCAGCGCCTTTTTCATGATTTCGTACCTGCACATCGTGGTGGGTGAACTGGCGCCGAAATCCTGGGCCATTCGCAAACCCGAACTGTTGTCGCTGTGGACGGCGGTGCCGCTGTACCTCTTCTACTGGGCGATGTACCCGGCCATTTATCTCCTCAACGCCAGTGCCAACGGCATTCTGCGCATCGCAGGCCAAGGTGAGCCCGGCCCGCATCACGAGCATCATTACAGCCGTGAAGAGCTCAAGCTGATCCTGCACTCAAGCCGCGGTCAGGACCCGAGCGACCAGGGCATGCGCGTGCTGGCCTCCGCTGTGGAGATGGGCGAGCTGGAAGTAGTGGACTGGGCGAACTCCCGCGAAGACATGGTCTCGCTGGAATTCAACGCCCCGCTCAAAGAAATCCTCGCGATGTTCCGTCGGCACAAGTTCAGCCGGTACCCGGTGTACGACTCGGACCGCAACGAGTTTGTGGGTCTGTTGCACATCAAGGACCTGCTGCTGGAGCTGGCGGCGCTGGACCATCTTCCCGAGTCCTTCAACCTCGCCGAGCTCACGCGGCCGCTGGAGCGGGTGTCCAAGCACATGCCACTGTCGCGTCTGCTGGAGCAGTTCCGTCAAGGCGGCGCGCACTTTGCGCTGGTTGAAGAAGCCGACGGCAAGATCATCGGCTACCTGACGATGGAGGACGTGCTGGAAGTGCTGGTGGGCGACATTCAGGACGAACACCGCAAGGCCGAGCGCGGGATTCTGGCCTATCAGCCGGGCAAGCTGCTGGTTCGCGGGGACACCCCGCTGTTCAAGGTCGAGCGCCTGCTGGGCATTGATCTGGACCACGTTGAAGCTGAAACCCTGGCAGGCCTGATCTACGACAGCCTCAAGCGCGTGCCTGAGGAAGAGGAAGTCATGGAAGTCGAAGGCCTGCGCATCATCATCAAGAAGATGAAAGGCCCGAAGATCGTGCTGGC
Source organism: Pseudomonas sp. GL_135 (assembly GCF_057834665.1). Classification (NCBI taxonomy): domain Bacteria; kingdom Pseudomonadati; phylum Pseudomonadota; class Gammaproteobacteria; order Pseudomonadales; family Pseudomonadaceae; genus Pseudomonas; species Pseudomonas sp. GL_135. Next base: position 5,541,084 of record NZ_CM174408.1, read on the forward strand.
GAAGGTGCTGAAGCTGGATTGACCTGCCCGTCAGAGCAGATGATCAATTCCCGCCAATCGCGAAGTTGGGCAGGCTCTGGACCGGTTGCGAGAATTCGTACGGAATCGACTCCAGCGCCAGCCCGACATTGCGCTGCACCACGAAGTGCAAATGCGGGCCGGTGCTGTTGCCGGTGTTGCCGGACCGCCCGAGCGGCGCGCCCACTGCCACATGCTGGCCTTCCTTGACGCTCACCGATCCCTGCTGCAGATGCAGATAAACGCCCATCGTGCCGTCGTCGTGCAGGATGCGCACGAAGTTGCCTGACGGATTGGCGCCACGGCCCGACTGGGCATTTTCGGTCTTGATCACGGTACCGCCCCGCGCAGCAATGATCTGCGTGCCTTCGGGCATGGCGATGTCGATCGCATAGCGGCTCTTGGCGCCAACGTGGCTGTAGGACCCGTTGGCACCCTGACTGATGCGAAACGGCCCGCCCACCCACGGCAATGGATAGCGATAGGCAAATCCATTCGCTGAGACACCGCGCTCCGGGTCGCCCACGATTGATCGCAGACTGGGCTTATAGGTCATGGCCTTGCTGGCGACTTGCGGGCTGAGGGCGATGAGGCGTTCGTTGCTGCGCGCTGGAATCGTACGACGAATGACCTGATCCGACACGCCGACCACATTCTTCACCCCGGCCAGACGCAGTTCGACTTCCACGGGCGCGTACAGATCATTGCGAACATACAGGCTGTCGCTGCCATTGGCTTTCTTGACGCTCAGGCGCACCTGGCTGTCGATGCGCTCGACCATGCGCTCGCGAAGCTTCATCACCTGCGCGCCGCGCACGGGCTGGTCGGTAAACGACACCACGCCATTGGCATCGGTGAACCGATAGATCGTGACTGCCCCGGCGGTCTGCGTGGCCAGCAGCAGGGCACAGACAACCAGCATGCGCTCTAACATCGGGAAGACCTGGTGAGTGGACGATTGGCGCCCAGCCTAACAGCGATGCCGACGCAATTGGACTCATCCGAATCAATCGGTAATAGACGAAGCGTCAAGGAAATCGCGTCAGCACAGGGCGCGATCGGAATTGCAATTTCTATGCTAGGTAACGCGGGAGCAAGCTTGCTCGCGAAGATGGACGCCCGGCCGCTGCACATTTAGCGGAGATACCGGTCTCATCGCGAGCAAGGTGGAACGCCACCCGCTCGCTCCCACACATGAGTGCGCAGCGAATCAGGCACCCGGCACGAAGTGCTTCTGCGCCGTACCACGGGCAATCAGACGCGAAAGGTAATCAAGCTTCTGGGTGTCCTTGTCGACGAAGCGGAAAGTGACCTGCAGCCACTCACTGTCCGGCTTCTGCTCGAACGCGGCAATCGCGTGCAGATAGCCATTGAGACGCGCCACTTCAGCGTTTTCGCCCTGCTCCAGATCGAGCACGGCGCTTTCAAGGATCTGCGGCAGGACTTCGCCACGGCGGACCAGCAGCGACGCTTCCTTGAGCGTCAACGCCTTGATCACGCAGGGCTGGTTTCCGCCTGGAAGACGCAACTGACCCTGACCACGACCGGTAGGTGCGGCGGAAGGAGCCGCTTTTGCCACAGGCGGGACCATAGACTGAGCAGTTTGCGATGCAGTTGAAGCCGCAGGTGCCGTGTTGACGACCTCGGGACGGTTACCCGTCAAGGCACTGAGCGAGTCATTGGCAAACGCTGCATTGACGCGGGCCGGGCCACTGGACATCAACGCGTCAAGCTTGCCGACCTTGTGCAGCGCCTTCTTGACCTTGGTCAGCAGTTGCTCGTTGGTAAACGGCTTGCCGATGAAGTCCGATACGCCAGCCTGGATCGCCTGAATCACGTTTTCCTTATCGCCACGGCTGGTGACCATGATGAAAGGCATGGTCTTCAGGTTGTCCTGCTGGCGGCACCAGGTCAGCAATTCAAGCCCGGACATTTCAGGCATTTCCCAATCGCACAGCACCAGATCGAACACTTCACGGCTGAGCAGCACTTGCGCCTTGCGACCGTTGACCGCGTCTTCCAGAGCGATACCCGGGAAGGCGTTGCGCAGGCCTTTCTTGACCAGATCGCGGATGAACGGTGCGTCATCCACCACCAATACACTGACTTTACTCATCGACGCTCCTGATGGCGTGTTCACCGTAAATGGCGAGCATTTGCTGGCGGGTGGCCAGCTGCCAAACTGTTTGACGACACCGGGACTTTTATTCGCGGGTGACTTGAAAAATATGGGCAGACCGGAGAAACAAAAACGCCCGGCGGTCGCCAGGCGTTTTTTCTCAGGCAATCTTATTTATCGTCAGGCTTGTCCAGAACATTAATCCTTTCGGCGGTCAGGCCTTTGACTTCTTCCTGCATGCGCTTGAGGCCCAAGTGGCGAACATCGGTACCGCGCACGAGGTAGATCACCAGTTCGGAGATGTTGCGCGCATGATCACCGATGCGCTCCAGCGAACGCAGGACCCAGATCACATTCAGCACGCGAGAGATCGAGCGCGGATCTTCCATCATGTAGGTGACCAGCTCACGCAATGCGGTCTTGTACTCACGGTCGATGTTTTTGTCGTACTGCGCCACCGACAACGCCAGATCGGCATCGAAGCGGGCGAACGAGTCCAGAGCATCGCGCACCATCTTGCTGACCTGATCGCTGATGTGGCGCACTTCGACGTAACCGCGCGGCGACTCACCCTCTTCGCACAACTGAATCGCACGGCGGGCGATCTTGGTGGACTCATCGCCAATACGCTCAAGGTCGATGACCGACTTGGAGATGCTGATGATCAGACGCAGGTCGGAGGCGGCAGGCTGACGACGGGCCAGAATGCGCAGGCACTCTTCGTCGATATTGCGCTCCATCTGGTTGATCCGGTCGTCCACCTCGCGCACTCGCTGGGCCAGGCCCGAGTCGGCTTCGATCAACGCGGTGACCGCGTCGTTGACCTGCTTCTCGACCAGACCACCCATTTCCAGCAGGTGGCTGCGAACTTCTTCCAGTTCAGCGTTGAACTGCTGGGAGATGTGATGTGTATGGCTGTCTTTGATCATGAGTGTCCGTCCGATTGATTGCGCGGTGGTTCAAGGCTGACGAAACACGTGCTAGCCGTAACGACCGGTTATGTAGTCTTCAGTCTGCTTTTTGGTCGGATTGGTGAACAACGTATCGGTGTCCCCGTATTCGACCACCTTGCCCATGTGCAGAAACGCGGTGTAATCCGACACACGCGCCGCCTGCTGCATGTTGTGGGTAACGATCACAATGGTGTATTTGGATTTCAGTTCGTAGATCAACTCTTCGACTTTCAGCGTCGAAATCGGGTCGAGCGCGGAGCACGGCTCATCGAGCAGCAGCACCTCGGGTTCGACGGCGATAGTGCGGGCGATCACCAGACGCTGCTGCTGACCACCGGAAAGTCCGAGCGCCGACTCATGCAGGCGGTCCTTGACCTCGTCCCACAGGGCGGCGCCACGCAAGGCCCACTCGACGGCTTCATCCAGCACGCGCTTCTTGTGCACGCCTTGAATACGCAGCCCGTAGACCACGTTCTCGTAAACGGTTTTGGGGAACGGATTAGGCTTCTGGAACACCATGCCAACCCGGCGACGCAATTCGGCAACGTCTTCGCCCTTGGTGTAGATGTCGTGACCATAGAGCTTGATCTGGCCCTGTACGCGACAGCCGTCCACCAGATCGTTCATGCGGTTAAAGGTGCGCAGCAAGGTGGATTTGCCGCACCCGGACGGCCCGATGAACGAGGTGACGCGCTGTTTCGGGATGTTCATGCGGATGTCGAACAGCGCCTGCTTCTCGCCATAGAAGAGATCCAGCCCCGGCACTTCCAGCGCAACGGCTTCGTTCGCCAGATCCAGCACTTGGCGCTTGCGACCCAGGGCCGACATGTTGATGCCGTGGGCGTGGGGTTCGTGTTGCATGGTCTCACTCCGATCGTAGCTGCAAGCCTTAAGCCGCAAGCTGCAAGTGTGGTGCTGATACGGTATGCGGCTCTCAGCTTGCCGCTTGTAGCTGACTCAGTCTTCAAACGCCTTGTACTTGTCGCGCAGGCGGTTGCGAATCGTCACCGCCGACAGGTTCAGCAGCGCGATCACCAGCACCAGCAGCAGCGCCGTGGCGTACACCAGCGGGCGCGCCGCCTCGACGTTCGGGCTTTGAAAACCGACGTCGTAGATATGAAAACCCAGGTGCATGATCTTCTGGTCGAGGTGCAGGTACGGGTAATTGCCGTCCACCGGCAGCGACGGCGCCATCTTGACCACACCCACCAGCATCAGCGGCGCCACTTCACCGGCCGCCCGGGCCACGGCCAGAATCAGCCCGGTCATCATGGCCGGGCTCGCCATCGGCAAAACGATCTTCCACAGCGTTTCGGCCTTGGTCGCACCCAGGGCCAGCGAACCCTCACGCAGCGTCAACGGGATGCGCGCCAGGCCTTCTTCGGTGGCGACGATCACCACCGGGACGGCGAGTAGTGCCAGAGTCAACGACGCCCACAGCAAGCCCGGCGTGCCGAACGTCGGCGCCGGCAAGGCTTCGGGGAAGAACAGCTGATCCAGCGAGCCACCCAGTACATAAACGAAAAAGCCCAGCCCGAACACGCCGTAGACAATGGCAGGGACGCCCGCAAGGTTGTTCACCGCGATGCGGATCAGGCGCGTCATCATGCCCTGGCGCGCGTACTCACGCAGATACACAGCCGCGAGCACGCCAAAGGGTGTCACGATCACGGCCATGATCAGCGTCATCATCACGGTGCCGAAGATCGCAGGAAAAATCCCGCCCTCGGTGTTGGCCTCGCGCGGGTCGTCGCTGAGGAACTCCCAGAGCTTCTGGAAGTAAAACCCCAACTTGGTCATCGTGCCCATCGCGTTGGGTTGATACGCGTGAACCACCTTGCCGATGCTGATCTCGATTTCTTTGCCGTTGGCGTCACGCGCCGTCAGGCTGTCACGATTGTATTCGGCGTGTAGCGCGCCCAGCCGCGATTCGACTTCCTTGTAACGCGCGTCATATTCAGCGCGCTCAGTGGCCATGTCGGCCTGTGCCGCTGCATCAAGTTCGCCATTGAGCTCAAGCTTGCGTGCCTGCAGACGCAGCCGCTCGATGCCGTGGTTGATCGCGCCGATCTCGCCCTTCTCCAGGTCGTCCAGCTGATCGGAAATACCCTGCACACGCTCGATACGCGCCTGCAGTTGCGGCCATGCGGCTTCACCTTCGGCGACGATTTTGCCGTCTTCCTTGACGTTGACCAGATAGCCGTAGAAGTTTCCCCACTCGCGGCGCTCCAGCGTCATCAGCTCCGCTGGCTTGCGCAGATCCTTGAGCCACTCGCCAATGACCCAGTTGAAATCGCTGGGGCTGATGTCCCGGTTGCCGACCTTGAACAGATCGCGGGTCATGAATTCGGGCCCCTGATCAGGGACTGGCAACCCGGCGGCCTTGAGCCTGGCGCGCGGCACTTGTTCAGACTGAACCAGCTCGCCCACCAGCACGTGGCTTTCCTGCCCGGGAACGTCGTACTGGGCGGAAATCACATCGGCCGGCCAGAAATGCCCTAGCCCGCGCACGGCGATCACCGCGAGCAAACCGATGGTCATGATCACGGCGATAGAGACCGCACCCGCGCTTAACCAGACGCCGGGGCCGCCACTGTTGAACCATCGCTTGAGGGAGGTCTGCTTCATCGGTTTCAACCTGCCCTAGAGAGACGAATACTGCTTGCGCAGGCGCTGACGAATCAGCTCTGCCAAGGTATTCATGACAAATGTGAACATCAGCAGCACCAGGGCGGCGAGGAACAGCACGCGATAATGACTGCCCCCCACTTCCGACTCGGGCATCTCCACCGCCACGTTGGCGGCCAGGGTGCGCATGCCTTCGAACAGGTTCATGTCCATGATCGGCGTGTTACCGGTGGCCATGAGCACGATCATGGTCTCGCCCACAGCGCGGCCCATGCCGATCATCAACGCAGAAAAAATCCCCGGGCTGGCCGTGAGAATCACCACGCGAACCAGTGTCTGCCACGGCGTGGCGCCGAGGGCCAGTGAGCCAAGCGTCAGGCCACGCGGCACGCTGAACACAGCGTCCTCGGCAATCGAATAAATGTTGGGGATGACCGCAAAACCCATCGCGATTCCGACCACCATTGCGTTGCGCTGGTCGTAGGTGATGCCCATATCGTTGGTGATCCACGCGCGCATGTCGCCGCCGAAGAACCAGTTCTCCAGGTGCGGGCTCATGCTCAGTGAGACCCAGCCAATCAGCAGAATGACCGGAATCAGAATCGCGCTTTCCCAGCCGTCGGGTACCCGCAGGCGAATCGAGTCAGGCAAGCGCGTCCAGCCAAACCCTGCCAGCAAGATGCCGATGGGGGTGAAGATCAGCAGGCTGAAGATGCCCGGCAGGTGCCCTTCCAGGTACGGCGCCAGGAACAGCCCGGCGAAGAATCCGAGAATCACCGTCGGCATCGCTTCCATCAGTTCGATGATCGGCTTGACCTTGCGACGCATGCGCGGCGCCATGAAGTAAGCCGTGTAGATAGCAGCGGCGACGGCGATCGGCGCCGCCAGCAGCATGGCGTAGAAGGCGGCTTTGAGCGTGCCGTAAGTGAGTGGCGCGAGGCTGAGCTTGGGCTCGAAATCACTGCTGGACGCGGTGGATTGCCAAACGTATTTGGGTTCGTCGTAGTTTTCGTACCAGACCTTGTCCCACAACGCGCTCCATGAGATCTCCGGGTGCGGATTGTTCAGGCTCAAGGGCAGCAGCTTGCCGCTGTCTTCAACGATGATCCGATCCGCCCGCGGCGACAGCCCCATGACGGCCGGGCCGCTGGCTATCGGGTCGATCAGCAGCGTGCGGTGGGCGGTGCTGTGGAACACGCCGAGCTTGCCGGAGGTGTCCATGGCAATGAAGCCTTTGCGGCGTTGCTCGGCGGTGATCTGGGAGATCGGCGCGCCACTCATTTTGAAATCACGAATGTGCTGCAGGCGCATCTCGCCATCGACGTCCCGCGCCATGAACCACTGCGCGATGTTGCCTCTTGAGCTGCCGATCACCAGAGAGACGCCACCGACCAGTTGCGTGCTGGCAGTGGTTTCGGCATTGGCATCTTCAAGCAGTTTGTAACGACCGTTCAGTGTGCGATCGCGCAGGTCGAACACGTCGACCAGCGCGCGACCATTGATCACGTACAGCCACTGCTGGCGCGGGTCGACATAAATGGCTTTGACCGCTGCTGACAGCTGCGGCAGATCAATGCGGTTCTGCTCGCGATCGGTGTCGCCCGTCATCAGGTTTTCGGATTGGGTCAGCGACAGTACGTGCAATTGGGTACCGGTTGCACCGGACAGAATCAGGGTCGTGTCACTGGCGTTCAGATTGACGTGCTCGACGGCCCGCCCTCCTTCGTCCAGCACCAGCGGCGTCTCGCCGTAGGGATAGGTAATCGTGGGGGTGATGGTCTTTTTGTTGTCGGGATAGCTGATCGGGTACGCGTGCTTGAACACTATTACGCTGCCGTTGGACAGGCCAACCGCGATCAGGGGCTTGCCGGGCTGATCCTGTGCCACCGACGTGACCTTCGCGCCTGCGGGGATCGGCAAGGCCACGCGGGAGATTTCGCCGCCGTCCTTGAGACGGAAAAACAGCGCTTCGCCCTTGTCGGACACGCGCATGGCGACCTGATTCTGCTCTTCGATGACCAGCACCATGGGCTTGCCGGCATCTTGGAGCCAGGCAGGCGTTTGAGCATCGCTGCGCGTCAGCTTCGCACCCTGGAACAACGGCGCGACGACGTAAGCCAGGTAGAAGAAGATCAAGGTAATGGCGGCCAACACGGCAAGACCGCCCACTAACACGTACCAACGCGTCAGGCGATCTTTGAGCGCACGGATCCTGCGCTTGCGCTGCAGCTCGGGCGCATTGAAATCGATGCGCTCGGGACGGGGTTTGTCGGTCATTGATGAATTGGCCAAATCATTCATGCGCACACCGTAGCCACTCTGTATGACAAATACATGACAGCGAGGTGACGCAAAAAAGCCCGCCGCTCCTGAATCGGGGCAACGGACTGTCCAGTGTTCTGCGAGCCTCGTTCCATAAGGCCTTTGTCGTTTGTGGCGGGACGAACCTGTCACCCCGCTTCAGGGTTGTCTGGGCAGCGTGCTCGCTACCGTTCTTGTAGCCCCAGATCAGCCAAGGCTTTGCTGACGACCTTGGCTGGTAACGGAATGTACCCGTCTTTCATGACAACTTCCTGACCTTGTTTTGACAGGATCAATCTGACGAACTCGGCTTCGAGCGGATTCAACGGTTGGTTCGGCGCCTTGTTGACGTACACATAAAGGAAGCGTGCCAGCGGGTAGGTGCCATTCAATGCGTTGGCTTCGTTGTCCTCGACATACTCGCCGCCCTCCTTTTTTGCGAGGGGAACAGTGCGAACACTGGACGTTTTATAACCAATGCCCGAGTACCCAATGCCGTTCAGCGAGTTGCTGATGGAGCTGACCACCGACGCAGAGCCGGGCTGTTCATTGACGTTGGGCTTGAAGTCGCCCTTGCACAGCGCCTCTTCCTTGAAGAAACCGTAAGTGCCGGAAACCGAATTACGCCCGAACAGCTGGATGGCCTTGCCCGCCAGATCACCCGTCACGCCCACATCGCCCCAGGTTTTTGCATCGGTCTTGGCGCCGCACAGCCGGGTTGCGGAGAAGATTGCGTCAACCTGCTGCAGTGTGAGGCCCTTGATCGGGTTGTCCTTGTGGACGAACACCGCCAGCGCATCCACCGCCACCGGAATCGCCGTAGGCTTGTAGCCACGCTTCTGCTCAAAGGCCGACAACTCGCCGTCTTTCATCTTGCGGCTCATGGGCCCGAGCGTCGCAGTGCCCTCGGTCAGTGCAGGTGGCGCTGTCGAGGAGCCAGCGGCCTGAATCTGGATGTTCACGCTTGGGTATTCTTTTTTGTAGGCCTCGGCCCACATCGTCATCAGGTTGGCGAGCGTGTCGGAGCCTACGCTGGACAGATTTCCGGATACACCACTGGTTTTGACGTAGGGCTTGATCGCCGGGTCGACGGCGGCACTCGCATTGTCGACCGCCACGCCAGCCGCCACGAAAGTCAGCGCCGTCATCAAACGTTTGAAGGTCATGCCTTGCTCCTGGCGAGGTGAAGAGTACCGCCATCGATGATGGCCATGTGACTACTCTATGACCGGAATATGACAATCAAATGAAAGCCGCCAGTCATCATGACTGGCGGCTTTGATTTTTCAGCGGGAGGATTCGTCACAGGCTGGATCAGGACTCGACCGGCTTTCCTCTCATCAGGAAAATACCGATCCCCATGCCCATGGCGCAAAGAATCGCCACGTACCAGGAAGGCCCCATCGGGTTGGCGGCGAACATCAGGCTGACGACCATTGGCGTTAAACCGCCGAAGATGGCGTACGCCAGGTTGTAGGAGAACGACAGCCCGGAGAAGCGAACAACCGGCGGGAAGGCCTTGACCATCACAAAGGGCACTGCGCCGATGGTGCCAACGAACAAACCGGTAATCGCGTACAGCGGATACAGCAGATCCGGGTGCGTGCCGATCATGTGGTAGAAGGTCCACGAACTCACCAGCAGGCCCAGCGAGCCGAACAGGAAGACCAGCCCCGCGCCGACTCGATCCGCCAGCGCGCCCGCCCCGATACAGCCCAGACTCAGCAAAACAATGGCGAGGCTGTTGGCTTTCAGGGTGTCGGCGGGTGCGAAACCGTAGGCCTTTTGCAGCAGGGTCGGCGTCATCAGAATGACAACCACCACACCGGCGGAGAGCAACCAGGTCAGAAGCATCGACAGCACAACCGCGCCACGGTGATCACGCAATACCGCTTTGAGCGGCACTTCGTCAGCCAGTTGCTTGCGCAGTTGCAGCTCGGCGAACACCGGGGTTTCGTGCAGCCAGCGGCGCAGGTAAACCGACATCAGACCGAAAACGCCACCAAGCAGGAAAGGAATCCGCCAAGCGTAGTCCGATACCTCAACGGGCGAGTACACGCTGTTGATCCAGGTTGCGACCAGCGAGCCAAGCAGAATCCCGGCCGTCAGACCGGACGTGAGGGTACCGCAGGCGTAACCGACGTTACGGGCGGGAACGTGTTCGGAAACGAATACCCACGCGCCAGGCACTTCGCCACCGATTGCAGCACCCTGAATGACGCGCATCAGCAGCAACAACATGGGAGCCCAGATGCCGATCTGCGCGTAGGTGGGCAGCAGGCCCATGATCAGCGTCGGAACGGCCATCAGGAAAATGCTCAGGGTGAACATTTTCTTGCGGCCCAGCAGATCGCCGAAGTGCGCCATGACGATGCCGCCAAGGGGCCGAGCCAGATAACCGGCGGCAAAAATGCCAAACGTTTGCATCAAACGCAGCCATTCGGGCATGTCTACGGGGAAAAACAGCTTGCCTACTACTGCTGCGAAGAACACGAAGATGATGAAGTCGTAGAACTCCAACGCTCCGCCCAAGGCAGACAGTGAAAGGGTTTTGTAATCGTTGCGGTTCAGCGGGCGCGAAGGCTGCGTAGCACTTAAAGGCACAGAGGACATGACAATGGCTTCTCTTTTGAGGCTCTCTTTGGGCGAAAAATCAACGGTGACTCAACCGTGGGTAACGGCTTCACACGCGATTTCTCGACTCGAAAAGTTAATCGGGCATCAAAATTGCGTGCCAAAAATGGCGTAGTGCGCCAGGTCGGTCCGGCACGATAGCAAATTGCGTACAAATGCACATGGATTGCAATGACGCGAAGGCATCATGAAAAAGCGGCGGTCGTGTCGTGACGGCGCGCCAGATATACTCGCCGGCCGCGACTCGACCGGGCTCTTCAGGGAAGTTGTGCGAAACCATTTGCCCAAGTCGTTTTCGCAGAGTTTCCCTTTAAACAAAATGAAGACTTAGTAGAGTCATGGGTCAGAGGGACCCGATAATGATTGAGCTCGAACAAGAAGATCCGATACCGCAGGGCGATCTTGCTCTGCAGATTACCGCCCTACCCCGCGAAACCAACGGCTTCGGCGATATTTTCGGCGGCTGGCTGGTTTCCCAGATGGACCTTGCGGGTACTGCCATGGCGAGCAAGGTGGCCGGTGGACGTGTGGCGACGGTTGCTATCGACCGCATGGCGTTCCTGGTGCCGGTCGCGGTGGGGGCGCAGTTGTCGTTCTATACCCAAACCCTGGAAATCGGCCGCAGCTCGATTCAAATGATGGTCGAGGTGTGGAGCGATGATCCCTTGTCCAGCGAATGGCGCAAGGTGACCGAAGCCGTATTCGTTTTCGTCGCCATCGACGGCAGCGGCCGTACCCGCTCGGTGCCGGCTCGTCGCTGATCAGTAAGCCAAGGGGGGCCGATGTGCCCGCCCTTGGCTTTGCGCAACAAACTCATCAAGCTTGGCGCAGTCTGAGTCAGTCACTGTCCTTCGAGTGAGAACCCCTATGCCTACGTCAAACGTCGAATCTTTCCAGCTCGGTGAGCTTAATTGCTGGCGCATTCGCCACGGTCAGGCCGAACTGGTGATTGCCCAGCAAGGCGCGCACATCATCAGTTACCAGGTGGACGGCGATGAGCCGCTGATCTGGTCCAACCCGGGCGCGCTGTTCAAATCGGGCAAGCCTATTCGCGGCGGGATGCCGATCTGCTGGCCGTGGTTTGGCAATTTTCAGCGTAACCCGTCGAGCGTGCAGGCCATGCGCGAGAGCAACGAGCCGGCAAAGGCTCACGGCGAAGTCCGGGCGATCGACTGGGAATTGATGGGCGTCGGTGAGGATGGCGACGCGTTGATTGTCGAATTCATCCAGCCCCAGGCTGAAGGACATCTGCCGGGGTGGCCGCACACTGTTGGCTTAAAGCTACACATCCGCCTGGATACCGCGCTGAATGTCAGCCTGGTGAGCTTCAACGCTGGCACTGAAGACGTCACGCTCAGTCAGGCGCTGCACAGTTATTTCGCAGTCAGTGACGTCGGCCAGATCAGCATCGAAGGGCTGGACGGCGTGGAGTACCTGAACACACTGGAAAGCTGGGACACCCAGAACGTGCAGGTGGGCGATATCACCTTCACCGGCGAGACCGACCGTATATACCAGGACACGCCCGACCTGATTTCAGTGGTCGACCCGGAGTGGAAGCGCCGGATTCAGATTCAGACGACGGGTTCGCAATCGGCCATCGTCTGGAACCCGTGGATCGACAAGACCAAAACCTTCGACGACATGAAGGCTGATGGCTGGAAGAGCATGGTGTGCGTTGAAACGGCAAACGTCATGACAGATGTCGTGACGCTTAAGCCGGGCGATATGCATGCGCTGAGCGTCAGCATCTGGGCCGAGCCATTGGCAGAAGCCTGACGATACTGCGCTATTTTGTAGGACCGGCTTCAGCCGGGAAGAGGCCTGCGTGCGCACCTTCGATTTTGTGGTGTGACACCCGACGCCTTCCCGGTTAAAGCCAGTACTACACTGCATCGAGCCGGATCCATCGAATCTGCACGCTATGTCAGCGAACTACAAATCCGCCTCAACAACCACACGCACTTTCGACGCATCCAGCGCATAGGCGGCGTCGGCGAGATCATTGTTCACCTTCTCGACCTTCAACGTGCCGATGACCCACAACGGTGTGTAAATGTCGGAGATCTTCAGGCCTTTCGGATAACGCACCAGCACCAGCTGATTCGGCGGCGGCGGCGGCACGTGGATGCAGGCGCCCGGGTACGGGACGAGGAAGAACAGCGTACTGTGGCCTTTCGCGTCAGTCTCTAGCGGTACCGGATAGCCACCCAGGCGGATGGTTTTGTCGTTCATCGACGCGACGGTTTTGGTGGAGTACATGACGGCAGGCAAGCCCTTGCTCTGCTTCAAACCGCCTTTGCTGTCGAACGTTCCCTGGCCTTCCGGCGAGTTGTGGTCGATTTCGGGCATGGCTTCGAGGGCTTTCTGATCCGACTTCGGCATCAGCTCGAGCCAGTCGGTTTCAGGTAATTCAGCGGCGCGTGCCAGTCCGCAGACCAGCAGCAGTGAAACGAAGAGGAGATGACGCATTGGAGATGCTCGGCGGGAGGAGTTGAATGCCGGGCATTCTAGCCCTCTGCGCAGCAATAGCGCAGAGGGCCAGGCGTGCTTAACGCTTTTTAATCATGCCGTAGATCACCAGCAGGATGATCGCGCCGACAAGTGCACCGAGGAAACCTGCACCCTCGCCTGCGCGGTAGATACCCAGCGCCTGACCACCATAAGTGGCAGCCAGCGAGCCGCAGATGCCGAGCAGGATGGTCATGATCCAGCCCATGCTGTCGTCGCCTGGCTTCAGGAAGCGCGCCAGCAGACCTACGATCAAGCCGATGAAGATGGTTCCGATGATTCCCATGCCATGTCCCTCTGTTTGAATGAATATGCCAATAGCCTAGCTAGCTATTGGCAACACGCTATGAGAGGGGCGGCCCGGCGAAATGGTTCAACAGGATATGAAGGACACTGTAGGAGCGAGCTGGCTCGCGATCTCGCTGGGTCCGACAGCAATGAGGTCGCGGACAAAATCCCATCGCGAGCAAGCTCACTCCCACAGAGGCCGTCAAGACCGACCACGCTGTGATCAGTTTTTGATCAATGCCTCGACCTGCTTCACCTGACGATCCAGCGTCTTGCGGTCTTTGCTGCGCACCGTGGCGTGGCCGACCTTGCGCCCGGCCTTGAAGGCCTTGCCGTAGTGATGCAGATGACAGTCTTCGATGGCGATCACGTCGCTCACAGCCGGCACATCACCGATGAAGTTGAGCATCGCGCTCTCACCAACCTTGGCCGTCGAACCCAGCGGCAGCCCGGCAACGGCGCGCAGATGGTTCTCGAACTGACTGCACTCGGCACCTTCGGTGGTCCAGTGGCCCGAGTTGTGGACACGCGGGGCGATCTCGTTGGCTTTCAGGCCGCCATCGACTTCGAAGAATTCAAAGGCCAGCACGCCTACGTAATCCAGCTGCTTGAGCACACGCCCGGCGTAATCTTCAGCCAGCGCCTGCAGCGGGTGATCGGTGCTGGCGATGGACAGGCGCAGAATGCCGCTGTCGTGAGTGTTGTGGACCAACGGATAGAAGCGGGTCTCGCCATCACGGGCACGCACGGCGATCAACGAAACCTCGCCGGTGAACGGCACAAAGCCTTCCAGCAGGCACGGCACGCTGCCCAGTTCGGCGAAGGTGTCGCTCACGTCTTCAGGGGTGCGCAGGACTTTCTGGCCCTTGCCGTCATAACCCAGCGTGCGGGTTTTCAGCACGGCCGGCAGACCAATGCTGGCCACCGCAGCGTCCAGATCCGCCTGGGACTGGATGTCGGCGAACGCCGGCGTCGGGATGCCGAGGTCCTTGAACATGCTTTTTTCAAACCAGCGATCGCGGGCGATGCGCAGTGCTTCGGCGCTCGGGTAAACCGGCACGAACTGCGACAGGAAGGCAACGGTTTCAGCCGGTACGCTCTCAAACTCGAAGGTAACCAGATCAACATCGTTCGCCAACTGGCGCAGGTGTTCCTGATCACCGTAATCAGCGAGCAGGTGCTCGCCAAGCGCAGCGGCGCAGGCGTCAGGTGCGGGATCAAGGAAGGCGAAGTTCATCCCCAGCGGGGTGCCCGCCAGTGCCAACATGCGACCCAACTGGCCGCCACCGATTACGCCGATCTTCATGAAAACCTCAGGCCTCGCGTGGGTCTGGATTGTCCAGAACGCTGTCTGTCTGCTCAGCGCGGAATGTCTTCAGCACTGTGTGGAAGTGTGGATGCTTGGCGCCCAGGATACTGGCCGACAACAGCGCGGCGTTGATCGCGCCTGCTTTACCGATGGCCAGGGTCGCGACCGGAATGCCGGCGGGCATCTGCACGATGGAGAGTAATGAATCAACGCCCGACAGCATGGAAGACTGAACCGGGACACCCAGAACGGGCAGATGCGTCTTGGCAGCGCACATGCCAGGCAGATGAGCAGCGCCACCAGCGCCGGCGATGATCACCTCGATGCCACGGCCTTCGGCTTCTTCGGCGTACTTGAACAGCAGATCGGGCGTGCGGTGCGCCGAAACCACTTTGACTTCGTACGGGATGCCGAGCTTTTCAAGCATGTCGGCGGTGTGGCTAAGGGTGGACCAATCGGACTTGGAGCCCATGATCACGCCAACCAGTGCGCTCATCGTCGTGCCTCTCATCGGGCGCCCGCAGGCGCGGCTAAAAACAACAAGCCACGCGGGAAAACCGGCGTGGCTTGTCGTACAAATGATGACCAGTCGAACCGGCCGAAGGCCGCGGAGTATACCGCAAAGCGTCTCGTTTGACAGACTGCCGGCGATCTCCTGTCAGCCAACAAAATCGGACCATAGACGCCCGGATTTATTGACTCCGAGGTCAGGCGGCTGGCGAGCTACCGCCCGCTTCCAGCTTGCGCCATAACAGTCGCACATTGGCCTTGCGAACCAGCGCGCAGCGGTACAACCGAATCTCCAGCGGGACGTGCCACTGAGGGCCGCCGCAAATCACCAGTTCGCCTCGTTCGAGCTCCGCTTTCACACTCAGCCGCGGCACCCACGCGATGCCCAGCCCCTGTAGCGCCATGCCTTTGAGGCTGTCGGCCATCGCCGTCTCGTAAATCGTCGTGAAGCGCACGCTGCGTTGGCGAAGTAGCAGGTTCACCGAGCGCCCCAGAAATGCACCGGCGCTGTACGCCAGCAGTGGCACGCTTTGCTCCCCTTCCAGGTCGAACAGCGGCCGCCCCTCTTCGTCCGTAGAGCAGACTGGCAGCATTTCGGTCATGCCCAGGTGCAGCGACGGGAAGATCTCGGCGTCCATCTGCAACGCGGCATCGGGGTCGTAGAACGCCAGCATCAGATCACAACCGCCTTCACGCAGCGCGTGTACCGCGTCGCCGACGTTGGTGGCGACCAGGCGCGTGGCAATGTTCAGCCCTTCATTGCGTAACTGCGCGATCCAGCGCGGAAAGAAGCTCAGCGCCAGCGAGTGAGCGGCAGCGATCTGCATGACCTCACCCTGCCCGCTCTCCAAGTGATGCAAATGACGCAGCACTTCGCCGAGCTGGTCGACCACCGTCCTCGCGGTGACGAGGAATAATTGCCCTGCCGCCGTCAGCTCGATCGGCGTGCGCGAGCGATTGACCAGCGTCAGCCCAAGCGCCGCTTCAAGGCTGCGAATGCGCCGACTGAAAGCCGGTTGCGTGACAAATCGACGCTCCGCTGCCTGGGAAAAACTGCGGGTCGCGGCCAGCGCACTGAAATCTTCCAACCACTTGCTTTCCAGGTTCATCGTTTCTCCAGCGTTAGAAATGGCGCATTCGCAGGTGCGGACGGAGCGTCATACACTGATTCACACGTTCGCAACAATCCCTGCGTCACAGCGCCATTATGCCGATTGTGCATAGGGCAGCGTTTTACAGCATTGGTCCCGAATCGCCTGCAAGCCTAGTATCAGCGGCGTTCCGGCTTAGTCCGTGCCCATCTTGAGACTTTCTCTATCATGTCCTCCGCTGCATCATTTCGCATCGAAAAAGACTTGCTTGGCGTTCTCGAAGTACCCGCTGAAGCGTATTACGGCATTCAGACCCTGCGCGCTGTGCACAACTTCCGCCTCTCGGGTGTTCCGCTTTCGCATTACCCGAAGCTGGTTGTAGCGCTGGCGATGGTCAAACAAGCTGCAGCGGATGCGAACCACCAGCTGGGTCACCTGAGCACCGAGAAGCATGCGGGCATCAGCGAAGCTTGCGCACGACTGATCCGCGGTGATTTCCACGATCAGTTCGTCGTCGACATGATCCAGGGCGGCGCCGGCACCTCCACCAACATGAACGCCAACGAAGTCATCGCCAACATCGCGCTTGAAGCGATGGGCCATGCCAAGGGCGAATACACGTTTCTGCACCCGAACAACGACGTGAACATGGCGCAGTCCACCAACGATGCGTACCCGACGGCCATTCGTCTGGGTTTGCTGTTGGGCCACGACTCACTGCTCGCCAGTCTCGACAGCCTGATTCAGGCATTCGCGGCCAAAGGTCACGAGTTCAACCACGTGTTGAAAATGGGCCGTACCCAACTGCAAGACGCGGTGCCGATGACCCTGGGTCAGGAATTCCGCGCCTTCGCCACCACCTTGACTGAAGACCTCAACCGCCTGCGCAGCCTGGCGCCTGAGCTGCTGACCGAAGTCAATCTCGGCGGCACCGCCATCGGCACCGGCATCAACGCCGACCCTGGTTATCAGCACCTGGCCGTTCAGCGTCTGGCGACCATCAGCGGCCAGCCGCTGGTGCCGGCGGCGGACCTGATTGAAGCGACCTCCGACATGGGTGCTTTCGTGTTGTTCTCCGGCATGCTCAAGCGCACCGCGGTCAAGTTGTCGAAGATCTGCAACGACCTGCGCCTGCTCTCCAGCGGCCCGCGCACCGGCATCAACGAAATCAACCTCCCTGCCCGTCAGCCAGGCAGCTCGATCATGCCGGGCAAGGTGAATCCAGTGATTCCAGAGGCGGTGAACATGTGCGCCTTTGAAATCATGGGCAACGACCTGGCGCTGACCATCGCGGCCGAAGGCGGTCAATTGCAGCTGAACGTGATGGAGCCCTTGATCGCCTACAAGATCTTCGACTCGATTCGCCTGCTGCAGCGCGCCATGGACATGCTGCGCGAGCACTGCATCGTCGGCATCACCGCCAACGAAGTGCGCTGCCGCGAACTGGTCGAGCACTCGATCGGCCTGGTCACTGCGCTGAACCCTTACATCGGTTACGAAAACGCCACCCGCATTGCCCGCGTTGCACTGGAAACGGGCCGTGGCGTGCTGGAGCTGGTGCGTGAAGAGGGCTTGCTCGATGACGTCATGCTGGCAGACATCCTGCGCCCAGAGAACATGATTGCGCCGCGGCTCGTGCCTTTGAAGGCTTGATCGTCCGGCTCTCCAGCACTTGCAACACGATCACCAGGCTGAGGGTTTAGACACCCCTCACCCTTTTGAGGGCCGGAAGCACAAGCTTCCAGGCCCTTTTTTTTGCCTGCTTTATGCCGGCTTGCAGCAAACCGAATAAAAGACTCCAATAACGCGCACCGGTATAGTGCGCACCCTCTAAGAAAGCGAGGAAACACCAATGCTTGAAGTCATCAACGACTTCCTCTCGGGAAAAGTACTGATCGTGCTCATTGTTGGGCTCGGTGGATATTTCACGATTCGCTCGCGTTTCGTTCAGTTCCGTCATTTCTTTCACATGTTCGCGGTGTTTCGCGACAGTTTGCGCAGCAGCGCCGGCCAGTTGAGTTCATTCCAGGCCCTGATGCTGAGCCTCGCCGGCCGCGTCGGCGCCGGTAACATCGCCGGCGTTGGCATCGCCGTCACCCTCGGCGGACCGGGCGCGGTGTTCTGGATGTGGGTCACTGCGCTGGTCGGCATGGCGAGCAGCTTTTTCGAATGCTCCCTTGGTCAGCTGTACAAACGCTGCGACGCCGAAGGTCAATACCGCGGCGGTCCGTCGTATTACATTCAGCACGGCCTGGGCAAACGCTGGCTGGGCATGATCATGGCGGTGTTGCTGCTGGTGACCTTCGGCTTTGCCTTCAATGGCCTGCAATCCCACGCCGTGACCCACTCGCTCAACGACGCCTTCAAGATCTCGCCAAGCTACGCCGGCGTCGGTCTGGCGATTCTGCTGGGCCTGGTGTTCGTCGGCGGGATCAAGCGCATCGCCAAGGTCGCCGACCTGCTGGTGCCGATCAAGACACTGGTCTACATCGCCGTCACGCTGTATGTCATCGGCGTGCAGTTCGAACACGTTCCGCACATGCTGATGACCATCGTCAAAAGCGCGTTCGGCATGGATGAAGTGTTTGGTGGCCTGATCGGCAGCGCCATTGTCATGGGCGTCAAACGGGGCGTCTTCGCCAACGAAGCCGGCCTGGGCAGCGCGCCGAACGTAGCGGCGGTGGCTCAGGTCGAGCACCCGGTTGCACAAGGTGTGGTTCAGGCGTTCAGCGTATTCCTTGATACGTTCGTCATCTGCACCTGCACCGCGTTGCTGATCCTGCTGTCCGGTTTCTACACCCCGGGCTTCGAAGGCGATGGCATTGCCCTGACGCAGAACTCCCTCGCCGCCGTCGTCGGTGACTGGGGCAAGCTGTTCATCAGTGTGGCGCTGGCGCTGTTCGTGTTCACTTCGATTCTCTACAACTACTACTTGGGCGAAAACAGCCTGCGCTTCCTGCTGGGTGAGAACCGCAAGGCGATCTTCGGTTACCGCGTGCTGGTCCTCGCGTTGATTCTGTGGGGCGCGGTCGAGGATCTGGGCACGGTGTTTGCGTTCGCCGACATCACTATGACGATGCTGGCCTTCGTCAACCTGATCGCACTGGCGATGCTGTTCAAAATCGCGCTGCGGGTGCTGAAAGACTACGATGCCCAGCGTAAAGCCGGGATCAAGACGCCAGTCTTCGACTCCAGCCAGTTCCCCGATCTGGACCTGGATCTGAGAGCCTGGCCAAAGCCTGATGCCGCTCAGCCTGCGGCGCACATGGCAGCGGTCAGCGGCAAACCGGTCGCGGACGCGCGTTGATCATTTGAACCTCAATCCAGGGAGACAGGCATGAACCGCATAAACCACGCACCCGCCCGCCAGGTGATGGTGTTGTATACCGGTGGAACCATCGGCATGCAGGCCAGCGAAAACGGGCTGGCACCCGCTTCCGGCTTTGAAGCGCGCATGGCTGAGCAGCTGGCTGCACTGCCCGAAGTGGTCGTGCCGCAGTGGTCGTTCCGCGAAATGTCTCCCCTGATCGACAGCGCCAACATGACGCCCGCCTACTGGCAGCGCCTGCGTGAAGCGGTTGTCGACGCGATTGAGGTTCAGCATTGCGATGCCGTACTCATCCTGCATGGCACCGACACCCTGGCCTACAGCGCAGCGGCCATGAGCTTTCAACTGTTGGGCCTGAACGCCCCTGTGCTGTTCACCGGCTCGATGTTGCCAGCGGGCGTTCCCGACAGCGACGCCTGGGAAAACGTCAACGGCGCCTTGCAGGCATTGGATCAAGGGCTTGCCGCGGGAGTGCATCTGTACTTTCACGGCGAGCTGCTGGAACCGACGCGTTGCGCGAAGATTCGCAGCTTTGGCCGCAACCCTTTCGCTGCGCTTAATCGCGCTCGGGGTGGTGAGGCCGCACCGGCGTTGCCGGCGGCGCTGGATTACCGCCAGCCCAAGCATTTGGCGAATGTTGCGGTGTTGCCCCTGTTCCCCGGCATTGGCGCTGCTCAGCTGGACGGTTTGATCGACAGCGGTATTCAAGGTCTTGTGCTGGAATGCTTCGGCAGCGGCACAGGGCCCAGCGATAACGCCGACTTCCTCACCAGCCTGCAGCGTGCTCACCAGCAAGGCGTGGCTGTGGTGGCGATTACCCAATGCCATGAAGGCGGGGTCGAGCTGGATGTGTACGAGGCCGGCAGTCGTCTGCGAGGCGTCGGCGTGCTGTCAGGCGGCGGCATGACCCGCGAAGCCGCGTTCGGCAAGCTGCATGCGCTGCTGGGGGCTGGACTGGATGGGGATGAGGTGCGGCGGTTGGTTGAGCTGGATGTGTGTGGCGAGTTGCGCTGAGCGAGTAGCGTCACTCAGATAGTTGTCTGCACGCCTTTACCGGCGATGAGCCCAGACATTTCGCAAGGTCGATAACCCACAACTGGCCGCAAACTGCCCGGTGTCCAGACGCTATACTCGCGCAGCAAACACAATCCTGTGGGAGTGAGCTTGCTCACGAAGACGGCATTTCAGCCGCTGAAGATTCAGCGCACGTCCTACCCCTTCGCGAGCAAGGTGGAACGCCACCCCGGTCGCTCCCACAATTGGTGTATCGGCGGCGTGGTTTCGTATTTGATGAGAGCAAGCTTGCTCGCGAAAGCGGCCTCTTCATCGACGGGTATCTCGCGGATGGACCGTCCTCTTCGTCCGGATGCGTCTGGCGTCAATCATGCCCTCATCAAGCAAGGGCATGACCTCATCACGAATAAGCAACCTCAACCGGCCGCTTGTCCATCGCGTCCTGCAGCATCGAGTTCAGATTGCCGGAGATGTTTTCGCACAGCGCTTTCATCTGAATCTCGTGCTCGGAGGCCTTGAACGGGCTTTGCAGGTCGGTGCCGATTTTCTCGATTGCCAGCAGCATGAAACCCACGACAGTCGACGCCAGTGGCGTGAACCAGCCCAGTGTTTCGACCAGACCGATCGGCACGATGATGCAGAACAGCGTGATGAACAGGCGCGGGAACGTCACGTACGGGTAAGGCAACGGGGTGTTGGCGATGCGCTCCATGCCGCCCTGGTTATTGGAGATTTCCACCAGCGTCGCTTCAAGCCGCTCAAGACGAATGCTGTCCAGCCGACCGGCTTTGTATTCCTGAGTGATGATCGCGGCGGACTCATTGAGGATCGCGTTAGGGAAGTTGTTGGTGCGCGTGCGGCGCTCGAATTCTTCCCGGGAAATCATCGCCGTTACCTGCTCGCCGCAATCGCTGCCCTTCAAATGGGCAGACAGGCATTCAACGTAGGCCACATGACGGCGCAACAGCGTGGCCTTGACCGGGTTCAGCCCGTCCTCGTCATCAATAAACGTCAACACCTGCCGGGCAAAGCTGCGGGAGTTATTGACCAGCGCACCCCACAGCGTGCGCGCCTCCCACCAGCGGTTATACGCGCTGGTGTTGCGGAAGCTGGTCAGCACAACCAGCGCAGAACCCAACAGGGTCAGGGGCATCGATGGCAGAGTGATCTTGCGATCCAGAAACAGCATGAAGTCGACGGTAACGACGACGTCCCATATCAGTAGCCAGAACAAGGACCAGCCGATGTAGGTAAATGTCCTGATCATGGCGCGGTACTTCTTGACGATCATTTCCTGCAAGGGCCACCTCCGGCGCAATACGTTGAATCAGTCGGCAAGGGCTCGACCCAAGGCTTCGAATACGTCTGGGCAACTTCGTTCGTTACGCTCACAGGCTATATGTAACCAAATACTCAATGGAAGCTGAATCGCTTCTCCAAAAGACTGGCTGACAGATTGTTCATGGAACGATAACGCCCTCGCCGCGCTCAACAACTATCTGGATGCTTCCGCTACCCGTCACGAGGAGAACGTTAATGAGCTCGTCTGCCAACTCTCACTCCACCGAACGATCAGGCGCAGTGCGCACGTTTACGCCGCATACTGACCGCGACCAACTGACCATCAATACCATCCGCACCCTGGCCATGGATGCTGTGCAGAAAGCCAATTCCGGGCACCCCGGTACGCCGATGGCGCTGGCACCTGTCGGCTACACACTGTGGAAAGATTTCCTGCGCTATCACCCGGAACACCCTGACTGGCCAAACCGCGACCGTTTCGTGCTATCGGTCGGCCATGCTTCGATGCTGCTGTATTCGCTGCTGCACCTGGCCGGTGTGATCGAGATCGATGAGCACGGCAAGCCATCGGGCAAACCTGCGGTGAGCCTCGAGGACATCAAGCAGTTTCGCCAGATGGACTCCAAAACCCCGGGCCATCCTGAGTACCGCATGACCACCGGCGTGGAGACCACGACCGGTCCGCTGGGTCAGGGTTGCGCCAATAGCGTAGGCATGGCGATGGGTGAGCGCTGGCTGGGTGAGCACTTCAACAAGCCGGGCGCCACGCTGTTTGATTACAACGTGTACGTGCTGTGCGGCGACGGCGACATGATGGAGGGCGTGACCGCCGAAGCGGCTTCAATCGCCGGGCACCTCAAGCTGTCGAACCTGTGCTGGATCTACGACAACAACACCATCAGTATTGAGGGCCACACCGAACTGGCTTACAGCGATGATGTGCAGAAGCGTTTCGAAGGCTACGGCTGGAAAACCCTGCACGTCAAAGACGCCAACGACGCCAGTGCGCTGGCCAAGGCGCTGCAGACCTTTCAGCAAACGAGCGATGCGCCGACCCTGATCGTGGTCGACAGCGTCATCGGCTTCGGCTCGCCCAACAAACACAATACGTCTGCCGCCCACGGCGAACCGCTGGGCGATGACGAAATCAAGCTGACCAAAAAAGCCTACGGCTGGGATGAAAACAGCTCCTTCCTGGTGCCGGAAGATGCCCGTCACTGCCTGCGTGACGCACTGCTGGAACGTAGCGGCAGCGATTACGACGCCTGGCTCGAGACCCTTAAGCAGTTCGAAAAGGACCAGCCCGAGCTCGCCGATCAGCTCAAGCGCATGCGGGCCGGTGAGATGCCCGAAGGCTGGCAAGACAAGCAGATGAATTTTGAAGCGGACGCCAAAGGCATCGCCTCGCGCGCTTCCGGTGGCAAGGTGCTGAATGCCTTTGCCGAGCAGATCCCGTGGCTCATCGGCGGCTCGGCAGACCTTTCGCCGTCGACCAAAACCAACCTGACGTTTGATGGGGCGGGCAGCTTCGAAGCAGGTAATTACGGCGGTCGAAACCTGCACTTCGGTATCCGCGAACATGCCATGGGTTCCATCGCGAATGGCTTGGCCCTGTCCTACATCCGTCCGTACACCTCGACCTTCCTCGTGTTCAGCGATTACATGAAGCCGCCGATTCGTCTGGCGTCGATCATGGAATTGCCGGTTATTTTCGTCTTTACCCATGACTCCATCGGCGTCGGCGAAGACGGCCCGACCCACCAGCCCATCGAGCAACTGACTCAGCTGCGGGCAACGCCCGGTGTGCTGACAATTCGTCCGGGCGATGCCAACGAAACGGCCGAAGCCTGGAAAATAGCGCTGGCGCAAACCAGCAGGCCATCGTGTCTGGTGCTGTCCCGTCAGCCGCTGCCAACCCTTGATCGCTCGAAATACGCCAGCGCCGAGGGCCTGACCAAAGGTGCCTACGTGCTGGCGGATGCGGTGGAAGGTAAAGTGGACGTCATCTTGATCGCTACCGGCAGCGAGGTCGGCATGACCGTCGAGGCGTTCGAGAAACTCAAAGCCGAAGGGGTCGCGGCGCGCGTGGTGTCAATGCCGAGCTGGGAGTTGTTCGAGGAACAGGACAAGGCCTATCGCGACGGCGTGCTGCCGCCGGACGTTAAAGCGCGGGTGGTGGTGGAACAGGTGGGGCCTGTGGGATGGGATCGGTATGTCGGGCAGACCGGCGCAAAGATCGTGATGAACACCTTCGGTGCATCGGCTCCCATCGACAAGCTGCAGGCCAAGTACGGATTCACGGCGGAAAACATCGCCAAACTGGCGAAGGAGCAAATCGCTGGTTAATCCTGTGTAAGAGCGCTTGCCCGCAACTCGCGGGCAAGCGCCCTCCTTCCTTCAGATCACCCGTTCAGCATCCGGTCAATGCAGCGGGCTGACGCTCACCCTCAAAGAAGAACGGCCGAATCCGCACGCCCACTGCGTTGCCCGCAAAGGCAGCGATCAGCCAAAGCCAACCGTGCAGGCTGCCTGAGGCGATGCCGCTGAAATAAGCGCCTATGTTGCAGCCGTACGCCAGGCGCGAACCGTAACCCAGCAACAGCCCGCCAATCACTGCAGCGATCAACGAGCGCGTCGGGATTTTCAGACTCGGAGCGAATCGTCCTGCAAGGCCGGCCGCCACTGCCGCACCCAACATGATGCCGATGTCCATGACGGTAGTGATGTCCTCCCACACCGGCGCGGCCAGCGCCTTGGCGTTCGCTGGCATTTGCCAGAACGGCCAGCTGCCCACGTCCACACCCAGACCACCGGCGACTTTTGCGCCCCACAGCGCGAAGGCCGAGGTGATTCCCCAAGGGCGACCGGCCAATGCCAGCGTGGCGTAGTTGAGCAGCGCCAGGCCTACCGCGCCCCACACCAGCGGCCACGGCCCGCGAAAGAAACGGCGCACGCCAACATGCTCACTGGTGACGGCCGCTTCCAGCTGTCCGTGCCGACGCTTTTCCAGCTTGACGGTGACAAGGGCAATGATCGCAAACAGCGCCAGGCTCATCAGCAACGCAGGGATCACGCCGAAGGTTTTAACGATGGAAGTGGCGGGGAACGACGGCAACGAGAACCACCAGTCGACGTGATGCGTGGCGATCAGCGAGCCAATGATGAAGAACAGCAAGGTCACGAGCATCCGCGCATTGCCGCCGCCGACGGTGAACAACGTGCCGGACGCACAGCCGCCGCCCATTTGCATGCCGATGCCAAAGATGAAGGCGCCGAAGACAACCGACACGCCCGCCGGGGCCACAAGGCCGGTGACCGGCGTGCCGAACAGCGTACCGGCACCCAGCGCGGGGAAGAACATGACCACCGCCACGGCAAGCATCACCATTTGCGCGCGCAAACCGGCACCGCGTCGCTCGTTGATGAATACCCGCCAGGCCGAGGTGAAGCCGAATGCGGCGTGATACAGCGTTAGGCCCAGCGCGGCGCCAACGATCAGCAACAGCACTTGCCTGCCGCCAACGGCGGATTGCAGAAACAGAGCGCCGACCACCAACAAAAGGAAGGCGATCAGCGGCGCGCCAAGCTTGCGCTGCGGCGCCGCGGAGAGAGGAAGACTCATGGGCGTATCTCGAAGAAGGATTGCGATGGGCGCGAGTATACGCCGACGCCTGCTGGATGACGCGCCGACCCCGCAACCGGCGTCAGCACCCTCAAACCTGCCAGGCGCTCCGTAACCGCGCCAGCGCCGAGGCAATATCCGTTTCAGGCACCGCTGCAAACCCCAGTACCAGCCCGGCCCGATCATCGACCGGCGTCTCGGACTCCGGCAGCCAGTACTCACTCAACGGCGCTATCTCGACGCCGACACTTTCCGCCTTGGCGACCAGTTCCGTTTCACGCTCCAACGTGTCCACTACGACGGTCACATGGAGCCCTGCAACGGGCTTGATCATCGGGCTGCAACCCGCAAGGGCCTGGGGCCAGCCGGCCAGTAATGCGTTGCGTCGACTCAACGCCGCCCGGCGCATGCGACGGATGTGCCGCTGAAAGTGGCCCGCCGCGATGAACTCGGCCATGACCATTTGCGTGCCGACCTCGGAATGACGCATGTCCACGGCCCGGCGTCGACTGAACGGCTCAACCAGGTTGCGCGGCAACACCAGATAACCCAGACGCAGCGCTGGAAACGCGACCTTGCCGAATGTCCCGACGTACAGCACGCGACCGCTGCGATCCAGCGCCGCCAGGGGAGCCAGCGGTGCGCCGCTGTAGCGATACTCGCCGTCATAGTCGTCTTCGACGATCCAGCCCTGATTGCGCTCGGCCCACGCAAGCAGCTCCAGCCGCCGCGCCAGACTCATCGTCACGCCCAGCGGGTATTGGTGGGAGGGCGTCACGTACGCCAGCTTGCAACCTGAGTCATCGAGAGCCGGGCTGCGCATGCCTTCGGCGTCAACCGCCATGCCCTGCAACCTGGCGCCCGCCACCCCGAAGGCATGACCGGCCGCGCGGTACCCCGGATTTTCGATCGCTACCACGTCGCCCTGCTCCAGCAGCAGCTGTGCACAAAGGGTAATCGCCTGCTGCGCGCCATTGGTGATCACAATTTGCTCAGGCGCGCAGCGCAGGTCGCGGGACGTCCTCAAATAAGCAGCGATCAGCTCCCGCAATCGCCATTCGCCAGCCGGGTCGCCATAACCCAGGTGTTGCAGGCCCGGCTTACGCCAGAAAGCCGCGTGCAGCTTGCCCCACGTGTCGAAAGGGAACAAATCGAATGCCGGAACCCCTGTTCGAAACGCCTTCGGCAGGCCGCTTTTTGGAGGCCGCAAATGATGCTGGTCCAGCGTATGCATCGCTGTGCTGTGGATAAGATTGTTGGACAGTCCGGCGTTCAAAAGAGCAGGTATTGTGCATAACCCTGTTGATAAGCCTGGTGATAACCCTGTGGACAGGTGTGTGGATAGTTTTTTTGCAGCCAGCGGTTTCTCCCTCAACAGTGCCACATAAGTACCATCGCCCACGCGGCTCTCGGTAAAGCCTTCGGCGTAGAGCTGGTCATACGCACGCATCACGCTGTTGCGGGAGATGGCGAGGGACAGCGCCAAATCCCGGCTTGCCGGCAAGCGCGTGCCACCGGACAGACGGCCGTCGAGGATGCGTTCGCGCAAAGTTTGATAGAGCTGGCGGCTGAGACCATGGCGGCGGTTCAACTCGATGCCAGCGAAATCAAACGTCAGCGCGGGTGCGTGTAAGTGCATGGGATTGGCCCTATGAGATTAACCATTAATGGCTCTTACAACGAACCAATAGGCTGCCTAGGATTGGCTCAGCCGCCAAGGAAAACCTCATGTACACACCCAGCTATTTCAGAGATGAAGACCTCGTCAGCCTGCACGGGCAGATCGAATCCACGCGCCTCGCGACACTGGTCACCTTTGACGAGACCGGCTTGCAGGCGAGCCATATCCCCTTGTTGCTCGAACCGACGCAGGGTCCGCAGGGCACGCTGTACGGGCATCTGGCAAAGGCCAATCCGCAGTGGAAAGCCCTTGAGGCAGGCGCTCAAGCGCTGCTGATTTTCCAGGGTGCGGACGCCTACATCAGCCCCTCTTTTTACGCCGCCAAAGCCGAACACGGCAAAGTGGTGCCTACGTGGAATTACCGGGCGGTGCATGCCTACGGCCGTGCCGATGTGTTCACTGATCCCGACCGACTGTTGCGGATCGTCACCGGCCTGACCGACAAGCACGAGGCCGGCCGCGCCGAACCTTGGGCCGTGACCGACGCTCCGGCCGGTTACATCGAGAAAATGCTCAACGGCATTGTCGGCTTCGCGATTTCCATCGAGCGGCTGGAAGGCAAACGCAAGCTCAACCAGAACCGCAGCGCCGAAGATATCGCCGGCGTCAGCAAAGGCCTGGCACTGAGCCAGGACCCATCCGATCAGAAAATCGCTCAGTTGATGAGCCAGGGAGCATCGCGTGTCTGACCTCCACATCCGCCCCGTCACCGCCGAAGATCACGACGCTTGGTTGCCGTTGTGGCACGCCTATTTGACCTTCTACAAAACCACACTGGCCGATGCGGTTTCACAGAGCACCTGGCAGCGGTTTCTGGACAACAGCGAGCCCACCAACGCCGCCCTCGCCTGGCAGGACGGCAAAGCGGTAGGCATGGTGCATTTTATTTATCACCGCTCGAACTGGAGTATCAGCAATGCCTGCTATTTGCAGGACTTGCTGGTAGTGCCGGAACAGCGCGGCACGGGCGTTGGCCGCCAACTGATCGAATACGTCTACGCGACCGCCAAACGGGACGGCGCCGACAAAGTCCACTGGCTCACCCACGAGACCAACGCAACCGCCATTCAGCTCTACGAGCGCATCGCTGAGCGCCCGGGCTATATTCAATTTCGCAAACCGTTGTAAGACAGGGACTCTCGATATGTCGAATCTTGAAAACTGGCAACCGGCCAAGCTGCCGGATACCCGCACGCTGCAAGGACGCTTTATTCGTCTGGAAAAACTCGACACCGCCCGCCATGGCGATGGGCTGTGGGATGCACTGGAAGGCCCGGCCGCAGACCGCAAATTATGGGATTACCTGTTCGTGGGCCCGTTTCCAGAGCGCGGCGCATTCAATGACTATCTCGCAGGCCTGGAAGACTCGACCGATCCGTGGTTCTACACCGTCGTCGACCAACAGACCGGGGCCATCGACGGCTTTCTGAGCTTGATGTCCATCGTCCCGAACGCAGGGCGCATCGAAATTGGCCATGTGACCTTTGGCGCCTCGATGCAACGCACGCCAAAAGCCACAGAGGCGGTTTATCTCCTGGCGAAGGAATCCTTCTCGCTGGGCAATCGCCGCCTGGAATGGAAATGCAACGCCGACAACGCCCGCTCCAAACGCGCGGCCGAACGATTCGGGTTCAGCTTCGAGGGCACATTCCGCCAGCATTCGGTATTCAAAGGCCAGAATCGCGATACGGCCTGGTACTCGATCATCGACAGCGAATGGCCCGCGGTGCAGCAGGCGTTCGAAACATGGTTGTCTGTGGATAACTTCAGGGACGGTCAGCAGATCAGAACGCTGGAGCAGCTGCGCGGCAACTGAGCGCGTTGAAACGAACATCCGGAGGCACCCAGCTTAAGGCAAAAAAAGAGGAGCCACGAGAGCTCCCCCAGAGGTAACCGTTTAGCCTGCCGCCTCTGTGCGCGGCAGGCTTCCAACTGTGCAGCGGCTCTTTCAGCCCTCGATTTCGATCAAAATCTCCCCCGGGTTTACACGATCGCCCTTGGCAACGTGAATGGCCACGACCTTGCCAGCGACTGCCGCCTGAACTTCGGTCTCCATCTTCATTGCTTCAGTGATCAGCACCGCCTGACCGGCGCGAACGTCATCGCCCTCCTTCACCAGCACGTCGACGATGTTGCCCGGCATGGAAGTGCTGACATGGCCTGGCTTGCTGGCCTGGGCACGCTTGCCGATCCCGCTGCCAACGAACTCATTGAGCGGCTCGAACACCACTTCTTCCGGCATGCCGTCGATGGACAGATAGAAGTGACGCTTGCCCTCGGCCTTGACGCCCACGCCTGTGATATCAACGCGGTAGCTTTCGCCGTGAACATCAATGACGAATTCGGTCGGGACGCCCTCGCCGCCCGCCTTCGCTACCGCGCCCGGCTCGGGAATCGGCAGCAGAGGCTCTGGGGCCAAGGTGCCCGCCGCACGTTCTTCGAGAAACTTGCGGCCGATGTCCGGGAACATCGCGTACGTGAGCACGTCCTCTTCGGTGCTAGCCAACGCGCCGATTTCGCCGCGCAGCTTGGTCATTTCAGGCTTCAGCAGGTCGGCCGGACGCACATCGATCAGCTCTTCGTTGCCGATGGCCTGACGACGCAGCGTCTCGTCCACCTGCCCCGGCGCCTTGCCGTAGCCGCCTGTGAGGTAAAGCTTCACTTCGTTGGTGATGGTCTTGTAACGCTCGCCGGCCAGCACGTTGAAAAACGCCTGGGTGCCGACGATCTGTGAAGTCGGGGTCACCAACGGCGGATAACCCAGGTCTTTGCGTACCCGCGGAATCTCGGCCAGCACTTCGCCCATGCGGTTCAACGCGCCCTGCTCTTTGAGCTGGTTGGCAAGGTTGGAGATCATGCCGCCCGGCACTTGGTTGACCTGCACGCGGGTATCGACCGCCGTGAATTCGCTTTCGAACTGGTGATACTTCTTACGGACCGCATAGAAATACAGGCCGATTTCCTGCAGCAGCTCCAAGTCCAGACCGGTGTCGAATTCGCTGCCTTTCAGGGCCGCGACCATCGACTCGGTACCCGGGTGGCTGGTACCCCAGGCGAAGCTGGAGATAGCGGTGTCGATGTGGTCGGCACCGTTTTCGATGGCCTTGAGCTGGCACATCGCAGCCAGGCCTGCGGTGTCGTGGGAGTGAATGAACACGGGCAGCGATTGCTCGGCCTTCAGCGCCTTGACCAACTCGCCCGTGGCATAAGGGGTCAGCAGACCGGCCATGTCCTTGATCGCGACGGAATCACAGCCCATCGCTTCCATCTCTTTGGCCTGCGCCACAAACGCGTCGATGGTGTGCACCGGGCTGGTGGTATACGCGATTGTGCCCTGGGCATGCTTGCCGGAAGCCTTCACCGCTTCGACCGCCACGCGCAGGTTGCGCACGTCGTTCATGGCGTCAAAGATGCGGAACACGTCGATACCGTTGTCCGCCGCCTTGGCGACGAATGCCCTGACCACGTCATCGCTGTAGTGGCGATACCCCAGCAGGTTCTGACCGCGTAGCAGCATCTGCAGACGCGTGTTGGGCAGCGCCGCGCGCAATTGGCGCAGGCGCTCCCACGGGTCTTCCTTCAGGAAGCGCACGCAGGCGTCGAAGGTCGCACCGCCCCACACTTCCAGCGACCAGTAGCCGACTTTGTCGAGCTTGTCGCAGATCGGCAGCATGTCCTCGGTGCGCATGCGGGTCGCCAACAGAGACTGGTGGGCGTCGCGCAGAATAGTGTCGGTGACGAGGATTTTCTTGGACATGTTCGGATCTCCTTTTAGCTTCAAGCGGCAAGCTACAAGCGGCAAGTCACAGCGGATCGGCTTCAACTTGCAGCTTGCGGCTTAGCGCTTGCAGCTGGCTTTTTTATAAGCCCGCATGGGCAGCGATGGCGGCGGCGATGGCCAGGGCCAGCTCTTCGGGTTTGCGCTTGATCGAGTAATGGGTGAGCTCGGGATGGCTCTCAACGAAGCTGGTATTGAACTGGCCGCTGCGGAATTCCGGGTTGCGCAGGATTTCCTGGTAATACGCGGCCGTGGTCTTTACCCCTTGCAGACGCATGTCGTCTAGCGCACGCAGGCCACGGTCCATCGCCTCCTCCCAAGTCAGCGCCCAGACGATCAGCTTCAGGCACATGGAGTCGTAATACGGCGGAATGGTGTAGCCGGTGTAAATCGCCGTGTCGGTGCGCACGCCGGGGCCGCCCGGCGCGTAATAACGGGTGATCTTGCCGAAGCTCGGCAGAAAGTTGTTTTTCGGGTCTTCCGCGTTGATGCGGAACTGCAACGCGAAACCGCGATGGATGATGTCTTCCTGCTTGACCGACAGTGGCAGCCCGGACGCAATGCGGATCTGCTCGCGAACGATGTCGATCCCGGTGATTTCCTCGGTGATCGTGTGCTCGACCTGTACGCGGGTGTTCATCTCCATGAAGTACACCTCGCCCTCGGCGAGCAAGAACTCCACGGTGCCGGCGTTCTCGTAACCCACGGCCTTGGCGGCGCGCACGGACAAGTCACCGATGTAGGCGCGCTGCTCTGGCGTCAGTTGAGGGCTTGGGGCGATTTCGATGAGTTTCTGGTTGCGGCGCTGGATCGAGCAATCGCGCTCGAACAGGTGCACGACGTTGCCGAAGCTGTCGCCGAGGATCTGCGCTTCGATGTGCTTGGGATTGACGATGCACTTTTCGAGAAAGACTTCAGCCTTACCGAAGGCCTTGGTGGCCTCGGAAATGACCCGAGGAAATGCCTGTTCCAGCTCCTCCCGGCTGTTGCAGCGACGAATGCCGCGCCCGCCGCCGCCGGAGGTGGCCTTGAGCATGACGGGGTAACCGATGCGATCGCCTTCCACCAATGCTTCGGCGATGTCGGCCACGTTCCCTTCCGTACCGGGCGTCACCGGTACGCCGGCTTTGATCATGCTGCGCCGAGCTTCGGTTTTGTCGCCCATGCGGCGGATCACTTCAGCAGACGGACCGATGAACTTGATACCCCGTTCAGCGCAGATGTCCGCGAGCTCCGCGTTTTCCGACAGAAACCCGTAGCCGGGGTGCAATGCGTCGCAGCCGGTTTCAACGGCGAGGTTCACCAGCTTGCGCGGGTTCAAATAGCCTTCGAGGGGGTCCGATCCGATGCCGTAGGCTTCGTCGGCACGCTTCACGTGGAGCGCGTGACGGTCCGCCTCGGAATAGATCGCCACCGAGCGGATGCCCATCTCGGCGCATGCGCGCACGATCCGAACAGCAATTTCCCCACGATTGGCGATCAGGATTTTTTTTATCACGGGTATTTCCTCGACCGATTAGCAGATGGACCAGAAGGCTGGTCAATGCCGCGCGACATTCCGTTACTGCATGTTGCTCGCAGGTGAGGCCACCCTATGACGAACCAGCAATTAACAAAAATGAGTAAAAATTGGGTGAACCATAAGTAAAACCTTATAGTTGCCAGTATTAGGTAAGCGGCTAGGGCTGTAACAATGCGTAAGTCTTTGATGCGTATGACATTGCGTCAGTTACGGATCTTCAATGAGGTCTGTGATTTGCGCTCTTACAGCCGGGCAGCTGAGGAAATGTCGCTGACCCAGCCGGCGGTGAGTCTGCAGATTCGTCAGCTGGAAGAGCTGGTTGGCCAGCCGCTGTTCGAGTACGTGGGTAAAAAGCTCTATCTCACGGAAGCAGCCGAAGCGCTGCAGCTTGCCAGTCGCGACATCTTCGGTCGGCTGGAGAACCTCGACATGCAGCTCTCCGACATGCAGGGCTCCCTGCAGGGGCAGCTCAAACTGGCGATCGAATCCAGCGCCAAGTATTTCGTTCCTCACCTGTTCGCGGCCTTCAAGCGTAAATACCCGGAAGTCATGCTCAACCTCACGGTCGTCAATCGGGCGCAGGTGATTCGGCGGCTGTCGGATAACCGTGATGATCTGGTCGTGATGTCGATGGTCCCCCAAGACATGGGCCTGGAGTTTCTACCCTTCCTGAATAACCCGATCGTTGCCGTGGCGCAGCCGGATCATCCGTTGACGCTATTGCCCAATCCGACGCTCA
Organism: Pseudomonas sp. GL_135; assembly: GCF_057834665.1. Lineage (NCBI taxonomy): Bacteria > Pseudomonadati > Pseudomonadota > Gammaproteobacteria > Pseudomonadales > Pseudomonadaceae > Pseudomonas > Pseudomonas sp. GL_135. Next base: position 5,574,432 of record NZ_CM174408.1, read on the forward strand.
AGGATCTGGAAGCAGCGACGCTGGTGGTCCGCGAACAGGGTTCAGGGACGCGCAAGGCGTGTGAGGAGTATTTCAAGGAGAAGCGCATTCATTTCGAGCACACGCTGGAAGTGTCCTCGGCCGAGGCGCAGCGTGAATGCGTGGTGGCGGGGCTCGGCATTGCATTGCTGACGCGCCATGCGCTGAGCTTGGAACTCGCCACTGGCACGCTGATCGAGCTGCCAGTGGCCGAATTGCCGTTGTACCGAAGCTGGTGCGTCGTACAGGCGCGGGACAAACGTCTGTCGCCGGTGGCTCACGCGTTCCTGGCATTCATTCGGACTGAGCGTGCGCAAATCAGCGAGCTGGTCGCGCGCTTTGATGGCCACCTTCCGAAGCGCTAGCGCTTTGCCAGAAGTGGGCAGTGGCGCCATCCAGGTAGTTCGAGAGTTCCTGGTTCAGGCGGCGTTCTTCGGAATGGCTTTCGATCGCACGCCGGAACGCCATGCGGCGCTGGTCTTCCTGCTGACGGCGGGTCTTGGTGCTGGAGGTGCTGTGCTGCTGCGAGTCATCGTAGTGCCGAGGCATATCCTGTCTCCCATTCGTGTGCGGGAGTACAGAGTGGCGGGATGCGGTGACGATCAGACGTCGGAAGCGTTACAGGTTGGTGAAGGTTTCAGCACTGCGTGGCTCAGCTCAATCCTCGGACGATTTGATCGACTTCGGCGACAACCGCAGGCTGCGCAAGCTGCGCTTCACGCTTTTCAGGTGATTGACCAGGCTCGGACCGCGCGCCATGGCGACGCCCATCGCCAGGACATCAATGACCACCAGATGCGCGATGCGTGAGGTCAACGGCGTGTAGATTTCGGTGTCTTCGTGCACGTCGATCGCGAGGTTGACCGTGGACAGCTCGGCCAATGGCGTCTGACTCGGGCACAGGGTGATCAGGTTGGCGCCGCTTTCGCGAACCAGATTGGCCGTAATCAGCAGGTCCTTGGAGCGACCTGACTGCGAGATGCACACCGCTACGTCAGTGGGTTTGAGCGTCACAGCCGACATCGCCTGCATGTGCGGATCGGAATAGGACGCTGCCGTCAGCAACAGGCGAAAGAACTTATGCTGGGCGTCAGCAGCAACCGCACCCGATGCGCCGAAACCGTAGAACTCGACCCGATGCGCCGCCGCCATGACCGTCACCGCTGCCTGCAAGGCATGGGGGTCTAGCTTTTCGCGCACTTCTATCAACGTGTGCAGCGTGGTGTCGAAAATCTTCAGGCTGTAATCGGCGACGGAATCGTCTTCGTGGATGGCGAACTGGCCGAAGCTCGCGCCAGCAGCGAGGCTTTGCGCCAGCTTGAGTTTCAGGTCCTGAAAACCGGTGCAGCCAATGGCGCGGCAGAAACGCACGATCGTCGGCTCACTGATACCGACCGCATGCGCCAGATCGGCCATGGAGCTGTGCATCACGGCCGCCGGATCGAGCAGCACGTGATCGGCTACTTTCAGCTCCGATTTGCGCAGGAGATGGCGTGACTGGGCGATGTGCTGCAACAGATTCAAAGGACAGGACTCAAGTGAAGGATGGGCCGGGCTGTAGCTTTCTTGTAGTTATACTACATGACCTGCAAACCGCACAGTTAAACGATCTTCCCGCAGTCAACCGATTGCTGCTGAGGGTCATGTCGCTGTGTAGTGTAGGGCTTTTCGCACAGGGCTCCAGGCTTCGATGAGCTGACTGCGCAGGATACTGCCCATTATGCAGGCCTCCACCGGCCGACTGATCAAATAGCCTTGCACCTCGTCGCAACCGTGAGACCTGAGAAATTCCAACTGTTCGCAATCTTCCACGCCTTCGGCCACAACCTTGAGGTCAAGACTGTGGGCCATCGCGATGATCGCCCGAGTAATCGCAGCGTCTTCCGCCCCTTCATTCAAACCTCGAATAAAGGCCTGATCGATCTTCACGTAGTGCACTGGAAAGCGTTTCAGGTAGCTCAACGATGAATAGCCGGTGCCGAAGTCGTCGATGGCCAGTTTCACCCCAAGTGCGCGCAACTGCTGAAACGTTGTGATGATGTGCTCGACGCTTTCGAGCAACTGACTCTCGGTGAGCTCCAGCTCCAGGTATTGCGGCGCAAGCCCTGTTTCTTCAAGCACTTGGCGCACGAGGCTGACCAACTTGCCCTGCCGCATCTGATGCACCGACAAATTGACCGATACCCTGATTGGAGCCAGGCCCTCGCGCTCCCATTCGCAGGCTTGATGGCAGGCTTTGCGCAGCACGAACTCCCCGATGTTGGCGATCAGGCCGGTCTCCTCCGCCAACCCGATAAACTCACCAGGCGCAATCAGACCGCGCTCGGGATGACGCCAGCGCACCAGGGCCTCCGCGGAATTGAGGCGCCCGCTTTCCAGCTCCAGCTTCGGCTGGTAAAAAACCTCCAGCTGCCCTTCTGCAATCGCGCGCCGCAACTGAATTTCCAGCTGCAGGCGACCGGGCGTCCCCGCCTCAAGGCTCTCGCTGTAGAACTGGAAATTGTCGCCGCCAAGATGTTTGGCGTGCTGCATCGCCATATTCGCCTGGCTGACCAGCGCGGCGATGTCTCGGGCAGAACCCGGCAGCAACGCGATGCCGATGGAGGCGCTGACCACCAGCTCATGGCCGGAAACCGATATGGGCGAGCGCAGCTTCGCCAGCAGGCGCGTCGTGATCCGCGCCAGCGTGGTCAGATTGCCATGACTATCGAACAGCACGGCAAACTCGTCCGCCGACAAACGCGCGACGGTATCGGCATCTGCCACGTTGGCATTCAGCCGGCGCGCGACAAGGCGCAGCAATTGGTCAGCAATGTCGTGACCCAGGCTGTCGTTGAGCAATTTGAAGCGATCAAGGTTGATGTGCAGCAGGGCCAGCGTCCGCCCCCCATGCCGCGCACGCTGATTGGCCTCACGCAGTCGCTCATTGAACAGGGCGCGATTGGCGAGGCCGGTCAGCTCATCGTAATGGGTCAGGTAACGCGTACGCTCTTCGTACTGGCGCGTCAGTTCGCGGTTGAGCTCGTCGCTTTTAGCCTGGGCCTGTTGAAGGTGTTCGATGAGCGCCACGTTCTGAAATCGCCGGATCAGGCCCCGCTCGATCAAGCGGTTGACCTGAGCGGCCACCACGATCAGCGCCAGCAGCAAAATCAATCCTAGCCAACCCCAGCCGTGGCGCTGCGAATCACCGTCCCCGAACAGATAGACAATGGGCGGCAGCAGACACGGCAGCGTGAACGTGAGGAACGCCGGAATACTGACAGCATAGGCCACGCTGGCAGAAAGCGTCGCAGCGCCGATCAGACCGAACACCCAAGCCTGTTGAGCGAGGCTTTGCGCCGGCATCAGCACCAGCGCAGCGCTGGAAAGGGTGAAACCGCTGACGCATGCGCCGGCCAGAAACATGCGATTCCAGATCGGCTGCGATCGACGATCGAGTGATGCTGACCTGAACGCTGCGACTTGCAGAACGCGCAGGCACACCAGCGCTGACAGCCAGCCCAGCCAGACGCCCACCAGCACGTAACGCTCGGGGCTCCAGAGCAGCCAGGCGCAGAGCAAACCATTGATGAACATGAACAGAGTCGGCAGCAGCGATCCCTGATAAAGAAGGCGGGTGCGCTCGGCGGCGAGCTGAGTCGCGAACTGCTTGCAGATGACACGACGTGTCGCCACCGCGTCTGCCGGGGCTTCGGAGCTGAAGGTCATGGCGGTTCTTATAATTGGGGGCCTTGAACGTTCGCGGAGGATACACAAGGGATCGTCGAGACCAAACAGTCATCAATTAAAATCTACAGACGGCAAAAATGGGACCGGCAACATCACGACCGGCCAGCGTTAGGGTTTGCCCATGCCCTCACGGCACCCTAGAATGCCCCGATGCGCGATGACCTCTCCCTTCTGCTTAACTCCCTCAACGATGCCCAACGCCAGGCCGTAGCTGCCTCCGTGGGTCGTCAGTTGGTCCTGGCCGGCGCTGGTTCCGGCAAAACCCGTGTGTTGGTGCACCGTATCGCCTGGTTGATCCAGGTCGAGAACGCCTCGCCCCACTCGATCCTGTCGGTGACGTTTACCAACAAGGCCGCTGCCGAGATGCGCCATCGCATCGAGCAGTTGATGGGTATCAACCCGGCCGGCATGTGGGTGGGCACCTTCCACGGCCTGGCGCATCGCCTGCTCCGGGCGCACTGGCAGGAAGCGGGGCTGAATCAGAGCTTCCAGATTCTTGACAGCGATGACCAACAGCGACTGGTCAAGCGCGTCATGCGCGAGCTGAACCTTGATGAGCAGCGCTGGCCGGCACGGCAGGCGCAGTGGTTCATCAATGGGCAGAAGGACGAAGGGCTGCGCCCCAAACACATTCAGGCTTCGGGCGACCTGTTTCTGACGACCATGAAGTCGGTCTACGAGGCGTACGAAGCGGCCTGTCAGCGCGCTGGCGTTATTGACTTCTCCGAGTTGCTGCTTCGGGCGCTGGACCTTTGGCGCGACAACCCGAGCCTGCTTGCGCATTACCAGCGTCGTTTCCGCCACGTGCTGGTGGACGAATTCCAGGACACCAACGCCGTTCAATACGCCTGGTTGCGCCTGCTCGCCCAAGGGGGCGACAGCCTGATGGTGGTCGGCGACGACGACCAGTCCATTTACGGCTGGCGCGGCGCGAAGATCGAGAATATTCATCAGTATTCCGAAGATTTCCCTGACACCGAGACCATTCGCCTGGAGCAGAACTATCGCTCCACCGCGAGCATCCTCAAGGCCGCCAACGGCTTGATCGTCAACAACACCGGGCGTCTGGGCAAAGAGCTTTGGACGGACGTCGGCGATGGCGAACTGATCAGCCTTTACGCAGCATTCAACGAACACGACGAAGCGCGCTACGTGGTCGAGACCATTGAAAGCGCGATCAAGACCGGCCTCGCGCGCAGCGACATCGCCATTCTGTACCGCTCCAACGCCCAATCGCGGGTACTTGAAGAAGCCTTGCTGCGCGAGCGCATCCCGTACCGTATCTACGGTGGCCAGCGATTCTTCGAGCGCGCCGAAATCAAGAACGCCATGGCGTATATGCGCCTGCTTGACGGTCGCGGAAACGACTCAGCGCTGGAGCGGGTGATCAACGTTCCACCTCGCGGTATCGGCGAGAAAACCGTCGAAGCGATTCGCGAGCACGCGCGCCATGCCGACGTGTCGATGTGGGAGGCCATGCGCCTGCTGGTCGCCAACAAAGGCTTGGCCGGTCGTGCGGCGAGCGCGCTGGGCGCGTTCATCGAACTGATCGAAAACCTCGCCGCGAAGGCCGCAGACATGCCCCTGCACCTGATGACCCAAACGGTCATCGAGCAGTCCGGCCTGATCACGTACCACAAGGAAGAAAAAGGCGAGAAAGGCCAGGCCCGGGTGGAAAACCTTGAGGAACTGGTCAGCGCCGCGCGCGCTTTCGAGAACAGTGACGAAGAGGAAGACCTGACGCCGCTGGCTGCATTCCTCGGGCACGCCTCGTTGGAGGCAGGCGATACGCAGGCGGATGAGCACGAAGACAGCATTCAGTTGATGACGCTGCACAGCGCCAAAGGTCTGGAGTTCCCGTACGTCTTCCTGGTGGGCATGGAGGAAGGCCTGTTTCCGCACAAGATGAGCCTGGAAGAGCCGGGGCGTCTGGAGGAAGAGCGTCGTCTGGCTTACGTGGGCATTACCCGCGCGATGCAGCATCTAGTGATGACATACGCAGAAACCCGACGCCTGTACGGCAGCGAAACCTACAACAAGGTCTCGCGCTTCGTACGGGAGGTACCGCCCAACCTGATTCAGGAAGTGCGGCTGTCCAACAGCGTGACCCGTCCGTTCGGCGGCTCCAAAACCATGGCCCCAAGTCGTCTGTTCGATGGCGAAGCCATTCCGCAGAGCCAGTTCTCCCTGGGTCAGCACGTGCAGCATGCGGTGTTTGGTGAAGGCGTGATCCTCAACTTCGAGGGTTCAGGCGCTCAGGCACGGGTCCAGGTGAATTTCTCGGAAGGCAGCAAGTGGCTGATGCTGGGGTACGCGAAGCTTGAGCCTGTCTGATCGACGACTGGCGATGCGTTGATGCAACCCTTGCATTCCCACATCCACCCCCCATCTTTCCTACAGAACTTTCTTCATCTGCCTACAACCCAAGTAGGACAGGCAGGTGAAGATTCACGCAAAAGCCGGAAACATATGGCCGCTGGTCATCCCCATTTGTCCTGTGCAACATGGCGCGCGTGCAATCCACAAACGGGAATTCCCTTATGCAACGTTTTCTTAGCATCGCTTTGGCAATGATCATCGGGCTCACCATGAGCCTTGATGTCAATGCTGCGCGTTTCGGTGGTGGCAAGAGCATGGGCTCGGCGCCAAGTCACCAGGCGCGTCAAACAGCTCCTTCTACTCCTGCCGCAGCACCTAACGCCGCTGGCCGTCCTGCGCCTGCTGCGGGCGGTGCTTCCAAATGGCTGGGCCCACTGGCCGGTCTCGCTGCCGGTGGTCTTCTGGCCTCCATGTTCATGGGCGGTGGCTTCGAGGGCATGCAGTTCTTCGACATCCTGATCATGGCGATCATCGCCTTTGTGATCTTCCGCTTCATCGCGGCCCGTCGACGCAAACAGCAGCCGCAGATGGCTCCCGCCGGTGCTCCTTACCAGCGTGAAACCTTCGAACAACCACAACCGGCCCAGAACTCGATCTTTGGCGGTTCCGCTCCAGCAGCGGCAGCCCGTCCAGTGATCAACGCGCCAGCCTGGTTCAACGAAGAACGCTTCATTGAGGCGGCCCGCAGCCACTTCCAGTCGCTGCAACAGCACTGGGATGCGAACGAGATGGATAAGATCTCCGAGTTTGTGACCCCGCAGATGCTGCAGTTCCTGAAGAAAGAACGCGCCGATCTCGGTGAAGGCTTTCAGTCCACGTTCATCGACAACCTTTCCGTGCAGCTCGACGGTCTGGATGACCGCGCCGACAAGACCATCGCCACGCTGACCTTCAGCGGTGTCTCGAAAACGTCGCGCTTCGATCAGGGCGAAGTCTTCAGCGAAAGCTGGAACATGGAACGCGCTCAGGGCGACAACCAGCCTTGGCTGGTGGCAGGTATCCGCCAGAACGGCTAATACCGCTGAGCTGCTGCAACTGAACCCCGGACTTGTTCCGGGGTTCTGCTTTTTATAGAAGCCAAGTTAATTTGGCGATGCCTTTGAGCTACTGTATAACCCGCGCAAATCGTTAGAGGATCCACGTCGTGGAAGAAGTCATCGAACAACTCCGTGAAGCCAATGAACCGGTCCCTGTCCCGCTCGAGCTGCCTGATGAAGATCAGTTGGTCGAGGTTGAGGAGCAACTGTTCATCAATATCCCCTTCGTCTTCAAGGAGTTCTTGCTGACCGTCAGCGACGTGGTCTACGGCAGCCTTGAGCCCGTCACCGTCACCGATCCGGGCTCGCATACGTATCTGCCGGAAGTGGCGGCGACAGCCTGGGACATCGGCGTGCCACGCGAGCTGATCCCGATTTGTCAGGACGGCGAGGATTACTACTGCGTTGAAGAAGACGGCACTGTGGTGCTGTGGTCTGGCGAAGAAGAGCTCGTCACCGAAGAAAGCTGGGAGTCCGTCTGGCACTGGGCACGGGACGTCTGGCTGGAAAGCTGAGAGTTATCGCCTCTCTCCTGAATGAGCCTCAAGGCACGCACTTCGAGGCTGATTCAGGGCTCAGGGCTCAGGGCTCTGGATGATTGCCCAGGGTTTCGAGCAACGCGATTTGCATCCGCGTGTGCACCCGGATGAACCAGCGCCACAGCACCGCAGCCACTACGGCCGCCACAACGACGATCAGCATTAACCACTCACGCGTCGGCAGCATGCTGGATGACAGCAATGCGATGAGCAGGAAAATCACCATCAATGACAGCAGCGGAATCACTTCGGCGATCACCCGACGGACGCGCGCTGTGTGCCTGCCCGCCATCTCCGGCTTCACGCTCATCTCTGCCAGCAGCATCGACAGCGCCTTGAGCTTGCGATAAGCAGCGATCAGAAACGGCAGTGACAGCAGCAACGACGCACCCCAGATCCAGGCTTTTTGCTGCCCGACATCGCTGACCCAATCGCTGAAATACACACCAATCCGCTCCGCAAAAAATGCCCCGGTGAAGAAGATGGCGATGACCAGCGCCAGATTGATACCGACTTGCAGCAGAATCTTCCGGATCATCGCCGCCAACACTGCGCCCTGCCCCTGTGGCTGAATGCTGCGCAGCCACTCCCCGTACATTCCGAACACACGTGCCATGCGTGCAGGAACAATGGCGCCCAGCGTGTGCGACAGCGGATCGGCTGCGCGGATGAGGTAAGGGGTCAAGAGCGTGGTGATCGCGGAAACCGCCACGGCAACCGGGTAGAGAAAATCGCTGGTGACCTGCAGCGTCATCCCCAGCGCTGCGATGATGAAGGAAAATTCGCCGATCTGTGACAGCCCCATTCCCACCCGCAAGGAGGTCTTGCCGTCGTTGCCGGCGATAAAAGCACCGAGCCCGCAGGAAATCATCTTGCCCAGCACCACGGCGACGGTGATCACTGCAATGGGCCAGGCGTAATCGAGCAGAATCTTCGGATCGATCATCAAGCCGATTGCGACGAAGAAGATTGCGCTGAACATGTCACGGATGGGCTCGACCAAGTGCTCGATCTTCGCCAGTTGCCTGGATTCGGCCATGATCGCACCGATGAGAAATGCGCCCAGCACCATGCTGTACTCGAGTTTGACCACCAACAGGCAAAACCCGAAGCACAGGCCTAGCACCGTGATCAGCAGCATCTCGTTGCTTTCGAACTTCGCCACATAAGCCAGCAACCGCGGCACGACCAGAATGCCGATGACCAGCGCGACAATCATGAATAGCGACAGCTTGCCGACTGTGGAAAACACCTCACCGGAGCTGACCGTGCCGCTCACGGCGATGCCTGACAAGAGCGCGATGATGCCAATGCCGAGGATGTCCTCAACGATGAGCACACCGAAAATCAGCTGGGCGAAGCGCTGGTTTTTCATCTTCAGGTCGTTGAGCGCTTTGACGATGATGGTGGTGGACGAGATCGCCAGAATGGCACCCAGGAACAGCGAATCCATGGTGTTCCAGGCAAAGAACTGGCCGATTTCGTAACCGATCCAGATCATCAGCATGATTTCTAGAAACGCGGCAATGAACGCCGTCGCGCCGACCTTGAACAGCTTGCGCAGACTGAATTCCAGGCCGAGGCAGAACATCAGAAAGATCACACCAAGTTCGGCGAGGGTCTTGATGGTGTCCTCGTCGTGAATGAGGCCAAACGGCGGGGTATGCGGGCCGATGATGAAGCCGGCGACGATATAGCCCAGCACCACCGGTTGCTTGAGCCGATGAAACACCACCGTTACGACGCCAGCGACGAGCATGATCACAGCCAAGTCTTGAATGAAACTGATGGCATGCATGGGCGCTGCTCCTGCTGGCAATCGGTGAAATACGCGTATCCGCCTGAAAGAGAGACGACTGCTGTACGAAAACTCGCCAACGAGGTCCGATTATTCCGACTGAGACGCAGGATTTACCCCATCCAAGGGCTTCCGCAGGTTAACACCGCACAAAAGCGCGAGAAGCCAGTGCAATATATGGAAACAGATGGGTACAGAGCGTGACGGCGGAGCGGCCGTTGGCGTCCCGGTATCGATGGTTTTTCGCCAATCTGCATTCGAGCACCTGAGCAAGGTGCCTTCTGACCCTTTAGACCGTGAGCACGCTATGGAACCCGGAAACGCCCAGCTGTCGATGACTGTATTGATGACCCCGGACATGGCCAACTTTTCCGGCAACGTGCACGGCGGGACGCTGCTGAAGTACCTCGATGAAGTGGCCTACGCGTGCGCGAGCCGTTACGCAGGCCGCTATGTGGTGACCCTGTCGGTGGATCAGGTGATTTTCCGTGAGCCCATTCACGTCGGCGAGCTGGTCACGTTCCTGGCATCGGTCAACTACACCGGCAATACGTCCATGGAGGTGGGCATTAAGGTGGTGACCGAAAACATCCGCGAGCGCTCGGTTCGTCACACCAACAGCTGCTTCTTCACCATGGTGGCGGTGGACGACCAGCGCAAACCTGCCAGCGTACCGCCACTGACGCCGGCCAACAGCGAAGACAAGCGCCGTTACGTGCAGGCACAACAACGCCGCCAGATCCGTCAGGAACTGGAGAAGCGTTATCGTGAAATCAAGGATGAGCCAGTTTAAGCCAGCACCCGGTTCAGTTTAAAGCCGGACTCCTTCGAACCTGACGCGCGGGTGAGCGATTCGGTCTTGCGCGCGCACCAGCTCCAGCTCGTAGCTGCCGCAGGCCTGGGTTTCCAGCAGCACTTCATGCACCGCTGACGCCGCGAATTCGAAGGCGCTGCGCAAGTCGTCACCGAGCAGAACGCGTGACAGGAACAGCCCGGACGTCAGGTCGCCCACGCCCACCGGTTGCCGAGGGAACGCCAGCAGCGGTCGGCGCAGGTGCCAGGTGTCGTGCTCGGTCACCAGCAGCATTTCAAATACGTCCGCAGGTTTTCCCGGATAGGCCAAGTGCTTGACGACTACCGCCTTGGGGCCTCGGGCCAGCAATGCGCGCGCCATGGCCACGCAGTCGAGCAACGATTCAGGTTTGCGGCCGGAGAAGCTGTCCAGCTCCAACTGATTCGGGCAAAGGAAGTCAGCAACCGCAGCGGCTTCATCGAGCAGGAAATCGCTGACCTCCGGCGGCACGATGCAGCCTTTTTCCGGATGCCCCATTACCGGATCACACAAATACAGCGCGCGTGGATTGGCGCGTTTGATCTGCGCAACGGCGCTCAGAATCGCCCGTCCCTGCGATGCGCTACCCAGATAACCCGACAGCACCGCATCGCAATTGCCCAGCTCGCCTATCGCGGCAATGCCCTCGACCAACGCCGGAATCTGCTGCGGCGCCAGAACTTCCCCCGCCCAGTGTCCATATTGAGTGTGGTTGGAGAACTGAACGGTATTCAGCGGCCAGACATTGATGCCGATACGCTGCATGGGGAACACGGCTGCGCTGTTGCCAGCGTGGCCAAACACGACATGCGACTGGATGGCGAGTAGATGGGGCGTACGTTTCATGACAGGTTCCTGAGACCGGGAAGGCACATTAGTGGCGATGCCGGACGAAGTGAAGCGAAATTAAACTTTCGGGCTATGGCTGTCTGTCACCCGACGCAGTTAAGCTGCAAGCCTTCTCTTGGAGTTCCTTTTCCATGCTGACCTTGGGCAACATTTTCGTCCTCATGCTGCTGGCGACTGCCGGCGCCTGGCTGTGGCACGCCCATGGCCTGCGTGAACGGGCGCTCGAACGCGTCAAACAGCACTGCGCCAAACTTGATCTCGAGTTGCTCGACGGCAACGTGGCGCTGAAGCGACTCGCGTTCAAGCGCGACAATGAGGGCCGCAAGCGCCTGGCGCGGGTGTATAACTTCGAGTTCACGGTTACCGGTGAGCACCGGCATCCCGGCACGATCACCATGTTCGGTGCCCACGCGGCGCAGATCGAGCTGGCGCCCTACCCGTTCGAAATCAAAGACCCGAAGCCCACCGCCGAAATCATCCAGCTGAGCCAGTGGCGCCAGGAACACAACAAGTGGAAGCAGTAACCCTCTGTGGATAACTTGCTCTAGCGCAGACAGGCCGCCAGGGTTCTCTGCAAAGCATCTTCGTCTTGGGGCACGTCGAAGATCAGCTCAAGGCGAGAATCCTTGCGCCACTCACTCGACGCCCATTCCAGCAAACTCCCGTTCAGCGCATTGCCCGAGATCCACCCCTTCTCACTGTGGATAACGAGCTTGGCCCGCTGCCAGCCCATGCTTTGCAGCCAAATCTGCACGCTCGCCGCATTGAATACTCGCTCAGGGTGCCAGCGCCAGCCAATGCTCCAGCCCTCCGCCTGTTGCTGGCTCAGGCAGACCGGCGTCATCGGCTCTGCCCACACTGCGGGGGGTTGGGCCAATGACCGGGGGACGGCCGGATTGTCTGAGCCAGCCTGAGCGCTGACGTCGATGCCGGGCAACGAAGCCAGAGACAATACACCGTGGTCAGTCCAGCGCAGCGGGCGAACAGGCAGCGCATCGGTGATCGCCTTTCGCGTGGACGCGTTCAGCCCTTCGGACTTGTTCATTAGCAGCAGGCCAGCTTGTGCGAGGGCTTCTCGCTGGGTGTCAGGGAGCGCTTTGCCTTGGGCAAGTGCCTGGGCGTCGAGCACCATGACGCTGGGCTGGATCGTCAGGGCCCCAACCCAGGGCGCCTCCTGTAATTGCTTGATCAACTGAACCGGATGCCCCAGCCCGGAGGGCTCGATGAACAAGCGGTCCGGTCTGGCCTTGCGTAACAGCCGGCCGAGGCCAATCTGAAAAGGCGCGCCATTGACGCAGCACAGGCAACCGCCAGCCACTTCGCCAAGTGCGATACCATCGTCGCCGGTCGTCAGCAGCGCAGCATCCAGGCCTATCTGGCCGAACTCATTGATGAGCACAGCCCAGCGCTCGCCCACAGGTTTCTGCTTGAGAAGATGCCTGATCAGGCTCGTCTTGCCGGCACCTAGCGGGCCAGTAATGACATGAGTCGGGATGTTCTGCAGCATGTCGGCCATTCTTGAGATCGCTCCTGAAGTGAGCGCTGACGGAGGTAATTGATGCGAGCAATCTGGCTGCCCATATGGCTGGGGTGGACGCTGTTGGCGATGACGTCGACGCAGGTCTGGGCGGAGTCGTGCGTCGTGCACAGCCAAGGCGAGGGAGTGGACGTCAAGGTCTGTCAGGAGAATCTGAACATCCCGCCAGACCTGTTCCATAACGGGTTCTGCAAACCCCAGCTCAAGGATCAGAAAACCGACGTCACGTACTCGGAACAGTGCCCCTCCGGGTCATTTGGCCAGTGCAGCAACGCGCAGGTGGCCAATATGCCTTATCGGCAGAACATTCACTATTACGGCGTGGCCAGCGACGCCGCGTTTCTCAAACCGTTCTGCGAGCAGCAGAGCAAGGGCATCTGGAAAACGCAGTAAGACTGAGGGGTTTCACGCCGCGTCGCCGTACCAGTCGCCAAACGGATCGGGCATGGAGCGCCAGTCTGCAACGCCGGCCGCCATCTCGGCGTCAGTCAGCAGGCATTCATCGAGCTCGGCGGCCAGACGGCCGAAGTCGATGTTCTGCCCGATGAACACCAGCTCCTGACGGCAATCACCGGTCTCCGCCTCCCAGCTGCGCATGATCACCTGCGTGCTTTCGGCGTCTTGCGGCCACTCCGCTTTGGGCACGAAGCGCCACCAACGACCCGCGAAACCGTGACGCATCAAGCCGCCGGCCTGGGACCAGCTTCCGGCGTCCTGGTGTTTGCTGGCGAGCCAGAAAAAGCCTTTCGAGCGCAGCAGCCGGCCGTTTTCCCACGGCGAATTCAGAAAGTCGAAAAAGCGTTGGGGGTGAAAAGGCCGACGCGCCCGATAAGCCGTGGACGCGATGCCGTATTCTTCGGTCTCCGGCGCATGTTCGCCACGCAACTCCTTAAGCCAGCCCGGTGCTTGAGCCGCACGCTCGAAGTCGAAACGACCGGTGTCGAGGATCTTGCCAAGGGGCACGGCCCCCATGACCATCGGCAGAATCTCCGCCTCACTGTTAAGACGGCGCAAAATTGCCATTAGCTCCCGGCGATCGGCTGAACTGATGAGGTCGATCTTGCTGATCAGAATCACATCGGCGAACTCGACCTGCTCAATCAGCAAATCAGTGATCGCCCGCTCGTCGTCCTCACCCAGGGTCTCTCCGCGGGAGGCCAGGCTTTCTGCTGCATTGAAGTCCTGCAGAAAATTCAGGCCATCGACGACCGTCACCATGGTGTCGAGGCGGGCAACATCGGCCAGGCTCCGGCCCTGTTCATCGCGAAAGGTGAAGGTCTCAGCCACGGGAAGCGGTTCGGAAATGCCCGTGGATTCAATCAGCAGGTAGTCGAAACGGCCTTCATGGGCCAGCCGACTGACCTCTTCCAGCAAGTCTTCGCGTAGGGTGCAGCAGATGCAGCCGTTGCTCATCTCCACCAGCTTTTCTTCCGCGCGATTGAGGCTGACGTCCCGCTGAACCTCGCTGCCGTCAATGTTGATCTCGCTCATGTCGTTGACGATCACCGCGACGCGCAAGTTGTCGCGATTGCGCAGGATGTGATTCAGCAGCGTGCTTTTGCCCGCGCCAAGAAAGCCGGAAAGAACGGTAACGGGAAGGCGGTTCATGAAGGTTTCACCAAAGTGCGGATGTGATCGCTTTTTACGTTATAGTATAACGATACGCAGGCGCTAATCTTTTTTAAGGCAGCTTCATGACTCGGTTGTTTTCGTTGTTGGCAGGGTGTTCGCTGGCTCTGAGCACGCAGGCGTTTGCGCTCCCTCCCTCGCCAAGGCTGGACAAGGCGTTGTGCACGCGCACTGCGATGCTGTTGGCCTGCATTGATGCCGGCGACAACACGTACAGCGTGGCGGTGGCAGGGAAAACGATGTTCGTGCGCGGCTTTGAAAGCGCGGGCAAGCGCCGCTGGGCTCAGACTAACAGCCGTTATGGCTCGCTGACGTTCTTCACGGGGCTGGCATCGGACGGTGAAATCTGGGTGGGGTACATCCAGAAAGTCGGGTGGACGACGATCAGTCGGGTATCGAGTTCGAGTGGGAGCCGGACCAAGATCACCTGCGACCGAGTGATGGGTTGTCGGTGACCTGACCCCTGCAGGAATGAGGGAAGACTCCGTCGTCCAGACGCCGTGCTGGCTCCCTGGCAAACACTGTCCATGGGGGAGTGAGCTTGCTCACGAAGACGGTGTTCCAGGCGCTATACATGCAGCGGATGTTCCGACCTCTTCGCGAGCAAGCTCGCTCCCACAATGGGTGTTTAGGCAGGTGCATGTGCAGTGGTGTCAATTTTGATGAGAGCGAACTTGCACATTCTGCCTCATGACTTAGTCCGTCAGACCAACGCCTCATTCGCCTTTTGCTCTTGCCGCCAGGCCACGTACGAGCCTGCAGGCGGATTGCGTTCGAAGTAGCGCTTCATGCCATCAAACAAGCCATCGGCAACGGCCTGCTGATGGCGCGCGGTGACGAGGCGCTGACTGTCGCGGCTGTTGGAGATGAAGCCGGTCTCGACCAGAATCGACGGTACATCCGGTGACTTCAGCACCGCAAAACCGGCCTGTTCCACACGTTTCTGGTGCAGCGTCGTGATCCCTTCCAGGCTGCCCAGTACGGTGTGACCCAAGTCCAGACTCGCGGCGATCGTGGCGTTCATCGACATATCGAGAATGACACCGGCCAGCATCGGGTCCTTGTCTTTCAGGTTCAACAGGCTGGTCGCGCCGATCAGGTCGGCGCCGTTTTCACGCTGGGCCATGAAGCGTGCTGTCGCAGACGTCGCGCCGTTCTCCGACAAGGCAAACACCGACGCGCCGGAGGCCGTCAGCCGAGGGGCGGCGTCGGCGTGGACCGAGATGAACATGTCAGCGTTGTATTTGCGTGCGACGTCCACGCGCTTGCGCAGCGGCACGAAAAAGTCGTCGTTGCGAACCAGGCGCACATCAAAACCCTTCTCGCGTTTCAGCCGCTTGGCGAGCAACTGCGCGATGGACAGCACGACGTCCTTCTCCCTCTCTCCCTTCGAGCCGACGGCGCCGGGGTCTTTGCCACCGTGACCTGCGTCGACGACCACCATGATGTCGCGCTTGGAACGGTCCCTTCCAGGGTTCTGCGCGGGTGGCTCTTTCGCCAAAGGCGCTGCTGCGGCGAGCTGCACTGGAGGACGAGAAAGCACGTCATGCCCCAAGTCCACAACAAGCCGGTTGCCCTGCGCGCCTTCGGGCCCCAGCAGAAAACTGCTGAGCTGCACGGGCGATGTCAGATCGAGCACGATGCGCGTGTCGCTCTGGCCGAAGTGACCGGAACGAATCGATTTGATCGGCGTGTTTTCAAGCGCCAACTGACTGAAGTTGCCATCAAGCCGCGCGCCACTGACATCGATGATGATCCGCTCGGGCGCGCTGAGCGTGAAGGTCTTGTACTGCACCGGGCCGCTAAGGTCGAACACGAGCCGCAGCTTGCTATCGGAACGCCACAGGCGGGCGTTTCGGATCTGCGTCGCGTTGACTGAGAATGGAAGCGCAAAGGCGGCGCTGGCCAAAAGCATGTTGAGCAGCATTTGACGTCGGTGCATGGCACGTTCCGAAGGAGAAGAGCATCCCGGCTCAGAGATGGAGGGCGATGGTTACAATATAACAGCCGGGATATCGGGCAAAGATGAAGCTTTTTATAAGTTAGGCAGGATTTTATTGAGCGTCTTCAACGCCTAAGGCGGAAAAGCTCATGTGAAACAACAAGATGTTCCACGTGGAACACGGCCCGTCATCTGTACAAACAAAAACGCCCCGACAAGTCAGGGCGCTTAGTAAGCAGAGAAAGTCAGGTCCTTGGTTTTACAGTGCCGCACTGCTGACCGAGCCATACAGCGCGCGTGTCCATGCTGCCGTTCTGTTGCTGGCCTGTGGCATTGAACGAGCCAATAACATGGGTGTTGAACTCCCGGTCACTGAGGAACTGTGCAGTGCCGGTGCCTTGAGCGCGAGCGCAACTGAACTTGAACTTCCAGGTAGCGCCGGTACGTTCTGTGATCTGCTGGGTGCAGCCCGATTTCGGATCAGTCAGCGGAATTTGCTCATTCTTGACCTGCTCCTGCGTGAGGCAAATACGAACACCCTTCCCGCCCAGAGTAACGCCTTGTTTTTCCAGCATTTGTTCCATGGCTGCGCGCTGCTGCGGCGCCATCATCTGCAATTGGGACAGCATTACCTGCAAGTCCGGCATCTGCTGGCCGTCCACCTGCATGTTGCTTGAGCTCAACTCCCACAGCCCGGGCTGCAACACCTGAGCCTGTGCAAGAGGCGCAGCCAGACAAACCATCAACGCCAGTACGCGCTTTTTCATGAATCGGATTTCCTTTAGGACTCTTGGGCATCTTGATGCGACCTGCTGGCAGGTCACTGAACGATGACGGTTAGACGACAGATCTGGCAGCCAGTTGCAGCCTCAATAAAATAGCGACAATCCCGGCGTCATGTGGTCTGTTAGACACCAATAAGCTTATGGCACAAGGTTGCGCATGGATTACCACAGCCCGTATTTCTTTGGCTATTTGCTGGGTTTCACTCACCTGCTGGGCATTGTCGCAGCAATCCACGCCTTACTCACTGTGCGTACGGCTCAAGGCTCAATCGCTTGGGCGATGCCCCTGATCTTCATCCCCTATGTCGCGCTGATTCCGTATCTGGTTTTCGGGAGGAGCACGTTCGACGCGTACATCAAGGCGCGGCGTCAGGCGAATACCGAGATGCGCGCGGCGATCGCCGACTTCAACTGGAAGCCATGGATTGAAGAGGCAGTAGCAGCAAGGCGATCCGACGCTTATCGATCCCTGCGCGCGATGCCGAAGCTGGGACGCATGCCGTGCCTGGCGAACAACGAAGTGAAGCTGTTGATCAACGGCGATGAAACGTTTGGCGCAATATTCGAGGCCATTAAAAGCGCCCGGCAAGTGGTGTTCGTGCAGTTTTTTATCATCCACGACGATGATCTCGGTCGCCGCCTGCAAGGGCTGCTGCTGGAAAAAGCCGCAGAAGGCGTCGCCATCCATGTGCTCTACGACCGCATCGGCAGCCACGCGCTGCCGACGCGTTACATCGACAAGCTCCGCGACGGCGGCGTGCAGATCAAGGCGTTCGCAACCCGGGGCGGCTGGCTGACGCGCTTCCAGATCAACTTCCGTAATCACCGCAAGATCGTCGTGGTGGATGGGATCAAAGGCTTCGTTGGCGGGCACAATGTGGGCGATGAATACCTCGGCCTCAAACCGCCGCTGGCGCCATGGCGCGACACCCACGTCAGCGTTGTCGGACCTGTCGTAGCGTGTCTGCAGGAATCGTTTGCCGAAGATTGGTTCTGGGCAACCCGTGAGATACCACCGCTGATCCTGCCAGACAGTTACCCGGAAGACGGCGTGCTGTGCCAGTTACTGGCCAGCGGCCCGGCCGATGCGCAGGAAACCTGCTCGCTGTTCTTCGTAGAAGCCATTCACGCGGCGACCGAAAGGGTGTGGATCACGACACCGTATTTCATCCCCGATGAAGCCGTATCGGCGGCGCTGAGGTTGGCGGTCTTGCGCGGAGTAGATGTGCGCCTGCTGCTGCCGTCGCGCCCCGACCATTACACGGTATATGCCGCGTCCAGCCTGTACGCCTTTGAAGCCGTCCGCGCAGGCGTTCGTATCTTTCGCTACAAGCCCGGTTTTCTGCACCAGAAGGTGGTGCTGGTGGATAACGCGATCTCGGCGATCGGGAGCGCCAATCTGGACAACCGTTCGTTCCGGCTCAACTTCGAACTCATGCTGCTGACCGTGGACGAGGACTTCGCACGCGAAGTCGAAGCTATGTTGGTCGACGACTTCGCCCTTTCCCACGAAATCTCCAGCGAAGAAAGCAAAGAGACCCATCATTTGCAGCAGTTGGGGATGCGGGTAGCCAGGCTGATTTCGCCGATTCTGTAAAGGTGAGTGAGCAGTAGGCCAAGTGTGGGAGTGAGCTTGCTCACGAAGACGTTATTTCAACCGCCGATGATTCGGTGGATGTACCGACGTCTTCGCGAGCAAGCTCGCTCCCACAAGTTGACGCCATTACGCGTAGATATCGTCCCTGGTCAGCGGCAAATCATGGTTGCCGTTCGCATGGGGTTTCACCGCCAGGATCTGATGCAGATTGATCCAGCCCTTGGAAAACGCATACGCGCAGCCAGCCAGATACAACCGAAAGATCCTGAGCGCCTGCTCCGGCACCATCGCAGCGGCGACGTCGAGCTTCTCCTCCAGACGCGCGCTCCAGTGTTCGAGCGTCTTGGCGTAGTGCAGGCGCAGACTTTCCACATCGACGACTTCCAGACCCGCCTCGCTGATGAATCCAGTGATCATCGACAGGTGCGGCAGCTCACCGTTGGGAAAGACGTAGCGATCAATGAAGTCACCGGCGCCCCGCCCTACAGGTCGCCCGTCGGTGTGCTTGGCGGTGATGCCGTGATTCATCACCAGACCGCCCTCCTTCACCGCATCAAACAGACATTTCGCGTACAGCTCCAGATTGGCGTGGCCGACATGCTCGAACATGCCGACGCTGACAACCTTGTCGAAACGGCCGTCTTTAGGCAGATCCCGGTAGTCGAGAAGCTGCAGTTCGACACGGTCCTGCAAACCGTCCGCGCGCACCCGCTCCCGGGCTAGCGCCAGTTGCTCGCGGCTCAGCGTGATGCCGAATACCTTGACGCCGTATTCACTCGCGGCAAAGCGGGAGAGGCCTCCCCAGCCACAGCCGACGTCGAGCAAATACTCCCCGGGTTTGAGCCGTAGCTTGCGGCACAGGTGGTGAAATTTGTTCTGTTGTGCCTGATCGAGCGTCTCGTTGCCGGTCTTGAAATACGCGCAGGAGTAGACCATCTCCCGGTCCAGCCACAGGCGATAGAAGTCATTGGAGAGGTCATAGTGGTAGGAGATCGACGCAGCATCGGTGGCCTTGTCGTGCTCGGTGCGCACAGGGAGATTGTCGTCGTCCTCGTCCACCAGCGCCTTGGTCAGCTCGTCGCACACCCGGACCACTTCGCTGATCGAGCCTTCCAGCTCAAGCCGACCCTCAACGAAAGCACTGCCAAGAAGGCCCAGACTTGGGTGGGTGAAATCGGAAACAAGCGACGGGTCCTTTACCACGATCGTGACGCGGGGGTCATTTCCCAAATCGAGTTCGTTGCCGTCCCAGAGCTTGAGACGCAGCGGCAAATGAAGGTTCTGTAACGCCGGTGGAAGTTGCGCGAGCATATGAAATCCCCCTGATCCAGCTACATGGAAAAGGGTAGTCCATAACCGGCCCCAGATCAGGAGCCGTCAGGCGATCGGCTGGTTTGAACGACGACGAATCTACAACGGGTACGACCCTGTGCCCCAGAATTCGAGCCAGTTTGACGCCTGCAAATGGAGCACCCCGAACAAGACTGAACTTAATTTGTAACAGAGTTCTTCAAAGCTCAAGCAAATTTTAATACTTAGTGGAGGCCTCTAACCCAACGCTTTCAATGCAGGCGCCGGGGAATCTGGCTTAGGAGGGATTGTGAAACTTCGCGATGGGCTCATGAAAACGCAGCAACCGCCCGGCATTGCCCAGCACCAGCAGCGTGCTGAGGTTGTGCAAGACCGCAGCGATCATGGCGCCTGCCGCACCCAGCACGCCGAAAGCCGCCATGGCAACAATGGCCAGCGTCCAGCCGAGTCCGATGATCACATTCACCTGCAAGGTATGGCGACACTGGCGGCTCAGGCGCACGCAGGTGCCCAAGCGGCGCAGGTCACTGCCGATCAAGACGATGTCGGCAGAGGCCAACGCGATGTCCGCCCCACCCGCCCCCATCGCGACGCCGACTACGCCGGCCTTCAACGCCAGCGAGTCGTTGATACCGTCGCCGACGACCATTGGGCGAAAGCCCTTTTTTATTTCGCTCATGACCCGATTGAGCTTGTCCTCGGGCAACGCCTGGGCGTGGATATCACTGATGCCGACCTCTTGACCCAAGCTGTCGGCGACACTCTGCCGATCCCCCGTCAGCAGCAACTGTCGACCCAAGCCTAGCTCGCGCAACTCACTCAGCGCCTGACGTGCTTCAGGCTTGAGGCTGTCGGCCAACAGCAGCCAGGCCAGGAAGTGGCCATTTAGCGCGAGCCCGGCAATCGGGCCATCGTGATCGGGGATAGGCGAGGTCGCGATTCCCAACTGTGCGAACAGCTCAGGCCGTCCTAATGCAGCTTCACCCCGCGCGGTCCGCGCAACGACGCCCAGCCCCTGGCGCTCACGAATGTCATCCAGAGGGAGCAGATGATCCTTTTCGACCAACGTGGCCAGCGCGCGACTGACCGGATGACTGCTCGCCGAACCCAGGCTTGCTGCCAACGCGATCACATCATCGCCCGCGTCCTCCTCGGCCTGGACCGATTGCAGGCGCAAACTCCCATAAGTCAGCGTGCCGGTCTTGTCGACGACCAGCGAAGTGAGGTCGGCCAGCTCCTCAAGAAATGCCGAACTGCGGATCAGAATGCCGTGGCGAGCGGCGACTGCAATACCGGCGATGGCTGTCGCCGGCGCCGACAGCACCAACGCGCAGGGGCACGCGGCGACCAACACCGCCAGCATGGCCTGGGCGTTATTGGTGATGAACCAGGTCACGGCCGCGATCAACAACACCAGCACCATGTAGCTGCCCGCGTACTTTTCCAACAGGCGAGTGATGGGCGGTTTGGAGCGTTCGGCGCTTTGCATCAGCGCGATGACCTTGCCCAGGGTCGACTCGTTGCCGATACGCGTCACTTCAATACGCAGCAGCCCGTCGAGGTTGATCGCGCCACCGAAGACTTCCATGCCCGCCCGCGCTTCGAGCGGAACGGACTCGCCCGTGATGGGGGCCGTATCGAGACTGGCCTGCCCCGAGATCACCAAGCCGTCAGCCGGTACGCGGTCACCGGCGCGCACTTCAACGCGGTCACCAGCAACCAACGTACCGTTGTCGACTTCGCGGATGGCGCCATCCTTATCGATCAGCCGGGCATGGCTGCGGGTCAAACGGCCCAGTGCCTGAATAGCTTCCTGAGAGCCGATCACGCTGCGCTCCTCCAGCACGTGGCCGAAGATCATGATGATTGGCAGCAGCGCGGCTGTCATCAGATCGCCCGTCGCCCAGGCGCCCAGCATGGCCAGTGCGATCAGTTGATCGGTAATGCCGTGCAGACTCGGGTACCGCAAGCTGTGCCAGCCGGCGCTGACCACCGGGATGGCCACCAGCAGAGAGGCGGCGCCCAACAGCAGCTGGCTGACCCCAACTTGCTCGGGCGAGAAAAATCGCCAGACCAGCCCCAGCGCGAGCAGGCCGAGGGCAAGCATCGCCAGCGTCAACTGCCGGGCGGCGCTGCGCTGTTCGCGACTGGTTAGCATGCTGCCGGGCGCGGCGGGCTCTGCATGCTGGTGAGAAGGGTCGTGGGAATGGTTATGCACGGCTTCGCCACTCATTTGTCAGCTCCCTGAATGATCAGACGGGAATCGTCGCGGGGGTCGACCGTGGTCACTGAACCCGCCTGTTTCAGGATGGCGGGCACCCGCTCGCGGTAGATCCGCAGCAGCAATCCGGGATCGCTTTTGTTCTGGATCGACATCGCCAGCCCGGTCACCGCAGCGGTGTCGGTCTGCGCCTTGGCCAGCCGCTCGGATGCTTGCGCATGGGCGACCTGCAGGGTCCGGTCGGCTTGCTGATTGGCGGTCTGGTTGAGTTTCTCTGCGTCAGTGCGCGCGTTTGCCACGGCCTGATCGGCTTGTTGACTCGCAGTCAGCACCGCGTTGAACGCGTTTACCGCAGCCGCTGGCAGACTGGACTGCACGTCGACCCGCACGACTTCAACGCCCAGACCCACGCCGGTGGCCGTCAGCTCGCCAAGCCGCATATTAATGCCCTGCACCAGATCGCCGCGCAGGCGTTCTCGACGCTCGGCAGACTGGCTGTCAGAGCCGACCAGCTCGGGACGCGCCACCAGAATGGTGTCCAAGTCACGCGCTGCAGCAAGGCTGACGGCGCTGCGATTGACCAGACGATCCAGCGCCGGCAGCACGTGCTCGCCCTGCAGAACGAACTCCCGTGGGTCTGTCACTTTGTAGTACGCCGTCACGTCGAGCTGTACGACGCCAGCGTCACCCGTGAGCAGATAGCCCGAGCCTGCCAGCGCGTCGCTCATCGGCGTCGCAAAACTGGTGATCTTGTCGGCCGCCAACGCAGTGGGTGAGCGCAACAGCGTTTCGACGTGCCGCTCGATCACGCGATCAGCGGAAGGCAGCAGCACCACCTGCTCGAACGGTTGCGGCCAGGCCAACAGCAAACCGGCGTTCTGCACACGGTCCAACTCGCCGAATCGAAACACGACGGCGCGGTTCTGCGGATCGATTTCTCGCACGTTGGAGACCGCCCAGCCGAGCGCCGCCAACAGGGTCACGACATACAACCCCAGAAACGCCAGGCGACTGGCCTGCAGCCAAGGGCTGTTCACCACCGGCCGCTCGATGTGCGCAGCGTCGTGCTCGGTCATGGCTGCGTTCCAGCCTTGCCATCCAGAGTCGGCGGGCCGTCCACGAGCGCCCGGAACGGTGCGGCATCGGTGCGCAGAATCAGTTTTGTGCTCGGCCCCACCACGGTGCCGAGGGTGTCCAGCGAGCGCAGCAAGTTGTACAGCTGGGGCGAACCGGCGTAGGCGCGGCCGTAAATTTGCGCCGCTTCAACGCGGGATTGCGCCTCGATATCGGCGGCTTTCACGGTGGCGTCGGCCTCGACAATCCGCGCATCGCGTTCGGCAGCGGAGCGGATCTGCGCCGCCTCGCGCTTGCCGATGGCGGTGCGCTCGGTGGCGATGGTTTCGCGCTCCGCGCGCATGCGGTCGACCGTCGCGTTGAGGGTCACCGAAGGCAGCGTCAGACGTTCGACCCCCACTTGCAGGACGCGAACGCCGTAGGTGGTCAGCAGTTGCTTGTCGATCTGCTGACGCAGCTGGTTTTCGAAATCGGCGATGCGCACCTGATTGGCGTCGGTGTTGATCAGGCTCGACAGATCGAAGCTCGCGGCGGTGGTCTCGAGTGCAGAGCCGACGAAGGTGCGGATCTGCCGCGCGGCTTCGTCCGGCTGGTTTTGCACGGCGCGCATGAAGCGCTTCACGTTGTCCGGATCGCCCTGCACCTGCCACGCCACGTACGCCTGAACGATAATGCGCAGGCCGTCACGGGTACCGACGTCCTGCAAACCGCTCGAGGTGGTGCGCAAACGCAGGTCAACGGGGATCGCTGCTTCGAATGGCGCCGGCCAGCGCCAGCTCAGGCCGGGATCCAGCAATACCCGGGCGGGGTTGCCAAAGCGCGTGATGACCGTCGCCTCGCCGGAGCGCACCTGCACCAGACTCGCCGCCGCAACCGCGAAGGCAATCAGCACCGCCGCCAACGCAGCACGACGCCACGGAAACACGGTCGGGCCGGAGGCTTCGCCATGGTGATGACCATGATGGTGGCCGCCATGACCATGGCCTGCGTGGTCGTGACCGGAATGGTCGTGGTGATCGTGGGAATGAAACAGACTCAAGGGAAGGCTCCTTATTCAGCCGAGGGCTGGTCAGCTGATTGAGTCGACGATGCGGGGTCGACCGGGAGGGTAAAAGATCGTAAATCGATGGTCGGCGCGCTGGTGCCGCCAAGCCGATGATCCAGCACCAGCAACTTGGCGTGGGTCAGCCCCTGGGTCAGCTGACTGAAGTACTGCTCCAGCAGAAATGCCTGGCCCGCTTTGGCGTAGCCCTGCTGTTCGGCGCTGAAACGCAAATCCGCACCTTGCGCCGTTGCCATCACTTCCCGCGAACTCGCGGCCGCCTGGTCATGGGCCATGCTGGCGTGTAATTGCGCCACGTTGGCCTGATCGGCCGCCGCGCCGCGTTCTCGGGCAATCAACGCCTGAGCGCTGATCTGAGCGGCCTGGACCGCGTGATAGGCGTTGGCCGCACCTGCTGGCGGATGAATCGACTCGACCACGGTGGCGAGAATCTCTACACCGCTGTCGAGTTTTTTCAGGTCGCGCTGTACGGCGTCGCCGATGTCGGCCGACAGATCATTGCGCTGCTCGCCAAGTAACTCGTCGAGAGTGCGGGATGCAAAGTCGTGTACCAGCACGCGGCTGGCGGTGCTGCGAATCAGACTGGGGATGTCGGCGCTGTTGTAAGTCGCGGCCAGCGCGGCTTCGTCCGTCAACCCGATGCGATACACAAAGCGCACGTCCATGTTGACGATCTGGAAGCTCTGCTTATCACCGGAACCGCTGGCGATCACTTGCGATTTGTCATTGATGTGTGTGGCGTCCCACAGCCGGTTGGCAATGGCAGGCGGCGGGCCTTCGGCAGAGTCAAGGGTCTGCTCTGCGCCCGCCCCCTCCGAAACGCTGGTCGCCAACTCGTGAACCACACCGTTTTCCACCGCCAGCACTGTTCCGAAGGGCCAGGGCAGACCGGCGTGCAGACCTGGCTCCAAGACTTCAACCGGTTTGCCAAACCGCTCGTAAATGCCACGGCCTTGCATGGGGATTTCGTGAACACCGCTCAGCAACCAGCCCAAACCCACGATGACCGCCATCACCGGCAGAAAGGCGCGGCGCATGTAGGTAAACGCCCAGATCTGCCGCAGGTCGATGCCGAAGCGGTTGTGCAGTTCGTTTTGCAGCGCCAGCAGCGGACGCGGCGGCCAGCGCAACAGGCCGGCAACGAAGCTGCTGGCGATCAGGCGCGGTTCAAGGCGTTCGTTGCGCGGGCTAAAGACGGACAAGAAGGCACGGATGAGTAACTCGACGGCGACCAGACCAGGCAACAGGCCGATCAACACCGCAAGCCGGGCGGGCCATACGCGATCAGCGGAAGAGAAAAACAGGCACAACGCGGTGACCAGTAGTGTCCCGATGGCGACCTTGGTGATCTGCGCCAGCTGCTCGGCTTCAGGCCAACTGGCGTCGGACTCATTGCTGAATTGCCGCTCCAGCACCAGCAGCGCAAATGCGATCAACAGGAGCAATCCGCCGACTACGTTACCGACGAGGCCGACATTGCTGCCTGCCAAGGCAAGGTTCCAGATCAGGCCAATGCTGACCAGCGACAGCAACGCCCAGCCTGCCAGCCAGAACACTGGCAATCCGACCTGGCCGACCATCGAAGTGCCAGCACCGCTGATGCGTCCGAGCACACGGTCGTACCAGCCCTGCTCATCGCCATTAAGCAGCGCTTCATCGTCAGAGGCAGCCGCAGAGGGCGGTGCCATGACGCCGGCGCGCCACTGGCTGACCACGTGGACCGACTGCAACGCCCCGGCCAGTACGAGCAGACTCGCGGCGCTGTTGGTCAGCACCGCCGTCCACAGCGAGTTGGGAGAAAAAAGGTCAACGAAAAGCGACACCACCAGGCCGATGATGCCCATTGCGCCTGTCAGATACGTCAGCCGTGAAAGACGTGTCGATTGAACAGCCGCCTGCTGAAACCTCGGTAGGCTCGCCGGTGCAACGCCCTCATCATCCAGATCAACCCGCATTGCAACTCCAAAGCCCGTATAACGCTGTAATCATTACCCTTCCGCCCACTCTCCGGCGTTGCAATTACGCGGCGCCAAGCCACGCTGACACAGGGCGTTACGATATAACAGAAGTCGTGAAATTTTCGTCTGATTATTCGTTTGCGCAGCGCTGGATGCGGGGTCAGACAGCCAGCAGACAGGTAAATGTCGCCTGCCGTCATATCGGTTTGAATCCCTAGACAGACAGGAGTGCGCCTTCCCGGCTAAAGCCGGTCCTACGAGATGCGCGGGGAATAGCGACGGGTCCACCCACTTGACTTTGAAGTGCTCGGGAAGAAATATTACACCCATCATCTAAGCGACCTTGCTGACGAGCGACATTTGCCCAGACACGGCTACGCTTCCCTCCATTGTCGATTCCCTGAAGGAGTACGTTCATGAGTCATTACGACGTTGTCATCATTGGTGGCGGCCCCGGCGGCTACAACGCGGCGATCCATGCGGGCCAGAAAGGCTTGAAAGTGGCGTGCATCGAAGGCCGTGAAACATTGGGCGGCACGTGCCTGAACGTAGGCTGCATCCCTTCGAAATCGTTGCTTCATGCCTCCGAGCTGTATGAAGCGGCGACCGGCGAGGCATTCAAGAAGCTCGGCATCGAGGTCACGCCGACGCTGAACCTGACCCAGATGATGGCGCAAAAAGTCGAAAGCGTGACGGGCCTGACCAAGGGCATCGAGTTTCTGTTTCGCAAGTACAAAGCCGACTGGATCAAAGGCTGGGGCCGCCTCTCAGGGCCCGGCAAGGTCATCGTCACCGACGCTGCGGGTGCCGAAACCGAATTGACCGCCAAAGACATCATCATCGCCACCGGCTCCGAGCCGACGCCCCTGCCAGGCGTGACCATCGATAACAAACGCATTCTCGATTCCACCGGCGCGTTGTCGTTGAGCGAGGTGCCCAGGCATCTGGTGGTAATTGGCGCGGGGGTCATCGGTCTTGAGCTGGGCTCGGTCTGGCGCCGGTTGGGGGCGAAGGTGACGGTGATCGAATTTCTCGACCATGTCGCCCACGGCACGGACCTTGAGGCGGGCAAGACGCTGCATCGCTCGCTGTCGCGTCAGGGCATGGCATTCAAACTCGGCTCGAAGGTCACCTCAGCCGTCGCTGCGGAAACCGGCGTCACCCTGACCGTCGAACCCGCCGCCGGTGGCGAAGCCGAGCAAATCGAAGCGGACTACGTGCTGGTGTCCATCGGCCGTCGCCCGGTGACGAAAGGGCTGGGCCTGGAAACCGTCGGCCTGGAGGTGGACAAGCGCGGCGTTTTGCCCAACAAGGGGCATCGAACGGCGGTAGATGGCATCTGGGTCATTGGCGACGTGACGTCCGGCCCGATGCTTGCGCACAAGGCGGAAGATGAAGCCGGCGTGTGTGTCGAACGAATCGTCGGCAAGAAGGGTGAGCTGAATTACAACCTGATCCCCAACGTCATCTACACCCAGCCCGAGTTGGCCAGCGTCGGCAAGACGGAAGAGCAGCTGAAGGAGGAAGGTCGCGCTTACAAAGTCGGCAAATTCCCGTTCAGCGCAAACAGCCGCGCCAAGGTCAATCACGAAACGGACGGCTTCGCGAAAGTGCTGGCGGATGAGCGCACCGATGAAATTCTCGGTGTACACCTCGTCGGCCCCAGCGTCAGCGAGATGATCGCGGAGTACTGCGTGGCGATGGAGTTCGCCGCCTCTGCCGAGGACATCGCCCTGACCTGCCACCCCCATCCGACACGGTCTGAGGCGCTGCGGCAGGCAGCGATGGCTGTCGGGGGGCATACCACCCAGGCTTGAAATGCGCGGCCAAATCGGCCGCGCGAGCAACACGTTGAAGCGAAATCGGTTGTGCCCTGAAACGATTTTTTTCCCTTTGCGCGAACAAGATGCCGAGATTGTTATCTGTTTGTTGGTAATTTGCGTTCGGCAAGGATTGGGAAAGCGCACTTTTTCGTGCAGGAAGGCACAGCATCTTCAGAGGCTTCACCATATGAATCGCAGGAATCTCTTGAAAGCGTCCATGGCGCTGGCAGCCTACAGCGCGCTGCCCGCCTCAGGTCTTTACGCGGCACGCGCACTGGCTGCGGCGGCCGATGGCGACATCGAACACTTTGACTTCAAGACCTTGCAGGACAACGCCAAACAGATGGCCGGCAAGCCTTACGTCAGCACCAAGCAGACACTGCCGCCTACCCTGGCGAACATGACGCCTCAGCAGTTCAACGCGATCAAGTACGACGCCGGCCATTCACTGTGGAATGACGTGAAAGGCCAACTGGACGTGCATTTCTTCCACGTCGGCGCGGGCTTCAAGACCCCGGTGCGGATGTACAGCGTCGACCCGGCAACCCAGCAGGCGCGTGAAGTGCATTTCCGCCCCGAGCTGTTCAACTACGAAGCCAGTCGCATCGACCAGAGTCAGCTCAAGGGCGACCTGGGCTTCGCCGGTTTCAAGCTGTTCAAGGCCCCCGAGATCGCGATCAACGACATCCTGTCGTTTCTGGGCGCCAGCTACTTCCGCGCCATCGACAGCAATAAGCAATACGGTCTTTCCGCCCGGGGTCTGGCGATCGACACCTACGCCCACAGCCCTGAAGAATTTCCTGACTTCACACAGTTCTGGTTCGAGAAGCCAACCAAAGACGCCACACGGTTTGTGGTCTACGCGCTGCTGGACTCTCCCAGTGCAACGGGCGCGTATCGCTTCGACATCGACTGCCAGGCTGACCGCGTGGTGATGGACATCGACGCGCACATCAATGCGCGGGCTGACATCGAGCAGTTGGGCATTGCGACCATGACCAGCATGTTCAGCTGCGGCACGCACGAACGCCGCATGTGCGACACCCTTCACCCGGAAATCCACGACTCCGACCGGCTGGCCATGTGGCGCGGCAATGGCGAATGGATCTGCCGTCCGCTCAATAACCCGGCCAAGATCCAGTTCAACGCCTTTGCCGACAAAGACCCGAAGGGCTTTGGCCTGGTGCAGACCGACCACGATTTCAAAACCTATCAGGACACCGTGGACTGGTACCACCGCAGGCCAAGCCTGTGGGTCGAGCCGACGACGGCATGGGGCGAAGGCTCCATCGATCTGCTGGAACTGCCAACCACCGGCGAAACCCTGGATAACATCGTCGCGTTCTGGAACCCGAAAGTGCCGGTCAAGGCCGGCATGTCGATGAACTACGGCTACAAGCTCTACTGGAGCCCCCTGCCCCCGGTCAGCACGCCGTTGGCTCAAGTGCACGCCACGCGCTCGGGCATGGGCGGTTTCATCGAAGGCTGGGCACCGGGCGAGCACTACCCGGACGTCTGGGCGCGCCGTTTCGCCGTGGACTTCAACGGTGGCGGGCTGGACCGGTTGCCGGAAGGTTCGGGCATCGAGCCAGTGGTCACCGTGTCCCACGGCAAAGTCCAGGATTTCAATGTGCTGGTGCTCCCGGACATCAAGGGTTTCCGCGTGACGTTCGATTGGTACCCGACCAGCGATTCCGTGGAGCCGGTGGAAATGCGCATGTTCATCAAAACCGGTGATCGCACGCTGAGCGAGACCTGGCTGTACCAGTATTTCCCGCCCGCAGCGGACAAGCGTCGCTACACGTGAGCGTGACCGGCTAATGGCGTAGCGCGATTCAATCTTGGGAAATGGCGTATTCCCCGCTGAATACTCAGCGGTGGATACGCCGCACTTGTAACGAAAACGAGTCATAGAAACTCGTTAACCGCCGTCGAATTCCTCTCTTTTTAACAGCGCCAATTTTCTATCCCCCAATAAAATCAACAGGTTACAAGCGCCGATATTTAGCGCTGATTAAATACGTCTGAAAATTTGACTAATTGATTGACAGCCTTCCGATCTGCGGCTGATATACCCCTGTCGCGCCGCTCGCAAGGGAACCGAAAAGCCCTTCATTCTCCCGCTGCGACCACCCAAATCATCGCGATTGCACGCCGTCGATGGCTACACCCGCGCTGCCCGGGGAGTCGCCTTTCCCGCACGGCGTTTTGCTTCGCACGCTGACGCTTATCACACGTACAAATGCTCCCGAGGGGCTGCACATGATGTCGACTTCCCCCGTTTACGTTGAAAAACCTTCATTGCTTTCATTCAATAAATCCACAGCAATCGCGCTGGTTGCGATCAGCCTGATGCTGGTGGAGACCTTCAACGGGGCCCTGCGTTTCTATCTGGATCAGGCAGGGATTTCCGTATTGCTCTACGCACCGAAGATCGCGTGTCTGTTGTTCTTCGCACTTGAACTGCGCAGTTTCAAGGCCGGGCCGGGCGTCTGGCTGAGCCTGCTGGTGCTGTTGCTGTCGGCAGGATGGGCAGCGCTGAATGGCGCCCAGGCCGGGAATTTCGCATTCGCGTTGTACGGGATCAGCCCGCTGCTTTTCGGGATCGCCTGCGGCGACCAGATCATTCGCCACAAGCGCCTGTTCATGTGGGCGATTGCCTTTTGCCTGCTGGCTTCGTTGGGCGGTATTGCCCTCGACCGGTATGTCAGTCTGCCGTGGAAGGGCTACAGCTACACCGTCGGCGGTACCGAGCTGAGCGCCAACACGGCATGGACCTCCGAAGACATGGACCGCCCGGCGGGTTTTGCGCGGATTTCCAGCTCACTGGCCATCATCATCTCGGTTCTCAGCCTTTACCTGATGGCGACCCTGCGCTCGAAATTGCTGGGTTTGACGGTCTGCGTGATCGGCTTCGCCGGGGTGATATTGACCACAAGTAAAGCGCCAGCACTGGCGTTCATCGGCGGAACCGGTCTGCTGATGATGATGCGGTTTCGCTGGACGGCCCGGGCGACCATCCTTGTCGCGGTCGTACTCGGTATGTCGCTGCCCTTCGTGGCGATGATGACCGACTTCGATCCCAACAAGATCTCGGCCACCAGTTCGCTGGCGTCCATCTACGACCGACTTATCAACACCTGGCCCAACGTCATTCGGACGCTGATGGACGATGATCGAACGTTCACCGGTGTGGGCTTCGGCCTGGTTGGCAGCGCCGTGGCCGCCTTCCCGGTTCCCGGCGCTGACATCTTCATGGTGTCCGACAGCACCGTGGTTTACCTGTGGGCGACGTTTGGTCTGGCCGGGCTGTTTCTCTACTCCCTGCACATCCCGCTGTTTTTCATCCTGGCCGACAGTGCCAGCCGCTACGGCCAGGCGTTGCTGGTGACAGGTTTCTGCATCTGCATTGTCAGCTGGACGACCGATACGCTGGAAGTGACCCTCGCCAACATGTTCCTGGGCATGGCCATCGGGCATGCGCTGGCCATGAAATCGCGGGGCAGGCTGCCGGCCCCAAAGCCCCATGAGGTACCCACATGGAACGGCCTGCCGGGTCTGAGTTGATCGAGGCAACCCTATGAGCATCCGCAGCATCGGCCTGAGCGCTCTGGCAATGATTGCAGCCCTGTTCGCCGCCAACGTCGCGCTGGCCGAGCCGTTTATCGTCGGCGTTGCCACCCATTCTATGAATAACACCGGACAACCGCTGCGCAGCCTCCAGATGGCGAGCGAGGCGGGCGTCAAATCGATACGCGATGACGCCTTTTGGTCTACGGCCGAACCGGTGCGGGGCCAGATGCAGATCATTGCGCCGTGGCGCGCATGGCTGAGCTCTGCCAAGGGACTGAATCTCACGCCGATGGTGATTCTGGGATACGGCAGCTCATATCAGGGCGGCGCAAAGCCGCGCAAGCCTGAGGTCAAGATCCCTTACCTGAACTACGTGGATTACCTCACTCGCCAGTTGGGCAATCCGGTCAAGTTTTACGAGGTCTGGAACGAGTGGGACCTGGACGGCCCGGCTGATGCGCGCCTGAGCAATGACTACGTCGCGCTGGTCCGTGACGCGGCACCCATCATCCGCAAAAACAATCCCCAGGCGCTCATACTCGCCGGGGCCGTAACGAACCTGGGTATCAAGAGTGGCTTTGTCGACCGCATTCTGGCCGCGGGGGTGATGAAGTACGCCGATGGCCTCTCGCTGCATCCCTATGTGCACTGCGAAGGCAGCTACCGCAACACGCCGGAAAGCTGGGTCGGCTGGATGCGGGATCTGGACCGTCGAATCACCGCCAAGGTCGGCAGGCCTGTCCCGCTGTATCTGACCGAGATGAGCTGGCCGAGCCACAATGGCAATTGCGGCGTCAGCCCCGAGCGCCAGTCCGCATACCTGGCCCGCGCTTACTTCCTCATCCGCACGCTGCCGAACGTCAAAGGCATGTGGTGGTATGACCTGATCAACGATGGCACCAACCGTACCGAGCAGGAGCACAACTTCGGCCTGCTCGATATCAACCTCCGTGCGAAACCGGCTTATTCGGTGCTCAAGGCCATCAGCCCTTACCTGCCTGATTTCACCTACGAGTCGGCTAACAGCCTGCAGTCCGACGGCGTCTTCCAACTGGTATTCAGCAATGGCCGCGAGCGGATTCTGGTGGCCTGGGTCAGCGGTCGCGAGCACGAAGTCACCATCAGCGCTCCAGCCATGAAAAACAGACCGATGCGCATCCTCGATACGCAAACGCCAGACAAAGGCATGACCGACGCCCCGCAGCAGTGGGTGTGCGATGCCCAGCGCTGCTCGGCCCGGCTGACGCTGACGGAGTTTCCGAAAATCATTCGCCTGAGCCCTGACGTCTGAGCCGCGACGCCTGACGACCGCACCTGTGCCAACCCGCCTGACCCTGTCAGCGCGGGTTTTTTTATGTGCTGCAGCGACGAATAGTGGCAATACGACATTTACTGGACATGTCTTGCTGCTACCTTACGATCAGGGGCAGACACGCTGCCGGGGGAACGTATGGGGCTTCGAGGAAGATTCATCGTTGGTTGTGTGCTTGGGCTGCTCATGCTGCCAGCCGTGGCTGAGCCGTATGTCGCGGGCGGAGCCCAGTGGAAGCCCTATGCCTACGAAGACAAGGACGGTCATCTGGCAGGGATCTCCATCGACATCGCGCGACGTGTAATGAAGCTGGCCAGCCTGGACGTTACCTTCGTCACCTACCCGGTCAACCGCCTGCAGTCGATGCTGCGCAAGGGCGAGATTGATATCAACTACGCTGACTCGCTGATCTGGAACGGCCCTGAAGAGCAACGCCGATACGTGTTCTCCAAACCCTACTCCACGGTCAAAGAGCACCTCTACTTTCTGGCCGATCACCCTGCGCGCGGTCAGACCATCGCCCAACTTGAGCACCTGACCATCGGCATGGTTCGGGGCTACAACTACCGGGCCCTGGACCCGGCCATCGAGAAGCGCCGCCTGACCCGGCTGGAAACCTCCAAAGACGAGGCGCTAATCAAGCTGCTCCAGAGCAAGCGCGTCGACGCCATCGCCATGGTCGACGACATCTTTGATGAGCTGATTTCAAGCAATGATCTCGATCCCGGCCAGTTCGTCCAGGGCGCACGACTCAGCGAAGCGCCGCTGGTGTTCAAGCTTCAGCCGCAATACGCCTCGTGGTTACCGCGGATCAACAGCGCGATCGACAGTCTGAACAAGACGGGTGAACTGGAGCGCATTCGACGCAAGTACTTGCCGGGGATGCAGAGGGCGAAGTGAAAGCAGCCCGATCAATGAGCCAGCCATTTTGTAACCTTGGAACAGTAGGCAGCGCGCATCCCAGACCTGGAAAGTACAATGCCGACCTCAAAAAAAAACCCCACCGAGAGGTAGGGTTCTTGTTACTTCGTCTGTCCTCGGGGGGAGGTGCATGCACCCGCGTATCCCGTGGCTAGTGAAAAAACTATATGGACATAGGTTTATCAAGTCAATGCAAAAAGCCTGCGCTGTCTCGACCACCCTCTCATCGGCTCGGATGGCAACGTATCGAAGTGCGGCTGCGGCTGCCGGGTTCGGGGGGGAAGAGGCTTTGGCACTTTACGCTTGGAACGCTCGCGTATCGGGCGCACTGCTCACACCCCTGCATATATGTGAAGTCGTTGTTCGCAACGCCGTTGCTGACGCATTAGAACTAATTCACGGACCCTCCTGGCCATGGAGTTCTGGCTTCGAACGCAGCCTTCCTCGGTGCGCAGGCCCCGGCTATAACCCGCTAACAGACCTGCAGCGCCTTAAGTCGAAGCGCAGCACTGCAGGCCAGATTGTCGCCGAACTAAAATTCGTATTCTGGGAGAAAATGTTTACCAGCCGACATGACGATCGAAGCTGGAACTCGTGTCTTATCCAAGTCTTTCCCAACCTGGAGCCCGCTAATACGACCTCAGAAAACCGCAAGTAGATATTTGAAAACCTGAACAACGTGCGACTGCTCAGAAATCGCATTGCCCACCACGAACCTATTTTCAGTCGAGATCTCCAAGCCGACTTCTGCATCATCATCGGACTGGTAGAAGCTCGGTGCAGAGCATCCGCCTCGTGGATGCTGAAGCAGCAGCATGCTCTAGAGGTCATCGCCACCAAGCCTTTCTAGGCGTCTCCTATGCGCGAATGCGGTAGAGCGCTGAAGATAGCCTCTAAACCTCCGATTTGACCTCAACATTCAACCCCAACATTTCACGAGCAATTCGGTCGGCATCGACAAAGGCACGGGAATAACTGCCCGAAGATGGGACATAGTGGTTGTAGTAGGTCGACCCTTCCACCAGTGGGCCGGTTATCCACAGATTCGGTTGTGCCCTGCCTTCACTGTCTACAAGCACGCCCTCACCGTTCTTGGCCAGGCTGTGGATAATTCCGTTGCTCTTTAACGAGCGAATGATCTTTGGCAGCGACGATATGTCACAGGCAGTGCTGACGTGAGCCTTAATAATTCTAGGTAAAGGCATCGCCAGATTGCCCGCGAGTACCACTTCGGGCCCCGCTCCATCGACACTGTGGATAACTTGAGCATGGCGCACCCAATGGACAATTCCTGCGTCGGCCAAAGCCAGCAGCTCCTGGTGACGTTCCTTTTGCGGCCCGGCCACCATTCGATTGACGTGCGGCGCGTACTCTCCGAAAAAAACACGGCTTGAATCAGCTGTCAGCCCCCGGTTATCCACAACGCGGCGGAGCTGCTCACGACAACTTCTCCACACTTCAACCGCGGCTTTAATCGGGCTTGCATCAAGTCCCAAACTGCTCTGCCCGATGTCGCGCTCGATGAATGCGCGCATGGCCTGGGCGTAGTCAGCAGATTTCATGATCGACATGCGCGGGTTATACACAGCCTGGTCCAGTGGCGGCGAGTTGAAACGTGCTGTCATTTCTGACGACACGGTTTCAAGCCGGCCTGAGTAATAAGCGCGCGCAACGTCCGCTTTGATCCTCACTGGCGATTCACCCTCTTGAGACGCGATCATCCCGAAGTATTCCGCAAGCATTTCAGCTTTGATCAACGGCAAGACCTGCTGCTCGAAATCCAGGCCGGCAGGGTACTCCGCTCGCAGATCAGCGACCGCCGACAATGTAAAAATCAGCGCCGCATTCGAGGTCCGATGGGGCACGATGTCCGGCCGTGTGCGGTACGGCAGACCGCTGCGCGAGAACATGTAGATTCGTGGCTCTCGCCCACTCGGCTCGTAGAGTAAGCCTTCCGCTCGTTTGCTGAATTGGCCTCCGCGCCCGACCGTCAAATCGGCAACGACGTCCATGGCGGTCAAGCCTAGTCCTTCGATGCCAACCGCTTCTGTGGATAACCCGAAATGAGGCGAATTAGCGTGGCGGTCCGTTGCTAACGATCTGGGCAGCTCCCCACGCTTATCCCGCAACCGCTGCGCATGACCCACTGTGATTGCCAGCCAATCCACAGCACGCTCCACCTTGGCTGTGGACAGTACAAACTGGCCCATATCGGTGTGCTCTATGTTATCCACAGCGTGAGGATGATGAATGACGCGCACGTTTGTCGGCAGACTGCGAATGACTTCCTCGTAAGTCCACGCCAGGTACTCTCCCAGCCAGCTGCGCGGCAGGAACTCATTGGGCTGTACGCTGCGTGAAGATTTATAACGCAGGCACCACTCGTAAAAATTCGGTCCTTTTCGTCCCGTGTGACCATTGAGGGCGGCCGTGTCCGGAAACATCGAAATCTGCGAGGCGACGGTGTTGAGCATCAGGTATTCGGGTTGATCGACAGCGTGCAGACCTGGCCCCGGACGCTGAGGGTCGAATACATTGACCTCTATGCCCCGCGTCGTGCCAGCCGCCAGCGCACCGATACGCTCCAGCACCGTCAGCCCGCGTGAACCGCAGCCGACAATGCCGATTCTGATGGCGGGTTTATCCGACCCTGGGGATAACTTTTCGCCGGCCAGCACTGCACTCAGTTCCATCTCAAGGTTTCTCCGAAGAACGATTCGATGGCGACGCCACGAGACTCTGCCAGTGCGGTGTCGACGATGAATTTGCTCAGGGCCAGGTCCAACACGCCAAGGCCGAACGGCGAGAAAATCGAGGGCTTTACGGGATCAAGCTCGACCTCGCCACGAATAAGGCCGGCCAGCGTGCCGTTCATGAACGCGCGGCTGCCCGTCAATTGCTCTGCCAGATGCGGCGACGTGTTGGCCTTCATGCAGTGCTCGACGTCGTCGCAGAGGTTGTTCGCCTCTAACAGCAACTGGGCCGCGATGTCCCGCAACGAAATGTTCAGCACAACCTGCCCGGCGCGAAATGCCATAGGCGGTTTGACGTAAGGCTCGCCGGCCGTGGTGGCGAAGATCACCAGATCGGCTGCCAACGCCTGTTCCAGCGAGCCAGTCCGGGCTGTGCATAAGTCGACACCTTCGATAAAGCCTGTCAAAGCGTCTGCAGACGCCATGTCAAAGTCGTGAACAACGGCGTGGCCGATGTCCCATCCTTCAACGCTGAGCATTCGCGCGATGGTGCGGGCAATCACCCCAGCCCCGATAAATCCTACGCATGCAGCCTTACGTGACTGACCGTTGAGCCAGTAAGCGCCCGACGCCGCCGAAGCAGCCGTTCGCACTGCGCTGATCTGCGCACCTTCAAGGCAGGCGAAGGGATAGCCAGTCTCGCGGTCGTTGAGGATGACCACGGCTGACGCCCTCGGCTTCTGCTGAGCGACGTTGCCGGGGAAGCTGGAGATCCACTTGATCCCGGCCACGGCATCCTCTCCCTCCAGCGCCGCCGGCAGCGCGATGATCCGGTTGGCAGGTTGTTGAGGGAAACGCAGGAAATAGCTGTCCGGGTTGAGCGTCTGGCCGTCATGGTGCTGCAGATACACCTGCTCAATGCGTCGCACCATGTCGTGGGCGTGGCTGTCGAGGATGTCTTTGATGACAGCGCCGGGGATCACGTGAAAGTCAGACATTCAGCGCTTCTCCCTCGAACGTGTGGACGTACTGCTTCAGATACCGCGTGATCGTTTGCGAGCTGAGCGCAGTCAGCTCGGCACGTCCGAACTTCTGCATCACCCACTCATCGTTGTAGATCGTCTCAAGGTAACGCTCGCCGGCATCCGGGGAAATCGCCACGACAACGGCGTCTTTGGGAATCCCCAGCGAGGGCGCTGCCAACCCGGCCACCACGGTCCCGGTGGAACCGCCCGCCAGCACGCCGTTCGACTTCGCCAGCCAGCGACACATGGCGACAGTGGCGCGCTCATCCACCACTTGCTGCTTGTGCAAGTGGTGGGCGCGGAATATCGGCGGCATCTGGCTGGAGCCAAGTCCAGGAATGAAGCGCGGACCGGGCGCCTGACCGAAAGTTACCGAACCCGCGCTGTCTACCGCGATGATCTTGGTGCGCGGCGAATGCTTGCGGAAATACTGCACGCAGCCCATCAAGGTGCCGGTGGTGCCAGCCCCGACGACCAGATAGTCCAGCGCCGGAAACGCGATATGAATCGACCGTGCCGTGGTGTGCTCATGGGTCTTGGCGTTGGCCGGGTTGCTGTACTGGTTGAGCCAGAGATGACGGGGATCACGGGCCACGGCATCGCGGATGTACCGAATGCGCGTGCCCAGATAACCGTCGTTGTCATCGCGCTCCGTGACGATGACGATCTGTGCGCCGAAGGCTTCCATCATCTTGATGTTGTGCAGGTTGGTGTTGGGGTCGACGACGCAGCAGAACGCGTAGCCGCGCTCGGCGCAGATCATTGCCAGCGCAACGCCGAGGTTGCCGGACGAGGACTCGATGAGAACGGTGTCCTTGTGGATAAGTCGGCGCTCGGCGTAGGAATCGATCAGGCCAATGGCCGTCTTCATCTTGATCGAGCCCGCAGGGTTGCAGGACTCAAGCTTCAGGTGCAGGTTTTCAAAACCCAGGCCTTTTACCCTGACGAAGTTTGAATCGCCGACGATGTGGGAAATGAAGTTCATGGCCGTGCCTCGATGCGTGCAGGCCGGGTGTAGCTCGGCATGGTCACCACCGGCGCGCGCTGCCGGGGCTGGGTCGCCAGCAACGCATCGGTCAGGTGCTGCGCACGGAGGGCGACCATGGAAAATGACTGAGCGTCGCTGATGCCGTGGGTCTTTTCCGACGTGCCGTTGGCCAAAATCTGCACGCCCTCGCTGTGCTGCAGGGCAACGCGGTAATGCCGGTCGACCGCAAGCGTGCCGTCCTCGTCGCGCACCAGCCAGGGTTGCAGCAGGGTCAGCAGCGGCGGCACTGCGAGCTGTTCGTAGCCGGTGCCCAGGACAATCCCGTCGACGTACAGCACGGTTTCAACGCCGGTATTGCTGTCACGCAGCACCACCGAATAGGCATCGCCCACTTTTTCCACCGACGTCACTTCGGACCATGCGTGCAGGTTCAGACGTCGGTGGCCCGTCACCTCGCCTTCGTACAGGAAGGAGTAAAGCGACTGACTCTCGTCGACGTCGATGCCTGCGTAATTGGTCGACCGGATTTCTTCAAACACCCGGTTGCGGCGGCCCGGCTCCAGGTCGTGGAAATAGTCGACGTGCTCCGGCAGGAACGCCATGTTGGGGAACTGCCCCAGTTGCCCCACCTTGAAACCCACACCGCGGTGCACCGAATGCACCTGTGTGGTGGGTGCGGCACCGAGCAAGTGCGTCACCGCTTCGCCCGCGCTCTGACCCGAGCCCAGCACCAGCCAGCGTTGCGCGATCGGACCGCCGCCGAGGTGGATGTTTTTCAGGTACTGGGACGTGTGGAAGACACGACCGCCGAGATGCGGGCTGAATGCGTTCGGTATCCGGGGCAGGCTGCCGTGGGAAAGCACCAGCCGCTTGGTGCGATAAGCGCCCTTGGCCGTTACGACATCCACGCCCTTCAGGATGCCCTTTTCCGCCACCGGTAACACATCGAGCACGCCTTCGTCGTAGGCAACGTAGTCCTGGAGTTGCGCAGCGACCCATGCGATGTAGTCGGACCATTCGACCCGGCTGGCCGGACGTCCGAGCAATCCGAATTTGTACAGCCGCCCCTTCTCCTTCAGGTACATGGCGAAGGAAAATCGACTGCGCGGATTGCGCGGCGTCACCAGGTCTCGAAACACATGGTGGTTGATGTCTGTACCGGCCAGCAGAAACGCGCCATGCCACGTTGAATCACGCCCTTTTTCGAAGAAGCAAACGCGCTGGAAAGGCTTTCTGCCGTTGTCTTCCGCGTCATCTTCCAGCGCACAGGCCAGAGCGATACCGGCCGGGCCGAAGCCGACCGAAATGACGTCCAGCGATTCACGCACACCATCGGTTTCATACTGAGTCATGGTTATTCTTCCTGAAAGTTTCAAAAGACGTGGCAAGCGTTTGGGCAGGCCGCTTCAACACAGCAGACGTCGTTCATGGGCGTGCTCGTCGGTGTAAACCCACAGCGAAACCCGTGCGTGATTGTTCTCCCCGTCGCGGAAGCTGACAGGGCCGGCAGGGGTGGCAAAGTGATCAAAACGTAGCGCGTCCAGCAGTTCGCGCTGATCAGCGGCGGCTCGGTCCACCAAGGCAAACGCTGCAAGCGTCTCGACGGCGTAAACCGGCGCGTGTTCGGCGTAGACCTGTTGATAAGTCGCATCGAATGACTGCGCCTCTGCCAGATCTCCCGCCATGGGAAAGCTGATGACGAACACCGTGCCGGTTCTTTCCAATCCTTCCACCAGCGCCGGTGAAGCAGCGTCATCGGTAAAAAAAATGGGTAATCCACAGTTGGAAGCGCGGTTGTCCACAAGAAACTGCCGACTGGCTTTCAAGCGGCCGCAAAATACAATGGCATTGGCGATATTCACATCGTCGACCACTTCGACTGTGGATAACTGCGCTGCCTCACGCAGTTCATGCATTTGTTGACGCCCATGCAGGCTCGGGTCAGTGAACAAAGCGAGCCTGTTCAGGCCTTCAGCTTTGGCAAATTCGATAAGGCGTGTGGCCAACAGTCGGTCAGACGCACAAATGCGGAACGTGGTTTTCCCGGCGTCGGTCAAGGCTGCGCAGGTGGACGCGGGCAGGATCAACGGAATTCCGGCCTGTGCATAACTTTCAACAACTGCTGCGGCAGAGTCCGAAGCAAAATGACCAATCACAGCATCCACCTTCGCGTCGATGAAATGCCTTGCCGCCGCACGGCCGCCGTCAGCGCTGGCGCCGTCATCAAAATAGAAATGGCGCGCGCGGCGTACATGGGGGAACAGGTGACTGGACAGGTACACGCTGCGCAAGAAACCGCGCGCGTGCAGTGTGGTGCCGACGTCGAGGGCCGCGCAGATACCCAGGCGCATCATGACAACACCACCTCTGCGAACCGCGAAGGGCGGAACGCTTCCATGACCGATCTATAAGCCGCATCCATCGACACGCCGGACATCAATCCGCCCAGCTCGAATGCCAGCAGCTCTGCAACATTGGGTGCCATTTTGAAGCCGATCCCGCAAAATCCGGTGGCTACAAAGACGTGGCTCTTGGCGCTGGAACGGCCGATCAGCGGGCGACCGTCTTCGGTGTACGCATCCCAGCCGACCTGTGTGACCACCGGCAAACTGTGGTGCCGGTCGTAGCCGAGACGAGAGACGCGGTCCATGACGTCTTGCTCGTTATCCAGCGGCGCCATGTTCAGCTGATCCGCATGTTCTGCGCGCTGCCGTCGCTGGCCGCCCACTTGCACAAGATTGCGTCCCAGCGGCAGCAGGTAGGTATTCAGATGGTGAGCAACGATCGGCATGCTCGGAGCCTGGTCGCAGCCGAAACGCGTGAAGGGGATCGTCCGCGCGTGCACGGCGTTGCTCGGCCGGGGCAAAGGGCCGCTGGCGCCACAGGCATCGACCAACCACGTCGCTTCCAGGCACAGCTTGCCGGCATGAACTTGAACATGGCCGTCCAGTTCGACGCAGCGATCCACGGCAAGGTGATCGAGGTACGTTGCTTTTTCACTGACGTAGCGGCACAGGTTCGAAACCGTGACACGGGCATCCACCGTGCCGCCATTGCGTTCGATAAGCAGGCATTCCCCGGCGCAGAATGGCGAGAAACGGCCGTTATCCAATGCATCGACGGAGGCGTGCAGTTCAATGCCCTCGCAGCCTTGGCTGTCCACCGCCTCCAGGTATTGCCCGCACACTTCGGCGCTGGCGATGTAAGCGACGCCACTGCGATTCAGTGCGCTTTCGTAGAAGGCGTGGACGATGCCTGGATTGCCGTAAAGTGATCCGCGCCGGGTCAACGGACGCAGCGCGGCGTCCAGCTCCAGACCGCGAACGATGCCGCCCGTGTCCCGCGTTGCGCCCTGGGCGCCAGCGATGCCTTTCTCCATCAGCGCCACATCGAGGCCGCTTTCAACCAGCGCCGCTGCGATCGAAGCGCCCATGATGCCGGCCCCGATCACGATCACATCAAATGAAGTTTTCATCGTCGTCGCGCGCCTCTCGGTCAGATTTCGTACTCGACCGCGCTGACATACACCAGCTGCTGCAGGACTTCTTTTTCAGTAAAGCGGCAATAGCGCAGGATCTGTTTCGCCAGATCCGGGAACACCGGCGCCCCGATGGCACCGATCAGCGCCATGTACGGCAGAATCCGCTTGCCGAGGGTCTGACGATCACGGGCGGCGTTGATGATGTCCGACAGCAGCACGGCGAGCCCCTTCATGCTGAAATGATCCACCGACGTGGCTTCGAACCAGCGCGCGACCAGAATCTTGAGGGCCGCAGCGTCTGCCGCACTGACTTTCAGGCTGTCGCCGTCCACCCGTTCGCGCTCAGCCTGGGTGGCCAGTTTGGCCAGGACCTCATTGAAGGTGTGTTCACGCCAGGCGGAGAACTTCTGGACATCGAAGTCATCGGTGTCCTGCTCCGGCGCGATCAACGCCAGATAGAAGCGCGCGCTGTCAGTGCAGGCGTCGGCCACCAGGTCCCGCGCCCAGATCGCATAGTTGCGGCTGGTGGAAAGGTTCTTGCCGTTCAAGGTCAGGAACTGGTTGGTGTAGAAGGTCTGGCGCATGCGATAGCCGTGCATGGTCTGCAGCAGCGACGGGTAAACCATCATGTGGCTGAAGGCGCAGTCATAGCCCAGAAAGTGCACCAGGCGGCCTTTGCCGGAGCGGCAGTATTCGTCGTACTCCCACGGCGCAAGCTTGTGTTCGTTGAGGTATTCGCGAAAGGCCGCCAAGTAACCGGACAGGCCCATGACCCAGGTGTGTATGCGCCGGCTGCCATCGGGCTTGAGATCCAGCCCGCCATCGTAAGGCCGGGTAATGCCCCAGTCCGCCGGACCGATTTCGAATTCCTCCTCCAGGAAACGGCGAATGAATGGCCGTAGTGGCGCATGTTCGAACGTGCTTTTGAGGTGGTTGCGGAAATTCGACAGCGCCAGAAATTCACGCTCAATGGGACGCCAGATCATGGGCGTCGCACATAACTTGCAGCGGAAGTTGCTCATTTTCGAGGCATTGGGCGTGTGCGCGCACTCTTCGCACTGGCTGGCATCCGAGTCCGAGCCACAGTGGTCGCAGTTGCCCCGCCCAAAGGCTTCGTAGCCCCACTTATCACAGTCTTCGCAATACGGTTCCTGGCTGACTTTTTTGTAAATGGCCCCCGCCTTTACCGCGTGCTCGTACATCTCCTCGACGGCATTCTTGAAGTAGCTGTTGCCGTACGGGCGCATCCAGAAGTCGACTTCAATCCCCATCTTCTTCAGCGTGTCGTTGATCTTGTCGGTGTTCTCCAGCGCAAGTGCTTGAGGGGCCCGGTCCAGCTCGATTCCTCGCCGCAACATGTAGGACTGATAGTCATCGGAGTATGAGACGAGGGTGCAATCGTGACCGCGTTGACGTTGGGCGCGGGTGAAGATATCTGCCGCGAGAAACGGCCCCGCCATATGACCGATATGCAAATCACCATTTGGCGTGGGCGGCGTGATCGTCACGAGTAACTTGCCCATCACGACGCCCTCTGATCGGACACGTCATGAACCGTCGCCTTGTGCAGGACGAACTCATTGGAGGCCACTGCCTGCCGGGCATCTTCATCGAGAAAGCGGTTGGCGGAATCTCGATCCCACCACACGACGTAGAAGTGGAAGTCTTCGTCAGTGTTGTTGAACACATAGTGATCGGTGTGTTTGGGAATGGCCGCGATGTCACCCATGGTGAATGGGTAGGTCTGATCTCCCACGATCAACTGAGCGGTACCCTTGATGCCGATAAAGAATTCCTGG
Organism: Pseudomonas sp. GL_135; assembly: GCF_057834665.1. NCBI lineage: Bacteria > Pseudomonadati > Pseudomonadota > Gammaproteobacteria > Pseudomonadales > Pseudomonadaceae > Pseudomonas > Pseudomonas sp. GL_135. The sequence continues at coordinate 5,618,345 of NZ_CM174408.1, forward strand.
TCTATCTGGGTGTGCGACAAGGATTTGGTGTGGGGTCGCACGACGCACCAGCCACCGCCGATGGGCGTCGGATAGCCGTTCCACGGCAGTAACCTTGCGCCATCCAGGTCATATTCATGAACCAGTTTGTCCCACGCCATAGGGCGAAAAATATCGAAATCAGTCATGAGGTTTTCCTTCAGCCAGAGCATCCTGCTCGCTGTTTTATCGGCGCCAGACTGAGCTGACGGGCGCGTGCCAGTTAAGGGATAAACTGAAGAAAAGTGCCCCAGTGGGCAAACTAGAAATCCGCAAGCAGCGGTTAAGTTTGACTTAACAGGCGTTGGCTAAATTATTTGAATAATCAGTAAGTTGACTGGATTTATCAGCGCGGGTGTATCACCCGCGGACACTGAAGCAGGACTTAACTGCGTTGATAACTAACCAACGCTTTATGACACCGCAGAAATTGAGGGTGTACGCACTGCCCGCTTCCCGGCTAAAGCCAGTCCTACACATAATTACTGCAGGACCGGCTTTAGCCGGGAAAACGTCAGTGGCCACAACGCAGAATCGAGGGTGGATGATCGCGAACTATCGCGTGGTGAATTCACGCTGACTGGCGACGGCCTGAGACACTAGCCAGTCGCGAAACTGTTTGCTGGATTTGGGAAGAATGGCCGTCTCGTCATAAACCAGGTAGTAGGCAATCGGCGTGTCGATCGTCGCGCGAAACGGTACGACCAATCGGCCGGACGCCAGCTCTTCCCGAATCAGCGAACGACGCACCAGCGCAATGCCCATTCCCGCCAGGGCAGCCTCGATGACCCCGTTGGAATCTACGAACACCGAACCTTTGTGAACAGCGGCCTCGCCATCTTCGATACCCACTGCACGGAGCCATAACGCCCAGTCTTCGCGGTGTTCGTCGTGCAGGAGGTTGTAGCTTTTCAGGTCAATGGGCGAGGACAGATACCGGGAATCCGGCAGCAGAGAGGGGCTGCAGACAGGCTGCAGTCGGTCGTTGATCAGCATCTCCACTTCCAGACCGGGGTAACGCCCCAGGCCGTGGCGCACGGCGAAGTCGACACCGTCGCCGAGCAAATCAACCAGCCGATTGGTGGTACTGATCAGCACCTCGATGCCGGGGCAGATGGCCTGGAAATCAGGCAGGCGGGGCAGCAGCCATTGCATCGCAAAGCCGCTGGTGCAGCTGACAGTGATTGTATTGGGGCCGTTGTCGCTCATCAGACGCTGGGTGGCGTCGGATATCTGCCCGAGCGCGGGACGAATGGCCCGCAGGTAGATCTTGCCCTCGGCCGTCAGCTCCAGGCGTTTGGTGTTGCGGATGAACAGCGTGACGCCAACGGCTTTTTCGAGCTTGGCGATCTGTTGGCTAATGGCCGCAGGGGTCACAAACAGCTCACCGGCCGCGCCTTTCATGCTGGCGTGGCGCCCCGTCGCTTCAAAACACAACAGCGCGTGCAGGGGCGGGAATTTCATGCCTGACCTCGGTTAAGAAAATCTAATGTGCTTAAGAAAAGCTCGCTTGAGCACCGCCCTAGACACTGCTCAAATCATCACACCCTGACTCGAGGAGCGTCAATCAACAACTTTTCGGTCAGCGGATCAGCGATACGGATCAAGAAAGGAAGCGCAATGAAAGTCTCCGACTACGTTCGACTCATTGTTCTGGCCGCCATCTGGGGAGCCAGTTTTCTGTTCATGCGCGTTGCTGCACCGGTATTGGGCGCATTGCCGACCGCTTTCTTTCGCGTGTTGCTCGGCGCTATTGGCTTGATGGTGATTCTGGCCATTTTAAGAACCCGGCATGAGTTCAACGGCAAGTTCAAATCCACCTTGATCCTTGGCATCATCAACTCCGGCATTCCGTTTTTGATGTACAGCATGGCGGCCCTGTTATTGCCCGCAGGTTATTCCGCCATCTTGAATGCGACCACTCCATTGATGGGCGTATTAATAGGTTCTGTGTTTTTCAGTGATTCACTGACGCCCAAGAAAGCCATAGGCGTATTTCTTGGTTTACTGGGCATAACCTTACTCACCACCACAGGCCCGGTGACGTTCACCACATCGGTGGTCATGGGCGCACTCGCTTGCCTGGTGGCGACCAGTTGCTACGGCGCCGCAGGCTTCCTGACCCGTCAGTGGATCGGCGATCGGGGAGGACTGGATGCCAAGCTCGTGGCGTTCGGCAGCCAGATTGGCGCGACGCTGTTCCTGCTGCCCTTCTTCGCCGTCTCCGCGACCGTCAACCCGCCAGCCACCTGGGGCGACTCAACCGTATGGCTATCACTGGCAGCCGTTGGTTTCGTGTGCACGGCCTGCGCTTACATTCTGTACTTCCGCCTGATCGCCGATATCGGCCCGGTCCGTTCGCTGACCGTGACCTTCCTGATCCCGCCCTTCGGCGTCCTGTGGGGGGTGATGTTCCTGGGGGAAAAGGTTTCCGCCGGACACCTTTACGGCGGCGGCCTCATCTGCCTGGCCGTCTGGTTCGTATTGAGCCAAAGCAAGCCGAAGCCGGCACCTGTTCCTCAAGACCGCGCCGCCACAACCTGACAGCAACGTTACCCACACTTGATATCGGCGCCGGGTAAACACCCGGCCGGGCCCGGCTGTGCCTGAAATATCCAGCGTCGGGTGATAAGAACGCTTTGGGGATTCATCCGATGGCAACTCAAAGACACTTTTCCGTCACTTGGCTCACTGACAGCACTCTCACGGCGAGGTATGCAGGATGAGCAGAGCGATCCCGTTGATATCCCTCCGCACGTTCGTTGAGGTGTGCAAGGCCGGCAGCATGAAACGTGCAGCGGATCAGCTGTGTGTGTCGCCGGCCGCCATCAGCCAGCAGATCAAAGGGCTGGAGGACCAGATCGGCAGGCGCCTGTTCGAGAGAGACGCCAAGGGCATCCAGCTCACCCCATCCGGACGCAGCCTGTTCGACGAACTCGCCGGCACCTTTGACGTCATCGAAAAAGCCTGGTCGCGCGCCGCACTCAAGGCGCCACGTCAGACGCGCCTGGTGATCAGCACGACCTCTACGATTGCCAGCTCCTGGCTGATCCCGGCACTGAGCAGCTTCAAGGAGCGCTGCCCCAACGTCGAGATATCGATTCAGATCTGTAACGGTCTTTCGGAGCTCAAGCACGGCCATGTGGATATCTGCATACAGCGTGAGACGGCGGCCTGTTGCGACAACCACGCGACGCACCTGTGGTCGTCCTACCTGATCCCCGTGTGCAGCCCGCACCTGCTCAGCACCCAGCGCAGTATCGAGAGCCCGCAGGATTGTCTGACGTTCCCGCTGCTGCAGGACACCGAGCGCAACTACTGGAAGGTCTGGATGAACGCGTTCGGCATGAGCAATCGCAAGATGATTCAGGGTTCCAGTTATGGCGACGAGTCCCTGTTGATAAGTGCGGCTTGTGCCGGCCAGGGCATCGCACTGGTCAACAGCGTCTTCGCTTCCGAGGCTCTGCAAAGCAAACGGCTGGTGCAGGTCACCAATGCCACGGCGGAGCTCAAGTTCGACTATTTCGTGTATTGCGCGAAAGAACGGCGGGAAGAATGGGCGATAGCGGAGTTCATGAAATGGGCCGTGCAGCAGGCGGGCAAGACCGCGAAGGGGCATGCGCGGGAGATTGAAAGCGCGGGCCAGGTGGCTTGATTCAGTTCGGACAAGCCTTTGAAAACATCTTTCAATTAATCATTGGGCTCATGCCTATCGAGTCCCGCGATGGGAGGCCAGCTCCGGGATTGCCCATGCGACGCTGGCTTCCACTGCGGAAGCACCGTGAACGTTCGTTCCGGACATCATAGAACAGCTGTGTAGCCTGTTCGCCAGTCACAGTCCCTTCTGTTCGTGCCTGCTCGATCCGGCTGAATAGCGCGTCACACTCATCTTCAAGCCTGGGCCGGTCGACCTTATGCAGATCGTTGATGGATTGCTTGAGAACATCGAGCATAAAGATCACCTGGATCGCGCTTTACCTTGGGGTCACTGAGAGGTGCAGACGTGAAGCATTGCAGCAACCATTACTGCCCGGCTTGACCCGAGAACTGCTCAACGGCAACCACAACACTGTTGGCACCTTGTTGAATATCCTTGATCACCTCGTCCGCCTCACTGGCCAGATCCAGCGCTGCGCCGGCCTGTTGCCTGCTTTTACCGATCATGGTCACGGCGCTGGACGCCAGAACTTGGTTGTTTTTCACGACCTCGAAGATTTCCGCCGTCGCTTTAGTGGTTCGAAGGGCCAGGTTTCTGACCTCGTCGGCGACCACAGCAAAACCTCGGCCCTGTTCCCCGGCACGTGCGGCTTCGATCGCTGCGTTCAAGGCCAACAGATTGGTCTGGTCAGCGATGCTGCCAATGGTTTTGACGATGGTGCCGATTTCCTGGCTCTGGGCATCCAGTGCTTCAATGCCATGGGCAGCATCTTCCATCAACGCCGAAAGCGTATTGAGGGTCGTGACGGTGTTCTGAATGACTTCGCGGCCTTGCTGTGCGCTGGCATTGGTTCGAACCGACGTGCCGTGGGCCATGCCAGCTGCCTCGGATACAGCGCGCTCGCGGGTGACCTGGTCGGTGATAACGGTGGCTAATTTGGCAATCTTGTACAGCTTGCCGTTGGCATCCACGATTGGGTTGTAGGAAGCCTCCAGCCATACCTCGTTGCCATATTTATCCACCCGGCAAAACCTTCCCGCGACATAGGATGCCTGTCTAAGTGTCTGCCAGAACCGATCGTATTCTTCTGACTGAGCGTCGGATGGCACGCAAAAGATTCGGTGGTGCTTGCCCAGGATTTGGGGAAGCGTATAGCCCATAGCGTCCAGAAAATTCTGATTGGCTGTCAGCACTAGCCCATCCAGAGAAAACTCGATAACGGCAGTGGAGCGCATCAGAGCCCCCACCAGCGCTTCATTCTCCCTGGAGGCTTCGATCGTCCTCGTCAGCACGCTTGAATACAAAACGATGCGCTCGACCCGCCCGCTCTCACCTGCGAAGGGTATGACCATTGCCCGTAGCCAGACGTGTCGACCTTCACGGCTGCAGAGGCGCAACGTGCCGCTGTAATGCTTGCCCTGGGCAACTGCATCAAGAGCCCGACGCTGATGTACATCACCGCTCAGTTCAGAAGGACTGAATTCACGCAGGGCACGACCGGACAATTCAGCCTGGGTGAATCCCAGCTCTGTTTCAAACAGAGCATTCACCTCCATGATGACGCCTGCCGCGTCCAACGTGACCGACACGGTTTCGAGATCCAGCGTTGCCTTGACCTGCTCAAGGGCCCCCAGTCGTTTTTCCAATTGCTGGATTTTGTCTTTTAACCGGGTATTGAACATGGGGGCCGCTCGCATTGACTTGAGAAGCTATCGACGCGGCGAGCGAAACCTTGAGCCTCATAGGTCGTAGGTTGTCAGGGTGGTGCAGAAGAGGTGCAGTGGACTTCAGCAAGGATGTAGGCAGGGCGACCGAAGGCATATTAAAAGCCATGCTAATCAAACTCACTAAACTACCCACTCAACCTCAAAATCAACTAACTGAGCCTGAAGCCCTGCCTCATGTTCAAACCAATAGTCAAAACTTTCAATATCACTTTTCTTCAAGTAAAGATAATAGCCGCCAGTGTCGCCATCACGGTCGTTCGCAACAATAATTTGCCAGCCAGAATATTTATCAGTGGCAACAATACCAGTACGAATGATAGTCATATTCTTATTATAGTCCGCCCCACTCTTTTTAATCGCATCCAGATAGGGATTACCGATCACACCCATCGGAGTCCAATCATTCCCAGACAGGGAATAAATGTCACCATAGCCCCCAGAGTCCGAACTCAGCTGCCCTTCCTTGGCTCCATCCATCATGGCGATGGAGTAGTCCGTGATGAGGACAGTAAGTTCTTATTGAATCAACTTGCCGGCTTCATAGAGTCCGACGAGTATTTCCCTGCCTGTTTTTCCTGCTGTCGATATTCATTGCGAATGCCGCGCTCGCACTCGCCATTGCCAGCAGAGCCAGTGTCAGATCAAGTGGAAACCTTCACAGCTGGCTTATTTAATTATCATACTTAAACTCAATATTTATCTTTATATTTTCTACATCCAAAGTAACTACACATCCAGACCAAGCTTTTTCGCCTGCGCACAAGCCATTCATAACAAAATGGCTCCTCAACTGCACTAGCAATTCGGTTAAATCACCAACTGCGCGACCGTCGGGATCAAACCAGTTTAAATCACCAGCGTTATTGAAGTAATCAAACTCATAGCTACCGCCGTCGCCTTCAGCAAAAAGCTCCGCTCTGGCTATTATCTTTGTAGCGTCTGAAGGACCAGCATCAATTAGAAGCTGCCCAATTTTTTCGTAAAACAGCTGTTCATCCATCAACCCCCACCTCCAGGCGCATTTTTAAAGTCAACATTTACAGGGCGGCCACCGTCGATTGAATACTTAACATTAAATCTGTCAGGCCGAACACTAGATCCCGAGTAGATAGGCTCAATTTTAACATTTACACGCTTCCCATCCTTAAGTGCATTTGCCCAAGTATTTTCCATCGACTTCCAAGCTCCCTTGTTTAAGTTCCCATTCATGGGGAGCAAGTTCAACTTCTCACCTGGCCCGTTAAAAACACTTGCAATTAAATGCCCACCCTCGTCACCAGATACTCCACACTTTCCTGCCACACATTGCTGATAGGTATTTCGGTCATTTTTTGCGTAAGAAAGGTCGGATTCAACTCTTTCAACACGCCCCATACTGTCTGTTTGATAGGTCTTGTTTCCATCCACTTTATAAATCGTGTTTGGCTCGGGCTTATTGAGATCTTTGGACCATGCTCCCTTGCCACCAGAGCTTATTTCGACTTCTCGTAAAGTCTGGCCTGTTGCTTTTGGACCAGCCTCTTTCGCCGGGTTGTCATACGGCATCCCAGCCTCAGCATCCGGCGAGACAGTCGAGGTGTATGGCGCTTTTCCTGTGCCCGTCCCTTTTACAGCCTTCGCTACAAGCTTACCAAACAGCATAGCTCCCGCAAACTCTAGAACACCTTGCTGCGATGCGCCATTATCCACGATATTCAAAATACCAGGAACATCCACCGGGACCAACATCGAGTCGACTAAACCACTTTTGTGGGCTAGCTCATTGATTTTTTCTTCGCTTAGCCCCTCTCGTCTCCACTGCGCAATTTGTCCACTCTTTTTGATCGCATCCAGATATGGATTACCGATCACACCCATCGGAGTCCAATCAATCCCGGACAGGGAATAAATGTCGCCATAGCCCCCAGAATCGGAACTCAGCTGCCCTTCCTTGGCCCCAGCCATCATGGCGATGGAGTAGTCCGTGACGAGGACAGCAAGTTCTTCCTGACTCAACTTGCCGGCCTTATAGAGTCCGACGAGTGTTTCCCCTGCCTGTTTTTCCTGCTGTCGATATTCATTGCGAATGCCGCGCTCACACTCACCATCGCCAGCACAGCCAGTGAACCGCTTCTGCAATTCATCAATGCTTCCGATCCCGGCGGCTTTAAGCTTTTCATAGAGCGCCAGACTCGTCTTGTCCAGCCGTTCGACACCGTACGTGTTCGAGAGTAGGTTGTTCTGAACAGCATTTGTCCCCGCCTGCGCGCCCGTCACTGCACCGCTCAGGTCACCACCAGCAATTCCCCCAGCCAGCCCTGCCGCCAAGCCAGACAGCGCTGAGACCGTTTCTTTTTGCTCCTGCGTCAGATCTGCCGTTGCCGTGCCCGGATAAAGTTGGCGCGCGATGAGCTCGCCTGTCGCAGCTCCCGCAGCCCCCGCCCCTGCAGAATTGCCTTGTGCCTGCGCCACCACCGCACCCAATACCGCATGGGCCATGATATTGAGCGCAGTGTTATCGCCAGTCGATTTTTTGATCACTTGTGCCAGGTAAGGCGCCGATGCGCCCGCAATAGCTGAGCCGATATCGCCCCCAACCAGCCCTTGCAATGCCGCTGTCACCGCTTGTGCGACACGTGGGTAATTCCCGCCGACCCCGTAGTCAGCCATGATCCGTTTGTAAGCATCAGTGGCAATCAGCTGTTGCTGGTAGGCTTCGACCTCCTCTTTTTTCGCATCTTTTCCAGGCTCCTTGACGCCACGCTTATCAAGTTCAGCACGCGCCTCATTATCGGCATCGATCTGACCTTGGGTCCGCACGATGTCTACTGTCTGAGTGCCAATATCCGCAATCAACTGCACCTGCCGCAGACGCTTCTGCTCTTTCTCCTTATCGAAGATGGGGCTGATGCTGTCGTTCGCGTGTTCAACATCGTGGCTCAGCGTTGCGACGTCCTGCTGCTGTTTGGCAGGGTCGCGAATGTCGAGAGTGCCGTTGGAAATGGCCGATGAGGTCGTGCCGCTGGCACTGTCGCCATGGTTGAAGGCGATCAAGGTGCCGGTGGGCATATTGCTGATGAAAGCATTAGTGCCATCGCTGCCACTGCTGACGCTCGCGCTCTGCAACTGGCTGGTGTAGTCGGCCTTGTTCTTTAGGACGCTCCACCCGAGCGTGCCCGTGCTCAGACGGTTCTTGTCCGGCGACGCAGTGCTCGCAATCACGCTGCCATCGAGCTGGGTATGGTTACCCACATCGATCTGGTACCCGCCCTTGCCGCCGAACAGGCCGGTCTGCTCCTGCACACTCTTATAGTTGGAGTCGATCTTGCTTTTGCTGACGCTCAGGTTTGCGCTACCACCGCTGCCGATGATGGCGAAGCTGATGCCCCCGCTGACATCCGTCTGTTTGGACTTGTAGTCATCGGTGTCTTGCAGACTTTGCAGCGTGAGGTCGCGACCTACGGTGGCTTTAATCTGGTCTGCACTGACCTGAGCACCTTTGAGGACGATATCTCGCCCGCTGACCAAGCTGATCTGCTTGCCCGCATCTAGCGTCGTTTCTGTCCAGGTCGTGCCGGTGCCCTTTTCGTTTCCGGTGCCCTTGTTCGCATTGGCGAAAACGCTCAGGCCACCGCCTTCGGAGCCCACGCCAAGGCTGATGCCAAGCGCTCCCCCGCTGCTGTTGTTTTTGCCATCGAGTTTTTGATTATTCGCCGCAGCTTCCAGGAGAATATCGTGCTCCGCCGCCAGCCGCATTTCGTTACCGGCCTGCAGCTTGCTGCCTTGAACATGGATATCACCCGCGTCACCGGGCGTACCGTCGCCGTCCGCCACGATGGTGAGGTTGTTGCCGGCTGTGAGACTGCTGCCCTGGCTAAGGGTTTGCTCTTGGGTCTGTCTGGATTCGGACTTTTGCGAGCCCACGGAGAGGCTGATACCTACGAACTGCGCAGCGTTGTCCCCGGTCATTCCGCCGTCTTGCTGCGCTGCTTGCCAGGCCTGTACGCCGGTCAACCCTGCTTTAACACCTTGCAGCGCCGAGAGGCGGCTGTCGTCCTCGTTCTTGGCTTGCTTGGCGGTCTGGTAAGCGGCGTCCACTGCGCCACCCACGGTGCCGGATAACGCCAGAGTCAGACCGCTGGATTTGCTTTTAGCCGTCTGCTCGCTGCGGTTGTTGTTCTCAGAAGCCAGGACGCTGACATTTTGCCCAATCAGGCTGATGTCTTTACCGGCAACCACGTCAGAGCCGCGAAAGGTCAGGTCTTTGCCCGCCTGTACATCCACGCTGCCCAGCACACTGCCGATGTTGCTGGCCCGGGTGGTTTCGGTGCTGCTGGTGAACGTGTTCTTGTTGCTGCTTGAGCCCAACGTGACGCCGATGCCACCCGTGCTCAGCAGGCCTGATTTTTTGGTTGAGGACGAATGGCTTTGTTCAAAGGTTTCCGTCGCGCCGTCGATCACCACATTGCGCCCGGCAATCAGGCTGGTGGCGTTGGTAGAAACCACGTCACTGGCAACCGTGCCGATATCTCGACCGGCACGCACGACGACCGTATCAGCGCTGATGGAAGAACTCTGCTGGCTGATCTGGTTACTGCTGTCGATACGCGTTTTCGAGCTGCTGGACAACAACCCGCTGCTGGTTTTGGTTTTGCGGTAATAGCTGTAGTCGCTGTTCTGCGCGGCGTTCAGCGCCAGATCATTACCTGCGTACAGGTAGGCTTCCTTACCCGCACTCGCGCGGCTGGCGCTGAGGGCGAGGTCGTTGCCTGCGCTCAGGGAAAGGTTGTCACCGGCCACAAGCGATGTGCCCACTTGCTGAACATGGTCTTCCTGTTGGGTGATCTTCTTGGAGTTGGAGGCCGAATGCTGTTCATTCGCCGCCGAAGCCAGGTTCAAATTCCCATTGGCCACCATCGCCAGATCACGCGTTGCATTCAACTGGCTGCCAATCGCACTGATGTCCCGCGCAGCCACAACCTGGAAGTCTCGCCCCGCCTCCACAACGGTGCCGTACTGGGCCACGTTGCTACTGCGTGAGCGAGTGCCGACGCTATTGGCAGTGCGCTGTTCGGCGGTAGCCAGATTTACGTCGCGCCCGGCTTGTATCCGGGTGTCGGCGCCACTTTTCAGCGCGCCGCCGGTGCTGTTGACGTCACGTCCGGCCTGCAGGGTCAGGCTGTTGGCCGCTTCGATGCGCGCGGCGTTGTCGACGAAGTCGGTGCGTTCGGTGCGGTAGCCGCTGCTGCTCTGGTGGCTGGTTACGCTGCGTTCGTTGAGCACGTCACCGCTGATCGCCCCCACGCTGACATCTCGTCCGGCAATGATGCCGCCGGCGCGGTTGGTCAGGCTATTGCCGGCGAGCAGGTCAAGGCGGTTGCCGGCTTCGGTGAGGCCGCTGTTGACCATGTTGCGCCCGGCGCTGGCGGCCAGGTTGTTGGTGGCGCGCAGGGTGCCGACGTTGTTGAGGTCGGTGCCGGACACCAGGTTGAGATCGCTGCCGGTGATTAGCGCGCCGTTTGGCGCCAGGCGGTTATTGGCCTGGGCCAAGTAGAGCACCGGCACCAGAACTTGCTGGCCGGCAACGGTGGCGTTTTCCATCCACACGATGTCGTGGGTCAGGGCGGCGACCTGTTCGGCGGTAAGGCTCACGCCCACCGACAGATTAAGCGCCTGCTTGCTGCCGATCGCGTTGTCCATCAGGTACTGGAACATCGCCGTATCGCTGGTAAGACCGTCGATGAAGCGCTGGCCGGTGCGGGCGATGATCGCCTGCTGGATCAAGCGTTGTTCATAGAAACCATCACCCAGACGTTTCTGCGCCTGATCTGGGTCATAGCCCAGTTTGGACAGCAGGTAATCGGAACTGAGGAACTGACCGAGGTTGGTCAGTGCAGGGTTGGTTTCGATCAGGTATTTCTGCGGGTTGGAGACGAACTGGCTGTCCGGCAGGCCTTGCACGCGATTGATGACTACACCGTCAGCCGAGGTGCCGCTGCCAGGTACGATCGGGCCACTGGCCGGCGCACGGTCAACGGTGCCGCCACTCAGGGTCCAGCCCTGAGGCGCGGTACTGGCGGGCGCGCTGGCGCTTTGACCGCTGAGGCGGAAAAGGCCGCCCTGCCCGCTTGGCAAGGTAAAGCCGGGCAAGCTCAGCGGGTTGATCTGCTGCTGGGCCAGATCAGGAGGCAATTGCTGGTTAAGGGTAATGCGGGTCGAGTAACCGGCAGCACCACTGGCGCCTGTAGCATCGGTACCGGTTTTGGCGCCCGCGCCCACGTAGGTATAGCCCGGGCGCACCACGGTGTTATCGATGTTGTTCTGGGTGATGACAGTGGCCGCGCCGCCGGCCTGGATGATGCCGGCGTAACGTTGGTCGCCCGTAGCAATTTTGGTGACACGGCGCAGCGAGACGCTTTCCTTTTCAGTGGTGCCGATGAAAGCTGCCATGGCGGCTTCCAGGCCACCCAGATCATTGGGGTTATAGGCGGCGCCGCCAACCGAGTACTTGCGATTGAAGTCTGCCGCCAACGCATACCAGTCACTCGCGTCGCGGGTGCGCTCGGAGCGGAACAAGCGCCAGGTTTCGGTTTCGCCAGTCTCGATGCCCGTGTTGGTCAGGTTGTTGACCGTGATGTTGATCATGCCGGCGGCGCCGATGCTGCTGCTCGAGTTGAGCAACTGGCCGCCGGTCAGGGTGATGTTTCTTCCCGCGCTGATGAGCGATGCCGCACTGGCCTGAAGGACTTCGAGCTTGTCGCGCTGCACGACCTCCCACAAGTGGTTGACCTTCCCACCGTCGCAGTCGCCAGCGTAATCGGCGCCCCGCCGGCACGGCATCTCGGTGATCGAAGCGGTATAGATGCCCCCGTCGTTGGTTGTCAGCACCGCGCGCTCGTTTCGCATCACTGCCGCTGCGAAGCTCAGGTCACCATCACTCTGTATGCTCGCCGAACTGTTGATAATGCTGTCGGCCAACCCGCCCTTGCCGTCGCGATCGACACTCAGGTTGCCCATGCTGTAAATGTCGCCGTAGCTGTTGTTCAACGACGCGACGCGCATGCTCATGTCGGCACCGCTGAAGATCAGGCCGTGGTCGTTGAGCAACGCGCCGGTGGTGACGGTGAGGTTTTGCCCGCTGCCCAGGGTGGCGTAGTTGTTCAGCGTGCCCGCGTTAATCAGCAGGTCGGTTGCCGAGGTCAGGCGGCCATGGTTGTTCAGGACGCCGCTGATGGTTGCACTGGTCACGCCACCACCGGCGATGCTGGCGGTCTCACTCAAATTCGCCTGGGCGGCAGTGAGGTTCAATGCGCCCAGGCTGCTGACGCGTCCAGTGCTGTTCAAGGCGCCACTCAACGTCAGGTCAAGGTCGCCGTCGCTGGCGATCAGGCCGTTGGTGGTCCAGTTGCCGCCGTTGCCGATAAAGCGCCGCGCGCCAAGCAATTGCCCCGTTGCTGTCTGGTTGAGGGTGTTGACGTTGACTGTGAGTTGCCCGGCCTGGATGACGCTGCTGTTGGTCCAGTTGTCCTGGGTGATGGTCAGGTCGCCCTGCGTCACCAGGCTGCCGCCGACGTCGTTGAGGTTGGCGGGCGCAATGCCAAAGTTACCGGTACCCACGTGCAGCACGTTACCGCCGAGGTTCTGCAAGCTGCCGGCATTCAGTGCCAGATTGGTATTGGCCGTTTCCAGCACGCCGTTGCTGTTATCGAACAGGCCGCCAATGGCGAACTCGGTAGTGCCGGTGGTGCCCAGCGCGCGCAGGCGGCCGGTCTGGTTGTCCAGGCTGGCGGCGCGGACCTTGAGGGTGGATTCGCTTTCGATGATGCCCAGGCGGTTATTGAGGACGCCGCTCAGGTCGAGGTCGATCTGCCCGGCGGCAATCTGGCCATCGTTGTCGCCGCTGTTATCGAAGTCGTGCCCAACAACGCGCATCAGGCCTTTGGCGTACAACCCGCCGTTACGGTTGTCGAAATTGCCGGTGGTGACCAGGCCATTGCCGTCCTGGGCAGAAATGCGCCCGCCATAGTTGTCCACGGCGCCGGCCTGCAGGTCCAGGGTCTGCCCCTGGATCACGCCGCCCTGCCGATTATTGTTGAGGTCATAGCCGTTGCGAAGCACGCCGACGACGCGGGTCTGCAGCAAGCCCTTGAGGCTGGCGAGGGTGCCGCCCCTATTGTCGAGGCTGGCGGCGGTGACATTCAGGTCGCCGGCCTGGGCGATCAGTTTGCCGCTCTGGTTGTCGATGGCGTCTGCCACGTCGAGAGTCAGGCCATTCTGGCTTTGCACGGCGCCCTTACCGTTGTCCAGGCGGTTGGCGGTGAGCGTGAGGTCGGCGTTCTGGCTATAGATCAAACCATCGCTGCCGTTCTGCACCAAGCCGCTGGCGGTGATGCTCACGCGGTCGTTGGCGGCCAACGTGCCGCGGTTGCGGTTGTCCAGGCCACCGGTCATCACGGTCAGCAGCCCCTGGCTGGCGAGTTGACCGCCCTGGTTGTCGATCTGTGCGGCACGGCTGATCAGCAGCGGGCCACCGCTGCCCAATTTGCCGTTGGTATTGGTCAGCGTCGCAAGCAGGTCGAGGGTGGTGGCGGTGCCGCCGCTGATGCTGCCGGCGGTGTTATCCAGGTTCTGTGCGTTAAGGCTGAGCGTCGCAGCACTGTCGATCACGCCGCCTTGGGCGTTGTTCAACAAACCGCCCACGGTGAGCGTCTGGCCAGCGGCGCTGGACAGCACGCCGTTGGCGCTGTTATCCAGTTCGCCAGCGTTAATGGTCAGCGCCTTCTGGCTGACAAGCGCGCCCGCACCGCTATTGAGAAGGCTGCCGGTCAGCGTGGCATTGAGGTCGCCGTAACGGCTCGACAGTGTGCCGTTGTTGCGGTTGTCCAGGTTCGCGCCGCTGACGGTCAAGCCTTGCCAGCCGGACATCAGGCCATTCTGATTGATCAGAGTGTCGGCATTGAGCACCAGCAGGTTATTGCTGATTACCTTGCCGTTACTGTTATTCAGGGTGCGGCCGTTGAGGTTCAGGGTTTGCGCACTGGAGAGTTCACCGCCGCTGTTGGTCAGGTCGCGCAGGTGAGTGATGCTCAGGTTGCCTGCGGTGGTGATCAGGCCACCGGCGTTATTCAGGTCGCCGGTTGCCGTGCCAAAGTCCAATGCAATCGCACTGCCCAGCAGCGAGCCGTTCTGGTTGTCCACGCCTGCGCTGTTCAAGGTCAGGGTGTTGGCGGCGTTCAGCAGGCCTTGATCACGGTTGACCAGTTGGCCAGCAACGTTGAGCAGAGTATCGCCACGGCTGGTGACGGTACCGCCGCTGTTGTCCAGGGTTGCAGCCTGGGCATCCACCGACGCCGCGGCGATCATGCCTTTGACGTTGGCCAGGGCCTGCCCGATGCGCAGGGTGAGCGCGGTATTGCTGAGCAGTTTGCCGTTGCTGTTGTCCAGGTTGTCAGCGGTGAGCGTGAATGCCTGGCTGCTGGAAATTTCGCCGCCCTGGTTATTCACCTTCTTGAGATTGTTGAGCATCAGCAGCGGTGCGTTGATTAGCCCGCCCTGGTTGTTGAACTGGCCACGATTGAGTTCCAGGGTCAAGCTGGCGGCGCTGGTCAACTGGCCGCCTTGCTGGTTGTTCAGATCGGACGTGGTGATCTGCGCAGACTCACGCGCGCTCAGCGTGCCATTCTGACTATTGTCCAGGCTTGCGCTGGTCAGGTTCAGGCTGCCGTCGGTCACCAGTCGCCCGCCCTGGTTGTCCACAGCGCCGCGCGTGCTGATGGTCAGCGGGCCGGCGCTTGAGAGCGTACCTGCGCGGTTAGCCAGAGTGCCCGCCGTCACGCTTAGCAGCCCTTCGCTGCTGATCAGCCCTTGGTTGCGGTTGAGCAATTGATCGACATTCAGGTTCAAGCCGCTACCGGCGATTACCAGCCCGCCGTCACTGTTATCCAGCTGCGTGCTGGTGACCGACACGCTCGCTTGGCTCGATAACTCGCCGTTGCGGTTGTCGGTGTTGACCACGTTCACCTGCACGCCGCCGATACCGGCGACCAGGCCTTTCTGACGGTTGTCCAGACTATTGCCAGCCACGGCGACGGTGCCCTGGCTGGTGATCAGCCCGTTCTGGTTGTTGAGGGCACCGATATTCAGGCTCAACGCCTTGCCAGCCGTGATCAGGCCGGTGAAGTTATCCAAAGTGGCAGCCGTCAGGGTTGCAGTGTCAAGGCTGGAGAGTTCACCGCCACGGTTTTGCACATCGCCTGCGGACACGGTCAGTGCGCCGTCGCTGGTGACAAGCCCACCTTGGGTGTTCTGCAGGCTGCCAGCCGTGATGGTCAGGCTGTTGTTACTAAGAATGCGCCCTTTGTTCTGGTTGTCGACCGAGGTGGCGTTGATCTGTGCGTGCTGCTTTGCACTCAGGGTGCCGCCCTGGTTGTTGAGGGTCTGGGCATCTACGCTCAACCCACGGCTGGCGATGACGCTGGCGCCATTATTAATGATGCCCTTGCCACGCAGGCTCACATCGCCCGTTGCGTTGCGGGTGTTATCGCTGTTGACGCCGGCTTCAATAATGTCGCGGTTGGTCAAGGTGCCGCCGCTGGAGAGTGCGATGCGGTCGCGTGCTGCCAAACTTTTACTACTGGTGAGATCGCCCTGGGTTTGCACCTCCAGCGCTGTACCAGCGTAAACCTTGTCAGCCAGATTGACGCTCTGCGCCGTAACCCTGACGTTACCGGTGGCCGCCGCCTGAGCCATGCTCAGGCGCCCATTGGCATCCAGTTGAATATCACCGCCACTGGCCGCCAGCGTGCCGTCGAGCTTCACGCCCACACCCGCTTCGGTGCCCACCAGCTTGATTGCGCCAGCATACATACCGCCCAGAGCCGACGAGTCAATCGCCAGCTCGGGCTTGGTGCTGCCGTCGTCGGCGCGGGGTGTGGCTGTCAGGCTTTGGGCGTCCACATCGTTGCGACCGGCGATCACATTCAGTTCGCGCGCATTGATCTGCGCGTTGATCTTGGCCGAGCGAGTGATGATGTCGAAGCGGTCGACGTTGCTGGCGTTCAAGCCTTCACCGTCGATGGTCACGGCGCCACCGTCAACTTGATAGCTTTTCAGTTGGCCGTTTGCGTCGAGCACCGGCTTGCCGGTGGTGAGCGTGACGTTCGGTGTGTTGATGAAGCCGCAGCCGCTGCAGGTGACGCCGTAAGGGTTGGCAACGATGACTTTGGCCGACTGCCCCGCCACTTCGGTGTAGCCGCGCAATTGGCTGGGGTTGCTGCCGGTGACTTCGTTGAGGATAACGTTGGCTGCCCCGCCCTTGAGGTTGGGGTTGCCGACGATGTAGCCGCCCAACTGGGTGTTGGCCACCGTGCCGGTGGCGTTGTTGAGGATCACGCCGTTGGCGCCGACGTTGTAGTTCTGGAACTTGTTATGGGACAGGCCGCTGCCGTTTGGCGTGGCGATGTTCACCACGGGCACGCCGTTGCCCGCCTGGCCTACGGTGGTGCCCGGCGCACTGACCACGATGCCTTCGGCTTGGGCCAGCAGCGGCTGCCAGAACAGCGCGTTGATCAGGATCAGCACCAGGCCGCGCTTGGGCAGACCGAAGAACGAGTCCCGCGGCTTCAGCGCAGCAGAAGGTTGGCGGGCAAGGAAGGCAAATTGGCGAACGTCCATTGTCAGATTCTCGATGTAACGGGGCGTTGAATTACAGGAAGAAATCCATGCGGAAGTAGATCGGCGCTTCGCGCTCGGTGACTACTCCCGGTCTTTCTAAAGAATGGGCAAAGGTCACGCTGGTGCTGACGTACCTGCCCCGAGCGAACAGCTCCAGAGAATTACTGGACACGCGACCATGTACGTCGCCGTTGTAGCGGTCGTTGCTGATCACGCCCTGGTCGTAGCCGACGCTGGTGCCGTACTCGGCAAAGGCCGGGCGCATCCAATCCAGCGTTACCGGGCGTGCCCAGCGCACTTCGTTGCGCCAGTAACCGCCGCTGTCGCCGGTCAGTTGCTGGTCCTTGAGACCGCGTACCGAGGCCGAGCCACCCAGGCTAATGCGCTGCGGGCTGAAGAGAATGTCTTCACTGCGCTGACCGGTGGCCAGGCTGGAAAAGCTGAAAGACTCGCCCCACAGCGTGAACGGCTGCAGGTAACTGACGGTGGCGGTGTATTTGCGGTAGCGCGAATTGGCCTGTCGGTTGCCGAACTCATCGCGTTCTTCTTCAGACTGGGCATCGAGCAAGCCGATGCCGTTCTGCATGCCGAGGTCAAGGTTGACGAACGCATTGCCGATGCGCCGACCGTGGTTGAGGCCGAGCTGGAGTTCGCTGAGGCGGTTACTGCTCGGCTCCGTGCGCACGTCGAGGACGTAGTTGTTGGTACGCAGATGGGCCAGGCCAACGTTCACCGAGGTCTTGCTCACGTCGTCGCGATGGATCACCCGCTCGGCGCGCAGTTGGTGGTTCTCGTTGTCGCCATTGAGCTTGAATTTGCTGCTGTCGGTCTCGCCGTAGGTGCGATAGTCGCTTTCGCTGTACGTGTAGCTGAAGTTCCACCAGCCCCAAGGCACGTTGTAATACAGCATGTTGTTTTTCGAGGTTTTCTGGTGGTCGCTGACAGCGTCGTGGCCGCTGCGCAGTATCAATTGATCGCTCAGGCCCAGCGGACTGTCCCATTCCAGGCCCGCGTCCCATTGCTGTTCACCGGTGCTTTCCTGGCCGTCGTTATTGCGCGACAGGCTGGCGCGCCAAGGTTTTTGCGGGACGTTGTTGACCACCACTTCACTGCCGCCGATCTGCTGGCCCGGGGTCAGTCGCATTTGCGCCTGCCTGGAGGGCAATCGGTTGAGCTGGTCCACGAGTTGCTCGATCTCGCGCAGGTTGAGCGCCTCGCCGACCTTGCCGGGAAAGGCCATGGCCAGTTCGCGGTCGGTCACAGTGCTGCCCTCGGCGGCTTTCAACGCTTCGAGTTTGCCTTCGACCACCAGCACCTGCAGGTGACCGCTGGAGAGGTCTTGTTGCGGCAAGTAGGCACGGCTTGTGACGCGGCCCTTGTCGATGTAGTAGTCGGTGATGACCTTGAGCAGCTCATTAAGCTGCGTTACGCCCAGGCATTGGCCGATGTAGGGTTTGAGCAGACGCGTGCGGTCGGCGGCGGACAGGCTGTCGGCACCCTTGAGTTCGATGTCTTGGATCGGGAAGCAACGATTATCGGCCGGCGTGGCCGGGGCCTCGGGCTTGGTCTGCTTGCCGGGCAAGTCCTGAAGCTCCTGCAGGCGGCGACTCTGCTCTTCGAGCAAGCGGTTCTGCCGGTCGCGGATCAGGTCCTGATCGCCGGGCGTTGGGGCGGCGGTGGCGCTGTTCAGGCTCACACACGCGAGCAGAAAAGTGCAAAGCAACAACCGAATCCGTGGCAATGAGAAGGGCATGTTCGATCCGTCGAAAAATCAAGGGGCGGCAAATTACCATCGAATCCCGTTGATCCAAAGCGTTGGATCAGGTGGGCATTCGCGCGTGAAAAATCTGCAAACCCTTGATGGGCAATAAAATAAGGCACCGAGAAAGAGTTGCAGCCTGTTACAAGACTGGTGGTCCGACGAGCGGCAAGCGTTTAGTAGCAGGTCGGCGAGGCTCATCGAGATGCTGTTAATTAGCCATCAGCCGTGGCCGAGATACCTTAGTGATGAGGAATGCAGAAAAGTTCGCGCGGTCTTTGTGAAGTGGATCCCAATTATCAAATTGCCGCGCTAATTTAGAAAGTCGATAACGCCCTGAGATCTGTGCTTATCTCACCGGCAGGATAACGCGCACTTAACTGCGCTTTAAATGGCCTAAAGCTCACCGGAGTGAGCTTTAGGCTTAACGCGTCGAGGGCTTCGATTCCCTAATTCGCTGGGACAGTGGCGAGATTGGCCAACGCCCTGTGGATAACTTATTCCACCGTCACAGACTTCGCCAAATTACGCGGCTGATCCACATCCGTACCCTTCAGCACTGCCACGTAATACGAAAGCAGTTGCAGCGGGATGGTGTAGAGAATCGGCGTCAGTGCATCGAGGATATGGGGCATGGAAACCACATGAGTGCCCTCCCCGTTCACCAGTCCAGCCTGTTCGTCAGCGAAGACGATCAGCTCGCCGCCCCGTGCGCGCACTTCCTGCAGGTTGGATTTCAGCTTCTCCAGCAGCTCGTTGTTAGGTGCCACGGTGACAACAGGCATGTCACTGTCCACCAGTGCCAACGGGCCGTGTTTCAGTTCTCCGGCCGGATAGGCTTCGGCGTGAATGTAGGAGATCTCCTTGAGCTTCAACGCCCCTTCCATCGCCACCGGGAATTGCGCGCCACGACCCAGGAACAGGGTGTGATTCTTCTCGGCGAACAGTTCGGCAATTTTCTCCACCGTCGTGTCCATGGCCAGCGCTTCACCCAGGCGGGTCGGCAGGCGGCGCAACTCTTCAACCAGTTCTGCTTCCACGCCAGCGCCCAGCGTGCCCTTGACCTGCCCCAGTGACAGCGTCAGGAGCATCAGTGCGACCAGCTGCGTGGTAAACGCCTTGGTCGACGCGACTCCGATTTCCGGGCCGGCCTGCGTGAGCAGGGTCAGATCGGATTCACGCACCAGCGAACTGATGCCTACGTTGCAGATCGCCAGGCTGGCAAGGAAACCCAGTTCCTTGGCATTGCGCAGCGCGGCAAGGGTGTCGGCCGTCTCGCCGGACTGGGAGATCGAAACGAACAGCGTGTCCGGCTGGACCACGACCTTGCGGTAGCGGAATTCGCTGGCGACTTCGACCTGGCACGGAATGCCGGCCAAGCCTTCGAGCCAGTAACGCGCGACCATGCCGGCGTGATAGCTGGTGCCGCAGGCGACGATCTGCACGTTGCGTACTTTGGCGAACAGCTCCGCCGCTTGCGGTCCGAAGGCCTGCACCAAAACCTGCTGCTGACCGAGGCGGCCTTCGAGGGTGCGCTGCACGACTTTTGGCTGCTCGTGGATTTCCTTGAGCATGAAGTGGCGGTACTCGCCTTTGTCCGCCGCTTCTGCGCCCTCGTGGTACTGAACAATCTCACGCTCGACAGGGAGGCCGGATGCGTCCCAGATCTGCACGCTGTCGCGACGGATCTCGGCGATGTCGCCCTCTTCCAAATACATGAAGCGGTCCGTCACCTGACGCAAGGCCAGTTGATCGGAGGCGAGAAAGTTTTCCCCAAGGCCCAGACCCACAACCAGAGGGCTGCCACTGCGAGCGGCAATCAGGCGATCCGGCTGTTTTGCACTGATTACCGCCAGGCCATAAGCACCGTGCAGTTCCTTGACCGTCGCCTTCAGGGCAGCGGCCAGATCGGGTGTGTCCTGCAGTTTATGGTGCAGCAGGTGGACTATGACTTCGGTGTCCGTGTCAGACGTAAACACATAACCCAAGCCCTTCAAACGCTCGCGAAGCGGCTCATGGTTTTCGATGATGCCGTTGTGCACCACCGCCAGTTGCTCGTTGGAGAAGTGCGGGTGGGCGTTGTGCTCCAACGGTGCACCGTGCGTTGCCCAACGGGTGTGGGCAATGCCGAGGCGGCCTGTGACCGGTTCGCCGGCGAGTGCGCGCTCCAGTTCGTTGACCTTGCCGACCCGACGACGACGCTCGAGCACGCCGGCGTTGTTGAATACCGCCACGCCGGCGCTGTCATAGCCCCGGTATTCCAGGCGCTTGAGGCCCTCCAGCAGGATGGCAGTGATATTCCGTTCAGCGACAGCGCCGACAATTCCACACATGGTCTTCTCCTAGGAAACAGCAGCGCAAATCAAAGTTACGCCGCGAGCCTGAATTTGTTCGCGTGCCTCTTGAGGCAGGCGGTCATCGGTAATGAGGGTATGGACGCTGCTCCAGGGCAGCTCCAGATTGGGAATCTTGCGACCGACCTTGTCGGCCTCGACCATCACGATCACTTCCCGGGCGACTTCGGCCATCACCCGGCTGAGGCCAAGCAGTTCGTTGAATGTGGTTGTACCGCGGGTCAGATCAATGCCGTCGGCGCCGATGAACAGCTGATCGAAGTCGTAGGAACGCAGCACCTGCTCCGCCACCTGGCCCTGAAACGATTCTGAATGCGGGTCCCACGTCCCGCCCGTCATGAGCAGGACCGGTTCGTGCTCCAGTTCACCCAGCGCGTTGGCGACATGCAGGGAATTTGTCATCACCACGAGGCCCGGCTGCAAGCCCAGCTCTGGAATCATCGCAGCCGTTGTGCTGCCGCTGTCGATGATAATCCGTGCATGTTCCCGGATGCGGGCAACAGCAGCGCGCGCAATGGCCTGTTTGAACCTGGAAACGGGCTGGCCGGGCTCGCCAATTAATTCCTGGGGCATGGGGATGGCGCCGCCGTAACGACGAAGCAGCAGCCCATTGCTTTCAAGCGCAGCCAGATCCTTACGGACCGTCACCTCGGAAGTCTCAAAGCGCTTGGCCAACTCGTCCACACTTACCTCGCCCTGCTCATTGAGCAAAGCAAGAATGTTGTGGCGGCGTTGAGGCGTATTACGTTTCGACATGGTGATCTTAAGTTTCGATTCGAAAGTTAACGAACGCAATGAAAGCTCATCGAAAGATATACGTCAAGGGGAAATGGGTGTCGTGAGAAGGAATAGAGGATTTTTTCGTACAGTTGCCGCTCAGAGGCCGGCATCGGCTGCCTGTTTTGCAAACAGCCGAAGGCACTGTGGATAACTTAGTCTTTCTTGATTTTTACCGGTCGCTTCCAGCCTTCGATGTTGCGTTGACGCGCTCGGGCGACCGCAAGCTGTTCAGCCGGTACATCCTGATTGATGGTAGAACCCGCGGCAGTGCTAGCGCCCGACGCGATATGCACAGGGGCGACCAGCGAGTTGTTCGAGCCGATGAAGACGTCTTCGCCCATCACCGTCTTGTGCTTGTTGGCGCCATCGTAGTTGCACGTAATGGTGCCAGCGCCAATGTTGGTGCGCGCGCCGATGACTGCGTCACCCAGGTAGGTCAGATGACCTGCCTTGGCGCCCTCGCCGAGATGAGCATTCTTCAGTTCAACGAAGTTACCCACATGAGCGCGAGCGTCGAGCACACTGCCCGGGCGCAGACGAGCGAAAGGCCCTGCATCCGCGCCTTCGCCCACAATCGCGCCTTCGAGGTGACTATTCGCCTTGATAACTGCGCCCTTGCGCAAGGTGCTGTCCTTGATCACGCAATTCGGCCCGATCAAGACGTCGTCTTCGATGACGACTCGCCCTTCGAGGATGACGTTGACGTCGATCATCACGTCGCGGCCAACAGTGACGTCACCACGAACGTCGAAGCGCGCCGGGTCGCGCAGCGTGACGCCCAATGCCATGAGTCGGCGTGCTTCGCGCTGCTGGTAATGACGCTCGAGTTCGGCAAGTTGTTTACGGTCATTGGCGCCCTGCACTTCCATGGCATCGTCGGGCTGTGCGGTGGCGACCACCAAGCCATCGTTTACAGCCATGGCAATCACGTCAGTGAGGTAATACTCACCCTGGGCGTTTTCATTGGAGAGGCGACCTAGCCAGTCGGCGAGGCGCTTGCCCGGTACCGCGAGGATTCCGGTATTACCTTCCTTGATAGCCTTCTGCGCTTCGGTTGCATCCTTGTGCTCGACGATAGCGCTGACGCGATGCTGCGCGTCACGGACGATGCGCCCATAACCGGTCGGGTCTTCCAGCGTGACCGTCAGCAGACCCAACTGCTGATCATTTACCAGCGCAAGGAGGCGGTGCAGGGTCTCTACCTGTATGAGCGGGACGTCGCCATAAAGAATGAGCACCGTCTCAGCCTTCAGCGCGGGCAACGCTTGAGCGACGGCGTGGCCAGTGCCCAATTGTTTCTCTTGAAGCACGAAATTCAGATCATCGCCCGCCAGTTGCTCTCGGACCCGCTCTGCGCCATGGCCGATGACGACGTGAATGCCTTCGGGAGAAAGCTGGCGTGCGCTGTGGATAACATGGCCAAGCATCGAGTTACCGGCTACAGGATGCAACACCTTGGGCAGAGCGGAACGCATGCGAGTGCCCTGACCCGCGGCGAGAATGACGATATCGAGAGACATGAAAGGATTCCAGACGAGCAGCCACATTAGCCGGGCTGATGATTCAGGCGATAAAGCCGAAAAAAGAAAAAGGGTAGCCGAGGCTACCCTTTTACTCAATCGCGCAACGAGTCGCCGGGGTTAGCCGCCGAACTTCTTGCGAATTTGCTGAACGGTGCGCAGCTGAGCTGCGGCCTCCGCCAGACGTGCAGCAGCAGATCCGTAATCGAAATCTGCGCCTTTTTCATTCAGAGCACGCTCGGCAGCCTTTACGGCTTCCTGAGCTGAGGCTTCGTCCAGATCGGCAGCGCGTTGCACGGTATCGGCAAGCACTTTGACCATGTTCGGTTGAACCTCAAGGAAACCACCGGAGATGTAAAACACCTCGGCTTCGCCACCCTGCTTGATCAGGCGGATCGGACCTGGCTTCAAATCGGTGATCAACGGTGCGTGACCTGGAGCAATACCGATATCACCCAGGTTACCGTGTGCAATCACCATCTCGACCAGACCGGAGAAAATCTCTCCTTCCGCGCTGACGATATCGCAATGGACTGTCATAGCCATTTGCCTGCCTCAACCTGATTAGCGCCCGTCACCGGGCGCCTGGATTACAGTTTCTTGGCTTTCTCGATCGCTTCTTCGATGCCGCCGACCATGTAGAACGCCTGTTCAGGCAAATGGTCGTAGTCACCGGCGAGGATGCCTTTGAAGCCAGCAATGGTGTCTTTCAGGGAAACGTATTTACCCGAGGCACCAGTGAAGACTTCAGCCACGAAGAACGGCTGCGACAGGAAGCGCTGAATCTTACGAGCGCGGGATACCAACTGCTTGTCGGTTTCCGACAGCTCGTCCATACCCAGGATCGCGATGATGTCTTTCAGCTCTTTGTAGCGCTGCAGAACATACTGAACGCCGCGAGCGGTGTCGTAATGGTCCTGGCCAATAACGTTCGGGTCCAGCTGGCGCGAAGTCGAATCCAGTGGATCGACCGCTGGGTAGATACCCAGGGAAGCGATGTCACGGGACAGAACGACGGTGGCGTCCAGGTGAGCAAACGTTGTGGCTGGCGACGGGTCGGTCAAGTCATCCGCCGGTACGTATACCGCCTGAATGGAAGTGATCGAGCCTTCCTTGGTCGAAGTGATGCGCTCTTGCAGCACGCCCATCTCTTCAGCGAGCGTCGGCTGGTAACCTACTGCAGAAGGCATACGGCCCAGCAGTGCGGATACTTCAGTACCGGCCAGTGTGTAACGGTAGATGTTGTCAACGAACAACAGAACGTCGTTACCTTCGTCACGGAACTTCTCAGCCATGGTCAGGCCAGTCAGAGCGACGCGCAGACGGTT
Source organism: Pseudomonas sp. GL_135 (assembly GCF_057834665.1). Taxonomy (NCBI): domain Bacteria; kingdom Pseudomonadati; phylum Pseudomonadota; class Gammaproteobacteria; order Pseudomonadales; family Pseudomonadaceae; genus Pseudomonas; species Pseudomonas sp. GL_135. Next base: position 5,643,141 of record NZ_CM174408.1, read on the forward strand.
ACCCGGCGGCTCGTTCATCTGACCGTAAACCAGCGCTACTTTGTCCAGAACGTTGGAGTCCTTCATCTCGTGGTAGAAGTCGTTACCCTCACGGGTACGCTCGCCCACACCGGCGAACACGGAGTAACCGCTGTGCTCGATGGCGATGTTACGGATCAGTTCCATCATGTTTACGGTCTTGCCGACACCGGCACCACCGAACAGACCAACTTTACCGCCCTTGGCAAACGGGCAAACCAGGTCGATGACCTTGATGCCGGTTTCCAGGAGGTCGTTGCCGCCAGCCTGATCAGCGAACGAAGGCGCAGGACGGTGAATGCCCCAGCGCTCTTCAGTTTCGATCGGGCCCGCTTCGTCGATCGGGTTGCCCAGTACGTCCATGATCCGGCCCAGTGTCGCTTTACCGACCGGTACGGAGATGGCTGCGCCGCTGTCGATTACGTCCAGACCGCGCTTCAAGCCTTCGGTGGAACCCATCGCAATGGTACGAACTACGCCGTCGCCCAGCTGCTGCTGAACTTCCAGAGTAGTTTCCGCGCCTTGTACTTTCAGCGCGTTGTAGATGCTCGGTACGCTGTCGCGTGGAAATTCCACGTCGATCACGGCGCCGATGATTTGAACGATACGTCCGCTACTCATTAGCTGGATCCTCTGAATATTTGAACCGTTAAACCGCGGCAGCGCCGCCGACGATTTCCGAGATCTCTTGGGTGATCGCTGCCTGACGCGCCTTGTTGTAGATCAGCTGCAAATCGCTGATCAGGTCACCGGCGTTGTCAGTGGCGTTCTTCATCGCGATCATCCGCGCAGCCTGTTCAGCCGCGTTGTTCTCGACCACCGCCTGATAGACCTGCGACTCCACGTAACGGACCATCAAGCCGTCCAGCAGCTCTTTGGCGTCGGGTTCGTACAGGTAATCCCAGTGGTGCTTGAGTTCTTGATCCTGGGTCGCGACCAACGGAATCAACTGCTCGACCGTTGGCTGCTGAGTCATGGTGTTGATGAACTTGTTGGACACCACGGACAGGCGATCAATACGGCCCTCCAGATAGGCATCCAGCATCACCTTGACGCTGCCGATCAAATCGTTGATCGACGGCTCTTCGCCCAAGTGGCTGATCGCAGCGACGACGTTACCGCCGAAGTTGCGGAAAAACGCCGCACCTTTGCTGCCGACCACGCACAGATCGATCTCTACGCCGTTTTCACGGTTCTTCGCCATGTCCTTGACCAAAGCCTTGAACAGGTTGGTATTCAAGCCACCACACAGACCACGGTCACTGCTCACCACTACGTAACCGACGCGCTTTACTTCGCGTTCGATCATGAAGGGATGACGGTATTCCGGGTTAGCGTTGGCGAGATGACCAATCACCTGGCGGATGCGCTCCGCGTAAGGACGGCTAGCAGCCATGCGCATTTGAGCCTTGCGCATTTTACTGACCGCCACTTTTTCCATGGCGCTGGTGATCTTTTGCGTGCTTTTGATGCTCGCAATCTTGCTGCGAATCTCTTTTGCGCCTGCCATGTAACACCTATCAGGTTAGCAAGCGGGAGCCTCGCGGCTCCCGCTGCGGCTTACCAGGTTTGGGTGGCCTTGAACTTCTCGATGCCGGCTTTCAGGCCAGAATCGATTTCGTCATTGAAGTCACCCTTCACGTTGATCTTCGCCATCAAATCGGCGTGATCTCGGTTGAAGTAAGCAATCAGCGCTTGTTCAAAGCTGCCAACCTTGGCGATTTCGACGTCAGTCAGGAACCCACGCTCAGCGGCATACAGCGACAGCGACATGTCAGCAATCGACATTGGCGCATATTGCTTCTGCTTCATCAGCTCGGTAACGCGCTGACCATGCTCAAGTTGCTTACGGGTCGCTTCGTCCAGGTCAGAAGCGAACTGGGCAAATGCTGCCAGCTCACGGTACTGAGCCAGAGCGGTACGGATACCACCGGAGAGCTTCTTGATGATCTTGGTCTGAGCGGCACCACCCACACGGGATACCGAAACACCGGCGTTCACTGCCGGACGGATGCCGGAGTTGAACATGGCCGATTCCAAGAAGATCTGACCGTCAGTGATGGAAATCACGTTGGTCGGAACGAACGCGGAAACGTCGCCAGCCTGGGTTTCGATGATCGGCAATGCGGTCAGGGAGCCGGTTTTGCCGGTCACTGCCCCATTGGTGAACTTCTCTACGTACTCTTCCGAAACGCGGGATGCACGCTCCAGCAGACGGGAGTGGAGATAGAACACGTCGCCTGGGTAAGCTTCACGGCCTGGTGGACGACGCAGCAGCAGGGAAATCTGGCGATAAGCCACAGCCTGCTTGGAGAGATCGTCATAAACGATCAGTGCGTCTTCACCGCGATCGCGGAAGTATTCGCCCATGGTGCAACCGGCATACGGAGCCAGGAATTGCAGCGCAGGGGATTCCGAAGCACTGGCCGCCACGATGATCGTGTTGGCCAGAGCGCCGTTTTCTTCCAGCTTGCGAACAACGTTGGCGATGGTCGATTGCTTCTGACCGATTGCAACGTAGACGCAGAAAATACCGCTGTTCTTCTGGTTGATGATCGCGTCGATCGCCAGAGCGGTTTTACCGATCTGACGGTCACCGATGATCAACTCGCGCTGGCCACGGCCGACAGGGATCATCGCGTCGACAGCCTTGTAGCCAGTCTGTACAGGCTGGTCTACCGACTTACGCCAGATCACGCCTGGAGCAACTTTCTCGACCGCGTCGGTCTCGGTGTTGTTCAGCGGACCTTTGCCGTCGACAGGGTTACCCAGTGCGTCGACTACGCGACCCAAAAGTTCCTTACCAACCGGAACTTCGAGGATGCGGCCGGTGCACTTGGCGCTCATGCCTTCAGCCAGAGAGGTGTAAGCGCCCAGTACGACAGCACCCACGGAGTCTTGCTCCAGGTTCAGTGCCATACCGTAAACGCCGCCCGGGAACTCGATCATTTCGCCGTACATAGCGTCGGCGAGACCGTGAATCCGCACGATACCGTCAGACACGCTGACGACTGTGCCTTCGTTTCGGGCTTGGGAGGCTACATCGAGGTTCTCGATGCGGCCCTTGATGATTTCACTTATTTCGGAAGGATTGAGTTGCTGCATTGCTCTGCTGCCCCTTCAAACTCAAGATTTCAATGCTTCGGCTAGTTGCGCGAGTTTGCCGCGAACTGAGCCATCGATAACCAGGTCGCCGGCGCGGATGATGACACCACCTATGAGGGCGGCATCCTCCGCAGCGTGCAGGCGCACTTCCCGGCCGAGCCGTGCACTGAGAACCTTGGCGAGTTTGTCTTGCTGTTCTTGGTTCAATGCAAAAGCACTGGTCACATCCACATCTACCGATTTTTCCTGCTCGGCCTTGTAAAGCTCGAACAGTTCGGAGATCTCCGGCAGAAGCTGGAGACGGTCGTTTTCAGCAACGACGTGAATGAAATTCTGTGCCTTGGCATCGAACTTGTCGCCGCACACTTCAATAAAAGTGGCGGCCTTGTCTGCGCTCGTCAGTCGCGGGGCCTTGAGCATGCGCTGCATTGTATCGTCTTGCGACACTGCAGCAGCCAGGCCGAGCATGGCTGACCAATTGGCCAGTTGCTGGTGCGCCTGTGCATGCTCGAAGGCTGCCTTAGCGTAAGGTCGGGCCAACGTGGTCAGTTCTGCCATGATCGCCCTCGCTTAAATTTCAGCAGCCAGTTTGTTTACCAGCTCCGCGTGCGCGTTTTGATCGATTGTGGCACCCAGGATCTTCTCTGCGCCGTTGACTGCCAGGCTACCCAATTGGGCGCGCAGCGCGTCTTTGACGCCGTTCAGTTCCTGTTCGATCTCGGCCTGAGCCTGAGCCTTGATGCGGTCAGCTTCAACGCGAGCCTGTTCACGGGCTTCGTCGACAATCTGGGTACCGCGTTTCTTGGCTTGCTCAATGATCTCAGCTGCTTGAGCCTTAGCTTCGCGCAGTTGCTGACCCACTTTATCTTGGGCCAGCTCCAAGTCGCGAGCTGCTCGTGTAGCAGCGTCCAGTCCATCCGCAATCTTCTTCTGACGTTCGTGCAAAGCCGCGATGACCGGAGGCCACACGAACTTCATGCAGAACAGCACAAAAATGAAGAACGCAACGGACTGGCCAATCAGGGTTGCATTAATGTTCACGCCAACACCTCGCTCGTTCGTTGTCCATCACACCAATCAGCTCGAAAATTCGAGTGATCAGCCAGCGAGTTGACCAACGAAGGGGTTCGCAAAAGTGAAGAACAGAGCGATACCAACACCGATCATGGTCACGGCGTCGAGCAGACCAGCCACGATGAACATTTTAACTTGCAGCATTGGAACCATTTCCGGTTGACGCGCAGCGCCTTCCAGGAACTTACCGCCCAGCAGGCCGAAACCGATTGCAGTACCCAGTGCGCCCAGGCCGATCAGCAGTGCAACAGCGATAGCAGTTAGACCAACTACAGTTTCCATCTTTCCTCCCGACTTTTACGTCGTATTGGTTAGGTTTTCTTAGATTAAAGCGGTAAAGCAAAATCGTTTCTTACATCAAGCCCTCGCGGGCACCCCCTCACCGAAGCAAGGGGATCATCAGACTCGCCAGGCGGGTCTCAATGGTTATCTTCGTGAGCCATCGACAGGTAAACGATGGTCAGCATCATGAAGATGAACGCTTGCAGGGTGATGATCAGGATGTGGAATACAGCCCACGCCCATTGCAGGACCACGCCCAGACCGCTGAGCCACAGCAGGCCGCTGCCGAACATGACCGCGATCAGAATGAACACCAGTTCACCCGCATACATGTTGCCGAACAGTCGCAGTGCCAGGGAGATGGGCTTGGCCACCAGAGTCACGAATTCAAGCAGGAAGTTCACCGGAATCAACAGCGCTTGAACGAAAATGTTCTTGCTGCCGAACGGGTGCAGGGTCAATTCGCCGATGAAGCCGCCGATACCCTTAATCTTGATGCTGTAGAAAATGATCAGGGCAAAGACAGACAGTGCCATGCCCAGCGTCGCGTTCGGATCGGTGGTCGATACGGCGCGGAAAGGAATGTGGTGATCACCGGTGATCATGATCGCCAGCTGCGGGATCCAGTCGACAGGAATCAAGTCGACCGCGTTCATAAGGAACACCCAGGCGAAGATGGTCAATGCCAGAGGAGCGATCACGGCGCTACGGCCATGGAAGCTGTCCCGGACACTGCCGTCAACGAACTCGACGAGCACTTCAACGAAGTTCTGCAGGGCGCCCGGCTGACCGGAAGTCGCCTTTTTTGCGGCCATGCGGAAGATGAGGACGAAAATCAGACCCAATGCGACCGACCAGCCGAGGGTGTCGACGTGGAAAGCCCAAAAGCCCATTTCTTTTGCTTCCGCTGCGGAATGCGCGAAGCCCCAACTGCCGTCTGGCAAATGACCGAAGGTCAAGTTCTGCAAGTGGTGCTGGATATAGCCCGAAGCTGTTTGCTCTGCCATGGTTGCCTCAAACGCCCTAAGGTCTCGAAAGTCTTGTTCTCAATAGCAGGGGCGCAAACCAACTGACCAGCTGGGTCAGTATGAAAACGCCAAAAACCGCCAGCGGAGCCAGCGGCTTTACTCCTGCAAACGTCAGTGCAAAGAGCACTGCCGTAAAAATCAACTTGCCTGCCTCGCCGGCGTAGAACGACCGAACGATGGCCTGCGCTGCCCTGGCCCCGGAGTACCGGAATGCCTTATGAGCGAAATACACATTCGGCAGCCAGGCTATCAGGCCACCGCAAAGTCCCGAATACCCGGCTACGACGCCGTGCCACTGCCAAAGCGCCAGCGCTGCCCCCAGGAGGACAATCAACTGAGCCAGCAAGATCGGGAAAACAGCCAGGCGATGGAACGGCAAGCGGTTTGGCGTGCGTGTCTCCATCACATGGGCTCCTCGTAAGCCGGCCGCCAAAATCAATAACTTGGCATAAATTGTGCCGACAAAATGCGCGCAGAGTATAGGGGCGGTTCAGCCCCTATTCAACTGCCAGGTAGTGATTTCCGACTACGCGCTACGCATGATTTGTTTCAGCGAATGTGAGCGAGCACACCCTGTAGCTCGTCCAACGAGTTATAACGAATAACCAACTGACCTTTGCCCTTCTGTCCATGCCGGATTTGCACCGCGGAGCCCAGCCGCTCGGCCAGGCGCTGCTCGAGACGTGTGATGTCAGGATCAGCCTTCACCGGTTCGGCAGCCTCCTGTTTGCCGCTCAGCCACTGGCGAACCAGTGCTTCAGTCTGGCGCACGGTCAGACCACGTGCGACAACATGTCGCGCCCCTTCAACCTGCTGATCTTCAGGCAGCCCCAGTAGGGCCCGGGCATGGCCCATCTCCAGATCACCATGGGAGAGCATGGTCTTGATCACTTCCGGCAATGCGATCAGTCGCAGCAAATTGGCGACGCTGACTCGCGACTTGCCTACCGCTTCGGCCACTTGCTGCTGGGTCAGCTGAAATTCCTGCTGCAGACGCTGCAGGGCAATCGCCTCCTCGATCGGATTCAGGTCTTCGCGCTGGATGTTCTCGATCAGCGCCATCGCGATCGCGGCTTCATCCGGGACGTCACGCACCATGGCAGGGATCGTCTCAATCCCTGCCTGCTGGCTGGCGCGCCAGCGGCGCTCCCCCGCGATGATCTCGAAGCGGTTGTCGGCAATTGGGCGGACCACGATCGGCTGCATGACCCCTTGCGCCTTGATCGAGTTCGCCAGTTCTTCCAGCGCCTGGGGATCCATATCACGACGCGGCTGGTATTTGCCTCGCTGAATCAGGTCCAGTGGAATGTGTTGAAGCTCGCGCTCAGTCGCCTTCACCGCCTGTTCTTCCAGTGCGGTGACGGTGGGGCTGCTCAGCAGTGCGTCCAGCCCACGTCCGAGTCCACGTTTCTTGACGGCCATGGAATTTCCTTAAGTGGGCTGAGCCGCAGTGCGACTGCCGCGACGTTGGCGACGAACCATCTCGCCCGCAAGCGCCAGGTAAGCCAGCGCGCCGCGAGAAGTCTTGTCGTACGCCAACGCCGGCATGCCGAAGCTGGGCGCCTCGGCCAGACGAATATTGCGCGGAATCACGGTGTCGTACAGCTGCTCGCCGAAATGCTCTTTGAGCTGCGCCGAAACATCGTTGATCAGGCTAAGCCGCGGGTCATACATGGTCCGCAGCAAACCCTCGATCTTGAGTTGGGGATTGAGCAATTCACCGATGCGCTTGATGTTATCCACAAGGTCACTCAGACCTTCGAGCGCAAAGTACTCGCACTGCATGGGGATAATCACGCCATCGGCCGCGACCAGCGCGTTGAGCGTCAACATCGAAAGCGATGGAGGGCAATCGATGAGGATGTAATCGTAATTTTCGCGGATGGGCGCCAGTGCTGTTCGCAGACGCGATTCCTTCATCTGCATTTCAAGCAGGACCACCTCGGCAGCCGTCAGATCACGGTTTGCCGGCAGCAGCTGATAGCCGCCGTGTTCGGAAAAGTGCATGGCCTGATTCAGGTCGCACTCGCCGATCAGCAAATCGTAGACCGAGTGCTCAAGCGCATGCTTATCCACACCACTGCCCATGGTGGCATTGCCTTGCGGATCGAGATCGATCAACAGCACCCGACGCTTGGTAGCCACCAGCGAAGCCGCGAGGTTGATACAGGTTGTGGTTTTACCCACACCCCCTTTTTGGTTCGCTATCGCGAATACCTTAGCCATTCTTGCGTGTGTTCCCTGTCATGCCGTGCGGCGCAGTATCAGCAGATGCCGTTGACCTTGGCAACCGGGTACGGCCAAGGCTTGCGCGCTTTCCAGATAAAAATCTGCGGGCAATGCTACCAGTTCATCCACTGGATGCAGACCCTTCATTGCCAACCAGCGCGTTTCGCCGTCGCCCATGTGTCGAGTCCACTGGGTAAAGTCTTCCAGACTGCTGAAGGCGCGGGAAATGATGCCGTTGAACGGCAGCGCGGGCTGGAATGCTTCGGCACGGCTGTGGATAACTTCCAGATTGGCGAGTGCAAGCTCAAGTTTTACCTGGGTCAGAAACCGGGTCTTCTTGCCATTGCTGTCGAGCACCGTGACTTTCATGTCCGGAAACAGGATGGCCAATGGGATGCCAGGCATTCCGCCGCCGCTGCCGACATCCAGCTGACGCTCACCCTCGATGAAACGCACCACGCTCAAGCTGTCCAGCAGATGGCGAGACACCATCTCATCCGGATCACGAACAGCAGTCAGGTTGTAGGCCTTGTTCCACTTGATCAGCAAAGCCAGGTACGCCAGCAACTGGCTGTGTTGGCTCTCACTCAACTCAACGCCGAGCTGTCGAGCGCCAAGGGTCAGTTCTTCTGCATGCTGCGGGGTAACCATCGAACTCAAGCGCTTTGCTCCAACTGACGGCCCGCGCCGCGTTTTTTCAGATGAATCATCAACAAAGAAATCGCCGCTGGCGTGACGCCGGGAATCCGCGAGGCCTGACCAAGGGTTTCAGGACGAGTTATCCCCAGCTTGCTCTGGATTTCCTTGGACAGACCGGAAATTCCGGTGTAATCGATATCCACAGGGAGCCGTGTGTTTTCGCTGGCACGCAGACGAGCGATTTCATCCTGCTGACGGTCGATGTAGCCAGCGTATTTGGTCTTGATTTCGACCTGCTCGGCGACCTGTGGGTCAAGCGAGCCGTGGCCGGTCAGAGCAACCAGACTGGCGTAGTCCACTTCCGGACGGCTCAGCAGATTCAGCAGATTGTATTCGTGGGTCAACGGGGTGCCGAAGTGCGCCGAGACCGCATCGCCCTGCTCGGTACCCGGACGAATCCAGGTGGATTTCAGGCGCTGTTCTTCCAGCTCGATGCCTTCACGCTTGGCACAGAACGCCGCCCAGCGGGCATCGTCTACCAACCCGAGCGCCCGACCCTGTTCGGTCAAACGCAAGTCCGCGTTGTCTTCACGCAAAATCAAGCGGTACTCGGCACGCGAGGTGAACATCCGGTACGGCTCCTGGGTCCCCAACGTAATGAGGTCATCCACCAGCACGCCGATGTAAGCCTCATCGCGACGGGGACACCAGCTGTCCTTGCCTTGAGCCCGAAGCGCTGCGTTCGCGCCAGCGAGTAAACCTTGGGCACCGGCCTCTTCGTAACCGGTTGTGCCGTTGATCTGCCCTGCGAAAAACAACCCACTGATAACCTTGGTTTCGAGGCTGTACTTCAGGTCGCGCGGATCGAAGTAGTCGTACTCGATGGCATAGCCAGGCCTCACGATGTGGGCGTTTTCCATTCCGCGAATGGACCGCACGATTTGCAGCTGTACGTCGAACGGCAGCGAGGTCGATATGCCGTTCGGATAAAGCTCATGGGTCGTCAAACCTTCCGGTTCGATAAACACCTGATGGCTTTCCTTGTCGGCGAAGCGATGGATCTTGTCTTCGATCGACGGGCAATAGCGCGGCCCGACCCCTTCGATCTCCCCGGCAGCGGAGTACATCGGCGACCGATCCAGATTGGCCGCGATGATTTCGTGGGTCTGGGCATTGGTGTGGGTAATCCAGCAACTGACCTGGCTCGGGTGTTGAGCCTTTGAACCCATGAACGACATCACCGGGATCGGCGTATCGCCCGGTTGTTCGGTCATCACCGAGAAATCCACAGATCGGCCGTCAATGCGCGGAGGTGTACCCGTTTTCAGTCGGCCCACTCTCAACGGAAGCTCACGGAGCCTGCGTGCAAGCGCGATCGACGGCGGATCACCGGCGCGACCGCCCGAATAGTTCTGCAGACCGATGTGGATAAGTCCGCCCAGAAAAGTGCCCGTGGTCAAAACCACGGAGTCAGCCAGAAAACGCAGTCCCATCTGAGTAACGACGCCGCGTACTTGGTCCTGCTCGACGATCAGGTCGTCGCATGCCTGCTGGAATATCCACAGATTGGGCTGGTTTTCGATGATTTCTCTGACCGCGGCTTTGTACAGCACGCGGTCAGCCTGGGCACGAGTCGCCCGGACTGCCGGGCCTTTGCGGCTGTTGAGCACGCGAAACTGGATGCCACTTTTGTCAGTAGCCGTCGCCATCGCACCGCCCAGCGCATCGATCTCTTTGACCAGATGACTTTTACCGATGCCACCAATGGCCGGGTTGCAGCTCATCTGGCCGAGGGTTTCCACGTTGTGCGTAAGCAGCAGGGTGGTGACACCCATACGTGCAGACGCCAGTGCTGCCTCGGTACCGGCATGACCGCCGCCGATGACGATCACTTGAAAACGGGAAGGGAAATCCACCACGCACCTCGTGCCTGTTGATTGGGGGGAATAGGAATGGCGGCAAGTATAGGGACTTACCCCCCCTTAAGAAACCCGTTGCGCAAAATCTAACCAGCTGTGGATGAATGGCGGTTATAGAAATTAAAAAGAAAGAAATTTATAAGATCTTTGTTTTTATGTTTATTTCTACTGACCTTGATTTCTGTGGATAAAGCTCTGAGAGCCTTTATTTACGTAATGTACAGAGCTCCAAAAGCCTGTGACCATGTGGCCAAGAGCCCCTTGGATAACCTGTCTAAGCCTGTGGATTAAACGCATGGTTGTCCACAGGACTGATTATCCTCAGCTCAGAGGCTTGCTTATCAACCGAGCTTAGCCATGGTTATGCACAAGGCTTATCTGGGCACACAGGTGCTGAACGGTCAAATTTGAAGCGCACCTGCCCCCTCCGGCCATCGATTAGGAGTTTGGAAAAGTCCGAATAGCGAATAGCGAATAGGGAAGAGGCAGATCCGGAGAAAATTGACCTGCCTGTGTACAGAGGAGGCGCTATTTGCCGATACAGAAGCTGGAGAAAATCCGCCCCAACAAGTCGTCCGAGCTGAATGCACCGGTAATTTCGCCCAAGGACTGCTGCGCTTGGCGCAGATCTTCAGCAAGCAACTCACCGGCGCCTGCCAAGGTCAGCTGCGAGCGACCATGCTCAAGAGAGGCACTTGCCTTGTGTAATGCTTCAAGATGGCGCCGGCGCGCACTGAAGCTTCCTTCAGCTGTTTGCTGATACCCCATGCACGCCTTCAGATGCTCTCTGAGAAGCTCCACGCCCTTGCCCCCTGACTTAGCGCTCAGGTTGATGGTCACGTGGCCATCGATACTGGTCACTAGTTCCACCGGTTCATTACTCAGGTCCACCTTGTTACGAATCAAGGTGACGTGGGCGGGGTCAGGTCTTTGATCCAGGAACTCGGGCCATAAAGCGAAAGGATCGCGCGCCTCCGGCGCTGTTGCATCCACCACCAGCAGAATTCGGTCCGCCTGACCTATGGCCTGAAGCGCGCGCTGCACACCTATTTTTTCCACATGATCGTCGGTGTCGCGCAGACCGGCAGTGTCCACGACGTGGAGAGGCATGCCATCAATGTGGATATGTTCGCGCAGAACATCACGCGTTGTTCCGGCAATCTCAGTCACAATTGCCGCCTCTTTGCCGGCGAGTGCATTCAGCAGACTGGATTTGCCGGCGTTGGGTCTGCCTGCAATCACCACGTTCATGCCATCCCTGAGCAATGCGCCCTGGTTGGCTTCGTGGAGTACTGTGGATAACTGACTGCGAACACTGTCCAGCATGGACAGCACATGGCCGTCCGCGAGAAAGTCGATCTCTTCTTCCGGGAAGTCGATTGCAGCTTCGACGTAAATGCGCAGGCTGATCAGTTTTTCCGTTAGCTCATGCACCCGCTGGGAAAATGCACCCTGCAGTGACCTCAACGCGTTACGTGCGGCCTGTGCAGAACTCGCTTCTATAAGGTCAGCGATGGCCTCGGCTTGGGCAAGGTCGAGCTTGTCGTTGAGAAATGCGCGTTCACTGAATTCACCGGGCCGTGCCAGACGGCACCCCAACTGCACGCAGCGTTGCAGCAACATGTCCAGAACCACCGGCCCGCCGTGCCCTTGAAGTTCAAGCACGTCTTCCCCTGTGAATGAGTGAGGGCCGGAAAAGTAGAGTCCGATGCCTTCGTCGATGATTACGCCGCTTTCTCCCTTGAAGGCGCCGTAATGCGCGTACCGAGGTTGTGGCAGTTTGCCGAGAATCGCCTCTGCACACTTGCCGGCCTGGGGACCAGAGATGCGGACGATGCCTACGCCTCCTCGTCCGGGAGCCGTTGCGATGGCCGCAATGGTTTCAAAAAGAACGTTCATGGGCCGACTCCTGGGCAACCGACGGATAGCAAAACGCCCCACGAGGGGGCGTTTTGAATGACTTGTTAACAGGGTAGATCAGGCTTCAGCTTTCTTGGCTTTCGCTTCGATGCTACGGGTGATGTACCACTGCTGAGTGATGGACAAGGTGTTGTTCACAACCCAGTACAGCACCAGACCAGCCGGGAACCACAGGAAGAAGAACGTGAAGATGATTGGCATCAGCTTCATGACCTTGGCCTGCATCGGATCCGGCGGTGTAGGGTTCAAACGCTGCTGGATAAACATGGTAGCGCCCATGATGATCGGCAGGATAAAGAACGGGTCCTTGATCGACAGGTCGGTTATCCACAGCAGCCAAGGTGCCTGGCGCATTTCAACACTTTCAAGCAGTACCCAGTAAAGCGACAGGAACACCGGCATCTGTACAAGGATCGGCAAGCATCCACCCAACGGGTTGATCTTCTCTTTCTTGTACAGCTCCATCATCGACTGAGAAAGCTTCTGACGATCGTCGCCATGCTGCTCTTTCAACGCGGCCAAGCGAGGAGCGACTGCACGCATGCGTGCCATCGACTTGTAACTGGCCGCCGACAGAGGGAAGAAAAGCCCCTTGATTAGCATGGTCAGGAAGATGATCGACCAGCCCCAGTTACCAACGATGCTGTGGATATGTTGCAGCAGCCAGAAAATAGGCTGGGCAATGAACCACAGAATCCCGTAATCCACCGTCAATTCAAGACCTGGGGACAACTCCTTCAGGACTGCCTGACTCTTCGGACCGGCGTAAAGCGTTGTAGTGGTCTCGGCTTTCGCGCCAGGTGCGACCGTCAATGCCGGGCCTGTGAAACCGATGATGTAATTGCCGGCACTGTCCTTACGGGTGGTGACGGTGTTGCTATCAGTTTTGTTCGGAATCCAGGCGGTCACGAAGTAATGCTGCAACCAGGCAACCCAACCACCCTGAACGGTGTCCTTCACCGAACCTTTGTCGATGTCCTTCATGGAAACCTTTTTGTAAGGTTCCGAAGGTGTCCACATCGCAGCACCCAGATAGGTGGCTGTGCCAGTGGCAGTCGTCGAGGATGGGTCAGCGCTCGAATCACGTTTCAGCTGTGCGAACAGGTTACCGTTCCAAGGCTGGGCACTCTGGTTGTCAATCACGTACGAAACGGTCAGGTCATACAGACCGCGTTTGAACGTGAAACGCTTGATGTAGTTGACGCCGCCGTCGCTGAATTTCAGGTCGACAACCAAGTCGTTCTGACCATCAGTCAACTGGTAGCTTTTTTGCGTGGCCGAGTAGACCGGCCGACCACTAGCTCGGGCATCAGGGCCGTTTGCGCCAGTCAGACCGCTCTGAGCAAGAAAGATCCGTTCGCCGCCGTTATCGAACAGCTGGAAAGGAATCTCAGGATGATCCTGACGGCGTGGATAAAGTGGCAAACGGAGCTGCACCACATCGCCGCCAACCGGATCAATTTCCAGATTGAGGACGTCTGTCTTCACCTGGATCAGATCTTTGCTGGTGGCCACCGGCATTTCCGCAGGCGCAGCCACTTCGCCGGTAGCGCTAGGAACGTCTGCATTGGCAGTCGCTGAACCTTGCGGAGCATCAGGAATAGCGGATGTATTGGTGTTGGCAGCAACATTCTGAGTCGGCAAAGCAGCCTGACCGTAGTCCTGGTTCCATTTCAGGACACCGACATAGGTCACGATTGCCAGGGCGACGATCAGGATCGTGCGTTTAATATCCATGATTACTCGGCCATCGAAGAGGAACGGGAGGTGGGAGCAGGTGGAACCGGGTCATAACCACCGGGATTCCACGGATGACACCGACCTAAGCGACGTAAGGTCAGCCAGCCACCGCGCACCAGACCATAATTTTCAATGGCCTCGTACGCGTAGCAGGAGCAACTGGGGTAGAAACGACAGTGACTGGCCATCAGAGGACTGATGGCATAGCGGTAAAACTGGATCGGAACGAGCGCCAGTTTACGCATCAGGACTGTCTACCCCCGCAGTTTCGGTTTTAAGTTCGGGATCGGGCCGGCTGCGCGCCAGACGTTTCCAGAGCTTGCCGAAATGCTGAATCAATTCGGGGTTTTCAATGTCACCCAAGCCTTTGCGTGCGACGACGACGATATCCCATCCGACCAGGTTGTCCTGGTGAAGGCGAAACGACTCACGCATCAGGCGTTTCAAACGGTTGCGCTCGACGGAGAGCTTCACGCTCTTCTTGCCGATCACCAGCCCGAGACGGGGATGATCAAGGTCGTTGTTGCGCACAAGGAGCAGGAGATTTTTCCCCGGAACCTTGCCGGTGGGGGAGTCAAAGACTGCCTTGAAATGCCGGGGTGTCAGCAAACGCTTTTCCCGACTGAAGTCCTGACTCACCACCTGTGCCGATTAATCAAACTGCCAGACGCTTACGGCCTTTGGCGCGACGACGCGACAGAACTGCGCGACCGTTTTTGGTGGCCATACGAGCACGGAAACCGTGGGTGCGAGCGCGCTTGATAGTGCTGGGTTGGAAAGTACGTTTCATGGCGTGTTACCTGGTTCGTCCACAACGGGCCGGAATGGCCCCCGTTTTAAGAGACCGGGGATTCTAGAGAAAGCGGGCACGCAGGTCAATTTCCAACCAATGTTTCTTGCATTTACTTCCTGAGTGCATTCCATCGACAGCGAGAGATCGGGCGGTGCATTCTTGGCACGTAGATATAGAAATAAAGAAGGAAGGTATTTAAAGCTTCTTTGTAAAGCTTATAAAAGCTTAGGGCGAGGATTTCTGTGGATAAGATCCTACAAGCCCCGTATTACGTGATGTACAGAGCAAAGAAAGTCTGTCCACAAACGGTGCTGCGGGTGTGTGACAGCTGGCTACAAGCTGTGGATAGACGGCGCACTTATGCACAGGCGTATTATCCACAGGTTTCAGACCGAGGTTATGCAACGAGCTGAGGGTAGGTTATCCACAGACCTTAACTATCCACTGATGGTCGTTCTTTTGAGGACTTTCTGTCTGGTTTCATGATCCGGCGCCATACCTTCATGTGGATAAGTCCGCTACGGGTGGTTACAATGGCCGCTTGTTTTTGCCGCGCCGACTTCGGAACCTAGGGGATATTT